>CAVWVA010000004.1:0-918739 GCA_963758385.1 uncultured Acidobacteriaceae bacterium | reverse complement strand
CAACTTTTCCCGTTCGCTGGCATGTTCCCGCAACTGAAATGCTTTGGTGAGGTACTCGCTGCCCCTCGCGAGCTCTTCGAGACTTTCGTAGTCGATGCCTACTGCCGCGTAGCCCATGGCAAAATTCGGATCAAGCTCGATGGCGTGTTGATCGTAAGACAGGGATGCGGCGGGGCCCTTCTCGTTCTCTGCCTTTCCTCCAAGGCTGTAGGCTTTCAGCGCTTCCAGCGAAGACGTGGTGGACTCGGAAAGCGGAACATCGAACTTCTGCACCGTAGCCAGCGATTCGCCCAACTCACCACGCAGCTTCGAAGCCGCCTCGCCCAGCGCGTCCAGCACCTTCTCCTTGGACGCCGCCGTCACCTGCTGCTCGGCCAGCGGGTCTCCGCTCTGACAGTTCACCGCCTTCAGTCCCAGCACGTATTGGCTGCCCAGACTGGCAATCGATCCGGCAAGATAAGCCTTGCCGCCCGCCCGCTGGCAAAGCTCCCGCGCAACCTCGGGTGTGAGCCTGGTATTGCCAGGGCGCGTCATCAGTTTCAACGTGGCCGCCACCTTGTTATCGGAAAGCACATTAAGAAACGGCGACTGGTTGAGCCCAACGCTAAGGGCCGTCTTGAGCGTGTCGTCGAATACGGCGTCGCCCGTGCTGTTGTTGAAATCAGCCAGAACGATTGTGTCCTTATCGGTCAGCTGGTGCGCGGCCTGGTGCGAGCGAAAGTAGAAGGCTCCTGCGACGGCCGCCGCGGCAAGAACCACGGCGGCCAGAGCCAAAATCTTCCAGAGTTTCCTGCCCGCGACAGGTACTTCGGCCGCCTTCACCGCGCGGGAGGACGAAGCCGGTGCAAGCGTGGGGGAGGACCCAGAGGGTGGCGAAGGCGGTTGGGCAACCTGCCCGCCGCTCTCCTGCGCCACCGCTACCGTGCCGGAACTGGCAGAGATGGCTCGCCCCGTCTCGGAATCGCGCTTGAGCCGTTGCAGGTCGGCTCGCATCTCCGCCGCACCCTGGTAGCGCAGATTGCGATCTTTCTCCAGTGCCTTGTTGATGATGTCTTCCAGCCTGGGCGGAATATCACGATTGAAACGAATGGGCGCGGGTGGAACAGAATCGAGGATTTCTTTAAAGATGACTCCCGAACTTTCGCCATGAAAGGGCAAAACACCCGTGGCCATCTCGTACAGCACAGCGCCGAAGGAGAACAGATCGCTCCGCCCATCCAACTCTTTGGCCCGCACCTGCTCCGGCGACATGTATGCCACCGTGCCCATCATCGTGCCCGGACTGGTCAGATGCTCTGCGGCCACCGTTTGCGTATTCGACGACGCAATCTGGCTGGAAGAACAGCCTGCGGGAGTAACCTTCGCCAGTCCAAAGTCGAGAATCTTTGCATGTCCGCGCTTAGTGACAAAAACGTTGGCCGGCTTGATATCGCGGTGGACGATGTTTTCTGCGTGAGCGGCGTCGAGGGCGTCGGCAATCTCGATGGCCAGCGACAGGATCGATTCCGTGTCCATCGGCCGTCCATCGATTCGATGCTTCAGCGTCACGCCGTCGAGAAACTCCATGGCGATAAACGCTTCGCCTTGCTGGTCGTCGATTTCATAGATGGTGCAGATGTTGGGATGATTCAGGGCAGAGGCGGCCTTGGCTTCGCGCTCGAAGCGGCTGAGCGCCTGCGGGTCTCTGGCTAGATCGTTGGGAAGAAACTTGAGGGCGACAAAGCGGCCGAGCTTTACGTCCTCGGCCTTGTAGACCACGCCCATCCCGCCACCACCGAGCTTCTCAACGATGCGGTAGTGCGAGATGGTTCGGCCGATCATTGAGTCCAGTGATCTTGTGGGGTTCCGTGATCTTAGGCGGGATGCGAGGACAAGTCAATGAAAGGCATGGAGTTGGCGGCGGTTGTTGGAGATCGTTGCCGATCCATCGCCGAGTTGCTTATTGACGTTGCGCTCGAAAACCGGATTCCTGGCGGATGACGGGCATCCAGCTCGAACGCAAATCCAAGCGACGTGGCACATGGAGATTTGTGGGCTGCAACATCTCTCCGACCCGTCGTGCCCAGGCTCCGGTGGGTTTGTACCGCGGACTCGAAGAGATCGCAATATTCCTGCGATCCTTGCGCCCGAGCAACGATTCGATGAGCTCACGCTGTCATGCTGAAAAAAGTGTGCCCGAACGGCTGTTCCCTGGAGGGCAACTTCTTGACCTGCGATGAGCGAGAAGCCCACCGTCCCACACAAAGAGAGAGCTCTTGTCGACTGCCCCGGTGATTCTGTGTGTTGACGACGAAGTGCCCGCGCTGGCGCTCCGTTGTCTGGTTCTATCAGGCGCCGGCTACGAGGTTCTTACGGCGGCCGACGGAGTCGGCGCATTGGAACTCTTCAAATGCATCCAGGTTGATCTGGTTATCACGGACTATTGGTTGCCCGGCCTTACCGGAGTGCAGGTAGCCGCTGAGATGAAGCGGCTAAAACCGGCAATCCCCGTGATTCTTTTCAGCGGAAGAGTAGAAGCGCCTCCGGGGAGTGAACTTGCAGACCTGGTTATCACCAAGGGCATGCCCGTTGAGGAACTCCTGAGGGAGATCGGCAAGCTCATTCCGAAACAATCCCTGGGTGAATTGCGAGAGGAAGAATAGACGTGTTGCAACACGTTTTCAGCACGCTTGTATACGGAATGATCGTATATGCCCTGCTGATGGTGACTGTCATTGTTTTTTGGGGGATCCGGGCACTTCGCTTCAGGTACCCGGAGGTAACGGCGGATAATCTCGAGTCGACGATTCGAGGATGGCTCTACCATTCTGGCCTGAGCGCGCAACGCGTCTCCGACCCGGCCTGGATTTTTGGACTGATGACTACGTTGCCGAATGGCGAGTCACTCTATGTTCTTCAGATGAAAGAGTCTCGCCGCTTTATTACCTTTGAAACCAACCTGGCGGTATCTCCAGACCAACAGGCAACTCTGAAGGCGCTTCCCCCGGCCTTTCTCGAGAAGCTGATGCGGGAGGTCGTGCTCAAGGTTTTCCTGGCCAGGATGGCGCTTACGATCCAAATGCAGTTGAGCGAGGTCTCGTTCTCATCCCAGCTCGCGATCATACCGGGATCGATGGAAGAGGATTTTTTTGACCACCTTGACGATATGGACAACGCAATCATCCTGGCTCGCGACGCCATTTCGCGGGCCACGGAACGCGTCCCCCGGCTGGTAGATAAAGTGGAGAAGCGAATCGTCAAGCTACGTTGACGGCTGTCGATTCCCGGGCACTTCAGCAAAGTGCTCGCTCACCGGGCAAGAGAGTAGTTTCCTGCGTATTCTGTTCTCAGCAGACATCGAGACCCGGCTCGGCAGCAACATCGCTACTTCGCTCTAACCGCCCAGGCTAAGCCATCGGGTTCACCGCCAACGTCAATGTGGCCCGTAACCTCTAAGGTTTTCAGATCCACTACAGCTACATAGTTGTCCGGCCCACAGGCGATGAAGGCACGATGGCCTTCCGGGTCCATTAGGATTCCCGCCGCTCCGTGGCCGATCCTTACCCGCTTGTATTGCTTGCGCGACGCGGCGTCGTAAATGACGAGATCCCCATCGCGCAGCGTTGAAATCATCACCAGCTTGCCATCAGGCGTGAACTTCAGCCGGTTTGCCCCAACGGTCTTCGCATCCAGCGTGGCCGTAACCGTCCGGGTCATGAGATTAATCACAGACAGCGTGCCGTCCTGTGCATTCGCAGTCCATAGCTCGCGGCCATCCGGCGACACGTCGAAACCTTCGTCGCCTTTGCCAACCGGAATCACAGTCTGGTTCCAATCCATGTGCGGTTGCATTCCTCCAGGTGGGGGCGGAGGAGGGCCGGAGCCCGGCGGCGGCAGCGTGACCTGCTCCAGAATGCTGACCGTAGCGGAGGCCACGTTGGTGGTGTAAATCTTCTTCTCGTCGGGCGTGACATAGATCATGTGCGTGCGGTTCTGGCCGGTGCCCATGATCCAATCGATCCTGGCCGACTCAGGATTATAGGTAGCAATGGCTTTCGCGCCTTCGGCCGTGAACCAGAGTTTTCCGCCAACAAACGTGAGGCCGTGGGGACCAGTCAAGACTCCGGTATCTATGTCGGGGAGCGCCTTCTGCCCCACCAGGTCGATCACAGAAAGCGCATGGTAACGGCCACCACCATAGATCGAGACATAAGCTGTTTTTCCATCGGAAGAGGCAATCACCTCGTGGGGATCGGGACCGACGGGAGCGGTTGCGAGGACATGCAGCGTAGCCGGATCGACAATGGCCAATGTGTGGTTGTGCTTGGAAAGCGCCAAAAGAGAGCGATTCGGCGCCGATTGAGCAAGCGTTCCAATCGCAACGGCGAAGAAAGCGGCTATCCCGGCGGCGAACAAAAGCCGTTGGAGCGTTCTGGATCGCATATGTTACTCCGTTGACTCCATGGTTCGATGGCGGCTTGTGCCGGCGAACCTCTCGGCTTCCGAAACGATGATGGAGCCATCGCAGGATACTTCACCTACGGTACAAATGTATGCCCTCGCCTTATTCGAAGTCCTGAGGGCGCGTTTCTGACCAGCAGGAGCAAATAGGTGCAAAGGGCTTGTTACTTGTCGTCTGCTTTGCTCGCTCAGGGTACTCAGCCTCCCTCGCTGCCGGTTTCGGGTGGGAGGGCTGTCTCGATGCAGGTCAACTTGATGTGTGCTTGTAACGGCACCCTGGCACCTGGCTTGGACATCCCCATCCTCTCCTTGCACATCCACTTACAGGACTAACAATGAGAGGCACACAATGTCTGAGCACCACAACAGCCCCAAGGCCCACGAGCCTCACGCTCTCCACGAGGACAACGCAAAAGGTCCTCACGACCCTAAAATCATCAACCCGAAGATGGCTTCTGACGTTGCCTATTGGTCCAAAGAGTTCGGCGTCACCGGCGATCAACTCCATGAAGCAATCCGCAGCCACGGAACCCACGTCGAAAAAGTGCGCGCCGCCCTCCATCCCCACAAAGCGAGCTGACAAATCCCATCGAGGTGGATCCAATCGTGCTGAGGGGCGACCTTGTCCCCCTGAGCGCCGCGGGTTAAGATTCGGCCAGCGTTTGATGTACAAGATGAAGGACGATGGAACCTTCGCCGACCGCGGACGCGACACGCTTTACGTTGCCAGACCTTGCATCTCCAACAACAAACACCCCTGGCAGACTTGTTTCGAGCATGTGGGGTGGGCGTGCAAGAGGCCACGGGATAGGAGGCGTGACAGACTCCAGGTCCCGGCCACTGAGAATGAACCCTTTGCTATCCAGCGACAGGCAGTTCGCCAGCCAATCAGTCTTTGGGGAAGCCCCCGTCATCACGAAGATGTGGCGAATTGGTTGAGAAACTGTCTCGCCTGTCGCCCTATTCTTCCAGCTAACCACTTCAAGACGGCCTTCACCTGTGAGTGATGTCAATTCACTCTGATAGTTGACCTGGATGCGTGGGTTCTCTTCGATCCGTTGAACGAGGTAACGCGACATGGTGTCCGCCAGGCCGTGAGAACGCACAAGCATCGTCACGCCGGCGGTATTCTGTGCGAGAAATACAGCAGCCTGGCCCGCGGAGTTGCCTCCGCCAATCACGACAACGTGCTCGCCTGCGCAAAGCTGCGCCTCCATGAAGGTGGCGTTGTAATAGATTCCTTTGCCGGAGAATGCTTCGATATTCGCAAGCCCGGGCTTGTTGTATTGCGCTCCGCTGGCTAGCACGATCGTCCGCGTTGAAATCTTGTGGCCGTCATCGAGAGTGACGGTATAGGGCCGTTGATCACAGTTGAGCCGCTCCACCGTGCGGGCTACCATGATGCGCGCGCCAAACTTCTCCGCCTGGGCAATCGCCCGGTCCGCCAGTTGCTGGCCGGTCAGACCCGCTGGAAACCCCAGATAGTTCTCGATTTTGGAGCTCGATCCAGCTTGTCCGCCGGGAGCTGTTTTCTCAATGACAAGAACATCCAGTCCCTCGGAAGCTCCGTACACGGCCGCCGCCAGCCCAGCCGGGCCAGCTCCTACAATGACGAGATCGCGAACCTGAATGCTGTCGATATTGGAATTGAAGCCCAGGCATTCTGCGACCTCCCTGGTTGAGGGGTTGCGCAGGACTTGAGCGTTATTGCAGATCAAAACCGGGATATCCTCCGTGCTGACCCCGAAGCGTTCGAGAAGTTCCTGGGTGACAGGATCTGTGTCGAGATCGTAGTAGCTGAAAGGATGTCCGTCGCGGGTGAGGAATTCCCGGATCGCAAGGGTGCCGGCGGAATACTTCGATCCAAGGATGACGACATTGCCTTGCCCGGTGTCTTTTAGAGATAAACGCCGGGCGAGGAAGGCGTTCATGATGATGTCGCTGAGTTCGGCATCTCTACCGATGAGCGTTCGCAGATCCTTAGGCGATAGCTCAAGCAGCGTGCCCGCTTCCACAACCTGGCAGCGGTAGATTGACCGCCGTCCGGAAATCATCAACAGTTCCCCCGAGAACTGCCCCTGGCGATACGTGGTTACGATGCGTTCCTCCTCGCCTCCAACCGAGACAATGCGGATCGCTCCTGACAGAACCACGTACACCGGAGGCGTATCGAAGGCGGGTTCATAAAGAATCTCTCCCGCGAAAACCTCTCGCGGCTTCGCATACACGCGGATGCGGTCGATTTGGGCTTCAGTGAGTGTCGGTGCGTATGCCATAGATCCTCCGCGATTGGTCAGTGAACCCGGTTCTCATCGGTCATCAAGCGATCTCGAGTGATCCCAAACCAAGCCTCGGTAGATGCAACCCAAACACCGTGCGCCGCGGACCGGACTCTTCGAGGCATACAAATCCTCCATGGGCACGCGCACCGCGGTCTGCGATCGTCAATCCAAGACCGATGCCGTTTCCATCGCCGCAGCTGACAAACGGCTCAAAGAGCGTTTCTTTCACTGACTCAGGCACCCCGGGTCCGGTATCGGTAACACGAATTTGGATCAGGCTCGGATCCTGGGAGAGCTCAATCTCGACTCGCCGGGGAGCGCTCCCACGCTTCGCCGCCTGGCACGAGTTGAGCACCAGGTTGTAAATAACGCTTCCCAACCTCTTGCGGTCGATCCAGGCTTCGATCTCTTCCGTGTCTCTGACCACGATCGCGACCTGTTTCGCGTCGGGATGAGAGCGCAGAGTGGCCACTGCATGTTCAATCACCAGGTTGAGCGATCCGAGTCGCGAATCCAGCACGCGGCCAGTTTGGGCGACCAGGAGTAAGGAATCGAGCAGTCCGGTAATTCCGTGTATCGCGCTGCCAATATCCTCGATGAGCCCATCGCGATCTGTTGGGCGGCCCTTGGCGTCACACATGAATTCCAGGCTGGCGTAAACAGCTGACAAATGTTGGCGAATGTCGTGAGAAATAAACTGGGCTATTTCGCCAATCATTGCCAGAGGCTGTTGCTCGAGCAATTTGGTTTTTGCATGGCGTAGTTCTTCACTTTGACGTTCTAGTAGTTGGCGTAGTTCCCGAACGTCCGGCTTCTCGAGCCGACGATCGGCTCTCCATTTGGTTAAGGCAGGCACGCTTGACATCGAACCTCCGGCAACTGGGTGAAAGTTGAGGTGTGAGTGGACTGGCGTTCCTATCACTCAGTAGGAGCGTTGGTTCACGGGCCGCAGAATCAGTCTGTACAGAGATGGAGCGTGAGTAAATGCAATCGCGGTCAAAACGAGGTCAAATATGGATAGATCCAGCGTCGTGTTCTCACCCCTGGCGTTCCCGGCGGATCCATTCCCTTATATAAGATGGGCAGTGCAGAAGCTCTATGCCGTCGGTCTCACATACGGCAAGAAACTGCACTACACCCAGATCCACGAGCGTGACTTCCTGAAGATCCAATGCAAACTGTTTTCCGTTGCCCTGGATTTGCTTCTTCAACTCATCGAGGTGCTCGCATTGAAAGCGGCCGATCAGGCGGATGGTTTTCTTGCCGTGCAAAGTATGCTTTTCAATTTTCAAGGTTGACTCGCCGTCGCGAAGGGTTCAGGAGAATCGGTGCAAGCTGGTAGCCAATCCAAGTGCTTGAATCTGCGAGCTTGCCCCTGGGTAAAACTTCCGACTCGTCAGCAATTCTGATTTTTCGGGAATAATGAATCAGACGCAGGGCTGGGATGACAAACCCGCCCAGGCCGAGGCCTGGCCGTAGCAGGGGGCACATGTGCGATACTGCCCGCATCGGCCAACCTGCTTCGGCCAATTTATGAAGGATGTAAAAACACCGGGGCGCTCCATGGAGAACACTGCACCCGCACTGCCGATCCGCAACCCAACGCTGCCCAGCCAGGCGGTGCTGGATGCCTTGCAGATGATTCTTCTCGACGCGCCTTTGGGCGAGGTGCTGCGAAGCCTCGCGCTGCTGATTGAAGCGCAATGCGAAGGCATGTTGTGCTCGATTTTCCTGCTGGAGAAGGATGGCTTGCACCTGCGATACGGAGCCGCGCCCAGCCTGCCGGCGTCGTACCGGGCAGCGACGGAGGGTGTTGCGGTAGGCGCCAATTCCGGATCGTGCGGCACCGCCGCATTCTTGCGCAAGCCCATTTTTGCCGTCGACATACGTTCTGATCCGCGCTGGGCGACCTTCCGCGACAGCGCCGAGGCTGCGGGATTGCGCGCAGCGTGGTCGAGCCCCATCCTCTCGCACGACGGCAATGTACTGGGGACTTTCGGCATGTATTACCGGGAAACACGGAGTCCGGAACCCCGTGAAATGCAATTGATCGACGACGCAAGCCGCATCGCCGGCATCGCCATTGAGCGCGAACGATCGCAGACGGCGTTGAAGATCGCCTTTGACCAGGCCAAAAAGTCGGAAGGACAACTGCGGCAGATGGTCGACGCCATTCCGCAGACCGTGGTGATGCTGGGACCGGATGGAAGTGTGCTCTATGCGAACCGCCGGGTTCTCGCCTACACCGGCCTGCCGGAGGAGGAAATCCTGTTGACGGATTTTCGCCCTCAGGTCTTCCACCCGGAAGATATGGATAGGCTGCGAGAGCGACGCAAAGAGGGATTCGCGCGCGGAGTTCCATGGGAAAACGAGGTAAGGGTACGGCGTAACGATGGCGAGTACCGTTGGTTTCTCATCCGTTACGAACCGCTCTTTGATGAGCACGGGATCATTGTCCGCTGGTGCGCCACGGGTACCGATATCGAAGATCGCAAGCGCGGCGAAGAGAGGCTGCGGGAAGAAAACCTGGTGCTTCGCGAGGAGATCGACCGCTCTTCGATGTTCGAAGAAATCGTAGGATCTTCGGCTCCGCTGCGTAGCGTGCTTGGCCAGGTTGCCAAGGTGGCGCCCACCGATTCCACAGTTCTGATCCTGGGCGAAACGGGAACAGGCAAGGAATTGATTGCGCGGGCTATTCACAAGCTCTCGAAGCGCGCGCGCCGCGCTTTTATCCGGGTGAATTGTGCGGCAATCCCTCCCTCTTTGATCGCTTCTGAGCTTTTCGGACATGAGAAGGGCGCGTTCACCGGAGCCTTTCAGCGCCGGCTCGGTCACTTTGAAGCCGCCGATGGGGGAACCATTTTTCTCGACGAGATTGGCGAACTCTCTCAGGAAACGCAGGCGGCCCTCTTGCGCGTGCTTCAGGAGAGGGAGTTTGACCGCGTAGGCAGTAGCCGGCCGGTGTCGGTGGACGTGCGCGTGCTGGCTGCAACCAACCGTGAACTGGAAGGTGCGGTGACCGCGGGCATGTTCCGCCAGGATCTTTTTTACCGCCTTAACGTCTTCCCTATTTCTGTACCGTCTTTGCGCGAACGAAAGGATGACATCCCCCTGCTGGTGGAGTATTTGGTCGAACGCTATGCCAAAAGAAGCGGCAAGAAGATCAGGCACATCAACAAAAAAACCATGGAATTGCTGCTTGCTTATGACTGGCCGGGAAACATCCGCGAAATGCAGAACATCATTGAGCGGGCGGTGATCCACTGCGACGGCGAGGGAGAGCCCTTCTCGATCGACGAGTCATGGCTGCAGCAAAAATCGGAGATGCCGCCTGGACGCAGGCTTTCCCCGGCCGGCCTTCTGGCCGAGGATAAGAAGCAGCTTTTTGACCGCGAGACCAAAGCGATCGAAGCCGCGCTCGCGGAGTGCCAGGGGCGCGTTTCGGGCGCCGGCGGCGCGGCCGCCAAACTTGGGATTCCGCACCAGACCCTGGAATCGAAGATCGCCAGGCTTGGCATTGACAAGCGGCGTTTCAAGAACCGATTCTCAATCTAAGGCCCTCCATAAGGATTTCAATGGCACCCACTTCCCTACCATCCCTCATCCAGATTTTTCCCCATCCATCTTCCGAATAGTCAGGATTCCTGAACAGTCAGCAATTTCCGCTCAGGGTAAGCCCAGCACAATCAATAAAGGACGATGGCATTCGGGTTGCATGGACCATGTATCGAAGGTTTATCTTTCGTGAGCCCACAGACACCTGAGCGTAATCAAATCCTCCTTCAGTCGATCGCTTGATCCGTCTTACGCAAACGACTGTAGACACATGCAGGCAGCGAGTAAATGCAACCAGGATCAAAAATCGGTCAAATCGCGGTCAAGCAAACCAGGCGCGCAGGTGAGCACCCTTCTGGCGCCGCAGGGCAGCGGATCGCATGAACAGTCTTCCGGCAAACCGGGTGCGCTTCGGAGCTTTTGAACTTAACATCAGGAGCGGCGAGTTACGCGCGGTCGAGCCCGGGAATGGGATGCGCGCGATGGTGCTCCAGGAACAGCCGTTCCAGGTATTGCGCCTACTCATCGAGCGCAACGGCGAAGTGGCCACTCGCGAGGAGATCAGGAAGAACCTCTGGCCAAACGACACGGCAGTCGATTTCAACCACTCCATCAATGTCGCGATCGGGACGCTGCGTCGAGCTCTCCGCGACTCCGCCGAGGAACCGAAATATATCGAGACCGTGGCCCGGAGGGGATACCGGCTTATCGTTGCCGCAGAATGGTTGCGCAGCGTGGAAGATACCCCGCAAAAGGAGGCCGAGGCTAAAGATAACGAGGGCAATACCGAAAGCGAAGACGTTGCCGATCAGCGGCCGATAGCGAATGGCGTTGGATTCATCGGCAGGAAAATTCTCCATTATCGCGTGCTCGAGGTCATCGGCGGTGGTGGAATGGGGATGGTCTACAAGGCAGAAGACCTCAAGCTCGGCCGCCGTGTGGCTTTGAAGTTCTTGCCGGAAGAGCTCACCAGCGACCCAATGTCTCTTCGCCGGTTTGAGCGGGAAGCGCAAACCGCATCCAGCTTGAACCATGCCAACATCTGCACCATCCACGCCATCGAGGAATATGGCGGGCTGCCCTTCATTGTGATGGAACTGCTCGAAGGGGAGACCCTGCGCGACCGTCTGGCCGCGCCGGGTGCGGGTGCGCAAGCTGAACCTCTGCCACTGCATGTGGCCTTCGAGATCTCGGCGGGAATTTGCAACGGCCTTGAAGCCGCGCACCGCCAGGGAATCATTCATCGCGATATCAAGCCGGCAAATATTTTTCTTACCCGCCAGGGACCGGTGAAGATATTGGATTTTGGCCTGGCGAAGTTGGCGGCCAACGACGATCAGGAAGAAAAACATAATGGACCGTCAACTGGGCAAACCCTCGCCACCGTTCTTACCGGCGCATCTTATTCCCAGCAAGGCCCGGCGGCCATCCAGGAAGCAGACGCCAGCCTGACGCGAACCGGGATGGCCATTGGCACCGCCGGCTATATGTCGCCGGAGCAGATCAGAAAGGAAAGGCTGGATACCCGGACTGACCTCTTTTCCTTCGGGCTTGTGCTCTACGAAATGGCGACTGGTCAACGTCCCTTCAGCGGCCACACGGCGGAAGCCGTGCATGACGCGATTCTCCACCAGGTAGCTGCCCCGGCTCATGACCGGAACCCGGCGGTTCCAGCCGCGCTTGATGCTGTCATTGCCAAAGCTCTGGAGAAGGACCGTACCCGGCGATTCCAGTCCGCGGCTGAGCTGGCGGCAGCCCTGGAGGCATGCAATGGCAGCAGGCGCTACCAGCTGCGGCGCCATTGGAAGTGGGTTGCCGCTTCCGCGCTGTTCCTCGTGGTCGCATTGGGGGGTGGGATCTGGTCGCACGTGCGGCACACCTTCCGGCTTTCTGCCCAGGACACGGTGGTCCTTGCCGACCTGGATAATCGAACCAGCGATCCCATCTTTGACGATGCGTTGAATACAGCATTGCGGGTTGCCTTCGAACAGACGCCTTTCTTCCATCTGCTCGCGCCGGACAAAGTGCGGGGCACGCAGCAGCAGCTTCACCAGCCGGAGGATGCGAAGCTCAGCCGCGAAAGAGCGCGCGAAGTTTGCCTGCGCACCCACAGCCGAGCGGTGATTGCGAGCTCCATCGCCGATGCGGGGAACCATTTTGTTATGCAGCTGGACGGAATCGATTGCCTCACTGGCCGAACCATTGCGAGTGTCACGCGCGACGTCGCAGGCCGGAACGAGATCGTGCGCACCCTGGGAATGTTGGCGACCGGACTCCGCAGTAAATTGGGCGAGCCCCCGGATTCATTGCATAAATTCAATCAACCCCTGGACCAGGCCACCTCTTCGTCTCTGGAGGCTCTGCAACTTCTTACCCAGGGATACCGGCATCACTCTGCGCGAGATGAGCTCTCCACTTCCTACTACCAACGGGCGATCGAGTTGGATCCCAACCTTGCCTTGGCCTATGTCGCGCTGGGCGCTCGTTACTCGAACGTCGGGCAAATGGAGTTGGCGTCAGACGCGGAGAAGAAGGCTTATGAACTACGCGACCGGCTGAGCGGGCCGGCGCGCTTTCTCGCCGAGACGCTCTACTACGATCTCGGCACGGGCGAATTGGAAAAGGCTTACCCCATTCATGAACAATGGGTGGAGACATTTCCGCTGGATCCGAGGGCGCACATCAACTTCTCTTTTCTGCTGCAACAACTGGGAGAGTATGAGCGTGCCGCTGCCGAATCACGCGATGCTGTGCGTCTTGCCCCGTCGGTCGCCACCTATGTCAACCTGATGGCCACGACCATCCTGGCCGACCGGCTGAACGAGGCAAAAGCCGCTTACGATGAGGCGAACGCCGGCGGATTCATGAGCCCCGCTCTGCATAGCTTGCGACACCTGGTTGCTTTTCTACAGCAGGATAAGCCGGCCATGGAAGAGCAATTGGCGTGGGCAATGGATCATCGGGAATTGGCGAGCCCGGTGTTCGAGGGAGAAGCCGGTGCCCAGGCATACTATGGACATTTCCGAAGTGGCGCCCACTGGTTGCGCCAGGTGAACGATCTTGCCAGGGCAAACCCCGTGGACGGGATTGCCGTCGTCAACGCGGATTTTGCGCTTCAGGAAGTTGAGGCTGGTTCTACAGCAGACGCGCGAGAATGGGCGCCAGGCCTGGTGAAGGGAGCGCTTGACCATGACACGCGGTTGGAGCTGGCTCTGCTCTATGCGCGCAGTGGAAACATTGAGCAGGCGCGGCAACTCGCCGACGCCATCAGTCACGAATTCCCCCTGGATAGCCTCACACAGAATTATTCCTTGCCCACCATCCGCGCCGCCATCCAATTGCAGCAGAGTGATCCTGCTGGAGCCATTGAGAGCCTGCGCCCGGCTGTGAAATACGACCTGGCTGACCCAAACCCTTTCAACAGCCTTTATCCAGCCTATCTTCGCGGGCTCGCTTATCTTCGAATGGGGAACGGCCGGCTGGCCACACTGGAATTCCAAAAAATGACAGACCATCCGGCAATCATTGGAAGGTTTGTGACCGGCTCGCTCGCGCGGCTTCAGCTGGGGCGTGCCCAGGCGATGGCCGGCGACCAGGTTGCCGCCCGCAAGTCTTATCAGGAGTTTCTGGCTCTATGGAGGGAGGCCGATGCGGATACTCCGATCTACAAGCAGGCTCAAGACGAGTACAAGCGGCTGAACTGAGGCCGGGTCCGTCTTTTTTGCTCTTTCGCGAACACTGCACAATGACCTAGATTGCTAATTATGGCTCTGAACGATCGTCGCTCCTTTCTCAAGATGGCAGCCTTTGCCGGTGCATTTTCCACCAACAGCCTGTTCCACCAGGCCCATGCCGCGGAATGGGATGCGGCGGCCCGCTCCGTCGGCCACCTTGATGAAGCAGCGGTGGTTCAGAACGAAGATTTCTGGAGCGTGATTCAGCGTGCCTACTCGGCCAGTACTCAGATCATCAATCTGAATAACGGCGGAGTATCCCCGTCACCCATCGTGGTGCAGCAGGCAGTGGAACGATACAACCAGCTTTCGAATGAGGCCCCGTCGTATTACATGTGGCAGATTCTTGACCAGGGCCGCGAACCGCTGCGGCAGAAACTCGCCCACCTGGCGGGCACGCCGGCGGAAGAGATTGCCATCAACCGCAACGCGACCGAATCCTTGAACACGATCATTCTCGGTCTCCCCCTCAAGGCGGGAGACGAGGTCGTCGGGACCAGGCAGGACTATCCCAACATGATGAGTGCGTACCGCCAGAGAGCGGAACGGGATGGCATCGTCTACAAGCAGATCAGTTTTGACTTCCCCATCGAAGACAACGACGCGATTGTGAAGGCCTATGAGCAGGCGATCACTCCGCGGACGAGGCTGGTGCATGTGACGCACATGATCAATTGGGTGGGCCAGCTTATGCCGGCGCGGCAGATCGCCGACATGGCGCATGCCCGTGGCATTGAAGTGATTGTGGATGGCGCCCACTCCTTTGGATTGATAGATTTCAAGATTCCCGACCTGGACTGCGATTACTTTGGCACCAGCCTGCACAAGTTCCTCTCCGCGCCGATCGGGTCAGGGATGATGTGGGTCAAAGCGGACAAGATCGAGAAGGTTTATCCCCTCACCGGCGCGGGAGGCCCACACAGCACCGACATTCGCAAGTTTGAAGCACTGGGAACGCGCAGTTTCCCCATTGAGCAAGGCATTGGAGAAGCCGTCAACTTTCATGAGGCCATCGGCTGCAGCCGCAAGCAGCAGCGCATTTTTTACCTGAAGAACTACTGGGCGACACGGGTGCAGAAGATGCCGGGCGTCAAACTGCATACGTCGCTCGATCCGAGGTTCTCCTGCGCGATCTGCGGGGTCAGCGTCGATGGCATGACTCCAAATGCATTGATGACGACTTTATTTGACCGCTACAAGGTTCACACGGTCGGAATTGATTATGAGAAGATTCAGTGCGTTCGCGTCACTCCGCATGTCTACACAACCATCGCAGACCTGGATAAATTCGTAGGCGCCATGGGTGAGATTGCGGCAAGCAAGAAGGCTTAGGTTCGATGCTCCGCTACAATCTTGAGAGTAGAGACAGCCCAACAAAAGCGCCGCCGTGATGGAGTGTTGCTCCGCGCTCGATGGCCCCTGCGTTTCCCAAGGTCGTTAATGTATCGTTGGACATTCCAGCCTCCTGGGTCAGGTTTGCAAACTACTTTCCAGATTCAAATGGGTAGATTCGGTTTCAGTCGTTCTTCATGTGGACGAGCCTGAAATAGCCCGGATCCCGGGCACTTCCGTGCGGCAGAGGCACGTCGCAAATCTTGAAGCATGGAGCAGCGAACCACGCTGCGGTCCGGATGATCGAGATGACGTTGATGTCGTCCTGCTGACCAAAGTTATGAGCCGCGTTGGTTTTCCGGCGAGATAGAATGTTGGGGTTGTTTTCGAGGGCCTTAAATTTCGCTATAAGGATCTCTCCAGAAACATCGCCAGCGCAGCAGCATAAACCGTTGTTCGCGCCCAGCAAGCCCAAGCGGTTCTTGTCGGGCAGCGGATGCCTGGTTCGACAGTCACGCGTGTTCACAGAATCGCCCGGGCGATAGACTCATAATGATTGGCGATTACGGCAGTCCCGGAATCTCGAGTCGGCTCGTTGTGCTCCGGAGGCGGAGATCCTTAGCTCGCGCCTCGCTTTTCCTGATCCTCTTTTGTGCGCGCGCGGTCAAACTCGACGCCGAAACACCTGCCGCAGAAGAGCCAAAAGGAGTGCTTCTGCTCTATATGGATGAAATGAGCCATCCCGCTGAGCGGGCCGCGGATGATGGTATACGGTCTGTTCTGGGCAACAAACGGGGCATCCGGATTTACAGCGAGCATCTTGATACTGCTCTGTTCCCCGATCCGAAGTTCCAGGCAGCACAGTCGGCTTGGCTTAAAAACAAGTACCGGGATCGAAGAATAGATCTCGTGATCGCGGTTGGGTTGCCAGCACAAACCCTCCTTCCGGACTTACCGACTGTTTTTTGCGGAATGGAACGCAACGGCTTGTCTCACGCGACGTTACCTCCCAATGCAACGGCCGTCGGCATCACCGGATTTCGAGAACCCTGACCGCCGCAGCTCGATTGCAGCCAGGAGCCCATCAAGTCATAGTTCTTAGCGGGACAACTGCCTGGGACCACCATATCGAAATGGGTCTCCGAAACGCACCGCAGCCCCCTGGCACTCATTGGGATATCAGCTATTGGGACAATATCCCTGTCGAGGAGATGCGTTTACGACTAGCCGCTCTTCCCAGGGATACGATCGTTCTGTTTCTCAGCATCGTGCGCGACGGGGCGGGCCACACCCCCATCTCACTGGCGTTGATTCCTTCTTTATCTGCCGCGTCTTCGGCGCCAATCTACGGTTTGTCAGATGGCTTCATCGGCTTCGGAATCGTTGGGGGATCCGTCATAAGCTTCCAGACCCAGGGCAAACAGGCCGCAGAATTAGGTCAAAGAATTCTCCGGGGAGAAACCGGCGGACATCCCTCCTATCACCGCAGCCTCTTCTTACATATTCGACTGGCGCCAGCTTCGCCGTTTTGGCTTGAGCGAAAGCAACCTGCCCCCAGGCAGTGTAGTCCGCTTCGCGGTACGTTCTCCTTGGGAGCTCTACCGGGGATGGATTGCCACCGCCGTTGTTTTCATCCTGCTCCAAACTGCCCTCATAGGGTATCTCCTGGTGCAAAGGAGACGCCGGAGACTGGCGGAGAGCTTACTCAGCTATGAGCTTCGCTTCGAGGCGTTGCTCTCCAGTTTGTCTGCCACCTTCGCGAACGTACCGGCCGACCGAACCGAAGCCGAGATAGAAAAGGCGCTGGAAAAACTCAGGGGCTTTCTTGATCTGGATCGAGTCAGTCTGTTCGAGACCATGGACCCTGATAGTCCATTTGAACTAATCCATTCAGCAAGCGGCGCGGCAATTCCCCCCGGCCCACGAGCTTTCAGCCAGGACGAGTTTCCCTGGATTGTCGAGAATCTGCTGCAAGGAAAAGATTGCGTCCTACGGTCCCCGGAGGATCTGCCCCCCGATGCGCAAAAAGAACACGCTTTTCTTCTCGAGAAGCGTCTATCGATTCATCGTATTGGTGCCTCTGCGCGCCACCCGTGTAACGTTGGGGAGTCTGGCGTTCATCTCGTATCACCACGGCACGTGGCCCGACGAGCTGATCCGGCAATTCCGTGTCGTGGCGGAGGTATTTGCCAACACCTTAGCGCGCAGACGGATCGAGGGCGGACTGCAAGAGAGCCAGCAGCGCTTCCAAACCATGGCAGACACGGCGCCGGTCATGATCTGGATGTCGGGGACCGATAAGCTGCGCACTTTCTTTAACAGACAGTGGCTCGACTACACAGGGCGGAGCCTGGATGAAGAATTAGGCAACGGCTGGGCAAAGAATGTGCACCCGGGTGACGTAGAACAATGCCTCAGTACTTATGTTGCCAGTTTCGTAGACCGCAGGTCCTACAGCATGGAATTCCGTCTGAGGCGACCCGATGGAGCATATGGCTGGGTTTTCGACACCGGCGCGCCGAGATATACGCCGGCAGGGGAATTCACCGGCTTTATCGGATCGTGCATGGACATCACAGACCGGAGATCCGCCGAGCAGAGCCTTCTCGACCTGAGTGGCCGTTTGATCAGCGCACAAGAGGACGAACGCGCCAGGATTGCGAGAGAATTGCACGATGACTTCAGCCAGCGGTTGGCACTTCTCGCGATGCAACTCGGGCAAGTGAGCGAGAGCATCCCCAGCTCGAACAAAGCGGCCGATAAAAAGCTTAATGTGATGTGGGAAGGAATCAGCGAACTTTCGCGTGACATTCACAGACTGTCGCACCAACTGCATTCCTCAAAACTGCACCACGTAGGCCTTATGGCTGCGGCCAGGAGCCTGTGCGATGAAATCGGACAACAACACCATATCCAGATCGAGTTTGTCCACCAGCAACTGCCGGACGGGATACCGCAGGACGTAGAACTTTGCTTTTTTCGCATCGTTCAAGAGGCTCTGAACAACATTGTGAAGCACAGCGGCGCGAAGCAGGCACATGTTCAGTTCGTTGGGACAACTTCCCACATCCGTTTGAGAATCGGGACAGCGGCGTGGGTTTTGATCCCAACGCCAATTCAGTGCGGGGAGGCTTAGGGCTGGCGAGCATGCGCGAGCGGTTGCGCTGTTGGGTGGCAGCCTGGCGCTTCATTCCCGCCACATGGAAGGCACTGAAATTCTCGCCGAAGTGCCCGTAACGCTGGTTAACCGCTCAGACGCCGCTCCCGTGACCACGATTGACAGAAAGGATCGACCCATGAAGAAAGCGCGCATTTTACTCGCAGACGACCACGTTCTGGTTGCCGAGGGGCTCAGGACCATGCTGGCAGCTGTTTATGATGTAGTCGGCACAGTCAGTGACGGCAGGTCCTTACTCGATGCGGCCGAGACCTTGAAGCCCGACTTGATCGTGGTGGACATCGGCATGCCCCTATCTCAATGGGATAGATGCGACCAGGATGCTCACACGGCTTTTACCCAACGTCAAGGTGATCATTCTCACCCATGAATGAGGATAGCCTGCTTGTTGCCGAAGCCTTCCGCGCAGGCGCATCGGGTTACCTGTTGAAGTACGCTGCTCCCAAGGAATTGCTGCAGGCCATTCACGAGGTCCTCAAAGGAGCAGCGTACCTTTCACCACGAATCACCAGCGGAGCCGTGGCCGCCATGCTTCGCAGCTCCACTGCCAAGCTGGAAGAAACCCGCGAACTCACTCCGCGCCAGCGCGAAGTGATCCAGCTCTTCGCCGAGGGCCGATCAATGAAGGAGATTGCGGATATCCTTGCCATCAGCCTCCGGACGGTGGCTGCTCACAAGTACCGCATAATGGACCTGCTGGAAATCAAGACGAACGCGGAACTATACCGATACGCGGTGAAGCATAGAATTATTAGCGTGTAGACCCTCCTAAAAATACCGCACTCTATTGTTATTTCTACCAATATCCAAAACCCAATTTGCCTTGTATTTTCGAATCGAGGGCCATGGCTTGGATAAGAGATGATCGTGAACTCGGAGTCGGCAAGGAATAAAGAAAGAGAAGTGGCCTACCCGCATCCTGGTGGCCGACGATCACTGCGCTGTCCTTGAGTCGCTCGTTCCTATTCTTGAATCGCAATTTACGGTCGTTGGCACCGCCTCTGATGGAAAGGCCGCCGTCGAGGCAGAGGAGAGGCTTCGTCCGGACGTTGTGGTCCTGGACATCTCGATGCCGGTAATGAGCGGAATCGATGCTGCCAGGCAGATGCGAAGAGCGGGTTCGAAAGCTTCCATCGTCTTCCTCACCGTGCATCAGGACACCGATATCCTGGCTGCCGCAAAGCGCGCAGGCGGGCTGGGTTATGTGGTGAAGACTCGTTTGAAAACAGACCTGGTATTGGCCATCAAGGAAGCGATGGAAGGCCGCGGTTTCGTTTCACCGTTCTCGGAGCGGTGAGCCTCGATACAGCGCCATTGGCTTTAGCACGACATATCTCTTGCGGACTACCAGGAATGTTTCCTAGTTTGTTTCCATGAACGTGTACTCGTTTTTCCCTGGGACCACTGGTAGTTCTACCAATTGCCGCCACCATCACCCTCTCATAGCATTGCCTCGTTGGCGGGTCGAAACCGGTCAGCGCGACTCAGTTCGCGCGGTGAGTCGAGTGGGGCTTGGTAATCGCTCCCAGGTCGATGTCGATCGTGCAGTTAATTAATGAATCGAATTGAGGAGAGAAAAGAACATGTATTTCACCGATGACTCATTGCTACCCGAAAATCAAGCCCCTCTGATGATCACCGCCGCGCCCTATGGGCCGATCTGGATGCCAGTGGATTGCACGCCTGAACAGAAGCTCCCGGTCACCTGGGATGAACAGGTCCAAGCCGCGGTGGACTGTTACAACGCCGGCGCCACATTGTTGCACATCCATGTGCGCGATCCCAAAACCGGCCACATCTCCAAAGACTTTAATCAAGTACAACGATCAGATAGGGCGGCTGCGCAAGGCAGTGCCGAAGATGGTCCTGCAGCTCGGCGGGTCGATCTCTTTTGCCCCGGAGCCGGGCGAGGAAGCGAAATTCCAGAACTACGACTCTCGCCATAAGCTGGCCGAAATCAACCCCAAGCCGGATCAGGTCACGGTCAGCTGTGGCACCACCCTCTACGATCTGACGGCCCTCCATCCCGTCGACGACGCCTTTCAGGGAACGCGCTTCACCAACCCGGCGATGCTTCACGCCATGGCAAATCTTGTGGCTGACGCTACGCCGGACTTCTATCTCGAAAACATCAAGCGCCTGGTTCAGAACGGCATCCAGCCGTTCTTCGCACTTGCTCACGTCCACGGCCTTGAGCTCGTGGAGCGCTTAATCCGCAAGGGCTACTATATGGGGCCGATGAACGGGTTCTTCAGCATCGGCGGCGGGGGCGTGTGCGGGGCCAATCCGTTCGACCTGATGGAGCTGATCCGCCGCACGCCGCATGGCTCCTTCTTCACCTACCAGACTACGTTTCGACTGACCCATCCGCTCGCAGCGATCTGCATCGCGCTAGGGCAGCACACGCGTGCCGGCATCGAGGATAACCTTTGGAACACCACCAAGGGCGTGCGCATGTCGACGATCGAAATGATCGAGCGCCATGTTCGCATGGCCAAGGAGCTAGGACGGGCGATCGCTACCCCCGAACAGGCGCGCGAGATGCTCAAGATAGGGGTTACTTACGCATCTACAGCAGAGACCCTCGCCAACCTTGGCCTGCCGCCGAACCGCCGCCCCGGCAACATGGGGTTCATCGTGCATGAAACGGACGGAAGGTTTTACCCCGCAGCCCAGGGCGGCTGTGGACACATCCACGCCGGCGAATGGGAGGAAAAAGTGGATGTTCCGATCACGGTGGGAGCACACAGCTAGGGCGGGCATCGCGGTCCGAACCATGAGGAGGGTCCCTCCTGCATAAGTGGGGGACCTTGCCTTAAGACGAAACAGTGCGGTCTTGCGATCGCCAATTTGATCCTGCGGGCGAACAACGATGGCAGATTTTATCGACGTAATGAGTCTTGAGCAAATCCGGCCCGGAGCTGGATCACGGTTCCTCATCGCAGACAAGGAGATCGCCATATTCAATGTGGACGGTAAAATCTGCGCATCTCCGACACCTGTCCTCATGCCGGGGGCTCTCTGGGAATGGGAAAGCTCGACGGCAAGATCGTAATCTGCCCGGTGCATGGCATGAAATTCGACGTAACCACCGGATGTTTTGCGGGCACTTCGCACTTTGGTGTTGTTTCTTATCCAGCGCAGATTGTGAACGGCAGAATCGTGGTGTCGACTTCTTGAATTGTTTGCGATTTGTCTGCCGCGTGTACTGGGATCAGTTGGATGGACTTGAACATCCGATCGCGCGTCATGCCCGCCGCAATAGCAGGTGTTGAGCCGGAGGAGAAAGAGGAGGAGAAATGGCAACAGTAAGTGGAGCAAAAAGCGCATCGTCAACGAAGCAATCAGCGAGCCCCTGGGGTTCTTCTTTGGACAAACTTGAGGAATGGGATCCTATAGGAGCGAAACTGCTGTTGCAGGTTGGAACGAACCCGTGGACCAGCGGCGTTCTGCCGCGCAAGGAAGTGGAACTGATCTACCTCGCTCTGAATTGCTCTTGCACGAATCTTGATAAAGAAGGCACGCGCCGCCAGATCCGCGCCGCTCTCGACGCCGGAGCGACGCGCGACGAGATCCTGCTGGTTCTCAAGTGTGGCGTCGGGCTCGCCGTCCATTCCTGCAGCTTGGGCGCTCCCTATCCTCATCGAGGAATGAAGGCCTCAGGCGTAAGCCGCGGAGGTCCCAAGCCAGAACTCCAGCCTGCGAGCATGCGCGCATCGCCAATGGAACACGGCGTGGGATCCGTTCTAGAGCTGTCCCCTGCCTGGACCGATGAATTCTTTGCCTTCGGAGCCAGCTATACAAGAGCGGCCTTTTCACACCAAGGTTTATGGAGTTGATCAGCATCGCCTTCGATGCCTCGATCACGCACATGTATGCACCCGGTACCCGCCGGCATATCCAGGGAGCGCTCAAGGCGGGAGCAACTCCCGAAGAGATCATGGCCGTGCTGCAACTTTGTGTTTCGATGGGCGTTCAAGCTTGCGCCAAGGGAGTGCCGATCCTGGCCGAAGAGTTGGAACTCAATGCAGCGAGCCGGAAACCGGGGAGATAAAGGGACCACCATACCTACTGCAGCAATTCTCGTTCCTTCATGGATAAACGAGATTTCTATTAATTTCCACCCTGGGCGAAAAACGGTTTGCAGGAAATAAATCGAGCCGGCTTTTCCTTGCGCCAACCATTTCCCGCGCAACGCTCGGCAGAACTTAGTTAAGCGTTTTCCAGTCGAGGGAATACACATCCTGGGTCCCGGTGTCGCGCAACATCAAGGGCGTATCCTCGGGGTCGAGGCCGAGCCAGATGCCCCAAGCTCCCGTGGGGTTGAAACCCTTCAAATCCGCTACCTGCTCGAGTTTGCGGTCGCTGATCCGGATTCTGAGAACCGCCGGGTTCTCTGGAAGCCGCACAAAGTACACATAGTCCCCGTGTCGCGACCAGGTGTAATAGCTGATCGGTATCCCTGCCAATAGATCGGACCACTTGCCGGTTGTGAAATCGAATAGAACCAATTTCAAAGCGTCTCTGGTCAATGCGACGATGTGCCGTCCGTCGGGTGACCAGTTAGACGCGGTGTAGCCGTCGGAGCCGGGCACCGGCACAACACGGTGCGTGCGCAGATCCAGCAGTTTGAGCGTCCTCGAGCCGTTCGGCAGAGCCTCATCAAACAGTATTCTGTTTCCGTCTGGCGACCACGACGGATCATATCGAGGAATCGTATCGCCCGGCAGCTGCAACTCCGGGGCGCCTCCGTTGGCCGATACGATGTAGATCTTATTGGGTTCACCCGTCTGCTCCACCCTGAACAAGATCTGTTTTCCGTCCGGCGACCAGCGCGGATTGACTGCATACAGCGGAGGGTCGGTCAGGCGCAATCGATCACTTCCGTCGAGCCTGCTCCGCCAGAGAGCACCTTCCGGATAGGTAACGTAAGCGATCCACTGTCCATCTCTGGAGAAGTTGGTCATCTCGATAGACACGCCGGAAAAAAACGGAACGAACTGGCCAATGCTGCGTTCGTAGCGGGACACCGTTCCATGCTTGTTGCGGCCAACGACAAAAAGCTGTTTGCCGTCCTTGTCAGGCAGCGGAGAAGCAAGTGTCAGCGGGCTCGCCGTGAGTTGTATGGGTTCGCCATCACTCCGGCCGAAGAGTCCGGCCCGATCCGGCAATGCCCATATTTGCCCCTTCGCTTCGAAGATGAAGTATTTCCCATCCGCGGTCCATTTGCCATTGGCATCACTGGAGGGCTTGCGCCAACCAGGCAGCAGAGGGTGAAGGTGTGTTCCCTGGGTCGTCACTTCCCATAGGGATAAGCTTCCGTTGTTGATCACATCCAGGAGAGTAAATCGTAGCCGGCGGCCATCGGGCGAGAACTGCGGTCCGGAAACAATACCCCGCAGCGAAGCCAGTTTCTGCGATCCCGTCCCATCACCGTTTGCCAAAAACAGATCGCCCCGATCGCAATAAGCAAGCCTGGAGCCATCGGGAGACCAGGACGCATCGGTTGCCAGGATCGTGCCAACGCGTCGCGGTGCACCGCCCAGGATCGGGATTCGCCAAAGGGGGCCGGGAAACAGGATGGAGTTGGCCGGGTATTCGACCGCAAGGAGTTCGTTGCCGTTCGGTGACAACCCCAGAGGGGACATATGTGGAGAGGAAACACCTATGCGGACCGGATCTCCGCCAGAAACAGACATCTGAGCGATGCCAAAGAGATTGTATGGCCCCAGGCCCAGATAGAGCCTCGAACCATCGGTCCCTACCAGGCCTTTCATTCCGCCGTCATGCGTGAGTTGCTTGTAGCCGGAAGCCTGCGGCGCCTGCTCGTGGCGTCTCCCGGAGTAGATCAGCGTAGCCGCCACGGCAATCAGCAAGGTTGCGAGAACCGGGACCCAACGCCGCCGCTGAATCTCCCAGGTTGCTCGTGGCCGGCTTATCGGCGATGTCGGCACCGCGGATGCCGAGGCTTCTCGTTGCTTCGCATACAAGGGTGCCTCTGAGAAATCCGACGAGTTGCGGTGCAATCGCTTCAAGTCTGCCCGGATCTCTGCGGCATGCTGGTAGCGCAGCTCCCGATCCTTTTCCAGGCATCGATCGATAACGCGCGCCAATCCTTCCGGCACATCCGGATTGAGGTGCGCTGCGGTGATCTGGACTTGCTGCACGATCGAGATCAGCAGCTCGCCGGTTGTATCTCCTTGAAAGGGGGAGCAGCCAGTGCACATCTCGTACAGCAGGATGCCGAAAGAGAAAAGATCGGTGCGCGCGTCCAGCGGCTTGCTCAAAGCCTGTTCGGGCGACATGTATCCCGCCGTCCCCAGCGCCGCTCCAAGGCCGTCGGTATGTTGCTCACGGAACTCCGCGCCGGCTCCAGCAAGCTCCTTGACCGGGATCATCTTCGCCAGGCCGAAGTCCAGGACCTTGGCAGCCCCGCGTCTGGTCACGAAGACATTCGCTGGTTTAATGTCGCGGTGGATGATTCCCTTTTCATGCGCCGCTTCCAGTGCGTCGGCTACGTCGATGGCGATTTCCATCACCCGGCCGACGGAAAGCGAGTTTCCCTGGATCAGGTGTTTCAGGGTTTCGCCTTCCAGGAGTTCCATGGCGATGAACGTGCGGCCGCCTTCTTCAGAGATTTCATAAATTGTGCAGATATTCGGATGGTTCAGAGCCGAGGCAGCACGCGCCTCGCGGCGGAAGCGCTCCAGCGCAGCGCGGTCGTTGGCGAAACTTTCCGGCAGAAACTTGAGCGCGACACTCCGGCCAAGCAGCGTGTCTTCTGCTTTGAACACCACGCCCATACCACCACCGCCGATTTTTTCTAATCCGCGGTAATGAGAGATGCTTTCATCGGCCATCGATCCCCATTCGCAAACCGCCGAACCCCGCCCTGCTGCGACACAACCTCAGATCATAACAGTCACGGATTGTGCTGCTTGCGCTACCGTGGCAAGGGCTGCTGAGAAGCGGCTTCCTCATTAGGGCCATCTCCATCTGTCACGAACTTCCCTCGGTAAACGACCTGTCACTTTTGCCGATTCCCAGGATTCGCTTAGCGCGAATAGAATTTGTCCGCTTCACAAGTGCGTGCGGTAGAACCGGGCTAGCCCGGCCCCCACTTGAATTGCGCTGTCGTTGACCTGCAGAAGACGAAGGAGATTTTCAAATGGCAGACACCTTGCAGGGCACTCCAACCCAGTCCTCGGCCACCCCCGCCTTAACCCAGGACGAGGCGCACAGCATCGGCGTGGACGCTTACCTTTTCTTCTATCCGCTCATCTTGATGGATCTGACGCGGAAGCAGCTCACCAACATCGACCAGAAAGAAACCGGTAAAGGCCCATCGTGGCGCAGATGAAGCGAATCGGGATCGAGGCGGGTAAGAGCTTCGATTTCACCACGCTCGATTCCGCCGTAAAGCAGGGCCTGGCAAGCGCGCCTGCAGACGCCCACCAGCTCATGAAATGGAAGGTGCCCACCATCGCCAGGGTGGCGAATTACTGGTCTATGAACACCGACACCATGGGTGTGTATGGGAACTACTATTTAAAGAGAGCCATGGTTGCCCAGCTCGGTTTGGGAGCCAACCTGCCCGAGGATGCGATTTATCCCTTGAACCTTGCCGACGCAACGGGCAAGCCACTGGATGGGGCAAACCAATACACGATTCATTTTGAAAAGGGCGCCACTCCACCAGTCCGCGCATTCTGGTCGCTGACACTTTACGACTCGGATGGCTTTCAGGTGGGGAACGAACTCAATCGCTTTGCTGTCAGCAGCTGGATGCCTTTCCAATGCAACGCGGACGGTTCACTCGACCTCTATTTTCAGAATGAAAATCCGGGCAATGACAAGGAAGCTAATTGGCTTCCCGCGCCCAAGGGACCGTTCAATCTGACAATGCGGCTCTACTCGCCGCGATCCGACGCGTTGACTGGGAAGTGGAATCCACCTCCCATCAGGAAAGTGGAATAACAGTAGTACAGTCATAGTTGCGTAGTCAGTGACGCCCTTTCACACTACGGGATTGCCCGAAATGTGTCCGTGCCTTTATCGGGCAGCGATGCGTGATGCCAGTCCGGAAAGGCCATAAAGCCACGCCACCAGCGAGATGACGGAAAATAGAGTTGTCATCGAAACAGTGGACGCTACCATCACCTCCTCGCAGTGATACTCTCCGGCAAGAATGTAGACTGTCTTGGCCGTGGGCACTGCGGCGCAGATTACGGCCGCGATGGTGTAGAGCGGGTCAAGCCCCAGGTACACGCTCAATCCATACACGATCAGAGGCATGATAACGAGCTTGACGGCCGAGAGCAGCGAGGCCCGCCCAATATTGGCGCGTAATCCACTGATCGACAACCCCAGGCCGATGGCAAACAGAGCACAAGGCGCGAGCGCAGCCGCCAACACATCGAGATACGCCGTAACCGGCGCCGGCATACGGAGATCGAGGACCGAGCAAAGCATGCCGATCAGGGTTGATACAACCATCGGGTTGAGTACGATATGCCTCACCGTGACCAGCGGAGCCGTGCGCGAGCCAGGTGCATCCCGCTGACCAAGTTCGAGCAGGATCACGGCTATCGGAAACATCACAACGGCCACGAATACCGTTGCGATCGCCGCCGGCAACACGGCGCGGGGGCCGTAGATCGACTGCAGAACGGGTAAGGCGACGAAGCCGGTATTGGTCATCGATGCCGCCATGCCATGCATCGTTCGGCTTGCAAGACTTTGCGAAGCAAAAAGGGTCATGACGCCGAACACGAGGGCAAAGCAGAGAAGGGAGCCGCCACCAAAGGCAATAAGAAAGCGCCAATTGATCAGCGAATGACTTGGTTCCTGTGCAATGGTGACAATCAGCAATGCCGGCATGGCGATGTTATAGGCAAAGTGAATCAGCGCGTCAGACAACGCCCGCGACAAATAGCCCAAATAGCCAACGATCCAGCCGGTCAGGATCACTGCAAATACAGGGAGGATAAGGTCAGCGATCCGCATCGAGGATTTCTCAGATTGACTCTCTAACACTTGCATGGAGAGTAAGGTGCAGTCAATCGCACCAGAAGGACGACAATTCGGGCAGAGCCGTCGAGTCTCGGTCACGCCGACTCGGAGGCCTGACGATGGGTGCGTCCCCTTTCCGGGTAAAGTGCCTCCGAACTCGCATTCTCGATATCAACGAGTGAATTTGGCGATTTGCCATCGAGCCAGAGCTCTCCAGCGTTTTCTCGTTACTAGCCAAAACGTTCACAAAAGTACGATATGCTGCGGGCGTGCGGCAGGATTTTTGTCGGAAGTGGGGGCTGGCACTGACTATATGAGGTCCTTACATCGCTTCTCCCCTGTCCTGCAGGGTTCGTCCGGGATGTTTTGGCGCGCCGTCCTGCTTGGCGCCTTGATGCTGGTTGCGGCCCTCCTGTACGTGGCAGTTTTCACGGTGCTCTACGGCGTCGCGCCCAACACCGAGCGGGAATTCGCAGAGGCCGGATCGGAGCCCCCACTCAACATCTACGTCACCCTGGTCGATATGGACCCGGTTCGCGAAGAACTTCTGGTCCATTTGGATTTCGCAACCATCGAGGGTCCGCATGGCGCTCACTACCCGGGCGTGCCGTCGCGCGACATGATCGTCCAAGTGGGAGACGGACACTCTGTGCAGGACATTGCGCTGAAGGCGCAGCGCAGTGCCGCTCCCGTCACCCTGCGCGTCTCCCTGCGTGGCTCTGTAGGCGACTATCCCTTGGACCGGTATGACGGTCGCATCTCGGTCAGCACCTCGGGGACGGCAGAAGAGGGTGCTCCTCAAGCGGTGCGTTTGATGGTCTGGCCGGTGCTGTCGAATTGGACCATCGACGCCGCGCCAGCCAACCTTGGTCACGCGAACGGGGTCGATCTGAACGTACATATCACCCGGCCCTCTTCCTTCGTCGTCATCGCGATTGCCGTCTATACGGCGATGGCGCTGGTCGGCCTGAGCGGCCTGACCATCGGCGGCCTGGTCTTTCTCGGCATTCGCCGTATTGACGCGACTCTTGCTGGCACGCTCACCGCCATGGTCTTCGCCGTCCCGGCCCTGCGCGGCGCCCTGCCCGGCATACCGCCGCTGGGCGGCCATGCCGACGTACTCGTCTTCGTATGGGTGGAGCTTGCCGTAATCCTCGGCCTGACTCTCTTTGTGATCACCTGGGCCCAGCGCGGCCCATCCTCGTGACCTACATCGGCATGACTGATGGATGTGACGGAACGAGAGGCGCTGAAGCGCACCCGAAACTAGTCGCCGGTTCCTCCAGTCCGGATTCTCGGACGACATCTCCTCGCGATCTCAGATAGTCATGGGAGGGCTTCCCGCGGTCGCAGGTTAAGAATGCATTGTCCCGCTGCGCTTGATCCCAATGCACGGAACAGGAAGTGTTTCTCAGAAGATTCAGTTCGAATTGAAGAAGCTGCTGACTGTCCGATTCGCGATAGGACTGGAAGCCATAGGCTGTATCGCTTTCCTTCGACCACGTAGCCGACGTGCGCCTCTGCCTGGTAGACAACAGCGCTGCCTCGCTGGCCTTCGAGCACCTGAATCGGTATCGTACGGAATTCGGAAAGTGACACCCGAGCGCTTGGCCATCCCGCCCGTTTCGATCGCAAATATCGCTGCCAGCTATAGATCGCCATCAACGCGGTAACGATCACGATCCCAAAGACGAAAATCTGTCTCTTCGATGCATATACAGGTTGTTCTTTCCGCCCCATTCCCAGATCCTCCGCCTGCTTTGGCGCCATCTACTCTGTCTCGTTGCTCTGTTCGTTCTCCGAACGGCGGCGCTGGCGGTCCACCCCCCACTTGCCTGACTGGAGGCATATTCAAGACAAGAAAGGATCTACGCCTTTCGAGATTGCCTTATTGTTTCCCGGCATCGGTCTGGCAACGACCCAAATTCTCACCAACAAATCCCTTCTCAATCGAGCACACCAGGAATCTTCAGCGTGACCATACTAGTTGACCGCCAAACCGGACGTTTTCTTTTCGTTCGCGGCCGAATCGGCGAATCAAGAATCGCAAAAATTAGCGGTTGACATTAACCAATAATCCACTACCATTTGGTTGTGGATAAATTGGATACAACATTTGCGGCTCTGTCTGATCCAACCCGGCGGGCGATGATCGAGCGGCTCTCCCACGGGCCTGCCTCTGTGCATGGATTGACGGAACCGTTTGCTCTGTCGCAGCAGATGATTTCAAAACATATTGCCTACCTGGTGCGGGCACGGATTGTGATCAAGACGAAGCGTGGACGAGAGAGTGTGTGCACGCTTAGGCCACAGGCGATAAAGGCGGTCAGTGACTGGGCTATCAGCTATCGCCGATTCTGGGAAGAGAGTTTCGACAAACTGGAAGTAGTCGTGAATCAAATGAAAAAAGAGGAGGGTCAGAGATGACAGAAAACACGGTTAGCGAAATTGAGCGGATGGTCGTTACAAGAGTTTTTGATGCCCCACGCGAGTTGGTTTGGAAGGCGTGGACAGACCCGAAGTATGTGATGCAGTGGTGGGGACCGAAGGGCTTTACTGCGCCCGTTTGCCAGATGGATTTTCGCGTTGGAGGAAAACTTCTCTGCTGCATGAAGGCGCCGGATGGGCAGGAGTTCTGGAATGCGGTTGAATACCACGAGATTGTTCTGCACGAGAAGATCGTTTCCCTCATGTACTTTTCCGACGCGCAGGGAAACAAGATTGACCCTGCGCAATTGGGAATAGAACATGAGGCCATCGAGGGTGCTTACGACGTGACTCTCTTTGAGGATCTTGGAAACGGCCAGACGAAACTAACCTTCATTGGAAATGAACCCATGGAGAGCGCGAAAAATAGCGGTCAAATGGAGGGCTGGAACCAGATACTCGATAAACTCGCTGCAGTTATTGAGGAGTTAGCGCAGGCGAAATAGAAGTGGAATTTTTAATGATCGTGCTGCTTTAGATTCAGCGAATGCTGGCGGCGGAAGCCCGGTTAGACCGGGCTTCTCGTCGCGTGGCCGAATCAAGGCCCCGGTTGAAGAATTCAGTTACTGAAGGGATTGGACGATGACGCTCGACGCTTCAGGAATGGAGATCGGTGATCCGGACTCTTCCTTAATGCTCGTCGAGGTGGCTGAGTAGATGTGGAGTGCGTTTTGGCTCAGTGCGTAGAGATGATTGCTGCGGTCCCAACCGAACTCGATGAACCTCTCGCTCGAATGGAGCACGCCGGTAAACTTGGTGATCGGCTCCCCGCCATTGAAGTGGAACACCTGAAATCCGTTGCCGGCATCGACGGCCAGAAGCTTACCCGATGGAGAGATGCTCATCGTTGTGCCGCCAGTGGTGACCGGCATCGTTGACGCCGTGCTCTTGGTGCTCAGGTTGCCTTCGGAGTCGGCTGTGTAGCTGGCCAGCACCGTAGGTCCATCTGGTGTGCTCTGGTCGACATTCCAGAGTTCCATGGAGATAACAACGTGATCGGACGAGTCCGTCGCCAGGTAGTTGGAGCAGTACACGTCGCCGGATTTCGGTTTGGGAAGCTGGAATTTGAAATGGCTAATGCCCTCAAGCGTCCCACTGCTTTCGCGCTTGAAACCTATAGTGTTCGAATATTGAGGCACGTCGTCATTACAACTGGTCGCGTATGCAAATTTGTTGTTGCCCAGGACAGAGAGCAAGCCTGGGCCGACTTCTTCGCCGCCTCCAAAGTAGTAAGTACTGCTAAGGTAGCTGAGCTCACCATTCGACTCGATCTTGAAGTTGTCAAGCGCGTAATTGGCGCCGACCTCAAGCGTGTAGAGAGTTTTTCCCGACGCATCCAACGTTTGCGGACTGTAGCAGCAGGAGCCGTCCGGCGAGAGACTGTCCGCGTCGATCGAAGCCACTTTCTTGACCGCTCCATTGGATTCAATCGCATACGTGATGATGTGGGTGTGGTCGTCGCTTTCGCCAATGAGGTATTTGCCGCTCACTGACAAGTGGAACAGATCAATGCCGGAGAACGGCGACCCTGCCACTGCTGTCAGTCTGCCCGACGAGGAGACGTCGAATGCATCGAGGTGGGTGGGCCGGGTGACATAAACGTGTGCGACCGGCGCGGTGGTTTTTCCAGCGCTTTCGCTGGTTTGTGCGGTGGAGGTTTGTGCTAGCGTGGTTCCCAGATAGGTCGTGGAAAACAGGCAGAGAGAGAGTGGCAGGAAGGTTTTCATCTGAGGAATCTCCATAATTCCGAGGGGCCCGTGGTCACGAGAATAGTACGCTCTGGGATCTATCGCGGGATACGGTGGAGGGCCGAAATCTTCGGTCACATCACCAAGTGCTCAGCGGCTTCTTGCCGGCCATCTCGTTGAAGTATGCGCCGGCCGAGCCCAGGGCTAAGCCGGCGAAAGCCAGGGTCACCCCTTTTATTGCATAACCAGGCCGACCCTTATAAGCTGTCTCACCTTTTAGGCAAGACTATAAGGTTTTGCACCCCACTCACAGGCATCGGTGACCCGCCCGCAAGCTTAGCGCTCGTCGGCGTAATCGTAAACACCCGCAACATTTGGTCCCCGGCCGGGCTGATTGCATACAAATGGTTGCTGTTGTCCCAGAACGTCAATCCCGGCGATGGCGTATTGGGAGAGAAATCGTGCTTGTTCAGCAATCCCGTATAGTGCGTGATCGGGCTGCTGCCGTTGAAATGGAAGACCTCCAACCCTTGCGCTCCGCTCACCGCAAGTAGCTTGCCGGAGGGGGACATGGAGAGCGTGCTGATGTTCAACACTTTTGTCGTGGGCATATTTTGATAGGTACTCTTGGTGGACAAATTCCCTGACGAATCGGCACTATAGGTTGCTAGCTGGGGTGCGCCCACAGCGGTGTCGCCGCCCGAAATAGCCTGTACGGAAACAGCGAGGTGTAGATCGGGATCGGCGGCTGTGAAACCGACGCAGGATGTCTCGCCGCTCTTCGCCTGAGGGGAAGGCAAACTGACGTTCGCGTAATTGAGCATACCCGTGCTTTCGCGGCGCAGACCGCCAAACGTATCCAGGTAATTTCCCTGATAGTCAATGCAAGCTGAACCATAAGCGAACTTGTTATCGGAAAGAAAGCTTAGCGGCGAATTGAATAAGAAAATCGATGTGCTAATTCCCAGATACTGTAACTCCCCGTTCTTTTTATCGATCTTGAAAGCTGCTTGTGCCTCGGAATCGCAGTCGCCCCCAGTGTCGACCGCAACATAGAGTGTCGCGCCTGTGTGGTCCAGGAGCAGCGGGCCTACGTTAGGACAGTTCGTTCCACTCGCCGTCAGGGCGTTGATGGAAGCAACCTGTTTGAGCGTGCCATCGCCGGCAATCGAGAAGGAGTCGATGTCCGATCCGTTCGTATCTGCACCGAAAAGGTAGGTTCCCGTCACGGCCATGCTCACCACGTTGGCGGCGAACGGCGAGCTTTGCAACTCGGTAAGCCTTCCGTCTGGTGCGGCCGCAAATCCTCGAATTTGATTTGGGGCGCCGCTGGTGGCAGTCGAAACATACACATACGCAACCGGAGTGCTGTCGGTTGCTCGAGAAGCAGCGGTTTCTGCTGGCGCAGCGGTGTCTAGGGCTCCGGCAGTCTGTGTGAACACCGCTGCCATCAAGCAAGCGATTAAGCGTGTACAAGATTTCATCTGGGTTCTCCCTCGTTGTGGACGGACACGTTCGCCGGAATTCTACGCCGAAATATCATCTCCGAGAAGGAGCTATCAGTGCTTCAATCTCGCTCCTTGTCATACAGAAACCTACTCCACTCGGAGAGCTTCTGAATGGAGCGAGTAAGCTCATGGCCATTTGATGATTGGGCGACCAGCCGCCCTCTGTTAACCGAGAAAGCGGCTCGGTGTCGTGCCGGTATGCTTCAGCGTTTGCTGGGCGAGTTTCGTACGCTTTCGATGGCTTCCTTGCCGGCGTCTTTCGCATCGCCCGCAGCCTTGTGCGCAGCGCCTTTTACCTGATCGAGCTTGCCTTCTGTCTCGAGCTTTTTGTTGCCGGTCGTATGTCCAGTAACTTCCTTGGCTTTGCCGACAACTTGATCCGCAGCACCTTTTACGTGTTCCTTGTCCATGGGTTCACCTCTACGCGAATGAGATGCTGTCGATGAGCAAGATGATGAGCCACCGGGCTTGCCCCGATAATGCCTGGTGTTGCAAACGCCGCAGATCGGGATAGCAGACGCGAGAATCCACCCCAGATAACTCCTGTCTTTCTCCGGTGCCTCAGTCGGTCGCGAGCGTTGGAGTATCCGAACGACGTGCTGATGCGAATTTGGGGCCGCTATCGAAAGGCTCGTGATGTCGACACCAACTTCTTCCAGCGACTTAACGACCTGCGCCGCCTGCTCGTGCGTGTCATATATAGCGATTACTGAATTAACTGTGCGCATTTGCTCTCCCAAGTGTCTCGTTTGCCGGCTAGGGAATCAAACTAGACCGTGGCCGCGGAGAACGGACACCGCCCGAACAGCTCAAAATCCTTGGCGGTAAAGAGTTATTTTTCTTTCGCAGTTCTCAACCAGTACGGACCGCGATTCCCCATCGATCGACGCAGCGCGCTGAGCAATGCGATACGTTAAGCCGCCGGAAAGTTGCTCACCATAAGGAAATTTTAGTAGTTGGTCGGGTAAATCAAAAGTGGAGATATGGTGTGTTTCGGACAATGCGGCGACTGAGAGACCAAGCAACCAGGCGCAATGGAGGAGCTTCTAGTTAAATGGATGTCGCAGGCGGTTAGTTTTCAGTCGGGATTCGTGCCGCCTCGTCCACAACAAATACGGTTACGTTTGCTTTGCGGCTTTCGATCCTCAGCCCAAGCTGATTTCCCAGGACCCGCTGCCATGACGCGAACATATCGGTGCCCAGCTCCGGGTGGATGTCCACACTGAAGTCAAAAATGCCTGGAAGTCCCGTCTTATCCAGAACCGGAATCGGCGCCGCACTCGCTCTAGCCGGTTCGGCCGGATTGTCTGAAGCCGGTATGGATAACTGCACGGCAAGTAGATCCGCGAACTGGCGCAAATCCCCGTGAAAATGAAATCCAGCTCCTGCCGTGGGGGTCTCTCCGTCGCTGACCGGGCGAATCTTGGAGCCTGCCTTGCTGGTAACCAACTCGTATACGCGCATATCTCGCGTCTCGCTGTGCTCTTTTAACTTGAACCGCTCGGCAACAAGGCTTCGTAGCATCAGGGCATATTCTTCCCTCGTGTTGACTCCTGCTGATCTTGCGTCGATGTCGTACTCGTTCTTATCAAGCCAGCGTGGCCCCAATACTTGATCCAGTTGCAGTTGGTAAGCCTCGGCTATCAGCCGCTGCAGGGTGACATTTCTGCCCCTGATCCCGGTGGGCGAGTACGTGATTTGATTGTTATAGTCCAGCCCTACGATGTGTTGACTCACCTTCACCGAAGCAACCTCAAATGCCGGATTTGTGGTTGAGACCTGACCGGCGGCGAATGAACCCGAGAGCGCGAGACAAACGAGGAAGCACATCACGGGCATGCCCTTCCGCATAATGGCCAGGAGACGCGTCGGCAAACCGCAGAAGAAAGAGCAGGACCGTGAGTCGTCTGTCCATTCGTAGGCGATCCGTTCGACTCCAGACGATCTGGCCGGCGATGGCACTTCACGAGTGAGTGAAGGCTGCTCAGGTGAGGCTAAGTCAGAATTTTGGCGTGGAACGCTCTGTGCGATTGCAACTGCACACAATGGTTTTGCGACTCCGCAAGCAAAAAACAAGGTAACGCTTCGCAAGCACATAGAGACCTCTCAGCGCAGAAGTATATATTGTACTAGTAAACTAGTACAATATATATATATAGAATCTCAAATCGATCCCTCACCCGCTGCAGCGGGCCTTTCCTGCCTGTCACTTCTGCCAGTAGTCTCCCTCGGCAACCCCGCCTACTATGGAGCGCCTGGGATCCAGCGGGAATTGACAGGCGCTGAAGCAACAATATTGGAGGCTAGAAAATGTCATTGTTCACAAGCGAAAACGACCCTATCGCAAAGGCAGAGAAGGGCGAAACGGCCGTACCCGGCATCCTTGAGATCAAAACCATCGCCGAAGAGGGCCTGATTTATGGCCTCCCGCTGGTCATGTACTACACCTCAACCTATGAGCTGTTTGTGGACAAAACATCGTCCCAATACAAGGCGCCAACCGGCACGCTCACCAACGAGGCCCGGGTGTTTACCTACGAGGACACGGCGGTCATCACACCCAATAGCGATACGCCGTATTCCTTGATGCAGATCGATCTGCGTGCGGAACCGACGGTGATCTCCGTGCCTGCCGTTGCCAAGCCGCGCTACTACTCGGTGCAGCTGACCGATGCAAATACTTTTAACTACGGTTATATGGGGAGCCGGACCACCGGCCCCGAAGCGGGCGACTTCATGATAGTCGGCCCCGATTGGCAGGGGGAAGTTCCCCCGCATATCAAGCAGGTCTTCCATTCGACGACACCATTTTCCGCTGTGATTTTTCGCACCCAGCTCTTCAACCCGGCGGATATGCCGAACGTGGTCAAAATCCAGTCTGGATACAAGGTGCAGCCGCTCTCCACCTTTCTCAATCAGCCCGCGCCTCCCGCGCCGCCCGTAATCAACTACCTCAAGGTCGACGCGGAGATCGCCAAAAAAGAGTTCTGGGAAGTACTCGATTTTGCCCTTCAATATTCCCCGGCTGGTCCTGAAGAGGTGGAAATCCGCGCGAAGCTGGCGAGCATTGGAATCGGCGCCGGCAAATCGTTTGCCATGAAGGATCTTTCCCTTGCGCACAAAGCCGAAGTCCTGATTGGGATGAAGCAGGGTATGGATAAGGTGGACAAGTATATTGCCAGCGGAGGAGCGGTCCTCAACGGCTGGAACGTGGGCTCCTTCTTCGGCGATCGTGCGTTCTACAGCGGAGATTGGCTCAAGCGAGCCGCGGCGGCCAAAGGTGGAATTTTCGGTAACAGTGCCGTTGAGGCCATGTACCCTTTGACCCGGATCCTGCCCAATGGCGAGAAGCTCGATGGCAGCAAACATAACTACACCTTGACCTTCGCCAAGGGGGAGTATCCGCCGGTGAATGCGTTCTGGTCGGTGACGATCTACGACGGCAAGAGCCAGTTTCTGATTGACAACCCGATCAAGCGCTACCTGATCAACTCTCCGATGTTGCCTGACATGAAGACCAACTCAGATGGTTCGCTGACGCTCTATATTCAGAAGGACTCGCCGGGCAAAGACAAGGAGTCCAACTGGCTGCCCGCTCCTAATGACCTTATCTATCTGGTCATGCGGTTGTATTGGCCTAAGGAGACGCCGCCGTCGATCTTGCCCGCCGGTAAAGGTACCTGGAACCCCCCAGGCGTGATGTTGGTGCAGTAGCATCAAGCCTGGCTCGTCCTGTGCGAGACCACCGCTGGGTTCCCATTTCCGAGGTTTCCCCATGCCTACGGTTCCGAATGCGGAGCAGACGAGAGCGATCCGTTTCCCGGCGTGCCTTGCCATCGCGAGCGGCCTGGCAGGCCTGTTGTCCTTTTGCTGTCTGATGATCTACCTTTTGACTCCGGCCTTTCGCATGGACGATTCTGGAACGATGCCTCACGCGGCCCGGTTGCGCATGAACACAAATTTTCTGGCTGCCATGCTGCAGGCGATGCTTATGTTACCGGTCGTCCACCGACTGTCCGGTATGAGCGGCCAGCGATCCCATCAGCTTCGCCGCATCGCCAGTCTTCTCGGGATTGCAGGCTTTCCTCTGGTGGCTCTTCTCCGATTGCTTCCCATCTTCAACCCCGCGGTGTCCGACATCCTGTTCATGGCCCCCACCGGCCTGGTAGGAATGTGGCTCTTCCTCGTGAACTGGCTGTCAAAGGCAACCCAGTCGAGAGCAACCGCAATCCTCGGCATGGTTGCCGCGGTTTGTCTCTTCGGGGTGGGAGCTAATTTCTTCTTGAACGGCGGCGCAGCGGTTTTTACACAAGGACCTTTGGCTTACAGTAGCAATGTTCCTTTCCACATCGGCCTGGGTCTCACCGGCACGCCGGCGTTCACCCTCTTTCCCTTGTGGTCCATCGTCCTCGGCGTTCAGCTCTTGAAAAAAGCAGATGTGGGGCCGGAACGCTTGCCTTTTGAACCCAGATCTTGAACCGAGGCCCGATTCCATGAAGTTGTTTTGGTCGATGATCCTGGCCTGCCTCACTGGCTGCGCGCCGAGCCACAGCATGCTTCCTCTGGCTAATCCTGCCGGACCTGCGGCCAATGCTCAGGAAGTATCCAGTTCGTCTGCAGTTTCGTCCGAACTACGAGCGATGGCGGCGAAGGGGCAGCTGGGCAATGCCATCGGCTCCGCTGGAAATCGAGAGCAAACCAACAGACTGTACGAATCCACGAATTTTTCGCCGTTGTGGCTAAGCGGTGGTCAGCCCACATCGCAAGCCACCTATTTGATTGGAGCTCTGCGCGCGAGCCGCCTGAAGGGACTGAACCCCGGCGACTACGATGCGGAAAGCCTGGCGATGAAATCTACGTCGCTCCAGGGTGCATCCGCCGTCGCTCAAGCATCGTTCGATGCCGCTCTGACGCAATCGGCAATGCGGTATGTTTCCGACCTGCGGGTCGGACGAGTCAATCCCAAGCACTTGAAAATCGACATCGATGTGCGCTCCAAACACTACGATCTTCCGGAATTCATTGCGCAACAGGTTGTCCGCGCCGGGAACATCCCCTCTGTTCTCGATCAGATCGAGCCACCCTACGCTGGCTACCGCCGGATCGAGAACTCGTTAAAGCAATACCTGGATTTGGCTGCCAAAGGGGATGGCGCCAAAGTGCCGGCGATAACCAGGACCATCGCTCCGGGCGATCCGTATGCGGGAACTGCGCAACTGGCTGAGCGGTTGCGATTGCTGGGGGACCTTCCCCAGGGCGGAAGCTTCGATTCCTATAGCGGCGCCCTTGTCCAGGGGGTAAAGAATTTTCAGGCAAGGCATGGTCTTGCGACCGACGGCAAATTAGACGCGGCAACCGTCCGTGAGTTGAACACGCCACTCAGCGTACGAGTACAGCAAATCGATGATGCCCTGGAGCGCTGGCGATGGATGCCCACCGAGTTTCAGCAGCCGCCCGTGCTGGTAAACATTCCTGAGTTTCGCCTACGGGCCTACTCCGCGGATCATCAGCTTGCGCTCGGCATGAAGGTGGTTGTAGGCAAGGCCGCGCCCACGCAAACCCCAGTCTTTACCGACGATATAAAGTTCATCGTGTTCCGGCCCTATTGGAATGTTCCGCCGGGAATTCTCCGCAGAACGGTCATCCCCGGCATTTTGAAAAACAACGGATATTTAGCCCGCGAGAAATTCGAAGTAACCGATTCCAGCGGCAGAGTCGTGTCACCGGGCGACGATTTGGTTGCCGGGCTGCGCTCAGGCAAATACTTCGTACGTCAGAAGCCGGGACCAACCAATGCCCTCGGCCTGATCAAGTTCATGTTTCCCAATACATATTCCGTCTATTTGCACAGCACGCCCTCCACCGAGCTATTCTCCAGGTCACGGCGAGACTTCAGCTCAGGTTGTATTCGGCTGGAGAAGCCAGCTGAGCTGGCAAATTTCCTGTTGCGGAATCAACTCGATGGACAACAACCGTGGACCCTGGCGCTGGTGCAAAAGGCGATGGACTCGGGCAAAGATAATCGCCAGGTGAACCTGGCTACGAAAGTCCCGGTATTGATTTTGTATGTGACTGCGGTCGCCGAGGAGGACGGCACCGTGCACTTTTTTGACGATATCTACGGTCATGATCAGCGACTGAATGCCCTGCTTGCCAAGGGACCCCCTTATCCATAGCAGACATCCTTGGCAAAGGCACACCAATCCTTGTGAAGTATCGGGTCCAAGTCCCGAAGAGGACGGCCGAAAATAGCCGAGCACGTCAGTGCTGGGTAGCGTCCTCCACACGATCAAGTCCCTGTAAGGGACGACTGAGATTGCCCAGGATGAAATCCCGGGGGTACCAGGCCTTCACCTGAAAACCATCCAGCCGGCGCACCAGGGACGCGTCTGAGTGTCCGAATTCGCCGTAGCGGTGTCCTGAACCGGACAGCGCGCACCAACCTACCGCGTGTCACATCTCGTAGAATGTGTCACTTAGTATTTGGCAGGCGTGATGCAAGACACCGGGCGGAGGGTAAGAAAATGTCATTCGTTCGCGATCTGAGAGTTGCGGCCCATTCGCTCATTCGGACCCCAGGGCTGGCGATCGCCGTGGTTCTCACACTGGCGCTCGGCATCGGCGCGAACGCTGCCATTTTCGCGCTCGTGCGCGGTGTCCTGCTCAAGCCGCTTGTCAACCGCGACGAGGAGCGGCTCATCTACATCCGGCAGAGCGCCCCCGGCATCCGCGACGATAACTCTACCTTTTCCGTGCCAGAGATACAGGATCTGCGCACCAGCGTAAAAACCCTGAACGCGTTTGGCGACTTCTCCACCATGGACTTCACCATGGTCGGCCTCGGTCAGCCTCGTTCCATTCGAGGTGGCGTTGTCGGCGGCACCTATTTTGACGTGATGGGCCTCCATCCCGTGCTCGGCCGCCTCATCGGACCGCAAGACGACGGTCCCAAGGCTGCGGGGGTGGTTGTTCTCACCTACCGCTTCTGGACGACCGCCCTGCACAAGGATCCTTCGGTCATCGGCAAAACCGTTCGCCTGGGTAGCATCGGGGATCGGTCAGCGACCGTCATTGGCGTGCTCGAGCCTTGCGTCGCCTATCCCCAGGAGACCGAAATCATCGCCAACGTGGTCACCAGTCCGCATCACCTTTCCGCAACCATGGTCACTGGCCGCATCCATCGCATGACGGAGCTTTTCGGGCGCCTCGCTCCAGGAGTCACTCTCGATCAGGCGAACGCTGAGTTGCGCTCTGTCTACTCCGCGATGAAGAAGAACCACCCCGAAGCGTATGCCCAGGAAGCGCACTACCAGATTGGGGCCAGGTTGCTTCGTGACCAGATCACGTCGGGCGCCAGAACGGTGCTACTGGTGCTGCTCGCTGCATCGGGACTGGTCTTCATCATCGCGTGCTGCAATGTCGCCAACCTGATTTTGGCGCGGACGGTTCGGCGCGAAGGCGAACTGGCGGTCCGCGTGGCCCTTGGCGCAAGCAGAGGCGCGTTGCGCCGCATGCTGTTGGCCGAAGGCCTTCTGCTTTGCGGCGCCGGCGCCGCGCTCGGTGTACTGAGCGCGCGGCCGATGGTGGCTCTCCTGGCCCGCTACGCCTCGCGCTTCTCTGCCCGCGCGCTCGATTTCAAAGTGGATTCGAGCTTGCTTTGGATCGGAGCGGCTCTGGCCATCGTCGCCGCGGTGATTCTCGCCTTCGTCCCGCGCCTGCCCTCTTCCGGCTCGCCCAGTGGACTGGGCGGATCAAGTGGAAGCGTGCGGATCACCAGCAGCACCAGCCGGCGGCAGCGGATTTTCGTGGTGGCACAAATCGCCGCCTCCTTCGTGTTGCTGGCCGGGGCAAGTACCTTGATCGCTACGCTCATCGCACTGCAAAAGGCGCAGACAGGTCTGGACACGCAACACGTGCTCGCTATCGATGTTCCTGCCATGTCCTATGGGAAGACGCCTCAGCAGGTCGTCAATTTCTACAAGGAAGCCATGCGTCGCATTGATGCCCTGCCGGGCGTGACTAAGACCGCCTTCGGCGATGTGGTTCCCTGGCGCGATGGCATCGCCGGCCCTGCTCTGCAATTCTCCGCCGACGGACATGTGCATGCTGCCGGTGCAGAGGATCCCCGGGCGCAGTCGCGTTCCATCTCTCCCGGATACTTTGCGGCGCTGGGCGTTCCTATCATTGCCGGCCGTGATTTCAATGCGCTCGATGGCCAGAATCAGGATGATCCTGTCGTTATCGTCAGTGAGACGCTCGCACGCCGCATGTTCCCCAACCAGAATGCGATCAATCGCCATGTCTATTGGACGGATCCGGTGCTGCAATTCTCCCCCGGGACCGAGCTGGAGAAGGCGCATCTGATGGCGCCGCACCGTATCATCGGCGTCACGGCCGATATTGACGATGGACACGTCGTTCCCGAGCCCATGCTGACTGTTTATAGCCCCTTCAATGAGTTTCCTATATTTGGCGGCCGCTTTTTCGTCCACACGGGTGGAGATCCTTATGCGCTGGTGGTGCCGGTCACGCGCGTGATTCACGAGCTGTCCGTCGATCAGCCCGTTGAGCACCCCGCCAGTCTCGAAGACATTCGTGCCGAGGTGCTCACGCCCGACCGTTTAAATTCGCTCGTGTTTGGCGTATTCGCGGCGGTCGCGTTGGCGATTGCAGTGGTGGGCGTCGCCGGCGTGCTGGCGTTTTCGGTGAGCTCGCGCACGCGGGAATTCGGTATCCGGCTGGCCCTCGGATCGGCGCCGCAGCGACTGCTCAAGGGCGTGATCACAGAAGGCACCACCATGGCAGTGGAGGGCGTCCTTGCAGGCGCGGCCTTCGGATGGATGCTGACGCGTTTGGCGGAAAGATATTTCCCGGACGTCACGATGCCGGACGCCTTGCCTGTGTTCGTCTCCGCGTTCCTGCTGCTGGCGGTCGCGGTGATCGCGTCGGTGCTGCCTGCGGCACGTGCTGCCCGCGTCGACATTATGGAAGCCTTGCGCTCCGAGTGACGACCGATCCACTGTCCGTGTAGCCGACGTCCATGCAAGTCAAGGTCAAGGGAAATCGCCGGCTGGTCGTCCCTGCATCCCTGGAGGTCTGGATAGAGGCAAGCCCTGTAACGAGGTCACCGGATACAGATTGTCCCTATCGACATCCAGTACGTAGAGGAGACTAGTTTGCCAAACGTGCGTGGCGCCTGGCGCAGTCTGGCGAGCAGACCAGGATGGTCGAACGGCGCTGGATCGGCGGTTCCTGTCCCTATGTCAACCCCCTACCCGCCAAGAATGAGATTTGGAGCGCTAAGGTGGCAGACCTCGCGCAATATGCGGAGGAGTTCGGTACTGTCTCCGGAAGTGTGACCGTCAATAAATCCATCGACGGGCGTTGATTAGGGGTGTAGCGTTTCTACACGTCGAAAGCAGGCGAACGGGCCACCTTTAGGGGGAATATGGAAGGTATCCATGAACCTGGACCGTCTCGGTATAGGCCGCTTGTTCTGCTCGGCGCCGCGTGTCTTCTGGCGGTTCTGACTGCAGAGCTGTTTCTGTCTTTGCGACAAATGTCGCTCACGCTGGATGAAAGTGCGCACCTTTATGCGGGTTATCAGCACTGGCGGGCGCGGGATTTTGGCGTCAACCCGGAACATCCGCCGCTTGTAAAGCTGGTGGCTGCCCTACCCCTCTTGTCAATGAATTTGAAGCAGCCGCATCCACCCAACCCTTTTTTCGTGGCTGAGGAGTACGCTGGCGGCGCAGAGCTGCTGGCAGCGAACGACATGGACTTGCTGTTGACCCGGAGCCGGACCGCGGTCTGTATCTTCACGCTGATGCTGGCCGCCCTGGTATTTGCTATGGCGTACGAGATGTTTGGGCCGGAGGCTGCGCTTCTGGCGTTGGCGCTATTTACCTTTGAGCCGACGGTGCTGGCGCACGGAGCACTGGTGACGACCGACATGGGACTGACTGCGTGTTTGTTTGCCGCAGTGTATGCCTTTTACCGGTACGTGAAGCAGCCTGGCGCCGCGCGCCTGCTGCTGTTCGGGGTTGCTCTGGGCTTGACCCTGGTAACCAAGATGAGTGGGGTGCTGATACTGCCCATCCTGTTGGTATGCGCGGCTGCGGAGGTGGTTTTCGTCTGGAACACGAGGCGTGCCTTGCAGCTGGCGGGTGCGCTCTGCGTAGGCACGGCGATCGGATACCTCATTCTGTGGGGCTTCTATGGGTTTCGTTATGCGGCGCGTCCAGCCGGATTGGTCATGATGCCTGCGCTCGCTCAGTTCGTGCATATGATGCCGGGTAAGAATCAAACCTGGGTGGTGGTGCATCTGGCGCAATGGCGCCTCTTGCCGGAAGCCTACCTCTACGGATGGACAAAGCTGCCCGCGGGCGTGACGCAAGTGCCGGGATTTTTGTTTGGCAAGCTATACGAGCAAGGCTCGTGGATGTATTTCCCGGCTGCATTGCTCATCAAGAGCAGCCTTACCCTATTGTTGCTCACTCTACTGGCGCCAGTTCTGTCCTGGCGAAGTTTGCGGCCATACCGTCGTGAGCTGATCTTTCTGGGTGCTGGGATCCTGGTGTTTCTGGCCGCAAGCATGACATCGCACCTGAACATCGGGGTTCGTCATGTGCTGCCCGTGTACCCGTTTGCTGCGGTGCTTGCGGGTGCAAGCGCCTGGATGATCGCAAAGTCATCGAAGGCAGGCGGTTATGCCGTTGCCTCGTTGCTGCTGTTCCAGGTGGTCTCGTCGCTGCATACCTATCCGAATTACATTCCATATGCCAACGAGGCGTTTGGTGGGCCAGACAAGTCGCATCTGTATCTTGCGGACTCCAATGTTGATTGGGCGCAGACGCTGAAGCAGGTAAGTGCTTACCTGCGCGCGAATCAGATTAACGACTGCTGGATTGCGCACTCCGGCCTGAACGACAACCTGCCCGCGGCCGGAGTTCCCTGCCGGCCTCTTCCCACCGGATTGGCCCTGATGGCGAGCGAGCCGCAGCCAGTGATCCCCCCGCATATCTCAGGGGTGGTGCTGGTGGGCGCGCAAGATGCTTCCGGAGCGCTGTGGGGAGAGGACGATCTGAATCCATACCGGCAGTTTCAGCAGGGCAAGCCAGACGCAATGATCGCGAGCGCGGTTCTGGTCTATCACGGAGATTACTACTTACCCCTTGCAGCGGCACAGAGCCATATAAGCCAGATATCGATGCTCCTGCAGCAGGGGATGACCGAGCGAGCGGTCGAGGAAGCACAGGCTGCGGTGGCACTTGTTCCTGACAACGCGAGCCTGAAGGCACGACTGGGAGGCACTTTGCTGAAGGTGCACCGGGACCAGGAAGCCAAACGGGCATTTGCGGAAGCGATGCAATTGGCTAAGATGCATCGGCCAGATGATCAGTCGAAGCAGATCGGAGATCTGGTTACGAAGCTTCAGCAGCCCGAGTTGTAACGGGCATACCAGAGATGAGGTAACCAAAGATTCACTCCCGAGCGGTAGCCCAAGAGGAACGCAGCCGCGTACAATTCGGCGATCCCGGGCCCCCACAAATCCATCGGAGATTCCAAAATGAAAACTTGTGTGCACCTGACTTTCTGCCTGATCGCCACCATCTCTTCCGCAACGACCCTGGCGCAAACCTCCATCGCGCAGACCAGCGAAAACGCTGAAAAAACCAGTTCGCCCGTCGCATACGTTTACGTCTCGAGACCAACCCACATTGACGGCTTTGCCGCGTCTTCAAGCGGAGCCCTCACGCCGGTGCCCGGCTCACCCCTGGCCAACACAACCGCGGGCAGAATGTCCGTCACCAAAAAATTTCTGTTTGCCGTGGGCGACGATAGCTTTCTCGTCTCCACCTTTTCCATCAACTCGAAAGGGTCGCTCAAGAAGGTGAGTTCGGTCAACATATCGAAATATGAGACCGGCGTCAGCCTCACTTGCGTCGATTACCCCGACATGCAGGTCGACTTCGCTCAGTCAGCACTGTATGTCCAGGAAAACTGGGACTGTGCCGATCAGGGATACGAGCCCTATCTTACGTTTCACATCGAATCCAACGGCGATCTGCAATATCTCGGCCATTCCGGTGGTCAACTCGATGACAACATCCAGGTCAATATCTATCTCACCATGGCGGGTACCGACAAGTTTGCCTATGACGGGTTGTGCGAGGAGGATAACGGCAATCTGTCGGTGATTGACATCTACAAGCGCGGGAGCAACGGTCTGTTGACCTACATCGGCCAGGATAACCAGACTCCTGCAGGTGAGAATGGCAAGCAGTATTGCGCCGGGATAGTGGCGGCCGACTCTGCGAACCATTTGGTCGTCGCTCTGCAGCGGATCGACGGGCAGGGCGGGGACGATGGTCCGTTGAACGGCCCTACTTTTCTGGCCAGCTACACAGAGAACTCCAATGGCAGCCTTTCCACCAGGAGTACCTGGGAAAATATGCCGCAAGCGCTGGTGGGTGATGATTCCGGGGTAACTTCCATGAGTGTTGCTCCCGGCAACAAGTTTCTGGCGGTGAGCGGGTACGCTGGGGGCTTCCAGATTTTCCACTTAAATGGAAGCGATCCGATTACCAGGTACAGCGGCATCTTGCAGAGTGGCGTGCAGTTCTCCCAATTCGGATGGGACAAGGCGAACCATCTGTATGCGCTGGGTGGGGGTAAGCTCTACGTCTATAACGTAACCTCAACTGAGATCAAGCAGGCGACGGGTTCTCCGCATTCGATTCCCGAGTCTTCCAGCGTCAGTGTTCTTTCACTTGAGTAGATTCCGGCGGGGCGAGGGCCTCGGAAGCGTCGGTGGTGCCCGCTGCACGTGCTGCGCGCGTTGACGTTATGGAAGCGTTGCGCTCCGAGTGACGACCTGCGGTTCGCTCAACCAGCATCACACGCCAACCTAAGCACACCCTCCCCCTCGTCATCCCGCGTGGCCCGAGCGGCCGTCGAGCGAGTGCCCGCGCGTGTAGAGGCAGAAGCTTGCTGGTTCCATTTTCCGGCATCGAGACCGGCATTGTTTCCCCCCAAAAAATGATGCGCGAAAAGCGCGATAAGCGCGATAAGCCCCCTATTCGTCTTCTGCCGGTTCGTCGCGCTGCCGGCGATTCTTCCATTTCCATGCGGTGATTCCGCTTCCGAGGCGGACCAGAGGGTCGAGGATCGACCTGTTGTGGGCTGGCTATTGACGCTGAGTGCGCTGAGGGCCACGAGTTTCTCGAGGGCCGCGTCGATACGGCTGGCTTCGAGGTGCCCGTGGAAGAGGCGTCTGATCTGATTCTTCGACATGAGGCCGTCGAGGGATGACTCGATGGCCTCGCGGATGCGATCGGCCACGGGATCGCCGGTGGACATGCCGAAGAGGAGGGCGGCACTGTCGTAGCAATAATCCCAGACAGCGAGGGCAGCCTGGAGATGGGGCAGAGCGATGACGGGGGTGGAGTCGAGGGCTGCGTAGATGGCGCTGAGACGGAGGACCTGGGCTTCGGCCCGGCTGGTGGCGGCGCCCCGCATGCCTGCGCGAAGCTGGCTGAGGGTGGGATAGCGATGCTGCCAGAGTTCGCCGGCCGAGGCGTCGCGGCGGAAGAGGATTTCGGGAGTGGCGGTTGCCCAGTCGATTGCGCGGCGGAGCTCGCCGGCGAGGTGAGATAGATCTTCCTGGGTGAGGTTACCGCCGTCGGGAAGACACTTGCTGCGCTCTACCCAGGCCCAGAGGCAGCGGTTGGCAAAGCCGTTGTGCGCCTCGGTACGGGGAAGATTGTGAGCGAGCTCGCGCTGCGTGATGTGGGCGATGAGGCTGGTGTGGGCTCCGGTCGCGGTCAGTTGCTGCTGCGCATCGAGGGCCGGGAGATTGCCGTGATCCCAGGCACAGCGGAGCAGGGGCGACAGGTTTCCGCCGCCGCGCTTGAGCGTATAGAGGACGGAGGCGAACTCCTCGGAGAGAGCAAGGAGGCGGCGATCTGCAGGCGGCTGCTGATCGCGCAGAGCATAGACGAGGCCGGCGGCGGTCAGGCGAGCGGTGGTGACGCGGGAGGAAAGCCAAGGGGCGTCGACCTGGGCGAAGAGGCGGGCGATCTGGTTCCAACTGGTTCCCTTGCGGGCTTTGCTGGATTCACCGACGAGCACGACGAAAAGGTTGAGGCCATGACGAGTGGCGTCGACCATGCAGTGGGGTCCGCGCCCGACCAGGTTGCCGAAGGCGGCGAGAAACTGGAGGAGGATGGCGGCGGGATGAGCCTCGGTGTGAGGGGCGATGGTGCGGACGACGAGCCCGGCGAGGCCATGGAGCGCCGCTTCGGCCAGCACAGGTTGCGGGCATTCGGGGGCGGTGCCGGGTGGGGCGATTGCTTTGCAGAGATAGGATCGATCTTCGGTTGAGGCGGGGGTTGAGGAGGTTGAGTACGCGGTTTGGGTTGAGGCCGATTCGCGAGACGGAGCAGTTCGGCTCTGCGCTGTTCGATTTCGGCTTGGGCGGCTACATGGGGGCGATTCGCGGTGCTTGTGTTTTGCAGCATGGCTCGACGATTCCCTTTTTTTCGAAGTGGCCGCGCCGGCAACCAACGGTGGGGAGCCGGTGTTGCGGAGATAGCCTTTGCGTGTATGGTTACCGAAATAGTCTGAAACCGCTACGGTTTCGAAAAAGAAAGATGTGGATGAAGGGTAGGTAATCTGCCTTGTGTTACGGCAGGGGATCGAGGATTGCTTGTAGTAGAAGTTCAGGTTGTTCCTCACTGCTCAATGAGCGCTTTGGCGATTCATCGCTTGTTGAGAAGGCGGCTAGGGTCAAGGGCATCGATGACTTCCGAGTTGTTGCTTAGGTGGTAATTGACGGATAGCCAGTCAACCAGTATGGTCACGCTGAAAATTCCCGGTGTGCTCGGTTGAGAAGGGACTTGTTGGTGAGAATTTCGCTCATTGCCAGACCGATGCCGAGGAACAATAGGGCAATCTCGAAAGGCGTAGATCCTTTCTTGTCTTGAATATTCCACCAGTCAGGCAAGTGGGGGTGGACCGCCCGCGCTGCCGTTTCGAGAACGAACAGAGCAACGAGACAGATGAGATGGCGCCAAAGCAGACGGGGAATCTGGGGCTCGACGGCTGGGCAAGTGAATTTGTAACCGGGGACATTTCCGGAGCCTCTACTACCCGTCGTTGCGAACGTGAAGAACAGCACGAAGAGAGTGTAGAAGACTAACGATGCCACCTGTAGTTCGTAGTTCGTACCTCTCGGCAGCATGACGAGAAGCATGCTGCCGATTGTCATGCAGAAAAAGATCGCTGACATCAACAGGAGGCGCGGACCTGAGCTTTTGTGCCGGCACGGGTCAGAGAATGGCCACTGCTCCATCAGATGGGGTTGCGGCTCGAATGAAGCAATGCGCTGGAGTGGGATGTAGCGATGATTCCGACGCGTCCGAAGCCCTCTTCGAGTAAAACCTTCGGAAGGGATCACCTGGACAGAAAGACGATCTGCCTCTTCGTTCAGTCCGACAATTTGCGCAGTAATCTGTTCGCCGTTCGCAAGCGTTAGGACACCGAGGGTGCCCACGTCTGCTTTATCGAGCCATTCAGGAGCAAAGTGTCGCTTGGCCGCATCGAACGTGAGGTTGCGTCGTGCGAGTTCCTTGCCCAGCAACTGCGCGGCTTCCGCTGTGAAGCCGTGTTCCGCCGCAAGCTTTAGGAGTTCCTCGTCGCTCAGGGCCCTATAGTGTTGGTCGAACGCGTTTGTGTCTTGCATTAAGTAGACTCGATTATATTGCTCCCGGTTTGTCGCCCACTCGTCAGTTATATGGAAGCAAACACTTTCTGGTTCGGTCCGGCAAACGCCCATAGGACATGTTTAGCGGAGGATGCCTTCCCACCCCTGTTTCCAGACCTCATGCCGACTTGAACGAAGCCGCTGCGGCGGCGGACGTAGTCGGCTTTTCGGCCAAGTGAATCTGGCCGCATTGGTAAACCGGCCGAGTTTGCGCGGGGGCTGTTACGGTCCACAGAGGGGATAAGCGGCAAATCGCGACTACTCCACCTCGCCCTGATCATTTTGCGCATTTGCCAATATTCCTACGAGCGAGTTGGCGAGATCCTTCCGTTCGCCTCTCTCCTCGATCTTTGTCATGGCGTATTTTCCAGCGAGGCTGAGTCCCGGTACCGCCGCGGCTAGTGGGGCGAGGTACGGTATAAGAAACGCGCCCAAAGAAAGCCAGCTAGCACCTGCTAAGCCAGTGTATTTGCGCCGATATTTCTCGTCGAGCCTCTTCGCTTCGCTGTGGTAATCGTTCAGGAGGCCTCCAATGCCCGAGGTTACCTCTGCCGCAACCCGGTCTAAATCTTCGAAATCCGTATCGCGCAGAATCGAGGCCGATTCAGCTAAACGCTTCCTGAATCGTTCGTTCTCATTGTTGAGCCGCATTTCTACGAGCGCGTCGATTGTTGCATTCGACAGCCATTCAAACTGTTGAGTTGCTAAAACATCGATCGATGCCCGAGTGGCGGCGGAGATCGTCGCCCCTCTCTCAAGAGAATCACTGCGGGCCTTCGCGCTCAATTTGAAATAATAAGCTTGCTGTTCTACCGATAACAGAGGTTGCGCTCTCATCGCGATTGAGTTGTCAATCAAGTGAAACTGGGGTTCTAACCTCTCGAGCAAAGCGTTGCAGACCTTTTGCGCGTCCGAGAGGCTGCTCATGAAAGACATGTAAGAGGGAGTGCGCCAGTCCCCAATTTCGCTGATGTAACGTCGCAGGGCTTCGTCGAGAGGCTCCCCAATCGGACCGCCAGGCGCGACCAGCAGTTGCTTGACTCTCACAGCCTCTAGGAATTCTTGCGGATGTGCGGTCGCAAATGCGACCGCGTCCTCAATACAGGTCAGCGGAAGATTGAGAAGGACGCCGAGCGTGCCTCCCACGAATTCTGTTAGCTTCTCCCGGCTTGTTTGGTCGTGTTGCTGAAGAAGCCTGTCGAAACTGGGAAATACGACCACTGGCGGGACGCCGAGGTCCGCGTCAACGAGGGGCTTAAGCCGGAGAATAAAGAACATTTCCTCCAGGATTCGAATCGAGCGGAATCTTTCCTCTGGCCGTTCGGCTTCGATCAGAGCGAAAATGGGGTCCGGGATCAGAACGGTATCGGTGTACAGAACCATTCTCTTGGCAGCGGCGAATTGGGTCTTCCTGAAGTGGGCGCCCCCGCCCATGACCGCTTTGATCCCACCCAATTCCGCCGCGTGACGGTAAGGCTCTACAGTTCTGTAGACCCTGTTGAGTTCGGGCTCCGCCCACTCGAACGCTTTGTGCACATCAGTCGCTCTCGAACTCAATGATCTTACTTTTTCTGTAAATTGACTCAAGGGAGCGAACTTCTTCGGGCTCGTTCCTGTCGCGCGCTCGAAAAACTCTTCAAGGACCGCGAACAGATTCCGCTGGTGGGCGATCAGTTCCTTCATGACGAATTGAAGATACAACAATTTTTCGAGGTCGAGGAGCGGCAGCAGCAAGAATAGTGGGAATACTTATGTTGTACTTCGGGTTCGATTTAGCCTTTAGTGAGGAGCGATGGCTATGGAATCGGAGGAGATTCTCGGAATCGACATCCACGACGCAATCATGGGGTTGAAGCGAGCAGTAGGGATGAAAAGGCTGGTACTCAGGTCGCCCTCCACAATTCGAGCGCTGGACCGCGTTCGGCTCGGTGCGGAAGGAAGGGTGGACCCGTCAACTGTCGGTCCGGAAGTCCGCGCTGCGGCCCGCGCTTATATCGGCATGCATCCCGACGACTGGGCCACCCGCTAAAAATCAAGGGTCCGTCGGTCCTAAAGGGCACTTGGCTGACAAGTCGTTAGCCTTGATCGGAAATGCCTCGGGGCAGGGTGCTGAGGGAGCGAGAAATTGCTCCGAGGCATTTTCGATAAGGAGGCTTGAAGGAAGGCGTTGGCAGTGGTGGGCGCTGCTATGGAGTTGAGGGCGAGACTCGGCATCGGTGAACGGCGGGGAAGAGTCTGGAAATGCGAGGCGGGAGAGGGTGCGATGCGAGGTGGGGATGCGTGGGAGGGGTAGTTTCGCGATCTGCGGGGAGACAGGAACCGGTGATGAGGCTGTAGTTTTGTGGTTGGGACGTAGTTGTGCGAAGACGTGCGGGCACACGTTTGAGAGCCGTTGGATTGGGTCGGGATCATGAGGTGTCGGGCAGTTTGCATCGGAAGGCCAGTTGTTGCGCGGTAAGGTTGGGGCCGATGGACATGTTGGCTCCGCAACGTGGGCAGCGCCAGGTGGCTAGCTGAGAGATGGCGATGGGCGGATCGGGTCGAGGTTGGCCGGCGAGCTGAAGGCGAGCGAGTGCGAGCAGAGCGGTTCGGTGAGCACTGGCGAGATAGCCGAAGTGGCGGATGCGGACAAAGCCCCGGGGCAGCACATGCTGGCAAAAGCGGCGCAGGAACTCGGTAGCGGTAAGAGCCATGATGCGCTGCTTATTGCCGTGAGCATAGTCTTTCCATCGAAATCTCACGCTGTGACCATCGAAGCTGAGCAAGCGCTGATTGCTGATGGCGACGCGGTGAGTGTAGCGGCCAAGATAGCGCAGGACGTGAGTAGGTCCGCCAAAAGCGGGCTTGGCATAGACCACCCAATCATGCTGTAGCAACGTGTGCATGAGGGTGGAAGAGAAGTCGGGTCGAGACTGATGGGGTACGCGTTGAAGGAGATCGAGAAACTTGCCGCGAAAGACGCGGCTGAGGACCTTGACGGGGAGGAAGAAGGGATACTTGGGATGAACCCAGCGAGAGTAGCTTGGATCGAAACCGCCGGCGGGAACGACGCAGTGGAGATGAGGATGCAGTCGCAGGTTCTGTCCCCAGGTGTGCAGAATGCTGAGGAAGCCGATCTTGGCTCCGAGGTGCTTGGGGTTGGCGGCAACTTCGAGCATGGTCTGAGCGCTGGCGCGGAAGAGCAGATCGTAGAGCAGCCGTGGATTGCGCTGACAGAGCGGGTTCAACTGGTGGGGCAAGGTAAAGACGACGTGGAAGTAGGGCACGCTGAGCAGATCTTGTTCGCGCCGTGCCAGCCAGCGCTGGCGCGCCTGGGCCTGGCACTTGGGACAGTGGCGGTTGCGACAGGAGTTATAGGAAATGGCTTGGTGGTCGCAACGTGAGCAGGCGTCCAGATGGCCTCCCAGCGCAGCCGTGCGACATGCGGTGATGGCCCGCAACACGTTGAGCTGCTGGTAGCCCAGCCAGGAGCGGTTCTGTTCCCGGAAGCAGTCTCCCCGAGCCCGAAGGATGTCAGCCACCTCTACGGCAGGCCGCACCATTTAACTTTTTTCCGATGATAGCTGCGGCCTGCCTGGCTAACGCTGGAGAGTTGTAAACTCTCCAGCGGGTTTAATACTGTTTGTAAGTGCCGCTGCGACAGATGAAGATACTTGGCGGTGGTTTCCAGATCCCCATGGCCGAGCAGAACCTGGATCGTCCGCAGGTCCGTTCCCGCCTCGAGCAAATGGGTAGCCCAGCTATGGCGTAAGGTGTGAGGCGTTACATGCTTGGTGATGCGCGCATGGCGGGCAGCTTCTTTACAGGCATACCAAACGGTCTTGTCGGAGATGGGTCTGTCCTGATCGCGTTGACCTATGCTGCTGGGAAACAGATAGATCCCGAGGCTTCTTCCATCGCCAATACTCACGCAGCGTTTCCAATAGCGCCGGGCTGAGTGGCAGATCTCGACTGGCGCCGCCCTTGCCGCGCTCCACGCGGATCATCATGCGCCGGCTGTCGATATCGCGCACCTTGAGCATCGACACTTCTGTCCGCCGCATGCCCGTGCCGTAAAGTGTCATCAGCAGAGCACGCTGCATGAGGTTGCCGGCGGCATCGATAAGCCGGGCAACCTCCTCCAGACTCAGCACCGTCGGCAACCGTCGATAAGACTTCGGGTAGGGCAACTCCTCCCGGAACTCGCGTCGCTTGAGCGTTCGAACGAAGAAGAATCGGAGCGCCGCAACGCGGGCCACCACGCTTGCCACCGCCAGCTTGCGCTCAACGAGCAAATACGCCTGGTAGCTTCTTAGATCGTCTGGCCCTAACTTGTCTGGAGATTTTCCGAAGTGTACGGCGAACTGTTGGACTGCTTGCAGATAGGCTCGAGTCGTGCCCTCGGAATAGTTGCGCCGCTGGAGTTCTTCCAGCATCCTCTTGCGTAAATGGGTCACAGGAACCTCCTTCCTTGTGACCCAACCTTACCTCAGCTACCGCCGCTGGCTGCTCCACGCCCAGGCAGTGTCCGCCGCGCCAGCGGCTTCGTTCAAGTCGGCTTATCGGACAGAGGCGATTCACTCCGCTCCCCATACCCGGCACGCTCACTTCCTAAAATGCTGCGCCGGATCCGGTCCTGGAACGTTGCGTTCACGGTGAAGGCGACATAACGAGTGATCGCTACCGGCGTGTCAGAGAACTGCTTGCTCTCGTTGGCCATGGCGATGACTTCCGCAACAGGCTTCGCCATCATGGAATCCAGCGCACCTTCATCGTAAGGGGATGTCTCGTGCCACCTCACTGCAAGCTCTCACCAAACAGGAGAATTGTTGTAGTGCGAGATGCCTCCACCTTCCAAAACCCCGGCGCTCCTGGTCGGTTCACAGAGGACTTCCCCGCCGTCTGATCTTGTGCCGTGTCCGGAAAACCTACTCGCAGCGAAGTGCAATCATCGGATCGATCGCAAGCGCCCGGCGCGCGGGAACCAGGCAGGCAAGCGCCGCAACCGCAACGAGCACCATCGAGACGGCCAGGACCATGACCGGACCATGGGTGCCGTTTTCAATCCAACGGCCAAGGATGTGGTTCAGTCCGAAGCTAAGCGCAAGGCCCGCGGCGATGCCCAGGCCAACGCCGGCGCCGGCAGAGAGCGCCACAATGCTCAGCACGTCGCGGCGCCTCGCCCCGAGAGCCACGCGAACCCCCAGCTCACTAGTGCGCTGCAGGACTGTATAGGAAACTACGCTATACAGGCCCACGGCGGCGAGACTCAGCGCCAGGATCGAGAACGCGCCAAAGAGCATGGAGATGAGCCGCGCCCGCGCATACTCCGGCTCACTCTGGATCCAGCCTTCAAGGTCCCGCACATCGCTGACGATCTGCTGCTCCGGGTCAAGGGAGGCGATTTGCTGGCGGACGCTATGCACCATGGCAAGCGGCTCGCCCTGGGTCCGCACCAGGATCTGGGTAAAGGGCACCGCCAGTAGAGTGTAGGGCGCATAGACCGCGGGAGCGGCCGGCTTATCCAGCCCGTCATTCAGTGAATCGGCGACCACTCCGATGATCGGCAGCCATCCGTCGCTTCCCTTCGCGGCCAATCGACGGGGAGGAGCGTTCGCAAGTTGCGGGATGCGGACCGAGCGCCCCAGCCCATCCCCGCCCAAAAGATAGCGACGAACGAATGCCTGATTCACAAGCACCAGTGTAGCTCCGCGCGCGATCTCACTCTGCTCCCACATACGCCCTTTGAGCAGCCTAATCTGCAGCGCTGTAAAGTACTCAGGGCTGACCAATTCCACATGCGCGTCCTGGGCCTGCGAGGCGGCCTTTCCCAGGATCTCGACCGGAACCGTCATCCCGCTATTCGGCGGAGTGGCATTCGTCGAGATCCCTGCCTCAACCACGCCAGGCATTTCTGCAACCTTCTCACGAAGCAGCTCGAAGAAATGGGTGCGCTCCGCCCAGGTCGTGTACGCATTTTCCCGCAGCGGAATGACCACTGCCATCACATGCTTCGGCTCATACCCCAGCGACACGCGGTTCATGCGAAGGAATGCCTGGATCGCCGCAACTCCGGCCGTCATCAGCAACAGGGTCAGCGCAATTTGTCCTGCAATCAGGGTGGTGTGCAGGCGTCTGCCTTTCACACTGCCCGTCAGCCGCTGCGTGCCGGCCTGCATCACCTGGCTGATCTCCGGCCGCGCCGACTGCAGTGATGGAAAGAGGCCGAACACGATCCCGCTCAGCAATGCGACGACTACGCTAAAAAGTAAAACAGCGACATTGATGTGGAAGTCAGCTTCGTACGGGTAAGAGTGCTCCGGCAACCGCGGGATGAGGAACCTGACGAGTTGATAAGCAACAAAGATGCACAGCCCTGCTCCGGTCACCGACAGAAGCAGTGATTCAGTGAGGAGCTGGCGAACGATGCGGATGGCGCTGGCTCCTACCGCCGATCGCACGGAAAACTCGTGCTGCCGTGCCGTGCCCCGCGCCAGCAGCAGAATCGAGACATTCCCGCAACCAATGACGAGCAGCAGCGCAACCGCCCCAAAAAGGAGCACCATCGTCTGCTTCAGGCCGCGCGTGTAGGTTTCCGCCAGACCGCGCACGCTGACCTTGAATTGCCTGGGAAAGACATTCGGGGTTTGCCTGTCGAACTCCTGGAAAAGGGGGCGGAATTCACCCTCGGCGGCCGCCATGCTAACGCCAGGCTTCAACTTGATCTTGGTTGTGTACCGGCGCGTGTCATTCGACTCCAGCTTCATGGGGAGATAAGCGTCGCCATCCATCCATGCAAAGCGCGGCGGCATTACGCCAATGATCGAGTAGGTCGTGTGCGAGATCTGGATGCTCTTTCCCACCACCGCAGGATCGCCCCGATAGTGCCGTTGCCAGAACTTGTAACCCAACACTGCCACGGGCTGCGGATCCTGTCCGTCCGGCGCGTCGGAAGGGACAATGTATCGGCCCAGCAGGGGCTGCAGGCCGAGAAACTGAAAACCGGACCCGGTCATCATGATCGCGGTGACGTCATCGGGTAAATCACCGCCCGTGACTGTCTGGTTCGTATAGTCGAACGCAGGTATGTCCTCAACCGCACGCGTCTGCCGCAGCTGGCGAATCTGCGGACCAGTCAGCTCCCAGGTATCCTCGCGGCCGGCGGTATCCGTAATCCAGACGTCGCAGATCCGATCGATTCCCGCGTAGGGCCACGGATGAAGCACAGCAGCATAGAGGATGCTGTAGACGGCAACGGTTGCGCCAATGCCAAGAGTGAGCGAAAAGACCGCGGTCAGGGAGAAACCGGGGTTACGAAGGATTTGCCGGAACGCAAAACGAAGATCCTGTAGCAGTACGTGCATCAGCGCCTCCTGTGGCAAGGGGACAGCGGGCAGCTCTTGTAATGGGAAGCACTTTTGGGACCACGTTTTGACATCTTTTGACGCCCTTGGATCGGGTTCGGAAAAAGGCCCTCAGGTCCCAACTGAGGGCTTGACGGTCAATTTCTTCGAATCCAACAATGTCCGATTTCGTACAGCGCTTTCCAATAACGAACAGCGTTCTGGGCATTCCAGCCAGATGGCAGCGCAAGCCACTGATGAATGAGAGTCACCGAAGGTCCACTCTCTGGCGGTAGCGAGTGAAGAACGTAGCCGCGTACAATTCGGCGATCCCGGGCCCCCACAAATCCATCGGAGATTCCAAAATGAAAACTTGTGTGCACCTGACTTTCTGCCTGATCGCCACCATCTCTTCCGCAACGACCCTGGCGCAAACCTCCATCGCGCAGACCAGCGAAAACGCTGAAGAAACCAGTTCGCCCGTCGCATACGTTTACGTCTCGAGACCAACCCACATTGACGGCTTTGCCGCGTCTTCAAGCGGAGCCCTCACGCCGGTGCCCGGCTCACCCCTGGCCAACACAACCGCGGGCAGAATGTCCGTCACCAAAAAATTTCTGTTTGCCGTGGGCGACGATAGCTTTCTCGTCTCCACCTTTTCCATCAACTCGAAAGGGTCGCTCAAGAAGGTGAGTTCGGTCAACATATCGAAATATGAGACCGGCGTCAGCCTCACTTGCGTCGATTACCCCGACATGCAGGTCGACTTCGCTCAGTCAGCACTGTATGTCCAGGAAAACTGGGACTGTGCCGATCAGGGATACGAGCCCTATCTTACGTTTCACATCGAATCCAACGGCGATCTGCAATATCTCGGCCATTCCGGTGGTCAACTCGATGACAACATCCAGGTCAATATCTATCTCACCATGGCGGGTACCGACAAGTTTGCCTATGACGGGTTGTGCGAGGAGGATAACGGCAATCTGTCGGTGATTGACATCTATAAGCGCGGGAGCAACGGTCTGTTGACCTACATCGGTCAGGATAACCAGACTCCTGCAGGTGAGAATGGCAAGCAGTATTGCGCCGGGATAGTGGCGGCCGACTCTGCGAACCATTTGGTCGTCGCTCTGCAGCGGATCGACGGGCAGGGCGGGGACGATGGTCCCTTGAACGGCCCTACTTTTCTGGCCAGCTACACAGAGAACTCCAATGGCAGCCTTTCCACCAGGAGTACCTGGGAAAATATGCCGCAAGCGCTGGTGGGTGATGATTCCGGCGTAACTTCCATGAGTGTTGCCCCCGGCAACAAGTTTCTGGCGGTGAGCGGGTACGCTGGGGGCTTCCAGATTTTCCACTTAAATGGAAGCGATCCGATTACCAGGTACAGCGGCATCTTGCAGAGTGGCGTGCAGTTCTCCCAATTCGGATGGGACAAGGCGAACCATCTGTATGCGCTGGGTGGGGGTAAGCTCTACGTCTATAACGTAACCTCAAGTGAGATCAAGCAGGCGTCGGGTTCTCCGCATTCGATTCCAGAGTCTTCCAGCGTGAGTGTTCTTTCACTTGAGTAGATTCCGGCGGGGCGAGGGCCTCGGAAGCGTGAGCTGCCCTCGCCCACCGATCAGCTGTTACCGTCCACTGGATTGCTGAGGGCCTGCCTGCCGCGACAGGCGGTAACGAGAGGCGCGGTATAGATCAGATTCGGTGGAGAAAACGAAATCTCGTTTTCAGTAAGTTCAATAGGATCTGAAGCTGGCTAAGTCACCGCACAAATCTGACGAGCCCCGGTCCTCAACACTACCTCGTTTGTTCGCTGTCCTTCGGCAGTTCAACGTAGACGAGACCAAACCTGGTGGCGCCTGGGTGAGACTCGTCGATCCCCACGATGCGGAACTGATGGGGAGAGCCTGCGCGAATCTCGTGATCCGTGGAGGAGTTTGTATTGTGGTCCTTTGAGTCATCACCGCAGGTGAGCCCGCTGCGCGTGACGGTGAGGGCGCCCACAGCTTCGCCGTGATCACATTCAAGCACCTGTCCGTAACGGGAGAGTGGTTTGCGATAGAAGGCGAGAACCTCTGCTGGCGAATTGCTGGTTACGTAACTAACCGCCAACAGGCTGAAGTGAAAATCGCCGAAGGTGAGTCCGAGGTTCGCTGCGGAGTCGTTGTCCGTATCTTTGAAGAGTGTTGCACCAGGGTAAGTAGGTAGACCAACGTCCGCGGCGCTGGCGTGGGAGTTCGCGTGGAGCGCAAGATTAACGCCCGAGTCCTGCCCAAAAGATACTGCGCTGGCAAAAAACGAGGTAGCGGCGAAGAGACCGGCTGCCAGAAAAACCGCGAACACACGAACATGGACCGACATGGGGACTCCTATCCGACCTGGAGGTCTTGATACTGATACGTCACCACGGGGTTCAAAGTTCAGAGGACTGCGCTAATTCCTGAAAAGTTGATTGGGGAGACACCAATTTCCTGTTCATTCTTCCAAATGATGTCAGATCTATCGAGGAGTTATGGTAATCCTTAACACAGCAACACCTCTCCAAAACAAGGCTGTGGGAGAAACGTGCCCGCAGCCTACTTTTCCCTTCTCTTCCAAGCGCGCCCAAGGTCCGGGACAACCTCTCATACGGCGATCTTCCCCCTCCCGCTGGCGACTGCCACAATCGCTATTACTTTCCCGTCGCGCGGCCGTAACTCTTTGACAGAACGGCGACCAGAGTTATGGGTTGATTCGCGCAGCGCGGTCGAAAAACGCGCCCCAGGATTCGACGACTTGACTGTGTTGGCCCTTCGCCGCTGCGGCGAAGCATCTCGCTCCACTCTTTCTCCTGCGGCGCGGGTTTACTGCCGCGCCAAATCAGGCCGAGAGCCCCTCCACCGCCACACAACATAGGGGAAAGCAACCAAAACAAACAGCAACAACGCGTGGCCTGCGGCATGGGGGAGCTGCGATGCCGGCGGAAAGAACCGAATCCCTACGTCGCCAGTTTCCCCCGGGACCACCGGGGGCCGCACATCCACCGCACCGGCCGCCCCCGGCAGAGTCACAGCGAGCAAGCCCAGGATCACTGGCCAGACGGTCTGCACCCGTTGCCTTCCGGCCAGAAAGACCATCCCCCAGCCGCTCAGGAGCGGGGCGCTGTAATAGAGCAGCCGGCCCACCCCGAAATAGGCGGTCGCGAAACCATGGACCGGGACGAAGGGCGTCCGCGATCCTTGCAAAAACCACGTCCACCCCGAATACAGAATCAGCAGCGCGATACCCCATCCGACTACCAAGCCGAGCACGGGACCCACGCCGAGCACCGCCCACGGAGCCTGCGCCGTCCACGAACGCAGTTCCGGTCGCTCAATCATGGTGCTGGCCAACTCCTCGACCCGCCCTAGCCGAGTGAGCGCCTGGGCCGCCGCCTCCGCGGGAGTGCGTCCGGCGCGCTCCTCTTCGGCGGTCAGATCCGCCCAGTGTTCGCGCAGTTCCGTCAGGTATCGACGCACATGCCGTGGCGCTACCCCCGCACGTAGCAACCGCTCCCGCAGCTCACACAACCACATCGCCATACTTTCCTCCTGCCAGGGTCTTTTGAATCGCTCCTGCCAAACTCATCCACTGCGCCGCCAGGCCCGCCAGCCTCCGGGATCCCGCCTTCGTCAGCGAATAGTAGATCCGGCTCCGCCCAGCCACTGTCTTACGTCGTGACTTCAAAGCCCCAGTGCTCTCCAGCGCATGCAGGACCGGGTAGACCACTCCTTCGCCCACTACGATCACCGAATCCGTGCGCTCGCGGATTGCCTGCACAAGTTCATAACCGTACATCTCCGCGTCCGCGAGCAATCGCAGCACCAACAACTCCGGCACGCCATTCATGAAATTCGGGTTGGTTTCCCGTGATGTCATTCCGTGGTGATGATACCTCGCAGTTCGAGGTATGGCAAGGATTTTTTGCTCTCGCGCAATCTGGATCCACGGCAGCCACATCGGCCTGCAACGGCCTCTACCCGGCACCGGAGAGAAGATCTACCGCCTGAAGGTCCGAGAGTCAGAGGGAAGGGCTATCCAAACTCTTCATCCGTTAAATTTTCTATCCTCTCCGTGTGGCCGGTGCCTCGACACTATATGCTATGGAATCACGATGCTACGAAGGATCACGCTGTGGTGTGTCGCGGGACTCATCCTTATCTCGCTGGCGAGTTTGGGAGCGATAGGCTGGGTTGGATCGGAACGGGCACTTCATCCTGACTATCCCCGGTATCAATGGTCGCTGGCCACGTTCCCCGATCTTGTTCCGGAGCACATCCAGGTTCGCACTGCGGATAACGTCGTCCTCGATGGGCGATTTTTCCCGGGAGCTCATTCCTCCTTAATAATCCTTGCGAGTGGCTACGGTGATACGCAGGATCAAATGCTGTCGATTGCGGAGTTTCTTCATCGCGCTGGATTCAGCGTTTTGACCTACAACTCCAGGGCGCGCGCGCCAAGCGGTGGCAAGTATGTGACCCTTGGAGTCCTGGAGCAGAAGGATGTGATCTCGGTGGTTGACTATGCAGTCGGGCGAAAGGATGTCGACCCAACCCGAGTTGGCATCCTCGGCATATCCATGGGCGGAGCTTCTGCAATCCTGGCAGCGGCGAAAGACAAGCGCATCCGCGCGGTTGTCGATGATTCCGGCTTCAGCGACGCCCCACGCGTGATCGCCGCCGGCTTCGAACATTTCATTCATCTCCCGGCCTTCCCGTTTGCACCCATAACCGTCGCCATCGCCGACTTGCGAGCGGGCATTGACGTGGGTAGCGTCCGGCCGATGGAGGTGATCGGGGAAATCAGTCCCCGGCCACTGCTGATTGTTCATGAGCAGGGAGATGCCGTGGTGCCAGTGGACAATAGCTTGAGGAACTTTGCAGCGGCAGGATCGCCAAAACAGATTTGGCTGGTGCCAGGCTCAAGCCACGGCCAGGCGCAGACCATCGCCAGGCCGCAATACGAGTCCAGAATAACAAGTTTTTTCCAGGAGTCCCTTCGATGAAGTTCCGAAACTCCGGGGCTTTGGGCATGCCTGGGCAGCATTCGACGGATTCGTCACTCCGGTAGCGGTCCGAGGAGATCAATCTGATATTTCGCACAGAGCCTCTTAAGCCTTTCGAGGTCTGGCGCCGATGGCAGGGGTAAAGTCAGCTCCCGGGCAGGCTCGCCCATCTCTTCCATCATTCCCACAAACCCCGTCCCGGGCATGGCAAAGATCAGCATTGAGGTCGGCTTTGATCCGGTAACGCGTATGCCGTGCGGAATGCCTCGGGGCAGAAACAGATACTCTCCCGGTCCGGCGATGGTCTTTTTGCCGTCACAGAGAAACGTCGATTCTCCGTCGAGAATGTAAAAGGCCTCATCCTCCACATGGTGAAGGTGGTAGGGGGTGGCAGAGCCCGGGGGGGACACCTGGTGGCAAAGAGAGTACGAGCCGCCCGTCGATTCTGTCGTAGCTTTTACCGTTATGAGGTTGTTCAAAAACCAGAATGCGGAGCCCTCTTCCGCCGCAAGGGCATGAGGCTGAAGTCTCGTAACCATGTCTGCTCCTTTTACTGCCGGTCGATCTTGATCATGATTCCATCGCCACCTTTGCAATGGAAGAATCAAATCAGCACGTGCCGTGCTATGTCAATAGAACAGAACACCGCGGGTGCTACCAGTCCTTCACACCTTTGGCGTGACCGCTTGCTTACGAATGCTCTCCAGTAATCCAGCAAAGCGCGGATCACTCCGCAGCGGCTTGAAATCCTCGTCGGTGGCTAACTGATCGGCATCCTTGAAACCTAACTGCGCCGCTTGCTGAAGTTGCTGGAGTGCCTCATCGGTCCGGCCGAGGATGCTCAAGCCGCCGCTAAAGGTGTAGTGCGCCTGCATCTGTACAGGCCGTTCGGCCTGTTCCGCCTGCTTCACGGCCTTCTCGTAAAGAGCAATCGACTCCTCCGCCCGCTTTTCGTTGGCGTAGACCGCCGCCAGGTTCTCCATCGTGGCGATTGTGTCGGGAAAAGACGGACCCAGCGTTCGCATTTCAATTTCGAGCTCCTTCCCAAGTAACTGTTCAGCCTCGGCAAACTTCTTCTCCCTGCCTAACGTAACCGCCAGGTTGTCCATCGATCCAAGCGTGTCAGGGTGTTCCGGTCCCATGGAGGCACCGGTGCGTGCCATTTCATCCCGCTGCATCGTTTCCGCTTCTTTCAGCCTGCCCGCTTGTTCAAGGATCAGGCCGAGGTTCGACAGCGTGGCGAGCGCGTTCTTGCTCTCCGGTCCGTAGACCTGGGTTACCCGGCTTAGCGTCTCGCGCTGTAACTCTTCTGCTTCCTTGTACCTTCCTTCCGCTTGCAGAATCATTGCCAGGTTGTTCATGGTCGACAGAGTGATGGGATGATTTGCTCCCAACCGAGACGTGGCAAGCGGCAGAAGTTCTCGTCCCACGTGTTCGGCCTCCGCATCTCGTCCTTGTTCCCGTAGATTGGCCACGAGATCAGACATGGTGCGAAGGGTATGCTGGTCTCCGGGTCCAATCGTTGTCTGCTGGCTAATCAGGGCGCGGCGAATCAGGCCTTCGGCCTCGGCATACTTTCCTTGCGCCGTAAGATTGCCGGCGAGCATCGTGGCTGTGTCGAGGGTTTGCGGGTTGTTTGCACCTAAGATTTTCTGTTGCGAGGCCAGGGTTTGTCGCAGTAACTTTTCCCCATCCGCGTATTTGCCCAGGCCATAATAGATATACCCCAGCTGGCCTTGCAGCTGTAGAGTCTCCGGGCTTGCTGGCCCCCGCAGCCGCGTCTCAATTGCGCTTGCACGCTCCGTCAGCATGCGCGCTTGTTCAAAAAGCCCTAGCCCCATGTACGTTTTGCCCATGGCCGCCATCATCCTGGCCTGCACCTGCGAATCTTTGCCGGGTGTCTCCTCGATTTGCGCCGATGCCTTGTCAAGTAGCTCGCGGGCAGTGACGCTGCTGCCCCTTGATTCGTTTGGATTGGAAATATTGAATACATTGGTCATGAAATCGGTCACATTTTTTGACAGCTCGGCTTCGCGGTTGGCGCGGTTACGCTCAATGGTCATGCTGATTGCAAAACCGACGATCAGGGCGGCTAATGCACCTACCAGGCCCACGGCCAGGCGGTTCCTGCGCACGAACTTTTGCGCGCGGTAGAGCAGGCTCGGCGGCCTGGCGATCACCGGCTCGTGGTGCAGATAGCGGTCCAGGTCAGAAGCAAATTCCAGGGGAGAATGGTATCGACGCTCGCGATCCTTGTCGATCGCCTTCATGACGATCCAATCCAGGTCTCCTGCCAATTCCCCGGTAAAATTCCGTACCTCACTGGTGTTGTCCAGCTTGACGGAATGTGGGCCGGTTTTCAGCCGTGTGCTGGGCCGTTCAGGGTCCTGCTCGCGTAGCTGGTGCAGCAATTCGTAGAGTGATTTGGTCCTCCAGAGCTTTGGATTCCAAGGGAGAGAACCGGTGAGTAATTCATACAGCACGGCGCCCAGGGCATAGACGTCGGTGCGTGTATCCACATCGAGTGCGCCTGGATCGGCCTGCTCCGGGCTCATATAGCCCAGCGTTCCCACCATGCCACCGGGCTGGGTGAAGAGCGTCTCCGCCTCGGTGGCCGCGGGTGACACGCTGAGCGCCTTGGCAATGCCAAAGTCGATGATGCGCGGGACCGCCTTGCCGTCTATCTCGGCGATCAGGATATTCGAGGGTTTGAGGTCACGATGGATGATGGCTTTTTGATGGGCATGCTGAACCCCCTCGCACACCTCCATGAGCAGCTCCAGGCGCTGGCGGATCGTCAGCGCATTTTGCTCGCAATAGAGGTTAATGGGAACACCCGGAACATACTCCATTACGAAATATGGCTGACCGTCCGGGGTGGTGCCGGCGTCGAAAACCCTGGCGATGGCAGGGTGATTCATGATGGCGAGTGCCTGCCGTTCCAGATCGAATCGTTGCAGCGTCGATGCATCGCGGATGGCCGCCTTGATCAGCTTGAGCGCGACCAGGCGTTTTACCGGCTCATGCTGTTCGGCAAGCCACACCGAACCCATTCCTCCCTCTCCCAGCTTCGTTAGAAGCTCGTAGCGGCCGATCCAAAGCGGAGTGGACCCGGGCGCGTGCGCGAACCCAGCGGGGGGATGGCAAGTAGCAGACGGGTCTGCGGGCGTGATCGATGGTGGAGAGCCGGAAGAATCTGTCACCTTGACCTCGAACGCTCGGTATCGCAAGAGCTCGCAATTGGCAACAGGATACCCGTCAATAGCCTTTTGCATTTTGCATACAAGCCGGATTCGAACTTAGCCTGAACGAGAAGTAACCCACTTCGAAAGCGCAAGCGCCCAGGTTGCCTTAAGAAGCTTTTGCCCACGTCGTAAGCCAAAGATTCATCCCTCGACGGTATCCCGCGATTGTCTCCGGAGCGTAAGATTCCACCAACCATGGGCCCCCAGATAACCAGGAGATTCCCCAGTTTGCCTGGGATAAATCAAACCACATGTTTGGGCTGGGCTACCAGGGGCTGCACGTATATTCCGCTACTCCCTCCAGCATCAAAGAAGAGCCGGGTTCGCCCTACCCTATTCCGGAAGCGACGAGCGTCATCGTTCTATCGAAGTGATGTGCCGCTGAAAACTCGACTGCAGTTCCCAGAGAACGGCCGCCTGTGCCAGAAACAATTGATTCGGGCGGCCGCTCAAAAGTGGCGCGTCATAAAATCTGCTCCCTGAGCGGAATCCTCCCTAACGTAACCCTCTCTGTATTTGCGAACGACCTGCTTGTTACGATCTCTTCGTTCCCCGGTTCGGATTCGGGAACAGATAGCGCTAAACTGCTTCCTGGCAAAGTAGCTTCGTAAGAAGCGCGTAACACAACTATTCTCGGAGGCAGATAACACCGCGAGGATTAGAGAAAGCGCCGAAAGAAGCTCCTCACCCGTTGCTCGAAAAGCGTGTCCGAAAAACCTTTAAGTGTTTACCAGAAGCCTGAGTCCCCCGAACCATGCGTTCTCGCTCCGAGGCCCATGGCGCAAGGCTTCCCTTCAATCTCGGCCCCGTATACTAACCAGAGTCTTGGAAATAAAAATGCCTACGGAAATGCTGGTAAGGAATGATCGTCGCTGATCCGTTTTCGATCCTCACGGTTGTGGTAGCCCCGGCGGTGCTCACCAACGCATCGTCCGTTTTAGCGCTGGGAACCAACAATCGCCTCGCGCGCGTGGCCGATCGTTTTCACGCCCTGACCGCGCAATCGGCAAAGCTCGATTCCGCCGTCAGTCCCGAGTTCGCGGTGCTGCAAACGCGTGCTCAACTTTTGTTGCGAGCACTTCGTTGCTTTTACCTCGGTCTCGGACTATTCGCCAGTTCCGCTCTCATCTCGATCGCCGGTTCTATCGTGGTGTACTACGGCTGGCCATCGGCTTTTCAGATAGCCGCTGGCATTGGCGTCGTGTGTGGGGCATCCGCGGTCATTGCGCTGGTCTGGGGCTGTCTCCTGATGATTCGCGAAACGCAGCACGCCGTCAGAAGCTTAGCCTACGACCCGAAATCTCATATCGGGTAGTCGCCCAAGCGAGCAGAGCTAATGGATTGTGTGCGTGGATTGTGTGCGCTGAAGAAGCCAGGCATTCCCGGGGAAATGAATTTGTGCGCGCGAGGCCATGCGTTTGGGCTGCGGCGCACCAGGCTTCCATCACATGGGGGGTTGCGTTTCCTGCACCTCACCCCAACCATCCTCGTCGGACGCCGCCCCCGGCAGCTTATTTTGCAGGCGGGCTCCCAGGACCATACCATTCATAAACGCGGCGCGAATATGTTTCTCCATGTCGTCTGGCGACAGTTTCGCCTTACTCACTTCCGCTTGAATGTCTCTTTCAATCACAGCTTTTAGATCCAAGATTCTCTCCCGCCTGAATGGCAGCTCCACCAATAAACACTGAGCTTCCCACTATGATGCTCGGTCCGCCCACTCAGCAGAGGAACATGCCTGCAAAACCCTTCTTATTACCACTGTTTCAAGAGATGGTTACTTTAGGCCAGTCACCGGGGCCGAAGTGGACTGCAACAACTGGTTCAGGAGTAGCAACTGGTTCAGGAGAGCAACAAAGCTGCGCGATGCGCGACCCTTCCAGGGTCACGGCTCTCATGCCTTGTATCAGGGCCCGACTTTGAGTCGGGCCACAAAGAGCAGAGAGAGTCAGGCTTTAGCCCCTGCGTCTCTACTTGATCGGCTGTTACAGTCCACTAGGAAAACGTTTGTCTTTGAGGTCGGCGGACGACCATAGGGTGACGTGATTGCTGGCGAACGCGTGCGTCTCTCCGGGCGGTCGCCGCCGGCTCCTTTCGGAGCGTGCACCTACTTCAATTCCTGCGCAAACGCCAGGTTCACCGGCCCGCTGGGAATCGTCTTGAACGAGGGGCCGGAAAGAAGTTGCTGCTGGTCATCGACGCTTCGCTCCCACGAAGCGAAGCTCACTTTGAGCGAAGCCATGGCCGAGTGAATCGTTCGAGCAATGGAAATTGCGCTTTGCGTCGCTTGAATCGAGCCGATTGGGTTCAGGCTCGTCGCGATACTCAAACTATCGTTGGCGATCTTAAATCCCATTTGGAACTTCTCGCCGCCGGTCATCCCTTCAGCCCCCAGCTTGGAATTCTCAAGTCCGGGATAACGAATAAAAAGCTGGGTGTAGTTATTAGCGAACCGGCGCGCCGCAGGGCCTTCCACTGGCGTGTATGACGGCAAATAAATCGGGGCGAGCCTGAATTCCTGCTTGGCCGTCTTGATGGTAAGCAAACCCTTATCGGTTTCGACCTTTTTAATGTCACTCAGGTTCAAATCGAGCGCATCCACTTCCTGGCGTGTGTCCCCAGGCGCCAACGTCAGATCGCCCAGGCCGTCATCACCAGCCGGCTTGCCGGGGGCGGTGGGATTTCCTTTCTTGTCGTAAGAAGAGAGAAAGATGATGTGCACGCGGTCGCGGCTCAACTCGCACTTCACCGCGCGGTCGACTTTGCGGTCGCGCATTTCCGCGTAAAAGGAAAGCGGCAATCCCTGGCTCGCCACCGCGTCAAAATTCTTGATGGCTGAGCGTCCGTCATTCGCCTGCAGAAAGAGCAGGCCCATCAGTTCGTTGGCCTCCGCTCCCAGCGGAAACAGTCCCAGCGCAATTTGCAGATGCTCCCCGGCGAGCGCCAATTGCTGCTGGGCATAGGCGTAGGGCACCGCAAAACCGCCCACGCGGTTCTGGTCCCTCCGCTCCTTTTTGTCTTTTATCCGTGCCCGGCGCGCCCGTATTGCGCTGCGATTATCATCAAGATTGAACTTCAAATTCATTCCGCGATTGAACAGTTCAGAGAGAACGTCTTCCGCTTCGCCTACCTCGTCATCGTAGGTCGATTTCTTTGCATCGAGCGCGCTCAGGCGCAGGTTGGTTTCCGTCTTCAAGGCGTCATCCGAACTCAATTGTTGAAGATGAATATAGTTTTCTCGCGCCAGCTGCACATTCCCCATGGCTTCGTAAATCAGCCCCAATTTCCAGTAGGTAAGTGGAAAGTCCGGCGCCAGCTCTCTCGCCTTGAGGAAGGCGGCCAGCGCGCGATCGTATTTCCGTTCGGCAAGATACCCGTACGCCGACGCATATTGCCGCCGGACGTCGCTTCCCTTCTGGCCGGGTAGGGTCTGTAACGACTGCAACTCCGTAATGCGCGCGCGGACCGCATCGGCATCGAGCGCCTGGGGTGCAACCTCCAGATATTGACCAAGAAGGCGGATCGCTTCTGTCGGACGCGCGTTGATCTCCGCACAATTAGCGCGATCGTACACTCCTGAAGCGCCGGCGAGGGCGCTGCCCTTCAGCTCTTCGAGCGCAGTACACATGCTCAATTTCCGATTCGCCATGGAATGGTTGGTGTGCGCAGCAGGCGCGGTGAGCGAGTTCACCGGCAACAACTGCGGAGACGCAGGTTCGGCTTCGGAAAAGGAGGTTTGCTCCTCCGCGCCCTCCTGGTCTTCGACCGAAGTATCGAAGCCGACAGTTTGCGCCAGGTGATCGAACTGCGCAATCCTTTTGCTTTCATCCTCGGCGACGGGGGCGCCGTTCTCGCCGGTGGTCAGAAACGTCAACAACTCCTGCAGCCTGAGTTTTCTCCTCGGATCAGGCGTGTCGGTGATTGCCTTGTCAAGGTTTTCGACCGATTTACTGCGATCGCCAAGCTGGTAGTAACAGAGCGCAAGATCGGAGGAGAGAACGCCCTCGAAGCTGCCCAACTTGGTGCTCTCCTCGAGGAGAGCCGCCGCCTCTTTAAATTTGTGCTCCTCGTATAACTTGCGCGCCTGATTCAGCGCCGCTTTGATCTGCTTATGTATTTCGTCATCCAGGCGCTTGATCGCTGCTTCAGAATCCTTCATTTCGATCATGGCCTGCGACTCGGCATACTTCTCGCGCGCCTGGGCAAGCTGTCCGGAACTCTCCATCGACTTCGCTTCTGCGATAATCTCCCGCGCCTGGATTTCCAGCTCTTTTTTCTGCGCTTTTTCCAGGTTCTCCGCGGCCAGCGGGCCCCAGCTTAACAGCAAGATCGCGACTAGGATTTCTGCTCTCATAGAAAACTCGCCAACCTCCGCCGCTGCCCTGATTGCTTCTTTGTCACCTCCGTGAGCACGGTGTTTGCTTCAAATGTGCTTCGTCGGCATAACCCACGGAGCTCAATGTCACACAGGTAAGAACCAAGGCTAAGCAGTACCGGTATTTCGCAGGCATACTCGTCTACTCCCAATTTCTTCCCGCTGGGAAGAGGTCTTCTTGGGCATTGAACGTTTTATGGCGGAATCGCGGAGGAGTGTCAATGGAACCAGGCTTGATTGTTTCTAATCCAACAAAACGTTTCGTTTCCTAAGGTTACGACGGGTTCTAAATTGCTGACTCAGCTCCCGGCAACATGCTAGACTTGAGCGCCGTTGCGGATGGAAAACGCATTCAAGGGGGAAGGAGCACTTGATGCCAAAGTCGCCGCTCCCCACAGTCCTGCGCTTCGGAGTCTTCGAGCTCGACCTCGAAGCGGGCGAACTGCGCAAATCGGGTGCGCGCCTCAGGCTGCAAAAACAGCCGTTTCAGATTCTCCGTGCCCTGGTGCGGCGGCCGGACGAGATTGTCACCCGCGATGAGCTTCGCAGCGAGATCTGGTCCGCCGACACCTTTGTCGATTTCGACAACAGCCTGAACACTTCGATCAACAAGCTGCGTGATGTTCTGGGCGATACCTCGAGCAATCCGAGGTTCATCGAGACCATCCCTCGCCGCGGGTACCGTTTTATCGCGCCGGTCACCGGGAACGGACATCAGCAAGCGCCGGCGCCTCCCCCACCCCCTCCGCCCGCCCCACCGGATCCTCAACCAATCCATAGGTCAAAAGGGATTCTTGCGTCCGCGCTCGCGCTCCTTCTCTTGCTTGCCGCGGCCGTGTTCTGGTATGTGCACCGCAGCCGCCCTCCCATGCAGAAAGGCACCCTCGTCCTGGGAGGGTTTGTCAATCGGACGGGCGATTCGGTCTTTGATGGCACTCTTCAGCAGGGCCTTTCGGTGCAGTTGGAGCAATCTCCTCAACTGCGGGTCCTGCCCGAGGAGCAAATCCGCGACACCCTGCGCATGATGGGTCGAACAGCCCTGGTCGAACTCACTCCCGAGGTGACCCGCGAAGTTTGCCAGCGGACGGATTCCACGGTTGCGTTGGACGGTTCGATTTCGCTGATTGGCAGCCGTTACGATCTGATCCTGCGCGCCGTGGATTGCGCCAGTGGAGCTTTGCTCGGAAGTACGGAAGCACAATCGCCCGACAAGAACCGTGTGCTCGGTGCGGTGAGCAAGCTGGCCTCGGACATGCGCCGCAAACTGGGAGAGTCCTTAACCAGCCTTCGCCAGTACAACACTCCGCTCGCGAGCGCTACCACCCCGTCGATGGCGGCCTTGCAATGCTACACCCAGGGTGTTCAGTCGGAGGCCACGGACTTTGACTACAAGGCTTCGTTGTCGTGGTTCCAAAAGGCGATCGAACTCGACCCGCATTTCGCGATGGCGTACTGGGCGCTGGGCGATGCCTATGGAGCCATTGGCGAGAGCAACACCGCGAAACTCTATGTCGAGAAGGCGTTTGAGTTAAGAGAACCCGTCAGCCAGAGGGAAAAATGGCTGATCGAAGGAGGCTACTACTACTATGTCCTCGGTGATCTCACGGCGGCCCGGCGCAGCTTTGAGTTGATGGCCAAGGTTTATCCGGATAGTCAGTACGCCCACAATTCCGTTGCCGACATCGTCGAAACGCTGGGTGAGTACGACATCGGCCTCGCCGAATACCAGCAGGCCCTTCGCCTCCCGCCGCGCAGCAGTTTCTTGTACCGCGACGTATCCAATACCTACTTACTCATGGACCGTGTGGACGACGCCTCGGCTGAAGTGCAGAGCGCCCACGCAGCCGGCCTGGATGCGAATCTTGCGGCCATGGTCTATAGCATTGCCTTCTACCGCGGCGACCACAGCGAAATGGCAAAACAGGTTGCATCGGCGGCGGGCAAGCCTGGAATCGAACACCTGGTGTTCGCCCTGGACGCGGATACGGCGGCCTATTCCGGCCAATTGGACAAGGCCCGTCGTCTTTCGCAGCGTGCAGCGGAGTCGGCGGAGCGGGTTGGGCAGGAAGAAAGCAGCGCGCAATACTATGCCACGTCCGCGGTGCGCGAAGGTCTATTTGGTAATTCTGATCAGGCCTTACGGCAAGCGACAAATGCCAGGAAATATTCCGGCGGGAGAGACCTGGACTATGGTATCGCTTTGGCCGCGACCTATTCCGGAAACCTGAACCTGGCGCAAGCGTTGACCGGTGCGATGGCCGGCAAATTCCCTCAGGACACGATTGTCCAGTGCAATTATTTGCCGGCGTTACGAGCCAGGATCGAGCTCATGAGCTTGAGACCGCAACCGGCGCTGGATGCCCTGGTGGCTGCGGCGCCTTGTGAGCTTGGTCTTCCGTCCTACAGCTATTACAACTGGCCCAATCTATATCCGGTATACGTCCGCGGCGAAGCCTATCTTGCCGCCCATCGCGGCGCCGAAGCCGCTTCTGAATTTAAAAAAATCCTTGTCCATCGCGGTTTGGTTCTCAATGAACCAATTGCGGCGCTGGCTCACCTTCAACTAGGCCGCGCTTACGTGCTGTCGGGAGACGCCGTCAAAGGACGAGCATCCTACGAAGAATTTCTGCAACTCTGGAAAGACGCTGATCCCAATATTCCCGTCCTGAATCAAGCGAAGGCAGAATACGCCTCTCTGTTGCATCCATGATTCGGGACCCGCGGGACCCACGAGCGCGGTGGGTGCCCCATTCAAGCCGTTCTTTGGCTTGCGTGGGCGGGCTTGCGAAATCGATCAGAATCGCAAGTGATCTACCATAAGGATATGTCGAAAAATAATCGCCGTCCCTCGCCAAGGGAATTCCTGACGACCCGCCCTGTGCCTCAGTAGCTGGAAACATCCGAACAATGAGGATGTAAAGCCTGCGAACGCCAAACCAATCAAAACCAACCGAGGGAACAAGAGATGAAGCATTTAATGATTGCGGGGCTGTTTTTGGCCCTGGCGGCGACCCATGCAGATGCGCAGATCAATGCTGGCGAGCAGCAGCCCGAGCCTGGTCTGCCCTTCAACATGGTCCAGGTAGCGACCCTCAATCTGCCCTGGCGGATTGCTTTCCTGCCCGACGGCCGCATGCTGATCACCGAAAAAGTCGGCGGTATGGTGTTGCTGACGCAGCAGGGCTCGAAGACATCGGTCGCCAATGTGCCGGCTTCTCTCCACAAAGGACAAGGCGGCATGCTGGGCGTTTTTCTCTCCCCGCACTACGCCAAGGACCACAGTGTCTACCTCACCTATTCTGAGCCGGGCGAGGGTGGTTCGAGTCTGGCGCTTGCCCGAGCCAGGCTGGCGCTGGGCCAGGATTCGGCAAGCCTCGAAGGACTCAAGGTGATCTGGCGCGATGGCGAGAGGGGCGAGGGCGGACAGTTCGGTGCGCAGATAGCCTTTTCCCCGGACGGTCATTATCTGTTCCTCACCGTTGGCGAACGCCAGCGCATGACGCCCGCTCAGGACCCTAATCAGCCCCTGGGCAAGATCCTGCGCCTGACGTTGGATGGCAAGCCTGCTCCTGGCAACCCGATGGCCGGCAAGAAGGGCGCGGCCAGTGTGCCCGTGATTGATCCGCCGTCGGATACCGAAGCTGCGAAGACTGCTCCCGTGGTCAGAACGTATACCTTTCCCGGGCCTAACCTGACGCCGGCTGAAACATGGACGACCGGACACCGCACGCCTTACGGTCTGGCGTTCGCGCCTGACGGCCGCTTGTGGGAGATTGAGCACGGCCCCAAGGGCGGCGATGAGCTGAATCTGATCGAGCCCGGCAACAACTACGGCTGGCCGCTGGTTTCCTACGCGACCAACTATAACGGAGTGCCGATCCCCAGTCCAGACACGCGACCTGATTTGACCAAGCCTGTGATCTACTGGACGCCGGTCATCGCGCCAGGCAATCTCATCTTTTATAACGGCGCGATGTTCCCCCAGTGGAAGGGCTCCGCCCTGGTGAGCGGCATGGGGTCCAAAACAATCAATCGGATTACCTTCGACGGTCAGGGAGGCGCCAAACCAGCAGAACGCTGGGACGTTGGCCACCGCATCCGCGACGTAGAGGTCGCGCCCGATGGCGCGCTATGGATGCTCGAAGACGCCAAGTCAGGCGGTGTATTCCGCGCGACACCCAAAGCACCCTAGATCATCTTTTCGCCGAAAACGCTTTTCGTCTTAGGTAGGCCGAGCATCGTGGGCTTTAGCGCCTGACGTATGCTCTCAGTCGAAGGCTGCAGCTCTTTCAGATCCTTTGGCAACATTGACCGGAACTCCGTGGAAAGCGGCAGCGAACGCATAAGCTGCTTCACTTACATCCCAAACCGCGGAGAGTCGCTCGCCAATGGGCAGACTTTGCCAGTAGCGATCCGTTTCCGCTTGCTGCCGTTCGCGGTCCGTAACTCTGCGAATTGTCTTATCCGTGCTCATGATTCGGTCTCACACGTTAGGTCGCTCTCTCCCACCGGTAGAGAATCAGTCAGGAAACGCTTGCATTCGCAACTTTTATTGTAGCCCTGAAGGCAGTCGAAGTTCGTCGGTTGGGCATCGTGCCGGAGTCTGGTCCCGGAGCCGTTTTCCGTGGGATTTTCTTCTTACGGTGCCCAGCGGTAGATGGTCAGATTGTCCATGTAAATGGTGGACGAACCGCTTGAGCCAAGCCCATCCACTTCGACATTGGTCAACAGCGTCGGGGCCCATCCGAGTGCGAAGGCTGAAGGTACAGTGACGTTCAGTTGCTGCTCAACGCCATCCAGCCACACGGCCTGATAGGTAACATTGCCGGCCTCGTCGCGAAAATAACTGATCTGAACGTGATGCCAGGCATTCGTGCTCCAATTACTCACTTTGCAGGCCGCATTGGAATGCAACCAATGGTCGGAAGGATTCTCAGGAGTTCCTTCGTTCGCGGTGTAATCCCACGTCCCTGAATAGCCGTCGCACTGGAAGCCGAAGATCACCGTCTGTCCATTGGCCATTACCTGATTCATATCCATCTCAAGGTTGGCGATGTCGCTGGATGGGTTTGCGACATAAACCCATCCGTCGTAAAGAAAATTGGTAGAGGTTGTATCGTCACCAAAAGCTACGAAATAACGCTCGTCTCCCGAACTCGAGTAGTTCGTCGCGAACTCGCGTGCATGGCCACTGAGCGAAGGCGAGCCCACGATGCTCGTGGTTCCATTGGAACCGCCCCCTCCACCTGTGTCGTTGACCGCCCCCCAGTTGCTCAGGGTCTGGATGCTGCTCACGCTGATCGCATTCGCAGGGATAACCGGAGCAGAAGACGCCACCGTGAGGGCGACATCCATGTCACAGGAAGCACCTTGATTCCCCCACGCCCGTACGTGCAATGCGTGTGTGCCGGTCGCAGCCGTTACCTGGGCTTTCACCGAAGTGCCGTTCACAACGCTTAAGCTCGCGGCGTTGTCGAGCGAGTAGCCCATCACAGTGACGCTTTGAGAAGAGCAGGTCGACGCGGTAGCGGAGAGGGCGAACGGAGACGTAACCGTTGCTCCACTCGCGGGGCTGCTGACGCTGACTCCATTTGTCCCACTGGGGTTGACCATAACGACGATTGCGACATCTGTATCGCACGCTGCCCCATGATTACCCCACGCCTTGACATGCAGCGTGTGTGCGCCTGTCGCGGCCGTGACTGCCGCCATCACCGCGGTGCTGTAAACAATCGTTGTGTTGGTGCTGCTATCGAGCGAGTAGCCCATTGCGCTCACAGCCTGGGACGAGCAGGTCGAAGCATTGGCAGACAGGAGAAAGGGTGAGGAAACGGCGACTCCGCTTGCCGGAGCGTTGACAGTTACGCTGGCGAGTGCGGAGCTCGCCGGGATAACCAGCAATACCCAGGCACGGGGAAGCTTCTTGAGTAGTTTCACGCAATACCTTCATGCGCTCATAAGTCGGATGGCTTCGACCCAGCGGGGCGTGGTCGGTGCTGGAGTCGTCCACTTAGGTCACAGAAAGTGGGATCTAAGTGAAAGCCAAGGTGGCTTACAACCGCATAATACACACATCGCTGGAACGAAGACTCCAGGAATCCAGGAAAACTGCAAACAGGTTGTTAACCTTTTGGCTTCTCTCTAAGCAAGCGACGCCGAGGCAAGCAAGCCGAGCTGCCGATGAGAGTTACTTCGCGTGAGACTCCTGGCGCCGCCGCATGGCAACCGTTATCTCACAGCTCGTCATGCCTTTTGAACATCATGTTATCTCGATCCAGAAAGATGAGCATGACCGTCGCCACATCCTGAATGCTCGGGGGCGTATCTGGATTGCACTGCAGCACTCGTAAACCAGTCCTCACCGCAAGCAGTTCGTCGCGATCGAGTCGGCCCGCCTCGTTGATCAAATCGATCCGGTGCATCTTCCCGGCCACATGTCCCCACACATCAAAGACGGTCGCCGGCATGCCGGGTGTCAACTGGATCGCCCGTGCTTGCTCGGCCGCCTCCCTGGGTCCTTCAGCATCGATATCAATCTCCCAGATCACGCGAAATTCCATGGCACCCCTTTACCGTCATTGGAAGACATACCTGAACCGCGGTCCGGATGGCGACCCAACTGCGCCCAACAACCCGCACCCCGGTAACAGAAACCAGCCTTGCGGTAACGTGCGTTGTTCGAAGGTACTGCCTGTGTCTCAAGGGAAAGCACAGCAGTTGGAAGAGCGCGAGGCACGCTGGAGCGGAGAGTTCGTAGCCCTTCCCCGCGGGCCCGGCAACAACCTGGCCCCTCGTGGATAGACGAGGAGGGGACCCGTCCTCATCGGAGTATACAGCGTATACTAGATTGGTATACGCTGTATACATGAAAGAGTTGACGGCACAGCGTATCGCGGCCCGGGCAGGTTTGCTGCTGGACCGCGAAGGGGTAGAGGCGGTGACGATGCGCCGCGTAGCCAGGGCTGTCGGGGTCACGGCCATGGCGCTCTACCGGCATTTCGCGGACCGGGCGGCACTGTTGAATACCCTGGCGGATGCGGGATTCGACGACCTGGCCACGCGCGTGAAGGCGGCATCCAAACCGCGCGATCCGGAAAAACAGCTGCTCAGGATCCTGGACGTATTTCTGGATTTTGCATTGCAGCGGCCGCGACTTTTTGAGCTGATGTTCCTGACGCCACGCGCAGGGGCAAGAACCTACCCGCGGGATTTCAAAGCACGTGAGTCTCCGACCGCAAATCTGACCGTGGAAGCGATCGAAGAAGGGATGAAGAGTGGCTGCTTTCGCAAACAAGACGCCTGGGAGATCACCTTTGAAATGGGTGCGCTGTTACAAGGCCTCGTCATGCTCTATCTTGGCGGCCGCATAGAAATGGATACGAGGGAGTTTCGCGCGTTTTGCCATCGCTCGTTCGGGAGGTATATTCATGGCATTCGGAGTTAGGTCGCTCCGTGTTGCGCAAGCAAGTCTAGCGTGTGCAGCTACGGCCACGATGATGTATTTCGGCAGCGGATTGAATCCGCTTTGGCCGCTCATGTGGCTGGCCCCGCTGCCCGTGCTCTGGTTTGCAACACGAGGTGGAAGACGGAGTGCGGCGCTGGTCGCCGGCTTGGCGTCGCTGGCAGGCGCGTTATCTTACTGGACGTACTTTCGCCTCCTCGGCTTGCCCGCGGTTGCGTGGCTCGGCGGCTTCGGTGTGGCTGCGATCGTGTTCGCGCTTGCGGTTCTCTTATTTCGCGCGCTTCTGCTCAAAAACCGTGTGGCCGCCGCCGTGCTCGGGTTTCCCGCCGCGTGGGTCACTTTTGAATATGGAAGGAACCTGCTTTGGCCGCATGGAACGGCAGGCTCGCTAGCCTATACACAGTTGCACTTCTTGCCGTTTCTGCAGCTGGCCTCTCTGACCGGACCGTGGGGGATGACGTTTGTGCTGCTTCTGTTGCCGGCTGGCTTGACGGCCGCGTGGCGGCTGCGAGAAGAGCCGCAAAGGGCGCGTCGCGTGCTCCTGTTTACCGTCGGAACCGTGGGCGTCGTGCTGATCTTCGGATGCGTTCGGCTGGCCCTGCCGCAACCTGGACCGCGGGTGCGCATAGCACTGGCCGCGTCGGACGCTACAGGAAACCAGAATGTCGCAGCGGCGGGTGCACATACGCAGCAGCTGGTGAACTCGTACGCGACCAGATTGTGGAAGCCGGACGGAACCGCATTGCGGGATATCGACGCGATTGTGCTGCCGGAGAAGTTGGGCCGAGTCACCGATGCCGATGTCGCACCATTGGATGCGATCCTGCAAAAGCTCGCGGAGCAGACCGGAGCGACGGTAGTGGCCGGCTTCGATCGTCAGTCCGGGCCGGTTGCCTATAATCAGGCTCGCTTATATCAGCCCGGCTCTGCCGTGAGAACTTACGACAAGCAGCATCTGCTGCCCCCGTTCGAATTAAAGTTCACTCCTGGAAAGGACTTGGTCCGGGTGCAGCGTCCTCATACCGCCTGGGGAGTGGCGATCTGCAAGGACCTGGACTTTGCCGATCCTTCAAGACGGTACGGAAAAGAAGGCGTGGGGTTGATGCTGGCGCCGGCATGGGATTTTAACGTCGACCGCGCGTGGCACGGACATATTGCGGTGATGCGTGGTGTGGAGGACGGGTTCAGCGTATCGCGAGCGGCCAAAGATGGATTTCTGACTGTAAGCAACAACCGTGGAAGAATCCTGGCGGAGGCACGAAGCGACTCAGCCCCGTTCGCTATCATGGTTGCAACCGTCCCGGCGGGGCATAGCTGGACGCTCTTTCAGGTGATGGGAGATTGGTTCGCGTGGCTGGCGATTGCCCTGCTCCTTCTTGCTATCGTGCGGGCATTCTAGCCATCACGCAAATCCTTCGGCTGCTTGAGATTCACGTCGATTGGGCGAGCGCTGGCCGCCGGGATGGTGCCGAGCACTGCCCGGCTTGCCAGATGATCGCGATCAGGCAGACCCCTTCAAAACCCGAATGGCGCGCAATCGGGATCCGGGTTGAATCCGCAATAGCGCTGAGCACGACACCCTGTGTACACTCAGGCATCAACCACCTGCGGATCCCCTTGAGTGGGACGTGAATACGGGGCGAGAATGAGCGTTTCTGGCACTCTCTTTGGGCCCTACAGAGCGATCGAGAAGATAGGCGAAGGCGGCACGGGCGAAGTCTATCGCGCGCTCGATATCCGGCTCGAACGTGAAGTCGCGCTCAAGCTCATCTCCGACAGCTTTCTCGCCTCGGACGCCCTCGGCACCATCTCGCCCGCAAGCACGACCTCCTCCCGCGTCCAGCACTCCCGCGAGCGATTCCTGCGCGAAGCCCAGTCCGCCGCCACCCTCAACCACCCCAACATCTGCGGCATCTACGACGTCGGCGAACAGGACGGACGGCCCTACCTGGTTTTGGAGTTGTTGCGCGGAGAAACCCTGAAGTCCTATCTCGGCCACCACCGCCTCTCTCCCGCCGAAGTCCTCACCCTGGGCCAGCAGGCGGCCAGTGCGCTCGCCGCTGCCCACGCCCGGGGCATCATTCACCGCGATATCAAGCCGGCCAACCTCTTCGTGGTGGAGAGTGGCCGCGACCGCAAGCAGCTTAAGATTCTCGATTTCGGCGTGGCCAAAAGGCAGGGCTCCGAGCCCTCGCCCAACCCCTACTCCTTCGACCCGCAAAATAAAACCTCGACCAGCATGTCCCCCGGCATGAGTGATCTCACCGCGGTGGGTACGATTGTCGGCACCGCCGCTTACATGTCCCCTGAGCAAGCCAAGGGCGACCCCATTGATGCCCGCACCGACCTCTTCAGTCTGGGCAGCGTGCTCTATGAGATGGCTACCGGGCAACCACCCTTTGGCGATCGCAGCACCGCCGGGGTGTTCGCCGCATTGCTGATGAAAGATCCGCCCCCGGTCACCAGCGTCAACCCGGCGATGCCCAGCGCGCTCGGATCCATCATCGCCAAGCTGCTGTCCAAGGACCGCGATCAACGCTACGACAACGCCGAGGAACTGCTCGCCGAACTCGAAGCCGTTTCCGCCTCGCCCTCTTCAGCGCCAGTGAGCGCGGCCCCGGGGACGCCTGCCTTCGTTCCGCCCGCGGCCGTCTCGCCTCCCCTGCCGGCAAAGGGCGACCCGCCCTTCCGCTCCCGCATGCTGGTCATCGGCGCCCTGGTGCTGGTGGCATTGGCCGGTGGTTTTTTTGCCCTGCGCCATCATCGGAGCGCCAGGCCCGTACCCGGCGCCGCCACTCCAACCGCGCCAGATCAGGCGGCCAAGCCCACGGCTTTGAAAGACAGCATCATTCTCGCCGACTTTATCAATAAAACAGGCGATCCTCTCTTTGACAGCACCCTGAACCTTGCCTTGCGCGTGCAGCTGGGCCAGTCTCCGGTGTTCGACATCATCAGCCAGCAACACCTTCGCCAGAGCCTCCAATTCCTTGGCCGCAAGCCGGACGAGACCCTTACCCCGCAAATTGCCCGCGAAATTGGCGAGCGCGAGGGCGTCGACAAAGCCATCCTGATCGGCACCATCTCTCCACTGGGCAAGGCGTATGTCATAACCCTCGACGCCCAGAACACCGCTACCGGTGACGATATAGCCACCCAGGAAGCCACCGCGCCCGACAAGGAGCACGTGCTCGACGCGCTCAACCAGGTGGCAACCGGCATGCGCGCCAAACTTGGGGAAAGTCTCTCCAGTATCCAAAAGCTCAATGCTCCCTTTGGCCAGGCCACTACCCCGTCTCTCGAAGCTTTTCGCGCCTACGCCCTGGGCGACGATGCGCATGCCAAGGGAAATGACATTCCCGAAGCAGAAGACCACTACAGGCGCGCCCTGGAGCTTGACCCCAAGCTGGCCATGGCCTGGGGCCGCCTCGGTGTCATTCACCAAAACGCCGGCGCGATCAGCGAGGCGTCGGACAACTTCACCCGCGCCTACCAGCTCAGCAACAATGTCAGCGAGCGCGAGAAGCTCTACATCGCCGGCCACTACTACTCCACCGTCCCGGGCGATCTGAACAAAGCCATCGAGACCCTCCAGGTCGCGACCCAGGAGTATCCGCTGCAAGTCGACAACTTCATCAACCTGGGTGATTTGTATTTCCGCAACGGCGAGCTTGAGAAGAGCGCCACGGCCATTCAAAAGGCCTTCGCATTGCAGCCGGACGATGCCTTCGTCCTGGAAAACGGAATGCAGATCGCTGGCGTCCTGGGAGACCCCACCGAAGGCGAAAAGTATCTGGGGGCCGCGCAGCATCTCGGCTTGAACGGGACGTCTCTTTACTCGACCGAGTTGGAGTATTACGCCACCCGGGGCGATTCGGATAATGTGCAGAAGATCATCGCCGAAGCGGCTGGCCGCCCCGACCAGTTCGTCATCACCACCGCCTGGGGCGCTCTGCTCCCGCAGGCAGGCCAGTTTCAGATGGCGAGGACCGTCCTGCTGCGTGCGGCCGATCAGGCGGCAAGCGCCAAAAAGAAAGATGCTCAGGCAGGCGCCTTGCTGAGCGCCGCCGGTGCCGGCTGGATGATCGATCGCTGCTCCGACCCGGATCAGGCCGTCAAAGAAGCCCTGCAACTGGATAAGGGCAAGGCTACCCTCATCACAGCGGCCACCACGACAGCTGCCTGCAACCAGCCAAAGCCCGCTGCGCAGATGCTATCCGCTCTCGAAAAACGCTACCCTGAAGACACTCTGGTTCAGGAAGTATATGTCCCCCAGTCCCGGGCCTGGCTTGCCCTTAAGGCCGGGGACGCGCAGCAAGCTCTCGCTTTGCTCGAGCGGGTTCGACCGCACGATGAAGCTTGCTATGCGGCCTATCTGCGCGGTCTGGCTTTTCTGCAGTTGAAAGATTCTCAAAACGCGATCGCGTCTTTTCAGACAGCAACCCGGCACAAGGGCGTTGCCTACATCGTCGGCCGTCCCTACGCCTTGTCCTACCTGGGACTTGGCCGTGCCTACGCCATGGCCGGCGACAAGCCCGAGGCAAAAAAGGCCTACGACGTCTTCTTCGCCGAGTGGAAGAACGCCGACCCTGACCTGCCGGTCATCGCCGAGGCTAAAAAGGAATACGCCCAGCTATAACCGCCTCAGCAGGAGTTCGACGGGAAACGCGCTGCTGTTTGGACCAGGGGCGAAATGACCCGCGCCCCCGGCCACCGGCCAAATGATAGGATCGACGGGCTTGCACAAGCAGAATCTCGGAGACCCTTTCTCCGAGAGGGAGAAAGCAAGAATGAAGCAAACGCTTCGAGCATTGGCGGCCTTGTTGTTTGCCATGGCCGCACTTCCCGCGCAGGCCTGCACACGAGCCGTTTACCTGGGCCCAAATGGCAGTGTCATTACAGGCCGATCGATGGATTGGCAGGACGACATCGGGACCAACCTATGGATCCTGCCTCGAGGCATGCATCGCAGTGGAGAAGCCGGTCCGCATTCACTTGAATGGACATCGAAGTACGGCAGCGTCGTAGCCAGTGGCTATGACGTTTCCACGACCGATGGCATGAACGAGAAGGGTCTCGACGCGAACCTGCTGTGGCTGGTCGAATCTCGCTATCCGGAGCAGAAGTCAGAGAAGCCTGGACTCGCCATCTCGCTTTGGGCGCAGTATGTGCTGGACAATTTCGCCACAGTCGCGGAAGCAATTGACGTAATGAGCAAGGAACCCTTCACCGTCATTACCGACAAAGTGCCCGGCCAGAACCGCCTGGCGACGCTTCACCTGTCGATGTCCGATGCAACTGGCGATAGTGCGATCATCGAGTACATTGAGGGCAAGCAGGTGATTCATCACGACCGTAAGTATCAGGTCATGACGAATTCACCCACCTTCGACAAGCAACTGGCCATGGACGAGTATTGGAAAGGCATCGGTGGGACCGTGGTGCTGCCGGGCACGAATCGGGCCGCCGACCGGTTTGCGCGCGCGTCCTTTTACATCCAGGCCATACCCAAGCAAGTAGATCCCGACCTCGCCGTAGCGAGCGTGTTCAGCGTGATACGCAACGTCTCAGTACCCTACGGGATCACGACTCCCAATGAGCCAAACATCTCTTCGACACGCTGGCGAACGGTCGCCGACCATGGACGTTTGCTCTACTTCTTCGAGTCCGCCCTCGCACCCAACACCTTCTGGGTTGACCTCAAGCACGTGGATTTTTCCAGCGAGACCGGCAAGGTGCTGAAGCTTGATCTCGGTTCCAACCAGCGGAACATCTACTCCGGGGACGCGCTCAAGGACTTCAAGACGGCCGCGCCTTTCAAGTTTCTTGGTCTTTGACCCAAAACTCCCCATAAAACACGGCATGCGTTTTACGTGTCCAAACGCGGCCGCTATTCCCCCGACGACTCCCAGGACAAGGGCCGGCTGCTCAGCGCCGGATATCACAACATCATGGGCTATTACCGCGACGACCTGCCCCTGATTCAGCTGATTCTCGATGAGAACGGGAAGAAGGAACTCGGCTTGAACGGGACGTCTCTTTACTCGACCGAGTTGGAGTATTACGCCACCCGGGGCGACTCGGATAATGTGCAGAAGATCATCACCGAAGCGGCCGGCCGCCCCGACCAGTTCGTCATCACCACCGCCTGGGGCGCTCTGCTCCCGCAGGCAGGCCAGTTTCAGATGGCGAGGACCGTCCTGCTGCGCGCGGCCGATCAGGCGGCAAGCGCCAAAAAGAAGGACGCTCAGGCCACTGCGTTGCTCGCGCGGCCGGCGCCGGCTGGATGATCGATCGCTGCTTCGATCCGGAGCAAGCCGTCAAAGAAGCCCTGCAGTTGGATAAAGGAAAGGCCTCGCTCATCACGGCGGCCACCACGACCGCTGCCTGCAACCAGCCGAAGCCCGCTGCGCAGATGCTTTCCGCTCTCGAAAAACGCTACCCTGAAGACACCCTGGTTCAGGAAGTATATGTCCCCCAATCCCGTGCCTGGCTTGCGCTTAAGACCGGAGACCCCCAGCAGGCCCTGGCTTTGCTGGAACGGGTTTGGCCCCACGATGAAGCTTGCTATGCGGCTCACTTGCGGGGTCTGGCTTTCCTGCAACTGAAAGATTCTCGTAACGCGATCGCGTCTTTTCAGAAGGCGACCCGGCAAAAGGGTGTCGCTTACATCGTTGGCCGACCGTACGCCTTGTCCCACCTGGGACTTGGACGCGCCTACGCCATGGCAGGCAACAAGCCTGGAGGCGAAAAAGGCCTACGACGTCTTCTTCTCCGAGTGGAAGAACGCCGACCCCAACTTGCCGGTCATCGCCGAGGCTAAGAAGGAATACGCCCAGCTATAAGGAAAGCCGCAAGCCAGGCTCCAGGCGGTCGCGATATTCCAGCTCCGGACTAAACTTTCAACAAGCCACGAAACCCTCTTGCGCGGTAAAAACAGGGGGCGGTGTTGTGATACACAAAGACGCGGCCGAAGCGGCGGTCGCCAAAGATCGCTCCGCCTAGTTTGGTAATTTCCGCAGGCGTTTTCAACCAGCTCTGACTCTTCGTATCGAAACTTCCCAGCTTCTGCAACTCCCGGTATTGCTCCTCGGTGAGCGGGTCAATTCCTATGGCATTCGCCATATCCAGGACATTCCCAGCTACCGGCAGCCCTTCCTTTTCGCGTTTCAGTTGCCCTTCACGGTCGTAGCAGACATTTCTCCGGCCCTGGGGACTCTCCGCCGAACAATCACAGAAGATGAACTGGCCGGTCTCTTCATCCTTGCCGATCGCATCCGGTTCGCCGCCCGTCCGCTCCATTTCACTCAGTGACCAAAGTGCTCCGCTCTTGCGCAAAAGCCTTGTTTGCAGGTCGGGCCAATCAAGACCTTCGTGACGCTTCATATTCTTCTCAAAGCGTTCCTTCATCGCCTTGAGAAGCTCCTCACGTTGTTCCTTCGAGAGAGTTCCTGGAGACATGATCTTAGCTCCGCAAAAGATGCCGGACCGTCGGTGAGCTGCTGCGCCGCGCCGGCCTTCCCTGGAATGATAATGGCAACTTGGCGGCGGCGCGAACGGTCTCATAGAACGAATGGACCTCAAGGAAAGCAAAACAAACTCGGACCCAACCCATCTGCAGCCTTCTCCAGGCACTAGCATGTGCCGGGGACCCAGCACAGCACCTCTTCTGGATGGGTGCCCCATTCAAGCCGTTCTGTGGCTTGAGTGGGCGGCTTTGCAACCTAAGCTGGCTCTATGCCTTCGGGACTAAAGCGATTCCAGCGGTCTGGGCAGACTCACTTTGTGACCTTCTGCTGCTACCGTCGCCAGGAATCGTTCACAGATGCGCCGGCAAAGCATACGTTTGAGGTCGCGCTAGAGAGGGTCAGGCGGAATTTTGGGCTTTGTGCTTATGGCTATGTTGTGATGCCGGAACACATTCACTTGCTGATCACCGAGCCCCCGGAAGGAACGCTGGCCGATGCGCTCAAGTCGTTGAAGCAGGGAGTGTCACGGCGATTGATCGGCGAGGCCACTCACTGGCAGAAGGGCTACTACGATCTCAACGTCCGGAATCACGAGCAGTTTGCTTCGCTACATTCATCGCAATCCGGTGAAGCGGGGTTTTGTGCGATTGCCCGGAAAATTGGGAGTGGAGCAGTTTCCGCCACTATGCGACCGGTTGCCCGGGAACAGTTGAGCTCGAATCCGAGTGGACCGCAAGACAGCGCAAACGGGCCTCCGGGAGACTCAATGCAGCGTTGGAACGGCCCCACTCAATATCTTGGTGGAGGTGGGATCACGCTTAAACATCTTCTGATTTCCCGGCCGAGAAGCCGCCGTCGACCGGTAAGCTTATTCCGGTGATCCACCGGGATTCATCCGATGCCAGGAACAGAACGGCCATGGCGACATCCTCGGGCTCGCCCAGCCTTCCCAGCGGGTGCATGCTGACCAGACGGTCCCGCCGGACAACATCATCCAGCAGCGCCCGAGCCATCGGCGTGCGAACGAAGCCCGGACACACGCAGTTGACCCGGATATTGCGCCCGGCCAAATCAACGGCCATATTTCGCGTGAGTGCTACCAGAGCCGCCCTTGGACGCGCTATAGGCTGCGCGGCTGCGCACGCCCATGATTCCCGTTACCGAGGAAACGTGAATAATGCTTCCGCCCTCCTGTCGAAAATGCTCCAGGCAAAACTTTGAGCAGAGGAACGAACCACGAAGATTCGTTTCCATAACCCGATCCCAGTCGTCCACTTCGGTATCGGAAACAGCGCGCCGGATCGCGATGCCTGCACTGTTGAAGAGGATATCGATGGCGCCGAAATGCTGCGCGGCGCGATCTACACTTTCGCGGACCTGGATCTCATTCGTGCACGTCACAAGCCCAGGCGACAGCGTCTCCGCCCGACTCACAGATCTGGGTGGCGATTCGTTCAGCGCGCGGTAGATCGGAATCGAGGATCGCCACGCGGGCGCCCTCGGCGGCGAACAAACTGGCGGTGGCTGCGCCGATGCCCGATCCACCTCCCGTAACCACTGCATGTTTCCCAATCAAACGCATAGGTTCTCCCCGCAGCCGACCCCAGTGAATTGCCCAAATACCTGGCACTCGCCTCCGTGGGAGAAAACATTTCTGCCGAACAGTCATGACATTGGTCATTCTTCTCCAGGCTTACATGGCCTTCCTGCTGGCAGTCTTCGACACTCGAATCGCAAGGTGAATCCTTCGCATAAGTGTTTCAAGGCGGATCGCATCTTTGGCGAACTTCCGGCGTGACAGAATCACTCTATAACGCTCCCTTCGCAGGTGACAACTCTAGACCGTGTCCTCCAGGTTATCTGGGTAAAGCCCGGGGATTATTTATTGACTCCCTAACTCTGCTGATAGACACTAGTGCAAGCGCTTGCAACTTTATTGTGAAATGACTTAAATCCAACCGTCTGCGGAGCGACTTTACATATTCGTTTGGCATTGCTTACCGGCATCCCGGGTCCGTGATCAGTTTTTTGTTGGTTTCTTCTCTTCCCACATGCAAAGGGCGACGGCGCCCGGCGTCAAGGATAAGTACCATTGATGACTGCTGCCTGCTCAACTCGAAAGTTATCGCGACCGGAACCTTCGCGCCTATTACCGCTGGGTCGTGCTGCTGTTCGTCAGCCTGGCCATGGGCAGCTGCCACTATATTTACGACAGTATCAATCCGCTGGAACGGATTTTTATTCAGAAGCTGGGTTTTTCTGCGACCACGTTCGGCTGGTTGAATTCCGCCTATAGCGTGATCCGCGATTCTTGACTCTGCTCATCGGCGGCATCGTCATTGATCGCATGGGCACCAAGAAAGGCGATTACCGCCTTTGCCCTGATTTGTTTGTTGGGAGCCGCGCTTACCGCGGCGCGGGGACGGCCCGGCACGATGATTGCCGGGCGGACCGTGCTCGGCCTGGGCGGCGAATCCATGATCGTTGCGGCCACTACGGTCCTGGCCAAATGGTTTAAGGGCAAAGAGCTGAGCTTTGCCTTCGGGATCAAGATCACGATTTCGCGCATGGCCTCAGTCGCGGCTGACAATTCGCCGACCTGGGCAAACAAAGTGTTTTATCCCAATGGCCCGCGGGCAGAGCCAAGTTGGCAGGGGCCGTTGTTGCTGGCCGTCGGCGCGGGAGTTCATGGCGGTGATCTGTTCTGGGATTTACTGGGTGCTCGAAAGCCGCGCCCAAGGGCGGTACGAACCGGTAAAGAATGGGTCCATCGAGAAACTGGATTTCACTCAGATTCTTCGATTCAATCCGCTCTTACTGGTTCGTGGTAGGGTCTGTGTCTCACGTTTTATTCTGCGATCTTTCCCTTTCGCACGTTTGCCATTGACTTTCTTACTAACAAAATACTGGCGGCCCATGGCGGCATCAGCGCGTCAGAAGCCATGCGGATCTGGCGCACCAGCGCGCAGGAATGTTCAACAGCATGCTGCCGCTTTCCGCCATGGTAGCGACACCGCTGATCGGATTGCTCTCCGACCGCATCGGAAAGCGCGCGTTTTTGATGATGTTTGCCTCCATCCTGCTGATGCCGGTCTATCTGCTGATGGGATATACCAATGTTTCGCTTTTCATACCGCTCTGCATGATGGGAATCGCGTTCTCGGTGATTCCAGCAGTCATGTGGCCCTCTGTTGCCTATATCGTGGATGCCGAAGAGATTGGGCACCGCGTACGCACTGATGACGCTGATTGAGCAGATCGGCTTCTTTGTCACTGAACCTGCTTGATCGGCAAAGCCAATGACTACGGCCACGCTGAGCTTGGCAATCTGCCAGGGCTACAGGCCCGGCATGTTGATCTTTTCGTTGCTTGGATTTGTGGGGTCTGACGTTTGCCATTGTTGCTTCGGGTCTCGCGAGACCGGTCCATACGGGCATGGGCTGGAAACGATCACCAATCGGCAAAACGTCTTGTCTCCACTAAGCATCCCTCTTCCAGAGATTGCGCGGGAGTGAACTTGGTTTGCATAGGAATTCGGGCTACGAGTTATCCCAGCGTTGACCGTTCGAGAGTTAGAAGCTATATTCTAAATTCTTCAGAAACCGCCGAGCTGGATCAAAGGTTAGGGAGGAGCAATTATCTGATGAATCGGCGCGGAGCACTTGTCTCTCTCGGTCTCACAGCATTGGGCGGCGTGGCCTGTTCGCTTTCTAAGCCACTGCTGCTTCGCGTCGACGTTGAGCCCATGCCAGCTTCGCTCCTGCTCGATACGCCAGTCTGCATCACGTCTCTGGATGATCGCCTTCGTCGAGGATATCGCGCTCCTTGAGCCACGTGTCAACTCAGACGAAGGCATCGCGATATTTCTCGCCTGCGAGAATTTAGTCTCGGACAAATCTTCGAAAGAGCCGCCCAAGGTTGACCTTGACGGCTATGAACACATGCTCTTGCATCGGCGCATCCACCGCAATGCCGAAGCGTGGCTGCGCATCCGGCCTGGATGCCAAAGCCAAAGATGTGGCCGAACTGATCGAAGTGTTGGCCGCTACGGGATTTTGCCAGTGGCGGAACTGTGGAGGAATGATGAGCGCTAACGAAAGCTTTCGCCGAACGCAGCCGCTGAACTCGAACGACTGTTCGCGACCCGCCCGGTCATCCGGGCGGTGAACTTTCATAGCACTTCCCGGGCGAAAGCAGATCAGTTCGATCGCGAACTTGCACACTATAGCCAGTTTTTTTCTTCAGTGAACCAGGATGAACTGGACAATTACCTTGTTACCGGCAAGTGGATAAAGTCAAAACCCGGGCTGATTGTTTCAATCTACGAAGGCTATCGCAATGGTTACGATGTGCTCTTGCCGATGGTGGAACGGCACGGCTTCATTGGATGGTTTTTCGTCATTACCGGATTTCGTGGATGCGCCGCGTCAAAGACCAACTGCCGTTCGCTGACTCTCACGACATTGATATGCTCACCCATGATTATCCCGATGGCCGCTACGCGCTCACCTGGGATGAGCTGCGTGCGTCATCGACCGCAAGCATGTGATTGCGTGCCATTCTCGCTCCCATACACAACTATCGCTCTTGCCGCCAGCCACTATGAAAGAGGAGATCGTCGGCCCTCAGCATGGAGTTCAAGAAGCATCTTGGCCACCCGGTGCGGGCATTCGCTTCGTTGACCGGGCCCGGCCTATGGCCGCAATACGCTTACCGACGGATCGATTAGTGGCTGCCGCGGGATACGACTTTGTTGTTTTCGAATTTTCTGCATTCAGCGCATCCAGCGCAAAAGATGCCTGAGGAGATCCGCTCTCATGTAGAAACGTTGCTGCCAAAATCGCCTTCCGAGTTTTGAGAGCTCCGGCTGGGCTTCACGATTTGACACGGCCCTCCAAACCATGACTCTCCGTGCCGAAATAGTTCAGGCGCGCTACGGACATACTGGGTGCCCAGGCCGTGCTTCAAAGAACGTAGCTCTCGCATCAGGGTAAAGTATGGAAACTATCCCGCATCGTCGTCATCTCAGATAGCTTTCATACCATGCCTGAAGCCGTTGCTGTGCTGGAAGCGTCAGGCCATTCCGTTACATACGTACCGGACCTCACACCGTGGATACGAGCTTGGGGCCGGGCGATCGGCTTGCTTTGCAGGAGGCGCACGCGGTCATCATGGGCCGGGTGCTCCGGTATGGATGCAGCCGCGCTCTCGCTCGCGCCTAACCTGCGGGTGATCGCACTGCACACTTCGGGATCCGACAATGTCGACATCGACGAGGCCACACGCCGGGACGTGATAGTGACCAACGTCAAAGGGGTGAACGCCGAGCAGTGCGCCGAGTTTGCCATGGGGTTGATGCTCTGCGTCGATTCGGCAAATTGTAACTGGCGATCGCGCGCTCAGGGCCGGGCTCTGGGCCAGCCGCACACAAACCAGCATGGATGTTCATGGAGCAACAGTGGGCGTGATTGGACTGGGGCAGATCGCCAAAGCTTTTGTCATGCGCGCGCGGTCCTTCGGCGTGCGCATCGTGGTGAACACGCGGACCCGGGACACCGCGTTCGAGAAACAGCTCGGGATCGAGTACACGACATTGGACCACGTCCTGAGAAACTCGGATATCGTTTGCCTGTTTGCTTCGCTTACCAAAGAGACGAGACGCATGATCGGGTTTAGAGAATTGAGTTTGATGAAGCCGTCGGCCTTTCTCATCAATATCGCCCGTGGGGAGCTTATTGATCAGGAAGCTTTGCTCGATGCATTGCAGAAGGGACGGATCGCGGGCGCGGGCCTCGATGTGTTCGAGGTCGAGCCGTTGTTTGAATCTCCACTGTTCGCGCTCGACAACGTAGTGCTCACCCCCCATCAGGCAGGGCTTACCCGTGGGGGCAAAGTTGGAGCCGCCCTGCGGGCTGCGCGAAATGCCTTGACCGTTCTGCAGGGCGGCATGCCCAATGACGCAGTGAATCTGCCCTCGTCTGACGGCAGAAAAACTCAAGTGACAATCAGGATACGGCCAAAACCTGGCACTATAAAACTCCCGGCGCTGAGGAGTGGATCAATCCATTCCGATCCCGGCATGGAGATCAATTTTGAAAAACCATTTCAAGCTCGTGCTCATTGGAGCCGGTAGTACCGTGTTCACCCAGCGGCTGGTCGCAGACATCATGCTAAGCGGGCAAGCCGACCGCTGGGAATTGGCGCTGGTCGACATCGATCCGGTCACCCTTGACGCAGTGGACCGGCTGGTCAGCAAAATGGTGGCGTTCAAGGGTATCACATTTTCCTGTCGTGTCGACGATCGACCGGCGAGAAGTTCTGCCCGATGCCGATTTTGTCGTAACCACCATCGCCGTCGGCGGCCGCCGTGGCTGGGAACTCGACGTGCAAGTACCCCGCAAACATGGCATTTACCAGCCAGTTGGGGACACGATGATGCCTGGGCGGAATCTCGCGCGCGATGCGCATGATCCCGCAAATGGTCGCCATTGCCGAGGACGTCAAGGAGCTGTGTCCCGAACGCTTACTTCTTCAACTACTCAAATCCCATGACCGCAGTTTGCCGGGCCATTCGAGCTCAAAACCGGCGTACCCGTTATCGGCCTGTGCCACGGGGTTCATTACGTTGAGGGCGTGCTGGAGCGTTTCCTCGGCAAAAAGGAAAACAGCATTACGAGCTTCGGGGTTGGCCTTAACCACCTCACGTTTCTTACCGACATCCGGTGCAACGGCGAGGACGCAATGCCTATGCTGAGAGCGAAGGCTGCCGAACAGCGCCCGCTGCTGCAGCAGGAGATTCGCGAAAAGAAAGACTGGCCAAATGCCGTTACCGGCCGGGCGCCACGCTATTCCGATGACCCGTTCGCCTGGTCTCTCTTCGAGCGATACGGCGTGTTTCCCGTGGCCATTGATCGCCATATCACGGAGTTTTATCCTGAGCGTTTTCCGCACGGCCAGTACTATGGACGGACTCTGGGCGTCGACGCGTTCTCGATCGATGGCCGTATTGCCCTTGGCGATACCTGGTTTGACGAAATGCTGACGGTGGCACGGTCCGCCGATCCACTGCCGGCATCGTACTTTGATAACGTGCCGGGTGAGTCTGAACAGCTGGTCGAAATAATGCAGTCACTCTTGATGGATCATCGCCAGGTGTTCTCGGTGAACATGCCGAACCACGGCGCAGTCCCGGGTCTGCCCTGGGAAGCGATCCTCGAGATGCCGGCTTCGGCAGGGGGACCGGGGCTTGATGCCGCTGCAGTCACAGGCGCTGCCCCCGGCTCTTACCGCCAAGCTGCTAGCCAAGATCGCCGCCATCGAAGTCACAGTAGAAGCGGCACTCACCGGCAGCTTTGATCTCTTTGTTGAAGCGCTCCTTACCGACGGCTCCGTCAGCGACCCCGATGCTGCCGCGGCGCTTGCGTCCGACCTGATCGAATCGCACAAAGAGCATCTTCCGCAGTTCCACCAAGCGCCGAAACCCCAGTCGCAGTTCACCCGATGAAACTGATCAAGGCTGACCCAAACCGGCGAGTGGAGATCGCAGGACTGCCCGTTGCACCACGGCGGCCGGTGGATATTGATAAATCGCACACCGGCTTCGCCAGGCTGCGATCGTTGAGGATCTATCGTTTCGACGTGGATTCGGTGATCGACGGGGAGGCGGAAGAAGATGAAGTTTTGATCGTGGTCATGGCGGGATCGATCGAACTCACGATGAGCGGCGGCCACTCAGCCGACAGCTCCGCCCCCAGTCACGCTGACCGCCGCAAGCGGCTCACAGGGCGCGCCGTGTGCCGCTTATCTGCCGCCTGGTGCGGCCTACCGGCTCACCGCTCTAAGCGACGCGGAAGTAGCATATGCGCGGGCGACTCCCGCCGCCGGCCCGCCCCCCAATGTCTTTCCCTCCCAGGTCCGGAAGGATGATGCGGTAGTTGCCTTCTTGCTGGAGGAAGCAGCTTATCCGCAACAACTTCGTCTTCGCCTGGTGCAAATCAGCGCTGGAGAAAGCGAAATTGCATTCACGCCAATTGGGGAATCTGAAGACATGTGTGAGGCTTTGATACATGTCAGAACAGTGCCGGCAGAGGGAGTGGCAACCATTACGAGAGCGGCAGCGAAAGCGGAACCAGCTGCCCTCGAATCATGGGATACCGTCGGTGTCATGCCCGGTGACCGCCCCACGTTGCACCTTGCGATGGAATCGTCCGCGCTGGTCCTTGTAGTTCTTGCCAATTGAACCGTGATTGAAGTCTTGCGTCGTTCCCCAACTTTCGTCCCGCTATCAGGATTATGCAAGGGGTTTCAGAAAGGACTTGCATAGTCTTCGGCCACATCATATTCTGGTCAAACATCGCACACCCTGGGCCCAGCAAAGCAGCGCAAAACAACGCACCGCAAGGGCTGAGACTCGAAGCGGTGGTGCAAGCGCTTGCGGCGCTGAGGTCACGCGCTAACACCGAGCAGTCGGTCTGACTCGCTCACCGGCCATGGCTTGAGAGACGGGACCTGGGGCAAGATGTAACGCCTTTGGACAAAACGTCCACTCGCGATGCAATGCATTCGCTCATTCTGCGTTTATCGGAGGCTTTCGATGAAATCCACACCTTCCCGCGCGGTATCACTCTTCCTGCTCACCCTGGTTTCCGCCAGCGGGATCGCATTCGCCCAATCGACTTCTCGGCAGCATCTCCGGCACTGTTCACGACAGCGCGGGCGCCGTTATCCCCGGCGCGAAGGTTTTGCTGCATCGCACCGAAACCAACACCGACCGCACGGTCACCACCGATAAGTCGGGCAACTACGAGGCCATCAATCTGGAGGCCGGGTCTACGACATCACCGCTACGGCCAATGGCTTTGCCACGACCGTGGGCACCGGGCGTTACCCTGATCGCGCGCCAGCAGCTGCAATACGACGTCACGCTCAAAGTCACAGCCACGAATGAAACTGTCACCGTCAGCGGCGCCTCCGCCGGCGTGATCAATACAGAAAATGCGCAGATCTCGGCCGCGCTCACCCCGCGCGACGTGCTCGACCTGCCGGCCAACTATCGCGGCGCCGGATCCACCTCGCCCGTCAACGTTGTTCAGGCTCTGCCCGGCGTGCAGCCGGACACCGCGCCGTATCCGCCAACCCCATCCACGCATCCCCAGCCCAGCCTCAAATTCTCCCTGCAGGGCGGCTTGCCGTCGCAAGCCGAAACCACCGTCGACGGCATCTCCGCGCAAAACCAGACCAACAACAACATTCAGGGCGATGCCTTTCCCTCCGCCGAAGCCATCTCCGAGATCCGGGTCGACGGCGTAAACAACAACGCCGAGTACGGGCAGCCTGGCGAGATCACCACCGTCACCAAAAGCGGCACCAACAACCTTCATGGCTCGGCGTACGAATATCTGCAGAACCAGTTCCTGGATGCGACACCCTATGGTGCCGGTGTCGGCAACAAGCCGCATAAGGTGGCCAACGATTTCGGCGGCAGCCTGGGCGGCCCGCTGGTCATTCCGCACCTCTACAACGGGCACGACAAGACCTTCTTCTTCGGCGATTACGAGGGCCTCCGCTATCCGCAATCGAACGTCCTGCAGGCCCTGGTGCCAACGGCTTTGATGAAGCAGGGTAACTTCTCCCAGGAGATTACGTCTCCGCTGACCAATCCATTCACCGGCGGCACTTATCTGAACAATACGGTGCCGATCAATGCGAGCTCGGCCAAATTCCTCCAGTTTTATCCTGACCCTTCCCCGCAGTTCGCCAATCTGTCGTCTGCAGCAGGCCGTTGCCAGCCCCGGCTATAACTACCTGAGCACACGCCGCGGATGACATCAGTTCGAACCAGTTCGATGCGCGCGGCGACCAGGTGTTTGGTCAGCGCGCCGCTGCTTTCGCGCGCTATACCTGGAAGAACGCGGACCAGATCCAGCCGCAGGACCTGACGCTGCCGAACAGCACCTCGTTTGCCCAATACCGCATCCTGGCCAGCAGCTTCAACTACAACTTTTCTCCCCACCTGGTAAATGAGTTTCGTTTCGGATTCACCCTGGAGCAGGACGGCAATTCGAACCCCTTCAATGGCCCCGCGTTCACTGATTCGACCGGGCTGAATGGCATTACTCCGGCGTTCTACAATGGCATTCCGCACCTCAACTTCGGCCAGATCTACTCCGTCGGCTATCGCATGGGCTTTGAAGAACGCTCGCGCGTCTTTCAATACACCGATAACCTTACCTGGCAGCTGGGTGCTCACTCGCTCCGCTTCGGCACCGATATTCGCCACCTGATCGCTCATACTGAAGCCGGCGGCTCGACGCCTGCCGGCAACTATGGAAACTTCTACTTCAACTCGGGAGCGGGTACCACAGCAACCGGGCAGGAGTTTGCGGATTTCCTGGTCGGCGTGCCTTATCAGTCGCAAACCGAAACCATCAGGGCGGATAACAACGCAGCTGCGAATGCGTATGCGTTCTACGCGCAGGATAGCTGGAAGGCAACACCGAACCTGAACCTGAATTTCGGGTCCGCTACGAGTACCATCCCGCCCTTGCCTCGACCAATGGCTTAGTCGGTAACTTCGATCCCTCGGTGCCGCTGTCGGGAAAGCTGATCTACCAGGCCGGGTATGCGAGCACCCTTTCCGTGGAAGAGCTGGCCAACGTAAATGCCTGCTCCACCGCAGGCGTGAACAATCCGTACGCAACCAATGCGGCCCCAAAACGGAGCGCCCTGCACACCGGTGGTATCTAACAGCAGGCCGGACTGCCAAGCGGTTTGCGGAATGCTCCGACGTTGCGCTTTGAGCCCCGGTTTGGTTTCGCGTATCGCCCGTTCGGCAACGACCGCACCGCCATCCGGGGAGGCGTGGGCTACTACAACATCACCACCACCGGCGCGCTGTTCTATGCGACGGAGCAAACCCTGCAGTCCAACTTCCAGACCTTCACCAATACCTATGCACCCACCGGCCCAACCTTTGCCTTTCCCAATACAACGTCGAATGGCAACACCTTCGTCCCTTCTTTCGGCAGCCTCTACTTCTATGCCTCGATCGACACCAACTGGCACGATCCTTATTCGCTGCAAAGCGATCTATCGATCGACCATGACTTTGGCCATAACATCGGCGCGCGCATCTCGTATGTTGGCCTGCACACCTGGCATCTGGTCTGGCAGCCGGAATACAACCAGCTGCCTAAGTCGTCCACGACGTTATCCAGCAGCCAGCCGCTCAGCGCTCACCCGTTTCCTAACTTCTACGCCATCACGGCGCGCAGCACGGCCGCCCAGGCGGACTATCACTCCGGCCAGGCAGAAGTCTCGCATCGTCTGAACAACGGCCTCTCCTTCGACTCGGCCTATACGTACGCCAAGAATCTCGCTGACAACCAGGGAACCAACGGTGCCTACGCCGTTACCCCCGCTCCTTTGTCGACGAGCAGGGAGGATATAACCCGACCGACAGCTACAACCAACATCAGGACTACGGCAACGTCAGCGCCACTCGGCGGCATCGCTGGCTGACCACGGCGATCTATGAACTGCCGGTGGGCCGCGGTAAGCGTTTTGGCACGAACATGAATCGCTTTGCTGATATCGCGGTTGGTGGCTGGCAGTTGAGCAATATCTTCCTCATGCAAAGCGGTACCTTCCTTACCGCCTATCTGCCGAACTACGACATCGATCCGTCTGGTACAGGCTCGGGCCCAACCGGCGGGGCAAATCAACGCCCTGACCGCAACGGTAATGGCAATGCCGGCCCGCACACCCGCAGCGCATTCTGGAACAAGAACGCATTCGCCTGCCCCGGGCAGACCGGATATGCATTCGCTCGCTCCCTCGGCCGATACCGGCGTAACCCCTTGCGACGTGGGGGTCGGTTCTCTGCCCATCGGCCGCTTCGGCACCGAGAGCCAGGGCGACCTTACCGGGCCCAAGACCGTCAGCCTTTCCTCTGGTGTAAGCAAATCGATCAACATTACGGAAGGGGTGCGGCTGCGCGGCGAGGCAACCTTTACCAACGTCCTCAACCACACTAACCTTGCCGATCCCAAAACGGATATCAGCCAGTCAAGCTTCGGCCAGATCACCCAATCGCGCGGATCCGATTTCGGCGGCAACCGAACCGGCCAGCTCTCGTTGAAGCTCGAGTTCTAATGGCCACCAGCGAGCAGGTGCGGTGGTGAGAACACGCTGGATATTTCCAAATTTGAATGGGTAACAAATCTGAGGATCCCACCCTTCACCAACTGCGCGAAGGATGGGGCACCCCCGTTTGGCGGCGCTACCTGCCGCTTGCAACACAGGCTGATCGCTTCTGTCCTCCATTCTCATGAGAAATGCAGGCTAGCGACCCAAAGGAAAGAATTCCGTGTTAAAGCGAATCGAACTTCGCTATCCAAGCGACAGCCTGGTTGCCTCTGAAATCGCCCAGCAACCGGCTCTATGGCCCACGACCCTGGAACGTGTACTCTCTGTAACTCACCCGCGGCGGTTCAGCGGCTTACCCGTCATTCTCACCGGCGCCGGCACATCGGGCTACGCTGCCCTGACCGTTGCCGATGCATGGCCCGGCGCAAGGGCTATTCCTACGACGTCCCTGGTGCTGCAATCTGCAGCCGAGATTCAACTCGCCGTACCCGCGTTTGCCAAAGGCGGTATGTTGATCTCATTCGCGAGATCTGGAGACAGCCCGGAGAGCGTGGCTGTGGTCGAACGAATCCAGCGACTTTTTCCGGCCGTTGAACATCTGGCGATCGTTTGCAGCGCAGAAGGGCGGCTGGCGCACACCCCTGGGGTGGAGGCCATTTGTCTCGATCCGAGAACCAATGATCGCAGCCTGGCAATGACCAGCTCGTTCTCGAACCTTGTACTGGCAGGCCTGGCGCTGCTGCACGGTCAGCAAATCGGGCTAGCTCTTCCGGATATCTGCACTGGAGTATCCAGGCGCCTGACTGAGTTGAACGCAACTGCGAAGCAGATTGCCGGCTCGTGCGGCGACCGTGTTGTTGTGCTCACCTCCTCCATGCAAGCATTGGCCTGGGAGGCATCGCTCAAAGTCATCGAGCTGACCGCGGGACGGATCATGGCAATGCCGGAAAGCTTCCTCGGTCTGCGCCACGGGCTTCTCTCGTTCCTGCGGGAAGACACGCCGATCCTCTGTTTTTCCTCCGCGGACGCAAGCAAGCGCCGCTATGAGGAAGATCTCCTTGCGGACCTCAAACAATCAGGACTAGGCAAGCTCGTAATCATTGGAAACAGTGATTGTTCGTACAGGCACTACGATTGGTTTTTGCCAGCTAGCGCCTGGAATCTGCCCGACTCCCTCCGAACTCCCTTTGAGGTTGTCTTTGCGCAGCTCTTAGCCTTCCACTTGAGCGCCCACGTCAACGTTAACCCCGATAACCCCAGCCCCGGCGGCATTATCACGCGGGTGGTAAAGCCGTTCAGCATACACGGCGAGAACGGCGAAGCTTGATTTTTGTTCCTTTAAGATTTCTTTAGAGATGACGTCGCTGGGCGATTAGCCCGCGTTACCCTTTTCTTCTGAGCTTTCCAGACCCGGCCCGGGGCGCCGTCGACTTTCGGATCACCAACTCTGTCTTCACCACGTATTCAGAGCCTTTGTGCCTTTTCAGCTTCAGCATTTTGTCTAGCGCTTCAAATGCCGTCACCCCTAGCTGCTCGCGTGGCACGCCAATGGTCGTCAAGGGAGGACGGGTCAGGGATGCAAATGGGATGTCATCCACCCCGACAACTGAGATATCGTGCGGTACATCGATCCCTTCCGCCTCCAACGCAAGCATTGCTCCCATCGCTATCAGGTCACTGCCGCAAAAGATCACGGTTGGTTTCTCCCTGGCTGCAAGCACCAGCTGGACCGCGGACGCCGCGGCGTCGAAATGATACGTGCTGTGAGTTACCGGATTAGGATCAAGGCTTCTCTGCTTCAGTCCGTCTACCAGCGCCTCCCTGATTCTGGCTGCAGTCTTGTTGGTAGGAGGACCGGCAATCACCGCCGCGCGGCGATGGCCCAGGGATGCAACGTGCTCTATTGCCTGGCTGAGGCCGCGCTCGTAGTCGATCCGGATGTTCGATACCAGCCGGTCGGGCGGCAGCAGATTGCACAGAACGACCGCAATTCCTTCCTTGGTGAGTAACGAAACAACTTTGTCATCCAACGATGAGGTGATGATCGCCACCCCGCGAACATCGTTCTCAATAAGCTTATGGATCACCGACTCGGTACGTTTCTGGTTATATTCCGTGTTCAGCAGCAGAACATCGAAGCCTCGGTCCCAGGCAGCGGATTGAAAGCCGCGGATAATCTCGGAGAAGAAAGGATTGACGATCTCAGAAATCACCAGCCCGAAAAGATCGCTCTTCCCAATAGCCAGCCGCCGCGCGTGCACGTTGCGGTGGTAGCGAAGCTCTTCTACTGCCGCCATCACGCGGTTCGCTGTTTTGGCTGAGATGTACGGGCTCTTGCTGAGCACACGAGATACTGTCGCAGGAGAAACTCCAGCTAGTTTCGCGACGTCGTTCATCGTATGCGCCACATTGCCCTCCGACAGGCGTGAAAGTAAAGCGTAGCGTGCTACCGTCCCGGGAAACCGTGCTTTTGGAGAAACAATTCTCGCATGACGGCGTCGCGAAAAGCTTCGGTTCCTCCAGGAGAGAGGGTCGACAGTGCGCCGGTAATATTGCCTGCGCGGCCGCAGGCGATAATCGGCATTCCTCGAAGAAATGCGTAGAGAAACCCGGCATCGAAGCTGTCCCCCGCTCCAACCGTGTCAACTGGATCGACGGCTATCCCGGGAACATCAAAGACCTGACCCTTGTGCTGGATGCGGCAGCCCTGAGAGCCTCGTTTGACGGCGATTGTCGGCACCTTATCTGCAAACACTTGCAAAGCTTCGTCGAGCCCGCAGCCACCCGCGATGCGGCAGATTTCGCCTTCGTTAGGCAGAAAGAGGTCAACGTAGGGCAAGATATCGTGCAGCGGCGGTCCCCACCTATTCTCCGGATCATCATTGGTGTCGAGCGAAATGCTCAGGCGCGCATCCTTGAGGGATCGTAGCAGGTCTACGATGCCGCGGTGAAGGCCGGTCTGCAAATAGAGAGACGAAAGATGAAAGTGGCGGGCCTGCGTCAGACTATCCAGAAGTAGGTGTTCTACGGCAAGCGTCGAGATGCTGCCTGGATAGGTCAGACTATGCCGTTCGGCGCCATGTGGCAGCAGAATCGTGACGCCGGTCGAGCTGAACGTATCCACGATAGCGCCGGAAGTTTCCACGCCTGCTTCGGCGAGGCGAACGAGCGCAATACGACCGAAGTCGTCATCTCCCACGACTGTTGCAAAACGCACCTTCAGGCCCAGGGTCGCAGCATTGTGGGCAACGATCGCTGAGGAGCTGCCCAGCGTCGAGATAAATCTGGTACCCAGCAAATCGCGCTCGGTGGGCATCTCGAGCGGCAGACCGTACAGGATCAAGTCCATGTTCAATTCGCCGGCGATGGCAAGATCGAAGACGTGCTCGGGCTGGTAGCTCATCCAGGAATGCTCGCGCTCACGGCTCGCCAGGAACCTTCCAACGTTCCACTCAGTGTCATTTGCAAGGGCTTCCAGAAAACGATTGCAGAGACAATCTGATGAGTTTACCGTTGATTAGTCAAGGACAAACAACGGGGGAGTCTTGCGCAGGCCGAAGTTGGCTGCAATACCGGCCTGATCGGAACCCAACCGGTCATATCGAAGGTCCGGTGAAAGCAGGGAGTGACCAGTGCGATCGTTCGTCCGCGGCAGCTTTGTTGTCGCCATAGTATTGGTGTCCGCTACTCCATCGTTGGCCGCGGCTCCACTTAACAAGCGGCTCGCCAAATACCTGCCGGCCTCATGACGCCGAAACCGACCAACGTGCGCTGGTGGATTGTCGGTATGCTCACGGCATTTGCCTTCGTGTCCTACCTGCAACGCATCAACATCTCGGTGGCGGCGGAGTTGATGGGTCCTGAGCTGCATATGTCGAAGATACAAATGGGGCAGATCTTCAGTAGCTTCCTCATCGGCTATGCAATCTTTCAGATTCCCGGCGGCCTCTTTGCCGACCACTTCGGTACGCGCATCACCCTCGCCATCTCTGCCCTGCTGTGGGGCGCCTGTACTCTGCTTACCGGTTTCGTGCCCGCTTCGCCACATGTAACCCTGTCGACCAGCTTTCTCCTGTTGTGGGGCGTACGCTTTCTACTCGGCTGTGCTGAGGCGACCACTTATCCGGTAGGTGCTCTCGCAATCCATAACTGGATCCTGCCGCGTAGTCAGGGCTTTGCCAACTCTCTGATGTTTGCCGGCACCTCCTTGGCGGCGGCATTCTCGAACACTTTTGTCTCCTGGCTCATGCTTCGTTTTGGCTGGCGCAACGCATTCTTTCTCACCTCGATCCCCGCTCTCATCATCGCTCCTGCCTGGTGGTTCCTAAGTGCCAACCGGCCGCGCGAACACCCGTTTATCAATGAAGCCGAGCTCGCTCTTACCAACGCTGATAGCGGCAAAGCACCGATCGCACTGCAGGGCTTTGTGCCCTTGCTCCGCAATCGAAAAATCCTCCTGCTTTGTCTCAGCTATGTCGCGGAGGGGTACCTGCTGTTTATCTATGTCTTCTGGCTTTATATCTACCTGGTTGAAGTCCGTCATTTCAGCATGCTGAACGGAGGCCTGATTGCCGCATTACCCTGGCTGACCGGGCTCTCCTTGACACCCTTAGGGGGCATGGTGGCAGACCGCATCGCTCTGCGTCGCGGTCGAATTGTCGCCGCCAAGTACGTCATCATGACCAGCTATTCGCTGGCGGCCCTGCTGCTTTTAGCGGCAGCCTATGCGCCTGCTCGTGCCGTCTGCGTCGCCGCACTGTGTCTGAGCGTTGGCTTTCTTATGGCTGCAGAAGCCTCTTTCTGGGTATCCGCAACCTGGCTCGCTGGTGAGGGCGGCGGCGCCGTCTCAGGGCTCATGAACACCGCAGGTATTCTCGGCGGCATCCTTTCCACCTCGCTTGTTCCAGTTCTGGTTGCGCACTTTAGCTGGGTCGCAGCTCTCGGTTCAGCAACCGTGGTCGCGCTGGGTTGCGTCTTATTGTGGATCGTCATTGCAAAACCGGCTGATCAAACCGTCGTTGCTTCGTAAAGGATAAAGAGTGAACGTTCACGAGGATCTATCTGCGGAGATCGCTTGTCTACGCCCGGCAATGACTGAGTTCCTGCAACGGTTGGTGCAGATCCCCAGTCTGCCTGGGCGGGAGCAGGAAGCTCAATATTTCATCGCCGAGAAGTTGCGCACCCTGGGCGGAAAAGTAGAGATTGTTCGCTCTCAGCTTGCCGAGCTTCAGCATCATCCGGCGTTCTGCGACGACGGCATCCCATTCGATGAACGGTTGAACGTCATCGGACATTGGCAGGGCTCAGGCGGCGGCCGTTCCCTGATCTTGAATGGCCATATCGATGTCGTTCCGGTCGGGAGGCTGGAGCTCTGGAAGTTCGCTCCCTGGAGCGGGGCAATCGAGAACGGCTGGCTGCACGGTCGCGGAGCCTGCGACATGAAGGCGGGCCTAACCGCCGCCATCTTTGCTATCCAGGCCCTTCGTAACCTCGGCATACAATTGGCCGGCGATGTGGTGTTTGAGAGTGTCATTGGAGAAGAGACCGGGGGTGTGGGCACGCTCACGACCCTGGTAAGAGGTTGGCGCGCGGATGCAGCCATCATCACCGAGCCCACTCGTCTCCGCTCCTGCCCGTTGCATGCCGGGGCTCTCAGCTTTCGGATCGGTATCACCGGCCGCGCCATCCACGCCAGCATGAAGCGCTTCGGTGTGAGTGCAGTGGAGAAGTTCAACCAGCTATTTCAAGCGCTCGAAGAACTTGACCGCACCCGGCATCTGCAATATCGCAACACGATTTTTGAATTTGCCGACAACATCGCTCCCCTCAGCGTCGGCACCGTGGTCGCCGGCGACTGGCTATCTACGGTCCCCGAGACGGTAGTGGCGGAAGGCCGCTTGGGAGTATTTCCCAGGGAAACCACTGCCTCGGCTCGCGCTGCCCTCGCCGCAACCCTGCGAAACGTCGCTGCGGCAGATCCCTGGTTGAGAGAACACCCGCCAACCCTGGAATGGATTGAAGGTCAATTTGAGCCCGGGGAAACGTCCCTCGATGAGCCGATCGTCGGCGCCCTGAGCGCTGCGCACGCCACCGCGGTGGGCGCGGCGCCCAGGATACAAGGCGTGCCCTACGGCTCAGATCTTCGACTATTCACCGAGCATGGCAAGGTACCCGCGATCCTCTACGGCCCGGGAGATGTTGCCCTGGCCCATACCGTCGAGGAGCGCGTCGAACTGGAAGAGGTCTTCGCCTGCGCCAGGACCCTGGCGATATTGATGATCAACTGGTGTGGCCGGAGGCCGGAGGCGTGACACGGCGGCGAAAATCCTTATCCAAAAATCCTTACGCAGGAGAGTGGCTCCCGGTGCTCCACCAACTCATATAATGGTGGGGGCGGAAAATAAGGAGTGAGGCCGGAGGCTTGGTAATGAAGTTTCGAACCCTTCTTGTCTCCCTCTCACTCGGCGCAGCTTCCGGAGTCTATGCTGCAACGCCCACCCCCGTCCCCCCCATCGACCAGCAGTTTGAACAGACGGTCAAGCCCTTTATCGGCAAGTATTGCGTGGCATGCCACAGCGGCAAGATGGCCCCGGCGCAGTTCGATCTTAAGTCCTATGCCAGCGTCGATATGGTTACCGACGACTTTGCCCGTTGGGCCCTGCTGGCGGAGAGGCTAAAGGCCAAAGAAATGCCCCCCAAGCCAATGCCGCCCCCGCCGGCGGCCGAAGCGCAGCAGGTCATCGATTGGGTCGCAGCCGTGCGCGCGGAAGAAATAAAGAAAGCTGCCGGCGACCCGGGCGTGGTGCTGGCGCGCCGCTTGAGCAATGCCGAATATGACTACACGATTCGCGATCTTACCGGCCAGGACATGCACGTCGCCAAACAGTTTCCCGTGGATCCCGCCAACCAGGCTGGGTTTGACAACTCGGGCGAATCCTTAACCATGTCGCCGGCGCTGCTGAATAAGTACCTGAAGGCAGCTCGCGAAGTGGCGGAGCATGCAGTTCTGAAACCTGACGGAATCGACTTCGCGCCCTATCCCATGTCGGGCGAGACCGATCGAGAAAAGTACGCCATCCAGCGCATCGTCGGCTTTTACAAAGCGCAGCCCACCGACTATGCGGATTACTTCGAGGCCGCCTGGCGTTACAAATATCGAGTAGCCCTCAAAAAGCCAAATGCCACCCTGGCCGCCATCGCGATCCAAGCGAAGTTGAGCCCCAAATACCTTCCCATGGTGTGGGGGATCCTGCACGACCAGAACGCGGTGGGTCCGGTTCTCAAGCTGCAGAAAATGTGGCTAGCCCTACCCACTCCCCGTGCGGCGCAGCCAGGCGCGGTGCGTGCGCAATGCACCCAGATGCGCGACTTCGTAATGAAAATTCGCGCCCACACGGCGATGCAGTTTGCCGCCCCCGTCGTGAATGGTTTGCCCGCGCAATCCGAGCCCCTTCTGAATTGGAAACTGAAGGAATATGCCGAGCACCGGCGGGATAGCGATCCCAACGATCTGCGCAATGATGGCGATCCGCCCCCAGTGGTTCCGGCGATTCCCGATTATCCCGAGCTTCACGCGGAAGCTGCGCCCCGTTGGGCCGCTCTCTCGGCAAAGGCTCGCGCCAACGATGCCGACCTGATCGTTCCCGCCGCCCAGCGCGCTCGCTATCAGGCTGCGTTCTCCCGCTTTGCTTCCGTTTTTCCGGATGCGTTTTACGTGTCCGAACGCGGCCGCTATTTCCCCGACGACTCCCAGGACAAGGGCCGGCTGCTCAGCGCCGGATATCACAACATCATGGGCTATTACCGCGACGACCTGCCCCTGATTCAGCTGATTCTCGATGACAACGGAAAGAAGGAACTGGATCGGCTTTGGAACGAATTCGATTACATCGCGGATTTTTCCGCACGCACCTGGACCCAGTACTACTTCAACCAGAGCGGAGAGGTATTCGGGAAAGGCGATGAGGCCGGCTCGGAGCGCCCCACGGATCACGCCGTTACCGATTCGGCAGTCATTTTCAAGATGAGAGACATCTACCTGGCCAAGGCTGCGGCCGATCCCACCAATGACCCCGCGGCCGCTGAGGCGATTCGCTATCACTTCGACCAGGTGAACTCTACGCTCCGCAGTCTGGAAAAGGAGCGGGCCGAGGCGGAGCCGAGGCAACTGGACTCTTTGCTCCATTTTGCCGCGCGCGCCTACCGGCGGCCACTCACCCCAGCGGAACGCACAGAATTGCTGGCGTATTACCACCAGGATCGAACGCAAAATCAGTTATCCCACGAGGAAGCCATGCGCAATGCCATCACCGGCGTGCTGATGGAGCCGGACTTTCTCTACCGTCTGGATATGGGGGAACCGCCAACGGCTTTGGCTTCAGCAACTCGCTCCCACGCAGTCGTGCTTAAAACATCGACAGCAGTTCCCTCCTCTGAACCACTCTCCAGCTACGCGCTGGCCAGCCGCTTAAGCTACTTCCTCTGGGCCAGCATGCCCGACGAGGAATTGCTGCGCCACGCGGCTGCCAATGACCTGCAAAAACCCGCAGTGCTGCTGGCGCAGGCGCGGCGCATGATGAAAGATTCCCGGGTGCGTGGCCTGGCCACGGAATTCACCGGCAACTGGCTCGCCTTTCGCATGTTTGAAACCAACAATGCCGTCGACCGCCAGCGCTTTCCCCAGTTCAACAACGACCTGCGGGAAGCCATGTTCCAGGAACCCATCCGCTACGTCGAAGACACCATTCAGAACAATGGTTCCGTGCTGAACCTTCTCTACGGCAACTACACCTTCGTGAATCCCGTGCTGGCCAAACACTACGGCATCCCGGGAGTGGAGGGCGACGCGGACCACTGGGTTCGCGTGGACGGTGCCGGGCAGTATGGACGGGGCGGCCTGCTGCCCATGTCGGTATTTATGACCCAGAACTCGCCCGGACTGCGAACCAGCCCGGTAAAGCGTGGCAATTGGGTGGTGCAGAAGGTATTGGGAATCCGCGTTCCTCCTCCGCCCCCGGTGGTTCCCGAGCTGCCGAGCGATGAGTCGAAATCCGATCTTCCTATACGGGAAATGCTGGCCCAACATCGGGCCAACCCCATGTGCGCCGCCTGCCATTCACGCTTCGATTCATTTGGCCTGGCGTATGAGGGGTATGGCCCCATTGGCGATGTGCGCAGCAAAGATCTGGCCGGCCGGCCGGTCGATACCGCCGTTACCTATCCCGGCGGCGTCAACGGCGTTGGCTTTGAAGGTTTGCGGGAGTTTATCCGCGATCACCGGCAGGGCGAATTCATCAACAACCTTTGCCGCAAGCTGCTCAGTTACGGGCTCAACCGGACTCTGCAGCTCTCCGATGAAGAGCTGGTGGATACCATGCAGACCAACCTGGCCGCGCACGGCTATGGTTTTGATTCGCTGGTGGAAACCATAGTAATGAGCCCCCAGTTCCGAAATAAACGCATACCAGCGCCTCCGACTCAGATAGCATCAGGAAGGGTGAACTAGCATAGTGGCCAGCCGTCTCATTCCATCTAAGAGATTTGCACTTCCCGTTTCCCGCCGCGCCGTCCTCCGTGGAGCCGGCTGCACCGTGGCCCTGCCCTGGCTTGAGTCGCTGCACGCCCTGGCGGATGTGCCACCAACCTCCGCTTTCCCCAAGCGGTTTGGCATTGTTTTCCTGGGCAACGGCATTAACGAAGACCACTGGAGCGCCGAGGGCCAGGGCGCGGCCATGAAGCTGAGCAAGACACTCTCGCCCCTGGAGCCGCTCAAACAGAAAATCAACGTGATCGATGGTCTCTACGTCAAGGCGCTCACCGGCCAGGGCATTCATCCCGCCCAGACCGGCAGTCTCTTGTCGGGCGCGCACATTTCGAAGGGCGCCATCATCCACTCGGGCATCAGCATCGATCAGATGATTGCCAACCACGTCGGCGAAGACACCCCGCAATCCAGTATCGTGCTGGCCTGTGAGCAGCCTATGACCGGTTACCACGAGTCGAACTTTTCCATGGCCTACAGTTCCCATCTCTCGTGGCAAAGTCCGGAATCGCCCGTCCCGGTAGAAGTCTATCCATCGCTTGCCTGGGACAACCTGTTTGATAACCGCGGCAGCCTGCAGAACATCAGCATTCTCGACCGCGTCAAAGATCGCGCCCAGGATCTTTCCAAATGCGTAAGCGCCACCGACCAGGGCAAGCTCGATGAATACCTGACCAGCGTGCGCGAAGTGGAAAAGCGCGTCGAGAGCATGCGCAAAGGCAAAGCTGATGCCGAAGACGCAGCGAAAGCCAAAAACACCGTCGCCGCCACCATGGAGCGCCCGGCCAACGGACTGCCGGAAGACTTACGCGATCACGCGCGCCTGATGTGCGACATCATTGCCATTGCGTTTCAGACCAACAAGACGCGCGTCGCCTCGTTGATCATCTCGCGTGACCTCTCGGCCATGTATTATCCCTTCCTCGATGTGAAAGAAGGTCACCATTCCGCTTCGCACAACAACAACTCCGATGGCTACGAGCGCATCTCTCGTTTCCATGTCGAGCAGTACGCCTACCTGGCGTCTAAGTTGGACAGCATGAAGGAAGGAAACGGCACGGTGCTCGACAGCACCTGCCTGATGTTCCTATCCAATATGTGGATCGGGCGTAAGCACGATAACTTCCGGCTGCCTCTGGTGCTGGCCGGTGGGTTGGGCGGAACGTTACAAACAGGGCGTTCGCTGAACTATCTCAGTGACAGCGAGGATAACCGTAAGATGTGCAGTTTGTACTTATCGCTGATGGACCGTTTCGGGGTGAAGTTGGAGCAGTTCGGAGATTCTCAGACGCGGTTAGAGAAGCTTTGATTGCGGTTGCAGCCCAGGCTCCCACCCCAAAAAGACGCAGCAGTGATCAGCCAAAAGTGCTAAAGCCCGGCTTGTCTCCGGCAATGTAGAACTAGCCTGAGGCTCGACGTGAAAACTCTATGGGTCATGCTCATCCTCTCCTCCGGGGCGTGGGCCAAAGGCAGGCCCGCCCCGGCGTATCAGGCCGCCATTTTTCAGGAAGCTCACGCGGAACCTGTCCGCGTAAACTGCTTTGGCTCCGGATACGGCAGCAGCATGACCACCTGTCATGACGCGGAAGAGCTCGTCTACACCGTGAAAGCTGGGCAAACCGTCTACACCCTCACGCCGTACGGCACGTTCCCCCATCGCGAATCTCTCTGGAAGCAGCCGGCAGGCGCCGCAGTGGCGCTCTGGAACGATGGGAAGCATATACATGTCCGCACCGGCGCGAAGGAGTCCCAATACGACATCATCGGAGAGAGCGTCGAAGACGCGACCCGATGAGTCGTGACCCGCGTTTACTTCAGGCGACGAACGCCTGGCATGCGGCTGAAGCCTTTGTTGAAGGTAATCATCTCTCCAGCGCCGGATTCAAAGGAAATCTCGGCAATGAGGTGATCGGCAAATCCCGCCGCCCCTTTTCGTGCTGCCGCCAAAGCTCTCGCAGCGACTGACGGTGATTCGACGGTGACGCCGCGCGTCTGCAGGAGGCTTTCGATCGTATGCAAGACTCTCTCTCGATCCCATTTGCCCCGAAGCACCCAGGACAGTTCCGCCAGAACAAGAAGTGGAACAAACACTCCTTGAGCGGTGCGGGCTTCCGCGAGGGCAGAACGGGCTTTTCGCGCTTGAGCAGCATCATCGTTGAGATAGGCCCTGGCCCATACGTTGGTATCGGCCGCCAGCATTACCAGTGCCTCCGGGCCTTGGCTTCATCCATCTCCTCAAGAGTCATAACCCTTCCAGGTTCGCTGCCTTGGTCGGCCATCCGCCAAAGATCCTCCAGGTCATAGAGCACGGGCTCGACTTTGACCGACCCTTTTACAGGAATACTGAACCGGATCCGGCTTCCAGTTTGAATGCCAAGGTGCTTCCGCAACTCCTTGGGCAACGTCACCTGCCCTTTCGAGGTAACCGTCGCTTCCAACGATGCGGCTTTGTGGCGAGTAGGTGAAGCCATACGTCCTCCTCCTTACATTATAGGCCGTTTCGCCTTACCGCCTCGCGGCTGGCCCACACTTCGGCGAGGCTGCCTCGCAGTGACGCCATTCATGGCTATAATCGCCATCAAGAGGTTCGCCATGCGCAGCGTCAATGTTGCGGAACTCAAGAATCGGCTCAGCACCTACCTGGCCTATGCCAAGAGCGGCGAAGTCATCATCATTCGGGATCGAAATCTGCCGGTCGCTGAATTGATCCCCTTCGTCCCCGAGGATGCGAGTGACGAGGAGTTGGCCCTTGTTGCCGCCGGGGCCATGCGCCTGCCGGAAGAACCGTTGGACCTGGACCAACTCTGGAAGATGCCAAGACGAACTGTCCGCGGGAATGAAGCGACGCTCGCGATTCTGGAGGAGCGGGACGAAGGCCGGTGAAGCACCGAACTGCTTTCTGGGATTCCATCGCTCTGATTCCACTCTGTGCTCAGGAGCGGACAAGCAATAAGTTCAAGGCGCTCGCAAATTCAATTCGAAGCTGCCTGTGCCTCATGAAGCGCGGCAAAAACCGACGATCGGGAATGAGATTCGTAACCTTTTAGCACGCTGTGGTACCAATTGCAGGAAGACATAGAGAGCATCTGGTTCAGATTGATCTCTGGCACACGTTCGCGTTCAAAGGAAGAAAGGGCCGCAGACACGCTACTGGCAGCCCCAATGTGTTTGGCCAAACACATTGCATCTTCGACCGCAAGTACCGTGCCTTGGCCTTGAGAAAAATGGACCGTGTGCGCAGCATCACCGATCAGCACCACATTTCGATGATGCCAGTGGCCGGTCTTCAACAGTTCAAACCGCGTCCATCGAAGATCCACTCCCGACATAACCGGTTGCAAGTCAAGGTCCGTTGCGAATGCGCGAGCAATTCGGCGACATCCTTCTTCGTTAGAAACGTCGGTAAACCCAGACTTCTGCAGACCGGCAAAAGTGCACTCTACGATGAAACAGCTAAGTGATTCACTGAACTGATATCCCCACGCATTTAGCAACGCGCCATTGTGCTCCCGCAGTATATTCACTAGTTTTGAGCCAAAGAGTTTTGGCGTCGCAAGCCATGTGTGATAAAGATGCGAAGGAGCGGCCGTGGCAGAAAACTGTTCCGCAAAGGCCCGCCGCATAACACTATTGATTCCATCCGCGCCCACTACCAAATCGAACCGCGCGAGATCGACGTCTCCCGGCATTTGAATGCGACTGTCCAGCCGAAGATCTACGCCCACAGAAACACAGCGCTTGCTCAAGTACTCGATCAGAGTGTCACGTGAAATCGTCACGACGTCGGCTGGAGCAGACAGGTATTCTTGATCATCCCATCGCACCGACGACTCACTTACCACCCTGTGAAGGTCCAGGTTGTAATCAATATCTCCGAGGCACGAGGAAGGTAACGTTACCCCCCACCCAGCGGATTCATCGGCTCTCCGGCGTTCGTGAACCTGAACGGTATGATTCCGGTTGTTTTTCTTCAGGAAGTAAGCAAAAGCTAATCCTGCAGGTCCCCCCCCGGCGACGAGAACGTTCAAGTGGAACCCTCCAAAGGGAGCGCGCTCTTCGGAACTGAGGCAGATTATCTGTCGTGACCATTTGCTCTGTCAAGAATGGAGACTTCCCTATCCCCGTGTTTTCCTCTCCTCTCGCAACGCGTTTTCAATTTGGCGAGTAACGGGAAAGTAATTGTGACGGTTATGTTTCCCACGGCCACTCGAGCGGAATGCCATTCCGGTGACGCGCGCACGGCCTGCGTGTGTTTCAGCACCTTTGCCAGGCTGCCGGAACAACCCCAACTAAGCGAGCAGTAACTTCAAAATGGTAATCGCCCGTGCGAAATAGCGTCCGTCCGCCTTGCACCAATCCCGGAGCAGATATATCTTGGTGGCAGACGATTTCGGCAGGCAGCGGTTCTCGCGTCCCCGCTCTCTTGTCCGGCAGTTGCCAGTAGTCTCGGCCTACACGCGAGCGAAGGACAGCTTTACCGCTGTCCGGTGTCACACCCAATCCCTGTCTCAAAACCATCCAATCCCATGCATCCCGCCGCGGCGGGATTTTTTCGGCCCCCACCGCAGCTTTCCGGCGGCAGCATTAGGTTGCGGGAAAAATCCGCTTTGTATCAGGGCACGACTTTTCGTCGTGCCGTAAATGATCGTAAATATGTCGGGCTTTCGCCCCCGAGCTACCTCTTGCCTCCCCGTCATGAATTTTTTCCGCAGCCTGCTGGAACCCTATGCCTATACCCTCCTTCACCTCAACTCAACGGAGCCACCTATGCCTGAAAACAAAGTCACCGACCTCATCACCGATCAGGAAATGCTCTTTGCCCGCCTGATCCGCTCTGGAACTATGACTGACCAGCAGGCCGCCAAAGCCGCGGGTCTCAACCCCAATACCGCCGCCTACATCAAGTCCAAACCCTGTGTCCGCGCCTACATGCTCGAGTACCGCGCCCTCATGCCGCAACAACTTATCCAGCAGCAAGCTGAGGACCCGCGCCGGCAGAGCCTGGACCGCGAGCAAGTCCTTGCCCGCCTCTGGGAAATCTCCAACCTCAGTCCCGAAATGACCCGAAACAGCATCACCGGCCAGGTCAAAGCGCTCACCCTGATCATCGCCATCCTGGGCCTGATCCCAGACCTGCGCGCCGGCTCCGCTCAGAACAAACCCGCTCCTCAGCCCACCACCGACCCGCAGATCCATGCCACCGCTTGGCTAGACAGCCAGCAGGAGCCATCCACCGGCCCCGAGCCCGCAGAACAGGAGATTGGTATCCCCCCAGTGGAACCCAAAACCGACGCCGCTCCAACCCACGCCGAGTCCACACTCGCGAATCGCCCTGGCCGCTCCCAGACGCAATCGCCAACCAGCCCCACCGTTACTCCAGACACCAGGGTCCCCTCCTCTGATCCAGGAAAACCGCTTGGGTTCGCTCCGTTTACGTCTCTGAGAGAACTCGAAACCCTTGCGATCGCGTTAAATGTTTCCAAAAGCTGTAAAACGGACCAATTTTATTCAATTTTAAAAAAACCGCCGGATCTCCCAAACCTTATTTGTCCAAAACCCCCGGAACTTAACCATTCACGGAATCTCGGAGGATGGGTTTCCTTTAGGGTCACTCACCGTCTGGTCACTCACCGTCTGGTCACTCACCGTCTGGTCACTCACTATCGGTCACTCACTATCGTCATTATTTTCGTGCGGTGCTTTGTTTCTGGATTACGGGTTCACGGGAACACTCCTTGGAGCGCGCATCGAAGCCGATCGCTGTATAAGCCAGTTGGCGTTGCATTACTTTCATTACTGAGTAATGTAACGATATGGGGCGCACAACGAGACAATTCACCATCTCCTTTCCGCCCGAATTGGCGGAACAGGTGACTGCAACTGCTAAGGCGGAAAGCCGGACTATCAGTGAGCTGTTCCGGGAGGCTTTTCGTAGCTATCGAGCGGAACGTGTTCGCACCCTGCTCCTTGCTTCGCAACAGGCCGGGCGGCGGAAGCGCCACATGGGATACACGCCGGGTGATGTGGAGCGCCTGATTCATGAGACCCGCGAAAAGAAGGCGAGGCCACAGCGTAAACGGTGATCGTTGTTTTGGACACAAACGTATGGATCTCGGCGCTTGAATTCGTAGGTACACCGGATCGAACGTCTTTCGCGCCCTCACGCAAGACCGGCTCGCAATCTCCGACTTTATACGTGCAGAAATTGAGCGAGTGCTCACGCAGAAGTTCAACCGCGATCCGGTCGAACTTCAAATCGTCCTGGACGAGTTGCTTGCCTAGGCGCTTCGGATCAACGTGACGGGCGAAGTAACGGGAGTTTGCCGCGTTCCCACCGACGACGGGATTCTGGAGACGGCTTGGAGAGCAGAAGCGGATTGTCTGGTTGCCGGAGAGAACGACCTGCTCGCTCTGGCAAATACAGGCGCACCGAAATCATTTCACGCGCCGGGTATTTGAAAATATCCCGCCGGGAAGGTCTTAGTCCGCAGGCGAAGGCCTGGCTAAGCCGTCCGCTTACCGCGGATTCGGATGTGCCGCAAACGATTGAGCAGCGGCGCACCGGATTGCATGGTTCGCAGGCCGGCAAGCGCGATGAGTTGTGGCAGACGTCGGTATCGGGCGCAAGCATTACAAGTGCAAAACCGCAGTCACGTGGAGGAGCACTGCGTCCTGCCTCGCTGGAGGCGCTCGCCCCATATCTCGCGCGCTTAGCGAGATGTGGGAAGTATAGCCGCCCTCTTCCTCTGAGCCTGCACACCTCGGAGCTTCGCATCATTCCCAGCCTGTAACCCCAAAAGGGTCGAGGTTACTTCTTTTGTTCCACCCTCGATGGTATCCGGCCTCGCGCCGATGTATAGCCAGGAACGACCTTCATGAGGGTATCTACCATGTATCTGACTCACCTCGCTGTTCGCTTTTTCGCCCGTATCCACACGTCTGTCCCCCGCGTCCATCGGCTGTCGATCACGTCCGCTGTTCTGACTCTGGCGTGGGCAACAACTGCTCCGGGTTGGGCGGCGAATACAACCACGGCTACGCTTGCCGTGAAGTCCGGCGGCAATGCTGTGACCACGGTGGTGGCCGGGAGCGAGGTGACGCTGACCGCGAATGTCACGCTTGCCGGTAACCCGGTGACTACCGGCCAGGTGATTTTCTGCGATGCGAACGCCCCCCATTGCACCGACATCCATCGCCTGGGCATGGCGCAATTAACAATAACCGGGTCGGCATCGATCAGTTTCATCCCGGGTATCGGCAGTTTTAGTTACAAGGCGGTCTTCATACCCTCGGGCAGCCATGCCGGCAGTGTATCGAGCGCATCTGCGCTGACCGTGACAGGGGCCGGCGGTTATCCCACGACCACCTCATTCACCAGCATCGATAGCCTGGGCAACAACCTGTTTACGGCCACCGTGGTGGGTGTAGGCGCACCGTCAGCGGTGCCTGTCGGGACCGTCTCGTTTCTCGACACCAGCTACGGCAACGCAGCCCTCGCCACCGCTTCTCTGGGACCCGGCATCGGTGCCACGGCATTCACAATTCCTGCGACCCCGGCGACCGGGGACTATCCCTTCGGCATCGCCACCGCCGATTTCAACGGAGACGGCATCGCGGATCTTGCCGTCGCGAACTATTATGGCAACTCAGTGACCATCCAGTTAGGCAACGGGGATGGAACCTTTTCCCAGGTAAATGCCAGCCCGGCAACCGGCGTCTCCCCCTTTGGCATCGTCGCGGCAGACTTCAACGGCGACGGCAAAGTCGATCTTGCGGTGGCGAACAACGCCTCCGACTCCGTGACTATCCTGCTGGGCAATGGGAACGGCACCTTTGCCGCGGCAGCGAGTCCCGCGGTAGGCAACAACCCGGCGAGCCTGGCAACGGGTGATTTCAATGAAGATGGCAATCAGGATCTCGCCGTCGTCAACAACACGGATAACACCGTCACCATCCTGGCAGGGAACGGGAACGGTACCTTCACCGTGCTCGAAACCCCCGGCGCCGGGGCCGCTCCTTATGGAATTGCAGTTGGCGATTTCAATAACGATGGCCATCTCGATTTAGCCGCGGCTGGTTCCTCCTCGAACCAAATCCAGATCCTGCTCGGCGACGGCACGGGAAGTTTCACCCCGGGGGCTTCTTCGCCCACTGGCGCAGACGCGACGAATGTGACGGTGGCCGACTTTAATGCAGATGGCAACGCTGATCTGGCGGTCACCAACGCTCAGGACGGCACGGTGTCCATCCTGCTCGGCGACGGGACCGGTAACTTTACCGCCCAGCCCGTGGCCCCGTTGGTCGGGACAGGCGCTTATGGTCTCGTGGTAGCGGACTTCAATCAGGACGGTATCCCCGATTTCGCCGCGGCGAGCCTGCAGGGAGAAACGGTCGCCGTCCAGTTGGGCAAGGGGGATGGGACTTTTATTTCCGGAGGGACGCCGGGCGCCGGCCAAAGTCCCTACCTATTGACCGTGGGCGACTTCAATGGAGACGGCGTGCCTGACCTGGCGACGACGGACTATGAGAACGCCATCGTGACGGTACTGGCCACGCAAATTACCGAAACCGCCACTGCCACCGCCTCCAGCGTCACCCCGGTCGGCGTCGGCGCCCACTTGGTGGAGGCCAGCTACGCGGGCAGCGATGGCACTGCTCCAAGCGTATCCAGCACGGTTTCAATAGAGGGCGTCGCGGCCACAACCACCAGCCTGATAGTCTCCGCCAACGCCAAACCCATCTCCTCCGCGCCGGCAGGAACGGTCGTCACCCTTACGGCGACCGTGAGCGGGCTCGCCGCCGTGCCCTCGGTGGGCATCCGGGTAAATGGCGGGCACCCAAACGGCGCGCCGCCGCCCTCGCTGGTCGGCCAGGTAAACTTCTGCGATGCGATGGCGAACGATTGTCTCGGTATCCATTTGCTGGGTACCGCCCAGATAACCAGCGCGGGCACAGCAGCCATGAGTTTTGTTCCCGGCATCGGCAGCCATAGTTACAAGGCCGTTTTCCTGGTGGATTATTACGGGACGGCCAGCACCTCGAGCGTGCAGCCTCTTAACGTGACCGGTGGCTACCCCACCACAACCACCATCGCTTCCACTGGCAGCGCCGGCAACTACACGCTGACCGCAACGATCACCGGCGAGAGCAACCTCGACATACCTGTGGAGGGTACTTTTTCGTTCCTGGATATGAGTAACAGCAATGCATTGCTGGGTACCGCTGCATTAAGCCATGCGACCAGCAGCCTGAGCTTTCAAACCGCTCGCACGTTGGCCACCGGCGAATATCCCTACGCGGTGGTGACGGCGGACTTTAACGGCGACGGAACTGCGGATGCGGTGGTGGTCAACTACGAAGACGAAACAGTTACCGTGTTGCTTGGCAAAGGGGATGGTACATTCTCCGCGGCCCCCGTCCTTTACTACGAGGGTATTGGGGCAACCGTCGGCGACTGGAACGCGGATGGCAAGCCGGATCTCGCGATCACCAGCGAAGGCAGTCAGATATTTATCCTGTTGGGCAATGGAGATGGAACGTTTACCCAGGGCACACCCGTAGCGATTCCAGGTTATTCCTACCGGGCGGTGACCGCGGACTTCAATGGCGACGGCAATGCCGATATCGCTGTGACCAACTATGGCAGTAGCTCCATCACGATCGAGTTGGGCCACGGGGATGGCACATTCACCGCCGCATCCGCGAGCCCGGCCACCGGCGGGGACCCCTTCGGTTTGGTCGTCGCCGACTTCAATGGAGATCACCGGGCCGATCTCGCGGTGGCAAACGAATCTGACAATACGGTCACCATCCTGCTGGGCAATGGGGACGGTACGTTCTCGGCTTCCACGGTCAATGTGGGCAGCGAACCGTGTTATCTCGTTTCCGGCGACTTCAACGGCGACGGCAAGGCAGATCTTGCAGTTGCCAACTACGATGACAATACCGTGTCTGTGCTTCAGGGCGCGGGGGACGGTACGTTCACTGCCCAGGCCAATCTCACCACGGGCAGCGGTCCCTTTGCCCTAACCATCGCCGACTTTAACCGCGACGGCAAGACCGACCTGGCCGTTGGCAACTATACCGATGGGACCGTGTCCATATTTTTCGGCAACGGCGATAGTACGTTTACCGCCTCGACCGCCCTGCCATCCTCGGGCAGCGGCCCCTATGACGTCGTGGCGGTCGATCTAAATGGGGATGGCTTACCGGACCTGCTTTTCCCCGACTACAACACCGACACCATGACGGTTTTACTTACCCAGCTGCAACAGGCTGCGCAGGGCACGTTGGCCCACGTAGCTCCCCTTGGTACGGGAACGCATAACGTGTTGGCAAGTTATCCAGCGACCCCCCCTTATGCCGCCAGCCAATCGTCCTCAACGCCGTTGACCGCGGCCATCGGCGCCAGCACGCTGGCCCTGACGGCAAACCCGGGCGGCGGCAGCGACTTTGGTGACCAGGTGGTACTGACGGCCACGCTGAGTCCAGCATCTCCCGAGGGAGTGAGCACCAACGGCGAAATCATTACCTACTATAGCGGCGCCACAAAAATCGGAGCCAGCACGCTGACTGGCGGCGTCGCAACGCTGACTCTCAACTCGCTGCCAATCGGTACAAACAGCCTTACGGCCAGCTATCCTGCCGACCCCAACCTGGGTCCGTCCACTTCAAGCGCGATCGCATTTGTGGTTTCCAACAATGCGATGTCGTTTGTGCTCATCGGGGGCACGGCGACGACCAATGTCGACTCAGACGGCACGGCAACTTATGCGTTCATGGTGACTCCGGGCAGCTCCGCCACTTTTGGTGCGGATGTAACCTTCACCGTCGCCGGTGGGCCGGCCGGGGCCACGGCAACCTTCAATCCCACCCACGTCACAGCCGGCAACGGGGCAACCGCGGTCACGCTAACCATGACCGTCGGATCACAGTCTGCGGTTAAGAAGACAATGGCGATCGCTCGCCGGCTCAGCCCGCTGGCTCTGGGGATACTCCTGTTCCCCTTTGCCGGCCGCTTTCGCCGTTCCGGCAAGCGGATGGCGGGACTGCTTTGCCTGCTCTTGTTGAGTGTGCTCACCGGCTTGAACGGCTGTGGTAGCAACAACTCCGCCCCCATAACCCCCACGCCGGCTGCGCAGAACTACGCCATGACGGTCACGGCGACTTCAGGCTCCGTGTCTAAGGTCATCAACCTGAAGCTAACGGTCAAGTAAAACCCGTTCCCCGGGCTCCTCTCTCGCGAGCGGAGCCCTTTTCTCCAACCAGGTGCAACTGTTGAGAGCTAACTAGGCACTCGGTCCGCCATCCGCTCGCGGAGAATTGGCCGACGACCCATGACTCTTCCTTGACGCTTGGCGATGCGCCGGCGTTGCTGCCATAAAAGAGGCCCAGTTCCCATGGAACCTGCGATAGTGGTGGGTGCAGGCTGGACCGTGGAGGCTGGACCGATGATGCATTGTGTTGCTGTGGCTGTGTTGTCGATGGGATTAGTGGCTGTTGCGCAGGAGAATCCTGCGGCGACGATCACCGCGAACCATGCGGTTACGGAGGCCGACGGCACCGTGCGGATGCAGCGTGTGGTGCCGCTGCCCCAGGGGCTTAGTCCTGAGGCAAAGGCCTGGCTAAGCCGTCCGCTTTCCACGGATTCGGATGTTCCGCAAACGATTGAGCAGCGGCGCACCGGGTTGGAAGTTTCGCAGGCCAGCAAGCGCGATGAGTTGCTGAAGATGTTTCCCGTAACGGTGAAAGACAGCTCGGTGGCAGGCGTGCCGGTGCACGAGGTAGTGCCGGCCACGATAAAGCACAAAGATCGCGTGCTGATCTGTCTGCATGGCGGTGGGTTCAATGCGGATTCGGGGTCATACTCGGAATCGATTCCCGTGGCGGGGCTGACAGGCGTGCGCGTTGTGAGTGTGTTGTACCGGCTGGCGCCGGAACATCCGTTTCCCTCTGGCGTGGAGGATGTGATCGCGGTTTACAAGGAGTTGTTGAAGACCTACAAGCCGAATCGCATTGGCATCTTTGGCAGCAGTGCGGGCGCCGGGCTTACCTTGCAGGCTGCGGTGAAGATGAAGCAGTTGAAGTTGCCGATGCCTGCGGCGCTCGGCCCGTTTTCGGCGCCGGCGAGCATGGCCAATGGAGGCGACTCGCGGTCGCTCTACAACACGGATGGGCTGCGCGGGTATGTGCCGATCCCCGATGGCGTTCTTGATCCGGAATATGTCGGGAAGACAGATCCGCTGGATCCGGTGTTGTCGCCGATCAACGCTGACCTGCACAACATGCCGCCAACGCTGTTTATCACGAGTGAACGCGACCTGTTGCTGAGTGCTACCAGTTCGTTGAGCCGTGCGTTCGTGCGGGCAGGAAATCAATCGCAATTGATCGTGTTCGAGGGATTGCCGCATTGTTTTTGGAATAACAACACGTTGCCGGAGTCGCGCGAGGCCTGGGGCTATATGGCGAGCTTCTTTGATCGAGAGTTGGGGCGTGGTTAAGCGCACCGGGGTCTGCAGTTACGGTGACTTCGCGTATCCCCGCAATACGTATCATGTCGACGCATTCTCCCCCGACATTTTTGTGAAATGTTTTTCTCTTTTGCGCTTATCGAAGTGAGAACCGGCTGATCGTCGGATGAACCCGCTGAGGCCGAAACATCGGCCACTCCTACTGAGAGACAAAGGGAAAACTCAAATGCGCAGCAGCCTTTTCAGGGTCTCCTCACTCTTCCTCATGCTGGGAAGCCTTCCCAGCCTGGCTCAACTGCTCTCTTCCCCTGTCACCCCCGGCAATTCCAAGACGCCCAAGTGGACTGAGGTGTTCCCGGAGACCAACCCCTCCGCGCGCACCAGCCCCGCCATGGTCTATGACGCGGCGGCGGGTAAAGTCGTCTTGTTTGCCGGACTTGGACCCGACGAGAACTTACTCAGCGGCACATTCTTGTGGAATGGCCACAACTGGACGCAGGAGCACCCAGCGACCCATCCTTCTCCGCGCTACTTTCACTCCATGGCCTACGATGGGGGAGCCAAAAACGTGGTCCTGTTTGGAGGGATCGGCGCCACCTTGAACTTGCTCGGCGACACGTGGGTGTGGAACGGAAGCAACTGGAAGCAGGAGCACCCTAAGAACGTTCCGCCGGCCCGCGTCGCCTCCGCCATGGCCTACGACTCTTCTGATAATAAAGTGGTCATGTTCAGCGGGCAGCAAATGCTCAAGGCAGGCCCCGACACCTGGGTTTGGAACGGTTCGAACTGGACACAGGAGCATCCTTCGGAGACGCCTTCGGCCAGGGAAGGCCACGCCATGGCCTACGATACGGCGAAAGGCAACGTCGTGCTGTTCGGGGGCATCGCCGCCGATGGCACTGTGGAGAGCGACACCTGGCTTTGGAATGGATCGAACTGGTCCTCGTTCAAACCTGCCCATTCCCCATCCCCGCGCTCTTTTCACACCATGGCCTACGACTCGGTGAGAGGCAAAGTGGTTCTGTTCGGCGGTGTGGATGTTAGCAAAAATCCTCTGAATGATACCTGGGTGTGGAATGGATCCGATTGGACCGAGGAGCCCGATACGGGTCAGCCAGCGCCGCGCTTCGACCAGGGCATGACCTACGACTCCTCCCACGGCGAGCTGGTCCTGTTCGGCGGGCAAAACAACCAAGGTTACTTCGGCGATACGTTCCTATGGAAGTGATGCTGCCCGCGTAGTTCACGGTAACGAAAACGCGACGTAGATTCCCTCCGCCGGAGCCGGTACAAATCTTGCTGCTCCGGTTGCGATAACGATATATTGCTTCCCGTCCACCTTATAGGTTGCCGGGGTGGCTCGTCCCGCGTAGGGCAATTGCGCCTCCCACAACAGCTTTCCCGTTCGGCTATCGAAAGCATGAAATTTGTGATCGAAGACTGTAGCCCCGATGAAAAGCAGTCCACTGGCTGTTACGATTGCCCCGCCGTAGTTCTCCGTGCCTGTGTTCTTCATCCCGTTGGCTGCCAGAGCCGGATATTCACCAAACGGTATCCTCCACAAATACTCTCCTGTGTTGAGGTCGATCGCGCTCAGGGTTCCCCATGGGGGAGCGATGGCCGGGTAGCGATCAGGATCCAGAAATTTCTTGTACCCGGTGAAGCTGTATCGTGGCTCCTGAGAACCCGGGGCAGGCGCAGCCGTTATTTCCTGCTTACCGCCCAGGAACTGCAGAAGACTCTGCAGCTGCACGTCGGAGAAGCTGGCAAAAGCCGGCATCCGCCCCTTCCCTTGATGAATGGTGGCGATGATTTGCGGCTCGGTCAGACGTTTGTTGACATCGATCAGCGAGGGAAACGCAGGCGGCGACCCGCTGCGATCGGCGCCGTGGCACACGCTGCATTGGCTATGGTAGATAGCCTCGCCCGCGGAACCGGCAGGCTTGTCCTCAGCAAGACCACCGGTCCAGGCCATTTCATTCTCGTTGATATAAATGACTCCGGTTCGCGGGTCGACTGCCGGGCCGCCCCACTCGGCCCCACCATCGAACCCAGGGAAACTGACGGTTTGTTTGTCAAGAGCGAACGGAATGAAGAGTCCCTGGCTGCGGAAGGTCCGGAACTGCTCTACGGCCCACGCATGCGCTTCCGGTGTTCGATTCGTCAGCATGTCTTCGGTCAGCAGTTGCCGCGCATAGGGTGCGGGCTTGAGAGGGATCGGCTGGGTGGGTGAGGCTACTTCCCCGGGAACAGTGCTGGCGGGATAGCGATGCTCTTCGATCGGGAAGAGAGGCTTTCCCGTAACCCGGTCAAACAGGTACAGGTAGCCGGTCTTGGTGGTCTGCGCGACGGCGTCGATGGACTTTCCATCGTGCTTGACGGTTAACAGTACCGGAGGCGAAGGAAAGTCTCGATCCCATAGGTCATGGTGTACGGCCTGGAAATGCCAGATTCGTTTCCCGGTATTTGCGTCCAGGGCCAATAACGTATCAGAGAAAAGATCATCGCCGATCCTGTCGTGGCCATAGAAATCAAAGGCTGCGGAGCCGGTGGGCACGTAGACGATTCCGCGTGCCGCATCGAGGGCCATGCCGGCCCAATTATTCGCCGCGCCCGAGGTCTTCCAGGCGTCCGCGGGCCAGGTGTCGTACCCGAATTCTCCAGGGTGAGGAATGGTGTGGAAGCTCCATCGAAGCTCTCCCGTGCGCACATCGTAGGCGCGGATATCCCCGGGCGGCGCAGGAAGGGTCTCCTGCATTTCTCCGCCCACGATAATCAGGTCTTTATAAATGAGACCGGGCGAGTCCATGGAAACGTAGTGGTCTTTGTAGTCGCCGCGAAGATTCGTTCTCAGATCGACCCTGCCCTCCTCCCCAAAAGAAGGAATCGGCTTTCCCGTCTTAGGGTCGAGCGCATAGAGAAAGTTCATCACGCCCGCAAAGATTCGCTCTTCTTTGCCGTCCGTCCAGTAAGTTAATCCTCGCGCCCAGTGTTCTGCTTTAATGCCGGAATCGAACTTCCATAGCAGCTTTCCCGTGGCAGCATCCAGAGCGATTACTTTCTCCGATGGCGTATATGCATAGAGAACCCGCCTCACGATCAGAGGGTTGGTCTCGATGATGCCTTCTTCCCCGGTGTCGTAGGTCCACTGGACCTTGAGTTTCGTCACATTGGTTGGGTTGATCTGGGTCAGGGGGGAATAGTGCTGGCCTTCCACCTGCCCGGTGTAGACAGGCCAGTCGACATCGTTCTGGCTTGGCATCGAAGCCGGATGCTCGGCGGCATACGCCGGCATCGTGCCCAGAAAGGTCAAGGTCACCAGGGCGCCGGACAATACGAGAGAGGATAATTTTCGTCTCATTGGGATTGCTCAAGACCGCCGCACAGAATGCGCTAGGTGCGCCTTCTGCGTCGCCTTCTGTTGTTGTGGGAAAGCCCACCACTCCATGCCAGGATCGCGGCCGCAAGGTGTATCCAGAACCACACGTCGTATCCCTGGTGCGCATGAATAAAGATCAGGACCAGCACCCTGGGAAGCAGAGCCCACAACACAGCAGCCCAGGGCTGGGGGACGAAAAACCACCACGCATGGATCCATCCGATAAACAGCGACAGCCTGGGTAGAAACAAACTGAGCACAAGGAACCAGAGGGGGATTCCATGGGTCAGCGTCAATATTGGCATTTGCATTGATTGACTCCAGGGACAGAGTGTATCGCATGGTGATCGAAAGGTGTGGCCGCGAAGCTTGAGACCTTCAAAACCGGGCCTCCTGGCATGCGAACTCCGTGCGCTACAATCCACACTTTCTGTAACGAATTTGCGGCCCGCGCCACGATACCTATGCCGATACCTGCGTCGGGGAGAAAGTTATAGGTGCGGAAAACTCCGGGTAACTTGGTTTGGGGAATAGGTCGGTACCCCTGGCCTGGTTACCGAATGATCGCTGAAATGTTTTTTCCTTCTGCGCTTATCCAGGTGAGAGGTGTCCGAAACGTCGGCCAATCCATCCCAGGGAGAAACGCACGACGCACCGCCACTTCTTCAAGATTTCTTCGCTCAGGTTGAGAGCTATAGCAACGTCACTTAGTGTGCACAGTTAACGACCGGCGGGGCTGCCAGCTCTGGCGCCGCGCCTACGGTCCCAACCGAACGCAAGGAGAACCAACTTATGTTTCGCCTCAAAACACCTCATCTGTTTCTGCTGCTCGGGCTGATCGCCCCCGTTCCCAGCTTTGCCGCAAACTACTGCATCGAGACCGAGGGCGGCTTCGGCCACGGAGGCACGACCTTCATCGCGCCATCCTTTGCTCTGCCGGGGGAAGGCAAATGCGCACCGTGGGCAGGCTTCACCAAGACCGCTTCTACCGTCATTTTGACGACGGCCGGTGCCGGGTGCCTCTCCACCGACGGCAAAGAGCTGACGGTAAGCGTTGTCAGCGCCGACCCGGGCCTTTTGGGCTCCGGCTCGATCGCATCGGATTACATCCAGCTGAAGCGCGGGGACTCAAAAGAAGCATTCAGCGGCGAAGACTTCGGCGAATTCGCGGGAACCGCGGCGCCGGTGAGCTGCTCGAGCAGCTTGTTGCACCTCCCGTCGTCACACGATTAACCCACCTTCGCATAGTGGCCAGGGAGAGGTTCCCTGGCCACCATCCATCGAATTCAGATATTTATTCAGTCCATCGCGATAGGCCATCGCTTCGAGTTCCGCCGAAGATGCCGGGACCGCACTAGATCAGGCACAAGGACTAGGCCTGCGCCGGTTATGATCCTGATAAGTGACTACACGGCCCCAGGCGTACTTCAGGACCCTGCTTCAGAAAGATCGCCTACGATCCTTTGTTCGATGGCTTGGCATCGGTGTGGCGATTCTCTGGTCGCTCACCGCGCTTCTGCTTCTGGCCGCCCGGTGGATCGATCCACCGACCACGGCAGTGCAAATCCAGCGCCGCCTGCAGGCCTGGGCTCACGACACGCCGTATCGCAAACGCTATAAATTTATTCCGCTCAGTCAAATCTCGCCCAATCTTCAGCATGCTGTCGTCGCCTCGGAAGACGCGCGCTTCTACCAGCACCATGGCTTCGATTGGCACGAGATCCAAATTGCCGCCGGCGATGATTTGGAGGGCGGCCGCAGCCGCGGGGCCTCCACCATTACCCAGCAGCTGGTAAAAAACCTGTTCTTCGGAACCGGCCGCTCGATCCTGCGCAAGGGCGCGGAGTTTACCCTGGTGCCCCTGGCCGAACTTTTTCTCGGCAAGCAACGCATTCTGGAGATCTACCTCAATGTGGTCGAATGGGGACCCGCGATTTATGGTGCGGACGCAGCCTGTCATGCCTACGACGGAACCGCGGCCCGCAATACCGACCGGGAACAGGCGGCCCGGCTCGCCGCGATTCTGCCGGCTCCGCTGAAGCGACGGCCCGCGCGCATGAATCAGTCGAGTGCGCTCATCCTGGAGAGAATGCGGCAAATGGGCTGGTAACAGACAAAGTTTGGAGGATGAGCAAGACGTGAAAAAATCGAGTTGCATGAAATTTCCCGAGGCCATTGCGTGAAGAAAACCCTGCTGCCGATTGAAGTGGTTGCCGCCAAGCTGGACCTGACAGAAGACCTCTATGAGAAGCGCAGCCCGGTCAGTGCGAAGCTGAGCCTTGACCTGCTCAAAGACGCACGATTCCGCCGCGCCGGCAAACTGGTGCTGGTGACCGCAACCACACCAACCATCTCCGGCGAAGGCAAGACCGTTACCTCGATCGGCCTGGTGCAAGGCTTGGAGAAGATCGGTAAGCGTGCGGTGCTGGCATCGCGTGAGCCCTCGTTGGGCCCGGTGTTTGGTATGAAGGGCGGGGCGACCGGTGGCGGGCGCTCGCAAGTGGAGCCTGCGGAGAAGATCAATCTTCACTTCCACGGTGACTTTCACGCCATCACCTCCGCGCACAACCTGCTGGCGGCGCTGATCGATTCGCACATGTTCCATGGCAATGAACTTGACCTCGATCCTCAAGGCATCACCTGGCCGCGCACGCTGGATATGAACGATCGCGCGCTGCGCCACATCACCCTCAACGTAACCGCCGCGGACAAGAAGCAACGCGATGGCAGCAATCGTCCCGGCGGCTTTCTCATTACGGCGGCTTCGGAGATCATGGCCATCCTGGCGCTGGCTACCGGCCGCGAAGACCTGCGCGCCCGGTTGGCGAGGATCGTGGTCGGGCAGGACCGCAAGGGTAATCCGGTGCGCGCGGCAGACCTGAACGCGACCGGGCCGATGATGGCGCTGTTAGACGAAGCCTTGCAGCCGAACCTGGTGCAGACCACCGAAGGCACGCCGGCGATGGTGCATTGCGGGCCCTTTGCAAACATCGCCCACGGCACCAGCTCCGTCATCTCACAGAAGATGGGGATGCAGATGGCGGACTACGTGGTCAACGAGACTGGCTTCGCATCGGACCTGGGCTTTGAAAAGTACATGGACCTGGTAAGCCCCTTGTCCGGCATCAAGCCTTCCGTTGCCGTGCTGGTGACAACGGTTCAGAGCGTCAGGCAACAGGGCGAAGGCGAACTGCAGCGAGGGTCCACAAACCTGGAAAAACACATTGCCATTGTTCGCGGCTTTGGACTGCCTGTGGTGGTCGCAATCAATCGATTCCCTGCCGATACCGAGGCGGATCTCGACACGCTGCGTACGTTTTGCGAAGCGCGCGGAGCGAATTTCGCGCTCTCTGAGGCGTACGCAAAAGGCGGAGAAGGAGCAGCGGCGCTGGCGCAGAAAGTGGTCGACGTAATCGAAGCGAACCCGGAGGTCGAGCTGACCACGGCCTACGAATTTGGGGACCCGGCAATAGAAAAGATCACCAGGGTGGCGCAGAAAGTCTACGGAGCGGACGCAATTGAGCTAAGCGAGCGCGCGAAGGAAAACCTCGCCCGCTTCACCCGCTGGGGTTTCGGTGAATTGCCCATCTGCATCGCCAAGACACAGTATTCGCTCAGCGACGATCCCAAGCGGCTGGGCGCGCCGACGGGATGGACGCTGCACGTAACCGACATCACACTTTCCGCAGGCGCAGGCTTTCTCGTCGTCGTCTCAGGCGCAATCATGCTCATGCCAGGACTACCCAAAATATCCCGCGCGCTGGCAATTGACGTAGATGAGCACGGCGATATTACCGGCATGTCTTAGCATTATCCTTAACTGTTGATCGCGCGAAAACTCAAAGGGTGCCCCACATCTCGTGTTGTTACGAGATGTGGGAAACGCAAAGCTCAATGCGAGCCTTATTCCGTTGCGACAGGCTGCCAAAGCTCGACCCGATTTCCTTCCGGATCGGTGATCCAGCCAAACTTTCCGAAATCGTAGCTTTCTCGTTTTGGATCGACCGTGACCCCTTCAGCCATCAAGCGGTCCAGCACACCATCCAGGTCGTCCACCTGGAGATTGATCATTGCTTTCTGCGCCGGAGGAAAGTAGGCATTGTCTTGTTTGAAAAGAGAGAAGATCACCTGCGGGTATTGCGTCGGGGCAGGAAACCCGAAAGCTCCGCCGGACTTCACCAGACCGAGATGCTGCTCGTACCAATGATACAAAGCTTTTGGATCATCCGCTCGCAAAAAAATACCGCCAAAGCCAGTAATTGAAGCCATGCAGCCTCCTATAAGAAATGTTTGCCAGAGCTTACGCCTGGAGAATCACAATATACCGGACAGATTGCATTGCGGGAATCTGGTTGCCGCCTCAAAGTGTGTCACCCAAAGCACCGCGCTGGCAATTGACGTAAGCGTTGCGCAGAGACCTCGCCGGGAAACGCGTGTACTCTTTCGCTAGTGCCACACGGGCGACACTCCGCTGGCCCGCAGCGAAGAACGCAAGGAGAAAATCGCATGATGAATCGTCGAGATCTGCTCAAGGCAAGCCTGCCTGTGGTCGCTGGTGCATGGCCCCTGCCACGCTGGGCCTCCGCGCAGGCCGCCGCTGGATCGCATTCGTTGCCTGCGGCCGGTGCGGACGGATGGATCTCTCTGCTCAATGGCCGCGACCTGAACGGTTGGTACTCGATGCTGGAAAAGTCGGGTAAGGACGTCGCGCAATCCAGAAAGATCGTCATGATGGAGCAGGAGATGCTCCACATTCTGGGAAACGAGGTCACCGCCGAGCCCATGGAAACCGGCTATCTCGCCACCCACGAGGAGTTTGAAAACGTCCACATCCGCGTGGAATACAAGTGGGGCGTCAAGCGCTTTCCGCCGCAGACGCTTGCCAAGCGCGATAACGGGATTCTTTACGGCCTGGTGGGCGCCGACATCCTTTGGCCTACCTGTGTCGAATGCCAGATCGAAGAAGACGATGTGGGCGATGCCTACCTGGTGAACGGGGTGCGCGGTGTGCAACCGCGACACAGCGATGGACTGTTTGAACAGGCCCCTGGTCCGAACGGCTGGCCCAACCCGGGCATCGGCGGCGAGGCGAAGCAAGGCGTGCCGGCCGTGGAGCCCACGACCGGGCGAAAGATAAAGGACGGCAACTTCGAGATGCTCGACGGGTGGAATGTCGTTGAGGTGATTTGGCAGGGTGACCGGGCCGCCCACATCGTGAATGGACGACTCGTCAACGTGTTGACGACGCTGCAACAACCCGACCCCAATCAACCTGGAAAATTCATCCCCCTGACGCGAGGAAAGCTCGCCATCGAGATCGAATATGCGGAGATTTGGTTTCGCAAAATCGAGGTGAAGTCGCTCGCGTGATGCACCGCGAATCCGTGTGCCCCGGATTCTGTTTGTATGGGAGCCCTGTTAGACCCCGAACTGTCGTAGATGATGGTCGACGTGTTTGTACATGAGGATGGCCCACTGCTGCGGTTTGAGCGCACCAAAGAAAGGATGCGGGTGCCGGGAGCAGCAGGCTGCGCCCCTGGTGACGAAGCTATCGATCGCAGTGATGAGCTCTGCTCGTTCGCGCTCTAAGTCGTACTGTGTGGGGTGTGCCGGGAAGAGTTCCGGCGAGGATGGTGAATTGCGGCGCATGGGCTTGTCGTTGCCGAAGACCAGGGGCTTTATGAGCGGGCCCATAACGTTGGCCGGAAAAGGAGCACGTTTGGGGTTGATGACGCCCGTCGCCATCTGTATGCCAGACGTACAATGCGCCAGGGTCTGGGCAAGGCTCATATTGCCCCAGAGGCGCTCACTCTCAGGATGGAGGCGCATGACTCGCTGCTTTATGTCTTCTGCCAGAGTGGGTTCAAAAAGATTTTTCATCGTATGTACTTATCGCGACGGTCCCAACAATGGTCTCTTACAAAACCTGGATTGCAAAGCGAGTTTCGCCAGCCAACATTTGTTGCCAAAAGTGAATGATCGCATATACGCTGGCATCGGACGCAGCCAATCCGCGGCCGGCGCTTTCTGGAGGCAGTTGTTGCAAATATCATTCCGGTGCAGGCACGTTGCTCCACGCCGCACTTCGCCGCTTCACCATTCTTTCCGAAATATCGGGAGAGTTGGGATTGCCGCGCTCCTCTTTGTCACGCTGACCTGCCGCGTATGGAGCCAGCAATACCCAGCCACCGAACCTGTAGTCGTGGCGTACGTCTTCAGCGAAGGCCTGCCGATCGCGCCGGGCTCGATCGATGGCAAGAAGCTGACACGAGTGAACTACGCCTTCGCCAACATCGCGAAGGGGCGCATCGTCGAGGGGGCGCCTGGAGATGCAGCCAATCTTGCCGCACTCACCGCGCTCAAGAAAGACAACCCACACCTCACCATCCTGGTTTCGGTGGGCGGCTGGCTGTGGTCGGGCGGATTTTCAGACGCGGCGTTGACCCCGGCGAGTCGCGCCGTTTTCATCGATAGCGTTGAGGCCTTTGTTACCCGATACCATCTGGATGGCCTGGACATCGACTGGGAATATCCCGGCATGAGCGGCGCTGGTCATACCTTCCGCCCCGAAGATAAGCAGACATATACATTACTGCTGAAGGAACTCCGTCGTCGCTTCGATACAATTGCCGGCAAGCTGCACCATCCTGTTTACCTCACCATCGCCACCGGCGCATCTCAGGAGTTTCTCGAACACACCGAGATGGATGAGGTGGCGAAGTACGTCGACACGGTGAACCTGATGGCCTATGACTACTATGAGCCTGGGGATGACAAAACAACTGGTAACCACGCGCCTTTGTTTACCGACCCGGCCGATCCAAAGGCCATCTCCGCTGATCGCTCGGTACGCGAATATGAGCAAGCCGGTGTGCCGGCACGGAAACTTGTGCTCGGCGTTCCCTTTTACGGCCATGTATGGGGCCACGTGCCAGCTACCAACCACGGGCTGTTTCAAACCGGTCAACCCGTTCCGAATGTTTACGCAAACTATGCCGCGATTGTGAGCACCATGCTGGGCCAGGGCTATACACGCTATTGGGACGCTTCGGCTTCCGTGCCCTATCTTTACAACCCGGAAAAGCAGATTTTCGTTTCCTATGAAGATCCGGAATCGCTTGCCCTCAAGTGCAAGTACGTAAAGGAACACCATCTCAAGGGCGTCATGTTCTGGGATTATGCGGGCGATCCTTCGGGCACCTTGCTCGGCGTGATTGACACTGGACTGAAGCCTGACGGTCCCAGGGCACGATAGGATGAGCGCCACTTCCACTGTCTCCACCGCTTTGCCGGGCGAGCGTCGCATGGATGCTCGCCGCGTAGTATCCATCGATGTCTTTCGCGGGCTCTCGATAATGGTCATGATCTTCGTCAATGAACTGGCGGGCGTCCAGGGTCTGCCGTGGTGGACCTATCACGCCCACGCCCAGCAGGACGCCATGACCTATGTCGACATGGTCTTCCCGTTCTTTCTCTTTATTGTCGGCATGTCGATGCCCCTTGCTATCGAACGGCGGCTTGAACTGAATCCGTCGCAGCTTGCTCTCTGGCGCCATATCGCTCTTCGCGCCCTCGGCCTGATCGTTCTGGGACTGATCCTGGCCAACGGGGAAAAGGTTGATGCCGCCCGCATGGGTATTTCAGAAGCGGCGTGGGCGTTGCTCGGGCTCGCGGGGGCGATCTTCTTCTGGCTGGCGCCGAACCGCGATGCTCGCTTTCGCAATCTTTATCGCGGACTCCGCATCCTCGGACTGCTCATGCTGATAGCAGTCTTCGCGATCTTCCGGCGCGCGACTGCGGCGGGTACTGCGGGATGGATCGATGGTTCCTATCCCGAGATCCTGGGCCTTATCGGTTACACCTACCTTGCGGTCGCGCTGCTTTACGTCCCGACGCGGCGCTGGCCCTGGATGCCGCTCGCCTGGTTCACTATGCTCACGGCTCTTTGCGCGCTGCAGACTTCACATGTGCTCGCTATTGGAAAACTGCCTCTTTATCTCTGGCCGTTTAACTCCGGAGCATGGGCGTCGATCACCATGGCAGGCATCGTGACTTCGGTGATCCTGCTTAGAAAAGACGGAAGCAAGACGCCACGAGGAAGAATGTGGCTGGCACTTGCCTTCGCGATGGCCACGCTCGCGGCAGCGTGGCTGCTCGCACCACTGGGTATCTCAAAGATTCGCGCCACGCCCACCTGGTGCCTGGCGAGTGTTGGCGCAAGTGTGCTCACGTTCATGCTGCTCTACTGGATCTGCGATGTGCACGGCAAGACTACCTGGGCCCGGTTCGTCGAACCGGCTGGCGAGAATACGCTGTTGACCTATTTGCTTCCTGACATCTACTACTACCTCGCAGCGCTCGCCGGCTTTACCTACCTGGACAATCACTTTAACGTGGGTAGCCCCGGCGTAATCCGGGCGATCGTTTTTACGTGCCTGATTCTTCTGGCCTCCGCTGGATTAACCAGGATGCGCATACGACTGCAGCTTTAAGATGGCCGGCTTCGATGTTCTTCAATCCATTCGGAGAGCCTGCATTGGATCGATCGAAGCAGCGCGTCCGGCGGGGATGAAACCAGCCACCGTGGCACAAGTGGTCACGAGCAGACTCGCACCAAGAAACGCGAGCGGGTCATAAGCGCGAACTTCATAAAGAAGGCGGGTTATGAGATGGCCGGCGAGGAGCGCAGCTGGAACGCCAACCACGAGGCCGACGAGAAACTGCCAGAGCGCCCCACGCAGCACCATAGCCACCACGCCGGATCGTGTGCCGCCGAGAGCCATCCGGATGCCGGAAGATTTTCATTCATTGACGCGAGCTCACTACTGCCGACGGCGAGTGGATGCGTTCTTTCTGGTAGGGGGAAACAGCCTGTGTTCCGATGTTGGGACAGTCGCAGGAGGCCACGCCGCAAGGCCTGCAGCGATTGCACTGTAGATGTCTTTGCGCTTTGCTCCCGATTGAGCTTTGACTGCCACGATATAAGTGAATTGTTTGCGGGGACCCGTCAGAAGCGCCGCGGCAGGAGCACCAAGTTGGCCGCTTCCTCAGCATCTTTGAGGAGCGTCTTGCGCGGCGTGCCTATCTGCGCACGCATGGTCAGCCCACGCGCTAGATCCGTCACCTGGACTGCGCGCGCGGCTACGGGAAAGTCAGATGGGATTTCTCCCGCGCTGATCCCCTGCCGGAAACGGCGCTCCAGCAGCGCCGAGCCGCCCGTGGCTGCATTCTGCAGGAACCGCTGGACCTCAGCGTCGTTTACAAGCGGCGCGACGCACATCATAAGGCAGCCCCGGGCGGAACCTTTCTCGGTCGCACTTTCGACGGCGTACCTCAGAAAGCCCGCGATCGAGTCGCGAAGACCCGGTGGCGAAAGGAGTGCTTTGGCTGCGAGAGCGCCCTTACGTTCTGCGTAAGCCCTAAGGATGCGTAAAAATATCGCCCGCTTGTCCCCGAAGACGGCATACAGGCTCGGCCGCCCTACACCCATCCCGGCGACGAGATCGTCAATCGTCACTCCGTCGTAGCCCTTCGACCAGAACACCTGAGTCGCCTTTTCCAGCGCCCCCGTCTCATCGAAGCTGCGCGGTCGGCCCCGTGGTCTAGCAGGTTTTTGAATCATTTAGTTCAAAACTCCTTGACACCTTCCACGCTACCAATATACAACCAAATAGTTCGATATTGGCAAGCTGGCTCTGGCCTCGCGCCTTCCGGTTCTACCTTTCCCTTTCCCTAAGGAGCCACTCATGGAAGATTCGATCGCACTCGTCACCGGCGCCTGCGGCGGGCGTCGAGGCTTCTGAGGCCCGCTGATCGGCCATCATCAACTGACTGTCGGATTGCTCCATTCCCCAAGTAACTGACAACCTAAGAAGGAGAAACAAATGAACGAAAGTATCTTGATAACCGGAGCAAATGCTGGTCTTGGGAAAGAGACTGCTCGACAGTTAGCATTGAAAAAAGAAACAAGAAAGGTAATTCTTTTTTGCAGAAATCGTGCGAGAGCAGAGACAGCAAGAAAAGACCTTGAGGAGCAAACAGGGAAAAGGATTTTTGCCATTGTTATTGGGGATGTTACGGATGCAACTTCAGTAAGAAAGGCAGTAGAAGAAATAAAGGAACCTATTGATGCAATCATTTTAAATGCAGGTGGAGTAATTGGGAAAACGGCTGCGGAATCTACACCTTCCGGAATGAATCAATTAGCTGCTACGAATATTTTAGGCAATGTGATTCTAGTGGACGAATTGATTAAACGGGACAAGTTAAGGAAAACAGTTCTAGCAGTCAGTGCGGAAGCTGTTCCAGGAGTAAAGATGCTCGGAGTAAAACGAGTTTCAATGAGGACTTCTTCTGTAGATGATTTTGCTGCTGTTCTTGATGGATCATATTTTGGTAAGCGGTTCGTTGCATTGCATGCATACGCATATGTCAAGTATGCGGAAACCATGTGGACGTTATCAATGGCAAGAAAGTACCCCAAGCTCAAGTTTATTGCTGTGAGCCCGGGGAATACAAAAGGAACTCAGGCGCCAGATAGTCTTCCGCCGCCAATGCGTTTTATGTTGAAGCGCGTGATGATGCCTATCGTCTTTCCATTGATGGGCGGAATGGTGCATACGCTGGATGTAGGTGCAAAACGCTTTGTAGATGCCATTTCGGATGAGCGGTATAAAAGCGGCGTTTTTTATGCCAGTAAAGAAGGTAAGTTATCAGGGGACATGGTGGACCAGAGCACCTTCTTTACTGATTTGAAAAACACTTCATTTCAAGATAACGCCAACGAGGCAATTCACCAGTTCATAACTTAGGCGCTCAGAACCGACGTCTCAGGGCAATTCTTCGCCTCGGCTCAAGGGAAGTTCACAGGCCCAACTGAGCGCGGCGCCAGCCAAACGTCCACGATCGCGCCACCCAAGAAGCCGTGTGGTAGGCCGTCGACAAGGTCTGGACCGTCCAGGAAGGTGCTGACGTCGAGGACGGTTTTCAATGACTCACATACCAGTGCGCACTTGATGCGCTATAGAAGGCAGTGGCGGCGGCTTGATCGCCGCCACTGCGCGCTCCCACCCAAGAGGATCCCACGGTAAAAGAAGGAGCAACAAGATGCAGAACTTGGTAGGGAGCTGTTTGGCGATTGCTTATCTCTCAGCGAACGTATACGCAATCGTGAATGTGCGGGTGTTTGAGTTAGCCCGTTCGCGCAAGCATCTCCTACTCTATGGCATCCCCTTCATGTTGTGGGGCTCTCTCATCCTGTTGGGATGCAAGCTCATGGAGAGCATGCGCCGATTCGATGATTGGGTTGCGTGATTGCCCATAGCGATAACTTATTTTGCGGACAGTGCTCCGAAAAACTTAACTGAGAACCGAAGTGCATTGTCGACTCCGGATGCGAGCGGCGCGGCCAGGTGTTCTCCACTAACGACTCCAGGCCAATGCACTCGTCGAGTGGTCTGTTCGTCTACGTCTGGCAAGTTGCCGTGAAACCTCCTGGACAAGTACCTGCGAAGTCGCAATTTCGATAACTTCACCGAAGACGAACTGAAATTTATAGATACCCCCGTTTCGCGGGAACGCCGCTTGAATTTTGTCGGCCTGTCGTTACGAACCCTCAATGGCCTCCGCCCGGCTTGCCCGCTCCGCAGAAGTGTGGATCTCTTCCCCGGCTAATCATCCAGAGCACAGAAAAAATGGTTTTCACGTTTACCACCACAATATTTCTGTTTCTAAAACGTTATTACAGACAGTGTTTTACCCGAGCGCCGAGCGACTGAAGAGGACTCCGTCTTAAGCCGGAAGTGGTTTTACGAGCCAGTTAACCAGTAAGAAGGTGAGGATTATGACAAATTTGATGGTTAAAGTAGCTTTTGCAGGAGGTCCCGAGGGCGTCGGGGCAGCCCCTTTGAAGGAACTTGCAAGCGTTGAGGAATGTTGGGTGACTCATTCGACCGTTCCGGTGACAGGTGAAGGCCGGTGATCAAACCTGAGCCAAACTGCAGGTTTGACCCGGGTGTGATGGTGCCTGTCATCAATCCCATGCGCTGCGAAGCAGCAGGACCGTGCGTTCCCATTTGTCCCTACGACGTTCTCGTCATCCGGACGGTCTCGCCTGAGGAGAAACTCAAATTGCCGTTGATCGGGCGGTTCAAATTGCTCGTGCACGGCGGAAAGCAGGCGTTTGTCCTGGACCCTGATGCTTGCCGGGGGTGTGGCCTCTGCGTGAAAGCCTGCCCCGAGCAAGCGATTAAGCTGCAAAAGCGACCAGATCGCTTGAGTTGACATCAGTCGCAAGATTCGATGCTTGTGAATCATTGCGGCATTGCTCCCGGATCACCGGAAACCGGATCGAATTCTAAAACTTTATAAGAGGCCTCGCGCTACGCGACCGGCGCGCGCGTGACCTGTGTGATCCAATGACGCTATGAAGACGACAGCCAAGCCGGTCATCCCGGTAGAAGAATACCCCCAACGTTGGGCGGCGGTTCAGACCATGATGGATCGGGAGAACCTTGATCTGCTGGTAGCCTACGCCGATGATCGTGCGGTTTTCGGAGCCGCCCATGCGCGCTGGCTGGCCAATTTTCCGGTCCATTTTGAGCCCGTCTGCGTTCTCCTGTTCCGGCATGGTCTACCCGTCATGCTGTGCGGTCCGGAGACAATCGAGTACGCGCTGCTGGCTGGCCGCATCTGCGACGTGCGCGTTTTGCGCGAGTTCACGCACCCCAATGAGGACTATCCCTTCAGCATTATCCAAAGCCTGGGTGAGATCGTCGAGCAAGCCATCGTCGGGAAAGCCAACCAGGATCGCGCTTCGATGCGCAGAATCGGCTTGGCCGGACGGGGGCTGATGAGCGCCGGCCTGCTGGCTTCCTTTGAGGCGAACATCCCGTACGCAGAATGGGTAGACGTTGAGAACGCGATGTGTGATGTTCGGGCACAGAAGTCGCAGGCAGAGATCGCCGTCGTGCGGTACGCCTATCGAATCGCGGAGGCGGGACTGATCGCCGCGGTGGAGGCGATTGGTGTGGGGGTAGTGGAGCGCGAAGTGGCGGCCGCGGCGGAATATGCCATGCGTCGCATGGGCGCCGAAGGCACAGGCATTGATACGATTGTCGCCTCCGGCCCGAACTCGCGGCCCATCCTGGCGCGCTCGACTTTTCGGACGATCCAGGCGGACGAATTGGTGCTGCTTACGGTCGCTCCGCGTTATGAGGGATATCACGCGGCCATCGGCAGGCCGGTGCTGGTAGGGGATCCGGGGGAAGAGATCCGCCGTGCGGTGGAAGTAGCCTGCAAGGCACAGGAGGCCTGCTTCCACGCGATGCGGCCTGGCGCCGAAGGGCGCAAAGTAGAGGCGATTGGGCGCCGCATTGTGGAGGACGCCGGCCTGGGATCTTATTTTCTTTACTCAGGCGTGCACAGCGTGGGCGTTATCGAATTCGAGCCGCCTATTTTTGGACCCAGCAGCGCCGCGCTCCTCCAGCCCAGGATGGTGATTTCGGTGGATATTCCGCTGTTCAACGCGCCCTGGGGTGGCCTGCGGATCGAAGATGGTTTCCTGATTACGGAGAGCGGCGCTGAGCGGCTCAACCACACGCCGTACCACATCGCACGGTGATGGCGTGGCGGGTGACCATTTCCCCGCGCCTGCAGGTATTGCCTGTCGCACCTTCCGTCTGTCCTGCTCTTCCTACTAAGAATGGAACCGCCCTGCTTGATCGTGCGTACAACCGATACAAGTCCCGGGAAACCCGACGAGAATAGACGAGCAAGCATAACGAGGGGGAGCATGAACGCCGATATACGACTCGCGTTACGACAGTTGCGAAAAGCGCCGGGATTCACCTCTACCGCCGTGCTCACGCTGGCACTCGCCATTGGCGCCAATGCAATCGTCTTCAGCGTGCTGAATGCGTTGATACTGCGGCCGCTCAACGTGCCGCACCCTGAAACGCTGTTCATGGTGGAACGCGCCTACGGTTCGGATACAACTCCTTCGCAGTCGTATCCGGATTACCGTGACCTGCATGACCATAACCGTAGCTTCGATTCGCTGGTGGCATACAACATCATGGGCGGCGTTGGGCTCGATACAGGCCATGGAAATCCCTCGGTCGTCTGGCCCTATACGGTAAGCGGCAATTACTTCGATGCCCTGGGCGTTCAGCCCTATCTTGGCCGGTTCATGCATGCTTCAGAAGAACACGGGCTGAACAGCATGCCCGAAATCGTTCTGAGCTATGCCCTATGGCACAGTCATTTTAACGACGACCCGGCTGCAGTGGGCCGGACGGTGCTGATCAACAAGCATCCTTTCACCATCATCGGGGTTGCTCGCCCCGATTTCCGCGGTACCGAACTTTTTTTCGCACCCGATCTGTGGGCTCCCATCGTGAACTCGCCGCAAATCAGTGACTGGATCTCGCTTGAGGAGCGCGGCAACCATAACACCTGGGCGATCGGACACCTCAAGGCCGGAGTAGCACCCGCCGCAGCTGCTTCGGACTTGAACACGATTGCAAATTCGCTGGCCAGGATCTATCCCAAATCCGATGACGGCCTGAAATTCTCCTTGTCCCGCCCCGGACTGGCTGGAAATACCCTGGGTCGACCCACACGTGCTTTTATGTTTGGGCTCATGCTCCTCGCCGGTCTTATCCTTCTTGCCGCATGCGCGAATCTGGGTAGCCTTTTCGCTGCCCGGACGGCGGACCGCTCGCGCGAAATCGCGCTCCGCATCGCTCTTGGATCGCGCCGCCAACTCATCCTTCGCCAGCTCCTCACGGAGGCCGTTTTGGTCTCTCTGGCTGGAGGTATCTGTGGCATGTCGGGAGCCTTCGTCATTCTGCGCGCCCTGAGCACATGGCGCCCGATTCCGAATATCCCGATCAATGTGCCGGTCAATCCGGACGTGAGCACCTACGCTCTGGCCTTCCTACTGGCGGTCTTCAGTGGGCTGTTCTTCGGCTTGGTCCCTGTCCGCCAGATTCTCCGCTCCGACCCCTGGCAGGTTATTCGCTCTGGGACCACGACTGCCGGCAGCCCGCGCCGCTTTACGCTGCGTGACGTTCTGCTGGGGTTGCAAATTGCGATTTGCTCTGTTTTAGTCACTGCGTCGCTGGTCGCCGTGCGCGGCCTGGCTCGTTCGCTCGAAAATAACTACGGCATCCAGCCTAAGAACGTGATGCTCGTAAGGACCGATCTGAAAATGGGTGGCTATGCTGCCGACCAACGGGTACCCATGCAGAAGCGCATGCTGGATGCTGCCGCAGCCATCCCGGGCGTAACCGCCGTGGGATATGCGGACCGGCTTCCGCTCAGCATCGGCGGCGGGGACTCCAACGTATTTGCTGACACCACCACCGATTTCCGTCCTACGAACGCAGCAGCCGACGCGCAGAATTACCAGGTTTCGCCCGACTATTTCCGGGCTGCTGGAACAGCACTTCTAGCGGGCCGCTCCTTCACCATGCACGATGGAGACGAGGCTCCTGCCGTGGCCGTGGTGAATCGCGAATTTGCGCGCAAGGTCTTCGGGTCCGCCGACAAAGCAATAGGTGGCCATTTCAGGTTTTGGGGCGGCAGCAATCGGGCGGAAGTGATAGGAGTGGTGGAAGACGGCAAATATCAGACCCTTACCGAGGATCCCAAGCCCGCCATGTTCCTTTCGTTCCTGCAGCAGCCTGCCAGCGACACCTGGCTCATTGTTCGATCGGAACGTGACCCGCAGGCGGTCGCCGCGGCCTTGCAACGCTCGATGCGCAGCCTCGATCCGGCGCTGCCGCTTGAAATCAGAACCTGGAACAGCGAGTTGGATTCCGCCCTTTTCGCCGCTCGCGTAGCCACCGTTTCGCTTGGAGTGCTTGGCGTGTTGGGCGCGATGCTTGCGATTACCGGCATCTTCGGCATGGCCGCCTATACCGTCAGCAAACGCCTCCGTGAACTCGGTATCCGCATAGCCCTTGGAGCCGATCATCGCAAGGTGCTCGGCGCCGCGCTCGGACGCACCTTCCGGCTACTCGCCATTGGATCGACGGCCGGCATGATTCTCGGTGTCCTGGCAACCCGTGTTCTTTCGTCTATCGTGTATCAAGCCACGCCGAAAGATCCGGTCATCCTCGGCGGCGTGATTCTTACCATGCTCTGTGTGGGAGTCGTCGCTGCCCTGGTCCCCGCCCGACGTGCCCTTGCAGTTGATCCGATGATTCTGCTCCGCGATGAATGAGCTGAAGCAAACTACGGGCCCACGGGGAAACACATTTCTAACCTAGACCAGCACCCGGTCTAACAATTGGTTGACCGCCCGGTTGCTTTCGATGAAGGCGTTGCGATGATCCATGGCGCCGGAAAGATCCGATTGTGCGAACGCAATTCTTCCAAACGGCCCATCGCGCAGCGCCTGACGAGGAGCAGGATTTCCGTTCAGGCCGAAGAAGAACCCCGGCTGGGGATTAATAAACGCATGTCCCCACCGGTTCAGAACGATTCCCGCGATATCCCGCTTGGCGTCAAAGCCCGAAGCAGCGAACATCTCCGTCATCTGCTCGCGTATTTGCATTTCATATTCGGCGAAGGGGGTGGAGAGCAATTCCGCTCGGCCCAACTTACCCTGGTCGGCCAAAGGCAGGCCCGGTTTCGCAAAGTCGATGCCTAAGGTTAGTACCGTGGGAAGATCGGGGCCAGCGACGAGCGTATCCACACCAAACTTCGCGCTTTTACGTACATTGACAGAGTTGCCGAACCCCTCGAACCAGCCCCCGCCGGCGAGGCCAAGATCATAGAGGAACCGCCAGTTGCGAACCGCCACGTTCGCCAGCAGGTAGGGCGAATAGTGAAACTGTGCGTACGCGTTACGCCGCGTTTCGTCCAGATCGCGCACCACGTGTTTCGTCATCCATCCGCCGCCGGCCATCACTACGGTCCTGGCCTTGATTCGTTGCAGGCGGCCATCCTTCAGGTAAACGATCGAAACAAACTCCGCCTTATCTGGCTGCCCCATATGCTCGACCCGCACAGCCGTAGAGTTGAGCCGCAACCGGACACGCTGCCCTGCTGAATCCAGGGCGCCGAAGTTGATTGGGTTCTTCCAAACCGCCTCCATGCTCCGTGGACCGTCGAAGGCTGCGGGGATGAGCGTTTTCACCATCAGTCGCGCCATGCCCGAGTTGCCCCCGGGAAACATCTGGATGCCCGTCTCCATACTGTTATCGACGGTGGGAACGGTTTTCTCCCATTCGTAAATCAGAAAGGCCGACAACACGTCAGGGCCGAGACCGAATCCATCGGCCACTTCGCTTGAGTCCAGGCGTATGGTCTCTCGGCTCACGCCATAGGTGCGCACCATGTAGTCTTCGATCGTCATGCTGTCTAACTGGCGGGAGACCGCATCGCCGGGATAGTCGTAGACCAAAGGCGGTGCGATAAACCGATTGTTGTGCAAGGCAAGCAATTCCTGGCGGGTCTTTTCTGAGAAGGGGGTGCCCTCCAGATTGTTTCCCCACGGATCCTTTACCCAAATCCCCGGGCGCTTACCGAACTTTGCGCCGAAGAAGAAACCATAAGCAGGTTTGCCATCGATGGTGGCTTCGCCGTAGGGGCTCCTGGCTAACGCCATCTTTGGAGAAGGCCCTTGCCACTCCTGGTACGACTTGAAGGCGTTCCAATCCAACCCCATCGAGTCGTAGACGGTGCTTAGAAAACTGTTTGGGTAAGGGGGCTGGAAATGTACGGATGCCTGGGCAGCATAGAGACGATGCCCATCGACTTCAAACTCGTTCCGCTTGGCCACGCCACCGAAAATGGCGGAGTTGTCGAGCACAATACAGTTACGATTGGCCGGCGTTCTCTGCTGGAAAAACATGGCCGCGGACAATCCGGAAAGACCTCCTCCGACCACGGCGCAATCGTAGATCTCACCGGTATCGGTGATTTGCGAAGGAAGCTGATCGTACGCGCCGTCACGAACCGCGTGCGCATTGTGCACGACCTGCTCGCTATTGCCCGCGGAGACTTTGTAGTCGCCCTCGCCCGTGTATCCGGTCCAGGCATCGGCATTGGGCGCATTTGCCTGGGCAAGGAGTTCGAGGGGAGACGAGGTCAGCGCCAAACCGGTTGAGGCGACGAGCGCGCCTTCGAGAAAGTCGCGGCGGGAAATCGACTGATTGAGACCGAGAATCTTGTCCAGGTGGGGGCAGTGTTTTGACACGCTAGTTTCCTTTTTAGGGAGGCTCAACACAACTTTACAGGAGACCCGCGCCTTCGTCCCTCTCTAATCTCTCGTGCTTTGTTCGCGCCTCTTGCCCAACTACAGGTTAAAGCTGAGAAAAACTATGAATAGACGCCTTGACCACAGCGCTTACGCGGTCCTACTATTCTCCCGTCCGAATCGGTACGCCCCGACTCGAGCCAATCCCAAAATTACAACTGAGTGGAGGAACAGGCTATGAAGAGGGTTCTCTCCTTGTTGGTGGTGATCATCGCTCTAGCGCTCGCCATGCTGGGCAGCCGGGCCGGTTCCGCGCAGGACAAGCAGGACAAGTACGCTCTGAAGGTGCCGGGCGGTCTCGCGTTCGCTGAGTTCAAGGGGTACGAAGACTGGCAAGCTGTGGGCCCAAGTCAGACCGACGCCGCAAATGTGATCAGGCTCATTCTTGCGAATCCTGTCATGATCGACGCATACAAGGAAGGTATTCCCGGTAATGGCAAGCCGTTCCCTGACGGATCCAAGATTGCGAAGATTGAGTGGAGACCGAAAAAGTTAATCGATCCGCCTTTTTCCGCGAGCGCCCCGGACACCGTGCCAGGCGACCTGATTGCGGTCGAGTTCATCGAGAAGGACGGCAAGAGATTCTCCGACACGCACGGATGGGGATATGCCATGTTCGACTATGACGCCTCATCAAGTACGTTCGCGCCTGCCACCCTGGCCGGCAAGCCGCCGCAGGGGCACGACGCCAAATGCGGCGCCGCATGCCATAATCTAGCGGCATCAAAGGACTACATTTTCACGGCATACCCCAAAAGGTAAACCCCGATTAGGCGCTCATTTGAGATATTACTCGTCGGTTGAAGAGGCGGCTTTGCTCAGCGTATAGCTTTGACCGAAGTTATCGTCCCAAAACCACTCGCCAGTATCGAGGTCGTTGTAAAAAATTGCGAAGTTGAAGTCCGGGTGAGTCGCATCGAGATTGAATTCCGGAGTCTTGAACGTCCACATTTCCACCTGCGAAGACCCTTCCGCAACTGGAACTGTGCCACCAAAGGTCGCGTTCGTATCCAGGAAGCTCGCCCACCCATTGGAAGAGAGCCGTATCCCTACCCGTTTGTTGAAGGAAAGATTCTTGACATATATATTCCCCTCGACCCAGGACGTAGTGAAGACAAAACCGCCGCCGGACTCGGATCCTTGCCGCGCCGTCGCGGCATTCAGAACGACATTGCCACCAACGGTATTCGGGTTAATTTCATCCACTCGGTAATTTGCGCCGTTGTTGTTGTCCCAGAACGTTTGTCCATCCACGGTGTAGCGCACAGCAAACTCATTGGTCGTGATGCTGCTGTCAGAAAATGAAAACAAATCGTAGTTACCAAACGATTTCTGCCATGCCATCGCCTCATCGATCCAGGTCCCGTCGGACAGAGCGCAGACAAATCCAACATCTTTGGCGAAGGCGATGTTCTTTACCTTGACGCTGACACCGGTGTCGTCCACACTGCCGATGCCTCCACCAGGTGAAAAACTTTCGGATTCAGCGTACTTCAAGCGAACCGGCGATTCTGGCATCTCGAGCTCCCTGGAGATAAAGAATTGACGTTCTCCCTTGGGTAAAAAGTATTGTCTCACCGGCGATCGAAATCAAGCGTTAGCCCGGAAGTCCGGTGGCATAGGCGTTGACACGATAGCGATTCAATGTGATGAAGGCTCAGGCCTCGGCAATGGCCGCGATGGACACTTTCATGCCGGGGATTCGCACGGGTAGCTTCGCGCCTTGCCGCGCAGGCGGGTTGGCCGGAAACCACTTGATCCACTCTTCATTCATGCCGGCGAAATCTGCTTCCTCAAGAAGGATGACCGTGGCACTCACGACGCGTTCGAGGGAAGTGCCTGCGGCCTTGAGGATGGCAGACACATTCTCCAGGCATTGCCTGGTCTGCTCCTGGATCGTATCCCCAACAATTTTCCCGGTCGCAGGATCGTGCGGTCCCGTTCCTGAGACGAACACAAGACCCGCTGCCCTTACCGCCTGGCTGTACGTGGGAGGTGGAGAGGGGGCGTTCGCCGTTCGAATGATGTCTCTTGCCATAGATTTCTCCAGTGCGAAGCGGAGGACGACATGGGCTTACTTCTGAGCGTTCGCAATGACGACATCGTCTCACAGCTGCGCATTTTGAGCCCGGTTTATCCATGGAGCGCTATACTTCGGCGAAGAGGACTCAAGCGCAATCCCATGCATGTTTCCCGCTCTCCCTTTGCTCGCCGTCCTGTTTTTCGCATGCTCACTGGCACACGCGCAAACGCCGGCGCCGCCGGCAAAGCCCAGCCGTCCGGTGCCACCCACCCGTTCCCCCAGCACGCCCGGCTTTGTTGCCGCGACGGAGCTAAGCGACGGCGCCCTGCCCCCAGCCACCCAGGACGGCAACTTTATCCTGGGCTCGACCCATGCACCTGCGCCTGAAACAGTGTCCCAGGCCGACGTCCCTCATGGGGTTGTCTCCGAGTTTGTGCTGAACTCCGCCGACAGCAAGTTTTACCCGGGCATTGCCCGCGAGCCCGGAACGTTCGGCAATCCCGATCCCAAGGACCCGGCCAAGCTCATCGTCACCACCAGCCACCCCGCGCCCTACAGCCGGCGGGTGACGGTCTACGTCCCGAAGCAGTATGTCGCCGGCACGGCCGCGCCCTTCATCGTAGGAGCCGACGGCCCGGACCCTCTGCTCTTCACCACGCTCGATAACCTGATCGCTGCGCGCCGCGTGCCGGCCATGATCGCGATCTCCATTTCGAACGGCGGAGGCGATGCGCAAGGCAGCGAGCGCGGCCTGGAATACGACACCATGTCAGGGCGCTACGCGGAGTTCGTGGAACAGGAGGTGCTGCCGGCGGTTGAGGCGCACGCTCACGTCAAGCTCACCCGTGACCCCGAAGCCCGCGCCACCATGGGCGGAAGCTCCGGCGGCTCCTGCGCGCTCATCATGGCCTGGTACCACCCGGAGCTCTACCATCGCGTGCTCACCTACTCCGGCACCTACGTGAACCAGCAGTGGCCCAGCGACCCGAAGACTCCCTCACGGCGCGTGGGAGTTCCACGAGCACCTCATTCCCAACTCACCGCGCAAGCCACTGCGGCTGTGGCTTGAAGTGGGAGACCGCGATCTGCTGAACCCCAACGACATGGACGACGACTTTCACGACTGGGTTCTGGCCAACGAAAACATGGCGCGCGTGCTCGCGGCCAAGGGCTATCACTACCAGTTCGTCTTCGCCCGCAATGCCGGCCACACCGATCGCGCCGTCAAACAGCAAACCCTGGGGGAAGCGCTCGAATATCTGTGGCAGGGCTACCCATTGATGTCGTCCAACGGAAAATGATGAAAGTGGTTAGGGGTGCAGAGTTGGCCCACTCAAGCCAAAAAGCGGCTTGAATGGGGCACCCTGCAGTTAGCGTCCCTTTAGCCCGCGGCGAACCCATCGGGGTAGGCGCCGGCGCCATAGCCATAGTTTGATGGTTCTACATCAACCGGCTTATCCAATACGGTGATATCGGTCACGATATTGAGTGGCGAACCCCAGTCGACCTGAAGCACAAACTGAACGCCATGGTTTGGGTCAAAAGGCGGCCCATGGGGGGAAATATTCAGAATATGGACATCGGCTGCTCCGACAAATCGATGGTGGTTTGGCGTGTTATCCAAGTTGTATTCTGACGCCGAGATCAGAACTACGGAGTCATGATCGATTGCGTCCCAGTTGAAGTTGAGAACGTTTCGACCCATCTTACCGACCCAGAATTGCCGAACGGTTTGTGGCATGGTGGAGATTTCCTTTCAGCGCAAAAGATGCTCGCCGTAATTTCTCGACTGTGAAGAAGAATGACCACACGGTCAATGGAACTTGCCGTTAAGCCTTCATTAACAGCGAACCCGTGATTTGTCAGTCGCTTGCAATTGCGCATTAACCGCATCGCGTGGTTCCCATTCGCGTATGCTGACAATAGATGACCCGCCGAGCGCGCCAAATCCGCTGAAGCAACCTCGCCACATCCTTCCTTCTGAATCCGGGTTCTATCGAACAGAGCGCTTCCCTGCCACCACGGGGAAGCCGAGGAGAACGTCCATGACCCGCTCGCATCGCTTGCATTTTTCCGTCACTACCCTCCTTCTCCTCAGCGCGGCCCCTTTTCTCCAGGCGCAGAACGATAACGGCTATGACCCACCCAACCGGGTCGCTCGCATTTCTGTGATCCAGGGCAATGTGTCGCTCGAGCCAAACGGGGTCGACACCTTCTCCCAGGCTGAGATCAACTATCCCCTCACCAGTGGAGACCGGGTGTTCGCCGACAACAACTCCTTCGGCGAATTGCAGACCGCAGGCCTGGCAGTCCGCCTGGGCAATGGGGCGGATGTCACCCTCTCTTCACTCACCGACAACATCGCCCAGTTTGGGCTGGCCCAGGGGTCGATCCGCGTCCGCACCCGCTCCCTCTCCGCCTTCAATGGCCAACCGGCAACGGTCGAGATCGACACCCCAAATGGAGCGATTCTGGTTGACCAGCCGGGAGACATCCGCGTCGACTCCTACCCGCAGGACGACACCACGGTGGTTACCGTATCCTCAGGGGCGGTCGAAGTGACGGGCCAGAACCTGGACCAGTCACTTGGTCCGAACCAGTCCATGCGTCTTACCGGGTCGAACCCGGTTTACGCCGAGCAGGTGGAACTGCTGCCGGCTGACGCCCTGGACGCATTCGACCAGCAACGCGAGCAGCGGCGCCAACGCTCCTACGCCTACCAATACGTCTCGCCTGACATGATCGGCGCCGCCGACCTGGACGACTATGGCGATTGGCAGCCGGCCAACCAGGACAATCAAGGTTACGGAGCCGTATGGTATCCGCGCAGCGTACCCGCCGGTTGGACACCCTACTCGAACGGTCACTGGGCCTGGGTCGCCCCCTGGGGTTGGACGTGGGTGGAGGCAGAGCCGTGGGGCTTTGCGCCTTTCCATTACGGCCGCTGGGCTAATTTTGGCGGACGCTGGGGCTGGGTCCCAGGACCACCACCTTCGGCCTTTGGCGGCGAAGTCCGCCCTATCTATTCCCCCGCCCTGGTCGCCTTTGTGGGCGATGGAGGTGGAGGTATTTCCGGCATCATCGGGGCCATCGCCGCCTGGTTCCCGCTGGGCCCGCGCGAGGCTTACCAACCCTGGTATCACGCCAGCCCGGCCTACTGTAACCGGGTGAACGTGACCAATATCTACACCACCAACGTGACCGTGATCCACAACACCTACATCAACAAGACGGTGAACGTTTACAACGTCACCAATGTTACAAAGATCGTGTACGTCAACCGCGAAGTGGCGACGGTGGTCGTGCCCCAGCGTACTCTCGCCTCGGGCCAGCGGATTACCCAGGCGCAGCACATCCAGATGACGCCGCAGGTTCGCGCGCAGTTGACGGCCGCGCCCATCCTTCCCCACCCGCTGGTTACACCGGCAACTGCGATTGTGGCGAAGGCGCCGGCCCGCGCTCTTCCTCCTATTCAGGCTCGCCCGGTGGTCGAAACGCGGAAGGGTTTTGAGCGCGCGGGGGCCCCGGGAATGCCGGTGAACGCTCCTCACGCTCCGGTCGCGGTCAAGACGATGCAGCCGATCAACCGCGCCGCGTTTCCGCCACAGCGGCAGGCGCAGGTAATTGCCCCAGCACCAAAGGCTGCGCCACCGGCGGCTCCGGCGCCCACCGCGCGTCCACTCCCCACGGCGCAGCTTCCGGCAAAGCCTGTGCCGCAGGTTGCTCCCGTGCATCCACCCGCGATCGCGCAGCCGGCTAAGTCCCAGTTGGAGAAGCCTGCGCCGCGCCCACCTGACCCGCCACGCCCGCTCATCAACAAGACCCCGCCGGCGCCCGTTCAGCCGCCTTTCGCGGAGCAGAAGCGCGCCATTCAATCGACCGACCCCGGCCGGCCCCTGGGGCCGCAACAAGTGGAGAACCTTCGCAATGGCCGCCCTGTGGGGCCAGCGCAACAACCGGAAGCACCACACCCACCTCCGGCACCGCACTCAACCGCACCTGTCAAACCTCAACCCGAGAAACCCAAGGGACAGGAACCTGCGCCGCCTCATAACTGAGCCGGCGCAGGGGCGTTTCCCTTTGCATTGGGGAGTAGACTGGGGCGCACCGCAGATCCCTCGACTGCGCTCGGGATGACAAAGGGAAGGTCGCCGTTCAGGGCTTGCCTTGCTTTGGCGCTGGGGCCGCTTTGATGGTCGTGATCTCGATATAGGGTTGAGTTCCGGTTTCGATGCCGTGACGGTAGACAACCTTACCGGCAATCTTCACGCGCTGGTTGTCAAAACCCTCAAGCTGCTTCGGTTTATGGCTATCACTTACTTCGATCGAGCTGATGGGTTTTCCGTCGACAACGCTTGCGGAATCGACCTGCACCATCCAACCAGTTGATTCCGCGCCGATCGCCATCACGCGGTGCACCGTTCCGACGATGGTTATTTTCTGCGGATCGTTTTCATCCCCATGTAAGCCGGCGCAGGATAGCGCCAGGATCAAGCCGATACTTGCTCGTGCGATGCGCATGCAGATCTCCTCTTCCCTCGCAAAGAGGATTTTACTATTCATGCAGCAGCCAGCGAAGCAATGTGGGGGCTCGAGCACTCATCGCGGAAAACCAACCAGGCAATCAGGCGATATTAATGCCGTGCTCCTCGACCATGGCGAAAAGCGAAAGAAGGTTTGTCAGCTTCAGCACATTGCGGAGCTGCTTACCCAGGTGAAGCAACTTGAACTCGCATCCCGCTTTCCTTGCGGATACATGCAACCGCACCAACGTGCCGAGTCCCGAGCTATCCACGTAGGTAAGGTCTGCCAAGTCCACCACCACCACTTTTGTCTGCGGTATTAGCTGTTTCACCGCCTGGTAGAACTCCTCGGTGGTGCCTGCCACTAATCGGCCACGACATTTCACGACAGCGGTGTCTCCGTCTCGTTCGATTTCAAAAGTTAGGACCTTTTCAGATTCTTCAGGCATATCGTTGCTCCTGGGAAGAACAAACGTTTGAAACGCAAATCAATGGCCGCTCTCTGCCCCGGACCGCTGCAATCGCTTCAGCCCCTAAGTCATAAAGCAAGCTTAGGCTGCAATACTACCCCACTCAAGCCAAAAACGGCTTGCATGGGCCCCTCTGCCTTTATGGCCGGGCGCTCACTTTGTGGCCGGGCGCTCAATTCCCTTCAGCCTTCAGGCTTCCGGATAGCACCGTCGCGTGCAAAGAAGGTGGGCTCTCTATTTTGAAAGCTGGCCAGTAAGAACAAGGTCAATCGCGACGTCTTTGTCTGCTTTCCAGAACAAAAAGCTTGGATCCTTCAGTCCCCATTGGATGTACGGTACGACAAAATGAGCCTTGGCGGTTGCAGTTGTACCTTCAAGATGAAGAAGGATAGGGATGGTGATCTCGTGAGGCGTGCCGAGGAGTGTGAAGATACCACTTACCTGGATGGCCGAGTCTCCTGATGGGGCGATGGCGCCCGTGTAGGACCTGGGCTCAAAGGAGACGGTTGCGTGCTGTTCTACTTCCAGGATGTCCTTGTTCATCTTCTTGTCGCGACTGCCGTTTCCGGTGTTGCCGCTGCTGGCGAGAACGACCACCGACCCGGACATCTTAGCAGCGCTGCGGTCAAACTCGAGCGATCCCGATTGGAGGTGAAAAGCGCCGTTGACCACCTCGTGGGTCGTTTTTAGTGTCATCTTGACCTCACTCGCATCGGGGTTGGCGACAAAGGTCTGCTGCTGGGCGACGGCAACGGGAGCGAGTGTGATAGCGAGCGCGAATACCTTGAGGAACTTCATTGCTTCTCCCTTTGCGTTGTAACAACGTGGCTCGATTTCAGCTAGCGACTGCATCGCCAGCAACGACGGGGGGCTGGGCAACGCGTGTCAGCCTTGCCGTCACGCGCATCACACCAGGCCAGACTCTGAGGCAAAAAGGCAATACAGCGCGCGCGAGTGGATTATTCAAGCCATCGGCGGCGAACTCGGCTAGACGCATCTGGGCCAGCAGTGTGGAGCGAAGTCTAGCCTGGAAGAGCGATGCCGACTCTTCCGCAAGATATGCCGCGACGGCACAGCGCGCCGTATGCAACGCGATGGATATGCCATCGCCGGTGAACGAGGGAATGACAGCTGCCTGATCACCGATGCAGTAGAGCCCATTCTCCGTTGTACGGCGGATGTAACCGTATGGGATATGGGTAATGGCGATCGGCTTGGCGAGTAACGGCTCCGCACCGGCAAGCCTCATCGCGAGGTGCGGACAGTCCTGCTGCATCTTTGCAAGGAAGTTCTCCCAGCGGTGACCGGCACGCGCAAAATACCGCTGTTGCACCACGCAACACAGATTTGCCATGCCGCCTTCCACCGGTTGGATACCGCCATAGCCTCCCGGGTAGAGCATCAACTCGGAGGCGCCTGCTAGTTCAGCGGCCTGCGCGGACGATAAGCGAAAATACATTTTGAAGGAGATCCATCGCTGCGGGTCTTTCGGACGCAGGTGGCCGCGGATATCGTGCTTGCCCGTGGCCAGGAAGGCCGCTGGGGCCTCACGGGTGGTGCCGTCATCGAGCCTAGCTTGCCAGACGTTGTATGCCGTGCGGCCGAGCGCCTGCACACTACGACCGCACTCTACCCGGACTCCTGCGGCGATGGCCTCGGCGATGAGCGCAGTATCCAGCGTCTTGCGCGTTAACGAGGCTGCGGGGAAAGGTAAGGGGGCTTCCGCTGCGCGCCAGGCAGCGGCGAGACGAACGAGGTCGATGTGCACGGCGCCAATCGAAGAAATATCGATGCCGAGCGCATGCAGGTCCTCAAGGGCCTCACCACTTAGGAACTCTCCACAAACCTTATGGCGCGGTGTGGGTTCGCGTTCAATCAGCGTAACGACTCGTCCCTTGCGGGCCAGCGCGATCGAAGCCGCGCAGCCCGCCACTCCACCACCCAGGACGAGAACGTCATTTTGCGAGGAAATCTGACTTAGATTGGAGGTTGTAACGGGAAGCTCCTTTTTCCGGATGCGGTACGCGAAACTGTACCGCTCCCGACGGTGATGAATGACCGATGCTTCAGTTGGGCGATGGCGCAGTTTGCACCCCGCCAATGGCGAAGTGTTTTGACGGGGGGGTAGACGGCAATCGTGAGACATAGCCTGCCCTGGCGGATCTTTTGCCCCAGCGTATTGTGCAGTGAGTCTCAATCAGTCCCGTCCAGTGGTGAGCTCTCGCCAGTTAATGCCGAGGTCCACGATAAGCAGCGAGGCGAGGGTAAAGGCGATCACGCCGACGGCGGCGAAAGAATCTCCGAGGTGGCTCCAGTAACGGGGCCAAAGGTTGAGCACACGGCTGGAGACGAAGGTAAAGGTGACGGCGTAGGAGCGGGCCATCCATTGGCGGTGTTGGACGATCTTGCGGTTACGCGCGGCGAGTAGGGCAGTTGCAGTGCAGACGACCCAGGCGGCAGCCTGCATCGTGGTTCCTGGGAAGCCCGGACGACCGCTGGCGAGGACGATCCCCGTTGCGGCGCCGATGAAAACGGAGATGACGTAAACGCGGCCGAGGACGCGATGGATCTTGAGGTGACGCTGGCGAAATCGTGATGAGAACTGGATCGGGCCGATGATGAGGGCCATCATGCCGAAGAGCGAATGCGGAATGAGGAGCCGGCGGTCGGCTATGACCTGCAGACGATAGGCGTGGTACATCGGATAGTCAGTGAACAGGAGAACTTCTGAGGTGATGAAGACGAAGAGCGCAGTGAGTCCGAGAGAGATCCAGAGGGCGGTCTTGGAACGCCGCCCGCCTCCAACCACCAACTCCCGGCTCACTTCCATCGCCCCACGCACAACCGTCCTGGCAGCCAATGCTCCACCATCACCGCATCCCGCCGGACCTCAGCCGCTGCCAGCAACCGCACCCAGTCCCCCTTCCGGAAGGCCCGCCGGAAAGACACCGGCCCATCATGCATCACAAACCGGTGCCAATCCGCTATCGCCCCTAGCCACTCAAACATCCGGCAAGTCCACTCCGACCGCTGCAAATCATTAATGAACCAACCTACCTTCGCGGTCGCTTCCATCCACCGCAGCAGCGCGACGATCTCCACATCTTCCAGATGGTGGGCCATTAGAGAACTCACGACGATATCCACCGGCTTCTCCGGCGGATACGCCAGAGCATCGCCGGTCACCCACTCTATTCTGAGTTCCTTCGGCGTGGACTCCGCTGCCGCACGCGCCGCATAAGGATTCAAGTCGATTCCCGTTAACTGAACAGCAATACCGTGCCTTTGTGCCCAGCCTGCAATCTGCCGCAACAGATCGCCGCCGCCACTGCCTACATCGACAATTTGGACCGGCTCGCATGATCCATGTGGTAGCCGCTTCAACCAGGCCATCGTCGGTCGATATCCGAGCAGCCAGCGGTTGACCTGCTCCAGGCTCCGCAGGCAGTCACGGAAATCCTCATAGCTACAGTCACCATCCATCAGCTCCGGCAGCTCGCGCGGAGAGACCCGCAGTGTGAATGCGATCTCCGCACTAGACCGCATGGAAGCGCATAGTCTCCGCCGTCAGTCCCGGGCCAAACGACATTGCGCACCCGCGCTGCCCGGGCCGCGACTCCTGCATCATCCGCTGCAGCACAAACATTACCGTCGCGGACGACATGTTGCCAAAGCGCGCCAGCACCTCGCGCGACGCCGCCAACGCACCGGCCGGGAGCTCAAGCCCCTTCTCCACCGCATCCAGAATCGACCGCCCGCCGGGATGCACCGCCCACAGGTCGATGTCATTGCGCTCGACCATCAGCTCGCCCTCATGGAGCGCGCGGCCCAACTCCGCCGGCACCTGCCCGGAGAGGAACATGTCGAATCCCAGCTCGCGGATCTTCCAGGTAATCAGTCCCTTCGTCTCGGGCACCATCAGCGTCTTGAAGCTATCCAGTGCAAAGCCCTGCTCGCACCCGGTAATCAAGCTCGCCGCCGCGCCATCGGCAAAGATCAGGAAGGAGAGCACCTGCTCCAGCTCCTGCGTCTCTTGTAGGTGAAGCGTACACAGCTCCAGGTTGACCATCAGAACACCCGCCTTCGGATCTGAGCGCACGATGTGCCGCGCCAACTTCATCGCATTGATCGCGGCATAGCACCCCATGAATGCAACCATCGTGCGCTCCACGCCCGCCGAAAGCCCGGCGTAGTCGACGATCTCAAAGTCCAACCCGGGCGCATAGAGCCCCGTGCAGCAGGTCACAAGCACGTGCGTAATACGCGAGCGTTCCGTCTCATCGAGCGCAAGCCGGTCCACGGCCTTCTTCATAAGTACCGGAGCGTTCCGCTCAAACAGTTCCATGCGCCGCGCCGTGTTGGGAAAGGCAGCTAGCCGATAGAACTCATGCGCGTCGTGCGACGAGAATTGACCGGAGCCTTTCTGCGGATCAAGGAATGAATAGCGATGCGCGATATTGGCGCGCCTTACCATGCGGCGGAAGACCGTGCGGAGCTGCGGGTCAGCCAGCATCTTCTCTGCGAAGACGACAAAGGCGTCATGCACATCGTGTTCCGGTACGGCGGTCGCGATGCGGTTCAGGTGAGCCGTAGTTATTTGCAAATGGGCCTATATCCTCCTATTAGCACTTCAAAGTAATCTTCAAAGAAGGTTGCACAAACGAGTCTTCACTCGAATAAGTGGCTGCCCCAATCTTAACAGATTAAGACTTTAGCGCTTTCCAACCCCGGTGAGTCGGCTCGATGCTTCCCGACGGTCATTATTAGTCGGGCGGCCCGGCTATTTCATGTGAACCCCCCCGCGGTTCCCGCAACAATGCGTAGGCGGTGAGCAAGGCTGCGAGGCCCCCAGGCTAATGATTGGAAAGCGGCATAAGCCCCGGTACTATATAAGGCGATGAGGCCTTTCAAGATTTGTATAGCGACTGCTTCTCTCCTGCTGGCAGCGGGTCCCGCGATGCTCGCGCAGAAAATAGCTGCGCCGGTGACCTCGCTCCGCGTCTACCTGTTCGACTGCGGTCTGATCAAAGGAGAGAACCCGCTCGACTACGGTTTAAGTAAGGGCGCGGTGAAAGACCCTGACATGGTAGTTCCCTGCTACCTGATCGTGCACCCCAAGGGAACGTTGATGTGGGATGTTGGCACAATTCCCGACAGCGCGTTTCACGGCGACAAACCAGTGACCCTATCCGTGGACGGCGACACGGAAACGTCGCCCCGGCCCCTGCTGCCACAACTGGCGGCCCTCGGCTATCCAGCGCGAACCATCACCTATATTGCTTTTTCCCACTACCACGCCGATCACGTGGCGAACGCCAACGCCTTTGCCGGCTCCACCTGGCTGGTGCATGCCGCGGAACGTGATGCGATGTTCGCCGCCAGCCCAAAGGAGCAAGCGGCTTACAGTCAACTCCGTCACAGCAAGACGGTGATCCTTCCTGACCGCGACTACGATGTCTTTGGCGATGGAACAGTGGTTATCAAATACACGCCGGGCCATACCCCTGGCCACCAGGTCCTGGCCTTGAAGTTGCCCAAGACGGGGCCGGTCCTGATCGCAGGAGACCTTTGGCATTACGTTGCGGAGCGGACAGCGCCCGCGGCTCCGAAGGACGAGTCGAACCCGCGACAGACCCTGGCCAGCCGGGCGGCGATGGAAGCCTATCTCAAGCAGAGCGGTGCTCAGCTTTGGATTGAGCATGACCCGGCCACCTTCAATCGGCTCAAGAAAGCTCCGGACTATATTGACTAGCGCTTCGGGATTCTCAGGCTGCGTCGAAGCCCGCCAACAACGCGGTCGCTGCGAACAGTAAGGTATCGCCCACGTAGTTGACCCCTTCGACGGCGAGGGGAGAGTGGATCTCCGTCGCGAAGATGGGAACGTAAAAGAAGAAGGTCAGCAGCAGGAGGACTACGCCCGCACCAGCCGCGGCCATTGGACGAGTGCGGCGAATCATGAGGGAAACCCCCGCCGCGAATAAGGCTGCGCCGACAATATAGGAAAGCAAGGCCGGCGCCGGCACCCAGGCTGGCGTCATTTTCTCCAGTGGAACACCGGGCACAAACCGGGGGAAGAGAAAGTGCTCAACCGCATAGAAGACGAAGGTGCAGGCAACAAATAATCTGCCCACCGATCATGAGCGCGGCGGCCGCCGGTCTGCCCCGCGGCCACAGGCTTCCCGCCAGCACCATCGCTCCCCCGGCGAAGGCGGTTTCGCGCACGGTGAGCGTCCAAAAGAGACGCTCATGAAGGTGCTTCGGCAGGTTGGGAAGGTCGATGGTGGCAACGATGATGAGGAACAGCAGTGCGAGCAAGAACGACGACCAGCGTACATATCGCCACGCGATCAAGCTGACGGCCGCAGCCAAGAGAGCGGCGCCCACAAAATAGGTCCAGAATAAAGGTCCCGGCAACCAGCGCGGCACAATGCCGGAGAGATCGTGCGCTGCCAGAAAATGCTCCGCGGCAAAGATCGCCAGCGCGACGGCTTCAAAGACGGGCCCCAATATCAGAACCCTGCCGGCGCCCGAAGCTGCCAGGAATCGCGCTCGGACCAGAAAGAGTCCCGCTAGGAGCGCGGCGATTCCCGCTCCAATCATCCCCCAGGCCAGTACAGACATACATGTCTCCTATAAACAAACGCCGAATCAGGGACGGTTCCAAGCGGGCCGGTCGCGGTCCCGTAGTGCACCAATGCAAGGAAAAATATTACAGGGAGCCAGTCTGCGTTGCCCGGCTATTCTTCAACCTTTCTGTCTGCTGCTCCCATCCCCGTAAAAATACAAAGAGCCAGGTCTGCGTTCACAGACCTGGCCCGGTGCGGCGGATGCGGGAGCGGCTAGGGTTCGCGGTTAGAAAAGGAACGGAAGTAGTCCCGTCCCCTCCTTCTGTACCGCCTGCAGCGCCCTTGGATTGAGACCGAGGGCTTTCAGAATCGTGGGCGCCACTTGTTGATTAACCACGTTCGTCTTGATAGTCTTCGGCGCGAAGGTGGGAAACGAAACCAGCAAGCCAACATGGAAGTCATCCTCATTCAGTCCCCCGTGCTCCGCGATCTTGGAGCCGCCGGTAAAGATCACGCCCGTGTTGGTCTTGAGAACGATATCCGGCGTCCGCGGATCGTGGTCCGGCGAGTTCCATTTATTGATGAGTGATTGTCCAGCCAGGATCTCCTGGATACCCAGGGCGGCCTGGTTCGCCGGCGTACTCAACGTAGCGACGGCAGCCGGCATCAACGATGGATCGGTCAGCCAGATCAGCGAGCCGTCATCGGAGATGTCGAAGGCTTCTGCCGCTCCGAGGATGGTATTCGGCCCATTGGCAATGCCGACCCGTTTGCTGACATCGATGGGTGACTGCCCGTGCTTGGCGCCCACAATAATCAGTGTGGAGTCGTAGAGACCTTTCTTCTTGAGTTCGTTGACCATGCGGCCGATCTGGTCATCGACAAACTTCAATTCACTAAGCAGGCCCTGCGAAGGGGTGCCCAGCACATCGGTGTAGCCATTGCCTTTCAACTTTTCCCCAACGCTGACAGCTTGAAAATTCATACCAAAGAGAGCCGGGACAGGCGCTAATGACTTGCCATCATGCCGGTATCCGTCAATCTGATTAAGTATGCCGTTCACCTTATAGGTGTCGTAGCATTGGATGTTTTCAGTGCTGTCGGTCCAGGCGTTCCCCGGATTTTGCGGTGTACCTCCCTTGGCATTCGCCAAGTCAGGAAGAGGGTTGCAGCCGTACTGCCCGGTATTGATCCCAGGCAAACTTACTGGGCTCGAGTTGATTTCAGGACCCCAGAAATCGTCCACGCCGTCTCCGGAGGGGCCGTTCGTCCACTCATAAGCGGGATGCTTATCGATCCAGGCGGTGTGCAGTCCGCTGTTGTGGACTACGTTGAAGATCGTGTTCACGCGCAGGTAATTATGGGGATAAACGGGTCTGCACCCGTTGCCTGGATCACGTGGCAGGTAATCGGGGTTGATGCCGCCGCCTCCGTTGAGCAAGGTGAGATTGACGTCGATTTCCTCATCAAATCCGATCTGTGTCCCTTGCTGCCCGTCGGCACAAGCGTCCGGACTACCAACGATCCCGTAAGGAGTCGTCGTGTGGGGGGGCGCCAGTACGCGGTTGTAGGTAACGTCGTACCAAAAGCCGGTGGTCTGCGGAGAGCCGCCGGTTACCAGGGCCGCCAGGCCGGGGTAAGAGTCCGAAGGGAGGGAGCTGGATGCGTTGGTGTAGTTATTCGCATGGAGCGCTAGTTGACCGAGATTTGAATCTGCGTCCAACTTGATCCAGTTGCTCAGGTCCAGAGCGTGCAGGCCGTCGACGCTGATCAACAACACATGCTTTATCTGCTCAGGCTTTAGTTGGTTTGCAGAAGCACTGTCGCTTTCTGCGAAGACATTGCCGGGCGCTGCCATTAGGACGCACGTCATGGCGGCGACATATTTCTTCCAGTTCATGGAATCCCCCTGAGATCTTCCATTACATGCACCGAAACTTTGATAGTTACTTCGGTGTCGTTGCAACAGTAGATTGAGCCGGACGATCTCCATGTCAATGCCGCGTCAATACGCCGCCAATTTGTGGCGACAAACCTTAAGGCAAGCTTAAGACTCTAAGATTGGGTGTGGCCCTATTCTCGAGTTGCGGTCTGTCGCAGGCTTGCAGTGAATCGTTGCGCACTCCGGCAAGCGAGAACCAGAGATCAGTTCTCACTGGCCGACCGTAAACTTCACGCTCTTCTTGATATGCAGACCGCTTGCGCCTACTTCGTAAAAATCTGCCGTATGGGTTCCGTTGGCAACCGCGAGGTCGATTTTCAGCCGGTCGGCGAAGACCTGGATCTTCTTATGACCATCGATCCAAAGCTCGATCCGATTCAGGGGTTGGGTGTTGGTGCGGGCGCTGGCCAGAAAGTGAACCGTTCCACTGGCAACTTTGGCTGCGGGCGCACACACATGAACGCCGCCGCTGGTGGGATAGGGGCAGGGGTCCGCCGCAGTACTGGTGCTATTGAGCCAAACCTGCGTCTCGGTTCCCGCGGATCCGCCTGGCACCACCAGGTCACGCGATCCGTTCTTATCCAGAAACCCCGCGGCGGTGTACACAGGAGCGGTCGACGGCGCGTCGGGCTGATCGTAGTACTTGAGACTATGAAAGGTCCGATTGCCCGCACCTGTCCACATCATGATTCCGAGGGGTAGCTGATTGTAATTCTGATCAGACCCTCCCAACGAGTAGCCAGCGATGTCGGCTATGCCGTCATTGTTGAAATCGCCGACTACGACTTGATAAGGAGTGGGCCCATCTTCCTCATTGAGTACATCGAGTGCCTGCGAGCTCGCCACGGTGAAGTCTTTCTTCATGAAGTCCACTTCCACGCCAACGCAGGGTGTGTGGCATCCCTGGTAAGGGATCACCAGATCCGTTAGTCCGTCGCCGTCAATGTCGGCCGCCAGCAGGCTTTCACTGCCCGAGCCACCCGTGGGCGTTTTGGGCTGCCACCCGGAGGTCGTATTGGCGAGGATGAAGAGGATCTCTTCCGAGACATCGCATTGCGCGCAGGAATCGATATAGGCAAGATCGATGCGTCCGTCGCCGTTGAAATCACCAGCCACCAGGTTAGAGACGTAATCGCCATCGGGTCCCAGGCCATTTGCTGTGAAGTAGGTGGGCGCGGTAAAGGATTTTTCGCTGAACGACGAACCGGTATTGGTGAGGATGGAAACAGTATTTGTGCCGTTATCGTTGGTATTGCCGATGACCGCGATATCCGGCCGGTTGTCGTTGTTGTAGTCGGCCGCGGCGATGGAGTTGGCAGGGATCGCTACCGTGTAGTACTTGGGCATTTCCAGGGTGGTATCACCGTTCCCGCGGAGTACGGCGACCTTGCCCTTGGGATCGTTGTAGTTGCCAAGCGCGACGGCTAAGTCAAGCTTGCCATCGCCATTAAAATCTGCTGCTACGATGCCATTCGGCGCTCCTGAAATGGCGTAGTAGGTGGGGTCGCCGTATTTTCCATTACCCAGATTTTTCAATACGACCACGGCGTTGCTGGTATTATCCAGCCCGATAATCTCCGGCGCGTTATCGCTATTCAGGTCTGCCACCAGCACGCTGGAAAGGTTGGCTGGGTAGGTGGCGGCCGGCGCGATGGCCGGCTCCTTGGCCAGGCCGGCGGAAAACGCAGGAATCAGGAGAGCGGCGGCAGAAAGAATGCAAAAGTTTCTCATGAAAGCACCTCGGCGCGGAGTATAAACGGAAAAATCAACCGCGTACATTCAGATAGTGCAGCCCAGGGAAGGTTCGTTTCAACCCAAAGAGCTAAACGAACGCATTGGGAAATCCGTGGTATGGAAACGGTGGAACTGTCCACATCTTTTCGTGCAGAGTCAGCGTAACGATAGGGAATTTGGATAGAGGGCAACCATAGCGCGATCCGAGTGTGAAGCGATCAACGGTGATGACAATTGAGGTGCTCCATGCATGGCGCGAATTCCTGACTACTCCGATGATAAAACTTCGGCCGGATGCCGATGCTCAGCCGTGAATCCGGCGGGCGGAGTACGTTTTGCCCAGTCCCCCAGTTGCCCTCTGTGAAAATTTGACTATATTCTCCTGGATGCTCTCGCCGCACGAGGCGTGGCTCCCACATCTTAATGAGCCCTTAAATAAGGAGCTCTATGTTCGTACTCGTCTCCGCAGCTGCCCAATCGAAGCGTCCCCCTGACGCGGAGTGCGGCAATCCACCGGATGACAACCAAGTCTTTCCGGGGGCGCCACTTGATTTCTTTGTTGTCTCCACTGCGGCAGTCCTTTGTTGGTGTGGGCCTGTTAGCCCTCCTGCTGACCGCCGCTTCTGCTCTCGTCGTCTTGCCCAAAGCCGCGGGACAAAGCGCTACCACCTCCCTACGCGGCGTAATCACCGACCCGGCTGGCGCGGCCATTTCCAATGCGCAGATCACGCTCACCAATCCCGCCACCGGCGTCATCCGGACAGCGGTCACTACCACCCAGGGCGAGTTCCGCTTTCTCCAGTTGCCTCCCGGCAGCTATACCGTGACGGTCAGCGCGACGGGGTTTTCTACATTCACTCGCGAAGCAGTCAAGTTTCTGGTCGATACGCCGGCTAGCTTGAACCTGCGCCTCGAAGTCGGCCAGGTGCAAAGCGAAGTGCAGGTGACCGCGGCCGGCACCGGGATCAATTCGACCGACGCCACCCTGGGCAATCCTTTCGATGCAAACCAGATCCTTTCCCTGCCGTCGGAAGGCCGCAACCCGGTGGAATTGCTGAGCCTGCAGGCCGGTGTCTCCTATCTGGGCACCAATACCGACCCCGCCTCGGATTCTCGGAGCGGAGCCGTCAACGGCGCACGCAGTGATCAGACAAACATCACCGTCGACGGGTTAGACAACAACGACCAGCTTCTTGGAACCGCATTCACCGGCGTTCTACGGATGCCGATGGACTCGCTCGAAGAGTTCCGCGTGACTACCTCCAACGCCAATGCAGAAAATGGCCGGTCCTCGGGAGCCCAGGTTTCCATGGTGACCAAGAGCGGCACCAATCAGCTCCATGGGAGCGCCTACGAGTACAACCGCACCGCCTTCGGGGTTGCCAACGATTGGTTCAACAAGCAGGCTGAGCTCGCAAGCGGTCTACCGAACAAGCCCGGTCAACTGATCCGCAACACCTTCGGAGTTTCGTTTGGCGGACCGATCCGCAAGGACAGACTCTTCTTCTTTGCTATCTATGAGGGCCAGCGCTCGCGCGAAGCGGTGCAGCAGAACCAGTCAGTGCCCATGGCAAGCCTACGCGCCGGCGTGGTGAATTATCTCGGCGAGGATGGCAACCAGTACAGCCTTACTCCTGCCCAGTTGCGCAGCATCGACCAGGGATGCCTGATCAGCGGCTCCTGCCCCAACGGCAACGGACCCAGCAGTGCTGTTCTCAATCTGTGGAACGGCAACGCCAAACTGCCCGATGGCACGGCGGTCCCCGCTTATCCCCTGCCCAATACCGCAAATTCATCGGGAGCCGACGGGCTGAACATCGCCGGTTATTCCTTCGCCGCGCCTGCGCCACAGAGCCTGAATACATTTCTGGTCAAGCTCGATTGGAACCTCACGCCGGATGGAACGCAAAGAATTTTTGTGCGTGGCAACCTGCAAGATGATCAAACCCTCGGAGCCGCAGAGTTTCCGGGCCAGCCTCCCAGCCAGATCACAGGGGGCAATACCAAGGGCATCACCGCCGGCTATACGGCGATCGTGAATCCGCGCGTTATCAACAATCTGCGATTTGCGTACATTCGCGAGGGCGTAAACCAGGCCGGGCTGAACCCCTACTCCAATGTCAGCTTCTGGAATCTTTCCGACCAGATCTCGTTCGATCGCTCGACCCTGGTCAATGTGCCGGTCACGCAACTGGTGGACGATGTGACCTGGAGCCATGGCCGTCACACCTTCGAGTTCGGCGGAAATTGGCGGCTAATCCACAACAACCGCTTCTCCAACGAGCAGAACTTCCTGAACGCTTCTCCCCATCCCACCTGGCTCTACGACGGCGGCATCGCCAATACGGGCCAGGACCTGGATCCGTCGATCAATCCCAACTTCGCGCCGGTGAGTTCGGGATTCAGCTACGCCTACGACGCCGCCGTGAGCAATCTGACTGGAGTTCTGGGATCAATCAATGCCATCTACAACCAGAACAAGTCTGGGCAATTTGCCGCTGCGGGTGCGCTGATACCACGGCATTTTGTGTCTAACGAGAGCGAGCTCTATCTGCAGGACTCGTGGAAGACGACCTCCTCCCTGCAGCTCACATTCGGGCTGCGCTATACCATGCTGCAGCCGCCTTATGAATCCAGCGGCAACCAAGTGGCGCCATCACCCAGCCTCGCATCCTTCTTCGCGGGGCGTACGACGGCCATGGAAGCCGGCCAGGTGTACCGGCCGCCAATCACCTTCGCGCTGGCCGGGCAAGCGAATGGCAAACAGCCTTACTGGAACTGGGACTGGCACGATTTTTCCCCACGTGCGGCTTTTGCCTTTTCTCCATCGCCTTCTGGCAATTTCTGGAATCGGATCTTTGGTTCCGGCAAGACCTCCATACGCGGCGGCTATGGGTTGTATTTCGATCATTTCGGCGAGGGTGTGGTGAACAGTTTTGATCGTCAGGGCTCGTTTGGGCTGACCACGAACCTGGGTAATCCTTCCGGAGTGGAGACGACCAATTGCGCGGTGCGTTTCGTCTCACTCACCAGCATTCCTGGGAGTAATGGTTGCCCCGAGCAGCCGGGTGGGCCGCCGGTGCCGGAATTACCAGGACAGCCCGCCGGTGGCTTTCCCTCCACCCCGCCAGGCGCAGGCCAGAACGGCGGGTTCGCCATTGCCTGGGGCCTGGATAACACTCTCAAGACGCCTTACGCGCACGGCATCGACTTCAGCATCGACCGCGAACTTCCGCAACGATTCACGCTCGGGGTGGCCTATGTCGGCCGCTTTGGCCGGCGTCTGCTGCAAGAAGTCGATCTGGCCGAACCAGTGAATATGACTGACCCTGCGTCGCATTCAACGTACTTCCAGGCGGCCACGCAGTTGGCGAAGCTGGCCAACGCACAAACTCCTGTCGCCAATGTTCCTGCGATTCCTTTTTGGGAGGACCTGTTTCCCGCAGCCGCCGGCAGTGGGCTCTTTTCATGCACCGATGCCAACGGCAACAACGCTCCCTGCTCACCAGGAGCCGCGCCGGCTTCTCCTACGGCAACGCAGAATATCTACGACCTGTTTTACGCGAACAATCCAAATTACTTGTATGCGCTGCAATCGCTCGATACGGAATGCTTCCCGGCATGTTCCTCGCTGGCGCCCAACGGCTACGCTTTTTGGGACGACCAGTTCTCGTCGCTCTATGCCTGGCGCAGCACCGGCACCAGCAACTACAACGGCCTTCAGGTTGTGCTTCGCCGCCACGTGGGGGCGGTGGGCTTCGACATCAACTACACCTACTCCAAGTCACTCGACGAAAACTCCAACGCGGAAAGGGTCAACGAATACGAGAACGGCGCGGGAACGGCCGTGGCCTATAGCGGCCAGGTGATCAACTCGTGGGACACTCACGGCCTGTATGGTCCTTCCGACTTTGACACCCGCCACCAGCTCAACGGCAACCTGGTGGCCGACTTGCCTATTGGACGGGGCAAACGCTTCGGATCCGGCATGTCTCGCGTTGCCGACCTGGCGCTTGGCGGGTGGCAGATCTCCACGCTGGCGCGCTGGACCACTGGCTACCCTTTCAGCATCTCCACTTATGCTTTTGCCACGGACTATGAGCAGGACAGCCGGGCTGTGGTGGTCGGAGCCAAACCGCGCACCGGGGTTTCCATCCAGGACGGCGTACCCAACATATTCAAGGCGGGTGCTGTGGCAGCTTCCGCGGCGTTTCGTTTTGCCTATCCCGGCGAAGCAGGGCAGCGCAATAACCTGACCGGACCGGGCTACTTTGGCATAGACGCGAGCCTCGCGAAAGAATGGCAGATGGGCCGGGAAGGCAGCCTGCGCTTTGCCTGGGACGTTTTCAATTCCACCAACTCCGTCCGTTTTGACGACGGAACGATCAACCAATACCTGCTGTATCAGCAGTCGCTGGGTAACTTTTCGCAAACGCTCACCAAACCGCGGGTGATGCAGTTCAGCTTGCGCTACAGTTACTAGGCTGAGTCAACGGCGATCTACACCGGCCAACCTTCAGGAGACGCAATGCAACTACGCCCCAGCCTGCTTGTTGTGATTACCCTGGCGCTCTTACTTCGCGCCGGCAGTCTTACTGCGCAGACGCAGACGCGCAACGTGGTGCTGATTGTGAGCGACGGACTTCGCTGGCAGGAAATCTTCACCGGCGCTGACCCCACGCTCCTGGATGAGAAGCATGGTGGCATCTGGGAAAGCGCCGCCGCGCTGCGAGCAAAATACTGGAGCGAGGATGCGGCCGTTCGCCGGCGCAAGCTCTTCCCCTTTTTGTGGGATGTGGTAGCCGCCCAGGGCCAACTCGACGGCAACCGCAATCACGGCTGCGCGGTCAGGGTCAGCAACGGGCTCGCCTTTTCTTATCCCGGGTACAACGAGATGATCACCGGGAAACCTGATCCGCGGATCGACAGAAATGAGTTTGGACCCAACCCGAATGTCAGCGTCTTCGAATGGCTCAATCAGCAGCCGGATCTTGAGGGCCAGGTACAGATCTACGGAACCTGGGAGACCTTCAAAGATATCTTCAACCAGAAGCGGAGCCACCTTCCCGTTCATTCTGGTTGGAACATTGAAGCCAACACTGGCTCCCCTGCCGGCGACCTACTCCTCAGTACGCTGCTGAACACCACAATCCGCTTCGACGACGAAGATCTGGAAGACTCGCTGCTGCAGATTCCGCTGCTTGCGTCTATCCGCGAGAATCATCCGCGTATCTTTTTTGTCGGCTACGGCGAAACGGATAATTGGGCGCACGCCGGCCGTTACGACCTGGTGCTCGAGAGTGCGCATCAGTTCGACGCCTTTGTCCGCCAGCTTTGGGACACCATGCAGTCCATGCCTGAATACAAAGGTCAGACCACATTCATCATCACCACGGATCACGGGAGAGGCTCGGGCCTGGTCGATTGGAAGGAGCACGGGGTGGAGCAGAAAGGATCTGAGAATATCTGGATCGGAATGATTGGTCCGGACATTCGCGCTCTGGGCGAACGAAGCAACTGCTCTCCGATCGTCCAGGCGCAGATTGCCGCGACGGTCGCGGCGGTTGTGGGTAAGGATTTCCGCCAGGCCTATCCGCAGGCCGCGCCTCCGCTTCAAGGTGAAATGACGAGGTAGGATCCCCCACGCTGAGTCACTCTACTTCGAACCATCATAACGCCTGATGTAAGCGGCAACCTCACGTTTGGGCAACCGGACGGCGGGATCGGCGTTCAATTGGGAAAGAGCGGAATGCAGTGTCTCAGCTGTTGCCAGCTGATTGTTAAAAATTTGATCAAAGACCCAGAGGATACCGTGGACCTCGATTTGGCTAGTCTCTGCAAGAGTTGTGAGCAAGGAATCGCCAGTAAGTAAAATGCATCCACGATTGACTTCGGCCAGGGCAAACGCAAACCCATCATGAATCGAAAGCCGGAGCTGTGCCCGGATGACATCTCGTGCACGAGCGACCTGAGAGCCCGGCAGATCGATTACGTTGAGACCGCCGTCGAGGAGCGTCTTCTTTTCGTTGCCCGTGAAGCTCAGCAGCTCATCCTCGAACAGAGTATTGGGGATCAGGATCTCGAAGGGCAACAGCAGAAAGACAGCAAGCAAGGATGCTTTGCGAAGATCGGTAAGACAGCTTGAGTCACTGATAACAATCCGCATGCGGCACTTGCGGCCCTTTTAAGCCGGCTTCCACTTTGGGTAAGGGAATTCGTAGCAATTCAGCTGCTTTGCCAAGAGACACAAAGTCTTCCGCCAAGGCACGATAGCAGAGACGCTCAAAGCGGAGCGGCCGTTCTCGTTGGCCTCTTTCAGCCTCTGGCTCAAGTTCGCAGGGCTCTTGGGTGCGCCAACCGCGAGCGATTGTTTGCAAGGCATAGGTCAGAATTGACTCGTTGATAACCCCGATTTGCTTCAGACGCATGAGCAGCGCTGCACCACTGACTCGATAGAGTCTCTTCAAGACAATTAACTCTTCGTAGCCCAGCGCATTCCGTTGTTTGCCGACCTCGCGCAGCAGATGCTCCCTGGGCATAAGGAACGCACCCGCGAACAGGTTTGCCGCCTTCTCTTCCTTCTTATCAGCCAGACTATGAGGATCGATCAGCCGGTGAGCGAGCTCATGGGCCAGAGTCAGCCGACGGCGTTCCAGCGAAAAGCGGTTGTTGACTACGATTACGGGTAGACCAGCAGCTCCCTTCCGGCGAGCCACGATACAGGTAAAGCCTGAGACCCGTTCCGGGAGCGCAACCATGAGAACTTTGAGGCCCTTTTCTTCGAACAGCTCGGTCATGTTAGGAATCGGATCAATGCCAAGCTTCCACTTCTCGCGCACCGCGCGCGCCAGCCCTTCAGCGCCCCCGATTGCGGTAAGTTTGAGGGGGGAGGACAGCGGCGGCTTCCATTCCGCACTGTCGAGTTCGAGAATGTGTTCGATCTGGAGATAGCGCTCGATCCATTCGAGCACTTCGGTTTCGACACTGGCCCGGTCTGTCGCAGTTGTGTTGGCCCTGGTGCGGAACTCCACCCCGGAAAGGACAAGCTCCTGGGTATCCATCAGGTAGCTAACCGACACCCCGAGGGCTTTAGCGAGGGCCATGAGGACACCCGAACTCGGAATGTCCTCGCCGCGTTCGTATTTTCCAATCGCTTGGGCGGTCACCTTGTGGTCCATGGCCGCAGCAAGATCACGTAAAGAGAGACCAGCCTTGCGGCGAGCCAATCGAATGCGGTCTGCGATCATAGAGGGTTTCTCTCGGTTTACAAAACTAGCCTACTAGCATGTATTGTAAACTAAAAGAATCAAGACTGTTTTGCTGGCCGCCGCTCGGCAAACACATCCTGCTTTTCGCGAAAACGCCGGTACCGGTCGAGCAGCGATGCGGGTCCGCGCGCTCGGAGATAGACCAGGTTTCCTTCAAATCGTTTCTCGTCGATGATCGCTCCGCCTTCGAGCGAAGCGAGGATGGAGCCTTCGGATTGCGGTAGTCGAAAGTGTGATTCGACCAGTGGGTCGGCCACCAGCGCGGCATCCATGGCAATCATCAGGTGTTCCAGGCCGGTCTGTTGCAGCGCGGAAACAAGGATCGCTTCGCGATCGCTCGAGAGATGGCTGAGCTCCTGGGCCGGGACGAGATCCACCTTGTTCAAAACCTGGATGACAGGCTTGGTCGAGACTCCAATCTCGGTCAATACTTTTTCAACCTGAGCTTTCTGTTCTTCGCGCATTGGGCTGGAGGCGTCCTGGACGTGGAGAAGAATTTCGGCTCGCTCCACCTCTTCGAGCGTGGCACGGAAGCTCGTAACCAGAGTCGGAGGAAGGTTGCGGATGAAGCCGACGGTATCGGAAAGCAGGATCTTGCGCCGCGAAGGGAGGTGCAACTGCCGCAGCTTGGGATCGAGCGTCGCGAACATACGGGCGGAGACCAGCACACCAGCCTCGGTGAGAGCGTTGAAGAGAGTGCTTTTGCCTGCGTTGGTATAGCCGACCAGCGCGACCACGGGAACCGGGACTGCCTCACGCCGCTGCCGCTGCTGATGGCGCACGCGGCGTACTGCGTCGAGCTGCTTCTTGATGTGATCGATGCGGAGGTTGATCTTGCGCCGATCCGTCTCCAGCTGAGTTTCGCCCGGGCCGCGGGTTCCGATGCCGCCGCCAAGCTGCGACATGGCGCGGCCGCGGCCGGCCAACCGGGGCAATTGGTATTCAAGCTGCGCGAGTTCTACCTGCAGCTGGCCTTCGCGAGTTCTGGCGTGGCGCGCGAAGATGTCGAGGATCAGCTGCGAACGGTCAATGACATGGCAAGGGAGCCGGGATTCGATGTTGCGCAGCTGCGAGGGCGTGAGGTCGTGATCGAAGAGCACCAGCGAAGCGTTGGTCGAGGCCACCACGGCAACAATCTCGTCGAGTTTACCTTGGCCGACCAGGCTCGAGGGATCGGGCTTCTGCCGGCGCTGGACAAGCGTGGTGGCGATCGTCGCACCGGCTGATCGCGCGAGTTCCTCGAACTCTGTGCGGCTCACATCGAGATCAAGGGCGGAGGCTGCACCATCCGCAAAGCCTTCTTCTTCGTCCGAGTCTCCAGTTATATTCCCCGCGATGACGGCAGCGGCGGCGCGGGCAAGTCGGGCAGCCGCGGTAGGCTGCTTGCGCCGGCGGAGTTCTCCGGTGAACTCAACCACCACGAGCACGGCAATTTCCTGCTGAGTTTGCGAGGTGCGGAGTTCGCGCGCGCGCAGCGCGGCATCTTGCGCCTCACTTGCCTCGACTAAACTCCGGCGGGATGTCTTTGCGCGACTCCGGCGCGATTGCGCTTGATCTTTCGCGGTTTCAAGCGAATCCTTCTTGCTGGTCAAAGTTGTCTCAATTCAAGGCTCGGTCCGGGCCGGCTCTTCTTATGATACCGCCCACTCCGTTTAGGATGCCGCGGGCTGTTCTCTTGGTGCAGGCGGCCGGCATTCTGTTTCAGACGACCGCGATCCCGCCGCTTAAATGACCATGTCCGAAAACCGCTAAACCGGGCATGCATCGGTGACACAATCAATACATGGAACTACCAGAAAAAGAGGTCTGCTATCGCGCTCTTGAGAGCAAAGATGCCCGTTTTGACGGCCTGATCTACGTAGGCGTGAAATCGACGGGGATCTACTGCCGGCCCGTCTGTCCAGCTCGTACTCCCCGGTTGGTGAATTGCAGGTTTTACGCCTCCGCGGCGGCGGCGCAGGATGCGGGGTTCCGTCCCTGTCTTCGCTGCAGGCCGGAGACCGCGCCAGAGCTCGCATCCTGGCGCGGCACGTCCAACACCGTGACTCGCGCATTGGCTTTGATTGCCGAGGGAGCACTCGACGGCGACGGCGCCAGCGTGGAGACACTGGCGGACCGGCTCGGCGTTGGCGAACGCCAACTGAGGCGGCTATTCATTCAGCACCTGGGAGCTTCGCCGATCTCGGTAGCGCAAACCAGGCGAGTGCTCTTCGCCAAACAACTTATCCATGAAACGCAGATGCCCATGACCCAGGTGGCGCTGGCCGCGGGCTTTGGCAGCGTCCGGCGGTTCAACGAGACTTTTCAGAATTTGTTTCACCGTGCGCCCACCGCATTGCGACACAAAGTAGCGGCAACCCCAGACGACGGCGTCACACTCCGTTTGCGATACCGGGCGCCCTACGACTGGGAATCGATCCTTGGCTTTCTCAGGGCCCGTGCCATTCCGGAAGTGGAAGTGGTAGAGAACGGCCGCTACTTTCGCACGGTGGAGATGGACGGATACGCCGGCACCATCGAAGTGTCGCATCAACCAGAGCGGCACAACATCTGTGTCAGGATCCGCTTTCCCAATGTGCGATCCTTGCCGGCCATCGCCGCCCGCGTGCGCCGTCAGTTCGATATTGGAGCGGACATCGAGACCATCGATGCGCAACTGTCGACCGACCCGCTGCTGGCGCCGCTGATTGCGCAGCGCCCCGGCCTTCGCGCACCCGGCGGCTGGGATGGTTTTGAGTTGGCGGTCCGAGCCATTCTCGGCCAGCAGATTAGTGTTGCCGCAGCGCGCAGGCTGGCCGGCCAAGTTGTTGCGCTCCACGGAAAGCCGCTGCCCAAGGCTTTTGCCGGTCACCCCGGCTTGTCGCGTCTGTTCCCAGCAGCAGAACGCCTGGCGCAGGTTAAGTCCATTGGCCTTGGCATGCCGGCTGCACGGCTCGCTACGCTCCGGGCGATGGCCCAGGCCGCGGTCACCGATCGCAACCTGTTTCGCCAGGCGGCCAGCGGCAAAGAAGCCATCGATCGATTGAAAGCCATTCGAGGAATTGGAGAATGGACTGCGCAGTACATCGCGCTGCGCGCTATCCGCGAGATGGATGCGTTTCCCGCGACCGACGCCGGCCTGCTGCGCGGCGCTTCAATACTCAACAGGAACGGGGCCATCAGTTCGACGCTCCTGCTCAATAGGGCGGAATGCTGGCGCCCGTGGCGGGCCTACGCAGCACAGCACCTCTGGGCCGCCAATCCATCCATGGTTCAGGAGAAAGGAACAACTGTATGAAACAACCATTGCTATTCATGATTGACCGCGTCAACACACCCATCGGCGAGATGATCATCGTCGCGGATCATGCTGGAAATCTTCGTGCCGTTGACTGGACAGATCACGAGGAGCGCATGATGGCTCTTTTGCGCCGGTACTATGGCGCAAACGGATTCAACCTCGAACCAGCAGAGAACCCGCACGGATTTTCTGACATCATCAGGCGATATTTTGAAGGTGATCTTTCCGCACTCGACGGGCTATCCGTGGAAACGGCGGGGACTCCCTTTCAACGCGAGGTCTGGCGCGCGCTCAGAGAGATTCCTTGTGGAAGCCCGATCAGCTATGCGAAGCTGGCGCAGCAAATCGGCCGGCCCAAGGCTGTGCGTGCGGTAGGGCTTGCCAATGGCGCAAACCCCGTCGGGGTGATTGTGCCCTGCCATCGCGTGATTGGCGCAAACGGCTCTCTGACCGGTTACGGCGGAGGCCTGGAACGAAAACGCTGGCTGCTGCGGCATGAGTCGAATGGCCTGTCGCTTCACGGGTAGGCAGCAAAGACAACGAAGTGGGCGCCAGGTGTTTGGGGGAGAGATGTGGGAGATTCACGAAGCTGATAGGAGGTTCGGGTTTCCCACATCCCGTAACAGCACGAGATAGCCGACACCCTTCGATCTTTCGCACGATAAATAATTTAGGGAGATCTACCTAGCTCTCGCTTTTCTCAGTTGGTCCCGTTGCCCCCATCATTAGCTCCACCACTGTTTTAAATAGCCTGTTCCGCGTTTCCAGCCGGACCCCCGCCCGCGTCACGTACCGCACTACGATTTCCAAGCCCCCTCCCGCCGGCCGCATATCTACCGAGGGCGCCGCACTGAACTGCGGCAAACCTTCTTCGTGACGCACACGTTTCCATTCCACCTCCGCCATTTTTGCATCCTCCTCGGTTGCCTTGACCGTTGCTTCGAGGATCTTATCGATCAACGGATAAGCCTGGTCTCCCGGCGGAATGCCAACCTTGATCTCGTCCCACATCCACTGTCCAGCCGTCGAGAAGTTGAAGTACTTTCCGTGAATCCCGAACCCATTCAAAAACGAAACCCGCCGCCCCGTCGGATGGCCATTTGCCGTCCAGTTGCCGGTTTCCAAAAGCGAGGTTCGCAAGAGCCCAACCTCCACCACCTCGCCTCCAACCCCATCAATCTCTACCCAGTCTCCGACCCGGATTCCCTTTCGCCCCATCAGCACAAACCAACCACAAAAGGCCAGAATGAAGTCCTGGAAAACCACCGTCAACCCCGCCGTAGCCAGCCCGAGGATCGTGGGCAGCTGCTTCGGGGTTCCAAAGATGACGAGCAGCACCAACAGCAGCCCGATCAGTTGCGTTCCCAGGTTTAGAACCATGCGCAGCATCTGCCTCTGGCGCAGATCATGCGAGATTCGTTCCAACGCCATCTGTAAAGCCGAGCCAGCAAGGACAGTCAACAGAACGATGGCCGCAATCCAGCTCAGAGACCGCAATATCAAGTGGACCACGATTTTATGTTGCAGCTCGACCTGGGCGCCCCATCGTCCGTAAAGCGTCACAAGCTGTTGCTGGGCGGCCAAACGGTCGTCGAGAATGCCCAGGATTTTGCGCTGCTCCGCCAAGCGCTGCAAGTCTTTTACCCGGACCTCGCTCGACTCGCCGGCCGCCCTGGCCGCGGTGGCACTCGCTTCCGCCGCCTGAGCCTCCGCCCCCAGCCTTACATGGTCGTCCGTGAGTGCAGCTACGTCCGCCCGCGCCAGCGTTTCCGCTTCGCCAATCAGTTGCAGCCTGGTGCGCTGTGCCCGCCATGCGGAGATCTGTCCCGCCAGCGTGCTGTATTGTTCCGCCGCAACCACGGCGAACTGTCCACTGCTGCCGCTCGCTTGTGCGTCGTACTTCTTGATCGCCGCCTGGCGCGCCGATAATTCCTGCTGAATTTTTTCTCGTTGATCGCCGCTCACGAGAGCCAGGTCCTCCTTTGCATCCGACCACTCTTCCTGATCGAGGGCCATCTGCGCTTTGGCAACGTCCAGATCCTCTCCATCCCCACCCACGCTGCTCGACCCAGCGGCGGCGGCTCCAGCGCCTGCCTTTGGCGTCAAAGCCGTGATCCGCGCCTGATCGTCCTTAAGCGTTTGCTGTAACTCCGTTACCCGCTGCTGCAAGGCCAGGGCGTCGCCCTTGAGCGCCGTTGTGGCTGCACTCGCCTGGCGCAGAGATTGGGCGAAAGCCTGATCGACCTCGTGGTCCGCCAGGCGCTCCGCCTCGCGGGCAAACTGCAGCTCCTCTGCCGAAACTGCCAGAGCCGCCAACCTCTCCGCAGTCTGCCACGGTCGTTGGTCAACGATGCCGTGCGGGACTACCAATCCGTTCCAACCGGCCTTTTGTGCATGCAGGAAGGGGAGATGCTCCATCACCCTCCTGGTCATAAAACTGCCCACGACACATAAAACCAAGACCGCTAGAGACAGCGCCGCGGCTATTTTGCGAGTACGATTCATCCACTCAGCTCCTTAGCCCTACGCACCTAACTTAAAGGGAGTGACCGGCAGAGAGTAGCCAATTCGTTGGGGGAGGTTGCCAATGGACCGAAACCGCCGATCCAGTAGAGACGCAGGGGCCAAATTTCGGACGCGATCAATTGTCCTAGCAATGAAAGGATGAAAAGACGTGCCTCAGGGGCTATTGCCCCACGATAATTTTCAACGCAAGCCCTTATTGCTAACCAGCCCATCCAGTGCTGTTTCAGGGGAAAAAACTCCTCAGTTTAAGTTTGCGTTTCCCACATCTCGTAAAAGCACGAGATACCCGGATTTCCTGCTAGAGGTCCTCACCAGCGGCCGTGTGTGCGGCGTTCTATGAGGAAAGCCGCATCATGTTTGTTGGCTCCGCCAAGCCTCACAGGAAATCCGGGGTATGGGGCACCCCTTGGTTTGTTGCAACAATTACGGTGAAAAGGCGCTTAGCCCTGAAAGGGAGTTCTCACGCAGGTCGATTGCTAGAATAGACCATGATGCTGACCAGATGGACCTTAAGCAGACCAAATATCGCCACCTCGTTTGTATCTGGAATGGCTGCCGTTACCCCGGGTATAAAGATCCGGCGCGCAGCGCAGGGCCTGATCCTGGCCGCCTCCTGCTTTCTGGCTTGCAATTGCTCTATGGCGCAGCAAACCCAGGCGGAGCCACCGCCGGATGCGCCTTCACCAACCCAACCACCACCGGCGCCGTCACAACCGGCCAATCCGATACAAAGCAGCGTGGTTCTCTTTAAGCTGCTGCAGAGAAAATCGCTGGTCTTTCCTGACCTGGCAACCAACCAGCAGCGGTTAAGCAGTTGGGATAAGTTCAAGCTGGCGGCAAACAACAGCGTGGCGTTATCCACCATCGGAGGGGCGATGCTTGGCTCAGCGTACGGCCAGGCCGTCAATAGTCCCTCGGGATATCACCAGGGTTGGGAGGGATACGGGAAACGCTTTGGAGCTGACATGGCTCGTGCCGCGTCGGATAACCTGTTCAGTAATTTTCTGTTGGCGTCTGCTCTGCATCAGGATCCACGCTTTTTTGTGAAGAAGAATTTGTCGTTTGGGCAATCGGTCAAGTACGCCGCCCTCAGGGTGGTCTTTACCCAGACGGATGCCGGCCAGAAGCAGGTCAACTATTCGGGTTTGATCGGCCCGGCGATGGGCGAGGGGCTCGCCAATGCCTACTATCCTGAAGAAAACCGCACGGCGGGCAGTACTCTTACCCGTTATGCCTCCGACCTCGGGTGGAAATTCGGCGGCAACATGCTGCGCCAGTACTGGCCGACGATCAACAGAAAGCTACGCCTTGCGCCCGAGACGTCGAAGACTCCGTGACTGGCGCAATCTCCAGCGGTTCGTAGCACGCAAAGACCAGGGCGTTAGTGCTTTCGCCATCTTCCTACCCTTCGACTCCGTAGGCGTACTGCCGGTCGGTAACATGCTCCAGCCAGTCGACGACTTTGCCGTCGAGTTTTTCCTGGATGGCAAGGTGCGTCATCGCGGTTGCCGGCGTGGCGCCGTGCCAGTGTTTTTCGCCAGGAGGAAACCAAACCACATCCCCAGGACGGATTTCCTCGACTGGTCCGCCTTCGCGTTGCGCCCAACCGCAGCCCGCGGTGACGATGAGGGTCTGACCCAGTGGGTGGGTGTGCCACGCAGTCCGCGCGCCGGGCTCGAAGGTGACGCTTGCCCCTTGCACCAGTGCCGGATCAGGCGCCTGGAATAAGGGATCGATTCGCACAGTTCCCGTAAACCACTCCGAGGGTCCCTGTGCGGAAGCTTGTGTTCCGACTCTCTTGATCTCCATGTTTCTCCTGAGTCTGCGTGAAATTGGCCTGCGATGCCGCCGTCCCAATCAGGGATGAAATCAGAACGAGGTTGATGTCGAAAGCGCTTCGTAGGCATGCGTCGCCTTGAGCCGTTCTTCGATGGCCGGCGTTATCGTTTCCAGAGCATCGCTGCCGGCGACGAATATCTTCGGAGGGTTCTGCATGCCTGCGATCTTGACCAGGGCCTCGCCCAGCTTCAGCGGATCCCCAGGTTGTGTTCCGTCGTAAGGGGACCACATCGCCTCGACGCTCCCTTCTGCGGCGTAGTCTTCGATGGTGTTCTCGCCCCATCTGACATTTTTCGGGTTGATAAGATCGGTGCGAAAGAACCCTGGCTCGACCAGCGTGATGTTGATACCGAACTGCTCGACTTCTTTCGCGACCGACAAGGAAAGACCCTCCACCGCGAACTTAGTTGCGGCGTATGCGCCGCAGTGCTTGAACCCGACCACTCCCGCAACGGAGCCGATGTTGATAATGTGGCCCGACCGCTGCTCGCGCATCACCGGCAGCACGGCTCGCATGAGGTACGCCACACCCCAGAAGTTGGTAGCGAACTGATCCTCGATTTCCTCGGTGGACAACTCCTCAAAATTGCCCAACAGGCTGTAGCCAGTGTTGTTCACCAGAACGTCAATCCTGCCGAACTGTTTTACCGCCTCCTCGACCACCGCCTTCGCCTGTGCCTCCTGGGTGACGTCCAGTTGCAAGACCTGGAGGTTCCCAGCGCTTACACCGACCAAGGCGTTATGCACCTTATCGATGTTTCTGCCGGTTGCAATGACCCGGTCGCCGGCCTTGAAAGCTGCCTCGGCGATGCCCGCCCAATGCCGCTGCCGGCTCCTGTAACTAACCATACTAAGCTCATGTTGCCTCCTCCTAGCGATATGTCAGCCGCTCCAGGTCCTCGGGGTATCGAGCACCCTGAACTGGCATCTTTGCTGTGGCTCCGTCGATCTCACGCAGATCTTCCGGGGTGAGTTCTACGGCGGCGGCTCCGATGCTCTCTTCGACGCGGTCCAGACGAGTGGTGCCCGGGATGGGAACGATCCATGGTTTCTGTGCGAGCAGCCACGCGAGTGCGATCTGACCGGGGGTCGCCTTCTTGCGTGCTGCGCTCGCGGCAAGCTGCTCAACCAGACCGCGATTCGCTTTGCGGGCGTCCGGTGTAAAGCGGGAGATACGACTGCGCAGATCTTCTTTGGCGAACGGAGTGTCTTCGTTAACTGCTCCATGCTTCGCTTGATGTATTCCGGCCGGCTGTCAAGGCCTGCGGGACGCGGCTTCTCATCAGAAGTGAATTTGAACCCGAACTTGGTGGCGATCACCACCTGCTCACGGACGGGAGCGAGGGCGTGGCCGACCAACTCTTCATTGGCAAACGGGCCGTAGACCTGAGCCGTATCGAAGAATGTGACGCCGCGATCGACCGCTCCCCGGATGACCGCGATCATTTTACTGCTTGCCTGGCGCCGGACCGTAACCACCGGTCATCCTCATGCAGCCGAAACCCATGGCGGAAACTTCCAAGTTGCTCTTGCCAAGTTTGCGTTTTTGCATTGCTTCTTCCTCCCCTGCACGATTCCAAGGTAACGAAGGAGGGTGGCCGGGCGCTTTCCCGATCCTGCCAATTCTTTGCCCGGCTCCGCGCCATCGCAACCACAGGCGGCCTGAGCCACAGAACGGCAAGAGCGATTGCCTGGCTCATGGCCAACTATGCCAAGCCGTTGCACATGGAGGAACTCGCGACGGTTGCACGGATGGGAGTGTCAACGCTTCACCATCAGTTTCACCAGCTGACAGCGATGGGCCCGCTGCAATATCAGAAACAGCTTCGGTTGCAGACCGCGAGGCAACGCATGCTTATGGACGGGATGGATGCTACGAGCGCGGCATACGAGGTAGGCTACGAGAGCGTAAGCCAGTTCAATCGTGCCCCGCCCTGTCTTGAACGGGGTGCCGGTTGCTTGTTTCTCGATTGATGGGGCGAGCTCACGTTGCAGAAGCTCACAAACATAGCCCGCCGGAGAAACACCACGCGCATTGGCTTGGGCTTTCAGGGCTGCTTCGAGCTGGGATGGAAGTTCGACGTCCATAATGCGGCTTCTTTCAGCACAAGATACGGTGTGATTACAACCGTTCGGCTCCGCGCCCATGCCGAGCGGGCGCCAACCCAGGCTCAGCGGGCGGACGCGACCACTCTTTGGCACAATAGAGTATGGACAAAAAGAAGCTTGGCAACTCAGACATGGAACTGTCCCCGATCGGGTTCGGTTCCTGGGCGGTTGGTGGTGGTGACTGGCAGTTCTCCTGGGGCCCTCAGGATGACAACGATTCAGTGGCCGCGATTCATAAGGCGCTGGAACTGGGCATGAATTGGATTGATACGGCTGCCGTGTATGGCCTCGGCCACTCGGAAGAAGTAGTGGCCCGCGCCCTGAGTACTGCCTCACAGAAGCCGTATATTTTCACCAAATGTGGCCTGGTCTGGGATGAAAAGCGGCTGGCCAGCAATAGCCTTAAGCATATTCGCCGCGAAGCCGAGGAAAGCCTGCGCCGCCTTAACGTGGAGGCAATCGATCTTTACCAGATCCACTGGCCCAAGCCGGAGGAGGAAATCGAAGAGGCCTGGGGCGTGATGGCCAGCCTGCAAAAGGAGGGCAAGGCCCGTTGGATCGGCGTTTCCAATTTCACCGTTGAGCAGATGGAGCGACTGAGCAAGATTGCCCCCATCACTTCGAACCAGCCGCCTTACTCCATGTTGAACCGCGCTGTGGAGGCGGAGATCCTCCCTTTTTGCGAGAGCCACAACATTGGCACCATCAACTATGCTCCGATGCACTCCGGCCTGCTGACCGGGGCCATGAGCAAGGAGCGTGTAGCCAATTTCACGAGCAACGATTTCCGCCGCAACGCGAAGAACTACCAGGAGCCATTGCTCTCGCGCAACCTGGCGGTAGCAGAGTTTATCGGGCAAATAGGCAAAAAGCACGGGGTGAGCGCAGGGGTGGTAGCGATTGCCTGGACCCTGCATCACTCCGCCATCACCGCGGCTATCGTCGGCGGGCGCAACGCAAAGCAGGTCGAGGGCGTGATGCCCGCGGCAACCTTCCGCCTCTCTGAACAGGAGTACTCCGAGATCCAGCGTTACCTCGCCCAACACGTTCCCTGATCGATTGAGTTACCCGACAACCCCGGCTGGATGGAGTTCCGCGATCGGTAGCCGGACGCGGAATTCGGTGCGGCCGGGGTGGGATTCAAAGTCGATCACGCCCTCGTTATGAAGCGCCAGGCGCCGGGCGATGTCGAGCCCCAGGCCAGTTCCCTGCCCCTGGGGTTTGGTGGTGAAAAACGGATCGAAGATGCGGTCGCAAATACCCGCTGGAATCCCCGGCCCGTCATCGCAGACTCGCACCACCACAGTTTGGTTCTCGCGGTTGGCCAGCACGTGCACATGGCCTCCATTGGCCACGGCATCCAGGGCATTATCGATCAGGTTTCCCCATACCTGGTTCAATTCGCCGGCATAGCCGCGCACCTTTGGCAGTTCCGCCTCAAGTTCCAGGGTCACGGCCACCGACTTCTCACTGGCCTTCGCATTCAGCACCACCACGGTATTGGCCAGGCTCGAGCCCAAATCCACCGTCTCGGCTGTATTCGCCTGGTCCATGTGCGTAAATCCCTTGACGGCAATGACTAAACTCGAGATGCGCATGGCTGCGTCCTGAATCTTCGAAGTCAGGTTACGCATAGCACAGCCAGCAGCTGCCCATTGCACTACCGCGTTCAGTGCCGGTCGCTGCACTGCAGCATGAAGCGCGTCCAGCGCTTCAAATGTTGTTTCGGTGTCGGCAAGCATTGGCGCGTTTACTGTGTCCAGTCCGTGCCTGGCAAGCCACCTCTCAATCTCTTCTTCGCGATCACACTGTTCCAGAGGGGAACATCCCCCACGGTTTTGCTTGGCCATACAAGACTGGCGAAAAGCGTCTATGGCGATGATCTGGGCATCGGTCAGATTCGCCGCGACCAGACAGCGTGCAGCCTCTTCGGAATATTCGAGATGATCCTCAAGCGTCACCACGCCACGTTCAATCGCGGAGGCCGGGTTATTCAGCTCGTGCGCCAAGCCCGCCGAAAGTTTACCTAGCGAGATCATCTTTTCGTTTTGCAGCTGACTTGAGGTAAAGAGCCGCGTGCGGTCAAGCATGGTGTGTACCAGCATCGAAGTGACTTCGCAGCACTCTCGCGTTATCGCCTTGAAATGCTCGCGGGGTATCGCGAGAATCTCCACTGGTTCCAGGGCGCTTACATTTCCTGGCGGAGTCACGAGCCGCGAATATGGCAAGAGGCCAGTCACATCCCCTTCACTCCACTCAACGAACTTGATTGGACCGGCCCCACGATCGATGAAAAGAGCCAGCCGGCCGGCAAGAATGATATAAAGCGCCTCTAACTGGACACCCTTCACACTCAAGAGGTCGCCGGTATTGAGCTTTCGAATGGACCCGTGTGCTACCAGCCACTCCAGCTCGGAGCGGGGCGCCGCGCTCAGGGTTTTATGTTCGGCTAAGCGATCGATGAGGTCTTGTGCTATCACTCGGGTACCATCTCGCAATCTGCGGCGGAAACATTCCCTACCAACATAGCAGATGGAGTACAGGCCTTTTCTGTTCCCTAAGCGCTCGTGTTTTTCAGGAGATGTTGCCCTCCAGCATGATTGCAGGAGAAGGTTTTGTGCTAGCTTTGCGAGGTACGAAAAGGACGCCTGGGTGGAAAAAGCACAGACACTGAAGGCTAGCCGGCGGGATTTTCTGCGGGCCTGCGCCGCGACCGCAGTCATCGCCGGCCACGAGCCCTCCTGGGCTCTCAACGGAGACGCCTCCGCGGCTGCGACGCGACCCCTTGTCCGCATGGAAACCGATCCCGCTCTGCCGCTGATGCCGATTCTGAGCTGGGACACTGAGGGGGGCGACCGCCTGCGCACCAATCTGCTACGCAGCCCGGGCTTGCGTCTCCGCATACGGCCAGGGGCCGAGTGGCTCGAAGCGACGGAACTTTCTGCGACATCCCTGTCAATCCCCCAGGGCAGGAGATATTCGTTTCAGTTACCCCAGGACAGCGCATTTCATTGGGAGATCCTCACTACCAACGACGGCCTCACCATGTCGTTCTCCGCCCAGGGCCCGGGGGTTTCCCGCCTGGGAAAGATCGAAGTCGTGGTGCCGTTTGCTCCGGCCGTCACGCCGACCACGGTGGTGCCCCATGATTGGCGTGACGACGACTCCTTCGCTACGCCCATGATCCTGAGTGCGCCGGACTTCGGCCAGATGCTGGTGGAGGTCACCCCACCGAAGCAGCTGCGGGGAAGCCTCGCCGGCAACCACTTTCCCCACACGTTGGACCTGTTCTTAGAACTGCCGCCCATCACGATGGATCAACCGTTGACGATCTCGCTCAAGCCGGTTTTGCTTGAGCCGCCGCCGGGCCTCGAAGATCAGTCCATGTGGCGACTTGCGCGCCGCGGCTGGTTCAATGCCTTTCAACCCGGCGCCGCCTGGGGTGTGGAGGGTGAGCATTTTCGCGTAGCCATCCCTGGTATTTTGGCGAATAACGTGATGAGCGATCCGGCCAGCATCTCGCAGGTCTTTTATACGGACATGATGTTGTGGACACCGCGGGCAGCCGGAGACATCTCGATTGCGCAACTGGTGCGGCGCACGATCGATTACTGGTTGAACAAGCGCACGGTTTCGAATCACGAGGCGTACGGGTATGACGACTTTCTCAACTTCCTCGATGCCAACCCGAACCTGCTGATCTGCGCGTGGGATTATGTCGAAGCGACTGGGGACACCGCGTGGCTCAAAGAAAATATCACGCGGCTTGAGGGCCTGGCGGATTTTCTTGCTCTGCGCGATCAAGATCAGGACGGGCTGGTCGAGGCCACACAGAGTGGAAATGCAGGCACTTTGTGGATTAATAATCGCTCCAGCAACTGGTTCGACGCAGTGAACTATGGCTACAAGGACGCTTATGCGAATGCGCTGATCTATCGCTGCTGGCGTTGCCTCGCCGATCTCGAATCGAAATTGGCTCGGGTTGCGCAGCGGGAGCGGTACAACGGGCTGGCCGACAAATTAAAGACTACGTACAGCCGGGTGTTGCTCAATCCGCAGACCGGCCTGATTGCCTGCTGGAAGAGCGACGATGGACAGATCCACGACTACGCAAGCCCAATCGTCAACGGGATGGCTATTTCCTACGGACTGGTGGCGCCCGATCAAAGCCGCTCTATTTTGGATCGCCTCTGGGCAAAAATGAAGACAGCCGGTTTTGACCGCTGGGATCTCGGCATTCCGTCAACGCTCGAGCCCGTCCATCGATCCGACTACCTTCAGCCGAATGGATTTGGCGTTCCCACGCGCGAGGATGGTACGGATACCTTTCAGCATTACCAAAACGGAGGAATCGCTGCCGGCCACAGCCTGCACTTTCTGCTGGCAAACTATGTTGCCGGTTACGGCGACAAGGCCGATCGGGTCTTGCAGGCGATGCTCGAACGGCAGCAACAAGGCCTCTTCCAGAACGGCGTGCAGGGGACCTATCCGAAAGGCGGAGAATGGACCACATGGGAAGGCAAGCCCTGCGGCTACGAAGGCTACCTGGCCGACACGTATTACTTTCTGCAAGCCGTGGTATTGCGTGAGCCCGCTTTGCGGGCAAGGTATCTGAGGCCAATGAGCAATTCTGAAGCCGAAAAGGGTAAGCCGTAGGCTTCACGACCAGGGCAGGAACTTCCATCGAGCGCGTTGGTATCCCACATCTCGTACAACACGAGATGCCCGGACTTCCTGCTAAATCCGAGGGGAACCTGGGGTCCGTGGCCAGAACAGAACTTCTGGCCGGACCCCACTTCGATCTCAATCTGACGGAAGCTTCACGGAATTCTCAGAGTGTTTCCCTCTTTGACCGTGGAGGTTTGCTCCCTATTATTTTGATAGCGATAGATGACGGTGAGCACTTTGTCTGCGCCTACGGCAGGATCACCGCCCATGTTGTTGTTGTTGACCTGCACGTACAGCGTTCCGTTCCGCACCATGCCACGTAGTATTTGGGTTACGTCGTTGGTCCGATTATTCAAGCCGTAGTACGCACGCATGATCTGCAGACTGCCGTTATTGCCACCAGGATAACCGGGATTCGGTGGATAGCCCGGGCCCCCCGGGCCACCCCCTGGATAGCCTGGACCCCCTGGGGGTCTGCCGTAACTGTAGAACTGGCTGGCATCGATGGAACTGCCTTCCTTGTAGGTGAATTGCTGCGACTGCCCGCGAGAGTTCCGAGCCCGGATTCTGAGGATTTTGTCTGCACCTACAGCGGGATCGCCTCCCATATTGGCGTTGTTCACCTTGACGTAACCATTGCCGTTGAGCAGTGCGCGAACCCGATTCGTGACGTCCATCCATCGGTTGCCCACACCCCAGTCCGCTTTGTTTACCTGCCAGCCGGGTCCAGGCTGGAGGTTGTTATAGTTCTGTCCCCGGGCGGGCGCTAAGAGCAAAAGGGAGGCTGCAAGAACCCCAAACAAATGAAGGTAGAGCATGCGATTTTTCATCGGAATTTCCTTTCCATATGCATCGAGTGTTCCTGTCTGTGCTTGAATTTGCGTGAGGTTCTGAACCGGCACTGCCGGAGTCATTCATCCAAGTGATCGTGGAGCCGCATTGGGTTCCGCAAAAGCTTCCTACCTAGCGTAAACCACGTAAGGCACAAACCCTTTCACCTTCGTTTTGATCTTGTACATCGAAGCCCGGCCGCAAAGGTAGAGTGTAGAAAAATCAGCGTCTCCCCAGGCAAGGTTGGCCGGATGCTCGATCAGGGTGATTGTGCCCAGGTGTTTGCCGTGCGGGTCGAATACCCATACTCCACCTGGCCCCGTGGACCATAGGTTTCCCTTGACGTCCACCTTCATACCGTCGGGGCCGTCGCGTCCCGGGTCTTCTTTTGCGAATAGCCGTCCGTTTTTGATTTCGCCATGGGTGAAGTCGTAGACGCGAATCTCGTGGGTGCGGGTGTCGTTGACATACAGACGCTTGCCGTCGGGGGAAAATGCCAGGCCGTTGGGCTGCGCCATGTCTGTGGCTAATCGCTTGAGGGCACCGGTATCGTCCATGCGGAAGATTGCCTGGTAGGGCAGTTCCTGCTTCTCGCCTTTCACCAGGTCGTAGGTGGGGTCGGTGAAATACAACGCTCCGTCTGGACCGAGGACGACGTCGTTGGGGGTGTTCAACTTCTTGCCTTCATATTTGTCGGCCAGGATTTGATATTTGCCGTCGGGCGCCAGGACGATCATCGCGCGCAGAACGCTGGCCGTCTCGATCAGCCGGTGGTGCTGATCGAACGTCGCGCCATCCGGATCGCCGATGCTCAGTACGGTTTCGACCCGGCCATCAGGGTAAACGCGCGCGACCCGGTTCTGATCCTCGTCGCTGACATAGAGAAAGCCTCCTTTTTCGTCCCATACGGGGCCTTCGGTGAAACCGAAGCCGACGGCTACTTTTTCTAAGGTTGCGTTCTTGTCGACCAGATCCCAGAATTTGGGCGAGATTGCCTGCAGGACAAACTCGCCGGGGGGGGCCGGGTTGGGCTGGGGCGCCGGGGTTGTTTGCGCGGCACTGATGATTGCGGCCATACAGACCAGTAGACCGGCGGCGCGCGTAAGATTGCGAATTCGCATTTTGTGGTTCTCCCTTTTCAGATTAAACGGAACCCCGGGGACAGGTAGGCGACGGCGTCTGCAAGATTCGCGAATCCCACCCTTCGCCAAAAGCGCGAAGGATGGGGCACCCGCGGATTAGTCGCATTGCCGAGGACTTCCATGGCGGCAAACCCTTCATTCCTCGGAGAAAATTCGAGATATGGAGCCCTTTGTTTTGTCACGGTAAACGGAAGGCGAGAATCGTGGTTCCTGCCGCCACGGCAATGTATTGTTTTCCGTCGAGGAGGTAGGTCATGGGCGAGGATCTCCAGGTCTGGCTGGTGTTGAAATGCCATAGCGGTTTTCCTTGCTTTGCGTCGACTGCGACCAGGGCCCCATTGTTGTCTCCATAAAACACCAGGCCCCCCGCTGTTGTGATTACGCCGCTTCCGGTGTAGCCCTCTCCAGCGTTCTGCAGTTCCCAGATGGTCTTTCCGGTTTGCAGATCGAGGGCGCGCAGATACTGCCGGGGGATGTCTCCGGGGGCGCGATGCGATCCTCCGCCGTAGAAGGATTGGCCGGCTACCCACCACTGGTCATCCTTGGTGAAGACCTCACAGGACTCGGAGGCCATCACGTAAAAAAGTCCGGTCGCGGGATTGAAGGCGGTGGATGGCCAGTTTGCGGAACTGCCGATCGAGCATTTGTCATTGGGAGGCAATCGCATGGGCCGGCCATCCGGACCAATGGCACTGGCCCAGGTTACCTTCTTCACAAACGGCTCGGCCAGGAGCACTTTTCCAGTCAACCGGTCGAGCACGTAAAAGAAACCGTTACGGTTTGCCTGCACCAGCAGCTTGCGCGGCTGGCCCTGGAAGTCAGCATCCAGCAGCATCGGTGTCTCGGTCGCATCCCAGTCGTAAAGGTCGTGAGGACTGAACTGGTAATACCAGCGAAGTTTGCCCGTGCCCGGATCGAGGGCCAGTACCGATGACGAGTACAAATTGTCGCCCTTGCGCTCGTCACCGTTGTAGTCAGGGCAGGGATTGCCGGTGGGCCAGTAGAGAAGATTCGCTTCCGGGTCATAGGTGCCGGTGAGCCAGGTAGCGGCGCATCCGTGTTCGGCGGCGCGGCCTACCCAGGTTTCTGATCCAGGCTCGCCCGGCGCAGGCACGGTCCAGAAGCGCCAGACGTGTTCGCCGGTCGACGCTCTGTAGGCATCGAGGAAGCCGCGGACTCCTTCATCTCCGCCGGAGACGCCGGAAATGACCAGGTCGTTGACCACCAACGGTGCACCGGTAGCTCCGTAATTTTGCTGGGGGCGGGCCATCTCCGCATCCCATAGAAGCTGACCGGTCAAGCGATGCAACGCGATCAGGTGCGCATTGTCAGTAACCATGAACACGCGGTCGCCAAGCACGGCCACGCCACGGTTGATGCCGCCGGCGGCGTCGCCCGCCAAGCCCGGCGAACGCGGGCGGCTGTAGTGCCAGATCTGGCGACCGCTGCGCGCATCGAGGGCATAGGCCTCATTGACGGAAGTGACGTACATCACTCCATCGACCACAAGGGGAGTGACCTCAAGCCCGCTCCAGGTGGGAACACCTACCTTGGGCGGACCACCGCCGCTGGGGGCTCCTATGGTGAACATCCAGCGGGGCGCGAGTTGCGCGACGTTGGTGGGGTTGATCTGGTCGAGTGGGCTGTAGCGATTGCCGCTCTCGTTGCCGTGATAGGTAGGCCAGGCGCCTGGCTTGGGGTACGCGACATCGGCAAATGGAATGCCCGCTCCCGCGCCAGCGGAATTTGTCACGGCGATGGTGGCATTCGGGTTTATGGTGAGACGACTGAGGTACGCGAGCAGGTCGCGCATTTCGGTCGACGTGGCCTGCACTTTGGGCATGAGGGATTTTTCAGGGACTACTTCGGCCACTTGATCTCTCAACAGCAGATGTAGCTCGCCGTCTACACCCAGGAGCTGCAGGTCAAAGGGGCTTTCGTTTTTGACGACGCCGCGGATGGATTCGCCGTTGCGCAGGTGGACGGTGACGGCCCGGTACCCTGGTATGCTGCCGGGGTCGGCCAACGCCTGTTGGATTTGGGCCAGGCTCCGGGTATGGCCCAGGTTCGACAGATCGGGACCGAGGACGCCGCCCCGGCTCTGCACCATGTGGCAACTGGTGCAATTCCCCTTGCCCACAAAAAAGGCTTCGCCTGCTTTCGGATCGCCTGGGGCAGGGTTCGTGGCGGCAGCGGGGGCGGAGGAGGTTGCCCTCAAGGACAAGACGTACGCCGCGATGGCATCGGCCTGGCTGGTTGGAATCTGGAAGGCAGGCATGCCCGCATCGGGAATGCCATGCAAAATCAGGTCGCGTATCTCATCTTTGGAGACTACTCGTGGCTGGGCAACTTCCACGATGGGTGGCCCGTGGCCGCCGCCTCTTCCATCGTCGCCATGGCAGCCGACGCAGCGGGCCAGAAACGCCGTCCGGCCTGCATCGGCCGTTTGCGCTGTCGCGATGCCAGGAAGAATTGCAATCAGGACTGCTAGCCACAACACCGCTACCATGCTCTTCACCCTGGAGGCTGCGAAAATGAGGGACTGGGCGGACAAAACGTACCTCAGGGGCTAAAGCCCGACCTAGTGTCAATCATGTGCGGCACGACTAAAGTCGTGCCCTGATACAAAACAGCGTTTTCCCACGAGTTACCAGGTGCCCAGCGTCTACAGCGTGATGCCGGCACCCGAAGCTGATACAAAACAGCTTTTCCCACCAGCTGCTAGGGCTTGATTCCGCTGGCGCGAACCCAGAAACTCTCCGTCCATTTTCCGCCGGCCGGCAGCGTCTGCAGGTCAGAATATTTGCCCTGACGCGCTAAGTTGACTCCATCGATGATGGCCGCCAGGGGCTCGAAGCAAATAAACTCCCGGCTCAGCCCGGGGGAAGGCGGTAGATAGATGGTGGCGACGTGGTATTTGGGTCCAAAGAGCGTCTCCACTTTCATACCGCCCGCTTCGATGGAAAAGTGCGCACGGCCGTCGGCATCGCGCTCGAGGTCGGTAAAGCCGTCGTCCAGATTTTGACCGCGGAGAGGCAGGGGGTTGGGTATGTCGAGCGGCCGCATCTCGCCGGTCGGAATCTTGGTGTCGTCTGCGATGACGTGGGTTCGCGCGGAAAGATTTGCTACCCACTCATCGCGCGGGATGCCTGGTATTTGAAAGAACGAGTGGAAGCCAATAACTACAGGCATCGGATCCGCGCTGAGATTGGTAATCGTGGTCTTCACTTCCAGCACGCCGTCCGCCAGGCTATAGGTGACCTCGTACTCCTGAGCGAACGGCCATTGCGCCATGAGGTCAGGATATTTCCAGAACTGGAGGCGGCTGGTGACGTGCGCGGAGTGGGCGTCTGCCGCCACCTGGCCCACCTCCCAAAACGGCGAATTGATGAGCAGCCCGTGGATCGGCATCGCGCCGCGGACGTTGCCGAGGCTCATGTTGAATCCATACCTTTTGCGATTTGCCCAAAAGGCCTGCTCGTCCAGCAGGTCTGCCCAGGGCGCCAGGAACGGAATTCCACCCATCTTTGGATTCTTTTGAAATTCGGCGAGATCGTCGTAGGGGAAATACAGAATATTCTTTCCGTGGACTTTCATTTCATACAGAAGGTTGCCGGCGGCGGGCAGGATGGATACCACGGTGTCGTTGGCTGCGTCCCGCAGGCGAACGATGGGTACGTCGTGATTCAACGTTCTCTCGGCCGTGTAATTCTGGGCAAGAGACGTTGTCGACAGCAGCAGACAAAGGAGACCGAGAATGCTGGTGGAATTCAGGTTTTGTCGCCTCTCGTGGGACCGATGCGAAGCGTACTGATCTCAACTTAACGTTGCGCTGCGCCGCTGCGGCCCATGATGGGCCACACATCTACGATCTTGTCTCCCTGGGCAATGTAGTAGCGGTCGAAGGCGTTGGTGCTCTGGTCGAGGTTGGTGCAGTAGATCTCTACCCGGTCGCCGAGCTTGGGCGCTTGCTCCCCGTCTTTCCATCGCAACGCGCCGTATTCCGCGCCGCCGACTCCAACTTCCAACCATGGCATCCCTTTGACCTCGTCAGTCTTCTTGGCCAGTGCCTTGTTGCCGTAGTCGGTGGTGATGATGTTGGGATGGTGCTGACTATCGACCGTGGTCATGATGGTGAGCGCGGGCTGCCAGTCGTTGTATCTCTTCATGTCGCCATCCTGGCCGCCGACGATGAAATATTCGGTGTCCATGAAGACGTAGGTGCCGGCTTCGAGCTCGGTCAACCCGGTCTCGCAGTCGATGTTGTAGGTCCCGGTCGATCCGCCGGACATTATATTTACGGGCAAACCCGACTTCAGCGCCAGTTCTTTGCTCTCGCGAACGCCGGCCAGGACCTCCATGGACGCCTTCTTCCGCTGTTCAAACCCCTTGGTGTGCGCCGCACCCCCGGAGTAGGCCATAAAGCCTTCAAATTGCATGCGCTTTGACGAGCAGACTTTCTGCGCCAGTTGTAGCGCCGGCTGGCCGCCCTCAATGCCTTGCCGCGTCATGCCGGCAAACACCGAAACGGCGATGCGCAGCTTTACCTTGTGCGCGGCCGCCGCCTCCTCCAGCCAGTCCACTACCTGCGCATCGTCGGTGACGAACATGAAGGTGGGATCTTTCTTCGACAGCGCCACGGTCCGCTGGATGTTGTTGACGCCGACTGGTTGTTTAGTCCACAAAACGTTCTGGATTCCCGCTCCGGAGAAAAGTTCTGCTTCGGCGATGGTGGCGCAGGTGAGCCCGACCGCTCCCGCGGCGACCTGATGTTTGGCCACGTCTACGCTCTTGTGGACTTTTACGTGGGGTCTTACGTTCATGTTGGAGGCTTTCGCCGTTTCTGCCATGTGCTTTACGTTGGCTTTGAACATGTCGAGGTCGACGATCATGCAGGGCGTGGGCAACACGTCTTTGGTTATGCCACGGAAATCGCCTTTGGCGATGCGCGCTTCCAATTCCGTAATAGGGTAGCTAGCGGAAGACGTTGTCGTGGAAGCTCGACCCGTGGCTGCGAGAAAGCCTATCGCAGCGGCGGAAGACAGGAATTCGCGACGCGTTGTCATCTCAATCACTCCTACAGCGGAATGCCAGCGGTGTTCCCTAAAGCCTACATCAAATTCTCGAGGCGTCGTTTAGCTTGCCTGAGGGCGCCGCCAGGTGGACGCCCCGGTAGCCGGCTTTCCTGCGCTGTTCGATGACTTGCCAGAGTTCTTCGGAACAGCCCGTCCACTTCTCGACGACTGTGTTTCCCAGATAGGGCAGGTCGGCCACACCGACCTTGCTTGAGTAAAAGCCAGAAACCGTTAGATTACGGAACTCGGTAAAGAAGAGCATCCAGCGATGGTCTTCCGCGGTTGCGTGCTCGGGCCACGCAATGCGGTCGAGGATCTGCTGCTGCTGAGATGGTTTTGCGTCGACGAAGGCCGCGCCGAACAGGCGTTGCGACTCTGCATCCAGCCAGGTGAGGCCGCCGCAGATTTGCGCCATCAGCGAATCGTCGCCATCCTGCTGCCTGCGGAAGTCGATCCAGTCGTCGATGAATTCGGGCACTCCCGCCTGGCTGGCGCTGCCCGAGCGATCGTCGGCGGGGAGGATGAGATCGCAGAGCACGCTGACCAGCGGCCATTGCTGGGCAGTGAAAACCTTACGGGCATAGGATGACGCGTCACCCGCTGCCGCGTGATGGGCGGCGTTCGACAACGCAGGCGCGCTGGTAGTTGCTGTGCCGGCCACTACGAGGCCGATCGCCTGGATGAAGTTACGACGTGTGAGGGCGTTCTGGTCTTCTTCTGCCATATCGTTCTAAATATTCTGCTGCTTGACCTGCTGGACGATGTGCTCTGAGGTACGCCACCCGAGTGCCGTAATCGTCAGCGTCGGATTCTTATCAGTATTGCTTACGAATGGGCCGGCGTCGGTCACAAATAGATTCTTGCAGTCCCATGCCTGGCAATACGGATTGAGCACCGAGCTTTTTGGGTCGCTGCCCATGCGGGTGGCGCCGACCTCGTGGATCGTCTCGCCGCCGCGCAAGATGCCCCAATTGTCTTTTTCGCCGGCGCTTTGCAATACTTTGCCGCCCGATGCTTCGAGGATCTGCTGAAAGGTTTGCTGCTGGTGTTTGGCCTGTTGCAGCTCCTGCTCGCCCCATTTGAAATGGAAGCGCAACGCCGGAATGCCCCACTGGTCGACAACATCCGGATCTATTTCGCAATAGCTGTCTTTGTTGGGGAGCATTTCTCCCAGCCCCTGGAGCCAGAGATTGCAGCCAAAAACCTTGCGCAGGGCTCGCTTGAGATTGAGGCCGTAGCCACCGCCAACGATCTTTTCAGAATCGCGGAGCACGTCCGCGCCGGGCTGCATTCTTCCGCCGCCGAACTCTATGTGGTATCCCCGAGCAAAGGGCAGCTTGCCGGCTTGCTGCGTGCTGCCTAGCCATGACGGCATGTAGAGATGTGCGCCGCCGTTGCTGGCGCCGTCTTCGTTGAACGGTGGCAGATCCTGTAGGACTGGCAGATATCCGCCGACAAAGACGCTCACCGTGTCCATGATGTTGCGGCCCACTTCTCCGGATGAGTTAGCGAGCCCCTGTGGAAACAAGCTGCTCTTCGAGTTCAATAGGATTCTTGCCGTCTCGCACGCGCTGGCGGCGAGGACAACCACTTTGCCGTAAACGGTAACCTCGCTCCGGGTCTTTTTATCGACGTAGGAAACACCCTTGGCAAGGCCGTTGGGACCGATGACTACTTCGCGAGCCATCGCGCCGGTTCTCACCTCGAGGTTCCCAGTCTTCATCGCAGGAAAGATGTGGACGCCGGGTGAATTGAAATTGGCGTTTGCACTGCAGCCTCGATTGCATTGCCCACAGTAGTGACAAGGCGAGCGCCCGTTCAGGGGCTGGGTAAGAATCGCCAGCCGGGCAGGCACACAGGGGATATGCAGATCATTACAGCCCTCGCGGATGACTCGCTCATAGGCGCGTGGGGCCGGGGGCGGCAGGAATTTTCCGTCGGGCGCGCCGGGCAATCCTTCGTGTGACCCAAAAACGCCAATCAACTCCTCAGCCTTGTCGTAGTAGGGAGCGAGCTCCGCGTAGGAAATTGGCCAGTCCGTTCCATAGCCATCGCGCGCATGGGCTTTCAAGTCGGGCTCGCCCATGCGGAGGGAAACGCGATCGTAGTGATTGGTGCGGCCGCCCAACATGCGGGCGCGCCACCAGCGCCAGTTGGAACCAGCAGCGTTGGTATAGGGTTCGCCCGGCACTTCCCATCCGCCGACGAGAGTTGCGTCAAAGTAGCCCCAGGGTTTTTCGCGTGTGGGCGCAGCGCGGTGCGGCGCATTGTAAGGCCACTGCATCATCTTGGAATCTTTGGTGCAGTCGAACCATTCGCCGGCTTCGAGCATGCAAATCTTCGCACCGGCGAGCGCCAGCACATGGGCGGCGACACCTCCGCCGGCGCCGGAGCCAACAATCACTACGTCGTACGATTTCTGCGTGCCTCGTTCGGGCATGGGTAGGACTAAAGGCTAGCAGAAGTTCCGCTGCCGTCGATAGCGAGTTGCTGCAAAGTGCGAAGAGTGGCCGCAGAATCGGCCTGATTGGCCATGAACAGCTTCATGCACTCAAACCCTGCGTTTTGATAGTCGATGAAGCCGGTCCAATTGGGACGGAGGTACGCAAGATCGAGAGTTTCGAGGGTGTCGCGGAAAAAGTTGCTGCAGGCGCTGTTTACAGCATTGCTGGTCCACGCGACCCGATTGGCAGGCTGGCCGCCACCGGAGAAGTAGACCGTCGATTGGCACTCAGCCTGGGCTACCCAGATGGCGTACTCGATGGCGAGGTCGATGTGCTGCGACATGGAGGAGATCGCCAAGCCAGTGCCTCCAAGGATCGCACCCGAGGGCAATCCGTCGAGGCCTGCGGGAATATCGGTAAATTTGACGAGGCTCTTGCGGTAGCCGGGCCGCGCGTAGTTGGAGTACCCGAACCCGAGCGGGCAATAGGCCGTGATGTCTGTGGTCGCCATGGATTCCCACATCTTTATCGGGTTCCAGGAGAGCGATTCAGGGTTACTGTACGACGCCAGCTGTTTGATTCTCTCGAGGGCGGCGAGGCCGGTCTTCTCGCTCACCACGACATCTTTGCCGGTGGAGAATGGCTCCTCGCCCGAGTTCGCACACAAAGTAAAGAACGCCATCAAAGCGTCGGTCGACATCAAGGGCACGCTTACGATTCCAGGACGGATTTTTGCCAACGCGATCACGTCATCCCAGGTTCGGGGCACGGGACACTTGACCTGTTCGAGCAGGTCGGGACGGTAGGCCGCGACCTGCGCAGCCGCATCGATGGGCAGCGCCCACAACTCACCATCGAAAACATAGCTACGGTACGATTTGCCGACGGACTCCTGTTGCAGGGCCGCTTGCAGCAGAGGCGGGACATATTTGTTCAACGGAACGAGGCATCCGTCGCGCGCCGCGGTGCCCATGTGGGGATGATCGAGGACAATGAGGTCGTAGCGTTTGGCTAACTCGTCCACGGGATAATCGGCGAAATCCTGCAGCGACCGCGCCTCCCAGGAGATGGTGACTTGCGGGTTGCGCTGCTGGAAAGCCGCGGCTGTCGCCACCATGGGCATCAAGCCACGATCGTGATTCCAGGTCATTCCGCGTAACGTCTTCACTTACTCCTCCTACCTGTGGGCACGCGCCAATGGCGAAATAAGTTTAATGGTCGACTCCTCAGCGTCAAGGATGCTGGTCAAGATTTCTTTTCGGGTTGGCCCGGATGTGAACTCGAGCCGGCGGAGGCCGAATGGGTCGATCTCCTGGCGAATAAGGGTAAGGTAGTCAGCCGTGGGCGTTGGAGTTACGGGAAGAGGGTCCTGCACGAGCAGCTCACCGCCGGTCTGCTCGCGGATATGTTCGACGGTGACTCCGGGATGAATGCTCACCAGGCGGAAGCGGCCTGCTGCCTGATCCAACTCGAAGATGCCCAGGTTGCTCAGCAAGCGCACGTGGCCTGGTTGCAAGCCGGCGCGGCGGCGATCTTCGTCGCTTGCGACACCCCGCGAAGCTGTGCAGAATTTCACCGAGTCAGCAAAGCGCTCGGGACTGTGCCGGGTAAGGTACAGGACAAAATGCTGATGCAGGTTGGCCACATCGGCCATGCCGCCCTGGCCGGGGAGCCGAACGCGCTTGCCCCCACCTTCGATCCAGGCGTTGTTAGTGCGGCCGTGGACATCGACCTGCGCGACGGGAATTACCTCGTGCGTGATTCGCCCCTGCTGGTAGTACCAGTGGTAGGTATCGTCGCCTCCCCAGACCGCTTTCGTGGTTTGGAAATCGAGGGATTCACCAAACGACATGGAAATTGGGTGCGCATCCACATCGATGAAGCCGCCGTTGAATGCGATCAATGTCAGCTCGGGAGCGTGGGTCCGCTTGGCGAGCAGGTAAGAGATAGCCGCCAAGGGAGAAACGGATCCGACGGAACAAACGCTGCTGTTGTTGTACTCGCGAGAGAGGCAGACAGCCAGAAATTCTTCGGGTGTACATTCCCCGCCAGGCGGCGAAGCCAATTCCCTGCCGTGGGTCGCGCTCCGAAGCTCATCGACACTTACCTCGACCGCCGCGGCGAGCAACTCGCGACGGTCCTCACTGGCGATGAACTCTATCGGCGCCGGTTTGGAGTTGGCTTCTCGTTTGACCGAGGACTTCTCGGCGAACTGCTGCAGTTGGCGGTAATCGGTGGTGTAAAAGGGCAGGCACGAGGTCGGATATGCCCCGAAGGGCACCCGCGCAATGGCGGTAACAAATTCCTTGGGCAGGACGAAGGAGTTCTTTGCCTCTCCCAGCTTGCCAGTCTCGACGATCTCTTCTACCGTCACGAAGATTTGTTTGGCCGCACCGGCCATCGAGATGTCGAGTCCGCGAGCACCCTCCATTTCAATGTTGCCCGCATGATCCGCGCGCTGCACATGCAGTAAGAGGCTATCGATGGGCAGAGCGCGCGCATAGGCTACGGGTCCAGACGGAGTCTCTTCAATGCGCCAGAAGTCTCCTTTCGACATCATGTCGGAACCGAACGGCACCTGAAAGGGCATTTCCGGCAGCCGCATCCACGCGGCGTGCAAACCCTGGATCATGGCCAGCGCTGTCCACTCTTCCACCTCGATGCGATTCTCCTCCAGAGCCTTGCGGAAGCGCGGGGCCAGGCCGAACACGTCCAGGCTGGAGAACGCGAAAACCAGCTTCTTGACTGCCCCGGCTTCCAGGAACATCTCCAGCGGAACACCCCCGCCCCAGCTGATGAAGGTAAAGTCGCGCTTGCCGCTGGCGAGAAGAGCCTCAATGAGGGTAATGGGCACTCGCGAGAAATGGACACCACCAATACCCAGGGCAACCCCACCGGGAATGCGGTCAGCAAGCTCAGTAATTGTGACGAGTTTATCTAACATACATCTCCTCCAGCGCCCGCTACGGGGTAGACGCACCTGTCTTAGATGTCCCGGCCATCAAGACGGCGCCTTGCTGCTCAAGAGCGTTCACTTCCTCATCCGTGTATCCCCCGAATTCACGCAGGATCTCCGCCGTGTGCTCGCCAATGGAGGGTGCGGGGCGATTGATCTTTCCCGGAGTTTCCTGGAACTTTACCGGGATGCCGGTGGTGCGGAACGTTCCGACGTTGGGCTGCTCCCAGGAAACGATCATCTCGTTCTCTTCAATCTGAGGATCTTTCTCCACTTCTTCAAAGGTATTCACCTGCGCGCACCAGATGTCTTCCTTGAGCAGGAGATCGAGCCACTCTCTGGTGGTCTTCTTGAGGAAGCCCTTGGCAAAATCGCGGCGGACGTCGTCGCGGCCTTCGATGGCCTGCGTCTCTGCACGGTCTTCATAGCCCTCCACGCCGATGAGCCGGGCGAGTTTGTTGAGCGGGTTCATGGAGATGGCGATGTAGCCGTCCGCAGTTTGATAGAAACCGTAAGGCGCGCCCAGGTAGGGGCTGGGAATATAGCTGGAGCTGCGTTGCGGCGCACCCCCGCCGTTCAGGTAGACGGTAAGCTCCTGAATCATGATGGCGAGGAGCGAGTTGAGCAGGTTGACGTCGACCCGCTGGCCAACCCCCGTCCTTTGACGGCTGTAGATCGCGGCCAGCACGGCATAGGCGATATGCTGGCTGGCGACAAAGTCGGCGACGCCGATGGGCAACGCCAGGGGAGGATCGGATGCCTGGCCACACATGAATCCCAGGCCGGTAACAGCCTGAATGAGCAGATCCTGCCCGGGCCGCTTTACATACGGGCCTTGGCTGCCGAAGCCGGAGCTGGCACAGTACACCAGGCGCGGATTTATCTTCGACAACGTCTCCCATCCCAGGCCGAGACGGTCCATTACGCCGGGACGGAAGTTTTCGATCACGATGTCGGCGCGAGCCGCCAGGCGCTTGGCCACCTCGACTCCCGTCTTCTGCTTGAGGTCAATCGCGATACTGCGTTTGTTGCGATTCAGGCACAGGTAAGAAGCGCCTTCTCCGTTGAGATACAGGTTGGCCATGCTCCAGTGGCGCATCCAGTCGCCTTTGGGCGGCTCAACCTTAATGACCTCCGCTCCCAGGTCACCGAGAATCTGGGTTGCGTAGGGCCCTTGCGCCAGCTGGCTGAAATCGAGGACCACCAAGCCACTCAGCGGCCCAAACGGCTGTTCTTTTGTTTCTGCCATCATACAGCCACCTTTATTGTGACAATCTCAAAGGGCTTGATTGCCAGCACCACACTGCCATCGTCAGCCGGCTTGATCTCTTCCTCGTTCTCTTCAATCAAATTGGTTCTCCACGCCTCTCGTATGCTCCTGGGCAGGTGAATCCTGGCTTCGCACGGAGTTCCTTCCGCCTCGTAAAAGCGGATGGTCACGAAATCACTGCCCTCGCTTTTCTTCATCGCGGTCAAAATCAGATTGGCTGGTTGGAGTCGCAGGTAATTGCCAGATGCCTGGAGCGTGGCGCCTGCCGCCGGCGGTGTTGAATCGGCAACACACGCGATGAGCCGATGATTGAACCCGATGGCGTCACGATAACGGAGCCGCCAGCTTCCTCCGTGAGGCAACAGAGACATGCGGTAACGATGATCGCCTGGCTGGGTAAACCAATATTCAGGATTCCACGCCAGGCTTTTTCGAACCGACAGGAGCACATGTTGCAGCATGGGATACTTCACCGGGTTTTCCGATTCGTCCTGGAACAAATGGACCGTCATGTCCGATGCGGCCAGACACCCCTTGCTCTGATAGTCGGGCGATGAGGCGTCGATCCAGTTAATTGCTTCGCGAAAAGTAAGCGGGTGATCGCCGCCATAGATCGCGGGAGTAAATTGCGTATCGTTGTCAGGCGGCAACAAAGAGAAATCCATCTCATCCTTACCGATCTCCACGGTACCGAAAGGCACTTCGTACGAAAGCCTTGCCTGATCGAGATTGATGGGAAATACCACCCGGAGTTCCCTTTCCTTTGTGCCATCCCAGTTCAGTATCTCGAGCTCGATATCGACGCGATCGATCTGGTCATAGAGATGGAAGGATTCGCGCAAGGTAAAGTGCTTGAACTGGGCTTCACGGATGGCGGTGGTACGCAGGGCTGTGCGGGAGAGCTGCTTGAACGCGAACGCATGGTTCGACGTCTTGTCAAAATCTTCTGTTGTGACAATCTCAGGGTCTTCCCACGCTTGCCCGGGTGCAGTGAATTGTATGACCTCGCCGGCATCGAACTTGTCGGTGCGCAGCACTTCCCACTTTAAGCGCTTGTCGTAGAGACTCTTGATGCCTCCTGCTCCGAAGGTGAGCCGAAAGAATTGATTTTCGACCGTCTCCCCAGTGAGGGGGGTTGGGATTTGCGCCGGAGCAGACGAGGGTGCTACATAATAAGTCTTGTACCCCAGCGAAGGCACTTCGCCGGCAATGAAGGCAATGCTTGTTGTTCCCGCCCCGGCTTGTCCCTGCAGCACTTCATAGGGAATCTCCTTGCCCGTGCTGTCGTGCAGGGCAAGATTCGTCCACCCGCCTGGAGTAGAGAATTGACACTCGACCACATCGGTTCTCTCCCAGGAGAGAGGATTGAAAACGACAATGGGAATATGATTGTCCGGTCCCTTTGGTGCGCGGCTGGCCAATTGAGATCCCACGTCGTTGAGAATCTGGTCGGAGAGCGTTTTTGCACGCGCGTACGATGCGGCATAGACGGCATCTGTGAGTAAGCCTTGATTGCCGCCCCAGCCGTGATCGGGCCACACATCCGCTTTCCAGGCGTCTTCAAATTTTTGTGTGGGGTAGTTCTGGAAGCCCTGGTTGAGGCTGAGCCCGGCGTAGATCTTTTCCGCAGCCAGCAGTTGGTTATGTGCGGTCCGTCCCAGGCGCAGCGCTTCACGGTTGCTGGGCTCGTCGTAATAGGCCCAGGGAAACGGCCAATCGCCCGCCAGGGTGGTGATGTCGAGCGGGGACTTTGTAAATTCCTCCAAAAATTGCTGGGGCGCAGTGAACAGCATCTTTGGGGGATGAATCTGGCGGGTGGGCTCAGCACTAAAGTGCTGGTTCCAGGCGGCGGCAAACTTCCCCATTGCCTCGTTTTGCTGCTTTACATAAGGCGGCAGGGCAGGTTGGGGCGGCAGATAATCACTGGTGTAGTCGTAGATAAAGTCGCGCGGCAGTTGATGTTCGCTGTAGTAGGCTTCGCGCTGTTCGGCGTAACGAAGCCAGCCGCGATTATCCTTGGGATCAAGCAACCGTAGCGGATCTACATAATGATAGCCGTAAGTCAGCACGGTCGAGCCGTCAGGCGACTGCCAATTGTAGAAGCCATACGGCAAGCGGCCCTGGATGCAGTACTTGACCCCGGCCTTAAGAAGAATCTGCGGCATCTGCAGGGTCATCGATGGCGGATCGGTCTTAACGTAAAAATGGGTATCGATGCCAGGGAAAGTATTCTTTAACCATAAGCGGCCAAAATAAAACTGCCGCGCCAGTTTCTCGGGTCCGACATGTACTTCCTGGCATTCCACGTAGCTTGCCCCCCAGGTAAAGCGCCGGGTGCGCATGAAAGCCACCATCTCGTCACGCAACTCGGGATGCCGCTCGAGAAACTCCATCAGGTACGCGGTACATTCCATGGAGTACAGAAACTCCGGATACTGCTTGAGCAGGCTGAGCGTGGGCAGAATAATATCCGACGAGCGAAAGTCGGCGGTCTTGGCCTGAGTATTCAGCCAACCCAGATCGTTGTGGCAGGTGCAATTCAATGCAAAGGTTCCGCCATCGAAGTAAGTCGGGTTGTAGGTGGGAACCATGAGATTTTGCTTGCAGCAGAATTGCGGGGATTTTGAAGTGATGGCGAATTCCATCTCCTCATCCTCAAAGGGAGCGGGAATCCAAACATCCTGCTCAGTGGTGGCGCTCGACGGAATCGGGTTCAGGGCAATCTGCTTTAAGACTTTCCCGCGAAGCGAGATAACGAGGTGCGCCCCGGCGATGTCTTTCTCCGGATTGATCAGACGCAGCGTCGCCGCCTGAACGGGCTGCCCCCCATCCACGTCGTACATTTTGTAGGTCTCTACCTGGAAAGAGAGCGGGTGCTTATGGGGAAAGACGCGAACCTTCCCGATGCCGGTCTCTTTGCCCCCAGGCTTCGGCCATACGTCCTCAATGGTGATGCGAACGCTGGCTGTCTGCGTAGTCTGGGGCAGCGTGACGATGTGGAAGTATTCCGTCGGCCGAAGTTCCGCCTGCACGGTTTCTCCCTCGGCAAAGCTGAGGCGGACGCGGCGTGGCGGCTCAAACCACTGAACGCGGCTGTAGGCAAAGTTGTAGACATCCTGGCCGATGATGTCGCGCGGCAGCGCCCGGGGAAGGATCCAGACCTCGCTGACTGGCCGCGCTTCAGGGAAGGTGACCTGGAGCCACGCACCCGATGCCTGCCCATCTGCCTCCCACGAGTTCATCAGGTCGTCACCGATTGCATTGAGCGGACGATAGCCCCAGGGAGGATCCTCAACAAAACTGGAGGCCTGCACCGTCGCTTTGTGCTCCGCATCCGCCCAGTTGGGGTTGTCTACAGGCAGTGGAAGGTCCGCCGCGAAGAGGCGGGATGCTGTTCCAATGCCGGGCATCGACCGGAAAACTGCACACGCAAGGGCAGATTGCAAGAAATCTCTACGATCCATAGGACTGATCCATAAGATTCATCACGCAGACAGCGCATTCGCGCGTGAGTCAGGGTTACAAAAGTGTTCAGGAGGGCGTCAAGCGCTCACGATTGGCGACGAGCCGGATCGACCTTAGAGACGGTCTACGTCATCCGATTGGAAGAAGTCTATTGGCAAGCATCAGAGCATGTTGGACTTGTTCATTAGGCCGAACATTGAGGACGAGGGTAATCCCTTCACTAACTCTAAGACCTGGGACACACTCGACCGATGCAGGAGGAAATTGTCGCTGGGCGGCTCACTTCCGCCTAATGTTAGCATGCTATTCGAGGCGCGCCCCGCTGTGTTCTACCTAGTGAACACAGGTCGTCGCATCGACGGCGCGGCACTAAGATGGAACTAACTCCTGGGACCAGAACGGGGCTTTCTATTGAATACACGATTTAACCGCAGAGACTTTGTAAAGAGTAGTTTGTTGTGCGGCGCCAGCGCGGCTTTTCTTGATCTGCCTCGGAGGCTTCTGGCGGAGAGCGCAGATAGTTTCTGCGTAGCGCTGTGTAATCACTGGAGCTATACGGGGATCGGTTGGCAACTGGGTATTGAATCGTGCGTGCTCTCAGCCATCGATGCGATGGGGATGGCGGACCTGGCGCCCCACGTGAAGACCTGCATCGAATGGGACGCGCTGGCTTACGAATTCATGGCGGAGAAATTTCCTGAGATTGCCAACCGGTTGAAGCCATACCTCGCGGCGGGAAAAATTGAGCTGATCGGAGGAACTTACGGCCAGCCACTCGGCACCATGTTCAGCGGCGAATCGAACATTCGCCAGATCGTCTACGGACGCAACACGATTCTCAAAGCGCTTGACTACGAGATGGTGACGTTCCTTGATGAGGAGGAGTTTTCTCATCCGCAGATCCCACAGATTGTTCTAGGAGCAGGCTACCGTTATGCCAGCCTTTCCCAAGTAGACACCTGGGGAAAGGCGGGAATACCTCACCTGGAAGTCAATTCCTTTGAGTGGCAGGGTATGGATGGCAGCAAGATCTTGAGCACTCCCAAGAATGCTCTTTTTGGGTACTCGCCGGATATTAAGACACTCGCCGCTTCTGAGGAGTTTAAGCGACTTCGCGCTTTGGGTAAGCCCCTCATATTCACCTGGGAGGAGTTTGGCTGGGATCACCCTGAAACTCCCGCCTACCTCGAGACCGCCAAGAAGTACGAAAAGGTGGCGGAGAGTTCCGCGGTGGAATTTGTAACATTGAAGGAATATCTGGATAAGTATGGCGCTGGCCCCAACAAAGCTGTTTACTTTGATATGGACGCGTGGCGCAAGCTGCTTACCTGGGGATTAGGTGGCGACCAACTAAGAGTAATGGATCGCAAGGTGGAAGCGACCCTGCTGGCGGCGGAACGTTTTGACGCAATTGCCTGCCACCTGGGCGCGCCGAACCAGGCAAAGGCCATGGAGACTGCGTGGAAACACCTGCTTACTTCGCAGAGCCACGACGTTGCGTTGTGCGAGTACTCGAAGTGGCAGGGCGACCGGATGGCCCCTCTCAATCGTATCGAGGACTACCACAACCTCACCTGGGGTTCGATTGGTTACGAGCACCTCGATCAGTCGAGCAATCAAGGTAGCGAGGTCCTGGATGCCTCAATTCGCCACATTGCCCAACTGGTCAATTCGGAAAAAGGAAAACAGGGGCAGCTTGCCGTTACCGTTTTTAATCCTTGTGCATGGGAGAGAACGGATATCGCAACTACGGGACGCATTTATCCCATACCGGCAAACGTAAAAGACGTCGTAGTCAAGCATCATTCCGGCCGGGTAGCGCTTTCCCAGATCACCGACAGCTATAAGAACAGCGAGGGTGAGTTAGAGGTAGCAGAAGTAGCATTCATCGCAGAAAAAGTTCCCAGCCTTGGGTATGACACTTATTACCTGGTTTTCACGCCTGACCTCGTGCGCAACGCCGAAACCGATCTCAAAGTCGACGAACAGCAGTTCGCGCTTGAGAACAAGCATGTGAAGGTAAGGCTCGATCAGGAGCATGGCGCGATCGTTAGCCTTATCAATAAAGCAACAAGCCAGGAAATGCTGAAGTCGGGCAGCGGAGCATTTCCAATTTTCAAGGGCACGCCGAATCAGGGATACTGCCTGTACGGCGACAACGTGCAATTGTCGCCATGGGAAAGCCGGACGCATATTCCCAAGTCTTACGATAGCTCTACATCGAAGGCTACTTATACCTGGGTTGACAAAGGGCCGCTGCGGGCCACGCTCAAGGCCCGGCACGACTGGCCTCTGGTGTCCTTTGAGACGTGGATTACTTTGTACGCGGGATCGCCTTCGGTCGAGGTTACGAGCAGGGTTCTGGCGGAAATCCCGCCTGCTGTCGACATTTTCGACCAGAAAGATCACTTCCCGGTCGAGATCAAAGAGGGCTACTGGTTAACCTTCGCCCCGAACTTTGAGACCGCTTCCATCATGCGCGATTTTCCGCTGGGGATTGAGGCAACCAAGGAGGCGGTGTTTCAGGGACGCACCTTTGTTGACCTGGCCGGCAACGAAGGAGGACTACTGGTGTTGCATCCGGGCACGCAATACTTCAAGCGCGGCGCCGATGGAATGTTCTCGAACCTGGTGATGCGGGAGTGGGAGTCATTCTACTCACATGAATTTGGCTGGCCGCGCTATTCGGAGTATCGGCACGTGTTGCAACCTCACGGGAAGAACTTCAGCAACGCGGATCGCGCGCGGGCCGCGGATGAGTTCAGCCAAAAACTCATCACTGTAGTGGACCAGCCGAAGAGCGGGAGCCTGCCGGCGGAGAAGAGCTTTGTCAGCGTAAGCCCGGAAAGCGCTCACCTGATGGTGTTCCGTAAGAAGGAGACCCAGGGCTTCGAAATCAGAACGCTGGAGATCGGCGGAAAGGGCGGGGAGGCCACTATCCAGATGGACATTCCGGTGGCGAGCGCGACAGAAACTAATCTGTTGGGAGCCAAGATCGCAGATGTATCGTCCGCGGGCAACAAGCTGAAGTTTGAACTTCACCCCTGGCGGACGAATACGCTTGAGGTACTTTAAGGGGATTTCGTCTTCCCACCCTTGCCGGAAAAGCCCGGCAAGGATGGGGCACCGTCTGGTTGTTAGTTGGTCGATTGCTTGCGTCAGGCTGCGGGTTGCTTGCCTAACATGGCCAGGGTAGCTTCGACGAATCCTATGGTGTGCGCCATGCCTGCATGCCATGGAGCGGAGCAGGACATCTGGGGGGTGTGATCGGGGAGGATAACGCCATCGAAGTTGTTACGTTTAAGAATGGTCAAGATGCGGATCATGTCGACGTCACCTTCATCGATGAAGGTTTCCCGATAATACGGAACTTTGCCCACAACGTTCCTTAGATGGATGTAAGCAATCTTGCCCTGCCTGCTGTATTTGTCGACTGCCTCGTACACATCATCTTCTGTCATCTCCGCCAGCGTGCCCACGCAGAGCTCCAGTTGATTTGATTTGCTGGGCACCATATCGATCAACTTCTGGTACATGCGGGGCTGGTAAACAAGCCTGGGCTGCTGGCGTATGGTAGGCATGGGCGGATCATCCGGATGTGCCGCCAGCCGCACTCCTGCCTGTTCGGCAACGGGCACCAGCTCTTCCAGAAAGCGTTGCAGCCTGCCCCACAGCTCGTCCCGCGAGATGGTCGCCAGGCTGCCCGGCGCAGCGTGCTGGTCGTAGACCATATTCCATATTGTTCCGTTGGGGATCGGCTTATCGTCGACCGGACCATCCATGCCAACGGTGATGGCGCCTCCGCGACCCATCGGCCCGGAGACCCGGCCGCTGACGCCGGCGATGCTGAAGTTGTATCCGAGCACGGGAATACCGGCTTCGCCCATGTGGCGAACGATGGTCTTTACGTTCTCGATATGCACCGGGCGCTTAGGCCCATCCAGAAGAATGTCGTACCAGAAGGCAGGGTCGATGTTCTCAATGGCGAACAAAGACAGGCCGGCGTCTTCGATCTCTTTACGAATCTTTATCATCTCGGCCGCGGTCCACAATGCGCCAGGATCGCCGGCCACACCCCACGGCTCATACTTTCCGCCGGTTGGCTGATTGTTGCGCGGGTTGGTGGAGCTTTGCTTGAAGTAGTCCACCAGGTGGATCACGATATGCGTGCAGCCAGCCTGCCGTGCGAAGTCGTAATAATCGCGCGTCAACATGTGGCGGTAAAGACCCAGGCCGATTTTCATACTCGATGGTCCTTTCTACATCAGGTTACAACGGGGGAAATCCGACGCCGGTTTTGGAAAGAAAGCTGGCACACCCGCGGGCCGGGATCGACACGGTGGGACGTGTTTGCTCATCAAACAAAATGATGGCGTCGGCTTCGAGGGCGACGTTTTTAATGGACTGCATGTGATCAGGGATGGAGAAAAGAAATATCAGGTAGCGTGCTGTTTTTTCTCCTCCCGCGGGGATCACGCACCAACTTGGTGTGTCGAAGAGCGAACCGCGGCGGAAGTTTTCTTCGCTCCCCAGCGGCAGGGGTGTGGTGCCGAATTCCATACCTCGGGCTTGCGTTCTTCCGTTCCAGGGAGTGCTTTCGCGGGAATAGTTTTCTTCCCAGATGGTCATCCAGGGAAAGTCCTGGCGGCGAAAGCAATAACCTACCCCCAACCGCATTTTCCAATTTGCGGCGACGACGTATTGCATTTCACGCCGGGGGTCGAGCATAGTGGTCGCGACAAAGCCACGTCCTTTCGTGGAAAAGGGCTGCCGCAGATCGACCGACCTTTCTCCACCGGCGCGGGGGGCATACGGCCAATCGAATTCGCGATCTTTCGCCAGCAGCAGGCCACTTTCGTATTCCAGCGGCCAGGTTTTTCCCCGCTGGGCCGAGGTAGTCAAGGTGCTTTCGCCTTCTTTCAGGAAGGGCGGCCCGAAAGTGGCGTGCTGAACCCAATCGCAAGCGTGGTCCACGTTGCGCTCATTGCTGACCGTCTCCTGGATATAGGCGACGCTCTCTCCTTCTCCGAGCCGGATGGCTCTTTCAAATTTGAGGTGAGCCGCCGGCAGTGTTACGTTCCATCGGCAATGTGGTTTTTCCGGTTGCTCCGGCTTCACCACATTCCACAGCGCGACTGGCGCTTCGCCGTGCAGGCCGAGGCCTTCGGCAGCTTGCGCAGGGGAGGGCTCGCCAAAGTAATCCAGGCAGAGACAATGCCCGGTGTAGCCTGCCATAAACTTATCCACGCCTCTAGGTCCGTAGGTCTGCAGTCGTTCCTGTGACAGGGCGGGTCCCTGATCGTAGGTTGGCCATGGGGGTTCCCAAAACACGTTTTCGCAGGAACTGCCGCCGTCGCCCACAAAGCGCAGGCCGGCGAAATGCCCACCGCTGGTCAGCGTGATTAGCTCGATAACACCATTGGCCAGTTGCGTGGCCTCACGGCCTTTCCACTGAACAGACTCAGCAGCCGCCATCAGATGGGTTCTCCTTGTAGATTTGCGGGTCGCCGGTCCGATGCAGTGGTGGCCGGGAAAGACGTCAATACTGTCACTTCTTATCCTCGGTGGTTGCTATGCCGCTTTGCTGCAAGCCCATGCCGCCGGTTGGCACGAGCAGGCCACCATCGACTACAAGTGAGGTTCCGGTGATAAACGAAGCCCAGTCGCTGGCCAGAAACGCGATTGCGCTTGCCACCTCTTCCGGCTCGCCGATTCTTCCCATGGCATGCATGCGGCTACAGGTATCAATCACAGCCTGGGGCGACGCCGCCTGGCTGGCCGCATGGCGCAGCATGGGCGTGTCGATGGTCCCCGGGCAGACGCAGTTACAGCGAATGTTGCGGGGTGCGTAATCCAGCCCGATCGAACGGGTAAGGCCAAGCAGCGCGTGTTTCGCTGCAACGTAGGCGGCAGAATCTACTATCGCGGTAAAACTTTGCGTGGATGCGACGATGACGATCGACCCCCCTCCCGATTTAATCATGGCAGGGATCGCATATTTCGTCGCGTAGAAGCACCCCTTTACGTGGATGTTGAATACGTCGTCCCATACTTTAGAGCTGGTGTCGACCACATTTCCGTAGCGTTGGATTCCCGCGTTACTTACCAGCACATGCAGAGCGCCGTGCTGCCGGACCGCTCCGTCCACTGCTTCCGCGACGCTCGGTTCGCTGCTTACGTCGCAGTCGTGAAAAGTCGCCTGATGGCCCGCCCGGGAGAGCGCATCGACCATCTCCTCCCCAGCTTTTACATTGCGGTCGAGGATGGCGACAGCAGCGCCCAGGCTCGCGAACTTCTGCGCCGTCGCTGCTCCTATCCCCATGGCGCCACCGGTGATCGCGGCAACCTTTCCGTCGAATCGGATACTCATGGTTCCACTCCTTACATGATGCCGTGCTTGCGAAATGCAGCCACGGCACTCAATCCGCGCTCAAGATCGCTCTTGACTACCTTTTCGCCACGAGCTTTTTCCAGCGCCAGGTTAAAAACCTCTACCTCGGCGTCGGCAGGCACAACGAGAACTCCATCGATATCCCCAAATAGAATGTCGCCGGGGTTCACCCGAACTCCCTCGATTTCAATGGGCACGCGAAAGTCATAGACCTTATGGCGAGGTCCCGAATCCTGGCCGTAGGACCCGAATCCGAAGGTGGGAAAGTTTTGCTTGAGAATTGCCCGGGTGTCGCGCACATAACCATTCACCACCGCGCCCTTTGCGCCCAACTTTATGGCGCGAGTGCTCATGAGCTCTCCCCATAAGGCATTACGCGGGGAAGAACCGGTGTTGACATAGATCTCGTTGGGGCGAAGGTCATCGAGCGCCTCAAGCATCAAACCAAACGACTTGCTGCTCAACGCATTGGCGCTGCCTTCGATCTTTTCCTCGAACACATCGCCGGACAGAACCGGCATGGCGCGGCCAATGACGACCATATCCTGATGCAGGGGGCGGATCCGCGGGGGCAGAAATTGATGGAAAAGATGCAACTTGTCCATCACGTCGCCGACCACACACGTGAAGAGCTCCCGCTCCGCGATGGCGAAAAGCTCCTCGTCAGACTTCCATTGACTCATTTGACCTCCTGCGGCACCAGACGAACGGTCAGTACCTCATGCGGCTGAAACTTCAATTGGATGCGCTTCCCGCTCACATCCAGCTTGCCCAGATCATCCTCCACCCCATCGCATAGATTCGCGGAACGCAGGGGCGTGAGCGGAAAAGCAATGCCCGCCTCGGTCGCGTGGCCAGCGGTCTCCTGCAAACGAAGAATCGTGCCGTTGCCATCCTCTGCCAGCTTCCAGGTAACCAACGCGATGTTTGGATTGCTCATTTCGACCCAACTCGCCCCAGTGGGCGGCAAAGGTTTCTCCGGATCGCCCACCTTGTCCTGGTCGATCACATGGTCGAGCCCAGGTGCCTGCATGCTCTCCCATCCGAGCCTGGTCAGCGCGGCGGGGTCGAGCTGCTCCGCGCTGGTGAGCACGTAGCGAAAGGTGAAGGCGCCGCCCTGGCCTGCACGATAGTTGGTATCCCAATAATTATTCATTGCATAAGAGAAGATTGTTGAAGTTTTAGGTTCAAATTCTCCCGGCCACTCTCCCCGATTGATATCACCAAAGCTAGCCAGTGGGGCATCGACAGGAACGATCCCTACTGCAAGGTGCGAGTCTACAGCCGCCATCCACTTCTGGATGCTGAACCACTCCAGGCTCGCGCCCTTGAACAGGTCTTTCGCCGGATCGACCCAACCCTGCTGGGTTGCATAGATAAATCTGGGCGCCGCTACTGCAACCGGAAAGGCAAAGTACACACCTTCTTTCGAGTTGGTGTAATCCTTCTGCACGTTGTAGCGAAACTCGATCCGCTTTTGACGGTCGAACAGCAGCACTTCCAAATCAATCGACGGAGTATTCACTGCGGAATTGTGCGTACGGATGGAGTAGCCCCAGGGAGTTTTGCGCGCTCCCAGATACTGGCCGCTTTCCGCCGGATGCTCCATCAACTTGGGCAAGGGCAGAGCTTTGAATGGGTTGATGATGCGAGTTTGCCCATCGCCTCCGGTGACGTATAGGTACTGGCCAAACTTGTAGGGGCTCTTTTGGTCGACCAGCTCACGCTGCAGTTGCTTGTCAAAGATGCTCTGGATGGCGCCAGACCTGGCATCCACCGTAATCCGATAGTATTGATTCTCTGTCACCGGATTCATCGCGCTGTCGGGCGCAGCGGGAATAGGCTTCCCTCCGGACCGAATCTGAAAGCACTTGTAGCCTACCGGCGGCAGGTCACTGGCCATAAAGCGCACGTGAGCGAAGCCCTGCTTGCGGAAGAGCACCTCCAACGGCACAGGTTGATGGCTGGTCAGATCGACAAGCTCCGCATCTTCATCCAGATCGGCTTCTACAAAGGCATCCCGCTTCCAGTTGAGTGCATTGAAGACGACGAGCGTATTGGCCGGAATATGGATTTGGTTCACCAACTGGCCCATCGACCGGTCGGTAAGATCTTCAATCTGCAGTTGCGCGTGGGTTGCCCGGCTATCTTTTACGGCGAGCTGCTTCACTGCCTCTTCACTATCTGGCTGCGAGATTGAGTTGCCGGCCGTCCAGGTATGCTCGGCAAACAGCTCTATGTTCCTCCATATCGAGTCGAACTCGCGCTTGGGCGGGTGAAGGCTGGGGTCCACGGTGTGGGATGCGGTCGCCATAATCTCCGCCGACAAAGCCTGGCTCTGGTTTTGCCGGTCTTTTGCGGTGTAAAACGCATCGGCACCCATCCCATCTTCCCAATAGGGGCCCATATCTCCCTTGTAGGTTGGGAGGGCGCTGCCATAATGCTCGTCCACATAGTGGAAGAAATCCGCGAAGGTGGAGTATTGCAGCTTGGGATAGACGTAGCTTTCGTTCCAGGTGGTGGCGAACTCTGCAGTTTCAGGGAATAGATCGGTGTTTTCCGGTTGGCTGCCGAAGATCAACGCCGCATCCAGCTGATAACCGGGCCTGGAATACGCCTGGAGAAAGATTGGCAGGGATTCATAGACCGCTGCCTGCTGCGGCGGAAGGCCGAACAGAAACATGATCTGCTCGTAACAGCGTGAGTACCAGGTCAGGACTTTCTTGCCGTCGGGCCCTTGCCACCAGAAAGGCGACTTCTCATTCCATTGCTCATGCGAGAGGAAGGGGGCTCGATCATTGTCGCCGCCGGCAACAAAATACTTGATTCCGGAACTCGCCAGTACCGAAGGATAAGCCTGCGTGTAAGTGGGCACATCGGTATTATTGGCATAGACAAAGGGCAAGCTATATTTCCGCGATAGCTCTTTTGAATAGTAAAGGGACCGGTACAGCGTTTCCAGCGAGGCGTATCCGGTAAGCTCGTTTACGTATTGCGCGGGAACTCCAATTTTGTTGTCGCGGATCAGACCCAATACATCCTTTTGCCGCTCCTCCGAGCGCGTCGCCAGAAACTGTTCCAAGTTCCAGGAGCCATCGGTTGCGAAACGAAAGGCTGGATATTTTCGGATAAGATCGGCCGCCTCGTCGAAGGTCCGCGACTGTGCCTCGGCGACTTTTCCCTGGTAGTCGCTATATCCAATATCAACGTGGGTGTGGGGCACGACGAATACCGTCCACTTGCGAGCCGCGGCCAGAGATACATCAAAGGACGCGCGCTTGCCTGCTGCAATTTCCAAACGCCCAGGAACGGTTCCCGTCCATTCGGGAACTTCGAACCGCAGCTTCTGTTCTCCGAAGTCATCTGTTGCGGAAATATCGGCTGCGTAGCGTTGCCCATTGAAGAGGAGGGACGCCGTACCCGCAGGAGCGGCCTGATTGAATCTCAGGAATGCCTCCACGATTTCAACCAGCCGTCCTGCTTTTTGCTGGTAGAAAACTGTGGGCGTTACCAGGGCGTCGATCGCGGCCTTCGCACCGTGGCGATCAGGGTCGTTCGCCAGGGAAACAAAGTCGTAATGGATGCCGGAAATCTCGTTCTGATTGGTGTAGGGCGGCTGCGCGTTTACGCAGGACAGGACCAGGCTGTTTTCTCCCTGCTTGAGAAAGCGCGATGGGATCGGGACGGTCACGACGCTGGAGGAATAATGCGGATCGAAAATAGACCGCTGGTCCCCCAGGAAGTAACTGAGCTCCGGGTGCAGGTAGTAGGTTCCCTTGTGCCCATTGATCTGCACCTGCAGCGCGGGGATTCTAGGGAGGTAGGTCAGGGTGGATATCTTGAGCAGAAAGAGGCCTTGGGGAGCCTTTTCAAGATTGAACCGGACCTCGTATGCCGATCCTGTCCTTTGCTCGCCCGGCCAATCTTTGGCCGAATCACTTTTGCCTGGCTGAAACAGCGCATGGTCGCGCGGGCCTGCCGGAAACTCCATGGACGATTGATCGTACTTCCCGATCTGCCAAATCGTCTTCTCCTCGGCAGAGGCGGCAGCGACAGCCAGCAGGCAAAGGAGGATGAAGTATGCACAGCGATTCATTGAGTAACCTGGACGCCCAAGCTGAGAAGTCCAGGAAGTCTCCATCGTGCAATCCTTGCGCGGGTGCCCCATCTTTCGCGTTCTTTGCAAAGGATGGGAAAGTCAGTGATTCGCAAACACAGTCGTGGTATCCCATCCTTCGCAAAAATCCGCGAAGGATGGGGCACCCCACTTCCACGGCGCTACCTACGGGCCGTCAGATGGTAGGCGCCTTCAGCAGATCATGGCTCACCAGGCGAATGGTAAGAATCTCGTGCGGATGAATGGTGAACTGAAAACCTCCGTTACCAGCCAACGATAGTTGTTTCCCGTTTCTCTCCACAGCATCGGTCTGCCAGGCCTGATCGATCTGCAGCAGCGGGGTTTGCACGGTAACCTGCCGGGTCGTGCCGCCAAAATCGAGGAAGCGCAAAATCGTTCCATTCCCATCTTCGGCCGACTTCCAGGTGTCCAGCAGCAGGCTGGGATCCTGCACATCGAGGAAGCTGCCTTGCTTGCCATCGAGCGGCCGCGGCTGGTCGAGTGCCTTGTCCTGGGAAGTCACTTCATCGGTTTCAAAGGGCGTCATCTCTTCCCATCCCATGCGGCTTAACGAGGTCGCATCCGTCGAGGGCGCGCTGGTGAACAGATAGCGGAAGCGGAAGTGTCCACCCTGGCCGGCGCGGTAATTAGTAAACCAGTAGTTGTTCATTACGTAGGAGAAGATCGTTCCCGTGCGCTTGCCGAATTCGGCCGGCCAGTCGCCGCGATTGATGTCGCCCAGTGTGACCAGCGGCGCATCGAGGGGCATCACCGTGGCGGACACGCCATTCTGTTGGGCGGAGACCCAGTGCTGCACGGAGAACCATTCGTGCCCCGCCCCGGCATACATATCCTTCGCCGGATCGACCACACCATTTTGAATTTCATACTGAAATTGCGGTTGCTCCATCGCGAGAGGAAACGCGAAGTAAACAGCTTCCTTGTCGTCGATCTCCTTCTTGTCCACATCTTCCGTGAACTCAATCTTCTTTTCATGGTCGAACAGGCGGATCTCGGTTGCGATCGCAGGCGTGTTCATACTGGTGCTTGCCATGCGTGCAACGATCCCGTCGGGCGTGCGGTTGACTGAGATTAGACGGCCTTGGTGCGCCTGATCGATGTGCAACTCCGCCCTGGGCGCCGCCATGGGAAATTGCAGCAAGGTATTGGGCTGCTTGTCGCCTCCGGAAACATAAAGGTATTGTCCGAAGCGGTAAGGGCTTTGCGTATTGACGAGCTCTTTCTGCAGCTGCTTGTCGTAGATGCTGCGCACGGCGCCGGTGGAAGGATCGAGTTCCACCTTGTAATACTCGTTCTCCAGATTTCCGCCCGTTAGGGCAGGGGCCGCGGGTTCCGGCTGAGCCGCTTTGCGCAACATATAGACCTTGTAGCCCAGCGCAGGAATATCCTGGGCCACAAAGCGCACACGCTTGAAGCTTTTGCCGTTGTCGATAATCGCCAGCGGCACTACGTGATGGGTCGCGTTACCGGTGGGGACATCTTCTACCGGCACGACCTGACCGGTCGCCTTATCGACTACCTCGTCGCCGTTGATCAAATCGATCTCCGCCGGTCCGCTGCGCTTCCAATTCAAAGGATTGAAGACGATGAGACTGCCCTTGCCGGCGGAGATCGACTCCACAATGCTTGCCATGCTGTTTTCGACCAGCGAAGCAGCCAGCGCCTTAGCGTCGGTGGCATGGGAGTCCTTCACGTTCAGCTGATTTACGACCTCAAGGCTAGAAGGATCGGTAATGCTATTCGAAGCCGTCCAAGTGTGCTCGTCCCAGAGCACCATGTGAGTCCACATGTGATCAAGGTCGGTCTTGTCCGGAGCCAGATTCGGGTTTACCAGCGAGGTAAGAGTGGCGAGTTTTTCCGCCGAAGGGCCGCGGCTCTCATTCTCGCGCTCCATGGCTGAATAGTAGGCGTCAGCCGCCATGCCGTCTTCCCAATAAGGTCCACCGTCCCCGCGAACGGTAGGGATCGCATCTCCAAATTGATCTCCGATGTTCTTCAAGGCATCGTAGAAGCCCGAGTATTGCATTCGGGGGTAGGCATACGTATTGTTCCACTGCCCGGCCAGCTCCGCCTGTTGCGGGAACAGATCGGTATTCTCTACCTGCGAGCCAAAGATGATGGCGGCGTTGGCACGGTAACTCGGCTGCTCGTACATTTGCAGAAACAGTGGAACCGTTTCATGCCCCGCCTCTATCTCGGGCGGCAGGCCGAACAGAAGCTGCATCTGCATGTAATGGCGCGAGTACCACAAGAGCACTTTTTGTCCATCCGGCCCTTCCCACCAAAATGGGGAATTTTCATTCAAGCGCCCTTGCATCAATACCGGCGCGCGCACGTTATCGCTGCCGGCAAGAAAATACTTGATGCCAGCCGAGGCGAGGATCGACGCATAGGACCAGGTGTACGACGGAACATCGGTGATATTGGCGTAGTTGAAGGGCGTGTTGTGCACCCGGCTGAAGTTTGCGCTGCCATAGAGTGAGCGGATCAGTACCTCCGCTGTGGAAAATCCTGTCAGCAGACTCGCGTATTGCGCGGGAACAAAGAGTTGTTGCTTCTGCACCGCGGTAATCATGCGCTGCTGTTCCGCGTGGGTGCGCGTCTTGAGAAACTGCGCCACGTCCCATTCGCCATCTACGCTAAAACGGAAATCCGGGTGCTGCGCAGTCAGGTCCATGGCCTCATCGATCACCCGGCTTTGGATGGCTGCCACCTTAGCCTGGTAATCGGTGTAGCCGACATCCAGATGAATATGCGGGACCATGAACAAGGTCCACTTCTTTCCCGGATCGATGGTTTGCTCTTTGTGCTGGCGATGACCGTCGTCATTCCAGGTCAACTCTGCTTGTGTCTTCGGGGGAAATTCGGTCACCGCGAACTGCAGCTTTTCCTCACCGAAATCCTGGCCGCCCTGCAGCGCCTGGTGGTAGTGTTTGCCGGCAATCGCCAGATCGACTGCGTCGCCCGCCTTCGGCGGCCTGGCATAGCCGAGGAACACATCGATCAATTCTTCGAGCTGGCCCTGCTGCTGCTTATAGAAAATCGTGGGCGCGATCTCGGCAGAAGACGATTCGCTATTTTTTGCTTTCGTGTCGAGTTCAATGGCGTCATACGTCAGCGCGGCGCCGGGAATTACTTTTGCCGTTTGCTCGATCGGCTGCAACGAGATCGTGTTCGCCCCCTGGTGAAGGAGGCTACCCGGGAATGGGAGCAGAACCTCGGCGCTCGAATAGGCGGGATAGAACGAGCTCAATAGGTTTCCCATGTTGTAGTCGAGCCTGGGATGAAGGTAGAGGAGGCCGTGCTTGCCGTTGATGGTGACCTGGATGGCCGGCACGCTGGGGCTTTCAATCAGGAACGACATGCGGAGCTGGTAAGCGGCTGCGGGCGCATGGTCGAGGGAGAAGACGATCTCGCTTGGGCCGGTGGTGTTGTTGGCTTCTGGTGCAGGAGTGCCCGGAGGGAAAGCAGCCGGCTGCGACGATGGCCAGTCTTTTGCGGGATCGCTTTGGTTGACTACGAACTTTACTGGATTTCTTGGTGGTTCCTGCGCGAACTCCGCGGAAGAGTGATCAAAGGTTCCGATGCGAAAGACGGTCGTCCCCGGGTCCGCCGCTGTGGATTGCTTAACACCAACGAAGAGAAGAAGGAAACCCCCGCAAAGGAGTGCGGCTTTCGCTTTCATTCGCATAGGTGGAGAGCCCGGGAGAAGGTTAATCGCCAGGGCCGCCCGGTGAAGTAAGGCGGCCCTGGCGACAATTTAGAACGTTATTTTGGCCGCGAACTGGATCTGACGGCCCTGCCCAGCGGCTGTCGTGATGAGGCCGAAATTTCCATTATCGACGGACGTGTTGGGCAACGAGTAGTTGCTGTGGTTGAACAAGTTGAAGAATTCCGCTCTGAACTGCGCCTGCAGGTTCTCCTTGATGGTGAAGTTCTTGTAGGCGCTGATATCCACGTCTGTATAGCCAGGTCCTACGAGGTCGTTCCTGGTCTCGTAACCGTAGGTGTAAGCGTCCGGCAATACGAATGCGGACGGGTTGAGCCATTGTTTAGCGGAACCGACGGACTTTAGGCCGGCGTATTCAGTGGTGCCCGAAATCTTATTCGGACGTTGATCCGGGCTACCTGTGTTCGCCAGATCAGAACCAACCAGCGCGTTGAAGGGTTGGCCCGAAACGTGGGAGATGATGCTACCCAAATTCCAGTCGCCCACCAGCATTTGCACCACTGAACTTGGGGTTGACATGAACTGCTTTCCCCGGCCAAACGGGAGCTGATAGACGGAGCTGAAGACAAACATGTTCTTCAGGCTGTAGGTCGAGGGCCCATATTCCGATGAGAGGTTATAGAAGTTGGGCGCCTCATTCCCATAAGGATCGGATTGGATGTCCATAGACTTCGACCAGGTGTAGGCGGCCCTGAAGAATAACCCGTTCGATAGTCTCTTGGTCAGTTCTGTCTGCAGTGCGTTGTAATTTCCCGTGCCCTCGTTCCATTCAAAGGAAAAGGGTCCGCCGTATTGCGGGAATGGCTGCCTGGCCGAGATAGGTCCAGTGCCCGGATACAAGGCGGTATTTGCCTCCATGTTGATGTACTGATGGCGGCTGAGCGAGCCTACATAGTCGACTTTGAGCGCCATGGAACTGGGCAATGACTGTTGAACTCCCAGGTTGAACTGCATGGAATAGGGGATCTTGTTGTACGGGTCAGCGCCATAGGTCGCGTAAGGCGTGGTCTGAATGCTGTCAAGAATCGATTCCGAGGACGGGAGCGCGTTGAGGTAGGTTGTGGGGATACCCAGATCGAGACTCTGGAAGTTAGCGGAAATGGCGGTAGGCCAGGAGAGACGTATACCCTGGTTGGCCTGTACCAGGCTGTTGTTGTGGTCATCCAGGATGGCGAACGCACCGTGGAGCACTGTTTGGTCGGTTGCTTCGTACGTTACGCCAAAGCGGGGTTCCCATCCATTGTATTGGGGATAAAAGAAAGTGGACCTTCCTGTAGCGCTGGGGAACAGCGGAGGAAAGGGTTGCGTGATGATAAATTGACCGGTCAGTGGGTTGAGGCCGGAAACCACCTTGTGATAGTTGGGCGGGGAGACATAATCCCAGCGCAAGCCGGCGGTCACAACCAACCTCTTGTTAACCTGCCACTGGTCTTGCCCGTACAGGCCCCACCAGTCGACGGTCTGGTCCGCTCCGGTACTCCCGATCCAGGGGGAGTAAACATTGAGAACGCCGAGCAGGAAACTAGCCGGACCGAATCCTGTTGGACCGGCAGTTGCGTCCTGCGAGGTTCCATTCTGGGAGAATGCCGTGCCGGAACCCCAGCCATCGTCGAAGGTATGGATGCGGTAGTACATGGCGCCGACGCCGATCGTATGATTCCCCACCACCTTGGAAAGATCGGCGTGATAATCGAAGCCCTCGAGGGGACCGAGCGGCACCGCGAACTGGGAAACACCGTTGTAGCCATTCGAAATGGTGAGATTAGGCCCCAATGCGATCCCGTCCCGGACCGGCACAGCCTGGGCGAAATTGATCGCATCGATAAACGGCTGCCCGGCGGATTGATCGCCCACAAAGAAGTTGGTGTAGGTATAGCCAAAATGCAGATTGAGGATGGTCGTCGGGCTGAACAGATGGGTGATACCCACCGCCGCCTGTTGCGAATAGTTGATGAGCAGTTCGGAGAAATCCGGAATGGTTGCAGGACCGGTAAAGTGATTGGGTTCAATGGTGCGCGCATTTGAACGGTTGAAGCGCGCGAACACCGTATTGTTCTGGTTGAACTGGTGGTCAATTCGCCCACCAAAGACATCGCTGTCCGTGATGGTAGCTCCCGTGAACTGGTAGTTCGGGATAATGTTCGTTCCGATGTTGATGTTAGGCGCAGGGTAATACTTCTGGATAACGATCGTGCTCGAAGGATTGATGCGGTCAGTCGGAATGATGTTTCCGGGGAAGGGATCGCGAATGAAAGCCCCGGGATTTGCCGGATCAGGCCGGCTGGTCATCGGATCGTAGATCTGGTTGGCATATTCCGGGCGTCCGAGACTGTCGGTGCCGACCTGGGCACCAAGTACGGAAGAGAAATCACCCTGGTCCATAGCCGGCGTTAACGTACTCGACAGGTAGTTGCCGCTCAGCGAAGAGCGGAATCCTTCCCAGTAAAGGGAGAACCAGGTGTTGTTTCTGGTATCCAGCAGATGCGGAATGTAGAAGGGGCCGCCGAAGTAAACGCCGTATTGGTTTTGCCGATAAGGAGCGCGGAACGTGTCGGGAAAGGTCTGAGCATCGAGCGCGTCGTTGCGGATGAACTCCCACAGAGCGCCATGATACTGGTTGGTGCCGGAGCGCGAAACCACGTTGATGTTCGCGCCAGAGCTAATGGCGAATTGGGCGTCGGTGATGTGCGACTGCACGGCAAATTCCTGCAGCGCGTCCGGAGGAGGTGCAATCGACCAGCCATTGGTAAAGATGGCGTTGTTCAAAACGCCGTCCATGGTGAAGTTGTTCTGCTGACCTCTCTGGCCATTGACCGAGGGGCTGATACCACCCTTACCCAATGCGACGGTGAACGCTGCCTGCTGCCCGGTGGTCACCGGCGCAACCCCAGGCGTCAACAGAGTGAGCTGGGTAAATTCTCTGCCGTTGAGCGGCAGGTCCACTGTTTCGTCGTGACCTACCACATCCGTCAAGGTAGGAGAGGTGGTATTCAGCGGAGGAGGCGCGGACGTGACTTGAACTGTCTGGGCGGTAGAGGCGACCCCAAGCTTGAAGTCAAGGGTAACGCTTTGATTGACTTCGAGTTGAACGTTGGAGCGGTCTTCTGTAGCGAATCCCTGTTTCGCGACCGAGACGGAGTAGTTCCCTGGAGCCAACTGCGGAACCACGTAGATGCCACTTTCGTTGCTCGTAGCAGTTCTGGCCACACCGGTGGCGGGATTTGTGACAGTTACGGCGGCAGCAGGCAACGAAGCGCCTGTGGCATCTGTAACTACGCCGGTGATTAAGCCATTTGTAGTCTGTCCGTAGGAATACGCGGCGAGAAACGACATGGTAAACGCCAGTACTAACAAACGCCTGATGTGCATTAGCAGCCTCCGAAGCAATACAAAAGTGAGTCTTATCGCCAGTTCAAGTTGCCGGCTAGAGCCTTCGCGATTCGTGACGAAGGTTCGGTCTATTGAGAACCGAATGAATTATTGATGCCGCCTTATACGACCGTCAACGCTTGTTCAGCATATAGAACGAAAGGTGGAGGCTTTTCGGACGCGAGGTATTGGTTATCTTGATGCGGGCTCAGCAATCCTCACACAATGCCCTCGCACAGTGTCCAAAGGCGGACATAGACCGACAGAAACATGTTATGCAATAAGGTTCGAAGTGTCGGCAGTATTGATCGAAATCGGTCAAACGGCGGCGAGCAGCATTCCCAAATCACGCGCTGCGGCAACCATTTCGTGGCCAAGTTGAGGTAAGCGATCACTGGGAATCTGCTTGCAGCTACCGCGAACGGAAACGGCGGCCACCACGACACCCAGTGGATCAAACACGGGAGCAGCCGCGGCCCGGACGCCCTGAAAATACTCCTCGTCGTTGAGCGAGTAACCGCAAGCCCTTACTTCGGCCAGGTTGGCTTTCAACGCGGAGAGCGACAGGATGGTCTTGGAAGTGAAGGGGGCAAACTCACGCCCGCTAAAGATTTCACCTAACTCCTCATCTGACAAAAAAGCGATCAACGCTTTGCCCTGCGCTGTCGAATGCAGATCCACGTGACGGCCGATCCAAACTCCTCCGCCGCCTACATGTGCAACCGGCGCTATGGCAATTACGACTGCCTCGGCTCCCCTGAGAGCGGTAAGAGCTGCTGTGAGGTCAAGTCTTACCGCCAGTTGCCGCAGGATAGGTTTCGCCAGGCGGCAAAAATCCGGCTCAGCGGTGCTCGCGGCGGCGAGTTTGGCAAAGCGCAGACCCAACGCATGGCGCCCCTCGGCCGTTCGTTGCAAATAACCCCGGGTTTCGAGCGTGTGGATGAGATAGTGCGCGGTGCTTTTGGGCAAGCTTAGTTTTCGGCTTAATTCCGACAAGGTGAGGCCGGCTCGCGAACTGGCCAGCAACTCGAAAAGATCCATGGCCCGATCGACTGCTGGCTGCCTTGAACGCTGTGATTTCCCTGGTGTCCCTGCTGCTACAAATTCCACGTTACCGGAGGTTACTGTGCCCATTACGGCGTCCACATTAGCACCGGGAAACAACGATCGTCAATATGAATCCAGTTCAGTGGGTACCAAAGAGACACTTCTTAATTTCAACCATTTCAACAATTTGCCGAGGCCTTGGGCGGCCCATGAACACCATCATGGCCAGGCGAGTGTTCCGTCACAGTAGCCGGACTCCACCAGGGTGCGCCCCGGTTCACTGCCGGCATAAACCCAGACCATCGCCATGGGGGCGTTTGATAGATTCAGGAACCGGTGAGGCCGTCCCTCGGGGACAAATGCGGTGTCGTATCCCCCTACCGGTGTACCGATTGCCTTGTACCAGGCAGACCGCTTCCCCTTCCACAATGGTGATGGATTCGTCGAATTCGTGAACATGGCAAGGCAAGGATCCCCCGGGCTGAAACCTGCCGTACCCGCCGCAGATGCCGACGGAGCCAAGTCTGCCGGCAAACAGATCGCGAAAAGGGCGTTGGGGGATAGCTCATAGACTTCGGCCTGGGCAAAGCGAACCACAGACTCGGGGTCCGCGCCGGTGGGATTGGCTGCTCCACGATCCTGCACTGGAAACGCGTCGCTCACTGGATCCTGAGTCGGAGCCGGCGAGGCCACCGCCGACAGAGCCATCATTGGGAAATCTGCCGAACCATTGGAGATCTTGTGAGCCACGCCCGCAGGGAGACAGATGCAGTCGAACGGTTCCAGCCGGTAACCCCGGCCCTCTACATGCACTATTGCGACGCCACTCAGAATGGTGAGGGCTTCACAGACGGGGTGCGTGTGGTACGGAAGGACAGCGCTGGGATCGATGGTCACAATACCTGTGCTGAAACCCCTGGCCGTGCAAGCGCCACTGACCATTTCGCGAAACCCGACACCGTGTCCCAGGGGGGTTGTCGCACCCTTCCCAGAGTGGATTGCTTCCACTCTTAGCACCGCCTTTGCGTTCTCCGTGGTCATCCCATTCTCCTTGTGTCCAGGATAAAAGATACTATTTCTCGCCGCTGTGTCCCATAGCCTGGATTTTTATAGTCGCCCGCGAATTAGCCGACCGGCGGGGAAGGAGGGTGACACTCCCGTCTGCATTGGGTAGTGGACTGGGGCGCACTGCAGGTTCGCTCCGGTCCCACGGCACGCCGGGGGGGCGAGATGACAAATTCTTCTCAGAAAACCGCCCCCATGGGTAGCAGAGATCCGGGTATGTGGCAGGCTAAGCAGGCTCGACTAGGTCCGCTGAGCAGCTTTTCCAGAGAGGGTGTAGTTGCTCCCCTGGTAGTGCAGATTTGTCAGCCTGGCATGGGCATCGAAATCGGTCACTCGCGAAGTCAGTTTGATTCCGTCGTAAAGCGTCAGGTCGGCGCCGAAGATGGAGTGGATCACGAGGTCGACAAAGCAGCCCGCCGGAGACGCAGCACCAGTCATTGAGATACGGCGCGTCGTCGGGTGACTTGTAGGCGCCGCCCTTCTCCCGGGGGAAGATGGTCTCGATAAAGTGGGCCTGGCCGAAGGGGCCCTGGTTACCGGCACGGGCCAGTTGTTTGACCCAGTTGGCCACGTTTTCCGACGGATCGATTTTATACAGACCCTTGGCGGTCATCGGCGGCCACGCGGGGTAGGCGCCAATCGAACTGTGATCCGGACGAATATTCCAGGTTGCGTCGACGTCGCTTGAGGAAAGCGACTGCATCCAGGCGGAGCTGTGAAGCTCGGTCCAGAAGAAGTGGCTCATCTCCCTCTTCTGGGCGGCGGTCAGGTCTTCGAACATGTTGTCCAGAACCGCGAGAAGATCGTAGCAGTGGCGGACCTGATTAAAACTTCCGTCCGGCTGGCCCGCCCGCCAGTAGCCTTTGCCTGGTCACGTACAGCAGACGATTGATGCGATCCGCCAGGTCTTTTGCCTCCGAGCGGAGCTGGGCGGCCCGGGTCGAGTCTCCCGCCCGGTCAAGCAGTGCGGCGACAAAACGCATGCCGGAAACATTGCCCGCGTTCATACCGGCCACCTGGTGCGTGTAGGTGCTGATCACCTCCAGCAGATTTTCCATTTGCGCCGTAGTCGGCAAGCCCGGTTCCCTGCTTGTCCAGTGTCTTCCAATAAAGTGCGTGCGCGATCAGGTGTTCGAGGCACTTCTTGTCGCCGATCGGCTTTTGCAGCCAGGCAAAATCACCGCTTACGCGCAGATAGTTTTCCGCGCAACGAAGGATCGCCATGTCGTTCACCGCATACCAGGGGCCGACGGCGTGGCCGCTCACGTAGTCGGTCGCCAGGTGGGCATGCATGTCCTGCGTGAACCAAAGCTCCACGAGCCGCGGAGCGCATCCGGATCAAGCAGCGCCAGGCTGAGCGAGGTGAGCGAGGTATCCCAGGGAAAACTCAACGTGGGCAGCACCCGCCCCCCAGTGTGAGGTAGGTGTTGCCGTAGGCCGAATCCGGTGAACTGCGGCGCGCAAAGAGCAAGTTCGTGAAGCCGGCATGGTAAAGCTTCCATAGCGACTCATCCTCGGTGATGAGTTGAGGAAGATGCCCGGAGAATTCGGAGTTGCCCGGAGTAAAGGCGCTGCGCAATCAGTCCGGCGAATACCTGCTCGTTCTGATCCTGGATCGCGGCGAAATTTGCCTGCAAGCGATCATAGGATTCGAGCGCCGCAGCCTTGTCTTCGGCAATCGCGTTCACGTAATGGAGCTCGCGCGACTCTCCCGGACCTAAGGTGAGATCGAGCGACAGCATCCTCAAACCTTCGACGCGGTCTGGCTTCGGAAACAGCCCCTGCACGGAAGCAGCTTTGCTGTGTTGGGCTTCAAAGACGAGACAGCCTCGGGAGACCATTGGGGTAATCCGGTTGTCGACTTCCGCCGGTGAGTTTACGAACCAGGCATCGGATTTCCGGGTAACACCGGCGCGCAAATCGAAGCCCAGGGTGATGGTGCGGCTTGCCTTCCCCGGGTTTTTCACCACGATGGATTGCGCCGCGGCGCGCTGTTTTGAGGGCATGAAGGTGTGCGTTGTGAATTCGAGACCATCCACCACGCTCTCGCGAACAATGCGGTGCGGATACCACGTGTAGGTAACCTGGGTAGCCGGCGGTGGATAGCCCATGAGCATGCGGCCGTTGAGAAAGATCTCGCAAGTGGCGAGGTAGCCAGGGCTGAACGCGGTGTCAGGAACACCGCAGCAGGCAAATGGAGGAAACGAAATTGCCGTCATCCCGGAAACAGATTTCGTGGCCTTGAGGTATCCCCACTCGTTTTGCGTAGCAGGCGCGCTGTAGAGGTCGCGAAACACATGAGAAATGCGATCGCTGGCAAGCGAAGAGAGAGTAGGCGGAGAAGGTAAAGTTTTGCTGGTTGCCCGAAGTTGGGCGTGGTCGAAAACCTGCAGCGCGGTTGTGGCTGCACTCCCCTTGAGAAACGAACGTCGATTGAAACTGTCGAGAAAACTCACGCTACCCATGATGCGGCATACGCCCAAGACTGTACAGGCAGAAGAGGGCGCTGGAAGGACGGGCTGAGCCCGTTCCCTTCGGGTATCCAAAGCGCCGGATGCTATGATCAGCCAATGTGGGCGCGCTTCGGAATGCAATGCCTGGTCGCCTTGCTAACCGTCCCCCTGACCGCTCAGCAAGCCAAGTCTGTATCCCTCGACACTCTTCTGAAGGATGGTTCCTCCCTCAGCAAGCAAGCGGATTATGCGCATGCCATTCCGCTGTTGCAGCACGCAACCAAGCTTGCACCGCAAAACTTTTCGGCAAACTTGCTTTTGGGCCTGGACTTGCTGCGCAGCGGCCATCCTGGGGAAGCTGTCGAACCGCTGCGGGTGGCGGCACAGGTGCGCCCGAATGATGAGACCGCAGACGGGTACCTGGGCGAGGCAGAACAAGCGCAAGGCGATTTTGCCCTGGCAGCGGAAGCATACGAGGACGCGGTTGCGCGCGCACCGAATTCTGAACCAGCGCTGCTGGGCTGGGCGGACTACAGCCTGGAACGATTTCGCGTATTGGGCCTATCGCTACGCGGCTCCCAACGGGGCACGGCCGCATTACTCAGAGTTCAGGCTGAGGGAACACCTAATGGCAGCACGCAACGGGAGTCTTTGTTGCAGAAGGCGGCGGCAGGCGACCCGGAGCAAACGGGAGTTTGGGGAGAATTGGGAATCGCGCAAGCGCAACTTGGCATGCGCGCGGAAGCGGAGGCCAGTCTCAAAACGGCGCAGGAACGCCAACCGAATGCTTCTTCCACCTTGAAGCTGGAAGCTCAGATGGCAGCGGCCCAGGGTGATTGGACCGACCGCTGAAAGCCGCCTGCTGGCGTTAGGCGGCCGTTCGGCCGTTGGACTTGCGAAGTGCTTTGACGCAGTGGCCGCAAGCGCTCATTCCGGACGCAAATGTATCTGGAGTAGTTTGGCAATGCCTGCGCGAGCACTCGACCTAGTTGCCCGGTAAACGCTGAAGCCGGCCAGAGCGCAACCGCTTTGACACCGGAAACACTTTTCGCGGAGGAACGGTGGGAGCAGTTGGCAGCCATGCCTCCTCCCGCTGCCGGTCAGGACTCTCTTCTGTTTCTGGCGCGGGGTCGCCTTGGGACAACTTGGAGATTACGCACAGGCAATTCCCTCCCTCGAGCGCGGGCTTACTGTGGGAAAAGAGGCTGCCGCCTATTGGCTGATTGTTGGCTATGGCTCGGTCGTGGGCCATGCAGCAGCCCAGTTGTCCGCGCAGGGCAAGGAAGTCGACGTCCATCAAATCCGCGGCGACATTTTATTGTCAATGAAAGGAGATGCTTCGGGGGCGGCGGCGGAATATACAGAGGCGCTGCGCCTCAGCCCAAAGGACCTGGATCTCTTGGAGAAGAGGGCGCAAGCCTACCTAACCCTGGGAGATATGGAGCGAGCGAGACAGGATGCACAAGCGGTCCTGGCGGTGGAACCACACCGGGAACTTGCCCTGCAGCTAATGGTCCGCATGGCGATGAGCGAACGAGACTATCCTGAGGCGCTTGCGTCGCTGGGTAAGTTGGCCAGGATGGAGCCGGACGACCCCTGGACGCGAGTTCAATTAGGAACCGCATATGCACAGACGGACCATCCGCAGGACGCGGTCCGGTACCTTCAACCGGCGTTACGGGCGGGTTACCCTGACGAGAAAGGCGCGCTGCACGCGCTGCTGGCGGGGCAACTGCGTAAGCTCGGACGTGCACAGGAAGCCAAAGTTGCCGCGGATGAAGCCGTTCGGCTGGCAAACGCCTTTGCAGAGCGCGGACCCGGTAATAGCCAATGACCATCAGCAGGCGAAGTTTTTTGCGCAGCGCCTCCGCGCTTGGATCATTTGCCGCCCTGCGCATTGCTGCGTGGGCGCGCCAGCTCCAGGACCCATTCAAATGAAGAAGCGGCGCGCCGGCGAACGGGTTGGATTTTGTCCTGCGCAATGGCGCGCAAGGCCGCAAGTATCAAGTGGAGACGCTGCCCGGCGGGTTAGGAGTGATTGACTTTGACGGCGATGGCTGGCCTGACATTTTTTGCGTGAATGGCGCTGCCCTGCCCTCCCTGACGAAAACCGGGCCGGAGTATTGGAATCGGCTCTACCGCAACAACCGCGATGGGACGTTTACCGACGTCACGCTGAAGGCCGGCCTGATGGGCAGTGGATATGGAATGGGGGTCGCGGTCGGCGATTACAACAATGACGGTTACGAAGATTTGTTTGTCGTGGGGGTGCACGGCAACCAGCTATATCGTAACAATGGCGATGGAACATTCTCTGACGTTACCGGAGCGAGCCGGGCTTAACCTGCCTGCGGTGCGCAAACTGTGGTCAGTTGCAGCAGCATGGATCGACTACGACAATGACGGCAGGCTCGACCTGTTTATCTCCAACTATTGCGACTGGGAAGCGGGCACCGATAAGGTCTGCGGCGGCATGGGGCCGGACACCAGGGTGTATTGCCATCCGGATCTTTACCATGCGGAAACCATGCAGCTCTTCCATAACAATGGCGATGGCACGTTTTCTGAGGTGACCCACAAAGACGGGCTCCCGAACCTTATCGGTAAGGGGATGGGCATCGCCATGGCCGATTTTTCCGGTGACCATCGCCCCGGGCTGTTTATCGCCAATGACAATGCGCGCAATCTGCTGTTGCGCGGCACAGGTCGCGGATTCGAAGAAGTGGGTGTGGAAGCCGGCGTGGCCTATAACGGCGACGGCCGCAACATCTCGGGCATGGGTGCGGATTTTGGGGATATCGACGGTGACGGACGGCCCGACCTGGTGATGACCGGGCTCAAGAATGAAACCTACGAAGTATTTCTCAATCGCAGCGACGGTATCTTCGTGGATGGAAGCGCAGCGACGGGTCTGCTGGGCTTTGAGCCGTCCCTGGAGTGGGTGGGGCTGCGGCCTGGTGGATTTGGATAACGATGGCTGGGTCGATCTGTTTGTCGCCTGCGGTGGCCTGGATGTGACCGAGGGGCAGCCGAACCAGGTCTTTCGCAATGTGGGCGGCAAGTTTACGAATGTGTCCGCGGGCGCGGGCCCCGAGTTTGACGTGCCGGCTCTGCACCGAGGCGTGGTTTTTGCGGATTTTGATCGCGATGGCCGGATCGATGCGGCCGTAACCGCATTGAATGCGCCGATCGAGTTGTGGTGGAACCGAAGCCCGCAGAGGAAGTGGTTGCAGTTGCGGCTTCAAGGGAGGCGCAGCAATCGTTCCGCGATTGGAGCCGAGGTTACGTGCAAGACGGCTAGTCGAACGCAGACACGCTTGGTGACGAACACGGTCGGCTATGCTTCGAGCAGCGATTTAACTGTGCATTTTGGGCTTGATGGCGATAGCAAGGCGTCAGTGAAAATTCGTTGGCCTTCGGGAACGGTGCAGGAGTTGGGAGAGGTGACGGCAAACCAGCGGGTGCGCGTAGAAGAGCCGGCGTGATGGTTTCGTTTGTGGGGAAAATTTACCCAGATCTCCACTCTTGTAAAAACATTTTCCAGGAGGGAGCATCCACACAGAGATCTCTCCACTGCGCTACGCCGGATTTCCTGTCGCGGTTGGTGGCGTTGGCGAGCTTCATGCGGCTTTCTTGGAGAAAGCCGCACACGCGGACCTTTATGACGCTGCGTAACAGGAAATTCCGGGTCCGCTCCGGTCGAGATGACAAGGGGAGGGGGCTTCGCTTCCATTTGCATTTGCGGGTGGGCAGGGGCGCACCGCAGGTCCCTCCACTGCGCTACCCCGGATTTTCCTGTCGAGGTCAGTGGCGTTGGCGAGTTCCATGCGGCTTTCCTGGAGAAAGCCGCACACGCGGACCTCTCTGACGCTGCGTAACAGGAAATTCCGGGTCCGCTCCGGTCGGAATGACAAGGGGAGGGGCCAGCGCTCCCATTTGCACTTGCGGGTGGACAGGGGCGCACCGCAGGTCCCGGCGGTTTATTCACGACGGAGCTATTTCTGATTGACCAGAGGCTGACCTTTCACGCCAAGCTTTACCCGGCCGATATGCCAGCGGCCCAGGTTTGCTACGTATAGCTCATCGCGTTGCGGCCCCCCGAAGGCGATGTTGGTGGGCCGCGCAATGGTGGTGCCAGCACGGTCGTAAGCCAGGAGGGTTACTTCGCGCTTGGGCGACACCCGGTAGATGTTGTCTGACGCGTAACAGCTCACATAAAGGTTTCCCGCAGTGTCAAAGGCCAGACCGTCAGGAATGCGCTCCATTCCGGATACATACACTTCGCGGTGGCCGGCGGAACCGTCTGGCTTGATCTCCACCTGGAGCACGCTATCAGCGTGACTCTGCGCAATGAAAAGGTAGCGCTCATCCGCACTCATGGCCATGCCGTTGGGAAAGGGTTGAGGCCCTTCCAGAAACACTTTTCCTCGCCCCGCTGGATCGAAGCGGACGATGCAACCGCTGCTTTTGGCCCAGTCACCCGAGTCAGACACAAAGAGATTTCCCGCGGAATCGAACACGCTGTAATTAGGAAGCTTGAACTTGTAGTCCCCGGCGGAGTCAGCAAACAGTTTCGACGTGCCATCCTTTTGCACCTTGATTACGGACGCCAGCTTCGCATTGCAGATATAGAGGTCATCCGATGCGGAGAACGTGAGACCGAGGCAAAAGCCTCCGACGTTGGTAACTTCTTCGAAGCGGCCTTTCTCGGGGATGCGGTAGACCTGCCCCGCTTCGCCGCCGGCCCACAAGACACCGTCCCTGTCGAAGGCGATGTCTTCAGGGTGGTCCAGGCCATCCGCGTAGGTCTCGAATTGTTCTATGGCTATCTCCATCTTTCCCCCTTAGACAACCGGTAGTTGGGCCAACAAACCGCCATCGACAATGAGCGCCGTACCGGAAACATAGGAAGCAAGATCCGATGCCAGGAAGAGCACTACGTTGGCTATCTCTCGCGGCTCGCCCAGTCTGCGCAACGGGATCGCGGAGCGCATCTCTTCCCTTGCCAGGTTGGGGTCGGAACTGCGTCCCAGACCTCGATCCATCATGGGAGTCGAGATGCAGCCGGGACAGATGCCGTTCACGCGAATGTTGTGCGCGCCCAAGTCCCGGGCCATATCACGAGTCATGCCGAGAATACCGGCCTTGGCGGCGGCGTAAGGCGCGGTTTGCCCAGTGGTGGCAAAGGCCTGAACGGATGCGGTGTTGATAATGCACCCGCCCTTCTGCCGGATCATCACAGGAACCACCTGCGCGCAACACAAGAACACGCTGCGCAGGTTAACCGCGATCTGCCGATCGAAATCCGCGACTTTGACATCGACGAATTCCTTGTAGAACTCCCGGCCAACGTTGTTCACCAGGACATCGATGGTGGAGTATTTGGCAATGGTTTCATGGAAGGCCGCAGCGACTTCTTCTTCTGAACTTACATCTGTACGAATAGGATGAAAGGCGCCGCCGCTGTTGGCGATTCGTATTGCTGTCTGGCTAAGGGCTTCCGGATCGCGTTCCAGACCCACGACCGTCGCGCCACAGGCAGCAAAGGCATCGGCAATCGCTGCTCCAATGCCCGCTCCGACCCCGGTGGCGACCACTACCTTACCCTGGAAATTGAAAGCCCCTGCGATCATGCCTTGCTCTCGAGGCCGTAATGCTTAACCAACGCCTCGACGTGGGAATCCCAGGTGGGCTCGTTTGCAAGGTATCCGTCGGGATAGGTTTCGACCACGACGTACACCAATTCGGAGTCGCCCACGTTGCGTACGCAATGATCGGTGAGACGCGGAATATAAACCACGCCTCCTTTTACGACCGTGCGTACTTCGCCGCCAACACTCACTTCGCCTTCACCTTCAAGAAACAGGTAGGTCTGCTCGCATTCTTTGTGTTGATGAACCGGAAAGGCGAGCCCCTTGGGAAAACGCTCCAGGAGAATCTCGACGCACTCGCTCCGCTCGCGGGGCAAGAGGACAGTAAATTCAACCCCGAGGAGGTTGGTCACCTGGGATTTTTCAGTCGTGCTAATCATCGCCGTTTTCTTTGCTGCCATCATCTCCGTCACCTGCTGTCAAATATTTTGCTCTTTAGCGCCGACTCTACCGAGGCAAATCTAGCTTTTGCGAACCCCGGAGTCAAATTTGTTTCATCTATTTGAACTATTTCGTTTTATTGAGGAGCGTCTCCGTTCAGCACTCGTTTCACTCTTTGGTCACTTAACTCGCCGACTGCGTCAGTGGCTTGAGAATTCAGTTGTTTGAACAGCGCCTTGGCTTGCTCGGTCTTGCCCAGTGCGGTATCCGCTCGGGCCAGGTTATACAAGGCGCTGCGCGACGTTGGATCCAACTTGTGTGCGAGTTCCAGATCCTCGGCTGCCTGTTTGGGCTTGCCGCTCTCAAGAAGCAGCTTGCCTCGCAGCGTTCTGGCCGATACTGATTTGCCGTTGATCTCGACCGCCCGATCAAGTTCAGCCAGGGCATCGGCAGTTTTTCCCGGATCCACTTTGAGCATGCACTCAGCGAGAAGGTAATGTAAGTCAGAGTCGTGGATGCCTAAATCAAGCGCTGCCTTGAGTTCGGTGATGGCATTCGGGTAGTTGCCTTGCTTGTAATCGGATAGCGCTAACAGAAACTGAGCGTCAGGCTGGCGGGGCGAGAGGGCGACCGCCGCGGCAAAGTCGCTATGGGATTTATCCAGATTTCCCAGCAGGATATTCGCGGCTCCTCGTACAACCAGAACTTCAGGGTTCTGCGGAAAGGCCACCACGGCCTGGTCGGCCACTTCGACAGCGTTTTTGAAATTGCCGGTATCGGCGAGGAGAGTCACAAGATTCAGGTAGGCAAACAGATCGCCCGGATTGTGCTGCAACTCTTCCACCAGGATGGGATACGCCTCCTTATAGAGACCGAGCTTGGAATAGGACACGCCGAGAAGATTGGTGCCGCTGGCATCGAGCAAGCCTTCTGCCCGCAGACCTTTCAGAGCATCGACGGCGCCCTGGTAGTTACCCAGCTCGAATTCGCTGAGCGCGATTGCATACTGGTGGGTTGGGCGGTCGGGCACATCAGGAGGCACGGTTTGAAAAACCTTGAGCGCCTTTTTGGAATCGTGAGCTCTTCCATAGTCCCAGCCCAGATTAAAAGTCTGAATGGGTGACAGATTGGTGCAGCCTTGGAGTTGATTGAGTGCGCTCTCTGCTTCGTCGTAGTGCTTCATTTTCAGCAGACCGTCTGCCTTCTGAAAGACCTGGTCAGGATTACAGGCGTGGGGCGCAGGAACTGCGTGGCAGAGCGCTGGACTGGCGCTAAGCAGCAAGGTGACGATGTACCGCGCACGCGTCATTTGGTCGTTGGACCCTTCGAGGGCGCACCAGTCAGCTCTTGCCGGGACACAATCCCCTTACCCTCGGTGATGGTCACCAATTGATTGGCAGCCAAATTCTTGAAATGCTCCAGCGCTCCGTTCGGCCAGTAGACATCAACATCCGCGGTTTTATTAGCGCCCAGGCCAAAATGAAGGCGGGGATCATTGGCGGAGAAGTAGCTCGATTGGCTCATAACAGACTGAGCCTGCACTTTTCCGCCATAGTGCAACAGCACACGCGCGCCAATGGCGCTCCGATTCGAGGTGGTTCCGACAAGTCTTAGTTTGATCCAGTGGTTCTGTCCTCGAAGATCGTTGCGTAGCAGGGATGGCGGTTCATTCAGGTTTACGATCAGAATGTCGAGGTCGCCGTCGTTGTCGAAATCGCCGAAGGCGCAGCCGCGGCTGGAATGTGCCGCCGTTACGCCCGGGCCAGCCGCCTCGCCTATCTCCTCAAACGTGCCATCGCCCAGATTACGAAACAGGATACGGGGGCTTTTGGCAGGATATTGGGGGAGCTGCTTTGCGACTTCGGGATATACAGTTCCGGTGACTACAAAAATATCGGGATAGCCATCGTTATCTAAATCCACGATCCCGGTTCCCCAGCAGATGAAGCTCGATTCTACGCTGATGCGGCTGGTTCTGGTTACGTCCTGAAACTCTGCTTTGCCGTTGTTCTGGTAAAGGACACAGGTGTCGTCCTCAAAATTGGTCTTGAACAAATCCAGATGGCCATCCAGGTTGACGTCTCCCACGCCCACGCCCATTCCGGCCTGCTCCATGCCATCGTCGTTCAACGCGACGCCACGGAGAACTCCCTCCTCGCGGAAGGTGCCATCGTGATTATTGATGTAGAGAAGGCTTGGGGTTGAATCACAGGCAACATAAATATCGGGCCAGCCGTCTTCATTGAAGTCTGCTGTCACGACGGTCATTCCGTAGTCCTGACGCGGCCCTCCGATGCCGGACTTGCTGGTGACGTTGGTGAAGGTGCCATTCCCGTTATTGCGATAGAGCACATGCGAGCTGGGAAAGCCGGGTGGAAGACCACGCGGGCCGCAATTCACCGGGATCCCTTTCCAGTTACAGTTCACGTTCTCTCCCGGCTTGGGCACCGTCTTGAGATCGAATTGTATGTAGTTGGAGATGAAGAGATCGAGGTGCCCGTCCCGGTCGTAGTCGACGAACGAGCATCCCGCTCCCCAGTTACCCTTATCCTCAGGCATGAGAAAGCCGGCCTGTTCGGTAACGTCGGTGAAGGTGCCGTTGCCGTTGTTGCGATACAACTTGTTCTGCCCGAAATAGGTGCAGAAGAGATCTTCCCAGCCGTCGTTGTTGTAGTCGCCTACGCAGACTGAATTCGCCCAGCCAACGTGGTGCAGACCGGCTTTCTCGGTGACATCGGTGAAGGTTCCATCACGATTATTTTTGTAGAGACGGTTGGTTGTGCCGGCTGGCGCACCGTCGAGGCGTTGGCCGGTAAGAAGAAAAATGTCCATCCATCCGTCGTTGTCGTAGTCAAGGAAGGCGCAGCCGCAGCCGTCGGCTTCAAGGATGTACTCCTTGGTATCGATGCCGCCGTAGATGATGGGAGAGGTCAGGCCGGCAGTTTCGGCCACGTCGACAAAATGGGCGTCGAACGGACGGCCGGAAGGCGCCGGACGGGCTTGCTGATGCAGTCCACGCGAGGCCACGCCCGCCTGACCCAACATTCGCGAGCCGCCGGCGCTACAGGCCAGGTAAACGAACTTTCGACGCGTGATTTCCATACCTGACAAGTTTATCCAGAATCAAATCTGCATGCTTAGGCTGAAACACCACTCCGCTCAAGGGAAAAAAACGGCTTGAATGGGCCACCGAGCGAAGGTGTAGGGCCGGGAGTGAGATCACCTCAGGATGCTCTTTGTTCCATCCAGAAGCGGGTGATTTGTTCCAGGGATCGCCCTTTGGTTTCCGGCACCAGTTTCCAGAAACAAATCATTGCAAGGAGAGCCGCGCTGGCAAAGGACCAGAACGTGCCGTCCGGCCCCAGGTGCTTCATCATGATGGGAAACAACTGGTTGCCGAGGTAGCTGAAGATCCACAGCGCGGTGGTGGCGATGGACATTGCTCGGCCGCGAATTTTTGCCGGGTAGATCTCCGAAATGATGACCCAACAAGCGACCCCGTTGCCGAATGCATGTCCTATGACAAAGGTCATTACGAAGACCACGACCAGCACTCCGCTGGCGTGGAGGTAAAAGAGGAGCCCCACGAGCGCGAAGGAAACAAATTGTACAAAGCTGCCGGCGACAATCAGTGTTTTTCTGCCAGTGACGTCAATCAGCCACAAGCCGATGAGTGTGAATACCAAGTTGACGACGCCTACCAGGACAGATTGCAGAAATGCGTCGCCGGTAGCCGTGCCCGCAGCCTGGAAGACTTCGGGCAGAAATGAGAGGACGGCGGTGATGCCACTGGTCTGTGAAAAGCCCGCGAGCATGATGCCGAGGAGAAGCGGCCGGCGAAAGCTGGTGAGGAGTTCAGATAAGTGGCCTTCCTCAATTGCCAAGGACGACTGAATCTCGGCCGACTCTCGGGTGGCGATCTCGGCGCCATTGATTTTAGTGAGCACGGCGACGGCTTCGGAGATGCGCCCCATCTTCATCAACCAGCGCGGGCTTTCCGGAGCGGGAACGATGATGGCTGCGAACACGATGGCGGGGAAGAGCCCCATCAAGAACATCCAGCGCCAGCCGATTGCGGTATTCCAGGCTTCATCTCCCATGCGTTGGATTTGCATGTTCGAGAACACGGCGGCCAGAATGCCGAGGACGATGCCCACCTGGTAGAGAGTGACCAGGCGGCCGCGCAGGCGCGTGGGCGCAATCTCCGCGATATACATGGGGGCGATGATGGACGCAGCGCCAATGCCTATGCCGCCGATGATGCGCCACACAACGAACTGGTTAAGGCTGCCGGCGAACCAGATGCCGGCGGAAGAGAGGGCAAAGCAGGCGGCGCAAGAGGCCAGCCCTTTCTTCTGCCCCAGGTAGTCCACAAAGACTCCCGCGCTCATAGCCCCCGCGATGCATCCGGCGAGAGCGCAACCGGCGGCCCAACCGACCCTGGTGGCGTCGAGTTGGAATAGTTGCGTGAGGTAGGGGATCGCTCCGCTGATGACGATGCTGTCAAAGCCAAACAGCAGGCCGCCCAATGCGGACACAATAGAGGCGATGATCAAGTATTTCCGGAGAACGATAGATGACATGGGCCCTTTCAGGCGATCACTCGCTTGATTCCGAGAGCTGGCTCAAGGCTGAGGAGCCTCTCGGATTTCTTGCGGAGGCTGGTGGCATTGACGAACTCCTCCTTGAAGAAAGCCGCAAACGCGGTCGTGTCTGGGGCTGCGTACAGGAAATTCGAGCCCGTTTCAGGTGTCAGGGAAAACGCAGCCGGGAGCGGAATGGAAGCGTGCCGCGAAAGCCCGGGAGGTTTACGCGGTACAGTCCTCCTCCCCTATGAGCGGTTGGGTCGTGGCCCGGGGGCGCGATGGAATCCGCGTCGCTGGTTGCGGCGGAGGTGACATATATGTCTGTGAGCGCGCGACCGCCAAAGGTCATGGACGAGGTCTGCCTGGGAGGCAACATCACCTCAAAATCGAGTGTTCCGTCTGGAGCATAACGCTTGAGTCGACCCCCAAACCAGATGGCTGTCCAGACGTAGCCTTCCTCGTCGACGCACATGCCGTCCGGCACACCTTGCTCCAGGGGAATGTCTACAAAGGTGCGGCGATTGGTCAGGTTCCCGGTACCGCGGTCGTAATCGAAATAATAGATTTTGCGGGGCAGCGAGTCAGTGAAGTACATGCCCCGGAGGTCTGGGGTGAAGCCCATACCGTTGGGGATGCCGCAGCCATCGAACATCTCTGTGACGCCGCCGTCGAGGTCAAAGCGCAACAGCCTGCCATTGCCACCCATTGCGCCGGCAAAGACTCTTCCTTCCGGATCGGCAATGACATCGTTGAAGCGATCATTCTGCGGGCAGAGGCCGCTGCCCACTTCGCGTTGGGTTCCATCCAGGTGGAGAAGGGAGAGGTAACCATCCTGAAACAGAAGCAGCGAGCCGTCCTCCTGGATGGTGAAGCCGCCGGTGACGCGGGACTTGCTGTGCTGCGTTGAAACGGCGGGTTGGGAAGGGTCGTAGGCATGAACCTCTCCAGCCGGAATGTCGACGAAGAAAAGTTTTTCCGTCTCCGAATGCCAGAGAGGATTTTCACCGATTTCGCAATCGAGGGGGACGATCAGGTCAACGGAATACTGAGGAGTGGTCATGGCTTTGTTTGATGGTTCGTCGAACCCGGATCATTCTAGCGCAACCGCCAGGCAGCGGTACGCGCCGGGGATTCGCGCCGGATCACTGACTTTGCTCCAACAGCCCGGCATTGCGCAGGATTCGGCGGACTTTCTTGGGCGAGATCGAGAGACGGTCGGCGACCCGGGACACCTTCTTCCCTTCCCTGGCCCAGACTTTGGGGATAACGATTTCCGCGAACTCCTCGGCAACCTGCTGAAAGCTCTTATCACCAATCAGTCCCTCCGACCAGGCACGAAGGGTCTCGTTGATTCCGGAGGCGCGCAGGATATGCGACTTTAACGTGATGAGTTCTTCCCAGAGATGATCGCGATCGTCGGCACGCAAGAGGGCAGCGGCCCGGGAGGCGCACTGCTTTGCTTCATCCCACTCCTGAAAGAAGTCGTTGGCGGCAGTCATGCCGCGGACGATGTAGGCGCCTGCCAACAAGCGCCGATTCTGCGTGTGCTTGGCCAACTCGACGGCTTCTTCGGCATAACGCTGAGCGGCGTTGGCGTAGACAGCGGTGTCTCCATCCTCACCTAGTTGTTCATCCACACGCGCATTCTCGGCAAAGGCTTCGAGTATGCGGGATCGGGCCATCAGGATCTGGTCGTGCTTTTCGCGGCCTAGCGTGTAGGCCTTTAATGCCTCAGCCAGGGCGCGATCGATCTCTCCCATATCCAGGTGGAGTTGGCCTGCATTCACCAGGACGGAGCCGGCTCCTCCGTGATGCTCGTGGAGACGATAGATCTCGCCGGCGCGGTCCAGTTGGACCAGGGCGTCGCGACAGATCACCGCATAGCGCGCGTGATAGTTGGGCCTCTCTGCTCCCTTGGCTGCGGAGCTGGAGTGGGTGCGTGCAACCTTGGATTCGATACGCTTACGCAGGTGTAGCGCCAGCAAGCGCTTAACGTAAGCCGCATTGACCAGGGTTCGGGCAAGATTGCGGTGGTTGACGTCGCGGCGGGCATAGATGGCAATGGCTCGCTCGTAGTGCTCAAGGGCCACGGTGTATTCGCCTGTGCGGCGGATGATGCGGCCGCGCGCCGATTCAATGTTGCCGAGCGAGATGGCGTCGTCTGTGTCTTTGAGTATTTGCTCGGCATGGCCCAGCATATCCAGGGCCTTTCTGGCGTCTCCTTTTTGGAAGACGAGCCATGCCTCCTGCACCTCAATGACGGCTGCCAGCTTCACTGCCCGCATGGTTTCGGCACGGCGGCGGGCTTCGACGACGTGCTCATAGGCTTTTTCGTACTCGCCTTTTTTACGGTGGGCTCTGCCCTTCCAGAAGTTTGCCAGGATGATGAGGTTGTCGTCGGCTAATTCCCTTTCTGCTTTGAGGACGAATTCGAGCAATTCGATTGCAGTATCCGAGTCCTCGGTCATCAGTGCGCGAAAGGCCTCGGCGAGGCGAAGCTGGAGGTAATCGAAGAATGGCATTCTGGCACGGAGGGTAGGGGAAAATCGGGCCAGTAGAGCGTCCACACTCTTTTTGTCGCGATGCCCTACATCGAGCCATTGCGCAGCCCGTAGAGCGATTGCAGCCCCGCCGCGCTCCAGATCAGGGTTCGCCCAAGCGGCGCCGGCGTGCTCCAGCAGGCGAATGCCATCTCCGATACGGCGTTCTTTGAGGGCGTCATCCAACTGTTGCAGAAAGTGGAGGGACAGAGTCATGGTTCCGATTCTAGGCGAGTGATCCGAAACGGTCGAGCGCAATCTTTTGCCTTGGGAAATGAAAGTTATCGGGACAGAAGTGCGCGTTTGCCGGCGATACCGGGGATTTGTCCCGATCTATTTTGGGAAATCGCGGGTCTGATCGGACGCTCGCCCGGTTCGGACGGCATTCATTGCACGGGTGAGGAATTGCCCTTAGCTTTGGATTTACCAACCGTTCTTTTACTCCAGGGGAGATCTACCTGATGGTGTGTCTCGACGCCGCGACCGCTCAACCAGCTACGGAAGAAAGCATTTTAAGTCCCGAGGCCGTTGCATTCCTTGGCGCCTTACAGCGCCGCTTTGCGTTGTGCCGCCAGGAGTTATTGACCGCCCGCGGCCACCGCCAGAGACAGTTTGACTGCGATCACATCCCTGGACCTTTTCCCGAGGCTGACTATATCCGCAAGACCGATTGGGCCTTGAGACCGGCTCTCGACTTTGGGCAGGTAATGCTTGCCGGTCCACCGGAACGCGGGTTTCTATCCTTCGGTGCGGATTCCGGCGCGAGTGTTCTGATCGCGGATTTTGATGATTGCCTGTCGCCTACCTGGGCGAATTGTCTGGAAAGCCATGCCAGCGTGCAGGAAGCGCTAGGTAGGTTTGGGGGGGATGTCGTCCGAAAATACCCTCTGGTATCGGTTCGACCACGAAACTGGAGCGTTGAGGAGAAGCATTTCCTGGTAGACGGTTTGCCGATGTCTGCTTCCCTGTTCGATTTTGGGTTGAGCATGTTTCACACCGTTCGTACCCAGGCTGTACGTCCGCCGGTGGCTCTGTTCTCTCTGGGCAAACTTGAAGGACATGGGGAAGCAGGGTTGTGGGCTGAAATTTTCCGCTTTACGGAGAAGCAGCTGGATCTTCCGCAGGGGTTTATTCGCGTTATCGTTACGATCGATACGATTTCTGCTGCGTCTGCGATGGAAGAGTTCCTGTTTGAGCTTCGCGACTATGCGACTGCTTTAGAGTGCTCCCCGGTGAACTATCTTTCCAGTTTTGTGCGGAGCTTCCGTGTTCATGGCGAGTCGCTGCTACCACAACGCAGCGACATCACGAGGAATCAGCCGTTTCTGCAGGCTTATCGGGAGTTGATGGTTCACACCTGCCTCAAGCACCAGGTACACGCGATTGGCTCGTGCTTCCCGCATTACCGGGTGCGGGATGACGCGAGAAAGAGTGAGTTTGAGACCGCCAGGGCGGCACTGGAAATCCGGCACGAGATCGAGTTGGGGTTCAACACGATTTGCATCGCCGATGCCGATCTTATTCCGGCGGCGCTGTCGGCCTTTAAACAAGCCGCGAGAAGACGTTCTCCGCGAGGCCACGACGTGGGGCAGTGCCATATTACCTTTCACGACCTGATCCTGCCCTGCTACGGAAAGATAACCATGACCGCGCTCAACGAGAACGTGGAGTTGGCGCTGGAGTGCCTGGAGGGATGGCTCGCGGGCCGGGGCTCTGTGCGGCTGCCATTTGGGACAACCAGTATGGCTGCGGCGGAACTTTGCCGGGCTCAGCTTTGGCAATGGATTCGCCATTCGGCGCCGCTCGCTTGCGGGCGCCGGGTCAGCCGGTACATGATCGAAAACCTCATTCGCGACTCTTTGGCCGGTATCGAATGCCGCATCGGAGAAGCAGAATTCAAGACTTCGAAATTTCGCATGGCCGCGGACCTTCTTCTTGGGTCCAGCACGGACGGGTTCGACTCTCCCCTTGCGATGCGGGCTTACGCTCATCTGGCTTGATGAGTGCGCCACAAGGTTGTTTGTCCAGGGGTTTCCCAGGCTGCGCTTGTTCCAGAGCATTTGTGTGCTGGGGAGCAAAAACGTACCTCAGGGGCTAAAGCCCGCTCCGACGGCAGTTTTTTGTGGCACGGCTGAAAGCCGTGCCCTTCGTCGAAGGTTGCTCTTCTTTCTATAACTTCTACGGCTCTATCATCCCACTCTCATTCCCCACGGGAACAGCCTGCGGAAAAGGGCTCAAGCCCGCTCCGGCTGCCGCCTTTATTCGCACAGCTGGAGGGGTCCTCGACAGCTGCTGTCCTCTATGTAACTTTTGCAATTACATATTGCCCGTTTTCAAAGTCCCCGGCCGGCCGTGTTTACTGAGTTGAGAGATTGTAGGACGAATCGGACTACCGCCCAGTTCGACCTTGGAAGGTTGTGTCCGGATTGGTTCCGGGTTCTACTCGCTACAGCAGCGTGGAATTCCAACTGCCCAAATGGAGAAGAACATGGATCTGAAGAAATCTAGATCGCGTTACATATACCGTTTTGGACGAGCCCTGGCCGACGGCGATGGATCCATGCGCGAAGAGTTGGGCGGCAAAGGGGCAGCCCTGGCCGAAATGACGCGAATGGGACTGCCGGTGCCCCCCGGTTTCACCATTTCTACCAGCGCCTGCCGATACTATCTTGAACACGGCGCGATGCCTGAGTCGCTTGTCGACGAACTCGAGGGCGCTCTTGCTTGGCTGGAGATGGAACGGGCACAGCGGCTGGGGAGCAAGGACGATCCTCTACTGCTGAGCGTCCGGTCCGGCGCGGCCGTGTCGATGCCCGGCATGATGGACACCATTCTGAATGTCGGCATCAATGATGCCAACGTCGCCGGCCTGGCGGCTAAGCACCACAACGTGGAATTTGCTCTCGACTCGTACCGCCGCCTTTTACAGATGTTCGGCTCCGTCGTTCTGCAGATACCCAAACAGGCGTTCGAAGGTTCTACGACGGATTTGAATGAAGCGACTCTGAGCCGGATGATCGCAGACTTCAAGCGAGTGATCGAGCAGCATACGGGGAGCTCGTTTCCAATGGATCCTCGCGCCCAATTGCAACAAGCGGTTGAGGCTGTATTTCAGTCCTGGAATAACGAACGTGCGCAGCATTACCGGCGCATCCACAGGACTGCGGAGAACTGCGGCACAGCGGTTACCGTGCAGGCGATGGTCTTCGGTAATTATGGGCTCAACAGCGGCACCGGCGTTGGCTTCACGCGCAATCCATCGACGGGCGAGAATGCGATGTTTGCGGAATTCCTGGCGAATGCCCAGGGCGAAGACATTGTGGCGGGTATTCGGACGCCTATGCCTATCGCCGAACTGGAACGGACGATGCCGCCGGTATATCACGCGCTGCGGTCGGTAACGCTGAAGCTGGAAGCTCACTACCGTGACGTTCAGGATTTCGAGTTCACGGTACAGAATGGAGAGCTCTTCCTGCTGCAGACAAGATCTGCGAAGCGGAGCGCACTGGCAAGACTGCGCACAGCGGTAGAGATGGCGGAGGAGAAACTGATTTCGCGGAGGGAAGCCCTGCAGCGAGTGGGACCGGCGGATATTGAGGAAGTGTTGTCCCAGCAGTTGGATCTGAGCGACTCCAGCCTGGAGCCGATGGCCAAGGGCTTGGCTGCTTCTCCCGGATCGGCGGTCGGGCAGCTCGCCTTGACTGCGAATCGCGCAGTGGAGCTTGCAGGCAAGCACAAGCAAGTGCCGATTATCCTGGTGCGGCAGGAAACGACCGCCGATGACATCCACGGGATGGATGCCGCCGTGGGATTTCTGACTGCACATGGCGGCGCGACCAGCCACGCCGCTGTGGTGGCTCGGGGAATGGGCAAGTGCTGCATCACCGGCGCCAGCGGAATTCTTGCGAATGAGGCTACGGGAGAGCTAAGGATCGGCGAGCGCATTCTGAGAGAGGGCGACTGGCTTTCGCTCGATGGCGCAACAGGACGGGTCTTTCCAGGAAAGTTGCCGCTGCGTGCAAGCGAATCGTTCGACAATCCCCATCTAGCCAGGTTGCTGGCCTGGGCGAGGGAGTTCAGCATCACCAAGGTCCGCGCGAATGCGGATACTCCGCAGGATGCGGAACGCTCCCGAGCTGCAGGGGCTGTAGGCATTGGGCTATGCCGCACCGAGCACATGTTCTTCGCCCAGGACCGGCTGCCGCATATCCGGGCGATGATTCTGGCTTCGACACTAGAAGAACGGGAACGGCCGTTGGCTGCGCTCCTGCCTGTTCAGCAAGCGGACTTCGAAGAGTTGTTCCGCGCGATGGCGGGGCTGCCGGTCACCATCCGGCTGATCGATCCGCCGCTGCATGAGTTTCTGCCGACAGAGATGTCCGTTCGGGACGAGCTGGCACAGGCGCGGCTGCAAGGAGTGTTAAAGAATGTACTGCGGCTGGAACGGCTGCTTGCCCGCGTGCAGCAGCTGAGCGAATCCAATCCTATGTTGGGACTGCGGGGATGCCGGCTGGGGATTGTCCATCCGGAAATACTTGTGATGCAGGTGACGGCGATTTTACAGGCGGCGCTCAAGGTGCATGCAGAAGGCGTGGTAGCTCTGCCGGAGATCATGGTCCCGCTGATTGCTTGTGTTGAGGAAGTTCGACATCTGCGCAAGCTGATCGACGACACGGCCGCTCATGTCTTTCGTCAGGAAGGGCGCCGGATTGCGTATCGCGTGGGCGTGATGATCGAGTTACCACGGGCGGCGGTTTGCGCTGAGGAAATCGCACGGGAAGTGGACTTCATCTCATTTGGCACTAACGATCTTACGCAGCTGACTTTTGGGTTTTCTCGCGACGACGCCCACAAATACCTGGATGCGTATCTGGAGCTGGGCATTCTCAAGAACAATCCTTTCCTTACGATTGATCGCGAGGGTGTTGGTTCGCTGGTGCAAATGGCAATTCGTAAGGCGAGAACGGGCAACCCGAAGATCAAGATCGGGGTCTGCGGCGAACATGGTGGCGATCCCGCGTCGATCGCGTTCTTTGAGGAGATTGGGGTGGAGTACGTTTCCTGTTCGCCAGCAAGAATCCCGGTTGCGCAGCTCAGCGCGGCGCGTACATCGATTGGGCGCGAGCCGGTCAAGACTCAACACACGGAGGTAGCGGCCAGCGTGCCGGCTGCTTTGGTCGCCTCGGGAGTTGCTAGCCCGGGACAGTTTGGTTCCTATCTAGGTTGAACCGCAGGTCCTTCCAGTGCGCTACCGCGGATTTTCCTGTGGAAACTGGTGGCATAGAGATTCCAGTGAGGATCAAAGGCTGGTGACTCCATCCCGTAGTCGAGGTAGAACTTGAACCAAAGTTCCAGAGAAAAGAGAGGTCTGAGATCTTTCTTTGTCAAACTGATATTCTCTGGCTTGACACTTTCACTAAATGTGCTATTTTCAGCAAATGCTGAAAATAGCCAAATCGGTGAAAGAATTGAGGAGCGAGGAGCGACCGAACTGGAACGTCTGCTCAAACGAATCCCACGAATTAAGCTTAAATCACTGAAAATAGGACTGATGCAAAAAGACCCAGGGTTCGATGTGCAAGTTCGCATCGAACTCGATGGAAAACAGCATACGCTCATTGCCGAAGTGAAAAACAGTGGACAGCCGCGCTATGCCCGAGAGGCCATTTTGCGGCTGAAGGCCATCGCCGGACGCACCACTCCGCCGGCCATACCAGTCTTCATCGCTCCCTTTCTCACTGAATCGACCCGAGAACTCTGCTTTCACCAGGGAGTTTCTTATCTCGATTTCGAAGGGAACGCCCGTATGGCGTTCGACTCCGTCTACCTGGAAATCGTCAGCCCTCATCGGCCATCGTCGCCGCGGCGAGAATATCGGTCACTCTTCAAAGGCCGCTCTGCAAAGGTGCTTCGCGTTCTTCTAAGCTTCCCAGATCGCAGTTGGAAACTCACTGAGCTTGCTCAGGAGTCTCGCGTCAGCATCGGCCATGTCAGCAATGTCCAATCCTCCCTTTTGGATAGAGAGTGGGCCAATCGGAACGACAAGGGACTTCTCTTGACCTCACCACGGGCTCTTCTCGACGCTTGGAGCAAAGCCTACGAACGACCACTCGCCGCAGAGCGCCGGTTTTACACCACGCTTCATGGTTCTATATTTGAAGAGGCACTTCGCGAGCTCTTCATTTCGACCAAGGAGACTGCTCGCCTCGCGATGGCGTCCTTTTCTGCGGCGCAATGGATATCGCCCTTCGGACGAACCGCCACGCAATACTTTTATGCGGATGAAGACAGGGTGGATCTCCTCAAGGGCTTCCTACGCTTGTCCTCACCGTCCAAGGGGGAAAACATTGTCGTGTGGATACCGAAAGATCGAGATGTCTACTTCGGGAGCACCGAACAAGCAAGCGGGATTTGCTGTACTAGCGCATTGCAAACCTACCTTGATTTGATGCAAGGCGGAGAACGCGGACGCGAAGCTGCTGATCATCTGCGGACGACCACACTCTCATGGACCCTGTAATTCCTCAGAAGCCTCAGTCCGCGAATGATTATGACGACCGCACTACGAGAGCGGTGAGATCCGTGCTCGTGGAAATCGGTCAAATCCTCGGCAGCTTTCGCGGCAAGTTCGCGGTCATTGGCGGCTCGGTGCCGTGGCTTCTTCTGGAGAATGCCGACAACCACCATGTCGGGACGCTGGATGTAGACCTCAGCCTGGACGCAGAGGCGCTTCAGGATGGTCAATATGCAGATTTGGTCAACGAACTGATGGGGCAGGGCTACAAACAGACCCAGACCACACGAGAGTTCCAGCTGCAACGGACTGTTCCGGCCAAGGACGGCGGTCCGGCCATCGAAATTCTTGTCGATTTTCTGATGCCCAAACACGCCGATATTGGAAAGCACAGACCGAAGCTCATTGAGAACTTCCGGGTACAGAGGGCTGATGGCGCCGACCTTGCGGTCCACTTCCATCAACTCGTCGCCGTGTCTGCAGAGACTCCGACCGGGGGTCGCAACACCATCGAGATCGCGGTCTGCTCGATTCCGGCACTTCTGGCGATGAAGGGCTACGCCCTCCAATTTCGTCAGAAGCGCAAGGATGCATATGACATTCACTACTGCATTCGTAACTATCCAGGCGGAGCCACATCTCTGGCAGAGGACTGCAGGAAGCTGCTCGAACATGAGAGCGCCCGTACCGGATATGGGTTCATCAACGCGAAGTTCGATACGATTGAGGGCTATGGACCAACCAGTGTTCGTTTGTTCGTTGAAGAGTCAGCTGCGCTCGGCGATCAAACACTAGAGCAATGGCAACAAGATGCTTACGGACAGGTCAACGAATGGCTGACAGCGCTCGGTCTGCGGACGCCCCAATGATGGGATGACCCGCAGCGAAAACAGCGGCGCCGTAGCGAAGCTAACAGCCAACGAGAAGGAGATCCTCGAAGAGCTTTTCCAAATGCGCGGCGGCTACGTGCTTAATTTTTCGGATCGGACGTTCGGCGAGTTTTTTCGGGACGACATAGGCATCAATATCTTTCAACCGAAATACAACTATGCAAGCGTGCAAGCGGTTCCAAAGCAGATCGACTATGTGGGTTCTGGGAGCTCCGTCAAGGTTTTCTCCGGAGGGAGAAGCTGCGTTCCTTACCTGTATGCAGCGGCATCGCGTCTTCCACCACCCTCCGCAGCGGGCCTGTTCCGGGTCCGCTTAAATTGGGATGACGATCGTCGGGGAGAGCTTATCTGTCGGCGGAACCGATGACGAACATCGCTATCACCAGGATGGCGATGCCGGCCAACATCAAATGCAGCGGACGGCCTTTTACGTGGCGCCATTCGCCGGTGGCGAAGCCCCAGATGTTTGCGCCGACAATACTTGATGAGAGGAAGATGGGCCAGCCCAGGGCTGGGCCCAAGCTGCCGAGCCCTCCGACTGCCATGCCGTAGAGTTCGACGCTGCCAAACCAACAGACCGCCATGGCGACGGCCAGGAACCAATGAGAGAGCGTACCCGGCGCGGTGAACAGATGCCAGGTTCCGTTCCTGGTCAATAACCAGCTGCAATATACCGCGGTGGTGAGAAAGCCGGCTCCCAAGAGGGGAAGCCAGATCAGATTTGTCTGCTGCGACAAGTAAACATTCTCGGATGCGGCTAGCCGCGCCAGGGGCGAACCCAGGACCATGCCCACATTGATCATGGCTCCGCATACTCCGGCCAGGATGCAGATGAGAATCCCTATCCGAGGATTCGAGGCGGAAGCGGAATGATCCGCGCTCTTGAGACTACCCGCATAGGAGCACGATCCCACGCCCAGAAGGACGATGAGGATGCCCACAAGCAGCTGCCAACCCGGCCCGCGGCCGGCATGCCCTCCGAGCATGATGAGCGGGACCAGTGAACCCGTAACCGCGGCCAGGCCGATGACAATGGCAAAGCCCAATGCCATACCGACGCGCTTGATTCCCAAGCCAAATAAGACCTGGCCTGCTCCCCATGCAAGTCCACTTAGGCAAACCCAAAGAAGGATTGCACCCTGACTCTGCCGATACAGAGCGGGTGCATGAGGAATGGTCAACGAGGTGATGAGGAAAGGAAAGAGAACCAGGGCAATGAGAGACCACGCGAGCCAGATGTTTTCCCACGCCCATTGCCGCGTCCACCGCATGGGGAGCGCGAAGCTGCCGTTCATTGCGCCCGCTACCAGGATGGTTACAAAACAGAGTACGGTGGTCACGATGGCTGATGCGCCGCCGGTTCTGTGACTGGCTCATCGAAGCCAGTCACATTCACTCCTTTGTAGAGAATCTTTGCGTTGCGGTCGGTGATCTGCTGGTGCAGCGCCACGAATTCCGGTTCGAGATCGTGCTTGGGGCGCGCCTCGTGCTTGAAGGTCTGGAAGTTGTCTACTCCTCTCACTAAGGTGGCGCTGTCGTCGCCCTCCAGTTGCCGGACTTCCGTCGGAATGTAGCGGATAGCAAAGCCTATCCTGCGGGTGGAGGAGGAATTGGGCGGCGACCCATGAATGATGCGCACGTGATGCAGGGACATTTCTCCGGGTTGGAGTTCGATCGCGACTGCCTTGCTCTGATCGACCTCGACAGCAATCTCCTGCCCGCGGGTGAGCGCGTTGTGTTTGGCGAAGGTATCTTTATGGGGGATTTGATCGAGGGTGTGCGTGCCCGGGATCACTTCCATGGCGCCATTGGACTTGTTGCTCTCAGACAATGCGACCCAGGCGGTAACAACATCCGGCTTGGATAGCCCCCAATAGGTCGAGTCCTGATGCCAGGAAACGTAGGCGGGATCATTCCCTTCCTTGATGAAGAAATTGCTGGTCCAACACAATAGATCTCCACCGTACAGATCTTCAATGGCATCGAGGATCTTCTCCTGCCGAACCAGATCACCGAGCCAGCTAAAGAGCAGATGCGATTTATGCCGCAAGGCGCCCTTGAGGGGGCCACCCTGGGTAGCCTCGAACTCTTCCAGGCGGGCACGAAGAAGGAGGGCCTGCTCCACCGGCATGACGCGGATCGGGGCGATGTAACCATTGGTATGGTAGTGCTCGATTTGCGAGGGTGTAAGCAGCTTACTCATAGGCCAACTCCTGGGTCTTAAAGCGGTTTGAAAAAAGGTCTTGATACTGAACATCTTTCATGTATCATGACTGATCGTGAACATATATCACACGGTTTAATTTAGTGTCAACGAATGAGCGTTACCAGTTAGGCCCGAGGTAAACCCTGCTTGCGTTTGCTACGTTCGCCTTAAAGTATACCGGGAGAGCAATCGCGGCATGGCTTTCCAGGCGGATGCCTTTTACAACCTCCTTGCCGGAATTCGCTAGTCCCAGCCGATAATGGTTCTTCGGTAATTCCTCTATAGTGCCCGGGGGTTGTTTATGCGTATTCGGATCGTACTGCTGCTTATCCTCGTTTCGACGCCGGCCTTGCGAACGTGCTCTGCATTCCAGGCGGCGAAGCCGGCCGACACGGAGCAAAAGGAATCGGCAAATCGCCTTTGGGTCATTCCCCATACTCACTGGGAAGGCGCGGTCTTCCAGACCCGGGAAGGGTATCTGGAGGAAGATCTGCCGAACATTTTGCAGGCGCTCCACCTGTTGCGTACCTTTCCCGACTACCGATTTGTTCTCGACCAGGTGGCCTATGTAAAGCCTTTCCTGGAGCGGTATCCAGAGCAGGCCGCGGAGTTTCGCAACCTGATTGCTGAAGGGAAGTTGCAAATCGTCGGGGGCAACGACGTGATGCTCGACGTCAATATCCCGAGCGGCGAGTCATGGATTCGCCAGGTGCTCTATGGCAAGGGTTACTACAAGAAGGCCCTCAACGTAGATGTGACGACGGGGTGGGCGCTGGATACGTTTGGCCACCATGCGCAGATGCCGCAGCTGCTCAAGCTGGCGGGCTATCAATCCTATTGGTTCCAGCGCGGAGTTCACGGCAACAAAGTGCCCTCGGAGTTTCTGTGGGCGGGGATCGATGGAACGAAAATACCCGCCTTCTGGCTGCCGTATGGCTACGGCATGTTGTACCCCATACCCAAGAATCTTCCGGAGTTCGATAGCGAGGTGGTCAACACGTGGAACTCGCTGGGAGGATATTCCGACTTTCCCAATCGTGTGGCAGTTGCCGGGGCTGACGTCATTTCTCCCGAACAAGAACTTCCCGAGATGGTGCACGCCTTCAGCCTGCAGCACAATACGCCGTTCGCTATCACGTTTGGCCTGCCTTCAGACTTTGAACGCGTAGTGGCAAAGCGGAAGGACCAGCCGGTGATTGGTGGGGAATTGAATCCGGTGTTCCAGGGCGTGTACAGCACGCGCATCGAGCTGAAGCAATGGATGCGTGAGGACGAACGGCTGTTGGGCACGGCGGAAAAAGTGGCTTCCCTGGCGCGGGTGTTAGGCACGCCGGCGGAGCAAGAAAAGCGCTGGCAGGATACCCGGTGGCAGGCGTGGGAGCCGGTCCTTTTCAACCAGGCGCATGACCTCTCTTCGGGGACCATGGTCGACAAGGTGTATTTGGACAGCATCCAGCATTACCAGTCTTCTAGTGATGCGGCCAGCGGTTTGGTGCAGGACGGTCTGGACGCGGTGGCGGGCAAGATCGACACCCGGAACAATGATGCTGACGCTGTTCCGGTTCTTGTGATGAATACGCTGGGCTGGGTGCGCAGCGACGTAGCCCAGGTTGAAGTTGGTTTTTCTCAGGGAGGGGTATCACAGTTGGCGCTACGGGGGCCGGACGGAAGCGAGGAGCCGGTTCAACTTCGCGAGGTAACCCGGTACGCCGATGGCGGGATTCGGCACGCGACCGTGGTGTTTATTGCCCGGGATGTTCCGGCGACGGGGTGGGCTACCTATTATGTGATTCCACAACGCGCTCCCAGCGACGTGTTTGCCGGCGTGGAGACTGGCAAGGCCGCTCCGGACTCGGGGTCGACGATGCATGTGGACACAGGGTCGATTGAGAATCAGTTTTATCGCGCGACGTTCAACTTATGGACGGGAGCGATGACCGGCCTGGAGATGAAATCATCTGAGGGTAACTGGCAGGTGTTAGCCGATAAGCCGGGAAACATCGTGGCGAGCGAGCTGGATGGCGGCGACTCCTGGGAACTATATGGAAACCTGAATGGCGGGAGGCTTACCGCCATGACCCTAACCAATGGGCTGCCCGAAGCGGACCGGTCCAAGTTTAGTAATCAGTGGGTGGGCGGCAGCGGGAGAACGAGCGCCGGGCCGGTGTTTTCAGAGTTTAGTATCGATCACCCGTTTGGAGACAATAAATTCTCTACCCGGGTACGGGTGTACAAAGGCATACAACGCATCGATTTCGAAACGTCGATCACCAACAACGATAAGGCCGTGCGCTACCGCGTGATGTTTCCCACATCGATTCGCGGCGGGCGCCGTTTTGACGAGATCCCTTTTGGCGCGATCGAACGGCCGCAACAACAGGAATTTCCCGCGCAAAACTGGTTTGACTATAGCGATGGCAAGCATGGGGTTGCTTTGCTGAACGTGGGGCTGCCGGGGAGCAGTGTGACCGATAATACGATGCTGCTGTCGCTGATGCGGTCGGCGCGCATCAACAGCTATGGGTTCGTTGGCGGTTATGAGCCGGGGACGTCGTCAGACCTGGGGTGGGAGCTGGGACAGGAGCGGACCTTTCAATATGCGCTGGTGCCTCACACGGGCGATTGGCAACAGGCGAAAGTGTTTCGAGCAGGGCTTGAATTTAACAATCCGCTGGTGGTGCGGCCGCTCGATCAGCATCCGGGAAAGCTGGCGAAGAAGTGGGGATACCTTGAGGTTTCCAATGCCAATGTTGTCATGAGCGCGCTGCTGCCGGCAGAGGACGGCAACGGGCTGATCGTGAGAGTGTATGAGGCGGCGGGGCAGGCGGCAGAGGGGGTTCGCGTTCATTTCACGGCGCCGGTTACTTCTGTTTCAGAGGTTAATTTAATGGAGGATCGGGTAGGGCTGGTTTCGGTGCAGAATAATTCGATTGGATTTGCGCTGCATCCGTTTGAAATTAAGACTTTCCGGTTGGAATTGGCTCAGTGAGGGAGGAGAGCACCTTTCGCACCTGGGTCGAAAAAAGAAAACAGCAGGTCGCTCCGCTTCGGTCGGGATGACAAAGGTCAGGGTTGTTACCTGGGTTGAGGTGTGCTCGCGGATTAGCGTGGCAGCGTAACCTTCGCCTGGTCATAATGAACTATGGTCTTGTATCATGGCGGTGCGTGAAATTGGTTCATCAGTACGCACATATCGTTGAAGGAGGTCAACACAATGCGCGTTTCCAGCGTAGAGGAACAGTGGCAAATCACTAACCAAGATGGACTTCTGCTGCCCGGGACATCCAAGTTTCTTCGCGAGTCTCCGATGAAGAACTTCATTGGTGGACGTTGGACGCAGACGGAAGGCGGCCAACCTCATCCGGTGATCGATCCTTCCACGGGCTCCTTACTGACAACGATTTCATTGGGCACGGCAGGTGATGTAGACGCGGCGGTCAAGGCCGCACAAAAGGCGTTCCCTGCGTGGGCCGGCAAATCGCCGGCGGAGCGTTCTGTGATGCTGCACCGCCTTGCGGATGCGCTTGAGAAGAAGCAAGCCGAGTTAGCCCAGGTGGAAGCGCTCGATGTAGGCAAGGCGGTGGTGAATGCTGAGGCATTCGACATTCCGTTCGGCGTGGCGTGTATCCGTTATTTCGCTGATCTGGCCATACATTCGCAATACAGCATTCCTCTGGCTGTGCGCAATATGGAGGCTCGTGTTTACCGCGCGCCGTATGGGGTTTGCGGATTTATCTTTCCCTGGAATTTTCCCTTCGATTTGTTGATGTGGGGCATCATGCCCGCGCTGGCCGCGGGGAATACGGTGGTGGTAAAGCCGTCGGAGATCACCCCGCTCAGTACGCTTTTTGTTTGCGCCGTGGCGGAGGAGATTGGATTTCCGGCGGGGGTGCTGAATGTAGTCCTGGGAGACGGCGCCGGTGTCGGCAAGGCTCTATCAAACCATCCGGATATTCAGCGGATGTCCTTTACCGGCTCTCCGGGTACAGGGAAACAGATCGCGGAAGCCTGTGCGCGTAACCTGATCCCCTGCAAGCTGGAGCTGGGCGGCAAGGGGGCGGCGGTGCTCTTTGACGACATCGACGTGGATACGACCGCCAAGCAATTGGCGGGGGCGATCACGCTCAATACCGGGCAGGTTTGCTGCACGGCGACGCGTTGGGTGATCCATGAAAGCATCTTCGACAAGTTTGTGGCTCGCGCGACGGAGGCGCTGGAGCAGACCGCGATTGGCCCAGCTCTCGACCGCAGCACGCAAATGGGCCCGCTGGCGAGCGAAGTGCATCGCAACCGCGTGCTCGGCTTTTTGCAAAAGGGCGAGAGCGAGGGAGCAAAATTCGTGCTCAACGGGAGTGACTTTACGATTCCGGGGGCTGCGAAGGGCTACTACATGGCGCCTTCTCTGATGGCGGGGAGCAACACGAATATTTGCTGCCGCGAGGAGATCTTCGGACCCGTGGCGTATCTGCTGAAATTCAAAGACGAGGCGGAAGCGGTGTCGCTGGTGAATCAGCTGCGCTATGGGCTGGCAAACAGCGTTTGGAGCGGCGATCTCAACCGGGCCAACCGGGTTGCGGAGAAGATGGTGGCCGGTAATAGCTGGATCAATGCTCACAATGTGTTTGCCTATGGCTTGCCCTACGGTGGGGTTAACCTAAGCGGCTTTGGCGGCGGTGTGAATAGTCCGGAGACGTTCTACGACTATTTGAGGAGTCAGACGATCGCTCGCCCACTTGCTTAGGGTGATTCGCTGGTAGTCACTCTCGCGGAGTCATCAGGCTTAGGCCCATTAAGCCAATGACAACGTCCTGAGAGAGTGTTTCCAGAGTTACATCCAGCAGGAGCAGGCCGGGGCGCAGCGTCCAGGAGAGCAGGATCGCCCTGCAGTTTTGGCCCAACTGCACGGTGAGCGGCGGTTGCTTTGGCAGACAGAAACCGTCGGTCTCGTAGTTGTAGTCGCCACCTCCCCAGGGGCACAGCGACCAGAAGTTCAGCGGCGGAATCAACTCCAGTTTCTCTACTGTGCCGTCGGCATAGCGAAAACGCAATTCGGCGTTTGCGATGCGTGTCTGCATGGGAAAAGTTGATCCACAAACAAGCAGCCACGCAACCTCGGCCGCTTGGTTTACCGGAACTGTTACCGAATTGGGCCAGTTATCCCATAGCGAGGTGAACGCGATGTTGTTACCTATGGGCAGCTGGCGAAACGGGACATGTTGCGGGGTAACCAAGCGGCCTTTTGCATCGGATAGGTTTTTCAGGGCGCCGAGATCGATCGCCGGCGGCCTCTCTCCCCAAAAAGGAAATGTCCAGGCGGAATAACCGTCTACGCCCAGACGTACTGAACAGGTTTTCGGACGAGGGGAGAGATATTGTTGCTGGAAGATGGTGCGAACATCGCCGTTGTATTGGGGCAGAAGGTCCATGAGTTTCCATCGCGCGTCCGCAGGGGCGGTGAGCGGTTTGCGTGCCGCCAGTTTCTGTTCGGTATCAGGGTCGGTTACGTGGACTTTGAAGATTTGCTGCTGAGGAAGATTTCCCACGGTAACGTCCGCCAAGACTAAATGAAATCCGGGTGACTGCGCGATGCGGCCGCGGAGGGTCGCGTTTTCTGTACTGGAGTCCTGCAGGATTTGATGCAGGTCGCGCCAACCCACTACGTGCCCTTGTGCAGTCAAGCTTAACTGCTGTCCGATGGTGGCCTCGATGTGGGTTGGCTGAGCGTGCGGAACACGGGTCGACAGATGAATTGCCAACTCCGCAATGGACGCTTGCGGCACGCTCACCCGCAAGCGGGTGGAGCCCCAGCCGGGTTCGGCGGTCCACTTCACTTCCCTGCCGTTCAGAGTTACCTGCACAATGCCCTCCGCTCTAAGGGGCAGGACGCACTGCAGATCCGCAGGGCGAGCGAGCGTGATGCGATAGCGATCCACATCGCCTTGCTGCTTGAAGTCGAGCGAATAGTCTGGGGTCTTGATGGCCGCCTTCGGCCAGGAAGCGGGAAACGCGGGCCGCATGGTTACCCGGCGGTTGGGATAATCGGGTTCGAATCCAAATAGCCCTTCGACTACTGTCCGGGCGAACATGTGGCAGTTGTCGGAGAAGTCGGTGCCCGCACCGATGTGGCTGAGTCCTCCGGGGACCGAGCTTGCGTAGGCGCTCTCAAGGGTGGCGCCCAACAGAAGCTCCCAGCCTTCATTGGGCAGACCAGTTTGAAAATAGGCCAAGGCAAGGGCACAGACGTCGCCTCCGAAGGTGTCGCGCACCGACCACTTCCAGGGTACGAAGTTCGACAACTGACAGAGCTCTCCACCGAAAGGAAAGTGCGTACGCTCCAAAGCCCACTCGGTGTAGTACAACGCCTGCAGAGCCTGTTGGGGAGTCGTCATGCCAGCATCAATGGGTAAGAACTCGCTGTAGACCCAGGCGTCCGAATGGACCCTGCTGTGACCGCCCTGCTCAACATAGAGACCGAAGTGCCCGCTGTGCTGTAGCCACAAGACATCGGACAAGGCACGACTGATTTTTTCCGCTTGCCGGGAATGGCGCGCGTCGGCAGCTGCGTCATCCGCTCTACGGGCCATGTCTGCGGCTGCAAGATGCCCCACGTAAGCGTATGCAGATTCTTCCACGCTGCCGCCGCCGTTATACCAAACCGAATCGGTGGGTAAGGAATTGATGTAGCTTTCGTACAGGCCATCGTCGTCCGGGTCGAAGCATTCGCGCACCCATTCGAGGTGCAGTTCGAGCATTGGTCTGAGAGTTTTCTCCAACTCAGGGTCGCCCGTCCATCTCCAGTCGCGAATGACCTGGTCGATGAATTGCGATTGGGTGTTGTACATGTGCCGATCGTTGGGTGCGATGCGGCCTCGTCCCCAGAGACGCGATTCCTGTGACTCGATGCAATCGCGGCGGTTCGGATCGGATTGGGGTTGAAGGTGACCGGTGGAATCCTTCACCTGGAGCGCAGCATAGTGGGCCGCCTCGCTATTTATGCGCTCATGCCAGCCCAGTGCGGTTGCCCCACAGAGAACGCGCCAGCCAAGGAACTGTATGAAAAAGGCCATGCAGCCGTGGCGGAAGACGGACGGATTGCGATCGCAGGCGGCATCGATAGGGTGACAGACAGAAGCAACGGCCGCATCGAGGCGAGGGTCGGGGGTTTCAATTTGCACTCGCTCGATGGTCTTCAAGTAGGCTTCGCCTTGATCGAACAGGGCAGCCACCGTATCGTCGCGCCAAGCTGGGATGGCATTTTGGGTAGACGATTCAACTACGCAAAATAATTCATCCGTATTGGTTTTTAGCTCGATTGCACCGCAGAGCATGGGCAACTGATCGGTCTTTGAATCGAGGAATTTCGCGGGATCAGAGCAGGCTGAGGCGTCTGCCACATGAACCGTTGCCTCGCGATCCCATTTGCCTATCGCCATTCGCTCTGCGCTCTCTGTGGGGCGAACGCTAAATACTCCATCTGTAACCGTGGCGTGATTTGCGCGGCAACTGGCGGGGTCCAGGCCCAGGCTCGCTTGCGGCTTGCGAGGATCACCCGTTCTATACATTTTTGGACTGCCCCGCATGATTGGATCCCACTTCAAACGCACATCCACTTCGTGATAGGCGCCGCCGAACGCCCAGATGAGTTGGTCGCCGGGCTGTAGCCCCTCAGCGCGAAAGCGCAGGGCGAAGCCAGCCGAACCATGGAGCGGAACTACGGTAAGCGAGACGCGGAGATCGCCCAATGCGGGATCTGAGATTTGCCAGTTCATGCGCCCACAGCGGTAACGGGATTCAACCTTTGAATATTGGTGAAACCATTTGCCCTGGCCATCCCGAATCACTGCCGCCGCAAAGGCGCCGAGTACGTATGGCTCCGCGAGCAAGCGCAGAAACGGCCGATCCCCGGCTAAGATCACGCAGTCGTTTGGGGGTTGACAATACAGCGGCCGATTGTTGAAACAGGTTCTGTTGTGTCCAACGATTTCGCGGTCAGCCACGCTGTACCGCAGCTGTGCTGTCTTGAGATATGCAGGGTCTTTGAGCTGCCCTGGCTCGCGCCAAGGGGGTTCGGGATTTGCTACGGCGTGTTTGGCCGATGGCTGCGGTTCATCAGCCCAAAGACCAGAGGGGGCGAGCAGGAGAGATCCGCCCAATGCCACGAACTCGCGCCGCGTCGTTTTCATCATCATCTTCCTGGAGCGGTTCAACGGAAGGTGTAATAGAGAGAGACCATAGTGAGAAACAGCACGAGGGCGAGGATGCGCGGATCCCAGAAGGTCGTTAACGGTTGTCCGAACAACACTGCAAGTGGATTGCTCCAGGTAAGTCCGTCCACCTGTTGAGGTGTTGGAGGTGGAGTACACAGGCTTACCACGAGGTAGAGGACGCTGCAAATGCAGAACATCCACCAGGCTTGCATCATGAACGCGATCCCCAAGCCGTCCGTGATCAGCTTGGTGGTGCCGAACACGGGCAGGTCAAGCACGAAGGCGGTCGCCCCCATCAGGATCCCCCCTACCAATGTGGCTACCGAGGCTTGCTGGGTGCCGCGCCGCCAAAAAACGCCGAAGAGAAAGACGGTGGTGATGCCGGGAGCCAGATCTGACGCGATTACATTGACCGCGGCGAAGATGCTGGAGAAGCGGCCGCCTTGCGTGGACCACAGTATGGCAAGGATCATGATCACGACGGAACTGATACGTCCTACGGTCACCAGCCGCGAATCGGATATCTGTGGGCGAAGGCGCTTCACGATGTCGACCGCGACCAATGTGCCTGAACTGTTGAGCGCCGCGGAGACTGCGCTCATGAGCGCGGCAAGGATCGCCGCTGAGATCAGTCCTTTGAGGCCCGTGGGGATTAGTTGGCTGATCAGCACGGGCAGGGTCTGATTGCCGTCTGTACCGATGAGATCAGGAAATAACACATAGGCGATGATGCCGGGAAACACCAGGAGGAACACGGGAAGAATTTTCAAGAAGCCCGCCATGATGGGCCCCAGTTGCGCATCGCGTTCGGTGCGGGCGCCCAGCACCCGCTGAACAATTGTTTGATCGGTACACCAATACCAGATACCGAGTATGGGGAAGCCGAGAAATATTGCGTACCAGTTCAAGCCAGCCGGATTGTGAGTCTGCAACATATCCAATTGTCCCGGCTTAACGGCGGCACGGAACTGGCTGATGGTGTGGATGCCATGGGACGGCAGGGCGCGAAGGGCGAACACGGTAATGAGAGAGGCCCCAATCAGCAGGACTACTGTATTGACGGTTTCGGTCATCACGACGGCTCTCAGTCCGCCGAAGACGGTATAGATGGAGACGGCAGCGGCGACGATCAATATAGATGCGAAAACATTCAGACCGAGGAACTGATGGAAGACGACAGCGCCGGCGTATAGGCTCATCCCAATATGGATGAAGAGGGCCGCAAGGATGGCCATGAAGGCGAGAAGTGAGCGCGAGGCGGGACTGTAACGCCGCTCCAGAAACTCTGGGAGTGTCGATATTTTGCTGCGGAAATAAAAGGGGGCAAACACCAGTGACAGCAGGATCAGGGTGAAGACGGCCATCCATTCAAAGTTGCCCCAGACGAGCCCCTCGTTGTATCCAGAGGCCGATAAACCGATTAAGTGAATGGTCGAGATATTGGAGGCGAACAGTGCGGCGCCAACTACGCCCCAAGGCAAGGACCTGCCAGCCAGAAAGAAGACCTGACCGGTGACTTTGGTCTTTCTGGTGGTGAGAATTCCAATGGATAGGATGAGCAGGATATAGAGGACGATGATGCAAACGTCCAGGACAGGAATTCTCAGGTGGGTCGTCATGCTTTCCCCGATGTTGATTTTTCTAATACTGAACTTCGTTCATCCTGCCGGCACGTTATTGACCAATTATCACGCAGTCACAACAGGTGTCAATGCAGGGCACATCAGGGTGCATCAGGCGGAACATCGGTTGCCGGTGCAGGGATACTGCAGGTCCCTCCGCTCCGATGCCACGGCGCGCTCCACGGCAAGCTCCACGGCAAGCTCCACGGCAAGCCGGGACGGGCGGGACGGGCGGGACGGGCGGGACGGGCGACAGGCGGATGACAAGGGGAGGGTAACGCTTCCATGAAGAGCGGTTGCTGGACAGAAGGTGTTTTCATCAGACTTAGGTGGGCCACACGGCCCATGACTGACTCGGTCGGGATGACCAAGGGGGTTTTGATGGGGTGTTCGGGTTGCAGGTGGATGCGGGGGTGGCGGAATGGCAACCGGGATCATGGCACAAACCTCTTGACAAGCAACTGCTCCATCAATTCCAATCCGCATTCGGAATCAAATTGAACTGAATTCACCTTGATTTGCGAGCGAAGAATCTCGTTCATACGACTCAGCCATCTTGACCACAATCCACACTTCATATTGCATAGGGGGCTTGCATGTTTGAAAAGGCTTCACGGCGAGATTTTTTGCGGACGGCTGCGGGTGGGATTGCAGCATCCTGGGGAGGATTGCGCATTTTCGCAGGGCCGGAGACGTTCGCGCAAGTGCCCACTGCCTCCGACCAGGCGAAGGTTCACCAGAAATTCTTTGTGTATGGGTCAGCCTTCTATCGGCCACCAAACCCTCCCGCGAGCGAGCGCCGGGCGATGTTGAAGACGATCGCCCAGGAATACAAGTTCAACACCATCCGCATCTATAGCTCATGGGTTTATCACAATCCGGAGCAGGATCGCTTCGAGTTCGACGAGCTTCAGGAAGTGATGCGGTATTGCGACGAGTTCGGCATCAAGGTGTTGATGGGTGTGATCCTTGAAGATGCTCCGTGGTGGCTGGAGGCAGCGCATCCGGAGACACGCTACGTGAATGCCAATGACCATGCCCAGAGACTGGAAGGCAGCGGCAATAACGTAAGCGGCGGGTGGCCGGGGCTCTGCCTCGATTGGCAGCCAGTCCGCGATGCAGCGAGGAAGTTCATTCGCGAAATGGCCAAGGTTGTCTCCGCACATCCTTCAATGTATGCCTACGACTGCTGGAACGAACCACACATTGAGCCGGCGTGGGGCCATCATTTTCCGGAGACCGCGGTCAATATCGAGGGGCGGGTTTATTGTTACTGTCCCAGAACCATTGCTGAATTTCAGGCGTGGCTGCAGAAACGCTATGGGACCATCGACCAGCTCAACGACGCATGGGTAAGGCGGTATCCGAACTTTGCTACGATCGACCCGCCGCGCGAACAAGGAACTTACCTGGACTGGGTGGACTGGCGCCGTTACATGATTGAGCGCAGCACCGCGGAATTGCGCTTCAGGGTGGAGACTCTACGAACGGTGGATACGAAGAGCCTGCTCGAGTGCCACGCGGGGCTGCAGGTTGCGGTTGGGCCCATCGCCATCCTGGGAAACAATCCCTGGCGGCTAGCGGAAGTCGTGGAAACCTGGGGACTCTCTAACTTTCCGCGCTGGGAGATGATGCCTGTCTACCTGGCAACGGCGCGCCTGGAACTTACCCGGTGCAACGCCGCCGGCAAGCCATTCTGGATGACGGAATTGCAGGGGGGTCATGGGAACAATGGCTTAGCGCGTAGCCGCTATATGCGTCCACGGGATATCCGGTTGTGGAATTGGATCTCGGTTGCCACAGGCGCTAAAGGAGTGATCTATTGGGCGTATCACACGGAGGCCACGGGAACTGAATCCAGTGGCTTTGGCCTGGTCGCGCGAGATGGCTCCGCGACCGAGCGAGTGCTGGAAGCGGCGGACGATAACCGTGTGATCCAGGCCCATTGGGACATCCTGGAGAATTACCTGCCAAAGCCCGAAGTCGCGATCCTGTTCGATCAGGATAATTCGCTGCTTACCTTTGCGATGACCGGTAACGAAGATGTTTCGACTGACTCGTTCCGCGGATATTACAAGGCGCTTTGGCAGTGCGACTTCCTGGCTGACTTTATTGAACCGCAAAGCCTGCCGGGTAACCACTACAAGGTGATCATCGTTCCCTGGCACTTGATCGGGAAGAAGGAGACGTGCGCCCAGCTGCGACAGTATGTCGAAGGAGGCGGAACGTTGCTGCTCGAGACCGCATTCGGCATGTATGACGAGCGGATGATTTTCAACCCTGTGATTCCGCCGTATGGTCTTGCGGAGGCTTTTGGTTACCTGGAAGGAGAGAGCTACTACATCCAGGGCGGGGGTGAGTCTGCCAACCCGGATCTGATTTTGGGCAATAAGATGTCGAAGATGCAGAATATCCCTGCTTCAGAGCGCGTCTACCTCGATGGAAGCCTGACGTTTACGGCGCCCATCGCGGCCACCGTCCGGGCGAACACTTTTCTTACCCCGATCACAACTACCTCGGCGACGGTGCTGGCAAAGTATGAATCCACGCCGGTGGCGGCGATGAAAAAGCTGGGCAAGGGCCAGGTTTATTACTTTGGAACCAACCTGGGCGCGAGCATCGAGGCAGGAGACGACGCCGGCCTCGAGTTAGTACGCACCATCCTAAGTGGCATTCTGCAACCGCCGGTGACCGCAGATAAGGTGCGGCCAAGATTGATCGAGGGGCCCACCCGTAGCCTGCTGGTGGTCTGCAATACGGGGGCGGAGGATGAATCGGCAAGCATCCGGATTCCGTCGCGTTTCAAGAAAGCAACGGACATCTACAGCAACGAGGCGCAAACGGTGCAAGACAATAAAATCCGGATTGTTGTGCCGTTCGAAGGGGTGTCGGTGCTGCGGCTGGAGTGAGATCCTTCTAACGCGCGGCCCAGCCGAGGGTGGGAATGATTCCCTTCCCTTCCTGGATGGTTACCAGTTGGTTGGCTGCGATGTTGCTTAGTTTTTCCTGGGCCCCGTTCGGCCAGTTGATTTCGATGTCGGCGCTGGTTTCGGATCCCAAGCCGAAATGCAGACGCGGATCGTTGGCGGAGTAAAAGCTTGACTGGCTCACGACCGCTTGTGCCTGCACCTTGTGGCCGTAGCGCACTTTCACCCGGGCGCCGATCGCGCTGCGGTTTGACTTAGTGCCTACCAGCCGTACCTTCAGCCAATGATGGGTCTTGCGAACGTCATTGCGAAGCAGGGACGGCTGTTCATTCAGGTTGACAATCAGTATGTCGATGTCACCATCGTTATCGAAGTCTCCAAAAGCGCAACCACGGCTGGAGTATGCCGCTGTGATGGCGGGCCCAGCTTCGGTTGTCAGCTCCTCGAAGGTACCGTTGCCTAGATTGCGGAAGAGAATCCGCGGGGATTTCTTTTTGTAGCGGGGAAGTTTTTCCTCGAGGCCGGGATAGACACTGCCCGCAGTGGCGAAGATGTCGGGAAAGCCGTCGTTGTCGAGATCGACGATGCCGGCGCCCCAACAGGTGTAGCGAGTTTCCACGGCGAGGCGGGCTGTTTTGGTGACGTCTTCGAAGTTTCCGTGGCCGTCGTTGTGATAGAGCACATTTGTATCGTCCGCGAAATGGGTCTTATAGAGGTCGAGGTGTCCGTCTAAATCGTAATCTCCCAGGCCGATGCCCATTCCTGCTTGCTCCATGCCGTCTTCGTTGACGGCGACACCACGGAGCATAGCCTCTTCGCGAAAGGTTCCATCGTGATTGTTCATGAATAGCAGGCTGGGTGTGGAATCACAGGCTACATAGATGTCGGGCCAGCCATCTTCATCGAAGTCGGCGGCAACGACGGTCATTCCGTAGCTGCCTCGGGAGCTGGCGATCCCAGCTTCATGACTCACATCCGTGAAGGTTCCGTCACCGTTGTTGTGATAGAGCGAATGTTGGCCCGGCGGGAGCCCTCGCGGCCCGCACACTACCGGCATGCCCCTCCAGTAGCAGTTCGGATTTTGTCCAGGCTTGGGAACGCGATCGAAATCGAATTGAACGTAGTTGGAGACGAACAGGTCTAAACGGCCGTCCCGGTTGTAATCAATGAAGGTGGCTCCGGCGCCCCAACGAACGGTGTCGCTCACCAGGCCGGCTTCTTTGGTGACATCGGTAAAGGTACCGTTGCCGTTGTTTCGGTAGAGGACGTTTTGACCGTAGTAGGTACAGAACAGGTCTTCGAAACCGTCGTTGTTGTAGTCGCCCACGCAGACGGAAGACGCCCAGCCGGCCTTGCGTAGGCCCGCCTGTTCTGTAACGTCGGTAAAAGTTCCATTGCGATTGTTTCGATAGAGCCGGTTGGTTGTTTGCGGTGTTGAGGCGCCGATAGTGATCCCGGTGAGGATGAAAATATCCATCCAGCCGTCGTTGTCGTAGTCAATGAACGCGCAGCCGCAGCCGACGGTTTCGACGATGTAGTCTGCATGATCGCCTCTACCGTAAATGACCGGAGAGGTTAGCCCCGCGGCGTGCGCTACGTCGACAAACCTGGCGTCAAAGGGACGGCCCGATGCCGCGACTCGCTGCTGGGGTTTTACGGTGTGGGAGGACACTGCCTGAGCTTGCGCCTTGTGAGCGATTGCGCTCGCTGACAGCATGGTGATGAAAGAACGACGACTGATCATCAGGACCAACTATATCGCAACGACGTTTAAGGAATCAGCCAGGCCAGAGCTTTGGACCGGGCCGCTATGGGATACCCGGGATTGGTGGACTGGATAGTGTTTTTGAGTCTGGCTGCTCTCGCATTGACAGGGGTATAACCACATGGTAAACGTTCGACAGCGCAATGAAGCGAAAGAACATAGTTCAGTTGGTGTTACTGGCGATGACGTGGTCTGCCGCTTTCGGGCTCGAGCCACCTCCTGAGAAAACGGTTGCAGCACCTGCAGCGCTGATTCACACGGCTACGGACGATTTGCGCAAGGGTGATGCAGCTTCTGCCGAACGGGCACTACGCAAGGCAGTCAAGCTCGGGACGCGCGATCCGCTTGCTTATAATCTTTTGGGTTTCATCTGTGAGCAAACCGGGCGGCCCGATGAGGCTATCCAGCAATATCAACATGCTCTACAGTTGTCGCCTAATTACAATCCTGCGCGGAATAACCTGGGGGCAGCCTATCTACACCAGGGCAAATTGGATCTTGCGCTCAGCGAATTTCAGCAGAGCCTCAAGGCAAATCCCGAAGATGTGACGGCTAACTACAATGCGGGGATGATCTACGCGCAACAAGGAGCATTGCCGGATTCAATCGAAGCGTTCCAACGGGCACACCAATTCGCTCCCAAAGATGCCGATGTGCTCTACCAGCTGGCCGGGGTGCAGGCAAAATCCGGGGAGCTTGTAAAATCGCGCGAGACGCTTGAGGCTGCGCATCGCCTGAAGCCCGCGGAGCCGATGATCCTGTTGCGATTGGCGGAATTGCAGATTGAAATGGCTTCGTTTCCTGATGCTTTGTCTTCCTTCGATGGCCTTCTCGACCTGCTGCACCAGAATACGATTCCCAAGCCGGCAGAGTCGGAAATTACAGCTGAGGCAATCGAAGGCCTTTCACGGATTGTCACTTCCGACTCCGCGTCCGATCGAGCGAAGTATCTTCTCGCTGAATTTCAGTTCGTCCATAGGGACTATCAAAAGGCTACGGACACTCTTGCTAGCGAAAGCGACGCCGCTCGAGACGCCAACTATTTCGATTTGCAGGGACTGGCTTTGGCGGGTTCTGGCCGCTTTCCGGATGCCATGACTGCCCTTAAGCAAGCAATTGCCCTCACGCCTGATCGTGGGGACATCCTCTTTCATATTGGGAGTGTTTACCAGCGGGCAGGTGACAATGAAACCGCTATCAAGATGTTTGAGCGCGCCATTGCCGCGGGAAGTGCATCGCCGGAAACGAGATTTGGGCTTGCCCTGAGCTACTTCAACCTGGCGAGGTATGACCAGGCGATTGCGACTTGCCGAGACGCAATCAAGATCTCGAAGGATTTCGATCAAGCGTATCTTTTGATGGGACGCTCGTACGCGCGGCTCTCCAAAGGCGCGGAGGCGATCGCTGCGTTGCGCAAGGCGGTTGCGCTGAATCCAGAATGCGAGCAGTGCAATCTGCAGCTGGCGCTGGTTTTGCTGGATAACGACGGAGTGCCTGAGGCAGAGGGTTTGTTGAAGAAGGTTATTCGGATCAATCCCTCGGATGCATCTGCCCACTATCAGTTAGGGAAAGTGTTCGCGAAGCAACATAAGTCCCCTGAAGCGGCGCACGAATTAGAGGCGGCAATCGCGCTCGAGCCGAAGTATGACCAGGCTTACTACCAGCTTGGCCGGGTCTACCTGGCTATGGGCGATAAGGCTAAAGCGGTTACGTATATGAATACTGCTAAAGACCTGGAAGAGAAGCGTCGAGAAGCTACCCAGGAGCAGGTAAGCGGGCCCAGATAGGGTAAGGAGAATGGTGCTTCCGTCGGGATTCGATGCTGGTGGAGCGAACAGCAGGTGCCTCCACTTCGGTCCCACGGCAAGCTCCCGGGAAGCTCCACGGCAAGCTCCACGGCAAGCTCCACGGCAAGCCGGGACGGGCGGGACGGGCGGGACGGGCGGGATGACAAAGGGAGGTTCGTGCTTCCGTCCGCATCTAGTGTTGATAGGTAGAACCGGAGACCTGCGGTTCTACCTTTTGAGCGTGATTGGGATCTCTGCTCTTGCGACGTTGCTGCCTTCGACTATCAGCTGGCCTTGTGCGGATTGGTTTGCGGCGTCGGGGAGGCGAAACTCGATGGTTATTTCTTTGGTTTCGCCGGGGAGCAGGTCGAAATAATTGTCATTGTAGATGGCCAGGAATGGCGCCTGGTTCTCAGAGGATTTCCAGTCGGCTCGCAGGCGCACCAGCCTGGCATACGAGCCTGATTTGTTGGCAGTGCTGAAGGTGACACTGGCCTTCGCTCCCGCAATCTTCCCCTCTAAGGTCCCGGGTAGCTGAAGTGCTGCCTTGGGCTGGTTCTTCAACGTTTCGAAAAGAGGTTTCGTGCGCGCAGCCAGAATTTCTGTGTAGGGTGCGGAAGGTTGTGTCGCCGTGGCGGCAACGATCATCTTCATGAAGAGCGTAAAGTAGGCGCGAGTTCTGGGAGTGGCCGCGAACTCCTGATCCAGCATGTAGGGAAAAACGATCTCACTGTTCCAACTGGCCAGTGTCTCGACGTATTCAGGGGTAAAGCCCATGAACGCCACGGTGCGACCCTCGCCGTAACGCCCCGTGACCAAAAGCGGATTGCCCATGATGGTCAATGCTTGCTTGCTGTCCGGCTTCAAGCGAACCCGGTTGAAACCGTCGAGTTCGTAGCCGGTCCAGTCAGCGGCCGCCCACTCAGACCCGGCGCCCGGAGCAAGTTGTACCTCCGGAGAATGGCTATTCGCCGCACCGCCCGCCCCCAGTAAGGATTCACCCATGAACAGGTCGTCGCGGTTTTTCAGTTCAACCGGCAGTACTTCAGCCAGAGCGGTGAACTCCAAAAGCGCCGCCTGAATGGAACCGCCATGAAAGCTTCCTGGACCGCCCGTGTGAATAAAGCCCACGCCCTGGCTGATTGCCTGCTTCATCCCTTCTGCTTCGGGCGCATGGAGAAGCTTCCACAACGAATCGAACGAGGCTAGCCAAACAAGCTTGTACTTGCTATGAATTCCGGCAGCATCCTTGAGATCTGCAAGGTCATGGATCGAGTCCTGATCAATGACATCTACATCCAGTCCCATCGCTTCAAGCATGCGGGCGATCGGCAGACTATATTTCTTTTGCCCGATGAGCAGGACCCGAGTGGGTTGGGTGAAGAGCTTCGGGGTCACTTTGATGAACGTCCGTTGCTGTGCGCGGAGGGGACCATTGTTCTCTGCGAGGTGCGCCTGGAGCACATAGACTCCGGGTTTATCCGGAGTCCACTCGACGAGTCCAACTTGTTTGCTGGAGTCAGGTGCAGCGTCGCCGGAAAGATCGTTGGCCCAGACGCTGACTCCGTCGAGCCCGGCAATCTCACAGCGCACCTGGAAAGCTACCGAGCGCGGGTGATCGTTGATGACCCACACCGGAATCTGGAGATGCTTTCCAGACACCTGAGATTCCAGAGCCTCTTCGTAAGCGAAATTTACCGCGAATTGCTCCTGCGCATTCTTAAGGTAGTAATAGCCCATCTTGGGCGTGCGGTAGTAATCGAGGAAGTTGAAGCGGATGCCCGGGGACAACTCTCCGTAGGCCCAAATGCGAGTTCCGTTGATCGCATTGTATTTTTTTCTGCGGTAAGCCTCGGTTGCATATTTGAAGATGAAGGCCTGGTAGAGCTGGGAATCGTCTACGAGTTCCTTTACCGAACTGATGTTTTGATCGACGAACTGGTTGATGCGGTCGAGTACGCCAGTAAAGCCGATGTAATCGAAACTTGTCTGATACGAGTAGGCATCCACATCGATGGGCAAGTTGTACCAGCGGGGAAAGAGGCCGTTCTCTGGTGACCACATTTCCCTGGGAGTCAACATGGTTTCGAGGGTCTCGAGAACGGGCAGCGCGATGGTGCCATATTCTGAAATGAAGCCTGCGTTGGCATGGAAATGCTGGTTGTAGTTGGAAACGGTGTCGCCCGTCCAATTGGCATTGCCCATCCAAAAGTGCTGTTCGCCCTCGTCGCAGAAGCTGGCGTGGAAGACAGTACCGGGCGAGAGTTCGGCGACGATCTTGCGGATAGTGTCTGAAAATTCCTGGTAGCCGTACTGGTCAAAATCCACGCCCAGGGCGCCCCAGCCGGCTCCCTTGCCTTTCATGTGTGCTTCGGCAAACGGCGCCCAAACCACGATCGATGGATGGTTGCGAAGAAGGACGATGATCTGGCGCACCTGGGAGAGCGCCTGGGCTATATAGATGTCGCGCCGGGGATTGCTGCGGGCCAGAACCTCCATGGGGCCGAACTGGGTGAATGGGAACTCAAGGAAATTCAGAATTCCGAGGCGGTCGCACAGGTCGTAGAAATCCGGCTTCTCGACGACGGTAAAGTTCACCAGATGATTCAGGTTGGCGGCACGATAGAGCAGCAGATCTTTCTCGTAGGTCTCACGGGTCGGCTTGGAAGCGAAGATATCCGCGATGGGATACCAGGCGCCCTTCAGGTACAAGCGCCTGCCGTTCAACCAATAGCTCATGTCCTCTTTGCGCGCGATGGTACGGATTCCGAAGAGCGTTTCGCGAGTTTCCACGGCGCCGTTCGGGCCGAGAGAAAGTTTAGCGGTGGCCCGATAGAGATTCTGCTCGCCCGAATCCCAGGTCCACCAGAGTTTCGGATTCTTTATGGTGAATTCCTCGGCAACGGCGGTTTCACCGGGCGGCGCTTCGATGGAACGTTTGAACACGGTCAGAGGCTCGCCGGAGAAATTGTCGGGAGCGATGGAAAGTTCCAACGCGGTGGCCACTTTATTGGTGTCGAAGTTGCGCAGGCTGCAGGAGACACCCAGGGTGGCGCTGCCGTCGCTATTCAGCGATTTGGTTGAGACGAACAAGTCGTCGACGATCGCGGCGGCGGAGGCAACAAGTTTCACGTCGCGAAAGAGGCCCATGGGAAAAACGGCATTGCCGCCGGCCGGTAGGCCATCCCAATTGGGACCTAGAACAAAGGGCGCCGAAGGAAAGCTGGTAACGATGTGGGGAACGACCTCGGCCAGTTCGCCCTTCATGTATTCCAGGAACCCACGACCCTCGGGAAGCCATGGACAGGTGACCTTTACGGTGAGCTGGTTGGGGCCGGTCTTATTGAGGTGTGACGTTACATCGAACTCGAAGGGAACAAAACAACCTTCATGTTCACCCAGCTTTTGCCCATTCAGCCAGACGGTGGCGAAGTAGTCCACACCCTCGAACAGCAAGCGAATTCTCTTTTCCGCAAAGCTGTCTGGAACGGAGAATTGTTTGCGGTACCACCACTCTTGTTCGTTGACCTGGGTGACTTGCTTGCCCTGGTAATAAAGGTCCATTCCTTCCAGGCCGATCTGTAGCTGGACTTCGCCTGGAACCTTGACCTTTCTGAAGGTGCTGTCGTCGTAGTGAATGGAATAGACGTTTTGGGATTCCCCTTTTCCCAGGGGAAACGAGCCGAGCCTCCAATCGGCATCGCTCAGCACGAGTGTGTGACTACTGGGACTGGGATTCTGTTGGAAAGAGGCGAATGCGGGCCGGGCAAGAAAGGAAGAAGCAGAAACAGCGAGCCCGGCCTTGAGTAGGTCGCGGCGTGAGGAGTAAACCACTTCATCTCCTTACCGCCCGCCGGCAAACCAGGTTTTATTCGCCGGCGAGCGGGAAATGATTCTGGGTGTGTTGTTCCAGACTAGAAGCTGATCTTCAAGACCATCTGGATTTCTCTATTGGCATAGGCGGTGGAGAATATCTGACCCGCCGTGCTGCTTGGTACTCCTGCCTGCGGCGCCCCGAAGTGCGGGTGGTTGAGCAGGTTGAATGCCTCTGAGCGGAACTCGACAGTGGCCTTATCCCTGACATTCCAGCTTTTAAAGCCGGACAGGCTCACATCTCCATATCCAGGTGTATTGATGATGTTGGGCCCGGCATCTCCATAGGGGATGTAGGTTCCGCCGTACACCGGATCAGGAACCGGAGTAGGCAGCGGGAAACAAGCGGGGTTGAACCATCCAGTCGGACCGCGGTTGCTGCGCGGCAAACTGCCATCACAGATTCTGTTGGGACGGCCTGCTCCACCGGTCACTGAGATCCAACCACCACTTTGAATAATGGTTGTAGTGGCCAACTGCCAGCCGCCAATCAGCTGATTGAGGGGCCCCGAGACGTTGGACCCAAACTGTTTGCCGCGTCCGAAGGGGAGCTGATAGATTCCGCTGAATACGTATCTGTTGCGTACATCTGCATCTGCATTGCGTTTTTCGGCGTCTGGATCCTGAGGATTCTGCGGGGTCGTACCTTCAAAGTAGCCGACCTCAAGATAATGGCCCCAGACATAGCTGGTCATGAAGGAGAGGCCATTGGAAAACCTCTTGGTGATGCTCGCTTGTAGTCCGTTGTAGTGGGATCTTCCTTCATGCAAGTGGTCGGTGAAGTCGTTGGCGTTGGGTACCGTATCGTAGTAGGGACGCCTGGTTTGCACCGGAGCGTTGCCTAAGACCGCCTCATTCGGATTGCTGTAGGAGGAGATGTGCGAAGCCGAGTTGGCAGCATAGGTGATATTGGCCACTAGATTGTTGGCAATTTGCTGCTCAATGGCCAATGACCACTGGCCGGTGTAGGCGGTGGCCGCATGGGCCTCCCACATATAGATGGATCCGGAAGGATTGTTGATGGGGATGAAGCCGGTGGATACCGGCAAGCCCTGATCGAGCGTGTAGTTGATCTGCTGCGGATAGGTGGGAGTATTGATGTAGTTCGTTCCACCTACGAAGGGTGGATTTTGCGTGCCCTGAAAGCCGTTATCAGGCGCGGTGTCGTTGATAAAGAAGATGCCATAGGAAGCGCGCACTGTGCCGTTCTCGCCCAGTTTATAGGCGAAGCCAAGACGAGGAGCGAAATCACGCTTATTCGTATTAGTCAGAGAGCGCGTCTTGAAGGCCGGATTGCTGCCACCTTGACCTGGAAGCACGAGCTCTCCGGTTCCCAGGTCGAAATTGGTAAAGCGATTGTGGGCTTCGAGCTGGGGCGTAAAGATGTCGTAGCGAACACCGTAATTCATTGTCAGTTTGGGAGTCATGCGCCAGGTGTCTTGCGCGTAAGCGGAAAACTCCTGCGTCCTTAGACTTGCCAGACCTGAGTTCAGGATGATGTTGGCGCTAACGGTATCTCCCAGGAGAAAGTCGGCAAAGGCATTTCCCGAGGTGCTTGGGTTATTAGGATTGTTGGTGAAGGCGCCGGTGAAACTGAAGTCGCCCGCGGGATATCCCAGAATCTGGGTGAAGCTGCGCCGCATGTTCTTGTAATCGACGCCGACCTTGAAGGTGTGGGCGCTGTGGACGAAGGTCACGTTATCCAGAACCTGGATCACGTTTTCCAACTCGATGAGCGGGTAGAAGGGTGAGTCACCAATCAGTCCCAGGCCACCGATGCTGATGCCGGGAAAGCCGCTGTTGTCGGGGGTCACGTTGACGTTGGGGATACCCAGTTGATCGGCGTAATTATGACCGTAGTTCAATTGCACCGAGTCGGCGCCAGCTCGGATATAGGCTGCGCGGAAAGCGTTCTGGAAGCTCGGCCCGAAGGTATGGATCTCCTGAAGTCCGAAGCTGCGAGCCGGGTTGTTATCTTTGCCGTTCAGGCCGCCGGCGCCGCCAGAGCCAAGAGCGCCTCCGACCGCCGGCGCATATTTCGGGTCGGTCGAGAAGGCGCCCGGCAACAGGGTGTAGGAATTGCCCCAGCTCCAACGGATAGTTACGGAGTCGTTATCGCGAAATTGGTAGTCACCCTTGATATCGTAAGAATCTTCAGTGTGCAGGCGCCCTGAAGTGCTGTGGTAGATTCCCGCGCCGGTCGATTCAACTTGTGTGGTGTTTGGAGGGGGGATGTATCCGAGGATCTTGACCGCGGCGGAGTTGAAGCGCTCCTGTGGGATCGTATTGTTGGGAAATGGAGACCTGGTAACGATGGGAGTGCCATCTGCGGCGACCGCGCAGGGGGCATTGTTGCCATATCCGCAGGTGGTCGCCGGGTCATAGATGATGTCAGGAGCGCCGTTGATGGTGGTGGCGCTGAAGTCGCCGGTAAGAATCTGGTCTCCGGGTACGGCGGTGTTGAACGTCTGACCCTGGTTCTCCCAGGTTCCCTGATAGTCGGCGAAGAAAAAGGCTTTGTTTTTCCAAATGGGTCCGCCGATGGAGCCGCCGTACTGATTCCTTACGAAATGCGGCAGACGCCCGGGAACCGTGGGTGTGGGGTGATCGAAGTAGTTCGCAGCATCCAGAGCAGAGTTGCGGAGGAAATCAAAAGCGCTGCCGTGGAACTGATTGGTTCCTGATTTCAAGTTTACGTTCATGACGATACCGCCGCGACCAATTTCCGGCATGAAGTTATTGGTCTCGAGGGTGAACTCTTGCACCGCTTCAAGCGGGGGTAGAATCGCAATCAATCCTTGATTGAGTTGGTTGTTATAAACGCCGTCAAGAATGTAGGTATTGGTGTCTTGCCTGTTTCCGCTCGCGGAGAGCCCCTGATCCGCACGGCCATTGTCAGGGATGTTGGTATTGTTGGCGTTGCTGTTGGCCGCGCCTGTGGTTGCTCCCGGTACCAGGGGAGCCAGTTGGAAGACGGTACGTCCGTTGAGGGGAAGATCGGAGACGTCTCTCCGAGTGATCAAGGTATCGACCTCGGAGGTCTCGCTCTGGATGAGGGGTGCCTGAGCAGTTACTTCTACATGCTCGGCTACCTGGCCGACTTCAAGCGTAACGGGAACCGCAACACGGCCGCCGACCTGTAGTTGGACGCCTTGTTGTTCCACGGTTTTGAATCCCGCGGCGGTTACCGCGATGGAATATTCCCCGGGAACCAGGTTGACCACGACGAATTCGCCGGAGCCGTTGGTGGCAGTGGTGTAGGTCCGCCCCGTGGCAAGGTGGGATATGACGACGCTCGCATTGGGTACGGCGTTGCCCTTGGGGTCGGTAACGGTTCCGGCGATCGTGCCGAGCTCAGTTTGAGCCTGCACGATGGCGCAGAGAGAGCCAGCAATCACAAGCAAGGCGACGCTTAGAGCCGCGAACCGCTGCACACGAAGACGCACCATCCGCACTATCGTTATCATCTTGACGCAAACCTCCCCTTCAATTCTCCGAACCGAACACCCATTCACTCTTTGGTTACGTTCTCCGGGTGATATGAATGATGTTCGGCCTAAATTTCCATGCACTGAAATGTGTTCACGGTTAGTTCAATCACGCTTTGTAATCCACGGAACATTTCATTGTCAAGCGATTTATAGAGAAATAGTAGGCACGGGAGGTACCCTGGCTGCCGGCCGGGCCTTTTGTCGCGGGGGCCGGATGACTGAGGAAATTTCAGTTCAGATTTATGCAGGTGAATGCGCGATGTTTCCGGGGATGGGGCACAACGATGGGCGATGCATGGGATCAGCCGGCGCGGAGATCCCCGGGCGCGTTTGGGTATTCGGTGCAAAGCCAGCGGATGGGAGGCTCGTCTTCTTGTATGGAGGAGTAGCGTAACAGTGGCGTATGGAAACGATTGTCGGTGTCGTCGTCGTTTACCGAGGAGACTTCACCGACGAGCGCCGGGCCCCCAAGGGCGTGGAAGGTGTGGTAGATACCGGGAGTAAGGGTGATGGACTCCCCATGCCTGAGAGCCACGTCGCTTCCGGCGGGAATACTCCTGGCCACTCCGTCGCTCGAGACCCGGACGGGTGTCCTGGCCAGACTGTCGTCGGGTCCGACGTTGTACAGCTGCAGGACCAGGAGGCCTCCGGGAGTGCCGCCGCGGTGGATGATGTCTTCCGTTTTGACAAAATGGCGGTGCAACGGAGTGACCTGGTTTTCACGTATCAATAATATTTTCTCGGCGTAGGCCCTGTGGTCCTTCGGGTCCGCATACCTTCCGTTACGCAAGGTAAACGCGATAAGCCCTGTTTGTTCGAAGTTGCCTGAATTGAAGTCGGTGACGTCCCATCCGAGTTTTCTCAGCCGGATCTCGTCGGCCTCTGCTCCCAGCGATTCCCACTCCCTGGGCGTCCAATCGGCAAAAGGGGGCAAGGCGAAATGATGTTCCCGGAAAAAGGAATTTGCCTCGCCTATATGCCGGTTGACTTCTGATCGTTTCATACGATTCCGCTGGACGACGCCGAGAATTCTATCTTGACAACTAGTGGCCGTCCATAGGAGTATGAGCATCGTTCATGTGGCATCACTTAGTATGAACGTTGCTCATCTCGATACTGCTGTCCGGGATAATGGGCGTTCGGTGAATTGAACGAGCAGGTAAGAAGGCTGAGTCTCAGGCAAGAGCAGACCTGATTGCTCGGACGAGTTCCTGCCGCCACTTCGAGGAAAGAAGGGATTCGTCGGCTCATGTCCAATGGCAAAAAGAAAGATCCCATGATCAGCACCACGGAAGAATCACAGGTGACACATTTTCTCGGGGTTGAGTATTCCGTGTTGCTGCCGCGGGAAAGAAGTGAGTGTGTCGAGATTTTGCTGGAGCGCTTTCCCAAGGGCCTGGCTTTTCCCATTCACCAGCACAAAGAGTGCGAACAGACCTACCTTGTTTACGAGGGTGAAGGGGAAGTGACGGTTGGGAATGAGGTGAAGAAGATCACCAAGGGGAGTGTCGTCTACATTCCTCGTCTCACCGATCACTGTGTTCGCAATGTGGGTGACTCCGAGCTGGTCTACGTGGTGGTTGAGACTTATCCCGATGGATATCTACCGAACGAGCCTACGTGGGACGCTCACATCGCCGTCCTCAATAAGCACTATGGTCTGGCTGGCGAGGCATGACGATGGCGAGCGAGGGACTCAACTTTAAAGGCAAGGTAGTGGTGGTTACCGGAGTCGGATCGGGCATAGGGGCGGCGACTGCGGAAAACTTTGCCGCGTGCGGGGCAAAAGTTGTTGGCCTGGAACGCAATCACGACGCGCTTACTGCGACGGCAAACCGGATTACCAAGGCGGGTGGATGTCTACACCCGATTGTTGCCGATGTGAGCTCGGAGGAAGACGTGGCCAAGGCGTTCCGCGAAATCGATGCCAAGTTCGATTGCGTCGACGTATTGGTGAACAACGTGGGGGTCGAGTTCTACAAGCAATTCGTCGACATAGCGATTGCAGACTGGGACCGGCAGCTCGGAGTGAACCTGCGGAGCGTCTTTTTATGTTGCTCCCATGTGGTGCCGGGAATGATCAAGCGGCAAGGCGGGTGCATCATCAACACGGCGTCCGTACAGGCATTTGCAACGACGGGACAGACTTCGCCTTATGCGGCGGCAAAGGCAGGTGTTCTGGGCTTGACGCGCGATATGGCGCGGGACCTGGGGCCCTACAACATCCGGGTCAATGGAATCTGCCCCGGGTGTATCGAGACGCCGATGATGGATCGATCGCTGGGCCGTGATCCTGATCCCAATTCCGCGAAGGGGAAGATGGCTTCTGCCATTCCCTTGCGCCGGCTGGGGAAGCCGCAGGAGATTGCGCAGGTGGTCCTGTTCCTGGCCTCGGACCTGGCTTCGTACGTGTCGGGGATAGGTTTGCTGGTTGACGGTGGGTTGTTGGCTCAGTTGCCAGTGGTGTAGCAGCAATTGAGATTGGTTTTCCCACTCTTCGCAAAGAACGCGAAGGATGGGGCACCCGGACATTTGTCGCACTTTCCGGTTCGGACGTTTCGCGCCAGCTACCCCCCTGACAGCCTCTTATGAAGATACTGACCAAAGTTCATTTACTTCTCTTCCTTCCCCTTACGCTGAGCGCTGCTACTGTTTACACCACCCCGGTTGCGCGCCTGGGAAGCGGACAGTCGTTTGGGAATCTCAACACGTACGTAACGCTGGATCGCGAGACGAACGTGCTGGCTGATTTGGCTTCCCAACGGCACGGCTTTCGCGAGTCGACGGACCAGCGATACTATGCGTTGGGATGGTCGGTCGATATAAAGCCCTCTGCCGGGGTAGAAGCGATACCCGTCGATACTTCCTTCTACGGTGCGCATCAGGAAACCTCTTACCGTCTTGGCAGCGCTGTCGTTAAGAAAGAATTCTTCGTTCCGTATGAGATTGGTTACTCGCGCGCCGGCCATTATTTGCTGGAGCACGGAACGGGGAGCGCCGGTACGTTGCGCGTCCGCTCGCGGTTACTGCTGCCTGCTGGCTCTTCGATCGAAGAGGCAACCTTCAAAGGATGGAAATATGCGACGATTCGCTTCGCCGGCCAAGGCACTGCGATCCTTTGGGGATCGGCCAGCACTTCGATGTTCGCAGCCAAGCCGGTTACTGGCGGCGTAGAAGTGGCGACGGAGTATGAGTGGCCGGCGGGAGAAGACTTCTCACTGAGCTTTCTCTATTCACCAGGCGAGGATGAGCACGCATCCTCGATGCTGCTGAACGCGGCGTTTGACGCCAACGTAAGCGGCGCTCCCAGTGCTGCTGCTTCCCTTTTCCGCATTCGACACCTGCTGGGGGAATCGGAGCGCGCAGTCCGCCGATACATCGATACGGCAAAACTGCTGACGCCAGATCCGGTGATCAACCGGGCCAACGATTGGTCGAAGATCACGCAGTTGCGGTTGCAACAGCAGTTTCGCTGGGGCGATGGTTTCTCGAACGGTCCCCCGTCGGATGTGGTGGTGGGGCGGGATTCGATGTGGTACCTGATGGGCAGCGATTATTACGCGCAAGCATGGTCGCGAAAACTGCTGGATTTGTGGTTTGCGCATGGGCTTGAACCGAGCGGCAAGTTTATCGAATACATGATGGCCTCACGGGATCCCATATTCACCGACGACTACGGGCTGAATATCAACGACATCACGCCGCTGCTGGTGCTCGCGTCAAGCCAGTACTACAGCATCACCGGCGATCGGGGTTTCCTGTTGCAGGTATATCCGTCGCTGCTTCGTTCCGCGGAACTGATTCAGTCTCAGCGAACGGTGGGCGAGAACAACCACTACGGGCTGGTGTGGTGTACGACCACGGAAAACTTCGTACGCGGCCTGTTCAGCTGGCGTAATGCAATCTCGAACTACAACATCTCGGGTGCGGTAACGGAAGTGAATAGCGAAGCCTACCAGGCGCTGCTGTCGGTTTCTGAGCTGGCCGGAGTTCTTGGCGATACCGCCAACCAGGCGCACTACCAAGCCGCCGCGGCGGATCTGCGCCAGGCGATCAACCGCTACCTGCGTCCTGACGCTAGTCCAGATGCGCTGTACTACCTGACCATCAATCCGGCCGGGCAAATTGTGAAGCAGGATACGGCGGACGAATTGTTTCCCGTTCTCTACGGGGTCGCGGACAAGACTGCTTCGAGCGCCATCCTCAGCAACTTGTATAGCGATCAGTTTTTTGTGAATGCGGCGAATGGAGCGGGAGGGTTTCGAACCATCAGCGCGAACGACAAGGAGTATCAGGCGAAGTCGACGCCGGAAAATTATGGGTTGCTTGGAGGGGTGTGGCCGAACCTTGGGTTGTGGATCGGGCGGGCAGCAGCCGTGGCAAACCGGCCCGACCTGGCCTTGAAGGCGCTGCGGGCCACTGCGTTGATCACAGAGATGCCAGATCCGGGAGAATACAACGTTGTACCGGGGGAGTTCCCTGAGTATTTCAACGGCGACGACATGAAGCAGCGGGGCCAGCCGCTGAGTTCGTTCGTGCCCGGTATCTTTATCTGGGCCAGCCTGGAGAGCTTTCTCGGCATAGAACCTCATCCGGCGAGTCTGGAGGTTCATCCAACGTTGCCGGATCAGTGGGGTTGGGCGGCAGCGGCGCGAATTCCCTACCACGGTTCGTCGCTTTCTCTGTTGGCCGTCCGCCAGGGGAAGACGCTTTACTCAACGGCGCCCGTCAGCACCAGTTGGAAGACAGTGTTGGCTCCGGCGGCCCTGCAGGATCGCTACCGATTCGAGCCCGAGGATGAGGCCTTCGGCTTCGTGCTCCCGAAAGCCGGGGGCGGCCTGGAAGTGGTTGCGGTGAGCTCGGCTGCAACCGAAGTGAGGATTGTGGAGCGTGTGACCGGGCGCGAGGTGATGCATTTCCCGCTGGCGGCCGGGGACATGACGCGGAAGACGTTGCCCTGAGTGTTGCTACCGGTCGGGTAGGGTTGCTCGTCTCTTCCGGCGCCGGTCCATTCCCTTGCTGCGTTTCGGCCTGCAAACGATCTAAACTCAACGTTTTGACGGAGCACGGGTTGGGGCGGCGTTCCACATCTTCCACAGCCCGGAGCCTTGCTGGCTTCTCTCGCATGTGGTGCGCTACACTGGCGGCCTACCGTCCTGAGATCGGGTATCCAATGCGGACTATCCACCCTTTGGGATGAACGGAGAAGGCAGGGAAATATATATGGCCTCCTGATGACCCAACGGCCGGCCTGGTAACGATCTCAGCGACAATCCAGCGCTAATCTCCAATCCGTTTGAGCCGGAGATGGCTTTTCCGTGGAAGTTTGAAGAATCTACGCCTAAGTGGACCAGCGACCCCAAAGGCGACGTGAGCTATGGAGTAGTTATGCAAGTCGGATGTATGGGCATTCTGGTGGTAGACGTGTTCGCTGATCCAATCCACTGCCTCCCTGACGCTGGACAATTGGTGACAACCTCCGGGCTGGCGATGAGTGTCGGAGGGTGCGCGGCCAATGCCGCGATTGCTTTAAGGATTCTCGGGGAAAATGTTCAAGTGGCGGGGAAAGTGGGCTCGGACAACTCGGGCGACTTCATCATTTCCAGCCTGAGGCGCCATGGAGCCGGCGTTGACTATATCCGGCGCGCACCGCATTTGCCGACGTCGGGCACGGTGATTTTTACCCTCCAGGGTGAGGATCGACGCTACCTGCACTGCATCGGAGCAAACGGGGAATTCTCGCTGGACGACGTTGACCTGAATTTCCTTCGCGATTCGCACGTGCTTTACTTTGGAGGTTACCTGGCGACGCCGGCGTTTTCTCCGGACCAACTGGCCAGACTGTTCTGGGAGGCGAAGCATCGCGGTTTAGTGACTGTTTTGGATGTGGTTATGCCCGCGGAGGGCTCATTTGGGATCGACGATGTCGCGCCGGTTTTGCCTTATACAGACTATTTTCTACCCAACGAGGATGAGGGGGCACGCCTGACGGGATTTTCGGAGGAATTGGCGCAGGCGGAATGCCTCAGCGCGTTCAATTCCGGGTGCACCGTGGTCATTACTCGCGGCCCTCGTGGATCGCTTGCGGTGCGGGGGAAGCGGGTTATAAAAACACCCGCGTTCCCTATCGAAACCGTGGAGGAGTCGGGCGCGGGCGATGCGTTCACCGCCGGGTTGATCAAAGGAATTCTCAAAGACTGGCAACTGGAAGACGCGTTAAGTTTGGCCTCGGCAGTGGGCGCCTCATGCACGCGTTCTCTCGGTTGTTTTGCGGGGATCTTCAGCTTCGACGAGGCAGTCGCGTTTCTGAGCAGCCAGCATGTTGGCCACACCCATCCCTTTCGCGATTGCGAGCAGGATCGGGGCCGGCCAGATCCGGCTGCGGTCCGAGACACCAAGGATTGACTCGATCGGGTCTCACCTTACATGATCCCCCGGCCAAGCTTGAGAAAACGTTTTCGATGGGCGGAGCGGTATCCGGGTTTAGGAGTAAGCTATGTTTTCCCCCGCCTCCTAACCAACAAACCTTCTCCGAAAGATACGGAATGGGTGGCTTGGGGAGAGTTGGCCAACTTTAAGCGTGAGGGGGCGGGGTCTGAACCACTATGACTGAAGAATCGAAGCGGCCTATCCTTGTTTACATCAAAGGTATTCTGCCCTCTCTCACTCCAACCGAGCGGTTGATTGCTGAGTACATTCTGAAAGATCCGGAAAGGATCCTTTCCTCGTCGATCGCGGAGTTACGGGATGGGACGGGATCGAGTGTGGGATCGATTGTGGCATTTTGCCGGAGTCTTGGGTTGCAAGGGTTTGCCGGATTCAAGATTGCGCTGGCGAGAGAAATGACGCAGAGCGCTTTTTCCGGGTTTGGCGGAACCAGGGACGGAGTGCCCCATCGCAGCTCGGTGTTCGACGAGGTTTTTCAGTTCCAGGTGGAAAGCCTTACAGAAACGCTGCAGATCAACAGCCAGGAAACGCTTCGGCAAGTGGCATTGACGCTTGATCGGGGGCGTCACATTGAGCTCTTCTCCATCGGCATCTCCTATCCGATTGCGTATCTGGCAGCGTGCAAATTCAGGTTGATTGGGTTGCCCGTTTCGACGCAGTTCGACTCGCACATGCAGTTGGTCGCGGCGACTCAATTGCAGAAGGGAGACGTGGCGTTTGGCATTTCATGCTCCGGATCCACCCGGGAGACAGTGCATTGCCTTGAGGTCGCGCGATCCCGGGGAGCGAAAACGATCTGCCTGACGAATTCCATGAAGTCGCCGATCACCGCCTGCGCGGATCTCAAGCTTTTTGCGACACCGAGCGAAGTGAAGTATTTCCAGGCGCCGCTGGCCTCAAGAATCACGCAATTGGCGATTGTGGACGCCTTGTTCGTATTTCTGGCACGGAAACATAAGGAACGCAGCAGCATGCGCCTTTACAAAGCGGGCGAGGAGTTGCTCAAACAGAGATTGAGTTGACCTCGCCTGAACTAACGTCATCTTACGACCAAGATGTATTGAACAAGATTCATTTCTTGTCTATAGTGGGTGGTGCGCAAAATCACCTGGCTGCGCTTGAGGGCGGCCAAAATACGAATGGAGACGCGGAATGCCGATGTTTGCCGGTTTACATCACTTCAATTTAATAGTCTCGGACAAAGAGAAGACGAAGGCGTTTTATCACGGGGTTCTTGGCCTGGAGATTGCGCTGGAGACGGAAATAGAAGATGCGGAGTTTTCCCGGGGCGTTGGACTGCCCAACACCAAAGTGTTGGCGACCTTCTTCAAGCTGCCGGAAAACACGGGAATGATCGAGACTTTTCAGTATGTAACCCCACCAGGCCAGGCAATTCCCGCGGGCGCAAAGGCGAATGACGGCGGCTGGCAGCATATATGTTTCCTGGTGGACGACATCGAGAAGACGAAGAAGGAATTAGAAGGGAAAGGGGTCAAGTTCCTCTCTACACCAGTCACTATTTCTCCGCAGCATCCCTATTTTGCGGGAGTTCGCTTCTGCTACTTCCTGGGACCGGATAAAGAGGTATTGGAGATCCTGCAGGGTTGAGGGGAACCATGGGTTCGGACCTATTTCAGTTGACGGGCAAGACCGCTCTTGTGACTGGTGGTGGGAGCGGTCTTGGACGCGCGATCAGCCTCGGCCTTTCTGACGCCGGGGCACGGGTGGTCGCGGCGGATATTTCCCTGACTAACGCGGAAGAGACCGCGAGCCTGGTCAAGGGGGCCGGTGGAGAGGCTCTGGCGGAGCAACTCGACGTTACCAAAAAGGCAAACGTGGAACAGGTGCTCGAGCGAGCCATTGAAAAGTGGGGCGCAGTCGACATTCTGGTTAATTGCGCGGGCCGGGCAATTCGGGGGACGGCTCTTGAGTACTCCGAAAGGGATTGGGACACCATCATCGATGTAAATCTCAAAGGAACATTTTTGTGTTGCCAGGTGGTGGGCAAACATATGGCGGAGCGACGGTCGGGAAAGATTATCAACCTCGCGTCCATCGGCGGGTTTATTGCCTACGCGGGGAGTATCGCCTACCTGGCAAGCAAGGGCGGGGTGGTTCAGTTGACGAAGGGGTTTGCCGTTGAATTGGCGCCGTTCAATGTGCAGGTGAACGGGATCGCGCCTTCGTTATTCGAGACGCCGATGATGGCGGGGAGCCGTTCTGATTCTGAGTCGCAGAAATACTTCATGGACCGCACGCCGATAGGCAGGAAAGGGCAGCCGGAGGAGATTGTAGGGGCGGCGATTTTTCTGGCGGCCGGTTCTTCGAGTATGGTGACTGGTCATACGCTGGCGGTGGACGGCGGGTTTCTGTCGGCGTAAACATGGGAGGTAGTAAGCCATGATGGATGACAATGCCGGCATGGTGGTTGAACGCGCAGGTCAGAATCCAGACGCTCCCGCGGCCGCTGCATCGCGGCAAGCGGCTGTCCCAACATTCTCCTATCCTGCAAGCGAGCAGCTGTTGCCCGAGATGGCCGAAGCATTCTTCCGCGAAGGATGCGTAGTCATCAAGGGTGTTTTGAGTTCAGCGGAAACGGCGCTGCTGCGGGCCAGAACGGATGAATATGCTGCCAATCCCGACACTCCCAAGAAACACATTTCCTTCGCCGGCACTACGCTGATCCTGCGGCGGTGCCATGAAATGGATTCGGTTTTCGAAGATCTCACGACGCGAGATTCGCTGGTGAAGATTGCCGAAGCCGTGCTGGGGCCGGAGCCCCGCTTCAATGCAATGAATGTGATCCGCAACCAGCGGGGACAGGCGATTTCCAGGTGGCATGTGGATGACCTGGTGGAGTTTCCATTGCCGCCGGCGATTCCCCGCTTCGACCCGCTGATGCGGATGCCTGTGTTTTGGATGACGATCCAGGTGGCGCTTAGCGACATTGATTCGGTTGAGCATGGGGCAACACAATTCGTACCCACCAGCCATTATTCGGGCCGCCCTCCGCAAGGGGAAAACCCGGTGTTCGAAGGTCTCGGCCCCACGCCGATTTTTTGCAAGGCAGGAGATATCTATCTAACCAATCACCAATGCTGGCATCGCGGTGCGCCCAATCTATCTGACCGGACACGGTACCTGATGCAGTTACAATTCGCCCAGCGTTGGGCCGATAAGCGATTCAAAGGCCTGGCTTGACGGATTCGTACTGATCGGTGGTGAGTTTGCAATTAGCTCACGGATTCCTCTTGACCGTCGCCGCCGGGTGCGCCACTGGCCTCAGTGCGCTGCCGATTAAATGGGCACGACATTGGCAGTGGGAAAACTTCTGGCTGCTCTACACGCTGGTGTCACTTCTCATCGTGCCCATCACAGTGGCTTCCGTGGCATGCCCGCATTTGTGGACGGCCTATACCTCCCTTCCATTACAGGCGTTCGCAAAGCCCCTGGTATTCGGCGCGTTGTGGGGTTTTGCGTACCTTGGCGCGGGTCTTTGTACCCATCGCCTGGGTTTTGCAATACAAGGCGCGGTAATCGGCGGTGTGGGGACCGCGGTGGGCACTTTAATACCACTGCTCTTGCAACACGCCCATATGATCTTCCAGCGGAGCGGCCTGTTGATTCTTGCCGGGACAGGGATCACCCTGACGGGGGTAGGCCTGTGCGGATGGGCGGGTTATCATCGCGAGCGGTTGAACAGCCAGCTGGGAAGAGGAGCAGGCTTCTCTCCACGCGAGACAGCGATGAGCCAGGCGAAGCCCACGCGCAAGAGTTACATCCTGATGGTGGTAGTGGCCGTGATGTCGGGATTGTTTGCGGCGTTCATGAACCTGGCGCTGGCCTATGGAGGAGACATTACGTCGCGGGTGCGAGAAGCGGGCGCCGCACCCGAGTGGGCCCCATTAGCGGTATGGCCGGTAGCTTTTCTGGGCGGATCGCTGGTGAATCTTGCGTACCTCTTTTTCCTGCTATTCCGCAATAAGACATGGCGACGTTTTGGCGGGGGAGTGAAAGAGGTCCTAAACCCGGCGCTGAGCGCCAGCATGTGGTTGGGCGGGGTTTTGCTTTATAGCAGTGCCACAACTTACTTAGGTGTGCTCGGGGTTTCCATCGGGTTCGGGCTATTTTTTGTGATTCTGATGCTCTGCGGTCAGATGATCGCGGTGTTGACGGGAGAGTGGCGGCAAGTGCCTGCCAGCATCGGCAGTCGATTCGCGGCTGGTATCGCGCTTCTCTTTTTGGCGGTGTTCACATTTGGGATTGCGAACTATTACTCCAGCTAACCGGATCGGCTGGTCAGGCTACCTGGCGCGAAGCGTCATGACGGCCACGGCCAAAAGCCTCTCGGCAAGCGCGTGGTGAATCGAACGCCTTTGGCTCTCGAGTGAACGGGTGGGGTGGGTGGGGCAAATGACGGGTGTGACTTCATTCGAGCCATGTACAAGGTATTTTGTCCGGCACATTTCCCCTGGCAGGGCGAAGCAGATCGAGCAGTAAACATCGAGATCATTGCGCACGGGGTGGCTCTCTCTCTAAGACTGCGCGTGCAGACTGCTACAACGTCTTTGCGTTCCGGGCATTGTTAAGCGTAACTTCGACGGCCAACAGAACGACCTGGTCAGCTTCAGTAACTGGCCTGTCCGCCAACCTTACTTTATACGCATCACGCAGCCGCTCCAGAGCAGCCATGAGATCTTCATTGCTCTGCATAACGCCACGAAACCACTTCTCGAGCCGTCCTTCCAAGGAAAGCTGAGGTGTAACGAACGGTAGAACCTTACAAGATGCTTTGCGTGCATTCGCCATGGTTTGATTACCGAGAACGTTCAAGGCAGTGAAGCAGATTTACGTGAGAACGGCGATTCCCATTGTTCCAAAACCGAGTCCCTCCCCCGAAAGAATCGATCACAGAGTTCCGGAGAATCGCCGTCTGAAAATGAGCATAGCGGTTCCACCAGGAATTGCTAGGGTTCTTGCGTAATCCAGGGGGGATTTGTAGTAATGGCTGATAGTAATGGGGGTCATGGAGAGACGTCAAATCAGCATCCCGAGGGGGCCTGGGCCGGGGCAAGGCAAGGATCTGAGGGTGAAGATCCCCCTGGTCGCTGGAAAGCCATAAGGACAAGATACAATTCCCCCTTTGGGCGGAATGGTTGCCTGCCGCGTTCCAGAGGCTTCAGAAGAGGAGACGGATCCCTATGGCCATGACTTCGTATCTTTTGAAAAGCACGATTGTCGGGGCGCTCGGCGGCCTGTTGTTCGGCTTTGATACGGCTGTGATTGCCGGCACAACCCAGCAGCTTACGTCGGTTTACCAGCTCACGCCGTTTACGCTTGGCCTGACCGTCTTTATAGGGCTGGTGGGCACGGTGATCGGAGCCATGACGGCCGGGGTACTTGGGCAGCGGATCGGGGGCCGGGAAGCGCTACGCATCATGGCGATCCTGTACACAGTCTCGGCCCTGGGCTGCGCCTTCGCCTGGAACTGGCCGTCGCTGATGGTTTTCCGCCTGATTGGGGGATTGGGCATCGGGGGTTCTTCCGTGCTGGGACCGGTTTACATCGCGGAACTCGCCCCGGCCAAGTGGCGGGGCAGAATGGTAGGCCTGTTCCAGATCAACATTGTCGTTGGGATCCTGCTGGCTTACCTCTCCAATTACCTCATCTCGCTACTCGACCTGGGCGGGTTGCAATGGCGGTGGCAGCTTGGCGTCGCGGCGTTGCCTTCGCTGCTTTTTTTGATCATGTTGTACGGCATTCCTCGCAGCTCGCGGTGGCTGGTCACGAAGAACCGGACGGATGAGGCACTGGCCATCCTCAAGATGATGGGCTCTCCGGATTCTGAAGCGGAGTTGCGCGAGATCGTGGACTCCATCCATATGGAACGCGGCATGGCGGCCGAGCCACTGTTTAAACGCGAGTACCGCTTACCTATTTTTCTTGCCGTCAGCATTGGGCTGTTTAATCAACTCGCGGGCATCAACGCGATTCTCTACTACTCGAACTATATTTTCGCGTCGGCCGGGTTCAGCCAGCTGTCCAGTTCCCTGCAGACGGTGCTGATCGGCTTGATGAATCTGCTGGCCACCTTACTGGGCATGTCGCTCATCGATAGGCTGGGCCGCAAAACGCTGCTGCTGATCGGCAGCGTCGGAATGACCTTTTGCCTGTGCGGTGTGGCTGCCGTCTTCTTCACGCACACCCACGCGGGAGCTTTGGTCTGGCTGCTGGTAGCCTATATCGCGTTCTTCTCGGTCTCGCAAGGAGCGGTGATCTGGGTTTACATTGCGGAGGTGTTTCCCAACCGCGTGCGCTCCAAAGGCCAGAGTCTGGGGTCTTCTTCACACTGGATCATGAACGCAATCATCTCTCTTCTTTTTCCTGTGCTGGCGAAGTACTCGGGTGGGCTGCCCTTTGCATTCTTTGCGGCGATGACCACTTTGCAGTTCTTTGTTGTGCTGTTTGTGTATCCGGAGACGAAAGGGATCTCGCTGGAGCAACTGCAGCGTAAGCTCGGCATTGCGTAGCGGCTGGAGATCGACATGTGGCCGACATTCCACGTAAAATACGTGGGACACGTTACTTGCGTGGGTTCCCCAAGATATGCCGGAAGCCAAGAAGCAAAACCTTACCGTGAGCCTGAGCCCGCAGACCGTGCAGAAGGCCAAGATCCTGGCTGCCCGGCGATCCACATCGATCAGCGGGTTGATTGCGCTGCAAATTGAGGCATTAGTGAATGCTGACGACGCGTACGAGAGCGCGCATCGAGCGGCGCTGGATCTATTGGACCGCGGATTTCATCTGGGTGGGGTACACTCCATTTCTCGAGAGAGATTGCATGAGCGGTAGGACCTTCGTCGACACGAATGTCTTGATTTACGCCCACGATGTGGACGCAAGAGAGAAGAACGCGGTTGCCAAGCAAGCGTTGAATGAATTGTGGTCCGCCCGGACGGGCCTGCTCAGCACCCAGGTGTTGCAGGAGTTTTATGTCAACGTGACAAGAAAGCTGGCTAAGCCACTGGTGAAGCGCTCCGCCCGCGCGGTGGTGGAGAAGTATGCTGTCTGGTGCGCTGAGACGACACCGGCTGAGATTGCGGTTGCGTTTCGGATTGAGGACGAAGCCCGGATTGGATTCTGGGATGCTCTGATCTTTGCCTCGGCGTTGAAGGCGGGAGCGCAACAGATTCTTTCGGAAGACTTGCACGAGGGCCAGAAGATTGCCGGAATTCGCGTGGTGAATCCCTTTGCCCACCTTAAATCGGCATAATGTGGGTTGAGCGACACCTGCTTGCAGCAGATCGGTATAGAAAAGACGTACCTCAGGGGCTAAAGCCCTCTTCAGTGGAAGCTCAAGGCAGCACGGGCTAAAGCCGTGCCCTTCGTTAAGAGTGGGCCCTGTTTATTTACAGTTTATTATGTCGCCGCTTAGAGACAGGAAGACCAATGAGTAGCAGGATGACACGTCGCGATGCCTTGAAGCTGGGCACTGGTTCTGCGCTCGCAGCGGCTGCCGCACCGTATTTACCCGCAGCGGCCAACGCGACGCCCGTTGATGGTGAGGAGATCTGTTCCATGCGCGCGGTCGATATGCTGGACGCGATGCGTGGCAAGAAACTCTCTGCGCGCGAAGTAATGCAGGCGCACCTGAAACAGATCAACCGGGTCAATGCGAAGGTCAACGCGATGGTGACGATGGTGCCGGAAGAACAGTTGATGGCCCAAGCCGCCGCGGCCGATGAAGCGCTCGCCCACGGCAAGTGGCTCGGGCCCTCTGCATGGCTTGCCGGTCGCAGTTAAAGATCTGCACGAAACGAACGGCATCCGCACAACCTATGGCTCCCCGTTGCATAAAGACTTTGTGCCGGATTTCGATTGCCGCGTGGTGCAGAGGGAAAAAGAGGCCGGCGCCATCGTCCTCGGCAAAACCAATGTTCCGGAATTTGGCCTCGGTTCGCAGACCTTCAATCCGGTCTTCGGACCGACCCACAATCCCTACGACCTAACCAAGACTTGCGGCGGCAGCACCGGAGGCGGCGCGGTCGCCGTAGCATGTGGAATGGCTCCCCTGGCCGACGGCAGCGATATGGGGGGCTCTCTTCGCAATCCTCCCAACTTCTGCAATGTGGTGGGTATCCGCACCTCGCCGGGACGTGTTTCGAACCTACCTACCCATTTAGGTTGGTTCACGCTTGCCGTTCCTGGGCCGGTGGCGCGTAATGTCACCGACTGCGCCTACTTCCTCAGCGTGCTCGCCGGCTACGATCACCACTCCCCGATCTCCATTGAACAAACGGGCGCTCAATTCGCTCAGCCCCTGGGCAGCCGGAGCTTCAAGGGCGTGCGGGTCGCAATGTTCAAAGATATGGGACTGCCCTGGGAGCCGGAGGTAAAAAGCGCGGTACAGGCGCAGCGCAAAGTTTTCGAATCGCTGGGATGCATCGTGGAAGATGCCGAGCCCGATTTTACCGACGCCAACGAATCCTTTCTGGCATGGCGGCACTGGTCGACGGAGCTGAGCTTTGGAGATTTGCTGGCCACGCACGGCGACCAGCTCAACCCATACATTCACTGGCACGTGGAAGAAGGGCGCAAGCTCACGGGGCCCTACCTGTCTCGCATCGAGGCAAAAGCGCACGGCGTTATACCAGCGTCTGTGCAACTTCAAAGGCGAATACGAATTCTTTATTCTGCCGGTGAACCAGGTGCTTCCCTTTGACGTGAACACACACTACCCGACGGAAATTGCGGGAGTGAAGATGGAGAATTATCTGGCCTGGATGAAGTCCGCCTACTACATTTCGGCGGCGGGAAATCCGGCGATGTCAGTTCCCTGCGCGTTCTCCTCGAGCGGGCCTTCCCATCGGTCTTCAGATTGTGGGCCGGCATCACGATGACTGGGGTGTACTGCAGCTGGGATACGCCTTCGAACAGGCGACCAACATCGGACGGCGCCGGCCCGCGTCGATTTAAGGGCGACGGGCCCTGATCTTACTCTTGATCTGACTGCAAAGCCTTGATAGATTACCTACGAGTACCGGGTTCGGGACCACGTAGTCCCTCAGTGCCGAACTTTTCTCGAACATTTCATTGCTGCCAGTAGTACGACCCATGGCGCGAATGCCTGACCATGCCTAAGTGGCAAGGCGACTTCGCTTTTATGCAGGAGTCTACCCGCTCGGCGCCACGGCCATCCGTACTTACCTTTTCGGGCCATGCCTTCCAGTGAATATAAGTTGCGAGACATACATCTTTCAGGGGGACGTTCAACATGTTGCGTGGCCGCCGATTTTTCCAATTGTTTTCAATTTCGCAAGCAAGCACCGGGCGAAGGATTGCCCTGGCGCTCGCTTTGCTGTTGCTGATTTCTCTCACGCCGTCAGACAGCATGGCGCAGTCCACATTTGGATCGATCGTGGGCACGGTCAAGGATAGCTCTGGCGCACTCGTGCCGGGTGCGTCCGTCAGGCTAATCAATAGCGGCACCGCGGCGGAAAAGACCGTGACCACGGACCAGCATGGCGACTATAGCTTTCTCAATCTCAACCCGGGAAAATATCAGATCACCATTACCGCGAATGGTTTCGAAGAGCACAGACTTTTCTGATCTTGACCTGCAGTCACGCGAAACCAAGCGTGTGGACGCCGCCCTCAAGCTGGGTGCGGCGTCGGAAACCGTCACCGTGCAGGGATCCTCGGCCGGGGTTATCACCACGGAGGTCTCCAACCTTTCCGAGACCAAAACGGGCCGTGAACTCACTGAGCTCCCGGTAGCCGTTTACTCTCGCTCGACCGGATCGACCAGCCCCATCGACACGCTCAGCACCGAGCCGGGCGTCCAGGTGGATGACGACAACAATCTGGTGATCGATGGCACTACGCCTGCCCTGATGTCCTACACCATCGATGGCATCAGCAGCGTCAGCGTTGAGAACAGCGGCCCGATCAACGAGCTTTTTCCGTCGTTCAACTCCATCTCTGAAATTCGCATCAGCGGCAGCAATAACAACGCCGAGTTCAGCGGAGTCGTCCGATGTTACGACGACCTCGAAGAGTGGGACCAATACTCTGCATGGCGGCGTCTTTGAAAACCTGCAGAACACGGTTCTGACGGCGGGCAACCCTTTCACCCATTCGACGCCGACCATCATCATGAATGATTTCGGCGGATTTCTTGGCGGCCCGATCAGTATTCCCCATCTCTACAACGGCAAAGACAAAGCCTTCTTCTTTATGAGTTATGAAGGCTTGCGCCTGCCCCGGCAGGTGCCGCTCATCACCAACGTTCCTTCGAACGACATGCGCAACGGAAACCTGGTGGATTACCTGGCGGGCACGCCGATCTTCAACCCTGATGGATCGAGCATTGATCCAGCCAATGTGCCCATCTCTCCGGTGTCTGCGAACATGATCAAGTATTTCTTATCCAGCAGCGAACTCCGGGGCACCCAATGACTACCAGAATAACTATCGCGTGAACTATGCGGCGCCCATCACCAGCGATCAGGCTGATCTGCGTCTGGATTATGCCCTGACGTCCAAGCAGTCCATGTTCGTGCGGGGCACCTACAAGACGAGGTCCGTGATCACGCCGCCGAACCCCAACTGCCCCGGCTATTGCGTGAACGCCGGGTCGCCCATCACCGGTGCCTTTGGCAACCCTGAGGCCGATCAGGGGGTTACCTTCTCGCACAACTACGCAATCTCGAACTCGCTGGTCAACGAGTTCCGCGCCGGGTTCAATGGCACCCACTACACCACGGCCATGCTTGAGGGCACGACAGCCGGCTATCTGGGCCTGGCGGGGATTGAGGGGATTACACCCAATCCAACCCCGACGGCGCCGGATATGAATATCACTGGTTTTATGGTGACGGGCGGCGGCAACCCCTCGGTACAGCACAGCGTGATCGTGCAACTGCTGGACAATGTCACCTGGAGTAAAGGCAAACATACGTTCAAGTTTGGCGGCGACATTCGCCACATGACCGATCACGACGATAACGTTTTCGGCAATTACTCCGCCGGCCAGTATTTCTTTAACAACTCAACGGAATATTCCGATGCGAATGGAAACCCCGTCTACATTGGCGATCCTTACACGGGATTCCTGCTTGGCTATCCTGACTACACCTACAATGCGGAGCAGCTGACCCACCCGGCGATGAATGGAGTGGGCTACGGCTATGGCTTTTTTGCCCAGGATGACTGGAAGATTTCTTCCCGGCTGACGTTGAATCTCGGCCTGCGCTATGAGCTACATCCGCCGCTCAAAGACAAGGACTACAACACCGCTGCATTTCTGCCCAATTACAACGTGGGGGGAGTGACAGGCGCGGTGGTAGTACCCAACAACACGGCGCTTGGCTACACCTCATCGGACTTCGCCACGGCGATTGCGCCGTCGCCGATCCTCACAGCAGCCCAGGCGGGAATACCGGCGACTTTGCGCTATACCTACAAGAAAGATTTCGGACCACGAATCGGCTTCGCGTGGCGGCTCTACGGTACCGATAAGACGGTACTCCGCGGCGGTTGGGGACGGTTCATCGAACAGCCGCTGGGCTTCTCGCTGGTTTCCGGCTGGGCGGTCAGTTCGAGCTTTGTTAACTACACCGGGCAATCGCAAACCGCACCCGGCGGTAGTCCAACGATCACCTTTCCCAAGCCCCTTTCGCCTCGGTTGTCCCGGGTGGCGCATCTTTCCAGTACGCCTTCCCTATCCACTACATCGATCCATCGGTGCAACAGTGGAACCTTACGCTCGAACAGGACCTCGGGCATGACATCGGCATGCGCCTTTCGTACATCGGCAGTCACGGGTCGAACCTGGAAACCTTTGTTGACGTCAACCAGGTGCAGCCCAACACGATTGGATGGGAGAACGCGTTCCCCCTGGACGCACCTTACCAGTCTTGGGGATACATTGAGAGCATCGTCAACGGCGCCCAAAGCAACTACAACAGCATGAGCGCAGCGTTGACCAAGCGCTTCGTCAATGGGCTGCAGTTCCAGGCCAGCTACATCTGGACGCGCGACCTCTCGGACGCCCAGGGATATGCACCCACGACCATCACGACCGAAGGAACCAGCATCTCCTCTGACCGCTTCAACCTCGGTCTGGACTATGGAAACGTAACGTTCGACCGTCGCAACCGCTTCCTGGCTACCTATCTCTATGAACTGCCGGTTGGCAAGGGCAAGCCCTTCCTGAACCACGGCACGGCCCTGAATACGCTTGTCGGCGGCTGGCAGCTGGGTGGAGTTGTGGTTCTGCAGAGTGGAGCCTTTCTCACTCCCTACCAGACCACCACCGATCCTGGGGGGACCAACTTGCTTTCAAATGCTGGATCAACACGGGCGGACAAGGTTTCGGGAATGCCGGCTTACGTTCACGGCGCCTCGTCTGCAGGGGATCCGCTGTTCCTCAATATCAATGCTTTCGCCGATCCACCCAACAATAGCGCCAGTTTCGGCAGCGCAGGCGTGGGCAATTTTGTCGGACCCGGAACAGAGAGCTTCTCCATGTCGTTGATCAAATCGACGCCGCTTTGGGAGGGCGCCACGTTTCAATTCGGCGCCGAAGCTTCCAATGTCTTCAACCATCGCAACTATGAAACACCGGACTTGAATGTCGATGACGGTCCTACCGGGTTCGGGATCATCACTGCTCTGCAGACGGCTGAAGGCGCGGGCCCACGGAATATTGAGATCACGGGGCGGATCAGCTTTTAGAGGCAAGGGCATCCAGTTATTAAGTGGCGCACGCCCAAAAAGGGGGGGATGGTTGCGCTATCCCGTAGTGCGGATGGTTTGCATTCTTACCATGATGGTATTACCCTTACATGTAAGAGTAGGGAGCTAAATGCGCATCACGTCAAAAGGCCAGGTGACGATTCCCGCGGAAATTCGCGAGCGAGCGGGCCTGCTTCCTCATACCGAAGTCGATTTTGAGTTTGATGGCAAGGTGGTGCGGATTACCCGCGCCAACAATCGTAACAAGGATGGTCGAGGTTCACGGCTTATCGCACACTTGCGGGGGCGCGGGGACGTTACGATGAGCACCGATGCAATCATGGCTCTGACCCGTGGCAAGTAAATGAGTGCCGTCCTAATCGACAGCAATGTTTTGCTCGATCTGATGACCGAGGACTCGCGGTGGTTCTCGTGGTCCGCAAACGCCACGGCGACGGCGGCGGAAAGCGCGCGTCTGGTAATCAATCCGATCATCTACGCAGAAGTCTCAATTCGCTACACAAAGATTGAGGATCTAAACGCAGCGATTCCGAAGGACATCATAGACCGGGAAGCAATTCCTTACGAAGCGGCCTACCTAGCAGGGAAAGCATTTACTGCCTACCGGCAGCGCGGTGGCACGAAGCGCTCAACGCTACCAGATTTTTTTGTCGGTGCTCATGCATCGATTGCCGGATACCGGCTGCTGACACGAGACGCGGCGCGTTACCGAACCTACTTTCCCGGGCTTCCCCTCATTGCACCGGACTGATGGTGTACCCCGTCTCCGCCAAGGTGGATCGCCCAAGTAAAGGCGCCGCAGATCAAGAATCGATGCGGTAAACGCGAGCGCAGTTCTCACCGAGAACTGCGGCTTGCGCTTCCTGGGGGAATTGTTGCAGGTAATCGATCACGATTTTCATCACCGGCCCGTACTCTCCTGACAAAGTGCAGACCGGCCAGTCGGAACCAATCATCAAACGGCTCCAGCCAAAAGCTCCGAAGACGATATCCATGTAACGATGAAAGTCGCCGGGCTGCCAGTGGTTCCATCGCGCCTCGGTGACCATGCCGGAGAGTTTGCAGGTGACGTTGGGGAACTTTGCCAGCCGTTGCAGATCTTCCCGCCACGGAGAAATCAGCTTCTCTGCGATGTTGGGTTTGGCTATGTGGTCGAGGACAAATGGTTGGTGGGGAAATTCCGCAACAAGCTCGACAGCGACCGGAAGGTGCCGGGGAAAAAGCAGCAGATCATAAGTGAGGTCAAACTCGCGCAACTGCGCGATGCCCCGGCGAAATTCCGGACGAAGCATGAAAGCGTCGTCCGGTTCGTCGTGCACGAGGTGGCGAACACCGACGAGCCTGGGATGTCCGGCGAATCGCCGCAATTGCTGGGCAAGCTCGTCTGAGCACAAATCTACCCAACCCACGACGCCTTTGATAAAGGAGTGTTCCTCCGCGAGCTGCAGCAGCCACCGTGTTTCTTCCAGATTTTGTCGCGCCTGCACGGCGACGCATCCATCGAAGTGAATGGCGGCGAGCAACGGCTGCAAATCTGGAGGGAGGAAGTCGTGCTTCAGGAGCGCCATCTGTTCCGACATCCACGTATGTTCCGTGGGGCTGTAGTGCCAGAAGTGCTGGTGAGCATCGAGTCGCATTTGCGTCTGAAATGATAGCAGCCGGGGCTTGCGCACTCGCCGGATGACAAGGAGTCAGAAGGCGAGGGCGGCTTCATTCCCGCTGGTTTGCCCGGACAAGTCGCAAGGAGACCGTCCGGATTGACAAACTGGCGGGGCAGATTATCTAATTAGATAGCTGTGGTGAAGGAGTTCACCCTCAACCGCTGTCTTGCCTTCCGGGCTTGACAGATGATGACTCCTGACGGGAAGACCGTCGGGGAGTCATGTCTCTACCGCGATCTTCCAGTCAAAACTTAGTTTCCGTCGACGAGCAGTTCTCAATACTCGTGCGCGCGGAAGCGTCGCAGGATACAGTCTGCGATTGTGAGTTGGCTCAGTACACGCGTAGAGAGAGGTTGACTTGCAGAAATACCTTCTTATCGCAATTGGGGGCGCCCTTGGTTCGCTCAGCCGGTATTGGGTCGGCTCGGTGGTCGCCGACCGGATGGGTACCCGCTTCCCCTATGGGACACTAACCATCAACATCAGCGCGTGCCTGATCATTGGTTTCTCAGTGACATTGATCAGCCAGCACACCAACATCAATCCGGCGTGGGAATTTTTGATTCCCGCGGGCTTCATCGGCGCTTACAGTACCTTTTCCACCTTTGAGTGGGAGACCTTTTCCGCACTGGGCACGGGCCCATTCCTGGTTCCCCTGCTCTACGTCGCGTTAAGCTTACTACTGGGCCTTTTTGCAGTTTGGCTGGGGGCGGCGCTAGCCCGGCTCGCATTCTGACATCGCTACCTTTACAGCATAGGAGACTGCTTGACTGACCCTGGCTACGAGAATCTGCAACTGTGGTTGATCCGTCATGGAGAGACGGAGTGGAGCCTCTCGGGCGCGCATACCAGTCGAACTGACATTCCGTTGACCGCACGTGGAGAAGCGCGTGCCGCCCGGATCAGGGACTATCTGGCGCACCGCAAGTTCAGCCTGGTGCTGACAAGCCCGCTGCAGCGCGCCCGGGAGACTTGCCGCATCGCCGGCTATTCCGACGTGGCGCAGGTGGATGAGAACCTGCGCGAGTGGAATTACGGAGTCTTCGAAGGACGCACGACGGCGGAAATTCGCAAGGAACAGCCTGACTGGTCGATTTGGGAGTCTCCGGTTGCTGAGGGTGAGTCTGTCGAGCAGGTGGCTGCCCGGACACAAAAGGTAATCGACCGGGCCAGCGAGAACGGCGGCCAAGTCGCGCTCTTTGCCCATGCGCATGTTCTGCGGATCCTCGCTGCTACGTGGATTGGTCTGCCCCCGCGAGGAGGCAGCCTGCTGGCGCTGGGAACCGGGTCGGTCAGTACGCTGGGATTTGAACGGGAGACCCGGGTGATCTCCACGTGGAACAGGTCCTTTGAAATCGACTGAGATGGGTACGCTTGCGTGCGAACAAGAGGCCATGCGAAGAAGTCGGAGAGAGGTGGAACGATGAGCGATCACTATCCATACCGTCTCCGCGCAATCCTGGTGGGCGACAATGGAACGCCTGACGCGGAACGCGCCGTTGCTGTGGCAATGTCAATCGCGGAGAAATTCACCGCGAAGGTAATTCTGTTAGGTGTATTAACGCCGCCGAGTGCGGAGTCTCAGGCAGAGGGCTACGGAATCACCAACTCCGTTGCGGCGCGGCGGAAATTAGACAAGCACCTGCAATATACAGCGCAAAAAGGACGGCTAGCGGGGCTGGACGTGATTTCCGAAATCACTGAGGGACCGGCTGAGTCCGCTATCAAGGAGAGCGCCCTACAGCATGGGGCTGACCTTATCGTAGTCGGGCATCGACACATCGGCCGCGTCCGCTCGTGGCTTGAAGGCTCGACCTCGCAGCATTTGCTGAAGGAATGCCCGCTGTCGATATTGGTTGTGAATGACGCACCATAGCAAGCGATAGGAGCCTATTCGCTTGCCCGGCCTGATGCCGATGGCTCTTCCAGGCCCCCCTGCAGAGCAAAGCCCTGGAGTGCGATGGCGTTCTGCCAAATGCGGTCGAGTGCGTCGATGTAGCGTACCTCAAGCTCAAACAGCGTGCGCTGCGACACGATGACCTGGGGATAGGCCTGCGCCATCTGCTGATACTTGTCGAGATAGAGCTCGTAGGCTCGCCGCGCGCGGGGTAGCAACGCGGTGCGGTAGCGTTCCGCTTCCAATTTGGCGGAGAGATAATTCTGCACCACAGCCTCCGCCTGTTGGCGCAGGGATAGTTGTGTCCGGGTCACCTCTTGCGTGGCCCGCTCGAGGTCGGCCTGGGCGGCTTGCACGTTGCCGCGATTGCGGTTCCAGAGGGGAAGTTCGATTCCGGCGCTGGCGAAACTTTGGGCTCCGGTCTTTTTGCCGGGAGCATCGGCGAGCGTTTCAAGATTGGCCTGCTCCCCGGCCTTCAATTGCAAATCAGGCACCGCTTCACGCCTGGCAGCTTTAAGCCGCGCTCCGGCAACCACTACTTGCTGTTGCGCCTGCTTCACGGTCGGACTTTGCTCCAGTATGGCGTCCACGATACGAGATGGGTCGATCACCGGCGGCGCATCGAGGGCGGCGTCGAGGGGCGCGACTTGAGTCGTTGGACTGCCGGCGAGTGTGGCGAGTTGCTTGAATGCCTGGATGAACAGCCTTTGCGCGACGGCGTAGTCGATCTCTGCTTGTTCCGCCTCCACTTCTGCCTGGAGCACGTCGGGCGCATCGGCCTGGCCCACATTGGCTAACTGGTGTGCAGTTTGGGCGGCGTCGTTGGCCAAAGCGACCAGGCGGCCTCGCACCAGGACGGTCTGCTGCGCACTCAGCGCGGTGTAGAACATGTGTGCCACGTCGTTGTGCACGCGCAAGCGCTGCGCTTCGGCTGCAAGCTTGTCTGATTGCCCCTGCTGGTCATAGATGTTTCGGCGCAGGCCGAGCTTACCACCGAGCACGATGGTTTGGGCGACAAAGCCGCCTTGCTCTCCACCACCATAAGAGCCGCCACGGATTTGATCGCCTTCGTAACCAACTGTAGGGTTGGGATAAGCGGACGCCTGGGCGGCCAGGGCGCCGGAGCGGCGGATGATGGCCTCCGCCTGGCGCAGGGTGGGATTGCTTCCGTCGGCCATGGCGAGAAAATCTTCCAGTTTGAGCGGGGTGCGGGCGGCTACGCCCTGCAGCAGCTCCGGCGGTGGGGACTGTGGCGGTGACAAATGCTGTCCCATTTGCATTGGTCCCATTTGCATCGCCGGCGGCTGGGCATTTTGGGCTAGCAGCGGCGCAGTGAACACGCACAGCGCGGCGAGTCTCTTTGCTATTTGCATAGTTTTCTCCTGGACTAAACTCGCCACTAAACTCGCTCCAGTAGCGATCCGTAGGGATCATTCGGTTTTTGCGCCTGCTTCATGCGGGCCATGACCTGGTCGTATTGATCCGGCGGCAGCACTCGCACAAAGTTCATCATGCCCATCATGAAGCCGCTCCAGCCTGGACGAAGGCCGTAGTTCTCGGGCTTCTCCACCATTTGGTCCATGGCCATTCCGGGACCTTCCATGTAGGCATCCTGGGGAAAGCCGGGCACTGCATTTGCATTGCTGGCGATGTCGTCCTGCGCCATTGACATTCCCTGCATAGCGGTTTGTCCGGAGAGCGGCGTGTTGGTGGTCGCCATGTCGGCGGTGCTGCCAAAGCCCATGCCTCGGCCCAGGCTTGTCCCATAGTCATCGCCCGTGGGTGCACCCGGTGTGCCCTGCAGCATGCCCATGCCGGTGTTCATGTCGACGCCTGCCGGTTGACCAGGGCGCCGCGTCATGGCGCCGACATTGGAGGACATCTGATTCATCATGTGGTGAGGCAAGTGGCAATGCAGCATCCAGTCGCCGGGACGATCCGCGTTGAACTCCACATCGCGCGCCTGGGCCACACCCACTAGTACCGTGTTCCCAGGCCACCAGGCGGTCTCTGGAATGCGTCCGCCTTCGGTGCCGGTGACCTGGAAAGTATTGCCATGAAGATGCATGGGGTGATGATCCATGCCTAGGTTCACAAAGCGGATGCGTACGCGATCTCCCTGGCGGACGATGAGGGGGGTGGATGCCGGGCCTGCTTTGCCGTTGAGCAGGAGCCAGTTGTATTCCATGTTCATGGTGTTGGGGACGGTGTTGTTGGGCAGCACTGCGTACTCCTGCAGGTGCAGCAGAAAATCCTTATCGCAGTGGGGATGAAGGGGTGTGCGGGGATGCATGATGAAGCCGCCCAGCATTCCCAGCATCTCCTGCATGGCCATGTGCGAGTGATAGAAGAAGGTGCCGGCCTGGTGAATATTGAACTCGTAGACAAAGCGGGCGCCCGGTTTCACTGGTTCCTGGCTGATCACCGGCATGCCGTCATCGCCCACCATGTCTTCAAAGCCGTGCCAGTGGATGGAGCTTGGCTCGGGCAAATGGTTGTCGAAGATCACGCGCACGTGATCTCCCTGGTTGACCTGGATGGTGGGGCCGGGGGCTGAGCCGTTGAATCCCCAGGCATCGATGGTTTTATCCGGGTGGATTTTCTGCTGCAGCACTTCGGCGACCAAGTGGAAGACCTTGGTGCTGCCATCCATGGCGTAGGGAAGATCTCCTACGTCTGTGGTGATCACGGGCGTATAGGAGGATTGGGCCTTCCTTGCCGGCAGGGTAGATTGCGGGTGGGATGGGGATGAGGTTGGGTTTGGCGCGGCGGGCATTGGCATTCGCATCGACATCGGCTTTTCCTGCGCGGTTAAGGTGCGCGTGGCAAAGAGAGCTGCGCCAAGCGAGAAGGCGCGCCCTAGAAAGGTGCGTCGGTTGCTCATGGTGACTCCTGGGGATCGATTGCTTGCGTAACGGGCGAGAGGGATCCCTCGCGATCAAGAGGCAGGTGCGAGGGTCTAGACGCGCAGAGGGGTGATTTGTGACGAGGAGAGATTGCTACTTCGAAGCGGGATTTGCCTGGGGGTGAAGGAGGCGACGTTCAGGGCAGGGAGATGGCCGGCTGAAGGTAGGTCTACTTTTTGAATCAGCGGGGCTGTAGTCTTTTTCTGGTTGTTCGCCAGCAGATCGGTGACGCAGAAGTTGCTGGGCGGGCAGGTCTGTAGATTTTGGCTGATTCCCTTTGTTTGCGCTGCCTGCATGGAATGGCAATGCGACATTTCTGCCCGGTGGGCGGGTAACTGGTTCTGCACGCATTGCGCCCCGCAGACCGGGGATGCGGCCTGGGTTATGAGCAAGGCCAGCAGCAGTGCGGTTACGGTTAGAACGCTTCGCATGCGAAAGGGAGATCTCACGACTAGATACAGGATACGCCGCTCGTACCTGGGCTCGCCAGTGACGACTGGGTAACAACAATGGAAGGGGCTCCGCCCCATCTTTTTCGGCCCATGTACCCCGGATTTCCGGTCGAGATCCGTGATGTCGTCGGACTTCATGCGGCTTTCCTTGATGAAAGCCGCGCACGCGGACATGTCTGGTGCTGCGTAACCGGAATCCGGGTACGCTTTGGCGAACATGGGGCACCCGTCTTTTCCTAAGGTGTTGGCAGGAAGAGGTCCTGAATTGAGTTCCTCTCCTTTTTCTAGTTGGCCTGTTTGGGTCTCTGGCGGTGGGCTGGGAGCATGATCCAGGCGGCCATGGCGAAGTTGTAAATCAACATTCGCTCCGCCAACGGGAACGTCGCCAACAAAAGGCCGATCAGCTGGCGCCCACGAGCTGCGCTCACGAAATCGGTGTTGGTCATCGTGGCTCCTCCCTGTTGACTCAGACGGAAGTAAATAACGAAAGTCGCCCGAGTCTTTTTTTGTGGATTGGTGTTGCGTTGGCTGGCACCCCCGCCGGGGGAGGAAGAACACTCTGGGATAATTAAGGCAAGGATCTCCGCCCCGCTTTGCCCATGACGACACTCAAGACAGATCAATTGCAGACGGAACCCAGGCTTAACGGCTTCGAACCGCTGAGCGTGCCGCTGTTTCGCGATCTGTGGCTGGCCTCGATTGTGTCCAACCTGGGCGGGTGGATGCAGGATACGGCGGGCACGTGGCTGATGACGGTGCTCACCCCGTCTCCGCTGCTCATCGCCCTGATGCAGACGGCTGCCAGCCTTGCCGGTGGTCATCCTCGGCTTGCTGGCCGGAGCGACGGCGGATATTTTCGACCGCCGCCGGCTGCTCATTTTCTGGCAGGCCTGGATGCTGACAGCGGTCGCGATCCTCAGCGTGCTTACTTTTTTCGACATCATCTCGCCGTGGATCCTGCTGATTCTCACCTTCCTGCTGAATATCGGCACGGCGATGAATAGCCCGGCATGGCAGGCGATTGTGCCGGAAGTGATTCCCCGCGCGCAGCTGCCCGACGCCGTCTCGCTTAACTCTGCCGGCTTCAACCTGGCGCGCGCGCTGGGGCCGGCCCTGGGCGGCCTGGCGATCGCGCTTTATGCCCGCGCCACGACGGGCGCGGCGTCGGTGTTTCTGCTCAATTCGCTTTCATTTGTGGGCGTGATTCTGGTTTTGTATCGCTGGCAGCGCAACCCGCTGTTCAAAAGCGCGCTGCCCGCCGAGCGTATACGCGGCTCCGTTCGTGCCGGGGTTCGCTACCTTCGTTATGCGCCAATGCTGCAGGCGGCCTTCGTGCGGACCCTCATCTTTACGCTTTTTGTGAGCGCAGTGTGGGCACTGCTTGCCATTGTGGCGCGTAACGACCTGCACCAGGGCGCTATGGGATACGGCATTCTGAATGGCAGCATGGGCTTTGGAGCGGTGATTGGCGCAACCAGCCTGCCCCGGGTTCGCAGAGTGCTCTCCGCGGATGCCATCATCGCCTGGGCCACGGGTGTATTCGTGGCAACCCTGGCAGTCCTGGCACTGGTGAGAACGCCTCTCCTCATTATCCCCATGCTGATTGCCGGTGGCTTTGCCTGGACCAGCGCCATGTCGACACTGAACCTCGCGGTGCAGATATCGGTGCCGGCATGGGTACAGGCGCGCGCGCTGGGCGCCTACCAGATGATCTTCGCCGGAGGCATGGCCCTGGGTGGAGTGATCTGGGGTCTTATCGCGGAACACTTTTCCACTTCGAAGTCGCTGATTTGCGCGGCGGCCGGCCTGGCGGTCACGCTTCCGTTGTCGCTCCGCTTCCATGTTCTGCGCGGCGTGCAGCCGGATCTTCGTCCTCACCGCTACAGCCTGCTGGTACCCAAACTGGCGTCAGAACGGGACGACGATGAGGGCCCGGTGCGGGTTTCCATCGACTACCAGATCGATCCTCGTGACTATGCTGCCTTTACCAAAGCGGCACATCAGCTGAGAGATGTTCGCCTGCGGGATGGCGCTATCCGTTGGGGGCTCTATCAGGATGCGTTGGACCCGGCACACATGAATGAAACCTTTGTGACCGAGTCCTGGCTCGAGTACCTGCGGCAGAGGGAGCGCTTCACCGCGTCGGATCTGGCAATCCGGGATCATGTGTGGAGCTTTCATCGCGGCAGTGAGACGCCGCGAATTTCACACATGTTCTATGCCAAGGAAGTCAGTGATCCGCAAGCGAAGGTAGAGTCCGCGGCAACCGATTAGCGCCTTTCAGCAGTTCAAGCCCGCCTTGGCGAGCGTGCTCTTGAGCCCCTGCATGCTGATGCGGGTGGAGGCTTCTGCAGTCCCCGCGCCGCGCCAGTGCGTCTCCAGGCTGACGGCGTAGTGATAACCGTCTTTGGCGAGGGCGCGAAACTGACCTACCCAATCCACCACGCCGGTTCCCACTGGCGCCCACTCATATTTTTTGCCCGGTTTGCGCACCACATCTTTCACATGGCAGTGACCGATGCGGTCAAGGGGTAGTAGGCGGTAGCCATCAGGATAGGGAGTGCTTCCGATGGCCGCGGCATTTCCCGGATCCCAGTTGAGCATGAAGTTTTTGTTGGGGATTGCTTTCAGAACGGCAGCGGATTCTTCTCCCGTGGCGGTGTTGCAGGACATCTCGTTTTCCAGCAGCAGGATCAGATTCTTACTGGCACAGGTCTCGGCGGCTGCGCGTAGCTTCTCGTTGATGGCGCCGCGGTAAGGGCCCTGATCGTCCAGCCGCCAGAAGTCGAAGCAACGGATGCGATCGGTTTGGAATTGCTTCGCCAGCTCTACGCAATGTTCGAGTAACTGGTCCTGTTGGTTGAACTCGAAGGCTGCGTGGAACTGGTCACGCTTTGGGCTCTCTTTCGACAGTGGCGCTCCGGGCCAGTCCACTTTAAAGAGAGGACTGGCTATGTCAGTCACGCGGAGGTGGTATTTCTGCAGCAGCGATTGGGCTTCGGCGATTTCTTTGGCGTCGAGCTTGGTGATGTTCTTGTTCCACATGGCGCGCAGCTCGATCCAGCGCAAGCCGAAGTCTTTGGCGGCGATCTCACAGGCGCGGCCGAAGTCTGGTGTCAGCTCGTCGTTGATAACCGAGAGGCGAAAGGGACAGGGGGTTGCGGACGATGCGTGTACTGCCGCAACTCGAGACATTGCACCGGCGGCGGTTAGGGACTTTATGAATTCACGGCGGGTTGCGGACATGGGGTCACGATAACGAGAAGCAGTTAGGGGTGGCAAGCGTGCGGGTCGAGAACTGTGGCATCTCCCGATTCCGTTTTATTTAAAGGTCACATAATCATCGGCTTATCTTAACAATATCTACGGCAGGTTTAACTCTTGGCGGAGCGGTAGATCCTTCGAAGAGCCTCCGACCATGAAGGTGTAGGCGCCGGGCACTTGCTTCCAGGTGTTGTCGCTCTCGTCGAAGATCGATAGCTCCCGGGGATTGATCGGCACAGTGACTTCCCTGCTTTCGCCCGGATTCAGCTGTACTTTGCTCCAACCGGCAAGCCGTTTGGGAGGCTCACCCGCGCTGGCCGGCAGGCTCACGTACACCTCGGCAATTTCAGCCCCGGCGCGTGCGCCGGTGTTCTTCAGCGTGAAAGTTACCTTTTCAGGCGCGACCTTCAGGTCAGAGTACTCGTAGGTGGTGTAGGAAAGACCGTATCCAAAAGGAAAGAGGACCGGCTTTTTCTCTGCGTCATACCACTTGTAGCCCACCTTCAGGCCCTCGTCGTAGTGCACGCTGAAGGTTGCTTTGGCGTCTTCTGGCTTCACTACAGCGCCGGCGTCATGGGTTTTGCCTGGCGGCTTTATCAACTCCGGGTGAGGCAGATCGGCAACGCTGAGCGGGAAAGTGAGGGGGAGCTTCGCGCTGGGGTTCACCTTGCCAAAGAGCACATTGGCGACGGCGTCGGCGCCTTTGCTGCCGGCATACCATGCCTCCAGCACTGCGCCCGCTTTGCCGATCCAGGGCATGACGACGGCGGTGCCGGTCTCGAGCACAACGATGGTGCGGGGATTCGCCTCGGCCACCTGCTCAATGAGCGCGTCCTGGTTTTCAGGCAAGGAGAGGTTGGGCAGATCGGTCCCCTCACTCATCCACTGGTAAGCGAAGACGATGGCCACGTCGGATTGCCGGGCCAGCGCAGCAGCAGAGGCGGGGTCCGCACCTGAATCAAATTGGACCTTTATGCCGGGATCGGCGGCGCTCACCGCTTTCAAGGGCGAGGTGGGGAACCAGACGTGAGATTGCCAGGGCGCGGCCGGTTGTCCTGGGGGATCTACCTGCGCCGATCCGCCGCCCGAGATCATGCCCGTGTCCGCATGCGGCCCGATCACGGCAATGGAGTGGACCCTGGTGCGATCGAGCGGCAGCAAGCCACCTGTGTTCTTGAGCAGAACGATGCTCTGCTCGGCGATGCGGCGCGAGGTGGCAAAACCGGCCTCCACATCCACCACGCTTTTTTGCTGGGGGTAGTCAAAGAGGCCGGCCTGGAACTCTGAGCGCAGGATGCGGCGCACGTGGTCGTCGAGCTCCGCCATGGGGACTTTACCCGCCTCGACAGCCTGCTTCAGCTTTTCGCCGTAAAAGTCGTCCAGCGGCTGTTCATTGTCGAGGCCAGCAGCGGAAGCCTTGACCGTACTGTGGGTTCCGCCCCAGTCGGAAACGACGAAGCCTTTGAATTGCCAATCCTGCTTGAGCACGTCGGTCAGGGTGTACTTGTTCTGGCATGCGTAATCACCGTTGATCGAGTTGTAGGAGCACATCACCGCTCCGGGTTGCGCGATCCCGATGCCGATCTGAAAGGCCAGCATGTCGGTCTCTCGCATCGCCCGGCGGCCTATAATCACATCGACTTCGTCACGGCCGCTCTCCTGGTCGTTCATCACGTAGTGCTTGATATCGCCGATTACGTGCTGAGCCTGCTCGCATTTGATCCTGTTGCCAGCGAGGGTGCCGGAAAGCAGAGGATCTTCGCCCTGATACTCAAAGGTTCTTCCGTTGCGCGGCTCGCGCGTGAGGTTGACGCCGCCGCCGAGCGACATGTTGTAGCCCTGGGCACGAAGCTCGCGGCCGATCAAAGCACCGTAATCACAGGCGGCTTCCGGATCCCAACTGGCCGCCGCGGCGATGTTGGCCGGTAGCGCGGTCGAGTAGCGTCCATTTTGGGCGCTCATCCTGACGCCGTACGCCGCGTCGCTCATATCAATCTGAGGAATGCCGAGACGCGGCACTCCCAGCACGAAGCCGGCGCCTCCGTTGCCCTCGTTCATCCTGGGCATGGAGCGGGGCCAGCCTGGCATACCCTCGCCGTGCATCAGGTCGATCTTCTCCGGCAGGGTCATTTGCTTCAGCACCATGGCGGCGCGGTCATCGGGGGAAAGGCTTTTATCCATCCATGGACGGGACTGGGGACGGGACTGGGGAGGGGTTTGACCGAGGAGAGGAAATGTTGCGATCAGCAGAAAGAAACAACAACAGCAGAGCCGTCCAGCTCGGGCGACAACCAGGGGCATTCGAATCACCTTGTTTGTTTAGTATAGAACTCTGACACTCTAGCCAAATAGCTACTCTCGTCTCACAAAGGACAACGACTGTTGGGGAACTCTCGCACCGTCTTATTTCTAAGTGCTATCTTGTTGGCCGGCGTGCCGGTTCTTGCGGCGCAATCCAAGAGCCTAATTACGCTGGACGAGTTTATGAACGCGACCGACGTGCAAGAGGTGAAGTTATCGCCCGACGGAATGGCGGCGGTGATTGTCACGGAGACCTCGGATTGGCAGCATAACCGCTTCGCCGACGATCTTTGGATATGGAAAGAGAAGACCGGGGAGACGGTGCCGCTGACGCGGTCGGGACACGCAAGCTCGCCACAATGGTCTCCCGATGGAAAGTACATTGCGTTTCTTTCCGATCTCGCTCTGCCAGGCGACGATAAGGATGGAGACGAAAAGTCCGGGTCGGAGCGGTTATGGTTGATCTCCGCAGATTCGGGAGAAGCTTTCGCTCTTTATAAGGAGAAGATGGCGGCGCACGCCTTCGCCTGGTCGGCCGATGGATCGCAAATCTTGTTTTCCTGCGCATCGCCTCTGTCCAAGAGTGCAGAGGACGCGCGGAAGGAGCAGTGGAAAGATGTGATTCGCTGGCGAGAGCAGGAGCGGGGCGATCTGCTGCTTTCTCTGCCGGTGGCAAATGCGATTGCAGCCGCCCAGGAGGTGTTGCCCGCGCATGTGCCCACCCTCTCCGACGATGCGTTGCCCCTGCCCGCTTTGGCCAGGACAATCGGCGCCAGTGAGGATGAGATTAAGGAGATCGCTCCTGATGCAAAAGGCACGCGGATCGCGTTCCTGACCGATTCTGTCTCGCATCGTTTCGAGGATCCCAAGCATAACGAGATTTATCTGGTGAGCAGCGTCGGAGGAGAGGTGCGGCGCCTGACCAATAATCAGGCTATTGAGAGCGACCTGCACTGGAGCCCTGATGGCACTGCCCTCTTCTTTCATGTGGCGGCCGATGCGGGTGCGCTCGATGGGCCATACCGCGATGTACAGGGACGGTTGTACTCGATCGACCCGGCCAGCGGGACGGTAAGCCGGTTGGGCAGCGAGTTTGAAGGGTCGTTCGAAAACTTCACCGTGATCAGTGATGGCAGCCTGATCGCCACCGGGCTTAAGGGAACGCAGACACAGCTCTACGCGATCGGCCGCCCGGGGATCAATAAGGACCACGCGGAGTTGTTACCAGGATTGCCGGGCACGTACGCGGCGGTGGATGCAGGGTCGCACACCGGGAGACTGCTGCTAAAGCATTCGACGCTCACCGAGCCGACACAGGTTTATGTTGCAGCGGATTCGAGCCGCCCCGATCAGGCGAAGGTGATCAGCAACTTCAATCTTCTGTTCACGCAGCGTGCGCAGCCGGAGTGGAAGACGTATCGATGGAAGGCAGACGACGGGACAACGGTCGAGGGACTGTTGATCTATCCGCCGCACAAGATGGGGGAGAAGAACCTGCGCATGCTGACGCTGATTCACGGCGGTCCGGCGGAGGCAAACGGCGATTACTTTGGAGCCGACTGGTACGAGTGGGCAAACCTGGCCGCGGCGAATGGCTGGCTGGTTTTCCGGCCCAACTATCGTGGGTCGAGCGGGTATGGCGACAAGTTCATGCTGCAGATCTCTCCGCACCTGGTTTCGCGGCCGGGCAAGGACATTCTGGAAGGCGTGGATGCGCTGGTGAAGGAAGGGATCGCCGACCCCGCGCACCTGACGATCGGCGGTTATAGCTACGGTGGATATATGACCAATTGGCTGATCACGCAGACCACCGAATTTAAAGCAGCGGTGACCGGGGCCGGCTCGGTAGAGCACACGGCTAACTGGGGAAATGACGACACCACCTACGATGATGTGTGGTACCTGGGCGGGTCGCTGCCGTGGCAGAATCCGAGCCTGTATCAAAGTGAGGCGGCCATTTTCCAGATGGACAAAGTCAAGACCCCCACGCACATTGTTGGCGGGAGTGCCGATGTGCGGGTAAGTTACCTGGAAGATCTTTTGCTGGAGCGCGCGCTGCAGCAGCTGCAGGTTCCGCATCGCTTGCTGGTCTTTCCCGACGAAGGACATTCGCTGGAGAAGGATCCATGGCACGGGTACATCAAAGTACGGGAAGAGCTGGAGTGGCTGGAGAAGTACGGCGGCAAGTGAACACTCGCTGCCTATTTGTACTTGTAATGGTTTTGCTCGTTCTGAAGCGAGACCTTTCCGGGGTAGACCTTCCTAGCGCAAATCAAATAAAGAAGTCGTAAAGATTGAAACCAATCGTCACCACAGTACCCACGCATGGCCTGCGCGCGTGATCCTTATGCACTCTTTACGCGCGCTGCAATCTACTAACCATGGCATCACCAGGTTAGTGGAGATCCCAGAGGCCATTTCATGCAACATCATCGGCAACACTTCGGCATACGTTTCGTTCTATTATTTTTGGCGTTAGGCATGGTCACCGTCAGCAGTTTTGCGGAAGTTGATCCCAGCACCGTTCCGGTTGCGGGCGTTGGTACAGATTCAGGGCAAGCAAATGGATCCGCGCAATCGGTATCCGCGTCTTCTACGCCTGCTGCTCTTCCCCCTCCGCAGCGAGGCTTTTTTACCAGGCTAGGGCATGCCTACCTGGACGACTGGACGGTGGATTCGAACGGCGCTCCGCCAGCACCTGCACCGGCCCGGCGGGGAACGCCGCCGCCCCTGAGCTCGCCGCCATTTCCCTCAGCAGACTGGCCAATCGGCGGTACCGTCGTGATCGGCGCACCTGACTACAACACCTATATCCTCATGCAGGCAATTAACCAGAACAAGAGCCGCATCAAAATGTATGGCTGGTTCGACATTGGGGGGAACGCGAGCACATCCAACAAGGGCAGGTATGCGAACAACGAGACAGCCTATGATGTGATACCAAACTCATTCCAGCTGAACCAGGTCGCTCTGTACTTCGAGCGGCTGCCGGACACGGTGCAAACCGATCACATCGACTGGGGCTTCCGGTTCACCAACCTCTATGGACTGGATTATCGCTACACCACGGCCAAGGGTATCTTTAGCCAGCAGTTGCTCAGCAGCAACAATACCTACGGCTATGACCCGGTGATGTATTATTTCGATTTGTATGTGCCTCATGTGGCTCAAGGCATGGACATCCGCGTCGGCCGCTATATCTCCCTGCCTGACATTGAAGCGCAGTTGGCGCCGAATAACTACACCTACAGCCATTCCATTCTCTATACCTATGACTGCTACACGCAGCAAGGAATCAATACCACGACCAAGCTGAGCGACCATTGGACGGTGCAGGCCGGCGTTTCCGGGGGCTGCGAAAGCGCTCCGTGGATTTCCAATGCAAAAGTTACGGGGAACGTTTGCGGCGCCTACACCTGGAAAGATGGCGGAGACAACCTCTACGCCTGCGCTAACTCAATCAATTCATCGAAATATGCGTATAACAATCTCGCAGCCTATTATTTGACCTACTACCACAAGATCAATGCGACGTGGCACACAGATACCGAGGGGTGGTACCAATACGAGAAGGATGTTCCCAACTTATGTTATGGATTGAGTCCGTGTATCAGCTATGGCTCGAATGCGAATATCGGCGCCAATGCGGGTGAAATCACCGGGCCTTCGCTGATCACCGGGGCCAATGGAGCGCAATGCAATCCGCTGGACACGCATTGCTTCGCTCCGGACTTTGCCATTCGTCAACTACGTGGAGCATGAGTTCAATCACCACCATGCTTCCCTGAACATCCGCAATGAGTTCTTCGATGACCTGAAGGGCCAACGCACCGGCAATAAAACCAAGTACACCGAGCACCTGGTGGGCTTTAACTTCTGGCTGGGAAGTTCGGTCACGTTTCGTCCTGAGTTGCGCTACGAGCACTCATACGACGTGCCGGCGTATGACTCACCGTCGGTCAACGGGGTCAGCGGCGCTCCGACCAAGAAGAGCCAGCTCACCTTGGCTGGAGACGTTATTTACCACTTTTAAGGACGGGATTTGGGGGATGGCGAGCGGTAGAGGAGGCTCCAAGGGCTGCTTTCAAACCGATTTCCGGCCCGCTTTTGTTACGCGGAAGTTCGGAGGGGAAGGCTATAGGATCTCCTCCAGCAGCTGCGCTGCTCGCCATATTTTTCTTTGGCTTTAGGAATGTCCATGTTTCACTAGATAGTCAATCGGCTTAGAACCAAAGGGGGCCACGGCGGCGAGGTTCTCCTGCTGGCCAGGTGAAAAGTTCCCTGGAGATCCAGCCTTCCCTGCAACGCAACGGGGCCATTTCCGGCCGGCGGAAGATATGTTGGGATAGCCGGATATCTTGTGTAAAGTAAGCGAACGGAGAACGGAATGAACGATCTTCGGGCGATCAATTTTCTCTGGAGCGAGACACGGAGGGTGACAGATTGATGGGACGATTCGGTCCTGTATGGGTGTCTGGTTCGTGTTGTGGTGCTTGCGATGGTGGCGTCGTTCATGGGCGGTATCGCGCAGGCGCAGGCCGCGGGGCCAGCCGCTCCAACAACGCTGACGCAAGCGGACCGGCTGGCTGCGCTGGAAAAGAGTTCCGCGGACCAGGCGGCGGCCATTGCAGCGGCCCAGACGGCCGGCGATAACGGGTGGATGCTGGTTAGCTCGGCACTGGTTCTGCTGATGAGCGGGCCAGGGCTGGCGCTATTTTATGGCGGCCTGGTACGCAAGAAGAACATCCTGGGCACAATGATGCAGACGTTCGCCATGATGGCGGTGATCACCGTTCTGTGGGCGCTGGTGACTTACTCGCTGGCGTTTGGAGAGGGGAACGCGTTTATCGGCGGATTGCACAACGTGTTTTTGCGCGGCGTTGGGCTGACGCCGGATGTGAAATATGCCGCCACGATACCGCTGCAGACGTTCATGGTGTTTCAGCTGATGTTCGCGATTATTACGCCGGCGCTCATCACCGGCGCGTTTGCGGAACGGATGAAGTTTTCGGCGATGCTGCTGTTCATGGTGCTTTGGGCCATGTTTGTTTATAGCCCCATGGCGCATATGGTCTGGGGCAAAGGTGGTCTTCTGAACGCTTCTCTTGGCGGCCGGTTTCCCTGCCTGGATTTTGCCGGGGGAACGGTTGTCCACGTGACTTCGGGTGTGTCGGCGCTGATTACCGCGTTGTACCTTGGCAAGCGGTTGGGCTATCCCAAAGAGGCGATGACGCCGCATTCCGTCGTGCTGAGCTTTATCGGAGCGTGCCTGTTGTGGGTAGGGTGGTTCGGATTCAACGCCGGGTCAGCTCTGAGCGCCGGCACCCTGGCAACCTCCGCCTTTGTTGCAACCCACTTTGGAGCGGCCGCGGCGGCGGTTGGTTGGAGCGCAGCGGAGTGGATCAAGAACCGGAGATGTTCGGCGCTAGGCGCCATTTCCGGAGCGGTCGCGGGACTGGTAGCCATCACGCCTGCTTCCGGATTTGTAACTCCGATCTCGGCATTGTGGATCGGGCTCATCGCCGGCGTGTTTTGCTACCTGATGGTAGTGAAAGTGAAGTCCATATTTGGGTATGACGATTCGCTGGATGCGTTCGGCGTGCATGGCGCAGGGGGAACGATTGGGGCATTGCTGACTGGTGTGTTTGCAACCAGCGCAATCAATCCGATTTTTGGCGCCGGGAAGGCTACGGGCCTGCTCGAAGGCAACAAGGGCCAATTGCTAAACCAGGCAATGGGTGTAGCGATTGCGTGGTCCTTGTCGATTGTAGGGACGCTGGTTATCTTATTCATCGTGGATAAGGTCGTTGGGCTGCGGGTGAGCGAGGAAGACGAGCGCACTGGGCTGGATTTGTCGCAGCACGGAGAAGAGGGCTACGACTTCGCGAACTAGAGCTTCTGGCACGCCTGGGTGAGACCTGTTGGTAATCCTCTGAACTCTCCATGGCGTATATGAGCGGTGGTAACTGCTGCAAATCACGTCGTTGAAAGGTCAGGAAGGACTGAGGGCAATGCAAAGAATAGAAGCCGTGCTACAGCCGTCGAAACTGGACGCTGTGAAGGATGCGCTGGTGGAGCTTGGAATTTCTGGTATGACGATTACCGACGTGCGCGGACATGGGCGGCAAAAGGGCCATACGGAGATTTACCGTGGACGAGAGTATTCCGTAGATTTACTGCCGAAAGTGAAAGTCGAGTTGGTGGTAGTAGACGACATGGTTGACAAGGCGGTTGAGGCGATTGTGAGCGCGGCCAAGACGGGAAAAATTGGAGATGGAAAGATCTTTGTCACCCGGGTGGACCAGGCGGTACGGATACGGAACAACGAGCGCGGCGAAACTGCGCTCTAAGCAAGCCTACACCGGCTGATCAACTTCCCTGGTGGAGCGACGTGTTCGGTGAAGAATCTGATGAATAGGGCTGTCCCACATCCTGCACTCGCTTTTGCTTTGCTCGCCCTGGCCGCCTTTTTAGAGGCTTTTGGAGATTCCCTGTTTCAGAGTGGCCTCTATCGATCGGCAGGCATGGCGCGAGGAATGTTCTTTGTTTGCGGCGCGGTCGTTCTGGCGCTTTACGGATTCACGGTCAACATACCCCACTGGGATTTTGGCAAGCTGCTGGGGGTTTATGTGGTGCTGTTCTTCCTGGTGGCCCAGGTACTGGCCAAGGTCCGATTCAACCAGTCGCCGACGGTGCCGATTTATGTGGGCGGGTCTCTGATCGCCGCGGGCGGTATGATCATTGCATTCTGGCGAGGCTAGCTCCTCACCGGCGGGTCCGCTGCCATTCTTGATGGTTTCTTTACGGCTTTTGCGGTACAAACTATTTGCCGGGAACACACGATTCCCCTAGGAGAAGCATGTCAGACCCACTTCGCAATTTTATCGAGATTCCCTACGCCGAGCTGGAAGAGCGCAACCTGGCAGCGAAGGACCAACGCAAGAGCCGCGTGCCCGGCGGACAAAATCCGCGAGGAACGACTGAAGTACCTCACCGACGAAAAGCACATCAAGGCGGTCACCGTGGTCTTCAGCGATCTCGAAGGCCGGCTGCACATGCTGGATTACGATAAGAAGTTCATCGTCAAGAGCGATGACAACCTTACGTTCGATGGCAGCTCGATCCGCGGCTTTACCGCGCAGCGAGAGAGCGACCTTCGTCTGGGCATCGACTGGGGATCTTTCTATTGGGTGCCGTCGGATGTGTTTGGCGCGGGCAAGGTTCTGGTCTTTGGCGAGGTGATCGCGAAGGACGGCAAGGCATATCGCGGCCGACATTCGTGGAGTGCTTAAGAACTACGCCGAACGGCCTTTCGATGCACAAGGGTTACACGCTGAACGCGGCCAACGAAATTGAAGGCTTTCTGTTCAAGGGCACGGACGCGGAGCGCCATTATCACGAGACGCAAAGCTTCGAGTACGTCAACACCGGCGGCTACTATCACTCGCTGCCCGGCGACCCGCTGCGCACCTTCATCGACACCAGCGCTGAAGTGCAGCGAGCCATGGGCTTTGAAAACGAGAAGGACCACCCTGAAGTCGCGCCTTCTCAGTTTGAGATCAACTACAGCTACAGCGATGTGGTGACAGCCGCCGACCAGATCCAGCTGTACAAGCTGATCTGCCGCCAGGTGGCTAACAAGCATGGGACTGACCGCTTCCTTTCTGCCCAAACCGGTGGTCGGCGTGAATGGCAGCGGCATGCACACGAATGTTTCGATCAGCGAAAAGGGCAAGAACCTGTTCTGGGATGAGAAGGGCGAAGAGAAGCTGAGCAAGCTGGGCTGGGAGTTCATCGATCGCGATTCTTACCCATGGCAATGACATCTGCGTGTTGCTGAATGCGAGCGTGAATGCGTATCGCCGTCTCGATCCTCACTTTGAAGCGCCTAACCAGCTCATGGCTTCCGCCACCGATCGCGGTTCCATGGTGCGCATTCCCATCGGCAACGAAAAGAGCATGCGGGTGGAGGTCCGTTCGGTCAGCCCCGATGCGAATCCTTATCTGGTGCTCTATTCGGTATTCAAGACCGGGATCGAGGGGGAAACGGCGAATATCGATAATCTGCGCAAGGCCAAGCGGTTCCTGCCGGATAACATCTACACCGCGCTCGAAAACTTCCAGGCAGCGAAGTGGACCGACAAGTTGCTTGGGTCCGATGTAAAGGAGCGCTATGCCGATCTGAAGAAAGCTTCCGCCGACCGGTGCCCACGGCTATTGGGAACGTTTGTGAAGGCGCCCGAGGTGCAGTACCACCACGACGTGTACAACCAGTATCTGTGGAATAAGTTTTAAGGTTTGGTTCAGAAACCGAAAGCTTCACGATTGAGATTTGAGGTGATCCCACATCCCATAACAACACGGGATGTGGGGCACCCGGGGTTCCATCTCGCTCATCACGATCAGGACTTTCCTGCAATGAGCGTGGTCAGCTCGTCCAGCTCGGCGTCGGTCAGGTCGATGAGGGGTGGGCGCACGGGGCCAGCCGGACGGCCTATGGCTTTCATTCCTGCTTTCACGATGGCGACCGCATAGCCTTTGCGGCGGTTGCGAATTTGGATCAAAGGCAAGACCAGTTCGCGCAGGCCGGCGAATACCGTCGCGTGATCGCGCCTGCGTACCGCCGCGTAGAAGTCAGCTGCGAAGTTGGGCAGAAAATTGAAGATGGCGGAAGAGTAGGTGGTCACGCCCATCTCCAGGTACGGAAGGGCGAAGGTCTCCGCTGTCGGCAGGCCACCGATATAGGTGAGGCGGTCCCCCATTCTTGCGTAGATCCGGGTCATACGCTCGATGTCGCCGACACCGTCCTTGAAGCCAACCAGGTTTGGGCAGCGATCGCAAAGCCCTTCCAGAGTTGCGTCATCCAATACGGCGTTGTCGCGGTTGTACATGATCACCCCGAGCGTAGTCGAGGCGCATACCGCCTCCACGTGGGCGGCCAAACCAGCTTGCTCTGCTGCTACCAGGTAAGGCGGCAATAGCAGGATGCCATCAGCCCCAGCGTTTTCCGCCGCCATCGCAAATTCTTTGGCCATGGCAGTCCCGTAGCCGCAGCCGGCAACGACCGGCACTTGCGCTGCCGCCTGCTCGACCGCAGCCCGTACTACAGCGGAAAACTCGCTGGGCGTGAGCGAGAAGAACTCACCCGTGCCGCCGGCAGCAAACAGCCCGGCGGGGTTGTGTGACAACAGCCACGCAATGTGCTTCTGGTACGCCCTGGGCTGAAACTCAAGATTCTCTGCAAAATGAGTTACGGGAAAAGAGAGCAGGCCTTCCCCCAACCTTTTCGCCAGCTCTGCTGGGCTCGTCGCTCTCATCGAGCTTTCTCCTGGAGAAAGTTTCGAGCACAGAATTGAATCTGTCTGCGTCATCGACAAACAGACAATGGCCGGCGTCTTCGAAGATTTCTGCCTGGGAGCCGGGCACGGTGGCGGTGATCACTTCCGCCTGGGAGCGGCTTGCTTCTGACATGATCGCCAGGACCGGGATCCTGGTTTTAAGCAGCCCGGGACGGAGGTCGTTCTTTACCGCGTGCTCGGTGAGCACGGCTACCGCCGAGTTGGTCGGCATTTTCAACGAAGCCCTGGCGACACTTTCGAGATACTCCTCCGGGTGCGGCTTGCGGTACATGGCGCGAACAAAGGTTTGCGCGAAGTGCTTGCGGTCAGCCTGGATATTGTGGAAGAAGTCGTGGCGACGGTCACGTTCTTCAGCGACCGAAGGATTGTATTCCCTCACATCCACCAGGACGAGCGCACGCAATTTGTACGTTCCAAACATTTCGACATACGTAAGCGCCTCATGGACGGCCATCGACCACCCGACCAGGACCACAGCGGCGCTGCCGAGGTGATCGATCAGCTCTTTGTAATCCTGGGCGCGCCGGGCGAAATAGTTCCCTTCAGCCGGCTTGTCCGAATCGCCCTGGGAGCGTGGATCCAGAGCCACTACACGGTAGTTTGGGCTGAAGTACTCAATCTGCGACTGCCAGATTTCCGCCGGCATCGTCCATCCTGGAATGAAGACGATGGTGGGCCCTGCGCCACTTTCCAGGTAATGCAACCTGACGTTGTCGCTGGTGGTAAAGAAGCGGTGCTCCATGGGGCTCCGGTATTTCCTGTCGAGGATGGTGGCGTTGGCGAGTTGCATGCGGCTTTCCTCAACGAAAGCCGCACACGCGGGAATGTCCGATGCTGCGTAACAGGAAATCCGGGTTTAACACATCGAATCCACTGCCTGAATGAGCGCGCGAATATAGCCGTAGCAGAAAGCAAACGATTGCAGACTGCCGGGATCGTTGGCGGCCAGGGGAACATGGTCCGGCATCATCATGTAGGGGTAGCCTACCTCTTTGTAGACCTGAATTGCTTTTACGAAATTAACATCCCCCTCGTCGGGATAAACCTCCAAAAAGTCGTTGCGATGGCCGCGGATGTTGCGGAAATGTACGTTGAAGATTTTGTTGCGAGACCCGAAGTAGCGGATCACGTCGTAGATCTCCGTACCGGGGTCCTGCAGCATTTCTGAAATCGTGCCCTGGCAAAAATTCAGCCCGTGATAGGGACTTTCCTGGATGGTAATGAACTTCTTCAGCCCATCGACGGTACCCAGCACGCGGTTCACCCCCTGGTAGCCTTCGGGCGGCATGCCAGGGTCATGCGGATGACAGGCCATGCGGATCTTGTATTCGTTGGCGACGGGAATGACGCGGTCGAGGAAGTAAGTAATCCTCTCCCAGAACCTATCCGCGTCCACATGCCCGGCGCGGGTGAGCGGCGTTTCCGGGTGAGCTGCGGAGAGCTTCCAGGTGCTATACATTGCATCGCCGCGTCCTGGCGTGCGTCCGGAGCGGACTACGCCCAGGATGCTCATGTTGTATTTAATTGCAGGGATGCCGGCCTGGGCGCAGTTTTTGATCAGGGTTTGTATAGCTTCGATATCCCGGTCGCGCTCCGGACTTTGCGCCAGCATGATGGCTGGATGTTTTTCTGTATCGATGTAACTCGATTCGAGAAAGGGCGGCGCCGTGCAGTCGATGCTGATGCCGCAGGTGGCGGCGAGATCGACCATGCGTTTCAGTTCTTCAACGGTCGCGTAGGTGCGGCCGCCCTCGATCTGCGGGTAGCCGCATATATTGCGGACACTGTAGCGGGCCAGGTATTTCAGATGCGTCTCATTGGTGGGAGCGGTCTGGTCTCCTACCTTCATGAGGGCGCGCTTCATTGGGTTTTGTGCGGAGGGAGTTACTCCGCCAGCGAGGAAACCAGCTGCTGCGGTGGTGGTGATAAATTGTCTTCGATTCATGGATTATTCGATTCCATTGCCGCGGAAAATATAGTCGAAGATCAATTTTGAAACAATGCGGACCGGAGTGAACAGCGGGTGCCCATTCGACTTAGCTCAGGGCAGGCTCTCCCCTGCGCTACCCTTTCGGTCGGCGGTTGCGACCTTTTCCGTGCACGAAGGATGGGGCACCCGGCAGTGGACACAAGCGCGGCTCTATCCCACGGGCGCGGTGAGTGCTTCGCCTACGATGGTCTGGGCCTCCTCCTCGATTTGTTGCAGGTGTTGCTGGCTGCGGAAGCTCTCGGCGTAGATCTTGTAAATCTCTTCGGTGCCGGAAGGGCGCGCGGCGAACCATCCGCTCTCGGACATGACCTTCACTCCGCCGATTGCCTGGCCATCCCCAGGGGCGTGAGTCAGAACGGCCTGGATCTTTTCTCCTGCGAGGGTAAGGCTGCGGATGCTGTCCTTGCTCATTTTCGCCAGCATGGCCTTCTGCTGGGTGTTCGCGTGGGCATCAGTGCGGTCATAGAGAGGGTTGCCAAATTTCCGGGTGAGGTCCTGATAGATTTCGCCCGGGTCCTTTTTCATGACGGCGGTCATCTCCGCAGCCAGCAGCGCTGCAATCAGGCCGTCCTTGTCGGTGGTCCAGACGGTAGCGTCGCGGCGCAAGAAGGAGGCGCCGGCGCTCTCTTCACCAACAAATCCGAGCTTGCCTTCGAGTAGACCGTCGACAAAATATTTGAAGCCTACCGGAACTTCGAAGAGCTCTCTGCCCAGACCAGCAGTCACGCGATCGATCATGCTACTGCTGACCACTGTCTTGCCGACGGCGACATGCTTGCCCCACTGCGGCCGGTGGGTGAAGAGATAGTGAATGCAAACTGCCAGATAGTGATTGGCCTGGAGCAATCCACTGCTTCTGGTCACGACTCCGTGCCGGTCATGATCGGTGTCGCAGGCGAAGGCGACGTCGAACTTATCCTTCAACGCAATCAAGGATTGCATGGCGTATTTCGAAGAGGGATCCATGCGGATCCTGCCATCCCAATCGAGTGTCATGAAACGAAACGTGGGATCGACCACATCGCTTACCAGCTTGAGATTCAGTCCGTAACGTTCGGCGATCGGTCCCCAGTAATGTACTCCGGCGCCGCCCAGGGGATGGACACCGAAGGTGATCCCGGAGGAACGGATGGCCTCCATATCGAGGATGTTGCCAAGATCTTCTACATAGGCTGTCAGATAGTCGTGCCGGTGCGTGGTCGCAGCAGACAACGCTTTTTCCAGGGATACGCGTTTGACGCCCTCGAGTTTTGCCTGGAGAAACTCGTTGGCTTTGCCCTGGATCCAGGAAGTTGCTTCGCTCCCCGCCGGGCCGCCATGTGGCGGGTTGTACTTGAATCCTCCTGACTCGGGAGGATTATGTGAGGGCGTAACTACGATGCCGTCGGCAAGACCGGTGGTGCGGCCATGGTTGTAAGTGAGGATGGCATGGGAAACCGCGGGCGTAGGGGTGAACTCATCCTTCTCGGCCAGCATGACGTCCACATCGTTTGCGGCCAGAACCTCAAGCGCGCTGTCCTTGGCAGGACTCGAGAGCGCGTGGGTGTCGATGCCGAGAAAGAGGGGGCCATCTATCTTTTGCTGCCATCGATATAGGCAAATTGCCTGGGTGATGGCCAGGATGTGCCATTCATTGAAGGAGCGGTCAAAGGAGGATCCGCGGTGGCCCGACGTGCCAAAGGCGACACGTTGCTCCGGCACAGCCGGGTCCGGCCTGTTCTCATAGTAGGCGGCGACTAGTTTGGGCAGGTCGACAAGGTCGGAAGACGTCGGCAGTTGCCCTGCCCTGGGATTGATCGTATTCAAGTGTCTGCTTCCTTCTGCGCGGCTCTCAACAGCCAGCTAGCGTAACGATTGTCTCGCAACCGGCAATGGGGAGTCAGCACCTTGCGGAGAATTTAACGGGCGCCTGTTTGGATGATGAGGCGGAATTCACCGTTGCTTATCAATTCCGGTCGCTGGCAGTAGATTGGTACATCCAACGAGTGAGGAAATAACGATGCCGCAAAGCACGCACGATCGAGTCGCAGAATTCCATAACCTTGCCGCCCATGCCCACCTGGCCGCCGCAACCGCCCACGGCAAAGGAGACCATCTTACGGCGCATGAGCTTTCGATGCAGGCGCATGAGCACTCAAGGAATGCCCACAAACTTAGCCAGGAACTCGCGGCCAAGCCAGGAAAGTAGGTCTACGGGACGATGAAAGCCGCGGTTCTCCATGCGGGTCGCACGGCGTCGGAACCATTCCTTCATATCGAGGAAGTTCCCCCGCCTGAGTTGCAACCAGGCCATGTATTGCTCAAGGTTCTTGCCTGCGGAGTTTGCCGCACCGACCTGCACATTGTCGAGGGGGATCTTCCGGCTCTGCAGCCGAAGCTGATTCCGGGCCATCAAATCGTGGGAGAGGTGGCGGGAGGGGCGACAACTGAACTGCCCCTGGGGAGCCGCGTCGGGGTTTCCTGGATTGGCGGCGTGGATGGCGATTGCTGGTACTGTCGCCACCAGATGGAGAATCTTTGCGACAGACCGACTTTTACCGGGTACACGGTGAATGGAGGTTATGCCGAGTACGCCCTGGTCCGGGCTGACTTTGCTTTTCCGCTGCCCGATGGTCTGGATAACACCCACGTGGCTCCGTTACTATGCGCCGGGATCATTGGCTTCCGTAGCCTGCGGGTTGCCGGGGTTATGCCGGGCGAGCGGGTTGGACTTTTCGGATTTGGCAGCTCCGCAGGTTTGGCCATCACGATTCTCCAGTCCTGGAAATGCCAGGTTTATGTGGTGACTCGAGGCGAGAGCCACCGCAAGCGGGCGGCGTCGCTGGGCGCAACCTGGGTGGGCGATGAGAATGCCAGGCCTCCAGTGGAGCTGGATCGTGCGATCACGTTTGCGCCCAGTGGCAAGGTGGTGGTTAGCGCCTTGTCATCCCTGCGTAAAGGTGGAGTAGTCGCGATCAATGCCATCCACCTCGACCAGATGCCTGCCTTCGACTACGACAGATTGCTTTGGGGCGAACGGCAGATCCGCAGTGTGGCTAATATGACGCGCCAGGATGCGCGTGACTTTCTTGCCCTGGCGCAGGAGCTCGGGATTCGTCCCGAGGTTGTCGTGTTTCCCCTGTCGGACGCGAACCGGGCTCTGCTGGCGGTTAAGCAGGAAACCGAGGACGGGTCGGCAGTGATTGTGCCGTAGAAACTTCCTATCGAGAGTTGCGTTTCCCACATCTCGTAACAGCACGAGATATAGAAAAAGATCAGTAGATGAGTTTTAAGGAGAATTGGATTTGGCGGGAGGTTCCAGCGGTGCGGCTGATCTCGCCGAAGCCTGAACCGAGCAAGGTGTTGGCCGGCAAGCCCATGTTGACGATGTTGAAGAGGTTGAAGAACTCGGCGCGGAATTGAAGATCGAGCAGTTCGATGCCGCTGGAACGCCGGCCGAAGGGCGTGCTCTTGATGAGCGCGAAATCAAAGTCGTAGTAAGCCGGTCCGCGGAAGCTGTTGCGGCCCAGCGTGCCGAAGAACCCCTGGTTGGGTCCCGTGCCCCCAGGCAGATTGACGGGAATGGAGAAGAACGAGGCATTGTTCGCTCCCAGGCCAAAATAATCTTCGCGGACTTTCCGGCTGGTAGAGAGGTGAGGAACGCCCACCTGATCCGGACGGTCCACTCCCAACGTTCCGGCGTCCGTCTGCTGCAGGCCCGAATAGACAGTGAAGGGCGAGCCGCTGCTGATGCTGGAGATGCTGAGTAGCTCCCATCCGGCAGTGACGAGAGGGCTCACGGGCTGGAGGAAGGCAACTTTTTCTCCATGAAGATCCTGGGCCAGGCTCAGGGTGAACGAATGGGTCACATCAAAAGTGGACGGCCCCTTTTCCGGATGAGTGTTGAAAGGATTCTGCGGCGCCGTCTGGGAGATGGCGCCCGAGCCTCCGGTAATAAAGCCTCCAACCACAGCGCTGGTTTCGTCGATGGACTTCGACCAGGTGTAACCCGCCTGGACGCCGGGGCCGCCATGGGCCACAGTTCCCTGCAATGAGGTCTGCAGGGCATTGTAGGAGGAGTGCGCCGTGGAGGTGACGACCTCCTCGGTGCCGTAGCCGCCGATGATGTTTCCTGCCTGATCGAACTGGGTGTAAGGAGCAAAGCTGGGACCGGCGCCGGGATAGCCGTTCAAGAAGCTTTGCCGGGCGAGCTTGGCCGCTGCCGTGCCGATGTAGGTTGCGTCGGCTACCAGGTCGCCAAAATGGCGCTCGAGCCCCAACGTCCAGGTTTGCAGGTAGGCGTTGCCGAATGCGGGAGAGACAACGGTGAGGGTTAGCGGCGTGATCTGATGAGCAGGTGACAACGCGGCGATATCGTCCTGGTAGCGATTTAGATCCATGACGGTGTTGGCTGGAACGGCTTTGGTGCCGTTGGCGAAAATATCCACTCCCGTGGGCGTGTAAGCGCGCGGCAACTCGGCGGAAGTGATCTGGAAGCCGTAAGGGATCGGCGCGGCCGCCGTGGAAGTGAGGCGTGGATAGACCGCGAATGGGGTCGAGCCGGTGAGCGAATTGGTCTGAAAGAGGTTAGGCGGGATAGTGGTGATACCGCCGGCGGCCCGGAGATGAATTTGATGGCCGGCGAGCCAGTCCAGCTGAACGCGCGGTCCCAGGCCATCGAGATTGAAGCGATAGCCGGGTTGAGGATTGATCACGAACCGTTGCTCAGGCGAGGCCGAGGTAAACGCCAGGCCCGCGGTTCGTTTGGCGCGCTCCGTAACCGGAGTGTAGAGCTCATAGCGCAATCCGTAGTCGAGCACCAGGCGGGGGGAGATTTTCCAGGTGTCCTGGGCGTAGAACGCGAACGCATTGCGGTTGATGGCCGCGGCTCCGATATGATCTCCGCCGGAAAAGTAAGAAGGAGCGACGGCGACGGTATAGACGAAAGGGCTTCCGCTGAGCAAGCCGGTCAGTGTGTCGGGCAGCGGGTCGCCTGCGCGGATATTATGCTGGCCGCTCTGCGAGGGGATATCGACCGGGGAATACGCCGTTCCGCCGCCAAAGTCATATTCCCCATCAGGGCTGATGCCAAAGTAGGTGGTGTCGCGGTTCAGGCGCATCTCGCCGCCCGCTTTGAAGGCATGGCTGGGGGTGGTAAAGAAGAGATTCTGCCGTACCTGCAGGATGTTGCCGTAGACGCTGATGACGGTTCCTGCGGCCTGATTAAACGGTTCGTAGGAGCCGTCGTTGAATTTGACGGCGGGATCGGTGAGGTCGGTGGTCAAGAAAGAGGGCGTGGAACGAGTGGCGCTGGCCGAGGACTCGAGAACCAGGCGCGGCGAAACGGTGCGGGTGTAGGTGAGGATGAGGTTGCGCTGGCGGTCGATGTAGCGGATGGCGAAGGCGGGATCAATGGCAGTCTGGTCCGGGTTGGTAATGGGCCCATCCAGGTTGTTGAAGTTGAAGCGTGCGAACAGCTGGGATCGATCGGAGAGGCGATGATCGAGGCGCAGAGAAAACTGGTTCGCATCGGTATCCACCGGGGATGAGGTGGCGTAGGTGTGGACGCCATACGAGCCAACCGGATTGTTGGGCAAGGGATAGCGAGCCAGCACGCGTGCGATCCCCGGATCCACGGGGACGGTGAGAACGTCGCCGGGAAAGGCCGTGGTGTCCAGGCCGGCTCGCTCCTGCGCGGTGGGCACGGGAAACACCTGGGTCGTCCCCAGCACCTGGCGAAAGCCCTGGTATTGACCAAAGTAAAAGGTCTTGCCTTCGCCGTAGTAGATGCCGGGAAGAACGACCGGGCCTCCGTTGGTGAAGCCGAACTCATTGCGGCGGAAGGGCGGGAGGCGCCCTGGATTCTCGATCGAGGAGTGGTCAAAATAGTTTCTCGCGTCGAAGGCCGAGTTGCGCACGAACTCGAAGAAGGAGCCGTGGAAGCCGCTGCTTCCGGAGCGGGTGACGATGTTGGTAAAGCCGGAGGCTCCGCGGCCAATCTCCGCCGGCATCCAGCCTGATTGGGATTGAATTTCCTCCACGGCATCGACGTTGAAATTACTGAATGTGGAGCCGCCCATCTCAGGATCGCTGATGTCGGCTCCGTCCATGGCGAAGGTAGCCTCTACGCCGCGCTGGCCGTCGATCGCGAATTGCTGGGTAAAGTTGGTGGCCCCATTGGCGTCGGTCATGGTGCCGGCCGCCAGCAGCAGCAGTTGGCTGAAATCCCTCTTGTTGAGGGGGAGTTGGCTCACGGCGTGGCTGGAAAGAGCGACTCCGCCGGTGGTCTCGGGTTCTGCGATCGCCGGCTGGAGCAGAATCGCACCCTGGTCAGAGAGGGTGAGGAGGACATTGCGCGCCGTGGTCCCTCCGCCCTGGGAGGCGAGGTCGACGGTTTGCCCGCACGCGATGCGATGGCCGGCTACGGTAACGAAGAGGGAATACTGCACGGCTGGGAGCCGTTCGAAAGAGAAAGTTCCATCGGGTTGCGTGACCGAGGTAGGTCCAGTTTGTCTGGAATGCGGTACCAGCTCGATGGTCGCCCCGGCCAGCGGATTGCCGGCGGCATTGCGTAGCGTCCCTTGCCAACCGGCGTCTGTGGTCACGGGCTGCTGGGCGTGCAGGGAAAAACCAAGACTTATGTAGACAAGGAGAGGAAGTAGCCGGCAGAGGTTCGCAAATGGGGCAGTCGCTTTCCCGCATTTACGCTGACTCCCCGTTCTCCCCTCTACGCCAGAAGTAAAAATGCTTATCTCGATTCTTTAGAAAAATACTTGGACCTCCGGACTAAGTTGGGAGACAATCGTCCGGTTCAAAGGATAATCCAAAGGGCATGCTACCGTGCTTCGGACCGGCTCGTCCGTTTGCCGTATTGGTTTTTCCTGACAGAGCGCTTAGAAAGTAGACAGGGTACCCCCCGGATTCGGCCGACCACCGTTGTCGCAATGGCTGTTGCACAGAAATAGAGACAGTGTTGGTAGCATCATGTACACTGCTTGCCCAGGCAATAAGGATGTGCCGGCAACCCCCTGCCATAGAAATGTCAAGGAGAGAAGACGATGAGCTTTTGCCAAACTTGTGGAACCAGCTTGCCCGATGGGACCCCGGCCTGTACTGCATGTGGAGCCCCCCAGGGAGCTGCCGCCGCTAGCGCCGCGCCAGGCGCGATACCCGGTCCGATTCCCAGCGCAATGCCCGCCCCAATGCCTGCGGCTGCTGCCGGAACCGGGCTTACTCCCAACGTTGCCGGTGCGCTGGCCTACCTGGTAGGCGCCATCACGGGAATTCTGTTCCTGGTGATTGATCCTTTCAAGGCTGACCGGTTCGTTCGCTTTCACGCGTTTCAGTCGATCTTTTTTAACGTTGCCTGGATCGGTTTCTGGATTGTGTGGATGATTGTCGGGATCATGCTGGGCGCCCTTTCCCATGGGTTGTTCTTCATTATCCAACTGCCAATCAACCTGCTGATCACGGTCGGCGGCTTCTGCCTGTGGGCGTACCTGATGTATTCGGCCTACCAGGGCAAGACCTTCCAGATTCCTGTGATTGGCGCGCTGGCGGCGAAACAGGCGGGTATTTAGACCCCAGAGCTAATGCAGAAACCACGCAAAAACCGGCCTGGCCAAGCCAGCCCGGTTTTGCCTGACTTGTGTTCATGAGCACTCATTCAATATTCAAATTATTTGAATATTGAATGAGTGTGAACTATGCTTGCGTGGTGCTTAAGCCGCTGGACATTGTCGTGTTACTCAAGCTGTCTCTCGCTTCAGGGCAGCGGCCCCCCTATGTTGAGCTGGCCAATGAGCTGCACGTGTATCCGTCAGAGGTATATGCCTCCATCAAGCGAGCACGCGCCTCGCACCTTGTCCAGGGATCAGCGTTGAAGGACAGGCTGAACAGGTCAGCACTGATCGAATTTCTGCAGCACGGCATCCGTTACGTATTTCCGGCTGAGAAGGGTGCTCTGACCAGGGGCATGCCTACAAGCTATGCAGCTCCTCCACTCAATCGCTCCATCGCCGCCGACGGTGACCCGCCGCCGGTGTGGCCCGATGAAGACGGAACAAAACGGGGATACAGCTTTTCTCCTTTACATAAGAATGTGCCTAAGGCTGCGAGGGAAGATCCCAGGCTCTACGAATTGCTTGCCCTGGTGGACGCACTGCGGGATGGTAGAACGCGAGAACGCGAATTAGCGTCAAACGAACTGCGCAAGCGGATAGAAGCATCTTCCGATGTCTCATCCAAACCCTGACCTACTGCAACCTAATGGACTGTAACAGCCGATCCACGAGAGAGTCAGGGGCTAGAGCCCAATTCTCTTTCAGCCCCTCGTGGCCCGGCTAAAGAGGCTGCGGAAAAAGCACAGTCTTGGCGACAAAGCGCCCGCAGCGGCTAAAGCCCAACTCATTCTAAATTTGTGATGTACGGGCTGAAGCCCGTACCCTTCCGGAATGCGTTTTCCGCAACCTGTAAAATTAGGCCCTGATAGCAGGCACGAGAGCCGTGCCGTGCCCCTTACAAGAGTCGCTCATCCTCGTAGCCTTTGTTTGTACTTCCGAACCAGTTGTTACAGTCCACTAGTCGCGTGGACTTCGCTACACTGGGCTGTGCGTGACAGAAATAATTTTGAGGTTTACCGCGGGTGACGATGGTTCTTTCCAGTGTTGAAGCTCGGGTGCTTGGCTCGTTGGTGGAAAAAGAGTTGACGACGCCGGAGTACTATCCCCTGTCACTGAATGCGTTGACCAACGCGTGCAACCAGAAAAATAACCGGGAGCCGGTGACCTCGCTGGACGAGGGCGAGATCCGCCAGGCGCTGCACGGTCTGGAGGATGACGGGTTAGCCGGTCCGGCACGGGGCACGGAAAGCCGCGTAACGAAGTATGAGCACCACATGCAGGAGGTGTTCAACTTTACCCGGGGGGAGATCGCCGTGATGTGCGTTTTGTTGCTGCGCGGACCGCAGACCCCGGGCGAGCTGCGCGGCCGCACGGAACGAATGCACCGCTTTGAGGAACTAAGCGATGTGCAGTCTACGCTGCAGCGGCTGATGCAACGCGAGCCGCCGCTGGTGAAAATACTGGCACGCCAGCCAGGGACCAAGGAAGCCCGCTATGCCCATTTGCTCTCGGGCGAAGTGGTTGAGGTTTCCCCTCCAGCCGGGGCGGCGGAAACCGGCGCGCGCGGTGCAGGCCACCTCGAAGCAGAGGTCGCGGCTCTGCGGGAGGAAGTAGCGGAGCTGCGAGCGCAGGTGGAGAGGGTGCTGCGGCTGGCGGAGTAAGGCTGCATTCGTAACTGCTATTGAAATCAATTTGTGCAACAAATACGGGGATGGCGTTCTAGCGGTGACTCATGCGCAGGTTTTGCCAGCTGGCGTCGGTGGTCCAGCCACCGTCGACCACCAGGGCGTGGCCATTCACAAAGCCGCTTTGCGCTGGATCGGCAAGGAAGAGAATGGCGTGGGCGATGTCGTCGGGGGAAGCGAAGCGCCCCATCGGGTTCACGCCGATGATGTCCTCGTCGGTATAAGTGCCGTTCGCCTGATCGGCTGCATCCATTTCCGTTTTGACCCATCCCGGGCACACGGCATTGCAGCGCACGCCCCGCCCGCCCCATTCCGCAGCCAGGGTTCGTGTCATGCCTATGAGTCCGTGCTTCGATGCATTGTAGGCGGCGCGATCGGCAATGCCGGCAAGCCCGGCGATCGAGGCCACGTTGACGATGCAGCCGGAACGCTGGTCGAGCATCCTCTTGCCAAAGGCCCGGGAGAGCAGGAAGGGCGCGACCAGGTTGACTTCGAGAACGCGGCGCAAGGTCTCGACCTCGATGGTCTCCGCCGGAGCGATCGAACTGATACCAGCGTTGTTTACCAGGACATCGACGGTTTTCCATCGCGCGCGGATCGCGTCGGCTGCAGTGTTGACTACCGACTCGTCGGAAACGTCACCGGGAAAGTCTTCGGCGTCGCAGCCTGCCGCCCGCACGCTGGCCAGAGTGGAGGTACACGGTTGCAGATCCAATAGCGCGAGCGAGTAGCCTGCGGCGGCAAAGAGCTCGGCGGTGCGGCGGCCGATTCCCTGGGCCGCGCCTGTGATGATGGCTAGTTTCATGAGGAGAACACTCCGATCGTCTTCTCAAGGTACTAGAATCCATCGCCAAGCGGCATCGACTGGTATCATAGGGTTATAGCTTCCAGGGGACTACCCGTGTAGCTCAGGTCCAACCGAGCCAATGGGAAGCTTCACCCTTCTCCTCCCTTCCTCCGCACTTCAGCGCACCGGCAACGATCGACTAATAGAAGAGGTCCCAAAGCATGGTGGCAAACGGAAGCCTCTTTAAAGAGAGAGCAAAGATCCGCAAGATCGCGTTCGTGGGCGATCATCTGCCGCGCAAGTGCGGCATCGCCACCTTTACGACCGACTTACTCTCGGCGGTGCAAAGCGCCTACCCGCAAAGCCAGTGCCTGTGCGTCTCTGTCAATGATATTGAGGACGGGTACGACTATCCGGAAGTGGTGCGCTTTGAGATCGAAGAGCAGGATTTGCCATCGTATCTGCGCGCTGCGGATTTCTTGAACATCAGCGACGTGGACGTGGTGTGCCTGCAGCATGAGTTTGGAATCTTCGGCGGGCCGGCCGGCGGCCACATTCTGGCCATGCTGCGCGAGTTGAGAATGCCGGTGGTGACCACGCTGCACACCATCCTGCGCGAACCTCAGGCCGACCAGCGGCGCGCCATGGAAGAGCTGATTGCTCTCTCGACGCGGCTGGTGGTGATGGCGGATCGGGGGCGGCAGATGCTGCATGACATTTATCAGGCGCCGCTGAGCAAGATCGACCTGATTCCGCATGGCATTCCCGATGTCGGATTTGTGGATCCCACTTATTTCAAAGACCAGTTCGAGGTGGAAGGCCGCACGGTGCTGCTTACCTTCGGATTGCTGTCGCCCAACAAGGGCATTGAATATGTGCTGAATGCCTTGCCGGCGGTTCTGGCGGAATTTCCCGAGGTGGTGTACATCGTGTTGGGGGCGACGCACCCCAATGAATTGCGCAAGTATGGCGAGGCTTACCGGCTGAGCCTGGAAATTCTGGCCACCAAGAACAAGTTGGAGAAACACGTTATCTTCTGTAACCAGTTCGTGGACCAGGAAAACCTGAAGGAGTTCATGGGCGCGGCGGATCTCTACATCACGCCCTACCTGAACGCCACGCAGATCACCTCGGGCACGCTCTCGTTTGCCTTCGGGTCGGGCAAGGCGGTGGTTTCGACGCCGTACTGGCACGCTGCGGATCTGCTGGCAGACGATCGCGGCGCCCTGGTACCGTTTGCCGACTCGACGGCGATGGCGGAGCAGATCCTCGGCTTGCTGCGCGACGACACGCGGCGCAACAGCATGCGCAAGAACGCGTACAGGCTGGGGCGAGAGATGGTCTGGTCGAACGTTGCCCAGCACTACATGCACAGCTTTGAATTAGCGCGTCTCGAAGGCGCGCCCTTGTCGCGCAAGTCCATGGCCATCAAGACCCTGGACCGGAAACATCGGGAACTGCCGGAGCTGAAGCTGACCCATCTTTCGCGGATGACGGATTCTACCGGCGTTTTTCAGCATGCAATCTTCAGTGTGCCCAATTTCAGCGAAGGCTATTGCACCGACGATAACGCTCGGGCGTTTATTCTTGCCGTGCTGATCGGGGAGTTAAGCGACGATGCGGAGCATGAGCGCGGCCTGGCCAGCACCTGTGCCGCTTTTTTGCACCACGCTTTCGACCCGGTGAGTGGCCGGTTTCACAATCACATGAGTTTCGATCGCCGTTGGCTGGACGAACAAGGATCCGAGGATAGCCATGGCCGCGCACTGTGGGCGCTCGGGGTGGGCGTAGGGCGTTCGCAATTGCGCAATTTTCAGATGATGGCCGGGCAGCTGTTCGCGAACGCATTGCCCGCGTTAACCGAGTTCAGCTCGCCGCGCGCGTGGGCTTTCGGGCTGCTCGGCATTCATGAGTATCTTCGCCGGTTGGGCGGTGACAGCCAGGTGAACCAGGCGCGCGAGACGCTCACCACGCGTTTGATGGAGCTTTACGACCGGCACGCGCACGCTGACTGGAGCTGGTTTGAGGAAGAGTTATCCTACGACAACGCGAGGCTCTCGCACGCGTTGATTGTGAGTGGGCGGGCGACCGGGCAGGAGGCTGTCTTGCATCGCGGCCTGGAGACTCTGCGCTGGCTGACGGAGCAGCAAACCACGGAAAAAGGCCACCTGCGGCCGATCGGGAGCAACGGCTTCTACCACCGTGGCGGCACGCGGGCTAACTTCGATCAGCAGCCGATCGAAGCCCAGGCGACGGTCGCGGCCTGCCTCGAAGCCTATCGAGCGACTTCGGACCTGCGCTGGTATGAGCAGGCGCAACATGCATTCGACTGGTTTATCGGAGGCAACGATCTCGGCCTCGAACTGTACGTGCCTGAGACGGGCGGCTGCCGAGACGGCTTGCATGTGGACCGGGTGAACGGAAACCAGGGAGCCGAGTCCACACTGGCCTTTCTGCTATCGCTGGTGGAAATGCGCCAGGCGCAGAATATGCTGACCAGCTTCCAGCAACCGGTGACAGCGGAGAACTACCCGCTGCCTATCTCCATACGCTAAAGCGATTCCACGAAAGATGTAGCCGCGAAATGCTCCCAGCAGGAGAGCATCGGTTCTCTGTGGCACATGTGTACCGGGAGAGCACGTGTGAGCAGCTTTTCACTCGAATAGCTGCACAAGTGAGCCGGTGGAAACGAATATAGAGGAGCACTGATCCAGGATTTCCTGCAAGAGGCTCTCAACCAGGACCGCGTGTGCGGGCTTTCCTTAAGGGAAGCCGCATGAAGTGCGGTGCCTCCGACTCACTACACAGGAAATCCGAGAAGAAAAAGGGGCCTTCATTGGGAAATGGGATTGCACTGGAAAACGAAACGTCACCTCGGAGAAGCACGGAATCTGAGCCAACTCCGATGGGAAATGGGATTGCACTGGAAAACGAAACGTCACCTCGGAGAAGCACAGAATCTGAGCCAACCCCGATGGGAAATGGGATTGCACTGGAAAACGAAACGTCACCTCGGAGAAGCACAGAATCTGAGCCAACCCCGATGGAAAGTGGGATTGCACTGGAAAACGAAACTGCGCTGGCATTTGCTCTGAAACGCTCCAAGACCGTCTTAAGGCCAGATCCGTCGCGGGTTCTTCTACGCCAATTTGAGCCTGGGGATGCGCGGCGCATCCGCGGGATCATCGATAGAGTCATGGCTGTGCCGGAAGCGCAGGTCGACATGCTGCTGGAGCAAGTCTCGGTGGACTTCTCGCAGCGCCACCTTAACTTGCGGCAACGCTTTCTGGATCGGTTTGAACAGCTGCGGTATCTCATGCCGGAGCACGCCGAGTTCTCCACCCAACGGCGCCGGCTGATCGGCTCTTACTTTCTGGCCGAGTATGCGCTGGAATCCGCTGCACTATTTAGTCCATCGATGGTGGCACACCCTGACCAAACCGGCTTGCCCGAGGGCGCGGTGCGCTTTGTGCTGAGCTTGCGCGCAACCGGGGAAGGACATGTCTCTTCCATCACATTTCGCAGTGGAGTTATCCACCGCGATCTTCGCATCGAGGTGGATCCGGTGGCCGGCTTGCTCACCGAACCGAGTCAGATTGCCAACACGGTGTATGAAGGGCCGCTGTTCCGGCGGAAACTGGCGGAGCTCGGGTTGGAGAGCGACTTTACCACCCGGGTACTGCAGAGGTTGGGTGATTCGTTCGGGCTGGAGGGCCTGCGAGACGCACTGGAGGCCGAGTTACGGAACTCCGGCCAAGCGCATGGAGAAGCGGGGGAAGATCAACTGAGAGCGCAGAGCATCTGGATGCTGGCCCGTTCCAATTACGAAGTGCAGTTCGAGGAAGAACAAGATCTGTCCGCGCGGATCATTTTCCCCTCCACGCCCTCCCAGCGCAACGGCATCGAGGACGCCCGGTTTGTGCGCTTCCGCCAGGATGATGGGACGCACGTGTACTACGCGACCTTTACCGCGTACGACGGCCGGGTGATTATGCCGGAGCTGCTCGAGACCTCTGATTTTCTTCGCTTTCGATTTATCTCGCTGAACGGCCCGGAGGCGGAGAACAAGGGCATGGCGCTATTCCCGCGGAAGGTGAATGGCAACTATTTGATGATTTCGCGACAGGACAACGAGAATATTTTTCTGATGAGCTCGGACAATGTGCACTTTTGGAATCAACGGCAGTTACTGTTGAAGCCTGCGTTTCCCTGGGAGCTGGTGCAGATTGGGAATTGCGGATCACCGATTGAGACCGAAGCGGGCTGGCTGGTGCTGAGCCATGGAGTGGGGCCAATGCGCCAGTACTGCATTGGCGCGTTCCTGCTGGACCTGGCGGAGCCTTCCAAAGTGATCGGCCGGCTGCGTGAACCGCTGATGACCCCGGAACCGAGCGAGCGTGAGGGCTATGTGCCGAACGTGGTCTACTCCTGCGGCGCTTTGTTGCACCAGGGCCAGCTGATCATTCCTTACGGCCTGGCCGATCATGCCAGCGGCTTTGCCACCGTGCCTCTGGTGGATGTGCTGGCGGCAATGTCTTAGAAGTTTTGACAAATGCGGGTGCCCCATATCTCACCGCGCACTTTGCGGGGAGATGTGGGAAATGAACGTATTTCTACCCTTAAGATCTGCCGAAAACATTCCCAGGAGGGAGCATCCACACAGAGATCCCTCCACTTCGGCCGGGATGACAATTCTGTTTGGGGGCGCCTTCCGTTTGCATTTGTTGGTGGACTGGGGCGCACCACAGGTCCTTCCAATTCGCTCGAGATGACAATTCATTTGGGGTGATTCCCAGCGACACATGCTGGGGCAGAGTTAACAACGATGGACTCGAATCAGAGAATAGCGATTCTTTCGCCGGTTGCCTGGCGTACGCCGCCACGGCAGTACGGCGCCTGGGAGACGGTGGCCAGCAACATCGCCGAAGGCCTGGTCGCGCGGGGATGGGATGTGACCCTGTTCGCCAGCGGTGATTCGCTCACCCGCGCGCATTTGCACGCGGTGGTGGATCGGGGATATGAAGAGGATCCTTCCATCGATCCCAAAGTGGCTGAATACCTGCACATCGCGGAGGCCTTCGAGCACGCCGCGGACTTTGACCTGATTCACAGCCACTATGACTTTATGGCTCTGGCCTACACCCGGCTGGTGAAGACCCCGGTGTTGACCACGATCCACGGCTTCTCTTCTCCGCGCATCATGCCGGTGTATCAGAAGTACCGTGACGGGTATTTCGTTTCCATCAGCGATTCGGATCGGGCGCCAGGGCTGAATTACCTGGCGACGGTCTACAACGGAATCGACCTCGCACTCTATCCGCAGCGCACGCGCGGCGGGGAGGAACTTCTCTTCATTGGCCGGATCCACCCCGACAAAGGAGTTCACCTGGCGATCGAGACCGCCCTCGAAAGCGGCAGGCGATTGCTGATCGCCGGTATTGTGCAGGATGCGAGCTACTTCCGGGATGAGATTCAGCCTCACCTCGACGATAAGCAGATCCGCTACGTAGGACCTGTGGGAGTGGAGGAGAAGAATGCCTTGTTCGCGCGCGCCTTCGCTCTTCTGCATCTCAACACCATTCCGGAACGCTTTGGACTGGTGCTGGCCGAGGCGAATGCGGCAGGGGTTCCCGTGATTGCGATGGATCTCGGATCCTGCCGGGAGGTGATCGAGCACGGAGTAACGGGATTTCTGGTGAGCAACGTCGATGAAGCGGTGAGAGCGCTGGATCGGGTACCTTCGATTGCGGATGATGCCTGCCGGCGCAGGGTGGAAGAGCGGTTCTCCATTGCAACGATGGTGGAGGCGTATGAACGGGTCTACGCAAGGATTTTGGAGTTGGAACGGTAGTTCACGCAGCCGTATCGCAGGCGTTGACAGTTAGCTGATACCTTTTGAAACGGAGAGCTTCATGGAGAGTCCCACCCGCCGCGATTTTCTATACGCATCAGGAGCTACGACGGCAGCGTTGATGACGCCGCGATGGGCCGCTGCCGTGGCAACGCCGAAACCCAGCGACAAGCTCACCGTTGCCTGTATCGGGGTCGGCTCGCAGGGCCTGCGCGTCACCATGGATTTGCTGCGCATGCCTGAGGTGCAGGTGGTGGCGGTGTGCGACGTGAACCGGGGATCGAGCGACTATCTGGATTGGGGGCCCAACGAACTGCGAGACAAGGTTCGGTTGCTTCTGCAGCAACCGGCCTGGGGCGAGTCGCTGGCGGGCCCCACCGCGGGCCGCGAAGTCGCACAATCCATTGTGAACGGCTTCTACGCCAACAACACGGGCAAAGGCAGTTACCAGGGCTGCGCGTCCTATGAAGATTTTCGCGAGCTATTGGCGAAGGAAAAGGATCTTGATGCGGTGGTGGTGAGCACTCCCGATCACTGGCACGCGATTATCACCATCGCCGCCATGAAGGCGGGAAAACATGTATATAGCCAAAAGCCGATGGCACACTCCGTTTGGGAGGCCCGGCAAATGGCGAAGGTGGCCAAGGAGACTGGGCGCGCCACGCAAGTGTCTATCTTCAACTCGCAGACGGCGGAGTCGCGCCGGGTGATCGATATGGTGCGGAACGATGTTCTGGGGCCAGTACATCGAGTCGATATCTGGACCACGCGGGCATCGGCATTCTGGAAGCAGGGACTGCGTACGCCCACGGTTGCGGAGCCTGTGCCAGCGGGATTGAATTGGGATATGTGGCTTGGCCCCGCAGCCTTTCGACCCTACAACCATGCGTATCTTCCCTTTATATGGAGGGCCTGGTACGACTATGGCTGCGGGGCGATCGGCGATATGGGGGAGTACGGGTTCGACACCATCGTGCGTGCCCTGGAACTGGGCGCAGCGGAGCAGGTTTATGCCAGTTCTACCGAGCTTTTCCCTGATTGCTATCCGGTCGCGTCCACGCTCAATTACCGTTTTCCGGCGAGGGCCGGCAAGCCCGCGGTCGAACTCCACTGGTACGACGGCGGAATCAAGCCGGAGCGGCCATCCGGGTTGGCGCCTGACGTGGACATGAGTGTAGGCGGAGAAGGCATTCTCTACAGTGGGGAGCGGGGCCGACTGCTGACCGGGTACATGGCGCAGTCTCCTCGGCTGCTATCGCTCGATGGCCATCTGGCTGCGCCGTTGCCGCCGATGTCGCCGCCCCACGAGCCGTTCGACGCATCCCGGCCCGCACTGGGCCCAAGTGCGACCTCGGCTGACCGGGCACACTACCTGGAGTGGATTGGGGCCTGTCATGGCGGGCCGCCGGCCAGCGCCAACTATGCCTTTGAAGAGCCGATCGTAGAAAGCCTGATGCTGGGCAACGTGGCCATTCGAACGCAGGAGCTGCTGGAGTGGGACGCTGCAGCGTTTCGCCTGACTCGCGGCTCGGAGCGAGCTTCCTCTTTGCTGAAGCCGCAATTCCGTGCTCCGTGGTCGGCAAGCTAGACCCTGGGCAGAATCCGCTGGGCAGCATGGCAGCCAGGGCGGCGCGCGTACGCAACGATTTGCGGCTCCGGATGAAGCTGTAGCGATTAAGCGGCGGCGTCGACAACGACTGGCGCCGACGACGCCGGCCGAATCCGCATTGGCTGGCGTTTCCAATAGGTCAGCGACCGCCATAGCCACTCGACTGGCCCAAACTCGAAGTAGTGCAGCCAGATGGAGCTGAAGGTCAGATTGACCAACCACATACCGGCCACGGCGTAGTAGATCTTGTAGTACTCCACATAGCCGTACCAGTGCCAGGGCCCCCACACATAGATGACTTTCATGGTGATGCTGGTAAGCAGGTAATTCGACAGGGCCATCTGTCCCACGGCCGCGACCCGCCCCAGAAGCCACTTCAGACTTCCTGCTTTCAACAAAATCAAGAGCAGGGCGGCATTTCCCAGGGCGCCCGCGACGCGAGCCAAGTCATAGGTGGTGAACACCCAAAACAAAGTCTTGAGCATGTCAAAATGTGAGGCCCACGCCTTCCATGCTCCCAGACCACTCACACCCCACGATAGCGAAAGCCCGATTACGGCGATCCATGCGTAGGTCTTCATGCTCAACCGGCCGGTCAAGAATCCATTTTTGAATAGGGCCATGCCAAGAAGCATCATCCCTACCCAGTCGCCGAAGCCGAAATAGGAGCCTTTGAGCTCGCCCTGGAGCACGTCTTTAGCCTCGTGCCCTTGTGCGCTCCAGTACCCCTTTTGCATGGCGGCGATGTCTTTATCTCTCTTTTTCGCGGGCATCCACCACCTGTCCTGGGTATCGCTCCAATCCTTCAGGGAAGCTTGCTCGTCTTCGGTCAGGGTCTGGTGTTGAGCAAGTTTGGCATTGGCCTTGGCCGCTCCCTCTTTGGCGCTGGTCCACATTTTGTACTGGGCGGTGACCATCATCGCGGAGTTGAGCACGAGAATGATCCCCGCCACCCAGATCAAACGTTTTACACGAACATTGCGAAAGGGAAACAGGAACAGGAGCGCGGCCAAGCCGTAATAGAACAGGATGTCGCCGCTCCAGATCAGATATCCGTGCAGCATGCCGAAGAGCACCAGCCACATGTTGCGGCGGGTGTAGATATCCGCTGCGCGAATCCCCGCGCCCCGGGAGAGCGCGCGCTCCGTGAGCAGGATCACACCGGCGCCGAACAACATGGAAAACAGCGCGCGCATCTTGCCCTCGGCAAAAATCCAGCGCATAAACCAGAGGGCGGTATTCACCTTCCAGTGCGGGCCGTTAAAGACGGGCTTGACCGTGCTGAGCGGGAACGCATAGTTAGCGTACCCATAGGCGAAATCGCAAATATTCATCACCAGGATGCCCATCAGGGAAAAGCCGCGCAGCACATCCATGCTGCTGATGCGCTCCGCCCGGGCCACTGGCCGCAACGCTTCTAACGCAGCATGAGGGGGTCCGGCTAACTCCTCGGGAGCCCCTGGCGCGATCACGCCCTCATCCGACCCCAGTCCGGCTACACTCGCCATACAGTAACCTCTTAACAGCGCGCTTGTTGCATATCAAGCAAACATCGCACGGCCTTCAATTTTGAACCGAAGTATCCCACCCCAAAGAACCGCAAGCAAGCTAAATCACCTGGGGGCCGATGGAAGCACGCAGGAAAAGGTGCGAGCCCTTACCCGGCACTGTTTCTCTTCCCGGCGGCTCGAATGTAATCTGATGCGATGAACGCCCATCCTTTTTACCTTACGCGCCCCGATGTGCTGCTCAGGTTGGAGGCACTGCTTGCGCTGTTTGCCGGATGCCTAGCCTACCAACACCTTTACCCCGGCCACTGGGGACTGTTCGCCCTGCTGTTTTTTGTACCCGACGTGTCGCTGCTGGGTTATGTGGGCTCTGCCCATAAAGCGGCGCCGGTTTTTTATAATCTCGTCCACTGCTACGTGTTGCCCCTGGGCCTGGGCCTGTTTGCCTGGCGCCAGGGATCGGCGGTGGCCGGGCAAGTCTCACTCGTGTGGCTGGCGCATATCAGCTTTGACCGGTGTCTCGGGTATGGCCTGAAGTTTCCCCAGGTTTTTCGTTATACCCACATCCAGAGCTCGGCCTGGATTGAGCAAACTCAGCTGCCGGGTTAGTCTCATAGACCGGGTCCTACAGTAAGATTGTGGTTCCTGGGGGTTGGCTGTCTCGGTGGCTGCCTCGACTTGTTGCACTTGGGAGTCTTTGCATGCAGCGTAAACCCAGTCTGTCCGCAGCTCTTCTGCTGATCACCCTCGTGGTGTTTCAAGGCCTTGCTCCCGACCTTCAAGCGCAGGGGCCGCCGCCACCCACGCCGCAGGAGTTGGATCAACTGCTGGCTCCGATTGCACTCTACCCCGATTCTCTTCTCGCCCAGATCACCACCGCGTCCACCAATCCGCAGGAGATTCTGGACGTGGACAACTGGCTGGCGCAGAACCGTAACCTCAGCGTCTCGCAGTTGACCGAAGCCGCGCAGCAACAGGGGTTCGACCCGGCGTTCATTGCGCTGGTCGCCTTTCCCCAGGTTTTGACGATGATGGCGGAGAACATCGACGACTATGCCGCCATTGGGGCGGCGGTCACGGCGAACCAGGGAGAGGTTTCCGCATCCATCCAGCGTTTGCGGGCGCAGGCGTATGCCGCGGGCGCATTGCGCAGCACACCACAACAACAAGTCGAAGTGCAAACCAACGCAAGCCAACCCATCTACGTGATTCAACCGGTGAATCCGCAGGTGGTGTATGTACCGCAATATGACCCCACCGTGGTCTATGCCGGATCTGGTTTGAATGTGGGGCTAGTCACCTTTGGCATCGGCATCGGCATTACCGCGCTGCTGGTCAGCCAGCCGTGGGGATGGGGTGGCTGGGGTTGGAACTGGAACTCACACTATGTTTATTACAACCGGGCCCGGTGGGGTGGTTGGGGAGGCGGGTATCGTCCGCCGCATCCCTGGTATCGGCCTCGCCCTGTGCCTTATCGCGGCCGTCCCGGGTACGGCGGCAACTGGGGCTACCGTCCGCCGAACTACCGTCCTCCCAGACCCGTTCACTATCCGTCGTACAGCCGGCCGGGAACCAGGCCTGGCTACAAGCCGCCCACGAATGGACCGGGTTACAACCGGCCTCCCGGCAATAATCGCCCGGTGACGGGCCCGGGCAACACGCGGCCGCCCGGCAATACTCGGCCGCCCAATAACAACCGGCCGCCGAACGGTGGGGGACCGTCGATCCAGCCGGTCAAACCAGGCACACCAAATTATCGGCCGCCGCAGCAGAGGCCTACGAACACCAAGCCTCCGAACACCAGGCCTGCGCCGCAGCAACGCCCACCATCCAACAACCGGCCGCAAACCAAGCCAGCCACAACTCGGCCTGCGCCCCAGGTGAGGCCTGCGCCGCAGACGAAGCCCGCGCAGCAGCGGCCAGCCTCCACTCAGAATCGCCCGGCGCCCCGGCCACAGAATCAGCCGCGGCCGCAATCAAGGCCGCAGGGGCAGGGGGGAAACGGTCCGCGTTAGGGCTTTGAGCCATTGGCTCCAATCGGCCCACAGGAAACTCCGGCGGTATGGAACCACCGGGTTTGCGGCCAGGAAAGTCGGCGCTAGCAGGGGGGTTTGGTTTCGCTTGAGGTGCCTCCGGCCGCCGGAACGTAGCACTTGGTGGTGTAGTCCATTACCATGCGGTCGGCACTGAAACGCCAGCCCAGAGTGCGGATGGTGCGCTTCATGCGCGTGATCCATCCTCGGGGGAGGCCATCTTTGTCGCGCTGATAGTAGAGCGGGATCAATTGGTCGCGGAGAACGCGGTAGAGATCTTCTCCGTCCCGGCTGTCGTGCACATCCATGTTGGAGTGGGTTCTGCCGTTGCCGATGGCGAAGCCGTTGACACCGTCATACGCTTCGGCCCACCAGCCGTCGAGCACGGAAAGATTCAACCCTCCATTGAGCACGATTTTCTGGCCGCTGGTGCCTGAAGCCTCCAGAGGGCGGCGGGGATTGTTGAGCCAGACATCGACGCCCTGCACCAGGTGGCGCCCGACGTTGATGTCGTAGTCCTCGATAAATACAAACTTGTCGGCAAATTGCGAATCGCGCATCATCTCGGCGATTTGCTGCAGAACCGTTTTTCCCGGCTCGTCATGAGGGTGGGCCTTGCCGGCAAACAGGAACTGCACCGGACGCTTGGGGTCGTTGACCATCGACGACAGCCTCTGAATGTCGGCCAGGATCAGATTGGCTCGCTTGTAAGTAGCGAAGCGACGGGCAAAGCCAATGGTCAACGCATCCTGGGTGAGTATTTTGTTGAACCGCTGCGTACTCTCCGGTGTTTCCGCGCGGCGTTCGGCTTGCTCGCGGGCGCGGCGGCGGACGAAATCGATGAGCTGCGACTTCAGGCTGAGGTGGGTTTCCCAGAGTTCCCCGTCGTCGATTTTCTCCACTCCGTCCCAGCCTCGGTCAGCCCTGATCTGGTGGTGCCAGCCGACACCCAGATGGCGATCGTAGAGACGGCACATTTGCGGGGCCAGCCAGGAGGGCACGTGCACGCCATTGGTGATGTGGCCGATGGGCACCGCGTCTTCCGGCTTGCCTGGATAAAGGCTCTTCCACATCGCCCGGGAGACTTCGCCATGGAGAGAAGAAACTGCGTTGGCGCGGCGCGAGAGCTTGAGCCCGAGGACGGTCATGCAGAATAATTCATGGTCGTCGCCGGGGCGCTCGCGGCCAATGCTCATGAGTTTGTGGGGCGAAATACCCAGCTCTTCACGCAGCGGCCCGAGATGTTCCTCGATGAGATCGGCGTGGAAGCGGTCGTGGCCGGCGGGCACGGGCGTGTGCGTGGTGAAGATTACTTCGCGGGGGACCTGATTGGCGGCGGTGTCAAAGTCCACACCTTCTTCCTGCATGCGAGTGCGGATTGCCTCGAGTACCGCAAAGCCGCTATGGCCCTCGTTGAGATGGAGAACTCCGGGAGAAATGCCCATGGCCTTCAGCGCACGAAAGCCGCCGACACCGAGCAGCAGTTCCTGGCGAATACGGGTGCGGCCATCCCCGCCGTAGAGGCGAGAGGTTAGCTCGACATCTTCAGGCGCGTTGCCGGCGACGTTTGAGTCGAGCAGAAGCAGATCGCAGCGGCCGACTTTCACGCGCCAGACCTTGGCGCGGATGGAACCCCCGCGGGTTTGAATTTCCACCACCACCGGTTCTCCGTTGTGGCCAATGGCGGGCTGCATGGGCAGTTGATTTACATCGGTCTGGAGATATTCCTCTCGCTGCCATCCGGTCTTGTCGAGTCGTTGCAGGAAGTAGCCCTGACCGTAAAACAAGCCGACGCCTACCAGTGGGATGTCCAGGTCGGATGCGCTCTTGATATGGTCGCCGGCGAGCACGCCCAGGCCTCCGGAATAGATGGGGAGCGATTCGTGGAGGCCGAACTCGGCGGAAAAGTAGGCTACCGGCCGGGGCCGGAGCACGCCCGCACTGGTTGCTCCCCAGGTACGGTCCGCGCGCAGATACTCCTGCTGGCGGCGATAGACGTAGTTGATGCGGCTGTGCAGACCCATTTTGGTTGCGCGGCGCTCGATCTCCTCCAGCGGCATCTCGTTGAGCAGGGCGATTGGATTCTGGTTCAGCTGCCACCAGCGTGTGGGATTCAGATCGCGAAACAGGCTGATGCAGTCGTGGTCCCAACACCACCACAAGTTGCGGGCGAGCGACCAGAGACGTTCCTGAGACGGGGCGATGAAGCGATCCAGAGTGCGCGCCTCACTGACCACGGGCGCGACCTGGTTGGCTGCCTCCGTCAACATACGGATTTCGGTCTCTTTAAATACACGAGGCTCCTTGGTCTGCACGACCAGAACCCCCTGGAGAACTCCGCGGTCGATCAGGGGCACACCCAGAAAGGAGTGGTATACCTCTTCGCCCGACTCCTTGAAGTATTTGAAGCGCGGATGGTTTCTGGCATCTTCCACGGCTACCGGCATGACCTGTTCCGCAACCAGGCCGGCCAGCCCTTCGTTGAGCGGCATGCGCAAGGTGCCGATGCATCGCGGATGGAGACCCAGGGTCGCGGCCAGCACCAGGTTCGACCGATCCGGCTCGAGCAGGTAAGCGGAGCACACATCCGTCCTGAACCGGGTGGCTATCAGGGCGACAACGTTCATGAGGGTATCGGCTGGCTTGCCGCCCTCTTCGGTGAGATTGGTGATCTCTTCCATGGTCAAGACATGACTGTCATCAGCTACCGGGTAGGACTGAGTCACAGGCATTTCCCTCGTTTCTCGGTCTATGCATGAATAGTGCATCGGTAAGCAGCCAAGCGCCAACTAAAAATGCGGAGCTTCGGTTACGTTCCCACTGACGCCACAAAACGGCTTGAATCGGGCACCCGTCAGCTGGCGATAGCCTCCGCCGGCTCATTGCGCGCCTGGCGCAGACCTCGTTGATAAAAGAACAAGGCGGCGCCGAAGACGATCAGGCATCCGGCGACCAGTTTCCCTTCAAAGATCCAGACGGAATTGACCTGGCGCGAGGGGATGAAGGCCACAATCAATCCGACGGTAGTGGCGGCGAGGCCGGCGACCGCATTGGCGGTTAGGTAAGCCTTGTTGGCATTGAGCTCGCTGCCCTTGCTCCAGGTGTGCTTGAGCAAAGCCAGGAACATGTAGGAGTTGGGTAAGAGCTGCAGGACCACGGCCAGGTCGAGCATGGTGAGATAGGCTTCGCCTACCGAGACGCCGAGAAAGCTGGTGGCGATGAGCAAGGAGGACAGGATGGCAAAGAGGATAAGGCTGACGTAGGGCGTGTGGTAGCGGGGATGCACACGGCCGACGATCGCGGGCAGGTAGCGATCGACTCCGGCGACGAAAGGGAGACGCGCGGCGCCGCTGAACCAGGCCGATGCGGTGCCCAGGATCGCGATGCATTCGAGCAGGGCGAGCGGGGCGACCACGCCGATCAGGCCGGTGCGCGTGCTCATGACATTGATGGCCTGGAGAATGCCGGCGAGCACGCCAATCTCTTTTTGCGGCATGGCGATGAGCATGGAGAGGGTGGTGCCGAAGTAGATCAATCCTGCAATGACGCCGCCGAGGAAGATGGAGATGGGGAGATTGCGACGGGGATCGCGAATCTCGTCGCCCATGATCGACGCCAGGTCGAGTCCCTGCAGGCTATAGCAGATAGTGCCGAAGGCGGCAAAGAGACGCCAGTCGTGAAAGTCTGGCCGCAGGGCGGAGAAATGCAATGCGCTGCCATTATGTTTCAGGGTCAGGAAGGCGAGCAGGCAAATGATGGCCGCGCCGCCGATGGTGCCGAGGGCGCCAAGATTGTTGATCCATTTGCCCAGGGAGAGGCCGCGCACATTGAGCGCGAGCAGAAAGAGGATGATGAGCAGCGAAGCGATGCCGGTGAAGGCGTGGCTGTCAGCAAGCTTCTGGATGCGGGGACCGGCGACGTAGACCGCCACTCCGACGCAGGAGAGAACTACGGTGGGCAAGTAGACCACGTTCGAGAGCCAGTAACACCAACCGGCAAGAAAGCCGTGCTGCTCGCCGAAACTGCGCTTGGCCCAAAGATAGATGCCGCCTTCTCCCGGCCACTTCTGCGCCAGCTCGGTGACCGCCGCGCCCTGTGGCCAGAAATAAAAGGTAAGAGCTAACATCCACAGCCAGAGAGTGACCGGACCAGAGGAGGAGATCGCGGGGATCAGATTCAGGTTGGCTACCGCCACCACGAACAACAACACCAGATCGCGGCGACCAAGCACGCGCTCAAGGCCCGGCTTCTTGTTACCCACAACCAGTGATCTTGCCACGTGGATTTCCTTTCCTGGTTTTTTGATCCTAGCTGAGTTATGGAATTTTCGGTTAGGGTGTTGCGCATCTTTTTCGGGGTTGCTCCGCTGCATAGTTTCCTGACCAGAGAAATCATTGCCTCAGCGGCTAAAGCCGAAATGATTGTGGTTTGGTTTGTGTACGGGCTGAAGCCCCTACCCTTCGAAAGCATTGGGCTGAAGCCGCGCCATGATACACCGCGGCGTTTTCCTGCGAGCTCAAAGGCGAGAGCGGGGCCACCGAGCGTAGGGTTGAATATACGTTGACTTTGGTGGGCTGCTTCGCTATCTTTGGTTTCAATCCTGCGATAGCCCTGTCGCTAACTCGCTGACCCAGCAATGGATCTGTCGGCCCGCTGTGTGAAACAGCATTTTCTGGAGGGAGTTCTTCTACTCCCGGAGGTTATTCCGAAGTGTATTTTTTCCGCTCGCTCATTCGTCTCGCAGCATTCGCATGCCTTGGTTCCCTGCTTGCTACGCTTCCCGTTGCGGCCCTGCCCCCCGCCGTTCATCATCCCCTTGACGCGCTGACAGCGGCGGAATATTGGGTGGTGTATAAGACGCTGCGGGATGCCGGCCATACCGAAGAGAAGACGATTTTCAGCAGCGTGCTGTTGCACGAGCCGCTGAAGCAGGATGTGTTGGATTGGAAGCCGGGCTCACCGATCGTGCGCAAAGCGGATGTAGTGCTGTATTACAAAGGCCATTCCTATGCGGCGTTAGTGAATATCTCGACCGCCAAGGTGGAATCGTTCGAGGAGCTGAAGGGCTATCAGGCTCCATACACCACCACCGAGGAGCAAGAAGTTAACGACGCGGTGAAGCATGATCCACGGATCGTGGAGGCGCTGAAGAAGCGCGGCATCACCGACCTGAATCTTGTCACCTGCTATGCAACGCCGGGCGGCTACATTGCCCTGCCCGAACAGGACGGTCGCAGAATCGGCTGGGGAGGTTGTGAGTACAACATCGACGCAGAGCAAGGGGCGGAAGATCGCGAGGTTGGCGGCATGTTTTTCACCGTCGATATGGCGAGCAAGAAAGTGACCCGGTTTACCGACTACGGCATTACGCCGATGGCGCCGGTCAGCCTAATTTATGACTCTGAGGGCGGCCCCGCGCTTCCCGGAACCAAACCTATCGTTGTGTCGCAGCCGGAAGGTCCCAGCTTCACCATCACGGATGGAGAAGTGAGCTGGCAGAATTGGCACTTTCGTTTCCGCGTCGATCCGCGCAGCGGGCCGGTGATCAACATGGCGTCTCTCGATTACCAGGGGAAGCGGCGCTCGGTGTTATATGAAGGTTCGTTGTCGGAGATGTACGTGCCTTATATGGATCCGGAGGAGACGTGGAATTCGCACGTGTTTCTGGATGCCGGGGAATACTTCATGAACACCGGCCTGGGCATTGCCAAGCCGTTGCAAAAAGGGACCGACTGTCCCGACTACGCCACCTACTTCAGCGGAACGTTTTTTCACGACAACGGGCAGCCGTTTGTTCGGCCGCAGCTGGCCTGCCTGTTCGAACGTACACTTGGCGATCCCTCGTGGCGGCATTGGGAACCGGAGGGCGTTGCGGGCAGACCCGGCCGTGAGCTTGTATTACGCACCGTCGCGGTAGTGGGCAACTACGATTACATTCTTGACTGGCGGTTCGAGCAGGAAGGCGCTATCACGGTTGCGGTGGGCGCTACGGGCGAGCTGGAAGTGAAGCCGGTGAAGGAAGAGAAGGCGTCGGAGATGATGTCGAGCGACATCATGGGCAAGGACGCGGAGGGGAACACGGTGGAATTTGGCCACCTGGTTGCCCCATTCACTGATGGTGTCGATCACGACCACTTCTTTTCGTTCCGCCTGGATATCGACGTGGATGGGACACAGAACAATTTTGAAGTTGACAAGCTGGTGCAGTACAAGCTGCCGGCGACGAGTCCGCGCAAGACGATATGGGCGATGGCGCCCAAGACCATGAGCAATGAAGGCACGGCGATGCAGAACATCAGCATCGAACATCCGGCGATGTGGCGGTTTACCAATCCAGCGGTGCATAACGAACTCGGCTACCCGACCAGCTTCGAGATCATGCCTGGGTTGACGGGGGTTTCGTTGTTGTCGCCGGAGGATTGGCCGCAGAAGCGCGCCGGATTTTCCGACCACCAATTATGGGTGACGCCCTACGACGCCAAGGAAAGATACGCGGCCGGGGTTTATGTGTCAGGCAGCAAAGGCACGGATGGGCTTCCCGTGTGGGTCAAGCAGAATCGCAGCATCCTGAACACGGATATCGTCGCCTGGTACACGATGGCGTTTCACCACGTGCCGCGGCCGGAGGATTGGCCGCAGATGCCGACCATGTGGCATGACTTTACTCTGCGGCCATTTGACTTTTACTCATCGAGCCCGCTGATGAATTTGCCCATGCAGCCGTGAGGGCGTGAGGGCAAGAGCGGATAAAGGAACAGTTGCGATTGCACTCCGAACGATTGGAATGGTGCGGAGTCAGGGGGCAAGGGCGGCTTTATTTCCCACATCTCCCGACAAAGAACGTCGTGAGATATGGGACACCCGCATCAGTGGCGCGGCCAGCGGCTTGACTGGACGCTTGTCAGACCCATAAGACTTAGGTAGCCTTCTTAGGTCTGAGATCCAAGGGGCTCCCGGTGCTTCTGCGCTTATTGTTACTCGCATGTTTTGCTGGCGTGTTTTCCGCGCTTCTGCATAGCCAGACGGCATCACCACGCGACAATGGGCCGCGCGTATTTAAGGCGAATGCGCGGATTGTTGTTCTTGATGTGGTGGTGACGGGGAAGAATCGCCGTTCGCTCACGGGACTGCATAAGGAAGACTTCCGGGTGCGGGAAGACGGACATCCGCAGGCCATTACTTACTTCGAGGAGCACAGCGGAGCGCAACAGCCGCTGGAGGCGGAACACTCGGATCAGCCTCCGAACCTTTTCTCCAATGTTCCCCAGGTGAAGGTGGGGGATTCGGTAACCGTGCTGGTGCTCGATTCCCTCAATACACCGCTGGAAGATCAAAGATTTGTCCGGGCGCAAACCCTGAAATATCTCAAAACGCTGCAACCGGGACGTAGAATCGCCATCTTTACGCTGGGGACCCAGCTGCGCTTTATACAGGGGTTTACCGACGATCCGGCGCTTCTGATGGGGGCCATCAATAACCCGGAAAATGGAGTTGGAAGGCAGATCTCGCCGCTTCTGCAAACGAATGCGGAAACGGTCGCCAACCAGGAGACGATCGCCGCCACCGCAGTCCATGCCGCGGACGCGGCCGCCGCCATGCGGGAGTTTTGGTCCGAACAAATCTCTACCCGGAGCGGGGTGCGCATCGGGTTGACGCTCCAAGCCTTGCAAGAGCTCGCCCACTACCTTGGTGGAATTCCAGGACGCAAGAACGTGGTCTGGTTCTCGGGCGCGTTTCCGTCGGTGATCTTCCCAAATCCCGAGATGCCAGACGCATTCGGTGCGCAACGAGATGACCAGGAGGAAGTCCGCAAGACGAACGATTTGCTGGCCTCTGCCCAGATAGCCGTTTATCCGGTCGCCGCCGAAGGCCTGGTCACCGACTCGGCCTACAGCGCCAGCATCGACGCACGACAGGCCGAGCAAGCTTCAAGACCTCGGCGGGACGACGCCGAGGAGCGCAATGCCAACCATGCCAGCATGCAGGTGATCGCTCAAGCCACCGGGGGCGAGGCGTTTTACAATACCAATGGTTTAGTCGATGCCCTGAATCGCGTGGCGGAACATGCGTCGTATTTCTACACGCTGACCTACACCTCCGCGAACCAAGCCACGGATGGACGATTCCGTAAGATCCAGGTGGATCTGGCCAATAAACCCGGCTACCGGCTGGCTTACCGCCGCGGCTACTTTGCCGATGACGCGAAGGGCGCGCAGCCTTCTACCTCTCAACCCACCCCCAAGCCGGTTGTCGACCGGTTGTCGCCATTGCTGCACGCCGGCCTGCCGGACTCGACCGAGGTTCCTTTCATGGTGCGGGTGGTACGGGGGAGCGCCCCGCCCCGAGCGGCGCCCGCGTTGACCGGACGGACTCCGGCTGGGATTCCCGGCCAGGGCGGAGACAATTCCAACCTGAAAGGCCCGCTCACCCGCTACAAGGTGGACTTTCTGATCAATGCGAGTGGCTTGCGATTCGATCCGGTTGCGGACGGCCGGCAACATGTGAGCGTCGAAACCGGCCTGGTGGTTTACAACCGCGATGGCAAGCCGCTCAACTGGATGCTGAGGCAGGTCAACCTGAACCTGGATGCCACGCAATACAAGGCAGCGCAGACCAATGGCGTGAATCTGTACCTGGAGATCGATGCGCCTGACGAGGGAGTCCGGATGGAAAGCGGTGTCTACGACTTGAACTCGAACCTCGCGGGAACGACTGCGGTTCCGCTCAACACGATTGTCAGTTCCGCGCCGGAAGGCAGCCCGAAGCAACGGTGAGTTGGCCGGCGAGAACCCGCCGCTCGATTTAAAGTCCTAGTTCGCTGGCCGCGAGCTCTGTTCCCTCTACCCGCGCCTGAATCTTCTGGAAGGCGAGATCGCGCGCGGTTGAGAGATCGTCGGCGAACGGAGAGAAACCGCAATCGTCGGTGGTGCCGAATTGTTGCAGCGGGAGAAGAGCGGCCGCTTGCAGCACGCGATCGCGTACCTGGGTGGGAGTTTCTACTTTGGGATCGATGGGATCGATCACCCCTACAAACACCAGGTGATGAGGCTGGATCAGTTGCTTGAGAAGATGCAGGATCCGCTTGCGGTCCGGCTCACTCGCTAACTGGAGATAGAAGCGACCCACCTTGAGCTGAAAGAGATCAGGAAGCAGTGCGGCATAGTCCACGTCTGCACTGTGGGTGGAGTCGTGGTCGCCTCCGGGGCAAGCATGTACTCCGATGCGGCATCGTTCCTGCTCGCTGAAGTGCTCGAGCACCTGATTGTTGAGGGCGATAAAGTTGCGCAGCAAACCGCCGGAAGGATCGAGCTTGAGCGACAGACGGCCCTCGGTGAAATCGATCTGGACATTCGCAGCTCCACTATCGAGTGCGCCGCGAATGTCGCTGACTGCTTCCGCGATCAGATCATGCAGGAAGGCTTCGCGAGGATAGCCTGGAATTCCTTGCGCCGGGTAGAGCAGGCTCAGCGCCGATGCGGAGATCACGGCTTGTTTTACCGGCAATTGGGTGTAGGTGCGAGCCTTTTCCAGGTAGCTTTTGGCGTGCACACCATAGCGGAACGGTCCCGCGGTCAAACGCGGTAGTTGGCGTACATGACCGTCGGCGAAAGGGATGGTAACTCCATCGGGCGCGAGATTGGTCAGCCCGGTCAGCGGGTAGGTGGCAAAGCTTGGCTTGGTCTGTTCTCCATCGCTGATGACCGGCGAGCCGGTCTGCTCAAAGCGCTCGATGGTGTCGCGCAATGCTTCGGAGCAAGCATCGTTGAGGGCCGCCGCGGTAACCTTTCCTGCCTGGTAGGCGGCCATGGATTCAAGTAGCCGCGGCGGGCGGGGAACACTGCCAATGGGTTCAGTGGGAATTGCCATGGTCGCGAGTCTAGATCGCGGAAACGCCGTTGGCATCCATCAAAAGGTTGAGGTTGGCTATCCCACGCAAGCCCAAAAGCGGGCTTGCGTGGGGCACCCAGTTTTATTTCCCAGGATTTCCGGCGATCGAATCGAGACTGGCCAGCACTCCGGAGGGGATTTCCAAGGTTGCGGCTTTGAGATTCTCATCCAGATGTTTGATCGAGGAGGTGCCGGGGATCAGAAGAATGTTGGGCGAGCGATGAAGAAGCCAGGCGAGCGCGACCTGCATGGGCGTGGCCCCAAGCGAGGCTGCCGCCAGCATCGAGCGTCGAGGACTGCAACGGAGTAAAGCCGCCTAACGGGAAGAACGGCACATAGGGGATGTGTTGCTTCTCGAGGTCATCGATAAAGGCGTCATCGATGCGATGGGCTACGTTGTAGAAATTCTGTATGCAGACGATGTCTGTGATTTTCTGCGCTTCCTCCAAGCTGCTTCGGGTTTACGTTACTCAGACCGAGATGGCGGATCAGTCCCTGACGCTTGAGGTCGGCAAGCGCGGTGAGCGGTTCTTCGATCGACCCTTCCTCCGGGCCCCATCATGCCTCCAACCCGCAGATTCACTACATCGAGCACGTCGAGCCCCAGATTGCGCAGGTTGTCGTGAGCTCCGTCGATGAGCTCCTGACGCGAACGGGCGTGAATCCAGGACTTGTCCGCACCCCTGCGAGCGCCCAGCTTGGTGACGATGACGAGATGATCCGGATAGGGATGAAGGGCCTGCTTGATGATCTGGTTGGTGATATGCGGACCGTAGAAGTCGCTGGTGTCGATATGGTCCACGCCGGCATCGACGGCTTTGCGCAGAACTGCAATCGCAGCATCCATATCACGCGGCGGTCCAAACACCTGCGGTCCGGCGAGTTGCATCGCGCCGTAGCCCATGCGGTTCACCGTCAACGTGGTGCCCGGAAGTGTGAAGGCGCCGCCAAGATTTATCGTTTTCGTCATGTTGTTTTTTCCTCTGGTCAAACCTTGCTTACCAGCCATTAGATGAACAAGGCTTGCCGCGCGAACTTCGCATTCGTCCCGGCGCGAAGAATCGCTCGAAACAGCTGTAAATTGCTGACTCGCGCGCGTCAAGGGGCAAGATTGGCTGCTTTACAGCATCAATGATTCAGGTTTTGGTGGTGATCCTCCGCGCGGCCGAAGGCCGACGGTTGGAGCCTGATTCAGTCTGTGACCGGGACAGATCGCAATGGTAACCGTGTTTCAGTCACTTGATTTTGCGCAAATCTCATTACCCTAAAACGATGCAGGAAGCATTCCCAGCGAGGGTACAATTCGCTGGGCGGTGCGAATGGTGAAAATACTCTGCAATGTGGCGTGTATTGTATTGGCCTTGACGCCGGTAATCGGCGCGCGAGCACAGGCTCCGGATCAGGATGTAGCTGCGGGCTCAGAAGCTCTCGATGCCGGTCCTGACATCCGCGATTATGTTTCCCCGGCACTCGAAGCCGGCGAACAGCGGTTCATGCGCGCTTACATGAATTCGCTGCCACGGAAGTTCAAGGAGCGGATCGCCGGCCAGGCTGTGAACTCGGTGAGCGTCGCGATCGTGGATGGCGGCACGGGCACCATCCACTACAATCGGCCGGAAGAAGCAGGCAGCTACGAGATCGTTCGCGCTGCTGCTCTGCCTGGCGATGAGCATCCTCTGGTTCACAACGCGACCAGGAACCCCGGCTTATTCGGTGGTTCTGGTCCGTACCGCCGCATCTACACCGTTCCGCTTCCTGCGTCGCCGACGCCCCCGAGTGACGCGTCATGGTATGAGCAGGAGGGAGTGGTTTCGGCGACATGCAAGGCGGGCAACTTCGCCCACGGGGACCGGGGGTACAGCTACATGGGTGGTTGGAGCCCGACCTGGGATTCCGCAGGGACGCCGGCAGTGATCGACGCGGGGCTGGTGTACAACTACCAGGCGAGCAAGAAATCCATTGATGATTACTCCGTGTTCATGAATCTTGGCAACGGGATCGGCATCATCTCCAAGGGCAACGCAGAGCAGCTGGACGGCGATCCTTTGTACCCTCAACCGACGCATATTGGTTGTTATTCCCCTGGCATGACGAGATTGAACTTCTCGGTGTTGCCGGCGCATCAGCTTCCAAGCCGGGCGCCCGAATGCTGGGATGTAAAAGACAACGAGGGAAACTTTACCGGGTTCCCGATTGCTGCCTGCAACACGTATGCGCTCATGCTCTCTGTTGCGTCGGAGCATTTCCTCGGGTTCGAGGGAGGGCATACGAGTTATATCGTGTGGGTCTCGCCAAATGTCACCGATGGCGGCTGGGCCCATCTCGACAAGTACACGGCACCCTATTGGAATGGTAAGAAAAACGTTGCCGGCTGGGTTGCGAACGTAACCTGCGGCGGCTGCATCTTCAAATGGATGACTTCCATCGCCCAGTCCAAGGGCAACACCCTGACAGACGGTTCCTATTTCGGGGCGGTGTGGTACAAGCGCGAAATTTCCGGTTACGCGCTCGGGGAACCATTCCTCGCTGGTTCTGGGGAACTTAAGACCATCACAGCGCAAATCACGGATTGCTCGGAGTATCCGCTGTGGCGCCCACCCTATAGCACGAACTATCAAGCCGACTGCAAGAACTCGCCCAGCGGCCTGACAGGGATCGCGAAGACCGTCGAGGTGAAGGACTACGTTCCCGGGGGCGAGTGGGATATTATCGCGGCGAAATACTGAGGCTTATACAGCTTCGGAGTCCTTCATTTCAGGAGTCTGCGAACTTCCCACATCTCGCAAAAAGCGCGAGATATGGGGCACCCGCATTGGTGGCTGGGAAAGAATCCTTTAGTCTTTCTCCCACTCCGTACGGACGTAGCCGGAGTGCGCCATCAGCTTACCCATGGGACGGTAGTCGACGGGGTCTTCGGGCTGCCAGGTGGCCAGCCCATCCACGTAGCGATTGAACATGCAGAAGGCGGCGGCGATCAGGACCGTGTCGTGGATCTCACGGTCGGAGGCTTGCTGCGCGCGCGCGGCGGCGATGTCTTGCGCGGTAACGTTCTTGCCGCCCTGGCGCACCTTGTCGGCAATGGCGAGCAGCGATTTCAACTTTGGGGACACTGCGGAGGTGGAGAAGTTTGCCTTGACCGAATCGACCAGGGCATAGTGCGCGTCTTTTCCGCCCAGGTGCTCGGCGGCGGCGGCGCTGTGGGAAAGCTGGCAGAAGCGGCAGTCGTTGCCCGACGAGACAAAGGCCGCGATGGTTTCGCGCTCGGCGGCAGTGAGCGTATTTTCGCCACGCAGCAGAACGTCCGCGAGCTGGCGCAAGGGTGCGGTGGTTTCGGGGCGAAACTTCATGGGACCGAGGATGCCGGGTAAGCCTTCTTCAATTGCGATATGAGCCATGGAAATGTCCTTTCTTAAAAGGTGAAGCGTAGAGATGCCTGCAGTTGCCGTGCCGGACTGACGAAATTCGGCGTGGCAAAGGTGGGGTTGGCCGGGCTGCCAATGTTGTCACCATATTGGCGGGGCACCGGGCCAAGGAAGTCGGGCGCGCCATAGACCTGATCGATGTTTTGCACGTTGACGTGATTGAGCAGGTTAAAGGCTTCCATGCTGGCCACAGCCTTCAGGCGCTCCGTGAGGCTGAAGACACGCTGCAGGCGAACATCGGTGTCGTAGTACGGCGCTCCGCGATACGAATTGCGGCCCAGGGTTCCGGTGCGGTCAGAAAAAGGATAGCCGTCACCGTTCACATCGAATCCCGCAAGGATGGAGAAGTATCGGGGACTTTGCAAAGTGTTGAGCATCGATAGCTTGAAGTTACGCAGATAGACCGGCCACTCCGCCGGGCTTTCGGCAAGCACAGAGAGCACGAACCGATGACGAATGTCATTGTCGCCGACGGCGCGATCGCCGTTGGGATCGAGATAATTCTGCGGCGTGTCGGTGAGTTGCACGTCGGTCGCGATGTCAATGGATTTGGAGTAGGTGTAGTTGGCCAACACGCTGTAATGGCTGGCGAAGTTTTTGCGGACGCTCACCACGGCGCCGTTGTAGACGGAGAACCCCGTCGGAGTGGCGATCAGGGCGAATCCGAAACGCGGATCAGCGGGGGTGAAGGCCTGGCGCCCATCGGGAAGATTTCCGCTGGGCTGGCCGTTGACGCTCAGGTAGACCGGCATCTTGAGGCCGTGGATATATTGGTAGCCGGTGGTGAGGATCCAGCCCCGGCCGAGCGAGCTCTCCAGTTCAAGGCTGGCTTGTTCGGCATAAGGGTTGGGGAATTTAAGCTGGACGTAGCCGAGGGGAAACTGCTGCAAGATCGAGGGCGAGGGATAGACTCCGCCGGCGGTAAAACTCCTGAAGGCCTGCGAGGCGAGGAACGGTCCGGAAACGCCCACTACGCCGGATGCGCCGAGGCCAACCACGTGATTCTCCGGGTCGGTGAAGTCGGGAACGAGCGGGTTGTTCATCGGGGTGAAGGCGGAGGCGCCCTGCCAGCCAACCATCAGATCGCTGTAGTCCCACGGTCCGGTGAACAGGCCAAAGCCGGCGCGGATGACCTCTTTATTCTGATCGAGCGCATAGGCCACACCGAGCCTGGGCTGCACATTGCCGTAGTTGGTGGGATGGAGCTTGCCGATGACGCGCACGTCCGCGGCGGAAGGAAAGATGTCGAAGTCATAACGCAGGCCCAGGGTGATCGAAAGATTGGGCGACGCTTTCCACTGATCCTGGGCGTAGAAATTTGCCAGGCGATGCCAGAACTTCAGGGTAGTCGAGTTGACGAATGCGGGGGCGGCGCTGCCGGCATATAGCGAATTGGCAAAAGGCAGTGGACGAGTAGGAATCTGCTGACCGAAGTAAGAGCGTGGCTGAAGAAACAGGAATTGCACCGGAGTACCTGGACCAAAGGGCGGCCCAGCAAACTCGCCTGCTCCGAAGAAGCTTTGCGGAGTGAAGATGGCTGCGCCGGGACTGAAGAATGTCGTGTCGGCAGTGATCCATACGGGTTCGAAGCCACCGCCGAACTTAATGGAATGGGCGCCATGGACCCAGGTGAGATTTTCCTGGGATTCGAATTGCGGCTCCTTGTAATAGGAGACGCTGCCGGTAAACCCGCCGCTGACCAGAGTGTCTGAGACGTTGAGTGTGGGTTCGAATCCCGCGCCTTTGGGCGTGAGATGAAAGACGCGGGTTCCATAGTCGACGATGGTCTCTGAAGTCCAGCTGGGGCTGAAGAGGTGGAGGAGATTTGCGTAGACGGTTTGATCGCGCACCGGGTTATCGCGGTAAGTGGAGGGTAGTCCCTGGCCTGGCGCCGCCGTGGGAGCATTCACCTTGCGATCATCGCTGAAGAGATAGCCGACGTTGAGGATGTTTCTCTCATTGAATACGTGGGTGATCTTGCCTATGGCTTTGTCGTAGTTGTCGATTTGCAGCAGCGAACCCAGTTGCTCCGGCTGCAGACCGAACTGCTCTTTGACCTGGTTGATGCTGGGAGTACCCGGGCCCATGCAACCAGGGTTGTCGATGCAGCCCAGGATGAAGGTCGAGTAGGTGGGCGAGGCAGCGCGGCGCTGGCCCTCGTAGCCGGTGAAATAAAATGTCTTTGCGTGGCGGATGGGACCGCCGAGGTTGCCGCCAAATTGATTAACGCGCAGGGTATTCAGGCCGGGAGCCGAGAGAAGGTTGTCCGCATCCACAGCATTGTTACGCAGGTATTCGTAGACCGAGCCGTGGAGCTGGTTGCTACCCGACTTGGTGATGGTGCTTACGACCGAGCCGAGGTTCCGGCCATTGTCACCGGAGTAGGGACCATCGACTACGCGAAATTCCTGCACCCAGTCGAGCGAGGGGCTGGCCCGTTGCACGCCGGAGAGGCTGACGGAGTAATCCGTGCCGTCCAGTCCGAAGAAGGAGCTGTGGGTTTCGCGCAGGCCGCCGAAGCTGAGCTGGAGCACGGTTTCGAGAAACGGCGACTGGGCCGCGGTGGCGGTGCTTCGACCTACGTTCGCGGTTGGGGTAAGCAAGACGAAGTCGATAAAGTCGCGGCCGGCGATGGGAAGATCGGCTATCTGGCTGGGGCGGATCACCTGGCTGGATTCGACCTTATCGGTGTCCACCGCGGTGGCGGCGGATTCCGAAACAGAGATGGTCTGCTTGACTGCGGCGACGCCGAGCTGCGTGGCCAAGGACGCGATCTGGCCAACGGTTAGCGTAAGGGGCTGTTGATATTGGCTGAAACCATCCGCGTTCACCTCCAGCCGGTAATCCCCGGGAGAAAGCGCGCTCAACACGGCCAGCCCTGTGCGATCGGCGGACTGCGTGCGGACCAGGCTGGTTTGCGCATTCGTGAGCGTTACCTGGGCCGAGGGAACGACTCTGCCGGAAGGATCAGTGACGGTGACATTCAAGGTCGCCAGTTGTTGGGCGTGGATCCTGGGGCCGCGCAGAAACAGCGCGCAGGCGACCAGGGCTAACAACAGGATCATGGAATTCGTGCTTGAGTACTTATTCGTCATAACCGGCCTCTGCAGTGACTTTCGTAGCGTTCTTTCATGGGGACCACTTAGGCGGTTTCTCCCAGGCTTATCCTGAGCTTCATTGCGCTGCAGGTTTGGCGTACGACTCTTGTATGCCTGCGAGCCGTTTGCTGGGCTCGTAGCCGCTGATCGCGAGACGGCGGCCGTGCAGGCGATGGGCTTCCTCGGACACAGGATGAACACCGGAGGTGGTGATCCAGCGGTTGTAGAAGTTGAACAGCGAAACGACGAGGATGGTGTAATAGATGGCTTCATCGGTCCAGCCAAGATCGCGCAGCTCGACCACGTCCTGTTCGATCATGTCCGGCAAGTGCTTCGTGATCCTGGCGGCGAAACGCATGAGGGCTTTTTCCGGCTCCGGGAGTGGCGAGGATTCAAGGTCGTTAAGAACGCTATGTACGAGTTGCTCGCTGCCCAGCATTTCAGCGGCAACCGCCGCGTGAGAACGCCAGCAGAATTCGCAATCGTTGGTCCACGAGGTATAGGCGGCAATCAACTCGCGCAAGCCGCCGCTGATGGGCGCAGGGCTGCGCATCACGCCCTCGGTAAAGCTGGCGAGATGAGAGGTAACCTCGGGCCGAAACGCGAACAGGGACCATATCTGCCAATATTCCCGGCCCGCGGCCCGGGTGACGCGGATGAGGTCGGCGTAGGGGCTGGGCTGTGGGTTGGCTTCCACGCCGGGAAGATAAGTAGGGATTTGCTCAGTGTTGTTCAAGGGCTACTCCATTTCTGCGTTGGGAAAAGGGTCGGAGCGATTGCTGCTGCGAGCGGCGTTTGCATCATGAGCATTGGGCACGTACGACGCATCTTGCGGGAAGGGCAGAACGGCCGGCAAGGACCGAAGGATGTATCCTGCGATCCACCCTTCGGTCGATGCACGGCTTGCGGGCATGCGGCTAGAGTGATCGCTGCAGGTTTTCGACATAATGAGGGGAGATCGTTCCGATGGCGTATATAGAGTTGCCCGTTGCTGCGGAGTTAGGCCGGGAGTTTCCCGGCATTGTGGGACTGATGACGTTTCGTCCTGAAACGGCAGGCCCCTTGAACGAGCTGGTGAATGTATTGCTGCGGGGGGAGAGCACTTTGACCCGAGGGGAGCGCGAGCTGATTGCGACCCATGTTTCATGGCGCAATGATTGTTTCTTTTGCCAAACGATTCACGGGGCGGTTGCCGCGGCCCAGCTGGGGCACGATGAGGACCTGGTGCATACGGTGAAGACCGATTGGATCCATGCCGATATTTCATCCAAGATGAAGGCGCTGCTGCATATCGCCGGCAAAGTGCAGCTGGGCGGGAAGCAGGTAACGGAGAGCGACGTGGCGGCGGCACGAGACCAGGGCGCGACCGACCTGGAAATTCACGATACGGTGCTGATCGCGGCTGTTTTCTGTATGTGCAATCGTTACGTGGATGGGCTGGGTGCGTGGGCTCCGCCGCAGATTGAGATTTACCGCGCCCGGGCGGCTGAGATTGTGGAGCATGGGTATTCGGCGGTGACGGAGTTGGCGATGGCGGCGGTTACGCCGTAAGAGTTGATGCCACAGGGGCTTGACAGGCTGCGGAAAAAGCACGGTTTTGGCGACAAAGCGTCCCTCAGCGGCTAAAGCCGAACTCATTCTAGATTTGTTATGTACGGGCTGAAGCCCGTACCCTTCGGGATTGCGTCTCTCCGCACCCTGTAAAGCCTTCTTTGAGTGGAGGTTTTTATGGCGCGGCTGAAGCCGTGGCCTTCGTGGAGAGAGACTTCCCCTTAGGCACGGTTTTGAAGTCTGAAAACCTGCCTGTCGGGTTCGTACCCTTCGCTTCCATCTGCTTCTTTACGCGTATTCGTCTATAGTCTTTTTACCGCCCCTGAGGACGAATCTTGCTACGAACCACTCCGCACAGGCCGAGATGTTGTTCCAGGCATTGGTGGTGGACGCTGCTCTTTCTGTTGCTTCTGCCGCTCGCCCAGGCCCAGAGGGAAGGCGTGGTGGATCTGACGGATGGCTGGCGCATCCAGAGCGGCGATGATGTTGCCTGGGCGCAGCCAGGATTCGACGACAGCGGATGGCAGAGCACCACGCTTGCCGCCGACGCCGCCAGAGTAGGGACCGGGTGGCGTTGGTACAGGAAACGCATCGATCTCACAGGCGGACATACACCCCAACCAGCGCCACTGGCCCTGCTGATCACCGGTCCAGACCAGACGTACGAGGTGTATGTGAATGGCGAGCCGATCTCCGGCCCCGTAGCGCGGTCGGCGTGGAAGCTCTTTAAAGACAGGGAGCGCGTGGTCCAATTGCCCTCTATAAGGGCGCAGGTGGAACTGGCGATTCGTGTCTCGTATCCCGAAACGTATACGGAGTTCTATAGCCTGTCTCTGAGCCGGGTGTTGCTCGGCCCTCTGCCGGCGATCGAAGCCCGGCAGGAACTGGCGCGCGATCGCCGGCTCCTTGCCTTTCTGCCCTCCGCTGGAATCAACCTGGCCTTGTTTCTGGTCGGGTGCGGTGCACTCATTCTCTTTGCGCTCGAGCGTGGTTCGCGCGAATATCTATGGCTCGGCCTTTACCTGATCATGACGTCAATTTGCACCCTGGCCTGGATCGCGACATCGGCCGGTGTGTTCCCGCTGGCGTTCAACAACCTTATTGCAGATCCCCTCACTTATCCGGCGCTGGCGATGCAGATCGAGTTCATTTACGCGTTTACCGGCCGGCGGGTAGGCCGCGCCTGGCGGGCATACGAGGGTTTGCTGGTGGCCTTCCTGGTTGCGTCTGTGCTGGTCAGCCTGCAGATCATACCTCCCATGGCTTACCTGCTGGCGGAGGGAGCGATCAATATTCCGGTGGCGGTGATGCTCCCCATTTTGCTATTCGTGTGGTGGATGCGGGGCGATCGGGACGCGGGCTGGCTGATTTTGCCCAGCTTTCTTCCTGCAGCCGGCGACGTTACGATCGATCTGACTTTGGTTTCCGGTCATCTGGGTTGGACCAGATTGGCCAGCCTTGTCCAGCAGATCTATATAGGGCCTGTGCCGGTGGGTATCGACGACCTGGCGGATTTTATTTTTCTGCTGGCTATTTGCTTTGTGATGCTGCTGCGTTTTACCCGGGTGAGCCGCGAGCAAGCGCGCACCGCGGCAGAACTGGCGGCCGCCCGTGAGATTCAGCAGCGGCTGGTGCCGAGTGCACTGCCTGTGATGGCCGGCTTCCTCATGCGCGCCGCCTACCTGCCGGCGCAGGAAGTCGGCGGGGACTTTTACCAGGTGCTGGTGCAGCCTGGGGGATCGTCGTTCCTGGTGGTGGGCGATGTAAGCGGCAAGGGCCTGCGCGCGGCGATGACGGGCGCACTTGCCATTGGTGCGCTGCGCACGCTGGCAGCGGAGAATTTGCGACCCGCTGCGCTGCTGCAGAGGTTGAACCTGCAGATTCTTTCGGCGGAAGACGGCGGCTTTATCACGTGCCTGTGCGCGCACATCAGCCGCGACGGAACGGTCACCGCGGCCAATGCAGGACATCTGTCGCCTTATCTGAATGGGGTGGAGATGGGGTTGGATTCCGGACTGCCGCTGGGTCTTACCGCGGACGTTGAGTACAGCGAAACGAAGCACCATCTCGCACCCGGCGATACGCTCACGTTTCTCTCCGACGGTGTGGTGGAGGCGCGGAATAACACCGGCGAGCTCTTTGGCTTCGATCGTACCTGCGCCATCAGCGCGCAATCGGCACAGCAGATCGCGGAAACCGCCCGGGCCTTCGGCCAGGAGGACGATATTACTGTGCTGACGCTCACCTTCGCTGCGGCTGGGGTGATGCAGGCTTAGGGCTGCTTTCCCACCAATGGGTGGTATCGCCTATTACTGTAAGTGCGGCGCAGCATTGCCCAACACCGAGAGCTTCCGGCCGAGACCCGTGAATTTCCCACAAAATCAACGAGCTACCCGGATTGGTTGCTATTCCGAGTGGAGCAGGTGATCGATTTCGCTGCTCCATTGGGAGAGCCAGGCGCGCTTGGTGGTGCCGTCGAGCCAGGAGGCGCGCAGGCCGTTGAGCGCTACTTCTCCCAGTTGCCGGGGAGTGCAGCCCATGTTTTGCGCCACCAGCAGATACTCGCGATTGAGGTTGGTACGGAAGAGGGCGGGATCGTCGGTATTGATGACGAGGTTGAGGCCGTCTTGCAACATACGATGGATGGCGTGGCCGGGGGCAGCGAGATCGCGGAATGTTGTGGTGTAGGTGGTAGTGGTGGGACAAACGGTGAAGAAGACTCCTCGCTCTCGACACGCCGCGACCAGGGCGGGATCGTCGACAACGTGGTAGCCATGGTCGATGCGGTCGCAGTGGAGCAGGTCGAGCGACGCGCCCACGTTGTCTGCCGGGCCATTCTCCCCCGCATGCGCGGTTACATGCAGGCCGGCATTTTTGGCTCGCTGGTAGACGCCGGCATAGAGTGCGGGCGGATTGCCGACCTCGTTGTAGTCAAGCCCGATTCCTATGACCTCTTCACGGCGGTTGGCCAGCACGAGATCGAGGAATTCACTACTGACTGCAGGACCCAGCTCGCGGTTCAGAGCGGGAATGAGGCGTGATTGCACGCCATGGTCGCGCGCGGCATCGCGCATCGCCGCGGTGATGCCATCGAGCATGACGGCGTAGGCGACGCCGCGGTGGGCCTGCGCGCTGAAGAAGAATTCCACGTAGCGAGCGCCATTCGCGGCACAGGTGGCAAGCATTTCGTAGGTTACGCGGTGGAAGTCGTCCGCATCGACGATGGAGCTGCAGATGATGTCGTAGGCCTTGAGAAAGGCTTCCAGATCAGAGAAGTCAAAAAGCTTCGCGGGGTCTCGAAATTCGTCTTTGACCAGGCCGTGTTTCTTAGCCAACTCGATTGCGGTGGTTGCGGCCACGGCTCCTTCGAGATGCAGGTGCAGCTCGGCTTTGGGCAACGATTGAATGAAGTTCTCGATATCCACGGACGATCCTGTTCCTCCGGCTTCCCTATCGTAACGCTCGGGATGCTCTTTGCTACAATTTGACCCTGCGCTTGCACGGGGACGGATCCATGATGACTTCGCTTCCTGTTATCGATGTGTCGGGTTTAGCTTCGCCGGAGCTTTCCGCGCGGTTGGCAGTGGCGGCCGAGTTGGGCCATGCGTGCCGGGAGATTGGCTTTTTCTACGTTGTGAACCATGGCATCGGCGACGCAACGCGGGAGAGCATGTTTGCAGCGGCTCGGGAATTCTTTGCTTTGCCGGTGGCGGCAAAGGAGGAATATTCGATCAAGCGATCGCAGCACAACCGCGGCTATGTCGCGCTCGAGGGGGAACGCCTCAATGAAGCGGCGGCCCCGGCGGATTACAAGGAAGCTTTCAATATCGGGCTGGAGCTTGCCGCGGACCACCCTGAAGTCGTGGCGGGTAAGCCGTTCCGGGGGGTAAATTTGTGGCCGGCGCTTCCCCATTGGCGCGAGGCTGTGCTGGCCTACTACGACGCTTGCTGGGCGCTGGGCCGCCGCATCCATCATGGCTTTGCGCTGGACCTGGGCATCGCGGAAGATTTCTTTGAGGACCAACTCGACTCACCGCTGGCGACGCTGCGCATGCTGCACTACCCGCCGCGGGTGCAAAAAATGATGCCGGTCATGACACCGGCGCCGGGATGCATACCGACTATGGCAACCTTACGATTCTGGCCACGGATGGGATTGCGGGACTGCAGGTACGCACGCGAAGTGGTTCGTGGCTCGATGCTCCGCACATTGCGGGAGCGTTCGTTTGCAACATTGGCGATTGCCTGATGCGGTGGACCAACGATGTTTACATCTCCACGCCGCACCGGGTTGCGATCCCAGTGAAAGACCGTTATTCGGTCGCGTTCTTTCTCGATCCGAACCCCGATGCCCGGGTGGAAGTGCTGGCGGGTTGTATCGCGCCTGGCACAGCGGCAAAGTACAAGCCGACTACCGGCGCCGATTATCTGCGCGAGCGGCTGAGCGCGACTTACGACCATCTAAAGGCTCCCACGCCCACTCCCACTCACGCTTAGGCGGTAAGCTTGGGGAGTTTCGATACGGAATTTAGTCAACCCGGCCAGCAGCATGAGGTCCCGATGGCCCGTGACGAGCAGTCGGCCTTTCCGCTCTCGGCGAGGTCGAGAAATAGCTGATCGTTCACGTCCCGGCAGACCCATTTGCACTTCCTTGTCACCTCGACGATTTCGCAGAAAGGAAGTAGTCGGACAGTAGTTCCCGGCGGTCGTCCGAGGTAAGTTTAAATTTTGGATATCCGAGAACACGGGTAAGCTCTGCCGCGGTGGCGCGAGAAATCAAGGGTACGCAGCTTGCCTCTCGCCAATGTGGAAGCAGCCAACTTAAGCGGCCATCGGAGAATAGGAGTGCCGAAACAACGACGGTAGTGTCAAAAACTACACGCCTTCTCACGCGTGCTTGCGCGCCCAGGAAACAGCGGCTTTGACATCGTTATCCTCGATACCCATCTCAGCAAGTCGGGCGCGCACCTCGTCCGCGCGGCTTTTTTGCAGCGGGCGCAGAATGATGCAGGTTCCGTCTGTGCTTACGTCGAAATACTCCACGCCGGTGAAGCAGGATACTACCTTCTTGGGAAGGGTGATCTGGTTTTTGCTGGTCTTCTTGGCTAGCACGATCCCTTGTTTCACGGAAACAAGGAAATCTTACCACGCCCTCAGCGGCGAGCATTTCCGATGTAATATGGTGCTTTGAACCAGCTTTGGAAACCAGGGGTCACTTTCATGGATGATCTCGTCAAGCGTGCGCGCTCTACCTTCACGCGCGCTGAACTCCCTGGGATGAGCCTCATCGAGCATCTGGAAGAACTGCGCAAGCGCCTGATCCATTCGGCTATCTACTTATTGATTGGCTTTGCCGTTGCTTATGCCTTTAGTGAGCGACTCTATGGAGTCATTCAGGCGCCTTTGGACCAACTTCACATTCCTCTGAATTTTACTCATCCCACCGACGGTTTAATGCTTTACCTGAAGACGGCATTCGTCGGTGGCGCAATCCTGGCCAGCCCTTTCATCCTATTTCAGATTTGGCTATTCATCTCACCTGGCATGTATGCCCATGAGAAACGCTACGTCTGGCCATTCATGTCAGCCACCATCGGCCTGTTTCTCGCGGGGGCTTATTTCGGATATCGATGGGTACTGCCGGGCGCTATCAGGGTGCTGGTTCTGGACTTCGGCCATCGCTTTCACCCTATCCTCACCATCGAAGACTATACGGGCTTCTTTCTGGCAATCATTCTCGGATTGGGCATCGCCTTTGAACTCCCGATCCTCATGTTCTTCCTGGCGTTGTTCGGAATTGTGGACGCCAAATTTCTCCTCCGCAACTTTGGCTATGGCACACTTATTATTTTCATCGTCGCGGGTATCATTTGTCCTCTGCCCGACCCTTTCAGCATGTGCCTCTTCGCGTGCCCCTTGCTCGTTCTTTACTTGCTCGGAGTAGGGGTAGCGTTCCTCGCCCATCCATCGCGTCGAAGGTCAAAGGCGAATTTGCGCAACACAGACCTTGGCATCCTGGTACTAGCCGTTCTGAGGCTGGCGGCTTTACTCCGGGCCCAGCGCGAGGCTCGCCGCCCACTCCTCACATCCGTCTGAAGACTCCGACTCCAGCGTAGCCAGGGAAAGTCACTGAGCCTTTATACGGGGATCGAGAGCAAAGGTCCCGCACTGCGACAGTTCCGGGGAAATATGGTGCTTTGAACCAGCTTTGAAACCAGAAGTCCCTTCCATGGGTAATCTCGCCAAGCGTACCCGCTCTACCCTCAGGCTTAGAAGAAGAGTTCAGGAGAAACATGGAAGCGCTCGCTCAGCCGGGTTATGTGGTCCTTGTTAAGTTGGCGTTTTCCGTTTAGCACCTCGGAGACGATACTCGGTGTTCCGAAGACATCCACCAGATCCTTTTGCTTGAGGCCGTGCTGGTCCATGAGAAAAGAGATTGCTTCGAGCGGCGAGGCCCTGGGGAGCGGATAATGCTTTTCCTCAAAGTCTTCCACCAGCAAGGTGAGCAACTCCACCAGCTTTTTCTCGTCTGAGCTCAGTTCGCGATGGTGATGGCTCAGCTCATAAAGCATCGCTATGTGGCGTTCGTTTTCCTTTTCGGTATCAATCACCGCCGGGGCAGCCTTGGCCAGCAATTCCGCGTATTTTGGCCGGGCTAGTACACTCATTTCTTCCACCCTCCTTTGCTGTACTCAGCATGCGTAAGCACTTCTCGGATAAACACCAACCTGGCACGGTAGTTGATCTCTGAGATCAGCATGTAGGCGCCGCCCTTGATATTGAAGACCGTGTACTTATCCACTGCATCCGCTGATGGAATTTCGCGTCTGACGCCGTCCAGGGAGTTCCAGTTCGCCCGCCTGGCAATCCGATACCAAACATCGAGCGTTGCGGCCAGGTCGCCATGGGCCTCATGCGCGTCCAACAACTTCTTCCGCTTGATGACGCGCACGCCAGGGCCTCTCCACGGATGGATCTACTTTACTTCGCGAAATGCGAAGTTTCAATCAAAATCTTCGCGAAATGCGAAGTCGAGGCGACTCCGGGAAAAACCCTGGTCTCAAACGCGAGACCAGTGCTACCTGCTTCGTTTGTAATATGGTGTTCGGTTGATGGTGGAGAGTGAAGGAATGAATGGAAAGATCCCAGGGAGTTCAATTGCGTGCATGCTGGTGCTTTGGTTGACAGCCTCGATCGCGGCGGCGAAGACCCCGCTTGCGCTTATGCCGTTGCCCAGTTCCATCACGCAGGGCGAAGGAGCATTGGTTGTTACGCCGGCTGGGGGCGGGGCTTCGACTTTTACTTATAGCTATGGCGAGGTCCATGATGCGCGGCTGGAAGCGGCGGTTCGCAGAGCGGTTGTTCAACTGGGCCGCACCTGCGGTGGAGAGGTGCTGCGGTCGGCTATTGATAACCCCGCTCCCGCGAGCGCTTCGCTGCTGGTCAACGTTGCCGCGCCGGGTGAGCCGGTGCAGGCGATGGACGAAGACGAGAGCTATCAACTGAGCGTCACGGCCCAGGGAGCCAAGCTGACCGCGGCGACCGACCTGGGCGCGATGCACGGGTTGGCGACAATCCTGCAGCTCGCCACCATGGAAAGGGGCGCCTGCGTGCTGCCGGCGGTGACCATCCGGGACGCGCCTCGTTTTGCCTGGCGCGGCTACATGCTTGATGTAAGCCGTCATTTTGAGCCGGTGGCGGCGGTGGAACGCACGCTCGATGGCATGGCCGCGGCCAAGCTGAATGTTTTTCACTGGCACCTGAGCGACGACCAGGGTTTTCGCGCCGAGAGCAAGAAGTTTCCCAAGCTTACCGAAGTGGCGTCAGAGGGCCAGTACTATAGCCAGGATCAGTTGCGCGAAGTGGTGGCCTATGCGCGGGCACGCGGCATCCGGGTGGTGCCGGAATTCGATATGCCGGGCCATGGCTCCAGCTGGATCATGGCGTATGCCGAACTGAACCCGCAGGCACATTTGACCAGGCTGCCCGTGGTCTACGGCATGCCCACGGCGGTTCTCGATCCTACGCGCAAGAGCACCTACAAGTTCATCAACACGCTGGTGGACGAGATGGGCCGCATTTTTCCTGACGAGTATTTCCATATCGGCGGGGACGAGGTGAACGGACAGGCATGGCTGGCCGACCCGCAGATTGCCGCCTTCATGAAGACGAAAGGCTACACCACGGCGGCGCAATTACAAGCGTACTTCAACCAGCAACTGGAAGGCATTCTCAAAAAGCACAACAAGAAGATGATTGGCTGGGATGAGATTCTCGATCCCGCGCTGCCCAAGACGATTCTGATCCAGAGCTGGCGAGGAGAGGCTTCCCTCTCCGAAGGCGCCCGACAGGGCTACCAGGGAATTCTCTCCGCACCTTATTATCTCGACGGGCAGAAGAGCGCGGCGCAAATGTATCTTGCCGATCCCATCCCTGCAGATACCAGTCTGACCGCGGAGCAGCAGAAGTTGATACTGGGCGGCGAGGTTTGCATGTGGGCGGAGCAGCTGAATGCGGAAACGATGGACTCGCGCGTGTGGCCGCGCACCATGGCGGTTGCAGAACGCTTCTGGTCGCCGCAGAGCGATCGGGATGTCCCGGATATGTATCGGCGGTTGCGGGTTAATTCTCTCAAGCTGGAGGATGCAGGGCTGCGGCACATCAGCGGTCCTGAGACGGTGCGGCGGAATCTGCTGATGGAGCGCGACCCTGAGGCGCTGGATGTTCTGGCCTCTGTGCTGGAGCCGGTTGATTTCCATGAGCGCTCGCAGTTGCAGCACACGAATGGCTGGACGGCGCTCGATCGCCTGGTGGATGCGGTGGTTCCCGATCCGCCATCACGCCAGCTGATGGCGGGAGAGGTGGACGCGATTGCGGGGGATGTTACCGTGCCGGCTCCGTCGGATGCGAAGCTGGAGCTTGATCTGAGCGGCGATGTGCCGCAGGGAGCAGTTCCCTCTGCCGAAGTTGCGTATCGGCGGCTTCGCCGGCGATTCCTCTCCTGGCAGGCGGCGGAGACGCGCCTGCTGATCGACGTGCAGAGTACTCCCAGGCTTAGCGATGCGGCGACGCGGGTTGAGCAACTGGGAGAATTGGCCGGGGTGGGTCTGTCTTCACTGGCGTATCTGGAAAGCCACACGGCTCCACCGGCAGGATGGCAGGCGCAGCAGATGAGCATTCTCGACGCGGCGGCACAGCCTTCGGCGCTGGTGCGGTTTACTGTGCTCCACTCCATGCGCAAGCTGGTATTGGCAGCCGGACAAGGGGAACATGCACGCACACCCTGAGGCGAGACTCAGGACGGCGCGACACCCGCTCAGGGAGCAGGTTGATTGACAGGCGGTTTCGCCAGCTCTACAACGTTTCCACTTTGGTCAGGAGGCTCTTGATGAGGATTATCCTTCGTATTCTGCTTGGCCTTGTTCTCATCGCCGGCGTGATTGGTGTGGTTGTGTACGCCCTGGGCGCTCGTCTTCCGGTCGATCACGTCGCCACGATTAGCGGAACCGTAGAAGCTACACCGGCAAAGGTCTTCTCCCTGATTACTGACATCGCTTCCGACCCTAAGTGGCGCAAGGACGTTAAGTCGGTGGCGATGCTCTCTCGTGCTCCGGGTTATGAGCGTTGGATTGAGATTCTCGGCGACGGCAGCAAGATGGAGTTTCACGCCGTCCGCACCGTTCCGCCAGGTCCCGATGGTCACGCTACCAGGGAGGTCGAACTGGAAGGCACTTCGTATGGGGGTACGTGGACTTATAGTATTTCGCCCGGTCCCACCCCTAACGAAACCGCGCTGCAAATTACGGAAAGAGCTTTTGTCCATCCGCCGATTTATCGCTTTATGATGGTCTACATTTTTGGGATTACCTCAAATCTCAAGCAGTACCTGCATGACATTGAGGCGGCCAGCAGCAGGTGATCCAGGCTGGAAAGACTAAAGAATCAATTGTCCGTGTGTAACGTTCCGGATAGTGGACGCACCATATTCAACGGATGCTTCGCCGAGGCTTTGAAAGGAGGCTCCCTTGAAACACTTTCCGAAAATTTTACTCTGCCTGATTGGCGCGTTGTGCACGTTGGCGGCGTTTGCGGAGACAGAAGAAGCCAAAATGAGCAGCAGTTCCCCGGTTGCCCATGAATACGTATCGAGGCCGACCCTCGATGGACGGTTCCTGTTCTCTCAACTGAGCCCGGGAACTTACCGTATCGAAGTTGCCGCGCAGGGGTTTGACCGGGCGCGGTCGCAAGCCACGAGTGTTGGCGTGGGCCAGACAGTGAGTGTGAATTTCACCCTGTCTCCCGCAGGCGTCTCCCAGTCGGTCGAAGTGACTGCGCAATGATGTTTTTGATATCGGGCATTGGGTATACCCATTTTCACCCATATATACCCGATTTGTAGCCGATGGCAATGGAATACCCATTTATATCCATTTATACCCGTTTTATACCCATTTCTCCGCAGAAGCTTCGCAGGGCAAACCTATCTGCTCATTTGCGCAGGGGACGGACCCTGATGCCGGCAGCGGCTTCTTCCTGGAGGTGGAGAATGTTGGCGGAACGGCCGATGCTTAGGGCGTACTGCTCGATCGAAGGCTTCTCCCGGACGCGAAGCTTAACCCCAGGAGTAAGGCCTTTGTCTTTCAACTCGCGCAATAGGGCGGCGTCGCGGTCAGAGACGCTCTCCACGACGTAACTTCCCTCCTGCATCACCTCCGTCAGGGGCACCGAGTTCTGCCGGGGCATCGCACCGTCCAACGCCGGGATGCAATGACCGTGGGGATCGATTTTCGGATGGCCAAGCTTGGCGGTGATTCTCTCCTCAAAACGCTCGGAAATGAAATGCTCCAGGCGCTCTGCCTCCTCATGCACTTCCTCGATGGGATAATCCAGCACTTCATAAAGGAAAGTCTCAATCAGCCGGTGGTGGCGCAAGACCTCCAAGGCTCGCTTCTTTCCCGCGGCGGAGAGCAAGACACCGCGATGCCGTTCGTACTCCACCAGAGGGGGCGCACCCGCGGCCAGTTTCTGGAGCATGTTGGTCACCGAAGCCGGGGCAACACCCAGCCTCTGCGCCAGGGCATTGCTCGCCACCCGGTTCTCCTCAGGACCGCCGATAACCAGAATGGCCTTGAGGTAGTTGTCGACCGACTCGGTATTGGGCCTCTCCCGGTTGCGGTTATTTGACATGGATCTATTTTAGGCGTACCTAATATTTAGGCATACCTAAGCCTTAGGTGTGCCTAAATATGAAGCGAACGCGGAGCGGAAGAACGTCCCTGGTCCTGGTGCTGACGTTAACCATGGTTCATGCGCTGCTCCTGCGGGGGCAGAGCGGAACCAGTAGCGCTCTTGCGGGGAGCATTGCGGATCAGACGGGCGCCCTGATTTCCAATGTCGAGGTCAAGGCAAGCGAGGTGAATACCGGCGCAGTCCGCAGGGTGCAGAGCAACCACGATGGACGGTTCCTGTTCTCTCAACTGAGCCCGGGAACTTACCGTATCGAAGTTGCCGCGCAGGGGTTTGACCGGGCGCGGTCGCAAGCCACGAGTGTTGGCGTGGGCCAGACGGTGAGTGTTAATTTCACCCTGTCACCCGCAGGCGTCTCCCAGTCGGTCGAAGTGACTGCGCAATCGGGGCTGATGAGCCTGGAGAATCCGAATACGTCGACCACGCTGGAAGCGAAGACGATCGGGAGCCTGCCAAATCCTGGCCAGGATCTGACCTATGTCGCGCAATTCGCACCGGGCGCGCTTATGAATACGGCGGGATCGTCGAATGACGCCAAGGCAGCGGGCGGCTATGGCAATGTCGAGTTCAACGGGCTGCCGGCGACGTCGAATGGCTATATTCTCGACGGCTTCGACTCGAACGACCCCTTCCTCGGATTGAACATCGGCCTCTCTACCAACCTGGTGATCGGGCTGGATGCCTTGCAGGAAGTGACGGTGAATACCAATTCGTATGCCGTCGACCAGGGGCGATACGGCGCCTCGCAGGTGAATTACTTCACCAAGGCGGGGTCGAACCAGTTTCACGGAGACGCATACGAGATATGGAATGGGTCGCTGCTCAACGCGACGAACTACTTTCTCCATGGCAACGATACCCCGGGAAATATTGCGCACAAGCCGCGGTCGACGGTGAACGAATTCGGCGTGAGCGTTGGGGGGCCAGTGGGGAGGAACAAGCTCTTCTTCTTCGCCCACTATGAGGGCGTGCGCATTGCTCTTCCGCTGGTGGCACGCAGCACGGTGCCTTCGCCGGCCTACCAGCAATACGTATTGCAGCAATTACCGCTCGGGGGGTTCGATGCTATCAATGGAACCTTGCTACCCCCGCAACCGCAGGAAGTGCCGTTCTACCAGAAAATGTTTGGCCTCTACAGCGACACGGCAGGCACGCCGACTCCGGTTCTTTCTTGTCCGCTGGACGCGGGTGGAACCCTGCTGCCCGGGACACAAACCGGGGAAAACCTGTTCAATGGCTCGGGTTGCGCGAACAAGCGGACGCAGTCGCTGGGCAACCAGGACAGCGAGAATCTGATCGTGGTCAAGATGGACCACGCCATCAACCCAAACAACAGCGTCTGGTATCGGTTGCAACAGGACACGGGGCTGCAGGCGGCTTATACCGATGCCATCAATCCCATCTTCAACTCCTATTCTCCGCAGCCTCAGAGGACCGCGGTGCTGGGCTATACGCATCTTTTTTCGCCCAACCTGGTGAACCAGTTCAACCCCGGGGCAAGTTGGTATTCGAGCTTGTTCTTGCCCAAGGACTACGCGCAGGTGTTGCTGCGCTTTCCGATCGTGCTCGGTGGGGGCAGTTCCAATGCACCCTTCACCACGCTCGGGGGCAACGACCAGACTTATACGCAGGGGCGTAAGGTGACGCAGTGGCAGATCAACGACAACCTGATCTGGACGACCGGACGCCACAGTTTCAAGTTTGGCGAGAACTCCCGCCGGCTGGATGTGAGCGATTACGATCTGGGCGAAGCAGTCGTGCCGGCCGTGGTCTATAACGATCTTGCCCAGTTCACCTACGGCGCGGCTTCCACCGCGACCGCCGGATTTCCGGTTACGGCGAAAGAGCGCATCGCTCTGGGCAACCTGGACATGTACGCGATGGACACCTTCAAGGCCAGCCCGCGTTGGAGCCTGACTGCGGGCTTGCGGGCGACGTGGAATACCAACCCGGTGAACCAGCACAGGTTGTTTGCGCGGCCGGCAGGATCGTTCCTCGATATGGAGCACGACGTGGCTCAGCCGTTGAACCAGGCGATCGAGACCAGCGTGCGCGAGCTGTTCCCTGCGACTCCGCTGCTGAGCTGGCAGCCGAGGGCCTCGCTGGCCTACAGGTTATCCGGCAAGATGGCGGTGCACGCGGGGGGAGGGGTTTTTAACGACATCATCCCAGCGCAGATTGCCGACCTGGGCGCAACGAACCCTCCCTACGCGCCTGTCTTCGTCGGCGGCATTAACGGACAGGTGGGTGGGATCGGGATTGCGCCGGGGGTTGCCAACAGCGCAGTGGATGCAACGGCGACGGCCAACCAACTCTTCCAGAGTGTGTTTCGTTCGGGGAGCGCGCCGTGCGCGGGGCTGGGGGCTGGGGTTCCCACTTGTCCGCTGGCCGTCGGCATCAACACGTTTCCCAGCGGTAGGTTGAAGACGCCTTACTTTCTGCAGTGGAGTTTTGGAGTGGAGCGCGAGTTGGGCTCGCGCGGCACATTGCGAGTGGATTATGTCGGCACCCGCGCGGTACACGAGCCGTTCCAGGTACAGCTGAATGGATACCAGACAGTGTGCGCAGGATGCTTTGCCCCATTTGCTTTTAACCAGCCGCTCGACCCGCGGTTTGGCAATGCCAACGAATTTCGCACCGACGCAGGCAGCAACTATAGCGGGCTGCAAACCAGCGCGAGCAAGCAATTTGCCGGACTGACGCTGCGGGGAAACTATACCTACAGCCACTGCCTTGACGAGGTATCGAACGGCGGCCTGCTTCCTTTTTCGTCGCTGGGGATTCTTTCGCCCCTGCCGGGCAGCCTGGAGAAAGAGTACGGTAACTGTGACTATGACATAAGGCATAACATCTCAGGGTTCGGGATCTATGAGATTCCTTTTCACTCGGCGGACGGAGTGTTGCGGCGGATGTTCGGCGGGTGGCAGGTTTCGCAGACAGTGTTCCTGCACAGCGGAGTACCGTTCAGCGTGCTGAGTGCGCCGTACACGGCCGGGAACCACGGTATTTTCCAGGGGAGTGGGCCGCAGTATGCGAACCGCGTGCCGGGGGTTTCGCTGTATCGCAAGGCCGCCGTTTCGGGAGTAACGCAGACGGGAAGCCTGCAGTGGCTGAATCCGGATGCGTTCGCATCCGTGGTGGACCCGAGCACAGGGGCGTGCGCCGGAGGCGATGCGCCAGGCAATTGCCAATTTGGCGGCTCAGGGCGCAACAATTACCGCGGTCCCCATTTTACTTATTCCGAAGTATATGTAACCAAGAAGATTGCGATCACGGAGCACATTACATTCCGTTTTGATACGCAGTTTTTTAATGTATTCAACCATCCCAACTTTGCGCTCCCCAGCAACCAGGCGGGCACTCCGGGGAAGGCGGCGACGCAAACCGGGTTTGGTGCGTTGACCAGCACCATTTCTCCGCCTACCGGGCTGCTGGGGGTTGGACTCGGTGGCGATAGTTCCCCACGCATGGTCGCTTTTCAGGGGAGGATTGAATTTTGAAGTTTTCCAAGGAGGCCACGCGGTTTTGGGGGATGGAGAAAGAATGCGGATCTTTCCTTGTGACCCCGCTCGTCCGGAGGAAGCATCGGCTCCATCCAAGAGGGATCGGTAATGAGGTCTTCCGCCGGATTCATTGCCGGTTCTATTGCCGGATTGAGTTAATACCGGAAGGTTGGTCGTGCCTCAGCGGCTAAAGCCGTATTCATGGCGAAGGATTCTATGTACGGCCTAAAGGCCGTACCCTTCACCAGCTCGAAGCCGTTGCCAATCCCTCGTTCACTAGGGGGCGAAGTAGGCGGAGAGGTCGAGGATCAGTTGGGTGGGGCTGGAGGCGAAGGCGTTTACGTTGCCGTCGTTGGTGGGGACGATGGCCATGTTGGAGGTGATGGCCCCGTCGCTGGCATTCAAGGTGGAAACGTTGGGTTGGTTTTCTCCGTGCGGCCACAGGGTCAAATATCCCAGCGGGGATGGAGGCACCACCGTTGCGTTCAATACATAGGCCTGGGCGGTCGAAGATGGCGCGCAGGCGCTGGACGCAACCTCTACCTCAAGCTTTCCCGTGAAGGCGCCGGAACCGTTGCGGGTATCAAGCACGCGGCAGGGGGTTACCGTGTATAACGACAAGCCGCCATCTGCCGGCGGAGCAAAGTATCCGTTCACATCCAAGACCACATCGGAGGCGTTCGAGACATAGACCTCGATCGCTCCGTTGGTTCCCGCAGGCAGGAGGGCCGCATTGGCAGTGACGGTTCCTGTCGATGCGTTCAGGGTCGACACCGTCGGCTTCGATTGGCCGGTGGGATACAAGGACAAATAGCCCAAATCGCCCTGGGGAATGGCGGTCACATTCAGCGAATAGGCCTTCGCATTGCCGGGCAGATTGCAGCTGCCGGTTTGCAAGGGGAAGCTCCGGCTGGCGCCTGCTTGCAGGGACGGCCCTCCGAGCGATCCCGAAGCACTGCGCGTATCGACCGCGCGGCATGGGGTAAGGGGATAGTAGGCTAACGCCGATGCTGTGCCCGCGGGCGCGAAATAGCCGTTGATGTCGAGGATCACGTGGCTGGGGTCGCTGACATACACGCTGACACCCCCGTTGCTGCCCGCCGGGACAATGGCCGCATTCGCCTTGACCCGGCCATCGGAGTTCAAGGTGGATACTACCGGCTTTGCCTGCCCACTGGGCCAGATGGACAAGTAACCGAGACCACCGCTGGGGACCACGGTGACATTGAGCGAATAGGCCGCGGCGCTGGAGGGGATGTGGCAAGCACTTTGCGGAATGTCGAAATCGCGGGTCGTTCCCCTGGCTAGCTCGGGACCTCCAAATTGCCCGGTCGCATTGCGGGTATCGGCGACGCGGCACGGGGTGACGGGAACGAACTGCAGTCCGCTGGTTGTGCCACCGCCAAAGTTGCTGATAAAGGCCGATACATCGATCGAGCCGAGACCGGTTACCAGGTCATAGCCGTTGGAGACGAGATAGCCTGCCTGGCCGCCGGTGAGCGAGGTTGGTCCCGGAATGCTGTTGTTACACATGCTGGGGGTTTTAGCGGTGCAGCCGGAAACGCCGCTGGTGGAGACGTTTACATCGTGAAAGACCGCGGGGGTGCTGGCGGCCATCTGGTAGAGGACGGGGGCGACGTTGCCCACGGCCGATCCCTGGCTCTGATCGAGCAGCGCGGTGACCCCGGCCATGTCAGGCGCAGCGGCGGAGGTTCCGAAGAAATATTCAAAGCTGTAATTGCCCTGGCTGTCGGCGACGCAACTGTTTCCACCGGAGGCGAAGCAGGCGAAATAGCCGTCGTGGCCGGAGGCGGAGAAGGCCATATCCGGGGTGTAGCGTCCGGCCCTGGCGCTGGCGACACCTTTGCCGGTTTGCCAGGAGGGGGTGGCGATGACGCTGCTGACGCCTCCTCCGGAGGAAGCCGCCTGGGTGTTGTCGTCTCCGTCGAACGGCTCGTTCCAGCCGCCTTCGGGAATGTAACCGAGAGCGGAGGAGAAGCTGCTGCCGTTGCTCGAACTCCAGTATTTCGAGGGATTAGCAGTGTCGTTGAACTCGGTTCCGCCAACGCAGGTGGCGTAGCTCGAAGAGCAAATGTAATTGGGACTGTTCGCGGCGGGGTCTGCGGGGGGAGTGGCGAAGTAGTTGTCGCAACCGGAGGCGCCGGCATCGCCGGAGGCGACGAAGACGGAGATTCCCTCCCCTGCGGCTTGTTTGAATAGCGTGTCCCAGTAAGAGACTCCGGAGGGCCCGGCCTCCGACTCGCACTCGCCGAAGCTGACGTTCATGACGTGTGCGGGCAGGGGTTCTTTCTGGACGAGATACATGGCGTCGGCCCCGATGCCGCCGCTGTCCTGGGTGGCGACGACGAGCAGGATCTTTGCCCCCTGGGCGACGCTGGCCGCACGGGTTACATCGATCGTGGCTTCCAATTGGTCGTCGGTCGACGGAGGTTTGCTGGCCGCCTTGCCTGGGTCGACTCCGCCATACGCTGTGGGAATGATCTCGGTGGGGTTGGCGAAGCTGGTGTTGGTGGCGTTTTTGAAGTTGGTGAAGTCGGCGAAATCGGTGCGGGAGCGGCCTACGATGCCGATGGCCTCCCCACTGCCGTCGAGGCTGGCGGGGAGATTGTAGATGGTGGCGAAATCCGCGGGGGCAAGGTAGTGGTAGCCGCCGAAGGTTACTTTGGGCGAGGCGTGGGGCATGCTGATGGCCGAGTGGAGTGGATGCTCTTGCAGCGTGTACAGGCCGCGAACAGCCTTGATGACCGGGGCCAGCGCCTGAGGGATCATGGGCGGCGTGGAGACAGACATACGGCGCACGCCATTCACGTTGTAGTACGCGAGGGTGGTGTGGAAGGCCCTGCCTACATTTTCCGCGGTGCCGGTGAATCCGATAAAGGTGCGGCTGGGGGAAACCCAGCTGACCTGGAGAGCCTGGGATTCGAGCCAGCCGCGCAGGGTGTCGAGATCGCCCTGGGACAGGCCGAAGCGTTCGCCCATCCCGGTGGGGGTGAGCCAATGATGGTAGTTGGGCGAGGCGGGATTTTGCTGTTCGGACAGTAACTGTTGCAGTTGTTGCTCCTGCAGCGGCGAGCGGGAGAGAACCAGGGTAAGGGGTTCGAGAGTCTGGTTGGCGGGGACCAGGTTGAAGGCGTTGGCGGGATTGGCCCAGGAGGGATGATGTTCGGCGAGGAGCTGGATTTTTGTGGTGTCGATTGACTGGGTGATTCGATCGGCGATTTGCGCATGGAGAGGGATGGCGAACAAGAACAGGATCAGGGTCAGGGGTCAGAGCGGGTGAATTTCCCACGTCTCGCAAAGAGCGCGAGATACCCGGACTTCCTCCCGGAGGCTCTCCCGCAGGAAACTCCGGGGTATGGGGGACCCGCATTTGTGGTTTGGGAAAAGTCTATTTTAGCGATCGCCACCTACATCCCTCAGGGGCTAAAGCCCGAAGTATTCGCAGTTATTTCGGCACGATTAAAGTCGTGCCCTGATACAAAGCAGGGTTTTCTCCGCAAACTACATAGAGCTGATGTCGTGCCCTGATACAAAACAACTTTTTGCCATCCCCAATTCACCGCTATGGGGCGAAGTAGGCGGAGAGGTCGAGGATGAGCTGGTTCGAGCTGGAGGAGTATGCGTCCACGTCGCCGTCGTTGGTTGGAACGATGGCCATGTTGGAGGTGATGGCGCCATCGCTGGCATTCAACGTAGAGACGTTGGGTTGATTTTCTCCGTGCGGCCACAGGGTTAAAAAGCCCAGGGAGTGAGGCGGCACTACGGTTGCGTTCAAGACATAAGCCTTGGCGGTCGAAGGGGGCGCGCAGGTGCTTGCGGCAACGAGCACCGCCAAAGTTCCGCTGAACGCTCCCGAAGTGGTGCGGGTATCGAGCACGCGGCAGGGCGTGGTGGTGTATAGAGACAGGCCGCCCGTTTCGGGTGCGGCGAAATATCCGTTCACGTCCAACACCACATCGGAGGCGTTGGACACATAGACGGAAACGGCTCCACTGGCGCCCGCCGGCACGACGGCCGCGTTGGCGGTGACGGCCCCGGTGGATGCATTCAGGGTCGAGACCAGCGGCTTCGACTGCCCACTAGGCCAGAGCGACAAGTAACCCAACGGGCCTTTGGGAACCGCGGTCACATTCAGGGAGTACGCCTTGGCCGTGGCGGGAAGAGCGCAGTTGCTGGACTGCACCGGGAAACTACGAGTGGCGCCTCCGGCCATGGAGGGTCCTCCCAAACTGCCGGCAGCGTTGCGCGTATCCGCCACCCGGCAGGGGGTGAGGGGATAGAAGGCCAGGGCGGATGCGGTTCCGGTGGGGGCGAAGTAGCCGTCAATATCGAGGACCACGTTGGTGGCGTTGGTGACGTAGATGCTTACGCCTCCGCTGGTTCCCGCAGGTACGATGGCAGCGTTCGCTTTGACCCGGCCATCGGAGTTCAGGGTGGAGACCGTCGGCTGCGTCTCCCCGGCGGGCCACATGCTCAGATAGCCGAGCGGGCCGTTGGGAACCGCGGTCACGTTGAGCGAATAGGCCACGGCGCTGGAGGGAATGTTGCAGGCGCTCTGAGGAATGTCGAAGGAGCGGGTGGATCCGGCCGCCAACGCCGGACCGCCAAAGGCTCCGGAGGCATTACGGGTATCGGCGACACGGCACGGAGTTACCGGGACAAACTGCAGTGCGGCGGGCGCAGAAGATACGAAATTGGTGATGAAGTTGGCCACATCGAGCGAGCCGAGACCGGTGGCTTCGTCAAATCCGGTTCCTACCTTATAGCCGGCCTGGCCGCCGGTGAGTGTGGTGGGACCGGGAGCGCTGTTGTTGCAAATGCTTGGGGTAGTTACGGTGCAGTTGCTCACGCCGCTGGTGGCCACGGTGACATCGTGGAATGCCGAGGGAGCGCTGACCACCATTTGATAGAGCGAGGGAGCGACGTTGCCTACCGCGCCTCCCTGATTCTGATCGAGCAGGGCGGTGACGCCGGCCATGTCAGGAGCGGCGGCGGAAGTTCCGGAGAAGATAACGAAACTGAACTGGCCCTGGCCGTTGGGGACACAACTGGCGCCGGAAGCGGCGAAACAGCCGAAGTAGCCGTCGTGTCCGGAGGCGGAGAAAGCCATGTCCGGGGTGTAGCGGCCGGCCCTGGCACTGGGGACGCCGGTGCCCGCCTGCCAGGACGGGGTGGCGATGACGCTGCTGACTCCACCGCCCCCGCCGGCGACCTGGAGGGCGTTGTTGGAGTTCAAGGGCTCGTTCCAGGCTCCCTCGGGAATGTAGCTCAAGGCGGAGAGGAAGCCGTCGCCGTTGCTGGTACTCCAGTACTTGGAAGGATTGCTGGTGTCGGCAAACTCGGTTCCACCGACGCAGGTGGCGTAGCTGGAGGAACAGATGTAATTGGGGCTGTTGGCGGCGGGTTTGGCCGGCGGGGTGCTGAAGGCCGGGTCACAACCGGATGCGCCGGAATCGCCGGCGGAGACAAAGGTGGAGATGCCTTCGGCTGCGCCCTGCTGAAAGAGGGTATCCCAAAAGGAGACGCCGGACGGGCCGGCATTGGCCTCACAAGCGCCAAAGCTGATGTTCATGATCTGGGCGGGAACGGGGCTGGTCTGGACCAGGTACATGGCGTCGACGCCCACGCCACCGCTGGCGTTGGTGGCCGCGACCAGCAGGATGCTCGCACCCTGGGCGACGGTGCCGGCACGCATGACGTCGAGCGTTGCCTCGGACTGGTCTCCGGTAGAGACGTTCTGAGCGGGCGGCGAGGTGTAGGCCGGGCCGGGGTCGGCTCCGCCGAATGCGGTGGGAATGACCTCGGTGGGATTGGAAAGGTTGGCGCCGGTGACATTGGCAAAGTTTGAGAAGTCAGCAAAGTTGGTACGCGCGCGGGCCACGATACCGATGGTGACCCCGGAGCCCGTCAGGCTGCTGGGGAGATCGTAGATGACGGCGAAATCCGCCGGCCCGAGGAAATGGTCGCTGCCGGAGGTGATCCTGGGCAATAAATTGGCTGTGCCGTTGGTGGGCACACGGCGGGTGGCGGTTTCCATGTGCAGCGGCTGCTCTTCCAGGGTGTATAAGCCGCGGACGGACCTGATGACCGGACCCAACGCCTCGGGAACTCGTGGTTCCGAGGAGACGGACAGGTGGCGAACACCATTCACGTTGTAGTAGCCCAGGCTGGTCTGGAAGGCCCGGCCCACGTCTGCCGCCGTTCCGTTAAAGCCAATGAAGGTGCGGCTGGGAGAGATGAAGTTCACGTGCAGGCCCTGGGATTGGAGCCATCCGCGGATGCTGTCGATGTCTGGCTGGGAGAGGCCGAAACGTTCACCCATCTCCTCTGGAGTCAGCCAATGATGGTAGTTGGCGGAAGCGGGGTTTTGCTGTTCGGCAAGGAGCTGGCGGAGCGCCTGCTCCTGCTCGGGCGAACGGGCCAGGACCATGGTCATCTGGTCGAGAGCCTGATTGGCTGGCACCAGTCCCATGGAGTTGCCCGGGTTGGCCCACGCGGGATGGTGATAAGGGAGAAGCTGGGTTCTGGCGGCGTCGACCGCCTGGGTGACGCGATCGGCAGTTTCCGCATGAAGCGTCGCGGTGACGAAACAGATGGTCAGCAACAGTGTGAGGACTGTTCCCTGAGATAGAGGCTTCCGTTGAGCAGCCATGTGAATCATCCCCTTTGTTCTCAAAACAAATGCGCCACGGGTTGTTCGCGTAGATCGCAGTGTGGCGTGGTCGTGGTGCTTCGAGCCTGGCAGCGGAAAGTTTGGAAACTCCGCAGTCGTCAATCGCCAAGCCGGAACCGGGGGGATTCGTGGGCGAGAATATCGTCCCTGGTTGTAGAAAGTCAACCACAAAGGGGAACTGGGTTTGAAGGTGGTGTGAATTGGGACAGGTGTTTGAAAAGAGTACAGTCTCGGGTGCAAACAGCGCTTCGGGGCCGGGATGACAAAAGGGGGGAGGGCGGCCCTTCCGGGCCGCGATGCGCTTAGTCGGCGTTGGTGATTATGGTTAGAGGTTGCGAGGGCGGGGGCAGCACGGGCGGCTTGCTGCGGAAGCGGTTTCGGATCATGCCTACTCCCGCGCCGACGCGCTCGGAGGCCAGCATAAGATGGCCGGCGGTGAGACCCGGGAGGACCTGGTGGTGGCCTACCGCTGCCAAAGCCATGGAGGCAACACAGCCGCATTGCGAGCAGTCCGGCTTGCCCCCGAATTGGCAAGGCCCAATGCGGGTTTGCAGATCGGCGGATAAGGACAAGGTAGTGCGGGCAAAGATGCACTCCTCGGGGGTTTGCGGGGGATGACGCAGCTCCTCAATCATGGCCCGGTTCATCTGGAACTTGGGATAGAGAGGGAAAAGACGCTGCAGCTCGTCGAGCACCATGGTTCGCATGGGAGGGGTGATGATCTCCGGCCCTTCCGCCCCGATCTGCGGGGTGAAGAGGCTTACCCAGATGCGCTTGACCTCGGGACGTTCACTCCAGAAGCGGAGGAATTCTTCGAGGTAGCCAGGGCGGCCGGCGATCTGGCCGGTGACGGTGCAATGGATGGTGACGAAGCTGTCGCGAATGGAGTTGAGAATGCGTTCGTAGGTGGCGGGCTTGCGACGCTCATCATGCTCCGGCTGCAGGCCGTCGATGGAAACGACCAGGCTGAGGCGGGAAAGCGTGTTCCAAGCCTTGGGCAAGGGACGAAAGGCGCTGGTGACGAGCTGGACGTGAATGCCGCGGCGCTCAAGCTGAGGCAACAGCAGGTCCAGCTCGCGGTAGCGAACCAGGGGGTCTCCGCCCACCAGGGAGAGATGGATGGGGCGCTCGCGATCGACGATGGCGAGCAGCCTGGTGACGAGGTCATCCCCTTTGTAATCGGACAGTTGGCGGAGGTTGAGTGCGCCGGTTCCAAGATGCTCAGGTTCGTAGGCATAGCAGCCGGGGCAACGGAGAGGGCACTCCCGCGTAATTTCGATGGAAAGGCTTGGCTTCTGGCCGGCGAGGATACTGGCCCAGGCATTCAGCACTTCTGACTTCTTCATTCGGTACCTTCGAGGGAGAGTAGGACTGATTATCTAACAAGTCACCATGCGCAGGGGGTTCCCTTAAGAAAACGGAGGAGCCTTATTGCGCAAGTGAACAAAAGTAACATGCCATCATTTGGCCCTTTCGTTCGGCGGCAATTAGGCGTTTACTGGAGCGGAAGTATCTCTTTCCTCTTCCCGGCCCGTTCGGGTCACTTTTTCCAAACTACCCGACGGTTCGAAATGGCCAAAAAGAGCCGTTCGTCGCGAAGCGTGTGAACAGAGCTGGTCGCGCTTGAGAGTCGCGACGGCCTGCTGACCGATGCTCCTTTGTGCAAGAAGCATCCTGGAGAAAGCGATGAGGGTCAAGTCTATCCCGACACTTACAGGTCGATTGCTCCAGGAGCGAAAAGCTGAGCTGCTGGGGGAATTGCGCGCGCTGGCGCCTGAACTGGTGCAGAAGCTGGAACAGACCCTGGAGGCGCTTACCGAACAACGGTCGGAGCCTGGGGAATATAACGGGCTTGACCGGCACGGAGTGATCCGCAAATACCTGCTGAAGGTAGGCCGGCCGGCGGAACTGCGAGAGATACGCGATGCGGTGGCGGCGCCGGCCAGCCGCTTCGACGGCAGGTCGATCTGGGACGGCGGCAAGCGAGCGGTGCAGGAAGGCCGGATGTTGAATGTGGCCGAGGCGAGCAAGGGCGAAGACTGGGTGCTTTCTCTTCCTGAGTGGGCAGAGGGCGCAAAGCGCCCTGGCAAAACTACGCGCTTGCGGACGATAAATGCCTCTGCCGATAGCGGATGACCACTAGCCTGACGCTGAGGGCCAGCGCTCCCCCGATGACGGTGCTGATGGCGCGGTGATAGGCGACGACATTGCCGGGAAGACTGGCGAGGGCGAGCAAAGAGACAATATAGGCCGTGAGGCACAGGGTAAAGAGGCTGTAGTTGACGTTGCTGAGGGAGTAAGTCAACCAGGCGAAGAACAGGATCAAGGCGGCGAGCACCGGCGTGGACGGAGCGAGCCAGGCGAGCGCGAAGCTGGCCAGCACTGCCCCGACCAGCGTGCCGATGGTGCGGGCAACGGCACGGTTCACGGTGTCGCTCAGGCCTGGCCTGAGCACGAGCAAGGCAGTCATGGGTATCCAATATCCATTGGCGAAGCCGAAGTGGCGGTAGATTTCCGTACTGACCCCAAGAGTGATGGCGAGGCGAAGGGCGTAGGGCAAGGCGCTGGGCGCCTGCTGTTTTCTTTTGACGAGGGAGCGGGCGGCCTGCTCCACGGAAGAACGCAGGGCGTGGTGCTCGTCGCGGAGGTAGCGGGCGACGGAGAGCAGGTCGGTGCGCAACTGCTGCAAGAGGTGGAGCAGGATGCTGGAGGTGATGATCTGGAGAGCTCCGCCAGCCATGACCAGGCCGGAGCGGATGGCCGCGGCGCGAGGGGAAAAGGGGTAGGCGGATGCGACCAGAAGGAAGACGACGGATTGCTGGCCTACCCAACTGACGCCGGGCTGGCGGAGCGAGAGCATTCCATAGACGAAGCCGGCGCCGGCGGCGATGAGCACCAGGATGAAGTTGGTGTGGCCAGCGACCATGCCGATGAAGGTGGCGGCGCCAATGCCCAAGGAAACCAGGATCATGGGCAGGAGTTGGGATTCGTCGATGTGCTGCTTGGCGCCAAAGCCGACGGTAAAGGCGCCACCGGCGACGATCATTCCCGCGGCGGGTTGGCCGAGCGCGATGCCGAGTATGAGGGAAAGGGCCAGGGGAAGAATGAAGATGACGTCGGGCCGGAAGGACTGTGCTTGCCAATCGAAGACGTAGCTGTCGGTAAGAAAAGGGGCGGCGGGCGCAGGAGAGTCTGCTGACATTTCAGCTTTCTGAAAAGGTCGAACGTCGATAGGATACAGGGGCGCGGAGGAGAAATGAGCATGCAACGTTGGGTGCGTCTGGTTTTTCTGGTGTTGCTGGTAGTGGGCTCAGAGGGGCTGGCGGTGGCGCAAGGGAGATTGAGCGATAAAGATTTGCAGCGGTCGATGCAGAATTTGAAAGACGATGCACAGCCGTTTCGGCAGAGCTTTGCGAATGCGCTGAAGAAAAGTATGATTCGCAAAACCACCCAGGAGAAAGATGCGCGCGCGTTGGCGGATACGTTTGCCAAGCAAACGAACGCGGCGCTGGACACGTTCAAACACCAGCAGAAGGCGGACGCGGAGGTGGCCGCCATGGTGAATACGGCGGCGCAGATCGATCCGCTGGTGTATAGCTTGCACCTTGACCCGCAGACTACTTCGCAATGGGAAAAGCTGCGGTCTGAGTTGCACCCGATCGCGCAGGCGTTCGGGGTGCCGGAGCCGTATTTTGCTCCGCAACCGGCGGCTGCTCCCAGCACTACGGGGACTTGCCTGAATGCCGTGGGGATCGAACGGTCGCGGCAGTTGGTGAATGAGTGTTTGCAGGTTTCTCCGGCTACGCATCCTCCTTGCAATGCACAGAATGCTTGCTCGTTGATTGTGGATGAGATCAAGCGGGGTTGTGCATTGATTGGGACTGGGGCGCCTGGGTTTTGCGCGGAGTATCAGTAGGGGTGGGTGGGTCGTATCACGGGGCGCCGGATTCTTTTTAGAGTGCCTGCCTGGTATTGAGGGAACAGGTCCCTCCACTTCGCTACCGCTCCGGTCCGACGGCCGGCTCCACGGCAGGCTCCACGGCAGGCTCCACGGCAAGCCGGGACGGGCGGGATGACAATTCTATTTTTTTCTTTTTAAGGTGATTTAGTTAGTGGGGGATTTGGGTAGGCTTAGCAGGTTGGCGAAGAGGCGGTAGGCTCCGGGGACTCCTTCGGGGAGTTGGCGGTAGAGAGCATAGGCTATGTAGACGTAGGCGCCTTTTCCGTAACGGGCGTAGAGGAGACCTCCCTTCTGCTCGTCCTGGCCGGGGTCGTGGGTTTCGGTGAGCGCCTGGTAGCGCGGATCCCAGGAGTGCATGAAGGAATGACCGCGCTCCTCTACCCAGCCTGCGAAATCGGCGGCGGTGATTCGATTCGGCCAGGAAAGTAGAGAGCTTTGCGGCTGCAGGATCTCTACCGCGTTGGCCTCACTCACTACCTTTTCCGGATCACCCCCGAGACTGATGGGGTACGGACCGTAGTTGTGATCGTATTCGTGGGTGTTGTACTGGACAATCATCACGCCACCCTGCTTGACGTAATCCAATAGACGGCCGTTGGACGCGGCTAACTCAGGCCGCGCGGCGTAGGCTCGAATGCCCAGCACGATCACATCGAACAGCGACAGATTGCCGGAATTGATCTCCGCCGGCGACAGCAGGTGAACGGTTACACCCAGGCTCTCCAGCGATTGCGGCACATCGTCACCGGTGCCCATGACGTAGCCGACCTTGAGACCAGGCGCTACCTTCACATCGACACCCACTAATTTATAGGGAGCGGAGTGGTAGTAGTTGTAGGGACGCAGACCGGAATAGCCTACGGTTTCATAGCCCTGCGCGTATTGCTCACCGTGATATTCAGCGACAGGCGCAATGGGATAGGCGGCAGCCGACAGGTTCCTGGGCGCGACCGTGAAGGTTACGGTTTGCTCGTCTCCTTCTTTGCGGGGAGTAAAGGGCGCGGATGGAGGGGAGGATTGCCAGCCGGCAGGCAGGTCTAAATGCACGGCGCCCGCGACCGATGGCTTGACATTGCTGCGAATACGGACGTTGATCGCCGCAGCTTGTGCGCCCAGAGGAATGATGCCGGCGTTGGCGGTTGCGGCTACGGAAATCGCCGGCACCAGCAGCAGCGGCTCGTAGACACCTCCGCGACCGACGACATGCTGCACGGTTTGCACCGCCTGGGCGGAACGCACGGCTACTCCGTCGACGGTGAATTCCAGCCAGGCTTCTAATGGATAGGGAGGGAGCGGTTGATCGAGACAGGCGAGGCTGTCCAAATCGTAGTAAGGCTGCTCTACATCTTTACGATGGAAGCAGGCTTTGGTGACGGCGGCGCCGGCAGGGACGGTGGTGTGGAAGTCCGCGGCGAGGCGCTGGTTGGCTTGTAAGGCGCCGGTGAGCGGAGTGGTGGCGGCGATGCGCCAGTCGCCGGGGCCGGTGGCCTTTAACGAGACACTCTGAATTTGAATGGGGACGGCGCTGGGATTGGTGAGGTAGGCGGTGACGGCAAAGGATTGGCCGGGGATGGCAGTGGTGAAGGTATCCTGCGCGTCGACGGCGAATCCGGAGCGGCCGCGATCGGGATTGGCGGGAGCCACGACGGCGGTGAGGGTCACTCCCAGGGCCTCAACGATGGCGCTGTTGAATTGTGCTTCCTTCACGGCCAGCTCGTGCAGGATGTTGTATTTTTCTTCCGCGGTGAGATCGGAGGCTTTGACTTTTTGCATTAGCAACTGTGTCTGTTTTAATCCCCCGGCGAGGATGGGGACCAGTTGTTCCGGGTGGGATGGGACAAAGGAGTGGGTGGCCTGGTCGACGGTGGTGGCGACCTGGCGCAGGCCAATGATGAGGAATTCGTGCCGGCCCGAGGCCAGGGAGGCGATGCCGGCGAGCGAGGTATCGATTCCGTCGAAATAAGACTGTTCTGTCGCAGTGGTGGTCACACGCGAGCCGTAGCGATGGTAGGCAACGTTGAAGACGCCGGGGAGGGGGATGCCGGTGCCTCCGTTCTGGGATTTTTCAAGGCCGAGACCCTCGCGGGAGAGCTGGATATACGAGACGCCGAGCGCTGGATCATAGGCGCCCTCGGGGATGGTGAGGGTGGTGGTGGGCACGGCGTTCGTCCACTTGCCGGCTACGTAGTCATAGAAGCGGACGGGGGCCCACTTGCCGGTGGCGTAATCAAACATCCCTTTGGGAGTTACGGAGAAGGTGGGGACGCGAGCATATACCTTGAGAGGAGTCCAGGGAAGCAGACCGGCCTTGATCTGATCGGGAAAGACGGTGGGGTCGCCGGCGGCCTTGTAGACTTCCTGACACATTTCGCCGGAGACCTGGTGCTGGCCATGGCCGTCGGTGATGCCGCCGACAAAGACCGCGGTGAGGACCAGGGGACGGTTGAGGCGGACGGCGCGCACCACGTCGTAGAGGACGCGGTCGTGTCCCCAGACAGAGAGCGATTCGTCGAGGGTTTTGGAAAAGCCGAAGTCGGCCACGCGAGTGAAGTACTGATCGACTCCGTAGCGACGGTCCGCGGCTAACAACTCTTGCGTGCGGACCAGGGCCAGCTGATCCCAGAGGTCGTTGGACATGATGTTCTGACCACCCTCGCCGCGGTTGAGGGTGAGCAGGGCGACGCGAGCTCCCTGACCACGGGATTCGTAGGTGAGCATGCCTCCATCCTCATCATCAGGATGGGCGACGATCATCATCAGGCTGGCGCGGGTGCGGAGCTTGCGCAATGATTGCTGGAGAGCAGCGGAACCGCGATCGATGCGCAGCGGCTGGTAGTCCGGCGTGGCTGCGATGGTGGTGGCGGTGGGGATCTGGGCCTGCAGCGGGAATGCGATGGAGAGAAGTATGGCTGGGATAACGGCGTTGAGTCGGCGGGCGCATGTCATAGTTGGTTTGCTAGCTATAGCATAAGACAGGATGGGGTTGCTGGTGGCGGGTTGGTGGTGAGGGTAAGCGGAATCCCGCATCTCCCCAAAGAGTACGAAACATCTTTCGTTGGTTGATGAAGCAGTAGCTGAGGAGTTGGATGAGCCTGACCGCGAAGGATGAGGGACTGGTACGCGGGATTGGGCTGCCAGGCGCGATTTCGCTGAACATGATCAATATGATTGGCGTGGGGCCGTTCGTGACCCTGCCGCTGATTGTGCTGGCCATGCACGGACCACAAGCCATTCTGGGATGGGTGCTGGGCGCCGTACTCGCGGCTTGCGACGGATTGGTTTGGGCGGAACTGGGCGCGGCTATGCCGAGGGCCGGCGGATCGTATGAGTACCTGCGGACTATCTATGGACCTAAGCGCACGGGGAGATTTCTCTCGTTTCTATATATCTGGCAGTTGAGCTTCAGCGCTCCGCTCTCGATCGCTTCAGGATGCGTGGGCCTGGCACAGTATGCGGGCTATCTCTGGCCCGCACTGCGCAAAGTCTATTTTGCCTACCAACTCCCTATCCCGGTTCCGTTCGTAAAAACGCTGCCGCTCACCATCCTGCTGGGGCCGGGCACGCTGGTGGCCATGCTGTGCTGCGTGATCGCCGCGGCGCTGCTGTACCGCAATATCGAGAGCGTGACGAAATTCTCAGGATTGCTTTGGCTTGGGGTTATGGGCACTCTGATGGCGGTGATAGTTACCGGGCTCTCGCACTTTCACGCGAAGCTGGCTTTCGGCTTTCCCGCGGGTGCGTTTCAGCTCTCCGGGGGATTTTTCACCGGGCTGGGAGCGGCGCTGCTGATTGCGACTTACGATTATTGGGGCGCTTACAACATCAACTTTCTGGGCGCGGAGGTGCGGGACCCAGGACGGACGATTCCCCGGGCGATTGTGTGGTCGGTGGGGCTGGTGGCGGTTCTGTATCTGTTGCTGAATACGAGCGTACTGGGCACGATGCCGTGGCAGGAACTTAGCGGACAGGCGGCCAAGCTCTCGGTGGCCGCGGTGGTGGTGCAGCGGGCGTACGGTGCGCTGGCGGGCCGGATGATCGCGCTGCTGGTGGCGTGGACGGCGTTCGCATCGGTGTATGCGCTGCTGTTGGGTTACTCGCGGGTGCCTTACGCAGCGGCGCTCGATCATAACTACTTCCGTATGTTTGCGCGCGTGCACCCACGGCACCGGATTCCCCACGTTTCTCTGCTGATGCTGGCAGGGGTGTCGATGGTGTTCTGCATGCTGCAACTGGTGGACCTGGTGGCGGCCCTGGTGGTGATACGGATTTTATTGCAGTTTCTTTTACAGCAGGTTGGGGTGATGGTGTTGCGCCATACGCAACCGGAGTTGCCACGGCCGTTCCGGATATGGCTGTATCCCTTACCGCCGGTATTGGCAATTGTGGGATTTATGTATATATTGTTTTCCCGGCCAAACTTTGAGCGTGAACTATTCTTCGCCCTGGTCGTTGTACTAACGGGAACGGTGACTTATATGTTGCGCGCCCACCACCGGGGCGAGTGGCCGTTTACACGCGAGCAGATAGAAGAAGCAGCTTAACGCTTTTCTTTGGAGCGTTTTTGCTTAGCCCAGCGAAGCTTCTGGGCGGCGGCGATCCTCGCCCTGCCCTCAGGGGAGATAACCCGCTTGGTACGCTGCGCCCGGGGCTTGGGAGCGGCCAGGCCACTTTTACGCGGACTGCGGGAAACCTTGGAGCGGACGGTTCCACCAATCAGGTCGCGGGCTTCGGTTAAACGGCTTATCTCAGCATCGATGTGGAGGAGTATTTCTTCTGTCGTCATCGCCATTCAGTGTAACTCAAGGTCGCCCACAGAAAACGGGAATGAGCAGGAAAGATTGAACATTTTTCGAGCCTGCGAAAAAAATGGCACCGGTTTCATTTTGGGAAGTCAACGTCAGGCAACAACGGGTCACATTGCCACTCGACAATCTCGATGCGGGCGGCGGGGATATGTAGCTCAGGGATGGTGCGCGCGGGTAACACGCGCTCGCCAATGACCACGCGGCGGCATAGCTTGGCGCGCGGGGCGAAGACGGCGACCGTTACCTGCTCACTGAACTGCCGGGAAACAGTGAGGTTGTGGTCGTCATAGACTTTCTGGCATTGACCAAATGCGCGAGCTGCCTGGGCGAGAACCTGACGGGCGGAACTGCCCCATACATACATGTTGAGAGTTAGATGCATTCCGTCGTAACAAGCGGTGGGATTTTCTTCGTAGAACTTCGCGACGGCGCGCAGGCCGGCGATGAATTGTTGACGACGATGCTGCTCATGGCTTGATTTCACGTTACCTTGCCTCTCGCTGGCGGCGCGCCAAACCTGGTTTGCAAGGCGTGTGCCAATTGTTCCCTGCGACGAGACTCACACAAGGGACAACGGCAGGCTGGGATGGCGACGGTCGAATTCATGGCGTCTCCTGTTCGCTGCGCAGCTTTCGCTGTTCCTCTTTTCGCTGTTCCTGCTTCCAGCGATGACGGGCCTGGATCCATCGGCCGCGGGGGGTTTCGTGATTGAAGTCGAGACCGCAGCTTCCTCCTATACGGCAGTCGCAGGCGCCGGCGCTTTGGAACGGGGGCGCGGGACTCCAGGCAAGCGAGCGCTGTTCTGGGGTGAAGCGGGCAAGTATCTCGATTACCTCATCCACGGTCAGCAAAGGTTCGTTGTTATCAACCATTCGATGTGGGGATCTCAGCCTGGAGATCTGTGGGATAACTCTCAGCTTCGGGTAAAGAGGTGTTGCGTCTCCCACATCTCGCAAGGAACGCGAGATATGGGGCACCCGCCTTTGTGACTGGGGTAAGAATGGAACAGCCGCCTTTGTGACTCGGGTGAAAATGCAACGACCGCCTTTGTAACTGGGCTTTGTTTCTGACTTAGAGCTTGGCGCCTTTCTGCCTGAGGGTCAAGAGGGAGGCAGCAATAATGATGAGGAGGCAGGGCGGGTAAACTACAAGTAACTGCTACTGTCCTTGAGTACCGATAACTGGTTACAGGGGGTTAACTTTGAGTTAAATACCCCTTGTTCCTCAGGATTCTGCTGCATCGGCATTGCCGGGAAGGCGGTGGCATGCCATCTTACTGTTGTTCCCTGTCCTAAAAAAGAACTAATACCAGGCGAGAGGAATCTATGAGGCATTACGGGCATAGCACGACACAACTCAGACTTTGAGCGCGGGTAAAACCGATATCTGGATGCCGGTGTACATTGGCGATTACCTCGCCGATACCATGCACCTGAGCACGGAACAGCATGGCGCCTACCTGTTACTGCTGTTCCACCTGTGGCGCCGGGGTATTCTGCATGACGACGATGTAACGCTGGCGCAGATTGCAAGGCTTACCAGCAGTTCGTGGAGCATGTGCCGGGCAGTGCTCGCGGAGTTCTTCGAGATCCACGATGGCCACTGGCACCACGGGCGCGTGGAACGGGAAAGAAGCCGAATCGCGGCCAAACAAGAATCAAATTCCGACAAGGCCAGGTTGGCGGCATACGGCAGATGGAGGAAGGAACCTGTAGCCGGCCTGGTTTCTGATGCAAGCATTGCTTCAAACATTGCTTCAGGCATTGCTCCAAGCATTGCTTCAGGCATTGCTTCAGGCATTGCTCCGCTTATGCCTGGTGATGCCAAATCAGAGTCAGAGTCAGAGTCAGAATCAGAATCAGAATCAGAATCAGAATCAGAGCTAGAGTTAGAGCTATTCACAGTATCTGCTCCATCCAGCATTGGCACCTATCAGAAGAAATTTGCCGATGCTCGGCATAATCCCTTTCGCAGAATTCTTTCAGAGTATTGGCGTTTAAAGAATCACGCATCGCCTGAGATGCCGTGGCAGGGCCGCGACGCCAAGGCACTGAGCGAATTTCTTGCTGCGAGTCCCAGCTTGAGCGAGCCGCAGTTCCGGCAAATGGTGGGCAACCGGGGGAGATCCGCGGTGGCGCATGGGGATCGCGTGTATTTGTGGATTGCGAATTTGACTCGCTTCCAGGAAGAAATCACGGTTTACAACAAGCCTGCATCGGCAGGAGGGGGCAATGCAAGCAGAGCGGAAATCAATCGCAATAGCGTCGTCGATGCCGTTGATCGAGCCATCGCACTGGCTCGAGAACACGCTGATCGAACTGGGCAAGCTGGCTTTGAGCAGACAGCTTTCGCTGACCCCGGAATGCCTGCTGCTGATGGCGCAAGACCTGATGGACGTGCCCTGGCGATCGCTGGAGGCGGCCATCACCGGCTGGCGGCGCGGGACGTTGCGGATGGGGAGACCGGAGCAGATGGACAAGTTTCCCACGGTGCGCCAGCTAAGGGTGCAAGCGGAACTTTTTCAAATGGAAGGCAGCTGCGAGGAGAACCGCTGCTGCGGTTCGAATAGGAGATGACGGGGATATGAGCGAGATGCAGGAGAGTCCGTATGAGGAGATTTTCGCCGAGGTGCAGAGTGCCTCTGAGCTGCGGCGGGCGATTGCCAGAGCGGTTCGGCAGTTACGTGAGGCGATGGAAAAGGAAGACAACAGCGCGGTGACGGCGGCCCACGTTCGTAACCTGGCGGCGATTGATGCGGAGGCGCTGGCGCGGGCGTACGCGCTGGCGGAAGAGACCTGCACCTATTGGCCGAGCCCGGGCCAGATACGAGAACTTGCGGGCTGGTCGGAAGAAAGCAAGGCGGTGATTGCCCTGCAGTGGGTGCTTGAGTATCTGCGCAAGCATGGGGTGGAGGGCCGGCCGCGCGGAGGCACACCGGTCTTCGGGGAGAACGAGGTTGGGCGCCGCGTGCTGCTGCGAACAGAGCCGCTGTTCGACGCTCCGGCGATACCAGCGGAGATCGAGGAAACGCTGGGACTGCTGGGCGGGGGATTTTCGAGGCAGGGACTGCGGTATGTGAGCCAACACCCTGTGGTTCGAGAGCTGGATGGGTTTGCCGGGGACTCGGCGTCGAAAGCCGCGGAGCGGATCGAGCAGCAGTGGACGCGATGCTACCGGCAAGTGTTGCGGAAGACGCGGCAGCAGCAGGTGAAGACCAGGCAGTGAGTTATTTTTCCGGCGCGGACCAGCGGTTGATTCGCGCGAAGCAGTTCCCTTTCGCCATCCCCCGTAGGGAGGAACGAATGAGCAAGCAATTAATACTGACCCAGGCGGACATGGACGGGATGGGCCCGGCTTATCAGCAATCACGCCAGAAACGCACTTTGGGAGGCGCGATCTTTCTGGTGGCGATCGATGACTACCGCAGCATGGACGAGCACGAACACAGGGACGCGGCGCGGTTTTTGTATCCGACGACTCGCCAGTGGCGAAACCAGTACGAATGGGCGCTGGCGCTGACGGAGGGTTTGAACCCTACATGGCTGCGGGATTCGCTGGACCGTTGGAGGGTTAAGTGGGATGGACAACGGCGGGAGCGCAAGGCCTGGGACAAGCGGCGCAGATCACGCTACAGTAACGCTTCCATTCGGGGAAGGAAGGCGTATGAAGCGAGCTTGCGGGCTGTTGGGAGTGGGTAGACGGGTGGTCTTCAGGTTGCCTGAGCTGCCGGTTCTGTTGTTCAGCAGGCGGGCCCGGCAGGCGGTGCGCGGGCTGAGGATGCTGGAACGCGTGTATGAACGCGTGGTGGTGATGGCGACGCTCGAGGGCGCGAGGCCGGTGCGCCGGGTGTACTACGAGGGATATGTGGATGCGCTGCGGATTGTAAGTGCGAAGGCTTGCTTGATCGCCAGGACACTTTGACAGGGGGAAGTGCGGATGACCGGAGAGCTTAGCCCTAGTGAGTTTCTTATTTCGAAGATGGAAGGCATGGATGATGTTACCCAGGTGCTGATTGTTACGCGGACGGATGAAGGGGAGATCAGTTATGACAGTTGCGGACAGATCGCGGCGGATACGCTGGGGATGATCGAGTTTGTGCGGGTGGCGGCGGCGGAACATTTGCGGCGCGAGTTGTATGGGGAGGAGGAGTGAGTCAGGAGAAAACCCTTTCAGTATGACGCCGTGGTATCCCACATCTCGTAACCACACGAGATGTGGGGCACCCCCGATTTGTGGCTGGGACAGCAATGAACCGCAGGGTTTAGCAGGCAGGGTTCTCCAATGGATGAGGCGGGACTGATCGCTGCGGCTCGCTTGGGCGATGAAGATGCGTTCGCTGCGCTCTATAGGAAACATGTCAGGTATGTTCGCGCGGTGAGCCGATCTATCCTGCGCAGACACGACGTAGAGGACTTGTGCCAGGAGGCTTTCTTACTGGCGTTCACCAGGCTGAAGAGCTTCGATGGAGACTCTCTGTTCCGTACGTGGATTGCGCAGATCACCAAGAACCAATGCCGCCTGGCGCTGCGCAGAGCGCGGCAGCCGACCAATGGGGACCTGAACCTTATCCCCATGAATACGGAGCTGGCGGGGGAAGAGAATCTTGAACTGGAACGCAGGTTGGCTCGCCTGGACCTGGATAGGATTTTGCAGGTTCTTACGCCGATGCAGCGGCGGATTCTGGAGATGGCTTACCTCGAGGATATGCCTGAAGTGGAAATTGCGCAGACATTGGGCACCAGCCTCTCCCAGGTGAAAAGCCTGATAATCCGAGCAAAAAGGAAGGTACGAAAAAAATAGTTGAGAAAGCGTTAACTTTTTGGGCCTAAGTCGTATCTATATTGGTGAACCACCTTAAGTGTCGGCCGGATAAGAAGGTAAGCTCTCGTACGCTTGCTTCTTTATTGCGCTCCCAGCGCGTGGACCTTGGGACTAAGCTACGAGGCGGACCCAGTTCCGGCTGTCCGCCTCATTTCCCTTCCTTCCTACTATTTAGCTTCGAGTCCATGGGGTCACGGCATGAGCTGCGGGATCAGCCCGAAGGTTTGCATTTTGAATGAAAACGATGCCCGATCTCTTACCTATGGCGGGATTGCCCATAAATGCTCAAGCAGACGGCACCACCATTGCTCCAAGAACAAAGCCGATTTGCTGGTAACGGCAGGGGAACTGGTGTGGCTGGGGAAACATAAGAAGATCGCGACGTTCCTGAATGCGCGGTCGTGGATCAAGACGTATACGCGGAATCAGTATGGAGAAGTGATTACCTGCGGGATGCAGTTGGTTCGCGGTGGGGGCGGGTTTTAGAGGACTTCACCTCGCGCTACTAAGACTCTTATGGCGAAAATGCTTCGTTTGGCTGGTGTGATTCTTTGCTCGATTACCGCGTATGCGGGCACTGTCACGGGGACGCTGCAAGGGCCCTCCGGACTGCCTATCAAGAATGGCACGCTCACGTTTGGACTGCAGCAGGCGGGGCTACTGGTGGGCACGGGCAGCGTGGTGCCGACGACAGCATCGTGCTATACGTCGATCGATGGGTCGGTTACCGGTACTCCCAATCCACTTACGCTGCCTAACGTGTCGATTACTTACGGCTCAGGCACGGCGGCGGCGGGCATCTACTACATTGTCTATTCGTTCTATGACAATGCAGGTTATGAGACGCTGGCCTCACCGGAGCTGCAGGTTCAACTGACGGGCACGGGATCGATCATTATCTCGCCGCCGGCTTCGTTTCCGGCAAATGCAGGGGGCATGACGGTCTTTGTCGGAACGACGAGCGGCGCGGAGACGGCGCAGGGTAACTCGACGGGCAGTAGCGGGACGTTCGTTCAGAACGAAACGCCGGTGACTACGGTGATCCCGATTCCGACGACGAATGCGTCGCCCTGCAACATCGCTTTCAACGACACGATTATTCCCTACTCCGGCTATAACGTGTCACTGCTGTCGTCGAGCGGCAATGCTTACCCAGGGTGGCCGCAGGCGTGGCAGCTGAATGGCGGGGTCAATGGCACGATCAATATTTCAAACGGCGCGCCACTGTGGAACGGCACGGTTATCTATCCGCAGCCGATTCTGGCGCAGCCGCTCAACCATGGACCGCAGAGCATCGCCGGGCTGCTGAACATGAGCGGGTATAACCTGCTCAACATCGGCGCGCTGGGCGTGGGCACGAGCACGCCGGCGTATCCGGTGGATGTTGAGAATGGCTACATCAACACCAACCTGGGCTACCTGGTTGGCGGCGGGGCGGGCTCGGCTGGGCAATGCCTGGTATCGAATGGGAGTTATTTTGGCCCGGGCAGTTGCGGCAGCCTGCCGACAACTTACTACCAACACGTGCAAAGCAACGGGACACTGGAGCCACAAGAGCCGTACTTCAACATGACGGCGCGGTTTACGCTGGCCGATATTCCTGGATCGACCCGCACCGACATTGACCTTGCAGGCACGGCGGTTACTCCGGGCTCCTACACGAACTCGAATATTACGGTCGATGGCTGGGGCCGAGTTACTTCTGCGAGCAATGGGGCGGCGATCCCGATTATCAAGGGCCTGGTGATTAACTCGGGCATTTGTACTACGCCCAGCGGGACGGCGGGTGGATATTGCGGACCGACCACGGTTACGTGGCCCACGGCTTTCGCCGATGCGAACTACGCGGTCAGCTGCAGTTCGTTTTTGCCTAATGGGACGGGCGGGGCGAATCCGCTGGTGAATATTTACGTGGGCGGGAAGACGGCCAGCACGTTCCAATACACGCTGCAGGAGGGCCAAGGCAGCAGCTCCGGCGCTTATACGGTAGCGGAGATCGACTGTACCGGGGTCCATCCCTGAGAGGATGCAGTCCCTCAGCGGCTAAGGCCACACTTGTTTCAGAGTAGGTATGTACGGGCTAAAGCCCGTACCTTTCACGGCTAACACATGAAGAAACTTTTTGCGGTGCTCTCTCTTCTGTTCTGCGTTGCCAGCGTGCAGGCACAGAATATCGAGGGACAGATTATTGCTTCGCAGTATGGCAGGTGGAAGGTTCCGGGGTACTCGGCGAATACTTATGGGGCGTTTGCGCCCGATTCATGCCGGGTGCAGGGAGGCGCGAGCTTCTTTTTTGCGTTTACCGTAGGCACGCCGATTTCGATCGTGGACAGCAATCCGGCGCTGACCGAGACAGTGATCCCTACGGCGATTGTGAATAGTAACGTGACGTGCGCCATCTCCATTGCCCCGGTCAACGATCACCAACTGCCCTTTTACCTGACTTCGGCGACCGGGGGGTTGCAAGAGGCTCTGACGCAAAATGTAACTACACCGCAGACGAATACGGTCATCCTGGATAACGAGTTCTACCAGATGGTGGGCGGGGCGACCAACGCGGCGGCAGTGATCGCGGCGGCGCAGGGCAGCCAAAACCTCGGCCTGGTGGATATTACGCAGGTGCCGACAGTGTGGTACCGGTGGAATGGGGCGCACTACGTTGCGGTAGGGCCGCCGACCAATGGCGGCAGCACGCTGGTCAATGACCTATTTTCCAATGGCCCGGCCAATGCGTGGCAAGACCTGAACGACTTTGTGGCGACCGACCCTACGCTTTACAGCCCGCAGGCAGCGGTCACGGCGGCGGTCACACACAACGGGTCGGCGATGCTGCAACCGGGCGCCGGCCGCGCGCCCTTCAGCAACACGGGCAATGTGCGGGTGCAGGATAACCGGGCCGATGTGCCGGCGACGGCACGCGGGGTTACGGAATTTGGCGCGACCTGCGATCTGCGCAGCGTGTATGGAACGCTGGCCGGCGGGTCAACCACAGTCACCATTCTTGGCGGCTACACCCCTTTGTTCAGCGCCAGCGATGTGGGCCGGACGCTGGTTGCGGTGGGCGCGGTGGGGGGCGTACCTACTGCGTTTGAAACTGCGATTGCGTCGATTACCGATAGCTATCACGCGGTGATGACGACGGCGGCGCCCTTTACCCAGGCGGTCGCTCACCAGATGGACCTGGGGCATGATGACACGGCGGGGATTGCGCAGGGCCTGGCGGCCGTGGGCGGCACACTGGTGTTCCCTGGCGCAGGTTGCCTGACACATACGCAGAGCCTTCGCGGGCAGAGCCCAATCGGGCTGGGGCCGGCATCTTACATCACCGGATTTCCCGGGGAGGATATTTTTGCCGCGCCCGATCCGAGCCAGACGACTGGGGTCAACCAGGGAGCGGCGCACATCCACGATTTGACGTTCATGGTGGACGCGCGGATCGATGCGACGCAGCCGTGGCAGATTATCAACGATGCGGGGACGACCGCTATGGCGGCACTGTACCGGCCCATCGCACAGAAGAGCGGCGTGTCGAGCAATCCGCTTGCGCCGGGCTGGTTTCAAGGGCCAGGAGCGAATGGTGGAGGGGCCATCAATGGGGTTGCTTCGATTACGGCAGGGTCGGCGGTGATGTGTGTGCCCAGCACGGAGACCGCGCCGGCAGTGGGACAGACCGTGGTGTTCCCTTACCTGGCGAGCGTGTTTACGGCTACGGTGAGTTCGACGGCGGGGAGCTGTACGGGGGCAACTGCGCGCACCTTGTCGGCTGCCCTGCCTGCGGGCGCAAGCAATGGCCAGGCGGAGTGGTTCGCGGGGACCTCTGCGCAGAACCTGGGTACGGCTATCGGCCCGGGGGCTTGCCCGGCGACGATTACGCTGAGCAACCCGATCAGCCCGGTTCCGGGATATGAGTCGAACGTTGCTCCGTTCGGGTTGATCCAGATTGATGGAGAGCAGTTCAGCTACTTTGCCCGGTCGGCGGCGAACAATCCGACTCCGGCGAAGACGCTCTATAACATTCAATGCGCGCAGAACGGGACGGTGCGCGCGGCCCACGCGGCGGCTGCGACGGTGGTTCCGCTGAACAATTTCAATCCATCTTATCCCTGGCCGGTAACGCCTACGGTCAATGCGAACGACACCACTCCGAGCGGGACGGCGGGCTATTTTCCCGGCTGGAATGTGGGCAATGCGGCCTTTGCCTTTCCCCTGGTGACGGGGATCAATCCAGGCACGGGGGCGAGCGGGTCGTGGAGCGCGAACGCGAGGATCGAGAACCTGTCGTTTTATGCGTGGCCCAACGACATTAACGGGGTTGACTGGCAGGACGTGAACCACACAGCCGCGTTTTACCTGGTGGGGCCGGCGTATGCCAGCAAGTTTACCAGCCTATTGTCACAGTATTTGTTTTATGGGATCGCGGAGGGGCCGCCCTCGATCGAGAACGGCAATTGGGCATCAGCCCAGCCGACGGCGGATGGGACGAGCTGGGACCAGGTGGCGATCTGGGCGGCGAACCCGGTGAATATCCCGCTGGGCAACCAGAATACCTACTCCAACTTTAATGTTTACTCGAACGAGAACACGACCGCCGGGGCGGGTCTGGGCGCGGATACATGCTTCTACTTTACCGCCGAGTGGGACGACCAGACAGGCACTGTGGTCGAGGCGAACAGCCTGGATGTGATGACCAATCTGTACTGCGAAAACGAGAACGGCCCGCATAACGACCAGATGCCTATATGGGAGTGGGACACCTATAACTCCGAGATTCACGACATGCACATGGGCGGAGGGGGCGAAGTGTACATCGGCGGAGCGAACCAGCGCTGGTATGGGGGGAACTTCAATAACAGCCCGAGCACGCCGGTTATCAACTGGGGTTACGGAAACACGGCAGATTTAGTGACTGGACTGGGCAGCGAACCCAAAGGCAATAGTTACGGCAGCAGCGCGCTTGAGAACTTTGCGCCTAACAGCAAATTCTCGGGCCAGACGGCGCAGGCCGATGGCAGCTCGACCGGCCCCTACGGAGCTTTGCAAATAGGTAACAGTCGCGAGCCCATTCCGGCACAGACCAACGAGACGTTCAACACCGGCAACCTGACGGCGCCGTATACCAGCTCCGGCGGGGGCTTTATTACGCCGGAGGAGTTCAACGCGTCGTTCAACTTTGAGTCAGAAGCTATGTCGCAAGGCTGGACCTACGACGCGACCTCGCCCATCACCAGTTCGTATGTGGGCTGTAATGTGGGCAACAACCCGGTCACCGTCTACTGCAGCACGGCGGCGTTCAACCAGAACCAGATTTCGATCGGACCGGGACAGCGCCTGGTGGGCGGCAAGTACACGCTTTATGTCTCGATGAAGGACGCTGTGACGGCTGCGAACACGGAGACGATGGCGGTGTTTTCTAATTGCGGCAGCCTTTCCAACACGTACGCCATCCCGATTACGAATGCGTGGCCGGCGACGGCCGCCAGCGTGTTTACGGCGGCGATCGATCTTACGCCGGCGGCCGGCGCGGGTTGCTTTATCGGCTTCAGGTTTCTGGGAGCAAGCACGGCCGACCAGGTGCAGGTGGGATACGCGGATTTTGCACCGGTAGCAGAGAATTTTAATGCGCAGACGATTACCGTCACCACGATCAAACTGCCTTCGGGCACCACGGGGGGGACGCCCACCGGGTGCGCCCAGTCTCCGGTTACCGGCATTAATGGCGGTTACACTTGCCCGACCAAGGGCTGGCAAAGCACGCTGGCCGCTAACCAGGGGGCGACGGATAGCACCATTGCGCTGACCTCGGCGCTGGGGCTGTCGTCTTCCGGCTGCTTTTTTGTGGATGGGGAATACGAGTGCTATGCGGCCATTGCGGGGAGCACGCTGACGGGGCTGACGCGCGGCGCCTACACCACCAGCGCCACCACCCATAACAGCGGGGCACCCGTAGTGTCAGTGGACCTGGTGCTGGGCAGCGTGCTGCAGCCACCCGCGGATGTGGTGGCATACGGCGGCGGCGAGGCCAATATTCTGGGGGTGAATAACGGCTTTCCCAGCAACCACGGCGGGGCCAGCGTGCTGAGCATTAACAGCGGAAGTAATGAGACGTGGGCGGACGTTTCAGGCGGACTGCACCAAACCAATAGCGGAGCCTCCAACTCATTTGAGGGCGCTACTCAATTCGGCACGACTCCGAACGAGCCTTCGGTGACGCAGTCTGGCTACCTTTGGCAGAGCAATGGGCCGAACACAGCCTACTCTCCGATGACGCTGGGTGGAGGGCATGCGGGCTCGCTGAATATTATTGCCACGCCGACGATTGCCGCTCCCACGATTAACGATTTTGCCGGCAGCGGCGCAAATACGTTGAGCTACGTTTGCTCGGGCACCGATTTTGACGGCAACCTGATTAATGGCACGACTGCCACGGTTACCAATGCACCGTCTACCTGGGCGTACCCCCAGTTTTTCCAGGTAGTGTGCCCGTGGACGGCGGGAGTGAACACTTACCAAATCTATCGCGTGGTAGGAGGGGTGAACCAGGGACTGATTGGGAGCGGGTTCGGGCCGGGCTTTGCGGTTCCTGATTTCAACGGATCGGCTTCTGGCGGAACTCCGCCGGGTTCGAACGGGTCGAACCCACACCTCTCCGTGGGGGGCACGGGCAATCCCAGCATCACGCTGGGCGCAGCGGGTCCGCAGATTCTGGCTGCGAACGGCGGGCCGCCGAGCGGTTGCGGCAGCACGTATGGCAACGGGTCGCTGTACATCAACACCGGGGGCAGCACGGGAGCGGCGAACTTGCTGTACATCTGCAACAGCGCTACGAGCGCGTGGGTGGACATCAAGTGAGGCGGCTGATTGGGTTCGCTGTGCTTTGGGTTGGTTTGCCGGCGTTGGCCAGTACATGGAACGCGAAGACGAACTGGGGAGCTACGGGGAATGGGACGACGAACGATGCGCCGGCCATCCAGGCCGGGGTGGCGGCGATTGCCGCGGGCGACACCATCTACTTCCCCAGCGGCACTTACCTGATCAACAGCACGGTGAACTTTTCTGCAGCGGCGACGGTTACGTGCCAGGCAGGGGCGATTCTGCAGGGGCCGAATGTGGGGACGGACATTTTTGCCAGCCTTCAGTCGGGCAGCACGGTGGGCGGGTCGGCTTCGACCGGGTGCACCTTTTCGGGCGGGGGCATTCAGGCTTATGGGTCGGGCGGCGATGGCGGGCAGACCCTGAGCCAGGCGGTGAGCAACCTGACGTTCTCGTATAACACGTTCGAGAACATGACTTATGGGCCGAACGTCAACTTTCGGACGAATGGCGGCATTTTTCTTGGGGGCGGATCGAATAACGTGGTGATCCGGTATAACACGTTCGCAAATATCATCCCTTACAACGATGGGTACAATTTGGCTGGGGCGACCTACCTGCAACAGTACGATCCGGATGGCGATGCGGCGCGGGCGGCGATCTGGTTCTATGGGGCTACGAACCTGGATATCGACCACAACACTTTCTCCCACGACTACCAGAACATCACGGGTTGCCAGGGGCAACAGTTCCAAGCGCAGAACATTTTGATTCACCATAATTATTCCGATTCGCACCACCGCATGTTTTTCGAGATCAATAGCGGGAACGGGTGCGGGAACGCTACCTACAACGCGGGGATTGCGGGTTTTCTGGCTTACGATAACTACGACTTCAATGCCGGGGGGCCGTACCCCTATTCCCTGACGTATGGTTTTTCGGCGCCTTTCGCTACGGCTATCCAGCCAGGGCAGAGTGTTGCAACGCCGATCGCGATGAGCGGCGTGGCCTGGTACGACAACTTGTTCAAGGGCGTGGTGGATGATGCGCAGTCTGTAGGCATCGGCATGGAAGCCGGCGCCGCGGACATGAATATCTATAACAACACGGTCATGAGCCAGTGGCCATGCGCCGGGTGCGGGTTTGGGGGGACGGCCGGGGGGTTTATCCAGAATAATTATGGTTGCCTGATGACTCCGTCGGCGGCCACGAATGCGTTTTTCGGCGATGAGGGGAATGGGGCCACCACGGTCAGCTATACGGGGAATATTACGGCGGGGAGCTGCCCGGCAGGGTCGTTGGCGGTTTCACTGGGTGCGGTTACGAATACCTCGGGTACGCTGACCGCTACCGCGACCGTGACCACAGTGGAGTATGGGATTCAAGGCGTGGTGTTCAAGATCGACGGCAACTATGCTTCGGCTTCAATGGGAGCTGGGCCTTACCTGCTGAACTATAGCGCTGCCGGGCTGGGTACGGGAATGCATAGTGTAACCGCCACGGTGGTGGATGCGGTTGGAGTTACGGCGACCTCGAATAGCCAGAGTGTTTCCACCACGGGCGGGGTTGGCCCGGCAGGGGGGTTGATGTCGCCAGATGTGCCGCCTTCGAGTGTGATGTTCGATGTTGCGGGGAATGCTAACGATCCGATCAATGGGGCGGCGCCGGTGACGCTGGTGAGCGTTGCGCTGAGTACTCCGGGGAATGCGACGACGGTTCTGGTTGGCGGGACGCTGCAGTTTTCCGCAACTTGTATTTATTCGGATGGATCGGAGACGGGTTGTAATAGTCCGGATTCTCATGGGAATGGGGTTAGTTCGTGGAGTGCGGTGACCGCCCAATGACTGGGTTTGGTTTGTTGGGGATTGTTGGAGTTGTCTTGTATGGATTTGCTTCGTATGAAGACTTCCGATTTGGAGTTGCGTTTGTCTTCCTCAGAACCTGTTACCTGGTTGCCCGTATAGGGTTGGGGAGAGGGCTTGGTTTTGTTTTCCTCACGTTCGTCATGGTTGCGGCTGGTTCGCCTTTGTTGGCGCAGGTTGCGGCGGCTCCTGTGTTCACGCTGCCGGGCGGATCGTATGCCATGCCTACCAGCACTACGATCACGGACTCCAGCAGCGGCGCGGCGATTCTTTGGTGCTATAACGCGACGACCACATGCACTCCAGCGACAGCGTACACGAGCGCGGTTTATATCAACCCGGCGTTGGCGGTGACTCTATGCGCGAACGCGACGGCCCCGGGCAATACACGGAGTTCGACCAGTTGCGCCACTTATACGACAGGGGCCTCGCCGGGGGTTAGCTCAACGACGGCGGCAGCACCGACATTTTCTCCAGTTGCCGGATCGTACTCGGGGACACGGTCCGTCACCATCTCGACCGCCACAGCGGGGGCAAACATCTATTACACGCTGGACGGCTCGACACCGGACTATACGTCGACCCGCTATACCGGCCCGATCCTTGTCTCTTCAAACACGACCATCAAGGCGATTGCGGGCCTGGTCGGTTCGACGACGGCTCCGAGCGAGAGCAAGTCAACCGCGGGTTGGAAAAAGGCTGATTGCCAAAGCCCAGGCACGGCAAATTGCACAAGCGATAATCCGGGCGGCGCGGGCGTACCCTCGGCGGTGACGAACCCCGCGCTGGGCAATGGGTCTTCCAGTTCCGGATATACGACCTCTGGATGTAATCCGGCGACCGGATCATCGGGCCCCTGCATGACGTTTTCGCAAACGCCGGCTACCAGCTCCCAGACGAATGTTCTTTGGGCGCGGTCGGGCGGAAGCTGCGATGCGTGCACCTGGCTGGTCGCGGACTCGATGATCTATATGCCATCGACGAACAAGGTTGGTTCGACCTACCTGGTTACCGCGTACGAGCATGACCTGCAGATTTTCGACAAGACCGACGATATCAATTTTCAGTTTGGCATGCAGTGCAAGAAATGCGATCAGCCGGGTGCGGCAGATTGGCAGTTCGGGGGCACCACGAATACGAATTGGATATCCACCGGGGTTACCCAGTACTTTGCGCTGGGGGTTTGGCACCACATTGTTCGCGAGGATCGCAGGATCGCCTCGGAGATCACGACCAAGCCGTGCTCCTCGGGAGGTAAGTCCTACCCGTGCCAGTACTACTGGCGGATGATCCTGGACGGTACTTCCTATAACATGCAGGCGGCCGGCATGTGTAAGAGCAGGCCGAGCGGCAGCGGGCAAACCTCGGGCACGACCGGGTGCACGATTACGACGGACACGCTGGAGGCAGGCTTCGGATCGAATGCGAGCGATCAGTACCAGATCGACAGCATTGAGACGGGCACGAAATCGCCGGTGAGCGAGATTGTGGACAATGCAACCTTCACCGCACTTTATGATCCATCGCCGGTCGCGAGCGCAACGTATTCCGTGGGCAATGTGGTTGTCGCCACGGTGAACGCCAGCGGGCTGGTTACGGGCGTAGCTCCGGGGAAAGCAAATATTCAGGCGACGGTCAGCGGCGCCTCCCTCACCAAGATGAGCTCGCAGACGTTGGTGACGGTAAGTTCGACCGCGGTGACGCTCACTTCGGTTTCGCTGGCAACCACCGGCGGGGTCAGCTCGATCACGGTGGGGGGCACGAACCAGTTGATCGCGACGTGCCATTATTCAGATGGGTCGACGACTACCTGCAACACGCTCGACGCACACGGCAATGCAGTGTCGGCCTGGGGCAGCTCAGCGGTGGCAATCGCGACGGTCAATGCGGGCGGGTTGATTACCGGGGTAGGGGTTGGGTCGACCAATGTTTTTGCTACGGTGGCGGGCATTACGCATAGCAGCTTGCTTTCGGTCGCGGTTGCGCGGCCTACGCTCGAGAGCGCTTACCTGTCGACGCCAGGCGGCACCAGCAACCTGACGGTGGGGGGCTCGCTGCAGTTTTCCGCCAAGTGTGTGTATGCTTCGGCGACCACGGATTGCACGATGCCCGACATCTATGGCAACGGGGTGACGAGCTGGAACACATCGAACACCGCGGCGGTGACGATTGGCGCGAGCGGCTCGGCAACGGCCGGACTGGCTTCCGCGGTGGGGCCAGGCACGGCGCAGATACAGGCGACCATCCATAGCACGTATAGCTCGCCCTGGGCGCTGACGATCAGCGGCATCCCGGTTGCCCTGACCAATGTATCGCTGGAGAGCACCGGGGGAGTGACGGGTGTTGCCCTGGGCAGCACCAACCAGCTGCATGCGGTTTGCAGCTACTCCGATGGATCGACGACGGCGTGCAACGCGATCGACAGCCACGGTATTGGTGTCACTGCGTGGGCAAGCTCAAACCCGTCGCTGGCAACCATCAGCTCATCAGGCCTGGTTTCGGCGGTGGCTTCGGGAATGCCAACTTTTACGGCGACGGCGGGGGGACGGACGAGCGCCGCATTGCCGCTCACGGTAAGTATTCTTCCGCCGGGCACTTACACCATCACGATCCAGGGCCCGGTAACGATTACCGGCACGGTGCAATTCTGATGACACCAAACACAAGACCGGCGGGCTCCGACGCCATCTATACCCGCATTCTGGAGCAACTTACCGAGGTCAAGAGCAAAGTGGATGAAAGCCTGCTGCAGGGACGTGAGAACGGCAACGAGCTGAAGATGCTGCGGCGCGAACTGGGGCTCGATGGGCAACATGGACGGTTACCCATTGTGGAGGCGACGCTGGTGCGGCATGAGGCGCGTATGGAGAAGAGCGACGCCCGGGTGGATAAGCTGGAGGCGGGCAGCAGCGAGGCTAACGGGAAGACGAAGTTGATTTCTACCGCTGTTGCTCTTGTGGGCGGAGGCGCGGGCGGGGCCGTGATCGCGCTGCTGGCGCATTTGTTTGGGTTGCATTAGATGGCGAGCGTGGATGCGGCCATTGACTACGTGCTGGGGTGGGAAGATGCCACCCTCTCGGGCGTGATCACAACTTCCGCGGATGGAAAGCGGACCAGGTTTGGCATTGATGAGCACTGGCATCCGGAGCTGACCAATTGCCTTTACTTCGGTTCCATGGGGCAGGTGGCGGCGCTGCAAATCGCCAAGGGCATTTATGACTTTTGCTATTGCCAGCCGCTGTGCATTGCCGAGATCGCAAGCCAGGAAATAGCTAACAAGTTGTTATCGCTGGGGGTGAACGTGGGCGTGGTGAACGCAGCCAGGATGTTGCAGGACGCAGTGACGGTGGTAGGCGATGGCCGCATTGGCCCGCTCACCCTGCATGCGCTTGACCTGGCCGATCCGCAGCGGGTGCTCGACGATCTACGCCAGGAGGCGGAGAGTTATTACGACGCGCTGCTGGCGAGCAATCCTGATCTCGCGGTGTACCGGGCCGGCTGGCTGCGGAGGGCGGCGGCATGAAGCGAAGTGCGCTGGCTTTTCTGTTGGGCGCAACCGCGGCCTGTTCGCCTTTCGCCCGGGCGCAGAATATCGAGGGCCAACTGGTCGCTTCGCAATTTGGTGAGTACACGGTGCCCTCGGTAGGCAGCGGATTTGCGTTCCCCGCGGACAGTTGCCAGGTATCGGGTGGGGGAAAGAATTTTGCTGCGTTCACGATGGGAGCGCCGATCAAGATTGTTGACATCAACCCAAGCCACACCGAGGTGGTGAATCCGATTGGGGTGTTCATCAACTCTTGTGCAGTGAGCCTGGCAACGACCTATAGCCACACCTCGTTTTACCTCACTTCAGGGACGGGCGGCTTGCAGGAGGCGATCAACAACGGGCCGGCGCGGGGGGGCGGACAGAACACGATCGTGCTCAACGCGGAATGGTATTCGCTGGTAGCGCCGTCGAATCCTGCGACGGTGATCGCTTCGGTGCACGGCAACACGGCGCTTGGCCTGGTTGACGTGACCACGACCCCTTACACGGCCTATGCGTGGAATGGATCACAGTACGCGGCGGTTGCACTTAGCGGCAATACGCTTACCCTGCAGGGGATTCCCGTTTCGCAGACTGCGCCTACGAGTAACCAGGTGCTGCAGCTGGTGGGTGGAGTATGGACGCCGCAAACGGTGAGCGTTGGGGGAACGGTGAGCACGCTCACGTTTCCGAGTGCGCTTGGTTCCCTGTTCACCTGCTCGGTGGCCACGCCTACGAGCACGCCGGCGGTGAGCTGCGCGGTCGCGAATGCAGCGGGAAACACAGTCTATGGAAATTTTTCCGGGTCGAGCGGAGCCCCGGCATTTAGCAATGCGCCGGTCTTCAGCGCTGCCGGGCTGACGAATTTTCCAACGCTCAACCAATCGACCACGGGGCTGGCAGCTGGGCTGTCGGCTGCCTCTCTTCTACCGGCGGGGACTACGGCGGCGACGGGCACGGGGGGAGAAAACGATACCAAGGTAGCGACGAATGCATATGCCCTGGCGGCGGCAGCCACGGCGGCGGGGGCGACGATACCCGCCACCACGAATGTTCTCAAGGGGAGCGGGTCGGCGGGAAGCTCCGCCGGCGCCGTGCCGGGAACGGACTATGTTTCTCCGTCCCTGACTTCGGCACAGGCGTTGGCCGGCCCGCTGAGTGGGCCGCGGCTGACCACTCCCCAGCTGGGCACGCGGTACCAGGTGGATGGTTTTACCCCGGCTGTTTTTTCGGGCATTGGCGTAGCGCAGACGGCGTGGGTTACCGCGACGAGCTATCCCGTATGCCAGGCGGTCAGCTACTCAGGCAATAACTATCTGGCGGTTTCCGCGGCGAATTCCTCTGTGACCCCGGGCAGCAACGCGGCGGTGTGGTGGGCGGTGCAGGATGCGAACACGCCGACGCAGACGGACTGCGCGTTTTATTACACGCTGGCGGCCGCGACGGCCGCAGGCAGCAGCTATGCGCTGGAGTTTGGCAGTAACAGTTACAGTGCGCCCTACACCACGGCGATTTGCCTGGCGGAGCCGGCGCTGCAAACGCAGGTAAACCTGATCGGCGTGGGGCGAGGATTCAATAACCAGCTGACCACGCTCAAGGCAACCAGCTCGTGCAATAACGGCTGGGTGATCTCCGCGCCGGATAAGAGCGGGAGCCTGCCTTACAACCTGGTGATTTCGGGGATGACCATCGATGCGGGGGGAACCGCGCTGGGCTGCCTGCACATCTACGGGGAGAAGGTGGGCAGGATTGAGCACATTGGCTGCACGAACTGGCTGAGCACGTCTACTTCGGCTGTGCCCATCGTGATTGGAGACGGCGGCTCGCCTTATTTGAATGGCGGCTACCAGTTTATGTTGAACGACATTTTTGTAAGCGGCGCGGCAAATGCGCAAGTGAACCGTGCCGTGGTTTCGGCAACGGTGGTGAGCGGTGCGCCTTCATTCACCATCTCGAACGGCGGCAGCTATTTGAATGCACCGAGCCGGGTTTACTTGTGGGGCTACGGAGCGGGAGCGAATCCGTGTACGACGATGGGCACGATCTCCACCACCTATAGCGGCAGCGCAGGGTCTTATGTGCTTACCGGTATTACGCCGAGTGGCTACTCCGGCTGTTCGGGCACGCTCTACGCTTATGTGCCCGACCTTTCCGCGGCGCCTTACGCGATGATTATCTCGCTGATGACCGACGGCAGCATGAAAGACCTGCAAGTGGCGAATGCGGGATGGAAGTATGGCATTTTCTGGAACGGCTCGTCGGCGGATTCGATTGAGCATGAACACGTGTATGGCGATTCGGAAACGCAAATTATCGATATGAACGGGAATTCTCACCTGTTCACCGAAGTGGATTCTACTCCGCATATAGGGATTGTCGGGGGCACGAGCACTACCTGGGTGAATACCACCCTGGGCAACGGGGACCTAAGCAACGAGGAGGAGAACCCCGGCGTGGCCGCCTTCAACTTTCCCAGCGGCGGGGGCTTTATCACCAACAGCACGTGCGGCAATACGACGACGCAAGCGAATGTGTTCAACCTGGTGGTGGGGCCCTCTGGGCCGTATGCCCATGGGGGCAACTTCGGCAGCACCAACGTGATGGCGGGCTCGGAGTGCGACACGCTTACGCAGGAGAACTCGCTTGCGGCGGGATTGAGCGTTCCCTCTCTGGGCAACGGCGCCACGGCCACCACCCAGTCAGCGGGCGATGGCAGCAACAAGATTGCGACGGATGCGTTTGTGCTGGCGAACGGCGGGGCGGGCAGCGGAACGGTCAACTCCGGGACGGCTTATTCTCCGGCGTATTACTCGGCTACCGGGGCGTCGGTGAGTGGGGTGACTCCGTTTTCAGGTTTGGAATACTTTCCCGGGTCAGCCGCTCCGCAGGCGGCAATTCCCAGCAACCTGCTCTCACTGGTGGGTTACTACACGGGCACTTACTCGGGCTCGGTTACTTATAAGCTGGGGGATTACGCCTCGGATGGTTCGGGAAATAACTATATCTCGCTGGCAGCGGGCAATGTGGGGAACGCTCTCAGCAACGCGACTTACTGGTATTTCTGGGGCGGCAAGTCGAGTACGATCACGGGCGGCAATTGCGTAACCAGCGGACAGTATCTGTATGGCATTACGACCGGGGGCGTTCCGGTTTGCGCGCAGGCGACGTTTGCGCAGCTGAGCGGTTCGGCAACGCTGGCGCAGCTGCCGGCGATTGCCAACAACACTGTTTTGGGAAATACGTCAGGGTCGACCGGGACGCCTTCGACGATCTCGACAACCGGATCGGGGAATGCGGTGCTGGCTAACTCGCCTACGTTCCCCGCGGCGGGGGCGGCTTCCACTCCAGCAGTGGCGATGACGGGCGCTCCGTATACAGGGGGGACGGCAACTACCAACTTTCCCTTGCTCTACCTGAACGACGGCGCGGCCGTGACTACGCTCAGCACGGCGGGGACGGAGTTTGGCATCAATGCTCCTTCAGGATTTACCGGCCACCTGGTGAATCTGTTTGTGAACGGCGGGAGCACGCGGTTCCGGGTGGATTACCTGGGGAACACGTTCCTCGCTGGTACGGCAACAATCGCGGGCGCACTTGGGCTGAGCAGCAGCACCGCGCCCACGATTGCCGATGGTACGGGCGCCGGCACTTCGCCAGGAACCCCGACGGTGACGGGAAATAATAATGCAGGAATGATTACGGTGATTACCGGGACGGCGACGCCTGCTTCTTCTACGCTGGCGACGGTGAGCTTTAACGGCACACTGGGAACCACACCGCAGGGCTGCAGCCTGATGGCACGCAATGCGGCCACCGCCCTGGCGGCGGCCACCATCTATACTACGGCTCCCTCGTCGACTGCCTTTACCATCGGAGTTTCGACGACTGCGTTGACGGCCTCAACCACTTACGTGTGGAGTTATCTGTGCCTTTGAGGCGGCTGGCGCTTGTTTTGTGGATGTCGGGTACGGTGATGGCGCAATCGGTCACCACGGTAGAGACGTATGGGCCGGTTCCGGCAATTCAGGTTTATGGTGGATTGGGAACCAACATTACATCGACCAATGCCTGGGAGTATGCAGCGGCGCAGGCAGCGCATATCACCTGGGGGAGGTTCGATTGCCCCTGGAATACGGTTGAGTTGCAGACTCTGCCGGCGAATACCTCCGGGGGGTACACGTGGCCGAGCAATTGCGCCGCGGGCTTGAGCAATGGGGCGACGTACGGAGTGCAGCCGATTATCGACGCGCTTTATGGGGCGCCCTACGGGTCCATCCTCACGGGAACGACTTCGGCTGATTCGCCCAGCGGCACGACCGTGGTTCACATTAGTGTGTCGAGTGGTTCGTTCTCGTCGGTTGTCAACGGACAAACGCTGCTGAACCCCGCGGGTGGCAATCACTATGGGGCCAAGGCATCGTATGGCGGAATACTTGTTATCGCGAACAACGGCTCGAGTACGGTCACGCTGGCCTCTGCGCTCACGTCTGACATGCCGAGCGGTACGGCGATTACCTTGAACCTTTTGCTCTATCCTCCGTTTACGCCTGGGGCGGGCGCGACTCCATGGATAACTCCTTCGGTGGTAGCTTACGGCGGTTATGCGGCATATGTTGCGGGGAAGATTAGTTCGGCGGGGATGACGGGCAGGGTTTCTCTATGGAATGAGCCGCCGTGGTCTGGGGATCCGTGGGATTGGGCGGGAAATTTCTATGATTCGCCGCCGGCTTACTCATGGAACCCCGGCAACCAGAATACGGGGGTGGAACTGGGTCTGTATGTCGCGAGTCTCACTCCTCCCTCCGGAGTTAGTTATGAGAACGGGGCTCCTAATAAGTCGGGGTCCAATTCTTTGATGTGGGGTGGGTTGGGTTTTGCTTACCTGCAGAATCTGGCTACGGCGCAGAAGGCCTTTGGCGGCGAGGGGTTTCATCCTTACGGGAATAATCCAGAGGATGCGATGTGGCTGCAGGGCTGTTTACGAACGCAGTCGGTGCCTGGAGGGAATACGAGCACTTGCACCCCCACGGGTGGGGTCAGCGGGTCGAACTTTAAAACCGCGTTCGCGTATGGTCAATACCCGCTTAACTTTGGCGGGCTCGGGTTCGATATCACCGAGACCGGGATCGACCTGGCCAACGGCGCGACCCAGACGCAGCTTGCTCGCTTTGAACTGAGGCAGTTTCTGGGATACCAGGGCCTTGGTGTCACGCCCGTGGTTTTCTATCGGCTGTTTGGGGATACGAATTTTCAGTGGTGCAGTGCATCTTCGGGGCCGACGTGCTATCCCGTCTATTACGATTTTCAAAATGCGATGAACGATATCGGGGGTATTGCTGCTTCTCCGGTAGCGCCTTATTCGCCTTGCATGATGCCTCGGGTTTCGTCTTACAGCGGGTATTTTCCGTTGGCGACCGTGGCGTACGTGGGGAGTGTGGCGGGGAATAAGGCGAATAGTCTTTTGTTCTATACGTGGCAGAGGAGTTACAGCGCGACGAACTGGGTTACGCTGGCTTCTCCCGCTTCTGTCAATGTGTCGTTGGTTGTTCCTACCGGGCTTACGGTGACGAGTGTCAAGGACCTGATTACATCGAACTCGGTTGGGTATTCGTTCAGTTCGGGAACGCTGACTTATGGGGTGGTGGATGATCCGGTGGAGGTGTTGCTCTCACCGGTTACCGCTACTACCGCGGCTACGTTGGTTTGTACTTGACTCAGTCGACCAGGAGGAGATTGTGAATAACCTCAAGGTGTGGATTCATGGTCTGGCAGCGGCGGGGATTTCGGCTTTCGCTTCGGCTGCTAGTGGCGTGATTGCGTTGCCTACCGTATTTACGTTCGATCGAGTGGGGTTTATGAACATGCTCAAGCTGGCTACGGTGCCGGCTTTGTTGGCGGTGTTTGCTTATTTGAAGAGTAGTCCCATGCCCGCGATCGACTCTACTGTGTTGGATAGTTGAGTCCGGTTTGAAACACAGCAGATTGATGGTTGCGTTTCCCACATCTCGCAAAGAGCGCGAGATATGGGGCACGCTTTGATTTGTTGCCGGGACGAGCTCTAGAGGAAGTTCTACTTTTCTTTGGTTGCTGAAATACGCGATAACAAGACTCACATACAACGATTAAGGAGATAGTCCATGACATTCACCTGGCAGTCGGCTGGGCACGCATTCGCGTCCCTGTTTAAGGATATAGTGACGGTTTCAAAGAAGGTGGTGGTGGCGCTGGCCAAGGTGCAGAACGAAGAGAAGGTGATCGAGGCGCTTACCTCCCTGGTTAGCCCAGAGGCTGCGGCGATTGAACAGATCGCTTTCGGCGCCCTGGGCGAGCTTGTCGCCGCTGTGCAGGGCACCGAAGCGGCGGCCGGCGCGAATGGCCTCAACGTTGCCTTCGATGCGTCTGTGCTGGCGGAGGTGAGAAAGTTGATTGCTGACTTTCCCGACGTGGTCGCCCAGGTTGAGGCGGCGTTCGGCAAAGGCAAATAGACAGATGGCTCTGCGTATCTCGTGCCTGCTGCATGGTGTGCTGCTCGCACTTTGCTCAGGGTGTACGGTTCATCGGCCGGTCGCCGTTCGGCTTGTTCCTGATCCCGATACTTCAGAGGCCAGAGGCTTCGTGATCGAGGTGGCGGAGAAGATGCCGTTGTGGGATGCCGATGCGATCTCAAGGTACGAACGGGCCGCGATCGCGACGGTGAAAGCCGATATTGCGTTAGCGCAACAGGATGGCGAAAAGGATTCGTTTCTGGATGACGTTACCAAGCTGCACCAGGATTGGGAGGCGCTGCTGGCGCTCGACAGCCTGCTGAAAGAGGAATCGCTCACATGACCAGGCACCACGAGAAAGGCAACCCATGGCTCACACACGATTGATTACGCTGAATGGCAGCGCCGGCGCGTTTGTCGCCGTATCCGCAACCCAGGTGACCCGGCGGGTGGAGATTATCGAAGACGGCAGCGCGAATGGCGGCACAGGCCAGGGCATCGCTTACCAGTTCAACGATGGCTCGGCTACGCCCTTCACAACTACATATACTATTGAGCCACAGTCGGAACCGATTGTGCTGGGAACTCCGGTGCCGCAAGGCGAAGGATATGGGCTGGTGATTGGTACGCCTCCGGATAACTCAGGGGGATACGCGCTGGCGGCGACCCTGCTGGCTAACCTGAGGTCGGCAAGCGCGAACACGACGATCGTACGTGTGACGGAACTCGATTAGGCCGGTATGAAGAAAGCACTGTTGGTGATTCTGACCCTCGCTCCTGGTTTTGCCCGCATCCAGGCGCAGAACGCGGGCCAGATTATCGCCGCGCAATATGGTGAGTTCCGCGTGACCGGGTCAACGATGGGAGGGTTTAACTTTCCCCCATCGACTTGCCAGGTGAGCGGCGGAGGCAAAAACTTCGCGGCATTTTCTACCGGCACCCCGATCAAGATTGTCGATAGCAATCCCGCCCTTACCGAAGTAGCGACGCCGAGCTCGGTTTATATCGGCGCGTGCAGTGTGAACATGGCGACGGTCTACAGCCATGTCCCTCCCTTCTATCTCACTTCGGGCACGGGTGGATTGCAGGAAGCGATTACCGCCAACCAGACGACGGATGGGCCGAACACGATCGTGCTCAACGCGGAGTGGTACAAGCTGATCGCGCCGGGGAGTGCGGCGAGCATCCTCGCTTCGGTTCATGGCATTCCGGACCTTGGCCTGGAAGATGTTACGACGACGCCGTCTACTTTCTATCAGTGGAATGGGACGATTACAGCGTGGTGGCGGGAGGATCGTCAGGCTCTTCGGGCAACTATAACCAGGGAGCCAGCGGGCGCCATAACGGAGACGGTGACGGCGAAGCTGCAGCAAGGCATCAGCGTAAAGGATTTTGGCGCGGTGGGCGATGGCGCTCACCTGGCGGCGGATACGGCGGGCATCAGAGCCGCAGTGGTGGCCGCTGCGGCCTCAGGTAAGGCGGTCTATATGCCGGCGGGAAATTATCTGCTGGATAACAGCACAGCCGCGGTTCTTTCCGGAGCACAGAACGTGCTGATCTATGGCGATGGGCCGTCCACTTCCCTGGCCTGCCAAACCATCGGCAGCAATGATTGCATCGCGTCGACCGGGGCAACCGGCTTTGGGTTGGCGAACCTGGCGATCTCGTTTGGGCCCACGGCCACGGCGCGAACGTCAGGCTATGCGCTCGATGTTCAGTCGTGCACCAATTGCTCGTTCGAGGGCGTGACGCTGAACAATGGCGACCTGAGTGGAGTGCGGCTGGCAAGCTCGGTGCACACGTCCATCCACAATATGAGCATCGCCAACTTCGAGGCCAATGGATTGTTCGCCATCAACGATCAGGATCTGCGGGTGAGCGGGCTCGCTTGCGCCAACAATGCCGATGCGTGCTTTGAGACCTCGTGGTATGACTCGCAGTTTTCTGCTTATGCCATTCCTTGCCAGGACATTACGGCAGAGGGGATCACCAGCGCGAACGATACGGAGACGATCCTTATCAACTCCTGCAATAACGTTACGGTGAATGGATTTGTCTCGGTCGGCTCGGGCAGAGAGGCGGTTTTTGTGGGGGAGGATAACACCACCACCACCACGCAATGGCCGGACCGGATCGCCATCTCCAATGGAACGATCTATGGCTCGGGGTATGGGACGAATAGCCGTAACTCGGCTACGGCGCAGGCTCTGTATATCAATGTAGGGGCTGCTCCTGGTGCGGGAGTTATCTCGCACATCGCGCTGAGTAATATCGTGGCTACCCACATCAGCTCCTGGGGCTTGCAGATGGCGGAGTTACAGAATGACGATTTGCAGCTAAGCAACCTGCGCTTCTACGACGTTGGTTCAGGCAACACGGCGGGCTGCCTGCAGTTCGAAGGCAACGAAATCAACCTGGATAATGTTTCGTGCACGCTGAGCGGGACGTATGCGATGCAGGTTGTGAATACGAACCGCCTGACCGGCACCAATTTCACTTCGACCAGCCCTAACCAGGTGGGTACGGGCACACAGGCGCTCTACAACACTTCTACCGGGCTGATTAATCTGAACGGGCTTAGCTTCATCGATACGAATAGCTCGACTTATACGCAGCGCGGTCTATGACAACACCAATACCGGGGGGCCGCACCAGTTCGTCAATATTCTTTCCAAGGGGACGGTCACGCCCACGGGGCCAACGGCGGCCAGCGCCAGCAATACGGTGTTCATCTATGCCGACCCGACGCATGCACAGGTGTTCCGCAATGGGGGCACGATTTTCTCTTATGCTCCTCCGAATGTGTATCTGACGCCCACGGGCGGGGCGACGCCGACAAGTTATCAAAACTCGCCGCAGTTTTATATCCAGTCGAAGTGCTGGACCAGTTCGCAGCAAACGGAGAGCGTTGCCTGGGTGGATATCTATCCTACGCTGAGCACGGAGTCGTGGGCGCTTACCAAGCTGGGCGGTTGCGGGTTTCCACTTACGCTGGATGTGACGGCGGCGGCTTCGATGCTGGGGAATATCTTTACCGGCACGATTGTTTCTGCGCAGCACTTTAGTGGGTTGGCCAGCTCGGCTCCTTCGGTTGCCGCGGGCACGGGCGCGGGTACAGGGCCTACGCTGGCGTTGAATGGGAACTCGAATGATTTGTCGGGTTATTTGAGTGTGACGACCGGGAGTTCTCCGGCGGCAAGCGCTACTGTGGCCACGGTTACGTTTGGGACTGCGTATGCCACTTTGGCGAAGTGTGTGCTTTGGCCGGCGAATGCCGCGGCTTCTGCGCTTAGCGGAACGGGGAGCGCGTTTGTTCCGGTGGGATCGAATAGTGCGTTCAGTATTAGTTCGGGGGCTACGGCACTGGCGGGGGCCACGCTTTATACATGGGGATATACCTGCACCCAGTAGGGCTTGGGGTGTGGGGCTGCGTTTCCCACATCTCGCGAAAAACGAGCGAGATATGGGGGCACCCTTTGATTCGTGGTCGGTACAGAGCCAGAAAGACTAGATGCCTATGAGGATGCCCTGGATATCCCGTTGTTCGCACCGGGAGATGATGGACCTGGTCAATATGCAAGTTGATGAATTGCGCCTGGAACGGCGGGTGTTGCTCGACAGGCTGGCGACGCTCGGCTTAGGTGGCCCTCTTTTCAGCTCTGCCTCCTCGCCCGCTTCTGAGAGCCCGGCGGATGAGGTTGACCCCGAGGCGGAAGAGATTGAGAAGTTGATGAGCCTTCGCCGGCGCCCTTCGAAGCTCGCGGATGCGCTTACCCGCAAGGCTTATCGGGATTACAACAAGATGCAGGCCGGGCCCAGCGTTCAGTGGGTCCCGAAGGTCGATGCTTCTCCAATCGACACCATCAGCGCGGCGCTCGACCAAGCCGAAGCAGCAGGAAAGATACAGGCGTAAATGGCCACTTACCCGGGCGTTGCAATTACCCAGATACCGCAGGCCCAGCGCGGGATGGAGCATACGCCGTCCGACCCGATGCAGGGCACGGCCGATGAGCCGCAGAATAGCGCGCAGCTGAGCGAAGAAGATCAGCAGCGGCTCATTGCACTGGTGCGTAGCTACAAAGACCAGTGGTCGCAAGACCGCATGGTGCTGATGCAACGCTGCCTGGAGAACCTGGAGTTTTTCAAGGGCAACCAGTTCATCTCCTTCGGTCCTGGCGAGTCAGACTTCTTCAATGCCGTGCAATGGATGAACCAGGGCGAGCATGCGCAGGACGCAGACGATAAGGATCTGTATCAATACTGCAACAACTTCTACCAGATGCTGGCAACGGGCTTTGTAGCGGCGCTGGCCCCGCAGGTTCCCAAGTCGAAGTGGATGCCGGAGGATGCGGAGCAGCTCTCCGATGTAACGACAGCGAAAGCAGCGCAGACGCTGATCGACATTATCGAGCGGCAGAACCGGGAGCAGTCGCTGCTCAAGCAACAGCTGTTGTATCTCTACACCACGGGAGCGGTGTTCCGGCATACCCGCTATGTGGTGGATGCGGAGCGCGCGGGCACGTCACGGGAGCCGGTGTTCAATGAGACGGAAACCCAGCTGGCTCCCGATCGTTACCACTGCTTCCATTGCGGCGCGACTTCTCCGGCGGACGACCCGGGCATGCTCGCGCGGCGCTGCCAGCATTGCCAGCAGCCGCTGGGAGAGGACTCGTTCTTTCCCGCGGAGTATGGGCCGGTGGTGCACGCAGGTAGGCGAGGAGGAGGTGCCCAACGGCATGGTGGCGCAGAACCTCTACTCTCCGCTGGAGGTGGATTGCGACCCGGCTGCGAATAACCTTCGGCAGACGCCGATTCTGAACCTTGAAGTGGAAGTGCACGTAGGGGCTCTGCGGGCGGCTTATCCCGATATGTATGACCAGATCGCGGCCAGCGCCACCAGTGAGCTCTCGACCAATGGAAGCATCGACCGGGTTGCCAGGCAGCAGGTGTATTCGCAGACGGGCGCGTTTTCAAGCATCCTGCAGGATCAGCGCCCTACGCTGTCGCGGACGTGGATTCAGCCCTGGGCATTCGATCTGGAAGACGATCGCGAGTTTGGTGAGCGGATGCGGGCTACGTATCCTGGTGGGCTGCTGTTGGTGAATACCGGGACTACGTTTCTTTCGGCGCGCGAGGCTTCGCTGACCAAAGAGTGGACGTGGGCAGGCACGCATGAGGGGTTCGGGCTGTTTCCGCCGTCGATTGGCGATATTGTTGTGCCCTTCCAGAAGCGGTACAACGATATGGCGAACATTCTGCATGAGTTCATGGACCGCTGCTCGTCGGGGGTTACGCTGGCGAATGCCGACCTGATCGATACCAAGTCGATGCAGGGCAAGCCGATGCTGCCGGGCGTTCTGAACCTGGTCAAGTTGAAGCGGACAGGGGCTCCGGGCGCGGTTCGCATGGCCGACGCACTGTATCAGTTTCAGTTCCAGATGCATGAAGAGGCGTTTAGCTACCTGGATAAGCTGGCTTACAACGCACAGATGTTTGCCGGGATTCCGCCGCAGGTTTACGGCGGGACGGGAGACCCATCGGTCGAGACGTTTGGCGGTCAGCAACAGCAATTGAATTCCGCCCTGGGCAAACTGAATATCTATTGGGAGAACCTGAAAGAGGAGCACGCCAAGGCGGATGAGCTGGCGGTGAATTGCGCTAAAGACAACCTGACGGCGGATATGAAGCGGGTCATCCTGGAGCGGGGTTCTGAGTTCAGAAACGAGTACATACGGTTAGACGATCTGCAGGGCAGCGTGCACGCTTACGCGGATACTGACCAGGGGTTGCCGGTGACGGCGGCGGAACTGCGGCAGCGGTGGATGGATTTGATGCAGGCGGCGGCGAGCAATCCCGTGGCACAGGCGATCTTCGATGATCCTACGAACCAGGAGCAGGCGGCCACGGCGCTGGGCGTTCCGAACATGGTGGTTCCGGGCGCGGCGATGCGGTCGAAGGTGCTGCAGATTATTCGAGCGATTGCTGGAGGCTGAGGCGGTGCCAGTGGTGGATCCGCGCACAGGACGGCCTACGGGGCAGGTGAGGCCGACGATCATGCCGGATAAGGCGATCGATGACTTCACGGTGCTGAAGCAGGTGGTGCGGCAGTATTGCCAGGAGAATTCAGATTTGCCGGATGAGAATCCGGCGGGTTGGCAGAATTTGCTGGCTTACTTTACCGCGGCGGTGGCACTCGAGACGCAGCAGTTGGCGGAGATGGCTCAGCAGAAGGCGGTGGTTGGTCAGGCAGGGTTGATGAAGCCGGCGGCACCGCCTGTTCCGCAGCATGAGATTGACGATGTGGTGAATACGGTGGGTGGGTTGATGCACCTTCCTGCCGCGGCTACTTCTGGGAATATTCAGGGGCAGGTGCAGGCGGCGAATGCGTTGATCAAGTTGGCGGATAAGTTGTCGGGTTAGTTGTTGTTACCGCGACAGGCTTAAAACATCAGAAACTATTCCAATTCATCCCACGTACGCTTCGCGAACGTGCGGCACCCGTCCTGTTTTTAAGTAGGTTTGTTAACAGATGACAGTTGCTTTTCGAGGGCTGTGGTCTCCGTTGGTTCCGTTTGCTGGGCAACGATCGAAAGAGGTTTTGATTATGACTGAAGCTGCTGTCGCCGCTCCTGTTTCAGAGGCGGCTGTTTCTGCTCCTGCTCCTGCGCCTGCTTCTTCACCAGCTCCTTCCACACCTTCGTTTGGTGGTGGCGGGTCAGCTCCCAGTTCTCAGGTTGACCCGGGCAAGTTTCCTATCCGGGAGGATTATGCCGCGGCCCTGCTCAGTGAGAAGCTGGCGGCGATTCCTCCACCCGAAGAGCCGGTGGTCGTCGAGAGACGCCTTCTATCGAGCCCGCGGTGGAGGTTTCCATTGCGACTCCTGCTGAAGTGACGGCTGCTCCGGAAGAGGAGGATTTTCAGCTCGAGACCGAGACCGTGGTCACGCCTGAAGTGCTTAGCCAGATGGTCAGCGACAACGCGGAGTTTGGCAAGTTGCTGGAGGCTGACTCCAAGCTAAAAGGTCAGCTTTATAAGACGGCTCGCGAGGCGGCGGAGCTGAAACCTTATCGCGAGATTTTTCCCGATCTCGATTCGGCCAAGGCGGCGCAGGACCATTCCTCCACCTGGATGAATGTGCGGGAGACGTTTCTTGGCTCGACCACGCGCGAAGGCACCATGGCCTCGCTGAGCAAGATTGCCGAGCTCTCTTACGAACGCGATGCCGACGGCAACGTGGCGATGCGGAATGGCAAGCCGGTCATCGGCGAAGATTTTTTTGGATTTGTGAATAACGTGGTGGGGCTCGATCTCGAACACCGCGCACAGGATGTAACAGCACGCCTCAAAGCGAATAGCTATCGCTCTGAGGAGGAACGCGCTCGCGACCAACGCGTGAACGATGCACTGGCTACCCTCAGGGAAGAATCCGCGGCCACTTCCCCCGCGATAGAGACACAGCCAGACGCACTGCGGCGCAAGGCCGATGAACTCGACCGACGGGAACGCGCACTGAATGTGCGCCAGCATGGCGAAAAGGTGGAAGAGAGACAGATCGTTCGAAAGCGGACTGCAGACGGAGGCCCAGACACGCATCCACGATGGCATCAGCAGGATCATTGCCAACGTGGAAAAGCAGGGCGGCGTGGTCAGTCCTTACCTGAAGAACATTCTCCCTAAAGCCATCGGCGCCAAGCTGATTCGCAAGATTCAGGCAAACCCGGCACTGCAGGACCAGATGCATTCCCTGCAGCGGCTGCCCATCGGCGATGCTTCACGCCAACGCAGACTCGCGGCCATCGACAGGGCCGTGCAGCAATATCTTCCCGACGTGGCGCGCGAAGAGCTACGCGAAGCAGGGGTGCAGATTGCCAACGCTTCGGCAGCCAGGCGCGCCAAGGTAGACGCCCAGATCGACAGCACCCGAAAGACCGAACCGAAGGGATCGACCGGACCCGCCGGCGGTGGCAGCGCAACCATGACCTCCAACGCTGCCTTCGACCACGCCCAGGCGGAATGGCAACGAGCCAACCCAGGTAAGCCTTTCGACAAGATCGCGCGGGAATTGATTCTCCCTCGTGTTCTGCAGCTGATGACCTCTCGGTGACGAATTACGGATTGGCCAGCCGCGGCGCTCCTGCCGCAGATAAGGAATTTTCATGTCGAATTTAATCGGCACAGCATCGACTACACAGCAGCTGCAGCTTGAGGCCTTGAACGAGGTGATCAAGCTGCTCATTGAAAAGGAGGCCAAGCTCGACGCACGCATCTCTGAGCGCGGCTCGATCACCCCAGTCTCACTGCGCAGCTTTCGTCTGCGCTTTCAGACTGCGTTCCCGGGCAACGTCGCGTTGTTCAACCTGGATGGCGGTATTCTGCCGGCGGGTAACTTCAGCGCGTGGGACCAGGGTACCCTGACTCCGCTGGCTACTGTCATCCCGGTCGAGTACTCGCGACTGGTTGACATTATTGGCGACAGCGGGCCGAAGGTTGTTTCCGAAAGCCCGGTCACCAAGACGCTGGCGGATGTCGCGGTGCAGATGGCAAAGAACCGGGACCAGTTTCTGCAGCAGGCGGGCGACGGCAAAATCGGCCAGGTGGATCCCAGCTACGCGGGCGGCGGTGCGAACCCCATCGTGCTGGCATCGTCTCCCTGGGGCGCTCGCCTGATCTCGCAAGGGCAGCAGGTGCAGGTGATGAGCAACACCTATACGCTGCGCGGCACTTGCTATGTCAACAACGTGAACAACAAGCTCGGCTCGGCGCAGTCCATAACCGTGGATGCTGTCCCGGCCGGTACGGTCGCCGGCGACTTCATCATGGTCGCCGGTGTGGCCGCTACGACTCCTGTGTTCCTGTATGGCATTCCTTATTTTCACAACACGGCCACCACGGGAACTTTCCTCGGCATCAACCGGACGCAGAATTATGTAGTGGCGAACGGTGTGGCCGCGGGCGGGGCTCCGCTGTCTCTGCCGATGCTGCGCGCCGCACTCTCTCGCGTGGAGCAGTCTCTGGGCACAGACGCGCTGAAGTCGCAGGTGTGGCATGCGCATCCTTCGCAGATCCAGGCGTATGAAGAGATGGGCTTCGCCAAGCAGGAGATCCTGATGACCAACGGCAAGATGCCGGGGTTTGACGGGCTCACCGCCAACGTTGGCCAGTTCACCATCGCCGGCCGCGAGGTGGTAAGGAATATCCACGCCGACCAGACCCGTATCGACTTTATGGAGTTCGGTTCGTGGCTCAAGGTGGTGTGGGGCAAGGCGCCGTTCTGGTTCAAGAACCGCAGCGGACAGTGGGTGTTTCAGATCTATGATCCGGCTTCGGGTAATCCGACGGCGAATGAGGGTTGCTACTACGTGGACGCTCGGCAGTACGCGGTGGATAATCCCCAGGCGATCAGTTCTGTCACCGGGTTGAAGGTGCCTGTTTACAACTAACTGTAGTTCGTTCTCGAAGGGCTGGGATGGTCGTCTCAGCCCTTTGTTTTTGTGGTTGGTTCGCTTTAGGGACAGAGTTAATGGAGAGATGCGCGATGTCTTATGAATGCCCTTGCCCCGGAGAGCCGGGGAACGTACCCGACCCTGACTTCAAGATGGAAGCAGTGGTGGTGTGCGACCGCTACTCCGACTTTCTGCGCTGTACTCTGCCGGCCAACAAGCATTTGTTCGACCGCATCGTGGTAGTTACGTCGGCGGAAGATCGCGACACGCAACGGATCTGCGAGTTCAACCACGTGGAGTGCATTCAGACCGACGCGCTCAATTCCCGATGGAATCGGTTCTGCAAGGGTGCGGGCATCAATGAGGGGCTTGGCCATCTCAACTGCGGTGGATGGGTAGTGCACCTCGATGCGGATATCTGGCTGCCACCGCAGTCGCGCTTGCTGCTGCAGAATGCCAGGCTCGACCCGAGCATGGTGTATGGCATCGACCGGTTCTGCGTGAAGGGGTATGCGCAATGGGATCAGTTTCTGGAAAAGCCGACACTGCAGCATGAGTGCGATGCGTATGTGCACCTGAATGCGTTTCCCCTGGGCACACGGGTTACCAGCAAAGATGGCGGGGGGTATATTCCCATCGGGTTTTTTCAGATGTGGTGTCCCAGAGTCTCCGGCGTTTGCGAGTATCCGGTGGAGCACACCGACGCAGGCCGGGGGGATATGGCGTTCGCCAAGTGTTGGCCTCGGGCCAAGCGCGGGTTTATTCCCGAGCTGGTGGGTTATCACCTGGAGAGTACCGATGCTTCCATGTCTGCCAATTGGTATGGCAGAAAGACAGCGCCGTTTACGCATGGTGGCGCATGAACCATATTGTGCCCGCTGCCATCCAGCGTTTTCTTACCAGCTATGGAGGCAAGAATCCCTTTGGCAAGCCGCAATGGAGATTGCTGGTAAGCAGCGACCGGCTGATCAAAGAGTCCGGGGTGTACCGGGACTGGGCTCCGGGGCTCTCGACGGCAGAGAAGGGTGGGTTGAATTTTCAGGCCAACCCAGATGCGCCGGGTTGTAATTTTTCGCGCTATGACAACCGGCCGATTCGGGTGGTTACCGAGATGCGCGAGGTGAAGAAGTATCCGCATGCGGAGGGTTGGTTACTGGAAAAGTGGTTCCCGGCTTCGAGCTATGGCACGCAGGCGGAGTGGTATTCGTATAAGGCGGTCGATGGGTTCACTCCTATGTTGGGACCGTACCCCGAGTGCGGCGATTATGAGATGTTGTTTGGTCCGTGGTCCAAGGCGCCGGCGACGGATGTGTTGCAGGGGTTGATTGCGAAGTACAGCGCGGGCATCCATGGCCGGCGAGGCAGCCCGGAATCCCGGGCGCAAGAGTATCTGCTGCGGTATCAATATGAAGAGCAACAGGCGGAGACAAAACGCAAGATCGAGTATGACGCGATGATGCGTGACCATGTCTCGCCGTTGCATAGCAGCAGCCTCGCTGCCAGCCGCTGGAGACAGGACCTGGCGCGCCGCACCGGGAATGGCAACGAGCATATTGGGATTTTGTAGCACCACCGCGGCCGGTGCAACTGGACGGGCACCCGTCCCTTCTTTCGACACACTTTTTTTGATTAAGGAGACTTACTTATGGCAACAGTCGTTATTACTCCGGAGATGCAGCGCGCTAATGCCGAGGCGCTGCTAGGCCAGGATCCCGGCAAGTTCCGTGATCCGGGGCAGCGCTGGACCGTCAAGCGGTATGCCGAGATTCAACGGCTGCTCAAACAGGCAGAGGCGGATAAGCCGGTCACCATCCTCAACCTGAATCCCTTTCCGCTCAAGATCAATGGCGGTGTCTTTTTCCCCGAGGAGATTGCTCCCTGCCCTTCCGGCAAGCCGTACACCATTCACGTGATCCGGGAAACGCGCTGGGGGCATAAGGATCTGGGCTGCGATGCGCAGAACATGATGCAGATGGAGCCAGTGCCGGCAATCCCGCTGGTGCTGGCGGCAGAGTACATTCGCGAATACGTGCAGCAGGATGGCGGCTTCGGTGGAGTGCTCTGCTATGTGGGCGATCATGACCCGGCCACCATCAAGAAAGGTGGAGTGATTCGCGTTCCTGAAGTGGCCTATAGCGACCGGGGTGAATTTTATGTGGAGGTGCGGGAGCGCGACTTTCACGAGACGCTGAAGGCGATCCGCAGCAAGCGCAACAGCTCCATACTGCAGCGGTTGCAATCCGCCAATGCGTGGTACGAAAACGAATCGCAGCGCATGAACGTGAACGATACCCATCGCGACATGGCGCGCCTGGCGGTCGAAGAGGGGCTTATCCCGGAATTGCCCCGCTGGGTTATGCAAGCCAACACCCTTCGCGAACAGCAGCCCGACCCTTGCCCCAGCTGCGCCGCAACGCCCAAGCGGGGCGCGATCATGTGCACCAACTGCCAACACATTTTTAACGTGATTGAAGCGTACAAGAATACCCGCATCGCCTACGGGGCGGTGGAGATGGACCGCCTGACCACGGAGGAGTGGACGACGGTCAACCACATCAAGGCGGAACGCGATAAGGCGAAAGGCCGGGCAGGCGTCTCGTGAGCTGGTCGCTGGGCCAGGTAAAGGCGCGGGTTCGCAATCTGCTGGACGATCCGCAGGGGTCGTACCTGACCGATAGCTTTGTCGTGCCCCTGATCTGCGAGGTGTATGACGATGCCAACTCGCAGCTCGCCTCGACGCAGTCGTCCTGGGATATCGGTGTGGTGGAGGTTCCGGATATTTCGCCAGGGACTCCGAACCTGGCGCCTTATCAAACGCCGGGCGGCCCGTTGGCCACGCTCACCGACCAGCCGCTGCGCATCGACTGGAAGCCCGCGGGCGACGACTCTTCCTATTACCGGCTGGTGCGGAATTTTGAAGTGCTGCCAGACCTGCAGCCACGCGCCGGCCTGGCGGGATGGGAGTTTCGCAGCCAGGTGATCTGGCTTACCAACTCTTCGATCGCGGTCGACCTGCGCATACGTGGTGAATTTGCGCCGCCGCCGCTGAGCAGTGATGAGAGCCTCCTCACCTCGCATCCGCGCATCGGCTACGTGGTGGCCTACGGCACCGCGGCTCTGGTGGCGACGGTGCGCGGCAACGATGCGTGGACCAGGCAGTACGAACAGAAGGCGGTCGAAGGCATGGACGAAATCATGGAGCAACTCGTCCGCGCCGAACAAGGCCAGGTGCGCAGGGCAGGCAGGCAAACCAGGCGGCAAAGATCTTAACTACTTCACATCCATAAGGAGGAACCATGGCAGTTTCAGGCGCAATTATCGATTACACCGGCGGGGCGGGAGAGCGTAACTTTACCGTCTTTATCCAACTTACGTTCAGCGGCAGCTTCACCACCGGCGGAGATCCGCTTAACCTGGCGACACTCACCAATCCCAACGGCCTTGATGTAGAGGGCCTCTCCGAGCTTCCGCTGTCGACCGGGCCAGCGGTTTACCTGGAAGATATCGGCGGGTACTATGTGCAGCCCAAGGTCACAGGCTCGACGGTGAATGCATTTCTCATCAATGTTTACGCACCTGGCGGAGCGATCGTCTCCGGAGCGTACAACACAGCCGTAACCAGCGGAAACGTGATTCTCACCATGCAGAAGCGGCGCATCTAGCCACTGTGAACTTTGACGGCTTTTCTCCGCACGAGTTCACGCGCTTTGGTGGGCTCGTCGACAATGACGATCCGACCGTGCTGCCTATGGGGGTTGCGGCTGTCTGCAGGAATTGCAGATTTCAGCTGACCACCGTGGCCACACGTTACGGGCTGCAGACCGCGCTGCAGGGGCCGAACCAGGCAGCCATCTCCGGCCTGGCTTCTTTGATCTATACGCCGGAGAATCCAGGCGAAACTCTTTTCCAGGTCCCGCTGGTGTTCGATACCGATGGCTATCTGCTGGTGGAACGGCCGGCCGGCAGCGGCAAGCTGGTGCGGGTGCAGGGGCCGCTGGTAAGCCAGCCCGCGAATGCGCACGCCATGGTTACAGAAGCGTATAACCGGGCGCTGATTGCATACTCTGACCTGAAGACGCCGTCGGCTCCCATTAACGTTTACGGCCTGAGCACGCAACAGCTGGATCCCTATGGGCAAAAGCCCATGGGTGCAGCGTGGCTTAAATCGACGGCCTACCTGGTGGGTGAATGCGTGCAACCCACCGTGGCCGGCGGCAATGGCCACCTTTACCGCTGCGCGGTGGCAGGCACCACCAACCCTACCGAGCCTGCGTGGCCGCTCACCGAAAATGCTACGGTTACCGATGGAGGGGTCAGCTGGGAAGAGCTGACACCGGTGCTGGTGAACCGGCTGCCCGCGCCCAACTCGCCGCAACCCACCCGGGTAGCAGGGGGCGGAGCTTTTGCCGCTGGGCGCGATGTCTACCTGCTGATGACCTATGTGAATGCGCAGGGAGAGTCGATTGCCTCGGCGCCCGGCATCCTGGTCAACACGAACCTGCATGACGCAGTTCGCTTTACCGCACCGGCGTTGTCCAGCCTGGCGGGTTGGATTCGCGGCTTGGCGGCGGCGTATCGGCCTGTCTCAGTCAACGTTTATGGGGCGGATGTGGCTACCGGCACGGCGGCTCCCTCCCCGGCAAGCTTTGCCCTGGTGGGAAGTTTCTCCCTGTCCGCAACCGTCACGGTGACGACGGCCGCGGCTGGAGCGGCTCCTCCGACATCGAACACTGCCCGGGTTACGCCGGGAGGATTGCCCTCACCTTCCACACCGACGGTCGAGCGCGCTTCGGGCTCGGGCAGCTTCCCTGCGGGGCGGGATGTGTACGTAGTCGCGACGTTTACCAACGCCTCGGGAGAAACGCTGCCCTCGGTTGCGGGAGTGTTGGTCGACACGGTCCTCGATGACGCAGCACAGATTCCTATCCCCGCAACGCTGTATCAAATTACGCGAGTGAATCTTTACCAGGCCGACGTAGCCACCGGAGCCGCGGCGCCTGCGGCGAACAGTTATGCATTCGTAGGATCGTTCCAGCCATTGACGACCGCGACCATTACCACTACAGCCGCCGGACCGCCCGCCCCGGCCGTGAACAGCTCGGGGGCGGCGGGGAACATCGCGCCCGACTCCGGCGCCGGCCTGCGCTATGCCAGCATCGCCTTTACCAACCGCAATGGCAACCTGGGCCCCACGGTATTGGCCTTTACCTCGGTGAGCGTCGATGTGCCGGGCGATCAACTGTACATGGCGAATATTCCCATTGGCCCCTCGAATACGATCAACCGCACGATCGGCTTCACGGTGGCGGATGGCACCAACGCCGGCCCTTTCTTCTATATCCCCGCGGCGACGGTAAGCGCGGGCACACCGGTGACGGCTACGGTGATCGCCGATAACAGCACCACAACTGCGCTCTTTAACTTTACTGACGAATTTCTTGAAGCAGAAACCTCGACCGACATGACCGACCGGCTACGCTGCGTGCTGCCTCCGGCGGCAGTCGATGTGTATTACTCGCCCTCGAACGATCGCGTGGTGTTGAGCGGGGTCGATGGATACGGTTCCGGGCATTACATCTCGCTGGCCGCGGACTCTGAGTCTTACTACGGCGACACCAGCCCCATCCAGGTGGCCAATGGCAACGGGCAGCGCTGCATTTGCGCCCGCGAATTCCAGGGAACGCTGTTCTCGCTGAAAGAGCGGTCCGGCTTCACCATCTCCCCCACGGCGACCGATCCTTCTACCTGGTCGGTGCAGCAGCGGTGGGAAGGGGTTGGCCCTTGCGGGCCGCGCGCGGTGTGTGTCACCAATGAATTCCTGTTCTTTGTGCATCGCAGCGGCGCTTATGCCTATACGCCCAGCGAAGCGCAACCCAAGCTGATGAGCAAAGAAATCCCGACTTTGTGGGCGACCATCAACTGGGATTACCAGCACGTGATCTGGTGTTGCGTGGATGAAGAGAACAAGGAGATCAGGATCGGCGTTCCGGTGGGAAGCGCAACCACGCCCAACCAGACACTGACCATGAACTACATGGAGGGCCTGTCGGGCCCGATCCACTTTAGCCAGTATGCCGGGCGCGAGGTGGCCATGGGGGCAGCCCGCAAATGGAGCGTGGATGACATTGCCGGCTCGGTTGCGGTGCGCTGCGAGCGCCCACTGGTCCCCGCTGCCTCGCCGTATGCGCAGCTGCGGCAGTCGCAGGTGCTGATCGGCTCCTCCGCACCCGACGGCACGGTGCAGATGATTGCCACCGGCGTTTATAACGACAACGGCAGTGGAATTGAATGCCAGTACGAGACCACCAGCACCCAGGACCTGATGGAGGTTTCCATGCTGGGTGGGGTGAGTATCAATGCGTTGGGTCAGGGCGCGATGACCGTATCCGTGATGGTGGCGCGTAGCTATGCCGACTCGCAGCAGCAGTACCCGGCGAATGCGACGGGCAGCAACGAGATCAAGCTGGCGCCCTTTCCCCTGACCCCGGAGAACTGGAGAGGCTACGATGGGGGCGCCCGGGGGCAGAACGAGCGGTTCCGCATGCGCTTTACCAACGGTGCGGCCGCGAATGCCTGGTTTGCCCTGAAGTATTGCAGCTTGTTTACCCGCCCACTGTATACCGGCAGGACAGGCAATGGCGCTCAAGGTTAACCTGGCCCAGATCAACGCAGCGGCCCGGGGTAACAGCGACCTGCGGGAGACGCTCACCGGCATCCATTTGGCTTTGCAGTCTCTTTACGCGCAGACAGGAACAACGCCGCTTACCAAGGTCGACGCGGCTGCGGCCGCATTCACCTCGCCGCCAACGGCCTCGCGGCTGGTGGTCACTGGAGCCAATGGGAGCTATACCGCCACCATCACGGTGACGGGTACCGTGACCAACGTACCGGTTTACCAGGAGGTCTCAAGCTCTCCGGTGGCTAATTTTGCCTCTGGGATTACGACCTACCCGGTCAGCAGCAATACGAGCTACGTTCTGCCCAACCCGGGAGCGACCCTCTATTGGCGGTTGCGATCGAGTTATAACCAGCAGAACTGGAGCAGCTATTTCACGCAGGCGGGCGCGGTCAGTTCCGGCCTGATGAGCTCGGCGGCGAGCGGGAGCAACCTGTCGCTTAACCAGTCGAACTACGCAACGGTCGATTCCGTGGCCAATGGCGGCACGGCCACGGTAAGGGTCTATGGTTCGGGCGGGGTCGGCTCTTCGTGGACTTCGATCCTGGGTAACAGTTCGAAAGTAATTGCCTCGGGGACCATCTTGAATGTCGCTTACTCGACCAATGGATTCGTGGTGTGGGACGGGCAGAAGTATCAGCTGAAGCCGCAGCTGGCGCAGACGTTTCCCGACGACTGGGTTCCGGTGGGCAAGATATCGGTGATTGCCAACTCGAGCGGCCTGGTGCTGCCGGTGATTCATGCCGTGGTCACGAGCGGGGCCATCGTCGCCTACCAGATCATCAACCCCGGCAACGGGCTCACCGCTGCGCCGCTGCTGACCATTACCGACAGCAGCGGCAGCGGCGCGACGGCGACGGCCGTGGTGACCGCGGGCGCCGTAACGCAGGTTACGCCGGGCAGCGCCGGCAGTGGATACTCCAGCAGCCCTACGGTGACCGCGGCGGGCGGGGTAAGTGGCGGATCCGCCGGCGGTGGCGGCGCAACCGGCAACAACGGGGGGAGGCTCTACGCCGATGTATAAGCTGCACGAGCAGTATCTTGATCTAGGCAGCGGGTTCCATGTGATTGAACTGCGCGATGAACGCGGCAACCGGCACTGGATGCAGCTGGCCGTTGGCCACAGCGCGTGTCCTGCGTGTGGCGCGGTTCATCCTAAAGACAACCTGGATACCCTGGACCCGGCGGCGGCCATTGCGCAAGTGAACGAGGCGCTGAATACGTCGCAGCGGCAGATGCTTACTTATGCCGGCAAGCATGGGCTGACCGTGAAATGAGGCGCGTGACGCTGCGCCACACCAACCACGAAGACTGGCCGGCCATTCAGCAACTGCATCGCGAGCACCAGGCGGCGCAGGGTACGAATTATGAGCTGCCCTATTTGTTCGGCCCGGCCATTGCCATTGCCCTGGTGGGCGTGGAGGACGATGGGACGATCAGGAATTGCCTTTACGTAGAGAGGATTGCGGAGTTGCGCTTTGTGGGCTGCGACGCCAAGGCGACTGCATTCTGTGGCCGCGAGATAGAGGGCCTTAGTTATGTCTTAAAGCTCCAGGGCTTTCGCTGGCTGGAGTGTTTTGTGCCTCGTCCACTGAAAAAGCTGATCGAGAAACCATTGCGCCGGGCGGGGTTCGCATGTGTCGACCGCGAGCTGGCGCATTTTGCCAAAGACCTGAGGGGGAACGTATGAGCAGAGGACAATCCACACAAGCATTCAACACCGCGTCGGATGAAAACGCGACAGATTTTGGCGACGCGCAGTCGGCATTCGGGTCCACCGAGAATGCCATCGGCAATTACAACAACCAGCTGGCGAAGTTTGTCTCCGGCAATCCCTACACCAAGGGTGGGGAGTACGACCAGACTATCAACACTGGCCTGGCAAATGTATCTGACGCGGGTGCGAACTCGCTGGGGGGTGCGTTGCAATCGCAGGCGTTGCGCACGGGCCAGAACAGCGCTGCGGATGCGGCGATGACGGCCGCCGGGGCGCAGCAGAATACTCGCGACTTATCTGCTGATTTGGCCCAGGCGCAGCAGAAGCGCATCGCCGGGGAGGCGGGTTATAACCAGGCGGCGCTGGGCGCATCGGCTGAGCCCATCAGCGCCTACCAGTCGCTCTATGGTACGTCTTCGAACGCCGCCGATAGCCTTCTGGGCGATGAAACCCAGGCGGCCAGGACTCCCAGCTTTTGGGATGAGGTGGGCAGCAGCGTTGCCGGGAATCTGGGCAAAGGTACGGGAAAGCTATAACCATGGCGGACGATCAGGATTACGGCACGCTGCTCAAAAACATATTGTCGCCGGCCGAGGCACAGAGCCTGGTGATGCCGCCGCCTACCCACGCTCCGGCGAGTGGCCCGGGGGAGTCCACTCCGTTAAGCGGAAGCCTGGCAACAGCGCCCTCGCAGGCGACTCCTTCGCGCGGGGGCCTGGCGGCATACTTCGCTGGGCGTGAAGCGGAAGGGCGGGATCGAAGCGGCGATTCGCAGTATGTAAAGATTTCGTCGCAGGGTCAGGTCGGTTATTTGCCCAAAGCCAATCTCGCGGCTGCCAGGCAAATCGACAGGGAACTTGAGGTGTTGGATAAATAGCGACAGCTGGGTGCCCATACCCCGGATTTCCTGTGAGTCTGGTCGGAGCCAGCTCCATGCGGTTTTCCTTACAGAAACCGCACTCGTGGCTGGTGGTAAGAGCCTCTAACAGGAAATCCGGGTATCTCGCTACCACAGGAGTTGACTGTAAGCTTTGATTGAGATGAAGAGCTTAAGGTTTACGCCCGCGGTATCCCACATCGGGATTAACATACTTGACGGAACTGCACCATAAGTGGTGCAATCGAATTTTGCCGTGACAGGGGTGAGCTCAACTCTTTTCTTTCTCTAGCCGATAGAGATTACCGTCGATGAACAACCGCTTGGGGTCAGGACGGCCACTGGCCGCAAGCGACTTATCTGGCCGCTCATATTGGTGAACACGAGCCATCTCTTTTCCGTCCTCGTCTCGATAGGAGAGCATAACGCTTGTAATTTCAACGGTTTCTTGGGGAAGCGCCTTAGAATTCCTGGACTCCATCAAGACGGCAGTCCAACGCCCAGATTTGACCTTTTCCCAATAGCCGCTTCCGTTAAACTTTTGGCGCATCTCATCTACAGGAATACGCTCAAAGGGCGGCGGCGCTGGGTTAGAATTGCCTGACATGATTACCGTTCCTGAAATCCGCGAACATCTGGTCGATCTACTTGCCTCTGAGGGCGACAGAGAGAGTGCTCTGTCCTCATTCGAGGACTGGCTAGTTCAGGCAAGCTGGAATATGCACCAAAGTTCGGATCTGGGAGCACAGAAATTTGTAGCAGATATCGAACTGGGTTTGGCAGAGAACGAATGCGATTATGAACTTCTTTGGAAGCGGTTAGAAGAAATTCTTCGCGCCCATCCGTTTTCCATTCCAAGCGATCAAGCCCAAATAGTAAGGAGCGGTTCTTCGACTATTTTCAGGAACCACCTGGAATGGCCAGCCTTACTTGTTGGTAATTCACTCGCAAAGGCATCCTGGTAACCAGCTCGTCATTTAGGTGAAGGTCCCACCAGAACAGCCCTTCTTCCAGAACGGTCCAGCTTATCGGAAAGGCCAGCGCTGGTCCTCGGTCATCGTCGCCTTCAAATAAAACCGGAATGTCCATCGACGGCAAATCTTCTCCCTTTGGAGACTTCGGGCGCAAAGAGACTTTTTGCTTTCCTCGCATAAATCCTGACTTGAAACTGATGTAGACCGTGAACGAGAGAACGACTGGCTGCATCTCTTCAGTCGTGCCCTGAACGTTGAACCGGTCAATTAACCGAATTAGGGTGTTCACCCCGTCAGCCTCGTGCAGAATTTTTTCGCAAAATGTGGCCACGTGCAGATATGCCCGGAAGATGTTCTCTTGATCTGGCATCTTTCACCTCGTACGCAGTTGAACTCCAGCAATAATACTGGGAACGAGCTTTGCGGTAATTGAATGCGGACAAACATCGACTAGAGCCGCCTGATGAGAGCACCATAGTTGAGGGGACATGGTGGAGGGCCGAAGCATCGGTCTCCAACTGAATTGTCTTTCCGACCGTAGTGACAGGACAAGCACACACACAACCAGGGCCTGACCTTGCGGTCAGGCCCTGGTTGATCAGCTGATAAAACGTCGTGGGTTAGCGGCGTTCCCAGTCGTGATGGGCGCCGTGGTCGTCATGGTCCCAGTGGCCTTCGTGGTAGGCCCATCCCTCGCGATAGTGATCGTAGTGAGGATGGAACCAGTAGGCTCCTGCGTAAGGCGGCCTGCGCCATACTCCGGGGACCCATACATACCGTCCGCCATGCCAGTTCCAGTAGCCGTCAGCCCAGACATAGCCAGGACCAGGAAGCGCCGGCCGAACCTCGTAGCGGAGTGGCGGCGGAGCAACACCGATATATACGCCGACCCCGGCGAAGGCCGGAGCCGTAATTGCGGAAGCTAACACCAAACCAGCAAGCCATTTCGTTTTCATACGCTCTCTCCGTTACAACCACCACACTTCATACCAACCCGAACTCGACCCAGAGGTTTCTATGGCCGCACATCCTCTAGATACGCTTGGCTTTGAACCTTGCTCGCTGGCCCACCTGGGTTTCGAGCCGGCAACCCAGCGCATTCGCCCGCGGGCCGTGGGCGCGATCGATCCCAACTCCGGCCGCAAAATTGTGCAGCCAACCGACAGCCCCACGGTCAACCAGGCTTTGGCCACCGGCGCCATGCCGGCCTACAAGCTGCGGTTGGCCGAGGCCATTCGCAAGATCCCGGGGGCAACGCTGGCCGCGACCCGCGATAGCAAAAACCCGGTGCGCCTGGCAGAGAAAATCACGGGCGAAGGGCAGCCGGCAGAGACCGTCAGCGACTACGGGGCAGCGCAAATCTCTGTCGATTCGCCGCAAGCCAAAGACGCGGTGGTGGCCGCCGTAAAGCAGCATTTCGTTGTGTTGCGGCAGCAGGATAACTTCGCCGCCGGCGATCCCGAGTATCACTACCGTAGTTGTTGCTTACAACTGCAGGTAGCAAATGGGGCGTCGGAGGAATTGCAGATCGTTCCCCGCGAAGTATTTGAGGCCAACCGGCAGGAGCACCACGACTACAAAAAAGTTCGCAACGCAGAGCTGGCAGGCAAAAGCGCAGCGACGGCCAGGGCCGCGGCAAGAGAAATCAACGATTCTGCAATGGAGCGATTTAACTCCAGAAATGGAGTGAGCCGCGTGGCGAAGGGCGCGGTGGTAAAGGGTTCCCGGGTAAGGCTGTCAGACGGCGCTGTCGCCAGGGTGGTCTACGTGGACCCGAACATGCGGATTGCGCGCGTGCGCACGGAAGATGGACGAAACATCACCGTGCGCCACAAAGATTTGCGGTCCGCAGTTAAACCTTAGCGGGCGGCGGCCCACCGAGGCGGATGTCTTCCCCGCGCTTGCGTCCAGGCTCCACTTTGGGCTTGGGTTTGGGCGCCTTCTTAACTTCCTTCTTGCCTTTGTCTTTGCTTCCCATGGAAGCAAATATTACACAAATAACCCCACAAAGCGATACGTCAACGTAGGAAACTATCCTCAGGAGCAAACATTCGATGGCAATTAAAACGATACTGGGAATCCCCGACCTCGATCAGATTCTCCGCAGGTATTGGGATCTGGCCAACCTTGACCCAACCGAGACCAAGGGAAACATCAACGGACAACTGGAGGCGCTGGCTCGCCTGTACGAACTTTTGGCACGGGCAGAAGCGATCAAACCCGCAACCGCCCAACCCCGGCCGCGCGCACCCCAGATCTATAAGTCGTCCTGGATGAATTGAAGGACGAACTGAAGGACGACCCGGGGATCACGTCCGACGAAGATGATTATCGCTGGATGCCGGCCACCGCCGCGCAACAAGCGGCGCTCGATTCCCGGGCCGACATCCTGCTCTTCGGCGGATCCGCCGGGTCGCTCAAAACCGAAACCATGCTCATGGACGCAGTGCAGGAGCATACAAACCCTAACCTGCGCGCCATCGTCTTCCGCTCTTCCTTCGTCGAGATGACCGACATCATCGACAAAACACGCCGCCTCTATCGGCCCCTGGGTGGCGCCTTCGTTGGCTCTCCTAAATGGACCTGGAGTTTTCCTTCCGGTGCGACCGTCCGCTTTGCCTACCTGAAGGCGGATGAAGACGTTTGGAAGTACCTGGGGCCGCGCTACTCCTTCATCGGTTTTGATGAGTCGACGCTGCACACAGAAAAGCAAGTGCGCAACATTATGGGCCGGCTCAGCTCCACCGATAGCGCCCTGCGGCTGCGCGTGCGGCTCACGTCGAATCCCGGCAATGTGGGTGCGGCGTGGCACCAGGCGCTGTTTCTGCGCGGCCATTGCCCGGTTCACAACCCGCGCGACACCGCCCAACCTGGCGAGCTGTACCACGATCGCAGCTGGCCTTCGGATGGTCAGGCGATTCCCTTCTCGGTCGCTTTTATTCCCGGCAGGCTTACCGACCACAACCTGCTCGACGCGAATTACGCCAAGCGACTGCACATGATGTCGGGGGGCGCCGCCGCCGCCATGGAGCAGGGTTGCTGGTGCACGCTCGAAGGCGCCTACTTCCCTTTTGTGAATGCGGGCATCATTCGTCCGCTGGCCGAGGCGGGCGTGGAGTGGTGGCACAACCACTTTCTCTCCATCGATTACGGCTACGGCAAATCCTCTTCTTCGGTAGGGCTTTACGTGCGCGGCCCAGCGGAGTTGCGGCACCCGCTCGCGATCCAGGGCGTAGCTTCGCACACCCTGCCGTTCGACGATCTGCCGGAGTTCCCCCAGGGGCGCATCCGCAAGGTAGGCGAACTGGTGTTGCCCCACGTGCCGGCGTACGAGCTGGCGCAAATGGTGGTCGATGCCTTTATCAAGCCGGATGAGAACGGACAGCGGCGGCGCATCGTGGCCGCTTATCTTGACCCGGCGAACTTCAAGGAGATTGGCGACGGCCACACCATCGCCGACCAGATCAACGAGGTGCTGGAGCCCTGGGACATTGTGTGCGAGCGGGCCTCGAACGACCGCATGGGCGGCTGGCAACTGCTGTACCGCATGCTGCGCACCGGCGAGTTCGAACTTACCGATGTATGCCCGCGCAGCTACGAATCGCTGCGCACGCGGATGCACGACGACACCCGGCCGGGAGATATTCGCAAGGTAGCCGGCGATCCGCTGGACGATGTGGCCGATGAGACCCGCTATGCCGTGTACACCTTTGTTCAGCACTCCACGCAGCCACGCGAGTTGACGCTGCAACAGGCGGTGCGTGGGCTCGATGTAGGCTCGGCGGCCATCCGCTGGCAGCAGAAAGCAGAAGAGCTGGACCAGGAGGAAGCGCCGATACGCACGACCACGCGTTTAGGAATGGGCCGGCGGAATGGCAGGCGCGGTTGAGTTGAGGCTGGGATGACGCGGATTAACCCAAGCGTTTCGGTTATGCTAGGATATTTGCTATGCCAACCGTTCTATGGTTCGGCTAGAGTTACTATCTACCCCAATAATCATCGACCGACGCATGTGCATGTCTCTTGGCGAGGGCACGAAGCCGTTGTTGCGCTGAACTGCCCAGCGGGACCCGTCGCTCTGCGAGAGAACTACAGCTTCTCCCGCCGGGAGCTTGCGCGCATGAAAGACCCGCTCCACCTGAATCTGGCAGCGCTATGCAGTGCATGGGAGAACTATCATGGATCCGCTGAATGATTTCACGGCGGCAAATCGCAGAGCAAAAAAACTTCACGCGTCGCTGCCACGAGCCATGAGTGCCCATTATGACAGCCGGACCCGGCGAATAGTTATTCGGCTGAACTCCAGGCTTGAGATAAGTTTTTCGCCACGCGATGCGGAAGGGCTGGAACGTGCCAAACCTGCCCAACTCGATCCTATCGAGATATCTCCATCCGGCTTCGGCATCCACTTTCCCAAGCTGGATGCCGACATCTACCTACCGGCACTTCTCGAAGGCTTTCTGGGTTCGCAGAGATGGTTGGCTTCCCGGATGGGTTCGGTTGGGGGTAAATCGAGAAGCGTGGCCAAGGCGTCCGCTGCAAGGAAGAACGGACGCCTGGGCGGACGGCCACGAAAAGAAGATGCGGCGGTTGCAGGAAGATAAGGTAGCCGACATTTCTGCTCACTCAAAAAACTTGCAGGTGCGTGCGTCGTATTGCAGAGGCACCGTGCCCAGCGGACCATTGCGCGCCTTGGCGATGATCAGCTCGCCCTTGCCCAGCAGGGCCGGGTCTTCGCGGTTGTAACACTCTTCGCGGTGTAAGAACAGAACCATATCTGCGTCCTGCTCAATGGCGCCGGACTCGCGCAGATCAGAAAGAATCGGCCGCTTGTCTGCCCGCTTGTGGAGTTCCCGGTTCAGCTGCGACAGCAGAATGACGGGCACATTGAGACGCTTTGCCAATCCCTTCATGGCCCGGCTGATGGCGGCGACGGCCTGTTCCCGGTTCTCCATGCCCTTGCGCTCGGCGGCCATAAGTCCCAGGTAATCCACTAACACCAGGTCCAGGCCGGCACTGGCTTGCAGCCGCGCTGCCTTGGCTTCAATCGACACGGCGCTCTGTCCCGGCTGGTCATCAATGTAGAGCGGCGCTTCGATGATCCCGGCCAGTGCGCGCAGATAGTGTTGCTTCTGTGTCTCGTTCAGCCTTCCGTGGCGATGTGCTTGTAAGTCCACTTCCCCTTCGGCGCAGCACATGCGGTCGATGAGTGCCTTGCTGGGCATCTCGAGGCTGAAGAAAGCCACCGTCTTGCCCGTCTTGGCAACTTGTACGGCGATGTTCCCCGCGACCGCGGTCTTACCGATCGAGGGCCGCGCGCCCAGGATGGTCAATTCCTGCGGTTGGAACCCGGCCGTAAGTTGATCCAGGCGGCAGAAACCAGAAGCGACGCCGGTTTGCCGCGCATTCCGGTCGAAGATCTTATCGACACAGGGATAGTTTCCCTTGATGTAGTCCGCAATCGAGGTCAGGCCGGCGCTGATGGTCTGGCCCGCGATCCTGCGAAAGGCAGTCTCGGCCTGGGCCAGCACGTCTTCGGCGGAGCCGGACTGGTCGCCGGCCAGCACACCCAACCGTTCGCTCTCGGTAATGGTTTGCCGCAATAAAGATTTGTCTTTGACGATGCGCACATATTCTTCGATCGAAAGACGCCGTGGCAGTCCCTCGGTAAGGGCGGCAAGATAGGCCACCCCTCCGACCACGGATAACTCCTTGTTGCGCTGTAACTGCTCGGCCAGGGTCACCAGGTCCACACTTCTGCCATCGCTCATCAACTCCGTCATGCGCGAGAAGAGGCGGCGATGCGAATCGAGCGAGAAGTCAGCAGGCTCAATTCGCCCCGCAGCCTCCTGGTAGTGGCTGTTGTTGAGCAGAATCGCGCCGAGAATCGCCTTCTCGGCAGCTATGTTCGCCGGCAGGCCGTCGTCACCGAGGCTTCGCGGGGCGCGGCAATGCGGAGTGCGCACGCTCACTTGCGTACTCCTTTCGCTTTGCCCGCGCGGCGGGGAAATAACTTGCGCCCGGCGGCTTCTGAACGGCGCCAGTCCGCGGTTTCCGGGGCATTGGGCGGCAGGAAGCAGAGAATCTCCTTGGCCGCGCGGCTGTAGAGAAAAGCTCTCTCCTCGCCCGCGTAGTCAAGCACGATCACGGTGCGCGAGTGAGTCAGCCTGCGCGCATACTTCACATCCCCCTTCTGCACCCGGCGCACCAGCTCCTGCCGCACCAGTTTGCCTATCTGCATGCCAAAGCGTGACAGAGCCTGATCCTTTACCTGCTGGCGAACGGACGTTCTGTCCTGCTTGCTCGCATCGGCGGGCATCTGTTGAAGAGAGGGTGAGGCGCGGGAGGAATTCTCCCGCCTCATGCACGGGCCGCCGGAATGCGGCTGCGCATGCCCAACGCCCTCATGCCGCCGGTGTATCTTCCCTGGACGGCGATTTCATGGCGCTGCACGGCTGCGTAGCGCTTGCTGTCGCACACCAGGATGGCCATGGCGTCATCGTCCAACTTACGCGCCGCCAGCCGGCGCGCTGCTTTTTCCGAAATACCCCAACGCTCTGCAATATCCAGAACAGAATGGGCGGAGCGGGGACGCCCGCCGCCATGTCGCCGAAGAGGACTCATAGCAACTCCGATTTTCTTTGGGGGAGCAAGCAAGGGCGAAAAAGAAGGGTCGGCCGGGAGAAGGGAACCCTTCACAAACATAACTACTGTGTCGTAGTTATGGCTTAACTAAGAGCAGTATGCCTCACAGTTTTGTAACATGCAATAACCTAAACTAGTATTTTATTGCATCCTAAGTAACCCGGGCACAGGCAAAGCATTTCGTCATTTTTGCTTACGTAACCTTGTGTGTTATCAATACTGCAAACCCTTATTTGATCGGGTCCGGATGGCTGATCTCTTGTTGCGGATCGGAAACACAGCCAGTGGACCTGACTACGCAGGCTGCTGTTAAATGAGCCGCTTGCCTAACTCAAAGAGGCCCCTCGCACCCGGGGGCGGACTTACTCGCCTTTGTCGCGTATCAGCAACAAGAGCTGCGCCTGACTGGAAGAGTCCGCCGGGTCGAGTAACTGAGCGTTGTCATTGCGAACGTTGCCCACCGCCTGATCTACCTTCCAGGCGATCATTTGCTCCGCGGGAAAAGGCCGCAGCAGATCAAGTGGCGGCCGAGCCCAATTCTCTTCCCCCAGCCAGCGGGCATAGTCCTTGCGCTCGAGAATCACCGGCATGCGGTTGTGCAGGGGGGCGACGAGCTGGTTGGCGTCGGTGGTAATGATGGAGAAGCTCTCCAGCCACTCCTGTGTTTGCGGATTCTTCCACCGGTCCCACACCCCGGCAAAACCATAGGGCTCGCGATTGGCGAGTGCAATGGCAAATGGCTGTTTGTGTTTAGGGTCGAGCTTTTGCCATTCATAGAATGCGTCGGCCGGCACCAGGCAGCGGCGGCGCTTGAAGGCTTCGCGAAAAGCCGGAGCGGTGGCTACCGTCTCCGCCTTGGCATTGATGGTGGAGTAGCCCATCCGTGCATCCTTCGACCAGTAGGGGACCAGGCCCCATCGCATGAGCACGATTTCGCGCACGCCACTGTCGCGCTGCAAGCGCACCACGGGCTGAAATGTCTGCGGCGCGACGTTGTAGCTCGAGTTCCACTCCAGAGGATTGGCATCCTCGGCGGCAAACCAGGCAGCAATTTCTCTCCGGGTTGACTTACGAACGTAGCGGCCGCACACAGGTTGATGATACCAAGTCGCGGCATTAACTCTTAGATGGAAATATCTCCGCCAGGGAGCGCCCCACGCCGGGCAGGGGTCCTTTACTCAAAACCATCAGGCGAAGCGGCTGCGCGTTTTTCTTAACCTCGCGACACTCAAGCACGCGAGTGGAGAACTCCTTAAGCCGGGAAAAAGGCTGGAAGTTTTTATTCAGAGTGCAGATGAGCAGCGTCCCCTGGTGCAGCAGAGGCATAAGGTCGTCAAGGTAGAACTCAAGTGACCAGTGGAAGCCAATACTATAAAACCCGTAGATCAAATCATAGGGCCCGGGCAGCGCCGCAAGCGGCAGTTGCGCCGCATCGAAAATCTGGCAGGGACCTACCCCGTTGTACTCCAGCATGGTCTGTAACAGGCTGAGGTTGCCGCAGAAAGAAGAAATATCAGGCCACCTGGGGGGATGCTGATAAAACTTCTGCTTGTATTTCGTGCTGCTGCCATTGGCGTCGTAAAGGCTTATCTCGCTCTCTGCCAATAATCCTTTCTTGCGGAAATAAACGACCGAGCGGCCAAAGCCGGGACCTATCTCCAGAACGCGCTTCGGCTTATCGATCCTGGCCAACAGCGGCTGCAAGGCGTCGTACTCCGCCTCCGACGCGGCATTACTTTCCTGCTGCCAAAGCAAACGGGAGGCTTCCTCGGCTTTGAGCGGCAAGCGTGTCGAAATGAGACGAATGGCGGCAACCACTTCTTCTGTAAATGGCGGAGCGAGAAACAGCTGCTCCGCCGCAGTAGCTTTGGCGTTGAGAATGGATTGACCGCGAAGGCGGTTGAGCGAGGTTTTAATAAACAAACAAATCCTTCTCTTTTGAAAGTCTGGTTCCACTTAGCAACGCGACCCGAACTATCTCCAGCTTGTCTAATTTGATATTCTTGTGCTGACGACTTTTTAGCGTCTGGAGAATCCCCTTTGAATACGAAAGAAATCTTAGAACACATCAATGAAGAAATTTCCCGGTTGCAACAGGTCAAGTCTTTGCTGCAGGGTACAACAAACGGTCACAGCCGGGCCGCTTCTGCTTCCTCACTCAATGGTACGGCTGCGCCTAAGGTAAAAGGTAAGCGCGTACTCAGCGTGGAAGCTCGTAAGAAGATCGCGGCCGCACAGCGGAAGCGGTGGGCAAAAGCAAGAAAGGCCCAGGTCTAAGGTCTAGGGGAAGCAATCGCTACCCAGGCCGCGCGCACTCTTGCCGCCAGGCCCTCCCGTGATACCGGATTTCTTTTATCCCATACCACAACCAACCCAGTGGGCGGTCCCGGCTAACCGGGACCGCATGGTCTTAAATATTCCTGGTCTTAAATATTCCATCCCCCGTCGATGACGTGGGTCTGCCCCGTGGTGAAGCCGGACTCATCCGATGCGAGATATACGGCTAACGCGGCGACCTCCTCCGGCCGTCCCAGGCGGCCCATGGGTTGGCGCGCGATAAATTCTGCGCGTGCCTGCTCCGCATTTCCCTGCGCGGAAATGCGGCCATCGAGCGATGGCGACTGTACCGTACCCGGACAGATAGCATTGCAGCGTATGCCCTGGCGCACAAAGTCAATCGCGATCGCTTTGGTCAGTCCCACCACCGCCGCCTTGGAGGCGGTATAGACAAAGCGGTTGGGCGCGCCGCGAACACTCGACGCAATCGACGACATGTTGACGATGCTGCCCCGGCCCGCGCGCAGCATGCCGGGCAGAAATGCGCGGCAGGTGCGATACATGGAGCGGACATTCAGATCGAAGGAAAACTCCCAATCCTCTTCTTTGCAGTCAAGGATGGTGCCATGGTGAACAAAGCCGGCGCAGTTGAACAGGATATCTGGTTGAGGCAGTAGTTCCGCGAGTTGTTCTATCTCCCTGGGGTCGCGCACATTGAGCTCGCGGCAAACCATGCCGGGCTGCTCCGCTGCCAGGTTATCGAGCGCCGCCCGGTTGATATCTGTCGCCCACACGGTAGCGCCTTCCTGGGCAAATGCAAGCGCGGTTGCACGTCCAATTCCCTGTCCCGCGGCTGTCACCACAGCGGTCTTTCCCGCCAGTCTTCCACTCATTGGTTCACCTTTGGTTTGAATAAAGTTCGATCTCCCGATTCTAAACTGCGCCTAAAAATTCAGGACAGGGTGCGACCCTTTCCCTTCCAGGCCCATGGCTACGCAGAGTGCGGCCACGTCGCCGATCTGCTCGCCCAGCGCGGCGGGCACTATCTCGCAGGCGCGCAGGTTTTGCGCCAGGGCTTCGCGCGCCATCATTTTGCGCATGGGCGCCAATAGATTTTCGCCCATGCGCCAGGCTAATCCTCCCAACACGATGCGCTGCGGGTTGAGCACATCCATCAGCATGGCGAGCGCCTGGCCCAGGCGCGCTCCGGAACTGCGCAGGATGCTGAGCGCGACCGCATCGCCGGCCTGCGCGGCCAGTCCCACATCCCGCGCCGTCAATCCGCCGTTCGCGGCTACTGACTGCAAGACACTGGTGCGCCCGCGTCGTTCCGCTTGCGCCACCATGCGCAGAGCGAGTTGCGCAATGCCTCCGCCGCTGGCCCAGCCTTCAATGGAACCAGCTTTGTGATAGCCAACCGGACCGGTCGGGCTCAGGCGCACATGACCAATCTCACCCGCGTCCCCATTGGCCCCCAGGTACAAGCTGCCGGCGGCGATGATGCCTGCTCCCAGGCCCGTGCCCAGGGTGAGAAAGACCATGTGGTCGGCGCCCACGCCCGCGCCGAATCGATGTTCCGCCACCGCCCCCGCATTGGCATCGTTCTCCAACCTGCAGGGTGCGTGGAACGCGTCTCCCAGCAAGCGGCAGATAGGCACATCCACCCAGGTAGAAAGGTTGGGCGGCGCCTGAACGATTCCCTTCACCCGGTCGAGCGGGCTGCCGCAACTTACGCCGATGGCCGCGATCGCATCCTCAGCAAAGTTGTGCTGCGCCAGCAGGCTGCGCACCGATTCCACGATGCGGTCGAGAGCGTACCGCGGCCCGCGCTCGGGCAGAGTAGCAAACTCCACCCGTCCAATGGTTTCGGGGGGACGCGAAGAAAGCACCACCGCAGTCTTGGTACCACCCACATCGACGCCAATCAATATCTTCTGCATAGCTAAACCGGCACACCGATCGCTTGCTGGTGAATGAGGTTGGCGCGCACCAGGGCCGCGGTCACATGCTGGCAGATATTTTCCTGGCCCACATGCCGGGCAAACGAGGTCCGGCGCATCAATCGCGCGGGCTGCTCCCGCGCGCCGCACAGCAGCAGCGTTCGCCCCGAGCCGCGCACTTCTACCGCCAGCCGCTCCAGGGCCTGCAGGCCAGTCGAGTCAATCGCCGTCATGTTGCGCAAGCGCAGCAGGACAATCGGCGGCAGTGAAGGCAGCTGGCGGCGAATCTCGTCAATCTTTTCCGTGGCGCCAAACAGAAACGGGCCGTGAATACGAAAAATCGCCACGAATGACGGAATGTCTTTTCCCTGCAGCACGTGCATTCGTCCATCTTCCAGATCGTCTTCCGTCACTCGCGTCACCGTAGTCGTGAGGGTAACTTTGCGGATGAACACCAGCGCCGCCAGAATCATTCCCCCCTCGACGGCCACTGTAAGGTCGGCAAAGATGGTCAACAGCAGGGTGGTGAGCCATACGCCAATTTCCAGTTTTGCCAGCCGCAGAATTTGCGGTATCTCGCGCCACTCTCCCATGTTGTAGCAGACCACCATCAGGATCGCGGCCAGCCCGGCCAATGGAATGAACCTGGCCAGCGGGGCGGCGAACACCAGCACCCCCAGCACGGTGAGGGCGTGGACCATGCCGGCGACCGGGCTTACCGCGCCGCAGCGAATGCTGGTGGCCGTGCGGGCAATCGCGCCGGTAGCCGGCAACCCTCCAAAGAGCGGAGACAGGATATTGGCGATGCCCTGCGCGGTTAGTTCGACATTGGGGTTGTGCTGATCGCCGCTCATGCGATCTGCAACCACGGCAGACATCAATGACTCAATCGCGCCCAGCAGCGCAACTGTGATCGCCGGGGAGATGAGTGTCCTGACTGTGGCGTATTCGAAAACCGGAACATGGAAGTGGGGAAAGCCGGACGGGATGCCCCCGAAGCGCGTCCCCACCGTCTCGACCGGCAGATGAAAGTAGTAAGCCACCGCCGTAGCCGCAATCAGGGCAACAATGTATCCCGGTACCCGCGGCAGCAAGCGGAGGGTGAGAATAATCAGCAGCAGGGAAGCAACCGACAGCACAGCAGTGGTCAGCGAGACGGTGTGGGCATTCTGCAGCACCACTTGCATGCGCCCGACAAAATCACCCGGCACCGGACCGGTATGCAATCCGAAAAAGTCTTTGATCTGGGTGCTGGCAATCAGTAGGGCGATGCCGTTGGTAAAGCCCACAATCACCGGGCGGGGTATGAATTTGACCGCCGCGCCCAGGCCGGTGACGCCCAGCAGGATCAGCAGGCCCCCGGCCATAATGGTGCAGACCAGCAGCCCGTTAAAACCATAACGGGCCAGGATGCCGGAGATGATCACGACAAATGCGCCGGTGGGTCCGCCGATCTGGTTGCGCGAACCGCCCAGAGCGGAGATGGCGAACCCGGCAACCACCGCGGTGTACAGGCCAGCTTCAGGCGGCGCACCCGAGGCAATGGCAAACGCCATCGAGAGCGGCAGGGCGACCAGGCCCACGGTGATACCCGCGGCCAGGTCCGCGGCAAACTTCTTTCCACTGTAGTCGCGCAGCGCGAGCACAGACTTGGGTGTCCAGCCCGCATACTTTGATGCCATGCATCCAGAGTAGCCGCTCAACGCGGCCTGCCGGCTCCCCTGGCCCATAGTTGTCACCGCACGATTAGTTACCCCCGGCGGTGAGGTTTATTGATTTTTGATGCGGTCGCTGACCCGCTTGGCCAGCTTGCCGATCTCGTCCATGTTCTTCATCACATCCGGGGTCGGCTTCGCTCCCTGGTCCACCTCTGCCTTCAGTTGGGTGGCCAACTGCACCAGGCGGGCAGTGTCGGTGAACACCTGCTTCTGATGTTCTTCGCGCAGGCGCTTCATCTGCCGCTCCTGCATGGCCCGGTCCACGGTGGGTTCTTCATCCGGCGGGTGCGGGTGCAGGATGGGTGAAGCATTCTCCGGCGTGTTCGCCCCATACTGCGCCGGAGCCCTGCCCAGGCTCATGGTTACCGCCAATATTCCAGCCAGGCCCATGGGCGTAGCCCGCAACCATCTGCGCGATAAATTGCTCACGTTAACCCCACATCCCCGTAATACAAACCCTGAAGTTATGGCTTTCCTGAAGCGAGAGTTGTCCCCTCTTCCCTGATTTCTTCTTTCAAGTTCTTTACCAGTTTCTGGACGGCGTCGGCCTTACGTACGGCAACTACCGACAGGGTGTTGCCTCCGGCCTTGTCTACTTCGGTCTTCAGATCCTGCACCAGCTGCAGCAGATCGGCAGCCTGCTTCCTCAGCGCCAGCTCTGCCGGGGTGGGGGGCGGACCCGGCGGGGCTTTCTCCTTAGCTGGTTGCGCGGGCGGGGCCGGCTTCGCGGCCTGCTCCGAGGGCGCAGGCTGTGGGCTGGCCGGGACCTGCGGCGTGGGACGGTCTGGCTGTGTCGCCTGGTCGGAGGGCGTGGCCTCGCCGGATGGAGTTGTTTCCTCTGGCGGCGCCTGGTCTGGCTGGGCGGCCTGGTCCCTTTGAGCGGGCTGATCCGGCGGTGTCGTTTGATCTGGCGAGGATGCCTGATCTGGCGAGGATGCCTGGTCTGGCTCGGGGTCCGGGTCGCTTTGGGCCGGCTGATCCGGGGGCTGCGCGATGGGGTCCTGCACCGCCTGTTCCGGTTCCTCGCTATTTCTGGACTGGCGAGACTGGCGAGACTGGCCGGCGGCAACCCCGGCCGTCAAGGCCAGCGTCAACCCCAGTAGCGCCGCAACCATTCGCCGCTCAAGTACCATCATAGGGTGCCAGTGTACGCCACCATTTTCTCATTCGCCCACGCCGGATTGGCCACTCTTCTTGACCCCGATCCGGCGTCTTCGTTGCTCCGCAGTCTCGACCGCGAGTGGCTCTCCGACCTGCAGGACTTTCTCCGCTCCGGCCTGCCCAAGCTGCTCTTTATCGCGCTGTACGCCTCGGTCCTCATCCTGCTGGTCAACTTCGTAACTACCCGGGTGATGAAGATCGCCGAGCACCGGGACACGCTGGGACCCGCTCGCGGCGCGCAGATACGGACCCTGGCCACCGTCGTCCGCGCCACCGGCATCGGGATCGTCGGCTTCCTGGCGTTCCTGCAGATCATGGAGAACGTCCTCAACTTCAACCTCTCGCCGCTGCTGGCCAGCGCGGGGTTTGCCGGAGTGGCCATCGGCCTGGCCGCCCAGACCATCGTCAAAGACGTGCTCAACGGCATCCTGATCCTGATCGAAGACCAATACAACGTGGGCGACGTGGTCACCCTGGCGGGCATGACCGGCACGGTCGACTCGATGACATTACGCAAAACCACGGTCCGTGGATTTGACGGCACGATCTACATTATTCCCAACAGCCAGATCACCAATGTGGCCAACCAGAGCCGCGACTACTCGGTCTCTACCCTGAACGTCTCGGTGGATTTCTCCGCCAATCCGGATGAGGTGATCCCGCTCTTGAAAAAGATTGCGCTCGAGGTGCGCAACGAGCCTGCCTTTAAAGATATATTCACCGCCGATCCTCAGGTATTCGGGGTGGATTCCATCAAGGGCACTGAAGTCATCTACCCGATCCAGATCAGGACGCTGCCGCGCAAGCAGTTCGACGCCATGCGTGAGATGCAGCGCCGCATCCGCCTCGCGCTGGAGGAGCACAATCTGCTGCCCGGCAGTCCTTATCGCGTGCTCAGCGGACCGGGGCAGACGGCCAAGCCGGCGGTCGAGACCGCCAAAGCATACGATCCCACCACCGCCAAGCCTAACGAGATCGATCCCTTTACCGCGCAGTAGATGGGAGTCTGCGCGGCACCAGGAGAGAGCGTGCCTAATCCTGCAACAATTCCAGCAGCTTCTCTGGTTCCCGGGTGGGCGGCAGGCACGAGGTTCCCCGGCAGACCACGGCGAAGCTGAAGCCTTGCTGGAGATCCGGCAGCAGGGGCAGGGTTTCGGCCAGCACCGGCGGCAGATCTTCATTCACCTGAGCCGGACTCAGCCGGATCACGCTCTTGTCTACCGCGTAGCCTACGGTAGCGGCCGCCTCCAGCTCATCGGCGGCGGAGTCTTCTCCAATCACCACCACCTGTACCGGCGGCAGCAAGAGGCGCTCCAGCGCCAGGCCGTAGGTTCCGGCGTACAGCCCGAAGTGGGTGACCACGCCGGCGAACGCCTCTAAAGTGTCTTCTGCTTTTTCCCGCAGATCGGCTCTTCCGTTGAGCGCGTAGAGGCGCAACAATGCAGCTGCCGCTGCCGGGTTTCCCGCCGGCGTTGGCGAATCCTGCAGCGGCTTGCGCCGGGCATGCAAAACTCCCAACAATTCTTTTCCTTTGGCGGCTGCGTCAAAAAAACCTCCGCCGGCAGTGTCGTAGAACTCCGCCAGCATGCGCTCAGCCAGATCCAGCGCGGCGCGATAATACTTTGCCGCACCGGTTGCCAGCCATCCATCCAGGCAGGCGTGGACGAGGAAGGCGTAATCGTCCAGCATGCCTGCCACCCACTTCGTCTCGCTTGCGGCAGTGTAAGCAATCACATGGGCCAGCCCTCGTTCGCCAGGGAAACCCTCGCGCAGCAACCGGTCCAGGGTTAGCAGGGCAAACGCCTTTGCCTGGGGCAGTCGCAGCACCTGGGCCGCCTGCAGATACCCGGAGACAGCGAGCGCGTTCCAGTTGGTGTACACCGTGGTATCGATAAACGGCGTTGGCCGCTCGCCCCGCGCGGCATACAACCGCGCCTGGGCGCTGGCCAGCAGTTCCTCCGCCTGGGCGAGACTTTTCCCCGCGCGGGCCGCCACCGCATCAAGCGTTTGTTTCACGTGCAGCACGTTCTTGGCTGGGTTGTGGTGCATATCCCCCAGGTCGCCGATGTCGTAATAAGGCGCGGCAATTTCCATCTCCGCCGGGGTGAGCACCGCCGCGGCTTCAGCGCGGGTCCAGGTGAAGTAGTCGCCATCGTCGTCCAGGTCGATGTCCGCATCCTGAGAAGCGTAAAAGCCGCCTCGCTCTCTATCCGACAGCCACGTATCCATCCAGCGGATGATGTCCCGGGCAACCCTGGCCGATTCAGGATCGACATAACTCTGGAAGGCGTGGACATAGTTCCTGAGCAGCTCGGCATTGTCGTAGAGCATTTTTTCGAAGTGCGGCACCACCCACGCCTCATCCACCGAATAGCGATGGAATCCCCCGCCCAACTGGTCGTAGACCCCGCCCTTCGCCATTTTGTCCAGCGTCACCGTAGCCGCTTCCCTGGCGGCCTGGTTGCCGGTGCGCCCCGCCACATCGAGCAGCAGGTCAATGGCCGAGGGATGGGCAAACTTGGGCTGCGCGCCGAAGCCGCCATGGTGGCGATCGAACTTGTCCAGCGCCGACGCCACCATCTGGTCCACGATGTTCATGCTCAAACTGCCGCCGCGGCCGGCAAAGGTTTCGTTGTACTCGATCGCTTCCACCACGCTGCCGGCCGATTCCAATACCTCCTCGCGGCGCGTCTGCCAGGCCTCCGCCATGCTGCGCAGCACCCGTTCGAAGCCCGGCCTGCCGTAGCGGTCGTCGCGGGGAAAATAGGTTCCCCCAAAGAACGGCTGTCCCTGGGGAGTCAGCACCGCGGTCAGGGGCCATCCATTCTGTCCGCTGATAGCCGCCACCGCCGCCTGGTAACGCGAGTCCACGTCGGGGCGTTCATCGCGATCCACCTTGACCGCGATGAAGTGCTGGTTGATCACCTCGGCCAACCCGGCATCCTCGTAGCTCTCCCGGTCCATCACGTGACACCAGTGGCACCACACGGCGCCGATGTCGAGCAGGATGGGCTTGTCCTCCCCGGCGGCGCGGGCAAAGGCTTCCGCGCCCCATTCGTGCCACGCAACCGGCTGGTGCATGGCGGACCGCAGGTAAGAAGAGGAGGCTGCGGAGAGGGCGTTGGCGGGGTTGGTCATCTTCATCGAGTCTATTCCCGCGTCTGCCCAGGGCGCCCCCGGCAGCGGGCGCGGGGAAGGAACCGCAGAAGGCGTCCTGGCATGGAAGCGTATTAGGGCGCCTGTGTATCCCGATGAATCTCGGCTTTTATGGCAATATATAAATTGCCATAATGTAAAATTTGACTACTTATAAATTGCTTTTATTTGAGAATATGCTATCTTTAAATTGTCAAAAGGTGATTCCCATGCGCACTGTTTTTCAAGAACTCCGGGTGCATCAACTGGATCGCGCGCTCCAGCCATTCCGTGCGGCGCGCACGGTTCCCCGTCCGGCCAAAGGCTGGGTTCGCGCCATCCGCGAGGCTATGGGGATCTCGGCGCGGGAGCTGGCGCAAGCTTCGGGCACCAGCCGCCAGCTTCCCTTGCAACTGGAGAGAGCAGAAGCAGCGGACAGCATCACGCTGAAAAGCCTGCGCAAGCTGGCGGGGGCTTTGGACTGCGATCTGGTCTATGCCCTGGTGCCCAGGGATGGAAGCACCATGCAGGGCCTGAAAGTCCGCCGGGCGCGCGCTGAGGCCACCAAGCGTGTCCTGGCGGTAGAGCATTCGATGGCGCTCGAAGGCCAGGCCTCGGGAGGCCTCGACGCGGTGATCGAAGCCGAGACTCGCCGCCTGCTCAAGCAGGGCTCGAAACCCCGCCTCGCTTAGTAAGCGGTGCTTGATGCGGGATGAAACGGGAGCAGGAAATCCGCCGGGCAAAACGCCCATGTCCGCCGACGAGCGCTGCGGCCTGCTCCCCGCCCTGTCTACCCGGGAGGAGTTGAACCAGTGGGAACGGCAGAACGTTCTCGAGGCCCACGCCTGGGCGCTCCACCCGGCCAACCTGGCCCACCGTGATCCAGTCCGTAATCCGGTTCACGACCCGCTCACCGAGCCGTACGTGCGTGACTTACACCGGCGCATGTTCAACCAAACCTGGATCTGGGCGGGAAGCTACCGCACCACCGAGAAGAACCTCGGCATTCCCCATCATGAGATCCGCGATTCCCTGGCCCGATTGTTGGGCGACGTTCGTTACTGGATAGAGCACCGGACGTTTGCTCCCGACGAGATCGCCATCCGTTTGCATCATCGCCTGGTTTCCATTCATCCCTTTGTCAACGGCAATGGCCGCCACGCGCGATTGATGGCAGACGTTCTCGCCGAACGCCTGGGGCGGCCGGCGTTTTCCTGGGGCAGTTCGGCGATTGCCCGGGCCACGGACTACCGCCGCGCCTACATCGAAGCGTTGCAGGCGGCGGACCGGCATGACATTCAGTTACTGTTACTCTTCGCCCGCACCTGACTTAGCCGCCGCCTGGCCAGCCGCACATAAATCCACGTCACCCCCAGGGCGAAGGCCATGACGAAGAAATTCGGCGCGGTGAAGAAGAAGGCGCGCATCGCCTCAGGATGGTGAAACTCATACTTATGCAGGAGGCCCATGCGGTTGTAGATCGCGAGCAATGCGATCACAGGGGCGGCGGGGATCAGCAAGCCGCGCCAGCGCACGATAAAGCGCGGCGGAATGAGCAAAACCGCCGGCAACACCAGCGGGATAAAACCGGCCATGGCGATAAAGAAGCTGAAGGCTGCCCAGATCAGCGAGCCTTTCAGCAACGCCGCGGGTAACTGGCTGGCGTGGGCATCCACGTAGCGCCAGGCCAGGGGAAGCTCAAAGGGAAAGCTGACCAGCCAGCCCACCAACCAGCCGGCCAGCGCGGCCACAGCTGCGTATTTCAGCCGCGCCGCCCAGCCGAAGGTGTTCATTGGATCAATTGCCGCGCCACCTCGAAGTACAGGTCAACAGCCTGCAGCAATTCGCGCTTGGCGATCTTCTCAAACGGCGTATGGGCCACATGGATCGAGCCGGGCCCGAGCAACAGCGGCTCGCCCCAGTTGCCGAGTGCGGGAATGTCGGTGGTAAAGGCGGCCACCATGGTATCCAGACCCTGCATCTCGCGCATGCGGATGAAAGGAATTTCCAGGGTAAACTCCACTTCCGCCAAGTCGCCCACCGCCAGCACGATGGCCTCGCGGGTGTGCTGGGAAGGGCCCACCAGCCGGACCATCACCTGGGCTACGGCGCTATCGGCGATTACGTTGGGCGCCCGCCCTCCCTCGATCAACCCGATGTTGAGCGTGCTTGGACCGATGCCGTCGACGCTGGGCAGCGCGACCGCCAGCACGCGATGCAAAGCCAACACCAGTTTGTTTACCGCGCTCTCGCCCAACTCGGGATAGGCGGAGTGGGCCATGATGCCGTGGGCACGGATCTCGGCGCGCAGAGCGCCCTTTGAGGCCAGCGCCAGCCGGTTGTCCGTCGGCTCTCCATTGATGAGGAAGCGGCTTCCTTTGGCATGCAGATTGGCTACCCGCGCTCCCGCGGAATCGCGTTCTTCGCCTACGACAAACAGCAAACCGACGGCTACCCCCGCCTCCCGCAGCCGTTCCGCCGCGGCCAGCTGCGCGGCAATGATCCCTTTGGCGTCGCAGGCCCCTCGCCCGTAGAGAAAGAGATCGTCCTCGCTGCTGGGAATAAATGGGGGAACCGTATCCATGTGCGTGGAAAGCACCACCTCCGGACGCTCTCCGTAACCGGCATAGAGATTGAACCGCTCGCCGGTGAAGCGGCTTTTCGCCGGCTGGGGCACCGCCATCCGTTCCACGGCGAAGCCGCGCTCGCACAGCAAGGCGTCGAGATACTCGCCTACCGCCGCCTCGTTGTAGGTGATCGACTCAATATCCACTAGCCGGCGGGTCAGGTCCACAGGATCAAGGGGCTTCATCGTTTTTCAGCATACCTGAGGGGCTGGGAGGAAATACTTTAGGATACTGAGCAGCCCCGATGAACCAGACCCGATGAACCAGAATGGACTCCTACGCAACGTCGACAATCTGAACGGGCCGGCTGGACGGCTGGAAGCGCTGCTCAACCTGGGCCATCCGGGCGCGCCTTACGCCGCAATGGTGTGTCATCCTCATCCCTTGTTTGGCGGCACCATGCACAACAAGGTTGTGTATCACGCCATGAAGACCTTTCAGGGCTACGGGCTGCCCGTGCTGCGCTTCAACTTTCGCGGCGCCGGCCTGAGCCAGGGCGCGCACGACGATGGCCGTGGCGAGGTGGACGATGTGCGCGCCGCACTCGACTGGCTTGAGCGGGAGTATGCGCAGCCAATTCTGTTCGCCGGATTCTCCTTCGGTTCGAGCGTTGGCTTGCGCGCCTGTTGCGGCGACCCGCGGGTCAAGGGCATCGCCGCACTCGGGCTTCCCGTGAGTGCCGGCGGCCGCGCCTATCACTACAGCTTTCTTGCCGGCTGTTCGCAGCCCAAGCTCTTCATCAGCGGCGACGCGGATGAGTATGGCCCGCGGGCAGCCATTGAAGCGGTGGTCGCGTCCGCGGCTCCCCCGGCCGAACTGGTGATGGTGCCCGGCGCCGATCATTTCTTCGCCGGCAAGCTGGAACAGATGCAGCTTGCCTTGAGCGCCTGGATTGAAGCCCACTTTGTGGCGGAGAAACCGGCATGAGCCGCAAATTGCATGAGGATGCACTGCGCATCTTTCATCACGCGCTTGGCGGCGCAAGCATTCCGGCAGCCTTCGACCGCTGCTTTCGCCGTGCGGCCATCCAGATAGCCCAATACGACAGGATCTACACCGTGGCGCTGGGCAAGGCTGCCCTGCCCATGCTGGAGTCGTTGCTTATGCATTTGCCCGCCGGGTTGGCCGGCGGCGTCTGTTGCGCGCCCTTGCTGCCCGCGCGACAAGACGGCGCGGTGGACTACTATACCGGCGGCCATCCTTTGCCCAGCCAGGATTCCTTTTCTTCTGCTGCTGCGGCACTGCGCCTGCTGCGCGGCACCCGGGCCGGGGACCTGGTGTTTTTTCTCATCAGCGGAGGCGGCTCCGCCATGTTCGAGCTGCCGCTGGATGATCGCATCTCGCTCGATGAGACGCGCGTCCTCTATCAGGCGCTGGTGGGTTCAGGGGCAACCATCGCCGAGATTAACGCAGTGCGCAAGCACTTCTCCGCGGTCAAGGGCGGCCGCCTGGCAGCCGCCACTCCGGCCGCACGATTTTCCTTGCTGGTATCGGACGTAGCTCCGCGACATCTCGATGCCCTGTCTTCGGGTCCCACGCTTCCCGACTCGTCCACGGTGGCGGAATGCCGCGAGATTCTCGACCGTTACCATTTGCGCGATCGCTTCCCGCCGGCAGTGCGCGCTTTCTTTGACGATCCGGATTTGCCGGAAACACCGGCTCTGCCCGCGGCTCCGCTCGAAACCCTGCTTTCGAGTGACGACCTGGTCGACGCCGGGCGGGCACTGGCTTTGACATTGGGTTATGCAGTCGTGGTCGACAACAGTTGCGACGATTGGGATTACGCCGACGCTGCGCGTTACCTGTTGCAGCGGTTCCATCAACTGCGGCGCGAGCATCCGCGGTTGTGCCTGCTTTCCGCTGGGGAAGTGACGGTGCGGCTGGGCCGGGAGCATGGCGCCGGGGGCCGCAACCAGCAGTTTGCGTTAGCCTGCGCGCTTGCCCTTGCCGAGGTCGATGCGGAGGTAGTTGTGCTCAGCGCCGGCAGCGACGGCATTGATGGCAACAGCCCCGCTGCCGGCGCTCTCGCCGATCCTACAACATTGGCACGGGCCCGCGCCCTGGGGATGGATGCCGCGTCCGCGCTGGCCCGCTTTGATGCTTACCCGCTCTTTACCGCGCTGGGCGACACCCTGGTCACCGGCCCCACCCACAACAACCTGCGCGATCTTCGCGTTCTGTTGAGCGGCTGACGGACTGGAGAATTGCCTGCTCCGTTCGCGCGACCAATCGCGGCAAGATCCGCTGCATCCCGCGCGATATCGACAAGGACCCAATCTCATCGCGAGTGTCTTTCTCTCCGCTTGTTAGTCGCTCGGCCTGACGCATCTCGTCATGCGACAGCATGGTTCAGCCCAAGGTTGATATCGTGAGCGCGCCATCAGCCGGCCACAGCGGCTTTCAGGTCGTCATGTTCGAAAGCCGATGCCATGCGCTCGATTTCAGTCTTCTTCAAGCCGAGGCTCTCAGCGGTCTTCCGCCATGCGCTGACCGCATTGCCGACTTCGCCGGCAATTGTGCGAGCTTCGTTCCCCGTCAGCTCAAAGTAAGAGGCGACTTCGTATGCCAATTTCAAAGACGCCGTTCCGTTGTCCATATCGATTGCGGTGGATAGGAAGCGCGGCTTGATATCAATCGGAACAGGGTTGAGGTCATAGGCGGGTGACAATCGCCAGCCGTCCGACCCGGCCCAGAGGAACCCGTGATTGCGGAGATGGTCATCGGTATTTGTGATCAGGATGCTGAAAACGATGCGGCGCCAGAGAGCCCGCATATCGAGCTTTGGGGCTGCGCCATGCTGGCGAAGGACATCGACGAATTCGAGATAGCTTCGCGTTTCGTTGTCCCGGGCATCCAGCATGCTCATGGCGGACAGAAACGGGACACGTGCTCCACCTTCACGATCAAAGCGGCGCAAGAGCACCACGGGTTTCTCCGCTATCATCTCCAGGCGCCAGGAGGGAACCTCAATGCCGGCTGCTTTGGCGAGCGTTAGAGCAACGGCCTCCCATACGACCGTGTTCACCTCATCGCCCTTGTTCGGGAACTTTGCAATCGCCAGGCAGCCGTCACGATCGCGAACGGAAGCCTTCGGGCGCGCGCCGCCGAGTGAAGAACCCGGGGCAAGCAAGAGCCGCAGATCTTCATCGCTATCCTTATCGTCAACGACGTGCTCAGCGGCAGAGAGAAGGCGCGGAAGTTCTATCAATGGTGGAATTTTATATAGCGCCTGGTCTGCCAGGAAGGGCCCTCCCTGCTTCTCGGCAAACCTCAAGGCGCCTTGACGCGCTTCATCGTCGACGAGCAAGAGATAGTCGATCTCCCTAACCGTGCGCGGGGCTCGTCCGTCGCGTTCCGCGCGCCTCCGTTCGGCGCGACGCATCAGCACGCGACCCCATCGATCGGGCGCAGAATCGCCGATGGCGCCGAAGAGCGGTTTGTCGGAGGGCGTGTGAAACGGACCCGGGCCGAGTTTCAATGCAGGCTCAAGAGAGAAACGCTCGGGATTTGTCAGCCATTCCTTGTCGTATTCAAAAGTCGCGTTCTCGCGGTCCTTTCGCAAACGCGCCCACAGGCGTCCAACGAGTTGAGTGACGCCCCGCAGGTCGACGTAGACGAGGACTTCGCGATCCATTACCGATCCCCTGCTCGTGGCTTCGGCGGCTTCTGCGAGCGAGAGCGGATTCTCTGGGGAAGCTGTTCCTCTTCCAATTCACGCCCAACGGTGTCGTGAGTGGCGTCGGCCAGGTCAGCCAGGCGCTCAACTAATCCAAGGGCGAAGAGAACCGTTGCATAATTGCCTACGTGGACGCCGGCATCGCCCTTTTCTATCTTGTTCAACGTCATTCGGCTGATGGAAGCGCGTTCTGCCAATATGATGACGGGAATACGACGCCGGCGCCGGGCGTCACGGATGTCCTCACCCAGCTTGCGCAAGGCGCGGGACACGGGTATCGGCACTATCGTTGTCGATGTTCTGGCTGCGTTCATGTCTATTGTCCATTTACATAGACTTTAACGTCTTTAGGGTATACGAAAATAGACGCTAAATCAATGATCGAACGCACTGGGATTGTCACGGGAACGCTAGCGTAACCAAGGCGGGTGCCCCATCATCTCAAGACGCTTTTTGTCGGGAACTATGGAAAATTGATGGACTTCTGCACAAAAAGAAATGCGCCCGTATCCGCGAGACATGCCGGACACGGGCGCTAGGGAGATTTCTTAGTAGGTCAGGACCCAGCCGTCGTGGGTCAGCAGCAACGTGGCCTCATCGACCGGCTGCTCCGAAGTCGCCTTGGCGACCGTTGGGAAGGCGTTGCGCACCTCATCCTGCTTCGCCCAGGTCGGGGCGTTCTTGAGCACAAAGTGGTATTCCACCTTGGTAAGCGGCATGCCGTTGTAATCCACAGGCGGAGTGAACTTCTCCACGCTGGTCACCTGGCGCCGTCCGTAGCAGAAGCGGCCCTTGCCTTCGGTCCGGCTGCCGGCCGCGGTCAGTACATAGCGGTTGATGGTATCGGAACCCTCGGTGTTCTGTTCCCTTTCCAGCAAACCCGCCTCGGCCAGGGCGTCCAGCCGGTGCCGGGTTTCCGCCAGCAGTTTGTCGTTCACCGATACCTGGAAGGGAAAGGGCATCGGCTTGGCGAACAGGCAATCCTGGTTCACCTGGTAATCGTGGTTCAGTGCGACTTCAAGGTTTTCCTTGCTCGCCACCCTGGTGTCTCCGCAACCGGCCGCCAACACGGCGCCCGCCGCCGCCAGCATCGCCAATTGTATGCACTTCATAGACCGCTTCATGGTTCCCCCTGGTGTCACTCAAGACTTCTTACAAGAGTGAGACTAACCGAGATCCAGCAAAGCGCCAGCTTACGAAACGGGTAGCGGGGCGAACGAGTGGTGTCACTTTAGCGCCATTACTGGCGCGCACCAGGGTAACCGCCCGCCTGGTGACGAGCGGTGGAGCGCCATAATGTAACCGTGATAATTTCTTATTCGGGCAGCGCGCGGGTCCGCTCCGCCAGCCGTTCGCCGGCCTGCTCCATGAACGTCAGGTTAAAGTCCGCGCCGGTCGATTCCTCATGCAATCGGCGGCTGCCAACCTGTTATTCTTTGTGGGGATCGTGGCCTGGTTTTCATCTCTCCGCCCGCGAAAGGAATACGCTTGATCGACCACATACTGAACGCCATCGATGAAGAGATCGCAAAGCTTCTCCAGGCGCGCGCCATCCTTGCGGATATCGGCCACGGCCCAGCCGGCACGACGACGGCTCCCACTGGGGAGAAAGACAAGCCCCGCCGCAAACTCAGCGCCAAGGCGCGCAAGGCCATCGCTGACGCGCAGCGCAAGCGTTGGGCGAGAGTAAAGAGCCAGAAAAAAGCCGCCGCCGCCGCGACGCCCGCCAGGAAAGAACCCACCGCCAGCTAGAGACGACGCACGTGGCCGCAGGGCTGTTCCGGGTGACCTTTTCCCCGGAGCCCTCCCTGCGTTATCCTCTTGAAAGAGCGCGGGGAGGCACGGCTTGCGTCTCACGGCGCTTACCCATCGTCTAATCTCTTGATCGCGCCGGTGAACCATTGCATTCCCGCCTGCGCCAGGCGGCTCTAAGGGGGCCCGGCATTTCCGGGGGCTTACCGCATCTGCTCCCTGGGTGGTTATGCCAAAGACGGTTCTGACAACATTCTGCCTATGCTTGCCCTCGTCCGACCCAAAAATCGCTTTTCCCTGGCCCGACTCGCCGGGAAGCCGGCTGGGTCCGGCCCTGCCGCCGCGTGATGCGGCTGGACCGGTACCCTGACGCATTCCCCGGCCGATAAACGGAAACAGAAGCAACGGCAGCAGCCAGAGGGAAGGGACACCAGGTTTAATTGATGCAAGACGATCTTCGAGACACTCGAGATAAGCCCGTCCAACCAGAAACGCGCACCCCGGAAGTGCTCACTCCGGAACCGCACATCGGGCCTGACCACCAATTACCCGCGCCGCACCGCTCCAATTGGGTCCGGATACTGGTCTGGCTGGTTATCCTGCTCGCGTTTGGCCTGCTCTTCTGGTGGGTGATGCACCACCGGCAGGCGGCCGCCGCACCTTCGGGCAGGCGCGCGGCGGGGGGCACGGTCACCCTCAGCACGGCAACCGCGGAACGCGGCGATATCGGTGTCTACCTGGACGCCATCGGCACTGTCACCCCGGTCTATACCTCGACCATCGTCAGCCAGGTCACCGGCCAGATCACCCAGGTTCGCTATCGCGAAGGCCAGCTGGTTCACCGTGGGGACCCGCTGATTCAAATCGACCCGCGCCCCTTCCAGGCCCAGGTGCTCACCGCCCAGGGGGCGCTCGAACGCGACACCAACCTGTTGGCCCAGGCGGAAATGGACCTGAAGCGCTACCAGGATGCCTGGGCGCGCAACGCCATCCCCAAGCAAACACTGGACGACCAGGAAAAGCTGGTCCTGCAGGATCGAGGGACGGTCAAAGCCGACCAGGGAACCTTGCAGTATGACCAGGTGCAGTTGGCCTTCTGCAACATCACCGCGCCCATCACCGGCCGGGTTGGGCTTCGTTTGGTGGATCCAGGAAATCTGGCCACGGCGTCGAGCTCGACTCCGCTGGCGGTGATCACCCAACTGCAACCCATCACCGTGGTCTTCACCATTCCCGAAGACGATGTAAGCCAGCTGCAACAGCAGATGCACCTGGGCAAGCCTCTGGATGTGGATGCACTGGACCGGGCCGAGCAGAACAAGCTGGCATCGGGCAAGCTGGAAAGCACGGACAACCAAATTGACACCACCACGGGCACTTTGAAACTGCGCGCCGTGTTCAACAACAAAGACAACGCGCTTTTTCCCAACCAGTTCGTCAACGCCCGGCTGCTGCTCGAAACCCTGCACAACGTGGTGCTGATCCCTTCCTCGGCCATCCAGCACAACGGCGACGTGTCTTTCGTTTTCCTGCTGCAAAACGGCGTGGCGCATATTCATAACATCAAACCCGGGGTCAGTGAGTCGGCCATGACCGAAGTGGAAGGGCTCAACCCGGGAGATGAGGTAGCCGACAGCAGCTTTGAGAAACTGCAGGACGGTTCCAAGGTCACCGTCTCCAAGCAAAAGATTCTCCCCTCGAATAATGAGAGCAATGCCCCGTGAGCCCGTCTCGCCCATTTATTCTGCGGCCGGTTGCGACCTCTTTGCTGATGGCCGCGATCCTGCTGGTAGGCATTGTCGCGTATACCCAGCTACCTGTCTCCGCCCTGCCTGAGGTCGACTACCCCACCATCCAGGTGCTCACGTTTTATCCCGGGGCCAGCCCCGATGTGGTCGCCACCACGGTGACCGCTCCGCTGGAACGGCAATTTGGCGAGATGCAGGGCCTCAGCCAGATGACCTCCACCAGCTCCGGCGCGACTTCGGTCGTGGTGCTGCAGTTCAACCTGTCGTTGAACATCGACATCGCGGAAGAAGAAGTGCAGTCGGCCATCAACGCCGCCCAGAGTTTTCTGCCGGCAAACCTGCCCGCGCCCCCGATTTACAGCAAGACCAACCCGGCGGATGCACCCGTGCTGACCCTGGGCATCACCTCCAAAACCATGCCCCTCTCCCAGGTGGAGGATCTGGTCGACACTCGCCTCGCGCCTAAAATTTCCCAGTTGAATGGAGTGGGCCTGGTCAGCATCAGCGGCGGGCAGAAGCCGGCGGTGCGCATCCAGGTAAATCCGGCGCAGCTCCAGTCCTATGGCCTGGACCTCGAAACCGTACGATCGGCCCTGGTAGCGGCCAGCGTCAACCAGGCCAAAGGCAACCTGGACGGGCCGCGGCAGAATTACCAGATCGACGCCAACGACCAGCTCATCACCAGCGGGGACTACCGCAACATCATCGTCGGCTACCGCAACAATGCGCCGGTCTTTCTACATGACGTAGCCAACGTGGTCGACGGAGTGGAGAACAACAAGCAGGCCGCCTGGATGAACCAGACCCCGGCGGTGATTCTCAACGTGCAGCGCCAGCCCGGCGCCAACACCATCAGCGTAGTCAAAAGTATCCAGCTGCTGATGCCGCAACTGCAGGCCACTCTGCCGTCGGGAATCGAAATCACCACGCTGACTGATCTGACTACGGCCATCAAGGCATCGGTGGCCGACGTGGAATTTGAATTGATGTTGACCATCGCGCTGGTGGTCATGGTGATCTTCGTTTTCCTGCGCAATCTCTACGCCACCATCATCCCCAGCGTCGCCGTGCCGCTCTCGATCGTCGGCACGTTCGCCGCCATGTATGCCCTGGGCTATAGCCTGGACAACCTTTCGCTGATGGCCTTGACCATCTCCACCGGCTTTGTGGTGGATGACGCCATCGTCATGATCGAAAACATCTCCCGCTACCTGGAAGAAGGCTATTCGCCCATGCAGGCGGCGCTCGAGGGCGCGGAGCAAATCGGCTTTACCATCGTTTCGCTCACCGTCTCGCTGATCGCCGTGCTCATCCCCTTGCTGTTTATGGGCGATGTCGTCGGCCGCCTGTTCCGTGAATTTGCCGTGACCCTGGCCGTCACCATCATCATTTCCGCCGTGGTCTCGCTGACCCTCACGCCGATGATGTGCTCGCGCATTCTGCGCCACAACCCGGAGGATCAACAGGGAAAGTTTTATCAGGCATCGGAACGTGTTTTCGAGCGCATGATCGCCTTCTACGGGCGCACCCTCAAGGTGGTTCTGCGCTACCAGGGCATCACCCTGCTGGTCGCCCTGGGCACCCTGATCCTGACCATCTTTCTCTACATCGTGATTCCCAAAGGATTCTTCCCGGTGCAGGACACGGGCGTGATCCAGGCCATATCGCAGGCGCCCGCATCCATCTCCTTCCCTGCCATGGCGGAAGCGCAGCAAAAGCTGGCCAAGGTAATTCTCCAGGACCCCGCGGTCGAAAGCATTTCCTCCTTCATTGGCGCCGACGGCACCAACACCACCCTGAACAGCGGCCGGATGTCGATCAACCTCAAGCCGCTCGACCAGCGCAACCTCAGCGCCTCGGACGTGATTCGCCGGCTCAACAACAGCCTGTCAGGGATCAGTGACATCCAGCTGTTTATGCAGCCGGTGCAGAACATCAGCGTCGACGACCGGGTGAGCCGGACACAATATCAGTACACGCTGGAAGATCCCGACGTAAACGAGCTGGATCTCTGGGCCAACCGCTTCGTGGCCAAGCTGAAGCAGTTGCCCCAGCTGGAAGACGTGGCCACCGATCAGCAGACCGGCGGCCTGACGGTGTCGCTGGCCATCGACCGGGTATCTGCTTCGCGCCTGGGCCTCGCGCCCTCGACCGTCGACCAGACCCTCTACGACGCCTTTGGACAGCGCCAGATCAACACCATGTACACCCAGCTCAACCAGTACCACGTGATCATGGAAGCCATGCCCAGCTTCACCGTGGCCCCGGGCAAGCTGAACAAGATCTACATCCAGGGCAGCGCCTCCTCGGGCGCCACGGGAGCGGCCGCCAGCACTTCCTTTTCCGCTTCTGCGTCGGCCACCGCCGGCACCAACGCAACCTCGCAGCCGGTGCTCTACACGCCTTCTTCCGGGGTGCTGACCCCGCCGCAAAATGCGTTAGCCGCCAGCACCAGCACGGTCTACCTCCTCTAATCTGACCACCAGTTCCAATCCCAGCAACCCGGTTCCCCTGACTGCGTTTTCCCGCATCCTGCCGGGCACGGAAGCGCTTTCCATTAACCACCAGGGCCAGTTCCCGGCCATCACCGTCTCCTTCAACCTGGCCCCCAACTACGCGCTGGGCGGGGCCATCGAGGCAATCAATAAGGTAGTGAAGGATCTGAACCTGCCGGCCAGCGTGCAGTCCGGCTTCCAGGGAACCGCCGCCGCTTTCGAAAATTCCTTGTCCAACGAAGCGCTGCTGATTCTCGCCGCCCTGGTCACGGTGTACATCGTGCTCGGCGTGCTCTATGAAAGCTTCGTCCACCCCATCACCATCCTTTCCACCCTGCCGTCGGCCGGTGTGGGCGCTTTGCTCTCGCTTATTCTGTTCGGCCAGAGTTTGAGCGTGGTGGCGATTATCGGCATCATCCTGCTCATCGGCATCGTGAAGAAGAACGGCATCATGATGGTTGACTTTGCGCTCGAAGGAGAACGGCAACGCGGCTTGAGTTCGACCGAGGCCATCTACGAGGCCAGCCTGCTGCGCTTTCGCCCCATCATGATGACCACCATGGCCGCTCTGTTAGGAGGAATTCCTCTCGCCCTGGGATCGGGCATCGGCTCCGAGCTGCGCCGGCCGCTGGGCATCGCCATGGTGGGAGGCTTGTTGCTGAGCCAGGTGCTCACCCTCTACACCACGCCGGTGATCTACATCTTCTTCGACAACCTGTCGCAACGATTCTCCGGCGCGAGCGGCCGCACGGGCTCGGAACCCCAGCCGGTAGGCGAGGCATGAGCTTGCCATGAGCTTATCCAGCCCTTTCATTCGACGGCCGGTGGCCACCACGCTGCTGACAGCGGCGATCGCCATTGCCGGGGGAATCGCCTTCAACGTGTTGCCCGTCTCCCCGCTGCCCCAGGTCGACTTTCCCACCATCTCTGTTTCCGCCGGTCTGCCCGGGGCCAGCGCGCAGATCATGGCCTCTTCGGTGGCCACTCCCCTGGAGCGCCAGTTCGGCCACATCGCGGGCGTGACGGAGATGACCTCGTCGAGTTCGTTGGGCAGCACCAATGTGACCCTTCAATTCGACTTGAGCCGCAACATCGACGCCGCCGCACGCGATGTCGAAGCCGGCATCAATGCGGCCCGAACCTACCTGCCGGCCAACCTTCCCTCCAACCCGAGCTATCGCAAGGTGAACCCGGCCGACTCGCCCATCATGATCATCGGCCTTACCTCGGACAAGTACGACAAAGAGACGATGTACGACTCCGCGTCGACCATCATGATGCAGAAGCTCTCCCAGATCCAGGGCGTGGGACAAGTCAATGTGGGGGGCGCTTCTTATCCTTCGGTGAGGGTCGACGCCAATCCGCCGCAGCTGAACCATTACGGCATTACCCTGGCAACCATTCAACGGCTGCTGAGCCTGCAGAATTCCGACCTCGCCCGGGGACAAATTTCCAACGGCATGGTCACCGCGGACATCATCACCAACGGCCAGATTTCCAAAGCCGATCAATATAAGCCCTTGATCGTGGGCTATCACAACGGCCTGGCCGTTCACCTTTCCGACGTGGCCAACGTGCAGGACTCGGCGCAGAGCATCCGCACCGCCGGTTACCTGAATGGAATTCCCTCGGTGACGCTGTTGATCTTCCGCCAGCCGGGCGCGAATATCATCCAGACCAACAACCGCATCCGCGCCCAGCTGCCTTTTCTGCAGGCGGTAATGCCCCAGGGAATTAGAACCACCATTGTTCTCGATCGCACCACCACCATCAAGGCTTCGCTGCACGACGTTGAATATTCACTGATTCTCTCCGTCATCCTGGTCATCCTGGTGGTGTTCCTGTTCTTGCGCAACGCCCGCGCCACCCTGATCCCCAGCGTCGCCGTGCCCGTGTCGCTGATCGGCACCTTTGCCGTGATGTACCTGCTCAATTACAGCCTGGATAACCTCTCCCTGATGGCGTTGACCATCTCCACCGGCTTCGTGGTGGATGACGCCATCGTGGTCATGGAAAATATCTCCCGCTACCTGGAGATGGGCATGGCCCCGGACGAGGCTGCGCAGAAGGGAGCCGAGGAAATCGGCTTTACCGTGCTGACCATGAGCACGTCGCTGATCGCGGTGTTTATCCCGCTGCTGATGATGGGCGGCATTGTCGGCCGGCTCTTCCGCGAGTTTGCCGTGGTCCTGTCCACGGCCATCGTGGTCTCCATGGTGATTTCCTTAACCACCACGCCGATGATGTGCGCCCACCTGCTCAAGGCCCACGACGGCGAGAAGCATGGGCGTCTCTATCGCGCCAGCGAACGCTTCCTCAATGGGATGTTGAACGTCTACCGGCATTCCCTGTCATGGGTGCTGGACAATTCGGGCTTGATGCTGGTGGTGTTGTTGCTGACCATCGCCCTCAACGTCGTACTGATCATCAAGATACCCAAAGGTTTCTTCCCGCAGCAGGACACGGGGGCATTGGTGGGCGGAGTGCAGGGCCCGCAGGACGCCTCCTTCGGCGTGATGGACGCTTCGATCAAGGCGCTGGTCAATGTCATCAAGTCGGACCCCGCGGTCGCCAATGTGAATGCCTATGCCGGTGGCGGGGGCGGGGGCAGCAATGGCGGATTCATCTACGCCGCGCTCAAGCCGCTCGATGTGCGCAAAGTAAGCGCCGCGGACATTATCAATCGCTTGCGCCCCAAGATGAATCGCCTGCCCGTGGCCTCGGCCTTTCTGCAGCCGGCGCAGGACCTGCGCATCGGCGGCCGCGGCAGTAACGCACTCTACCAGTACACGCTGCAGGCGGACAATGTGGCCGATCTGGCCAAGTGGGGCCCTATTCTGCTGGCCCAGATGCGGCGCCTTCCCGGCTTTCTGGATGTGAACAGCGACCAGCAAAACGGCGGCCTGGAGGAAGTTCTCAACTACGACCGGACCACCGCCGCCCGGCTTGGCCTGACCCCGGCGTCGCTCGATGCGGCGCTCTGCAATGCCTATTGCCAGTCGGAAGTGTCGGTGATCTACACCCAGCTGAACCAGTACTACGTGATATTGGAAGTGGCGCCGCAGTATTGGCAATCTCCCGACGGGCTGAACTATATCTACCCTTCGGCTAATTCGAATGGCGTCACCCCGCTGCGGGCGGTCACCACCGCCAAGGCCGGCACCACGCCCTTGCAGGTGAACCACACCGGCGTGTTCCCCTCGGTGACGGTGTCGTTCAACCTGGCCCCGGGCCTGGCGCTGAGCGATGCGACGCTGGCCATCAGCAAGATGCAGACCCAGCTCGGCACGCCTAGCACCATTCGCGGATTCTTCTCCGGAACCCTGCAGGCCTACCAACAATCGCTCGGCACCGAGCCTATCCTGATCACCACTGCGCTGCTCACGGTCTACATCGTTCTTGGTATCTTGTACGAGAGCCTGGTGCATCCGCTGACCATCATTTCGACCTTGCCTCCGGCCAGCGTCGGCGCCATGTTGGCCTTGCTGGTCTTCAAGAATGACCTCAACGTCATCTCGATTATCGGCATTGTGCTCTTGATCGGCCTGGTGAAGAAAAATGCCATCATGATGATCGACTTTGCCCTGGTTGCCGAGCGGGTGCACGGCAAGAGCACCATCGACGCGATCTTTGAGGCCTGCATGCTCCGCTTCCGGCCCATCATGATGACCACCATGGCCGCCTTGTTCGGCGCCCTTCCCCTGGCCTTTGGATCGGGCACAGGCTCCGAGCTCAGGCGCCCGCTGGGCATTACCATCGTCGGAGGACTCATCGTCAGCCAGATGCTCACGCTCTACACCACTCCGGTAATCTATCTATATATGGACCGCCTGCGGCTACGGGCCCTGGGGAAACATCACGACACCTTCTCCACCAGTCCCGAAGGAGCAGTCTAGTTATGAACACTGTCATCGTTACCTATCGGCGCTGTTGCAGCGGCCTGGTTTTTTGCTCTCTGCTGGCCGGCTGCACCGTGGGCCCGAAATATCACCCGCCCGCGATCCAGCCGCCTCCTGCTTTCAAGGAAGCGCCTCCCGCCGCTCCTACTGCGACCTCGTCTCCGGCGCCCGACAACAGCGACAACGGAAACTGGACCGTCGCACAGCCTTCCGACGCGAAGATTCGCGGCGACTGGTGGGCGATTTTCAACGAGCCGGAGCTGAACGACCTCGAAGCCCAGCTCAACATCGACAACCAGACCCTCAAGCTCTACTTCGAGAACTTTATGGAGGCGCGCTCACTGGTGCGCGAGGCGCGGGCGCAGTATTTTCCTACCGTCTCGTTTGGCCCCGCTTACACCCGGCAGCGTTCTTCGAGCAATCTGAGCAGCACTTCCACCTTCAACCCGGGACGCGAATCGCAGATCTACTCGCTGCCGGTAGAGGTTTCCTGGACCCCGGACCTGTTTGGCAGAATCCGCAACCAGGTTCGCCAGGCGCAGTTTTCCGCCCAGGCCAGCGGGGCCGATCTGGAGAATGAGCGGCTCATCGAACAGGCCGACCTGGCGGAGTACTACTTTGAGATACGCGGGCAGGACGCCCTCATCCGGCTTTACACCCAGACGGTGGCTTCCTATCAAAAGTCGGTGGACCTGACGCAGGCCCAATACGACACCGGCGTGGGCGATAAGCTCTCGCTGGTCGAAGCGCAAAATACCTTGCAGTCGGCCCAGGCGTCCTTGACCAACCTGGGCATTTTGCGGGCGCAGTACGAGCACGCCATCGCTGTCCTGATCGGCAAGGCCGCTTCGGATTTCTCGCTGCCGCCGCACCCGATCACGACTGCGCCGCCGCCGATTCCCATTGGCATGCCCTCTCTGCTGCTGCAGCGCCGGCCGGATGTGGCCGCGGCGGAACGGACCATGGCCGCAGCCAATGCCGAACTAGGGGTGGCCTACACGGCTTTCTACCCTTCGCTGACCATTTCCGCCGGCGGCGGATTTGAAAGCGCCTTGTTCAAGCATATTGCCGACTGGCCCAGCCGCTTCTGGTCCGTGGGTCCAACGTTTTCGCAGCCTATCTTCAACGCTGCGCTCAGCGCGGAGCTGCATCAATATGTGGCGATCTATAACGCTGACGTGGCCAGCTACCGGCAAACTGTGCTCACTGCTTTCCAGCAGGTAGAGGACTACCTGGCGGAGACCCGGATTCTTTCTCAACAGATCCAGCAGCAGCGCACCGCGGTGGCCTCGGCCCAGGCGGCCCTGGATCTGGAGATGGGCCGGTACCAGACTGGGATCGATCCTTATATTGATGTGGTCACGCTGCAGAACACGTTGTTCAGCAACCAGCAGACGTTGACCAGCCTGCAGATCGAGCAGATGACGGGTGCGGTGCAACTGGTGGAAGCCCTGGGCGGAGGTTGGGACACCTCGCAACTGCCCACGCCGTCGCAGGTAACCGCAAAGCCAAGCAAGGCGGATACAAAGATTCAGCAGTAAAGGGCTTGTAGTGCTTCGACCTGTCCGGTGGGCGCGCGCATCCGCAGGATCACGCTGTCGTGCGGTGGCGGGAAAAGAAGTTCATAGCTGAAGCTCTTGCAGCAGACGCGCTCGAACGAAATGAATTCGAGCAGGGTGCGTGCGGTTTCGTCGGAGAAGGCGAAGGCCAGCTCTACGCCGTCCGGCTGGAGAGTGAGGCTGGTACGATTCTGTAACAATGTTTGTATCTCAACCCGCCGTTGGGCGAGAGCGCCCGGCGGTAAGGTGCAAACCAAGGCCTCTTCCATCATCACATTCCCCTCTAAACCGAATCCAAACCCCTGGACGGGTGCCCCAGCGTACGTGGGCCGAAAACGATGGGCGAAGCCCTCGATTGCCTTTTCTACTTTATCGGAAGACCCTGATACGCCATCGGCTGAAAACAATTGAAAAAACCATTTTCGGCCCAGGGGTCCAGGATCCGTTCGGAGTTGGCTGTTTGTGTGTCGTCCGGATTACGGGCTCTCGTCCTCTTTCTTCAGATCTCTCCAGGAGGAATCAATCGTCACTCGTCCTTTCTCTCCCGTCTGGTAATAACGGCAGCTTGACCAACGCCAGTCTTCCGGCCTTTCCGCCAGACCCTCGCTTTAACGGATTCCAATGCATGTAGTTGAGCTTTTCTATCCGCTTGGCTTCGGTGAACACATTGAAGTCATAGTAGCGTGGCTGCCAGAATGGGCGCTGCCTCGACCGCCTCACCACCGACAGTTTTAACGCCTGTAAACCGATAGCCAGCGGCTGCTTCGCTGGCTCGCTCAGCAGCAGATGGACATGCTCCGGCATGACCACATAGCCAATGACCGCAAAACGATACTGACGATGAACCTTCTGCAGCGCATCTTCAAAGAGGTCACGAGCCGCCGGGGTCTTCATGTACGCGAGCCGGTGATAGCAACTGAAGGTGACGAAATGAAGGTCACCCTCCCGTTGATAGCGTTCCAGGCCAACAACCACGCCGGCATCTTACAATCGTAACGACAGGAGACACCCATTCCCACCATAACCCTTGCCTCGGTCCTTGAAACCACCACCCTCCGGCTGGACGACGTAGCCACCCACGCGCCCGGCCCGCGCGGCCTGCTGCCCATCACGCCGGAAATGCTGCTCACCGCGCCCTCCGGCAATCTCTTCGGCCTGACACAAAACGCCGGCATGGGCTGGGAACCACAAAAGCTGATCGGCTCTGAAGTGCTGATCCTGAGCACCCACGGCGGCCTGCGCGCTCCGGACGGCACGCCCATCGCGCTCGGCTTTCATACCGGGCACTGGGAACTGGGCGCGCTGGTCGCCGAAGCGGCCATCACCTTGAAGTCGCTCGACGCGATCCCCTTCGCCGGGGCCTGCACCGACCCCTGCGACGGACGCACCCAGGGCACCACCGGGATGCTCGATTCCCTGCCCTTTCGCAATGATGCCGCCATCGTGCTGCGCCGCCTGATGCGCTCGCTGCCCACCCGCATGGGCGTGATCGGCATCGCCACCTGCGACAAAGGCCTGCCCGCCATGATGATGGCCCTGGCCGCCGCGGGCGAACTGCCCACCATCCTGATCCCCGGCGGCGTCACCCTTCTACCCGAATCCGGCGAAGACGCGGGCAAAGTACAAACCATCGGCGCCCGCTACGCGAACCATCAGATCACGCTCGAAACCGCAGCCGAGATGGGCTGCCGCGCCTGCGCCACGCCCGGCGGAGGATGCCAGTTCCTGGGCACCGCCGCCACCTCGCAGGTGATTGCCGAAGCCCTGGGCATGGCCCTGCCCCACACCGCGCTCGCTCCCTCGGGCGCACCCATCTGGCTCGACGCCGCCCGCCGTTCCGCCACCGCGCTCCTGCGCCTGCATCAACTAAAGCTGGGCACCCGCGACGTGCTCACCCAGGCGTCGCTCGACAATGCCATGGTGGCCCATGCCGCGTTCGGCGGCTCCACCAACCTGCTGCTGCATCTGCCCGCGATCGCCTACTCGGCCGGCCTCAAGCGTCCGGTCGCCTCCGACTGGGCGCAGATCAACCGCACCGTTCCCCGGCTGGTCGACGCGCTGCCCAACGGGCCGCGCAACTTCGCCACCGTCCAGGTCTTTCTCGCCGGCGGCTTGCCCGAAGTCATGCTCCACCTGCGCCGCGCGGGCCTGCTCAATACCAGGGTGAAGACCGTCTCCGGAGAAACCCTCGACCACTGCCTGGACTGGTGGGAAGACAGCCCGCGCCGCCACGCACTGCGCAAGAACCTGCGCCAGCGCGATGGAATCGACCCCGATGACGTAATCATGGATCCCGATCGCGCCCGATCGAACGGCCTCACGCCCACCGTCTGTTTCCCCGTCGGCAACCTGGCTCCGGAAGGCTCCGTGGTCAAGAGCACGGCCATCGATCCCACTCTGATCGATGCCGACGGCGTCTTTCGCCATGTCGGACCGGCCAGGGTTTTTGTTTCAGAAGAGTCCGCCATCCACGCCATCAAGAATGGCGATCTCCGCGAGAAGGACGTGGTGGTGCTGGTCTGCGGCGGCCCCGCCGGCGCGGGCATGGAAGAGATTTACCAGATCACTTCCGCGCTCAAGTGGCTACCCACGGGCAAGCACGTGGCGCTGCTCACCGACGCCCGTTTCAGCGGGGTGTCGACCGGAGCCTGCATCGGCCACATCTCCCCCGAAGCGTTGGCCGGAGGCTCTATCGGCAAGGTGCTGGACGGCGATCTGATTGAAATCATCATCGACCGTCAAAAGCTGACCGGGTCGGTCAACCTGGTGGGCGATGGGCAAACGAACTTCGGCGCAGAAGAAGGCACGCGCCGTTTGCAGGCGCGATCCTCCCGGGCCGACCTCAGGCCGCATCCTGCGCTGCCTGACGACACGCGCTTGTGGGCCGCGCTGGTGCAGGCCAGCGGAGGGGTTTGGGGCGGATGCGTGTATGACGTCGACGCCATCGTCAACCAATTAAATAAAGGCCAGGGCGTGTCTTAAAACAAGACGGAAAGGGATGCGTCCGGGGGCCGTGCCGATAGGGGGAAGAGACCCCAAACCGGGATCCCCAGCCATGACGCGCGCAGCCATCCGAATCCCCGCCGCCGAATACACTGCAATCGTCAAGCCTAAGGTCACCCGCGCCGGCACGCAGACCCAACCGGGGGTCATACTACTGCTCAAGCAGGCTGCGAGCGAAGAACCGGGCCAGATCTTCTCCTTTGCATCCTGGCGCTATCTTCGCGAGCATTTGCGGCTTTTTGGCTTCGCCTCCGCTGAAGAGCTGGATACTGCGGACGTTCGCCTCTCCACCGGCAAGCAGCCCTACATGTTTTCCAGCCGCCGGTGGGAAGCGCCTCTGATCGAAGCTCTGGAACTGAATAGCCCCTAGCCCCTACTCCGCGGCGACGTGGATGCGGGTCTTCATGCTGTGCTGTTGTCCTGGCGCAAGATCGACGGCGAACGCGCGAATGTTGCTGGCCTCGACACACGCCATCCCTCGCCATTCGTCATCACCCAGGTCGGCCAGGGATTGCGCGCCGGCGATCCACGGATTCCAGACGATGGTGGTGCGCGAGTTTTCCTTTTCCAGGAGAATGCGCCGGTGCATCACGGGATCGAGAATCTCAACTGCTTTGCTGGTGTCGAGGAAGGCCCAATCGGTGGGCGCGGTAAAGACGATGTCGCCCTCTTGCTGCTTCTCGCGATTGTGATCGTTGTTGTCGAGGTAGCGCCCTTGATCGAGCCCATGAATGCGAACGGCTTCTGCGTCACCCACGTGGTAATAGGTGTGCAGCGCCTCTTCAAAGCGCAGCGGCGTTGTGCCGGGGTTGCTCACCACCAACTCCTGGCGGAGCACTGCGCCCACGGTGAGCCGGTGCACCAGCCGGAAATCGTGGGGCCACCAGGCCCGCGTCGCCTCATCGCTCGCGGTCGAAAGACTCACCGTCACTTCCTGCCCCTGGCTCTCGACCGCGTCGAGTTGCCATGCCTTGGTGCGCACCACCCCATGCGACGGCGCTTTCGGATCGTCTTCTTTATTACGAAACCAGGGAAAGCAGACGGGGATGCCGCCACGGATTGCGTGTCCTGGCCCGTACTGCGAGTGCTGGCTGAGAAAGATCACTTGTTCCGCGCCCGCCGGCTGCCAGGAAGTGAGCTGCGCGCCATGCAGGTAGATCTCCGCGGTTGCCGCCGGGGTACTCAGGATTATTTTTGGCAGTCCACCGTTGCCGGCAATGATCCGCGCGATTCCGGGGATGGCGAAACGCTGGTTCAATTCCTCGATCGACATGAATATCCTCAGTGATAGTTACACAATAGACGGAAACAGCAGGTCCCTCGACTTGGCTACTGTCCCACAACTTCCAGCAGTTGGTCCACCACCCCAACCGGCATACCCGTCTGGGTCAACCTCCGCGCGCCGTCGTCCCAGTGCAGCGTCGTAATACTGCTTTTCCCCTGCTCGTAAGCGTAGGTCCTGCCATCATCCTGATACAGGGTGAACTCGCTGTTCGCGCCGGGATACACCCGTAGCTTAGCCAGCGCCTGTACTTGTCCCGTATTTTCCACTGCCTCGCCGAGCGGCACAATCGATCCCGCGCGAACAAACAAGGGAAGCGTATCAATCGGCGCTTCCACCCGCACCGTCCGTCCACCGCTCATACGCTCCTGGGTCCAATAGTTATACCAATCCGTGCCCGCCGGCAGGTACACCATGCGGCTGGTAGCGCCTTGTTCGGTAACCGGGGCAACCAGGAACGCCGGCCCGAACATATACTCATCGCCGATGCCGGCAACTTTCGCATCCTGGGGAAAATCCATAAACAGCGCCCGCATATACGGAGCGCCCGTCTGGTGCGTCTGGTATCCCAGCGAATAGATGTAAGGCATCAACTGGTAGCGCAGCCGCAGATATTTTTCCAGGATCGGCTCCGCCTGCTTTCCATAGGACCAGACCTCGTTGTACCTGCGGCTGCCGTGCGTGCGGAAGTTCGGTTGAAACGCGCCGTATTCAAACCAGCGCGTATACAACTCAGGATAATCGTCATAGCCGCCCACGTTGTCGCGCGCATCGGAGGGGTCCAGTAACGGTGGATGATCAGGATGATGCTCCGCCGGAAGATACTGCCATCCGCCAATGTCATTTCCCCAATAAGCAATGCCTGAAGCAGTGACGTCGAGCCCGGTGGGGATCTGCCGCCGCAGCGTATCCCAGGTGGGATAAATATCCGAAGACCAGAAGATCGTGCCGTTATGCTGCGCGCCAGGATAGGCGTCACGGGACAAGATCAGCGCACGATGATCGACATCGCGGCGGAAGCCATCGTAAAACGCCGCGGTATGAAACAGCGGATACACGTCGAAATAGCGAGTGCCCGGGCCGATCGAAAAGTAACCGCCGTTGGGCGGCAGGTCGGGCTCGGTTTCATCCGCCCAGATAGCGTCAAAGCCTTTGCTGATGATATTTTCCCGCACCCTATCCCAAAACCAGCGCGCCGCGGAAGGATTGGTGGTATCGATGTCAGATCCCGCGCGATCATACGGCAGGCCGTTCATCGGTGTGCCGTCGGCGAGGTGCTCAAACCAGCCACGCTTGAGCACCAGGTTGTAGTAGCGGGTGCCCGGCTCGAAACGCGGCCATACGCTGATCATGGTCTGAAAGCCCATGGCGTGCAGTTGCTGGTTCATCGCCGCCGGGTCGGGCCAGTTGGCGGCCACAAAATCCATCTGCCCCATCTTCGAGTAATAGAACCAGTCCACCACGATGACATCGGCGGGCAGATGCCGCTCGCGGTAGCCCCGGGCGACAGCCATCACCTCGTCCTGCGTGCTGTAGCGCTGCTTGCACTGGATAAATCCATACGCGGCCTTGGGCAGCATGGGGGTAGACCCAGTGAGCAGCCGATAGCCGGAGTAGATCTCGTCCGTATTCCTGCCCGCGATCACGAAGAAGGACACGCGATCCCCCACCTGGGAAGTCCATCGCGTTTGCTCGTTGAAACCCGGTTGAATCGTGGTCTGCGAAGGATTATCCCAGAGCACGCCATAGCCCTTATTCGTCACCAGCAAGGGCACACAGAACGTGGGGCCGCCGGTCGCCGTGTAATTATTCCAGCACTCCACCGTGTGGCCGCGATGATCGAGAAAGCCTTCCTGATTTTGTCCCAGGCCGTAGTAATGTTCGTCTTCAGGGGAAGCAAACGTGGCCCCCACCTGGTAAAAATCTTCATCCCCGGACCGCTTATCGTTCAGCACCCCTGCGGTGCCGTCCTTGTGGTTGGGCACGGCCATCGACCAGCCCTGCATATCGAGTAACCTGGCGCCCTCCGCGGTAGTGAAGACAATGTGCGCCCCCGGAGCAGAGCCGTTGAAGTACCTGGCAATATCCACTTGGGTAGGCAGAGGTTTCCCCGACGGCTTGTCGGCGGCGATGGTAACGGTAAGTCGAGCAGAGGAGTAAACCTCTCCCTGACTGTTTTGCTGGTGACTCCAACCATCGGCTGCAGGCGTTGCGGTAAAGCCATATCCAGGCGCAGCCAGTGCCGGTTGCTTAAGCAGGCTGAGGGTCACGCGGATGATGTTGGGCGCGTAGGGCTCGAGAACGATGGTGCTGCCGCCGCGATCCAGGACCACGCGCGTATCCTGCGCCGGCGCACCAGCCGCGCAGCCAAAAATAAGGACCATCCACCAGGAAAGCTGTCGAAGCACGTACACCTCCGCAACGGTCGCAGCGACCATGCTGCACCACAAAACCGTTGTGGAGCAAGTAAGGGCTAAGAGGGGAGCAGTGAACCCAACGGAACGTTACCATTCCTGGCTAAAAAAGCGGTGAAGCTTTCGCCGCTCTCCGGCTGTCCGCGGTGCATCATCCGCCCGTTGTTGAACTCCAACTGATCGGGGTCCGCCCCATGGAGCGGAGATGCCCTATCGCCGGCGGCAGCGATGAACAGGTTGCGTTGCGCCCGTTTCGCCGCAGCTTGTACCGCGGGCATCGGGCTTTGGGCAGTCTGCGGCCCGCGGGAAGCAGGCAACCGGGAATCGCCCAGCTTCACATCCACCAATTCCACTCGCAGGTGCAAGGTCGCGGCCGCCGTCTGCGCCATGAAATCGGCGATGCTGAAATCGGCGATGCTGAAACCCCGGGATGCGGAAGCGACCGTGACCCGCCCCCCTGGCTCAAACTGCACCAGCACCGGCATCGGCACCGGCGCCGCCGGGTAAGCCGGTAAAGCGGTGAGCATGGTGGCGCCCACAACGGCACTCGCACCCTGGACAAAGTTGCGCCGTGACATACTCTGCGTTTGCGAATCGTTTTTCATGGTCTGTCCCGATGAGGAGAATGGTAGCATCCCAACTCCTCCCCGCCATGAAGTTCTGATGTCAGTTCATGGTGCCCGGATCTGCAATATCGTAGACCATGGGGCGCGGCGATTCTTTTTCGTCCAGGACCAGGCGCATCACCGCCAGCAGCTTCTCGTTCGGTGTCGGCTTCTGCAGAAACGCCTTCGCCCCCGCCTGAAGCGAGCGGTCCTTGTTGCCCACCCGGTCGCGCCCGGAGAGCACAATCACCGGAATCGCGGATAGCTTTTCGTTTGCCTTCAGCCTCTCCAGCACACTGAATCCATCGCCCGCCGGCAGCCCGAGATCCAGGATAATCAGGTCCGGCATATTCTTTCGCGCTTCCGCGATCCCGGCCACTCCATCGGCGGCAAAACAAACATCGTAATGATTCGCATTCAGGCGTAATTGAAGGCCCAGGCGGACATCGGGATCGTCGTCTACCACCAACACTTTTCGTTGATTCATGGTCTCATCTCCCCTTGTAAACACTTGGTTTGGATGTGCTCTTGTAATTCGCCGGCCACCTGTTCCGCGAACGCGTCCTTGGTTTCGTTCGGGTCCCGCGGAATGGAAGGCAGAAAGCTGTGCGACACGGCAAAGGTAAAGTCTCGTGGTTGCAATTCCTCGTGGCGGCGGAGTTGGTTGAGAATGCGCCTGCCGATAATCTCCGCGCCGCGCTGCTCGGTATAGGCGACCACGAAAAACAGCTTGTGCTCGCTTGCCGGGCCTATCCGGGGTAACAGCACGTCGGTGTCAGGACGCAGGCACTGCTGTAAAACCCCGCGGGCTACATCCAATATTCCCCGCGGCACCTCGGTCGAGGGGTCGCGGGAATCGATTTCCACTGTAATCACCGCAATCGCGTCGTCAGGCTTTTTCTCTTGGTCCAGAATGGGGCTAATCAAAACCTTCAAGGAAAAAATAGGCAGGGTGAAGAAAAAGTGGCTGCCCTTGTGTGGCTCGCTGGTCACCCAGATTTCCCCGCCCTGCCGGCTCACCAGTTCGCGGGCAATGTGCAGGCCGAGGCCCAGGCCCTTGCGGCCCGAATGCCCGGGATCGGTTACCTGGTACAGATGCTCAAAGATATGCTCGGACGCCTCCGCGCTGATTCCGCAGCCGGTATCGGAGACTTCCACCAGAAGCATCCCCTCATCGTTTTTCTGTACGCTGGCCTGGACATCCACCTTACCGCCGGCCGGGGTAAACTTGATGGCGTTGTCCAACAGAATCGTCAGGATCTGCCGTACCCGGGTTGTATCCGCGTAAGCCAGGGGAAGATGCGCGTCCACACGATAGGAGAGTGCAATCTCTTTCTCGACCGCGACTCCCTGCAATGTATCGACGGCATAAACGATGGCTTCGTCCAGCGGGACAGACTGCAATTCGACGTTGAGCTTACCCGCCTGCGCCTGAGTTACTTCGAGCAGGTCTTCGATCATGGCTTGCAGCTGGCGCACATTTCTCAGAATGATCTGCAGGTAGTCGTCCTGCTGCGGGGTGGTCGCTCCCGCCAGGCCATCCGCGATGATGGTGCTGAAAGAGTAGATCGAGGTGAGGGGCGACCGAAGCTCGTGGGACACGTGGGAAAGAAACTCATCGCGGAGCTGCAACTGGTGGGCCCGCATCAGATCGGATTCCGCCTGCATCCGGTGGCGCTCGATCGCGTGGCGGAGCGCCCGGGGCAGTGCCCGGCTTTCGATCTGTCCCTTGATGAGATAGTCCTGCGCGCCTCCCTTGATTGCTTCCACAGCGATGGTTTCGTCTTCCAGGCCGGTCAACACGATCATCGCCACGCCGGGAGCGGCCGCACGCGCTCGCCGCAAAGTGTCCAGACCGTGCCCGTCCGGTAGTCCCATATCTAACAGGACAACGTCCGTCCCGCCTTTCGCCAAAAGTATCTCCGCATCCGCCACACGGGTCAGATGGGTCAACACGAAACTACCGGGCTCCTCCTTGCTGAACATCTGCCTCAGCAACTGCGCATCTGCCGCGTTGTCTTCGACCAGGAGAATCTGAAGTGGCTTTTTCATAAGCGTGCTTTCTGCCCCGGCTTTGCTTAAAGGATGTCGAACCAGTTAATCGCCATCACCACTGGCACAGCTCTTGAAGGCGTGGCGTTGTAATTGCCGGCGAAGGGTCCGAGCATTGTCGGGATCCTGGTGTCGGTGAAAGTGGCTGCCTGCGTCCACACCGATCCATCGACCGAGTAATAAGCGATGTAAGTGCTGCGGGCTCGGGCAAGGCGCAAATACATGGGGTTTTGATATTCATTAAAGTCGGCTACGTTGAATACGGTGGCGGCAACGCCGCTGGTCACGATCTTGCCGGTCAGACCGATCCTGGTGCCATCGGTGACCAGGGCAAACATCAGAAAGTTGCGGTCGTCGCTCAGCACCATGAGTCCCTGGCTGGTATTCGCGCTGCTCGCCACCACCGGCGAATCGATCTTGATGGAAATATCAAAGTCGTCATCGCCGATGGGCTGAACCACGCGCAGAGCCTGGTTCGAGGGAAGCAGCGCGTCGTGATTGCTGCCCCCCGGGACGTTCAGCAGAAGATGCGCGTCTGAGACGGTTGCTGTTCCGCCATTGGGCGCCACCACTTGCCACAGCGGCCCGGGAAAACTGCTGGAAAGAGGAGGTCCGTCATCCGCAGCCGGGCCGGTCGCATAAGCGAAATGCGCCGCAGACATGATGCCCAACAGGCAAACCGCGGCGCGGAGATAGCGTGCTCTATTCCTATACATCGCAAGTACCTCCTCGCATTGCGGCGAACTAAGGGCAGATCAAAGTGATTCAGTTATCTGACCTTGACTATCCACTTCAGCCGTACGGGGTAACAATTACCAATGGTGTGCATTACCGAAGTGCCCGGCTATTTTGACACTGTTATTGTGTCGTTTTCAAACCAGCAACGTGTTCACTGCTGAACATCGAACCAGTTCACCGACATCACCACCGGCACGGCGTTGGCCGGGGTGTCGCTGTAGTTGCTGGCGAACGGCCCCACGCTGGTGGGGGATCGGGAAAAACTAAAGCTGAGCGCCTGCGACCAGTTGAGCCCGTCAATTGAGTAAAACGCCACATACGCACTCCCGGTCTTGGCAAGCCTCAGGTACATCGGGTTCTGATACTGGCTGAAGTCGGTGTCTTCGAGCAGTGGGGTCGCCGCCCCGCCCGTCACGCTGCGAATGCTTAAGCCAATCCTGGCCCCATCCGTGGCCACCGCAAAGGTGATGAAGTCCTGGCTATCCGACATCACCATCAGTCCCTGGCTGGTATTCCCATCGGTCCCTACCAGCGGAGAATCGATCTTGATGGATACATCGAAGTCGCTTTTGCCAATCGTCTGCACCACGCGAACCGCCTGGCCAGCGTCATGGTTGGCTCCTCCAGGAACGCCCAGGAAGAGATGCGAATTGGAGATAGCTCCCACCCCGCCCGCCGGTGTCACCACATTCCAGAAGGGGCCAAGGAATTGATCCGCCAGCGGCGGTCCCGGGGCGGATGGCGCCGGACCCACTGCTGGACCCGCTGCCAGAGAGAGTGCCGCCTGCGCGGGCTGAGCAATCGCGGCCGCGGCTGCAGGAGTGACGCCGCTCCCCACGGTCACGGTGTAGGGAGTGGCCTGCAGGTTGCCGATGGTCGCCTCAATGGTTGTCCTTCCCCCCGCCATCGCGGTCGCGTGACCCTTGCTGCTGATCTTGGCAATCTTATGGTTGCTGGTGTTCCAGGCCGTCACCGCGTGCCCTTGCGCATCGGGCAACACGCCGGTGGACCCATCGGAATAAACCCCGTATGCGGTGAACTGCAGCGTGCCGCCCGCTGCGATCGTGCTCGCGCTCCCTTTCGGCCGCAGGTACGCGCTCACCAGGCTTCGCCCGCTGCCCGCCAGCGCAGTCACCATGCTGCTGGGAACATATCCGAAGGAAGGAAACACGATCCCCTGGTTCGCACCCTGCCCCCATGAAGCGATTGCGTGCACGGTTGTTCCTTGCGCCACGGCGAACGGTGCGCTGTACACCTTGGAGGTTCCCGCTGCACCGCCGGGACCAAAGATTGCCGGGGTCGTGCCGTCGGTGGTGTAGAAAATGGAAAGCCCGCGATTGGTATCGGCGTCACTCAGCGTCACTATGGGTCCGGTGGTAGCCGAGACGACCGAGATGGTAGGAGCCTCGGTGGGGATCGTAGTGCTGGTTTCAACCACCGTGTTCTCGGTCATGTTGAGCCCCGGATTCGACGCGGAAGCGCCGTCCTCGTAGGTCACCGCATCGCCCAGTGCATTCGGCGTGCCCGTCCATACGTCGTGACCGGAAAAGTAGTTGTTGCTGATGTTGGCGTTGGTAAAGGCTTCTCCCAAACATATTTGCCAACCCGTGCAATACCAGCCATAGGCGCAGGTATCGGGCCCATTGCCCCCCTGAAAAAGGTTGTAGGTCGCGATACTGCCGGCGCCCCAGAACTCCAGCCCTATCCCGTAGTGGCCGCCCGAGGCGTTGTACGTGACCAGCACATTGCCGATAAATACGTCATCGCTCGCCGTATGCGTCGGCGAAATGGATGGCGTGTACTCCGGCATGGACAATTCAAAGGTGTTGTAGCTGGGATTAAAAGGCTGGTAGAAGGCATTGTGGCTATAAGTGGCGACGCCGTTCGTATCCTGCTGGGTCTCGATCATGATGCGGGAGTTACCCTGCATATTATTGTTCTCGACCACAGCGTTGAGGCTACTTATACCGAGTGCGCCTTGCTCGGAAAGCTTGAGGCCCTGCTCGGTAAGATTGATCGTATTGTTCGACCACGTCAGGTAGTTGTTGTAGGCGTTCACGAAGGTAGCCGCGCAACTGCCGCCCGAGTCAGGATAGGCGACCACTCGAATGGCGGCGCAGTTATTGAAAAATGTGTTCCACAGGATGCTGATGTACTGCACGCCGTCGGCCGGGGTAAACCCGCCATTCTGGCCGTCAAGATAAATATTCGCGTTCGAGCTGGCTCCGCCCGCGGGAGGGTTGTTGTTGTCAAACGCGTTCTGCTGGATAAGGATGCCGGACGCGGGGTGGTACACCAGGATTCCCCCCTGGGTGCCGCTGAACCGCAAGTACTGAATCGTGCAGCCCTGATCGCCTGTCAGGGTAGTACCGTTGCTGTTCGTGGACACGGCATAGTCGGTGACGATCTGGCTGGTCAGCACAGCGGTCGGCAAGTTGGTTTGGGTAACGATGCCCACATAGGGCCCGGTATAGATCGTGCCGCTTGCGCAAGGAAAGCGGAGCATGGTGGAAAGGCTATACGCGCCCGCCGAGAAATAGACCGTATTGCCCGCCACCGATCCGGCGGTATTCAAAATGGTCTGAATCGCGGCTGTACTGGAGCCGGCCGCGACGGTATAGGTTGCGGCCAACGCGGGTACTCCCGTGCTCAGGAGGAGAAGCGCGAATATTTTATTCATATAAGATGGACTGACTATCGTATCTGCCGCTCCCAGGAACAATTACCTTAGGTGTGCATTACTGATGTAATTGTAAGAAGCAAGTACCAGGTCATAACTTAAGTTGCGGGTACGAGCAGACATCGGCCGCCGTAACTTAGATAACTGGAGTGACGGAGGCCCGAACCTTGCTAGAAAACGTTAGGGACAACCGCACCAGTCGCGACGGAAGCACCCCTCTCCCCTTTGTCCGCAGTTCGCTCAACCCCGATCCAGTCCCAATCTGTTATCGTTTCGAACACGAGCGAGGCAACCGGGATGCGATCGATAGCACAGGTAATCAAAGGCTGGTTGTACCTCTTCGCTTTTATCACCGGCGGCAGCTACGTACGCAAAGCGAAGTTGAAACACCTGGGCCATCGCACCAAAATCTCCCCCACTGTTTTTTTCAAATATCCTGAGATGATCCAGATCGGCGACGACTCGTTCATCAACCATCTGTGCTCGGTATGGGCTTCGCCGGGAGGTCCCATCACCATTGGCAGCAACGTCCTTCTCGGCCCCTGCACCTCCATCTTCTCCTCCAATCATGGAATCGCACGCGAACAACTTATCCGTAATCAGCCTGGGCAGGATGCACCGATCGTGATTGGCGATGATGTCTGGCTGGGCGCCAACGTAGTGGTAACCCCGGGCGTCTCGATCGGAGACGGCGCCGTGGTCGGAGCGGGCGCCGTGGTCACCAGGGATCTACCTCCCATGTCAATCAGCGCCGGAGTGCCGGCAAGAATAATCGGCTACCGGCGCTAGCTCACGAGCCATGTGAGAAAAACTTAATCTCCATCGCAGCCTTCGTTTAATCCCACCACCCTACGGTGATTCATAACGAGCGTGCGCCATGCGAAGAACTACCCGGGTATTCGTAGTTGCTTCGACCTTGATCTCCATCGCCGCCGCCGCACAACGCTTGCCGTCGACGCAACCCACGTTTTCGTCCCCCGCAACACCTGTAGCAATTGGAGGTTCCAATCTGCCCTTTCAGCCGATTGGGATCTCCGATCTTATTCGCATCAACGTTTATGATTCGCCGGAACTCTCCCAAGCCTTCCGCGTGGACGAGCGCGGGAACCTGAACCTGCCGCTGCTGCATGAACCCTTGCCTGCGATGGGGTTAATGCCGGACGCCTTGCGCGACAAGCTCGCAGCTACATTAAAGGCCCAGCATCTGCTGGTAAATCCCGTGGTCGATATTTCCGTAGTCGAGTACCGCAGTCGCGACATCATCGTCGCCGGCGCCGTCAGGACTCCCATGACGATTCAGGATGTGGGCAATCTGCGGGTACTAGGCGCGCTCAGCCAGGCCGGAGGTTTGCTGCCCGAGGCGGGACCGGAGATCATCGTCGAGCAAGCGAATGGCAGCTCGCAAAGGGTCAACGTCCGCGAGCTCTTCGACGGCCTCCACCCGGAACTGAATGTCCTTCTTCTGGCGGGCGCCCAGATTCGCGTTCCCGAATGCCAACGGGTGTACGTTGTGGGCGACGTAAAGCGCCCGGGAGCCTTTCCCTTTGTGGATATGGAGGACACCACCGTGCTCCAGATGTTAGCTCTCAGCGGCGGCCTTGACTCGTTCAGCCGTAACAAGGCTTATATTTACCGGCTCGATCCAGGCGCCGTGCGTAAGCGGGAAATAGAGGTTCCCCTGCGCCGCATTCTGGATCGCAAGTCCGAAGATGTAAAACTGGCCGCCAACGATATCCTCTACATCCCGACCAACGGCAAACTGAAGGCCAGCGCAAGCGTGGTAAACCACGTGACCGGCATGGGTACCGCTGCCGTATCAGCCGCCATTTGGAGTTCGCACTGAGCGGCCACCAGCCGTAGGGTTTTCTTTCAACCGGCGCTCCCGCGCTCAAGCTCGATAACAAGATCTAATCTACTGCCGGAAAGGAGGCAGGCGTATGCCCAGTCCAATTGCGATCCGTAAGCCATTCCTCGGGCTCAGTGATCCTGCTGACTTCCAGCGGCCGCTCACGTTCTATGCGCAGATCGTACACCGCAACTGGTTGATGATCGCGCTGCTCAGCACCGCGCTCACCGCCCTGGTCGTGTTTGGATGCGCCCTTGCGCCCACCATGCATAAGGCCACCGCCATGATCGCGATCGATCGCCAGTCATCACCCGAGATGATAGGCGGCGACCGCCTGTTAACCACCGGCGATGACCAGTTCATGGCCACCCAGCAAACCCTGCTGCAGGCCGACACCATCCTGCGTCCGGTAGCGGAGCGGTACAATCTGCTCGAGCGCGAGCACCAGCTGCGGCGCTATTGGTTCTGGCGCTACCCCGCGGCAAGGGAACAGGCGATCAGAAATGCGCCGATCGTGCTCAGGCACCTGAAGATCGAACGCGATCCCAATACCTACCTGCTGACCATCACCTATCGCGATCACGATCCGCAAATCGCGGCGCTTACCGCCAACGCCATTGCCGATTCCTATCTGCAGGAAATTTTCGCCACCCGCATCCGCGAAGCCGGACGCCTGACGTCTTCGATGGAGCAGCAGTTAGTTGGCCTGAAGCAAAACATGGAGTCGACTCACACCGCGCTGATGGTCTATCAACGAGACCTGGGAACCGCCGATCCGGAGCAGAAGACGAGTGTGCTGGTGGCCAAGCTGCAGGCGCTGAACACAGAGACCAGCGCCGCTGAATCCGATCGCATCGCCAAGGAGGCCGTCTATCGCGAAGCGAAAGGTGGCTCGCTCCCCGAAGTCGAAGTCTCCGGCCAATCGAGCGATCTTACCAAGGATGTGGAGAAGCTCCAGGTAGCCAAAGCAAACCTTGCCCTGGTGGCCGCCACCTATGGAGACCAGCATCCGGAGTACAGAAAGGCCGCGGCTCAGCTGGAGGAAGCACGCGCCGCGCTCGAAGAGAGCCGCCGCAATGTTTCCAGCCGCATCGGTGTGGACTACCGGCAAACGCTGATCCGCGAGCGCATGTTGTCTGCCTCCCTCGCCGACACCAAGCAGCAGGTCGACGACCTTACCTCGCAGTCTTTCGATTACCTGGAACTGAAGCACGAAGCGGATACAGCGGAACGTGTGTACGAAGATCTATTCGCCAAGATCAAGCAGCTGGGCATCAATTCTGAATTGCAGAACAACGTGATCCGCCTGGCCGATCCGGCGCGTCCCGCGTCCCGGCCCATCTTCCCCAACTGGCCGTTGATTGTGTCGCTCTCCATGGCTTTGTTCGCGTTGGCCTCGAGCGCATTTGTAGTTTGGGAAGAACTCACGGATGTGACCGCGAAAGAAGCGGCGAATGTGGAGGAGGCACTCGATTTACCCGTAATCTGCGCGCTGCCTCAGGTGACAGACATGCAACTCCGCCTGGCTCTTGGCTCCGATGGCATGCGCTTTGCAGGCAATCGCCGGCGCACCCTGCAAGACGGTTTCTTCGATGAAGGAGTGCGCCACCTGCGGGGCTTTCTCATGCTATCCGGCCAGGCCACCGCGCCCAAAAGCGTGCTGATTACCAGCGCACTGCCCGGCGAAGGCAAATCGACCATCGCTCTCGCCCTGGCTATGGCCAACGCCGAGCAGGGCAAGCGCACCCTGCTGATCGACGCCGATCTGCGCCAACCGGCAATTGAAAGGCTGGTGCGCCTCGATCCCGATTCCGGCCTGGCGGCTGTGCTCGCGCAGACAGCTTCGTGGAGAGCAGCCACCCGCGCCGTCCCCGCTCGTCCGAATCTTTTCGTTCTCGGTTCGGGTCTGCCCTTACCTCGCGCCCTGGCGCTGATCGGACCACAGATGCGTGGCATCCTGGCCCAGGCCACCAAGGAGTTCGATATGGTGGTTCTGGATTCACCTCCGCTGCTCGGATGCGCGGAGTCTTTGGAACTGGCGGCCGCGGCGGAAGTCGCCGTGTTAACCGTCCGCAGCGCGCATACTCCCACCAAGGTGCTCAAAGCCACGGCGGAAATTCTTCGCCGCGTAAACGTACCCATCGCCGGCATCGTGCTGAACGAGTCGGCCATCGCAACCGACGCAACCTACCAGGCCTACCGCCGCTATTACACCGCGGCCGACAGCGCCTAACGGAATAACCTAAATCTCGCATGGAACGGTACGGGCTTCAGCCCGTACATCAATCGAACAAAAAGAACGGGCCTTCAGGCCCTGAGGCATTCCTCTTGCATAGCAACGCGAATCCATCCCGCACATCCTTCCCATCCTTGCCGGAAGCGCCGGCAGTGTGACCCTGCCGGTCACGGTTGCGCTACTCGCAATGTGGAGTCTGGCGATGTACCGCTACGGCCGCTCAGTCCTCTTTCCCCCAGCGTCGTTGGGCATCGTCTGGACCCTCACTCTCTTCACCATCTGGTTGTGTGGAGACATCTACTTTCCCCTTACCAACGCCGCCAATGAGATCGTTCTCACCGGGGTTCTCGCCTTCTCTCTCGGGGGCGCCTGCGCCGTCGCGGTCCCGCTATGGAAAGGGCGAACGCTCGCCTCGGTTTCCCCAACCCGCCGTATCCAGGTCGACCGATGGCTGAGCGCCGCCGTCTTCCTCTTGATCCTCAACATTCCTTTTTCCTATTTCTATTTCAGGCAACTCAGCGGAACAATCGCGCCCCGGCAAAGCGCCTGGAGACAAATCCGCATCGCGTCCTCCCGGGCAAATGTCTCCGGCCATGGCGCTCTGCAAATTGAATCCGCCATCCTGCCTTTCTTAAGCATCACCGCTTTGATCGCGGTCTATGAATACGCCGATACCCACACACGCAGGGGCCGCACTCTCTTCCTTGTGGTGTTCGCAGGCGGCTACCAGTTAGTCAACGGCGCTCGTTCTGAAGTGCTTCTGTTGCTGGTCAGTTCGATTGTGATTCTCTGGTTGAAAAGAGGCGCCGCTCCCCGCCGCCTGCTCGCAACCATGGCTGTGTTCTTTCTCATGGTGTTTGCTCTCGGCCAGATTTCCATGAGCAAATATGGCGCGACTTCCGGAGCCTCCCTGGTTGACAATCTTCCCCACGTCGCCGCCGGCTTTGGCACTTACTGGCTGGGAGGCATTATTGCCTTTGACCAGAACCGGCAAAATCCTGAGCTGCGCTATGGCTGGGACCTGGGGAAATTCGCCAAGCGGATTGCCAACAGATTCGGCGCAACCTACTCCGAACGCGATCGGAATCTTGAATACACACGAATTTCCCCCACCCAGATCACCAACGTTTATACCGCGTTCCTGCCTTACTACATGGATCATGGGGGACTCGCCGGGGTGAGCGTGCTGATGTTTCTGCTGGGTTTTCTCAGCGTCTATGTATACCGCTGCGCCATCCATGGCAAATGTTGGGCGGTCTTCACCCTGGGCGCATTCGTCTATGCGACGGTCATGACTATCTTCTCCGAGGAGTACTTCGCCCAGATCATGTTTTGGGTTAAGGCAAGCGCGATCTCCAGCCTGGTTTACCTCACCCCGAGCATCACCCGGCGCATCCGCCCGCGCTGGCGAGAGCTCGGCGAGCCGGAGCCCAGACCATGAAATCTCTCCCCACCACAAAGATCGAATCTCGACTAACCACTCGGCGGGTGCGGGTGATACAGATTCTCGCCTCACGCAAAAAGAAATCCGGCAACCCATGCGCGTAGCAGCCTATACCGGCGGCGTGATGGTGCCCAGCGCCCGGGCACGCGTGCGCCAATACATCGAACCACTCGGCCAACTCGGCATCGCGGTGCGGGAATACCCCCTGCCCTGGGGCAACATACTGCCCCAGCGCCGCGCCGTGCGCCCCCTGTGGATCGCGGCCACGGCAGCCTCTCGCGCCGCGGCTCTCACCCGCTCCTGGATGTCCGACGTGACCTGGATCTCCCGCCAATTTCTCCCCGCCTTTGCGCCGCTCCACGCCCTGGCGAAACGACCCATGATCCTGGACGTCGACGATGCGGTTTGGCTCAACACCGGCGGCCACCGCGCGCAGGATCTCGCCCGGGCCAGCGGCCTGGTCGTCTGTGGCAACAGTTTTCTCGCCGACCAGTTCTCCCAATGGAATCCCAACGTCACCATCATTCCCACCGCTGTCGATACTGCCTGGTACCGGCCCAGCCGCCGCATCGATTCGTCATCTCTGCTGCTGGGCTGGACGGGCACCAGCGGCAACTTTCCCTTCCTCTACGCCATCGAGGGAGCACTCCGGCGGGTGCTCTACTACCGCCCCCAGGCGAAGCTGCTCATCGTTGCCGACAGACCGCCCCAATTTAGACAGCTCCCGGAATCACGAGTAGAGTTCCAGCGCTGGAACCCCCAGGCGGAGTTAGCCGCCTTCGCCCGCATGTCGATCGGCTTGATGCCCCTGGCGGACAACGACTGGTGCAACGGCAAATGCAGTTACAAAATGCTGTGCTATATGGCCGCGGGCCTGCCGGTCGTCGTCACCCCGGCGGGGATGAATCGCGAGGTGCTTGCCCTGGGCGAGGCCGGCCTGGGCGCGGAGAGCGAGCAGGCCTGGGTGCATGCGCTCATCGCGCTGCTCGACAATGGGCCTCTCCGCCGGCGCATGGGCTCTACAGGACGCGCCGTCGTGGAAACCCACTTCAGCCTGACCCGGTTAGCGCAACAGTACGCAGTCCTGTTTCAGTCCGTCGCCGGAGATTTGCCGCGTTTCTCCGCCAACCAAACCCGCACTTCAACGCCGTTGGAAAAACTGGAGCAGACCGATGCTGTATTCCGAGCGCCCCCTGGTAGAGCCGATGCCGACCCCAGTCATCTCCATCGCGATGCCTTTCTTCAACAGTGCCGCGACCCTGGAGCTGGCCATCCGGTCGCTGCTCCATCAAAGCTACGAGGACTTTGAGCTATTACTTTGTGACGATGGTTCTGACGATCAGGGCCTGGCGATCGCGCACAGTTTCAACGATCCTCGTGTGATCTGCTGGAGTGACGGAACGCGGCGCAGGCTCGCGGCCCGTTTGAATGAATGCATCGACCGGGCGCGCGGCCTCTACTTCGCCCGCATGGATGCCGACGACATCGCCTATCCCGACCGGTTGGCAAGCCAGCTCGCCTTCCTGCTCGGCAACACGGAGGTGGATCTGTGCAGCGCCGGAGCCATGGTCTTTGGCAAGCATGGCCGGCCGCTCTGGCGCTTCAATCCCGCCCGGGAACACGTAGGAATCGTCCGCTCCCCTTTCCGCGGTTTTCCTTTATGGCACCCGCTCTGGATGGGCCACATCGAATGGTTTCGCCGGTGGCGCTATGACGAGACCGCCTGGCTGGCCCAGGATCAGGAACTGCTGCTGCGCAGCTACCGTAACAGCCGCTTCGCCAATCTCCCCCAGGTTCTCCTCGGCTACCGCAAGGAGCGGGTCACACTCAGGAAGCTGTTTCGCTACAAGCTGCTGCACATCCGATTCGTCAGCCAACAGCCCGGCGCCTTCTCCGGCCGCTGGGAAAGGCTGCAACTGCTGGCCATCTCGGCTGCGCGGTTCGCGGCCAATTGCCTGGCCGTGCTCAGCGGCTTCGAGCGGGCCCTAGGTCACCAGGCTGCGCAAGCGCCTACCAAGGCAGAGCTGGCGGAGTGGCATAGTCTTTGGACCCTGCTGGCTACATGGTATGGGCATCCGTGCAGCGAGACCTTCCTCCCTGCGTCGCTGTTACCTCAGGAAAAAAATAAGCCGGGCCATGCATGAAGATCGTTCATGTGCTCACCCGCGGCGATGTTCTGGGGGGAGCGCAGAGTCACGTGCGCGAGCTCGCCGTGGAACTGCGCACTCTTGGCCACCAGGTCACGGTGATCACAGGAGCCCCCGGCATTTTCACCGCGCAGCTCCGCCAGGCGAGAATTCCTTCGCTCCAGGTACGAAGCCTGGTGCGCCCGCTAAGACCGCACCTCGACGTGGCAGCGCTGTTTCAGCTTAGCGGTGTCTTGCGCCGCCTGAAGCCGGATCTGGTTTGCGCGCACACCGCCAAGGCCGGCTCGCTGGCACGAGCCGCGGCGCGGCTGGAACACATTCCCAGCGTCTTTACTCCTCACGGATGGTCCATGTTCGACCGCGCCTCGTTGCAGCCGAAGCCGCTGTATTACTGGGCGGAGCGCCTGGCCGGCAGACTGGGCGCGCGGGTCATCAATGTATGCGAGTTTGAGCGGGCGTTGGCGGAACGATCCGGCGTCTGCGCGGCAAACAAACTGGAGGTGGTGCACAACGGCATCGCCGACGTCGTCTTGCCCCGTGCACGGCCGGTGGACGCCCAGCCGCCGGTGCTGGTGATGGTCGCGCGCTTCGCGGCGCAAAAGGATCATGCCACACTCCTGCGCGCGCTCGCCGGGCTGCTATTCCTGGATTGGCGCTTGCTGTTGTTGGGCGAAGGCGAATTGCTGGCCCGTGTGAGTGCGCAGATCGAAGAGCTCGGCCTGTGCCGCCGGGTTCACATCCTGCCCGCGAACACCGCGGTGAACCGGGTTCTGATGGAGTCGCAGATCTTCGTGTTATCGAGCAACTTCGAGGCGCTCCCCATCAGCATCCTTGAGGCCATGCGCGCCGGCCTGCCGGTAGTGGCCACCGACGTAGGCGGCATTTCTGAATCGGTGCATCACCAGGACACGGGCCTGTTGGTGCGCCGGGGAGACGTCGCCGGTCTGCGCGCCGCGCTCGCCCACCTTATCGCTCAACCGGCCTTGCGCCTTGAGCTGGGGCGGGCGGGAAGGCGCCGCTGGGCCGCGCACTTCACCGCAAGCACCATGGCCGCGCGCACGGTGGAAGTCTACCTGCGAGCGCTGGCGACGGCCCTGTAAGCCAACGTTCAATTCCGGGAAACCACTCACTCCCCTCCCATTCTGAACTCCGCAAACCCCTGGCCCTCTAGCCCCCGGTTGAGCAACGTCGATAACTCAACTGTCAACACAAAGAACGGTAAGCGCCACGGTAGCAAAATGAAGTAACGGGCTTCCTCTCCGAGAACAAGCCCTCCAGGCGCTGGCCAGGAACGAATCCAACGCAAATACGAAACACGCACTCACCCATAGGAGGCAAAACATGGGAAAGCGATTCCTGCTTACTATCTTCATCCTTGCACTATCAACGCTAGCCTCCGCCCAATCGGCGCCCACCCTGGTGAGCGCCTACCTGGTCGCCAAGGGTAATGCAACCACCATGGTGACAGGTGGCACTCTGCAGTTCATCGCTTACGCAAGTTACTCCGATGGCTCTACCGGGGAGCTGCCCGATGCGTGGGGAAACAAGATAACCGCATGGAATACCAGCAACCACGCCATCGCCAGGATCAGCACCCTCGGACACGCGACAGCCGTAGGTACGGGAGCGGTCACCGTCGAGGGCATGGCCAACACCATCACGGCAACCCCGGTGACCGTGACCGTAGCAGCCCTCATCCCACCCAAAGCAACCTGCTCGGCCAATCCTTCGATTATCAGCCCTGGCGGCAGCACGCTCATCACGGCCACCGGCATCAGCCCTCAGAACCTGACGATGACTTATGCCTACACCGCATCCGCGGGATCGATCGCCGGCACCAGCACCAGCGAAACCCTGCGCACCCCATCGGGGTTTGAGGGCTTCATCACCGTCACCTGTATTGTCGATGAGCAGGACGGCGGTTCTACGACGGCGACCACCCAGGTGCTCGTCCCCACGTCCTCCGGCAGCCTGGATGGTTCCAGAAACTGGCATGCTGTTCACGACTCCGCGACCCCGGGCGAGTCGAGAGGATCCAGTGTGTATCCTGAAACCGCCCAACCTTATAACGATGCGCGAAAGTTCTACCTGACTTATTCCAATCATGGCGGAGAGCGCTTTTCACTTTCCTTTGGCAACAGTGAAACCGCCACTCACTTTGTCTACGACGCCTACGTCAACCTGGTCGATCCGTCCCAGGTAGAGAATGTCGAGATGGATATCAACCAGGTGATCGCCAACGGCGACACAGTCGTGTTCGCCACCCAATGTTCCGGCAGCTCAGGAACCTGGGAATACACCGCCGACGTCAAAGTAAACGGCAAACGCTCACCGCATTGGTATCGCTCCAACATTGCCTGCAATCCAACAACCTGGAAGGCGAACTATTGGCATCACATCCAGATTGGCTCTTCTCGCGACAGCTCCGGCAATGTCACTTACGAATGGGTGACTGTGGATGGAAAGACCAGCAATTTTGCCAACGCCACCGGACCCTCCGCGCTGAGCCTCGGCTGGGCACACGGAGATCTAAGCATTAACTTCCAGCTCGATGGCGCTGCCAAGGGAAGCGGTTCGATTACCGCTTATGTTGAGAATTTAACCATCTACCGGTGGTAACTCAATTCCCTTCCTGTACTTTGATCACGAAATACTGAAAGGTCTCGCCCTTGGCCAGGAGCAATTGGTGTGGAGTGTTCGCCGGTATGTGCACGATGTCGCCCTTCTTCAGCTTGGTCTCGGTGCCCTCCTGAACGGAGTCGCCCCGGACCTCCCCGGGCGCCGTCGTCGCGGGATTGAGGATGTGTCCGCCGGTGACCAGAGTCGCCTTACCGTCGACGACCACAAAGAAATCCGCAACCTTCTCGTGCAGCTCCGCCTGGCCGCTTTGTTTGCGGAACGTAACCCCGGTGGTGTCGATGGAGTATTTCTTCAACGGTTGGGTAGCAATTCCCTCGGCGTCGGTTTTCTGCGCCATCTTGGTTCCCATGGCGAGCAATTCAGCCTGGGTATACACATCCACGGAATGCGCAGTGCTTTGCCCGAACGAGGGTCCAGCTGCCATCGCGCCAAACGTCAACAGAATCAACCCAAACCTCAATCTTGCTGTCATCCATTCCACCTTTGTTCTTTCTTTGTGCGAGAAGTAGTTTAAGCCTTCGCTGCCGCGCGCGTGCGCGCCACCACATCGAGATACGCGCGGGCGGCGATGGTAATGACCTCGGGCTTTCCCTTGGCCAGCGCGGCCACGTTGACCAGGTCGCCGCCGACGCCCAGGGCTGAGGCGCCCGCCTCCAGAAAACTGGCCGCGGTCTCCAGGTTCACGCCGCCGGTCGGCACCATCCGCAAGAAAGGGAACGGCGCCTTGAGCATCTTCAGGTAGCTGGCTCCTCCCATGGCTGAGCAGGGAAACACCTTGACAAAGTCCGCGCCGGCCCGCCATGCGGTGATCACTTCCGTCGGCGTCAACGCGCCGGGCAAGCAAACCTTGCCTCGCTCCTTGGTCGCGGCAATCACGTCCAGGTGCAGGCTTGGGCTCACCACGAATTCCGCGCCCGCATCGATCGTCGCGATACATTCCCCCACATCCGTAACGGTTCCCGAACCCAGCAGCAGGCTGCTGCCGTAGATCCGTTTCAGCTCCTTCAATACATCGATTGCGCCGGGCACAGTCATGGTCACCTCAACCACACTGATCCCACCGGCGACCATCGCCTCCACCACGCCCAATGCTTCGCTCGCGGAGCGGGCCCTCACCACAGGAATGATTCCCGCCGCCTCCAATCGCTGTGCCACTTCGCTGGACATTACTCGATTCCTCTCCTCAGGCTGTTCATCGCAAACAAATCAAAGGGTAACGCAAAACTGAATGTGGGATTCTCAACGAGCAATGCGAGCCGACCCACCCAGCATTACCCGCTCCACCTCCGAGCGAGAAGCCGTACTCGTATCTCCCGGAGTGGTCATGGCAAGCGCGCCATGGGCCACTCCGCAAGCCACTGCCCAAGCAGCAGGTTTTCCGATGAGCATTCCATAGATCAATCCCGAAGCGAAAGAGTCCCCGCCTCCCACCCGGTCCATGATGTCGATCTCCCGCTGCGGCACATACAAAATCTCGCCGTTATAAATCGCCATCGCGCCCCACGCATTGCGCGAAGCAGTTTGCGCCGTCCGCAAAGTAGTGGCCACCAGCTTCAGGTTAGGATACGAAGCAGCCACTTCGCGCAACATTGCCTCATAGCTGGCCACCGGCAATTCATCAAAATCTTCTTTCACTCCTTCAAGCTTGATCCCCAGCATCGCGGAGAAATCCTCTTCATTGCCGAACAGCACGTCGAGCTTGCTCACCAGCGCGCGATTCACCTCTTGCGCCTTGGCCTTTCCGCCAATCGACTTCCAAAGCGAATCGCGATAGTTCAGATCGAAGGAACTGATCGTCCCATACTGCCGGGCCTTATCCAGAGCCTCCACGGCAACCTCGGGAGTCGAAGGTGACAGCGCCGCAAAAATGCCTCCCGTGTGCAGCCAGCGAGCGCCGTTGCGCGGCCCCAGAATCGCCTCCCAATCAAAGTCGCCCCGCTTTACCTGGGAGATCGCCGTATTGCCCCGGTCGGAGCAGCCCACGGCCGCCCGCACGCCAAATCCGCGTTCGGTAAAGTTGAGCCCATTGCGCACCGTCCGCCCGATGCCGTCGTAAGGAACCCAACGCACCAGCGAGGTATCGACACCACCCTGCAGAATCAGATCCTCCACCAGCCGGCCGATAGGATTGTCTGCAAACGCGGTTGCGATGGCGCTGCGCATGCCAAAGCAGCGGCGCAGCCCGCGGGCCACGTTATATTCCCCGCCGCCTTCCCACGCCTGAAATTGCCGTACGGTATGGATTCGGCCTTCGCCCGGATCGAGACGCAGCATCACTTCGCCCAAACTTACGCAGTCCCAACGGCCCGTCTCCGGCCCTTTGATTACCAGCTCTTCCACGTTTTTCACTCTCTTTCAGGGAGTAAACGGCGCATACCCCAGGTCGTGTTGGATTCCTCGCACACAAGTCATCAGCTTACCGGCAATCGAGGGTATCTTCTGCATGGTCACGCGGAACGAAGGACCGGAGACGCTCACCGCCGCGACCGCCGCGCCTCGGCTATCGAGGATCGCCACCCCGGCGCAGCGCACTCCCTCTTCACGTTCCTCGTCGTCCACCGCATATCCGCGGCGGCTCGTCCGGTCGAGTTCTCTCAGTAGCGCCTCACGGGTAATCATGGTGCGCGGCGTAAACCTCTCCAGGCGCAGGTCCTGCAGCAGTTCCTCCACTTTGGGGCGCGGCATGGTGGCCAGGATCGCTTTGCCCACGGCCGTGCAGTAGACCGGACTGCTCGCACCCACCCGGGAAATCATGCGAATGGTGCGCTCCGGCTCCTGCTTATCGATGTAGACCATGTGCGTTTTTTCCAGGATGCACAGGTGGGCCGTCTCCTCTACTTCGGCGACCAGCGTTTTCAGGTGGAGTTGCGCCCGGTCGCGCAAATCGTATTGCTCGATCGCCCGGCTGCCAAAATCGCAAAGCCGTAGTCCGAGGCGAAATTTGCCCGTTTGCGTGCGTTCCACCATCCGGTGCCGTTCCAGCACCATCAGAAAGCGGTGCGCCGTGCTCTTGTGCAAATGGAGCGCCACGGCGATCTCGGCCAGGCCGAGGGACACGGCGCTGGTCGAGAGAAGGTCGAGCACCGCGAAAGCACGGTCAAGCGCCTGCAGCTTGTAGATCCCTGTCGTTCTGGGTACCACATTATGAGATGACATGCCGTCTGATGAAAAAAACGAAGCCAGCGAAAATTCTTGCGTCCCCTGGTTATTTTGTCAAGCTGGGCGCATCGATCCCAGGGAACGCGAAATTTTTGCTCTGAATTTAGAGGATTATCGTTAGGCAAGGAAGGCGGCATCGGATGCCAATGAAGAACCCACCTCACCCCGGAGACTTCCTACGTAGTGAAATTATTGAACCGGCCGGCTTGACCGTGACTGCTGCAGCGGCCGCGCTTCGAGTCTCCCGTCCGGCCCTCTCCAATTTGCTGAATACCAGAGCAGATCTCTCCGGCGATATGGCGCTACGCATTGAAAAGGCATTCGGCGTAAAGATGGATACGCTCATGAGAATGCAAGCTTCGTATGCCATTGCCCAGGCTCGGAAGCGCGAGAAAGAAATCGACGTGCAGCCCTTTCCGATGCTAACCAGAAATAGCTGAGTCAGCAGATCCTGATCAACCCTTCATCCGCCAACTGCGTCAGCAGTTGAAGCACATCGTGCTCGATCATGCCGGGAGGCGCTTCGTAGAGCGCACTGAATTCTTCGACAAGATCTGCCACCCGCACCGGAGTACCCAGCTTGCTCCATATTTCGCTGCCAATTCCCCCCAATCCGTAACAACGACTGCGCTCCAGGCTCATGAGCACTGTCTCCCCGGCCACATCCGCGGCAACCGGGTTGGGCGTGTGGCAAACGATCGATGCAAGCGTCAAATTCATCATTTCTGTTCCCGCTAGCAATATAACGCCTGCCATTTGTCCGGATGAAGGCGTTTGTCGCACGGGCAGAGATTGTTGTGAAGATGAACAAGCCACCCATCGATCAACATAACAACCCAAACTTTGGCATCCCCCGTTCCCATATCGCCAATCTCCATCCAGGCCTGCCTCTGCTATCGTTTGAGCCATGCCGGATCCCCGCAGCGATGCCCCCGCCAAGCCCATAGGCGAAGCGTCTCTCGCGGGCCACCCGGCATCTTCGAACCCCATACGGCAATATCTCTCCAGCCTGTTCCAGATTGCCCGCTGGCAGCTGATCGCCGCCGTAATCATCATGACCTTCACCTCGCTGACCGAAGGATTGGGAGTAGCCCTGCTCTTCCCTATCCTGCAAGTCGCCGGCTTCAACCTGGCCAATCAAGGACATGTAGGTCACTACACCGGTGAGGTCCGCGACTTGTTAGTGCGCAGCCGGCTGGCGCCCTCCTTATGGCTGGCTACCCTGCTCTTGATCTTCCTACTCCTCATGGCGTTGCGTTCGCTCTTCAGCCGCGTGCAGTCTGTACTCACCTTTCGCACCGCGCTCACCTATGAGCTGACCCTCAGCCGGCGTCTTTACCAGGCCATCATCAATGCCGACTGGCTCTTCCTGGTGCGCCGCCGCTCCTCTGACTTTACCCATGCGCTTACCGCGGAGCTGACCCGGGTAACCACCTGCACGTATCTGCTCATCGGCACTTTATCCAACGGAATTCTCGCGCTGGTCTACATCGCCGTCGCTCTCAAGCTCTCCGCCGGCATGACCTGCCTGGTCCTGGCAACCGGGTTTGTTCTGCTGCTCGCCTCGCGCCGCTGGATGCGCGCCGTCCACGCCGGGGGCGCCGCCGTCTCGGAGAGCGTGAGCGAAGTGTATTCAGCCGCCACCGAACACCTGCAGAACCTTAAGGCGATGAAGTTCTACGACGCGCAAACCAGCGACCTGGCGATGTTCTCCTCACTCCAGTCCTCCGCGCTCGAGCACAGCTTGCAAAGCACTCGCAACCAGGCAGCTGCCGCCTTCTGGTTCGAAGCCGGATCGCTGATGGTGTTGGGCGCAATCATCTTCACCTCGCTCCAGGTGCTCAATGTGGCCCCAGCTTCCATTCTCCTGTTGCTGGCCGTATTTACCCGGCTGTTTCCCCGCCTGGCCGCGAGTCAAAGCCAGTTGCAGGCATTCCTCAGCGAACTCCCTGCCTTTGAAAACCTGATGAAGATTTACCGCGAATGCATGGCCAACGCAGAAGTGCCCGCCGCTGCCGGACCCGGGCCCTCTCTCGCCCATGAAATCCGCCTGGAGCGCGTTTCCTTCCGTTACAACCCGGAGCGGCCTCTGCTGTTGGAAGATCTGTCGTTGACCGTCGCCGCGGGAAAACTCACCGCCATCGTCGGCTCTTCGGGCGCGGGAAAAAGCACCGTGGCCGACCTGATCAATGGCCTGCTGTCGCCGCTCTCCGGCCGGGTCCTGGTCGACGGCGCGGAGCTCACCGCGCAAACCGCACGCGCCTGGCGCCACCACGTCGGCTACGTCGCTCAGGACACCGTGCTCTTTCACGATAGCGTGCGATCCAACCTCCGCTGGGCCAAGCCAGACGCCTGCGAGGAAGAGATGAGAGAAGCCCTCACCCTCGCCGCCGCCGATTTTGTCTTCGAGTTGCCACAAGCGCTCGATACCACCGTCGGTGATCGCGGTATGCTTCTCTCCCACGGACAACGGCAGCGTATTGCGCTGGCCCGTGCACTGCTGCGTAAGCCTGGCCTGCTCATCCTGGACGAGGCCACCAGCAGTCTCGACTTCGATAACGAAAAGCGAATCCTGGACGCGATCGAACGGCTGCATGGCCGCACTACCGTGCTGATGATCGCCCACCGCGTCTCCGCCATTCAACGGGCGCAGATGATCTATGTGATTGAAAACGGCAGCGTCGCCGAGTCGGGTGACTGGCAAACTCTCAGCAGCCACCCTTCCCGTCGCGTAGGCTCGCTCTTCCGGCTGCAGGACGCGCTGGTCTAACCGTTACTTAGGAGCACACCAGCCCCCAACGGGAGCGGCCAGTTTCTCGGCGTCCACGGGCCCCCAACTGCCCGGCTCATACTCCTGCACATTGCTGCCGTCGAGGATGGGATCCACGATGCGCCAGGCTTCCTCCACGTAATCCTCACGGGCAAACCATGTTTGGTTCCCAGCCATGGCATCGCCTAACAGCTCCTCGTAGGGCAGCATCGTGTCTTCGCCGCATTCCTGGTCGGCAATCAACTCGATCGGGCAACCACGCAGTTGGTCGCCGGCGGTCTTGATCGAGGCTCCAATCGCGATCACCGGATCGCCACTGATACGAAAGCGAACATAGTTCTGCGGAGGAGGTTCGGAAGCAAAAATCGCGCACGGCTGGCGCAGCTTGGCAACCACTTCGGTCTCCGTCATGGGCAGCGACTTGCCCGCGCGAATGAAAAACGGAACCCCTTTCCAGCGCCAGGAATTGATCGCCAGGCGCAGCGCCACATAGGTCTCGGTCGTCGATCCCTTTTTCACTCCCGGGGTACTCAGGTAGCCCTCATACTGGCCGCGAACCACATCGCCCTCCGCCAGCGGCTGCACGCTCTTCAGCACTTTCACCCGCTCATCGCGCAGGCTCTCGATGCTCAGCGTCGGCGGCGGCTCCATGGCGATATTGCTCAGCAATTGCAACAGATGGTTTTGCACCACATCCCGTACCGTGCCGACGGCATCGTAAAAGCTTCCTCGATCCTGCACGTTGAATTGCTCCGCCATGGTGATCTGGACGCTTTCCACGTAAAGGTTGTTCCAAATAGGCTCCAGAAAGGAGTTGGCAAAGCGAAAGAAGATCACATTTTGCACGGTGTTCTTGCCCAGGTAATGGTCGATACGAAATACATCGTCCTCCTCGAAGACCTCGTGGACGGTCTTATTGAGCGCCATCGCCGAGGGAAGGTCGTTGCCGAAGGGCTTTTCGATCACGACTCGCGCGCCCTGGGAACAGTTGGACGCCTTCAACTGGGTGAGAACCTTGCCAAACAGGACGGGGGGAATGGCCAGGTAGTGAATGGGATGCTTCGCGTCCCCCAGTTCCTTGCGCACGTTGGCAAAGGTCGCGGAGTCCGCGTAGTCGCCATCGACGTAACGCAGCTTGGAAAGGAGTATGGGGAATCCTACAGGGTCGAGCCCCCCATGCTTCTCGACACTGTCCTGGGCCCGCTGTTTAAACTGATCCAGGTTCCAGCCCGCCTTGGCAACGCCAATCACCGGGCCGGTGAGCTTCCCCCGCTTGGCCAGCTTTTGCAGGGAGGGAAAAATCTGCTTGTAAGCAAGGTCGCCGGTGGCGCCAAAAAACACCACGGCATCGGAATACGGATGATCGAAGCTCGGTTCCATGCATTAACTGTAACGCCTTCGTCCGCCCGAAGCACCTTCCGGAGGGCCTCCGGGGCGCCAAGCCGCGCCCCGGTCCGCAGCGATCCGTCAAATGACCTTCAAAAGCAAGAGGACGATCACGATCAGAACGATCAGGCTGAGGCCCCCGCCGCCATAGTAGCCGATGCCCGGCCCCAGGCTGTAACCACCAAATCCGAAAACAAGTAGCAGCACAACGAGAATGATCAGTAGCATACGTTCTCCTTCGCGGCGAGGTCTCCGCATCGTTCCCTCATAAACAATCGTTGCGTCAAGGCTGATTGCGCCCGAGAATAAGACCTGCTTCCCCTTGGCAATGCGGCCCGATTTTGTTACAGCAAAACATTTAAGAAGATTCAATCTTTGCGCGTTTGGATGTATGAAGCCGGCAAGGATTACGAGAGGCGGATAATTTCGTTGAAAGTAACCTTGAGGGCTCTCTGTCTTGTGGCTCTATTCAGCTTTGCGGCCAGTGCCTTGGCCGCCGAACCGCTTTCCACCGGATGCGATTCTTTCTCCCAGGCAACCTATCCCAAAGCTTCTATCACCAATGGGCCGGTCAAGGCCGTGCTCTACCTGCCGGACGCGAAGAACGGCTACTACCGCGCCTCACGATTTGACTGGTCGGGTATCATCCCTTGTCTCGCTTATAAAGGTCACACTTATTTCGGAATCTGGTTCGCTCACTATGATCCGATGGTGGCCGACGCCATTGCTGGTCCGGTGGAGGAATTTCGATCGAGCGACGGTGCTTCGGAGTATGACCAGGCGAAGGCCGGCGGCCTGTTCGTTAAGCCAGGCGTCGGCGTGCTGCGCAAGGTGGACGATTCGCCTTACCAATTCATGTACACCTATCCCCTGGTGGATGGCGGAAAGTGGACGGTCCACACCAGCGGGCGCGAGGTCTCTTTCCGGCAGCGGCTCAAATCGCCCACTGGCATCGCCTACGATTACCAGAAGACGGTCTCTCTGGACCGGCATGAGCCGGTACTGATCCTGCAGCACAGTCTAAAAAACACCGGAACCAGGACCATCGACATGCAGGTCTACGATCACGACTTCTACATGCTTGACGGCGCACCGACCGGGCCGGGAATGGTCATCCGCTTTCCTTTTGAACCTAAGGCGCAGGACCCGCTCGAGCCCGGAGCCCGGATTGAAGGCAAGGAAATTGTGTATAAGCAGGAACTGGGTCCGGAGCAAACCGTCAGCAGTTTTCTTACCGGCTTTTCCAGCAACCCGTCTGATTACGACATCACATTCGAAGACCGAAAAACCGGAGTGGGCGTGGAGCAAACCTCCGACACCCCCATGTCCCGTTTCAATCTATGGTCCATTCGCACCACCGTCTGCCCCGAGGCCTACGTTCACCTGCTGATCCCCCCAGGCCAAACCACCCACTGGACCATCCGCTACCGTTTCTATGCCAAATAGAACCGCTCACCTCAAGCGACAATACGAAATATAACGGGGATAAATAATTGAAGGAAACGAATAACCACGGCAAGATCGCCATCGTAACCGGAGCCGGCAGCGGCATAGGCCGAGCCGTCGCGCTGGCCATGCAATCCGCGGGATATTCCGTATCCCTGGCCGGCCGGCGCATCGCGGAGCTCGAACAGACAGCGTCCATGGCGGATCAAGCCGGCGGCACAATGCACGTCGTCCAAACCGATGTCCGCCAACCAGATTCCGTAAGGGCTCTCTTCGCCGCCACCCGCGACAAGTTCGGCCGCCTCGATGTGCTCTTCAACAACGCCGGCATAAACGCTCCGCCCATCCCACTGGAAGATCTGACCTACGAACAATGGAGTGACGTGATCCACGTAAACCTCACCGGCGCCTTCCTTTGTGCTCAGGAAGCGATCCGCCTGATGAAGGCACAGCAGCCGCAAGGGGGCCGCATCATCAACAACGGATCGCTTTCGGCCTACGTACCCCGCGTCTACTCGGCGCCATACACCGCCTCCAAACATGCCATCACCGGACTCACCAGGTCCATCTCTCTCGACTACCGCGCCCAGCACATCGCCTGCGGCCAAATTGACATTGGCAACGCCGGCATGGACATGATGGGAAAGCCAGCGGCCGGAGCAATGCAGCCCAACGGCGACGTCATCGTGGAGCCCAGAATCGATGCCAGGCACGTTGCCGACGCGGTTGTTTATATGGCCAGCCTGCCGCTCGAAGCCAATGTTCAATTCATAACCGTCATGGCGACGAATATGCCTTTTATCGGACGTGGCTAAAATCCGCCATCTTCGCTGGTGGATCGCCGGCCTCCTGGCCTGCGCCTCCGGGCTCAGCTATCTCGATCGGCAGAGCTTTCCCGTGGCGATTGTCGAAATCCAGAAGCACATCGCTGTTACTGACCGCCAGTACTCCATTCTCCAGATGCTCTTTCTCCTCGCCTACTCCGTCATGTATGCGGGCGGAGGCAAGCTGGTGGACTGGCTGGGAACGCGCATTGGCTACTCCGTATTGATCTTGTTCTGGTCCCTTGCCACCGGCTTGCATGGCCTGGTCAGTTCCGTCTTTGGTTTCGGTATCGGCCGCTTTCTGCTCGGCCTCGGCGAAGGCGGCGGATTCCCCTGCTCCTCCAAGGCGATCTCCGAATGGTTCCCGCCTGAGGACCGAGCCCAGGCCTTTGGCATCGTCAATACAGGATCGAGCGTCGGCGCTGTCATCGCCCCTCCACTCATCGCGCTCATCGTCCTCACCCTGAACTGGCGATGGATCTTCTTCCTCACCGGCGCAGCGGGCATTGTATGGGCTCTGGTCTGGTGGCTTTTCTACAATCCCCCTGGGAAACAAACACTGATCACACCAGAAGAGCTGGAGCGCATTCAGCAATCGCTCGCCGGAGCAAACCTGCCGCACACCACCGGGGCGATTCCATGGCTTGCTCTATTCAGATACCGGCAAATCTGGGTGCTGATGTCGGCCAAGTTCCTCACCGACGCCGTATGGTTTTTCTTCATCTTCTGGATGCCCAAGTACCTGGCCGACGTGCGCCACCTGAACATCCGGCAAATCGGCTACTACGCATGGATTCCCTACGCCCTGGCCGGCGTTGGCAGCTTTACCGGCGGTTGGCTGAGCAGCATGCTGATCCGCCGCAATCTATCGGTCAACCTGTCACGCAAGATCTGTCTCGGCCTGAGCGCTGCCATCATGCCCGCTTCGCTGCTCATCGCGACTTCTCCCCTGGGCATCGCTCTTGCCGTGTTCAGCATGGCTCTCTTCGGACACCAGTTCTGGTCCACCATCCTGCAGACCATGGGCGCCGATATTTTTCCTTCCTCCGTCGTTGGCTCGGTCGCCGGCCTGATGGGATCGGTGGGCTCCTTTGGCGCCATGCTCTTCGACCTGATCGTCGGCTCCGTGCTGACTTATTCGCACAGCTATTCGCTGTTGCTGGTGGTAGCCGCCTTGCTGCACCCGCTGGCGTTCCTGCTTATCCTGCTGTGCATTCCAAAAATCGAACCGGTGGTCTTCAGTGAGTGACCAGCCGGACACCGCAGCGCGCAGATTCGCTCCTTTTCTGTGCGGCATGTTTGCCTTTATCGACCTGTACTGCACGCAGCCGCTGCTGCCCCTGTTTTCCCACGTATTCCACGCGTCCGAAGGCAGCGTCAGCCTCACCATCAGCGCCTCCACCCTGGGAGTCGCCGTTTCCGCCGCCCTGCTGGCCATTTTTGGCGAACAGCTCAACCGCAAGCGGACGATCATCGCCTCCATGCTTGCCCTTGCGCTCGCAACGTTGATGACCGCCACCGCCACCAGTCTCCCGGTGCTGGCGATGTGGAGACTGCTGCAGGGCCTGCTCACGCCGGGCGTTTTCATCATCACCATCACCTACGTCACCGAGGAGTGGCCCGCGCTGATGGTGCCTCGCGTGATGAGCGTCTATGTGGCTGGGACTGTTTTCGGCGGCTTTGCCGGCCGTATCCTGGGCGGCGTCCTGGGCGAGCATTACGGCTGGCGCCCGGTCTTTCTGGCCCTCGGAATCCTGGGCCTGGCCGGCGCGGCGCTCACCCAGCGCCTGCTGCCTCCGTCGCAGGCAAGGCCGGCGCAGGAGCGGTCCTCGTCCCGCTTGGCGCCGCTGCTAACCAATCTGCGCAACCCGCGCCTGCTGGCTACGTTCGCCATCGGCTTCTGCATGCTCTTTGCCCTGGTGGGAACTTTCAGCTACATCACCTTCTACCTGGCCGATGCTCCTTTTAATCTCTCCACGCAGCAGCTGAGCTACCTCTTCGCGGTTTATCTCTGCGGACTTCTGACCACCCTGCTAGCGGGCACCGTGTTGGCCCGGGTCGGCCTGCGGGTTGGAATGATGGCTGCGATCGCCACCTGTATGAGCGGAGTAGCCCTGACCCTGATTCCCTCTCTGTGGATCGTCGCCCTGGGGCTGGCGATTGCCGCTTCGGGCGTGTTCGTGGCGCAGACCTGCGCCAACAGCTTTCTGCGCGACGCCGCTCCTGCCGGAAGCCGCGTCTCGGCAGCCGGTATGTACATTTGCTGCTATTACGTTGGCGGCACGGTGGGTGGAATTCTGCCCGGCCTGCTATGGGAGCACGGCGGCTGGCCCGCCTGCGCCGCTCTGGTCCTTGGCTTTCTGATCATCGCCGCCGGGGGAGCTATCTTCGGCTGGCGCGTCCGCCCGGCCGCTCCCGACCCTATCCCCCTCTGAAACCGTCCTTCCATATAGCAAACGATCGGGTGCCCCATCCTTCGCGTTCCGAAGGGTGGGATAGCTGATGTCAATACATAGTCATTGCGTCGGCTTAAGAACAAGCTTCTGCACTCGCCAATTCAGCAACTCGGCAACATACAGTTCATTCTCCGAGGGGCAGGCGATCTCATGAATCCATCCGAACTGCTTGAGCTGCTTGCCCGACTCACCCAGGTACCCGAGTACCTTGCCGTCGAGACTCATCTTGTAAATCCGCCCTGGATAAGCATCTGAACTAAAGAGCACCTGGTTGGGTCCCGGCGTGATGCAAATCGCCCAGGGAGATCCGGCTTCCATGGTCCCGTTGCTACCCGACTGACTCGGCTTCGGTCCGATCGCCGGACGGGCATTCGGATCGAACGGCACATCGATCGTGATCTGCCGCAAAAACTTGCCATCGCCATCGAACACCTGAATGCGCCGGTTGCCGCGATCGGCGACATAGACATTTCCTTGCCGATCGACGGCAATGCTATGCGGCACATGGAACTGGCCGGGCTTGTCGCCGGGTTCGCCCCACGACTTAATCCAATTGCCGTCCTTATCCACCTTAGCCACGCGAGAGTTGATATATCCGTCGCTGATGTAGGTATTCCCCACCTGGTCCCACGCCATGTCGGTCACCTGGCGAAACATCCCATCTACTGGAGGAAGGGGAGGGTTGACGTGCTTGAGGGGTCCGGTATCTTCGTCGGAAGCTTCTTGTTTGCGTCCGAACACCATGGCCACGCGCCCTGCCGGATCGAATTTGATCACCATATCCGATCCCTTATCGGCGACCCAGATATTGTCTTGCGGATCGACCTTGACGGCATGGGCATAGGACCACGCATAGAGGTTGTGGCCAATCTCGCGAACGAATTTGCCATCCGGTCCAAACTCCAGAAGTTGCGTAGCGCCTGCAGCGTAGGCCGGGCCGGTCGTATTGCCGCGCGAAGCAACAAACACGTGTCCCTTGCTATTGACCGCCACCCCAGCCATCTCACCCAGATAAATGTCGGGCGGCAGCTTAAGAAAATTCGCCACCGAGCTAAATTCGATAGCCGGCACCGAAGCCTGTTGCGCAAAACCAACAACACCAAGCATTAGAAACCCAACAAGAACCAGGGATTTCACGCTGACCTCCATCAGAATCCTGCATTGACCAAAAATCTGGGGAATCAAAAGCCCATCCAACCGCCCCGAAACCTCACATCGCATCGGGAACATCAATGCCCAACCAACCCAGGCAGCGAACCAGGGCCCGTTCCGCAACTGCGGCAGTTGCCAAAAGAAACTGCCGCCGCGCCGGATCCTCTTCCGTAAGAATATGGTGGCGATGATAGAAGTTATTAAACATCTGAGCCAGTTGAAAGGCATGCCGCGCCAGGTACGCCGGCTCAGCAGCAGCAATGCACTGCTCCACCAACAAGCTCAGCCGCGAAGACATGATCCACAACTCCCAGAGCCCAGCCGCTCCTTCACCCTGAAAATAATCCGCAGCCTCGACCAGAGAAAGCGCCGCCTCCGGCGTAGTTCCCGCCTTGCGAAAGATATTGCGTGCCCGCACCACGGCATATTGCACGTAAGGCCCCGTCTCACCCTCGAAACTCAAAGCCTCCTTGAAGTCGAAAGCGATCACGCTGTTGCGGGTGAATTTCAGCATGAAGTAGCGCAGCGCTCCGACGGCAATCTGGTGCGCAATGCTCTGCCTCTCCTCCTGGCTGCGCTGCGGGTGCCGGCTATCGACTTCCTCTTTCGCCGCCGCGGTAAGCCGGTCCAGCAGCGCATCCGCCTTCACCCCAAACCCTTTGCGCCCGGAGACCTCGATGAAAGCCCGTCCCCGGTCCTCCTCGGAAATCTGGTAGCCCAACTCGAGCGCGCATCGCGGCGTCAGCGCAACCATCTCATAGGAAAAGTGGACATAATGCGCGGCGGCATCCGCATATCCAAGGCCGCGCAGAGCCTCGATCACGTTCGCCTGCGGATCGGCCTGGCGGCTGTCAATCACGTTATAAATCGCCTGCGCGCCCCCAAAATCAGGATGCTGCGCCTCCCCAGACTCGGTCGAGATCCAGCACATGTGATCGTTGTAGGCAAAGAAGCGAGCATAGCCAAAGTCGCGCCCCAGCAAACCAAACTTCCACAAGTGATACGCAATGTCTTTCCCGACATAAGTAACAGTACCGTTGGAGCGGACGATCACCTTGGCGTCCTCATCCACCCCGGCGGCATCCTCAGCGCCAGGAGCCGTCGAAGCCCGCCGCATCACCCAGCATCCCTGGTTCTTGCCCTCCGTCTCCAGATAGAGAACGCCCTTGGCTTTCAACTGCGCAAAGGCCAGATCCCAAAACTTCAGGTGGAGAATCTCGCTCTCGCGGGGTAGAAAATCATATTCAATCCCCAGCCGCAGCATGGTCTCGAGATGCCGCCGCAGCACCGCCGTCGAGAGCACATCTGCAATCTCCGCCGTCTCGTTCCCCCCGGCCTCAATCGCATGCAGCGTCTCCAGCCGGATGTTTTTCCGCTGCTGCTTCTCCGGTTCTGCTACTTCATACCACTGCGAAACCCGCGCGTAGAGGTCCCAGCAGTAGTCATCAATCCTTTGCCCCTGGGCTTTGAGATCGACCAGCAACTTCTTCACGCCGGCCAGATCGTAACCTTCAAAGTGCGTCAGCCCCACCACCACATCGGCGACCTGCACCCCGGTATTGTCGATGTAGTTCTGGACGTCCACCTTCTGCCCGGCGGCACGCAGCAACCGGACAAACGTGTCTCCCAGGATTGCATTCCGCAAGTGGCCGATGTGGGCAGCCTTATTGGGATTGATACTGGTGTGCTCCACCAACGAGTGGAGCGGGCTGGTCTCTTCGGGAAAGTCGTCGCCTGCAATCTGTCGCGCCGCCGCCTGCCGGTCGAGCTTGCCATTGATGTACCCCGCCCCGGCCACGGCAAACGACGCAAAGCCATCCAGCGGCAACAGCTCAGTGATCAGTTCTCCGGCAATGGCGCGTGGCGCCCGTTTCAGGCGGCGAGCCAGCTCAAAGGCAACGGGCAGCGCAAACTCACCCAATTCCAGATCAGGAGGTTGCTCAATAGCGATTTGAGGAAGTTCAATCTGGTACTTCTCCAGGAGAACCGAGCGGAGGCGCTCACGAAGAAGTCTCTGCTGTTTGCGATACACGTAGGTTCACCGGCCCGGCCGCGCGCCGCGTGGGCATCGCGCAAACCCCTGATTTTCTTGCCGATTCTAGCAGAAGGTCCGCCGGTGAGTAGTCTGAGCAGCTCTTACGCCAGAACGAGATAAGAGTCCAGAACCGACATCATACTTCCAGCGGGCAAAACACTGTGCCTGAAAACAAAAGCAGACATCAAAACAACCCCTGGCTGGCGGACCCCAATCGGCCCCCTCGTCCGTCCTGTTAACATTGACCTGGATGCACCGTCCGTGAGTCCAAAATGACAGGTGCACGTAAGGATTGCACCAACACCACCGCCCTGCTCATGTCCGATACCCCCAGCTTTTACATCACCACCCCGATCTATTACGTGAATGCGCGGCCGCACATCGGCCACGCATACACCACCATCGTGGCCGACGCGATAGCCCGGCGCAAGCGAGCCCAGGGCTTGGACACCCGGCTTCTGACCGGAACCGATGAGCACGGGCAAAAAATCGAGCGCTCCGCCCGCGCAGCTGGACAGACACCCCACGAATTCGCCACCGCGGTGTCGAGCCAGTTCCGCAGCCTGTGGGATCGCATGGGGCTCAGCTACGACGATTACATCCGCACCACGGAAACCCGCCACCGCCAGGGCGTGCAAAAGCTCTTCCGGACCCTGCAGCAGCGCGGTTTCATCTACAAGGGCAGCTACACCGGCCAGTACTGCGTCTCCGACGAGCTTTACGTCGACGCCCCGCCCGGTTCACCCTGCCCCGACTGCGGCCGCATCACCGAAACAGTCAGCGAAGAAAACTACTTCTTCAAGCTGTCTGCCTTCGAGCGCAAGCTGCTCGAGCTCTACGAAGAACATCCACAGTTCATCCGTCCCGAAGCCCGCCGGAACGAGGTCATCTCCTTCGTCCGCGGCGGCCTGAAGGATCTCTCCATCAGCCGCACCAGCTTCGACTGGGGCATCCCCGTGCCGGGCGATGAAAAACACGTAATTTATGTCTGGATGGACGCGCTGGCCAACTACATCACCGCCCTCGGTTACGGCAGCGATGCACCCGAAGACCAGCAGCGCTTCGCCCGCTACTGGCCAGCCGACCTGCATCTGGTCGGCAAGGAGATCATCCGCTTTCACTGCGTCTATTGGCCGGCTTTTCTTCTGGCCGCCGGCTTGCCCTTGCCCAAGAGCGTGGTGGCCCATGGCTGGCTGCTGTTTGAGCAAAGCAAGATGTCCAAATCCCGGGGAAACATCGTACGCACCGAAACCATCGTCGATACCCTCGGCGCCGACGCGCTGCGCTACTTCCTCATGCGCGAAATCGTCTTTGGGCAGGACGGCAGCTTTTCCTTCGATGCCCTGGTGCAGCGCTACAACGCCGATCTTGCCAACGGCTACGGCAACCTGACCAGCCGCATCCTGGCCATGATCAACCGCTATTTCGAAGGAGTGATTCCGCAGGGAGAAGCCGAACCGCGGATCATCGACGCCGCCGGGAAAGCAGCCAGGGAGTTTGCCCAGCACTTCGAAGCGTTGGACTTCTCCCGCGCGCTCGAATCCCTATGGGCACTGGTTGCCGTAGTCGATGGCTACATCACCGAAAAGGCGCCCTGGAAACTGGGAGCCGCGCAGGATGCCCCCGCCCGCGCATCCCTCGCATCTATTCTCTATACCTGCGCCGAGGCGCTCCGCATGATTACCGCCCTGGCTTATCCGGTCTTGCCCGACGCCACGGCGAGAATCTGGGAGCAACTCGGGTTGGGCGGCATCGCCCACGCCGACCTCAAGAATCTGCAATGGGGACAATTGGCGCCAGGAACCAAACTCGGTCAACCAGGCCCCATCTTTCCCCGGGCAGAAAAGGACACGGTAGAACGCATGCACGAACTGGAGAGCAGCAACACACCGAAGACGGAACCGGCAGAAGCTCCCGTGACAACCGCCACGCCGGAACCAGCGCCAAAACCAGTCACCCAGACCCAGGAGATTGCAGAGAAAGCAGCCGCCGGCATCGTCGCCCAGGCAGCCTCGGCAAGCGCCACCAAAGCCCCCGCTGCGTTGACCCCAGCGGCCTCGGTAGGTACTCCAACGCCGGGCGCCCCCTCAGACAAGCCCGCGACCATCACGATCGACGATTTCGCCAAGGTCGAACTCCGGGTAGCCCAGGTGATGGTAGCCGAGCGAGTCAAGGGCGCCGACCGGCTTCTCCGCCTGGAAGTCAGCCTGGGCGATGAAACGCGGCAAATCGTCGCCGGCATCGCCGAAGCCTACGAACCGGAGAAACTCGTCGGACGCAAAGTAGTGATCGTAGCCAACCTGCAACCCAGAAAGTTGCGCGGCCTGGAATCGAATGGAATGATCGTAGCGGCCTCCCTGGGAGAAAAAGGCAAGCCCGTCCTGGCCGGCTTTCTCGAAGACGTTGAAGTAGGCGCGCGGCTTAAGTAAAAAAGGAACCACACTGGTCGACTCACACGCACATCTCGACAGCCCGCGGTACGACACCGATCGGGATGAGCTGCTCCAGCGGGCATGGCAACAGGGCGTCCGCACCGTCCTGTCCATCGGCATCGGCGAGGGGCCCGATACCATGCACCAGGCACTGGAGTTGAGCAGGAACTACGCCGGCAAGCCGGGGATACCCCGCATTCTCGCCACCGCGGGCGTCCATCCCCACGAAGCCCAGTTCGCAGACCAGCCGGCGATGGCAAAACTGGAAGGTTTGCTTACCGGCCCGGACGTCCTGGCCGTAGGTGAGATCGGCCTGGATTATTATTATGACCACTCGCCCCGTGAGCAACAAAAGCAAGTCTTCGCCCAGCAAATGGAGCTTGCCGCTGCCCACCGGCGGCCGATCATCATTCATTGCCGGCCCTCCGATGGCAGCACCAATGCCTGGGACGACACCCTGGCGATGATTGAAAACCACTGGGCCCCAACCGCCCTGGGCGGGATTCTGCACTGTTTTACCGGCGAGTGGGAGCACGCCAGGCGGGCGATGGATTGCGGATTTCTCATCTCCTTCGCCGGCAACCTCACCTTTCCCCGGGCAACAAACATCCGCGAAGTGGCCGCCAGGGTGCCGCTCGACCGGATGCTGATTGAGACCGATGCTCCGTTTCTCGCCCCGCTGCCCTACCGCGGCAAGCGAAACGAGCCGGCCTGGGTGGGCCAGGTAGCGGATAAGCTGGCGGAAGTGTGCGGCGTCACAACCGAGCAGGTCGCTTCCAGCACTGCCAACAACTTCTTCCGTTTTTTTGGTGTCGCGCCCGACGCGGACTCCTAGGTCAAGGGTAGGCTGAGCCTTTTGCGCTCATAATCGAGGAAGGACAGGCAGCACCATGGCGGCAGACAACTCGTTCGATGTCATCAGCAAAGTCGATATCCAGGAAGTACGCAATGCAATGGAACAGGCCATCAAGGAAGTGAGGACCCGCTTCGATCTGAAAGACTCTCACTCCGAGATCAAGCTCGAAAACGACGAAACCATTGAGCTGGCTTCTTCCGACCAATACAAGCTCAAAGCAGTCACCGAGATCCTGCAGCAGAAGTTCGTCAAGCGCGGGGTACCCTTGAAATCGCTCGAATACGGCAAGGTCGAACCCGCCTCCGGCTCCAGCGTGCGGCAAAAAATCACCCTCCAGCAGGGCATACCCGGGGACAAGGCCAAAGAGATCGTTAAGCTCATCAAAGAATCCAAGAAAAAAGTGCAAGCCTCGATTCAGGGAGATACGGTGCGCATAACAGGCAAAGATCGCGATACCCTACAGGAGACCATTGCACTGCTCAAGGGGCATGACTTCGGCATCGACATGCAGTTCACCAATTACCGGTCCAACTAAAATCGGGGTATGGTGGGATGGTATAAAGCAATTTTGCATCGCAGTGCCGGGCAGGGCTTTCCCGAGTTCCAAGAATAAGCACCTGGAGAGTGAGTGAGCACACAAGCGATAGCGACGGCCAAGGAAGTCTTCGACCTGCTGCGCGACGACTTGAGCGCCATAGAAACTCAACTGGTGCACGACGCTGTCTCCAACGTAGGGGCCATCACCGACATTGCCGACTACCTGCGCGAAGGCGGGGGCAAGCGCATCCGCCCTTCCCTGCTTTTGCTCGCAGCCAAGTCCCTTGGCTACCATGGCCACGGCATGGTGCGCCTGGGCGCTGTCGTAGAAATGGTGCATACCGCCACCCTGGTGCATGACGACATCATCGACGGCGCCGACATGCGCCGCGGCCGGCCCTCCGCCAACACCACCTGGGGCAACTCAAAATGCGTCCTCGCCGGCGACTGGCTCTACATGCAGGCCTTTCACATCGCGCTGCAGGAGCGCAAATTCAAGGTACTCGACTTGCTCATCGGTCTCACCCAGCAAATGGTCGAAGGCGAATTCGTCCAGATGGAAAAGCTGGGCCGGATGGTGGGCGAAGGCGAATACTACGACCTGATCTACCGCAAAACCGCCTGCCTCTTCCACGTCTCCATGCGCCTGGGCGCGGTCCTGGCCGGCGCCTCTGAAGAAATCGAAGAGCAGATGGGAGAGTACGGCCGCAACCTGGGGATCGCCTTCCAGATCGTCGACGACGTGCTCGATCTGACCGCGACCGAACGCGTGCTCGGCAAGCCGGTGGCCAGCGATCTGCGCGAGGGTAAAGCCACGTTGGCGGTGGTCCACGCCTACCAGCACGGAACCACCCACGAGCAGGAGGCCATCCGGAAAGTGCTGGAAGACCTCAGCTTCGAGCGCACCAGCCACCAGGAAGTGCTTAAAATCCTCGACCGCAACGGCTCGGTGCAGTATGCCCTGACCGCCGCCTTCCAATACGCCGAAGTCGCCCGCGCCGCCATCGCCGGGCTGCCCGAGTCCGATTACAAGCGCGCTCTCCTCTGGATGCCGGACTTCGTCGTCGCTCGGGACAAATAATCGCCATGCCCGAAGTCGCCGTCCCCATCCGCGTCCTGGTTGCCAAGCCGGGCCTCGATGGACACGACCGCGGCGCCAAAGTCATCGCGCGCGCGCTGCGTGATGCAGGCATGGAAGTCATCTACACCGGTCTGCGGCAAACTCCCGAGATGATCGTGAACGCCGCCCTGCAGGAAGATGTCGACTGCATCGGCCTGAGCATCCTTTCCGGAGCCCACAACGTAATCGTTCCCCGGGTTCTGTCGTTGCTCAAGGAGCGCGGAGCGACCGACATTCTCGTTGTCCTCGGCGGCACCATCCCAGGTCACGACATCGCAGCATTGAAAGCTGAGGGAGTGGCGGAAGTCTTCGGCCCCGGCACGCCGCTGCAGAGCACGGTCGCTTTCATCCGCGCCCACATCAAGCCGCGCGGCCTGGCGCTAAGTTGACCGAATATTAACCTCGCTTTGTCTACTCCACAAACCGGCTACTGCGTATCTCACCCGTTCGATATAGGGCGATGCGCTATCCCCTGGCATTCGTCGTAGTGAGTGTGGCAATTAAAACGGCCTTGCATTGCGCCGGCGCGTGCCATCTACAGCAATCAAGCACCGTTCGCATCGTCAGATACAGTATCTATTACATAATTCGTGTGAACCGGCCAATCATCACAGTGGCGGATCTTTCCCCGGACTGAATCCACAGGTTATCCACAGTGTGGATAATAAAGTAAGTTACCCCAGGGCCCCCACCGGGGAAACCCCGGAAAACCGCCGCAAAAGTACATAGCTGAGCCCGTTCAAAGCCAGCACCGTAAGGCCCACGAGGAGAAATCCCCGGGTCGTCTGCTGCCGGAAGCCAAACCAGGCCAGCCAGCAGGTGAGCAGGTGAATAAAAAGAATCCCCCCCACCGGTAGCCCGCGAAGGCCGCCGCGGGCTACAACGAACCGGGCGACAACGAACCAGGGCAAAACGACAAAGTAGAGCGGCCAGCCATACGCAACCAGGCGGTCGCCACTGGCCCCGAGCATTGGGGCCATCACAATACAGATCACTCCATAGACGATGCAGAAGCGGAAAACGATCACCATCGAGGCCGTAAGCTGATCCCCGGAAAGTGCCTCCCGCAAAACCATCCTCCGCCACAGAACGGCGGCCAGAGCCGGCCCCACCCCGAAGATGCCGAACCAGGCAAGCAGCGTGCGCGCCGGTCCCCACACCGAAGGTGGGCAGATTCCTACGGATCGAATGGCGCCAAAATGGAAGCCCCCAGGCAGCCCCGTCGTCCAGACAGGTTTGCACTCCGGCAGCGTATTGCTCCACAGAGGAATCCCCAGCACGTTCTTGAAGAAGCTCCAGAAAACCTTGCCCGCGATATAGCCCGCGCCAGTCATGCCGTGGACGCTGCCCAGTCCGGACTGGGCGTAGTGCCGGCTAACCAGCCCCGCGCACACCACCGCCAGTATCCCAATCAGGGCGGTGCGCAGCCGGATGCGCCGCCAACCGGCAAAAACCAGGCAAAGCCCCACCAGCAGCGTCGACTCCCTCGCCAGGTAGGCAGGAAAAAGCAAAAGTAACGCCAGCCATGTTTGCCCGAAATAAAGACAGACCAGGATGCCCGCCAGGATGGCCGCATGAAGCAAATCGGGGAGATAGTAGTCATGGAAAATATCCACCCAGAAGGGCATCAGGAAGATCCCGGCAAAGATCACCGCCGGAGCCCGCCAGGACCAGAGCAGCCCGGCGATGAGGGCCAGAAGCGCAATCAGGGCGGCGATCCCGAGCAGCAAAAACCCCGTATCGACGCCCAGGCCACTGACCCTGCCCACCCAACCGGCAATCAGCGGCCCCAGAATTCGTCCGGAAAACGGAGCCGGCACCGCGCCCTGCTGGCCCAGCGCGATCAACCGATAGTAGCCCGCGTCCGGCGCGGACACGGCCCCGGGCAGGCCGAGCAGGATCGCAAAGCAAAGGCAGCCTATGGGAAAAAGTAAGGAGACGATGCGTCCGCGGGAAGTCATGGCGCCACAAGAAATTTCTGCAGCACCGCCACATACTTCTCCGGCAAAGGGACCTTGCGCAACGACCGGTTGACGGTCACGTGGGTCGTTTCCCCTTCCGCCAACAGGGTAAACACCTCGTTCTCCTGACGGAGCAGCCGGTAACCAAATTTGATCACCGACCGGCGCAGGGTCAGCACACTGGTCTCGAGCACCAGCTCATCGTCGTAGCGCGCCGGAGATTTATAACGGCAATTCGCCTCCACCACCGGAATATGGCAATCGTCATCAATTTCCATCTGCTTGTAATGGAAGCCGAGTTGGCGCAGAAGCTCCACCCGGCCAACTTCAAACCAGATGAAATAGTTGGCGTAATACACCACCCCCATCTGGTCGGTCTCGGCATAGCGCACGCGGATTCGGGTTTGGGAAACTGGCATGGGTTAGAGTTTCCGCGGGCAGGCGCCATGCTGGGCGAGAAGACTCTCGATCGTCGCCGCGGACCCGGTCGCTTTCGATCGCCAGGACTCCTGCACCGTAGCGTGCGGTTCGGGATGGGCCTTATCTATCTGCTCCTGGTAGACAAACGTGACCACTCGCTCTTCCGGCTCATCGCGCCAAACATTCCCTTCCCCATCGCGGCGGCTCGATCCGGATACCCATCCGCCGGGTGTCAGATGCCATTCGGTCCACTGCCTGCTGGCGGCCATGTCTCTCCTAATTTTGCTACTCGCTTAGCCTTGCAATGCCTTCGATGACGTTATAGGTTAACAGGACGGGCAATCCGCGCCGTCACCTGCGAAAAACCTATATGAAAGCAAACCAGGAAAACGTGTCTCCTCGCCTCAAGCGATCGTTGGTCAAGGGGTTTCTCGCCGGAGCCGTTGGAGGCCTGGCGGGATCGGCCGCGAAGGCTGCGGGCGAGGCTCTTTATCCGCCCCGTACCCAGGGGCAGATTCCTCCGCCGGCTGTGTTGGTGAACCGCATATCCAGCCGCCCCTTGAGCGAGCAGGAGGAAGAGGTTTCTGTGCGTGCCATTCACTGGGGCTTTGGAGCTCTGGTCGGTGGCGTCTACGGCATGTTGGCCGAGTATCAGCCCGTCGTCACCGGTCGTCTGGGAGTCAACTTCGGCTTGACCCTGTGCGGCATCACCCACGCCTCCGCGTTGCCCATGATGGGTCTGACCGAAAGCCCCGAGAACCAGCCTGCCCGCGAGCACGCCAGCGAACTGGTAACTCACGCCGTCTACGGCATAACCACCGAACTAGTGCGCCGCCTGGCGCGAAAAGCACTCTAGGGCCATCAAACCCTTACCCGACGATAACTTTTGTAGGAGCTTGCAGGACGAGGCCGGGTGCCCCATCCTTCGCGCCCGTGCGAAGGGTGGGAAACGAATCCCGATAGCACCATTGCGGATCCCACCCTTTGCCCAGAACGCAATGAGTGGGGCACCCATCTTCTCACTGCGATACGACCCGCAGCCCTGAAGCGAAATTCAGTTACCGCCCCTGAGTATCCGACGGGCTCATCGCCTGCACCTTGCTGTGCCTGATGCTGTAAGTGAAATAAATAACCAACCCAATCACCAGCCAGTACCCCAGCACCTTCCAGGTGAGCAGCGGCAGCTTGAACATGAGATACAGTGCGCTGCACATGCCAAGAATGGGAACCAGCGGAACCAGCGGAGTCCGGAACGGCCGCTCCAGGTTAGGGTGGCGGTGGCGAAGGATCCACACCCCGGCGCAAACAATAGTGAAGGCAAGCAGTGTCCCCATGTTGACCAGGGCCGCGAGCTTGTCGATTGGCAGCAGCGCGGGAAGGAACGCGACGATCGTGCCTACGACGATGTTTGAGATCCAGGGCGTACGGAATTTGGGATGAACCGCCGAGGCCCACTTCCACAACAACCCATCTTTTGACATGGAATAAAACACGCGAGACTGGCCCAACAGCATCACCAGCATCACCGTCCCCAGGCCAAAAACGGCGCCAACCTTAACCAGCAGGCTGCCCCACGTGACGCCGGTGACATCGATCCCCACCGCCACCGGATCGCCCACATCCAGGCTTTTGTAGCTGACCAGCCCGGTCAGCACCAGCGAAACCATGATGTAAAGGATGGTGCATACCACCAGGGAGCCCAGGATCCCAATCGGCATGTCGCGCTGCGGATTGCGCGCCTCCTGCGCCGCCGTCGAGACCGCGTCGAAGCCGATGTAAGCAAAGAAAACCGAAGCCGCCCCAGCCGTAATTCCCCCGATCCCAAACATGCCCGGCCCCTGCGACGGAGGAATGAACGGATGCCAATTGACCCTGGGAAGCTCGGGATGCTTCAGCAGGTAAGCCGTACCCAAAAAGAGAAAAATTCCCACAATCCCCAGCTTCACAATCACGATCGCGGAGTTGAGGTTGGCCGATTCCTTGATGCCGATCACCAGCACCGCGGTCACGATCAGGATGGCGAAGAAAGCAACAAAGTTGAACACCCCGGCGACATGGGGCAAAGACGCGGCACTCACCGTAGCCGGCAGCGATGCAGCGGGCTGCCACTTCTCCGCATAGAAATAGAGCATCTCGCCGCGCGTGGTGGTGAACTGTGGCGGCAGGTAAATATGCAGTTGCTGTAACAGGCTGATGAAATATCCCGACCAGCCCGAAGCCACGGTGGCCGCGCCAAACGCGTACTCCAACACCAGGTCCCAGCCGATAATCCACGCCACCAGTTCCCCCAGCGTGGCATAGCCATAGGTGTACGCGGAGCCGGCGATAGGAATAATCGAGGCGAACTCCGAGTAGCACAGCCCGGCAAAGGCGCACGTGATGCCGGCAAAGATAAAACTGAGGGCGACCGCGGGGCCGGCATGGTTCGCCGCCGCCTGCCCGGTAAGCACAAAAATCCCGGCGCCGATGATCGCGCCGATCCCCAACGTGATCAGGTTCACTGGCCCGAGCGAGCGCCTGAGTGTGTTCTCCCCGACCTCGTTGGCCTCTTTGGTAAGCATCGAGAGGGGTTTGGTTGCCAGGAGTCTGGGCATCTGTCCGGATCGTCTCCAGTAAAGGATTTATGGTATCTATGCTGTCCGGGCAGCCCGCTCAAAGATCACAAGACTGGCACGGGCTTGTTGATGGTTGTATGTTCTATACCGTTTTCCCGTTAGCGTGTCCAGCAAAGCTTGAATAGAGGAAACCTCGTGAACCCTCCATCTGAGTCGCAGATAATCGAAACCTCCCTCTCCGCCTACGACCTGATCAACCAGCCCATGCTGAATAAAGGCACCGCCTTCAGCGAAGAGGAACGGGATATATTCGGGCTCCACGGTCTGCTGCCGCCGCACGTAGGCGCGATGGAAGATCAGATCAAGCGCCGCCTGCGGGCGCTCAAGGGCCTTCCTGCCGGGTTTGAACAATATGCCTTTCTGCGTGACTTGCAAGACACCAACGAAACCCTCTTTTACGCGCTCCTGGCAGGCAACATCGAGCACATGCTGCCCCTGGTTTACACCCCAACCGTGGGCGAAGGCTGCCAGCGTTTCAGCGAGATCTGGCGTAAGCCGCGCGGCCTCTTCCTCAGCTATCCCCACAAGGACCGCATCGCCGGCATCCTCTCCCACCCTCGCTTCGATCAGGTTCGCTGCATCGTGGTCAGCGACGGGGAACGCATCCTCGGGCTGGGCGACCAGGGAGCCGGCGGTATGGGCATACCCATCGGCAAGCTCTCGCTGTACACCGCCCTCGCCGGCATCCATCCCTCCTCGACCTTGCCTATCCTTCTCGACGTGGGCACCGATAATCAGGATCGGCTGCACGATCCCGTCTACGTAGGCTGGTGCCACGAACGGGTCCGCGGCCAGGAGTACGACGACTTTGTCGAGTGTTTCGTCGACGCTGTCATCAAGCGATGGCCGCACGTCCTGCTGCAGTGGGAAGATTTCGCCGGCGCCAACGCCGCCCGCCTGCTGGAGCGCTACCGCGACCGGCTCTGCACCTTCAACGACGACATCCAGGGAACCGCCGCCGTTGCCACCGCAACCCTGCTCGCCGCCATCAATGTAACCGGCAAGCCGCTCAAGGAACAGCGCGTCGCCATGCTCGGCTTCGGGTCCGCCGGCGTAGGCATTGCCTCCCTGATGGTCACCGCTCTTCACCAAGCCGGTCTTACTCTGGACCAGGCGCGTGGCCAGATCTACGCCGTAGATAAGGACGGCCTATTGGTTGAGGGTTATGCCGATCTGCATCCCACCCAACAACCATTCGTAAAAAAGCGCGAGACCCTTGCGCAATGGAAGTTAGCTCAGCCGGGCAAAATCGGCCTGATCGATGTAATCAAGAACGCCCAGCCAACGGTCCTGATTGGGGTCTCCGGCCAGCCCGGAGTATTTACCGAAGAGATCGTCCGCGCCATGAGCCAATACTGTGAGCGGCCGATCATCTTTCCGCTCTCCAATCCCACTTCGCGCAGCGAGGCTACCCCCCAGGATTTGCTCAATTGGTCCAATGGCACTGCCGTGATAGGAACCGGCAGCCCCTTCGCCCCCGTTTCGGTTGCGGGGCAGTCGATCCCCATCGACCAAACCAACAACTCCTATGTATTTCCGGGCGTGGCCCTGGGCCTCATCTCCTCTCAGTCGCGCCGGGTCACCGACTCCATGTTTATGGCGGCGGCCAAAACTCTGGCCGGCCTCTCACCCACACAAACAGATAAGAAAGGCAGGCTATTGCCTCCGGTGACGGAGATCCCCTCGGTCTCGCTCGCCATCGCCCTGGCCGTGGCACAGCAGGCGCGAAAAGAAAACCTCGCGCTGCTCCCCGCGGACCAGGATCTTGAGGCAGCAATACTTAGCAACGTTTGGCAACCCCGCTACCTGCCTTATCGATTGGCTGAATAGAGCGCGCCCAACGACGAAAACGCTAATTCAGTGTTTGCTGCCATAAATTCTGCCAGGGCGGCTTTGATGAGGAAAAAGATGATTCTGCCGGAAGATTTCGCTGTTGACACTGTTTAGTATCACGGCAATAATCCCAGCAAGCTTGGGCTCGCCTCCTCAATGGAGATGAAGCGAAACCAGGCCTCCCCCCAATCGATAACTGATCCAACGGAAGCATGCTTTCGTTTGCGCCGGGCGTAGTCGGGCCCTTGCTCAGCGTAAAAGAAGATCCGTGTGCCCGTCTTCTTCATGCGCGAAGTGGGAAACGCCCATGACAATCACCACCTAACCCGGAAGAACAGGAAGCCCCATGAAGAACCCTTCACTAGTCATCGCGTTGCTGATCGCCGCCACACCGCTGGCGTGCGTAGCGCTCCAGCCCAATGAAGTCCCCACCAATCTCCGCGGAATCACTACCATCGCCGCCCCTCCGCAAGGTTTTAACGCGCTCACCGCCACAGACGAAGACCTGGCCTACTTCGGTTTTCCTCCCCGCCCCGACGAAAACAGCGGAGATTATGCCAGCTGGGCCAAGGCCATCGCCGCTTCGCAAGAGCGAATCGTTCCCGTCCTGGAGCAAACCAACATCTATCATGGCCCCGCCGTCAAGACCTTTGACCCGATCGCCAACACCTACGCTTCGCCTAACTGGAGCGGCTATGTGAAGCTTGGCTCCGCCAAGAGCTACGGAAAATCCTCCTGGTACTACGTCTACTCCGACGTCACCGTCCCCAAGGCACAGCAAGCGTTCGGCAAGTGCACGGGAAGCGCCGACTATGCCTCCGCCTGGGTGGGTATTGACGGTTTCAATTCCAATGACGTTCTACAGGACGGAATCGAGTTCGATGCTTACTGCAACAAAGGCGTCAAAGAGACCCTGTATGCAGCGTGGTTTGAGTGGTACCCACTGGGTGAAGTCCGCATCGGAGGTATGCCCATCGCGCCCGGCCAGGAATACTACATGCAAATCTGGAGCACTTCCAGCACACAAGGTCACGCCTATCTGGTCAACATCACCAAGAAAAAGGCCGTGACCATAAACTTCACAGCCCCCAAAGGAACAAAATTGAAAGGTAACTCCGCTGAGTGGATTACGGAGCGTCCTGGAGTCAACGGTTCGCTTGCCACTCTGACCAATTACGTTTCTCAGAAGTACACCGACGCGCATGGTGAGAGCTTCGCGGGAACCGCGATCGATCCAGGCGATTCGACCAAAATCATCATGTTAGATAACAAGGGTAAGCCTATCTCGTATCCAACCCTGAACAGCGCCACCTCCTTCACCATGAAAGATGAAGGTTCAGCCTACTAACGGAAGTCACGATAAAAGAGACACGGCACTCGACGGCGCGGATTAGACATTCGCGCCGTTCGGGTACCGTGACCTTCTCCACAGGTAGCAAAACCTGGCGCGCCGATCGTTTTCCGCAGCACTCAGAGTAGACGGGTCGCGGAAGAGCAAGCGAAGGTAAGATCGTCTTACCGTGCAGACCCGGGTTTCGACAAAACGCCAGATCGTTCTTCCTCGACCAATCCGCCGCCAGCTCGATATTCGCGCCGGCGACCCGCTGGATGCCAACATCCGGGGTGGATGCATCGTTTTGACTCCGCAGAAGAAAAAGCTCTATAAGCCCAGTATCATCACCGACCCCATCACCGGCCTACCCGTCTTAAGTTCCAGCGCGAATGTTCCAGCGTTGAGCAGCAAAGACGTCGTAGCGATTCTCACGAACTTCCCGTGAAGTATCTTCTCGACGTAAATGCCCTCGTGGCGCTCGGCTTCCTCCACCACGAATTTCATGATCGCCTGGCGGCTTGGATCCAGGCACAAGACCAAACAGGACATCTGGCCCAGCTTGCCAACGCGAACGGAGCAGTGCTCGCGACGCTGGATCAAAAGATTCCGCGCTCCTATCTAATTCCCTGAATAGCCATTCCGGCGAGACATACCAGTTGCCGTAGCATCGCCAGACGCGGTCGCGCCCCGGTTATCGATACACTACATAGATGCGTACGGTCCAGACTATCCGCTACGTCCTCCCACTGCGCGAGGGCGGCTCGCTGCCCGCGATCGTTGAGGCGGACGACCTCGGACTCTACGTGGTGAAGTTCCGCGGAGCAGGCCAAGGCCCGCTGGCGCTGGTCGCGGAACTGGTCGCCGGTGAGATCGGCCGCGCGCTGGGGTTGAAGGTGCCGGAACTGGTTTTTGCCGAAGTGGACGCGGCGCTGGGACGCAACGAACCGGACGCAGAGATTCGTCATCTGCTCAAAGCCAGCACGGGGCTGAATCTTGCCCTCGACTATCTGCCCGGCTCTACGACGTTCGATCCTGCGGCAGGCGACCGGGCGAACCCCGAGATTGCGTCGTTGGCGGTCTGGTTTGACGCCTTCGTGCAGAATGTAGACCGCAACCCGCGTAACCCGAATCTGCTGATGTGGCATCGTTCGCTGTACTTCATCGACCACGGTGCGGCGCTGTACTTCCATCACGACTGGGAGACGGCGGACGAGAAGGCGGAGTCGTCCTTCGCGGCCATTCAGCAGCATGTGCTGCTGCCGTGGGCGAGCGCGATTGCGGACGCGTCGACGTTGGCCCATCAACGCCTCACAGCCGACGTGCTGCGCGCAATTCTCATGCAGGTCCCCGATGCCTGGATCGCTTCCGGCTCCGCCGACTGCGGAGCGAACGGCGCGCACAGTACCTGGCGTACCTGACTCACCGTCTGGCGGCCGCCGTAAACTTCGAACAGGAGGCGATCCGTGCTCACCAAAGCTTCGTTTGACTACGCCGTGCTGCGCGTGGTCCCGCGCGTGGAGCGCCAGGAGTTCCTCAATATCGGCGTCATCGTCTTTTGCCTGGAGAAGCGTCTGCTCGAAGCCAGGGTCCAGGTCGACGAGGCACGGCTGCGAATATTGTGGCCGACGCTCGATCTCGAAACGGTGAAGCAGCATGCGGACGCAGTGGTACGCATCTGCGCCGGCGACGAGACAGCCAGCCCGGTCGCCAAACTCTCGCAGAGAGAACGTTTCCAGTGGCTGATCGCGCCGCGCAGCACAATCATCCAGACCTCGGCAGTACATACGGGGATTCTTACGGAAGTCGATTCGCTCGCGGATAGGTTGGAGCGGCTGTTTCAGCAGTTAGTGGGAATTACGGAGTTCGCGAAACCACCGGACCCGCGGCCGCTGCCGGCACGGCGTTAGTGTCCGCGCAGCGCCTATACGAATTGATTTCCTGCGAAGGCCCTAGACTGGTTTTGCGAGGTATAGCAAAGCTCGACGGCCTGCTGGAGAAGAGAGCCGATACTCTTCTTCACCGCATCGTAATCCCCGTCGTCTGGTCTGACCCATCGCAGCAGGATATTGGTGTCGACCAGGTTATACATCGCCAGCTATTTCGATCCTGGTAAAAGCTCTCGGCGGGTAAAGCTTTCCGTGGTCAAATTCGGCAGCCTGTCCGCGCTTCGGGCGAGCGTGTGGAGCATGGTATGAAATTGCTCAACCCTCATCCGAGTCACGGTTGTGGAATTTGGAACCTTATCCAGCACATCGTCATTCTCTTCCGGATCCTTTTCCGAGACACGATGGGCTAACGCCGCCAACACCAGATCGCCCGCGTACTTTTCCGGTGGGACGCCGTGAGCCACGGCTTCGCGGGTAAGCCGGGATTCATCTTCTGGACTGAGCACTATCTTGATGGCCATGGCTAACTCGCTTTATAGTCGCCCGACCGAGATACCGGCCCCACGAAGAGGGTACTCCCGGATTTCGCGATCCCCGTCCGAGGGCATTGGCGATCGGAGATAGAGCCCTTGCCTCACGTCTTGAGGCGAACATCGAACGGGTACGAGAAAACCTCCGCGATGCGGAACTTCATCGCCTGGGTATGAGATGGATTAAGAAGAAAGTTGACCGTTTCAGGAACAATTGCGCTCGGCACGCGCAACAGAGCACTTTCGTTCTTTTTAAGCCATGCACTCCCCAAATCACGGGTCACTTCCAGGCGAGTCCGCCAATCTTCCGGCAAACTATTCCTTTCGATAGAGGGTACGTCCACCCCGGGCCCCTCCAGCTTGAGGAGCGTGAATTCGGGAGGCACGTCGTTTGCACTGGTGTGAACGCATACTTCGAGCAGCGCAGAGGCCGGAGTTTCAGCCAGGTAAATAATCGGATGCCCCGCATGGTGCCATCGCCCGGCGGCTTTCAGTCCACCCACTCCGTTGAGATCACGATGACGGCTGATCCGCCAGAGAACCATCAGACGAACATGCCTTCATCAATCTGGATCAGCAATTGCTCTACGATTCGGCTGCCGGTGTCGGTCTGCAAAAGTGAAAGCGGCGTGCGTCCCTCAAGCCGAGCCTGGGATTTCCGCAGCCAGGTGAGTGCGCGATCACGGTTCCCGTAGACAACCTCCGTCAGCGAAAGAACCCGGATGACCCGTAGCACGCGATCCGACTCCTCCACTGTCAGTTTTTCCCGGCGCGAACGCCGATGTTGCAGCGTCCGCGACGGGATCACCACCGCATCAATCTCTGCCCGCTCAAGACCAAGGGTTGTCAGGCGTTTGATCACGGAGGGCGCAAGGCGCTGTTCCACGATACGAAGAATCTGGTCTTCCGTGGCCGGGGCCTGTAGGCCTAGCCATTCACCGATCTGCGTGTTGACAGGGTTCATGGAAAGACTCGTCCCCTACATTATGCCACAACATTTCCGGCAAAATGCTGGCTCGCGCTCGCCAGGTGCGGCAGAACACGGAACCTATCCCTGACGAGCTTGAGCAGTCAATAATTGTCTGAGTAAGCTTTCTCGGCAAATGAAGACAACGCCCACCAGGATCGGAAGAGTTCATCCGGCGGACGCCCGGACCGTCCCTACCTCTCGGGCGAAACGCAGGATCCTGCGTGATGGGGCGCGGGCGAACGAACTGCGCGACGATGCTTTTCGTCGCATCATTCTTTCCATTCCGGTGGGAAAGGTCTCCACCTATGGACGGGTTGCGGCAGCCGCAGGCTACCCGCTCTACCATCGTGCCGTCGCCCGGCTACTGCGCACGGATCCGCCAGACCATCTCCCCTGGCACCGGGTACTGGGCGCCGGGGGCGCCATCAAGCTTCGCCATGAATCCGCAAAAGAGCAGAGAGCCCGCCTAAAGATGGAAGGGGTCAGGTTCCGCGGCAAGCGCGTCGACATGGAGCGTTTTGAGCATGTAATTCGCTCCTGGGAAACGTTCGAATAGAAACCACTGCAAGACAAAACCGGCCGGCACCCTTGCAAAACAATCCTAAGAGCCGTTCGCACCCCAGGTAACGGGATAAATCCATAACCTCACGGCAAGCGCCTCCCAGCGGAATTCGTGGTTATGTCCGGCAAAGGAAGCGCCTCCCGCAGATAGCGCGGATATTATTTTGCACAGAAGAAAACCGGCGTATTATCGGTGGAAACAGCTTGCAGAACCGTTCCCAGAAACGGACTGCAACGATAGCTGCAAGGACTTAATAGCGCCTTTACGTTGCCTTGATCTTGATATTGTTGCAAAGTCTGAAGGTCAATCGTACGACCCGGCATTGGCCACATTGTTGTTCAGTTGCACAGGCGCTGTGGGGAGAGCGCAATGCCCGCGAACCGTGAAGCTGCTTCGTTCCGCCTGCCACTTCCCCCTGGCAGGGCGCGAGCGCGCAGAGTGCAGTCCAAACTATTTTGTTCGCCAATAAGCGGTGCGCTTGCCCTCGCCGTGGCCGCCATCGCGATCTTGCCCGGTGTGGCCCAAACAGCGGCGCAAACAGCGCCTCCAGGGGAGATTCGCTCCGGCGGCATGTTCGCCATGGGCGTTCCCGTAACCCGTGAATTAAGGGATAAGCAAACCGACTTATTCACCTTCGATGCCAGGGCCGGACAACGCTTGTACATGGTCGTCAATCAACAGGGACTCAACCTGGCAGTCAGCATAACCACCCCTACCGGTAAGCTCCTGCTTGAGGCGGATAGCCAGCCTGCTGACAAGAATCAAAAACCCATCTCTGCCCTATGCCCGGAAACCGGTTCCTACGGCATTCGGATAAGCGGCTTCTCTTCCCCATCTTCCATTGGAAGCTATCGCATTGAACTGATCCGCCAACAGGTTGGGGACCGGCAAAACGAAGCTGCGACCATGCATAGCATTGGCCTGTTCTATAGCGACCTGGAAAAACATCAAAGAGCACTCACCTATTACCAGAAGGAGTTACCCCTCCGCCAGCAACTCGGCGATCGCAACGGCGAAGCGGCATCGCTCAACAATATAGGTTGGACCTGTCGCGAACTTAGGCAGAGTCAGAAGGCGCTTCGCTTCCTGCAGGCGGCGCTGACGATCGAACGGCAAATGAACCAGGACCGTGAAGAAGCCGTAACCCTCGACAACATCGGAGGGGTTTACTGGAACCTTTCCCAATGGCAAATGGCTCTTACTTACTTTGACCGGGCGCTGGCCATCGAACGAAGAACTCGCGACCATCGCGCAGAAGCCATGACCCAGGCCAACCTGGGCTGGACCTACCACTCGATGCAACAGCAATCAAGAGCCCGGTCGTATCTGCAGGAAGCGCTCGACACCCAACGCCAGCTGGACGACCGGCGTCAGGAAATCATAACGCTGGGCAGGGTCGGGACCATCGACCAACAACGCGGTAGCTATACCGACGCGCTCGGCGACTTGCAGCAAGCCTTGGCCATTCTGCCCATCGACGATCCCCGCGGAAAGGTTGACATCCTGAACAACATGGCTGCGCTGTACCGCAAGCTCGGACAATGGCAGAAAGCCATGGCTCTCTCGCAGCAGGCCTTCCCCATCGCGCAGCAAGTAGAAGACTCCACCGGTGCGGCCGAAACACTGAACGGTCTCGGACTAAGCTATAAAGGGCTGGCGCAATATCCCCGGTCGATTGCCTGCCACGAGGCCGCCCTCAAGCTCTGGCGTAAAGCAGGCGACCAGGTAGGAGAAGCCGAATCGCTCAATGATCTAGGGTTCGTCTCCCTCGATTCAGGGCAACCGCAAAAGGCTGTCTTTTACTTTCAGCAGGCTTTGCCGATCGAGCAGGCACGCGGCCAACGCCGGGGAGAAGCCTCCACCTTACACAACATCGGAAAAGCCTACTGGGCGCTCGGCCAGCAGGACAAAGCCCTGGCCGATGAGCTCGCCGCCCTCCAACTTCGGAAAGAGCTTGCAGACCCCGAAGGAGAAGGCAACATTGAAACCACACTCATGGAGCAATATCGCGATCGAAGCCAGCCGGAGCTCGCCATTCAATTTGGCAGGCAGGCTGTGAATAGTTTCCAGCAACTGCGAAAGAGCAACGACCATCTGGACGGCGACCTACAGGCTGGATTCCTGCACTGGAGGTCCGGCACCTATCGCGAATTGGCAGAGTTATTGAAAACCCAGAATCGCTTCGCCGAAGCCGAGCAGGTCCTCGATCTTCTGAAGCAGGATGAATTAAAAGAGTACGCGCGGCGCAGCTGACGTTCCTCGAAAAAGATTGAACCCGTTGGGCTAAGCGCTGCAATGTCCGCCCGTGGGGTCGTAAACGATGCCTGGTGGATGCGTTTTTCTGAATGCGTTCGCCACGAACGGCGCCGATCCCATTCATAGAATGCCCCGCCAATCCTCATTCTTTACCAGCGTTCCAGATTTTTTTTTACGTCTGAGAATCGTTCCCAAATATTGCAGGCCTCGTTCCCTTTCCTCATGGTTTTCCCCAATAACTGCGGTATTCTGCAAACTCCAGGAGACAGAGGATTGTCAACGTTTGCCGGCCCAAGATCCGCGGATCCGGTCAGCTGGGCGGATCTCAATTCGCTCAGCGACGAACTCCTGGTCGCGCGTCTTCTCGCTGGGAATCACGACTCCTTAACAGTACTTTTCGATCGATACCATCGCCTGGTTTTCTCCATAGCTATCCGCATCGTTCGCGATGAAGGAGAGGCGGAGGAAGTCGTGCAAACGGTTTTCCTCGATATTTTTCAGGCGGCGGCAAACTTCGACCCTGCGAAGGGCACTCTCAAGGTGTGGCTATTGCAATACGCCTACCACCGGGCAATGAATCGACGACGGGCTTTATCCGCGCAGCGCATCTACTCATGGGACGAACTCGACGCCAGCCACGAGCGTGCACAAATGCCGGGAATCGAGGCCATCCGTCTCTGCCAGCAAATACTTATGCAACTAAAACCACTGCAGCGGGAAGTGCTTGAGCTGACCTATTTCGAGGGCCTTACCGCGCAGGAGATTGCAGTCCGGCAACATCGGTCAGCCGCTATCGTCCGTCACGACCTATACCGCGCCCTCGCGAAACTGCGCAGATCGCTGGAACCGGCCAAAGGCAAACGTGAGCCGCGTGCAGTGGTTGCCGAGAAGGTGAGGAATCACATTGTCGACGCACGCACAGTTTGAACAGCTTTGCGTCCTGGCGACGTCGGGACAGCTCTCCGCCGCCGAGTCGGCGCTGCTCAACGAGCATTTACGGGAATGCGGCGCATGCAGCTCCTTTTTCAAGGACGTTCATGCGCTCAGCGATACCGTGATCTCGCGATTTCTTCCCCCTCCGCGGAGAGAGGTGGAAGCGCCCCATGGAATGCGAGAGCGCTTTTTGGCTCGTGCGGCAGCGCAAGGCTTCGCCATCGGCGACGGTGCGCCCTTTCCACTCATGGTGACCGCCGATGACGATCCCGCCGCTCCCCGCAGTCAGCATGCTTCTCAAAGGATTGCAACCTCGGCCGGCGCCTGGTTGTTCACGCTGCGGCGATGGATCACTTCGCCTCAACACGGTTACGCATTCTTCGCAGCGACTTGTCTCTGCATTGTCAGCTTTGCGCTCGGGAGCTTATGGCCACGGAACGCCAGCAATACAACCCAGAGGGCCGCCGCGCCAGCCCAGACTTCGCCAGCCGCCCCAACGCGATCTCTCATCGCGCGCAATGCCGCACTGGAAACGTCTATTCAGACCATCACCGCCCAACGGGATGAGTTGGCCATGCAATATCAAACGCTCCTTCATGAGTTGGACCTGGTAACCCGCCAGAAGCACGCCATGGAATCCGCGTCGCGACAACAGATTGCTGACAGCACGGAGGATCACGACTCGCTGGCTCAGCAAGTAGCGGCATTGCACGAACGAGAAGTATCTCTGCGGAAAGATCTGGATACACTGCGGCTGAAGCAATCAACCACCGAGGCAACCCTGATTGTGCAGCAACGCGAAACCAGGGATTACGCAGCCAGGCTGAACACGTTGCGCACACAACTGGATTCCCAATCCGCGGCCCCGCAGGCGGGCGCCGACGAGGTCCGCAATCTGGTCGCCGCCCGCAACCTCCACATTATCGATGTCTATGACGCCGACGCCACCGGTAACCGCCAGCGAGCCTTCGGGCGCGTCTTTTACGTCGAAGGCCGATCTCTCATTTTCTACGCCTACGATCTGACAAAACTGCGCTCTCACAAATCCATCACGTTCCATGTCTGGGGAGAGCGAGCCGATCGCGCGGAAACAACACATAGCCTCGGCATTTTGTCCGATGATGACGCCAACGAGCACCGCTGGTCGATGACGTTCGACGATCCCAAGGTACTGGCTGAAATCAATTCTGTATTCGTCACCGTGGAACCCGCAAACCGCGACGTCGTAGCCCCTACTGGTAAGAAAGTGCTCTATGCATTTTTAGGCGCCAAGCCGAACCATCCCTGATCCTGCGCAAATGAGATCGCAGTGCAAAAACAGATCGCAGCGCAAGAGAGACAGCAGCGCAAAAAAAACTTTGTCAACCATTGGTGAATACCTTCCGCTACCGGGGCATACGGTAACGGAGGACATTGCTGCTCATGCTCATCCTACGTCCACGCTGCCTCGTCCTGTTATTTCTATTCGCACTGACTTTTCGCCCCGCTCTTCTGCTGGCTCAGACTGACTCCACCGTGGCCGGCAGGGTCACCGACGCCAGCGGCGCGACGATTGCGAATGCGCAGGTGGAGATAACTAACATTGACCGCGGGACAGTTAGCCAGACCCGGAGCAATGCCTCCGGGATATACGTGCTTTCCGGCGTGTCCCCCGGCCGTTACAACATTGAGGTAAGGCACGAAGGTTTTAGCCAGGTGGATCTCACGAATCTGGTCGTCAACGTCCAGTCAAACATCGAATACAACTTCAAGCTTCAGGTCGGTTCCGTTTCGGAATCTGTCACCGTGGACGGCAGTGGGCTTCAGCTCAACACCACCGACGCCTCGGTCAGCACCGTAGTCGATCGCAACTTTGTCGATAACATGCCGCTCAACGGAAGAAGCTTCCAGTCTTTGATTCTTCTCGCGCCAGGAACCGTAACCGCCACTCCGCAGAATGGCGCCCAGCAGAGTTACAGCGGAGAATTCAGCGTGAACGGACAGCGTGCAGACGCGAACAACTTCACCGTGGATGGAGTAAGCGCGAACAACAGTCCCAACCCTTATGGAGGCACGACCGCCGGCAGCGCGGGTGGACTGCAGGCGACCACCGCCCTCGGGACAACACAGGCGTTAGTATCGGTGGACGCTCTGCAGGAATTCAAAGTGCAGACGTCTACTTATTCCGCGGAGTATGGGCGGCAGCCAGGGGCTCAGATCTCGTTTGAGACGCGCTCCGGCACCAACAACTGGCACGGCAGCGCCTTCGACTATCTGCGTAATAACGTCTTCGACGCAAACAATTGGTTCAACGACGATACCACCCCGATCACCGCAAAACCGGTGGAAAGACAGAATGACTTCGGCGGGACCTTGGGAGGCCCGCTTGGAATTCCCAGGCTCTACTCAGCAAAGGATCGCACCTTCTTCTTCTTTTCCTATGAAGGTCTGCGATTGACCCAGCCTCAGCCCGCAACGGTCAACTATGTGCCGTCCACCGAACTTCGTCAGGCCGCGCCCGCGGCCCTGCAGCCTGCCCTCGATGCCTTCCCCTTACCCAACTGTACGATCGCACTCAGCGCCGAATGTGTCGATCCTGAAAATGGCTTATCACCCTTTCTTCTCAGCATCTCTCTTCCCAGTCATCTGGATGCGATCAGCGCCCGCGTCGATCAACGAGCCGCCTCCTGGCTGAATTTGTTCTTTCGCTATAGCTCAGCCGATAGTTCCGCGGAAACCTACGCCGGCAATTTCACCGTCCGCACCACGACCAGCACCCAGACCTTTACTCTGGGAGGCGATGGCACGTTCGGCTCCAACCTTACCAATTTGTTTCGCCTTAACTACTCTCCCGCAACCGCTTCCGCACCTTATACGCCGGCAACCTACGGCGGGGGCACGCCCGCTGACTACCTGGCTCTCAACAGCATTGATTCGCCCGACGGGTTCGTTGCTTTTGGCTTCGACTTCGGAGCATATTATTCGTTCGAACAACAGGGGGTCACGACCGGGAAGCAACACCAGTGGAACCTGGTCGACACAGTCGCATGGAAGAGAGGCAATCACCTTTTTCGTGCGGGGCTTGATTATCGGCGAACCAGCGTGACCGCGCAGTTCTCCTCGCCGGAAATCAATTACTACTTTCAATCCGCCGCAAGCGTGCTCGCCAATAGCCCCGAGGCCTCCGCTAGCGTGGCCGCCCAGCAGCGTCCGGAATATACCAACTTTAGCGCCTTTATCCAGGACGAGTGGCACGTCACGCAAGCCATCAACCTCTCTCTTGGACTCCGCTGGGAACTGAACCCACCGCCGGCAGTTACCTCGGGGCCCGGCTCACGCACAGTCAACGGAAATTTTGCTCAACCCTCGAGCCTCACGCTCGCGCCCGCGGGAACGCCGCTCTACCACACCACGTACTACAACTTCGCCCCTCGTATCGGCATGGCGGTCGTCCTGCGTAACACATCGGGCAGGGAGCTCGTCTTCCGCGGCGGCGGCGGCGTATTCTTTGATACCGGGCAGCAGGCAAACAGTATCTTCGGCGATGGCGCGAGCCCCGGAACAGGGTTCTCGCAATACTACGACCCCAGCCCCGCAAACGCGTTCCCTTTCACGGAGCCGCTTTCCATCCCGTTGGATTCCACCCTCGTCCCCCCATATTACGTAATCAACATGATCTCGCAGCATCTGCAGCTTCCTTATGCCTATCAATGGAACGCGACCCTGGAACAAGCTCTGGGTACGAATCAAGCTTTTTCCATCGGGTATATTGGCTCCAATGGACGGCGCTTGCTCAATCAGAACCTGTATTCACCCAACAATCCTGACTTCACCAACATCGAAGTGTATGCCAACGGATTGAGCTCCAGTTATAACTCACTCCAGGTGCAATACAAGCGAACCTTAAGCAGCGGCCTGCAGGCACTCGCATCCTATACCTGGTCTCACGCCATCGATTACGAAAGCCAGGATGCGAGTCTCTTCCCCTACAAGCGCGGCAACTCCGATTTCGACGTAGGTAACAACTTCACCGCGGCACTTAGTTACGACCTTCCCCGGTTGCCAGGCTCACACTTCGCCAATGCCCTGCTCGGCGGATGGGGTACCGATCTCAGGTTCACAGCCAGAACCGCTTTCCCGGTGACCCTGGAAGGCAACTATCTGGTAGATCCAGTTACCGGCAAAAATACTTATGGCGAACTGAACTATCTGGGTGGTCCCCTCTACCAGGATGTGGCATCTGCGCCCGGCGGTAGAGTCATCAACGCATCCGCGTTCGCACTTCCTTCCGATAGTTCAGATCCCGGGAATGCGCCAAGAAACTTCGTGCGCGGTTTCGGCGAGAATGAACTCAACTTTGCCTTGCGGCGAACCGTGCCGCTGTACGAGCAAGTCCATCTGCAGTTCCGCGCTGAAGCTTTCAACGTCTTCAACCACCCTAATTTTGGTTACATCGACCCAGCCTACGGAGATGCTCTCTTCGGTCAGGCAACCGAGACACTGGCAAGCAGTATTGGAGGGCTAACCTCTCTTTACCAACAAGGAGGACCGAGATCCCTGCAGTTCTCCCTCCGGCTGCAGTTCTAACCACCGGGGCGCCCTATGGATCACCTATGGCTTGGCCCCGGTGATCGTGCCGGCCAACCGGTCGAGCTTGTGCTTCGCGTCGTCGTCCGCCGGGTTGATGGCAAGCGCTTTCTTGTAACTCTCAATCGCCGCTTGCTTCTGACCCGCCTCCGCGTAAGCGTCACCCAGCAGTTCATTGGCGTCCGCCGGATCGGGAGAAACCTGAACGTCGAAGGCGAGCAGCGCGATCGCTTCAGAAATATGACCATCGGCGATCAGATCCATTGCCCACGCATGAACCGCGATGTCATCGAGCTTAAAGGCAGAGTCGATCTTTTGCATGGCGCGATACACAGCGGCGGCTTGACCGAACCCTTGTTCTCCCACAGCGCTCCGGAAAGATTCGAAGGACGCAGGAACGCCCGTTGCCGGCCGGTAGCTAACCGTCATGAAATGCGGGGGCGCACCGTTTTCAACTGGAGGCCTCCGGAGAAAGGCTACGCCGGCCGCATCGTGTCTCAAGTAGGCATTCAGAAAGTTCAGCGTGTACCGGGCGACAAGACCGTACCCCACGCTGCCATAATCGCGGCCGTAATCCGCTTTTTCATCCTTCTCAAATCCCACCCACGTCTCTTCGTTCCGCTGGTCCATGGCGCTGAATTCTGTATGAACGAGACCGAGCATATGCACAGTCACCAGATCTCCATGCGTCCATGCGTTCAGCACGCTGGGACCTATCTTCTTACTCTTCTCCGGGCCGTCGGGTTGCTCCTGATCTTCGATCGTAATCTCTCCTTGCGTAAAGAACAGCAGCGGAATGGCCATCTGATCGGGATGGACATCTACGGCCTGCTTCACCAGTCCCGGGAAATATCGCGAGCTGCCGTCCAGGGCAACCAGGGCATCGATGCGGTTATCTCTCGCGGCCGCAAACAGCGTCGACAAACCTCCCCAACTAAAGCCCGCTGCCGCTACGGCAGACATATCGGTGTCGGGCAGCGTTTGCGCGTACCCGATCAGAAAGGATACGTCCCGTGCCTGCTCATTGACCCCCGCCACATCGGAGGTCATGTAATGCGTCGTCGCGCCCAGCTCGGGACTGGAGAGAACTACGTAGCCATGGCTTGCCAGGTACTCGCAGAGGTCGGCGTTTTCCCACGACTCAGCATTGAAGCTTGGAGCGTAGACCACCACTGGATAGCGGCCCTTTCGCAACGAAGCCTCCCGCACAGCCCACATGCGTGTGCCGCCAACCGGCGCCAGGTTCGCTGCCAACTCCTTGGCATCCTCCGTCATTCGCGAATGACCAAAGCTGGTTTCAGTGGCCATCAGGGCGGCGTAATCACCGACTGTCATTGCCGCTCCGTCGGTCTTCTCCGCCGGATACCAGATCAGGGTCTGCAAGGGCCGCGCCCGTTCACCCTGGAATGGCTTGCCCAGGTCACCGGTCAGGTGCCGGTACACGCGAGAGCTGTCATACTGCTCCACAACCCGAAGCCCCACTCCGAAAGGCCCAGGCTTCTCCGTAAAGTGAAAAGCAGTCTGACTCTGAGCAAGCGTAGACGGCGGAACCAGGGATGTGAGTCCAAGGGTCACGGCGCCGAACCAAAGAGAAGATGTAACTCGCAGGAACATGGAAGTAGAGTAGTGGGCCTCCACCCGTAAATCTATCTCTGTTTGCCCGGTTACTCTGCGAATTTCTCCATCGTTGTATCGTAAAAAGAATGCGCGCCTTCCCCTTCATCCACCGCTTTGGCCTTCCGGCGGTCGCGGTCATTCCATTGCTTACCGTGACTGTTGCGGTTCCGGCGGCCGCCACTCCGCCCGCCCTCAGCATGGATCAGGTGCTCAGCTATCCCTATGTCAGCGCGCTTGTCGCCTCGGAGAAAGGCGACCGGTTCGCTTGGGTGCAGAACGTGCGTGGCATCCGTAACATCTGGTGTGCCGGGGCGGCAGAGAGACAGCCGCGCGAGCTGACACACTACGCTGTGGATGATGGACAGGAGCTGACCCAACTCACTCTCTCCGCCGACGGATCGCAGCTGCTCTACGTGCGTGGCGGCGATCACGACCAGAACTGGCCTGCCCAGGGCAATCTGGCGCCTGATCCCGGCAACAATTCGGCCGAGCCAAAAGTCACCATCTGGTCGGTGCCGCTCGACGATTCAAACAGCCCGCCTCTCCAGGTAGCTGAAGGAGACGGTCCAACCCTCTCCTCCGGGGGACAGTTGGCCTACGTAAAGGACGGTCAAATCTGGACGGCGCCACTTTCCCCCGCAAGCAGCGTCGAGGCCAAGCCGCGGCGGCTGTTTTTTGATCGCGGAAAAGACGACACACCCGTCTGGTCTCCTGATGGAACGCGGCTGGCCTTTGTCTCCGGCCGGGGCGACCACAGCTTTGTGGGCATATACACTGCATCGGGGCAACCGCTGCTTTACCTCGCCCCCTCCACCAACTTCGATGGAGACCCCGTCTGGTCATCCGACGGCGCTTCCATCGCCTTCATGCGCCAGCCGAGCCGCGGCAATGCACCCGAAAACTTCCTCGTGCAGCAACCGCACCCGTTTGCCTTCTGGACGGCCGATGCAACTACGGGAGAAGGCCGCAAAATCTGGGCCTCGCCGGACACCCTGGCTGGTTCACTGCCAGACGTCGTTGAGAATGAGCCATTGTTCTGGATGGCAGACAGCAAGCTCGTTTTTCTGGCGGAAACCGATAACTGGCCGCACCTCTATGCCGTGAATACAACTGGCGGCGACGCGCAGCTACTAACCCCTGGCCCCTTCATGGTGGAGCACGTGGTGTTGACTCCGGATCATCGCGCCCTGGTGTATAGCGCGAATGCAGGAGATACCGCGGGCGACGACGATCGCCGTCACCTCTTTCGTGTCGCGACCGACGGCCGTCCTCCGCAGCCGCTCACCAGCGGCGAATCGCTCGAGTGGTCGCCGGCTGCGTTGGCTGGCGGCAGCGTCGCCTACATTGCCGCGGGCGCACAGCTTCCGGCAGTCGTCGATGTTCGCACCGGCTCAGGAGAAACCCGTACGCTCGACACGGGGAGCACCAGAAACTTCCCTTCCTCTGCCCTTGTCATTCCCGAGTTAGTCAGCTTCCAGTCTCCTGACGGCTTTACCGTCCAGGCTCAGTTGTTCCGCCGGGCCGGCGCGGCTGTGCAGCAGCCCGGTGTGATCTTTGTCCACGGCGGCCCGCAGCGGCAGATGTTGCTGGGCTGGCACTACATGGACTACTACAGCAATGCCTATGCCCTGAACCAATACCTGGCCGCCCACGGTTTTACTGTGCTCTCGGTGAATTATCGCCTGGGCATCGGCTACGGTAGAGCGTTTGAACATCCCGACCACGCGGGACCGGCGGGCGCCGCGGAGTACCAGGATGTGCTCGCCGCAGCTCATTATCTCCAACAGGTTCCGGGCGTTGACTCGAACCGCATCGGCATCTGGGGAGGATCGTATGGTGGCTACCTCACCGGCCTCGCACTTGCTCGAAATTCTGATGTGTTCAAGGCAGGTGTCGACTTACACGGCATTTCAAACTGGATTTCGATCCTGGCCAAGGCTCAGGCGCTCCCCGATCATTGGTACGATGCAAGCGAGGATTGGCAGAAGGCGGTGGCAACCGCCTTCGCCGCTTCGCCGGATGCAGATATAACCAGGTGGAAATCGCCCGTCCTCCTCATCCAGGGAGACGACGATCGCAATGTGCCCTTTGAGCAGACAGTGGAATTGGCGCACCGCCTTGAGCAGCAACACACGCCGTTCGAAGAGCTCGTTATTCCTAACGAGATACATGGTTTCCTCCGCTGGGCCAACTGGGTGCAAGCGGATGAAGCCACTGTTCAGTTCCTCTCCAGGCAATTAGGCGTGTCTACCGGCTTCCAGGGTGTTTCGAAGCGGTGACCACCACACTTCAAGCGCTGACCGCGCGCCCATGATCTCCCAGCAATAAGAAGAACTCCTCCACAATCCTGCCGGTGGAAACTCCGTGACGCGGCATCAGGTCGGAAATCACCGCAACCGAGTCGGCCCCCGCCGCGATGATTGCCGCGCAATTCGACCGGCCGATGCCTCCAATCGCGACTAAAGGTTTGTTGCTGATCGCGCGCGCCACTCGAACGCCGTCGATGCCAACCACCGGATCGGGCGCCTGCTTGGACAACGTCGCGAACACCGGACCAATCGCAACATAGTCCGCCACACCCTCGACCGCGCGAAGCAGTTGCTCCTCACCGTGAGTCGACACCCCGATGAGAACATCGGCCCCCACCACTGCGCGAGCCTGCGCCGGAGAAAAATCCTCCTGGCCCACATGAACACCGTCATACCCCGCCCCAGCCACCAGCGGCACGCGGTCATTCAAAACAAGGCAGCTATCCGAAGCCGGGAAAATCCGCCGCAGCTCCGCCGCCCGCTCCAGCAGCAGCGCGTCAGATGCTTCCTTATCGCGGTATTGCAGAAACCGGATGCCTGCTTCCCGCAATTCGCGGGCAAAGCCTTCCACTGAAATGCCGGCCTTCAGCAAAACCCCGGCATCCAGTATGGGATAAAAGCGAGGCAGCCGGATCGCTTTCAACCTGCGCTCACCCTTCAGCGAGAAGCTGCTCGCGGCGAGCTTGCTCCCGCTCGAAGAAACGCTCCATAAACTTGGTGTCAAACGATCCTTCGCGGAACTCAGGGTCTTCCAGGATCCGGCGGTGCAGTGGGATCGTCGTGTGGATGCCCTCCACCACAAACATCTCGAGCGCGCGAGACATCCGCGCCATCGCCTCCGTCCGGTCTTTGCCGTGAACAATAAGCTTGGCGATCAGCGAATCGTAGTAAGGAGGAACCACCCCTTCGGCATACTGCGCCGTGTCCACACGCACCCCATTGCCGCCCGGAACATTAAAGGCGGTGATGCGGCCGGCAGAGGGAGTGAATTTTTCCGGATGCTCCGCGTTGACCCTGCACTCGATCGCGTGGCCGCGAATCGTCAGCGTCTCGGGAAGAATGCTGCTCAGGCTTTCCCCCGCCGCAATCCGTAGCTGCGCTTTCACCAGGTCAATCCCAGTCACCGCCTCGGTGACCGGATGCTCCACCTGGATCCGCGTGTTCATCTCGATGAAGTAGAGCTTCCCATCCTCATCCATGAGGAACTCGACCGTACCCGCGTTCTGATAGCCAATCGCGGTCAGGCACCGCTTGAGCGTCTTGGCGATGTCTTCGCGTATTTTGGGCGTTACCTGCAGCGAGGGCGCCTCTTCGATCAGCTTCTGATGGCGCCGTTGAATGGAGCACTCGCGCTCACCCAGCGAGACGACGTTGCCATGCTCGTCGGCCAGAATCTGAAACTCGATGTGCCGCGGACGCTCAATGAACTTCTCCATATACAGGTCGCCGTTGCCGAAGGCGTTCGCCGCCTCGGTCTGCGCCGCCTGGAACATCTGTGGCAGCTCCTCCTCCGTGCGAATCACTCGCATGCCGCGTCCGCCGCCACCCGCCGAGGCTTTCAGAATCACCGGAAAGCCCACCGTGCGGGCCCACGCCAATGCCTCCTCGTCATTCTGCAATACGCCGTCAGACCCGGGCAGGATCGGCACCTTCGCCCTCTTCATCGCCTGCCGCGCCTTTTCCTTTTCCCCCATCAGCCGGGTAGCCTCGGGAGTGGGTCCAATGAACTTGATGTTCGAAGCGCGGCAAACCTCGGCAAAATTCGCGTTCTCGCTCAGCAACCCATAGCCGGGATGAATGGCATCCACATCGGCGATTTCCGCCGCCGAGATAACCGCCGGCACATTCAGGTAGCTCTCCGACGATCGCGGAGGACCAATGCAGATCGCCTCATCGGCAAACCGCACATGCAGCGAATTGCGATCCGCCTCGCTGTAGATCGCAACCGTGCGAATCCCCAGCTCCTTGCACGCACAGATCACCCGGAGAGCGATTTCGCCGCGGTTGGCGATGAGCAGTTTTCGAAACATAGGTTCAGAACTGGGAGCACTCATACAGTGACCGTGACTGTTTTCACAAGAATGCTCAATGCAGCCGCAAGGCAAAAAGCGGCTGACCATACTCGACCGGTTGGCCATTCGTGACCAGCCGCTTGACCACCTCGCCGGCTGCGTCGGATTCAATCTCATTCATCAGCTTCATGGCCTCAACGATGCAAAGCACCTGGCCGTTCTCAATCTCATCCCCAATCTTGACAAAGGCAGCGGCGCCTGGAGAAGAAGACTCGTAGAACGTGCCCACGATAGGAGATTTGACAATGTGCAGCGCCTCCTCCTCAGCGGTCTCCGCGGAGGAGGTTGACCCAGCGGAGGCCACCGCATGGATGCCCTGCGAGACCGCGCCGGGAGTCTGCTGTCCGGGGCTTAACAACTGACCGAGGCGCGCAATATCCAGAGCCGATGCCGGCGATCCTTGCGCTGGGTGGCCGAACTTGATGCGCACCTTAAGGTCGCCGCGCTCCAGATCGAACTCGCCAATATCGTTTTCTTTCAGGAACTCAATCAGTTCCTTCAACTCTTTAATTTCATCAGGCGTCATGAATCTCTCGTCTGCTTATTACGATGGCAAAGCCTCAGAGTTGTGTCCAGCCGGTGGATGCCGGTGTTAACACCTGCCCACCCTCACGGGTCACGGCAACCATATCCTCGATGCGTACTCCAAACTGACCGGCTATGTAGACGCCGGGTTCGATGGTGACCACCATCCCCGGCAAAAGGGACTGCGATTGGTCCGCGGCAATGCGGGGTGCTTCATGAATTTCCAATCCAACGCCATGGCCGGTGGAGTGAGTAAAGTACTCAGCCAACCCAGCCTTGCGCAGGACGCTGCGCGCTGCATTGTCTACCACACCACAGGAAACCCCAGGCCCAACCGCCTGAACCGCGGCCTGTTGCGCCTCCCGCACAGCATCATACGTGAAGCGCTCCCGCCCCGTCGGCTGGCCCAGGAAAACGGTGCGCGTCATATCTGAGCAATAACCATTGAGGATAACACCGAAGTCCAGTGTCAAGAACCCTTTGCGCGGCAAACGCTGCGCCGTCGCCCGGCCGTGCGGCAATGCCGAACGCGACCCGCTGGCCACGATCGTCTCGAACGACATGCCCTCGGCTCCGTGCTCCCGCGCGTTATGCTCCAGCAGCGCCGCAACCGTAGTCTCCGCCATCCCCGGCTCCAGCCGCGGCAGCAGCTCATGGAAAAGCTTCACCCCCAACTCGGCGGCCCGCTTCATCAGCTCCAGCTCCTGCTCATCCTTGATAAGCCGCAGATTAGGAACCAGGGGCTCGCTCAGCGGCTGGAAAAATCCCCGATGGCCCGGAGATAAGGCCTTGCGGTAAGACGCCAGCTCGGCCACCGTCGTGGTTTGCGGGTCAAAGGCGCAGTGCCCGGCTCCACTGGCGGCGAGCCATTGGCAAGCCTCATCGCGCGCGGATTTCGCCGCAATCACCACCCGGGCCGCGCTGGTCTCCTCCCTCGCCTGCGCCGTGTACCGGCCGTCGGTGAACATGCCGGCGCGACGAGCGGTAATGCCCAAAAACGCATTAGAACCAGTAAATCCACAAAGGTAGCGAACGTCCGGCAGGTGGGTAACCAGCAGGCTCTCAATGCCCCGCTGATTCATCTGCCGGCGCAGCAAGCGGAGCCGGTGTGCATGATTCATCAGCCTAGGTATATCAGGACTGAGACTTTATGTGGGCGAATGAAGTGGGTCGAGGACGGGTGCCCCAGGTTCGCCCCTGCGTACCTGGGACGAAAACGACAGGCCAAGCCCGACCATAGCTTCTACCTGATCAGTTGATCGATGCCCCATTAACTCTGGAAGTTTGCCGCAGCCCACTGTAACCAGTACACTTAGAGGGCAAGGAAAGGTCGTTCACCCGCATGCTCGTGGTCATGAAACCGCAGGCTACGCCGGAAGAAATCCAGGCCGTCTGCGAGCAAATTCAACTCTTGGGCTTCCGCCCTCACCCCATGCCCGGCGCCGGACGCACCGCCATCGGAATCACCGGCAACAGCGGAGCCGTCGATCACAATCTCGACGACCTTTCCGGAGTCGCCGAGGTGATCCGGGTCACCAAGCCCTATAAATTGGTCAGCCGCGATGTAAAGCAGGAAGACACGGTCATTACCTTCCCGGGAACCAACGCGACTATCGGCGGTCGTGACCTGGCGGTGATTGCCGGCCCGTGCTCTATCGAATCACGCGAGCAGGCCTTCGCCGTTGCCGGGCAGATCGCTCGCGCAGGCGCCCAATTCTTTCGTGGCGGCGCCTATAAACCGCGCACTTCTCCCTACGCCTTCCAGGGCATGGGTGAGGACGGCCTCAAGATCATGGCCGAGATTCGCGATGCCTTCGGGCTGCGCATCGTTACTGAAGCGCTCGACAACGAGAGCCTCGACCTGGTCGCGGATTACGCCGACGTCATCCAGATCGGCGCCCGCAACATGCAGAACTTCTCCTTGCTCAAACGGGCCGGGCGGTCCCGCAAGCCCGTTCTGCTCAAACGCGGTATGTCGGCTACCCTCGACGAGCTTCTTATGGCCGCCGAATATGTAATGAGCGAGGGCAACTACCAGGTGATCCTGTGTGAACGCGGAGTGCGGACCTTTGCCGACCACACCCGCAACACCCTCGACCTGAGCATCGTGCCGGCGGTGCAGCGCGCCAGCCATCTGCCCATCATCGTTGACCCCAGCCATGGCACCGGCAAGCGAAACATGGTTCTACCCCTGGCCCGCGCCGCCACCGCGGTGGGCGCCGACGGCCTGATGATCGAGGTCCATCACCAGCCGGATAAAGCCCTGTCCGACGGTGCGCAATCGGTCTACCCCGAGCAGTTCGTGCAACTGATGGACGAGATTGCCCAGATCGCCGGAGCCGTGCACCGGTCTCTGCCCCGCGGAATCAGCGTGGCGGCTTCCACCCCTGCCGGGAGGGGATAGAGCCTCGCTCCAGATGGTGGACGAACCTTCCTACTCGTCCCCGTGGCTACGCCGCTGGGCCCCATGGCTGTTGCTGATCCCGCTCGCTGCCACCGGCTGCCGGCAAAACGACGCCACGGAAAGCCAGGCGAACTATCGCGAGTATGCCTACGTAAGCAACGGGGGCAGCAATACCGTCACTGTCCTCGACCTGGTCAACATGCGGCAGGACCGGGTAATCGCCGTCGGCATCAATCCTTCCGGATTGGCCGTCAATCCGCGGCGCAATGAGGTTTACGTCGTCAACTCCGGCAGCGGTACGGTCACCGTGATCAATGCGGAAACCAATACAGCCGCCGCCACCATCCCCGTCCAGCGCCGCCCCTATGCGATCGATGTGGACGCAGACGGCCGCCGTGCCTACGTGGCCAATTCCGCCTCCAACAACGTCTCTGTCATCGATCTTGCGCTTCGCCGCGTCATCGGCGTCATCGGCGCCGGCGAGGCGCCTGGCCTGGCGCGCATCGCGCCTGACGGAAAAACAGTAGTGATTACCAATCGCGCCAGCGGCAGCGTCAGCATCGCCGATGTAAGCTCCTTCAAGGTGAGAAGCAGTTTTGACCATTGTCCGGGCGCTACCGATGCCATCATCCTGCCTGACTCCTCCAAGGCATTCATCGCCTGCTCCGGCGGACACCAGGTCATGGTGATTGGGCTCGCCCATGCAACCGGCAGCGACCCCACGCCAGCCGATGTTCTCCTCACCTTTCTCGACGTGGGAAAAACACCGCTCCAGATCGCCCTCAAGCCGGATGGCGGTGAAGCCTTCGTGTCCAACTATGACAGCGACACTATCTCCGAGATTACGACTTCCTCCAATGAGATAGGCGGGGCCTACCTGGTAGGCGCGCACCCCGTACGCGGACTGGTGAGTGCCGACAACTCGCTCTTGTATGTGAGCAATTTCAGCGCTGCGCGGGTGGGTGTTTACAGCATTGACGACGGCAAGCTCATCAATCCGCCGGTCAGAGTGGGAGAAGGTCCCGACGCCCTGGCCTTTTCCGCTTCCGGCCATTTTCTTCTGGTAGTGAATGCTCAATCCGGGGATATCGCCGTGGTGCGCACCGGAACCAATCCCGCGTCCCTGCTCACCCTGTTCCCCGCCGGCCGCAGCCCCAACGACATCGTAGTCAAAGCCTTCCTGGCCCACTAATCCACCTCGCAGTCTACGAGGGGCGGCCACGTCTCGCTTTGAGACTTGGCGGTTTTGCGGATCAAGCCTTTTCCATCAAGCCTTTTCCATCAATCCTGTTCCATCAATCCTTGACCCGCTGATCCCACGACCTGCGAGGCTTCTCTTCCTCCCCGGCCCTTTCCAGATCAGCCAGGTACGCCAGCCGCAACGCGTGGCGCGACGCGGAATAATGCGCCCCGGCCAGCAGCAGCAGCCCCGTCACGAACGCCCACAACATCAAGCTGACTGAAACCGAGAACGGGCCATACACCGAATGAAGATCCATCCAGGGCAGCGCCGCGACATACAGCATCTTCGCCACTTCCCATGTAAGCCCAATCACAATCGCCGTGGGCAGCACCGCGCGGACGGGCAGCTTGCGGTTGGGAAGGATCCAATAAATCAAAAAGAACAGCAGGATACTCACCACCCCCGCTGAAATCTGCAGCAGCCAGTGGGAGACAAATGCAAACACGACGTTATCCGTGTGGCCCAAAAACACAAATTGCAAAACCGATCGCTGTGCCGCCGTGATGGCCACGCTCATCAGGGCCAGCATGCCAATGCCGGCGGCCAGGCCCAGGGATACCAACTGATTCATAAAATAGGAGCGGTTCTTCGCCACCCCCCAAACCCGGTTCAACGCCACTTCCAGCGGCAGAAAGACTCCGGTCGACGAAACCAGCAGCATCACCACCGACGCCAACCGGACTCCACTGCGCGCATTCGCCACGATTTCCATGTTCTTGGTAACAAATTCCTGGCCCGAAGGCAGGAAGTAGCGAATCATGTCCGCGATTGCGCTCTCCATGGCGTGAGAATGGAAAACCAGCCGGGCAATCGTGAACATCATCACAATGAACGGAAAGAGCGACAGGATCGTATTGGCGGCGACACTAAAGGCATAGGTGTGAACTTCGGTCTGCGCCATGTAGCGGACCAGGCTCACAGCCTCGTCGAACAGGGTGGCATCCTGGCGTAACGTAGCGGGCGGCGCCGGCGCGGCCGGAATACCCGCCAGGGGGTCTTCTTCAAGGGGAACCACGATCCGCGGGATAGATATGCCGAGCGTCATTGCCCTTTATGCTAGCAGCCTGGGTCCGGCTTCGAAATGACCCACATGATCCACCTCATACAACCTTGATACCCCGGAGCGATGCCCGGTCCGGCCGGATTTCGAGGTAAATTTTTCTTGCACTGCATCCCAAATCCTGCCATAACATCATCAAGCTCGAACAGAATTCCACGGTTCGAACGCTCGGAAGGCCAATTGGTGTAATTGTTTCAACGCCCTCAAAGCATTCCAGATGACCCCAGGATCTCCTGTAAGCGTCTTTTCCCGCGTTTTCACGGTAGCTCGTGGTGTCCCTAAGGATTGCTGACGATGGAATTAAGCCTGGAAAGGAAGTTCGCTTGAAGGAAAATGGCGTGGTGAAGTGGTTCAACGGAGCGAAAGGATACGGCTTTATTCAACGTTCTACCGGGGAGGATGTCTTCGTGCACTTCTCCGCCATCCAGGAAAACGGATATAAGACGCTGAACGAGGGCGACGCGGTGGAGTTCGAGTGCCAACAGGGTCCCAAGGGACTAAACGCCGCAAACGTTGTGCGCAGCGCCTGATCTCGCAGCAGGAAAGGTAGCGACCAACCGCGGCAGGCCGCGAGGCTGCTCACCCGAGGTCGGCTTTGTTCTGCGCTGATCATCTTGCGGAAACCGCTGTCTTGTATCAGCGCACGGCTTGCGTCGTGCGTACATCATTGACCATGCGTCGGGCTTCAGAGGCTGCGGAAAAACGCCGTTTTGTATCAGGGCACGACTTCATTCGTGCCGTAAATGAGTGACAATACGTCGGGCTTTAGCCCCTGAGGTGCGTCTTGCTTGCCCCCTCATGACTTTTTCCGCAGCCCCTTCCGCCCCGTCATTTTTCCCCAATCGCTAGCGCCCATCGCGCTGCTTCTGCCAGCACCGGGTCTGAACCCGCCGCCCACTCGCGCAACTTCGGCCGGTAGACCTCCAGGCCGCTATTCCCCATCGCGATCGCAACATTCCGCAGCAGGCCCCTCAGCTTGGTACGTTGTAGTGGAGATTGCCGAAACAACCGGCGGAAACTCTCCCCATCCAGCTCCGCCAGCCAGGTGAGCGCCGGGTTCACCAGCTCCGGCCGAACCGCCAGCTCTGCATCCGAGCTCACTGGGGCGCGCCGATTCCACGGGCACACATCCTGGCAAATGTCGCAACCAAAAACCTGCCGCCCCATTTGCGCTCGCAGCGGCTCAGCAATCGATCCCCGCTTCTCGATCGTCAAATACGAAATACACAGGCTTGCATCCATTTCATAGGGGGCAACCAGCGCCCCGGTGGGGCAGGCATCGATACATCGCGTGCAGCTGCCGCAACGGTCTTCCGCCACCCGGAGACGCGCGCCGGAGGGTAGCTCGATGCCGGTTAAAATCACCCCGAGAAAAAGCCATGAACCAAGCTTCTCATTAAGGATGCAGGTATTCTTTCCCACCCAGCCAATCCCTGCATACTTGGCATAAACCCGCTCGATCACAGGACCGGTGTCCACATAGCAACGCGAGGGAAAAGGACCAAGCGCCTGTTGCAAACTTTGCTCGAGCTTCTTCAATCGGCCCAACAGAACATCGTGGTAGTCACTCGGCTCTCCGGCGGTATCCTGGTCCTGCCCGTAACCCGTCCACGCGTAGCGGGCAATCCAGCCGGTTCCCGCCGGCGCCGGGTCAATGGATTTGGGCGCGTCTGCGTTGTAATTTGCCGTGCACACAATGACCGACCGGGCCCACGGCGCCGCAATCCGCACAGAAGATCGCAGCAGCCGATTGGCTTCGTCGCGGCGCTCCAGATACTGCATCTCGCCCGCGCGCCCCTGTTCGATCCAGGGTTCGAAATAACGCAGCTCGGAATAATCGCCCTCCTCGCCGGGAGGCGGGACCGGCGCTATGCCTGCGCTCGAGAATCCCGCCGCTTGCGCCAGGCTCGCGATCTGATCGTGGATGCCGTCCATCAACAGGTTGCATTAACTCGCGACGTTCGCCGCCAGCCCCTCGACGAAGGAAAGATTCTGCATCAGCTCATGGGGTAGCCCGTGCCGTTCTCCCAGATATTGCGGACTGTTGTAAGACACCCACACCTGGCCCTGTTCATCCTCCGAAATCAGTATTTTCACCGGCAGGTCGATCGCGATGCTCGGCGCCGCCAGCATCAACGGCGTACCCCCCTTCGGGTTCCCGAAGATGAGCAGCTTGGTGGGACGCATATGCATCCCAACCTTCTCCGCCTCCCCGCTATGATCGATCAAGGCGAAGACGGCGACCCCCTTGGCCTTGAGGGCATCCTGCAGCTTTCGCAGGGTCTCATCGACCGAATGATGGCTGGGCTTCTGAACAATTCCGTTATCGGACACAATAGCTTCTCCCAGAACCATCATAAGTCTCGGGAACCGGGAACGCCCGTTTTGCGTAGTTCTTTACTGGGAGTGGAACGATGATCAAGTTTTTTCTGTGGTGCATTCTCTTCGTTGTTTGCTGGCCAATCGCGCTGTTTGCGATCGTCTTGTATCCGGTGGTCTGGTTGCTCTTGTTGCCCTTCCGCCTGGTCGGAATCGCCGTGCACGGGGCATTGGAACTGGTAGTTGCCCTGATCACGCTGCCATCACGCCTGCTACGAGCAATCTAGCGCCGAAGGGTACGGGCTTCAGCCCGTACATAACAACTCCAGAATGAGTTCGGCTTTAGCCGCTGAGGGAAGCTAGCCCCTGAGTCTCTAGTGAAACGGCTGTTACCGTCCACCAGTGCTGCGCGCAGGAAACCTTCGCGTTCCTGGCAAAGGGTGGGATGGGCAACCATGGATTATCCTTCGCGCAAAACCGTCGAGACTTCCACCTCCATGGCACGCTGCACTGGAAGCGGCAAATGAAATGAATCCGACAAACCCAGGGGAAGATACTCGCCCAAATACCATTCCACAAATCTTTGTATGCCTTCTTCGATCGAGAAGCGCGGGCAATATCCAGTAACTTGTTTCAGGTTATCCACCCGGGCTTGTGTTTCGTAAACGTCGCCGGGCTGCATGGGCATCAGGCGAATGTCCGCGGATCGACCCAGGCATCTCTCGATGGTGCGAACTAAGTGGAGAAGCTCCACCGGCCGCTGGTTTCCGATATTACACAGACGCATGGGAGCTGGCGAGCCTGGCCCCTCCGCCTTGCCCCGTTCCGGCGGCAGAGGCAAAAGGCGAACAATACCCTCCACCACATCGTCGACGAAGGTGAAATCCCGCCGCAGTGCGACCGAAGTTATATAAGCTCAATGGCGCGGCCCGCCACCACCGCATCGACGAATTTGAAGATCGCCATATCCGGCCGGCCCCACGGACCGTAGACGGTGAAAAATCGAAGTCCGGTCGTCGGAATCTGGAACAGGTGGCTGTATGCGTGAGCCAGCACCTCGTTGCTCTTCTTGGTTGCCGCATACAGGCTGACTGGAAAATCTGTGGAGTCCTCCTCAGCAAAAGGGATCTTGTTGTCGACCCATACACCGAGCTCGAAGAAGCAAAGATGAAATGGCGGCACGCAGCAGGCGCGAACGCCCTCCAGTACATTGACAAAGCCAACCAGGTTACTGGCCACATATTCATCCGGATTGGTAATCGAGCGCCGAACCCCTGCTTGCGCAGCCAGATGAACCACGGCCTCGAACTCGCCTTTGTCGAAAGAGACTTCTCCACCCCCTCCCTATCCGCCAGATCAAGCGGGATAAACCAGAATCGGGGTCCTATGCACAGCTTTCTGAAGCCGCGCCTCCTTAAGCCGGGGGTCATAGTAGTTGTTCAGGTTGTCTACCCCGACCACCTCAAATCCATCGCGCAGAAGCCGGTGGACGAGATGCGCGCCGATAAAACCCGCGGCGCCGGTGACCAGGACTCTTCTCTCGTTCGCTTTCTTCATCTTTTCCCTCTCCGTTGGTCACGTTCAGTAAGCTCCCTGCCCGGTGAGCACAACCTTTGCGGTACGCGCGAGGATATGAAGATCAAGCCATGGAGACCAATTGCGAACGTAATAGCTGTCCAGGCGCACCCGATCGTGCAAACTTACTTCGTTCCGGCCGGAGACCTGCCATAGGCCAGTTAGCCCGGGTGTAACTCTGCAATACAACGAAAAATTCTGGCCGTACGTCGCCACTTCCTCTTCCACGATGGGACGAGGACCCACCAGGCTCATCTCGCCCAGCAAGACATTCCATATCTGGGGTAGTTCGTCGAGGCTTGTCTTTCTTAGAAACTTTCCCACGCGCGTAATGCGCGGGTCGCGCCGTAGCTTGCGGTCCCGCAGCCACTCCTCCCGCAGCGCCCCGTCCTCGGCCAGTGCCTTTTGCAGCAGTTCGTCCCCGTTGACTTGCATCGTCCTGATCTTCCACGTGCGGAATGTCGAGTAAAAGCGGCCGATACGGCGATGACCATAAAACGCCGGGCCCGGAGATTCAAGCCGCACCAGGATACCCAGCAGAAGAATGGTAAGACCCACCGCGGGCAGGCAGGAACAAACAATCACCAGATCGATGACCCGCTTGGCAAATCGCGGAAGCGGCAGCAGCAAATCCCTCCTCACCTCGACCGCTAACGATACGCCCACCTCGCGTGTGTCCACCGTGTGACTGTAGAGAGCCGCCAAACTATGGATGATCATCAGCCGCGGGAAAGATGCTCTCAAACATTTCCAGATCTTCCAGCAGCTTTCCGCACCCCGCATCGGGCAGAGCGATCATCGCGCGCTCCACTCCGCCCGCCCGAACCGCCGCCGCGAACCGCATATCCATCACCGGCAAGCGATGCCTCGGCCGCATCGCCTGAGGGGACGCAAGTATCACCACAGGCCGCAGGCCAATTTCCGGATGCGCTTCCAGTTCCGCGATGATTGCTCTCGACTCATCACCGGTATAAAACACCGCCACAGGGACGCCCCACCAGTGCTTACGGCATACCAACTCACGCACAACCGACCGCAGCACCGGCGTGAGAACGAGCGCCGTCAACCACCATAAGACGAGCATCGCGCGAGGATAATCATTGCTCCAGGTAAGAAAGAGCGACCCGCCAAGCATCAGGAAGCCAATGCTTAATGCGAAGCCGAGACGGCGCAGTTCGGTTACCGCGTTATGGATGATGCCGGGATAGAGTTTCGAGTAGCCAAAGACGGCGAAGAACAACCCCAGCGCCGGCCAAAGCTCGACATAGCGATGGATATCGATGCCTCCGCCACCAGCCCGCATACCTAACAAAACCACGCTACCCGAGGCCACCAGGGCGATCGCATCGCAGCCAAAGAAAACCATGGAAGATAACCACGGGTGGCAATGGATCTTTGGGAGGCGATTGAACGGGAAGGCGGACTCTGTCGAGACTACGGTTACCGAAGCCATCAGCGCCTCCGCCATATCAGGATTTATCCCAGGACTCTATTTGGGAAACCTGAAGACTTTATGCGCCAGGAAATTAAAAAAGCTTAATCGTGATTCACCCGAGGGCCTGCAGTTCTCTCAAACCAGAGCAACTTGCAAAAGCCCATCGCGACCGAGGGCGCACCGAGGGCGGACCGTGGATGGGTCCGCACTCGCTCTCCACGGGCGCACTGCCCTGCTCCATCAACCCTTTGCCTGCGTCGCCGAATTCACGCTCGATCGATCCGCTGACGGGCGGACAGGTGCGGCCGCCGAGGTAAACGTATAGCCGATCCCGCGGTTCGTTCGAATCAATTTCTGCGGAAAATCCCGATCCACCTTGCTTCGCAGCGCGCTGATATACACATCCACCACATTCGTCAAACCCTCAAACGATGAGTTCCACACATGTTCCAGAATCATGGTGCGCGTAACCGGCCGGTTTACATTCCTTACCAGGTATTCCAGCAAAAGAAATTCCTTGGGCCGCAGATCGATCGCCTTGCCCCGCCGCTCCGCTCTGCGTCGAACCAGGTCCAGTTCCAGATCGCCGGAGCGAAGCAGATTCGGGGTCTTGGCCGCAACCAGATCCGAAGCCGCCTGCCGCAGCCGTATGGAGAGACCAAGACGCACCGCCAGCTCCGACGCAAAAAATGGCTCACACACGCAATCGTCCACACCGGCTTCAAACAATCGCAACCGCTGCTCCAGATCAAGGTAGCGGGCAAACACGAACAGCGACGCATCGGAATTCTCCTGCCGCAGCCGCTTCACCAACACCAGAATGTCTTCGAACACCAGCGAATCCGAATCCACCAGAACGCCCTCGTACTGCGCGAACCGGGCAAACTGCAAACAATCCCTGGCGGAGACCACTGTCTCCACCACAAACTGTGCCGAGCTGAGCGCTCTTTCGACACGCCTCAGCAGATCAGTGCGGGGCAAAAAGGTGAGTACTTTCATGAGTAACTCCAGGATCGACCGGGCCCCAGGAAAACCGCGCACAAACTTGCTCTGCAAGATCCGTTCAACCTTGCAGGTACACCGTAACCCTGCCCATGTTCAAGATTCACGCGAGTTAAAACAGTGTAAGAGCAAGCCTGCAAGAACCTGAGACCGCGTCCGCACAATGGTGCGCGCCAACCACCGTATCCCATCACCTGGCGTAAAGCGTGGAGCAAGCGGTAAAGGTAGAAGACAGAAGCAGAGCCCAACTTAAAGTAAGGCAACTCTACATGGTTGACACAGCAATAGCAGAAGCGCCTTTGCTCTGTCAACACATCCGTCTTATTTGTCTACCGGCGCAGAAGTAATTACTGCACAACCATTCGCAAATCACTTATGCCCTGGAGCAGGCAAGCCATATCGCGGGGAAAACTGTCTGGATGACTGATCGCAGACTCACATCGACGTCTCTATAACTGGCGGTAAATCGACTCCTTACATCCGCTATCCCCGGCTCACTCCATGACAAGCGCGCAAAGCTTATTGTTGCTTATCCGAAACACAAGACAGATGAGACATGCAGAAGCATTGTCAGAACATACACTTATAAGTGGGCAGCCTATGCCTAAGGGGAAAATAGTTAGTTCCCCCCCTGTTACGCATACACAACAACTCACGCCAATACCTCGGCATTTCCAGGCTTGGTTCGTACTCTCCTTGCAGCGCACACTTTGCGCCACCGAGGAGACACCCTATGTTCAAGCACATCGCCCGTAAACTCGCCATCGCTGCCACCTTCGTCGCCCTGGTCACCCCAGCCGCTTTTGCCACCCAGACAGGCACCGATCCGGAGCCGCAGCCTGGTGTGGCTCACGCCATCCTCAGCTACCTTGGTTTGGCGTAACATATCGTTAAGCCGCGCTCATCGAAGGGCCGCTCGAAAGGAACTCCAGAATGCGCCTCACGGGTCTGGATTTCATATTCTGGGCGGCCGGCTTCCTTCTGAATCTTGCCTTGCTGTTCACCCTTTGGTTTCGCCGGCGAGCCCGAAGGTTCCCATTCTTCACCGCCCTCATCACCTTGGGTGTGGTTAGAACCATCCTGCTGTATCTCGTGATGGGCCACGGGCAACTGCCCTACTTTCTCACTTACTGGACGCTCGCGGTCCTGGATACAGTTCTTCAACTCTGCGTCATCTACGAGATCGCGTCACTGGTGTTTCGCCCCCTGGACGTGTGGGCGCAGGACGTGCGAAAAAGCGCCGCCTGGCTCCTGGCCCTCAGCATCACTGTGGCTTTGGGACTGACTTGGATGGCTAGCGCGCCAGCTCACACATGGATGCAGTCCTTCGTCACCAAAGGCAACTTGTTTGCCGCCACGCTCATGAGCGAATTCTTCGTGGCCATGATGGCCTTGTCAATCAGCGCCGGGCTTGCCTGGAAACCGCACGCCGCGAAGATCGCTCAGGGGTTAGGCGCCTTTGCCCTGTTCGGCGTGTTGATCGAGAGCGGATACACTTACTTCGGACGCAGCCCAGGAGCGCCCTCTTCCATTCTCTTGTCACACCTTCGCATGGCTGCATACCTGGGCTGTGTTACCTACTGGATCATCACCTTATGTCCCGATGAACAGCCTGCTCGCGAACTTACCCGGGAGATCCACGAAAAAATGTTTACTTTGCAGGCAAGGGTGGCATACGATCTTCAGCAGTTACGATCGCGGAAAAAGTCGTGACCACACACAATTTCTATTTCATAACCGCCATCGCCATCTTTGTCGGCGTACTCGTCTCGATCGCGGGTTATTACTACTTGCGGAGCTCCCAGTCCTCCCGGTCCACCTGGGATGGACTCTTCGCCAAACTAACCTGGATCGACCGCAATAACATCGCTCAGGTTGCTCTGGATCTGGTCGATGAAAGCGGCATGCCCCGCGATGTCGAGGATGCAGCAACTCTGGAACCTTCGCAGCTGTGGCGATTGATTGGAGGACTTGAGGGCCTCGAAGCCATGGAGAAAAACAGCGAAGTCCTCATCGACCTGGCTTCTTACATCCAACAGTGGTATCCACAAGCGCTGCTGATCGCAGAGAAATTGCGCCTCGATGCCCGGGAAATCAAGTGGCATGTCGCTCGTCTGAAAGGAGCCGCGCAAAACGGAAACCTGCAAATCTCCTTTCCCTTCTACGCACAACGCGCAGTGGTTACCTATTACCTCATGACCCGCCGGGTGTTGGAACTCTATGAGGCGGCAAACTTCTCTACCCTCGCAGACTTGCAAAGGGCACTCTAGCTTGCCAGCCACCCATCCGAGATCCGTTCAGGACCCCAACCGAATTGCCACTACAATCACCCGGCCCAGGCTCTCAATCTCTTTTCGATACTTCCAGCGCCGGCTGGAAACCGGTGACAGCGGGTGTGGGATCAGTGTCAACCAGTCCGAGGCCTTATCCAACTCGCACCAGCCGCAAACGTAACTGTCCCGGGTCATAAGAAAATAAATCGGCCTTTGAAATTCGTGCTTCCAATCTTTCCTTGCCGAGATCGCACGCTTCTGCGTATCGATTTGCACGATCGAGCCGGACGGAATCATTGGATCCAGCGTCAGGTCACGCTTGCCAATGATGCCCCGCCTGTACGGCGCCAGAAACTGGCCCAGCTCCGCGGAAAGCAGCGTCGTCTCCTCCGGCGCCTCGATCGCAGGCGCGTCCGGCAACAGGTATTTTGCCTGCTCCTCCAGCGGCCCTTCGGTCAACAGGATCGTCGCGTTGGGACTGGATAGCTGCTTCAGCAACAACGGTTGCACGCTTTCCGGATACATCGAGCGCAGCAACTGGTCGGTTGGCACGTTATAGATTTCCGAGAGGGAGATCAGCTTGTTAACCGTTAATTCATGTTCTTCCCGTTCCAGCCGATCCAGCCAGCTGGCGGACACCTGGTAGGACTGGTTGCCCCTCTCCTGGGCAAAGCGAAGACTGCGTTCTTCCACTTCTCGCAAGGAGAGCTGCCACTGGCGACGAATGGTTCGAAGTCTTAAGCCAATTCCTGCCATGAACGAGCCTTTCTTGAATCGCTTGTCGCATAGGCAGATCGCCCAAGGCAGTAGGAACTCAACACCGGAAACCCGTTGCAAAGGGGTGTCCAACAATCGGAGGCATCCCAAGACGATCTGTCATATTTCTCCTGGGAATCTTAAGCGCCATATTACGCCATATAGATATAACGCCGCGATCGCGCCGTGGGACGGATACCGCCGCAAGTCGTGATGCAAAGCACAATGGGGCAGCAAGCGCCTGCGCGTCATTTCTGTTGTAGTCGAACGGGCGGGTCAATGACGGCCGCGCACGTAGAGGTTCGGTTCACCCGGGTTTAGTCTGTAACAGCTACGGCGAGAAGCCTCGATACTTTCCCTTGTGATCGTCATCGAACACTGAGTTCGATGCCTGCTCAAAAGCGCACCGCCTGCTTACTGGGCGGCTTACGTCGAGAGACTTCGCCGGACAAAATCCAGTCCGTCGCGGGAATCGTAGAGGGAATTGGCGGCGCCCACGAGGGACCTGCGGTGCTCGAAATACTGCTACGACGCCACGATAATATACTCAGGCGTGAGGCGCGCCGTTACAGGAAAGAAGGAATACAGTGCATAACGAATAGCAGAAAACTTTTGACGATGTCAAATAAATAATTGGGAGTTAGTCGCATTAGCAACTTTATTATCTCTTATATATTACTGATATCTTACCCCGAAATTACCAGCACAGCGATGCACTCTGCCCATTCATTACCACCCAAGCATCCAAAGACCCTCAATCTGCGTCCTTCTGCTCAGTAACGCTGCCTCCACGTCAAACCGGGTGTGCCATCGAGCTACAAATATGGCCCAAAGGTGTCATGGCGGCATAACACTTTGAGCGGGATGCTAAGTCAGATTTCACCAACGCTGCAGCCGGACCAGCTCACCCTGGCTGGCTGAGCCTGACCGGATCACACTCGACCGGCTAATCACCGACCGGCTACGATCGACGGTCCCAAGCCCAGCAGTCCAACCGGACACCCCCGGAGCCCCCGTGTCTCACTCCATCCGCCAACTCCATCGCTCCCGCGGCAACACTCTCCCGCTGCTTGCCACAGCCCTGCTTGTCGCCGGTCTGATCTCTTGCAGCGGCAGCAGCAACTCCGGCAACACCGCTCAACCCACGTTGACTCTTACTCCCGCTAGCCTTACGTTGACCGCGGGCGCAACCGGACAACAGGCTTCCCTGCTACTCTCCGCGCCTTCGGGCGGCGGAGCGGCGGCAATCGCCGTGTCTGGGCTTCCAGCTGGCGTCACCATCACCCCCGCAACGCTATCGGCTTCTCCCGGCGTGGCATTGCCGCTTACCATGACGGCGGCAGCCACCGCGCATGCTGCAACAGCGACTGTTGTCTTTACCACCACCGTAAGCGGGCAGACCGCAACTACCCAGGGGTCGTTGACCGTCCAGCCAGCTGCTCCCCAGCCGGATTTCTCGCTGAGCGCCACGCCGGCGGCCGTGACCTTGGTGGCAAATGGAACAGCGGTCACCACTTCTCTTCTGGCAACCGCCCTCAATGGCTTTTCCGCAAACGTCCAGGTCGTGCTGACTGGTTTACCCAACGGGGTGACCGTGCAGCCGTCTTCCATTACGCTTACGCCGGGCAGCGCTGCCCCCCTCTCGCTCACCGCGCCGCTGGGCACTGCGCCGGCAACAGCGACTGCTACGTTTACCGGAACGTCGGGCGGCCTCACCCACACAGCTTCGCTGGCCGTCACCGTGACCGCTCCGCCCCCGCCGCCACAGCCTGACTTTTCCTTGGCCATCACTCCCCAGTCGCTGAGCATAAGCCCGGGCGCGGCAGGGCAACCGGTCCAGCTTTCCGCCACCGCACTGAACGGTTTTTCAGGCAATGTCAGCGTTGCTCTCAGCGGCTTGCCTGCAGGGGTGACCGCTAGTCCGGCCACGCTCTCCCTCACTGCCGCCACGCCGCAAAGTGTCACCCTTTCCGCCGCCAACAATGCCGCATTGGGCAATGCCTCCGTCGTATTCACCGGCGTCTCCGCTACGCTCACCCACACCGCCGCGCTGGCACTCTCGGTAACCGCCTCCTCGGGCGTGAATGTCACTACCTACCACAACGACAACGCCCGCGATGGATGGTACTCCGCGGAAACCATGCTGACGCCGCAGAATGTCAACTCCACCTCCTTTGGCAAAATTCGCGAATTGCCGGTGGATGGCAAGGTGGACGGCCAACCTTTGTATGTAAGTAGTCTCTCTATTTCCGGTCAAACGCATAATGTGCTGATCGTGGTGACAGAACACGGAAGTGTTTATGCCTTCGACGCAGACTCTGGCGCGCAGTTGTGGCAGGTATCTTCGCTGGGCGCGAACGAGACGACCAGCGACGATCATGGCTGCGGCCAGATCTCACCCGAGATCGGTATTACCGGCACTCCAGTCATCGACCGCGCCTACGGAACAAACGGCGCCGTATTCTTTGTCGCCATGTCGAAAGACACGAGCAGCAACTATCACCAGCGGCTGCACGCGCTGGATCTTGCGACGGGCGCCGAACTGCCGGGCAGTCCCTCGGAAATTCAGGCAACGTTCCCCGGGACCGGTTATGGCTCAACCAATGGCATGCAGGTCTTTAATCCTGCTCAATATGCGGAGCGCGTCGGCCTGTTATTGATGAATGGCCAACTCTACCTGGCTTGGACGTCGCACTGCGACGACGACCCCTACACCGGCTGGCTGATGGCTTACAGTGAGACTACCCTGCAACAAACCGGCGTATTGAACCTGACGCCGAATGGCCCATCCACCCCTCACTTTGGCAATGGCGAAGGCTCAGTATGGATGAGTGGCGCAGGCCTGGCCGGGGATGCTCAGGGCAACATTTACTTCCTCGACGCAAACGGTACCTTTGACCAGACGCTCAACGCGAGCGGCTTCCCGGTTCACGGGGATTTTGGCAACGCGTTCATGAAAGTATCCACCACCAACAACACCCTTGCGCCTGCCGACTACTTCGCCGCTTACGATCTGCAGTCTGAGAGCGATGCAGACCAGGACCTGGGTTCCGGTGGCGCACTGCTATTGCCCGACATGACCGATTCCAGCAACCACACAAGGCGCCTCGCGGTCGGCGCCGGCAAAGACCACAACGTCTATGTAGTCGATCGCGATAACATGGGTAAGTTCAACCTTAGTAGTAACAATGCAATCTATCAGGAGTTGCCCGATGCGTTAAGCGGCGGCGCCTGGTCCATGGCCGCCTACGCGAACAACACTCTTTATTACGCAGGGAACGGCGATCATTTGAAAGCGTTCCCCATCGCCAACGCGCTCCTGGCCACCACTCCTGCCAGCCAGTCTGCCAATAGCTTTGGCTATCCTGGCGCGACTCCCAGCGTAAGCTCCAACGGCGCCCAGAACACGATCGTCTGGGCGGTCGAAACCCAGGGTGGCGCGGGCATCCTGCACGCCTACGACGCCACCAACATACCTAACGAGCTATACGACAGCAATCAGGCCGCAAATAATCGCGATCACTTTTCCTTCAACAAATTCGTTCCACCCATGATCGCCAACGGCAACGTCTACGTAGGGACGCCAAACAGCGTAGCCGTCTTCGGCCTGTTGCACTAAATAGCCAGGCCAGCTGAAGGGTACGAGACAGGCTTCATTCCAGCACAACCTGCATCCCAGCAGGATTCGCCGGGACCGTAACTCCCCAGCGTCCATCCACCTGGGTCATTCCCATGTTCTTGCCGTCCACGGATGCGCGAGTTGCCTTGGGCGTCCAACCCACCACTTCCACGCGGTATTCATGCCACCAGGGCTTCCAATTTCCTTCCTGCTTCGCCAGGTCCACGTGCAGTGATCCATCCGCCGCAACCGAGCAGGTAAAATGGATGCGGGCAAACTCACCCTGGCGAAAGTCAAAGCTGTGGCCGTCATCGGTGTAGACCTCGCCGGCACAGGGCTCAGGGACGTTCACCCCGGCCGCCTGGGGAAAGACCCGCAGCGTCAAGGGGCCACTCGGTGTCTCGGCCGTACTCTGCGTCAGCGGCGCCAGGGGAAGGATGCTGCCACCACGCACGTAAACCGGCAATTGCTCCAGCTTTGGTGTAACCATCAGCGGCTTCTGCGCCAACACCTTATCGCGCTGCTCCAGATCCAGCGTTCCGCTGAGCTTGCTGCGCGTAAGCTGCTCTCCCGTCCAATAGTCGTACCAGGTGCCGGGAGGCAGGTGAATGGTGTAAGGAGCAATCTCTTCCGGTGAAGGATTGGGCGCAACCAGGATGCGGCTACCGAACAGAAACTCACTCCCACCGGTCGTCAGGTCGTATGGGCTGCCATCCTCCGTCGCATGGGGAAACTCGAGAAAGAGCGGCCTGTTGATGGGGATTCCATCGTGCGAAGTTTCCTCGGCTACCGTGTACAAGTACGGCATAAGCCGATACCGCTCTTCAATAAAGCGGCGCCGGACGGCCTCTTGCTCGGGTCCATCCACCCACACCTCGTGCATCCGGGTTCCTTTCGCAGAGTGATCCCGGTCGATGGGTTGAAAGGCCGCCGTCTCGATCCACTTCGTCAAAAGGTCGGGCGGTGGAGAGCCCGCGAATCCACCTACATCTGCCCCGGTTAACGAAAACCCGCTAAGTCCCAGGTTGATAATCTGCGGCACGGTCATGCGCAGATGATTCCAGGTGGAGCTGTTATCCCCCGTCCACGTGCTGCTGTAGCGCTGGCCGCCGGCGTAGCTCGCCCGCGTCATCACAAATGGCCGTTCGTTCGGCCGCAACGCGAGCTCACCCTCATAGGTTCCACGAGAGTTCTCCATTCCGAAAATGTTGTGGATCTCAGTATGGGCCGCGGTGCGCTTGCGAAAGCCAGGCTCGTCGATCCGATGCTGCACGTCATCCGGCATCGTCTTCCCCGGGCCGTCAAAAACAGCCGGCTCATTCATGTCATTCCAGAAGCCGGCGACCCCTTCTCGAATGAAATCCTTGTAGAGCGTTCCCCACCACTCGCGGGTCTGCGCCCGGGTAAAATCGGGAAACACCGCCGGCCCAGGCCACACCTTGCCCACATAAGTGGAACCGTCCGGGTTCTTCACGAAATGGTCGCCTGCCACCCCCGAGTCATACGGCGCATAGCCCACATTCGGCTGCCTTGCGATGTGCAGGTCCGTGATCAGTACCAGCTTGAAATGCTGGCCGGCCAGATCCTTCACCATGCCGCTAAAGTTCGGGTAGGCGTCGGTGTTCACCGTAAACGGCCAGTTGTCATGCTGATAGTCGATGTCTAACCACAGCACGTCACTCGGAATATGGTCCTTGCGCAATCGATCCGCTATCTCGCGCAATTGGCTCTCGGGAAAATACGAATAGCGCGACTGCTGGAAGCCCAGCGCCCACAATGGCGGTAGAGGAGTTGGCCCCGTCAACCATGCCCAATCCGTCACCACCTGCTTGGGTTCCGGACCGTAGATAAGGTAATAATCGATCGGGCCGTCCAGCGCACCGAAGGTGTAGCGCGTGGTATCCGCGTGGCCGAAATCAAAGTCTGTCCGCCACGTGTTGTCCAGGAAAACCCCAAGCGTGCGCCCGTGGTTGATGTTCAAAAAGAACGGAATGCTCTTGTAAATCGGATCGGTCGACTCCTGCCATCCAAAGGCGTCGGTATTCCACATTGTGAACGCCTGGCCCGCACGATCCAGCGGCCCCGGCTTGTCTCCCAGACCGAAAAAGTGGTCGCTGAAACTGCGCTGTTTGTTGACCGTGAACCGGGTTCCTTCCCAAAGAACCGGCGCGGCGTCCTTCTGCAAAACATTGCCTTCAAGGTCCGTCACCGTAAGCAGCAGATGCCCATCTACGCTCACCCGCAACGCCTTGGTGGCAAAACCGCGCGCTTCCGCCGTCACCGGTACCCGGCTCGCGCGTGACTCCGGTAGCACCGCCCACGAAGCGTCCTCCGGCTCGGCATTGCCTTTCCACAGCCGTACCCGCAGGATGTCGTCTCGCAGCGCAGTCACCTGCAGAGTTGCGCCATCCGCCACGGCGTTCAATCCGTTCTGACCCACCGTGGTCTGCTGGGAAAGCCCACTCGTCACCCAAAGCACGAGCGTTAGCCAAGCAGCCGCTTCGCTGCGATGATGGGTTCGCACCGGCATAAGGCTCCTTCCGCCTGGTTGGGGCTGGGACAGTCTCTTGTAATTCACCCGTCCCCCATAGTCAAGCGCGTCCCCGCCGGCCGGAGGCTCTCATTTCCGCCTTTTTTTGTTGATAATAGAACTCTATGTCGAAACATGAGTTCCAGTCCGAAGTCAGTCAACTGCTGCAACTGATCATCCACTCGCTCTACTCGCATCCTGAGATCTTTTTGCGCGAGCTCATCTCCAACTCCTCCGACGCCCTCGACAAGCTTCGCCACCTGACGCTCACCGATGACGCCTACAAGTCCCTTCCCTTCGATCCCCGCATTGATCTGGAGCTCGACGAGGAGAACAAAACCCTCACCATCGCCGACACCGGCATTGGCATGACTGAGGAGGAGTTGGTCTCGAACCTCGGCACCATCGCCCGTTCCGGCACCAAGAATTTCCTTGCCCAACTCTCCGCGGATGCCAAAAAGGACTCCAATCTCATCGGCCAGTTCGGGGTGGGATTCTATAGCGCCTTCATGGTCGCCGACCGTGTCGAAGTAGTCTCCCGCAAAGCCGGCCAGGAGAACGCCTGGCGTTGGATCAGCGACGGCAAGAGCGGCTTCGATATCGAGCCAGCCGAGCGGCTCGTCGCCGGCACCACCATACTTCTTCACTTGAACGAGGAAGGCCAGCAGTACGCCAACAGCTGGCGCTTGCAGGAGCTGGTGAAGAAATACTCCAACCACATTGCCTTTCCCATTTTCCTCACCTGGGACAAGAGCGAGTGGAACGAAACCGAAAAGAAGTCGATCAAGACCCGCACCACCGAACAGGTCAACGCCGCCAGCGCTCTTTGGCGCCGTCCCAAAAGCGAGCTGACCGACGACGACTACAAAGAGCTCTACAAATCGATTTCCGGTGACTGGGAAGATCCGCTCTTCTGGTTCCACACCAAGGCTGAAGGAAGCCTCGACTACACCACGCTGTTTTACGTGCCCAGCAAAGCTCCCCTCGATCTCTACCAGGCGGAATACAAGGGGGGGATAAAGCTTTACGTAAAACGCGTCTTCATCCTGGACGATTCAAAAGAGCTTCTGCCACAGTATCTGCGCTTTATCCGCGGCATCATCGACAGCGAGGACCTGCCCCTGAATGTGAGCCGCGAAATGCTGCAACAGAATCGCGTCCTCACCAGTATCCGCACCGCCAGTGTGAAGAAGATACTTTCCGAGCTGAAAAGCGTTGCCGCCAACCAGCCCGAGCAGTATCTCAAGTTCATTACCCAGTACAACCGCCCCCTGAAAGAAGGCTTATACAGCGACTTCGCCAATCGTGAATTGCTGCTCGATCTCATCCGCTTCAAATCCACCAAAGCGGAAGGCCTCACCAGCCTGGCCGAAGTAAAGTCGCGCATGAAGGAAGGGCAGAACAGTATCTATTACATTACCGGCGGCGCAGAGTCCCTGCTGCGCACTTCGCCACTGCTCGAAATTTACAAGAAGAAGGATCTTGAAGTCCTGATCCTCGATGACGAAATCGACGAAATCGTCTTCTCAGGCGTCGAGAAATACGGCGAAACCGACCTCAAGTCGGTAAACAAAGCATCGACCGGCGACGACCTCAAGGACAGCGCCGAGCCGGATAAGGCTGAAGCGCTGAAGCCTCTCCTGGAGAAGCTCAAAGCCACGCTCGGAGACAAGGTGAAAGATGTGCGCGTCTCGGTGCGGCTCGCGGACAGCCCCTCCTGCATCGTCTCCGATGAAGAGGAGCCCTCGCTGCAAATGCAGCAGATGCTGCGCGCCATGGGGCAGAAGGATATTCCTCTGCCCAAGCCGACGCTCGAGATCAACCCGGATCACGAGATCGTCCGCAAGCTGCTGGCGAGGCCTGAGGACGCTCTCACCCAGGACGCCGCCTGGCTGCTGTTCGATCAGGCTCTGCTCATGGAAGGGGTACCGTTGCAGGACCCGGCTACTTTCGTTCAACGTCTCAATCGCGTCCTGAGTCTTTCCATCTGATCAGGGCTTCCAGTTAGGGCCAATCAGCAGGCGCAGCGTCTTCTGGTTGGCCCAGGGTGCTTTGCCCGTGAAGCGCTTGAGCCAGGCGTCTCCTTCGCCGATCTTCACCCGGTCCGGCGTGAACTCGGGAGAAAGCGTGTTAGCCATCAACGCATAGCGCGCGCCGTCGCGCAGGCGCAGCGCCTTCCAGCAACCGCCGGGCACAGCCACCACGGGCCGTTGGCCCGCGGCCAGGTCCATGCCCAACGTAACCATCTCCGCGCGCCCATCGGGATGGAAGATGAAGTAATCCACCGGGCCGCCTTCGATCAGGATGTGGGTATCGTCGGATGCCAGCCAGTGCAGGTAGTCCAGAGGCAGATCGCTGGTCAGCATGTAGTAGTTCTGGCTCTGCACCGCCAGCAAGTGACCGTCGACAGCCGCCACCTGGGCGGACTTGCCAATGATTCCCAGGTAGCCCGATTCCTTCGGCAGCACCTGCAACTGGAGCAGCCGGATAAGCTCCTGCGCCCGCGCGTCGAGCTTTGCATCGTCCCGCGCCGCCGCGCCAGACCCCGCAAAAACCAACAGCGCAATCGCAGCCAGTATTTTCATGACCCAAAGAGTATCAACGCGCGAACACTGTCCGGTCCACTGAGATGTGGTCCGAACCGCTAATCTGAAGGAGTTGTCCCGGCCACTGCTCGAGGTGTTATCCAAACCACAGGGCCCTGAGAAGTTGTCCCAACCACAGATGCGGGTGCCCCATATCTCACGACGTCTTTGTCGGGAGATGTGGGAAACTAACGGGCCCTCAATCGGCAGCTTTCGGACGCGACGTCCGTCTCCGCGGCCACCCTAGATGAATTGTCAGTGAAAAAGATGATGCGGGAAGCCGCCGCCAGGGCAGCAATCCCTTTCGCCCCGGACGGCGCTTCCCGCCTTGTCATCAAATCGGCTTCCGCCAAACAGCGGCCCGCCGCCCTGCCTAGCTGCGCAGACGAGCCAGCAGGTCCTGCGGATGAACAGGCTTAGCCAGAATTTCGAATTCGTGGCCCTGAACGCGCGCCCGGTCGAGAAGATCCGCCGTCGCAGCCTGACCCGAAAACAGCAGGATCTTGCACGAAGGCAGCATCGTCCGGATAGTAATCGCCGCGTCAATACCGTTCATATCGGTCATGATGACGTCGGAGATAAGCATGTCGGGCTTGAGAATGCGGGCCGCTTCCACGGCCTTTTCGCCGTTGTAAACCGCCGTGGCTTCAAACCCGCTTTGATTTAGGATAATGGCCAGTGTGTCCGCGATCACGCGTTCGTCGTCGGCTACCAGCACCTTGGGCTTTGCTTGTGAATTGGTCATTTGCTCCTGAGTGGTTCTGACTTTCCTCAACCGCTCTCCAGATCAGGCGAAGCAGCTCACGATCAGGATCCAGAGGGAAAATACTGAGGTGGCGAGGCCTCCTGAATCATACGCCTCCAACTCAGATGCTGTTGCTCCGGGGAATGTTGCGTCCTTCTGTGTGCGGCTGGCCGTGCTCGTTCTCCATATAAGATTAACCTGATCAACAAAAAATCTTTAGTTGGACATTTCCCGATGGCTGAACCGATCATTCGCGCCCAGCAGGTAGAGAAGTACTACGCCCAGCCCAGCGAGAACCGCATTCAGGTGATCGCCCCCACCGATCTCGCCATCGTCCAGGGGGAAATCGTTGCCTTGCTGGGTCCTTCGGGCTCGGGCAAGTCCACCCTGCTGCGTATGCTGGCCGGCCTTTCGCAGCCCTCCGCCGGCCAGGTTTTCTGGCACGGCAAGCCGATTCTGCAAACCCAGGTCAACGTCGGCATCGTTTTTCAGAGCTTTGCTCTTTTTCCCTGGCTCACCGTGCTCGAGAACGTCGAGGCGCCCCTCATTGCCCGCGGCATCACCGCCGAGCAGCGGAGGGAGCAGAGTCTCAAGATCCTGAATACCGTCGGTCTCGATGGCTTCCAGGCCGCGTATCCCAAAGAGCTCTCCGGGGGAATGCGGCAGCGCGTAGGGTTCGCCCGCGCCCTGGTGGTACAGCCGGAAGTCCTCTTTATGGATGAGCCCTTCTCTGCCCTCGACGTGCTCACAGCCGAGAATCTGCGCAGCGAACTGTTGGAGCTGTGGCACAAGAAGACGATTCCCACCCAGTCCATCTTCCTGGTGACGCACAACATTGAAGAGGCCTTGCTGCTGGCCGATCGCATCATCGTGCTGGGCCGCAACCCGGGGCATGTGCGTGTGGATTTCGCCGTGACCCTGACCCAGCCGCGAGACCGCAAAAGCGCCGCCTTCACCCAACTGGTCGATTACATCTACAAAGTGCTCACCCGTCCCGATGTAGCCCCCTCCGCCGTCCCCCAGCGGCTGGCCGCCCGCGACCAACGGCAGATGCACTACCAGATGCTGCCTCATGCGCGCCCCGGCGGCATTGCCGGCCTGCTCGAACTGCTGATCGACTACAACGGCCGGGCGGATATCTATCGCCTGGCGGATGACCTCGCCTTCGAAATCGATGACCTGCTGCCGATTGTCGACGCCGCACAATTGCTGTGCTTTCTCAAGGTCGAAGAAGGCGACGCCGCCATTACTCCAGCCGGCCGGGAATATGCCGAATCAGAGATCCTGCGGCAAAAAGAACTCTTTCGCAAAGCCGCGGTCGAAAACGTGCTCCTCTTGCGCCAGATTACCCGCGCGCTCGACACCAAGTCAGATCACACCGTCCCGGAGGAGTTTTTCCTCGACATGCTCGACGAGCAATTCAGCGCGGATGAAACGCTCCGCCAGTTGGAGACCGCAATCAGCTGGGGCCGCTACGCGGAGTTGTTCGACTTTGACGCCTCACGCAGAAGGTTCGTGCTGCCGGAACAGGAAGAGACGGCGGAGGCGGTTGAGGAGGCCCAGGCGGAATGAGCGCGCCGGCCTTGCCAACCCGCACGCCCACCCTCTCCCGCTCGCTGGTGCTGGAGCGCACCTGGCCTTTCTTCCTCGATCTGAGCGTCGCTGCCTGTGGGCTGGCCCTCTTTTACGCTGTCCTGCGCATCGCCCAGTATTGGATGGGGCATCCCGTCGCCTCAATCGCTATTTCGCCTTCACCGCGGATGCTGCCCCTCTACGCCTTCTATTCCGTGGTCCGCATCGGCGTCGCCTACCTGCTCAGCCTATGCTTCGCCGTGGGTTACGGCTACATCGCCGCCTACAATCCGCGCGCCGAAGCCTTTATGATCGCGGTCCTCGATATCCTGCAGTCCATTCCGGTTTTGAGCTTCCTTCCGGGAGTGATGTTGGCCATGGTGTCGCTCATCCCCGGCCGCCAGTTGGGCATCGAACTGGGCGCCATCCTGTTGATCTTCACCGGGCAGGTTTGGAACATGGCCTTCAGTTTCTACTCCTCGCTCAAGAGTCTGCCGCGCGAGCTTCGCGAAGCGTCCGGAGTGTTTCGCTTTTCCGCGTGGCAGCGCTTCTGGCAGCTCGAATTGCCCTACGCAGCCATCGGGCTGGTGTGGAACTCCATGGTCTCCGTCGCCGGCGGCTGGTTTTTCCTGATGGCCTGCGAGATGTTCGTCCTGGGCGATCGCGACTTCCGTCTCCCCGGCCTGGGCTCTTACCTGCAAACGGCCGCCAGCACCGGCGACAACCGCGGCATGTTGTGGGGTTCGGTAACCATGATCCTCATCATCGTCGCCACCGATCAGTTGGTGTGGCGGCCCGTAATTGCCTGGGCGGACAAATTCAAGTTCGAGCAGGGAGAGAGCACCAGCCGTAAAACCTCGCCCATCCTGTTCGTGCTGCAAAATTCCAACGCACTGGCCTGGCTAAGACAAGTGACCCTGGTGCCGGCGAGCGAGCGCATCTATAGCGGCATCGCCCAGCGCAAGCAGCGCGAATTTATTGCACACACTCACCACGAGCCGCGCAAACCATCCCGGCTGGCCGCGGGAACGCTGATCGTCGCGGTAACTTTGCTGGTTGCGTTTGCCGCCTTCCGTGCCTTGGAGTTGCTACGCCACGTGCATGCCGCGGAGTTCGTGGAGCTTCTGAAGGGCGCGGGCGCCACATTCCTTCGTGTGAACGCAGCCTTGCTGATCGCCTCGGCCTGGACCATCCCAGCAGGCGTCGCCATCGGCTTTCATCCCCGCCTGGCCAGGATCGCCCAACCGTTAGCTCAGATCGCGGCGTCCTACCCGGCTACGGCAATCTTCCCCATTCTGCTCATCGCGCTGGTTCGCTGGGGCGGAGGGCTGGGCATTGGTTCGATTGCACTGATGTTGCTCGGTACCCAGTGGTACATCCTCTTCAACGTAATTGCCGGCGCCACCGCCATCCCCTCCGACTTGAAGGAGGTGGCCACGCTCTTCCACTTCTCCCGCTGGCAGCGTTGGAAGGTCGTGATCTTGCCCGGCATCTTTCCTTACCTGGTAACCGGGCTGGTCACCGCGTCGGGCGGCGCCTGGAACGCCAGCATCATCGCGGAGTACTTTCACCTGAAGGACCGCACCCTGCAGACCCTGGGACTGGGCGCGCAAATCAGCGCAGCCAGCGATCACGGCCAATTTTCCATTCTGCTGCTGGCTACCATCATCATGTCGCTCATGGTCGTGACGGTGAACCGCCTCGTATGGCGCCCAATGTACCGCCTGGCCGAAACCAAATTCCGCCTCGACACTTGAATCTGCGTCAAGAAAAGCCTGGGTGCCCCATTTAAGCCCGCTTTTGGCTTGAGTGGGATCGCAAGCCCCGGCAGAAAAGTGTTCGACTCGAACCGCCCCTTCTATGCGAAGCGACCGCTGGGCAATCGCGGTTACTTAACGCCGAAGTGAGCCGCCTGGTAGACAAATTGGAAGCCAATAAAGAGCAGCCACAGCGAGAGCGCAAAGCGCAGCTGGCGGTTGGGTATGCGTGGAGCCACGCCACTGCCGGCAAGCGCGCCAAACACCCCGCCAATCCCTAACTTCCATAGCAACGCGGTGTCGTAAGCGCCCCCGATCATGTGGATCCCCGTACCTACCAGGGAAAGTCCGAGGCCAAAGGTAAGATCCGTCCCTACCACCTGCGCTGTGCTGAGCGACGTAAGCCCCAGCAGCGCAACCGTGCCCAAAGCCCCGGCGCCGGAAGAAGAAAAACCTACCTCCGCGGCGATAGGGAAAGTGATCAAGCCAATCCACCGGGGACGGTCCTTCACAGGCCGGCTGATGGCATCCGGACGGAAGTGGCGAAATAACTGCCAGCCCGAGGAGAAAATAATAATGGAACCCAGCACTACGTAAAGCAGCGCTTTCGGTCCGTGTACCGCAACGTGGTGAAAGAACAGCGAGCCCAGGATCACCCCGGGGATGCCCCCCAACAGCATCCACAACAGGATGCGATAGGAGACCTGCTTACGCCACATCTGCACCGGCACCACGATCAGCTTCACGATGGCTGCATACGCCAGCGCGGTGCTGACCGCTATCTCCACTGGCACGTGAAGAAAGAGTATCAATAACGGTGCCGTAACCACGCCCGCTCCCACACCCGTGAGCGCGATCACCACCGCGATGACAAACCCAATCATCAGTTGCAGCATGCAGGCCCTCTCTTCTACTCCACTTGTACGTGGATACCGCACTCTTGCTTGCGTCCACCCCAGCGGCCTGATCGGGGGTCAGCGGCATCAAAAGGAAGACTGGTGCATGGTTCGCATCCAATACTGGTGTAGCCCTTTTCATAGAGCGGCAGTAGCGGTATGTCATACTGCTCAGCGTACTGCCACACGTCCCTGGTCGACCAGTCCGCCAGCGGGCTCACCTTTTGCAACCTCTTGCCGGTAGGCAACTTGAAGGGGTCGACTGTCTGCAGGTTGGCTCGTGTCTTCGCCTGCTCGCGCCGCAGACCTGTGAACCACAGGCGATAGGGCTCCAGTGCGGCAAACAGTGGACCTACCTTGCGCATTCCGCAGCAGCGGTCAGGCGCTGTCTGGTTCAAAATGCCGAACCTCGACTCCTGTTGCGCAACCGTCAGGTCGGGCAACACGTTCACCAGGTTCAGGCCCCACTTCCGGGTGAGCTGATCGCGATACTCATAGGTTTCCGCGAAGTGGTAGCCGGTGTCGAGAAAAATAACCGGCACACTGGCCATCATCTGGCGCACCAGGTGAACCACTACCATATCTTCCGCCTGAAAGCTGCTGGTCACGCAAATGTCTTCTCTGCGGGCCTCCATAATTTGTTCTCTTACCAGGCTTTGCGCGTCGGCTACCTTTTCCTGAAGAAGCGTATTCATTTCCTACTCCCGTCCGCGTCAGCGGAGATAATCTGGGCTTGGGCCAGCGAGCGCAAAACAAGCGCGATCGCCTGCGCAGGGTCATCCGGCAATCCAGCAAGCGGCTCGAAGGCGAGCACCTGGGATCCATTCGTGCCGGGGAACGCCCAACATATCTCGCTGGGAAACTGCTCCAGCCCCGCGGACTCGATAAGGACCACGACTCCCAACTGCAACAACTTCTGTAGCAATTCTTGATTTCCTGTCCGGGTACGCACTGCATCCACGCCGGCGTCGAGCAACGCAGTCTCGAGCAGGCGAAGCAACTCGCCATTCCGCACGGCGATGGCCGCAACAGTACGCTCATTGGGCTTGACGCGTCCGCTCCGAATCTCACGCACCATCCCGGCAGCCACCGTCGCGTGGGTTAACGCGTCGATCAGAATGAAGCTGCCCGTTGTGCGCTGTGCGCCATATGTGTCCAGAAACAGGGGACGGGTAGTTTCCACTTCCACTACGCCGATGCTGTTGAGCTCGAGCGTGGCCGCCGTCTCAGGCTCGAGCGTCTGCATGTTCACACGTTGCTGGGCTCTCACCGTGGCCTTGACCGTCTGCGACGTGTGCTTCAGCAGGTAGGTCTTGCGCGGATCGAGAGGCTCGGCATTCATCCAAACTACAGCCGCCGAAAAGTTCGCCGCCACGGCCGGCGGTTCATGCGCGGCCGCGAGCATCTCGCCACGGCTGATGTCCAGCTCATCCTCGAGCGTCACGGCAATCGACATGGGCGCGAACGCATGCTCCAGATCGCCGTCGAAGGTGGTGATACTTTTTACCCGGCTGGTCTTACCCGACGGCAGAGCGACTACCCGGTCGCCCGGCCACACGCTTCCCGCGGCAATCTGTCCGGCGAAGCCGCGGTAGTGCTGATCGGGGCGAATAACCCGCTGAATAGGCAGGCGGAAAGGAGCGCTCGCCCTATCCTGCCCGGTCGGCACCGTCTCCAGATATTCGAGCAGCGTTGGCCCTTCATACCACGGCATGTTCGTTCCCCGCTCGACTACGTTGTCGCCGAGCAGCGCGCTTACCGGGATCGATTGCAGGCCGGCAATGCCCAGTTTCTCCGCCAGCTGCTGCAGGTCATGCCACAGCGCTTCGTAGACCTCGCGCGAGTAGTCCACCAGGTCCATCTTGTTGATGGCGGCCACCACATGGCGCGTCCCCAGCAACGAAGCGATGTAAGCATGGCGGCGCGACTGCGTCAGGATGCCTTTACGCGCATCCACCAGGATAATGGCCACGTCCGCCGTGGACGCGCCTGTTGCCATGTTCCGCGTGTACTGCTCATGGCCCGGAGTATCGGCAATAATGAACTTGCGATGGGTGGTGGAAAAATATCGATAGGCGACATCGATGGTGATGCCCTGTTCCCGCTCCGCCCGCAAACCATCGGTGAGCTGGGCAAAATCAATCGCCGTGGCCACATTTGCGGTACCGGTTTTGGTGACCGCGCGCACGTGATCTTCGTAGACGTTCCGCGAGTCATACAGCAGCCGCCCAATCAGCGTCGACTTGCCATCATCCACGCTGCCCGCGGTGCTGAAGCGCACCAGGTCTTTCGCCTGCTCCGCGGCGAGAAAGTCTTCCATCGAGAAACATCTCTTCCAAAGCAAAAGCGCCGGAATCGTGATCGAGCGACGATGGCATTTAGAAATAACCCTCCCGTTTTTTCAACTCCATCGATCCGTCCTGATCGTGGTCGATCACCCGGTTCGCCCGCTCCGACGATCGGAAGGCAACCAGCTCGGCAATAATCTTGGGAATGGTGTCCGCATCGGAGCGGATGGCTCCGGTGCAAGGGCTGCACCCCAGGGAACGCAGCCGGCATTTGATCCACTGCTCTTCTCCCGGCAAACCCTGTACGAAAGACTGTTCCACCGGGATCAGGCTGTCGCCGCGCACCAGCATCCGCCGCTCCTGGGCAAAATACAGCGGCACCACAGGAATATTTTCCTGGTGGATGTAGTGCCACACATCCAGCTCCGTCCAGTTCGACAGAGGAAACACCCGTATGCTTTCACCCGGGTTTACCCCGCCGTTATAGATATTCCACAGCTCGGGACGTTGGTTTTTCGGGTCCCACTGCCCGGCGCTATCGCGAAAGGAAAAAATGCGTTCCTTGGCGCGGGACTTTTCCTCATCCCGGCGAGCTCCTCCAAATGCAGCATCGAACCCATGCGCCCGCAGGCCATCCAGCAGAGCCGTGGTCTTGAGCAATCCGCAGCAGCGGCGAGTTCCCAGCGCAACGGGATTGGCCCCCGCGGCCAGGGCCTCTTCGTTCCGCCACACCAGCAGCTCTACCCCGAGCTGGCGGGTGTACTCATCGCGAAACGAAATCATTTCTTTGAACTTGTACCCGGTGTCGACATGCAGCAAAGGAAACGGAATCGGCCCGGGATAGAAAGCCTTCTGCGCCAGCCGGAGCATGACGGAAGAATCTTTGCCGATGGAGTACAGCATGACCGGCTTTTCGAACTCCGCCGCCACCTCGCGAAAAATGTGGATGCTCTCCGCCTCAAGCAGTTGCAAATGACTCAGTTTCGCCAGGGTCGCCATAGTCTCCGTCCAAATAAAAAAACCGCTCGCCTCGGGGGGCAGCGGTTGTGTGGATCTGTCTGAGTTATGCGAAAGTCTGGTAGGGAAACCCTACCTCTCTGCTAGAAAAACTCACACCCGCTTATGCTGCATGACAATGAACAACACTTGTCACAGCAACAACAGCCAGCGGGATGGTGAAGCACTTGCATTAATTTCAATACTCTTGCCTGCCTGCCCATTTGTCAAGCATCCGATGGCCCGTCAGTAATCACTCGGCCTGCCTGTTGGTAATGGGGCCGCCGGGCATCTCTCAAAGAAGGGTCGGACGCGGCAGCCACGCCACCAGTCACGTATATAAAAGGACAAAGGGGTTGCTGACGATACCTATGAAACCGATACGCGTGGGCCTGGTTGGCTTTGGATTTGCCGGACGCATCTTCCAATCGAACTCGATCGAAGCCGTCGAAGGCCTGGAGCTGGCCACCATCGTGCAGCGAAGCGGCTCCACTGCCGCCGTCGCCTTTCCCCATGTGAAAGTCGTCCCCACGGTCGAGGCCATGCTTGAGGACGCCAGCATCCGCCTGGTGGTCATCGCCACGCCCAACACCAGCCACTTTCCCATCGCCCGGCAATGCCTTCTGGCCGGCCGCGATGTGGTCGTCGATAAGCCTTTCACGCTAACCTCGGCCGAGGCGGCGGAGTTGATCCAGCTCGCCCGCTCGCACAAGCGACTGCTCAGCGTGTACCAGAACCGCCGCTGGGATGGCGATTTCCTGACCGTGCGTAAGCTGCTTGACGGCGATCAGCTGGGCCGGTTAGTCATGTATGAATCCCACTACGACCGCTACCGTCCCGAACCGAGGCTGCATGCCTGGCGGGAAGACGGGTCAACCGGCGGAGGCGTTCTGGTCGATTTGGGATCGCACCTGGTAGACCAGGCGCTGGTGCTCTTTGGCGTTCCCCAATCGGTATGGGCCAGCGTCCGCTTGGAGCGGCAAGCCGCCCGGATGGATGACTCCTTCGACCTGTACCTGCACTATCCGCCGCCGCTGGCGCAGGCATCTTCTCCCGCGCCCTCGGGGCTGAGTGTGTGGTTGCGCGCCACCTGCCTGGCACGCGATCCCGGGGCGCGCTTTACCCTCAACGGCACCCTGGGCGCTTTTCGCAAATTCGGCACCGATCCCCAGGAAGCCCATCTGCTCGCCGGCGATATGTTTTCTTCCAAACCATGGGGAGTGGAAAGCCCCGAGCGCTGGGGCATCCTGACCACCGATGAGGCGGGCGAGCCAATGACCACGCGCATCCCTACCGAGCCGGGGGATTACCGCGGCTACTACACCAACCTGCGCGACGCAATCCATGGCAATGCCACCCTGGAAGTGACACCGCTGCAGGCTTGGCGAACCATGCGCATACTCGAAATGGCGGTCGAGAGCAGCCGCACCGGCAACACCGTAGTTTGCGACTGGAGTCTCGAACCCTGATCTCCGCTGCTTATTGAGGAGGGTTGTTGGCAGGTGTATCCGGCTTGCCCTCAACCTTGTGGGCGGTGCTCTTGGTGGCGTGGGCCGTCTTGTGATAGCCGGTCTCGGTGCCCGACTTGGTCTTGTCGTAGGCCTTCTCCGTGCCTGCCTTGGTTTTGTCGTATCCCTTTTCGGTGCCCGACTTGGTCTTGTCGTACGCTTTCTCGCTCCCTTTGCTGACGCCATGGCCCACGCTGGTAGCCGCATGCTTGGTGTCGGAGCCGGCGTCCTTCATATCCTGCTTTGCCCCGGAATCGGAGTTCTGGGCAAATGCAGCCGGTGCAGAAAAACTCAACACGAAAACGGCTGTCAAAGCCAGGGGTCGAATGCGGCTATAGTTCATCTCTGTCTCCTTATCAACGATTGTTGGATGCAGACGACGCTACCCGCGTTCGCCGGGTGGGCAAAGTCCCCGAGCCAGGAATGTAGTAGCCTTTCACGCGGTGGTATTTATTCCTAAAACGGGGGAATTGGGGCTCACATGAAGATCCGGGAAGTACGCACCAGAGTCGCGCAGTGGTCGGGAGAGACGACACCGTTGCCACCGCATTTTTGCACCAACCCGATGGATTTGCTCTCCCTTCCGCAGTCCTCCAGCATGACCACGTTCACCTTCCACAGCTGGCTGGTCGTGGAGATCATGAGCGACGACGGGCTGGTTGGCATCGGCAATGCCGCCCTGACACCGCTGGTCGCCAAGCAGGTAATCGATCATCATCTGAAACCGATTCTGCTGGGAGCGGACCCCTGGGATATCGAATTCCTCTGGCAGCACATGTACCGCAAGACCATGGCGTTCGGGCGCAAGGGCATCGGGATGACGGCCATCAGCGCGGTGGACATTGCGCTGTGGGACCTGCTCGGCAAGTCGGCGAAGCAGCCGGTGTTTCGCCTGCTCGGCGGCAGAACCAAGCCGCGCATCCCCGTGTATGCCAGCCGGCTCTACTCCTGCCCGCTGGAGCAATTGGCGTTCGAAGCGAAACGCTACAAGGAGGAAGGATACAAAGCCATGAAGCTGCGCTTTGGCTGGGGACCGGTGGAGGGCGCCGCCGGAATGCAGCGCAATGTCGACCTGGTTCGCACGGTGCGCGCGACCGTGGGCGACGAAGTCGATGTGATGGCAGACGCCTACATGGGCTGGACCCTGGACTACGCCAAGCGCATGCTTCCTTTGCTTGAGCCATTCAATCTGCGCTGGCTCGAAGAGCCCGTCATTCCCGACGATATTGCTGGGTATAAGGAGTTGAAGTCTTACGGAAGGGTGCCGATTTCGGGCGGCGAGCATGAGTTCACCTCGTATGGTTTCCGCGATCTGCTGGAAGCGCGCGCCGTGGACGTAATTCAATTCGATACCAACCGTGTCGGCGGCATCAGCCAGGCGAGAAAAATCTCGGCCATGGCCGAGGCATTTTCCGTTCCCGTGATTCCCCACGCGGGACAAATGCATAACTACCATGTAGTGATGGCGAGCTATAACTCGCCCATGGCGGAGTACTTTCCGCCCGTCGATGTAGAGGTGGGCAATGAGCTGTTCTGGTACATCTTCGATGGCGAGCCGCGCGCCAAAGACGGATTTATTGATCTTGACGACAACTTGCCGGGCCTGGGACTGACCATCAACGAAGAGCGAATCAAGCAGTTTCAAATCATCGAGTGAGGCTGGTCCGAGTGGTGGAAGCCCCCGCTTTTCCAAAGCCAAGAAAACCGACGGGTGACTGGTGCATGTCCCGCAGGGACGAGCGAAAATAGCCCAGCACGCAGTGCTGGGTAGATTTACCCCACCACCAAGTTCCGCAAGGGACGGCTGAAAATTCCCCAGGATGAAACCCTGGGTTGCATCTGGACTCTACACCACTGCATCCGTGCAAGGCCCGTACGCAAACGCCAGCAAACCGATGCGGCGGTGGCCACTCCGTTTTGGCCCTTGCCGGCGGCCCTCGCAAAAAACAAGCGCGCCTTTACAGCCTTTTCCGGGGTGAGCTACCATCGCGCGAGGGTTCCAGCCGAATGACTCGTGATCAAGCGGCAATTTTGCGCCTTGTGTCTTGCAGGAGAAATACTTGTGGTCGCCTTTTGAACGGAAAACTGTTGCCCCTTTGGCTCCTGTGCTTTGCAGGCCTGCTGTTCTTCGCTTCCCGCAATGCCATGGCGGCCGATTGGTCGACGTTTGCTCATGATCCCCAGCGGACAGGCTGGGCTTCGGAAGAGCATTCCATCAGCCCTGAAAATGTTCACAACCTGGCTCTACAGTGGAAGACCAAAGTCGATAGCGCCGCGCAAGGCCTCTGGTCCATCACTTCTCCGGTAGTGGCGGAAAATGTTTCTACCAAAGAAGGGAATAAAACCGTTGTTTATGTAGCCGGGATTTCGGGCACGCTCTTTGCTCTCGCCGCAGACTCGGGAACGGAGCTCTGGCACTACACGGTGAACAACTTCGTGGAGTCTCGCAGTCACGTTTACGTTTATCAGGGTGGCTTTCTCTGCCCCAATGGCATCACCGCTACACCCGTGATCGATAAGAACACGAACACGCTCTATTTCATCGGCCCGGATGGCATGTTGTACGGACTTGATCTGGGCAGCGGGATCGTTCGCTATCCGCCAGTTCAGTTCGTTGCTCCCTTTTCGAAGAACTGGAGCTTGAACCTGGTGAATGGACGCGTGTATACGACGCTGTCCCAGGGTTGCGGCAATGGGATCTCCGGAGTGTACTCAATCGATATTCGCGACCGTCACCATCCGGTGATCGAGCAAGGTCTTTTATCCAACACGAATACCGCCGGCATCTGGGGCCGAGGGGGCCCGGTAATCGGCCAGAACGGCCGCGTTTATGGCGGCACCGCGGATGGAAGATTCGATCCCGCGGCGGGCGACTACTCGAACAGTGTTGTCGCGCAGCGCCTGGAGCCGCTCGGGGTGGCCGACTACTTCCTGCCGCCCAACTGGCTCTACCTGAATAAGAAGGATTTCGATTTAGGATCGAGCAGCCCCGTCTATTTCGGATGGAGAAATAGAAACCTGTTGGCGCACGGAGCCAAGGAAGGAGTGGTCTACCTTCTCGATGCCGATGCGTTGGGAGGAAAAGACCATCAGACGCCTCTTTACGTCTCTCCCCTGCTGGGCAACGACCGCCAAGTGTGCTGTGAAGGCATCGGAATATGGGGAGGGTTATCGACGGCGAGAGACGGCAGCGGCCAGACATGGCTCTACGTGCCCATGGCGGGACCGCCGGCGGCCAATGGTCCAAAGTTTCCCTTGACTCACGGCGATGTTTCCCATGGCAGCATGATGGCGTTCAAGGTGGAGGAGGATCCGAAGACAGGATCGCCGACGCTCACGCCGGAGTGGATCGCGGGCAATTTCGATCATCCCGATCCGGCGGTGATCGCCAATGGCGTCGTCTTTTCTTTATCGAATGGCGAGAATGCGGTGCAGAAGGGCGGCGAGGTTACGCGTCTCGAAAACACTCATCCCGCGGTATTGCGAGCTCTTGACGCCAAAACCGGCGAAGAACTGTACAACAGCGGCTCGACCATTGCATCGTGGGTACACTTCAGCGGCTTGGCGCTGGCCAACGGCAAGGTGTACGCGGTGGATCATGACTCGAATGTTTATTGTTTTGGCCTGGCCGCGCGGGATAAAAACGTTAAGCCTCAGACCAATCAGTGAGGTGATTTCCCAGGGGCGGTTGTGGCGCGATTGAATCTTGCAGCATCCGCCGCGGAGTTAAAGGGACAGCAGGTCCCGCGCTACGCTGCCTCGGGCTCCTGTCGAGGTTGGCGGCGTTGGCGAACTGCATGCTTGGTCTCACACCCGAGACCTGGACCATCAGCCCATGCCATTCAGATTTAGTACTGGGGTAACCTTCCGGCCCGATGAAGGCAAAAAACGTTTGCCAACCATCAAGTTCGACGTGCTATGCTGTGCCCAATTACGTCTAAAAAAGATCAATCGTCGATACTTTTGTAACGGCGGCGCGGTGAATATTTGGTGCGCAATTTTCTGCTTTGTGCCGGCCTGGTCCTGGTTCTGTCTCCCCTCATCTGCTATGGAGAGACTTTCAAAAATCCTCAGATGGTCTCAACGGGATCCACTCCCAATAACGTCATCGAGGGCGATATCAACGGCGACGGCAAGCCAGACCTCGTCTACAGCGACAGCATCGGAGATATTTCAACCGTTCACATCCTTCTCAATCTGGGGAATGGTGCATTCCAGGCGGCACAAAATATAGCCAGCCCCGTAAATGGTTTTGTGACTTCCGCGCTGGGAGATTTCAACAGCGACGGAAGGCTTGACCTCGTCTTCATCTCTTCCGGCAGTCCGGCGCAGATTGCTGTCGCTCTGGGTGATGGGGACGGGACGTTTCAACCGCTCATTTTCTCGCCATTGCCCTCTTATACGTCCAATGCTTATAACCCGTCATTCCCATTGGTCAAGAACCTGGTTGTCGGCGACATGAATGGTGACGGAATCCAGGACGTCGTCTTTTCCGACATCAGCAACAATCTCATGTGGATATGCGTGGGCGACAATACAGGCCATTTCGCGCAGAAGACAGAACTGAACGACCAGAACCCAAGCTTCCTGATTTTTCTGGGAGACTTTAATCGGGACGGCAAGAAAGACATCATCACATTTGAACTTCAGGGGGCACGCGCTGCCGTCTATCTCGCCACCGGGAACAATGCTTTCGCTGACCCGGTCTACTACCAGGGCCCGGACAATGTCATGAGCCTGTTCGTGAAAGACATGGATGGCGATGGGCAACCGGATATGGTCATCACGGGCTTCGATAACGTGTTGCGACTATTGCACGGAAACGCGGATGGCACGTTCACCCCTACTGTTTCAGTGCCGGTACCGGTGGGAGCACTTGAGATGTATCCAGGGGTGCTCGATGTTCAAGACTATAACCACGACGGTGTACTCGATATAGCGCTCGAGTCTATGGACGGCGTCCATATCCTGACCGGAGAGGGCGACTTCAAGTTCAAGCCCTTTGCCCCTGCTCCCGTTGCCACCTCTCCCGGTTTGACGGCCATCGGAGATATCAACCAGGATACGAATATCGACTTTGTCTTTCCCGTCGCCGGCGGCTTAGCGATTCTCTATGGAAGGGCAGATGGATCGTTGCGCTCCGCGGATGCGTACGATGTTCGATACATCGTGTCTTCGGCGGCACTGGCTGATTTCAATGGAGACGGTAAATCAGACGTAGCTGTCGCTGTGGATGCAACGAACCCACGAATACTTGCCGGAAATGGCGATGGAACTTTTAAGTTGCTGCCCGACACCAATTCCATTTCAATCGGATCCTCTTTGAACGAGCAGATCGCTACGGGTGATTTCAATGGAGACGGGCACGCGGACGTGATCACCTCAAACAATACTGCTGCGACGGGCATCATGGAGGGGGTCTTCTACCAACTTGGGAAAGGCGACGGAACCTTTGGACCTGCGACCTCGCTGCCGGGCTACGACTCCGCAGAAGATACAGCGACTGCGGTGGGCGACCTGAACAATGACGGCCTCACCGACATAAGTGAGAACAACTACGTCCTGGAACAGAACTTTTTTCTCGGCCAGACAAATGGCAAATTCTTGCAGAAATCCACGCTGATGAACGATGTGGCCGCCACCCCTCCCTTTTGGGTCTACGGAGACTTCAACAAAGATGGAAGACTCGATGCGGCCCAGATAGACTTCGGAGATCTTCAGGTAGAAACCGGCAATGGAGATGGCACATTTCAGGCAGGATTTGCTTATAGCACCCCTCGCGGCCCCGGTGCTGCTGTCTCTGCGCCTGGAAATGCTATCGCGTTGGATTTAGACGGCGACGGTAATCCGGATATCGTGGCTCCCCTCGGATTTCAACTCGAGATCTTCTATGGTCACGGTGACGGTACTTTCGATGCCCCGGACTATATTCCCTTGGCACAGCCTTTCCCGCCACCGCTATCGGCACTTGCTGGCTATACCGCAATCAACGCCGCGGACTTCAATCACGATGGCCTCATGGATCTCGTGTTATCCAGCGGCGAACTGGTCGGCGTCATCCACGGTACTGGCCATCGTACCTTTGGGCCGATCACAAACTACTTTGCCGGCGATGCGCCCGGGATACCGCTGGTAGCGGATTTTAACCATGATGGGTATCCAGATATTCTGGTTGCCAATGTTGATAACAACCGCGATTCAACCGTTACTGTCCTGTTGAACATACCCGATGCCGACGATCTTTCAGGCACGCTCACGGTTGATCCAGAACCTTCTACTTTTCCGCAGCCGTTCACGATTCATCTGCAGCTTACCGCAGCCGTTACAGCGTCCGGCGCTCCTGGCGGCGCCGCCTCATTCTCCATCGACGGAACTTCTGTCGGCACTGCAACGCTGAGCAACGGAGCCGCCTCATTTACCGTGAACTCCGCGATTCCAGTGGGTATCCATCATGTCTCTGCCGCCTACAGTGGCGATTCCGTTTTTCATCCGGCGACGCTTGCCGCATTGCACACAATTGTTCCCGTCACCGCGGCCACGCAGACGGTACTTACCGCGGTGCCCAACCCTGTTTCCTTCGGACTACCGGTGTTGCTTACAGCGACCGTGACGGCTGAGACCGCAGCGCAAGGCGGGACTCTCACATTCAACGATGGATCGACCGTTCTTGGAAGCGGCGCCATCAACCTCAACGGGACTGCCGCTTTCACCACATCCTCTTTGCAGGTCGGAACGCACGCGCTGACGGCCACGTATTCGGGCTCTTCCGGATTTGGGTCGAGCACATCGAATACGGTGCAGTTGGTTGTGCAAAGGGATACCACCGGTGTGAACCTGACGGCAACACCCAACCCTGCATCGATCGGCATGAACGTTACCTTCACGGCGTCGGTCAGCAATACGATCGCTCCAGCGGGAGCCGCGCCTACCGGGACGGTGGCGTTTTTTGATGGCGCCGTTGCCCTGGGGCAAACCTCGTTGAACGGTGCCGGCGTCGCCACTTACAGCACTACGTCCCTCGCTGTGGGTTCACATTCCATTACAGCGGCCTACGCGGGAGCCAGCAATACCTTGGCTTCTGTGTCCCCCGCAGTCCAGGAGACGATCGTTCAGTTTGCCGGCGACTTCACTCTGCAGATATCGCCTGGCTCGGCAAGTTTATATACGGGCGTGGCGGCGAAATTCAAGGTAATCGTCTCGGCTAGAAATGGATTTAATCAGAACGTCACGCTGGCCTGCGCCGGAGTCCCTGCGGCTACCACGTGTTTGTTCAAGCCGGCGTCGATTGCGGGGGGCAATGGGGAGAGTACTCTCATTCTGCAAACATCGCCGCCGCATCCAATCGCGGCTATGCATCCGCCGTCCGGGTTTCCCTGGCAACCGATGGCGGCCGGTGCGCTTGCCTCCCTGGCGTGGCTTGTCTTTCCCCGGCGCCTGCGCGCGCCAAGGGCGTTTCTAATCATGTTGTTTGGGCTGTTACTGGCGGCCACGTTAGGCGCTTGCGGAGGGCCGGGGCCGGCCGGTGGAGGAACACCTCCGGGAGTCTACAACGTCGCTGTGACTGGAACCGCTTCCCAGATGGATGCGACGCTCAGCCACTCCGTGCCCATAGCGCTGACGGTGAAATCATTTTTCTAGTAGCCTGATGCCGTGAGCAAAGAAGAAGCAGCCGCGGTGCTCGCGATCGAGGGGCGCGAGGTTCGGGTGACGCACCCGGACAAGCCTTATTTTTCCCGGCAGACCAAGCTTTCTAAACTTGATCTCGTGCGCTACTACCTGTCGATTGCGCCGGGCGCGCTCGCCGGGATCCGCGATCGCCCCATCGTTCTGAAACGCTTTGTGAACGGCGCCGAGGCAGAGGCCTTCTATCAGAAGCGCGCACCCTCCGACCGTCCGGCATGGTTGCGCACCGTCACGCTTTCTTTTCCTTCTGGCCGCACCGCGGAAGAAGTGGTGGTGGATGATGCGGCCGGGCTCGCATGGATCGTCAACCTGGGCTGCCTGGAGCTTCACCCGCACCCGGTGCGGTCCGCCGACCTCGATCATCCGGATGAACTGCGCGTGGATCTCGATCCCGGCCCCGGGGTTGGCTGGACCGATGTGCGGCTCGTGGCGCTTGAGGTGAAAGGGCTGCTCGAAGACCTTGGGTTGCGCGGATGGCCCAAGACCAGCGGTTCGCGCGGCATGCATATCAATGTACGCATCGAACCACGATGGACCTTCACCGAGGTTCGCCGCGCAGCACTGGCGCTGTCGCGCGCGGTGGAACGGCGCGTGCCCGCATTGGCCAGCTCAAAATGGTGGAAAGAGGAGCGTCACGGCGTGTTCCTCGATTACAACCAGAATGCCAAGGACCGTACCACATGCTCGGCGTATTCGGTGCGGCCACTGCCCGATGCGCGCGTATCCGCTCCGCTGCACTGGGAGGAGGTTCCCGGGTGCGAGCCGGCGGATTTCACTGTGCTCACCATGCCGGCTCGCTTTGCCGAGATCGGCGACCCGCACGCGGGCATGGACGCTGAGCCCGGCTCGCTAGAGGGTTTGCTGGAGCTGGCGGCGAAAGATGAAGCCGAGGGTCTGGGCGATGCGCCCTGGCCACCGCACTTTCGCAAGATGGAAGGGGAGGCGGCGCGGGTGGCGCCCTCTCGCGCTAAATCGGCTGCTGCAAAAAAGGCGCCGCGTGCGAAGATGCCTCTGATCGTGGTGGCGAACTCTCCCAGTAAAGAAGCTGCGCTGGAAGGGCTGGAAAGATGGAAGAGTAAGTATCCCCAGGTGGCCGCGCTGCTCGCGGTCGACGATGTGTTGGTCGACTCCATGCGCGGCACCTCCTCTACCTGGACCCGCATCCGAGTGAATCTGCGCCATGTGGCTGAGGATGCCAGGCCTCCGCAGGAAACGCCCGATCCGGATGACGATCCTACGCGGGAGTGGCGGAGCAAACGTGGTTCGCGAAAGAGTCCGCCCCGCAGCGGCTAAAGCGGCTGCGGAAAACGCCGTTTTGTATCAGGGCACGACTTTAGTCTTGCCGTAAATGACTGACAATACGTCGGGCTTCAGCCCCTGAAGCATGGGCTTTGAAGGGTACGGACTTCAGCCCGTACATAACTGCTCTGGAAGAAATTCGGCTTTAGCTGCCGAGGGACTTTTTTATCTGTGGATCTGTACTTTTTCCGCAGCGGCTAGAGCCGGGTTTCGCAACTCCTTCTCAGCGGCATCTTCGGGAAAGAATTGAAGTGGAGTTCGTCAGCGGCCGGTGGGGAATATTTCCATTAGCTCTTGCGGGGGCACTACTTCGAGCTGAGCATAGGTGCAGTCAGCTGGCTTCTTGTCCGTGCGCCATCTGCGAAACTGCGCCATGTGGCGGAAGCGGCTCCCTTGCATGTGCTCATACGCTACTTCGACCACCAGCTCCGGCCTCAGCGGCTCCCACGACAAGTCTTTGCCCTGGCTCCAACGACTCTGGCCGCCGGGCATGCGCTGCTCGCCTTCAACCGCGGCCCAACTCTTCCAGGGATGGTTCAGGAGTGCTTCTTTTCGATAAGGCAACAAGAACTCCGCAAGCTCGCGGCGCTTCTCCTGGGTGAAGCTCGCGCAGACTCCTACGTGCTGGAGCGCGCCTTTCTCATCGAAAAGCCCCAGTAGCAGTGAGCCCACAATGCCCTCGCCTGCCTTGTGCCAGCGAAAGCCGGCGACCACGCAGTCGCAATCGCGCTCATGCTTGATCTTGAGCATCACCCGCTTGTCAGGTTCGTAGGTTCCTGCCATAGGCTTGGCGATCACACCATCCAGGCCCGCTCCCTCGAAACGGCGAAACCAATCGGAGGCGACACTCGCGTCATGCGTAGCAGGCGTGATGTGGATTGGCGGCGCTGCGTCAGACAGCAAAGCTTCCAGCTCCGCGCGGCGGACTTCAAAGGGTTGGTTTGTCAGGTCGCGGTCCCCCACACAGAGCACGTCAAAGAATACGATCGACGCCGGCGTTTGCTGAGACAAGAGCTTTACCCGGGACGCGGCGGGGTGTACGCGAAGCTGCAACCGCTCGAAGTCAAGCCCGGTTTTGCACGCGAGCACGATCTCGCCGTCAAGCACACACCGCGGCGGTAGTTGTAACTCCAGGGTCTCGATCAGCTCAGGGAAATAACGGTTGAGGGATTTGGTGTCGCGGCTTTGAATGAGGATCTCGTTCCCATCGCGGAATACCAGCGCTCGGAAGCCATCCCACTTAGGTTCAAAGATCCAGGTGTGGCCCGTGGGTAATTCGCCGGCTCGCTTGGCCAGCATGGGCAAGACCGGCGGGTTCACGGGCAGGTGCATCTCTCCATGTTATATCGGGGTACGAGGGAAGGAACCGCGGGTCTCTCCAATTCGACCATAGTTTCCCTCTGCTAGACTTCTGTCACCCGGCTGGCAGGAGAAAGATGATGGCCTTGCGTCAAATATTGGCAGCGGTCGTGTGTCTCGCGATCGGCTCGTTGAATGTACTTGCTCAATCGCCCCGCACGCTGATCCGTGCCGGGCGCCTGCTCGATGTCAAAACAGGCAAGGTGCTCGATGCGCAGACGATCATCATTACCGGGGAGACGATCACGTCGATAGCGGCAACCTCGTCGGTTACAGCGCAGCCGCAAGACAACGTAATCGACCTGGGCCACCTGACTGTAATGCCGGGATTGATCGATGTCCATACCCACATCACCATGGAACCAAACTTCGATCCTTACTTTGAATTGACCGAGACCGACGCCAAAGAGGCGATCAACGGAGTGGTCAATGCTCGCACCACCCTGATGGCAGGGTTCACCACCATCCGCAATGTAGGCGCGGGCGGCTACACCGATGTCGACCTGCGCGATGCTATCAATCAGGGGCAGGTTCCGGGGCCGCACATGCAGGTGAGTGGCCCCGCTCTAGGCATTACCGGCGGACACTGCGACGAGAATCTTCTCCCTATCCAATATCACGTTACCGGCGACGGCGTGGCCGACGGCATTGCCGCCGTGCAGCAGAAGGTGCGGCAGAATATCAAGTACGGCGCCGACCTGATCAAGATTTGCGCCACCGGAGGTGTGCTGTCGAAAGGGGACGACCCGCAGGCTTCGCAGTATACGCAGGAGGAGCTGCATGCGATTGTTGCCGACGCGCATCGCCTGGGCCGCAAGGTGGCCGCACACGCCCATGGTTCGCAGGGAATCCTTTGGGCCACGCAGGCCGGCGTCGACTCGATCGAACACGGCAGCTATATCAATGATGAAGACATTGCGGAAATGAAGAAGAACGGTACCTACCTCGTGCCCACCCTCTACCTGGAAGACTGGATGGTGGAAAAGGGCAACCTGCCGCCCATCTATCATCAAAAGATGTTGGATACGATCGTGGTGGCGAAAAAGAACGTAAAGCACGCCATCCAATCGGGCGTGAAAATTGCGCTGGGAACAGATGCCGCGGTTTATCCTCACGGGCTGAATGCGCACGAGCTGGACGTGTACGTAAACCAGATGGGGATGACACCGCTCGCCGCGCTGCAGTCGGCCACCATCAACGCCGCCGACCTGATGGGCTGGAGCAGCAAGACGGGTAGTATCGAGCCGGGCCATTGGGCGGATATTATCGCGGTCGAAAGCAATCCGCTGGAAGATGTGCGGGTGCTGCAACACGTAAACTTCGTCATGAAGAGCGGCGTCGTATACAAGAACGAGGCGAGCAAGTAAACGCGTCTGCCTAATAGACACATCCACGGTTGCATGGGGGCCGCATGCCGGTAGATCCGCGAAGGACCATCTCTGACCTGAATGAGCTTCGCGCGCTGACCGCGGACAAAGACGGGGCACAGCGGATCGCCTGGAGCCCAACCTGGCTCAAGGCTCGCGCCTGGTTTCAGCAGAAGCTGGCGGAGTTGCCGGTGGAGCACCACCTGGACGCCGCCGGCAACTCATGGACCACCCTGAAAGGCGACTCCCAACGAACTCTTGTTCTCGGCAGCCACCTCGACTCTGTTCCCAATGGCGGTTGGCTGGACGGCGCCTTGGGTGTCCTGGCCAGCTTCGAAGTGTTGCGTGGTCTGGTGGAGGACTACCACGGCAGGCCGCCGGTCACCGTTCGCCTGGTGGATTGGGCAGACGAGGAAGGAGCGCGTTTTGGCCGCAGCCTTTTTGGCTCCTCCGCATTTGCCGGCACGCATAGCATTGCGGCCGATCGCGGCCGCACCGACCGCAACGGAATTCGCCTGGAAGATGCCTTGCGGCAATGCCAGGTGGATGTGGAGCAGATTGGCGATGCAGGTAACGAACGTGGGCAGGCCGCCGCCTACCTGGAGCTGCATATCGAGCAGGGACCCGTTCTTGAAGCCATGCGGCTGCCGCTGGGAGTGGTGCTGGGCACCAAAGGTGTGGAGCGCCACGCCATCACTTTCCACGGCCAGGAGGCCCATTCCGGATCGACCCCGATGGCGGTGCGGCGGGATGCGCTGGCCGCGGCGGCCAAGCTTGCACTCGAGATCCGGCCGATCGCGAGAAAACATCCTGACGCCGTCGCCACCATGGGCAGCGTGAAAACATTCCCCGGAATCGTCACCGCGGTGGTGGGGCGTTGCGAAACGACTCTGGACATGCGCGACCTGGACGCGGGTGTGCTGGCCTCGATGTTGGCGGAGGCGCAGGAAGCGAGCCGGCGCTTCGCCGCTGAGGAGGGTTGCACGGTCGAGTGGTCGAGGATCTGGAGTATCGAGCCGATACCCTTCGATGCGCAGCTTATCGAGCTTTGCCAAGAGGCGGTTCGCGAAACTGCGGGCAGCTCACACAGCCTGCCTTCAGGGCCGCTGCACGATGCCGCGGAGGTGGCGCGGGCTGGCATTCCGGTGGTGATGATGTTTACCCAGTCCCTTGGCGGCTTGAGCCATAACCCGGCTGAAGATACCAGGACGGAACACCTGGAGCTTGCCGTACAAGCCTTCGATCGCCTGGCGAGAAAAACTATGCAGTTCGCCGGCGGATAAAGTTCCAAGCGCGTTCGAGATCTGCCGGGTCGATAAAGAGCACGTACGCCGTCAAAACGTCCCATTGAAACATGGGTACGTTGATCGAATATTCAATGAATAAATGGAAAAGCAATCCCATCAAGAGCAGCGGATAGCGAAAGCGCCGCACCCAGATGAGGGTTCCCAGGCAAAGCTCCAGGGCAAGAATCAGCCAGCCGCCAATCTTCAATAGCAGCGGATGCTGGATCCAAAGCGGAAGGGGAAAGCGCCCCATCGAGTGCAGATGGGTCACGTAATAGAGCGCAGTTCCCTGCACCCAGGTATCGCCCTTCATCTTCCAGCAAAAGGAAATGAGATACAGCAAAGCCAGCTCGAATTGAATCATCCGTTGCGCCCACGGAGATCGAAGCGGCACTTCAGGGCCCTCGCGTCCTCTTCGAACGCGAAGCAGGCGGTCGACCGAGAGCGCCGCGCCGGCCGGTGCGAAAACCAGGAAGAAGCCAATGACACGCAGAAAGGTGTCGCCGCTGTGGTTGATAAACAGATTTCGCTGGTCGATCGAAGTGAGGCAAAGGAAAACGACGGCACTGCTGATGCGAGTCCAAAGGCCGAAGGTGAGGAGTAGGGCGAAGAGAAGAAAGATCCAGAAAAATGCTGCGATCCAGCGATCGTCCTGCGGCATCAGGCTGAACAGGTTTATTCGGATACCTGGCTCCACGGCTTTCATCGTCGCCAGGGATACCCAGCTGTGTGCGCCGAACCAATCCAGCCAATCGCCGTGCAGAAGCAACACGGTTGCAGTCACGCAGAGGCCATAGAGGATGCGAAACAGGGCGATGGGAAGCGGCGATTGGGGCTCGAAGAAGAAACGATCCCAGGCCTTGCGAACCTCCGCAAAAGTCATTTCAGATCCTCGGGCTGCACATATCCCTCATAGAAGACGCTCGTTTTGAGGGCTGGCTCGTCTCGCTCATCCGCGCCAGGCTTGATGGGCCGCACGTATTGAATGAGAAAAACCTTGTCCGGAGGATCGCTCGGGTTGTTGAACATGCGCGCAACATGCTTCGCGATGTCGGGCCAGATAGGAGCATTGGCCGGTTGTTGCAAAACCTCAACGAACTTGCGATATCTCTCTTTGCGATATCGTTCGCCGAAGCCGAGTTCCTCCATCCGGGGAAAGGCAAAAATCTGGATTTTGCGGTTGCGCGTCACCACGACCGCTTTGACATACGAGTTGACGTCGACCGGGTTGGGGCCGAACGTATCCCACGATTGGAAGAGCCCGCTCCACAGCATATAAGGACGGATGAGCTCTTTGACGCCGGTGACCGGCCAAACGCTCGTAGGCAGCACCCAAAACGTGATCGCAATGAGGTGGAACAGAATAAAAACGCTGAGCACCCCGCGAACGAAGCCTCTCGACTCCGCATCCGCGGTTTCACCACCTGCACGTTTTTGCTTTGGATCCTTCGCCATGTTCTTTCCAGAAAGGACGGGATTCTAAGTCAGGAGAGACTTTCGAGGGTCGGGACGACTAAGACCGTTCCCTGCTACGAAACACCGTTCTTTCACGGACTGGGGAACTAAAGAAACAAGTCTAACCCGACTCGGGACTATTGATCTCTAAGCAACACCGCAGGCTCGACGCGCAGCGCGCGGCGGGCCGGCACCGCGGCTGCAAGAATACCCAACACCCCCATGGTCAATACCACGGCGATCAGCACCAGTGGGTCGGCAAACGTCGCCTGGTAGACAATGCTGGCTAAGACCTTGCCGGTCGCGAGGCCCAGCAGCAGGCCGGCAAAGGATCCGATGCCGAGCAGCCATGCAATCCGGCCGAGCGCGGCCTGCAGCACTTGCCTGGTTTGCGCACCCAGGGCCATCCGGATGCCGAAGTCGCGAATGCGGCGAGAGACGGTGTAACTGGAGAGAGCGAATATCCCGGTTACGGCGAGCATGACAGCGAGTGCGCCTAACACTCCGAGCGCAACGGTGGCGGCGCGGGCGGGGAAGGTGACCAGGCTTAACGCATCGCTCCATGTCCCGATGCTAAAGACAGGAACGCCACTGTCGATGTTGCTGATGGCTCGCCTGACCGCGGGAATCATTTCTTCAGGGCTTCGCCGGGAGCGAATGAGAAGAACCGTGTCGCTACTCTGGGCCTGGAGAATCGGCCAGAACACGGCTGCTGCCGGCGCTTCGGTCAGCGCCGCATACTTTCCATCTTCCACTACGCCCACAACTTCATACTGGCGCCCGTCTCCACTGGGATAATGCTTGCCAATTGCGTCCATCGGATCGGCGGCGCCAAAAAGACGCTTGGCAAAGTTCCGGTTGACGATGGCCACCAGTGGGGCGTGCGCATTGTCGTTGACGGTAAAGGCGCGGCCGGCAAGCAGGCGGGTTTGAGCGGTTGCGAAGTAGTTCGACGATACGCGAAAGTACTGTGCGTAAAACTTGGCGTTGGCAGTGCCGAAGTCGACCGTTCCCGGGGCAAAAATGGTGGTGTTTGATTGGTTGGCGCTCAGGGGCGTGGTGTCGGCGTAGGCCGCCGCGGTAACTCCGGGAATTCCGCTGACCGCGTCGAGCAATCGCTCCTGCACGTTGCTCGAGGCATCGCCGTTGTAGCCCGCGAGGTTCGGATCGAGCGTGGCCACAATCACATCCTCGGGCTGCAACCCCAGGGGCATGGTAAGCGTCCGTTGCAATCCACGAACTGCGACGAAAGAGGATGTGACCAGCAGACAGCACAGCGCGATCTGGATGAGCAGCAGAAAGGAACGCGCGGTGAAACGGGCATCGGTAAAGCCTTTGCCGGTCGCTTTGAGGGTCTCGTTGGGGTCGGTTCGCCACACCTGCCGCGCCGGGATCAAGGTGAAGAACAGCCCGGTCAGCAACGCGAGTAAGCCGGCCACCAGGTAAACAGTGTTATCCGGTTCCACCTGGAACTGGACCGGAACCTGAAGGTTTGCCGGACGCCACCGCGACAGGGCGTGCAAAAGGTTTGCCGCAAGAACAGACGAGACGACTCCGCCGATTACCGAGACGATGATGGACTCGGTAAACAACTGCCGCATGATGGCGCTGCGGCTGGAGCCGATCGCGAGGCGAATCCCCAGTTCTCTCGACCGATCCGCTGTCCGCGCGGCGAACAGCCCTCCCAGGTTGGCGCAGGCGGCGAGCAGAACCAATGAGGCAAGCAGCATGATGCCGGCGAGGAACCCGCGGACTGGACCGCCAAGGGCGTCCCCGCCCAGGCCAGGCTTCGAAACACGCAGGGTGAGCGTCTGGTCTTCGCGGGGATGCTCGTGGGCGATCTGGGCGGCAATGCGGCCAAGATCCGCGTTCGCCTGCTCCCTGGTCACGTTCGGTTTCAACCTTCCCACGACCCAGGAATTGTTGTTGGCCCGAATTTCCAGTGAGCTGAAACCTTCAATTTGCAGCTGATTCTGGAAAGGCACCCAGATCTCGGGCCAGATAAAGCGCTCAGTTCCGCTGAACCCTTCGGGGGCTACCCCGATGACCGAGTACTGGTGCTTGTTCAGGGAGACTGTTTTGCCAATGATTTGTGGGTCGCCGGAAAAGCGTACCTGCCAGCAGGAGTAGCTAAGCACCGCAACCTGGCTTCCGTCGGCCGTTACATCTTCGCTGGGAAGAAAGAAGCGGCCGAGCCGGGGCTTTACGCCGAGCATGGCAAAGTAGTTTCCGCTGGCTTCGTATGCCCAAACCGATTGGGCGGCGCCGCTGATGCCCAGCCCGACACGGGCCAGGCGGAAAATCGCCACGTCAGCGAAGGTACGGTTGCGATCCCGGATGTCGCGATAATTTGGATACGAAATGGTAAGGTCGTTGGCGCTCTGGCCTTGTATCTGGTAAAGCTCCCGGGGTTGGGCCACGGGGAGAGGATGAAACAAAATTGCGTTGAGAATGCCGAAGACGATGAGGTTGGCGGTGATCGCCATGGTGAGGGTAAGAATCGTGGTCAGCGCGAAGCCGGGCGAGCGGCGGAGTTGGCGCAGGGTGAAGCTCATATCGCGAAAAAAGGCGTCCATTTTCACTTCTAACCTCGGGGGTGCTGGTGCAACTGAAGCACCACTGCGGTGGGTGGGGCATCTTGTTGAAAGCAATACGAACTCTTTCTGAGGGCTGTTCGTTTCGTGATGCGGGGTGTTCGCAAATGGACACCTCGGCGCGATTCGAATTGGCTGAGAACGCCGGGTGCTGATAGTGCATAATGATGGTTTCCGAGTAGCGTTATTGCGAGGATATTGCCCGATGAGCGGCGAAGCGTCCTTTTTGTCCGCACGGTTCCCCGACCTGCGCCCTCCGCTCGACCGGCAAGCAGCCATGCCGGAGGCTAACCGCTGCCTCTTCTGCTTTGACGCACCCTGCGCCTCGGCCTGCCCTACGCACATCGATGTGCCGCGGTTTATCAAGAAGATCGCCAGCGGGAACCTTTCCGGGTCGGCCCGCACCATTCTGGACGCCAATATCCTGGGCGCAAGTTGCGCCCGCGCTTGCCCGGTCGAAGTGCTTTGCGAAGGCGCTTGCGTTTTGCACCGCTACAACAAGCAGCCGATCCAGATCGCCCGGCTGCAGCGGTTCGCCATGGACTCGTTGCACGCCAGCGGTGCTCCGCTGCCGTTTACGCCGGGGGCGGACACGGGGCTGTCTGTGGCGCTGGTAGGAGCCGGGCCCGCCTCGCTCGCCTGTTCTGCGGAACTCCGGCGGCGCGGTATCCGGGCCATCCTTTATGACGCTCGCACTCTACCCGGAGGCTTGAACACCTACGGCGTCGCCGAGTACAAACTGCCTCAGGTCGAGAGCCTGCGCGAGATCGAAATGCTCTCCCAGCTTGGCGTTGAGTTTCATTTCAAGACTGTGGTCGATGCAGAGTTCCTGGCACAGCTCGAAGGCGAGCACGACGCCGTGTTTCTGGGCATTGGGCTGGGGGCGATTCACCGGCTGGCGATAGCCGGCGAGCAACTGCCCGGCGTGACCAATGCGCTCGATCTCATCGCCGGATACAAGTCAGGCACTTTGACTGCGGTGCCGCCGCGCGTGGTCGTCATCGGCGCGGGCAACACCGCGATCGATGCCGCAATCGCGGCGGTGCGGCTGGGGGCCACGGACGTGCACATCGTATACCGGCGTGGCGAGGAACAGATGTCGGCCTTTGGCTTTGAATACGAGCACGCCCGGCTTGAGGGAGTGAAGTTCTTGTGGTTTGCTCAGCCTGCGCGCATCCTCGGCAGCGAGGCTGTCGAGGCCATCGAGTTCACCTCCGCGGATGGGTCGATGGAGTTCCAGCTGCCCGCCGACATGGTAGTGCTGGCGATTGGACAGGCTACGCATGCCGGCTGGCTGGCCGGCCTGCGAGTGGAAGGGGGCCGCATTGTGATCAACCGCGCGACGGGCCAGACCACTCATCCGAAGTTTTTTGCCGGAGGGGATTGCACCAATGGCGGCCGCGAAGTAGTAGACGCGGTAGCGGACGGAAAACGCGCCGGCATCGGTATCGCTGCGTGGCTGGAGGCTGCCCTTGCCCCCGCTTAAACCGACGCTTGAGACTACGTTTTGTGGCATCCCGTGCCTCAATCCATTCTGGCTCGCATCCGCCCCGCCGACGAACTGCGGTGAGCAAATCATGCGGGCTTTCGACGCGGGCTGGGGCGGCGCAGTTTGGAAGACCATCGGAGAGCCGATTACCAATGTCAGCTCGCGCTACTCCTCCATCGACTGGGACGGCCGGCGCATGATGGGCTTCAACAATATTGAGCTCATCTCTGACCGCTCGATCGAGATCAACCTGCGGGAGATGGCCGAAGTCAAGCGTCGCTATCCCAGGCACGTGGTGATCGCGTCGCTCATGGTTGAGAGCAAGCGCGAGACCTGGCACGACATTGTGCAGCGTGCGGAAGATGCTGGGGCGGATGGGTTGGAGCTCAACTTCGGCTGCCCACACGGCATGAGCGAGCGTGGCATGGGCTCGGCGGTTGGGCAGGTTCCGGAATACTGCCAGCAGATTACGGGCTGGGTAAAAGAAAAAGCGCGCACCCCGGTAATCGTCAAGCTCACGCCCAACATCTCCGACATTCGCATGCCCGCGCGGGCGGCCAAACGGGGCGGGGCGGATGCGCTCTCCGCCATCAACACCATCAATTCCATTACCAGCATCGACCTCGATACTTTTCAGCCCAACCCTAACGTCGACGGCAAGAGCTCTCATGGCGGGTATTGCGGGCCGGCGGTCAAGCCCATCGCGCTGAACATGGTGCAGCAGGTGCAATCCGACCCGCAAAGCGCGCTGCCGCTTTCCGGCATCGGCGGCATTGCCAATTGGCGAGACGCGGCTGAATTTATCCTGCTGGGTTGCGGCACGGTGCAGGTTTGTACCGCGGCCATGCATTACGGCTATCGCATTGTCGAGGATATGCAGGATGGCCTGCTGGCCTGGATGGCCGAGAAGGGCTTCGCCACCCTCGATGACTTTCGTGGACGGTCGCTGCCCACGATCGTGAATTGGAACCAGCTCAATTTGAATTACCAGATCGTCGCGCGCATTCACGAAGATCTTTGCATCGGATGCCAGCTTTGCTATACCTCCTGCTGGGATGGCGCTCACCAGTGCATCCACCTGGATCGCACTTCACCCGTACCCGACACCACGCGTACACCGGCCATGGTCGAGATGGAGGCGGCGGGGCGCATCTCGACCACACCGATTCCCAAACTGGATGGCATTGGCCATGCCAATGGAGTCACTCCGCTGGAGCGAATTCCCCGGGTGGATGAACATCACTGTGTCGGTTGCAATCTGTGCTCGCTGGTGTGCCCGGTGGAGGGCTGCATCACCATGGAGCGCGTGGACAATGGGCTTGCTCCGCAGAGTTGGGCAGAGCGCACCGCCGCCGGCGCACTGCCGCCGGCGCATGTGAGGTCGTGAAGTCTTTCCCATGTCTACCCTGATCCAGAATGGAACCGTCGTCAGCGCAGATGGGCAACTCCGCGCCGATGTGCTTTTTGCAGGAGAGACGATCCGCCAGGTGGGGAACGGCATTCCCTCCGCGGGTCATACGGTGATCGATGCCAGCGGGCTGCTGGTAATGCCCGGCGCAGTCGACGTTCACACTCATCTGGACATGCCATTTGGCGGCACCGTCTCGGCCGATGACTATCGTACCGGTACCATTGCGGCGGCGGTCGGGGGGACGACCACGGTCATCGATTTCGCGCTCCAGTCCCGTGGACACACCATGCACGAAGCGCTGGAAACCTGGCTGGCGAAGAGCGATGGCAAAGCCTGCATCGACTACGGGCTGCATATGGCGGTCACCGATCTCGGGCCGGGCGATGGGGCGCAGGGCCTGAAAGAAATGGAAGCCATGGTGGCGGCGGGAATTTCGTCATTCAAACTCTTCATGGCTTATCCCAACGTGCTGATGATCGACGATGGCCTGATGTTCAAGGTGATGCATAAGGCGGGGCTGCTGAACGCGCTATGCTGCGTGCACGCGGAGAATGGCGGCGTCATCGATGTGGTGGTGTCGCGCATGCTGGCAGAGGGCAAGACGGAGCCGCATTGGCACGCGCACAGCCGGCCGGCCAAGGCAGAAGCGGAGGCTACGCATCGAGCCATCCACATTGCGGATATGGCAGGGGCGGCGGTGTACATCGTGCATCTATCGAATGAAGATGCACTGCGCGAGCTGAAGCATGCACAGCAGCGCGGGCTGCGCGCGCTGGCGGAGACGTGTCCGCAGTATCTGGTGCTTTCACTCGAAGAGCAGATGCCGGGCAAGAGTTGGGAGGAGGCCAAGTATGTATTTACTCCTCCGCTGCGTGAGAAGCATAACCAGGCTCCGCTATGGAAAGCTCTGCAGGACGGCACGCTGTCGGTTGTTTCCACCGACCACTGCCCCTTCCGTTTTGCGGATCAGAAATCGCTGGGCAAAGCGGACTTCAGCAAGATTCCCAACGGGGGCCCGGGGATTGAGAACCGCTTGCAGATCCTGTGGCATTTTGGTGTGACCCTGGGCCAGCTGACGCCGGAGAGATTTGTTGAGTTGTGCTGCACCGCGCCGGCGCGCATTTTCGGCATGCCGCAGAAAGGCGTGATCGCGCCGGGTAAAGATGCGGATATTTTGTTGTGGGACCCCGAGGCCGCCTATACGATTTCCGCGGCCACGCAGTGCATGGCCACCGACTACTCCATGTTTGAAGGCTGGCAGGTGTCAGGCAATGCGCGGCATGTTTTCTCTCGCGGAGAACTGGTAGTGAAGGACGGCAAGTGGATAGGTAAGACCGGGCGCGGCCGGTTTCTCAAGCGTGATGCCAATGCGGGAGGTTTCGCCTGATGCTGACTCCGGGCGCCACTGAGGTGCAAGCGATCGCCGGAGCGGACCCGAAGCTATACAACAGCGATCTCGCTCCTACGACCGCGGCGAATCGTACCTGGGGCACTTACAATTACATCGCGCTGTGGTTCTCCATGTCGATGGAGGTCACCACTTACATGCTTGCTTCTTCGTTAATTGCCGGCGGCATGAATTGGAAGCAGGCGATTTTCACCATCCTGATGGGAAACCTGATCGTGCTTATGCCCATGCTGCTGAACGCGCATGCCGGGGCAAAGTATGGCATTCCCTTCCCTGTCTTTGTGCGCGCCAGCTTCGGCACCCGCGGCGCAAACATCCCCGCGATGCTGCGCGCCCTGGTCGCCTGCGGATGGTTCGGCATTCAGTCGTGGTTGGGAGGTCAGGCGATCGCCGCCATGCTGGGCGTGGTATGGCCTTCTACGACGCACATGCCGGCCGTGTTGTGGGCCAGCTTTCTCGGTTTCTGGCTGCTGAATATGTTTGTGGTGTGGCGCGGGGTGAATTCGATCCGCTTCTTGCAAAGCTATTCGGCGCCGTTCATGCTGGTGATGTCGCTTTCGTTGTTGTTCTTCATGCTGCATAAGGCAGGCGGCTTTGGGCCCATGCTCTCTGCGCCGAGCCGCTTTCATACCACCAGCAGCTTTTTGCATTTCTTCTTTCCCTCATTGACGGCGATGGTGGGGTACTGGGCTACGTTGTCGCTGAATATTCCCGACTTTACCCGTTATGCCAAATCGCAGGATTCGCAGATCTTCGGCCAGGCTTTTGGACTGCCGGTCGCCATGACTCTCTACTCGTTTATCGGGATCGCGTGCACTTCCGCTTCGGAGATTATTTTTGGTGAGCCGGTGTGGTCGCCGATTACGCTGCTCGGCCGCTTCCACCAGCCCTTCGTGGCCCTGTTGGCGCTGGTCGCTTTGTTAGTTGCGACGCTGAATGTGAACATCGGTGCCAATGTTGTGTCGCCTTCGAATGACTTTTCCAACCTGGCGCCGAGATTGATCAGCTTCCGCACCGGGGGCCTCATCACCGGGTTTCTCGGGCTGGCCATGATGCCCTGGAAGTTGATGAGCACGTTCGGTACTTACATCTTTGGTTGGCTGGTAGGGTATTCCGGGCTACTGGGACCGGTAGCCGGGATTATGGTGGTGGACTACTTCCTGATTCGCGGTACACACCTGGATACGGCGTCGCTCTACCATCATGGTGGTCCTTACGAGTACTCTCGCGGGTTCAATCCGCGCGCGGTCGTGGCGTTGGTGGTTGGAGTGTTTGTGGCGCTGATCGGTCTCGCGGTCCCGCCGGTTCGGTTCCTTTATGACTACGCGTGGTTCGTTGGTTTTTTTGTGTCTGGGGCTATTTATTATTTCCTGATGCTGCGCTTCAAGCCGGATGCGGGGCTTACGTAGGTTTTTTGATAATTCTTTTTAAGAGGAATTGTTTCCCTCGAAGAGCACGACCAAGATCGACCACGTGGCGCCTCAGAAAGCTCCCGGATGATATTCGCGCTCGGTGTGCCCTTTCAATTGCTCACGGTAGAAATAAACTTCGCGCAGATTGCCAGTGCTGTATCTTTCCGCTTCATCGTTAAAGTGGCGTGAGTCGGGATGACCGCTTTCCCCGCCCGCCGTCACGGCCCGGGCATGCACTTTATCTCCGAACTCCACCACGGCGACAAAACTATTCCCACCGGTTCCGTACCACTTCTTCGTTCCTGTGGTCCTGCCGGTTTCTTCCGCGGTGTAGGGCCGCGCCTCGAATGCAGCCAGCGAGCCCCAGGCAGTGGATGTGAACCCCACCGGCGTGCTCGGCTTCGTGTCGTCAAACCGTTGCACGATGTCTCCGGTCAGCCGTTGAAAGCGATTGATCTCTCCCCACGGAGTTTGCCAGCTGCCGAAGTCCGCGGTCAACCTGTCAGAAGCCGCAGTCAGGCACTTTAGAGCCACATCACCAGGCACCGCCGGCGCGGCTAGATCACCTTCGTCCCATACGGTGCGGCCGTCTTTGCCTCGCGCGGCCTTGGCTATTTCCTGGCCCCAGAAGACAGCGAGCGAAGTTGCCACCGAATCGACGCCCCAGCGTAGATCCCACGCTTTGAGCACGCCGATCTGGCCAGCCAACGCAATCTTCGTTGGTGAATCCGGCGGCAGGCTCGCCCATGCCCGCAAGACGGAAGACACTGGCTTGATGAACCATGGTAAATAGCTGTCGTAAGCGGCCGCCATCAGAGAATCCAGGGTAAATTCTTTCTGGCCCTGCAGCAGCCTCATTGCATGCAGGCCGCGAGCTGACTCCTTGCCGATGTCAACATAGGCCGGGTAATCCTGCTTGCGCAGGCTGCTCTCTCCGGCGCCGTTCCAGGGCGAATCGTTCACGTTGAACACATATCCACTCTTCGGGTCGAGTAGGTGCGGCGATTCGTCGACCGTAAACAGCCCTTGCCACTCCGTTGCCGGATTGCTCCCGTCCACAGGCTTGGTGAAGTCGAAGCTCGCGTCCCGCCGGGGAATGAAGTTGCCGTCAAAGTAGGCAATGTGCCCGTCCGCATCGGCATAGATGGTGTTGTTCGAGGAGTTCGCTTGCAGCTCCATGGTCTGGAGGTATTCTTTGTAGTTTCTCGCCTTGGTACGCAGATAAGACTGGGTCAGCGCTTTGACCGGCTCCTGCATCAACCGGATGGTCACCCACTTCCCATCCTGGTCGCGAATGACCGGACCGTGTTGCGTGTAATAGGCGGTGAACTTCTTTACCGCCATTCCGTGCCCGGTCTGGTAGGGCACGCTGATCTGTCTTTCGACCACTTCGCGTTCCCCGTCTCCATACTTGTAGTAGTAGTGCCCGTTTTTGCTATGCACCGTCTCCAGGTACTCATCGACGGCGTCCACAGCGCTGGAAGTATGCATCCAGCCAAGGCGATCGTTGAACCCCTGGTAGACAAAGAATTGGCCCCAGGTGACCGCCCCATAGGCGTTGAGCCCTTCTTCACTGGCCATCTGTAACTCAGAGCGAAAGAAAAATGAGGTGTGGGGGTTGATCAGCAACAGCGAGTGGTGCGCTACCGTGTTTGACGGTGCGATTGCGATTCCATTGGAACCGCGGAGGTCTGTTCCCTCAGGGGCTAAAGCCGTTTGCTTTGGCTCGGTGACGTACGGGCTAAAGCCCGTACCCTTCATTGCCGACCCTGTACCGTCCAGTGTTGCGGCCGCTGTGCTGCGGTTTGCGTAAAAGTCCTCGAGCTTCTTCAAGTCCACCCGCTCGATGTCACCGCCTATGCTGCCTTCAGAAAACGACAGCGCCATCCAGGGCTCAAAGTGCGCGATCACGCGCGGCTTCACATTCGGATGCTTCGCAAGGTAGTAATTGGCTCCATCGGCGAAGGCATCCATCAGCTTTCTGAGCCAGTCCGGGCTCGCTGCATATTCCTTTTTTAAGGCCTCGGGATCGATGAACATTTTCATGCGCAGATCCTGATAAACCTTAGCCTCCCCCTCTGTCTCGGCCAGACGCCCCATGCTGTTCAGGTAGTTGGTTTCCACGCGGTTGAAGTCATCCTCGCACTGGGCGTAGATCATGCCAAAAACGGCATCCGCGTCCGTCTTGCCGTACACATGGGCAATTCCCCAGTCGTCGCGGACAATGGAGACATGGGCAGCCTGGCTGGCCCAACGCGCCGTCTCCATTGCGTTCTGCGCACGGCCACGTGGTGTCGAGACCACCAGCAGCAACAGCAAGATTGTTTTGAATATTTTCCTAAGCACTTCGGGCTAGTGTATACGAGGGTTTTATAACTGCTGGGCTTGCAGCGACGGGCGGTCGGTGGCGCGCGATCTGGCTCGCATCATGAAGACGGTGGCGCCGCCAATCAGGCTGGGAATGACCAGGGTGAGCAAGCCCGGCTGGTAGGCTCCGGTAAAGTCTTTTACCAGGCCCATCCAATAGGGGCCAAAGAATCCGCCGAGGATGCCGATGGTATTCATGGTCGCAATTCCAGCAGCGGCGGACTTGCCGTGAAGGAAACTGGAAGCCAGCGCCAGCAGCGGTCCTTGGAGGGAAAAGTAGCTCAGAGAGGCGATGGCTAGCGCAGGAACGGCAATCCACGGCGCCGTCGAGAAACCCCCGATGAGGTATCCCGTGGCCATGATCAGAAACGGAATGGCGATGTGGAAGTGACGCTCCTTGACGCGGTCAGAATGGATGGCGTTGAGGATCATGCAGGGCGCCCCCAACAAGTTCATGGTGGCCACCAGGAAACCAACGTTGCGATTGCTCAGCCCGGTGAGCGCCTGCAGGATTGCGGGCGCCGAGAAAGTGTAGGCGTAGGCGCACGTAAGCGTGCACAAGAACAGAAAGCTTACATGCCACACCCGGTGATCGAGCAGCACACGCCCAAGATTCGGAGTAGTTACCTCGGCGGGATCCTGGGGCTTTACGCGATCGATGATCCACTCACGTTCCTTCTGCGTGAGCCACTTGGCGTCCGCGGGACCCGACGGCAAGCCAAACAGAAAAACGATGGCCAGCAGGAGGGGAGGTATCCCTTCGATCAGGAACAACCATTGCCATCCGGCAAGGCCGGCTTTGCCCTGCAGGTCGAGGAGCAGTCCGGCGACTGCCCCCGTCACCACCGAGGCGATGGGCAGCGAGATGTAAAAGCGGCTTATGGCCCGGGCACGCATGTGTACCGGAAACCATTGCGCAAGGTAGAAGATCACGCCGGGGAAAAAGCCCGCTTCAGCCATGCCGAGAAAGAAGCGCACGATATAGAACTGCAGCGGGGTTTTGACGAACATCATGGTGATCGCGAGCAGGCCCCAGGTGAACATGATGCGGGCAAACCAAACGCGCGCACCAACACGATAGAGCAGAAGGTTGGAGGGAACCTCGCAGGCGGCGTAACTCAGAAAGAAGAGGCCGGCGCCAAAACCATATACCGTGGCGCTGAAATGCAGATCGCGGTTCATCTGCAGGGAAGCGAAGCTGATGTTGACCCGATCCATGTATGCAATGCCGTAGCCAAGGGCGAGCAACGGGATCAGGCGCCAACTGGCCTTGCGCAGAGCGGCGCGGCCGACCGCTTCGTCCAGGGGCAAGGACGTGGCGGGCGGCGGCAGCGGCTGGGCGGCAGACATAGGCGTGGACGGTTGAGGAGAGGATAACATCCGTCACTGCCGCATCTAAATCTTTCCCGCCCACAAAGTCGGGTGCCCCATATCTCGCGCCTTTGGCGAGATGTGGGAAATGAACGGCTACCTACCCGAAGCCTGGGAGTTTGCCGCGGAACTTAAGGGCAAGACCCCTTCATCTCCACACCCGGTTTGTGACCGGGGAAGGCAGGCGAAGCTTACTGAATAGTTACGGTGAAGGTTGTAGAGCCGTTGATGTTGGCGTTGCTACTGTCGGCGGCGCTAATCGTAACCGTATAAGTTCCCGCGGGGGCACCGCCCCCGGAACCACCACCGCAACCCAGCCCCGCGCCGACGCTCAGGAACACCAGCATCACCAGCGCAGCAGGCCACCTCTTCCTGCGGATACCGGGAACCAGCAGCAGCAGGATGCAGCCCGCCGCGGTTCCGCCGGCGGCCGCGATTTTGGCCGCCGACTTGCGCAAGTTGTTGCCAATGCCCTGGCGTATGTTTCCGCTGGCGGTGGTAGTCGTAATGGTGATGGTGGTGCTTCCCGTGCCGCCTGCGGTCAATGGAACGCTGGCCGTCTGAGCTCCGGAGCTGCCGAATCCGTAGTTTGCGTTGAGCGAACTGGACGACGCGGACACGGTGACCGTGCCGGTATAACCTCCGGTGGAGGTGAGCGTGATGGTCGAGGTGCCGCTGTTGCCGGGCGCGGACGACGAGATGGTCATATTGGTGGCTGAAACCGTAATGCCGGGGTTGGTGACGGTTACGGTCGTGGTGCCGGAGGAAACCGCGTTGTAGGTGTCTCCACCATACGTAGCAGTGATGGTATCCGTGCCTGGAGCAAAGCCCAGGGATGCAGTAGCGGCGGCCACGTTCAAGACAGCAGTCGCGGTATTGCCCGAGCCGATGGTTACCTGCTTGACCGTGCCGATGGTTTTGCCACCCGTAGTGAAGGTGACCGGCCCAGTGAGCGTGCCCGCGGTGGTTCCGGAAATCGTGGCTGACAGGTTCACACTGGCGCCCAAAGCGAACGATGTTGGGCTGGCCGTGACCGCCGTCGTCGTAGCGGCAGTTCCGGACGCTACCACCGTCACCGTGACAGCGGCGCTGTTCGAGCTCGTGTACGTGGTGTCTCCCGACAAGTAACTCGCTGAGACGGTGTGAGTGCCGGCGCTGGCAAAATCATTCTTGAAAACCGCGGTGTAGGGTGAGGCCGTGGAGAGGGTCACGGGTGTTCCCGCCACGCCATCCACATAAAATGTAACCGTGCCGGTAGGCGCGGTGGTCAAGGTGTTGGGAGTAACGGTCGCGGTAAAAGTGACCGGCTCATTGATGACCACGGAATTGCCTGGGGTGACCGCAAGGGTCGTCTTGGTGCCGGTCGCGGCCACCAGGGCAGCGAAGGCCGTGGCCAGGTTGTTGGCATCGACCGATCCCAGGCCGGTAGCCTGGTCGTAGCCAGTACCCGCCGCGTAGCCAATCACCGGGTTGTTGCCGGTGGTGGGGCAATCAGGCGAACCGCTGGTGCAGGGCACCTGGTTGTTGCCGGTGGTTATGTCATGAAAGGCCGTGGAATATGTGCTCGCGTTTGCCGCCAGGGTGTAAAGGCTTGGGTTGATATTGCCCAGGCCGCCACCGGAGGCCAGTTTCTGCTCGATAATGGCGAGAAGTCCGGCAAAATCAGGAGCGGCGAAAGAGGTACCACCGGCAATGGCTTGCAAAGTGTTGTTATCTGCCTGGCCGGGATCTGATAAGCGAAAACTAGTCGACTGGCAGCTGGAGACATAGGTACTGGGACTTCCGTCCGTCAGCACCTGCGAGCAGTAGAGATAAGGGTCGTGCGCGTTGGACGCAGCCAGGGAAATGTCCGGCACATCGCGTTGGCCATCGGCCGGAATACCGCTTACCCCAGTCTGCCAGCTTGGCTTGGGCCACAAGGCGCTGACGCCGCCGCCACCACCGTCGAGCCCGAAGCCATTGGCAATCGAGAACGTCGTGTCGTTCCACACCATCTCGGGAATATAGGACTTCGCCGAACTGACAAGGTCGTCGGATACGCCACCGGTGCCGCTTGAATTCCAGTAAGTCCCCGCGCCTGTTTGCGGATTCTGGGCCGTGCCGTCGCCCATGAACTCGCTGCCGCCCAGGTCGGTCACATACGCGCTGCTACCCGGATAGTCGACTGCCAGACCCTGGGTCGCCGAAGTAATCGTGTCGGTAGCGGTGCTGCCGTCGCAGTCGGCTGCACCGCTGTCTCCGGCCGCTAATATGACTGTCTGCCCCTGGCCGTTTGCCTGCTGAAGAACACTCTCGAGCTCGTTCAACTCAGAGGTGGGGTAGGCTGCCTCACAAGCGCCGTAGCTTTGGCTGATGATGGGAATGGTCACGCCGTTGATCGCGTTCTGAATCGTATATTCCAGAGAAGTGATCACATCGTCTGAATTGACCAGGACGACTGACGCCCCGGTGGCTACCCCACCCGAATACTCGAGATCAAGGTCGGTTTCCAAAAGGTCCTCGGACGCCGCACCGGCGGCAACCGTCAAGGGAGTCGTGCCCGGAACGGTGAATACCGTGGGGTCATTGGCGGACAAGCCGGAGGCGGAACGAAAATCTGTGATGTCGGCGGGCACGATATCGGTCTGGCCCATGATGGCAAGGGTCACACCCTTGCCGGTATAGCCTGCGCTGTACAAGGGCCCTATATCGTAAATAGTCGCTAAATCCCCCGGAGTAAGGTAGTGGGATCCATCTGTTCCGTCGGTGAAGTGCGGGGACAGTCTGCTTTTTGCAACCCGCACTTTCGGCTTCAGGCGGAAGTTGTCCAGCCCGCGAACGCTGCTCACCGTTCCGGCGAGCGCGCTGGGAATCGAAATCTGGGTTGAGTTGGCGAAGTGTGTTTCGCCATTCACGCTGTAGTTATGAATCTCGGTTTGAAATGCTTTCTCCACGGTTGCGATACTTCCGCGGAAGTAGATGGAGTTGCCGCTTTGCGCGACGGAAGTGATGGTGAATCCCTCTTCTTGCAGCCAGGCTGAAGCCTTGGCCAGATCTGCCGCGCTCATGCCAAAACGCTGGCCAAACTGTGCCTGCGTCAGCCATTTGTGATAGCTGGGGGACGCGGGATCCTGTTGCGCCTGGAGCAGCGCCTTGAGGTTCGCTTCCTGCGCCGCGGTGCGGCGAAAGTTGATTGACATGCCTCCGAGGACCTGGGCATTGTCGGTAAGCCCCTGCTCAAATTCAGCTTTCGCCATGGGATGAATACTGCCCGCGATCGGCGACATGCTGGCGCGATCGATTGGCTGCGTAATGCGGTCGCTAAGAACAGCCTGAGCCTGCGACCCTGGGGAAAGGGAAACCAGCGCGAGCAATACTAGAAAAGGGGTCAACAGAAGATTGCAGAGTTTGCGCAAAGGACTTTCTCCTTGGGTCGGAGCTCAGCAGCGGAGCTCACAAATCATGTTCTTGTCGGGCGCGCGGGCGATCGCCGTTATCGGTTAGACGTGTACGACGCAAAACGTCATTAGATATTCGTGCAGGGATAGTGTCTCCCGCGGACATATCGCTGTGCAAGTTACCCGGTGCCGTTCGTATACACAGACGGAGCAAGAAAGGGTGAGGATTACTTTCATTTTGAAAGTTGGTTTTACGCAACTTAATAGCTGTTTTTGTGTTGCAGCCGGGAAAGGTTAGCTAGCGGGTTTCGGACGCGACGGGCACCCAGAAGGTAAACGTCGCTCCCTGGTCGCGATGGCTGACTACTTCGATCCCTCCGCTGTGCGCACGGAGAATTGCTTTGGCGATTGCCAGCCCCATGCCGGTGCCGTGCAACAGGCGCTGGCGGCTGCCGCGGTAGAACTTGTCGAAAATATAGGCTTGCTCCGCTTCATCGATTCCCTGCCCCTGATCGGTGATGCTTACCAACAAGCGGTCTGGTTCGAGCCTGGCACCAATGCGCACCGGCGATCCCGCGGGGGAGTAGCGCGCGGCATTCTCCAGTAGATGGCGCAGCACGCGGCGAATCAATTCCTTGTCGAGTGCAATCGGGGGCAGTCCGGGGGGCAGCTCCAGCAACACAGGGCGTCCACGAAGTTGTGCGTGGCAATCTTCAAGCGCCATTTCGATCACCTCCTGCAGGCGCTCCGGTTTCGGCCGCACCTCAATGCCGTCGCTGTCGAGCTGGGCCATCTCGACTGCCTGACCGATCAAGCGGTCCAGTCGCGCGCTCTCCTCATCGAGAATTGTGAACATTTCGTGCCGCTGGCTTTCTTCAAGCGACGGCTGTGACAACAGGCTGGTCGCTGCAGCCCGTATCGCGGTCAGGGGAGTGCGTAGTTCATGGGTCACCGAATCGAGCAACGCGCTGCGCAGGCGCTCCCCTTCGCGCGCCGCCTCCACGCGGCTGAAGCGATCGAGAGCCGTCGCCCGCTCCAACGCGATCGCGAGTAGTCCGCCGATGGCGTCATACAATCCATCGGAATAGCTGGCCTTGCTGGTTTTCATGGCGATCGATCCGCTGGCGCGCATTCCCATCACCAGGGGGACGAGGCAAACTCCCTCTGCACGAGGACGCGGCCCTTCCGGCAGCCGGGCCGCGGCGCGCAGCTCCTCAAGGGAGACAAAAGCGCGGCGCGGATCGGAAGAGTACGCTGAATCGTTTTCCATGAGGTAGAGGACCACCGCCTCAAAGGCGAAGATCGAAGCCACCACGTGCGGCGCGTGACGAGCCACGTCGTGCAGGTTCTCTTCCATCAGCAGCTGGTTGCTGAATTCATAGAGGCGCTCCATTTCGCTGCGCCGGGCTTCGGATAGGGTGCTCTGGCGCCGTTCGCTTTCTGAGATTCTGCTGATAAAAATCGCAGACGCCAGAAACGCGAGCAGCGCGATCCAGTTTTGCGGGTCGGCAATCGTGAAGCTGCCGATCGGCGGCAGAAAAAAGTAGTTATACAGCAGCGTGCAGCCGATGGAGAGGCAGACGGAGTAGACGAGTCCCCAGCGGAACGCCGCCAATTGCACCATCACCAGGAAGGTGAGGGCAACGGTGGTCTGGTTCACGTGGAGTATTCTGCGATAGACCAGCACCACCAACAGGGCGGCGGCGGTCATGGCCACATAACGAAAAACGAGCTGCCTGACAGGAGCCCGTGAAAGAACCATACGTGGCGATCATATCGTAAGGATGGAAATGGCAGAACGAGTGCTGGTGGTAGACGATGAGGCGCAGATCACGCGCGTGCTGCGGACAGCACTTTCCGCACAGGGATACGATGTGCGCGCAGCCAACGATCCCGAGGAGGCGCTGCGCCTGTTTGAAGAGTGGAGCCCGGACCTGATCGTGACCGATTTGATGATGCCGGGCTTGAGCGGCGTCGATCTTTGCCGCCGGGTGCGCAGCAAGGCAGCGACCCCCATCATCGTGCTGTCGGTGCGCGATCAGGAGCGGTCGAAGGTTGAGGCACTCGATGCCGGGGCCGACGATTATGTGACCAAGCCCTTCAGTATTCAGGAGTTGCTGGCCCGCGTGCGGGCCCATCTGCGGCGCGCGCCAGAAAGAACGGTGGATGCGGCGATCGAGATTGGGGATTTCGCCGTGGATCCTGCCGCCCATACCGCCACGGTGGGCGGGAAGAGCCTCCATTTGACGCCTACCGAGTTCGATCTGCTGTTGTATATGGCGCGCAACGCGGGGAAGGCCCTCACCCATCGTGCGCTGCTGACTGCGGTCTGGGGAGGACAGTCGGCCCACCAGCCGGAGTACCTGCGGGTGTTCATCGGCCAACTGCGGCGGAAGCTGGAGGCCGAGGGTCCTAAACAATACATTCAGACCGAACCTTGGGTCGGTTATCGTTTTTTGCCTGAAGGCGTCCCGGAATAAGGCGAATCCCCACTTCCCGTCGGCGGCCGACTGATCGGGACGATTCTGTTTGGGAATTGAGCGAACCGCAGGTTACCTCCCGCCTTTATGAATTCCTTATCTCTCGCTTACACCCCCCTTAGTAGAGCCGCGTTCCACTAGGTACATGCAGGATCTATTGATGTTTGGGTTCACCATCGTTTTCTTTGCCGTGGCGCTCCTCTATGTTCGCGGCTGCGAGAAGTTGAGGTAACGGGCTATGTCACACACCACCGTCATCGTGCTGATCCTTACCGTCGCGACCCTGGTCTACCTGGTGGTCACGCTGTTGTACCCGGAGAAGTTCTAGATGACCACTAACGGATGGCTGCAATTCGTGGTGTACTTTGCCGTGCTGCTGTTGCTCATGCGGCCCCTGGGCCTGTATATCGCGCGGGTGCTCGAAGGGCAAAAGACCTTTCTCGATCCCGTGCTCCGGCCGCTGGAGCGGCTGCTCTATCGTGCTTGTGGCATACAAGCAGATCAGGAGATGAGCTGGCAGCAATACTCGGTCGCCATGCTGGTCTTCAGCTTCGTGTCACTGCTGCTGACCTACGTGATCGAACGCGCACAGGCATGGCTGCCGTGGAATCCGCAGCATCTGGCCGGCGTCGCGCCGGCCCTGGCGTTCAACACCGCGGTCTCGTTCACCACCAATACCAACTGGCAGGCATACACGCCAGAGACCACCATGAGTTATTTCACCCAGATGGCGGGTCTGGCGTATCACAACTTTCTCAGCGCAGCCATTGGCATCGCGGTCGCCGTTGCCCTGGTTCGCGGGATTGCGCGCAAGCAATCGGCCACCATCGGTAACTTTTGGGTCGACACCACGCGCGCCATTCTTTGGATCCTTCTCCCGATCTGCCTGGTCATCGCACCCGTGCTTATCGGCCAGGGAGTGATACAGAACCTCAAACCCTATACCACGGTGAGCGCGTGGCAGCATGGGCAGCCGGCGCAGATTCTTGCCCAGGGGCCGGTGGCTTCACAAGAAGTGATCAAGGAACTAGGCACCAACGGCGGCGGATTCTTCAACGGCAATAGCGCACACCCTTTTGAAAATCCGACGCCCTTCAGCAACTTTATCGAGATCGAATTAATCCTGCTGATCCCCGCTGCGTTGACAGTAACGCTGGGCAAGATGACCGGTTCTCCCGGCCACGGCTGGGCGGTGTTTGCCGCCATGGCAATCCTCTTCGCCGCGTCGTTCACCACCGCTTACTGGGCGGAATCGCAACCCCATCCGCTGCTGCATGGCGTCGACCAAAAGTCCACGCTGCTGAACTCTGGCGGCAACATGGAAGGCAAGGAAGTACGTAACGGCATTGTGCAGTCCGCGCTCTTCGCCACCATCACGACCGACACCAGTTGTGGCGCGGTTAACTCGGCGCACGACTCGTTCACCCCACTTGGCGGCATGGCGCTGCTGATCAATATCATGCTGGGCGAGGTGGTGTTTGGCGGGGTTGGCTCAGGCCTTTATGGAATGCTCATTTTTGTCATCCTCTCGGTGTTTATTGCCGGGTTGATGGTGGGCAGGACACCCGAGTACCTGGGCAAGAAGATCGAAAGCTACGATGTAAAGCTGGCGATGCTCTTCGTGCTCATTTTTCCCCTGATCATCCTCGTGCTGACCGCCGTCTCAGTTCTTTATCCGGTTGCGCTGGCCAGCCTGAACAACAACGGGCCGCATGGATTCTCCGAGATCCTTTATGCCTATGTATCCACCGCGGGCAATAACGGCTCTGCGTTCGCCGGCCTCAATGCCAACACCAACTGGTACAACCTGACGCTGGCATTCAATATGCTGGCCGGCCGTTTTCTTATGAAGGTGCCCATGTTGGCCCTGGCCGGCAACCTGGCGCAAAAGAAGAGCGTTCCACCGTCGTCGGGAACGTTTCCCGTCAACACGCACATTGTTCACCGTGCTGTTGGTGGGCGTGGTGCTTATCGTCGGCGCGCTTACATTTTTCCCCGCGCTCAGCCTGGGGCCCATTCTCGAACACCTGCAGTTGCAGGCAGGAAAAACGTTTTATTACGGAAGGAGCGATATGGCAGAAAAACAAAGTCTTTGGAACCCCGCGATCCTGCGCCAGGCGGCGCTCGACTCCTTCCGCAAGCTGGACCCGCGCTTCATGGTGAAGAACCCGGTCATGCTGGTGGTCGAAATCGGCAGTGTGCTCACCACGGTGCTGCTCATTCAAGGCGCCGTGCAGCACCAGGGCAGCTTTGCCTTCAACCTGCAGATCACGTTGTGGCTGTGGTTCACCGTGTTGTTCGCCAACTTCGCCGAGGCCATGGCGGAAGGCCGGGGCAAGGCCCAGGCCGACACTTTGCGCAAGGCCAAGGGCGAGACTACGGCCATTCGCTTGAAGAGCGAGTCGAAGGACTCCGCACGGGAAGAAGTTTCGAGTGCTGCCCTGCGTTCGGGAGACATTATCTATGTCGAGGCCGGGCTCTACATTGCCGGCGACGGCGAGGTGATCGACGGAGTGGCCTCGGTGGATGAGTCAGCCATCACCGGAGAATCTGCTCCAGTGATTCGCGAAGCCGGAGGAGATCGCTCCGCGGTCACAGGCGGCACCAGGGTGCTCTCCGACTGGATCGTCGTCAGGATTACTTCCAATCCGGGAGAGACATTTCTGGATCGCATGATTGCGCTGGTGGAAGGCGCGCAGCGGCAGAAGACTCCGAATGAAATTGCTCTCAGCATTCTGCTCTCCGGCCTCACCATTATCTTTCTGCTGGCCGTGGCCACGCTGCAGCCCATCGCCGTGTATTCGCAGGCTCCGCAGACCATTTTTGTACTGGTCTCGCTGCTGGTTTGTCTTATTCCCACGACCATCGGCGGCTTGCTCTCTTCGATTGGCATCGCGGGCATGGACCGGCTGGTGCAATACAACGTGCTGGCCATGTCCGGGCGCGCGGTCGAGGCCGCGGGCGATGTCGACACTCTGTTACTGGATAAGACCGGCACCATCACGCTGGGCAACCGGCAAGCGACAGAGTTCATTCCCGCGCCCAACGTCAGCGCCGAGCGGCTGGCGGACGCGGCGCAGCTTTCCTCCTTTGCCGATGAAACTCCCGAAGGCCGCTCCATCGTGGTGCTGGCTAAGGAGAACTTCGGCATGCGCGGGCGCGACCTTACTTCCCTGCACGCGGAGTTTGTTCCCTTCAGCGCACAGACCCGGATGTCCGGAGTCAACTTCGCAGGTCACGTCATCCGCAAGGGCTCGGTGGATGCAATCACGCGCTTTCTCTCCGAACAGGGAACGACCTTGCCGCAGAAAGTCAAAGACAGCGTAGAAGAGATTGCGGGCATGGGTGGAACTCCCCTGGTAGTGGCTGAGAACGCCACCGCGCTGGGAGTGATCTACCTGAAAGACATTGTCAAAGGCGGATTGAAGGAGCGGTTGGCCAGGCTGCGCGCGATGGGCATCCGCAGCATCATGATCACGGGTGACAATCCTCTGACCGCGGCAGTGATCGCTCGCGAAGCCGGTGTCGACGATTTTCTGGCCGAAGCCAAGCCCAAAGACAAGATGGACCTGATTCGCCGGGAGCAGGCCAAGGGAAAGCTCGTCGCCATGACCGGGGACGGCACCAACGACGCACCCGCCCTGGCCCAGGCCGATGTGGGTGTTGCCATGAATTCCGGTACCCAGGCGGCCAAGGAAGCCGGAAATATGGTCGACCTGGACTCAAACCCTACCAAGCTGATCGAGATCGTGCAGATTGGCAAACAGTTACTCATGACGCGCGGCGCGCTCACGACCTTCTCCATCGCCAATGATGTGGCCAAGTACTTCGCCATTATTCCGGCGATGTTCGCGGGGGTTTTTCCAGTGCTCAACAAGCTGAACATCATGCGCCTCAGCACTCCGCACTCGGCGATTCTTTCTGCCGTGATTTTCAATGCGCTCATCATCGTCGCCCTGATTCCATTGGCTCTTCGCGGGGTTGCCTATGAGCCCAAATCAGCACAGGCGCTACTGCGGCGCAATCTACTTGTGTATGGGGTGGGTGGGGTGATTGTCCCGTTCATCGGAATCAAAATCATCGACGTTTGTTTGACTGGCCTGGGCCTGTCGTAATCCGAGGTATTTATGCTGCGCACTGAATGGAAAATTGCAATTCGTTTTACGCTCCTGACAACAGTGGTGCTGGGTGTGCTTTACCCGCTGGCGGTGACTGGGTTCGGCCGTTTGTTTTTGCAGTCGCGGGCTGAGGGAGAGCTGATCGTCAGCAATGGCCAGGTGCTGGGGTCTCCGCTGATCGGGCAGAACTTTACCGGGGAGCAGTATTTTCATGGGCGGCCTTCGGCGGCAGGAAATGGTTATGACGCCACTTCGTCCGGAGGGTCGAATTTGGCTTCATCGAGCCAGAAGCTGGTGGCACGGATCGACGGGGATGTGGCGCACTATTCCGCGGAGAATAAGAGCCAGCCAGTTCCGATTGACCTGGTGACCGCGTCTGCGTCGGGGCTTGATCCGGATATTTCTCCGGCGGCGGCGTTGTTCCAGGTGGGCCGGGTGGCGAGTGCGCGCCACTTGCCGGTTGCTACCGTGCGGGATTTGGTTCAGCGCCACGTCCAACGGCGCCAATTTGGTTTTCTGGGGGATGAGCGGGTAAATGTCCTGCTCCTCAATATGGATCTGGATCGGGTAGGCCGGTAGGATCCAGACAGATTCCCGGCGCCCGTCCAGAGACCCAATTCGCTCACCGTCATCCTGTTTCTGTGACAGGCGCGAAAGTGTAAAGGGGAAAGTTCCGTAAACAGGACCACCCCAGCTTTGCTGGGCAGAGCTGGGGTGTCGAATTAGGGTCCGGTTGGGGGCTAAGGGTGGTTCTATTTAGCCGCTTTAGACTGCTTCGCTGTACTGCTCGACGTACTCTTGCTCTTCCACAGCCGCAACTGGCTGCTTTACAGCGACCGGCTCTGCCTTCGCTGGTGCTGCCGCCTCGGTGAGGTCGACGTAGCCCTGCAGGGTCGCGTTGTCTTCTATGGATAGCCGTGCCGCGGAGATGTCTCCGATAAATACCGCAGAGTGCTTCAGCTCGGCGCGCCCGGTCGCCTTGACACTCCCCTCAACCCGGCCAAAAACTACCAGGTCACCTGCGACGATGTCTGCGTGGATAACGCCGTTGGCCCCAATGGTCAGCCGCTTGCCCGTCAGGGTGATGTTGCCTTCCAATACGCCGTCGAGAAAGAAATCTTCCTGTCCCGTGATTTCTCCGCGAATGCTAATGCCTTTCCCTATCACCGTCCCCGTATTGTTCATGTGTTGTCCTCCGATTAGGCCACTTTATGGACCATTCGAGGAGGTCGCAATCACCGAAACGTCGCAGATGATCTGCTTTGCTACCTGCCCGCCTCCAGCCGGGTTGCCGCCGCATCGATGGCCACGCTCTCCGCTTGCAACACGCTGCCCACGATTGGCGACTCCTGCTCGGCGAGGCTCCACTGATGGGCATCCATGGCTTCGCGCACGCCAGCCAGGGTCTTGACCCCGTAGCCGGTGTAGGCGCCAGGGGCGTAGATCTGATTTTTGTACCACGGTCTTCCAGGCAGTCCCTCCTGCCGCAGGTTGGTCCTCTCGACCTGCATCAGCAGGTGGTTCACCGCCTGCAATGCGGTATCGTCCAGGGCCAGACCGCGGGCCTGTGCAGCGGCAAAAGCGGCCTGGTAGTGTTTCGCGGCGCGGGTGAGCGAGGTGACCCCGTTATCCAGCGGCGCAAAGTTGAGGTAGGGCGGTTCCGGCTCGCGCCTGGGCGGATATGACGGCTGCCGGGGGTCGGAAATGGCCTGGAAGACTCCCTCATCCAACTCCAGATTGCGTTCCTTGATGGTCTCCTGGGTTTTGCTGAGCTGCGTCTTGAGGTCCTTTACGTAGCCTCCGATGGCGTCGGCTACCGCGGTGAACTGGTAAGGCAGAAGCTCCGCGTCCGCCATGCGCATCATCGCGGTCCCGGCAGCTTGCGCCAGGGCCCGTCCAAAACGGAAGTCAGTGTCGGAAAAATGGGTGTAGTAGTAGAAATCGTCGTAAATGGAGTGGTAGACGCTGCCCGCCCCCTCCCCACCAAAACCCAGGTCGAGTGAGGGGATGGCAAGATAGTCGATGAATGGAGCAAAGTCGGAGCCGTCGCCCAAAGCATCGATGGCGACATCGGGCCGCTGACGCAACACCGCCCGGCGCTCGGCGGTATCGGCAGTGGACAACTCCCGGAGCCGCGCCCGCTCCCATATCGTCAGCTTGGTCTCGGGATCGGGAACCTGGCGTTCCACATCATTCATGAAATGCTCGACGGAGTGAGCCCCGTCGGCGCCAAAGAAGCCACGATCCGTCGTATCGGAATTGACATACAGCACGGCATGGGCGTTTAGCTCGGCGGCATGCTGCTCGACCCATTCGGTCGACCCCAACAGACCCGGCTCCTCGCCATCCCAGGCGCAATAAATGATGGTGCGCCTCGGTTTCCAGCCCTGCTTGCGCAGCGCGCCCAGCGAACGGGCCTCCGCCAGCTCGGCCACCAGCCCGGAGAGTGGATCTTCCGCGCCGTTTACCCAGGCGTCGTGGTGATTGCCGCGAATCACCCATTCGTCGGGGACCTTGTCGCCGGGAATTTTGGCAATCACGTCGTAAATCGGCTTGATATCCCAGTTGGAAAACATCTTGAGGTGGACTTTGGACGACCCGGGACCTACGTGATAGGTGATGGGCAGAGCTCCACGCCAGGCCGGCGGAACCACCTGGCCCCCTAACGCCGCGAGAAAGGGCTGCGCATCGCCATAGGAGATCGGGAGTACCGGGATTTTGGTAATGATGGGGGAATCCTTGATTGCCAGGCGCTTGGCGTCTTTGGTGGCGGGGATTCCCGGGGTCAGCGGGTCGCCTGGGAAGTTGGTGTCGTTGACTCCGCCGCGCTCCACGCTTTCTTTCGGACGCCCCCCTCCCGACGGGTAGGTATCTGTATCGGCGTAGCCGTCCAGCTGCGGGTCGGAGTAGATGATGCAGCCGATGGCGCCATGTTCCGCCGCTACCTTGGGCTTGATTCCCCGCCAGGCTTTGCCGTAGCGCGCGATGACGATGGCTCCCTTGACCGAGACCCCCATGCGTTCGAGCTCCTCATAATCTTCCCGGGTGCCGTAGTTCACGTAAACCAACGGGCCGGTAACGTCACCATCGATCGAGTAGGCGTTATACGTGGGCAGCTGTTCGTCTTTTTGGTTGGAGGTGGGGTCCACTGCGATGGGTGGCTCGGTCAGGGTGGCAGTGAATTTCTGCGGCTCGATCAGTTCCAGCGCCCGCTCTTTCGGCGTCGGGAATAACACGTAGAAGGTTTCGATGCTCGTGTCAAAACCCCAGTCACGGAATTGGCTCTGCAACCACTCCGCGTTGTCGTGGTCATACGGAGATCCGACCTGGTGAGGACGCGCGGACAGATGCTGCATATCGCTGCGCAGATTTTCGGCCACGGGGAGGTCGCGAAACTTAGCCTCCCAGGCCAACTCCGCCGCGGAACTCTGCGGGGTGTAGCCGTCTAATACGGCGACCGGCTCGACTGGCGCGGCGAGCAAAGGGGTGCTTGCCAGGGAAAGGGAGACGCAGGAGCATACGAGAGCGCGGAACCACTGGAGTTGAATCAAAATCGTAGTACCTCTCGGGAGATTTAGGGCGGGGTCGTTTAGCTGTTCATTAATTGTGACAGCGAGAGCTTTTGACGGCCCGCTGCGTCGAAGTTCGACGGCGCGAGCCAGCGCTCGAAGTTGGCCTGGCGCACCGGCCATTCCGAATCCAGTATGGAAAACCAGGCCGTATCGCGATTGCGGCCCTTCACAATCATGTGCTGGCGAAAGATTCCCTCAAAGGTGAAGCCCAGACGCAGCGCAGCGCGCCGGGAGGGTTCGTTCAGCGCATTGCACTTCCACTCATAGCGGCGGTAGCCCAGGTCGTTAAAGACATGCCGCGCCATAAGGTACATTGCCTCGGTTGCGCCGATACTCCGCTGCAGGGCAGGACTGAAAAGAATGTGGCCCACCTCAATGGAGCGGTTGGCCGGCTCAATCCGCAGGTACGAGGCCTGGCCCACGGGAACGCCAGTGGCATTATCCACGACCGCCAGGAACACTGGATCGACCGACTTTACTTTCTTGTCGAAGGCATCGTCGTACTCGGCACGGCTGGCGAATGGGCCCTCGTTCATGTAACGCCAAAGAGCCTCCTTCTCCGGCCCATGGGAGCCCTGGTAGAGTGCCTCGGCGTGGGATGCCCGGTCGAAGGGACAAAGCGTGACCACGCGTCCGGCGAGCACTACCGGCTGCGGCCGTTGCGCGGGAGCAGGATCGACCGCGTAGCTTATTTCCATCATGCAATGGTAGCAAGACCGGCTGTCACTGCCCGGAGTAGTAGCCTTCGCGGGTTTGCACCGTCTGGTCCTTATTCTTGGCCGTGAGATGGATGGAGTGGTAACCGCTGGGCTGATCCTTGGGCGGGGTGTAGCTCAAGATGAACTGCGTACGCAGCTCCTCGGCGATGCTTGCGTAGATACTGTCCACCGTGTCGCTCTTGCTGACCTGAAAAAATCGGCCGCCGGTCTGCTGGGCAATCTGCTGCATGATCTTCTTGCCGTTGGGCCGGTTTACCTGGGAGCCTCCTCCCGGATAGGGGCCGCCACCACCCGGGTAGCCGCCTCCGGGATAGCCTCCGCCTGGGTAGCGGCGGCGCCCGTATCTGGGATCGGTGGGATCATCATAAGGATCGTTCCCCATAGGGCCGTTGAAGCCGCCGTCGTGGTCCTGGTGGCCGCCGTAGTAGATGGTGTAGACGATCGTCTCGGACCGCTGCGCCGACTCTATGGCCATGTTCAGCGTCTCCTGGCTACCCCGATCTTCTCCGTCGCTCAGGACGATGACGGCCTTGCGGCCGGTCTGCTTCTTCATCACCTCATCACAGGCGAGGAAGATGGCGTCGTAGAGCAGGGTTCCCCCGCCGTGCCTGGCTCTGTGCTGTCCTGAACCCTGGTCGTCGGTAGGCGTGGCCTCGACCATGGAGGTGGAATCAATTTCTCCCACGGCTCTCTCCAGCTTGCCGCGATCGGACGTCAGATCCTGCAGCAGCTCGACCTCGCGATCGAAGTGGACCACGAAGGCCCGGTCGGTGGGCCGGGTGATCATCTGGTCGAGAAAGGTTTTGCTGGCGGCGCGCTCCTTCTCCAGGTTGTCACGCTCGCTCATGCTGGTGTCGACCAACAGCCCTACGGTCAAGGGGAGATTCGTCTCCTGACTGAAGTAGCGGATGGTCTGGGGTTTGCCATCCTCTTCCAGCACAAAATCGTCTTTGCTCAAGTTGGTCACGATTTTGCCGTGCTTGTCGCGAACCGTGACCGGCAACGTAACCTCCTTCACGTCGACGGAAAGAGTGGTTACGGGTTTCTGTGGCGGGGGCGGCGTCGCGGTGGAGCTCTGGGCGCGTAGCGCCGGAGCCAGGACAACACAGCAGATGAGCGGAGAGGTGCGGAGGAGACCCATGCGAACGTTAGACGAGCCAGCCTCTCTTGTTGTCACGCGCTATTTGCCGATCCTTAGAAGGGAATGCGTGCCGTGATGATAGTCGCGTGGTTGTAGGTATGGAAATGGGTAATGGCGATCTGCTCGCCTGCCCCGAACGTCACGCCAAGTCTTCCAGGCGCTCCGCTCGCCGTGTGACTCAAGGGAATGCGGCCGATGATAAGGCCGGGAGTGGCGAAGGTGGCCGTCTTTCCGTCATTGGGGCCGCCCTTGTAGATGCTGGAGTTGAATTCGAACTCGGGCCAGACGAAACGCGCAGAACCGGTCTTGGCGAGCCGATATTGGATTGCGTTGTTCCAGGTGATGGTGTGTCCCAGCCCTTTTGCGTTGGAAATCGGCAACGAACCACCGAGGGTAGAGGTAAGCGCCAATAGCCCAAAGCCCTTCCCCCCGGCAAGCGTAGGCGTAACGATGGCGCAGCAGCTGCCGTTTCCATTCTTTCCCGTAGGGACGCTGGCGGCAAAAAAGGCGGTCAGGATGGAGTTGCCGTGCTCCTCATTGCGGGAGAAGATGCGGAATTTCGAATTGAAGGAAACGTCGCCGAACCCGTCTGGTTCGCCATTGCTCCGATTGAAGAAGGGAGGAAGGTTGAAGAGCAGTTCGATGCGCCGCGCGGGAATCAGTTCCAGGCCTTTGCTGTTGCCGTAGTTCCAGACGGCGAAGCGTTTGGGATTGTATTGATGGACAAAGTCGGTGCGCAGCTCTTGTTCCAGCCGAGGCGTGACCGTGGCCACGGGCGTGACCCAGTGAGGCTGCTCATTTTGCGTCGCGGTGACCCGCGCCTGATAACGCTCGATAAAGGATTGCGGCGGAATCACGGTGGGAGGCTGCTGGACGGTTGCGTTGGTTTGCGCGGCTGCGATCAGAGGAGCGACAGTGGCCAGGAACAGGACGACAAGGGTGTGCGATAACAGAGAACTCGTTTGTTTAGACGACATCATACGATTCTAAACGAATATCTCTGGCGTTTTTATGCCAGCCGCCGCCTCCAGCTTTGTGCTGTGGACAAGAGACGCCGGCTCGCAAGGTTCCGCGAATTCTCAAGCACCCACGAATTATCCGTCCCGCTAACCCGCCACTTTTCAATAGTTTAGGTTTGGCTATCTGCTTGCTTTTGCATTCCCCAGAGATGGTGCGGGCGCCGGAGCTGGAAAGCAATTGCGCGGAAAGGCGGATGCAGTGCGGAACATTTACCTGACATGGCAAATGATGTGCGCCGCCGCCCTGAGCTACGCCTCCAGCGGTATGAGCGTTGTGCTCATTACCCTGGCGATCCTGGCCTGGAACCAATGGGTAACGGGCAGGAACCACCTCGAATTTAAGCAACAGAAGGAACGTGTGTATGTGGAAAGTTCAAACAACGCGTAATGGCGATTTAGTAGTCCTGCTGGTAAGCGGCCGCATCGAACGCAAGCATTTGGCTGAGCTACGCGCGGTTTTCGAAAGCCACGCCGGCAAGGTAGCGCTGGACATGAAGGAAGTGAAACTCGTGGATCAGGAGGCGATTGAGTTTCTATCGCGCTGCGAATCAGGCGGCGCCGAGCTTCGTAATTGTCCGGCCTATATACGAGAGTGGATCGAGCGAGGCAGAGGGTTGAGTTAGTCTACCCGGCCGAAAGACCCAACTGGGGCGCCTGACGCCTGGAATTTGAGATTGGTCGAGAGCAGGATGGGGGGCATAGCGTTGCGTCGCTATGCCCCCGGCTCTTTTACCTCGGGCCAGCGTCATCATGCTGAGCATTCAACCAAGCAAATCAACACCCAATTCCCTCCCCGGCCAGGTTCAGTTTCTAAGGTTCAGCTTCTAAGGTTCAGTTTCTAAGGTTTAATTACCAAGTTTCGGCCGCGCCCTCACAAGGTCTTGTGTTTTCACCAAACGTTGGTGATTCTTCGCGACGCTATCAGTGTTTGTTTTCAACGAAATAGAAATGGCCATCGATTTGCATTACTGCGTGTGTCAACGCAGTTACCCAACTTCATAAGGAGTCATCATGCATTCAAAGTTCGCTCAAGCGTCTCTCAGAAAAATAATTTTGCTTGCCCTGTTTTGCTTTGCGATTCAGTTGGCATTTGCCGACCAGAGCCCGGAGCAAAACGTTACCGTAACGGGATCCATCCAAAGCACTGTTTCCGATTCTGCGCATCGGCCGGCGGGCATGCATGTGCTGGTGAGTGGCTCCAACGGAGTCGTGGACGCGTGTCTCGGTTCCTTTGTTGCCCATGACGTGCAACAAAGCCTGCGCGAAGGCGCATCGATCGAGGTCACCGGATCCAACGAAACGGTCGACGGAAAACAATATCTGTTGGTTCACCAGATGACCCTGGGTGGCCGCCAGATCGTCGTCCGCAATCAGCATGGATTTCTGGTCCATGCGCAATCCCGCAGCAAAGCTCAGCCTGCTGTTCATTCCACCAATCTCAATGGAGGTGTCCTGTGAAGGTACGTGCTTATATTTCCTCTTGTGTAGTGGCGGTTCTTGCATTTTCCTTTGCGGGATGCAGCGGTGGTGGAGGGTCCAACCCACCTGCTATCATCTCGGTGGCGTTTAGCCCTCAACCGGTTGCTTCGCTCGGGACCAGCGCAACCGCATCCTTGACCGCCGTAGTCAGCAACGATAGCGCGAACGGCGGCGTAACCTGGACGGTAACCTGCGGTGGCTCGTCCTGTGGAAGCGTGACTCCTACCTCGACGGCGAGCGGGACTGCAACTACGTTCACCGCTCCGGCCAAGGTTCCCAGCCCGGCAACCGTAACGGTGACGGCAACTTCCGTATCCGACTCCACCAAGTCGGTCACAGCTTCGATCACAATTACGGCGCCGGCCGCGCCCATCACGGTTGCCCTCAATCCGGCGCCGCCAACTTCGCTGGCGGCAACCACCAGTGCCGCGTTCGCGGCAGTCGTCACCAACGACAGCACCAACGCCGGTGTCACCTGGTCGGTCACCTGCGGCAGTGCGCAGTGCGGCAGCTTCTCGCCCACGACCACGCCCAGCGCCACCAACACCACTTACACTGCTCCCGCGGCGCCACCGACGCCGGCAACGGTCACGGTTACCGCAACCTCGGTGGCCGATACCACCAAGACAGCTTCGGCTTCGATCGCGATCACCGCCGCACCGGCGGTGCTGAGCGATGGCGCCTATGTCTACCATTTTTCCGGAGAGGACGCGAGTGGTCCCTACTTCGTTGCCGGGACACTGACCGTGAAGGATGGGGCGATTTCCGGGGGGAACAGGACTTCATGGATAACAATGGTTCCGAAACGGACAACATTGCGGCTTCGGGCAGCAGCCTTTCGACTGCCAACGGCAACATCCAGATTGTGCTGAACACCAACGATCCGAACATCGGCGTGAACGGTATTGAAACTCTGCGGGGCGCGGTGGTATCCAACGTCCGCGTGCTGATTGCGGAGTTTGACACGTCTGCCACCGGCAACGGATCGCTCGATCAACAGACCGGGACGGCCTCTCCCATCGGGGGATACGCCTTCAACCTGGGCGGTCTCGATGGACAAGCAACACAACTGGCGCTGTCGATCGGAGGCATCCTTAATATCACCGGGACGTCTGTTTCGGTCGCGAATAGCGTCCTCGACTACAACGATGGCGGCAGCGTCGGACAGAAACAGAGCTTCACCTCCGGTTCTGTAACTGCTCCGGATGCTTTTGGCAGGGTAGTGTTTACCCTGACTCCGAGCGCTTCGTCGGGACTGCCGGGCTTTGTTCTGGCGGGCTACATCGTTGGACCCAACCAGATCCAACTGGTGGAGAACCAAAATGATCCGTTGAATGGCGACCTGGGTGGATCGGCATTGGGCCAGGGCGCAAACGCAGGTCAATTTACCCAGGCGGGTGTGGCCGGTGTTTCGTATGCCTTTGGCGCCACCGGCGAGAGCACCAATGGAATTGTTCAAACCGCCGGGGGCCTTGGCCTGAATGCGGACGGCACGGTAGGCGGCAATATCGCCCTCAATGACCTGACCGATACGTACGGATCCGTGATTACCAGTGGAACCTACGCGGTTGATCCAACGGGCCGCGTGACGCTGAGCGTGATTGCGACCGTCACCCCGGCGAATGCGCCGGCTTACAACGTGCCGTTTACTTTCCAGCTTTATCTGGACGGCAGCGGCAACGGGTTGGAACTGGGCGTCGACAATAGCCACGTTACGAGTGGACTGGCCTACGCACAGACTGCGCCGTCGGCTGATTTCGAAGGCGCGTACGCGTTGAGTGCGACGGGGTTTGGCAACTTCAACTATGAACCTGCGTGGGGTGCGGTGGGCCCGGTTACGGTGGCGTCGGACACGTTCAGCGGGTTCACGGATTACAGCGTGCAGAATGCCAATAACAACGCGTCCATAACAACCTCCGCGGTCGGTCTCTCGGGCTCGGAGGACAGTACCACCGGACTGTTGAGTCTGAACGGCCTGAACGCGCAATCCTTCCAGACGCCCGGCGGATACGGTTACTATCCGATCGATTCCCGGCGGGTGCTGGCAATTGAAGTGGATCAACAACAGTTGGGGCTGATCCTGCTGGAAGGAGTGCAACCTAACTGATAGAAGTAAGCGAAGCAGACAGCCGGCTGTGCATAATGCGCGGCCGGCTTTTTTTATGGAGAGTCGAAAGGCACGCGGCCGCGCGGCAAATCTTCGGGCGCCCACACAAGGGCGGAAATCCTCTGCCATTCCAGCGGCACGGTTATCGTGTCGCGAGCAAACACTGTTCTCTGAAGAGAGCTCCGTACCCCGGTGACTGGGTGAGGGCCTGTAGGAAAGGGTGCGCATTAAGCGCATTAAGCGCACTAAGCCCCCCCGGTGGTCTGCTTTGTGCCGGCGGGAGCGGCCCAGACGTTCGCCGGCCGTCCCGATCCGGATGCGATGTGGTGGTTCACCAGACCCAGGCTGGTCAACTGTCCCAGGGCGAGGTCGATGCGCTGGCTGCTTACATGGCCGTGAAAGAGTGCTCTGAGTTGGGTTTTGGTCAGACCCTGGGGATTGGCGCCGAGGGCCTGGTTGATGCGGTGTGCGGTGGGGTCAATGGGCGAGGCGTCGAAGAAGAGGGCGGCACTTGCCAGGGAGTAGTCCCACACGGCGAGCGCGGCGTGGAGATGGCAGGGCTCGATGACGGAGCTGCAATCGAGGGCGGCGTAGAGGGCGCTGAGGCGGAGGACCTGGGCCTCGGCGCGGCTGGTGGCGGCGCCGTATAGGTCTGGGCGGCCCTTGCTCAATTCGGGATAGCATTCGCTCCACTGCCGGCGGGCGTCCTCACTGCGGCGGAAGACGATTTCGGTTTGGCTGTGAAGCCAGTCGAGGATGCGGCGTAGTTCGCGGGCCAGGGCGGAGAGTTCGCCTGGCGGGACGGCGCCGCCTTCGGGCAGGGATTGGTTGCGGCGGACATTGATCCAGAGGTAGCGGTTGGCGAAGCCGTTGTGCGATTCCGCGCGGCCGAGGTGCTGGGCGAGCTCGCCCTGCGTGATATGGCCGACCATGCTGATGTGCGCGCCGGTCGCTTGCTGAGGGCGGGCGCCCTGGGCGCAAAGATCGGCGCCATCCCAGGCGGAGCGGAGCAAAGTGGATAGCTGGGAGTTGCGTTGGCCGAGCCCGTAGAGCACGGAGGCGAACTCCTCAGAAAGCAGGAAGAGGCGGCGGTCGGTGGGCGGTTGTTGGTCGCGGAGACTTTGAATGATTGCGTCGGGTGAGGGCCGGGTGGTACTGACGCGGTGGGCGGTCCAGTGGCTGTCGACCTCGGCGAAGAGGCTGGCGATCTGTCGCCAGCTTGTTCCTTTGCGAGCTTTGCTTGATTCGCCGACCAGGACAACGAAGAGATTGAGGCCGTGGCGAGCGGAGCCTACGAGTGAGTGGTGGGCAGGGCCTATGAGGTTGCCGAAGGCGGCGAGGAACTGCAGGAGGATGGCGGCGGGATCGGCCTCGGTGTGGGGCGCGAGGGTGCTCAGGACGAGGCCGGCCACTCCGTGAAGGGCTGGGTAGGCCAGGGTTAGCGGCCTGGGAGCGGGAGACGGTTCGGGAGACGGGTGGCTACCGTTTTCCGGCTCGTCTGGCTCGGGTTCCTCTTGCAGTGAGGAGGCCTCATGCTGGAAAGGTTCTTCTTCGGATTCTTCTTCGCGTTGGTCTTCATGGTCGGGTTGGGAGGCAAGGCCGAGATCTGTTCCGAGATCGAGCTCCAGGTCGAGCGCGGCTGCTTCCGCAGCGGGAGACTCGGCCGGCTCCGCGGCTTGCAGTGCCTGCTGCCGAGACGGCCGGCGAAGAAGCTGCGCGTGGCGGCGTTGCACAGCACGCATGGACCGGGCGGAGAGAGTGCCAAATGCATCGTGTAAAGGTTCCATGGTAACGACACTAGTACGGTTTCAAATGACCATGCAAGCATTGCAATCATTTTTTATGCGGATCATTGGTCACCGACTATGGCTGTTACTAAATTAAGCTTTATTCAGGAAGGGGGCGCAGCAGTTAGTAAGTGGGGAGTGGGGAGGATGACCATGGCAAGTTATTCCATATAGAAGGGCGGCGCGGCTAAGCGAAAGATTGTGAGGGTGTTATCGATGCCAATGGGGATTTGGGGGCCGCGATGCGCGGGCAGCGCGCGCGATGGGTGGGGCATGCGCCAAGCAATGCTTGGCGTATGCTTCAAGCATGGGGAAAAGGTAATCGGCAAGGATGATTTAGGTGGGAACTCGGCGCGAAGGCCGAGTGACCGGTTGTCCGAGTAGCCGACTCTACGTCCTTGTGGAAGCCAGTTCCAGGGTGGGCTAGATCCGATCCGTACCGCAGACACGCCTGGTGGTATTGCGCCCCATAACGGTGGGTATTACCATAAGGTCTATGCAGACGATCTCGCTGAAGATCTCCGACGAGCTTCTGGTCGAGCTGGAGCGTGCGGCCAAAGCGAAGCGGGTCGCAAAGTCCGTAATCGTGCGCGAAAGCCTGGAAACAGCTCTGCGGCCGCGCGCCCGCAGCCGCACAGCTTCGAGTTTCGACCTGGCAGCGGATCTCGCCGGCTCGATCAAAGGACTGCCGCGTGATCTTGCGCACAACCCGAGGTACATGGATGGTTTCGGCGAGTGACGGAGCGAGTCGGACTGCTGGATACCGGACCGCTGGTCAGCTTTCTGGCAGCCGATGTCGAGTATCATGCATGGACGGTCAGTCAATGGAAAGAACTACGACCTCCGCTGCTAACGTGTGAGCCGGTCCTGACCGAGGCGGCATTTCTGTTGCGCCGCGAGGGGCGCGATACAGATTCTCTCTTTACTTTGCTGGAGAGAGGAGTGATTCGGATCGCGATCGCCGTCGAACGGGAGCAGGCGGATCTGCGAGCGCTGATGCGCCGATACCGAAACCGGCCTATGTCCTTGGCCGACGCTTGCCTTGTTAGGCTCTCCGAGATTCACCGTGCAGCAGAGGTAGTTACTCTCGATGCTGATTTCAAAATCTACCGCAGGCACGGTAATAAGGTCATTCCCGTGCGGATGCCGGAGTGAAAACAGCGCGACAACCCACTTCCCGCCGGAGCCGCAGACCGATCCACTGGTGACCCGCATTGCTAAACGATATACGGTGATTGTCAAGACGGAGGATCTGTTCGATGAGGTGCTGCCTGACTGGACTGGGTTCAAAAAAAGCGGTCGGGTGGATGCCTTATTCGACATGGTTGGCGAGTATGTGCAGAAAGTATTCCGTCGGCTGTCGGCGGATCGAGTGCAGGAAACAACGGAATCGGTGCTCCGAGAACACATCTCGGAAATCAGAGATCTCGGCTCCTCCGCAAGAATGGAATTGCAGGAGTTTGTCAGCTCGGTTACGAGGTCTCAGCCGACCATACTGACCGAGAGCCTTTCAGCCGCTGTGCGCGCCGTCATCGACCTTGAGAAAACCAGGATGGGATCGGCGCTCTTAGATAAGATCATCCGCTTGTCCGACGAGGATATCTGCGGTCTTGACCGCTTGCTTAGCGAATGGACCGTTCGAGACGCGCTATCGGTGCTGGATGAACTTGACCGCCGACTATCGATTATAGAGGCAATCGAGAAACTTTCTGGCGACTCGAAGGTGGATGAGTTGCACGCCTTACACCCACTTGTCACCGAGTCGCGGTGGATATTCGGCCTTGAATTCGACACTCCTGAATTTGTCGCAAACGTGAGCCTCACGACAGCCATGCGCGAGATTTTCAAGAAGCGACTACAGGGCGGCGAGATTGAAAATCCGCGAAAAAGGGCTGACCTCGTTGTTTTGGGCGACGCGACAGTATCGGGCGTCGCAACAGAACGTGTCGAAGAAGCCGGATTGCCAACGATGAGCCAGGTGCTGCTCATGGAACTGAAGCGAGGCGCAGCAGAGATCAGCCGCGATAATTTGCATCAAGCAACTGACTATGTGGAAGATTTTCTCAGAAGCGGTCTCATAGAAGGTGAACCGCATTTCAGGGTGTTTGTTGTCGGTCACAAAAAAGCCGGTAATGTTGAACCAGATCGGAACATCGGGGGGCGCGCGCGGGTGCAGGTTGCCACCTACGGACAGTTGGTGCGACAAGCACACCGCCGTCTATTCCGATTGAAAGACCGTCTCGCTTCACGGTATGAACACGTGACAGGCAACGACATGTTGAACAGAATACTTGCCGAACCTCAGCAGCTCCCGCTCACCAGCGTCCCGCAATAGCCGGATTTTGGCTTCGGCAGAAGTTTCGCTGGCGCTTTTACCAGATCCTTTGCAGCTCCCAGGACGGAGTCTATAAGCAAGTCCATTTCCACGCCTGCTGCGCAACCCCAACCAGCGCAACGGGCCTTAACCTGGGGACAGGCGGGATGTAACCTCTAGCATAATGACTTCTTACGGCGCGGTTAACATCCCGGTCGTCCCCGGGTTATCATCGGCTCGGCAGAGGCCCGGATAGCAACCGCTGTGATTAGGGAAACGTGGTGAACGTCCCCTGTTTTCCCATTCTGCTTCGGCTCTCCTGAGGCTTCATCCCACCAGACGTGAAACTGCCGCAATCTCCATAGATTCGATTCCGCTGCCGAAACTTTCAACTGGTGGTACTCATGGCGCGACTCTTCGCCTTTAGGAACCTCAATTTTGGCTATATACGGCGACGCGATACTTATTCACCTACGCTTGCTCAAGGCCGCGTACGATCGGCTTATTGGCTGCATTATGTATGCTGTCACCGGATTAAGCCCCATTCCTGCTACAGTTCCTTCAATTTGCTCTAGGCTTCTTACACCATTGCCACCTCTTGAGGCGAGTCGGTGTCTACCTTAGTGCGGAGCCTTACGTTTAGAGCATCGAGTAACTTGATCACGCGCTCAAGGGTGACGCCGTAGTATTCATTACGTTCGTCTCGGGATACCTGGGACTCGTGTACGTTCAGCCTCTTGGCCAAATCACGCTGAGAAAGCCCTTTAGCGATACGAAGTGAAATCAATAGGTGTCCCAGACCCCTGAGGTTATCAAGCTCGACAAATTCTCTCCGCTTCAATTTCTCGTAGCTTTCAACTTCTTCGCTGAGTTGAAGATGAAACGACTCGAACGGATCAATAGCTCGCTTAATTTCTTCCTCGGATAGGCCAGCACTCTTGAGCCTGATCCTGTGGTCGGCGAGCCTCTTTCGCTCTTCTGCTAGACGAGCTGAAGCTTCCTGATATTCCGTCTCGTTGCGAATCATGGCTTACCTCCGTTCTTGATTTTGACGATCCCTCTTGGTTTACCATCACGGCGCGATTGGCGGAACGCGGACGGAAACTCTAGCTCCTGACCATATCGGTCGAGAATCCCACTGCCAATACCCATTCCTGGTACGTGCGGGTACAGTTCTATCCGATACTTGTGCCACATAGGAAGTTGCTTTTTGGGGTAGCCTCGATACGGCATTCGAGATACTGGATCCCAGGTCCAGACCTTGAACGGGTCGATCCGGTTCAGCTGTCGCGCCAGATCACCACTGATGAGCTGGGCGAAGTCACACACAAAATATCCATCGATGTCATTTGGATGATCTTTATCCTCGGTGAACGAACCATCAGCATAAATCTCGCGAACCCCGACCTGCCAAAGCTGGCGGGCCATAATTTCGAGGTTGTCTACGAGCCGGGACCTCCATGCCCGATCCCAGGCTGGGTAGTTGGTGCGATCGGGCGGACCAAGCACCAACGGCGACTGACGCAGTTCGGTAAACGACGCCTCGTAATCGCCTGGCGGCAGCCGTCCGTCGTTTTCAAACGACGGGAAGTTGGCCATGCTCGGCATCTATCTCCCTCTAGACAAAATTGTATACCTTGACATATATGTAAAGTATCCGTATTATTTAGGTAAATGCTAATCGCGTTCACTATACGTAGGGATCTCAACCGGCTCAACACGAAGGAGAGGAATCTGTGGATACCGTGCAGGAATTGCCAATAGCCACGTACCCACCGGCCGCGCGATTTTATCGGCTTTAATTGGCTACCGAGATGTCGTTGGTTTCGCGGACCGGTGTGTCGATCCGAAGCGTGATGACTTCAGGGAGTATAGGGAGCAGATTTTGGGTCTTGCGGGGGAAACCTACTGAAGACCGCTCCAGCGGAAACTCGGGACTAGGTATCGCGCCTCCGCATTTACCTCGAGGAGGAATGGTTTTATGTCGAACCGGACGGGACTGCTCGAGCCGAGCGCGGAACTTCCGATTGAATTGACCAAGGCGGTAGAACTCTATTCAGCTGGTCTGTCACCGCGCGTGGCGTGGCTGGACCGTCAATTAGAACGATCCTGTCTTCAGCTTCAACTAACAGACACCCAATATCGAAACGCTGAAAGTAAATACCAGGCAGTGGGTAATTGGCTTTCCTCCCGCGATAGCGAATTGGCGCCGTTTGCCCCGGAAATCTTTCCGCAGGGATCGATGTTACTAGGAACCACGCTGCGCCCTTGGCGCGGAATCGAATATGATCTCGATCTCGTCTGCCGACTGCATTCGTGTTCAGACCGGCCTCCGCTGACGATCTACCGTTGGGTCTACGGAAGAATGGCCAGCCATGAAACCTATTTGCAAATGTTAGAGAAATTAAAGCGCTGCTTCCGGCTCAACTACGCCGGCGAATTCCACTTGGATATTCTGCCGGCATGTCCAAATGGAATGAACAATGGCATCGTCGTTCCAGACCGCAGGCTCCAGTGCTGGATTCATAGCAACCCTCGGGGCTTTGCCGAATGGTTCTTTGAGCGGTGTCGGCTCCGAGATCAGCTTGCTGAGCGGATGTTTGCAAAGGCGATTGAGCCGCTTCCGTCACCCGTCCCGTCAATGTACAAGTATGCGTTGCAGCGTGTTGTCCAGCTCATGAAGCGGCACCGTGACATTTTCTTTGACGGTGGTTGCGACATTGCACGGTCTGTGATCATCACGACCCTCGCCGGGCAATTCTACGACGGACAGCGTTCTCTAAGCCTCGCGCTGGAAGCGATCTTAGACCGCATTTACTACTCCATAGAGGGGATCCGAGAGGTTCCGCGCATCGAGAACCCCGTCCATCCGGACGAGAACTTTGCAGACACGTGGGATGAAGCAAGGTTCAACCAATTTAAGGGGTACATTGGCCAGTTCAGGGCCCAAATGAAGCACCTGTTGTACCCCAATATTGAGGATCAACGGCAAGGTCTCGAGAAGACGGTAGAGCGCCTCAGCGGTCTCTTTGGGGCCGCGCAGCTACAGGAGGCCATCCGACTGGAGGCTGCAGATATGAACGCGAAGCGGGAGACCAGGCGTCTTGCAGTGACGTCCGTCGGCACTTTGACATCTAGTTCCGTTGTTGCATCGACAGTTGTTCAGCGAAACCAGTTCTTTGGAGCGTAGATGGGGATACGCACCATTAGCATTCGAGAACAAGGTGTGTGGATCCGGAGCCGCTATCCGGGGTTCCACTACAAGATCGTTGGTGGCTTGCTTCTCTCGAGAGGGGAACTTCAACCCGCCCCGGTGAGCCGTGTCTATGCAGTCGAGGTTCGCTATCGGATAGGCAAGTGGCCAAAAGCACTCGTTCCTGATGGACAATTGCAACCGCTGGTGCCCGGGGGAAGAATCCCCCACTCCTACGGACCAGCGGAGCCCTGCCTCTTTTATCCGAGTGCGCAGTCGTGGCGCTCAGATATGAGGCTTGCTGACACTTTTATCCCGTGGTTGTGCATTTGGCTGGCGTTCTACGAGATGTGGCGCGCGACTGGCCGATGGTACGGCGGAGGAATCAGTCATGGGACGGTTGAGAGAATTGAAGACACCGCCTGAGCTAAACACTGAGGGCCTATGGGCCAGGAATTGTATGTGGCAGAAAGTGGCGCGACTTCTCCTGGTCTTTACAGTCTCTAACTAGGGGCAGAGCGAAGGATTGGCTATGTCGTTAACTAGCATTCCGGAAAAAGTGAGGCTCCGATTGTGGGGCAAAGCTGCCGGTCGCTGTCAATACGATGGTTGTAATACGCCGCTCTGGCTGGATCGGTTGACGCAGGCGCAATTCAACGTCGCCTATTTGGCCCACATCATAGCCGATCGCCCGGACGGCCCGCGTGGCGATCCGATGCTGTCTGACAGGCTGAAAGCTGATCCTACCAACCTCATGTTGCTTTGTGACGCTCACCACCGCCTCATCGACAAAGAAGATGTCGCTGGCCACACGGTTGAGCGGCTACGAAGCATGAAAATGCGACACGAAGATCGCATCGCACTTGTCAGCGCTATCGGGCCCGACAGACAAAGTCACGTCCTACTTTACGGCGCCAATATAGGACTGCAAAGCTCCAACCTATGTCTGCAGAAGGCTGCGGAAGCTATGGTCCCTGAGTGGTATGCTGCAGAATCACACGCAATAGAGCTGGGGATGGCCAATAGCTCTTTCTCTGATCGAGATCCCGCTTTCTGGGCGATCGAAAGTACCCATCTTCGGCGCTTGGTCGCGCAGCAAGTCCGCTCCCGTTTGGCGCTAGGGTCAGTGCGTCACCTTTCCATTTTTGCCTTGGCCCCGCAACCCTTATTGGCCTTGTTCGGATACCTCTTATCGGACATCCCAGCGGCGGAGGTCTATCAACTCCACCGGGAGCCACCGGATTGGAGATGGCAGACGACGTCGGATCCGGCCGACCTCGTCATTGAAGAGCCCCAAAGAATCGTTGGTGAACCTGCGCTTGTTGTTTCACTGAGCGCAACAATCGTCTGTAGCCGTGTGATGAATATTCTAAAAGATCCTACGCTGTGGCAGATTTCGTACTCCAATCCGCACAACGACATTTTGAAAACCAGGCAACAGGCTATTGCATTCCGGCTCGCGATGCGTCGCCTATTGGACCGAATTAAGACCCGGCACGGCCAAAACGCCACGATCCATGTCTTCCCTGCGATGCCAGTCGCATTAGCGGTCGACCTCGGTCGGGTCATCATGCCCAAGGCCGATCTCCCGTTACGTATCTACGACGAGAACAGATCAACAGGTGGGTTTTCCAGGGCTATCGAGTTGACGCCTTCCATGCTTTCTATCTGAGTCTTGGGGGAAACCCGGGGACGTTCACCACGTTTACCCGAGCGAGTGCAAACCTCGACGATTTGACCGTGAGGCAGTGTTGCAACGACCAGCCAGCGCAGTGAGTTTCCTCCGCGCAGGCGTTGCGCTCCGAACCGCTTCGCGCACCATCCGCCGGTGCACCCCCAGCTTCCGCGCTATCCCGATAATCGTCCCTGCGCCAAACTCATACTCACGCCGGATCTGCTCAAATAACTCCACCTTGGCTCTCCAGTCCAACTCCAGCCTCCAGATCCAAGCTCTTCGCTCAAATCCAGACTAGAAGTCCGCTCAGCCCAGGGTGGGCCAAAACAAACTGCCGAAGTGGGCCACTTTAGCCATGGATCTTGCGTTTCAAGCTCGCGCCGCGAAAGGAACGGGCTGCGAGATGGTGTAGGTTGGAGGCACCAGGATGCAGGTGGGAAGTAAGCCGCGTATTCAATGGTGCTTGTATAACGAGCCCGTACTTTAGCCTGGCTCCGAGTCTTGTGCTCACGCCACTGGTGACGGCCCGCGGACCATCGCAGTCGATCCCGTTTAGGAGATTACTTATCGAGCACACTCGGCCCACCTGCGGCTGGCATGGAGATAAAATGCCGAAACCCAAACGCGTGCAAAAAGGGGGCTGTATGTCCCCCGCAGTTCGAATGTTGGAGCCCAACGCAGCCGGCGTCGACATAGGCGCGAACGAAATATATGTAGCGGAGAAACCCGGGGACGTTCACCACGTTTACTTGCGGTCTGAGCGTACCCTCCGTATCCAATCCGCGTCGGTTCAGTTCCCACTCAATCGGTTTTGGCTAGTTATTGCATTTGCACCGGCTCGGCAGAGGCCCGGATAGCAACCGCTGTGAGTAGGGAAACGTGGTGAACGTCCCCTGTTCTCTGGCAATCCGGGTAAGGCTAAGGAGGTCCCTCATTGTGCTAACGAGATCCCCATTTGTTGGCGTAGACCCAGGTATGCGTAAGTGTCATCACATGGGCGGTTTGCTTCAGAACTTAAGCCGATCCTCACTTCGTTCGTCATGGACTAAATGAGAATCGTAGATTCCCGAGCGTGCGGTACGTCGCCATAACCTCGCTCCATTGCCAGGACTATTATCTATATCCACCACCACGAGAGAAGCTCTTCCATCCTGCGGACACTGAGCCGTCCAGGCCCCACGAGGCGTAATCACACCAGCTGGGGTAATACTGCTGTGCTGCGCATGAACCGAGAAACTAAGCCAGTACGTATTCGCAGCCGCATGCCCCTGCGACTCAGTGGCGAAGATCGGGCCGTCGGACGGTTCGCCTCCAGTGGTAGAAAACAATACGCAGTCGACGCCCATGCGTTCGTACTCAGAAAAGATCTCCGGGAAGTGGCATTCCATACCCAACGCGCAACCGAACCGAACGCCGTCCACTTCGAACATGACTGGGGCCGATCCCGGAGAGTACATAAACGAAATCTTGGTGCGAGAGAGCATCCGTTCGTCGTAACGAGATGCAAGCTTTCCCGAGTCTGACAAAATGTACAGACTGTTGTGGGGACGGTGCGGCGAGCCGAGTTGGTGAATGGAGCCAAATGCCGTCCAAAGTTTGAGTTTTTGCGCTAGTTCGGCAGTAGCTGCAAGCTCCGCTTTCAGCACTTCCCATTCCACTCTTGCCCAGTCAGAAGGACCTACCTTCTCGGGACCATCAATCGAAATTATGCGTTTATGTGGAAAGCACGTCGCACCTTCCGGGAAATGCACGACCCTGGCGCCTGCGTCCTTTGCGTGCACCATTAAACGACGCATCTCCAGGCCACATTCGCGCAGTTCAGTGACATTCGAAGGATCCCTGCGTTGAATGGTCTGTGCCACCGCTAAACGAACGGTTCGCAGCTCGGGTGTTGGCTGGTGTGTCGTCGTGGGAAGGAAGTGTTTGAGGGCGGTCGTATAAGACTCGCCAGTTTTGGCTGAACGTGCGCGAACGCGGCGCTTCATATTGCTATTGTTTGTCATCTCAAGTCCTTTCAAAGTCCGAGCGAAGTTCCCCAGCAGCCGAGCTCGAACGAGAGGACATGACATAACAGCTTGAGACAGGAGCCCCTTTGCCTCCTTTGTAAGACCGAGCTGGGGTCGGCCACAGGAGGTTAGGCGTAAGCCCACGCCAATTCGATTATCATCCTTCGTTCCAAGGTGGTCAACCTAGAACAACCCTCTTTAGGTGAGAAGCAGAGGCTGAATGAAAATCGGCCTTCCTGTGCCTAAAATCCTCAGTGATTGAGAACAGGCCAAAGTACTCTTTGAGTCACTGGGCAGTCTCGTCCCTGACCCGTTGAAGTCGCACGGTTTGCGGGCAAGTGGATTCGAGAGTCGATTCCGCTTAGCCGAGGAGTAGTTGCATAAATCGCTGGAAGGAGTGGGGCTGAAAAGCCTCGACTGCGATAAGCAAGACCTGGCCGACGAAAAAGGCAGCGATACCGTAGACATAGACCTTGTGGGCGCGACGGCTGACAACGAGGTCGCGGGACCGCGTCATTGAAGCTCGCCAACATGCCTACGACGCTTGGCACGCACTCATAGGCCTGGCAGCTCTACCCTATCGGCGTTACTGCGCCCGTCCAAGCGACGTTTGACGTACTCCCCGGTGTTGGCCCCAACAACTCGTTTGAACGCCTTACTGAACGCCGCGTCCGACTCATAACCTACCGAGCGCGCAACATCAATGAGCTTCTTGTCACGCTGTTCGAGCAGTTGCATGGCCTTCTGCATTCGCCAACTCGTTACATACTCCAGCGGAGTCTGTCCGAGGAGTTCCTTGAAACGCGCCGCAAATGCGGAGCGAGACATACCTGCTGCATCAGCAAGAGATTCAACTGTCCAGGGTGTACTCACCTTCTGGTGAATCGCACTGAGGGCTGAGCCCAATTGAGGATCGAAGACGGCGCGAAGCCATCCTCGGTTACGTTCTGGCTCCGAAGCGATATGGGCGCGGAGGATCTGGATGAAAAGAACTTCTGCAAGCCGAGTCGCGACGACTCCCGATCCCGGCGCCTGCTCTGCCATTTCTGACGCCAGCGCCTGCAGCGTGGTGTGAAGTGCAACCGTACGTACCTGATCCGACTTGATCAGAATGAAGTTTGGCAGCAGTTGTGAGATTGGCCTCAAGCTGGCGCGATCGAAACTGAAGGACCCGCACACGATGGTGGTTGGCGCTCCACCTCCGCCGTAATGAGCGACGTTGTCGACTACGTTCGCGGCAACCTCTCCGAAGGTCGACCTCGGGCGTGTTCGAGGGCTGTCGCTCATGACGATCGAAGTGTCGTGGCCCAGCAGGAAGCAGTCGCCACCGGTGAGGGGGATTGGCTCAGATGCACCCTCTACGCTGAGCCAGCAGTTGCCACGCGACAGCAGCGCGAAGTGAACCACGTCCGTTTCAGGAACCCCTTTGCGGGAACCTGCAACGCGTTGTCCTGCCTGCTTCTGGTGTACCAATCCCCACGGAGCCGTGGCTTCGAGCCTGTGTTGACCGAACGCCTTGACGTGCATGGTTCTGAAAATGTCACTGATGGGATCCACGCGTCGTTTCCTTTTCTGGACGGTTAGACAAAATGTTCGGACGATTGAGCAGTTCGCGTCCAAGTCCGCAGCACTCTACTCATGTGTAGTGGATGCTGGACATCCACCAAAGGGAGCAATGATGGGAAAACTTGAAGGCAAAGTAGCAGTGATCACGGGTGGAACCGACGGTATGGCGTTGGCGAGCGCCAAACTGTTCGTGGAAGAGGGGGCTTACGTCTTCATCACGGGCCGAAAGCAGGAGACGCTGGATAAGGCGGTTAAGTTGATCGGTCGGAACGTCACCGGCGTACAAGGCGATGCGGCCAACCTCGACGATCTCGATCGCCTGTTCGAGACCGTCAAGCGGGAGAAGGGCAAGATCGACGTCTTGTTCGCGAGCGCCGGTGTAGGCGAACCCGTCTCGCTTGGAGAGATTACCGAGGAACACTTCGATAAGACGTTCGACCTGAACGTGCGCGGCACCCTTTTCACGGTTCAGAAAGCATTGCCGCTGTTCAACGATGGCGGTTCCATCTTCATGACCGGGTCCAATGCAGCGGCGAAGGGTTTTCCCGGATTCGGTGTATATGCGGCGAGTAAGTTGGCGCTCCGTTCCTTCGCACGCACCTGGCTGAACGAACTCAAGGAGAGAAAGATCCGTGTGAACCTGTTGGTCCCCGGTGCGATCGCCACAACAATGCAGGAAGCTGTTCTCACTCCGGATGCGAAGAAGTATTTCGAGTCTCTGATCCCGCGTGGCTCGATGGGACAACCTGAGGAAGTCGCGACGGTCGCGCTGTTTCTTGCTTCGAGCGATTCAAGCTTCGTCAACGGGCAAGAGTTGTTTGTCGACGGCGGAATGACGGCGATCTAAACGTCTGAAGACCTGTCAGGGGCTGACCTTCCTGTTGCTTGGAGGGTCGCCACTGCACGGACCTTATTTACCAGCCTTCGAAGGGCTGGGAATCATAGCAACGGTAATCGGAGAAACATCATGAGCTACGCAATCGTAGGATTCGGAAAGATCGGCCAGGCTCTGGCCCATGCGTTTGCCCGTAAGAACATGGACGTAACCGTCGCGAGCCGCCGCTCTCCCGAGGAGCTGGCACCGCAGGCTCAGGCAATCGGGCCAACGGTCGTGGCCAAGTCGCTGAAGGAAGCACTCGCGGCGGACACGATCATCCTTGCAGCTCCGTTCGCGCAACATCGCGATATTGCCAAAGCCCTGCCCAACTGGAGTGGCAAGACGATCATCGATGCGATGAACTCCTTTCCTACTCCACCGGAAGAGTTGGACGGGCTTGTTTCTTCCGCCTTCGTGGCCAAGTCGTTCGTAGGCGCGAAACTTGTGAAGGGCTTCAATCACCTGGGTGCGGCCAAACTGGCCACCGACCCGGCTGTCGAAGGCGGTCACCGCGTCGTCTTCTTGTCGAGCGATGACGAAGACGCGCTCCCGGCTGTTGAGGACCTGGCAAAACAACTTGGCTTCGCTCCCGTCAAGCTGGGCAAGCTCAGCGAGGGTGGCGTGCTCGTGCACGCACGCGGCCCGGTCTGGGGTCCGCTGATCTTTCAGGATTTGTTCAAGAAGCAGCAGTAACGATCTTGCCCCAATCTGACACCGATGAAGGAAGGAGAATTCCAATGAGCGTCGAGAACAATGTGCGGGCTGTGAAGGATTTCTTTGCAGCGTTAGGCAGCGGCGATAAGGAACGTGTGTTGGCCTTGGTCACCGAAGATATCGAGTGGATTATTCCAGGAGAGGACTGGCCCCTGGCCGGTACGCATCGCGGACACGCGGGGCTGGCGGATGTGCTTCAGAAGGCTTCCGAGACAGTGGAAATGACGTACCCGAAGCCTCCTGAGTTTGTGGCTCAGGGAGACAGGGTTCTAGTCGTCGGTGTCGCTACAGGGAAGATCAAAGCCACCAATAAGCCCTTCAAAGACGACTGGGTCTTCGACATTGCCGTTAAGAATGGCAAGCTGACGAAGATTCGGGAATACATCGATACGCAAGCGCTGGCAAAGGCTGCAGCAGGAGAAGAAGAATGAGAATTGCTGCTATCGTCGCACGCTATCTGCTGGGAATCATGTTCACCGTATTCGGGTAAACGGGGACAGCCTGATCTTGGTCACTTATCCACCCATTACGCTCTGCCTAGTCGCCACCCGGCCGAGAATCCGCTGATTCTGCTCATCGTGCTGATGCCTCCCCTGACCGGCAACTTGGGCACTCCTGGTTACATCACCCTGCTCCATTGGCTGAAGTCGTTCCCAAATCGACAACGAGGAAGAGGTAGTTGCTTTAGGCCTTATCTTCTGGAACGATGGGGTTGCATGAGACGGATACTTATAAGTATGGCTGGTGGTCTTCTGGCGCTATCAGTGAGTGGACAGGCCAAAGACCCGTCGCTAACCGAAACCTTGCAATGGTTGACCGGAGCATCGCCCGCAGAGTCCGCTTGGGGAGCAAACTTTATAAGCTTTGAGAGTGAGGGCTGCAAAGTGACTATTTTGGAGAATCACACTAACAAACACACCGGCCAGCCAGAGTTTGTCGAGGACTCGTTTTCTCTCTCAGATATAGACCCGAACGTTAAGGTTACCGACGCCGTGCTTGTGGACGGCACACTTTCTGTTGAGTTTCACACTACAAACTACACCGACAAAATCCGCCTCTCGCAGGGTGACTTCAATGGCGAGAAACCGCACGCCGCATTCGATACGTCCAACTATGCCGTGTGGATGGCTGAGAAGTTTGCGCCTCGCTTTGCGAAGGCTTTGAAGCATGCGGTCGAGCTTTGTGGCGGAAAGCGCTCGGCGTTCTGATGGCCAAGTGCGGGGAAAACCTGGGGGAAAACCTGGGGACGTTCACCACGTTTACTTGCAGTTTGAGCGTACCGTCCGTATCCAATCCGCGCCAGTTCAAATCCCACTCAATCGGTTTTGGCTAGTTATGGCCCGACGCAGCGTGGCAGCGCTTGTTGGTGAAGGCGATGGTGAAATAGAAAGGACTTTACGATGAACTTACTGTTGCTGGGTGCCACGGGCCTTGTTGGGAGAAACGTGTTGGCGCAGGCGCTTGCGAATCCCGCTGTTACGCGCGTGATAGCTCCAACCCGCCGCCCATTGAAACCCCATGCAAAACTGACAAATCCTGTGTCCGATCGCCTGGAAACGCTGTTGTCCGAGGGGATAAACGAAGGAATCGACGGAGTCGTCTGCTCTCTGGGGACGACGATCAAAAAGGCAGGCTCGAAAGAGGCGTTTCGCGAAGTGGACTACGTGCTCCCGTTGCAGTTTGCGCGAGACGCGCATCAGCATGGAGTGGACAGGTTTGTCCTTATCTCAGCGAGCACCGCTTCCGCCACCTCAGCGGTGTTCTATTCCAGAATCAAAGGCGAAGTCGAGCGAGATATCGGTCTAGCGGGCTTCAGATCACTGACTATCGTGCGACCGAGCCTGATCGGCGGTCAACGCGAGGAGCCAAGATTCATAGAGCACGTAGCGTTGCGACTGCTGCGGGTTCTTGCGCCAATTCTGCCGAAGAAGCTTCGTATCAATCCTGCTGACACGATCGCGGCCGCATGCCTGGATGCTGTGATGACAGGTGCCCCCGGGCTCCATCTTCGAGATGCTGAAAGCCTGGTGGCTTCTTGATCCTGATAAGTCTTAGTGCTGTATCAGAAGCGCAGCCATGCGTTCCTGGCTCACAACGAAGGCGCTGTAATTTGGCGATAACGGCCTGACCTAAGGGAAGACAATGACCACACGCAGCACGCCACTTGCCTCCAGCCCGCTTGCTTCTTTGAAGACCAACCACGCAGCCATTCGCGTGCCGGATTTTGACGCAGCGGTTGCCTGGTATGCCGACAAGCTTGATTTTCGGTCTAAGCAAACGGTATCCGTAGCCGGGCTCAGCTTTGGCTTCCTTTATCCTGCCGGGGACGATAGTTTTCATTTCGAGCTGATGGCCGGCCCGGGCGCGGCGAAACGACCCGCGTATAAAGATCTGCATGACAGCTACAACATGTCTGGGTGGCATCACCCCGGTTTCAGCGTCGATAGCGTTGACGCCGTCATCGATGAATTGAAGAGCCGTGACGTAACCATCGCCAGCGAGCCACACGACGTACCCGCAATGGGTCTCCGCGTAGCGTTCTTTGCCGATCCCTGGGGTAACCTCTTCGAGGTTATCCAGTCCATTGCTCACTAAAGGGAAAACCTGGGGGGAAACCTAACTCAATCGGTTTTGCCTAGTTATTGCATTTGCACCGGCTCGGCAGAGGCCCGGGTAGCAACCGCTGTGATTAGGGAAACGTGGTGAACGTCCCCTGTTTTGGAACCCGGCGAGTTTTGTAACAAACTCGCTCCTTTCCCACATCTCGCGAAGAACGCTAGATATCCGGGTTCGTGGGTGGGAAAGATTGAGACTGCTCTTAGAGGGAAGCGATCTATTCCTGGTAGCGGCGCTTGTTGATTTTCAGCGTCTTGATTTTGTATTCGAGGGTCGAGGCGGGCATGCCCAGGCGGGCAGCTGCTCCCGAAGGCCCTGAGATGCGGCCGCCGGAAAGAGCGAGCGCCCCCTCAATGGTTTCCTTTTCCTGATCCACCAGTTCCTCGGCCAGCGGCCTTCTGGGCTGGCGCTCGTGCGAGAGCCAGCTTTCGTCTACGGAAAAATCTTCGCCGTCACAAACAATCAGGGAACGCTCGATGACATTCTGTAACTCGCGGATGTTGCCGGGCCAGGGATAAGACTGCAGCAACTCCAGACTCCTGCGGTCGATGCGCCGTATCGGGTTTCCTGATTTGCTGGAGAAGCGGTCGATAAAATATTCGACCAGCAGGCGAATGTCGTCCCTCCGCTCTCGCAGCGGAGGCATCTCCACCGGAAACACATTGATGCGATAGTAAAGGTCGCTGCGAAACGTGCCCGCCGCAATCGCCGCCGGCAGATCCCGATTCGTCGCCGCAATCACACGCACATCCGTGCGAATGGTCTGGCTGCCGCCCATCCGCTCGAATTCTTTTTCCTGCAACACACGCAAGAGCGTGATCTGGGTCTCCATGGGCAGTTCCCCTACTTCATCGAGAAAAAGGGTTCCCCCATCGGCCAGCTCAAACCTTCCCAGGCGGCGTTGCAGCGCGCCGGTAAAGGCGCCCTTCTCGTGTCCGAACAACTCCGAAGCAACCAGGTCGCGAGGAATGGCGGCGCAATTCACGCTCACGAAAGCGCGAGAGGCGCGGTTGGATCGTTTGTGAATGGCGCGGGCGATCAGTTCCTTGCCTGTCCCGGTTTCGCCGGTGATCAATACGGTGGAGTCGGTACGAGCCACTTTGGCGACCCGGGTCAATATTTTTTGCAGAGGTGCGGAGGCGCCGACAATCTCCTCGAACATGGAGGCCTGTTCGACCTCTTCGCGCAGAACCATGTTCTCCCTTTGCGTTCTGTCTTCGGCCAGCTTGCGATCCTCAATGTCGACCCGGGTGCCGCACCAGCGCACGATCTGATTCTGGTCGTCACGCAGAGGGTTGATCTGATAGAGGAACCAGCGATACACACCGTCATGCCGCCGCATGCGGGCTTCCATGGAGAAGCAGATTCCGCGAGAGAAAGCGTTGGACAGACCGGTCTTGAGATTTTCAATATCCTCCGGATGGGTCACGATCTGGAGAAATTCCAGTGGAGGCTTGGGGGGAAAGGGACCGAAGTAGTCGAGGGACGCCTTGTTTCCGTAGGAAGCGCTTTCATTGGCTTCCCAGATAAACATGTGCATAGGGGCCAGATCGATAACCTGCCGCAGTTGCCGCGCGTGCTCGGCAAGGGCTGTTTCGGCATGCTTGAGGTCGTCAATGTCTGTATCGGCGCCATACCAACGCACGATGTTTCCACCGGCATCGCGCACCGGCACGGCACGGGTTTGGAACCAGCGGTAAACGCCGTTCGCGCCGCGAAGCCGCTTCTCGGTTTCATACGTCTCCCCGGTTGCCAGGGAATGCCGCCATCTCTGTTCAACCCGTTCCCGGTCGTCTGGATGGAGAATGCTTTTCCAGTTGAAATCACCGGTTTCTTCGGGATCGATCCCCAGGTATTGCAGCACTCGCTGGTTGCAGAAATCGTTCACACCGTCCTGGTTATCGCTCCAAACCATCAGGGGGATGGAGTTGAGGACGGTTTGGAGTTGATCTTCCGACTTTTTGGCTTGATCGAGAGCGCTCTGCAAAAAGGAATTGGCGCGTTTGCGCTCAGCGATGTTCTGCATCACTGCCTGCGGTACTCGCGGTAACACGGTGGAGACTAAAACCTCTGCCAGCATGGTGCGCTTCCCTCATATCCAGGTATGGTCATGCCGATGGTTTGGAGAAGAGTGGCACGACCTGAAGGGAGCGTAGAGGAATTTATCTGAGGGTGGAATAGAGGATGCTACACAACGCGGTGTGTGGTGTTACATTCTGACCTGTGTGGTTCCACACGGTTTTAGACCAGGAGCACCGGACAAGTGGAAGCAGAGGTTCGCATCGTGCTGGCCGACGACCACGCAGTGGTGAGGAAGGGTCTGCGCAGCACGATTGAAGAAAGTCCTGGATTGAAGGTCATTGCCGAAGCCGGCGACGGGGAGGCAGCCTTGGTTTCGATCGGGAAGCTCATGCCTGACATCGCCGTACTGGATATCGACATGCCTAAGATGGATGGGCTCCAGGTGGCGCGTGAAGTTCAGCGCCAGGGATGGAAAACGAACATCATCTTTCTCACCCTGCATAACGACGAGGATATGTTTCGCAGGGCGATGGAGCTGGGGATGAAAGGCTACCTGCTCAAAGAGAGCGCGCTTGACGAGATTGTGGCTGGCGTGCGCGCGGTAAGCGATGGACGCATGTATTTCAGTGCGGCGATGACCGCGCTGCTGGTCCAGAAGGGCGGGGTCTCCAAGCCTGTGGCGGAGGGACCGATGTCTTCTCTTACGCAAACCGAGCGGAATATTCTCCGCCTGATCGCAGACGGCAAGTCGAGCAAGGAAATTGGCGACGATCTGAACATTCACTACCGCACGGTAGAGAACCATCGCACCAATATCTGCCGCAAACTCGGCATCCAGGGCGCCCACGCTCTGTTGCGTTTCGCATTGCAGCAAAAGACCAATTCCTGAAAAGTAAACCCATCCTGCGGAAAGTGTGTAGGACTACACAGGATTCGTGTGATTACACTCATTGCGATACCCCATCCCAGCGGTTAAGGTAAAAACGTCGCGAGCAGCGCAGCATCCTTCCTGGGGTGACGATCATAGCCGGCGACGGGAAGCGAAGCATCCAGTACATGAAGATTTTGATTGTGGAAGATAACCTGGGCATTCGCCGGATTTTGCGCCGCGTTGTCGATCCAATTGCGGCCCAGGTGTGTGAGTGTGAAAATGGCGCCCAGGCGCTGACGGCTTACGACCAGTGCCTGCCTGACCTGGTGCTGATGGATATTCGTATGCCCGGCATGGATGGCCTCGCAGCAACCAGGCAGATTCGCGCACGACATCCTAGGGCGCGGGTCATCATGGTGACCGACTACGACGAAGACGACCTGCGTGCCGCAGCCTCAGAGAGTGGCGCATGCGGATACGTGCTCAAGCAAAATCTGACCGCACTGGAACATCTGATCCGAGATGAATTCTCCGGCAAGTAAAAGAGAGCATCTTTTCCCAGCCCAAGGTAGACCAGCTAAAACCGAAGTTGTTTCTTTCGAGATTTCCTGATTTGCTGTAGCCGGGGGTCTCGTTCCATGGAGTCATTTCGATGACGGCTCCTGCGCACGTTCAGCGAAGAAGCGCGGTCGTGTTGTTACTGCTGTTCCTGGCCGCCTGTTCCCTTCTCCAGGCGCAGTATGGCTACAACGTGTGGACGGTCGACGAGGGCCTTCCTCAGAACAGCATTCGCGGTATCGCCCAAACTCCTGAGGGATATATCTGGATACCCACCTTCAACGGGTTAATCCGGTTCGACGGAGTGCGCTTCACTCTGTTCAATAAGGGCAACACCAAGGGCATTCACTCCAACCGGTTTAGCTCGATTTATCAGGGAAGGGCCGGCGATCTATGGCTGGTCACCGACGGAGACGGACTCACCCGTTACCATAATGGCTCCTTCGAGACCTACGGCAAAGAGCACGGCATCGTGGATGGGACCGCCCGCGGGATCACCGGAGATGGGCAGGGTCACTTTTGGATTCTGTCCGGCAACAGCATCGAGCAGTGGGACGAGGCGAGCGAGCGATTCAACGACGTCACACCAAACGGCTCAAGCGTCAATTACAACGGATTCACCTGGGAAGATGCAGGATTTTGGGGAATCGATCAGGCGGGGCTTCACTGTTTTGCCAAGGGGCAGTTCTCCACGCATGCCCTGCCAGCGGGGCTGCAACGCGCTTCGAACGTAGCCCTCGATCGAGACGGGACCCTTTGGCTGGGAACGCCGGATGGCAAGAATTATGGGATCAGGGATGGCAGGCTCCTTCCCGGGACCGGACCTTTCACCACGGAATACGTGGATCGTCACGGGCACGCGTGGAGCGTGCGCATTGGGCCCAGGCTGACTCGCTCCCTGACGTTTGATTCGTCCGGCCGAACCACTGAAATCTCGCCTACGCATTTCTATGAGGATAGGCAGGACAATCTCTGGTTGGGAACGGAGGGCCAGGGACTGTACCGGCTGCAACCGCAACTGATTCGTACGTATTCCCAGGAACAGGGCCTGGCCGATCGGGATGTGTATCCGATATATGAGGACACCTCTGGAGCGGTATGGATCGGCGCCTGGCATGGGGGCGTCAGCCGCTACGCCGAGGGCAAGTTCACCACCTACGGCGTCCGCGATGGTTTACCGAGTGGGCTTCCCACGGCTCTCTACGGCGATCGCGAGGGCCGTTTGTGGGTGGGGGCTCACGGCGGTCTCAGCTCTTTTTCGGATGGACGATTCCAGCATGCCGCAAATCCGATTCTCCCCGACCGGGCGGTGGTGCAAGCCATTCTCGAGGACCGGGGAGGAACACTGTGGTTTGGCACGTCGCGGGGGCTGGTGTCGTACAAAGACGGCGCCAGCCGCGTTTTTACCAGGCAAGACGGACTGCCTACAGAGGACATCGAAGTGCTGCTGGAGAGCGCCTCAGGCGATCTTTGGATAGGGGGAAATGGGGGCGTTGCCAGGCTGCATAACGGGCAGTTTACGGCATTCACCGAGAAGGACGGGCTGCCCAGCAACACCGTCTGGTCAATCTATGAAGATAGCGAGGGAGTCGTTTGGATTGGAACTTATGACGGCGGCCTGGCCCGATATAAGGATGGCAAGCTGACGGTCATCGGGGTGCGTGAGGGTCTTTACAGCGACGGGGTTTACCAGATCCTCGAAGACAGCCGCGGTTATTTCTGGATCAGTTGCAGCCGGGGCATCTACCGGGTGAGCAAGCGCGAATTGAATGAACTGGCGGCGGGAACCCGCAGTACCGTTACTTCCGTAGCCTACGGAAAGATCGACGGCATGCTGGACCTGGTTTGCAACGGCGGTGTGGGAGGCGCCGGCATCAAGACACGCGACGGCAAAATGTGGTTTCCCACGCAGGATGGGGTTGCGGTCTTCGACCCCAGTGGGGTGGTGACGGATAGCCGGGAGCCGCCGGTCCTGATCGAGTCGGTTCTGCTCGACCGCGAACCGGTTTCGAGCACCGGAACCGTTCGCGTTCCTCCCGGCGAAAGCAGCCTGGAGATCCAGTACACAGCGCTCAGCTTCGATAAGCCGAGACAAATGCACTTCCGCTATCAGATGGAGGGCCTCGACGCGGGCTGGACGGACGCTGGGCCGCGGCGTACCGCGTATTACTCGCACTTGCCGCCTGGCCATTACACCTTCCGGGTGATCGCCGCCAACGGCGACGGGGTTTGGAACGATGCCGGGAAAGCGATGCCGGTTGTGGTGTTGGCTCCTTTCTACAAGACCGGGTGGTTCGGGTTGATTCTGCTTCTGATCGCGATGTCGCTGATCGCGGGCCTTTTTTACTATCGCGCGGTTCAGCATCAACGTGCGCAAAGGGTGCAGCGTGCTTTCTCGCAACAGCTGATCGCCTCCCAGGAGGGTGAACGCAAGCGCATCGCCGCGGAACTGCACGATAGCCTTGGCCAACGGCTGGTGGTGATCAACAACCTGGCTCTCTTCTCGCTCAAGAATGGGGCGAGCCGCGCGGTGGAGGGCGAGTGGGGGCAAACCGCCAGGGAAATCAGCGACGAAGCACTGCTGGCCCTCGATGAGACACGCAGCATTTCGTATAACCTGCGCCCATTTCAACTTGATAGGCTGGGGTTGCGGAGAGCCATTGCGGCCCTGGCCCGTAATGTGGAAAAGGCTTCGGGAGTGCGTATCTCAACGGAAATCGATGATATCGATGAGGTGTTTCCGGAAGAGCTGCGCATCAATCTGTACCGCATCCTGCAAGAGGGTCTACAGAACATCGTCAAACATTCCCATGCCAGCGAGGCAAGTGTGCGGGTAGAGCACGCTGACAGGAAGGTCCTGCTGACGATCCAGGATAATGGCCGGGGATTTATGCCGGGGAATGCTGTTGCCGAACCGGGGCAAGGCGGATTCGGGTTAACCGGGATGACCGAACGCGCGGTACTGCTTGGGGGCACGCTAAAGGTGCGCTCGGAGCCGGGGCAGGGGACGGTCGTCACCATGGATATCGCTCTGAATAAGGAGAAGTGATTTCCGGCCGTATATAAAAATCCCGCGGTTTGCTCTGGAGAGAAAGCTCCGGTCGTAGTGCCATTAATTTCCCACCCTTCGCAAAGAACGCGAAGGATGGGGCACCCCGTGCGGTGGGCTGGACAGTGTCCGTGGTTTGTTGCTGATACATGGCCGGTCACGATACCATCAGAATGACGATCGATACGTCCATCCTCATGGCGAACGCCGTCCAAATAGTCAGTTTTGTTGGTTAGGTTTCCAGTGCGGAAGTGGTGAAATTGGCAGACACACCATCTTGAGGGGGTGGCGCCGAGAGGCATGGGGGTTCAAGTCCCCCCTTCCGCACCAATTAATTGAGGTTCAGCATGATCTGGTTCGTCGGTACCATCCACGTTATTGTTTGCATCATCCTGATCGGTGTGGTTCTTCTGCAACAGGGTAAGAGTGCCGATCTCGCCGGCGCCTTTGGCGGCCAGGGCTCACAGACGGCATTCGGTCCCCGCGGAGCAGCCAACCTGCTGACCAAGGTGACCACCTACGCTGCAATCCTGTTCATGTTCACTTCGATTGGGCTGACGGTTCTGATCCAACGGAGCAGTGGATCGCGGTCGGTGCTTTCCGGCATTAAAGCCACGCAAACTACCCCAGCCACCCCAGCCAAGCCCGCCAAGTAAAACAGCTTAGGTAGCTTTGGACACGCTGGGAAGACCTCGTGTCCAGCGTCCCACGGCAACTACCAGCAGCCCCATCGCCAGGAAGAACAGCAAGAATGCTACGGCGCGGGCAAGAACTCCGCCGTATCCCAGCGCATTCACGTCCACAAACGGATAGGGGTAGAGTCCGCTCATTGCGCCCCGGGCCAGGATGTATACCAGGTAGACCGCGGGATACAGCAACCAATTGACCGCATCTTTCCAGCGCAACCCGGTCCGGGGCGCGAACAGCAGCCAGTACAGGACGTAACCCGCGGGCATGACGGCGTGCAGCAGCACATCGGCAACCCACTGGGCGCCTTGCGGGTTCCACAGCTGCCGCAGCAACAGTTGGTAAACGATGCCGACGATGGTGATATAAACCGCGGTTGCTGCCTGAACGGAAGGGCTGGAGAAAAACTGCAGGGGCGCGTGTGCCGGGCGAATCGCGATCGCGGTAAAGACCAGGGCTACCAGGAGGTTGGTCAGGATGGTGAAGAAGCTCAGGTAGGTGATCAGGGCCCCCACCAGGGCCATGCCGGCGGCCGATTGGGCGATCACCAGGAACAACTGCAGGACCAGGGCGAACCAGCCAAGCAAAGCCCCGATGGCAGCGAAAATGCGCATGGCCGCATTGTAACCATCGCCGCTTATCGGCCGGATGAATCAGGCCTAGAATCTCTCCATGATCCTTGAAACTTTTCCTGTCGGACCGCTGCGCTGCAACTGCACCATCCTGGGCGACGAAAGCACCCATGACGCCATGGTGGTCGATCCCGGAGACAACATCCCCGAAATTCTTTCGCGGCTGGCGAGGCATGGCCTGATCCTGCGCCAGATCGTGATCACCCATGCCCACATCGACCACGTCGGCGGCGCGGCTCTGCTGAAGAAGGCGACCGGGGCGCCGGTGTTTCTCAACCAGGCAGACCTGGAGCTGCTGAACATGATGGAGGTGCAGGCGGAGTGGCTGGGTATCCCAACGCCCGAAGTAGCGGCTCCTGACGTCAGCGCCGACGACGGAGTCACCGTGGGCCTGCGCACCTTGCCGGCCGAGGTGCTGCATACCCCAGGCCACACGCCGGGTAGCATTTGCCTCCTCTTCCCAGCACAGCATTTGCTAATTGCCGGCGACACGCTCTTTGCCGGATCGATCGGGCGAACGGATCTTCCCGGCGGCGACGGACGCCAGATCTTACATTCTTTGCACAATCGGTTACTGGTTTTACCCGATGCGACGCGGGTGGTGCCGGGTCACGGCCGGGAAACGACGATCGGGGAAGAAAGACAATCAAATCCTTTCCTTCAACCTAAATTCCGAATGTGACACATGAAGTGTTTGCCGGATGCGCTGAAATGCCACCCCTATCGGTGCATTTCAAGCATTCCACGCAACAATTTATGAATCTCTATCATCCTTTTAATCAATGATTTATATAGAATTTTTCAAGTAAAAAATGAATGACCCGAAAGTGCTAGTAACGACCTTGAGTCCTCCCTGAAACCCCTGAATTCTGCAATTGGCCATTAAATTGCTCTGAATTGCTCGACCAGGCGCTCGATGCCCCTGCGAAACTCCGGTTCGGGCGCCAGCAAACTCACCACCAGCCAACCCTCTCCGGGAAAGCCGAAGAAGCTTCCAGGGTGCACGATCACCCCTCGGTTGAGTAACAAGTCGAGCGCCGTCTCTTCTTCCGGCTGTAGCGCCGGCACCCTCAGCACCGCGTACCAACCTGCTTCCAACTTAAGTCGCGTTACCAGGGTTTGTGTGCCGAGGATGGTATCGAGAGCCGCGATATTGCTCTGCAGGCGCCGGCGGATTTGCCTCTGCAACGCTGCGCGGTCACGCAACCAAACCGGAAGTGCGTACTGGATGGGAGCACTCATCGAGAGGAAGGTATCGGAGATCACCTCCAGGCGTTGCAAGGTTCCCGCTTTTTTCCCGGTGAAACAGGCAATCCAGGCAGCCTTCATTTGCGGTAGTCCGGCGATTTTGCTGAGGCCGCTGAGCACAAAGGTTGACACGGGATGGGGGGCGGCGGCGAAGCTCCCGCTCCCCTGCTTGGGGTCGAGTGGGTAGTCCAGGAAGACCTCGTCCACGATCAGGGCCAGGCCATTTTCCAGGCACACTTGCTCGATCGACAGGCGGTCCGCGGGGTGAGTGAAGTGTCCAGTGGGATTGTTGGGGTGGACGAGCACGATGGCTTTACTGCGTGGCGTGATGCGGCGGCGGAGCGACTCTATATCCAGATGCCAACCGTGGTCATAGAAGAGTTCGTAGGGAACCAGGCGCACGTCGTCGAGGCGGGCCAGGAAGTCGAACAGAGGGTAGCTGGGTTGCGCTATCAGCACCTCGTCTCCCGGATCGCATAGAAGGCGGAAGAGGAAGCTATAGGCCTCGCTGGTGCTGGTGGTAAGGAAAGTCTGCTCCGGATCCACGGCTGCTCCGTGGTCGCGGTAGTACAGGCTCACCGCCTCGCGGGCAGCAAGGAGACCCTTCGGATCCGGTTCGTAGGAGAGGGCTTTGGGGTCGTTCAACGGGGCGAGGATAGACGCAGCATCGTAGGTAAAACCGCAATGGGTCGGATTGGAGGCAGTGAGGTCCGCCAGTTGCGCACCTGCGACACGCAACCGGGCCAGGTGCTGCGCCCAGGGAGTTTCCGCCAGGTCCCACTGGGTGCGCGCAGACCATGGGAGTCGCTCTGTACCGGCGTCGGTCACCCTTCCTCCTGCATGGTGTAATAGCTGTAGGATCTCACTTTTGCCCCGCACGGAGCCCGCACGCATGGACCTGAAAGCCGTGATCTTCGACTATGGCGAAGTTCTCAGCGAACCACCTGACCCCCAGGCCCATCGTAATCTGCTGGCCATCTCCGGGGTGAAGGAGGGGCCCTTTGAAAAAGCCTATTGGGCCCACCGCCTCGACTACGATGCGGACATCCTGAACGGACAGACCTACTGGCAAACGATTGCCCGCGATACGGGCAGGACCTTCACCGGCAAGCAGATCGAGCAGCTTATGGAACAAGACGCCATTATGTGGATGAACCTCAATCCGGCCATGCTGGCCTGGATTCCCAGGATCAAGGAGGCCGGCTATCGGCTGGGCATCCTGTCAAATATGGGAGACGGGGTGCTCCCGTATATGCGGCGGAGTTTTGAGTGGCTGGCGATGTTCGACCACCTCACGTGGTCGTGTGAGCTGGGGGTGGTCAAGCCTGATCCCGCTATTTATCTGCATACGGTAAAGAAGTTGGGCGTTGCTCCCGACCAGGCTTTGTTCATCGACAACCTGGAAAGGAACATTGTGGGGGCGGAAGCGGTGGGCCTCCATGCCGCTCTCTTTCAAAATGTGGAGCAGCTGCAGAACGATCTGAGCCGGCGAGGGTTTGGGTTGCCGCGGCTGGAACCTTCAGCGTCGCATGCTGGTTAAGGAAACTCGCCTAGCGGAGGCCGGGTTTAGCCGCCGTATCGAGCGTGAGCCCTACCTGGTCCACAATTTCCAGATTGAAGCCCTGCAGCGCGGGCACATGGGTTGGCGTGTTGGAAAGCAAACGGATCTTGTGAATGTTCAGATCGGAGAGGATCTGGCCGCCTAGTCCTACCTGGCGCAGGATGCGGTGGTGCCGGTCTTCCCAATGATCGCCGCCACGCTCTTCGCGGTGCAGAAAAAGACGATGCGGCATGACGCTGCGATCGATCTCGAAACCTTTGCTGGTGTTGTGCAGGTAAACCAGGGCGCCGCGGCCGGCTTCCGCGATCATCTCGAGCGAACGCTGCACTACCTGGTGGCAGTCGCAGAGCGTGGTGCCAAACACGTCGCCCGCCAGGCAATGGGAATGTACACGCACCAGAACCGGTTCCTGGTTGCGCTCCGAGCTCACATCGCCGCGAACCAACGCCAGGTGGCTCTCTCCTCCGTTGACTTCGCTTTCGTAAGCAATCATGCGGAAATCGCCGAAGCGGGTGGGCATGATCGACTCCGCCACGCGGACGATGTAGCGCTCGTTCTGCAGACGGAAGCGGATCAACTCCGCCACCGTCAACATTTTCAGTTGGTGCAGATTGCAAAACTCCACCAGGTCGGGAACCCGGGCCATGGTGCCATCGTCGTTCATGATCTCGCAGATCACGCCTGCCGGAATCAACCCGGCCATCCGTGCCAGGTCGACGGCGGCTTCGGTTTGCCCAGCGCGCACCAGCACACCCCCGCGTCGCGCGCGCAGCGGGAAGATGTGCCCCGGCCGCGCCAGGTCTGCCGCCGTCATGCGCGGGTCAATCGCTACCTGGATGGTATGCGACCGGTCATAGGCCGAGATGCCGGTGGTCACACCCTCGCGGGCCTCAATCGATTCGGTAAATGCCGTACCGAAGCGGGAAGAATTCTGCTGCGTCATCGGGCCCAGCCGGAGGTAGTCGGCCCGCTCCTCGGTCAAACTCAGGCAGATCAAACCACGCCCGAACTTGGACATGAAGTTGATCGCTTCCGGGGTGACAAACTCGGCCGCCAGCGTCAGGTCTCCCTCATTCTCGCGGTCCTCGTCGTCCACCACGACGATCATGCGACCGGCCTTGAACTCCTCAAGAGCTCCCGGGACGTCGGTGAAGGGCTGTTTTGGGTGCATGGTTGTATTGTCCGCCTTGCTGGTGGCCAAAGGCAAAGTACGCGGCGGCAAAAAAAGCGCCGGAGCAAAAAAAACGCCGCTCGGGGCGGCGTTCTCTTCTCTTCGTTCCTGCTTTCAATTACAAGGTGGATTCGATCTCGAAACCCCAGGCCTCGAGCAGCGCTTCCGGGATATACTTCGAATTCTTGTTACGCCGGGCCCACTCACGTAACCGCGTGGAACGCACATACTGATCGGGAGTCAACTTGAACTCCTTGACAACCTGTTCGAAAGAAGTGACAGTCGGGACTACCGGGCCGATCGGCTCCGGCTTGCCCCAGTTTGGATTACCGCGACGTTTTGCCATTTGATCCGTTATCCTCTAGGGAGATGAGCAACAAACATTGCCCAGCGCATTGCAGCTCCAGACGAGCTGCTCCGCCGAGACATGTCAAAGTTCTTATTTTAGGGATTTTTTCTCCAAAAATCAATAGCAAATTCGCGCTATGCCGGTTCGCTGCAACAACTTGTTCTGCAACCTAAACGCTCGGAGTGCACTCCAAGAGCATGAATCAACTTGCAACTGGTGAAAGGTGGAAGTTCATGAACGCAGTCCGTTACTGGGCAGTTTTCTCTCTCGGGGTAGCAGCCGGCGCGGCTGCGGCTCTTATCTACGCTCCGCAGACCGGGGAAAAAACCCGTAAGCAACTCAAGCGGAATCTGCAGGATGCAACCGACTACATCAAAGACACCAGCGGCGACCTAAGCAAGCACGCCACCCGCATTTACAAGACGACCAAGGACGTGGCGAGCGACGTGGCTTCGCGTGTCAGCTCGGTCGCCAACGATGTCGGCTCTGCCGCCAGCAACATTGCCGACAAAGTAAGCGACCTGGTCTAGCCTGCATTGCCCAATACCTGTCGCGCGGCGCGATAACCGGAACGCAGAGCGCCATGGACCGTGCCCCAGTGGCCGCTGGTGTCGGTATGCTCCCCGGCAAAGAAGAGCGTTTGTTCGACGGGAAGGGATAGCTGATCGGAAGCATCGATCCCTCCCCGGAGAACGTACGTGTACGCCCCCAGGCTAAAGGGATCGCTTTGCCAATCATGCATGTGCCAGGTCACCAGGTTCTCTCGTAGCTCGGAAAGCGGGCTGCCCAGAATAGCCGAGAGCGTTTGCAAGCCCGTCTCCGGGAGCGAAGCTATGTCCAGGTTCTTCGCTTTTCCACCAGCCATCCAGCCAGTGACCATCGAACCTGGCTTGGGACTGGTCGTCCACCAGGTGGGAGGAGCGGCGCCGGGAGCGAACAGGAAACTCAGGCCTTGCAGGCCGTCCAGCTGTTTGGCGAACTCATAGACGACCCGCGCAGCAGTTCCCATGGCCAAACGGTTCGCCGCCTGGAAGATCGCCGTTGGTTGCGGCTGGAACACCACGCTTCCTGCATGCAGGACCCCCAGGGGTAACGTGACGATCGCCGTGTCGGCGAGGAACGAGCGGTCGCTGTGCGTTGCCAACTCCACCCGGCGTGGCTGCCATGTGATCGAGCGCACCGGCAGGGATTGGAATAATTCGCCTCCGGCCTCGCGGAATCGGTGGAGGAGAAACTCCGGGACTCGCGCATAACCTTCCAGGACGCGAAATAAGCGATCGCCGGAGATTTCGTCTTCCGCTGCTTGCTGTTTGGCCAGCGAGCGGACGCTGATACGATCCGCTTCCGCTGCGTTGAAGCCTTCGACGTAGTTCGTTGCCCAGGCTGCGGCCTCCGCGGACGTACCCCGCCGGGCCACGAATTCGCTGAAGCTGAGGTCGGGCGAGTCCGTTGCCAGGTGGGTGTGGCCAAGCTCGTCAAATAGCTGGTGAACTTCCCGCTGGTCGCCGAGCGGTTCGGGCTGGCCGATTCCGCCTTCCACGTGGAAGCGGCGGGACTCGCCATCCAGTTCGAAGCGGGCGAGAGCCGCCTGGTCGACGAGAGCGATCAGTTCCTCAGGCAAGCCGTGGACAAACTCCGCGCCCAGCTCTACGGGAAGATTGCCCGGCAGTGCTGCCGGAAGGGTATAGATACGTCCTCCCACGCGATCGCGTGCTTCGACCACGGCCACGCGGCGCCCGGCCTCTGCCAACGTTGCGGCGGCCGCAAGTCCGGCGACGCCCGCGCCCACTACAATGGTTTGGAAAACTTCAGTACCCTTACCTGGGGTGCTCATGCAACCACCTCCCACTGCAGGGTCTCGGCACGCGGACCCTGTGCCGGCAAGGGATGCTTGAGCGCCTGGATGGTAAGTGAGGAGCCGGTGCGAACCGTCCCAGGCGTGAAGCGAAGATTTCGCCCGTCGATTTGCAGCCTCACGCGGGGCGAGGTTTGCGCTTGCAGGGAGGCGGGGTGGGCCAGGGGAAACTCCACTTCCCTGCTCAACCCGGTCAACAGGTAGAGCGACACCAAATCGCAGAATCCGAGGGCGGCGGTCCAGCGCTGCAGATCTTCGACTTTTTGTCTGCCCTCGAGCTTTCGCTGCCGCGATTTCTCAGCCTGAAGAAAGCGCTGGTGGTGCGCCTGATCGTGCTGGGCAAGCAGGCTGAAATGGCGGCTCACGACGATCGCTCCCGTCTTTGACAGCGCTTCGACACTTTCGATCGAGGCCGTCCACGCCTCGGACGCTTCCGCCGGCGACACAGCGACAAAGGAAACGGCCTTGCCCTCCGGCGGCCCGCTACGCAGCCGTTGAATCTGTTGGGCATCGCTCGAGGCCCAACCGGTATCGTGCATCTGGATGGCTTGCCTGATTTCTGCCGGTAATTCGCCGAACGCCGTGTCCAGGAGTCCGGCGGCCAGCTCTCCGGCCAGAACGGCATGCGCCGGCTGCGGCACCAGGAGGCAGGGCAGGCGCGCGTCTCGCTGGGCCGCGTCCACCCGGGCCCACGCGGATGTTTGGTCATCACCCTCCAGGTCTCGCCTTAGCCAGCCAATCACCATCGACTCACTCCTTTGTAATTGGACGCGAGTTACAATCCTCGTGCCGCCATATCAATAACCTGACCTGGAGAGTTCACGTGATCCTTGAAGAACAAACGGCCGTCGATCTTGCCACACCCACGGGTCCGATGCGGACTTATATGTTCAGGCCGATTGCCCAGGGGAAATATCCATCGGTTGTGCTGTTCTCAGAAATCTTTCAGGCCACCGGCCCGATTCGCCGGTTTGCCGCGTTCATCGCGGGTCATGGCTATATCGTCGCTGTTCCTGAGGTGTATCACGAGCTGGAGCCGGCGGGAACCGTACTGGCCTACGATCAAGCCGGCTCGGACAAGGGAAATGCCGACAAGTATGCCAAGCCGGTTTCGGCCTACGACAGCGACACGCGTGCGCTGCTCGATTACCTCCATGATCGTGAGGATTGCACTGGCCGCCTGGGCGCCATCGGTATCTGCATGGGGGGCCACCTGGCGTTCCGCGCGGCCTTGAATCCGGATGTACTGGCCAGCGTTTGTTTCTATGCGACAGATATTCACAGCCATAGCCTGGGCCTGGGCAAGCAGGACGACTCACTGGAACGCGCGGGTGACATCGAAGGGGAGCTGCTGCACATCTGGGGCCGTCAGGATCCGCATGTTCCCCTAGCCGGCCGCAACCTGATCAAGGCGCGGCTGGATGAGGTAGGGGCGAATTTCCAGTGGTTGGAAGTGAACGGCGCACACGCCTTCATGCGCGATGAAGGCTACCGCTACGATCCGGAGTTGGCCGGGCTTTGCCTGGGCTGGGCGCTGGCGCTTCTGCACCGGAAATTGGCTTCGTAACCGCTTTGTAGGCGAGTCTGAGAAAATAATCTGGTGGCTGAGCAAGAAACAAAACAACTGCCAATCAAGGCCGCCGACGATCCTTCCAGTGATCTGGGCTTTGGCAGAGTTGTTTCGCAACAACGCGAACTGCGCCTGCTCAATCGCGACGGCAGCTTCAACGTGCAGACGAGGGGCCGCGGCTTACACGCTTTTCTTGCGTATTCCAACCTGGTGAGCACCTCCTGGAGCCGGTTTTTTCTTTTCGTCGCCGTCTCTTACCTCACGCTCAACGGTTTTTTTGCAGTGGGTTATGTTCTGTGCGGTCCGGGCGGGCTGGTCAACACCCTCGACACGGGAATTTATTCTCCTTTCCTGAAGGCCTTCTTCTTCAGCATTCACACCTCGGCAACCATTGGATATGGCAGCACCGTGCCCGTTGGACTGCCGACCAACACCCTGGTGGCGCTGGAGTCGGTGGTTAGTCTGCTTGGTCTCGCGGTCGTGACCGGGCTGGTGTTTGCCCGCTTCTCCCGCCCGGTCGCCGACATTCTGTTTAGTCAAAACGCTGTGATGTCATGGATTGGCAAGAATCGTGCGTTCCAGTTCCGCATCATCAACACGCGAAACAATCAGATCATCGATCTGCACGTGCGGTTGCTGGTGTCGCGCTTCGAAGACACGGCAAGCGGCGCCTCTGTCCGGCGCTACTACCCGCTTAGCCTGGAGCGCGAGAGCGTGGTCTTCTTTCCTCTCTCCTGGACGGTGGTCCACACCATTGATGAGCACAGCCCGCTGTTCGGGGTCACGCAAGATGAGCTATGCGCCAGTGGCGCGGAATTTCTTATCTTGCTCACTGGAGTGGACGAGACATTTTCGCAGGTGGTCAATACCCGGTCTTCTTATCGCGCCGACGAGGTGATCTGGGACGCGAAGTTCACCGATATCTTCATCTACGATCCCGAAGGCAGGATGGCCGGCGTGGACATGAAGCGTTTTCACGACACAACGCCGATTGCCGGACCCTAAGTCTATCCCGTCCACGAACTCACTACGCTTTGATCACCCGAGCGCCCGCAGGACCGGCGACGATCGCCACCGTCGCCAAGCCGAGGAAGAGTCCGTGCTCGACCACCCCGGTTATGCTCTTGATGGTGTGGCCTACCGACGCCGGATCGGCAATCTCTCCGTAATGGCAGTCGAAGATGACGTTGCCCTCGTCGGTGATGTAGGGAGAGCCGTCGTGGACGGAACGCAACACCGGGTTTGCGCCCAGGGTTTCCAATTGCTTTTTCACCGGGCCGGCCGCGAAGGGGATTACCTCGACCGGCAATGGAAAGCGGCCAAGCCGCTCCACGAGTTTGTGCTCATCGGCTACGATGACCAGGATTTTTGAAGAGGCGGCCACAATTTTTTCGTGCAGGAGCGCGCCCCCGCCACCCTTGATCAGCGCCAGGCCCGGCGCGACCTCGTCCGCGCCATCGATGGTCACGTCGGTGTAGGGCACTTCATCAAAGCTGGTGAGCGGGATCTTCAGCGAGCGGGCCAACTCGCCACTGGCGCGCGAGGTGGGGATCCCACGGATCTTCAGCCCGGCGCGGACCTGCTCGCCAAGGAACTCGATGGCAAAGGTTGCGGTCGAACCGGTTCCCAGTCCAACCACCATTCCATCCTTGACGTATTCCAGGCTCTTGCGGGCCGCGGCAGCTTTCTCAGTATCAGTGAGCGTCATAACCGGTCGCGTACCGCCCTGGAGTACATCAAGCGGGTGAAGCCGCTCATCAAGAGGTTGATGCCAACAATCGTGCCCAAAGCCCACACCGCGCTCGCCGGCCAGCTTTTCCAGATCATGACGGCCAGGATCAGGGTCACGATGCCGTCAAAGAGAAGCCATCCTGACCCGGGAAGGCTGCGGATTTGAAAGTACGTAACAATGTGAAATACGCCTTCCATCAGGAAAAGAACGGCCAGGGCCAAAGTCAGCGAGACCAGGCTCAGCTTGGGGTTTATCAGCAGGTAGACGCCGGCGACCAGGTAAGCACAGCCGACCAGCAGCCGCCAAAAAAAACCTCCGGTGGTTCGCGCCGCGAAGGTGCCCGCCAGGTGGGCGATGCCGGCCACGATGACCAACACGGCTACCACGATGGCAATCGCAATGCCCGCCTCGAATGGCAAAGCCAACGCAAAGAAGCCAACAACGATCAGAAGAATGGCCCATCCTACGGGGAACCCAGTGCCTTTGCCTAATACGCTGTCTGGCAATGATGTGACCATGTCGCAACTCCTTCCAATTACACCGGTCACCAGCATAACCGGATTTCTATGGAGCGCACAGCCTTTCCGTCCTGGCCACGCGATATCCTGTTTTTGAAGCTATACCAGTCCTCAAGGAGATCCATGTCGACCGAACTGCGCAGTTTTCTTACGCTCCCCTATGAAGAACTCGAAGCGTTGAACCTGAAGGCGAAAGAGCAGCGAAAGAACCGCACTCCACAGCACCAGATGCAGGAAGAGCGGCTGAAATACCTCACCGACCAGACCCATATCAAGGCTGTCACCGTTCTCTTCAGCGATCTTGAAGGGCGCCTGCACATGCTGGACTACGACAAGAAGTTCCTGGTTAAGAGCTGGGACAACCTGACCTTCGATGGTTCCTCCATTCGCGGCTTCTCTGCCCAGCGGGAGAGCGACCTGCGCCTGGGGATCGACTGGAGCGCCTTCTACTGGGTGCCCGCCGATTTCTTCGGAGCGGGGAAAGTTATTGTCTTCGGCGAGGTCATCGACAAGAGTGGATCCGTGTACCCTGCCGACATTCGTAGTGTGCTCAAGTCCTATGCGCAGGAACAGCACGAGAAGAACGGATACACCCTCAACGCGGCCAACGAAATTGAAGGGTTTCTGTTTGAAGGCATTGATGCCGAGCGGCGCTTCCACGAGACGGGCAAGTTCGAATACGTCAATACCGGTGGGTATTATCACTCGCTTCCCGGCGATCCGTTGCGCACTTTCATCGACAACACGGCCGAAGTGCAGCGCGCGATGGGATTCGAAAATGAGAAGGACCACCCGGAAGTGGCGCCGTCGCAGTTTGAGATCAACTACAACTACGGCGAGGTGGTGGCGGCCGCGGACCAGATCCAGCTCTATAAACTGATCTGCCGCCAGGTAGCCACCAGCATGGGTCTCTCGGCATCGTTTCTGCCCAAGCCAGTGATTGGGGTCAACGGTAACGGTATGCACACTAATGTTTCCATCAGCAAAGACGGCAAGAACCTCTTCTGGGATCCCAGTGGAGAAGAGAACATCAGCCCGCTGGCCTGGTCGTTCATCGACCGCATTCTCAGCAGCGCGAACGACATTTGTCTGCTGCTGAACGCCAGCGTGAACGCTTATCGCCGCCTCGATCCACACTTTGAAGCACCCAACCAGATCAAGGCTTCGCCGATCGACCGTGGATCCATGATTCGTGTGCCCATCGGCAACGAGAAAAGCTCGCGGGTTGAGGTGCGGTCGGTGGGTCCGGATGCGAATCCATATATGGCGCTGTATTCCATCTTTCGCACCGGCCTCGAAGGCGAAATTTCCCGGATCAAGGATTTGCGCCAGGCCAAGCGCTACCTACCGGACAACGTTTATACCGCGATCGAGGATTTTCGCAAATCCAAGTGGACCACCACGTTGCTCGGAGCGGATGTGAAGGCACGTTACGCCGACCTCAAGCAGGCCTCGGCGGACCGCTGTCCGCGACTGCTCGGTAGCCTGATCAAGGCGCCCGAGATTCAGTTCCATCACGACGTCTACAACCAGTACCTCTGGAACCAGTTCTGAAGACGCCGGATGCCCAGGTCTCGAAAAACGAGACCTGGGGCACTCCCTGCGGACGGGCGATGGAAGGCGGCTACGAGCGGCGGTCCGGGCAAATTGGATCGTGCTTCAGGGATCGTTCCGGCGTATCCTGACATACACGAGATCGACACCATGGCAGCAACAACCCATGTCCCCCTTGAAGTGTATCTTCGCTCCTGCCATGAGCCCGCTGCTGAGTACGTGGACGGGCAAATTGAGGAGCGGCCGATGGGCGAGTTTGATCATGCGGCCTGGCAGGCGGCCGTGCAAAGATGGTTCTTTCTGCATGACACAGAGTGGAATATTAATGTCTTGCCCGAACTCCGTGTACAGGTGGCTCCGACACGGTTCCGTGTTCCAGATGTAACGGTTCTCGATTTCTCGCAGCCCGCTGAGCAGATCGTCACGCTTCCTCCGATCGCTGTTTTTGAGATACTGTCCCCCGAAGATACAGTGCAACGGCTCAAGCGCAAGCTTGACGATTACGCCGCGATGGGCATTGCCCAAATTTGGGTGATCGATCCGGACGACGGAAGTTTCTTCCGATATCAGAACCAGCACCTGTTGAGGACCGAAACCTTCGCAGAGCCAACCAGAGGCATTTCCTTTGACATGCAGGAGATCGCAAAGTTGCTCAGGCGATGACAACTGCCTGCAGAGGCAAGAGGATGAACCGCCTCCATGCAGGACTCCCCTAAAAAATTTCTCTCAGTGACATTGACTGGGCAAGCTGGAGGTACGGGATCATCAAGTTGCTAGGCATCGATGTGGGCACGGGCGGGACGCGCGCACTGCTCATCGACCAATCCGGCGCGGTTATCGCTTCCGCCATTCATGACCATGAACCCTTTGCGTCTCCAAAGAGCGGATGGGCGGAACAGGATCCTCATAACTGGTGGAAAGCCTGCCAGGGAGCTGTCCGCAAATTGCTGCGCGAGAGCGGTGTTCCCGGTTCGGAGATTGCCTGCATCGGGCTCAGCGGACAGATGCACGGCGCGGTGCTGCTGGATCGCAACCATGAGGTGCTGCGGCCCGCGCTCATCTGGTGCGATCAGCGCACCGCGGCGGAATGCCGCTATCTCAACGACACCATAGGCCCGCAGCGCATTGTTGAACTTACCTCGAATCCCGCGCTGACTAACTTCACCCTGACCAAGCTGCTGTGGGTACGGACGAACGAGCCCAGCATCTGGCGTCGATTTCAAAGTTTTCTGCTTCCCAAGGATTACATTCGCCTGTGCCTCACCGGGGTGCGCGCCATTGATGTAGCCGACGCCTCGGGCACTTTGCTGCTGGACGTGGCGCACCGCCGCTGGTCGGATGCCATGCTGGACGCTGTCGGGCTCAGCCCGGACTGCCTGCCGGCTCTTTACGAATCCCAGGACGTGGTGGGCCAGGTGACGGGGTCGGCAGCCAACTGCACGGGGCTTAAGGCCGGTACTCCGGTAGTCGCGGGGGCGGGTGATCAGGCGGCCGGCGCAACCGGCATGGGCATCGTGCGGCCAGGCGACGTAAGCGCGACCATCGGTACCTCTGGAGTTGTCTTCGCCGCCTCCGACGCACCGGTGACCGACCCACTCGGACGGCTGCACACCTTTTGCCACGCCATCCCCGGCCGCTGGCATGTGATGGGAGTGACCCAGGCAGCGGGCCTGTCGCTGCGCTGGTTTCGCGACAACTTCGGCGTCTCTCCCCAGGGCGGACTGCAGAGCGAGCCGTATGACCAGTTGAGCAGCGAAGCAGCCCAGGTTCCCCCGGGCGCTGGAGGCGTGCTTTGGGCGCCCTACCTGATGGGAGAACGAACCCCTCACCTGGACCCCGACGCCCGCGCCGCGCTGGTCGGCCTGGCCGCGGACCACACCCGCGCCAACGTCGTCCGGGCGATTCTCGAGGGAGTCGCCTTTAGTCTCAAAGACAGCCTGACCATATTCAAGGAGCTGGGGATTCCGGTGCGGGCCATTCGCGTGGGCGGGGGCGGCGCCCGGTCGCCCGTGTGGCGGCAGATCCAGGCGGACGTCTACGGCCAGGGGGTGGAAACGGTGCAGGCGGAAGAAGGCGCGGCTTATGGGGCGGCGCTGTTGGCAGGGGTGGGAGTGGGTGTCTGGCCCTCGGTCGACGCGGCGTGCGACGCAGTGGTGCGGGTAGCCAAGCGCACCACCCCTAATCAGGATGCGGTGCGGGTAATGCTCGAAACCTACGGCCATTACCGCCGCCTTTACCCGGCGCTACGCAGGATCTTTTCCTGAAGCGATACGTGTACGCAGCACGGCCGGTTGTCATCTCTTCAGGTACCGGTCGTCGGGCGACTTTGGTTGAAACCACGACAACCACACCTTAAACTTGAGAAGTGACCCTGAACCCAGTTTTGCCGGTTCCAGCGATCGCCCTGCCCAAAGGCGGAGTGTGCTCGCATTGATGGAGCCCGCCGTCCTCACGGAACCCGCCACTGCAGATTCCCGGCAAGGCAGGGTGTTCACGCGGAGAAACTTTCTCAGGCTGGCCGCCGGGTCTGCCGCCGGGTTGGTCTTCTATGCCGGCGAAATCTCGCGGCACGAGATTGAAGTCATCCAGCGTACGATCCCACTCCCCGGGTTAGCCGACGTGTTTTCCGGCATGAGGATCGTCCAAGTCAGCGATTTTCATTACGCGGAATTCAGCGAAGCCTTCTTTCTGGAGGAGATCGTCCGCAGGGTGAATGCGCTGGCTCCCGACCTGGTCGTTCTGACCGGAGACTTCGTCAGCCGGGGACCGCTACCGCGCCGTTTTGCCGCCAGGATGAGCTACCACTGCGCGGAGATTCTTAGCCGGATCGTTTGCCCGCTGCGCTATGCCATCTTGGGGAATCACGACGCCATGGTGAGCGCGCGGGTGGTCACCGATGCGCTGGTGACGCACGGCATCCCCGTGCTGGCAAACAATTCCGTACCCCTGGAGCGAGATGGCAGGCGCCTCTGGCTGGCCGGCACCAAAGACGCTCTGATACAGTGGCCGAACCTCGACGCCGCTCTGCCCGCAGGCAGGGATCCGGCCAACGAACCTCTCATCCTGCTGGCGCACGAGCCCGATTTCGCAGACCATGCCCTCGGGCGGCAGATTTCCCTGATGCTCTCCGGGCACACCCACGGAGGCCAGATTCTTTTTCCTTTTCTCCCGCCATTGCTTCTTCCGGAAATGGGCACTCGTTATGTGCACGGGCTTTTCAGCCTGCCTGACGGCATGCAACTCTATGTCAACCGGGGGATAGGCGCTGTCACGTTGCCATTTCGTTTGCGCTGCGCACCGGAAATTACGGCCATCACCTTGCAGCCTGGTGGCTTGCCGCAGAGGGATTAAACAGGCATTGTCTCTGCTCAGAGCAATCCCCTGTTTTGAAGGGGCGGGGCTTCAGCCCCGCCGGGAGGCCCCTCCTAATAGGATCGGCTTTAGCCGCTGAGGGATTGTCCCTTGGCGAATACCCTCAGCGGCTAAAGCCGAAATGATTGTGGTTTGGTTTATGTACAGGCTGAAGCCTGTGCCCTTCGAACCGGCCAGACTGTCTTTCGTCTACTCGTTCGCGCTCTCTGACTACTTACCGTAGTAATGAAAGACGCCGCAAGAGCCCGCGAAAACGCGCTCTTGCGGCCCCAGATCGTCCCAATTTGACACTATCGTTGTACCGTTCTCGAACACCTCGCCTGTTACCCCACCGAAGTTGTAGATAACTGCCCCGAAACCTCCCGATGTTCCCGCTACACTCAGTACCTGGAAGGGGACACACCATGGGCATACAAGCATTTCCGATGTTAGCGGATCAGTCGATGAGGCAGGAATTGCGCATCGTGCGCAGGGCGATCGTTTCCCTGCATGTCGCTGGCGATCAGGATGAGATTGAGCGTGCGGATAGGTTGGGATGCGCGCGGGGCGTGATTTTTGCCTTCGCTTTCCAGGCAGTGTTAGCCATTGCCGTCGCCGTATGCTGGAAGCTCTTTCTCCACTAAGAAGGAATGAGCTCCCGGTAAAATGTCGATGCTACGCGCGTCTAATCGTCTTCTCCATAACCTCAGCATCGACCCTTCCCCCATAGAACTTCGGGATTCTTCCACTAGCGACGAAGCCCAGGCGGCGATAAAACTGCTGCGCGGCAGCATTGTTCTCGGCTACTTCCAGGCTCATCACCTCGATGCCTTCATGCTTCATCTGCTCTTCGGCGGTGTGCATCAGCAGCGTGCCCAAACCGCGGCGCCGGTCGCCCGGATCCACATCCAGAGTGATGATGTGGCCGGTGAGTCGTTTTTTGCGGGTGGCGCGCTCAACGATCACAAATCCTGAGAGCCTGGTGTCCGGCTCCTCCGATTCTGCAATCCAGCAAGAGCATTTAGGGTGGTCGAGGAAATATAGTAATTCGGCTCTGGTGTAGGCAATCTCACGCGAGAAGCAGACCTGGTCCAACTGATGCAGCTTAACCAGGTCTCCCTCCTGGAAACCGCGTAAGCGAATCATGCAGAGCTACGGATTCTGTGCCACGGCAACCTTGGCGGGCGTCTTTTCCGGCTCCATCACGACTCCGTTGTAAAGCGTGGCCGCCAGCAAACGTCCGCCCGAGGAACACACGTGCCGGACCTTCCATCCCGCATCGTAGAACTTCCAGGTTCGATCGGCCGGGTCCACCGCCAGCACCCAACTGGAGGCGAATGAAGTAAGCAGGATACGCTTCAGCTCCGGATCGTAGGTGAGGCCACTGATGTCGGAGATGGGCAGGGTGGACATTTCGCTCCAGTTTTGGCCCTGGTCCCCGCTATAGAAGACGCCTTCACGGCCGCCCACCCACAGGCTTCCGTTGCCGGCGACGGTAATGGACTGCAGCCAGGTGAGCTTCTGGGGCATGGCCATCGGCTGCCAGGTCTTGCCGCCGTCCTGCGACGAGGAGAGCGAGGTCCGTTGCGCGGCAACGACCATCGATCCCGTAGAAGCCACCGCGCGAAACTCGGTCTTGCCCAGCACCGGGCCACCTTGCCAGGAGATACCCTGGTCGGCGCTGGCATAGACTCCGTTGACGCCGGCGGCGTACCACGTACTTCCAGAAGCGTCGACCTGGCTCACCTTTCCCTCGATCTGGCCGGCGGGCACCATCACTGTGCTCTCCACCTTGGTGCGCTTGCCCTTGTGAACCACATAGGTTGTCTTGGCCTTGCTGGTGACAAGCTTCCCGTCCGGCTGCCAGGCAGCGCCATCCCAACGAAAGATGCCGGCATTCGTTCCCACCAGGATGGACCCATCCGCGGCTTGCGACAAGCTAAAGACATCTTTCCCTTGCAGCCCGCTGCTCTGCTGACTCCAGGTAGCGCCATCGTCGTGGGAAGCGAACACCCCGCCATAGTTCTTATCGTTGACTACCCCGGCAAGGATGGTATGGGGAGTTTTGGCATCCACCAACAGGCTGGTTACCTGCCGCTGAGAAAAACCGGTGTTGGATGCCTTGAAGGTAGTTGCTGCGTCGTCACTCTCCAGAACTCCACTGCGATCGGTCGCCAGCAGCACGCGCTGGGGGTTCCTGGGGTCTACGAAGACGTCGTTGACGATCACGTCCGGCCCGGTCATGCGCCGCCAGTTCGTGCCGCCGTCCAGCGTCTTGTATAACCCTTCGGTCGTACCCGCGTAGACGGTGTTCCGATTGGTGGGATCGAGCATCAGGACGCGTGTCCGGCGGGCGGTCATGGGGATGCCCTGGATCTTGTGATAAAGCTCGCCGCCAGTTTCGCTGCGATAGATGCCCGAGCAGGCGCTGGTATACACCACGCTGGGCACGATGGGGTCGATGACGATCGAGAAAACGTCGGAATCTTCAATCAGACCCTGCTTGATGTTGTGCCAGCTAGCCCCGCCGTCGGTGGTCTTCCAGGGCAGGTGCCAGGTGCCCGCATAGATTGTCTTTGGATCCTTGGGATCGATGGCGATGGACTCCACTTCATGGATATCCATGCTGCCCTGGGGAGAGATCTGCGTCCAATGCACGCCGCTGTCTTCACTGCGGAAAACACCCTTCAGCGTGCCCGCGATGAGAATTTTCGGGTCGGAAGGCGCCTGCGTAAGCGCGAGGATCGACTGGCCGCTCATCGCATCGACCGCGGTCCAGCTCTTGCCTGCATCGTGGCTGAGAAACAGGCCGCCGCCAGGATGGTCCACCACCCAGGTTCCGACGATCAGCGTCTTGGGATCGGATTGATCCACAACCATGCTGTCCAGGATCAGGTCGTCGCTCTTGGCCAGTTTGGCCAGACGGTGCCAGGTGGCGCCACCATCCTCGGTCTGATAGATCCAGCTATTGGTGGTGCCCAGGTAAAGGTGCTTGTCATTGGAAGGGTCGGCGGCGAAACTGCGTCCGTCGCCTCCATCTGGTCCGACGGGGATCCAGGAAGCAGACTGCGCCATAGTGGGTTGCGTGGGGAAAAGGATCGACAACAGGAAAGCGGAGGAGAGGGTACGGCCGATGAATGAAGTCATTGTTCTCTATTTTTGGATGCCTGGAATCCGGAGAGCTCGTTGAAGATGATCCGAATTCCACCCTGCGCCTGGGAAAGGGGCCGGGTCAAGCACAATGAAAAGGGTGACCATTACTAACCGGTCACCCTTTTCAGTTTGAGCTGCTTTACCGCTTACTGCGGTGGGGCGGCTGCCTTCTTTTTGTGATGAGCCGGCGGTGCGGTTCTTGCTTGAACCTTGACGCTGCTCTCGTCTACTGCCGTGGTGCCTTGCACGTCGTTGTCGAAGGTTGCGCCGGCAGGTACAAGGTAATTCTCAACTTCCTTGTTGCCCTGTGTTCCGGTGCGTACCGAGATCCGGGAAGCATCAATGCCCTTCTCCTTCACCAGGTAGTCCTTTGTGTTGACGGCCCGTTGTGCAGCCAGCGTGTCAGCCTTCTTCTCAGTCGAAGCTGCCTCGCCAACCAGCACCGCGGTGGCATCCGTTTGTTGTTGCAGGTTCAGTGCGACGTCATCGAGGCAAGCCTTCGCCTCGTTGTCCACACGAGCCGGACGACGCTTGTCACGATCGAAGTTGATCGAGCAGAGCGTTTTGGTCTTGGGCGCGGGCGGTGGCGGCGGCGCTTCGACGTTAACCATCGCTGTGCACGTTGCCGTTTGTCCCTTGTCGTCTTGCACTGTGCCAGTGACCGTAATGGAACCGGCAGGAGCACCCGTGGTGGTCAGCGTGGCCGTATTACCGGTTCCGCTGATCTGGCCTGCGGAGGCACTGAAGGTATAGGTCAGTGTCCGGTTTTGCGGGCTTACGCCCTGGGCCGTGATGGTTGCCGTGCCGCCGGGCTGAACGGTGGTCGGATTGGCCGAGCAGCTAACCGTCGGCGGATCGAATTGCTTGATGGTGAAGTTCGCCGTGCAATCGGCGAACATGCCAACCTTCTGGCCTTCAGAGACGTGGCCGGTAACGGTGTAGTTACCTGGGGCCAAGCCGCTGGTGTCGATCTGCCCAGTGGTGTTGTCGCCCGTGACCTTAACGCCTTCGGCGCCAGTCCAGCTATAGGTTGCTGTTTTCTTGGGGTTCAGGTTGGTCGGCGTGCCGGTGACCGTGATGGGGTCGCCGGGGAAAGCCGGAGAGGGGGCCGCGGTGCAGGCATACGTCACAGGGGGCGGCGGTAGGATGCTGCCCATGTGGTATAGCAGACCGGTGCTCAAACGGGCTGAGTTCACGTTCGCCCGGCCACCGGTTGGATACGGAGACTGGGGACCGAAGTTCGCGTGGAAGTATTCGAAGTCGGCCTGGAACAGGCGCAGTCCGAGGTGGCCGCCGAGGAACGGCAGGGCGTAATCAAGACCGCCGCCGATGGTCAGCGCAGGACCCCAGGTATAGGGCTGCTTGTAAGGGCCGCCGAGTTTCACCACGCCGGCGTCAGCATGAACGAAGGGCGTGATCTCCGCGGTGGGGTAGCGGAAAATCATGCCTAGCTGCGCGGTCGTCGCACCATCATTGTTGCCATCCGGGTGCGCTCCCAATTCAAACTGCCCGCCAACATAACGGTTGAAGAAGTAGCTGACACTGCCGATCGCGCCGTAATTGATGGACGAGTAAGAAACGGGGCCAGAAACACCGATATTGGCGCCGCCGGGAATCGTAACCTGGCCGTGAGGCGCAAGGTACGAGTAGCCTGCAAAGATGTCGATACGTGATGCTGGCGCATCTGCAGGAACGATGGGCTTGGGGGCTGTACTGGTCGAATCCTGGGCCAGGAGACTCGCGGATCCGAGTCCCACAGCACTTGCTACAAGCAGAATTCGGCCCAGTGAACTCAACGGGCGAGAGTGCATGCGTCTATCCTCCGCAACCACTGGAAAATTATTCAAACCTTGGAAGTCAATTCAACAAAAACTTTCGAGCCGAAAAATGGGCACGGCTCCGATCACAACCAATTTCATGTCACAAAATCTTAACGTGGGATGCAAAACATCCACATCCGGTAATCTACAGCATATTTGGTCTCTCGACTAGCCTATAATCAACATCTTAACGGCGGTGCCGCAAAGCTAGTGAAATTCCCAGTTACCTATTTTGCCAACAAGAGTCACCACTGCCGGGCAAAAGAGAACCTTCCATCCAAACTTATTACAATTGCACAATTATTGGAAGTTTAATGCGCGCTTCGCGGTCCCCCGCTCGCGCAGGATCTTTTCCTGCAGCAGGGTGATGGCATACATCAACTGTTCCGGACGTGGCGGGCAGCCGGGCACATACACGTCCACCGGGATAATCTGGTTCACTCCCTGCACCAGCGCGTAGTTGTTGAAAACCCCGCCCGAGGTCGCGCAGGCGCCCATCGAGATCACCCATTTTGGCTCCGGCATTTGCTCATACAGCCGGCGGATGACAGGAGCCATCTTCTGCGAGACCCGTCCGGCGATCACCATCAGGTCCGACTGGCGTGGGGACGGACGAAATACTTCGGCGCCGAACCGCGCCAGGTCGAAGCGAGCCCCCCCCATGGACATCATTTCGATCGCGCAGCAGGCTAAGCCAAAGGTCATTGGCCAAACCGAACTCTTGCGCACCCAATTCACGGCAAAATCCAAAGAGGTCATCACTACCCCTTCGGGCTGCTCGTAGCCGAAAGTTACTTCGCGGACTTTCTCCTGATTCTTGCCGCTCGACTCCAAATTCCCGAATAAATACCGGTCGTTGGTTGTTGCGCTCATGACTAACACTATAAGGCATTCACGGGCTCGGGCCACGAACCGGGGTTGGTGGCCTGGCAAAGGCAAAAAATCCACGCGAGCGCTACCCCGGCTATACTCTTGCTACCCTGGAAAGCAGATTCTCAAACTTATGCAAAAGATAGAAGCGGTCATACAACCGTCCAAACTGGACGCACTCAAAGATGCTCTTCTCGCCATCGGAGTCGAGGGCATGACGATTCTCGAAGCACGCGGCCACGGCCGGCAAAAGGGACACACGGAGTTCTATCGCGGACGCGAGTACACGGTTGACCTTTTGCCCAAGATCAAGATTGAAACGGTGGTCCCGGATGAACTGTTGGATAAGGCCGTTCAGGCCATCATCACCGCGACGCGAACAGGCAAAATCGGAGACGGCAAGATTTTCATCTCCAACATCGACGAGGCTATCCGCATTCGCAATGGCGAACGTGGCGTGGCCGCCCTCTAGGGAAAGTAGATTTACCTCAGCTGCGGTCGGTTGTCGAAGTCCAGGGTAATAACTGTCGTTTTCCCACCCTTTGCCAAGAGCGCAAAGGATGGGGCACCCGTCTTTTGGCGCTCCTGACAGAATTTCAATCTATCTCTTGCGGTCGGCATGAAACCTGTATTCACGTCTCACCAGCAGTTACGAGAGCACTATCAAGCTGAGATGGCGGCCATGCGGCAGTCCTTCGAGCGTACCGGCAACGGCGTGCTCTCGATCCGCCGCCGCGCCATGGTGGTCGATGGCGTACTCGAGCCGCTGTGGCGGATCGAGAGTGGTTCCGCGCTGCCCGCCGGGCTGGCCCTGGTAGCGGTCGGCGGTTTTGGCCGCAAGGAACTCTTCCCTTGCTCCGACGTCGACCTGTTGTACCTGTGCATGGACGAACACGTGGAGCAGGACCTTCGCGAGACGATCCGCGGCTGCAACCAGGCGATGTGGGATCTCGGACTGCGCGCCAGCCCAATGATTCGCACGCTCAAGGAGTGCGACCGCTACGACCCCAACAATGTTGAGTTCACCCTCTCGCTGCTCGACCGGCGGTTGATTGCCGGCGACCTGGGCCTCTATCAGACTCTGCAGACACAAACCCTGCCCGAGGTCGCGCAGCGCGAGTGGAGCGGCATCGTGCACCAGCTTGCCGACCTGGCGCGGGCTCGCCATCAAAAGTACGGCAACACCATCTTCCATCTCGAACCCAATATCAAAGAGTGTCCCGGAGGCCTGCGCGACCATCAACTGGCCCACTGGTTGAACCTGCTGCATTACGTCCGCGAACATAAGTCGTGGCCTTCAAGTTTTGGCAACTCGCTCTACGCCGCGCACAACGAGGCCGCGTCGGCATTCGATTTTCTCAGCGCGACCCGCTGCTTTCTCCATTTCCGGCGCGGCCGCGACGACAACAGCCTTGATTGGCATGCGCAGGATGAAGCCGCGGCGCAGAGTATCGGGCTCGAGACCAAGGGCACCTCCGATCCGGCCTACTGGATGCGCACCTACTATCGCCATGCGCGCACCGTCTATCGCCGCGCGGTGCTGGCCATGGAAGCACTTCCCCCGGCACGGCAATCTTTCTATCGGCCACAACGGCGCAAACGCACACCGATCGCGGGAACCGACTTCGTGGTGCAGGACGGGCGCATCGATGTCTCGGAGTCTGCGTTGCTCACCGGACCGGAAGGTATCCTTCGCGTCTTTGCCCTGGTCGCGGCGCATGGCTACCGGTTGACGCAAAATGCGGAAGATCGCCTGGCCGACGCGCTCCCGGTACTCGATGTACATATCCCCGAGGGACCCTTCCTGTGGAATGGCTTACGCGAGATCCTGCTTGGGCCCCACGCCGCGCACGCACTGCGCACCATGCATGCGCTCGGCATCCTGGAGTTGCTCATCCCGGAGTTCCATGGCATCGATGCGTTGGTCATCCGCGACTCGTATCACCGCTACACGGTCGACGAGCATACCTTTCTGGTGATCGATAACGTTCATGCCCTGCGCCAGCCGCACCTTGCCTGGGAACGGCGCTTCGCTACCCTGCTTACCGAGATCGATCGCCTCGACCTCTTCTTTCTCGCCGTGCTGATGCATGACACAGGCAAGGCTCGGCGCACCGGAGATCACACGGTGCAGAGTGTGGAATTGGCCGATAGCCTGCTCGCGCGCCTGGAACTGGATGCGGAAGAGCGCGACCTGGTGCGACGGCTGATCCGCAATCACCTGGAGATGTCGATGACGCTGCGGCGCGATATCTTCGCTGCGGAAACCATACGCGCCTTTGCGGAAAAGGCGGCTTCGCAAACCCATCTCAAAATGCTTTGCCTGATGACCTTTGCCGACATTAAAGCGGTGAACCCTGACGCGTTGACCCCGTGGAAAGCCGACAGCCTGTGGCAGCTCTATATTGCGACCTCCAACTTCATGGACCGGAGTGTCGATCAGGAACGCTATCGGGCCGATGTAGACCCGAGCCTGCTGCGGCGCATTCTCACCCTGGCCCCGGAGCGCGCCCAGGAACTGCGCAGCTTTCTCGAAGGCTTTCCTCAGCGCTACCTGCAGAGCCGCTTGCCGGAACAGATCCGGGATCATTTCCAGATGGCTTTGCGGCTTTCAGAATCGGCCGCGCAAATTAACCTGCGCAGCTTGCGCCAGCTTTACGAGCTCACGGTCATTACCAGCGATCGCCCTCTGCTGTTTGCCGACATGGCGGGCGCACTTTCTTCCTGGGGCATGAACATTGTCAAGGCCGAGGCGTTTTCCGATGACGCGGGCATTATCGTCGACACCTTTCAGTTTTCCGATCCCTTTCGCACCCTGGAGTTGAATCCTTCTGAGTTAGAACGCTTTCGCGAAAGTCTTTTGGACGTGATCTCGCTCAAGACGCCCATCGAGGTTTTGCTGCGCCGGCGCCAGGCCGTGCGCGCTCCCATCATGGTGAAGGTAGCCACCCGCCTGGACTTTGATAACACCGTTTCCACCCACAGTACTCTGCTGCAGGTGGTCGCTCAGGATGGGCCCGGGCTGCTTCGCCAGATCGCCACCACGCTGGCCGCATTCGATTGCAACATCGAGGTGGCTCTCATCGATACGGAAGGCGAGATTGCAATCGATGTGTTTTACCTCACGATCGGCGGCGCCAAGCTCGATGAGGCTACGCAACAGCAACTGCACGCGGCGCTCTCCCAGGCTGTCGAGGAGCTTCGCCCGGCGCACGCTACGTAGCTCTTGCCTCTTTGGCGAAACCGGGGTGTACCTTGCTACCATCAGAGTGAGCACAACGTGAAACTGGGGCGAACCATTCGGAAATATTTTCGTCTGCGCCGTCATTCACGGCAGCGGCCTGCGTTCGCGCGGGCCAAGGACGAACTCCGCGCCCGCACCAAGGCGTTTTCCGCCGCGACCACCCTGGATGGGCGAACCAGCAGCTTCATCCGCCTTTTCCATATCATTTGGACAGGCTCCAACGAACGCTCCTTTAACGTTCGCCTGTTGTGCTGGGTGCGCATGCTGGAGCATGACGACCTGCTTCGGCTGGATTTCCAGGAAGCTTTTCAAGCCATGATCGGCGAGCTTGACTCGGTGGCTCTGCTGGCAGAAGCGGGCTTACCCAAGCACCACGCGGTTTTCTCCGAAGGGCTACGCCGGCTCTTCAACCGGTTCTTGCCGTCGGCGATGTCTGTATCGGATAGCTCGCGCCTGATGATCGCGCTGTTCGCCCATTCCCGCGACGTGGACCGCTTTCTCGATCTGCCACAGCCTCTGTTCGAGCGTCTGAGTACGTTGCTGGCGCCGCCTCCCACCGGCGGCGGGCCGCGGTCTTCCCCTCGCCTGCAGAGCGATTTGCGCCAGGCGCTGTGCCTGATCGCCACGCGGACCGCCGGCCGCGGCGTTACTTCTGCAGTGCGCGACCGTGGGGAGAAGCAGGAAGTACAAAACTCCCCTTTCTATCAGTTGATTTTCGCGACGCAACAACTCGTCGCCGCCTCCGATGCCACGTCCGCCGCACCTTACTTCGAGGCATGGAAAGCCGCCGTGAGCAGTTGCCGCAAGGAGCTCGGCCACGTGCGGCTGGGCATGGAAACCACCGGTGTGAGCGCAGACCTGGTGCTGGATTTGCGCAGCATCGAACTGGCTCTCATGCGCATGCACGGGCTGGCCAGGATTCTCACCTTTGGCGCGTTGCCTGTCGATGATAACACCGACATTTCCACCGCCGCGCGCAGCCTGCTGAACCAACTCATCGAAGGCCGTCTGGAAGATAAACGTGTTTCTGCCCTGCTCAAGCAGAACCTCAACCTGCTGGCTCGCAAAACCGTGGAACGAACCGGCCACAGCGGGGAGCACTACATCGCGCACAGCCGCAAGGAGTACTGGCAGATGTGGCTCGCCGCGGTGGGCGGGGGGTTGCTGACGGTGCTCACCGCGGCCATCAAGATGCGCATCGTAGAACAAAGCTTCCCGCTGTTTGTCGAGGGCTTTCTCTCCGGCACCAACTACGCGATCAGCTTTATCCTGCTGCAGGTTTTCGGCCTTGTGCTGGCCACCAAGCAGCCTTCGGCCACGGCCGCCACCTTCGCCGGCATTGTCCGCAGCAATCCAGGCAGCGCCAGCTGGCCGATCATCTCAGACTTTACCGCGCGCATCAGCCGCACCCAGCTGGCCGCGGCCATAGGCAATGTCATCGCGGTGTGCATCGGCGCGGTTGCCCTGGAACGTCTCTGGCGCGTGATGTTCGCGGGGGAACACTATCTGCCGGTGGAGAGCGCCCGCCATGTTTACGAAGCGCTTCATCCTTTTGCCTCGGGAACGATTATTTATGCCGCGGCAACGGGTGTCATCTTATGGTTGGCGGCGCTCATTGGTGGGTGGTGTGAGAATTTTGCGGTGTTTCACCGCCTGACCGAAGCGGTCGCCCAGCACCCCATGGGCCACCGGGTCGGGCAGAAAAGCATGGCGCGCCTGGCGTCATGGATCGAGCTGAACCTTGCCGGCTGGAGCACCAGTATCGCGCTCGGCTATCTGCTAGGTTTCGTGCCTGTGATTGCCCGCTTCTTCGGCATACCGTTCGACGTGCGCCACGTCACCTTATCCACCGGCACGCTGGCCCTGGCCGCGGCCCGGTTTGGCACCAGCTCCTTCGGCAAGGACTGGTTTTATTACGCCATCGCCGGCATCGGGGTCACCTTTGTTCTGAACCTCGGCGTCAGTTTCTCGATTGCATCGTTCGTGGCTCTACGCGCTTATGATGTAAGCCGCCGCGAACAGCTGATGCTGGTCCGCTTTCTGCTGCGGCAAATTGTCCGCTCTCCGCTCAAGTTCGTTTTTCCCGTGGAACGGGATAGCCCGCCACTCCCCATCCTGACCGCCGTTCCGGATGAAAAGTAGTTGGCTTGGGAAAAAGAGCCAATCAGAAGCTCAAGCCGCGCTGACTCAGAAAATCGCAAAACGGGCTTCGGGAAAAGATTCATTCCTGTGATCGTGGGGCGTCATAGGCTGCGCAAAAAAGTCGATCGAGCAGAATTCCCTCAGCGGCTAAAGCCGGATTTCATGGGAAGCTTTTACGTACGGCCTAAAGGCCGTACCCTTCAAGGCTAACGAAGGATTCGTGGCAAGGTATTTACGTACGGCTTGAGGGCCGTACCCTTCCTACGAATTCCGTTACTTCGCAGGTTGTTTCGAGTCAGGCTTGTTGTTGAGCGCGTAGATGACTTCGCCCGGCTTGGCGTAGCGGAGGATCACTCGCGCCTCGTGTTCGATGGCGTCCGGATCTGATTGCAAATGCTCCACGTGGTCCTGCAGCCGTTTGTTTTCCTGCTGCAGTTGCAGAATCTCTTGCTGCAGCAGCTGGTCCTGATTCCGCTTTTGCTGAAAAGCGGTTATGCCATTGGCCCCGAAAGTTGCGTGATAGCCCAAAGAAAGGGCAATGACCACGGCGGCGGCAGTCGCCAGGCGGCGGCCCGACCGGCGGAGACCGGCGGAGATTTTCGACAATAGAGTCTGCTGCGTTTCGCTGTCTGGGGTCACAGTCGCCTCCGCTCTGTTCTATATTCTCTTTGCTTTGTTCCTAAAAGCGGAAGTTTTTCCGCTTTCGGCAGAAGGAACCATACTTGGTAAACATTGGGTATAACCGATGACCGATTTTGAAATCATTCTCTGCACCTGTGCCGATCGCGAACAGGCGGAACGCATCGCCCACCAGCTGGTCGACCTGCGTCTTGCCGCTTGCGTTAATATCCTGGGCGGCATCCACTCCATATACCGGTGGCAGGGCGGCATCGAATCCGCAAGCGAAGTCCTCTTGCTGATCAAAAGCAGCGTTGCTTACCGCGAACAGGTGCAATCGACCATCACCGGCCTTCACTCCTACGAAGTCCCGGAATTCCTGGTACTCTCCGTTGCTGCCGGTTCTGAGGCTTACCTGGCCTGGCTCGGAGCGAGCCTTGGGATGAAATCCGGGTGATCCGGTTTTTTGTTATGCTTCAAGAGGTTCCTGAGCCCGGTCGTCCTTTATGCGGCTTTTGTTCGTGGCGTTTGCCATAAGTTTTTGTGCTTTGCTGTGGGTGGCCTTTTCTGTTGCCCGGCATATCCTGCGGCATGACACCGCGGGGCAGGACGGTAGGGATGCTGCGGTCGACAGCCCAGGCATCGAGCCGGAGGGTGTCGCCGCCCCGACGACGCGCCGGCCCTGAAGGTATTCCCTGAAGGTATTCTGGGCCATCGTTCTTAAGGGAGAGAAATCATGGAAGAGATCGGCTTAAGGCAAGACGGTCTTCGCGCATTGCACGCGCCCCGCGTTGCCTGGAATGGCGTACTCGCGGTCGCGCTGGGGACTGCCCTGGTCGCAATATGCGCCCACATCGCGATACCCCTCGGCTTCACTCCTATCCCGGTCACCATGCAAACCTTCGCCGTGCTCTTGCTGGGGCTGCTCTTTAGCCCGGGCGCCGCGTTTGCCTGCCTGGCGCTTTATTTGATGGAGGGCGCTGTGGGCCTGCCGGTGTTCAGCCCTCACGGTCCTGGAGGTGTGGCTCAACTCCTCGGCCCCGGCGGCGGCTACCTGCTTTCTTATCCCTTTGCAGCTGCCGCGGCAAGCGTGCTCTACCGGCGCGGCCGCCGCAACTTGCTCTCCGCGATGGTATCTGCCGGCCTGGCCAGCCTCCTCATCCTTGCCGCCGGGGCCGTGTGGCTTGGGCTGCTCAGCCATGCGACGGTTTCCGCGGTCTTCGCACAGTCGGTGGCGCCGTTTCTGCTGGGTGATGCGCTCAAAGTTCTGGCCGCAAGCGCTTGCGCCATCCTGTTCGGTTCGTTGAGAAATACTTCACGTCATCGAACTCCTTGAAACACTTCTGTTTTCGAGAAAAAAATCAACAGCTGCGTTGCATCCAAACCACTGCCGATGTTCTCCAGAAAGGATCTTGTGACCACGACTCCTACGACCCTTCCGCCGGATGCCCCGGCCCGAAGTCTCGGAACATCCCAGGGCGCGGTGAAAGAGATCGCCATCGCCCACAGTCCGGACTCCGATGACGCCTTTATGTTCTACGGCCTTGCGACAGGAAAAATTCGCGTTCCCGGCTACAAGTTCACCCATACTCTCTGCGACATCGAGACCCTCAATCACAAGGCTATGGACGAGGCGTTCTACGACGTGACCGCGATTTCGTTTCACGCGTACCCCTATGTACAAAAAAACTACGCGCTCATGACGTGCGGCGGCAGTGTGGGAGAAAACTACGGCCCTATGATCGTAGCCAGCCGGCGTATGACGCCTGGTGAAATCAGCAGCGTAAGGGTTGCCGTTCCTGGCACCCTCACCACCGCCTACCTCGCGCTGAAACTGTTCGCGCCGGAAATAGAAACCGTCACTGTACCCTTTGACAAAATCATTCCTGAAGTGGTGGCTGGTCATTTTGACGCCGGGCTTATTATCCACGAAGGGCAGTTGACCTACTCCGCCAGCGGGCTGCATAAGGTGATCGACTTAGGCCAATGGTGGCGTCAACAAACCGGGCTGCCTTTGCCCCTCGGCGGGAACGCAATCCGCCGAAGCCTGGGCGAAGAGGTGATGCTCACCGTCACCCAGGCCCTGCGCGAGAGCATCCAACACGCGCTCGACCATCGCGAGGCCGCGCTCGAGTACTCGATGCAATTTGCCCGCGACCTTGACCCGCAGCTGGCCAATCGCTTCGTCAGTATGTATGTGAACGAGCGAACCCTCGATTACGGGGAGGATGGTAAAGAGGCTATCCGTAAGCTGCTTACCATGGGGCATGAGCGTGGCCTGATCCCGCACCCGGTCCAGGTCGACTTCGTCGGGTAGATCTTCCTCCCGCAACAAATGTTGGTGACGGCAGCCGCTCTATTTGTCGTCGTCATCCGGGCGCGGAGACGCGGGATGCGACAGCAGTAGCGGCAATGGCTTGCTGCCCATGGCGTCTCGCCACAGGATCACATTCAGTATCCGGGGATCGGCTCGATCCTCATGCTCGAAATCCATTCGGCTCGACTCCTTCGCACCCGGCCCGCTTGGCCCGTTCGCCTGGTAAAGCAGGCCGTTATCCCGGTTGCGATAGTCCGCGTCAAAGGGCGGCTGGTCTCCCGCGCCGGCAAAGAGAGAAGCGATCGGCGGAGCAAACGCATCGTTGTTGTTCATCGGCGGCACGCCCAAGAGCTCTTCCATGGTTCGTAGCACGCTTACCGTGGTGTAGAACGTACTATCCACGGTCGGCTGGGCGGTGCGGGGCGAATACTTGCTTACCACCAGGGCGATGCTGCGATGGGCGTCGACGTGGTCCGCCCCATTTTGCGCATCGTCTTCCAGAATGAAAAAGGCGGTGTCGTCCCAGTAAGGGCTGTGGCTTATCGCCTCCACCGCTCTGCCTACCGCCAGGTCATTGTCTGCGACAGAGGACCTGGGCGTGGGCATTCCCGGAGTTGTTCCCGCGGTGTGATCGTTGGGCAGGCGAAGCTGCAGAAACTGGGGCATCGTATCCTTCCCCTGGTTTCGGTCCGCAACCCAGTGACGAAACTGGGTAAGAAACTCCTCCACTCGCAGCTGATCGGGGAAGCTCAGTTCGAAGTCCGGATACTGCGGGTCAAAGTGCCCCACCAGCTCTGGTTTCGTCGCCACATTCTCGTTGATCAACGGAATCGGCCACGGATACGGGCTGATCCCGCCGCCGTAGTTCTGGGGAACCGTTTCTCCGTGGCGGATGGCGCCGTGGGCCCCGCACTGCGCCGGCTCCGGCTCAGGCGTTCCCCCGGTGGGCGAGGCGCCCCGTGCCAACCTGGTGGGGTCGGAGCAGAACTTTGTCGAGATGAACTCCCCGAAGTGATACAGGGTTTTTCCGTTGCGTGCCAGGTCGGTCCAGAGATAGCTGCTGCCGGGCTCATTCACATCTGAAATGCCTTCGAGCAGCGGATAGCCGTTTTCGACCACACCCTCGAAATCGTAGACCCGTTCGTCCCCGCGATAGCTCTGCTGCCACGTCTTCTCGGTGTAGTCGCTGGTGATGGCGGCATTCGACCATACGTGGCCGTCGCCGGAGACCTCTCCTGAATCATAGAAGTTATCGAGTACGCCAAACTGCCGCGCCAGTTGGTGTTGGTTGGGGGTGATCTCTTCGCCGTACATCGTCAGCCCGGGTGAACCGTTGCCCACGCCGAGGTCTCCGAGAAGCTGATCGTAGGTCCGGTTCTCCTTGATGATGTAGATGACGTGCCGGATGGGGTTCGTCCCGCCGCGGAAGGCGATCTTCGCCTGCCCGGCTTTCAGCATATTCGTCTCTATGACGGTGCGCGTCAGCTGCTCGCGCTGGCCGTCGATTCTGGAGAGGTCGATCGCAGCCAGAGATCCATAGAGGAGAGTACCGATGTAAGTGGAACTGCTCTTGAAGCGTTCCAACCCGGCGACTATCGGCTGGGGGCGATTGTTGGGTCCCGTGCCCTGCCCTTTGGCGGTGGTCACGTAAAGCGTATTGCCGTTGACCGCCAGACCCGTTGGATACCATTCGGTGGGTAACCAGGCCATCGCGGAGATCGGCTTTTCCCTGGCGTGCCGGCTGGTCAGGTCAAAAACCGCGATGGCATCGGACCCGGTGTTGGCGGCAAAGAGCCGCTTGCCATCCTGGGATACGGCGACGGCATCCGGCATGGCGCCGAAATAGGTCTGGCCGGGCAGCCGCGTGTCGTACATAGCCTCCAGTTTGAGCTGGCCGCCATCAACCCCCATCGCCGCCACCGCATCGCGGTTGGCCAGCGCGACGTAGAGTATTTTTCCATTCCGGCTCCAGGCAAACGCCACCGGATGGGAACTGGGCGAAGTCGGTTCCCGCGGAGGCAGAAGCGACAGCCTTTTCAGGACCTTGCCATGGTTCAGGTCCAGCTCCTCTACCGCTGAGCCGTTCCACAAGGCCACGTAGGCCCGGCTTCCCGACCGGTTCACGGTAACGGCGACGGGATACGTTGAGGGCACCACGTTCCCCTGCGAAAGATCAAAGCGCTGCAGCACCTTGCCGCTGGCCGCATCCATCAATAGAACGTCGTCGGAGAGATTGTCGGCGACCAGCAATTGATCGCTCCCATCGGGTCCCTGGCGCACTGCAATCCCGGCAGGGGAAGGGATGGCCGTGCCCGCAGGGAGGGCGGTGGCACCCACCTTATTCTGCTTCTTCCCGGCCGCCAGTTGCTGCAAGGGAACTGGCAGCAGCCGCGCCGCGGTCACCGTGCCGTTGCTGAAGTTGTAGACAGCGACGGCATTTCCCGTTTGATCTTTGCCGTTGCCCTGCGGGGCGGTCAAAGAATCGAACACCGCGTACAGGTGGGAGCCGTCCCTGCCAAAGGCGAGACCGGAATAGAGCGTCTGGTGTTGGCCGGCGGCCGTTCTGGGTTCGGGAAAATCCGTCACCTTGGCTGTTTTGATATCCAGTACCGCAATCGACTGCTGGTAGCGGGACTCGAAAGTACCGAAACCGGCATTCACCACTGCCAAATATCGGCCGTCGGGAGAGAGGGCCACCGTCATGGGCAGACTGTTCAGTTTTTGCGGAGAGCCCGGCGCCGGCTCGACCAGTTGCTTACTGGTAGGCAGGTCGATCGTCCGATTCTGCGCCTGGGCGCCAATCGTGAGAGCCGCTAGAAACAAAGACGAAAGTGGTAGAAGGTTTGGCACGATCAACACCCCGCAAAAAAATGTCTGGCGCTCCTGAGTATGACCTTATTGCCATTACAAAACTCTTACGAACGAATATTCGTGCCCCTGTTAGGTTCAAGGTATCGGGCGGAATTTCAGTTCACAGACCCGATCCGTGCTAGACCTTCGAAAGGGACTCTCCTCCAGATCATGGCAACGAAAATTGTAGAACCCTCCACAGCCCTACCGTTTGCGCCTGGGGACGAACCGCGCGAGGAAAAGCCGCTTGGCCCCCGGCCTGTCCAGAAGCACGGAGAAGTCCCGGTTCTTGGCCGCGAGACGCAGGCGGGGCAGCCCAATTGGGTAACCACCGGCTTCATGGTGGCCTTTCACCTGCTCGCTGTGGTCGCGCTCTTTATGTTTACCTGGAAGGCCTTCTTCTGTTTCGTGGGCCTTTGGTTCGTATCCATCAATATGGGCATCGGCATGGGCTACCACCGGTTGCTCACCCACCGCGGCTACCTGACGCCTAAGTGGCTGGAGTACTTCCTGTCGATCTGCGGCACACTCGCCCTCGAAGGGGGACCCATCTTCTGGGTCGCTACCCACCGGGTTCATCATCAGCTTACCGATCGCGACGGCGATCCCCATACCCCCAATGACGGCGGATGGTGGTCGCACGCTGGCTGGATTCTCTCCGGCGACGCCCTGCACCACGAGACCGCGCTTATGGCCCGCTACGCACCCGATCTGGCCAAGGATCGCTTCCTGGTGTGGCTGAGCAAATATCATTACGTGCCTCTGGTCACCGTCGGCCTCGCCTTGCTTGCCTTTGGCGGGTGGTCTTGCGTGATGTGGGGGATCTTCCTCAGGGTAACGCTGGGTTTGCATGCTACCTGGCTGGTCAACTCCGCCACGCACATGTGGGGTTCCAGGCGCTTTTCGACCCGCGACGAGTCCCGCAACAACTGGTGGGTGGCGCTCATCACCGGGGGCGAGGGCTGGCACAACAACCATCATGCGCACCCCGTATCGGTCAGGCATGGGCTCACCTGGTGGGAGTTTGACCTGAACTTCTATGGCATCTGGCTGCTGAAGAAGCTCGGTCTGGCCCGCAACGTGAAAGTGGCCCAGTTCGATCCCCATGATCCACGTCCCGCCGGCGCCGCCTAAAATAGCGCAGAATTAAGAGAACTCCGGGTGCCCCATCCTTCGCGTTTCCTGCGAAGGGTGGGATGGCTCGAATCTCGATACAGACGCTGCTCCCCTCATAGAGTGAGGCTTCCCCCGCTATACTTCCGCTAGGGCTTGCCTGGTATGCGTATCACCAGACGCAGAAATGCGATTGTTCTTTCCATCACGCTGGGCGCATGCCTGGTCGCGGTGGCCATTGCTCTCAATGTCACCTGGGTCATCATCAATTGGCGCAGCCTGGTCCTGCTGGTAATTGGCATCGTCTTCTTCCTGCTGCTGATCGCCGGCCTCATTCTGAACACAATTTTCCTGGTGCGCGAAGTGCGGCGAAACGAGCGCCACGACAGCTTTCTCAACGCCGTCACCCACGAACTGAAGACGCCTATCACCTCCATCCGCCTGTACCTGGAAACCCTGCAACGCCGCGAACTGCCGGAGCAGCAACGCAAGGAGTTTTACGAGATCATGCTCTCCGACAGCGAGCGGCTGTTGGCCACCGTGGAGCAGGTGCTCAAGGCGGGAGAAGTGGGCCAGCGCGCGCGCAACCAGGTACGGCTTCGCCTGCTATTCGACGACGTCGTCCGCGATTGCATCCGCACCACGCTCCAGCGCTATCACCTGCAGGAGTCGACCATCCACTTGACCATTGACCCCGATGCGCAGGAGACCGTGGTTGTCGGCAACCCGGAGGATCTGCACACCGCCGTGCTGAACATCCTCGACAACGCGGTCAAGTATTCGCCGCAAGGGCCCCAGCTGGAAGTGCATCTTGCCATCGAAGGAGACGCCTGGATCATGCTTACCGTTGCCGATCACGGACTGGGCATCGCACCAGCTCAGCTCAAGCGAATCTTCAAGCGCTTCTATCGCGTGCCGGCGCGCAATGTGTTCCGCATCAAAGGCACCGGGTTGGGGCTGTTCCTGGTCCGGTCCATCGCGCGCCAGCATGGCGGCGACGTGGCGGCCGAATCGGAGGGCGAAGGCCGCGGGGCCACCATCCGGATGCAGCTTCCGCGCGCGCTCTCCACCAGCGCCAAAGGCGCAGTGGCCCTGCAGTGAGCCAGCCGGCCAACATCCTGGTGGTTGAAGACGAGGCTCACCTCGCACAGGGGTTGCTCTTCAACCTGCGCGCCGAGGGTTACACCGTGCAGCTGGCAGTGGATGGCGAGAGCGCCCTGGAAATGATCGCGGCTCAATCCTTCGATGCGCTCATCCTGGACGTGATGCTCCCGGGAAGAGATGGCTTCTCGGTTGCCGCGGAACTAAGGGCGCAGCAGATTTACATTCCGATCCTTATGCTGACGGCGCGCAGCCGGCCGGAGGATGTACTCAACGGGTTCAGTGCGGGCGCGGATGACTACCTGCCCAAGCCCTTCGACCTTTCCATCCTGTTGGCGCGTCTCAATGGTTTGCTCCGCCGTATCACATGGCTCAGGCCCCCGCTCCCCACTTCCCCGCCCCCAACGGTGGGAGCGGCCGCCAGTTTTGCCTTTTCCGGACGCACTATCGACTTTGCTGCGCTCCAGCTCACTACGCCGGATAAAACCATCCGCCTGACACTGATGGAGAGCGACCTGTTGCGCTACCTGGTGCAGAACCAGGGGCGCATCATCTCTCGCAAGGAATTGCTGGAGCAGGTGTGGCGGGTACATGAAGACACCGACACGCGCGCCATCGATAACTTCATGGTCCGCTTGCGCCGTTACATTGAAGACAATCCAGCCGAGCCCGCCTTTCTGGAAACGGTGCGTGGCGTTGGCTATCGCTTTGTGCCTGGCGTTACAGGCGAAGTGTCTGAATAGCACACAGGTAACACCTTTGCGCCATTGTCAGCCCTGGGTTCCAAGAGCCAGACTCCCCAATAGCAGCATGCTCTCCCTCCTTGGGTGCGCCGGTAAGGTCGGTACATCTTTCCACGTCGAAAGATATCGCGCGGATGTCACGCGCGGCGGCTTTTCCATGCGCACCCCTTCTCTTGTCAAGAGCTGCTGGCCACACCTCCCAGTAAGATAGGAACGATGCGCTTCCGTGCTGCGGTCAGCATTCTGGCCTTGTGTCTCCTCTCCACGGCGGCTGTTCAAGCGGAGACAGGAGAAGAAGGCTGGCTGCGTTATGCGCCCCTGCTGCCCCAGTTTGCCCAGCAGTACGGGAATCTGCCGCATCGCGTTGTCTTAGCCGGTCAGTCGGCGATTGTTCACAGCGCGGCGAGTGAACTGGTCCGCGGGCTGCACTCGATGCTGGGCGAGGATCTCCAGGTTTCCTCTACGCTCTCCGGACAAGACGCGTTCCTCCTGGGTACACCGGCGGAAATTCAGCGGCTTCTCCCTGCCTGGAAACAAGAATATGAGATTGCGCCCGAAGGCTTCTCCTTCTCGCAATTCAAACTGCAAGGGCACACCTATTGGGTGCTTGCCGGCGGCACGGACCGGGGCGCGCTGTACGGAGTTTTCCGGCTGCTGGAGCAGATTGCCCAGCAGAAATTTCCCGGCACCGGCACAGAAGCGCCTTCCGCGCCCATTCGCTGGGTCAACCAGTGGGATAACTTCGACGGCACCATCGAGCGGGGCTATGCTGGACGCAGCATCTTCTTCGACAACGGCCATGTGCGCAGCGATCTTCGCCGGGTTGGGGAGTACGGCCGCCTGCTCGCCTCGGTCGGCATCAACGGCTGCACCGTTAACAACGTCAACTCCGATCTGCGTACGCTCGATCCGGAAATGATCCGCGAACTCGCGCGCATCGCGGACGCGTTTCGTCCCTGGGGCGTGCGCATGTCGCTGTCGGTCGATCTTTCGAGTCCCCAGGTAGTGGGCCATCTGCACACTTTTGATCCACAGGACCCTGCGGTCGCTGCCTGGTGGCGGGCAAAGGTCAACGAAATCTACAAAATCATTCCCGATTTCGCGGGATTTGTAATCAAGGCTGATTCAGAAGGCCGCGTGGGGCCCGCGAAATATGGCCGCACTCCCGCACAGGCGGCGAACACCGTGGCCCGCGCTCTCCAACCGCACGGGGGCGTGGTGCTGTATCGCGGCTTTGTCTATAACAACCATCTTGACTGGAACAATCCCAGAGCCGACCGCGCGCGGGCGGGCTATGACAACTTCCACTCGCTCGATGGAGCGTTTGCACGCAATGTTGTTATCCAGATCAAGAATGGCCCGATCGACTTCCAGGTCCGCGAGCCGGTCTCACCTTTGTTCGCGGCTCTTCGCCATACCAACCAGGCCATCGAGCTGCAGATCACCCAGGAGTACACCGGGCAGCAGCGCCACATGGTGTTCCTGGTGCCCATGTGGAAGGTGGCGCTCGACACGGATATGCGGGCACAAAACCGGAGCACTCCCGTGAGCGAGATTGTGGAGGGCAAGAGCTTCCACCAGCCCCTGGGTGGGTTTGTCGGCGTCGCGAACGTGGGCCTGGACGCCAACTGGCTGCATCACCCCATGGCAATGGCCAACCTCTATGGCTTTGGCAAGCTGGCGTGGGATCCTGAATTGACGACCACGGAAATTATCGACGGCTGGACCCGGCTTACCTTCGGCAACAATCCCAAGGTTGTGTATATCGTGAACGGGCTACAGGAGGATTCCTGGCGCGTGTATGAGCAATACACTGGTCCGCTGGGAATGGGAACGCTCACTGATGTTATCGGCGTCCACTATGGTCCCGGGATTGAGTCCGCCGAGCGCAATGGCTGGGGGCAATGGTTCCGCGCCGATCGCAAAGGCATTGGGATGGACCGCACAGTGGCCACGGGCACCGGCTACATTGGGCAGTACCCGCCGCAGTTGGCGAAGACCTATGAATCGCTGGACACATGCCCCGATAGCCTGCTGCTCTTTATGCACCACGTGAGTTACGACTACATGCTGCACAGTGGCAAGACCCTGATTCAGTTTGTTTACGAAACGCATTATGACGGCGCGGCTGTCGCGGCTACCTATGCGAAGCGATGGCGGACGCTCCATGAACTGGTCGACGATCAGCGCTATAACGACACGCTTGCGTTGTTCGAGTATGAGGGCGGCCACGCGGTGGTATGGCGGGATGCGGTTACGGAATGGTTCCAGAACATCTCGGGCATCCCCGATAAGCTGGGCCGGGTAGGCCATTACCCGGACCGCATCGAAGCGGAGTCCATGCAGGCTGATGGCTATACCGCGGTTGACGTTACTCCATGGGAGACAGCTTCGCGGGGCAAGGCGGTGGTGTGCAACCGCGCGTCCGCCTGCAGCCTCACCACTAAACCGGGAAGGCCAGCGGGCCTATATACCGTTGGGGTGCGCTATTTCGACCTGCGGACCGGCGCGGCGCAATACGATTTGCTGTTGAATGGGAAGCCGCTGGCACACTGGACAGCGAATGCGATACTGCCGCCTGCTGCCGTCGATCCGCACCTTGATGGTAGTACCAGCACGCTCTTTACTATTCCTGACGTGCGCTTGAGGCCGAACGATACGCTGGTTCTTCGTGGGACCCCTAACCAGGGAGAACCTGCCCCGGTGGATTACATTGAGGTGGTACGCCAATGAGGGAGAACCAAGCACCTAGCCGCGGTTGGGAACCACGCGCGCTTGTAGACGGGTGATGACCGTTTGCGGGACCAGCCCTTCCACCGAACCGCCTAGCTCGAACACATTCTTGATCAGGCGCGAGCTTACATACGAATACTTTTCGTCGGCCATCAGGAATACTGTTTCCACATCCGGAGCCAACCGCCGGTTCATCAGCGCCATCTGCAATTCGTATTCATAATCGCTGATGGCGCGGACGCCGCGCAGAATCGCCTGCGCTTGCTGCTCCAGAACAAACTCCACCAGCAGACCATTGAAGGTCGCCACCGAAACATTGCCGAAGGGCTGAACCGCTTCGGTGATCATCTCGATCCGCTCAGAAACGGAAAAGAGCGGAGCCTTCTCAGAGTTCTTCAGGATCGCGACCACCAGGTGGTCGAAGATCTTCGAACCGCGCGCAACCAGATCCAGATGACCATTGGTCAATGGATCGAAGCTGCCCGGATAAATGGCTTTGACTGTGTTCAAGGCCGCGATGGTAAGCGCAAATCATTGCCGCCGCATGGGCGCCTTCACTGCTTCCGCAGCCTGGGCTGATCCGTTGAGCGGGACCGCTGGAATATCGGCCGGCTTCACCCCACTTAAGCCGAGCTTTTGCCGAAGTTGCAGGTCGATGCGAGCAAAGATCTCAGGATGCTCCTTGAGAAAGCTACGAACGTTTTCCCTGCCCTGACCAATGCGCTCGCCGGCATAGCTGTACCAGGCGCCCGACTTCTCCACGATATTCTGGGCCACGGCCAGATCAAGCACATCGCCCTCGCGGGAGATGCCTTCGCCGTACAGGATGTCGAACTCGGCTTCGCGGAAGGGCGCGGCAACCTTGTTCTTGACCACTTTGATCTTGGTACGGGAGCCGACCACCACGTCGCCTTCCTTCACCGCCGCGATGCGGCGAATGTCGATTCGCACCGAGGAGTAGAACTTGAGCGCGCGGCCACCGGTGGTGGTTTCCGGATTGCCAAACATGACGCCGATCTTCTCTCGGATCTGATTGATGAAGATGAGCGATGTGCGCGATTTTGAAACCGTGCCGGTAAGCTTGCGCAGCGCCTGCGACATGAGGCGTGCCTGCAGGCCCATGTGCGAGTCGCCCATTTCGCCGTCGAGTTCCGCCTTGGGCACCAGCGCCGCTACCGAATCGACCACCAGCACATCAATCGCGCCGGAGCGCACTAGCGCTTCGGTGATCTCGAGTGCCTGCTCACCGTAATCGGGCTGCGACACCAGCAGGTTGTCGACATCGACTCCCAGCTTCTTGGCATACTGCGGGTCGAGCGCGTGCTCCGCGTCCACGAACGCCGCCATGCCGCCGGCCTTCTGCGCTTCGGCAATGATCTGCAGAGTGATGGTGGTTTTGCCCGATGATTCAGGGCCGAAAATTTCGATCACCCGGCCGCGGGGAACACCACCTACGCCAAGCGCGGCGTCGAAAGAAATCGAGCCGGTGGAGATCACGGAGATGGGCACGATCGCCTCTTTGTTGCCGAGGCGCATGATGGAGCCCTTGCCGAACTGCTTTTCAATTTGTGCTAATGCCAGGTCAATGGCGCGGGAACGATCATCTGCCATGGGGGGTCTCCAGTAGGAAGGGTGTACTACTTTGAAGGGCGGCGGCTGCCGGGCCGCACAGTAAATAATTTGCTTGAGCGAACAACTTGTAGTGGATCATATCACCGCTGGATTAACTATCGCTTAAGCAGATCCACAGGCTGGTGGATGTCGGCAACGCGGAAGTACTGAGCGAGCGCCGGGTGCCTGCGGGCCACTGCCTGGTACATCTCCCAGGCGATGCGGCGATAGGAAAAATGGCCGGCCGGCGTGGAGCGCAACTCCGCGATATAGAGCGCCTCGGCAAAGTCCATTTTGAACAGGGCGCGGGTGCGCGTGCCCAGGGGAAGCACGTACCGCGCATTCTCCGCCAGGCCTGCCCGTGAAACTTTATCGAACGCCGCGTGCGCCTGGGTCATGGCGGAGTCATATTGCGGCAGCAGACCCGCTTCCGCCACGCCTTCGGGAACCTCGTAGCCGTGAGCGTTGGTGAACGGCTGCAAGATCTGGACGCACCGGCGATGGCGGTGCATGTCGCGAAAGCCGCCGATATCCATCAGGATGTCGAAACGCAATCCCTGCCCGGCGGAGAACTCGCGCAGTAGCTCGTCGTGGCGGCCGCGGTGGCGGGCGCCGATAGCGATGATCTCGTTACGCGCGGCCTGCTCGAGCGAAGCGACGCGGCCGGCCAGTTGGCGATAGGAGTAATCGCAGGCGCCGTAGAGCAGCGTGGTAGCCAGATCGATTTCCAGCGGCTGGTCGTCGACCAGGTCGACCGGGCCGGCAGCCTCCTCGATAGGCGCGCCCTTCATCAGCGCAGCGGCAGCGTCGGCCAGCTCGCCGCGTGTGGCCCGGGCGTAAGTCGTTGGGCGCTGCGTACTTAACCAGCGTCGGTGCGGTCTTTACCTCGCGGGTCAGCAATGCCTCCGCCGTTGCGCCGAGAGCCGGGTCAAGGGCCGCGATCTCACGCTGCAGCGCGCTCAGCGCTTCGCCCTGTACATTCCACGCCGAGCCCGCGGCCGCTTCGCGCAGCCGCTCCCCAAGGTCGCGCACCTCCTGGTGCGGATCGGAGAGCAGGCGGGAGATCTGCGTTTCGAGCGTACGCGCGTTCACGATCTGGCCCAGCGAGGTGTTGGTGGCCAGCGGGAGCAGGTAGCGGGACACGTCGAACGCCCGCGCCCGCAGGGTGCGGTGTAAGCCTCCTCCTTCATCTCCGCTGGACGGGGCGTACGCCCTTTCAGGTACTCGAACATCGTCTCCGTGCTGGAGTGGTATTCGGCGAACAGCGCCTCGATGGCCTCGGTAAAAACCATGCGGCTGGCTGGGCCGGCGGAGAAATCAGGGAGATACCAGCCGCTCTTGCGAAAATTCTGGTAGCGGGTGGAACGCTCCTGGCCATCCCAGCGTTGCTCGTCCACCAGGATGATGGCCGCCAGCAACGACAGCCGCTCGATGGCGAAAGCCACGTGCGCCAGGTCTGCGATCGAGCGATGGCCATACTGAAAGTAAAACGTGTTGAGGAATTGCTCGGCGCGCTGGCTGGAGATCTCGCGCAGCGATTCCTTCATGGAAAGCGAGGATCGGGAGTACTTCGCCATGGCATAGGCCAGGACCTCAGGGTCGGCCCCGTGAACGGCATATACCTCGGTCTGGTTTCGGGGCGCTTCGGGCGGTGCGGAAGAAGCGGGGGTCGCGGTTTCGCTCAGAGCCATGGTTGAGGTTCAGGATAGAGCATTCCTGATTCGCGGGCGGCCCATAGTACCTTGGCATACCAAGGGAGTAATGCCCACGCCCTTGCCGGGGCGGACTAAGATAAGATTGACCTGCAACCGCGGTGCGGATTGAGCCTTTTTTCGAGTGAGTTCGCTCCTATGGCCACGAGCCGCAATTCCGCAACCTGAAGAAACGTTGTCGGTGGTCAACCACCGGCCTTACGCGTTGCCCAAGCGTCCCTGGACGATGATGCAGCGCTGGAACGACCTGCTGTTTGCCCACTGGCCGATCCCGGCTGCCAAACTGGAACCGCTGCTCCCTGCCGGGCCTGCAGGTGGATACCTTCGATCAATCCGCGTGGGTGGGCGTCGTTCCGTTCTGGATGGACCGGGTGCAATTGCGCGGGGTGCCGCGCATTCCCGGCGCCAGCCGCTTTCCGGAGCTGAACCTGAGAACCTACGTCCGGGAACGAAATACCAATCGCGCCGGGGTTTATTTCTTTTGCCTGGAGGCCTCGAATCCGCTGGCGGTTATCGTGGCCAAAGCGGTTTTCCATCTGCCCTATCACTGGGCCCGGATGTCGATCAACGTGCGCAGCGACCGGGAATTCACCTACCAGAGCGAGCGGCTTTTGAGCGCCAAGCCGGTACGTTTCCGCGCCCATTATCGCGGCCTGGGGCAGGTACGCACTATCGACCAAAGCCGGCCGGGAACGATCGAGCACTTTCTCACCGAGCGCTATTGCCTATTTACCACCAACCGCAGCGGGCAACTGCTGCGCGGAGATATCCACCACGTGCCCTGGCCGCTCGAGGCCGCCGAAGCGGAGATCGAACTGAATGACCTTCCCGCCACGTACGGCATAGAAATCCCTCACACGGCGCCGCTGCTGCACTACTCGCGGGAGCTAGTGGTCTACCTGTGGTCGCTCGACAAGGTGTGGGGCAAGCTGCCCGCTCTCGAGGCTGCAGGGGTGCGCACGGCGGAGATTGTCTAGAGGTTTAGACGCACCTGATCAGAGTCCTGCCCCCTTTTGCCTGTTCCCCGCTACGATCTGGTAACCTCACTTTTTCGTGGAGAAATGATGGAAAACCTTGAAGGCAAGACAGCATTTGTTACCGGCGCATCCCAGGGAATCGGCCGCGCCTGCGCGCTGGCCCTGGCAAAGATGGGCGCCCGCGTCGCGCTGGCCGCGCGCAATGAGGCGAAGCTGGAAGCCGTAGCTGCGGAAATCGCCACCGCCGGTGGCCAGGCAAAAGCGTTCGTGATCGACGTTTCCGACGAAGCCTCGATCCAGACCACGGCCAAGGCGGCCATCGCTCATTTCGGCAGCGTGGAAATCCTGGTGAACAACGCGGGCATCACCCGCGATACGCTGCTGCTGCGCATGAAACGCGCGGACTGGGACGCGGTGATCACCACCAACCTGACCGGCGCCTTCCTTCTGACCCAGGCATTGCTGAACCCCATGCTGCGCGCCCGCTGGGGAAGAATCATCAACATCAGCAGCGTGGTGGGGCGCACCGGCCAGGCCGGGCAGGCAAACTACGCCGCCAGCAAAGCCGGGCTGATCGGCTTCACCCAGTCGATGGCGCGTGAACTGGCCTCCCGCTCGGTCACCGTGAATGCCGTGGCGCCGGGCTATATCGAAACCGCAATGACCGCGGTGCTGGACGAGAAGCAGCGTGAAGCACTGCTCAGCCACATTCCCCTGGGCCGCCCGGGCAGCGACCAGGATGTGGCCCACGCGGTGGCCTTTCTCGCCTCCCCCCAAGCCGGCTACATCACCGGCCATGTGCTCGACGTAAACGGCGGCCTGTTCATGAACTGAACCGCCAAATCCAGTGAACCGTTACAGATACAAAATCCCGAAATCGGAAAAATAAGATCGCAAGGCGGAAGAAAATTCTTGCTAGTCGTCTCTCCGGCGTGTTAACTATGCTGCCAACACCTTGAAATGCAGCGCAGCTCATACAGCGGCATCAACCTTGCTTCTGGTCCAGGGTGAAAGTGTGAACGAAAGGTATCGCTTATGAAGATCGGCATTACCATCCGGGGATACCGGCTGCAGAAGGGTCTGTCGCAGGGAGATATCGAGAAGCGCACTGGCCTGCTGCGCTGTTACCTGTCGAGAGTGGAGAACGGACATACCGTTCCCTCCCTCGACACTCTCGCCAAAATCGCGCAGGCCCTGGATATCCCGCTGGCCCAGTTCTTCGCCGAAGACTCGCTGGGCCGCGAGATGAACACGCAAAAGCTGACCGATGACGAATTGCGGTTCCTGACCCAGATTCGGCGCTACGCGACCAACCTGAACGACAGCGACCGCAAGCTGCTGCTGGCCATGGTGAAGAAGTTCGCCGCGACCGCGGTTCGCTAGAACAGTCGCCCGTCCAGCGCCAGAACGACGCGATGCCGAAGGCGAAGACCAGCAGCAGCAAAGCCATGCCGCCGTACGCTGCCCAGGAACGAGCGGCGAATTGGCTCCTGGCCGCGCCGATTCTGGGTACCAGCGGGCCGCCCAGCGCCAGACCGCAAAGAAACCCTCCCAGGTGGGCCATATTGTCGATCTGAATGCTGGTGCGCAGGAACATCGTGGTGCCCCCGATCACAAAGTTCAAAAGCGCAAAGTAAATCACGCTCTTGCGCAGCCGGCGAATCTCCTCCGGAGGCACGGGAAGCAGTTTCGCCTTGAGCAGCAGGATCAGCACGCCGGCCAATCCAAAAACCGCGCCCGAGGCGCCGGCGCCGACAATCTGCGGATGCACCGCGGTACTGAGCAAATTTCCCGCGATGCCGGTGAGCACATAGACGGCAAACAACCCGGCGGGACCGAGCAGCGGCTCGCCCAGCAATCCGAGATTCCACAAGCACCACATGTTGGTCGCCAGGTGCAGAATGCCGACGTGCACAAACGCGGCGGTGAGCAGACGCCACCACTGCCCGGCGAGCACATAGCCGCCGAAATTGGCGCCCCAGTGCACCAGGTCGAGAACCGTGGGGTTGGTAGGCGAGACACCTTGCAGCACCATCAGCCAGGTAAACCGCACAGTTGATGCCCACCAGGGTATAGGTGGCCGGCGCGGTGGCCCATCGATTGGCGCTTCTCGGCGGGCTGGGCAGAATCGGCCCGGGATCCCCGTCGTAGCCGGCCATTCTGCCTTCAGGGTAAGAACCGGGGTCGGCGCGGTCTTCCGGCGGCAAGATTTCCGCTGCGCTTTGCGACGGTGGTCGGCTTCCGGGCCAGTTCAACGGCATAGGGCTAAGCTATCCTGAGCGAGGGCCCCTGACAAATAGAAGCGGGCAATCCGATGCGTTACAAATTGCGAATGAGGGGCAGGTCTTGAGTGGAATATAAGCAGGTAAAGCGGGCCCTTTTGAGCGTTACCGACAAGACTGGCCTGGTAGATTTTGCCCGGCAACTGGTGGGCATGAACGTGGATCTGATTTCGACCGGCGGCACCGCGCGCGTCCTGCGCGGAGGCCGGACTTGCGGTGCGGGATGTTTCCGACCTCACCGGCTTCCCGGAAATGCTGGATGGCCGGGTGAAAACCCTGCATCCCACGGTGCATGGGGGCATCCTGCACATTCGGGGCAGCGAGGAACACCGGGCGGCCGTCGCGGCCCAGGGCATTGAGCCGATCGACATGGTGGTGGTGAATCTTTACGCCTTCGAGGAGACCGCACGGCAAGCCGGGCGTCTCCTTCGGCGAACTGGTGGAAAACATCGACATCGGTGGCCCCTCCATGGTGCGTTCGGCGGCCAAGAATTTTGAAGATGTCGCCGTGGTGACCTCGGCTGCGGACTACGAAGCATTGGCGGCCGAGATGACGGCCAACCAGGGCGGACTTTCGCTCGATACCCGGTGGAGGCTGGCCCGGCAGGCATTTGCGCTCACCGCATCCTACGACTCGGCCATTGCCATGACGTTCAACAAAATTGCCGCGGAGCGGCAGAACGATCCCGGCCTGGTTCCTGCGCAGCCGGTCATTTTCCCCCTACCCTGCTGCTCGCCTATTCCAAAACAGCAGACCTTCGCTACGGAGAAAACCCGCACCAGGATGCGGCGCTCTATGGAGACGGCACGGGCTCCGGGGTGGCCGGCGCCCAGCAACTCCAGGGCAAAGAACTTAGCTACAACAACCTGGTCGATCTGGATGCCGCCTGGGAGCTGGTGCAGGAGTTTGATCAGCCGGCGGTTGCCATCATCAAGCACAGCAACCCCAGCGGCGCGGCCATCGGTTCTTCCGTGACGGAGGCATACAAGAAGGCGCTGGCAACCGATCCAGTCTCCGCCTTTGGCAGCGTGATCGGCGTCAATCGCGAGGTCGACGAGGCGCTGGCGGAGGAGATCGGCAAGCTGTTTGTGGAGGCCATTGCGGCTCCGTCCTTCAGCGAGGGCGCCAAAGCCAAGCTGAGCGCCAAGAAGAATCTGCGGCTGCTGGTGGTCAAGCGTCGCCCCGCCGGCGAAGATCGTCAAGCAGATCTCCGGAGGCCTGCTGCTGCAGGACGCGGATGTCGAAAGCGTCTCGGCCGCAGGGCTGAAGGTGGTGACGGCGCGCCAGCCTTCGGCCGAGGAAATGGAGGCCTCCTCTTTGCCTGGCGGGTGGCCAAGCATGTGAAGTCCAATGCCATTGTGTATGCCGCGCAACGGGCAGACCATCGGCGTGGGCGCGGGCCAGATGAGCCGGGTGGATGCGGCGAAATTTGGCGCCATGAAAGCCGTTCTGCCGCTGGCCAACTGCGTGGCTGCCTCCGACGCGTTCTTCCCCTTCCCCGACGGGCTGGAAGCGGTGGCCGCGGCCGGGGCCACGGCAGTGATTCAGCCGGGCGGCTCGGTGCGCGACCAGGAAGTGATCGACGCGGCCAACCGGCTGGGCGTGGCCATGGTCTTTACCGGAACGCGCCACTTCCGCCACTAGAGCCATAAGGCGCTTATGCTGCCCTATGGAAAAACGGTGGGACGAGTGCCTCGATACGCCATGCACCAGGCTTGAAAGGAAAATGGTCTAAACTCAGAAATGGTGGAATAGCCAGAGACTGCCCGTCCATGGCCAGCGCTCAAACCGTGGTACGAGAACCAAAGTAACGGGAAGTTTGCGGTCGGAACGAATTGGGGAGTGCCTGGATTTTTTGCACAGCGTTAGAATCGATCTGGACCAGATGGTGCGCTGCTGGCGAAACCCAAGCGCATATGACAAAAAAATGCGGGTTCCTCTGCACCGCGTTTGGACCGCCGGCGTCAGTTCTATAAGAACGAAGCCCGGGCACAGGAACTCCCATAAATGACCATCAAGGTTAAGCCCCAACTCCACAGCAAGATTCGCCAAGCGGCCTTCGTTTTCATGGCACTCGCCTGCGCCGCCATCGTTAACCAGGGTTCTGCCCGGGCGAGCGCCGCCCCGCAGCAGACTGAACCGCCACCCACCGCGGCTGCTTCCCCGGCAGCGGCCGCCGGCACACCTTGCAACCGCAAAAACCTGATCGCGCGGCGGCTTACTACCACTTCGGCCTGGCGCACATGTACGAGGATATGGCCACTAATTATGGCCGGCCCGAGTACGCCACGCGCGCGATTGAAGAATACAAGCTGGCGCTGGACGCCGATCCCAGCTCGAAATACCTCAACAACGGCCTGGCGGAGCTCTATCTGCGCACCGGCCGGGTGCGGGATGCCGTGCTGGCGGCCCAGGAAATACTCAAGACCGAGCCCAACAATCTCGAAGCCCACAAGCTGCTGGGCCGTGTCTACCTGCAGTCGCTGGGCAATGTTCAGAATGGCGGCCCTTCGGAGAAGGTTCTGCAGCTCGCCATCGCCGAATACACCAAGATTGTGGAGCTGCAAAGCAACGATATCGAAAGCCGCCTGCTGCTCGGCCAGCTCTACACGCTGGCCCATGACACGCCGCACGCGGAAGAGCAGTTCAAGGCAGCGCAGCACATCGATCCCAATTCAGAAGACGTGGTGCTGAACCTGGCGCGGCTGTACAGCGACTCCGGCGACATGACGCACGCGATCGCAGTGTTGAGCGCGGTGCCCGCCGATGACCGCACGCGCCAAAATGGACTACGCGCTGGGCATGAGCTACGACCAGCTCAAGCAGAACAAGAATGCCATCGATGCCTACACCAAGGCGTTCGAGATGGAACCGGATAACCTGGACGCGGAACGGGGCCTGGCGCAGGCGCTGTTGAATGACAACCAGCTTGGCCCGGCGCTCAAGCACTTTGAGGCCATCTCCGCTGCCGACCCGCAGGACGCGCAGACCTATTTGCGCATCGCGGAGATCCAGCGCCGCCAGGGCCACTACGAGCAGGCGCTGACCACGCTGAAGAAGGCCAAGGCGCTGGCCTCGGATTCGCTCGAAATCGGCTTCAACGAAGCCCTGATCGACGACTCCCTGGGCCACTACGACGAGGCGGCGCAAGCCCTGCAGGGCCTGGTAAAGCAGACCAGCCACCCGGACGGCCAATACGCCGAAGCGGAAAAGAACAATCGCTCCATCTTCCTCGACCGGCTGGCCAATGTGTACCGCGAGCAGAACAAGACCGACCAGGCGGTGCAGACCTACCAGTTGATGGTCGCCATGGGCGGGGAATATGCCGAGCGCGGATACCAGGGCCAGGTGGATGCCTACCGCGATGCCAAGCAATACGACAAGGCGACCCAGGTGGCCCAGCAGGCAGCGCAGGCCATGCCGAAGGACAAGAGCATCCAGCTGATGCTGGCTGGCCAGCTTGCCGATACCGGCAAGCCGGAAGAAGGGCATCAAGCTGGCCAAGGCGCAACTCCAGGGCAACGCGGAGGACCGCGATGTGAACCTGGTGCTGGCGCAGATCTATACCCGGCTACGCCGCTGGAAAGAAGCCTCCGACGAGATCGACGCGGCCGATGCTCTTTCCGCCAAGCCAGACGACAAGATCTATATCTACTTTCTGCGCGGGGCGCTGGATGAGCGGCAGAAGCACTACGATTCCGCCGAAGAGCAATTCCGCAAGATTCTGGCCATCGACCCCAACAACAGCATGACCCTGAATTACCTCGGCTACATGCTGGGAGATCGTGGCGTGAAGCTGGATGAGGCGCTGGCCATGGTGCAGAAAGCGGTGCAGCTGGATCCGCAGAATGGCGCCTATCTGGATTCGCTCGGCTGGGTCTACTTCAAGATGGGGCAGTATGCGCTGGCGGAAGCCAACCTGCGCAAGGCCAGCGAACGCATGGCAAAGGATCCCGCGGTACACGACCACCTGGGCGAGCTTTACGAGAAGACGGGCCGGCTGAAGTTGGCCGCAGCGCAATGGGAACAGAGCCTGCAGGAGTATGCCCGTACAGCTCCCGCGGATGCGGAACCCGGCGACGTAAGCAAAGTGCAGAAGAAGCTGGATAGCGCGCGGGTGAAGCTAGCCAAGGAAGAATCGGCGGGCGCCAGCCCGAAGCAGTAAATGGATACGGCCGGTAGCGTGGCCGAAAAAGCTTCGCGCTGCCACCAGGGTGTGCTGTTCCCGACGATGCGCGTAACCTGCTGGCGCAGCGCGAGCATGCCGAAGCAGCCCATCCTTATCGAACTCCCTTTCAGCGTGACCGCGCGCGGGTGATCCATGCCCGCGCCTTCCGCCGCCTGGCGGGAAAAACGCAGGTCTTTACCCACCGCTACTCCGATCACTTTCGCAGCCGGCTCACCCACACCATGGAAGTGGCGCAGATCGCGCGCGCCATCGCCAATGCGCTCAAGCTGAACGAAGACATGACCGAAGCGCTGGCGCTGGTGCATGACATTGGGCACCCGCCCTTTGGCCATGCCGGCGAGCGAGCGCTGGATGAGGCCATGCGCGAGTTTGGCCTGCGCTTCGACCACAATCTGCACGCGCTGCGCATCGTCGAGTACTTCGAAGTTCGCTATGCCGGCTTTCGCGGGCTGAATCTCACCCTGGGCGTGCGCGAAGGGCATCGTCAAGCACTCGCGGGATTACTCGCTCGCCGAACATCCGGAGCTGAGCGCGTACTTTCTTGACCAGCGGCCGCCCCTGGAGGCGCAGCTGATCGACCTGGCCGATGAGATCGCCTACCTGACCGCCGACATGGATGACGGCATGGAGGCAGGGATGCTGCATCCCGGAATGCTGCGCGAGCATGTGCGTATTTTCGATCAGTCACTGTCGCGCCGTGGAGCGCGAATACCCCGCCGCGGCGGAAAAGCTGCCTGGCCAACGAGGCGCTGAAGAAAATGTTGAATACCCTGGTGGGCGATCTGATCCGCGAAACCGCGCGCAGGGTCAACGCCGGCGGGGTGCGCACCCTGGAGGAAATTCGCCATTCGCCGCAGCGGCTGGTGGCCTTTTCTCCGGAGATCGAGGAGCTGCGCCGCGAGGCCAAGCAACATCTCTACGCCACCTTGTACAGCCGCGAGGAGTTGCAGCGAGATCTGCAGGAGGCGGCTCTGGTGGTGCGGAATCTTTTTAGCTGCTGGGTGAACGATCCGTCACTGTTACCGTCTGCGTACCAGTCCCAGATTGCGACCGAGGGCGTCGCTCGCGTGGTCGCCGATTATATTGCGGGCATGACGGATAACTACATCCTGCAGCAGTATGCCGAGTGGCGTACTAGAGGTTAGTAATCTGCTCCGGGCTGAGGGTGCCGAAGAGTAGATCGCGGAAGGCTGCGAGATTTCCGCAAAAACGTCCCAGCCGGTCCACGTGTGTTTCTGGCGCGAGACTGCGCACCAGGTTCTTCAAGCAAGGGCCGACGATAAACTTGAAAACCAGCGACCAGGGGAACGTCCCTTTGCGCGCCAGGTAGATGGGGTTGGCCACCTGCGCGTAGCCCAGGCGCACTCCCGTAATGCGGCCCATCTTGACGCTGAGGTGAACTCCGCACGCATTCGAGATGTGCACCAGAGACCCGTAAGCAGCCAACTGCCGGGAGAAATCCCAATCCTCGTACCACCCGTAGAGCGGAAGAGTCTCATCGAAGCGAAGCTGATGCTGCCGGATGGGGGCCATGCGGAGGCACATATTGCAACCGTAAGCGATAAAGATGGGGGTAATGTGCTGCTCGCTCCGCGCGGCGGTGTTGCGGCCTACGATAAACTTTGCCTGGGCTACGGTAAGGCCGGGCCCTTTTACCCCGTCTGCGAGGACCCTCCCGGTGGTGGCGACCACCTCAGGGTTGTCGGCAAAAAAGCGCTCGCTGATCTCCAGGTATTGTGGATCGAGATAGAAATCGTCGTCGATAAAAAGCAGAATGTCGCACTCGCCGGATAAATTGAGGATCGCATTGCGTTGGCGGGTAAGCCCGCGCTGCGCCTGGACAAATGTGACGTGGGGAAACTGCTCGGGCGCATTTGCTATATCCGCCGGCTCCGCATAAGCCACGAGGATCTTGTCAGGCCGCCGTTCCTGGTTTGCCAGAAAGGCGATCGTCTCGGCTAAGATCGCGGGGCGTCCGCAGGTAGCAATACCAATAAACAGAGTTGCGGGACTCATCGTAGTCAGCTTAATCTGTGTGGCTGCTGGCGCGGATTACAAAAGGGCGTGGTATTCGCTCAGTCACCTGCTCCTGGCGCCTGGTACGTATTGATTGACCGTTCAGAGAACAACAGGTCCCTCCACTTCGCTACCGCTCCGGTCCTAGCCCGCGCCCCAGGGCGGAAGTTTGGCAGGAGCGGCCCACGGGGGCGCGCCCGCGATACCAAGTTTTCTGCGAAACACTTTCCCGCCGCCGGCAACATACAGCACTTTGAAATCACTTCCGGCAAAACACAGGCTCGTCGCCGCGAGATTGCCAGGCAATGGAAGGATTGCCGCCACCCTGCCGTTGCGATCGAAAACCTCGACTCCCATTCGCGTGGCCACATAGGCTCGTCCATCGCGATCCATGGCGATCGTCCCTGCTCCGCTATCGTCTGCCCAGGTGGGAGCCTCGAAGTCGTAGAAGGGTGCGCGGGCATCGGCCGTTCCGTCCGAACGTACCCGATAGCTCACACCGCTTCGCGACTGGCTCTGCGCGACAAAAAGCCAGAGCCCATCCGGAGAAAGAGCAACTCCCGAGGCTCCTTTCAGGCCCAGATCCAAACGTATTTTTTTCCCATTCGCGCGAAGCAGCCAAAGTTCGCTCGCCGTGACCGCGTAAATGTCACCGCTACTGCGCACCGTCAAACTACGAATGCTGAGCCCTTCGCCCAGGATCGCAGCAGCACCCGTCACCTTGACCCCACCCTTGGCCCGTGCCACATAAAGTTTCCCGTCCGGTCCATACGCAACCGCCGCGGCCTCCGCCGCCTGATGACATTCGCTTCCTGGATAAATCTCCCCTTGCGGGTTCGAAGCAAGGCTCGAAACCAGACCACAACCATCGGCGGCAACCTGCCAGTCTTCACCCGGTTGCAGAATCGCTTTGAGCACCGGATTTCCCGGCTGCGCTGCGTGAAGGGGCGCCGGCCAATCTCGCCAGAGCCATCGCATTGCATCGGGAAATACCGACGACGCCTGGCTGCCGTTGTGCGTTCCCGCGCCCCATACGTGGCGTACATCGTAGCCGGCAAATTCGAGCGCCCGATTCATGGTCAGGTTCGACATCCACCAGTCTCCCATCTCCGGGCCGCCGGGCCATTCATCATGGACTCCATCCTCCATGAAGATGCGCAAAGGCTTCGGCTCTGTCTTGCGCACCAGGACGTAATACTGCTCTCCACCGCGCATGCCCACGTAGGTGCCGATGGCGCTGAAGACACGCCGAAATGCATCCGGATATTCCCAGGCGACGGTGAAGGCCGCGATCGCTCCGGTGCTCCCTCCTCCAATCGCGCGATCGTTGGGATCGGCCGACAGTTTGATGGCATGTCCGTCCGGCGTGGAGTGACGTTCCACTTCTGGAATTACCTCCTCCAGCAAAAAACGGCCGAGCCGGCCGCTGAGGCTATCGAATTCAAAACTGCGATCGAAGCGGGGATTTTCCGGTGGAGTCGCCGAAGCAACGTGGCCCGGGGAAACACCGATGCCAATCGTCACTGGCATCGCATGTTGCGCGATCAGGTTATCGAAGACGGTGGCTGCGTTGAAGCCAAGACTGTCCAGCCCGACATAGACACATGCCGGCTTATCCGCTTGATACGCGGCAGGCACATACACCGTGATGGTTCGTTCCGTACCCGGGAAAATTTTCGAGTCGGTCAGACTAAAGGTAAACGTCTTTCCCGCCGCGACCGAAGCATGTGGCTGTGAGTCCGGTCCCAGTACGTAGTTATCGGATTGGGGCGGCACGGTCTCGTCAATCACCGGCGGGGGTGTGCCCGCCGGCGCCGCCTGGGAGAAAGCCGGCAGAAAGCTCAACAGGGAGAATAGCAGCGGCGCAAAGACACGAGCTCTCGTCTCGATTGCGCCACGGTCCACTACTGCACCTTGCCCTGCGGTCTTAGCCTGCGCAGTTCCTGCGCGCACTCCACGGCATTGAGCGCGGAGAGTTCGAGGTTATCGGCGGAGGCCCAAAGCCACAACCGTCGTGATTGCGAAATGCCCTGCTCATCGAAGCGCACTCGCACCGAGACATCCTGATCGCCAATGGAGTTCAGGTTGCCGGGCGCATCGGCGTCGCCCTGGATCACTTCGATGTGTGGCACGGAAAGAATCTCCTCAATCTGCTCTAACGTCACTTGCCGCTCGTACTCCACTGCGATGGAGAAGGTATGGCCATGAAATACGGGCGCGTGGATTAATTGCAACGAGAGCTGCGGCAGCCGTCCGCCGGAGAGCAGCGCGTAGTGGCGCCGGATGCGCGCTTCGCTATCGGCCAGGCTGATCTTGGCAGCTTCGCCGAAAGCGGCGACGGTGTTGAAGGCTACCTGGACGTCATACACCTGCAACGGGATGCTCTGAAAGGAAAGCAGCGAAACCGTTTGCTGGTGTAGCTCATCGAGCGCTGGCCGCCCATACTCAGAGGCCGGCTCCAGCACGGTCGCGGCTACGTGGCGAATGGCTCCCATACGCTGCAAACGCTCCAGCAACAAGGCGAGCACGATGGCCGCCGGATGAGCCGAAACCACGGCCGGCGTATGCAGATTCGGCGCGATATCCCGGGCGCCTTCGCCCATGGCCTCCTGCATCCACGGAGCGCAAACCAGCACGCCGGCCTCGCCCTCCAACCCGGCAGAAAGGTCGACTATGCTCGACCCGGCGCGGAGCGCGGCCTGCCAATGGCGGCGGGTCAGTTCCGCGGAGCTGGTGAAAAAGGTGAAATCAATGCGCTCAAAGGAGTCGGCCGCGATGGGCTGAACAAACGTGATCTCGTCACCCACCGCTTCCAATTGTCCCAGGGCTTGCTGATCGTCCATCAGCAGGAACTCCGCCGCGGCAAAGCTCGACTCGGAGAGTGCTTCGTTGAGCTGTTTGCCCAGGATGGATGCGGCGCCAACAATCGCGATACGGTAGCTCAAGGATGCACCGGTGGGTGGGATGGGGGCATGGGTTGGCTGGAAGAAGCCTCGTCGGCCAACGCCGCCTCAGCGCTCACCGGATGGCGCAACGCCGCCTTGTGACGCCGCTGCCAGGAATAGGCTGCACGGGCAAAAATCCCGGAGAACATATAAAAAAATGCCAGCAGCAGGAGGATGATCTGGGAAAAAACCGCGGTCGCATAGATGGCCAGGCCCAGCACCACGATCCGTTGGAAGGGATGGCGATCGGCGAGGTTGATCTCTTTCCCACTCCAAAAGCGCCAGGTACTGACCATGAGCAGCCCAACCAGGAAGACCAGCAGCATCCACATGATGGCAACCCGCCAGTTGGGCACCGGAGTTCCGGAAAAGAAATGGACGACCGCGGCAATTACGCCTGCAGCCGCGGGAATGGGCATGCCTACAAAGTATTTCCTCCCCGGACGTCCCGGATTCTTGGGCAAAATATTGGCGCCGATGTTGAAGCGCGCCAGGCGGCCCGCCCCGCAAAGCAGGAAAAGAAAGCAGACGAACGCTCCCCATTCCACAATGGTCTGCCGCCGTGCGGGATCCATGGTGGTGGGGAGACTTTGGAAACCCCAGGTAAACGCCAGCAGGCTGGGCGCGACCCCGAAGGTGATCACGTCGGCCATGGAATCGAGTTCCTTGCCAAAGTCGCTGGTGGTTTTCGTCATGCGCGCGATGCGGCCGTCGAGGGCATCAAAAGGAATGGCAAAACCGATGGCCAGGGCGGCATAGTTGAAGTGGCGCGGCTCCTGCACCGATCCTTGCAGGCTTTGCATGATGGCAAAGTAGCCGGCCGCGATATTGCCTGAGGTGAAGAGCGAAGGCACGATATACATGCCACGGCGCAACCGGCCCCTTCGCTTGCGATCGGGAGGCCTCTGGTCTTCGCGTCTCAAGCGAAGCTCTCCGCCAGAACGTCGAGCGATGGATTGCCCTCAATTGGCTGGATGTCGGCCAGGATCGAAGCGCCGCCCTTGACCCGCTCTCCGACCACCACCCGGAGGTGCGCATGGCCAGGCAAAAGCACATTCACCCGGGAACCGAATTTGATCAGGCCCACGCGCTGGCCGCGCTCCACAAAGTCGCCTACCTGGAAACGGAAAACGATGCGGCGCGCCAGCACTCCGGCGATCTGCATGAAGCTCACATCGAACTCATCGCCCTGCACCATCACCACGTTCTGCTCGTTCTTTTCCCCCGATTCCGGGTTAAGGGCATTGAGGTACTTGCCCTTTTGGTACCGCACTTCGCGCACCGTGCCGGCAATGGGCGAACGGTTGACGTGAACATCGAAGACACTGAGGAAAATGCTCAGGCGGATACGCTCTCCGTTGGGAGTCTGGATACGAGCCACCTCGGTGATCTTGCCATCCGCCGGGGAAACGATCAGCCCCGCCTCGGCCGGCACGGTACGCCTGGGATCCCGGAAGAACCAGAAAAAGAAGCCCGCCAGCAAGACCGGGATAACGGCCCAAATCCAATCCCCGGTTACCAGCATCACCAGAACGGCGGCCGCTATGAATCCTAAACCGTAAAAGTATCCGTCACGAACCATGTATGACTAAACCCTTGGGGAATTATAGAGGTCAGACGGCCCGGGGAAACAATGGCGCTTCCAGCAGCAGTGCGTCTTCCGGGGGAGTCGAGTAATAGCCGCGGCGAATCCCCGCGGGGAGAAATCCATGACGGCCGTAAAGGGCAATGGCGGCGGCGTTCGATGCGCGCACCTCCAGGCGGATTTTCGTAGCCCCGGCATGGCCCGCCCAAGCCATACAGGCGAGAACCAGGGCGCCGCCTATGCCCTGGCGGCGATGTCCCCGCTCGACTACCAGCCCTTCCACCTCAGCCACCGTGTCCTGCCGCAACCAACTGGCCACGGCAAAGCCGGCGACGATACCGCCGGACACGGCCGCCAGGGCGCGGCGAGACAGCGCGGCCGCGGGATCAGCAAGCAGGATCTGTTCGTAGTCCTGGCGCGTCCAACGCGGCCCATCCGAGGATTCGGCCGCCAGCCTCAGCATAGGGTCGAGGTCCCGAGGCTCCATGCCGCGGATGCTGAAACTCACCTCGCCGCAATCTCGGCTTGCGCCGTGGCCCGGGCAGAACGGATGACCTCAGCATCGGAGCGCCGGAGATAGTTGGCGTGCAAAGCTTCAGGGTCGTCGAATGCGCCGGCGCGAAAGCGGCCGAGCGCAAAACGCATTGCTTCAGCGGCATCCGGAGGTTGCACGTAGACGGGACCGCATACAGCGATGGCGGCACAAGCGCTGATGGCCGCGGACGAAGCATCGTCGGCACGGGTCTCTTCGCAAACCACCACACCCGCTCCCGGCTGCCGGGCCGCTGCCACTGTATCCGCCGCGCTGAGCAGCACTTCTCCCAGATTCTTGCCGCCGCGGTATTCGCCAACGTAGTATTCCCCCCGGCCCGCATCCACGACTGCAAGCACATGAGGCAAACCACTGGCGGCGGCTAGCAGCGCCAGGCGTGAGATGGCAATCAAGGGAATTCCGGCCCCTTCCGCCAGGCCTTTGGCGGTGCTCAGCCCCACCCGAATACCGGTAAAACTGCCAGGGCCATTCACCACCACCAGGGCCTCGACATCCTTCAACGTCGCGTCTTGGCTTTCGAGCAAGGAAGCAATCTCGGGGATCAGGCGCGCCGAATACGTTCGCACCGCCAGCTCGGCCGTGGCGACAATCTTGATCTCGTTGGCCCCCGGAGTAGCCACGCCGAGAGCCACGCCTGCAGTGCCTCCGCAAGTATTCAGGGATAAAAGCATAAGGCCTCAAACCGCGGTGATGGGATCCTGGCAAACCTCGAGGAGCACTCCATTCGCCGCCGATGGATGCACTAGAAAATGGAGGCGGCCGCCGGCGCCAATCTCAATCTCCTCGGAGATGAGACGGATGCCCGCCTGCTTCATTTCTTCGAACGTGCCGGAAATATCATCCACATGCAGGGCCAGGTGCTGAACGCCTTCCACAGACGCCCCGCTATCCGGCAGCTGGAGCAGACGCAAGCGGCTCTCTCCCAGCGGGACCATTACGCTGCGCACCCCGTCCTCGCCCTCTGCCTCGTCGAGCACCGTCAGGCCGAGCGTCTCATAAAGACGCCGCGCCTGCGAAATACTCTTGACCGCGATGCCTACGTGGTCGATCTTTGCCATCGTTACTCCTTCATTCTTTCAACGCCGCAATAGTTGCTCCACCAGTTGCGGTACCAGCTGGTAAGGATCCTGTTGTTTCCGTTCAACCTGCCGGCCAATTTCCATCATTGCCTGTTCGCTTAGGCCATGCCCGTGCAGTTCGCGCAGCAGCTCATGATGCAGCATGTCCATTACGCGCGTCCGCCAGTGCGCCTCGCGCCGGGCGGCAAGCCTTCCTTCTTGTGCCAGCCACGACCAGAAGTCATCGATTGCCTGTTCCAGTTCTTCGATGCCTGTGCCGGTGCTGGCGATGGTCCGGATAACGGGAGGAACCCAACTTCCGTGTTCCGCCGCCAGCGATTGCATCGATCGCACTTCTTTTTCCAGGCGGTCGGCGCCTTCGCGATCGCTCTTGTTGACCACAAAGATGTCGGCGATCTCCATGATGCCGGCCTTGAGGCTCTGCACATCATCGCCCATGCCTGGCACCAGCACAACAATGGTCACGTCGGCCAGCCGCACAATATCGATTTCGTCCTGGCCAACGCCGACGGTTTCCAGCAGCAGCCGCTCTTTGCCGCTCGCCTCGATCACTACGGCGACATCCGCCGTCGCACGGGCGAGACCGCCAAGGGAGCCGCGTGTCGCCATGCTGCGCATGTAAAAGCCGGCGTCGGAATCGTGATCGCGCATGCGGATGCGGTCTCCCAAAATCGCTCCGCCGGTGTAAGGACTGGTGGGATCAACGGCCACGACTCCGACGGTCGTATGGTTTGCGCGATATCGCCGGGCGAGCCCATCGACCAGCGTGCTTTTGCCGGCGCCGGGGGAACCAGTGATGCCGATGCGGATGCCGGAGCCGGTTAACGGGAAGCAGCAGGACAGAATCTGCCGTGCGGATGGCGCCTCATTCTCGACCAGTGAAATGGCCCGCGCCAGCGCACGCACATCGCCTTGCCGCATGCGGTTGATCATCTCCGCCACAGATTCGGCGCTGCTGGCCTGCTTCTCCATCCCTCCGATCATACGATTGAAGAAGACCGCAGACTGTGGTTTTGAAGGGGCGGGGCTTTCAGAGTTCGCGTGAGAACTCGCTTTTAGGATAGGCCGGGGATTTATCCCCGGCAAAAATGTCACGAAATCATCGTGGGGCTTTAGCCCCGCCGAGACAACTTGCTAACCTGATCGGTTTTAGCCAATGAGGGATGGCCCTTCGTCTCGTAATGCTTTCCCTCAGGGGCTAAAGCGCGACATATTGTCAATGATTTACGTCACGACTAAAAGTCGTGCCCTGATACAAAACGGCGTTCCGCAAGCTCTAAAGCCGCGCTCTTTTCTGAGTATTTATGTACGGGCTGAAGCCCATACCCTTCAAAGAAGCTACTTACGCAGGATTTCCCGGGCAATGATGAGCCGCTGGATCTCGCTGGTGCCTTCGCCGATCGTGCATAACTTAACATCGCGGTAAAACTTCTCCACCGGATAATCCTTGATAAAGCCGTAACCGCCGTGAAGCTGCACCGCCTCATCACACACCCTCACCGCCACTTCACTGGCCATCAACTTGGCCATGGAAGACTCGAGCGTGGTCTTCTGGCCGGCATCCTTCATCACCGCGGCGCGCAGCGTCAACAGCCTCGCCGCGTCAAGCTGGGTCGCCATATCGGCCAGCTTCCACTGAATGCCCTGGAACTCTGAGATGGCCTTGCCGAACTGGTGCCGCTGCTGCACATAATGGCGCGCCGCATCGAATGCTCCCCGCCCTATCCCCAGCGATAACGCGGCGATCGAAATGCGGCCGCCGTCGAGAATACGCATGGAGTCGATAAAGCCGTCGCCCTCATTGCCCAGCAAATTCTCACCGGGGATCTCGCAGTCCTCAAAAATAAGCTCGGAGGTATCGCTGGCCCGCAGGCCAAGCTTATTTTCCTTTTTGCCCGGGCGAAAACCCGGAGTTCCCTTCTCTACCACGAACGCCGAAAGACCATGCGTGCCTTTGCTCCTATCCGTAACCGCGATGATCACAGAAACGTCGGCATAGTGGCCGTTGGTGATAAAGGTCTTGTTCCCGTTCAGCACCCAACGGTCGCCCTTGCGTACAGCGCTGGTCCGGGCGCTGCCAGCATCGGAACCAGAGCCAGGTTCCGTAAGCCCCCAGGCGCCTAGCCACTTACCGGAAGCGAGCAGAGGAATGTATTTGCTTTTTTGCGCTTCATTCCCGGCGACAAAGATATGGTTCGTGCAGAGAGAGTTGTGCGAAGCCACGATGATCCCGATCGAGCCATCCACCGCTGACAGCTCTTCCACGGCAAGCGCGTAGTCCACGTAGCCGAGGCCGGCTCCGCCAAGCTCTACCGGGAAGATGACGCCCATCAGGCCCATCTCCCCCAACTTCTTCACTACCTCTTGCGGGAACTCGCTGGCTTCATCCCAGCGCATCACATTCGGAGCGATTTCGCGCGCGGCAAAATCACGGATCTCCTTGCGCAACTGCTCCTGTTCTTCGCTCAGCGCAAAGGAATGGGTGGGCACAAGAGCGCTATCGGCGGCGTGCGCAGTCATGGGATGGGCTCCGTCGTCTGCTCGAAACGGGGACTCTCAGTCGAGTAAACCCCTGATTTTACCATTCACAGCACACTGAGCGCCTGCTCCAGATCCTCGAGCAGATCATCGGCGTCCTCAATTCCCACCGAGATACGCACCATTCCGTCGGTCAGGCCTATGTTCGCCCGGCCTTCTTCGCCTAGTGCCGCGTGGGTCATGGTGGCGGGATGCGATATCAGGGTCTCTACTCCGCCCAGGGATTCGCCCACCGTGCACACCTTGAGCCGCCGTAGCATGGCATTCGCCTGGTCTAAAGAACCGGTCTCAAAAGTGATAAGCGAACCAAAACCCGACATTTGACGCTGGGCAAGCGCATGCTGCGGATGGTCGGCCAGCCCGGGATACAAGACCGTGGAGATCTTGCGGTGCCCGGCAAGATAGTCAGCCACTAATCGGCCGTTTATTTCGTGTTGCTTCATGCGCACGGCCAGTGTCTTGACCCCACGCAGAACCAGGAAACACTCAAACGGGGAAAGGATGCCGCCAGTGCACTTCTGCACAAACGCAAAGGTCTCTTTGTGCTCCGGCGTGGTGGCCACCAGTACACCTCCCAGACCGTCACTGTGACCATTGAGAAACTTGGTGGTCGAATGCATCACGATGTCTGCGCCAAACTCCAGCGGACGCTGGAAATAAGGCGACATGAAGGTGTTGTCAACGCTTAGATCGAGTGCCTGACCCGCCGCCCGGTGTTGCTGACAAATATCGGCAATCGCGCGGATGTCAGAAATCTGCATCATGGGGTTGGTAGGGGTTTCAATGTGCACCAGCCTGGTGTTGGGCTGGATGGCCCGCCGAACCTGCTCCAGGTCGGTGGTGTCAACGTAAGTGAAGAGGATGCCGTAGTTGGCAATGATGCGGTCGAACAGCCGCGGAGTTCCCCCATAGACGTTAGACCCGCAAATAACGTGGTCGCCGGTCTTGAGCATGGTGACCAGGGCCGCAATCGCCGCCATCCCGCTGGAAAAAACATGCGCCGAAGAGCCGCCTTCGAGCGAAGCCAGGTTTTCTTCGAGCGCGGTGCGCGTAGGATTCGAAACCCGGGAGTATTCGTATCCGCGATGCTTACCGATCTCTTCCTGGGCATAAGTGGAAGAGGCGTAGATAGGCACATTCACCGCCCCGGTAGCCGGGTCGGGGGGCTGGCCGTCGTGGATGGCGCGAGTGGAAAAACCACTCATAGACCGCCCTCGAAAATCTTCTTCGATAAGTAGCGCTCCGCGGAATCGGGAATGATCGTGGCCACCCGCTTTCCCTTGCCCAGGCGAGCGGCAATCTGCACCGCCGCAAACACGGCAGCGCCTCCACTCGAGCCCGAGAGCACGCCTTCTTCCCCGGCAAGCTGTTTGACCATGGTGAAAGCTTCAGGATCCATCACGGCAATAATCTCGTCGCAGCACTCGCGGTCAAACGTTCGGGGAACAAAAGAGGCGCCGATGCCCTCCACCTTGTGATGTCCCGGTGCGCCCCCCTGCAGGACGGAACCCTGGGTCTCAACCGCGACCGTAAGAATGCCCGGGTCCTGTTGCTTGAGAAAGCGAGCGACGCCGGAGAAGGTGCCACCGGTGCCGACCCCGCCCACAAACGCGTCTACCCGCCCTTCCATCTGCTCCCATAGTTCCCGGGCAGTGGTCGCATAGTGGAAGTCGGGATTCGCTGCATTATCAAACTGGAGTGCGGCGAAAGCGCCGGGAGTTTCTGCTTCCATCTCCCGGCAGCGCCGTATCGCGCCCGACATGGCCTCCGCTTCGGGAGTGCGGATCACGGTCGCGCCAAAACCTCGCATCAGGATGCATTTCTCTTCCGCGAAGCCCTCGGGCACAAAGAGCACGACCTTGTATCCGCGGTGTACGCCCACCAGGGCAAGGCCTACTCCTGTATTACCGGCGGTAGCCTCCAGGATCGTTGCGCCGGGCTGCAACAAACCGCGGCGTTCGGCGTCCAGGATCATGCCCAGCGCTGCCCGGTCCTTGACGCTCCCGCCAGGGTTGAACAGCTCCAGTTTGGCGTAAACGTCGGCCGCCCCCGCGGGTACCACCCGATGAAGGTGGAGCATCGGGGTCGACCCCATCAGCTCGGTCACATCTTCAGCGACATGCAGCGCACGCGCCGCAACCTCACGAGTAAAAGGGGTCATAGGCCAACCTACAAGTGTATCAGCCAGCGATCAATTGGAAGAGGCAGGCGGAGTGGGCGGCGGAGCAGCGGCACGCGGGCCGGCCGCCTTTACGTTCGGGTAGTAGCCGGTCTTGGTGCGAACGATCAGCTTGTTATATCCCTTGGCCTTCGCCTCCACGTGCACCGTACGGAAGCCGCCCTGGCTGGCCGGCTTGGTCGAGTGATAACCGATCGTGTATTGCTCGCGGATATCCTTCGCGACCTCTCCGGCAATCTCATCCACCTGTTCCAGGTTTTTGGGGAAGAAGGAGATGCCGCCGGTCTCGTTGGAAAGCATCTCGAGCGCCCGGCGCGCGCGGCGAGCCTCTCGGCCGCCACCGGCGTCGTCGTACAGCAGCCCTATCGAATAGATGATCGGTCCCTGTAAATCCTGGATGCGGCGAACCGTCTCTTCGAGCGTGGTGCTCGAAGCATTGTCTTCTCCGTCGGTAATGACCAGCAGAACCTGCTTGGCCCGCTTGGCATTCTTGGTAAGGTAATCGGCCGAGGCCATAATGGCGTCGTAAAGGGCCGTACCACCTTTGGAATCGATATGGGTGAGGCCATCGCGCAGCTTGTTAACGTTCGAAGTGAAATCCTGGTCGATGTAAGCCTCGTCGGAAAAATTGACCACGAAGCTCTCGTCATCCTTATTGGAGTAGTGCACCAGGTCCAGAGCCGAAGTATTGACCGCCCCGCGCTTGGCCCGCATGGAGCCGGAATTGTCGACCAGGATACCCAGCGAGATGGGAATGTCCTGGTGTTGGAACGAGGTGATGGTTTGCGCCGCGCCGTCTTCAAAGACCTTAAAGTCGTCCTTGGTGAGGGTGGTAACCAGGTGCTGTTTGTCATCGAGCACGGTGGCGTTCAGCACCACTTCATCGACGTTACGCTGCAGGGTATAACGGCCGTTTTCGCCCCGGCCAATCGTTCCGGGGGCGGCCGGCTCCTTAGGCGGGGCGGCCTCCGGCAGATCGGGCGAGGCAATGGGATCACGATCCACATCGAGCGGCGGCTGTTTCTCCGGCAGGGTGGGCGAGGGGGGCGGAGGAGCCGCGCCGACTTGCGCCACGAGGGGTGCGGGCAAACCGCCAAGCACCAAAATCGAGAGAAGAAGAAGCCAGTTACTGCAAGGGCGCATAGTATCCTGTGCGAGCGTGAACGGTCAGCTGGGGCAGCCCTTCGGGTGGAACCAGCTTTACTTTCAATTTACGCCACTTCCCATCCCGTTTGATATCCTCCGAACGATACCCCAGCACGTATTGGTTGCGTAACTCGGCACTGATCTTGGTGGCAATATCGGCCATATCGGCAAGGTCATCCACCCGGAAAAGCTGGCCGCCGGTCTCTTCGCTGACGTCATGCAGCAGAATGGGCCCCAATTGCTCCTCGCGGGTGGGTGCGTACTGGTCAAAGATGCCGATGGAATAGATCTGCACGTCTGACTCGCGCACCACGGCGCGCACCTCGCTCTCAGTATAGCGGCTGCGGTTGTCGCCCCCGTCCGATACCACCAGCAGCGCCTTGCGCTCATTCTTTGCCTGCTTCATCTTGTTCAAGCCGAAGTAGATGGCGTCGAGCAGCGCCGTGCGATGACCAGGCTTTACCGTGAGCAGCCGCGACTCAATGTTGTCGACATTGGAAGTGAAATCGGTAATCAATTCGGGCCGGTCGTTAAAGCCGATGACAAAGAATTCGTCCTGTGGATTGGCAGTACGCAGAAACTCCAGGATCGAATTACGGGCGCGGTTGATTTTGTCGGTCATGCTGCCGCTCAGATCGAAGATGATCCCGATTGAAACCGGGGCATCTTCCGAGGAGAAGCTTTTGATCTTCTGCAGAGCGTTGTTCTCGTAGAGAAAGAAGTCCTGGCGCTCCAGACCTGTAACCAGCCGATTGAGAGGATCCGTAACGGTAACCGGCACCAGTACCAGGTTTACATCTACGCGAATGCGTTCGTTGGGCCGCGCACTGAGCGCCTTTTTGCCCTCGACGGGTGCCGGCGTGGCGGTGGTGGACGACGGAGTAATCGGGGCTACGGGCGCCGGTGGAGGGGGCTGCACGTGAACATCATTTAAAGGATCCTGGGCCCAGCCGGCGCGGCAGGGGGCCAGCCACAGAGTGAGCCACAAGCCGAGCCACAAGCAACGTCCAATGGCAATCTCTCCTGTCATCCACGCGCGCAGCCTTCCTTGGCGGCCGTAGGGGGAGACCCCGAAATTTGGCCCTGTGCTCTCGTTTATAACCCTTACGCGCTCGCTCGAGAGCGCCATAGCCCCGACCCTCGTGTCCCAGTGTTCGTGTGCAGGATGGTAGCACGTTGAGAGCCAACCTGCGTCCGCCTTTTTGCACGCGGGTTTTGATGCGGTGCTCATCCATCACTACTCGCGAAACTCTCACCTTTTTGGGTGTTGCCTCCCATGGGACAGGCTGGTCTTGAAGCCATAGGCGGGCTGTTTGGTCAGGTACAATCTGGCAGGTATAAGAGACTAAAGCAATTGGCAGCGCAGCCTGAGGTTGCCGAAGGTTTGGAGCTGAATCCAACGCATGGCCCGCATTTATCCTTTTCGCGCATTGCGCTACAACCCAAGCATAGTGCGCGTTGAGGATGTCGTAACCCAGCCCTACGACAAGATCACTCCGGCGATGCAGCAGGCCTATTACCAGCGCAGCCTCTACAATCTTGTGCGCGTGATCCTGGGTTTGCCCGAGTTGTTCGACGAACCCGGGGTGAATGACGTTTATACCCGGGCCGCGCGGGATTTCGCGGACTGGCGCTCCATGGGCGTCCTGGCCCAGGAAAAAGACGCCTGCATCTTCGCCTACTCTCAGCGGTTTACCGTGCCGGGTGGGGACGGTGAGGTTCACGAGCGCCGCGCCTTTATCGCCCTGGGCGAAGTATGCGATTACAACCAGCACGTAGTCTTCCGTCACGAGCAGACGCTGGCCAAGCCCAAGTCTGACCGGCTGAATTTGTTGCGCGCCACACGGGCTCATTTCGGGCAAATCTTCATGCTCTATTCAGACCCGGCGTTGACTGCGGAAAAGATCCTGTTTTCCGGCACGGCCGCGCCCGAGATCGAAGTGACCGACGAATTCGGCGTGACCCATAAGGTTTGGAAGGTCAGCGACATGAGCACCATCAATATCCTGTTGGGAGCGATGGAGGATAAGAAGCTCATCATTGCGGACGGTCACCACCGGTACGAGACTGCCCTGGCATATTCCCGCGAGCATGCCCCGCGAAGCGTCGCCCGCACCGAACGGAACCCTGCCAATACAACTGCGCAACCCGCCTACCCCGAAGCAGCGGTCATGATGACCTTCGTCAATATGGATTCGTCGGGCATCACCATCCTGCCCACGCATCGGGTGGTCTTTGGGCTCAGGAATTTTGTGCCCGCTCAGTTTATTGCGGCAGCGGAGCAATTTTTTGAGGTTCAGCCAGTAACCGCGGAGGACTCTTTCCACCTGAGCCGGATCCTCTCTCGCCAGCAGGGTACGGCCTTTATCGCGGTCACTACCCTGGGTTATTACTTGTTGACCGCCAGGCCGGAGACCGTCGCCAGGGCGCTAGCGAAACTCCCTGAAAGGCAGCGCCGGCTTGATTTGGCCCAGTTGCATGCGCTGGTGCTGGAGCAACTGCTGCACATCACTCCGGAGGCAATTCTGGAGCAGCGAAATCTGCGCTATGTGCGCGACGCCGGCGAGGCGCTCGAACAGGTTTCGTGCGGAGAGGCAGACGTGGCTTTCCTGACCAATCCCATCACCCTTGGCCAGTTGCGCGAGATCGCTTTCGCGGGCGATGTGATGCCCCAGAAGTCGACTGACTTCTATCCCAAATTACTGAGCGGTCTTACCATCTATGCGCTGGACTGAGGAGCGCGTCCGCAGATTCCGGGAGCCCATGTTCGGGTGCCCCATCCCTGACGGGGCTTTTCCCGGCAAGGGTGGGAAAACAAATCTCGATTTACCGCAGCGTATCCCACCCCTCGCAAAATACGCGCAGAATGGGGCACCCACGGGTTGCGGTTTCTTCCCGGTTCTAAGTTTGGCGCCTCTCCTTGCCTGCGCTCTCGTTGCCGCCGCCCAGCCGCCTCCCGTGGCGACCCCGTCCCCCGCGCCAACTCCACCGGTTGCGACGGTACGGGCGGCGCCACGCTTTATCGTGGTGATCGATGCCGCCCATGGCGGTTCTGACCCTGGAGCACGCTTATCTGATCGCCTGATGGAGAAAGACCTGGTGCTGGCAATATCGGTGCGTTTGCGCTCCATGCTGGGGGCGCACGGTATTTACGTCATCACTACCCGTGAATCCGATAGCGCCATCCCTGCGCAGAATCGTGCCGAGGTGGCAAACCACGCCGGGGCGGCCGCATGCATCACCCTGCACGCCACGACCAGCGGCAGTGGCGTGCATCTGTTTACCTCGTCCCTGACGCAAATCCCCATGACTCGCTTTCTGCCCTGGGACACCGCGCAGGGCGCCTATGCCGAACAGAGCTTGCGGCTCTCGTCAGAAATCGATTCAGCCATGACCCACGCGGAGATTCCCGTGACCCTGGGCCGCACCGCCCTGCTGCCGCTGGACAACTTCACTTGCCCCGCAGTGGCCGTCGAGCTGTCGCCCTTGAACAATTCCGGCGCCGTGACTGCGCTCTCCGACCCCGGCTATCAGGATCGCATCGTGGCAGCGATGGCGGCGGCCGTAGAACAATGGCAGCGCGACTGGAGACAACAGCCGTGATTTCCCGCACCCAGCGTATTTTATTCTGGACTCTCCTGGTGAGTTCGGTGGTGATGTCGGTGGTCTTGCTGCGCATGCGGGAGCGGGCGCTCGATCGCCTCCTGGCATCCGCGGAAACCATGCCCCTGAACCCGCCCGCCGGCCGGCCAGTGCAAAGTGTCACCATGATGATTGCCAATGACCTCGACGGCTCGCTGCAACCGGCCTACCAGAACCTGGCGTTGCCCGTCGATGGCAATGCGCGCGCCCACGTGATCCTGCAACACCTGATCCTGAATTACGCGGAACCTAAGTCAAAGCATCCCATCTCCACCAATAAGGGTGTGAACGAAATATTCTTCATGCCGCTGCCGCCGGATGCCAACCATGCCCCAACTGGAACCATGGCCATCATCGACTTGAACGGATCGTTTGTCGCCGCCCACCCCTCCGGCATCGAGCCCGAGACACTGACCCTGCTTTCCATCATCGGCACGCTGCACGCGAATTTTCCCTTCATTTCCCAGGTCCGCTTTCTGGTTGACGGGCAACAGCGAGACACCCTCGCCGGCCACGCTGACCTGACCCGGGTGTACCTTGCCTCCGATGCTCCGGGAGTCAAGCATCTGTGACCACCCGCTTGAAGATTGGCGTATTTGATTCCGGTTTCGGTGGCTTGACCGTGCTGCGAGCGCTACTGCCTTTGGTGCCCCAGGCGGAGTTCCTCTACCTGGGCGACACGGCGCGGCTGCCCTATGGTTCGAAATCGCGCGCGACTATAGTGCGTTATGCGCTTTCGAGCACTCGCTTTCTGCTCGACCAGGGCGCGGATTTTCTTGTCATCGCCTGCAACACCGCGACCGCCCTCGCCCTCAAGGAAATTAACCAGTCGACCACCGTGCCGGTGCTGGGCGTGATCGAGACCGGAGCAAACGAGGCCCGCAACTCGTCGAAGACGGGAGACATCCTGGTGATTGGCACCGACGCCACCATCGGCAGCCATGCCTATTCCGCGGCCTGCAGCGAACGGGGGTTGCGCAGCCTGGAGAAGGCGTGCCCTTTGTTGGTGCCGCTGGTGGAAGAAGGCTGGGTCGACCACCCCGTCACCGCCGAGGTGGTGCGGATTTATCTGACCGAACTGTTGCAGCAGGCGCAGGAAGCCGAGCTTGACCCGGACACGCTGGTGCTGGGATGCACGCATTATCCCTTGCTGCGGCCAATGATGGAAGCTGCGCTTTCGCCGGCCATCCGCGTGATCGATTCGGCCGAGGCCACGGCCACTCAGGCCGCCCGGATGTTGGCCAGCCACGTGCGGCCCAGCGGACCGGGCGGAACCCCCTCGCGACGCTGCCGGTTCTTCGCCACCGACTCTGTAGCCAAGTTCCAGGGCCTGGGCGCTCGCTTTTTGGGCAGTGCAATTGAAGAGGTAGAACTGGTGGACTTGGGTGGCTGATATATCCTTACACCCGTTGCTAGTAAATAAGAGGAGTACGGCATGACGGATTTGAAGGGTCACACGGCAGTCGTTTTTGGCTTGGCAAACAAGCGCAGCATCGCCTGGGCGATTGCCCAAAAACTTTCCGGCGCCGGCGCGCGGATTGCCATCTGCTACCAGAACGAGCGTCTGCGGCAGGAAGCAGAGGCGTTAGCCAAGGAGCTGCCCGATGCGGCTGTTTTCCAGTGCGACGTCTCGAGTGATGAACAGATTGACGCGGTCTTTGCCCAGCTGAAGGAGCGTTATGGCAAGCTCGATACGTTGGTGCACAGCGTCGCCTTTGCCCCGGCGGATGAATTGAACAACGATTTTCTGCTCACCAGCCGCGATGGCTTTCGCGTAGCTCACGAGATCAGCGTGTACTCCCTGATCGCGCTGAGCCGGGGAGCTGCGCCGCTCATGACCGATGGCGGCAGCATCATTACCATGACTTACTATGGGTCGCAAAAGGTTGTTCCGCGCTACAACGTGATGGGTGTGGCGAAAGCCGCGCTCGAGGCCACGGTCCGTTATCTCGCGGCCGACCTTGGCCGCAAAAAGATTCGCGTCAACGCGATCTCCGCCGGGCCGATTAAAACGCTGGCAGCTCGCGGCATCGGTGGCTTGGGAGAAATGCTCAAGGTGCATGCCGACCGCGCCCCGCTGAAGCGCAACGTGGATCCCGCGGAAGTGGGCAATACCGCGCTCTTTCTGGCTTCGGATTTGTCCTCGGGAATTACCGGCGAGGTCATGTATGTGGACTGCGGCTATAACGTCGTAGCGTTCAGCACGACCGAGATGGAGCAAACCCGCGGATAGAGCCGCTACCGCTCCGGTCGGGATGTCAGTTCAACGAAAAATGCGGGTGGCGAAAGAAATATGAATTTTACCCCTTCGCCAAACCCGGGTTTGGCTCGTTCAACAATATCTCTTCACGAACATTCTTGAGCACAGTCAATGATCTCTGTACTCCGACTTCGCCGCTCAATATCGGGTCTTCATTCTCGATGCTGAGCATGCCGTTGTATCCAACTTCCATATAGGCATTGATAATGTCTTTCCATTGGCTCGCGCTGTGGCCGTAGCCCACCGCCCGAAAGAACTCCGACGCCTCAGGATCGTCTTTAGGACCAAAATTCAACACGCCAAAGCGGTCTACGTTCTGCGGGAAAAACGCAGTGTCTTTCATGTGCGCGTGATAGATCGCTCCTTGCTTGCCGAGAAAACGAATCACTTCAACCGCATTGCATTGCTGCCAGAACAGATGGCTCAAGTCGCAGTTGGCTCCAATCTCTTCACCGGCCGCCGCGCGCAAACGCAATAAGGTTCGCGGATTGTAGACCACAAAATTTGGATGCATCTCGAGCGCAATCCGGTGAACACCCTGCTGGCGGGCATACTTGACAGTCTCCTCCCAATACGGAATAACCCGTTCCGACCACTGCCATTTGAGCGCCGCGCCGTGCTCATCCGGCCAGTCGTAGACCACCCAATTGGGTACAGTGTCGGTCGGCGAGCCACCTGGGCAACCAGAGAATCCCACCACCGTGGGAATTTCCAGCATGCCGGCCAGCTTGAGCGTCTGCCGAAATTCCTCCTTTGCTTGCCCGGCCTTCGCCGCATCCGGATAAAGCGCGTTGTTATGGCAGCTCAAGGCCATCACCGGGATCCCGCGATCGTCAAACTTCTTCTTCCAGGCGCGCGCCTTCGCCGGATCCGCCACCAACTCCGGCCGAGGGCACTGCGGCGATCCGGCAGGGCCGGTTGCAGCAACCTCGACCGCCTCAATGCCCATCGCCGAAAATTTGTCCAACATCTCATCCAGCGAGAGCTTGCTGAATGGAGGGTTAAACACACCAATCGGCAACTTCCTGGGTGCTGCCGGTTTGCTCTGCGGCGAGGACTGCGCGGCCGCCGGCATGGAGAGCGGCCCGGATGCCAGGGCGGCTGCTGCGGTCGTGCCTAAAAACTGCCTGCGATTCATGATTTGCTCCAATCAGTACGTCGCGCGGCCGCCGCTCGCGTCATAGCACTGCGCCGTAACGAATGAGCACTCGCTGCTGGCCAGGAAGTGGACCACGTAGGCTATCTCCTCCGGCTTGCCTGTCCGCTTCATGGGAATCTTGTCCGTCATGTACGCCACCTGCTCGGGAGTAAGCTGATCCAGTATTTGCGTCTGAATCACCGCGGGGGAAACTGCGTTGACGCATATCCCTTCCGTCGCGAGTTCTTTCCCTAACGACTTGGTCAAGCCGATCACGCCCGCTTTGGTTGCAGAGTACGGGGTCATCCGCGGATTGCCTTCTTTCCCGGCAATCGATGCGATATTGACGATGCGGCCATAGGATCGGCTGCGCATGTGAGGAACGACAGCCCGGCAAAAATTGAACACGCCAGTCAGATTGATGGCTATGTTGCGCTGCCAGTCCGCATCCGTCTGCTCCCAGATATAGGCCGCAGGCCCGGCGATTCCCGCATTGTTGACCAGGATGTCGATTCGGCCCGTCCGCTTCATCACCTGCTCGACAGCACTGCCAACCGAACCGGAGTCGGAGACATCCGCCTGAATAGCAAACGAATCATTGGGCAGCGCAGCCGCCGCGATTTGCGCTCCAGCCAAATTCACATCGACCACGGCGATCGTGGCTCCCGCGGCGGCGAGCCGGGTCGCGATCGCTTGCCCTATGCCGGTCGCGGCGCCAGTCACAATTGCCGTCCTCCCTGCGAGCGAGAACATATTGCTGGTTTCAGTCATCTGATTTTGCCCGCATGGTGAAATCCTCTCTCCAAACCAAATCAGGGCTGCAGCCCCGAAGCCTGCGGGCGATTATATGAATAGGGAATATTGAGGTCAATGCACGCGACGGGAAGAACTCCCTCCAAATCGATGAGCCCGCGCCTCGATATGAGACGCGGGCCACCCTCCACCGTGCTGCGAACGGTTTCTACTTGGATATAACAGCCAGGTTCTGCACTTTGCTGATCGAATATGGCGAGCCAGAGGCCGCACTCACTTTTGTCGTTGTAGCGTCAAAGACAAAAAGCTTGCCGTGGGAATGGCTGATGGCATACAGATGATTGCTGTTGTCCCAGAAAATCTGATCGATCTCGTCTGTCGTGAGCAAACCGGTAAAGTGCGTGATCGGACTGCTTCCGTTGAAATGGAATACCTGTAATCCCGAAGAGCCGCCCACCGCCAGCAGCTTGCCCGAAGGCGACATGTTCATGGCGTTCACGTTGTTCACCTCGGTCGCAGGCATGTTCTCGCGGGTGCTGGTCGTGGTCAGTTTCCCGGAGTCTGCGCCCGAATACGTCGCGAGCACAGTCGGACCATCGGCAGTTTGCGTGTCATCAGAGAACGGCTGGAAAGTGATGGCCAGGTGACCCGTCGGATCGGGAGCAGCCAGATAAGGCAGGTAGCTACTGCCTGACTTCGCATTGGGAACTTCAGGGTTCATGCCCAAAAATGTCAGTTCCCCATTGCTGCTCCGCTTGAACCCAAAAATATTGACCCCAAGGCGGAAAGCATCCGAATCGTACGCGTACTCGTTGTTCCCGCTGAAACTCAGCGGGTCTTCAAAGATCTCGCCCGAAGTGCTGACTCCACGGTAGGTCAGTTCGCCGTTGGACTTGTTGATGCTGAAATATTGATACGCGTTATTAGCGCAAATATTTGCGTTGAATTCCAGGTCATACAAAGTTGAGCCTGTATGGTCGAGAAACAGTGAGAAAATCGCATTCCCACCTTCCCCGCCGCAGGAATCGTTGAACTTGATCGCATTAATCGAGGCCACTTTCTTCAGCGCGCCGTTGGACGCAACGGAAAATGAGTCAATGTTGTTTCCGTTTGCGTTGATGGCGAACAGATATTTTCCCGTCGCTACGATACCCTGGTCTACGCCACCCTCACTCGCCGCGATAGGCGAACCCGTCACCGGCGTAAGCTTTCCGCTGGAAGACGCGCTATAGGCATAAATGTGGCTTGGGGTGGATGCGTACACGTATGCGACCGGCGCGGTACTGGAAGCTGGACTGACTTCCGTTGTGGTGGTCGGTTCCTGAGCCAGGCCCGACCCAGCGGATAGCGTGGCTATCAGGCAAACGATGAATTTCATTTGGCGTGTCATCAGAATCTCCTCTATTCCTCTATTACGCAGGGCCGTGCGGAAACGGGTAAAACGTCTCAGGATTTCCGCGATGGCTTATTAGGGAGAGGTGCCGTCTGAGTGGTTGGGGGTGTCAACCAGCCGCACATCCGCGTCCAAGATACGCCCAAAGCCGGGCAAATGCGCCAGTGGAATGCAGCCGGTTACCACAATACCGCGCGGTAGGTTACCCGCAAAAGAAAAGCGCAGACCTCTATAGAGATCTGCGCTTCCACTCTTTTGCTGATTGGATTAAGAGAGGTGGAAATTCACCTCGATATCCATTTCCACCGGCACCGGTTTTCCCTGCAGCGTGGCTGGCTTGAAGCGATAATGCCGCACCGCTTCGACTGCTTTCTCGTCCAACCCCATGCCTAGATGGCGCAGTACCTGGATCCGCTGCGTGTTGCCTTGCGCATCCACGATTACGGAAACAACGCAGGTGCCGCCGTAGTTCACCCGGCGCGCCTCGTCGGTAAACTCGGGGTCCGGCGCGGACATCAATTGCGGAGCAGAAACAGCGCCGCCGACGTGGTAAAGGCCGCCACCGTAGCCGCCGCCCGATCCCGAGCCAAAGCCGTTCTTCTTACCAGATCCGATGCCGCCGCCTGATCCGGAGCCCATGCCGGCCAGACTGCCAATCCCGTTCGAAGCCTCACCCACAACCGTGGTTCGCGGATCTCCCAGGTTGGGTAGATTGTTATTGGCCAGTTGAATGTCTTTGGGCATCGCAATCGCAGGAGCGGCCGCCAGCTTGGGATGGTTGTTTTCAATCACCATCGGCGCCGCGATCGGCTGCTGTTCAATCTTGGGCAAGTGGCCCTTGGGCGACTGCAGAATGTCGTGCGAGCCGCCGCCACCGCCGCCGCCCATCGCGGCTTTCGCCGGGGCCGCAATCGGCATGTACTGCGGAATATCGACGAGTCTCGTCACCTGCCGCGCCGGCGCAGGCAAAACCTTCTTCGCCGCCAGGTACGCCCACAGAATGGCCGCGATCATCAAGACATGCAGCATGAAAGAAATAATCGACGAGGCCCGGCCCCGCTTCTCCGCCATCGGATCAATTACCGCGATCGGCGTCGAAGTCAGGACGAGAGGAGGAAGCTTCTTGGGAAGCAGGACACCAGTGATGTTGGCGACGATTGTCTTCCACGCCGGTTCATCAATGATCTCGGAGAGGAACTTCGGCTCCATTGCCTGACCCAGCTGATCTAGTTCCGGAAGTAACAAACCATGATTTGCCATATGAGTATGAGGAACACCTGGGCTGGGGGGCGCCGCTGTTAGTGAGCATACTGTTTTCAGGGGATTTCGCTACATCCCTTGGGTAATGGACACGCTACTTGTAGTAACTCAGGAAAGTAACGGCGGTGGCGGCAAATTCCTCCGCAAAGCTGAGTCGGCGCCCCTGACTTCGCATCGGGGCCAATTCAACCTGCATTAACGTGGGTGCGGAATACTGATAAGGAAACCGTTACCGATCGCGTTGATACGCTGAAATCGACGCCAGGGCCAGAGAGTGAATTCCCCAATGAAAATGTCCGTATGGACCGCTGTACTTCTCTTGTGCTTCGGCCCCCCGTATTTCTCGCTAACTGCCCAGGCAGCTACCCCTTGTCCACGACCCCAGCCCGGCAGCATCGTTGAAGAACCGGAAGACCTGCGGAGCGAGCATGGGGTGTTGGAAGCACACCTGACCGCGAATGACGTCGCGGATGCGAGTGGCTCAATTCGCTATTGCTTCACCGACGGGTCGGGCAGAGAGTCACCCAATTTGCGTGTAAGCCCGGGGGATCTTGTGATTCTCCATCTCAAGAACGAACTCACCGATCTCAATGGCCCAGGCACAGGGGCTACCTCCGCACACACACATCTCCATTCCCGGATGTCGAACAATTCCTGCACCAGCGGCATCATGAGTCCGGTGTCTACCAACCTTCACTTTCACGGGCTGACGATTCCTCCGGTCTGCCATCAGGACGACGTGTTGAAGACCTCAATTCAGCCAGGAGATGCCTCGTTTGAGTATCGCTTCCGCGTTCCTGCGGATGAGCCGCCAGGTCTCTACTGGTACCACCCCCACATTCACGGCTTCAGCAAGCAACAAGTCCTGGGGGGTGCGTCCGGTGCTCTGATTGTTCAAGGCATCGAGCGTGCGAAGAAGGTTGTGGCCGGACTCCCCGAGCGCGTATTCATCATCCGCGACCAGGACTTGATGAATCCCAACGCGCCGCCGTCGAAATCAGAGCCGGTCGTGCCCAAATTCCTCATCGACCGCGACGGCGATGCAGCCAACAATGGCACCGGCTTCGGCAAGCCGGCCAAAGACCTGTCCATCAATTACGTCCCGGTCCCCTACCCGGATTACCCGCCCGCCACCATCGAGATGAAGCCCGGAGAACGGCAACTGTGGCGGGTGCTGAATGCGTCCGCCATCACTTACCTCAATCTCGCGGTTCTGTTTCATCGAGATCCCCAGCCCCTGGGGCTGGTTGCCATGGACGGTGTACCCATGGATTACAAAGACGTGGAGGGGCAATCGGTAGACCCGCAGACGCATATCGCTCTGCCCCCGGGTGCTCGTGCGGAGTTTATCGTGACCGGGCCGCCTGAAGGCGAAACCGGGTTGCTGGTTACCAGAACTGTGGATACCGGCCCGGGCGGCGAAAACGATCCCAACCGGATGCTGGCAAAGATTATTCCTTCGCCCAATGCGCCCGAGCCCCGCTCCCGGCTGCAGAGCTCTCCTGAGTCGCTACCTGCTTCCGGCCAGGCCTGGCTCGGCAACATCGCTCCGGTGCGGACTCGAAGATTATATTTTTCCGAAAAATTAACCGATCCCAATGACCCCACCAGCGCGGTGGAGTTTTATCTCACCGTCGAGGGCCAGGAACCCAAAATGTTCGACATGAGTTCAGAGAGCCCAAATATCATTGCACAACAAGGCACCGTCGAAGATTGGATCATCGAAAATCGCTCCAGCGAGTTACATGCCTTTCACATTCATCAACTGCATTTCCTGCTGCTCGACTATTTGGGCAGGCCAGTCAACGAAAACTTCCTCCGCGACACAGTGAATGTACCGTATTTTAACGGACGGGCGCTTGTCTACCCCAGCATTCGCGTTCGTATGGATTTCCGCGACCCCAATATCGTCGGAATGTTCGTTTACCACTGCCATCTGCTGGAGCATGAAGACAAAGGGATGATGGGCTCGATACGGGTCAACCCAGGGCCGCCGTCGGCAGAGCAAAACGCCACAACGACTGTGCTCAAGGTGCACTGATTTAGCGCCATAATTGCTACCTTCCCTCCCCGATACCGCTTTGGCTACCTCAAATTTAATTCACTCCGTGTTTACCGGATAAAGATGCGGCATTCATTTCGCAGGGCTATTCCTCGAAGGGGTCCAGGGCTACACGCTCCGGCTCATTCAGGAGGAAGTAATGACTGCAAAGGAACTCGCATCCACAGCCATGCGTGCTGTGCGCACGGGGCTGGTATCGACCGCAATATTCCAGCTTGCTGTTGGCAGCGCTTTCGCCGCCGACGCAACCGAAGCGGCATCAAGAAGCAACCAAACCAGCACGCCGATCAAGCACGTGATCGTCATCATCGGTGAAAACCGCAGCTTCGATCACGTCTTCGCTACCTACGTTCCCAAGAAAGGCCAGAAGGTATGGAACCTGCTTTCCGAGGGAATCGTCAAGGCCGATGGAACGCCCGGTCCGAACTTCCCCCTGGCGGAGCAGAAGGCAGCCGACGATAAGGCGCCCGACGGCTTCTTGCTCAGCCCGCCCACCAATTCATTTCAAGGATCGGTTCTGCCTGCTCCACTGAACGGCGGTCCCACCGACTCCTACGTAACGAATGACAGCCTCAAGCTGGCCAAAGCGTCTGAAAATGGCCTTCCCTCTGACTATTACGGCTACCTGGTCACGGGCGGTTCCGGCCTCACCGGCAAGGTTCCCGATACCCGCATCAGCAATGTAAATGCGCTGCCTCCTGGCCCGTTTCAGTTGACCAACGGAAGCACGTTCACCTACAACTCCTATGCGGCCAGCCCGGTGCATCGCTTCTACCAGATGTGGCAGCAACTGGATTGCAGCATAGCCCATGCGACCGCCAGCAATCCCTCAGGCTGCGATGCGCAGCTGTTTCCCTGGGTTGAGACCACGGTGGGCGCGGGCACAAACGGCGCCGCACAACCAGCCAACTTCAGCACAGAGTATTCGCCGAATGCGAAAACCACCGGAGAAGGTTCGACCGCCATGGGCTTTTACAACGTCCAGAATGGTGACGCGCCTTACTTCAAGTATCTGGCTGACACCTATGCGATGAGCGACAATTTTCACCAGTCTGTAGATGGCGGAACCGGCGCCAATCACATCATGTTCGGCCACGGCGACGCGATCTGGTTCAGCGACGGCAAAGGCAATCCCACAGCGCCTCCCAACGGCGTAAAAGTTGACAAGGGCACCGCCAACGCCGGTATCGTAGGGGAAATCGAAGACCCCACCCCCGCTGCCGGCACCAACAATTGGTACAAAGAAGACGGTTACGGCGCCGGATCTTACGGTTCACCTTCTTCCGGAGGCGGTTCTTACACCAAATGCGCCGACACGACGCAGCCTGGCGTAAAGCCGATCGTGACTTACCTGAAGTCGTTGTCCAGGCCGATCAACCCGCGCTGTGAAGCCGGCCACTACTACCTGTTGAACAACTACAACCCGGGATACTTTGGCAACGGTAAGAACGCCTTCACCGACACCAACCCGGACAACACCGTATTCACCATTCCGCCATCTTCGGTCCCCAGCATCGGTGACACGATGCTCGCCGCGGGTGTTTCCTGGAAGTATTACGGCGACCAGTGGAATAACTATGTAAACGACCCGTACCAGCTCAACTACTACGCCGCGGGCAAGGACACGGACGAGTACTGCAACATCTGCAATCCCTTCCAGTACGACACCTCCATCATGGCCAATGCCGCGGTACGCACTGCCCACATTCAGGACACGGCGAACCTTTACAGTGACATTAAAGACGGTAAGCTGCCCGCCGTCTCCATCGTCAAGCCAAGTGGATTGGTCGATGGTCACCCGGCATCGTCCAAACTGGATCTCTTTGAGGGCTTCACCAAGAAAATTGTGAACGCCGTCAAGGCCAATCCTTCGCTGTGGAAGGACACCGCGATCTTCATCACCTTCGATGAGGGCGGCGGCTACTACGACTCCGGTTACGTTCAGCCGCTCGACTACTTCGGTGACGGCACGCGTATTCCCCTGATCGTGGTATCTCCTTACGCCACGGGAGGCAAGATCTCCCATGAGTACTCTGACCACGTCTCTATTCTGAAGTTCATCGAAGCCAACTGGGGCTTGAAGACGGTCACGGCGCGCAGCCGCGACAACTTCCCCAACCCGGTCACTGCGGGAGATGATCCCTATGTGCCGACAAACAGCCCGGCCATCGACGACCTCATGCCCCTCTTCAGTTTCAAATAACCGAACGTGAGTAAAAAAGAATCCCGGGGTTGGCCAAGCCAACCCCGGGATTCTTTGTGTGCTCGAAAGAAAAGGCAGCTCTCTCCACTCCACTATCGCCCTGTCATGTCGTGGGAGCGAAGCCGAAGCCTCCGCGCGTACTAACCGTCTGATCCCTTGTCTTTGAACGTGAGAGTGATGTTGCGCGTATCCCCGCCGGCATGTTCAATCTGGATCTCACCGTCGCTTCGCTTGACCACGCTGGGAAATTTCTCTCCCCACTCAACAAGCAGGATGGCCTGCTCCGCGGCCATTTCATCGAAACCTATCGTCTCCAGCTGGCGCTCATCGTCAATGCGGTAAAGGTCGATGTGGTATAGCTTCACGTCTTGATCCTTCCCATCAACCCTGTGCCTGCCGTCGTATTCGTGAACCAGGGTAAAGGTGGGGCTGGTCACTTCATCCGGGTCGGCCGCGTCCAGAGCCTGGGCAATTCCCTTCACCAACGTAGTCTTGCCCGCACCCAGGTCTCCGCGGAGAAAAAGTAAGCTGGGCAATGGCAGCAGCTTGGCTATTTCCCGCCCTATCTCGATCGTCTCTCTGTTGCTGTTGCTGATGAACCGTCGAACGCTCATTCCCTCTCCTTCAACATGCCCGGCATTCCCTGCAACCAAACATATCCTCCCGGGTCCTCGGCCCGGAAGCCAAATGCCTCATGGAGATGCGCTACCGTATCCATCGCCAGCAAAGTATGTTGGTCTTGCCAACGTACCGCAAAATCGGCTGCCAGTCCGTGAAGATAGATCGCCGCCTCCACCGCTTCGGCTGGCTGTTCGGAATATTGGCCGATCATGGCGGCAACCACTCCGGTCAGGATATCGCCGCTTCCCCCTTTAGCCATTCCGGGATTGCCCGTAGTGTTGATGGCCATGCGCCCGTCCGGGTGGGCAATGAGCGTGCGCCATCCTTTGAGCACCAGGGTCACTTGATGGCTGGTGGCAAACTGCCGGGCGATGCCCTCCCGATCAGCCTCCACTTCCTTGATACTCATCCCGGCCAGGCGCGCCATCTCGCCGGGATGCGGAGTGAGCACCAGCAGACGTCCGCGGCCATCCAGCTTGCCGGGATTCGCGGCGAGCGCGTTCAGCGCGTCCGCATCGATGACCATGGGAACCCGGGTCCGTTCCAACAATCCCAGGAAGAAGCTCACCGCTTCCGGTTCCTGGCCCATGCCCGGACCAATCGCGATCACCGACTTCTTTTCCAGCAAACCGTCGAGTAGCCCCGGCTCAAGATTCCGGCTGGAAATCTCTCCCTGCGCTCCCTCCATCAAAGCAGCCGTCATCAGCTCGGGAGTCACCGCGGCGACCGTGGGTAAGATCGATTCAGCAATAGCGGCCGTCACCAGCCCAGCCCCGGAACGCAAGGCAGCTACCGAGCTCATCGTGGGTGCGCCAGACTTACCTCGGGCCCCCCCAATCACCAGAACGTGGCCGAACCGGCCTTTGTTGGAATCGGCGGAGCGAGGACGGTCCGTAATCTTCTTCGAGGTCCCTGCCCAGTTGAGGCCAGTGGTCGATTCCACCGCCTCCGCCGGCGATCCGATCGGCGCCACCACAATCGGGCCCTGCTGCAAGTTGCCGGGCAGAGGGAGCACTCCGCCGCGCGTGAGCATCCCCGAAATATGGGCCAGCTTGGGCGCGGTAAACGTAACCACGGCATCCGCCCGATACGCATCCGCTGTGAGGAATTCTCGTGAGTCCGCCTCCCACCCTGATGGCAAATCCACCGCCACCACCGGCGTTCGGGCATAGCGCTCCAGTAGCTTTCGTCCGGCAACTGCCAGGCCGCGCATGGGAGGACGAAATCCCGTGCCCAGCACGGCGTCGACAAACAACTGCGCACGCTCAAACGCCGCCCGGCAGCCGTCACGCGCGAGGTCGTCTTCCTCCACAATGTGGATGGGCGACACCGGGAGCCGCTCCAGCATGACTTTCACCTCGCCATGCACGTCAGCAGTGGCCCCCAGGATCACAACCGAAACGGCACAACCCGCTTCCACCAGATACCGTGCTGCCACCAGGCCATCCCCGCCATTATTGCCCTTGCCGCACAGCACCAGGACCCGCCGGCACTGGGGCAATTCCCGCAACACGAAGTGGGCCACGGCGCGCCCCGCGTGCTCCATCAGCTCAAGCGAAGAAATCCCGAAGCGGTCCGTCGTCACCCGGTCGGTTATCCGCATCTCCTCAGCGGTCAGTATCTTCATAACGGCATCGTAGAGCATTTCTGTTGCTGAAAGGCAATAAGAAGGGCCTCCCCATAGGGAGGCCCTTCTTTATCGAACTACAACCACAGCTACTGGCTAATGGTGTCGGGCGCCGCAGCGCTCGCTGTCGGCTCAGCGGCAAGCTTCTCCGCGAAATAGCTGTGGTCCCACAGGTTGTGGTAGAAAACCCCGGTCAAAGCAGCAGCCTTGGGACCAAACGTCGGACGGCCCCCTTCCAGGAAGAAAACCGTGACGATGCGCCCATGAGAGGTGTTCGCGAACGAAGCGAACCAGCCGTAGCGTGTGCCGTTGTTGGAGCATGTGCCCGTCTTGCCCAGGATGGGCAGCTCATTGAAACTGGCATGCAGCGAGCGAGCCGTACCGTAGTCAACGGCGCCCTCCATGCCCACCGTAACCTCAGGGATCAGGTTGGCAATGTCCAGCGTCCGCTTGACCCGAGGCTGAAAGTTGGCTGCTTCCTCCGCGCTCGTCGGATGTTGCAAATAATAGAGTGTGCCGCCATTGGCAATCGAAGCCACCAGGGCTCCCAACTGCAGCGGCGTCATCGAAATCCCCTGGCCAAAGGAGCACATGCGGCCAACTCCGCCCTCGCTCTCGGGCAACACCTGCTCGGGATAAATTCCCAACTGCTCACCGGGTATGTTCCAGCCCGCCAGCTCGCCCAGGCCAAAGGAGTTGGCGTAGTGACGCACCCGCTCAAAACCAAGCCGGCGGCCAAGGGTTTCAAAATAAAGGTTGTTGGAGTGCGCCAGAGCCTCCGTCATGTCCAGGTGATAGCTGCCACCCAGGTTCACCGGGGTGTCTTTGGTAACGATCCCTTCCTGCAAAGCGGCCAGGGCGACGGAGACCTTAATAGTAGAGCAGGGCTCGGCGCCGCTCGAAAGGGCCAACTTCTGATTGACCATGGCCAGAATGCGGCCGTTGCTCGGGTCGATGGCTACAACCGTGCCATACATATTCCCCAGTGCGTCGATCGCCGCCTGCCGCACCACCGGATCTTCTCCCGCGGTCACGTCGCCTTCGGTTATGTCGGAGTTCGTAAACGAGCTGGCTGAGAAATGTTCGTAGTAGCGATGCCGAACCACTACCGTGCGGCGGATCCTGCCTGACCGGCTATGCGTGGTGACTACGGTGCGCTCAACTACAGGACGGGCATGCCGCAGCTGGGCCATGTGCCGTCGAGCGTGTGAACTTTCCTGGACATGGCTGACATGGGCTCGGTGGGTAGGGTGCGTGGGACGCGCAGACGCAGGTTTGGCAAAGGCTGCGGAAGCCAGACCAAGGATCAGTAGGAAATAGAAAATGCGCTTGATAAGTTGTCTGCTCACCACGAAATGTCCCCTTGAACCATGGCTTTGAAAAAGATAATACTTGTTCAACGCTCTGGGTACTATAGTAATCTCCGCAGATTGGCCGCATTTCCCGTAAAGGAAACGCCGGCCCTCTGTCGCGAACCTAACCTTATTAGACCCTACTTTGGCATAAAGTCTGTCCGCTTTTCCATATTCAATCGAAAGTCTTCGCCATGTCCGTACCACAATTGGGTACACCGTCGTAACGCTATCGCGACCCGTGTGGGTTGTCTTGCCCAGCCACCAATGCGGGCGCCCCATCCTTTGCCTTCTTTGCAAAGGGTGGGACAGGCGAAACTTCATACCAAACCAACGCCACCTCCCTCGACGGGAAATCCGGGTCGATGGGGTACTCGGCTGCTTTGTATCAGGGCACGACTTCAGTCGTGCCCTAAAGATTGCCAATACGCCGGACTTTAGCCCCTGGGTTCTCCCGCCGCAAGCTCGCGCTAGTTCACCGGCCTCCGCAAAAACGCCGGGATGTCCAAATTATCCAGCAGCGGTTCGCTTTCCCCGTGGTGAGCGCTCTCTTGCCCGGCTCCTTCGGATGCGCCAGCCCGTGCCGACGACACCCTCTCGTGCTCCGCCGCTGCGGGCACCAGCCGCGCGTATTCCTCTTCAAAAGGCTCATCGTAGCTCACATGGACAATCGGAGTTCTCGCGGGCACAGCAGCACGCGCCGGCTCAGGAACTTCTTCAATCATGAGCGGCTGCGGCTGCAGCGTGAAGGAAACCGGCTCCGGCGTCGCCGCGTGCTCGGGCACGACACGGGGCTCAAACATGGGCGAGAACTCCTCGTCCTCAATCTCTTCACTGGCAAAGCGGGGAGTCGACGGCCGCTCCTGCACCGACACCCGGGGTACCAATGCTTCACTCACAGCTCGTGGCTTGCGGCCGAATTGATCCTGCTTGAATCCGGTGGCGATCACCGTGATCTTGACCCCATCGCCCATGGTCTCGTCCAGCACCGCGCCAAAGATGATGTTGGCATCCTCATGTGCCGCGTTTTGGATCAGCGTCGAGGCAATGTTGACCTCGCTCAACTTCAGCGAGCTCGAGCCGCTGATGTTAATAAGGATGCCCCGCGCGCCGTCGATAGCGCCCGCTTCAAGCAGCGGAGAAGCCATGGCCGCCTGGGCGGCAGCGATGGCGCGGTTTTCACCCCGCCGTATCGCCGTGCCCATCACCGCGTAACCCATGCCCGACATGGTGGTCTTCACGTCGGCGAAGTCGCGATTGATGATGCCCGGGATGGTGATGATATCGGAGATACCCTGCACACCCTGGAGCAGAACGTCATCGGCAATGCGGAACGATTCAAAGAAGCCGGCGTCTTTGGCCACCGCGAGCAGCTTCTCATTTGGGATCACAATCATCGTATCGACCCCTTCGAGCAGTTCCTCCATTCCCCGTTCGGCCTGCTGCATGCGCCGCTTGCCCTCAAAGCCAAACGGACGGGTCACCACGGCAACGGTGAGCGCGCCCATTTCGCTGGCCAGCGAAGCAATGACGGGAGCCGCGCCAGTGCCGGTGCCTCCGCCCAGGCCGGCGGTCACAAACACCATATCGGCGCCTTCCAGGGCTTCAATGATTTTTTCCGAATCCTCAAGCGCGGCCCGCCTGCCCATGTCGGGGTTAGCGCCGGCGCCCAATCCGCTGGTAAGCTTCACCCCCAACTGCAGCTTGACCGGCGCCTGCGAGAGCTGCAGCGCCTGCACGTCGGTGTTGGCGACAATGAACTCTACGCCCTCCAGCTTGGCGGCAATCATGCGGTTCACGGCGTTGCCCCCGCCACCGCCCACGCCTATAACCTTGATCTTGGCTCCTCGGCTGATTTCATCGTTGTAGTGAATGCGGATTTCATCGGAATTAATCATCGGCTCTACTCCTTCTAGTTTCGTTCTCGAATCCTTGAATCACAAACTCCCTGCGAAAATGGCCCGCAGTTTGGCCCGCAGGCCCTGATCGTCGGCCGCCCGCAGCACGCTGGTGCGGTGCGTGTACAGCAGCATGCCAATCGCAGTCGAAAACTCCGGCTGGATAAGCTCGTCCGGCATTCTCGACAGCGGTACCGGATAACCCAGCCGCGCCGGAACACGCAACAGGCTCTCTGCTACTTCCAGCAATCCCGCCAGGCGAGCGCCGCCGCCGGTAAGTACGCAACCCGCGCCCAGCGCGCCAAGCACGCCGCCCTGGCGCAGGTTCTCCCGCAGCATCTGAAACAGCTCGCGGGCCCGCGGCTCCAGAATCTCGCTCAGGTAACGCTGCTTGATCGTGCGGATCACCTGGGTGTCGGCAATCAACTCCAGTTCGCTCGAAGCCGAGACCGAGGTCACCACGCAATGACCGTACTCCAGCTTGATGGCTTCCGCTTCCTGCACCGACATGTGCAGGCCGACGGCGAGGTCGTTGGTAAAGTGGTCGCCACCAATCGGCACAACGGCGGTATGCGCCACGGCCCCTTCGAAGAACACCACCAGTTCCGTCGAGCCTGCGCCAATATCGATCAGGCAGGCGCCCAGCTCGCGTTCGTCCGCGGAGACAGTTGCTTCCGCGGCGGCGATCGCTTCGAAAACAGTGTCGGTCACTTCCAGGCCGGCCTTGTTGGCGCAGGTAATGACGCTTTGCGCCGCGCTGGCCGAACAGGTGGAAATATGCAGATTCACTTCCAGACGATTGCCCACCATCCCAACCGGATCGTGGATGCCGGGCTGCTCGTCGAGGATGAATTGCTGCGGTAACAAATGAATGATCTCCCGATCGGCGGGTAAGGAGACGGAGCGGGCCCGGTCCACCGCCGCGCGCACATCTTCACGCGTAATCTCGCGCAGCCGGTTGCCCAGGCTGATGCCGCCCTGGCTGTTCACACCGCGCACGTGCGGGCCGCCCAGTCCTACAACGCAACTCGAAATCACCGCTTTGGCCATCTGCTCGGCTTCCGTGGCGGCCTGGTTGAATGCCCTGCTGGCCGGTTGCAGATCGCTGATCAACCCTTTGCGCATGCCCGCCGCATCGACCACGCTGTGGGCGCGATAGCGCAGTGCGCCCTCGTGCAGCTCCGCAATCAAAACCCGTATCTTGGAGCTGCCCGCATCCAATACCGTTAGCAGGTCTTCGCTCTTCTGGCTCATCAGCCCTTCGCTCTTCCCGCCTTGGGCGATTTCGTGGCAGGCTTCACCGCGCTGTGCGCCGCATGCTTGGCGGCCTCCACATGGTGGGCGCTGGGACTGGTGGCTCCTCCGTCCTGCGAGGATTCGGTGGCTGCTTGCTGCGCCATATCGAGCACCACCTGGTTCTCATAACGCATATCGACCGCGGCCAGGTGAGGGTACTGCTGCCGCCACTCCGGCAGATGCTGCTGATAACTGCGATAGCGCTCGAGGAAGTCGGAGTCGCCAAAGTGCACCTGAACATCGGATCCCTCCGCGGGCAACAGGGCCCACACGTCCTCAGGATCGGAAATATCGACCTCGCTTAGCTGGTTAGAAACTTTGGTTCCCCCGGAGTCAAGCGCGTCGATGAATTGCTGGTAGAGATGCATCCGCGCCGCGCGCACCGGCAGCGGATCCTTGGCCGAGATTCCGCTCACCACCGGAAACGAATAGTGTTTGGCGGTCATCGCAGCTGGAGGCAGATGCAACAGCACGCCATGGCCATCCACCAGGCCGATGGTGTTCTTCTGGCGAACGAAGGCGACCGGCGTCCGCTCGACGATCGCGACCCGCAACTGGTCGGGAAGCAGCCGCATTACGGTCGCATGTTCCACCCAGGGCAGCTGCTCCAGGGCTGCGCGGCGTTCCCCCAGCGGGATGAAGAAGACGTTGCGGCCCAGGTCGGACCCGAAGACGGAGAGCAGCTCGGCTCGCGTCACCTGGCTGTTGCCCATGATCTGAATGGAAGAAGAATCGGCGATGCGGAACCGGGGATCGTCGCGGAAAAAGTTACGTACGCCAATCGCAACCAACACCAATGCAGCGATGGCGCAGACCAGGCCCGCGCCCGCTGCGATGCGGCCTGCAAGGCTGGTAGGAATGAGACCGCGGCGAACGGGCACACGACGCCGGGCGCGCAGAAACGCATCTTCTTCACCGTCGTCGCCATCGCCCGCTGCCGGCTGCGACAGCTTGCGAGCAACGCGGCTATCTGGCGGCGCTTTGGCGCGGGTTGCCGATGCAGCTGCCGGCCGATAAAACTGCTCCATCGGTTCGTCGTCTGCGAACACCGCTACCCGGCTTGCTTGTGAGTCGATTTTTGCCACGCCCGAGTCAGGTCGTGAGATTTGCCATCCAAACTATAGCGTGCTTTCTCTGGGAGTGCCGCCGCAATTTCAGGGAATCTGGGGGGTTATCTCTGTTGAAAATAGGGCCGAAATTCAATAGCTCTTTTCAATAGACCTTGATCCAGTGGTTCCTCACTTCCGGTTTCACTCGCTTGCCCGCAAAATCAAAAACGATCAGGTTTGTTTCCTGCTTGGGCATGTGGCAGTCAATGCAGTTGTTCGCGATGGGATGGTCCGCCCTGGCGAATGTTGCGGAATCTGGTTTGTGGCAGCTGAGGCAGCGTTGGGAAAACTCCACCAGGTTGTGCTGGGCGGCGTGAACATTGTGGCAGGTGAGGCAAGTCATGTTCGAGGCCAGAAAGCACTTGCTTCGCTTCAGCAGCTCAAGCTGGTTGCCGTGCACATCGAGTGCAGCCGTGGGATCGGCCGCTGGGAAATGAATGTACTTGTCCAGCGGATTGCCCGGCAGGTAGGAGAAGGAAGGCTGAAGCGGCTGGCCATGTCCGGCGTGGCACCATGCGCAAAGGTCCATCTGCCGCTCGCGCGAAAAGGTCGCCGGGTTCAGGATGTGGGCCGAATCCGGGCCAGGTTTTGTTTTTTCCAACGCCGCATGCTCCCGGCCCGGGCCATGACACTTTTCGCACTGGATGCCAAGCGTGAAGCCAGTGGTGTTGTAGCGATTCGACGGCGGCGGAAGCGCCTCAAAATAGGTCGCATGGCACTCGAGGCAACGCGGAATAATCGCCCGCTCAAAATCGGCAAAGCCGTCCCGATAGCCCGGACTGTTAACCCAGCCCAGCTCGGCCCAGTAGGAAACAGGAAGCTGAAAGAGTTGATCCTCGTCCCAGAACAAATACGTCTGTCCTTTATCGCCCGATCCGATCACGAACCCAAAACGCTCCGTGCGTGAGTTTGTGCGGGGCGGGACGCCCGCTACAGAAGTCTGAAAGAAACCACCCTGCCTGGCGTCCATCTGGAAGTAGAGATTCGGATTCGCGGTTTTCAGGATATTGTCGCCCGCCGTGAACTTGCCCAGGATGCTGTTTTGGTCGGGAACGGCGGAGGTGAGGGCGTGCGCGGTCTTGTGGAATGACTCAACCTGGGCCGCATGACACGATTGGCAAGCCTTATCGCCAACATATCCATCTCGCACATCGAGCTTCGCGACAGCCGTGGAGGGCAGGAGCACCGTAATAATAATGATGCAGAGAACCAGATTCATCCGTGCGAAACCTAAACCGGCCGCAGACCACGGGTGCCCCATATCTCGTGCTGTTACGAGATGTGGGATTCCACGGCGCTTGATGTGCAGTTTTTCCACCCTTAATACAATAAATACTGCTTTCGCTTCGCCTCGAAGTCGACCAGCTGTTGCTGCCAGTCTTCGGCGATACGTTGTGGATCGCGACCCGCCAGCAAGCCATCGAGGACGGCGCGATTGGCCAGCAAGGTATCAACCTTCCCCAGCTCAAACTTCTCTCCGAACAGCTTATGCAGCATGGATGCAATTTCAACCCCTAGCTCCGGAGAGTCGACGACGTCGCGGTCGGTCACGATCAGCTTCACTCCATGGCAGAGCTGACCTGCATAGGGATAAGGAGCCGCAGGGGTAAAGTCCACAGGTACAAATCGTACCCCCGCCAGCGATCTGGCATTTAGCGCCCGCGTCAACTCCCCACCGTCGATCCAGGGCGCTCCTACATATTCAAACGGAGTATCCGTTCCCCGCCCCACCGAAATATTCGTCGTCTCAATCAACCCCAGGGCGGGATAAAGAATCGCCTCCTGCAAGCTGCGAAGATTGGGAGAAGGATTCGTCCACTTCAGGCCTGTCGCATCGAACCAGTCTCCCCGTTGCCATCCATCCATGGCGACTACGCTCAGCGGCGCACGCAATTTGACTTCGCCATTGAGATAGCGCGCCAGCTCGCCCAGCGTCAACCCGTGACGCACCGGGACAGGCGCCACGTTCACATAGCTCTCTCTGCCGTCATCGGACACAGGTCCCTGCACAAACGCGCCTCCCAGCGGATTAGGCCGGTCGAGCACCACAACCTCCGTGCCGGTCTGCGCCGCCGCCTCGAGAAAATAGCGGACCACCGTTTCGTAAGTGAAGAACCGTACCCCCGCGTCTTGCAGGTCGATGAGCACGGCATCGAGCGGGCGCAAGGTTTCAAGCGAAGGACGGCGCTGCGCCGCGGACGCGCCATAAAGGCTGATCACAGGCAAGCCCGTGGAGGCATCGGTTGAATCCTGAATGCCTTCCTTATCCTGCACTCCGTTGATGCCGTGTTCGGGACTAAAGAGAAGCTTCAGACTTCAAGCCGGGGACCTGGGCTTCCGCCTCGTGGGCCAGCACGTCGATGGTTCTGCGGCCCTGCGCGTCAAGTCCGGTCTGGTTCGTGAGCAGGCCCAGCCGCAACACTCCGTGATGCTTGGCCGCAAGCGCGGCTAACTCCGCAAAATGATCCTGTTCCAGCACGTCGATTCCCGTCGAAACGGTTGCCAGGCTGCCCTTATCCTCTTTTCGTTTCACCCAGGCGGCAACCACATTCGCAACCGCGCCGCGGATGGCATTGATCCCAGTCGGTCCGTTGGGATACACCGCGTTCGACATAAGGATCACGTACGTATCGCTCGATGGATCCATCCAGATCGAAGTCCCGGTAAAGCCGGTATGGCCAAACGAGCCGACTGGGAACAACTGTCCCCGGGTGCTGGAGAAGGGTGAATCGATATCCCAACCGAGCCCACGCACTGCCTTTCCGTTTGCCGGCTGCGCCGGCGAGATCATCTTGGCGAGTGTAAGCTGCGACAGGGGAAAATGGCTTGGCCTGCCGGCGAGCCTGTCCAGCAGGTTCTGTGCATAGAGAGCAACGTCGCCCGCGGTGCTGAAGACGCCGGCGTGCCCGGCGACACCGCCCATGCGCCGCGCCGTCGGATCGTGCACCACCCCGCGCAGCATCACGCCGTTGTCATACTGCGTGGGCGCAATGCTGCTGCGCCACGCTTCCGGCGGCAGAAAGCGCATATGTTCCGCACCAAGCGGCTGCGCCAGGTATTCCTGCTGGTAAAGATCGAGCGGGATCCCGGTAATTTTCTCGACCAGCGCGCCCAGCACAATAAAGTTGATATCGCTGTAGCGAAACTGCACTCCAGGAGCCGCCACCGGCGTGACAGCAAAGGCGCGGCGCAACCCCTCCTGCTTCCCTTCCCACGGATCGTCGAGCGATACATCCGGCGGCAGGCCGGAGTAGTGGGTGAGCAACTGGCGAATGGTGATGGCCTGCTTGCCATTCACGGCGAACTCGGGCAGATACTTTGCCACCGGCTCATTCAGTTGAATGCGGCCTTGCTCATACAGCTTCATGACGGCGGGCGCGGTCGCCAGCACTTTGGTCAACGATGCAACATCGAAGATGGTGTCTTCGGTCATTGGCTCCGGGATGGGCAGCAGGGATCGATTTCCGTACGCCTGGTGAAAGACGATCAGGCCATTGTGGCCGACGATCACCACCGCGCCGGGAAATTTCTTCTCTGCGATCCCCTGCTCAATAATGCGATCGATCTGCCCAAGTCCCTGAGCGTGCGCGCCGCTCGTGAGTAAGACAAGGAGCACAGCCACCATCGCCGCAACACGTTTCCGCGCAGGTAGTAGCTTGCTCATGGTCCATCCCAGAGCGAAAGTGAGCAGGGACCCGATCAGCACAAACCAAGTCCAGGCAATCTTAGGCAGGAACTGTGGTTGCTTCCAGAGCAATACATTGGCCACCAAACCACCGAGCATGCCGATCATTGCCCCAGATTCGCTAGCGCTCGTGGTGAGCGTGCCCAGAAGGAACACTCCCAGCAAAGCGCCATAGGCAACCGAGGCGATGGAGAGCCCGACCTCGACCACATGGCCGCCGCCGCGCGACAGCAAGGCCAGCACGAAGAGCAGCATGGTCCAGAAGACGGTCATGGCTCGGGATAAACGAGCACGCTGGGGTTCGCCGGCGTCCGGCTTCCACGCCAGGTAGAAATCCACCATGCTGCTCGAGCTCAGTGAGTTGACGGCCGCGCTCAGGTTTGACATCGCCGCGGCCAGGATCGCGGCCACCATCAGCCCCGCCATGCCGGACGGCATTTCGTTCACGATAAACGAAGGAAAAATGCGGTCAGGGCTCGAAGCGCCATTTGCCGTGTGACCATAAAAGTAGAAGAGCCCGGTACCGATGGCGAGAAACAGGGCGAACTGCAACAGGATCACGCCGCCGCTCGCCAGCAACGCAATGCGCGATTCACGCAGATCTTTAGCGGCCAACAGGCGTTGGACCATAAGTTGATCGGTGCCATGGCTTGCCATGGTCAGAAAGCAGCCTCCGGCGATCCCCGCCCAAAACGTGTAAGTCTCGCTCAGGCTCCACGCAAAATGGAAGAGGGTGACCTTGCCGGCGGCTGCGGCCATGCTGTGAATGGCATGCCAGCCGCCGGGAACTCGATGTCCCAGCAGGATCACGCTCACGAGCGTGCCGGCCACATACAGCGCCATCTGCACCACGTCGGTCCAGATGACCGCGGCCAATCCACCTTCCAGCGTATAGATCAACGTCAGTGCGCAAATAATGGCGATCGAAACAACATCGCGGGTGCCAATCGCGATGCCCACGACGATCGAAACTGCGAACACGCGGACGCCCTCGGCGGCGGCGCGCATAAAGAGAAAAAGAAACGCGGTGAGCTTATGCAGCCGCGGGCCGAAGCGCTGGCCGATGACCTCATAAGCGGTGAGCAGTTCACCGCGAAAATACCGGGGTAGAAAAATAACGCAAACGACGATCCGCCCCAGCAGGTAGCCGAGAACGATCTGCAAAAATCCCCAATCGCCGGTGAAGGCAAGCCCGGGCACGCTGATGATGGTCAGCGTGCTGGTTTCCGCGGCCACGATGGACAACGCGATAGCCCACCAGGGAATCTTGCGATCGGCAAGAAAGTAGCTTTTGAGCGAACGCTCTTTGCTGCGAAACCGCAGGCCAAAAAGGGTAATGCCTACAAGATAGATTGCAACGATGGATAGGTCGACCGAGCTCAGGCGATGCATCTGTCACAAAGTGTAGTGCAGCACAAGGGTTGGCCCCCACTCTTTAAGAACCAGCAAGAACTTCGTGGAAGGGTACGGCTTTTCACAACCGAGATGTGGGAAGTGCGGCGGTCCGCTCGAGAGTGTTGGTATCGAAACCACGGCTGATCGATCAACGCATTCTCCATCGATAGGAAGGCTACCGCGTTCACCGATGGAAAAACTCGTTTCAAAGTAGGCCGGGGATTTATCCCCGGCATAAGCCTATACAGTCCTTTGTGGCCTTCAGTATGCTCTTCCCATCGAAGTGCTGGGTAGGTTCCCCCAAGACGATCAAGTCCCGTAAGGGACGACTGAAAACTGCCGAGGATGAAATCCTGGCCAATGAGGGAAATGTTTGGGCCCACTTAATGTGATGAAAAACGCTGTCAGTTCAGCAACCGCTCTTGATGGAAGCATCACCCTCCCCTTTGTCATCCCGCCCGCCCCGGCGTGCCGTGGTAGCGCGAAGAACTGACGAATTCAACAAAAAGGGGAGATAAATCTTCGAGTGATAACACCACCATTTCCATGACAGTTTCAGTCAAGATTTTGCGCGCGCACATGGCGGTCTGTGGCTCGTTTGTCCTGAACATGCTGGTCGCCGTGTTTGGGGTGGGGGCAATGGGGACCGCGTTCGGCGTTCTACTTCATCCGCATTCGATCCCGATGGTCCTTTGGAGGGCTTGTACCCTAGGCCTCGTCTTCGGGGTGATTCTGGGATTTTCAATTTTCAAAATCTTTGGAGCTCGCTCTGCCAAGTGGGTTTGGACTGTTCCTGCGCTGCTTTTCGGAGCGCGCGTGTTTATGCTCATCGGAATGAATTTAGGTTTGAGCCACACTTGGCGGCAAATGTCTGGGGTAACTTGCGCCGAAGGTGCAAACATTCCCAATTGTGGCGTCAATTTCTTTGCTTTTACAATTCCGTTGATTCGAAGCCTGTCGTATTCGACGGGAGCCTACCTCGCGCAGCAAGCCAGTCCATTCGCGCCCAGCGCCTACGACGTATTTCGGTCCATAAAAAAACGGCTCAGAGAACTTTGAGACAGGTTTCGGGATGGGAGTATCTCGGGGATGGGAGTATCTCGGGGACGGATGGGAAGTTATCATCGAGAAACGACTCGGGCAAATCGTTCTATCAATAAATCACGAGGTAAGCTTCCGTCCAAACGGGAAGTTTTACCTCATGATTACGGGAAATCGGACAGATGGAAGTGACGCCAAGGCAAACTCATCTGTCTGGATTCCCATTGGATCGCTACAGTTAAATGCGTCGGAGTAGAAGGGCCGGGAAGCTGTGAAAAATACCCGCTCCGGCTACTAACGCCGCCGCCACCCCCCGCCAGCAGTAACCACCCAAATAGTAATCACGGCGCGAAATAACGTCCCGGCGTCTTGCTCCAATCCTGGAGCAGGTATACGTTGTTTGTAGACGATTTCGGCAGGTAGCGGATTCTCGCGTCCCCGCTCTCTTGTCCGGCAGTTGCCGGTAGTCTCGGCCTACACGCGAGCGAAGGACAGCTTTACCGCTGTCCGGTGTCACACCCGATCCCTGTCTCAAAACCATCCAATCCCCTGCATCCCGCCGCCGCGGGATTTTTTTATGTGTTCTCACCGCGCTTTGCGGCGCACCAGCAGTTTCACAACTTACCAACGGAACGGAGCCACCTATGTCTAAAAACAAAGTCGCCGACCTCATCACCGATCGGGAAATGGTCTTTGCCCGCCTGATCCTCTCTGGAAGCATGACCGACCAGCATGCTGCCGAAGCCGCGGGTCTCAACCCCAATACCGCCGCCTACATCAAGTCCAAACCCTGTGTCCGCGCCTACATGCTCGAGTACCGCGCCCTTATGCAGCAACAACTCGTCCAGCAGCAAGCCGAGGACTTGCGCCGGCAGAACCTGGACCGCGAGCGAGTCCTGGCCCGCCTCTGGGAAATCGCCAACCTCAGTCCGGAAATGACCCGAAACAGCATCACCGGCCAGGTCAAAGCGCTCACCCTGATCATCACCATCCTGGGCCTGATCCCGGACCTGCGCACCGGCTCCGCTCAGAACAAACCCGCTCCTCAGCCCACCACCGACCCGCAGATCCATGCCACCGCTTGGCTAGACAGCCAGCAGGAGCCAACCACCGGCTCCGTACCTTCCCCAGTCGAAACCGGGCCCGCCGCGCCTCCGGACCCCAGCCTGAACCAGGACCTGAACCAGGGCCGGAACCAGGGCGGTCCCGCTAACCCCAGCCAGCCTACATCCGTGAATCCTCTGAGCCGTTCGCAGACGCAATCCCCAACCAGCGCCACAGTTGCTCCAGTCACCAGGGTTCCCTCCTCTATCGAAGAAAGCCGCTACGGTTCGCTCCGTTTACGTCTCTGAAAAGAACTCGAAGCCCCTGCTCTCGCTGCAAATGTCCCAAAAGCGTCCAAAAGGATCGAATTTTATTCAATTTTAGAAAAACCGTAAGACGGCACGCCTTCTAAAGCCAGGCGGGAGACTTGCTGTAAGCGACGGGATCTGTCTTAACCCTGGTCTCGGCGTGCAGACAGCGCCGCTCAGTTGGAGTCTCGGTGTGCCTACGTCCCCTCCACCGTCTGCAACCCGTCCCGCAGCTCCCACTTGACATCCAAGTGAGAAACCATGTTCACTTGATTGCCAAGTGAAGAAGATGCCTATTCAGATCCTGCAAGGCACTCTCGACCTCATGATCCTCCGCGTCCTCGCCACCATGGGGCCCCAGCATGCCTACGCCATCGCCAACAGGCTCCAGCAGGTCTCAGAAGACGCCTTGAATCTCAACCAGGGCACCATTTATCCCGCTCTCGTCCGCATTGAGCAGCACGGCTGGACCCGCGGCGCCTGGGGCAAGACCGAAAACAGCCGCGAAGCAAAGTATTACACCATCACCAGGGCGGGCCTGAAGGCGCTCAATGAAGAAACCAAACGCTGGCGCCAGATGGCCGGCGTGGTGGAAAAGCTGCTCGCGGAGAAACAATAACCATGGCGCACTCCAGAAGAATCATTGCCAGGCTTCGCAGTCTTCTCGCCAATAAGCGCGTCGAAAAAGACCTTGCCCGCGAAGTCGCGTCCCACCTCACCCTGCTCGCCGACGACTTCGAACACCGCGGCATGTCGCCTGAAGAAGCACGGCTGGCCGCGCGACGCGCTTACGGCGGCGTGGAGCAGGCGAAACAGGCTCATCGCGACCAGCGCTCCGTGTTGTGGATCGAACAATCCATACAGGACCTGCGCTATGGCCTGCGCACCTTGAGCAGGAGCCCCGGCTTCACCCTAACCGCGGTGCTCACCCTTGCCCTCGGCATCGGCGGCTGCACCGCCATCTTCAGCCTGGTAAACGCGGTTCTCATTCGCTCACTGCCCTACGGCGATCCCAGCCGGCTCGTCTATCTCTACACACCAAATCCCCAGTTCAAGCTGCCCGTTGAGGTCTTTGGCCCGGCGTATGCCGACCTTTACGACCTCAAAAAAGAGAGTCGCTCCTTTCAGGACATGACCGCCTTCGGTCAGTCCATCTTCACTCTTGCTTCCCAGGGCGCGGCGGCACGCGTCAGCGCGGCGCGCGTCGATGGCGATTTCTTTCGAACCTTTCAATCCCCTCCTGAACTTGGCAGGGCGATAAGTCCCCGCGATAACCAATCCGGGCATGCACAAGTCGCCGTCATCAGTCACGCGCTCTGGCAGTCCATGTTCGCCTCGGCCGCTGACGTTCTCCATCGCTCTCTGTTGCTTGACGGCAAGAACTACCAAATCGTCGGCGTCATGCCCCAGGGCTTCGAGTATCCGCATAGTACCGACTTACCCTACGGAGAATCGCAATACAAGACAACCCAGGTCTGGATCCCGCTCGCCCTTACACCTCACGAACTCGCCGATCGCGACAACGCCAGCGGCTATGCTGTTGCGCGCCTCCGGCCCGGCGTTTCAGTCGCCGAGGCGCAGGCCGAGATGGCCGCCATCATGGTGCGGCTCGATAAGCTCCACGACCCTCAGATTCGCGGCTTTGGTGCTTCGGTGAAGAACTTCGTCGACAGCACCGTTGGCCACGTACGCTCTCTCTTGTGGCTGCTGCTTTGCGCCGTAGCCATCGTGCTATTGATCGCCTGCGGAAATGCGGCCAATCTACTGCTGGCCCGTGCGGCAAGCCGCATGCGCGAATTGGGCCTCCGCGCCGCGCTCGGGGCGGGTCGGGGCCGTATGATCCGCCAGCTGCTCACCGAGTCGCTGCTCATCGGCCTTGCCGCGGGAGCGATCGGCGCCTGCCTGGCGTTCGCCTTTCTGCGCCTGCTGCCACACCTCGATCCCGGCAACATTCCGCGCTTCCGCGAAGCCTCGCTGGATGCGCGCGTCCTGCTCTTCACCGTCGCCGTGTCTTTGCTGACCAGCGTGCTCAGCGGCATTCTGCCCGCCTTGGCCATGTCGCGAATCAACCTCACCGATTTCCTCGCCACCGCCGGCAGCCGCACTGTGGCCGGCGCGCACACCCGTGTGCAAAGCACCCTCATCGTGGTTGAATCGGCGCTCGTCGTGGTGCTGCTGGCCAGTGCAGGCCTGCTCATTCGCAGTTACATCAACGTTCAATCCGTCAACACCGGCTTCTCCCAATCTACCGTCACCATCAATATCGCCCTCGATGCACGCTACAACCCGCCCCAGCGCGTCAACTACTTCCGCAATCTTTTCGCCAGGCTCGAAGCCATTCCCGGTGTGCAGTCGGTAGGGGGAATCGACTACTTGCCTCTCAGCAAATCCGAAAGCCTCGGCATGTTTCAAGTGGATGGCTATCCCAATGACAAAGATCAACTGGCCGAAGGGCGCTGGGTCACACCTCAATATTTGTCGGCCATGCAAATTCCCCTCGTAGCCGGGCGCACCTTCACCAATGCCGAGTCTTCCGGCTCCCACAACGTAATCATCAATCAGGCCTTCGCTCAGAAATACTTCGCCAATCGCGACCCCATCGGCGGCCGCATCAACACCGACGAACACCATGTTCAATGGAGCACCGTTGTCGGTGTCATCGGCGATGTACGCCACACCAGCCTGGAAGAACCCGCCGAGCCGCAAATCTATCATCCCGACTTAGAGTTCGGAGGTGGATACATTGCCGTCCGCTCCACCCTTCCGGCGAAATCTCTCGCAGTTACCATTCGTAGTGTTCTTCACTCCCTCGATCCCAACCTCGCAGCGGGCGACATTCAGACCATGGGCGATCTTGCATCGGAGGCCAATGCGGCGCGCCGCTTCCAAACCTCTCTGCTTACCGTGTTCGCTGCCATCGCGCTGTTCCTCGCTCTGGTCGGCCTTTATGGGCTCATGGCCTATTCCGTTAGCCGCCGCACCCACGAAGTCGGCATCCGCATGGCGCTCGGCGCGCAACGGGCCGCCGTGATGCTGCTTGTGCTCAGGCAGGCCGCGCTCTTGCTCGCGCTGGGTCTCTTCTCTGGCCTCGTCGCCTCGTGGTTCGCCACCCGCGCCATTCAGGCATTTCTCTTTGGTCTCGGCCGGCACGACCTGGTTACCATCCTCTCCGTCTGTGCCTTGCTCGCGGTCTCCGGCTTGATCGCGGCCGCGATCCCCGCTCGCCGCGCCGCTTCCGTCGATCCTATGCAAGCACTTCGGGCTGAATAGGAAGCGGCCTGGACACGGTGGCTCGTTCCAGCAGTTTTTCACTTGCGCGGGGGCAGTTCTGCAGTGCTAAGCTCCAGGATCGTTTCCGGAGCTAACTGCTCACTTCCCCTCGCCTTCACGAAGCGTGATGTACTTATCAATCGGCAGCTCTGCAAATCTTTCCGTCAGGCCGCTGGGCTCGGGCCACTTCACTTCCAGCCAGTCGATCTTCGTCCGCTTGCCGATGCCAAGCACCATCCGTGGATCATGCGATGACAAATAACTACCACCGCCCACTTTGGTTCTGCTGCGTTTCAGATCGCCGGCCTGGTAAGTGATGCGTGCCCCCACCGCGTCGCGGTTTGACTTTTTGCCTACCAGCTTTACACCCAGCCAATGGTTGTCCCGGGCGGCTGTATTTCGTAACAGTAAAGGAGCATCATCGTTCACCGAGATAAGTACGTCCACCGCGCCGTCGTTGTCGAAGTCGCCGACGGCGAGCCCTCGCGCGGAAAGGTTCCGCGCAAAAAGCGGCCCGCTCTCCGCACTCACATTGCGCAGCGTCTTTCCGTCCCCATGAAACAGCAGCAGCGGCTCGCGATAAGTCACGTCCTTTTGCATGGTTTCAATCAGGTCGTCCGGGTTGCCGTTAGCCAAAAAGAGATCGAGGTTGCCATCGTTGTCGTAGTCGAAAAACTTCAGCCCCCAGCCGCTCATCAAACGGGTCGCCGCGCCAATCGATGTCGCGTTGGCCTGGTCATCGAAGGTTTCATCATGGTTGTTCTGGTAGAGCGAAAACCTCTCATGGTCGATGTTGGCTACAAACAAATCCATCCAGCCATCCTGGTTCACATCGGCCGAATCGACGCCCATGCCCGAGCGGGGGCGGCCGGTCTCGCTGAAACCCACGCCTGCCAGGGCCGCAATCTCTTCGAATTTTCCCTTGCCCCGGTTCATGAACAGAAAATTCTCTGCCGTGTCGTTGGCCACGAACAGATCCATCCGGCCATCATTGTTCAGGTCGGTCGCCACCACACCCCATGCCTTGCCCAGGTACTTCGCGATCCCCGACGACTTGCTTACATCGGTAAACGTACCATCGCCATTGTTGTGGAAGAGCCAGCTGGCGCTTGGCTTGTACAGCGTGGGAACACAATAGCCCGGCTTGTTGTAGGCAACGCAGTTAAGATTCTTCGACTTGTTGAAATCGACAAAGTTGCAGACGAACAGGTCCAGCTTGCCGTCGTTGTCGTAGTCGAACCAAACCGCGCTCGAACCCCAGCCAGGAGCGGCCACGCCGGCCTTCTCGGTCACATCGGTGAACGTGCCGTCACCGTTATTGTGGTAAAGAATGCATCGTCCGTACTGGGTTACGTACAGATCGGGGAAACCGTCACCATCGTAGTCGCCCACGGCGACCCCTTGCCCATAGCCGCCGGCGCTCACACCCGCCTTCTCGGTAACATCCGTGAACGTGCCATCCCGGTTGTTACGATAAAGCGCGTTGCGCAGCGGAGGAGTGGGATCGTAAAAGTCACATTTGCCGCTGTTGACCAGGTAGATGTCCATCCATCCGTCGTTGTCGTAATCCAGAAACGCGCAGCCCGCTCCGGTGGTCTCGGGAAGGTATTTCTGGTCCGATTTACCCGCGGTGTGTACCCAGGTAATCCGGCTGGCGGACGCGGGCACTTCCTCGAAGGGGTACGCGGTGGGAGCCGCTCCCGCGAAGCGGCTGAATACACTGGATCCGGCAATGCCGGCGAGAGTTCTGAGGAAAAATCGGCGGGACAGCCTGGCAGCGTTGCCCATCACTGAGGATTCTGGGCCCCCGGTCCGGCCCCGGCTCCCGACGTCTGCTGTTGCAACGCAAATTCCTTTTCCGCTTCTTCCTTTCGTCCCGTGCGCGCATAGGCAGTCGCCAGGCTGTAGTGCCCTGCGGGATTTCCGGGTTGAAGCTTGACCGCCATTTGTAACGGAGCAACCGCTTCCGGGTACTTCTTCTCCGCCAGAAGCGACATACCCAGCCCCAGGTAAGCATCTGCGAAGTTGGGCTCCAGTTGCGTGGCCTTGGAGAAATGCTGTACGGCATTGGGCAAATCCTGGGCCTGGCGCGCCAGTTCGCCCAGTACGTATTCCGCACCGGCATTCGCCGGATCGATTTCAAGTTCCTGTTGCAGTTCTTTTTTAGCCTGCTCGGCAAAATCGGGCGCGGGGTTCGGCTTCGAAAGCAACAACCGCGCAAGGCGGAAGTGGATGCCTGGATAGCGGGGATTTTGCTCGAGAATTTTTCGGTAATCCTTCTCCGCCGCGTCCCAGTTCCGCTCCTGTTCGTTCGCGTCCGCATCCATTTCAAGTGCGGGAATCGAATTCGGTGCGGTGCGCGCAAGCTCCCGGGCTGCGCTCGCCGACAGATCGGAAAAAGCGTGGGTCAATACATACAGAACTTCGGGATCTCGTGGGAATTGCCGGCTAAGTATTCGCAGAAACTCGAACAGGGCATCTTGCTGCTGCAGCGACGTAGCGCAACGTACCCCATCAAGCCCCATCCTCTTCTGCAGTTCCTTATCGGTGGTGTGGGCTTTGAGCAGGATGGGCAAAGCTTCGGCGCAGTGGCCGCTCTCCGCCAACGTCGCGCCATGCTCTGCCACGTTCGCACTCACCGCTGCCTTGGGAGCCACTTGCGAGAGGGAGCGGGCGCCGCCCACAACCATGAAGAAGATCAGCGGGGCCAGCTTGGAAAATTTCAGCATCATGAAAGAAGGGGGCAGACGCAATAAGCGCCTGCCCCCAAGTTTATCAGGCACTGCTAGTAGTAAAACTTAAAGGCGAATTGGATGTTCCTTGCCGGTTGCGAGGTATTGACCAATCCGAACGTATTACTCGGGAAGTTGTTATTGAAATGGCCTAACTGAACATTGTTAAAGGCGTTCAGGAAGTCCCCGCGGAACTGGACGTACTTGGATTCGGTTATATGGAAGTTCTTCAACAGGCCGATATCCGTATCGGTGTACCCGGCTCCCGTGACTGGTCCCTGCGCGGGGCAGTTTCCAAAGGTCAATGGCGCGGGTTCGGAAAATCCGTTTGGACTCAGCCACTGATAGCCCTGGAAGGCGCCACCCGACACGCTGCGTTGACGGCCGAACACTTGCTGTTGTCCACAGTTGGGACGTTCTCCACGCGAACCCGTTTCCGACCAGTCGGTGCCTTCGTAAATGGCAACCGGGAAGCCGCTGTGCATGGAGAGGATGGTGGAAGCCTGCCAGCCGCCCACGACCGCGTTGGCCACCGAGTTCATGTTCTTGCCGATCAACTTACCCTTGCCAATCGGCAGATCGTACGTAGCGTACGCCGACAGAATGTTCCTGGAGTCGTAGTAGCAACCAGCGTAATCGGCATGCGGGTCGTAGAGATTCTGGTAGTAAGGTTGCGCCGGGGTGGTCTGCGCCGCCCCGCCCCAGGTACCGAAATACCCACTGTTGTTGGTGAGACATTTCGACCAGGTATAAGCGACCTGTCCCTCAAGACCGTTGGAAACACGCTTCTGCAGTACCGCCTGCAGCGCGTTGTAGGTCATGAACCCGGTGGTCGACGTCCCCGACACTTCCGAGATGTCGTTCACCAGGTCAGGATTGCCGGTGAAGTAGAGGCCCGGTGTGACCACTCCATCGGTGATGGTTTTCTGCGAGTAAGGGGTCGGTACCATCAGGTGCGTTCCATGCTGGCCTACATAGCCAACCTGGAAGGTCGTGGTGGCGCTGGCCTGGCCCTGGACGGTGAGGTTCCACTGCTGGTCAATTGCGGGTTGAATCTTCTTATCCCACACGTACAAGACAGCTCCGGCAAAGGGATCGCCCGGGACGGCCTGGATGGGCCCTTGCTCCGACTTGTACGTCGGATTGTTGTAGCTGGCCGTAACTTCGGTAGGCGTGAAGGGAGGATTGCGTGCAAGCCGCAGGTTGGTTCCCGTTCCTTCCAAATAGGAGGAGATGGTGAACGCGCCGCGAATGACCGTTTTGCCTTGCCAGGCCGCGGGCGACCAGGCAAAGCCGACACGGGGTTGCAGGTCCGGTGTTCCGTATACCGAGTTGTAGAGTCCACGGCTGTTGCCGTCTACCCCTGCATACTCGAGGGCGCCGGACGTGAGATCTACGTTGAGCTGGCGATTGTTCAGTTCCACCCACGGAGTGGTCGCTTCGTAGCGCAATCCAAGATTCAACGTCAGGGTCGGGGTAATCCGCCAGTCGTCCTGGCCGTAGCCTCCAAACCGCCAGGCCATCTGGTGCCAGGCGGCAGTGGGGCTGGTTCCCTTGCCGGTGCCGGCCACATAGCCGGTGAAAAAGTCGGAGGAGGGATCTCCGGTGAAGGCGCCCCCATAAATGAGCGAGCCGAACTCACCACTATTGCCACTATAAAAGTTGCTCATGCGAAAACGCCACAGCTGGAAACCCATCTTGAAGACGTGCTTGCCGTGGGTTACCGTTACCCCGTCGTCAAACTGGATCACGGTGTCCGCGAAATTCGAGTTCACCAGATTATTGCCAACATTGGTCAGCGTCCCCTGGTTAATCTCGGTAGCGGTTCCACCGCCGAAACCGAGTTCGAGCAAACCAGCCCCTGCCGTGTTTGCGTTGGCTATCCCCAGTTCGTCCCCCAGATTGCCGATGCCGGAGACAAAGCCCGCTCCACTCGCAAACGTCATCCACGACGCACCAAACCGCGCCTCGTTCAGGATGTTGGGACTAAAGGTGTGGGTCCACGTTCCTACTGCGTTGGTCATCGGAATGTGGACATAAGTATTGCCCAGGATGGCCTGCGAGTTCGTGGTCGGGTCGTTCTGGTAGGCCTGCGAATAGCGCCCGCTGAGGCGGTCTCTCTGCGTCAGGTTCCAGTCGAGTTTCGCATCTCCCTGGTCCGTGTTGATGGACTCATTGGTCAGGTTGACCGCGTTGTTGATGGCGTTGCTGTTGATCGGCGTGGGGTAGTATTTCGACGCAAAAAGCGCAGCCGCCACCGGATCTATCTGGGACATGGGAATCTGGTTGCCCACGTAAGGCGTGCCGGTCGTCGGATTCTTCAGCGGAGTCGAGATTCCGGAAAAGTCGCCGTTGCGTTGTGCGTTGGTGAACACCGTCATGAAGTTGGCAGTCGTCGGATGATCGAAACGCTGCCCTTGATAATCGGCAAAAAAGAACAGCTTGTCTTTCCAGATGGGGCCGCCGACCGTACCCCCGAACATATTCCAGCGCAGCGCCGCCCTGGGCAGCTCGGCGCCCGGGCCATCGAATTTGTTCTCCCACTGGTTAGCATTCAAAACATTGTTGCGGAAGAACTCCCAAACATCTCCGTGGATCTGGTTGGTGCCGGACTTGATCGACGCATTGATAATTCCACCCTGAAAGTTGCCGAACTCTGCCGGGGCGTTGGACGTGATCAGGTTGAATTCCTCGATGGAGTCGGGGGAGGGCGTAATCGCCAGATTGTTTTCCGAGGTCTGGTTGTTATCCATACCGTCGAGGATGAAGTTATTGGACTCTTCACGGTTGCCATTGATAGATGGACGGCCACCATAGTTGGCATTGTCACCGGAGTTGAAAGTGGAATTGTCAGCCGTGATGCTGCCCGGCGCCAGCAGCGTCAGCTCGACATAGTTGCGCGTGGCCAGCGGAATGGCGGCAATCGTGGTGGCATCGAGCAGCGTGCTGACCTGCGTGGTATCGGCTTGCAGCTGAGGGGCCTGGGAGGAGACCTGCACCGTGTTAGTGACCGCGCCGACCTTCATCTTGAAGTCAAGACGCGCTCTCTCATTGAGCACCAGCGTGATGGGTGGCTGGACCGTGGTGTCGAACCCGGCCGCCTCCGCTTTCACTTCGTAGGTCCCAATGGGAAGGTTGGTGAAGTTGAATACGCCGCCCTGGGTTGTCTTGGTGGTGTTGGACGTGCCCCGCTCGGTATCGCTCGCCGTAATGGTGGCGCCGTTCAGGGCAGCTCCGGCCGCATCTTCAACTGTGCCTGTGATGGATGCAGTGGTCTGTTGGCCACCAGCGGGCTGGCTGGCGCTAAAAAGCCCCAGGGCCATTATGAGGGCTACGCCCCATAAGAAATTGCGTTTCATACTCGCCTCCGAAAATCAACATGTGAAACAGGCCCTACTCGTTGGAACCAGGTCGGCAACTTCTACGGGGCTGCTTTTTAATTGACCCTTACTAAGAATCAGTAGCTGGACTATAGCGGCACCTTGCCCGCAATGCAAGCGGGAATAGTGCAAAATCCTCGCCCATTTCGTCATTTTTAAAGGTGGATCGTTACCGGAGAGATTCGCGCGGAGAGGTTCTTAAAAGAGACTTAGAAAGAAATAACTGCCGTGGGATCAATGAATTTCAGGGAATTTTTGCTGCGGAGAAACCAAGCTGCGTTGGCGATGTAAGCGCAGGAAACAGATTTTCCAACAGCCTGTGGAAAAACCCGAATTGGACGGACCCGCTGGCCCGCGGATCTCTCCTCAAATGTCTTCGGTCAAACCCGGGGCGCAGAGATCTAAAACCCGGCTTTGTCGCGGCCGGCCACATCGAAAACCAGGTGTTTCTGGAAGAAGGGCAACACTTCACTGTAGAACCGGCCGTCGTTGCCCCAGGTCTTATCTCCCCACGTCCCGTTGTACTCCTCAGCTTCGTGCGGTATGCCAAACTCGTTCAATTTGTGCGTGAACGCCTGGTTGGAATAAACGTGATCCTGATTCAGATCGCTGCGCGCCCAATCGAACTTGAGTCCCCGCAGGGATTTCAGGTTGTCGGCGTATTGCGGGACCATCGACTCCAGAAAGAAGTTGGCGCGCACCCGTGCCGCCAATCCGGTATCGATATCCAGTTGATCGCCGCTCTTGTGCGCCGCCATGTCGATATACAGAGGCGGCCTATCCGGGTCCGGCAGGAAAGCCTGAAAGATGCTGGTAAAGATCGTGGAATACCCATCCTTCCTCACATCGTCCAAAGATTTCGCATTGGCCATAAGATCCCAATTCGGCAACGAAAGCATAACTTTGAGACCGGAGCCCGTCCCCACCGGATGCAATCCGTACACCGAGGTGAAGACGTCCGGATGCTCCATGCCAAGGCGGATCGCGCAGTAGGCCCCCATAAATTCCCCAGCGATTCCTCGCGACGACGGCACGGACAACGTTTTGTAGTTGGCGTCGACGTAGGGCTGCAACTCCCGGACGATAAAGTCTTCCCAATTCCCAGTCGCAGGAGAATTGACGCACCAGGAGCTTCCTAACGAAGTGTTCATATCGACTGCGACCAGAATGAACTTGTCAATCGTCCCGGCGGCGATTGCCCGATCGAAAATCTCCTGCGCACCTTTGTGGTCGAAAATGTCGCGATAGCCCGCAAAGGCGTCAGGGAAAAAGTAAATGACAGGATAGCGCCGCGGAGAATCGTCATACCCAGGGGGAAGATAGACCACCATCTTCCTGATTGGGCTGGTGCCAATTTTGTCCTGGTTGAAGCTGGCGGAATGAATCTCACTGCTCACCACCCTGCTCGGCGTGGGCGCAGCCGCGAGGGAGGTCACGCTTAATACGGCAAAAACAGTGAAGGTTACCAAATCTGAGGTTCGGCGCATCCTGCTTACTCCTGGCTGAAAAGCAGCTTCCCGTTGGTTTGCCGCCACGCGACGGCCACCAGGTACCACGCCGGCCAAATCAACGCACCCTCAATGATCCATGGACGAGGACTCCACCAGGGGTGGCCTCCGCCATTCCAGGTGGCAATCGTCAACCCGGTAAGTAGGAGTGCAAAGCCTGCCGAGCCACCCAGATTGATGCGCATCGCACGCAAGCTCTGACCGGCTCCCCAGATCGCGGGCAAGAGAAAGAGGAGCAGGCAAAATCTCGGCATGGACAGCACGTGGAACCGCGCCAGGCAAAAAAGGCATGGAGAGCAACAAAGAATCGCACTGACCCAAACGGTCCGTCGCGATATGGCTCCTACGGCAAACCCAGCGCTCCACGACCAGCCGATCAGCAATACGACCTGGCACAGCAGGAGAAGAAAAGCGGAAGGCCCCGGCGTTTTCGCGTACGCGAAACGTTGATACGACTGGCTGACCGAGAGCGAAACGCCCATAAGCAGAAAACTGGCCGGGAGCGATGTAGCGAAGGCTGCGAGCCACGGACGCCAGTCTTTCCAAAGGGCAACCTGCAGCCGGAAGGCTAATCCCAGGATACTGAGCACACCCTGGCAGGCGTTTTCGCCGGCTTCCATCAAGTCACCGAGGACCGCTTCGCGCTGCTCATATTCCAGCAATTGAGCTGTAGTCTCGACGAAATACCAGCCAGTCATCATGAGGCGGCTCCTGTACGGTCCGTTACCCAGGTTGCGCCCCGACTGGCCCGAACCACTGTGTCGTAGAAGCGTTTCGCGGCCTGCACACCCTTCGGCGTCACCCGAACCATTCGCTTGGAGCGCCCGCCGCGCTGGGGCGTGGATTCCCCCATCCAGGTAGCCAGAAGGCCCTTGGTCTCCAGGCGATCGATGGTGGTATAGAGCGCGCCGATAGAGCATTTGCGTCCCGTGCTGGTTTCAATTTCCTCGCGAATGGCCGCACCATAGGCGGCGTTTCCAAGCCCGGCAGCGGCGGTAATCAACAGGTATTCGAATTCGCCCAGCATGATTAGAATTACATTGTGATACTAATTAGCCCGGCCGTCAAGACATGAACAGACGTATCAACTGACAGGCCCGAGCGGGGCACGCTCGTCCTTGAGACGAGGTTTATGAACCTCTCCGCGACAACTGCAGTCTTCGCGCGTAGAAGTAGACAATCCCCAAACTCAGAGTGGCGGCGAGCGCCGCGACCTCCACTCGCGTCGAATGGGACAGAAGCCAAATGACCACAAGTGCGCCCAGGATGCCTATCGTCGGGCCGCCGGGAGCTCGGAAGGCGCCGGGCTGCCGCACACGTGTGTAGCGTAAGCGCAGAGCGCCGAGGCAAATCGCCAGATAGATAGACAAGCTCGAAGCGCTGGACAAAACAGCAAGATGCCTGAACTCGCCAGTCGCCGCCAGCAAAAATTCCAGCGCCGCGACCGTGAGAATGGCGACATACGGCGTGCGAAACCGCGGATGCACGCGGGCAAGCGCGGCGGGCAGCATGCCGTCTTGCGCCACCAGGAAAAAGCCGCGCGGCGTAGTCAGCAAGCCCGCCACCAGAGTGCTGAAGATGGAGACCGCGAAGCCGGCCAGAATCAGCGTCCGCCCGGGGGCTCCGAGGATGTGCCCGGCTACGGAGGCCAACGGGGTTGTGGATTCAAGCGCGAGTCCCTTCCCCAGCACACCCTGGCTAACAACCTGCAACGCAACATAGATAAAGATGAGGGCGGCGATCCCGCCAAACATCCCACGGGGCACGGTGCGCGCCGGATCTCTGATTTCCCCACTAGGGGTGAGCGAATCTTCCGAACCCTGAAACGCGAAGAAGAGCAGCAGCGATGCTTCCCCCGCATTTTCAAGGGGAGGCCATCCGGTCCATCGCAGCTCCCTCCAATGCATCACGATCAGACCAGCCACAATCACCAAAAGTAAGGGGAGGAGCTTGGCGACGGTCGTGACCACCACGAAACGAATTCCCTGCCGGACACCGGCAATATTTACCGCAGCGAGCCCGCCATATAAAACCAATAAGGTAATAACCCGTGGCGCTCCATGAGCCAACGCCGGAAACAAGGGCGTCACTGAGGCGACCAGGATGGCGCCGAGAGCGGCATTCGACAGAATGGAGAACCCAACCGAGTAAAGAACCCATGCGAGAAACCCAACCATGGGTCCAAACGCTTCCTCGACATAGGCGACCGCGCCGCCCGAGCGTTTGACGAAGCTGCCGATTTCGATGAAGCACGTGAGAACGAGGGCGACGGCGAGTCCGCAGATGAAATAGGCGAGAATCGCGGACGGACCCAGCATGGCGGCAACCAATCCGGGGAGGACAAAGATGCCGGCGCCTAACGCGCTGTTCACGGCATTCGCCCCAAGGCTCCACGGTCCGATGGCGCGCACCAGTTGCTCGTCAGCGCGCGTGGGTGTGCCGGGTTGCTTTTCCAGGTCGCCCATTTGGTGGAGAACCTTATTATGGCAGGGGAATGCGGTAAAGATTGCGGCGCGGATTTTCTCGTACGTAAGCGTAGGTGACGGGATCGAAAGCGGATTGCACGTATTCCGGGATGACCGCCTTCCTCGTGGAGGGAATGTCCTCGATACGCTTGATGCCGCCTGTTGGGATTTTTGGAAGCCCGGAATCGTGCATCAGCGGCACCAGATAGCTCCCCGAATGAAGCCCATGGAACATGAGAAAAACCGTTTTTCCGCTCCTGTCTAGAGCGAGGTCGCAGTAGCCAATACACAAATCCGCAGAGGTGCTTCCATCCAGGGCAAAGGCCCTGGTCACAGTGTTGTGTTCCTCGTCGGGCCCGGGAGCAGCAGCAAAAACCCAGCGACCGTCGGGTGAGACGTTCAGGCAATCGAGGATGCGTTCCGAGGTGATCTTCCGCCGGTCGGTGCCATCGGTTTTCATCCGGTAAAGATAGTTGGATCCGCCTTCAATCGCTCGGAAAACCAGGTCCCCGTCGGGCAGGAAGAAAGGAGAGTCCTCGACTGCCCCCGGCGTCGAAATGCGCACCGGAGAAGAGCGATGGCTGGTGGGCGCAATCCACAAGCTCGAACGGCCACCCTGGTCACTCATGGAAAATGCTACCTCCTTCCCGTCGCGGGAGACGGCATACTCGTCCATCGAATAGCCGGGCAAAACCTGGTCTAATCGTCCGCTCGCTAACACTTTGACCCAAAGCTCTTCGCCTCGCGTCTGGCCATTCGCCATCAGGAAATAGAGGCTGCCTCCATCCGCGGAAAATGTGGGCTGGAACGCATTTCCCTCGGAAGAAACTTGATGGTCTCCATCCTTGTTGTGCAACCACACCGTGCTGTCTTGTGAACCCACCGAGGTAATGAACGATTTGCCATCGGGGACCATCGCAATTCCTTCCTGCGACGTTGGGCCGAAAGTCAGTTGTTCTGGTTTTCCATCGGGAAAGTGCTGGCGCCAGATATGAAAGTCATCCGTCCGGGCTGTGAGATAGATCCATTGACCGTCCGGGGACCACGCGCCCGAAAGGCATTCGCCATTGGGCGGTCCTACCGGTCGAACATCGCCGGCGCCTTGGAATGGAACAACCCGGCATGGCAGAAACTCTCCGCGACTATCCATCTCGACAATAAGAACCCATTGGCCATCCGGCGAAAGATACGAGCGGTGGGCCATGCTGCGTTTGCCCGGCGGCACGTAGACGTCACGGCTGTCTCCGCGACTCTCATCCGTGGTCACAACCGCCATGTGCAGCCCCTCTTTGATCTCGGAAAACAGCAACCGCTTCCCTCCCGCAATCCATTTCAATGACGAAGCATTAGGCAAGAGCAAGCGAGGCTCGCCGCCCAGAGCGGGTACTTCCCAGGTATCCCAGGGCTCGACGACGCCATAGGTCACACGGGAGTTATCCGGAGAAAAAGAGGGGTCCATCTTTGTTTTCGCGTCGTGAGTGAGTTGCACCGGTGCCCCGCCCGAAAGTAGCTGAACGTACAGATCTCCCGTTGAGAAGAGAGAGCCGCCTCCGCGAATGAAGGCGAGCACACGTCCATCCGGAGACAAGGCGGGAAGCATCGCCGAGTCAGTAAAGAACGTAAGCTGTTGCCACTGGGTGCCTGGCGGCAGGGGCGGCGCCGCTGGCCGGTGCAAGAAGTAGGACGCCGCCGCGATGGCCAGCAGCAGGACGCAGGACGCCGCATAGAAATAGGGCTTCCACGACTTCGGTTTTGCCGGTCGAGCTGGCAGTTCCATAGAGACTTCGCTTCGGCTGCTGTCCCGGGTCAACCGCCGCAGGTCGGTCCGGATATCGGCTGCGTGCTGGTAACGAAGATCGCGGTCCTTTTCCAGAGCCTTGGTGATCACTCGCTCCAACTCCAGCGGAACCTCCGGATTCAGCCGCACCGCAGACACAGGCGTGCGGTTGAGGATTGCTTCGCAGATCACCGCCGGGCTCTCCCCGCGGAAAGGCAGGACGCCGGTCGACATCTCATAGAGCACCGCCCCGAAGGAGAACAGGTCGGTGCGGGTATCCAGTTCCCTGCCCCGTACCTGCTCCGGTGACATATAGGCCACGGTCCCCAGCATCGAACCCGGGCTGGTAAGGTGCTCTTCGAGGGCGGTTGTTCTTCCTGCGCTTGTTTCTGACTCATTCACTGCGGGCGACAGGACTTTAGCCAGGCCAAAATCAAGGATTTTGGCATCGCCGCGGCGGGTGATAAAGATGTTCGCCGGCTTGATGTCGCGGTGTACCACGCCCGCGTCGTGGGCGGCGTCAAGGGCGTCGGCAATATCCACTGCGATGGGCAGAAGAACATCGGCCGGAAGCGCGTTGCCGGAAATGCGGTGCCGCAAGGTCACACCGTCGAGAAACTCCATCACGATGAAGGGGCGGCCGTCTTCCTCGCCGATTTCGTAGATGGTGCATATATTGGGATGGTTCAGAGCCGAGGTGGCTTGCGCCTCGCGCTGAAAGCGGGCCAGGGTCTGAGGATCCTGAACGACGTCCTCGGGGAGAAATTTTAGAGCGACAAAGCGGCGCAGAGACAGATCCTCCGCCTTGTAGACGACGCCCATCCCGCCGCCACCCAACTTCTCAATAATGCGGTAGCGCCCAATCGTCTCGCCAATCAATGGACACAACCTTAACCGGCCGATTGCCGGCGTCCTTCGGCCAGGGAATCCACGACTCTATCCCTTTTGCAGACAGCCGGGTAGCTCGTCATCTTCCTGGGTATAAAAAAGTCAGGAAGAGGTCCGCGCCAGACCATTTTTATTATCTGATCTTCGGGTCACACTCGGCGCATGTCAAACCGAGGCTGTTTACTTCTGCTGCTCGTTGTGGCCCTGCCGGGCAATGCGAGGAAGGCTTCCGCTCAAACGGCCGCGCTGCAAGTACAGGTTTTGGATTATGCCGATTTGAGTCCTGCGGTTTTCCACGACGTCGTCGAAAACGGAAACTGGCACCATCGAGGATAAACTGGCCTTGTACTCGGCCATCATAAGGCGAGATGCTGGGATTGGTGACTGGGCACATGGACGAGAGCGAAAATAACGACAGCCCGACATCTCCGGATAAGCCGAGGATCAACGGACCAGACGTGGCTCCCGGCGCACCGGCGACTGCGCAATCGACCGATACACCGGTCGACGATAAGCCGGTCGAGATGAGCGCCCCACCGGCAACGCCTGTCAAACCGGTCGAAGCAGTTCCGGTTGTGCCGCGGATTCGACTGGACAAAAAGCATCCTTTGGCCATCCGCTGGATGCATTGGGTCAATTTTCCTGTTCTCTTCACCATGATCTGGAGCGGGATGCTGATCTATTGGAACGACTCGGACAACGCCTATAAGCATCCACATGCCGTCTACCGGATTGGCATTGGCCCCTTCACCGTGTTCCGCTTTTTTCCGGAGTGGTTCTGGAAGGCATTGAATGTTCCGTACCACGTAACCGAAGGGCTCGGGTACCACTTTTTCTTCATGTGGATCTTCGCCATCAACGGGATCCTGTATGTGCTGTTCACTATTTTCTCCGGCGAATGGCGGTTTGTGGTTCCCGATCGAAAGAGCCTGATCGAGGCCATCCAGGTGACGTTGAAGGACCTGCACCTGAGCAAGTACATGCCACCCCAGACCAAGTACAACGGTGCACAAAAGATTGCATACACCTCGGTGATCCTGATGGGCGCGGGAAGTCTGCTCACCGGCCTCTCGATCTACAAGCCAACCCAGGCGCATTGGTTGACGACTTTGCTGGGCGGCTATGAGATGGCGCGGTGGGAACACTTTTGGCTGACCATCGGCTTTTGCGGCTTTTTCGTTATCCATGTAACCCAGGTGGTGCTGGCAGGCTGGAATAACTTTCGCAGCATGGTGAGTGGACTGGAAGTGAAGCCGGTGGAGGAACCGTCGCTTGAGGCGGAGAGGAAGAACTGGGCATGAGCCAGCCTACGGAAAAAGAAACAGTCACCGTTCCTCCCGATCCGGAACCGGCGCCAGCGGCGCCGACTTCATTGGCCGAGCAGGATGCCGCGGATGCGGCCGTATTGCGGGAAAGCCGCAAGCACACCCGCCGGAGTTTCGCCATCGCCGCCGCCGGCGCAGCCGCCGGATGGGGACTGTATCACTGGATCGATGAGAGCCGCCGGCTCAACATGCAGCCGGAATTATTGCGCCGGGCGTTCCAGACCAACGCCGCGCTTTCGCGAGCCATTTTCGATGATCGGGCGCTCGCTCCGACCTACCCGCTGAAGCGTGCGGAGGATCTGCGAGTGAATGGGGTATATGGGCTGAAGCAAGCCCTGGTTCCGGAAAGTTGGCGCCTGCAGCTGACCGGTGTCGCGAATGCCAAAAACTTTCCTCAATATGTCGCTGACGTTACGGCGTGGGAATACCGCTATTCCGACATGAAAACGGCTGAAGACATGGGGCACGACACCAAGGTGGCTCCCAGCGCTGATACGGCGGAGAAGATGGCGCCGGAGTCGATGGTTGCGACGGAAAAGATGCGGGAGCAGCGTGCCGGAAGAATGCCGCGAGGGCTGGAGGAAGCAGGCAGGAGCCTTTCCACCCTTGCACCCGGAACACCCGGCCTGCTGCTGACGATCGAAGACATTCTGAAGCTGCCCAGGCACGAGATGGTGACGCAGTTCAAATGTATCGAGGGGTGGAGCCAGATCGTGCACTGGGCCGGGGTTCGGCTGGCAGACTTCATTGCCGCCTACCCGCCGCAAAGGGGAGCGGATGGACGGCTGCCCCGGTACGTTTATATGGAAACGCCCAACGGCGACTACTATGTCGGTTACGATTTGCATGTCTGCATGCATCCGCAGACGCTGCTGGTGACGGAAATGGGCGGCGGCGCACTGACGCAGTTCCATGGCGCCCCGCTGCGGCTGCACGCGCCCACAAAGTACGGGTATAAGCAGATCAAGCGCATTGGGCTGATCGCCTACACGGACCAGCATCCCGACGACTACTGGACCAAGCTCGGTTACGATTGGTACGGGGGTCTTTGACCGTGGCGCCGATTGCCGCAAGAGCAAAGGCCCCAGTGGTTCACTTGCGCCTGGTGCGAAAGAAAGGCGCCTTGCTACTGGCGCAGGTTGCGCGGCACATTGAACAACAAATTGCGCTGGGGCAGCTCTCACCCGGAGACCGTCTGCCGAGTGAGCGGGCGTTAGCAGCACGGCTTGGCTTAAGCCGCAATACAGTGACTGCCGCGTATCTCCTATTAGAAAAGCAGGGAGCGATTCGCCGTGTTGCGCATCGCGGGGCATTTGTCTGCCCCAGCGGGCCGGCAGACAATCCTATTGAGTGGAGTAGCAAGATTTCACGCCAGGCCCATCTGCTGGACGAGCCTGTGCTCGAGATGCTGGCGCAAAGCCGGTTGCCCAATTTGCGCTACCGCCTTTCAGCAGGCACACCCGCGCTTAGTTGTTTTCCGCTTGCACCGTTTCGTAAAGCCATGAATAAAGTGCTGGCTAACGATGCTCTGCTTGCCATGGCCATTGCGCCTACTGAAGGCCAGCCGCGTTTACGGCGGGCCATTGCCGCCTATGACGAGGCAGAGAGTAGCCACATCCTGATCGTGGCCGGCGCGCAAGAAGGCATCGACCTGTTGGCGCGCTGCCTGGTGGAACCGGGTGACCGGGTCATCATCGATCGGCCGACGTTTCCTGGTGCTATCCAGGCGTTGCAGGCGGCCGGCGCGCGGCTGGTGGAATGGGATACGCAGGAATGGTCCGCTGAAGCACTGGAAAGATTGCTCATTGCTCACCGGCCGAAGTTGATCTTCACCATGCCCACGTACCACAACCCCACCGGGAGAACGATGGATGAAGAGCAGCGGGCAAGCCTGCTCCGGCTGGCTGCGCGTTATCGCGTGCCCATTCTTGAGGATGACGTCTACTCCAGGACGCGTTTGCGCGGATCGGTTCCCCCTTCTCTTTATCGCATGGACAGGCACAATGTCGTGATTTATCTCAGCACCTTCTCCAAGGTGCTGGCGCCTGGCTTGCGCCTGGGATGGATCGCGGCTCCTCCCCATATGGTCAAGCAACTGTCGCTGATCAAGATGCGGGCTAATCTGTTTACCGAGGGGCTGCTGCAACTGGTCATGGCTGAGCTACTGGAGAACGGCGTCTTCGAGGAACACCTTACGCACCTGCGGACGACGCACTCTGCTTTGCAAAAGGTTGCCGTGGACTCGCTGCGGAAGAACTTCTCGAGTGATGAGTTGGAGTTTTCCATTCCTCGGGGAGGACTCTATATCTGGTGCCGATGGCGCCGTCCGGTAGATATGGAAGCGGTGCTTTTGCGCGCGCAGGAAACGGGGGCAAGCGTTGCTCCGGGGCGGGCATTCTTCTCCGGAGCGCCGGATGATGACTGCTTTCGCATCTGCTTTACGGCGAGTTCTGAGCGCGACCTGCCGGATGCCATTCGGCTTTTGGCGGAAGCGTTCCATTTCGATCATCACGGTGGCGGATCCCACGCCTGAACGAAAAGGGCGGCTTCGAGGATGGGGCACCCGTCATTTTCTTACCTAGCGTGCCAGTGCCTCGAGCACCATGCCTGCCACGTGGGATACGCTGCCCGCACCCAGGGTGATGATCACGTCGCCTTCGCCTGCCTGGGCAACGGTGCGATTGACCGCCTCTTCAAACGATGATGCATACTGTACCTCTTTGCGGCCCACTGCGCGAACCAGCGCGGGGGCGTCGACACCGGCGATGGGGTTTTCGCTGGCGGCATAGATGTCCAGAACCTGCACAGTGTCGGCATCGTCGAATGCGGTGGCGAACTCCGCCATCAGGTCCCGGGTGCGGGTGTAGCGATGGGGCTGAAAGATGACATGCACGCGGCGATATCCCGACTCTCGCGCCGCGTTCAGCGTGGCGCGAATTTCGGTGGGGTGATGCCCATAGTCGTCAACGACATTCACGCCGCGGGCACAACCCTTCAATTGAAACCGGCGATCTACTCCACGATAGCCGCGAAGCGCTTGCGCGATGTCTGCACAGGACACATCGAGCTGGGTGCCAATGGCCACCGCGGCGGTTGCATTCAGCACATTATGGCGGCCGGGAACATTCAGATCGAACGGCCCGAGCACCAGACCTCCCGCAGCTACCTCGAAGCGGGATCGCACCTCAGGCGCAGGGGGAAGCATGCGGAGGACATAATCGGCGACCGGCGACATGCCATAGGTGAAGACCCGCCGCTGCACGCGCGGCAGCAAGGCCGCGAGTTGGGGATTGTCGATACACGCAGTACAGGCACCGTAAAACGGAACCCGCTCCATGAACTCAAGGAAGGCTGCTTCCACATCTTCCATATCGCGGTAGCAATCCATGTGCTCGCGATCGAGGTTGGTGACCACGGAAAGAATGGGCGAAAGCTTGAGGAAGGAGCGGTCACTCTCGTCCGCCTCGGCCACCAGGTATTGCGATTTTCCCAAACGCGCGTTCGAGCCCATGGCATCGACGCGGCCTCCGACCACCACGGTTGGGTCGAGCCCGCCCGCAGCCAGAACCGTGGCAATCATCGAAGTGGTGGTGGTTTTGCCGTGCATGCCGGCTATCGCGATGCCGTATTTCAGCCGCATCAGCTCGGCCAGCATCTCGGCGCGCTGGATCACAGGAATTTTGCGCTGCCTGGCCTCCAGCACCTCAGGGTTTCGCTCGTTGACGGCGGAGCTGGTCACAACCACCCCGGAGCCGACCACGTTGCCGGCGGCGTGGCCCTCAAATACAGTTGCGCCAAGAGTGGCCAGGCGGTCGGTAATGCTGGAATGCTTTAAATCCGAACCGGAGACAGAGTAGCCAAGGTTGAGTAGAATCTCAGCGATCCCGCTCATTCCAATGCCCCCAATGCCAATGAAATGAACGCGTTGTGCTTTGGCGAACATGGCGGGCGAGGGCAGGGTCGTGTGGCTCACTCCCTAATGTAGCAGCCGCCGGTGGTTGCTTCCCCTTGCCAGGGTGCGGCATCTAATATGTAGGTACAAAAAGTGAAACCTGCCGGGTGGGTATCGAAAGATAGCAATTCGCTTGCCAGAGCCGGTCTTGAAGGCGCAACTTTTAATTGAAAGTGTTGTTACAGGTAGTAGGCACCCAAAGTTAACCAGGAGTGCTGGTGGTACGCCAAAGCGGTTGGTTACGCAATGTAGATGCCTTGGCGAGGAGGTCCAAAATGCGCTTCCTTAGATATTTTGTGCTGCTCGGCGCCATGGTGGTTCCCGCAGCGTTTCTTTCTACTCCCGCGAACGCCCAGGTCTCTGTTGGTATTGGGGTTGGTGGCGGGTACGGTGATTACGGCTATGGCTATCCGGCTCCAGTTTGTTCCTGGGGATACTACAACTACTACCCCTATGCTTGCGCACCTTATGGCTACTACGGACCAAGCTGGTTTGTGGGTGGGCTCTTTATTGGCGCCGGCCCCTGGTACCACGGTTATTGGGGTCATGGTGGCTACTATGGCCGCGGTGGCTACTATGGCCACGGAGGATATTACGGCCACGGCGGATACTACGGGAGTGGCTATCACGGTGGGGTAGGCTATGCTCGCGGCGGTAACAGCTTCTCACACGGCCCTGCTGGCTACGTCGGCGGCGGACACGCCTACGCAGGCGGCGCCGCTGGACACCCATCCTATGGTGGTGGCGGTGGACATCCGTCCTACGGCGGCGGGGGGTCCTTCGGCGGTGGTGGTGGCGGATTCCACGGTGGGGGCGGCGGTGGTGGCTTCCATGGCGGTGGCGGTGGCGGACACGGTGGCGGTGGTGGTCACCGGTAACCATCAACAATGATCCACGGGAACGGCTGGCGAATTCGCCAGCCGTTTTCTTTTGCGCACTTTTCACTTGGGCAGAGGCGCAACAAACGAAGGGTGCCCCACCCTTCTTTTTTTGAAGGGTGGGATCTTCATAAGCTCTCTGTTTTTCACCCTTTGCAAAGAACGCAAAGGATGGGGCACCCGTCGTTTCGTCGCCGACTAGGCGAGCTCGGCTACCATTTCGGCGATTCTCGCCGCAGCGTTGGGATGGGCGAAGGTTCGGGCGCGGATCGACATATCGGTCAGCTTCTCTTGATTCTTGAGCAGGCCCGAGAGCGTTTCCAACAAGGCCGCGGCGGTCATTTCATGTTCCAGCAGCATTGCCGCGGCGCCTCCCTGGACCAACACTTCGGCGTTTTTGCGTTGATGATCGTCCGCGGCCTGGGGAAAAGGCACCAGCAGCGATGGCTTGCCACTGGCCGCGAGTTCCGCGACCGTGCTGGCTCCGCTGCGGGCCAGAATCAGATCCGATGCGGCAAACTGCCTGGGCATGTCTTCCAGAAAGGGCTGTACGCGCCATCGCTCGCTGGCCGCCCCACTGGCAGAGTAGGCCGCTTCCGTCGTCTCGGCGTGGCGAGCGCCCGCCTGGTGCAGGATGGTCAGGCCGGGAACGGCATCCAATAGTCCCCTGGCAATCTCGGGCATTCTTTGGTTAAGGGCGCGCGCTCCCTGACTGCCGCCCATCACCAGAAGCCGAGGCGGGCTGTCCAACGGCCGAGTAGGGAGCGCGAAGAACTCAGGGCGCACCGGGATTCCGGTGACTTCGGCATTGCGAAAATAAGTCAGCGTGGGAGCAAAATTGACTGCGGCTGCGCGGATCCGTTTACCGATCAGCCGGTTCGCCATGCCGGGCACGGCGTTCGGCTCAAAGGCCAGGGTGGGCCGGCGCTGGAGGAGTGCCGCCAGCATCGCGGGTCCAGAAGCGTAACCCCCGACACCGACCACCACTTGCGGTTGCCAGCGGCGCAGCAAACGCATGCAGTAAAAAATGCCGCGAGGCAACGCGGCCAGGGTCTTGAGTTTGGTAGCAAGGCTGACACGATTCAGCTGACCTACATCAATAAGTTCGAGGGCATAGCCGGCCTGAGGCACCAGGCGCGTCTCCATTCCTCGGGAGGTTCCGATAAAGCAGACTTCCGCGCCATAAGCGGATTTAAGAGCGCCGGCAATGGCGAGCGCGGGAATCACGTGGCCCCCCGTGCCACCTCCGGCAATCATGACCCGCATGTGCGTCAGTCGATCTCCCGGGTGAGACTCAACAGCACGCCGATGCTGGCCAGCGTGATGAACAGAGAGGTTCCGCCAAAGGAGATGAAGGGGAGGGTAATGCCTTTGGTGGGGACAAGCGCAAGCACCACGCTGATATTGAAGAATGCCTGGATGAGAATCGTGGCGGTAATGCCGAAAGCAAGAAAGCGGGCGAACACGTCTTTGGAAAGGCTGGCGGCGCGTAGTCCGCGATAACCGAGGGCGACGAACAGGGCAACGATGGCGAGCGCACCAATCAGGCCCAACTCTTCGGCGATGTTGGCAAAAATAAAGTCAGTGTGCGGCTGAGGCAGATAAAAGAGCTTTTGCCGGCCCTCCATAAATCCCAGCCCGCGCAGGCCTCCGGTGCCGACCGCGATCAACGATTGAATGGTGTGAAAGCCAGAGCCCTGCGGATCGGCTTCGGGGTTCAGAAAAGCCAGCATGCGCGCGCGACGCCAGGGAACGCGGAAGAGCAGGAACCATAGCACGGGGGCAGCGGCGAGCGCAGCGTAGCCAAAGTACTTTACCTCTGCTCCTGCCAGGTAAAACATGAGCGCCGCCACGCCGGCGCAGACCAGGGCGGTTCCTAAATCAGGCTCTTTCACGATGAGCAGAATGAAAATCAGGACCGGGAGAGCGGCAGGCGCGATGGTGTTGCGCCAGTCGCGAATGGAGTCCAGCTTGTCCTGCAGAAACCAGGCCAGAAACAGCACCATGACCGGCTTGGCAATCTCCGATGGCTGAAAAGTGAAGAAGGCTCCGAAACGGATCCAGCGGTGCGTGTTGTGTGAGTCGCGCAAGAGAAAGACGCCCAGCAACAGCAGCGTGGTGAGGGCAACGGCGGGAAAAACAACGATCGGCCGGTTGAATTTGCGGTAATCGATGCGCATTAACAGGGTCATCGTCACCAGTCCAAGCACCGCCCACCCAGCCTGCTTGCTCAAGAATTTGTAGGGAGAACCGTAGCGGTCCTCGGCCATGACCGCGGAAGCGCTGAAGACCATCAGCAGCCCGATGAAGACCAGCAGGACGGTGATGCCGAAGAGCCACTTGTCGACTCCTACGCGCTTTGCCATACGCCTGCCCCTTCACTCGAAACCTGACTGGATTCTTTACGCGCCATCACTGCCTGCTTGAAAACCCGTCCCCGGTGTTCGTAGTTCTCAAACTGATCGAAGCTGGAGCAGGCAGGCGCCAGCAAGACCACATCTCCTGCCACCGCATTGCTTGCCGCCTGGCTAACAGCCGCTTCGAGCGTCCCGGCGTGGACGATTGGGGTGACCCCCGCAATTTGCCCTTCGATCTTTTCTGCCGCTGAGCCTATGGTGTAAACCGCTTTGACCCGCGCCCGCAACAAAGCGTTCAGCTGCGTGTAGTCGGAGTTCTTATCCTTACCTCCAAGGATAAGGTGAATGTTGCCCGGGAAGGAGGCAATTGCCTTCGCCGTAGCATCCACATTGGTGGCTTTGGAATCGTTGTAGTAATCAACGCCCTGGATGGCGGCCACGAACTCGAGGCGATGTTCGACCGCATGGAAGGACGCGACCGCACGCGCGATCACCTCGACAGGAATATTTGCGATGCAAGCCGCGCAAATGGCAGCCAGCACATTCTCGACATTGTGCTCGCCCTTCAGCGGGATGTCGGCCAAAGGAACGATCGGTATCGGAGAAGCCTGCTCCGATGAGCGAAACATCACCAGGCCGTTCATGAGGAAGGCGCCACGGCGCACGATCTTACTGCGGCTGAACCATACCACCTGCGACCTGGTGCGGCTGGCCGCCTGCTGGGTGACGGGATCATCTCCGTTGAGGATCAGGTAGTCATCCGCAGTCTGGTTGGCGAATATTCTTTCCTTCATGGCTACGTAGTTTGCAAATGTGCCATGGCGGTCCAGGTGATCGGGAGTGATGTTCAGGATCACTGCAATCCGGGGATGAAAGCTCTGCGTGGTCTCAAGCTGGAAGCTCGAGACCTCGAGTACCGACCAACCAGTGGCCGTACTCTGATCGACCGTCTCGATGACAGGTAAGCCGATGTTGCCTGCGACCAGGGTCTTAAGCCCGTTGGCGGTAAAGATTTCGCCGCACAAGGTGGTGGTGGTGGTTTTTCCGTTGGAGCCGGTAATCGCCAGGACGTTTCCTTTGAGGAAGCGCGCAGCCAGTTCCAACTCGCCGATGATCGGCAGGCCCAGGTTCCTCACCTGGATGAGTTCCGGAGTATCCAGGGGGACGCCGGGGCTGACCACGATCAGGTCCTGGCGGCGAAAGGTCAGCAGTCCGTGTCCGCCGGCTTCCACCGAAACACCTGCCTCGAGCAGGGAGGGAATCTCTTTGCTCAGGGCCTGGGCGCTTCGCAGATCGGACACGGTCACCTGGGCGCCGCGACGGCGCAGGAAGAGCGCGGCGGCCAGGCCCGATTTGCCGAGGCCAACAACTAATACTTTTTTGCCTTTCAGTTCCATGGAGCAATCTTCCACTAGCGCAGTTTCAGGGTGGTGAGGGCAAAGAGCGCGAACACCAGCGCGGCGATCCAAAAACGGACGATCACCTTCGACTCCGACCAGCCCATCAACTCGAAATGATGGTGCAGAGGAGCCATTTTGAAGATACGCTTTTTGCGCAGTTTATAGCTGCCAACCTGCAGGATGACGCTGATTGCCTCGAGCACAAAGATGCCCCCGATAAAGGGCAGCAGCAGTTCCTGCTTGATAACCACGGCCACCGTGCCGATGGCTCCGCCCAGGGCGAGCGAGCCCACGTCTCCCATGAACACTTCGGCAGGGTGCGCGTTGTACCAGAGAAAGCCGATGCTGGCGCCTACCATGGCTCCGCAAAAGACGGTGATTTCGCTGACCATGGGCATGCGCTGTAGCTCGAGGTAATCGGAAAACACCGCATTGCCGCTCACGTAGGTGAGCACGGTGAGCGCCGCCGCGGCGATGATGGTGCAACCGATGGCCAGGCCGTCCAGTCCGTCGGTAAGATTCACGGCGTTGCTCGCGCCGACGATGATCAGGGTGACGAAGATGGCGAAGGGCAAAAAGGCGAGTATGCCCAGGTGAGGAATCGCGCCCAGCGCGCTGATGGACAGATCGGGGCGAAAGCGTTTGAAGAACGGCACCATCAAATGGGTGGAGTAAATGCTCTCACTGCGCATGATCAGCAGCGCGAAAGCGACGGCTACCCCGGTAATAATCTGCAGGCCCATTTTTTGCGCGGCCGTTAGGCCGAGATTCCGGCGCTGGACGACTTTGATGTAGTCGTCAGCAAAACCGATGGCGCCGAAGGCGAGGGTGGAACACATCACCAACCAGACGAACTGGTTGGAAAGATCGCTCCACAGCAGGGTGGGTAAGAGGATGGCGATACAAATAAGTACGCCACCCATGGTCGGAGTGCCGGCCTTCTTTTGGTGGTCTTTGGGGCCGTCTTCCCGGATGTACTGGCTGATCTGGAATTCGCGCAGCTTCTCGATCACGAATGGGCCGATGAGCAGAGCTATCAGCATCGCGGTGAGGCTGGCAAAAGCAGTGCGAAACGTCAGATACCGGAAGATGCGGAAGGGTCTGAAGTAGGGGAAAAGTTTTTGATAAAGGAGCCAGTAAAGCAAACTTCCTCCGCCACCCGTTTCAGGTTTGTGGCTATCTTACAGGCCATCGGGTGCATGTCTGTGTTGGTTTTCTGCGTGAACCACAGGGGCCAACTAGTGGAGGGAGTTTCTCGCGCCGTCCGCATCGGAGGAGGGCGAATGGAAACCGCGGATCTCTCCACTCCGCTACCGCTCTGTCGAAGAACATTTCCAAGAGTGAGCATCCACACAGAGATCTCTCCACTTCGCTGCGCTTCGGTCGAGATGACAAAGGGGAGGGGGCGCTTCGGTCGGGATTTGGCTTTGCTGGAAAGAACAGCAGGTCCTTCCACTCCGCTACCGCTTCGGTCGGGATGGCACTTCATTCGGGGGGTGAGATTAGCGACAACATTTTCATCCTCTCGGGTGGGCCGCGATGTCCACGGAAGCGTCGGCCTTCCATTTGTCATCCCGAGCGAAGCCGAGGGATCTGCGGTGCGTCCCTGTCCACAATCCAATGCAAAAGGAAGCGTGCCGTCTCCTTTGTCATCTCGACCGGAGACCTGCGGTTCTCCACTTGACCACGTTGCCTGAACAGATCTAGAGGAGACGGAGGGCTTGCTCCAGGCCTACTCCGCGGGATGCTTTCAGCAGCACAGCATCGCCTGGCCGCAACTCTGCTTTGAGCCACTCCCCGGCTTCGAGCGGCGTCGCAACAAAGATGGCCAGGGCACCACCCTCGCGCGCGCCTTCCACGATATGCAGGGCGTTTCCCCTGACCCCGACCACCAGGTCGATGCCTATTTTGGCGGCGGCCGCGCCGCATTGGCGGTGCAACTCGACCGCCTCGGTTCCCAGTTCCAGCATTTCGCCGGCTACCAGGATGCGGCGCGTGGCGGGCATGGAGGCAAGGGTTGCGATCATCGACTTGAGCGCTTCCGGGTTGGAGTTGTAGCAGTCATTGATCACCGTTGCGCCGCCGATGTGCAGCACCTCGCCGCGTTTGTCAGGGGGCCGGAGCCGGCCGGCCGCCGCGGCACACTCCTCGAGCGGAATGCCCGCTTCAAAACCAGCCGCGATCGCCGCCATCGCATTCCAGATGTTGTGCCGCCCAAGCAATGCCAACTTCACCGTGGACTGCTGTTCGCCGGCGGTGACCTTAAACCTCACCCCCTCCGCACCGAGCTCCTCGATGTCCGAAGCGCGTGGATCGGCGCACGGACCCATGCCGAAATAGATGGACCGGCCGCGAAAGTCGCGGCCGAATTGGGCCACATAAGGATCGTCACAATTAAGGAAGGCGATACCCGAAGCGGGGAGGCTCTGCACCAGTTCGTATTTGGCGCGGGCGATGCCCGCCACGCCATCGGGAAAATTCTGGGCGTGGGCGCTGCCCACATTGGTGATGACGCCCCAGTCAGGGTGAGCGATGCGAGCCAACGCCGCGATTTCACCGGCATGCGACATGCCCATTTCGACCACTGCAATCTCATGCTCCGGCTCCAGCTTGAGCAGTTGCAAGGGCAAGCCAAATTCATTGTTGAGATTGCCTTGGGATCGCAGCACTTTGAAGCGCGCTGCAAGAACCTCGGCAACAGCTTCTTTGGTGGTGGTTTTGCCCGCGCTGCCGGTGATCCCGATGACGCGCTTGTTCCAATGGCGGCGCACCGCCGTGGCCAGCGTTTGCAGCGCGATCAGTGGGTCGTCGACGATCAGCAGTGTGTGGGTATGGGCGAGTTCAAGAAAATCGGTTACCTTGCGGCGGGCGATGACCGCGGCGCGGGCGCCTCGCTCAAGCGCAGCAGGAACGAAGGAATGCGCATCGTAGCGTTCCCCGCGGACGGCGAAAAAGAGGTCCCCCGGCGCGAGGGTTCGCGTGTCGATGGAATATCCCGTCGCCGGCTGCTCGGCTGGATCGCCGTCCACCGTTCTGAGGTCTGCTCCAACCCAATCCGCGATGTCACGTAGTTGCAGATTCATTCGCCTTTTTCCCTGGCCAGCAATACTTGCCGCGCGATGGCGACATCATCGAACGGTATCACCTGGTTGCCGACAGTCTGCGTTTTTTCGTGGCCCTTCCCGGCCAGTAACACCAGGTCCCCCTGACGCGCTTCGCCGATGGCCAATTCAATGGCGTGGTGGCGATCAGGCTCGACGATAACACCTGCCGCCGTTCCGCTTAACCCTGGGAGCACCTGCTCGATGATGGAGAGTGGATCTTCCCCCCTGGGATTATCAGACGTGACCACCACCAGGTCACTGCCCGCGCCCGCCGCTTGCCCCATCAACGGACGTTTGCTGCGATCACGATCGCCCCCGGCGCCGAACAGGGTGATGACGCGTCCGCCGCGTTGGGCGACGAACTCGCGGGCAACGGCGATGACATTGCGCAACGCATCATCGGTGTGAGCGTAGTCCACGACCACGGCAAAATCCTGGCCGCAGTCGACAGATTGGAACCGGCCGGGCACGCTATCGAGCGAAGCGGCGCCGGCGGCGACCTGGTCCAGCGTCAGGCCGCGGGCAACCGCGGCAGCGCCCGCAGCGATCAGGTTATAAACATTCACACCTCCGGTCAGGCGGGTAGCCACTGTGACTTTGCCTTGCGGAGCGATCATTTCGAAGCGCATGCCGGAGGGTTCCATTTGCAGCCCGGCGGCGTGAAAGTCTCCCTGGTGCAGCCCGTAGGTGTAGACCAGCTCGGCGGCTGTGCTGTCCTTTAGCATGGCGCCGTAGGCATCGTCCTGGTTGAGGATGGCCACGCGTGGCGGCTTTCCGGCGGAGCCGTCGAAGAGCTTACGCTTGGCGGCGAAGTAGTGCTCCATGGTGCCGTGATAATCAAGATGGTCGCGGGTGAGATTGGTGAAGATGGCCACGTCGAAATGCAGAGCGAAGACCCGATCCTGTTCGAGCGCATGCGAGGATACTTCCATGACCGCTTCGGTCGCGCCGTCATTCACACCCTCGCGAAATAATTCCAGCAAATCGCGTGACTCCGGAGTGGTGTGCGGCGCCGGAATAATTTTTCCGGCGGCGTGGTATTCGATGGTGCCCGCCAGCACCGTTTTACGGCCCTGATGACGTAGCATCGCTTCCAGCAGGAAGGAAGTTGTTGTTTTTCCGTTGGTTCCCGTCACACCGCTGAGTTTGAGCTGTGCTTCCGGATGGGCAAAGAAATTTGCTGCGACCGCCGCCAGTGCGTGGCGCCCGTGGGCGATCTGGATTGCGGCTATGGCTGGGTATTCGCTTGCGACGGCAAATCCCTGGGCGGAATCGGTGACGATGGCTCGCGCGCCCTGGGCGACCGCCTGCGGGATATAGCGATTACCGTCGGTTGTTCCCCCGCGAAAGGCTACGAAGAGCGATCCATCATGGACCCGGCGCGAATCGTACTCGACGGATGTGATTTCGGGATTGGGTCCGCCGCGCCGGATGAAGTCGACACCGCGCAAAACCTTATCGAGATCCACGCGTGGTCATCCTCCCGTGGGCTTTATTTTGACACGGGCGCCGGTTGCCCCACATCTCGCGCTCTTACCAGATGTGAGGAAGTGTTGCTGAGGCGAATGCATTTTCACTTCTACTCTGCACAGGCGAGCGGAGCGAGGTGCGGCTTCTCTTGAGGAAAAACCACGTCGGGATTAGTTGCTTCGAATGCACCAGGAGTGAAAAAGGGCTTAACGAGTGAAGCGGACCACGATCTCTGTTCCTAAAGGCACCATGCTGCCGGGTGCCGGAACCTGCTCCCTGGCGATGCCGCTACCCACAATCTGTATCGCCAGGCCGGCGGTCGCCGCTGTTTCAACCGCCACTCGCAGCGGTTCACCCACGAAGGACGGCACGCCGATGCGGCGGCCGGCATCCACTACGATTCCGTGGCCAGAAACGTGAGGCACGGTGTTGACAACCATGGGGTCGAGAGCAGGCATCTCTTCTTTCGCTTCGGGGGGATGCACGGTCAACGCCGGTAGCGGCGGAGCACTCTGCGCCACTACCGTTTTCTCGGCTGCGGGCGGCGCAGTTGGTGTCAGCTCATTGGCCGCGGATGGCACTGGTTGCTGGCCATTCACCTGGGCGCGCAGTGGATCATCCGCGGGCAGATTGTTCACTTCGGCAAAGAGCGCGGTTAGATCGCCGGTATGTTCTGAAGGCGCATCCTCATCGAGCTGCGGGTCTGCATGTTGCGCGGCCGACGCGGGTTGCTCGACCAGAGTCGTATCGTGGGGCACGCCAAGGTACTCGAGCACCTTCTGCGCCAACTCGGCAAACACGGGCGCGGAAACCGCGGTCCCGTAATAGGACGGCCCCTTTTGCGGGTTGTCGATGACCACGGCAATGGAGACCACCGGGTTGTTGACCGGCGCGATGCCTACAAACGACGCGATGTGCATGGTCTTGGAATAAAGATGGGTTGCCGGATCGATCTTTTGCGCGGTGCCGGTCTTGCCTCCGGCGGAGTAGCCGTTGAGCTGCGCCGGCTTACCCGAGCCATAGAGCACCACACCTTGCATCATCTTGCGCATCTGCGCGGCGGTCATCTGGGAAATCACGCGATGCGCGCCGGGCGGCAGGGGGTCGGGCAGGTCTTCACCCGACTTGAATGGCGACGGCCGTAGTTTGCCTGGGTCGAGGCTGCGATCCAAGTGCCCTGGCATGAGCACGTGCGGCGGCAGATAGATGCCTCCATTCGCGATGGTCGAAACCATGGACACGAGTTGCAGCGGCGTAACAGCGATCTCCTGGCCAATGGCGATCGAACCGATCGACGACGGTCCCCACTTGTGCACCGGGCGAAGGAGCCCGCGGGTTTCGCCAGGCAACTCCACCCCGCTGCGTGCGCCGAAACCGAAGTCCTGGATGTATTGGCTGAACTTGTCCTGACCCACCCTCAACGCCAGTTTCACCGCAGCCACGTCGCTTGATTCTTCCAGGGCCTTGTGGACTGGAATGACCCCAAAGTGTTCGCCTTGATTATCGTGAATGATTCTTCCCGCGAGCTCGATCTTGCCTCCCTGGCAATCGATCATCTGGTCGGGATTGGTGACCTTTTGCTCCAGTGCGGCCGAGTAAGTCACCAGCTTGAACGTGGAACCCGGTTCATACACGTCGCTTACCGCGTGGTTCTTGAGCAGGCTGGTGGTGGCGTGGCGAAAATCGTTGGGATTGAAGGTTGGGCGAATCGCCAAGGCGAGGATCTGGCCGGTATAGGGATCCTGGACAACGATGGTGCCATTCGCGGCATGGGTACGTTCGAGCGCGGAATCGAGCGCGCGCTCCGCCATGAACTGGATGTTCTCGTCGATGGTGAGAACCAGGTTTTCTCCCGGATCGGGCTCGCGCTCCTGGCTGTCCAGAACATGGCGTCGCGCGTCGATCGCGGTGAGCATGCGGCCAGGCACCCCGTGGAGGTCCTGGTTGTATTTGCGCTCCAGGCCACCCAGACCATTGTCATCGGTGCCCACATATCCCAGGACCTGCGCGGCGAGTTGGGTGTTGGGGTAGAAGCGCTTGAATTCTTTCTGGAAGTAGACGCCTTTGAGGTTGAGGGCTTTCACCCGCTCGATTTCGGCGGGCTCGAGCTTGCGCGCGATCCAGGCGAAGTTCCGCGACGCGGTGAGGCGCGCCGCAATTTGATGTGCACTGGTGAACCGGTCGGTGGGATCGGTGTGCACTACCTTGGCCAGCGCGTTGGCGATCGCCTCGCGCTTGGCTTGCCCGTCGGGATCCTGCCGGTCGGCAATTTCCGAAGGCACGGCGTACACCGAGTCTGCCAGCACAGTCATGGCCAGCTCATGCAGATTGCGATCGTAGAGGATGCCGCGGCGGGGGGCGACTTCAAAGGTGCGCTGTTGCTGACGAGCGGCGCGGTCGACGAAGTCCTTGTAGTGGATTACCTGCAGCCAGACGAGGCGCCCACAGATAATGATGACCCACGCTACAAAGAAAAGGGAAATATGGAGAAAGCCCAGGCGGCGATGCACGACACCCGTAGTGAGGGGCCGGGCCGCGGAGACGCCGGCTTGCGGGCCTGAGTCTTGTGGCTCAGTGCGCGTTGGTTTGCGGAAGGATAAGAGCTGCTTCACTTTTGTCCTTGCGAGGAACCAAGGGGTGGGAGACACGGACGCTAACCCTGGTCCCTTAAAAAACTCGATGGGTAAAGGCTGTTAGTGAAGTGACGCGGAATCCCACATCTCGTAACGGCACGAGATATGGGGCACCCTTGGTTCTTCTTGAGGACGGGTTTTAACAACTGATATCTCCGTCTTGGTTCTTCTTGAGGACAGCTGCGAACAACTGACAGAGTTTGGAAACAAACTCATCGATGGCTAGCGCAGACGGGGCGGCAGGGTCGAGGCTGCTACCACCGGGGCGTTGGCATCGAGCGTGTTGTCTCCGCTGACTACTTGTCCAGGCCGCGGCGCGTCGAGACCCAGCTTGCGGGCCATGCGATCGATGCGGTGCGGGTCGCAGAGTTGGGCTTCGGTCAAACGGAGCTGGCGGTTCTGCTCCTCGAGTGAAATGCGCTGCTGCTTCTCAGCCTCCACACGGTACCCATACTCAATCGCGCTGAAGTGCTGCCAGCCGTAGAACATGACGAACATAAAGAGCAGGCTCATGGCCGCGGTGAAAGTACGCATCTCACGCACCCGCACCGGATCCGCCGCCTTGACCAGGCGGGAGTTGTCGAGCCGCTTGCAGCAGAAGACTTCGGGGGTAGGCCCCCGCCGCGCGCGCTGTTGCGCCGCGAATAGGTGAAGGTTCCGCTCCGCCACCTGCTGGCTGTACCGTCTCGATCCGTATGTCAGGTCGTGCGCGATTGTCTGTGTTGCCATTTTTCCATCCGCCTTTTGCTACTCGTTGCCCTGCCGCTTCTCTGTTCTTTCCGCTGCCCGCAGCTTGGCGCTGCGCGAGCGTGGGTTGCGATCCGTCTCTTCTTCGCCAGCCGTCACCGGCTTGCGCGTAAGCACCTCGAAAACTCCCTGCCGCGCGCCCTCGCGCAAAGCATCTTTTGCCAGCCGGTCTTCGAGCGAGTGAAAGCTGATCACTACCAGCCTTCCCCCCGGCTTGAGCAGGCGGGGCGCCATCTGTAACAGCGCCTGTATCTCGCTCAGCTCGGCATTTACATAAATTCGGAGCGCCTGAAAAATTCTGGTCGCTGGATGAATCGGATGGCGGCCTCGCTCAGATTTCATCGCCGGGGCGGCGGCCGATAAGACTTTGGCTAGTTGTGCCGTGGTCTGGATCGGCCGCGCCCTGACAATGGCTCTGGCAAATCTCCGCGATCTCCTTTCCTCTCCGAATTCGTAAATCAGGTCGGCGAGAACTTTTTCGTCAGCCTGATTTACCACTTGTTCGGCAGTCGGTCCCCGACGCGGATCCATCCGCATGTCGAGTGGCCCGTCCGCCTGAAAACTAAATCCTCTGTGCGCAGTGTCCAGCTGCATCGAGCTGACCCCAAAATCGGCCAGCAATCCATCCAGACTGCCTTCCGCGATGTGCCGGCCCATGGTGGAAAATGGTTCCCCATGCAACTCCCATCGGGGCATCCGCTCTCCCAGCTCTTCGCCCAGGGCCTCGAATCGCTCCCTGACCATGTCCAGCGCATCGGGGTCGCGGTCGAAGCCAATCAGCTGGCCCTGGCCGCCTAGTTCCCTGGCGACGGCGGCGGCATGCCCTGCAAAACCGAGGGTGGCATCCGCGTAGGTTCCGCCGGCGCGCACATTCAGATACCGGATCGCATCTTGTAAAAGAACCGGCACATGCCGCGGGCTACTGCGTTCCATGTGCTCCCCCTGGGGGGTCTACGCTAAAGTCCAAAGTCCGCCAACGCCTGCTGGTCGCCCGCAGTCAGTGGATCGGTGTCCATGGCCTGCTTGAACTCGTCGTGGTTGGCCACTTCGAGGTAGGTCTGAACCCCAAAAACCACCACATCGCCGGCCAACTTGGCCGTTTCCCGCAAAATCTGGGGTAGCAACACCCGCCCCTGCGCATCCATCTCCGACATCTGACCGTAATAGTTCACCCGGTTCAGGAACTTCTTCTTGGCCGCATTCAAGCTGGGTATCTGCGCCAGCTTTTCTTCGATCTTTTGCCACTCCGGCAAGGGGTAAATCTCAGCGGATCGACCATCCTTGCTGGTGATGTAGAACTGGGTCCCGTATTGCTCGTCGACCAGGCGCTTGAACTCCGCCGGCAGCTTGAGCCGCCCTTTTTCATCCACGCGCGTTGGGTGATTGCCACGGAACATCCAATTGCCTTCTTTTCCCTGCCGTTCATTTGCGCTCGCATCCGGGGCTCGGGGTTACGTCGTCAATTTTGTTTGAGCTAGGGGTCAAATGAGGACTTCCTCGCTCAGAATCGTTTCTTTCTTCCCACTTTGGACCACTTTTGTCCACATCTTAGACCAGCAGCGAAGGCTGTCAAAGGGGAAATTCCGGCAAATCATTGAGCAAAAGGGGGTTTCCCGGCCGGCTGGCAAAAAGCACAATAGGTAAGGCGGGAAACGGCTTTACCTACAACGGATAGTGTTACCTCCGTTGATTCAGGTTGTCGCGGATGTACTTGTCAAGGGGCCCGAATTCAGGCAAGCGATCTAGCACGAAAGTGTTAGTCGGTGGGGAAGTCCTTCTTAATCAGTGCCGGCGCCATGACCTGCTGGCGCACTTTGACCTTCTCGTTGACCACAATCAGCAGATAGATAAAAACGGCCAGGTTGAGCAGCGCGAGCACGATTTTGAGCACGGTGACATGGTGGATGATTTCGTACAGTTCCCAGGGGAGGAAGGAGCCGGTCAGGATGAGGGTAAAGTACTCCGCCCAAACCTTTTCCAGGACCAGGCCGGTGCCTTCGATCACGTCCAGCGTGGCGTAGAGGAATATGGCAAAGCTGATCTCTTTGAGCCGGTGAGGGCTGAGGAGGGCGGACTTTTCCAGCAAGACGTTGACGAAGCGATTTTCAGGGTCGAACCGGAGCGCGGTGACAGCGCGCAAAAAGACGTCAGCAACATCTTTGTGCAGCAACCTGATAACGCCGAAGCCCATGGAGACAAAGAGCACGGCCTTGAGAAGCTTCAAGACCCCAATTGCGATCAGCCAGCGATTACGGTTTGGATGGGAATGCGTTGTCAAAGCGCCGTGTCAGTCTACCCTGCATTCAAGGCGATGATACACCCTGGGAACGGCGTCTCCGTTTCTGTGAGGTTAACTCCCGCCCTTTCCCGGGAAAAATCCCGCATTCGGGGTATACGGGCATTGTTCGCCCTTGCCCGGTGTGAGCAGCCCAATATTTCGCGGCGGCATTTCCACAATTTGCCGCGCTTTTGATTCTGTCACCAGGACTGATCCCTTCCGGCTGCCGGCTCAACAAGGCATCTCTGCGACTTTGATGGGAAATCCGTTGCCCTGTCGCGCCCGTACTAAAAGTGCAGCCCAACATAGCAGGAAGTGAAAGGAATACTTATGAACAAGAAGCATATGCTCGCAGCCGTGGTAGCGCTGATGGTTGGATTCTCAGCTCTCCAGGCGACCGCAGAGAAGGATCCCATGGTTGGTGGCGCGGCGATGTATCCCACCAAGAACATCGTCGAAAACGCTGTCAACTCCAAAGATCACACCACGCTGGTCGCCGCAGTCAAGGCCGCCGGACTGGTCAGCACACTGGAAGGCCCGGGACCGTTCACGGTGTTCGCGCCCACCAACGAAGCGTTTGACAAACTGCCCGCGGGAACCGTGGACACGCTGTTAAAGCCGGAGAATCTTGACCAGCTGAAGAAGATCCTCACCTACCACGTAGTCGCCGGCAAGCTCAGCGCGAAGGATATTGCCAAGCAGATCAAGGCCGGCCACGGTAAGGCCACTCTGACCACGGTGGAAGGCGGTACTTTGACCGCCATGATGCAGGGGGGCAAGCTGGTTCTGACTGACGAGAAAGGTGGTACATCCACGGTTACGATTGCGAACGTTTTTCAATCGAACGGCGTGATCCACGTAATCGACACGGTTCTAATGCCCAACTAGCAGCGATTTCCGCTGTGTCTTAGGTTCTCCAGAGCAGGCGCTTAACCGGCGCCTGCTCTTTTTTAGGTCACGTATGCTTAGTGCCATGCGCCATCGATTCCAGGCCGAACAGTGGGTTCCCTACCCGGCGGCGCGGGTGTTTGCTTTCTTTGCCGATCCCGGGAATTTGCCGCCGCTGATGCCGCCGTGGCAGCGCGCCCGGGTGGCGAGGGCGCAGTACGTTTCGGCTTCTCCGGGGGTGGTTGCGGGCGAGGGTTCGCTGATAACGATTAGTTTCCGGCCGGTTCCGCTGGTTCCGTTGCGATTGGAGTGGGATGCTTTGATCGTGGAGTTCCGGTCGAATGAGTTTTTCTGCGATGAGCAGCAAAGAGGCCCGTTCAGGTATTTTCGCCACTGCCATCGTATTCGGGAAGAAGTCCGCGAAGGGGTTCAGGGTTCCGTAGTTGCGGATGACGTGGAGTATGAGTTGCCTTTGGGGCTCCTTGGCGAGCTGGCGAATGCGGTCGGGGTGAAGCGGCAGATTCGGTCACTGTTTCGTTATCGGCAGAGAATGCTTCCTGTGCTGTTGTCACGGGGGTAGAGGGTACGAAAGATCCCGTCGAGATGACGATTTTATTTACCTAATCAGAGTTGTCATCCCGACCGGAGCGGCAGCGGAGTGGAGAGATCTGCGGTTTTTCTTATCCCGCTATTCTTGGTCTAACGGGCTACCAGCCGTTTGCGAGTTTTTTGTTGCAGATAGGGGGCCAGCTTCTCCATGGCGCCTTCGACACTGATGCCGTATCTGGCTCGCAGCTGATCTACTTTTCCGTGCTCGATGAAATGGTCGGGCCAGCCAATGCGCACTACCGGCGCTTCGATTTGCATGTCGCTTAGCGCTTCCAGCACGGCGCTGCCAAAGCCGCCCATCAGGACGTGGTCTTCCAGGGTAACAACCACACCGGCACGGCGCGCATACTCGGCCAACACATCGCGATCCAGCGGTTTGACGAAGCGGGGATTGATGACCGCCGCGGAAAAACCCTGCCGCCCAAGCTCCGCTGCCAGCTGTTGCGCCAACGGCAGCAACGCTCCCAAGCCGAAAATTGCGACTTCATCGCCGTCGCTGATGATTTCCGCCTTGCCCACGGTCAATGCCACTGGATGAGCCTTGACAGTCGTCCCCGGCCCGGTGCCGCGCGGATAGCGGATGGCGGTCGGTCCCGGCTGCAAGAGCGCGGTGTACATCATGTCCGCCAGCTCATCCTCATCCTTGGGAACCATGTGGATGATGTTGGGAATGCCACGCAGATAGCTGATGTCGAAAAGCCCGTGATGCGTCGGACCATCGTCGCCGGAGAGCCCACCGCGGTCCATGCAGAAAACCACCGGCAGGTTTTGCAGGCAAACGTCGTGCACGATGGGATCGAACGCCCGCTGCAGGAAGGTGGAGTAAATGGCGCAGAAGGGGCGGAAGCCCATGGTAGCCAGTCCGGCAGCGAAGATGACCCCATGCTCCTCGGCAATGCCGACATCGAAATACCGGCGCGGGTGATGCGGGCGGAAGAGGTCGAGCGCCGTTCCGTTAGGCATGGCGGCGGTAATGGCCACCACTTTCGGGTTCTCGTCGGCCAGCTTGACCAGGGTTTCGGCAAAGACTTCGGAGTAAGTGTGTTGACCGGCCGGCGTGGTCTCACCGGTGTCGGGGTCATATGGGCCGAGGCCGTGGAACTTTTTCTGCTTGTCGAGCGCCGGTTGAAAGCCACGGCCCTTCTGGGTAATGGCATGCAACAGGACCGGGCGCTCCTGGGTCTTGAGAAACTGGAAGGTTTCGATGAGCAGCCCGATGTTGTGGCCATCGAGAGGGCCATAATAGGTGAGCCCGAATTCCTCGAACAGCATGGAGGGCCACAGCATGCCCTTGGCGGCTTCTTCTGCCTTGCGCACCATCTGGCGGGCTGTCTTGCCGCCCAGTTTTTCCAGCAGGCGTGCGGCGGAATCGTGCAGGTTGGTGTAGCGCTCGTTGGTAACGATCTTGTGCAGGTAGTTGGCAATGGCGCCTACATTGCGATCGATCGACCATTCGTTGTCGTTCAACACCACGATCATGCGCTTGGTTTGGTGGGCGATATTGTTGAGCGCCTCAAAACTGATGCCGTTGGTGAACGCCGCATCCCCGGCAAAGGCAATCACGTTCTCTTTGGTCCCGGCCAGATCGCGCGCTACCGCCATGCCCAGGGCAGCGGAGAGCGCGGTACCCGCGTGGCCGGCGCCGTAGCAATCGTGATCGCTTTCGGTGCGCAGGGCAAAGCCGTTCAGGCCACCCGGCTGGCGCATGGTGTTGAAGCGGGTGCGTCGGCCGGTAAGCAGCTTATGAATGTATGCCTGGTGGCTAACGTCGAAGACAAAACGGTCGGTAGGCGTATTGAAAACGTAATGCATGGCCAGCGTCAGCTCAACCACGCCAAGGTTTGGACCCAGGTGGCCACCGGTCTTCGAAAGTACGAGGATCAGCTGCTCGCGTATTTCCTGAGCCAGTGCCTCCAGTTCCGGCACGGTAAAGCTCTTGATGTCGGCGGGCGAGTGAATCGTATCGAGTAGTTTCCCCATGGTCTCGTGTACGTCAGCCTCTTCTGCGTCGCTCCATCAAAAAAGACCCCGAGTGGGGCCTGCTGGTGCGACTGGGTTGCTTGGAGCTTAGAGCCACCTATTGTTTGGACTGGCTCATAATCACGTAGTATAGCAAGCTTGCCCCGGGGGCCCCGATTTCTTTGGTTTACTACTCAGTCGCCGATAGAGCCTCCATGGTTTCGGCAGCCGGGGCTTCCGATTGAAACTCGCCTTCCCATCGCGCTACTACCACGGACGCCAGGCAATTGCCTACCACATTGACGCTGGTACGGGCCATGTCCATGAGCGCATCGATGCCCAGGATGACGAAGATGGGCTCTTCGGGCAAGTGGAACATGGCCACGGTCGCGAGCAGCACGATCAGAGTGGCGCGGGGAACGCCCGCCACGCCTTTGCTGGTGAGCATCAACGTGGCGACCATAAAGATCTGCTGCTTCCAGCCCATGGTCACGCCGGCAGCCTGGGCGACGAACACCGAAGCCAGCGCCAGATAGAGGGTCGAACCATCCAGATTGAAGCTATAGCCCGCGGGGATGACGAAGGCCACGATCCTGCGCGGCACGCCGAGGGCTTCCATCGCCTCCATGGCACGGGGCAGCGCTGCTTCTGAAGTGCTGGTGGCGAACGCGATGGTTGCCGGCTCTGCCACCGCACGCAAGAAGCGGCGGAGGGGAACGCCGGCAATCAGCGCGGCAGGCAGTAAACCGACCAGGCCAAAGGCGAGCAACGCGGCATAAAGCGTCAGCAGAAGCCGCCCAAGGTGGAGCAGCACGCCCGGGCCCATTTGCCCAACCGTGTATGCCATGGCCGCGCCAACGCCAATGGGAGCGTAATACATAACGATATTGGTGAAGGCGAACATGGTTTCGGTGAGCGATTCGATAACCCGCAGTAAGGGAGCACGCTTCTCGCTGCTCAAGCGAGTCATGGCGACGCCGAACAGAATGGCGAACACTGCGACCTGCAGAATCTGGTTGTCGGCCACCGACTTCGCGATGTTCTCGGGAAAGGTGTGGAGCAGTACTTCATCCCAGTGCATTGCCGCCTGCGGGTGTACCGGCGCTGCGACGGTTTGCGGAGCGACGTTCAGGCCTACACCGGCGTGCGTGATGTTGATGGCCGCGAGGCCGACCAGCATGGCGACGGTGGTAAGAACCTCAAAGTAAACCAGAGCTTTTAGCCCCATCCGCCCCAGGCTGCGCATCTGCCCATGAGCAGCGATGCCGGTGATGAGAGTACCCAGAATCAACGGCGCGACGATGGTCTTGATCAAGCGCAGGAAGATGTCGCTGAATACACGCAAGCTGACCGCGAAGGCCGGCGCGTCCGCACCCAATTCGCCGCCGGCGATCATGGCCCAGAAGATCCAGACGGTCAAGGAGCGCTGCCGCCACGCGGCCAAACCGAGAAACAGCAGGGCGGCCAGTCGCAGCGCGAGAGCGATATGCGCCGCTGCGCCCAAGGAGGCGAGGAGCCCGGCACCATACAACGCAATTCCCACGGCCGCGGGTGCATGTCTGCGGAGATGTGTCTTCATGCTTTCTCTCTATCGAATCATTGGTAGTAAAACAGCAAATCGAGGTTAGCTATCTCTCACCCTCACCTATCAGTTATCACTCTTAGTGCATGGTGTTACCGCCGGCAGTTACTTTACGGTGAGGCGGCAAGCCACATTAGACGTAGGTAACCACTAATCTGCAACTTCGGGAGATTGTTCCGCGCTTCGCGCATGCGGGAAGAGTTCTCTCAGGTTAGGATGTACCCAGTCTTGATCGCTACCCCCGGCGATTCCGGCATTCCCCTTGTTTGAATGCGTATCAAGCAGCCTCTTTCCGTTCGCAATTCACCTGCCCGGTAATTGGTAACCGTTGATTCAAGGATGCAGAGAACTCCGATGCTTTCAAGTTCGACCACGGTACAGCATGACGAGACTGAGCGGCTCAGGACTCTTCTGCAATACGACATTCTCGATACGCTTCCCGACCCCGCTTTCGACGAGATTGCGCGCATGGCGGCTTCGATCTGCGGTGCGCCGTATGCCTTCATCGGTTTTCTTGATTGGTCGCGAGTATGGTTCAAATCCACCATTGGTTTTAGCGGCCGCCAGATACGCCGCACCGGGTCCCCCTGCCAGTTTCTTCTGCTTGAAGGCAAGCCGCTCATCATTGAAGACGCCATGGCAGACCATCGCTTCGGCGCCTCAGGGATTGCACTCGACAATGGCATCCAATGCCGATCCTATGCGGCTGCTCCTCTCTTCTCTTCCTCCGGCACCATTCTGGGCACCCTCGCCGTTTGCTCGGCAGCGCCCCACGCGTTCAGCCGCAGCAACCTGGAGAGCCTGCAGGTTCTGGCGCGCCAGATCGTCACCCGCCTGGAGCTATACGCCACCGGCCATGTGCAGGAGACAGTGGTCCGGTCCCGCCAGCGCTCCGACCAGGCGCTCACGGTGGAACGAAATTTTGTCGCCGCGGTGCTTAACACCATCAGCGCGCTGGTCCTGGTGTTCGATACCGCCGGCCGCATTGTGCGCTTCAACCGCGCGTGCGAATCGATCTCCGGCTACAGCTTTGGCGATCTGGCCGGACGATCGTTTCCGGAAGAGTTGTTTCCGCCGGGCGAACGCGAGACGGCCATCCATGTCTTCGAGCAGGTACGCGCCGGCAACGCCAACCAATCGTATGAGATTAACTGGCGCACCAAGGCCGGGCGTCTGCGCCGCATTGCCTGGACCGCCACTTCACTCACCAATACACAGAATGAAGTGAGCTTTGTGATCATGACCGGCGTGGATGTGACCGAGCAACGAGAGGCGGAAACAGCCCTGCGCACCAGCGAGCTTCGCTACCGCCAGCTGGTGGAAAGCAGCCTGGGCTTTATTTGCACGCACGATCTCGAAGGGGTTCTGCTGTCCATCAACTCGCACTCGTCCGCGGTGCTCGGCTACGGGCCAGAAGAATTGATCGGCACGCCACTACGTAACTACATCGACAGCGATCATCTGGCCGAGTACGACGCCTATTTTGCGGCGCTGAAACAAGAGCCCGATCAGGATCACCAGGGACGTTTCTATCTGCGCGGCAAAGCGGGACAGCTGTGCATTGTGGCCTACCGGAATAAGCTGTTGCAGTTGCCTGGGGTGGATCCCTTTGTGCTCAGCCACGGCATCGACATTACCGAACAGACGCAGGCCGAAGAGGAGCTGAATGCCCTCACGCGCCAGCGTCAATCGATCCTGGACTCGGTGGGCGACGGCATCTGGGGCGTTGATCTCGAGGGCCGCGTCACCTTCGTCAATCGCAGCGGAGCCGAGATGCTGGGCTATTCGCCGCAAGAGCTATTGGGGCAAAACATGCATACGCTGGTGCATCATTCCCACCCGGACGGCTCGCCCTACCCGGCGGAGGAGTGCCCCATCTTTGGCAGCCTCAAGCGGGATACCCCGTTGCACATCGATGAAGATGTCTTCTGGCGTAAAGATGGACAGGCGTTGCCAGTGGAGTATGTTGCCTGCCCGCTGGTGGAGAACGGCCGGGTGGATGGTATTGTCGTGGCCTTCGCGGATGTGACGGAGCGGCGGCGGCTGGATCGGATGAAGGACGAATTCATCTCCACCGTCAGCCACGAACTGCGTACACCGCTCACCTCGTTACGAGCTGCCCTGGGTCTGATTGCCAGCGGCGCCCTGGAAAAGCGTCCGGAGAAGATTCCGCAAATGCTCGAGATCGCGCTTGCCAACTGCGACCGGCTGGTTCGCCTGGTCAATGACATTGTGGACTTCGAACGCATTGGCAGCGGCACTCTGCCCTTGCACAAGAGTGAATGGAATGCGATTGACCTGTTGCGGCGGGCGATGGATCCTGAGCGCTCGACGGCGAATCGCGCCGGGCTCACTTTCCGCATCGATGCCCAGCCGGTGGATGTGTGGGTAGATGGCGATCGCATCCTGCAGGTGCTGGGCAACCTGATTCGCAATGCGATCAAGTTTTCTGAGAAGGGCGGCGAGATCCGCCTCGCGGCGCGGGCGAGTAGCGAGAAGGAAGTCATTTTTGAGGTGCAGGATCAGGGTCAGGGGATTCCGGCAGAGAAGCTGGATTTGATTTTCGAGCGCTTCCAGCAGGCGGACGCGTCGGATTCGCGGTTGCAGGGTGGGACTGGGCTGGGGCTGGCGCTATGCCGCGGCATTGTGAATCAGCATGGCGGCCAGATCTGGGCCAAGAGCAATCCAGGTAGCGGAAGCACCTTCTACTTTACGGCGGAGCAGTTTGTTCCCAAGGATGAGGATGAAGTCTCTGGGGATAACGCCATCGCTTCGGAGTTCGCTTCCTGACCGGACGTGATTAGAAGAAGGACGGGTCCTAATAGTTAATTTGGTTATTCTTCTGTCTCGCGGAGCTGCGCGACCACGCTGAAGTCTTCGAGCGTTGTGGTGTCGCCTTTGATGTCGCCACTGGTTGCTAGTTCGCGAAGCAGGCGGCGCATGATTTTGCCGCTGCGCGTCTTGGGCAAAGCCTGGGTAAAGCGGATGTCGTCAGGCCGCGCCAGCGAGCCTATTTCCTTGGCCACCCACTCGCGGAGTTCCTGCTTGAGTTGCGGCGAAGGGCTGTGGCTGCTTTCGAGCGAAACAAAGGCCGCGATAGCCTGGCCTTTCAGGTCGTCCGGGCGCCCCACGACAGCAGCTTCCGCCACCTTGGGATGCGCTACCAGCGCCGACTCCACTTCCATGGTTCCGAGCCGGTGCCCGCTCACGTTGATCACATCGTCCACCCGGCCCATCAACCAGAAATCGCCGTCTTGGTCCACCCGCGCGCCGTCGCCGGTAAAGTAGCAGCCGGGAATTTCCGACCAGTACTGCTGTGCATAGCGATCGGGATCGTTGAAGATAGTGCGGGCCATCGAAGGCCACGGCTGGCGAATCACCAGCAAACCGCCACTGCCCGGAGGCACGGCTTCTCCGTCGCGATTGACGATGGCCGGGGCAATGCCAAAAAAGGGCCGCGTGGCCGAACCCGGCTTGGTGGGCACGGCGCCAGGCATCGGCGCCAGCATGATGGCTCCGGTTTCGGTCTGCCACCAGGTGTCGACGATCGGGCAGCGTCCCTTGCCGATCATCTCGCGATACCAGATCCATGCCTGGGGATTGATCGGCTCCCCCACGGTGCCCAACAGGCGAAGGCTGGCAAGCGAGTGCTTCAGCGGATATTGATCGCCCCACTTGATACAGGCGCGGATGGCGGTGGGGGCCGTGTAGAAGATTGTGACTTTGTGATCATCGACGATCTTCCATAAACGATCCGACTCAGGATAGTTAGGCGCGCCTTCATACATCACCGTGGTAACGCCGTTTTGCAGGATGCCGTAGACGACATAGGAGTGGCCCGTGACCCAGCCCACGTCGGCGGTGCACCAGTAGACATCTTCCGGCTTGAGATCGAAGATCAGCTTGCTAGTGAGGTAGGTTTGCACGGAGTAGCCGCCGGTGGTGTGCACCAGGCCTTTTGGCTTTCCCGTCGTGCCCGAGGTGTAGAGGATGTAAAGCGGATCTTCCGAGTCGAGCGGCTCGGCCGGGCATTCCGCCGAGGCCTTCTCTGCAAGTTCCTGCCACCACTGATCACGGCCTTGTTTCATATTCACCGGCGAGCCGGTGCGGCGATAAACAACCACGTTCTTCACCGTCGGGCAATGCGCGAGGGCCTCGTCGACAATCGCCTTTAGCCGCACTTCCTGTCCCCGGCGATAGGACCCATCCTGGGTAAGGACGGCGACACAGGACGCGTCGTTGATGCGGTCGACCAGGGCATTGGCGGCAAAGCCGCCGAAGATGACGGAGTGCACGGCGCCAATACGCGCGCAGGCGAGCAGCGCAATGGCCAACTCCGGAGTCATGCCCATGTACACCGCGACGCGGTCGCCCTTGCGCACCCCCAGGCCCTTGAGAACATTGGCGAATTTCTGCACCTGGAGATGAAGTTCGCCGAAGGTCAGCTTGCGGGTTTCCCCTGGTTCGCCTTCCCACAGGATGGCAACCTTGTTTTTGTTGGCTCCTAAGGCATGGCGATCGACGCAGTTGTAGCAGAGATTGATTTTGCCGCCGACGAACCATTTGGCCCAGGGAAGCTGCCAGTCAAGAACGCGGGTCCAGGGGGTGAACCAGTGCAGCTCGCTTGCAATCTCCCCCCAGAACGCTTCAGGATCCTGAATGGAGCGGCGATAGATTGTCTCGTACTCCTCCAGGCTCTTTACGTGTGCTTTCGCGGCAAACTCGGCCGGAGGAGGAAAGACTCTGTTTTCGCGCAGGATCGAATCCAGATTGGGGTTCTGCGAGGTGCTGCTGGACGGCATTGCTTATGCTCCTATGACTGTTACGCTATCGGCTGATAGCGCTGCTGGTGCCATTGCCAGGCGCTGAGCACGATCTCATCCAGCTTGGCATACTTTGGCTTCCAGCCCAGGTCGGCTTCGATTTTTGCCGAGCTGGCGATTAAAACCGCGGGATCGCCAGGCCGGCGAGGCAATTCCTCAACGGGAATCGGGTGCCCGGTGACGCGGCGAGCCGACTCCACTACTTCGCGCACGGAGAAGCCCTGGCCGTTGCCCAGGTTGTAAATCATCCGGTCGCGTGTCTCGAGAGCCTGGAACGCCAGCAAGTGCGCCTCGGCTAAATCTTCTACGTGAATGTAATCGCGGACGCAAGTGCCGTCGTGGGTGGGGTAATCCTGGCCAAAAATCTTGATGCTCTTGCGCCGCCCCAGGGCTACATCCAGGATCAACGGAATCAGGTGGGACTCCGGTTCGTGCGCCTCTCCCCGCCCCGGAATCGCACCGGCGACGTTGAAGTAGCGCAAACTCGCATAGCGAAGTCCGTGGACGCGATGCATCCAGGAGAGCATTTGCTCCACCAGCAGCTTCGATTCTCCATAGGCGTTGGTCGGAACCAGGGCGGCGTCTTCGGCAATCGGCGTGCTCACCGGCTCTCCGTAAACCGCGGCCGTCGAGGAAAAGACCAGCCTTTGCAAATTTATCTTGAGCATCACTTCCAGCAGGCTTAAAGTCGCCGCCGTGTTGTTACGGAAGTAAACTTCCGGTTTCTGCATGCTTTCCCCGGCTTCAATTAGGGCCGCAAAGTGCATTACCCCGGCAAACGAATCTCCCGTCAAAACCTTTTCAAGCCTTTTGTTGTCAGCTACATCGCCCTCAACGAAAGTGGCGCCCGCGGGCACCATGGAGCGCTCCGCATGGCACAGGTTGTCATAGACCACGACCGAATGGCCGCGCTCGAGCAAAATCCGGGTTACCGTGCCGCCGATGTAGCCTGCTCCGCCCGTCACTAAAATCTTCACGCCTTACCTACCCCTTCTTGTTACTCTTAGTGGCAGAGCCGAAACGGCCGTCACGAATAACAGACGAATATTCCGGGCCACTCAAATTGTTGTAGTTTACGGGCGACGTTGAGCAGGTTCATCATGGCGCACCGAAAAAGGGTTTCCTCAGCGTGTTCTGGCGCTGCGTAACGAGAGATCTCGCTTGGGTCTGCCCCCAAACGCGGAGATTAAAAAGCTATGGCCCACATCATGCCCGTTCTATACACTTCTGTTTCCGACGGCTCCACCTTTGGGTTACTGCATCGCCGTAGAAACTCGTCTATCGTGTGCTTATCCGCAAGTACTTTGGTACCGAGATTTGGTGCTAGGCGGGCGTCGATAACGGACTTAGGTTTCTCGGCAGGGACTCGGGATTGTTGAAGCATTGATTTCGGGCGTGCGTCTGTTTGGATGTACGGGTTTATTCGCTGCTTATTAATCACGCCGGTGGCTCGCACATCACCTTAATAGAGAGATTAGGGAATTAATTATGCCGAATGATCTTGTGAATCGCGATAGCTTCGGACTCCTCCCTGAACCCGAGGGCCGATGGGGCTCCTTTGGGGTCAGCATGATCACGAATATCATCATTATGACGCTGGTGGTTCTGTTTACCGCCGCGATTCATAAGGTTGAGAAGCAAAAGTATAACGAGACCCTGATCTTTCCCCAGGAAGTGCCGCCTCCACCGAAGATTGTAATTCCCAAAGTGAAGGTATTTGCACCACCGCAACCGGAAGTGGTCAAGCTGGAACCGCCCAAGATCGTGATGCCGAAGATCCAGCCGCCGCCGGAGATTCCCAAGCCGGTGAAGCTCGACGTACCCGATCAACCCAAACTGCCTCCCGCGCCGCCCAAGGCGGTGACCCCTCCGCCGCAACCGAAGGTTGGACTGTTTGCCAGCCCGAAGCCTACGGAAACGGCGAACAACCAGGTGAAACCGGCCGCCAAAGCAGGCGGTTTTGGTGACCCGACAGGCGCCAAACCTAACCCCAACTCCACCCAGTCTCAGCTGGTGGCGGTGGGAGCATTCAATAGCGCTCCCGGAGCGAATTCCGGCGCAGGAGCCGCACGCAAGGGCGCAGTCTCCGGCACTTCTTTTGGCGCCGGAGTAGCCAACGGCGTTCCCGGCGGCCACGATATGGGCAAGGTAGCTTCGGCCGGCTTTGCCAACGGCGTCGTCGGTGGCACCGGTAAGCCCGGCGGCACGGGTACGGTCGCGACCGGCGGCTTTAACACCGCCATGGGCGGCCCCCCCACCCAGGTAGCCATCAAGACCTCGGAACCGGCGTTCGTTCCTCCGGTCGTTATCTCGGAGCCGCACCCGGAATACACTGCGGAAGCAGCGCAATTAAAGATTCAGGGCGAGGTAACTCTACAGGTGCGTTTTCTAGCCACTGGCCAGGTAGAGGTATTGCGCGTAGTGAACGGACTGGGGCATGGTCTGGATGAGCAGGCAAAGCGTGTTGCCGAGCAAATTCGGTTCAAGCCCGCGATCAAAGATGGGCATCCGGTAGATCACACGACTCTGATCCACGTGACCTTCCAGCTGGCGTAAGCCGGTAGCTGCCCCGGGTTCAACGAAATTCAGCTTGAAAAGATATTCGTAAGAAATCGTTCAAAGTGTTACAGGAGCCAGGAAATGACCCTGCGTGGATTTTGGATTACCAGTCTGCTGCTGACGCTGACCGCATCTGCAGCACAGGCCAAAACAAAATATCAGCCGCCAATGGCTCTGACACCGGAACAGAGCGCACTGGTGCAAAAGGCGATTGCGGCCGAAAAGGTCACCATCAAGCAGATTCAGAAGCACTCTCCGCTGGTGCAGACCTATATCCAAAACATGAAGGCGGATCAGGTCCTGTACGCGGTGCCGGAGTCGGATCAGTACCTGCTTGGGCGGGTCGACTTTGGCAAGTCCATCACCGACACCTCCTATTCCAGCGAGAATTCGGGCCATGGCATGTTCAAGGGCTCGGTCAAATATGTATCTGGCCTGACCAAGGCGTTCAAGATGCAATACATCTCCGCCGGCTTTATGGAGATGATGTTCCTGGACCCCATCTCGTTCGACCAGCAGCACTATGACTTCAGCTATGTCCGCCGCGACTTCCTCGGCGCGGTGCGCACGCTGGTGTTCGACGTGCACCCCAAGCCGGGAACCGGCAGCGGACGCTTTACTGGCCGTGTCTGGATTGAAGACCAGGGCGGAAATATCGTTCGCTTCAACGGAACCTATACCGGTGGCAACCAGGACGACGACAGCTCCAGCTACTTCCACTTCGACAGCTGGCGCGAGAATCTTCAGCCTGGCCTCTGGCTGCCTGTCGGTGTCTATGTGGAAGAGACGCAGAAGAGCTCAGAGCATCCAGTTTCGTTCAAAGCCCAGACCTACATCTGGGGCTATAGCCTGAAACTGCCCACCCACGAGTCGGACAATGAGTCGGTCAAGATTGACGACGTTCAGGACCAGAGCGAACAGTCCCAGGATCTGAGCCCGTTGCAAGCCCAGCGGGAATGGATTTCCCAGGCAGAGGAGAACGTCCTCGACCGCCTGGTGCAAGCCGGCTTGCTGGCGCCTCCCAGCGACTTTGACAAGATTCTGGAGCAGGTTGCCAACAACATTGTCATCGGCAACAACATCCAGCTGACGGATGCGATTCGCTGCCGCGTTCTGCTCACTGCCCCGCTGGAATCGCTGGCGGTGGGTAACACCATCATCCTAAGCAAGGGCCTGATCGACGTTCTGCCGTACGAAGCTGACCTGGCCGCAGTGCTCTCGTTCCAGTTGGCGCACATCGTACTTGGTCACCACATCGATACTCGTTACGCGTTTAACGATCGTCTTCTGTTCCCGGACGAAGCGACCTTTGAACGCATTCACATGTCCCATTCCGATCCCGATAACGAGCTGGCGGCCAAGAAGGCCATCGATCTGCTGAACCACTCGGTGTATTCGAGCCAGCTTTCGCAACCAGGCCTTTTCTTTTCGCAATTGGACGCGCGGTCCAAACAGCTGACGGCCCTCAACACGCCGCGGCTGGGTGATTCGCTGTTGCGGCCCACTGGCGAACCTTGGCTGAACGCTTTGATAGCCAAGGGACCCAAGCTCGATATCAACAAGCTCGATCAAATTGCGGCCTTGCCCCTGGGCAGCCAGCTGAAGATCGATGCCTGGGATGACAAGGTGATCCGCCTCAACGCTAAACAGCCGCCAATCCTGAACGCGCGGGACAAGATGCCCTTCGAAGTCACACCGGTCTTCTTCCGCTTAACCCGTTACTCGCCCCCTGTTGTCGCGGCTCCCGCGCCGACGGCGGGCGCTGCGCAAACGGATGCTCCGGCGGTCGATACGCAGCAGAGTGCGGCTCCGGCGCAGGCTTCGGCCACACAACCAAGCCCACAGTAAGTTGTTGCTAGACCGTTACTAAGGGTATTTCTTCGACGTTTATTAGGACACAGGCGGGGTAGACTTAACCTATCCCGCCTGTACTATTTTCGGGGAAATCATTCGAGTGGTGCGCATGATCAAAAGGTCTCTGCTGGTAAGCCTGCTCTCCCTTTCCTTGACTGCTTTCCTCCAGGCACAGGTAGTTGCAGCCGGACACGGCGGCGCCCACCTGGTTGGAGGAGGCTTTGTCTCGGTGTACAGCCCCGATTACGGCCCCAATCAGCTCATCGGCATTGGCGGGTTCGTGGATTTCAACCTGCGCGGACATCTGGGCGCGGAAGGAGAAGTACGGTTCCTCCGCTTCAACCAGGTCTACGACGTACACGAAGATAATTACGAGTTAGGTGTGCGGTACCGGTGGCGCTTCCGGCGATGGGAGCCATACGGAAAATTCATGATCGGTAACGGACAATTTAACTTCCCTTTCAGCTATGGCCATGGCGGTTACTTTTTCATTGCTCCAGGCGGAGGGCTTGACATTCACTACCATCGCTTCACCATCCGCGCAGTGGACTATGAGTACCAGCACTGGGATAACTTTCAGAACAGTTCGCTGACACCGAACGGATTCAGCAGCGGGATTGCCTACCGGATTTTCTAGGGTGCAGAGGCTTAGGCCGCAGTTTCCGTGATCAGGATCGGAGCGATGGGAGCTTTGTGTTGCAGGCGGTAGGGCGCTCCGCCAAGAGGGGGGGTGCCCCATCCTTCGCGCATTTTGCGACGGGTGGGATCCACGGATTCTGTATGAACCGTCGCCTATCCCACCCTTTGCCAAGAGCGCAAAGGATGGGGTACCCGGAGATTGTTGTTGTTCCCTGTTTTAGAAGTGGTAAGCGATGCCGATCACGGGGTTGTAGACGTTATAGAAGCGGCCTGTTTTCTGCGGGGTAAGGCCGAAATTGGGCGTCTTCATGAGTAGACCGCGATACTCCGCGCGGATGTCGAAGCTGGGACTGAGCTCGTAGGCTACACCGCCGCCGTACATGGCCCCCAGGATAGTTTGTCCCTTCACGTCGAGTTGGGTGGTGCTGGCGTCGTTCAGCGGACTGAACATGAAGGCCGCGGGACCTCCCTCAAGGAATGGATTCCAGTTCTTGAAATTTGCATTCAACACGTAGGCGCCGGAAAACTCCTGCATCCGGTCGTGAACCCTGACATTGTTGAAGCTGGTGTAGTACTTTTGCGAATTCTGGGCGTACTGGTAGTTGACTTCGAGCCCGCTCCTCGGGGTCAGCATGTACCGATAGCTCGCTAAGCCGCCGAGTCCATCGGTTCCGGTCTGTTGAACATCATTGCCTGTGATAAACGGCGGGAAGATACCGGTCACGCTTACGCTAATATCTTGACGACTTTCCTGGGCGTGACTCGCCACTGCCATAAAGGGCAGCAGCAGAAACAACAACAGCGTTTTCTTCATTCGTTCCTGAACCTCTCGCCTGCGAAACCGCCATCAGGCTCACCCGCCTCTCGGGCTCGTCGATTTTCCTTGAGGAGTCGAATCCGTGACTCACTTTCGCAATTGTACCTGTGCCCGCGTGTTTGCGAGCAACCACCACGGCTGGATTAGCCCGTTCGCTCCACGCGAAACTCATAAGGCGTGCCCCGCTCGAGCGAAAGCGAGCGCACAACCTTGAGAAACGCAATCGCGGCGTGCGACAGGTTCGCTTGTTTACGGTGGACCAGGCGGAGGTGGCGTTCAAAACGCAACGCTTCGACCGGCACCTTGACCAGTTCGCCGCTGGCCAACTCCCGCCCCACCGACAGCCCGGGAACCAGCGCCACGCCGTTGCCCATGGCGACAAAGCGTTTCACCGCCTCCAGGCTGGGCAGCTCTACTCCCATATTGAGCGGCGTCTTGTGCCGTTCGAAGGCGGCCACTACCTGGCGCCGGAGCGGGGAGGGTACGTTATGGGCAATGAAACTCTCCGCGCCAAGGTCTTCGACCGCCACCCCCTTCTCCCGCGCCAGGGGATGGTCCGGATTTACCACCAACACCAGCTCGTCGGTATAAACCGCGATCGATTTGAACAGGTCCCCTTCGGGACGGAACGACAGGATACCGATCTCAACCGTTCGCTGCAGCAGGTCGTCAGGAATGTTGCTGGCCAGCGATCGTTGAACACTCACTCCGATCTGCGGGCAGAGGCGGCGAAAGCGATCCAGCACGGGCAACAGGTAGAGACAGGTAAACTCGTTGGCCGCCATCAGCAGCCGGCCGCGGTCGAGCGACCTGAGCTCCTCCATCGCGCTGGCAGCTTCGGACCGTAACTTCAACATCCGCTGGGCATAATCGCGGAGGACCTCGCCGGCAGCGGTAAGGGTTCCATCCCTCGCAGTACGCTCGAAAAGCACCTCTCCCAGGTCTCCCTCCAACTTGCGAACGACCTGGCTGATCGCCGGCTGGGTACGGTGCAGCCGCTTGGCGGCGCGAGAGAATCCTCTCTCTTCGGCGACGGCGAGAAATGTCTCCAATTGATGAATATCCATAATTACAGGTCGCTCATGCGATAGGCTTGATGATTGCTCATAAGCATATCTTATGCTTTTGAGAAGAATAATAAATTTGATCTATGCCGCGGGATACGGGAGAATAAAAGTCGGGCAGGATACTTCCAGGGTGCTTCCCGGGGTGCTTCCCAGGTGCTTCAATGACCAAGGCTTTCGCGAAACACGAGCAGCGCGGCCGGGATCGCGATGAGGATCGCGTTTTCTTTTTCGATACTACCCTGCGCGACGGTGAACAGTCGCCGGGCTGCAGCATGACCACCCCGGAAAAGCTGCGCATGGCGCACGCGCTGGAAGCCCTGGGCGTCGATATCGTGGAAGCCGGATTCGCCATCGCGTCCCCAGGCGACTTCACTGCCATCAGCAGCATATCCCGCGAGGTCCGCGGCCCGCGCATCGCGTCCCTTGCCCGTACCCGCCCTGAGGATATTCAGGCAGCCGCGCGCTCGCTGGAAGCGGCTGATCGCTCGCGTATTCATATTTTCCTCGCCAGCTCTGACATCCACCTGGAGCACAAGCTGAAGATCACACGCAACGAGGCGCTGCAACAAGCCGACGCAGCGGTTCGCCTGGCGCGCACGTATGTCGACGACGTGGAGTTCTCCCCCGAGGACGCGACTCGATCGGACCCGGACTTTCTTTGCCAGATCGTCGCCGTCGCCATAGACGCCGGAGCGACGGTGATCAACCTGCCCGACACCGTGGGCTATTGTGTGCCCAACGAATACGGCGCGATCTTCCATACGTTACGCGAACGGGTTCCGCAAGTCGCCGGCATCACTCTTTCCTCTCACTGTCACAACGACCTGGGCATGGCCGTGGCCAACAGCCTGGCGGCGGTGGAAGCGGGTGTGCGACAGATTGAATGCACGATCAACGGCATCGGCGAACGCGCCGGGAATGCGGCCTTGGAAGAACTGGCGGCTGCCATCCTGGTGCGCAGCGACAAGTTCCCCTGCGTTCATGGTCTGAACCTGGAGCAGCTGTACCCGACCAGCCAGTTGCTGGCTCAACTGATCAGCTTTGGCCCCGCGCCTAACAAGGCAGTGGTCGGCAGCAATGCCTTTGCCCACGAGGCAGGCATTCACCAGCACGGCATGCTGGCCCATCCCTTGACTTACGAGATCATGACCCCGGCTTCCGTCGGCGTGCCCAACAACCGCATGGTCCTGGGCAAGCACTCCGGCCGCCGCGCTTTGGCTCACCGCCTCAAGGAGCTCGGCTACACGCTGAGCGCGGCCGAACTGGACGCGGTTTACCACCGCTTCAACGAGTTGGCCGATCACCGAAAAGGCATCTTCGACCAGGACCTGATATCGCTGCTCCCGGCTCACCATTGCCGGCCCGAACCGGTGTTGCCTGAAACGGTGTTCGACGACGGGGTCGTTTCCGCCCCACAGATCTGAAACGCTCGCATGCTTGCGCCTGGCGCAGGAGGAAGTGACCAATGCAATTGAAAGTTCTCGTCTGCGCCGGAGATGGGATAGGCCCGGAAGTCACTCGCGAAGCAGTGCGCATCCTGGTTTCGGTTGCGGAGTTTGGCGGCTATGACTTCAAGTTCACCGAGATGCCAATCGGGGGGCACGCCATTCGCCAGAACGGCACGCCGCTCCCGCCATCCACACTTGACGCCGCGCTCGAGAGCGACGCTGTGTTGCTGGGCGCGGTGGGCGGCAACGAATTCAATTCGCTGGCTCCGGATCGCCGGCCCGAAGCGGGCCTCTTGCAGCTTCGCCAGGCGCTGGGTGGGTTTGCCAATCTGCGGCCTTCTTTTGCCTATAAGGCTTTGTCGGATAACTCTCCGCTGCGTCCCGAGGTAACGGATGGGGCAGATATTCTGTTTGTCCGTGAATTGCTGGGCGGCCTTTATTTTGGCGAGCCGCGGGCCTGGAACCGGGAGAGCGGAGCGGCCTGGAACACCATGCGGTATAGCCGTGACGAAGTCGCGCGGGTGGCCCACGTGGCTTTCCACCTGGCTGGCCAGCGGCGCAAGAAGGTGACATCGGTCGACAAGGCGAACGTGCTTGAAGTGTCGCAGTTGTGGCGTGCCACGGTCATCGACATCGCCCAGCAGTATCCGGGGATTACGCTGGAACACCAATACGTGGATGCCTGCGCGATGCACCTGATGAACACGCCGCGCAACTTCGACGTGGTGCTTACCGAAAACCTGTTTGGAGACATTCTGAGCGATGAGGCCGCGGTCATTACCGGGTCGCTGGGTATGCTGCCCTCGGGCACGGTTGGCGGCGCAGTCAACCTGTATGAGCCGGTGCATGGCTCGGCGCCTGACATCGCCGGCAAGGGTATTGCCAACCCGCTGGGCGCCATTCTGACCGCTGCTATGTTGTTGCGCCACTCGGCTAACCTGGAGCACGATGCGCAGGCAGTGGAGCTGGCGGTACGCAAAGTTCTGGAGCAAGGCTACCGCACCGCCGATCTGGTGCGCGCGGAACAGCGCGGCCAGCATGTATCCACGCAGGAGATGGGCAAACTGGTTCACCAGACGCTCAATGAGCTTATTGACCGCCGGCAGGCGCTGCACGCAGTTTAGAGCGCATTGAGCAACCAATGCCACCCGGCTTCGATTTGTAATTAAGGGAAAACACTATGTCACACGGTGCGAGAACGCTCTTCGATAAAGTCTGGGAATCTCATGTGGTCGCAGCGCCGGAAGGCGAGCCGGCACTCCTTTATATCGATTTGCATCTTCTGCATGAGGTCACGTCTCCGCAGGCGTTCGAAGGGCTTCGCCTGGCTGGCCGAACCGTACGCCGCCCCGATCGCGCCGTGGCCACTGTCGACCATAATGTACCCACCACGGCAAATCGACTGATCATTGAAGACGCGATTGCAGCGAAACAGATGGACGCGTTGCGCACCAACTGCGCCGAGTTCGGTATTCCGCTCTACGATGTGCAGTCGCCGGAACAGGGGATCGTGCATGTCATCGGTCCCGAACTCGGCTTTACCAAACCGGGCATGACCATCGTTTGCGGCGACAGCCACACCAGCACGCACGGCGCATTCGGCGCCCTGGCTTTCGGCATCGGCACTTCAGAAGTGGAGCACGTGCTGGCCACCCAGTGCATGCAGCAGGCACGCCCGAAGACCTTCCGCATCACCGTCGAAGGGCAACTCGGCCCGGCGGTCACGGCAAAGGATATCGCCCTGGGCATCATCGGCCACATTGGCACCGACGGCGCCAGCGGTTGCGTGATCGAATACGCCGGGCCCGCCATACGGGCGCTCTCCATGGAGGGCCGCATGACCTTGTGCAACATGAGCATCGAGGCTGGTGCGAGAGCCGGCATGATCGCTCCGGACGAGACGACGTTCCGCTATCTGCAAGGGCGGCGCTTCAGCCCTACCGGCGCGGACTGGGAGCAGGCCGTCACCGAGTGGCGCTCGCTGGCGACCGACCCTGGCGCCACCTTCGATCGCGAACTGGTTCTGCACGCCGAAGATCTCGCCCCGTTCGTCACCTGGGGCACCAGTCCGGGGATGGTGGTGCCGGTCACCGATCGCGTACCCAATCCAGCGGCCAGCCACTCGGCAGCGGAACGCCGCGCCTGGGAGCGCGCGCTCGAGTACATGGCGCTCGAGCCGGGAAAAGCCATCGAAGACCTGGCCATCGATTGCGTGTTCATCGGCTCCTGTACGAACGCCCGCATTGAAGACTTGCGCTCCGCGGCCAAAGTGGTCAGCGGTTACCACGTTCATCCCATGGTGCGTGCCCTGGTCGTGCCCGGCTCGCAGCAGGTGAAGCGGCAAGCCGAGCAGGAGGGTCTTGATGAGGTCTTCCGCACCGCCGGCTTTGAGTGGCGCGAGCCTGGCTGCTCCATGTGCCTGGGCATGAACCCGGATATCCTTGCTCCCGGCGAGCGCTGCGCCTCGACCAGCAATCGCAACTTTGAAGGACGCCAGGGGCGCGGCGGACGCACCCACCTGGTGAGCCCAATGATGGCTGCCGCTGCTGCTGTTTCCGGCCACTTCACCGATGTCCGCAAGTGGGAATTCAAACCGATGGAAGTCTCCCATGAGGTGTCACTCTCATGAAGCCATTTCGCAAACACAAGGCCGTGGTCGCGCATCTTGACCGCGACAACGTCGACACCGACCAGATCATCCCCAAGCAGTTCCTCAAGCGGATCGAGCGCACCGGGTATGGGCCATTCCTTTTCTACGATTGGCGGCGGGTTCAGGAGGGACCGGAGGCGGGCTCACCACATCCTGATTTCGTGCTCAACCATCCTCACTACCAGGACGCGGAGATCCTGCTTGCGGGAAAGAACTTCGGCTGCGGATCTTCCCGGGAACACGCTGCATGGGCGCTGTCCGATTATGGTTTTCGCTGTGTGATCGCTTCTTCGTTCGCCGACATTTTTCATTCCAACGCAGGCAAGAACGGTCTGTTGCTCATCACCCTGCCGGAGGAGCACGTGCAGACGCTGGCGGAGCGAGTCGCCTCTATCCCGCGTTATCAGCTCACGGTATCGCTCGAAGACGAGATGCTGCACGATGACCACGGCTTGTCGATTCCCTTCTCTGTGGATCCCTTTCGCCGCGAGTGCCTGCTGCTGGGACTGGACGATATCGGTCTGTCGTTGAAACATGGCGGAGCGTTGGAGAAATTCGAGCAGCAACACGATAAGGAGTTCTGGTATGCGCCGCGGCCTGGCGCATCCCCGAATGCGGCCACACCATCAGGAGCTTTATGACCAGCCAAGACCAATCCATCGTCGATCGCAAGACCCGGCTCACGGGCGCGGAGATTATCTGGGCCACCCTCGAAGGCGAAGGAGTGCGCGAGGTTTTCGGCTACCCCGGCGGCGCGATCCTGCCCGCCTATGACGCGTTGCGCAAATTCCCCGTCCGCCACATCCTGGTGCGCCATGAGCAGAGCGCGGTGCACATGGCCGACGGCTATGCGCGAGCCTCAGGCCGCGTGGGAGTGGCCATCGCTACCTCTGGCCCCGGCGCCACCAACATGGTGACCGGGATTGCCACCGCTATGCTGGATTCGATTCCAGTGGTCTGCATCACCGGCCAGGTGGGAAGCAAGTTCCTGGGCACCGATGCTTTTCAGGAAGTGGATATCACCGGCATCACCCTGCCGGTGACCAAGCATAATTATGTGGTCACGCGCGCCGAAGATGTGGCGCCGGTGCTGCGCGATGCCTTCCGCGTGGCCAACTCCGGGCGGCCCGGGCCAGTGCTGGTGGACATCACGAAGGATGCGCAGCAAGCGACCGCTGACTTTGATTTCGAGGCTGCGGCTCCAGGCAAAGCCGGCAGTCACCCGATGCTCAACACTTCGCAGCAGAGCATTGCCGATGCGTTAGAGCTGATCCGTACCGCGCAGCGCCCGATGATCCTTGCCGGGCATGGCATCATTCAATCGGGCGCGATGCGCCAGGTGCGTGCGCTGGCGGAGCGGGCGCAGATTCCCGTGGCCTGTACACTGCTCGGCCTGGGCAGCTTTCCTGCCTCCCATGAACTGAACCTCGGCATGATGGGCATGCATGGCGAATCCTGGGTGAACCACTCCATCCAGGATGCAGATTTGTTGATTGCCTGCGGAATGCGCTTTGACGATCGGGTCACAGGCTCGCTTTCGACCTATGCGCCCAAGGCACGCAAAATCCATATCGACATCGACCCTGCGGAAATCAATAAAAACGTCGCTGTGCAAGTGTCGTTAATCGGCGACCTGGCCCAGGTGCTGGACCAGCTGCTGCCTCAACTGCCTCCGCGGAACGGCGCTGCGTGGCTCGATACCATCAACCAATTGAAGGGCGATGCGGCGGTCCGCGACATCAAGAACCTGCCCGACAGCGGCCATCTGTACGCCGCGCACGTGATCCACGATCTATGGCACGCGACCTCAGGTAACGCTGTGATCGCAACCGATGTAGGCCAGCACCAGATGTGGGAGGCGCAATATTACAAGCATGAAGAACCGCGCTCTCTGATCACTTCCGGCGGCCTGGGCACCATGGGCTTTGCCCTGCCCGCGGCTATCGGCGCGAAGATCGCCTGTCCGGAAAAAGAGGTGTGGGCGATCGCCGGAGACGGCGGCTTCCAGATGACCAGCCCGGAGTTAGCGACCATCGCCCAGGAACAACTGGATATTAATATCGCCATCATCAACAACGGTTACCTGGGCATGATCCGGCAGTGGCAAGAGACGTTTTACGAGAAGAACTACGAGTGCTCGCCGATTCTCTCGCCGGATTTCGTCAAGCTGGCCGAAGCTTTCGGCATCCGTGCCGCGGCTGTAACCACGCGGGCGGAGGTGATGAGCGCGGTGGCCGCCGCGCGCAGCCATAAGGGACCGTTCCTGATCAACTTCCTGGTGGAACAGGAAGATACCGTCTACCCCATGATCGCGCCTGGAGCCGCGCTGCATGAGATGATCCGGCGGCCTTCAGGGAATCCGCTGGTGGAAACGGCTTCGGACGCTTAGGCTTGTTCATTTCCCACAGCTCGCCGAAAGAGGGCGAGACACCCGGATTAGATTGGAAGAGAAAGGGTTGCATGCAGCACACATTCGTCGCCTACGTGGAAGATAAGCCCGGAGTGCTCACCCGCGTGGCGTCGTTGTTCCGTCGTCTGAACATCAACATCTCGTCGGTGACTGTGGGCGGTTCCGAGCGGCCGGGTATTTCGCGCATGACCCTGGTGGCCGATGCTGCACCCGCTGCCGGCCATCGCATCATGGCCTCTCTCTATAAACTGGAGAACGTGGTCCAGGTAGATGATGTTGGCCGTTTCTCTTCGGTGAGCCGCGAGTTGGCATTGATCAAGGTGGCCACTACCCCGAAGACGCGCTCGCACATCTTTGAACTGGTAAATGTCTTTCGGGCCCGCGTGGTCGATCTCGCGCCGGGATCGCTGATGATCGAGATCACCGGCAGCGAGAGCAAGATCGAAGGCTTACTGCAGGTGCTGAACGAGAATGAAGATCGCGTGCTGGAGATTTCGCGGACTGGGCGTATGGTAATGCGCCGGGGCCACCACACCAGCCGTGTGCTCGAAGCCCTGGGTGATGTGGAATCACAGAGCGTGGTTCCCCACGGGCTGCAGGAAGAAAGCAGCGATCAGGATCTCCCTCAACTAGAAACGTAACTATGACGTACATAAAGGAAAGGTGAATGACCAAGACTTATCACGACCAGGATGCCGATCTCTCGCTGATCCAGGGGAAAAAAGTAGCTATTGTTGGTTATGGCTCACAGGGCCATGCCCACTCACTGAATCTTAAGGATTCGGGTGTAGAGGTGTGTGTCGGCCTGCCTCCGACCAGCCGGTCCATCAAGAAGGCCAAATCCGCCGGCCTTGAAGTGCTCTCCGTGGCCGACGCTGCCAAGTGGGCGGACGTGATCATGATCCTCGCCCCCGATACTTCCCAGGCCGCCATTTATAACGAGCAGATTGCTCCCGCCATGGGCAAAGGCAAGACGGTCATGTTCGCCCACGGCTTCAATATCCGTTACGGCACCATCGTGCCCTCGCCGGAAATCGATGTCAGCATGGTGGCGCCCAAAGCGCCGGGCCACCGCGTCCGCGAAGTGTTTATCGAGGGCGGCGGCGTTCCCGCATTGATCGCCGTGCACCAGGACGCGTCCGGCCACGCCCACGCCCTGGCGCTCTCCTATGCCAAAGCTATCGGCAGCACGCGTGCGGGCGTGATCGAAACCACATTCACCGAGGAAACCGAAACCGATCTGTTCGGCGAACAGGCCGTGTTGTGCGGTGGAGTCAGCGCCCTGGTGAAGGCTGGCTTTGAAACCCTGGTAGACGCAGGCTACCAACCCGAAGTGGCCTATTTTGAGTGTCTGCACGAATTGAAACTCATTGTGGACCTGATGTACCGCGGCGGACTGGCCTACATGCGCTACTCCATCTCGGACACCGCGGAGTATGGCGACTACACCGCCGGCCCGCGGCTCATCACGGATGCGACGCGCGCGGAGTTAAAGAAGCTGCTGGCGGAGATTCAGGATGGCACCTTTGCTACTAACTGGATCAAGGAAAATGCAACCGGGCGCAAGAAGTTTGACCAGATGCGCAGCACGGAGGCCGAACACAAGATCGAGGAGGTGGGCGCCAAATTGCGGGCGGCCATGCCTTTCCTGGATCCCGTGACGGTGACAGTAGACAGCCCAGGCGCAGCGCCGCGCCTGGCTGAACCGGTCGGTGCCTGATGTACATTCACATGTTTGCGTTTCGCTGGAAACCGGGCGTTACAGAAGAGCAGAAACGCCACGTAAGGGCGGAAATTCGCAACCTTCAAGGCCAGATTCCCGGTCTGCTTGAAACCTGGGTCGGGGTGAACATCTCACCCCGCTCCCTGGGTTATGAGTTGGGCGGAGTCATGAAGTTCGCCGACAAAGCCTCTCTTCTGGCCTACCCGACGCAACCGGCCCATGTGAAACTCGTCAGCTGGTTGATGCCACTCATCGAGCCGGTCGAAGTTGACTTCGCGGCCCAGGAGTAGAACTTCCGGATTTTTAACGCACCCGTTGTGCGCCTTTTCGAGTCTACTCTGCATGCGCTTACCTCTGGCTCTGCGATTTGGGGTTCTCGCTCTGCTTTTGAGCGCGTGGGTTGGTATGCTGGCTGGACAAACGCGAAAAGAACAGCCCACCGCCGCGTGTCCTGCGCACCCCAGCACTTTGCGTGCCATGCGGAGCTGTTACCGTCCGCTGCTGGTCTTCGCCCCAAGCTTGGCGGACCCCCAGCAGGTTGAGCAGTTCAACCAGCTTAAGTCCCACGTGACCGAGTTCAAGAGCCGCGCCATGCTTTACGTTCCCATCGTCCCCGAGGGCCACAACCAGCCCATTCCGCCCTCCAGGGTGCCCACGGCCAGCCTGAGCGAAGATGAATTGGCGGCTGTGCGTCACCGCTTCAAAGTCGAAGCGAACGATTTCCTGGTCATCCTGATTGGCAAGGATGGAGGAGAAAAACTGAACAGCCGTACTCCGGTGGCAGCGGACAAGCTGATGCAACTGATCGACTCCATGCCGATGCGTAAGCAAGAGACGCAGCTAGATCCGCAAGGCGACGAGTAACCGCTCCGCAGTAACGGAAATGCCATCGCTGCCACTATGTGGGCGATTCAGAAGCGGGAACCACTCCGCATCGGCTAACATCAAAAGAACACCGCGAGGTGCCATGACGACTCAAGCCACGACCCCTGCTGTTTCCCCGGTTCCCGCACCGTATCGTGCCCCGTTCGATCCCGCCCGGGTTCCTGAATTGATCGCTGCGCTAAAAAAAGTAGCCCCGCTGCAGGGGCTCGATGAGACGGAGTACGAGTGGCTGGCCAATCACGGTACCGAAGTGTTTGCAGAATCGGGCGCCGTGGTCTTTCGCGAGGGCGACCCGGCCAACAAGATGACCATCCTGCTCAAGGGCGAGATCTATGTTCGCCGCGAGCATGGTGGACCTGCCGCGATGTTCATTGGCCGCTCCGGTCAAATCACCGGTCTGCTTCCCTTCTCCCGTATGAAGGCCTATGGCGGGCTGGGTTACACCTCGGCCGCCACCTGGGGATTGGAGTTCGACCGCTCCCTCTTTCCCGCGATGATGAAGGCGATTCCCTCGCTCACCGAGCGCGTAGTGGGGATTCTCCTCGATCGTGTTCGTGAAATTACACGCATGGAGCAGCAGTCTGAGAAGCTGAACGCGTTGGGCAAACTTGCCGGCAACCTGGCCCACGAACTCAACAATCCTGCTTCCGCGGCACAACGCTCAGCTGCGGGAGTTCTGGAAGAGTTGCGTGTTTATGGTCATGAACGCTTCAATATGGGGCGCCTCTGCCTGAGTTCGGCAAAGACCGAAAGCGTCCTGGCCTGGGAAGAGGAAGTACGCGCCGAGGCCAAGCGATCGGGAACGCCGCACGAAACAGAGCAGACCCATCGTGAAGACGAGTTGGTGCGCTGGCTGCAGCACCATGACATACGCGAGTCATGGCACATTGCTCCGGAGTTGGCCGAGTTTGGCGTGGTGCCCGCGCAGCTGGAGCCGCTCGCTGGCTATCTGGAACCGGGCGCCATCGCCGTGGTGCTCTCGCAGTTCGCTTCATCGCTGCGCACGGAGAGAATCGCCGAGGCCATGCTGGACTCGACGGCGCGCATTTTCGATTTGATTCGCGCCATCAAGGATTACTCCTACATGGACCAGATGCCCATCCAGGAGGTGGACATCCCGCAGAGTCTGGAAAATACGTTGGCCATGGTGGCCTCCCGTCTGCGCCAGGTAAAAGTGGTCCGCGAATTCGAGCCGGATTTGCCTTGTGTGAGTGCCTACGGCCGCGAGCTCAACCAGGTGTGGACAGCATTGATTGAAAACGCTTTGGACGCAGTCCAGGATAAGGGTGAGATCAAGCTGGTGGCGCGCACCGCCGGGGATATGTTGCTGGTGGAGATCTGGGATGACGGGCCGGGCATTCCAGCGGATTTGCAGGCCCGCATCTTCGAGCCATTTTTCACCACCAAGGCTCCGGGGAGCGGACTGGGGCTTGGCCTGGACGTAGTGAGCCGGATCGTTCGCATGCACCGCGGCTATGTGACGGTGCAGTCAAAGCCAGGCAGTACCTGTTTTCAGATCCGGCTCCCTTTGCAGCAGGTGCAGGCGTACTAACCTGCTCTGCCACCAAGGCAGGGGAACAAATGTAAACTGCTCGATGGTGACGCACCCGCTCGCTTCAATTGCCTGGCTTACGTTGCTTGCTTTCCCTAAGTGCGTTCATTCGCTCGGAATAGGCCGCGAAATCCGCCTGCAATACCGCGACCCTCCTGCTGTGTTCCTTAAGCCTGCTGTCGTCCGCGGCTAAGAGCGACTCATATAACGATCGCCCCCCGTTTGGGACACTTTCTCCCTGGTAGGAGGACGCAACGCTTGCAAGGTAGCCCTTTTGTCTTTCCATATCCGCGCCTTCCGCGTCTAGTTCTTGTTTTCTATTCTGAAGCGATTGGCCAAGCACGCTCAGGGCTGTTTGCTCCGCGACATCTTCGCTCGGCGGTTCCTGCGTACTGGCAGATATCGGAGGAGGCGCCACTGCCGGGGGTGGGCCTACCTTAGAAAGGACCACCTGGCGTGGAGCGGCCGCCTTGGCTTCCGTGACAGTTCTTCTGGTGATGACTGCTGTGAAACCGACGATGAGGATGAATGCCGCAATCGCCCAACGGGCAATCTTCAGGAACTTTGGCAGTGGAGCTTTCCCGTGGATTTCATATTCATCCGTGACCCTATAAGCTCCGAGCGGGATGATGGGCAGAAAAAGGAACGTCAGCCAATGGTTCGCTACGTATGTTTTGGTCCCCGGATCATAATTGCGTTTCCCGCGAAACGTGGCGCCAATGCCAATGAGCGTGAATAGAATTGGGTTCGTCTTTGTTGTGTCGATCCCACACAAGACAAGCTGCCACCGGCAGCGTTCTTGCATGGCTCGAATGTCATTTTTCTCTTGTTGCGTGGCGATTGTGAGAGCGACCGCCAGCTTGTACTGAGCCGCCGGGAAGTCGCCTCTTCGCATCAGCGCCTCAGCTTCACGGCATAGTGTTGCAACGTGAATCTGCTGATTGTCCGGCTCCCTTGTTTCACGCACGCATTGAGAGCGGTCCTGCATTGCGTTGACCCCAGTCTGCTGTTCTTGCATGGAGATCGCGAAAGCGTCGGCCAGCGTTTACTCAGGGAAGGATCGTCACCGCCGGGACGATGTGGTCGAAGGCGGCAGAACTCTAATTATTTCCCTGATTACAGAATTTACGAGCGGAACCTGAAAGATTTCGGCCGGAGGATATTAAAAATGATTTATGGAGTAGGGCTCACTAGACCATAAGAACATCGAGGCAGGCCGCCAGGTTCGGCGTAGCCAGCCTTCCCTACGGGATGCCGATAGAACTAGATGTCATTTTTGAAGTGGAAGCATGATTCGAACTAAATCGATCCTTCGGTTCCTGGCGGCTGTCGTTTCGGTTCTCGCCACCGGCCTGGGATCAAACGCCCAGAAAAAGGACAAAGCAATGGAACAGCAAGTGTTCTATCGCACGGTGCAGGTCGATGGACTTTCCATCTTCTACCGGGAAGCAGGACCGAAAGATGCTCCGACCCTTCTGCTGCTTCACGGTCTTCCATCGTCGTCGCGGATGTTTCAGCCGCTGCTGACCAGGCTTGCCGGCAGCTACCACCTGGTTGCTCCCGATTATCCCGGCTACGGGCATAGCGACTGGCCCGACCCCAGGCAGTTCGATTACACCTTCGACCACATTGCTTCCGTAATGGATGGGTTCACGCAAGCGCTGGGTTTGTCGCGCTATACGCTTTATATGCAGGATTACGGCGGGCCGGTTGGCTTCCGCATGGTGCTGGCACACCCAAAGCGGGCGCAAGCTCTTATCGTTCAGGATGCGGTCGCTCACAACGAAGGGCTTGGGGCAAACTGGGCAACCCGGCGGGCATTTTGGGCGGACCGTCCCGCTTATGAAGAAGCGTTGCGCAAGAACCTGTTATCGCTGGCAACGACAAAGACGCGCCATATCGGTGACGATCCGAGGATCGAGCTCTACGACCCGGATCTCTGGACCGACGAGTACGCATTTTTGAACTCACCTGGGCAGGCGCAAATTCAAAGCGATCTCTTCTATGACTACCGCAGCAACGTCGAGGCTTATCCAAAATGGCAGGCATGGCTGCAGAAGACGCAGCCGGACCTGCTGGTGATTTGGGGCAAGCACGATCTCTCCTTCGATCCCGGCGAGCCAGAACGCTACCGCAAGGATGTACCCAAGGCGAAGGTCGTCGTACTCGACGCTGGACACTTCGCGCTCGATACCAAGGCAGATGAAATTGCGGCGCTGGTCCGCGACTTCATGAAGGGCAAGAAGTAATTCGGTTGCTGATGGGGAGGTCAGTGCTCGAATATCTTCGGTAGCTGCACGACCAAACGAACCGCAGATCTCTCCACTACGCTGCGGGCGCCCGAGGTTCTTTGAACGGTCGAACTTTCGCAGTTAGTCCCCTTAGAGAGACCTGAGACCGGGGACCACGTTACTGCTGCGGGGGAGCGCCGATTGCCGCCACGCGGACGATTCCACACTTTACCTTGTTGCCGGCGGAATTCTTGGCCTCGCCATTTTGTCCGCTCAGTTTGAACTCGACCGTGGAGCCAACCACAAATTGCGTGGGCTTCATGGAGCTCCCGAGCTTGGTGCGACAGACGTACTCGTCGGACGGCGTTTGGATGACCAGATCGTACTGCTGGTGCTTGTCCTTCTTGTTGGTTGTGCCCACGGTTTGCAGATCACGAAGCGTCGCCGTCTGGATCAGGTCGGAGGCCAGAGCGGTGGTTGTCAGCAGGGCGCAGGCCAAACAAAGAGTGGATGTTTTGCGTAGAGTCATCGCGTTTTCTCCCGGAATGGGCATCAGGCTCCCACGAGCTTGGCGCCGAATGCCAACAACAATGATCCCAATAGGATGCGGTAAAGAGCAAAGATGACAAAGCCGTGCCGCCGCACCCATAAGAGAAACCATTCCACCACGCCCAGGGCGACCAAAAACGAGACCACAAAGCCGATCGCCAATACCACCCAGCCGTGGGTCGTCATCACCAGGGGGACCATCGCGTCTTCTCCGGGCACGTGCTTGGGATGGACAGTGCGGAGAAATTCATAGCCGGTTGCGGCAACCATCACCGGGATGGACAAGAGAAAACTGAACTCCAGGGCCGCGGTGCGCGTCATACCCACGGCCTGGCCGGCGGCAATGGTAGACATGGAACGCGAAACGCCGGGGAATACTGCCGAAGTCACCTCCCAAAGGCCGATCCACACCGCCTGGAAAAGCGACATCTGCTCCACATCTTTGGTCTTCAGGTCGCGGCGCACACTCAGCGCGTCCACCACCCACATCACGATGCCGCCAATCAAGAGCGCCAGCGCCATCAGCCGCAGACTCTCCAGATGTTTACCGATCAGCTTGATCAGCAGCAGCGAGGGAACCGCGGTGCAGACAAACGCCACCATGGTCAGCGAAAGCGGGTGGGTAAGTATGGTGCGGTCACCATTTTCCCCTTCGGGAAAGGTACGAAAAAACTCCAGGATTCGTCCCGTAAACAGCAACACCAGGGCGAGAATCGCACCCAGTTGGATGACCACCGTATACATCTTCCAATATGGGTTGCCCAGGTCGACGTGGAGCGCCGCCTCTACCAGCCTGAGGTGCGCCGTCGAGCTGACAGGAAGGAATTCTGTCAGTCCTTCGACGATCCCCAGCAAGACCGACAGGATGTAATCGTTCAAGAGCCCTCCGGCATCCGCAACGTGGAATGAATGACTTACTGGCGATCGGTGCCGTAGATGGGAATTGATTCCTGCAATTGGTATACCAGACCCGCGGCGCGGGCGGCATAGTCCGATTGGGGATATTTGGCGCTGATGGTACCTGCCAAGGTTATGGCTCTCGCCTTGGCCTCGGCAGCCTTCTTTCCATCTCCATCGGAGCTATACATGTCGTTCAAAGCGCCCTGGCGATAGACAGCGTTGTAAAGCGCCTCCGGAGCCCGCGGCGACTCTGGATGCTCCTGGGCATATTTTTCGTAGAGCTCGGCTTCCTTTTGCGGACATTTGGTGGAGCCTTGCCAATCGCCGCAGATCTTGTTGTCCAGCATGTCCCAGTCCGCCAGGTCGGCCCATCTGGAGTGGGGGTACATTTTCTTGAGTTTGTGGAACTCGTCTTCATCGAGTTGTTCCCGCAGATAGGCCTCCTTCTCATGCGCCGACGGAAGCGAAAAGACATCGGCCTTTTGCAGTTGCCAACGTATGTCGGCCGAGCGCCAGGCGGCCTCAGGCGCCAGCGGCGACTGGGGGAAGAAATCCGCCATGCGCTGGTACAGCAACCGCGCTGCTTGCGCGACACTCTGGGGCGCGTGGGGCAGCATGGCGTCCTTCTCCTCGCTGGCAGCCATGCCAAAGAGGATCACATCCCCCTTGGGAGTCTCTGAGCTGACTACTCCGGCGGCCTGCATCCAGCCGGAGATGGGCACCTCCGCCGCCTCGTTGCCGAAGACCGGCGCATCCTGCGATTTGGAAATTTGCTCGTCGGTGTTGGCGAAAACTCGCAGCCATGGGCCATTGCGCTCTCCGATCACCATCTCCCGTCCAGGCGAGATCTCGGCCAGTCGGGTAGAGGTTGTGTCTGGGGCAACGTAAAGGTTGGTGTTGCGGATTACGGTCGCCTTGGGGCCATTGCTGGGCGGCGCGGGTTTGGGCGCCGCCGTCGCGTGGACCGCGATTGCCAGGAGGGGAAAAGCGAGAAATCCGGTGCGCATACCTGCTTAGACTCTTACCTATCCAGAATAGGCCAGCTGTCAGATCTCGAGAATAATCGGCATAATCATCGGCCGGCGGGATGTGCTTTTCTGAATGTAGCGTTTGAGATCGAGCCGGATTTTTTCTTTCATGACCCCATAGTCGGCCTTCTCTTCGGCCGAAGACGTCTCGAGCGTGCGGTTGACAATCTCCCGCGCCTGGTCGCCCAGCGCGATCTCGCCGGCCACAAAGCCGCGAGTCACCACTTCGGGTGCGCTCTCTACCTTGCCGGTGCGCTTATTGATGGTGATGATGGCCAGCACCAGGCCATCCTCGCTCAGGTGCTTACGATCGCGGATGACCAGGTCCTCGACCACATCGGTGGTGGACCCGGCATCGATGCACACCCGTCCGGTGGTAACCTTGCCCGCCTTGGTGGCCGTGTTCGCGTCCAACTCGAGAACGTCGCCGTCTTCGAGTAAGAGCGCTTCCTTCACGACGCCGATGCTCTTCGCCAATTGCACGTGCTTCTGCAAGTGGCGATAGTCGCCATGAACGGGGATGAAGAACTTGGGCCGCAGCAGGTTGATCATCAGGCGCATTTCTTCCTGGCTGCCGTGCCCGCTCACGTGGATAAGTCCCGATTCGCCGTCGTCGTAAATCACGTTGGCCTCGCGCCGGCAAAGGTGGTCAATAACCCGGTAAATGCTCTTCTCGTTGCCCGGGATGACCCGGGAACTCAGCACCACCGTATCCCCGCGATCGACCCGCGCATGCTTGTGGTTGTCGACCGCCGCCCGGGAAAGAGCCGACATCGGCTCCCCTTGCGTGCCGCTGATCAACACCATGACTTCCGACGCTTGATAATCGCGGATCTGCCCGGGATGAATCATTAACCCGGCCGGCAGGGTGAGGTAGCCAAGATCCTGCGCGATCTCTGAGGACTCCACCATGGACCGGCCCACGATCGCTACTTTGCGGCGATGCGCCTGCGCCAGTTCAAGCGCCAGGCGGATGCGGTAAATCGAGGAGGAAAAACAACTGAAGAAGAGCTTCTGCTTGGTGCGGGAGAAGATCTCGTCCAGCCGCGGCCGCACCGCCCACTCGCTGGGCGTATATCCGGCGCGGTCGACGTTGGTCGAGTCCTGGAGCAGAGCCAATACGCCGCGCTTGCCGTACTCGGCGAAGCCGTGCAGGTCAAACGCCTTGCCGTCCGGTGGTGAGAGGTCGATCTTGAAGTCACCAGTGTGGACGACGACGCCGACTGGAGTCTCGATCGCCAGCGCGACGCAATCCACCAGGCTGTGCGTGACCCGAATAGGCTCGACGGTAAAGGCGCCCAGGTGAAACTTCTGCCGGGGCGTGATCTCGATCAGCTCTGCCGTGTCGAGCAGCCGATGCTCTTCCAGCTTGCCTTCAACGTAGGCCAGGGTGAATTCCGTGGCGTATACCGGAACTTTCAGCTCGCTGAGAATCCACGGCAGACCGCCGATGTGATCCTCGTGGCCGTGGGTCAGGATAATGGCGCGGACATGCTGGCGGTTTTCGATGAGGTAGGTGATATCGGGGACGACAATGTCCACCCCCAGCAATTCCGTCTCGGGGAACATGAGACCGGCATCGATGACGATTATGTCGTCTGCCCAGCGGAGCGCCAGACAGTTCATTCCGAATTCGCCCAGTCCACCCAGGGGGATAACTTGTAACTTGCCTAAAGACATCAATTTAAAATGCTAACACGTGGGCTATTCAGCGCAGCAGTTCCTCGAGCGTTGAGCTCAGATCCGTTTTGTCGTCGCGATACTTGACGATGACTGGAGTGTAGAGGCTTAGCCCCCACTCGGCCGCGACGCCAGCCATCCCGCGCTTCAGTTGTCTCGACCCTGGCACGACGACGGCGCCTTCGGGGATCACCAGCGGCTGATCTGCCGACGCTCTGAGTACCTCTCCGCGCACGATGTCATAGACCGCTGTTCCCCGGGTCAGGATTGTTCCCGCAGCCAGCACTGCGCGCCGCCGCACCAGCGTGCCCTCATACACGCCGGTGTTGCCGCCGATCAGCACGTCGTCTTCGATGATGACCGGGGTGGCGTTCACCGGCTCCAGCACCCCGCCGATCTGCGCTGCGGCGCTGAGATGCACTCGCTTGCCAATCTGGGCACAGCTACCGACCAGGGCGTGGGAATCGACCATGGTGCCTTCGTCCACGTAGGCGCCGGCATTCACATACATGGGCGGCATACACACCACGCCGCGAGCAAGGAACGCGCCCTCACGTATAGCGGAGCCGCCCGGCACTACGCGGACTGATTCCTCTAGCCCGAAGCGTCGCGCCGGGTAGGTGTTCTTGTCTACAAACGAGAACTCGTCGCCACCCATTTGCGCCAGCGTGCCCAGGCGGAACCCGAGGAGGATGCCCTGCTTCACCCAGGGATTTACCCGCCATCCCAGGGGGCTCTGGTTATCGGGCTCGGCGGCCCGCACGCGGCCGGCGCTGAGCGCGCCGCGCAATTCGAGGAAGGCGTCCATCGCTTCGGGATCACCGATGGCGTTCGCTCCTGCAGCGAAGTAACGCTCTATCCTGGCTTGTAGCGCAGTCGTTTCAATTGTCATGAAAGTTATTAAACACTGGATGGGTGCCCCTCTTTCTTGCTCTATCACGAAGGCGGGTGAGTTCAAACGGCGGTTCACGTGTTTTTGTGTTGCGGAACCTGCGCCAGTAGCCCTAGCTCATCAGCCAGTGCGGCCAGCTTCTCCCGTGTCGGCGAAGTTACGGGAACCATGGGCAGGCGATAATTTTCTTCCAGGCGTCCCATCATCGCCATCACGCTTTTTACAGGCCCGGGACTGGACTCCCAGAAGTTCGCCGTGATCAGGCGAAAGTAGCGGCGATTGAGCGCGCGCGCGGCCGGCCAATCCCCGTCCAATGCAGCCGCCACCATGCGCGCCATCTCTCCCGGAATCTCATTCGACGCCACCGACACCAGCCCTGCTCCCCCCAGCGCGATGACCGGCAGGGCCATCAGGTCATCTCCAGCCAGAACCGCAAAACCCGGGGGCACCAGATGGATCAATTCAGCAATCTGCTGCAGGTTGCCGCTCGACTCCTTCACTCCCTGAACATTCGGCACGTCTTCGGCCAGCCGCAGGATGGTTGCCGGCTCCAGGTTGGCGCCAGTACGGCCAGGAATGTTGTAGAGCACGACGGGACAGGGGACCGCTTCGGCAATGGCGCGGAAATGGCGGTACTGCCCCTCCTGCCCAGGTTTGTTGTAGAAGGGATTCGCCGTGAGCAGTCCGCTGACTCCGGGTACGGACGCCGCTTCGCCGGCGCGGGCGACCGCCTCCAACGTGGAGTTGTGGGTGCAACCAGCGAGAACCGGGACTCGTCCCGCTGCGGCTCCGGTGACAATCGCGATGACTCGTAACCATTCGTCGTGAGTCAGAGTGGGCGTTTCGCCGGTGGTTCCGCACGCGACCAGAAAACGGATGCCGCTCTCGATCTGCCATTGCACCAGCTTGCTGAGCGTTTCCTCATCGAGGCTGCCATCGCCGTGAAAGGGAGTTACGAGTGCCGTGCCGCAGCCGCTGAGGTTCATAACAAATGGAGTCTACTAAAGCGTTTACATATTTACTATGCGGGGTACAGTCTTGCAATCAAGGCTGCTGGCCAACCAACGCGACCCTCTCTTGCGCGGCGGCGAGCTGCGCTTTGATCTCGGGTTGGAGTTGAAGCTGAATCATCGTGGGCCTCCATAATCACGGGCATAATCGCCCTACTAACCCAACCGGGGATAAATCTCTCGGAAGTCGTAGCAACCGGTCTTGCCACAAAGCCACTCCGCCCCCCGGACCGCACCCTCGGCGAAACTGCGGCGGGAGAGCGCTTCATGCTGGATCTGAATCACATCGTCGCCGTGCTTTGCCGTGATGGTGTGGATACCGACAGCCTCACCCTCGCGATGAGAGACGATCTCTATCTTGAGCGATGGATCAGCCTCCAGAAGAGCTTGCTGGATGGATAGTGCAGTGCCCGAAGGAGCATCCTGTTTTCCCGCGTGATGGGTTTCGCTGATGCTGATCTCATATCCGCGGACCAGGGGCACCAGCTCGCGGGCCAGTTTATACATTGCCTGGACACCGACAGAAAAGTTCGCGCCGTACAGCAATGCGGCGTTTCGCCGCTCGCAGATGGCGCGCATCTCCGCCAGTCTGTCATACCAGCCAGTCGTCCCCACGACCACGCGCGCCCCGTTGGCGAAGCAGGCCCGCATGTTGGCGATGACCGCCTGCGGCGTGGTGAAGTCGATGACCGCGTCAAACTGGGCCAGCATGGGACCGGTAAGAGCCGAGGCGTTGGCGTTCTCTTCCTCGCCAATCACCCGTACGCTGTGCCCTCTTTGGCTCGCGACATCGGCCACGACTCGCCCCGTTTTGCCCCGCCCTAGCACTAAAAAAATCATGGTTACAGATGCACACTTTCTATCTTGGTTTGGGCCTCTTCGCTTCGGGCCGATACGTCAAAAATCTCCGGATCCGGATCGACAAAAAAGGCCGCGTGCAAGGATCGCACCGCCTCATCTACATCATCCTCGTCAATCATGAAGCTCATGTTGATTTCCGAGGCGCCCTGAGAAATCATGCGCACGTTGATGTGGCGGACAGCGTGAAATACCTGGGCCGCGATGCCATTCTGACCGCGTATATTGCCCCCCACCAGGCAAATCAACGCCTTGCGCCCCTCGTAGGTGACGTCTGCCAATTTGCTCAGCTCGGCCGCCAGCTCCGGCAACTGCTCGTTGGAATCGACGGTAAGAGAAACACTCACCTCCGAAGTCGACACCATATCCACCGCGCACTTGTGCTTGTCGAAGACTTCAAAGACAGCGCGCAGATAACCATGGGACATCAGCATACGGCTGGCTACCAGGTCGATGATCGTGAGGCGCCGTTTGGCGGCGATGGACTTGAAAGGGCTGCGCCCCTGGATCGCCAGCGCTGTGATGCGGGTGCCTTCATTCTCCGCGTTGCGCGAGTTGAGCACCAGCACGGGAATATTCTTCTGCACCGCCGGCAGGATGGTTGCCGGATGCAAAACCTTGGCTCCGAAATAGGCCAGCTCCGCAGCCTCTTCAAAACTGATGGTCTTGACCCGCAACGCGTCGGGACACACCCGGGGATCGGCCGTCATGATGCCGTTGACGTCGGTCCAGATCTCGATCGCCTCCGCATCTAAGCCGCCGCCGATCAGCGCCGCGGTAAAATCCGACCCGCCGCGGCCCAGCGTGGTGGTGGCGCCGTCAACCGTCGAACCGATAAAGCCGGCCATCACCGGGACCTGCCCGGCTTCAATGAGCGGCTGCAGATGTTCGCGGCAGCGGACCTCAATCAGCGCGTCGTTGGGGATGGCCTTGCCGTGCTGCGCGTCGGTCACGATGCAGGTGCGCGCATCGACGTGCGCCGCCGGAATCCCCTGGTCACGAAATGCCTCTGCAACCAGTCGGCTGGAGAGACGTTCGCCAAAGCTGACGACCATATCGTTGGTCCGCGGGGTCAGTTCCCCGACGGCGGAGAGGCCGCGCAGAATCTCGTCGATCGAATCGAACTCCTGCTGGATCCAGCTCTGCAACTCTCCCTTGCGGTGGGGAGGAAGCAGTGAGGCGGAAGTATCGCAATGGCGGTGGCGCAACCGCGCGCTGATGGCCAGTGCACCGTTGCGATCGCCGCGGCCAGCAGCTTTAGCGGCTGACAAAAGCTGATCGGTGACCTTGGCCATGGCGCTGACCACAACCACCGGCCGCTGGCCTCGCGCCAGCCGGCCCTGGACAATTTTGGCGGTGCGGTTGATGGCTGCAGCATCTTCGACCGAGGTGCCGCCAAACTTCATGACCACCGGCTTCATACGGAAACAGCCACGTGATCGCGGGCTCTGCCAGAATTCGTGACCGGCGGGATAAGTTTGCCCTGCACGGCTAAAAATTCTCCATTCAACACGGCCGCACCCGCTCCACCGCGGATCGTGTTGTGCGAGAGCACGGTAAACTTCCAGTCCAGCAGCCCGCAGGGACGCAGGCGGCCAACGGTTGCAGCCATGCCCTTGCCGCGCATGCGATCCAGACGCGGTTGGGGCCGGTCGTCGGCAGCACTGAATTCAACCGGTTGCAGCGGCGCAGTGGGTAATGCGTGGCCGGCCAGCGGCGCAAACTCGCTCCAGGCGGCGAGGATTTCCTCACGCGTCGCTGGGGCAGTCAGCTTGATGCTGACGTTCTCGGTATGGCCATCTTCCACAGCTACCCGATTGCAATGCGCGCTCACCCTGGCCTTGAGAGGTTCCACCTGGGATCCGCTCAGTTTGCCCAACAATTTCAAGGTCTCGGCTTCGAGTTTTTCCTCTTCGCCGCGAATGTAAGGGACAACGTTGCCCAGGATGTCGAGCGACGCGACACCGGGATAGCCAGCGCCGCTGATCGCCTGCATGGTGGTGACAAACACACTCTCCAGGCCGAAACGATCGGCCAGGGGCTTGAGCGCAAGCACCAGTCCAATGGCGCTGCAATTGGGATTGGTCACAATGTAGCCCCCGGACTGCTTGCGCCAGCTTTGCGTCTCGAGCAGGTCAAGGTGCGGTGCGTTGACCTCGGGAATCACCAGAGGCACGTCCGCCTGCATGCGAAACGCGCTTGAGTTCGAGATCACGGCGCAGCCGGCCGCGGCAAACTTCGGCTCCAGTTCGCGTGCAATATCGGTGTCGAGCGCAGCGAAGATCACCGCGGGAGCCCCTTCAGGAGCTGCCGGCGATACCATCATGGAGGCGATCCGGGCGGGGAGGGGGGTATCCAGCTTCCATTTCGCCGCCTCGCCGTAACTCTTGCCGCTGGACTTGTCACTCGCTGCAAGCCACACAATTTCAAACCACGGGTGCCCTTCGAGCAACTGGATAAAGCGCTGACCGATCACTCCGGTGGCGCCAAGAATGCCTATCTTGTGTCGTGTCTGCATGGGCGTATCGTTTTGAAAATATTCTGGTTAATTTTAGACTATTCCGCCCTGCATCGGGGTCGTGCCGCATCACCTCGGTCAATGGAGAGGGTGTGGTTTGGGCCCTCTCCCTGCAACGAACCTGGGTTCGTAATACGGAGGAAATCTCAGGTTTTGCGTCGTTATAGTGCGGCCAGGATTGCGCTGGTAAACGCTTTGGTGCCGCTGGTGCCACCCACGTCGCGGGTCAGCGTCTTTTTCTCGATGTACACCTTCTCGAGCGCCGCTTGTACCCGGTCCGCTGTGTCGGTTTCGCCAATATAGCGCAGCATCAGGATGGATGACTGCAACAGCGCGGTGGGGTTGGCAATGTCCTTGCCCGCAATATCCGGCGCGGAGCCATGGACAGCCTCGAAAATCGCGCAATCGGTGCCCAGGTTAGCGCCCGGCACCAGGCCCAGGCCGCCGACGAAGGCAGCGCACAAATCGCTGACAATATCGCCATAGAGGTTCTCGGTCAGCAGGGTGTCGTATTGGTATGGATTCATTACCAGTTGCATGCAGGTGTTGTCGACAATGTGCTCCCCGTAGGTGATCTCGGGATAGCCCTTCGCCACTTCACGCGCGCAGCGCAGGAACAGGCCGTCCGACATCTTCATGATGTTTGCCTTGTGGATCGCGTGGATCTTGCGCCGCTTGAACTTGCGCGCATATTCAAAGGCAAATTTCGAGATTCGGGTGGAAGCCTTCTCGGTCACGATCTTCAGCGACTCCACCACGCCCGGCACCACTTCATGCTCCAGCCCTACGTATTCACCCTCAGTGTTCTCTCGCACGATGATCAGATCCACTCCCGGGTAGCGTGTGTCCATCCCGGGCAGGTTCTTGATGGGACGGAAGTTTGCGAACAACTCATACTTCTTGCGCAGGTGAACGTTGATGGAGGCGAAACCGCCGGCGATCGGGGTCGACACCGGCCCTTTCAGCGCCAGATGGTTGCGATCGATAGAGTCGTAAACTGCCTGCGGAATGTACTCCCCGTACTTTTCAAATGCGCCGGCGCCCACCATGAAGGGCTCCCAGGCGAACTTCGCGCCCGTGCCTTCGACTGCCGCTTCAAGAATGCGTACCACCGCATCCGTCACCTCGGGGCCGATACCGTCTCCGGCGATAAGTGTCACTGTATGTGTTCTGGCCGGGCCCTGCAATCCTTCTGACATTCCCTCTCCTTCGGCTCTTGGCCGGCACAATTTGTTACCACATCTGCGACGTTTTATCGTTTGCCGGTTTTAGCCGCATCCCTGGTATTGAGCAGCTGCTCCAGCTCTTCCTTGAACTCGCGCACGTCTTTGAAGTCGCGATAGACGCTGGCAAAACGAATATAGGCTACCTTATCGATGGTCCGGAGGTGGTTCATGATCAGCTCGCCAATCTGGTTTGTGGTGCGTTCGCGCTCCGGAGAATCCACCAGGAACGCTTCTGTCTCATCCACGATCGCTTCCAGCTTGGCAGCCGAGACGGGGCGTTTTTCGCACGCCCGCAGCAAGCCGCTCAGCACCTTCTGGCGCTCGAACTTTTCCCGGCGGCCGTCCTTCTTGACGACCATGTAGGGAATCTCATCGATGCGCTCGTAAGTGGTAAAGCGCTTGTTACAACCTTCGCACTCGCGACGGCGGCGAATGGAGTCTGCTTCTTTGCTTTCGCGCGAATCCACCACTCGATCCTGCGCAAAACCGCAATAAGGGCATTTCATCAGTAACTAAATTCTAACAGCCACTAATTGCCTTCGGCTTTGCTTCCAAGCACTGTGAAAACATTCAAGGTTTTCCCTTTTTTATTTGTTCATATCGAGCCATTACAGACGCTTCAATCGGCTTTGACGCCCGGAATCCGAGCTGGCGGAGCTGCTTTATGGCTTCAGGAAAGTCTACATAGCCATGCGAAGACGCCTGCAGCAAAACCGCGAGTGTCCCAGCAACCGCGATTTGCCGCGCTTCGGCTTCCCGGCGGCCCACTCGCTCGTCGATTAAGAGAAGGTCAGCCCCATTTCAAGGGCCAGACTGATTGCCTGCCGTTCTCCAGTTCCGAGCTCTACCGGAAGGGTCGGGTCGATCCGCTGCACCTGTACCTGCTCAAGCCATACAGGGGGCGCGCCAGCCCAGGCACGGACCTCGGCGGGGGGCTTCGTCGTGCTTCATTTCAAGTAAAACAGCTCCGGAACAAGCACGCGGCCATAAATATTCCGAAGAACATCAGAGTAGCCAAGGCGAATGAAGTAGTTGAGTGGGCTTGTATCGGCAATCACGATCATGCCTGCAATCACCGAGGCTTCGGTGCAAGCAGCTGGTCCAATGTGGCCAGGTCCTTATCTAAGTCGTCCACCGTATAGTCGAATATCTCGTGCGCCTGGAGGAAGAGGTCCACCTGGATCCGAGTTCCAAAACCCAGAAGTTGGCGAACCAGCTCCATGGTGAGCCGGCCGTCTCGGTAGGCTGCGGCCACGGCTTCTTCCAGCAAAGCCCGACCGGCATCGCGGCCTGCGGGAACAAGGTGCCGGACGAACTGATCTGGAATTTCCACTGTAACCCGCATAAATGAAGGGTAGCAGAGGGGGAGAGCTAAAGCCATTCTCTCCCTGCCCCGCCGCCACCTCGCGCAACACGTTGCGTTTGCGGTGTTGGTTACTCCGCCGGGGCACTCACCTCGACCAAAACGCCGCCTGGCGCGTGACAGTAGAAGCCGAAGGATTTGTCTCCTCCACGCTGCAAGACTGCCGGGGTTGGAGCCTCAAAGCCTGCGTCGACAATGCGTGCGTGATGCTGCTTGACCTCTTGCTCCGAGCCTAGAAGAAAACCAACATGAAAGAGAGCCGGGTAAGTTGTGGGTGTCACCTTCTTGTCATGCATGAGAATCAGGGCAAAGCCGCCTTCTCCCAGCAACACTGCGAACTTACCGGTACCGCGCTGTTCGGCCAGGTGGAAGCCGAAACCAGTCTGGAAGAAGCGGGTAAGTTCGGGGACATCGGATACTGCGAGATTGATGTGATTTAGCTTGGTCATGGAAGCGATCTCCTTGGTTGAAAGCAGTCGCACGGAACAAGCAATTCAGATTGCTGCTGACCCATGCGACAGTCAGGCAGTGCACACGCACTACCGCCATCGCCGTGGGTCTTACCTGGTGGGTAGACAGAGGCTGCGGGACAGATCCTGCAGCTGACCGGGCTTACCAAACCGGCCGTGTCTATTTCGGCATTTCTTTGGATGAATCGACAACTGCTACGATGCGAAAAATGCGCGAAACCTGACCAAGGGAGACTGGGGCGCCCGGATCAGGCTTCGCTGACCACAGCCGCGCGCTCCGCCTCGTCATGGCCGAACTGCTCCGACTGTTCCGACACCTTCTTGATTGAGACATGCTCGATCCGAGCCCAAATGAGGCCCAGCGGGATGACACACATAAAGGTGACAATCAGCAGCATCGTGCCGCAGGCGAGCGCGGGTTCAAACTGCACATGGAAGATCTTTTGCATGACACCCGTGGTGACGCCAATCTGGGTGAACCAGCCAATCACCGGCAACTGCACCACCGATCCAACCATGCTTGCCGCCATCAACACCAGGCAGCGCGCAAGCGTCATCGCCGAAAGCTCGGGCGAGAGAACAAACGCCCGGGTGGTTTCAAGATAGGCGGCGGTGATAAGGCCCCACATGACGAGCGAAATGATCAGAGAGCGGAGAAAATCGCCTAAAGTCGCGATGGAATCGAGACCATCGCGAAACGCGTGAATTTTGTTCCCCACCGAATGGCCCAGGGAGGGTGATAGCGCGCCCAGGCTCTTTTCCGCCAGATTGGCCACCGCCCGGCCGGAAGCCCGCACACACACAGCGAAGATCGCCAAAGCCAGAGCGACGACCAGGCCGCCCAAAGCGGTGTGCTGCAGTGCCTCGTGATGGGGCAGCGTCGCCCGGTCCGGCGCCAGCAGCAGTGCGCTCGAAAAGATGATCGCCATCGCGCCCAGATCGAACATGCGCTCTACCGTGTAGACCGCGATTTGCGAGCTCACGGTCAGCCCGGTTCGCCGCGCGACCAGGTAGGGACGCACCAGGTCCGCAAGACGGCCAAAGAGGGCGACGGCGGTAAAGCCGATCACCTGCGAGCCGGTCAGAGAGAACGAGCTCACCTTCTTTTGTGGCTTCACCAGCACGGCCCAGCGCACCGCACGCAGCCAATAGCAGAACAGGACCATGGCCGCGCCGAGAACGATGCGCTTCCAATCCACGTGCTGTAGCTGATCGCGAAAGACGCTCCACTGAAAATGGACCCGGGCGTGGACCAGCCACACCAGCGCCCCCAGGAGAATCGCTCCCACGAGGTATAAGATCCACGAATGCTTCTTCAAGATGCGCTCCAAATACGACTACAGGCGGGCGGCCTACGGTTACTGTAGTCCCACGCTGGATTGGCTGGCCGGCACGGGAGAGGGAGCGGGGTTGCGATCGGTCCGCAGAACGGCAGGATGCAGGCGCTCCTGTTGCTTTCTGCGGTTGAACTCGCGGATCACCCGCGCCACATACGCACGGGTCTCGCGGTACGGCGGGATACCGTGGTATTTGTCCACCGCCGCCGGGCCGGCGTTATAGGCGGCGAGCGCCAGGGCCAGGTGTTCGTGATAGCGCACCAGCAGAGCATCCAGATAGGCGGTGCCGCCATTGATGTTCTGGTCCGCGCGAAAGCTGTCAGTCACGCCGAGTTGCGCCGCGGTGCCGGGCATCAACTGCATCAGGCCCTGCGCGCCGGTACGGCTTACGGCGTGAACATTGCCGCCGCTCTCTGCCCGCACGACGCTGGCAAGCAGGTCTACATCCAGGTTGTGGCTGGCTCCTGCCTGGGCGATCAACTGGTGCACATCTGCATCGCTAAGCTTGGGCGTGGAAGGTACGGTCGCCTTTATGGCGGGCGGATCAAGAACAGTCTCCACGGTAGCGATTTCCGCCGCGTCCACTTCCACAAAGTTGTCGCTGCCGCGGTTGGTAAACAGCCGCACCCTGCCCTCAGCTTCTTCCCTGTGGTCGCACAGCAGATGAAAGCCGTTGGTTAAAGTAACCTCTTCGGCGGCATGCACGGCGGGGCCGGTTCCCAGGAAAGCAAGGACCCCCAGCAAGCTCCCGAAAATGGACACTTTGCTCATTGGGCAAACTCTACCATGGGGGTATCGGCAATCTCCTCGTCGTCGTTACTTTGGGCATCTTGCCTGGGCGAACGCCCGCGCAGCACCTCTTCGACGGCCAAAGCCACGCCGTCGTCATCATTGGAGGCAGTCAGCTCCCACCCACGCTGTGCGGCCAGGCATGCGGACTTCCTCGCTGGCATTGGCCATCACCACTGCACGCCCGGCATATTCCAGCATCTCGAGATCGTTCAGATTGTCGCCGATCGCCATGATCTGCTCCGGCTCCAGACCGCGGATGCGCGCCAGGTTATCGAGCGCCGCGCCCTTGGAGCAACCGGGCGGCAAAAGGTCTAGAATGCTAAGATTACGGGCCGCATACTCGGTCCGGTGCATGGCAATCAGTCCCCCCAGGTCGCTCGCGAGCAGTTGCTCCTCCGCCTGCTTCATTTCGGCGACCGTGCCGCAAAGCATTCCCTGGATAGGTTCCTCGCCCCCATCGAAGGCTCGCTCGATAGGTTGCACTTCAACCAGGTATGGGCGATTTGCCTCCACCCAGCGATCGATGCGCGCGTGGAGTTGCTGCATATTCTCAATTACCAGGGCGCCTGCTCCGTCGCGGTCGAACGTGAACACCATCGTGCCGTAGCCGCGCAGGGCGACGCACAGCTGCCGGGCGGTTTCGACCGGCAGGAAGCGGCGATCGAGCAATGATCCATCAAAGCCGCGCACCACGGCTCCGTTGGACGAGATCATCACCGAATCGTCGTCCAGGCCCAACTGGGCGATCAGCGGCATGGCGAAGGCCTGCCTGCGCCCGGTCGAGATCACAATCTCAATGCCGGCGGCCTCGGCTGCCCCCAGGGCGACACGATTGCGCGAGCTTATTTTGAGACCTGTCGAAGGCAAAAGCGTACCGTCGATATCGATTGCTATTAGCCGGATACTCACCTCCCTATTTTACCTGTTGGCCACGCCCTTGCCGGCCATGCACCCAAATGACAAACCCTCAAATATCATCAATTTATGCCTTCGATCGCCTATCTTGAGTGCTCTCGCTGCGCCGCCCAAATTTCCCCCGGGAGCCCACAAACCGTTTGCCCTCAATGCGCAGGCGTTCTCTTCGTGCGTTATGACATGGCCGAACTGCGCCGGACGGCCTCGCGGGAGGACATTCAGGCCCGGGCGGCCGCCGCGCCCGCCTCTCTCGGCATGTGGCGCTATGCCAGTGTGCTCCCCTCGGCGGAGCCAGTGACGCTGGGTGAAGGATTTACCCCCATGGTGCGCAGCCGGCGTTATTCCAACCTTTTTCTCAAGGAAGAAGCTGCCAATCCAACCGGCACCTTCAAGGCGCGAGGGCTCTCCATGGCGATCACCATGGCGCGCCATTATGGCCTGACCAGGCTCGCCGCGCCTTCCGCCGGCAATGCGGCCGGCGCCCTGGCTGCCTACGCCGCCGCCGCCGGGATCGAGGCCTATATCTTCATGCCCCGCGACGTTCCTTTAGCCAACTACCTCGAAGCGGTCGCTTATGGCGCGAACGTAACTCTGGTGGACGGACTGATTTCCGATTGCGCCCGCGTGGTGGCGGAGCGAAAGGATGCCGAGGGGTGGTTCGATATCTCCAGCCTGAAGGAGCCGTTTCGCGTCGAAGGTAAAAAGACCATGGGATATGAACTGGTGGAGCAGTCGGGTTGGCAGTATCCCGACGTAGTGTTCTATCCCACGGGTGGCGGCGTTGGGCTCATCGGTATGTGGAAAGCCTTTGAGGAGATGGAAGCGCTTGGTTGGGTATCCGGCAAAAGGCCCAGGATGATCGCGGTGCAGGCCTCGGGGTGTGCTCCCGTGGCCAGGGCTTTTCGCGACGGCGAGCTTGCCTCTCAGCCGTGGCTCAATGCGGCTACGTTTGCTTCTGGGCTGCGGGTGCCCAAGCCTTACGGAGATGCGCTTATCCTCGAAATTGTCCGGCACTCCGGAGGTGTGGCACTGGATCTCGACGACCAGCAGATCCTGTCATCGCTTCTGGATTGGTCGCGTCACGAAGGACTCTTGCTCTCCCCGGAGGGGGCGGCGGCGACTGCGGCTTATGACCACCTGCTGGGCACTGGATGGCTTTCGCCCAACGACAAGGTGGTGATTTTCAATACAGGCTCAGGACTAAAATATGCCGACGTAATCGCGCAGGCGATGGGGCTGTCATTCCCGCCGCCTGTGCAGGCTTCTCCGCAGGAGTCGGAAAAGGATCACCGCGGAGTGACTTTGCCCGCACGCCATCGCGCCGGCGGAATCATTACTCCGCAATAAGAGTGACGGTTACTTCGACCCTGAGTTTCCCGCAACTTGGAGGGCATGGGAGTGCACTTCAAACCTGAGACGGCAAAGAAATTGGAGCATCTCGCCGCCCAAAGCGGCCGCGGAACCGCCGATGATCTCGTGCAGGATGTCATCGAGGGATACTTCTCGGTTTTGCACGGTCGTCGCAGCCCCCGAACGATGGCTGCAATTCTCAGAGGCAGGGGTTTAACGGCGGTAGTACCAAATTACACAAACGTGAGCAGCCATGCAGGAACGAGCGGCACATCCCACCGCACTACTTCTTCCCTGTGAACAGAAGAACTCCGCCTCCCAGGATCGCTACAACACCTAGGATCGGCGGTAATGGCACCGTGCTGGTTTCTTTTTTCGACGCCTGAATCGGCCCCAAATCAACCACCTTCTTCTCATGCGTGTAGGTAAATCCGCCGTACGCTAACGCGACCACACCCAAAATTATCAACACGATTGCTAAGGCTTTCATTCGTACCTTTCTTGGTTGCTAGACATCTCAGTTCTGGGAATCTGCGCATTAAATCTGCGCACCTAACGTCATGAGATGCACAAATTTCCGAACAGGGTTGCGCGCAGGCGAGGTCGGCCCTTGTAAGCGAAGAGGAAGGAACCTTGGATTAAGAGCGCACGATAAATTGCGGAGCGAGCAGGTTCACATGCTCAATGGTCATCGACTTCGCCCCGGTGTAATACAAGGCGATTGCAATCAGCAGACAAACCGCCAGTAGCGCGATCACCAGCACGACGTATCGCAACGCCTCCCGCTTGTGCTTTTGCGCTTTCGTGGGCTTCACTTGCGTGACGCAGCGTATCGGCTCAATCACGTCGGCAGGACGCATCTGTTTCGCAGCAACTTGCATGTGCGGCCTCCCTTCCCCTGTCTGAATAGACGTTCGAAATAGGGCTTAGGTTGTGCGAAGTGTCCCTTTCCAGTCATTAACCGCACTTTAGTGGCCCGGCCCAACCGTCCAGCGGCAGCAGTGTGATTGCTCTAGAATAGAAAGGTGAAGCAAGAGTTAGCAGAACGAGAGCCGGTAGAAGTCACTGGCAGCGCTTTGGGCGTGCTCGAGGCACGGCCGCGCATTGGCTTCGTGAGCCTGGGTTGCCCCAAAAACCTGGTCGACAGCGAAGTCATGATGGGCCTGCTCGACCGGGCCGGCGCCGACATCACCAACCGTCCGGAGACAGCAGACATTCTGGTGGTAAATACCTGCTCTTTCATCGATAAGGCCAAGCAGGAATCGATCGAGACTATCCTGCAGATGGCCCAGCACAAGGTGACCGGCAAAGCGCAAAAGCTGATCGTCGCCGGCTGCCTGGTGGAGCGTTACCGGGACGAAATCCGCAAGAACATGCCGGAAGTGGATGCGGTGGTCGGCACCGGAGAGTTGGAGTCGATTCTGGCTGCCGCCGGCCTTCAGCCGCCTATCGAACCCCAGCAACCCCAGCTTTTTTCGATCCTCCCCAGCAGCAGCCCCACCGCGCCGGCTTCGCGCGCGGAAGGCGATCTGCGTGAATCCCAGGGCCGCTTTGGTCGCGAGCAATGGCAAGGCGCGCAGCCGATCCTTCCCCAGTATCTGTACGACCACACCACCCCGCGCCTGCTGGCGACCGGTAAGTCTTCTGCATACATCAAGATCGCTGAAGGCTGCGACCATCCTTGCAGCTTCTGCGTGATTCCCAACCTTCGCGGCAAGTTTCGCTCGCGGCGGTTTGAATCCGTGGTCGCCGAAGCGGAGCAGCTTGTCGCCCAGGGCGTACGGGAGATCACCCTCATTGGTCAGGACACCACCTGCTACGGCGAAGACCTCGGGATGAAAGATGGACTGGCGCAACTGCTCGACAGCCTGGCCCGGATTCCTGACCTCAAATGGCTGCGTTTTCTGTACGCCTATCCCAACAAGGTCACCGGCCGCCTGCTGGATACGATTGCTCGCCACGAGAAGATCTGTAAGTACCTGGATATGCCGCTGCAGCACGCCTCGGGCCCGGTGCTTAAGAGCATGCGGCGCGGAGGCAACGCCGAGATTTTCCTCAAGACGATCGAGCGGGTGCGCGCAACGGTCCCCGGGGTAGCGATTCGGACCACGTTCATCACTGGCTTTCCCGGCGAGACCGACGCTGACTTTGCCGTACTCGGCAACTTTATCCGTGCGGCTAAGCTCGACTGGCTGGGTGTTTTCAGCTACTCCGACGAAGAAGGATCGGGTGCGTTCCATCTGGGCGACAAGATTCCGGCCCGTACCATCGAAGCCCGCCGCCGTTCCCTGATGCGCTTGCAGCAATCGATCAGCCGCAAATCCAGGGCCGCCCAGGTAGGCCGGCGATTCGACCTCCTCGTCGAAGGCCCCTCGGAGGAAACTCCTCTGTCTCTGGGAGGGCCGCACCGAGCATCAGGCTCCGGAGATCGACGGCAAGGTCTATGTCAACGACTTCGGTCCCTTCGAACAGCTCACTCCAGGGCAGTTTTACGAATGTGAGATTACCGAGTCACAGGATTACGATTTGGTAGGCAGGATTGTCAGCCAATAACAAACAGGATGTTGCGATGAGTCCATCGGGGAAGAAATTGAAGAGTCTGCGCTGCCCCACTTGCGGGCAGATTGTCACGGTGAAGGATCCGGATTTCCCTTTCTGCAGCGAGCATTGCAAGACGATCGACCTGGGGAAATGGGCCAGCGGCGTATACCGCATCTCGTCCCCAGTGCTCGATCCCGAGCTCCTGGAAGAGGTTGAAGGCATGCGGCCTCGCTCCTCCGGCGATGAGTGAGCTGCCGCCCGGCAGGAAAACAGGCTGGGCGTGGGCCGTAGGAACTTTTGCGGGTGCCGGACTGTTGCGGCCCGGGCCCGGCAGTTGGGCGGCCGCCGCCGCCGCATTGCTCTGGCTGGCGGCGGGAATGGGTTTGCATCCTGCGCCTGGGCTGCTGGGCTGGCTTACGCTTGCAGCGGCCACCTGTGCCTTCGCAATCGGAATTCCCGCCGCCACCTATGTCGAACGGGAGAGCGGACGGGAAGATCCCGGGCACGTGGTCATCGATGAGGTAGCCGGTCAGTGGATTGCCCTGATTCATTCGCGCGTAAACTTGAGTCACCTGCTCGCCGGCTTTCTGTTTTTCCGCTTCTTTGACATCGTCAAACCCTGGCCTGCAAGGCGGCTGGAGCGCTTGCCCGCCGGCTGGGGAATCATGCTCGATGATGTCGCCGCAGGCGTGTATGCTTTGCTCGTGATGCAGCTACTGCAACACTGGATTGGTTAAACAGTTAGCGGAAAAGTGAGGGACCGGGCGGGAAAGACGTATCTCAGGGGCAAAAGCCCGACGTATTGTGAATCATTTACGGCACGACTAAAGTCATGCCCTGATACAAAACAGCGTTTTCCGCTAGCTATCAAGCGTTCTCGGGGATCTAGTCAATGCGTTTCTCCAAGGAGTCACCTATTCCCAACTCGCCCAAGATCGAGGCCGCCTTTCCGGACGCGGCGCTCCCGGGGGGTGAAGTCGAGGTTCGCGGAACCCAGCTGGGCGCCGTCCGCTCGCGCATGCCGGTAGCCGTGCTCGACGGCGTGCTGGCCCCTATCCTGCTCAGCCGCTCCAACCGGATCATCGTCCGCATTCCCGAGGACGTGCAAACCGGGAGGCTGGAGATACGCCAAAATGGGCAGTCCAGCAATACGATTCGGCTCAAAATAGCCCGCCTGATCACCGGAAACCTGCATCCTGTCGGCAATCCGGCAGTAGATGCCGATGGCAACATCTACTCCACGGATTCTGGCCCCCGTGGCCAAAAAACCGCCGTGTCGGTCTACCGCATTAGCCCCGCGGGAGAGATGCAACCCTTCGTGAGCGGGATCACCAATGCCACCGGCCTGGCGCTCGACGCCGAGGGGTACTTGTATGTCTCGTCTCGCCTGGACGGCACCGTGCACCGGGTTTCTCCCCAGGGGGCGTCCTCGGTCTACGCGGAGGGAATGGGCATTGCTACCGGGATTGCGTTCGATACCGCGGGAAATCTCTACGTGGGCGACCGCAGCGGAACCATCTTCAAAATTTCTCCGGACAGGCAGATTTTCGTCTTCGCCACACTGGAGCCCAGTATCGCGGCGTATCACCTCGCCTTTGGCCTCGATGGCACTCTGTTTGTCACCGCTCCCAGCACCTCCAGCTACGACTCGATTTACGCCATCGATCACGCCGGCGTGGTGCGCCTCTACTACCGCGGACTGGGCCGCCCGCAGGGGCTGGCTTTCGATCTCGCGGGCAACGTGTATGTTTCCGCTTCTTTCCACGGCACGCGGGGGATTGTTTGTATCACGCCGGCTGGTGAAGCCGACGTGATCCTTGCCGGTTCGGGAATCGTCGGACTCGCTTTCGTGCCCGGCGGAAACGCGATCCTGGCTGCCAATGGCGCGGTCTATGATGTACCGTTGGGCATTGAAGGCGTGCGCTTGTTTTAGAGTATTTTCACTTCCACATCTGCTGGCATCGAAAGTCCGGATGAATTGCGAAATCATTGCTGTCGGTTCTGAACTGCTATCCCCCTACAGGCAAGACACAAATTCTCTCTTCCTCACCGAGCGGCTGCTGCAGCTTGGTGTCAACGTGGTCTACAAAACCATCGTCGGGGACCGGCTGTCACATCTCACCAGTGCCATTCGTATCGCCCTGGGACGCACCGACATCGTGATCACCATGGGTGGACTCGGGCCCACGGAGGATGACCTGACGCGCCAGGCGGTCGCCGACTCCCTGGGCATTCGCCTGCGCCGCAATCCAGAGATCGTCGGCGCGCTTTATGCCCGATTTGCCGCCCGCCGAGCCCAGATGACGGAAAACAACGCCCGCCAGGCCGACGTTCTGGACGGCTCGGTCATTCTCGACAACGGCCGCGGCACTGCCCCCGGGCAATGGCTGGACACGGTCTACGGGGAGCATCGTAAACTGCTTATTTTGCTGCCGGGGCCGCCTTCGGAATTGAAGGCCATGTTTGACGAGCAATGCATGGAGCGGCTGCGCGCGGTGGTTCCCAAACGGACGATCGCCATACGCACGCTTGAAGCTGGCCATGATCGGCGAATCGGCCGGCGGATGCGCGCATCGCCCCGATCTACACCAAGTATAAGGACGTGGACACGACCATCCTTGCCCACACCGGCGACATCACCCTGAATTTGATTTGCTCCAAAGGGAGCCAGGAAGCCGCCCAGGCAAGGGTGGATGAACTGGCGGGAAAAATCGAAGAGGAGTTGGAAGAATTCATCTACTCTTCGCAGGCCGAGTCGCTGGAACAAATCGTGCTGTACTACCTGGGCATGCATGCCTCCACCCTGGCGGTGGCGGAGAGTTGTACCGGCGGCCTGGTGGCTGAACGCCTGACCAGCATTAGCGGCAGTTCGCGCTCATTCCTGGGCGGAGCGGTGGTCTACAGCGACCGCCTCAAGACCCTCTTCGCCGGCGTACCTGCGTCGCTGATCGAAGCGCATGGCGCGGTCAGCAGTGAGGTTGCCGGGGCACTGGCGGAGGGGATTCGACGCAACACCTCCGCAACCTTTGGCCTCGGCGTCACTGGCATCGCCGGACCCGGCGGCGGCTCAGAAGAGAAGCCGGTGGGTCTGGTTTATGTTGCCGTCAGCGACGGTAAGCAAACCGAAGTGGTGGAACGTCGCTTTGGCGGCGACCGGGAACACATCCGGGCTTGGACCAGCCAGCAAGCGCTCGATCTGGTCCGCCGCCGGCTGAAGTAGAGCAGAGAGTGTGCTTAGGCGGGGCATGCCTCCACTGCTTCAGCCTCGCTGTCATACACCTTGAACAGGGTCAGAATACCCACCATTTTGAAGGTCTTCGCCGCGAAAGGAGAAGGACTGACGAGCTTGGCGTCCCCACCCACTTTCTTGGCCTGGCGCAGAGCATCGACGATCGCACCGATTCCGCTCGAATCGATGTAGGGCATCGCGGAAAGATCCAGCAGCAAGTGAATGTGCCCGCTGCTGAGCGCGCCCTCAACGGCCTCGTCAAGCTGCTTGACACCTTCTCCGTACTTGAGCGGGCCCTTCAGTTTCAGGCAACAAATGCTTCCGCTCTGTCGAATATCAAGATCCACGTCGCCCTCTCCCGGCTAAGAATTTTCTTTACACCCAAAATGCTGTTGCTAGTCTCCGACCAGATTAACAATCAACCTATCCTGCCCCATACGTCAAGCAGACAAACGTCGATGAAAATTGAAACCGGCAGTGCAATCGGCTGAACATCCAGAGCTTTTCGGAGCTCGCCCAGTCGCTGCTGGCCTCTCCCGAGATCGCCGCCCGCGCCGCGATTGCTGGCTGAGGCCATGCGTGGCGCCCTGCCAGGCAGCGCTTGCGCCCTCTACAGCCTGCGGCCTGAAGGGGATGAGGCGTTCTGGACAGTCCTGGGGTCATCCGAAGAGATTTCGGTAGCAGAGCCGGCCATCGCGGCCGATGCGCCGCTCTTCGCTCCGCTGGTGACCGTCGCCGCGCCCCCTCGTCTACTCAGCCGGCCAACTGGCACGCGAAGACTACGCCCACATCCACGTGGTGCGCACCATCCGTTCCATCGGATACCTTCCTTTGCTGCGGGAAGGGACGCTGGTAGGGGCCTTTGAGATCGTCAGCTTTAGCGAGGAACTTACCGAAGCCGCATTGCAGTCGCTCGAGGGAATCGCCGACCTGGCCGTCGCCGCGCTCGGGATCGGCGGAGCAGTACGAGGAACAGCGGCAGAATCTGCTCGATTCCATCCATCGCCTGACCCAGCTTTATGACCTGGAAAAATCGCTCAACGAGACGCTCGATTTCGAGCCGCTGCTGGAACTTATCCCGGTCAAGGTAGCCGCAATGCTGCCCTGCCAGGCCATTCATCTTTGGATGTTCGATGGCGGCCAGCTGCGCCTGGTTTCCGCCTGGGGAGAGGATGCAACCGCTGAAGTAGGCACCACCGAAGATGCGGGCGAGGGCTACGTCGGGGATATGGCGGAAGAAGGCGCTCCGCTGTTGATCGACGACCCTGAAGACCCCAGGCTGGCCAGCCGCAATGAACGCGTCCGGCGATGGCCCCCCGATCACCAATGCTCTGCTGGTGCCGCTCATCGAGCATGAGCAGAACGGCGGCGGCGAAAGCGAACTGGGCGTGCTTGAGGCGGTCAACAAGGAGGGTGGCGCACCCTTTAGCGACGATGACCTGTTCTTCATGAACAGCATGTCAGAGACGGTCGCCAGCGCGCTCAAGAATGCCAGCCTGATGTTTGCCGAGCGCAAGCTGGAGATTCTGGAAGCGCTGGTGCAAGTCAGCTCCGAGATCACTTCCACGCTCCGGCTCGATCGCCTGCTGCAGATTATCGTCAACAGCCCGCAATCGGTGTTGCCGTTCGAGCGCTGCTCGATCGCGCTCGACAATCGTGGCCGGCTGCAGTTGAAGGCCGTTTCCGGGATGGCGAGCATTCCCGCAGGCGACCTCCAGGTGGAGCGCCTGCGCGAATTGCTGCAATGGCTGTCCAGCTACGACCGGCAGTTGCTCATCCGCCAGCACGAAGAGGAACCGGAGACGGACGATGCCCAGGTGCGCACGGCCATCGGCAAGCACTTCGAAGCCAGCGGCTATCGCGCCCTGTTTGCCCTCCCTCTGGCCGACGACCAGGGACGCGTGGGACTGCTGCTCTATGAAAGCAGCGACCCGGATTTTCTCGAGGTAGCGCACATCGAGATGATCAAGGTTCTGGCCGGGCAGACTACGGTTGCCATTCGCAACGCGCTGCTGTACCGGGAAGTGCCGCTCATCAGCCTGCTGGAGCCCCTGGTGCAGCGGAAACAGGCCTTTCTGCGCAGCGACCGCAAGCGGCAAGGCGTTGATCCTCGGCACCGCGGCGGCAGCAATCCTGTTGCTGATCTTCTGCCCGTTGCCGCTGCGCATCAGCGGCAACGCCGTGGTCGCCCCGCAATCCGTAGTCACCCTTGCCGCCCCGGTCGAAGGGAACATCGCAAACGTCTACGCCCGCGAAGGCCAGCACGTGAGCCGCGGTGAAGTTTTGGCAACCATGGACGACTGGTCCTGGCGCAACCAGCTGGCTGCGGCGCAGGCCAAATATGAAGCGGCCATGCTGGCCATGCAGGGTGACCTGGCCCGGCACTCCGCCCCTGGCAGGGGAAGACCGGACCCAGGCCGACTACCTGCGCGCAGAAATGGAACGGAGCACGGTTACGTATAGCCAATGCCCAACTTCGTTCCCCCATCGACGGCATCGTGATGACCCCCGATTGCAGAATGCGGCGGGTGAACACCTCGACGCGGGCGCGACCTTCGCCCAGGTGCTGAACCTGGCCAGCGCGCGGGTCAACATCGCCGTGGAGCAGGAGGATGCCAACCTGGTGCAGGCGGGGCAGAACGCCGCCATCAAGCTCAATAGTTTTCCCGCGCAAACACTGCACGGCCAGGTCTTCAGCATCAGCCCCGAAGCGCAGCCGAACGGCGATGGCCGCGTCTTTTATGCCCACGTGCTGCTGCCCAATGGCAACGCGGAATTGCGTACCGGCATGGATGGCCGGGCCAAGATCTTCGCCGGCTACCGGCCGGCCGGTTTTGTCTTGTTGCGGGCGCCGGCATTATGGCTCTGGCAGAAGCTATGGGATTGGATCGGTTGGTAACCATGATGTGGTGGAAGCATTTTGAAGGTAACCGTAACACTTGCGAATTACCGCGGGAGCCGTGGACCAGGCACGGCTGGGTGCCCCGTGCTTTTGTTTCAAAACGCTGCATGCCCCTCGCGGCGGCGGCTCTGTGTTTTGTTGGCGGATGCAGCCAGGGACCATCCGCCGCGGCTTCGCAGCCGGTTTTGGCTTCTTCGCCCGCCCCCGTTGTAGCCCCGGAAGCCCCTCCCCATCCTGCCGCCGCGGCAACCGGCGAGGCGCGCGATTTCACAACGGTGGGACCGCTGGTAGTGGAACAACAAGCCGACGTCACGTCGGAACGGGATGGGCGTGTTACCTCGGTCAGCGTCGACATTGGAGACCATGTCCAGCGAGGGCAGGTGCTGGCGCTGCTGGACGACCGGGCACTCGAAGCAGCGCGTGCGGAAAAAGCGGCAAAAATCGATTCGCTGCGCGCCCAGGTGCAGACCTGGGAGGCTGAGCAAAAGAGCAACGAGGCCGACCTGCGGCGCGCCGACGCTATGCGCGCGGAAAAAATCCTCGATGATGAGGATTGGGAGCACGTTCAGTACAAGCTCACGGAAACCAAGGCTCAGGTAGCCCGCTACAAAGCCGACGAACTCGCCGCAGAGTCGGAGCTGCATGGCGCGGATGTCGAACTGGGACAGTCGCGCATCCTGGCCCCATTCGACGGGGTCGTCGGCCGCCGGTCGGTCCACCAGGCGCAGGAAGTCAAAAAGGGCGACGCCCTCTTCTGGATCACGGCCCAGGCGCCCTTGCGCATTCTATTCACCGTGCCCGAGTCGTCCATGGCCTTCTTCCCCCGCGGAGCCCGACTGGAGCTCACCACTCCGGATTATCCGCACCTCAAACAGGCGGCAACCGTCTACCGTGTCAGCCCCGTGGTCGATCCTGCCAGCGGCAGTGTCGAAGTCATCGGGAGCCTGGACAAGCCATCTCCCTTGCTGAAGCCCGGCATGTCAATGCAGGTGAAACTGAGCCCGCGATGAACCTGAGCGAGGCACTCGATGCGGCCTTACCAGAGATTCCCCGTGCACGGCTCTCACGCAAAAACCCGCCGCGCATCGACCCTGATCTGATCATTCGAGAGGACGTCACCGACGGCGAACCGATCGTCGCCGTCTACCAGCGAAGCACTGCCAACCTGATGCGCCTGAAGCCAACCCAGTGGCAACTCGCCAGCCTGTTCGACGGAGTGCGTTCGTATGACGAGATTGCCGTCGCGTTCGAGGCAGAGACGGCAATCCCGCTCTCCGCGGAGGAGGTGCGCACTTTCGCCGAAAACATGGATGAAGACGGATTCTGGTACAAGAATCCGCAGGAAAAAAACATCGCCATGAATGAGAAACTGGCGGCGCAGCGCAGCCGCCGCGCCAGCGGCCAGTCCAAGCTTCAATGTAGCCCACATATCCTTCTCTGCATGGGATCCCGACCGCTATCTCACCCAACTCGATCAGAAGATCGGCAGGTATATCTACAGTCCCTGGATGACATGGTTCGCCGTACTACTCTTCGTTATTGAGACGGGAGTCTTTATCGCAAAATGGAATGTAATCGGTCCGGACCTGCCGGTTTACTACAACTTCAGCAAGAAGACTTTTTACGACCTGGTCGAGTTTTGGGTGCTTCTTTTCCTGATTGGTTTTGTTCACGAGAGCGCGCACGGGCTTACATGCAAGCATTTCGGCGGCGAGGTCCACAGCATGGGCCTGATGTTTTTGTATCTGACGCCCGCATTTTATGTCGACGTCACCGAGTCCTGGATCTCCGCCGGACGGCTACAGCGCATGGCCACGATCATCGCTGGAATATGGGTTGAGATGATTCTTTGCGCGGTGGCCACCATCGTCTGGATCAACACTCAACCCGGCGAGTGGATCCACGAGATGTGTTACAAGCTGATTCTCATCACCGGGATCGCTGTGGTCGTCGTAAATCTCAATCCTCTGATCAAGTTGGACGGCTACTACTTTTTTGCCGAGTGGGTCCGGGTTCCGGATCTCAAGGAGCGCTCCACAGCCTTCCTCATGGGCTGGGTTCAACGCTACATTTTCCGCCTTCCGGTGGACGTCCCCGTCGTCTCCAGGCGGCGGCTTCCCCTCTTCGTTATTTATGCCCTCATCTCCGGGGCTTACAGCTACTTTCTGCTGTGGATGTTCGTCCGTTTTAGCTACAACGTACTTTCTCATTGGTTTGCCGAACTCGCCCTGGTGCCGGCCGCGGTACTAGCGTTTCTGATCTTCCGCCCGCGACTGCGCGCCCTGCAGAATTTCACCCTGACCTTCTTTCGCACCGGGGCCAACGAGGGGAAGTTCCGCCCGACTCCCTTGCGCGTCGCGTTGGTGATCGCCGTTCTGGCCTTGGTATTCGTGCCCATCGCGCGCGATCGTGAAAACGCCTACTTCGTTATCGAGCCCAGGGAGACGCACCAGGTGCATGCCGGCGTTCCTGGAAGAGTTTCGGCGGTCTACGTGAAAGAGGGCGACGCCGTGCATACTGGGCAGGTTCTGGCCCGGTTGGAGAGCATCAATGAGGCTGGGGACCGCGAGGAGGCGGCGGCGCAGACAGCCTCTTCGCAAGCCGGCGTCTTCACAGCGGAGTTGCAGCATTCCGGGTTGGGTCCGGCGCTGGCCGCGGAGCATGCGGCGCACCAAAACAGCGCAACGGCACGCGAGGAGAACGCAAAGCTTGCTGTGATCGCCCCTGCCGACGGCGTGATCGCGACCAGCAATCCGGAGAGCCTCTTGAACCGTGACGTGACGACCGGGGAGACGCTGCTGACGATCGTGGATCCCCTGCGGCCGGTGGCGAGACTTTATGTTCCGGCTTCAGCGATGGATTACATACGCGTGGGGGATCCCATTTCCCTGATGCTCCCCTCTCGCTTCACGGAAATCCACGGCCGGCTAGGAACCATGGAAGGCTCAGCGCAACCCTTGCCACCTGGTTTTCTGGCAGGCGAAGAGTTCAAGGGCCTGGGACTGTCCACTTTCTATGCAACGCGCATGCCCCTGGGTGAGGTCAGCGATGACATTCGGCCGGGCATGAGCGGGCAGGCCAAAATTTTCGGCGTCCGCCGCAGTCTAGCCAGCCGGATTGTCACCGTCCTGGCGAATGTGATGCACACGCACTTCTGGTAATTAAAAAGGCGACAACCGCCAGCTGGCTGTTGTCGCCTTTTTCCCAATTTGCAGATTAGCCCCTAGGAGTTCAGCCTTTTGGCCAGCACCAGTCTGGCCGCAGAGAGCTTGGCGGTGGCTAGCTTCACCACCGCCAGCTTCTTGGTTAAAAGCACCTGCGCTGAATCGTCCGCCTTGCCCGTTAAGCCATCCTGACTTTTCTCAGCCGCCCTGGACTTTGCCGTAGCGGCCCGTCTCAGCGACCTCTTGTCGATAGCCATTGTGTCCGATCCGTTCTACGCACGACAGAGTTCAGGTCCCTCACTGCTTGTCGGGCGCAAGATCCTAGTGCTTGCCGATAATAAGAGGCTGCTTGGCGGCAACCACTTTGCTGGATGCTGGCTTGCTCGTGTCGACCTTCGAGGTGGACTTGGTTTTGGTTGCTTTCTTGCTGACGGAGGATTTCTTTTCCATGGCCATTGTGGTTCTCCAGAAATTTATTTAACTGCTTTACGAATTACCTTAGTGCAACCCAAGGGCCAAACTGCATGACCTCACGAATGACCGTTAAGCCACTGAAAACATACAAACGAAGAGACGATTCGAATTGCGGTGCAGTCGCTCAGAATCAGAACCCGTCCTGGCGTCGGTTAAATATTAAACTCAGGCGGGTTAAAAATTAACCCATCCGGCAAAGTGACCTGGCTAAAAGATGGATGCGCATTTCCCTGGCAAATAAAAAGGCGACAACGCCGGGTGGCTGTTGTCGCCTTCTCAAACTGCAGATTAACCCTACGGGTTCATTTTCTTAGCCAACACCATTCTGGCCGTCGAGAGCTTTGCGGTGGCCAACTTTGCCACCACCAGCTTCCTGGTCAAAAGCAACTGTGTTGAATCGTCGGTCTTGCCCGTTGAGCTATCCTGACTTTTCTCAGCCGCCTTGGGCTTTGCCGCAGCGGCCCCTCGGAGCGACTTCTTTTCGATAGCCATTGTGTTCGATCCATTCTAGACATTACAGAGTCCAGATTTTTCACTGCCCGTTGGGCGCCAGATCCTAGTGCTTGCCGATAATCAGGGGCTGCTTGGCGGCGACTACCTTGCTTGCTGCCGGCTTGCTGGTGTCAAACTTCGAGGTGGACTTGCCTTTGCTTGCGGGGGTCGCTTTCTTGCTGACGAGAGATTTCTTTTCCATGGCCATTGTGATTTCTCCAGTAATTATTTAACTGCTTTACGCAATACCTTAGTGCAAACCAGTGGCCAAACTACCCGCCACTCGCGGAAAAACTCTATATCCTTGAAACAAAAGGGAAAAGAGCATATCGGACTCGCCTGACCCGATCGCCTTGAAAGCACAATATAGTTCCTCTGGTTTAAATTTTAAACCCTCTGGGTAAAAAATTAACCCATAGGCAAACTGACCTGGTGGGAATAAGCGCATTCCTGGCAATTAAAAAGGCGACAACGCCGGATGGCTCGTTGTCGCCTTTTTCAATTGCTGGATAGGTTACTAGGAGTTCATTTTCTTGGCCAACACCATTCTGGCTGTGGAGAGCCGGGCGGTGGCTAGCTTCGCCACCGCCAGCTTCTTAGCCAAAAGCAACTGCGCTGAATCGTTCGCGTTGCCCGTTGAGCCATCCTGACTTTTCTCAGCCGCCTTGGGCTTTGCCGCAGCGGCCCCTCGGAGCGACTTCTTTTCGATAGCCATTATGTTCGATCCATTCCAGACGCGACAGACAGTCCAGATTTCTCACTGCTCGTTGGGCGCCAGATTCTAGTGCTTGCCGATAATCAGGGGCTGCTTGGCGGCAACAACCTTGCTGGCTGCCGGCTTGCTCGTGTCGAACTTCGAGGTGGACTTGCCCTTGGTGGCGGGTGTCGCTTTTTTGCTGACGAGAGATTTCTTTTCCATGGCCATTGTGGTTTCTCCAGTTTTTATTTAACTGCTTTACGCAATACCTTAGTGCAAACCAGTGGCCAAACTGCGCGCCACCTCGCAGAAAAACTCTATAGCATTGAAAATAAAGGAGTAAGTAGCAAATCTGACTCGCCTGTCTCGATCGCCCTAAAGCACAGTACCAATCCCCTGGGTTAAATTTTAAACCCCGATGGGTTAAAAATTGACCCATCGGCACAGCCTGGCTCGGTCCACTAGAGGGAATACTTGCGGCAAAGGTACTTCATGCGCTGGGAATCAAGATGCAGCAGCCGCGCGGCGGCGGCCTTGCTGCCTGCCGAGCGGCGCAATGCAGCTTCGAGCAATGCCACCTCCAGCTCGCGTATCTCATCGTCAAAGCGCACCCCGCCCTGGGGTAGCAAAATCGCCTCGTTCGCGCTTACGCTGTGCGCCAACAGTTGCTGCGGCAGATGCTCGAGATCGATGGTGGGGCCGGCAACCATGATCACCAGCCGCTGAATCAAATTTTCCAACTCGCGCACGTTGCCTGGCCAGGAGTGCTCTTCCAGAGCGGCCAGGGCGTCGGGCGTCAGCCGCTTGGCTTCCAGGCCGTTGGCCAACAGGTGGACGCGCAAGAAATAGTCGGCAAGGATAGCGATATCGCCCGTGCGTTCGCGCAGCGGCGGCAGGTGGATCGGCACCACGTGAATGCGGTAGTAGAGGTCTTCGCGAAATTTACCGCTACGCGCCATCTCTTCCAGTGGCTCATTTGTGGCGCAGATCAACCGGAAATCGATCTTCCGGCCCTGCCGTCCGCCCAGCCGCTGAACCTGCCGGTCTTCCAGCACGCGCAACAGCTTGGTCTGCAGGGGCAGGGTTAAGGTTGCAATCTCATCCAGAAAAAGTGTGCCGCTGTCGGCCAGCTCTATCTGCCCCGGCTTCGCTTCATTGGCCCCGGTAAAGGCGCCACGCTCGTGCCCGAAGAGCTCCGACTCGATCAGGTTTTCCGGCAGTGCCGCACAGTTCAGGCTGATAAACGGCTTGTTCCGTCTGCTGCTTAGGGCCACGATCGCGCGCGCAACCAGCTCTTTGCCGGTGCCGCTCTCGCCGCGCACGATCACATTAATGCGGCTGTCGGCAACCTGTGAGATTGCGTCGTAGACGCGGCGCATCGCTTCGCTCGCTCCCACCAGGTCTTGAAACTTGCTGCGCTCCAGCACCTGTTGCTGCATGCGCGCGCGCTCCATCTCTTCGATGCGCGCTTCGAGTGTGGTCTTGAGCACCAGCCGGAGTTCGGAAAGATCGATCGGGCTATGAAAGTGGGCGTCGCTGCCCGCCTCTAGCGCCTGCTTCTCAACTCCCCGGGCGCGCGAACGGCTGAGCGAAATCAGCACCAGGTCTCGGTCCAGAATCCGCAGCTCGCGCAAAACACGAACGCCCGCATGGGCCTCATCGCCCTGGGTGTCGATATCGACCACCACGGCCTGCGCACGCTGCTCACGGACCCAGATCGCGGCGTCGCCATAGTGGTTTCGATTGCGTACCTGGTACCACGGTGAGAGCTCCGGCTCGATTTCCTGCTGAAATTCTTCATCGGCCGTGATCAGGCAAACCACTGGAAGGGTGTCGCCGGACAACGCCCCCGTCGGGCCAATAATGCGGTGCGGATTAGGCATGTGTCATTCCACCTTAACGCCTGAATCCCTCATCGTTCCCAAACCTTCTGCAGAAAAAGATATCTGTCGCGGTGCTCGTCCGGAGCGGCCCCCGGGTCCGGGCTCAGGCGCATCACCTGCCATCCGCCTGCAGCATCGTAGCCAGGCCAGTGTGGCGCTCCGCCGCCATTCGGATCGCCCGTCCGCGCAAAGTTCGTCCAGAAGGTCTGCATCAGGTCAGAAAGTTTGTAATCCTCCGGCCTCCATGGAGCTTCCTTGCGCGAATCCAGGTTGCCGAAGACGTACTCAATCTCATCGGAGTGGAAGGCCCCGTCAGAAACGAGATGGAAGCGATCTCCCGGCGAACCTAACGCGAACAAATATCGATAGACTGGTGCGCCACCGGTCTTCAGTTGCGCCTCCAGCCACGCCCAGGTGGAATAGACCAGGAAGCGGTCGCCGGCAAAGTCTTCCGCCGCGCGTAGCGCCTCGGCATCCGTGTCAGCGTGGTACACCTGGAGAAACTCTTCGGCGCGCGGACCAAACTCCTTCGCCGCCGTGGCTCGCAGACCATCCATGGTCCCCTGTTCCGGATGCTTTACAATTCGCCCCGAGGCTTCATCGCGGTTCCAGCCGGCTATCAGCGGCACGTGGGCCTGCTTGCCCGCGGCGAAAATCGCTGCAACGCTCTGCGGCAGAAAGTAGCCATCGGTATCGGGCTCAAAGGGAGGCTTACCGGGCCTTTGCCGTTTGCCAAGCCGGAGGATTTCCTCGCTGCTCGCCGCGCGCAGCGCAGCCAGGCTGCTGTCGCTGAGAACCGTGTGGAAGTAGTCCTCGGTCAGCTTCTCAACTTCCTTGAGAGGCGGAAATGGCAATTCAGTGCTGGCGAAGGCTCCGCCGCTTTCGCCGATGGCGCGCGCGAACAGGCCCTGCGAGAGGGGCGAAGCCATGTGCGCGCTCACCGCAAAGGAACCGGCCGACTCGCCGAATATGGTCACATTGTCCGGGTCGCCGCCAAACGCGGCTATGTTGCGCCGCACCCACTGCAGGGCTGCCAGCTGATCGAGGAGCCCATAGTTGCCGGCCGAGTGATGCGGGTCCTCCGCCACCAACTCGTGCGTGGCCATGAAACCAAATATGCCCAGCCGGTAATTCATCGAGACCACCACCACGCCCTTGTGGGTGAGGTGTTCACCATCCTGGCGTCCTTCCGAAGTGCCCCCGGAAGTAAAGCCTCCCCCATAGATCCAGACCATCACCGGTAATTTGCCCGCGGACTTTGCGGCGGGCGTCCAAACGTTGAGTGTGAGGCAGTCTTCGCTCTCGCCCGGATCGCGGAACATCATGTCGGCACTTGGATCCTGTTGCATACAACGGGACCCGAAGCTGGTGACCTGGCGCACGCCATGCCACTTGCCCGCCGGTTGCGGGGGCTTCCAGCGCAAAGGACCGAGCGGCGGGGCCGCGAACGGGATGCCGAGAAAGTCCCGGGCCTGTCCATCCGCGCTCATCTTTCCCTGGACCTTACCGCGATCGGTTTTAACCATCAACCGACTGCCGGCGTACGCCGGCAGTGCGCTCACGGCAACCCCCAAGGCTGCGAGGCACTTCAAGATGAATCTGTTGCGCATCGGCTCCCCGTAAAATGCGTTCGAATGAGGCCTTAATTTATCAGACAGTGGGCGCTGCTACACTCTAAACCGGATGCAACCATGTCTCTGTATCTGACCGTCGTTAGCCTGGCTTACCTGTTGGGTTCCATCCCGTTCGGATTCCTGCTGGTGCTGCTGGTTCGCAAGCAGGACATCCGTGCCCAGGGTAGCGGCAACATCGGCGCCACCAATGTGTTGCGGTCAGGCGCCAAAGGGTTAGGCGTCCTGACCTTCTTCCTCGACGGCGCCAAAGGTTACGCCGCAGTGGCAGTGGCAGAATTCCTGACCCGGGGCAGAGACCCGGCGCTCGCGCACAATCTGGCAATCATCGCCGGCCTGTTCGTCATTCTCGGCCACATGTTTCCCGTCTGGCTGCGCTTCAAGGGCGGCAAGGGCGTGGCCACGGCCTTTGGCGTCTTCCTCGCCCTCTGCCCGATCGCTGCCCTTTCTGCGCTGGGATTATGGCTCGCGGTTGTGGCCCTCACCCGTTACGTTTCGCTGGCCTCCATCCTGGCGGCGATTGTGCTTCCCTTCCTGACCCTGTGGCTGTCGCCGAATACCTATGGGTATGCATCCGGCACGCTGGTCTTTGTTTGCTGCTGGATGGTCATCGTCAAGCACTGGCAAAATATCCTGCGCCTCATGCGGGGCACGGAGCATGGCTTTGGCGCTTCGAGGAAGACCGGAGCATGAGCCGTATTGCCATCGTGGGCAGCGGCTCCTGGGGAACCGCTCTCGCCCTGAGCCTTGCACGGCGCGGCACCCACTCGATCGCCCTATGGTCTCATTCTGCCGCGGTCGGTGCGTCGATCCGGGAGCGGCGAGAGAATGTTTTCTACCTTCCCGGATTTGCGATCCCGGAGCAGGTCGATCCAGTTACCGATCTGGCCTCAGCCATAGGGAACGCGGATATCGTGATTAGCGCGGTGCCTTCGCAGCATGTACGGGAAATCTATCGCGCCATGGCGCCCTTTCTGCAACCACGGCAGCTACTTGTAAGCGCCACCAAGGGCATTGAAGACCAGACCTTTCTCCGCATGACACAGGTGATTGACCGGGTGCTGACGGAGCAGGTTTCCGGCGGCATCCGGCCAACCTTCGGCGCCCTCAGCGGACCCTCGTTTGCCCAGGAGGTGGCGGCAGGCGCCCCTACCGCGGTCACCATTGCGTTCGCCGAGAGCCGGTGGGCGAACAAGCTACAGGAGGAGCTCAGCGCGCCCGGACTGCGCCTCTACACCAATGATGATGTGATCGGGGTGGAACTGGGTGGCGCACTCAAGAACGTGATCGCCATCGCCGCCGGCATCGCCGCTGGTCTGGGACTGGGGCACAATAGTGCCGCCGCTATCATCACCCGTGGCGTCGCCGAGATCACCCGCCTGGCGGTCGCTTGCGGGGGGCGCCGGGAAACTCTCGCCGGGCTTTCCGGTCTCGGTGACCTGGTGCTCACCTGTACCGGTCCTCTTTCGCGTAACCGCTCTGTCGGCGTGGAACTCGGCCGCGGGCAAAAGCTTCCTGAGATCCTGGCGCAGTTGCAGGGTAAAGTCGCGGAAGGGGTCCGCACGACCTCAGCCGCGCTAGGGCTGGCCAAAGCCCATCGCGTCGAGATGCCCATCACCGAGCAAATGGAGGCAATTCTGGAGCATGGCAAGTCGCCTCAGGACGCAATCCGGGAACTCATGGCACGGCCGGGACGGGACGAATAACACCCCTGTTCTGCCGGGGACAACGGAAGACGCTAGTACACTCAGGTCATGCCGTATCGAGTTTGTAGATGATTCAGACCCTTTTTGGAAGCCTGGAAGAGCCCGAGAAAAAAAGCATATTTGGCCGCATGAAGGAGGCCGTCTCGCGCACGCGAGAGAGCCTGGCCGATCGGATCGAAGACATTGTCGCCCTGACCCACGAGGTCGACGAGTCCACCCTCGAAGAGCTGGAGATGAGTCTGCTGGCCTCTGATCTGGGCGTCGGCACCACGGCTGAGATCATCGCCGGGCTGCGAGCGAGGGTCAAACGGCACGAGGTGCAGAACGGCGCACAACTCAAAAATCTATTAAAAGTAGAGATCCAGGCAATTCTCGACGCACGGGAGGAACAGAACTTCTTCAGGCCCCGATATACGGAGCCCCCCATGGTCATCATGATGGTGGGCGTCAACGGCACCGGCAAGACCACCACTACCGGCAAACTGGCGTTCTATTTTCGCCGCCAGGGCAAAACCGTTTTGCTTTGCGCTGCGGATACCTTCCGCGCCGCGGCCATCGAGCAGCTTGAGGTGTGGGGCCAGCGCACGGGGGTGGAGATGATCAAGACCAAACAGGGCGGAGACCCCTCCGCAGTCCTTTTCGATGCCATGCGCGCCGCGCAGGCGCGGGCCATCGATGTGCTGATCGTGGACACCGCGGGCAGACTGCACACCAAAGACAACCTGATGGCGGAACTGAGCAAGATGCGCAGGACCGCGGAACGCATCATTCCCAGCGCACCCCATGAGGTCCTGCTGGTGATGGATGCAACCACGGGACAGAATGGATTGCAGCAGGCAAGGCTCTTCACCGAGTCAGCCGGCGTAACCGGCATCGTGCTCACCAAGCTCGATGGCACAGCCAAAGGCGGCATCGCGGTAGCCATTGCCCGCGAGCTCAAAGTCCCCGTCCGCTATGTCGGCGTCGGGGAAAAGCTGGAAGATCTGCTGCCCTTTGACAGCAAGGCTTTCGTGGATTCCCTGCTCGACAATTGACTGCCATGCCGCAAACCGACCAACCCTGGATGGAGCTTGCCCTGCGTCAGGCGGAGCATTCCGTCGGCCTCGCGTCTCCGAACCCGGCGGTCGGCTGCGTGCTTGTCCAGGGCGACCGCCTCATCGGCGAAGGCTTTCATGCGTATGACCGGCGAGACCACGCCGAGATCGTCGCGCTCGATCAGGCTGGCCCGTTAGCCCGAGGCGCGACCGCCTACGTCACGCTCGAACCCTGCACTCATCATGGACGTACCGGGCCGTGCGCTGACGCGCTGTTGGCCGCAGGCGTGAAACGAGTGGTAGTGGCCACCGCCGACCCCAATCCGCTGGTCCACGGCAACGGCATCGCCAAACTTCGTGCGGCAGGTGTCGAGGTCCTCGTAGGCGTGCTTGAACAACCGGCACGCAGGCTCAACGACGGCTTCGCCAGGTTCATCACCGCGTCCCTTCCTTTTGTCACCATGAAGGTGGCAGCCACGCTCGACGGCCGCATCGCACCCGCGGAACCCACCACAGGCGCTCCCCACTGGATCACCGGGGAGCCAGCTCGTGCCGAAGTACACCGGATGCGCCACGGTGCCGACGCGCTGATCGCAGGGATAGGAACGGTTCTCGCCGATAATCCTTTGCTGACCGATCGTAGCCGGCTACCGCGTCGCCGCCCCCTGCTGCGGGTAGTGATGGATTCCGCGCTGCGCACGCCCCTCGATTCAAAACTGGTCAAGACTGCTGATCAGGATGTCCTGATATTTTTCAGCCACGCCGCCACGCCCGCACAACAGGCCCTTCAGGACCGCGGGGTCCGGCTGCAGCAGATCGGCCCGCATATCGCAGGCGCACGTCCCCCGCTCGACCAGGCAATGAAGCATTTGGCTGCGATGCAGATCACCAGCCTCATCATCGAGGGCGGTGCGCAACTCCACACTGCCGCCCTGAACCAGGGCCTGGTGGACAAGATAATGTTGTTCTACGCGCCCAGATTTTTCGGGAGTGCCGGGGTGCCCATGCTGGACTCCATTGAAACACCGCCAGCTATTCAGCACTCCTCACTGAAAAAGTTCGGCGAGGATTTTGCCCTCGAAGCATACCTCCACGACCCCTGGCCGGAAGTGATCTAATCGAATTCATATGTTTACCGGGTTGATTGAAACCACAGGCGCCGTACTTTCCGTAAAACGCCGCGACGGTGCGATGCGGATTGCCATCTCCGCCCCCGGCATTACTCTGCGCACGGGCGATAGCATTGCGGTGAGCGGTGTGTGCCTGACCGCCGTCGACCTTGAAACGGAATCCACTCCACCCCGCTTCCACGCCGACCTGGCTGCGGAGACGGTCGCGCGCACTTCCCTCTCGCTTCTGGCTCCGGGCGCAACGGTCAATCTGGAATTGCCAACGCCCGCGGGTGCTCCGCTCGGCGGTCACGTGGTGCAGGGCCATGTTGACGGTACCGGGACCCTGCTTAGCCTGGAACCGGTCGATGCCAAGGCCGACCGCGAGCTCACGGACTGGTGGCTCAAGGTGGCCGTTCCCGCGAGCTTGAGCCGCTACATGGTTGAAAAGGGCTCGATTGCGATCGAAGGCATCAGCCTCACCATCGCACGGTGGGAACCGGGTACACCAGCAGGCGACCTGGTGCACGTCGCGATTATTCCGCACACCTACGCGCGGACCAATCTTCATACGTTGAAGCCGGGCCAGCCCGTCAATATCGAGGCCGATGTCCTGCTCAAATTCATGGAGCAGCGCTCACTCCAACCGCGCTTCGAGCTTACCCTGGAGTACCTGATTGCAAACGGATACTAGAAACAGACGCGGGCCTGTTTTGCACTTTGCAAGGCTGGATCGAGGCTGAATCCCGGTGCTATCATCAGAGTGTGCCGGGTCCTACGCGACGCAACCCCGCCAACCCCGCCAGGTCCGGAAGGAAGCAACGGTAACGGGTCAGTGCGTGCGCAGTAGGTTGCCCGGTACATACGATAGCCCGTGATCCTTCCAGCTCATCCACACCTCATCGCTGGTTTTCGCCGCTCTACTACCCCTTACGGCGGCGCGCGTTTGCTAAATTCCGACAATCGAACTACGGAGAAAGATATTGAGCATCGAACTGCGTCCGCGTGCACAGAGGCGCGCCAAGATCAGCGCTCTGGGAACCTATGTGCCGCCACGCATCCTCAGCAATGCCGATCTGGCAACCCTGGTCGATACGTCTGACGACTGGATCATGCAGCGGCTGGGCATCCGTGAGCGCCACCTGGTGGAGCCCGGCATGGCCACCAGCGACATGGCCCTGGAAGCAGCGCGACGGTGTCTCGCCCAACGAGGCATACCGGCCAGTGAGGTTGAGGTGGTCATCGTCGCCACCGTCACGCCCGACATGTTCTTTCCGGCAACTGCTTGCCTGGTGCAAGACAGGCTCGGCGCCCATGGCGCCTGGGGTTTCGACCTTTCGGCAGCTTGCTCCGGTTTTCTTTATGCCCTGCAGGTGGGCGCCAAGCTGGTTGAGTCCGGTGTTCACTCCAAGGTATTGGTGATCGGCGCCGACACCATGTCATCGATCATCGACTACACCGACCGAACCACCTGCGTCATCTTTGGCGACGGAGCTGGCGCAGTCCTGGTTGAGCCCACCGAAGAGGGCGAAATTGGACTGATTGATTTCCATCATGAGATTGACGGCTCCGGTGCGGAATCACTGAATATGCCGGCGGGCGGCAGTCTCCGGCCCGCTTCCCCGGAGACCATCGCAGCCCGAATGCACTATGTCCATCAGGATGGCCAGGCGGTTTACAAATACGCCGTGCGGAAAATGGTGGAAACTTCAAGCAAGGTGCTGCAGGCGAATAACATCACCGCCAGCGATCTCAGCTGCTTCATTCCTCACCAGGCGAACAAACGCATCATTCTTTCTACCGCCGAACGCCTGGGCCTGCCACTGGATCGTGTGATCATCAACATCGATCGCTTTGGAAACACAACCGCCGCGACCATTCCTCTGGCCATGCAGACTGCACTCGACGACCACCGCTTGCAGCGCGGGGGGCTGATCCTGCTGGCTTCTGTTGGCGCAGGCTTTACTGTGGGCGCCTGCCTGCTCCGCTGGGAAATATAGGACGCTCCAACACGGGACCGAAAGAGAACCGCATATCTCTTAATCAGCACTTAAATCCGGACGGCGTCCACCATGAACCATGGGGGCAACGACTCAGCGGCCAATCCCATCACTTCGCGGTAAGCGCGGCTTGAGGCTCAACTGAGGACTGACGCTCTGCGCGAAATTTCCATAGCCCATACAAAATACCAACCACCATCAGGCCCAGGTATATCCACATGAATGTGCCGCTCCAACCGGACAAATAGTGGCGAAAAGCACGCACCAATGCCCGGCCGTATTCTGCGGCAAGCCAGGCCACCAGCGAATAGCGAAACACTCTAGCCAGGCCGAAGGAAAGCAAAAACCTCTTGCGAGAGACCCCCAGCGCGCCCGCGGCCAGCAGTATGGGCATTAACGGGAAAGGCGGCGGAAGCAGCGCGGAGGCGGTAACGGCAACCGTACCGTTCTTCTCTACCCAGCGCGACACCCGTCGCGAAAATCGCTTGGGTAGATAACGGTGCAGCGCTGCTTCCCCACCTTTGGCGCCGGTAGCCCAGGTGAAATAACCACCCGATAGTGATCCCAGAATGGCGGCTATGGCCGCCAACACGGGATTTGCGCCGTGGGCCACCAGCAGGATCAGCAGCAGATCGGTGCTGCCAGGCAGCGGCAGTGGAATGATCGAGGAGTCGATCACCGACACCGCAAACAGACCCATTGCTCCGAAACCCATGAGCCAGTGCAATCCGTGCGCACGGTGAACCCGTGTCACGGCATGTTTCGCGCCCTCATGGTTTGCTGATTGGAGAAGCACTGTCCCTTGGACGCATCACGGTGGCTTCGAGTCGCAATACCGCGAAACGCAACCGTTTTATAGCATGGCCAGCGGCGGCGCCGGCGGAAGAGCACCGCATTGTGCGGCATAGCGATAGAACAGGTCCAATCCTCGGAGACAGGCTTCATCCAATAGATAGTGGATATTGTTCGTAAGATAAAACCGAATGGTTTCAGGCGGAACGGCGATCCGCGAAGACCATTCACACACCAGCTCTTCCACATGCTCGAGCCCATGGTCGCGCGAGGACTGCAAATCCTCGATCAGCCCCGCCGCGCTGGCGCCCGTCTCCTCAAGAGCGCTCGAGCGGAGCGCCCAAAAGGCGGAAACCCAGGGTAAGCCCGTGAAAGCGTGCCATTCGTGAGCGAGGTCCAGGTAGATCAGTTGTTCGCCAGTGCGGTCCGCGCGCGCCTCCTTATCCTCGAGCGCCAACAGCGCCGGGTCGCCGATCAGCAACGCGGCGTCGGCGGCTGCGAGCATGGATTCAAGGTCCGGCGGGTGAGGAACAAACACCGCGGGAACCTTCCAGAAAATGTCGAACAGAATGCGCGCATACACGCAGGAAGTGCGCGAGGAAGTATCTGCCGCGACCGTTCGCACCGCGCCTACACCCTGGGGCGGCCGCACCACAAGCAGAATGGAACGCACCCGGTCGAGCGCCGCGATGGTGCAGCCCGGCACCACCAGCAGCGATGGCGTAGTGGCGTAAGCCGCAATGGGGACCAACCCTATATCCGCCTCGCCCGCGGCGAGTTCCGCCGCGCAACGAGAGGGCGTGGTGTAGCCAATCGCATAGCGCTGGCGCAAATAACTGCGCGCCGGCTCGTGCTCGAAGTCCCACATTAATGGAGCAGGATTGAGAAAGTGGATCGCCGCCATACGCAGGCGCTTATGCTGGAGTGTCACCCGTTAGTGTATCCCGCTCTGCTTGCCATCGAACACAAGCGCCCACGCGAAACATCTGCTGTTCTCTATACATCAGCAGCGAAAATGCTGTAGTCTCGGCGCAACCGATAGGCCAGTTTCGGAATTCTCATGGTCTGGTCAAAATCGGGAGCACTATTTTTTTGCGATGAACGAATTCAAATCAACGGCTTCAACAACGCAACCCCCGGTGCCACAACCGGCGGCGGAGAATCGGCTCGCCTGGATAGCGCTCACGTTGACGCCGGGCCTGGGCCCAAAACGGATCCTCAAAGCCGCGCAGACTTTGCAGGACATATCGCGTCTTTTTCGCCTTTCCCTGACCGAACTGGAGTCGTTGAATTTTCCCCCGCAATCCGCCCAGTTCCTCTTCAGCGGCCAGGCGCGCATCGACGCGGAGCAGGAACTGGCGCGCGTGCGCGAGCAGGGAGGCGTGGTCCTTTCCTATGAAGACGAGGACTACCCCGACCGGCTGCGGGAAATTTTCGATCCACCCTCCGTGCTCTGGGTGCTGGGCGACGTAAAACTTTTGTCGCGCCCCTCGATCGCAATTGTCGGTACACGTCACCCCACGCCCTACGGCCTGGGCATGGCAGAGATTCTGGCACGCGACCTGGCCAGCCGCAGGATGGTGGTTTTGAGCGGGATGGCGCGAGGCATCGACACCGCGGCCCATCGCGGAGCCCTGGGCACAAAGAGCAGTACCATTGCCGTCTGGGGAACGGGCATCGACGTGATCTACCCTAAAGAAAATAAATCTTTGGCCGAGAATATCCTCACGGCCGGAGGAGCTATTGTCTCGGAATACAAATTGGGCACCTTTCCCGCGCCGCAGAATTTTCCCAAGCGCAACCGAATCCTGAGCGGCATGAGCACCGGCGTGCTGGTGGTCGAAGCGGGAGAGAATAGCGGCACCCGGGTAACAGCGCGCTGCGCCCTGGAGCAGAATCGCGATGTCTATGCGGTGCCCGGCAACGTCACTACCAAAAATGCCTGGGGCCCCAACACATTGATTAAACAGGGCGCCAAGCTGGTGGCTACATGGGAGGATGTGTGGGAAGAACTGCCTACCCAGGTGCGACTGCAGTTGGAGGCCGAACTAGGTTTTGCATCGCCCGAGGGGGATGCTGCATCGATTGTGGAAGAACTTCCCCTGCAGCCACCGGAAGCCATCGTGCTGAGCGCGCTGCGGCATGATGAAGCGGTGCAGCTTGATGAGTTGCTGGAAAAACTCGAATCCAAACTGACCTCGTCGGAAATCTTCACAGCTCTCTTCGAGCTCGAATTGGCCAGCCGGATCAAGCAACTTCCGGGGAAAAACTACGTCAGACGAATGTAGGCTTCCGGCGCCCACTCGGATGGGCACCCGCAGATTTGTCTACACCATAAGTTGCAGACGAGTGAAGTTGCACACACGGCAGTAGATAGAGTGTTCTCTGCATGTGCTGGCGGAAGCTCCAGCAGCGATCGAGATCACGATCAGTAAATAACCTTGAAGCTGGCAGGTGGTACAGTCAGTCCCATCGGAGAGCATTCGGGCGCTCCAGCCAGGGTCAGGATTTTCGTACACAGTTGTCAACGGGTTTAAGGAACGAAATGAGTAAATCACTTGTGATCGTCGAATCGCCGGCCAAGGCAAAGACGATCAGTAAATATCTCGGAAAAAACTTCACTGTCGAAGCTTCCGTCGGGCACATCAAAGATCTGCCGAAGAACAAGATCGGCGTGGATCTGAGCGACGGCAGTTTTGCGCCCGAGCTAATCGTCATCCCTGGGAAAGAAAAAGTCGTCGACCGGCTGAAAAAGCTGGCCAAGTCGGCGGACATTATTTATCTGGCTCCTGACCCTGACCGCGAAGGAGAAGCCATCGCGGCGCACCTTGAGAATGAGCTGCGCGGCCTTTCCAAAAGCGACTCGATCCGCCGCGTGACCTTCAATGAGATTACGGATAAGGCGGTGCACGCCGCCTTTGAACATGCCCGGGATGTCGACCAGAACCTGGTGGATGCGCAGCAGACGCGCCGCGTCCTCGATCGCATCGTGGGTTACCAGATCTCGCCACTGCTGTGGGATAAAGTCCGCCGCGGCCTCTCCGCCGGCCGGGTGCAAACCGTGGCGCTGCGGCTCATCGTCGAACGCGAGCGTGAGATCAAAGCCTTTATTCCGGTGGAATACTGGACGCTCGACGCCCAGCTCTTCCCTGCTAAAGAGAAGACCGAGTTTACTGCGCGCTTCGTCGGCATCGATGGAGAGAAAGCTACCGTGGACACGGTGGACGCTCCGTCACTCCCCGGCAAGGCACAGATGGATGCGGTGGTCGCCGCCCTCGAGAAGGCCAGCTGGTCGGTAGAAAATGTAGAGAAAAAGGAGCGCCGGCGTAATCCTGCTGCGCCGTTTACCACCAGCAAGCTGCAGCAGGATGCTTCGCGCCAGCTGGGCTTTAGTGTCCGCCGCACCATGGGCGTGGCCCAGCGGCTGTATGAAGGTGTTGAGCTGGGCAGCGAAGGCCTGGTAGGCCTCATCACCTACATGCGTACCGATTCCACCCGGGTATCGCCCGACGCCATCGCCGATGTGCGCAAATGGATCGAGCAGTCGCACGGCAAAGACTACCTGCCGTCCTCGCCCAACACGTTCAAAAGCAAGAAGGACGCACAGGACGCGCACGAGGCCATTCGTCCCACCAGCGTTACGCTGCATCCGGACGAGATCAAGCAGTACCTCAGCGACGAACAGTTCCGCTTGTACCGGCTCATCTGGCAGCGCTTTGTGGCATCGCAGATGGTCCCCGCGGTGTTCGATCAGACCACCGTCGATATCCTTGCCCGGGTAGAGCGGAACTATAACTTCCGCGTGACCGGTTCGGTGATGAAGTTCGATGGTTTCCTCAAGGTCTACGAAGAAGCAAAAGACAAGAAGGACGATGAGGATGAGGAGCTCAAGAACCGCCTCCCCGCGCTCGAGAGCGGACAGGCACTCACGCTGGGCGCCCTGCTGCCCGAACAGCACGCGACGGAACCTCGGCCTCGCTTTAATGAAGCGTCGCTGGTGAAGGAACTGGAAGAGCGCGGCATCGGCCGGCCTTCTACTTACGCCACCATCATTAATACGATTCAGGAACGCGAATACGTGCAGAAGGTAGGCGTCGGCAGAGGCGCCAAATTCATCCCCACCGAGATTGGCTTTGTGGTCACCGATCTGCTCGTGGCCAACTTCCCCTATATCTTCGACCCGCAATACACCGCGAGGCTGGAAGAAGAGCTGGACGATATCGAAGAGGGCAAGGAAGCGTGGACCACCTTGCTGGGTGCGTTCTACGGGCATTTCGAAAAGGAACTCGAACATGCCGGCAAGCACATGGAAAACATCAAGCGGATGGAGAAGCCGACCGACGAGAAGTGCGACGTCTGTGGCTCTCCCCTGGTCTTGAAGTGGGGTAAGTTCGGCAGTTTCTTCGCTTGCAGCACCTACAACAAGAAAGACCCATCCAGCTGCACCTTCACCAAGGAGAACTTCGCCGCCAAGCCGGAGATGAATACCCAGGAAGGCCAGGATGCGGAGCAGGCAGAAGAATACTGTGAAGCCTGCGGCCGGGTCATGGTGCTGAAGCGGGGACGCTTCGGCGCGTTCATGGCGTGCCCTGGATACAGCGAAGATCCGCCTTGCAAAACCACCCGCAAGCTGACCCAGAAACAGCAGCAGAAGGCGCCCCAGCCTCTGGACGAAAAGTGCCCCAAGTGCGGAGAGCAACTGGTGCTGCGCAATGGCCAGTATGGCGAATTCGTCTCTTGCAGCGGCTACCCCAAATGCAAGTACATCAAGCAAAATCTGGTCGAGGGCATGAAATGCCCCAAGTGCGGCGATGGCGACATCGCCGAGCGCAAGGCCCGGCGCGGCAACCTCTTTTACGGCTGCACCAACTACCCCAAGTGCGACTTCACTTCCAACGCCAGGCCCGTACCGGAAAAATGTCCGGAATGTGGCAGTCCGTACCTGCAGGAGAAGACGCGTTCGACCGGGGTGTACCTGGTGTGTCCCAACAACCGGAAGTCCGCCGCGGAGGACGAGGCGCCCAAGAAGCGGGCAAAAAAAGGAGCCGCCGCGGAGGAGCCGGAGCAGATCGCCTGCACCTACTCCGTCAAGATTGCCGAGCCCCCGCAGCAGGAATCGATCGAGGCGATGCGCTACCAGACCAAGGCGGAAGCTCTCCCGGTCGCTTGATCCCGTCAAGAGATGGCTTCGCGGCACGGAAGCACCATCTTGCCAGGACGCGGGCTAAAGCGTACAACTCAAGGTGCGGTTATTCGACCGCATGGAGCCAATATGAAATTATTCGTGGTGGTTTTAGCACTCTCGACCATGCCGGCAATGGCTGCGGATATGAGCGGCGCAAAGGTCTCCGGCTATATCAGTGATTCCGGCTGCGGAGCGAAGCACAACTCCAGCACCCCAGACGCCGCCTGTGTTGCCAAGTGTATCGGCGGCGGAGCTAAGCCGGTCTTTGTCGATGACGCAAAGAAGACGGTCTATACAATCGACGATCCCGATTCAGTGAAGGGTCATTATGGGCACCATGTCGCCGTGATGGGACAGGTCGATGATGGAGCCAAGACGATCCACATCACGAATGTAGCCATGCTGCCCGACCAGGGTAAGGCTGGCGCGTCGGAGATGCACTAGAGCACTGGCACTATTCTTTGGCAGCGGCAGTAACCCACCTTCTGTGGATACTGCCGCCGTCCCTTCCACTATTTTTCGCCGGCCAAATCGAGGCATCGGGTCAGACGCCAAAGAAGGCGTGCATCTGCTAATGTGGTTGATGGTGGGAAGGAACCCGGAAATCAACCTAGTTATGGCAAAGGCAACCTGGAACGGCAAAGTTATCGCGGAAAGCGATGCAATTGAGATGGTTGAGGGCAACATTTACTTCCCGGAGAGTTCTCTCAAGCGGGAATACTTTCGCCCCAGCTCAACGATTTCGACCTGTCCCTGGAAGGGACAAGCCAGATATTACAGCCTTCTGGTCGATGGGCAGGAAAACCAGGACGCGGCCTGGTACTATCCAGACCCAAAGCCGGCAGCCCGCAACGTCAAGAACCACGTAGCCTTTTGGCGCGGAGTTGAAGTCGAGAAGTAGCATGACAGGGCTGAGCATGGCTGCCATGCTCCTGACCCTGATGTTTCTGCCTCCCGGCAGGGCTTCCGCCACCCAGGCGCAATCCAATTCCCAAAACAGCCCGCAACGAGATATCGAGGTCTTGCGCCGGCTGGAAGAAGAATATTTGCGGGCCGAAATTGAAGACGATTCGGCCATCGCAGGCACGATTCTTGCCGACGATTATGTCGGACTAAAAGCGGATGGCACCACCTCCAGCAAGTCGGATGTTCTGAGCCGTCTGGACCGGCATGAGCGCCGCCAGCAGCCGTACCAGATCACAGCCACAAACATGCGGGAGCACTTGTTCGGCGATACGGCCTGCGTGACCTACACCAAGGTCTACGCCAAACCGGGCAGCCAGGCGGCCTACAGCGAGAACGTCCTGCATCTGCTGACCCGGCGCAACGGCATCTGGCGCCTGCAGCTCAGCAGCCCCCTCCCTGCTCCACGGCCGTAATCCGCAGGTCGCACAATCCACGCCTCGCTTGGTCACAATCTCTCGGTTCGTGGTGGAACTACGCTGGAAATCTCTGACCGAAAGCCGCTGGTGAGCAATGGGGGCTCTAGGGAGTCACGGAATCGGTTCCCCGGGCCCGGATGCCTCTCGGTTTCTAATTTCCAGGCCCATATCTCTGGGATAATGAAGCCACTCTGGCGTTCTGAACTGGCGGCCGCTCCTGCGCAAATCGGCAGGCGGCCAGCACCGCGTATCCCCGATGAAGCCACTCAAACTGGCACTGACCCCGACGCGCAATCGTCGTTTAAATGAAGTCACCGGCATGGTGCTGCTGGTAACCGCGAGTCTCCTCTTCCTCGCGCTGGTCTCGTATCGTCCTACGGATCCATCCTTTAATACCGTGGGGGGCTACGCCGCCGGCCGGCAAGCGCATAACTGGACCGGACTGGTCGGCGCCTCCCTCAGCGATCTGTTGCTGCAATCGGAAGGGGTCGCTGCATTCATGTTCCCGCTGCTGCTGGGTGCGCTGGGCTGGGCTTGGCTGCGCTCGCGTCCCGCCGGCTCGGCGGCTGCGAGAGCTTGCCGGGGTGCTGCTTTACCTGCTGTTTGCCCCAGCCGTCTTCGGCCTCATACCGGGCCACCTGCGCTGGATGCACGCTCTGCCGCTGGAAGGGCTGACCGGGCGTCTGGTGGTCGACGCACTGGTCCAATACCTCAATTTTCCTGGCGCTGCCATCGTGATTGTGAGCATGGTGGTGATCGCACTCTATTTGTCCACCACCTTTAGTTTCAGCACGGCTCAGCAGTGGACGGCGATCCGCTTCGCCTTCGCCTATGCCTGGCGCGACCGCATACGCAACTGGCGCGCAGCCTGGGCGAGACGCCGGGCAGAAAAGAAGGCTACGAAATCCGCCGCGATGAGAGAAAGCGCGCTGCTTAAAGCCCAGAAGGCGACCCAGAAGGTAGCCCAGAAACAAGCGAAGCGGGTCGAGGACGAGGAGGAGATTCCCACTTCGAGGCGAGGCGCCTTTGCGGACACTCGCGAAACCGAGGCGTCCCCGGCGCCGAACACGCCGACGCTCTGGAACCAGATGCCGCGAACCAGTATCCCTGACCAGCAACCGGAAGCGGATACCTTCGAGGCAGAAGAGATTGCAGCAGCCGTTCCGTCGCCGGTCGCGGCCAGAGCCCCGCTTGCTGCGCAACCGCTGCCAGCGCACGAAAATCCACAAGCCATCTCTGTCAAGGGGCGGGCAGATGCGGAAGCCCGGCCGGTAACCCTGGCCCCTCGCTCCGTCAGCGGTTTCAAGCTCCCCCCAAGCACTCTGCTGCACCGCAGCGACGAGTCGCAGGTGGTGCGCGAAGACGATCTGCGCACCCAGGCGCGCATCCTGGTGGAGAAATGCGCCGAGTTCGACGTACGCGGGCAGGTAGTGCAGATCAATCCTGGCCCCGTGGTCACCACCTTCGAATTCCGCCCGGAAGCCGGAGTCAAGTACAGCCGCGTCACCGGCCTGGCCGAAGATCTATGCCTGGCGATGCGCGCGGAAAGCATCCTGATCGAGCGCATGGCCGGTAAGAGCACGGTCGGCATCCAGGTGCCGAATCACGACCGCGAAACCATCTGGCTGCGCGACGTGATCGAATCGGAAAACTTTACCCAAACCAAGTCCAAGTTAACCCTGGCCATGGGCAAAGACATAAACGGCCGCATTGTGACCGCGGACCTGGCGACCATGCCCCACGTGCTGATTGCCGGGTCCACCGGCAGCGGTAAGTCGGTGGCCATCAACGCCATGATCATGTCGGTGCTCTACAAGGCGACCCCCGCACAGGTGAGGTTGATCCTGGTCGATCCCAAGCGCGTGGAACTGGGCATGTACGAAGGCATTCCTCATCTGTTCACGCCCATCATCACCGAGCCCAAACTCGCGGCCAACGCCTTGCGCAACGCAGTCCGCGAGATGGAGCGCCGGCTCAAGCTCCTGGCATCCCGCAGCGTCCGGAATATCGACCAGTTCAACAAGCTGTTTGACAACCAGACGCCGAGCCTTTTTGAAGATGGAGAAGCCGAGCAGCCGCTGCCTCACATCATCATCATCATCGATGAGCTTGCCGATTTGATGATGCTCGATAAAGCCAACGTCGAGGAGGCGATCACCCGGCTGGCGCAGATGGCGCGCGCGGTCGGCATCCACCTGGTGCTGGCCACGCAGCGGCCGTCGGTCGACGTGATTACCGGCTTGATCAAAGCCAACGTACCCACGCGCATTTCTTTCCGCCTGGCCACCAAGGTGGATTCGCGGACAATCCTGGACTCGAACGGAGCCGAGGCCCTATTAGGGCGCGGCGACATGTTGTTTCTGCCGCCGGGAACCTCCCGCCTGCAGCGTCTGCACGCTCCCTTTGTCACCGAGAAGGAAACCGCGGCGGTGGTTGCCTTCTGGAAAAATCAGGGCGAAGCGGAATACGTACAGGGCTTCCTTGAATCGCCCCGCGACGAAAAGGGCCGGGACCTGGATGCGGAGCCGGAGGACGGCGACGGCAACGACGAATTGTTTGAGGATGCGGTGCGCCTGGTGCTGGAGTTCGGCAAGGCCTCCACTTCCCTGCTCCAGCGGCGACTGCGCATAGGCTATGGCCGCGCCGCCCACCTGATCGACATGATGGAGCGTGACGGAATCGTAGGTCCCGCTGACGGATCGAAGCCGCGCGAGATTCTCAAGCCACCCGACTGGCTGAACCAGGTCGAACCCGCGCTGCGTTAGGGAGAGCGGATGGGGCGCCCCCTGGTCGTGGCAGGCACCAAATCCTCAGGCGCTTTAACCGCGCAGCCGAAGCCAGTTTCGTTGATAAACGAAGCTGACAGCAAGCAGCAGGACGCCCAGCGCCAGGAAACTAAGCACCCGGTAGCCCTGGCTTCCGCTGCTCGCGCCGTTCAGAAAAACTTTCCCGATACTGAAGGCGAGCAGTCCCAAAGCCTGCCAGCGTAAAAAGGCGCTGTGGCGCAAAAATCCCGCTGTCATCAAAGCCGCGCCGTACAGCATGTACCAGGCGCTGTAGCTGAATCCCGCGGCAATCGCGCGCCGTTCTCGATGGCCATAACCGCCGCAGAAGTCACGAAAGAAGCCTGCCCCGCAAAACCAGTAGTGGTGAATCTCGAGGCTCACGGCAACCAGCAGGGTGAGGCTGAAGGCGACGCTCCCAAAGGCCGCCAGGTAGTTCCAACTGCCAAAAGTGCGAGGAGTTTCCGGCCGGCCGTCCAACTCACCGAGACTGAGGAGCATGACCACAGCAAACACGCAGGCGGCGATCAGATTGCTCCCAAAATAGATGTTGGCAACCACCGCCACTGGCTGCAGCGAACCGCCGAGCCAGTCCCGCAAGAGCGAAAAGCCGGCGACCCCCAGCACCACGGAGGCGAGCACACGCATGGCAGCGTCGGAACGAGCTTTGGCCACAACCAGCAGCACCAGCGACTCGGTCAGCCAACATAACGTCACCACATGTCCGTGAACTTGCAGCGGGACAGCAATGGTGACGAAGAGTACTCCGAGACCCAGATAGGTATGGGTCAGCGCGACGGGTACGCGCGACACAACTGCCAGCAGGAAACAAGCCGCAGCCAGCGCTACCGTAGCCCAGGGACGGCCCGCGCGCAGATCCGCGGTCCCCAGGAGCACCATGAGCGCCGCCCACGCAGCGACTGCATTAACGATCGGGAAGAGGACCGGGAACGGCGAATTCTGCATCGAGCGAGAATCCGTCCGGCGCAGAATCAGAAATGCCATCGTGGCAAAGCCGGCGAAAAACAATCCCAGAAACGCCATCGCGATCGGGAGGCGAGCCGCCTCCTCCTCGCTGAAAATGCCCCCGGTGTAATAAACGGCCGTGCCCAGCAAAGCAGCCCAGGCCAGCCGTTTCCACGGATACCGCGCCAGCAGCAACAGTGCGCCCCCGGCAAGCAAAGCAAGGTAGGAGAAAAGAAAGACTTCGCTGCCGTGCCGCATCGACAGCAGGGCGGGCGTCGCCAAGCCGCCGGCGAGGGCATAAATAGCCAGTAATTCCGACTCCTGCTGCCGGGCAAGGACCGCATTCGTCACCGTCACCGCGGTCATGGCAAGAAAAACAATCCAGGCCGGCGCCAGATGAAAGACACTGAAGGCAGCCCACAGGGAAAGATAGGCGACACCGGTCCCCAGTGCTTTCAGGCTGTAGGAAAATGCCGGGAAGCCCCGCCGGCGAAACCGCTCTGACCAGCCTATGAGAACCGCGGCGCCGGCCAAGCCGGTAAGGATCCGAATCTCCGGCCCGATCCAGTCCCGATCAAAAGCCAGCTTCAAAAACCAGGCCATCCCAATGAGCACGGCCACAATGCCGATGCGGTTCAAAAGATGCGCCCCAATCCGGCTTTCCAGGGAAGACACCTGGTTTGGAGCAGCCGCCGGAACGCTCCCACTCCCCTGCGGGCGGGCCAGAACAACCGTGGCAGGCGACGGCGCCACACTCTCAACGGCAGCAGGGTTGCTGCGGGCGCCCACCGCCGCCTCAAGAGCAGCGATCCGGGCTGACAATTCCGCCAATTGTTGCCGGAAGTCGTCGTCAGAAGCCATAGCAAAGACTCTAGAGCATTTCCCCGTCATCCGGGGTAAGGGGATTGACGGCGGGTAAAACCAGACCCGCTAGCGAAGAACATTACCAAAGTGTTGCCTGGTAACTCATAATGGTACCGTTTCGCCCAAAATGGCTTAATCTCAAAAAGCAGCCCTTTGAGGGAATAGCGCTTGATACCTGGATCGACTGGACTGGAGACTGGGCACAAAGTTCTTCTGGTGGACGACGATGCCGTGAGCCTCGAATTGATGGCTCTGCTCCTCGCTCACGAGGGTCATCAGGTGCTTCGCGCCAATGACGCCGGGGCCGCTCTCGAGTTTCTCACCGCAGATCAGGCGGTCCGGCCCGATGTGCTGCTGGTCGACCTGCAGATGCCCGGAGTTTCCGGTGGGCAGCTGGCGGAGAAGATCCGCGCCATGGGCGGCAACGGACCGCGCCTGTTGGCCATGAGCGCGACCGCTGTTCGGCGGCCACAACTGGTTGCATTTGATGGTTTCCTGCTCAAACCCCTCGCTCCCGGCGACCTGATCCGCGCGCTGAAACGCAAAAAGCGGGGCCGCGTTCCGGGTGTCCGTGTTCCCCACCCGGGAAGGTCGGCAACCGCTTCTCCAGCCCCGGCCGTCGACCAGGATGTGATCGATAAGTTGCTTAGAATGATGCCGATACAGGCGCTCAGGCAAGTCGTCGCGGCTTGCATCGCAGACACTCGTACCTGTGTCGCAGGGCTCGAAAGCCAGATCCGTGAAGGGAACAGCACCGAGGTCCGCACCTCCGCGCACCGGATCAAAGGCGCAGCGTCCATGATCGGGGCCACCCGCCTCGCCGGGCTCGCCGCCGAGCTTGAAATGGGGGGTTACAAGGAAGCGGCCACCCCTGCTCTTTTGGTTGATTTACTCAGTGCTTGCAGCGAGTTGGAGCGTATGCTTTTGGCAGATCATCTTATGAAACCCAGGGCCCCCCATCATGAATCCATCGATTGCAGCAACAATCCCAGCGACATCTAAGAACAACAACGACCGGGTACACCAGATCCGTATCGTCATCGCCGATGACCACCCAGTAGTTCGCATCGGCGTGCGTAACATGCTGCAGAGTGATGGCGGACTCGAAGTGATTGGCGAGGCCTCGGATGGCGATGAGGCGATCACCGGAACACTGGAGCTGCTGCCAGACATTCTTCTCCTTGACCTGCAGATGCCACGTCTGCCCGGTCTCGAAGCCATGCGGGCCATCATGAGTGGGTCGCCATCGGTCAAGATCCTGTTGTTGACCAGCACTATCACCACGCAACAAATCATTGAAGCGCTGCAGATCGGCGCCCGCGGCATTGTGCTCAAAGACGCCCTGGCCGATCACCTCACCACCGCCATCCGGGCTGTTTCCTCAGGCGATTACTGGATTGGCGGCAAACGGGTGGTGAACCTGGTCGGCGCGCTGCACGAGCTGATGCAGCAGGCCGCCGTACCTGAGCGCAAGACCTACGGCCTGACTCCACGTGAACTCGAAGTGGTTGGGTGCATCGTCGAAGGTTGCAGCAATCGGGATATCGCCAAGCAGTTCAGCATCAGCGAAGAAACCGTAAAACGGCATTTGTCGAACATTTTCGACAAAACCGGGGTTTCCACTCGTCTGGAGCTGGCGCTCTTCGCCATCGCCCACCAGTTGGTGGCACTGCAGACCTAACCCGATCTCAGCCGTTTTTGGGATTTCTCCCCCGCAAGAGACGAAAGGGTGGCCCACCTCGTAACAACACGAGATGTGGCCGCCCTTTGGTTATTGCGGAGAAATCTCAGTAGGACCCAGGCTGCTCAGAGTAAGGCGAGGCGGGATTCGATATCTGCCAGGGCCGCCTCCAGCGCAGCTCTGCGCACCGGGCTCGACGTGCGCTCAGAAAGAATGCGCTCGCGCTGCAGATCGAGTTCCTGCCGCTGCCGCTCCCGCTTTGCCCGCTCCAGATCGTTTCGCTTGGCGGCGTCGATAACCGCTCCCGAACCGCTCGCGTCCGCGGACGATTGCTGTTCCTCAACAGACTTGCTTTCCCACCCACGTGCCATATCTGTATGGTACGTCAAGCAGACTTGCGCCGGCAGATGAAGATTTGCTCCTGTTGTCCGATAGTGTCCGCATAAAGCATTTTTACGTTACTGTCACGGCGGCAAAAAATCCGGGAGCAGCTCTTCCATTTTCGCGTATCACGGTCAGCACGCATGCAGGTCTTGCAAAATTCGCTCACCTGTTATAGGCCAAACGAGCGCGAAATGTGGTCGTGGCAAATTGTCTCAATTTTGGTGCACTCGAAGATGGTTTCGCAAGCAACCGGCCACTCCCGGAAATGTAATCCAGGTTGTTGCGTGATCCTTGGTAATCCTCCCTATGGCAGCTATCTGATTGAATTTACAGGACTACTAAAGGTTCAGTAACTTTCGGGTCATAGGGCGAAACGAAAGCTGTATTTTCCCTACGACAAACGCGACATTTTCGTGCAGAATGCATCTTAACGGTACAACTTCTCACACAACCCGAAGACGTTATTAGGGGGAGCGATTTATGACATGGATTCAAAGCCTGCTTGGTTTTCTTTGCGACATTCTCTTTGGTTGCCGTCACTGGAGCCAGACGAGACCGTTCACGCTGGAGCGGCAAACCTACAAGGTTTGTCTGGACTGCGGAAAACAAATCTATTACTCACGGGAGCGCATGACCCCGCTCAGCGCGCGCGAAGTGCGCCGCATGAAGGCTGCGTTAGCTGGCCCGGTTACAGTAATGCCTACCGGCAGCTTTCTCAGTGGGCGCGCGGATAAATCCAGCGCCGCCGCTTAAAGTACCTGCCCTTTTGAGGCCAACGTAGCAGCGATCTTTACCTGTTACCGCCGAGCATTCCTTAGCTCCGTATCGCGCGCCAAGTCCGCAGCCGATACGGAGCTTCTCTCTTGCGTGCATCTATCCCGTGAATCTATCCACGGCATCGATCATTCGCAGGATTCTCTTGGGTGGATGAAAGAGCGCGGCAACCGGGATGCTCTAATCGTTGCATGGCGCTTTGAAGGTTGGCATCCGTGATTGTCGAAATCCGTGGCTTGACAAAAATCTATGAGGAAAAACAGCGGGTCGTGGCCGTGGATGGCATCGATCTTTCCGTCCAGCAGGGCGAGCTATTCGGCTTGTTAGGACCGAACGGAGCGGGCAAGACAACCACCATCAGCATTGCAACCACCCGCGCCTTGCCCACCAGCGGCAAGGTGACCATCGCCGGCGTGGATGTAGTAGCGAGGCCCGCGATGGCGCGGCGCAACATAGGCGTTGTTCCCCAATACAACACCCTCGACCGCTCGCTCACGGTCTTTGAAAATCTTTACTTCCACTGCAGGTATTTCGGATTTTCCAGCGCCGATTCCAGGGGCCGGGCACAACAGCTACTGTCACAGTTTCATTTGCAGGAGCGAGGCAGCAGCTTTCCCTCACAGCTTTCGGGCGGGCTGCAACAGCGGGTACAGATCGCCCGCGCGATCGCCCACCGGCCCGCGGTTCTCTTCCTCGATGAACCCAGCGCCGGCCTCGATCCACAAAGCAGAATCGCCATGTGGGAAGCGGTCAGGGGATTGGGCAGTGAAGGAATTACCGTGGTGCTGACCACCCACTACATGGAAGAAGCAGATGAAATCTGCGATCGAGTGGCGATTATGGATCACGGCAAATTGCTGGCGCAGGACACTCCGGAAATGCTCAAGACCACGTTGGGGGCGCAGACCATCTTCGAGCTGAAGCTGCGCCAGATGGAGGGTTCCGCCGAGCTGGTAAAAACCCTGGAGCAGTTGCCGAACGTAGCCTCCGTCGAAGCCATCAGCGATGGAATCCGGGTCTTCTCCCAGGGGACCGACGGCTTATTGCCGCAGATCGTGCAAGCCGCCCAGAGCTCCGGCTTGCGCGACCTCTCGATCAACGAGCCGAGCCTGGAAACGGTATTCATTCGCCTGACGGGGAGGGACCTGCGTGAGTAGCGTACCGACATCTTTACCGGCGCAGCCGGGCGCGACCCGGGCACGCTACGTTTCCGCCTTTCTTGGCCTCATGCTGCGCGACTTTCGCGTGCTCCGCCGTGAACTCGGACCCTTTGTGGTTCGCATCATCATGCAGCCGCTGCTGTTTCTCTTTGTCTTTACCTATGTCTTTCCCCATTTGGGACAAGGCGATCCGATGGCGGCGAGCGGAGGCAACTTCGCCACCATCCTGCTGCCCGGCTTGATGGCCGTGGCGATCATGTTCAGCGGCATCGCAGCGGTGGCGCTTCCCCTATCGCAGGAATTCGGCATCACGCGCGAGATCGACGATCGGGTCATGTGCCCTCTGCCGGTCAGCGCGGTGGCCATCGAAAAGATGTGCTTCAGCGCGCTGCAGAGCATTCTCGCCGCATTGCTGGTGGTGCCGCTGGCCTATTTCATTCCCGCCGTGCCGGTCAAGCCCGAGGTGCGACAACTGGCCGCTGCTGATCCTGGTGTTGGTGCTCTCCAGCCTGGTGGCCAGTGGGCTGGGTCTGGCCATTGGCGCGAATATCAAGCCGCAGCAAATCGGGCTGATTTTCTCCATCGTGGTGGTTCCCATCACCTTCCTCGGCTGCGTTTACTACCCGTGGGCGTACCTGAATCACCTGCGCTGGCTGCAGATGGCGGTGTTGCTCAACCCGATCGTGTACATGAGCGAAGGGTTGCGCACAGCACTCACGCCGGACATTCCCCACATGCCGGTGCCGCTTATCATTCTCGCCCTGCTGCTGTCACTTACCATTTTGGGCGGAATTGGTATCCGAGGTTTCCTCAAGCGCGTAATTTCATGAACCAGCGGCGCCTTGGCTGGCATATCCTTAGCCTTGGCCGTAGGCCTTCCGCGATTTCGTACGTCTGATAGCAGGATGGCGGCCGCAGGCGGTAGAGCCGCAAGAGAACCCGCGATCCCCCGGTGAATTAACGGAGCTGCAATGCGTACAACCCGTCTCAAGCTCCTGCCACTGGGCCCGCTTTTTCTGCTTCTCCTGGTCGCGGGCTGCGGCGCGGTAAGCGCCAATTCAGGTGCGGGTTCGGGCCTGATCGTCCTCTCCGCGCAAAAATCCACCATCGATACCACCACCACCGACCAGCTCATCGCCCGGCTGGCCTCCGGCGCCTCGGCCAGCGTGAACTGGACCATCGCAGGCGGGCAGAACGACGCATCGTTTGGCCAGGGCGCCATCAGCGCGAACGGCATGTATACGCCCCCACCGGTGCTCTCCCGCGACCAGGTGCAGGTCCAGGTCATGGCGACCTCCCGCAGCGATCCGTCGGAGACCGCCACTTATCTCCTCACGGTTACGCCCGGATTCGTCCAGGTCCTTAGCCCTGAGACGGCCAGCGTGCCACCTGGCGGCGCGGTGCAGGTAACCGGACAGATTGCCGAGATCAATTCCGGCACCATCCGCTGGTCGCTGGCCACCACCGCAACGGGCAAGGTTGACCCTGGCGACAACTTTGGCAGTATCGGCGAGACCAGGTGCTCCCACTCCAGCCGGGCCTATACCTACTGCACCGCCACCTACACGGCCCCACGCGCTCTGCCCGCGGGCAGCCCTTCGGTTTTTGTCGTGGGCCTGGCCGCCGGAAATTCCTACTCCACGGCCGCGCTTCACATCCTGCTCAACGGCGCCGGATTCAATAGTTCAGCCCTGCAGAACCAGGTTGCCCAGACCGGCTACGTCGAGATGGGCTCTTCCGGTGGCAATGCCAACGATTACGACTCCCGGAAGGACGGCGGAGGCAAGGAGTACGTGAACGACTGCTGCGGAGGAACCCTCGGAGCGCTGGTCGAGGACCGCAACAGCAGCCTTTATATCCTGAGCAATAACCACGTGCTGGCCGAATCGGACCAGGCGCGGGCCGGAGACACCATCGTGCAACCCGCGCTGGTCGACCTGAACTGCAATCCGCAAGCCGGCCGGACCGTGGGAGCTCTGCGCTACGTCGTACCCATCGAGAGCAAGCAGACCAACGTGGATGCCGCGCTGGCGGCGGCGACTCCCGCGGTCGACGGAACCGGAGCCATCCTGCAACTGGGGCCTTCAATCAACGGTGTTCTGAGTTCCGCCGCGCCGGCTGCCGGCAGCGGCGAGGTACTCAGCGCCAACCTGCTCAACCAGTTGCGGGTGGTCAAGAGCGGGCGGACAACGGGATTGACCTGCTCCACGGTAAACACGGTGAACCTGAGCGTGCAGGTGGATTACTACTACGACTGCGCCGAAACCCAGCCTTATTACACCAAGACATTCACCAACCAGATCGGCATGCCCGGAGCCAGTTTCGCGGATAGCGGAGACTCCGGGGCCCTGGTGCTGGACGCGGCGAATGCTGAGCCGGTAGGCCTGTTTTTTGCCAGCGGCGCAGACGGCAGCGGCCACGGATTCAGCGTGGCTAATCCAATTCAGGATGTGCTCAGCGAACTGGAGCAGACCAGCCATGGCGAAGGCCTGCAGATCGCGGGTGGCGCGCAACATCCGGTGACCTGTTCCAACTACGATGAACACACGGCGCCGGTGACGCGCAGCGTAAACTCGTCGCGCATGGCTGCTGCCGCTTCGGCGGCCCAGGTAGCGACGGCCCTGCTGACCAGGCCGGACAATGGAATCCTTGGCGTCTCCACCGGCAAGAGCCTGGACAGCCCGGGCGAAGCCGCGGTGATTGTTTACGTGGACAAGAACAAGTCCAATGTCGTGGTTCCCAAGGTTATCAACGGGGTCCGCACGATGGTGATCCCCACCGATGCGGCCAGCATGAGCGCGCGCACTGAGCCCACGACTTTACCCCAGGTGGAGGGCATTCATCTATCTGCCGAGGTGCTGCGAGCCGCTGCCGCAGTGCAGCGGCAATATGCACCCCAACTGATGGCCGATCCGGCCTTCTTTGGAGTGGGTGTGACGCAAAGCTATGACAATCCAGCGGAAGCAGCGCTGTTGGTGCTGGTCGATCTGAGAAAGACACCGCGGTCGATGCCGGATTTGATTGGTGGCTTGCGACTGCGCTACATAAGCATCGACCGGCTGCATGTCACGCGCTCGAAATTTGCCCCGATGGAGCGCGCCTCGCGCTGTACCCTGCCCTCGGCACAAAAGTAGCGGGTGGACACGAGGATCCCGGTCCCCTCCGCTTCGCTCCGGTCGAGATGACAAAGTTTACGGTAGCTACCTTGAAGAAGGGCCGTTCCATGGAAGGATAGAGTCTTTAACGAGTCGGGTCGGAAAAATGGTGCGCCGGCCGCAGTACCTGACCCGTCCAAAGCCAGCTAGGCATTTTCCGTCGCAGCAACCGGGGAAACCGCCGGCGGCACACCGATCCCGGTTTCAGGGAAGAAGACCATGAATACCGTACCGGACTTACGCCCGGTTTTCGCGGCCACGCCGGCCGGACGGCTGACGACGCGCACCGTGGCTTGATGCTTGGCAATAATCTCGCCGCTCACCCACAGGCCAAGACCCGTACCTGTGTCTTCCTTGGTGGTAAAAAACGGTTCGAAAATGCGCTGGCGGGTTGCCTCCGTCATACCCGCGCCATTGTCCGCAACGAACAGCCGGAGCCCCGGCGTGCCGTCGACCCAGGAGCGAGACCTGCGAACGGTGAGCCACAGATGACCTCCCTGCCTCATGGCGTCAATCGCATTGCCAATCAGGTTTGCGAACAGTTGACGCAACTCGCCGGAAAAGCAATAAAGATCGAGATCCGGACCGTTCTTGCGGGTAACTTCAATTTGCAATGCGAGCAGCCGGCCCGTAAACAGCCTGAGGACGGAATCCAACAACTCCGCGACGTTGGCAGTCGCGGGAAAGGTTGACTGGCGATAAAAGCGCAGCGTCTGCTGCGTCATCTCGGCTACGCGGGAGATTTCCTGCTGAGCCATGTTGGCGTAAGTAATCGCCTGCTTATCGAGAGAAGGCTCGTTCCGCAGCAGATACAGAAGATTGGTGACCGCTTCCAGAGGATTGTTTATTTCGTGTGCGATCGAAGCCGCAAGCCGGCCGGCGGCCGCCAGCTTCTCCGTCCTTCGCAGCATGTCCTCAGCCTGCTTGCGCTCGGTTGCTTCGACAACAATCGCGCCCACCCAGCGCACCGCCTCCGACGTAGTCTTCACCGGGTATACATTGATGAGCCAGCTACGCACCTGGGTCTCATCCCCGGAGAGTGGGGTGTTCAACTCGAATTGGGCGACCGGCTCCCCCGTCTCAAAGACACTCTGGATGCAGCCCTGCAGCAACTCAGCCGCAGGACTGGGCAGCATTTCTTCAATCGTGCGCCCCAGGTGCCGGCCTATCGGCTGCTGGTTCATCTCCGCCATGAACTGGTTGACCCGAACATAGCGAAACTTGCGATCGAAGAAGGCGAACCCGATCGGCGCGTTCTCCAGCATGGAGTCGAGCAGGGCCAGGGTATCGCTGAGCCCCGACCTCTGCTCGTCCATGGAGGTCACCATCAGGTTAAAGGCCCGTGTCAGGTCGGCGGCTTCATTGGCCGAAATCACCTCCAGCGGAAATCCTTCTTTCGTTTCAGGATCACGGATCAGCTTGCGGGTCGCGGCGAGCAACGCACGTAGCGGACGAGTGATGGAACGGGCCAGCGTGCCGGCAATGATCGCGGTGCCCAGCGCGCCCAGGCCGGCAAACAAGATGGTGATGCGAATCAGCGAATAGATCTGCTGCCAGGCGGCGCTCGCGTCTTCATACACCCAGGCAAACCCGCTGAGTTGGCCGCCCACGCGAATCGCCGCCACCGCTTCGCGAGCGCCGCCAGGTGCGCGAAACATGACCACCCCGGGGACGTCGGCGAGGTGCTTCTTTTCCAGGCGCGTCAGCAGGTTCTTGCCGGCCATGGAGGGATCGCTGCTGGCGATTACCAGCCCATTGCTATCTGTAACCACCGCGGCACGAATGTTGGGTGAGTTGATCATGGCGCGAAGGATCGGCACCAGGTACCCAGCCTGACCCTGGGCAAGAGAGTCCTCGCTCTGCAGGGCGAGCAGATTCACTTCCGATTCCAGCCGCATGCGCGCCCGTTCGTGAATCTCAGACGCCTGCTCACGCACCAATAGCGTCGCGAAGACCACCACCAGAAGGCCTTCAAAAAGAATTAGACCGGAGATGAGCTGACCTCGAATGGAACGAGGTTTGAACCAACTCATAAGGCAGCAACCTTCCCTTCAGCGTCTCTTACCAATCCGGGAACTTGCATCAACCAGGCCATTCAATTTGCTACGAGTGCAATGCTTTAGCCAACCTTCACCGACGCTCGGCCCGCGAGTTTCGCTTCGATATCCCGTGCAATCTGGCGGCCATGGAAACGCCCATTCTCAATAAAGATTTCGTTGGTTCGCATGCCCGCGACAATCACTCCTGCGAGGTACAGACCGGGTACATTGCTTTCCAGCGATTGCGGGTCACACACGGGGAGGCGGTCCTGCCCTTCCAGGCGCACGCCAAGACCAGTCAGAAACTCAAAATCGGGATGGTACCCTGTCAGGGCGAAAACGTAATCGTTCTTGAGCGTAACCGCTCCTTGCGGCGTAAGCAACTCAACCGAGTCTTCCGCGATGCTGGTCACGGCGCTGGAAAACCAGGCGGCGACCTCGCCGTTCTTGATGCGGTTGTTGATGTCGGGCAGAATCCAGTATTTTACGTGGTGGTGCATGGCGTCGCCGCGATGCACCAGGGTCACGTGTGCCCCATGACGCCATAAGTCGAGCGCGGCAATGGCTGCCGAGTTCTTGCCGCCGATTACGACCACCCTCTGATCATAGAAGGGGTGGGGATCGTGGTAGTAGTGCAGCACCTTGGGCAGATTTTCCCCAGGCACTTCAAGATAGTTGGGCAGATCGTAATAGCCGGTAGCGAGAATGACTTTGCGAGCGGCATAAGCGCGGCGGCGGCCAAACTGGTCAACCGTGAGAATGGAAAAATCTCCATCTTCCCCGCTAAGGCTGGACACGGTTTGATACTGACGAAGCTCCAGCTGGTAGTGCTCCGCCACCTTGCGGTAGTACTCCAGCGCCTCGTTGCGGCTGGGCTTCTGGTTGGGGCTGGAAAACGGCATATCCCCAATCTCCAATAATTCCGGAGTGGTGAAAAACGTCATGTTCGACGGATAGTGAAACAAGGAGTTGCACAGGCAACCTTTATCAACCAAAACGGCGCTCAGGCCGGCACGCTGGGCCTCGATAGCGCAGGCGAGGCCAGTCGGGCCCGCACCTACAACCAGCACGTCAAAGCTTTCTTTCAGGGCACCGCCGTTCTGCTCCATCTCTATAGCTTAGACGATGCGCCGTACCTTCCGGGCAGCGGTTCACGGCCGAGGAGCGAAATCGCTATAATCGAACGTTCTACAAAGTGCAGATCCCTGTAATCCAGGAGCCACCTTCTCATGTCTGATCTCCGCAAAGAAAAAGACTCGCTTGGTTTTGTCGAGGTGCCGGCCAAGGCGTATTACGGCGCCCAGACCGCGCGCGCGGTGGAGAATTTCCCCATCTCCGGCGTTCGTGCTTACCCCCAGTTGATCGGCGCCCTGGGGATGGTGAAGCGAGCCGCCGCGGAAGCCAACAAGGAACTCGGGCTGGTGGACGGCAAGCGGGCTGACGCCATTATTCAGGCAGCCCAGGAAGTGATTGACGGCAAATGGAACCGTGAGTTCGTGGTGGATGTTTTTCAGGCCGGCGCCGGCGTAAGCCTGCATATGAACTCCAACGAGGTAATCGCCAACCGCGCCAATGAGATCCTGGGCGGAAAGCTTGGCGAGTACACCCCGGTGCACCCTAACGACCACGTGAACTATGGCCAATCAACCAACGACGTCTTTCCCACTGCGATGCGCGTCGCCACCCTGCTTGCCCTGGACGCGCTCTACCCCGTGCTGGACAACCTGGCAGCGACGTTTGCCGCCAAGGGGCGGGAGTTCCACCACATCATGAAGTCCGGCCGGACCCACATGCAGGACGCGGTGCCGATGCGCCTGGGGCAGGAGTTTGCCGCCTACGGCTTAGCTGTCGAGAAGGGACGAAAGTTTCTCGCGATGGCGGCAGCCGAGCTGCGCGAATTGGGATTGGGAGGCAGCGCCGTGGGCACCGGCATCAACACCCATCCGGATTACCGCCAGAAAGCCGTTGCCAACCTGGCCCGCATTTCAGGGGAACCGCTGGCGCCGGCGGAGGACATGCGCTGGGCGATGCAGTCGAACGCCTGCATGTCTGACGTGAGCTCCGCTTTGCGCGGGATCGCGCTTGAAGTCATCCGGATTTCCAACGATATTCGCATGCTTAGCTCGGGGCCGAACACGGGGCTGGCGGAAATCTACCTGCCCAGCCTGCAGCCGGGTTCCTCCATCATGCCGGGCAAGATCAATCCTGTGATTCCGGAACTGGCGGCCATGGTCAGCTTCCAGGTAATTGGGAACGATACAGCGGTGGCGTATGCCGTCCAGGCCGGGCAACTGGAGTTAAACGTGATGATGCCGACCATGGCTTACAACGTGCTCCAGAGCATTACCATCCTGAGCAGTATGCTGCGCCAATTCGACGAGCAATGCGTTCGCGGGATTACGGCCAACGAGCCGCGCTGCCAACTCTACGCGCAAAGCACGGTGTCGCTGGCAACGGCGTTGAACCCGTACATCGGGTACGCCAAGGCGGCCGAGATCGTGAAGGAGTCCGTGGCCACGGGCAAATCCATCATCGAAATAGCGCGCGCCAAAAAGCTGCTCACCGAGGATGAGATTGCCGAGATCCTGGACCCGGTGCGGATGACTGAGCCGCAATATCCCCTGGACGCTGCTAAAGAACGCGATAAGGCGGTTACGGCTTAAGGGGAGTACGCTGCGCTCCGGTCAAAGAACATTTCCCTGAGCGGCTAAAGCCGAACTGCTTCTAGATTTGTTATGTACGGGCTGAAGCCCGTACCCTTCAGCCGTTGCATCGTCACTGCCGGCCAAAGCGGTATACGAGGCCGGCGGTGAAGCCGATATTCTTCAATTGTGCGGTGCTACCGAAAGTTGTTAACCACCAGCCCGGCTGCAGACGCACGGCGAGGCCGGGGCTGAGGTTGTAATCGACGGGCACACCGGCGGCCATGCTGAAGCTGGTTCCCGTACCCCAAAGACCGACCAGTGGGCCGGGAAGTTCCGCGCCGTTGGCATAGAAGTTGCCCTTGGCCACACCGGCCACGACCTGCCCGCTAATGGCCCAGTGCTCCCGGCTCAGGAACCGATACTGCGGACCTGCCATGAAGGTGTACTGGCTGATGCTGGGCTTGAAGATGTTGTACGGGTTTGGGGTGATGAAGGCGGTTCCGTAGTAACCGCGGAAATCTCCCGTAAGCCCCAGGCGACCCCAGAGATAATCGGTGACTCCCCCGTTCCAGGCCGATTCGTTGATGTGCTGGAGTGAGCCACCGGGGCGGAAGCGGGTGTAGCCACCCCCTCCATAGACCTCAAACTTGTGGCTATAAGTATCCTGAACCACGCGCTCTTTCCGCTGTTGCCTCCGGGCGTGAATCCTGGCCTGAGCCTCCTGGGCTAAGCGGACCTGATTTTGCTGCGGATTCTCCGGCGCGGCCTGCGCCTGGGCGGGAGCCGGAGAAGGACTGCCGTTGGAATTCTGCGCTCTGAGCCCTGGTATCGCAAGAATGATTAAAAAAAGAAGCGGATACACTTGGCATCCAAAACGCTTGCTATGATGCATGAACCTGAAAGCCCTCCACTGCCGGCCGACATCGGCCAAGAAAATACTTTTTGCTGTCCTGCTTAGTATTAGAGCATTTCTTCGCTTGCTATATCCTGCTCCAGGGCAGTGAGTGGAGCTTTTCTTCTTTTGCGGCCCTGGGAGGCTATCGAAATGAGAGCATTCTTTATCGGTCTGCTGATCGGCTTGCTGGTGGTGCCCATTGGCATCGCGGCTTATCTTCAGTTCGGTAGCCTGCCGGTGGCCACCAACGACCAGCCTTTCCCTTTTGAGGGCAGGCTCGTCCAATTTCCCCTGCACGCGCGCATAGACCGCGAGCTGGTGAAGACGCCGCCGGTCGAGGCCAGCCCTACCAACCTGGAGATCGGCGCCCACATCTATCGTCAACAATGCGCAGTGTGCCACGGCCTTTATGGACGCCCGGTCAAGTTCGCGAAAGGGATGTTTCCGGAAGCACCCCAACTTTGGGAGCCGCACCGCGATGGAGTTGTCGGGGTCAGCGACGATCCACCCGGGGAGACCTATTGGAAGGTTGCCAACGGGATCCGGCTTTCGGGAATGCCGGCGTTCAACCAGGTTCTGAACCAGACGGAAATGTGGCAAGTGTCGCAACTGCTGGCGAATGCGGACAAACCTCTTCCTCCTGGGGTGCTGACGCTGTTGAAACAGCCGATGGATCTTGACCCGGTCACGCAGCCGTAGATCTGAATCCCACTCAAGCCAAAAGACGGCTTCAATGGGGCACCCATACCCGGGGGTTCCGGTTCCCCTGGGCACGCATGGGGAACCGGAGTTTCCTCTACTTGAGGGTGTAGGTGACGCCGGCGGTGAACTGGAATGAGTTTTTCTTGCTACCGGCGGCAGGATCATTCAGGAAGTCGTCCAGAGCGCCGACGGTAAAGCCGAAGCGTTTGTATACCGGGAACAACAAGCCCGCGGTGGCAACAGCCGAATACGCGTTGGTCTGATTGAACGCCGGAGTGATCACCGCCCCCTGGTTAAACACCAGGCCATGGGGCAACTTCAGCATGTAGGTGTCGCCAAAGTCCGCGCCAATCAAGTTTTTGCTGGGAGTCAGCGGTGGAACAGGAATAACGTTTGGCGTTACGAAGTACTGCTGCCTCTCGAAGTGCACATCGCCTTTGAGATCCAGTTCCTGCTTGGGATCCTTGATCAGGGTGTAGCCCGCGCCACCACCGTAGGACTGCTGCAAACTCAGGCCCTGGGAGTAGTTGTGATCCCAGGCGGCATCGACCAGGAAGTAAAACCGTGGGGTGACATACCAGTCATGCTCTACATCCGCGTGGATGATGTTGGTCTTCGACCCGGTGGTTCCCGGCTGGGAGACGGACCCGTACGCTCCAGTGAAGTCCACCAACGTGCGGTCGCGGGGATCAAGCCAGGTTACGTTGGGAACGACCCTGACCAGGGCTACCGAGCCGGTGAAGTTCTTACTGTTTTGCGTGGCCTCGATCTGCGAAGCTCCGCCGGTGATCCCGCCGGTCCAGTCGGAGAAGAAGCCGGGATTGCCGCGTACTTCTTTGTTATACGTAGCCCCGTCGATCATGAATTGGGTGTTCTTAACGGGGATGTCTTTGGTGGTTCCGCCGGTAGCGGCTGCGACCTTGACCTGGTCGTCCTCAACCACGACATTGCCGCGGGCAATATCGGCATCCGCAGTCTTGCGGGTGACCTTCTGGCCCTCCTGAACCACGGCAAACTCCTGCTTGGTGTGAATGGACTTGATCTTGTCCCAGGTGACGGTTACATCGCCGGCAATGTCGCTATGAAAAGTCACCTTGCCGCCAGTCTCATAGGAAAGCGTGCCGGTCAGCTGATCGCCGTTGGTGAAGACGATGGTGTCGGTACCCGGCTTATCGGCGGCCTGCGCGTGCAACGGCGGAGCGCCAGCGAGACCAAGGCTGGCTGCCAGGAAGATGGACGAAGTGACCGGCAGGAGTCGCAAACGCAAGCGGCTGGCGGATCTGCATGGAAACATAGTGAGGAAACCTCTCTTGAAGGGATAGTTAGCGCGAGAACAGACAACGCTACTTACTGAAAATTTGGCCCACGAATCCTGACGCAAGTATGGTAGAGCCTGAACTGGGAACATGCCGGAAGAGTGGCACGATAACCCGCAATTGATTGTGATAGGGCGCAACCAGCCTACTCAGGCGGCCGAAACACTGCCTAAGTGCCGTACCAGTGGACGGGCATAACTGCTGGATCGCTCAGGTCCCAGAGCAAGTCGAAGCCTCTTGAACTCCAGGCATCTTGAACTGTAACACTGGATTGTCAGCTGTCGTACCCGTAAAATGGATTTGTGGCGATTACCAGGACCCAAGCCCTCGACTATTTTCGCTCAGACGACCTCATCGGCCTGGGCATGGAAGCGGATGCGCTTCGACGCAAGCTGCATCCCGAGGGTGTAGTTACGTACATCATTGACCGCAACATCAACTATACAAATTTTTGCACCGAGTATTGCAGCTTTTGTGCTTTCTACCGCCCGTTGAAAGGCAAGCTCGCGGCCGAGGGCTACATTCTCGATTTCGAGACCATTTACCAGAAGATCGCCGAGACGGTGGAGATGGGCGGCACGGGAGTGCTGATGCAGGGCGGTCTGCACCCTGACCTCAAGATTGATTGGTTCGAGCGTCTGCTTAAGGGCATCAAGCAGCGGTTTCCGCAGATTTGGCTTCATTGCTTTTCCGCATCGGAGATTCTGGCCATCGCTGAGTACAGCGATCTATCGTTGCGTGACACCATCATGCGCCTGAGAGATGCAGGCCTGGACTCGATACCGGGCGGCGGAGCGGAGATCCTCGATGACGAGGTGCGCCATCGCATTGCCCGGTTGAAATGCTCCACACAGGATTGGGTCGATGTGCACCGCACCGCCCATGAACTCGGCATGCGCACCACCGCCACCATGATGTTCGGCGTGGGCGAGAGCTTCGAGCAACGGGTCAACCACTTTGAGCAGGTGCGCCGCCTGCAGGAAGAAACCGGCGGCTTTACCGCCTTCATTCCCTGGAGCTTTCAACCCACCAACACCGCGTTGGGCGGCCGCAAGTGGGATGAAGCAACTTCGGTTGAGTATCTGAAAGTGCTGGCCATCTCCCGCCTTTATCTGGACAACATCGAGAACGTGCAATCCAGCTGGGTGACGCAAGGATTGAAGGTGCTGCAGCTGGGCTTGCGCTTTGGCGGCAACGATGTTGGTTCCGTGATGCTCGAGGAAAATGTAGTTCGAGCCGCGGGAACTTCCAACTGCACTACGGAAGAAGAGCTGCGGCATATCATTCGCGGCGCCGGCTTCCGCCCAGTGCAGCGGGACACGCTGTACACCACCTTTTTCCTGAATTGACAGACCGGGCCACGTTACCACGCAAGTACCTAAAATGCTCCGTAAGTCTATATCGGATTACGCTCAATGAGCATCCAACGGTTAACCTGAACCAGGTTAGGAGGGAGTGCCCTGCTGGCAATCATCGCTGATACGTTAAGCGTCTCCCCTCTTGCGCTTCTCCGCGGCCGGTGGGAGGCTGCGCTTTGGTTGGCGTCTCCGCAGCACAGTCTGCAGCATTACTTCAAGACGCATTACGCCGACCGCACCTTCGAGCACTTGTATCACTGGAACGCGTTCGACACCGCTCTGCTGGTCCCCTACTTCATCGTGATGGTGGTGCTTGCCTTTTACGGCATCCATCGCTACCAGTTGGTTTACCGCTATTACAAGAACCGCCAGCATGCGGTGCGGGAGCCCGAGTCGCACTTTACCGAGCTTCCCAGCATCACTTTGCAGCTGCCCATCTTCAACGAGCAATTCGTGATTGAGCGGCTCATCCAGGCCTGCTGCAACCTGGACTATCCCGCCGACAAGCTGGAAATCCAGGTGCTGGACGATTCCACCGACGGCACGGTAGAGGTTGCACAAGCGGCAGTGGAGCTTTATCAAAAGCTCGGACACAACATTGTCTACATCCATCGAGTCGATCGCCATGGCTTTAAGGCGGGGGCGCTGGACCGTGGTTTGCGCGTGTCCAAGGGCGAGTTCGTCGCCATTTTCGACGCTGATTTTGTGCCACCCAGGGAATGGCTGATGCAGGTGATCCACCACTTCGCCAATCCCAAGATCGGCATGGTGCAGACTCGCTGGACCCATCTCAACCGCGACTATAGCTTCCTTACCCAGGTGGAAGCCATCCTGCTGGATGGCCACTTTATTCTCGAACATGGCGGCCGATCGCGCACGAACGCCTTCTTTAACTTCAACGGGACCGCAGGCATGTGGCGCCGCGCCGCGATTGATGGGTCGGGGGGCTGGCAGCATGACACGCTGACCGAAGATACAGACCTGAGTTATCGGGCGCAGTTGAAGGGCTGGAAGTTTCTCTACCTGCAGGACGTGGAGTGCCCTGCCGAGCTGCCGATTGAAATGACTGCGTTCAAGACGCAGCAGGCGCGCTGGGCCAAGGGGCTGATTCAGACCGCGAAGAAGATCCTGCCCATGATGTTCCGCAGCGATGCGCCGTTCCACGTGAAGCTGGAGGCCTTTTACCACCTGACGGCGAACCTCAGTTATCCGTTGATGGTCGTGCTCTCCACACTGCTGATGCCGGCGATGATCATCCGCTTCTATCAAGGGTGGTTCCAGATGCTGTTGATCGATGTGCCGCTGTTCATGGCGTCAACGTTCTCGATCTCCTCCTTCTACCTGGTTTCGCAAAGGGAGTTGTTTCCCGGCAAGTGGTACCGGACTTTTCTGTATCTGCCTTTTCTGATGGCGTTGGGAATCGGTTTGACGGTGACCAACACCAGGGCGGTACTGGAGGCACTTTTCGGGATTAAAACCGCATTCAAGCGTACCCCCAAGTACCGCATTGAAAAGCGCGGCCAACGGCCACAGGCGAGCAAATATCGCAAGCGGCTCGGCATCGTGCCTTGGATCGAGCTATTGATCGGCAGCTATTTTGCGTTGACCATCTGGTACGCAATCGTCAACGAAAACTACTTCACTGTGCCGTTCCTGCTGCTGTTTGTGCTGGGCTACTGGTACACCGGCCTGATGTCGTTGCTGGAAGGCAGGTTTGAGCGCTTTCGCCTGTCAGCCAACGCCGAGGACGCCGCGCCCAAACCTTTTCCAGTCGGGGTTTAGCTTTCGCACCATGCGGCGAGTTCATTTCCACTGGGGTCACTAAAGTGGAAGCGTAAGCCTCCGGGGAAGGAGAAGATCTGCTTCGTGATCTTTCCTCCCGCATCCATTATTTGCTTCTCCGTCGCCTGCAGATCGTCCACATAGATGACGACCAGCGGACCTGCTCCAGGGGAGACAGGGCCGAGGGCAAAGCCGCCGGCTAATCGGCCATCTTTGAAGCTGGTGTAGTCAGGCCCATAGTCTTCAAATTCCCATCCAAAGACGTGGTTGTAAAACTGGCGGACTGCGGCTAAGTCGCTGGCGTGGAATTCGACATAATCGATGGTGTGATTGCGGTTCATACGGTTTCTCCATGCTCCAGCAGGTGGCGGCCAGAGTGAAAGCACACCACCAGCGTGTGCTCGCGACTCCTCCATCCATGCTCCCTGCGAGATTGGAGAACGTGGGTAGGGCCTCTTGATCGGAACGGCAGAGACCACCGAGGTACGGCGGTAGTTTAGGTGGTTAGCACTTGAAATTCAAGTTGGTCTGGTGAGACCCCAGTTGCAATGGTCCCAGACAGAGTTTCGGCTATCGGCGGAACGCGAACGTAGCAGGAGACATGCCGACGGTGCGGTTGGTGCTGGTAGGGGGAAACGGGTCTGATGTAGCGTGGGTTTTCATAAAATTGAATAAAATTTGATGCTTTTTAGGGTTTTCGGAACATTTGAAGCGAGTGCAGCGGTTTCGAGTTCTTTTTACCAACGTAAACGGAGCGAACCGTAGCGGTTGTTTTCGACCGAGAAGGGGACCCTGGTGTCTGGAGTTACCGTGGGGCTGGTTGGGGATTGCGCCTCCGAACGGCTCAGGCGATTCGCGGATGTGGACTCGCTGGGGGTCGGAGGCGCGCCGGCCTCGGGTTCGACCGGGGGGATAGCCGGGCCCTTTGCTGGTGGCTCGGAGCCGGCGGTTTGCTCCTGCTGGCTGTCTAGCCAAGCGGTGGCATCGATCTGCGGTTGGGTGGTGGGTTGAGGAGCGGGTTTGTTCTGAGCGGAGCCGGCGCGCAGGTCCGGGATCAGACCCAGGATGGCGATGATCAGGGTGAGCGCCTTGACCTGGCCGGTGATGCTGTTTCGGGTCATTTCCGGGCTGAGATTGGCGATTTCCCAGAGGCGGGCCAGGACTTGCTCGCGGTCCAGGTTCTGCCGGCGCGAGTCCTCGGCTTGCTGCTGGACGAGTTGTTGCTGCATCAGGGCGCGGTACTCGAGCATGTAGGCGCGGACACAGGGTTTGGACTTGATGTAGGCGGCGGTATTGGGGTTGAGACCCGCGGCTTTGGCGGCCTGCTGGTCGGTCATGGATCCAGAGAGGATCAGGCGGGCGAAGAGCATTTCCTGATCGGTGATGAGGTCGCTGACTTTGTTTTTAGACATAGGTGCCTCCGTTAGTTGGGTTATGAGTAGGGGTTTGTTTTGCAATCACTGTGGTGCGGTAAATTCCGCGAGGGGTGGTTTTCCCCTGGGGGAAACCACAAGCAGCCCTATCGCGAGGCTGCTGGTGCGCAGCAGCGTGCGATGAGGACAAAAAATCCCGCCGTAGCGGGGTGCATGGACTGGCTGGATTTGTGACAGGGATCGGGTGTGGCACCGGACAGCGGTAAGACTGTCCTTCGCTCGCGGGTAGGCCGAAACTACTGGCAACTGCCGGCTAGAGAGAGGAGACGCGAGATCCGCTGCCTGCCGAAATCGTCTGCTAACAACCTATACCTGCTTCGGGATCGGTTCAAGAGCCCGGACGCTATTTCGACGCGTGATTACCATTTCGGAGGTTACCGCGGGTTTATTCGGGTACTTACCCACTCGCCAACAGCCGGCCGGCTTTCGGTCATGCCACCTTCGTACTCTGGTGGAAACATAACCGTCACAATTACTTTCCCTTCACTCGCCAATTGAAAGCATATTGGGAGGGGGAAGGGAAACAAGGGGATAGAGGGTCCGCGATGAAGCGGCGCTCAGTTCCTCGAAAGCGCGCCGCGCCAGGAAATCTCGGCCCGACGAAAGACAGGCGGATGTTAAATTCGGGCAGGTGCTCATCGACGCAATGTTCAGTGAACTTCCCGTCCGTTACCGAGGTGCTCTCGATTTGGCAGACAGTGGAATCGTGAGCGTCCACGAAAAGATGGCGTTAAGAAAAGCGGAATTCCTATCGCGAGGGAAGAGAGGATCCAATCTTCACTATTCTGAAACTGGGATAAATCGCGCGGATCAGGCTGTCCCCCGTTGTTGCCCGGCGGCCGAATATTGCACTGGCGGAACACAGATTTACGGCAGCAGCGCCACGTGGAAGGGCACGCAGATGCAATACCAGTCCGACACCGCGCTCGGCCAGCAAATCACGCTGGGCTATGGCGATGGGTTCAACCGGTTGACCTCGCGGACGATCACCAGCGGCACGGTGCAGAACTATACCTACACCTATGATCGCTACGGCAACCGTGTTACCCAGACGCCGTTGCAGAGCGGTTATACGTTCGATCCGACCATCAACGCGGCCAACAATCAGATCACCACCACCGGCTATAAATATGACGTCGCCGGCAACATGATCAACGACAACGTGCACGGCTACTTCTACGATGCGGAAGGAAACATTCTGCAAGTGGATAGCGGCAGCACGGCGGTGTATGTTTACGATGCGCTGAACGAGCGGGTGCATGCCCAGGTGGGAAGCACGACCACGGAATTCATCTACGATTACGCCGGGCGGCGGGTTTCCAGTTGGCTGTCGCCCAACAACACCGGCAACGAAGGCAGGATCTACTGGGACGGACAGCAAGTGGGCTATCGCTCCTCGGACGGCACGACCTACTTCGACCATCAGGACACGCTAGGCACGGAGCGGCTACGGACCACCTATGCCGGTGCGGTCGGATCGAGTTATACCTCGCTGCCCTGGGGCGATGGCTTTACTGCGACGGTAAACGTCGCTGGAGCCAGTCAGGACAACGCACACTTCGCTGGCCTGGACCAGGACGCGGAAAGCGACACCGAGCACGCGCAATTCCGTAATTATGCTTCCGTGCAGGGACGATGGCTGGCGCCCGATCCGTACATGGGCAGCTATGACCCGGCCAATCCCCAGAGCTTCAACAGATACGCTTATGCATTGAATAATCCGGCCAGCTTTGTCGACCCGATTGGGCTATTTACACTTGGCATCGTCCTAGCCAGCCCACCAATTCTAGAATCCTCCGAGGGGTACCGGTCTAATCGGCCAACCCAAAGAGAACAACCAACGGGCGGTGGCGGGCACGAGCCTGCCCCAAGTAACCCTTGCTCTGTACCACCTGCACCATCTGGAGTTTCAATCAACACAGATATTAAGTTTGCAAACGCGCTCAATATTTTCGGCGTCCTGAATCTTCCTGTCTTCTATGAACTGGTACGGGGCAAGGGACCGATGGATTATAAGCAGCAGGCCCAGAGTTATTCTGACGGGCAACCGATAGGTTCACCATATGCGGACTTCGGAAATTTTAATTACGGAGCCATGGGTGCAGCGTTCGGGATACCGGAAAGTGTCCTCCTAAGAGGCGCAGGGTGGGCACAAGGGCAGGCAGGAACTTCCTCCCCGGAATGGGGTAATTGGAAAGGAGGGCCGCCGTATGGAGACGATCCAAATGATCAAGCGCAAATCACTGCTGGGATCAACTATTACAAAGCTGGCTGCTATAAGCACAGCTAGGCTCCTGTTGCTTGCTACTGTGGTGCTGTTGTGTATTTCAGGTTGCAGCAATTGCGAGAACAGTCAGAAATCCGAGGCCATTTCGCCGGATGGTCTGTTGATTGCTCGTACGTGCGAACGCAATTGCGGTGCTACGACTGATTTCAGTTCTATCGTTAACCTTCAAAGCGCCTCCGTTAAGTATGATCCAAACGACGGAGTGCTGTTCGTAGCAAAGGGGCGATACGACATATCGGCAAAGTGGACTGATGCAAAAAGTCTTGTGATCACATGTAAAGAATGCTCGCGATCGATTGTATTTCGTGAAGTCAGCGTCCTTGGGGATATTGATGTGAGATACGCGATTGGCCCCAAATAAACGTGTACCGGGGAGGTTTTAGGGACACACGGAGTAACCACCGTAGCTCGCATTAGGGGTTATTCCGTCTGTCCCCGAAAAGGTTTGTCAGCGGGACGATTGCCTACACCCGTTCCATCGCCGGTGAGATCACCTCCATTACCAACAACACGTACCAGAACCTGCCGTATAATCCTCCCAACCTTGCTTCGAGCATAGTGAACGGGCCGGATGGTCCCGTGAGCTATACCCTGGGGAATGGATTGAATGTGTATCAGTCGTACGATCAATTAGGGCGGCAGGCGGGTCGATGGGTGTGCAACGGTCCGGCGGCCGAATATTGCACTGGCGGAACACAGATTTACGGCAGCAGCGCCACGTGGAAGGGCACGCAGATGCAATACCAGTCCGACACCGCGCTAGGCCAGCAAGTTACGCTGGGCTATGGCGATGGGTTCAACCGGTTGACCTCGCGGACGATCACCAGCGGCACGGTGCAGAACTATACCTACACCTATGATCGCTACGGCAACCGTGTTACCCAGACGCCGTTGCAGAGCGGTTATACGTTCGATCCGACCATCAACACGGCCAACAATCAGATCACCACCACCGGCTATAAGTATGACGTCGCCGGCAACATGATCAACGACAACGTGCACGGCTACTTCTACGATGCGGAAGGAAACATTCTGCAAGTGGATAGCGGCAGCACGGCGGTGTATGTTTACGATGCGCTGAACGAGCGGGTGCATTCCCAGGTGGGAAGCACGACCACGGAATTCATCTACGATTACGCCGGGCGGCGGGTTTCCAGTTGGCTGTCGCCCAACAACACCGGCAACGAAGGGCGAATCTACTGGGACGGCCAGCAACTGGGCTATCGCTCCTCGGACGGCACCACCTACTTCGACCATCAGGACACGCTAGGAACGGAGCGGCTGCGGACTACCTATTCAGGTGCGGTGGGTTCGAGCTACGCTTCGCTGCCATGGGGCGACGGCTTTACTGCGACGGTAAACGTCGCTGGGGCCAACCAGGACAATGCACACTTCGCCGGTCTGGACCAGGACGCGGAGAGCGACACCGAGCACGCGCAATTCCGTAATTATGCTTCCGTGCAGGGACGATGGCTGGCGCCCGATCCGTACATGGGCAGCTATGACCCGGCCAATCCCCAGAGCTTCAACAGGTATGCTTATGCGCTGAACAATCCGGCCAGCTTTACCGATCGCCTAGGGCTGGATGGATGCGGTGAAGATAGCGGGACAGATGGCCCAACCGATCCAAACGATCCGGATAATCCCGACTTTACTGCGGTCAGGAGCCACTTCTCGAACGGATGTCTAAATCCTTCTCCGGTTGGCGGCGATCCAGGCGATCCGTGGGATCCAGGCGATCCGTGGGGTCCAGGCAATCCGTGGGGTCCACGCGGCGGCGATCCCGTCAATCCAGGTATGCCGTATATTTTTAAGGTCAATGCAATTTCAACGGTCATTAATAATCTTTCGGCACAACTTAGAATTCTGTTGGAGATTCCATTCGTGGCGCAGGCCCCAAACAACGGTGGCAATTGTAGCGTACTCACAACCCCCTGTAAGCAGCCCTCGAAGCTGCTCAAGTATGCGACTTTCTTGGGATGTGAGTTTAACAGCGATATTGAGCAACTTACAGATGAGGAGGATGCTCAAAACCGAAAACAAATAACCATTGTGGTTACAGCGGCCGCTGTTGTCGGGGCCGTAAGAGGCTTTCTTCCAGGTTGGACCGGGCTTACGGGAGCGATCACCGGAGGATCGTACGTAATAAGTATTGCTGGACGCTCAAATATCGAGTGTACCGATTCCGTATATGGCCATTGAGGAGGAACTTACTACAGTGACGATGTTTGAGACCACACGCGCCTATGTCATAGCGTTTATTTTATATGTCCTGTGTTTACTGCCGATGATACGTGCTGGTTTACGGAGGGAATGGTTTCTGCATACCCCAAATACACATCCGCATTTGATCAATGTCATTGGGGCGCTATTCTGCCTAGTCTTCTTTTTAAGTTTGATTAAAAGGACGAATAACTTAATAGAGAAATATGCGTTGATCAGCACAATAGCGGTCTGTGTTCTGTGGATGCTGAATATTTTGGCTGCCTACGGTCTTCAATGGTTACTAGTGCCGGCAAGCTTTGCTATTTCCACAGGGGCAGCCGCGATCGCTACAGCACTGGTCGGTGTCCGCGCGATACAGTCATCGCGAAAAGCTCAGTGAGATTGTAGACCGATGCCGCTTCTATCGTTGATGCCCCAAATAACTGCATCTCCCCAGGGGTTTGCAAATCCAAGATTGACAACATGAATTTGATGGAGAAGGGCAAGACAAATTATCGAGATCCGTTGTCGATTTGCTCTACTCATACGACTGTAGACAATTCGACTGGGGCGACTAATTCCCACGTCGATCTCTTCAACCCTGGAACATCTCTGCCGACAATGAATGGAAGTATTCCGCTCCTCCCTTTTCATCTGCTCTTTGATGCGTTCCCGGATTTTGTTTACAACAAGACGGGGTTCTATCCATGGCCAGCAGGTAGGACCCTATGCCAGTAATATTTACCGCGAAATTTTGGTCTGCGCATAAGACGGCTTCGATCTCGGTTCTTGCCTGCATTTTGGAGATAATTACAGTTTGGGGAATAGTAATAATTATCCACTTCTCATCAGGTCCTTCAGCTCCGCCCAGGCTGGTCTCCATCGCTTCAAGTGCCTGGATTCTTGGCAGCATCATTTCTTTCATCTTCGCGGTGATGGCTATATTCGTAGATAAACGTCGAGAGGTTGGTTTTCTCTCTTTAGGTTTGGCTGCGGCTGTCTTTATCGTCTGTGGCCTCCCTATGCTTGTTTAGAGCACGCTTCAACCAGCAGGATCGTCTCTTCGGAGGCGCCCTTGCTTGCGTCTGTGGCCTCCATCCGGCATCCATACCGACCTGGAGCAAGAACAACGCTGCTTCGCATCGGAAGTAAGAGGACACGTCACCCCAGAATGGGAGCTGCACAGCAACCTGAAGTTGCTGTTCGGGAACTTGCTGAAAACAGGCGGCTAATAGAAAAACGCCAGCAAAAGCGTTACCCTAGAGGCGAACGCAGGTAGCTGAAGAGGAACCCTATGAGTTCCAACCTCTTAGCCCGCTTCCGGCCCCGGGAGAGATAAAGGGACATGATACCAGTGTGTCGGAGATAGATGTGAATCTGCACCAGAAATGCGCTTCTTGTGGGAGGGGAAGTCACGTAGGATTGCCTGGTGAGCAAGCGATTTCGAGTTTGTAGCCACGACCAGCCTTTTTTGCTTCCTCCATCGCTGCAGGATTGGCTGCCTGAGAATCACCTGGCACGGTTCGTAGCCGAAGTGATAAACGAGTTAGACCTGTCCTCGATTTACGCCAGCTATGAACGAAGTGATGGACGAGGGTTAGCAGCGTACCATCCCTCGCTGATGGTGCGATTGTTGCTTTACGGTTATTGTATTGGGGTCACGAGCTCCCGCAAGATCGAACAGGCGACCTACGACAACGTGGCTTTTCGCTATCTGTCTGCCGATCAGCATCCCGACCACGATACGCTGGCCTCTTTCCGTCAAGAACATCTTCAAGCGCTATCGGAACTATTTGTGCAAGCTTTGCGGCTGTGTCAAAAGGCAGGCTTGGTGAAGTTGGGCAACGTCGCCATCGATGGAACCAAGATGAAGGCGAACGCCAACGCCTGGCGTTCTATGAACTATCAAAAGCTCAGCGAGAGGGAACAACACTGGCGTGCGGAGGTTGCGCGGTTGCTGAGCCACGCACAGCAAATGGATAGTGAAGAAGATCAGCGCCCTGAACCGGGCGACCGATTGCCTGACGAGTTAGCGAATGCCCAAAAGCGGCTCGAGCGGCTGCAACAAGCGAAGGCAGAGTTGGAACAAGAAGCACAAGCCCAGTTGAAGGCGATCTCAGCCAATCGCCCTTTGCTCAAGCCCGGGCCTCGTAAAAAGTCGGAGCAGACCAGCCAGCAGCCAGATGATCGCAAACAGCGGGAGACGGATAAGAAGCGGCGTCTACGAGCGAGAAAGAACGCCGCTGCTCCCGGCCGTCGATATAACTTCGTTGACCCGGATTCGCGTCTGATGAAAGGTAGTGGGCAAGCAGGCCTTATGCAAGCCTACAACGCGCAGATCGCGGTGGACTCGCACGCTCAGATCATCGTGGCGGCCGAGTTGACCCAGCAGGCATTCGACTGCCGGCAACTGCTACCCATGGTGAAAAGCTTACAAAACACGGTTCACGGTACACCAACAACGATCACCGCAGATGCGGGTTACTGGGACACGCGCAGCTTACTGGATCCGTCATTGAACGGCGTTGAAATGCTGGTACCTCCTGACTCCAAGCCGCAACTACCCGGCGGATCTCTGTCGTCCACGGCACCTCGCCATGAAGAAGCGTTCCGCATGAGGCGAGTTCTGGCCACCGAACAGGGAAAAGCTCGCTATGCACTTCGACAATCCACCGTTGAACCTGTATTCGGCCAGATCAAAGAAGTGCGTGGCATCCGCCGATTCCACTTACGAGGCTTGCTGAAGGTGACCTCGGAGTGGAAGCTGATATGCGCCACGCATAATCTCCTAAAGCTATTTCGCCATCGCAGAACCCTTGCTTATTCCTAACGCAGCTAGCAGGGTCGATTCCGCCGCAAATTCGCTTGCTGCACGCGTCCGCTTCCAAAAGTGTTCCATCTAATCGAAGCGTTGAACCACAACCCCTGCCTCAAAAATGAAGCATTTCTCTCCGACACACTGATACCTATCCCCGCTCCCGTCATTCATGTTAATTTTCCCCATGGCACGATTGGCGCGTACGGTGGTTGCAGGCATTCCGCATCACGTTACGCAGCGTGGGAATCGTCGAGAGGCGATCTTTTTTGAGGATGGCGACCAGGAGATTTATAGGGATCTGCTGGCCGAGCAGGCCCGCAAGACCGGAGTCGAGGTGTGGGCGTACTGTCTCATGCCCAATCACGTTCACCTCATTCTCACTCCGATGCGAGCGGACGGTCTGGGACTGGCGGTCGGAGAAGCACATCGGCGCTACACCAATTTCATCAATGCTCGAGGGCGATGGACCGGCCACCTTTTTCAGAGCAGGTTTGCTTCGGTTCCCATGGACGAGTTGCATCTGCGGGCTGCGGTTTCCTATGTCAGCCTGAATCCCGTGCGAGCCGGATTGGTGGGGTGTGCGGCAGATTGGGTGTGGTCTAGCGTGCGAGCCCATTTGGCGGGGAAAGATGATGGGTTGGTAACTGTCCGGCCCGTGCTCGATCGCGTGTCCTGCTTTGCGGACCTGCTTCTGGAGGATCGAGATGAGGCCTTTGCTGCCCTTCGGCGCGCCGAGAATACCGGGCGTCCGGTTGGTACTGCGGAGTTTGTCACCGGGCTTGAACGCGTACTCGGACGGAAGATTGCAAGGCGTGCCCCAGGGCCCGCACCGGCAGCCACAGTTAACGCTAAACAGCTAACGTTATTGCAATAAGTACACGGTCCTTAAGGGTGCGGATGAAAAGCAGACGGGGATAGGTATCATGTCCCCTTATCTCCTTATCTCCTCGGGAAACAAACGATGCTAAAAAGTTTTATGCGCACAGGTAAATACCTGCTTGTTATCGCCTTATGTATGTTTTCTTGTGCGATGGTCGGTTGCCTTGAGTCAAGCTTTGTTTTATCGAATGAATCAAGACTTCCAAGATGGTTGACGCTCCCTTCGGGGCTTACGCGCGCAGACGTGTCAGTCGCAATGAACTACTACACGGTGGTCGGCGGTGATGATACAAAAATAATTCTAAAAGATAAAAACGGCAAAACGCTGACGGAAGTAAACGGCAAGGTGAAATGTCGATATCCAACGTCGGGCTATCCGGCATACGTATTAGTCGCAGCAAACGGCGTGTCTGAAATAATAGAACATAGAGCAATCGAACCAGTGTTTTATATCAATGATGATCCGTCGATACGACAGAAGCTTTTGTCGTGTAGACCGTAACTGCAAACGCGGGCAAATATCCTTCCCACCTCTGACCCAAATCCTCAGGCTAACTGAGGGCGGGGGGAAACACGGGGACGTCCCCGAGTAGTTCGTCCAGAGATAGTTTCGGCTACCAGCGGCACCCAAACGTAACGGGAAATATGCCTGCCGTGCCGATCTCGATACTGGAATTGGTGCTAGAGAAATACGGGAACATCCATCATAGGTACCAGGTCGGCTTCCTGGGGGTAATTCCGCCAGTTCCCAAGCTTCCTGCATCTCGTCGAACAGTTATGGTTACGTTACGTCGGGGATGAACCTCCGACTTTAATTGTGAACCCGCGCTGAGCCCATTTTTCTCTGTGGTTCCTCTCTGGGAAGACTGAAGACTCTGAGCACAGCCGGGACCGCAGGATCGCCCAGGAACCCGCCGCCGGAGACAAAGGCTGCCACATATTGGCGTCCGTCACGACCGAGGTAGGTGATGGTTATCCCGTGGGCAGACGCACCCACGTCGGCCTGCCACATCTGGTTGCCAGTAGAAGATTCCACGGCGCGTAAAATTCCGTCGATGGTGCCGCCGGCAAACGTGACGCCGCCGGCGGTCGATGTAGGGCCGCCCATCAGAAGCGTGCCCCAATCCTTGATGCCCAGCGCCTCGAGACGAGGATCTTCGCCGATCGGCCTGCGCCAGGCGATGAGGCCAGTGTTTACGTTGACCGCAATCATCTCGCCCCAGGGGCCGTTGCTGCAGGGCCAGCCGGTGTTGGGATTGCGGAACTGATAGCGCTCGATCAGCGGCGGCGACGAGTCAGGAAGGGCTTGGAATACCTCGCCAAGATCCGCGGTAAGGACGAAGACATACCCGAGGCCAGGGTCGTACGACATGCCCTCCCACTCGGCGCCACCGTTGGTCCATGGGAAGAGGATCGACCCGTTTTCGTCGTAAGGAATATAGGGGCCTCCTGTCCGCAGTCCATCGGGGCCGGCCGGCAAAGTCGCGCGACCATGCTTGAGCATGTCCTGGCAGAAGTCCGCCTGTTCCGGCGTGATGCGGTTGAGGTCGTCCGGCGAAAAATAGTCCCGCGCCAGCGGTCCAGGCCAAATCGGGAACGGCTGAGTCGCGGAGGGCAGTTCCGTTGGTACGAAACCATAGGTTGGCACGCGACGCTCTTCGACGGGATAGATCGGCTTACCCGTGTTCCGGTCCAGGATGAACATCAGGCCACGCTTGGTCGCGATCGCGACGGAAGCGATCTGTTGGGTTCCTTTTTGCACGGTGATCAGGACCGGTGCATGGTGCAGGTCCGCGTCCCACACATCGTGATGGGTGGTCTGGTAATACCATTTGAGCTTGCCGGTGGTGGCGTCAAGCGCGACCAAGCTGGTGCCGTATATATCATTGCCCGGCCGATCGCCGCCGTAATAATCGAAATGCGCGGTGCCTAGCGGTACGAAGACGGTGCCGGTCTCCATGTCGATGCTCTGGATTCCCCAACTGTAGGCGCCGTCGCGGTCCATCCAGGTGTTCCCAACCCAGGTTTCGTGGCCGGGCTCGCCAGGCTGAGGAACGCCATGAAACTCCCAGAGGAGCTTGCCAGTGGCGGCATCCCATCCGCGGGTTGTGCCCAAGGGGCCCTTGCCACCGCTTCCGTAGGCGGCCATTCCGGTGATCATGATGTTTTTGTAGAACACGGGCGAGGACGTCAAGGAAGGCGAGAGATCGGTGAACTTGCCCCGAGCCACCGCTGCGAAATTCAGCGCGCCGCCGGCGCCAAAGGATTTCAATGGCTGCCCCACCCGCGCCTCGAGAGCGACGATCAGTCCTGCCGTGGTGGAGAAATAAATGGCTGCTGGTGTTGTTCCGTCGCCAGGCCAATAGGCCAGGCTGCGGATTTCCGGCCGCCCCTGCTTGGGCGGGAGTGTATATTTCCAGATTTCGCGGCCGGTATCCCCCTCGAGGGCGACGGCTTGACCATAAGGCGTGGTGACGTAGAGCACGCCGTCAACCACCAGTGGAGTCACTTCCGTGATCGGCACGCCCTGCCCGTACCCTCCGTTGAACGAGTTGAGCCGCTCAGCCACGCTCAACTTCGTCTGGGGCGCGCCGGGATTGCTTTCCCAGGTCCAGGCTTCTTTCAGCTGGCCGACGTTCTTCACGTTGATTTGCGTGAGTGGAGAGAATCGGCTGGCGCCTGGATCCAGATTCATGGAGGGCCAATCCGCTCCCGCGCGGTGAGTTGGCGAGTTTGGCTGCGATGGTGTAACAGCCTTCGAGGAGGGCGTAAGCCCGGGTGGCGCAATCGGCGGCTGAGGCGGACGATGCTGCCCGTGAGCGGGCGCCTCGCCATCGGCGGTTGATGCTGGCGCCGGCGCAGCTGCCGGTGGAATTCCCGAGGGGTAATGCTGGGCGAGATAGGCTACGACCCTGGACTCTTCCGCCGCTGACAGCATCGCACCGCGGGCCACCATCGAATCCACTTCATTGGCCCATCCGGCAGCGGTATCGCGGTGCTGGATCACGGTCGCAGTTGAGTGGCAACTCGAGCAGGCACGCATCACCAGTTCGCGACCGGGCCCAGGCGTCAACTGTTCGATCGAGGATACACTCTGCCCGTCCGCGGTTCCCCACGAGAGCACGAGCGCCAGGGTAGCCACACACACTATGGCTGCGTCGCACCGCGGAACACTTCCGCAGTGAACAGCAGCCGCTCCACGGCTAACCGCTTTGACGGCGGCGTTTTGTGAGCCCCGCTTTTCCATCCGCCATCGGCCAATCACGCTGTTCAGACCCCTCTTTTGCTCTCGGATCACCCAACGGTTTGCGGCTTTCCTTAAGGAAAGCCGCTTGCACCTCGCCAACGCCACCAACCTCGACATTAAATCTGGGGGGATGGGGCACCCGACCGCAGTAGTCCAGACGGAGTTTCAGCTACCAGCGGAACCCAAACGTAACAGGAAACATGCCGACGGTGCCAGTCCCGATACTGGAATTGCTGCTTGTAGGAGAGTCCACCCAGACGTAGCGCATTTCTGCGTAGAATTTGCCCTTACCATCCGGATTGGGTTTGAACGTGACGCCCGTGCCGATGTTCAAGCCGCCCTGGTTGCTCGAGAAATGGCTCAGCACTACATTCTCGTACTGCGGATAGCAGCCGTAGAAATAATCGCAATAATCACCAACATACACCGGCTCGGTAAAGCTGGTGAGCTTTCGGTAGAAGCCGCCGCCACCGGTTACGTAACCGCCAATGTGTCCACTGGTCTTGTAGTAGAAAATCGGATCCAGCGTCAGCGACCACACGTGAACATTTCCGTTCGGCTCGCCTACATTCGTTAAGGTGTTCTGCGGAATGTTCGCGTCATTGAAACTGTACTCGGCCAGCACTCCGATTCTGTTATTGAAATTCCATCCGCCACCCAGATTGATGGTATAGCCGACATTCTGCCAGGTAGTTGTGTTGCCCGTCGGCACGTTGAGGCCGGCGCCCAACTCAATGGCAATATGGTCAGCAAAGGAGTCGGTATGGTGGTACCCACTTCTCGGGTAGCCACCCTGATTGGGGTAGCCACCCTGGTTGGGATACTGGTCCTGCAGCACAGCGTCAAAGTCGCGATGGTAATCCGCGCTGGAACTTACCTGCGCGAAGCTGGAGGGAGCCATCAAGCAAGACGAGAAAGCCGCCACGATCACCGCGAACCGGCTTAAGAGCCGAGGGGACGAACCTGGAAACGACAACATGTTGTGATCACCCGTGGAAATGGAAATTTGAGGTCCGGAAAGAGAACCTCTTGCTACTAACCCTTATGTGACGGTTTTGACGCGCAGAAGTATGCAAATGGATGGCCGGAGATACCCGGCCAGTCGCAATGGATGTTGAGGCCCTGCAGCCAGTTAAGCGCAACACGACCCCGTTACCATTTAGTGAATATCGAACTGCTCTGAGTAGGTGTCCGTTCCGCTACCTGCGCACCGCTTTCCCATTCAAGCCAAAAGACGGCTTGAATGGGGCACCGATTCATTTAGTGAATATCGAACTGCTCCGGATGCAGCGTCGGATCGCTCTTGACGATGATTGTCTTGCCGCTCATCTCTTCCAGTTCGTTCAGCCAGCGGGCGTTGGTCAACTTCAGTGTTTTGACGACCTCAGGATGCACGCGAAGCAGGACGTCCTGCCGCTCCAGGTGAAGCTGCATTTTGCGCATCTCAACATAGATTTCGTTGCAGACCGTGGTCGGGCTCTTGACCATGCCGGTGCCGGCGCAAATGGAGCATTGGATGCTGAGGGTGCGCTCCAGGGATTGCTTCACCCGCTTACGAGTAATCGCGACCAGGCCGAAGTCGTTGAACTGCAGCACTTTTGACGGAGCTCGATCGGACTTGAGCTCCTCTTCGAGCGCCTGCATCACCTTGTTGCGGTTCTTGCGCTCGTCCATGTCGATAAAGTCGATCACGATGATTCCACCCAGGTCACGCAAGCGAATTTGCCGCACGATCTCGGGGATGGCATCGAGATTGGTTTTGAGGATGGTGTCCTCTAACCTGGCCGTCTTGCCTACATACTTGCCGGTGTTGATATCGATCGCAACCAACGCCTCGGTCTGATTGATCACGATGGAACCGCCGGACTTGAGCCATACCTTCGACTTAAGAGCCTTGGTGATTTCATCCTGAATGCCGAACTGCTCAAAGAGCGGCGTCTCCTTGGTGTACAACTTGACGCGGCGCACCAACGAAGGCTGAAAGCGGTTGAGGAAACGGACGATGCGCTCGTACTCCGCTTCGGTGTCGACCCAGATGGTGGAGAAGTTGTCACTCACCTGGTCGCGCAGGATTCGCTCCACCAGGTTCAGGTCGTGATAGATGAGCGCCGGCGCCTTGGCGGTGTCCGCTCGCTGCTTGATCTCGGTCCAGAGGCTGATGAGGAAGCGAATATCGGCGCGCAAATCATCTTCGCTGGCCCCATCGGCCGCAGTGCGAACGATGAAGCCGCCGCTGACGGTTCCCTTTTCGCTGATCAGAATCCGCTTGAGACGCTGACGCTCTTCGTCGGAGGAAATCTTGCGCGAGACACCGACATGATTGACCGTCGGCATGAAGACCAGGAAGCGGCCGGGGAGCGCAATGTGACTGGTGATGCGCGCACCCTTCTTGGCGATGGGCTCCTTGGCAATCTGCACCAGGATTTCCTGCCCCTGCTTCAACAACTCGCTGATGATCGGCAGATCGCTGGTCTGAGCGTTTTGCCGGCGTCCGTTGTGACGACGGCCTCGATCGTTGCGCTGCCCCCTGCCTCCGCGGCGCTGATCGTCGCGCGGCCTGCGCGCCGGCTGGCCGGCTACGGCGGCTACCTGCCCTTCTTCTGTCTCGGCTTCCTCTACCCCGTCAGCGAGCCCATCCTCCAACTCCTCGTCTGACTCCTCTTCTACGGTAAGGCCGGAGGCATCGCCATCAATTCGCTGCTCCATGTGCGCGTCGCGCACCATTTCGCCGATCTCACCGCCTACCGCAGCTTCATGGTCGAGCGTCTCCTCTTCCAGTTCCTGCAAGTCGTGGTCTTCGCTCTCCACGTAAAGCGGGGTAAAGTCGTACTCCTCTTCGTCGGTAACTTCTTCCTCTTCCACCAGGCCGGTTTCGGGTGAGGCGCCGTCGAGATCCTCCTGATCCTCTTCGAACTCGGTTTCCAGTTCGTCGAGATCCGCGGCGGATGCAGCAAACGCCACCACTTCGTGGCCATTCGATTCAGAATGCGTTTCGACAGCAGGCGCCGGATGCACTGGCGTGGCGGGTTCGAACTCGGGCGGGAAATCTTCCGTCTCCGCTGTTGGCTCTTGCTCGACCACGCTTGATGGCGGAGCGCTGAAGCGAAATTCGCTCGGCGCGGAGGCATCCACACGATAGGAGGCTGAGGCTTCCTCAGGCTCGAACTCGGCCGCTGGCTCGCTGGTATGCGGGGCGTGAAGTTCTGCCTCAACGACAGCTTCCTCGGACGCGGCGATAGGTTCGGGAATGGCTTCTGTCGAAATTTCTTCCGCAGCGGCTTCATGTGCCGCCGGCTGCTCGAAAGGCTCGGCGTCTTCCCGGCCGAGCGGCATTTCTTCCTGAGCGAGCGTATCTTCTTGAAACTCTGGGTGAAACTCCGGCTCGGCCGGTTGGGAATGAGCCGCCGGCCTCTCCTCAGGGGCGCCGCGATAGCGGGAGATGGACTCGCCGGGGAGCGGTCCAGCGCCGTCCCAATGGAGGGGAGTCTCGATCAGCGTGGAGGGCCTGGTCACGACAACATTGGCCCGCGGTGGAGTTGCGGGTCCGTGGCTATCGGCCGGCCGGCTGGGCGTCCTGGCCGCTGCCTGACCGCCATACTTCGAGAGCGACTCTCCAGGCAAAGCGAACGCGACCGGAGCGGGCGCAGCGGATTCTACCGATGGCGGAGCAGGGGCCTCGGAACGGCCCTGGGATACTGGTTCCTGTGCCCGGCTGCGGTGCGGCGATTGCCCTTTGGCTGTCCACCCTGGCCAGGACGGCCGCCCTTGCGGCGACCACGCCGGCCACGCCACCGCCGGGTTCCATCTTCAAACTCGCCTGCCGGCGCCTGCCCGGACGTACCGGAGGCGGCACCCGCCGGGGCGCCGTTGCGCCGCGGTGCTCCGTCTTCTTCCCCGGATGGCGCAGGCGCTGCCTGTGAAGCACGTGGCGGCCGGTTCTCCCGGGGCTGGGACTCGCCATTCGCCGGAATGCGCTCAAAGTCGGAGGAGTCTTCCTGCTCCTCCATAAAATCGGTGACGTAGAGAAATGCGTCGCGTTCCAGTCCCAGGTCTACGAATGCAGACTGCATTCCGGGAAGAACACGGGTGACGCGCCCTTTGTAAATGGAGCCGGCGAGAGTGTATTCGTTCTCGCGCTCGTAGTAGACCTCGGTGAGTTGTTCGTCTTCGAGGATGGCCAGACGCGTTTCATGGGGCGTGCTGGAAATACAAATTTCTTTTGACATGCTGCCTCTCTGTCCGGCAGGTCTCACCTGGCGGACGGCCGGCGCGGCAGATCAGAGGGGAAGGACTCCCACTCCCGGAATACCGGGAAGGATTAGGTCAGCGAGAAAGCCTGGGCAAAGGCGCGTGGTCCACGAGGTGGAATCCAGCGAAATTCTTTGTGCGGGGGATACCGGCGCGGCACAGGTGTCACCGAGGAGATCGGTCTGTGTGCCGGCTGGCGTTCCAGGGCTGTTCGGGCGCAAAGAGTCGGTGACCACTTCAGCCTTGGTTTCAGGCGGGGCCGTTACCCTTCTCTGCGAGCTCATTCCTAATCCTGCCCGGCCCGGTGATTCACCTGGCCGGCGTATCTAAAATATTGAAAACTCTATGGTTAATGACACTGCTTGCGATTGCAGCCTGGCTTTACAGCCGGCTGCGCTAGTTCACAAAGCGGCTCATACGAACGTTCATCGCCATGCCCAGCGCCAGAAACGTGAACAATACCGAGGATCCCCCGTAACTCATTAACGGTAAGGGAATTCCCGTGACCGGCATTAGCCCGATGACCATTCCGACGTTAACTGCAATCTGAAAAATGAGTACAGCGACTACGCCCATGATCAGGAACGTACCGGAGACATCTGCGGCTGTCTGAGCATTTTGGATCAAACGCGTCAATATTAGAAAGTATATCAGGAGTACAAAGACGGCGCCGACGAAGCCATGCTCCTCGGCAAAGGCCGCAAAGATAAAGTCCGTATAGGGAATTGGCAGGAAATCGCCCTGGGTTTGGGTCCCTTTGGTCGCGCCGCGGCCCCAAACGCCTCCGTCGCCCACGGCAATCAGCGACTGCTTCACCTGGTAGCCGCTCCCCTTAGGATCCGTGTCCGGGTTCAGGAAGCTGGTCAGCCGCTGCTTCTGGTAAGGCTTCAGCCCCTTGGACCACACCGGGAACCACCAGCGCCAGGCCGGCCACAATCAGGATGAGCGCCTTCTTCCACTGCAGGCCACCCAGAAACAGCCCAATGATCAGCACCGGAACGTAGGTGAGCGAGGTTCCCAGGTCGGGCTGCTTGAGCACCAGCAACATGGGCACGCCAACCATCAGCGCCGGCCTTGGCGATGTCGCTCCAGGTAAGCTCCTTGCCGGCCAGGCCCGGAGAAGTACCGCGCCATGGCGACAATCAGCACGACCTTGACCCATTCCGATGGCTGAAAGTGGATTCCGCCGGGCAGCTTGATCCAGCGCCGGCCGCCCAGAACCTTGGTTCCGAAAATAAGCACCGCAACCAGCGAGACCAGGCAAAAGCCGTAAACCCAGTGAACGGATTCGAGCAGGCGGTGGTAATTGATGAGGGAGAAAATGAACATCGCCGCCAGGCCGCCGATCAGCCAGAAGATCTGCTTGGTCTCAAAGCCGACGAACTTGGTGTGCAGTGTGGCGCTATAGATCTCAAAGATGCTGATGACCGAAAGCAGCAGCACCAGGCCCAGCAGCAGCCAGTCAAAGTCACGAAATGAGATAAATCGCCGCATCGCTGCCTTTCGCTTCTCTTAGCGCTGCACTGTTGTCGCGGCGCGGGCCGCGGCCACCTGGCTGACGCCGGCCGCAGGGCGCCGCGTGGTCGCGGAGGCCGGTAACTGAATCTCAAAATGGCCGCCCTGCAGGGCGGGCGCAGGCTCGTTCGCAGCCGCGAGCTGGCGAGTTTAGCGGCTTCTTTCCGCACCCTGCTCGGGCGGATCCGACCACACCGCGCCCACTTCCACCTTCGAAGGCACGTTGGCTTCCTGCAGGTTGTTGTCCAGACGGCGCTGCTTATCGACGAAGGCTTCGATGACCCGGGCGCCAACGGCGCAGAGGCCGCTCCCCAGCCGCCGTGTTCCGACAGGACCACCACGGCGATGTCCGGATTGCGGCGCGGAGCGATTCCGACAAACCAAGAGTTGGCGCGCGTCAGCACCTGTGCCGAGACTCTTCATGCCCCGGCGCTGTGGTTGACTACCTGCGCTGTTCCGGTCTTGCCGGCAAAATCGATGTTGTCAAGATGGGAAGCCGCTGCCCTACAGCCCCCGCCCTCCGATTCGTCGTGAGCGCCGGCCATGCCGTCGGTGATGGTTTCCCATGTTGCCGCGGTCGATGGGTACGGTCACATCCCCGCTACCCGGGAAACGACTCATACAGGCCTGGCGAAACTCGGCGGGCAGTTCGTCGGGTTCGACCACGTGGGGCCGCTTGAGGACGCCACCGGAAGCAATGCCGGCGATCGCCCGCACCAACTGGATGGGCGTAACCGTGACTGCGCCTTGCCCGATGCCTACGGAGATGACTTCTCCCGGCATACCATTTCTCGTGGAAAGTCTTCATCTTCCACTCTTCCGACGGCATGGTGCCGCTCACTTCGCCGGGAAGATCAATGCCGGTCTTCTGCCCAATGCCTACCTTATGGGCCCAGTAAGCAATCTTCTCGATTCCCAGCCGCTCGGCCAGCGTGTAGTAAAAGGTGTCGCAGGAAAAGGGGATGGCGTGCAGGATGTCGACCATGCCATGGCGCTTATCGCAGGCAAAATAACGGCCGTAGAAAGTGCCGCCGCCGGTGCAGTTTACGCGCATGTCCTTGGGCAACCTTGTCCTCCAGCCCGGCCAGCGACATGATGATCTTGAATGTGGACCCGGGCGCCAGCTGGGCCTGAATCGCCTTGTCGAGAAGAGGATGGCGGGGATCGGTGATGAGCTTGTTCCATTCCTCGCGCGAGACGCGCACCGAGAAATCATTGGGGTCGAAGGCTGGGCCGTGAAACCAGCGCCAGCACTGCGCCGGTATGGGGATCGATGGCGACAATCGCACCGTTTCGGTCACCCATGGCCGCCTCGGCGGCGCGCTGCAGGTCAAGATCGATGGTCAGCTTCAGACCTTGCCCGGGTACCGCTGGTTCCCTGCCCAGGATTCCCACTTCCCTGCCATGGCTGTCCACGATAATGTCCTGCGAGCCATCCTGGCCGCGCAGCAGTTGATCGTAGGACTGCTCCACCCCCGACTTGCCAACCACGTCGCCTGGCTCGTAGTAGGCGTAACGAGGATCGTTGAGCATGTCGTCGCTCACCTCGCCGACATAGCCGATCAGGTTGGCGGCAAAGCCATTGCGGGGATAGAGCCGACGCTGTTCGTCAATGGTTTCGAGTTCCGGCAGCTCGTCGCGGTGGGCCTCGATGAATTCCACCTCGTCCGGCGTGATGTCCTGCTTGAGCGGAATGGGTTGATACTTGGGCGCCAGCGCGTAGTGGGCCAGCGTGCTCTCCAGCTGCTCCGGAGTCATGTGCAGGCCGCGCGAAATCAAGGGAAAATCGGCGCGCAGGTCACGGCCCGGCTCACGAATGAGGAAGCAGGAGACCGAGGGATAATTGTCCACCAGCAGGCGGCCCTCGCGGTCGAACAGCTTGCCCCGCGGCGCCAGGATGGGCACTTTGCGAATGCGGTTCTGCTCTGCCAGCGTGCGGTAGTTTTGCGCGCCGATCACCTGCAGCCGCCACAGACCCGAGAGCAGTACCAGCAGAATGCCGACGATGCCGTACTGCACGATGGTCAGCTTGAATGCCGGTAGCCTCTCATCCCGGCCGCCCATATTGGAATCGTTCATCATTGTCTCGCCTACAGTTAACTGTGACGCGCGTGAACTCAATTTGCTGCAATATTTGCTTTAGTCCCGCGGTCGGACGCGGTCCAGTATGTCGAAGAAAAAGACACCCATAATCGAATTGATCACGGCCTTGATCACCTCGTGCAGCCAGTTCGTTCTGACGTTGAACGCCAGCATGCGGTGCATGATGAAGAGGTAGATCCCGATGTTCATCAAGGTGAAAGCGAAGTTGATCAGCAGGCGTGTTCCCGGGTTCTCAACGTCGATTTTCACACCCAGGGAGGCGGCGAAAAATCCCACTACGCTTTGCGAGATGCCATTGATTCCCAGCGGCCGGCTGGTCAGCGCATCCTGAATCAACCCGATGATCGTGCCGGTCACCGTGCCCGCGATGGGATTCCGCCAACCGACGGAGAAGTAGATCGTGACCAGCAAGGGCAGGTCGAGGATATCGAACCTGGGTATAAAGCGCGGAATCAGCGCCTGCAGGAAAATGGCCAACAGCGGGACCAGCACCACCACGATCAGTGGATAGCGCTGTACGTCCAGTTCCCTGCGCGCGAGTGATGCCGACATTGCCATAAAGCTATTTCCCCTCTGCGTAGCTAGCTAGAAACCCGACCCCAGTTGCAAACCTCTGGACTGGTGAATGAAGTGGCGTGAGTATCCAATCTCGTCAACAGCAGCGTTATGGGGCATTGGGGTCGGACTGCCCGATCTTGCCGGGCCGGCTCGGTTCCTGGATCGGGCTCAGGAGGCGCCGCACGCTGGTTGATCGGTCGGCGTCGGCTTCGGCACCTTGGGCTTAACCAGTGTCGTATGGGCGGGCCCAGGCGGTGTCACGCCTCCTGAGCCTGCGGGAGCGCTGGTCACTGGCGGCTTAACAGTGGCCGGCGGTTTAGGAGCGCTCCGGCACGGGAGCGTATTTCGGATCCACCACCGCCTGACCCGGCGTCAACGCGCTCGCTGGCAGGCGTCGAATCGGGGCTGTAGTGATCGGCATGCAAGGCCGGGGGCGGATGCAGAACGACAGGAACGGTAGCGGCAGGCGCCGCACCTGCTTGCCCGCCAGAACTAGCGGTGGCAAGGCGTTGGGGTCGTCCAGGCCAGGTAACCGCTCGGCCAGCACATCCGATGCCCGCTGCCGGCTTACCTTGGCTCCTTCGGCGGCACTCTGGGCCAGATCCTGCTGCTCCTTTGCCGGCATGCGATCGGAAGCCTGGGTGATCACCAGCAACTCTTCAAGGTGGCCCAGGTTGGCGGCGGGCCGGATGATGATGTCCATATAAGGAGGATTCGAAGCTATCGGGGACCACCTGCTCGACCACGCCAACGGGCAGCCCGCGAGGATAAATCTGATCTCCTCCGCTGGTGATGACCCGCTCGCCCGGTTTCACCCGCTCATCGGGAAGCATATTAATGATCTGCGGCTCGCCCACGGCATTGCCGCGCAAAACCCCACGCAGCCGGGTCGATTCCAGCAATACTCCTGCTCCGCTGGTCTGGTCGGAAATCACCAGCACCTGCGAGGTATGGGCAAACACGTCCTTCAGCTTGCCCACAATGCCATCGGGCGTGATGACCGCCATATCCGGCTTGAGGCCGTCTTTGGCGCCCTTATCGATATAGAGAACGCGCGACTGGTCAGTGCCTGCGGTGCCGATAACCTGCGCCGGCACCGTACTGTAGATGTAGTGCTCTTTGAATGCCAGCAGCGACTGCAGCCGCTGTCCCTGGCGAGCATCTTCGAGCAGCGTTGCCTGCTCCAGTTGGAGACGGCTCACTCGTTCCTTGAGCTCTTGATTTTGTTCCCGGACGTGGCGAAGGTCGAGATAGTTGGCCCATAGGCCGCGCAAGCCAGTACCGGTGCCATGCAGAACTTTTTCCGGGGGCGACACCAGGCTGATGGCCCAATAGCGGATCAAGCGGACAGAAGGCGCATCGGCGCCGTTGGGGTTGGGCCGGCGCACCTGCACGGCCAACCCAATGATCTGGATCACCAGAACCGTCACCAGGAACAGGATGTTTTTGTAGCGGCTCAAAACAAGTCCATCGCTGCTTCCATGTACCGGGCCGGAGGCCTGGCCCATTTGACCGGGAAAGAGTTGCGAGCGGCGATGCCGCCCGCATTCTCCTTTATAGATCGGTCTGCAATGCTTTAGTCGATCTTGATCTTACGCAGCAAACGGAAGTCACTGAGCATTTTGCCGGTTCCCAGCACCACGCTCGCCAAGGGATCGTCGGCAATGGAAACGGGAAGGCCGGTTTCTTCGCGGATACGCTTGTCGAGATTTTTGATCAAGGCGCCGCCCCCGGTCAGAACGATGCCGCGGTCGCTGATGTCGGCGCTGAGCTCGGGAGGGGTGCGCTCCAGGGCCACGCGAATCGCGTTCAGAATGGTTGAAATGCACTCGGTAAGCGCTTCACGGATTTCGCTGTCGTCGATGGTAATGGTCTTGGGCACGCCTTCGATCAGGTTGCGCCCTTTGATCTCCATGGTCAGCGGCTTATCTAATGGATAGGCCGACCCGATGTCGATCTTGATCTGCTCCGCCGTGCGCTCGCCGATCAGCAGGTTGTACTTGCGCTTGAGGTAATTCATGATCGCCTCGTCCATCTGGTTGCCGGCCATGCGGACGGAACGGGAATAGACGATGCCGGAAAGCGAGATGACCGCGATGTCGGTGGTGCCGCCGCCGATATCGACGACCATGTTGCCGCTGGGCTCGGTGATGGGCAGACCGGCGCCGATGGCGGCCACCATGGCCTGCTCCACCAGGAACACTTCGCTGGCCTTGGCGCGGTAGGCTGAATCCTCAACGGCGCGCTTTTCCACCTGGGTGATCTCTGAGGGGACGCCGATCACGATCCTTGGGTGCACCAGCATTTTGCGGTTGTGCGCCTTCTGGATGAAGTAGTTCAACATCTTTTCCGTGATTTTGAAGTCGGCGATCACGCCGTCCTTCATCGGCTTGATGGCGACGATGTTGCCCGGCGTGCGGCCGAGCATCTCCTTGGCCTCTTTGCCAACCGCCTCCACCTCGCCGGTGTTTTTATTGATGGCGACAATGGAGGGCTCGTTGACCACGATGCCCTTACCGCGCGCATACACCAGGGTATTGGCGGTGCCTAGATCGATTGCCAGATCGCTCGAAAATACGCTGAACAGCGAACGCACACCGTGCGTCCGAGAAGAACGCGAATGGAAACCGTTTGATGACATGAATGCAGGACTTTTCCTGACGACCCGGTTTCATTGTACGGCCATGGTTGCCTTCCTGACTCGCTACTCTTTTGAGTCTTTACCACCACTTTTAGGGCATGCGCTCCGATTTCAGGCGTTTTGCGAGTGACCGCGGAGGCGCGCCGGCCGCGTCGTATGAGTTATTCTCGGAAGTTCAATGACGAGGAGCAATTGCTATGGCGACGAAGCTTTATAAGAACCTGATCGGCGGCCAGTGGGTGAGCGCAGCGAGTGGAAAGACCTTTCTCAATCACAATCCAGCCAATGTCGACGATGTGGTGGGAGAATTTCAAGCGTCTAACGAAGCCGACGTGGATCGGGCGGTGCTGGCCGCCAGAGCGGCTTACCGGCACTGGCGGCTGGTTCCCGCGCCCAAGCGGGGAGAGATTCTTTACCGGACGGGCGAGTTGCTGTTGCGCCATAAAGAGCATCTTGCCCGGCAGATGACGCGGGAGATGGGCAAGGTCCTGAGCGAGACGCGCGGCGATGTGCAAGAGGCGGCGGACACGGCCTTTTACATGGCGGGCGAAGGACGCAGGCTTTTCGGCCAGACCACCCCCTCGGAGTTACGGGACAAATTCGCCATGTCGGTGCGCATGCCCGTCGGGGTCTGCGGCATGATTGCGCCGTGGAACTTCCCCATGGCGATACCGTCATGGAAGCTGTTTCCTGCCCTGGTTTGCGGGAATACCTGCGTGATCAAGCCGGCGGAGGATACTCCGCTCTCGACCATCAACCTGGTGGAGTTGCTGCTGGAGGCTGGGTTGCCGGAGGGGGTGGTCAACATTGTGACCGGATTTGGCCCGGATGCGGGGGCGCCCCTGGTTTCGCATCCTGAGGTGAATGCTATTTCGTTCACCGGCTCGAGTGAGGTGGGCCGGATTGTCGGCCAGACGGCGGCTGGCTTCTTTAAGCCCTGCTCGCTCGAGATGGGCGGGAAGAACGCCATGATTGTGCTGGACGACGCGAACCTGGACCTGGCGCTGGACGGAGCGGTTTGGGGCGCGTTTGGCACCACTGGCCAGCGGTGCACCGCCACCAGCCGGATCATTGTGCAGAAAGGCATTGCCGCGGAGTTTACCCGCAGGCTGGTGGAGCGCGCGCAGGCGTTGCGTGTGGGGGACGGCCTGGACGCCCAGGTCGATATGGGTCCGCAAATCAACCAGCAGCAGGTGGAGACGTCGGCGCGCTACAGCGCAATTGCGGAGAAAGAGGGCGCGCGATTGCTAACCGGGGGGGAGCGCATGTCTGGTGCGGGTGTGGACAAGGGCTTTTTCTTTGCTCCTACGGTGTTCGGGGGAGTGGGCCCGAAGATGCGTATCGCCCGGGAAGAGGTGTTTGGGCCAGTGGTGAGCGTGCTGGAGTGTGAGAGCTTCGATGAGGCGATCGGCATTGCCAATGGGATTCAGTATGGGTTATCGACAGCGTTGTATTCCCGCAATGTGAACCTGGCGCTGAAGGCGGTGCGCGACCTGGAGGCGGGCATCACTTATATCAACGCCCCAACCATCGGCGCGGAGGTCCATTTACCGTTCGGTGGCGTGAAGCAAACCGGGAACGGCCATCGCGAAGGGGGCACTGGCGCGCTGGATTTCTATACCTCGTGGAAAGCGGTTTATATCGACTACTCCGATCGTCTGCAGAGGGCGCAGATCGATAGTGGGGAGTGATTGTGTGAAGGAGAGGAAACAGCAGGTCCCTCCACTGCGCTACGCTCCGGTCGGGATGACAATTCTGAGGGGGACCGACGGTAGCGCCTCCCGCTCCGGTCGCTAACCTCAAAGCTACAAATGAATTGTCATCCCGACCGGAGCGGTAGCGCAGTGGAGGGACTTTGTTCCACCCAAACAAAATTGTCATCCCGACCGGAGCGGTCCCGAATTTCCTGTTACGCGGCGCCGGACATGTCCGCGCATGCGGCTTTCTCCAAGGAAAGCCGCATGAAGTTCGCCAACGCCACCAACCTCCACAGGAAATTCGGGGTGGCGCAGTGGAGGGACCTGCTGTTCCTTCTAGCAGTACAATCGCTCTCCATGAGCGGCGATGAACACGTGTATTACGTCTACATGGTTGCCAGCCGCAGTCACGTGCTCTATTGCGGAGTGACCAACAACCTCCAGCGACGAGTAGAACAACATCGTTCCCGCGAGATCGAGGGCTTCAGCGCCGATTACAAGTGCACACGCCTGGTCTGGTTTGAGCGCTTTCAGTACATCAACAACGCTCTCGCCCGAGAAAAGCAGATCAAGCGATGGCGCCGCGAGAAGAAAGTGTTCCTAATCGAGCAGACAAATCTCAAATGGGACGACCTGAGTGAAGCTTGGACCCCCCGCATTTGCTAGCATTCCCTTGCGAGGCTTTTTTCTACCATGATTATTGGCGTCCCTAAGGAAGTGAAAGACCACGAATCCCGGGTCGGCATTACCCCCGCCGGCGTAAAAGCGCTGGTAGATGCGAAGCATACCGTGCTGGTGGAAACCCATGCGGGCGACCTCTCCGCCTTTTCTGACGATGAATACCAGTCAGCCGGAGCCGAGATCGTGGGCTCCGCCTACAACGTGTGGGGCCACGCCGACATGGTCGTCAAAGTAAAAGAGCCGGTCGAGAAAGAATACGTCTTCTTCCGCGAAGGCCTCGTGCTGTTCACCTACCTGCACCTCGCTCCCCTGCCCGCGCTCACCGACCGGCTGCTGGCCAGTAAAGTCACCGGGATCGCTTACGAAACCATCCGCGACCGCGCCGGGACTCTGCCGCTGCTGACACCCATGTCTGAAGTGGCGGGAAGAATGTCGGTGCAAGTGGGCGCGACCTACCTGGAAAAAGAAAAAGGCGGCCGCGGAGTATTGCTGGGCGGAGTTCCCGGAGTGCCGCCGGCTACGGTCTGCATTCTGGGCGGCGGCATCGTGGGCACCAACGCCGCCAAGATCGCGCTCGGCATGGGGGCAAACGTCACCATCGTTGATCTGAATCTAAACCGGCTACGCGAACTCGACGACATTTTCAACGGCCGCGTCTACACCCTCGCGTCCAACTCCTATAACGTTGCCCGCGCTGTGCAGGGCGCCGACCTGGTGATCGGCGGCGTGCTGATCCCGGGAGCCGCGGCGCCCAGGATCGTGACCCGCGAAATGGTCTCCCGCATGAAAAAGGGCGCGGTCGTGGTCGATGTTGCCATCGATCAGGGCGGATGCATCGAAACCGCAAAACCAACCACCCACAGCGATCCCTCTTACCTGGTCGACGGAGTGGTGCACTACTGCGTCACCAATATGCCGGCGGCCGTTCCTAATACTTCTACCCTGGCGCTCACCAACGCTACGTTTTCCTATGTATTCCGCCTGGCACAGCACGGCGCCGCGGCCGCCATCGAGGCCGACCCGGGAATGTGCGAGGGAGTGAACACGTACGCGGGAAAACTTACCTACAAAGCGGTGGCGCAATCCCAGGGGAGGGAGTGGACCCCGGTACTGGATGTTTTGAAATAAGTAACGGCGAATCCCATCACTGGGACTCGCCGGTTGAGGGAATGTTATTAAGCTGTCGGTCCGCTTGCCGCAGGCGCATTGCGCTCCTGCATGTGTTGCTCCCGCCGCTGTTGATCCTGAGCAAACTTCTGCTTCTGACTGTCGTTCAAGACGGCCTGGATCTTGCTGCTCGAGTCATCGCGAATGCTCTTCATTTTGGCCATCTTGTCTTGCTGGGACAACGAGGTGTCCTGGCGCAGCGCCTTCATCTGTTGGTGCTGGTTGGCAAGAATAGGCTTGATCTGGGTCTGCTGATCGGCGGTAAGGCTGTAGCGCTGGGTCATGCGCGCAACCTGTTCGTCCGGGGTCATGTGCTTGTGGCCCCATTGTTCGTTCCCTGGTTGCTGGGTTGCAGCATCGGGCGCGGCGGGCGGGTTCCCCTGCTGGGCAAACGCGGCAGCCGAGCAGAGAGTGAGTCCAGTGGCCAATAAGCCACTGAGTGCTAAACGGCAAATCTGGTTCTTCATGATCGTCTCTCCTGCGTATCTACTTCACTTGGTAGTAACACGCAGTTCGGCGACAGGTTGCGGCGGCAGCAGGAGGTCAGAATTTGGGCGGCATGGGCACGGGGCTGGATCGCAGCCCGCAGGAAAGCAAGTTGGCCGGCTGCCCCGCGCTCGCGCGATATGCGTAGGCAAACACAACTTGATATTCACGCTCACCGGGATAGGAGCAGATTTTGCAACCAGGCTTGTACTCGAGCACGGGATTCTGCAGCTGGCTTTCGACCCACTCTTTGTTCTGGTGCGGCGGCAGGACCAAAACGTTGCCTACTGCTTTCCCATCCTGGGATGCAAAAGCGATGAGCTGACCACGTTCGTTGCCGGCATCGAGAAGGCTGCCGCCCGAGCCGCTGGAAGCCCGCCAGAGCCATCGTCCCCCGGAGCGTGCGTACCAGTGCGAGCTGGATGGAACGGGCTCGACTAGCCCGATCTCGTGGCTGGTGCCATTCACCAGCGTGAAGCGGAAGCCGGGACCCTGGTCGGGAGCGACCTCCGCAAGATAGCTTGCCGAGAGGGTCACTCCCGAACAAATAGGAACGGATCGAACCTGTTTCGTGGCGCTGCTACTCGTGGCGGCACAAAGCCACAGTCCAGCCAGCAGTAGATCGCGTTGCAGATTAAGCGACATAACCTTACCAAGGTAAGTCCATCGTAGCGGATGCCACCCATGCTGGAGTACAAATCATTTCAGGCAAGGTCAGACCACGCCCTTCCCTTCCACGACATGGATATATCGGTTCGGGGCAACATTGCTCAGTTTCTCAATGTGCTTGCTCGGGGCGGGCCAGTGGATCTCTAATTCATCGATCTGCGCAGCGGCTCCAATCCCCAGGACTTCACGGGGATCGTGCGATGAGAGATAGCTGCCGCCATTGTTCTTAAGCCGCTCTCGTGTTTTGCCGCCTGCTTTCCAGACGATGCGCGCGCCGATGGCATCACGATTACAGGTGACGCCTTCCAGCTTAAGCCCGAGCCAATTGTTCCCCTTGGCCGCGTTGTTCTTCAACAAGACAGGCGGGCCGCCATTGACGCCGATAATCACGTCCACCGCACCGTCGTTATCGTAGTCGCCCACCGCCAGGCCTCGCCCGGCAAAATCCTTCTGAAACACCGGGCCCGCTACCGGCGTCACGTCATGCAGCTTATGATCTTCTCCCTGGTGAAACAACAGCAGTGGCTCTTTATATTTCACCTGCATGGAGTAGGAATCGATCATGTCGTCAGGATGGCCATTGGCCAATATAAGATCGACCAGTCCGTCGTTGTCGTAGTCGAAATACTTCAGTCCCCAGCCGCTCATCAACCGGGTACTGCGCGCCACGCCTTCCAACTGCGCAGCGTCAGAGAACGACTCATCCTTGTTGTTGACATAGACCGAGTACATCTCGTGATCCACGTTGGAAACAAACAGATCCTGCCAGCCATTCCCGTGCAGGTCCGCCGCGTCCACACCCATCCCCGAACGGGGCCGCCCACTCTCACTGAAACCGACGCCCGCCTGCAAGGCAATCTCGTCCCATTTCCATTTACCGTTTGCGCCCGGACCGCGATTCACGAAGAGAAAATTCTGCACCGTATCGTTGGCTACGAACAGATCCATACGGCCATCGTTGTTGATATCGGTCGCGACCACGCCCAGGCCCTTGCCTAAGGCCGAGGCAATGGCGGTTCCCTTGGTCACGTCGGTAAAAGTGCCATCGCCATTGTTGTGGTAAAGGAAACTGGTAGAGGGCTTAAATACGCGCGGCACACAGTAATAATTTCTGCCGATCGCATTATTGCCGCACTCCAGCTTGCGCACGCCTGAGTAGTCCACAAAACTGCAGATGAACAGGTCGAGCCTGCCGTCGTTGTCGTAATCGAACCAGACAGCGCTGGTGGTAAAGCCGGGAGTGGCGACGCCGGCGTGTTCCGTCACGTCTTTAAAAGTGCCATCGTGGTTGTTCTTGTACAGGATGCAACGACCGTAGGCGGTCACCAGCATATCCGGCCAGCCATCGTTGTCGTAGTCGCCCACGGCGACGCCCATCCCGAAAAAAGCGCCGCCGACTCCGGCCTTTTCGGTGACGTCAGTAAACGTACCATCGCGATTGTTCTTGTAGAGCGCGTTGCGCACCGGCTTGGGTGGCTTCCAAAAATCGCTGGGCCCGCTGTTCACCAGGAAGATATCCATCCAGCCATCATTGTCGTAGTCAAGAAAAGCGCAGCCAGGGCCCAATGCTTCGGGCAGGAATCGGCTGGGCGACATTGCGTTCTCGTGCGCCCAGGTGATGCCCGATGCCGTCGCCGGCACTTCGCTGAACAAGGGCGCGGCGGTGGCGGCTGCAGCCTGTGCGGGAACACGAAGGATATTGGCGGCCCCGGCAAGCATGCCTAATCGCAAAACTCCGCGCCTGGAAAAATTCATTGACTCTATCCTATCGAAGGGTGGCGCACTTAACCGGGGTAGGGTTCATTGGGCTTCACAATCCGGATGCGATGATCGGTAAATTTGTAATGCGCGCCCGGCAGATCGATTTTCGGCATGTGGCAGGAGACACACTTTTCTTTAGCCACCGGACAGGCCTTCGCGCCGGGCTTCAAGCTGGCTGGTTTGGTGTGGCTTGCATTCCCGCCGGCGTGACAGGCCAGGCATTTGTTATCGAAGTTCACTGTCTGCGGATTGAAGTCGTGGTGCGGGTTATGGCACGCCAGGCAGCTGATGCGCGCGTCATCCGGGTCAAAGCATTTGCTGCCCGTGAGGCGATAGGGCTGAAAGCGAATGTTGGCGATGCTCGGGTTCGGCTGCGCGGCAATTTCCGCCCAGGTACGGTGACACTGGCCGCAGAAGTTGGAAGCCTGCTCCGCGGAAAGCCCAATCAGCTTGTGCAGGTCCTGGGGCGGCGCCAGGTCGTGATTGCCCGCCAGCACGGCGGCAAGGTGCGCGTCAATTCCCTGGTGACAGTGCGCGCATTGCACCCCTGGGGTCAACTTATCCAGGGTGAGTTGCCTTCCATGAACAGCATTCGTGGCATGGCATCCAAAGCAGCGGCGCTTGTCATCGTCGCTCATCAGGCGCCCGGCAGCCTGGTGAATGTCGGGCGCTACCGAACCGTCTGACCCCATCGTGGGCCCAAGACCTTCCAACTCGCGGAACCAACTGACGCGGCTCTCATAGAGATCGCCATCCTTCTCCAGAATGTAAGTCTGGCCCAATGCCGAACTGGCCCCCATTACCCAGCGGATGGGCAGAGTCACCGTCTGTGCACCGTCCGTAACCGAATACTCGCTCTGGCTACCCTTGCGCTCAATCCGATAGGAGTACTTGCCTACCGTGGTGGTGAGCAGCGGATGATCGACGAGAATTTTGGAATTCTCCACCGACTCCAACGCGCGCGCCATGTAAGTTGCCGGCTGGGTCAAGGCCTCCACGTGACATCCCACGCAGGCAGCGGGCGCTTCCTTAGCAGCCTGCGCAACCGCGGCGACAGGCAAGAGCAAACACAACAGGAGCGAATACCTTTTCATGAAGAACCGGAAATTACTGGAGCTTGGCGCCGGGTTGCTTGGCTTGCGCTTCCGCGGTCAGTTTCAGGACGATCTCCCGCTCTCGCTTGCTGTCTTCCGGCCGCTTGAGCCGATAGTAAACCAGCGACAACGAGACGTGCGCTTCGGTAAATTGCGGAGACTGCTTGACCAGGCCCTCGAGAATTCCACGCGCTTGGTCGAGATGGCCCTGGTCGATAGCAATCAGCGCCAATTGGTAGCGAACGCCCGGGTCTCCCGGGCGAGTCTCTTCCGCGCGCACGAAATATTTCTCCGCTTGATCGTAATCCTGCTCTTCCCTTGCGGTCACTCCCAATTGGACGTTCGCTTCAAAATTGTACGGATCGGCAGCCAATTCTGTTTTGTATTCCTTGGCAGATAAGTCGGAGTCGCCGGTAAACATCAACGCCTTACCGTACAGCACATGCACTTCGGGGAGATTAGGGTTAAGAGCGACCGCTTTGGCAAACTCGTCGCGCGCTCCCGCATAATCCTGAACGTTCATCTTTGCCGAACCCAACATCACATGCGCTTCTGCCGAGTCGCCGTTGCGCAGAATACGATCGACCAGAACCTCTCCCTCATCCACACGCTTCTGCCGGATCAACGCCGTCCCCAACAAATACGCGACTGCCAGATCATCAGGATCCTTCGCCTCTTCCGGCTCGAGGAGATCGATAACATCGGTCTCACGTCCCATGCGCATGTAACAGTCTGCGAGCAGCAACACCGCCTGATGGTTTGCAGGATCTTCGGCATGCACTTTTTCCAATTGAGTCGCGGCTTCGTCGATCTTTCCTGTTTTGTAATAAGCGAGGGCGAGGTTAAGTCTGGCGCCCGCCAGTTTGGGTGATTGCCTGAGGGCAATTTTGTATTCTGGAACCGCCTCCTCAAACCGTCCCAGCCCAGCCAGAGCCGCGCCCAGATTGGAATGAATCGCGGTGGCCTCAGGATGCAGTTTGAGAAATTGTCTGTATTCAAGAACGGCGCCCTCAAGATCGCCTGCCTGCTGTTTTTGCATGGCGTCTTGCACCAGTTGTTGGGGGTTCGTCTGTGCCTGCGCTTTGACCAACAGGATTGCGGCGAGGGTAAGAACAAAAAATAATGAGGGCTTCCGCATACCGGGAACTGTTCTGTGCTGTGCTGTCAGAACAAGTATAACGGTATCTCGGAAGCCCTCGGGATAATTGCCTGGTTAGAAGTAGAACTTCGCCCCAAACTCCATAATGCGTTGGCCCTGTTTCTGGGTGGTGAGACCGAAGTTCGCATTGGTCTGGGTGATCACCTGGGAAACCGGATCCTGCGTAAACGTCGCGTTCAGGTTGCTGCCACCGCTGGGGAACGAATACAGCGGATGATTGAGGAAGTTGTACGCCTGCGCACGGAGTTGCAGCTTCATTCCTTCCCTGATGGTGAAGTTCTTGAACACCGCCAGGTCAGAATCGAAGTATGCAGGGCCGTAAACCGCGGGCATCAGAGTCGGACCGTTCTGTCCAGGTACTGTTGGGGCGGCCAGGCAGTTTCCATTGACGAACTGATGGGCAACAGCATGCCCGGACAGATTGCAGGTCACCAACGGGTTCAAGTCCTGACTACTGGTGCCCAGGATGGATTGGTTGTTGATGGCGATCCCGTGCGGGTTCACCGCGCTGATTGAGCCTGGAATGATCGCCGCCGATTGCGGGCAGCCTTGATGGTTGTTAATCTCATCCATCGTCGCCACGCACGTATAGGATGCGCTCCACTGGCCATGCAAAGCGCCGTTGTCGAAGCCGTTGCCACCGAAGGTAAGATTTGCTCCGCTTTCGAGCTGGGTAACACCGGAGAATTGCCAACCGTTCCCTAGCCCGTCCACCAGTTTATTCACATGGAGGCGGTTCCCCAGGTCAATCGAGTAGGCTGCGTTGAACAGGTTTCTGCGGTCCGAAGAAAGTGGCCCGTAGTTGGCCGACAGGTTAAAGGGGTCGATGTTCGGCGCAATAATGCCCATGGCCTTTTGCCAGGTGTAGTTAGCCTGAATGGTATAGAGCCCGGCATGGCGCATCCAGCTCACCTGCAACGCGTTGTAGTTGCTATACAGGTTGTTCACGGCTTCGTTGATGTCGCTGTAACCCTGCAAAGGCCGATATTTATCCGCGTCCGCGGTTGCCGGATTGTCCGCCGATAACATGGAACCGTAAGGTACCAGGTTGATGTTGCTCCCCGCGCCTCCCGCACCGGAATTCTGCAGATCCCTGCTCCGATTCCCTACATAAGAAATTTCCATAAGTCCCTGGAACGGAGTCTGCTCGTCGACGTTCACGCTCCAACCATCGGTATAAGGCTGGTTGTTATCCGTTGAACTGACCGCCGCAGGCGCAGCCGGTGTTGCTGCCAGGTTCACACAAGAGAGGTACACGGTAAACAGAGAGGACCCCGCAGCCGGATTGGTTGGGCAGCCCGTCGATCCCACCCAGGTACTCGGCTTCAAAGTAGCATTCTCGACACCAGCCGACGCATCCAGGCCGGCGGTGAACTGGCCGGAGTGATAGTAGAAGCGTCCCCATCCGCCACGGACAACCGTGCGTCCGGTACCGGTAACGTCGTAGGCGGCGCCAATACGCGGCTGATAAAACAGCGCCCTGGTGGGAAATCCTCCAACGGGAACAGAGGGGTCTTTGGCATGCCACTCAAATCCGCAGTAGGTTGGCGAAGCCGCGCAGTCGGGCGCGTAGTTGGCCTGGTTAAAGATGGAGTAGCCGAACCCGAGACCATCCTCCCAGGGTTGAAAGTGACTGAACCGTATACCTAATTCCAGCGTCAGCTTCCGGCTCACTTTCCAGGAATCCTGCACGAAAAACTCGGTCGTTCCATAATGAATATCGTTAATTCTGTTCTTGTTCGTTTCCTGGTATTGCGAAAGATTACCGGTCAGCAGGTCGGCATATTCGTTGCCGTAACTGTAAGTGTTACCGACGGAAACAGTCATATTCCCGTTGGTGTCGTTGTTCGCTGGTTGGGCGTTGCGAATCCACTCGTAGAAGAATCCGGCCTTGATGGTGTGATCGCCCTTCACGATGGTGAACGTATCGCTGATGCTGGGCATGTATTTATTCGCGTACAGGCCCTCTGCCGCTCCCCCAGCCTCGAACCCGCCGGGGTTGAAGACCAGGGCCGCTTCACTGGAGCTGCCACCGAAAGATGGAATCTGAGCGACGCCATTGTTGAATAGACCGGTGTAGTTGTAGCCGACATTGGCACGAGCTACCTTCGCGGGATCCTCAAACACATTGGGGAAGCCGACGAAGGTGTAAGCAATGATCGTTTCGTTGGTCATGGTCTGACTGAACACATGGGTGATCGATCCAGACCATGAGTCCGATTTGTTTTTGCCCTGGATCGAAGTTGGGTACGGGACCTGGTTGGTTTGCCGCCACCAGAGACCAACGGGAAACTGCTGCAACTCGCGTTGATAGTTGTAGCGGACAAACACTTTGGTGTTCTCGCTAATGTTGTAATCCCCGCGAATGACAAACTGCCGATTGTTTTGATTGAAGATTTCTGATTGCGTGTAGTTATAGCCTTTGGTCGCATTCGGGTCCGCGTTTACCGCCGGATACAACTTGGCCAACGCGAGCATGTTGGGATCGATGCACGTGCCATCGGCAGGGCCGACACAGGGGCTCAATTGGGTGCCCCCGAACTTGGCAATCGCGCCGCTCGTGAGCTGCCCAGGAGCCTTGCCAGATGCCGTTACTGTGCCCTCCTTTGCCACCTCTTCAGGAGAGAAATCACCATTCAACTCACCTGCTGTGGGCACGGTCGCCCTAAGCAAACCGGTATCGAGCAGCTGGTAGTAGTACTCGTAACCGGCAAAGAAGAACAGCTTGGTGTTGTTCTTGTGAAAACGGGTTCCAGGGATGAAGATGGGACCACCGATCGTGCCCCCGGGATAGTAAAACTTATCACCCGGCCTCTTTTCACCGCTGTTATTGAAAAGCCAGTCGTTGGAGTTGAGCGCGTAAGTGCGCGCGGAGAAAAACGCGCTGCCATGGTAGTCGGTGCCTCCTGCCTTGGTGACAGAAGTGATAAGCACCGGGCCCTTCTGATCTTCTGCGCTGAAGTTGGACGTCAGCACTTTAAATTCCTGCAGGAAATCAGAGTTGGGGTTGACCGGCGTATCGCAGTTGCAACCAGGATCGGAAACGTGCGCGCCGTCGGCCACGATGTCCAAAGAGTTGAAAGGCAAACCGTTGTAGGCTGAGGCGGCATTCAGAGGACTTTGGCTGCCTGAATCCCCGTTCGCATTGATACCGATGGTTTGGCCAGTGTAGTTGGCTTTATTCGCAGTGCCGTTCTGGATGCTGAAGCCGGGAACGATCTTGATGTACTCAGCGGCGTTGCTACCCACCTGGGTGAAATTCTCGAGTTCCTTGGTTCCCAGCGAAAACGACCGCTCGCCGGAATCGGTCGTCGCCAGTGCGATGTTTTCTGCGTTTACCGAAACAGTCTGGTCAGCCGTGCCCACGGTCATGGTGACATTCACATTGCGCTTCGCGCCGCCGCCTAAGTCGATGGCAGCCGCCTTGAAATCCTTGAAGCCCGCGGCCGCGACCGACATGTTGTAGGAACCGACCGGCACCGAAGCAAATGTGTAATAGCCGTCCCCGTCGGATACCGTGTCGCGAGCCGAACCTGAAGTCGCATCGGTCAGGACGATCTTTGCGTTGGGAATAACAGCGCCCGTGGAATCGGCTACCACACCGGTCAAAGTAGCGAAGACGCCTTGTGCGAGTAGGGGGTTTCCACTGAGTAAAAGCAGGCAAGCGAACGCGGCAAACCACGAGAATTTCTTTACCATCACTGACACACCTCTCCAAAACAAAGCAACTGAAACGATTCTGTAGCGCGGCGCGTCTACGTTCGATCGCCGCACATTTTTGGGATCGACGTATCTGAATACTCCGGGGGTAGGGTTGTCAAGCGAATTTCAAGAAAATACAAAAACGTTTCTGTAGAGGTACATTTGTTACCTTTTGAACTCGCAAAATGGAATCCGAGCGCTCCTTCAACCGACCCGCGCGGAAAGCATTCCGCTGTCTGCGCGCGGCTTTATAAGTTTCCTGTTTTCAGCTGTTTTAACTGGGATCAATCCGCTCGCCCCGGCTCTCTCTGGAGGGCGTAATCGGGCTTCGCAGTGCGGGACAGCTTGCATGGGAACGGAACATACACTGCCAGTTACAAAATGTAGACGAGTTTGGCGGGACGCAACGATGTTCAGGCAAATTACAACTGCTTCACCATGCGGACGATGGGCAGCGAGAGGTCCGGGCCAAGGGGAACTTCGCGGGGCTCCTGCGCGATATAGCCACGGGCAACGTACAAAGGCACCCCGGTGAGCGTGGCTCCCATTTCGAAACGGCGAAAACCAGCGCTGGCCGCAGCAGCTTCACAAACCTGCAAAATCCTGCTGCCGATCCCGCGGCGGGCCCAATCGGGATGCACAAAAAACGCGCGTATCTTGGCCGCATCATGGTGGGGATCGAGCAGCGAATCCTCACGTCCCGCGCAGCGGTCGCTTCCGTACAGCGTCTTGCGCTTGCTCCACCCGCCGCAGCCGGCGATCACTTGCTCCTGGTCCACTGTGATCCGGGCAACGAAATAAGTGCCGTCCTCGATCAACTGAGTATCTACGCCGAACACCCGTTCGAGCGCCAGCTCCCTCTGTTGCGCCGTGTAGTCGGCGGTCTGCAGGCCCAGCACGGACGCACGGATAAGAGTCTGGAGCGCCGGAACATCGGCCAGAACAGCTGGGCGGACTGTGATGAGCATAGCGTCACACGGAACTCAACAAGAATACCCCGAGGATTGAAGGATACCCCGAAGACGGACGCACGCAGGCTCAGGGGTTCGCCGGCAGTGGGTCCCGCGCTCCGGCCGCCGGGCAATAACATGATTGATACGAATCCGGCTCAAGGCCGGCGATTGCACAATCGAGGCTGTCTACACCGGCCGCGGGGACCGTGTCATCGGAGCTCGAGACATTGAGTAGCTTCAGCCATTGGCCACGCGCCTGCGGGTTGCCCTTGATCCGGCCGTAGATGCTGCTCAGGCTGCTTGCGTCCAGTTGGGGGCTATCCCACTCCTCAACAAAGCTGTACTCCCTGGTCCACGTTCCGGGGTTGTCGCTCCGCGCATTCTTGAGGTTGGTCACATAGTAGGTCGATTGGTCCGCCAGCGAACCGTCGCTCTTGAAGTCGATTACCCGGAATGAGGGATTTTGCCCGTAGATGGGAGAGATGGGCGGATCGATCAATACGAACCCTCCCCTGCCCCCGTCGCTCTGCATCACGCGGAAATCGTCGGTGTGATTATGGCCGGCAAAATTAGCCGCAATCGTGGTCGAATACTCCCGCTGGATGGTGGTGAATTGCGCAGTCCAGGCTGGGTTCCACATGGGAACAATCGCCTTGCGGCACAACTCCTCTGTGGGAGAAACCACTCCCTGCGAGAGCTGCCGGTAATTCATCATGGTTGCGTAGCCGTCGATGCCGGGAGGGATGTGAAACATGAGCCAGACCTTCTTGTGTGCTTCTCTGGCCCGGGCAAGACTGGAGCTTAGCCAGTCCAGGGTGCGAGCGGCGGCGTTGGAATCGACCGCGGCACAACCATGGGTGAAGCTGGCCGCCTGATATTTGTTGGAAAAGAAAACAGAGTTGACCGCGAGGATACGAATTCCCGGAATGGTCCTTGGGTCAACCGCGTAGCTGCCTAATGCCTTCCAGTCCCCTGTGAACTGCCCGTCCACCCGCGCGATGTTCCGCGCCAGGGCCGCGGTGTCGCTCAGAAACGGGCCATCAGCCTCGATATCGTAGTCCCCGCATTCATCGTCGTTATTTCCCGGGGTGATCAGGATCTGCGCACGCGGGAACCGTTTCCGCATCTCCCAGGCAAGAAATCGCACTGTCTTGAGGACAAAGGCGCGGTAATGCTCGCGGTCCTCGTCATGGGTAGTGGCGGCGAATTTCTGGGGAAATCCATGGGCTAACAAGTCGCCTGTGATCATCAACAGCGCGGGCTGCGGCAGGGTCGCGCGCATGGCATCCAAAGACGACTGCAGCAGCCACCAGTTGGTGTCCTGATGATTCTGACTGTAGGCGGTTAGCTTCGATCGATTGAGAATCGCTTCCCACGCGCGGGGATCGCTTGACGCAAGATCGGCAACCAACGTTGGATCGGCAAAGGGATTGAAATGGAAGTCCGAAGCGATGAGAAATTTTCCGCTCGACCCGGGCAAAGAGGATTGGGCGCTGCCGGGCTGCAGGTACAGCAGAACGAGACAAGTGGCAAACGAGAGCGCTCGCCGTACACGCAATAGGAACGTCACACTTCAGCCTACCGCATCATGACGAAACGATCGTCTTGCTGCCCCACGGGTTCCTCTTGCCGCACCACGGGTCCTGCGGCGTTGTAGAGCGGCGCCAGGTAGATGCCATGCCGTGCGGCAATCGACTCCATCTGCTCAACCCGCGCGGGTGTGATGAATCCCCTGCCTTGCGAAAAGGGCTCGAACCGGCGCTCCAACGCCAGCGCCATGCCTTCGAGCAGACATCCATGGACCACATCGGGAAATGGATGCCGATTCAGAATGCCATGAAAATCCGGCGTGAAGCTCAATCCGCCAGTGACCTGTCCCAGACCTCCAAAGAAGATCTGCAGGCCAGGCGTCTGCGCGCAAGGGGAGAGGTTTTTGGGATAGCCCGCATCGCAGACGATTGCCTCCGGCGCAATGCGGTCCAGCAGGAGCGAAGGAGAGGCAAGGCTGGCGGCGCAGATCACGACATCGGCCGCGGTGGAGAATTGCTCCAGGCTAGCCGCGATCTCTACCTGCGCTCCAGCCGCTTCTAACTCGGCGGCCAGCCTGCGCAGCCGCTCCAGGTTGCGTGCGCAAAGCAGGACCCGTCGTACCCCAGGCGCCAGGCAGCGCGCGCAGCCGGAACCCACGTCTCCGGTTGCTCCGACGATAAGCAGGGTCGCGTTGCGGAGCTTTCGCCCCTGCCGCAGGCACATCTCTTTAATCCCCTGGACGATGAAAGCTACTGTCAGCGTGTTGCCGGTGGTGAAGACCGTATCGTGTCTCTCTGGAAGCTGATCGAAGTTGCCCTCGATCAGGATGGAGCTGAAACCGCCCAGGCTTACGATTTTCGCTTCTGCCTTGACCGCGCAGGCCGCTGCCTCGCGAACCCGGGTAATGTTGTCGTGCATGTAGGCAGCGCCCAGGTGGTCCGGGGGGATGAAGGAGTCGATGTAGAGGCCGCGGGCTTTTGCGCCTGCCACCGATCGCACATCCACGTGGCAGACGGGCCGGGGAGGGATCCAGGGCAGGATATCCTTGATCTCCTGCTCCGGCAGCGGCGTATGCTTCGGCCCGCGCAGGACCGCGAGGACGTCCGCGGCCGCTCTCCAACTCTCCTGATGCCCCACCAGGGCGAAATCGACGGTGGCTATACTGGCAACGTTATCACCCATGTAAGAGTTACCTCCCCGGGGAGCCCTAACTTATCCAGCGTCTTTAGATACTGTTGCAGTGACACTCCGCGCAGCTCTGCCGCGGACAGGCTAACCTCGAACAGTGACGGTTTCACACAACTGCCGTGGCACACCTCGCAGTGGCCATGGCTGCAGTCTTTGGCCAGCATCTCGGCCAGGGTGGTCATCACCTCGAGATGGAGCTGGTGCAGTTTGTGATCGAAGCGCTGCGGGTTGAGGGCCCGCTCCGCTTTAAGAATTGCCATGGCGTGATCGATGTGGTCTTCTTCCTCCGCGGCGATGGCGGCGAAGGTCTTGCCCAGACTTCCCGGCGCCATCTTCCCCACCCGCGCGTAGCTGGCGACGGCGAACGACTCCAGCATGATCTCCTGCACGATCAGGCAGCCGATAAAGTCGCGCTCCGCGATGCGCCGCAGGAACGCTTCGCGCAGCCGCTTCCAATGCTTTGCGCCGACATTGCTGGGGACGTTCACGCCGATCCGGCGCCCCTCGGCAGCAAACGCAGCAGCGTGGCCGCGCTCACCCTCCGCATGCTCCAGCGCATCGGCAATTTCCGCGGGATCGTCACATATCTCAGATAGAGAGGCGTAGTTCATCGCGGCGATGAGTTCGCCGGTCATCGCCTGCGCCAGAACGTCTTGCCAGATCTGGGCCGTAGGTGAGAGAGAAGTGGATTCGCTTGCTGAGTTAAGAACAATCACGGATTCCATACGTCCTCCTGAACACATTTGTGAGATTTAAATTCGCAAAGACCGCGGGGACTTCAACCCTTACGAACCCACGGCGCTACAGCGGCGACTTTTCCGCCACCACCAAGGGAACGTTGAGGTTCGGGGTATCCCACATCTCGTAGCAACACGAGCCGTGGTTCCTCTGCAGGGACGAGCCCGCCTTAGATCGGCTCCCTGTAGCGCCGCAGCCGGACCGCGGCAGCCAGGAATAGAACCGCGAATACCAGTCCGATCCACAATCCCGGAGTACTCAAAAACCGACCTGGAGCAAGTTGCGTCACGGGAATAAAATGCGGATCAATCGGAGTGCCCTCGGGCGTTATAAAGTTGAAGGCATGGGTGGCAAATCCAATCAGGCGGTCCACTATCAGCGAAGCAAAATAAGAAGTGCTAAAGGCAATTTTCTCGAGTGCGGCAATCGCGAGTAGCGGCAGCACGGCCCATAGAAATGGAGTCCGCCGCGCCCAGCCCGAGACCAGCAACAGCCAACCGTAGATTGGCGCATACCAGAGCGCGATCAGAGGCAGCGTGTAAAGCTGCACCAGTATCAGCTGGAAGATGGGCAAGTGCGTCCACACCATGGCGGCAGTGCCCCCGCCGCTTACCAGCAGGACGCCAAGGCTAATCACCAGCATGATCAATTCAATTGCGACCGAGACGGCGAAAGCAACCAGCGGCAGAACCACTAGAGGGACGGTAGCCTTGGCGAGCACGGCGGTAAGATCGGAAACCGGCAGCGACTTCCAGAACAAAATGCTGCGATCACGCCGTTCCCCGTGCAGCGCGTCGAGACAGTAGACAATCCCGACGATGAACGCGGTCACGAACACCAGCATGGAGGCATGGCTATACGGCATGGAGAGCCGGACGAGCTGGTCCGAGGGCTCATATCTCGGCAGCACCCGCATGCTAGCCGGCAGGTAGTAAAGGCTAATCAGAAAGACCAAAAAACCCAGGCTACCCGCGACCAGCGGGGCAATGAAGACGGAGCGGTGCTCCCATAATTCGCGCCGTAGCGACCAGTACATCGGACGAATCACTGGCACCCCGGGATCCAATTGAGTATTCATCTTGCGGCTCCTTTTTGCTCGCCTTCTTGCTCGCCGGCCTTCTCGCCCATTACGGCGACGAACAGATCAGCAATGCTGGGGGTGCGCACTTCGCCGAGCGCGACCAACTGCTGGCGATCGACGCCGTCAAATATAAGAATGCTGCGTCCGAATAACTGGCGCTCGTGAATCGGCTTGAGTGCCCGCGCCGCCGCTGCCTGCTCGGGATGCACCATCACTTCCTGATAGCGCACCTCGAATGCATCCATGCTGCAATCGAGCACGATGCGGCCGGTCCTTATGAACATGACGTCGGTGAGCACGTGCTGCACCTCTTCCACCTGGTGCGTGGTCACCACGATGGTGCGGCTGCTGTCGAAGTATTCGTTGAGCAGGGAATCGTAAAACTGCTTGCGATAGAGGATGTCGAGGCCGAGCGTCGGCTCGTCCAGCACCAGCAATTTTGCGTCAATGGCCATGACCAGGGCCAGGTGCAACTGGGTCACCATGCCCTTGGACAATTCCCTTACCTTGCTCGATCGCTTGATCGTGGTCCTGGCAAGGAAGGCTTCCGCCTTGGCGCGATCGAATCGCGGATGGACGCCGGCGACAAAATCGAGCGCATGCGAAACCCGCAGCCAGCGCGGCAGGACTGCGACGTCGGCAATAAAGCAAACGTCGCGCATCAGCTGATCGCGCTCGGTCCAGGGGTTGCGCCCGAGCACTTTCAGTTCTCCCTCGAACGGAGTGAGGCCGAGGATCGCATGCAGGGCGGTGCTCTTGCCTGCGCCATTGGGGCCGATCAGCCCCAGGATGCGGCCCTCTTCGACGCGCAGGTCCACGCTATCGAGCGCCACGGTTTTGCCGAAGACCTTACGCAGGCCATGCGCTTCTATACATGCCATGGCTTCAGCGCTGCTCCTTCGGGGCTTTCGCCTGTGCCGCGTCGAGTAACTCGTCTACGCTCAGGCCGAGCCGCTGAATGGTGGCATAAATCCTCGGCCACTGCTCGGCAAGAAACTTCTGGCGTTCGCCCTGCAGCAGCAGTTTGCGCGCACCCGCATTGATGAACATGCCGCGACCTCGCCTACTCTCCACCAACTGCTCGTCGACCAGTTGCTGGTAGCCCTTGAGAACTGTGATCGGATTGACCCGGTATTCGGCCGCGACATTGCGCACGGACGGTAACGGATCGCCTTCTTTGAGCGCGCCGTCAAGAATCATGTCGGCAACGCGGTCGCGAAGCTGGCGGTAAATTGGCTGACTGTCGTTCCACTCGAGATCCATCCTGTTTTCCAGATAAGGCCTTTACCAGAGAGTCTTCGGTCTGTGAGCCTCTCTAGTGGTGTAGTTAACTACACCACTAGAGACGATGCAAGCTTTTTCTTTAAAAAGAAATGCCCGCCCGTTTCGGACGTTAACTTACTCTTAACTTTCCTTTCATGTTGCTCCTTCTGATGGGTATACTGGAGGCCCCCACTCGTAGCTCGACCCATCCCCTAAGGAGCATCCGTCCATCATGCAGAGAAATCGTTGGCACCTGAGCCTCGCGCCGTCGCGCCTGGCGGCTCTTTTTCTGCTCGCGGCCTCGTCTGGCGTAGCAGCCTCCTCTCAAGCTTTTGCGTCGGACATTACAGTGGCGAGCCCAATCAATGGGGCAAAGATCAGTTCTCCGGCACTCATAAAGGCGCACAACGTCGGATGTGAAGGAGTTCCTCCTAAATCTTTCGGCTATTCGATCGACAGCACCACGGGAATTGTTCTGGGGGAGACTGCCTACGATATCGATGTCACCGCCCAGGCCATTCCTACCGGAACCCATTCCATCCACTTCAAATCCTGGACCGCCCATGGCGAGTGCCCGACGGTCAGCACTACCTTCACCATCACTTCCAGCAAAGCGCCGGCTTCGCCCAGCATCCCCACGAATGCTATTTCGTCGGGTAATTTGGATGGCTCCTACAAGTGGATGCAGAACCACGATGGGGGCACACCTGGGTCTTCCAAAGGATCGACTGTGTATCCGGCAAGCACGCCTTTGTATGACGATGCGCGCAAGTTTTACATGACCTACTCCGACCAGGCGGGCGAGCGTTGGAGTAACCAATTTACCAAGGATCCCCAGTCGAACTATTTCGTGTTGGACACCTATGTTTTCCTACCGATTCCGTCTGAGGTAAAGAATCTTGAACTGGATATCAACCAGGTGATTGCGAACGACGAAACGATCATTTTGTCGACCCAGTGCTCCGGAGAAATCGGGCAATGGGAATACGGCTATACCTCGGGGAGCCACGATCACTGGAAGTCCAGTGGGATCAAGTGCAATCCCGCGGACTGGAAGGCCAATGTGTGGCATCACATCCAGATCGGCGAGCACCGCGACCCGAACGGATACGTCACGCATGACTACGTGATCCTGGATGGTGTTTACACGGCTTTCAAGAATGCGACGCTCGAATCTGCGCACTTTCTCCACTGGGGACCAGGAGACGTGAACGTCCAATTCCAGATTGAAGGCGCGAGTCCCAAGAGCGGCACCGTCACGGCGTACATCCACAAGTTCACGATCTATCGCTGGACACAGTAGCTTAGACCCACAATGCCGCTGAGCCGCCTACCCATTCGAGGTTGCGGTTGTGGTCTACACCCATCATGATGCCGCGGCCCATGCGGAGCAGCGGCAGCACGGGCATGAGCTGCTGCCCCTCGGGCCACACATACATGATGCGAATCTCCACCTGGGTTAAGCCATGGGGAGTTTCAATGACCGGCTCGAAACGCATGCGCTGCTGCAGCATGTACTGGTGGCGCTGCTCTCGCGGTATGGCATCCACGTCGGCCTGCGTGGGATTGAACTTGATGCCCAGCCCGGCAAAGGAGTAGAGCGGCTTCAACACGTAATTTTCGTTGTCTGGCGGCACGGTGCTGTTGCGGTCGAGCAGCCACGTGGTGGGCACACAGGCGTGGTTCAGGTACGGGACAGAGAACTTGCTGATGCGGTAGTACCAGTTGGGATGCCCTGCCCACTCCACGTCGAGCGGCTGGGTCAGGTCGAAAGGCAGTTCGATTCCCTTCCGCTCCAATTCATCCACGATGCAGCGGTTATAGATACGGCGTACGGGAATTTCGCGGCTTCCCTTCTGGTAGAAGAGACGTTCGCCGCGTTTCTTCAAGTCGAGGATATCCACGATAGCGATGCCCAGGTTCTGCTGCGTGATGAGGAAGTCGCAGAGCGTTTTTTGCTTTTCCGGATGGATCTCCAGGAGAATCACGTTTTCCGGATCGTGATCGGCGACGATCAGCTCACGCATCCGTTGCTGATACGTATTGCGATCATGGCCTCCGAGATAGATCCCCAGGTCCGCTGAAAGACCGTACGACTCTACATACTGCTGAGCCAGTACCGGCTGGTATTCGTAGAGCGAAGGAAAGGCCTGCAGCTCCACCAGCTTGGGCTCTAATTCGCCGCTCGCGTTGCGCACCAGGCCGAAGTCGACTTGCAGGAACATGGGGCGCGGCGACTCGTTGGCAACGTTGTATTGCGGGGGAATGGTTCCATCGGAGGCGCGTAGATACTCAGGATTGTTCATCAACTGCAGAACCAGGTCGCGGCCATACTCCGCCATCTGATCGAGCAACGCTTTGGGCAGGAAGCAGGGTGTTTCAGACACACGGAAGGCGATCGGCGTGCCAGCGGCGTCCTCCAGGCTGCGAAGGAACTGATGGTAAATCTCAGGTCGAAAATCGCGGTTGAATGCCTCGCGCAAGGCGGGGATCATGATCAGTCCTCTATCAGGAAGCGGCCCTTCTCCATGATCTGGCGGCCGTCTACCCAGATATCGAATTTGCGGCCCACCACGTCGATGTGGGTGCCGGAGTACCACTTGGCCCCGGTGTGCTCCCCATAAGGATTGCCAAAGGCGATGTGGATGCCGGGAAATTTCTCATCCTGCAGGATCTGGCCGATCACGTTGGTCAGTTCAATGTTGGTGCCGATGGCGAACTCGCCCACGCGGTCGCTATTTTCGTCGGTGTGGGTGTAGGACCAGAAATCCTGCTCCAGCACTTTGTTTTCGCTGAAGACTTCGGTGATGCGATTGCCTTGCATGCGGATGGTCAACGGCTGATGCTCGAGGTCGCCGTATTTGTCACAAAGATAGTCACCAACGACGCCGTCGACTACGTAGACTCCATTCACTTCCCCGGGCGAGGTGAAGATTTCGCCTCCAGGGAGATTGCCCCACTTGTCGCGGCTGATGATGCCGCTGGTCTTGATCCAGCGATAGTCCGGGTTGAGCGTGCCGGTGAAGTTGCAGCCGGCGGCGGTTTTGCCGGTGATCTCCTTTGCCTTGCTGACGATCTCCATCACCTTGCTGCTGAGTGCATCGACATGGTTGAAGTCGGCGCGCATGCCTTCGAGCATGATCTGGCGGTTGATGTTGACCATGTGGGCGTGGCGCATGCGCCGGCGATTGACGATGGCTGTCATCTCCATGCGCGACTTGAGCTCGTTGGGCTGGACGCGCACGGCGAAGATGCTTACGTCACTGGTCTCCATGTCGTCCGCGATTTCGCGGGGCAAGCCGGCCAGGGGACGGGGAGCGAGATCTTCCAGCAGGAAGGCCTTGAAGGTGCAGCCCACCTTGGTCAGCTCCTGGGCGATGCTGGCGGCGATCTCGCGGCAGGCATTGTCGGTGATCAGGGTTACTTTCTCGGAGCGCTGAATGCGCAGACAGGTGTTGACGGCGTTATAGGCGCCGGGTGAAAACTCGGGATCGAAGTCGATCCGTGGTGATGTCGGTCAAAACGGGTTGGGCCAAGCAGCTCCCTCTCTTTCTATCTTTGCAAGGCGGCCGTTTCCTGCATCACGCCCACACGTGTTTCCGCCACGATGTAGTCGACCACCTTCTTCAAGTCGCCGGTTTCCTCGTAGACCTTGAGCTGCCGGTCCGCGCCTGTACCCATTCTGAGCATTTCGTGGATGTAGGCGATGTCGCGCTCGCAGCCGAGTTGTTTGGCTGCATCGGAGATAAGGTCGATGTATTCGATCATCAGGTCGCGCATGGGCACTTCTTCTTCCCTGCCGAAGTCGATCAGTTTGCCGTCGATGCCGTAGCGGGCGGCGCGAAACTTGTTTTCCATGATGAGGGCGCGAGAATAGATGCGATAGCTCTTGTTCTTTGCATGCAGGTCGTAGAGCATGCCCACAGTGGCCTGGATCAGCGCCGCGATGGCCATGGTTTCGTCGAGCCGCATGGGGATGTCGCATACGCGAACTTCCAATGTGTTGAAGAAGGGGTGAGGGCGAATATCCCACCAGACTTTTTTGCCGTTGTCGACGCAGTTGGTTTTGACCAGCAGGTTGATGAAGGTTTCGTATTCGTCCCAGTTGGCGTAGACGTCTGGAATGTTGGTGCGGGGAAAGCGCTCAAAGACTTTGGAACGATAGGATTTGAAGCCGGTCTTCGTGCCCTCCCAAAAAGGGGAGTTCGAGGAGAGGGCAAGGATGTGGGGCAGGAAGTAGCGCATTGAGTTCATGATGTGGATCGCGGTGTTGCGATCCTCAATGCCTACGTGGATGTGCAAGCCGAAGACGAGATTGGCCCGCGCCACCAGCTGCAAATCTTCCACGACCTGTTTGTAGCGCTCATCAGGGTAGATGTCCTGGGTTCTCCAGTCAGCGAAGGGATGCGTGCTGGCGGCGGCGAGCCACATGCCGCTCTCGCTGGTCAATGTGATCATTTGCCGGCGCAGATCGAGAATATCTTCGCGGGCTTCGTCGATGTCGCGGCAGACCTTGGTGCCTACCTCCACCACAGACTGGTGAAGTTCCGGCTTGGCGCGGTCCATGGTTGCGAGCTTGGCCTTAGGCAGAATTTCGGATTGGATGTGGGAGCGCAGATCGCGGGTTTCCGGATCGATGGTTTGATATTCCTCTTCGATGCCTATGCTGAAACTGGGACGGTTCATCCGCGTACCTCCTGCATGGTGGTTTGCTCGACGCTTTCCGGGCGCTTGGATGGGGTTGTGGATGGGCCGCCGAGGAAGGCGCTCCAGCGATATTCTGCAACTTTGCCTGTGTGTTTTCTGGCCTTCTCCATGGCGAGCTCGGCTACGTGGTTGACGATCCATTCGAAGTTGGCCGGGCCTACGGAGTTTATGTCTGCATCGGGAGCGGGATTCATGAAGTCGATGGCGTAGGGGATGCCGTCTTCACAGGCGAACTCCACGGTGTTGAGGTCGTAGCCCAGGGCGCGGCAGAGGGTGAGGCAGTCGCGCTCCACCCGCTCCAGGAGGCCGGGGGCAACGGGCGCAGGATTTTTGACGTAGCGTTCGTGGAAGGGCGCGGACGGATCGTAGTGCATGATGTGAACTTTCTGCTGGCCGACGCAGTAACAGCGGAAGTATTCCTTGAATTTGACGGCGGTTTGCAGGGTCATGCAAAGGTCGCGGGTTTGGTCGTAGGCGTCGAAGAACTCGTTGGGCGAATCGACCTTGTAGACGTCTTTCCAGCCGCCGCCGTCGAAGGGCTTGAGGAAGGCGGGAAAGCCGATGTAGTCAAAAATGCTGTCCCAGGGGAGCGGGTACTCGAGGTTGCGCATGGAGCGCTCGGTGGTGCCGGGCGGAAAGTGCTTGTGGGGCAGCAGCACGGTCTTTGGGATGGCTACGCCGAGCTTGGTGCCCAGGGCGAAGTTGAAGAACTTGTCGTCGGCGCTCCACCAGAAGGGATTGTTGATGATGATCGATCCGGAGAGGGCCGCGTTTTTGAGGTAGCCGCGGTAGAAAGGAATGTCGTGGGAGATGCGGTCGATGATGACGTGGTAGGGAGAGGGCTCCGCCATGCGCACTTCGCCGATGGTGGCCAACTCGGCCTGAATCTCGGGGTCGGCGAAGGAGTTGATTTTGTCGACCAAGGCGGGTGGGAAGGTTGACTCCATCCCGAAGATGATTCCGATTTTCTTCACGGCGGCTCCTTAGGTGCAATACGAGAAGGCCCGTAAACATTGCCTTGGGACGAGTCAAACAGCCTAATTCTAAAGCATACTTTCAGTTAAGCACATTTCGGTTTTGCAGGTGACCGAAACCACCCTATGATCGGAGAAATGGCGTGGTCTCGTGGAATATTCCTGGTGATGGCGTTCCCCCTGCTGGCTTGGGGGCGGGTGCCTCTGCCCCCGACGGACGATTGCCCTGTCCGTAAGATAGAGAGCCTTCCGGGAAGCCATCAGTTCGGCAGCGATTTTATTGAGGCGATGGCTGGTGATCCCAGCGTTAGGAATCCTCATGTTGTGTGGGGACTTACGGCGGACCTGAGCAGCAAGGTGCCTTCGCCGGACCGGGCGATGTATATCTCGAAGTCTTCTGATGGCGGCAGAACCTGGACCGCGGTGGCTCGGGTGGATGGCAAGTATTTCGATGCGGACATTGGGGAGGGCGAGCGTAATGGGTTGGGCGTGGCTCCCGGCGGACGAGAGTTTGTAATCACGACGCAGCGGGGTGCGTTTCAGGTGTTGGCTCGGCCGGGTAGTTTGGATGCGGTGGTGAAACCGATTGCGGGTCCGCGGGTTACTGAACCTGATCCTTGGGTGAGCATTGCCAAGAAAGTCGGCGACCCGGTGAAGGGCGGCGCGGTGAAGATCACGGCCGATGGGAAGCGCATGATGATCGGCTTTGGTTACTTTGATATGGAGCCGGAGATTGTTACTTATCGCAAAGGTAAGGATGGCTCTTGGATTCAGGATGGGAAGCTGCCTGAGTTGCCAACGCAGATGGATGTTCTTTCCATGGAGTTTGGTGATGCCAAGAGTGCGGAGCGCAGCACGTTGTATGTAGGCACGGGGGATCAGGCGTTTCTGCTTCGGGCACACACACGGTTGTGGCGCCGGATTGATGGAGTGGGCGACGATTCGGCGATCCAGGGGATTGATACGGTCGGCGGCCCTCACCTGGCGGCTTGTTGGGGGGTTTATAACCCCTTGAGCGCGGACACGGTGGAGCGGGTGACACATGCGCAGTTTTTGTTGCATCGGAATGAGGACGAGGCGGGGAATAGTATTCGGGCGTTTAGTGTGGAGGTCGACCCGGCACGGCCTGGCCATGAGGTGGTGACTTCGCTTACCGGGGTGTATGCCAGTGCGGATCGTGGGCAGAGTTGGAAGAGGCTGAATGAGCTTCCGGATGGTGAGTTTCGGTTGGCGCGTTTTAATGCTGAGGATGGCACTGTGATTGTTACTGGTTTTCCGGGGACGTTTTTGGCTAATCCGTTTGGGAAGAATTGCGCGGCTCGGCTTAGGGTTCGGGGGGAGTGAGGAGAATGGTCAGTTGAGTGCTTCATTTCCCACTCTTCGCAAAATGCGCGAAGGATGGGGCACCCGCATCAGTTAATGGGCTAGGCGCGAGCAGGTTCTACTCCAGGTACATTCTTGCCATGGGACGCCACCAGGGCCAGTCGTGGAAGCTTCGGTCGCCCCAGACGTAGAGTTCGTGCCGGATTCCTTTGTTGCGTAGGACGGTGGCGAAGCGTTCGTTTTTTTCCCAGCACATGTCCCACTCTCCGGTGGAGAGAACGGTCCGGATGTGGTTGTACTTCCAGGGGTCGGTGCAGTTGGCCAGGTAGTCGGGCGGGTTGTTGAAGTAAAGATCTTCGCTGTACCAGCCGTCTACGAAGTCCCTCATGTCGAAGGCTCCGCCCATGGTTACGATGCCGGTCACGCGGTCAGGATGACGGAAGCCGAAGTTGGCGGCGTGATAGGCTCCGAAGCTGCAGCCGGTCGAGATCAGACGCGGAGTTTGGTTCTTCTTGTCCATCAGGGGCAGCACGTCGCCTACGATGTAGCGCTCGTATTGCATGTGGCGCTGCACGCGCCAATAGGGGTGAGCTCCCTTGTTGTACCAGCTCTCGGCGTCTACGCTGTCGACGCAGTAGAGCTGCAAATGGCCGGCTTCAATGCGGTCAGCGATCGCGCCGACCATGCCGTTGTTTTCGTACTCGTAGAAGCGGCCCATGGAGGTGGGGAAGACGAGGACTTTGGTTCCAGAGTGGCCGAAGCAGAGCAGTTCCATGTCGCGGCCGAGATCGTGGGACCACCAGCGATGGTATTCGCGATGCAAGGTTTCTCCTTTGGTAAGCTAGAGAACCACTATTCTACAAAACGGTTATCACCATCGACCAACCGCGGCTGACGAAGCACGAAAAGTTTATTTCAAGGTTGATGGACGATCACCACGACCTGATTGTTTATGTTCCGCCTATGTATGAGGCGGACGGGGAACGCCGGTTCCCTGTGCTGTATATGCAGGATGGACAGAATTTGTTCGATCCTGAGACGTCGTTCATCAAGGGAAATTATTGGCACCTGGGCGAGACGGCGGATGCGCTTTCGCTGGCCGGTTCGATCGAGCCGCTGATCATTGTTGGGATTTACAACGCGGGGGAGAGGCGCATCGATGAGTACACGCCGGTGGTCGACAAGCGGCTGGGCGGCGGACAGGCGGAGTTGTATGGACGCATGCTGGTGGAGGAGCTGAAGCCCTTTATCGATGCGCAGTACCGGACGCTGCCGGGGGCGGAGCATTGCGGGATGGGGGGGTCTTCGCTGGGCGGCCTGGTTACGCTGTACCTGGGCTTGCGGTATCCGGCGGTGTTTTCGAGGCTGGCGGTAATGTCGCCTTCGGTGTGGTGGCGCAAGCGGGCGATCCTGAAGACGGTTGCGGAGCTGAAGCAAAAGCCGGAGCTGCGGATATGGCTGGACATCGGGAGCAAAGAGCAGGGGGCGGTGCCCGATACGCGGGCGCTGCGCGATGGGCTGATGAGAAAAGGCTGGCAGCTCGGCAAAGACCTGGCATACCTGGAAGCGGAGGGCGGCGAGCATACGGAATCCGCCTGGGCCGAACGCGCGGGTGAGATGCTGCAGTTCCTGTTCCCCGCCCGGTAGGTCAGGGTTGGGTGGTTTGCTGCAAGTACTGGATGTATCCAAGCAGGGCTCCCCAGTGATAGAAGCGGTCGCTGCTGTGCACGTCGTCGCCGGCTCCGGTGATGGCGTTGTAGTTCTCGTGCACGTGGCCGTTCTTTTTCCATTCTTGCAGAAAGAGGTCGTAGGATTTTTGCGCGAAGTCTCGCGAGACTTCCGGGTGGTCGTAGTTTCGCAGGCCCAGATAGACGAGGTAGTTCATGGGTCCCCAGATGCGGCCGCGCCAGTATTCCTGATCTTTGAAGGCGGGATCGTCGCGGGCGATCGAGGGGATGACCCAGTCTCCCCAGAATTCTTTTGGGTTGAGCAGGTGGTCTTTGATCATTTGATCGGCTTGCTGCGGGGTGGCGGCTTTGGCCAGGAGTGGATAGAAGTTGGTTGGGGAGAGGCGAGTGCTGAATTGGCCGGTGTGGAGATCTTTGTTGAGGAAGATGCCGGCGTCGCTGTTCCATAGGGTCGCGAGCTTGGCGCGATAACGGGTGGCTCGGTCGCGAATCTCTTTGGCGGAGGCGGTTTCGCCGAGGGCGTCGGCGATGGTGGCCAGGGCGTCGCAGTCGGCGATGTACAGGCTCATGAGGCCGACGTCGGCGTATTCCAGTTTGTGGGTTTCGGCGTTGTAGACGGCGCTATCGTACATGGGGCTGTTGTCGAGGCCGGACTCGAGGATGGCGCCCACGCGGGTTCCGCGCGACTTGTCGTCGAGATTGGGGGGCGCGTTTTGGCCGTCGCTTCCCCAGGTGAGATAGCCCTGGATGTCGCGGTTCTCGGCCCACCAGCGGTTCCAGCGCAGGAGGGGGGTGAAGGCTTCCTGCAGGAACCAGCGGTCGTGGAATTGTTGGTAGAGGCCGAGGACGGTGATGGCGCCGACGGGCGGCTCGGAGCGGTCGGAACTTTTCCAGCCGCCGGTGCGGGCGTAGTTGGGCACAAAGCCTTGCTGGGTTGCGCTGCGCAAGAGTTTCGATGGCGTCGGCGTAGGCCAGATCGCGATCGCCGACGGAGGCCATGGTGGCGGCGAAGAAGGTATCCCAATCGAAGAGGACGTAGCCGCCCCAGTTGAGACTCCAGACGCGGCTAACGGGGGAGAGGACGCGGCGGCCTTCGGGCTCGTAGATGGTGTCCCAGCCGAGGACGGTTTGGATAGCGTCCACTACTTCGGCGGCCTTGCCGTTTTTGGCGACGGATTGGGTGTAGGCTTCGGCGGCGTGTTGGATGATGGCCTGGATTTTTTCTATGGGGAGGGGCGCGCCGGTGGTGAGGCCGACGGGCTGGACGAAGTCGATGGAGTAGTAGGGGCTGGCGACGGGCAGGTTCACGTCCGGCTGCGGCGGGCGCTCACAGGTGCAGTAGATGTTGACGGTGTGGTGCGGGCGAGCGAGCTGCGAGGTGGGTGTTCTCTTTAAGGACGGTGCCGGGGCGGTTCCAGAGATAGTTCACGGAAAGGACGAGGGTGGGCGGAAGCGCGGATGGGGTTTGCGAAGGAAGCGGGGTGGCGAGCATGACCAGGTTGGGTCCGTCGTGCGCGGTTTGCAGGCGGAGGTTGTGGCCTTTCCAGGAGAGACGCAGGTCGGTGTAGGCGCCCTGCCAGGCATGGGGGCCGGGGAAGACCTGCTCCGCGCCTGGGTTCTGGCGGCCTATAAGGGCGTCGCCCAGGAATGATTCGGGGACCAGGGTGGAGTTGTGCTTGAGGCCGAGGTGGATGGCCAGGCCTTCGGGTAGAAGGACCTGGGTGGTGACGCTGTGGACATCCCAGGTGTTCCAGCCGGCGGCGAGATGCTGTTGCATTTGTTGATAGCGGGGCGAGGCGGGCGGTGCGGGCGGCTGGGCCGCGATGCGCGAGGGCTGGGTTTGGCTGCTGAGGGGGAGGGTGGTGAGCAGGAGCGCGAGGGAACAGGCGGCGGCGCGCGAAGTAAGAGGCCCTTCGCGGTGCTTTGGTGTTCTGCCGGTGTAAAAAGGTTGCGCATTAAGCGCGATAAGCGCGATAAGCCCCCCTCCGCGGTGGTTTTGCCTTGCTGGCTGTTAAAAAAGGTTGCGCAATAAGCGCATTAAGCGCAATAAGCCCCCCTTCCGCTGGCGAGCACCTCGCTTGTCTGACGAGGGGGCTGGGAACTTCTGCTCCGTTTTGTGTTGGAACGTCTTGGGTTGGCTGGAGCGTCTTCATGTGGACCTGACCTGACTCGTCAAATAAGTACTTTACACAGGTGCTCGATGCCCGCGATGGAAAGGGCCACGCGGCGCAGGTGGAGTGCCAGGATAGTCGATTTTATTTGTCACCGATATAGATTCGAGTTTGGGGTGTTTAGTTAACGTGTTTCAAGAATTATTTTTGAAGGCGACGCGGGAAAACTGCGCCACTCAAGCCAAGGCTTGAATGGGCCACCCAGGGTTTATTTCGGGCTACTCGGTTTGCAGGACTAGCTGGATTCCCCAGGGGTCGGTGAGGGTGGGTTCGCCTGTGTTGGTGAGGGCTGTGGGGTAGCCGGATCGGTGGAGGTTGGCTTTCAGTTGTTCCACGTCGTCTTGGGTGGGGAGGAGCAGTTCCCAGTGGAGTAGGCGGGCGTCGTGGTTGGAGGCGGGGGGCGAGCCGGCGGCCCAGGTGTTGAGGCCGAGGTGATGGTGATATCCGCCGGCCGAGGTGAAGAGAGCTCCGGGATAACGCCAGGTCATGATGTCTAGAGCGGTTTCGCAATTACGGTGGCCTCATAAAGGTCGCGAGGAGTGGTTTTCTTTGGGAGAAAACCACGAAAGGTGGCGTGGCTTCGGTGTACACCCATTGCGAAACCGCTAGACCGAGGGCGTGGTGATAGAAGTTCTTGGCCTGCTGCAGATCGCCTATATAGAAATGAAGGTGGCCCAGGGTGGTTCCGAGCGGGGCGCCGGTCCAGCTTCCGGAGGTGCGGGTTCCGGAGGTGCCGGTTCCGGATTGGAGGCCTTTCGCCTGGGGGGTTGGGGGCATCGGGTCGTCCAGCGTGAGGGGAAGCGTAAGGGGGAGGACGCCGAGGAGGAGTTCGCGGTCTTCGACGGTCCATTGGTCGCTGGGGCGATCGGCATAGACCTCTACGGTGAGTCCGTCGGGATCGGTGAGGTAGAGAGCTTCGCTTACCAGGTGATCGGCGGATCCGAAGGGTATGCCGCGGGTTTGCAGATGATGGATAAAGGCGGCGAGGGCTTCGCGGGTGGGGAGGAGAAAGGCGGTGTGGTAGAGGCCCAGGCGGGTACGACGGTGGATGGGTTGGACTCCGGGAGTCTGCTGGAGTTGGAGTAGGACCTGGGGGGCGCCCTTGATTCCGAGATGGGCTACGCGGTGTTGGCCGGTGGTGGTCTCGGAGAGGAGGGATAGTCCGATGACGTTGGTGTAGAAGTCGACGGAGCGTTCCAGGTTGGAGACGGCCAGCAGCACCCGGCCTAGCCGGGTGGTGGGTGGCAGGCGGTAGGGGGTGGGGCGGATGCCGGCTTGTATTCGGTTTGGGGGTGGGGTTTGGGGGTGCATGGAAACCTTGTGGATTGACACGTATATGAGTGTGGTTGCGGGGGTTTGGATTCAGGGTGGGGACGTTTAGACTTCGCTTAACGCGGGCGGAGGTTACTTCGCTCCATCCAGGGGAACTATCCTGTGTTGTTCCTCTAGTGGGACCGGCCGTATATCCTTGGTGTTGCGACACGCAGCTGCCGAAGAGGCAACTAGGAAAAGGACAGGAGGCATTGAAAGTTGAGTACCCTCCTCACCGACGCCGAAATCGCGGCCCTGATCAGCGAACCTAAGCAGCTCGAAGCCGGCTTTCGAAGCAAGCTGCAATTGAGGCCAAAGCAGGGGCACAAGGAGCGGGAATTGGATATCACAGGTGTGACTGGGTCTGAATTTAGACTGATTCTGAGGCAGAGCCTTTTCAACATCCTCGACTTCTCAGCGATACTCGCCTACTCAGGCAAGTCGTCATCCCAGCTTTTCCGGCTGCGTCGCTACAACGGCAAGAGTCATGAGCATACAAACAAGATTGAAAGTCAGACTATCTATGATTTTCATATTCATTTCGCTACGGAGCGATATCAACACTCAGGCTTGAGAGAAGATGCTTATGCTGAAGCGACAAATCGGTACGGTGACCTCCAAGGTGCGCTGAGCTGCCTTATCCAGGATTGCGGACTGGTGCTCCCGTCCAATGAAGAGGAGCTGCTTTTCTAAGAGGTTTATATGGAACTAGACACGGTGATAAGGGATTTTCGAAGCAAGGTTTGCGAACAGTTGCGGCTCACGCAAGAGGGCGAGAATCGCTTTCGCGTTCTCACGCCCTTCATGTTTGACGACGGTGACCATCTGACTATTGTGTTGAAGCGCGAACGTGAGAATTGGATGTTGTCGGATGAAGGACATACCTACATGCATCTCACCTATGATCTCGACGAAAAGGATCTCCGCACAGGCACGCGGGAAAGAATTATCACAAGCGCTCTTTCGTTGTTCTCCGTCTCTGATCGTTCGGGTGAGTTGCTAACACCGATACGTGATGGTAAGTATGGAGACGCCCTTTACAGCTTCGTGCAGGCTCTTTTAAGAATCGCGGATGTAACGTTCCTGACGAGAGAACGTGTGAAGTCCACGTTTCTAGAAGACTTCCGGGAGTTCATAATGAAAACAGTTCTCAAGGAACGGCGGACCTTTGACTGGCATGAACCGAAGCATGATCCCGAGGGTCTTTACGCCGTGGATTGCCGGATAGAGGTTCCTGCTGAGGCCCCAATCTTCATTTACGCCCTGCAGTCCGATGACAAGGTGAAGGACGCCACGATTGGGTTACACCAATACGAACGATGGGGTGTACCTCACAGAGGCGTGGGGGTTTTCGAAAATCAGGAAGACATAAATCGAAAGAGTCTTGCGAGATTCAGTGACGTTTGCGACAAGCAGTTCTCAAACCTCGCAACAAACAAGGAGCGGCTCTCAAAGTATCTATCGATAGCTGGCGTGATTCAGTAAACGATAGTATTTTGCAGTCGGAGACCATACGGCGACGGTTGCCTATTCCCTGTGACGCGCCACGGCGACGGCAGGAGGTCCCTGGGCCGAGGAATTCGAGTAGTTGCAAAGTTATGCTGGTACCTCTCCCTCGCTCATGGCGAGATTGTTATGTATCAGGGTCTGAGGGTATAAAGCGTATCAATTTTCACTTAACCTTTCCACTTCTTCGTGCCTTTGCAACACCCATCCCGACGGCGTGCCTTTCTCTGCCGCGGTACAAACTCGGTTGATACTAAATTCCTTGCTCTCCTGAACGAGGACGGATGGGAGGCTTATTCTGACATACGAATCTGTTCCTCCCGATCGATGCTGAAGGGAAAGCTGGTCTAGGATTATGGCCTCACCATTCGATTCACTTGTAGACATCATCCACGCGACAACACTGGACTCTTGGAAGGAACGCAACGAAGAGGCACTCGCCGCGCTTTTCGGCACGCGTTATGCAAAAAGAGCAGAGAACTCAGTAAAGCTCCGAGCGCCGGAGATGAAAGGAGGGAACGACGCGGGCGTACCGTATGCGGCATACATTCACCCGTCGAACGCTGATGCGGGTGCATATGGTGGTATGAGCTTCGTGATCTTCCCCGTGGAAAGTGCTCCGTGTCTAGTGGCCATGGTAATTGGGACGCAAGGACTTGCACCGGATGAAACGATCCTTGGACGTCCCGGCCACGCGCGAAAACTCCAGGCTGTTTGCAGCTGGCTGAATCTTCAGTTCGGCGGAGGGAAGCAGGTAGCCTGGGCAAAACAGGACCCTACGCGGGTGGATATCGACGTGCCCACGTCGATTCAGAATGAATGGCAAGTCTATGAGCGCGCGTTCAAAAGGTACGGCAGAATGTTGTACGCAATCTACCGACCCACGGACGATCGAGAGGGCACACTCGCCGTGTTGAAGGCCATGCTAGATATTATGTTCCAGGAACGCGGCCACACACCGCTCAAGGAATTTGAGGGCGATGCGCAGGCCGTAGAGTCTGCCTGGTTCCAGCACCTGATGCCGGTTACAACCCGCGACGATGTCGTCGGATTATTAAAGACGCGTCGGTACGTCATTATCCAAGGGCCGCCCGGAACGGGAAAAACTCGCATGGCGCGCGAGATGCTCGCCAAGGACTATGCGGGAATAGGTCAGACAATCCAATTCCACCCCAATACCACGTATGAGAACTTCGTCGGCGGTCTCGCGCCAGTTCAGGAGAGCACCAACGGCAGTGGCGCGCTTGGATTCCGCTTCGCTCCAAAACCAGGATTTCTCATCGAAGCCGCCGCCAGAGCCTGCGAAGACCCCGCGCAGAATTACCTGCTCCACATCGACGAAATCAATCGAGCAGATCTAGGGAAAATCCTCGGGGAGGCGATCTATCTGTTCGAGCCAGACCCAGAATCACCGCGTGAGCTCAGCTTGGCCTACGATTTCGGAGAGCCATTCTTTCGAAAGCTGCGCCTCCCGAACAATCTGCACGTGCTGGGCACCATGAACAGTGCCGACCGCAGCATCGCCATCCTCGATGTAGCTGTCCGCCGGCGATTTGCGTTTCTTGTCACTATGGCCAAGCCTGAAGGTAGTTGAAGAGCACGGTTGCGAGCTAAGCCAAAAGGCATTTCAAGAACTCGTCTCGACATTCATTGAACACGCGACTGATGAAGCGCTTTCCCTAGTGCCGGGGCATTCCTACTTCTTAGGAAGAGACGAAGAACGCGCCAGGACGAATCTGAAAACAAGCCTCGTGCCCCTCTTGACGGAGTACTTAGCCCAGGGCTACGTGAGCGGATTTGCGGAACCTATTCGCGCCTACCTGCAATGGCTCGAGAGCCTATGAAGGCCGGCGCTCGACGTCGAGCCGTTCCAATCCCGCACCGGCGGCCACACGCCGCTGCAGACAATAAGGCCCACGCACGACATCTGCCTGGAGCTCCGGGACCATACGCGCGTCACGAAATCAGCGATTGCTTTCTTCGGAAGCAAGAACTCCGCTGACCCGGCAGCCCAAGCGGCGCGACTCGCTGAGCAATTCATCACACAAAACGCACCGCTCTTTCAACTCCTCCAGGTGAGCATCCAGCGCGACTATGACGGCAGAGACGTTCTGCTACAGATCGATTCGGGCAGCGCGATCGGTGCCGTCCCGCTCATCTCGCCCCTAACCGCCAGACAAGATTTCGGACTTGTCGTCCAGCCCAGATTCCCGTGGACTGGCATCGGCCCGATGCTTGCCGAAATGGGTTGGCTCATCAGTCCCACCCCCCTCCGCCTGCCGCTCCTGAAGCGATCCGAACGGCGTGTGCCGCCGTGGGTCCTTTCCTTTATGGTGTTGGCAAGACTCAAAGCTCTGCTAGACCGTTTGGAACGGCGCTTTGAACTCATCAACCGAGACGCGATCGGCCCCCAAGGGAAACATTGACTGGACTCAGTACGCAACACGCCAAATGCCGCGGGGCGATTTCCTGTCCGTGCCCTGCACCTTTCCGGACCTACGGGACGACCGACACTTGAAGGGAGCCATCCGATTTGCCATAGAAAAACAACTGCGATCACTCGAAACGCAGCACGAGCAAGGCGCATTCATCCATCGTCTGATAGCGTTGGCGGAGTCACTCTTTCGGAAAGTCGACGCCGTCCCCAGTCGCCGACCGCAAAAATCGGATACCCAGACGTGGCTTCGACGCCCGATGCGTAGCGACAGCCTCGTCGAGGGCCTGCAGGCGATTGACTGGACTGTTGACGAGCGAGGACTCGCCGGGCTGAGCGATCTTGAAGGCATACCTTGGACGATGCCAATGGAGCAGTTCTTTGAAGCTTGGGTCGAGACTGTGATGCGCAGTGTTGCGCGCCAGATGGGTGGCACCCTCAAGGCCGGACGCCGGCGAGAGACGGTGTCGCCCCTTGCATGGGACCCACCTTACCTTGGGTCGCAGCGCTCCCTCATCCCCGACATGATCCTGGAGCTGGAAGGGACGTCGTTCATCGTCGACGCGAAGTACAAACGGCATTGGGAGGAGCTCCAGCAGGGCCCATGGCACGAGCAAGGCGACTCTCCTCCACGAACGACATCGAGAAGACCTTCTTCAAGTGCTCGCCTACGCCAACCTCGTGAGCACTGCTGATATCGTGTGCTGCCTGGTTTACCCATGCTCGCCGGGAACTTGGGAATCCCTTGCGAAACGTGGCCGGCTGTTCCACCAAGCCGAATTACCAAACCGCGGACGCCGCGTTCGAGTTTGGCTAACGGCGATTCCTATGGGGGCGTCGGCAAACTCCGTTGCGGCGCCGTTCGGCGAGCAGATCCATGCAATGAGGTCTGATTCTATCGTGACCCACTCATTCGTCCCTAGATAGCTGAAACTTGTTAAGACAGTCTGGGCCAAAGGGACGATCTTTGCGCCGAATGCGCAGGGCAACATCGCATCCGCGGTCTGGTCTCCGGGGATTTGGAGGCATGTCCCCGTCAGTTTGAGTTTTTCCGTTTTTCCGCAGCATGAAAAGCCCGTACCTACCTTGTGACCCTGCTATTGGAGCAAGCGGGTAAATGTCGAGTGAGCGCAGTCGGATCAGGCTCCCTTTTATTCGGCGATGCCGGCTTGGCGGAGATCGTCGCCCTTGAAAAGTAGAGGCTCCCCTGTTGTCTTGGCCAGAGCGTAAGCAAAGCAATCTCCGAAGTTCAGCCGGGCGGGGTGGCCGGTTCCACGGCCGAAATCGCGGTAAGCTTCGCGCGCGATTTTCGCCTGCTCCGCGGTTACCGGCTCGATCACGATACCGGCCTCGCGCAGCAGGTCGTCGAAAGCGCGGCTCGCAATTGGATCGCGACTGCCATCCATCACAATGGCAGCTTCCAGGTAGTTGGCGGCGGAGATGCGACGGCGGTCCGCCTCCGCAATCGCGATCGCGAAGGATCTCGCCTCTGGTTCATCGCGCAGAATCGCAATCAATGCGGAGGTGTCCACAATCATTTCGGAAGCCCGTTCTCGTCGTAGAGCAGGTCCCCGTGATCGACGGTGAGGAAAGGCTCCTTCAGACGAAGCGCGCAATCCTTCCCGATCTTCAAGAGGCGCTCGGATAATGAGTCCGCCTGGCTCCGCTGCAAACGCTCCAGACGCTGGCGAACGGCTACCGTGACGGCGGTGGTGAGGTTTTCCCCAGTGACCGCGGCTAGCTCGTGGGCTAGTCGATTCGTCTCTTCGTTTTTGATGTTTAGGCTCACTTTCTCCCTTTCTACCATCTATATCATTAATTCTACCATTGGTAGAGTTGTGGGACAGGGCAGTGGGTGCAACCACGATATAATGCCATTGTGGCTACCCACCTCACCATCGACAAAGCTGGACGCATCGTTATTCCCAAGGGGTTGCGGGAGGAACTTCGCCTGGAACCTGGCGACTCCCTGGAAATGGAAAGTGCCGGGGAGGAAATTACGCTTCGCCCGGTTCGAGGAACCGGGCCGCTCACGAAAGAGCACGGGGTGTGGGTTTTTCACAGTGGGCAGTCGCTGTCTGCCTCCGCAACCGATGAGATGCTGCGGCAGGTTCGTAGCGAACGCGATCTGGCCAACCTGGGCGAAGGCAAATGAAGGCGTTCTTCGACACGTCGGTGCTGGTGCCAGTGTTTTATGGAGATCATGTTCATCACCAGGCAAGTCTGCGACTCTTCATTCAATTCAACAAAGAGAGCGGATGTTGCGGGGCGCATAGCCTGGTGGAGGTGTTCTCCACGCTGACCCGCATGCCGGGTAAACATCGCATCAGCGGTGCACAGGCGATGCTGTTCGTCGGCAGCATCTGCGAACGGCTTTCGCTCATCACGCTCGATGGGGACGAATACGTGAAGGCGCTGGAGGATTCCGCTACGCTCGGGGTTGTGGGCGGGGGGATCTATGACGCTATCCTTGCGCGTTGTGCCCTCAAAGCGGAGGCCGAGACGATCTATAGCTGGAATGCGCGGCACTACGCGCAGTGCGGCGCAGAGGTCACACGGCGTTTGCAAAGGCCGTGACTTTGCTGCGCCGTAACTACGTGGCTGCGTGTCCCTCTTGGCATTAAGGGCCGGCCGTTTTGGGTGGCGCCGGGTTCAGTGAACCAGTGAACCCAGGACTACGTCCTTGGAAACTTTGAAACTTTCAGCCAAGATGACGGTGTACCCGAACATCCCATCAATCGTATCGAGCAGCTCCTACCTTGGAACTTGGCTCCCTCACTCCAAACTGATCCTTCCAAAGCCGCCTAGCACGCAACAGGTGTCCACTAAAAATAAGTGGACACTTCCAACACACTCTTCCTAGTCTCTCAAGAGGGGAAGTCCGGACGCTTACGGTGTACCGGTGGTAGCTGGTTAGTTCGAGGGAAATAAAAAGGCCGCCAGGGTTTAGCCTGGCGGCCTTTTAGTTAATGCCGGCAATCACCTACGCTCCCACACACTTACGCGTGCAGTACCATCGGCCCAGCGAGGCTTAACTTCCGTGTTCGGGATGGGAACGGGTGTGACCCTCGCGGTATATTCACCGGCAAATCCAGGTGTGCTGCAAAGGGTTTGTTTCCCCTTGCGTGTGCTCTCAACAACCTTAACCGAGCTGTAAAAACACACCTTTGAGCTTATGGGGCGCTTGGCAGGATCTCTCCTGCAGTCGTCACGGGTTCAGGCTAGTTTTCCTGAGGTTCCCGCACGGCAAGCTGGCGCCGTACAACCTGATTTTTCACAACGAAACCGATTGGGCTAGATCTATGTAGATCGTTTAGATCATACAAGGCTTGTTGAATATCTCTCTGATACTGCGCAGAGTTAATTCTATGGACAAGCCGAACGGGCGATTAGTACTGGTAAGCTACACGCATTACTGCGCTTCAACCTCCAGCCTATCAACCAGGTGGTCTTCCTGGACCCTTCTTGACCCTTTTGGGTTGGGAGATCTCATCTTGGGGCGTGCTTCCCGCTTATATGCATTCAGCGGTTATCACAACCGAACTTCGCTACCCAGCCGTGCCCTTGGCAGGACAACTGGAACACAAGAGGTTCGTCCATCCCGGTCCTCTCGTACTAAGGACAGCCCCCCGCAAATCTCCTACGCCCACAGCAGATAGGGACCGAACTGTCTCGCGACGTTCTGAACCCAGC
>CAVWVA010000003.1:0-312575 GCA_963758385.1 uncultured Acidobacteriaceae bacterium | reverse complement strand
TGGTATGCTGTCCGCTTATCTACCCGCGCGTCTCCACAGAATGCCGGGTCCCACCACCGACGGCTACCCTTCACGAAAGATGGGTCCGAACGCTCGCCATAGGCGTATAGCTCTTTGCGCAGACCATTCCAACAGTGCCGAACTGCCAGAGTCCGTCAGGATCTGAGCCTTGGTATAGACAGCAATTCGACACGCGCGCCTAGTATCCATTCGCTCCCACTCCATGGGCTCGCCAACGAGGCGTTCAATCTCGTCTCTTCGCGCGAGGAGTTGGTCGAAAAGCTGTTCGTTTTCGGCCCGTTCCCCACGATCCAGATAGAGCTCGACTCGAAGACGCTTCTGACGAGCAAAAGACGCGATAATTGTGGCCGAATCGGTTCGTTGCTTGTCCAGAGAAGTGAGAACGTGCCAGTTCGCCCCCTGAGGAGACCCACCACGCAGGGGGAAATCTGTTTTGGCAAGTCGATCGTTTAATCCCGCGAAGAAGCGGATATAGGCCTCTTGCCGGTCGTTCGTGCGAACAAATGTCAGGCGGCCATCTGTCATATTCACCGCTGTTGTCCGCCAACCCTCGTTAAGCCAGGCCGCAGCCTGAGGCTTCATCGGATCGTTGGACCACCACGCTCGGTACTCATAAGCGGAGCGTGGCAAATCTTTCTTGACAATCGCCTCGATCTCCCGAAACGTCATGGGGAATGACGAGGAGGCTTGGTCGCCAACTCCCATTGTCCGGAGGAGGTAAGCTAAGGGGGCGTAGCTCCCGCTAGCGCCGTCTGCCTCTTCTTCGACCTCCTTTCCGGGAAGCGAAAGGGGTGGCGTCATTGCATCCGTGGGTTGGGCCGATGGCGTCTCGGGAAGCTGTGCAGGAAGATTATCTTCAAGCCACTTCGCAGCGACCTTGATTGTGCGTCGCTCCTCAGGAGAGACCTCGCCGCGGAAATGGGCCAGCTTGTTTCTAGCGTCACGTACCTGATGGAGCAGTATCCGGAGCTCCGAGGAATCCTGCGATTGCTGAAGTTTAGGAGCCTGTTCGTGTCGCAGCAGAACCTGTATCAGATCGTTCAATCCCAGACTGTCAAATCTGGCGACTGTTGTCGGCAATCCGAGTTTCTTCTCAGCTTCCGAGAGTGCGCTCGAATCGATTTCGCAAGGTGCGCCGGTCGAAAGGGTGAGGTATGCCTTAACAGCCGCGGGAAATCTCTTGCGGATTTCCGCAGTTCGATCGGTGACTGCGACGATAGCGAATTCAAGCCCACCTCCGTCGCCTGCATAAAGAGCTTGAATAGCGTCCCTTATGCGGGATTCGATCCCCTCGATCAACATCAAATCCTCCGCATATTCGCGGAAGAATGCAGCCGTGTCCGCAGTTGTTACGATACCTTTCAACTTCGATTCATCAACGATTATCGCAAAATTGTCTCGGTGAATGTCATCGAGCGTCTCAAGCAGGTCGGCGTCGGCTGGGTAGCCGTGTACCCGCTGGGTAGCATCGCGAACCAATAGCGTTTCCGGGCCCGTGCGGAAGGACTGAACGGCCTGGAGAATAGATTCAAAAGTTATGGCCTGACCTTGGAAGTCTCCTCGTGGATCAACCACTGGCAGTTGTCCATACCCGTGCTGGCACATTATATTGATCGCTTGATTCACCGACTCATGAAACTGAACGGTTCGGAGTTGTTGATCTGAAGGCAAAAGGTATTCCAGTGTGAGCGCCATCTGCGTCTCCCGATTTGCAGCGGTTAGTTGAATTCTTCACAACGATGATAAGCCAATCGGCCCAAAGAGCCGCCCCAGTTATCGGACCCTGTCGGGCCCGAACCACTCCGACCCAGAATGGAATGAGCGTTACTGTGAAGTCTTGGTCTTCACCATATCTTCCAAGCTCTTAATCTAGTTTTAAATTCGGGACCGACTCGTTTGAAGTTACGAACTTCGAGATCACAGCGGTTGAAAGTAAGCACGAGCGGTAACGCGGAATAAGGTGAGAAACCTGGAGGAACAAATACGGTGAGATGATACCCATTCACCTAAGCGTGTTCACTTGCTGCGACAGAATACTGTCACGGCAATAGCCATCATCGCAGTAGTCCCAGCATTTTAAGCGAGATTAAAACGTCAATAATCCGACGCTACGCCATTCGCGTAAATAGCTCTGCGTGGTGTTCAGTAATTTTGATCGGACCAACCAGCGGCGCAACGTTTAGCCCATCACAGAAGAACATCACCTCTGACCCCTGTGACGCTTCGCGCGCGCTATAACCGATGCTGTAAACTACGTGCCTTGCGACTTTGTACAATTCGCGGATCGGCGGCACGTTATCATACGACACGATCCACTTCTGCTTACCGATCTGTCCCGTAACGAATTCCGCGACCTTCGCGTGGTCCTTATCCTGATAAAAGTCATAGTACAGATCACGCCCCTTCACATAATAAGGCGGATGAGATAAATCAGCGTTTGCTCCGGCCACTTTGACACCCCACCCTTCAAGAACTTCAGCGCATCTTGACGGGTGAGTTTGATCCGGTGCTCCATGCGGGCGATTGTCTGAACGCGCGATACCAATTCTTTCGCGTTATATCGCGCATCTATTTTCCATGGCCCCGTCTGGTCGCGGCCGCCAATAATCCCGCCGTTGAGGATTCCTGAACGATTTGTGCGATTGAGAAAAAATGTTGCGAACCCAAGATCCACTTCGTGGTGTTCGTCGGGACGTTCCAAAATGCGCTTTTGCTTATCCCACTGAACGACCGTCAGTGGAGTTTTCATGATCCGTCGGCAAAACTCCTCGGTGTGGCTTAAGACACCTCTCCAAAACGCATGAACAGGCTTGCTGACGTCGTTGATATGAATTCTCGAAACATACTCATGAAAAAGCAGCTCTAACGCTATCGCGGCTCCGCCCGCATATGGCTCTACATATTCCCCATCAAGCAACCGGTTCTCCTTCATTAGCCGCTTCACATAAGCCGCAAGCTTCGCCTTGCCGCCTGGGTACCGTAGCGGCGTGAAATGAATGAGCTTTTGTTGGTAAGGATCGCTCACTTCCATATCCTCTCGAATAGAGGCTGGCCATTGTCCCATGCCGCGGTTAAATCGCGCTCGGTAGGAGTGTAGAAACTGCTGTGAATGTAGGCGTGAAAAGTGTCCGGCGAAAACGGATGGTTCACGTCGGCTAAGCCCTTGGTGACGCCGATGAAATCTCTCTTCGGCGCACCGTTATCGATCATATGCTGTATGGTGTCTTCGACTTTTTCCGCAAATTTTTGTCTTTATCGCCGCCCGAAGTAGAAGTGGTCAGCGGAATTCTCACGGTCCTTAAATACTGGTCTACCGACGTTTCAAGAAAAACCCGCAACAGCACCGCTATCGCATGCGGATATTTTGCCAACTGCAAAGTCCGAAGCTCGGTGTAAATCTCAAAAGTCTTCGAATTGCTTACATTCAGCCGGCATCCCTTCGGAATCACCGTTGTTCTCGGAGCAGTTCTTCTGGCCGCTGTTTTCTTTGCCACAGGCTCGTGTTTCGCCTTGGTGTCCACCGGCGTAAGACCTTCCACCGCTGACAGAGTGCCGGTCTTCCTCGACAGGTTTGGTCTATCTGCTGCCCTCAGTTCGTGTATGTACCTGACCTGCTGTACCTTAGATTTCAGATCGGTGACGGTCTTCCGCTTTTCTGCCAGATCGAGGACGATCCGGCGCAGGGGTTTTAGAGCTTCTTCGGTAGGCAACTCCGTCAATAACTTGCCGTCTTTCAACTCAAAGCCTATTGCTTTTCGCACATCAGGCGTCGACAGTAACCGATCCAGCGTTGTGACGGGAAACTTCCCCGCAATCAACTCGGCTTGCGCTTCTGTCAGATCCGCGTGAGATCCAACGAAATCCAGCGCCTGAAGCGCAGCATCCCCGCCCGTGAAACGCGATACAGCCATTGCCGACCAACTGACGATCCCACGCCCTTCGTCTTCGCCGCTGTGCCGCTGCCTGATCCACTCAACACCCTCCGTCCGGGCCCCAATCAGATAACAATCCACGGGCTCGACCAAGCTCAAATCGAAATTATGCGCAGCCCGGTGCAGTCGCTTCTTGTGGGCCTCGGAAATTTCGAGGTCCGCTACTAGCGACGGGTTTTTAAGGAGTTTCGCCGCGAGAACACGACGGTTGCCCTCCAGAACGATGAAGTGCCCGGTTCGCACCGGTGAGCGCATGACCAAGCACCGGTCTATCGGACTGAAGCCGTTGACAGCAATGCTCTCGGCCAGATTGATCAGTTTGACCTTCTGGTCATCGAGGATATTTTGCATTGCTTCCCGCTGGTCACCAGCCCGCTTTATGCGTGGGTTTTCCAGGTCGAGGTCAAGATCGTCTATTTTCAGCGACTTAGCAGCCATGGTTTTGTGGGCTGCGCACGATTGTACAACAATTCCTGTCCCGTCCCCCGTCCACCAGCCGCCTGGCCCCTCATTGCGCCCACACCCAAGCCCATTTACGCTTCCCCATCAAACCCGAGAAAGTTTCGTGGACAGAGTTTCGTGGACAGAGAGCGCCGGGATAAACCGGCACATCGTAGGGGATGAGAGAGCCTAGTGCGCCGGTTAAACCGGCAAGGTGCAGTGAATGAAAGAGTCATACAGTGAAAGATTAGCGATCTACACTAGCCCCGAGTCATTCGGAGTTGTTCGTGAGGACAACGTCGAAGCGTTGACAGGGGAAAGTGCGGGCCGGGTATTCAGCCGCGAAACTCTCACACTCCGGAACGCTGACGCTTTTAGGGTAGGCGGAAGGCGCCATCGGATGCGCCGTTACCGCGAGGCGTCTCCGAGTTCCGCGCGGTCGCAGACCCCGAGCACGCACCGAAGCACCTTGCACGGGAACCGGGAGATCCTACGTTCTCCCATAGCGGCAACACGGATCTGTGAGGTGACCGTCCCGGGATAACCCCATTGAAAAATTCCCGCCAGCGCCTACGTTAAGGTCGGCCGTATTGTTACGCGTCGAAGGATAAAGTACTCTGCCATTCCCCCGCATCCATCCTCTTCCCAGGTCCGCGTTCTGCAGCCCCAGAAAGTTTACCGGCCCTTCCGCGCAACGTGCGCCCGGGCTAGACTGCCGCCACTCCTCTGCTTCGCCGCCAATCCAGAGCACCAGTAACCTCCCAAATGGTAATCCGCCTCGAAATAGTATCCGGGTGCCTTGCATCAACCCCGGAGCAGCTATACCTTGATAGCAGACGATTTCGGCAGGCAGCGGATTCTCGCGTCCCCGCTCTTGTCCGGCAGTTGCCGGTAGTCTCGGCCTACACGCGAGCGAAGGACAGTCTTACCGCTGTCCGGTGCCACACTCGTTCCCTGTCACAAATCCGATCCCATCCATCCCCGCCGCGGCGGGTTTTTTTATCGCCTCTCCACCGCAGCTTTCCTGCGTAGCCGTAGGTTGCGGGAGAAATCCGCTTTTGTATCAGGGCACGACTTTGAGTCGTGCCGGAAATGATCGTAAATACCTCGGGCCTTTGCCCTGAGGTATCTCTTGCCTCGCCCGTCATGACCTTTTTCCCCAGCCTCGAACCCACCGCCCATACCCTCTTTCACCCAACCTCAACCAACGGAGCCACCTATGTCTAAAAACGAAGTCACCGACCCCATCACCGATCAGGAAATAGCTTTTGTCCACCTCGGCCTCTCTGGAACCATGACCGACCAGCAGGCCGCCCAAGCCGCAGGCCTCAACCCCGATACCGCCGCCCACACCAAATCCAAACCCAGTGTCCGCGCCTACATCGAGCAGCGCGCCCGAATGCAGCAGCCGGTGCAACAACAACACCTCGCGCAGGAAATCGACGGACTACGCCGGCAGCCCCTGGACCGCGAGCAAGTCCTCGCCCGCCTCTGGGAAATCGCCAACCTCAGCCCGGAAATGACTCGAAACAGCGTTACCGGCCAGGTCAAGGCGCTCACCCTGATCATCGCCATCGAAGGCCTCATCCCAGACCGCCGCGCCACCTCCGCTGAGAAAAAACCCGCTCCTCCGCCCAACCCCTCGCCCAGCCCCTCGCCCAGCCCATCAAAGATCTATCAGTCCGCCTGGCTTCGCCAGCAGCAGCAAACCACTGACCCCGAGTCGAAGCCAGTAGCAGACGCGCCTGCGACTCCTCCAGCCCAACCCGCGGCCGGCGCGCCTTCAAACCCCGCCGAGTCCACAATTACCAATCCCATCAGCCGCTCGGAGACCCAACCGCCGGCCAGCCCCGCGTTTGCTCCAGGCCTCCGGGTCCCCTACGGAGTTCACGAGAACCGCTTTGGCCGGCGCCGTTGACCTCCTGAAAAAGAACGCAAACCGCGCAATCACTCCAAATCCCCTCAAAAGACCCAAAAATATCGAATTTTAAAAATATTCTTCGCAATACGCGATCGAACTGCCGCGAATGAGCCGCCAAAACCTACGGATGAGGCGGGTTATCCAAAACCACGTCCCTCAGCATCCAGGCTAGCTGCGGAAAAATGAGGCCTGGGGACAAGGCTCACCTCAGGGGCTGGAGCCCGGCCTGGGTCCATCATGTGCGGCACAACGTAAAGTCGTGGCCCGGATACAAATCAATTCTTTTTCCGCAACCAATGAAGCCCGTTACCCTTCCCCTACAACCCAAGCGCAAAGGCCACCAGCGTCTGCCCAGACCGCCCGGAAGCCTGCTCAAACTCCCGCACCAACTCTGCCTCCAGCCCATCCGGATCCACCACCATCTCGCACTCGGCAATCTGCTCCTCTGTCGCCCCGTGATAGCAAAGCTCGCACACCCCCAGCCCCTGCTCCGACCGGACCGGTGGCCCAAAAACACGGCATGTCACCGGGCGGGAGAGATACAAGTCACAAAGCCCGGTCGCCGGATCGAGCACAGCACAGGGTTCGTCGTTGGCAAAGTCCTCGAAACGGGCTTGCGCCGCTTCCGAGGTATCCAGCACGCCGGTTATCGGGTTACCGGGAAAATCCCCAGCCAGCCGCTGCACCGACCTCGTGGCGCGCTCGCGGACGGCCAGGGCACGGTCCGGATCCAATGCGGCAAGTTCCTCCAGCCCCTGCTGCAGGCGGGCGGCATCCAGCTGATGGATGGCAAAAACACCCACGCAGCACGGTGTGCAACCCGGTCTGCACACCAGCCAGTCTCCACTGCGCCGGGCAGTGTCGGCCAGCGCGGCATCAAGAATCTGCACCAGTTGGGTATCGCCCTTGGGAATCATCTCCTGCCAATTTTAGGCATCAAACACATTTATGAAGGAAAGATGAAGAAAAAGCTTAGAGACGCTGCAACTTTTAGGTAAAGTCAAACGTTAGAGACTTGTAGGTCAAACTGCGCCCCGAGGAGTTTCGTGATTAGATCGTGTTCCCCCCGCGTTCTACGCTTTTGTCTTTTGTTGCTCGGTGGTCTGCAGATCGCGGCGCTCCTGGTCGCATTTGAACAGCCGGCGAGGGCCTACGTCGATCCGGGTTCGGGTTTTGTCTTCCTTCAGGTAGCCGGTTCCATGTTCGCCGGCGCGGTCTACTACATGCGCCATCGCCTGCGCCGCATCCTTCACTCGTTTCGCAAACCAGCCAAACATTCTTCGCCTGCGGGAACCCCGGCAGAGGTCGCTGAGAATCAGTCATGAGCCAGGGTACGTCGCAAGATATCGCGACGTTTCGCGATCCAGCCGGATCTCTGCGCATCGATGGCGAACATGTTCTGCGTACGGTCAACCCACGTTACGCGCCGGAAGCGCTCCGCTTTTTACAATCTGACCTGGCTCGCAGTTGGACTGCCCAGGGTCACCTGATCGCAACCCAAGTCCTGTCGTCCGAACAAGATCAGCCCCTGCTGCTGGAGCATCCGCGGGTGTTTTTCCCTTCCTATCCGTGGGAGTGGACGCCCGGGCAATGGGTGGCGGCCGGCGAATTGACGCTCGAACTATGCACCCAGCTGCTTCCCCTGGGCTGGACTCTCAAGGATGCAACCCCGCTCAATATCCTCTTCGACGGCGCGCGCCCGGTTTTTGTCGATGTGCTATCCATCGAACGTCGCGATCCTGGTAGCCCATTGTGGCTCGCCTATGGACAATTCGCCCGCACCTTTCTCTTACCTCTGGCGGCATACAAATACCTGGGCTGGCCGCTGGCGGCCACGCTGAACCGCCGCGACGGCTACGAGCCGGTAGATCTGTATCCCTCGCTCTCAACCCTGGAACGCTGGAGCGCGCCCTTGCGCTCGCTGGTGACCCTCCCTTATCTGCTTGAAACCCGCAAACGCGGCGCGGGCGCACCCGCTAAGTTGCAGCAGGATCCGGAAATCGCGGCGTCCGTTCTCGGTCGAAACTTTCGTTCCTTCGCCAAAACGCTTCATGCGCTGGCCCCCAAAGAACGAGACTCCCGATGGAGCGACTATCAAACCGCGGCCGACCACTACACCAACCAGGAACGCCAGGAGAAAGAGAAGTTCGTCGACCGCGCGATGCAACTGCTGCGGCCTGCCACCGTGCTTGATATCGGTGGGAATACCGGCCAATACTCACGCGTTGCCGCCGCTGTGGGCGCGCGCGTCGTCGCCTGGGACACGGATGTCGCCTCTTCGGATCGCAGTTGGAGTGAGGCCAGGGCGGCTGGCCTCCCCATTCTTCCCCTGGTGGCCGACGCAGCCAGGCCAACTCCCGCGGTCGGCTGGTGCAATACCGAATCGCTCAGCCTGCTGGACCGGGCGCGAGGCCGCTTCGACTGCGTCATGATGCTGGGCATTCTGCATCATCTGCTGCTTGCCGACCAGATCCCCATGGCCGATGTGGCGGCGCTCCTGGCCTCGCTCTCCACGCGTTCCAGCATCGTCGAGTGGGTGCCAAAAACTGATGTGCGCTATATCGACCTCTGCCGCGGGCGCGATGAGCTCTACCAGCATTTGAATGAAGAATTCTTCGTTGACCAATTCACCCGCTATTTCAAAATCATCGCGCGAGAGCAATTGACCAATGGCCGGGTGCTCTTCCTGTTCGAGAAAAAATGAACCTAAAGACAATCGTCCAGGGTTTTGGAGCAGCCATACTCGTTTTGCTCCTGCGCGTCTGGCCTCTGCTTTCGCCTCGCCGTTCTGCCGTCTACCACAGCTTTCTCCCCATGCAGAGCATGGTGTGGGGCATCCTGATTGATCTACTGGTTCTCACGCTGTTGGCGGCGATACTCTTCGCCTTCCTGCAAAAGAGTGAGACGGGTGTGCGTACGGTCCTATGGGCGCTGATCTTCGCCCAACTTGTTCCTGTTGTCGTAGCCGACGTTATGGCAGTCTGGCAAACGTCCCTGCCCGCTCTCTGGGCCAGAGGACTGTTCTACGGCACCCTATTGGCAGCGCTGGGTTTGCGCTGGATGGGTCCGTTGCATTACCAGGGCGTAGTCCGCGGATCGCGATTGCTGCTCCTCCTGGCAGGATGCAGCCTGGCGTGGATGGTCCCGGAACTCCTGTATATGGGCATGCGAGCCCAGGCCCGCGATGCCGCCGTTCCTGTAACCCAGCCTCAACTATCGGTCGCTCAGCAGAACGCCCCGGACCGCGGACGAATCGTATGGCTCCTTTTCGACGAGCTCTCTTATAACCAGGTCTTCGATCACCGCTTTCCCGGGCTCGCATTGCCGGCCTTTGACCAGCTAAAGAGCAAAAGCCTCTCGTTCAGCGATCTGCAGCCGGTGGGTTACAACACGGAGAGGGTCGTGCCCTCGTTCCTGCTGGGCAAAGTCGTCGACAACCTGCAGAGCAATATGGATGGAGAACCCAGCATCAAGCTCGCCGGGCAAAAGAACTGGCAGGCTTTCGACGCACAATCCACCCTCTTCGCGGATGCTCAGCGCCTGGGCTGGACCACCGGTGTCGTCGGCTGGCACAACCCGTACTGCCGCATTCTTGCCGGTACCCTCAACTATTGTTTCTGGAGAATGGGAGACGGCCAATGGAGCGACACCACGCCCGGCCAGTCTGCTCTGCAAAACGCACTGGCCCCGCTGCTCAGCGCGCTGCCCGGCCGTTGGGGTAGGCCAGCCTTTCCTCAGGAAGAAAAGCACGCCGCTGATCTGGCGGCGCTCATGCCCCAGGCCGAAGCATTGATTCGAGACCAGGGCATCCGCTTCGTCTTTATCCACCTCTCCGTGCCGCATCCACCGGGAATTTACGATCGCAGGCCAGGGCGCCACAGCGTCACCGGCACTTACATCGACAACCTGGCGCTGGCCGACCGCACGTTGGCGCAACTGATGGCCACGCTCAATGCGACCCCGTTGGCGCAAAAAACATCCGTGATCGTTTGTTCCGACCACTCCTGGCGTGTTCCTTTGTGGCGCCCAACCCCGCAGTGGAGTAAGGAAGAAGAATTGGCCAGCGGAGGCCGCTTCGACCAGCGCCCCGTTCTGATGATCCACTCACCCGGGCAGCAATCGGAGCAGGACGTGACCGCACCCTTCGACCAGCTCAGGATGCACGACATTATCGAGCGTATGTTACGAGGCCAGGGTCCGGGCCTCGACAAGGCGCTCCTGGCAGGCGGAGCAACCGTTCCCGTCACCTACCCATAACCGCAAAACTAGCTCAGGCCGAGGACCTGCCCCGAACATTGCCCCAAGCCGATAGTGACAAAACCATCCCGCTTGCAAAACCCGCGAAATGTAACCTCATCCCCGTCCTCGAGAAACCCGCGGATTTCCCCCTCGGCCAAATGCAGAGGCTCGGCACCTCGGCGGGTAATTTCGAGCAGGCACCCACGAGCCCCATCCTCCGCTCCGGAGACAGTCCCGCTAGCCAGCAGATCGCCGGGTTGAAGATTGCACCCATTGCTCGCATGGTGAGTCAGTAGCTGAGCTGGGGTCCAATAAAGCTCACGCAAATTGCCGCGGCTGACCCGAACACCGTCGACTCCCGCTTCCCGCATGCGGGCGGACCGTAGGTAGACCTCGAGCGTCAAGTCAATACCGCCCTGCCGCCGATCCTCTTCCGAGTCGAGGTAGGGAAGCGGTGCCGGATCCTGCGGCGGCCGGACAAAGGCGGGCGCGCGAAACGGGGCAAGCGCCTCCGTAGTCACGATCCAGGGAGAGATTGTGGTGGCAAAGCTCTTCGCCAGGAATGGCCCCAAAGGCTGGTACTCCCATGACTGTATATCGCGTGCGGACCAATCATTCAGCAGGCACACGCCAAACAACTGCGCTGCGGCTCGATCGACAGGAATAGCCTCGCCTAGGTGATTGCCCGGTCCAACAAAGAAGCCGACTTCAATCTCATAATCGAGTGCCTGGCTGGGAGCGAACTGCGGTGGGCCGCCGCCTGCGGGCAAAATCTGCCCTGAAGGCCGCTTCACCCGAGCGCCGCTCAGGCAAATCGACGAGGCTCGTCCGTGGTAGCCGATCGGCACATACTTGTAGTTAGGCAACAGTGGATTGTCTGGCCTGAAAAGCTTGCCCACGTTGGTCGCGTGATCGATCGAGGCATAGAAATCTGTGTAATTGCCGATCACCGCCGGCCGCAGCATGGTGGCTTCCGCGCTCGGGACCAGGTAGGAAGTCAAAAGCCGTTGATGTTGTTCTGCATCGGGATGATCGGCGCGAAGCAAATCGCTGAGCCGGGCGCGCAGGAGAGACCAGCACTCTGAGCCCAGCGCCATGAGGGCATTGAGCGTAGTGGCCGCACAAGCCTCACCGCACGCATCCGGCACCGGGCACCCGCGAAGAGCCAGGATCTGGTCTCCAATGGCGACTCCAATGGAAGGCTGCCCCGAACCCGCCCTTTGGAAAACACCGAACGGAAGGTTCTGGATGGGGAATGCAATCTCCGGCCGATTCGCCGAGGCTACCCAACTTCGACGCAGAGGATCATGGGTTGCGTTTAACATCCCCACCCCAAGTCACCCAACGGGATTCCCGGTGAAGTTCTTTTTCAACGTCTGCCACACCTGGAAGTAATCGCGTTGCAGGCAATCCGTCTCCAGTGCAAACCGGGTGGGGTGCAGCACCAACTGGGTCTCGAACATGAACGCCAGAGTACCGCCAAGATAATGCGGCTTCAGCTCCGCACTCTCGGCTCGCTCGAAAGTCTCCGCATCGGGCCCGTGTGCCTGCATGCAGCTATGCAGGCTGGCCGCGCCGGGAACAAAGCCTTCCGCTTTTGCATCGTACTGGCCAAAGATCAGGCCCATAAACTCATTCATCGCGTTGCGGTGAAACCACGGCGGACGAAACGTATGCTCGGCCACCATCCAACGCGGCGGGAAAATTGCAAAGTCGACATTGGCGGTGCCCGGGATCGGCGTTGGCGCGGTGAGCACGGTATAAATCGATGGGTCGGGATGATCGAAGCTGACCGTGTTGATGCAGTTAAAATTCGCCATGTCGTATTTGTAAGGTGCATAGTTGCCATGCCAGCCGACCACGTCAAGCGGAGAGTGATCGATGCCGGCGGACCAGAGCTTGCCCTGGAACTTGCACAAGGTTTGAAAGCTGCCGTCCACATCTTCGAAGGCGGCTACCGGGTAAAGAAAATCCCGAGGATTCGCCAGGCCGTTGGCGCCGATCGGGCCCAGGTCAGGCAAGCGGAAGGGCAGCCCATAGTTTTCGCAGATGTAGCCACGGGCAGTGGAATCAAGTAGCTCCACCCGCATTTTGAGGCCGCGGGGAATTACGCAGAGCTCCCCCGGGGCAACGTCGAGTAAGCCCAGCTCGGTCGCGAAACGTACCTTGCCCAGTTGGGGCAGGATCAACATTTCTCCATCTGCGTTGGAAAAGAAGCGGCCAGACATGCTTTGGTTGGCGGCGTAGATGTGCACCGCGCACCCCGTCTGGCCTTCCGGGCCGCCGTTGCCGGCCATGGTGACGATACCGTCAAGAAAGTCGCAGGGAGCGTCGGGAATGGGCAGCGGGTCCCACCGGAGTTGATTGGGGGTCGCCGAAACCTCGTCAAAGGGCGCACTGCGCATCCTGTTGCCAGGGAGTTCCACAAAGGGTCGATGGGTCACCGAGGGCCGAATGCGATAGAGCCATGCGCGGCGATTGCTGGCTCTTGGAGCAGTGAAGGGGGTACCGCTGAATTGTTCGGTGTAGAGCCCCAGGGACGATTTCTGCGGAGCGTTCTGGCCCTTGGGCAGAGCGCCCGCCATGGCCTCGGTCGCAAATTCGTTGGCAAACCCCGATTGATATTGCGGTTTCGACATGAATCCTCCTGGAACATTTCCCCTGTAGCTGTATACCGGAGGATACCCACCATTGCCAACTTGAACCCCGGGCCACCTATTAGGCAATTTTTAACGCTCCCCGCCCCCCATGCCGCCGATACTCCGTAGCAGAGGGACATCGCCTGCCACCGTGGCACCTTACCGCGACGGGTGCCATCCGTAACCGCCAGGGAAGAGAAGTTGGCGTCATTGTGCGCGCGTCAAGAGCAGACTTAGAGTGCACCAGCATCCAACCCGTTTGCAGGGGAGACACATGCAGGAGATTCAGACCCTACTCAACGTCGGACGTTGTTCTCGGTCCGGAGCGATGCTGGTGAGCCTGGTCCTGCTGGCGTGCGCGGCTGCCGCGAGTCCCCAGGCGCTGACTGCTCAGCAGCTCACTGCGGAGCAAATTGTCCAGCGGCTGACGGATAAGAATAGAGAGCGCGCGGAGGCGCTACAGCACTATTTGGGCAAGCGCAGCTATCGCCTCGAGTATCGAGGCTTTCCCGCCTCCGCGGATGCGACCATGGAGGTTGAGGTGAACTTTGATGCGCCCGCCTCCAAGCACTTCACCATCGTCAGCGCTACCGGTTCCAAGCTGATCCAGAATCGCGTCTTTCACCGGCTGCTGGAAAGCGAAGAGCAGGCGGGCGACTTGACTAACCGGACACATACAGAGCTCGGCCCGGATAACTATCACTTCTCGCTCGCCGGCATCGAGGGCACGAACTATGTGCTGAACGTGGAGCCAAAGACAGACAGCCGATTCCTGTATCGCGGCAAGATATGGGTCGACGCCCACGATTTCGCGGTCACGCGCATCGAAGCGCAGCCGGCGCGAAATCCGTCCTTCTGGACCACAAAATCCAGCATCCATCACACCTATCAAAAAGTCGACAACCAGTTCTATCTACCCAGGGAGAACAAAACTGTGACCAGCGTACGAATGGGTGGAGTGGCGACTCTGACCATCGATTACCAGTCCTACGAGGTGACGGCCGCCAAGGCTGTTGCATCCGCCCGCAAGGCAAACGCGCCCGCTGGGGCGCCCGTTTGGCCGGACGAGGCGGAAGTAGCCAACTTCGCCCCGGGAAAGAAGTAACACGAAAAGAGTAAGCAGGAAGCGACCCTTTTGAGGGGGGTGGATCAGGGAAACAGCGAGTATTCTAATTTCGCTTGCAGAGTCCTGCCGGCGAGGTATTCATGAGTGCCCTGAAGCCGATTCGCGTGCTTACTGTAGACGACCATCCACTGCTCAGGGGCGGCATTTCCGGCGCGATCATGGCCCAGCCCGATATGACGGTGGTGGCGGAAGCTACGGATGGAGAGGAGGCAATCGCCCTCTTTCGCGTGCACCGGCCCGACATTACGCTGATGGACCTCCGCATGCCCAAGGCGAACGGCATTGAGGCCATTACCGCCATCCGCGAGGAGTGGCCTACCGCTCGCATTATCGTCCTGACCACTTATGGAGGGGATGTCCAGGCTCTCCGCGCATTCAAAGCTGGCGCCTCCGGCTATCTTCTGAAAAGCATGTTACGCACCGAGTTGATCGACACCATAAGGCTGGTGCACGCAGGCCATCGCCGTATCCCGCAGGAAATCGCCGTCGAGATGGCCGAGCACGTCGCCGACGACACGCTAACCCTCCGCGAAGTAGAAACACTTCGTGGTGTTGCCGCCGGCAGCTCCAACAAGATCATCGCCGAACAACTCGGCATCTCGGAACACACGGTCAAAGGGCATCTGAAGAGCATCCTCTCCAAGCTCGGCGCCAGCGACCGCACCCACGCTGTGATGATCGCGTTGAAACGCGGCTTCCTTGATATCTAAGAGATTTCCGCACCTAATCTGTTTCGGCAGCAATCGGTTGGTTGCTCACAGGCATCGTCCTCAGAGTCTGCAGCTCTGTCTGCAAGCGGGCCCACTTCTCTTCATTTTTCTTTGTGTGGATGGGCGCGTTGGGATCCGAATAGTAGTTCAGGATATCCGCCTTGAGGCCAGGTGGTATGGTGTCATGGGGTTGCGCGGCCAGGCGGTGAACCAGCTTGGCGTAGGTGTCGTCTGTGAGGCGATAGCTCCCCGCACGAACCGGCGCACCGGTATCGAGGTCCCGGTTGGGAAGCGTCTGATGCGCCTTGCCAAACCGGCTTAGCGCTGCGCTCAACGCATCCGTGGACCGGTTCACGCTGCGAATATATTCCTCTTCGGTAGTGCGGTTCGGTCCCTTGATCGCCACCAGCTTCAGCGGTCCGATTTTGGGGAGTACATAAATCAGTCCGGCGAGCGCATAAGTTCCAATGCCCGGCTTCTTACGGTACTCATCCCAGTTATTTGCAACGCCAACCTGTGCGACCTCAAGCTGTAGTTTCTCGAGTTCGGGGCCAGCGGTGTCCGCGGGCATGCTTTTGCGGTGCAGGAGTGTGAGCGCATAGGCGATCCTCGGAACAAAGCTGCGGACCGCGAAACGAAAGCCACCAACATTGATGCGACGGGATCGGCCCTTGGAGAAGTCCTCGCTAAGACCATAGGTCTCGTAAAACGCGCTCGCGAGCTGTTGCGTGGGGACGTTCAGCCCCACGTGTCGAAGGTAATGAACAGGCGCCAGGCGGTGTTGCGCAATCTCGTTGATGTCGAAGGCGAACTCGGTCTGCACGTGCGCATGTTCATCTTCGCCATAGGTAACGACAGGGCCATACTTCGCAGCCAGCTTGGGAAACTCCACCGGCACAGCACGGTTGGTAGCCTGTGAGTGGCCGATATTATCGCCGATGTAATGGGAGAGAGCCCCCACTGCGAACGCAAGCTGGTTGGCGTTCTTCGCGTCGCGGAAAAGATGCACGACGAAGTCGCCGGAGCGGACATAGTGGGTCAAGTCGGAAACGAAAGCATCGCCGAAAGGGTAGTAGCCAATGTCCTGAATCACGCAGCCGGCGTAGGCGTAAGACCGCGCCTGTTCCAACTCTTCGGGAGTCATGCCGGGATAGCGGCTACGCAGTAACGGGACGATGGAACTCTGCCACGTCAGGTCGATCAGCTGCTCATGGGTTAGAACCGAATAAGCCATGGCGGGACGACAGACAAGCGATAGACAAAGCGATACCAGGGCCCAACCGAAATAGCGCATTGCCTAAGTATCGCAGGTGCGGTTGCCCATCGATCCAGGGAGGAACGAATCTAATCCCACAACGTGAATTCCTTAGAAGCTAAACTTGAGTGCACCTTGCAGAATCCGTGGAGCCGCAGCGCTGATGGCGTTGCCAAATGTTGAACTCCCAATGTTGCCATCGACTGCGGAGGGACCATTGAATTGGGTGTGGTTGAAGACGTTAAACGCCTCCACGCGGAACAACAGCGACTTCGACTCAGTGATTGCCAGCTTCTTGGCAACGGCCATATCGAAGTTGTCCGCCCCTGGGCCATAGAAGAAGCGCCGCTTGGCGTTTCCCGGAGTACCGAGCGCATTCATGGGAAATACCGTGGGATCGAAATAATTATTTCCATTCTTCCGCGGATTCTGGTTCAGGTGGAGCGGCCCACCGGTGTAGTCGGGTTCGTCGATGCTGCTGTTATTAATCCCGTTCGGATTTGTACCGATCAACGAGTTATCGCCGTTGTTCACCATCGTCACCGGGAAGCCACTGGAGAAGCGTGTGATTCCGGAGACAGTCCACCCACTTGTCAGGCGGCCAGGACGAAAGTACTTATCGAACGGGAGCTGATACTCATAGCTGACGACGAAGTTATGCTTTACATCAAAGGATGAAATGGCATAGCTAAGCGCAGGATCAAAAGGGTTGACCTCCTCGGCCACGTTCGACGACTGATCGAGAGATTTGCCGTACGTGTACGCAGCAGAAAATTCGAGGCGGCCGCTGGTATGGCGAGCACTCAGTTCGAGCGCGTTGTAGTTGGCGTGGCCGATGGTAGATTGCAGCGCATTGCTGCCGAAGTTCGCCCCCAGCGGACCTCGCGTGCCATTGACCTGTCCACCTGCGATCGGATAGTACACCGTGTCTTCTCCGCCAGGGCCGCAGGTCAGCGTGCCTGGCGCCACATCACTGGCCTGGCTCAAGCTTAGGCAAAGCGCTGGATCTCCTGCATTCGGCTCGATGAGAACTCGCTGCCGATGGCTGGAAGTACCTACATAGCTCGCGCTGAAGACCGTATTCGGCCCCGCCTGCCGTTCAATCGAGAGCATCCATTCTTCGGTGTAAGGCGTGCGGCCATGGATGTCATATCCGGGAATGCCTTCGATCGGCTCATAGGTATTCCAGTCGATATTCGGATCTGGATTTTTGCGCGAAGAATTCAGCGGCGCGAAGATATAGGGAAACGGCTGCCCGTTGTTCTGTCCACTGGCCGCGGTAATGAACGGCGTGGCAAAAAGCGGAGGAGCCGGGCTCGTATACGTGGTGCCGTAGGGAGCATTCGCCGCCAACACGCCGATAGAAAGCGCATCGATCGCGGTATAGAAGTTGCCCGCGCTCGCCCTGATACTGGTGGTGCCCGGAGTTCCAATGATCCGTCCTAGAAAGCTACCAGCCTCTGCTTGCGGGGCCCACGCCACCCCCACCCGCGGAGCGAAGCTCAGGTTGCCGATCGGGGCCAGCGTATTCGGCACGTCATAGTTGCCCGCTCGATCTCCCGGATACAGGATGCCCGGAGGCGCGCCAGGGAACACCACTGACTGCGCGCCGGCGACGAAGGTAGAAATCTGGTTGTACTTCTCCGACCACGGCGCGATGCGATCCCAGCGAAGCCCATAATTCAGAGTGAGGTTAGGTAGAACCCGCCAGCTATCCTGAGCGAAGAGACCGATGTATTTGTTGCGCGCATAAAAGGGATTGAGCTGGCTCTGGTTGTATTGGCTGGGTACGCCGATGAGAAAGTCGGCAAAGTCGACACCCGTTTCTGTCCCAGAGAACACAAAGCTGCCATTGAACTGCGCAATGGGGTGGGCATTCACCTGGTCGGCATGGAATTCGCCGCCGAACTTCATCGTGTGACTACCCAGCACCTTGGAAAGTGCGTCGGTCACCTGATAAGTATTGTTGACCTGGATGAGCTGATTGGCCGCGGAGCCCGTCGAGTATCCGTTGAAGTTCAGATTTTCGACACCCTCGCCCTTGGGGTCGAGAACCACGATGCTGGGCGTGCCATCCGCATTCACGAAGCCTTGCGAAACCAGGCTCACGCCGAGACCACCACTGGCTTGCCCGAGATTGGTGAAGTTGCGCATATAGCTAAAGTGGAGTTCGTTCACCATGGTGGTATGGAAGGTCTTGGTATGACCCAGCGCGAACAGTTGAGCGCGGCCGTTGTTGATCGCGTCGAAGCCAGGCACGCTGGCGCCACTCTGCGCTACCGGGTACGGATCGCCGAGATCGTAGTCGTCGATAAAGTAATAGCCCGAGAGCAGGCCCGCGCGAGAAGTCGCATCGATGCGGACCGCTCCTTTATCGTCGCGCACAGTCTGGTTATAGGAAGAAGTGGCGAAACCGGCGCTGGTATTCGGGGCCGGAATGTACTGGAGCATGCGCTGGGCGGGAATCGACCACGCCGCGAGAGGGATGGAGGCATTGGGGAAAACGCATTGCGTCGAAGCAATGCATCCCGGAACATAATAAGACTCGCCCGGAGTTACACCATAGCCCAGCTTCTGCGTCAGCAGGTTGGCGAAGTAGGGGCCGCCGACCACTCCGGTCAGATTGCTGGAGAGGTCGGAAAGATTGCCCGACCTATCAGCGTTCGAGGGCACGCTGATAATGCCGGTGTCGATACCCTGCGTCTGCCGGGTCCCCTGGTAGTCCGTGAAGAAGAATATTCTGTCGCGACGAATCGGGCCGCCGACAGTTCCGCCAAACTGGTTTTGCCGGAATGCGCCGCGGGTGGGAGAGAAATAATTGCGCGCGTCCAGATCGGTGTTGCGCAGAAATTCAAAGGCGTTGCCGTGAAATCCGTTGTTTCCCGACGCCGTGATGACATTGACCTGGCCGCCGCTGAATTCTCCGTATTCCGCGTCGAAATTGCTGGTGATAATACGGAATTCATCAATTGCGTCGAGGTTGGGAATGATGGCTGTGCCCGCATTGACATCCTCTTCCACATCAGCCCCATTCACGCTGAAGTAGTTAGCAAACTCCCGTTGGCCATTGACTGAGATTGTGCCTGGATTCAGAGTGCCCGAGGGGTAGAGAACAGTCGCGCCCACATCCTGCACGGTGGTGGAGGTAATTGAAGTGAGCGGAGCAACACCGGGTTGCAGAGAGAGCAGGTCGGTGTAACTGCGACCGTCGAGCGGAACCGCGGTCATCTGCCGCCCGGTGATCACCTGGCCCAGTTGTGTGCTCGTTGTCTCCACGTGCAGCGTGTTGTCGATCACACGCACGGTTTGTGCAACGCCGCCGACCTGCAGCGGAGCGTCGAGATTGAGCGCTGCGTTCGTGTCCAGTACGATGCCGGTGCGTTCATACGCAGAAAAGCCGGCAGCCTGCACATGCAATTCGTAATGACCGACGGGCAAAACAGGGAAAGTATAAAGGCCCCTGCTGTCGGTACGCGCCTGGTAAGAGAGCCCCGTGCCTGATTCCCGGAGGGTCACGTCCGCATTAGGGAGCACACGTCCTGACGGATCCTTCACGGTTCCGGCAATACTCCCGCCCACACTGGCCCAGGCCAACGCAGCAGATAAGACCCCCATGGCGCAGAGGGTCCTGGCAATATTGCCCGCACGGCTGGTTAACATACTCTTCTCCCGATCTCTAGCAATAGCGCGCCAGTCCCTGGGTGTCGGTTACGGTCAGGAACTTGAACGTAACCTCCAGCACTCCGTTCTGGCTCTTCAATTCCGGTGGAGCGGTGATCGCAGAACCGGCCGCAAAGCGCGCGCAGACCTGGTCAGCCGTATCCGACCCGGCGGCGCTTGCGGAGAGCTTCGCGATATCCTGTGCCGAGATTGCGCCTCGCCCCGGATAGACCCTTTGCCCTTCGGTCGGAGATGTCGAGAACCAGAGCGAGAAGAACAGCAAGAGAATCGATAGAAAGTATTTTTTCGACGGGCCCCTGCGCGCTAAATCGACCAGCGTTCCCACTTCCATTGTTCATGTTCTCCAGGCGCACGTGTTGCACTCAGGCCGCCGCAGGGGGGAGCGCGGGCCATCGTGGCAGTTGAAAATGTGCGGGCAGGGGACCTATAGTGAAAGGAGCCCGCAGTCTACCGGCTGTCGGTTCCCAGGTCCTTGCGGTCCTCCGCCAAGAGAATTCCGCGGGGATCTGGGTTCAGTTGTTGAATCGTTATGAAGCCTTCTGCTGGGCAGCGCACCGCCGGCACAATCCTCCAACTTCAAGCCGCATAACCTGTACCTGGAACTCGTTCTGGGCGGAAATCTCTCGTTTCAGTCGCTGAAACGTGGGACTATCAAACTCCTCAATCTGCCCACAACGGAAGCACGCCAGGTGGAGATGGTCTTTTTGTGTCTTGACCTCGTAGTAGTGTTTTTCGCCATTCAGGTGCATCAAATCGAGTTCGTCGATCAGGCCCAGCCGTTTCAGCAGCTCCAGGGTCCTGTAGACGGTCGCGCGATCGATATTGGGGTCGCGCTGGCGAGCACGGGTGAGTAGGGTCGCAGCGTCAAGATGTGCATCGGCGCCCTGGATAGTTTCGATCAACGCACGTCTCTGCGCCGTCAACCGCACACCTCTTGCTTCCACCTCGTTCAACAGCTCACAGCGTTTCAGCGTCATGCTCTAGTTGCGACTCATTCGCACTACATACAATATACGACAAGATTGGTCCGATTACAACCGGGTAGGAAAAAATTCGCCTGGCCAGCCGCTAAATTCATCTCGTATCAAAAATCGAAGTTGGGCACGGGCTACCGTCCTTTTTTGAGGCAGTCGCAATGGCAGTTGTTCCGTTTTGACTCGCGCATGCTGCAAACGTGTCAGTCATCAGATTGGGAAACAGCCGAAGTAATAGATAGCGGTCTCCAGGCCAAGTTGAGGGGTGCAATGACGGAAATCAGAGGCTTCTATGACCCGTGGCTGGTGACGTTGTCCATCGTATTTGCAATCCTGGCTGCCTATGCAGCGCTCGATCTTTCCGGAAGAGTGACAGTCACTCGTGGGTGGGTGCGAGTTGTTTGGCTCTCTGGTGGCGCGTTCGCCATGGGATTAGGTATCTGGTCCATGCACTACATTGGGATGGAAGCCTTTCGCCTACCCATCCCAGTGTGGTATGACTGGCCGACTGTTTTGCTTTCGATGGTAGCGGCCATCCTGGCCTCTGCGGTGGCGCTCATCGTAGTGGGCCGAAGCACACTGACGACGGCCTCTGCGGTTGGCGGCAGTTTGTTGATGGGCGGCGGCATCGCCACCATGCATTACATCGGCATGCACGCCATGCGCATGGCCGCGATGTGTGTTTACTCCTACTCTGTGGTTGTTCTCTCCCTAATTTTAGGCGTCGTCATCTCGTTTGTTGCGATACAGCTTAGTTTTTCGGTCCGCGACCAGACTTCTGCCTGGAGTTGGCGTAAGTCTCGCAACGCGCTGCTGATGGGTCTGGCCATCCCGGTTGTGCATTACGTGGGCATGGCCAGCGTCACCCTTCTTCCCGCGCCGCTTGCCGATCTCCGGCTAAAGCACGCGATAAGCATCCCTGATCTCGGTGTTGCCAGCATCGCACTGATTACGCTTTTAGTCCTCGGATTTGTGTTTCTGACAGCTGCCGTCGATCGTCATCTTTCCCTTCGCGCACTCGAGCTCAAGTTGATCGAACAGCGCTACCAGATGATGGAGGAGATGAACGCTGCGCACGAGAAAGCCAAGGCCGCTGAGGCCTCCAGCGACGCAAAGAGTGAGTTTCTGGCGAACATGAGCCACGAAATTCGCACTCCACTCAACGGCATTATTGGCATGACCGATCTGGCACTGGAAACGGTGTTGACAGCGGAGCAGCGGGATTACCTGGAGACCGTGAAGCTTTCAGCGGACTCGCTGCTCAACGTAATCGACGACATCCTCGATTTCTCCAAGATCGAAGCCGGGAAGGTCGAGCTGGAAGAAATAGATTACAACCTGTTCGAATGCATTGAAGGCACGCTGAGGACATTGGCATTGCGGGCAGATGAAAAAGGAATTGAACTGCTGTGTGAAGTAGCCCCTGGAGTGCCGGAAACGGTAGTGGGAGATCCAGGGCGTCTGCGTCAGATCCTACTCAATCTCTTAGGCAACGCCCTTAAGTTTACCGCCGAAGGAGAGGTTGCTCTAAGAGTCGAGACAGAGGCGATGGAAAACACGGCCGGGATGTTTCGCTTTATTGTTTCCGATACCGGTGTGGGTATTCCCCCGGAGAAGTTGGAGATGGTCTTCGATTCTTTCAGCCAGGCCGATACATCCACTACTCGTCATTACGGGGGAACCGGCCTTGGTTTGACGATTTCCCGGCGCCTGGTGGGAATGATGGGCGGACGTATATGGGTAGAGAGCGAAGTTGGCGCCGGATCTCGATTTAACTTCACCGTTCGCCTGGGCACAGCGACCAAGCCCGCTGGCTTAGAAAGCTCTGCTTCTCCGGCCATATTGGATGGCGTAAAGGTGATGATTGTCGACGACAACCGCACCAACGGCCGCATTCTTCAAGGCCTGGTCGAGCGGTGGGGAATGAAACCGACGGTTGTTTCCGATGGCGCACAGGCTTTGATCGAGCTCTCCGTCGCACAACTTGCTAACGATCCATACGGATTGATCTTGACCGACATGCATATGCCCAGAATGGACGGCTTTGGTCTCGTAGAACAAATCAAGCAGAAGCCCGAACTCTCGACCGCCACCATCATGATGCTCACGTCCGGGGGGCAGCGAGGAGATGTGGCACGCTGTGGGGAACTGGGAATCGCAGGCTATCTGCTTAAACCGGTACGCCAGGCTGAACTGCGCAAAGCGATCGAACGCGCATTGCAGGTCAGAATGCACCAAGGGCCGATACCGATCATCACCAGCACCTCTTTACAGCGGGAAATCGGCGCCGTGAAATCCCTGCATATTCTGTTGGCGGAAGACGATCGCATCAACCAGAAAGTTGCTATGCGACTGCTTGAAAAACGTGGTCACCAGGTGGTCCTCGCCTGCAATGGAAAAGAGGCTCTGGCCGCCATGGCGCGACATTCATTTGACCTGGTGTTGATGGATGTACAGATGCCTGAGATGGACGGCCTTGCGGCGACGATGGCCATCCGCGAGCAGGAAAAGCTAACCGGATTTCATCAAACAATCATTGCCATGACGGCCATGGCGTTGAAAGGGGATCGCGAACTCTGTGTCGCGGCCGGCATGGACGGATATGTTTCCAAGCCAATCGATGCCAAGGAACTGGATGTGGCCCTGGAGAATTTCATGGAGCATCGGCAAGAGCAGGCGCCGGACCTCTTCGTGGATAGCACAGCCTGAAACTATTGCAACCGCAAGGCATCCAATCTGCGGGTGCGGCCTCGACGCGCCAGGGAGGCAAAATTGCAGATTGGCGTTGATAGCTTTGCGGCATCGATTCCAGATCCTGTTACCGGTGTCTCGCTTAGCCCTGCGGAGCGTATGCATCATTTGCTGCAGGAGATTGTGCTTGCCGACCAGGTGGGTTTAGATGTATTCGGTATCGGCGAGCACCACCGGCCCGAGTTCCTTGACTCGGCTCCTCCCATCATTCTTGCCGCGGGCGCCGCGCTTACCAAACGTATACGCCTGACCAGCGCGGTCACTGTGCTCAGTGCCGCCGACCCGGTGCGCGTTTTTCAGCAATTCGCAACCCTCGATCTGATCTCGCAAGGGCGCGCGGAGATCGTCGCTGGCCGCGGCTCTTTCGTCGAATCCTTTCCGCTCTTCGGTCTCGATCTCAACGATTACGACTCACTGTTTGCGGAGAAGCTTGATTTACTGCTCAAGATTCGTGAGAGCACCCAGGTTTACTGGTCGGGTAAGCACCGCGCTCCGCTCTCAGGTCAAAGCGTCTATCCTCGTCCCCTACAAAATCCGCTGCCCATCTGGCTGGGTGTCGGCGGCACGCCTGCCTCCTTCGCTCGCGCGGGCGCCCTGGGGCTTCCTTTAATGGTTGCCATCATTGGCGGCGAACCTCATCGCTTTCGTCCGCACATCGAACTTTACCGCGAGGCGGCCCGTCGTGCCGGCCACAATCCTGAGCAGTTGCAGGTGGGGCTGCACTGCATCGGTTTTCTCGGGAACACGACGCAGCAGGCCGCTGATGATTTCTTTCCCGGCTATGCGCACACCTTCACCGAGATCGGCAAAGAACGGGGCTGGCCGCCGACGACCCGGGCACAGTTCGATGCCACACGCGGTCCTAAAGGAGCCCTCATTATCGGCGACGCTGAGACCGTCACAGAGAAAATCCTTTATATCAACGAAGCGTTGGGCGGCATCAGCCGCATCACGTTCCAGATGGGCGTGTCGACGCTTCCCCATGCAAAAATGATGCATGCCATTGAAATCCTGGGGTCTCGAGTCGCACCGATGGTTCGCGAGGAACTCTCCTTGAGTGCTGGAACAAAAATATGAACAAGCTCCACCGCTGTGCCTGGGCAGAGAGCGATCCGTTGTTGTCTGCATACCACGATGAAGAATGGGGGGTTCCCCAGCACGACAGTCGCGCCCTCTGGGAACTGCTCATGCTGGAGGGCTTCCAGGCCGGTCTGGCATGGATCACGGTATTGCGCAAACGCGAGGCATTCCGCGACGCATTCGCTCACTTCGATGCAAAGAAAGTAGCGGAATTTGACAAGCGGGACGTGACTCGACTCCTCGCCAACCCCGGCATCATTCGTTCCCGCGCCAAAATAGAAGCCACCATCCAGGGCGCGAAGATCTATCAGCAGATGGAGAGCAGCGGTGAAGACTTCTCGAAGTTCGCCTGGAAGCTAGCCGGCGGCAAGCCAATCAAAAATAAAACCGGCATTGTGCCGGCCAAGACCGCTCTGTCTGAGAAGATTTCCGCGGCGTTGAAGAAGCGTGGCTTCAAGTTCGTCGGCCCAGTGATTGTCTATGCCTGGATGCAGGCCTCCGGCATGGTGAACGATCACGATCCACGCTGCTTCCGCCGCAATGCTAGAGGGGCATAACGGTCCGGGCAGCACGGCGATAATCCCCGCTTTTGCCGCCGGATTTTCTCACCAACACGATCTCGCGAATCACAATCGATTTATCCAAAGCCTTGCACATATCGTAGATCGTGAGCGCAGCCACTGCAGCCGCGGTCAACGCTTCCATCTCGACGCCGGTTCCGGCAACCGTCGCGGCAATGCTTCGGATTTCAACCCCGCCGGATACCACGGACAGCGAAACATCGACAAAGCTTAGAGGCAGCGGATGGCACATGGGGATTAGATCGGCAGTGCGCTTGGCCGCCTGGATGCCGGCAAAGCGCGCCACCTCAAGCGGATTGCCCTTGGGGTTCTGGGGTAGAGCCGCCAGCACTGCATCCGAGAGCGCCACAAAGGCAGAAGCTTCAGCCTCGCGTCGCGTAGCCGGCTTCGCGCTCACGTCTACCATGTGGGCGCTGCCTTCCGCATCGTAGTGGGAGAGTTTTTCCATCGTCTGGCTAGCGTCGTGCACTCAGTTAGCCTAAAGCACTTTCGCTTCTGGTGTATAGAGTGCTACAGCAAAACCTTGACCGTCTCACCAGCGGCCACCAAGCCGCGGTCGGCGCCCACCACAAGAAAGCAATTGGAGCGGCTGGTATTGGCAAGGTCACCCGAGCCCTGCCATGGAATGGGTTGCACCGTCACTTCGGCGAATTCAGAGCGCAGCAGGGCGGGAAGAAAGCGCGTCAATCCCGTCTTAACGCGGACGTCGCCGGCCAAGCGGGCCAGGGCGAAGCTGGGTCCGCGGCTCGGCTCCCCGCACAACGCTCCCAGCAGAGGCTCAACAAACAGAGAGAACGTAACCATGGTAGATACAGGATTGCCGGGAAGCCCGAAGAAATAAACCTGGCGCCCCTGCCAGGTGATCTGTCCAAAGACGACCGGCTTGCCGGGCTGGATCAGCACGCCGGTAAAGAAAAACTCAGCTCCCAGGGAGCGCAGCACTTCCTCCACCAAGTCGTACTTTCCTACGGATACCCCGCCGGAGAGCAGCACCAGGTCGGCCTCCAACGCGGTGCGGAGAATGCCCTCAAGGTGGCCCCGCTCATCGCGCGCTATCGCAAGCCGCACCGGCTGGCCCCCAGCGGCCACCACCTGTGCCGCCAGCGAGTAACTGTTGGAGTTACGGATTTGATGGGTAAGCGGCGGTTGATCCACATCGACCAGTTCGTCCCCGGTGGCGACGATGGCAACGCGGGGTTGAGCGAAGACGTTGAGCTGTGCTGCACCGCAGGCTGCGGCCGCGGCGATCTGGACGGGGCTCATCCTCGCGCCTCGGGGTAAAATCACGTCTCCGGCCCGCGCCTCGGCTCCCATGGGAACGATATTGTCCCCGGCTACGATGCTGCGGCCAGGGGCGAGCAGAAGCGTATCGTGGTCCCGCTGCGCGTGCTCAACCATCACCACGCAGTCGGCGCCGACGGGTACCGGAGCCCCGGTCATTATCTCTACTGCCTCTCGGGCAGCGATTTCCCCAATCCCCGCCTCCCCAGCGCGGATCGATCCAATGACTTTGAGCGGTACGCCGGCTGCAACGTCGGCGGCCCGGCAAGCGAATCCGTCACGCGTAGAGCGCGGAAACGGCGGCTGATCCCGGTCAGCAAGAACCGGCTCGGCCAGAACCCTTCCCAGGCTGGCGAGCAGGGGGATGCGCTGCGGTGACATTCCGGCCAACCGGGCGGCATGGTCGCGGACGATCCTGCTGGCGTCCGCATAGCTGACCACCCGGGATGGAGAGAAGTTGTTCAAGCGCAAACAGACAGGGGGAGCGACACGGTTCGTGCGTCCCTCCCCCTGACTGAACCTAGAACCGAACCCGGATCGAAACTAGTGCTTAGCCGAGTACTTGGTGTTCACCTTCTCGCCGATCTCCGCCAGAATCGACTTTGCCTCCGGCGCCATCGGCCCATTGGGAGCCAGCTCCAGGTATTTGTTGTAAGCCTCGGCCGTGCCCGGGGGTGCGACGATCTTCTGTGTCTTCGGGTCAACCGTGGCTTTCGAGATGAGCGCCTGGCCCTTCAGGTAGTAGGGAATCGGCCGGGTTGGGTCTGCGGCGATCGCCTTGTCCGCGGACGCGATGGTCGCGTCGGTTTGTCCCGCACGGCTAAGGACGATGGTCTCATTGGTATAGAACATGGCCGCATTGGTGGGTTGGAGCTTCGCCGCGGCATCGTACGACGCAGTGGCGTCGGGAATCTTGTTGGTGTTGGCGTAGACCTCGCCCAGGGCGTTATTGTCCGCCGCCTCTACCTCGGGATTGGGCTTCTTTGAGTTGGTATCCAGATCCAGCGCCTTTTTGAGCGAAACCAGGGCATCGTCGTATTTCTTCTGCCCCGTCTGGGCAACGCCCAACTCCAGCCACAACACAGCGGCATCGGGCTTAATGACCACCGCCTGCTGCATGATCGTTGCCGCGTCATCGTACTTCTTCTGCGCGTTGTCTTCGCGCGCCTGCTTGAGCATGCCATTCAGCTTGCCGACGTTCTGGTTCTCTTTGTTGATTTCCGCGTTCTTCTTCTTCGCGTCCTCCAGCGCCTTCTTCTGTTCCGGAGGCAGCTTAGCAATGTAATCGGGGCGGCTCAGATCAAAGTCCTGCAGGGTGTCCGTGCCCGCCGTAAACTTCACGTTATCAAAGCGATCCACCGCCTTCGCAGGGCCGGTAAACAGCGTCACGTAATAGGTTCCAGGCTTGATGCCCGCCTCCGTGTAGTCCCCGTTCTGATCGGTGGTAAAGGTAAAGAGGGGGGTCTTGCCATCTGTGCTGAGCACCACCTGGGCGTTAGGGATAGGGACGTTCGCCGGGTCTTGCACATGGCCATGGATCTTGGCCGGAATGGCCTCCTGGGCCCCCGCGAGGGCGGGAACGAGGGCAAGCATGACCACGGCAAGCCAGAGAGTGAGTTTCGAACGCATGATATATCTCCTCGAAGCGGGCAGAGCCGCAGGGATCGTAAAGCCAACCGCGGATAGTTCGCCCGTATAGCACGACCAAGTTAAATGGAAGGGCACCAACAATTCAAGGCCGGAGCCATCCAAGTAGGATGTGATTTACCCTACAACCGTCTATAAAAGCCCGGGTTTCTTGTCACACCTGCACCGCATATTCCTGCCACCAGGCGTCAAATAGCGCCAGGGCTCGCTCGCACTGCAGCCGGTGGCGCTCCCGCTTGTCGCGTATTCGCTTGCGCAACGTCCTCTTCGAGCGGCAGCAGGAGGTCGAAGGTGATGTTGGCCGGTTGGAAGTCCCTGGCCTGGGCATGGGTAATGTAGTGCACCAGCGAGCCCAGCGCCGTCCCGCGGGGCGCGGCGATCGCGGCCTGGCCCTGGGCAAGCTGGGCGGCATACACGCCGGCAAGCATGCCGGTGGCGATGGATTCGGTATAACCCTCAACCCCTGACAGCTGGCCGGCGATCAGGATGCGGGGATGGTCGCGCAGGGCAAGCGTCTCCGCGAGCACCCGGGGTGCGTTGATGTAGGTATTGCGATGGATCTGGCCATAGCGGAGGAATTTCGCCTTTTCCAGGCCGGGGATCAGCCGCAACACCCGCGCCTGTTCGCCGAATTTCAGGTGGTTTTGCAAGCCGACCAGGTTGTAGGAGTCTGCGCGAAGGTTTTCGCAGCGGAGCTGCACTACCGCCCAGGGGATCTTTCCCGTTCGCGGATCGCGCAGGCCGACCGGCTTCATGGGTCCAAAGCGCAGCGTCTCCCGGCCACGCCGGGCCAGCTCCTCAATGGGCAGGCAGCCTTCAAAGTATTCCAGCTTCTCCCATTCCCGGCTCTCGACCGCCTCGGCGGAAACCAGGGCGTCGTAAAACCGCTCGTATTCCTCTTTCGACATGGGGCAGTTGATGTAATCGGCGGTGCCTTTATCGTACCGGGCGGCAAAATACACCCGGTCCATGTCGATGGAATCGGCTTCGACGATGGGGCTGATGGAGTCATAAAAGGCCAGCTGGCCGCTGCCAGTGAGGCGGGCAATCGCGGCACACAGCGGCGCCGAAGTGAGCGGACCCGTGGCCACGATCGTCCACTGGCTTTCATCGAGCGAGGTAATTTCTTCCCGGTGGACGGTAATGCGGCTCTCCTGCTCGATGGCCTGGGCCACCAGGCGGGAGAATTCCACCCGGTCGACCGCCAGGGCGTGGCCGGCGGGCACGGCGCTCGCGTCCGCGCAGGCCAGCAGGGCGCATCCGGCGCGCCGCATTTCCTGCTTCAGCAGCCACGGCGCGCTGTTTTCGCTCTCGGATTTCAGCGAATTCGAACACACCAGCTCGGCAAAGTCGGCGGTCTGGTGCGCCGGGGTGGTGCGCAGCATGCCATCGACCACCGAGCGCATCTCGTAGAGGTCCACCAGGCAGCCGTGCCGGGCAGCCATCAGGGCGGCCTCCGGGCCAGCCAGGCCGCCGCCGATCACGCGAACCCGGGGCTGCTGGTTCTGATTCAAAGGGCCGGCTCCGGTGCGGATGCCAGGGCAGCAAGGGCGGCGATGTGCTCATCGTTCACCCGCATGATCCGCCACTCGTCGAGAAACTGCGCCCCCAGGCCCTGGTAGAAGTCGATAGCGGTCTGATTCCAGTCCAGAACATCCCATTGCAACCGGACGCATCCCTGCTCCACAGCTCGCGCTGCCACCCTGGCCAGCAACGCTTTGCCGATGCCGTGACCGCGGAAATGGGGCAACACAAACAGATCTTCCAGGTGGATCCCGGAGCGGCCGCGCCAGGTAGAGTAGTTGTAAAAATACAGTGCAAACCCAGCCGGTTTTCCCTCGCTCTCCGCAATCAGGCATTCAAAACGGGGGGGCTCGCCGAATCCATCGCGAAGCAGATCCGCCGGGGTGGTTTTGACCGCGTCCGGCTCTCGCTCATACGCGGCAAGAGCGCGGATCAGGTCCAGAATCAAAGGGATGTCAGCGGGAGTCGCGGCGCGGATTGAGATCATCGTCGAAGTCTCAGTCTATCTCACGTAGTCTACGTTTCCTGCAGGCGAGCCTGGTGTCTCCGCGCTTTCATCCGGTTGCCGCAGGTCTTCATGTCGCACCACCGCCGCGTGTGATTCTTGCTTAGGTCGAGAAACAACCAGCGGCACGTGGGATCGCCGCAATCTTTTACCAATTCCGCATCCCTCGAGACCAGCAAATCGCAGGCCGACTGGGCTAGTTTCCACAGCGGGATCTTCGCTTGCGGCTCCGCTCCCGACCAGCTCCAGAGGAGCCGCGATTTGTCCGCGCGCAGCCTGCGATGCAGAGCCGCTTCATGGAAATGCTTCTCCAGTATTTCGATATGGGCGGCGGGTGGCTTACCCCCGTCGATGCCGGCATAAAAAAAGGCGGCCAACGCCTCGCGCAGCTCTACCGCGGATGCAAGCACTCGCTGCCCCTCCTTCTCGCGTACGCTGCGCACCAGCTTCCTTGCCTGGTCTGGCGACAGTAACTGCAACTGGGTTGCGAAACGCAGCAAATCTCCATAAGACGGAAGCAATTCCTCTGCATCCGCGGAGAACCGCAGGTCGAGAGTGTTGACCAGCTCAAGGGCCGGGTGACCGGCGAGCAAATTAAACGCCTTGGGAAGGGAAGCGCTCACGAACACCAGTATAACCCCTGAAAATAATTTGAGTGGTTATCAAGGACCCAGTTTACAATATAACCATTCATGGCGACTATAACGGTTAGTTCGGGCAGCCCGGCAAAGCAGCAAACCGCGATCGACTTTCGCATATTTGTCGCTTTTGCAGCCATCTACGTCTTGTGGGGATCGACTTACCTGGCAATTCGCATCGCGGTGCAACAGGTGCCTCCGCTGTTTGCCGCCGGGGCGCGCTTCTTCCTGGCCGGCATTTTGCTGTACGTCGTGATGCGCGCCTGTGGCCGTCCCCGTCCCGCCGGTAAGGAGTGGGGAAGCCTGTTGCTGATTGGCTCGTTGATGTTTGTGATCACTTACGGCGCGGTGTTCTGGGCGGAGCAGTATGTGCCCTCTGGATTCACGTCCGTTCTCGAGGCAACGCTGCCGCTGATCACCATCGCGCTCGAAGTGTTCGTATTTCGTCAGCAGCGTTTCCGCTGGAGAATGCTGATTTCGATCGCGGTGGGCTTCGTGGGCGTTCTGTTGTTGTTGCTACGCAATGCGCAGCACGTGGCGGTGCTGCCCTGCGCCGCCATTCTCGGCGGAGGAATTGCATGGGCGCTGGGAGCGGTGCTGACCCGTTCGCTGCCGCTTCCAAAGTCGAAGGGGATCACCGCCGGTGCGGAAATGTTTTTTGGCGGTGCGGTATTGCTGATTCTCTCGGCGTTGGCCGGCGAGATGCACCCATTTCCGCACGTCTCATTAAGAGCGGCGCTCGCGTTGGGATACCTGGTCGTTGCCGGCTCGCTGGTGGGCTTCAGCGCTTTTGTCTGGCTGCTCGGGCGCATGCCCGCCACCCGGGTTGCCAGCCACGCCTACATTAATCCCGTAATAGCAGTAGCCCTGGGCTACTTCATTGCCGGCGAAATAGTGACTCCAAGAATGCTCCTCGGCACCGCGCTGATCGTAGCCAGTGTCGCGTTGATCCTCATCAAAGAGAAAAGCTAGGGCAAGGGACCTGACGCCTAATCGAGATAAACCTGGTCGACATAGCACCACCGCCAGCTTTCCCCTGGCTCAACGGATCGCATGATCGGATGCCCAACCTCGTGAAAGTGAGCCGTGGCATGGCGATTCTTGGACGAATCGCAGCACCCAACCTTGCCGCACTCCAGGCACATCCGCAGATGGACCCAGCGATCACCCATCTTGAGACATTCCTCACACCCTTTGGTGTGCGGCTTCGGATTCTTCACATGATCCTTTACGTGCGAGCACTTCATAAAGCCTCTCCCTACGGTGTAGTCACCACCGGCAATTCAATAAAGCTCGAGTGGTAAACACGCTGCGTTGCTTTTTGATAATCCCCCGGTTTCGCCCAGAAAATATTAGGAACAAATGTCTGCGGGTTTCGATCGTACAACGGAAACCAACTGGACTGCACTTGAACCATAATTCGATGTCCGGGGAGGAAGACATGGTTCGCATTCGGCAACGCAAATTTGTAAAGCAATGGCTGGCTGGCCACCAGCGCCTTAGGTTGTTCCAGGCTCTCGCGATAGCGGCCGCGGAAGATATCAGCAGAAATCATAAGCTGGTATCCACCTAAAGCCGGCTCCCGGGCCACTTCGCCAGGGTAAACGTCGATTACCTTGACCACCCAATCAGAGTCCGTGCCGCTGGTGGAGGCCATCAGGTTGGCAATCGGCTGCCCGCTGATTTTCAAAGGTGCTTCCAGCACATCGGAAACGAAGACCGCCACATCGGGGCGCCCGGACTGCTCGCGCTGATCATCGACCAGCCACTCGGACCAGGTCATGCCGGCGCCATACGCCATCGGCTGGATAGGCCGGGCGCGGTAAGGGACGGGCTTCGCCGGGTCGGACACGTATTCGTCGAAGGCCGTATCGTCCGCCGCTGGCGCGGCGAAACTGAGCTTGGAGCCCGCGCCCAGGTAAAGCGGCTTGGGCTGAATGGAACACCCGCTCGCGCAACCGGCGGGCCAGGTGGGCAAGCTACGCCAAACATTGGTTCCCGTATCAAACGCAGTCACAGGAGCGATTCCCTGCTTAGGTGTCTCATCCTTCAGATATCGGGCCAGGAAGGGTCCCAGGATTTGCCGCTCAAAGTAGAGCCCGGTGTCGCTACCGAAATGCAAAGCGCCCAGGGTGCTGGAGTCCTCGATCTCCTGACCGTGATGCCACGGACCGATCACGAGAAATATTTTGTCGTTCGCGGTGTCTTTGGGCTTGAGTGCCTTATACACCGCCATGGCGCCGTAGATGTCTTCCTGATCCCACAGGCTGTGGACCAGCATCGTCGGCACTTGCAAGGGCTGCGCGGCGAGTAGCTTATCCATCGCCTGCTCGCGCCAGAAGGCGTCGTAGCTCGGATGCGCAGTGACCTTGCGCCAGAACCCCACCTGTTCCAGCCCATGCCGTCGCCCCAGTTCTCCTGCCGATCCGCCCTGGAGGTAGGTGTCATAGTCGTCGAGGTTGTCGCTCCACCATTTGTACTTGCTATCGCGCGTTCCCTCCTGGTTATAGATGTAAGGCATATTCTGCTGGCGGAACGCACCGTAGTGGAACCAGTCATCGCCCATCCAGCCATCGACCATGGGGTTCATGGGCACGGCAACCTTCAGCGCGGGATGAGGATGGACCAGCGGTGTCAGCGAGGTGAATCCGTCGTACGAAATACCCAGGATGCCTACCTTGCCGTTGGTCTCGGGAATATTCTTCACCAGCCAGTCGATGGAGTCATACGTGTCGGTGCCCTCGTCGACGGGGGTGGGATTCTGTGGACCGCGCATGGGCCGGTTCATCACGTAATCGCCCTCCGACCCATACTTGCCGCGAACATCCTGAATCACCCGGATATAGCCGCCCTCCACGATCACCTGGGTAGCGTTGTCATAGCCTTCCAGTGACGGTCCCAGGTGAGCACTGCTTAAGTTAGTGGTCTGCAGGTTCGCATCGTAAGGCGTGCGCGTCATCAGGATGGCCGCGCCCCTGGCTCCTTTCGGCACCAGGATCACAGTGTGCAACTTGACCCCGTCGCGCATTGGGATCATTACTTCATGCCGGACGTAGTCGAAGCCGATGGTTGGCGTGGCCAGCGTGGCCGGCGTTTCACTGGGCAAATCAGGATATTTATCGGGGGGCGTTGCGGTCTGGCTCCAGGCTGCCTGGGTCAGTAACAAGATGACGAAGAGCACCGCTTGCGCATTTTTTTTCATACGCAAACGTACTACGGAACAGTGTCTGCAGAGAATGGGCAAGTACCTGCTACAGGAATCTCGCCCGGTCTTTGGTTGAGGATTGGGAGCTGTTAGTAGCGGCGCAGCAGCCGGGATCCGAGTTCGCGGTTGGCCCGTTGCAGTTTTCCTTCAAAAAGCACACCGATGGAGAAAGGCCCGACAATCAGACCCATAATGCATACCCAGGAACCAACCGAGCTCAACATGGCACTCCCCCTTGCTCATTGCGAATTTATCGACGATCCCATGAAATAAAGGACCGGGGAATAGCAAGAAAGGTGCAGGCGGCAGCAGGGGACAGTTACTTATCCCGGGCGCGCACCTTGAACCAGATTGGGGAACCGCGAAACCCGAAGGCGGCGCGGATCTGGTTCTCAAGAAAACGCTGGAAGGCGAAATGCAGCTTCACTTGCCTGTTCGTAAACAGGATGAAAGTCGGGGGGGCGACCGCCGCCTGGGTCATGTAAAAAATCCGCATCTTGTTCGCGGCGGGCACGGTAGCCCGCTGGAAGTCGATCTTTTCCAGAAAGCGATTCATCTGCCCGGTGGAAACCCGCTTGCGCCGCTCGGCCGCCACTTCCTTCACCAGTTTCAGCACGGTGTGAATGTTCTTGCCCTCGGCAGCGGAGATAAAAACCACCGGCGCATAAGCGAGATACTTGAGCACCTTGCGCAACTGCTCTTCGAAGATTTCTTTATCGGCAGGTGGCTTGCCATCGGTTCTTCCGGTCGTCACCAGGTCCCATTTGTTTACCACCAGAATTACGGAGCGGCCGCTTTCGTGGGCATAGCCACCGATGGTGGCGTCAGAAGAAGTAACTCCCTCGGTGGCATCGATGACCAGCAGGGCGACGTCGGCAGCTTCCAGATGGCGCCGTGCCATGACCACCGAGAGCTTCTCAGCCATCGCTTTCGTTTTGCCCTTGCGCCGAATACCAGCCGTGTCCACAAAGCGCAGCAGGCCGCCGTCGTATTCCATAACCTCATCCACAGCATCGCGTGTGGTGCCCGGAATGGGCGAGACGATCGCTCGCGAAGACCCAGTGAGCACGTTGAGCAGCGTACTCTTGCCGACGTTAGGCCGGCCAATAATAGCGATGGAAGTTTCGTGCTGTTGGAACTCGCCATGGGTTCGGTGCCGCGACTCACCTTCCTCGGGTTCCGGCTCTACTGGCTCGGCGGCGCTGCTTTCCGCTTCAGGGAAGGTAAGCGTGGCGAAGACATGATCCAGAAGATCGCCGATGCCCACCCCATGTTCGGCGGAGATCGGGAGCATCTCGCGAATGCCCAGGCGGCGATACTCCGCCGTCTGTTCTTCCATGCGCTCGGTGTCGATCTTGTTGACGGCAAGCAGCAAGGGTTTGCCGCCGCGCAAAAGCAGCCGGGCCAGATCGTAGTCAGGTGCGGCCAGGGGAGTGCGTCCGTCGACCACCATCACGATGGACTCGGCTTCTTCCAGGGCGACCTTGGCCTGGCGGAAGATCTCGGAGGGAATCAGTTCAGGGTCGTCGGGAAGGATGCCCCCGGTATCGACCACGCGAGCATGCTGGCCGGCCCACTCGATCTCACCGTAGATCCGGTCACGAGTAATGCCGGGTTCATCGCCCACGATCGAACGCCGCGAACCGGTAAGGCGATTGAACAGTGTGGACTTGCCCACATTGGGTCGGCCCACGATAGCCAGGACCGGCCAGGCCGAAGTATCGATTGGCTCTTCCCGCTTCATGATCGGCGGCAAGTCAAGCGCAAGCGGATCGGGAGGCTCCACATCGATGCGGCGCATCGGTCCGGCTGCTTTGCACCGGCCGTTTGCGGAGCTTACCCAAACGCGCCGCTGCGCTGGCTTCGGCTGCAGCTTTCTTGGCGGCTCCGCGCTTCACCTCCGCGCGCGAATGCTCCCCGCGGGTGGCTGGCGTGGCCCGGCGAGCGGATTTCGCCAAGCGCTGCGCGCTTCCCACCCTTGGAGTGCGGTTTGGGCTTTCTCCCCTTGGTTCCTTTCAGCGGTTTCATGAAGCTCCCTTTCAGTCTTTCATACAACGCAACCGCACCGTATAGACTTAGACTTTTACCGGCATTCCGCCGCCATATCGGGACTCACCTTTGTCGACCGCCACCATCTCCGCCCAGCCGCTTCCTTCGCTGCACGACTTCTTCTCCCCGGGGGGAATGCTCTCGCGATCGACGCTCCCTTACGAGTTCCGGCGAGGGCAGTTGGATATGGCCCGGGCCGTGGAACGCAGCCTGCAGGAAGGCAAGCATCTGATCGTCGAAGCCGGCACCGGAACGGGCAAGACGCTGGCCTACCTGCTGCCGGCCTTGCGCACCGGGCAGCGGGTTATTATCTCCACCGGCACGAAGAATCTACAGGAGCAGCTTTTTTTTCGCGACGTTCCCTTCTTGGAGTCGCTGCTGGGCCCACTTCGCGTCTGCTACATGAAGGGCCGGGCAAATTATCTTTGCCGCAACAAGCTGTACGCGCTGCGGGACCAGCCGATCCTGAATGGCCTGGAAGAAGTCGACCAGTTTCAGCAGATCGCGGCCTGGGAAAAAACGACCCAGACCGGCGACCGGGTTGAAATCGACGCTCTGCCTGAGGCAAGCCAGGTGTGGTCGAAGCTGGATGCACGCAGCGAAGCCTGCCTGGGGCAAACCTGCCCGGATTACGAGCGGTGTTTTATTACCGAGATGCGGCGGCGCGCCCTGGAAAGCGACGTGATCATCGTCAACCATCACCTGTTTTTTGCCGACCTGGCCATCAAGCAGACAGGCGCGTGCGGCCCCGGATGCGGGTGTGCTGCCGGAAGCAGCCGCGGTGATCTTCGACGAAGCCCATGAACTGGAAGACATTGCCTCCAGCTACTTTGGCATCAGCCTGAGCAATGTGCGCATGGAAGAGCTGGTGCGCGACGTGGAAACGGTACTCCGCGCCCGGCAGTCTCACTCCAATGCGCTCAAAGGCTGTGGCGATATGCTGCGTGAGCGGTCGAGAATGTTCTTCGCCGCGCTCCCACGCAGCAGCGGCTCGCAGCGAGGGACGCATGCCCTTCGAGCAGCGCGAGCAATTTCTCGAGGAGCACGGTGACCTTTACCTGGCGGTGACGAACGCCTTGCACCGGATGGAAGGTGAGCTGGAGCGGCTGCGTGGGGTGGAAGAGTCGCTGGGCTTGAAGAAGCGCGTGGCCGATATTCGCGAGCATCTGCGCTTCCTGCTCGAGGCGGAGAGCGTCAACACCGTCTTCTGGATCGAGCGCAGAGGCGGCTCCGCTCGCACGGGGCGGAACACCTACTTGCAGGCGACGCCGATCGATGTCTCCGGCTTGCTTTCCGAGCTGTTGTTCGAGCAAATCCCCAGCGTGATTCTCACCTCTGCGACGCTTACCGTGCAGGACGGTTTTGGCCATCTGAGAAAGCGCCTGGGCCTGCGCGATACGCGCGAGTTGGTCGTCCCCTCCCATTTCCGCTATGAGGAGCAAGCGCTGCTCTATCTGCCGCCGGGGATGCCGGATCCGCGCGAGCCTACCTTCGCCGCGCAGGCAGCGCGCAGCATCCGCCGGGTTCTGGATATCACCCGCGGCCGCGCCTTCTGTCTCTTTACCAGCTACCAGCAGATGCGCGACCTCTATGAGCGCCTGCTGCCGGAGTTGGATTATCCCTGCCTGCTCCAAGGCACCGCCCCGCGGAAGGCGTTGCTCGAGGAATTCCGCAACACGCCCAACGCAGTGCTCTTCGGAACCTCATCCTTCTGGCAGGGGGTGGATGTGCAGGGCGAACAATTGAGCTGCGTGATCGTCGACCGGCTGCCTTTTTCTGTGCCGACAGACCCGGTCGTTTCGGCCCGTATGCGTGCGGTCGCCGCCAGCGGAGCCAATCCCTTTTTCGACTACCAGGTGCCGGCCGCAGTGATCACGCTGAAGCAAGGCTTCGGAAGGCTGATCCGTTCTCTGGAAGACCGAGGAGTCCTGGTGCTGTTAGATCCACGAATCGAGCGCCAACGCTACGGAAAGGTCTTTCTGGAAAGCCTGCCACCGTACCGGCTAACCCGTGACATCGCCGAAGTAGAACGGTTTTTCGAGGCTGATTGAAAGAATGTTACGGCCACTCACAAAAGCGATGGTCAAAACCAATCCTCAATTTGTCATCCCGCCCGCCCCGGCGTGCCGTGGGACCGAAGCGAAGTGTAGTAGAGCGACCTGCTGTTCCAATCAACACTGGAGTGGTGCTCTCCTATGAACCGTCAGCGCGGCGCAATGTCCCGGAACCTCTACCTGCTGGCAGCCTCTCTCTTCTTATTCTCCCTGATTTCCGGCGGAATGACTCTCGTACCCAATCCACTGCAGCCGAACCTGCCCGTCAACGGCTCCTTGTGGAAGATGATCGGCCTCGCTTTCCTCGTCCTATCGCTGGTCTCCGCCCTGGCGGGAATATTAACCGCCATGTTCGAGCAAGTGGAGCGCAGGAGCGAAGAACGCATGCGGCGCGAACTGAAGGAGGACCTCGCCCGCCTGGGTCGCAACAACCGCCGCAAGTGAATACAATCAGCATGGCAAAGGGGCAACACAGGCCATGTATGAAGTTACAGTCGAATCGGGATTCTCATCGGGACACTACCTGCGCAACTACCACGGCAAGTGCGAAAATCCCCACGGCCACAATTACAAAGTTCGCCTCACCTTGCGGGGGAGGGAACTGGACCCCACAGGTCTTCTGCTCGACTTCAAGCTATTGAAGCAGGTCATGCGTCCGGTCATCGATCGCATTGACCACCAGATGCTTAACGACCTCGAACCCTTTATTGAGCTCAACCCGTCGGCGGAAAACCTGGCACGCTATTTCTACGACGAAACCAACCGCCAACTCAGCGAGATGACTGGCGGCCGAGTTGCGGTCAAGGATTGCACCATCTGGGAGACGGATGCCACCACGGCGACCTATTACGAGTAGTCAGAACAAGACTTTGATTGACGATACGTCGAAGTTCTAGTTTTCTGCCTTGGCGCCCTTGGTCGCCAGGTATTTATCAAAGGGAATCTCGAAGTAGAACAGCTCCTTACCCTCTGAGTTGCGCAGCATGCGCAGGTTTAGCTTGGCTCCCATTAGCGGATTGGCAAGGCCTTGCACATCGTAAAAGAGAAAACCGGCACGCGTGGTATGCGCTTCGACCGCTACTGCCGAGTATTCAAAAGTGTCGAAATCCGCATCGACATCCTTGTTCTTGGTGGAGGACTTATTCCCGATCCGGGGCAAGGGGCCAGGCAACTTGTAACCGCTGTCGGGCCGCTTGACGCCGCCAATCCGGCGCTCGACTTCTTCTGGCACGGCAGCGGGTATTTTGTCGCCTGTGGCAGTAATGAAGTTGATGCGCGCATCGATCAGGGAGATCGGCTTATCTCCGTTGTTAGTAACAATGATCCGGATAGGCATAAAACCGTATTGCAGGTACTTGAAACGGAAGATGGAAGCCTTGTCCGGGGTGTTGTAGGGGTCGGCGGCGATCGCCACCTGCTCGGCGGGATGTTGATCGAAGGCGGGATAACTCGTCGCTACCCCCGCAGGAGGCGGAGCATGCTCGGCGCGGGCCCGGAACAGAAAAAGCGGACACGAGAGCAGCGAAACAGCGAGCCATGCAGAAAAGACGGATCGGCGAGGCATTCCCGAATTCGATTATGAGCTTACCCCCCACTGCGAGTAAAGCGGTTGGGGGAAAGAGGGCGGCCCGATGCTCTTGACCTTCTACAGTTTCCTGCTGTTGCTTACCCTGCTGGTAGGCATGCCGTACTGGCTCGTGCGCATGGCCACGACAGGCAAGTACCGCGAGGGACTCAGCGAGCGTCTGGGTTGGGTGCCCGATCGTCTACGGGAAGGCGACGCAAGACAAACCATCTGGGTGCATGCTGTGTCGGTTGGGGAGGTGGTCGCGGCGAGCCGGTTGGTCAACGAACTAAGTGCCTGTGCACCGCAGTATCGCGTGCTGCTCTCGACCACTACCCGAACCGGGCAGAGGCTAGCCAGGGAGCGCACCGGAGTGAGCCACACGTTCTACTTCCCATTGGATTTCGCCTGGATCGTGCGTCGCTATTTGCGGGCGTTGGATCCTGCACTGCTGGTGCTGGTGGAGACGGAATTCTGGCCAAACATGCTGGCAGAATGCCGGCGCGCGGCTATCCCGGTAGCGGTCGTCAACGGTCGCGTGTCCGATCGCTCCCTGCCCCGTTATCTGCGCCTGCGTGGCTTGTGGAAGCGAATACTGGCCAGCGTTTCCATTGTGCTGGCGCAGAGCGAGGAAGACGTAAAGCGGCTAAAGGCAATCGGAGCCCCCGCCGACCGGGTATTCTTCAGCGGCAATCTCAAGTTCGATGTGCGCAGCGCCGAACCGGCCGCCATCACCACCACGCTGCGCGAGAAGCTAGTCCCTGGAACGAAGGTCCTGGTGTGCGGCAGCACGCTCGAGGGCGAAGAGGAAATCCTGCTCGATGCATTTCATCAGTTGCGCAAGACCATTCCCGAGTGCGTCATGATTTTGGCGCCGCGCCATACGGAGCGGTTCGGCCGCGTGGCCCAGTTGCTGAAGAACCGGAATGAGCAGAGCATCCGCCGTTCCAACTGGATGAAGAAGCCGGCAAAGATCAAAGCAGGCACAGTGATCTTGCTCGATTCGATCGGCGAGCTGGCGTCCGTCTATGCGCTCGCCTCGGTAGCTTTCGTGGGTGGAAGCTTATTTCCCGGGTGGGGTCATAATCCACTGGAGCCGGCGCAATTCGCGGTACCCATCGTCATGGGCACCTATTATCCCAACTTCCGCGCCATCATCGACACCCTGGTCGACGCGGAAGCAGTCAAGTTGGCCACCACGGAAACGCTGGTGCCTATCATCGAGAATCTACTCACTGACGAGGAGGCCGCCAACATTCTTGGAGTGCGCGCCCTGGAGGTCTTCCACCACCAATCAGGAGCAACCAGCCGGGTGATCACCGCGCTGCTAGCCTTGCTCCCTCAGCCGAAACCGGCTGTATGATCCCGCTGCTCTCTCCGCTTGAGTTGGTATATGCGTCAATGGTCCGCGCCAGAAATGCGCGCTTCGACCGGATGGCGGCACAACGTCTGCAGGCGCCAGTGATCAGCGTTGGCAATCTATCCGTTGGCGGAGCCGGCAAAACCCCGTTGGTTATCTGCCTGGCGCGACTGCTTGGGCGCGGGGGTCTCCATGTGGATGTCTTGTCACGCGGCTACGGGCGTTCGAACAAAAAAACCGAACGCGTCGATCCGGCCGGCGATGCCGAGCGATATGGAGATGAACCACTGCTGATCGCCCGAGCCACGGCGGCGCCAGTGTACGTAGGCGCTGGCCGCTATCACGCCGGCCTGTTGGCAGAGAAAGAACTGGGGACGAACGGCGTTCACTTGCTCGATGACGGATTTCAGCATCGTCAATTAGCTCGCAACGCAGACATCGTGGTGGCGCACAGGAGCGACCTCCGCGAGCGCCTGCTGCCGGTAGGACGTCTGCGCGAGCCGTTGTCTTCGCTGTGCCGGGCGGGTGTGATCGTGCTGCGCCAGGAAGACGCGGACCTCGAGCCCCTCTTTCGTCGTCACGCACGCAGAGACTGCCACTTCTGGCGTGTGCGCCGCACGCTGAGCGTTGCCGGCGCTGCCCGGCGCGCGGTCGCCTTCTGCGCTATCGCCCGGCCGGGCGAGTTCTTCGCTGCCTTGTCAGGAGTGGGCGTAGAACTGGTGCAGCGGGTAAGCTTTCGCGATCATCATCGTTACAACATGGCCGACATCGACCGCCTCGCCGAGCTCGGCCGCCATCATCGATGCGACGCTTTTGTGATCACGGCAAAGGATGAAGTGAAGCTCGACGCCACCATGCGTCAGCGGCTGAACGCCGTCGCGCCCCTGCTTACGGCGGCGCTCGAAGTCGAAATCGAAGATGAGAGTGCCGCCCTTGGCCAACTTTTGCCCATGCTGCACCTATGAGAAAATCACCTATTGTCACAGCAAAAGGAGCAACTCCGCGTCCTGATTGTGCGCCTGGGCGCGATGGGCGACATTCTGCATGCGTTGCCGGGGGTTGCTGCGCTGCGCAAGGCGCATCCCCGGTGGTATCTGGGGTGGGCGGTCGAGCCCCGCTGGCTCCCTCTTCTCTCCGCGGATGACGGCGCGATGCCACTGGTCGACCGCACCCACCTGCTGAGAGCCAAGGACTGGGCGCGCGCGCCGCTTCGCCGTGAGACATTGCAGGAGATCGCCGCCCTGCGTAGCTCACTGCGCGCCGAGCGCTACGATGTATGCATCGATCTGCAGGGCGCAGTCCGTTCCGCGCTCGCCGGGCGCTTAGCCGGGGCCCAGCGGATGATTGGAGAAGACAGTCCACGCGAATGGGCTGCGCGGTGGCTCTTCGACGAGCGAGTTAAAACGCACGGTGTTCACGTGATCGAGCAGGCCGTGGAGGTTTGCGAAGCTGTAGCTGGGGAATCTCTTTCCGCCATTCTTCCTCCGCTCCCGGCCAGCCGCGAGGCGGAACGATGGGCCGACGAAGTATTGGAAGGCGAAAAGCCGGTAGTACTGCTGAGTCCAGGTGCCGGCTGGGGCGCAAAGCGCTGGCCCGCCGATCGCTACGGAGCGGTCGCGGCCGCTCTCCACGCGCGAGGCTGCCGGGTGCTGGTGAACGCGGGCCCACAAGAGCAGGGGATTGCCGGCGAAGTGGTTCGCGCCAGCGGCAACGTAGCCGATGCGCCGGAATTTACCTTGCAGCGGCTGATAGCTTTGACTCGACGGGTCTGCCTGGTCATCGCGGGCGACACCGGACCGTTACACTTAGCCTGCGCGCTGGGCAAACCGGTGGTAGGCATCTACGGTCCCACGGACCCCAAGCGAAACGGCCCCTTCGGAGTGCCCTTTCGGGTCCTGCGGCACCCTGAAAGCAAGCGCGACCACACCCGCCACGCCGAGCCGGAAGCCGGCCTCCTGACCATCACGCCGGAGCAAGTGATCGTAGCCGCCAACGATCTGTTGCAAGGCCGCCAATGAACAAACCAACCACCGAAACCCGGGCCGAAAGCTACTTCTCATCAGTGCCTTTCTGCATGTCACGAATGAGCAAGCCGGGTATCCTATCCTTCGCATTTTTTGCGGAGGGTGAGATCCATATTCGGCGCACCCGAGGGTTCTCCCCTGAGTCACTGGTCAACTTAGAACTCCGCATCAAGGAGTCCGGCGATCCCACCCTTCGCAAGAGACGCGAAGGATGGGGCACCTTATGGTTCCTCGGCAAGGGAGCCGTCCCATGCTGACTAAATGGACCCAGGTAGCGCGGCGCATCCGTGTGCCCACCGGCTTCCTTTTTGCCGCATTCTACCTATGGCGCGCGCGGCCGAATGTAGCATCGCTGGCCTGGAGCCTGCTGCTGGTTGTTCCCGGCCTTCTCTTGCGCGCCTACGCCTCCGGCTACGTAAAGAAAAACGCGGAGTTAACCGTGACCGGCCCCTACGCCTACACCCGCAATCCCTTGTACCTGGGGTCTGCCTTGATGGCCTTCGGCTTCGCAGCCGCCTCCCGCAGCCTATGGATCACCCTGGCGCTAGCCCTGCTGTTCGCCGGCATCTACCTCCCCACCATCTACTCCGAGGAACAGTTCCTGCGCGCCACCTTCCCCATGTTCAAAACCTATGCCGAGCGCGTCCCTCGGCTGCTGCCCCGGCTAACACCTGCGCGCATGGAAGGTCAAGGCAACTTCTCCGCCACCCTCTACCGCCAGCACCGCGAGTACAATTCACTTTTGGGTGCCTGCGCGGTTTACGTTGTTCTGGCGGCCACACTGTGGCTGCGCCATTGATCGCTGGGAGAAAATTGACAGTGATACGGTATCCAGGATTCGCCGCGCCGATAGCATGTTTCTGTGTCCTGGCCCTGCTGACCGGCATCGCGCAATCGCCCCCTCCTCCGTTGCTACCCCCAGCGGCGAATTTCTCTTTTCCCGCCAAGCAGACGCTCACCTATGCCGTGGATTGGCGTGTGTTCCCCGCGGGCACGGCCACCTTTCACATCGAGCAGGTTGGAGGGATGCAACACATAATTGCTACCGGCGAATCGATCGGCGCCGTGAACCTGCTTTTTCGCGTGAACGATCGCTTTGAGTCCTACTTCAACCGTACTACCGGCTGCTCCACCAGCTTCGCCAAGCAGCTTCAGGAGGGCAAGCGGCAGATCGTCAGCACTCTGCGATTTCTTTCCGAAGGCAAACAGGTCCTGGAGGAAAAAAACCTGGTCTCGGGAACCAGCAAGCAACAGCAGTCGCCCATCCCGCCCTGCGTCACAGACCTGATGTCGGCCATCTTCTATGGCGCCTCGCAGCCGCTGCAGCCCGGAGGCAGCTTCCGCATGCCTGTCGCTGATGCTATGCGCGTTGTCGACGTGACCATGAAGGCCGAGGCACGCGAGCAGGTGGTCACGCCCGCCGGCACGTTTCCCACCATTCGGGTGCAACCCACAGCCGACGCCGGAGTAGTAAAGAACCGGGGCAATATCTGGATCTGGTACACGGATGACGAACACCGCACGCCCGTGCAAATGCGTGCCCGGCTCTTCTGGGGAACCATGACCATGCGCCTGGTAAGCACTGCAGCCAAATAAATTAGCTACTGGATTCGGTACCGCTCCCGCATCAACCGCTGCAGTCTCGGCTTGTAGATGATGTTGTAAGCCAGTTCTTTGTCGGGGAACATGGCCAGCGCGGCCTTTTTGGTGTCGGCCACCAACTCCGCGGCCTGGTCAACGGTCAAGCTCCCATCCTGGCTGATCACAGACATCACCATGTCCATCATCATCTGCAGACGGCGGATTCTGCGCTGTTCCTCAATCTTTTCCTGAGCGGATTGACTAGACGCTTCCGTGCTGGCTGTGACAGAAGCTGGGGAAGGTGGCGTGCCGTGGGAAGATTCGTCGTTGCGACCGGACTCGCGTGACCCCATTGGAAACCCTTGCCTCCAATTTTACGTTTTCCCGTGCTTTGTTGCGAATCCTATAACGAAAGCAACAGCAGGGGAATACAAAAACGTGCTCCCCAGGGCACGCCAGGGTTACTTTGCAGCGACTGGCGCCGCACTCACTGAAACTCCGTTCAGATAGAACGACGTTGCGCCCAGGGCATCGGTGCGAAAAGTTCGGACATGGTCCTCTTGCAATCGCTCGAGGATATCCATTTTGGGATGGCCATACGGGTTGCGATGGCCAACCGAGATGAGCGCGTACCTGGGCCCCACCGCCGCTAAAAACCGTGGTGTGGTCGAGGTCTTGCTTCCGTGGTGGCCAATCTTCAGCAGGTCAGAGTGTAGTTGTTCCGAAAGCATGTGCTGCTCACTGGCCGCTTCGGCGTCCCCTTCAAGCAGCACGGAGGTTTGCCCATAGGCTACATGGAGCACCAGCGAATCATCGTTGGTGGCGGTTGCGCCCGGGACGTAGCCCGCGGATGGAGCAAGCACTTCGATCTGCGTGCCGCCAAAGGCAAAGTGGTCGCCTGCCGTTCTGGACTCTACCGGAATATTGAGCTGGCCGGCCTCCGCCAGAAGCGCTTTATATGCCGGTATGCCGGGATTCTTGCCGACCCATAACTGCCGCGGACGAAAGTTTTGCAGCACGGAGAGCATTCCTCCCATGTGATCACTGTGGGCGTGCGTGAGCGCGACTGCATCGAGACGACGTATATTGCGCGACCAAAGCACCGGTGAGACCACATCTTCGCCAATCTCAAAATTGGAGTTCCCCGACTGGGCGCCCCCGATCGGCCCCCCTGCATCAATGAGCAGGGTTTTCCCCTCCGGAGTAACCAGCAGCAGAGAGTCTCCCTGCCCGACGTCGATGGCCGTTACCTCCAGCACGCCGGGCGAGTAAACCAGCGCACGTGGATAAAAAACACACGCGGCCGACAAGCCAAGAGCCGCGATCGGCAACGCCACCGGGTAGCGGCTATTGCGCGCTGTCCAGACCGCCGCGCCGATCAACAAAATGCCGGCAACGATGGCAAAGCCGCCAGGGCTCGAGATACGAATGTCGCCCGCGCCCATGGAACTGAAGTGCTGCACGATTCCGTGGATGGAGTGCAGCAGTGCCGCAGTCACGCTCGCCGGCACGATGGCCAGCGACGGCCATACCAGCAGTGTGGCGAAGGTGATGAGTGCAGAGGGAAGCGCCAACCCGATTAGCGGGACCACCAACAGATTGACCGGCAATCCGAGCGCGGTGATGCGATGGAAGTAGATCGCCATGGGGAGAGACATTGCCAGCTCAATCAAACCCGAAATGAGCAGCAACTCGAAACAGCGCAGCCCGAGCCGGACGCTGGCGGGCGCCAGAAAACGGGCGACTCGGGGGCCGACAAATGGTCGCAGGTGATCCGCAATCAGCCGTAGCGTGACGCGAAACTGCGCCAGTTTGGGCGGCAGGGACGGGTCGATCGTGACCAGTCCAAGGTTCCGCGCCGCCTGCAGGTAGGGGCCAAAGGTATGCTCGGCCACAGGAACAGACACTCCGGCGACGATCAACACCGAGAGCAATGTCATCTGAAAACTGGCCCCTAGCAGTGAGCTTGGATCCAGCGCGAGCAGGCAGAGTGCAGCGAAGCCGACCGCGTTCAGGCTATTGCGCTCCCGGAACAGCGAGCGCGCCAGCAGATAGAGAGTCACCATCCAGAACGATCGCTGCACCGGCTCGCCGAAGCCGGCAAGCATGGCGTAGGCGAAGGAACAGGTAATCGTCACCGCTGTTGACCACAAGCGCGGCAGCCGCACCAGAGCAGCCAGCGCGAAGATGCAACCGGCAAAGATGGCAAGGTGCATGCCGGAGACAACCAGCAGATGGAACGAGCCCGTGCGCTCAAAACCCACGCGAGCCTGATGCTCCAGGTAAGTACGGTCGCCCAGAATCATCGCGCTCAGCATGCCCGCATCCGAGTGGCTGAGCAGCAGCCACCGGGGGAGCCGCGATGTTGCCGAGCTGTCTGCAAAATCTATCAGACGCTGGGTTCCGGCCTGCTGTACCGAATGGAGCCAGCAAGAAAATCCGCCTCGTCCGCGAGCCAACGTAATCCCGGAGACTTTGAGCGAGCCCACCGCCGCAATACCTTGTTGTCGCAACCAGGCCGTCGCATCCCACACGCCCGGGTCAAGGTAGCGCTCGGGCAGTCGCAAAGCGATCGCAGCGTGGATCTTGTCACCGCAACGAATGAGAGGGAACGGTTGATCCGCAGTCCCATAGGCAGTAGCCCGAAGGCCACCCGCCATGTTCTGGCCGCCCACGGAAGCGACGCGCACGTCCACGCTCTCACTCTGTTCTTCGCGCACGCTGTTGCCGTAAGGCAGAGTAGACCGCGTAAGCCGGACAGGCGTAGTACGTGTAACAACACCATCGACTGCCGTTGTGCCGCCCTGGTCCGCGGCGAGGCGAAGCTGCTTCTGCGGGAAGGGTACGGGCTCGATTTCGCTCAGCAAGCACCCCAACAACATCCACGTGCACGCCAGGGGCAGCAGAGAGACGCCGGCGGCCTTGCGAACGGCCAACAGCGAGAGCAAGACCAGCAACAAAGTTACCGTGATCAGTTCGCCGGGGGCAATCCAGTTGTAAGCAGCCAGAACAATGCCGATGGAGAACCACAGGGCCCCATAAAGGGCGGGCGCGCTAGCGAAGGAAAGCAGTTCGAGAGGCCGACGGCGAACCCGTGTACCCATAGCGGTTTCCTTGCCGTCCAAACAGGATTGACTGGACCATGACTCCTCCGGTCGACAAGGCAATCATCCCACGCTGTTCACCCAACACCGCACATTAATTCCGCTTAAGAATCGTCACCGTCTCCAGGTGAAAAGTCTGCGGAAAAAGGTCCACGAGGTGAATCGTCTGCAAGCAATACCCAAATTGCAACAGTGACTGCAAATCGCGAACGAGCGTAGCCGGATCACACGAAACGTAAATTACGGTGGGAGCGCCAAGGCTCCCCACATGGCCGCATATCTCCGCACCCAGGCCGGCGCGAGGCGGATCAAGCAAAATCAATTCGGGTTTTGCCTGCACCGCGTTACGAGTCATGCTGCGGAGAAAATCCAAGGTGCTGGCCCGGACCACGCGGTGCCCCTTGGCGGCAAGGTTATGCTGCAAATCATCCGCCGAAAACCCCGCTGATTCCACCGCTGTGACGTGTTCAAAATCGAGAGCACTCGCGAACAGCCCAGCGCCTGAATACAAATCCCATGCGAGCCGCCCTGACCACTGCGCTCCGAGGCCATCGTCGAGGGCAAGTTCGACCAGTCCGGGCACCAGGAACCGGTTCACCTGAAAAAAACCGCCCAGGCTTACCTGGTACGCGCGTCCAGAGACCGTATATGTCAGCGAGCGCTTGCCCCAATGCATCAAATTGTTTTGCGAAAAGAGGCCTACTCCGGTGAGCAAGGGAATCTGTGCCCGCAGTTGTTCGCCAAACTGTTCCAGCGCGCGTTCTTGCGCCCGCGGCTGGAGACGATTCGACGCGCCAGGCCACAGGGAGACGAGCAGCTGATCCTGCTCGCCGTTAGTAAAGAATTCCACCTCCTCGCAGAGCCTCTCGACGCCCCCAATACGCGTAACGGCGCGCAGAGCCTGTTCGAGCAGAGGCGCTGCGATAGGGCAATGAGTCACCGGCAACAACCTGTGTGACGCTCGCTCGCGATAGCCCAGCGCCATGCCCTTCATCACATGCAAGCGGATCCGGTTGCGGTAGCCCCATGGCTCGCCGGCCAAGGCCCTGATTTCGCTGGGGACAGGGAGATGCGCCCGCGCCAGTGTCTCCTTGAGAATGTCGAGCTTCATTTGCAACTGAAAGGCAGCGCCCGCGTGCTGGTACTGGCAACCCCCGCACTGGGGAACATATTCGCATTCCGGCACGATCCGCTCCGGAGAAGCCTCGATCACCGTATCGAGGTCGCCGTTAGCGAAGCTGCGCCGGTCCGAGCGAATGCTGGCCTCCACCAATTCACCCGGCAGAGTAGAGGGAACAAAAACCGTCTTGCCGCCATCTTTGCTATCGCTCACCGGAATCCGCGCCAGCCCAGCGCCGCCATAGATGGCCTTCTCAATGCGCAGTTTCATGACTGGCTCATATAGAAGAGGCTCAGCCGTGGCAGGTTGAACTTTTCCAGCAAACGTTTATGCAGAAATTGCTGCTCCACCTGGCGGATCTGCATGGTGGGCATGCGGCTGCGATAAGGAGCCAGTTCCGCAGCAGCCTGCTGGCGTAGCGCGAGCAACACATCTTCTTGAGTAGTCGTAAGGACAGTGGCAAACAGCTTTTCTTCGAGAACCGTGAGCGACTGCTCCAACTCCTCCAGCTGCGGTTGCTTGCTTTTTGTATCTTGAGCGAGGGTCTCAAGGCGGTTGGCAATCTCAGTCAGCGACGAGCTTTGGGCAGCAGCTCGTATCTGCCGCGCCGCCGACTCCAGATGCACCGCAATCCGTTCCTGTTCAAAGCCCTGGTCCGCGGGGCCGGGTCGACCGGGAACCGCGCCCACCGCAGCTTCCTTCATCGCTTCCACCGCCGAGATGACTTCCTGGGCACAATAAGCCAGGCCATTTACTCGTCGCACCCGGGTCTTATTCTTGCGCGCGTCAAATTTGTCGAAGGCTGTGTCGATGCCCTGGAGCACCGCTGCCAGCGGAATGCCGGCCTCGCGCCACGTCTCGATCAGCGCCCAGTCGATGGTGGAAAGCAGCAACAGCGACCCGCGCCGTCGCTGAAAGTGTTCTTCGATCTCAGTAAAGTAGTTGAAATAATTCTGCACGACTGCGTCAGGCGTGCTTTCCGGCGGCTTCGCTCTGGCTGTGTCTCGCCTTGACCACGCGGTTTCGCTCGTAGATCAGACGCAGCCCGTCGAGCGTGAGCATGTCATCAATGGTATCGATGTACTTGGAATCGTCCACAATAAGCCGCGCCAGTCCGCCGGTGGCGACGATCTTCGGCGGGGGCGAATCCACGCTCCGCGTCTCGTCCAGGATGCGTTCGAGAATGCCATCCACCAGCCCGATATAGCCGTAGTACAGGCCGCTCTGCATGTGGGCAATCGTATTGGTGCCCACCACCTTGGCCGGCTTCTTGACGTCCACGCGGGAAAGTTTTGCGGCCCGCGCGAACAGCGCTTCCGCTGAGATGGCCAGCCCCGGAGCAATCACGCCGCCAATGTATTCTCCCTTGGGCGAGATCACATCGAACGTGGTGGCAGTGCCAAAGTCCACCACAATGCACGGACCACCGTACCGGGCGAATGCCGCCACGCCGTTCACCAGGCGGTCGGCGCCCAATTCCGCCGGGTTATCCACCAGTATGGGCATTCCGGTCTTGATGCCGGGTTCCACAAACATCGCTTTGACGTTGAAGTATCGTTCGCAAACCTGGCGCAGCGTGGACTCGAGGGGCGGCACCACCGACGAGATGATCACGCTAGAAACCTCGCTGGCTTCTATCTTCCGCAGGGCAAAAAGATTAAGAAAAAGCACGCCATATTCATCCACCGTCTGCGTTCTCAGCGTGCTGATGCGCCAGTGGGTCACCAACTCATCGGAGCCCAGCCGGTAAAGGCCGAGCACGGTATTGGTATTGCCGACGTCGAGAGTGAGCAGCATAGAATTTTCAACCATCGTCCCGGACGCCGCCGGAGAGTACCGTGCGCAGGCCCTGGGATGTGCGTACCTGGAGAAAACCGCGTACATCCAGACCCGCCGTGACGCCGGAGTAGCCTTCTCCCTCGTCAACATGCACGCGCTTGCCGCGAATCCAGGTAGAAGCGCCTTCCAGCCGGCCGAGGATGTTCGCAGCCGCACCGGCTGCATCCGCACTGAGCGCTTGCGCTTCCCGGTAAAGCGATTGTAACAAAGCGATCAACAGATCCTGCCGCGCCCACGATCGCCCGGTCTCCGTGCGCAGCGAGGCTGCGATCGGCCTCAACTCAGCCGGAAAATTATCCTGGTGCACATTGACGCCGATACCCACCACGGCGTGGCGCACACGTGTGACCTCAGCATTCAACTCGGTAAGAATGCCGCAGAACTTCTTCCTGCCAAAAAGCAAATCATTAGGCCAACGTATGTCTGCCTCGATCGAGGTGACCTGACGCACCGCTTCGCGCACCGCAAGGCCCGCGGCCAGCGAAAGCCATAGGATGTCCGCCGGTGCGACCCGGGGGCGCAGCAGCACGCTCACGTACAGTCCCGCGCCGCGAGCCGAATGCCAGCTATGAGCACCACGGCCGCGACCAGCCGTCTGCTCGTCCGCCAGGTAAACCATACCCTCGGGAGCGCCTTCCTCTGCCTCGCGCATAGCCAGCACATTGGTGGAGTGAATCGAAGGAAAGAAGCGAATCCTGCCCACGAAAGGAGTGCCCGCGAGCGGGGCGTCAAGCGCGGAAAAATCGTAATTATCCTCTTCGGCAGGCAATACCATCGTCAACCACTCCGCCTGCGGTTTTCCTCAACCTCTAGAAAATATCCGTAGTAACCCGCATGCTCAGTTCTACCGCGGCAGCCGACTGAGTCAACGCAGCCACGGAAATATAATCAACCCCGGCAAGCGCGTACTTGCGAATATTCTCGAGCGTGATACTCCCCGAAGCTTCCAGCGGCACACTAACCCCCCGGTCACGGACAATCGCCACCGCCTTCTTGCTCTCTGCCGGGCTCATGTTGTCTAACAACAACGACTCCGCACCCGCATCCAAAGCTAATTCCAGCTCCACCAGGTTCCGCACTTCGCAAGTGATCGTCTGACCGGGTGTTCGGCGCGCAACCGCGCGCGCCACGACTTTGGCGATACCACCGCCCAGCCCGATGTGATTGCTCTTGATAAAAATACCGTCGGAAAGATCAAGCCGGTGGCTCTCCCCTCCGCCGCAGCGAACCGCGTACTTATCCAGCAGGCGAAGACCAGGGACCGTCTTGCGTGTGTCCAGCACTTTCACATGGGTGCCCGCCACCGCATCCACATACTCCCGCGTACAAGTAGAGATGCCGCTCATCCGTTGCATCAGGTTCAGGATCACTCGTTCACAGGCCAGAATGGCTCGAGCGTTGCTCCGGATCACCGCCACCGCCTGCCCCTTCTTCACCCGGACACCGTCGAACATCTCCGGATGGTTGATCACCTCAAACCGGCTCGTGTTCTTTTTGTCCAGCCGGATATAAATCTCAAGAAATCGGGGTATGCAGCCCAAGCCGGAGATCACGCAATCCTGCCGCGCCAGCACCGTACCTGAAGCCCGAAGCCCGGGTTCGATGGTGATGGCAGTGGTCACGTCATTGGTGGCACGATCTTCCACCAGCGCCTGCTCCATGGTGGCCTCAACGCGCCTGCTCTTCCAATCCATTAGGCTTCCTCGGTGAAGCGATCCGCCTGGCAATTCAGGCTATCCATCGCGTTGCGGGTCTTGGGAATCAGCACACTCAGCTCCGCAGCACGGCGGCGCAGTCCTTCTACCACATTGGCCGGAGCCTTGGCGAGGAAGCCCTCATTCGATAGCTGCCGATCGGCATTGGTTACTTCCTTCTCAAAGCGGGCCAGCTCCTTGGTGAGCCGCTCGCACTCCGCCGCAACATCGATCGTACGCTCATAAATAACCGCGACATCGAATCCCGGAGCAGACCGTACACCCACTCCCTCGGGCATGGCCTCCACAAACTCGATGGCTGAAACCTTAGCCAGACGGCCAATCATGTCGCTGTTCTGTTCAATCCCCGCCCGCTCACTGGGAGCAACCCGTAACAGGATCGGCACCGCCGCCTTCTCCTCCACCCCCAGCTTGCGCCGCATATCGCGCACCGCGACAATCAACTCCTTTATCTGCTCCATCTGCTGCTCGGCCGCGCCGTCAATGAGGCTGGCCTCAGCCTGAGGATAGCGACTGAGCGCGATCGACCGAGCCGGAGGATGATTCTCGTAAAGCGCATGCCACACCTCTTCGCACAGAAAAGGCATGAACGGAGACAGCAGGCGCAACGCCGACTCGAAAACCGTCAGCAGCGTGGCCAGCGCGGATCGCACCGGCGTTGGCTGACCTGTAAAGTCGAGGCGCAGCTTGACCACCTCGAGGTACCAGTCACAGAAGTCGCCCCAGAAGAAGCTATAGAGCGTATTGGCCGCCTCGTGGAATCGATACTCCGCCAATGCCTGGTTGATCTCGAGCGACGTGCTTTGCAGGCGGGAAAGAATCCACCGTGTTTCGAGGGGCGCGTCCAAGTCCTCGGTCGCCCCCTCAGCCAGCTGACGTAAATCGATCACAATGCCCGCATCCGCGGCTCGCTCCATCTGCATGAAGATGAATCGCGCCGCATTCCAGATCTTGTTGGCGAAGGCGCGATAGCCATCGGTGCGCTCTTCGCTGAAGGCGATATCCGTGCCCGGAGAAGCCATGGCAGCCAGCGTGAAGCGAACCGCATCGGTGCCGAACCGCTCCACAATCTGAATCGGGTCGATCACATTTCCCTTGGTCTTCGACATCTTCTGCCGGTCCGCATCGCGCACCAGCGCGTGGATGTACACCTCACGAAACGGCACCGCTTCCTTGAGAGTGCGCTTGCTGCCGTCGGCCAGCGGTTCCTGCAGCATGAAATGGCACCCCAGCATGATCATGCGCGCCACCCAGAAAAATAGAATGTCGAAGCCCGTGACCAGCAGCCGGGTGGGATAAAACGCATCCAGGTCAGGGGTGTGCTCCGGCCAACCCAGGCTCGAGCAGGGCAGCAGCCCGGAAGAAAACCAGGTGTCCAGAACATCCTTCTCCTGCTCGATGCGGTCGCTGCCGCAGTGGGCGCAGACCTCGGGAGTCGTGCGGGCCACGGTAATCTTGCTGCAATGCGCACAGTGCCACGCCGGGATGCGATGGCCCCACCACAGCTGGCGAGAGATACACCAGTCGTGGATGTTGCGCATCCACTCAAAGTAGGTCTTGGCGTACTGCTCTGGCGTAAAGCGGATGTATCCCTGCTCCACCGCCTCAATGGCCGGATCGGCCAACGGTTGAATCCTGATGAACCATTGCGTCGAAAGCAGAGGTTCCACCACGGTTTTACAGCGATCGCATTTGCCAATGGAGTTCACGTGATCGCGCACCCCAGCCAGCAGTCCTTCGGCCTCCAGATCAGCCAGGATCTGTTGCCGCGCCTTATAGCGATCAAGTCCGGCGTAAGCGCCCGCCGCCGCATTCATGTGTGCGGTCTCGTCCATTACGCTGATCGAAGGCAGCCCCTGGCGCTGCCCCAGGGCGAAATCATTGGGGTCGTGAGCAGGCGTAACCTTTACCGCTCCCGTACCAAACTCCGGGCTTACCCAACTGTCCGTCACCACCGGGATTTCGCGGCCACTCAACGGCAGGCGGAGCGTCTTTCCCTGCAAGTGGGTATATCGCTCGTCGTCCGGATGAACCGCTACGGCCACGTCCCCCAGCATGGTCTCGGGCCGGGTCGTGGCCACGGTAACAAAGCCATCCTCGCCCACGATGGGGTAGCGAATCTCCCACAACTTGCCCTGTTGCTCCTCGTGGATCACTTCCAGGTCAGAAATAGCTGTCTGGCAGCGAGGACACCAATTCACGATATAGGCGCCGCGATAAATCAGTCCCTGCTCGTAAAGCCGTACGAAGGCCTCGCGAACCGCCGCGGAGCGTGGAGCGTCCATGGTGAAATAGGCGCGAGACCAGTCCACGCTCGTGCCCAGCCGCCGCATCTGGTCCAGGATGGCGTCGCCGTAATGTTGCTTCCACTGCCACACGCGCTCGACGAAGGCTTCGCGGCCTAGTTCCTGGCGCGTTTTGTGCTCGGCAGCCAGCTGTCGCTCCACCATCAATTGGGTGGCGATGCCGGCGTGGTCCGTGCCGGGAAGCCAGAGGGCCAGGTCCCCACACATGCGCCGCCACCGGGTCAGGATATCCATCTCGGTGTGTTCCAGCATGTGCCCCATGTGCAGCCGGCCGGTTACATTCGGCGGCGGCAGCAGCATGGTGAACACCGATGCAGAACCGGCTTGCGGAGTATGTGGTTGTTCGAACAGTTGCTCTTCGACCCAGTAAGCCGCCCATCGATCTTCAATGGCGGCGGGGTCGTAGGCTTTGGGAAGATCACGGGGCATGGGTGCGTCTTCTTTCAACACCAGCGGGCGTACGGGAACTCCGGCTTAGGCGAGAGTTCTCACCTCTCAGAAGGGTACGGGCTCCAAAGGCAGCAGAAAACGCTGCTTTGTATCAGCACTGCAACAATTTGCTCTGAGCCTCTCGAAGGCCGCTACAGCCTGCGGAGAACGTTGCTTTGTATCAGGGCACGACTTTAATCGTGCCAAAGCATCTGCCGTCGGAGAGGGCTTTAGCCCCTGAGGACCGATCTAGAACGGGTTGAGCTTGTCGATTCCCTTCTTTTTCTTGTGCTTGCTCGAAGACTCATCGCTCCCATCAAACTTGGGTGCGGGCGTCTTCTTCTTACCCTTGGCGGTGGTTGCGCCTGCATCCGTGCCGGTCTGCACCTGGGCGGCGTTTCCGCCATGCACGTCGTTAATCTGCGCGGGCGCCTCCGCCGGCTTTTCGATGGGAGGCAACGGTTGATTATTTGTTGGCCCAACCGCCGTCAATCCTCCAGGATTCTGCGCCCCGGGCACACCCGCTGCCTCCGCTGCGGTCGCTGCGCCCGGATCCGCCGGTGGCGCCGGCTCACGAGGAGGGGCTGACTGAGCCGGAGTACCACCGGCAGTATTCTCACCCGTGCTCACAATGCTGGCTCCGATCCCGGGGCCGCTGCCTGCGGGTGCGCCTCCACCCGCCGAGGGCACGTTCTCTAATTGCAGGGTCGAGCCGGCGTCTGGTGCGGCAGCCCCGTCACTGGCAACAGCGGTGGCCGCCGGCGCTGCTGCGCCGATCGCCAGGGGTGGCGGCAGCGGCTTATTGTTGATAGCCGCGGTAAACAGCTCCTTGTCGTGCTCGTGCACCTGCGGCGCCGTCACCTGCGGAGGATCGGTGAGGGTCGGCTCCCCAATGCGCGCCGCGTTCACCGTTACCGGACCGCGCTTTACCAGCAACAGCGCACGATCTTTAAAGGTGATTCCGGTACGGCTCTGCTCTTCAGACTCGCTCTCGGCGATCTCTTCTTTGGTAGGCTCGGGCACGGTGCGATTGAGCGCGATCAGGCGCTCTCGTGCATCTTCAACGTGCGCCGTTTCCGAGTAGTGCGTAACCACCCGGGAGTAGGCGTCCGCTGCCTGGTCGTCGTAGGCCTTCATGAGTTCCTGCTTGGCCTTCGGAGTGATTTGGGGTAAGCCCTGAACAAAGCGAGCTTCCGCCGCGTACGCGTCGCCCAGGCTGATCAAGGCCAGGTCGCTGTGGCTGTAGAGCGGGTAGTCATCGGTCACCGTTTCCAGGCGGGCAATCGCCGCTGCCCAGTTGAGGTGTGAGGAATAAAAAACGCCTACCTGATATTCGCGCTCAGCCAGTACTTCCTGAACCTCTCGCAGCCGCTGTTTGGCACGCGGCACAAACGTCGAATCCGGAAACTGCTGGATCATGGTCCGGTATTCCTGCTCCGCTTGCTCAGCGTTCTTGGGGTCGCGGTCAGGCTTTTCCATCTGCATGTAGTAAATGTCCGCCACCTTCATCTGCGCTTCAGCCGCTTCCGGCTGGTTGGGAAAGAAGGTGATGAAGTCTTTGTATTCCGCCTCTGCCTGGGTCAGCGCGGCGGTTCCGCCTTCCTTGAACCAGGTATCCCCAACCGCTAGCTTGGCGCGCATCAGGTACTCAGATTCCGGATAGGTATTCAGCAAGGTCTGCAAATCAAGCCGGGCCACGTCGAACTTGCCCTTCTTCATGGCGATCATGGCCTTGTCGAACAGTTCCTTATCCGGCTGCTTGGAAGCGTGGCCGGCGAGGGGATCGTTCGGTGTCGGGGTGGTCGCTGGTTTTGAAGGCTTGAAGATGCCGAACTGAGCGGCTGCGGGAAGCGCGCAAAGCAGACACAGGGTAGAGAGCCGGAATAGAAAACGCTGCATAGCACCTCATGGGCAAACGCTCCGCCAGGGGAGCCGGGGGTCCTGACCGGCGGTGGTGCCCTGCCACCGTGGTCCGTCTCTTTATGTTAAATGGCGGCGGCCTGTGCGGGATGGAAATTTTGCCTCTGCCGGCGCTGTTCGGTATCGCGCGCCATAGCCAGCAGAGCCCGCGCCTCTTGTTCCGGATGTCCGGAGTCAAAAACGGCGCTTCCGGCAACCAGCAAATCTGCCCCTGCCTCGACCACCGAGCCGATCGTTTCATGGGCCACGCCTCCGTCCACCTCAATCCTGTAGTTGAGATCCAGTTCGGCGCGCAATGCGACCAGGCGTCTGATCTTTTCCAGCGAAAACGGAATGAATTTCTGTCCTCCAAACCCAGGGTTAACGCTCATCACCAGAACGTGATGTACCAGGGGCAGAATATCGATCAGAAAATCCACCCGGGTAGCCGGATTGATGACCACCGCCGGCTCCATGCCGTGTTGCCGGATGAGTTCCAACGTACGGTGCAAGTGGCGGCAGGCCTCATAGTGGACGCTGATCCAGTTAGCCCCTGCCTCGGCGAATTCCGCAATGAAATCGTCAGGATTCTCGATCATCAGGTGGCAATCGAGCGGCAGGCCGGTGACTTTGCGCAGCGACTTAACTACCGGAGGGCCCATGGTGAGGTTGGGCACGAAGTGGCCATCCATGATGTCGATATGGATAGCAGAGCCGCCGCCGCGCTCAGCGGCCTCAACCTCGAGGCCCAGCTTCGAGAAATCGGCAGAGAGGATAGATGGCACCAATTCAACCATGATTCCCCCGTCAACTCGCCCTCAGTGTAACAGGACTCGGTTAACTCCAAGCCGTGCAACGACTCCGTCGAGTGCGCCAACGCCACCAGCCTCGGCAGGAAACCCCGGGGTAGCGCGGTGGAGGGATCCGCTGTTTTCCCGATCGTGCAACTACTCAAAGGGTGCCCCATATCTCGTGCTGTTGCGAGATGTGGGAGACGCAAACCTCGACTGATTGGCTTTGGAACGAATGCTTCACGCAGCGCGGTCAACTTTCGCCCTTATGCATGCCACTGGATAGGAGGCTTACTCAATTCCTCGGGATTCGCACTCACCGCACGCGCAGCCACCCGCGAGATCGCCCGCAGCAACCCCTTGCGGGGCACTTCCCCATCTTCCCCAACAAACACCATCTCCCCAGTCGATCTGGCCGCTGGCCGATAAAACCACTGCGCAAACAGCGCCACATGGTCCGACAAAGTTTGCGCGGCAGCATTCTTCACCGTGCCCGCCCTCAGCGTGCCCAAAGCCTCATCAAGCCGAGTCTCCAAAACGTCCTTCGCCGCGATCGCCGGAGTGAGCGGTACCGGTTCCAGCGCAACCGGATGAGCAAACAGCGAACTCGACCCCGACCGTTCATTCGCCAGCCGCATCCCCAGAATGGAATACAACGCCGGCCCATTCCAAACCCCACGACGCAGCGCAAACAGCGCCACATGGCCAGGCTCCGCCGAAGGCTGCACCAGCACTCCGCTCAACTGAGCCAGTGGGCGAACCGCCTCGCTCGCCAGGTGGATCACGCCCTGCACCTTCTGCATCCGCTGATGGACGGCCGCCGCCCGTTCGAACTCCATCGCCTCAGAAGCAGCATCGCGCTCTGCCTCCAGCCGGCCCAGCATCGACCCACCCCGTGTCGACAAAAAAGCAAAAACCTCCGCCGCTTCCTGGGCATACCGCTCATCGGAGCAGCCCTTGTAACAAGGCGCCAGGCACATCTTCATCTCGGAATAAACACAACCGGGAAAGGCCGGATCGGGGTCCAACTCTTCAAAACACCGGCGCAATAAAAATAAGTTCAGCATTTCATCCGCGTAGCGCTCCGCTGCCGGCCGCGAAGGGAATGGACCGAACAGCGCATTGGCCGCAGTCTTGCTTATCTTTGTTGTTGCGTACACACGAGGATAGGGGTTATCAACCGACATCCGCAAAAAAGCCGGGGGGCGAAGTCGCATCCGCTTCTGCGTCCGCCCACCAAAAGCGCGCAGCGAAGCTTCATACAGGCAAAGCGACGATTCGAACTCAGAACCGGTGACTGTGTACTCAATCTGATCCACCAGGTGCGCCAGTTGCAGGCGGCGGCTTTGTGGCGCGCCATCGCCCTGGGGTCCGCGCAAGAACCGCATCAAACGCCGGCGGAGATTAGGGGTCTTGCTAAGGTAAGGTTCTGCCAAAGGATCGGCTGCACACAGCGCGAAAATCCCCGGAGACTCAGGCAGTGCGCCAAGGCTGGCGCGGGGATCAGCCGGATCGAAGCGGATGGAGTTGGCTAGGCCGGCTCTCATAGAACCCACTCGCCGGGCAGTTCACTCCCCGCCCGACAAATGATTATTCTCCGGCAATGGTCATTCCGTCGATGCGCAGAGTCGGCGAAGCCACCGATCCGCGAAACTGCAGGTCGTCGGCAATCGCGGCGATGTTGTTCAGCATCTCCTTCAAGTTGCCGGCGATCGTGACCTCCTCCACCGCAAACGTCAGCTCGCCATTTTCGATCCACAACCCGGCTGCGCCGCGAGAATAATCTCCGGTCACCATGTTGATCCCGAATCCCATCAACTCGGTCACATAGAACCCGGCCTTGACGTCCGCCAACAGATCCGCCGGCGAAACCGCGCCACTCTCCAGAAACAAGTTGCCGGCGCCAATACCTGGAGTGCCCGCCAGCCCGCGCGAAGCATTCCCCGTGCTGTGCATATTCAGCTTGCGTGCCGTGTACGTATTCAGCAAATAATTCTTCAGAACGCCATTTTCGACAATGACCGTGCGCCGTGTGGGCAGCCCCTCGCCATCGAAAGGCGCAGTGCCGAACAGCCCCGCCAGGGTGCCATCATCAATCACGGTTACATTCTCGCTTGCCACCCTTTGCCCTAGCTGGTTAGCCCAGAAAGAAGCACCGCGATAGATACTGTCTCCATTGGCCGCTTCAAAAATATTGCCGATCAGGGAGCGTGCAATTTCGGGGGCAAACACAATCGGCACCCGCTGGGTGGGCACCCTCTTCGCATTCAACCTGCGCAGGGTACGCCGGGCTGCTTCCGCCCCGATGCTCTCAGGAGAATCGAGCCTGGCCAGTGTGCGCGCGCTCGAAAACCAGTAATCCCGCTGCATCTTGCCATCTTCGGTCTGTGCAATGGGCATCGCCGAGAGCGAGCAATAGGATCGGCGATACTCCCCCACAAACCCACGTGAGTTAGCCAGCACCTTATGCCCAGTGGCAGCGTCAAAACTGCCGCCATCACTGTTTTGCAGCCGGGTATCCGCGGAAAGTGCCGCCGCCTCGGCCCGCCGCGCATAATCGATGCGCTGTGCCGGGGGCAGGGAATACACGTCGTCGAAATAAAGGTTCAGGTCCCCCGCAAGCTGGCCCATGGCCTCCGCTTCCGGCAGTCCGGCAAACGGGTCGACGGAGGTAACCTTGGCCAGGTCAATAGCGCTTGAAACCATTTGTGCCAGGCCCGCCGCGGAGAAATCGCTGGTGGAGGTATTTGCCGTGCGGTGAGATCCGGCCGAGCCCATAAATACCCGCAGCCCAATGCCTCTGGCGCCAGACTCCTTCAGCGTCTCCACCTGGCCGAGCCGCACCAGGGTAGAAAATTCGTCACCTTCGCGGATCACTACTTCGGCGTCCGTAGCTCCCGCACGCAGCGCGCGCTCGACTACGTCGGCCGCGAGCTGCTGCATGTCTGTTTTGCCTTCTGCGGCAGAGATAGGGGTAACTGTAGACATTCGCTCTCCGATGGCCTATCGGCCCGTTCCGCCGACAGTCATGCGGTCGAGCTTGATAGTGGGCATGCCCACCCCCACAGGCACGCTCTGCCCATCCTTGCCGCAGGTGCCGATGCCTTCATCCAGGGCAAGATCGTTGCCCACCATGGACACATACTTCAGCGCCTCTGGCCCATTGCCGATCAGCGTCGCGTCGCGCACCGGCGCGGTAATCTTCCCGTCCTCGATGAGGTATGCTTCCGAGGCGGAAAAGACAAACTTGCCGCTGGTGATATCCACCTGACCGCCGCCAAAGTTCACCGCGTAGAGTCCCCGCTTCACGCTGCGCAGAATATCTTCCGGACTATCTTCGCCCGATAGCATGTAGGTATTGGTCATGCGCGGCATGGGGATGTGCTGGTAGCTTTCCCGCCGGCCGTTGCCCGTGTCTGCCATGCCCATCAGTCGAGCGGAAAGCTTATCGCTCAGGTATCCCTTGAGGATGCCGTTCTCGATCAGCACCGTCTCCTGGGTGGGCGAACCTTCGTCGTCCACATTCAGGGATCCGCGCCGCGAGGGCATGGTGCCGTTATCAACCACCGTCACTTTTGAGCTGGCCACCTGCTGCCCGATAAGCCCGGCGAAGGCCGAGGTCTTTTTGCGATTGAAATCAGCCTCGAGACCGTGGCCCACCGCTTCATGCAGCAGCACCCCCGGCCAGCCCGGTCCCAGAACCACTTCCATGTCGCCGGCCGGAGCGGGCACGGCATTCAATTGCAGAATGGCTTGACGAGCCGCCTCCCGGGCAAAGTGTTCGGGAGACTTACTGCCCTCGAAGAAGTCGAGTTCAACCCGTCCGCCGCCACCAGAACCGCCGCGCGAATTTTTCGATCCATCCTTCGCAATCACGTAGCAATTGAGCCGGGCCAGCGGTTGCGTGTCGCTGGCGAACGTGCCGTCCGAGGCAGCAATAAGAATGTGGCGCAGCTCATCGTTGTAGCCGGCGCGTACCTGCACGATCCGCGGGTCGTAGGCACGCGCGGCCCGGTCGGCGCGCATCACTAGTTCCAATTTGGGGGCGATGCCGGTATCGGTGTCGGCAGCCGAAATAGGGTAGAGGCTCGCTTTTGGCGTCTCGCGGAACCCGGCAACGGACTGCTTGCTGGGACCGTCAGCGATCAGGGCGGCTGTGCGCGCGGCGCGCATAAGCCTTTCAGCCGATAGGTCATCGGTGTAGGCGTAGCCGGTCCGATCCCCGGAAACGACCCGAATCCCGCATCCGGCGCTGACCCCCTGGCTGGCCGATTTGACCAGGGACTCATCCACCGAGATGGACGTAGAGGCTATGGATTCGAAATAAAGATCGGCAAAATCACCGCCGGCCGACAACGCCTCGCCCAGGCACCGTTCAATCAGCCGCCCGCTAAGTCCAAACCTCTGAAAGAAATGCAGCTCATGCTCAGGAAAGGTCATCGGCGGCACCGCGAAGCAAAATTCACCATACTCTCATTCTAGGCTACAGGGTCTGGCAGGTAAACAAGGTCGCCCATTCTCGGCGCAGTACATTACGAAGAGACAAAGCGGTTTTGTTTTGCATGTCGAGAGGGGCAGACGGGCCGTCGGACTTGGAGATTGTCGATTGCCACTGAGAGGCACAAATGATAAAGGCAATTCATTTCGGTGAACACCTGGGAGAAGAGTTGAAAGAGATGGGCATGAGCGCGGCTGAATTTTCACGGCAGATCGGCTTTGCCGACCAATCGGATTACGCAGATTCTCAACGGCCGCCGATCGATCACTGGCGACACAGCTTTGCGGCTGGAGCATTTTTTTGGTACCAGCGCCGAGTTCTGGCTCAACTTACAGAGCCTGTATGAGATCAGGCTGGCACGGCAAAAATCGGGCCCCGCTCTCAAGGCCGTGCCCACCTTTAAAGATATTCAGTCGGCGCAGGCGCCCGCCATATATTAGCTGGCCTGCGGCGTCTCCACACGAAACTTGATCGCTGAGAGAACGGTAAGCAAAATGAACACCGTCAACGCCACCAGTTGCGCGATCTTGAAAGGCATCTCAGTCTGTGTCGGTGCAAGCGCTTTGAGAGCAGGCACCTTTTCGAAGAGTTGCACGATCAACACGAAGAAATTCAGGTAGAGCGCAAGCACCGCCGTGATCACGTAGGTGCGACGCCAGCCGCCCGCCAGCTGCCGCCGGTAAAGCGCGAAAATCGCCACCGCAAGCAGGATCAGCGAGAGGATACCCACCGCATGGGACGGCAGGAATTTATGAACCGGAAAAAAGAAGCCGGTAACACTCGTCAACACCGTGGTCCAGAGGAAGACGCGAGTCCATCCTGCTAGCCGGTTAGAAGTGAGTAACCCATAAACAACGACGAAGCCTGAAGCGATGCCCACCAGGCTCAGCGCAACGTGGAAGATGGTGAAAATCGTAAGGATCATAGAGCCAATTGCTCCTTTCTTGAAAGCTGTTCCAAATGCCGGAATTCCTGTATTAGAGTTCAGATACGGTAATTGGTGTCGAGAAAAATTTTCAGCAGTCTTGACAACAACTGAGCTGGGTGGCCCCGGTCTCGCGTTTGCTCTGATAATTATTTACTTCTCTACCAACGTTTTCTCGGCACTAAGCCGCCAGGCCAGGAATTTGGCTATCATGGAAGCCCCATGGCCACGCCTCGCCGCAACGCAACATTCTCGTCGCTAAACGATGGCATTTCGCCCGTCAAGCCGCGTAAGCCGTTACCCCATCCGTTTGTGCTCGACGCCCTCGACCATCTCCCCATTGAAACCCGCGCAATGTTCGGCTGCCTCGCCGTCTACCTGGGGGATAAAATTGTCCTCATCCTTCGTGACAAGCCTGGCGACGCGGACAATGGCGTTTGGTTGGCGACCACAGAGGAGCATCACAAAAGTCTGCATGTCGACTTCCCGAGTATGCGTTCCATCCAGCTTTTCGGGAAGGAAGTGACGTCCTGGCAAGTGCTGCCATCCGACGCACCCGACTTCGAGCAAGCGGCGCAATACGCCTGCGAGTTGATTGCTGCCCGGGATCCTAGAATCGGCAAGGTGCCGCAAGGCCGGCGGAAGCGAAGGCCAGAAACAGGGCGACGGCCTAAACCCTGAGCTTCTGGCCCTACGAACAACGGAAGGATCTCGATGAAAACTGTAACCGTTACAGCAAAATTTTGCGTCACCGCGCTGTCCATCTTCCTCGCCTCGGCGGTCTTGCCCGCAGCCTTATTGGGTCAGCAAGCCCCCGCAAAGCCCGCCACCTCCGGCTTTCACGAGCCCGATCCCATCAACTTCGACGACCACACCGGCTACGTCCAGATCTTCAACGGCACCGATTTAAAAGACTGGGATGGCGACCCAGCCGTTTGGCGTGTCGAGAAAGACGCAATTGTCGGCGAATCAACCAGGGAAAAACCCGTCCGCAATAGCTACATTTCCTACCGGGGCTTCAAGGGCAAGGACTTCGACCTCAAGCTTGAAATCAAAGTCGAGAATGGCGGTGGCAGCGGTATCCAGTACCGCAGTGAAACGGGTCTACCCTGGCGGCGGCTGCGGCCCGGCGACCCTGCTCCTAATCTGAACTGGATGATGACCGGGCCGCAAGCCGATTTCTGGTTTCCCGTCAGTCCCACAACGGCCGAATGGACCGGCCAGTTCTACTCCGAGAACACTCCTCTGGGCATCATTGCCTGGCGGGGAGAAGTCGTGAATTCCTCGCCTGGCCAGGCGCCCCGCCTGGTGGGAACCATCAACGGGCGCATTCCCCTGGGAGGCTATGTCCGCGTCAACGACTGGAACCAATACCTCATCATGGCTCGTGGCGGGACTTTCATTCACATTCTCAATGGGCAACTCATGGCTGTTCTGGTCGATGACGACCCGGACTCATCCAACAATCAACCTGGCATCATCGGCATCGAGATCGAGGGCGCCCCGAGCAAAGTTTCCGTTCGTAACATCTGGTTGAAAAAGATTCGCTGACGCCCTACCCGGCCTCTGACATCGCGGGCACTTCCAGGGTTTCTGACGGCCGCTTTTCCAGCCGCTTGCCCAGCAGCCACAACAGCAGAATTGCCGAGATCAAGCTTGCCAGGCCATCCGTGAGCAGCAGCCCGCGAACCCCAAAATACTTGTAACCCTGCCCGTCGGCCCAGGTCATGTAAACGATTGCCGCGTTCGTCGAAGCGGCAAACAGCCCCAGCTGCGTACTGGCAACCGGGCTTACTTGCCCCACTAACTCGTACCCAAGGGCGTTGAACGCTGCATAGACGCACCCCGCAATCCCGTTGTAGCCGAGCACGCCCCAGAGGAATGTGGTTGCTGTGTGCGGCGAAAATGCCATAGCCAGCGCAAGCAAGCTGGCGGTCATTCCGCTGAAAAGATAAAGGTACCCGCGAGAAATTCGGTTCGCGGCATATCCGCCGATGAGTGCTCCCAGCGATGCGCTGATGGCGCATCCGGCTCCCGTAATCCAGATCACGGTATGTTCGCTTGTATGGAAGTCTCTGCCCATACCCGAGAACAGGTTAATGGCCGCCACTGCGCTGGCCGGCGCCAGAAAGAGGGCGAAGCCGGTAAGGCATTCCTTCGTTTTAGAAGCCCGCCACGTGGCTTTCATGGCGTCCGTGAAAATCTGCCGGAACCGGAAAGAGGATTTCGTCGCTTGAGGAAACAGCAGGGTGGGCGTGGTCCCCAGTAAGATAAATCCGGCCAAACCAAGCCCGATCCAACGCACCGCCACGTGGGGGGCCAGAGACATCACCGCCAGCGACCCCAGCGCCCCACCGCCCAGGTTAGCCACATTGGTCCACCCGCTCACCGAACCGCGCAGGTGATCCGGGGTGAACTGAGCGATCCAGCCGGTGACCGCGCCGGAAAACAACACCATCCCCAGTTCCGCCACCAAAAGCAATGCCGTGGTTGCTCCCAGATGGGCGGGGGAGAGCAAAAGCAAAGCGGCGCACAGGCAAATTGCCGAACCGGCGGCGGTCAGCCAGCAATAGGCGCGGCGACTGAGGCCGGTATCCATGACCGGCTGCAACAGGAACCCCCAGAAGGTCGGCGACATCACCGTAGCGCTGATGCCGGCCACCCGGTAAAGCGGAATGCCCAGGTTGGTCAGCAAAAATGGCAGCGCGGTAATGGTGAACCCCACCACCAGTCCGAAAGGGAAAATGGCCGTGCCCACAATCCACGCGGCAGGTATTCGCGTGGAAACCATCTGCGATTCCGTGTCGTTTGTCAGGAACTCCTCCGTCCGATCCGGTCCATCTTTGTAAAGACGCCACGCGCCCGCAATCGTAAGCGTCGGCTTACTGCGCATGATACAGGCGAAGCGAAGTAGGATAGAATTAACTAACTGGTTAATCAATGGAATCAAAAGCCGATCGCACCCGCAAAGCCATCCTGCGCGCCGCCATCCGCGAGTTCAGCGCCCATGGTCTGGCCGGCGCGCGCACCGATGCCATTGCAGAATCCGCCAAGGTGAACAAGGCCCTTCTCTACTACTACTTCAAAAGCAAAAGCGCCCTCTACGCGGCGGCCATTGAAGAGGTTTCCGGACCCGCCGTAGAGCGCGCGCTCGCGGCCTTTGACCCCGGCCGCAGCGCAGGCGACCGCCTGTTGCGCACCGCGCTCAGCCACTTCGACCGCGTCCTCACCCAGCGCGATTTTCAAAGCCTCTTGCAGCAGGAAATGGTTCGTGTCCGTCGCGGCGAAAGCGAGGCCATGCCCCTACTGGTCAGGAACGTTTTCAAGCCCTTGCTGGCCAAGTTGCAGCAGGCCGTCCACGAGGGCATTGAGACCGGCGAGCTCTGTCAAACCGATTGGCTCCAGGTAATGTATTCCGTGCTCGGCGCCAACGTTCTCTATTTTCTGAGTGCTCCCATGATGCGTCTCGCCCTACCCTTCGACCCAATGGACGCAGCCGCGATCGAATCCCGAAGACGAGCATCGGTGGAGTTTCTGGGCAACGCCCTCTTTGTAGACCGCGCTCACGGCGCGAGGCTGGCCCAACGCGTGCTCGCCGAGATGCCCATGCCTCAACCCGGAAACGCTCGAGTTTGGAGAAAGCATCTATGAATCCTCGCAATCGAATCTTCATCATCATCGGAATCCTGTTTGTCGTCTCTCTCGGCTGGTATTTCTTTTCCGCCAACCGTTCCGATGATCTGCAGCTGATAGGCACCGTGGATGCCAATGAAGTGGTCATCAGCTCTCGCATTCCAGGCCGGATTCAGACCCTCAACGTGGACGAAGGCGACGACGTGAAAGCCGGAGAACTGATTGCCACCATCGAGAGTGACGATCTGGCCGCCGCCCAGAAGGCTGCCGAAGCGACGGCCGCCAGCCAGCACTACAAACTGCAGGGCGCCAGCGATACCGAACGCCAGACCCGCGGTGGCATGTCGAGCGAAGTGACCAATGCGGAAGCGCAGCTCACCAGCGCACGGGCCACCCTGGTGCAGGCACAAGCGCAGTACGAGCATCAGGAGGCAGACACGTCGCGAACCGTGGCCCTGGCAGGGCAAGGAATCATGAGCGAACAGGCGCGCGACGAAGCCGCCAGCTCTCTGCGCGCCGCGCAGGCTACCGTAGACTCGGCCAGGGCCAATGTCGCTGGCGCACAGGCTTCACTCAAAGTAGCCATCGCCAACACCATCCAGGCCCAGGCAGCAGCCAAGACAGTAGCGGCGACCCGCGGAGAAATGCAAAACGCGCAGGCTCTCCTGAACCAGGCTCAGGTCGAATTAGGCTACGCCCGGGTTGTCTCACCCATCGCCGGCAAGGTCAACGTGAGAGCGGCGCGGCAAGGTGAAGTAGTGGCCGCCGGAACGCCAATTGTAACCATAACGGATCTGACCCAGACCTGGGTCTATGCGCCTCTCCCTGAGACCGAGGCCGACGCCGTACAGTTGGGCGACAGCCTGCGAGTAGTCATGCCGAGCGGGGCCACCATGCAAGGCAAGGTCATAGCCAAATCAGCCGAAGCGGATTTCGCCACCCAACGCGACGTGAGCCGCCGCAAACGCGATATAAAGACCATCCGGTTAAAACTTCTCATCGACAATCCCGAAATGCGCTACGTGCCGGGAATGCTGGCGGAAGTCTATATCCCCAACAACAAGCTGGTGGCCAAATGAGTGCCGTCGACCCACGCGCGGCGATCGCTGTTAATAACATCGTCAAGCGCTACGGAAATTTCGAAGCCGTCAAGGGCATTACCTTCGAGGTCGCCAAGGGTGAGATCTTCGGGCTCCTGGGGCCAAACGGCGCCGGCAAAAGCACCCTCATCCGCATGATGACGACTCTCATTCCCGTTACCAGCGGCTCCGCCATCATCGACGGCCACGATGTCTCGCGCGAGCCCGATGCCGTCAGGCGAGTTATTGGCGTTATACCCCAGGCGCTCACCAGCGACATTGACCTAACGGTCGAAGAAAATCTTTCCATCTACGCCAAGCTGTACGAGGTTCCCAAAGCGCAGCGACTGCGCAATATTGAGGAACTGCTGCAGGCCGTGGACCTGCTCAAATGGCGCCATGCACAAACCAAGACACTTTCCGGCGGTATGCGCCGGCGTCTCGAGATCGCCCGCGGCCTGATCCACAACCCGCGGATTTTCTTTCTTGATGAGCCCACCACCGGGCTCGATCCCGTATCGCGGGTGGCTGTGTGGGAAATGCTCAACCACCTCAAAAACACCCGCGATCTCACCATGCTCATCACCACTCACTACATGGATGAAGCCGATCGCCTCTGCGATCGCATCGCCATCGTTGACCACGGCAAACTGGTAGCCCTCGACACGCCCATGGCGCTCAAAACCAGCGTTCCAGGAACCAACGTGATCGAAGTGCAGTTCACCCGCGAATCCACGGAGTGGCCCGCGCGATTGAAGCAACTGGCGGGCGTGACCGCCGTGGAATCGCAAAGCGCCGGGATGTACCGGGTGCTCACCTCCAACGGCTCGGCCGCCACCACGGAATTAGTCGGGATGGTCGTCAAGTGTGGCGAAGCAATCAAATCGTTGAGCGTGCAAAACACCACCCTCGATGACGTCTTCGTGTATTACACGGGGCGTCAGCTTCGTGATGAACAAGTAAAGGCGCAGGGCTTTGTTATGCCGCCGCGTCCGGGGATGCAACCATGAAACGGATGATGGCGATTGTAGAACGAGAGATGCGCAAGTTTTTTCGCTCGCCTGCGTTAATGATGGTTTCGATGACCCTCCCGTTGGTCCAGCTCATCATTCTCGGCAACGCCTTTGGCGGCAAAATCCGTGGCGCCCGCATGGGCGTTGTCGATTACGACCGCGGCTCGCAGGCGCTCAAAATCGAAGAAGGCTTCAATTCCATAGCGGCGAACATCCGTACCTTCACCACCGTCGCCTACAACGACGAGCAAAAGGCGCGGGAAGACGTGCGCACCGGCAAGATAGACGGGGCGGTCATCATCCCGGCGCAGTATTCGCGCCGCGTCCTGGCTGGCGATTCGCCCGCCATCGGCCTGGTCGTGGACAACAGTGACCAGACCATGAGCAGCAGTCTCGAGGCGGAGATGCAGTCTCTGGTCGACGCTCTGAATGCTCCGGTCGTGCAACAAAAAGTAGTGCAGCAGATTGCCCTCCAAATCGTCGAGCTTTATCCCTACGTGGAGTACATGAAGTATCTGCTGGCCGGCTCGGTGGCGTTAGCCATGTTCGTGGCCGTCATGATCGGCGGGGGCATGCTCTACATCGACGACAAGGCACGGGGCGTGCATGAAGGCTTTCTGGTGACTCCCATCACCCGGCTCGAGCTGGTTCTCGGCCTCAACCTCGCCGGCACCATCAAGGCAGTGTTATCGGGCATCTGCATCACAGTAATTGGGTCATTGTTCGCCGGCCTGGGCGTCATTTTTCACCCGCTATCTGCGCTGCTTCTGTTGCTGATGATCGTCTCCACGTCGATCGCGTTCAACGGCATGATGTTTCTCATGATGGTGCGCATTGAAGATCCGCTGGTTCCTCGCGCCATGTTCGGCGTCCTCAACACGCTGCTCTTCTTTCCCAGCGGAGCCATCTCTCCCGTCTCGGGCTTGCCCAGGTGGTTGCAAGTGATAGCCCACATCGATCCCTTTACCTACGCCGTGCACGGCTTCAAGGCCATCCTGCTCAAGGATGGCGGCTTTACCGCGATCCGCTGGGACCTGCTCTTCCTGATTGGATTCGGCATAGCAACCCTGATGCTCGCGACCCCGCTATTCAAGCGCACTTTGTAACGGGTGAGGGACGAGGCTTACCCGCGACCACCTCACCGTAGAACCTGTGAATATTCTCGGCAATGTAGTCCAGGCAATCCTCCACCGCAGGTGTCCAGCTTCCAGACGGTGCATCTCCGCCTTTGGCAGATGCGCCAGGTAGGCTTCGCCGCCTTCGCGCGTGAAGAAAATATCGTCCTGTCCCCAGAAGATGATCGTGTGTGGTTGGCGCTCTTTGAGCAGCGCTTGCCACTAGACTTAGGTTTTAGAGCGTAGGCACCAGGATCTCGGTAATCAACTGATCAGCCGGCGTTGTTCTGGGATCGTTCACATAGTTCTCGATGAAGAAGTCATCACGTAGCGCGAGCTTGGTCTCAGAAATAATCTCCATCACGCGACCGCTAGCCGCGGCTAAATCAGAATAAGGCCCGGTCAGAACAAAACAGCTGAACTTGCCGCCCTTGAACTCAATCGAGCCAAGGCCATGTGGCAATTCCTTGGGCGGCTCGGCGACGGCGACTCCAGCGCGATAGATCTGCGGTCCCATCTTGTACAGGCTCATATATTTAGTGATCTGGTTATGAGCAGAAATCCCGCCAACGAATTTGTGAAAGTCCTGCCAGGCCTGAGGAGCAAAAATCTGGAAAGGCCCGACCCTCTCCACAAAGACATAGTACGTCTGGGGCCACGAGACGATTTGCGGTTCTTCAGTGAGATTCATTGTCTCTCCTAACGTTCTCTGCCTCAGATCATAATCTCTCCGGAGGGCCTGCTCTCGCAATCGCAACCTGCAGCATACGAATCCCCTGGAGTAGCGGAAACGCGCGCTTGGGCCTCATTCATCCCAAGGTGCCGTCAGTAGGAGCAGATAAGTTTCAATCTCAGCCGTTTCCCCCCACGCCTGGCGAGCTTCGTTCAAAAGTCCACTCACTGCCGATGCCAGGGCACGCAGAAGTTCCGCACGCTCCAGGCAAGTGACCAGGCCAGCCTTGGCCTGCGCCTGAACCTCGTCAGGAAGCTGATCAAAGCCTCTTCCATGGTGGGGAGAAAGGTTCCGCCGGAGGCAAGCAAGGCTGAGCGTGTAATCGCGTGCGCTGCTGATCCAGTACTCCGCCTGCCAAAAACGGCCGCGTTCGATACAGAAACGAGCGCGCACAACATGGTGAATAGCGTAACCCAGCAAGACCCCAGCGGTTGGATCCGGGATAGGAGGCCTTGCCGTATAACTCCCAAAGAGGCTCCTGAACTTAGGGCCGATAGGACCAAACTTGGACGCCGGGGTCACCGAAAGATCCACCTGAAGGCATCCCCGCAACAACAAAACCCGAAATATGCTCTCGCGGTGCGGCAAGTCGAACAGGTGAACTGCACCGAACTCTTTCACCAGCGGTTCTGTCAACCGCTCAAGAACCTCAAGCGTTTGGTTCTCTGGTGTGACGCCGAACGCCAGATCCAGATCCGACCACCGGTCACCCTTCTCGGTCGCCAATGAACCAACTACAGCGCCGGCAACGATCCGCTCATCCGAGCCGGCGGTTTCCAGAATTCGTTCACGGATGCGTTTGCGCTCACCAATCGTGAAAACTCCAGCGCTTTGCGAGTTCATCCTGGTCCTCCTCGGCCTTCCTTGTGGTGGGTGGCCCAGGGCTCGCCTTTGAGACCTGGGATATCGTTTGCAACTAAGGCACGGATGACAGGCTTGTTACAGGTTGCGCGCCCGAGACACCCCTTTCATGAATAGTTATCAGTTGCAGGTACTAAAGATTGCTCAGCCAGAGCCGCTCCGGTCGATTTCTCTTTCGTCCCATCTACGCTTTGATGTACCCTCACCCCCACCTATGCGTAGAACAATTGCTCTGCTGTTTCTTCTTGCGGTAGCTCTGCCTGCCTCGGCTCGAGACTCAACGGACCATTGGATCGAACTGCGCAGCCAACACTTCGTCGTGCTCACAAACACAAACGAGAAGCAGGCTCGCCGCGTCGCCAGCCAGTTTGAGCAAATGCGCGCCGTGTTTCACGTCCTCATGCCGACGGGCTCCGACAGCCCCGGATCGCCCATCGTCGTGCTCGCGCTCAAAGACAAAAAGGCTTTTCAGACCCTTGAGCCCGAATCCTATCTCGCCAAGGGGCAGCTTGACCTCGCCGGATACTTCATCCCCGCACCCGACAAGAATTACATCATCCTCCGGCTCGATGCCCCGGGCGATCGGCCCTTCGCTACCGTCTACCACGAGTACACCCACTACATGTTGCGTGGCGCGAGCGAATGGATTCCTCTGTGGCTGAATGAAGGCTTGGCGGAGTTCTATCAAAACACAGACATTCAAGAGAAAGACGTGCTCCTCGGTCAGGCAAGTTCCGATGACGTCTTGTACCTCCGGCAAAACCACCTGCTGCCGCTCGCTACACTGCTCACCGTCGATCAGAGTTCACCCTATTACCACGAGGAACAAAAGGGATCGGTCTTCTATGCGGAGTCGTGGGCGCTCACCCACTACATTGAGATCACAGATGCCCAGAAGGGCACGCATCACCTGCAGGACTACGCCAATCTTCTGCGCAAAAAAGAAAGTTCAGTCGTCGCTGCCCAACAGGCATTCGGCGATCTGGACCAGTTGCAAAAATTGCTTGAGCGCTACATTTCTCAAGGCCGGTTCATGTTGTTCAAGATGAACAAAGTGGTCACAGTGGACGAATCCAGCTTTCACGTTCGTGAGATGTCTTCACCCGATGCTGACGCAATCCGCGCAGACGTGCTCGTCTACAATGATCGGACGAAGGATGCCCAGGCTTTGATCGACGCCACCCTGCGCGACGATCCGAAAAATGCCCTCGCCCATGAAACCATGGGCTACATCAAATTCCGTGAGGGCGACATCCAGGCGGCAAGAAAATGGTATGGCGAAGCGGTGAATCTGGATTCGCAGAGTTACCTGGCCCACTATTATTTCGCCACCATGTCCATGAAATCCTCGGCCACGGAAGCAGATGCGGAGATCGAATCCAATCTCCGCATCTGCATGAAACTCAATCCTGGCTTCGCGCCGGCCTATGACGCGCTGGCGATTTACGACTCCAGAGATCCCGCAAAAGCCGAGGAAGCTCATTTGTTGAACCTCCACGCTATCACCCTTGAGCCCGGCAACGTGGATTATCGCTTGAACGCCGCCGCCGTTCTCATGAATGAGCAAAAATACGACGACGCCATTGCCGTATTGAACACCGCGAGCCACATTGCCACCGGTCCGGAACAGCTAGTCTTCATCCAGACGCGCATTCGCCAGATCAAGGACTACCAGGCCGCTATGGCGACACGCCATCAGGAGGAAAACGAAGCTGCTACCCCAACCGCCACCGCCTTCGTATCTGGCGTCAGCCTCAAGTCCGCGAGCGCGCTACAAACCCCAAAATATCCCACGGAATCGCCCAGCGGTCCGCATCACAGCGTGAAAGGCGTTCTGCGCAGCGTGCGCTGTAGCTATCCGTCCATCATCACCCTGACTGTCGACCAACCTGGCAAAGCTCCGGAAGTCTCTCTTTACCGCAACGACTTTAATCAGATCGCGTTCAGCGCTACAAATTTCACGCCTGAAGGCGATCTAAATCCCTGCACCGATCTCGAGGGGCGGGAAGCCAGGGTTGCCTACGCGGAAGTCTCCGACAAATCGATTGCCGGCCAGATCCTCTCCGTCGAGTTGAGCAAGTAGCAACGAGAGACCGGCCACCGTACACCAGAAGCGACTACTCATCGTGCAGGATTTTGCCCGCCGATAGGTATATATCACGCGCCAAGCGCAGGGAGGATCACTCCATCTCGAACGCCACATACTGCAGAACCGACTGCCGTTCCACTTCCAGCACAACCGCATCTCCTGGTTTCAAACCAGCGAGCGTCTGGCGTAGCTGCTGGGAATCCTCCAACGGCTTCCCATTGATGGCGCGGATCACATCACCGGCCGTTAGATCCGCTGCGGTCGCCGGTTCCCCTCCCAACAGGCCAGCCACCAGAACACCTTTATCCGACCGGAGGCTGAGCATCGCGCCCACTGACGAATGTTTAAGGTCGATCACGAAAACCCCCAGCGGCGCGATCAGGTCTTTCTTGGGATCAATCAGGTCGGACAGATTCTCCACCGCGGGCGGAGCAGCCACGGCAGTCACCGAAAGGGTGAGCGGCTTACCATCGCGCAGCACCGCCATCTTTATGGGAGTACCCCGTGGATGCACATAAAGGAAGGCGGTGTATTTGGGCAACGAATCGACATTTCGGCCATCGATCGCGGTGACAATATCCTTCTGTCGCAATCCCCCCGCTTCGGCGGAACTGCCCGAATCGATGTCAGAAATTATTACGCCCCAATCTTGCGGTAGCTTGAGGCCGGCCGCCAAAGCAGGCGTAATGGTCTGCGGATGCGCACCGATCGTCACGTTCGACACAATGCCGTGCGCCTTCAGTTCTTCATACACAAAACGGACGATCGGCTCCGGGATCGCAAACCCCAGCCCTTCACTGCCTCCGCCCGACGTAACAATGAATGTGTTGATCCCCACCAGGTTGCCATCGCGGTCGATCAATGGCCCGCCGCTATTGCCCGGGTTGATGGGGGCATCGGTTTGCACATACACCATCGGGCGGTCCACTTCAGGCTGCCTCCCGACCGCGCTGATAATCCCTTTCGTGACCGTATGGTCCAGGCCCTCAGGCGCACCGATCGCCACCACCGTTTGCCCTAAACGGAAATAGAACTGCTCCGGTAGAGGGATGAACGGCAGATCCTTTGCTTCAATCTTGATCAAGGCCAAATCGGCATATCGGGCGGTGCCAATCAACCTGGCTTCAAACACGCGCTGCGGATTGTGCAGGCGTGTCTTGTCCATGGCCATCTCAACCGTGGTCGGTGCGATCGTCACCCGGATGCGTAATGCTCCGGCCACCACGTGGTTGTTGGTAATGATGTAGCCGTCCGGATCGACAATGACTCCAGAGCCAAGAGAACGCTGGCGCTCCAGCGACTGTTGTTGCTGACCCTGGTCCGAATCGTGATCCGGTACGCCGTACCCGGTCACGTGAATCTCCACTACCGACTGCATCGCGCGTTCGGCAATCTGATCGATGGCCTGGTCATATTGCTGCAGAATCGCCGGGCTGGATGGTGTTTCGGCTGCGGCAGTCTGTCCGTACAACGGCAGCGATGACCAACCGCATATCAGCGCGAGCGTAAACGCCTTTCCGATAATCATGCAATTTTTCCTAGGTAAAGGATGGTTTCGGGAGGTCCGGCGCGCTCACCGGAGCAGGAATCTCCGGCTCGGTACTCTCCCATTTGAGGATCTTGAAATCGAGGACAAAGATCGCATACATCACCGGCACTTGCAACTTGGTCACTACCGTCGCTACCAGCAGCCCGCCAATCTGCGCGTAGCAGAGCGGCTTCCACAAAGGGCCGCCATGCAATGCGAGCGGCAACAACGCCAGCACCGTGGCAAACACAGTGATCAGCACCGGACGCAGGCGCAGGATGCCGGCATCAATCAGCGCCAGTTCAAAATCATCCCCCTCAATATGCCGTTCTTCAATGAAATCGAACAGAACGATGGAATGGCTCACGATCACCCCGATCAGACTGGCCACGCCCAAAAACGCCATGAACCCGAAAGGCTCACCCATAATCCAAAGTGCGGCGAACGCGCCAATCATGCCGTAAGGCGCCGCCGCCAGCACAAGAAGTGGCTTGATGGCATTCTTGAATTGAAACAACAGCGCGAGATAAATGGCAGCAGTAGAAATCGCCATGACCATGGCCAGGTTCTTGAAGCCATTCTTCGTCTTGTCATACTCGCCGCCGATCTGCATCTCATAACCAGGCGGAAGATCGGCCTTAAGCTGTTGCAGCCGCGGCATAGCCTCTTTCAATACCTCGGAACTCAAGTGGCCGGCAACGGGAAAACTGCGCACGTTGATGGTACGGAATTGCTCCAGCCGGACGATACGGCCGGTCACCAGGTCATGATCGACATCGGAAATCTGCGACAGGGGAATCTTGTTATTGTCCTGCGAGCCGTAGACGTACATATTCTGGATGTCGGAAAGCTGGGATCGCTCATCCATGCGCAGCCGGGCAACAATGGGGATCTGCTTCTGACCCTCCTGCAAGGCGCTGACCGTCGTCCCACTCAAGCCAGAAGTTGAGGAATTGGCGACATCCATATTGGTGATACCGGCCAGGTTCGCGCGATCAGGATCGATGGTCAACGCAATTTGCGTATTCTCATCTCCCCACTCGTTGCGCGTGCGTTCGGCAAGAGGGATGGAATGGAAGATATCTTCCACCTTGGCGGCAATGGTGCGTAGCCCGCGGATATCTTCGGCCTCGTCTTTTGCATTCACATCGGCGGTGCTGGAGATCCGAATCTCGATTGGATAGTCGATGGGGTTGGTGAGCAGCTGCCGTGCATCCATCCGTGCTCCGGGGATCGATGCGGTAAGCACCGGCTGTAGCTCTTTGATGAACTGCGGAGTGATCTCCTTGTCTCTGACCTCGATCAGTACCTGCGCGTAGTTCAGCTGTTGCAATTGCGGAGAAGCCGAAAACCAGAAACGCGGCCCACCTCCGCCAACCCAGGTCGTGACGTAACGCAACACTTCTCCAGGATGGCCGCTTTCCGCGTGTTCTTTAGAAAATCGCTCCGCTTGCTGGCGGACGATTTGCTCCACTTTGCTCGCGGTTTGGTTTGTGGCTTCAAGCGTTGCATCGTTCGGCAGCCACACGTCGATGTAAGACCAATACTGAACATCTTCAGGAAAGAACGCCGAGTTCAAACGGGAGAAGATGAATCCCCCCAGCACCAGGAATGCCAGGGAGCCGGTAAAGAACTTCCAGCGGTGCTCGATTGAGTACTTTGCCGCCCGGGCGTACACGCCAAAGAAGCCGCTGTTCCGCCGCTCCTCCAGAGTCTTCTCCACCTTCTTCTCCGGACGGAGCAGGTAATAGCCCATCAGGGGCAGAAAGGTCATCGAAACCAGGCGCGAAGCTACCAGCGCCACTGTCATCACGATCGGCAGGCTGTGCAGAAACTCTCCGGTGCTTCCCGTCACCAGCAGAAACGGCAAATAGGCCACGATATTCGTAACCGTGGCGTACATAATTGCGGTGGCCAGCTTGGTAGGACCTAACCACGCGGCAACGATGTTCGGGTGCCCCTCGGCCAGGGCTCGCTTGATGGAATCGCCCGCGATCACCGGGTCGTCCACCAGCAGCCCCAATGCGATGATCAGGGTGGCTACCGAGACCTGTTGAATATCAATTCCCAGCAAATACAAGGCGCCAAAAGTCATCGCCAGCGTGATGGGGATGGAGATGGCCATCAGCACGGCGGAGCGCCACTCCCAAAAACCGAGCCACGACACCAGCACAACCAATAGGATGGCCTCATAGAGCGCATCCATGAACAAGCTCAGGTTTTCCTTCACCTGCAAGGGCTGGTCGGACGTACGTGCGATGATCAGGTCTTCAGGAAGATATTGCTTCACGGCTGCAAGTTTGCCGTCAACGCTCTTGCCAAAGGCATCGATCTGCTCGCCATCTTTCATTGATACGGCGAGGGTCACCGCGCGGCTCCTGCGCCATTGTCCTTGCTTATCGATCCAGGTCAGATAGTTCAAATACTTCGCCGGACTTTGATAGCCGCGAGAGATATCCACCAGATCGCGTAGATAAACGGGGCTGGCGGCGGCGGAAGAAGAAGAGCCGACAATGACGTCGCCGATCTGCTGCGGGCTGGTGAATTTCCCGGAAGGATCAATCTGAATGCTTTGCGGCCCGACCTCGAGTTGGCCGCCGGGAAGGGTGATGTTCCGGGCGCCCAGGATATCTTTCAGGTTCGAAGGCGTCATGCCATATTGAGCCAGACGCTCCTGCGAGTAATCGAGGTAAATCTGCTCCGGCAGCACGCCTTTGCGGTCGATCTTCGCCACCTCGGGCGCGCCTTGCAGCGTTCTTCCAATCAGGTCGGTGTAATCATCCAGCTCCCGATAAGAGTACTTATCCCCAGCCACCGCAGCCAGACGAGTTTCCGTATCTGCGGGGTCACGAATAAACGCTGCGGGCCAGCTGTCAGGATGGACCTCCGACTGATGCAACCTCTCCAACACCAGGCGATCGCCCAGGGTCCGCAACTGGTCATCGCTCAGGGGCGAGCTCAAGTCGGCGCCGACAAAACCGCTACCAGAAAAGAAATGTGGATCGGAGACATATTTGTTTTGTCCACCGGCTTTAATGACCGACTCAAAAGCGTCGTGGACCAAAGCAGGCGACACCGATAATGGGAACGCGTAAACAACACTGACGCGGGGCTGCGGAGCACGCGGCGCTTCGGCTGCGCGTGTCGCCTCAATGGCGCTGCGAATTGCCCTGGCGCGCAGGGCGATGTCGACATCGCTCGCCCGAGGGCTGGCTACGGTCAACATCAGGGCTGCCGTATCGCCGAAGTCGCTGTTGAACTGAATCGGCCCCGCGCCCTGGGGGAGCTTGGCATTGAGCGCATTTAACTTGAGGTTGATATCGGAGAATTGCTTCTTAGGATCGGTGATGGTGTCGGCGAGCTGAACGTAGACCAAGGCGAGTCCGGGGAAGCTGATGGAGCGGATGCCAAAGTCCGACGCCGTCGGAGATTTGATGAACGCATTTTGCGCCATCACCTGTTCCACCGGACGGGAGACCAGCTGTTCCACCTCCTGTGCCGTTGCTCCGGGCCAAGCTATGGAAGCAACCGCCACTCGAACTGGAATGCTCGGATCCTTACGCTTGGGCATGTGCATGTAGCCGAACCAGCCCCACACGCACACTGCGATCAACAGTACCGCTGAAACCTGGCGGTGCTCCGTGAAGAAGCGCGCCGTGTTGTGCGTGTGGGCGATGTATTCGGATTCAGACTTATGGCTCATGGGCGATTTTGCATTTAGGGAATCACGCGAACCTTGTCACCGCTCTTGATCAGGCTAACGCCCGTCGTAACAACCCGTTCCCCAGCATTCAGGCCGCCTTTCGCGGCGATCATATTCCCGTATGTATCTCCTAGCTCAACCGGCCGCAATCGCACGGTTTCCAAGTCTCCGTTGCCGTCAGCGATCATCACAGCGAAACTCCCGCTGCGCGATGGATCTCGAATGACCGCCGCCAGGGGAACTGCCAGGAGGGACAGCGGTAGTTGCTTACCGTTCAGCACCAGTGAGGCAATCATGCCAGACTTCAGTTGGTCCTTAGGGTTGGCGATAGTTACTTCGACCGAAAAGACACGGCTCTTAGGGTCGGCTGCAGGAGAAATAGCACTTACTCTTCCCGCAAACTGCTGCGGCAAAGCATCGGTCGTGATGGCAAGATTCTGGCCCAGCCGCACGCGGCTCATCGATGTGTCCGGCACCCCAAAAACCGCCTTGACCGAATGCGTATCAGCCAGAGTAAAGCCGTTGGTTGCTGGTCCCACCAGGCTGCCCAGATCGACGCTGCGCTTCACCACCCAGCCGCTGAAGGGGGCTCGCAGTTCGCAGTATGCCAGCGCGACATTGGCCTCGCTGACCTGCGCCTCCGCACCGGAAACAGAAGCCGTGGTGCTGGCCAGCTGTGCCTGCGCAGAGTCGTAGTCCGGCTTGGTGGCGCTCTGCGAACTGTACAGCGCAGAAACACGATCAAAACTGAGCTTTGCCTTCTCGTACTCTGCCTGGGAGCGGGCCAGCTGCGCCTTGGCCTGTTGCAGCTTGTCCTGATAGTCCTGCTGCTGCACCACGGCGAGCACCGTTCCCTTTTGTGCCCAGTCGCCCTGATCGATGTTGCGCATGCCCCCGCTCGGGCTCTTTACCTGGCGAATGCGGTCGACATAGCCGCTCGACTTGAACGACAGGTCAACCTGCGCGTAGGGAACAATACTGGCTGAGTACCTGGCGTTGTTACCCACGGCGATGGTCTCGACCATTGCCGTATGCACCGGCAGCGGCATGGTCTCGGCGGAGTTCTGCTGCTTGCATGCGGTCGCGCCCAGCAGGGTCGCGCTCCCGAGCAAAACAAAGCAAAATCTGGCGGTTGCGGGATTCATAGCCTCACTCCTCCCCCAGAGCTTTTTCGAAAGCAGCCTTCGCGTTCCAGAAGGAAAGCAGGCTCTGTTCGTACTCATGGTCGGCATTGGCAACGGCAGCTTCTTGTTGCAGCAGGTCGCGCATCAGCACAGCAGACTGCTTGAACTGGTCGCTCACTTCGCGCAGCTTTTCGTTGGCGGCATCCCGGCCGGCCTGGGCCACGGCGAGCAGGGAACGGCTTTCCTCGAGCTTACGGAAAGTATTGTCCACGTCCAGCATTACCTGGGCTTGCGTTTCCTGCAGTTGATAGTGGCTCTGCTTCACCGAGACGTCCTTCTGTTGCACCTCGTCTCTGCGCCCTCCCCAGTCGAACGGGTCCCACTTGAATTCCACACCCGCGGAAAGCACGTTCTGCGGCAATATCTCCGTGTTGATCGGATCGAGATAGTGGATCGCCGCGCCCACGTCGGGAATGTACTTCGCCTTGGCCAGCTTGCGGTCATAATTCGCGCGGCTCACGTCGATCTCGGCTTCCTTCACTTCGGGCCGCTGCTGCAGTGCGGTTTGTCGCGCCGTCTTCAAATCCATCTCCGCCGGCATGATTGGTGGAACAGGCTCGGTGCGAAAGGGGATGTCGAGATCGCGCCCCAGCAGCTCGTTAAGTTGTTCCTTCTGGGTCACAAGCGTGTCCCGTAGCTGGATGATTTGATACCGGGCTTGTGCCAGTTGCGCCTTGACTTGCAGGCTATCGGACTTGAGAACCGATCGCTGCGCAAGATAGTCCATAGCGACCCGGTCTGTTTCCTCGTATTGCTTGACCAGGGCTTGCTGTGCGTCGAGCGCACTTTCCGTCTCCAGGGTAGCGTAATAGGATTGCTTCACATTGGCCACTACCGACTGCTTTTTGCCTTTGTATTGTTCGCCGGCAAAGTCGGTGGATAGCTCCCCCTCCCGAATGGCGAGATGGATCTGGTAAAGCTGCGAGAGCGGCTGAGCGATTTGCGCCGAGGCGTACCCGGTGATGCCGTTGGAAAGGTCGACTTTCACCGGTTGTTCAGGGTTTGGAACGTGATTGACGTTTCCGAAGATCCCTGCAGGGAAATCGAACGTCGGCTTGGTGATATCTCCAGAGGCAAACAGATACGTAGTGATTGCGGGAAAGCGTTTGCTCTTGGTCTGAGCAACCTCCCACTTCGACTTGAGAATGTCCAGCTTGGCGATGTTCACCGGCCGGTTGTTTTCCAGAGCAATCGAGATGGCCCGCGATAGCGTGAGCACCGGGATATCGGGTGAGTTCTCTTGCGCAAGCGAGAGCATCCCGGCCATGAAAACACTCCATGCCGCCCAGCCCAACGACTTCCTGTGCTTTCCATGCATCATCGTAAGTCGTCTTGAAAGTTCAGTCCTCTCAACCGGCTTCCAGCACAAGTGGCGAACGCACCGCGGAAAATGGTACCACGCTGGCGAGGCGCTCCCCGCGACTTCGATGCGAGTTCCCGCCAGGCTCACTTCGGTATCAAAGCAGTCTGTCCCAGGTGAAAGGCAATATGGCTGGTGCGGCTCAGCAGGATGGCCAAGCGGTTGCGTTGTGGATCTTTCGCAAAGTCTTCATCCGAAACCGAGGTGTGCTTGTGCAGCCACTCAGCCGCTGAAAGGCTCTCGAATGCGGCCAGCAATTTGTCGTTAACCTCATTCCAGTCTTTCTTGAGAGCTTCGGCGGACGGCAGTCCCGCTATGGTGCGATCGGGATTGGTAAGGAATATGGGATCGAGTTCCGCGTGGAGGCGGGGACCAAGGTCCAGCAGCGGCAACATCCGATCGTGAACCGCCGTCAGGTGCCCCCAAAGGTAGATCAGCCGATTCTTGCCCGGCGCAACCTCCTTTTGTAGCTGCTCTTCACTGAGCGGCGAAAAGAACCGGTCGGCCCGCTCGATGTTCAATTTCCACGCGTTCACTACGGAAGCAACGAACGCTTGCTCAATCGTCATAATGGTCCCCTCGTTTGCTTTGGTATTCGGCGGGAGAGTATCCCGTGATGGCTCGAAAATCGTTGATGAGATGGGCCTGGTCGAAGTAACCGAGTTTCAGGGCGAGGTCGGACCAGTTTATCTGGCCGCCGTCCTCGAGTGCCTCGACGAGGTCGTGCAGGCGATATCGGCGGATGACCCACTTGGGAGAGATGCCGGCGTATTCGCGAAATAGCCTTTGCAGAGACCGTTTGCCGAGGCCTGTCTGGTACGAAAGGTCGTCTACCGACCTGATCTGCGGCTGGCATAAAATCTGGCCGACCAGCCGATCGACCAACTCCGCGTTCTGGTCAGGCCCGGGCAGGCGGCGGAAGAAAAAGGACTCCATGGCGTAGACCATCTCGTCTTCTCCACGGCACGAGTTAAGCGTGTTTTCGAGCTCATTGCCCTCATCTCCGAAAACATCGCTTGCGGCCACGATGCGATCGGTCAAAGAGGCGACCGGCGAGTCGAGGAAAGGGCGCAAACCGCCGGGCTTGAACTTAACCCCGAACGCGAAATCCTGTCCTTCGAGGATGCGGGTAAACTTGCTGGTGGAAACCCCGCTTAGTAGCAGGCGATTCTTCTCGAACACCAGATAAATGTTGGGGTGGGGCAGAGTCTCCTGCACGTGCGGTAGCCGCCCTTCGAGGTTCCAGCTTACCCTCCAGTAGTAGGCGATGAAAGGGGCAAGAGCGGGCGAAGGATTGTGACGCGTGACTGTGAGCCCGGCTTCCGCGGGCGGCAGCCGAAGCACTCCCCGCGGCTTCCCGGCCATGGAATCCAACCCATCAGTATGTTGTCGCGTTTTTACAATCATCGAAGCCTTGTCCACCGGTACTCTTCGTGAAAATGAACAGACCCTCCAAGACCGCCCGACGCGCCCGGCTCGCAGCGCTTGGTATAGCCTTGGCGTTCAGCGTCATCGCGCATCCCCAACCGCAAGCAGTAGAGAAAGGCTCAGCTATGACAATACATGCCCACGGACCATTTGACGTGAAGGTGATCCCGCAGCCGCCAGACGACCAAACCGAAGGCTCGACTCTGGGCCGCATGCTGCTCGATAAGCAGTTTCATGGAGACCTTGAAGCCCATAGCACAGGTCAAATGCTGACTGGCATGACCGCGGTCAAAGGTTCGGGTGCTTATGTCGCCATTGAGCGCGTTTCGGGGAAGCTCAACGGACGCAGCGGCAGTTTCATCTTGCAACATCTGGGAATCATGGTGCGCGGCGTTCCTCAATTGAGCGTGAACGTGGTGCCGGATTCGGGCACTGGCGAATTGGAAGGGATCGCGGGCGCCATGAACATCATTATCGCCGACGGAAAACACTCCTACGATTTCGCCTATTCCCTGCCTGAAGCGAAGTAACGTTTCCCGTCAATCTTCTTTAGAAAGACAAGGGAGGCTAAACTATCCTTTGCGCATCCTATAGGAGAGGATTTTTCCATGACCGCAATCCTGACCTCTGGCACTCCGGCGCCGGACTTTACTCTTCCTGTCGCCCCCGATAAAAAGCTGACACTTAGTGAACTGCGCGGAAAGCCCGTCATCCTGGCCTTCTATCCCGCGGATTGGAGCCCGGTTTGTGGCGATCAGATGGCACTCTACAACGAGGTCCTGCCCGAGTTCCAGAAGTACGGTGCGGAGCTGATCGGCATTTCCGTGGACGGAGCGTGGTGTCACGCTGCCTATGCCAAGGATCACAATCTCCATTTTCCCCTGGCGGCCGATTTCGAGCCGAAGGGTGCGGTCTCCCGGCAGTATGGAGCCTACCGTGAACAGCAGGGCTTCTCTGAGCGGGCGCTCTTCGTGATCGATAAGAACGGGGTCATCGCCTGGAGCCACTGCTCACCGGTACTGGTCAATCCCGGCGCGGATGGAATTCTCCAGGCCCTGGAAGATCTCGAGAAATAGGAGTCAGCATGAGCAAGCTCGCAGTGGCGGTTAGCGCCAAAGACCATCGCCAAGGGGATCCGGGTGCGAAGTGCACCCTGGTGGAGTACGGCGATTACCAATGTCCCTCGTGCGGCCAGGCGTATCCGATTGTCAAACGAGTGCAGAAGCATTTTGGCAAGCGCCTGTCATTTGTTTTCCGCAACTTTCCTTTGACCCAGATGCATCCATACGCCGAGCCTGCCGCGGAGACGGCGGAATTTGCCGGGTCGCAGGATAAGTTCTGGGAAATGCACGACCTGCTATATGAAAATCAGGGGCGACTGGACGATGATTTGCTGGTGGAGCTGGCCCAGGATCTGCAACTGGCGCCCGCCAGGCTCAGCGAGGCTTTGGAGTCAAAGGAGTTTCAGCCGCGAGTTCGTGCTGATTTTACCGGGGGAGTGCGCAGTGGCGTGAACGGAACGCCGACATTTTTCATTAACGGCCAAAGGCACGACGGCTCGTACGACTTTGCTTCGCTGGTCGAGGCGATTGATGCGGTACTCAAGTAAAGGCAGAGGATCCTATGTCTGATCAGGTCGCCAACGTATTTCTCAAAGCCTCGGTCAAGCGGATGCAGCTTTCCGAGGATGACATCAATCGCTGTCTCGATAAACTATCGGATGAGCAGATCTGGCATCGCGAGGGTGACCACGAGAATTCCATTGCCAATCTTCTGCTTCATCTGGAGGGCAATCTGCGGCAATGGTTTCTGCACGGCATTGACGGCCAGCCCGACGTCAGACATCGGGACTCCGAATTCACGCTTATGCCTTGTGAGTCATCGAAAGAAATCCGCAGCTGCTTTGCCGCGACACTCGCAGAATCCCGAACCGTCATCGGCTCGCTCCCGCCCGCGCGTTTGCTTGAAATGATCAATCCTCAGCCAACAGGGAATTGGGGTGCGATGACAATTCTGGAAGCGATCATGCGCATCGTTGGCCATCTGCAGCTGCACCAGGGGCAAATTATTCTGCTGACCAAGCAACTCACAGGCGCCGACCTCGACCTATCGATACCGCGCAGAAGATAGCGGCCGCTTCGCCACAAAGAAGCGAAGGCTATACCAGTTCAATGCGAAGGTCTCGGCCAATTGCGGTGGCTGCGCGCGAGAGTGTTTGTAGCGTCACTGCACTGTTACCGGGGTCGAGTAAACGATCGAGGGCTGCACGGCTGGTGTTCATACGCCGCGCCATTTCTACCTTGGTGATCTTTTCCTTCGCCATCGCCTGTTGTATCTGCCAGGCCAGAGCTTCTTTGATTGCAGTGGCCCGGGTCTCTTCAAGGATGCCCTCTTCTTTTAAAAAGCTATCGAGCGATGATCCGACGTGCTTGTTGCGCTTCTTCATTTCTTCACCTCGATCATTCTTTGCCTTGCCAACGTCGAGCGCTAGCCTGGGGGAAAGAGCCGAGGATTGAAGTGAGGGTCCTGCCCGACATGTACGGTGGTTGAACGACCGAAAGGCAATGGAGCGATTGCTACGGGTTGCCGAAACGAACGCCTATTTAATTTGGGTTAAGCTCGACCCCGTCAGTTTAGATTCCATAACCCGGCAATACCAGTCCACGAATTGCATCACGCCGCCTTCGTGTTCCACGGAATATGGGCCCGGCTCGTAGGCTGGTGAGGAGATACCGATCTGGTTGCCTTCCACGATAGAGAGATCCTGATTGTTGGTCGCCATCCAAACCTCGGTCAGCCGGGTCAAGTCGTAGTCGACGCCTTCAATAGCATCCTTATGGACCAGCCATTTCGTTGTGACCTGCGTCTCCTTGGGCCCGATTGGCAACACACGAAAGGTCACTGCGTGATCGCCCAGAACATGATTCCACGTGCTCGGATAATGAAACAGCGCCATGGCTCCGATCGAAGCTTCCTTCACATCCCGGCTGAGAGGTTTTGATACGGCGGCGGTTCCATCCATGGTGTAGCTGACTGCATTGTCGATCAGGGGCAATCGCACCACACGATATTGTCCGGAATCAGCCATTAGAAACCTGCTCATCAGGCCCGCGCTCTCACACCGTCGCCAATGAGCTTGCATCTCCGGATCGCTTTGCGCTCCCTGAACCCCGGTGACCGTGGGCCGTTCAGGATAAGTCCTGCATAGTTCAGGGTGGTTGACCGCGCAGTGATAGCACTCGCGATTATTTTCCCAGACCAGCTTCCAATTGCCCTTTTCAACGATCGACACACTCAGGGCAACTTTGGCCTCGCGCAGATGGTGAGGCAGGAAATACGGCTCAATATTGGCGCGGAACGCTTCGAGGTCGGGCGGTACCGTCGCCAGGCAAACAAAAATGTAGCCCGCAATGCACTCGCAGTGAACCGTTTTTAGCCCGAGTTGATCGGCTTCGATGGGTCGACCCATCTGTCTTGCGGTCGCCAGGCGGCCGTCCAGGTGATAGGTCCATTGGTGGTAGGGGCAGATCAGCCGCGCTGCCACCTTGCCGCGCTCCGCGCTGCAGATGCGCGATCCACGATGGCGGCATGAGTTATGAACCGCACCAATGGTGCCGTCTTCTCGGCGAAGAACAATGAGTGAGAAGGCGCCGATCTGAACCGTAAAATATGCTCCGGGCGATGCTAACTCGCATTCGTGGCCGGCAAAGAGCCATTCGCGGTAGTAGATGTATTCCATGTCGACCTCATGGAAAGCCGCGTCCCCATAGAACTTTTGATCGAGAGTGAGCCCTTCACGCCGGACCCGCAAGTGCCCAAGCATCTCCGAACACGCATCCATTTGCGTCTCCTAAAAACATCACCCCTGATCCCGCAGGCACAGCCAACTGGACTTACTTAACAATTCTAAATTTGCGAGGGGACTGCAGCCCTTCGCCACCCTGGAAGCGTACACTGCCTCATCCGTCGCGCTCATCCGTCAACTTTGCATCGGGACGCTGGGCCTGCAGAAGATCTCCAACGGGGTCGAGTTTATCTTCATTGACATACGAATATCAACAGTATATTACTGCCATATCTGGGTTGGCTGTGAACAAGCTCTTTCATCGAAACAGGAAAACATGCCAGACATCCCCTCAAAAACCGAGGACCTGCAAGCGCAGCCCCTGATCGTCGTCTTGGCGGAGACATCATGGGGCAAGCTGGAGAGAGTGACTCTCGAGCTGCTTTCAGACGCGAGAAAACTCGCTGTCTCCCGCAAGGGGCGAGTTGAGTTATTGCTGCTGTCTGCGCAGGAGCAGACAGCCTCCCTCCTGGGTGATCTTGCCGGGACTTTGCGGGAGCCGGTTCACCTGGTTGAACATGCGGAACTCGCGGAGTTCACCACAGAGTCGTATCTGAGCGCGCTCGTGCAGGTATTGCAGGGTCTTCGCCCGAATGTATTGTTGATGGCGGCTACGGCCAACGGACGCGGCCTGGGTCCCAGGCTCGCGACGCGTCTGGGCTACGCCTACTTTCCACACTGTCTCCTGGTGAAGCCGCTCGCCGGCGACAAACTTGAAATTACCCGGGTGACTCATAGCGGGCGGGTGCATGTGTTAGCCAGCTGGCCGGCCGCGGAGCCGGCCGTCCTCACCATGAAGCCCGGCGTTGCAGATTTGGCGCCTGCTGAAAAGACTCCCCGTCCCGAGCTTTCCGTCACCAGGCACGAGGTGGCGCTCACACCCGGGAAGGTAAAAATCCTGCGCCGGATCCCCGCGGACCCCAGGACACTTGATATCCGTGAGGCGGAGCGGCTTGTCTCAGGCGGTCGCGGTGTCGGAGGAAAAGAGGGCTTCAACGTAATGCGATCTCTGGCAGAAGCTCTCGGCGCAAGTCTGGCGGCTAGTCGCGCGGCGGTTGACCTGGGTTGGATTGAATACGACCGCCAGGTCGGGCAAACAGGCAAAGCGGTAACTCCGCGGCTCTACCTGGCAGCGGGCATATCCGGCGCGAGCCACCACCTGATGGGGATGAGAGAGTCGGAAAAAATTGTTGCCCTGAATGTGGATCGCAAAGCGCCCATCTTTTCTGTAGCGCACTTTGGCGTTCTGGGTGATCTGCACGCTGTGGTGCCGCGGCTTACGGAACGCATCCTGCAGGGCAGACTCGCGCCGTCCGGAACGAAACCGGCGACTGACGGTCAGAAGGGGAGGAATTGAGTGGAGCAAATTACCCGGCATATTGAATGGAACGTTTCGTTCTGGATGCTCGCCTCCCTCTACGGTGGAAGCTTCCTGGCGTTCGCACTCAGTGGATATCGCCTCTTTCGCAGAGTGCAGGTGTGGAAGTCCGGCCGGCCGTACCGCATGGAGACTTCGCCCACTCGCGCGCTGGCCAACGTCGTCGGTTGGGCCTTTAACCGCAGCAAAATGCCCCGGGATAAATTCGCCGCGTGGATGCACTCCCTCATTTTGTGGGGCTTCATCATCCTGTTTATTGGCACCACCATGGTGTTTCTGGAGCATCAAACACCGCTCCATTTCTACTACGGAACTTTCTATCTGATTGCTTCCGCCATTCTTGATCTGGGTGGCGTCGCCTTCCTGGTTGGATTAGGTATGGCTATTTATCGCAGGCATCTGCGCCGCAAAGCCAGATTGAAGCCGTCAGGCTGGGTCGATGCGCTCCTGGTTCTGTTGATCGCGATTGGCGTCACCGGTTTTCTCGTAGAAGGCGCCCGCATCGCCGTCACGTTGCCCAGCTTCGAAAAGGTGTCGTTCGTGGGTTACGGGCTTGCGCTGCTGGCCCGCCATGCCTTTAGCCCAGAGCATCTCCCGCTGATTCATCGCGCATCGTGGATTCTGCACGCAGCTCTTTGCATCGCTTTCTTTGCCGCAGCGACGGTGTTTTTCTTCCGCCACATCGTTTTGTCGTTGACTACCGTCGCCCTTCGCCCTTCACGTTCTTCAGGAACGCTGCGCGAGTATCTCCCTGTCTCGACGGAGACTCCCACGGGAGCCGCTGCGGATATGCTCTGGAAAGACCTTCTTGATGGAGACGCCTGCACCTCATGCGGAAGGTGTACTTCCGTCTGTCCTGCAACCGCCGCGGGCAAAGCTCTCGATCCTCGCGCGATTGTCCTGGGGCTTTCGAGCCTTGTTGACAGGCAGATTTCTGCGAACGGCTCGGTTCCCTCCGCTTTGGATACAATCACTGATCGCGCTTTGTGGGACTGCACCACATGCGGCGCCTGTGTTTATGAGTGCCCGGTGAACATCGAAGTCTACGACAAGATTATCGATCTCAGGCGGCAGTTGGTCGATCTGGGTAGAGTTTCGCCGGCCGCGCGCACCTCCCTCGATGGGTTGAGAGAACGGCAGAACCCCTGGGACTACTCGCCGGCGCAACGCAATGCCTGGAGCGAAGGCATCAAGCTTCCCGCGCCTGCTGCCGGCGAAAGCGCGGAGTGGGTCTATTGGATCGGGTGCGCCGGATCATTCGAAGCTTCCGCGCAGTCGATCAGCCGTTCGATGGTTTCCATCCTCAAACAGGCAAATGTCTCTTTCGTTACCCTGGGCTGTGAAGAGCGATGCACGGGGGACCCGGCCCGCCGCATGGGCGATGAGGGTTTGTTTCAAAACTTCAAGACCAAAAACATCGAAACCTTGAGGGCCAACGGTGCGCGCAAAATCGTCACCCACTGTCCACACTGCCTGAACACGCTCAAGAATGAGTATTCCGAGAATGGTAAGCAGGAGTTCACCGTGGTGCATCATTCTCAACTGCTAAGCACGCTGGTGCAGGAAGGAAAGATTCAGCTCGAGCCGGAGGCGCAGAAACAGAACATCACCTTCCACGATCCTTGTTATCTCGGGCGCCACAATGGAGAGTATGACGCTCCACGATCGGTGGTCGAAGCGCTCCCCGGTGCAACCCTGGTAGAAATGGAGCGCAGCCGGGAAAAGTCATTCTGTTGCGGGGGCGGTGGCGGCCAGATGTGGCTGGAGAGCGTCGGTAGAGAACGGGTGGAGGGAATGCGTTTGGCCGAGGCGGAAAAAACCGGTGCAAGCGTCGTAGCCACCGCCTGCCCATTCTGCAAAATCATGCTCGAAAGCGCGTCGGCAACTGCAGGCAAGCAGGAACTGGTACAGATAAAAGATATCGCTGAGCTCGTAAATGAGGCTATCGTGCGATGAAGATTGCCGTCTGCTTGAAAGAAGTGTTGGATTCCCGGCTGCCTCTGCAAGTGGAAGCCCGCACCGGGAGTGTGAGCCAGACCGGCGCTGAGCAGGTGAATACCCTCAACCCCGCGGATCGCAGTGCCCTTGAGGTCGCGATGCTGCTTCGCGAGCAGACACCGAACACGACAGTGGAGGCGTTCAGCGTATGCGATCACTCCGGCCAGGAGGCACTCTGGTTCGCCTTCGCGCGCGGTGTCGATTATGTTGAGCGTATCGAGAATCTTTCCCCATTCATGGGTGCGCCCTATACAGCGGCGTTGCTTGCTACCCGCTTCGCCGATGCGCAATATGATCTCATCTGCTGCGGCGATGAGACGCTCGACAACTCTTCAGCGATCGTGGGTCCTCTGTTGGCGGAAATACTGGATCTTCCCCAGGTCACCGGAGTTCTTCGCCTGGTGGAACATACCGATGGCTCCGTTGTGGTGGAACGCGGCCTTGAACGCGGCAATCGTGAGTTGGTCGAGATGGAACTGCCCGGCTTGATCACGCTAAGGTCTGACGCATTGGAACCTCGCTATGTGTCATTCCGGAAGCTGACGGCTGCGCGAAGCCACCAGATCCCTTTGCTGCAGAGCCAGATTCGCGACGGCCAGTTTGTCTTGCCGCGATGGCCGGCGAGCGCGACGAGAGTAACACCGAGAGCGCGCGTCAAAAAGGCATTCACGCCTGACGCAAAGGTCTCGCCGGCGGAGCGCATGCGCATGATCATGGCCGGAGGCATGGCCCCCCAGGAATCGAAGTCGAAGTCCTCGATTGTGGAGGGCGACGCCGATTATGTGAGCGAGCAGCTGTATCGATTTTTAAAGCACCACGAGTTTGTATAAGATCCCGCACCGTCTCATCAAGTTTGGTTGGAGGATGTACCCGTGTCCACACAGTTTCCGCTGCTGTTCTCTCCGCTCGAAATTCGCAATAAGACCATCAAGAACCGGATCGCGTCGACCGCGCACGTAACCATCTTCACCGAAGACGGAATGCCCGCTGAGCGGGAACGGCGCTACTACATCGAGAAGGCAAAGGGCGGCGCAGGCATGTTGATCTGCTTTGGATCCGCCAGCGTGCATCCCACCTCGCCCGCCCTTGACTGGAAAGTGGTCGAACTCTTCGATGACCGTGTCATTCCTCACCTGCAGCGATTCTCCGACACCATGCACGAGTACGGAGCCGTAGTGCTTTCGCAGATCACTCATCGCGGCCGCCGCGGACATTCGAATCTTAGTTGGCAGCGATTGATGGGGCCCTCCGCGGTGAAGGAGCCAAATCACCGCGAAGTTCCAGGCGTGGTTCAGCGGCACGACATCGATACGATTGTGCAAGCGTTCGCTGATGCGGCCCTGCGGCTCAAGAAGGGCGGCTTCGACGGGGCGGAGCTCTCAGCCGCTCACTGCCACTTGATCGATCAGTTCTGGGGACCGCACGTCAACTTCCGCGAAGATGAATTCGGCGGCGACCTTGAAAATCGGATGAGGTTTGGCTTCATGGTGATTGAGCGCGTACGCGAAGCCGTGGGAGATGATTTCATCGTTGGCATCCGCATCACCGGAGACGACTTTGTAGAAGGCGGCCTGAACAATGACCGCATGTGCGAGATCGCTCAAAGATTAAGCGAGCATGGCATGCTCGACTATTTCAACGTTATCGGCGGCAGCGGCGAGACCATGCCGGCCGAAGCCGCGTGTGTCCCCTCGATGAATTTTCCCCTGGCGTGCTTCAAGCATCTCTCCGGGAAAATTAGAGAAGTGGTCAAGGAGCCAGTGATTGCGGTCGGCCGCATCAATGACCCGGTGGTTGCCGAACACCTGCTGGCAGACGGACAGGGCGACATCGTTGCCATGACCCGCGCCTTGATCGCCGACCCCTATCTCCCCCAGAAGGCGCGAGAAGGGCGTCTCGATGACATTCGTCAATGCATGGGATACAACGAGGGATGCATCGACCGGCAGTATCGAGGCATACCTGTCGGCTGCGTACAAAACGCCGTCATCGGCAAAGAGGCGGACTGGGCCGACCTGCCCAAGGCCACCAAACTCAAGCGTGTAGTGGTAATCGGCGGCGGTCCCGCGGGTCTTGAAGCGGCACGCATCGCGCGCTCCCGAGGTCACCAGGTCGTTCTTTTCGAAAAATCGCCTGAAGTAGGTGGCCAGCTCAACATCGCAAAGCTCGCAGCAAAAAGGGCAGACTATGATGGCATCGCCAGGTGGCTGGATCTGCAGGTAAGGAAATTAGGTGTGGAGCTTCGCCTGGGAACCGAAGCAACGGTCGAGTCGGTGTTGGCTGAAAAACCAGACGCCGTCGTCGTGGCGACCGGCGCAGTACCCCTGGTGCCGCCCATCCCAGGATTGAGTGAATGCGAATATGCCGTCTCCGCCTGGGACGTCCTGTTGGGCAAGGCTCCAACTGGCGAACGGGTCCTGGTCATTGACGATCAGGGCGGTCAGGAGAGTACGGGCGCCGCCGAGTACATGCTCGACCAGGGTTGCCAGGTCGAGATCCTAACTCCTCACTATTCTGTAGGCGAAGACCTCGGTCCCACCAACAAGCCGCCGGTCTACGCGCGTTTGTATGCCAAAGGCGTTCAGATGCAAGCCACCTGGGAACTGACGGGCATCGAGAATGGAACCGTCAGGCTGCGCAATATGTACGGGGGCAATGAAATAGAGCGCGACGATGTAGACGTGTTGGTCTATTCCTATGGCGGCCAATCGGTGGATGGCCTTGCCCGGGCGTTGGCAGGAAAAGTGAATGAGTTATATAACATCGGCGATAGTTACGCGCCGCGATCTCTGCATCACTCCATCATTGAGGCACACAAATACGCCCGCGAAATCTAATCGGAGATTCGGTTTATGGAAGCGAAAGATAACGAGAAATTCAAGGACCTTGTCTCCAGGCTTGAGCTGAGCCCGAGCGGAAGTTTGACCGTGAATGGTCTGCCGATGGTGCTGATGCCGCGGCACTTTTTCCGCTACATCTTGCGCGAGGTGCATCACGCTGTCAGCGCCGATACCTTTCGCAAAATCTACTGGCAGGCCGGCTTTGACGGCGCCGTTTCCTTTTGCCAGTCTTATCAGAAGAGTCACGCTTGCTCGCCCGCGGAAGCGGTGCAGGGTTACCTTGACGAGATGAGTATCCGGGGCTGGGGTCACTTCTCGATCGAAAGCATGGATCCGGCTGCCGGGCGCATGGAAGTCCTGCTGAAGAATTCAACCCTGGCCGCCGACGGAAGTATCCCTTCGGGAAATCTTGCGTGGGAAGGGGCCATGCTAGGGTCGATGTCGTATTTGCAAGCGGGTCTAGAGAGCCCCCCGAAGTGCCAGGTTCATGGGAGAGAAGTTCCCGGCGAGAAACCGGGGCAAACGGATTTTCAGATTTCGGTTACACCCATAACTTAAGCGAGAGGATTCACATGGCGCAGGTCTCTTCGAAAGCGGCGAGCCTACATTCCGATGCAATCGTCATCGATGGTTTGAACATAAGCCACTGGAGCGATGAAACCGTGTATCGCCATCTTAGAGAGGGAGGCATCACGGCGATCAACGCGAGCGTTGCCGTATGGGAGGGAACCAAGCAGACCCTGCAGAACATAGGGCGCTTCTATCGCGACTTTGAAGTCTATTCCAAATACATTCGACCCGTAACTTCAGTTGCCGACATTCATGCAGCCAAGCGAGAAGGGAAGACGGGTGTCATTTTCGGCTTTCAGAACTCGTCACCCATCGAAGAAGATCTCGACCTCGTGGAGGTGTTTTACCGGCTGGGAGTGCGTGTCATCCAGATCACATATAACGATCTCAATTTCGTTGGTGCGGGCTGTTACGAGCGCAACGATGTCGGCCTCAGCCAATTCGGCGTCGAGTTGGTCGGGGAAATGAACCGCCTGGGAATGGTGGTCGACCTTTCGCATGTCGGCTATAAAACCACGATGGATGCGATCGAGGTCTCGGCAGCCCCGGTCTGGTTCAGCCATGCTAATCCCATGGCGCTTAAGCAGCACCCTCGCAACAAAACGGATGAGCAAGTCAAATCCCTGGTAGCCAAGGGCGGAGTCGTTGGCGTGAATATTTTCCCGCCGTTTCTCAAAAAAGGCTACGACTCCACTCTGGACGATGTAATCGATATCTTCGATCATTGGGTGCAGACGGCCGGTATCGATCATGTGTCGGTTGGGCTCGACTTCACCGAAAATCAATCAGAAGAATGGTTCCGCTGGTTGATGTCAGGCAAGCGAAAGGATTCGATGGTGACGCCGCTCGAACTTCCCCTGAAACTTCCTGCGGGAATCACGCGAGCAGACGAAATGCCCAATCTCACCGAAGCGCTGGTCAATCGCGGGTATTCTGACCAGGAAATTCGCAAAATTGTGGGGGAGAATGTGCTGCGGCTCTTCGAGCAAGTGTGGCGCAATTGATCCCACAAGGGGGTGATTCTGTGCCAGTGAAGGACTTGCGGAATTCGATAAGTTTTGCTCATTGCAGCCATCTATGTGCTATCGTTCAACGGCGAAAGTAGCCTCCTTCCAAGGCAAGCTTGCAAGGGGATGGAAGGGGCAGGTAGTGGTGCGGATGGCAAAGCCGAGACGGTCGAAATCCACGCAGGAGACAGGGGCAACCATCTACAGTGTCCTGGTCGAGCGAATCACCATGGGAGATTATGCTCCGGGGGTGAGTCTCTCTGAGCAGGAGATCGCGAGTCAATTGGGAATTAGCCGCACGCCGGTGCGCGAAGCCCTGCTACGCCTGAAAATCGAAGGGTTAGTGCGGATTGTGCCGCGCGGAGGAATTTTCGTGGCCGAGCCAACCCTTCGTCGCGTTCGCGAAGTAACCTCCATGCGCCTTCTCCTCGAAGAATATCTGGCACATCGAGTTGTCGATCGCCGGAGTGACCTTTGGCTAGCCAAATTCGCCGAGTGGCTCAGCGATACTAAAAAGAATTGGGAGTCATTGTCCTCACGCGATTGGATGGGGAAGGACGGGGAGTTCCACCTGCTTTTAGAGGAAGCTTCAGGAGACGATGTACTTGCGTATCATCTTGGCCTGCTGCGGCGCCAGGCGGTGCTGTTTTGGGGACAAGCCACCGACGGAAAAGCTTCGCTGAAGGGAATCATTTTCGACTTTGAAGATTTCTTTGAGGCCGCAAAGCAGTGCGACACCGAAAGATGCATTCAAGTGCTACACCGTCACGTTCTGTCCCACGTGGATCGGGTTCAGACCTATATGAGGCCGGCACACTCAATTTCTCTTTCCCCGACAACTAAATAGAGGCTTCTGACCTGGCTTGTAGATAAAAGTGTGATGGAGAGTTATGCGCAGATATGGGCATGTAATCGATGGAGAAGAAGTAGACTCCGTGAGCGGAAAGACCTTCGCTACGATCAACCCCGCCACGGAAGAAATAATTACCGAAGTAGCGGATGGTGAAGCTGCGGATGTCTCCCGCGCAGTCAAGAGTGCAAGAGCCGCATTCGAACATGGCCCATGGCGGTCGATGGCTCCCTGGGAACGAGGCCGCATGCTGGGGAAAGTGGCGGAGCTTATTCGCCAACGAACCGACGAGCTCGCTATGCTCGATGCGATCGATTGCGGCAAGCCGCTCAAAGACAACAAGTACGGAGATCTGCCGCTGTGCGTCCGTATTTTCGAGTACTACGCCGGCGTTCCGGATAAATACACCGGCAAGAATTACCCATCGGAGAAGGGAATGTTTAATTTCTCCGTGCGTGAACCCTACGGAGTGGTCGCTGGAATTGTGCCCTGGAACTATCCCTTCCTGAATTCCTGCATCAAGCTGGCGCCTGCCCTGGCCGCGGGCAACGCGGTCGTGTTGAAGATGGCGGAGCAGACGCCCCTCAGCACAATAGAGCTGGCGAGGATTTGCTCGGAAGCTGGAATACCCCCCGGAGTCGTAAATGTTGTGAACGGCGGCCCTAGCGTCGGCGCCGCCCTCTGCAGCCATCCCATGGTCGATAAGATCTCCTTCACCGGCAGCACGGAGACGGGCAAGAAGATCCTGCACGCGGCAGCCGAACGCGTGTTGCCCGTCTCTCTCGAGCTTGGCGGAAAGAGTCCCAGCATTGTCTTTGCCGACGCGTCCGTCGATCAGGCAGTGGCCGGCGTCCTCTTCAGTGCCTTCTTCAACGCGGGGCAGATCTGTACCACGGGGTCTCGCCTGCTGGTGGAAGAATCGATCGCTGACCAATTTACCGAGCGGCTGGCCAGGGCCGTAGCTGGCCTGCGCATCGGTGACCCTGCGTCAGAAGAAACCGACCTTGGCCCCCTCGTCGACCGACGGCAGATGGAAAAAGTCCGCAACTATATACAAGTGGGCCAGGCAGAAGGCGCTCACGTTGCATATCAGGGCAAACTGCAGAATGCCGATAAAGGCTATTTCGTCGCGCCTCTGATATTTTCCGCGGTATCCACCGGCATGCGTATTGCTCAGGAGGAAATTTTTGGCCCCGTTCTCTCTGTGCTGACATTTCGTGACGAGGCTGACGCGATTGCTAAAGCGAATAATGTTGCTTACGGTCTGGCGGCCTCCGTGTGGACGAACGATCTGGGCCGTTCCATGCGCATGGCCAGATCGATCCAGGCGGGAATGGTTTGGATCAATACCGTCGAGTACTGGGAGCCCTCGGTGCCCTACAGCGGACAGAAGCAGAGCGGCTTCGGCGAAGACCTCGGGCTCGAGGCCTTCCACACTTACACCAAGGCCAAATCCGTCTTTGTGAATATTACAAATGCAAAGCTGGGGTGGGGGCCTGATGCTTAACCACGCCGTTTAGTCCGGAACTGAGGCGGGCCCACGGAGTCGCTCCCGCGGAACAGGCAGCGGTGGAACTGCGAACGATCAGCAGGGTTTCCAGAACGGTTTTCGTGCCCTTTCGTTGCTTCGATCTCGACATGCCTTCGAGCATATCGAAGGCCATTTTCCCCAAACCCTTGCGATCCAGCTTGACCGTGGTTAATGGCGGGTCTACGAATCGGGCCATATAAATGTCTTCGCAACCCAGCACAGAAATCTGACCGGGAACCTGGACTCCCATTTCCCGCAGGGCAGTCATGGCTCCAATGGCAGTCAGGTCGTTGATGCAAATCAAAGCTGTTGGTGCTGCTGAGGCTTGCGCAATCTTCCACACGGCTGCCCGTCCGCCCTCGAGTGTCTGATCGCTTTCGACAATCTGTTCGAGTTTAAGTTTCTTTTGGTGGAGAGCTTCGATGACGGTCTCACGGTAGCGGCGGGTAGAACGACGCTCGTCTGGTCCGGAGATGAAGGCAATCTTCTTATGGCCCAACTTTGCCAGGTGCGCAACCGCTTCTGAAACACCACCGGAGTAATCGATGGTGATGCTGCCCACGTTCTGCCTGGTTTTTTCCAGGTCGACGACCACTACCGCAATTTGCCTCAGCGCCAGTTGCTGAGCGAGATCGTCTGGCGCCGAAGAGGTCATGATTGCGACTCCTCTGACTCCGTTCTCGATCATCTTGCGCACCGCCGCTTCTGTCCGGTTAAGGTCATAGTTGGTGGCGCACAAAAAAAGATCGTAGCCTTTGGACGCCGCCGCGGTTTCAAAACTCTTGATCATTTCCGGGAAGACCGGATTCTCGATGTCCGAAATAAGCAGCCCAAAAAAGTCACTGCGACCGCCCCGCGCGAGCTGTTGCGCGCTGGCGTTCCGGTAGTAATTCAGTTTCCGCGCAACTTCAAGTACCCGCCGCCGAGTCTCGCGGTCGACCAGACTCGAAGAGTTCAAGACACGTGAGACCGTCGACTTGGAAACACCGGCTTGTTCCGCAACGTCTCGGATCCGGTAAGCCATCGTGTGTACCTCTTTGTTCCACCAGGCCGTAAATGCAAGTCTTTACGCCAGGACTGGATTTTCATTACCGCTGCCGGCAATACCGCTGCTTTAGACTAGAGTATGCGGACGGGTTCGCCAAGAGCATCGGGTCATTCAGAGCGTCGCCCCTGAGTGGTGCGCCCTGAGTTTGTGGTCAGGAAAGGGCGAAATGGAGCTCTGGATATCATTGGAAATCAAGCTCACTCGGGCTAGAATTTCGCTTGACAGTGAGCTTTCGCTCAAAGAAACTGCCCTTTTGGCGACCGTGCCGTACCTTGAATCAGGTCTTCGGGTTTAGCCAGGGGACCCTCGCCATGCGACAGCATCGTGGAACGCTGCGTCAAGCGCATTACTGCTTCCTCGTCTCGCTTCTTTTGTCGATACCTGGTTCCCTCGCTCAATCACCGCACACGGCAAGCGCACAAAGCGCCCAGGAACATGCCCGGCGAGGACTCGCTCTGGCCCAGGCGCACAACTGGCCGTTAGCAGAACAGGAGTTGCAGGCTGCCGTCGCGGCTTCGCCGGCTACCGCACTCTACCGGGCACAGCTCGCGTCGGTCCTGGGCCTGGATGGGAAATGGCGCGAATCTCTCAAGAGCTTTAAGAGAGCGGTGGAGCTAGAGCCCGCGAATCTGAATTTTCGCCGAGAGACCGCGGCTGTTCAATGGCAGCTGGGTATGTACGAAGACGCGGAGAAAAATCTTGACTATGTTCTGCAGGCGCAGCCAGCGGATGCAGGTGCATCGGTGCTGCTTGGGCTGGTGAGGGAATCGCAAGGCCAGTACCGCGAAGCGGGCCAACTTCTCGACGCGCAATATGATCGGGTAATAAGCCAGCCGGATTGGACCGTAGCACTCTTCGAGGCGTCGTTGAAAAACGGAGACAAGGAAGACGCGTTCAGAATCATCCAGGTTCTCGAAGGCCGGGCAAGCGATTCATCGTGGACCAGCGCCATCGCGCGCTGCTCGGACATCGCCGCCAGAAATGGTGATGCGGAAGAAGCACAGACGTTGTTCGCGCTCCTTCCCCGCGCCAGCCCCTTACGGCAGGCACTCGGCTTGCAGCTTGCCAATGCTTTCTATCAGGGAGGCAACGTGCTGTTAGCTCGTCAAATGCTCGAAGAGTTTCAGGCACAAGGCCAGCCGAACGCCGACGTGCAAAATCTTCTTGGCAAATGCCTTGAGGCTCAACACCAATGGGATTCGGCAGTGGAGGCGTACAGGCGGTCGATCGCGCTCGAGCCCCACCGGATTGAGCATTTTGAAGATCTGGTCACCCTTGACCTACAGCTGGGAAGAATGGAAGAGGCCGGTCAAGCTGCGGATCGTGCGGTTGCCGCCTTTCCATCGGACGCAAAGGCGTGGGTCCTCAAAGGTGACGTCGAGCTGCGTATGAGTGCTTACATGAAGGCGATGGACAGCTACGCTCACGCCAGCAAACTCAACCCTTCCAGTGCTGACGTGCTTTTGGATATTGCCAGCTTGCACTTCGTCGCCGGCGAGACCGGCCAGGCGGTTGCCCAATACAAAGCCGGCATGGCGCGATTTCCCAAGGACCCGCGTTTCTATATTTCCTGTGCCGAAGTCTTGTTGGCCGAGCCCGACCCCTCCACCACCCAGCCGTACGCCAAAAGCCTTTTGGAGAAGGCGATAGCACTCGATCCGGAATCTGCGGAGGCGCACTATCAGCTTGGCCAGTTGGCCCTTCAGGAGCAACGATGGAAAGAGGCAGAGGCGGAATTTTTGCTCTCCGCGCGCTATGCCCCGGGTCGAAGCAAGACTCACTTCGCCTTATCGCAACTCTACCGGCGAACCGGACAGAATGAGGAAGCGGAGCAGCAATTCAAAGTTTATCAGAGCTTGAAATCGCAGGAGAGTGGCGTCGCGGTTGTAGGCTCACCGGCAGGTAAGCCGTGACCCGATCGAATTGCAGGCCGGCCGGCGCGGTTGATCGTGCCCGCAAATTTGCCTGCTCGCGGCGGCAGTTTATTGCTGCGCTCTCGACCGTCGGTGCCAGCCACCTGTTGGCTTCTAAAGCATACTCAGCGATTGCTGAGCGAAAGCCGATTTTCTCCGACGTTACCACGGAGGCCGGCATCACCTGGCGGCAGTTCAACGGTATGTCGCCGGATCGCTTTCTCATAGAAACCATGGGTGGCGGCGTAGGCTTCTTCGATTGCGACAACGACGGATGGTTGGACCTCTTTCTCCTGAATGGTGGCGAAACCCCCCGGGGCAAAAGCGAAAAGCCCCTGCGCAATGCGCTCTACCGTAACCTGGGCAACGGACGTTTTGTAGACGTCGCTCAGGAGGCGGGCGTAAGCGAACTTAAAACCTATGGCATGGGAGTATGCATTGCAGATTTCGATAACGACGGCCATCAGGATATTTTTGTCACCGGCTTCCCCCACTGCACCCTTTACCACAACAACGGCGACGGGACTTTCACCGACGTCACCGCGGACGCCGGCTTGGCGAACGCAGGCCGATGGGCTTCTGGAGCCGCCTGGTTTGATTATGATCGCGACGGGCGTCTCGACCTTGTGGTCCTCAACTATGTGCATTTTTCCTTCACGGGCGAAGCTCCAAAATGCGAATACGGCAACGTTCGCACCTACTGCGAGCAGCGAGCTTACACCGGCATGCCGCTTACCCTATACCACAACAATGGCAACGGAACGTTCAGCGACGTCAGCACCGCTTCGGGGCTTGATCGCCTGGTAGGCAGAGCTCTTGGCGTGGTTGCCGTGGATATCGATGGTGACGGATGGGTTGACCTGTTTGTGAGCCGCGATGCGTCTCCCAATGTTCTGCTGTTAAACAAGCACGATGGAACCTTCGCCGATGCCAGCCTCGATGCGGAGGTGGCTTTTGATCGCGACGGCAATGCCAAGGCCGGTATGGGCGTGGACGTGGGCGACTGCAACGGCGATGGCCGTCTGGATCTGGTGGTCACCAATTTCAACTACGAATTTGATTCGCTGTTTCTCAACCGCGGCTCGTTCCCATTCGCGGCCGGCGCGCAGAGCTCTCACCTGGCTCAGATCACCCGGCCTTATGTGGGCTGGGGCGTTCATTTCCTCGATTACGACAACGATGGCGCGCTTGACCTGATGATCGTAAACGGGCATGTGATCGAGATGATTGCTACCCTACAGCCGCAGGTAGCCTATAAAGAGCAGCCCTTGCTGCTGCATAACGGAGGCAACGCGGTATTTGAAGACGTGAGCGCGAGTGGAGGCCCGGCTTTTTCCAGGCAGTATCTCGCTCGTGGCCTGGCCATCGGCGATTGGAATAACGACGGCGCTCCCGATGCGATCTTTACCTGTATTGGAGACCATCCGGTCCTGCTGCGCAACAATCGGCCGGTGGAAAATTCCTGGTTGGGCGTTGGCCTGACCGGCAAGCAAAGCCCCCGCGATCCCATCGGGGCCCGGGTCACACTGCTGCTTCATGATCGAAAACTGGTACGCTGGCTGCCGGGGGGCACAAGCTATCTGTCCTCCCATGACAAGCGCCTGCTCTTTGGGTTGGGAAAGTTGCCTGCCGGCAGCAAGGTCGACATTCAAATCGATTGGCCGAGCGGCGTCCAACAGCGGGTTGAGTCTCTGACGATCAATTCCTATCACCAGCTTACCGAGGCGTCATCGGCTGACGCTCCTGGCCAGTCGAACCCAGGAGCTTTACCCGCCAAGTCTCCCAGCTGACCGAGTTAGCCAGTCTGGCGGCGGCATTGGCTTTTCCGTCCCAGAAGGGGATCTAATGTGTCCTAGCAGGGCCCATTTTGGGACCGGTTCCATAGCGTACTGATTTCGCCCTTTTCTGGCACACCACACGAGCGGTAAACCTCTGTTAATGCGATGACGGCTGATTAAGTTTTGTCTTGACACCGTCTAGGCTCAACGTTACTATCGCGAAACAATGGAACCGCTCCCATAGAGGGTTTCGCCCAGCTGAAAACAGATTTTTGGCTCCGTTCTTCGATCTACCTGCTACCTCACGACCGGCCCCTAGTGTAGTTATTTCCCGCGGGAACATGCTTTATCTCATGGAGGCCTCCATGCACTTTCGCTTCTTCCGCAACTTGATGCCGATCATTGCTTGTCTCTCCACCCTTTGCGCGCCCCTGGCGCTGGCGCAAAACAGCAATGCCTCCCTCTCCGGTACGGTGACGGATCAGAGTGGAGCTGCAGTGCCCGGCGCGGAAGTGACCTTCACCGCGGACGGCACTGGGGCGGTACAAAAGTTCGTAACCGGCTCCGGAGGCCTCTACTCGTTTCCCAACCTCGTCAGTGGCTCCTATCAACTCCAGGTGACGGCCAATGGATTCGACCAGTACGTTCAGAAGGGCATCGGCGTGCGTGTCGGCATCGCACTGCGTCAGGATGTTGCGTTGAAGGTCGGCTCCACCACCCAGGAGGTGCAGGTTAGCAGCAATGCCTCCGTGCTGAATTTCGACAACGGCGAGTTGAGGCAGGGCATCAGCCCAGAAGCGGTGCAGACCGTTCCGCTGTTGGTCGCCGGCGCCATTCGTTCTTCGGCCAACTTTATTACCCTGCTGCCCGGCGTGGCCGTGGGCTCGGGCACGCCAGGATCAGGCCAGACGCAGATCAATGGCGCCCAGGCGCAGACGGGCGAGACCATCCTGGACGGCATCAGCACGATGAACCCTTCGGGTGACCGCGGAGTTACGGGAGCTGTATTGGACTTTCCCCAATCGCCGGATTTGATCAGCGAATTCCAGGTGCTGGCGTCGAGTTATCAGCCGCAATACGGAACCACCCTCGGCCCCATCATCATTGAGAGCATTCGCTCCGGGACCAACCAATTTCACGGTACCGTGTTTGAGTTCAACCGGAACACTGCCCTGAACGCAGCACAATGGGGAGTAGGCCAGGCATCGCACGATATCGAAAATGACTACGGCGGTAGTATCGGTGGGCCGGCCAAGGTTAAATATCTTTGGTCAAGCAGGAATCGTACGTATTTCTTCGTGAACTTCGAACAGTTCAAAGTGAGCGGGGCGGTGACTCAGCCTACGATCTCTATCCCGTCCGTCCAGGAACGAGGCGGCGATTTCACCGATTGGCTCGATGGCAACGGCAATCTGATTCCCGTGTATGACCCGGCCACTACGCGCGCCAATCCCAATTACAACGCCTCTCAGCCGGTAAGTTCGACCAACCTGCCTTACCTGCGCAATCAATTCATGGGCTGTAATGGAAACACGCCCAACGTGATCTGCTCCACCGACGCAAGATTGCAATCCTCATTGGCAAATGCGTGGTTCAAGCTGCTGCCTACTCCCACCAGTTCGGGCGCGACCAACAATTATCTGGCTCCCGCCGGTCCCTCGTCGGCCTTGAGCTATCTTGAAACCGACGCTTACACGTTAACCGAGAAGCTGGACGAGTATGTCGGCGACAAAGATCACTATTCCGCCGTGATCTATTACAAGCGAACCCAGCCCACGACCTTTACCAGCTTGCCGGTCGAGATCAGCGACAATGGTCTCGCGTACAAGCGGACGTGGGTGTTCCATGGCAACTACGACCACACTTTCAGCGAAACCCTGCTCAATCACCTGGGAATTGGCTATCACGACGACAAATACTATGGCGGCGGCATTGACGGACCCTATGCCAGCCAATTACCCCAGATCCCCGGCGTGGCCAGTCACCAGTATCCACCGGTGATCACCTTCAGCGATGGGTTCTCTCAGTTTGGAACGGGCGAGGGAGCACCGGCCCTCCAGCCCTGGTTGGCGCCCGCGTTCATCGTGAATGACATGCTGACCCGGGTCAAAGGCCGCCATACACTCTCGTTTGGCGGAGAATTCAGGAAGCTAGGCAACAACTACTACAACCTTTCCGGCCAATCGGGTACGTTTGCCTTCGCTCGCGGAGAAACGGGCCTTCTCGGCATTAATAGCGGTAGCCCCATCGCCAGCTTCCTGCTGGAGCAGGTCGACAATGGCACGGCGGCCTTTCGCTCGGTCACAAGAGTGCAGGGACGTTTCTCGACGACAGCCCTCTTTATCAATGACGCCTGGAAAGCTACGCCCAAGCTGACCGTGAATCTGGGAATGAGGTGGGAGGTGGATCCACCGCAGTCTGAGGCCGACAATCACTTGTCGTATCTCGGTATCAATACACCGAACCCCGGCGCCGGTAATCTTAACGGAGCGATCCTGTTCGCGGGCAAGACCGGCCCGAGACATCCTGAGGATACCTGGTACAAAGGGTTCGCGCCGCGCTTTAGTCTGGCCTACGCGATCGATCCCAAGACCGTCGTACGCGGTGGATACGGCATTTATTTCGACATGGAAGACATGCCCGGCACTGACTCAGGTGTCTCGCAGGATGGCTACAACGCCACGCCGAATTTCGGCAGTTCGGTGGGTGGTCTGCAGGCGGCATTTGTGTTGAGCGAAGGGCTCCCGCAGAACTTCACTCCCCCCCCGATGCTGGTATCCACGATTGATAACGGTCTCAACCCAGCCATTTATCGGCCTGTCTCCGCCAATCATCTTCCCTACGCGGGGCAGTGGAATCTGACTGTCGAACGGGAGCTCGGCGGTAATTCCTACGCCAGCGTCTCCTATGTCGGCACCAAGGGCACACGCTTGCTCTCTTCGCTGTACCCGCTCAACGCGGTCAATCCGACGCAGCTTGCCTTGGGCAACAGTTTGTACGACACGTTCTCGCCCGGGCAGACGGAGTTGGACGGAGTGCCTGTCCCCTTTACCAACTTTGCCGACACCATGGAAGGGTGCGCTGCTTCGGTGGCCCAGGCGCTCACGCGCTTTCCACAATATTGCGGCGGCATCACCGGCCGCGACGAAAATCGCGGCAACTCGACCTATAACGCATTGCAAATCAAAGTGGAGCACCGGCTATCCCAGGGTCTGTGGGTACTCGGCTCTTATACCAATTCAAAAACCATTACAGATTCAGACAACGCGCAGACCGGCGGAGCCACCCAGCAAGCGGTCATTTCTCCTTACTTTGTGCATCGCAACAAGTCGCTGGCCGTGAATGATATTCCGCAGATCCTCGCCCTCTCAACCAACTACGAATTGCCCGTCGGACGGGGCAAGCAATTCGTAGCGAACTCAGGCACATTGGTGAACATGCTTGTTGCCAACTGGCGGGTGAGCGGAGTGTTCCAGGCACAATCGGGCATCCCGTTCTTCATCGTCTCCAGCACTTGCAACGTGCCGTCACAGTTTTCCGAGGCCTGCTTGCCTGCTCTCTTGCCCGGCGCGAAGCCTTTCGCCCAATCGAAGAGCGGTTTCAACGTCAACAATCCTCTGCTCAATGTGAATTCGTTTGAGCCGCCGACCGCTTTCAACTTCTATGCCGGGTCGGGGCCCAGAGTCGCAAATTTCCGTCAGTTCGGATACAACAACATCGACTTCGGGTTGTCTAAGACGTTCGCTATCGGCGAACGAGTGACATTCGAGCTGCGCGGCGATGCATTTAACCTTATGAACTGGCACCACTTCAATGGCGTCGGCACTTACAACGCCAGCACCACCGCATTCTCCAACGATGTCGCCAGCCCCACATTCGGTGAGTGGAACGGCACTGTTACTAACCCAAGAAACCTGCAGGTCCAGGGCAGAATCAGCTTCTAGCCTTTCTCGGGTATGGATAGATGCCGGCGCTAAAAGGCATACCGGCGTGTAAACGGCCAGATCAGTGAAGGATGAAATCAGACACGTGAGATATCGGGCTCTTTTCGTTGCATTGGCGATGATGGTTGCAACGGTGCTTCCTTCTCCGGCAAAGGATACCGAGTGGAAGCAGTTGTTCAACGGGAAAGACCTGAGCGGATGGCAACAAGTGGGTGCAGGAAAGTTTGTCGTGGAAGACGGCTTGATGGTAACCCACGGGGGTATGGGGCTTTTGTGGTGGACAGGCGGAAAACTGGGGGACTGCGTTCTCCGCGTCGTTTACAAAACCAAACACCTCGCGGATAACTCCGGTGTGTTTATCCGCATACCCATAAAGCCGCGCGAGCCCTGGATGCCAGTGCACTATGGGTATGAAGTCAGCATCGAGTATGATCCCTCGAGGTGGCATCAAGATAATTTCTTCGCCACCGGAGCACTCTATTCGTTCAACCAGGTGCCGGTGCGAGCCGATCATCCTGGGCCGGAGTGGAACGAAATGGAAATTACTCTGGATGGGCCGCGAACTCTGGTATCCGTGAACGGCATTAAGGTTACAGACTTTCGCGAAGGTCAACCCATCCCGCCCCGGCCGGCTGACGGCATACCTTTGGCAGGTCCGCGGCCCGATACGGGATACATCGGGCTGCAGAATGAAGGCGACAAGGATACGGTAATGTTCAAGGAAGTATCAGTCCGCCCACTGCATAAGTGAAAATCAGGCGATGGGGAAAGGCGACAGCGGCTTGCCGGCCGTTTCATAGGGAGGTCATTCATGGCAGGACAGGGCATCGATAGACGCCTGGTACTTCGTTATATGGGGCTCGCTTCGGTAGCATCGTCGTTTCCTGGTTTCCACCGATGGGCGTTCGCCTTCGCGCAACATCCTTCAGGGCATCCGGTTGGAAGCGAATTGTTTCAGGAGCCGGCAAAAAAATACCAACCGCTATTTTTCTCGCCCGCGCAATTTGCGTTGGTTGAGCGCCTGTCGGAGATGATTTTACCGACCGATGAAACTCCCGGCGCTAAGGAAGCAGGCGTCGCTGAATTTATCGACTTCATGGTGGCCAAGCGGGCTGCGGTCGTTTCGCGCGAAGAGCTGCGAACCACACAGGACAAGATTTTTGCCGGCAACCAGATACAGGTGCGATTCGTCACCGGCCTTGGTTGGCTCGACGCGCAAAGCAAGTTTCAGGTTGGAACCGAGTTTCTCAAAGCTTCGCCTGAGCAGCAGAATGCGCTTCTTGAAGAACTGGCCTATCCGGCGAAGTACAAGCCGCACACCGAAGAGGGCCGCGAATTCTTCCAGCTAGTGCGTGACTACACAGTTGTGGGTTATTACACCAGCAGGATTGGGCTGGAGAACCTTGGCTACCCAGGTCTGCGGATGGTTTGGGACAAGATGCCAGGGTGCACTCACCCTGACGATCCGGAGCACGCGCATCTAAAGGCTCCCGACAGCGCAAGCGTTGCGTAACTGGAACGGCTAAACCAGAGGAGAACCATGGCGGGAACACAGGTATACGACGCAATTGTGGTGGGCACCGGGGCCGGCGGCGGCACCGCGATGAAAATGCTTTGCGAAGCAGGGTTGAAGGTACTGGCGCTTAATTCAGGGCCGCGCACCAACCCGACGAAAGACTATCGCCAGCACCGCCAGGTCTATGACCTCAAGTACCGCGGCTTCGGCGATCCGGAAATTCTCGCCCACTCCCCACACCAGGAACACTACACGGTGGAAGAAAGTGAATTCAATGAGGGGCCCTACTTCTGGGAGCACGATGTGATTTACACCAATGCTCCGGGCACGGATTGGTATTGGAAAAGATGCAAGGGTACGGGAGGGAAGGCGAATTTCTGGGGCCGGTCCTCGGCCCGTTACGGCGACATCGACTTCAAAGCGGCCAGCCTGGATGGTTTTGGCGAAGACTGGCCGGTCGATTACGCCGAGATCTCTCCCTGGTTCAGCAAAGCTGAGCGCTACATGGGCGTCGCCAGCACCATCCAGAATCGGCCAAGCAATCCCGATGGCGAATACATTTCGCCTATGCCATGGCGCTGCTTTGACTACATCATGAAAACGGCGGGGGAAAAGATCGGCGTGCCCTACCTGTCGGATCGGTGCGCTCAGCTGACCGAAGCGCACAACGGGCACCCGAAATGCCATTACTGTGGCAACTGCACTCGAGGGTGCGACACGGGTTCCTTCTTCTCACCTACCTGGTTCACCATTCCCGACGCGGAAAAAACAAATAACCTTACTCTGTTGACCAACGCGCTCGTCCGTGGCGTGCTGGTGGATGAAGACGGCAAAGCAAAGGGCGTGGCCTTCGTCGACCGCGATACCAAGCAAGAAGTTGAAGTTCATGCCAAGGTCGTCATCCTCGCAGCATCGTGCGTCGAAACGGCGCACATCATGCTCAATTCCCGTTCGCGGCAGTGGCCTACAGGCATCGCCAACTCCAGTGGTCAACTGGGCCGAAACCTATGCGACCATCTTTACGGCAATCCGGGTTCCGGTTACCTGCCGCAGCTGCTCGGTCACGCCCCCACGCCCGATAACATCGCCGACTCCACCGTAACCTGGATGCCGCGCTGGCAGAATCTCAATAATCCGCGCGAAGAAAAATTCATTCGCGGCTATTCGGTATACGTCGGTGGAGGCTGCGATAGTTTTCCCGGCTACTACGGCCACATCGATGGCTTCGGTAGTCAGTTCAAAAAAGATATCAAGCGCTACTACCCCACGCCCATTGGATCGTTGATTCAGGCTCCGTCACTCCCCAGCCCCACGAACTTCGTAGACATCGATCCGGAGGTGAAGGATATCTTCGGCATTCCCGCCCTGCGTTTCCACTTCCAGTGGGGAGAAAACGAACTACTCATGTGGGAACATTCCAAGAAGATGATGGCCGATTTGTTCAAGGCCGCTGGCGGGGAACTGTGGGACGTGGACGATGAGCCCAATCGTCCCGGCACAAGCCTGCATGAAACTGGCGTTTGCCGTATGGGAAAGGACGCGAAAACCTCGGTCAGCAACAAGTGGGCGCAGACCCACGACGTTGCCAATCTCTACATCTGTGACGCGAGCATCTTTCCTACCCCTACGGATAAAACCACCACAATGCCGATCATCGCGTTTACCATGCGGACCTGCGACTACATCCTGCAAAACTTCAACAGCGGCGTACACAAGCGGGCATAAAAGAAAGGCGCCGGACGCATGTTCCTAAGTCGCGTTGAAAAGGCTGGCCGTACCTACCTGCGAATGAATGGGGAGTCAAGATGAGCGGATCGCCAAGGCCTACGTTCGACCGGCCAACCTATATTCCTTATGACCAAGTGACTCGCCACGTCTGGGGGGACGACGTTTCTGGCAAGGTCATCGACTGGATCTACGTTTCGAGCGCAAAAATTCACCAACTGGTTTTCTCCATGCCGTTGGGCGGCCGATTCTCCCACTCCGATCACCATCGCACTATCTTTGCCGCGGATGAGTTGTATTACGTTCTCTCCGGAACCTTCGTCATGACCAACCCGGAAACTGGCGAAGCGCATCGTCTTAATAAAGGAGAAGCCGCATTTTTCCGCCGGGATACGTGGCACCACGGCTTCAACTACGGAACCGAACCCTTGAAGGTTCTTGAGTTTTTTGCCCCTCCTCCGTCGCAGGGCACCTCAAGCGCCTACGCCAAGACGAAGCCCAACCTGGTCGATGTCCGCTATACCCAGGACGAATGGATTGGTAAATGGCCGATGGCCAAAACAGAAGTCGAAAATGCGCAGGCCATGACGGTCTTGCGCGATGCCGACCTCCTGTGGCGCATGGAGGGCAGGGAAAAGCACACCTTGACCGGGCTCCTGGTGAGCACCGACCACCTTACCGTGGGGAAAGTGTTTCTGCTGCCCGGCCAGCAAACAGAAATGGAGATCCACGGCGGAGATGAGTCGATGTACGTGCTCGAAGGCAACCTCACCCTGTGCGTCGACGTGCCCGATGCCTCTCCGTGGTTTGAATTGAAGCCTGGGGATGGCTTTTATGTACCTGAGGGAACCCCGCACAGATATTGCAACATCTCAGACCAGCCGGCCGTGGTGTTGTTCGGCATCGCGCCCAGTTATCTTTGCCGCTGATTCGGGAGGAGCGACAGTCCTGATGTCTAATCCTGCGGTGGAGAAACTATTCGAGACATTCAGGGCGAAATGGTTCTGGTATTCGGTGCTCACCATCATCGGTTGGTCGGGATGGGCGATTCTGCTAAAGATCGGTTCCACTGAGATTCCCAGCCGCCCTGCGCTTTTTCTCCAAACGGCTGGTATGGCGCCCCTGGCACTCGTGCTTTTCCTGACAGGTTCCGTGAAGGGCGCACACAACAAAAAGGGAATTATTTACTCCCTCATGAACGGGGTTATCACCGGAGCCGGAATTCTCTTTCTGTTGGCCGCTTATCGCCAGGGAGGAAATACTTCGGTCGTGGCAGTAACAACATCTCTCTATCCCCTGGTAACGTTCTTGCTGGCTGTTCCGCTGCTTCGCGAGAAGCTCACCAAGTCCCAGGCGCTCGGCGTGTTGCTGGCAACCGCGTCCATCGTGATCTTTTCGCTATAAGGTAGTTGACCAATGCATATTAGCCCGTGGCTACTGTTCACCATCGTTACGCTAGTGTGCTTTGGCGTGGTTGGGCTTCTGCAGAAGCTCTCAACCGATCTTATCTCCGCGGAGTCTGCTCTTGTGTGGTTGATCGTGGGATTTCTGCTTCTGCAACCGCTTCTATACCCGGGTCGAGCGATGTTCGCCTACTCAGCACGAAACATAACCTTTGTGCTGCTGGCCGGACTCCTGAATGCTCTTGGGAGCTGGGCAATACTGGCCGCAATGAAAAATGGTGGTAAAGCTTCCGTCGTTGTGCCCCTGACTGCTGTCTACCCCATGGTCGTTTGCCTTGTCGCTCCCTTTATCCTGAACGAGCACATCACCCGCATGCAGGGAGCAGGTATCGCGTGTGCGTTAGGGGCCATCTTTCTTCTTGCCAGCTGATGCAAATATTGAGGGATCAAGAATGAGCAAGCCTGTTCGGATCGGTATTGTCGGTTGCGGCAATGTTATGGATGGGGGCTACATGCCGCAGATTCAAAAGCTGCAGCTGAAGGGCGCCGCGGAAGTGATCGGTGCGTCGCATACTACCAGGGAAAGGTGTCAACCTATCCTGGACAAATGGGCGATACCAAAATATTTCTCGACCTACCACGATCTTTGCACCAGTCCCGACATCGACCTCGTTGTAATTCTGACGTCCATGAAGGAGCACGCGGCCATAGCCCAGGAAGCCCTTCTTGCCGGTAAACATGTTCTGGTTGAGAAGCCGATGGCCATGTCGCTCGCCGAGGCGAAACAACTGCTCAAAATCGCACACGATTCATCCCTTCACCTGGTCGGCGCACCCTTTGTGACTTTGAGTCCAACCTTTCAGATCATTCGCGATCGCGTCCTGGACGGCGATATCGGAAAGGTCTGTCTGGCTCGAGCACGTTATGGGTGGTCGGGACCCGACTGGGCTGACTGGTTCTATCGTGCCGGGGGTGGGCCGATTTTCGACCTCGCTGTCTACAGCCTTACCAGTCTCACAGGAATCCTCGGGCCGGCAAAGCGTGTCATGGCAATGACGGGGATCGCACAACCGGAACGGCTCGTGAACGGGAAGCTCATCAAGGCGGAGGTTGAAGACAACGCGCAAATACTCATGGATTTTGGTGAGGCTGTTTTTGCCGTTGTTACTTCCGGATTCACGATGCAGAGATATCAGTCGCCCGGCTTCGAGCTGTACGGAACTACCGGCACCATCCAGATGCTGGGAGACGATTGGGCCCCGGAAGGTTACGAACTGTGGCAGAACTCTGTTGGAGCGTGGCAGAAGTATTATGAAACCGATCCCCATTGGCAATGGACGGAGGGTCTGAGGCATCTCGTGGAATGTATACGCACGGGTGAGCGCCCTGCGGTTACCCCCGAGCACGCCTATCATGTCTTGGAGATCATGCTTGCCGCGCAAGCATCGGGGCGAACAGGGCAGGCCCAGGAGATCGAAAGTACCTTTGTGCGTGAGGAGAAGAAGGCGGTCCATGGTGATGGGGTAGCCGGACACCTGAGACACGATCCCAGACGGGAGTAATTCCCAGCAGATCTTATGCAGCCAACTGAAGCACATGACTCCGGCGTCTTATCAAGCGAGAGTCTTGCGATAGGGATTGATCTCGGCGGAACGAAAATTGCCGCAGGTCTGGTTTCTTTTCCATCGGGCAAGATTCTTGTCAAAGAGGTGGTTCCCACTCTGCCCTCGCGCGGCGGCCACGCAGTTTTGGCCGATACGCTGGCTGTCGCACAGAAGCTGCAACAACGCGCAGCGGCGCTCGACTGCGTGGTGCAGGGGATTGGCGTCGGCATCGCGGAGTTGGTGAATTTGCAAGGCGAGATCACCAGTGAGTACCTGATCAAATGGCGCGACCTGGCAGCAAAGGAAATGCTTTCCCAACTTGCCCCAACGGTTTTTGAATCCGACGTGAGAGCACCGGCTTTGGCCGAGGCGCTCTTCGGCGCGGGCAGAAGGTTCAAAAACTTTGTCTACCTTACGGTGGGCACTGGAATCAGCTACTGCCTGATGATCGACGGCCGGCCTTATGCCGGTGCGCATGGGCACGCCATCATGGTGGGCACCGGCGCGCTTACCTCCGTGTGTGGAAACTGTGGGGTGGTTCAGCAGGAGGTGCTGGAACAAGTTGCGGCCGGCCCCTCACTCGTCGACCGCTATAATCAACGTGTTGACGCATCCTTCACAATGGGGCAACAGGTAACCGCGGTTGCCTCGGCCGGAGATAAGATTGCCGAAGAGATTCTTCGCTCCGCCGGCGCGACCCTCGGCAATAGCATCGGCTTTCTCATCAATGTTGTGGACCCGGAAGCTGTGATTGTGGGAGGTGGCCTTGGCCTCGCCGGAGGCATCTATTGGGATAGTTTCCTCGCCTCAACCCGCGCCCATGTCTGCTCCGAAATATCCAGAGACATACCCATTGTCCACGCCGAGTTAGGCACGGACGCGGGCATCATCGGAGCTGCGGCGGTCATCTGGCGGCTTGCTCCGGCCAAACGGGATTAGTCCATCCCTCTGGCTTACCTTGAATTTGAGTTGCATGACGAAAATCCAGCAAGTTACCAGGAGAGATCGATGCCCCTAAAGCGCTTTGCCACCGCACAACGCATGGAATTGCCCAGCATGGGTGTCCCTGCAACCCAGGCTTTTCTAGCCGATGTTCATACTTCGAACGATGCCGCCAAGCCGATTACCTGCGGCTTTTTCCGCATGGAGAAAGGGCCGGCGCTCGTGTATGACTACAACTACGAGGAAATGAAGGTCATCGTCGAGGGAGAGATGATCATTTCCGACGAAACAGGCCAGTCGGTTGAAGCCAAACCAGGTGACGTCTTCTACTTTGCCAAGGGAAGCCGGATCACTTTCGCCTCGCCTACTTATGGCATCGGCTTCTTTTGCGGCCAAAGGCAATTTGGAGAAGCGTAATCCCAACAGAAAGGGGATTCTGAGTTGTCGCGAGTGAATCCAAGCCGTCCCTTATATTCAGGATTGGAGCCGGATCCCCACGCCAAATCCCATCTGATCGCGGCGCAGGGCCACGGTGCTTCAGCGCTGATCGAATTGTTTAGGAAAGCGCCCCCCGGGTTCGCTGCAAACGCTTCTTTGCTTTATGTTCCAAGCTCCGCCGGCAGCGACAGCTCGTCGGACGGTCTACATCGGCTGGGCGCCAGGATCGTGAAACTGCTGCCCGATGTTCCTTCTCTTTTGCGCGAGTTCGCATGGCTCCTCGACCAGGCAACCATGGGAACTACCATCTATGTTTCCGGTAGCGAAAGCTTCATCGGAGAGGTCGCGCAATTAGCCGGCACTTATGGCATAAGTTTTCACTTACTACGGACAGAGCATTGTGGGTCAGACGGCAAACGCGTCCAGTGTGTGCATTGCAAATTCATAGAGCAACAGCCTGTCGCCGACACGGTGATTTGTTCCCAGTGCAAGGTTAGGCTGTTTGTTCGCGATCACTACTCCCACCGCTTGAATGCCTATATGGGAGTGTCTGTCGATGCCGAAGTGCCGCGTGCGAAGCAGGAGCCTATTCAATGAGCGGAGCGGCGACGCTGCAGGTCGAGGTGAGTGAAGTCGTCACCGTAGCTGAAGGGGTCAAGCGCTTTCGCCTCACACCCGTCTCCGCCCTGGCCCTGCCCGCCTTTTCGCCAGGAGCTCATATCCTTATAACCATCAGTGACGGTGACAGAACCTTTCGTAATGCATATTCCCTGATGGGGTCACCCTTCGACAACGGCAGCTATCAGATCAGCGTTCTCAACACGCAGAACTCCCGTGGCGGATCGCGATATTTGCATGAGTCGGTCCAGCCAGGCTTCCGCTTCAGCATCAGTCCCCCGGTAAATCTTTTCCCACTAGTGCAGCTGGGGCGAAAACATATTTTCGTTGCCGGGGGCATTGGCATCACTCCCTTTCTCCCCATGATGCACGAACTAGACTTGCGCGCAGTCCCTTTTGAGCTCCATTATTCGTTCCGAAACCAGGATCGTGGAGCTTATGCCGGAGAGATTTCTCGAGCCTACGGGGAACGCGTGCACCGGTATGAGACAGGGAATGCGCAGCGACTATTGCCAGAACGTTTTCTCGCCCGGCAGCCACTCGGCAGCCATCTCTATGTTTGTGGACCCGAGGGCATGATCGACGACGTGATTCGGTCCGCAACCCAAGCCGGCTGGCCTGCCGCACATGTGCACCGTGAGCATTTTCTTGGCGGCTCGGCGGGCAAGCCCTTCACGCTGACGTTGGCAAAATCGAAGCGGACCATCCAGGTGGGTGAGCACGAGAGTCTGCTAGAGGCGATCGAGGCTTCGGGTGTGGAAGCGCCCTTTTTGTGCCGTGGAGGATCCTGCGGAGAGTGTGAGACCCGGGTGCTGGCCTGTGATCGCGAGTTGATTCACAACGATCACTATTTGACCCCGGACGAGCGGCTCTCGTGTTCGAAAATAATGATCTGCGTTTCCCGGGCAGAAGGTGGCAACCTGGTTCTCGATCTCTGAGCTTTTAGAGAAGCACAGACCGCACAGGGGGTAGGAATGGCGACGGTATTCAAACAAGAGACGTTTCGGGATGACTTTACCTTCTCCAATAGCCCTGAAGCCATAAGGCGCTTCCCGTTTCCTTTTGACCAGGACAGTTACGCATACTCGGTGAACATTGAGCCGCACGTAAGTGGACCGGCCGGCTCGGCAACCGAGTTTGCCATCGATATCGACGAGCACTACTTGAGCGAGATGAGAGAGCGCGAGCTGGTCATGCGGGAAGACCCTCTGCGCTGCCAGTCCCTGCCGCACATGATGGCTGCGGAATGGGATCTTCTGGAACTACTGATGAGTTCGATGGCCAAGGATTATCCACAGCATTTTTCCCTGAGTCGCGATGGAGATCAATGGCATTGGGTCAATCGGCCTATGAATATCGAGCAGAGTTTTACCTTTGGCGACGCGGCGACGCTTCCATCCGGTCCCATGGAGTACATCGGCCGCCAGTGCCAGGGAGACTTTTGTCTGCTTGACCAGAGAGACGGAAATCTGTGGATGGACGCGGGCATCGTTACTACGCAGGCGGATTGGTCGCTGGATTTCGATTTGGGCATGAACTTCATGCAATGGCACGGCCCGGTGCCGCTCGCGCACGAACTCGGCGTCTTCGAGCGAGCCTTGAAGTTCTTGTTGAACCTGCAGCAGGGCCGGCCCGTTCGCCGGCTCAATTGGACAATGACGGTAAATCCACGTCTTGATACAAGCCCGGAAGCCTACCATCGCTGGGGCAGTGACCGGTCAACGATCAATGATGTCAATGCCGGTGACAAATTGCATCTCCGGGTGGAACTCCAGGCGTTGTGGCGCCTCCCCCGGTCAAATGCAATCGTCTTCTCCATTCGCTGCTATCTCATCAAGTTGAGCGACCTTGTCACCGTTCCGGGATGGGGCCGCCGCCTGCGTCGGGTATTGCAGAGCCTGCCTCCCGAACTGGTGGAATACAAGGGGCTGGCGCGTTACCGGGATGCAGCCATGGCGTGGCTTTTGCCCTACGATGCCTAGAGTGCAGCCTTACAAAAGCAAAAGGGCGATTTCCCTCCCGGGAGATCGCCCTCAGTCCGATTTTTTGAAGATCTGGTCCGGCTTCCAGATCACAACGTAGTTACTCCGAAATCTGTCGCGATCCGCGAGCTAGGCCCGCGTATCCCTTCATCCTTTCAGGGCTACCCGCTGTAAAAGTCTCCCAACTGCCATTCAGGATTCTCGTCGCCGATCCTCTTGAAAGCTGTGGGCTACTCTCTCCTGCTGGAAGATTGCTCTTCCGATGAAATGAGAATAGTCCACAACTCCGCGGAAAGCGCATCCTCAAAAACATTTTCTACTGTGGAAATGGTGTACTTTTTGTGGAAGTAATACTTCACCCTGTCCCTTCCCAAATCAACTCAGCCACCCCGCGTTTGGCCACCCATCTAAGTCATTGAAGAAATGTTGGAGCACCGGGCGGGAATTGAACCCGCGAATACTGGTTTTGCAGACCAGCGCGTTTGCCACTTCGCCACCGGTGCTCATCTAATTGCCCTGGACGGCAAGTTCCTTTCTGGAGAGGTACCAGGTTTCCACCTTCAGCCCGGCTCCTCCACCGTTGGTCCGCTTGCGGGCGTCTTCAACGGTAGCCGGCGCCGGCACAATGACTGGCTCTCCCACCTTCCAGTTAGCAGGAACCGAGACGCCATTTCCGTCAACCGTCTGCAGCCCCTCAAAAACGCGGATCAACTCGTTTACATTACGCCCCAATTGCATCGGATAGTAGACAATGGCGCGAATATTCTGTTTCGGATCTATGGCAAAAACGGCACGTACCGTGGCTGTATCTGAAGCCGCTTCATGAACCAGTCCATAAGCCTGCGATACCTTCTGGTCGAGGTCCGCAATTACCGGGAACTTTATCTCGACACCCGCGTTCCGCTCGATGTCACGCACCCAGGCGATGTGAGAATAAATGCTGTCAATCGAGACTCCGATCAACTGCACATTCAGTCTTTCAAAATCATCCCAGCGGCGGGCAAATTCGATGAACTCCGTAGTGCACACCGGGGTGAAATCGGAGGGGTGGGAGAACAGCAATACCCATTTTCCCTTTGCCGTGTAGTCGCTCAATTGGATGATGCCATGAGTACTCTTTGCTTTGAAATCGGGCGCCTGCTCAAGGATGCGCGGGATGCGTGCTTCGGTCGTGGCGGTCATGTCTATTCCTCGTCGAAACCAGGTTGGCAGTTGGTCTGTCGCCGCTTGTTTCCAGGCTTGTTTCAAGCGCGAGGGAACCCGTGGCGGGTGGCCGGCTGCGGGTGGATAGATGATCGTATGTCAGGAATTAAAGCTTACGATTCGATCTGGAAACACACCCGCGGCGCGCAGCAGCGACAGCAGCAACAGAGGAAGCCGGGGCGGTGAGAGAGGATCGTCATTTTATTAGAGTCTGAAGCGGCAGAGTCAATTGCCCGCGCAAAAGGCGATGCAGTAGCTCTGGTGGATGCCTCGACTGGGTTAAGCATAGATCGGGCGGCAAGGGGTGTCAAACTCCCGTACTACCGATGCGCGGCAGCGGGCTCATCCCTCGCGCCGCATATCACAGCTTACGACAGGCGATAGAAGTGAAACCGGCAATGCGCGGGTGCCAACATTCCACGATTTATTTTTATCGGCAGCACTGAACATGAAGCAAAAGAGCCGCTTTTCCTTAAACGATTCACACCCTTTCAACAGGCTCGACACGGCGCATACGCAACACTGGCAACACGACGCCGTTCTGCGGTGGAACTTCTGCTAAAAAGCAAGCCACACTTCGCTTGATCTTCTCCGTTTACACATCGCTTTCATCTTCGTACTCTGTGCAAGCGTTGCCGTGCTGGTAACGCGACTGTCGGCCATAAATTAGACAATTGAATTCAGAACGGACGCACCCGGTAGGGCGCTGCTGCTGAACAAACATCCGCTGGCGCACTCGACAAAGTGCGCGCATGTAGGATGCTGTTCCATCGGCGCCGCAGCCATCCGGGATGCGGCTTATTCCGCTCCTCCCCCAACCCTGCGGAGACACACATCGATTGTGCGTCCGCATTTCACAACTCCTTTGAAAGGAGAAATTCAGGAAAACTATGAGGCCGAAAAAAACCATTTTATGTGTTGACGATAATGAGCAGGCGCTTTCTGTTCGCAAATTCCTGCTGGAAACCCGAGGCTATCGCGTGCTCATCGCGAACGGGAGCGAACGAGCGTTGGAAATGTTCCGCGAAGGTGGCATCGACCTGGTTCTGAGCGACCTGGTCATGCCCTACATGGACGGAAACGAGCTGGTTCGCCGCATGAAGGAACTCGCCCCGGAAGTGCCGGCCATCCTGATCAGCGGCAGTGTAAAGGCTTTCGACCGCGCCAACCGCGCCGACGCCTTTCTGCCCAAGGGCGCCTGCTCGCCAGTCGAAATGCTGGAGCGCATTCGCGTCATGGTGGCCCGCAAGCGCGGCCCTAAAAAGCACATCCTGCGCCCTCTGGTCGAGGAGCAGCCGCAGGAGGCCTGCGAGCCCGCCACGGTGGGCGTTTGATTGCCGGGCTTAAATTCCGGGTCCCGAGAATTTCCTGCTACGCACGACTGGACATTCCCGTGTGTGCGGCTTTCGTTAAGCAAAGCCGCATGTAGCTGGCCAACGCCACCAGCCTCGACAGGAAATTCCGGGTCCCGAGAATTTCCTGCTACGCACGACTGGACATTCCCGTGTGTGCGGCTTTCGTTAAGCAAAGCCGCATGTAGCTGGCCAACGCCACCAGCCTCGACAGGAAATCCCGGGTCCCGAGGAGATTGATACCCGCAGCTCCGGTCCAGCACGCTGCCAGTTACAATCATGAATGTGCAGCCCATCATTGCGGCAAAGAACCTGAGTAAAATCTATCGCACCGGCAAGGTTGAGGTTCCCGCCCTGACCGATGTTTCGTTTGTTGTTCCGCCGGGTGAGTTCATCAGCATCGTCGGCCCATCGGGCAGTGGCAAATCGACGCTCTTTTATATTCTGGGCGGCCTTACGCGGGCAACGGCGGGCAGCGTTTTGATCGACGGCGTGGATTTTGCCGCGCTGAGCGATGCTCGCCGCACCGTCTTGCGCAAAACGAAGATTGGCTTCGTGTTTCAGAAGTTCAATCTGCTGCCCACTTTGACAGCGCGCGGCAATATCGAGATCGCGCGCGACATCGCCGGCAGCCATGGCCCGCAGGACGAAAAGATCCTGAACCAGCTTACCGAGATGCTCGGCATTGCCGGGCGGCTCGATCATCGGCCCTCGGAGCTTTCGGGTGGCGAGCAGCAGCGCGTCGCCATTGCCCGCGCGCTCATTACGCGCCCGGCCATTATTCTTGCCGACGAGCCGACCGGCAATCTGGATACCGCCAATTCCAATGCGGTGCTCGAGATGTTGCGCCGCTCCAACCAGGAGTTCAAGCAGACGGTGTTGATGATCACGCATAATCCCGAGGCGGCCGCTATTGGAGACCGCATCCTGCACATGCGCGACGGCCACCTGCTGGACGCATAAACACGTTCGCCGGGCTCCCCTGACGTAACCTGTCATCATGACCATTTGGGTCCTCTTCGCCGGCTTGCCGGGCACAGGCAAGAGCACGCTTGCCAGGGCTATGGCGGAGCGCCTCGGCGCGGCCGTCCTGGATAAGGACCTGGTCCGTGGGGCACTGTTCCCGGGGCCGCTGACGGATTACAGTGCGGAACAGGATCACCTGTGCCTGCACGCCATGCTGGACGCCGCCGCCTATCTAACCGGGCGCCGCCGGGTGGAATATGTATTTTTCGATGGGCGAACCTTTTCCCGGCGGGCACAGATTGACGAGGTCTTGCTGGCCGCCAAACGAGCCGGGGCGCTTGCTCGCATTGTGCACCTCACCTGTACGGATTCGGTTGCGGAAGAGCGATTGAGCCGGAAGGATCCAAATCATCCAGCGCAAAATCGCGATTTGGCGCTTTACCAGACGATCAAGCAGGGCTTTGAGCCTATCCTGCACCCCAATCTGGAGGTCGATACCACTCACGGTATCGATGGCCAACTGCCGGCCGTTGAGCGGTATCTCAGGACGCGGTAATTCCTGTAGCGGCTGGAATAGGCGCCTGCGTTGACCGGGTGGCGAGCCGCCCGATATACTGCTTCAGGACGTATGCGGGAGTAGCTCAGTGGTAGAGCATCGCCTTGCCAAGGCGAGGGTCGCGGGTTCAAGTCCCGTCTCCCGCTCCAAAGGCTGCTTCGCAGCCGCCTGCGATTTCCGGAGCACTGGCTGGCGTCGCCAGGTTCCCCGAAGAATCTCAGCGAATATATCTCAGTTTCGCGTCTGTAGCCGGAGGCGATCCGCTGAAAGTCGCAGATGCCAGACTGAGTTCTGCCCCCGTCCGGCAGTACAATTGTCCAGGAGATGGCGCGGTACCCAAGCGGTAAGGGAGAGGTCTGCAAAACCTTTATGCGTCGGTTCGATTCCGACCCGCGCCTCCATCTTCCTGAACGCCGCACCTTGTCCGAATCCCGGCCCCGGGGATGCTGGAACCTGTCAATAAAGGTTTCGTCCCCTATTGTCCTGCCTGGGTTCCCTTTTGATCTTTGGCGATCTGCTCGATCATCTGCAGGTGTTGCGCGATCATCTGGCTCATCTGCGAGGCGGCATTCTTCACTGCCTCATCCTGCCCGGTAGAGCCTTCCATCTGAAACTCGCTCATGTATCTCTTATGGTCTTTGACCATCTCTTCGATGTAGGCCCGATCGAACTCCGGCCCGGAAAGCTGCTGGAGCTTGGCCAGGGACGCTTTATCTTTCTTCGCAACCTGGGTCGGCATTTCGACTCGAATCTGTTTGGCGAACGCCTTCACCTGTTCGACTAACTGCGAATGATCGTCGATCATCTTCTGGGCAAACTGTTTCACTTGGTCGTTATTACTTTTTTGCAGGGTTAGTTGGCCGAATTCAATCTGCGCCATGTCGCCCTGCAGTGCCCTGCTTACGAACATCTTGTCCGCCTGTGAGGCTTCCCCGCTGTTGAGGCCGTTCATTTCCGAATCCAGGCGGCTTTGCCCCCAGGCCTGACCGGCCCAGGCCAGAGTTCCGCATAGCAGCAGGGCACGAGCCAAGGGCGCCTTGTTCTTGCTCAACCTTCCAGATTGCATCGCAGTTAACTCCTCGTAACCGAATACATTTCCTCCAGCTCATTGAGCTGCGCACGTCAAAAGACACGCCAGAATTCCTGAGGTACAACGAAAAGAATGCAGTCAAATGTACTCTCTTGCCTTGCTTGGCGCCATACACTGGCCCTCGAATCGCCGAACGCCGGTTATCGATTGCCGAAGGTCCAGCTAAGCCCTGAGCTGGTGCCGTAGTCGCTCTTTGGGAACGTTGGAGGAGGACGACTGTCCCAACTCCCGTAGAACGAAAAGTTCCACGAAAGATCGTTGATGATTTTGATGTAATAGACCGCATTCGTATTGAAGTGAACGCGGCCGGGGTCTGTGATCGCCGGGATCAAAGATGCCGAGACGTCCAGATTCGTTTTTTTGAATTTGTAGAGCTTATATTGGCTGGCAACGAAGCCGACGGCAGTATTCTGTGGCCCCTGATCCACGGTATTTGGCCCATAGCCAACATTCTGCCAACCGAATCCACCAAACACGTAGAGACTCGAGCGGTTGGTATTTTTTAAATAGCGTCCGACGCCACCACCCAGCGTTGTTTGCAGATTGATCTCCTGCACCGAGCTTTGCAGAAAGGACGCGGTCCCGGCATAAAACCAATTGTTCCAACGCAAAAGCCGTAGGGTGTTGAAGTCAGTTTGGTTTCGGGTTGTCAGATTCGAACCGGTGTTCGAGGCGAACGAGGAATTGAACGCAAGGCTGCTTGACCACCGTTCCCTGGTATATGCCACCTGGGAACTCAGATTGAACTGCACCGACTGGTTGCCTTTCGAATAGATCAACCCGGTGTTAACCGCCCCGTCGAATCGACGCCAAAACCCCTCAGACGTCTGGCCCATTTTGATGATTTTTTGCTGCGAGACTTCCACTTCGCTGACTGCAGGTTCGGCGATTTCGATCTTTATCGGTGGGTCGTCCGATGTCCCGGTAGTGGAAATCTTGCCGGTGTAAACTGCGCCGCTTTCGGTCTGCACCAGGAACAGCCGGTCACTCTCCAGGTGAGCTACCTGCGACCACTGGATACCGATTGTGCCGTCCACATAACTGAGCTTGACTGAGAGCACGCCGGCGCTGAGTGTTTTGATTTCGCAAGTGAAGCGGTCGCCATTTTTCATCACGATTACGTCAGTGTTTTTGTTCTGCGCAAAGAGCGGCACGGCGAAAAGAAGGGCGAAGCAGAAGAGGATGGCTCGGATGGTCATGGCGTTTCGTGCCTCGAAGCATTCGATTGAATCCGGCTCGTAAGGCCATATCGTACGCGATGCGCTCATTCCGGATAACCCATTCTCCGTTTACTTTGCCAGGAGCAACGCGCGCTCCGCATCACGTTCCCAGGGAATGGGCGAATACAATACAAAGGCAAGTTCGACCAGGGTTGGAACAAATTGCGCGAAGAAGCCTGCGCGCGCCTGTGACTCACGGTATCGTAAGTGCTGGCGATTGCATGTATCAGGCGACATTCATTTTTTGCAGGGCTCTTGTCTTCGGGTGCCAGGACCTGCGCTTTAGGACGGACCCTTTTAGCTCAGGCGCGACCGCATGAATAGCCTGTCCATCGAACTCGCGGCAATCTCCTTGCTTGCTTGCGCCTTTATTCTTGGCAGGTACCTGCAAACTCCGCTTTCGTCGGCGCCTCGGCGCTGGTTATCAGCGGCAGCAGGAGTTTCGGTAGCTTATGTTTTCATCCGCGCGCTCCCAGAACTCAGCGAGGCGCAGGACATATTCACGCGGGTAACGTTTGACCGCGGATTACCCTTCCCGGAACGTCGCGTCTACACGGCTGCTCTGATCGGGTTCCTGCTTTTCTATGGTCTGGAAAATATGGTTTCGCGATCGGGCGCACACCGCGGGGTAGACGAAGAATCGCATACTCGATTGACGTACAGGCTTCAACTGGGCGGGTTCGCGCTTTATGTGGGCTTGGTCGGGTACCTGATGGTTCACCAACGCAGCCTGCCCACGCTTCTCTATCTGATCGCAATGACATTGCACTTTCTTGCGGTGAACCACTCATTCGAACGTGAGTACGGTTCCACTTATGACCACGGTGGAAGATGGCTGCTGGCGGCAGCCGTACTAGCAGGGGGATGTGCGGGAATCTTCACGTCCATGTCTGAGGAACTGTTGGCGACACTACTCGGGTTCAATTCCGGAGGGGTGGTCATCAACAGCATGATTATGGAATTGCCAACAGAGAAACAAGGACGCTTCTGGGCTTTCTGCCTGGGAGCCGTCGGGTACTCGCTTCTACTCCTGTTCATCTAGACAGCTTTCTCGACTGGTCCGGCAACACGGCTCGCTTCAGCTATCTTGAACGTATAAGCTACTGGTTGCCTGATACGAAGCGCTGATGAAAGCGAAGGTCACCTTTGGTCACTCTTGAGACGCTGCAAGAACCGCCCGATTTCTCCCTGGTATTGGGTGGGCCGCTGTATCGAATGTTCCGCCGGACGCATCTGTCAGGTCCTGCGCTCGAGTTGCTACGCCGCCGGGTCTTATTTTTTTGTCTCTTGTGTTGGGCGCCGCTGCTGGTCCTGTCGCTTGTGGAAGGACACCTTGTGGGCGGAGGAAAATTCTCGTTTCTTCATGATGTCGAGACCCAGGTAAGGTTCTTGATCTCGCTGCCGGTGTTGATCCTGGCTGAGGTCGTTGTTCTTCGACGCTTGCGACCGATTGTTAAGAGGTTTTTGGAGCGGCATCTGATCCTGCCGGAAGAACTCCCGAAGTTTTGCGCAGCGATCAATTCCGCACTGCGAATGCGCAACTCCGTCATCGCCGAGATGGTGTTGCTTGTCCTGGTGTTCACCGCTGGCATTCGGATTTGGCGTAGCGAGGTCGCTCTCGATGTTGCCAGCTGGTACGCCTCACCCCAGGGCGGCCAGATCCACCTTACGCTCGCGGGATCGTGGTTTGCCTTTGTCAGCGTGCCCATCTTTCAATTCATTCTGCTGCGATGGTATATGCGGATGCTGATCTGGTTCTGGTTCCTGTTTCGGGTTTCACGCCTGCGGTTGCAGCTGCTTCCGGCACATCCCGATCGGGCAGGCGGGCTCGGCTTCATGGGTAGATCCACGATTGCTTTTACTCCATTTTTGTTCGCACAAGGCGCGTTGCTCGCAGGCCAGATCGCCAACCGCATCCTCTACGCGGGGCAGTCGCTTCTTTCCTTCAGATTGACGATTGTTGGCTTCGTCGCCTTCTTTGTGGCGGCAATTCTCGCTCCGCTGTTGGTCTTCACTCCACAACTCGAGCGAGCTGAGCGCGAAGGGGGTGCGGAGTACGGCGCCTTTGCCAGTGAGTATGTGATGGACTTTGATCAAAAATGGCTGCGAAAGAAAATCAACCCAGAGCAGCTGCTAGGGAGTGGGGACATACAGTCACTCGCTGACCTGGGCAATAGCTTTACGGTTGTGAGTGAAATGCGGATCATACCGTTTTGGATAGACGACGTGATCCGGCTGCTCGTTGCCACGGTCGCCCCCATGGTCCCTTTGTTGCTTACGATCATGCCGCTCGACCAGTTAATTACCGAGGCAATCAAGATCGTCTTCTGACATTCCGCATACGGCAACAGGCTACAGCTGCAGTGGCAGACTCAAAGCATCGTCACTTTTCCGCTGCCAACATCGTAAATCCCGGCGCCAATGGCCAGCTTCTTCTGCTTTACAAGGTCAGACAACACCGGCGAGGTCTCTCGCAGCACAGAAGCTTGCAAACTGGCATTTTGCCCGCAGGCCCTGGTCAGGTCGCCGCCCGCCCCATCTGTCGCGGGATGGATGTACTGGTAGAGGGTGCTGATCTGTCCTGGCACCGCCTTGCCTGCCAGCGTCGCCTTGACTGCACCGCAATTGGTGTGACCGAGAACGAGCAGGGCTTTGATCCCCAGCACCGCTGCGCCATACTCCAGGCTGGCAATGGTGTCGGGGGTGGCCACATTGCCGGCCACGCGAACCACGAAGAGATGACCAATGCTTTGATCGAAGACCAGCTCGACAGGCACACGGGAGTCGGCGCAGGAAAGCACTGCGGCAAATGGCTCCTGATGGGCTTCCGTATGGGCCTTAAGGATGTCCAGATCTTCCTGGAACGAGATCAGGTTCTGGGCAACGAAGCGCTGGTTTCCCTTCACCAACAGATCGATCGCATCGTCAGGTGTCTGCGGCTTTTGAATGGTTTCGCGCTGCGCCTGGTACATCCCGCGCGCGGAGGTATGAGTCAAGCCAGCAACACCCAGCACTGCGAGCTTAAGGAAATCTCGGCGATTGTTACCTGTTTTCCACACCATTCGTTCCTCCGTCGTTATCAATCGGGCCAACCTCGATACCATACGCGTTCCAGGGCTCGTGACACCACAGATTCTTCTTGAGGCATCTAGCACGGAAAGAGCAGCATCGTACCGAGAGAACATGCCCTTCTGGGTTCCGTTTTCCGTTAACAGGGCCCAAGCTTTGGTACCCCCATTTCGGTTACGAAAGAAGTTACACCCTTTAAACCATGTAGTGTTCCACACCACGTTCGATCTAGAATCCTTTTCAACGGCGGCCAGTCAACCGGCCGTCACTTCAAACGGCGCGGAACCCAAGCGGTCAGGGGAAGGTCTGCAAAGCCTTTTTATGCTGGTTCGATTCCAGCCCGCGCCTCCACCTTCTTAAGGTGCCCTGGAGGGTGCCTACTTCGAATCTCAGAACCAATGTTTTGTATCAGGGCACGACTTTAGTCGTGCCGTAAATGCCTGGGCCCACCCTGGGCTTTAGCCCCTGAAGCATGAGCTTTGAAGGGTACGGGCTTCAGCCCGTACATAATTACTCTAGAAGAAATTCGGCTTTAGCCGCTGAGGAACTCTTTTATCTGTGGATCTGTACTTTTCCGCAGCCTGTTTAGCCCCTGAGATACGTCTTCCTCCGTCCGCCAATCACGCGGCCCCGTGGGCGTGCCGGGGAAGTCCCGCCTGAAAAATCACCACGTCTTCCGGCTGCGTCTCGATCACAAACTGTGAACCGCAGGGCGCGAAGACGATCGACCCACGATGCAGAGGTAGGTTTCGCCCACCCGTGCTTAGAGTTGCTGAGCCGTGCAACACCAGCAGCGCTTTGGGCCCGTATACCGCGTCGCCCGCATATCGGCTGCGCGCGGTGAGGGAAATACGGCTCAGCTCAAACTCCTCGGCTGGCGTTCGATAAATCCGTTCCTGGGCGCTCGCCGCAAATCCATCCACCACTTCGGGTGTGCCGCCCTCGAAGGTAAGAATCTTTAATAGTTCCGCGACGTCGACGTGTTTGCTGGTCAAGCCTCCTCGCAGCACGTTATCGGAGTTAGCCATCAATTCGACATTCACCCCTTCAAGATACGCGTGCAAAACTCCCGCCGGCTGGAAGGTGCCTTGCCCCGGTCGCAGATGCACCAGGTTCAGCAGGTAGATGCTGAATATGCCGCGATCGAGGTGCCCTCCGGGCAAGGGAAAGTTCTCCGCCGCTCGCAAAGCCCAGTAATCCGCGCTGTCCTTATCGCTGGACGGCTTGGCCCGCAGCCGCGAGAGCAGGGCGCCGAGCTGCAGGTCCACCTGTTCCTGAGGCATCGTCATGAGGTTGCTGTAGAGCTCGCGCAGCAAACCCCGGCGGCTCTCATGATCGTGGCCGGCGGCGGCCAGGCGTTCGGGAAACGCAGGCATCAGCGAACCCAATTCGGGATTTTGTATCAGCATCTGGGCGATCTCCCCGAGTGGGCGAAAGCCATGCAACATCCAGAACTCCGTCAGCGCAACGCCAATTTCCGGCTTGTGGCTGTTGTCTTTATAGTTTCTGCCGCTTGCGGTAAGGCTTATGCCTTCGGCGTTTTCCCGCGCGAAACCCTCCCTGGCCTGCGGCAGGGTAGGGTGCGCTTGAATGGAGAGCATCTGGCGCACATCGAGAATCTTGAAGAGATAAGGCAGCCGGCCCTCAAAGCGGGCATTCGCGGCGGAACCCAGAATAGCTTCAGGCGCCTCGGCGATCAGCTCGTCTAACGGCTCCTGCACGCCGTCAACCTCCGCCAGGGAGGGCGCTTTCGCGTGCGCGCCTATCCACAGTTCCGCAAACGGCTGGCGCGTGGGGTTGTCGATGCCCAGCAAGTCAGGGATGAAGTCGTAGCCGCCCCAGTCGTAGTGCTGCACCACGCCTTGCAGCTTCAGTACGCCTGTTTCAACCATCGACGGCTTTCTCCATCATGCGCAGGATCCCCCCAGGCTCGGCAATCCCTATCGCGGTGATCGCGTCGGCCCGCTCCTGCGAGTCGGCGACAGCATAGATGCGAAGCTCGTCCGCATTGCCTGACGGCCGCACATGGGCAACTTCGCCATTGGCAAATAGAATGCGCACTCCGTCGGTGTAGTCCACATGCGTGATGCTTGCGAACCCCAGCGCCGGAGTAAAGAACTGCTCCAGGTCCTTGCGAATCACAGAAGGTTCGGGCCCCTTGGCCGCCGGAGAGAACCGCGCCACGATCTTCAACGCGGTCGGACGGGGGAAATGCCTCAGCAGGGCCGCGCGGCTAAACCGCTTCGGCAAACGCGCGAACAGGTCGATCAGCGAGAGCCCGTTCTGCTCCGAGGCAAAAAGCACACCGAGGATGGGCAATCCAGCATCCCGGGTAAGCAGCGGCTGTAGAACCGCCCCGTTGTGGGCAATCGGAGACCCGGTCAGAAAGCCGCCGTTGGGCTCCCATCCGCAAACCCGCTTCTTGCCTTTCGCCAGCGCCTCTTCCATGCCGGCGATGACAAAGGGTGAGCCGATGCGTGTCTTCGGTTCCACCACCGCCGCCAGCTTTCCCCGATCGATCGCGTCATTGCAGCTGATGGGCACCACCACCGCGTCCGCCTGTAGATACTCCGCCACCACCATTCCCAGCAGGTCGCCGCCGAAGAAATGAACACGGCCTGTAGACGGGTCCACACCCAGAACCAACGGCCGATCACTGTCTCCGTCGGTCGAGACCACGGCATCGAGGGATTCGCCGGTCGCTGCAGCCTCGTCCGCCAGTTTCTGGATCACGGCAAGCTGCGCGGCATCGATATTCTCCGTATCGATGGGGACAAAGGTATCGCTCCGGCCGCCCTTCACTACCGTCGCCCCCAACCGCTCGAGAATCTCCACCAGCAAATCTCGCCCGACCGCCGAGTGCTGGTAGACCAGGATCCGCTTGCCTTTGAGGGTTGAGTCCCTGAAAAAGTTAGTAAATCGGTCGATATACGCAGCCCTCGCATCGCCGTGTTCCGCAGGCAGAGATTGATGACCGCGCTTGAGCATGCCATGCTCATCGAACAACGATTGTTCCCACGGCTGCGCGTAAAGCCGCTGGCGTACCTGCTTCACCTGCTCATTGATGGGTGCTTCCTGCTGCTTGAGCAGTTCACCCCGGCTGCTGTTGGTCTTGTATCCATTGCGGTCAAACGGAATGTGGCTGCCGGTGACCATGATGCTGCCTTTGCCGTGTGCCAGGGCAAAATTCGCCAACGCCGGCGTGGGGATCTGGCCAAGGTTCACGGGCAGCATACCGGCATCGCTGATCGCCGCTACGATGGCCTGGGCAATCTCACCCCGGCCTTGCTCCTCAGGCACAAATTCAGTAGAGCTGGGCCGCAGGTCACAGGCGAAATAAAACTCGTCGCCCTGCTGGATGCCTCCTGCGGAGGGAGCAAGCGATCGCAGGTATTCGAGCTCAGCCAACGCGTTAATGTAGACCTCCAACTGGGTCAGGTCTATCACCTTGCCCCGCCGGCCGCTGGTTCCGAACGCCAGTTCCTGCGGGTCGTAATTCAACCGCGATCGAAGCGAATCCATTTTCGTAGCCACCGCCATGCTTGATCCCCGTGAACCATCTTGTCGTCTCCATCTTATCTGGTGCGTTGCTTGCGCGATGTTCCCTGACCGTTGTAGGCGCGGCCTTCCGTGCTTCGCTTTCCCCTTGCTCGCAACCCGGCAGGGCCATAGACTCGCACCCATGAAGCCGCATTTACCGGCACGCAAAATCATTATGGGGATACTTCTTGGCTTCACCGCTACTTTCGCACCGGCGCAACAGGTTGCCGGGGCACGCCAGGTGTTTGATGGAACCATGCTGCCCGGGGTAGAGGTGTATACCTTTGCCCATGGTGATCAGCTCTTTCCTGTCAATCGTGTGCAACGCGGCAGCGAGGTCCGGCCCCTCATGCCGGCATCGGCGCAACTCAGCAACGTACGGTTTGCCTCACGCGGGGCCGCCTACGATCTCTTCGACTACCTGGCGATCAATCGCGTCGCCGGCCTGCTGGTTCTCAAGGATGGCAAGGTTGCTTTTGAGGATTACGAACTCGGCGCCGGACCGGATACACGCTGGATTTCATTCTCCATGGCCAAGTCGGTAGCCTCAACCCTGGTGGGAGCGGCCCTCGAGCAGGGCCTCATCGCCAGCCTGGACGATCCCCTCACCCGCTATTTGCCGCAACTCAAGGGTGGCCCCTACGACGGCGTAAGCATTCGCAACATTCTGCAAATGGCCTCTGGAGTGAAGTGGGACGAAACCTACACCGATCCAAAGTCCGACCGCCGAAAACTGCTGGATAAGCAATTGGAACAGAGGCCGGGCGCCATCCTCGGCTACATGAACAGCTTGTCCAGGGAGGGGCCTCCCGGCTCCATCTGGAAGTACAGCACCGGAGAGTCGTTCATGGTGGGGGCATTGCTGGAAGCAGCCACCCATAAGCCGCTGGCAACCTATTTGTCCGAGACCTTGTGGTCCCGTCTTGGTATGGAGCACGACGCCACCTGGTGGTTGGAATCGCCCGGCGGCATGGGCCTGGCTGGCAGCGGAATGGGCGCAACCTTGCGCGATTACGGACGGTTCGGCTTGATGGTGCAACAAGACGGCGTGATCGACGGTAAGCGGGTTGTTCCCAAAGGCTGGTTTGAGGAGGCGGGCAGCGCTCACGTGATCGGTGGAGCGCCGGTCGATTACGGCTATCTGTGGTGGCCGGTGCCGGCAGGTGACCCGATTCATCAAGGCGCTTTTGAGGCCATTGGAATTTTTGGCCAGCATATCTACATCAACCCGCGGCAGAAGCTGGTGATCGTGGTGCTGAGCGCGCGCCCTAAACCGGAACGGGCACTGAATCCCATAGAAGACTTGCCGTTTTTTGCGGCAGTGGCCAAGTCACTGCAATAGTTACGTGATCAGGCGGCGCTCGCCGCGATCTTGTCTTTCACAACAAAAGCATACGACAGAGCGCCGAGCGTCGTGGCCAGGGAACAGATCATCAACGCTATATGGAAGGAGTGTGTGTGGTCCAGCAGCCATCCCGTGATGATCGGCGCCAGCGAGGCGCAGATGAAGCTGCCGAAGTTCTGAATCGCGCTGACCGAAGCGACCATGTGGGGTGGTGACATAGCCTGTGCCAGCCCCCAGGCCCCATTGCCGCCGAAATAGACGAAGAAGATGGCCAGGGTGACGCAGAGCACAGCGCCGGTAGCGGTGGCGGCAAACGCCACGCCCAGCGTGCCCAGCGCCGAACAGAGCATTCCACCCACGATAAGAATTTTGCATGCCCGGATAGGTGGCAAGCCGCGGCCGATCAACCAATTGCCCGCTGCTCCGCTGACCACTGCGCCGATGGTGCCGAAGAGATAAGGAATAATCGCCACCCATCCGGTTCTGGCGATGGTCAGGTGCCGTTCCGCTTGCAGGTAACCCGGCAGCCACGACAAGTAGAGCCAGGTAGTGTAGTTCACTCCGCCGAAACCCAGCATCATGCCCCAGATGGTGCGCAAGCGAAACAGCCGCCGCCATGAGCGCAACGACATCTCGGCAGGCGGGCGCAGCGGTTCGAGGCCTATGGATGCAGCGTCAGCGTCGGTGAGTGCCACCCGATCCCGGTCGCGATAGAGCGGATACCATGCAAGCGAGAGCAGCAGGCTGAAAAGGCCCACGCTCACAAACATGGCTCGCCACCCAAAAGCCAGCATGATCGCGGTCAACACCGGAGGAGCCAGGGTGACTCCCAGGGTGTTCGAAGCGGAGAGCATACCCGTGGGCAGCCCGCGATCGCGTTCATTGAACCAGTCATGCATCACCTTCACGCCGCACGGCATCATCGGCGCTTCGCCCACGCCGAGCGCGAGCCTCGTCGCCATGAAGCCGGCAAAACTGCTGACGAGTCCGGTGGCCATTTGCGCCAGTGACCAAACGAACATACCTAGCGCCAGAATTACTCGCGAGCCCAGGCGGTCGAGCATCAGGCCGATGGGCAACTGAGCGATTCCGTAAGCCAGCGAAAACGCGGAGAGCAGGGCGCCAATGCTTGTCCCGGAGAGGCCAAGGTCCGCTCGTATGCTGGTGTTGGCGATGGAAAACGAGGTGCGGTCGAGATAGTTGACGATGCCGGCAACGAAAAGGAAAGACACGGCGATGGACCGCATCCGGCGGGCGCGAAACGGCCTGGGATGCGCAACTTCAGAAGCCATTGTGTCCCGTATCCTCCCAGCCCAGCTTATGATCGCAGACGAGGATCGGAATGGTCTATTTCATCACCACCGTGGTTTTGATGGTCACCGTGGCCGGCTATTTTGTATTGGCCCGAGCGGGCGCAACTCAGTTCGGCCGCCTGCAGTGGGTTCTGCGCGTGGTTGTCGCACTGCCCCTGCTGATCTCGGGACCTTTACACTTTGTCCGTACGCCCCTGATGGCGGCGATCATTCCGCCGTTCTTTCCTTATCGCCCTCAGCTGGTATTGATCAGCGGAGTATTGGAGATTGCCGGAGGTGTCGGCCTGCTGTTGCCTGCCTTTACGCGAGCTGCTTCTGCCTGTGTTGCCGTGTTGATGATCGCGATCTTTCCCGCCAACGTATACGCGGCCAACCAGTTTGTTGGAGGATTGCACATGCCCAGTGTGCCGGTGCGCACAGCGATGCAGGTGGTCTACATCGTGCTGCTGCTGATGGCCGGCTGGGGAATTCCGCGAGCTTGATGAGAGGACCCTTCCGTTTGCATTTGATAGTGGAGGTATCTGCTGTTTTTCTTATTCCTACTGAGGCTTGCCAAACTTGGGCAAGAACCGCAACGTGTAAGCAATCGCCGGATCGAACGGTTTTTGGATCACCTTCAACTCCAACAACTGCTGATACATACTCGTCCATCGCGCGGGATCGAACTGTCCCAAATCCGCTCCCCCAGGCCCGGCAATGAAATGCTGGTCCCTCAGGGCCGCGTAGCTGAATTGCATCTGGGGCACACTCATCGCAGGGTTGAGCTTGCTGATCACCGCATTCACGTCACCTGGATTCTGCAAATAATCCTTCCATCCACGCAGCGAAGCGCGCACAAACTTGGCCACGATCTCCGGATGCTCCTGCAGAAAAGACCGTGAAGTCGCGAATACACGGTAAGGGTCGTACCCCGTTTCGCTGATGAGCAAGGTGCGAACCGGCACTCCCGCCTGGCGGGCAAAAAAAGGCTCCGAGGTCACAAACACCTGCTGGATATATCCGGGATCCTGCAAGAAATTAGCAACGCTCAAGGTCGCCGGCACCTCCCGCACATTCTTGAGCTGGTATCGCTTGACCAGGTAGTCAAACCAGGTGGACCTGCCCACCAGGATCGCGACCGCGTGCCCATCCAGGTCCTTGAAGCTATGTACGGGTGAATCCTGGTGCACCATTACACCCTGTGGATCATGTTGCATGGTCGCCCCTATAGCGACCAAGGGCAAGCCATTGCCAATCGCCTGCAGAATGTGATCGGAGGAGGCCATTTCAAACTGCGCCGCGCCGATCGAGACCTGCTGATCTGAGTTCAGATAAGGGCCGCCGGGAAGAATGGTTACGTCCAAACCTTCTTCTTTGTAGTAGCCACGAATCTTTGCGTCGTAGAAGCCGCCGTGCTCCGGCTGGGGATACCAGTCCGTTTGCAGCGTGATCGGCGTAAGGCCACTGCTGCTTCGCCGTCCGCACCCTGCCACGATCAGGCAGACACCCAACAGGAACAGGCTAATGGTGGCATTCCGTCGTTGAGGCAGCATCGTTCTTTGCAGCCTAACATTGTCTTCTTCAACTCCTAAGGGCAATTTTGTCCGCCAGGCTGGCTGCGAACGCGAGCAGGCGGGCATCGCCGCCGCGGGCTGCAACCAATTGCGCTCCGCCGCCTTTCGCCGCCAGGGTAACCGCGGGCATACCCGACAGACTTACCGGCGTCGTGTAGCGCAGGATCTTCAGCCGGGTGGCCGAGTGATCGGCGCCTGCCGTGAGCGTGCTCATCGGCGCACACGGCAGGATCAGAAAATCATGCTCCTGCAGCAGCCGGTCCATCTGACCGCGGAACGCCACATGGCGATCGCGCAAGCCCTCGACCGTGGTGCGCGAAAGGGACGCTCCCCAGGCCAGCCGTTCCGCGATCGCCGGCTCAAAGTGCTCGAAGTTTCCCCGGTGCAGCGCCGCCGCCTCGCTCGCCTGGATGCCGCCGAAAATCTCTCGTGAGTCGGTCCAGAAATCAGGCTCGAATGGCTTGATCCGGGCGCCTTGCCGGTGCAATTCTTCCTGCCAGCCGCGATACATCTCGAGCACGGCCGGCTCACAATCGTGCAGGAAAGATTCCCCCACGGCTGCGATGGTCACGCCTCGCGGCGCTGCCACCTGTTCCACATCGAGCAGAGCAGCCGCGAGCACAGGCCCGTCGCGCAGGTCGCGAAACAACCATCCCAGGGTATCGAAGGAGACGGCGAGGTGCGTGCCACCCTCCCATGCCTGGGCGCCCCCCAGACCGAGCGAAGAGCGATAGCCGGCTAACCCGCAGAGCGCCGCCGGCACCCGCACGGAGCCTCCCGTATCCGTCCCGATCGCGGCCACCGCCGAGCCTTCCTGCACGCTGGCGGCGCTGCCGCTCGAAGAGCCCCCGGTGAGCGCCTGCGCGTTGTTTGGCTGAAGGCAATCTCCGTATTCGCTGTTCTCGCCCGTGATGCCGTAAGCCAACTGATGGAGGTGGGTCTTGCCCATAATCACCGCGCCCGCCTTGCGCAGCCGCGCTGCCACGAAGGAGTCGGTACGCGCAATGCCATTTTGTGCCGCATAAAAGCGCGAGCCGCAAGTAGTGGGGTACCCCGCGACGTCGAAGCAATCCTTCACCGCGACAGGCACGCCGAAGAGCAGTGGCCGCTCCTCCTCCTTAGGAAAGCGGGTAGCAAGCGCTTCCGCTTCCGCCAACGTTCGCTCCTGGTCCATCGCCAGAAAAACATTGTGCCCGGCATTGCTGTTGGCGCGCCCGAAGGCTTCCTGCGCTACCGCCGCAGGTCCTCTTGAGGACACAGCTGTTTCCACTTCAGTCAAAGTAGACATACCGCTTTATATACACCAGCCACTGCTCCGGGTGCCCCATACCCCGGATTTCCTGTGTGTCCCGTCCCCGGCAAAATGATTTAAACTTTCCCATGAGCGTTGAACAATCCGCCGCGGATGAAGCCCACCTTAAATCGCTGGTCAAATACACTGCTCTCAGTTTCAAGACTCCCTATCCGGTCGCCTTCGGCGCACTGATCGTTGACACCCGAAGTGGGGAAACGCTCATGCGCGCACGGAATGCGGTGGCCCGGGAAAACGACCCTTCCGCGCACGCGGAGGTCCGCACCGTCCGCCTGGCATGCAAAAAACGCAAGAGCTACTCCCTGAGTGGCTATACACTTTATTCCACCTGTGAGCCTTGCCCTATGTGCATGGCCAATGCGCTTTGGGCAGGACTCGACCGGGTCGTCTTTGGAGCCACCATTGAGGATGCGAACCGGCATTGCCGCCAAATCCAGATTCCAGCCGAAGAGCTGGCCCGGCGAAGCGACATGCAATGCATGGTAAACGGGCCCGTCTTGCGTGAACTCTGCAACACCCTCTTTACCCATCCACGGATGCTGGAGGCCTTCGCCACCTGGGCCACCCGTAAGGCGTAAGAGAAGTTAGCCAGCGAAAGGAGTCGCCATACTGCATGACCACGCCGCTTGAAGTGTCCCTGGCCCAGATCGTGGGCGATCCTGCGCGGGTCTCCACCGTTCCCCAGGTGGTCCACCGGCTGTCGCGCGATTTCTATTGGTACTCCCCCGTGCTGCGCAAACAGCTTGATGGCAAAGTGGCCGACATTGTCGTGCACCCGCTCACGGCAATCGAGGTGCAGAACGTGCTGCGCCACTGCTATGCCAACGATATCCCGGTCACCGCGCGTGGAGCCGGAACCGGGAACTACGGCCAGGCTGTGCCCCTCCACGGCGGCGTTCTGCTCGACCTCTCGCGCATGGATCAGATTGACTCCATCAGCGCCGACGGCGTCGCAGTTTGCCAGCCGGGTGTCCGCCTGGGCGTGCTGGAAGCGGAAGCCCGCAAGGTCGGATGGGAACTTCGCTGCTATCCCTCCACCATTGTGAAGGCTTCGGTGGGGGGCTTTCTGGGCGGAGGTTCGGGAGGCATCGGCTCGGTGGCCCATGGCGCCCTGCGAGACTTCGCCACCGTGCGCGCCCTCGACGTCGTCACCATGGAAGAGGAACCCCGCATCATCCATCATGAAGGGCGAAGCCATTCACGACATACTGCATGCCTGGGGCACCAACGGCATCATCACCCGCATCTGGCTGGCGCTGACGCCCAGCGTGGAGTGGGCGCAATGTGCCGTCGCCTTCGATACTTTCGACCAGGCCTTTGACTTCAGCGAGCGCGTGGCCACCTCAGACGAATGGACCAAGCGGCTGGTCACCACTTTCGAGTGGCCCATCCCCTCGTTCTTCACCCCGGTGCGCACGCTTGCGCCCCCGGGCAAGGCGCTCATATTTCTCCTCATCGCGGAGCAGCAGCGCAGCAGGCTGGAAGCGGCCGTCCGTGACGCCGGCGGCGTTATGACTCACTCCGCGCCCTACAACGGCCTGCGCACCGTTCCCTTGCTTTCCGACTACACCTGGAACCACACCACTCTATGGGCCATGAAGATCGATCCTGGCTACACCTACCTGCAATGCGGCTTCGACGCGGTGAACGCGCGCAGCCAGATTGCCACGGCTCAAGCAGCGCTTCGGCGACGAGTTTCTATTTCACATCGAGTTTATGAAGAACGCCCAGGGCGTGGTGTTTCCCGGAGCCATTCCCGTGGTCCGCTTTACCACTGAGGAGCGATTGAACGAGATGATCGATTACTGCCGCGAGATTGGAGTGAGCGTCGCCAATCCCCACGTGAACAATGTCGAAGGCGGAGGCCGCTATCGCAGCGACAACGTGCAACTGCTGGCCAAGTATCGCTACGACACCAAGGGCTTGTTGAACCCGGGCAAGATGGTCACGTTTGAGAAGGCTCCTGTTGGGGCAACCGTCGCATGAAGAGCTGGATTCCCGACGCCCGCAATTTTGCCTATCTCACCTGGAAGCAAGTGGACGCCTTGCCCCGGGAGAAGACGGTTCTGGTGCTGCCCACGGCGGCCATCGAGCAGCATGGGCCGCATCTTCCGCTGGCCACCGACACGCTGATCAACAGCATTCTTCTCGGCGCCGCGCTGGCGCGTTTGCCGCAGGAGATCCCGGTCTACGCGCTGCCCGCGGTGTGTTACGGCAAGAGCAACGAGCATATCGGGTTTCCCGGAACGCTCTCGGTATCTTCCTCGACCTTCATGGCCGTGTTGCGCGATCTGGGCGCCAGCATTGCCGCCTCCGGCTTCAAGAAACTTGTTCTCTACAACACGCACGGAGGCAACTCCTCGCTGGTGGATGTAATGGCGCGGGATCTGCGTGCGGAGTTCGGGCTGCGTGTCTTCTCGCTCTTTGGCTCCGGGGGCGCTGCCTTCACCGGCCTTGGCGAACAGGAGCGAGCGTATGGCTTCCACGCCGGCGAAGTGGAAACTTCATTTCTGCTCAGCGCGATTCCCGAGCTGGTGCACACCAACGAATACACCGTGAACTACATCGCGGACATTGCCAAGCCGGAGCTGCTGCGGCCCGAGAATGCGCCCGCAACCTTCGCCTGGCTTACGCGAGACATTGCGCCCAGTGGAGTAATGGGAGACCCCAACCCCGCGACCGCGGAGAAGGGCACACTCTGGATTGAGGAAGCGGCAACCACGATAGCGGCCGCACTGACCGCCATGGCCGCCTACGAAAACTGGCATAAACCATAAGCGTCTGTTGCCGAAGGGTACGGGTTTCGCAGCCTCCGGAAAAATTCGTTTTTGGGTAGGCCGGGGATTTATCCCCGGCATAAAAACAATCTAAACCTTACGGGTTTTAGCCCCTGAGGCATGCTCCCGAAGGGTACGGGCTTCAGCCCGTACATAATGCAAACAAACCTGACGGCTTTAGCCGCTGAGGGAAATGCCAAGTGAAGGGTGACGTCAACATGATCGACTGCGGCTCCGGCGTTCGTCTCGAACGCGGAGTGCGCTGCACCATGTCTGACGGCGTCGCACTGGTCTCCGATCACTACTATCCCCCTGCGCCCGGACCGCACCCAACCCTGCTGATGCGTCAACCCTACGGCCGGGATATCGCGTCCACCGTGGTCTACGCACACCCCGTCTGGTTTGCCGCGCATGGCTACAACGTCGTCATCCAGGATGTGCGCGGACGCGGCGACTCCGAAGGCGATTTCTATCCCTTTCCGCACCGAGGGAACCGACGGAGCGGAAACCATCCGCTGGCTGCGCACCCGCGGCGAATCGAACGGCGCCATTGGCATGTATGGCTTCTCCTATCAGGGCATGACGCAGCTGCTTGCCGCAGCCGAGCAGCCGGAAGGGCTGGTCTGCATCGCCCCCGCCATGACGGCCTGCGATCTCTATCACGGCTGGTTCTATCGCCAGGGCGCACTGCGCCTGGCCTCGAGCCTGGGCTGGGGCTTGCAGATGTTGAAAGCGGATGCCCGGCGCCGCAAACTCCGTGCCGCGAGCGATGGTCTGGAAAAGGCATGGATCGATCTGCGCAGCCAGCCGCTGGTCACGCCCTATGGATTGCATCCCCAGCTGCAACACGAAGGTCTGCCAACCTACGTGACAGACTGGTTCACTCACGATCTGCCCGGCCCTTACTGGTCGTCGCTGGATGTAAGCGAATCGCTGGCCAGGATTGCGCTACCCGCGCTGCACATCTCCGGCTGGTTCGATACCTATCTTTCCGGCAGCGTCGACGGCTTTCGAGCCTTGGCAGCGGCTCAGGAAAACCAATACCTGGTCGCCGGTCCCTGGATTCACATTCCCTGGGGCGAATGGATCGGCGAGCAGAACCTTGGCCCGCAAGCCTTGCTCGATACCGATGCGCTGCTGCTGCGCTGGTTCAACCACTGGCTGAAAAATAGCGGAGAGTTTGCCCACGAGCCGCGCATCCGCCACTTTGCCCTGGGCGCCAATCGCTGGTTCGATGCAGAAACCTTCCCGGCAATTAAACTCGCTCTCTATCTCGCATAGCCAGGGCCGCGCGGAATCGCGCAAGGGAAACGGCGTACTCTCTCCAACGGCCCCCAGCACAGATGCCCCACGCGACATCTTTGTCTACGATCCTGAGGTGCCGGTCCACGCGCCAGGCGGCCCCGCCGCGCTCTCCGGTCCGCTCAACCAGGCACAGCTTGAAACTGGCAACAACCTGCTGGTCTACACCAGCGCACCGTTGCCGGAACCGCTGCACATCTTCGGATCGCCGCAGCTCACTCTCTACTGTGTCACCTCCGCCGCGCACGCCGACTTCACCGGCAAGCTGGTGAGGCTGCGCCCCAACGGCCAGGCCGATTTTGTATGCATCGGCATCGCGCGCTCCTCTTATCTATTTCGCGATGCCGGCTACACCGCGGATACCGTTCATTGCTGGCAATTCGATCTCGAGCCCACCTCCTGTGTCTTTGCCGCCGGCGATGCGATCCGCCTGGAAGTGGCCAGCAGCGCCTTTCCCTTGTACGACCGCAATCCATCCACCGCGGTGAAGCCGTGGCTGGCGGATTCCTGGAACTGGCAGCGCTCCACCCAGATGGTGCTGCACGATGCGGAGCATCCTTCCCGGCTCGAACTGCCATTAGCGGAGATCCCGGCATGATCTCGTCCGCCTCACAGGTCGCGCTCTCCAGCGTGAGCAAACGTTACGGCGCCAGCACCGTGCTGCAGCAGATCGATCTCTCCATCGCGCAGGGCGAATTCGTCAGCCTGATCGGCCCTTCCGGCTGCGGCAAATCCACCTTGCTCAAGCTGATCTCCGGCCTCACCAACGCCACCTCGGGCAGCATCCTGGTCGACGGCATGACGCCGGTGAATGCCCGCAAGACCATCTCCTACATCTTTCAGGATGCGACGCTGCTGCCCTGGCGCACGGTCACCAGGAATGTCGGCCTGGGGCTGGAGCTGGAGCACGTCGAGCCGCGAAACCAGGAAGCAGAAGGTCGAGTCGCTGCTGGAGCTGGTTGGGTTGACCCACGTGGCGCGCGCCTACCCGCGGCAGCTCTCAGGCGGCATGAAGATGCGCGTGTCCGTAGCCCGCGCGCTGGCCACGACACCGCGGCTGTTGCTGATGGACGAGCCCTTCGGCGCGCTGGACGAGATGACCCGCGACCGCCTCAACGAAGAGCTGCTGCGCCTGCGGGCAGAACAGAACTGGACCGCCGTCTTCGTCACCCATTCGGTTGCCGAAGCAGTTTTTCTCTCCACTCGCATCATCGTGCTGGCGCCCTCCCCCGGCCGCATCGCCCAGCAGATCGCGATCGATCTCCCTTTTCCCCGAACCAACGTCACGCGAGAGAGTCCGGAGTTTGAGTCCTACGTGACCGAGGTTTCCCGGGCCCTGCGCGGAGTGCACAGCGCATGAAGAAGCATGCCGTCACGCTGCTCAACTGCGCTCGCCGTGTTTGTCGGACTCCTGCTGTTGTGGCAGGGACTCGACCTGCTCTTGCACTTGCCTCCTTACATGCTGCCCTCGCCGCTCGCCGTGGGCCGCGCGGTCGTCGACCGGTTTCCGTCGCTGGTGGCGTTCGCTGGCTCATCACCTCAGAGGAAGCGGCGGGCGGCCTGGCCGCCAGTATCGTTGTTGGCATGCTGATCGCGCTGGTCTTCGCGCAATCCCGCTGGATACGGCGCATGCTCTATCCCTACACCATCCTTTTGCAGACCGTGCCCATCGTGGCCATCGCTCCGCTGATCCTCATGTGGGTAGGTCCGGGGACTTTGTCGGTCACGCTGGTAGCCTTCATCATCTGCCTGGCGCCGATCATCGCCAACACCACCCAGGGACTCATCAGCGTGGAGCCGAACCTTATCCATCTCTTCCTGATGCACAATGCATCGCGGTTACAGATCCTCACCCGCCTTCGTCTGCCCCATGCCGTGCCTTCGCTTTTTGTGGGTATTCGCATTGCCGCCGGCATCTCCGTGATCGGCGCCATTACCGGGGAGCTCTTTGCCGGCTCCAGCAGGGTCGGGGAAGGGGGCTTGGGCTACTCCATCCTGTACGCCAGCGCCCAGCTGCAAACGGACTACCTCTTCGCGCTGGTTCTGGCCGCAACCGTGCTAGGCTTTGCCTTCTTCTTCCTGGTCATGTTTCTGGAGTGGTATTTCCTGCACAACTGGCATGAGTCCGCACGCACCATGAGTGAGGAATAGGAGAGGAGGAGCATGCATGCTTCGTCTGGAATCTGAAACCGGCTGGTGGCTGGTAACCCACGTCGACCATGCGCACCTGGCGGGAGCCTTTGCCGCCCAATGGGGCAACGATCTATTTCTACCGCCCGAGCCGCGAACCCGTGTACTGCGCGGCATCGAATGCCACGACGATGGTTGGGCCGCGCGCGATCAGCAGCCGCAGATTACGCGGCAGGGAAAACCGAGCGCCTTCTCCGTGGAGCTGGTGGGCAAGTATTCCGCATTTGAAGAGATCGACCTCGCCGACTATCTCGCCGTGCGCGAGCGGGCCGTCCGCATGGTCGCCGAGGCCGATCCCTATGCCGCCCTACTGGTCTCCATGCACACCTACAATCTGCTAACAGCTCGCGCCGATCGCAGCACTATCCAGGCGGAGCAGCTGCCCCTGCTCGATGCATTCCTCGCCCGGCAGCTGGAGTTCCAGCAGGAGCTGAAAGATCGTCTGGCCGCGGACGAGCAGCTTGCGCCGGAAGAAATTTCTCCGTCGCGAATTGAGAATCACTTTCGCTTGCTGCAAGCGGCCGACAACCTTTCGCTGCTGAGTTGCGTCGACTTCAAGCGCCCCGGGGATTTATTGCATGCACTCCCTTTGCGCGCAGGTGGCGAGAGCCGGGTCGCTGTCGAGTCACTGGGCGAGCGGCATTTTCGGCTCGCTCCTTATCCTTTTGCGGCGTCGCCGCTGGTGTTTAACCTGCCCGCGCGCCATGTCGAGGGCAAGCTCTTCAACAGCGCCGAGGAACTCGGGGAGCGCTTTCAGCAAGCCGCGATCGCAAACCTTACCGTAACGGTTACAAAATAAGGAGAAAGCATGAATCGAACTGGATGCTTGTTGTTGCTGGCCGTGATATTCTCCTGCGCCGCGGGGGCTCAGCAAACAGCTGCCCGCCAACTGGTGGACCGGCAGGCGCGCGCGTGGGAGAAACAGGATTTCGCGCTAGCCGCCTCTGATTGGTTGCCAACCGCAGTACTGATATCGCCCGAAGGCAAAACGGGGGCGAATGACATGGCGGCATCCATGAAAGACTATTTCAAAGATTTCAGCGATCTACAGGTGACGGTAAAGAATGTCTTCGCCTCCCCGGACGGCAAGAAGCTGGCAATCGAATGGGACTGGGCAATCACTCGCAAGCGGGATGGAATGCGCGGGATCTCGCACGATGCCATCATCGTTGATCTGAGCGGCGGCAAAATCGCTTCCTGGCGCGAATACTACGACCCCGCCGCCTCGGGCGAAGCCAAACCCTGATCGTGGTCATGCGAAAGCGAAGAAAGCCGGATGGCTAACAACGCCATCCGGCTTTCCTTCGTTTGGTTAAGTTGCTTTAGAACGTGAGCTGCAGCGACATCTGTATCTGCCGTGGGCTGCCGATGGTGTGGATTACGTACCCAAGACCGGAGGGACAGTTATAGAAGCTGGTATTGGTCTGGTTGCCTTCAGAATCGCATCCGGTAGGTAGAACGGTACTACCGATGACGGGAAAACCATCGTAATACTGATTTTGAAAGACTTCATTGCCGGGGATGTCGAAGCTGGGCGTGTTGGTCAGGTTATACACGTCAAAGGTGTATTTGAGGCTATAGCGCTCGGTGATATTGGTCATCTTGACCAGGGAGATATCCGCCCGCTTTTGAGAGCCCTGGCGGAAGATGTTTCGCTGACCGGATGTAAAGTCTGTCTCGAAGGTGTCTCCAGCTGGAATCGCGGAAAACTTGGGGCTGTCGGAATTAACCAGGGGAACTGTGAAGCAAGCCGCGTTCAGAGCGGCCGGGTTGTGGATTGTAAAGGCCCCGGAGTGCCCGGTCTTCGCTTTTTTGGGAGAGCAAGCAGCGTAGTTGAGAGGCACGATGGGATTGGTGATGCCATCGTAAATACTGTAGTAGAGGCTGCCGACGGCGCCGCTAAAGTCAACTACGCTGTAAGGCTGTCCACTCTGCAATACGGTCAGGCCGACCAACGACCACCCATCGGCGGCCCAGCCCGCCGGCGTCGATTTTCCGTAGAAATCCGGCAGACGGTAAACGTAGTTGAAGTTGAAAACATGCGTGCGGTCAAAGTCGGAAGAGGCATAACCATCGCGCAGGTTGAGCGGGTTATTGCCGTTGTAGAAGAGACCCAGTCCGCTTTGCTCGTCCAGGGCATGGGAGTAGGTGTAGGAGGCGCCGACTTGGAATCCATGGCTCATGCGCTTCTCGACGTGGACCTGCAGGGCATTGTAGGCGGCATCGCCGGCCGCCTTATAGCTGATGGACTCAGCCGCATAACCAATGTAAGGAACGCGCAGGTCGATATTGCCGCCTTCAAAGTTGAGCAGCGCCGTCGTGCCGTCGCCCAGTGGAAGAAAGCTGCCGTTGGCGTCTACCGGCGTGTAGCCGTAGGAGTAGTTCTGAGAGTGGAGTGGCGCCGTCGGCGAGGCGATGTTGGGCTGGTTGAAGGGAACGGGGATCACCTGGTGGCGGCCGACCTTGCCGACGTATCCGAAATCGAAGGCCAGATCATTCCGTGGCTGCCATTGGATATCCAGGGTGTAGTTGATGGAGTAGGGAAGCTTGTTTTTCCTGTCGTAGACACCCAGTGAGATCGGTGCGGCTCCGTCGATGACGGCAGCCGAGTTGGGAAGATACTTCGCGAAATCCGATGCCTTAGGGTTGGTCGGCGCTGCGCTCTTCACGTTGGTGTAGGGGTATTCCAGCGAGCCCGCAGTGCCACCCGCACATGTTGGGATGTAGCCCTGGTATTCGGTTGCAATCGGGCAGTTCTGTGCAGTCACGAACGGCACCTGCTGGGCGACGCCGAACGGTCCCCCCGTCACCAGGCCGATGGCATACCCAGGCGAGAAGTAACTGAAGAGTTCTCCCCGATCGTAGTACATGCCCATTCCGGTGCGGACCACCACTTTACTTGTTAAACATGGCCGGCTCCCACGCCGCGCCGATTCGCGGAGCAAATCCCCATTGCCGCCCGGTGAGCGTCGTGTTGCTCACACCGGAAGTTCCATTCTTGTTGTTGCCGGCGATGATAAAGCCGCTCTGGTTGGGCCCCAGGGTTCCGGGTGTCTCGCCCGCCGGCAAGGATTCGGTTGGAGAGACGTAGGAGTAAAGAGATGGATCGAAGTTGAAAATGCGGCCGTACTTCTCGGTCAGGCCGCCATCCCAGTCGTAGCGGATCCCGCCGGTCAGGGTGAGGTTCGGCTTTATCTGGAATTTGTCCTGCAGGAAGAGACCAAGCTGATTCGCCCGGTAGTAGCGGTTGGCGTCACCCTGCAGGAAGGTGGTGACGTTGTAGTCGTCATTCGTCGTTACCAGCCCCTGGAAGAACTGGCCCAAATCCGCGGTCACCACACTGCCGGTGCCCGGGCGCCGATCCCTGGTGTTGAGCTGGGTATAAGCTGTAGCTGCCGCCGAACCCAATGCTGTGTTTTCCCTTTACCCAGATAGCGTTACCCGAGGGCTGCAGGCGGTTCTGGAAAACGCCCGTCATCGATCCCTGAGCGCCAGCGCCTGGACCGATGTTCAGCGTGTCGTTATATCCCGGTACTTTACTGTCGCCAAGCACATGGACGATGGAGACGCCAGGAAAGTAGTTCGATCCGAAGGTATCGATGGAGGCGTTGCCATAGGCTCCCCCAGGAATGCTCGATGGCCCGAAAGCCTGATCATTCGTGTTGTAAAGTTTTTCCCGTAAATAGCCCAAAGTCTGCTGGGTGCTCAGGTTCGACCCGATCAGATAGGTGTTGTTAATGGAAAACACCTGTGACCCCGCATCGAGGTGTTGGGTGAAGCCGGGAACGTTGGAGTAGGCGTAAGGAGCAACCGTCGGATCGTGTTGGTAGTAGTACTTGAGCGCCAGCGTGTCCTTGCTGGTGGCGTTATAGTCGAGGTTGGCGACCGCCTGATCGCCGATGAAGTGGCTGTTCCAGGGATGAAAGCGTTCCACAGGAGCGACGGGCTCAGATTTGCGGAGAGAGCCGGGACAGCATTGGGGATGAGCCATTTGCCAGGTTCGCCCTTGACCGCAGGAGAATTGAACAAGGCGAGCGCGACCGGGTCCATGGCGCCGGTATCGCCTGTCCGGGGTAAAGACTATTGGTGAGGGCGGCCAGTGCCTTGCGGACTGCGATCGTCTGTCAGGCCGACGGGCACATCGAGAAACGAATCGCCGATCTCAGCATCGCTGACATGCAGGTGTTGGTAGGCCAGGAAGCCGAAGAGCTTGTCTTTGATGATGGGGCCGCCGAAAGTTCCGCCCAGGATGTAGCGGTGCAGCTGCGGGTTCTTGTCGGCTGGCAGGCACGGCCTGATCCTGATTGAAGAAGAAGGGCGCGGCATTGAGCCAGTTGGTGCCGCGGTGCACATAGAGCCTTCCGTGGTAGATCGTTGGTGCCGGAGCTGGTGCTCAGGTCGATGTGCGCGCCGCTGGTTGCGCCCTGCTGCGCGTCGTACATGGACGCGTTGACGCGGACTTCCTGAATGGTTTCAGGGGCCGGCGAAGGAAGCGCGTTGCCGATGGAGAGATAGACCGAAGCGCTGGACTGAATCACGCCGCCGCCGGCATCGTTGCCCACGCCGGTGCCGGGCGAGACGCGCGCCGAAGCTACCTGGCTGGTGCTCTTGCCGTTGAACAGGTTGCTGGCGTCGACACCGTTCAGCAGGAAGCTGTTGCTGGTGTCGCGCTCGCCGTTGGCCCAGATGGGTGCATTGCCCAGGCCGGAGTTGACGCCAGTGCCGCCAGGCAGCTCGGCGTTGACGCCGGGCGAGAGGATCGCGACTCCGGTAAAGCTGCCGGTCGGCAGCGGGATGTTTTCGATCTGCGCCCGATCGAGAACATAGCCGTTCGTGGTGTCGACGGCGTTGAGCAGGGGATTGACATCCACTTCCACCGAGTCGGCGACCGCGCCGACAGCCAACTGCGCCGGCAGCGTCACGGTGCGGTCGGCCTGCACCAGGATGCCGGGGACCTTCTCGGTAGAAAATCCTTGCAGCGTAAATGTCACCGTGTATTTGCCGATCGGGAGATCGACCATTGAGTACGTGCCCTGCGCGTTGCTTTGCGTGCTGCGCTCGAGCTTCGTATCTTCCGACGTAGCCTTTACTTCGGCGCCGGGAACAGCGCTCCCTGAGGGGTCGATCACTGTGCCCGTGATCCCGCCCAGCGTTTGTTGTGCGTGCAATGCCAGGGGCTGCAACAGGACGACGGAAAGCAGCACTAGCAACGTCGAAAAAAGCCTTCTGGAATTTGGATACATATGGCAGTGCCTCGCATGAGAGAGAAGCTGGGATCAGACTCTAATTTTTTCTTTATGCGACTACGAGGTCGGTGCAACCAGAAAGGTCACGACAGGGTGACGGCCCAAACTCAACCGGGGTGGATTTCGGGGAACTGCTAGTGAGCATACCCAAAGTTGTCGACAGAACCAAGCAAAATTGCAATGCCCTCCGTGCACCTTTAATGGTGCAGCAAAATAGCGTAGGAAATTGTGCAGATTGGGGCAGCGTCTCAGCTTAGCTCGTGTGGCAGCATCGACACGTGGGCAAACACGATGCGCCATCCTTCAGGCAGCCGTGCCCAGGTCTGGCTCTGCCGGCCGCGCGTGATCCGGCCGTCCGATTTCGCGCTCAAAAGCCAGCGTGATGCTGGCGAAGTCTTTGCCAAAGGCGACGATGTCAAGCCGCTTGATGGTTCGCGCCAGGTTTGCCGGGGACCGCCCCTTGCGAAAGGCTTCAATCTCGCTCGATGCCGTAGAGACTCTCCGTGGGGCCAAAACGCGCTACGTAGGGAGAGGCCCAGAACATGGCCATCAGTGTCTCCACATCGTTCGTCACCAGTGCTTGCTCGTAGCGGGGATAAAGCTCCTGCAATTCGGCGATGGTGGCGGGATCGTTGATCAGCATGGCGGTCAAAACATCTTCCTCGCGGGCAGCACGCATTTGGGCATGGCCGCGCTGACGGTGATCATGGGCTCGTTCACCACCTGGCTGATCCGCAGCTTCATCGCCACGCTGCACAGCAGGTAGGCGTGGATCGGGGTAAAAGACCATCGGGCGATCAGCAGTTCGACCATGCGCAGAGTGGCGGCGCGGGCAGCCTGCATGGCGTCTGTGTGCGACTCGACCACGATCCACGCATCGGCCGGCGCGTCCGGAGACCGCGATTCCGCTGACTCGACCAGCGGGCCGGAGAGCGGTTGTTGCCGGTGCACGCGAAAGCGCAGCGACACTTCTGCCGGGCACTCGATGCCGTTGATGCAGACTTCGCCATCGCCCTGGGCCGCATGGGCGTCGCCGGCGGAAAACAGCGCGCCCGCGTTCAGTACCGGCAGATAAAGCGTGGCGCCGGTGCAAAGCTCGCGCACATCCATGTTGCCGCCGAAGGGGCCCGGAGGACGGGTCCGGAACTCGCCGTCCTCCGCCGGGGCAACGCCCATCACGCCGCAGAACGGGCGCAGCGGGCACGATGGCCGGGTCCGAGCGAGCGGCTCACTTCGGGGTCGAGCGCCCAGTGAAAGAGATACGGCTCATTGAACTGCTCCTTGAGGAAACCGAGCCCGGCGATCACGCTCGACCAGCCCCAGCCCAGGTGCTCCACCTGCAGCACTTCAATCTCCAGCACATCGCCGGGCTCCGCGCCGTCGATCCGGATGGGGCCGGTCAACGCATGAATCCTGCCCCGGTCGATGGCGAGAAAATCTTCCACGGTGGAACCCGGCGTTACCTGTCCGCCGCTCGCATCGAGGCAGCTCATGTGTACCGTATCTCCGGAGGAGATCGTCAGCCGCGGCGGGAGCGCGCGGTTCCAGCGGGAATGAGTGGGCTCAGCAGATAACCGGTGTTCGGCCATTGGTTTCCTTATACCGCCACGATCATCTGCAACTCAACCAGCGCGTTGCGCGGCAAGGCGGTCACGCCGATGGCGGCGCGTACGTGCCGGCCCTGTTCTCCGAACACGGCCACCAACAGATCAGATGCTCCGTTGATGACCGCGGGTGAGTCCGGGAACCCCGCGACGGCGTTCACGTATCCATTCACGCTGACAATTTCGCTGCACCTTGTCCAGCGATCCGAGTGTCTGCTTCAGCACCGCCAGCTGGGTCAGGCAACAGGCACGCGCCGCGGCGTACCCCTCGGCAACGGTTCGATCGGCGCCGGCTGTGCCCGTGATCACGCCCGCTGCGTTTTTGGAGATCACGCCCGCGAGATAAAGCAGACCTCCCACGGTCTTTGCGGAAAGGTAGTTTCCCCCGGGAGCGGGTTCTTCCGGCAGGCTAATCCCGAGTTCCAGCAGCCGCTTTTGTGCAGTCATTGTTCGTAATCTATATCACTTGATGGAATTGGGGCGAACCGTTACTGTACGGCATGGTTAGTCCCGTCAATGCTGGGAATGCCTCTAAATCTTCCGGTTACGGCTTAAGAACGGGCACGCTGTCTCCGATGGAGACCCTGGCGCAATCAATTTCCGCCGTTGCCCCCACGGTGACGCCGTTCGTCAGCATCCCCTTGATCTTTACCCTTGTGGGCAACGGCACCTGGCTTGCATACGTTTTAGCCACAGGGGGAACCCTGCTTGTGGCGTGGTGCGTCGGGCGCTTCGCCCGCTACTCGTCCTCACCCGGCTCTCTCTACTCCTACGCTGAGATGATCCTGCCGCCGTGGCTCGGGGCGGTTGCCGCCTGGAGCTTGTTGCTCGCATACATCGGCACCAGTGCGGCCAATATCGCGGTCTTCTATCGTTTCGCCAACTTGATGCGCGGAGTCGCCGCGGGCCACTTGTTTTCTACGCTGTTGATCGTGGGGATGATCGGCGGCGTGACCATGTGGATTTGCTGGCGTGATGTAAAAATCTCCGCCCGTCTGATGCTGTTGCTTGAAGCGGTTTCCGTTACCTCCATCATTGTGGTTTTGGGGCTGGTGCTGGTGCGTCACGGCCTGCATATCGATGCTCAACAGTTTCATCTGCGCGGGGTAACAGTGGGTAGCCTGCGTCTGGGCCTCGTGCTCGCGATGTTCAGCTTCGTCGGATTTGAAAGCGCGACCGCCCTGGGAGCCGAGGCGCGCAATCCTCTGCGGTCGATTCCACGAGCCGTCGTTCTCAGCTCGATTCTGGCCGGCGCGTTTTTCACCGTCTGTGCTTACACCGAAGTCCTCGGTTCACGCATGGCAGGCCAGGATCTGGGAACGAGCAACGGTCCGATGCGCATGCTGGCAAGCATCGCCGGGGTCCCCGTGCTCGGACTGCTGATCGACATTGGCGTGCTGGTGAGCCTGTTCGCCGGAACCCTCGCCTGCAACACGGCCGCGGCTCGCGTGCTGCTGCTGATGGCCCACAACGGGCTCGCCCACAATTCTTTGCGAGCGACACACGCGCGCCACGAAACCCCCACCGGCGCTATCGTCGTCACCGGGCTCGCTTCGCTCTTCCCGGTGGCTCTCCTGACCATCAGAGGCACGCCCGCCGTCGACATCTACGGTTGGAGCGGTACGATCGCGACCTATGGATTCATCGTTACCTATGCGCTGGTTTGCTTCGCGCTTCCCGGCTATTTGCGCCAGCACCACGGGGTGGTGAATGCGGCGACAAGGATCATCCCCTGGATCGGGGTCGTCGCCATGATCCTTTTGCTGGCGGCCAATCTCTATCCCCAACCCGTGGGTCCTTACGGCAAGCTACCCTATGTTTACCTCGCATATATGGCAGCAGCCCTGCTATGGTTCCCCTTCCGCTCGCGACGGAGAAGCACGGCGCGCAGCGGAACCTAGAGCAGCCCTTCTTCCCTTTTTCGCGTTTACCTTAGAGAATGGGAATCCCACTCTTAGGAGACTATGAAAGCATTGATCACCAGCGATACTCCGGTCACCCAGGAAGTTCTGAACGCCATTGCGCATCTTCCCACCCGGAGCCTGGCGACGATTGTCGAGGACGGATTCTTCAAGAAGCTGACCGACGAAGACTTCATGCGGATCGCGGTCCTGCTGGCGCTGAAAGGCTACCTGGAAGGTGGATGCCCCATCGGGGGCGTGATCGTTGATGATGAAACGCGCAGGATTCTCGGCAAGGGGCATAACACCCTGGTGCAGGAAAACCATCCTTATAACCACGGCGAGACTTCCGCTGTGCGCGATGCCGGGCGTTTGGACTTCAGCAAGACAACCATGTTCTCAACCCTTACGCCGTGTTACGTCTGTGCAACCCTCATGTACATGCGCCAGTTCCGCAGGGTAGTCGTCGGCGACGTCACCAACGCCTCCGGAAGCGAGCATTTCATGCGCGAGAAGGGGGTCCAGGTGGATATTCTCGAGGATCCCGAGGGCATCGCACTCTATGCCAAATACCGCAAAGAAAAACCGGACCAGGATCTGGAAGATTGGCGAGGCGTCGCCGCCGTGCGCAAAGGGGAAACGCCGAACACCACGCGTCTGGTTTACAAATAGGCTGGGACACGAAAGGAAATGCTTTAGTATCAGCCAATGAAACGAGTGCTTGCCGCTCTCATCGTCGCTGGCACGTGGTTGTTGTGCGCGCAAACCGCGCAGCATAGTCCTCTGCTGCACGCTACCCGCCAAGCCGCAACCGATCTTGAAGTGGACGGCGCGGTGCCGGGTGTACCCGCCGGCGCAACGCAATTTATCTCTTATGAAGATTTGCTTCGCCTCCCCCAGGTCAAGTTCACGACATCAAGGGATGACAATTTTCACACTCCGGCCGAGGTCAGCGGCGTCCCTCTCGAGCAGTTCAAGCATGTGTTGGGCTCGGATGCAGATATGGTTGTGGCCGCATGCAAAGACGGCTATCGCAGCAACTACCCGGCTTCATACCTTTCCGCCCACCACCCTGTGCTGGTGTTGACGGTCAACGGCAAGCCGCAGAACGATTGGCCCAGGGCCCACGGCGGTATCGAACTGGGACCCTATGTGGTCGCGAACCCAAACTTCAGTCCTTCGTTCAAAGTGCTTTCGCACGACGACGAACAGCAAATTCCTTTCGAGGTAGTGCGGCTCGATTTTCGCAGCGAAAGCCAGGTATTTGGCGCCATCGCGCCCCACGGCGACTACCCACCCGGCTCGCCGGTTATGCAGGGCTACCGCATCGCCCAACAAAATTGTTATCGCTGTCACAACATGGGTGCGGAGGGAGGCACGATGGCGTCCCTTCCGTGGCCGGTGGTGGCTGCGGTCGCCAAGGGCAATCCGCAATTCTTTGCCAATTATGTGCGCAATCCACAGGCGGTGAATCCGCAAAGCAAAATGGCCGCCAGCCCCGGCTATGACGACGAAACGATCGCTGCTCTCCGGGCCTATTTCTCTACTTTTGCTGCTGGAGGACAATAATGTTCGATTCGTGCCTCGAAGGCGCTGCTCTTGTGTGCGCTGGCTTTTTATTACACGTTGGTGGTGTTTAACAACACCAACGACTACCACTCCAACCTGACATTCGTTCGCCACGTTTTGACTGATGGATACCACGTACCCGGGGAACCACGGAATGTGGCGTGCCATTCCTTCCCCCGCGATTCAACTGGCTTTCTTTATCAGCATCGTGCTGTACGAGATTGCCACCGGCCTGCTCCTGTGGACGGCGGGTATTCTCCTGCTTCGTAACCTGCGGTCAGGCGTGGCCGCGTTTAATGCAGTGAAGAAGCTGGGCGTCCTGGCGCTGACGATGAGTATGTTGATGTGGCTCACGGCGTTCCTGACGGTTGGCAACGAGTGGTTTCTGATGTGGCAGTCGAAAGACTGGAGCGGAGAATCGGCGGCCGATCACATGTTCGTAATCGCGGGTATTCTGTTGCTGTACCTGGTCACGCCCGATGTGGAAGGCCAGCCCTAGGCGGTCTTCTTGTCACTCTACCGCGTGCCCCATCCTTCGCGTTTTTGCGAAGGGTGGGATGAGCATTGGTTCATCGTCCAGCTCCAGGGAGTTGGTTGTCGTTCTCCCATCCTTTGCGAAGAACGCAAAGGGTGGCACCCGGCGTTACGTGGCGAATCTCTTGATGCGGCTCAGTTCTCCTGCGATGAAAGCGTGGCCAGGGTACAAGCCAGCACCTTGACGCCATTCTCGATTTCCTGCGGCGCGGAGTACTCGTCGGGACGGTGACTTACCCCCCCGCGGCAAGGGATGAAGATCATCCCCACTGGCGCAATCCGCGCCATGAACAGCGAGTCATGGTACGCGCGGCTGACCATCTTCCTGTACGCGAGACCATTCTCGGCGGCGGCCTCAACAATAGCCTCGACGATATGCGGTCCGGAGGTGGCCGGAGCATCCGCGTTAATCGGCGCTACCTTCACCTGAACACCTCGCTTTGCCGCTACCCGCTCGCACGCTTGCTCGAATTTCGCGCAGTACTGTGTTTCTCCGCTGCTCGTTCGGTGTCTCGGATATCGGCTTCCATCTCCACCCGGCTGGCAATACTGTTAGCCGCACCGGGATAGATGTGGCACTTGCCGACCGTCCCGCACAGTGTCCGGCACGCCGGTTGCCAGCGCGCCTGCTTCCACGGCGAGAACAATCTCCGCGGCGGCGCAAAAGGCGTCTTTGCGGTCACAACATCAGCACGGCTCCCGCGTGCCCTCCCTCGCCCTCCACAGTGATGCGCAAAGCCGCCGGCGCGGCGATGCCGGTCACCACGCCCACCGCCACCCCTTCCTTCTCAAGGATGCGGACCCTGTTCGATGTGCAGTTCAACAAAGCCGGCATAGTAGCCATCCTGCAGCCGGACGTCGTCGAGCGACCCAGTGAACCCCGCGGCCGCGCGAAGCTGGGCCAGCGTATTTCCTTCGGGATCTTTCAAGTCCCGCATCTGCGGCGCTGCCCAGAGTCCGCCGCCAGCATCCGGCTGCCCAAGCAACCCAGACTGAAACGCGTGGGCTCCTCGGCGGTAAAGAGCAACAGTTCTATCGAGCGTTGCGGCTGGAAGCCGCTCTGCTGCAAAGCGCGAATCGCCTCCAGGCCGCCCAGCACACCTACGGTGCCGTCAAATTTTCCCGAGTGAGGCACCGCGTCGATATGCGAACCGGTGCCGATCGCTCCCAGTTCGGGCCGCGCGCCCGTCCAGCGGGCAAACATATTGCCCACCGCATCTTCGCGCACCGATAATCCGGCGTCGCGGCACTGCGACTTGAGCCATGCGCGAGCCTTCTGGTCCGCGTCTCGGCAAACACCAGGCGCGTGATCCCGGGCGGCGTGTCGTCAGAGAAGGAGGCTAGCTTCTCCATGTCGGCAAGCAAGCGATCGCGATCTATGTGCAGCTGGGTGCATTGGCATGATTTACCGTCCGGGAAGCGGGTGGCGATTCCAGTCTTTGTAAATCAAGATACTTGGCCGGCGTCTTGCCCAGAGCGCCGAACCATTGCGGGCAGTAGGGCGCCATCCAGATAAAATCTCCCGTCTGCACCGGATACCAGGAATTTCCCAGGCGGTAGATGCCGCCGCCTTCGAGCATCAGCAGCCCGTGCTCCATGACGTGGATTTCCACCAGGGCCAGCGCCGCGCCGGGCTGGTAGGTGCATGGTGTTCACGGCATAGTCGAGGCCCGGGGGTGGTAGGGCAGCAACTGCTTTACCTGCAGCGCGCTGTCGCCGCCAAGGGGCTGCGAGTCCAGCTTCGTCCTCGTTGCCAAAGAGAGCGGGCGCCGGGGCTTCGTCCGCCAGCAATACCGCCGGCTTCTCAATGACGGCAACGCGGCTTCGCGTGGAGGCCTTCACGGTGTGCAGCTGATTGGGGGGCAGGTGGGCGTACCCTCCGGGGCCAGCGTATGCGTCTTGCCGCCCAGCATCCACCGATACCGCGCCTTCGAGCACATAGAGAAAACGCTGTCCGTGCGCCGGTCCCAGCGAGCCCCCCGGTTCGAACTCCGCCGTGTACTGGGTGAAGGCCGCGCCGATGGCCGGCGCTGCGTGCACAATCACGGTTACAGAATCGAAACCGGGCAGGGGCATGGCGACAAAAGTATCCGGCGTTTGCAGCAGGTGGGTGGGCTGGCGGTCACTGCGGGTATGTCCCAGGTTATGCATGCGGCGTGCTTTGCTCCTTACTCACTGCCGGCGCGTAAGACAGTTCGAACTTGCGCAGGAATGCCAGGCCGGCAGCGAGCGCATTCTCCACATCCTGGGGGCGAACGGACTCCTCGGGATGATGGCTGATGCCTCCGGGACTGCGCAGAAAGATCATCGTGCTGGGTACGCGCTCCGCCATGATCATGGCATCATGGCCCGCGCCGCTCACCATGGAGAGCGGTGCGATCCCGATGCCGCGGATCGCGTCCGTCGCCAGCGCGCACAAGCGAGCATCCATAGCGACCGCCGGTTGGTCCATCAGCATTCTACTTGCTACCGTGAGGCCGCGCCGCTGGGCGATCGAGGCCGCGCGCTGCCAGCAGTTCGTCCACCGCCTGGTGGCGGACCGCATCCTCCCCGTGGCGCACGTCGAGGCTGGCGCGCAATTGCCCGGCAACGACATTGCCCGCTCCCGGGTGGGTGCGCAGGTCGCCGACCGTGGCCACCAGGCCGGGAGTGCGCAGGGCCACGCGCTCCACTTCGCCGATCCACTCCGCCGCGCCGGCGACCGCATCGTTGCGCAGCCGCATCGGCGTGGTGCCGGCATGACGGGCCCGGCCGGTAAAGGTGATTTCCGCGCGGCTCTGGCCGGCAATCGCGTGCACCACGCCCAGCGACCGGTCTTCGCTTTCCAGCAAGATGCCCTGCTCGATGTGGAACTCGAGGAAGGCGGCAACATCGTCGCCCACAACGCACTCGTCAATCTTCAACGGATCCAACCCGAACGACGTCAGCGCGTGCGCAAGCGAAATTCCGTCGCGCGTCCTTGGTCGCCAGCAGTTCAGCATCCACTCGTCCAACCAGCGCCCGGCTGCCGATGAAGGGAAGGCTATAACGCACGCCTTCTTCTTCAGAGAATCCGACGAGTTCGATGGCAAACGGCAGCTTTTCTCCGTCAGAGGCCTCGATCAGAGCCAGCCCCAGCACCACGCCAAGGATGCCATCGAAGGCGCCGCTGTTCGGCACCGTGTCCAGATGCGAACCGATCATCAGCGATGGGTTCGCTGAATCCGCCGCGGGATATCGTCCGCGCAGATTGCCGGCTGCATCGGTGGTTACCTGCATGCCCGCAGCTTCCATCCATCCCTGCACAGCTGCATGCAGTCGCGCATCGCGGGGGAGAGGAACGTACGCTTGATCTGGCCCGGCTCTTCAGTGAATTGGGCGAGATAGCGGCAGCGGGCAATTACTTTCTCCGCCTGCTCTCGCATTTCAGGTCGCATTGCGTGGGTTACCCATTCAGTTAAAACTTACAAAACTCTACTCTAACCACAGACCTCAAAACTCTATCCCGACAAAGGTACCCCGGGTCGTAAAAATCCTGACAGGCTAGCTCTCCCTGCATATGCGCGCCACGATGTTGCCATAGGGCTCATCGATGGGCACGAATATTTCGTTGGGATTTGTCTGGCCGAAGCGGGATAGGTCAACCAGCAGACAATGCTTGTTAGGCATCGCCAGCTCTATGTCCACGATCTCCGGTGCGCCTTCGAGCGCTGCCTGGGCCATGGCATAGAGTGTATGTTGCACCGACTTACTATCGTGCTCGGCAAAGGCATCGATCAACGCTGCGCGCAGCTTGCTGCGCAGCTGTTCGAAGGGCAGAGCCGCCGCGGACTTATATTTCCATTGCGCCCGCACTGAGGTTCCGAACAGCCGGTCTGCCGTCTCCGGCAGGGTAGTGAGCGAGTCACGCAGAAATCCCTCAAATCCGGAGTTGGCCGTCTTGAGCAACACCAAGCCTTCGAAGCCCGAAGTAACAGACATTTCCCCGCCCTGGGCACAGGTAACAGCTGTGGTTTGGGTCTCGCCGCCGCCGCGGATAAACGTCGAGGGGTGCGGCTTTCCCTCAGACAAAGCGTGTTCCCAGGGAGAGCTGGCGATGTTGATAGCGACCCGTTCCACCTGCGGATTGCGAGCGAGAAAAAACTCGGCCAGCTCCCGGGCAAAATCTTCGATAGCATTCGGCCGTGCTCTCGCGGGCGCGCGAATAGACCGTGTTCTTCATGGTGTCGGTGGGCAGTATCTCGCTGTTATCGCCAGCGGTGAAGCAGGTCTCGAAGTCGCCCGAGAGCAGCACTTCAACCTTCCACTCCTTCATCGTATGCAACGGACCATCGCGCTTCACCTTCATCACGCGCACGCTCGATTTTCCGTAGGTATTCTCTGCCAGGGCAATCACCGGCTAGCTCCCCCTGTAGGTGGTATAGCCATTAGGACTCAAGAGTAATGGAACGTGCAAGTGGGTGTCGCCCGGCGCGCACCGTGACGATGATCTCAACCGTGAGGTACAGCCCCTTGACCGCTTGCGCTGCATGGTAGCTCCCGGTCTCGAAGCGCAGGCGGTATTGCCCGGGCCGTAAGACCGCATCTCCCTCCTGCGGCAGAAGGTTCGCGCATCGGCCGTCGTCGTCGGTCTGGCACGCGGCGAGCGCTTGCCAAACGCCCGAGGGGCCGGCGTATTCCAGGTGCACCATCATGCCGGCAGCCGGCCTGCCCAGAGCGGTGTCGAGTACATGGGTGGAGATACGGCTCATGCTGCTTGCCCCAGCCACTTGCGCAGCCGAAGCTGCATGATCTGTTGCTGTTGCCGCGGCGGACTCAAGCAGTTCCTCCGCCGGATCATTGCCCAGGCGGCGCTCCAGGATACGCAGCATCTCCGCCGGCTGCTTGCCGCTGGCGCACACGATGAAGATGCGCCCAAAGCGCTCCTCGTAAACCCGGTGACCCTCTTGCATCCGCAGTAGGATAGCAGCATCCGCTTGCTTCATCTGGCTCTGCTCTGAGCTGGACCACGCGGCGGAGGTGGCGGTGGTTCTTGCCTCCGCGTGCTTCTCCCCAATACGCGGATGGCTGCGGAAGGCCTCAAGCCAATCAGATTCCGGCAGATTTTGCCAACACTCATCGGCCGTGGCGAAGAGGCTCTCTTCCTCCGCGTACGGGCGCATCGCTGCTACCTTCGCCGCCCATCCGCGCGAGCCGCAACAGGAGAGGATTTCTTCCGCTGCCTCTGTCGGCGGCAGCGCGTTCCATCGCGCGAGCACGGGGTTCAATGGAGAAGGCCCTCGCGCCGTTGCTCGCGGCCAATGGGCGAGCCGGGGAATGTGCCTTCTCTAAAGACAGGGGCGCCGCGAAGGTAGGTGGCGACTACCTTCCCATGCAACCTCTCTCCCAGGTAAGGAGACACAGGGTGCCGGTAATGCAGATCGGCCGTGCTCAAAGTGAATTCCGCATCAGGATCGAAGACTACCAGGTCCGCATCCCATCCTGCGGCAATGGCTCCCTTTCGTTCCTCCATGCCGGCAAGTTTTGCTGGTTGTGTCGACATCCATCGCGCAAGATCCTCGATTGGCAAACCACGCTGCCGCATTTCTGTCCAAATAACAGAAACCGCAACGGAAAGGCTAGCCACCCCTCCCCATGCAAGACGGAAATTTCCTTCGTCAAGACGTTTCATCGCCGGCGGGCAAGGCGAGTGGTCGGTTGCGATCAGGTCGATAATGCCGTCGCGAAGCCCTTGCCACAGCGCTTCCCGGTTGGCCCGGGAGCGGATGGGAGGGGCGCACTTGAAGAGCGTAGCGCCCGCGGGAATTTCCTCGGCAAAAAAATGCAGATAGTGAGGGCAGGTTTCAACCGTGACCGGCAAGCCCTCAGCGCGAGCCGCAGCCAGGTCGTTCAGCGCCAACGCGGAAGACAGATGAACAATGTGCAAGGGAAAGCGGTATTTGCGGCACATCCCGATCAGCATGCGGATAGCCGCCAACTCCGATTCATCGGGGCGCGAGCGTAGCCAGGTTGCGTACTGCCGCCAGTCGTCCGCCTCTCCACCTTGATCGAGGCCTTGATACAGATGTTCGGTTGACTCTGCGTGCACGAGCAGAGGCAGGCCAGTGCGCGCAAGCGCAGGCAGAGCAGCCTCGAGTTCCTGCTGCCCGATCATGGTAAAGCCTTCAATGCCGGGATCGACCAGAAAGCATTTGAACCCGGCCACGCCTGCAGCCGCCAGGGGCGCGAGGTGCTTCTCGTTTTGCCCGGTGAGCCCGCCCCATGGCGCCCAATCGACCCGGCATTGGCCGGCGGCAGCTTCCCGTTTGCTTTCGAGCGCGGCAACTGTCGTTGTCTCGGGAAGGCAATTGAGCGGCATGTCTACGATTAGGGTGTAGCCGCCGGCGGCTGCAGCGCGGGTGGCGGTCGCGTAGCCCTCCCATTCCGTTCTGCCGGGTTCATTCACGTGGACGTGCGAGTCCACCAGCCCAGGCAACAGCACCAGGTCTCCGAAGTGACTTGGCAGTGCAGTCTGCGGCGCCGCCGCAGGCTCGCATACCGACTGGATGCGTCCCTGCTCCACCACCACGGCGGCCGGCCGCACCCCCTCCGGCGTGACCACGCGGCTGGAGATAAATGCCTGTGTCATACTTCGGATATTCGGGCAGCCCCCTGGAGAGTGCAAGCGAAATCGCCCACGAGGGAAGAACATGCAGACTGAGAATGACTTCATGCAATTGGCCATCCGGCTGGCCACAGAAAACGTGCGCAGCGGCGCGGGCGGACCCTTTGGAGCGGTGGTGGTCAAGGAAGGCGAAATCATTTCCACCGGGGTCAATTGTGTTACCTCGGCGAACGACCCCACGGCGCACGCCGAGGTCAATGCCATCCGTGATGCATGCAGAGCCCTGGGAACTTTTCAACTACCCGGCTGCGTGCTTTACACCAGTTGCGAGCCTTGTCCCATGTGCCTCGGCGCGATCTATTGGGTGCGGCTCGACCAGGTCTATTACGGCAACACCTGTCACGATGCTGCGGAAGTCGGGTTTGACGACTCGCATATCTACGAGGAACTGAAAGTGGCGCGGCATGAGCGCAAGGTTCCGATGGTGCGCTTGTTGCCCGAGCACGCGATTGAGAGTTTCCGCGCCTGGGCGGAGCACCACGCCAAAGTCGCGTATTGAGAACGTTCGAATCGCTAATCTCCGCCCAAATGAATTGTCATCTCGCCTGCCCCAGCGTGCCGTGGGACCGAAGCGGACCCGGATTTCCTGCACGCAGCACCGGACAGGGCCGCGTGTGCGGCTTTCATTGAGGAAAGCCGCATGAAGTGCGCCAATGCCACCAATCTCGACAGAAAATCCGGGGCAGCGCAGTGGAGAGATCTCTGTGTGGATGCCCCCTCCTGAAAATGTCTTTTCTACTGAGCGTTTTCGCGACTTCTTTCGTCGCGTTTTTCTATTGGTCCCGGGGCCGTCTTCCGTCTATGCTCCCGTATGAGCACTCGATTGCTGGCCATCCTGTTGTGTGTCTTCGCCGCGGCCAGCGCTGGTGCGGCGGCGCCCATTCCCGTCAAGGTCGTCGTCATCGCGCTCTATGAACCCGGGGCCGACCAGGGCGACGCGCCGGGGGAATACCAGTATTGGGTCGAGCGCGAGCACCTCGACCGCGTCTATCCCTTTCCCCAGGGATTTCACGACGTACGCATGAACGACCAGGGAGTGCTGGGCGTGTTGGCCGGGGTCGGCACGGCGAGGGCTGCCGCCTCCATCATGGCGGTGGGACTTGATCCTCGCTTCGACCTCAGCAAAGCATATTGGTTGATTGCCGGCATTGCCGGGGCCGACCCTGAAGATGCGTCTCTGGGCTCCGCCGTTTGGGCCGAATGGATTGTAGATGGCGATCTAGCCTACGAGATCGACAGCCGCGAGATTCCGCCGCAATGGACGACGGGCTACGTGCCGCTGAATAAAACCGAGCCGTACGAGCAACCGCGGCGGGAGGATAACGGTGCTGTCTTCCATCTCAACCCTACCCTGAGGGAATGGGCTTATCAGCAGACCAAAGCGATCAAGCTGGATGATCCTCCTACGCTTGCTGAGGAACGGTCGCACTTTGTCGGAGCCGCCGCCCACCACCCGCCCTTCGTGCTCAAGGGCGATGAGCTTTCCGCCTCTACCTTCTGGCACGGCAAACGGCTCAATCAGTGGGCGAATGAGTGGGTCACCTATCAGACGAATGCGCAAGGCAATTACGTTACCTCCGCCATGGAAGACAGCGGGATTCTGCAGTCCCTCACCTTTCTCCATCATGCCGGGCGTGTCGATCTGAATCGGGTGATGGTGCTGCGTACGGTCAGCAACTTTGACCAGCCGCCTGCCGGAATGACCGCAGCGGAAAGCTTGGCTGCCAATGCAGTGCACCGCTACAGCGCGTACCTGCCGGCGCTGGAGGCGGCTTACCGCGTGGGCAATGTGGTCGTATCCGAGATCGTTACGAATTGGAATCACTATCAGGATCACATACCGGGCCCTAACCCACCTAAGTAATCAACCGAGGAGAGAGCATGAGCACCCCGATGCCAGGGCCCAGCGGGAGAACTCTGAGTTATCTGCAGCGTATGTTCCAGATTGAGGAGCGCGGGTCGACCTGGCGCACCGAGATTCTCGCCGGGGCCACTACGTTCCTCACTATGGCGTATATCGTCTTTGTCAACCCGGCCATTCTCAGCCAGACCGGCATGCCGGTGCCCGCCGTCGCCGCAGCTACCTGCCTGTCCGCGGCCATCGGCTGCATCCTGATGGGCTTCATGGCGAACTATCCCATCGCGCTGGCGCCTGGGATGGGATTGAACGCATACTTCGCGTTCACGGTGGTGAAGGGAATGGGTGTCCCCTGGCAGACCGCGCTGGGCTGCGTTTTTATTTCCGGCTGCGTGTTCTTGCTGTTGACGGCGGCCGGTATTCGCCAGTTGATTGTGAATGCCATTCCCCGGGAACTTTTTTCCGCGGTGGCGGCGGGGGTTGGGTTGTTTGTCGCCTTTGTTGGCCTGCGCGATGCGGGCATCATTGTGCCCAGCGCCGCGACCACCGTGGCCATGGGAAACATTCGTACGCCAGAGACTGCGCTGGCACTGATCGGATTGCTGTTTATTGCCGTGCTGCAGGCTTGGCGCGTGCGCACCGCGATGCTGTTGGGAATTGTCGGAACCACCATCGCCGGCTTCGCGCTGGGTGTCGTGAAGTGGCACCCCGTGCACTATCGCCTGGAGGACATGACGGCGACCGCATTCCATTTCGACATTCGCGCCGCCCTTCACCTGGGAGGCAACTTCGGGGCGGGCCTGCTGGAAATTGTCTTTGTGTTTCTCTTTGTCGATTTGTTCGATAACGTCGGAACGCTGGTGGCGGTTACCAAGAAGGCAGGCTTGGTGAAGCCGGACGGGGAGATCCCGCGATTAAATCGAATCCTCTTTGCCGATGCTACGGCGACCATTGCCGGCTCCATTGCGGGCACCAGTACCGTGGTCAGTTATATCGAGAGCGCGGCAGGCGTGGCTGTCGGCGGCAGAACGGGCGTGGCGTCGATCGTGACCGGCCTGTTGTTCTTAGTCGCGCTCTTTGTGGCGCCGCTGGTGGCCAGCATTCCCGCTGCGGCGACCGCGCCGGCATTGATCCTGGTGGGGGCGTTGATGATCTCCGCCGTTACCGAGATTGAGTGGGCAGACCCGATGGTGGCTGTGCCCGCATTTCTTACCCTCATTACCATCCCGCTGACTTTCTCGATCGCCAACGGGTTGGCCTTCGGCATCACGTCCTTCGCGGTGCTGCGGCTGCTAACGGGGAAGGCGACACGGCATGACTGGATGTTATTTATCCTGGCGGCGCTCTTTATCTTGCGCTTTATCTACATGGCGAAAGGCAACTAGGCGTCAGCAGCACTGTCTGTCTCAGTAACCAATCTTCGGGTGCCCCATCCTTTGCGTTCTTGGCAAAGGGTGGGATTCCGCGGCGTCCCGTTCAACAGTCTTCGGCCCGCCGGAATCTTTAAGCTAACGTCCGCATCTCCCGTATTCGCGAAAAACGAGCTAGATACGGGACACCCTTGAGTTGTGGTCAGGACGGTCTTCGTATCAGTGGATGGTGCGCATCTTGCGCGACATGTAATCCATCAGCAGATACTCGCCCAGGGTATCCGGGGTGGTGAAGTACGCCTTGCCGCGGCACATCTTGGTCATCTTCTGCACGAACTGCACCAGGCCAAGATCCGAGGCCAGCATGAAAGTATTGATCATGATGTTCGACCGCTTGCAGCGCGCTACTTCCTCCAGCGTTTCGCTCACCACCAGGGGATCCAGCCCAAAGGCATTCTTGTAAATGCGCCCGTCGGGAAGCGTAAGCGCCGAGGGCTTGCCATCGGTGATCATCACAATCTGCTTCATGTCTTTCCGCTGGCGCTCGAGGATGCGCTGCGCCACGCGCAGCCCCTCCCGCGTATTGGTGTAGTGCGGACCAACCTTGACCCGGGCAATCTGGGAAATCGGCACTTCTTCCGCGGAATCGTGAAACAGCACCAGCGAGAGCGAGTCGCCGGGATACTGCGTGCGAATCAAATGCGAGAGCGCCATCGCGACCTTCTTGGCCGGAGTGAACCGGTCCTCACCATAAAGAATCATGGAGTGCGAACAATCCAGCATCACCACCGTGGCGCAGGAGCTTTGATACTCACACTGGTGCACGTGCAGATCGGAGTACTCAAGATTGAGCGGCATTGTGATGCCTTCGCGGGCAATCGCCGCGCTCAGCGTAGTCGTCGTATCAAGGTTCAGCATGTCGCCGAATTCATAAAGCTTGGAAGCCCCGCTGGCTTCGATGCCGGTAGCAAAATGCCGCGTATCGTGCCGCCCAAAACTGGACTTGCCCAGCGACCCCAGCAGATCACGCAAAGTCTTGAAGCCCAGAAAGTCGAGGCTCTTGTCCGTCACTTCGAAGCGCACCTGGCCCTCGGCCATCCCCGCCTGCCCGCCCGCTGATTGCGGTGAGGGGTCTTGCCGCCCCTGGGTGGAGATGTAGTTCTCCTGCTCCATGCGCTCGATCAGCTTCTCGATCAATTCGTCCAGCTCGCCGTTCTCCGCCATCTGCTCGATGCGCTGCTGCATGTCGCTGTCGAACAGGTCACCTGATTCCAGAGCCTGGCGCAAGGCTTCACGCAGGTTGTCCATGGTGTGTTCGCCATCGAGTTCGGCGAAGCGCGACCAGGGATCCTGAAAGCCGGAATCCAGCAGATACTCCGAGAGCGCCTTGAGCAGATCTTCCATGCTCATCTCCGAGGCCGGGTCGCCGGTGTACTTGGTGTAGCGGATTCGCTTCATCGAAAGATCCTCGGAGGCTCACTCTTCTTTAGTTGAAGCCGCGACGCGTTCGCCGCTGCTCCTGGAACTCGTCGTACTCTCGTTCCTTGTCCGCACGCTCCTGCTTGCGTGGGGTCTTCTCCTGGGCGCTGAAGCCGCGCTCCTCGCTGCGGCTCAGGCGCTTATGGGCGTACATCCCCTCCAGCAGAAATTCTGCGCCGGCAACCGCGCTTTCCGGCGCATCGGAAACCTTCACCGATAGCGGCGATAATTGCGGGAACAGGCCCTGAATCTGCTTCAGCTCTTCGAGAATCGCCTGCGAGGGCTGATCGTCATCGATGCGCACCGTACCGCCCAGGTTGAACCACTGCTCGATCTGCTGCGTATTGGTGGCGGAGAAATACTTATCGAAGATCTTGCCGATGGCGGTGCGAATCAGTTCCCGCACCACTACATCGGCGCCCCGCATCTCTCCTTCGTACTCCAGCTCGATTTTGCCCGTGATGCCCGGCAGCGCCGCATACAGGTCGCTGACTCGCGGCACCACCAGCTTCTCTCCATGCATCAATGCGCGCCGCTCGGCGTTCGAAACCACCAACTCCATGGTGGAGATCGGCAAACGCTGGCTGACCCCGCTGCGCTTATCCACCTTCTTGTCTTCGCGGGCAGAGAAAGCAACTTGTTCGATCACCTCGCGCAAATAGTGCGGCACAGCTATCCTGCGTCCCGCCGCGTTCGCTCCATGCTTCCTGGGCGGTAATGGCCATGCCTTCTTCAATGGTTTCGGGATAGTGGGTGCGAATCTCCGATCCAATACGATCCTTGAGCGGTGTAACGATCTTGCCCCGTGCGGTGTAATCCTCGGGGTTGGCGCTAAAGGCAAGAACAATGTCCAGCTCCAGGCGTACCGGATAGCCCTTAATCTGCACATCGCCTTCCTGCATGATGTTGAATAGCGCTACCTGGATCTTGCCTGCCAGATCGGGAAGTTCGTTGATGGCGAAAATTCCCCGGTTGGCCCTGGGCAGTAAGCCGTAGTGCATGGTCAGCTCGTTCGATAAGTCCTGGCCCGCGCGGGCCGCTTTGATGGGATCAAGATCGCCTACCAGATCGGCCACCGTTACATCCGGCGTGGCCAGCTTTTCGACGTAGCGTTCCTTGCGCGGCATGAAGGCGATGGGCGTTTCCGAGCCCTTGGCAGCGATCAGATCGCGGCAGCGCTTGCACAACGGGTGGTAGGGATTGTCACGGATCTCGCAGCCCGCGATGTAGGGCATCTGCTCATCGAGTAGCTCGGTCAGGCCGCGCAAAATCCGGCTCTTGGCCTGCCCGCGCAGGCCGAGCAGGATGAAGTTCTGCTTGGACAGCACTGCGTTCACGATCTGCGGAACAACCGTGTCTTCATAGCCGACAATGCCGGGGAAAATCGCCTGCTTGGCCTTCAGCTTGGCAATCAGATTCTCGCGCAACTCGTCTTTGACGCTGCGCTTTTTCAAGCGCGCTTCGTAATATTCCTTGCTGGTCTCGAGTTCTCCCAGGGTCTGGGGAAGACGGTTCGTCGAAGGCATTGGTTTGCTCCTTCTGTTGCTAGGTACTAACGAGAGTATCGCAGAACGCCAGATCGGCTACATGACATGGCCATTGCGGCCGGCCGTGGCGCTCGCTTGCACGCCCCGGCGCAATTTCGGCAGCATCGCCGTATAGAGAGCAATTAACCGCTCCGTACGCTCGGCGTCTGATCGCAACGCCAGCAGTTCTATCCGGAAGCCAAGATCGGTGGGCGAGGCCCACGCCAGCCGAAAAGCAACTGGCTCGTTCAGATCGAACGCCCGATGCGATTTGTCGCCGCCCATCAACTCCAGAACTTCAAAATGAAGAGCAGTGCACTCTTCCCGCATCGCCCGTGTGGCGGGAAGGCCTTCGTCGGCAAAGAAATCGACTTCCGCCTGCAGAAAGCTGCGGGAGTTATCCAGGTTCTCGATTTCAAACCGTTTTGCTCCCTGGCACAGAATATCCAGCCGCCCATCGGGATACTTTTCCAGGACGCGCACAATCTCGGCCGTGCAGCCCACCACGGCCAAGCCTTCACGCTGGGCGCAGACCACTCCGAACGGCAATTTTCTCGGCCAGGCATACGCCGACCATCTCCTTGTATCGATCTTCGAAAATGTGGAGCGGTAGCGCTGCTTCAGGAAACAGCACTACTTCGAGCGGAAACAAGGGTATCTTCATTCTCCTGCTATTATGCTCGCCTTTCGCGCAATCCGGCGGGGTGTCAAATCCTCGGTTTTGATCCCCTGTGATTCGCCGTTGGCTATTTCAATCGGGCTGGCTGATTTTGCTTTCTTCTGCTCGGAAGAATCGTTCAAGCGGTGAACATTTCAATCGAGTTCCTCCAGCATGGCCTGCATTTCGCTGAGCGCATGTTGATTGCCAGTCCGTCTGCGCACTGGCAATTCCTTGTGCGAGCCGTGCCTTGGCCGCATCCACACGCCCCGCCTTCGCCAGGGTCTGCGCGGCCATAAAATACCCGGGGTGTAGTCCGGGTGGGTGGAGAGCAGCCGGTCGAACTCCTGCCAGAGACGCATCCGTCTGGCCCTGGTTGGCGTGCTCCATCGCTAACCCGTAGCGCGCGAAGGCGTCTTCAGGATTTTGAGCCAGAATTTCTGTGAGCATCGCAATCTTGTCCATGGTCGTTTCTCAAGTTTAAGCCCTTACGGCCAAGGGCGCATTTCCTCGGCGGATTCCGCGACCTCCGTTTGGCGGTGATTTGCATTCATGAGCGCAATTGTCCAAACTTGAGCCAGGCCATCACTCCGAGCTTTCGGTTTTTATGAGGCGCAATACCTATGGCACTCGGGATGCAATCTGGCGATCCTCCCCTTCCGGCCCGCAAGCCCGCGGAGTCACGGTCCGAGATGACCGAGCTGATTCTGCCCAACGACACCAACACCCTGGGCAACCTGCTGGGCGGCCGGCTCATGCACTATATCGACCTGGTCGGGGCGATGGCAGCCTACCGCCATGCCCGGGCGCATGTGGTCACGGCGTCGATGGACCATATCGACTTTATCGCGCCAGTGCATGTTGGCGATCTGCTGATTTTGAAGTCCACCCTCAACCGCGCCTTCCGCACTTCTATGGAAGTAGGGGTGAAGGTTTGGGTGGAGCACACCATCGATGGCACCATGCGCCACGTGGCGTCGGCCTATCTTACTTTCGTCGCCATCGACCCCCAGGGGCGGCGGGTGCGGGTACCCCCGTTGGAGCCGGAGACGGAAGAAGACAAACGCCGCTACGAAGACGCGGGCCGCCGCCGCGAACAAGGCGAACAGGAGCGCGAGCGCAAAAAGAGCGCCCGATCCGCGAGCCTGGCTGTTGCTGGACGCGAACGCAGAGATTTTTAGGAAAGGTTGATATGGGACACACACAAACACCGCCCGGCCCGCAGACCATCCCCGGAGTATCGAACATCATCGCCGTCGGTTCCGGCAAAGGTGGAGTGGGCAAAACCACGCTCGCCGTGAACCTGGCCACTGCGCTGGCCAAGATGGGCTTCCGCGTCGGTCTGATCGATGCAGACATCTACGGACCCAATGTCCCGCTCATGATGGGCATCGGCCAGCAGCCCCGGGTGCTCGAGAATAACCAGCATCGAGCCACTCGTCGCCCATGGCGTGAAGCTAATCTCTGTAGGCTTTATTTCCCCCGGCGATAAGCCGCTGGTCATGCGCGGCCCCATGCTGCACCAGATCATTCGCCAGTTTCTGCAGCAGGTGCAGTGGGGCGAGCTCGATTTTCTGCTCGTCGATCTTCCGCCGGGCACCGGTGACGTGGTCATCTCGCTGGTGCAGACGGTGCCTCTTACCGGCGCGGTCATCATCTCTACCCCATCCGATGTCTCACTTCAGGACGCACGCAAGGCGCTCGAGATGTTCCACCAGGTCAATGTCGAAGTGCTGGGCCTGGTGGAAAACATGAGCCAGTTCACCTGCCCGCACTGTAACCAGGTGATCGATATCTTCTCTCGCGGCGGTGCGGAGCGCCTGGCCAAGCAAGCCAATCTGGCCTTTCTCGGTTCGATTGAGCTGGACTCGGAAATCCGTCATGGAGGCGACCACGGATTGCCCATCGTGCTCGCTGGCGAAGGCAACCTGCACGCGCGGCAATTCTTCGAGGTAGCGCGCAAGGTAGCCGAACGCGCCATGGCACAATCGGCTAAGGATGAGAACATTCTGGAAATCAGCTAGGAACCGCAGATCGCTCACTACGCGCCCGCTTCGGCCTACGGCCCAGTGTGGATACTCCCTCCTGGAAAGCGTAGTGGAGAGATTTGCGAGTCTTTCGTTGAGCAGAGCGCGCTCTCCGGAATCTTGACAGTGCTACACTCAACCTTCTAAAATCTTCATTGGCAAGTCTGCACTGTTTGGAAACAAAACAGTGTGGAATGAGTGGCATAGGGCAGGTGGACAATGTCTCCCGACCTTCGGATCAGCCCGCGCGACCGGCTGGTTCTCAACGCGATCATCGAGATTTATATCGCGACCGGTGAACCTGTCGCCTCCCAGACCGTGGCGCGCCAACTCGAAAATAAGGAAGGCATGAGCGCGGCAACCATTCGCAATGTGATGGCCGCGTTGGCGGAGGCAGGCCTGCTCGAGCAGCCGCACACTTCGGCCGGCCGGTGTCCGACCGCCAGTGCTTTTCGCTTATATGTTGAGCAGCTTCACGGGGGCGCCAGAATCGCACCCGGCACGCTCACGCAGGAGCGCAGAGATCAAATTGAAGATAGCTTTGCCGGAGTGAGTAGCCGGCAACAGTTTCTGGAAAGAACCTCGCACGTGCTGGCACTCGTCTCGAGCGGCGTCGGTGTGGCCATGGCTGCCCAAGCTGAGAATTTCTGGTTAGACCATATCCACTTCTCACGCATCTCGACCGGGCGTGTACTGGCCGTGCTGGTAACGAAATCGGGAGTGGTTCTGGATCGCGTTTTGACGCTCGACCGGGATCTCTCATTGGGAGAACTGGAAGGCGCTGCGGCTTTTCTCAACCAGAACTTTCGCGGCTGGTCGATTGAGCGCATCCGTGGTGAGTTGAGCCGCCGCCTGGAGCAGGAACGCAGTGAATACGACCAGCTGATGCGTTCTATCGACGAGCTATGCCGTAAAGGTGCTTTGGAACAGGAAAGCACGGTGCAATCTATCTTTATTGTGGGAGTCGCCAACCTGGTTGCGGGCCAGGCTGACGGAGAGCGTCTGCGCCAGTTGCTCAGCGCGCTCGAAACCAAACAACGGCTGATCGAACTGCTTGACGCGTACGTGGATGCTCGTCAGCAGTCGGTGCGCGTTGTCGTTGGCCTGGAGGAGACAATTCCCGAGATGCGGAATCTGGTTCTTATCGGCGCGCCGGCCAGGTTGGGCACGCAAAGCCTGGGAACGGTGGCCGTGATTGGTTCCACCCGCATCGCTTACCAGGAGACGATCAACGCGGTCTCTTTTATCGCCCAGCTTTCGGAACGGATATTGCCCACGCAATAGCATCCTTCTTATCGATACAGGGTCCCGCGACTGGCTGGAGCACTCTGCATCGTTCATGACGATCCTGCATCAAGTAAGCGAAAGGCTTATCACTTAATACATCATGGCAAGTGCACGCAAAATCGACGACCCCATCAATGGCGAACAGAACAGCGATCCGGGTGCGGACTCCATCGAGACCGCAGCCGAAGCAACCCAGACCAACAGCGGAGAAGCCACAGCTCATTTGCAGAGCGAGGTTGATCGTCTCAAGGCCGAGCGCGACCAACTCGTCGACCGCCTGGCGCGTCTGCAAGCGGAATTTGAGAACGCCCGCAAACGGGAGTCGCGCGAACGGGCAGACTTTCGTGATTTCGCTGTCTCTGGCGCAGTCGAGCAATTTCTACCGGTCCTCGACAATTTTCATCTCGCCCTGGGATCGGCTGGCTCAGTGGAGCAACTGCGCACCGGCATCGAGCTGATCGTGAAACAGATGGAAGATGTCTTGCGAACCCTCAACGTGCAGCCGGTAGAGTCCGTCGGAGCGCGCTTCGATCCCCGCATACACGAGGCGCTCGAGAGCGTCGACCGCTCCGACCTTCCCGATCACCAGGTGTTGGAAGAGGTCCGCAGGGGATATCGTATCCGTGACCGGCTGCTCCGTCCTGCTCTGGTCCGAATCGTAAATAATCCGCAACAGAAAGAAGCATGAGTACCGCATCCAACGTGACCAAAGTCGAATACTACGAATTTCTGGGCGTCTCTCGCGACTGCAGTGATCAGGAGCTCAAGACCGCTTACCGCCGTTTGGCTATGCAATTTCATCCCGACCGCAACCCGTCGAATCCGGAAGCGGAAGAGAAGTTTAAACAGGCCAGCGAAGCGTACCAGGTACTCTCCGATCCGCAAAAGCGCGCAGCCTATGACCGCTATGGGCACGCCGGTGTTGGTGCGGGTGCCTCCGGCTTCGAAGGTTTTGCCAACGCAGATGTCGGAGACATCTTTGGCGACTTCTTTGGCGAGATGTTCAACATGGGCGGAGGCCGTCGCAACGGCCGGCAGCAGCGCGGCCGCGACATTCGCTACGATCTCTCGCTGGAGTTTGAAGAGGCAGTTTTTGGCAAGCAGACAGAAATCCAGTTTCGCCGTGCCGAGATCTGCGTCGATTGCCGTGGTAGTGGGGCGCCCGCCGGCCGCGGACCCGAAACCTGCAAGCAATGTGCCGGCCGCGGACAGGTTCGTTACCAGCAGGGATTTTTTTCCATTGCTCGCACCTGCCCCATTTGCAATGGCGCCGGCCAGGTGATCACCGATCCTTGTCCGCAGTGCAACGGGGCAGGATTAACCGACCGCCGTCACACCATCAGCGTGAGCGTGCCGGCCGGAGTGGAAGATGGCACCCGCATTCGTTACCAGGGCGAAGGGGACGCGGGCCGTTCCGGCGGCCCAAAGGGAGACCTCTATGTGGTGTTGTCAGTAAAGCCGCACGAGTTCTTTGAGCGCGATGGCAATGATCTTCATTGCGTCGTGTTCGTCTCCTTCCCCCAGGTTGCGCTGGGCGATGAGATTCACGTTCCGACGCTGGAAGGAGACACCCTCCTTCGCATCCAGGAGGGAACCCAGTCCGGCAGGGAGTTCCGTCTGCGCGGTAAAGGTGTGCCCCATCTCAATGAGCATGGCCGTGGCGATCTTGTGGTGCAGATCGTCGTCCAGACGCCAAAGAAATTCTCCAAGGTCCAGCGTGACCTGCTGCGCCAGCTCGGAGAAACCATGCACATCGAGAACAAGCCCACCTCGCGCAGCCTGCTTGGAAAGATGAAGGACCTCTTCAGCTAAGCTACCGCTCCGCATGCGACTAGCCCGTTGGCGAAACTCCATCCTGGCTACCCATGCGGGTGCCCCATATCTCGCGCTCTTTGCGAGCTGTGGGAAATGAAGCCGCCGTCGCCCCCTGACTCTGCACCATTCAGGATCTTTTGAAGAAGCGTTGTTCATTAGGGCCAGAGGAGTCATGGGCCTGCGGCCGAACCAACTGGATGAATCACTCCTTCGGTATAGCAAGCGCTCTCCATGGAAGCGTCGTCCTCCCCTTTGTCATCCCGAGCGAAGCCGAGGGATCTGCAGTTCTGCGGACCTCTCCTGGAGATGTTTTTCGACCGAAGCGAAGCGGCACGGAGAGATCTTCTCCTAATGCTTCCTTCATCCCCGCACCCTCAACCAAGCATTGCAGCGACCACCGCCATTGCGGTAATTCCCGCCGTCTCGGCGCGCAGGATTCTCGGACCTAGACTCACGGGCTGCCAACCCTCCGCTGCAAAGAGAGCCTCTTCCTCCGCTGTCCATCCGCCTTCCGGTCCCACTGCGAGGTTCACCGCCGGCTTCTCCATGGTGGGTTGGAGCAGCGCGGATTGCATCGCTTGAAACAGAGTTGTCGAACGCTGCTGCTCGGCCAGTAGCAAACGCAAACCCGGTTGCGCCGGTCTGATGCGCACCGCCGCTTTCAGCGCGACCAGATCTTCCACCACAGGAATATCCGAGCGGCGCGATTGCTTCGCCGCTTCGCGCGCCACCCGGCGCCAGCGCTCCACCCGTGCCGCCGCCGCTTGGACCAGGTGCTTCTCACTACGCCGCGCGCTCATGGGAATAAACCTCTCGGCTCCCAGTTCTGTCGCCTTCTCGATGATCCACTCCATGCGGTCGAACTTGAACACCGATAGCAGGAGTGTTACCGGAAGCGCAGGCGCTGCTTCTACCTCAGAGAGCAATTTGAATTCCACGGCGTCTCCGCTAATGCCGGAAATAACCGCGCGCCACACACAATCCCCGGCAACCATGTCGAACTCCATACCGGCTTGTGCGCGCAGCACACGAATCAAGTGATCCGCCTGGTCGCCCTTGAGCAAAGCACTGGTGTCGTCCCAGTCGTCGGCAATCCACCGTCGTCGCGTCATCGCGTCACCGTGTCCTCAGAAGGTGTCATGGCGAAGTACCACTTTAGTAAGGATAGGCGCTTCCTGGTCAGCCGCTCGTCGGTTATTTCCATCCGCAGAGGGCCGGCTGCCACCGCCGGCCGCCGTGAAATGTGGACCGTCCAGGCACCGCGCCAAGTGCGAAACCAGGGAAAAGCGGAAGCAGAGATCCGCTCAACAACACGCGCGATCGAGAGTTGCAAGCCTGCGAAGTTCTCTGCCCACGCTCGACTGAAGAATTCACAGGTTGGCCGCAACAGTCGCCGCAACCGCATAAACACTGGCGATTCTACTTCGCCCAACAACACATCGGGGGACGCTTTTGGCGTCCCCCGATTGTGTTGCCTGTTACGTTGACTGCTTACTTCTTTTTTGCTGTTTTCTTGGCTGCCTTCTTCGCTGGCTTCTTTGCTACTGCTTTCTTGGTTGCCATTGTTTCTATTCTCCCTTTGTCGAGTCGACATCGAACCTGCAAGAGATACTTTGCAGTTAACGAATGTATAGAATTCTAAAAATTCAGTGTCAAGAAAAAAATAGCAAATCGTGAAGATCAATTGACTGATTGGAATCGTTAAAGCCAACCACCCAGTTTCAGATACGCTCACTTTCCTGCGATGTGGACGCCGTAATGTCGCAACAAAACCAGCGCGACACCACTGACGGTGTCATGCCAGGCGTGCGCGATCATGCCCGTGCGCAATCCTCTCCGCAACAGCGCAAGCACGCCAAACATCGCGCCATACGCGGCGATCAGCAATACTCCTGCAATTCCTTCGTATCCATGCGCGCAGCCAAACACGATCGCGGAGAGCGCGACCCCGGCCCAGATCTTGCGTCCCATCCGGGCAAATTGCTGCTGCAGGTAACCGCGGAAGACCAATTCCTCGCAGACACCGGCGGAAATGCTCAGCACCACAAAGAGCAACATCTCCACCGGGGTGACCGGCGCGAGCTTCTGGGTCACGTCACCGATTTTCTGCGGATCGATGTGCGATCCGGAGATCTTCACCAGCACGTTGCCCAGGAGCGCCAGCACCAGGAGCGCCGCCACCCAGTAGCCGAGTGCCACGCCCACATCAACCAGCCACGCGCTCGCTCCCGGCCGTCGCTCTCCGAGAAGTTGGCGCAGCGGAATCTTGCGCAAATGAATGCCCCACAGCACAAGGCCGGCCAGTATCCACTCGTACGCGATGGTGAGCATGTAGTTGGCAGCCAGGTGTAGCGGCTGGTTTCCAAAGCTGCGCAGTTGCCTGACCCCAGCGACGGAAAGGCCGAGGATCAACAGCACCAGCAGTGCTGTATGCCACCAGGGCGCAATCAGGCCCTGTTCGTTGGTCTCTCCGCCGATAGGTTGCGGTGGTTCCAGTATCGTCATAGCCTCAGTACCTTTCCTCCGCCAGGTTTCTCTTCCCTTGCGATCCGGCCTTACTGCCGCACGCTGCCCCCGCTGCACATTGCCTGAGAAGGGTACCTCTTGTTATGGTGTTGCGTTGCTTCAAGAAGAAGATCATCTCACCGCTTCTGGTGCCTTGGCTGCATTTATGAAGCACGCTCTGCACTTCGGCATCTAAAAAGCGAGGCCGCCTATATGGAAGATGTAGTCATCGTCGCCGGAGTACGCACACCGGTTGGGAAATTTCAGGGCGCACTGTCGGGCTTTTCTGCCGTGCAACTGGGAGCGCTCGTGGTGCGTGAAGCTCTAAGACGCGCGCAACTCAACTCCGGCCAGGTCGACGAGTGCATTATGGGCAACGTCGTCTCCGCAGGACTGGGACAAAACCCCGCGCGACAGGCAGCGATTCACGGTGGACTGTCTCCCTCGGTCAGCGCCATGACCGTCAACATGGTCTGCGGCTCGGGGTTGAAGGCGGTTGGTTTGGCCGTCCAGGCGATCCAGACCGGCAATGCCGAAATCGTTATCGCGGGTGGTATGGAATCCATGACCAATACGCCTTATCTTCTGCCTCAGGGTCGAAGTGGCTTCCGCATGGGGAACGCGACGGTGGTTGACTCGATGATCCACGACGGACTGTGGGAGATCTATAACGACTACCACATGGGCATCACCGGAGAGCACGTCGCGGAGAAACACGGCATCACGCGCGAAGAACAGGATTGCTATGCGCTCAACTCGCATCGTAAGGCGGCGGCGGCCTGGCGGGCAGGCTACCTGCAATCGCAAATCCTGCCCATTGAGATTCCGGCAAAGAAGAAGGGCGAATCGCCCACTACCTTCGATCGTGACGAATCCGTGCGCGAAGATGCCACGCTCGAGGCGCTGCGCGCACTGAAACCGGCTTTCAAAAAAGACGGTACTGTCACCGCCGGCAATGCGCCCGGTGTGAATGACGGCGCTGCCGCCGTGGTGGTGATGTCGGCGGCGAAAGCTGCGACGCTCGGGCTTACGCCGATGGTTCATGTTCGCGCCCAGGCTACCAGCGGCATCGAGCCCAAGTGGGTGATGTTGGCGCCCGTTCTGGGAATCCAGCGCGTGCTGGCCAAGGCGGGCTGGTCAAAAGAGCACCCTGACCTCTACGAACTGAACGAGGCATTTTCTGTGCAGGCCTTAGGCGTGATGAAGGAGGTTGGCCTCGACCCGGCAAAGGTGAATGTGAATGGAGGCGCGGTGGCGATTGGACATCCCATCGGCGCGAGTGGCGCCAGAGTCCTGGTCGGGTTGATCTATGAGATGGTGCGCCGCGATGTGCATCGTGGCGTCGCAGCCCTGTGTCTCGGCGGTGGCAATTCCGTGGCGATGGCGGTGGAACGATAGAAGTTCGTTCGGTCATGGTGTCCGCGCTTGGGGGCTGGGCCACGTGAATAGCATTAAACATAATTTATAAACACAGAACGCAATTGAGTCGAAGGCTTGCGGTGGCTATACTCGCGGCACCGGATCAACTGGAGCCGCCATGCTCTTCAAGGCACTGAGTGCGGCTGTGTACGGCATCGACGCACACATCATCGATGTGGAAGTTGACTACTCGGGCATCAAGACGATGGAAGACTGGTTTCACACCGTCGGCTTGCCGGATGCCGCGGTGCGTGAAAGCCGCGACCGCGTTCGCGCCGCGATCAAGAACTCCGGTTTCGACGTTCCTACCACGCAGATCACGATCAACCTCGCTCCCGCGGATCTGAAGAAAGAAGGATCGGGTTTTGACCTGCCGATCGCCATCGGGATTCTGGGCGCCTACGGTGCTCTGCAATTAAGAGATCTCGGTCAGTTCCTGCTGGTAGGTGAGTTGGGACTCGATGGGGCGCTGCGCGGGGTTCCTGGCGTGCTGCCCATTGCTGTCGCCGCACGCGCGCGTGGCATTGCCAACCTGGTTGTGCCGGAGCGCAACGCAGCCGAGGCTGCCGTGGTTGAGGGTTTGAACGTCTATCCGGTTCGCACGCTGATCCAGGTGCGTGATCTGCTGAACACCGCTGCAAATGGGGGACCTCAGGCGCGGCCTCTTCGTGTCGACTCGCAGCATCTTCTTGGTGAGCTGCATGATTTCGCTCTCGACTTCAAAGATGTTCGTGGGCAGCAGACGGCCAAGCGCGCACTCGAAGTGTCCGCTGCCGGTGGCCATAACATTCTCATGATCGGTCCGCCCGGCTCGGGCAAAACCATGTTGGCCAAGCGGCTGCCCTCCATCCTTGCGCCCCTCCGCCTGGAAGAGGCGCTCGAGACGACCAAGATCCACTCCGTTGCCGGAGTACTCGATGCGGATGCTGGTTTGGTCACGCAGCGTCCCTTTCGCGCCCCGCACCATTCCATCTCGGATGCAGGGCTTATCGGTGGCGGCAGTATTCCGCGTCCGGGTGAGGTTTCGCTGGCGCACAACGGTGTACTGTTTTTGGACGAACTCCCTGAGTTTCCCCGCAGCGTGTTGGAGGTGATGCGGCAACCGCTGGAAGACGGCACGGTGACGATCGCCCGCGCCGCCATGTCGCTCAGCTTTCCCGCTCGCTTTATGCTGGCGGCGGCGATGAATCCTTGCCCCTGCGGCTATTTCAACGACAAGTCGCACGAGTGTCTATGCACCCCCCCCATGATGCAGCGTTATATTTCAAAAATCTCCGGCCCGCTGCTGGATCGCATCGACATCCACATTGAAGTTCCCGCCGTGCAATACCGCGAGCTTCGTTCCGCGGCGGCCAGCGAGGGGTCAGCGGAAATCCGCGCGCGGGTACTGGCTGCGAGGGAGCGGCAGCACCAGCGTTTTGCGGTCGACCGAATCTACACCAACGCACAGATGAACACGCGGCAGATCCGTACTTACTGTGAGCTCTCCCCAGAAGCCGAACGGCTGCTCGAACGAGCTATGCAACAGCAGGGCTTGAGCGCGCGCGCGCACGACCGAATCCTCAAGGTCGCCCGCACCATCGCGGATCTGAATGCGGAACCGAACATCACCGTCGGTCACATCGCCGAGGCGATTCAGTACCGCACGCTGGACCGCGGTTACTGGAGTTAGTGAAGCCGCGGTTCACCGTGATTAGTCCGGGGACGAAGAGGGGGAGACCCTAGGCTCGCGTCAGCTCTTCGATCAGTTGCTGATGTTCCGGGTAAGCGCGCATTAGCTCCGCGCGCGCGGCCATCTCAAAATCTGCGAACTCGAAGCCCGGCGCCACCGTGCAGCCGACCAGCGCAAAAGCTCCCGCGTCTTTCAGGCGCGATGCAAACCAGCAACCCGCCTTCACCACTCCCTGAAAAGCTTCTCCTGCATCCGGCTGGCTGCCCAGAAGCAACTCAGACACAGCTCCGTCAGGATCGATAACATACACCACCAGCGTGCTGCCGGCATAAAAGTGCCAAACCTCATCCGACGCAAGGCGATGGAATGCAGAAAAATCTTTCCCCTCGAGCAGGAAGTAAATTGCCGTGGACGCGGAGCGGTCCCCCTTGAAGCGTGCGGTCAAAGCGCCCCGGGCAATCGTCAGGTCTGATTTATAAGTGGCGCGGTAGTAGCCCCCCTCGGGGTGCGGGCTCAGGCCAAGATGGCCGATCCAGTACTGCGCATTTCTGTCCAAGCGGTTCCTAGTGTGCTGCTGATTCCGCAACAGGTGCGGTCTGCTGCCGCAAGGCGTGCACTACCACCCGCAGCATCTCTTCTTCAGGAGCTCGCTTGCCGGTCCAGATTTCAAACTGGCGCGCGCCCTGTTGCACGAACATCTCAATCCCTGTGACCACGGCAATTCCTTTTTGCCGCGCCATCTTCAGTAGCGGTGTATCCACCGGGTTGTACACCAGGTCAAACACCAGGCGAGCATTGATCTCTTTCGCTTCCAGGATGGACTGCGTCTTCACCCCGTGCATGCCAACCGCAGTGGCGTTCACGATCACATCGAAGCTGGTCTTAGCCAGTTGCTCACGGCGAATGGTTTTTGCCTTGGCTTCGCGCGCCAACTTCTGCGCGGTTTGCGGAGTTCGGTTCAAAATCAAAACCTCCGCTCCTTTATTCACCAGGCCGAACACCGCTGCCCGGGCCGCGCCCCCCGCCCCCAATACCAGGATCTTCGCGCCTGACAGCGAGAGCCGCTTCTCGAGTGGCCTCACGATGCCCCCCACGTCGGTGTTGAAGCCATAAAGCTTTCCGTCGTGCGCACGCACGATGGTGTTGCACGCCCCGATCTGCGCCGAAACCGGGTCCATGTTCTCCAGGTGCTTCAGCACTTCCTGCTTGAGCGGCATGGTTACGCTTAAGCCGGAGAGCGGCACCTCGCGCACCAGGGTAAGCAGGTCGGACAGTTTGCTGGTCTGCAAAGCAAGGTACACCGCATTCACCGTTTCCCGATGGAACGCGGTGTTCATCATCACGGGAGAGAGCGAATGCTTAATGGGATTACCAGCCACGCCGTACACCCGGGTGGCCGCGTCGATCTGCCCAATGCGATAGGTTTCGGTCAGCGTGCGAGCGGCAATCTGCCCCGGAGCCGTCTCTTCGCCGGGCGTAGCGGCAGCAAACGTAAAGACACTGCCCGCGCGAATGGCCAGCACCCGGCTGATGATTCCCTGGTCGCCCATACAGAGCCCAACCAGGTTCGCCATGTCGCCCGCGCGCTCGAGAAAGTGCATCATCACCACGTTGTCGGCAAGCGACTTGGCGGTACATACGATTTTGATAAATTCCGGCTCGTAGGGGCGGATGCGTTCGAAGATGCCATCCAGATCTTTCGTCGTCTGGAAGTCGTGGTACGAGACAATCAGGGCCGTGCCCCGCGCTCGCAGCTTGTCGAGCTCCGATGCCTTGATGGCCTCGGCCGTCTGCAACTCCAGATCCACCAGGTGAAAGCCCGAGGCGCTAGCCTTCTGCAAAACGTCTAGTTCGGCCGCGATGGCGCCCTTGAACTTGCCCCCGTTGGCGACGCGGCGGCAGGTAGCGACCGCGGTGACCACGGGGTGTTCGGTCAGGAATTCCTTCAATTTAGGTAAGCCCGCGACCGGTTTTTCCAGGTAATCCAGGCGAAATTCCAGGAACGGACTGTCGCGCAGCGCCTCCGTGGCGCGATCCACCATCTCGACCGCCGTCGAACCAATAATCGCCACGCAAACTTTGCCCATGCGCGAGCGTAAGTATTGCTGCGAGAGAGATGGGGCAGAATTCATGGTTTGCAATCTGGGCATCTTACCGGCCACGTCTGCTGGATGCAACAACCGTATTCTATGCCCCGGATTATGGTCGAAAGGCCGGGCCGCGGCTAGGGTAACCTTGAAATGAATAAGGAGCGGTCCACTTTGAACCTATCGACACAGGCAATTCCCGGCTTGCACCCCTGGACGGAAGGGGTGCCTGGCGAGGCGGCAAGCGGAGGATTTGTTGACGCGCCAGGACTCGAAAACTGGGTCCGGGGTCGTCTGGCCTGGCAGAGCCAGCAGATTGACAGCCTTTTAGCGGCGCCAGGTGAGAAAACCCTGGAAAATACCCTCCGTCCTTACGACGATGCCGTAGCCACTCTGAGCGCCACGGGCTCGCTCGCGTCGCTGTTGGATAGCGTCCACCCGGACAAATCGGTGCGCGACAAAGCGCGAGAGCTCACCCAGGTTGTAGCCGAAGCGGCAACCATCCTGTCGCTTAACCAGCAGGTCTACCGCGCCTTGGCCGCCATAGACCTGGCTCCGGCGGATCCGGGAACCGCCCACTACGTGAGCCAGATCCTGCTCAACTACCGCCTGGCTGGCGTAGATAAAGATGATGCCACTAGGGCCCGGCTGCGTGAGCTCTCCGACAAGGCGACGGAGCTGTCCCTCCTCTTCGCCAGGAATGTGCAGGAAAACATCAACCGGGTGGAGCCGAGCGACGCCGCTGAACTCGACGGACTTCCGGCTGACTACATTCGCAACCATCCAGCGGATGCCCAGGGCGTCATCACCCTGACCACCGATTACCCAGATATGCAGCCGGTGATGACGTTCGCAAAGAGCCCGGAGCTGCGCCTGCGCATGTTCCTCGCCTACAACACCCGCGCGTACCCGGCCAATCGCCAGCTGTTGCTCGACCTGCTGGCGGTGCGCCACCAGGTGGCGTCGATTCTCGGCTTTGCCTCCTGGGCCGACCTGGCAACGGCCAACCAGATGATGGGCTCGGCGGCTAACCTGAAGACATTTATCGCAGAACTGGAGCAGGCTTCGCGTGCCGGCGCCCTGCGGGAATACGAGATGGTGCTGGCCTTCGCCAGGAAACAACAGCCTGAGCTGGCAGCCCTTAAGAGCAGCGACCGGGGCTATTGGTACGAGCAGTTCCGCCGCGAAGCCTTTGACTTCGACTCACAATCCGTCCGCCCCTACTTTCCCTACGATGCGGTGGAGAAGGGCATACTGGAAACCGCGGCGCGGCTCTTCCACGTCAGCTTCGAGAGGAACCAGGATGCCGGCGTCTGGCATCCCCAGGTCACTGCCTGGGATGTCTACGATCGAGGCCGGTTATGCGGCCGTTTCTACCTGGACATGCATCCACGGGAGGGCAAAGACAAGTGGTTCAGCGCGGCCCCGCTGATCCCCGGCATCGCCGGCCGTCAGCTTCCGGAGGCGGCGCTGATCTGCAACTTCCCCGGCGGCAAGGCGGCAGACCCGAAATCCGCCGATCCCGGGCTCATGCAGTACAGCGACGTGGTCACCTTCTTCCACGAGTTCGGTCACCTTATGCACGCGATACTCGGTGGCCAGCAGCCCTGGGCGGGCGTGAGCGGCATCGCCACCGAGGGGGATTTCGTCGAAGTGCCGTCGCAGATGCTGGAAGAGTTTTTTCACGATCCCAAACTCCTGGCGTCCTTTGCTCGCCACTACCAGACGGGTGAGCCGATTCCGGAGGCGCTGGTCGAGCGGATGAACCGGGCCAGCGCTTTTGGTCGAGCGGATGGGGTCCGCACCCAGCTCTTCTACACCAGTTACTCCCTTGACGTGCATAACCAGTCCCCTGACAATCTGGATCCTGACGCACTGCTGGAGGAAGGCTACAAGCGCATGCTGCCCTATGAGTGGGTCGACGGCAATCGCATGTATGCCAGCTTCACCCACCTCATCGGATACTCCTCCAACTACTACACCTATATGTACGACAAGGTGATAGCGCTCGATTTCTTCGGCCAATTCGATCGGGCGAACCTGCTCGAGGGGCCGACCGCGATGCGCTATCGACGGGCCATTCTTGAGCCGGGCGGATCCAGGCCGGGCAGGCAGCTGATCGAGGAGTTTCTCGGGCGAGAACAAAAAATGGATGCGTTCGCGGATTGGGTCGGCGAAGTATTCGCCAAATCCTGAGTGGTGCGGCCGAGCGCATGTTCCGGCCGGAGACGCTGCCATGAGCCAATGCGAGCAAAAAAATATTTTCCGATGGAACAACTTCGATGGCGAAAACGCATCTGAACGATATAACAACAGAGGCTACTTCAATCGTTTCCAACCCAAGGTAGTTATTTACCCCAATGAAGCTTCGCCTAGGCGAGCTCTCCTCCAAAAAGCCCCTTTTAAAGTCCCTTCCCCAAAATGCCTCTCAAGCTGGCCCGCCGGAAGGCGGGCCTTTGCGCCCAGCCTGGGAAACCTTCTTATTCGCTATTTTGTTCTAAATTCCGCACCCGGGATTCGAGAGACGCCATTCTGTCGCTCAGGCCGAAACCAAGCACCTCGGTGGTCCGGATGCGCATTTCGGCGATTTGCGCCCATTTATGAAACTCCTTGAGCAAGGTGGTTTCCACCTTTTCAAGCCGCCCCAAAACCCGGGTTTCTACCTCGACTAGATCCGCTTTGGTGGCAAATTCGTCAGCCATCTTTGTAGCCTCAACTAAGGATAATACGTTGCGGTAGCTGAGCCACGCCGACCACGTAAGATGGCTCTGGATGACCTCCCCCACCAAGCGCTCGATTCCCAAGGCCGCCGCTCCTCCGTTGGAGTTCGTCAACGTACCCGCCTGGTCAGGCGGTAAACCGCCGGAACTCGATTGGCTAGTCCACGGCTTTAGCACCCGCATCGGGGGAAGAACGACCGCATATCAGCGCGGGGAAACCGGGAAATCCGATCTGAATCTTGGTTTCACCGACTCCGATAGCCGCAACACCGTGGCTGCGAATCGAGACCTGTTCATCAGCGCGGTCAGCCAGGGCAAAAAACCGCTGGGCTTAGTCACGCTGCGGCAAATCCATTCCTCGCTCATCCGCAGAGTCGGGGCTCAGGACGTCCTCAGCACCGAAGTGCCGGCGGTCCTCAAAGGGGATGGCCTCATGACCAACGAGCCAGGCGTGCTACTGGGTATCCAGACCGCGGATTGCATACCCGTGCTGATAGCCGATCGTAAGAATCGCGCAGTTGCGGCCTTCCATGCGGGTTGGCGCGGCACACTGGCGCGCATCGTGGAAAACGGCGTGGGTCGAATGAGGCTGGAGTTTGGCTCCCGGCCGGAGAACTTGATCGCTGCCATCGGCCCGGGAATCGGGCAGTGCTGCTATTCCATTGGAGACGAGGTGCGTGAGCAGTTCGAATCGCAATTCCCGTACGCCGGGGAACTCTTGCGCGAGGTATACGACTCCGATCCGGTCAGGGAAAAGTATCCGATGCTTTTTCTCACCGCCCGCGCGCCCGGGCATAGCGATATCGGGCCCCGTATGCATCTGGACCTGGCGGAAGCCAACCGCCGTCAGATGCTGGCGGCGGGGCTGAAAAAATCCGCCATCTTTGCCACTGGGCAGTGCACTGGCTGCCATACCGGCCGTTTCTTCTCCCACCGTATCGAGCGAGGATTTACCGGCCGAATGATGAGCGTGATCGGCATCGCTCCCGGTGCGCGGTCTCCCCGAGGGAAAACGACCTAGGCTGCGGAGTGTCCTTCTCCACTGCCGGACTTGGTTTCGCCCGGCCCCGCGTCCTTGGGATTGACGAGGTCGCGCAATTCCTTGCTTGGCTTGAAGTAGGGAACTCGTTTGGCGGGCACGTCCACTTTGGCCCCGGTTTTGGGGTTCCGCCCAGTCCTGGGCTTGCGTTGGCGGATGCGGAAGCTGCCAAATCCGCGAATCTCGATCTTGTCACCGGTACGCAACGCGTGAATCACGGAATCGAAAATGGTATCCACGATCATTTCCCCATCCCGGCGCGTCAGATCGCCCAGTTGGGTCACTTCCTCAACGAGGTCTGCCTTGGTCATGGTCCGATCTTCTCCAGAGTATTAAGGTAACCCGTGTCAGCTATAGTAGATGCAGCAACTTTGATGGTACATCGAAACGCTAATAAGTATTCTCTGCCTGTGGATCGGATGCAGCGGATAACCAATTCGTCACTTTCAGCGTCAAAAAAGCGTTCGCTTGCCCCGTTCGGGTGATCTGAGGAAGAGACAAATGGGAGCAAGCGTGGCGTCCGTCCGAATCAAACTGGCGTACAATCAACGGCGTATCAACGCAAGCACTGGCGGAATGCTCGTTTTGGGGAACAGGTTTGGAACGGCCATCGATCAGCATCGTTATTCCCGCTTACAACGAAAGCGCCCGCATCGGGAGAGCGTTGGACGAGGTTCTGCGCTGCATTCATGAGCGCGATTGGCACGCCGAAGTGGTTGTCGTCAACGATGGTTCTAGTGATCGGACCGCCGCCATTGTTCAGGAATTCGCCGAATTGCACCCTGAGGTACGACTCCTCAACAATCCTGAGAATCGAGGCAAGGGGTTCAGCGTGCGCCAGGGCATCCTGCATGCCGTGGGCGAAATCGTCATGTTCACCGACGCCGATCTGTCAGCGCCTATGGAAGAAGCCGAGCGGTTGTTTGACGCGCTTCGGCAGGGTGCGGACATCGCTATCGGGTCCCGCTGGCTCGATCGCAAGCGACAGACCATGCACCAACCGCTCTATCGCCAGTTTTTCGGCCGATGCTTCAATGCCATCACTCGCCTGGTGATGGGCCTGCCCTTTGCTGACACCCAATGCGGTTTCAAAGCGTTCCGCCGGCCCGTGGCCCAGACTATCTTCCAGTTGCAACGGATTGAGCGCTGGGGTTTTGATCCGGAGCTTCTGTTTATCGCCCTGAAGCGCGGTTACCAGATTCGCGAGGTACCCGTCACCTGGGGTCACGACGAACGTTCCCGCCTCAGCTATCTAAAGGACGGAATCAAGATGCTGGAGGATATCGCCTATATCCGATGGGAAGCGTTTGCCGGAGCCTACGACCGAAAAGTGGGCGAATTCACCCCCGAGTGGCCGGTGGTGAAAGGCTAACGCCTCTTACGAGGCCAGCGTGCCGGGAAGGATCGTTGCCTTGCCTGCCGCCACCTTCCTCGACTTTACCGCAACCTTAATCTGCAGCTCGTCCGTCTGTTCCATCACCAGAGTTTCCGAGCAGGGGCCGCAAAGCCAAAAGTGCTGCAAGCGGCGGGCCCGCCCTCCGGGGGCAGGTACGGGTGTATCCGGGTCGGGCAAGTCGAATACAAAAATTCTTCCTTCACGAAGATAGTGCAGCGGTTTGCCGCAACTCGGATTGGCGCATTGATTGACCATGAAACTCCTGAGACCTGCTACCTGGTATGAGCCGAAAAATGACAAAAGGGTTTCCTCCACGCCGATCGACTCCCGCCTCGGTGTGCGAGAATAAGCAGTTCTCATGCCCATACTGCGCTCGTTTCTGATCGCGCTCTCCCGCAACTCGCCGTTACGCCACTTCGCTGAAAGCTCTACCCTCGGCGGGCGGATGTCTTCCCGCTTCGTGGCCGGCACGAGCGTCGAAGACGTGCTGACCGCGGCCGCGGCCGTAAACCGCCAGGGAATCTCGACCACCCTCGACAGCCTGGGAGAAAATGTTCATTCTCCACAGGAGGCGCAACACGCCGCCGATATCTACCACCGCTTGCTCGACGCCATCCAGGAGCGAGGGCTCGATGCCAATGTAAGCGTGAAGCTTACCCAGATGGGCATGGACCTCGACCCCGAACTGGCCCTGACGATGGTTACCGGCCTGGTGGAGCATGCCACCGCCGCCGGCACCTTTGTCCGCATCGACATGGAGGGCTCCAATTACACCCAGGCCACCGTGGATATGGTCTGTAAGCTGCATGGGCTGGCCGCAAATCGCGGCCGTGTGGGCGTAGTTATTCAGGCTTATCTCTACCGCAGCGAAGCGGACATTCAACGGTTGTTGGCCGAGGGAATTCGGGTACGGTTGTGTAAGGGCGCCTACCAGGAACCCGCCAACCTGGCCTTCCCTGACAAGGCCGATGTGGACAGGAATTTTGTGAAGTTGATGCAAATCCTGCTTCCCAGTGGGGTGTACCACGGAATCGCCACCCACGATGAAAAGATGGTGGATGCCACCTGCCGCTTCGCGAAAGAACAAGGTATCCAACCCGGCCAGTTTGAGTTTCAAATGCTTTACGGGGTGAGGCGCGATCTGCAGCGATCGCTGGTGGCGGCGGGCTACCGGGTGCGCGTTTACATTCCTTTTGGAACGGAGTGGTATCCCTACTTCATGCGGCGGCTTGCGGAGCGGCCCGCCAACCTGCTGTTCATTGCCCGGAATTTCTTCCGCAAATAACCGCCGGGTCAGGAGATTGAAGTGAAAACCAGGAACGCCCTGAAGCAAGCTGAACTCATTCTCAAGCTGTATGAAATCCGTCGCGAGACGGGGCTGCGCACGGCGCGCGATTATGTCGGGGGTGAATTCAAGCCCAGGTCGGTAGATGAGTTTGTGAGCCTGGTAAAGGACGGCGGGAAACCGAGCGGACACATTCTCCAGGTGTATGGATATTGGGACATGGTCGCTGCGTTCGTCGTCCACGGTGCGCTCGACGAGTCTCTGATTTTCGATACATGTCAGGAAATGTACTTCCAGTTCGAGAAGATCCAGCCCTACCTGCCTGGGTTCCGCGAAAAGATGAATCTGCCGGAATTTCTCAAGAGCATGGAGGCTGTCGTCGAAGGCTCGCAACAAAAACAAACTCGTTCCATCGCCAAGGTCAAGACGCCCAAGCCGGCAAAGGTTCGACCCCAGACAGTTGAGGCTGAAGTCCCCGTGCCGTCCGCCGAACAATCACCTCCAGTACGATAGTCCCGGCATCGCAGCATGATGCCGGAAAAGGACGGGTGCCCCACGTTCGCCCCAGCGTACGTGGGCCGATAAGATCTTTTCAAACGCTTTCGTATAGCTTAGTCAGCTACGGAATGACGAAGGCGTAATTTGTCTCAGTGATTGTCTTCCAGCGCGAGCACGGCAAAGCCGGTCGCTGCATCATTCATGAAATGCCCGATATCCGAGGCGGGATCACGCTTCTTGTTCAATGACCACGCCGGCCACTTGCCCTCGTCCGGGTTCTGATTCTGTGCCAGCCACGCCCGCCCGCGTTTCGCCTGAGGCAGGTTGCGCCCAAGCCCCGATTGCTCAAGCGCGAGAATCGTGAGGCCGGTCGCATAGCCATCGCTCCTGGTTTCGAGCGCCGTCTTGTCATGGCGTTGCCAGGTGCCCAGGTCAGTCAGGCTCCAGCCGCCATCCGGCTGCTGCTTGGCCAGGATGGTCGCCAACAGCGTGCTGCGCTCGCTCGCGGTCAGAATTCCGGGCACCTTAGCCGAAGCCCACAAAACATAAATCTTGTTGATGAGCGGCTGGTTGGCATACTCCCGCCGCAGATAGCCGCGCAGCAGCTGCAGATTCGCCTGGATCTTCGGATCGTCCCGGTAGTCATCGGGAGCTTTCCCCACGGCAATCGCCCCCAACGCGGCGCCATAGTATTGCGACTCATTTGACTCCCACGGAGCATTGTGGAAGTTCAGCCAAATCCACGCGCCCGCCTGGTCGCCCGTCTTGATCTGCAGCGCCCACATCGCGTCAAAGGCGCTGCGGGTAATGTCCGTCAGGTGGTTCTTGGGTACATCGTAGGTAGCCAGGATGATCGCGTTGAGAACCGACTCCGTGCCTCGCGACTCCGGCGTTTTCGTCGGGCCCGCTTCGCCGTTGTGATAGAACGGCTCCACCTGGTCCCAGAGCGTGACCCGTCGAAGCACGTTGTTCAGCATAATGTGTTCCGGGCCGGAGGGCGTCTCTTCGCCCAACGGTCCGCGCAAGCTGGAGCGCGAAAGCGCGTACGGCAACACGGTATGGCAAGAAACGCAAACCGTCTTATGGTCCCGCTGCGCTGTGTCCCATCCCTGCCACCATATTTCGCGGCTATCCAGGTAGTGTGCGGCGGCTGCCTGATTCCACGACGTGGGCGCAGCGCTTTCGGTGCCCGCACCGGATGCGGCATAGCAGGCAAGACCTGGAGCTAAGAGGAGCGCGGCGATCAGATGGGCGGGTTTCACGCGAGCACATCTCCTTTTCAAGCGATGTACAGAAACGGAAGAAATACTCTGAAAACAGGCTATCACAGGGGTTTTGACGCGCTCAGCCGCCGTTCGGACCACGCCGGAACTCGATTTCCTCCATCAATTCCGCCACTTCCGTCTTGCGCTCCTCCTGGAGCTCGCGCAACCCCGCGATAACCCCCAACCGGTCCTCGACAGAACGGTTTTGATTGAACTTCTGCTTGCCTTCCAGGCGCAGAATCTGGAAATCAAAACCGACAATCGCCTTGAGCTGCGAGTCAATGTAAACCGCCGGAGCATCCGTGACCTGCCAGGGGGCAGGGAACGACGCCTCATGTTTCCGGGTCAACTCGGTCACCACCGTCCGGAGCCGCTCCGTATCGTCAAAGAAGGTCAGGCGGCCATAGGCGTGAATAGCGGCGTAGTTCCAGGTGGGCACCACGCGCCCCGTCTCCTGCTTGGCCGGATACCAGTTAGGCGTTACATAAGTGTCGAGCCCGAGAAAGATGATCAGCGCTTCCGCCTCCGGGTCAGTTTCTTTCCACTGCACATTGGCGCGCGAAACATGCCCGATCAGGCTTCCGTATTCGCCCCGGGTCTCGTCCAGCATTAACGGGAGATGGGTGGCTACCAGGCCGCGGGTGGTGATGGTGACCAGCGTCGCCAGGTCGCTCTGCTTCATCGCTGCCTGAAGCAAAGCAAGGTCCGTTACTTCAAAGGCCTTGGGCGTATACATCCGCGGCTCCTCCCATTTGTCTGTCTTATACCATTTAGACTTCTTTGAGGAGGGCTCCATGTCGTCACCACCCAGCAGGAAGCACGCGGGCACCGGAGCGGTCGACTCTCAGCCCCCCGTCCCAGAGCCTTCGTTTGCCGAGCGTGCGCGCACCCTATTGCACCTGGGCAGGGTAGGCAGCCTCTCCACCGTTTCGCGCAAGCGGGCGGGCTATCCTTTCGGTTCCTTGATGCCTTTCGCGCTCGACGCTACGGGGCGGCCTGTCTTCTTGATCAGCACCATGGCCATGCACACGCAAAACCTGCAGCAGGATGGCCGGGCCAGCCTGCTGGTGACCCAATCGGAGGCTGCCGGCGACCCGCTCGGCGCCGCCAGGGTAACGGTGATTGGCGACGTCTCCCCCATCGCTGGGTCTGGATTAGAGGAGGCGCGAAGCCTCTACCTGGAACGTCACGCCAACAGCAAGTATTGGGTGGACTTCGACGACTTCGCCTTCTTCGCCATGGACGTGATCGATGTTTATTACGTAGGCGGCTTCGGAGTGATGGGTTGGGTAGCGGCGCAGGACTATGTCGAGGCGCACGCCGACCCATTGGCAGATGCCGCCGCCGGCATCCTGCAGCACATGAATGCCGACCACCAGGAATCGCTCCTCCTGCTGGCGCGCTTCTTTGCCCACGCCGAAGCAAAGGAGGCGGTGATGACCTCGGTAGATCGTCTCGGCTTCCATGTGCGCATCAAGACAGACGACGGCATGCGGGGTATCCGATTGCCATTCCTGCGCGAGGTGAGCACGCCCATGGAAACCAGAAAGATGCTGGTAGAAATGGTGCAGCAGGCGCGTGGCTCGTGAACACCCTCTATACCCCTGAGCTGCTCTATTCCGGGGGAGGATTCACTGCCGGCCCCGGGTTGCTCGTCTCCCCGTCGGGAACTGTGTCAGCGACGGTTACAGGCGCTCCCGTTGAGACGATTCCTTTGCCCGGGAAGGCCTTGCTTCCCGGCTTTGTCAACGCTCATTCTCATACCTTTCAGCGCCTGATCCGGGGCAAGTCAGAATCCCGCGCAAGCAGCGGCCGCGATTTCTGGTCCTGGCGGGGAACCATGTACCACGCCGCCGCCCAGCTTGATCCTGAAGAAATCTACGACGTAGCGCGCATGGCGTTTCTCGAGATGCTGCTTGCCGGCGCCACCACCGTGGGCGAGTTCCACTACGTCCACAATGCCCCAGGCGGCCAGCCTTATGACGATCCAAACTTATTAAGCAAGCAGGTGATCGCCGCGGCTCAGTCGGTGGGCATACGGATTGTCTTGCTGCGCTCGGCTTACCTGCGATCGGGATTCGAACTTCCGCCCGACCCGGGACAGATACGATTCTATGAATCTGCGCCCCAATTTCTCTCCAACGTGGAAGCGTTGGTCAAGGCGTATCCCGCCGATTCGCCGGCGGTGCGATTCGGAGTGGCGCCCCATAGCCTCCGCGCCGTGCCACTGCGCGAACTCAAGGAGATTGCCGCGTGGACTCGCCGCCAGCAACTCCCCTTGCACATGCACGTAGCTGAACAGACCGGGGAGAACGAGGCCTGCCTCCGCGAATACGGGTTGACTCCGGTCGCGTTGCTGGACAAGGAAAATCTCCTGGGCCCTGATTTCACCGCTGTGCACGCCATCCATATCACTGCGGACGAGATTGCGAACCTCGCCCGGGCGAATACCACCGTATGCTCCTGTCCCACGACCGAGCGCAATCTTGGGGACGGCGTGCTGGCCGCAGACCGCGTGATGCGGGCGGGTATTCGCATCGCGTTGGGATCTGACAGCCAGGCGCAGATCGATCCGCTCGAGGATGCGCGCGAGCTTGAATACCATCTCCGATTGGAGCGGCAGCAGCGCGCCATCCTCGACCAGATTGGACAGCAGACCCTGGCCTCGCGCCTCTTCGACTGCGCCACGGTCCACGGAGCGCGCGCGCTTGGCGTCGCCGCTGGTGAGTTGACTCCCGGCTCGTTCGCCGATTTCTTTACTGTGGACCTGGACGACGTAGCGATCGCCGGACATTCCGCCGAGGATCTGTTGCCACTGGCTGTCTTCTCGCTCAACCGCTCGGCCATCCGCGATGTGATGGTAAACGGCCGCTGGGTGATGCGCGACGGCCGGCACCCTTTGCAGGAAGAAATCATTGCCCGCTTCAAGATCCTCCACCGCAAGCTCTGGAGAAGCACCGCCGGGACAAGATGAAGACCCATGGGACCATCCATCTCACTCGCGCTTGCGGTGGATTTGTAGTTGGACTAAGATAGACTAGACTAACCGGACTTAGTCTATGAAGAAAACCATACATACGGTAAATATTCACGAAGCCAAAACGCAGCTTTCGAAGCTGGTCGCTCAGGCTGTCAACGGAGAACCATTCATTATCGCCAAGGCAGGCAAACCTCTCGTCAAAGTCACTGCGATCGATGCTCCGCCCGCGGCGCTGGTGCGGCGACTGGGGTTCATGGCGGGGCAGGGCACAGTGCCAAAAGACTTCGACCGGATGGGCAGTTCCGAAATAGAGAAATTGTTCGAAGGCGAGCCGTGAAACTGCTGCTCGATACTCACTTGCTCCTTTGGGCCGCCTTGGAACCTGGCCGTCTGACGGCGCCCGCGTTGAGGCTTATGAAAGACGCCGGAAACGAACTCGTTTTCAGCGCCGCAAGCTTTTGGGAGATCGCAATCAAACGAGGGCTCGGTCGGAACGATTTCCAAGTAGATCCTCGATTGTTGCGGCGCGGATTGCTGGATAACGGTTACAGCGAGTTGCTGATCAGGAGCGATCACGCTGTCGCGATTGACGGACTACCTCTTCTTCATAAGGATCCGTTTGATCGGATTCTCGTCGCACAGGCAATGGTTGAAGGGATAACTTTGTTAACCGTAGATCCCTTGGTCGCGCGGTATGGCGCACCGGTGCGCCGAGTGTAGGTGGTGCAACATTTGCTGACGCTTGCGAAACGTTGGCTACATGCGACTCTCATATCCCTTGCGCTCGTGCTCTGCCTCCTGCGTTTCACGTTCCTGCGCGCCGATTTTCCCAATCACTCGCCCTGGATGTTGGATCAAGCCAAGTTCACCGATGAAGGTTGGTGGAGCAGCGCCGCCGTCCGCCATTTTCTCGTCGGGCATTGGCAGGTCGCGGGGGACTACAACCCTGCGGTAGCAGTCCCGGTGTGGCCCATCCTGATGGGCGCAGTCTTTCCTTTCGCCGGCGTCAGTATTGTGGCGGTGCGCGCAGCCAGCGTTTCTTTCTCAATTGCTTCCGTCCTCCTTATCTACCTCCTGGTGCGGCGATATCGCGGTCCCGATGCCGAGACGTCCGCCGCACTGGCGGCGCTGCTGCTGGCAGCAAGTCCCTTCGCTTTCGCCTACAGCAGGCTGGTGACGTTGGACACAGTGGTTGTTTTCGAGTTCTGCCTGCTGCTGTGGGTTGCTTCTTACGCCAATCGCCAACGGATATGGCCCCCGGCAATGCTCGGCTTGCTGATCCCCATCATGCTACTCACCAAGACCACGGCAGCCGTTCTTCTGCCTTCCGTCGTGTGGTTGCTTTGGAGGGCAACGGAGCAGAATCTTCAGCGCTTCCTGCGTGCGCTCCTGATCGTGATTGCGGTCGCGGGCACGTTGATGGGCATCTACCTGTCGATCGTCCTACATTCCAGGTACGCGGCCGACCTCCGCTACTTCTTCCATATCAACGCCCTGCCGTTGGTTGAGCCGGCACGCACCGGTGCTTACCTCGTGCAGCTAGTGCATCACTGTTTTTGGATCGACCGCATCATGTATCCGGCTGCGCTGGCGGTGCTTTTGTTGTCGCTGGTGTGGCTCCGCCGGCTCTGGGAAAACCCTCTCTTCACCGCATCCTGGATTGCCTTCGCCGGGCAAGCGCTCTATATCCTTCGCCGCCAGGATGATTACGCTCCCCGGTATTTCCTCGCCATGCTTGTGCCCGTGATCTTGGTGCTGGTCCTTGCCCTTTACCCACTGAAGGCGTGGTGTCGCCCCGCAGCCGCGGTTCTGACGGCTGCATTGGCTCTCGCCGTGTTGCTCGATGCAGCGCAGGTTCTCGGCTTTCTGAACCACCGGCAATACCACTTCGACGACGCGGCAAAATCCATTCAGCAAGATCGTCAATGCCGACCGCAGCCAGCATCGCCTGCTGTTGGGCGCAAGCGCCGACCAGTTATCCCTGATGACCGGCATTCCAGCGATCAATGACGGATACAGTCTGCAGGATCTCGGCCAGAAAGCGGCCGCCTATCAGCCCGGCTGGTATGTTGGGTGGAACGATCTTGACCAGGATATTGAGGAGAGCCTATCCTCCTTCCGGCTCGACAAAGTCACTGCTTACGAAGTTTTCGATAATCAACAAAGAAACTGGTTGACGCTCTACCGCATGGTTCCCGAGGCTCATAAATGATCAAGCTTTTTCTCCTGTCCCTGCTTGCGCTGGCAATGGCCGCTCCCGCGTCGGCCGCGCCCCCGCTCCGCATCATCTTTGACACCGATATGGGCAACGATGTGGATGACGCGCTGGCGCTTGCGATGCTGCATGCGTTCGCGTCCCGCGGCGAGGTCAAGTTGCTCGCCGTCACCGTCAGCAAAGACAATCCCTGGGCCGCCGAGTACGTCCGGATGGTGAACGAGTATTACGGCCGAGCCACGATCCCGGTCGGCATCGTTCATGACGGCAAAACGACCGAGGATGGCTTATACGTCAGGCAGGTGTGCGAACTGCATGGCCGCCATCCTGATCGGGCCAAGGTGCAGGATGCAGTGGAACTCCTCCGCAAGACGCTGGCCAGCGAGCAGGATGGCGCCGTCACCCTCATCCAGGTTGGCTTCTCGACCAACCTGGCCCGGCTCCTCCAGTCCGCGCCTGACCGCTACAGCAATCTCAGCGGCATGGACCTGGTGAAGAAAAAAGTGCGCCTGCTCACTGTAATGGCAGGGAACTTTGCCGAGAGCAAACCCGAGTACAACGTGATGACCGATCGTCCAGCCGCCGCCAGGGTTTTTAGCTCGTGGCCCACCGATATTTACTTCAGCGGCTTCGAGGTCGGCTTGGCCGTCCTGTATCCCGCTGCCAGCATCGAGAACGATTTTCCCGCGGGCAATCCCGTCGCCGAAGCCTACCGGGTCTTTGCGAAGATGCCGTATGACCGTCCCAGCTGGGACCTGACCACCGTGCTCTACGATCTGCGGCCCGACCGCGACTACTTCAACGTATCGCCGCCGGGCGACGTGTTGGTTCTGCCCGACGGAACAACAAAATTCCAACCCAGCGCGCACGGCAAGCGCTACTTCCTGCGAGTCGACACGGTGCAGGCTGCACGGGTGCGAGAAGCTTGCGTATGGCTTGCTTCGCAACCAAAGTAAAAGAAGCAGAGATCCTACTCCGCGTTTCTCACAAATCCAGCCGTCGCTCGGTTGCAACCTCTCCATACGTAATGGAACCCTGGGTGCCCCATATCTGCCCGGTTTTGAAAGCTAGTGACAGACGGAACGATCACCGTGCTAGAACCAAGCTTGGTAACTCTTCGTCGTGCGCACCGTAGCGGTTACGTTCCGTCTGTCACCCAATTTACCCCTCGAGGGGACGGCCTGTGAAGAAGCAAGAGAGGCGTTTAACGACCAGGACGGACCTCTCGGCTTACCACGTTCCATGTTTGGGGAATCGGCTCTGGGAAGTTATACCAGATCACTTCCAAGAGGCTGAGACTCCCATCGGCGTAGTGCAGAAGGATGGTTAAGGGTTCCTTTTTTCCTCCGTGAAGGATTGCGAGATCGATTTCACCCACCAAGCCCTGATGACCGGCTAGAAGAGGAGTCTGCGGCTGCTCCGGCTTCTCGAACACCACAGACCGAGGCTCCGAGGCGCACTCCCCGATCACATACAGTGAGCCGAGCGAGACGTCCGCCCATTGTGGGCTGATGAGCACGATCTCTGTGACCCACTCAACCTCTTGCGTTGTCAGAGGCCGCCGGGGTACAGCTATGAAGCCGTCGTTTTCCATATCACCTATTGGCAAATACAGTGGAAATTCGCATGACACCGTTGACCAGTGCTCCTCGGAAACCGCATTGAACGCCCTGGATCGTCACGGTGCCTTCTATAGCTCCATTCCCTTTCGTCGAATATTGTCCCGCGTTGAGCGCAGCGGTCACGGCTTGCCTTATCTCCGCGACGCTTCCAGGCGGCGGTAAGTGATCTCCTCGGAGAGCAGTGATGTTGTGCGCCAAGGCGTTGCTGAAGTTTACTTGCGTTTTCCCGACGCCAAGGGTAGCCTCGGGTGCCGCTCCACCCAGCAGGCCCCCCATGAAAAAGCTCTCAGCGCCGAAAATCGCTCCGCCGATCTGATTGACGACGCGATTCGTGCCGCTCATCTGAAACATCCCGGCCTGGTTGTTGCCCAGAGAAATCCCCGGATTGTCTGGCGTAGGACCGGAATCCTTTGATTTCATGCGGAGTTCCATTCTGCACCGTCGCGGCAATGTCCTCTTTCGTCCATCCTCGCCTAGCCATGTCCTTAATTATTTTGTTGGACAGGTTCGTCAAATCGGGAACCGTCCTTCCAGCACCGCTAGCAGCCGTGCCAGCAGCCTCTTCGGCTCCTCGCCCCAGCATGCTCCCGATGGCGCCGGTTACTTTCCCGATCACGAAGTCAGCGCCCATACCTCCAGCGACGCCCATGAGCTGGCTGCCGCTCAAATCGTTCATTCGGCCATCATTCATTTTTGTCGGGTCGTTGTTATCCCAGTTGCCGTTTGAGGCGTTCCAATAGACCGTCTGGCCATTTTGTTTGTTAGGATCGCCGTTACGGTCGCCGAACAGACACTGTGAGCCGGAGCCGTCGCCGCAGTCGGCCCAAGTCGCATGACCATCCGGATCGACGTTCGACAGCGGGTTATTTCCTGCATAGCCGTATAGATTAAGGGTCTGCGGATTACTCAAGTCCGCGTACGGAACCGGAGACAACACATAGTCGTCGGCTCCGTTGAAATCCGGGCTCATAAAACGCCCCATCTGATGACTCCACCGCATTTCTGAAGCTACGCTCCAGCTATCCCCTATTGCAGCAGTGAAGTTGGGGAGGTTGTGCCCCGGATGCAGTGCAGGATCTTTACTCTTGAAGCCCAGACGCGGGTTTTCGTTTAGCGGCTGCATCGTACAGGTGACTCCGCGCATGCTTGAGAAATTCTACATGGTGACATGCTCCACGCTGCCCATGCAAACGAGTTCGCATCAGGGGCGAAGGGGTGGAGTGTCACAGTAAACCCCATGCGTAAGCATGGCGCTCCTCGGCTGACTGTTTCAGGAATGGCTACGAGGGTCTTCCGGTTTGTTCTTCTAGCCTATAGACCAATTCATCAAAGCGTATCGGCAACTCAGTCAACGGATATCTTTCACCTTTCCTTGGAGTATCGGAGGGTAGCATTTTGATCAGCCCGAGCCGGGCCTCCACGTCATACTCTCCGAGTGCTTCATCCAGGAGCAAGTAGCCGATTTGCTTTAGGTCGGTATCCTCATCTCGAAAATCAGGGATAAAGAGATATATGCCAGCGGTCGTACCGTTATCAAGAAGTGAAAATTCAACGTCCTTTGGACTCACTCGCTTGCCTCGGAACTCTATAGTATCTAGAGGCGCTCGACGCGGTCGAAAAGCAACTATCTTCCAGCGGTCGAAGCGAGGGGCAGCGTTCGCAAGCGAAACAACCGCTGGAAACGCATGCTTTAGCCCTCCCGCGCTAATCACAAATTCTCTTTTCGACCCTTTCGGGCCGAATTCGAACGTAAGGTCGGGATTTACGCTTTGCAGTCGCGCTGCAACTTCGTCGAACACCCCTTCCCGATCAGTTTCGAACTCAAGCAGCTCGCCCTGATGCTGACTAAACCAAATCCAAAATTCGTCCTGACGACTCACTCTGATGCTGCCCCCCGGCACGACAATGCCCTACTCAAAAAGGAATCTCGATCGGTTCTATGGGCTCTACTGGACCGACTGGCTCCACTGGGAATTCGCTCTCGCAAGCGCTACAGTAAACCGGCTTATTTGGGTTTGTGGGGCTGACCCCATTGATGGCGTTTCCCGAGGTGCCGCCCTGCGACTGCGCGCCGCCATTGGCGTCGATTAGCTGCTGTTCCCGGCCACGTATCGCGGCGGGATTCGTAGAGGATTTATCAAGGTTCGCGGGACCGTATCCTTCTTCGTTCATGTGGTGACTACGGTCTCGCAGAATGACATTCTCCTCAGGACTTCTGGTCCCGCTTGTTCTACCTGAGTACGTCTGACCGGTATCCGGGTTGTTCTTCGTGTAGGTCTGAAAGGTTTTAAGGATCGCCGCATCACGCATTCCCTCTGTAGAGACGCCATGCTGGCGAAGGTATTGGTTCGCATTCTGAAGATTGTTCTCGACTGTCTGATCGGTATGGAAGCCGACACCACTAAACAGGTTACCGAAGCTTTGTCCAACATTGCAGGCCCATTGGAACCCACTCCAGCAATGCCCGTCTGGATCAGTGAGTGAGAGTGGATTGTTCTTCACATAGCTATACAGATTCAGCGTCTGCGGGTTGGTGAAGTCTGCATAGGGGACCCCTTGCGGATTCTTGCTCCAGTCCGGTGACATGAATCGGCCCATATAGGAGTTGTAGTGCCGAGCCCCGAAGTAGTCGAGCCCGGAATTTGTGTCGCGTACTTTGCTGGTGAAATGTTCTTCCGAAGGATCAGAGCCCGGCCCGGTCTGCGATGGAAAATCGCCAAAAGGGCCGCTGAAGGTGGAGGTCCAGGGGGCGCCCGTAGAAGTTGTCGTCACCCGCTTGGTGCCGAGCCAGTCGTTCAACGCAAAGTGCCAATTCGTCTGGACTGCGCTTGTTCCGGCGAAGGTTCCCAACAACTTGCCCTCCCAGAAAACATTGTAATGCAGCAAATTGAAGCTGCCGTTCACCTCTGCCAGTCGCTCGCCCTGTGGCCCCGCCATATACACATTGGTCAATGCCAGCCCGTTTGCCGTCAGCATCCCATTCTTGGTCAGGTCGCAGGTGAAACTGGTAAGGTTTCCCAACCCCAGCAGCGGGCCGTTCGCGGCATACACATAGCCAAACGTGCCACTGAGAGGGGGCAGTTGCTGCACCGCGCAAATCCGATCCTCCGCGTCATACAGGTAATTATTGCACCCGTCGGAAAGCAGGTTCCCTGCATAATCGTAGCTAAAGCCGGAGGCCCGATTGCTGTTATAGAAATTGAGATAGGGCGCAGACTGCGTCTTGGTCCCGTTGTAGGTATAGTACTCAACATTGCGGTCCCCAAAAGAGTCGTAGGTCTCCTGAAAGCTGGCCGCCACTCCGTGCACGTTCCCCGACAGACCGGCCAATCTGTGCAAATCGTCGGTGCTCACCGTCCAGGCGCCTGTCACGCTGTCGTTGAACGCCTTCACGCTTCCGCTGCCGTCGTAGCTCACTGAGTAGTTATACGCGCTTTGCTTCAGGCTGTTGGTATCGGCCTCCCCGGTAAGCCTGCCGCGATTGTCGTAGGTTCTGGAAAGAGAAATTCCGGCAACGCTGCTCGTCGGATCGATGGCAAGATTTGCCGTTGCCACGGCGCCTCCAGGATAGTAAGTCAGCCCGGAGAAGGCAGTGGAGGTAAGCGGAGTGCCGGAAGCGCCCACTATGACCCCGGTAGCGATGGAGTTCACCCTGCCCGCGGTATCCAATCCGTAGGTAATATCAAGCTCACCGTTGTAGGCAATGTTGTAGGCGTCTGCGGAAAGCCCGATGAGATCCTCATTGGGATGCGGGACAGACGAAATAACCCCTAATTGGAACGGAACAATGGTGCAATTCAAGCTGTTTCAAGGGCAGACCCTAGGCTTGCGCAAGACAAGGCTGGACGGGAGACAAAAGGGGGACGGCCTGAACCGCGTAATTTATTCGGCGCTCGATTTGGCAGAGCACATCAGGCTGCCCCCAGTTGCCCCCCGTTCCCGCCGTGCCTCTGCCTTCCTGCCAATCCGCCGCAGCAGTAACCTCCAAAATGGTAATCACGGCGCAAAATAACGTCCGCGTGTCTTGCTCCAATCCTGGAGCAGCTATATCTTGGAACCAGACGATATCGGCAGGCAGCGGTTCTCGCGTCCCCGCTCTCTAGCCGGCAGTTGCCAGTAGTTTCGGCCTATACGCGAGCGAAGGACAGTCTAACCGCTGTCCGGTGCCACACTCGATCCCTGTCACAAATCCAGCCAGCCTCATGCATCCCGCCAAAGCGGGATTTTTTTATCTGTCCTCACCGCGTTGCAGCGCACCAGCAGCTTCGCGATAGGTCTGTTCGTGGTTTTCTCCCAGGGGAAAACCACAGCTCACAGAATTTACGGCACCACAATGATTGCAAAACAAGCCCCTACCCATAACCCACCCAACTTACCAACTCAACGGAGCCACCTATGCCTAAAAACAAAGTCAACGACCTCATCACCGATCAGGAAATGGTCTTTGCCCGCCTGATCCTCTCTGGAACGATGACTGACCAGCAGGCCGCCAAAGCCGCGGGTCTTAACCCCAACACCGCCGCCTACATCAAGTCCAAACCCTGTGTCCGCGCCTACATGCTCGAGTACCGCGCCCTCATGCAGCAACAACTCGTCCAGCAGCAAGCCCAGGACTCGCGCCGGCAGCATCTGGACCGCGAGCAAGTCCTGGCCCGCCTCTGGGAAATCGCCAGCCTGAACCCGGACATGACTCGAAACAGCATCTCCGGCCAAGTCAAAGCTCTCACCCTGATCATCGCCATCCTGGGCCTGATCCCAAACCTGCGCGCCGGCTCCGCTCAGAACAAACCCGCTCCTCAGCCCACCACCGACCCGCAGATCTATGCCAACGCTTGGCTAGCCAAGCAGCAGGAGCAGAACACCGGCTCCGAGCCAACAGAAGAGGGGCTTGCTACTCCCCCGGTCGAACCCGCGGCCGACGCGTCCCGAGACCCCGGCTCAGACCCAAGCCTGAACTCCCGCCCAATCCCCAGCGAGTCCACACCAGCAACCAGCGCCCCGGCCGCTCCAGACACCAGGGTCCCCAACCCCTTGGGTTCGCTCCGTTTACGTCTCTGAAAGAACGCGAAACCCTTGCAATCGCGTCAAATGTCCCCAAAAGCTGTAAAACGGACCAATTTTATTCAATTTTAAAAAAAACCGCCGGATCTCCCAAACCTCATGTGTGCAAGCCGCCGGGACTTTAACCCGCTGGCTCGACAAACTCGAAGTGATGAGCGGCGAGACAATCATTTTCAAGACCCACCCGGCACAGCACCGGAGCAGTTCGACATGCACTAGCCAGCATTTTCACCTGAAAGCTCTCGTTCGAACTGCCTGCGTATAACGAAACCCCGCGTACACGAACATCCAGGTTGCTCTTGTAGGCATGGCGGCCAGGCGACGGCTGCTTCGTGAGCAACCCAGCCTAGAACACCCGGTCTAACTGAAAGAAGATCTTGCGATGGTCGGTGCCATTGCCCGCAGCTCCGGCAATCTCAAAGGGACCGAAGGCGGTCTTGACCACAATCCCCACAACGCCGTCCATGGGCACGCTCGGCTCCATAGGCAGAAAGAACGTCTTCCCCGCCTCGTACGTGGTAACCAGCGAAATGCTATCCCCCAAAAATGGAGGCAGCTTTGCGATCCTGCGAATGTAACCGGTCTGGAACAGGTAGTACTGATTGGTAATCAGCTCATTCTCGCCAAAGGCCGAAAGCTGCCGACCGCCGCCCAGAGAAAATGGAGGGATGCCCGTATTCTCATAGCCCAACGTCGAACCACCAGCTGCCGACAGGTAGGCGGAGGATTTCGTGTTGAGAGGAAACACAAAGTGGCTTCGCAGTTCTGTCACCGGAAATGGTTGGTTGGTCCCGGTATTCGCGTCCCACCATTCCCCACGGTAAGCCAGGGACCACCCGCGCATAGGCAAAACCGGATCGTCCGTACGGTCCAGAGCGTACAGGACTTTCGAGACTCCTATCCGTCCCGATTGAATGGGATAAATCACGGCATCGCCAATCACCGGGGAATAGCGCTGATAGGCGGATTGGTATCCGAAACGAACCTGCGCAGTGGAGCCGAACGTGTAGCCGAAATCGAGCTCTCCGCCAAACTGGCGCTTACGATATTGCGAGTCGATGTGGTTGTCGTAATAGAAATAGAACTTGTTGGTGACCAGGCCTACCTGCGGAGCGATGAACCACCTGGTCGCGGGAGTGAAGGGATGATAGTACTCCGTTCTCAACTCATAGACAGACCCGACGATCACGTCATTGCGCAGTTCTGAGCCAAAGCTGCCCCAGTCCAGAAAAGTAATCCGCGCGCCCACGCTGAACAACACCTCGTTGTAATTGGTTCCATCAATAATGACCAGGGGGCGCACGATGGGCGGGCTGTAGGGCTTCTCATCCGCCAAAACAAGCAGGCCCGGCTTGCCGTCCTTATCCGTCATGCTGTAGCCCAGTGTGGCAAAGCGCCCGGTCCCCGCGATCCTGGTGAACTGTTGTTCCAGGTTGGCCTTATCGACCGGCTTGCCTATGTCCGGGCTGAGCCGGCGTTGTATCTTGTTGGCCAGCGCCGGCGTGGTGCCCGTTACCTCGATGAATTGGGGTACGGGGGTCTGCAGCGTGCGGCTCTCGCGCTGTGCAACATATTGCTCCCAGGCCGCGTCATCCACGGCGAGTTTGCTCAGGATGACACTTTTCTGTTCCGCCGCCTCATATCCCAGCTTCACGATCTCAACCGACTTGTCATAATCGAGCGCCGTGTACTTATCCAGCGGAACCGTTACAAGAACGTCCGCCATCTGCATGCTCTTGAGCTCATTGGAGGCGATCATCACGTTCAGTGACTGTCCCAGAACAGAAAAGGTAGACAGTGGTTGTTTCGCATTGAAGGATGCCGTCTGCAGGTAGACGGCGACGGTAAGCTGGGCCCCCATATTCTGGGCAACATCCACCGGCAGGTTATTCAGCAGACCGCCATCCGCGTACAGATTTGTCCCGGAATGTACGGGAGTAAAGATTCCCGGCAACGACATGGTGGAGCGTAGCGCCAGGGCCAGCGAGCCGTCATGAAAAACGTGTTGCTTGCCGCTGGTAAGCTCGGTCGCTACGCAGGCGAACGGCGTTGGCAGGTCGTTGAAGCTCTTGATCTGGGAGTAGGGAAGCGCCACATCATCCAGGATGAAGCTCACCTGCTGCCCCGCATTGAAGCCTTCGGGGAGCTGAACGCCATGGCGCAGGCCAAACTCCAGGCGGGTGGGAAATTCGACCGCATCTTCCTTCCGCCGGTAAGAAAGGTCTTTGAACGGCAGCTCGCCGCTGAGAGCCTGGTCCCAGTCCACGTTCTGAATCAACTGCTGAATCTGCTCGGGAGAGCGGCCGGTCGCATACATGCCGCCGACCAGGCCGCCCATGCTCGTGCCGGCCACCAGGTCCACCGGCACATGGTGCTCATAGAGCCACTGCAGCACACCAATGTGTGCCAGGCCGAGCGCGCCGCCGCCTTCAAGCACCAGCCCGATCTTTGGCCGGGGTTTCAGGTCCGCCTGCTGCGCCTGAAGGATGCTGCTTGTAAAAATCGAAAGCAGAAGAAACACTTTCATCCGCATGACCGCATGATCCTTAAAGAGAGGACGGGTGCCCCACGTCTGGAGGTTCATCACTGCCAAGGTATCTTCACGGGATACTACCATTCCCGGAGCACTTCTCCGACCGAATGGGGCACCCGCAGCAGTTTTCGGAGACTGCTCTAGTCGAAAACAACCGTCTTGTTTCCATAGCAGAGAATCCGTTGCTCCAGATGCCAGCGCACCGCGCGCGAAAGAACAATCCGCTCCAGGTCGCGGCCCTTGCCAATCAGATCGTCCAACCGGTCGCGATGCGAAATGCGGATGACATCCTGCTCAATAATGGGTCCCTCATCCAATACTTCGGTCACATAGTGGCTGGTAGCCCCGATGAGCTTTACCCCGCGCTGGAACGCCGCGTGGTAAGGCCTGGCGCCGACAAAGGCGGGCAGAAAGGAATGATGAACGTTGATGATCCCCTGGGGATACTGCGCCACGAATTCCCGAGAAAGAATTTGCATGTAGCGGGCGAGCACAACCAGTTCAATGTCGTTTTGTTGCAACAGCGAAAGCTGCTCTTGTTCAGCAGCCACCTTGCCCGCCCCGCTTACTGGAATGTAGTGAAAGGGCACGTGATAGAACCCGGCCAGATCACGAGCGGCCTCGTGGTTGCTGATGATCAAGGCCAGACGGCAGGGCAGCTCCCCAACCTGGTGGCGATAGAGCAGGTCGATCAGGCAATGCTGATAGTGGGAAACGAAAATTGCCACGGCCGGCCGCTTTTGCCCCATCACCACTTGCCACGAGAACCCGTATCTTGCCGCCAGCGGAGCGAAAGCGCTGTCGAACGCCTGTTGGTCCAGGTCAAAGCCGGCCAGCGACCATTGGATGCGCATAAAAAACAGGCCCAGTTCCACATCCTGGTGCTGATCCGCATGCAGAATATTCCCGCCGTGATCAAGGATGAATTGCGCAATGGCAAAAACCAGCCCCTTGCGGTCCTCGCAATACAACAACAACGTCGCGCTGGGTTCCATCGTTCCTCGTCTGCCTACCCGGAGTTCCTGTGCGGCGATTCGGAGCCACCAGAAATCCGCGGATACCCTCTGGTATACTAGATGTATACGAAGAGTATCTCGCGCCAGGCGGCAAACATGTGTGGAATCTTAGGCTATTTTCGAAAAGGTGGCGGATCCGATGCTCAGCTCGGCGCGACCATGCTCAACATGCTGCAAGCCCTGGGACGACGCGGTCCTGATTCCGCAGGCGTAGCCATGGTCGGCCCGGCGCATCGCGCCGGCTATATCGTGCGTGTGCAAGCGGGCGATGAACTGGAGATGACCTCCGAGGCGATCGAGGCCAACCGCGAAGCGATCGAAATTTTCTTGAGTGCGTTGGACGGCGTCTCCGACCTCTCATCGAGCGGCGTCTATGTGCGGTTTGTGCTTGCAGGAGAGATCGACCTGTCCACGCTGACCGTTGCCATCGAGTCCATCGGGGAAGGCGTCGAGGTGATCAGCATCGGCCACGCGATGGAATTGGCCAAGGAAGTGGGCACCCCGCATCAACTCGAAGGCAAGCACCACATCTCCGCGTTTGCCGGTTCCCACGGCATTGGGCACACCCGGCTTTGCACCGAGTCCCTGGTCGATCTCAGCCACTCCCAACCCTTCTGGGGGCGTGGGGCGGCGGATGTCGCCATCGTCCACAACGGGCACATCACCAACTATCACCAGCTGCGCCGTAAGTATGAGCAGCGCGGAGTACGCTTCGTCACCGAGAACGATTCCGAAGTGCTGGCCGTCTATCTGGCGGAGGCGCTCAACCGTGGCGCCACCCTGCGCCAGGGGCTCGACGGAGTGTTGCGCGATATGGATGGCGCCTTCTCCTGCCTGGCAGTGACCGCAACGGAGATGGGCTTCGTCAAGGACCCCTACGCCTTCAAGCCGCTGGTGGTTGCCGAGACGGATGAGTTCGTCGCTGTGGCCACGGAGGAGATTGCCATCCGCTCCGCCATCCCGGGAAATTACAAAGTTTCTGAAGCCCAGGTGGAGGAGGTGCGCGTTTGGTCGAGATAGCCGCCGTTGGCATCGATGCTGCACCGCTTTCTGTCCGCGAGATCAACTCACTGATTCGAACTCGCCTGGAGAGTGGGCCGGCGGAAATCAGCGTGGAAAACCCCAACGCCCGTCATAATCTCGCGGTTGCTTTGCTGAAACCCGGGCGAGTGCGCTTTTTGGGCAGCGTAGGCTACTACTGCGGCGGCCTCATCGATGGCGCTGAGATTCACGTGGAGGGCAGTGCGGGCTGGGGCCTGGCGGAATCGATGAGCAACGGCCATGTGGTGGTTCACGGCGGCGCAGGCAATGGCGCAGCCGCGGCCATTCGCGGGGGCACAGTGGTGATCCACGGCGATGCGGCAGCCCGGCTCGGTGTCTCCATGAAAGGCGGCCTGGTATTAGTGGGCGGCGACTGCGGCTACATGGCCGGCTTCATGGGACAGAAGGGAACGCTGGTCGTTTGCGGCAACACCGGGGCGGCCTTTGCCGACTCAATGTATGCCACCACCTGCTACGTCGGCGGAACCATCGGCAACCTGGGCACAGATGCCGTGGCCGAGCCGGTCTCCTCCGAAGAGGGCGAAAATCTCGACCGCCTGCTTGCCGAACATCTGCCCCCAGCCTTGCGCGCGCAAAAGCCCGCGGGCCGCAATTTCACCAAGGTAGTGGCCGGACGCAAGCTCTGGAACTTTGATAAGCACAATTGGAAAGCCTGGCAGGATGCCCTTTAATGACTGACGCGGCGCAAAACCCGACTCGCCCTCTGCTGAAAACCAGCGGTACCTATTCGCCGGATGTGATGCAGGGCATTCACACCAAGGCGGAGACCGGCATCTACGAAATTCGCGGTTACGGCGCCTTGCGCCAACGGCGTTGGGCTACCTTTGACGATTTGACCTTCCTGCCCTGCGGCCTTACCCGTATCCCGCTCGAAGGCTATCGCGAGAAGTGTTCTACCAAAACAGTGCTCGGTGGGCGCTTCGCCAAGCGGCCGCTGGAGCTCGAAATCCCTATCATGATTACCGGCATGAGCTGGGGAGCCCTCTCCTACAACGCCAAAGCGGCATTAGCCAAAGCCGCAGCCCGAGTAGGCACATCGAATACTACCGGCGACGGCGGCCTGTCTCCCGCGGAGCGTGAGTTTGCCAAGGACTACGTCTACGAAGTGCTGCCCTCGCGCTATGGAATCGACGTGCACGATATGCGCGGCGCCAGCGCCATCGAACTAACCATTGGCCAGGGAGCAAAACCCGGCACTGGAGGCCTGCTGCTGGGCTCGAAGATTTCCGAGACCATTGCTCATCAACGTGATCTGCCCGTGGGCGTTGACCAGCGCAGTCCTGCGAGACACCCTGACATGCTCGGCCCCGATGACATGGTGATCAAAATCGAAGAGCTGCGCGAGGCGACCGACGGCCAGGTGCCCATCTTCGTAAAGCTGGGCGCTAGCCGGACCTACGATGACGTCAAGCTCGCCGCCAAGTGCGGCGCCGACGTGGTAGTGGTGGATGGCATGGAGGGAGGCACCGGCGCATCGCCCGCCATTCTGCAGGAACACACCGGCATCCCCACCCTGGCTGCGGTATGTGAGGCGCGAGCGGCGCTCGAAGATTGTGGCCTCTACGGAGAAGTGCAGCTCATCATCGCTGGCGGAATCCGCGATGGCGTCGACGCTGCGAAAGCCATGGCCCTGGGCGCCGACGCGGTCTACATTGGCACCGCCGCGTTGATCAGCCTGAACTGCAACAAGCCGCTGTACGTCGAGGACTACCACGCGTTGGGCACCGAGCCCTATCACTGCCATCATTGCCACACCGGCCGCTGCCCGGTAGGCATCACCACGCAGGACCCCGAGCTGATGAAGCGGCTCGATATCGAGCAGGGTGCGGAGCGCGCGTTGAACCTGCTGCGAGCCATGACGCTCGAGATCCAGATGCTGGCGCGTGCCTGCGGCAAGTCAGATGTGCACCACCTGGAGCCGGAAGACATGGCAGCCTTGACCATGGAAGCGTCCATGATCTGCGGCATTCCCCTGGCTGGCACCCGCAGAGTGATCGGACGATAAGAAACATGTCTTTTCTCTTGAAGTGTCCCAACTGCGGCGAACGAAGCGTCTACGAATTTCGCTTTGGCGGAGAAGTCCGGCAAAGACCTTCCCCCGACGCGAATGCCGAGGACTTTATCACCTACGCGCTGTATAAGCGCAACGTCGCCGGGGTGCAAACGGAATGGTGGTACCACCGCGCCGGTTGTGGTGAGTGGTTCAAGGCAAGTCGAAACACGCTGACCAATCAGCAGTCCGGATATCAGGAGCAGCCCGGATAATGGATCAGCCGGAGATCCTTTTCGAGTGGAACGGCAGCACCGTGGCGGCAAAGCCCGGCGACACCGTGGCCTCCGCCTTATATCGCTCCGGGGTTCGCACCTTTACTCACAGCTATCAGCAGGGCCGTCCGCGTGGCCTGCTCTGCCTCACCGGGTCCTGTCCCAATTGCATGGTGAACGTCGACGGGGTGCCCAACGTGCGCAGCTGCACACTGCCGGTGCGCAGCGGGCTGACGGTTCTATCGCAGAACCAGAATGTTTACCGCGGATTCGAATCGGCTTCGGTCAAGCGGTTCCCCCCGGCGCCGCCGCTCGCCGAGTCGCAACACCATTATGAGCATGCCTACCTGCAATTCGATGTGGTTGTGATCGGCGGCGGCAGCAGTGGCTTAGAGGCCGCTTTGGCCGCAGCCTCCCAAGGCAAGCTCGTGGCTATCCTCGAGAAGCTGCCCGCGCTTGGAGGAGATCTCCGCAGCCTGATCGAAGAAGTGCAAGCCCATCCTCTAATCACAACCTACGTGAACTGCAGTTGCTTTGGCCTGTATGAAGGCAATCTGCTGGGTGCTGTGCAAGTCGATCATAGCCAGCCCAATGCGGAAACGCTCCTTCACCTGCGAGCCGGCAGCGTGGTCGTCGCTACCGGCGCCTATGAGACGCAGTTTCTGTTTGCCAACAACGATCTGCCGGGAGTCATGCTCTCGACCGCCGTCCGGCGCCTGCTGCAGCGGCATGCCATCGTGCCCGGGAAGCGCGCCGTGTTGATTGGCGACCCGGCGAGATGTGCAGAGCTGCAAGCCGAACTGGAGCCCGCAGGTGTTGCAGTGGTGGCAAGCGTGCCCATCGCTTCCGTGGTGAGCGCCATCGGAAAAGAACATGTTTCCGCATTAGAAATTGATGCAGTTACGTATGAGGCAGACCTGGTAGTGATGTGCGGTCCACTGGTTCCGGACGTAGGCCTGCTGGCCCAGGCGCGCACGCCCTTGCATTGGAATCCGGACCAGGGAGCATTCCTCGCCGAAGCTCTGCCGCCAGGGGTGAGCCTGGTGGGAGCCGCCGCCGGAGAGGGAATCGCGAACCACGCCTATCTCCCGCCGCCGTCTGCGCAATCGAACGACGCCATTGCTTGCCTATGCATGGACGTCTCCGGCCAGGATGTGGCGGACACCATCGAAGCCGGCATGGGCCACATGGAATTGATCAAGAGATTTACCAAGCTGGGCAAAAGTGCCTGCCAGGGCCGAATGTGCCAGATGGCGGCCGTCCATCTCTGCGCCCAAATCGCCGGCCAAACCATCGCGCAGGTGGGAACAACCGTCGCTCGTCCGCCCGCGCCGCCTGTCACTCTGGGCGCGCTCGCCGGCATGAGGCACCATCCCGTTCGCCGCACGCCGATGCACGATCAACATGCCCGCCTGGGCGCGGTCTGGATGGACTTGGGAGACTGGAAGCGGCCGCGCTACTACGACCCTTCTGCTGCCGGCAATCAGGAAGCGTGTGTCGAACAGGAGTACCGCGCGGTGCGCGAACGCGCCGGCATCATCGACGTAAGCACACTGGGCAAAATCGAAGTGAAGGGGAGCGACGCCGGCCGTTTGCTCGACCTGGTGTTCACCCACAAGTTTTCTACCCTGCCCATCGGCCGCGTGCGCTACTCCGTGCTCTGCGATGAACTGGGAACCATCGTCGATGATGGCACCATCTCGCGCATGGAGGAGCAGCGCTACTTTCTCACCACCACCACCGGCAACGTGGACTTTGTGCATCAATGGTTGGAATGGTGGGCAACCGCGCTGGGCTGGAAGGTGAACATCGTCAACCTGACCGCGGGCCTCGCATCCATGAACCTGGCGGGTCCGCTGGCGCGAGGCGTTCTCGCTCAACTCACCGATTGCGATCTTTCCACCGCGGCCTTTCCTTACATGGACTGGCGCGCAGCCAAGGTGGCCGGTGTTCCCGCGACCATGATGCGCATCGGCTTTGTCGGGGAGATGGGTTGGGAGATCGTGGTGGCCGCCGAATACGGAAGCCACGTCTGGGAACAAGTTTTGCAGGCGGGCGCGTCAGTAGACCTGCGACCCTTCGGAGTGGAGACGCAGCGTGTGCTGCGCCTGGAGAAGAAGCACATCATCGTGGGTGTGGATACCGATGGCCTGAGCAATCCTTATGAAGCCGGAATGGCCTGGGTGGCCAAGCTCGATAAGGCCGACTTCATTGGCCGCACTGCCTTGATGTCGATCAAGCAGAACCCTTTGGATCGCACGCTGGTTGGGTTTGAAATGGAAGGATCCTTGGCGCCCCCCGATGGTTCCCCTGTGCTGTTTGAGGGCAAGCCAGTGGGTTGGGCTACCAGTGTTCGCTTCTCCTGGGAAAAAGAAAAAGTGATTGGCATGGCATGGGTTACGCCTGCGGAAGCAAAGCCGGGCACGCGCCTCACTCTGCGCTCCGAGGCAGTCGATTATTCCGCGAACGTAGTTGAGGAAGTTTTCTACGACCCCACCGGGCTACGGTTGAAGATGTGATGGAACGGCAATCGGCTTTGCAGCACTGTCATCTCGAGGCTCACGCGCACCTGCAGACCTTCGCAGGCTGGCGGCTTCCCGCGCGCTACACGGAACCAGACGCGGAACTGGACTTGGTTCGAGCCTCGGTGGGCATTTCGGATGCAAGCTACCTATCCAAGATCGATCTCCGAGACTACTCCGGAGAGTTTCCGCTCCATCAGCCAGCCCAGCGCTGGGAGCTGACCCGGACACACAGTTTAATAATCTCCCCGCTGTCGATCGACTTCGCTCCTTCGCCATCGCTTACCGACGTCACCTCGATTTACAGTGCGATCCTGCTGGCCGGCCCAAAGTCGCGGGCAGTGTTGCAGAAACTGACCACCTTGAACGTGCGCGAGAGTGCGATGCCCGATGGCGCTGCACGCCAGGCGCGCCTGGCTCATGTAAACGCTATCCTCCTGCGCACCGATTCCGCCGGGCTTCCCGGCTTCCTCCTTCTGAACACACGCGACGTGGCGGAACACGTTTGGACGACGCTACTGCATGCCGGCGCTCATCCCTTTGGCATGCTGGCACAGCAGCAATGGTTGGATCATGATGCATAAGCCTGCGCCGGTTCAATGGGGTCGCCATGCTCTCAAGCCAACCTATGATGTGGCCATCATCGGGGCTGGGGTTCACGGGCTCGCGGCCGCTTACTACCTGGGCAAACTGCACGGCATTCGCAAAGTAGCCTTGCTGGAGAAGGGCTATATCGGCTGCGGAAACAGTACCCGCAACACGGCGATCCTGCGCTCCAACTACCGGACGTTTCCCGGCATAGCCTTTTACGACGCGTCGCTGCGCCTCTACGAAGGGCTCGCCGAAGATCTGGATTGGGAACTCGATTTCAACCAGAGCGGGCACTTCACCCTGGCGCACACTGACTCTTCCATCACCGGCTTGAGAATACGGGCTGAGAACAATAAGTTGATGGGCGTCGACAGCCGGATGGTTGGGCCCGAGGAACTCCGTCGCATGGTCCCCGCGATGGACATGTCGGACCGTCCGCGGCTGCCCGTGCTCGCAGCGCTCTATCATCCTCCTGGGGGAACCATCGGCCACGATGAAGTGGTGCAGGGGTACGGTCACGCCTGCGATGCCATGGGGATCGAGGTACACCAATTTACAACCGTCACTGGGCTTGAGGTTGCCGGCGGCAAAATCGCTCGTGTACAGACGACGCGAGGTGACTTATCAGCCGGCGCGGTGCTGAACGCCACCGCCGGTTGGGCCACCACCATTTCAGACATGGCGGGCGTGCCCCTACCCATCGTCAGCCAGCCGCTCCAGGCCTGCGTCACCGAACTGATCGAACCCTTTCTGGACTACGTGATTGTTTCCTCGAACCTTCATGTCTACGTGAGCCAGACTGCCAAAGGCGAGTTGGTGATTGGCTCCGAGGTGGACCCTTACCAGACGTACTGCACACGATCGACCCTGCCCACGCTGGAGCAGATGGCGACCTACACTTTGGAATTGTTTCCCCAACTCCACGGCCTGAAGATTCTCCGCCAGTGGGCCGGTGTTTGTGACATGACGCCCGACTATGCTCCTATCATGGGGGCGGCGGGCGAACTGGATAACTTCTACATGGATGTAGGCTGGGGTACCTGGGGATTCAAAGCGGGCCCCATCGCCGGCAAGTGTTTGGCCGAGACCATCGCCACCGGCAAGCCCGCGACTTTGATGCAGCCATTTGCGCCGGCGCGGTTCAAGACCGGCAAGCTTCTCGGTGAAAAGGCCGCGGCCTCGGTCTCACAGTAAGTCTACCTAAGGAGACAAAACGTTGATCAACGATCTCAAGGCGTTCGTCCAGGAAAAACGCATCGAGTATTTTCTATGCTCCTTTGTCGAAATGAGTGGCATTCCCAAGGCCAAGCTCGTTCCCGCCAGCGCACTTGACGACATGGTCACCGACGGTGCGGGCTTCGCCGGTTTCGCTGCGGGCAGCGTCGGCCAGGGCCCTCACGACCCCGACCTGGTGTCCATTCCGGATATGGACGCGATGATCATACTCCCCTGGCGCAAAAGCATCGCCTGGGTTCCCGGGATGCTGCAGGTCGAAAACCAACCCTCGAAATACTGCCCGCGCCGAATCCTGGCTCGTCAATTGGAGATTGGACGCAATCGTGGTTACGAATTAATGGTAGGCGCCGAGCCCGAGTTCATGTTGCTCAAGCGATCCGCGGACGGTGCCTGTGTGCCCTGGGACGCATTGGACAACGTGGCGAAGCCCTGTTACGACATGCGCTCGCTCCATCGCAACCTCGATCTGTTGACCAAACTCGTCGGTCACATGAAGGAATTGGGATGGGAGCCCTATGCCGCCGACCATGAAGACGCCAACTGCCAATTTGAAATCAATTGGAAGTACGCCGATGCGCTAACCACCTGCGATCGGCAAATCTTTTTCAAATGGATGGTCAAGATCATCGCCGAAGAGTACGGGCTCCTGGCCACATTCATGCCCAAGCCCTTCGCAAACCTGACAGGAAACGGTTCGCACTGCCACTTGAGCCTCGCGCATCCAACAACGCGCAAGAATCTTTTTTACAGCGCGGAAGACCCTCTTGGTCTATCGCCCGAGGGTCGCTGGTTCATGGGCGGCATTTTGAAGCACGCGCCGGCGCTGAGTGCAATTCTGGCCCCGACTGTGAATAGCTACAAGCGTCTCATCCGCGGCAGACCGCGCTCCGGTTCCACCTGGGCTCCCGTGTACATCACCTATGGCAGCGCGAACCGCACGCAAATGATCCGCGTCCCCGGTCCGGGCCGGATTGAGAACCGCATGGTAGACGCCGCGGCAAATCCTTACCTGGCGTGTGCGGCGATGCTGGCGGCCGGCCTGGACGGCATCGACAACCAGATCGACCCTGGAGTTCCAAGCCACGACAATCTCTACGAAGCATCCTGGGAAGATCTGCACGCGCGGGGCATAGGCCATCTCCCATCGACCCTCCACGCAGCGGTAGAAGCCTTGTCGAAGGATGAGGTAGTCCGCAACTCGTTGGGAGCAGACTACGCGGACTACTACATCCAGGTGAAATCAGAAGAGTGGGAGAGCTACCACAACAGCGTAAGCCAATGGGAGCTTGATCACTACCTGAATGTGCATTGAGAAGCGGGAAGAAACAGCAGCGCAGTGGGGGGACCTGCTGTTTCTCTTTCTCTACCGCTCCTGCTCCGCGGGCCAAAAAAACCGTTCCTTCTTAACCGCTTCAACATATTGTGCCCGGGCCTTTTGCACCGCCTCAATCTCCGACACCTCAGCGATCGGCACGTCCCACCAGGAGTCATACCCGGGCACGCGATCGTTATAATCCGTCTCAATCACAACGACAGAAGTACGCGGCTGCTTCTTCGCCTCAGCCAAAGCCGCGGCGACATCCTCGTAGCTACGCGCGTTCACGCTATACGCGCCCAGGCTCGCCGCATTAGCGGCGAAATCAATAGGAATGATCGGCCCGGTCAACCCCTCTTCGCGATAGCGGTACTCGGTGCCGAACCCCCCACTGCCGCACGCGCGGCTCAAACCCCCGATGCTCGAGAAACCATGGTTATCAAACAGCACGATATTCAGTTTGATCTTCTCCTGCAGGCTGGTGACAATTTCCTGGGCCATCATCAGGTAAGACCCATCCCCAATAAGCACATAGACCTCGCGGCTGGGATCGGCCATTTTCACACCCAACCCGCCGGCGACCTCGTAACCCATGCAGGAGTACCCATAATCCATGTGGTAGCCGTGGGGATCGCGCGTACGCCACAGTTTGTGCAGATCGCCCGGCAAGCTCCCGGCGGCGTTGACGATAATATCCCGCGGTCCCAGCGTCTTGTTAAGCAGCCCAACCACTTCTCCCTGGCTAAGCGGCGGTCCGTGGCGGCGAGCGAAGATCCGATCCACTTCCTGCTCCCACGCAGCGCGCAGACGGGCAGCCTCGCACTGATAACTCTCCGGAATACGCCACGATGACAGTTGCGTGCCCAGCTCTTGCAGCGTTACCAAGGCATCCGCCGTCAGCGGCAACGCCGAATGCTTGAACGAATCGAACTCGGTGACATTGATGTTTACAAACCGGACTTTCGGATTCTGGAACGCGGTCTTCGAGGCCGTAGTAAAGTCGCCCAGCCGGGTCCCGATGGCGATAATCAAATCCGCATCCATGGCCAGCCGATTCGCGGCGGAGGTGCCAGTCGCCCCAACCGCACCGGCTAATTCAGCATGGTCGGCATGGAGCGACCCTTTACCGGCCTGCGTCTCAACTACCGGTATGCCGGTCTTGCTCGCGAAGCTGGATAGCTCCTCGGTAGCGTCGCCGTAGATTACTCCGCCGCCAGAGATGATCAGCGGTCGTTGCGAAGCGCGAATCCAGTCCGCTGCCTGCTTCAGCAACGAGCTGTCGGGGCGCGGGCGCGCAATGGTCCAAACACGATGCTCGAAAAATTCCTCCGGATAATCGTAGGCTTCCGTCTGCACGTCCTGCGGCAGAGCGAGGGTCACCGCGCCCGTTTCCGCTGGGGACGTCAGCACCCGCATCGCTTCCGGCAGGGCAGTAAGAATCTGTTCCGGCCGCTGGATGCGATCCCAATAACGCGATACCGGGCGGAAGCAGTCATTCACCGAGGCATCCTGGCTTGAGGTCGATTCCAGTTGCTGCAAGACAGGCGCGACGTTGCGACGGGCAAAAATATCTCCCGGCAGCAACAGCACGGGGATCCGGTTGACCGTTGCCAACGCCGCGCCGGTAACCATGTTCGTCGCCCCGGGCCCAATCGAGGAGGTGCACACCAGGGTACGCAGGCGGTTGCTCGTTTTGGCAAAAGCGGTTGCGGCGTGAACCATGCCCTGCTCATTGCGAAACAGGTAGTAAGGGAAATCGGGATTCTGCTGCAGCGCTTGACCAATGCCGGCAACATTGCCGTGTCCAAAAATGCCCAGGCAACCGCCAAAGAACTTTTGTTCCTTGCCGTCGCGGGAGACGGATTGGACCTTCAGAAATTGGATGATGGCTTGCGCCATGGTCAGTTTGCGCGTCATATTCTCCCCTTATCTCGACCCCTAGGCCGGAGGTCGCCTTCCATCCTACTGCAGGGATAACCGCTTAGCCAATGCTTACCCCCGGAGCGCCTGGTCAAGGTCCGCGATCAGGTCCTCGACGCCCTCCAGGCCGACAGAAAGCCGCAGCAGAGACTCAGGAGACCGTGAGAACGCGCCTTCGATCGAAGCGCGATGCTCTATTAATGAATGGGTACCGCCCAGGCTGGTCGCGCGCACGATCAGCTTGAGCCGCGAAGTCATGGCGAAGGCTTCCTCACGTCCCCCGTGGATTTCAAAAGAGAGCATCCCGCCGAAGTCGCGCATTTGCCGGAGCGCAATCTCATGGCCAGGATCGGAGGGCAAACCAGGATAGTGCACCACCGCGACGCCTGGATGTGTGGAAAGGTATTCTGCCACCCGGCGCGCATTCTCGCAATGCAGGCGCACACGAGGAACCAGCGTCTGCAGTCCGCGCAGAATGAGCCAGCAGTCGTAGGGAGAAAGGACGGCGCCGCCCACTCTTTGGAAATCCTTGATGCGGGAGCCGAAGTCGGATTTTTGACCCAGGATCACCGCGCCCCCGAGGGCGTCGCTATGGCCGGAAAGGTACTTCGTCAGAGCGTGGACCACCAGGTCCGCGCCCAGCTCCAACGGGCGTTGCAGGACCGGGGTGGCAAAAGTATTTTCACAGGCAAGCAGCACCTTGAGCTTCTGCGCGCATTCCGCCACTGGACGGATGTCAACCACCTCAACCAGCGGGTTGGTGGGCGTCTCCAACCACAAGAGCCTGGTCTCCGGGCGGCACGCTTTACGAAGTTCGTCGATATTCCGCATGTCCACAAACGAATGGTTGAGCCCCCATCGGGCGAACAGTCCGGTAACCAGCTCGCGAACTCCGAAGTACAAATCGCGGTGTAACACTACGTGGTCTCCTGGCGCCAGGGCTTGGAACACGGCCAGGCTCGCTGCCATTCCCGTGCTGAAGGCAACCGCTTCCACTCCGCCTTCCAGGTCGGCGAGGCATTGCTCAAGGGAACTCCGGTTGGGGTTGTCGATCCGGCTATAGAAAAAATGCCGCGAGAATTCACCATCCGGATCGCGCTCAAAGGTTGTGGAAGTGTAGAGGGGCATGGTGACCGCGCCCGTTGCCGGGTCGACATGCCGCCCGGAGTGAATGCTGAGAGTCTGAAGTTTCTGGTTCGGATCTGGCGTCAGAGTCATAGCCCTGAGTTTAGTGCGGCTTGACCTGCTCGCGCATCCCTAAGTACGCGGTTCGGCATCCTTAATAAGGCACGAAGGAGGTGAACTATGCCGGAGAAACAAGTAGTCGATCGAGCAAAAGAGGATCTCAAGGAAGGGAAATCGCCTTCCACCGCAGCGGGAGAATTCGTGCACGAAGAAATCGAGCACGTTCGAGAAGGGAAGCACGGGGCACGCTCGCCACAGCAAGCAATCGCCATCGGGCTCAGCAAGGCCCGCCGTGCGGGTATTCCTCTTGCTCCGCCCAAGCGCGGAAAAGTGAAGCAGTCCACCCAAAAGAGCGCAGAAAGAGATTTTCGTAAGGGCCAATCGGGAGCCACCAAGAAGACCTCGGCCAAGCGGTCTCGAGCGACCGAGAATGCGCTCAAGAGGGAGCCTCGTTCCACCGTTTCCCATAAGGCGCTTTCGGCCCACGCAAAAAAAGCCGCGAAGTCGCGCTAACGCCATAGGGTCTTTGGCGCAATTTGGCACCTTAACGACAGTTAACCTCCCGTGCCAACCTGGCATCTTAGGAATGTCGGGGCACGGTCCAGGTTTCAGAACGGACATTAGGCAACGACGATCGGGCAGGAAGTACCTAACAACTTAGAACTTGCCCGATCCAATCTGCGCGTCTGATGTTCCTCCAATGCCGGGTTCCCCTATCTGGCACGCTCTGCGTGCCAGGTAGGCCAAGAGGGTTTAAGTCGGCACTGCCTCAATCGAGGTCGTAAACCGCGACTGCCGCGAGCGCGCGAGTTGAGCATGCAGCAAGTCAAGAACCGGCTGCATCCCGGCTCCGGTCTTCGCGGATAACTCAAACACCTGCATGCCCGGCCGAACACTTTCTATATTCCGGCGAGCGGCCTGCAGGTCGAACTCGGCCGCCTCGGCCAGGTCCATCTTGGTGATGATGGCAACGTCGGAGCTATTGAAAATCGTCGGATACTTCAATGGCTTGTCTTCGCCCTCGGTCGCGGAGAGCAGAACGAAACGCAGCTCCTCGCCCAGGTCGTAGCTGGAGGGGCAAACCAGGTTCCCGACATTCTCGATAAAGAGAAAGTCGATGCGGTCCAGGCGCCACGACTCGAGTGCCTGCTCGACCATTTGCGCATCCAGGTGGCAGATGGTTCCGGTGGTGATTTGTCTCACGTTGGGTGTAGCCCGTTTCAGGCGCGCCGCATCGTTCTCAGTAGCCAGATCTCCAACCAGGGCGGCGACACGAGAGTCGCGGGCTAGGCCGGTGAGCAGTTTTTCCAGGAACGCAGTTTTTCCCGAACCAGGGCTCGAAACCAGGCCCACGACACAAGTGCCTTCGCGGCGGAATCGCTCGCGCAGCGCCCGCGCGAGCAGATCGTTTTGCTTGAGGACCTTCGCCCTCACCTCGACCATGCGTGTGCTCAAGCGGCAATCTCCAGCGAGGCAACTTCGATCTCGCGGCCGGAGACGATCTTCTGCCCCGGGGTCCCACACTCAGGACAACTGAGCTGGTACACCGACGGCGGAGTTCGATCCTTCTGGCAGGCAGCACAGTAAATGACCAATGGCACCGTCTCGATCACCAGCCGGGATCCCTGCAAAAGGGATCCCTCACACGCAAGCTCATACGCGAACAGCAGGGCCTCTTTATCGACCCCGGAGAAAATCCCCAGCCTAAGATGCACGGCCTCCACTTCGAGGCCCCCGCGGTTTGCCGACTCCTCGGTGATCTGGTCGATCATGCTGATTGCAATCGAAAGTTCGTGCATACTTCTCCCCTGGACTACATCGATCGAATCTTCAAATAGCGGCGAAGGTCCGGCGCCACCGTGACTGCCAAGCCGATTAAAATTAAACCGAGTGCACCAAAAACCACTTTTGCGTTCATCGTGTCACCTCTCTACCATTTGTAACTTCGTTAGATTCACTTGCCCGATCGCCGCCTCTTTCGCTGAGGTGATGCGAGCGGCCAACTCCACAACCATGTTTGCGGCTTTCTCCACCACGGCTTGTACCTGCGGTGATAAACCCATGCGCCCTTCCAACTCATCGCCGAAGTCGTGCGGTTCACATCCCACCACCAGCACCTGTGCGGAAATCGTGCCCATGGAAGCAGCCAGGTTCAACACGCGCACCGGGTCCATGCCGTGGGGGTTGATCGCCGTATCAGAGGCTGTACTTCCCAATTCACCCATCTCCGGTTCAACCACGTAGAGCGTGCCGGCGGCCTCGCCGCGCGGCAGGGCATCGACCAGGAGGACAGCATCCCAGGGATCGAGCAGGGCATAGGCCAGATCGAATCCGCGAATACCAAAATCCTTAACGACCATGCTGCCGGGCAGCTTGCGCAGGTTGAGTGCACGCGCCACCTCCACCCCAAACGCGTCATCGCCAAGGAAGATGTTGCCGATACCCGCAACCAGAATCTTCATGCAGGCTCTCCTTCGAGCACTGGCTCGACTTCCTCCGGAGAGAAGAAGAAACGGTGTCCTGGCTGGCGCATCATGCCGAACTCCCGGCCCGGATCGTCGTCCAGCACAACCGCGAACTGGATCTGGTTTTCGAAGTCCTGCTCAATGGCTTCGATCACGGCAATCTTGCCGCTCAGGGCGATATCGAGGATATCGGCCTTCTTCCGCGGGCAGAGACGAACCCGGCTGCCTACGCGCAGGTCGATGCCAAAGATGCGCACACTCTCCGGCGGCGCCTTCTCCTCTTCGAAAGGATTCCAATCGCCGATCATTGCTCACTCCTCGGGTCACTCCTCGGGGCATCTCCTCGAATGTCGCGCAGCCCGCGAATCACGCCGTGCGCCTTGAGCATGGCGTCCTCGGTAAGGGCTTCGGTGCGTTCCAGAATCCTGCGTGCTCGAGGATCACCTTCGCGCATTTCCTGCTTCTCTTGCTCGGTGAGCGTGAGCACGCGAAGCGTAAGCATCTCGTCCATCTCTGTTCCGTCGAAGAAGTCGCCGGCACTTTCAGGTGCGATCTTCGGGTAGTCGTAAAGGATGATCGGCGAACAGAGCATCATGCTGCGATCCGGTTCCTCACCTGCAAGCACGGGAAAGACGCCCTGATTGTTGCAAGCCCTGGCAGCCTCGACGTACGCGTCGGGTGGATCGAGCAGCGACACAAACTCGCCGCCGGTAAGACCCAGCAGCACATGCGCCGATACGAGAGATAAGGGCAGAGCCTCATCTCGTTTCGCTGCGGCTCCGCTGACTAGCGGAGTCGCGTTCTGCACTTCGAGGCGCAGCTTGTACGCTCCCTCCTGGACTTGTTGAGCACTGACACTTAGCTCCACCTGTAAATCCCGTAGAACACTGGAGGGACCTCCTGTATCCATCTTCACCGGGAGCAAAAGCGGAGCAGTGGCCAAGCTGTTCAGCTCGAGGCCGGCAAGCTCTGAGCTGCGTTCAACCGCCTCGTCCCATGCGAGAGACGGGTCGGTTAGCATCTCCGGAGCGACCGAGCCTTGCGCCACCAATTGAAGGAAGCTGATTCTCAGGTCAAGCCTGGCATCTCCCGCTACAAGACACTCCGCAACCAGGCGAAAGGACTCTTCAGGACGTTGCGCCTGCGCGTAGGCGCGCGGATAGAGGGTTCCAAAATTCCAGCGTTGACGGTTCTTGATCGCGGTCGGCCGATAGGGATAAAGGATATACCCCTCGTACAGGATGGCCGCCGCAATCTTTTCCACGCTGTCGAAGTTCATGCCTCAACCTTGTCGGCTATTTCTTGAGCAAGCGCTCTGGTGATTGCGTGCTCCCAGGTCGGAAGACCGTGGCGCACCTTATATTCGTAGAGTTGTTCGAACACATCCCGCCGCAGGCACAACCACGCCGCGTTGGGAAAATGCATTTCCATCATCTCTTTCCACACGGAGATGGGCAGGCGGAAATTGGCTTCGCGGTCCCAGGGCACTTGCGCGATCTGCAACGCCTCGCCGGCTCCCTGATAAAAGACCGTGCCGCTGAACATGACGCACAGGGGAATGTCGCCCGCCTCGAGCGCGTGAAAATATTTCGTCGCCGCGACATTAAAGTCGAACGTGCACGGAAGCTCCAGGTCGACCAGTACGTTGTCGGTAAAGCCCGGCACTGCTACCGTGGTGTTCATCCATAGCAGTGGCCTTACGGTTCGGCTCCATCGTTCCGGTGTGCCGAATAGATCGAGCAGCTTTTCCTGTTCCCCGGGAACGTAGCGTCTTTTCGCCGGCTCAATCTGTACCTGGCACCGTAGCGTAAGCGTATGGATGGGTTCCGCGGCCGGCAGATTCGTGATGCGCAGCTTCAAAGCAATCAGCGGAGCCGCGGCATACGGTACCGCCTCAGCCCCTTCGATTTGAAAATGGAGCTCAGGCATGGGCGGATTCTCTCACTTCGACGCTGCGACTCTTCAAGTCCGTGAAGAAGCTATGGATTTCCTTCCACACCTCCGCCCCACCAGAGAGCCCACGCCAGTGCATACGGATCAAACCCACCAGGCGGTAGCATTCATCAATAGGCACGACATAGTACTGCGGCGTGCCCACCCGGTTGACCAGAAGCGTCTCGACATCAGGCTCCATCTTCTGCAAAGCAGGATGTTGCGCGGCGATCTCTGACCAGGATTCGAGGCTCAGCAGCGATTCAATCGCTCCGGCGGGGCTGGGATACATCGCCATCACTTTATCCGCCGCGCTGTCGCGATAGAAGAACGCAAGGTTAATAGGAATCATCAGCGATTCCCACTGCAGGTCATCCATCTGGAAGTCAGCAAGCGCCCGGATGCGCCGCGGGACGCGCAGAAAGTGCGCTCCTGGTTGTCCGCAGAATAGAACGGCGCACCCATCGCACGAACACAAGATCTCGCGCTTCTTCGGATCGAGCAGATGCTGATGAACAGGCCCCAGCGCCGCGCTGCAAAGCTCACAACGCTCCGCCGTAGAGGCCTTGCGGGTAAACTGGCGAAGAAAGGGGAGTGCTCCGTCGATTCCCTGCGTCATTTGTCCCTGACTCGCTCTGGTTCCATGAGATTTGTGCACAACTTGAAAATCACGCTGGCGGCATATGAGGCATGCGGGGATCTATAGGCTTCCGGTCTTCCGGATTGATCCCAGATGCATCGTCCTCATAGCGGTCGACATTCTTCGGCTTGCTCGGCGTGATAGCGGGTCTTGCTCGGATTGGTTCCAGATGCGCCATAAATCCCTCCTTCGGGTGCGACTTACTTCAGAACGACCAGGTTGGAAGCCGCCGCATGCTCCACCGCCGCATTCTCCGCCACAATTTCAACAATGTCGGGGGCAGCCTCATAGAGGGCTTCTTCCACCGCATTTTTGAGCGTGAGCGAAGATGACGGACAACTACCGCAGGTCCCATGCAACTTCAGGCGAACGATACCGTCACGGACGCTGACCAACTCGCAATCCCCGCCATGGGACTTGAGGTAGGGCCGGACCGCCTCCAGCCCGCGGACAACCCTGGTTTCAATATCGTCAGGATGCAGCGAGTGAAGCAAAAACATTCCGGCAACCAGATTGTCTTCGAGAGCCGCATTGAGCACGCGCTCGCCTTCCGGCGTTTCCACGCACTTATCGATCAATCGCTGCAACGCGGCGCCATGCAGTTCAACCACACACTGAACCAACTCGAGCGCGGCGGCCCGAACCTCCGGGTCGCCTGCCTGGTCCAGTTTGGCTGCCAACTTCTCTACGTGTTCACTTTGCGCGCGGAACTCTCCCGCCGCGGCGCAGCTACTGGTTGTTCGACGCTGGCCGCCATTACGCGGGTCCCGCCGCCCCGAACATGGGTGAGTGCTTCACTTCAATCACCTTGCCATCTCCCACGTACATGTGTACGCCGCAAGGCAGGCATGGATCGAAGCTCCGAACTGCGCGCATGATGTCGATGCCCTTGAAGTTCTCCGGACCGTTCTCCTCAAAGATAGGTGTGTTCTGTACCGCATCTTCATAAGGACCAGGGGTTCCGTAGATATCCCGGGGGTTCGCATTCCAGGGCGTTGGAGGATAGGGGTGGTAGTTGGCGATCTTGCCATCGCGAACGACCACGTGGTGCGACAGAACTCCGCGGACCGCTTCGTGAAAGCCGCATCCGATCGCTTCTTCAGGCACTTTGAAGTCGGTCCATGTGGAAGTGTGGCCGGCGTTCAATTCAGCCAGCGCCTTTTCAACAAAGTGCAGCGCCGTGGCCGCCGCATAGGCCTGGAAGTAAGTGCGCGCACGATCCCGCTCAATGGCATTGCTCCATTTCGGAATCTTCCACTCGAACTCAGTTTCAGGTAGCAGAGCCGTCTTAGGCAGATTGATCTTTACGCTATGGCCAGTCGCTTTCACGTAGCCGATGTCAACCAGACCGGAGAGCGCCGTCGACCAGAGCCTTGCGATCGGGCCGCCGCCGGTGTCGAGCGCAAGATACTCATCGGTGCGCTTGTCATACCAGCGCGGCGACATAACCCAGGTATAGTTCCCGCCAAAATCGCGCTTTTGCGGGCGAGGGAGGGTCGTCTGGTTCCAGGGGTGGCGCTTGTCGACCGGATTGCCCAGCGGGTCCCTGGCGACAAAGGTTTCCGAACCCTGCCAGTCGTCATAATACGAACTGCCAAGCAGGATCCTGATATTCAGATTAATGTCCACCAGGCTATTCGTGACCAACTGTCCATCCACCACGACGCCGGGTGTGACGAACATGTCGCGTCCCCACTCCGCCATGTTTTTGTAGGTATAGTCGCAGGTGTCGGGATCATTGTACGAACCCCAACATCCCAACAGGATGCGGCGCTGGCCGACCTTCTCGTAACCGGGAAGCGCCTCGTAGAAGAAGTCAAAAAGGTCGTCATGCAGCGGCACGACCTTCTTCATAAACTCGACATATTTCATCAGCCGAACCAGGTAGTCGGTAAAGAGCTGGATCGTCGGAACCGTGCCCACGCCGCCGGGGTAAAGCGTCGAAGGATGCACGTGGCGGCCTTCCATCAGGCAGAACATCTCGCGCGTCATTCTGCTCATGGCCAGCGTTTCGCGATAGAAGGTGCCGGTGAACGGGTTAAGCGCGGTCATGATGTCCGCCATGGTGCGAAATCCGTGCTTGTCACTGTTCGGACACTTATAGGATTGTGCTTTTTCCCAAACTCCGGGATTGGTCTCCTTCACCATCTGCTCGCAAAAGTCCACGCCGACCAGGTTGTCCTGAAAAATATTGTGATCGAACATGTATTCAGCGGCCTCGCCCAGGTTAATGATCCACTCGGCGATGGGAGGCGGCTTGATGCCAAAAGCCATATTTTGCGCGTACACGGCGCAGGTGGCATGGTTGTCGCCGCAGATGCCGCATATCCGGCTGGTGATGAAGTGGGCGTCACGCGGATCTTTGCCCTTCATGAAAATGCTATAGCCGCGAAAGATAGACGAGGTGCTGTGGCACTCGGCGACTACCCGGTTTTCGAAGTCGATTTTGGTGAAGATGCCGAGGCTGCCCACGATCCGGGTAATCGGATCCCAGTTCATCTCGACCAGGTTGCGCTTCTTCTTGTCAATCTCAGGTATCGTTTCGGGGAAGGTCGCCATCGATGTGTCCTCTAAAGAATCAAGATTTCCTGTTTAAATTCGTCGCTCCGACCGATTTGTCCTTCGTGGGGGCTTGCTGTCAGGCGCACTCCACGCAGAATTCTCAGTAAGTCGTCGGCCGATAACCGGTAGTGAGTTGCGGCCTGGGATGCCGCCACTTCGGTTCCTTGTTCAAAGTGGTGTTGGTGATACTCCGCATGGTGCGGATAAACCGGCCATAGGTACCAATGATGTTGGTCGAAAGTTTGCCGCCCGGCGGCTCGTCCATGAAGGGCATGAACTTATCCGGAAACCCCGGCATGGTGCACCCGATGCAGATGCCGCCCACATTGGGGCAGCCGCCGATGCCGCGCATCCAACCGCGCTTGGTGACATTGCAGTCCACCACCGGCCCCCAGCAGCCTAACTTCACCAGGCACTTCGACGATCCGTAATGAGTTGCAAAATCGCCCTGCTCGTAATACGAGCCGCGGTCGCAGCCTTCATGCACCGTCTTGCCAAACAGCCAGGTCGGCCGCAGCTGCTTATCCAGGGGGATCATCGGCGCAAGCCCCGCGACCTGGTAAAGCAAATACAACACGGTCTCCATAAAGTTATCCGGCTGCACCGGGCAGCCCGGCACATTCACAATCGGCAGCCCGGCCTTGGATTTCCAATCCCATCCCAGGTAATCCGCCAACCCCATAGCTCCAGTCGGATTTCCCGCCATGGCGTGGATGCCGCCGTAGGTGGCGCAGGTGCCCGCACCGATGATGGCCAGCGCCTTGGGGGCCAGGCGATCGATCCACTCGCAGGTAGTAATCGGCTGGCCGGTATGTGGGTTAGTGCCCATCGCCGCCCAATAGCCTTCTTTCTTTATCGTTTCGTTCGGAATCGACCCTTCCACAACGAGAACAAAGGGATCCAACAAACCCTTCTCCGCCTCATAAAAAAATTTCATGAATTCGTCGCCGTTCTCGTAGGCGAGCACAGGGTTGTGCAAATGGACTTTGGGTAAACCGGGAATCGCGCCCAGCAAAACATCCTCAATGCTCGGCTGCTCAGCCGCTGTGATGGATACGCTGTCGCCGTCGCAACTAAGGCCGGCTGTAATCCAGAGAATGTGAACATCAGAAACGGCGGGAGCTTTGGTGATGCTGCTTACCTTTTCAGCCATGGAATTCTCCTTCAGGCTTGAGACTTGCGAAAGGTTCTGCGCCTACCAGGATGGACGCACGAGGCACAGGGATTGCTTGAGATGTTTGCGAGACAAGATCGAGATGAGAGAAGCAGGACAAGCCTGTCACCTGGCGATCAGCTTTCACCACCGGTTTCGTGTGAAAGCACCAACCCGGGAAAAACTACGCCGCGTGGATAGCACTGTCAACTCCGTGAATTTAGAAAGTTCACGTCGGCTGAAGAAACAATTGATGCGATCACTTAGCCGCAAAAAATTAACAAATGCGAGGCAACTGTTCGCCGAACATTACATCCAGCACACGAGTTCCGCCGATTTGCGTCTTCATCAGAACCATGCCTGGGTGCGCGGCGACGACTTCGCCGATCATGGCGGCGTCCCGGCCAAGCGGATGGTGGCGCATACGCTGCAATACCGCATCGGCCATATCTGATTGCACAACGGCCAGCAGCTTGCCTTCGTTGGCAACATACAGCGGGTCCAGTCCAAGCACTTCGCAGGCGCCTTTAACCGACTCGCGCACGGGAATTGCCTGCTCCCGCAGAAGCATGCCGACGCCGGCGCGCTTTGCGATCTCGTTCAATGTGGTCGCGGCGCCACCGCGCGTTGGATCACGCAGGCAATGGAGAAAATCTGGTGCGCCAGCAGCAGGTGTGCTGAGCATCGCCGCCACCAGGCCGTTCAACGAGGCACAATCGCTCGCAATCGCGCCTTCGAATTCGAGGTTCTCCCGCTGCGACATAATGGCCATTCCGTGATCGCCGAGATATCCGCTGAGAATGATCCGGTCGCCGGGCCGCGCACGATCCGCCGAAATATTCACGCCGTTTTCGATGACCCCGATGCCTGAAGTGGTAATAAAGATCTGGTCACCCTTGCCGCGATTCACAACCTTGGTGTCGCCGGTTACAAACTCTACGCCGGCTTCCGCCGCAGCTGCGCGCATCGACTCCACCACCCGGCGCAAATCGTCGACCGGCAAGCCTTCCTCGAGAATGAAGGCCGCGGAGAGATACAGAGGGCGTGCTCCGCTCATGGCCAGGTCGTTTACAGTTCCGTGAACCGCCAGCCGACCAATGTCGCCGCCAGGGAAAAATATCGGCGTTACCACAAAGGAGTCGGTAGTAAACGCCAGCCGGGCGCCCCCAACAGTAACCACTGCCTGATCGTCGAGTTTGTTCAGGACTGGATTTTTGAATGCGGGCAAAAACACCTGGTCAATCAGGTCAGCGGTAAGCTTGCCCCCGCTGCCATGGCCAAGCACGATCTGCGGATGGGCAAAAATCGGCATGGGACAAGACCCAAAAACCGACGACGGCCGCTCCCCGGCCGGCTTTGCCTCGTCCCGGGTTGAAACCTCAGAGCTTGCCATTGGCCAATACCCCATTCCGGCCGGCCAGCGCAAGCGGCGCTGTATCCGCAACGATCTGGTGAAATGCGTCCGCTTCCGAGGTTAAATGCCGTCCATAGGCGTAGTAGGCAGCGCAGGCTCCCTCGGCGGATACCATGGTCGCGCCCAGCGGATGCTGCGGCGAGCATAGACTCCCGAATGCGGGGCAATCGTGCGGCTTTTTAATCCCACGCAATATCTGGCCGCTGATACATATCTCCGGTTCGAGTGTGGCAATTTCCGCCACATCGAACAGCTTCTCCGCATCGTGTCGCGCGAATTCCTCGCGCAGATGAAAGCCGCTCAAGGGAATCATGCCAATGCCGCGCCACTTGCGATCCCCCACTTCGAACACGCGATTCACCAAGCTCTGCGCCGGCAGGTTGCCGTCGCGATTCAGAACCCGCGAGTACTGGTTCTCCACCACCGCGCGGCCTTGTTCCAGTTGCTGCAGCGTCATGAGCGTTCCGTGCAAAATATCGATGGGCTCAAAGCCGGTGATGACAATCGGCACCTGGTGGCGTGCGCTGATGGGCTCGTATTCGCTGTAGCCCATGACCGCGCACACATGGCCCGGTCCCAAAAAGCCCTGCACGCGGTTATCCGGCGCTTGCAGAATCGCTTCCAGCGCAGGGGGAACGAGTACGTGGGAAACCAGCAGCGAAAGGTTGTTGACCTGCTCCTCGCGGGCCCGCCACGCGAGCATGGCGTTCGCCGGGGCTGTGGTCTCAAACCCAATAGCAAAAAAGACGACTTGCTTGTTTGGATTGGCTCGCGCGATCTTCAGGCAGTCAAGCGGTGAGTAGACAATGCGCACCTCGCCGCCCAGCGATTTGATGGTGAACAGATCACCGTCCGATCCGGGAACGCGCAGCATATCGCCGAAAGAGCAGAAAATCACATCCGGTTGGCGCGCAATCGCGTGCGCTTTGTCGATCATTTCCAGCGGGGTTACGCAAACCGGGCATCCCGGCCCGTGAACCAGCTCCACCCCCGGGGGCAGCAAATGATCGATCCCATTCTTGACAATGGAATGCGTCTGGCCGCCGCAGACTTCCATCAGCACCCAGGGGCGAGTCTGAATCCGGCGCATCTCGCCCACGATCTTTTGCGCCACGTCACCGTCGCGGTACTCATCCAGGTACTTCATGGCCGATGGTCCTCTGGCTCCAACTCATCCACCACGGGCGATTCCAGCTCGGTGAGCTGATCCAGTTCTCGCAGTGCCTGGTAGGTGCGCTCCGCCTCCGCTTCATCGATCCGGCTGATGGCAAAACCCACGTGCACCAGCACATACTCGCCAATCTGCGTTTCCGGCACATATTCCAGGCAGGCTTCGCGCACGATGCCGCCGAATTGCACCTTGGCCATCCGCATGCCGCGCTGATCGAACGTCTCTACCACCTTGCCGGGTATGGCCAGGCACATGTCAATCTCCTTCGCGCAAACGCTGGTTAGCGATCATGGCCTGTCCCAGGGCGAGCCCCCCATCGTTTGCCGGCACTTGCGCGTGCAGGTACACCCCAAAGCCACGACGCCGCAACTCTACCACCGTACGCCCCAGAAGGTATAGGTTCTGAAAGCTTCCGCCGCTTAAGCAGACCCGGTCCACGCCGTCGCTCGAACCAATTCTGCTGCAAGCCTCTCCAATGGCTGCGCTCAGGGTGTTGTGGAAACGCGCGGAAATTTCTCCCACCCGCCGTTTCGAGGAGATGTCTTTGGCGATGGCCACGATTAACGGACGAAAGTCCAGGATCAACGGCTCACCCCCGGCAATCTCAAAGTCGTAGCGGTCTTCGACTCCTGGTTTTGCCAACGCTTCCAGCGCAATGGCAGCCTGGCCCTCAAACGTCACTTCCGATGCCAATCCCAGCAGTGCCGCGACGGCGTCGAAGAGCCGCCCGCACGACGATGTCTCTACTGTGTGGATGCGCCGTGCAAGCATGGTGTCTACCAGCGCGAGCTGTCTTTCTCCGATTCCCAATAAATCGGGGATCTGTCCCCCAAACGTGTCTCGCAGGTAGCTGAGCGCCATGCGCCACGGCTGCCGTACCGCCGCGTCGCCGCCCGGCAGCAATACATTGCGCAAATGTGCTCGCCGTGTGAAGCCGGAAAAATCCGCCAGCAAAAATTCGCCGCCCCAGATCTTGCCATCGGTCCCATATCCAGTGCCATCCATGGCCACGCCCAGTACTTTACCCTGCAGGTGGTTTTCCGCCATGCAACTGGCAATATGCGCATGGTGATGTTGCACGCCGAACAGATGCTTGATGCCTGACGCGAGCGCCATGCGGGTGCTCATGTAGCGGGGATGCAGGTCATGCGCCGCGGCGCGCGGCGCGACCCGGAAAACATGCTTCAGGAAAGAAAGCGTCTCCTCAAAAAATCGCATGGTTTCGTAATTTTCCAGGTCGCCGATATGCTGGCTCAGGATGGCGTAACGACTTTTGGTGAGGCAGAAAGTGTTTTTGAGCTCGCCACCAAAGGCCAGCACTTCATCCATTTCGATTCCCAAATCGATGCTCTGCGGCACAAACCCACGGGACCGGCGCAGCACCCGTTCCCGCCCCTCGAAGGTGCGCACCACCGAATCATCGACTCGCGTGGCAATGTCGCGGTTGTGCAGCAGGAACGAGTCCGCAACCCCGCCCAGCACCGACAAAGCTTCGTCATTCGCAACTACGATGGGCTCCTCGCTCAAGTTGCCGCTGGTCATCACCAGGGCAGTCCACTCCGACTCACTGAAGAGGAGAGAGTGCAGCGGGGTGTAGGGCAGCATCAGTCCAAGGGTTTTGTCGCCCGGAGCAATGCCATCGGAAAGGGGCGACTGGGCAAGTCGGGGAAGAATCACAATGGGCCGGCGCGGAGACAGCAGGGAAGCTTCGTCCTGCGCGGAGACCGTGCACAGCCGCCTGGCTGCCGGCACATCGGCGACCATCAACGCGAACGGCTTATGCGGACGCCGCTTGCGTTTGCGCAGTTCCACGACGGCGGCGTCGTTGGTTGCGTCGCACGCCAACAGAAAGCCCCCCAAACCCTTGACGGCAACAATCTTTCCCTCCCGTAGCAGCGCGCACGTCCGGCGAATCATGGGCATCGGATCTTTGCCCGCAAATGTTTCCTGGGCCACCAGGGTCAAGGACGGTCCGCAGACCGCACACGCATTCGGCTGGGCATGAAACCGCCGGTCGCCGGAATCTTCATACTCTGCCTGGCACTCAGCGCACATGGTGAACGGCGACATCGTAGTGTTCGCGCGGTCATACGGTATGTCACGGATGATGGTGTAGCGAGGACCGCAATGGGTGCAATTGGTGAACGGATACCCGTAGCGCCGGTTGGCAGGGTCGGTAAAATCGCGCCGGCAGGCGTCGCAGGTGCCGGCGTCGGGAGAAACCAGCGCGAACTCCCCCGCCTGGTCACGGCTCTCCAGAATGGAGAAGCCTGAGCCCCCCTGAAGATCGATGGGGGAGACGGTGATCTCGCTAACCTCCGCCAGCTTTGGAGGATCACTCTTCAGCTTCAGGAGAAACGCATCAACCTCCGCGCCGATGCCCTCGATCTCGATGGTTACGCCCGAGGATGAATTGAAGACAAATCCGCTTAGCCCCAGGGACCTGGCCAGGTTATAGACAAAAGGCCGGAAGCCCACCCCCTGCACAATTCCTCGCACCTGGATATGACGGCGTTCGCACTGGAGGGGGCTGAACATCCTCCGCATCATACTTCGTAGCGGTCTGACCACCTCTCCCTCAGCGGTTAAAGCCGGAATCATGGGGAAAGCATCTGCGTGCGATCTAAAGGCCGTACCCTTCTAGAGTAAGAGGGATAAGTGAGTGTATACTCATTATAGGGTAATCATGGCCAGGCCTAAAAGCGACGACAAGCGCAATGCAATCCTCGCCGCCGCTACGGAAGTTTTCGCCGAGCGGGGGCTGAGCGCGGCGACCTCAGCCATTTCAGCTGCCGCTGGAGTTGCCGAGGGTACGCTATTCACCTACTTCGATAACAAGGACGAACTGGTCAACGCGCTCTACCGCGAGATCAAGCTGGAACTGGCCGATGCAATGATGTCCGACTTTCCCCGGCGCTCCGGTATCCGCAGCCGTCTGCAGCACGTATGGAATCGTTACCTCCAGTGGGGCATCGCGAACCCCAGTCAGCATAAGGTTCTGCAGCAGATAACCGTCTGGAGCGGTCTCAGCGAGGAATCCAGGTGTGCAGGCCTTGCGCCGTTCCTGGAGATCGAGAAAATGGCCGAAGCCGCGGTTGCACAACATATCTTCGTCGACCGGCCACTCCCGTTCATCGCCGCCACCGTAAGTGCCCTGGTAGAGACGACTATGGACTTTATGCGCCGTGAGCCAAAGCAGGCGGAGTTGTACCGGGCGAACGGGTTTGCCATGCTCTGGGCCGCGCTCACGCGAAAGCAGTAGATTTTAGTGAATCCAAATGAGCGCGTAATCACTCATATAAGACAAATGGAGGATCTCACCGTGAAGCCATGGTCCATCGCCGATATCCCATCGCAAGCAGGCAAACTCGCCGTCGTAACCGGAGCCACCGGAGGACTTGGATACGAGACGGCTCTGGAACTAGCCAGAGCCGGCGCCGAAGTGCTGGTAACCGGCAGAAACGCTGAGAAGGGCCGCATCGCAATCGAGCGCATCCGGCGCGCTGTTCCCTCAGCCAAGGTGAGTTTCGAAATGCTTGACCTGGCGAGCCTGGCTTCGGTACGCACCTTCGCCGGCAAGATGATCGCCCGCGGCCGTTCGCTGGACCTGTTGATCAACAACGCAGGCGTAATGGATCTACCCGCCAGGCGATTCACGGAAGACGGCTTCGAACAGCAATTCGGAACCAACCATCTAGGCCACTTCGCCCTTACCGGCTTACTGCTTCCATTACTCCGCGCAGCCAATGCTCCGCGCGTGGTGAATGTGAGCAGCCTGGCTCATCGCGGCGGCAAAATCGATTTCGCCAACCTCCAGGGCGAGCGCAAGTACAGGTCCTGGCCTGCCTATCAGCAATCAAAGTTGGCCAATCTGCTATTCACCTTCGAGCTGCAGCGTCGCAGCGATGCCCGTGGCTGGAAATTGATGAGCAACGCCGCGCATCCCGGATACGCCCGCACCGACCTCATCCCCAACGGGCCGGGAACCGGGGGCCTGAAAGGAATGGGGATGACAGTGCTGGGCTCCTTTATGAGCCAATCGGCCGCAGCCGGGGCTCTCCCTACTCTCTACGCGGCAACCTCTCCCCAGGCGACCCCCGACGGGTACTACGGACCGAACGGGTTCTACGAATTGAAGGGCGCAGTCGCCCCCGCAAAAATCTTTCCCCAGGCGAGGGATATGACGGTAGCGCGACGTCTCTGGGAGATTTCGGAGAAGCTGACGGGGGTGAAGTGGCCGGGGGAAACTCCCGCAGAAGCGAGCAGCAAGCCAGTGCTAGAGTATCTACGTACCGCTCCATAACCGATGCCCATAGCCGACGACCTCGCGCGTATCGCACTGCAGGAACAGCAACTCCAATTCACCAGCTTCGATGAAGAAACGGCGTGGAGGTTGGGCGCGCATCTGCGCGCGCTGGCGGTCGCACGCAACCTAAGCCTGGTTATCGATGTGCGGCGCGTTGGGCAACCGCTGTTCTACACGGCACTCCCCGGGACCACCCCAGACAATGTTGAGTGGGTGCGTCGCAAGAGCAACGTGACCGCTCGTTTTCACCGCAGCTCGTATGCGGTAGGGCTTGAGTTGGAAGACAAGAAAGCCAATCTCCTCGACCGCTATGGCCTGGCGCTCACGGATTATGCGGCCCATGGCGGCAGTTTTCCCCTCCGCGTGTCCGGAGCCGGGGTCATCGGTTCGGTCACCGTCTCCGGGTTGCCGCAGCGTGCCGACCATCAATTGGCAGTTGAAGCGCTCTGCTCGGAGCTGGGTCACTCCTTCGATGCACTCCGGCTCGCCTAGCGCGACCCACTCCTGCTGTCCCTAGCGGGTATCCAACCCGGCGACTCCCGGTCGCGTCCTAAAATGAGACAGGCGGAGCCCAACCGCCGATTCCGAGGAGGGAATGCCATGGCAAAGCTAAGCACGTCCGCACGCGAGCGAATTTCCACCACCAAGTTCGCCTTTCCCAAACAACGCAAAGAGCCTTTGGAGAACGCCTCTCACGTCCGCAACGCCGCCGCGCGTTTCGATCAGGTTGAGGGGGTTACCGAAGCGGAGCGACAATCGGCCTGGAAGCGAATAGAGTCCGCCGCCAAAAAATATGGGGTAGAACTCAAAAATTCCCACTAAATTTACGAACTCTTCTATCGACCCCGGTCATCTACTGCTGTGAACAGGAGAAAACACAGCAAATGGCACAGGATAAAAAAGTAGCACTCGTTACCGGGGCGAATCGTGGGATCGGCTACGAAACGGCCAAGCAATTGGGAGAAAAAGGCATTACGGTCGTTGTGGGCGCGCGCAAGCTCAGCGATGCCAAAGAAACGGCGGAAAAGCTGAAGGCTCAGGGAATCGACGCTTACCCTGTGCAACTCGACGTCACTAAAGCGCAGGATCGCTCGGCGGCGGTGGACTTCGTGTCCAAGACCTTTGGCAAGCTCGATATTCTGGTAAACAACGCCGGCATCGGCTCTGCGGACGGCCTGGTCAATCGAACCGCTGCCACCTCGGACGACGAACTGCTCACTGTTTTCCAGACCAATCTTTTTTCGGTGGTCGCGGTGACTCGGGAATTTTTACCGCTGCTCAAGAAGAGCCCTGCCGGCCGGATTGTGAACCTTTCCAGCATCCTCGGCTCGCTTACTTTGCATGCTGACCCCAAGAGTCCCATCGCTGGTTTCAAGGCCTTTGCGTACGACTCTTCGAAGTCCGCACTGAATGCGTACACCATTCATCTCGCCGCAGAGTTGAAGGGGACTCCTATCAAAGTGAACTCGGCACATCCTGGCTGGGTGAAAACCGAGTTGGGCACCTCAGCGGCGCCCATGGAGATCCCAGATGGAGCAAAGACCAGTGTCGAACTGGCTCTGATCGGAGCAGACGGCCCCAGCGGACGCTTCCTGCACATGGGCCAGGAATTACCCTGGTAATTGTTTGTCTTTCAGCAAGGGCCCAGGTCTCACAGGGGAGACCTGGGTACTCCACCGAGTCGTGAAGAAAACCGCAGATCTCTCCACTTCGCTGCGCTTCGGTCCCACGGCGGGCGGGGCAGGCGAGATGACAAGGGGGAGTTGACGCTTCGGTGGGGGACATATTTCTCTGTGGCTAAAGCCCATTGGTTTTTGCTTGGCTTATGTACGAGCTGAAGAGGCTGCGGGAAAAGTCATGAGGGGGCAGGCAAGACGCACCTCAGGGGCTAAAGCCCGACGTATTGTCAGTCATTTACGGCACTACCAAAGTCGTGCCCTGATACAAAACGGCGTTTTTCCGCGGCCTCTGAAGCCCGTACCCTTCAGCCGTTCTTCATCACCTGGGTGGGCCAAAGGACCATGACTGACCGGTGCGCACCCGGATTGCCTTACAGGAAATCCGAGGCAGCGTAGCGGAGGGATGTGCTTATTAACCCTTCCCATGAGCCCCGTGTAACCTAAAGGAAAATCTTTTTCCCCAGGAGCTCGGGTTTGCGCGTAGCCATCGACACGGGCGGCACGTTCACCGACTGCGTCTACCTCGCGTCGGGAGAGCTGCAGGTGCTGAAGGTTTTCTCTACTCCTGCTAACCCTTCCGAAGCCGTTCTCGACGGCCTTCAACGCATTGGCGCGGGCAAAGCGCTCGACGTCCGCCACGGCACCACCGTAGGCACCAACTCCATGTTGGAGCGGAAAGGCGCCCGGGTCGCATTTGTAACCACCGCAGGTTTTGAAGACACGATTGCCATCGGCCGGCAAACACGGAGCAAGCTGTATGACTGGTTCGTGCCCCCGCCCGTATGCCTGGCGCCTCGTTCGCTGCGCTTCGGAGTTCCGGAGCGGGTCAGCGCCGAAGGGGAAATCCTCCGTGGCCCAACGGAGGCAGAGTTAGAAGCCTTAGCCAACGCGATTCGCGCCAGTGGCGCCGAAGCTATTGCCATCTCGCTGCTGTTCTCATTCGCCAACCCCGAGACTGAAGAACGGGTAGAAGCGGCACTGAGTGCTCTCGGCCTCCCGATTTCGACTTCGCACCGTATTCTGCCCGAGTTCCGCGAGTACGAGCGGGCATCAACGACTGTGGTCAACGCTTACCTCGCGCCCAGGATGCAACGCTATCTCCTCCATCTGGAGCAGAGCGTCGCCACCCATCACGGTGGCGGCCGAGTGGACGTGATGCAGTCCTCCGGCGGCATCCTCTCCGCGCGGCACGCGGGGCCGGAGCCGGTGCGCACTGTTTTGTCCGGTCCGGCCGGAGGCGTCATCGGCGCCTGCCAGGTAGCCCGCTGGGCCGGCTTCGAACGCATCATCGGTTTCGACATGGGCGGTACCTCGACCGACGTCTTTCTCGCTGACGCGGCCAGCGGAGGCGCTCAGCTGACACGCGAGTCCATGGTGGCAGGCGTGCCGATAAGCATGCCCATGCTCGACATACATACCGTAGGCGCGGGAGGCGGATCGATTGCCCGCTTCGACGCCGGCGGTATGTTACGTGTGGGGCCCGAATCGGCTGGCTCGGAGCCGGGGCCGATCTGTTTTGGCCGCGGAACCATGCCCACCGTTACGGACGCCAACCTTTTGCTCGGCCGTCTGGACGAGGGCAGTTTTCTGGGTGGAGGAGTGCGCCTCGACAAGCAACGGACAGAGCAGATCCTGATTGAGCAAAAGGGAGCGCTCAAGAGCGCCGAAGAGTTCGCGGCCGGCATAGTTCGCGTCGTAGAAACGCAAATGGAAAAGGCTATCCGGGTAATCTCAGTCGAGCGCGGACATGACCCGCGCCAATTCACCCTGGTCGCCTTCGGTGGAGGAGGACCGCTCCACGCCTGCTCCCTGGCCCGCGCCCTGCGCATCCCGACGGTGCTGATCCCGGCAATGCCGGGCGCCCTTTCGGCGATGGGTATTTTGCTCGCTGATGCGGTGCGTGATTACTCGCGCACCGTGATGCTGGCGGCCGGTGCGACGGAGAATCTCGAATCGATCTTCGTTGAACTGGAGCGCCGGGGCACGCAGGATTTTGCCGCCGAAGGCCTGGAAGGGGTGGCCCAGCGCACCGTAGACATGCGCTATCGCAACCAGGGCTATGAGCTGAATGTACCCTACACTGGCGAATCTGCAACGCAGGCTCTCGACGCATTTCATCAACTGCACCAGCAACGCTACGGATTCTGCGATTCCCGGCGGCCGGTAGAAATTGTCAATCTCCGGCTGCGCATGATCGCAGCCGGTGAGCCATACGCCCCTGGCTATCGTGAGCCCATAGCCGGGGATGGCCATGCTGCCTGCTATGCGGATCGCGCGGTGCATTTCGCGGGTGGAGTTTTGACCACACATCACTACCATCGCGACCGGCCTGGCGCCCGGCGACGTCATTCAAGGTCCAGCGATGGTTACAGAATATAGTTCGGCGACCGTCCTGCCGCCCGGCTGCAGCGCAAAGGTAGATGGCTTCGGCAATCTCATCCTTTCCATCGCAGAAGAGGAGCCCGCATGACCCTGGCCGTCGCTGACCCGATAGAACTGGCAATCTTTCAGAGTGCCGTGCATTCCATTGCCGAAGAGATGGGCGCAGCCCTGCGGCGAACTGCGCTATCGCCCAACATCAAGGAGCGGCGCGACTACTCCTGCGCCATTTTCGATGCCCAGGCGAGGGTGATAGCCATGGGCGATCACATGCCGGTGCATCTCGGCTCCATGCCCATGTCGGTTCAAGCCGCGGTTGCGGCGATTCCATTCGATCCCGGCGACATTGCCATTCTCAACGATCCTTTTTCCGGGGGAACCCACCTTCCCGACATCACCATGGTGCTGCCGGTTTTTGTATCCGGGCAGCGGCAGGCTGCTTTCTATGTTGCCAACCGCGCGCACCATGCGGATGTAGGCGGAACCTTCGCCGGATCCATGGGACCGGCCAACGAAATTTTTCAGGAGGGCATTCGCATCCCTCCGGTAAGGATCGTGCGTGGCGGCCAGATCGACCGCGAACTGCTGAACCTGATCCTGCTGAATGTGCGCACACGCCAGGGAGCGGGCAGGCGACCTGGAATCGCAGATTGGCGCATGCCGTGTCGGCGAGCATCGCGTTCTGCAATTGGTGGACAAGTACGGCGATGCCAAAGTTGCACGGGCTCATCGAGGAGCTACTCGATTATTCCGAGCGGCTGGTGCGCGCGGAACTGCGTGCCATGCCTGCTGGCGACTTCAGCGCGGAAGACTGGCTGGACGATGACGGCGTGACTGACATCCCGCGCAGGATTGCGGTTCGTCTCCGCTTCGACCCAGAGGCTGCGTCGGTGGATGTGGACTTTGCCGGCTCCTCAGCGCAGGTCGCAGGCAGCGTGAACGCCGTCCGCGCCATTACACTCTCGACCTGTTTCTACATGCTGCGCTGCCTGCTGGGGGGCGACGCCCCCGCAACCGCAGGCATTCTGCGCCCGCTCACGCTCCAGACTCCCGAGGCGAGCATCGTCGATGCATTGCCGCCCGCAGCCGGTAGCCGGCGGCAACGTCGAAACCTCGCAGCGAATCGTGGATGTACTGCTGCGAGCCTTATCGCAGGCTGTTCCGGCGCGAGTACCCGCTGCCAGCGCGGGCACTATGAGCAATCTGACGATTGGCGGGATAGATCCGCGAACGGGCGAGCCGTTCACCTACTACGAAACGGCGGCCGGCGGCATGGGCGCACGACCAGGCATCGATGGGATCTCAGGCGTGCAAACGCACATGACCAATTCGCTGAACACGCCCATCGAAGCGTTGGAATACGCCTATCCATTCCGTGTGCGCAGTTACTCCTACCGTTACGGATCGGGTGGAGCGGGCGAGTTTCAGGGAGGCGACGGGCTTATCCGCGAAATCGAACTGCTCGCCGACGCCCAGGTAACGCTGCTGGCAGATCGCAGAAGACTGCGGCCCTATGGACTGCAGGGCGGAGAAGAAGGCGTCGCCGGCTGCGCATCGCTAGCCAACCGAGATAGCCCCAATGGGATGGATCTACCGGGAAAATTCAGTCGCCGCTGCGAAAAGGGAGATATCCTCCACATCGAAACGCCAGGAGGAGGAGGCTGGGGCAAACCCTAGAACGAGCTTTTCGCTTTCGCCGCCAACAAAAAATCAAACAGCCATCCGCTCCTGCCGAGGCTCGTTCTCACGCCAATAAGGAATGCGCAGCTTCATCGCCATCCTGACCAACTCCGCGAACGACTCCGCCTGCATCTTCCGCATCGCCTGGCTGCGGTGGATCTGCAAGGTAACCTCGGAAATACCCAGAATCGAAGCGGCCTGTTTATTCAGCAGGCCGCCTACGATCAGCGGCAGCACCTCCTGCTCGCGTGGCGTAAGCAGAGCGAATCGTTGTTGCAACCTGGCCAACTCCGCCCTCTTCTGCCGCAGTTTTCGATCTTGCGCCAGCGCCGTCCGTACCGCGGTGACCAGAGCCGCCATGTCGACCGGCTTGGTGAGGAATTCGACAGCGCCCGCCTTCATCGCGCAGACGGTGGAGCGGATGTCGCATTGGTCACTGATGAAAATGACCGGAGGGTTCCCTTTCTTGGCCAGCCGCCGCTGCAACTCGAGTCCACTGATGTCGGGCAGCTGAATGTTCAGGATCACGCAAGCTGCCGCGTCTTTCCCGCTAAACGCGAGGTACTCGATCGCTGACGCAAAGCTGAATACCTTCATCCCCAGGGCGGTAAGAGATTTCGAGATCTCTCGCCTCACCTGCGGATCGCCGTCGACCAGGTAGATCACCTCGCAAGGCGGCTCAACTTCATAATGGCTGGCTGTCCCCATGCATGGGGGAGTGAGGTACGGACGCGGAACGGAAAGCATCTCGGGATCGCGATAGGCACTCTGCATGAGGGAAAACCACCTTTCGAACCAACTTGAAAGAAGGAATGCAACGGAATCAGTATCCACTCGTTGCAGTGCCGGGAAAATCCCCATTAGAGGCGAGCCAACAAGGCCATTTCGGATATACAGGCGGAGGCCCAATCAGGAGTTGCCGCCGTCATCACGGCTATCCCTCAATGGCACATGGAATAGCAGATGGAAATTGCGCATGGAATGGGGCTGCCCGGCGACGGTAAACCGGCGCGAACGGGTCTGGTTCTAATGCCGGGGAGGAACGGTGAGAAGCCGGCGGCCGAAAAGCTGAGCGTCAATGGAGTACGCCCCAGGCCCCAACACAGCCAAAATGCCGCTGTTCAAAATGGAGACACCGAGGTAGAACTCATTCTGCCCGCCCCTGAGGAAGAGAACGCCCAACTGCAAGAGACAGGAGAGAACACAGCAATAAGGCGTCAGAAAACCGAGACAAACCAACGTTGCCGGAGCAGCGAATCCCAGCAGGATCCAAACCGAGGTCACCATGGCCCAATGTGCGGTTCCATCGACCAACAGGGTCGCAGCAACGGTAACCCGCAAAACAAAGAGCGCTGCGCCCGCCATTCCCGTAGGGAACATGGAGAACAGTCTTTGCACAATTACAGGCTAGGCGTCGCGATCCGCTTGGGCAACCTCGAAAGGGGGGTTGAGCGAAGAGCATTTAGGATGGTGCGTATCTGGCCGCTGGAACGTATGGTGAAGATGCCGATTCCTGTGACCCGCAAACGCCATGCATCTTTCTTCCAAGCACAAGGAATGCAAACACGTTTCCTGGCGGTCTGTGCTCGCATATGCCTTGGCGAGTGCGATTCTTTGTGTACATGCCGTGGCGCTCAATCCTGACAGAAAAATATCCCAATATGCCCATACGGCCTGGCGTATGCAGGACGGCTACTTCACCGGGGCGCCAACCATGTTCGCCCAAACTACCGATGGCTATCTGTGGATTGGAACACGAGCCGGCCTTATGCGATTTGACGGAGTCCGCTTCGTTGCATGGACCCCACCGGCCGGCAAGAAACTACCGTCCCCCTTCATTACGTCGCTCTTAGCCGGGCGCGACGGGAGCCTGTGGATTGGAACGGGTTCCGGGCTGGCTCACTGGAAGAATGGCGACCTGGTGAATATTAACCTCAAGGCATTTATCCAGGGCATGTACGAAGATCAGGACGGGACAATCTGGGTAACCCACACCAGGGGCGCTTCCAGCCTGGGACCGCTTTGCGAAGTTCGAGAAGACAGGGCGCGTTGCTATGGGCAAGCCGACGGCTTTCCATCTCCCTACGCACACAACGTAAAAGGCGATGGGGCGGGAGGCCTGTGGATCGCGGGCGTGGATTGGATCGTCCACCGGCAAGCCACATCTTCCCGCGTATACAAACTCGCCGAACGAAACCCGGAACAGACATTTATGGGAATTCAGGATCTTGCCCCTGTTCGGGAAGAAGATCTCTGGGTCGGGGTGGCGCACACTGGTCCCGGCTTCGGGCTCCAACGTTTGACGAACGGAGTGATGAAGCCATTTATCTCGCAGGGATTTGACAGTAGCAGACTCGACGTCGTCGCCCTCAAGCTGACCCGCGCCAATAGCCTGATGATTGGCACCGTAGGACACGGACTTTACGCTATCCACGACGGAAACGTCGATCGCTTTCAATCCAGTGACGGCCTCACCAGCGACTCCATCACGGATATTTTCGAAGACCGTGAAGGCGATCTTTGGGTATCTTCTTCGGAAGGAATTGACCGCTTCAGCGACCGCCTGGTGTCTAGTTTTTCCATTCGCCAGGGTCTCAGCGCCAACGATGTTGCATCGGTGTTTGCTTCTCAGGATGGAACTCTCTGGATCGGAAACCAGGAAGGGTTAGATCGGATCTATCAAGGGAGAGTCTCTTCTATTCGAGCCGCCGACGGCTTCCCCGGGGAATCGAGCACTTCGCTCCAGGAAGCGCACCCCGGAATGCTATGGGTGGGCATAGACTTCGGATTGTGGATTTACGAAAATCGAAAATTCACTCAAATCACAAGACCCGATGGGAGCGCGCTTGGGCTCGTTCTGGCCATGGCCAAAGATGTGGACGGCAGCCTGTGGGTCGAGGTAGTCGGAGCGCCCGCAAAGCTCATTCACATCAGAGGCCGCACAATCCAGGAAGAAATCGTTCTTTCGCCGGCAAAACCTGTTGCTACTCTGGCAGCCGACCCCGGCGGGGGCGTCTGGCTGGTGTTGCCCGATCATACGCTGGCCCGATACCAGGGCGGTAAGTTACAAACCTTCCCCCTTAAGCAGGGAACTAATCCAAACTCCGTCTCCCAAGTTACTCTAGATACTCGTGGCTGGCTGCTGGAGGCAACTTCAGAAGGAGTGATCGCCTGGCAAAACGGGGTAGCAAAAAGACTCACGGCGCTTAACGGGCTTCCGTGTAGCCGGGTATACAGCCTTATCTGGGACAATAACAACTCCCTATGGTTATATGCGGAGTGCGGGCTTATCGAAATCTCCAATGATCAGATGCAAAAGTGGTGGGATCATCCGGATACCAAAGTAAACCTGAGAGTGCTTGATGTTTTCGACGGCGCGAATCCGGGTGAAAGTCCCTTCAACCCTACCTCCGCGAGATCCCCGGATGGGAAACTGTGGTTCGCTAACTACACCATCCTGCAGATGGTCGACCCCGCCCGGCTGGAGCAAAATAAGATCCCACCCCCGGTTCACATCGAGGAGATTATCGCCGATCGAAAAAGCTACTTGCCGCGGCAGGGTTTACGACTCCCTCCGCTGCTGCGTGATCTGGAAATCGATTACACCGCCCTTAGCTTTGTAAACCCAAAGAAGATGTTGTTTCGTTACAAACTCGAAGGACATGACGCGGACTGGCAGGAACCGGGAACCCGGCGGCAGGCCTTTTATTCTGACCTTTCCCCGCGTCACTACAGATTCCGCGTGATCGCCAGCAACAACGACGGAGTATGGAACGAAGCCGGCGATGCGCTCGATTTCACGATTGCCCCGACCTACTATCAAACCGCCTGGTTCCAGCTGCTTTGTTTCGCCGCCGTAGCTGGAATACTGTGGCTGTTCTATTTCCTCCGGCTCAAGCAGGCGACCACACAGATTCAGGAACGGCTTGGGGCCCGGCTGGAGGAGCGGGAAAGGATCGCTCGTGAATTGCACGACACCCTTTTGCAGGGGTTCCAGGGCCTGATGCTTCGTTTCCAGGCCGTGATGAAGACGCTGCCCGCTCACGAACCCGCCCATCAGATGATGGAAAAAGTGCTCGATCGGGCCGACCAGGTCTTGCTCGAGGGCCGGCAAAGCGTACGAGACCTTCGCGAAGAGGGTATGTCGGGCGTGGAGCTATCGGAGGCACTAGCGCATTGTGGCGAAGAGCTGGCGCAGGACCACACATCCCTCTTCAGCCTGGCAGTGGTGGGCAAGCCCCAGTCGCTCGATCCGATTGTCTTCAACGAGGCATACCGGATTGCACGGGAAGTCATGGTCAACGCCTTCAGGCACGCCCAGGCCGCGAAGATTGAAGTCGAGCTGACCTACGATAAGGACCGCGTCTGCTTGAGAATTCGCGACGACGGAATAGGCATCGCCCCGCAGATTCTCAGCCAGGGCCGCACTGGACATTGGGGTTTGTCTGGCATGCGGGAACGAGCGCAAAAGATCGGTGCTCAGTTGAACCTTTGGAGCCACTCTGGAGCCGGTACCGAAGTTGAATTACAAATCCCCGCCAGGGTCGCCTATCCACTCCATCGCGAGGAATCGCTCTGGGCACGTATCAGGCGCGCGACAGGAAAACCGGAAGAGGTGTAGACACATGACACAAAAAATCAAGGTTCTCGCCGTAGACGACCATCCCCTTTTACGAGAAGGAATCGCAGCCGTCATCGAAGGCGAAGACGATATCGTACTGGTGGCCGAAGCAACCAGCGGACAGGAAGCGATCGACCTTTTCCGCATCCATCGCCCTGATGTCACGCTCATGGATCTGCAGATGCCAGGCATTAATGGCATTGATGCCATTCTGGCTATCCGCCGGGAATTCTCGAGCGCCCGCTTCATTGTCCTGACCACCTACCAGGGCGATGTCCAGGCCCTGCGTGCTCTCAAAGCAGGCGCCACGGGATACCTTCTCAAAAACATGCTGCGCAAGGAATTGCTGGACACGATCCGCGCGGTGCACGCTGGAAAGCGGCGCATTCCGCCGGAGATCGCCGCCGGCCTGGCAGACCACATGACCGACGACGCGCTCACCGATCGAGAAGTTGCCGTGTTACGAAAAGTTGCCATGGGAAGCTCGAACAAGATCATCGCATCCGAACTCAACCTTTCCGAAGCCACCGTGAAAGGCCACATGAAGAGCATTCTTTCCAAGCTGGGAGCCAACGATCGCACGCACGCCGTAACCATCGCCATGAAACGCGGTTTTATCGATGGCTAATTGCCGCGGTAGCCATGTAAAGCCGCTCGATGGCTTTGACCTTGTTTAGCCGGCGAACGAATCGCTCCTCTGACCCGTTGAATTTCGCATTTAGGTAGCTGGCCGTAATATCGTGTGCCAGCGCCGTCCCCACGATACGCGATCCCATGACCAGTACATTCATATCGTCGTGCTCTACTCCCTGGTGAGCGGAGTAGGTATCGTGGCAGATGGCGGCACGGATACCGGGCATCTTATTGGCCGCGACACAAACGCCAACCCCCGAGCCACAAATGAGAATGCCCCGATCGACCGCGCCGTCCATCAGAGCGTGGCCAACCAGTTCGGCGAAATCCGGATAGTCGGATGGCTCCGCGTTATACGCTCCGAGATCGCGAGCATCGTGGCCCAACTGTGAGACATACTGGTATATCTCCTGCTTCAAGGCAAAGCCCGCATGGTCTGAAGCAATCGCAATTTTCATAGCCTCCTCTTTCCCGTCTACAAACGAATCTCGAGTGTTTTACCTTTTCGGTAGCTTGATCCCAAACGTTCTCTTATCCACGTTCCATCGCCTTGACTGTTTCCTCGGTCGTCAGCACCGCGTGGGCAAGAAATGCGTAATTGATCAGGGCCGCCGTATACCCATAACCCCACTCCGGATGTTTCGGGCCGGCCGTTGCGTCTTTCACCACGGCTACCTCGAAGCCTTGCTCCAGCAGTTCCCGCAAGTGAGATTCGACGCACATATTTGCCAGCATTCCGCCCAGGATGATCCTGCTGATCCTCCGTTTGCGTAGCTGTAAAACCAGGTCATTGGTCTCCGGACCCCAAACACGATGCGGAGAAACGACGATGGTCTTGCCATCTTCGATGTAGGGCTTAAAGCGCTCGAGCCAATCCGCGCCTGATCCTTTAAAGCCATCCAGATTCAAGCGTCCTTTGCGGGCAAACTCGTCGCTCTTGGCTTCGTCTGCTTCGAGAGCTCCGTTGAACTTCCAGCCTTTGTCTTCGGGGAAAAAATAATGAGGAGAAATGAAAACCTCGAATCCAAGCTTCTTCGCGGCCTTGAAAATACTCTCCATGTTCTCGATCGTGTTGTTCTCTTTGAGGCTTTCGTGCAGCAAGGGCCAGGAGATACCCTTTTCGCTCAAAACATCGTTTTGCGGATCGATAAAGACGACCGCGGTGTCGCTCTTATTCAGGGTAAAGGCGGAGGATGCGGGCGAAGGATCGGTGCTTGGCGCGGCTACGGGCGCCCCTGCGGCGAGCGCCTGCGGAGCGAAGAGCGCAGCGGCGGTAGAAACGCTTGCGGCGGTGATAAAACGCCGGCGGGATGAAGCCAATCCCTCAGTGATGTTCATATTGCCTCCTGTCCAGGTGATCGTAGCCACTCATTGTTGTGCCGCCTATTATGTCTTTCTATTAAGAGAGACTTATACAAATACGCAGCGTTAGAGTGAACGAAAGCGCTGTACTCTGAAACTGAGGAGGAGTGCAGGATGAATTCGCTCATCTCAGTAAACGTCGGTCTCCCCCGCGATGTCGAGTGGCAAGGCAAAACCGTGCATACCGCTGTCTGGAAGAGGCCCGTGGCCGGCAGGGTCATGGCGCGCCGCCTCAATCTTGATGGTGATGGCCAGGGCGACCTGATGGGGCACGGCGGGGAGCACCGCGCCATGATGGTCTATCAGGTCGACTCCTATCGATACTGGGAAAAGGTTCTTCAGCGTCAGGACCTCGAGTATGGCCAGTTCGGCGAGAACCTCACGGTCGAAGGTCTCGCCGATAATGAGGTTTGTATCGGAGATCGTTACCGAATCGGTAGCGCGCTCTTTGAAGTGACTCAACCACGTGTAACCTGCTATCGCGTCGGCATGCGGATGAATAATCCGCAGATGCCCGCACTGCTTGTGTCTCATAAGCGACCAGGTTTTTACTTCCGTGTGATCGAAGAGGGAGAGATCGGCGCCGGGGATGAAATCGAAAAAGTCGCCGAAGGCCAGGAAGGGGTCACGGTAGCGGAAATCGATGGCCTGCTTTACCTGCCCGGCCATTCGCGGGACCAATTGCAACGGGCGCTGCGCATCCCATCGCTGAGCGCAGGGTGGAAGGGATCGTTGGAGGCGCTGCTGGCGGACGCGGGGAAGAAGACAGGGAACGCCGGTCTTGCTCCGTCCGCAGCCCCTCCGCCTGCCTGGAGCGGTTTTCGGCCATTGCGGGTAGCGACGATCGAGCGGGAGGCGGTGGATGTACTCTCCTTCACGCTTGCGTCGGAGGACCGAAATCCATTGCCCGCGCCTCTGCCTGGGCAGTTTCTGGTCTTCAGTCTCAGGCTCGACGAGCACTCAGCTCCCATCTTGCGCAGTTATTCGATTTCTGGCCCGCAGGGTGCAGGAACCTATCGCATCAGCGTCAAGCGTGCGGAGGGTGCCGGCAGTCATTACCTCCACGACCGAATCAAGCCCGGCGATCTGCTCCAAGTGAGCGCACCGAGGGGAAACTTTACGCTGGTCGCAGGCAATCAGCCGGTTGTGCTTCTGAGTGCCGGGATTGGGGCGACCCCGGTCCTCTCCATGCTGTACGCGGCGGCAGCAGCCAGAGCAGAGATCTGGTGGTGTTACGGGGCTCGTAATGGCAAGGAGCATCCCTTCGCCGCCGAAGTCAGGCAAGTTCTGGATGCTCATCCGCATTGCCATTCGTTCATCATGTACAGCAAGCCGGAAAACGGTGATCAACTGGGCCGGGACTACAATGCCCAAGGACATATAAATCTGTCGTCGTTACAAAATGCCGGTGTGCCGAAGGGGGCGGACTTCTACCTCTGTGGGCCAAGCGCATTCCTTAGCGACCTTACCGCCGCTTTAAGGTCCTGGGGCGTTGCCGGTTCCTCGATTCATTCAGAAGTATTTGGCGCCGAACCGTCTATAACGCCGGGAATTGCCGGCAGCACTACCCGTGCGCCGCACCCGCCTGCCGGAAGCGTCGCCACGGGGCCCAGTGTTTCCTTTACCCGGAGCGGCCTCACGGTGCCGTGGGACTCGCGCTTTGCCAGTCTCCTTGAATTCGCTGAGGCCTGTGACGTCCCGGTCCGCTGGTCTTGCCGCTCGGGCGTCTGTCACATGTGCGAGTCCGGCCTGATCGACGGAGGCATCAGCTACGCGCCCGAGCCGCTCGACCGGCCTGCTGAGGGGAACATTTTGATCTGCTGCTCCACTCCGCTATCGAAGATCGAATTAGATCTCTGAGCAACACTACAGTGCCAGCGCGCTCAACCCGGGGTGCTCGTCGGGCCTTCTGCCCAGGGGCCAATGGTATTTGCGATCGGCTTCCTGGATAGGCAGCTCATTGATGCTGGCATGACGCGCATACATCAAACCCTGATCGTCGAATTCCCAGTTTTCATTGCCGTAAGCGCGAAACCAGTTTCCAGAATCATCGTGGTATTCATAGGCGAATCGCACTGCGATGCGATTGCCATGGAATGCCCACAACTCCTTGATGAGGCGGTAGTCGAGTTCCCTGGTCCATTTTCTGGAGAGGAAAGCCACAATCTGTTCTCTGCCGTTTAGAAACTCGGCGCGATTGCGCCAATGGGAATCAACCGTGTAGGCAAGCGAAACCTTCTCCGGGTTACGCGAATTCCATCCATCTTCAGCCAGACGAACCTTTTCGACCGCACTCTCCTGAGAAAACGGCGGCAGCGGGGGACGTGCCATGATTGCTCCTTTCGCCGGCCACGGAAAGGCCCATCCGTTGAGCTTAGGCCTGCATGTAAGTACTCTAAAATGGCGCCGCTTTAGCCGCTGAGGGCGGGTCGGCTCATCCAGGTCGAAGATCGGCCAACTCCTTGCGCAGCCTTTTGTTCTCTTGCTCCAGGGCCTGCAGCCTGTTTTCAATCGACTGCATGCCCTCACGAATCTCCTCTTCGGTATAGCGTGGCGTAATGTGTTGCGGGCAATTCCAGTCATACGCCTCGACATGGATCACGAGCACCCTTTCGATCGGTGTCTTCTCTCCCGGCATACGAACCCGTTCCAGCCAATCCTTCGCCTCTTCGCCCTCCAGGATATCCACCCGGCCGAGGATCTTCAGGCGGGCCTGCCGGGGATAATCAACCATGATCAAGGCGACGCGATTGTCGCTGAGCAGATTCCCCGTGCTGATGTATTGCTTGTTCCCGCGAAAGTCCGCAAAGGCCAGGGTGTGATCGTCGATTACCTTGAGAAAGCCCTTGGGACCGCCGCGATGCTGCACATAGGGCCAACCGGTCGCTCCCAGAGTCGCCATGTAGAAGCTATCCCGCTGCGCCAGGAACTCTATCTCGAACGGAGTAAAACGATCCTGCGATGCGCCGGCCTTCTCCATGCGTTCGTACTGCCGGCGGCTGCCGTAACGCTCCTGGAGCTTTTTGACCAACGGCGTGAAGACCAGCGAACCAAAGCTCATGGAGTCCTTTTACCTTCATGGTGTAGGCGGATCCGTCCTGGGCAACGGATCCGCCCTACCCATGATCAACTCCGCTGCACGAAAAACTTCTCAATGCGCGAAGCAATCTCTTCACCGTGAGTTTCCAGCGCAAAATGCCCGGTGTCAAGCAAGTGAGTCTCCACCTTGGGAAGGTCGCGCTGGTAAGGCGCCGCGCCCTCGGCGGGGAAGATGTAGTCGTTCTTGCCCCACACAATCAACATCGGCGGCTGATACTTGCGGAAAAAAGCCTGAAAATCAGGATACAAAGGCACGTTCGTCCGGTAGTCATACAACATGTCGAGCTGGATATCCCCGTTCCCCGGACGATCAAGACCAAGTTGATCCAGTGCCCAGGTGGTCGGATCGAGAAGAGTCAGGTCTTTCACGCCGTTCTGATACTGCCACTTGGTCGCATCGGGGGAGACCAGGAAATTCAGCGCCGCACGGTTGGCCGGCGACGCGTCATTCCAATATTTCTTGATCGGGTCCCAGAACGCCAGCAGCCCCTCGTCGTAGGCATTGCCGTTCTGCACCACAAACCCGGTTACCTTTTCCGGGTGGCGAAGCGCCAGGCGATACCCAATGGGCGCGCCGTAATCCATGACGTACATGGAGTACGCGAGGAGTTCCAGCTTCTTAGTCAGCTCTTCGACGATGTTGGTCATGTTCTCGAAGGTGTAGGAGAAGCTCGTTCGATCGGGCATGCCGCTGAAGCCATAGCCCGGGTAGTCCGGAGCAATCACGCGAAACGATGCGGCAAGACGCGGGATCAGGTTGCGGAACATGTTCGACGAGGTGGGGAACCCATGCAGGAGCAGCAGCACGGGCGAGGTCTTCGCACCGGCTTCGCGGTAGAAAACGTCTACCTCGCCAATGCGGATGGTGTGATAGTGAACTGGGTACGGTTGCGATACTTCAACAGCCGCGGCGGGCGACTCGGGCAGCGTAGCAAGTGCGGTCATGGGCAGGCTCCTTATTATCTGCGGGCGGGGATTCATCGCCTCGCCCTCCACACTAGCGACCGCAAACATCGTTGGCTATTACGTCTTTGTATTAGATGCCGGCGCACTCTAACGGAAACACGTGATGGCTACGCGGCGGCTGCGGGCATAGTCTTGCCTGACGTGATCCTTGAGTACTGGAGCAGGCAATGAAATTCGTGATTGGGCTTGTGGTCAGCTTCGCAATTGGTGTGGGTTGCCGCTACTTCGACATACCAGTGGGTAGCCCGGCTGTTATCCCCGGAGCGCTCCTGGTGCTGGCGATGACCGCAGGCTACTCAACCACGAATCGGCTTCTCAACCATCGAAATCGGCCGGCGACCACGGCTCATTTGTGCGGCGGCCCTAGCGGAGCGCGGGCGGAGTATGCATCTATCGTGCAGGATTAAGCTGAGGCAGCGGGTTCATCCCAATCCACTTCGCCTTCTGCCGTGCTGCGGCTGCCCACCAGCATCGTTGCTCCTCTGTCCAGTGCGCCGGGATGGCGCGCCTCCAGCCACTGCATATAGCCAAAACCCACAATAAGCGCGCCCACGAAAAGGTAGGGTGTCAGGTTGTACGGCCACGGGGGCAACGGATACACGGTTACGAACAGAACAGGCAGCAGCGCCAAAGTTCCGATCCAGGGAAACACCACGTGCTCCCAAACGCTAAAAGTCTCTCGATGCTCGCGGCGCATATAGGACGTGAGTGCGAGGTTTGCCATGACATACAAAACAACCACCGCCAGGGTCGTAATGGTCGCCAGAAAACCGAAGATGTAGTCTGGCCGCAACAGCACCCCGACCAGCAGGATCGCAACCACGCCGAACAGGGTTACGAAGGCGATGGCAAAGGCGGGTGTTTGATGGACGGGATGGATTCGTCCAAAGCGAGCGGGCAGAGTCCCTGCTTGCCCCATGGTGTACATCACACGCGAAGCGGAATTGGTGCAGGCAAGACCGACGCCGACGAGGCTGTTGAGCAGGGCGAGCACCACCAACCACCAGCCAGCTCCCCACAACGCATGGCCCAGCGCGTAGTAAGGATTGGGGCTCGCGGCAAACGAAGCCATGTTGCCGGTACCCCAGCCAATGGCGCTTGCGTAGGAAGTAAAAATATAGAAGACGCCGGTAGCCACCAGGGAGAGAAGAACTGCCTGGCCAATGAACTTACCCGCGCGACGGCTTTCCTGCGCCAGTGGCGCGGGCCCCTCAAAGCCGCTGAGCGCAAGCACACTGAAGACCATCCCGGCTACGATGCCTGCGAAGCGATTGGGCGGAAGCGAAGGATCAAGAGGCGCAAGGTACGTGGAGCCCGGCCCAGGGTGCAGCAGGAAAGTGATCGCCAGCGCCAGCATGATCAAGAGCTCGATGCCGCCCAGGATCGCGGTGATCCGCGCGGACAACTGGATCCCGTAGTGCGTGAGAATCCAGATGATTCCCGAGAGAGCCAACGCGAAAAGCCACCACGGCACCTTCACCCCGAAACCCGTTCGCAGCATATCGGAGAGCAGGTAGCCAAAAAAGCCAATGCCCGAAGCCGGTCCGAGCAGGTCATAAACCAGGTAGCTCCAGGTCGCCATAAACCCGATCCGGCTCCCCAGACCCCGCGAGGCGAAGGAGTAATAGCCGCCGCTCGAAGGCATATACCGGGAAAACTGCGCCACCGTGTTCCCAATGAAGAAACAGACGATCGTCGCCAGCAGGAGCGAAACCGGCATATCCGGCCCCGCCTTGAGGGCGATGATGGGAAACGTGAAAATCATGTTGCCCGCCGGCGCAATGTGCGTGACGCCCTGGAACACCAGATCTGGAAGACCGAGCGAATTGCGTCGCAGCTGAGGGTTCGAGGTTTTTGCCGGCAACAGGGAAATCTCCTTCTCCGCACGGAATCACAAGCTGTAGGTTTGGGTCTCTTTTAGACCTACCACAGATTCCGGTGAGCTATCGTGTTCATTGGTGGATTCGACGATGACGATTTACGAGATAAACACCTGGGTATGGCTCTCGGCCCTGAGCGAGAAATCGCCGGGCCCTGTGGATCTGGCCTCCGTACCATCGGCCGAGTGGGATGCAATCGCTCAATACGGCTTCGACGCGGTCTGGCTCATGGGGGTCTGGGAGCGCAGTCCCGCCGGCACAGCCATTGCCAATAGCAACGCCGGTCTGATGGCTGATTTCCACCAGGCTCTTGCGGATTTTCGTCCTCAGGACAATGTTGGCTCCGCCTACTGTGTGCGGCGCTATGTAGTCGATCAGCACCTGGGCGGCCCTGAGGGCCTTGCCGTGGCGCGCAAGGAACTCGCCCGGCGGGGCATGCGCCTGCTCCTCGACTTCGTACCTAACCATGTCGCGCCCGATGCTCCATGGATTCTCGAGCATCCTGAGCACTTCGTACAGGGAAGCGCCGCTGACCTTCAGGCCCAGCCAGGGTCCTATATTCAGATTGGAGAGAAGATCTTCGCCTTTGCCCGGGACCCGAACTTCCCGCCATGGCCGGACGTGATCCAGGTGAACGCCTTTGACCCCGGATTCAGGCCGGCCGTCATCAGCCTGCTACTAGGCGTCGCGCAACAATGTGACGGCATTCGCTGCGATATGGCGATCCTTCTCATCAACGATATCTTTGCCCGTACGTGGGCCGGCCGCATCGGACCGGCACCCGCAACCGAGTACTGGCCGGCGATCATTGGCGCGGTCAAAAAGGACTATCCGGGCTTTCTGTTCATCGCCGAAGCCTATTGGGATCTGGAGTGGCAGTTGCAGCAGCAGGGCTTTGATTTCTGCTACGACAAGAAGCTTTACGATCTTTTGGAACATGGGGATGCACAAGGTATTCGCAGTTACCTCGGCGCCGATCTCGCTTACCAGCAGAAGCTCATCCGCTTCATTGAGAATCACGACGAACAGCGGGCAGCGGTTGCATTTTCCCCTGCCGAGGAGCGGTCTGCTGCTATCGCCATGGCGACCATCCCTGGCACTAAGCTTTTCCATGAGGGGCAGTTCGAAGGGCGAAGAACCAAGGTGCCCACCTTTTTGGGCCGCCGCCCCCAGGAGCCGATAGACGCAGGATTGCAGACCTTTTATGGGAAACTTCTCGCTGCGATCCGTGCACCGGCCTTTCGCAACGGTCAATGGACACTCTGCGGCTGTTCGGGTTGGCCAGACAACCAAAGCTGTCAAAAGCTGGGGGCCTGGTGTTGGAGCGCGGGCGATGATCGCTGCCTGATCCTCTTGAACTACAACGACAGCGCGCTGCAGGCGCGAGTCCACCTGCCATGGAACGACCTGCAAGGAAAGCAGTGGAGTCTTAACGACGCGTTATCCGAAGCGACCTACGACCGTGACGGAAACGAGATTCAAAACGAAGGTCTCTACGTCGCACTCGATCCCTGGATGGGGCAAATCCTATCCTTCCGGCCAGCGGTATAAAAGAGAGTGCGACGAAATAAAACGAAAACGCTCACCAACCACCACCCAACGCCTGGTAAAGCTGGACATAATTCTGCAACTCCGTATACCAGGCCTGGGTTGTCTGCAGTTCGGAAGTAAAATACTGCTGCTGCGTCGTCAACACTTCCAGGAAGCTCGTAGCGCCGCCCTTAAACCGCAAATTCGCCAACCGGGACGTCTCTTCATAGGTCGTCGTTTGCTCTTGCAGCTTCTGCCGGTAGAGCTGCGCCTGGCGATACGCAACCAGGCTATTGGAAACGTCGGCGAAGGCCTGCTGCACCGTCCGCTTGTAGTTAAGCTCCGCCTCATCGCGTTGCGCCCAGGCCAGTCGATACTGGCTTCTGATCCTTCCCCCTTCATAGAGCGGCTGCGTCAACTGTCCGCCCAACGCCCAGAACGTAGCCGGCCCCTGGAGAAAACTAGTCAACGCCGTACTCTGCGCGCCGAAACTAGCTGTCAGCGGAATCTGCGGGAAAAACGCCGCCTTCGCTACCCCTACGTTTGCATTCGCGGCAACCAACGCTTGCTCCGCCTGCCGCACATCAGGACGCCGCTCAAGAATCGCCGACGGCAGGCCCGCCGGCACCTCAGTCAAATGCGGCTCGTCCACCAACCTAAGCCCGCGCGCAACGGACCCCGGGTTCCTGCCCAGTAACAAACTAAGTTGATTCTCTGTCTGCTCAACCGATTGCTGCAGGGTGATTACCTCAGCCTGAGCCTGTTCCACCAGCAACCGTGACTGGTACACATCGGTGATCGCGTACTCCCCACCCTTGAAGTTGATGGTGTTGATGCGCAGGCTCTCCTGGTCGGCGACCACGGTCTCCTTTGAGAAATCAAGCTGCGAATCGAGCGATCGCAGTTGGAAGTAATCCGCCGCCACGCCGGAAATCAGGGTCGTCTCCACCAGGTGCCGAGCGTACTCCGTAGAGAGCAGGGTAGCTCGCGCCGCTTCTGTCGCCCGGCGGTACTGGCCCCAGAAATCCACCAGGTAATTCAACTGCAGGCCCGCGGTATCAAACGTAGGAGCGCCAGGAAAAGCGGCCGACCGTTCGTTCTGCACTCCGAAGCTTCCCGAAAGCGCGGGTAGCTGATTCGAACGTGTAATCCCCAGATTAGCCTGGGCTTCAAGAATGTGGGTAGCTGCGATCCGCAGATCGTAATTGTTGGTCAGCGCTTCTTTGATCAACCCTTGCAGTGTGTTGTCCGTAAACACCGACTGCCACTTCATCTCCCCAAACGGCTCTCCAGCCGGGCGGGCGCCCAAGTCAGGCGCCAGGCCGCGATACTGTCCCGGCACATCGACGGCAGGGCGCTGGTAATTCGGTCCGACCTTGCAGGCGGACAAACTCAACACCAGCACAGCGGCAATGGGGGCGCACATTCTCATGGCATTGGTCCCGGTTCAGGTTCTGATGGAGATTCAGGTTTGTGTTCGCCTCCACTGAAGAACAGGCTCATTCGTTCAATGACATCGAAGCTGACGGGAATGAAGAAGATCGCCAGCAGCGAAGCGGCGAGCATGCCACCGATGACCGCGGTACCCAGCACCCGCCGGGAAACTGCGCCCGCACCGTCGGCGATCCACAACGGAACGCAGCCAAGAATGAAGGCAAAGGCAGTCATTAAAATAGGCCTCAACCTCAGCCTCGCGCCGGCCAGCGAAGCATCGATCAAGGATGCGCCTTTCTCGTATTCGTCCTTGGCAAACTCCACGATCAAAATTGCATTCTTGGCCGACAGGCCGATGAGCATCACCAGCCCGATCTGCGCGTACACGTCGTTATCCAGCCGGCGGAAATAAAGCGCGACAAAAGCGCCAAAGATCGCAATCGGCACACCCAGCAAAACACTGAACGGCAGCGTCCAGCTGTTGTATTGCGCCGCCATGATCAGAAAGACGATCAAAAACGAGAGTCCGAAAACGACCATGGGGCTCACCCCTTGCGCCGCCTTCACCTCCTGGTACGTCATGCCGGTGTAGTCATAGCCCATCTGGATCGGCATGCTCTTCTTGAAAACATCTTCCAGCGCCGCGATGGCCTGTCCTGAACTGTAGCCGGGAGCGGCCGACCCGTTGATCTGCACCGCTTGAAACTGGTTGTAGCGGGTGACAAACTCCGGCCCGCTGCGCGTTTCGATTCCGGTCAGAGTACTCAGCGGCACCAACTGTGCGTTCGCGTTGATCACGTAAAATTTGCCCAAATTATCGGGGGACGTGCGATAGTTCCCCTCCGCCTGAACATACACTTGCCACTGGCGGCCGAAGCGGGTGAAGTAGTTGACCAGCGCTCCGCCCATAAATGTCTGCAGCGTCTGGTACACATCTCCCAGGCTTACTTGTTGCGTCAGCACCTTGGCTGTATCGACCGTGACCCCTACCTGCGGCACGTTCAACAACGCGGTCGTCATCACGCCGGCTAGTTCCGGCCGCTTTTGCGCCTCAGCCAGGAACAACTGCTCGTTGGCGGCAAGAAACTCCGTTGTCCCACCGGAACGATCTTCCAGCACAAACGAAAATCCACCCGATGTGCCCACACCCGGGATGGCGGGCGGAGGAAAGGAGAAAGCAATCCCCGACGTAACCCTGGAAAGGGCCTCAGCCAGATGCGCTTTGATGTGTGTATAGCTTTGGTCCGGACTGGTTCGCTCGCTCCAGTCCTTGAGCGATACGAAAAAGAAAGAGCTATAGGTCGTGCTCACGCCACTGAGCAGGCTGTAGCCCACCACTGAGCTCACATATTTCACCCCGGGGGTTTGCATCAGGATGTCCTCTACCTGTCTCGAGGCAGCCGAGGTGCGTTGCAACGAAGCCGCCGGCGGGAGCTGCAAACCGACAAACAGAAACCCCTGGTCCTCGTCAGGCAAAAAGCTGCCCGGCACTCTCTTGCCGAAGAAGATCGCGCCCCCGACCAGCACAAACAACAGTAGAAACGCCAGCCACGATTTGTGGATCAGGTGGCGGCAGACCTCCACGTAACCATCGGTGGATCTGCCGAACACCCTGTTGAACCAGCGAAAGAAAGCTCCCGCCGGGCCGCGGGAGGGCTTCTTCGGGCGCAATAGCACGGCGGCCAACGCAGGGCTCAGCGTCAACGCATTGAATGCCGACAAGGCTACGGAGACAGCGATGGTTACAGCAAATTGCTGGTACAGCCGCCCCGTGATGCCGGGGATAAACGCGGTTGGGATAAAGACCGCGGCCAGGATCAGCGCAATGGCGATTACCGGCCCGGACACCTCTTCCATTGCCTGCAAGGCCGCATCATGCGGTGATTTTCCTTTCTCAATATGGTGCTCCACCGCCTCCACCACTACGATGGCATCGTCTACCACCAAGCCAACGGCAAGCACCAGACCAAAGAGGGAGAGCGTGTTGATAGAAAATCCCAGCAGAGGAAAGATAATGAACGTCCCGATCAGCGAAACCGGAACCGCCAGCAAGGGGATGAGCGTCGCCCGCCAGCCCTGCAGAAAAACAAATACCACCACCGTCACCAGGACCAAGGCTTCGAGGATGGTGTGTTCAATATCCTTGATTCCCGAGGTGACGGAAAGCGTTGTATCCAACGCAACCACGTATTCCAGCCCTTCAGGAAAGCGTGTCCTCGCTTCTTCCATAACCTTGCGCACCGCGGCCGCGGTGGTCACCGCGTTGCTTCCCGGCGCCTGGTAAACGGCGATCAGCGCCGCCGGCTTGCCGTTAAAACGGCCAATCACACTGTAGTTTTGCGCCCCCAGCTCGATCCGCGCGACATCTCTCAAGCGAAGAATGCCTCCGCCGGTTTGCGCCCGCACGATGATGTTGCCGAACTCTTCCGTGGAGGGCAGGCGCCCCGGAGCGCGTACGGTGTAAGTAAACTGTTGCCCCGGCGGCACTGGCTCGCCGCCAATTTGTCCAGCCGGGTTCACCGTATTCTGCGCGCGCAGCGCATTCACAATCTCGGGCACCGTAACACCCAGGTTCGCCAGCTTGTCGGGGTTTACCCAGCAGCGCATGGCATACTGCCCCGCGCCAAAGATCGATACTGAAGCCACCCCCGGGACGCGAGTCAGCTCATCGTTCAGATTGATAATTGCGTAGTTCGCGAGAAAGATATTGTCAAAAGCATCGTTGGTCGAAGAAAGATCGATCAGCATCAACGGCGATGCGGTGGACTTCTGGACCGTGACCCCATTGTTCAGGACCGCGCTCGGCAACTGCGAATTGGCTTGCAGCACCCGCATCTGCGCGAGGATCTGGTCGGTATTCGTATCCGTGTCGATGCCAAAATCGACCGTCAGCGCCATTTGCCCATTGCTCGCGTTCTGCGAGGACATGTAATTCATCCCGTCCACGCCGGCCATCTGCTGCTCAATCGGTGTCGCGACCGATTGGGCAATCGTGTTGGCGTCCGCGCCGGTATAGTTGGCAACTACCTGGATCTGCGGATCGGCGATGGTGGGGAACTGCGCGATGGGTAACCGAAGCAGCGCAACGATGCCGCCGATCACCATCAAGACAGAAATAACAATGGCGACAATGGGCCGGCGGATGAAGAACTTCGACATTGCTAGTTGCTCTCCGCCGGAGTTGCGACGTACGGTTTCGGATTGACCGGAGTGCCTTCGCGCAGCTTCATGAAGCCCTTCACAATCACCTTATCGCCCGGCTTCAATCCGCTGGTGATGATCCAGTCCGTGCCCACCTGATCGCCCACCGTGACCACACGGAAAGCCGCCTTGTTGTTGGGGCCGATGACCGCCACTGTGTATATCGACTGCACCTGGATCACGGCCTCCTGCGGCACCAGGAGAGCCCCTGGATTGGAAGAGGTCTGGAACCGGACACGTCCAAATCCCCCCGGCCGCAACATTCCGCTTTCATTCGGAAACTGCGCCGCCAGCTGGATCGTGCCTGTCTGAGTGCCTACTTCGCGCGCCACCAGGATCATGCGGCCCTTGCTGGGATAGGGAACGCCGTTGGCCTGGATGAACTCGATGGGCACTGTGCTGACCTGTTTGCCGCGAATGATCTTGGATATCATCGCGGCATGCGCCAGATATTGGGTCTCGCTAATGCTGAAGTATGCCCAGATCGGGTTGACCTGCGAAACCGTGGTCATGATGGTGCTGGTTCCCACGAGATTGCCGATCTGCGCCGTGGAAAGTCCCGCGATGCCATCGATCGGCGAGTACACCTTGGTCCATGAAAGGTTTAACTGAGCCTGGGCCAACTGCGCCTTCGCCGCGTCCAGTTGGGCCTGGCTGGCCGCTTGTGTAGCCAGGTCGGTATCGAGTTGCTTTTGTGGAATCGCGCTTTGCGCCGCCAGCGGCTTGTCGCGCGCCACATTCGTGTCCGCGCCCGAAAGATTAGCCACCGCCACGGCCACCTGGGCCTCGGCTTGTTCAACCGCAGTCTGAAAGGAGCGGGGATCGATGGTGTAGAGAAGCTGCCCTTTTTTTACAAAGAATCCATCGATATAGTTCTGACTTAACAGGTATCCCTGGACTCTGGGAGTGATCTGCGCATTGTTGCGCCCGTTCAGCTGGGCGACCCACTCCTCGTAGACCGGAACGTCTCGCTGCGCAACCTCGGTGAACTCCACGTCGGGAGGTCCGGGTTGCGGCGCCTCTTCTTTCGTTCGACATCCGGCGAGCAGCGCGCTGACCGCCAGTGCGGCCGCCAGTGCTTGCCCCCGCAGCTTGCGGAATTTCGCCCAATCTTTGGTTTGCACACCCGCTCCCATGCGTGCTCCTGCTGTTGATCAGCAAGAGCACTGCGCAACTGCCTGGGCCCATGGATCCCTCAGACTGCCGGTGCATGTCACCGCGTGCTGCAATCAGAAAATGTAGCTTGGTTTTCGCCGTTTCAATGTACCACCCTCATGGCAGTTTGCGTACCGCAGTTTGCCGCCGGACAGTCCTCAGGGTGCATCTTTTTTTTGCGTGCGCCTTGCGGCCGGGCTGTGCGCCTCGGCCGCCTCAGGGGTCTTGAGACTGGCGGTCGTCACCAGCTTGTGGTGGACAAAGTTATAGGGTGGCACTACGCCTCCGCGAAGCAGGGCGACTCCCAGCTGCATGAGCCGTGGTCCGTACGTGTGTGCTTCATGCGAAACCGAACCGATAAGAGGTTCTGCGTGGGAACGCATTTCATCCAGTACCTCCTGGATGCAATCCTGGCCCACGATGGCGATACGTTGTGTGCGCCCATCTTCCCGCGCGGCCTGCAAAGCCCCAAGCGCACTGGTATCCGTAGCGGCAGCAATTAAAATTCGCTGGTTCTTATGCGTTCGTAGAAAATCCGCTGTCGCCTGGTAGCTTCGTTGCCGTAGCCCCCCTCCTTCGGCCCGCACAAAATATTCGAGCGCAATATCAGGCAACCGAGAACGTATGCCCTGAAACGCTCCGGTGATGCGGCTTTGCACGAATGAACCCGCGTCGGCGATATCCAGCCCCAGAACCCAGTCGACTTTTCCCTTCCACTTGTCGATGGCATGTTGCGCCAGCAACTCGCCCGCCTCGAATCCAACTTTGAAATTATCCACCCCAAAATAGGTCGCGTGGGGATGCGGGATGTCGATGGCGATCAGCGGGATATTCGCTCCCGAGAGCGTGTGCGCGATCAATGGGGCAACATGCTCATCAATCTGGAATTCAATCACCAGGTCAACGTTCTTCCCGAGAAAGTCCTGAGCATTCCGCATGGCCACGTTGGGATCGTATTTATTGTCGAGAACGATGAGCTCTATGCCTGAGCTGGAGGCGGCGCTACGCAGGCTCGCCGTGACCGCTTCGGAAAAGGGCATGGCGTTGCTTTGGCTCGCGAAACCAAACCTGAGCTTCTTGGGACGAGACACGGCACGATACCGCCCATCCTGCGAATGCGCGACATACCCGCGATGAACAAAGGTCTTGAGTATTCGATAGACGCTGGTCTTGGAAATATGCAGGTACTGGAAAATATCTTCGAGCGCAAGCGGCTTTTTCTCAGCTTCGAGGAGCTCCAGTATATCGAGCGCTTTTGAAAGGATGGGTATGAGGTAAAGACGATTTAGCTTCGCTCTCGGCAAAAGGAAGTCATCTCCTCTATTGGAATCAAACGATAAATCACAGAATGCTCGATGGCAAGCTATTGTGAATCAATGTCCGAACATCCGGCGAAAGACCCCTTTGTCCTCTCGGCCAAAGTCAGGGCAGGTCACAAGCAGCTGATTGCCGAAGGCGCCTCGGTAGATGGACAGATTCTTGAAATCGGCAACACCCGCTACAGTTTTTCGACGGGCGTCCCCGACTTCATCAAGAGTTGGAACAGTCATGACCCCGCTCTCACTGCGCCGTAAGGGTTGGGCACATAGCAGCTAAGCTTAAAGAGCTGGCTGCGCTCACGGGCGTTCCAGCAGCCTGTGTCTGTTGAACAAGGTCCGGGAAAACCATTTGTTTGCAAGGTAACTGCTTCGGCGAGTGACAAGCCGTGCGCTTCAGTCGCTCAAGCACCAAGGTTTAGACAGTAGAGATTCGCTGGCCCAGCGGCATAGTGCGAGTCACAAGAGTTGCTGCTGCCTATCGGATCGTTGACGTGTACAAGCCGGCGAAGGGACGGGAGGTCTTGGCCGGGCGCAAGCCAAATAGGTAACTGTGGCAGACCCAGCCGCATTGGGATAAGTGTGCGCGCGACGGAACACGAGAGAAACCGTGGCGAGCGGCTATTCGGACGGATCCTGTTCCTTTCGGCGTGCCGGCGCCTGGATAGTACTTAGCCCGTAACTACTGGATTCGTGTTCTATCGGGCGGCGTGCAGCTCGCGGAGTAGGATTGTTGTTTCCTTCAAGAAGTTTCCAAAAGATAAATACTTTTCCAGTTGACAATTTGGCGAAGAGCGGAATACGCTTCCCCCGAACTTCAGAGATCAGTCCCCCGGTGTTCCTAGGACCGGCGCCTGGCGATAGGATCGGACGGACTGAAAGGGGTCCCGCATAAGCATAGCTGTTGAATGTTATGAAGCTCCTTGCCAAAGCGACGAGCCGCCAATCTTTCATGCGTATGCATAAAGGTTACTCGTGCGTTTTGCAAGGTGTTTAGGAAACGGCGCGTCAAGCGAGTCAAGAGATTGGGAGAACTGTGCCCGCTCCACCCAATCACCGATTATCAGGTTAGGTAGTTCCTATTTCGGAGAGGTGGCTGCATGTTCAAGCAACTTTGTGTTGTCGTGTTCTTGCTGGCAGGATTACTGACGAACCGGGCTTTGGGTCAGGGGGGTACCACGGGAGCTATCAGTGGTATCGTGACGGACAGCCAGGGCGCGGTCATTCCGGGGGCGCTGGTCAAAGCCGCTCACACTTCGACAAGCGTCGTAAACCAGACAACGACGAACGAGGCGGGTGTGTACACCTTTCCATACCTGCAGCTTGGGCAATACGAAGTGCAAGTCAGCGCTAAGGGGATGAAAGAAACGGTCATCAAAGCCGTGCTGGTGGATGAAGGCAACATCAGCCGAGTGGATGCCTCGCTGCAAGTTGGCTCTGCTAACGAGACGGTTCAGGTTACCGAGCAAGTGCCACTTATCGAGCAGGAATCTACGACAATCGACTCCGCCGTGGACCAGAAGTTGATCAACGATCTTCCCTCGGTGGCCGGTGGCGGCACGCGCGCCGCCAGCGACATCCTCGCCATTCTGCCCGGAGTACAAGTCCCAGGCGCCACCACCGGCAATTCGTACGGTTCGCAATTCGGCGTGAACGTCGGCGGAGGCCGTCAGTTTGGCACCGAGTTCCAGATGGATGGCATGTCGGTGGCCTATCAGGGCATTACAGCCGACGTGCCCCTGGATATGCGGCCAGATTATGACCTGACCTCAGAAGTGAAGGTGCAGCAGGGGGTGCCGACTGCGGAATTCGGGCGCACCTCCGCCGGCGTGGTGACGTTTCTCTCCCGCTCCGGAACCAACGATTACCACGGCAATGCCGGCGTCTTCATCAAGAACACCGTCTTTGACGCCCACCCTTACAATACCGTTACCGTGACCACTGACCAGAACTGGGAGATGCCGCTTTCCATTGGCGGCCCCATCTGGATCCCCAAGGTCTACAACGGGAGAGGCAAGAGTTTCTTTTTCTTCAACTCCACCACCTACCGGCAGAAGTCCGCCCAGTTGCCTGCAACGGTTACGGTTCCGACCGCACAGGAGCGTAAGGGCAACTTTTCTGACCGACCGGAACTTATTTACGATCCGACGACGGGCCAGCCGTTCCCGGGCAACCAGATTCCGACGGCCAGGTTTAGCTCCATCGCCTCCGCCATCGATGCGTTTTATCCTTTGCCGTCGAACGGCAACGTGAGCAACAATCTCACTGGTGTCACGCCGTCAAGCGTCTTGCAAAACGATCAATTCGTCCGGGTCGATCAAAAGTTATCGGACAACAACCACTTGATGGCGTCGTACCGGCATCGCAACGAGCCGACCATATATGCAGAAGGGGGTCCGTTCGGCCCCGATCTCTCCGGCGACACCTCTCCGAGATCCCTTCACCAGGACACGCTTCAGGACGATTGGACGATCACTCCCCGCATCGTCAACCATTTCGCCATTGGCGACGTTGGCTTCACCACCTCGCAGACAAATAATCCGCTGGGGAATCCTAAGTATTTCGTTCCAGTTCCAGGCTCTTTCGGGCCGGGTTTTCCCGGGTTCTGCTTCCAAACCCAAAACTATTACGGCCTAGGCAACGGGCTCAACAATTGCACCTCTGGCGTATTGAATTACGAGATGGATCGCACCCGTGATATTCAGGATACGATCTTCTGGAACAAGGGTGCGCACAGCATCAAGCTTGGCGCCCGCTACATGTGGTTCCAGGCCGCAAGCGGTACGAAGAGCGGTTACAACGGCTACTACTATTTCTCCGGGGCTGAGACAGCGCAGGTTGTCAACGGCAGCCCGCAAGCAGTAACCACAGGGAACTCCTATGCCAGCTTTTTGCTGGGCCTTGTGAATAATGCGAACATGCAACAGCTCGATTCACCTGATCTTCACGAGCAGACGCTCGGCATCTACGCCGAAGACCAATGGCGCGTGCCAAGAATCTCAGCATCAACTTCGGGTTGCGCTGGGATATCGAGCCCCCGGTGTATGACACGCAGAACAGGCTTTCGGCGATGAACCCGAACACTCCCAATCTTGGGGCGGGCGGCCTTCCCGGCGCCTACACCTTTGCTCCTCAGCTTCACGTCAGGAATTTCACTCCCACTTATTTCGGCGGCTGGGCGCCGCGCTTCGGCGTCGCCTACAGCGTGAAGCCGGATCTTGTCGTCCGCGCCAGCTTTGGGGTTCTTCTTGCCCCACCCATAGATGGAGTATTCACAGACTCCACGGGCTTCAGCGGCTCCAAGACCGTGTCGTCTTTCAACGGCGGTGTTACACCGGCAATGGTCTGGGACACGGGCTGGACGAACGTCGTCAAGCCTCCCAGTTTTGATCCCACGCAGCAGAACGGAGGCAGCGCCAATATCGCTGCCCAGGATGCGAATCGTTGGCCCGCCACCAACCAATGGACGCTGGATATTCAAAAATCTTTTTTCCGCAATTTCGCCGTCACCGTTGGTTATGTCGGGCAAAACACCCATCACCTTGCCGGCGGCTACCCGGCCAACCAGGTGAACCCGGGTTATCTCTCTCTAAACGGCCTGCTCACCCAGCCAATCACGAGTCCCGCCGTGGTTGCAGCGGGATATAGCCCTCCGTTCCCGGGTTTTACCACTCTCTATGGGACGAGTGTGCCCCTTGCTCAGGCGCTGAAGCCCTTCTCGCAGTACCAAACCGTGAATGATGTAGGTAACAGACTTTTCGGATCCAACTACAATGCGTTGTTGATCGAGGCTGAGCATCGCTTCGATCAAGGCTTCCAATATCTGGTGTCCTACACGGTCTCGAAAACGCTTTCCAACGTTACCCTCAACGAAGAGGAACCAAACCCTGGACCGCAGAATGCGTATGACCTGGGGGCGGAAAAATTTTTGGCTCCCTTCGACGTTCCCCAGACTCTGGTAATGAGTTACACCTATGAGCTCCCGTGGGGCCCCGGACGACCCTGGCTCAACCATGGCATCTGCAGCAATCTCCTCGGTGGCTGGGCGGCCTCGGGTATTCTGACCTACGCCGGTGGAATCCCGGTTCCGATTACGGTTCCGAATACCTTGCCACTCGGAAACTCCCGCCTGGACGCTGAGTACCTTGGCGGGTCCACCAAGGTGTCGCATGGCAAAATTATTATCGGGGGCAATGTTGGGGGAACGCCAGCAACTGTAGTGCTCAATCAGGCCGCTTTCGCCCAACCGGCGCCGTACACCTTCGGCAACGCGTACATCTTGCCCAGCACCCGGACCACGGGTTATGAGGCGGAGAACGCCTCCTTCTTCAAGCGCGAGACTTTTTTTGAGAAATACATCTTTGAATTGCGCTTCGACATGATCAACCTGCCCAACCGGAAGGATCCAACCCACTGGACTCGGGCTTAACCGACGCTGGCTTCGGGACCTATAGCGGTTCAGCCATTGGTCCCCGTACTTGTCAGCTTGACGCCAAGATCACTTTCTAAAGCGGTTTCGCAATTACTGTGGTCGCAGGAGGTCTCGAGGAATGGCTCGGCTTGAGCGAAACCACAAAGGCGAGGTAGCTCCGCGCATTTCCTGCAGCCGCACTTACCTAGGCGGATGATGTGCAGCTTCCTCGCGGAAAGCCGCATGCTGTTCAATGGCAGCACCAAGCTCCACAGGTCCGGGTTCGGCTACATCCGTTGCGAAACCACTAAACCCCGACGGTGTAAAATTCGTAGGGGAGAATGAACAAATTGAGGGTGGCATTACTCATTCTGTTGATTACTCCATTCCTCAACGCGCAAGAGCCAGTTTCGTGTTCCTCGGGGCTAGCTCGTTTTCAAGCCGGAGACTATAGCGGGGCGCAGGACCTTCTATGGAAATGTGTCGAGTCCATGGCAGGAAACTCAAATCACGCTTTTTATCTTGCGCAAACTTATCGCCCGTTGAAGAATTACGCGACCGGGCTAATCAGGGTTAACGAGGATCTCAAGGAGTATCCTGACAACGTCGATCTGCTGTACATTGCGGCCTATCTTCACTATCGCCGGAACGACACCAAAGAATCGATGATATTAACCTCCAGGGCTTACGGCTTGGCTCCGAAGGACTGGCGCATTCATCAACTGTTCGCCCTCAATTACATCAGTTTCAATATGCTGGAAGCCGCTAAGCTGTCTCTGAAACAGGCGATCACTCTCAACCCTGGCAGCGCCGAACTCCAATACCAACTCGCCCGCTTGTATTTCACTTTGGGCTCCTTTGTCGATTCGATCGAGATCTCCAAAAAGGCGCTGGCGATCACGCCCGATTATCCCGAGGTCTATTACAACCTGGCCTTATCGTACGAAGGCTCGGGCAATGTGGAACTGGCGACGCAGAGTTTCCAGAAGGCCATCGAGCTCGATCGGAAGTACAACAAGCGAGACGAGTGGCCTTTGGTTGATTTCGCCGTTTACCAACGAATGGGGGGAAATCCCGAGGCCAGTATTTCGCTGCTCAAAGAGGCGCTCACCATCAATCCAGATTCTCCCAAAGCAAATTACGAGATGGGCGAACTGCTGCGTGACATGCGGAGGTACGATGAGGCCCGCAAGTACCTTGCAATCGCGCTCAAACTGGATCCCTGCAATGCCAGAACCATTTACAGTCTTGCCATAGTTACCCGGCAATTGGGAGACACTGCCAAATCCGCGTTGCTCTTCAAGCAGTTCCAGGAAGTGGATCGAGAGACCAGGGACCCGGTAAGTGGCGGCCCGGTAAATGAGGGCGCAGTAAGTAGCGGCGCCGTAAATGATGGGAAGGACTTGCCCTGCCACCTCCCAACCAGCACCGTAATCGACAGGACCGCATGACAGGGCTATCAAGATGAAGGCTGCATGGAAGACCGAGCCTTTTCTGCCGGGAATTTCTTTGATTAGGCCAAGTTCTCGAAATCAAGTGCCTTTCGAGGAGGTCTCCGCCAGGCTGGGAGTGCAGTTTGAACATCATAACTGCCCCACCTCGAACAAGTACCTGGTAGAGACCATGGGGGGCGGCGTAGCGCTCCTCGATTACGACAATGACGGCCGGCTGGACATTTTTTTCACCAACGGAGCTCGGCTGGCCGACCCCATGGCACCCGGAGCACTTCCTGACAAAACCGATCCGAAATACTGGAATCGGCTGTTTCACCAGAACGCCGACGGTACCTTCACAGACGTTACGGAAAAAGCAGGCCTCTCGGGAAATCCGCAAGCCGGCTACAGTATGGGAGTCGCCGTCGGCGATTATGACAATGACGGCTTTGCGGACATCTTGGTAACCGGCTATGGCGGCAACGTCCTCTATCACAACAATGGAAACGGGACCTTCACCGATGTGACCGACAAGGCCGGCGTTCGCGGCGCCGGCTGGTCGGTCAGCGCCGGCTTTTTCGATTACAACAACGACGGGCGCCTCGACATTTTCGTCACCCGCTATCTGGATTGGACGTTCGACACCAATATTAACTGCGGCGATCGTGTGCCGGGTTATCGCGCGTACTGCCACCCGAAGAACTTTCAGCCCGTGTCCAGCGTTCTATATCGTAACAATGGCAATGGCACCTTTACCGACGTATCCAAAGAGTCTGGAATCGCGGCGGAAAAAGGCAAAGGACTTGGGGTAGCCTTCGCTGATTACGACAATGATGGTTGGGTCGATGTCTTTGTCGCAAACGACTCGGTCAGGTCTTTCCTGTTTCACAACAACGGCAACGGAACGTTTACTGAAATTGGATTGACCAGTGGAGCAGGCTTCAATCGCGATGGTAATACCTTCGCAGGCATGGGTGTTGATTTCGCTGATTATGACAATGATGGCCGTCCCGACGTTGTCGTCACTGATCTTTCCAACGAGTCCTACGTGCTGTTCCGCAACGCAGGGCAGGGAAATTTCGATGATGAGTCTTCAGATTCCGGCATTGCCCTCATTACCAGGCTGCAATCGGGCTGGGGAATCCGCTTTCTTGACTACGACAATGACGGCTGGAAAGACCTGTTCGTAGCCCAGGGCCACGTGCTCGACAACGTGGAAAAAACCTCCGGGAATCTCAAGTATGAACAGCCACCGTTACTTATGCACAACGACCACGGCCGGTTTACCCAGATCGCTGAAGTCGGAAGCGTTCTCGACCTACCGCGAGCGGGCCGTGGTCTTGCCATCGGAGATATCGATAATGATGGCTATTTGGATGTCGTGATCTGCAATCTCGGTCAGAAGCCTTCCGTGCTGCGCAATTGCGCGCCTCATCGGAATCACTGGTTGGGGCTGCGCCTGCAAGGGACCCTCTCCAATAGGGATGGAATTGGCGCACGAATCGAGATAACATCCGGACCCGGAATGAAGCAGTTCTATACCGTCACCACGTCTTCAAGTTACGCCTCAGCTAGCGACCGGCGAGTCATCGCCGGACTCGGCTCTGAGGCAGCTGCTAAACAGGTCGTCATTCGGTGGCCCAGCGGCGTGGTTCAAACGCTTACGAACGTGCAAGGCGACCGCATGCTCGATGTCCGGGAGCCACAGCGATGACCCGCCGCGAATGGCTTGCTCTCGTTGCCGCGTGGACCGCGGGAGCGGCGGCCTCCGCCTACGGCCAACAGGGAATGGCCTCGCCCGAGAGAACGCCGGCGCCCCGCGCCAAGCCTTCCGGGATGCCCTTCAATGCTCGGTTCACCGATATTGCCGAGCAAGCTGGTCTTAGGGCTCCAATCATCTATGGAGGGGTGGATCGAAAGGATTACATCATTGAGGGTGTCGGATGCGGAGTCGCATTTTTTGATTACGACAACGATGGCTGGCTCGATATCCTCCTCTTAAGCGGCGTCCGCTTCGAAGGCACTCCGCCAGGTGCTTCCAACCGGTTATACAAAAACAATCGGGACGGCACCTTCACTGATGTCACCAGCAAGGCCGGCCTTGAACGGAGTGGCTGGGCCTGTTCCGTCACCATCGCCGACTACGACAACGATGGCTTCGAGGACGTGTTCATCACCTACTGGGGACAAAACGTTCTTTACCACAACAACGGCGATGGCACGTTCACCGATGTGACGGAACGAGCCGGGCTGTTGGAATCGGGGCCAACCCTTTGGCATTCAGGCGCCACCTGGATTGACTACAACCGCGATGGTCATCTCGATCTGTTCGTGACCACCTATCTGGACTTCGATGCGAAAGTGATACCTAAACCGGGTGCTAGCTCATACTGCCGTTATATGGACGTTCCTGTGAGCTGCGGACCTCGCGGTCTCAAGCCCACCAACCACAAGCTGTACCGCAATAACGGCAACGGCACTTTTACCGACGTGAGTGATGCTTCTGGAATCGCGAAACTTGGCGGCAGTTTCGCGATGACTGCCGTCGCAGCCGATTTCGACGAAGATGGCTGGCCCGATATTTTTGTCGCTTGTGACTCCACTCCCAGCTTTTTGCTGATCAACGAACGCAACGGCACCTTTCGAGAGGAAGGCCTTGAACGCGGCGTAGCCTTGAGTCAGGACGGCCAGGAACAGGCCGGCATGGGGGTAGCCCTCGGGGATTTCGACCTGGACGGCCACACCGATATCTTTGTCACCCACTTCATGAAGGACACTCCGGGGCTATATACCAACAATGGGCTCGGCCTCTTTGAAGAAATCTCCTTGCGCGCTGGCTTGGGTGTCGAGACGCGCTACGTATGTTGGGGAACAGCTCTTGAAGATTTCGATAACGACGGCTGGCCTGACCTGGCAGTGGTTACCGGCAGCATCTACCCGGAAGTCGGAGCGCGGTTTCCCGGATGGCCGTATCGTACCCAACGACTGTTTTATCGCAATTTGCAGAATGGAAAGTTCGAAATCATCGACGACCCTGGACCGGGGTTCACGACCGCGCATTCAAGCCGCGGAAGCGCCGTCGGAGATTTCGACAATGATGGTGATCTCGATATTCTGATCATGAATATGAACGAACCGCCCTCGCTTCTCCGCAACGATCTGCGCGGCGACAATAAGTGGCTGAAAATTCTCCTGGTTGGAACTAAATCGAATCGCAGTGCGATCGGCTCGCGCGTAGTTGCCTCGTATGGTCAGAAAAAACAATCTAAGAACGTCACCGCGCAGGCCAGCTTCTATTCCTCAAATGACCGCCGCTTGCATTTCGGCCTTGGGAGTGCCTCGCTGGCAGACGTACAGATCTTCTGGCCCAATGGCGGAGTGGAAAGGTACAGCTCGCTTCCGGCCAATCATCTGGTTACGATCAAAGAAGGTGCTGGGGTTACTAAGCTCGAGAAATGGAAAACCTAAGTTCGTCCGTGAATTGGAGATAAATATGGATCGGAAAGAAATTTCCCGCCGCGATCTTTTTCGTGCCGCCAGCCTCACCGCCTTGTCCCTGACCTCTGTCGGAAAAGCCCTTTATGGACAAACCGGCAACCCCCCGCCTAAGTATCAGGTCGGCGCCTATTACTTCCCAGGATTTCATCCCGATCCCCGCGTAAGTGAGGATCATGGTCCGGGCTGGACTGAATGGGAGCTACTGAAACGCGCCGAGCCTAAGTTTCCCGGCCATCGTCAGCCGAAAGTGCCGCTCTGGGGCTATGAAGACGAATCGAAACCAGATGCCTTTGCCCGGAAGATTGACGCAGCTGCGGATCACGGTCTTAACCACTTTATCTTCGATTGGTATTGGTACAACGGGCCCTATCTCAACGGAGGGCTGGACTCCGGCTACCTGCAAGCTCCTAACAATCGCCGTTTGAAGTTTGCCCTCATGTGGGCCAACCACGATTGGTTCGATATCCAGCCTGCCAAACTACACGGTCCTGGCACCTTGCTGCATCCCGGGGCGGTGAATCGGGAAACGTTTGAAGCTCTGACCGACCATGTTATCGAACGCTACTTCAAGCATCCTTCTTATTGGACGATTGATGGCAAGCCCTATTTCTCAATTTACGAACTCTATCGGCTGGTGGATGGACTGGGAGGCCCGGAAGCAACGCGTGCGGCCCTGGATCATTTTCGTGCCAAGTGCATGAATGCGGGGTTTCCCGGTTTGCATGTCAATGCCGTCACCTGGGGCGTACAAATTCTCCCGGGGGAACAGAAGATTAAGAATATCCGCCAACTTGTAGCCGCCCTGGGCTTGGACAGCGTCACCTCCTACGTGTGGATTCATCACGTCGAATTGCCGAACTTCCCGGAAACTCCTTACGCCTATGCGCTGGAGAAGATGCAAAAGTACTGGTCACAAATCGGCGCCGAAGCAGGACTCCCTTATTTTCCGAATGTGACCATGGGTTGGGATTCCAGTCCGCGAACCTGTCAGTCAGACGCCTTTATCAATCGCAGTTATCCATTTATGCCAACCCTAAGCAACAACACGCCGGCTGCTTTTAAGTCAGCACTCGAAGCGGCCAGGAGGCACCTTGATCAAAATCCGTCGGCCCGGGGAATATTGACGATCAATGCATGGAACGAGTGGACGGAGGGCAGTTATCTGGAACCTGATGTGGTGAACGGGATGGCCTATCTGGACGCCATCAAAAGCGTCTTTGCATCATAAGCGTCACGCGTCAGTCACCTCAGCCTCTTCAATAACGCCTGTGGAGCGAATTACATCCTCTGATACAGCGGAGATATGCGACTCCGCAACAAACTGCGCGTTATGACAAATCTGGACCTTGCTGCCGCTGAAGCACCCGAAGCTATATTGCCACTTGCAGCAGACGCGGTTGAGCGTTCCGCGGGAGGTATCAAGATGCGAAGCATCGTCGGTTCGACAACCCGTGCGGTTGCTTTTTTGTATTTGTGCCTTGGAATCACCTTCCAGTTTGCCGCCGGCCAACAGAATTACAAAACATGGGAAGAGTATGGAGGGGCCGCGGATGACTCAAGGTACGTTGCCTTGAACCAGATTACCAAGGCGAACGTCGTGCAGCTGACGATCGCGTGGAGCTATCCTACCCGCGATTCCAACGCCTATGCGTGTAATCCCATTATTATCGGCGATACGATGTATGTCCTGGCTCGCGGCAGCTCTTTGGTTGCGCTCAACGCCACCACTGGAAAAGAGATATGGGTCCACGAGCATTTGCCCGGCCTTCAATACCGCGGCCTCAACTACTGGCACAGCAAGAACGACAAGGACCAGCGGCTGATCTTCGCGATGAAACAATTTCCTGGAGGAGATCGACGCCCGCACCGGTAAGTCGATCCTCGCATTCGGAAAGAGCGGCCTGGTTGACCTGCGGGAGGGCCTTGGGCGCGATCCCAAAACAATCGCGACAGTCAGACAACGTCCGGGCAGAGTATTCGAAAACCTGATCATCTTCGGCTCCGCTACAGGCGAGGGCTACCTGTCGCCTCCGGGAGATCCGCGCGCGGATGACGTGATTACCGGCCGCATGGGGTTCTTCCAACCGCCCCACCCCGGCGAGTTGGCCTAGACACCTGGCCGAAGGATGCATGGAAGTACAGCGGAGGAACGAATACCTGGGGCGAGATTTCGCTCGACGAAACGCCGGTATCCCCTACTTCCCGACCGGTTCGCCGACCTACGATTACTATGGGGCGGATCGCACCGGCAGCAATCTCTTTGCAAACAGCCTGCTTGCCCTCGACGCCAAAACCGGCAAACGTTTGTGGCATTTTCAGATGGTCCACCACGATTTGTGGGATTATGACGCCACCGCCGCCCCACAACTGGTGACCGTTCGCCACAATGGAAAAATGGTGGATGCGGTGGCGCAGGCCACCAAACAGGGTTTTTTATATGTTTTCGACCGGGTGAGCGGCGAGCCCTTGTGGCCGATTGAAGAACGCCCCGTACCTCAGAGTAATATGCCGGGGGAACACGCGTCTCTCTCGCCGCCTTTCCCAACTGGCTCCCTCCGTTCGCGCGACAGAAGTTAACGGCAGACGATGTGAATCCCTTTATTCTTACGCCGGACGAGCGTGACATGTGGACAAGCAGACTCGCCCACGCCAATAACCTGGGGTTGTACACGCCGCCATCTCTTGATAAGGAAACTATCTCGCTCCCAGGAACGCTGGGCGGGGCGAACTGGGGCACCACTGCCGCGAATCCGCGGAAGGGATTGGTGTACGTTCTGACGGACGATCTTCCGTCCGTCTTTCCGCGATTGAGCGCCGAGTCCTTTACCGCAAAGGGAGTGGTCGGCGGCGCAGCGACTGGCGAAGAGATCTATCGCAGCAACTGCCAGGTTTGTCACGGCGCCAGCCGGGCTGGTTCCGGAGAAGCTCCCTCACTCGTAGGGATTGGCGCGCGAAAGCAGTTGGAAGATTTCGAAATGCTGGTTGCCTCGGGAAGGGGCGATATGCCCGCATTTCCCAGCCTCTCCGATGTGGACATAACAGCTTTATTCGCTTATCTGGCAAATCCGGAGAACCCGAACGCCGCCCTTACCCATCCGCAAGGGCCGGCGCAGCACCTTCGCGGCCCGGTCGTCGCGACGGGAGGAGCTCCGGGGGGGCTGGTAAAGCCGCCGCCCACGGAGAACTTTGGCGGACCTTTTAGCGGTCCTCCCTACCCGTCCGGTGTGAACGCACCAGAACGCCTTTATTCAGATTACGGACTCGATTTTCCCTTTATCATCAGCCCGCCGTGGTCTTCCATGGTGGCTTACGACTTGAACAGCGGAACCATTCAATGGAAAGTTCCGCTGCGGAGAAGTCCCGGTACTTGCCGCGAAGGGGGATAACAAATACCGGCATGGTCCGGGGAGGGGAGCGCCGAGGGATCGTTGTCACCTCCACCGGCCTGTTATTTGTAATTGCAAAGACAGTAAGATGCAAGCTTACGATGCGGACAACGGGAAGGTACTTTGGAGCGCGGTATCCCCGTATCCAGGCACCGAAGGAAGTCCGGCGATGTACGAGGTGCAGGGACAAGAGTATCTCGTTGTTCCCGCGGCAGCGACTAAGCTCGTAGGACGCAAGGCACCCTATCGGTCGACCATTGCGGTCACCGATGGGGCCTACGTTGCCTTTGCATTACCGAGGTGATTTCCGAATCCGCTCTGCGCGAAAGAAACCATCGGAAAGCGTGGCCCACAAAGGATTGGAAGTTATGTCGATGAGAGGCTTCTTTTGACGCTTGTGTGTGCAATGGCCGGCGGGGCTTATGGGTTTGCCGCCGGCCCTTCCTTTTATCCGGACGCGACTTTCCAGGGTTCGAATCTTATGGTTGGCACACCTTAGGCGATGTGGATTGGCACCGGAAACGGCGAACTCGTGGGAACGCCGAAAATAGCGGAGGCGGTTGGCTGATACTCGACCGTTCTTACCAGGATGTCGGCCTATCGCGCAGTTTCAATGTACGGGAGGGTGTTAAACCGGGGTGCTGTTTCGCATTGAGAAAACCGCAGGCGGAATGAAGGGCATTTACGTGTCGCTGACCCCGAGCATGAAGTACTACCAGGTAACCCTGGATGGGCAGGGAAAGATTCTCGAGCGCACCGAGGTAGCACGAGCCGGAGGCCCGCGAATCGCCTGCCCACCCACCCCCAATAACTCAAACCATCCCCTCCCTGCGCATCCAAAGTACAACGTGACCTTGCCCTTTGGGGCCCCCGATGCTGCACTACGCGCCGATAGCTGGAATGAAGTTGAGTTTTTCCTTGACGCCAATATCCTTCGTGGATCTCAACAACGGCCCAGAAAGCGGAGGGATGAGGGAGAGGCTATGGACCGTTCGCTCTGTATATCGGGGTCGGCGGCGAAGCTCGGTTTAAGCAGCTTGCTTATAAAGATCTCGCGGTCTCTGTACAGGCGCCGGAGGAGACCTCACCCAACTTCCGCAAACAGCAATTAGATCCCTTCTATTACTCATGGGGCGCTGACGCAGCCGACTTCAATCACGATGGGATTCTGGACGTTGTGTCGGGCCCTTACATCTATTACGGGCCTGATTATCGGAAACGAAGGGAGGTTTATCTCGCTCAGAGCTCGAATCCTTCCACCGAATACGCGAGCGATGCGTTTATGGAATTTTCCGCCAATTTTACCGGTGACGGCTGGCCCGATGTGTGACCTGCATCTTCATGGCTCCCAACAACTGCTTCCTTTATGTCAATCCCAAAGACGAGAGCCGCCGGTGGGACAAGTTTGCGGTTGTCTCCGGTTTCCAAACCGAGATTGCAATGGTGAAAGACATTAACGGCGACGGCAAGCCTGCGGTTATTTACGGCGGCGATGGATATGTGCGATACGCAAAACCCGATCCACAAAATCCGACCGGCCCCTGGATTGTGCATAATGTTTCCCAACCAGGCTATGTAGCAGGGCATGGTATCGGTGTGGGCGACATCAATGGCGACGGCCGGCTGGACATCGTGAATCCCTATGGGTGGTGGGAGCAGCCTCCGGCGGGCAGCCAACAGGAATCATGGACCTATCACCCGGAAGTCTTCGGCCGCTATGGGCGGGGCATCATGGGCGGAAGCGAGATGGCGATCTACGACGTCAATGGCGACGGCTTAAATGATGTCGTGACGATCCTCAATGTGCACGGCTGGGGTTTAGCCTGGTTTGAGCAGAAGCGCGACGCCCAGGGAAAGATCTCCTTTATCAGACATCTGATCATGGACGATCTTTGGACCAAGAACGCGGGAGGTGTGGCCTTTTCGCAAGGACACGGGACCACCTGCGCGGATGTCGATGGCGACGGTATTCCAGATTTTATTGTGGAAAACGCTACTGGTCCCATCTTGACGACTACTACGACCCCTATCCCTATGGTGCTTCCGTCCTGTATTGGTACCAGACCGTTCGCAACCCGAAGGCGCCCGGAGGGGCCGAGTTTGTCCCCCATCTCATTGATAACCACAGTGGGGGGGGCTCCAACCTGAAGGCAATTGATCTGAACAAGGACGGTGCGATGGACATCATCACCGCAACCCGCTTCGGGACATACGTTTTTTGGGGTAAACCGAACGGCGGCAAGGAGCCTGAAAAACTTGACACGTTGATAGTCGCACATTGAATCTGCCTATCAGGCAACTGAAGGACATCCGGGAAAATGAGACGGAAACAGAAAATATCTTGGACGCTTATCCTTGGGCTCGCCGTACTTGTGGCGGCGAGGCCCGGTCCCGTGATAGGTAAAGTTTCGGATGCGGAAAGGGTTCAGGTAGCTGCGTACTATTTTCCTGCCTGGCACAAGGATGCGCTGTTTCCGGGCAAGGAGGGCGAGTGGCCTACCCTGAAGAATGCCAAACCACGCTTCCCTGGCCAGCAGCAACCGAAGGCACCGGTTTGGGGCTATCAGGACGAATCTGATCCCACAGTTATGGCGCAAAAAATCAATGCGGCCGTGGACAACGGGGTATCGATATTTCTCTTCGACTGGTATTGGCACGATCGCGGTGCTCGGAAAGGCGCCGTGCTGGAAAGTGCTCTCAACGAAAGATTTCTCAAGGCCCCGAACCGCTCGCGCATGAAGTTCGCCCTGATGTGGGCGAACCACGAAATCGGCGATAGCCCAGGCCCTATTGGTCGCGCTGGTTTTGACACCATGACCGATCATATTGTGCGTGATTACTTCAGCAGCAGCTCCTATTTGAAGGTCGATGGACGCTGCTACTTCTCCATCTATATATTAAGCAATTTCATTGAAGGCATGGGTGGGGTCGAACGGCACAGGCGGCACTCGAAGCTTTCGAAAAAAAGCGGCCGCCGCCGGTTTTGGAGGTGTTTACTTCGACGCCATCGACTACGGTATTCGAAAAGATCAGCCGGAAATCATTAAGAGGTTGGGAATAGACAGCGTCACCAGTTATGTGTGGGTACACAAGGTGCATCTTGACTCCTTTCCAGAAACCGATTATCGACTGACGGGCGATCAATATTTCCATTACTGGGACACTCACAAAAACGACTATGGTGTTCCTTATTTTCCGAACGTCACCTTGGGCTGGGATCCAACCCCGCGCGTGCCCGCTGATAAGCCTTACGACGGCAAGTCCCCCTACCCGAACACTCCTGTTCTATGGGACAACTCGCCTGCACGATTCCAATTGGCTCTGGAGGAAGCCAGGGCACGTGCGCGCGTCTTGCCTCCTGGACAGCGCATTGTTACGATCTACGCGTGGAACGAATGGACCGAGGGGGGAAACCTCGAGCCGGACACTGTCACCAGGATGTCTTATCTACGGGCGATTCGTGATGTATTCGGGTCTCGACCGTGACCAAACTATCCAGCGCAGACTAGTAGGTGATCGAGGGCATCCAACTCACGACCGCATTTGCGGCGGTCCTCCGCTTTGATTGCCAACAACGAATACCACGTAATCTCCCGCGGTGACCGCAATTGTGGCATCTGGTAGCCACGCCCACCCTGATCGTTCGCGCCGAGTGTGTACCACGAACCGCTTCCATTACCCCACACCCAGGTCCCGTTGTGGTTGATGCCTACTTGGACCTCAGTGCCAGTTGTGTTCTTTAGCACCCAACCGGCCACGCTGACCGTTCCTGTGCTGGGAGCCTGCCACATCCGGGCGGTCCAGCAATTCGTGCAGGTATCGGGCTGTATATCGAACTGGTTGATCCACGCTCCGTTGCTGAAATTCCAATACCCCGTGTGGAGTTGTAGGTCGGCGTGACCACCCACCACGCAGAGCCGTTCCAATATTCATAAGTCCATTGGTTCTGACCTTGCGTGCCGCTGAATTGACTCGCGGAGTTATACAAGCCATTGCCGCTAAATTAACGTTATTGCTAAGAGTCTGATAACTCGAGTTCAAACGATTGACAAAAGCGTTGCAGCTCTGGGCTGTGTCCGAGTAAAGATTGTTTTAACTGTCATCTGCGTCTCGGGGCTGTAAGCAACACTTATGTCGCCATAAAAGCCATAGGTTGCGGAGCTGTTTCTCGGAATCAGTACACTCGTCCTGGGTGGAGTTATCATAAAACGTCGAGTTGGAGACGCTCAAACTGCGAGTTTGTCGAGCTGGTGCAGCCCGCGAAACACAGATTTTCTGCTCCCTCAATGCCTGAGGCCGCGTTTTTGTAGAAGTAGTCTCCCGCGCCAGGCGATTTGGGACTTCCTGATTGTCATAGACAAAGGCGCCATTGTCACTGCCGTTCGTGAAAGACGTCATCGTAAAAAATGCCATTGTTGAAAGTAGACGTTGCTTAATGCCACCATGTAAGTGGCCGCTCCGCAGCTCCCATCGGCGTCGCCCTGCTGCCAAAAGCTGTCCATCACATTAATGTTCTCGGCGTTGGCAAACCCAAAACAGCCCTTGTAGTTAGAGGCGGGAGATATTCTTCATCAAAATATTCTGCTGTGCGTTCACATAGCCGTTATTCACCTGCTGGGCATTTGCGTAGTCAGCAGTGAGATTGATTGCGCCGGCGTTGGAGATCCCGATGTTTTGAAATGTCACCCCGCTGATGATGTATTGGCCCGACGGAATGGAGGTCGGAGGATTCGAATTGTAACCGTCGAAGATAATACTTGGAGCTACTGCCATTCAGGTCGTAAATGTATAGATTTTGGAAGATCAACCCCTGGTTCCCAAGCTGGGTAAAGTGACACCATATGCCGTCGTTGCTGCCGGTTAATGTGATGGTTGCTGCAGGGTCCACCAGGATGGGTTCAAGAGGTAGATGCCTGGATTGCTGGAACCGGCATTGATGACTGGATAATTCGAAGAGCAGGTGCTGCCGTAGCAGCCGATCACGATCGGGTTGCCGCTCACGCCGCTGCCCAGTGGCCATATTTTCGCTGGACCAACTACTTCCAGATTCGCAGCAGTATCTGATCTCCTTGACTGAACGTGTTTGCGTTTACGTTGGTGAAATCGCACCAGGGCGCGCTTGAACTCGTCCCGGGATTACTGTTGCTGCAACTCAGGGTTTGTAATGTCATTCGTCGGTGTTGTCGCGGGATATGTCGTCGCGCTCGCAACCTGCGCCAACCCAATGAGTGTGAACAGCGACGATACTAGCGCCCGAAGGCATTTCTCGGCAAAACGCTTCCTGTCGCGGTTCGGTGGAATGGATGTTTCTGACCTCCGCGTCCTTTGATAATCATTTTGTAAAGCCCGAATTGAAGTTGCAAACTCGGGATCCCGTCGCGTGTATTTCTCATAGTCGGCCCTCCGATTGGCCCTCTTCGTGCCGAGGCTGCCGAAAAATGACCGATTTGCTCGATACGCAACACTGCGTGTTTCTCTAGTGCGAGGGATCTATCATCGACCTTAAGGCTGTCAATACAAACTGTATTTAACTGTGGAAATTCATCGGGAGGCTAAGCCGCGTCGGTTTCCGGCGTCTTAACAAACGGCAGCGTCACGAGAGCGCGGAAACGCGAACCCAGCGACTTCCGAAAACGTTGCGCGCGGGGCTTTCAGGAGGAAATAAAAGGCCGCCGCGCCGCATTTGTTGGACAAGCGATCTCAGTCACAACGAAACTATCGCGAGCGAAGAAAATCTGATCCGCCTCGACACCAGGAATCAAGTTCACAGTGTCTTGACAACTCTTCAAGTCCTCTAGAGTCGTGCCTTAGAAAATTCCTAACTATTACGCTCTGAGGTAGGGCTTCAAGTAAGTGTCCAATGCGCGCCTGATCTCATCGGGGTTCGGGGCGTTGCGGTGGTGATTTGGCGCCCGTCGCCGGGGGCGCGACGCGCGCGGTTGTGCCCGGACGGAAGACACCGCGGGCAATCAACACGTTGCTTCGCTCTGCGCGAACATGGAGCTGGCTGCCTGGATGCGTCCGAATTGATCGAACGCTTCTCGGACCTTGCCTGCGTGACAGGAGTCATAGGCGGAAGCGTAGAGATCAGCCAGGCTTACGAAGGGGCAATGGCCGGCAAAGCCTCGTTCCATTTCCGTGATCATGGTGGCCACGCCGTTGCCGGAAAAGCAATTGAGCTCGCCAGCGGTGCGTCTTCTGATTTCGGTGACGCGCTCCAGCGGGTCGCCAGCCTCATCCTTCACGTAACGAAAGGTTGGAATCGTGTCAAACATCTCGACCACTCAATCCACGCTGAAGTCTCCACCGGTCTGGGCGAAGAGGGGTAAGACGTCACCTTACCGAGCCGCTGGTAGATAAGCGAGTAACTCGGAGGCCGCCGTCACTCCCGGCGGAGCAAGAGAAATGATGGCATCCGCTCCGTGCTTTTCTGCATGCAAAGCATACCGCTCGGCTTCCTTGAAATCGGCGGTGCGGCTCTGCACGCCAATCACGATCGCCGTGTTGCCACCGCGTGAAGCGGAAAGAATGGATTCCGCACCCTGCATCCGTTCCTCCTCGTTCAACGTCGTCCATCCGCTGGCAATTTGCGGCCACGCCAGACCCTGCACGCCGCCACGCCGGCAAAATTGCACTTGCGACGCGAGGCCATCGAAATCGATCTCGTTCGCGCGTTTACCGGGGTAAAGCCAATTGGGAAGACGCCGGCCAGCCGCCGGGGTCGCCGTCTGCGCATGGACGAGTCGGCAACGCCAGCGCGGCCGCCCCTAGCGAGAGCGCCCCTAGAAATTGTCTTCGATCCAGACGGAACGCGTCATTTCACTCCTTCTCCAGGAAGTGCAAAGCTCACTTGAAGAAGATCATCCGTGCTTTCGCATCCATGACGGCTTCATCTACACCGGGAACGGATTTCAGGTCGGCGAGATCGGCGAATTTCTTCGTGCTTCTCCGCGCAATGATTCGCCTGCGCCTTGTTTCCGGCAGATCGAGCACGATCTGCAGTTCGTCTGACCGGCGCGTGTTCATATCGATGGTCGTCATGGTCCGGTGGAGATAGTCCATGATGTCATCGAACTGCGCGTCGGTGCCGCCGGCGCCTTGATCCACCATGGTCTGCACGGTAGTCTGCCACTCATCGTAGCTCCTGGGCGTGTCCATTACGATTTGCAAGTTGTGGCAGTGTGCACAGACCGCCTTGAGCGACTGACCTTCCCGTGCCAGATCGGGAACCGGTGGAGCACGTCGCGCCCGGGCCGCGGCGAACGGATGCCAACAGAGCAAGCCGCTAATCACCAACACGATGCGGTGAGCCACTGCGGCCGGCAATCAACGCTTGCCCATGAGCGGGGCTGCACGCGCTTCACCCCGGTCATGGTGATCGGTGCGCTGCCGGGCATAGGCGTTACATGCGGACCCACGCCCAGCTTCTCTGCCGTTACGTAGTCGCCGAACCCGTTGGCAAACTGGTTGGAAACGCGTTGGGCATGGCCATTTTCGAAGGTGATATCCAGCAGCTTTTCGCTGTACATGGTGTGCCCGTATTCGTCCTTCATCTGGCCGACGATCTTGTGTGTGGCTACGTCGATGATGTCGCCCGACGATGCGTAGGCATATTTGCCGTCCAGCCCGAAGGTCATCCAGTACGTGCCCGCCGGTGTGTCGATTGTGTCGATCTCTTTCGGATCGTCCGTATTCGAGAAGATGTGGATCTTCTTGAAGATGCCATCGGCCAGCCAGATTTCCTTTTCGTCCGGGGTCAGGGCAATGCCATGGCTCGGGCAGCCATGAGGAATGTGCGGACGCGGGCTTGCGTTCCATGCCGATTTCCAGTCGACGCTGGTAACCTCTACCGACTTGATGACCTTTCCGGTAGCTACATCGGCGATCATGAAGCCAAGAAAATTATTGTTGTTGGCGTAAATCCTGCTCGCATCCTTGTTCACGACGAAGACGCGCACGTTGTCGGGAAACTCGATGGTCCTGATGACGTTGCGCGACCTGATGTCTGAAATGGTCATGACCTTATTGTTGGGGGACATGAATGCAGTCTTGCCATCAGGGCTGAGATTCAGGTTGTGCGAATTGGGGCTTTCAGGCGCCTCCAGCTTGCCGATGAGCTCTGCCGGTCCGGGCGTCGACTTCATACCAATAGTCCTGCAGGTCGCCGCCGACCACGACGATCTTTCCATCTGGAGTGACCTGCGGACGCTCACAGCATTTTCCGTCGAGCGTGACGGACCACACCATCTTGTCGGTACCCATGTCGAACGCTCCCAGGCGGCCACGCGCTGCGATGTAGATGAGGTTGGTGACCGGGCTTGCCGCGACTCCGGAAACCTGTTCAGGACTCATGCTGGCTGCGTACTCCCAGGTAGGAATACGCTTGACGAAGCGATAGTTATCGTTGACGTCGAGGACCACGATGCCCGTTCCATTGGGCCAGCCTGGCCGCTCCAGCGAACCCGGCAACGTGACGTAGATCAGGTGGCGGCCGCGCGGACGAAAGCTGTCGTTTGGTTTGGCAGGCGTCGGTGGCGACTGGGGCGGATTGTGCCATGGCGACAATGGCAAAGCCCAGGAAGAAACCGATGGACAGCTTGAATTTCGACTTAAGTTTCAATTACAGCCCTCCAAATGCGGCGATCTTGCGCAATTTTACTGGATGGCTCTCTGTTAATGACCCTGCCTCAGGGTGCACGCCATCTCGACGCGCGCTTCTCGAATCAAGTATCAACTCAAGAAACAAGGCGTCTGAAGCGACGCCCGGCTCCCAGATTAGCTCCGAATAATATTTGTGGCCCACTCTACTCGTCAATCTTTCATGGACTCCGAGGATTTCGGTCCGAACCTTGCGAGGCTGACGCCGGTGCCGCTCGAAATTGCGTGCGCGGCGACCTCGGCATTTCTTTTTTTCTTGACAACAATCCTGAGCGAGGTCTAAGTATTCGCACTAGCGGGGGCAGTTGCTCCGCCACTCGGCGAGTCGCCTTGCGCCTGAAACAGTGGGTTTTCGCGCGGAAGCTGATTCCGTTGCTCGCGGATGGCTCTATCTCGAAGTGAAGCCCGATCGTTTCGTCCGTTCCGGTCGCCATTGAAGCTTGGATTGCTTTGTCATGCGCTGTAAGCACGAACATCTAAACGCGAATGTGTGAGCGATTGAAGCGACGCATCAACACTACTGCTGGTTTCTTCGGGGAACCGCAAAAACTTCTTCTGACCATGACAGCCGGATTGTTGTTATGGAGTTCAATTTTCGGCGCAGCGACCGCTTTTGCTGCCGATTATAAGATCCAGCAATGGCAGGCGGTCGAAATCGCGCTCACGAGTTCTGTGGCCTATACAAATCCATTTCAGGACATCGACGTAACCGCGACTTTCAAAGGGCCGGGCAACCAGTCGATCACTCGTCCGGCTTTCTGGGACGGCGATCTGACATGGAAAGTCAGGTTCGCGCCGCCACAAACCGGCTCATGGACCATGACAACCAGCGCCACAGACTCCAAGAACAGTGGCCTGCATCATGTTACCAAGACCATAGAATGCGACGTTTACTCCGGCAGCCTGGATATCTATAGCATGGGTCCTTGAAAGTAAGCGGCAATGGTCGCTATTTGACCTATGCCGACGGAGTTCCATTTTTCTATCTGGGCGACACACATTGGATATTAGCTCATGAGCGATTCGATACGTCGAACGCACCCGGCGTGGCCTCACAGTTTAATATTTAGTCGACAAGCGCGTCACACAGGGATTTACGGTGTTCCAATCGGAGCCTGGATGGCAGGCCAGCGCACGGGCAATACCCGCACCGATGAAGAAGCAAACGCCGACTTGAAAGACGGCCTTACAAGCGCCGACTTGGCCGGCTTCGCAAATCTGGACCGGAAGTTCAAGTACATTGCGGACCAGGGCTTGGTGCACGCCAATGCAGAAATTACTTGGGTGGGAGACCCTGCACAGTTTCCGATTTTTACGGAAGCGTATATGGCGCTGCTGACCAAATACTGGATCGCTCGTTATGGAGCTTATCCCGTCATCTGGACGATAGCCCAGGAAATCGATAAGAATCTCTACGGGGCCTACGACGCTACAACGATCGGCAAGTGGTTTTCGGTCGGACGGAGCATTGCGGATAACGATGCTTACCGTCATCCTGTTATGCCCCACATGGAGAATACGGATCATACGACGTCATCGAATTCGTGGTGGTCCGGCAAGCAGTTTCATAGCGGCTGGGCTATTCAGTGGCAGGGCGAATTGACCGACATGGGCACTGCCAAACGCTTCTGGAACACTTCGCCAACCGAACCTTCGGTGCTTTATGAAAGTAGATATGATCGGTTCTGGACCGATTCGAGAGGGGCGCTAGGAGCGGCCTACAAGGCTTTCCAATACGGCATGTACGGTTATGGTTACGGCGCCAACGGCGTTTGGAACGATATCTATTCCAGGCCCGGCGAACCCGGCGATTACGGAACCCCATATCAAATGCCTGCCCATTACTTCTGGTGGCGAGACGGTGCCGATTGGAGACAGGAAATCAGCTTCGATATTTCAAAACCTTCTACACAAGCCTGGAATGGTGGAGGCTAATTCCACGGTTCGACGATAACTCGTGGGGTACTTTTGCCGATACGTCCCGGTCTCTCCTTTCTTCAGACGGGGAGGGAGTCTATGTAGTATTTTTCTTTGGCAGCGGTACATCCACTGGCTCTTTGCATGGTATGGAGAACCACTCCACGTATGTGGCCCAATGGTTTAATCCGAGGGACGGCCAGTTTAGGATTATCGACACATTCCAGCAAAGAGGCACTCAATGGGCGATTCCGGTCAGGCCGACCGCCGAGGATTGGGTTTTGCTGGTAAAAAAGGCCGAGACGGCCGATCGTACGGCTAAGGTGTTGCCGTCGCTGATGAGGTCGCCGTCACGGGTCAATCTCCGCATGTGACCAGGGGGCGCCCGGATAGAGGACGCCGACCAACTCCCCGCTCAATTCGCGGCTAGATGTGAGCTGACTGCAAACCCAAGCAGCGAAGACCACATTCCCAATCGGCCAAAAAGACTGGACCGATGAATGCGCTTGGACCGCGCACGGCCATTGACGCCTCGAAGTTCTTTCGTACCTCTGGCCGCACCCCGGCAGACCCGACCTCTCCCTTTGCAGATCCAAATTTAAGGGCTTAGACTTAGGCCGTTGGGCAATCATGGAATGAACTACCCTCTGCGCGCCGGCCTCCTGACCATTGGACTTTCTGCTTACTGGCCGCAGTTCTCCGGCCTGGAAGAACGCCTTCTTGGTTACAACCGTTCGATTGAACAAAGGCTCTGCCGCGACGGAGTAGAGATCGTCAATTTGGGCATGGTCGATACTCCCGGCAAGAGTATCGACGCGGGTCATCGGCTTCGCGCGGCAGACGTTGACATTCTGTTCCTGCACATTGCCACCTATGCGCTTTCCGCTACGGTGTTGCCCGCGGTTCGCCGGGCGAAGGTTCCCGTGGTGGTATTGAACCTCGCGCCGAAACCGGCGATCGACTATGCGGCATTCAACAAGATGGGCAGTCGCACAGCCATGACGGGTGAGTGGCTGGCCTATTGCAGCGCGTGTTCGGCGCCTGAACTCGCCAACGTCTTTGGTCGCGCTGGAATCGAGTTTTTTGAGGTCACGGGGGTGCTGGAAGGCGATCCCGTGGCCTGAAACGAAATGAGTGACTGGATCGATGCCGCTCGAGTCGCCAACGTGATGGCCCACAACAGGCTGGGGCTCATGGGCCATTACTACAGCGGCATGCTTGACATCGCTACCGACCTGACCAAAGTCTCCGCAGTATTTGGCTCTTACCTGGAAATGCTGGAAGTGGATGAGCTCAGTGCGCTTCGTGCAGATTTGGAGGAGCGCGACATCCAGTGTCAACTGGAGAAATTCCGTAGTGTTTTTGACGTGCAGTCGGATTGCGATGCCGTCGAGCTCAGGAAAGCTGCAGTGACGGCGGTGGCGCTGAACAAATTCGTGGCTGCACACAGCCTCGACTCGCTGGCCTACTACTATTCGGGCACGGGCAACGCCGCGAACGAAGACACGATGACTTCGATCATTCTCGGGACCTCGCTGCTCACAGCGAATCACATCCCTGTGGCGGGAGAGTATGAAGTGAAGAACGTGCTTGCCATGAAGATTATGGACAGCTTTGACGCCGGCGGATCATTCACTGAATTTTATGCCGTCGACTTTGCGGCAGATCAAATCCTCATGGGGCATGACGGTCCGGGGCATCTTGCGATCGCGCTGGGCAAAGCCAGGGTGCGGCCCCTGCGCGAATACCATGGCAAGACAGGGAAGGGTCTTTCTATCGAAATGCAGGTGAGGCCAGGGCCGGTCACTCTGCTTTCGGTTGTCGAAGACTCGCAGGCAGGTTACAAACTGCTGATTGCCGAAGGCGCCTCGGTGGAGGGACCGATTCTTGAAATCGGCAATACCAACAGCCACTACCGCTTTTCCCTGGGCGCCCGCGACTTTATCAAAAGCTGGAACAGCCATGGTCCCGCTCATCACTGCGCCGTAGGGGTTGGCCACATAGCGGCCAAACTCGAAAAGCTGGCCGCGCTCCTGAGCATTCCAGCAATCCGTGTCTGTTGAACAGGCTCGCCGCGTGAGGGGTTTGTTTTGAGTCTTTTGTGGCCTGAGAATGGAGTTTCCGGGCGATTCAGACCCCCGTTTCGGAATTCACACCGAAAAAGAGAGGCCAAACCGGCCAATTGGGGGCAAAGCTAGTTTTTTGAAGGGGCTGGCTATTACACTATTAATCCTAAGGGCACTCACGTCTGCCCAACGACTTATTCCTACACAGGGGAGGGGATCGCAATCCTCGGACGCACGTTCCCAGGGTTGTTCCCTCACGGCTAGCTATGGCCAAGATTTTCGGAACTGGTATCCACAAGTCGAAAGCGTCTCTTTCTATCCTTGCCGCAGTCGCGACCCTTTCCATGGTTGTGATTGCCTTGCCGTCGGGCCGCACGTGGCTGAGCTCTCCGTTCCATAAGACCTCACAAGACGAGATTGAGTTCAGCCGCGACATTCGGCCCATCCTGAATCAGAATTGCGTTGCTTGCCACGGTGGGGTCCGCCAGAAGAACGGCGTTTCCTTCATTTTCCGCGAAGAAGCTCTGGGTAAGGGCAAGTCGGGACGGCCTACCATCGTGCCCGGGGATCCAGACGCCTCAGAGTTCATGGCCCGCCTGACCACCACAGATCCCGAGGCTCGTATGCCTTACCACGGGCCGCCGCTGGCGCCGCAGCAAATCTCCCTGCTGCGCCGATGGATTAAGCAGGGAGCCAAGTGGGAGGACTATTGGGCGTTTGTACCTCCTACTCCGAAGGCCCTGCCGGAGGTAAAGCGCTCGGATTGGGTGCGGCAACCCCTGGATCGATTTGTTCTGGCCCGGCTGGAGAAAGAAGGGCTCGAGCCCTCTCCAGAGGCTGATAAAGCGGCCCTTCTGCGCCGGGTGTCTCTCGACCTTACCGGCCTGCCGCCCACCCCCGCGGAAGAGGCAGCCTATTTCGCGGATTCTTCGCCCGGCGCCTACGAACGGCAGGTAGACCGCTTGCTCGCTTCACCCCGCTATGGCGAACGCTGGGCTTCTATGTGGCTGGACCTGGCTCGATACGCCGACACCAAAGGGTATGAAAAGGACACGGAGCGCCCAGGCGTCTGGCCTTACCGCGATTGGGTGATCGATGCCTTCAATCGCAACCTGCCCTACGATCAGTTCGTAATCAAACAGTTGGCGGGAGACCTGCTGCCCAACGCCACCTTTGAAGATCGGATTGCTACGTCTTTTCATCGGCAAACACCCACCAACGACGAAGGGGGTACTGATGATGAGGAGTTTCGTTTAGTGGCGGTCATGGACCGCGTGGCCACAACCTGGTCGGTGCTGAATGGCGTCACCATGAACTGCGTGCAATGCCACTCCCATCCGTATGATCCCATTCGCCACACCGATTATTACAAATCGATGGCCTTCTTTAATACGCAGATGGATGCGGACCTGCAGGATGACTCACCTAATCTGATGGTTCCAAAGGAAAAAGCTGAGTACTCTGAAGCGTGGCAACTACAGCAGCAGATTGCCGCCCTGCTGCACTCGGTCGAGAGCGCTGACCGCCAGGTGGAACAGAAGACGGAATGGAAGCCATTGCCCATTCAGACTGCGGGCGCCAACGAGGCGCCGGCATTGGAACCGCTGATTCCCGAACTGGAGAAGAACCTGGCGGACCTGCAAAAGGATAAGAAGCTTGCTCCGGATAAAAAAGCGCAAGGGGTGAAAGAACTGCGCACAAGAATCGCGGGAACCAAGCTGAAAATCGCTCACTCCAGGGCGGGCGGGCCGGCGAAGACTTTCACCATCCACGACGGAGAGGCGCTGACCAACGCGGACACTCCGGCACTGTTTTTTTATGAGCTGACAGCCAACGCCAACCTGCCTGTGGTGACGGCGATCCGCATCGAGGTGCCCCCGCTCAACGCAGATAAGGCCCGCCACACGCCCGAAAACGGCTTCATCGTCGACAAAGTAGAGGGTTGGGTGATCTCACCGTCGGGGGAAAAAACCAAAATCGCGTTCCGCTCTTTTGTTCAGGATTCAGAGACGAACCTGCAGGCGGCGATCTCAGCTGCAAGCGATGCGAAGCCCAAGGCGAAACCAGCAGAGCCGCCCGACGCCGTTCCTAGTGCGTTCGCAGCGCTTCCCAAACTTTTCCGGACTCGTTGGATCGTGGGAGTGCCGGCGGCGCCGCTCCAATTGCCGCCCGGCAGCCGCATCCAGTTGGATCTTAAGCAGGTCAAGGAAATCGACGACAAGCCTGCGCCGATTCAGCGTGTCAGACTCGCGGTGAGTGGGGATAGCACCTGGACAGCTTTGGGCCAGGATCACGCTCGCGCGCAAAACATCGAGCGGTTGCAGCAGCTCCAAACGCAACTGGCGAAACTTAGCACGGTTCCACTGCCCGTGATGGTCGAGCAACAACCGTTTGCCCGCCGGGCGACGCTTGAGTTCGAGCGCGGTAATTTCCTAACCAAGGTTGGTCCGGACCTTCCGCCGGATGTGCCGGGGATTTTCCCCAGACTACCTGACGGCGCTCCCCGCAACCGGCTGACCCTGGCTAAGTGGTTCTTCCAGCCTGGACAACCGCTCACTGCGCGGGTTGCGGTCAACCGGTATTGGGAAGAACTGTTCGGGACGGGGATTGTCGAAACACTGGAAAACTTCGGCAGCGTCGGGGAACTGCCCAGTCACCCGGAACTTCTGGATTGGTTGGCGCTCCATTTTCAGAACGACCTTCATTGGGATATGAAGGCGCTGCTGCGCGAGATGGTAACCAGCGCTACCTACCGGCAGAGTGCGGTGGCAACGCCTGCGCTCAGGGCCCGAGATCCCCGCAATCGCCTGCTGGCTCACGGCCCGCAGCAACGGCTCACCGCCGAGATGGTTCGCGACCAGGCTCTGGTAGCCAGCGGTTTATTGAGCACCGTGATGGGCGGACCTCCCGTAATGCCTCCCCAGCCTCCCGGGATTTGGAATTCCGTCTATAACAACTCCAAGTGGATCGATGCGACTGGCCCCGACCGCTATCGCCGGGCGATTTACACCTTCATCAAGCGCACCAGCGGCTATCCCAGCGCGCTCATGTTCGACGCCTCCGATCGCGACACCAGCCTTCCCCGGCGAATAACGACCAACACCCCCTTGCAAGCGTTGGTGACGTTCAACGACCCGGTATTTCAGGAAGCCGCTCAGGCGTTGGCACGACGCGTCCTGAAGGATACCGCCGCCAGAACTACCCCCGGCTCCACTCCCGACAGCATCCTGGATGCCCGTTTGGTTTATGAAACCCGGCTGGTGTTGTCGCGTGATCCCACAACTCACGAACTGGCCGAGCTACGCGCGTTCTATAAAGAAGCCCTTAAGATGCCGAAGCCGGCAGTGGTGAAAGCTAGTATGGATCTGTCTCCCGTATCAGCAGGTAGGAAAGTTGCAGGCAGTGAGCTCGATGCGCTCACAGATGTAGCCAGCATTCTGTTCAATCTCGATGCCGCTTTGGTCAGGTGACCCTTATGTCTGATTTCGAAACTCGTGTTGCGCAAGATCCGTTGTCCGCGGAACCAACTATTGTCACGCGTCCGGAAGAAAGGTTTGCGTTGCTGCAAGCGCAAACTCGGCGCCACTTTCTACGCAGTTTCACTGCGGGTGTGGGCACGATGTTCCTGGGCACGCTGGCGTCGCAATTCGCGTTGCCCACGGCAAAGGCTACAGAGCGTGGAGTCGACGGAAACCTGCGCCTCGATTTCACGCGCGATCCTTCGAGCCCGCTCTCCGTGCTGCCTCCACAGTTTGCCGCCCGCGCCAAGCGGATCATCTATCTGCACATGGCCGGGGCGCCGAGCCAATTAGAACTTTTCGATCACAAGCCCGAACTGACCAGGCTCGATGGCCAGGATTGTCCCGCGTCCTTCTTAGCCGGCAAGCGCTTTGCCTTTATCAGTGGCGTGCCCAAGTTGCTGGGTTCGCAATTCCCCTTTCATCAAACGGGAAAAAGCGGCCAATGGATTTCCGATCGGTTGCCGCACCTGGAAAAGCACATTGACGATCTTTGCTTTATCAAGTCGATGCATACCGATCAGTTCAACCATGCACCGGCCCAGCTGCTGGTGCAGACGGGGAATGCTCGCCTGGGTTATCCCTCGCTCGGTTCCTGGGTGATTTACGGACTAGGCACGGAGAATCAGAACCTGCCCGGCTTCATCGTGTTGGTATCGGGTGGCAATCAACCCGACGGCGGCAAGCAATTGTGGGGATCGGGCTTTTTGCCCAGCGTTTATCAGGGTGTCCAATGCCGCTCCCACGGCGAGCCTGTGCTTTACCTGGAGAACCCCTCGGACGTAAGCCGTCCCCTGCGCCGCCGCATGCTTGATGTCGTCGACCAGATCGACCAGCAAAGCTATGCGGAGTTTGGCAATCCTGAAACGGTTACCCGGATCGCCCAATACGAGATGGCCTTCCGTATGCAAATGGACGCCACCGACGCCATGGACATCCACAAAGAGCCGGCCTCCGTGCTCGAGGCTTATGCCGCAAAACCCGGTGACTCCAGCTTTGCCAATAACTGCCTCGTAGCCCGCCGGTTGGCGGAACGCGGCGTGCGCTTCATTCAGCTCTACCATTGGGGCTGGGACGATCACGGAACGTCGGCAAAAGACTCCGTGAATCTCGGTTTGGCGGACCGCTGCCGTGAAACCGATCAGCCCATTTCGGCGCTGCTCACTGATCTTAAAGAACGTGGCATGCTGGAGGACACCCTGGTCGTATGGGGCGGGGAGTTCGGTCGCACCTCCATGCGTGAGAATCGCAGCGGGCAGGTGATGCCCTTTGCCGGCCGCGACCACAACCCGGGCGCCTTCACCATCTGGATGGCCGGCGGCGGAATCAAGCCAGGCATGTCATTGGGAGAGACCGACGCCATGGGCTATGAGATCGTGAAGGACCCGGTCGAGGTTCGCGACCTTCACGCAACCATGCTCTACACCCTGGGCTTCGATCATCGTAAACTCAGCTACTCCTTCCAGGGGCTGGAACAAAAACTCACGAGCGTGAAACCTGCACGGGTCGTGGCAGAGGTTTTGGCGTGATGCAGTGGCCTCAATAGCGCAGAGAACGGCGGCTAATAAACTCAAAACTTTCGTGCAGGCCTGGCTTCGCAAGACGCCTCTCCGAACGCGCCTCGGGCTTCTCACCCTGGCGCCAATTCTCCTGCTGCCGGTACTGATCGTCTTTTTTCCACCAGATGGGCTCGAGCGCGCAAAGAGCGCGCAATTCTTCGGTCGTTTCCATCCGCTGGCCGTACATTTTCCCATCGCCCTCATCTTCCTGATACCCCTATTGGAATGGGCAGGCCGGTCCCGCCGCTTTCCCAACCTGCGCGCCTCGGTCGATTTCGTATTGGCTCTGGCCACGATCAGCAGCGTCGGGGCGGCAATCCTCGGTTGGTGCCTGGCAAGGAGCGGTGGATATTCAGGACGCTTGGTCACCCAGCATATGTGGGGTGGAGTACTCGTTGCTGCTGTCTGCTGGCTGTGCTGGATGTTGCGCGGACGCCTGGGTGGTCCACGTTTGGATCTCGCTTACGCTTTGGGATTGCTGGCTGCGGTTGCGCTGGTGTCCTGGACGGGATATCGCGGCGGCCAACTGGTGGAAGGCGAAAATCACCTCACCGAACAAATGCCTCAAGGTCTGCGCAAGTTGATCGGGCTTCCCGCGGTCAGTGAAATCCCTTCCGGATCCAATCGTGCGTTTTTCTATGGGGCGCACATCGAGCCCATCTTCGCCCAGCGTTGCTACTCCTGTCACGGTTCGGAGAAGCAGAAATCGCAGTTGCGGCTCGATAGTTACGACGCGCTGATGCGAGGCGGCAAACATGGCCGGGTCATCAAGGCGGGAGACGTGAAGGGTAGCGAACTCTTTCGTCGTATCACTCTCCCATCTTCCGACGACGATGCGATGCCCGCTGAAGGTAAGCCGTCCTTGACGGCAAATGAGGTAAAGCTGATCGAGCTATGGATCGCTGCCGGCGCCTCGCCCACGCTACCGGCGAATGCTATCCAGGGTGCGCCCACAAATGACGCGCCTGTAGTTGCCGAGGTCAGCTTCGAAGAGATCGATCCTGCCGCGGTTGCACAATTGCGGGCCCCCCTCGGCCAGGCAGTTGCCCAACTGAAAACGCGCTTCCCCAATGCTTTGCAATACGAATCCCGCAGCTCTGCCAACCTTGTGGTGGATGCCTCGATGCTGGGTGCAAAGTTTACCGACGATGACTTAGCTGCGCTCATGCCCGTAGCCGGGCAGCTGGTCATCGCTGACTTCTCAGGCACTGCGGTTACCGACCGCTCGGCCGCTTCTTTCGCTGCGATGAAACATCTACGGGTACTCCGTTTGATGCACACCAGGATCACGGACACTTCGGTGCTGGCGCTCGGCGGGATGGATCGGCTGGAGTCTTTAGATCTTTTTGCCACGGCGGTTACGCCCGCTTGTCTCAAGGTCGCGGAGCAATTGCCTAAATTGCGCCACCTTTACGCGGGAGAAACAAAGATTCCCGCCGACGTTCCTGTTCCCGAATCCTTGCAAGGCAAATTGCTGTTTTAATTTCCGCGACTGCCCCAAACCACGAATGGGGTGGCCCATATCTCGCGTTCTTTGCGAGATGTGGGAAATGCAGCTGCCTTCGCCCTCTCGGTCGAAGTCATGAGCCTTCTGTCCAGCGACCGTTCTTCATTGCGTGTTGAAATCTGTGGAATCCCACCCTTCGCAAAATACGCGAAGGATGGGGCACCCCCTTTCTTGCGGTGCTACCGACCGCTTTCAAGACAACCCTTATCCCCCTGGTCAGGCGCCGCGTAGCGATCTCGTGTTGCTTTTTGCGGGTCGAGAATGTATACAGGTGTGCCGGGGGGGCCGGTATCGTTTACGCCCCCTGCTGCGTTACACATTCGCCGGCGCGCACAACGCCGAGGAATGCAAGATGCATTGAGGTCGTACCGACATGGCCTTTTTGTCTTTCCTCGATCGAAAGCTGTCGGTAGCCCATCCCGGATACAGCCGGTGGTTGGTTCCTCCGGCGGCACTCGCAATCCATCTGTCCATCGGGCAAGTCTATGCCTTCAGCGTGTTCAAGATTCCGCTGACGCAGCTTCTAGGCGTCGGAAAATCCGTGCCCGGCGATTGGAAGCAAACGCAAATCGCGTGGATTTTTTCCCTTGCCATCGTGATGCTCGGTCTCTCGGCGGCGACCTTCGGTAAGTGGTTGGAGGACGCCGGCCCGCGCAAGGCAATGTTTGCTTCGGCGGTATGTTTCGCGCTCGGATTTTATATCTCCTATCTGGGCGTCACCTCGCACCAGCTTTGGCTGCTCTATGTGGGCTACGGAGTGGTGGGCGGGATAGGACTCGGACTGGGCTACATTTCGCCGGTCTCGACTCTAATCAAGTGGTTTCCTGATCGCCCCGGTCTCGCCACCGGAATGGCTATCATGGGATTCGGCGGCGGCGCCATGATCGGCTCGCCGCTCGCCATTAAATTGATGGCGCACTTTCGCAGCTCCGCCGATATGGGAGTGGGCAAAACGTTTCTGGTCATGGGCACGGCTTACCTGGTGTTCATGATGTTCGGCGTCTTCACCATCCGGGTTCCGCGCGAAGGCTGGAAACCGGATAACTGGGTTCCGCCGGTGAAGCAGGCTGCAATGATTACGACCCACAACGTCGATGTGAACACCGCGTTTGGCACGCCGCAATTCTGGCTTCTCTGGATCGTATTGTGTACCAACGTGAGCGCTGGCATCGGCATCATCGAACAAGCCTCGCCGATGATTCAGGACTTGTTCAAGGGATCCATCAGTCCTGTCGCCGCCGGCGGTTTTGTCGGATTGCTCAGCATCTTCAACATGGGCGGGCGCTTCTTCTGGTCTTCCGTTTCCGATTACATCGGAAGAAAGACAACGTACTTTATCTTCTTCACCGTGGGCGCGCTACTCTATTTCTTCTTACCAAAAACCGGCGCCGATCACCTCAATAGCGTCTTTCTTTTCGTTTCGATCGCAGCTTTGCTGCTCAGCATGTATGGCGGCGGTTTCGCTACTGCTCCCGCATATCTGCGCGATATCTTCGGCACGCATCACGTGAGCGCGATCCACGGACGCTTGCTGACGGCTTGGTCCACGGCCGGAGTTCTTGGTCCCGTGCTGGTGAACTACATGCGCGAATACCAATTGCAGCATGGCGCCGATAAAGCCAGTGCGTATCAAAGCGTGCTGCACTTTATGGCGGGACTGCTGGTCATTGGGTTTGTCGCAAACTTGCTGGTTCGCCCCGTCGCATCGAAATATTGGCTTGTGGAGAAGGGAAAATCGAATGCCTGACACCATAAAGAAATCATCGCCGGCAATGATCTTGCTTGCCTGGCTCCTGGTTGGTGTGCCATTGGCATGGGGTGTCTACAACACCGTGCTCAATTCACAGAAATTATTCCAGGCGACATCCGTGACGCACGGTCCAGCAAAATGAAGGCTGCCGACGCAAATCTTCGATTTGCCTGACTAGTAACTCCTCGCCCCATCCCCATTTGTGTCGCATGTAAATTGCACTCCTCTCCAGTAAAATTCGATCAATTGCGACGGATCTTTGGAGGCTGCTAGCGATGTTCCAACGCATCGAATTCACGGCCGGTCCAGGCGGCCCCTTGCATGGAGTGCGCGTCGTCGATCTTTCGCGCCTGGTGGCCGGAAACACGCTGACGATGACACTTGGCGATATGGGCGCCGACGTGATCAAGGTCGAGCCGCTAAATGGAGATACGTTGCGTGAATGGCGTGTCGCTGGAGTCGAGACGGCATGGAAGGCCTATTGCCGAAACAAGCGAAGCCTTTGCCTCGATTTCCGTAATCCCTCCTCCCACGAGATTCTGATTCAGCTGGTACGGTCAGCGCACGTGCTGGTGGAGAGCTTTCGGCCAGGGACGCTGGAACAGATGCAACTGTCGTCGGAAACGCTACTGCAAGCAAATGCAGCGCTGGTCATCGCGAGAGTCTCCGGTTGGGGGCAATCCGGCCCTTATGCCCAGTTGCCTGGCTTTGGCACCCTGGTAGAGGGGATGTCCGGCTTTGCTTCCATGAATGGCTTTGCAGATCGGGAGCCGGTGTTGCCGCCCATCTATCTTGGCGACATGACCGCCGGTCTCTATGGCGCGATCGGGATTCTTGCAGCACTCCGCCAGGTCGAGGTAAACGGCGGCCGCGGGCAGGTGATCGATGTCCCTTTGCTCGATCCCCTGTTCTCCATACTTGGTCCCCAGGCGGCAAACTATCGAGTTACAGGTAAGGTGAAGCCACGCACCGGCAGCCGCTCGACCAACAGTGCGCCTCGCAATGTGTACCGCACGTCAGACAATCAGTGGGTGTGCCTTTCGGCGTCTACACAGAATATGTCGGAGCGGCTCTTCATGGCGATCGGTCGTCCGGAACTCATCACCGATCCGCGGTTCGCTTCGAACGCGAATCGCCTGAAGAATGTAGTGGAACTCGACGAGATTCTCTCCGCCTTCATGGGCGAGCGTACCCAGCAGGATTGCCTCGAGTTCTTTGCCCAGGCAGGCGTAACCGTTGGCCCGCTGTACGACATGTCGAACATCGAGACGGATCCTCATTTCCACGATCGCCACATTGTGGTCGAACTTCCTGACGATGCGCTCGGCACCATTCCCGTACACAACATCTCTCCGCGGCTTATGGAAACGCCGGGCCGCTTTCGCCGCGCTGCGCCGAAACTCGGCGAGCATACCCGCGAGATACTGCAGGAGGCCGGATATTCAGAAGTACAGGTCGAAGAGCTGATTGCTGCCCGCGTTGTATGCTCGTCACTGCGGGGATCGCGGGACGAGGCCTGATGCGCAGCAAACTCTTTGTTCCTGCAATGCGCGTTGAGCTCTTCAAGAAGGCCATCGGCTCAGGAGCAGACGCCGTATGTTTCGATCTCGAAGACGGAGTCGCCCCTGAAGCCCGGCCTGCGGCGCGCGCAAACCTCGAAACATTCCTCGCCAGCCGAACCCCGGGTTCGCCCCTGCTGCTGGTTCGCACCAACTCCGTCGCTTCCGCGGATTTCCCGCTCGACGTTGCGTCGGCTGTGTGGCCCTCTACGTTTGCCATTGCGTTGCCCAAAGTAGAGACTGCCCAGGATATTTTGCTAGCCGAGAAATCGATTGCAGCTCTGGAACTGGAGCGCGGGATCGCCACTCCGCTGGGAATTCTGCCCACCATCGAGTCGCCCCGCGGCCTGCGGCTGGCAGTGGAGATTGCTCGAGCCTCCGCCCGCGTTATCGGCTTGCAGGTGGGCTTCGCAGATCTGCTGGAGCCACTGGGGATTGCACGCGACAACGCACTTGCTCGTGATCAGATTCGTCTCATGCTCCGGCTGGCAGCCGCGGAAGCCGACCTCGATTGCTACGATTCCGCCTTCCCGGATTTCCGAAACCTCGTCGCCTACCAGCAGCAACTAGATGCTGCCCGAGCCGTTGGTTTTGCCGGCGGCAGCTGCATTCATCCCGCCCAGGTAGAGCCCGCGAATCTCGCTTTCACGCCGGCCGCTGAAGCGCTCGAGCGTGCCAGGCGGATCGTGGATGCGGCCAGACATGCGGCCCAACGGGGCGACGCCGTGACCTCGGTAGACGGACAAATGATCGACCGGCCCTTCGTCCTCGCAGCCGAACGTCTCCTCCGGCGAAACTCATCCTGACCTGGCCGCGAACCCGTAGGAGAAGTTATGAGAACCTCAATCCGTAATTTCTTGTTCTTGCTCACTGCGGTAGCAATCCCTCCGGCGATGCGTGCGGAGCCGGGCAAACTGGTGCCCCATCCGTTCACCCACAACGGCTACAGCCGTCCCTATCTCGTTTACACTCCCGCTCATCGCGGCGTTCGCCCGCCGGTCGTGTTTGTGTTGGGTGGAGCGGGCAGTTCGGCGGCATCCACTGCGCAGGAGCTCGGCTGGACTGAAGAGGCCGACCGCCATGGCTTCCTCGTCGTCTTCCCGGAACCGCTCACCCAGGACCCCTCAAAGCCCTTTGTCAAACGCGAGAACATTACATTCTGGGAGATGCAGGGTTCGCGCACACACATCATCGGCGCCAAGCCTCCGGTCGACGACGACGGTTATCTCATGGCTGTGCTTGACCAGGTGTTGCACACCGAGTCAGTAGATACCAGGCGCGTCTTCCTGGCGGGTTTCTCCAGCGGATCCGGCATGGTCCAGCTGCTTGCCTCTCGACATCCACGATCGATCACTGCGATTGCCGCGATTGCCACCCCGCTTATGGAACCGCCTCCAGGTTTGGTTCGACCGGTGGCTGTCCTCTATATCCACGGAGATGACGATGAACAGTTTTCCGGCTTTGAGGTGAACAGTCCTGACTTCGCCACCACGCCGCATGGAAACTGGGTTACATGGGGGTATCTGGATGGTTGCCACACCCAGCGTGCCAAAAAAACCTCGTGGGGAGTGGAATTCAGCTGGCAAGGGTGTCGCAATCAAGTACCTGTCATCGCCGATTTTGTTCACGGGTTGGATCACCAGTGGCTCACCAGTAAGAGCCCCTGGAACCTTGCCCATCGGTCTGATGACCCGCTGGACTTCACGGACTTAGCCTGGAGTTTCTTTAGGAGTGTTCCACCGCGCTGAGTTGTGGGGGCTATTTTGTCTTCGCTACGCCAGGATAGTCGTCGAGTTTGGCCCTGGTTACCAATTCACAAGCAATGACCTGCCGCTCCGGTTTACCGGTAGTGCCTGACTGCAAAAATTGATGGGCTTCTTCGACCGCGAGCTGGGCGATGCCGGCTGTCGGTTGTAATGTCGTCGCTTGTAATTCGCCGGAGCGAATCGCTGCCAGCGCATCCGGAATGCCATCGAAGCCAGTAATGCGTATATTCGTACGTCCCGCGGATTTGACGGCGGCCGCGGCTCCGAGCGCCATCGTATCGTTGCCGGCGATGATGCCTGTGATGCCTCCATGTGCCTGCAAAATCGTCTCAGTTTTCTGAAAAGCCTCCGATTGAGACCAATTTGCTGACTGCGCCGAGACAAGCCTGAGCGCCGGCTGTTTATCCAGCACGCTATGAAATCCCCGAGTACGAATCTGCGCATTGGTATCCGATTCGCGGCCCAGTAGCTCGGCATATTCCCCTCCCTGCACACCAAGCACCCGAGCAAATTCGGTAGCCACCACTTTCGCGCCTTGATCGTTGTCAGCGATGATCTGCGCTTTGGCAATACCGTCTGCTTCAATCTCGCGATCGATCAGGAAACACGGGATCCCAGCCTTGGTGGCGCGGCGGACCGCAGCAACCGAGGCGTCAGCTCCCGCGTTGTCAAGGATAATGGCAACCGCATTGGAGGCAATCGCGGCATCGATCAGGTTGTCTTGCCGGTAGGCATCGTCGTCGTGTGCATCGATGCGCACCCGGTAGCCCAAAGCCCGGGCGCGCGCGGCAGCGGCGTCTGCTTCTACCTTAAAGATCGGATTGTCCTGGGATGGGACGATGATGGACATGAGCGGCTTGTTGTCATCGGCTCGGCGGCAGGCATTCATCGTGAGCATGGCGGCCGCGGCCATTGACGCGGCAAGCATGCGCTGAAAGTACGGCGTCACGGGTGGGCCTCTGGACCGCGTTGGAGAAGGTACGGTAGGAACTTTGCCTGCAGCCGCGACTGTAACTGGTCAACCGCGACCGCCAGCACGATCACGGCGCCTTTGATCACCATTTGCCAGAACTCCGAAACGCCGAGCATGACAAGCCCGTCGGCCAACACGCCGATGACGCAGGCTCCAATGAGAGAACCGCTAATGGAACCGCGCCCGCCCATCAGGGACGTCCCACCGAGAACTACCGCTGCAATCGCATTCAACTCGAAGGTCTCTCCGGTCGCGGGATGGGATGCCTCAAGCTGGGCGGCGATGATCAGGCCGACGAGCGCAGCGCATAGCGAAGACAAGATATAGGTTGCCAACTTCACCCGTGGAACGCGAATCCCCGCAAGGCGCGCCGCTCGCTCATTGCCGCCGACGGCGTACACGTGCCGTCCAAAAGGAGTTTTGGAGGCGACAAATGCGGCCAGGGCAAAGAGCGTCAACATCATCCACACAGGAAGTGGAATGCCTAGCAGAGAATTCTGTCCGAGGGCAGGGAAGCCGGTATTCCCCCGCGCCGCCTGGCCGCCAAGATTGGGAAAGGTCTTGCCGTCGGATAGTAGCAAAGCGGCCCCACGCGCCACATAAAGGGTTCCCAGAGTCGCGATGAAAGGAGCGACCCCGGCCTTTGCGACCAGCCAGCCGTTTAGCGCGCCAACAAGAAGACAGACGACCAGCGTACCAACCACGACAACGTAGACCGGAGGATAATGAACCGATCCGGCGAGAGGGATTCCTTGCGTCAACGCGTAGCCGGCCACCATGCCACCGAGTCCTGCGACCGATCCCACCGAAAGATCAATTCCTCCGGCCAGCACCACAAACGTCATGCCGATCGCCAGGATGGCGGAGATGGCGATGTGCTTGGACAGAATCGCGAAGTTGTTCGCGGTGAAAAATAACGGCGCCAGCCATGAGAAGAGAATCAGTAACAGCAATAGAACCAAGATCGCCCGCGCACGAAGAAGCATGAGGATGACGCGCGCTGAGTAACTGGCGAGTCGATCCGAGCGGCTGAACGTTCCGGCAGGTGGGGTCATGCGGATGCGTCTTTTCCCACGATGAAAGGAGCCGCTGAGACTTTGGGACTGGCGGCGGCGAACAAGGCTTCATCGGTGAGCTCAGCTGGGTGAAGCTCAGCGGATACAGTGCCCTGGCGCAGCACGATCACCCGATCTGCGAGCGCTCCCATCTCTTCGATCTCCGAGGAGGTGAAAATGATGCTGAGCCCCTTACCGGCAAGGCCGCGAAGAATGCGATAGATCTCTCGCTTGGCTCCGGCGTCGACTCCCCGTGTGGGCTCGTCCAAAAGCAGCACCGTTGGCGATCGCATGAGACAACGTGCCAGCAGAACTTTCTGTTGATTGCCACCAGAGAGCGTGGTAACCGGAAGCTCCAGGTCACGGGCTGCGATGTTCAGTTCTGTGGCCAGTTGCCTCACGCGGGCAGTCTCCTGCTTGCGTGACAGAAGCGGACCCTGGCCGGCCGCAAGCGCCACATTTTCGCGGATGCTAAGTTCAGGGAAAAGGCCATCTCGCTGGCGGTCCTCTGGAACAAGCACGATCCCCGCGTTGACCGCATCGGCGACGCTTCTGATCCGGAGTGGTTGGCCGCGCAGCAGAATTTCTCCCGCGACCGCGGTGCGGCAACCCGCCAGCGCCTCGAGCAGATCGGTCCGTCCAGCGCCTAGCAAGCCGTAAACGCCGAGAATCTCACCCTGGTGCAGGGTGAATCCAACGTCATACACCGGAGCCTGGGCCGCTTCATCCCCGGCAGATGCAGCCAGAGAAAGCCCGCGAACGGTGAGTATGGCAGGTCGGTCTGCAAACCCTGCCCGCGCTTGCGGTTCGTTCGAATCCGCCCTCCCCGACATCGTTTCAACAATCCATCGCCGAGATACCTCCGCCCGCGAGGCTTCGCCAACCAGCCGGCCGGAACGAAGAACCGTGAAATGGTCTCCAAGATACAGCACCTCATGGAGGCGATGCGATATGTAGATGACGGTGACGCCGGAACGCTTAAGATCGTCAATCACCCGGAATAAGGAATCCGCTTCCGCCGTCGATAGTGCGGACGTTGGCTCATCGAGAATAAGAATCTGCACGCCGTGCGCGAGCACGCGCGCGATTTCAACCATCTGGCGATTACCGAGGGAGAGTCGCCCGGTGGGTGTCTGCACCGGCATCGGGTTGCGTAGCCGGTTCAACGCGGCCGTCGAGCGAGCATCCTCGTTCACGCGGTCCACTACGATGGCGGCGCGAACCAACTCCCGTCCTGCGAATATGTTCTCGCTCACGTCCAGATTAGGGAAAATCGAAAGCTCCTGGTGCACGATGGAGATGCCGCGCGCAGCTGCCTCACGCGGCGACCGAACGGAGACGGCGGAGCCCTCAATCAGCAACTCACCTTCGTCTGGACTTTCGACACCAGCGACCACGCGCATCAGGGTAGACTTGCCCGCACCATTTTCCCCGAGCAAAACATTAACCTTATTTCGGTGAACGCGGAAGGTCACGTGATCGAGGGCAATCGTTCCCGGATAGCGCTTGGTTATGTTGCGCGCCTCGAGAACGACATCCGAAGTGTACGCGCTCATGACTCACCTGCACTCGCGTGTCGCGCAAAGATTGTCCGTAATCATCTCAACGGAGAGTTGGGAGAAGACCAGGCGCCTGTTCGAAGTGCGGGAAGAGGTCAAACCACGACGGAGTTTACGAGGTTAATCTCAGGATTGTCAACCGGCGGAAAAGAGTTGAATCTGGTTCTGGCGCCGATAAGCCTTGTTCACCCGCACCGGGTAAAGTTGAGGAAACCGGATTTCTGTAAGGAGAAGTAGCAATGAGGATAAAGCGTTGGCCGCGATATCCGATCGTCCTGCTCGCCATCATGCTGAGCTCGCAAGCACGTATAGGCTCCGCCGCCACCCACGGACAACTGGAGATATCGCGAGCGGAATATTTAGATCGCGCAAAAGCGATATGGACGGCACAAATGATCGGACAGTGGACCGGGCTTCTTTTCGAGCATAAGGAGGCATCGGTCCTCAAGGATACGCCGCTTCGCGCCGCCAAAGGATACGCTACGGTCGATGACGATTACTATTACGAGATGGTGGCCGTCCGGGCCTTTGAGAAGTATGGAACCCATCTCACCGTGGAACAATTGGGAGCGCAGTGGCTCGAGAATAACGCTGGCTCCTGGGGGTCCAGCGAACAAGCGCTCTTGTTGCTTAAACGAGGATTGAAGGCGCCGGATACAGGCAGTCCCCGCTATAACAAATTATGGTGGACGATTGGACCGCAATTCAGCAGCGATGTCTATGGCACGCTGGCTCCCGGTATGCCGAATGTTGCGGCAGAGATGGCTCGCCGCTTGACCCATGTGAACGGCTATGCCGAAGGCACCGATGGCGCGGTGTTTGTCTCTGGAATGATTAGCCTGGCGTTTGTCGAAAACGACACAAAAGAAATCGTCCGCAAAGCCGCCCAGCTGATATCACCACTCTCTCCATACCGCCAATGCCTGGATATGGTCATCTCGATGGCTGAGGCTGGAAAGTCACCGGAAGAAATAAATACGCTCATCAATGAGCGCTGGGGTATCGAGTATCCGGCAACCAATAATGCGGTGGTGAACGGGGGAATTGTAGCCACCAGTGTTTGGTTCGGAAAGGGCGATTTCCTGGCCACGGAAAACCTGGCATTCCGCGCGGCAGATTTTGCGGATACAGACTGCAATGCCGCGAATGCCGCGTCCGTCGTCGCTGCCATGCACGGGATGTCCGCACTGCCGGCAAAGGAGGTCGCAGCGTTGAACGACCGGGTTCAGGGCGCCACCATGGGCCCGCTCAAACTGACGCCTCCGGTAGATGAGAGTATCGCGGCCCTTGCGGAGCGGACGGCAGTCATTGGCCAAAAGATCCTTCTGGAGAACGGCGCCACGCTGAACGGCGACGTTCTGGTCATTCCTACACAACAACCCGCAACCCAGGAGCCGGAACTCTTCAAGCTGGCAGATCTGACGAAATGGTGGAACCCTGACTGGACTTTGGAGCGAGCCGGATTCGGCGGCGCCGGTGGAGGGCTCACGGGAATTCGTGGTGATACTTACCTGGACGGTGAGACACTCGCGATTTGGCCTCGGGATGAGGTCCGTGGAGCATTGTTGCGTCGCTCCATGGACCTCGGCAACAACCCGTCGCTTGCCTTCGATGCGGGCGCCGATCCCGGCCGCACCTGGCACTTAGTGGTCTTTGTGAACAACGATAAAGTGCTCGACCGGTCGATAGAAGGCGATCCGATGATAGCAGGCAGCTCGGGGGACCGCCGCTGGGAACATATCCACGTTGATCTCAGTGCCTACAGAAAGCAGCGTGTCATCGTCAGGCTCTACGATTTTGTCCTTGTACCCAATCATTACGCCGGGAACTCCTATTGGAGGCGCCTTGAGATTCAGTAAGACTTGTTCCCGTATAACTTAACCCGCAAGAGCTATACTCTCTTAGCCCGCCGGGCAGGGGCTTTTTGCGGAGCGCGACGAGGGGCGGTTGCAGCCTTCTCAGGAGGCGGCCCTACCGAGCCCCGGATCTTTAATTGCGTTTGCAAAACATTATGGATAGCCGGACCGTGGTTCCCCTGCATGCGTTCGAGAAGCATGTGAGCCGCGGTGGCCCCGAGCTGATAGCCCGGCTGAAAGACGGATGAGAGCGATGGGCTGGTGAACTCGTCGAAATCGAGATCGTCGAAGCCCATTACGGAGATATCTTCGGGGCACCGCAATCCAAGCTCGCGGATAGCGTGCAGCACACCCAACGCGATCATGTCATTGCCGGCAAAAATGGCAGTCGGCCGGGGAAGCATTCGTAGCAGCAGAAGTGCTTTGGAATAGCCGCCGACGCGATCGAACGTGGTCTCCTGAAAGTAAGTTTGGGCAAGCAAAATATCTGCCTCGGCGAGTGCACGTTTAAAGCCGTCGACACGCTGCTGCGCGTTGGTCAGGTGCAGGGGGCCGGTAATGACAGCAAGGCGCCGGTGACCTAGCTGGATGAGATACCGGCTTGCCTGAAATGCGCCCTCTTCGTTCGCGACGGTTGCGGTGTCGCCGTCCCACCGCTTGGGGAGACGGTCAACGCACACCACGGCTGTGCCCGATTTGCGGTACGACTCTGCTTGAGCCGTCAGATCGCTGAAGTTAGAGGGTATGACGAGAAGCCCGGCGGGTAAATAGGTTCGCAGTTCGTTGAGGTGAACCAGCTCTTTGGAATGATCATTGTCTGTATTACAGAGGACCAACCGGTAGCCATTGGAAAAGGCTACGTCTTCGGCGCCGCGAACGACAGCAGGGAAGAATGGATTGGTCACGTCGGGAATGACCATGCCGATCATGTTCGTCTTGTCGCGCCGGAGGCCCCTGGCTAACTGGCTTGGTTGATAGCCTAAGGAGTTGACCACATCCAGAACACGCTTGCGAAGAGGCTCCTTCACCCGCGCCGACCCGTTAAGCACGTGCGAGACGGTGCCAAGCGAAACGCCTGCCATCTTGGCAACCTGCTTCATGTTGGACATAGATTGAACTACCCTGCCTGGTGGCGGCCTATCCGTGCGTCGATGGGATGTGGGCAGTATAGCAGCAGGTAAAAGGTTTCAAAGACTCGCGTCAGTCAGACCGCTGCAACACGATCATGAGCTGCGCCAGATACTAACTTGACAGAGGTGAGAGGAGTGGAGTGAAATTCCGTTTGCTAAATGAAACGTTTCAATGAAAACCCGAGGGCGGCTCAAGATTCGCAAGGAAACAGCATGATTCGTTTGAAGATCCTCGTCACTGCGTTGGCATTGCTTGCCGGCGCCTCCGGCAACCAGGCGGCTGGGGACGATCCGCAGGGCAGGCGCCTGGTTGCGCAGAACTGGTGGGACTCGGCCGCCGCGATCGTCCGTGTGTCCATCAACCCAGGGACCGTGAGCCGGCAGGGCGAGCGCCCACAGTTCCCAATCGACCCGGCGAAGGCGGGACCGATTCTGGACGGCTATAAGGCTCGAGGCATTTCTGCCATCGAAATCTTCGCGCCTTATTATGGTGGCCGAAGTTACGGAGGTCTTGACGCAATCGACCGCTTCAGCCTCAATCCGAAAGTCGGAACGATGGACGACTTCCGGGCTCTGGTACGGCTGATTCATAGCAAGGGCATGGCCGTGATCAGTTTTGACAACCTTGGCTACTGCAGCTCAGAGTCTCCCGACTTTCTCAAAGCAGCCGATGACGTACGAGCGGGCAGAGACACGGCGGAAGCCCGGCGGTTTCTTTGGGCCGACAGCGCCGATGCACCACCGCCCGGGCCGGACAACGATACGTTCTTTATGGTGCGTCCACGCCATCTTCCCAACTACAACCCCGACAAGCGGGAGTTCTGGGAGTACAACGCACGCGCGGGAAAATACTTCTGGACCAAGTGGCTGGGCCCGGATCTTGCCGGCAAGGTAGTGCGCCTGCCCCAATACAACTGGCGCAGCGTTGAGTTCCAGCAGTATGCAGAACGGGTGATTCGCTTCTGGATGGATACCGGACTCGACGGCATGATCATCGACGCGGTGAACTGGTACGTAGGCCATACCTGGGAACAGGACCGCCACAGCATAACGGATGTTATTCGCAGCTACGGGAACGCATATCGCCAGCCGGAGGGCGGCGGAGCGTTTTATGAGGATCCCGTGGGGTGGATCCAGGAGGGCGGCTGGAACTCGGTGCAGGACTATGACCTGTTCATCTGGTGGGAGAAGAGAAATGTAATCGCCACGGCGCTTGATACCGGCGATCCAAGACCCATCGAGCAGTCGTTGCGTCAATATCACGATCGAGTAGTCGGGGCCGGAGGCGTGCTCTACTTTTACTTTCCCCCGATTCCAGATCCGCCGAAGGGCAAGTTGGCCCAGGCCATGTTGGCTTCGGTGGGCGATCTGCTCGCCTCCAACCCACCCTCCGGCCCTGCGGACGACGACTGGAGCCGGTTGCTCAAAATGAAGGCTGCTCACCCCGCCTTCTACAACAACAGTTCACGACGCCAGATTCCAACCGGCGCTGACGAGAAGCACTACGCGTTCCTGCGTACAGCAAAGGATGATTCGGAGCGGGTGCTCGCAGTCATGAACTTTCAGTCGACTCCGCAGACCGTTGAGGTGGACATAAGCGGAGTGGCGGGCAACGCATTCGTTGACGTGACCAGCGGTGAGCGCGCTGCTCGACAAAACCCGCTTCCGGTGCAGCTGCCGGCATACGGCTATCGTTTTTATCGGGTGCAATAGCAACTACGTAAGCTGCCGCCGATGTCCTACTTCGCATCCATCACGCAGCGGAACCCGACTGTTGCGGCGCGATCTTCACTCGGGGCCATGAGCAGGAATTTTCCATGTTGATCGTTGCGATAGGCCTGGGGAAAATACCAGATCGAACCTTGCGGTTGATAGTAGCTGCCTCCGCGTAAGATCGCGGCGCGTGTATGTTCATCACTGAATTCGTCCGTCCATTGCCAGACATTGCCCACCATATCGTAAACGCCAAAGGGGCTGAGGCCTTTCGGGTGTGCAGTCACGTCATCGGGACCGCGCAGCGTTCTGCCCGTTTCCGGAACAGGCACGTCCGTGGCGTCCCATTCGCTGCCCCACGGATAGAGACGTCCGTCGTTCCCTTGCGCGGCGTATTGCCACTCCCACTCGTGCGGTAGCCGCTTGCCGGCCCACGCAGCGTAAGCGCGGGCGTCTTCCATCGAGACCCAGGTCACGGGTTTGTCCTGCCAACCCGCGGGATATGTTCCATCCTTCCAGTCCCGCAAAAAACCAGCTGCATCCGCCGGATGATAGTGCGTCGCATCCATGAACTTCTTGAACTCGGCATTGGTTACGGGATACTTGTCCATCCAGAAAGAGGGAAGCTGCAACACGTGATCATGGTACCGGCGCGGAGAACTCTCCCAGGGATATTGCACATCCACTCCAACATCGTCGTGGCCTTCGATTTCGATGCCCTGCAGCCTGAAGCGGTAGTCGTCGGCTGGGATATGAACCATGCCTGCTGGATTCCCCTGCGGTTGGGGCGTCGCCGTAATCGGGACAATCTGCTGAGGGAGAAAATTCCATTCGCTGCTATAGCTGTTCAAGGGCCTCTGCGTCATGACCCGCATCTTGCCCATGAGCTGCTGCATCTCTGAGCCTGCCGACTGGGTGGTCATGAGGACGGCCCCATATCCACTTGCTTCAACGTCGAAGCTGAGAATCGCGTCTCCCTCTTCCATGCGTGGCTCGAGGGCAACCCCATGGTAGAGGTCGTAGAAATGCGCTCCCGTGGGCGCACTATGAATGCGCAGTTGGGGACCGTTTATTTCGAAGTCATTGCGGTTGACGAGCGTCCAAACGCTATCGCCATTCAGGGGAAAGCGGCTGGAGAACAAACCTCGCGCGAGCGTTGGGTAATAGGGTTGCCAGTCGGCACTGGTGAGAAAGGGAGCAACCCCGCGCTCAATGCTCGAGAATCGCCGCAAGGCCTCGCCGTCGCGGAGCGTGATGCCATTCCAAATACCCCACACGTTCTCCCAGCTTTCGAAGCCCACGCCGTTCAGGAATGCGGATTGGAAAAGGTCTGTCTTCGCGTGGCTCCAGCGGGCGCTGATGTTTACCATTGACCGTGGTTCCAGCCATTTGCTGCGGCTGACCAAAGGGCTGTAAGGATAGGTCCAATATCCCCACGTCATGGTGTTCCAGGCGAGCATTTCATCGTGGGCAGGAAAGTGTTCCGGCTCGAGCACCAGCGGATGCCCGGCTTTGTCGGCGGATTTGGCGAATGCTTCGGGAATACCGTCCATAGTGTCGCCATTCACACCATCCGCGTCGACTGCTTTCATCAACGCAGCAGTCGCATCCCAGTTCGGCGCGCCCTCATCTCGGGTGCCCTGATCCCACACCATCACCGGAAAGAACACCTTTACCCCGTGCCGGTGAAACTCCTCAACCATGTCCCGGACTCCGTCCAACCCACCTGGCATATCACGCAGCAGATCGTATTGATTACGGTTATCGATCCCAATATTTGTGTAGGTGTGCCAGATCAAGATGGAGTCGATTCCGCCATATCGTTTGGTTACGTCGTCCAGGTAGCGGTCCACTGTGTACTTATGCGCAGACGGGTCGTAAAAGTAGCGGTCCTCGATCATCATTTGCGGCTGAATGAAGCTTGATTGTGTCCACTTGAACTGAGGAAGGCCGTATAAGCCTGGGTCATAACCCATGCGGATGCGCCGCTGTGCGCGCCAGGCGCGCATTTCTCGCAGCCATTGCTCCATAGCCTGCGGTGTACATTGCATCCCACCGCTGATTACCAGTTTCGGAACATCCATGCAGCTTGGCGCTTCAATTCCCTGGTCCTCAAAGTGCAGGTGCGGATAATCGGGCGTTTGACCTTCCGCGAAGAAACCCGGCAAAGCCGCCGCTAATCCCGCCGCTAATCCCGCCACTAGGAGCCAACTCCGTTTCATCCTTATCTCCGTAAATCGTTTCCAACGTTGAATTGCCGGGCATGCAACGAGCTGGAACAAGGTCAGCGAATAGTGAAAGCTTTCAAGCAAGCGCAGCTGCACTCCCGGGTGACGCGCACACTACGGTGAAACTCCCACGGTACTTGCCTGCCTCGCCGCCGCTTCCGTCACTTCTTTCTTCAGTCGCGCGAAGGTAAGCATTTCCTGCTGCGCTTCGGCAGCCTTGCCTTGTGCCCGGTAAACCGAGGCCAGCAGGTAATGAACGGCGGGCTCGGCGGGGCTATTCTTCTCCGCTACGAGAAGATCGGGCAACGCCTCGCTCTGTTTCCCCAGCCGTATGAGCGTGCGCGCACGATCCACGCGCGCCTCCATCAGCATGGGGCAACGGTCGATGGACTGATTCAACTCGGAGATTGCCTCCTCGTACGAGTTGCGTGCCTCGATCATGGAATCCCCCAGTTTCCAGTATGCCGTGCAATTGTCGGGGTCGTTCGCCAATTCAGCCTTGAATTCCGACTCCGCCGACTCCCACCTGCCCGTATGCCAGTATGCGTTTGCCAGGTGCATGTGCGTTCCCGCCTGATGCGGAGCCATATCGATTGCCTTCTTGTATTCAGCAAACGCACGGGCATACTTATAGGCACTCTCATCCATCTCGCCGGCGATCTCGTGGGTAATAAAGGAATCAGGGTCAATTTCATGGATCTTTGCCAGCGCGTCCTCCGACATCTGCACATAGGTCCTGCGCAGCAGGTACCATCCTTCCTGGCTTTTTGGATTTCGCTCGAGGAAGTTATTTAGGTGTAATGCCGCTTCGCTCAATTGTTTGAGGTCGATGAGGAGCAGCGCCAACGTCATCTCCACATTGTCGTCGTTGGGATTCGTGACAAGGGCGGCCCGCAGAAGAGGCTCCGCGCTCTTATAGACGCCCAATTGAAAATAACTCATGCCTAACATAGCGGATGCACTGTGCAAATTGGGATCGATTGCCAATCCACTCTGCAGCACGTCGATTGCCTGGCTATAATCACGATCCTTGAAGTAGAGCATTCCCAGGTTGTTATAGGCTGCGGCAAGATGGGGTGCGAGTTTGATCATGGCCCGGTACTTTTCGATGGCGGTTGCACGGTCTCCCTGCTGTTGCGCCGCTTTGGCCTCAGCGTATAGCTGCTGTACCTCGGGCGCGGCTTCATTGGGCGCCTGGCCGGCAAAGGATAGAGTTGCGGAAAAGACCAGCAACCAAAGAGCCAGCGACTGCGGCGGCCATCTGGGGAAGGCCCTTGATCGGTGGATCCTCATGGCGAGACATTTTAGTCGCCCACCGCTGGCATGGGAAGCACACCGCATGAAGTTCGCCACGCCCCCGACCTCGACAGGATATCCTGCCTTAGCGTAGTGGGGACGTCTGCCGTGCCAGTCCTATCCCATTCACCGCTCTTTGACAATGCCGACCGTGCATAGGTATGATTCTGAGCGGTTTGAATGGTTTCAAGAAGGCTGGTCAGAGCCCATCATGCAAGGGAAATCCACAAGCTTGCGCTGGTGAAGGTGGTGCCGAAAAGAGTTATCTCGCTCGTGCAAACAGTTGCGTTTCGCCAACCCTGGCTTGAAGGAAAGGATAGATCGCAGCTTGTACCAGCCCGAGACTTACACCATCGCTCTTTCCTTCATGATCCTCACCATGTTGTGCTGGGGGTCATGGGCCAACACGGTCAAGTTGTGCCCAGGATACCGCTTCCAGCTTTTCTATTGGGATTACGTGATTGGCCTGATCGCGGGCGCTTTGCTCTGGGGGTTCACCCTGGGAACCGCCGGATCGACGGGAACATCCTTTCTCGCCGATGTCGAGGCTGCACCCGCCTCGCATATCGTTTGGGCGCTCGTCGGGGGTGTGATTTTCAATGTGGCCAACCTGCTGCTGGTGGCCGCCATCGAGATCGCAGGACTGGCGGTTGCCTTTCCTGTCGGCATCGGGTTGGCGCTGGTGATTGGCGCCGGCAGTAGTTACCTCCTGGCCCCCCATGGAAACCCGGCGATGCTGTTCGGCGGCATCGTCCTCGTGGTGGCAGCCATCGTGTGTGATGCAATCGCCTATCGTCTCCGCGAGCGTGAACACCAGGCCACCAGCCGAAGAGGCGTGGTCATCAGCCTGATCGCCGGATTGTTGATGGGAACCTTCTACCCCTTTGTCTCGCGTGCCATGACCGGCGTGGGCGCTCCCGGGCCCTACGCAACCTCGTTTTTTTTTGCTATCGGCGTTGCGCTCTGCGCCATTCCATTCAACTACCTGCTCATGCGCAAACCGCTCGACGCGCAGAGTCCCGTATCCATGGCTGGCTTCACCGCAGCTCCCGCCCGTTGGCATTTGTGGGGAATCCTGGGCGGCGCAATCTGGTGCACCGGGGCGGTCTTCAACTTTGTTGCGTCCAGGGTCCATATTGTAGGGCCGGCTGTTTCCTACTCCATTGGGCAAGGGGCCACGATGGTCTCCGCCGTGTGGGGAGTCTTCATCTGGCGTGAATTCGCTTCCGCCTCATCCCGGGCGAAGAGCTACTTATTCTGGATGTTTGTATTGTTTCTGGCCGGGCTCACCCTGGTGGCCCTGGCGCCTCTCTTCTAGCTCGTAATTGTTTAAAGGCAGGTATATGTCGCGCAGTCAACAGCCGATTGTCGTGGTGGGCAGCATCAATATCGATCTCGTTTCGAAGGCCGAGAAGATCCCCGTCTCGGGAGAAACGGTGCACGCTACCGAGTTCAAAACCCATTTTGGCGGAAAGGGCGGCAACCAGGCAGTTGCCATTGCCAGACTCGGGTACCCGGTCCGCATGATCGGCAAAGTTGGCAGCGATTCATTTGCAGAGAGGTTACGTTCGGGGTTGGAGCAGGCGGGCGTCGATATTTCCGCGGTGGGGACGGTTGACGATAGTTCGGGAGTCGCCGTGATCGTTGTTTCTCCCCAGGGCGACAACATCATCGTAGTGACCCCGGGCGCAAATTCCGCCTTGCGGCCGCCCGACCTGGAGGCGAACGTCGAGATGATTCGTAGCGCAAGCCTGGTGCTCGCCCAATTGGAAACTCCGATGGATACGATTGAGTATCTCGCCCTCTTGTGTGAGCGCGAAGGGGTTCCCCTTATGCTCGATCCCGCCCCTTCCCACGCTCTCTCTCCCACATTGTTGAGACAAGTCAGCTGGTTTACGCCCAATGAGACCGAAGCTGCGTTCTACGTGGGTGGCCAACAGCGGGAAGCTCCGGATGCAGTCGCGGAGAAACTATTGCAACAAGGATTGCGGCAAGTCGTCCTGAAACTCGGTGCTTCCGGCGTGTACCTGCGCAGCCACGAAGGTCTCAAGTCGCATGTCCCGGCGTTTCCAGTCAAGGCGGTCGATACAACCGCCGCTGGCGACGCATTTAACGGAGCATTTGCGGTGGGGCTGGCCCGGGGACAATCGCCCCAGCAGAGTGCGAGGTTTGCTGCCGCTGCTGCCGCCGTTTCGGTGACCCGCGCGGGCGCGCAGCCATCGATGCCCACAAGCAACGAAGTGGATGCGATCCTGGCTGCGGCGGAAACGCAAGTAAGGTAAGAAAAGAATGAGAGGAACGACGGGAATGAAGAAGATTGCCGCAATTGTTCTGGCCGCCGCTGCATGCACCATCCCCACCCTGGCTCAGGATGCGCAGTACAAGCCGGTGAATCAGCAGGTCCCTCCGCCCAGCTGCCTCACACTCAAGGGCGCGTGGGAAGGTGGCTACACGCCCTGTACGGACGCAACCCATCAGGAATGGCTGGCCGATGTTACCCATTGGCGCGCCGAACGCCTGATTCGCGTCGGCTTTGACGATGCGCGATACCGCTTGCCGGCGTTGCAATGGGCACAGTCCGCATTTATCCAGCCGCAGATGATGGCGCAGGACCGATACTTCTACGATCCTGTGGCCCACAAATATACCGTCGACCGATATCTGGATGACCTCGACAAACGATATGGAGGCATCGACGCCGTGCTGATTTGGCCCACGTATCCCAACATGGGCATCGACGATCGCAATCAACATGACATGATTCGTTCCATGCCGGGTGGCGTGGCGGGCGTTCGCCAGATGGTGGAAGACTTCCACAAGCGTGGAGTGCACGTTCTGTTTCCCATGATGATGTGGGATCAGGGCACGCGACGGCCGGAGAAATCCTGGCCGGTAGAGATCGCCGGCCTCATGAAGGAGATTGACGCCGACGGCATCAACGGGGACACCCAGGACGGCGTGCCGCTGGCTTTTTCTCTGGCCGCCGATGCGGTGGGGCATCCGCTCGCGTTCGAGCCGGAGGGCGGCCCTGCGGACGAGGCGCTCGCCTGGAATGTGCTCACCTGGGGGCAGTATAAGTTTCAATTCGTGCCTACCGTTGATCGCTATCGCTGGCTGGAGCCAAAGCATCAGGTCAATATCCAGGGTCGTTGGAATCGCGATAAGAACGACGACCTCCAGTTTGCGTTCTTCAACGGAGAAGGTTGGGAGAGTTGGGAAAACGTCTGGGGAATTTGGAATGGCGTAACCCCTCGCGATGGAGAGGCAACCCGGCGCATGGCGACCATCGAGCGCGCAGTCGCGCCCTTCTTCGCCAGCGCCGGGTGGGAGCCCTTCTATCCAATGCACCTCTATGGTGTCTTCGCCAGCCGTTGGCCGCTGCAGGATCGCACTGTTTGGACGATTGTGAATCGCAATGAATACGATGTGACCGGGCGGCAGATGTCAGTCCCGGCGGAAGATGGAGTTCGCTACTTTGATCTGTATCACGGCGTGGAACTGACGCCGGAGCGTGAGGGGAACCAGGGGGTCCTTTCGTTCTCCCTTGAGGCCCACGGAATGGGAGCAGTCATGGCGGTTCACGGCGCTCCCGAAGCCGGCATCAATGAACTGATGTCCCGCATGAAGAAGATGACCGCAGCGCCGCTCTCTTCCTACGCCCGCGAGTGGAAGCCCCTGGGCCAACAGTTAGTGGCGATTGAGAAGACCAAGCCTGCGGCGGTAGCGCCTGAAGGAATGGTGAAAATCCCCGCCGGCGATTATGTCTTCAAAGTGCAGGGGATTGAAATTGAAGGATCCGATGATGTCGGTGTGGACGTGCAGTATCCCTGGGAGGACTCTGCGCGGCGGTTTCATGAGCATCGCATGCACGTCGATACGTTCTATCTCGACAAATACCCAGTCACCAATGCCGACTTCAAGAAGTTTCTCGACGCGACTCACTATCATCCCCAGGACGACCTGAATTTTCTGCGTGACTGGAAGAACGGCGCTTATCCCGAGGGCTGGGCCAAAAAGCCTGTGACCTGGGTGTCGCTTGAGGATGCGCGCGCTTACGCGAAGTGGGCCGGCAAGCGGCTGCCCCACGAATGGGAATGGCAGTATGCAGCGCAGGGCGGCGACCAGAATCGCCTGTATCCCTGGGGAAATGCGTGGGACGCGGCGAATGTTCCGGTGCCGGACAAGGGACGTACGTTGACCGCGCCTGACGACGTGGACGCTCATCCCGCGGGCGCGAGTCCGTTAGGTGTGATGGATATGGTGGGCAACGTCTGGCAATGGACCGACGAATATGTCGACGATCATACGCGGGGCGGAATTCTCCGCGGCGGCAACCACTACCAGCCACAAGGCTCCATTTGGTACTTTCCGGAGGCATATCGAAACGATCAGCACGGCAAGCTGCTCTTAATGGCGCCGAGCTATGACCGGTCGGGCACGCTTGGCTTCCGCTGCGCCAACGACTGACGCCGGCCGAAGATGCACTGAGGCGTCGTTGGACCTAAGTTAGTCGACACCGCTTCGAGAGAGTGGTTCTATCAAGGCAGCGGCTGAGGTCCCAAGGCAGCGGCTGAGGTCAATGGATGAGCGCCATTCACAAAAAGAAGATCGCCATTGTCGGCGGTGGGCCGGGTGGACTCACGTTGGCCCGGCTGCTGCAGCAAGCCGGTGTGCAGGTTTCAGTATATGAGCGGGACCAGAGCCGCAGTGCCCGAGTCCAGGGCAGCGCATTAGATCTCCACGAAGATTCCGGACTTGCTGCGCTGGAGTCTGCTGGCCTGATCGATGCGTTTTGGGCCAACCACCGGCCGGATCTTGATCGCCTTCGTCTCGTTGACGCTGAGGGAAGGGTTCTTCACGATCATCCCCGCCGGATATCCGGTGCCGGGCAACGTCCTGAGATTGAACGTGGACCCTTGCGAGATATTCTTCTGGACTCACTTCAACCTGGCACTGTGCAATGGGACTGCAAGCTCGAGTCTGCGGAGACGCAGGGCGAGAAGGTGTTGTTACGCTTCGCGGGCGGCCGAACCGCCCTGGCCGATCTCGCCATTGGCGGCGACGGCGCGAACTCGCGACTGCGTGAGCTGGTTACTCCCATCCGGCCGGAGTATGTCGGGGTCTCGCTTGTGGAAGGTCTTGTTCCTGCGGCAAAGCAGGCGATACCGGAGTTGTGGGGCCTTCTTGGTGGATCCGCATTGATCGGCCTGGGGGGCGAAAGAACGATCGGCATGGGCACCAAGCCGGACGGGAGTGTGCTGTTTTACGCGGGCCTGAAAACCGATGACGATGCTGTGAGACAGAGCCTGGAAGAAGCCACCGGCCCGGACCAGCGAGTAGAGTGGTTTCACGCCAACTTCAAGAGTTGGAGCGAGCTCTGGGACCCGCTCTTCAGACAAGCGGCATCGATGGTCTGGCGTCCACTACTCGTTTGTCCGGCGAATCAGCATTGGGAACCGAGATCGAACGTTACGCTGATCGGTGACGCAGCGCACGTGATGCCACCGTACGCAGGCGAAGGCGTTAACATGGCGATGCTCGATGCGTTGGTGCTGTCGAAGCTGCTCCTCAGCGAAGACACGCCCTCTGGTGCGATCGCGGCCTATGAGGCGGAGATGTTTGCTCGGATGCAGCACATGACGGAGGACACGATGGTGAACACAGAGATGTTCTACGCGCCGGATGCTTCCGATCGCGTGGTTGCTTTGTTTCGCAGCTTCGGTGGAGCGGAGGCGGTTCCACCGGCCGCAGAAGCTTGACGCAAAGCGCTTGATTCAGGAACGGAGGAAGAATGCGCTGAACTGTTGCTTCGTTCAAGTCGGCCTATGTTGGCCAGCGAAGTCGCGCTTTCAGTACGTTCATTCGTTCAACAGGGCGCAGAGCGAGCTGAATTGTCTGTTTGCTTACTGCGAAATAGGAAGAGGGTAAGCGCAAACCGCATTCCGCGCCTGCCCGTAGTTCCCACGCGCGTGTGTACGCGTTACCACTTGCGAGCAGCATGGGCAAGCTTGGAACTCTGCACACGCCGCCTCACTCGCAATCCATCCATCCGGGCTGATCCTGGAAGCTCATCAAAGCCACTCGATCGGCTCGTCTGCGCTTTGGTATCACCTCGGAAAGCTTAACGGCGATAGCGTGAGCTGGGGGCCGAGCCAGAGAATCACCTGGACAGGATGGTGGCCAAATGTTGTCATCACCAACCAGGGGTATGTGATCCTGGTCTATTCCACCGAAGCTTACAAGGCTTATTCCTTCCTGAGATATGCGGTCGGAAAGATCGACCCCCACGGAGGAACAAGTCAGTCCATCACCTGGTTAACCCGCGATCTAAGTTGGGACGCCGGATTTCACAGTTCAACGGCCATCAATGATGCCGGTGTCATTGTCAGTGTTCATGAAGGTTCGAGTACGGGCATGTATTACCGGATCGGACACCTCACCAACCCTTCCGGCGGCGACTACAGCATGACCTGGGATTCAGGCAGCAAAGGGATCAAGTTCGATGATGGGATCAATCCCCACATCGCGATCAATAACCGCAACCAGATCGTGGAAGTGCACCAGGTCACCTCGGAGAATTTATTGCACTACCACCGGGGGATAGTCAACGGCGGTACAATCGCTTTCGGTGCGTCTCAGCGATATAACAATAACGCCGCCGAAGCTGCTGTAGCGCTTCTTGACGATGGACTCGCCGTAGAAGTGAATCGCAGTTCCGGCAATGCCTATGCCAGAACGGGAACGCTAAGCTCCTCGAACTCGGCGCTGATCAATTGGTCAAGTCCCGTTAAAAAATTAGCGATGCCGAGAGCAATTCCAGCAGATACCCGGCAGTGGCCACTGATGGAACCTTTGCCTTTGCCACTTGGACCAGCTACAGCTTCGACATCACCGGAGTGATCTATGACTCGGTGGCCAGACTCCCCTGACGGGAGGAAGATTCGCACCTAGTCAACTACCGGCTGTGCTTCCGTCCCACGGACGTCCATTGAGGTTCATCCAATCCTCCAGAAGACCGATGACGTAGTCGTGTGCTACATGGGCGATCTCTTCTCCACGGTGAAAGTCGCGGAAACCAAAGTCATGCAATGGGGGTATCAAGTACAGATCGGCAGTCGAGCGAACCTGATGGAGATGCTGGCCGCGATTATTCAGCAGTTCCGGCTCACCACGCTGGCTGATCCGCCGGTCGTGCCAGAACCCAGTTTTACGCTCCGTCCGAAGTACGGGATAAAAATGCTTTTTGAAGCGCGTGGACAAGTGACTTAGGTAATTCGTGACCGGTAATTCGTGACCAGACGGAATTGACCCTCTCGCCGGCAACGGCTTATCGTTGCATCTCAAATTTGCAAAGTGTCAGTCCCGTCTGGTCACGAATTAC
>CAVWVA010000002.1:0-1663419 GCA_963758385.1 uncultured Acidobacteriaceae bacterium | reverse complement strand
TGATACCTATTGCAGCGGTTGCCGAGGATAAGTATGCTGTCCACCTCTACCCCCTCAATGCTGACACTTTCAAAAAATTCAAGGGCCTGCAGAGAATCCTTAGCCAGAATCAGGCCGACGTCGCCTACATGGAGGGACAGATCGAGCGGTTAGGCCGTGTCAGGGAGTTAGCTAGGCAGATACGAAGTGTGGAAGTCGACAGGCGGGAGGTAATCAATCGGGTCACCACCGATGTGGAGAGCCCCGGCTCGACGGGGGGATGCGGGACAGGGGGATGCGGGACAGACGAAATAACCTCTAATTGGAACGGAACAATGGTGCAATTCAAGCTGTTTCAAGGGCAGACCCCAGGCTTGCGCAAGACAAGGCTGGACGAGAATTACAAGGGATCGAAGGAGAGAGTGGCCTGTTGCTCACCTGACACGGAGCGTTTTTTCGGTCCGGGTTTCTGCCGGGTCAAAGGGCGATGCTCTTGCTTTTCCAGGACGCGTGTGAATTCTGGTGAGCCAAGTGGTCGGCCGCTGTAGGTGCTATCGCGGATGGCCTTTCGGCTTGCCTCGTGCTGAGTGGCCTGCAGGTAGGCGCGCCATTGGCCGTTAGACCACCGGCGCGCCCAGGCGTCCAAGCTCAGCCACGGGCCTAGCGGTTTAATGCCGCAGTGAGCAGCCGCGGAAGACCAGGGCCAATCCTCGGGAGATACCACCAGGGAGGCACGTACCGGGTTGAGTTCGATGTAGCGGAGAGCTTCCCAAAGATGGTTGTCGTCAAGCGGGCAGGAGTAGTAGCGCCCCTGCCACACATGTCCACTAGATCCGTTCACCGCGTTCCAGTAGGAGGCAAATCGGCCATGTGTTTGCTTCAAGCTGCGAGCTAGGGCGTCCTTGCTCTGGGGTACAGCAACGAGATGAACGTGGTTGGACATTAAGCAATAGCCGATCAATGCCACGCCATGTCGATGAATACCTTGTTGCAGCAAATCAAGGTAGACTCCGCGTTCTGCGTCAGTTTCCAGAACGAAGCGCCGTGCGTTGCCTCGTTGAGTGATGTGATGAGCAACCTCTAAAGCAACAACGCGAGCGAATCGCACCGGTTCACGACCTATGGAGCACCGATTCCGGGATGCCGAAGCAGCAGATTAGGAGCGCCGTGCAGGCATTCCTCGGCTACAGCGGCTCGGTGCGGATTGATCATGAGAGGAAAAGATGAATTCTTGTGCCAGGAATCTATTAAATGCAGTTTAGGATAGCTCTGCGCTGAGCAGGCAATTTGGAGGTTATTTCGTCTGTCCCGCAAAATGTGTGTCCGCAAATGTGTGTCCCGCAAATGTGTCCCGCAAATGCCTGTCCCGCAAATGCCCCGCCAGGGTGCCGTGCTTTATTGCCAAAGGAGGCCAGGCGAACGGCGGGGTTGCACCGTCGAAAGGCTGGACAGCGTGGCCTGAAACGGTGACCTGACGGGACTGGCCCCAAAGGGGAGCCGGCCCGATCAAGGCGAATTGTAAGCCTGCCAGAGTTTCCACCGGCAGCCGCATGAAGTTGTTGGTTCCAACAAACCCCACGGGAAATCCGGGTTAGGGGCACCCTTTGCTCCGCGGCAGGTAGAATTCTGAAAGCGGGCTTCTCGCCAGCCCGATACAATGACTGCATGTCTGCGAATCTTGTTACTGCTTTGAGCACGGCCATTGGCGTCGCCGCCAAGGATGCCGGCTTGACCGTCCTCTCCGCTGAGGAGGGGGTTGATTTCAACGGCCGGCCTACGGCTATCTTTCGTATCGGCCTCTCCAAGGATGCGGCGGCCGAGCGCACGCTGCGGTTGGAATTGAGTGAGGATTTCGATTTCAATCGGCCCGAGCTGTTGCCGGAGATGACGACGCACTTGCGTGAAGAGGCCAAACGGCTGCGCAACCCTCGGCCGGATGCCTACGTTACCCTGGCCGGCATGCCGATCGCCTTCAGCGATTTCCGCTGGCCCTTCCATCGCTCGGTCTCGGGCGCCGATACCTACATCGTGCATGGAGTGGTGCGGGTGGCCGACGGCACCGATTCGACGCTGCATGCCAAGATCTCGGCCAGCATGACGGTGACTTTCGCGGAGATTGTGCCCGCTCCCGAGCAGCCTTATGCGGAAACTTTTATCTACAGCGCGATCCGCAAGACGCTGGACCAGGGGCAGCTCGAGCTGCTGAAGAGCGGCAACCGCCAACCCGTGCCGGTGACCACCCGCTATTACAGCCGCTGGCAGAAGAAGTTCTTCTTTACCGACACGGATGACCAGAGCCGGGAACAGTTTCTGCTGGCCAAGACGTTCTGGCTGTCGGGAGTGCTGGGCCATTCGCAGCCGGTCTGGATCGCCGACCCACGGGATGCGCAGTATCTCAACACCACCGCGGAGGAACTGCTCCGCATGGCTGCCGGCCTGGCTGCGGGCGGATGGATGACCCTGGGCGAGCAGAAAGACGGTGGCCACGAGTTTGCCGCAGCCACACCGGCCCTTCTGGCACGGGAAGCCGAGTTCCGGGCACGCCTGGAGCAGGCTTTTGCCACCACCAAGCCCACGTTTAATGAAGATATGCGGGCCGGCCACACGAATATGTAAGGTTTGTAACTCTCCGGCCCGCATTTGCGTCTCATGCGCAGCCGGAGAGACCTATGCCCAGAGAATACAAAGGGATCGCTGCAGCAATCGCCATCTGCCTGATGGCCGCGACGATAAGCCTGCAGGCGCAAAGTGTAGTGCTGGTGGAGTTGTTTACGTCGGAAGGATGCTCCAGCTGCCCGCCGGCGGATGCATTGCTCAGGCAGGTGAACGGAACGCACACCAGCGCGGGCCAGTTGCTGGTGGGCATCAGCGAGCATGTCACTTATTGGAACTCGCTTGGGTGGTCGGATCCTTTCTCCTCTGCCGCGCTTACCGACCGGCAGAATGCGTACGCCGGAAGATTCCGCCTGGAAGGCGTGTACACCCCGCAGATGGTGATCAATGGCGAAGAACAGATCGTAGGCAGCGACCGGGCGGCGTTGGTGCGGGCAGTGGAGAAGGAACAGGAGACACAGCCGCGGCTGTCTCTGCATATTCTCTCGTTGCGATCGGACGGAGCTACTTTGACAGTGACGTTTTCCACCAGTGGTGAGGTGCCTGCTCATGGGGGCGCCGATTTGATAGCGGTGCTGGCCGACGACTCCGATCGGTCGAGTGTGCTCCACGGCGAAAATTCGGGCCAGACGCTGGCGCATGTCGCCGTGGCACGGTCCATCGCCCGCGTAGCCAGGGTACAGGCCGCCGGGGAGCGAACGGTCCAAATCCCGATTCCCTCTTCGTTTCAGGGTTCTCAGGGACACCATCTGATCCTCTTCGCGCAGACGCCGGGATATGGACGTGTGCTTGGGGTGGATACGAAACCGCTTTAGAGAGCGCGGCAGCGATCCAATGGCGGCAACGACCGAGTTACGGGATGAATCGCGGATGATCGCTGCAATTATCGCCGGCGACGCTCAACTGTTCCACGAGCTGATTCGTCCCTATGAGCGCAGGGTGTATGCCATGGCCCTGTCGTTTCTGCACAATGAAGCGGATGCGGAGGATGCAGCACAGGAAGCGTTTCTCAAGGCCTACCGCAACCTGGCAAGCTTTCGCGGTGAAGCCAAATTCGGCACATGGCTGGTAAGCATCACACTGAACGAGGCGCGAAGCCGTATCCGCCACAGGGATACGATCAAGATGGAGTCGTTGGATGAGCCTCCGGACGACCAGGGGCATACGTCGCCGGCGCTGCTGCGGGATTGGAAGGAGATACCCTCAGAGGCCCTGGAACGAAAGGAAGTGAGGCTGCTGGTACAAAAGGCCGTCACTGCGTTGCCACCGATCTACCGCGAAGTTTTTCAGCTAAGGGACATCGAGGAACTGAGTGTCAGTGAAGCGGCGGAAGCGCTCGGCATCACCATCGGCGCAGTGAAGGTGCGGTTGCATCGCGCGCGCATGATGTTGCAGAAAAATCTGGCGCCCCAGTTGAAGCAGGTAGCTCCCAAACGGAGGTGGCTCCCTTGGTCATAGATTGCCAACATGTTTGGGATCACATCTCCGGCTACCTGGATGGGACCCTCGCGCCCGATGTGCTCGAGCTGGTGCAAAAGCATCTGGAGCATTGTGAAATCTGCTCGGCGATCCTGGACTCGACGCGCAACATCCTGATACTGACCGCGGATGACCGGGTCTTTGAGTTGCCCCTTGGCTTTAGTGAACGGCTGCACGCTCGTCTCGAGGAGGAGATCGAAGGGATGGCGCCTCCTCGCTGAGGATTTGCAACCACGTGGAGCGGAAGCATCATCTCACGGTTGCGGTTCGCCTCTCGTCGTAGAGGCGCAAAGGGGGATTACCAATGGCAAAGTACGCGTTGTACGTTTCGTTGAAGGCTAAGCCGGGGAAGGAAGCGGAGGTGGAAGCGTTCCTGAAGCAGGGGGCAGAGATGTCCAGGGCGGAGCCCGGAACCGTCACCTGGTACGGCATCAAGGAAGATGATGGCGCCTATGCGGTGTTCGACACTTTCGATGATGAAGCAGGCCGAGACGCCCACCTGAATGGCGCCATTGCCAAGGCATTGATGGCCAAGGCAAGTGAGCTGTTTTCCAACTCACTGCAGATCCATAAAATTCAGATTATCGCCAATAAGTAAAGTTACGGTGCGAGATAGTGGGCTCCGAAATCGTCTCGTTTCAAAGAGCCGGCGTGAGAGCAATTGTTTCCTGCCCACAAATTCGGGTGCCCCATATCTCGCGTTTTTTTGCGAGATGTGGGAAATGCAACAGCTCTCGACCCAAGACCGCGAATTGATTCCACCAATCTAAGGGGCGAGATCAGCTAATGTCCCAAATCTCGCCAAAGACAGGCGAGATAACCGGATTGTGGGCAGGAAAGACCGGAAATGGAGTTCTCACGCAGACATTCGAACGCCTGACCTGGGCCACCCAAGTTCTCAATGAAGTAAACTTTCGGCTGGACCCCCTTGATCAAATTTGCGGTGGAGGATTGGTGCGTGAGCGGCGTCAAGCATTTCCAGGTGTTCGGCGAACCTATCGAGATTCTTATCTCCGGAGAAATGACCGGCGGACTTTCTGCCACCCTGACGCAAACCTCTCCTCCGGGTGGTGGGCCTCCGCCTCACTCGCACAAGAACGAGGATGAGACATTTTACGTGCTGGAAGGCGAATACGAGGTGCTACACGATAATGAATGGGTGATGGCTGGCCCCGGGGATGTGTTTCACGCCAAACGCGGTTCCGTTCACACATTTCGTAACATTGGATCGACAGCCGGCAAGATGCTGGTTTTTGTCACTCCCTCGGGGCTCGAAGAGTATCTGGAAAAGCTTTCGGCATTTTCGATGCCGAAAGATATGGCCGCGATCCTCGCACTTTCTGCCCGCTATGGCGTCAGTTTCAGTGGTTAATTTTTCCCCGGAAACGGTGCTGACACTATCGTTTGTTCCGGGTGCACTCGATGCATAGCTGAAGCTGGGCCGATCCATTTGTTCGGTCGAACAGAGGGGACCGAGCGTTGCCTTTGGCGGCAGCGCTATCTGCCTGAGCATTAGCGGCTTGTCGGATCACAACGTTGGGTTTCAAAGTGCACATTCATCCTGGAGCGCCAGGGGGGAAAGATGCGATCCATAACTCAGGATTTCCGGTATGCCTTACGCCAATTGCGTAAATCCGCGGGGTTCCCGCGCTGCGCTCTTTGCGCGTTTCTCCACAGACCGCCCTGCAGTCGAATTCAACGCGGCTTTCAAGCAACAGGCATGCGGTACACACGCGCAGGATTCTGGTTGCGGTCGAGGTCGCGTGCAGTGTGACTTTGCTGATTGTTACCGGCCTCATCACCCGCAGTTTTTCGCACCTGCTTACGCAGGACAGGAAATTCAATTCGCAGCACGTAGTGGTTGCCAAGGCGGATTTGAGCGGCGCGCGTTACTCAAGCGGCGCAGAAATGCCGAGTGACCCGGGGGCCGACGCGGCTAGCCTGCAACGCGATTTGCTGATCGATCAAACCCTGCAGCGCCTACGCTCGTTGCCGGGTGTGCAGTCCGCTGCCATCACCAACGTGCTACCGCTGACCGGAGATATGAGCGTAGACGGATTGGTCAGGCCGGATCATCCACTCCCCGAGGGAGAGGTGCCCATGGCCAACCGGCGGTTCATCAGCCCGGGCTACTTCGCCACCATGCAGATTCCTCTGCTCGCGGGGCGCGACTTCACCGAGCAGGACCGGCGCAATCCTCGAGTCGTGATCGTTTCTGAGAAGGCGGCGAAAACCGCGTGGCCCGAGGAGAATCCGATCGGCCATACGATCCGGCATTGGGGCCGCGAATATACCGTGGTTGGCATTACGGCTGATGCTCGAATCAACGACCTGAAGCGCAACGCTCCCATCTTCTACTTGCCGTACTGGGATTTCCCGCCGGCGACTCCTGTGTTCCTGGTACGAAGCTCGCAGACGATTCAGACGCTCGGCGCGGAAATGCGCCGCTCCATCTGGAGTGTCGATGCAGACGTCTCCATTCCGACGGTGATCTCGCTGGAGGCACAGGTGGAGGAATCCGTAGCCACAGAAAAGTTTCAGACCGTGATTCTTTCTATCTTCGGCGGAGCGGCATTGCTGCTTGCGGTGCTGGGCATCTACGGAGTGCTGGCCTATTCAGTCTCGCTGCGAACGCAGGAATTTGGTATCAGGATCGCTCTTGGCTCCAGCCGAGCGAGGCTCGCACGGCTGATCCTGCTGGACGCCTCCTATCCCATGGCGGCGGGGATTGCGGTCGGTCTGCTGGGAGCAACGCTGGCCACATACTGGATGCGTAGCCTGCTCTATGAAACCAGCACAATCGATCCGTGGGCGATCGGGAGCAGCCTGGCTGTTCTGATACTCGCTGCTTTGCTGGCATCTCTTCTTCCGACAAAAGACGCCGCTTCGATTGATCCAATGCGTGTGTTGCGCGGAGATTGACGGTGCCCGCCCCGGGTCTTGCTCTGCCACGATCCTTTACTTTTGTGAAACCGTTACGGATCGCACACTGCTCAGAATTTTTTCGAACTCGGAAGTTTGCCGAATGGGATCAAAGCGGCTGTCGACGCCTATCCATGGCAGTTCCGCCTCCCTCAGATCCATTGATTCTTTCAGCAGGGCGAGTGCGTTGTTTTCATCTCCCAGTGCGAGCGAAAGCGACGCCTTGCGGAATTTGCTTGCTGGATGGACGGGATCAAGAAGTGAGGATTCCTTCACGATTTCCGCAGCCGAAGCCTTGTCTCCAGACAGAGCGTAGATCTCGGCTGCAGCTCCGCGGAACAAGGCCTGCGTGCCCGCGCCCCGCAGAATCGTTCGCGCTATTTTTTTTGCCGCCTCGCGGTCGCCTAGCTGCACCTGGACAAGGGCCTCATAGACCAGCACTTCCGGCGGAAGAGGACCATACTTCGTCGGTTTCGAGAAGTGGTCTGCCGCCTCGTCAAACCGGCGGCTCCAATAGAGGAACCTGGCATAGGAAATCTTCTGACGATAGGAAAACGGATCAATCTGCTGCGCGATTTGCAGGTGGATCCAGGCTTCATCAAACCGTCCGAGAGCCGACAAAAACGTTGAAAACTGACGATACGTCCCATGGTGCGATCCCAGCGCCAGGGCGCGCCGAAAACCATTTTCTGCTTCACCCCACTGCCAATCCATGGCGAATGCGCACGCGAGCGCGGAGTGAGCCTCGATCATTTCCGGATCAAGTTCCAATGCGCGCAACGAAGCTTTTCTGGCCTCCGCCACGAGCTTCGCTGAGTCGGGTGCACCCCGCTGAGCCATAGCGAAGTAGCACTGGGCGATACCGCAATGGGGACGGGCATATTCCGGCGCGCACTGGGCTACCGCTTGAAATCGAGCCAGGGCAGCTTGCAAATCCGCCGCGGTTCCCTGTTCAAGTACCTCTTCGGCAGCAAGAATCGATGGATAAAGTTTCAACAGAGAGGGACCCGCCGAGGCGTGAAGCTTGCGCACGACCGACACACGGGGAGCAACGCGGCTTACCAGCGCCGACGCGATTTGCTCTTCAATGTCGAACAAGCTACTGGCGTTCGCATCGGCTTCAAAGCGTTGCGACCATAGCTGGAAACCGTCGGCGTTGACCAGTCGCGGCGTAACCCGAAGACGGCTTCCTTCTTCGCGGACGGTTCCCTCAAATACGAATTGCACCCCCAGCTTTTCTACTAAAGCCGGGATATCGTTTGCCAGCGGACCCAGGTGCATCATCGAACTCGCCGCAATGACCCTGCAGCCCGCGGTCCGCATCAGTATATGGACAAGTTCGTCGGTGACTCCCTGTGCGCATGCGGCAGAGAGCGGGCTACCTGACAAATCCACGAAGGGAATGACCGCGATGGAAGACCCTTTGCCCTGCACGAAAAGACCATCATCGACAGGGATGGATGCTACCGGATGACTGTCGAGCTTGCCCCCGGACCGGAACACCGGCACGTAACTGCCAGGCCGGAAATAGATGTAGATAGGGTCTTCTTTACCCTCGCCTTCGTAGTATTCCTTTAGCTTGCCTCTAAGGCGGCGAGCCTCGGTGCGCACGATCGAGTCCTGGCTGGGGTGGTAGGGCGGCTTGCGGTCATACACCTCAGCGCCAATTACATATTCCTTAAGCACTTCCTGAGTGCCTTCAATGGCATGCTCCACGGCAAAGCGGAGAAAGCGGCCGAGGCGATCTGATTGGGCGAAGATCGGGCTTTGCAAGAGGCGGCTCAGCTCTTCGCGAATGGCTTGTGCCGGAAACACGATGTCGTTTGCTTCATTCACTCGGCTGAAACTCCGCTTGCTCCCGAGACCCCAGTATGGCAATCAAGGCTCAGGAAGCAAAGAGGCAAACCCTATCTTAGCTGGTTAGCAGCGTTAGGGGGCCTGGTCATCACCGTCATCTAACGGTTGCTCACGCTGCGTTCTCAGCAGGACTCTGTCATTCTCCAGAGCATAAACCGTGAGGCAGGGCGTGCCAGAAACACACGAAAGGTTGCGAGTCCTTGCTTTCGCCTCCGCGGAAATGCAACCCGAGTTGCGACGCCAACTAGCTCCCCTGGAAGTGACGATCGTGTTCATTGAACGGGCTGCGGAACTCTCGCATACGATTCGCGATGGAGCCTGTTTTCATGTGGCCCTTCTACCTGCGGCTCTTCCCGACGCCGACTGGTGGGTGCTTTGGGGAAATATTTCTTTACTTAGCCCGCGACCAATGCTCCTGGTGCTGACTCAAACAGCTAACTTTCAGCTGTGGTCTGGAGTGCTTGAGGCTGGAGGCTACGATCTTCTCGTAGAGCCCTTCACTGACCAGGAGATCCAGCGGGCCGTACGCAGAGCAGCCAGGAGTTTCGAGGAACGGCGCAGGGGTGATACCACCGGAGAATAATCCGGAGCCCCTTGCAAAGGAAAGGTAGAGATGTTTCAGAAAGTGATAGCAGCCTACAACGAGTCCCCTGAAGCGGAGCGGGCTCTCGTCTCAGCCATCAGGCTGGCCAAACTTGTGAACGGTGAATTACACACCATCACGGTGGTGGCTGACCTGCCGGCTTACACCGCATTTGCCGGTGTTGCCGATCCTTCTCTTCCGCATGCGCTGAACGAGGACCGAGCGAAGTTCTATGAGCTTTTGCAGGAGAAGGCACGCACACTTGCCCGCAGCCATGGAATTGACCTGCGCAGTCATCTGGTCGAAGGACACGGGGTGGAAATGATCGTCGATTTCCTGCGCGAGCAAAAGGCGGACCTCCTGGTGATCGGATTACACCAGCGAGACTTCTATATATCGCGGCTATGGAGCACCGTCTACGAACTGGCGCAAGAGGCTCCCTGCAGCGTCCTGGGGGTTCACTAGACCGCATTGCCAATCGCGGCTAGGGGAGAGTCACAAAAATGTCGATACGAACTGTAATCACTCCGGTTTTGGTTCTCGGGACAGCCGCGTTGCTGTTATTCACTATCAATGGCTGCTGGACGTCATGGGAGGGCGGAGGAGCAGAACAGAGAACCGATGATGCCTATGTACGCGCTGACATGACCCCACTCAGCACCCGCATCTCAGGCACCGTGCGAAAAATGGATGTGGATGACTTTGAAGCTGTAAGTCCGGGGCAATTGCTGGTCCAACTCGACGATGAGGACTATCGCGCGATCCTCGAGGAAGCCAAAGCAGCATTGGCCGGAGCGCAGGCGCAGTTGGCGGACAACCAGTCGGCAAAGCGAGTTCAGGACGCCAAGATCGAGAGCGCCGAGACCGGTGTGGTGCAGGCAACCGCCGCGGTTACGGCCGCAAAGGCGGGCATTGATGCGGTGCAATCCGACGTGCAGCGCACGGACCTGGAACGCAAGCGCCAGCAGGCGCTGCTCGCTGCGAAAGCTACCACGCAACAGCAATTAGAGCAGACGGTCGCCGATGCGGACCGATTTTCGGGTACGCTGGCCGGCCACCAGGCGAGTTTAGCCAGCGCAGAAGCCGCTCTTGCCAGCAGCCGCGCTTTGCTCGAGGCGGCGAAGCGGGAACGCAGTGCGCTCGATACCAAGGACAATTTGTACAAAGCAGATATCCAGGCCAAAGAAGCGGCCATCATCGTGGCCAATGTGAACCTGAGCTATACACGGATTCTTGCCCCCACTGCCGGCGCGGTCGGCGAACGCCATGTACGGGAGGGGCAACTGGTCGCGCCCGGAATGCAGGTGGTTGACCTGGTGAAAGGCGATGTGTGGATCCAGGCCAACTACAAAGAGACGCAGCTTACGAACATGCGCCGGGGAGATGCCGCGGACATCCGCATCGATACCTTTCCTGGGGTTGTGCTACACGGGAAGGTCGCGGAGATTTCTCCTGCCAGCGGATCACAATTTGCGCTTCTGCCTCCAGATAACGCAACCGGAAACTTTACCAAGGTAGTGCAAAGAATTCCGGTGAAGATCCTGCTCGACCCGGGGCACGCGCTGCAGAACACCCTGCGCCCCGGTTTCTCTGCAGTGGTTACTGTCCATGTTTCCGGCAAGAGTGTTCGATCGGAGGGCTCTTAGCCTTGAGCAGCCTTCCGCCTAACTCGGGGCAAGTGAACCCGGCGGCCCCGGCGCCTGTGATTACGACCCATCCCATGCTTGGTATTGCCGGCGTGCTGCTGGGCGCCATGATTGCCACGTGTACCGGGCGTTTGATTAGCATCGGCCTCGTCGACCTGAGGGGGGTTCTGCATCTGGGCGTGGATGAGGCCTCGTGGATGAACACAGCATTCAATGCGTCCCTGATGTTCATCGGACCCTTTTCCGTTTACCTGGGCGGCCTGCTCGGTGCGCGGCGTGTTCTGTTGGCATGCGCCGCCTTGTTCACTCTCATCAGCCTGCTGCTGCCCTTCGCCTCGAGCCTTCCGGGAATGCTTTTGCTGCTGGTGCTTGGCGGCCTTACGGCGGGGACGTTTTATCCCCTAACCCTGTCGTTCGTCCTGCGCAACCTTCCCATGCAGTACGTGCTGCTGGGCATAGCCATGTACGCGGTGGACATTCTGTTTACGACCAACTTCGCGACCGCACTCGAAGCCTGGTACGTGGACCACTTATCCTGGCGCTGGTTGTTTTGGAATAGCGCGGTGCTCACGCCGGTGATGATGGTGCTGATTTATTTCGGTATCCCACGCCAGCCAATGCCTAAGCCCAAGGAGGGGCAGCCGAGACCGAGTTGGCGAGGCTTTCTGTATGCCAGCGCTGGGTTCTCGCTGTTATATATCGCGCTCGATCAAGGACAACGCTTGAACTGGTTGAACTCGGGCACAATCGTGGCGCTCATTGCATCCGGAGTCTTCCTGCTGGGCGCGGCCGCTGTGCGTCATTTTGTTACTCCCAACCCACTGGTCAATTTCAAATTTCTGGGCCGGCGTAACACGGTCTTGTTAAGCGTGGTGCTCATTCTCTTTCGCTTCGTCATGCTGGCGACGGTGGTGGCGATTCCCAGTTATCTTGCTTCGGTTCAGGGTTATCGTGCGCTCGAAACGGGGCCTGTCCTGTTGTGGGTTGCCTTACCGCAATGCGTGCTGGGGCTGCTGGCAATCTACCTGTTGCGGTATATCGATCCCCGTTTGATCCTGACCGCCGGCTTTACGCTGGTCGCGCTCGCGTGCCTGATGAATGCCCAGGTTTCGGCGGCATGGTCAGGCGAGAATTTCCGGCTGTCGCAGGCCGTGATGGCCGCCGGCCTGGCGCTTGCCTTCAATGCCATGGTTGGATCGATCATTCTTGAAGTAATCAATACGGGGGCGTTGACCCGTCCGGTGGACGTGCTGACCTTTGCTGGATTCTTCCAGACGGTCCGGCTATTTGGAGGGGAAGCAGGCACGGCAACGATGCAGCATTTCATCCCGCTGCGCGAGCAGTTCCACTCCAACATTCTGGGGTTAGGTGTCGACCTCGGTCAGACGGCTACGGATCAACGGCTGAAGGGATTGAGCGCTGCCATGGCAAGCCACTCCGCGGGCTTGACGACCGCCGCCGGGCAAGCAGGGGAGATCCTGAGCCTGCAGATCAGGCAGCAGGCGTTTACGCTGGCCATCGCTGACAGCTTCAGGCTGGTGGCGTGGGCTGCAGTTTGCAGCCTGGTCGTCGTGGCATGCATGGCGCACGTTCCCACCCAGTATCGCCAGGTAGTAAGGGCCGCTGCCGGACCCGCTTGAAACGGCGCCGCCTCGAAGGATAAGAATATGCGGTTGAAGATGACAAAGCGCTGCGCAAATCATTTGCTGCTACCCGTCCTGGTCTGCGTGTTGTGGCTGCCAGGGTTTTGCGGAATAGCGCGAGCGCAGGAGAATACCCCGAGGCCCCTCACGCTGACCCAGGCGATCGATCTCGCGCTCAAGCAGAATCGCAGCCTGGGCCTGGCGCGGCTTGGGGTTACAGACAGCGAGCATAAAAAAGAAGTCGCTCGTTCCCAGTACTTTCCCCATATCAAGAATGAATCCGCCATGTTGCATATCACCGAACTTGCGGGTGTGGAGATCCCTGCCGGGGCTTTTGGTACGCATGCGTCGACCGGAGCGATTCCGCCGGAGAACCTGTTTCTCGATCAGGGTTCGCTCACCACGTATACCAGCGGTACAGGACTGGCACAGCCGCTTACCCAGATGTTCAAGATTCGCCAATCGAACCGCGCCGCCACCGCGGACATCGATACCGCAAAGATAAAGGTCGATCAGTCTGAAAATGAAGTAGTGCTCAAAGTAAGGCAGGTGTACTACGCGCTGCTGATCGCGCAACTTAAGCGGGAGGCCGCGACAGAAGAAGTGAACGCAAGCGAGGTGAAAGAGCAGGAGGCGCAGGACGCAGTCCAGAACGGGAGCGCCCTGGATGTGGCCGTTCTTGAAGGCCGCGCAGGTCTACTCGACGCAAGGCAGCAGGTTCTCACCCAATCCCTGCAGGTTCACTCTTTGTCGTTGACCCTGAACGATTTGCTTGGCCTGCCGCTGGAGACGCAGCTCCAACTGGACAATGATCCTTCCATCGGAACCGTATCTACTACAACGCGCGAGGAATGTATCCAGATCGCCCAGGAGCACAGTCCTGAGATTCGTTCGGCGCAACAGGCCGTGATCAAAGCGAAAGCCGGGCTCGCTGCTTCCAAGGACGCCTATATTCCCGATGTGACCGGGCTCGCCCGCTACAGCTATCAAAGTGGTGTTCCCCTCCTGGTGCACAACTTCGGCACTTTCGGAGTTACGTTCAGCTACGACCTATTTGATGGCGGCCGGCGCGTCGCGGAGGTCAAGGACTCGCGGGCACTGCTCGACCAGGCCGAACTCAATCTGGCCAACGTGAAGGATGAAGTTACGGTGCAGGTGGAAACGGCTTACGACAAAGTGGAGCAATTGCAGAGCATGGTGGACGTCGCAGCCCAGGCGTTAAAGGTGCGGCTCGAATTGGCTCGGCTGTCGGATCGAAAATTCGAGCAGAATGCCGCTTTGGCATCTGCCCGCTCGGAAGCACACGCCAGGGCTGTCTCGGCGAAAGCATCCTATCTTGAGGCGACGTTGGGATTGTCGCTGGCCCAGGCCGACCTTAAGCGCACCATCGGCCAGATGCCGCGCTAAGGTTCCTGTCTCATGGAATCGCGCAGGGCCGCTCGGGCTCGTGCCAGCCGGGACTTGGTGGCTGGGATGGAAATTCCCATATTGTCGGCTATCTGTTTCATGGAATGCCCCTGCAGTTGGCCGCCCTCGACCACAGAGCGGAGAGCTGTGGGCAATTGGCCGATCGCTCGTTTTAGATGCACGGACCTCTCGTATTCGCTATAGTGCTGCTCCGGGTCAGCGGAGCGGTCCGCTATTTGAAGGTGAGCCTCTCCTTCCATATTGAAATCCATCGCGGTTTCGAGGCGTATGCGCTTCTTACGCAGGATCATGAGCGCTGAATTGATGCCGATGCGCGTAAACCAGGTTGCAAAGCTCGATCTGCTGTCAAACTGTTTCAAATACAGGAAAGCGCGCAACATGCAATCCTGCATCGCGTCTTCTGCGTCCTCCCTATTTCTGGTCACGTTATAGATCATGTTAAAAACACGTTTAGAGTTACGTTTGCATAACTCGGCGAAAGCCCATTCCAGGCCGGACTGCGCTGCCCTGATGAGATCGTCGTTGCTCATGGTGCTTAGGTCGGGGCTTAGGTCGGGGCTTAGGTCGACGTTTAGGTCAGCTTCATTGAGCAGGTTGCAGAGACTCATGAATGATCTCCCTGAGAGCAATTTGGAATAAGCCGCTGGGGAAAGGACGATGGTGAATCCTACAACCCAGCCGGCTGGCAAGCTGTTGGGCCCAAAGACCGCGTGAAATTGCGGGGATATACGCCTTGAAAGGCGTACTCGTAAGAAGCAGAGCCAGCACGAATGCAAACGCAGCTCACGTCTGCTTGATCTGTCTAGGGAGAGGATGACACGACACTAAGCAAATAGCAGCGCAGGCAACTGTTACATCACAGTTAGAAGCGGTCCAGCGACGCGTTGGCGAATGTGGGCTTCGACAAGTGGGCACAGCTCGAGACCGACTGCCCTATGTCTGTCGAGGCGGATATGCTCCGGAATCTGAAATATATTCGGGGGCGGACTACACAGAACAACGCCGCTTGAACAGTCTTTCCCGGCCATGAACTCGGGTGCCCCATATCTCGCGTTGTTGCGAGATGTGGGAATCGCTGGGGCTGTTTACCCGAGGACTGAGAGGTAGTCCCGGAACTTGAGGGCGAGATATGGGGCGCCTGGGTTTGGTTGCGGATTCGGCGTTTAGGTGAGAGGACATTGGTGATTGGTGCAAACAAAAGGGAAGGCCGCTTGCGGCCTTCCCTTTCTATAGCTACTGATTGACTAAGAGTTACTCGGCTGCCATTTCCTCGGCTTCGCCTTCTTGCCGCATCAATTCCAATTCACGCTCGGCTTCTTCAAAGGCCGCGGTCACTTCTTGCTGGACACGGGCAGCGGCTTCTTCTAGTTCCTGCGAGAGCTGGATGTTGCGGTAGTACTCCATACCCGTACCGGCCGGGATCAGGCGGCCGACGATCACGTTTTCCTTGAGGCCGCGCAGGCTGTCGACCGAGCCGTTGATGCTGGCTTCGGTGAGAACACGCGTGGTCTCCTGGAAGGACGCCGCGGAGATGAAGGAGTCGGTCGAGAGCGAGGCCTTGGTGATGCCCAGCAACAGCGGACGGCCAATTGCCGGCCTGCCACCCTTGGCGATCACACGCTCGTTCTCTTCGCGGAAGCGGAACTTGTCGATCTGCTGTTCCAGCAGGAACGACGTGTCCCCCACTTCCTCGATCTTCACCCAACGCAGCATCTGGCGCACGATGGTCTCAATGTGCTTGTCTGAGATCGCAACGCCCTGCAAACGGTAGACTTCCTGGATTTCGTTGACGAGATAGCCTTGCAATTCCTTCTCGCCAAGTACGGCCAGGATGTCGTGCGGGTTCAGCGGGCCGTCCATCAAGGGCTCGCCGGCCTTCAGACGCTCGCCTTCCTGCACGTTCACGTGGATACCACGCTGCACCGAGTACTCTTTCTCCTCGCCGTTGTCCGCCGTCACGTAGATCTTGCGCTGACCCTTGGCCACTTCGCCGAACTTCACCACACCATCGATCTCGCTGATGATTGCAGTTTCACGCGGCTTGCGGGCTTCGAACAGCTCGACCACACGCGGCAGACCACCGGTGATGTCCTTGGTACGAGTCGTCTCACGCGGGATCTTGGCCAGCACGTCGCCAGGAAAGACCTCGTCACCATCCTGAATCATGAGGTGAGCACGGCTGGGCATCAGGTAACGCTTGTTGCCCTTGGCGCCCTTGATGACGATGGCCGGCTGGCGCTTCTCGTCGGCTGCTTCCGCAACCACCAGACGCGACAGGCCTGTCACTTCATCCACCTCTTCATTCAGCGTGATGCCTTCCTGCAGATCCTTGAACTGGATGGTCCCGCCGATTTCGGTCAGGATGGCAAACGTGTAAGGATCCCATTCGACCAGCGTTTGTCCAAGTGTCACCTGTGCGCCATCCTCAACCTTGAGCTTGGCGCCGTAGACGACCTGGTAATGCTCCTTCTCTCGTCCGCGTTCATCGACAACTGCGATGGCGCCCGAACGATTCATGGCCACCAGGTCGCCGGACTTCGCGCGCACTGTAAGCATGTTCAGGAAGCGAACCGTACCGTGGTTCTTGGCATCGAGTGAAGACTGCTGGGAAACACGGGAAGCGGTGCCGCCAATGTGGAAGGTACGCATGGTCAACTGCGTGCCCGGCTCACCAATCGATTGCGCTGCGATCACGCCGACTGCCTCGCCCAGCTCTACCATGCGGCCGGAAGCAAGGTTGCGTCCGTAACACAGTATGCAAACACCGCGCTTGGATTCGCAGGTCAAGACCGAACGGATCTTCACCTTCTCGATACCGGCGCCCTGGATCGCGGAAGCAAACTCCTCGGTAATTTCCTGGTTCACGTCGACGATCACGCTGCCTTCGAAGTCCTTGATCTTTTCGAGCGACACACGACCGATGATGCGGTCACGCAACGGCTCGATGATCTCGCCCGACTCGACGATGGGACCGACGTAAATGCCTTCGACCGTACCGCAATTCTGTTCGCTGACAATGACGTCCTGCGCCACGTCCACCAGGCGGCGGGTAAGGTAGCCCGAGTCTGCCGTCTTCAATGCCGTATCCGCCAGCCCCTTGCGAGCGCCGTGGGTGGAAATGAAGTACTGCAGCACCGTGAGACCTTCACGGAAGTTCGCCGTGATCGGCGTTTCAATGATTTCGCCGGAAGGCTTGGCCATCAGGCCGCGCATGCCGGAAAGCTGACGGATCTGCTGTTTGGAACCGCGAGCGCCAGAGTCGGCCATGATGTAGATGGGGTTCATCATGCCCTCCTTGTCGGCGTTCTTCATGTTGTCAAACATCTCATCGGCAACTTTCTCGGTTACCGCTGACCAGATCTGGATCACCTTGTTGTTACGCTCACCATTGGTGATGGCGCCGTCGAGATACTGCTGTTGAACAGCAATGACCTGCTTTTCAGCGTCGCGCACCACGGTGTACTTGGTGTCGGGAATGACCATGTCATCCAGGCCGACAGAAAGTCCGCTACGGGTGGCGTAGTTGAAGCCAAGATCCTTGATGCGGTCGAGCATCTTGACCGTCACTTCAAGACCCAGGTTCAGGTAGCAGTAGTTGACCAACTGGCCAATGCCCTTCTTCTTCAGCAGGCCGTTGACGTACGGCATGCCGTCGGAGAGTGAATCGTTCAGGATGGCCCGGCCAACCGTGGTTGAGATGTACTGCTTGTCGTACATCACCGGCTCGGTGTGGGTCAGGTCCTGATCGTCGTAGGCGGTGGTCATGTCAAGCACCGCACCGGTGTAGCGCAGACGGATAGGCGTCAGCGTCTCGACCTCTTTGGCCTCGAGCGCCATCAGCACTTCTTCGGTGTTGGCGAAAACACGGCCCTCACCCTTGCCGCCCTTCTTGGCCTTGGTCAGGTAGTAGAGACCGAGAACCATGTCCTGCGTGGGCACGGTGATCGGCTGACCCGAGGCAGGCGACAGAATGTTGTGCGACGCCAGCATCAACACGCTGGCTTCGACCTGGGCTTCCGGCGACAGCGGAATGTGCACTGCCATCTGATCGCCATCGAAGTCTGCGTTAAAGGCGGTGCAGACCAACGGGTGTATCTTGATGGCCTTGCCTTCTACCAGCACCGGCTCAAAGGCCTGGATGCCCAGGCGATGGAGTGTAGGCGCGCGGTTGAGCAGTACTGGATGGTCCTTGATGACCTCTTCCAGAATGTCCCACACGATGGGCTCCTGCATCTCGACCATTTCCTTGGCTTGCTTGATGGTCGTGCAATGCCCGGTCTGCTCCAGACGGTGATAGATGAAGGGCTTGAACAGCTCCAACGCCATCTTCTTGGGCAGGCCGCACTGGTGCAGCTTGAGCTCGGGACCAACCACGATCACCGAACGGCCGGAGTAGTCGACGCGCTTGCCCAGAAGGTTCTGACGGAAGCGGCCCTGCTTACCCTTGAGCGTGTCAGACAAGGACTTGAGCGGACGATTGTTGGCGCCGCGCAACACGCGGCCGCGACGGCCGTTATCGAACAACGCATCCACTGCTTCCTGCAACATGCGCTTTTCGTTGCGCACGATCACTTCGGGCGCATGCAGATCCATGAGCTTCTTGAGTCGGTTGTTGCGGTTGATCACGCGGCGATACAGATCGTTAAGATCTGAGGTCGCGAAGCGTCCACCATCCAGCGGCACCAGGGGGCGCAGCTCGGGCGGAATGACCGGGATCACGTCGAGGATCATCCACTGCGGCTTGTTGCCGGACTTGCGGAAGGCTTCGACTACCTTGAGACGCTTGGCATACTTGAGCCGCTTCTGCAGCGAGGTCTCGGTCTTCATGCGCTCACGGAGCTCGATGGCGAGCTCGTCGATCACAACGCGCTTGAGCAATTCCTTGATCGCTTCCGCGCCCATCATGCCCTTGAAGCCGGTGGGACGATACTGCTGGTCGAGCTCACGGAAACGCGCTTCGTCCTTGATGATTTCGCGTTCCTTGACCGGTGCATCGCCGGGATCGACCACTACGTAGCTCTCGAAGTAAAGAACGCTTTCGAGGTCGCGCAGTGAGATGTCAAGCAGATGGCCGATACGCGAGGGCAGACCTTTAAAAAACCACACGTGAGAGCACGGCGAGGCCAGTTCGATATGGCCCAGGCGCTCACGGCGGACCTTGGACAAGGTGACTTCGACACCGCATTTATCGCAAATGACTCCGCGATGCTTCATGCGCTTGTACTTGCCGCAGAGGCATTCCCAGTCGGTGACGGGTCCAAAGATGCGGGCGCAGAACAGTCCATCGCGCTCCGGCTTGAAGGTACGGTAGTTGATCGTCTCCGGCTTGGTCACCTCACCGTGCGACCAGCTGCGGATCTTTTCCGGAGAAGCGAGTGAGATGCGGATAGCATCGAAATCTGTGATGGGGCTGGTCAGTTCAAATGGGCTGGAACGGTACAAGACGACCCTCCTTGGCACCTGGCTTCAGATTGATAGCTCCGAAGCGTGCCTTGCTACGTTCCCGGGATTGATTGCTCGGCCATGTCCTTCCCGGGAGCGATTGCTCGTGAGGACAAGGCCCGTTTCTAACAAAGATCCTGGACTGTCAAAGTTGGTTAACCCACTCAAGCCCAGAGGGCTTGAATGGGCCACCACACTCAGTTAGTCCGCCGCTGCGACAGCCGGCGCCGGTAGTCTCTTTTCCGGCTGCTTGATCAGTTCCACATCGAGGCAGAGCGACTGCAGCTCACGAATGAGCACGTTGAATGATTCTGGAACGCCGGGCTCAATGGCCGCCTCGCCCTTGACGATGGCCTCGTAGATCTTGGTGCGGCCATAAACGTCATCGGACTTGGCGGTAAGCAGCTCCTGCAGAATGTAGGCAGCGCCGTAAGCTTCCAACGCCCACACTTCCATTTCGCCGAAACGCTGGCCACCGAATTGCGCCTTGCCACCCAGCGGCTGCTGCGTGATGAGCGAATACGGCCCGATCGAACGAGCGTGAATCTTGTCGTCGACCAGATGCGAGAGCTTAAGCATGTAGATGTAGCCCACCGTTGCCGGCTGCTCGAACTCGTCGCCCGTCATTCCATCGAACAGCGGGGTCTTGCCCGAACTGGGGAGCTCTGCCGCTGCCAGCAACGCTTTCAGCTCGGCCTCCTTGGCTCCGTCGAATACGGCGGTGCCAAACCAGATGCCGCGCTTCATGCCGGCTGCCACGCGCAGCAGCATTTCGTCATCGAGTTCCAGCAGCTGGCGCAGCGTTGCCGTGTTGGCAAAGCGCTCCGTCACCATGGCACGGACCTCGTTGGCGTCGCGGTTGCGCTCCACCACCTCGGCGATTTTTTCTCCCAGCTGATGTGCAGCCCAGCCAAGATGCGTCTCCAGGATCTGCCCCACGTTCATACGTGAAGGCACACCCAGCGGATTGAGCACGATCTCCACCGGCGTTCCGTTAGGCAGGTAAGGCATATCCTCCTCGGGAAGAATGCGGGCGATCACGCCCTTGTTCCCGTGGCGGCCGGCCATCTTGTCGCCTACCGAAAGCTTGCGCTTCATGGCAATGTAGACCTTGACCAGCTTGATCACGCCTGGCGCCAGTTCATCACCCTTCTGCAGCTTGCCGATTTTCTCGTTGGTGATCTTGCGCAGCACATCGATCTGACGCGAGGTCATTTCCTCGATCTCGTCGATCTGCTCATTCACCCGCGGATCCTTGTCGGCGTAACGAATACGCTTGAGGTTACGGGTGGAGATGCGCTCGATCGTATCCCGATCGATGATCTGTTCCTTCACAATCAGGCGCTTGTTGGTGCGCTCGTCGTGCAGGTCGGCCAGCACTTCTTTGCCGCCCAGGATCGATTCCAACCGCTTCAACCGTTCGTCGGTGAGAATGCGGATTTCGTCGGCCAGGTTCTTTTCGAGCTTGGCAATCTGCTCGCCTTCGATCAGCTTGGCGCGCTCGTCCTTCTCCTGACCCTTGCGGGAGAAGATGCGAACGTCTACCACCGTGCCCTCGATGCCCGGAGGGCAGGTCAACGACGCGTCGCGAACATCCCCGGCCTTTTCGCCGAAGATAGCGCGCAACAGCTTCTCTTCCGGCGTCAGCTGGGTTTCGCCCTTGGGCGTTACCTTGCCTACCAGAATGTCGTTGTGCTTGACCTTGGCGCCGATGCGGATCACTCCGCTCTCGTCGAGATCGCGCAATGCCGACTCGGAAACGTTAGGAATATCGCGTGTGATCTCTTCCGGTCCGAGCTTGGTGTCGCGAGCTTCGATTTCAAACTCCTCGATATGCACCGAGGTGTAGTAATCGTCGCGCACCAGCTTCTCGGAGATCAGGATCGCGTCCTCGAAGTTGTAACCACGCCATGGCATGAAGGCCACCAGCACATTGCGGCCCAGAGCCAATTCGCCCTGCTCCGTGCAAGGACCGTCGGCGATCACCTGACCCTTCAGGACCCGGTCGCCCTGACGGACAATCGGCTTCTGGTTGATGCAAGTGTTCTGGTTGGAACGCTTGAACTTGATCAGCTGATAGATATCCGAACCGACCTCGCGGGACAGCTGGGTGGGATGATGCTCACCCTCCACGCGAACGATGATGCGCTCGGAATCGACCGAATCGACAATGCCGTTACGCTTAGCCAGAATGACTGCGCCGGAGTCGCGCGCGGTCACGCCTTCCATCCCGGTGCCCACCAGCGGCGCTTCCGCGACCAGCAGGGGAACCGACTGGCGTTGCATGTTGGCGCCCATCAGGGCGCGGTTGGCGTCGTCATGCTCGAGGAACGGCACCAGCGAAGCAGCGACCGAGACCAACTGCTTGGGGCTCACGTCGATGTAATCCACTTCTGCGCGGTTCACCAGCACAAAGTTGCCTTGCCGGCGCGCGTTGACCAGGTCTTCCACGATCTGGCCTTCGGAGCCCAGCTCAATGTTCGCCTGGGCGATGGTGTGCCGGTCTTCTTCCCACGCCGACAGGTAGAACGAGAACGGATCGAACTCGATCGGGCGCTTGTGATCGTGGGTCAACTGCTGGTTCAGGCGCAGCGCTTCCTTCTTCTCCAGCGGATCGCCGACGCGCAGGCCGCTTTCACCTGCGTTGGTGACCTGCACGTAGTCGAGGATGTGGCCGTCGCGCACCCGGCGATACGGCGACTCGATAAACCCGTATTCATTGATGCGCGCAAAGCACGACAGCGAGCTGATAAGCCCGATGTTCGGACCTTCCGGCGTCTCAATCGGGCAGATACGGCCGTAGTGCGTAGGGTGTACGTCACGCACTTCGAAGCCCGCTCGCTCGCGGCTTAGACCGCCCGGCCCAAGGGCCGAGAGCCGCCGCTTGTGCGTGATCTCGGAGAGCGGGTTGGTCTGATCCATGAACTGCGACAGCTGCGATGATCCGAAGAATTCGCGGATGGCCGCCATCACCGGCTTGGCGTTGATCAGGTCGTGCGGCATGGCCGTCGACATCTCCTGATACACGCTCATCTTTTCCTTGATGGCACGCTCCATGCGAACCAGGCCGATGCGGAACTGGTTCTCCATCAGCTCGCCGACGGCGCGCACCCGGCGATTGCCCAGGTGATCGATGTCGTCGACTACGCCGATGTTCTTGCGCAGCTTGAGCAGGTAGCGGATGGTCCCGTAAAAGTCCTCCGGGGTCAGGGTGCGCTTGTCCAGCTGGGTTACGTCCTGCGACTCGTAGAGCTTGATGTTGAACTTGAGCCGGCCCACGCGGGAGAAATCGTACTTGCGCGGATCGAAGAACATGCCCTCGAACAACGCAGTGGCCGTATCCAGGGTCGGCGGATCGCCCGGACGCAGCTTGCGGTAGATCTCGATCAGCGCTTCCTCGGGCTTGCGCACGGAATCGCGACGCAGAGTGTTGGTGATGATGTTGCCTACGTCGTCGCGATCGGGAAAGAACACCTGGAACGACGTAACGCCGCTCTCGGTGATCTTGTGGATTTTGTCCGCTGTCAACTCGTGGTTGGCTTCGAGCAGCACTTCGCCGGTGGTGGTGTCAACCACGTCGGCCAGTGTCATTGCGCCGTCCAGCTCCGCAGTCTCGATCTCTACCTGGGTGACCTTGTGATTGCGCAGCGACTTGAGGATGCTGGGCGTAATCTTGCGCCCGGAGTGAGCAATCTCTTCCCCTTTCACCACGACGGCATGGGCCGGCTTGGCGCCTAAGAGGTGGGTTCCCTTCTCTGCATCTTCGGTGACCTGCCACGCCAGCTTGCCGTTGTTCACCGCGATGGTGTCGCCGAGGTAGAAAGTCTTGAGAATGTCTTCATCGGAACGCAGGCCGAGGGCGCGCAGGAAAATGGTGCCCAGGAATTTACGCTTGCGATCGATGCGGACATAGAGAGTGTTCTTCTGGTCGTACTCGAACTCCACCCAGGAACCGCGATAGGGAATGATCTTGCCCAGGAAGTACGTGCGGTTGCTGGCCGTCTCAAAGAAGACGCCGGGCGAGCGGTGCAACTGGCTGACAATCACGCGCTCGGTGCCGTTCACGATGAAGGTGCCATTCTGCGTCATCAGCGGAATGTCGCCGAAGAACACTTCCTGCTCCTTGATGTCGCGAATGGACTTCGCACCTGTTTCCGGGTCCTTGTCGTAGATGGTGAGGCGAACCGTGACCTTGAGCGGCGCGGAGTAAGTCATGCCGCGCTCTTCGCACTCTGCCTGGTCGTACTTCAACTGCAGACCCACCGGGTCTCCGCACTTGTTGCAGAAATCCGGAGTGTTCTTGTTGTAGGTGCCGCACTTCTGGCAAAGAACTTCGCCCGGATGAAAAGGATCGGTGATCACCATGGCGCCGCAGTTCACGCAGGCGGTACGCAGGTGATGCAGCCCCTTGAGGTGACCGCACTTGCACTCCCAGTTGCCGATGGAAAAATCTACAAAGTCGAGCTGTGAGATATTGCGAAAGTCGGTGATGGGGAAAACTGAAACGAAAACGGACTGCAGCCCGTTATCTTCCCGTTCGGAGGGCAGTTTGTCCATCTGCAGAAAACGCTCATACGAGCGGCGCTGCACTTCGATCAGGTTCGGGATCTGGATCGCGGTTGGGATCTTGGAAAAGTCGAGACGGCTACGGATGGCGCGGTTCTCGTTCGGCATGCTTCACTCCTGAGACTCGTGAGACGCGAGGTGGGGCAACTTGAGGTCTCGGCCGAGTCTTGCCGTTCCCCAGGTGTTTTGCTTGCGCGATGTCGTGTTTCGCGCCGCCTCGCTTCGGCGGAAACACAGCGCTTTGTGGTGTTAGGCAACGTCTCCTGACGAGCGAACGTCAGATGCAGTTGCCGATATTCCTAAACCGGACATCCGGCTGCGCAGGCGCAGCGGATTCGGTGTACAACTTCAAGAAACGGGCCCTGTGCGTGCGAGGGCCTGGACGTGATTGGACGGGAGCGGAGATTGAAAGGCAGGCAAGAGCGCAGCGCGGCAGGACGCCAGCTGCCCGCAAGGACGGTTTCCGCCGCGAGCGTCACAACCGAATTGTGCACTTGACAAGATAAGAATTTTCGAATCCCGCTGATTCCAATAAGCCGCGTGTGCGCCGCCCTACAGCAGATCGTTCACCACACCACGAAGTCCGCCGCCCGTTTCGCAGGTGTGTGCCGGTGCAGAATGCACCGGAATAGTAGATCGCATACGAGGTGCCGCTCTCCTGGGCATTTCCACCGCTCACGAGATCGTATGCAAAGAACCGCTCGGTCAGGTAACATGCAATGCCTGGCAGAGACGCGCTAAAGAATATGATAGCGCGTCCTGCTTTGGCACGCAACTTGCTAGTCGAAACTAGTCAACTTTTTACTTGACTTCAACGGTGGCAACACCCTCGAACTTCTTGCGGACAGTCTCAGCTTCTTCCTTGCTGACATTCTCCTTGAGAGGCTTCGGGGCGCCATCGACCAGGTCTTTGGCTTCCTTCAGGCCGAGCGAGGTGACTTCCCGGACTGCCTTGATGGTATTGATCTTGTTGGCGCCGGCATCCTTGAGGATAACGGTGAACTCGGTCTTTTCCTCAACTGGGGCAGCGGCTGCAACGCCGCCTCCGCCGCCAGCCACAGCTACCGGGGCCGCGGCTGCCGCCGAAACACCGAGCCGCTCTTCGAGCTTCTTTACCAGAGCCGCCGCGTCCAACAGGCTCAAGCTCACGATCTGATCTTCCAACTGTTGTAAATCCGCCATTTTTCTCTCCACTGGAACAAAACTTTGGTAACCACTGTCTATACTGAATTGCTACTAGCGGCGGCTTTTTTCAGGCCCCGCTTCCGACATGCTGAGGAGGTTTCCGATGTGCCCAGACCAGCACCCCTTCCCAGTCCCCGCTTAAACTCTTAGCCCTCTACCGGCGCTTCGGTCGCCGCCGCTGCCGTTTGCGAATCTTCCTTGGTCCCGGCGGCTTCAGCTTCCGCTGCCGCGGTGGGCGCCGCTACCGGTTCGGTTACAGCTGCTTCCGCCGGCGCTGCTGCTACCTGCTCCGGCTCGTCCGCGGCAGCTGCCGCGACAGGTTCCGCCTTGGGCGCTTCGGCTACCGCCGCGGCTTCCACGGGTGCCGGTTTGGCCGCGGCGGGAGCGGCGAATTTGCCTTGCTCCACTGCCTGGTTCACCACCACGGCTACATCCCGGCCGGTGGCGGCGAGGACGGTTGCTAAACGCTGCGCAGGCGCGTTGATGAGGAACAGCAGCTTGGCAAAAATCGCCTCTTTGGACGGCATGGTCGCCAGCTGCTTTACTTCTTCGACCGTAATTACCTGCCCGTCCACGATGCCGAGCTTGAAGGTGAACTCGGCGTTCTCCTGCATCCAGGTGGAAAGCGCCTTGGCCAGGACCACAGGGTCGCCGCTGGTGTAGGCCACGGACGAGACGCCCTTCAAGCCCTGCAACGCCTGCTCTACCTTGGTTCCCTTGGAGGCCCGGGCGGCCAGTTTGTTCTTGAGTACGCGGTAGCGGCCTCCCGCGCCACGCACGACCTTGCGGAGCTCGAAATCCTGGGAAACAGTGAGCTTGGCAAAGGTGCCCACGATGGCGCTGGTCGAGCCTTCGAGCTCGTGCGCGAGATGATCGATCTGTACTGCCTTTTTCGCCTTGGTGAGTGCCATAAAACCAGCCTTTTGAAGCTCTTGCCGTACCGGCAGAAGTGGTTTCGACTCTCGCCGGCTGCTGCTTCGCAGGAAAGCGGACGAGAGCTCGATGAAATTCGTACCTAAGGTTTGGCGGCCGCCTCAGCGACCTCGCTGTCGAGTAGGATCCCGGGACCCATCGTCGAGCTCAGCGTGATGCCCCGGATGTACTTTCCCTTGGCTGCAGACGGCTTGGCCCGGACCACGCTGTTGATGACGGTGGTCGCATTGTCAATCAGCTTTTGCGGGGGGAAGGAGAGCTTGCCCACGGGGACGTGCACCAGCGCCGTCTTGTCGGTGCGGAACTCGACCTTACCCGCCTTGATCTCGCGAATTGCCGCCGCCACATCGTTGGTGACGGTGCCGGTCTTGGGATTGGGCATCAGGCCGCGAGGGCCGAGCACCTTACCCAGCCGGCCGACCGACTTCATCATGTCCGGGGTGGCGATCAGGGCGTCGAAATCCGTCCAGCTCTCTTTTTGGATCCGCTCCACCATATCTTCGCCGCCAACAATATCGGCGCCTGCCGCCTCGGCTTCGCGCAGCCGGTCACCGGAGGCGATGACAGCTACCCGCTTGGTCTTACCCAGTCCGTGAGGCAGAACCACCGTTCCGCGCACCATCTGGTCGGCGTGCTTGGGGTCCACGCCAAGACGCAACGTCAGATCGACAGTCTCGTCGAACTTGGCATATTGGACTTTTTTGAGAAGGGGAACTGCGTCCTGCAGCGAATACGGCCGGGCTTCCACCTGGGCGCGCACCTTCGCCATGTTTTTGCTGATTTTCTTTGCCATGCTTCCTCTGTCTTCCACCGCCTGGACTGTGCTGCTGTCCCGCCGTGGTATTGGCTGCGCAATCTGCGCGGCCGTTGACTGCGTCTGGTTACGGCTCAAGACGCATTTTTGATTATCTCACAATTTTCGTGGATTACGTCGCGCGAAAGGGGAAGGAACCCGGGCCCTGCCCCGAATCCCTAGGCGGTGACTTCGATGCCCATGGAGCGCGCCGTTCCCTTAATGCTCTTTATCGCTGATTCCACCGTGACGGTGTTCAGGTCAGGCATCTTCTGCTTGGCGATTTCCAGGATCTGGGCTTCGGTTACCTTGCCCACCTTGTCCTTGTTCGGGGTTCCCGAACCTTTGGCCAGATTGGCGGCCTTCTTCAACAAAACCGCCGCCGGCGGGGTCTTGGTGACAAAAGTGAAGGTGCGGTCCACGTACACCGTGATCACTACGGGAATGATCAGGCCCGCCATTTCTTTGTTCTGGGTGCGCGCGTTGAACTGCTTGCAGAACTCCATAATGTTGACCTGCGCCTGACCTAACGCTGGGCCAACGGGAGGAGCCGGGGTCGCTTTCCCCGCTTCAATCTGCAACTTTACCTGGGTCTGTACTTTCTTAATCGGAGGCATTGCATAAACCTTTCGCTAGACTACTTTTTCAACTTTGCCAAACTCGAGCTCGACCGGGGTGGATCGTCCGAAGATAGTGACCATCACCTTGAGCGTCTCGCGGTCCTCGTTTACCTCGTCGACCACGCCGTTGAAGTTGGCGAATGGCCCGTCGGTAATGCGGACCGATTCGTTCTTCTCGAACTTGATCTTCATCCGCGGCTTGTCTTTGGAGACATCGGTGCGGAAAAGGATGGAACTGACTTCCTGCTCACTTAACGCAACCGGCTTATCGCCCGTGCCCAGAAAGCCCGTCACCCGCGGCGTGTTCTTCATTACGTGCCACAGATCGTTGTCCAGATCCATCTCAACCAGCACATAGCCGGGCAGAAAGACCCGTTCGACCGTACGCTTCTTCCCGTTGAAGACCTCGGTGACCGGCTCAGTCGGGATCATCACCCGGCCAATCCTGTTTTGCAGGCCGAAGGCCTCCACACGGCCCTCGATCGATTCCTTCACCTTGCGCTCGAAACCCGAGTAGGCATGGATGATGTACCACTTGAAGCGCTCGTTCGCCGATGGGCTAAGCCCCTCTTCAGCAGCGGCGGCCGGCGTCTCGGTAGCTTGATTTTCTTCCGTCATCGATTTCTCTAATTTCTCTTTCGCCACTTACTGCACCCCGCCCAGCGTGTGCAGCAAGGACTGAACCGCACGGCTGAGTACCGCATCCACAACATAGAAATAGGCCGCAAACGCAAACACGGTCACGATCACCACCGTGGTTGTGGTACGTACTTCTTCCCGCGACGGGGTCGTTACCTTGCGCATCTCGCTGCGCACATCCCTGAGGAAATCCGCCGTCCTGGTAAACATCGCGGTCAGCTGGTTACCGGGCCCAGAACCTTCCTGCCCTCGTTCCGCCAACTTGTCCGCGACCTTGGGCTTAGTCACAGCCTTTTCTGGCGGTGCGATCTGCTTCTCGTCGCGAACTACTGTGGTTGACTTCGCCATAAAGCTTCCTTCTCTCACGAACTGGCAGGGGCGGAGGGATTCGAACCCCCAAGTTCGGTTTTGGAGACCGACAGTTTAACCGTTGAGCTTACGCCCCTCAAACCAAATGCTGACTCTTCGCTAACGCCAAAAAGGCGACGCTCCGCCACCGATCCCTGAGGAGGCAGCAAAAGTCAGCAGAACTATTTCGTCTCTTTGTGCGGGGTATGCTTGCGGCAGCGATTGCAAAACTTCGAGAATTCGAGGCGGCCCGTGGTCGTCTTTTTATTCTTCGTCGTCGAGTAATTGCGCTCCTTGCATTCCGGACACTGTAGGGTAATTATTTCACGCATAGTCTATCCTAACCGATTCCGGGGCGATTCACGCCCCTGAAATTACCGAATGACCTGGGGCGGGTGCCCCATGCAAGCCTTCTTTTGGCTTGCGTGGGGGTAACGAACCCAGAATCGAACATTTGCCTCTCCCACTCAAGCCGAAAGAAGGCTTGCATGGGGCACCCACCTACCTACTTGATGATCTCGCTGATGGTGCCGGCGCCTACGGTGCGTCCGCCTTCGCGGATAGCAAAACGCAAACCCTTTTCCATCGCTACCGGGGTGTGCAACTCAATCTCCAGCTGCACGTTGTCACCCGGCATCACCATCTCCGTGCCTTCCGGCAGCTTCGCCGTCCCGGTCACGTCCGTGGTGCGAAAATAAAACTGCGGCCGGTAGCCATTGAAGAACGGAGTGTGACGACCTCCCTCTTCCTTGCTCAAGACGTAAATCTCGCCCTTGAACTTGGTGTGCGGCGTGATCGAGCCAGGCTTGGCCAACACCATCCCGCGCTCCACATCTTCCTTGGCAATGCCGCGCAGCAACAGACCTGCGTTGTCTCCAGCCAATCCCTCGTCCAGCTGCTTCTTGAACATCTCGACGCCCGTCACTACCGTCTTGCGCGTCTCGCGGAAGCCCACAATCTCAGACTCTTCGCCAACCTTCACCTTGCCCCGCTCGATGCGGCCCGTCACTACCGTGCCGCGGCCCGAGATGGAGAAAATGTCTTCAATCGGCATCAGGAACGGCTGGTCAATGGCACGCGCCGGCAAGGGCACGTTCTTATCCACCGCATCCATCAGCTCATCGATCTTGGCTTCCCACTGCGCTTCCCCGTTCAACCCACCCAACGCCGAGCCGCGGATCACCGGCACATCGTCCCCAGGAAAGTTGTACTTCGACAGGAGCTCCCGTACTTCCATCTCGACCAGGTCCGTCAGCTCCTCGTCTTCCACCGCGTCGCACTTGTTCAGAAACACCACAATGTAGGGAACCCCTACCTGGCGGGCCAGCAACACGTGCTCCTTGGTTTGCGGCATCGGACCATCGGTCGCCGCCACCACCAGAATCGCGCCATCCATCTGCGCCGCTCCGGTGATCATGTTCTTGATGTAATCCGCGTGGCCAGGGCAATCCACGTGCGCATAATGACGGTTCGCCGTCTCATACTCCACGTGCGCGGTCGCAATCGTAATCCCGCGCTCCCGCTCCTCGGGCGCATTGTCAATCGAATCAAACGAACGAAACTGGATCTTCGGATTGTGCTTCGACAACACCTTCGTGATCGCCGCCGTCAATGTCGTCTTGCCGTGATCAATATGCCCAATCGTTCCCACGTTCACGTGCGGCTTGGACCGGTCAAACTTCTCCTTCGCCATCTCGTCCCTCTCTCCTGCTTTTAATTCCGCTTTACCAGCTAAATTCCGTTAGTCCTCGGGGGGAAACCCGCCAATGCGCCGCTCCCACACCGTAAGCCCGCCAAACCGCCGATCCAGCACATCGTAGGCCGTGGCGTTGGCGGCAAGGAACATCTCCAAGGCCGTCGCCGAACTCCAATGGTCCAGAGTGAAGAACCGGGAGGAGTTGCCGACACTGCCCAGCAATTCCACCCCGAGAAACTCCGGAGAACGCCGGAAAAGGCGTGCCCATTCGCCGTCTGGCCCGTAGGCCGCCACAAACTCCCCCTCGCAGTCTCGCTTGACCTGGTATTCCCAGACCACGATATAGGTGCTTTCCCGCTCCACCGGCAAAATCAGCTCAGTAGTAGGCATATACCTTTAAAAACCTGCCTCGTAGCTCCGGCGTAACCTGCTCCACCAGCGAAAGGTAGAGTTCGCGCGCCTGGCCGCGGTCAGAATTCCCCAGCGCCTGGTAGGCCTCGGCGGTGGTCGAACCCAACAGCCCGCTCTGGAGCAAGCCTTCGAAATCCCGCACCCGCAGCTTGGACCGCTGCACCCGCTTCAAGAAGCCCACGACATTGCCCGAGGCAAAGAGTGGCTCAAGCGATGCCTTGACCGTGGCGAAATGTGCCTCATCTTCAAGCAGTAAGACTGGCTGCACAAACATTCAGGAGGCTCTCATGCAAAAAAAAGTTTGGAGCGGGAGACGGGAATCGAACCCGCGACCAACAGCTTGGAAGGCTGTGACTCTACCACTGAGTTACTCCCGCGACTCCGGGTCTCCGGCGAAAACAATTTGGAGCGGATGCTCATAAATCCAGCTACGGTTGAGCGTCCGCTCGTCCCAACAACACACCTACCAGAAATATGGAGCTGATGACCGGGATTGAACCGGTGACCTCTCCCTTACCAAGGGAGTGCTCTACCAACTGAGCTACATCAGCCCTGAAAACTAACCCCATGCTATCGCGAAGCGGACGCAGTGAGCACGATCCGCAACGCGAAAAAACCCAGCAACACCAATACCACCCAGCGCGTCCTGCCCGGATCGATGGTCTTTACCGCCAAACCGCAGAGCGCCAGCAACAACCCCAGGGCGATCCATTTGCGCCTTGGTGACCTCTGCGCCGTGCCCGGTAAAGACTCCACCGTGGATCTCCACTTCCTAATTCATGGTGCACAGGGGAGGATTCGAACCTCCGTAGCTCCAAGGAGCGGCAGATTTACAGTCTGCTGCCATTAACCGCTCGGCCACCTGTGCACAACCGTGGACCGGAATCACCGTCCACACAACACCATTCCGCAGACGATTTCCCGCGCAGCTCAAAGGAAACAAAACGTCAGTTTGGAGTGATTGCGGCGGGATACTCCGGGCCGGTCCGTACTAGCGAGTAAAACTCTGGAGCTGGCGAAGGGACTTGAACCCCCGACCGTCTGATTACAAATCAGATGCTCTACCAGCTGAGCTACGCCAGCCCGAACAACCGTGCCTCCCACCAAGAAAAAGAGGGCCGCACAGCGGATTCACAATTGCCAAGGTTACCACAGGGCGGAAGGGCGCCGCAATCGCAGTTCAGGGAAACAGGAGAAGGGTGCGCGTGCCTCAAGCCAGGGGTGCCCCGCTGGAACTGAGGGAGCCTGCCTGGGTGCTATGATTCCTGCACAATCAGCATGCCCAGGCGCACCAAGGCGACGATCATCATTGTTCTTCTGCTTCTCCTGCTGGTCGCGCTGGCTGCATACTTGCGACGCAAAGCACCGCCTGAAGCGGCGCGGCTGTTGCCTGAATCCGATTGCATTCTCTATTTCAATCTTCGGCCGCTACGCGCTTACACCCACTTTGACCAGCACCAGGTGGCCCACGATCCGCAATACCAGTCGTTCATCGACGCCACCGGCTTTGAATTCGAGCGCGACCTCGACGAGGTGGCGTTCGGCCTGCATCGCATGTCGAACCCTCTGGGCCCAAACGGAGCGGTAGCGTTCTCTGAAGTCTTTCTCGGCCATATCGATGGGCAGCGGCTTACCTCCTACCTGGGATCAATCGCCGCGCAAACCGAGGAGTACGCCGGACACACCATCTATGACATTCCCAGTGATGGCCGCACCGTGCGGGTAACTCTGCTTGGGTATGACATGGTGGCGGCCTCCAATACGCCGACGCCGGAGCAGATTCATTCCATGCTGGACCGTTATCGCACCTCGGCGCTGCCTTTTTCCGGCTCTTCCCTGCTCACCGACCACTACTCGGAGGTCCCCCTACTATCGGTCGCCTGGGGCATTGGAAAGATCAGCGTGCCGCTCAAGAGTGATGGCATCAACATCATGGGCTTTCATTTTCCCGTGGCGATCAACACCACGTTCATCGGCTCGGTGCGATGGGCGGGAGCGCTGCACCTGAGGGTTGAAGAAATCGCGCCTACGGAATTGGCGGCCACGCTCTCCTCGGACGCCATGAGCACCATGATTGCCATCGGCCGCGCGGCGGAGAACAACCTGCCGTCCGCAATGACCAATGCCGATCTCCGCGACCTGCTCAACTCCACCAACGTCGAACACAAGAAGGATCGCGCGGTGGTCACGGCAACGCTGCCAGTTGCCATGTTGCAAAAACTGGTGACGGCGCCAAATTCGCTGCGTTCCCTGCCCCAGCCCAACCGGCCAACGCCGCCGGTGCAATAGGGAGCCAATTCCGCTCTAAACTGGAAGAGGCTCTGGAGGATTTACCCATGAAGTTGACGCAACGATCCCTACCCTTGCCTTGCTTGCTTCTGGTCGCCGGCTCCCTGCTGGCCGCGATTCCTGCTGCGGCACAGCAGACGCTGACCGGCGAGGCAGCCTTCACCGATTACTCGAAAGAACATCCCGGGGTGCGGCGCAAGATCACCGTTGCCGATCTTCCCCAACCGTATGCCACGCAGTCGGCCAATAATGGAGCCGTCATTGCGCCCCGCCCGGATGGGGTATGGCCGCAGGCGCCGGCCGGCTTCAAGGTGGAGCAGTTTGCTACCGGATTAGACGACCCGCGCCTGATGCGGATGGCGCCCAACGGCGACATCTTCGTGGCGGAATTCAGGGCGGGAAAAATCCTCGTGCTTCGCGGCATGGGCGCGGACGGCAAGGCTGCCCAGACAGCAGAGTTCGCGACCGGCCTGAAGGGCCCGTTTGGCATCAATTTCTATCCCAGCGGTCCCAAGCCGCAATGGGTCTACGTGGGCAATACCCAGTCCCTGGTCCGTTTTCCGTACCAGAGCGGAGACCTGAAGGCTCGCGGTCCGGCGCAAACCCTGGCGCAACTGCCGGGCCCGGGAGGCCATGTCACCCGGGATGTCGTGTTTACCCCGGACGGAAAACACATGTTGGTCTCGGTCGGCTCGCGTTCCAATGACGACGATCCCGACACCAACCCGGCAGAGTTGCATCGTGCCGATGTTCTGGAGTTCACGCCGGAAGGCACGTTTGAGAAGGTGTACGCCTACGGCATCCGCAACTGCGTGGGAGAAACCATTCACCCCGTGACTGGCGAACTGTGGTGCTCGACGAATGAACGGGATGCCCTGGGCAACAACCTGGTTCCTGACTACATTACCCACGTGCAGGAGGGCGGATTCTATGGCTGGCCGTGGTTTTATATGGGCGCCATCCAGGATCCACGGCAGATGGGGAAGCATCCTGAGTTGAAGTCCAAGGTCATCGTCCCGGATGTGCTGCTGCAGCCGCATTTTGCTTCGCTCGAGCTCCAGTTCTATGAGGCGGACCAATTTCCTGCGACCTATCATGGACGGGCCTTCGCCGCGGAGCATGGCTCGTGGAACCGTGATCCGCGCGGAGGGTATGAGGTGATTACAGTGCCCATGGACGGTGGCAAGGCTACGGGAGAATATGAGGATTTTCTTACCGGCTTTGTTCTGCCTGACGGCAAGGTTTGGGGACGCCCGGTTGGAGTTGCCGTGGCCAAGGATGGGTCTCTCTTGGTTTCAGATGACGGTTCCAACACCATCTGGCGGGTGAGCTATACCGGCGGCAAGGCGGCGGGGGGACAGTAGAGCTGCAGCGATGCGCACGTCAGAGTGGATCCAGATCGGGTTTGCCATCCTGCTGGCGGGGGCGGCGTGGATCCAGGCGCTCGGGCCTCGTCCTTTGCCGCCGCGTTCTCGCTGGACGATCACGCTGCTGGGTGTGGTCCCACTCGCGGCGGTGATGTTGGCTCGCGCGACGGCATTCTTCCTTCCCGCGGATTACGTATCGGTACTGCGCGATTGGCTTACCGTAGGTCTCTTCCTGGTGCCTTATTGGCAGACGGGCCAGTTTTTCCAGGGCCCCAACCACAGGATCGAAGAGCGGCTTATGGCCTTTGATCGCTGGTTGATGCCGGGCAAGGCTGGGGCCTCCGGCACTGCCCGCACCGGATTGGGCGTGGCGCTGGAGGTTGCCTACCTCTTCTGCTACCCGCTGGTGCCGCTCGGCCTATTGGCCCTTTACCTCGGAGGCCAGCGTGACCACGTCGCCAGTTTCTGGCTGGTGGTGTTGATTGCGACCTATCTCTGTTACGTAATCACTCCTTTTGTGCCCGCGTACCCGCCTCGAGACCTTGCTAAACCGCCTTCGGATCAAGCGACGAAGGCGCGGGTATTCAATCGCTGGATTCTCAAGCACGGGAGCATCCATGCGATTTCATTCCCCAGCGCCCACGTGGCTTCCACTTTCGCAGTGTCGCTGGTGTTGCTGCGTTTTATGCCCGCCGTCGGGCTGGTGTTCCTGTTTGTATCCGTCTGGATTGCAATGGGTGCGGTCGTAGGAAGGTATCACTACGCGCTGGACGTGCTGCTGGGAGGAGCCACAGCGTTAGCCGTCTGGATTGTTTGCTATCGCTTTCTTTGATCGTTCAACGTTCGCTATCCGGCAGACCATTCCCTATTTGACGCCGAAAAGTTTCATCGCTGCGCCGGCCACCAATTTCTGCGCCGGGCTTTGCGGTTGCCCGTTGGCCGGGGGCAAAAAAATGGTGGTGAGCACCTGGACGCCAGCGGGAAGCTGCGGTGGACCTCCCGGCGTTGCCGGCGGGAAGAACCGGGTGAGGGCCTCGCGCGGCTCATTGCGGAACAGGTCGAGCATTGCTACCCGGTGCACGCAGGAAACAGTGCAGAACGGAGCACAGGGCTTCTTGGTGGAATATTCACGATCCAGGTCCGCTTGCGTGTACTGGGCCAGAGGGATGGCAGGATAGCCGCGCTGCTGGGAACAATAATGCACCAACCCCTGCTCGCAGATGTAGAGGTACCGGCTCCCCGCCCGGCACTGCCAGTCATTGGGTTGGCCCAGCGCCAGATTCTTGTGGAAGAGGTTGTCGTAAGTGAAGGCGAACATGGCGGGCTTTCGCTCTTTCAGGATCTGGTCGTAGACCGCGCGTTCGTTGGCCTTTAACGGCTCCAGCTGTCCACCATGGTCGTGAATGATGCCGACAGTCGTTTCAAAACCCAACTCCAAAGCACGGCGCGTGATGGTCAGCGCATCCTCGGGATGAGGGATGCCGCCGCCCAACACGGAATTGATGTTGATGTCGAATTCAGCGAATTCCGCCAGCCACTCCAGCTTGCGGTCGAGCACCTTCAGGCTTTTCTTCGAAACCTGGTCCGGCATCACGTTGTCGATCGAGATCTGCAGATGTTCCAGGCCGGCGCGGTTCAGGCGCTGGATACGCTCGGGCGTCAACAGGTACCCGTTGGTGATGATGGTGGCGATGGCCCCGTGTTTGCGAATGGCGCGAATGAGCTCGTCCAGTTCGGGATGCAGTAACGGCTCGCCGCCGCTGATGGTAATGATGCCCGTGCCCAGGGCGGCCAGCAGATCGATGCGGCGCAGCATCTCGGCCAGGGGCACGGGATCGGACACCTTGTCGTACTCATTGCAGTAGGCGCAGGAGAGATTACAGCGCCGCATGGGGATGATGTGGGCCAGTATGGGATGATGCTTTGACTTGATGGCCCGAGCGACCAACCGTGACTGGCGAATGCGGCGGTGGCGGGAGCGTAGCTTGCGGACGAGTGGAGTAAAGTTCATTGAAACCTCCGGTGTCCCATCGCTGGGCGGCCGGCTGGTTTCAGTTTACGCTTGCCCACACCTGGAGGAATGATGACGATCTTTTCACTACGCCGCGCTGCTTTGGCGATCTTGCTACTGGGCGCGCCGGCCATTATGCGGCCGCAAACCAGCGCCACCCAGACACAACGGTTTCCGCAGTTCGACAACCAGGACGTGAAAGTATGGAAGTCAGTGGTAATGCCCAACTCACCGCTCACCATGCATCGCCACGAGCATCCTCGGGTGATCATCGCGTTGACTGGTGGCACCATGAAGATCGTGGAGCAGGACGGAAAATCCGAAGAGCACGTGTGGGAGACGGGTAAGGCCTACTGGCTGCCGGCAAACCCGCCGAATACCATGCACGCCGACGTGAACGCCGGGAACCAGCCGATTGAAGTGATGGTGGTGGAACTGCTCAAGGAGAAGTAAGTCAGCGATAGGCGGCGGCCTGAATGCCGTACAGTTCGGAATACTGCCCGCCTTTGGCCATCAGCTCTTCATGGCTACCTACTTCAACCAGCCGGGCGCCGTCGAGCACCACGATGAGGTCGGCCATGCGCACAGTTGAAAACCGATGGGAGACGAGAATCGTGATTCGCCCACTGCCATCTGTGTCATGCGCGGCCGCGGCGTAGCGCTCGAACAGGGCATGTTCCGTTTCCGCATCGAGGGCAGCCGTGGGTTCGTCCAGTATCAGTAACAGCGGATGTTCGCGCATAAAGCCCCGCGCCAGGGCCAGCTTCTGCCATTGGCCGAAGGACAGTTCCACTCCGCCCGGCCAAGTGGGCCCGAGCTGGGTGTCGAGCCCGGAGGTGAGCCGCTCGACCACATCAGCTGCGCCGGCTCGCTCCACCGCCGCGGTTATGGCCGGCTCTTCCTCCATCCTGAGGACATCGCCCAACCCGACCGTGTGCCCAGCGCGGAATTCAAAGCGGAAGAAATCCTGGAATGCGCCCGCCAGACGGTCTCGCCACTCGCCGGCGGGGAGCCGTGCCAACGGCGTATCGTCGACCAGGATCGCACCGGAGGTGGGTTCGTACATCTTGGCCAGCAGCTTGACCAGGGTGGTCTTGCCGGCTCCGTTCTCCCCTACAATGGCGACGACCGCGCCGGCTGGCAAGAACACCGAGACATCCTGCAGCACTACGCGGGAAGTACCCGGGTAGGTGAAGGTAACGTGATCCAGCTGGACTCCGCGGTGCAGGGCGGCCGGAACCGGCAGGTCGCCTAAAGCCTCGACGGAGGCGGCATAATCCTCCAGCCATGCCAGGCGCCGCGAACCGTCCATCCAGAAGCCGCGCAGGAACCCGATCTCGCCCACCGTGGCGCCGATGTAACCCGAGAGCCGAGCTCCGGCGGCGAGCACCAGCAGCACCGCGCTGGCCGGCGCCCGCAGGTAGGAGGAGACAAAGACCACCGCGCCCACATACGCCAGGCCGAAGACTGCCCAACCCGATGCGTGCCAGAAGGCTGAGCCCCAGCGAGCCGCTGCCACCGGGCCGTACCATCGTTCCCAGGCCGCCCGGCGATCGGCAACCAGGCGCTCTCCGATGCCGGCGACGCGCACCTCCTTACCCGGCGGCGCGGTGGTGGCGATGGTGAACAGGTGACGCGACAGCCGGTTGGTTTGCGCGCCACGCTCCTGAGCGTTTCTCTCCACCTCCGGCCGCCAGGCGGACGTCAGGACCGTGGGAATGGCAAAGACGGCGAGCAGCAGCAGCGCTGGATGAATCGAGGCCAGCAGAGCCATGGTCACGCCCAAGCGCAGGATCCACCCCAGAGTGGAAAACAGCGACATGTACATGTGGTCCAGCACGAACACCTGGTTGCGCAGCATGGACAGCCGATCCAGATATTCTGGGCGCTCCTGATGGGCGACCGTGGCGACCGTGGCCTGCAGCCGCGCGACATGCGACTCCAGCGCGATGGTCACCTTGTCGCGGAAGCGGCGTTGTACGCGGGTACTGACGGTGCGCAGGAACCAGGTGGCAGCAGCCGAGACACCCAGGCCAATCGCCGCGGCCTGCATCCATGCGGTCTTGTGCTCGAGAAACCCCTTGCCCAGCAACCACAGCCAGAGTGCAAGCAGGGCATCGGGGAGTGCCGCGAGCTGCGACAAGGCAAACGACGCAACCATCAGCCGCGGCTCGTGGCGATAGCCCAGCTTGCACAAGCGCCACATGGAGCGCAGCGCCGGCGGCAGCGGCTCGAGTTCCTGTTCAGAGGGCTTCATACGTTGCGCCCTCCTCTTCTGGCTGGTGAAAGCGCTGGGCCTGGAGATCGAACATCGTACGGTAACGGCCACCGAGCGTCATGAGCTCGTCATGAGTGCCCAGCTCGACGACCCGGCCTTGCTCCAGCACGCAGATGCGGTCGGCGTGGCGGACCGTGGAGAAGCGATGCGAGATCAGGATGGTGGTGCAATGGCGAGTCGCAGCCAGCAGGCGGTCGAAGATCTCGGCTTCTCCGCGGACGTCGAGCTGCGCGGTGGGCTCGTCCAGCAGCACTACGCCGGCGCCGAGGGTGACGGCGGCCAACGCCCGGGCCAGCGCAACCCGCTGCCACTGCCCGCCGGAGAGGTCGGTGCCACCGGTATAAGCGCGGGCGAGCACGGTATCAAGGCTGGCGAGATTCGCGGCGCCCGCCGCCTCGAGCGCGGCGTTGACCACGTCATCGAGCGCTCCCGCCGGAGCGACGTTGTCTCGTAGCGGCAGCTCCAGGCGCAGGAAATCCTGAAATACCGCGGTCACTCGCGAGCGCCAGGATGCCAGATCGAACGCCCGCAGGTCGACGCCGTCGATCGTGATCGCGCCTGATTGCGGATCGTACAGGCGGCACAGGAGCTTGGCGAGGGTGGTCTTGCCCGCGCCGTTCTGTCCCACGATGGCGAGCGATGAGCCGGCGGGGATGGTGAGATCGAAGTGCTCGAGCACCGGCGAGGATCCCGGGTAACCGAAGGTCACGTCGCGCAGACAAATTTCCTTGGCCGGCATTGCCTCCGCCAGGCGATCGCCCGAGGGCAGCGCACCCGCGGGACGCATGGCCGGTTCCAGGCGCAGCACTGCGGCCACCGGAGCGGACGCTCCGTCCAGCGCCCAGCTAAACCCACCAAACGCAATCATCGATACCCCAATTGCGCTCTGCACATAAACCACGGCTTCTCCCAGGCTGATGCGGCCATGGGCCACGGCGCTCGCCAGCACCCAGAACACAACGACGTTGGCGGTGACAACTAGCAGCAGACTCCAGAGGACGGGGCGCTCGCGCATACGTGTGGCCGCGTACTGCAGTTGGTGCAGGCGAGTGCGCCGAGCAACGAAGCGGTCGATCGTCCAACCGGCGAGACCGAACAGGCGCAATTCCTTGCTCGCGGGTGGGTCCACCGCCAGCCGGTAGGCGTAGTCCGCATCCCGCTGCGCGCCGCGCACTTCCTCGTTGTTGCGGTCGCGCCACACTCCGCTCTCGCGCAGCAGCCAATGGGTTGCCAGCCAGGCGCCGGCGAGCAGGATGGGCGCCCACCACGCATAGCGCACCAGGATCAACGCAGAGGCAATGCCCCCGGTCATCTCGACCATGCCGGTGGCGATGAAGTCCATGGAAATCGAAAGCGGCGGCCCCGTCATTCCCAGGTCGAAGTCGCGGGCGACGGTGAGGTCGCCGGTGAGTGTCGGATCTTCGAGGTGCCCGATGCCCGGCGGCCGCACGCAAGCCTCGGTCAGGCGATCGTAGAGCCAGGCGGCGGTGCGGTCGCCCAGGTTGGCGCTGATCGCCTGGTGAATTGGGCTGAGCACCTGAAGCAATACAAAGACCGCGCCGGCGAAGGCCAGGGGCCCAGCCAGGCCATGCCCATGCTGCACCGCGCCCACGAGCACGCCCATGGCAATGGCAAAAGCTGCGGGCAGAATTCCTCGCAACAGCAGCACGGTCCACCAGGCTGCAGCCAGGCCGGGATCGGCTTGCGAAAGAACGCGGAAAAATTTCCACTCTTTGTGGGCTGTCAATGACTGCAGCACAAGCGCATTCTCCGTCAGAAAATTTGGCCCGGGAGAACTCAACCTATAATACGGAATCTAAACCGGCGCGCCGGGTTGGGACGTGGTGGCCATGAGAGAGATGCTGGAGCGACGGATCGATCAGGCGATCGGCCGGTTGCCTGCCGACCTGGTGGTCCGCAACGCCCGCATCCTGAACCTGGTGACCGGCGAGTTGCAGGCCGGCGATATCGCCATCTGCGGCAGCACGATCGTGGGCGCCTTTGACAGCTACCGCGGCGTCGAGGAAATCGATGCCCAGGGCCGTTTCGCCGTCCCCGGCTTTATCGATAGCCATGTTCATTGCGAGAGCACATTGGTTACGCCGGGAGAGTTCGATCGTTGTGTGCTGCCCCACGGCGTGACCACGGCCGTCTGCGATCCGCACGAGATATGCAACGTTCTGGGCCTGGAGGGACTGGAATATTTCCTTGAGGCTGCGCAGCATACGGCGCTCGATCTTCGCGTACAGCTTTCTTCCTGCGTGCCCTCGACCGGGCTGGAAACTTCAGGGGCCCGGCTCTCCGCCGCGGACCTGATTCCCCATCGCCGTCATCCCAGGGTGATTGGGCTGGCCGAGTTCATGAATGTGCCCGGGGTATTGAGCAAAGATCACGAGTGCATGGAGAAGCTGGCCGCGTTTGCGGGGCAGCACATCGACGGCCATGCGCCGCTGGTTTCCGGCCATGCCCTCAACGCTTACCTTGCCTGCGGGATTCGTAACTGTCACGAGACCACAAATCTGGCCGAGGGCCGGGAGAAGCTTTCCAAAGGCATGCAGGTGCTCATCCGCGAAGGATCGGCTTCGCAGGATCTGGCCGCGCTGGCTCCGCTGATCAACGAATTTGCCTCGCCCTTTCTCGGCTTTTGCAGCGATGACCGCAACCCGTTGGATATTCACGAGCAGGGCCATCTGGACTACATGGTTCGCCGCGCCATCGCTCTGGGCGCACCGCTGGCGGCCGTCTATCGCGCGGCCAGCTGGTCGGCGGCACGCGGCTTCGGGCTGGCGGACCGGGGGCTCATCGCTCCCGGGTACCTGGCGGATTTTCTGCTGCTGGACGATTTGGAGAGCTGCGCCATCCACAGCGTTTTCCGCAGCGGCCGCAAAGTCACTCCGGAGACGTTCGCCGGCCGCCCCATGCCCGCGCCTCCGGGTGGGAACACCGTCTGGCTCGACCCGGTCAGCGCAGAGACCTTCCGCACTCCGGCCGCAGGCCCGGCAACGCCGGTGATTGGAATCGTTCCGGGCAAGATCCTGACCGAGCGATTACAGGCGAATCTGCCCTATAGCGAAGGCTGCCGGCATGCGGATCCGGAGCACGATCTGCTCAAGGTCTGCGTGCTGGAGCGCCATGGCCGCAATGGCAATGTTGGCCGGGCCTTTGTCAGAGGCTTTGGCTTTCGCCAGGGCGCGCTTGCCTCCTCGGTCGGGCATGACAGCCACAACATCTGCGTGGTGGGTTCGAGCGATGAGGATATGGCGGTAGCCGTGAATCGCCTGATCGCACTCGGCGGAGGATTCGTTGCCGCTCAAGCCGCACGAGTCGTCGGCGAGCTGGCATTGCCCTTTGCCGGGCTCATGAGCCTGGCGCCGTTCGAGACGGTTCGTCAGGATCTCTACACTCTCCGCGCGGCAGTCGAGGCGATGGGGTGTTTGCTGCCCGAACCATTCCTCACCCTCTCGTTCTTGCCCCTCCCCGTGATTCCCCATTTGCGGATTACCGACTTCGGCCTGGTGGATGTGGACCGCTTCGAACTCATCGTTCCGTAGCGCTGACCGATCCCGCTTCGCGGTCACACTCCAATCAGAGCCGGCGTTTATGACCAGAAGGAGTTCTCCAACCAGTTACTTCATGGTCATTCTGCCCGGTATGTGTTACCCGCGCATACCCCGTTATGCCCGGGTAAGCCGCTTTCGTAAGGGCCAGAGCCCGATGTTTCCTTGCCTAAGACAACGCGCCACTGCCATCCTTTGCTTGTCGCTCAAAGAAGCCCGCCTCGCAGGAAGGGCTCGCGTAGAGCCGCAATGGTTGCCCGAACACGGGGGTGGTATGAAAATTTGCCGGGTGGTTCTCTGCATGACGCTCAGCACGAGCACGGGAGCGGTGCTGGGGGCGCAGACGCTGCCTGACAAACCCATCCTGGTCGCCAGCGAAACCATGCCGGATGGCGGTCTGTTTCTCCCCGAGTTGCTCCAGAGCATGCCCGTCACTCCAGCCATCGGCCAAGCCACCCTGGCTAAGCCCGCAACCGGGCCAGCGCCGAGGCTAACCGGACGAGATCGGCTCACCCTGTTCCTGAACGACACCTACGCGTCCCCCGGGGCGTATGCCGGACTTTCCGCCGGCGCCCTGGTGGATCAAATGATGCACACTCCGGCCAAGTGGGACCAGGACGGAAGCGGATACACCCGCCGTTTCGCCAGCGAATACGGTCAACTTGCCACGCGCAATGTGATCCACGATGGCTTAGCCGGCGTTACCGGTCTCGACCCACGCTACATGCCCTGCAAATGCGACGGCACGCTACGCCGCACCGGCCACGCTTTGAAGATGAGCTTTACCACCTACCGGCAAGACGGACGACTGACGCTCGACGTGCCGCAATTCGCCGGCGCTTATGGCTCGGGCATGATCTCCACCTACTGGTATCCCCATAACCTCTACAATCCCCTCGTTCAGGGAGTGCAGTTTGGCCACGAGCAGATGGGGGAGATTGTGCTCAGCAACCTGGTCAAGGAGTTCAGTCCCGACCTGCAACGTGCCTTGCACTGGCACGCCATCACTGCCCGTAGTCCCAACCGCCCCGCGGACGACGACTAGACCCGGCCCCTCCCCATGCGTGGTGGGGGCTACAAGCGTGGTTCCTTTCCCAACAAGCAAGCCCTAGAAGTGCTCTAATGGCATGGACAGCGGAGTGCGCAAGAGCCATGGTCCGGCGTGCCCGCTTCCGTCCGGCCCGTCCCCCGAGCCGGAGCCGGGGGAAATCGCATGCGAGCAACACGATTCTCATTTGCCGTCCTGTGTGGGTTGACCTTGTTGACCTGTATGGCCGCCGCCGGCACGGCAGCGGCACAAAATCCGTTCGTTGGCACCTGGAAGCTCAACCAGGAAAAAAGTCAGATGAGTGGGGAGACGCTGAAGTTCGGTCCCGCCGAAGGCCACGCCATCGAGATGACCGCAGGGGGCATCACCTATTCCTTTCGCGCGGATGGCAAGCCGTACGCATTGCCCTCGGGCAATGTGGCGATCTGGAGGCAGAACAGTGCCGATAGCTGGACCACGGAATATCGTAAGACCGATAACAAGCTGCTGAGCAGCGACGCCTGGAAGCTTTCCGGTGACGGCAACAGCCTGTCGGTCACCACCAGCGGCGCGAAAGCAAATGGGGACCTCTACACCGACACGACCTCCTACGTGCGCACCGCGGGGAGCAGTGGACTGATCGGGTCGTGGAAGAGCACTGAAGTCAAACTCAGCTCTCCCAATGAACTGACCATCCAGGAATCGGGGCTGGATGCGCTGGTGCTGAAGATTGCCGCGATGAAAGCGACCTGCAAAGCAAACTTCGACGGCAAGGAAGTAGCCGTGGATGGCCCCGACATACCGGCGGGATTTCGCCTGGCGCTCACCCGGACGGGACCCTACAGCTTCAAGATCGTTCAGAAACTTAACGGCACCGTAGTCTCCTCATCGCAATACACGGTTTCGGACGATGGCAAGACCATGACCGAGGTAGGTGGCGCTCCAGGGGATACGCCCGCGACCATCGTCTGGGAGAAGCAAGCGCCGGAACCTGTCGTCGGTGTGCCGCTAAAGCCGCTGCCTCATCCGTAAACCTTCCGGAGAGTACAACCCTTCTCATCTCACCCTCGCTGCGGGAACACGCTGCTTTGTCTCAGGGCAGGGCCTTTAGCCATGCCGCGCCGAGTCTCGCCCGGGGAGGGCTTTAGCCCCTGAGGTGCGGTTTTTGACAAATCGGGGCTTTTGGTGAGCTACGAGCATTCATTCCAGAGTACTTACCCACGGGATGAAACCGTTCCATCCATACCGCGACCGGGTAGGCGTACACTAGTATTTGTGCAGTTTGATTCGCTTGCCCTTCTCGCCTATAGCCCCGTTGCTCCGGACGAGCCCACGTTTACAAAGTAACGGCACACTATGGAGTCAACATGAGTTTGATTAAGGCAGTGGACGTACCGAAGCATATGGCCGACAGATTACGGTCGCGCCGCATTGCTGCCCGCCTCTCCGGCAGCACCGTCAAGAAAGTGACTGTCCCGGCAAAGAAATCCAGCCTTTCCCCCATTGAGGCTCCTGCAGCCACGGTTCTTGGTTCTACCGCCCTCTGAAAGCCGTCCGTGGGGTCTTGGGGTACTCCGATCTGCGGTTTTGACCCGCGAACGACCAGCGATCCAGATTCACTCCGATCGAGGCTCACCTGACCCAGGTTCACGCCGATTCAGGTTCACTCGGGGTCCATCGAAAGGTTGACTGCAAATCCGTACCCTGGGTCCAAGACACCGCCGGCGCCGTAACCCTATCTTGTAAAAGCAATCGCAATTACCTACCACTTCTCCGAGCGCCCTGACCAAGGGCGCTTTTTTTGGATTTCCGATGGGTTCATACTGAGGGGCATGATTCGGAGCGGATGGCGACAGCGTGGTATGTGGGCTTTGCTGCTGCTGTTCACCCACGGAGCGATGGCGCTTGATCCCCAGCGGTCGCTCGAGCACTATGGCCATCAGGCCTGGCGCACGGATTCCGGATTGCCGCAGAACACGGTGCACGCGATTCTGCAAACCCGCGACGGGTACCTTTGGCTGGGAACCGATGGAGGCCTGGTGCGGTTCGACGGCATCGACTTTGCCACCTTCGACAGCGAAAATACGCCGCCTTTCGCGAGCGATACCGTCTATGACCTGCTGCAGGATGCGGCTGGTACGTTGTGGATCAGCACCGCGGCCGGACTGCTGAGCTACCGCGACGGCGGCTTCCACGCTTACACCACTGCCCAGGGCTTGCCCGCAGCCAACGTTTGGTTCGCATATGAAGATAGCCGTCGCCGGCTTTGGGCGATTACCTCGGCAGGGCCGGCATTCTTCAATGGGACGACGTTCTCCCCGATCGCCGGCGCCGAGGTTGCGGCGCCCCTCAACCGCCGCGCGCTGGCTGAGGATGGGCAGGGGTCGCTCTGGCTCGGAGGCAGCAGCGGGGTGTTTGCCATCGATATCAACCAGGCAACCCCTCGCCTGGCCCAGCACCTACTCGGTGGAATCGAGGTGGATGCGGTCGAGCGCGACCCCCGCGGCGGCCTCTGGATCGGCACCAGCGAAGGACTGGAACGCTATGCCGGCGGGACGACGGCCGCTGTCTCTGTTTCGTCCCTTCCGGCAAAAACGGAGGTCAGCGCCTTGCACTCCGATGGGGCGAACGGCCTATGGGTGGGCAGTGCGCATGGCATCTTCCACCTGGGCAGTGACGGCGCCCTATTGCCTTTTGCCGCCCATGGCCTGGACGTTGGACGGGTGGATCGCCTGTTTCAGGACCGCCAGGGAGTGCTTTGGATGGCAACCGAGCGAGGTGTTTTCCGGCTGGCCCACAACCAACTGGCGGCGTTCCCCGCCGGCTCCGCCTTGTCAGGCAGCCACGTGCTGGCGATGTACGAGGATCGCGAAGGCGACCTGTGGTTGGGCGCCGACTCGGATGGGCTGCATTTGCTCCGCGATCAGAAGTTCACCACCTACACCACAGGCGACGGCCTCTCCGGCAACCTGGTGCGTTGTGTTTTCCAAAGCGCGGATGGCGAGCTCTGGATCGGCACCGATGGTGCGGGGTTGAACCGCCGTACCGCCAGCGGCTTCGCGCATCTGACCACTGCGGACGGCCTGTCCAGCAACGTGATCCTTTCGCTCGCCGGCGGAGCGGGCGGCGACCTGTGGATCGGCACGCCCAACGGGTTAAATCTTCTGCACAAAAAGAACGGCGGACAAGTAAAGAGATTCACCTCCGCCGACGGGCTGCCCGACGATTTCATCCGCTCGCTGTACGCCGACCGGGACGGTAGTTTGTGGATTGGCACCCGGCACGGTCTGGCCCATCTGGTGGCGGGCAAGTTCACCAGCTTTTCCCGGCTGGACGGCTTGGGCAGCGACTTCATCGGCGCCATCTTCCGCAGTGACACCGATCTTTTTATCGGGACTTCGGGCGGCCTCAGCCGCCTGCACGACGGTGTGTTTAGCAACTACACCGTACAGCAGGGGCTCTCCGATAACGTCGTCACCGCCATCGCCCAGGGTGCACAAAGTCCAGAGTCTCTGTGGCTGGGCACCAATGGCGGTGGGCTGAACCGGTGGCGCCCGGCGGGGCTCAAAGTGTTCCCCGGTCTTCCGCGCACCATCTACGGCATTCTCGAGGACGCGAGCAGCCGTCTATGGCTCAGCTCGCAGACGGGTATTTTCCGGGTTTCGCTGGCCCAGCTGGATGCCTACGCCGCGGGAGCCTCTCCCTCCATCGCGGTCGCCGCCTATGGCACAGCAGACGGCATGAACATCCGCGAGTGCAGCGGCAGTGGGCACCCGGCGGCGTGGAAGCTGACCGACGGGAGCCTGTGGTTCGCCACCTTGGACGGGGTCAGCGTCATCGATCCCGCGCATACGGCAGAGAACCGTGTGCCGCCTCCCGTCGTCATCGAAAAGGTCCTCGTCGATGACCAGGCGCGCAGCCTGGACCAGAAGCTCACGATTAAGCCGGGCGCCAACCGGCTGGAATTTCAATATGCCGGCCTCAGCTTTGTGGCGCCTCAGAAGGTGCAGTACCGCTACCAACTGGAGGGCTTCGATCACGGTTGGATCGAAGCCGGCAGCCGCCGCGCAGCCTTCTACACCAACCTACCCCCACGGACCTACCGCTTCCGGGTGCTTGCCGCCAACAACGACGGGGTGTGGAACGAAACCGGCGCTTCGCTCGAGCTCCGCCTCCTGCCCCACTACTACCAGACCTGGTGGTTCTATTCGCTCCTGGCCATGGCCCTACTCCTGCTGGCGTACCTGGTCTATCGCTGGCGCGTGCTGCAGGTGGAGGCGCAATGGGGCGCGGTCCTGGCGGAACGGGGACGCCTCGCGAGGGAAATACACGACACCCTGGCCCAGGGCTTTGTCGGCATCTCGGTGCAACTGGAGCTGGTCGCTCGCCTGATGGCCGGCTCCCGGGACGCGGCTCTGCAGCAGGTTTCCGAGCATCTCGACCAGGCGCGTGACCTGGTGCGCGCCAGCCTGGCGGAAGCGCGAAGCTCTATCTGGGATCTGCGCTCGGGCAACACCGCTAGCCAGGACTTGCCCGCGCGGCTGGGCCAGAGCTGCAACCGCATCACCAATGGGTCCGCGTCCAAGGTGTACCTTCAGGTAAAAGGCACCTACCGCCCGGTGGCGCGCAAGATCGAAGAGGAGTTGCTGCGCATCGGCCAAGAGGCGGTGGCCAACGCGGTGCGTCATGCAGCCGCCACCCGGATTGACGTGCAACTGATCTACCAGGGTTCCAGCGTATCCCTGCGGATCGAGGACGATGGCCGCGGATTTGATCCACAGCCCGGTTTCAGCGGACCGGAAGGCCACTACGGCATCCGGGGCATGCACGAGCGGGCTGGACAAATCGATGCCGCGCTGGTTCTGGAAAGCGTTCCCGGACAGGGCACGCGGGTCTCCGTCGAGGCGCCATTAGCATGAATGCAGTCAGAAAGGCAGCATGAGCGAACCCATCCGGATCATGATCGTCGAGGATCACGCGATCGTACGCCAGGGCCTGGCGGCGCTGCTGCGCACCGTGCCCGATTTTGTCATCGTCGCCGAAGCTCCCGATGGCCTGCAGGCGATCGAACAATTTCGCCATCACCAGCCCGACGTTACGTTGATGGACCTGCGCCTGCCACAAATGAATGGAGTGGAAGCGATCATTCGTATCCGCAGTGGTTTTCCCCAGGCGCGCATCATCGTGCTCACCACCTTTGATGGCGATGAAGATATTTACCGCGCCTTGCAGGCCGGCGCCCGAGGCTATTTGCTGAAAGGCATGACGGGCGAGGAACTGATCGATGCCATTCGTTCGGTGTATGCCGGCAAATCCCGCATCCCGGCCACGGTGGCCGAGCGATTGGCGGAGCGCATGAGCGCACCCACCCTGACGGCGCGCGAAACCGAGGTACTGCAACTGATCGTCGGCGGGAACAGCAACAAAGAGATTGCCGCCGCGCTCTTTATTTCCGAGGCCACGGTGAAGACGCACATCAACAGCCTGCTGGGTAAGCTGGGCGTCACCGATCGCACCCAGGCCGCCACCACTGCCCTGCAGAGAGGAATCGTGCATCTTGAGTAATCGCGGCCGAGTGCGGCTCACCTTTTCCCTATTGTTGCTGCTGGTGGCCGCCGGTGGCCATGCCCAGCGCAGCGTCTGGCACAGCGCCAGCGAAGAAGAGCTGAAGGCATTGATCCCCGCCCGGGCGCCGGTGATCAGCGAGCGTATCGAAACCGAGTTCCGCACTGCATCTGGAATCACGGACGGCAAAGGGCATGGCATCGCCGGGGTGGTGCTCATCACCGCCGGTTATTCCGCCGACGGCAAATATTCTCATTACTTTGTTTCCCAGGTGCCGCTCAAGGTGGGAGACTTCCTGCTCCCACCGGGCCAATACCTGATCGGCTGGGTGCGCGGGCAGGATTCGCTGCGGGTGACCTTCTACCTGGCGCAGAGTGGGAAAGTAGTCGGCCAGGTGGACGCCACGCGCAACCTCTCGATCACACGGGTGGAATCCTTTCGCATTTGGCCACCGGCGGACAAGTCGCTCATCCAGCTTGGCCGCTTCACCTTCAGCTACGCGCTGGTTCAGAATTAATTCAGTCCGCAGTTCTACGATCCAGCCGTCGATCGGTAGCACCTCTCCATACGTAGTGGAACCCTGGGCGCCCATCACGGGTGGGAAGTTATCTAGACTCGAAGGATCGCTAACGCCTAGCTCCGCAAGCAGCCACTGCTAGTTGAGACCAGATGTTGAACCGGAAGCCCTGGTTCTTTCTAAAACGCTTTACGACTCTCGCTGTTGCCAGTGCTTCGGGTTGCGCTTGCCATGAAAGCAGGCGATCACGACGACGCGCGTTTCCTCCACGAGGAAGAACAAGCCATAAGGAAACCAACGCACGCCAGCCCGCCGCCGTCCCTTATCGACCGCGGCAAAGGTAGCGGCATGCTTGCGATCGCTTCGGCAGTTTCCACAACAGCATTGGCGAGCCGCTCGCCCAGCTCGGGGCGGACGGCGTCATAGTGCGCCAGGGCTTCCATCAGCTCGGCTTGCGCTTCGGGCAACCATACAACCGGCAGCGTCACCGTTTTTTCAGGAGGTAGCTTTGACTTGCTCCCACGGCAGGACGCCGGCAGGGTTTTCACGATATTCTGCTTCACGGTAATCCAGCTCCGCAAGAAATAGGCCTGACTACTCCGGCAGCACGGGCAACGCCACCGAATTGACTTCCTTGGGATCGTCGCGCAGCTTGAGATAGAGCACGGTGCCGACGGGCCGGGGCACCTGTAGCGTCCCACTGGCAAAACCCACCGGCACGGTCACCGGGGCGTGGAAGTCGGCCGAGGCGGCGACCGAATCAAGCAGAAACAGGTTCGAGCCGAACAGGGTGCATTGCTTGTCCGGGCTCGCTGGACAGTGGACTTCCTTGAGCGTAGGAATACGCACCAGGTTCCCCAGCGGTTGCCATTCGCCTTGCGCGCCACTGGCATCGACCGGACGAAAACGCAAAGGACCAAACGCGGAAGGTCCGAAACTTGTCAGCGGTTTCACGCGAGCCAGGACCGTCTTTGCATCCTGCAAGGTGAGGCTGCCATCCTCCATGGTCAACGTGGCGTGCACGGAATCGTCGTCGGTCGCTACCTCGATCTTTTCCCCCCGCGCCCAGCGCGGCGGCACCTCCGCCTGCAGCACAAAAGTCAGGGTACCGTCCTGGGGGAGCTCGTCCGTGTCGGCCAGTCGTATGGGCGAGGGCGCAGCGGTCTGGTCGGGCACCGCGTTCTTGCTGATCAGGGTCACCCTGGGCCGGGGACCCTGCGGGGTGACCGGCAGCTGCATCTCGCGGCCATCTTTCAACGCTACGTGCGCTACCAATGCTTCGCCGGCCTGCAGTTCGCTTACTGGCGCAGCGGCCGCCAGAGTCAACTCGTCCTTATCGCCGGCGCGTTTCAGGGCGCCCGGAACAAACTTCATTCCTTTCATCTGAAAGCCGGATACCTGGTCGAGGCGGGTTCCGGAAAGCTGCCCCTCCTGATCGCCGGCATGAATCGTGAACCCGGCCAGGTGCGCTGCCTCAGGATAGGCCTCAACCTGCAAATGATCGGGCGCGGTCATGCCCGCCTGCTTGAGCTCGAGGGTCACGGGACCCGGGCTCACGCCGTCCAACGCCAGCTTCACCTCCAACCGATCCGGCTTGATCATCTTGTAGGTGGCATGGAGCGGCTTGCCCTGTCCATCCTTGGCCGAAACCCCGTCCACGCACGCCGCATCGCCGGCTTCCAGGTGCACGGTGTCTTCGCGGCCCACGATCAGAGCGCTCTTGTCCGCGTCGGGCAGGTTCCACTTCACGGTGTGCGAACTCTCCAGGTGAAAGCTGGGACCATCGAACGGCTGAAATCCCCAAAAACCTTTCAGCGTGCCAATCGCTTCCGGGGTCATGCTGGCCAGCTGCACGGAGTGGGTATCGACCACAAAACCTCCGCGGCTCGGGTCGGCATGCGCCGGCAGGTCGATCCCGGCCCCGGATTTGCCCGCGACATGCAGGACAAAGTCGTGCGCCAAGCTGGTGGAGTACACGAGGGGCGCCCCCTCGGCGGGCAGAAGCAGCGAAGGCGTCTCCACACAATAGATCTGGTCAGGATCGACCGCGCGCAGAGGCGGCAACTGGGGCGCCTGCACCGCCGGCAAGCCCACCGTCAGCACCGATTTGGGGTTGGAGAAGGAGGGAGGATTGTTCAGCTTCAATTGCAACTGCTGCTGATCCATTTCCGCCAGCGCGGGAATGTATTGGTACTGCGCGGTGTGGATGCCGTCCATGATCCGCACCACATCGACGATGGCGCCGACATACGGGCTGTAGGCGCCCGCTCCGCCCAGGGGGGTGGCGCTCAATTGCCCGATCAGGTCGGCAGAGGCGCCGGAGGTGATGGCCGCGACCATGGATTGCGTATGCCCGTCATCGAGCACCAGGCCGCCCTGGTTCTGGGTCAGGCAGGTGAGCTGCTGAGCGGGAGGTTTCTTGAAGCAGTCATCGTCCACCTTGATGTTCAGGCTGCGCGCAAGCATTTTGATTTCTTCTTTGAAGGCGGCCCCCTGGGGGTCGGGGATGCGCGCCACCGCGTTGAGATAAGTATCCAGGCGGGAGCGATCCAGACTGGCCTGGTTCAGATCCTGCGAGGCGCGCACGAAGGCGCCCGGCCGGGCGCGTACGTTGTTGCGCAGGGTGCTGAAGGCGCCGGTGGTTTCCGGAGCCAAAAACAACAATACCTGTTGTGCATTGGCGGGCACGGTCACGTAAAGACCTTCTTGCCGCACCTTTTGATTCCATGTCTCCGCCCGGGTAAACCAGTTCTCCGGGGGTGGGTTGGTGGAGCCCTGGAGAAAGCTGGCTACCAGCAGGTAACGCGCGGTTTGCTGATCGGGGAAGTCCGGGTGCAGCCAAAGACGATCGCCGGCTTCAAGGTTCGGCACCTGGGAGAGGGGCAGCGTCTTGCCATCGCGCGTGACCCTCACCTGCAAAGGCGGCCCACTGAGGTCGAAGTTCGCATCGGCGCGTGCCGCAGGCAGGGAAATAAGAAGTACGCCGAGCAAGCTGAGGAACTTCGGTTGGATCATTCTTTTATTGTAAGAAATCCGCCTGCTGCGAGCGCCAGCAAACTACAACGGATCGGGTACGAGAGTATGAAAGAGCAACAGTTATGCTGGCAACGTGTCGTTTGCGATTCCCCTGGGCAAACCTCACGCTGTGGCATGGTAGCGTAATACGCGGTTGAGGTCCCCAATGCCCATTCGTTCGAAATCGATGGCCATCGCCGTGGTCGCACTGGCCCTGCTGGCAGGGTTTGCGTGGCTGGGCTGGCGAGCGCATGCGCGCCACCAGACCGCGGACGCGGCAGAGGAGTCCTATCTGGGCTCCATTTACCCGGATGGCGCCCAGGCGGAGGGGGACATTGCCGCCGCGCTGGCCCGGGCGGGACGGGAGAAAAAGCGCGTCCTGCTCGACTTTGGCGGTGACTGGTGCGGCGACTGCCACGTGCTTGAAATCTACTTCCACAATGCAGCCAACCGGGAATTGCTGGAGTCGAACTATGTGCTCGTCCCGGTGAATATCGGCCGTTACGATGAGAACCTTGACATTGCCGCCAGGTACGGCGTCCCCGTCGCCAAGGGAGTGCCGGCGCTGGCGGTTCTCGGCCCGGATGGCCAGGTCATCTACAGCCAGCGCAACGGCGAGTTTCAGTCGATGCGCACCATGGACTCGGCTTCGGTCACGGCCTTCCTGCTCAAGTGGAAGAGCTAGCGCAGATCCACAATCTCGCCCCGGACCAACCCCGTTCGATGCTCTTCCGGTAGCATTTTCACCACGGGAAACCGGGCGAAACTCGTCTTGGAACGGGCAAAGCCTTCATGTACCTTCGATGGCATGAGGCGTGCGTTCGATAAATTCCGGCTGGCCCTGCTGGCCTCTCTTTCGCACGACGTATTCGGCATTGCCAAAGGGGCTGCTTACTCCGCCATCCTCTGCCTGTTTCCCACCATCCTGGTGCTGACTACGTTGCTTGCCCTCACCCCGGAATCGGATACGCTGCGCGGCGAGATGCGCGCCGCCTTCGCCGCCGTGCTGCCCGCCGATACCATGACCCTGCTGCACTCCTATTTCATCAACCAGAAGGTGCGTTCGGAACAGGTGCTGGTCTCCGCCATCGTGGTCAGCCTGGTGGCCGCCATGGGTATGATGCACTCGCTGATGGAGGGCTTTCGCCGGGCCTACGAACTGCCTCGCCATGAATGGAGTTTCTGGGTGCAGCGGGTGGTGGCGCTGGTGCTGATTCCCCTCTGCCTGGTGCCCATGGCATTTGCCACGGTGACCGTTGCTTTTGGCCACCAGATCGAACAATGGGTGATCAGCAACAGCTACCACGTGCTGGGCCCCTACGTGCTTTTCGTCTGGCGGGTGGTGCGCTGGTCGATCGGCTTGTTCACCACCATCGTGGTGCTGGCGATGATTTACCAGTTCGGCACGCCGCGGCGGCAGGCCTGGAAGTACGTGCTGCCGGGCGCCTCCGGGGCAGCCGTCATTTGGTTCCTGGCCACCCTGGGCTTCGGCTTCTACCTGACCCGTTTCGCCGACTACTCCGTGGTGTACGGTCCGCTGGGCGCGGTCGTCGCCACCCTGGTATGGCTCTACATCTCGACCGTAAGCGTGTTGATCGGAGCCGAGTTCAATGCCCACATTTATCCCAAGCCGCAACGCACGCGCCTGCAGAGCCCGGCCGAAACCCAGGTTATGGCGGCGGCCAGCCACGGCGACAGCCGGTAAGCAATTCGACTCCCCCGGGCCAGGAAAATGCTCTGCCATCCTCCAGGCCTCCGGGTACACCCCGGAAGTACGCGTAGAATGAGGGTGCTGGCGGCTTTAGAGCGGTTCGGCAAACGCAGTACGGGGGAAGAATGAGTTTTAGTCTGATGGAACCGAGCTATACCCTGCCGGCAGACCAACGCCGCCGGGCCAAAATTGTGGCCACGCTGGGCCCTTCCTGCAGCCACGAAGCAGTCTTCCGGGAACTGGTTCGCGCCGGCCTGGACGTTGCCCGGTTGAATTTTTCCCACGGCACGCACGCGGAGAAGCTCAAGCTGATCGAGATGGTGCGCAAAGTCTCCGCCCAGGAAAACAAGCCCATCTGTATCCTGGGCGATTTGCAGGGGCCCAAGATTCGCACCGGCCGGCTGAAAAACCGTATCCCGGTGCTGCTCAAAGCGGGTCAACGGCTGACGATTACGCCGCGGGATATTGCCGGCACTTCCACCCTGGTCGCGACCACGTTCCCCACCCTGGCGGAGAATCTGGAGCCGGGGGCGCGCATCCTGTTTTCCGACGGCCTGATCGAATTGCACGTGCTCGCCGTGCATGGGATGGATACCGAGTGCGAGGTGATCAACGGCGGCATGCTGGGCGAGCATAAGGGCATCAATCTGCCCGGCATCCCGGTACGCGTACCGTCGTTGACCACCAAGGACGAAGAGGATCTGGAATTCGCCATTCGTAGTGGAGTCGACGCCATTGCGGTCTCCTTCGTGCGCACGGCGGAGGATATCCGCCTGGTGAGGCACCGCGTGGCCGCCATGGGCGCCGAAACGTGGATCATCGCCAAGCTGGAAAAGCCTCAGGCCATCCAGCACCTGGAAAGCATTCTGGAAGCGGCCGACGGGGTGATGGTCGCGCGCGGGGACCTGGGCGTGGAAATGCCACCGGAGAAGGTGCCGGCCATTCAGAAGCACGTGATCCGCCGGGCCAGCGACTATCGCAAGCCGGTGATTACCGCGACCCAGATGCTGGAGTCGATGATTGAAAATCCCCGGCCCACGCGAGCCGAAGCCAGCGATGTAGCCAACGCCATCTACGACGGCACCGATGCGGTGATGCTGTCGGCCGAAACCGCCGCCGGCAAGTATCCCGTGGAAGCGGTGAAGATGATGGCCAAAATTGTGCTCGAGACCGAGGGTCAGGATCCCCTGCCCCGCTTCAGCGAGCGCGGCCAGCCTGGGCATGTGCGTCTGTCGGTCGCCGAGACCATCTGTGAATCGATGGCCCACGCCGCCGAGGACCTGGATATCAGCGCCATTGCCGTCTTCACCGAGACCGGGACCACGGCGCGGCAGCTCTCCAAGTACCGCCCCAAATCGCCGATCTTCGGGCTGAGCAGCGTGGAACGCGTGATCCATCGCATGACCCTGCTTTGGGGTGTCCACCCGATTCTTTGCAACAAGCTGGCTACCGCGGAGCAGATGGTCGAAACCGCCGAGCGCCTGCTCGAGGCAGGGGGGCACGTGCAGGCGCGGCAGATCCTGGGGATTGTCGCCGGCACCCGGACCAAGTCGGGCTCCACGAATTTTCTTCGCCTGCACGTGCTGGGCGACAGCCTTGCCGAGGCTGCGTCGTCGCGGGAAGACACGTCGGCGCATCCGCGGGGCAAGCGGATGACCAAGTCCAAGGTCCCCGCCCAGCCGCTGCCGCGGCGGGTGCGCTCCAACCGCTAAGGCGGTCCCTGGGTATGGGTTGGTCCCGCATCTTGTCTTTGCGGTGCGGGATTGCTTCGCCGTACCCCTTTCTTCCGGTCGACGGGAGCATCCCCAAATCTGGGAACAGCACGCGAAATCCGGGGCACCGGGCACCCGGTCGCGCCAGGAACGGAACTCGGACTCTTTTGGAACGGATCTCTCCGGCCAGCTCCGTTGCTTTCCGCTGTCGAGGCTGCGTTGCATAGAATCGCGTGCGGCGGTAAGCAGCCCTGCTATTTTGGATAAAGGTAAATTGGGAAATGGGCCGCATCCACATACTCGCCGACCAGGTGGCCAACCAGATCGCCGCCGGCGAGGTCGTCGATCGTCCGGCATCGGTGGTGAAGGAGCTGCTGGAGAATTCGCTCGACGCCGGCGCGAGCCGCATCGTGATCGCGGTTGAGGGCGGAGGGCGCAAGCTCATTCGCATCGCCGATGACGGCAGCGGCATGGTGCGCGACGATGCCCTGCTGGCCTTTGAGCGCCACGCCACCTCCAAGCTGCGCTCGAGCGACGATCTGCTGTCGATCGCGACCCTGGGCTTTCGCGGCGAAGCGCTGCCCTCGATCGCCTCGATTGCCCGGGTCGAGCTGCTCACCCGCGCGGGGGAAGAAAGTTCGGGCACCCTGTTGGAAATTGCCGGCGGCAAGCTGCTGCGCTGCGAAGACGCGGGCGCTCCCCCGGGCACGACGCTGACCGTGCGCGATCTGTTCTTCAACACGCCAGCCCGGCGCAAATTTCTCAAGTCGGAAACCACCGAGCTCGCCCATGTCACCGCCATGGTTACGCATTATGCCCTGGCGCATCCGGAAAAGCACTTCGAGCTGCACTCCGCCACCCACGCCTTGTTGATCGCGCCCCCGGTGCGCCGGCCCGCCGAGCGCATCTTTCAGATCTTCGGCCAGGACACGCTCGATCAGCTGCTGCCGCTGGCCGCCGAGGTCGAGCTGGAGCATGCCGGGCTGCCCGAACCGCCGCCCTGGAGACGGCCGGCGGATTACCAGGCAGCCAAGCCTGGTTGGCTGCGCCTCAGCGGCTTCACGTCCAAACCAGAGCTCGAGAAACTCAACCGCAACTCGATCTACTGCTTCGTCAACCGCAGGCTGGTGCGCGACCGCTTGCTGATGCACGCGGTCAGCGAGGCGTATCGCAATATTCTGCCTCCCACTTCCTTTCCCGTGGTGTTGCTGTTCGTCGACATGCCGCCGGAGGAAGTTGACGTGAATGTGCACCCGGCCAAGACCGAAGTCCGTTTTCGCCAGGCCAGCTGGCTGCATGATTTTGTGCGCGACAGCATCCGCAACAAGCTGACCATGGGACGGCCGGCGGCAGGATTCCTGCACGCGCTGAACGTTCATCCCAGCGCCATGCCGGCGCTGGTGCCCGAATCTTCTCCGTCGAGCCCGGCGGCACAAGCGCAAACACCCAGCTCGGGCGGTTGGCTCGACAGCCCGGAACGCGATAGCCCGATGCCCGGCGGTCCGGCGTTCGACAGCCCGCTTGCCGGCGGTCCGGACCAAGAGAGCCGCGGCAATTTTCAGTTGACGGCGCCAGCCGTGGCGCCTTCTCCCGGCCTTCTGCCCTTCGCGCCGGGGACCTTGAGCGACGGGAGCAACGGGAGCAACGGCGCCGGCCATGCACGCTCCTCCGGCTGTTCGCCCAACCCGGAGCACGAGGCCGAAGAAAGCGAAACGGCCGAGGGCCCATCCCTGCATGGGCTGGCGTCGCTGCGGCCGCTGGGCCAGTTGCGCGAGTCGTTCATCCTGGCGGTGAACGATGAGGGGCTTTGGATTATCGATCAGCACGTAGCCCACGAGCGGGTTTTGTTCGAGCGCGTGCTGCGCCAGCGGCTGGCGCAGAAGGTAGAACGCCAGCGGCTGCTCATGCCTTTGCTGATCGATCTGCTGCCGGCACAAATGGTCGTCTTTGCCGGCATCGCCCATGAGCTTGAGGCCAATGGTTTTGAGGTGGAACTTTTCGGCCCGCGCACCATCGCCATCAAGGCAGCTCCAGCCGGGCTCGAAGGCCACGCGTTGGAGCGCATGCTGGTGGAGGTTCTGGAGCAGGCGGGCAGCCCCGAACAGGCGGAGAACCTGGCCGCCGCGCGCACCCGGATCGCGGCCTCCATCGCCTGTCACGCGGCCATCAAGGTGAACACGCCGCTCGATGCCTCGCGCATGACATGGCTGCTGGCGGAACTGGGCAAGACGGAGCATCCCACCAGTTGCCCCCATGGCCGTCCCATTGTCCTGCGGTATGCTTGGAAAGAAATCCAGCGGGCCTTTCACAGGATCTAGAGCATTGTTGGTAGCGGTAGAAACGCTATCGCGCACGTTCCACGCGCCCACGGTTGCTGCCGCGGCCGAGCAGATAGATTCCCGCGCGAAAAGAGACTTTCCGAAAAGAGACTTTCCTTGATAGCAGAACAGCTCCAGGCAGCACGGGCGGCGCACTGGCGCCAGAATCAAAGCCCCCTCCTCACCCTCGATGACGCCCAGAATTGGCTCGAACGGCACCCGCTTTGTCTCTACTTGCCCCGGCACGCGCAGTTGCCCGCGCCGGCCCCGTCGTTTGTCGAAGCCTGCATGGGGAAAGGCCACGCGACCCCCGGCCCGGAGGCGATTCAGCAGGCGCACAGCCTGCTGACCCGCATGGTCGCATCCGGCAAAGTGGTAGCCCTGAATTTGCTCGGCGCGGTCAGCGAACAGCCGGATTTCCTGGCTCATACCGACGCGCTGCCTTTTGTGCTGTCCTTGCGCGGCGACCCGGACTGGAAGCATGCGCCGCAGAAATCGTCCGGCCACAAGGTTTCTCCCCTGGTGCTGGAGTTGTGGAAGGCGCTGGACAAAGAAGGACTACTCACCGCCGCCCAGGCCCGGGAAACGCTGGGCCGCGAGCTTACCGAAGCCGCGGTGTTGCGTGCCCTGTGCGAGTTGTGGCAGGCGTTACGGGTCAGCCCGATTTACGCCGCGGATGGCCAGGCCACCCAGTGGGAACTGCTCCGGGTGCGCCACCGCGAGGCGCTGGGAACCGGCAGCGCCAGTTCCCAGGTGACCGCCATCTCGCTCTTGGTCTCGATGTATCTGCAGTCGGTCTACGCGGCCACCAGCGAAGAGATCGAGATTTTTCTCTCCCCGCTGGTTTCCCGCTCGCGGGTGCGGGAAGCGGTGCGCGGCTTGTCGGCCACGCGGCAAATTCATTCGCTTTCGATGGACGCTCAGACCTACCATTTCGTCGAAGGCAGTTTGCCGGAGTTCGCCGAGTTGCCCGCGGCCTCATTGCCGGCGAAGCCTGAGACCCAGTCAGCCTCCGCGGAGGAAAAACCGAGGCCTCTCCCCAGAAAGCGCCAGGCACTGAAGCCGGCAGGCCCGGTTCCCGCTGCGGAACAGGGCCCAGCTCCGGTTCCCATGAGACCGCTTCCCATCCCTCGGCCGGCCAGGGAAGCGGCCAGGCCCGCAGCAAAAAGTGGATGGAAGAGCCCCGGGCGGCGTGCACCGCAAGGCCGGCCGTGGTCGCCGGCAGTCGCGCCACCCACCGGCAAGCCGACCCCAGATGGAGCGCCCCCGCGCCGGCCGCAGGCAGAACGCGGCAAGTGGGCGTCTGGCAGCTCTCGTCCCGCGGCTCGTCCCTCTTCGGGAGCACGGCCGGCAAATCGTGGCGGAGCACGGCCGGGGAATCGGCCCTGGGTGCGACCCGGGCAGGCCCCCACTTCCGCCCCACGGTCTCCTCGGCCCGGTGCGCCCGCGAATGCACCGTTCCGCCCTGCGCAGGATCGGCGTGGCCGGCCTTTTCCAGCAAAAGGCCCGGGAGAGGCTCGGGCTCAGGGCGGTGCAGAACCTTTCCGGCCGCGCCCACCGCAGGGCGAACGACGGACGGGAAACGCCGGCCGGGCAGGTTCGTATCGTGCCGCCGGCCGTCCCGCCGACCGTATTTCCGGTGGACCTCCTCGGCGTACCCCCGGGGATGCTCCGAGCCGCCCTGCGGGACCTCGCTCTGCGTATGCCGGCAACCGTCCGGCACAGGGTTCGTTTCGGCCGAGAGAAGGACGCAGTGGGCCACCGCGGGATGCCAGCCGCGGTGCGCGTTACGACCGGCCTCGCCCGGGCGGCTTTCGCAAGCCAGGCGTGAAATCCACGATGCCTTCGGGCACGGGTGATCCACGCGGGCGCAGCAAAGAGGCGCGGCCTCCGTTTACCCCGGGCTCTCGGCCTTCTGGATCCCGGCCGTCTGGCTCGCGGCCTACAGGAACCAGACCTCCAGGCGCGAGACCTTCCGGTCCCAGATCTTCAGGACCGAGACCGCAAGGTTCGAGACCCCAAGGGGCAAGACCGCAAGGTTCGAGACCCCAAGGTTCGAGACCGCAAGGTTCGAGACCGCAAGGACCGAGACCGCAAGGTTCGAGACCGCAAGGTTCGAGACCGCAAGGACCGAGACCGCAAGGTTCGAGGCCCGCGAATTCCAGGCCCGCGAATTCCAGGCCGCGCGCCGGCGGCTCGGCGGGAAGGCCGGGAAAGCCTCCCGGCAATTTCCCGCCACGTAAGCCGGGCAGGAAAAAGCCAGGAGCATGACAACCAACCCTAGTACGGTGGCCGGCCCCAGCCAGGGGCCGCCCTTGATCGTCGCTATCGACGGTCCCGCCGGCGCCGGCAAGAGCACGGTTGCGGCGCGCATTGCCGCCCGCTTCGGGTTGCTGAACCTGGAGAGCGGCGCCATGTACCGCGCTTTCGCGCTCAAGGCGATTCAGACCGACAGCGATGTGGGTGATCGCGAAGAGCTTGGCCGGCTGGCGGAAAAGACCCGCATTCGGCTGTTGCCTGCGCCGCTGGGGAACCGGGTTTTTCTCGACGACGTCGAGGTCACCAAGCGCATTCGCGAAGCCGACGTAACCGCTGCTGCCTCGCGCGTGAGCGTGCACCCCGGCATTCGCCAATGGATGGTTTCCATGCAGCGCCAGTTGGGCGCAAGCAGCGGCATTGTCATGGAAGGAAGAGATATCGGCACCAAGGTCTTCCCCGATGCCCAGGTCAAAATTTTTCTCGATGCGGCTGCGGAAGTGCGTGGCCAGCGGCGCTACCAGCAGAATGGCCCGGGCGCACCGCAAGCAGCCGAATCGGTGCTGGAAGAACTGCGCGAGCGCGACCGGCGCGATCGTACGCGCGCCGAATCCCCCCTGCAGCCAGCGGCCGACGCGGTCATGATCGATTCGACCGACCTCTCGCTGGACGAGGTGGTGGCGCGGGTCGAGTCCATCATCACTGAACGACTGGCTGCGCGGTAGCGTCTTTCGACGGACGCAGGTGGCGCATGGATTTTGCCCCCGGCGCGGGGGGAGCGGGGGTGCGGGCGGCGCCGGCGGTGCAGGCGGCGGCTCATCCATGCTGTTGATCTCGATGTCGCCATGATCGGCGATCAACTCGATCCGGGGCCCCCCCGAGCCAACCTGGCCGGCAACGCTATGACCCTCGCCCGCCTCCACCACCGGCAGGTTCAGCTTGGAATCGATGTCTCCGTTGCTGGCCGTCGCCTGCAGTTGAAAGCTTGCTCCCCGGGGCACTGTCAAGTGGATGGCGCCGTTATGGTTGCGAATCTGTATGGCCCCCAGGGGCGCCGCAGCGCCGAGCGAAATATCTCCGTCCCGATCTTCCACGTGCACGTCCCCGGTAATCTCGGTGCACTCGATATCCTTGGCGCTGGTGGAAATCTTCGCCGGACCGTTGGCGTTGTTTAGCTGCAGGTCCCCGCTGTCGATGGAGAGATCGCCCGGAATGCTGGCCACCTCAAGGTCGGTGCGGCTCGAATGAAAATGCACCGGCGACGGAATATGCGCGAGATTGGTGTCGCCGAAGAAATCCCCATTGAGCGTGACTCTCCCCTGCACATCGGAGATGGAGACGTCATCCATCCGGCCCTGGAGCGACAGGTCTCCGCTGATGGCATGGGCGCTGAAGTCGCCTTTGCTCATCTTGGCGTGGAGCGTGCCGGTTACGTTGTCGGCTTTAACGTCGCCTCGTTGATTGACCACCGACGCATCCGCGGTGAGGCCCTCAAGGGTCACGTCGCCATGCCCGGCGGTGATGGTGGGCAGCGCGCCGTTAGGGATCTCGACGGTCAGATCGGCACGGCCGTTGCTGGCGTCGGCGGCGCGCAGGGTCACACTGTTGCCATTGACGGATAGGCGCGGGGCCAGCGCATCCTGCACCCGCTGCGCTTCGCGGTCGTTGACCGCGTAAACCACCAGGTGGGCTTGCACGTGGATCTGATCGTCTCCCGAGGGGGTGACGGTCACGTCGCCATGAGGCACCTGGATATCGACGGTGGCTCCGGCGGGAATCTGCTGGTTCAGATTGCGATCGGCGTCGTGCTCCTGGCCCAGCATGCGGGGCAGGAAATCATCATCCTCCATTCCGCGTCCGAACCAGTGCAAGCCGCGCAGCCCCTGGGTGGTGTAGCCTACCCCGTAGCCCAGCACGGCCAGCAGGATGACCAGGGCGACCAATCCTCCATGAGACCGGCGGCCGGCGTAGGGATGATTGCGATCGAACCACCATTCGCCCAGCGAGAGCAAGCCCACCCCGACCAACAACATGGGCCACCAGCGCATGTACCAGGTCCACAGTTGAACCACATTGAGCTTGCCGGTTTCGACCAGCAGCGCGGTCACGCCCAGCACGATGAGCACGATGGGGCCGAGCATGGAAGGGCGGCGGAGAGAACGCTGGTAGTAGCGCTGCGCCTGGACGGCATCCCGCTGGGCGCGGGCGGCGTCCCGCTGGGAGTAGGGCGGGGGCAGAGTGGCCATCATGGCCTCCTGCCTGGATCGTCTCCGGCCCAACCGGCATCGCCTGGCTTGGCCGTCTCCCCAGCCGGAACAGAGGCGCCGGGCGCGGGATATGCCGGCGCCGGCGCGTAGCCAGCGGCCGGGTACACCGGGGGTGGGTAGGCATTGGGATAGACCGGGGGCGGGGGAGGAGCCGCAGCCATGGCTGCGCGCTCCGCCAACCCGATGACACCGGCCAGGATCAGGTAGAGCGGCCAACTGTGGGCGAAGCTGAGCACGCCCCACTGGTTGAGCAGGGCGGTAAAGCCCAGCAGGATAAGAAACGCAGGCCCCCGCAGGCGCCGCAAGAGAAGCCAGGAATTCATTGCGAGCCTCCTCGTGGCAGATCGCGGGTTCGGCGGTAGAGCAGCCACGCGCCGACGCCGATAATGATCACCGGCCATCCGCGGCTGATCCACTCATCCTCGAACACACCCAGGGTATGCAGCAGCAGCAGCAGACCGATGCCGATGAGCACAATGGCGCCCAGGGGATGTTTATGTTCCCTGGTCTCGGGCACGACGGGCGTCCCATAAGGATTGCTGCTGAATGCGGCGCCGGGGGCTGCCGGCGGCGGGGGCACGGCATAGGACGCCGAGTAGGGCGGAGGGGGAGGGACGGAACTCCAAGAACCCTGGGCTGGATCCTGCCCGGGGTTTTGTCCCGGCGTGGGGTCCGTCGCCGGGCTCCCCGGCGTTGCGGTTCCCGCCGGGGGAGTAAAGCCAGCCACATAGGGGGGCCCGTAGGGGGGAACGACAGGATGTTGATTCAGCCCCAGCCTGGCTCCCAGATCGTTCAGGCCGAAGGGATTGGGAAGGGGCAAACCGTCCCGCCGGGCCTTGGCCGTCTGGGCGGCGTCAAAGACCTGATAAAAGACCCAGGCGGCAACCAGAAGGGCAAAGATAAAGCTCCTGTCGGAAAGGCTGACGAATACGGCGAAGATGAGCACGTGGGCCAGCGCCTTGACGAACTGCCCGTTGTACATGGCGCCCACTCCGGGGATGAAGCCCAGCAGGCCGGCCAGCAAAGGGTGGGCATGGAGGTTGTTCGCATCGGTGAACAGGTTGCCGCCGATCGAACCTGAGGACAGACGAGCCGCCAGGCAAGGTTCGCAATAGATGACGCCACCTACCGAACGGATACACGCAGTGCACAGCGGCTTGCCACAACTCTGGCAGTAGGCCGCAACCGCGACATCCGGATGATTCGCGCAGTTCATACCAAGCTCCTTTCCGCTTGGTCTTCAGTTGTTGACCGCAAAGCCCTGAAAACCTCTCTTTCGCACTTTCCTTTGGTCCCCGCACGGTCAAAACTGGCTGGCACTTGCGTGGCCTCCCCCGGGCTGGCCGGGGGCAGGTAAAACCGCCGCGGCGTGCTGTGCGCCATCACCGCGGGTAGATCAGAATCCTGTTTCAAATGGGTCCGCCGGTCCCCGGGAACCGGCGACGCCGGGAGGACCTGCCGATCGCTGGGAGCCGTCGAGCTGGGACTGCCGGTGCCGTCGCGCGGGGCCTGCCTGGGGGTCTCGCCGGGAGACGGACGAGGAGACGGTACGGCGGGTTCCGCCTCGGTGGAGCGCCGCAACTCCCTCACCCGGGCTTCCATTTCGTACACCAGGCGCAGGTTCTCGTAATACTTCATCACCTGCTGGTTGGTGGAGTAGTACTGCCGGGTCAGATTGGCGCGCAGGCGCGAAGGCTTCAGATCCGCCGGACGAACCTGGCTGAGGTTGATCCCCGCAAGGTTCAAGGTCAGGGCGATCGAAAAGAACGCCATGGCCGTGGTCATCATCAACCTCGGTTCCATGACCTGGCGCAGCCGGTGGGGAGAAAACGGCAGCAGTAGCCGCTTCCAGGCGGGCCGTGCCGCGACCGGGTGCACCGCCATGGTCACGCCCAGGGGAACGCCTGGTGCATCCACCGCCTGCGGGCGCTCGCTGGTGCGGGCCAGGATCTTGTTGAGCAGACCGGCTGGCGCCTGGGGTTCGACCGCCAGGTATTCCAGCCACGATTTGCCCTGCTGGGTCTCCTTAAGCATCTGGGCACACAGCGGGCATTCGCTATGGTGGCGATGAAAGGCAGCCGCGTCGGCCGCCGTCAGCGTTCCATCCAGCGCATCGGCGATGAGGTTCTCCCAATCGTCGCACCGTAACACCCGGCCTAGGCTGCCGGACGGCTTTTTTTGTTCGCGCTCAGACATTTACATCACCTGCCCTTTAGTACGTTCCAGCAGCCTTGCTAGTTCCGCCCGGCCGCGGCTGATGCGAGACTTCACCGTTCCCTGGGGAATGGCGAGCACCTCGGCAATCTCTTTGTAATCCATATCCTGCAAGTCGCGCAGAATAACTGCTTCGCGCAGCTCCGGAGACACCCTGGCCAGAGCATTCTGCACCATGTGCTCCAGTTCATTGTGCACCGCGTGCTCAAAGGGGGAAGTACGCTGGTCGACGATGGGCTCAGGCCGGGGAGCGTCGTTGCCCTGATCCCATCCTGCGTCGATCGAGTCGGTCGCGCGCTGCTGGCGGGAGCGGCGGAAATGATCGACCAGCAGGTTGCGGGTCAAGGTCGTGATCCAGGTAGAAAAGCCGCCGCGGGCGGGGTCGAAGCTGCCCAGGTTGGCATAGAGCTTGATGAATACGTCCTGGGTCAGGTCTTCCGCGTCGTGCGAGGAGCCGGTGAAGCGGTAGCACAAGGCGTACACCCGGCGCTGCTGGGCGACGACTAATTCTGTCCAGGCAGTATGATCTCCGTCGAGGCAGCGCCGCACCAGCGCGGGCCAATCGACCTCCGGCGCCTCGGGCCGCCGTTCGGCAGCCAAGGGGCGGCGTGGGCCGGTTTCCCGGTCCGGCGGCGGGTTTTGCGAGGGATTCAACGCGGGCGTTCCTCGGCCTGTAGGATAGCGCCTCCCTGAAGCTGGCTGAAAACGCTCGCTGCGCGCTCCGGTTCCACCGTTGTTCAAGGAGAGCGTCGCGGCCAGACTCATGGGTGCTGATACGCACGCCGCCCCTCTTCAGTTCCCTTCGGACGCCGCAGCCTAGACGGCGTGGCCCTTGCGTAAGACCTCCCCTTTTCGTCTTTCCCGGCCAGGAAAGACTCGAAAATGGAGTTTTCGGATGCTCTTGTACGTCAGGCCCAAAGCCCGGGAAAATCGCGCTCGATGAACCACGCGATGGTAAATAACAGGGAGATTGCGCCCGCTCCCCACCAGAAGATCAGCATGGGCAGGGAAGCGGCTATGCCGACCCCTCGTCGCGACACCTTGCACTCCCAGGCGTGGAAGACAAACCCGCTCGCCAGGCAGACAGCCGCAGCCAACAGCAACATGCCGAGCGAAGGCAGGAGCCGCTGCTCGAGCTGGCTCCCGGGCTCGAGAAACGCAGTATGAAAAAGAGCATCGAGGGAGAGAATGCTCAGCAGCAACGACGCGAATTTAGCTAATTCCAGAAACACGGCCAGGTCTCAGGGTGAAATCCACTGAACTTTGTGCCACCGTAGCCACCAGCACGGAGCTTCGGAGCGATGGGGAAAGAGCGAGGTCACGCAAGGCTGTGCGACCGTTCCCATGTAGTCGAATTCTTCTTTCTGGCCCTTGAGCGGGGTACGCAGAAACCGGTCCACCTGGACGCTCGAAGATCCCTGAGCTCCAGTCGCGATGCCCAGCACGATCCAGTCTCCGAGGTAAAGGACGACCACGCCGGCCAGTAGAACCTGGAGGATTCGTCCCCAACGCCGTTTCATCGTGACAGCCATCCTACTCTGAAAACGAGGACCCGGCACCGGAGCTCAGTCCCGTGGGCGAGGGGAGTCCATAGTGATCCAAACAAGGTTTGCGAAGCCCGGTTTTTATAAAATTGAATAAATTTGGGTCGTTTTGGGGTCTTTTGAAGCATTTGGGGCGAGTGCACACCAGGTCCGCTTCTCTATCGAAAAGAATCGCCTTGCCAAAAAAGAACCGCTTTGCCCCACGCCGTTTGATCTTTCTGAGAAGAACGGAAACCCATTGGGACTGGTTGGATTTGTGACAGGGATCGAGTGTGACACCGGACAGCGGTGAGACTGTCCTTGGCTCGCGTATAGGCCGAAGCTACCGGCAACTGCCGGACCAGAGAGCGGGGACGCGAGAATCCGCTGCCTGCCGAAATCGTCTGGTAACAACATATATCCGCTTCGGGATCGGATCAAGACGCATGGATGGTATTTTCGCGCCAAGATTACCTTTTCGGAGGTTACTGCGCCTTCGTGGCCTGGAGAAAGTTCGCCACGGGGCAGCCCCTAGGACTGCTGCATGAAGTCCGGCGAGACGGGATTCTCGTAAAGCGAGTAGTCGCGCGTGACCACGGTCAGGCCGCTTTGGGTTACAAAATAATTGCGCCGGTCGGCTTCGCGGTCGTAGCCGATGACCGTGCCCTCGGGCAGGTGCACGTCGCGGTCGATGATGGCTCGCCGGATGCGGCAATGGCGGCCAATGTCGACGTGGGTGAAGATGATGCTGGACTCCACCTCAGCATAGGAATTGACACGCACGTCCTGGGAGAGGACGCTGTTGCGCACCACCGCGCCGGACACGATGCAGCCGGCGGAGATCACCGAATTGATCGCCATGCCGGTTCGTCCCGGTTCGCCGAACACGAATTTAGCCGGCGGATATTGCCGCTGCCGGGTGCGCATCGGCCACGCCTTGTCGTAGAGGTTGAAGATGGGAGACACCGACGCCACGTCCATGTTGGCGTCGAAATAGGCTTCGAGCGTGCCCACATCCCGCCAGTAGAGCGCGTTCTGCTTGTTCTCATCGACGAAGTTGTAGGCCGAGATTTTGTATCTGCCCAGAATGCCGGGCAGGATATTGTGCCCGAAATCGTGTTTGGAGTTGGGGTCCTCGGCATCCTTCATCAGCGCCGGCAACAGCACGTCGGTGTTGAAGAGATAAATGCCCATCGAGGCATCTACCTTGGTGGGGTTGAAGGGAGAGCGGAGGGTCGTCGTTTTGGGCTTCTCCTGGAAGCCGATCACTTCGCCGGTGCGGCTCACCTCGACCACTCCGAAACGGGCCACATCGGAAGGCTCGATCGGCAGAGTAGCCAGGGTAACGTCGGCGCCCGCCTTCTGGTGGTGCTCGAGCATGAGCCCGTAATTCATTTTGTAGATGTGGTCGCCGGAAAGGATGAGGACGTGCTTGGGCTGCTCGGCGCCGATCGAGTAAATGTTCTGGTAAACGGCATCGGCCGTGCCCATATACCAGTTCGCGCTGACCCGCTGCATGGGGGGCAGGATTTCAATAAACTCGCCCAACTCCTGGGCGACGATGCCGGTCCAGCCTTCGCGGATATGGCGATTGAGCGAGAGTGCCTTGTACTGGGTGAGGATGTAGACGCGGCGAAGATCGGAGTTGATGCAGTTTGACAGGGTGATATCGATAATGCGGTAGTTGCCGCCGAAGGGAACCGCGGGCTTGGCCCGATCGCGTGTAAGGGGGAACAGCCGCTCGCCCGCTCCTCCGGCTAACAGAACTCCTAATGTGTCTTTCATTCCGTCCCTGCGTTGCCCGTGCGCGCTTCCCGAGCCTTGTGGCCACGTGGAGCGCCGTTGCCAACTCTATCTACCGACGAAAACTCACCAACCCATCCGATGCCTGGGACTCCTCCGCCTTCAACCCTCCTCGACCGAGATGCGAAGGGAGCGCAGAAAGTGTACATCCTGCGCGTTAAAAGTCTCATCTCCTTGCGGCTTTACACTCGCCGGAGCCTCCAGCTCAGAAACCGGCTGCTGTTCCACCTCGTTCAACCCGATTGTCGCTTCCAGCATGAGCAGGACGTCGAAGCCCTGCTTGCGTATGTCCTGCACCACCTCGGAGATCTGCTCAGACTCGGAGACGGATTCGTGAATGGCTTCTCCCAACTGCTGGATAAGACGACGAAGTCGTTGGTTCAAAGAGATACCCCCAGTCGCCACTCTCAGGCGCGGTTTTACCTACCTTACTTGTGATGACGTAGCGGAGCAATCTGAATCAACCGGCTGGTAAACTTTTGCCATGGAGCCAAAGAAAGTGGGCCGCGCACTCGGCATTGGCGTCCGGGTGGCCTCGAAGATGGTGAGCGAGCGGATGGAACGGGCGACGACCCCGGGCCCGGCCCCGATCGCGGACGAGATGCCCTCCCGTCCAGTGGACACCGTGTCCGCCCGTGGCGTTTCTGCCGGCAGGGTAAGTGGACCGGCACGCTCCGTCCTGGCCGGCGAGCGGGTGGCAACCGCCAAGCGGGGGGCAAAGGCCTTCGGCCAGGCATTGTTGGGTCCGTTTACCCACGCCGGCGGCATCCTGTGGCTGGAGATCACAGGCTTGTTTTTTGCTCTCTTCGCGCTTTTTTTTGTGCAGAGCGTCTACCGCGTACACACCGCCTGGAGGCAGGGACCGGAGCATACCCACCTGCTGCTTTACAGCGTGCTGGCCGTGGGCTTCGGCTGGTTCTCGGTCAGTTCCTTTATTCGCGCCTACCGCAAGAGCCACCGCGGGCCCAGAACCGGCAATGGGGCGCGCTGAAGGCGATCCCATTCCGCTACGGTCCAGGTTGCGAGACGTCCTGCGCAGCAGGAAGACGGTCTACCAGGCCGAAGACCTCGAAGGTTTCGACCACGATCGCGACCTGGGGTTCCCCGGACAATTCCCATTCACGCGAGGCATCCGGCCCACCATGTACCGGGGCCGCCTCTGGACCATGCGGCAGTACTCGGGCATGGGAGATGCGGAGCAATCGAACCGCCGCTACCGGTTGCTGCTGGCCCAGGGGGTGGATGGGCTCTCCGTTGCCTTCGATCTGCCCACGCAGCTCGGTTACGACTCGGACTCCCCCTGGGCGGCAGGGGAGGTGGGCAAAGCCGGGGTAGCGATTGACTCGATTGAAGACATGGAACGGTTGTTTGCCGGCATCCCGCTGGACGCGGTTTCGACTTCCCTGACCATCAACGCCACCGCCAATATTCTTCTCGCCCTGTATGTCATTGCCGCGGGACGTGCGGGTGTCTCGCGGGAGAAGCTTTGCGGCACGGTGCAGAACGACATCCTCAAGGAGTACATCGCGCGCGGGACCTATATTTATCCCCTGCACCACGGACTCCGGTTGGCCACCGACCTGTTTGCCTGGACCCTGGAGCATCTGCCGGGGTGGAACCCTATCTCCATCTCGGGATATCACATGCGGGAGGCGGGCGCTACGGCGGTGCAGGAGGTTGCTTTCGCCCTGGCCAATGGGCTTGCCTACCTTCGGGCTCTGGGCAACGCGGGACTGGATACAGGCGCGTCGGTGGCGCTATTTTCATTCTTTTTTGCCGCGCACAATGACCTTCTCGAAGAGGTGGCTAAATTCCGCGCAGCGCGCCGTCTTTGGTCGCGCCTGTTGCAGGAACAATTCGGCATGGTCACCATCGGGTTGCGTTTTCACGCGCAAACCGCCGGCTCGACCCTGACCGCGCAGCAAGCGGAGAACAACCTGGCACGCACTGCCCTGCAGGCGCTTGCCGCGATTCTTGGCGGAGCCCAGTCGCTGCACGTCAACGGCTACGATGAAGCGTTGGGTTTGCCCAGTGAAGAGGCCGCGTGCATGGCGTTGCGCACGCAACAGATTCTGGCGCGGGAGTCGGGCGTGGCCCAGACGGTCGATCCGTTGGCCGGTTCGTATTATGTTGAATCGCTTACGAGCGAGATTGAGCAAGGGGCTCGCGATTACCTGAAACAAATTGATTCGCTGGGCGGGATGGTGGCTGCCGTCGAACGCGGCTGGGTTCAGCGGGAGATTGAAGAGGCCGCTTACCGGCACCAGCAAGCGGTGGATGCGGGAGAGACAGTGGTGGTGGGTGCGAACCGCTTTGCCAACTCAACCGAGGGATTCCCTGAGCCGCCCGCGCAGCAGGTGGATGAAACCGCGGAGCGACGGCAGATTGAGCGCGTGCGGGCGTTGCGGGCGCGGCGTGATTCTGTGCGCTGGCAGGCGGCGCTCGACCGGGTCACGGAGCAGGCACGGTCCACGGATAAGCTTATGCCGGCAATCCTGGAGGCGGTCGAGAGCAACGCTACGGTCGGCGAGATTGCCGGCTGTATGCGCCGCGTCTTCGGCGAATACCGGCCGGGCTGAGGAATTAAAGCACAGTTACGGTGATGTTTTTTCGATTGAGTCTCAACCCGGATAATGCAGGTCCCTCGGCTGCGCTCCCACGGCACCCTCCACGGCGAGCCGGGACGGGCGGGGCAGGCGGGATGATAAAGGAGAGGGCGGCGGGCGAGATCAGAATTCATTGGCGGGCTAGCGGAAGAGGTTGGTCTTGGCCAAATCGATCACCTCGTCGCCCCGGCCACTCAGCACCGCCCGCACCATGTATAGGCTGAAGCCCTTGGCTTGCTCCGCAGTAATGGTCGGCGGCATCGACAGTTCCTGGCGATTGACCAGAACCTCCACCAGCGCGGGGCCATCGTGACTGAGCGCCTCCTGTAAGGCAGGACGCAGTTGCTCCGGCTTCTCCACGCGCCGTCCCAGAATTCCCGCCGACTCGGCCAGCAGGGCGAAGTTTGGGTTCACCAGGTCAGTGGCGAAATCAAGTAATCCCGCGGCTTTCATCTCCAGCTCCACAAAGCCCAGGGAGCTGTTGTTGAACACCACCAGCTTGACCGGCAGCTTCAGTTGATGCAGTGTCAGCAGTTCGCCCAACAGCATGGCAAGCCCCCCGTCGCCGGAGAGACTAACCACCTGCCGCCCGGGAAAGGCGGCCTGGACCCCGATGGCCTGGGGCAAGGCGTTGGCCATCGAACCGTGAATGAACGAACCCAACAGGCGGCGCTGCCCGTTCATGTGCAGGTAGCGAGCCGCCCAGATTGTGGGCGTGCCCACGTCGCAGGTGAAGACCGCGTCCTCAGCGGCGAGCTCGTCCAATACCTTGGTGACGAACTGAGGGTGGATGGGCGTGCGTCCAGTCTCTCCCACCGCCAGGTCATCCAACCCTTTGCGGGCCGTCTGGTAATGCTGCAGGCAGGTGTCGAGGTAAGCGCGATCCCGCTTTTCTTCGAGCAGAGGCAGCAGGGCATCGAGGGTGTCCTTCACTTTGCCGATGAGACCCAGGTCGACCGGGGTGCGGCGCCCGATCTGCTCTCCACGCAAATCGACCTGGAGAATCTTGGCTTTCTTGGGAAAGAACTGGGGATAAGGAAAATCCGTGCCCAGCATCAGCAGCGCGTCGCAGTTCATCATGGCGTGGTAGCCGGAGGAAAAGCCCAGCAGCCCGGTCATGCCGACGTCGTAGGGATTGTCGTACTCGATGAACTCCTTGCCGCGCAGCGCGTGCACGATCGGCGCCTTCAGCTTCGCAGCCAATGCCACCAGCTCATCATGCGCGCCCTCGCAGCCCGCACCGCCCAGGAGGGTGACCTTCTGCGCCCGGTTGAGCAACTCAGCCGCCTGGCCCAGTTCCCGCGCGGAGGAACAAACCACCGATGCCGGCTCATGGATGCCGAGGGCCAGCGGCGGGTTGGGGCACTCGCGCTGGAGAACGTCTCCCGGGATGACCACCACCGCCACTCCTCGCCGGGCAATGGCGGTGCGCATGGCGATGCCCAGCACGCGCGGCATCTGGTCGGCTTGCGAGATCATCTCGCAGTAGTAGCTGCAATCCTTGAACAAGTGCTGGGGATGCGTTTCCTGAAAGTAACCGCTGCCCATCTCCTGGCTGGGCACCTGGGCAGCAATGGCGAGCACCGGCACGCGGCTGCGATGGCAATCGTAGAGGCCGTTGATCAGGTGTAGATTGCCCGGGCCGCAGCTGCCTGCACAAACGGCTATCTCTCCGGTGAGGTGGCTCTCCGCGCCGGCGGCGAAGGCGGCCGCCTCTTCGTGGCGCACGTGCATCCACTCAATCTTTTTGTTCCGGCGAATCGCGTCCGTGATGCCGTTGAGCGAGTCGCCGGCCAGCCCGTAGACACGTTGGACGCCGGCCTCGACCAGCGTATCGATAAAAACTTCAGAGACTTTCATGGCCATTTGGATGCCTCAGCGACGGTGGTGGACCGGGTGGGGAAATTAAAGTATGTTGACTGCCCGCGAGGCAAGCAGGGCGACCGTGGCGAACGAAATAATGGATTGCACCATCATGGCCACTTTCGCCCAGCGGGAGAGCACCGGGGTATCGGTGGGAGAGAAGGCGGTGCTGGTGTTGAACGCGAGAAAGAGGTAGTCCACAAAATGGGGAGACCAGTTTTGCTCGACCGGCTTCTGCGATTTGGGAGCGAGGGTCATCTGGGGAAAGAGAAAATCTCCTTCCGTGTGGTTGCCGCGAAGGTGGCGCGCGTAGGGGCCGCCCGCGTCGAGACGCCAATACCAGGAGGCAAAGATCAGGATGTTGCTGAACCAGAGGGCGCAGGCCGAGCCCAGCAGCTTCGAGGGCGCGATCTGGTGGAAGATGAGGGAGCGGACGAGGAGCCCAAGCGACCAACCCAGGTCCGCGGTAATGATGCCCAGCAGAATGTAACCCAGGACCTGGTTGAGGGCGAAGGAGCCGCGCAGCCAGGCGATCACCACCGGGACCATGAGAGTGGAAATGACCGCCAACAAGAGCCAGGACGGCCCGACGGTGAGCGATTCCGGCAAAGACAGGTGCAGGCCTCCCACACCCAGGAGCGAAACAATCGCGGGCCACGCCGGCTGGGTTGGTTTGAGTTGGGTGGGTTTTGACGGATTGACGGGGGGTTGGGTCATGTTGGGCTCGGGATTGCTCATTTCTGCGTCATGGCGAGAGGGCAAGCAACCAAGGCCGCGTCCGGCGGATATAATTCTCCCGCGATGACTAAGCCCAATTCCCTGCTCCTGATGCTGGTTGCGCTGTGCCTGATCTTACCCGTGACGCTCATTATGATCGATGCCTCCGCTGCTCCTGAAACACCGGCGAAACCGCTCCTGGTAGCCACCAACCAGGGGGATCACGACCTCAGCATCATCGATCCCGCCGCCGCCCAGCAACTGGCAACGGTACCAGAAGGAGGCGTCACCGGCCACGAGGTGGCGACCTCTCCGGATGGCCGGACCGCCTACGTGCCGATCTATGGAAACTCGGGCGTAGGCAAGCCGGGGACCGACGGGCGGGAAATGGTGGTGATCGATATCCCCTCACGCAAAGTGACGGGGCGGGTCGACTTCGGCCATGGGGTGCGGCCGCACCTTCCCGTTATACGACACGGTGCACGGCTTGCTGTATGTGACCACGGAGCTCGACCAGAGCGTGTCGATCATCGACCCCAAAACCCTCAAGATCGTCGGCGCCATCCCAACGGGGCAGAAGGAGTCGCACATGCTGGCGATCTCGCGCGATGGCAGCCGCGGTTATACCGCCAATGTGGGCCCCGGCACAGTCTCGGTACTGGATATGACCGGGCGCAAAACGATCGCGATCATCCCCATCTCCAGCAACACCCAGCGCATCGCCATCTCGAACGACGACAAGATGGTCTTTACATCGGACCAGACCAAGCCGCAACTTGCGGTGATCGATACGGCCAGCAACAAGATCAAGACCTGGGTGCCCCTGCCGGCGGTGGGTTATGGCACCTCACCCACCCCGGATGGGAAGTATTTGCTGGTTACGCTGCCCGGCGCCAACAAGCTGGCGGTGGTCGATCTGGCTACGCTGAAGGTAGTAAAGACGGTCGACGTTCCCGAGGACCCGGTCAAGGTGCTTGCCCGTCCGGACGGCAAGGTTGCTTATGTCTCCTGCTCCAAGGCCAAGCAGATAGCGGTGGTTGATCTGTCGCAGTGGAAAGTGACATCGCAGATCGATGCCGGTGCGGGAGTGGATGGATTGGCTTGGGCGGGAGCGGCGCCTCATTCTCATCGCCGGGACTTCATCAAGAAGCAAACGGGCGAGTGAACCCAGAAGCTGCTTGTTTCAGCACGAACAGGGATGGAGATATCGTCCCGCGTCTCCGTGCTAACGTGGAAGGTCAGCTATTTCTCGATAAAGGAACTTGCCGTGTCCGCTGGTCCCTCTCTGCTCCTGCCCTGCGCAAAACTGCGTTGAATGGTGTCCACCGCCAGCTCGGCGCCAAAATGGTCGATTTTGGCGGCTGGGATATGCCGGTCGAGTACTCCGGCATTACCGCGGAACACATGGCGGTCCGCACCGCCGTCGGGCTGTTTGACGTCAGCCACATGGGCGACATTCAGTTCCGCGGACCGGGCTCGCTGGCCGCCATCCAGGCGCTCTCCATGAACGATGCCTCGAAGCTGGCCGTCGGCCAGGCGCAATACTCGGCCATGCTCTATCCCCAGGGAACGTTTGTCGACGACATCCTGGTGCACAAATTCAGCGACAACGACTACCTGCTGGTCATCAATGCCGGCACCCGGGAAAAGGACTACCAGTGGATTCGCTCCCAGGTGGGGTCCTTCGCCGGCGTGCACATCAGCGACTACAGCGACCACTACACCCAGCTCGCGATCCAGGGCCCGCGAGCGCAGGAAACGCTGGCCAAACTGACCAAGACGGACCTGAGCGCGATCAAGAATTACTGGTTTACCTGGGGCACGGTGTGTGGCCTGCCCAACGTGCTCATCGCGCGCACCGGCTACACCGGAGAAGACGGGTTTGAAATCTACCTGCCCTCCGATGAGCCCACCAGCACCCGGGTATGGGATGAAGTGATGGAAGCCGGCAAGGAGTTCGGCCTGCTGCCTTGCGGCCTGGGAGCACGCAACACGCTTCGCCTGGAGGCCGCCATGGCGCTCTACGGCCATGAGATCTCGGAGGAGATCAACCTGCTCGAAGCCGGCCTGGAGCGATTCTCGAAACTGGGCAAGAGCGACTTTCTCGGCGCGCAGGCCCTGTTGCAACTAAAGCAAAGTGGAGCGCCCCAAGCGCAAGCTGGTGGGCCTGGAGATGATCGATCGCGGCATCGCGCGCGATGGCTACAAAGTCTTCAGCCTGGAAGGCGAAGCCATCGGCTACGTGACCAGCGGCTCCCCTTCGCCGTATTTGAAAAAGAACATCGCTCTCGCCTACGTTCCCGTAGACCGCATCGCGCCGGGCACGGAAATGGCGGTCGAGGTACGCGGGAACCTGGTCAAAGCGAAAGTAGTGCCGACCCCGTTTTACCGCCGCGCGAAAAAGGCAGCCGGAAAAGCCCGCTTAAACTGTAACCAGACGGGCAGTTCTTTGGCCGCCTCCAAATCCGAGTTCAGGGCCACCCTGCGCCGACCTGTTTCTATTTGCACTATCCCGTAGACTAACGAAGGAGATCAAGACGGATGGCCTATCCAGCAACGTACCGCTACACGCAAGGAGCACGAATGGATTGAAGTAGCAGGCAAGACCGGGAAGGTAGGCATTACCGATTACGCCCAGAACACCCTGGGAGACATTGTCTTCGTCGATCTGCCCAAGCCCGGCTCCAAAGTTGAGAAGGGCAAGGTTTTTGGCAGTGTCGAGTCGGTGAAGGCCGTTTCTGACCTTTACTCGCCGGTGACCGGCACCGTGACCGAGGTCAACGAGGAGCTGGCGACGGCTCCGGAAAAGATCAACACCGACGCCCACGGAGCATGGATCCTCAAGGTGAAATCAGCGATCCTTCCGAAGTAGATCAACTGCTCGACGCGGCGGACTACGAGAAGTTTGTGAAAGAAGAGACCCACTGAGATACAGTAACAGCCACGCATGCTCTAAGCCGGTGGAAGGGGATCACGCAGAATGCGCTATTTGCCAAAATCGCCGGGCGAACGGATCGAGATGCTGAAGCAAATCGGCGCCAGCTCGATTGACGATCTGTTTTCCACGATTCCCCAGGAGTACCGGCTGGAACGGGATCTTGATGTTCCCCGGCAGATGGCCGAGTCGGAGATTGTCGATTACTTTCGCAATGCTGCGGCGAAGAGCGCGGCCGGATACACCAGTTTTCTCGGCGCCGGCGCCTATCGCCACTACCGCCCGGTGATTATCGATTCGCTGGTGCAGCGGGGCGAATTTCTTACTTCCTACACTCCCTACCAGGCGGAGATCACCCAGGGCACCTTGCAGGCCATCTTTGAGTTCCAGACCATGATCTGCGAGCTGACCGGCATGGAGATTGCCAACGCGTCGATGTATGACGGCTCGACCGGCGCGGCCGAATCGGTAACCATGGCGGTGCGCATTACCCGCCGCAGCGGCGTCCTGGTGGCGAGAACCGTGCACCCCGAGTACCGCGAAGTGATGCAGACCTACGCCCAGCACCAGGGGCTTGCCGCGGGAACGCTCGGCTACGGCGACGACGGGCGGCTTGACCTGGCGGCGCTCGAACAAAGCGTCAGCGAAGAGACTGCGTGCGTGCTGGTGCAGTCGCCCAATTTTTTCGGGGTCATCGAAGACATTCCCGCCATCGCCGAGATCGTTCACAAGAAAGGCGCGCTGCTGGTTGTCTCCATCGCCGAGGCGATTTCGCTGGGCGTGGTGCGGCCTCCGGTCGAGGCCGATATCGTGTCCATGGAAGCGCAATCGTTTGGCGTCGCGCTCAGCTATGGCGGCCCTTACTGCGGCGTGATCGCCGCCAAGGAAAAATATCTGCGGCAGATGCCGGGCCGCCTGGTGGGCGAAACCGTGGACGGGCAAGGCCAGCGCGGTTTTGTGCTTACGCTCTCCACCCGGGAGCAGCACATCCGGCGGGAGAAGGCCACCTCGAACATCTGCACCAACCAGGCGCTGGTGGCGCTGATGGCTACCATTTTCCTCACGGTGTACGGCAAAGAAGGCATTCGCGAGCTGGCGCTCCACAACCTGGCCAAGGCCAATTACGCCGCGAGGCAATTTTCCAACGTTGGCGGAGCGCGCCTGCTGTTTGCTGCCTCTCCGCGGTTTCATGAATTCGTACTGCAGACCTCAGAATCTCCGGAACAGCTCAACGCGCAGCTGCTCAAGCAGAAGGTCATCGGCGGCCTGCCGCTTGGCCGCTGGTACCCGGAGCTGGGCAACGCCAGCTTATGGTGCACCACGGAACTCAACACGCGGGAGCAGATCGACCAGGCCGCTTCGCTGCTGCAGCATGACTCAGAAGAGGCCCTTACCCGGGCTTGAAAGGCAGATCGATGGCAACCACCAGCCAGGAGAATGAAACAGACCGGCCCTTTGAAGGCACCCGCCGCAAGGTCCGCTCGCACCTGACGCAGAATGAGGCGCTGGTCTTTGAAAAGTCCTCGCCGGGCAAGAAGGCTTACAAGATGCCGCCACTCGATGTGCCCGAAGTGGATCCCGCAACATTGCTAGGGAAATCGGCGCGAGCGGATCTGGGGCTGATGCCCGAGCTAAGCGAAATTGAAATCATCCGCCATTTCACCCGGCTCTCCACCTGGAACTACGCCATCGATCTGGGCATGTATCCGCTGGGCAGCTGCACGATGAAGTACAACCCGCGGGTGAACGAATTCGTCGCCCGCCTGGAAGGCATCGCCGAAGCCCATCCTTACCAGCCGGAGTCGCTTTCGCAGGGGGCGCTGGAGGTCATCCGCCTGCTGCAATCGTGCCTGCTCGACATCACCGGCATGGACGCGATCACGCTGCAGCCTGCGGCAGGCGCGCATGGGGAGTTCACCGGCATCCTGCTGGCCCGCGCTTACCATCAGTCCAGGGGAAATCCGCGATCGCAAGGTCATCATCCCCGACTCGGCTCACGGGACCAACCCGGCCACGGCCGCGATCTGCGGCTACCAGGTGGAGAACCTGCGTTCGAATTCGCTTGGCATGGTGGACGTTGCCCAGCTGGAACAGATCGTCACCGAAGACACGGCTGCGCTGATGCTGACCAACCCCAGCACCATTGGCGTGTTCGAGAGCGAGATTCATAAGATCGCCGACATTCTCCACGCCAAGGGCGCTCTGCTGTACATGGACGGCGCCAACATGAATGCGCTGGTAGGCAAGACGCGGCCCGGCGACTTCGGCGTGGACGTGATGCACCTGAACCTGCACAAGACCTTCTCCACCCCACATGGCGGCGGTGGGCCCGGATCCGGTCCGGTGGCGGCGAAGAAAATCCTGGAGCCGTTTTTGCCCACGCCGGTGGTGGTGGAGAGTGCGCCTGATCAGGACGGCCGCCGCATGCTGCGCCTGGACTATGATCGCCCGCAATCGGTGGGGCGGGTGCGCATGTTCTACGGCAACTTCGGCATGTTCGTCCGCGCGCTGGCCTACATCATGGCCAATGGCCCGGACGGCCTGCGGCAGACCACGGAAGACGCGGTGCTGAACGCGAACTACATTCGCAAGAATCTTGAAGACGTGTACGAGTTGCCCTACCGGACGCCCACGCTGCATGAGGTGGTATTCAGCGATCGCCGGCAGACGCAGAAGGGCGTCAAGACTGGCGATATTGCCAAGCGGCTGATCGATTATGGTTTCCATCCGTACACCACTTCGTTCCCGCTGATCGTGCCCGGCGCGCTGATGATCGAGCCGACGGAGAGCGAATCGAAGGAAGAGCTTGATTTGTTTATCGACGCCATGCGGCAGATTGCGCGCGAGGCGGAGGAAAATCCGGAGCTGGTGCTGAGTGCGCCGCACGCCACGCGCATTTCGCGACTGGACGAGGTGATGGCGGCGCGCAAACCGGTGCTGCGTTACACCCGGCCGGTTGACAAGGCCTAACCGAAATTCTTTTGTTCCCCGTAGTTTTGCTGAGAGCAGGAAAAATGCCCGACCCTCAATCCGCGATTGCACAACGGCGTGACGAGCTGGAGCATTTCGAGTTCATGATGGGGGCTGAGCGGGGCCGTCTGGCGGTTACCCTCGACATGCTCACCGACGCCCTGATCCTGATTGGCCAGCACGGCGTTTACTGTGCCTCTGCGCGCAACCCCGCCAAGCCCGCGCTCGATCTGGAAGCGGTATTGAGCGAAATCGGGGGCGCCAAAGAGCTGATTCAGTCGGTTATGGAGCAGCTCCGGTTGAAGAGCGAGAGCCTGGCGCAGCGGTAAGGGGCCGCCTGTTGTATTCTTGACATGCGCGCCCGTAGCTCAGCTGGATAGAGCGAACGCCTCCGGAGCGTTAGGTCGGGAGTTCGAATCTCTCCGGGCGCACCACGCAGTTTTCCGCTCCCCTCTAGGGTGTCTTGGCTGCGGCCTTCTCTGCATCCGCCACTGCTTTTTTGAACGCTGCGACCGCGGGCACAATGCCTGGGCTGAGGCCGTCCTTAGCTACATATCTCCATGCAGGCGGGGAGTCGAGCGGGTGTTCGACGCCACCCTCGTATACCAGGAAAGAGTCGTCCGCTTCCCCGACCTCCATCTGGGGACGCGGAGGTCCTTGCGTCGGTCCCAGGCCGTCATCCGATATATTTGGCTGCCCACCGCGCTGCCCACCCGCGGAGATTCCGTTATCAGCTGGTGTAATCACTCCTGCCCGGTTGTTCTGCCGGGCATCGGGAATCGTCTCATTCGTCAGACGCCCGTTCCCCTTGCGTATGACAATGATCAAATCGGCCGACTGCCTGCTCAAGATGGGCTCAAACCTGCCCCAGCTGAGGAGCGCCGCCTCCACATCTTTTTGCGCTACTTGATTCGCTCGCGGGTCTTCGACCGAAAGGCCTGCATCCGGGTCAATGACGACGGCGACCGTGTGAGCCTGCAGAACGTAGCCCGGCAGCGTGTGTTTCTTGTCCTTGGCAAAGCCGAGGGTCGCCAGAAGGGAAACCACCAACAGAGTCAATGCGCGCCCTGGCATTTCGCCCTCCTTCGCCACAACGCAAGAATCATACGCCGTTCTTATGCCCGCTTAACCGTCGGACCCATGTTGGAGTTGATGTTGGTAAGCGGCGCTATCGAAATGACCCTGCGACTCGGCGATCAGGCCATCCTCGCCGATGATCCACACTTCCCTGCCGCTGATGCGAACCCGGTGACCGGTTCCCCCCGGGCCAGTGTTGGCGCCGAGGAGTGTCCAGTGATATTCAGCGTGGGCGCCCTCCACGGAGACATCGTCCAACAGGATCTTTAGATCCGGAAACGCGTGCATGAACCCTTGCACCACTTGCGTAATGGCGTGGCGGCCTACGGCGGGAGCACTTCCATTCACGCTGAGGGAGCCTTCGGGCGAAAAAAAGGCGGCGACACTCGCGGCGTTTTGACTACACCACGCCGCGGTATAGAGAGTGGCAAACTCGCGCAGCGTGGCGGAAGAAATTATTGGGTCCACCTCAGCGGCTAAAGCCGAACTCAATCCAGAATAGTTATGTACGGGCTGAAGCCCGTACCCTTCAAAAGCATGTGTGAAGGCCGGATCACATTGTTCTAATGCCGCGAGATAATGCTCGCGGCGACGAGGCATCCCAGCGTGGCGCCTGTCCATAGTCGAACACCGATTTGTGATTTTGAACACCGGCGGCTTCCCACCCGGAACGCTCATCCGCGTAAGTTGATGACAAACAACTTAGCTATCGGCCCTCGTGTCCATGGAACGCCTGGAACGTCGATTGCTCACAGGTAAAGATGAATTCAAATCTCATTGTCGGATAGAGGCGAGCATGGCGCACTTTGAGCGGATCAGGGATGTGGTTTCCGGCCCCTTTAGCACCTCCATCATGGAGCAACGCACCGCCGCAGGATGGCAACTCGTATCGATCGAATGGCGGCGGGAGCTGCCCGGCGATGAAGCGCCGAGCGAGGGCGCCTTCCAAGAAGAGATCCCTTATGGCCTGCGCATTTCCGACGATTGCCAGCGGCTGGAGTTTCATCCCAGGGAGCGCTGGGTGCTTACCCAGATGATGGACCTGGTGGTTCAGGATTTTCCCTTCTCGAGCATCGCCAGCGATCTGAACGAGAAAGGCTTTCGAACGCGTGACGGGAAATTATGGAACCAGGTTTCTGTCTTCAAAATGCTGCCGCGGCTGATCGAAATAGGACCGGGGTTGTTCTCTACGGCCGACTGGATCGCGCGGCGCGACAAGCTCTCGAAGACGGTTTAGGTCATGCCTACCCGCGAGACAATCCGGCCCATGCTCGCTGGAGGCGATCGCCGCTCGATTGGCCGAGCCAACGAAGTCGTGGACCTGGTGAGACGAAGGCCCAAGCAAGTAGGCGTCCTAAGCAACTGCCTGTGGGACCCAGATGCCTGCGTTCGCATGCGAGCGGCCGACGCTTTGGAAAAACTATCGCGGGAGAGGCCCGAGCTTCTGCAACCGTATCGCAAGCAGTTACTCCGCTTGCTTGAAGAAACGGACCAGCGAGAGGTGCGGTGGCATCTCGTGATGATCCTTCCCCGTTTGCGCTTGACGACACCAGAACGGCGGCGCGCCACCGATCTCCTGGTTTTTTATCTGGAGGACAGCAGCTCCATCGTAAAAACATGCGCGATGGAGGGTTTGGCGCATCTCGCAGTTCAGGATAAAGGTCTACGCCCCATGGTTCTCAATCTGCTTCGCGCGTGCGTCGTTCGTGGAACTCCAGCGATGCAAGCTCGGGGACGCATCCTGCTGCAGCGAGCAGCCGCATCCCACAGCACCGGGCACTAACGATCAAGGGTCCGACAGATTTTGGGGTTGATCCTATTGGCCTTCAGTTTGCTTATGGATGCGAAAGCTTGCGGTTACGACCGCGCTGTCTTTCTTGCCCGGCGCGCTGGCAAATGCCTTGATATCCAATCCCGCACCCTTGGCTACGATCGGGGCGAGATAGACGGGGGAGTTGGCGGTGGGTTGGGAGGGATTCACAGTAAAGTGGATAACAGCACCCGGCGTGTCAGACTGCAATACGATATTCGTGTCTCCAGCCAATAGGCCCGGTTTGGGGGAGAATGTAGGCTCCGCGGTAACGCCGGGCGCGGGCTGCCGGTTCACCGCGGATTGGTTGCCGGCCATGCGCTCGGACGATGAGCGATGCTCGGCCCCGGAAGCCCTCTGAGAATCACCTCCCGGCTGCGTACCCGCCACAAGCGATTCCAGGTAGGCCCATTGAAATTCATGGATAGGCCAGCCGTTGAAATCGTCGTCCCATTGATGCATCAGCTGTTTCATGTCGTGGAAGGATTTCTTGAAGCCTGCCTCCTGTGCGGAGGGGATGGCGGCAAGGAAAAGGTGGATTCTGGGCCTGTTTAACTCATCTCTGACGGTTACGAGATAAAGGCCGGCGGAAGGAAGCGGAAAGCTGAAGAAGGGTGCGGTCTTGTCAAGCACCAGATGGAACTGACCTGGGCGCGCGGGGTCAAGAGGCCGTATGTAAAGAGTAAAACGTCCATTTGGCAGCTGTGCTACCAGACCCCCTACCTGCACTTGATTGCCAGGACCGAGGACGGCAAGAATCTCATCGCGGGGCGATCCAAATGGAGGATGAAGGTCCGACAGGGCCGAGAAGTCGCGATCTTCACGGATTAGCGCGACGCCGATGCGGTCCAGCATATCGACGGCAAAGGGTTCGGGATCGCGGTAGAGCGAGGGCACGCGAAAGCCGCGCGCGCAGTCCTCGACCGTGAAGCACTGGTAAAAAACTCGTTGCCCATCGGGCAGCAGGACAATGATCGTGTGCTGCGCCGCCACCGGGTCGGGCAGCAGGAGCGCGCCCGGCTGAATGCTGTCCCCGGTGTGAACAGGCAAATCTTTACCTTCAACCCGCCAAGTTCCCTTGACTGCCCAGGCAAGCCCAGCGGGCGATGCGGCGCTTGTTTGAGCCCAAAGGAGCGGAGCAGCAACAACGACGATCGATACCAGGCAGGAGGCTAACTTGCCAAACATGGATTTCGCGCGGTCGAGCAGGAGAGGCCTGGGCATGATTCGATTGGCACTTGCAACAATGGTATACGGTGGATCCCTTCGAGCCTGGTAGCTCCGGTAATCCCTGACCCAAAATAAGAACCCCGCGGGAAGCCGCGGGGTCACTTTAAAACAGTTCGGTTGCTCTTACTGCACCGTGACGGTTACCGTCGCAGTCTGGGTGATCGTGCCGCTGGTCCCGGTAACCGTGAACACATAAGCCCCGGGGGTAGTTCCGGCATTGGGCGGAGGGGTATTAGAAGACGCACTACCGCCGCATCCCATGGCCCCCATGGTAGCGGCGCACAGCAGAACCAGGGCAAACATCGTCTGCCATTTCCGCCTGCGGAACGGCGCCCCGAAAAAGACCAGCACCGCCATTGTCCCTCCGCCGAGGCCAAATATCTTCTGCAGCGGGTTGTGCATTGCCGCAGTTGAACTCGCCGTCGTATTGAGGGTGAGAGTTGCAGTGACCGCCGATGTGCCGGAAATCGCGGCGGGCTGGGTTACGGAGCAGGTTGGCGGTTCGCTTGAGCCGGCCGGGCTCGACGTCAGGCTGCAGGCCAGAGTCACGCTTCCGGCAAAGCCGCCACTGGGTGTAATCGTGACCATTGCATTTGTTGGCGTACCGGTAGCCGCGATCGTGACGGGCGTTCCCGTCAATGAGAACCCGGGCGTCGGTGGAGGCACAGCTGCAACGACTACCAGCGCAACCGTCGCCGTCTGGGTGAAACCCGCGGACTTCCCGGTTACCGTCAGCGTATACGATCCAGCCGTGGTGCCTGCCTGCGTGCTGACCGTGAGCGGCGCCGTCACCGCTGTGTTTCCCGAGATCGCTGTAGGCTGTGCCGCCGAGCAGGTGGGGGGATCGGAGGCCCCGGCCGGCCCTGTCACAGTACAGGTAAGTACTACGCTCCCCAGAAAGCCGCCAGCCGGCGCTATCGTGATCATCGATATCGCGTTCGTTCCAGCGTTCACGCTGGCGGGCGTCGCGCTTAGCGTGAAACTCGGCGTGACCGTGGGGCTCGAGACCAGGATGGTCACCGTTGCCGTCTCAATCAGGCTCGCGGAGGTTCCCGTCACCGTCACCGTGTAGGTGCCCGGACTGGTCGCTGCCTGAGTCGTGAAGGTGAGTGCCGCCATTGCTGGTCCCGTGCCGGAGATCGCAGCCGGTTGCGCGACTGCGCAGGCAGGTGTGCCTGTGCCGCCCGCCGGACTTGAAGTGACGGCGCAACTGAGGGCCACGCTGCCGGTAAACCCGTTGCTCGGCGTCACCGTAATAGTCGAGGTCGCGGCATCGCCCTGCGTAATTGGCGCAGGGGAGGTTCCACTCAGCGAAAACGTACCTGGGGTCGTCGCAGCCTGGATGACGTACGCCGCACTCTCCACCATGCTGGTGCCCACCGAGGGGCTGATGGCAACAGCCTGAATCGTCTCAGATCCTGCGACCGGAATGGGTCCGGTATACGCCGTCGATCCCGCGTTGGGAGGGGTGCCGTTTGTCGTGTAGTAGATCGCTGCATCCGGGGTCGCGCTAGTTAAGGTAACGTTCTGCACCGTGGTATAAGCGCCCGCCGCCACAGAGAACACCGGTGGAAGCGCCTGGGTTAAATAGGTCCAGCTCAGCAGCTTCTGGCTGGCCGACAGCCCACCCGCGCCCCCGGTAAAGCCGACGTACGCCGTGTTTCCCCCGACAAACTGCGTAATGTTGATGGGCCACGAATAGGTGAATGTTTTGTTCACCAGGGGGTCGGCCAGGGTCAGGGTCAGGGTAGTCCCGTCGTAGGTAATCTGGGCGTTTATGTTATCCCCACTGTTCAGCATGACTCCGCTTGGGCTTATGTCGACCGTCGGATTCACAGGCGGTTCGCCATCGGTATAAATGCCGGTCGAATCGCTGCCTTCATTCTCGTAGTTATAGAAGTTGAACTTGATGGCAACGCTCTTGGGGATACCCTGGTAACCGAGCCCGGCAGAGTCGCCGCCTAGCGCGGTAGGCGTGTTGTTCTGGATAGTGAAGGTGAAGCCGTTTGCCATTTGCGTTGGCGTGGGCGATGACAGCTGGAATGAGAAGTTCGTGGTAAATGCCTGGACATTGATCGGCGTGTTCCAGAAGACACTGCCGGCCTCGTTCAAATTGCCGTCGGTTAACTGCAGACGGGTATCGTCGACGGCCGTGGTGCCGTTAAAGGTCAGCCCTGTCGGGGTAGAGAAGCCGTTGGGAAAGTTGATCTGCGTTCCGCCTGCCAAAATCACATAGGCAGCCGAGGCAATGTCACTGTTGGTCAGATTGGGATCGATGGCGATCGCATTGATGGTCTGCTGATACCGCAACCGTAATCGGGCCGGTGTACAACGGTCGAGGCAGCGGTTGGTGTCGATCCATCGGTCGTATAGTGTATCGCCGCCGCGGTATCGGTATCCGAAAGCGTCACCTGCTGCGCCGAGTTATAAGTGCCCGCGGCGGGCTGGAAAGTGACGGGCGGGGCCTCACTGGTGAACGTGAAGGTAGCGCTGCTTACGCCGCTCTGGAGATAACCGGGTGCGCTTGCGATGGCGTTGATCGTGATGTCGCCACTGATCGAGATGGGACCGGTGTAGAGGTTGGACCCGGTAGTCGGGATGGAGCCGTCGAGCGTGTAGTAGATGCTTGCCGTTGCGGTCGTGGTGGTCAGCGTAACACTTTGAGTTGTGGTGAATGTTCCGCCGTTCGGAGAGATCACCGGGGCTACGGCGTTCGGCGTTCCATTCAACAACCCATAGACATCCACCTGTCCGTGAGTGGCAACGTACACTTTACCGTTGGTGATAAGCGGGACGGCATTCTTGTTAGCTGGTCCGGCGCTGTCCCGTTTCGCGTTCGTATCGCTCTCATAGAGAAGATTCGTCAGGTCGGTGGCGTCCCAGGCATACAAGACCGCCGGCCCGTCGGTATTGAACTGGTCGTTGCGGAGCGCCCACGCGATGCCATCATTGTAGCCATTTGCCGATATCGAAAACGAAGGCGTTGGAAAATGAGACGTGACGGTCGATTGGCTGGTGGGTGTGGTGCTCAACACGCCGTTGACCATCGAAAACATCATGGGCACATTCTCGTTGCCCCACATATAGACGCGTCCATGCCAATAGGCAGGTGTGTTCCACAACCCCGGCGGTTTGGTCGTCGGCGCCCCTGCCGGAAGTTCTAAAACCCCTGTGATGTCCTGCAGGGCATTCGTATTGGATGTGGCGTTCGCGCCCGCGAAACCGCCCAGAGCGTCGCGGTTCAAAACGTCGATCCGGCCCTCTTTGCCAACCTGAACCAGTTCGTGCGTCATAGCTTCCCAGCTCGTCGGGCAACATGAGGATTCCACCCGCGCCAAGATCGACGTCCCTCGTATTCAAAGCTTCCGCATTGAACGGGACAAAGATGTCGCTGGGGGCGAGGCCGCCATTGGCGAGGTTGAATTGCACGATGCTCTCGCCCATTTCGGCGGTGGGTGTATTCGCCGTACCGAAGGTGCCATTGCCTACGGCAACGAACATGCGTCCGGTTCCATTTGGGCCACCGCTGTCAATCGGCATGCCTGCGCCCGATTCCCAGATACCTGCTCCAAAGCCGTTCGGCGAAAGGCAAAGGGCAGCCGTTTGCTGCAGAGTTGTGGCGTTATACGCGAACAGCCATCCGTGCCAGTTACCAATGTCTCCATGCGCCGCGTATCCGAAATAGACATACCCGTTGTAGTAATTGAGCGCGGTCCGCTGGTTCTGGATCAAGGGATCGAAGGACAATTTTCCCCCGGTGCTGCCAGTGCCGGTTCCCGGTACCGTCGCGGTGATGAGAGCAGGGCCGTTTGCCTGCTCCGCGCCGGTGATGAGGTTGATGGCGTGCAGGCGCGAGTAATAGACGCCATTCAAGGTGCTGGTTGCCACCAGATACATCGTGTTGGTCGCAAGGTTGATCGCCGGTGTACCGGTTACGCCGTTCTCTCCGACGTCCGGAGAGTTATTGTCCTGCCATGGGACCGTAGTCTCTCCGGCCGCGGCGCCGTACGCCGGAGTCAGCAGATTGATGTGCCAGATCGGCTTAGCATTCGCGCCGCCATTGGAATCCGCATCGAAGGCGTACACCGAATCGTGCGCTGTTGCGACAAACAGCACATTGTGCACCAGGCCGTCGCCCATCGTCAGCCCGGGAACATAAAGGGGCTGGGCATAGGTCAATCCATCCACCGACAGGGAAAACAACTTCCCGAATGTGTTTACATTCACATTTCCGGGAGTGAGGAGCGTCTCCTTGCTATTCGCCCCGGAGTGCGTCAGATCGTAGCGCCAAGTCGGCACGGTCACGGGTGTTGGTGTCTGTGCGAGCAAGTTTGCCCGGGGCACGCAGAAAGAGCCTATCGCGAGCAGCCCGAGCGCAAGAAGGCGCAAGGGCGTCTTCACCATGGTGGAAACCAAAGGCTTGGCGGCAGAACGGCGAGAGCTGAAAGATTCACACATACAAGAAAACACCTTCCCAAGGCGTGATTACGCAGCAAATTGGTCAGCCGGGGGGAGGCAGAACCGGGCAAAAGAACAAATGTCTAAACCGGGGCGATGGGGCTCAACTTTCGGAACCCTCTTTTACCGCGGTTTTCGACAGGACAGCCGAAGCTGGTCCTGTCACTCCTACGAACGGGTATCAGGTGTGCTACAAAAGTAACGCTACAACAAGGTCGACTGCAACCCGCTTGAAAACTGGTAACGCCTGGCGAAAGAAGTAATCACTTCTGGGTTACGGAAGGCCAATATCGATGAAATGCTTCATTACCAACTTTTTTTTCCCCTTTTGGGCCCAGGACAGGACGGCGAACTGAGAGTCCTCAACAGCTGCAATAAATAGCGGAAGCACGTGGCAACAAACACCGCTACTCATGCCGGAAGAGATGGATCGAGATGTGGATGAAACTCCTGCCGTCATTATTGATTCTTTCCATTATATTGCCGGTGCCCTGGAGTGGAGCGGAGACGCGGGATTTGCCAGGAGCTGATCGAGCGGCGGTGGTGGAGGGCGACAACGCCTTCGCGGTTGCGCTTTATGGCCAATTGCGGGGGCACCAGGGTAACCTCTTCTTTTCGCCGGAGAGTATTTCAACCGCACTGGCCATGGCCTATGCCGGGGCGCGAGGAGAAACCGCCACCCAGATGGCGAATACGCTGCATTTCACATTGCCGCCGGAGCGGCTGCACCCGGCGATGGGCGCGCTCCTCAGCGACCTCAATGGGGCACACGACGGGTATCAGCTGAGCGTGGCCAATGCGCTCTGGGCGCAACACGGATACACCTTCCTCGAAGATTTTCTGAACCTGATGAAGAACGATTATGAAGCGGGATTGAACCAGGTAGATTTTAGAGGCGCTTCAGAAGCAGCGAGGCTGACAATCAACCGGTGGGTGGAGCAGAAGACACAAGACAAAATCAAGGATCTGCTGCAACCAGGGGCCGTCCAATCGAACACCCGGCTGGTGCTGACCAACGCCATCTATTTCAAAGGCGACTGGCAGACGCAATTCGACAAGGCGCAAACCAAGAGCGAGGATTTTCATACATCGCCAGCGCAGACGACGAAAGCGCCCTTGATGCACCGTGAAGGCGGTTTCAACTATTTCAACGGGAAGACGTTTCAAGTACTGGAGATACGCTACAAGAGCAACCAGTTGTCTATGATCGTGTTTCTGCCCAATGAGGTGGGGGGCCTGCCTGGCCTGGAACAGTTGATGACCGCGGCCCGCGCCCAGGAGTGGCTGCAGCAGTTAGCGCCGGCGGCCAAAAGTAATCGTGACCCTGCCCAAATTCAAGATGACCCAAGAATTCGAACTCGGTGGGACGCTTGGGAAGATGGGGATGGCGCAGGCCTTCAGCTCGGCTGCGAATTTTTCGGGAATGACCGGCAACCGCGATTTTGCTATTTCCGCTGTGATCCATAAGGCTTTCATCGATGTGAATGAGGAAGGGACGGAAGCGGCGGCGGCCACGGCGGTGACGATGAGGACCATGGCGATGCAGGGGCCGGACAGGATAAAGCCCATCGTTTTCCGCGCGGACCATCCGTTCCTATTTCTGCTTCGCGACAATCGCTCGGGCAGCATCCTGTTCATGGGCCGGGTGGAGGATCCAGCGAGTTAGGGCCCAGCGAGTTTGGGAGCCCAGGGCTCAGCGCGGGTCGAGCCGCCACTTGGTGCGGGTGTACGCGATGCGAAATCCCTTACGTTCGGCGTTGCGTTGAGACTGGCTGCCAGCCTCAGCCACCATCATGGCCAGTTCATAGCCGTTTTCAAACGCAAAGCGCATGCGAGCCTCGAGCAGCGCGGCCTGGAGCCCACGCCGGCGCATCTCCGGAATGGTTGCGGCGCCGGCAAACAGTGCAACTCCGTCACAGACGGATAGTGAAGCCGTGGCCGCAGGTTGACCTTCCAAGTCGGCGACGAAATTTACGTTGTGCTCGCGGGCGAAGGCGAGCGCGCCAAATTGTCCGAGAAAATCAAGCAGCTCAGGGTTTTCCGCCGCCCAGCCTCGCGCGCTCAGGCTGGCCCAACGGGTTGCTTCGTCGCTGGCAGCGAGGCGCACGGTCACCCCGTCGTAATCTCCCGGGTCAGGCTGCTCGACGGGCCTGTGCAGCACGCTGCTGAGCTCGAGGGGACGGTATCCGCGCGCACATAACAGGTCAAGCGTTGCGATGCCCGCGAGCGGACTGACCTCATGCATGACCATGGCCCCGCGGTCACGGAAGAAAGCCTCAATCCTGTCCAACAAGGCGGGTGTCAGCTGTGCAAAGAGTCCCAGCGCAAAGGTTTGCGTGACCGGCGAATCGACGCCATCGAAGACACAGTAGGCGCCTGCGCATTCCATCCAGGCGGCCCCGCTTTGCGGGTAGAGCTTACGGCGCGCCTCGGCAAACTCCAGGCATGCCTGCCCTTCGGTACGTTCCAATCGGCGTGCAAGATCAAGATCCGCAAATACCATGACATCGCCACCATACAGAGCCCAACTTCGCCACGCAACGTCCTACGGCAAGCATCGGACTATGTGCCTTGCCGAATTTCGCTTCCCAGGACTGACCCGCGCAGGTGTCGACATGCCATAGATTGTGGATGACAATCGTGATGGGTGAAAGCCCGGCGCCCATTGAGATAGATACGCAACTATGGTTGTTCTATCGTGGAATAGAAAGGAACAAGTGGATGCAGCCCATTTCGCCCATCGGCCAGGGATTCGATATAACATTCCTGGCTCTGCAAACGGTTGTCGTCGCCTTCCTGCTGTTTCACGACTGGGTTCCCCTTGGCCGCCTGAATAACCTTGCCGCAATCCGCGGCCAGGACACGCTGGCGCGCAGCATATTTGTTACCCTGCTGCCGGCCGCACCAGCAGCCATCGGCCTGTTCTTCAGCGGGAAGTATTTCGGCCAGGCCTATCCACACTGGCTGGAGATGCTGGTGTGGATCACGTATGTGGCGTTGCTTCTCGGGCTGTTACGTGCCTGGTGGATACCCTATCTTCTTTTGCCTGACGCGGAACGAGCAGCACGCTATCAAATCATCTTTGCCAACACTTATTCGTTTCTACCGCGGCGCAACGGCATTGCCCCGGATACCTTGCACACGCTGTTTCACCTGGCCACCATTGCGACGTTGGCCGCTCTTTACCTGAGAGACCGAATGATCAGCCATGTGTCGTAAGCCAAGCTGCGGCCTCCATTTGCGGATTCTCGCGGAAGAGTACACTCCGGACTTACAGTAACTGACCAGTCCGGAGTTCAACTTTGCTGAAATTGTTTCAAGGGATACGGCCATTGAGGCTTGCCTCCGTCCTGCGCGATGCTTTTGCAGGATTCACGCTTGCGGCCATGAACATCCCCCAGGCACTGGGATATACCAAGATCGCCGGCATGCCCCTGGTTACCGGCCTTTACTCTTTGCTGCTTCCGCTGATTGCGTTTGCGGCGTTCGGCTCCTCTCGCTACCTGGTGGTTTCCGCCGACTCGGCGACCGCCGCCATCTTTGCCAATGGAGTTTCTACGCTGGCGCCCGCGTCCAGCGCCCGCTATATTGCGTTGGCCGGCGCGGTTGCCCTGTTCACCGCGGGATTCCTGCTTTTGGCGCGACTGCTCAAACTGGGCTTCATCGCCGACTTTCTTTCGCAAACAGTGCTTGCCGGCTTTCTCACCGGGGTCGGCTTCCAGGTGGGAATCGCGGTACTCGGTGAAATGCTGGGCGTGCCGGTTTCCGCTCACCGGACAGTGCTGCAGTTGGCTGAAGTTTTGCGAAGAATTCCGCAAGTGCATGCGCCGACGTTGATTGTCTCCGCGGTTGTGTTGGGCGTTCTTCTTCTGCTTCGCCGCTTTGCACCGAAAGTGCCGGGCGCATTCGTCGCTGTTGCCGGGGCCACGGCGGCGAGCGCGATCTGGAACTTCAGCGGACACGGGATTGCGATCATCGGGCCGGTGACGGGCGGCCTGCCTCATTTGCGATTGCCTGCGGTGGATTGGAGGGATCTTCCGCCGCTGATCCCCATCGCTGCTTCGTGCTGCGTCATGATCATCACGCAAAGTGCCGCAACCGCCCGGGTCTATGCAGCACGACATCGCGAGCCCCTGGATGAAAATGCCGACCTGGCTGGACTTTCCGCGGCAAACGCTGTGGCTGGATTGAGCGGGGCCTTCGTGGTCAACGGAAGTCCCACACAGACCGCGATGGTGGAAAGCGCCGGCGCGCAAAGCCAGGTGGCGCAGCTTGCTACCGCGGCGATGGTTGCCCTTGTCCTTTTGCTGCTTACCAAACCGCTTGAATACTTGCCGCAATGCGTGCTCGGCGCCCTGGTTTTCATGATTGCGATCCGGCTGATCAAGTTGCGCACCCTGCTGGCAATTCGACGCGAGAGTCCTGGAGAATTTTCCCTGGCTCTTGCTACCGCGGGGATGGTCGTCGCGGCAGGTGTGGAACAGGGGATTCTGTTCGCAATGATCCTGTCCCTGCTCCGCGTTGTGCGGCAAAGCTACCATCCCCACACCGGCGTTATGGTTTTGAATGACGAGGGAACCTGGAATCTGAATCCGGTGGCGCCCGGCGTGATGACGCGACCAGGCTTGGTGATGTACCGGTTTGGTGCGGCGCTTTTCTATGCGAATGCCAACAGGTTCGCGGAGGAAGTAGATTGCCTCGCCGGCCTGCCGCCGTCGCAGGTCCGCTGGCTGATTGTCGATGCGGAGGCGATCACCCATGTGGATTACTCCGCAGCCGTGGTTGTCCGCGATTCGCTGCAGAGATTGAAAGGCGGTGGAACTCAACTAGGCTTTGCGCGGATGCCCTGGGACCTGAAGGCAGATTTTTTCCGCCATCACCTGACAGAGGTTATCGACCCGTCGCTGATTTTCAATCGATTGCATGCTGCGCTGGCGGCTTACGATAAATTACAGAGCTCTTGAAGCAGCAGAAACACAAGGATGAAGACGTAACCTTTCCCCGCCTTTAGCGTTTGCCATCCAGGTTTGCCCATTCTCCTACCTGAATGAAGCTGGCCCAATAGAACGGATGTTCCCGCCCTTTGCGGTTGAGCATGGCCAGTTGGGCCTGGCGCAAGGCATCTCCGCGGCCCAGGCCATCTTTGAGGCCGCGATAGTAGGAGGTCATCAAGTCCCTGGTAACGGAATCGCTGACCGGCCATAGGCTCATCACCACGGTCTCCGCGCCGGCGATGACAAAAGCGCGACGCAGCCCATAGACTCCTTCGCCGTTTTCAATCTCGCCGACACCGGTGTCGCAGGCCGAGAGCGTCACCAACTTCGTTCCCCAAAGGTTCAGGTTAGAGGCTTCGAGCGCGGTGAGTATGCCGTTGCCGTCAGCATCCTTGTCGAGGTTTGCGCCGGCCAGGGCCAGGCCAGAGCGCAGCAGAGGGTTTTGCGTATTGACTCCGGCCCGGACGCGACGAGCTTCCGTTTTCGCCACGGTGCGCTTTTCCCTCACAGGGTAGGCTGGGTCCTCAAGGAAAAATCCGTGGGTCGCAATGTGCAGGATAGGAGGGCCTTCGACCCGTTCAAGCTCAGCCTTGCTGGCTCGCGTTCCGCTTAGGATCCTGGCATCAGGAAAAAATGATTTGAGCACGCGAGCTTCCTGGACAGTACCCTCCAGAGGAGCAAAGTAAAAGCCGGCCATACGCTGCCCCAGGGCACCGGTGCTGCGCAGAGCGACTGGGCTCAGCTCGGGAGAAGCAGACCTGTCAAGCTGCGCCGTCCGCGGCTCTCCAAATGCGGGATTGGCGAACACCACCGGTTCGCCCTTGCCGGGACGCGCCACCTGCATCCGCAACAAGTCACGGCCCGTGGTGACATAGCTGATGGAGTAGTTCTCGATCAGGTAGTGGCCCTGCTCGTCGAGCAGCGAATCGAAGGGCAACAGATTCAACTCGCCATCCGGCGAGATGATGAAGTGTCTGCCTGCAAACCCGATGGATCGTAGCGGCTGCATTATCTTTTGATCGAGCTTCCGCGCGAGTTGGCGGGCATCGTCCCGTTTGGGATCACGCAACGTTTGGCGGTAGGCCTCGATGTCGTCATCAATTTCCCTGGCAGGGCCAAGGTCTTTCCAGCGCACATTGCCTTGTGAGGGAATCGCGTAAGCCACATAGCGCGGCGCATCGTATTGCTGCAACTGAGACTGCCGGACGTCGTAAGGCTCATAGACAGCGAATTCAATGAGCACGCTGCCGGCGGGAATCGCTTTTTGCACCGCGGAAAGGGTAACCGCGTCGGTTCGTTGATAGTAGCCGGCGCTGCGCCGGCTGATTTCTATCTCAAGCCTTTCTTTCTTGTTTTGCAGCGCTTCGAGTTGCGCCTGATACTCCTCGGGCGCTGTCTGTCCCGGCCCGTGCAGGGCAGCTTTGGCCAGGTCGTTAACGATGCTGTTCAGTTGGTTGAGCAGTTGCTGGTCTTCAGGGTCCAGTCTCCGGCGTAGCGCACCCATGCTGTCCACCTCGGCATCGAGCACCCGCCCCTTGCGCCGCAAGATCATCTGTGCGGCGAGGTTGGCCGCGGCAGGGTCGTGGGGTGCTTCGGAGATGTTCAGTGAGATCGTACGGGAAGTCTGGGAGGCAAACTTGTCAATGTAGACCAGCCTGTCGTGCTCGGATCCGATGGCGAGGTTCAGCGCAATGTTGGTCTCCGCCGCTTCATCCAGGCGGGTCATGTATTGGATGGCATGGGCAGGATCGGCCTCCGCAGCGTAGGCCCGGGCAAGGTCGCCGAGGGTCATCAGGGTCCACTCGTGATAGGGACCGGCGGCTCTCTCCAGAATCGCAAGCGCGCGCAGGTAAGTTTCAATAGCCCGAGCAAAATCGCCCTGCGAGTTATAGACATTCCCGATGTTTACCAGCAACCCACCGGTGGCCGCGTGCTCGCTGCCTAACGATTTTTCACGGATCTTTTCAGCGCGCCAAAGGTATTCGAGCGAGAGTGCGTACTCGCCTCGTTCCCGCGCGATGATGCCGAGGTTCTGCAGCGGATGGGCAGCCGCGGGATGGTCCGGGCCGAGCTTCTGTTCAGCCAGGCGCAGCGTTTCCTGCAGAACCGGCACCGCCCGCTCATAGTCATCGGTTTCGAAATAGAGATCTCCCAGGCCGTCCATTGCGTCGATGACTGCGGGGTCGTCAGGTTCCAAGCGCTGCCGGTCAATAGTGAGGGCACGCTGCAGCTCAGCCAGGGCAGGAGGAAAGTTTCCTCGCCGTTGGTGAAGGTGAGCAATAGCGACCAGGCAGTTCGCCACTTGCGGGCTATCGCTGCCCTGGACCTTCTCAGTGACGGCGAGGGCGCGTTGCAGCGCTTCTTCAGCCCGGGGGAAATCATTCGAATTGACGTACACATTACCCAATCCCAACAGGGCGAGCGCGAGTTGCGGATTGTTCCCGGCTACCTCGTCGATGCGGATGGCACGCTGGAAGGACTGCGCGGCGCGTTCACGATCACCCTCGGTGAGCTGGGCGGATCCCAGCTTCGCCGAAAGGTCGCCGAGGTAGGCGTCGTCCGGGCCCAGAGCCTGCTCTCCCAGGACCAAGGACTGTTGGGCCAGAGCAAGCGCTTTGACGTAACTCCCCGCGTTGCTCGCGGCCTGCGATTGCATGCTCAGTTGCCGGGCCTGGGCGAGCAACTGATCCCGGCTGGTCGCCGGACGGATGCCTAAAAGATTGATGGCATAACCGGCGGCAGGGTCTTTGGTATACCTTGCTTTGACCACGACCTGGTAGGATCCCGTCGATTCGGCGACAAAGGCAACGCGCTCCTCACCTACTGGCCGGCTTTCCGAATCAAATTCAGCCAGTGGAATGGAAGCCGGGTCTAAGATCTGGACGACTACATCGAGGCCCTTCTGTTCCACCGTCAAGCCCGCATATTGCCCGGTGGAGAGGGCAATTCGGTAAATGTGGCTTTGTCCCCCAGCCAGTACGCGAGCGATGGCCTTACCCGATACGAGCAGCGTGTCTGCGGAGGGAGGAGAGGGCGGAGGATCGATGAGCAGCGCGGCTCCCCGGGCCAGGGGAACAGCAAGCAAGCTGATGGCAACAATCATCGCAGACGCGATCTTGATCGCCATCCGGCCGTTCCGGCAGGAATAAGCAGCCTCCGTCATGACCCGCACCAGCATCGATTCTGCCCAAACACTTAAGGGGGGTCGTTAAGGGCGGATAGTAGACAAATTACGGTGGTACACCCACCCTTCGCAAAATTGGCGAAGGACCCGGATTTTCCGTCTGCCCGGGTAACTCGCGCGGCTTTCTCACCGGGGCCGCGCGGACTTTGATCGCTACACGGTTTTACAGGAAACCGCGGATCTTGGACACCCCTTTTTCACGAAGCGATTCCGCACAAAACATCGGGGGCGTTTCAGTCTGCATTGGAGGGCGGACCGGGGGGCACCGCAGATCCCTCGGATTCGCTAAGTGCTCCCTACCCGGAAAACATAGCTGCTGACAAACTCTGCGTCCCCGGTCGAGGGGGTTCCTGTGAGTTCCAGAAGGTAACTTCCCTGCTGCAGGAGGTTCGCCGGTATACGTATGGATACGGTGCTGCCCTGGCTTTTCGTTTCGGCTTTGAGTTTTCCGCTGTGCCATAAGAACTGATCGGTCCTGAGGCTTTTCAGCGCGACGCGGTATTGTGGGAACTCGTTGGATTCGAGTTCAAGATGCAGGTCAACGCTGGTTGTCCCGGGCGGGAGCGCCAGGCCGGTTATCTGGGCCGCACCACGCAACTGGGGCGATAGAACAAATGCAACCACACTCAGGGGCAAGGTTACCGATCGCGCGGCGGCGGATTTTTGTTCAAGCAGGGCGAGAGACTTCCGCACTTGCGCCAATTCGTTCGCCGTATTTGCGTCAGAGGCCTGTTCTCCATCCAGCCTGGCCTGAAGATCGTGTTGCCGTTGCTGCAGCAACTCGCCGACTGACCTGGCCTGACTTATCCTCCCGCGAAGACGCATGTTATCGACCAGCAGGAAGCTTATGGCTAACAGCATCGCCAATGCGCCGGCGAGCGCCCAACGGGGAAATGCGGTGAAGGCCCACCACGAGGCGCTCCGCGACGAAGGCGGAACAGATTCCCGCCCTGGGGGAACTACCGCGCTGTCAGCCGGCAAAGGACTCCCTGTAAGAGAGCCAAGGCTTTGGGCAAACTTCACTTTCGCGCGCCGCCTGGCTGACGACAGATACCGGGCTTGAAATTTTCGCAAGGTGTCGCCGGAAAGCTCTCCGCGCACGTACGCGTCTACCAGCTCATTTTCGACCGCATCGAGCCGGGCCACGAAGTCGTCATCGATCACGCTTTGTTCATCCAGGCGCTCGGTCTCATCCGGCGGCAGGGAGGCAAAAAGGTATTCCCGAAGGGTTTTGTCGTCGGGTCGCTGGTGGGGGGGGAAAGTCATTTCTATTCCTATAAGAAAAAAAACGGGAAATACTTCATTGTTCGTTGCAACAGCTTCGAACACATGACTCCAGCTTATTGCGAATCCGGCACGCCCGGATGCTAAGTGCATTCACTGTAACGTTCAGGCTTGCGGCCAATCCGCGCCGGTGTTCAATCTTGGTTCGTTGTTCGCCGTGATAGTACTCAAGGATCAGGTTCCGATCGGCCGATGAGAGCTTGGCCAGGCACTCTTCAAGGCAGTCGAAGAGAAGCTCTTTGACCGCCGGCGGGTCACTGTCCAAAGACGCTATCCCCAAGACCGAATCGACCGCTTTCGGCGGCAGTTCCGCGAAGCTTGTTTCGCGATGGGCGCCGCTACGCAGGTACTCGAGAAAGACGAACTTGGCGGTGATGTAGCAATAGCGGGCAGGAGGCGTATCGGGGATGGCTCCCTTTTCCCTGAGCCGGCGAGCGACCCGATTCAGCGTTTCATCCGCGAGATCGTCGGGAGCGTGGCAGTTCTTCCGGTCAAAATAAGCGACCAGCCTGCGACGCATCTCAAGGTATTTCTCCCCGCCGGAATTCATTCCCTCATCCAGCCAGTCTAGAAACTGACGGAATCCATCGGCCGTCGGCGAGGAGTCTTTCTTCTCGGGCACGCTTGCGATTTTAGCTTCCAGGGGTGGGGTTGGCGAAGTTATTACGGTGCGCGTCGCTTCGCGGGTACTCTGGGGCCGAAAAAGAACGGCGCGATGAAATGTTTTTGCTCTTTTGTCACTATCAGACTGAACGCAGAAAACAGCGGCAGGTTAGTTCCTTTTCTGGGCCAGGGTAGCAGCAACCGCTCTCCTCTGTGTGTTTGATCGCTGGCCCGCCTATTCAGGCGGCCGGCGCTAGGCCACGCTCCGCACACCAGAATCAAGGAGACACTCATGCCGCAATCCAAGAAGAACCTCCGCTCGGCAAGCCGGGCGCTGCCAGTACTCCTGCTCGCCATGGTCCTCGCTGGAACCTTCTGCTACCGGGCCTCGGCCCAGGCCAACAGCCCGGTGGCAGGTCCAGTTACGAATCTGAACGACACCCCGCTTGGCCGGTCGCGCACGCCGCAGCAAGTGCTCAACGGCACAGCCTCGGTCCTCGGCCCGCTGGCCTCGACCACTACCCTCCACCTGGTACTCGGCCTGACACCGCCGAAAATGGCCGAAGAGGAGCAGTTTCTGCGGGACCTGCAGGACCCCAAGTCGCCCAACTTTCATAAGTATCTGACCGCCGAAGAGTGGAATGCCCGCTTCGCACCTTCCGCCGAAGACGAGCAGGCAGTCGTCGACTGGGCGCAGAGTAACGGCCTTACCGTGACTGGCCGCTTCAAGGACCGCTTGATTGTCGATGTGGACGGATCTTCGGAGAACGTCGAGAAGGCTCTGGCTATCAAGATGAACAATTACCAACTGGCCGGCGTAACCGAGTTTTCCAATGACCGTGATCCCGTAATCCCTTCGCAGTTGGCAGGAATTCTGCATTCGGTCAACGGGTTAAACAGTATCCAGCGGCTACGCACTTCGCGCGGTGGTTCAGCCGATCCCAGAAACGGTGTCTATGCTGCCGGAGCAGTCGCGCAAAAGGCGGTTCACGTTGACGGCAATGCGGGAAGCTTGAAACAAGCCATGGCCGCCGCAGAGGCAAAGGGTGGCACTTCGAGGACCTTGAAGGGTCTGACGCCAGAGGTGGACCAGGGGCCAGCCGTGACCTCGGGATACATCGATCCCACCGATATCTACAGCTCGTACGGCTATTCTTTCGGCGCTTTACAAGAACTGGGCCACTGCTGCAATCCCGGACATATCAGCAGCGGGGCTCCAGCGGCCACGTCAATCGCTATCGCTACTTCAGGCGCGCTCGCGGGAAGCGATATCGTCGGGTTTCAAGCCCGGTACGGCTATCTGGCTTATTACTACAGTGTCATCGATGTCGATGGCAGCTACACCTGCAATAACAGTCCGAATCTTGACGACGCATGCGTCGAAACCACACTCGACACCGAGTGGTCGATCGCCACATCCAACAGCTTCGGCTCTTATCTGAACACCTCGCACGTCTATGTCTACCAGGCCGCGAATGCAAGCCTGGGGGATTTTACGGATATGTTCCACACCATGTTGAACGATGGGCACGCCCGGGTCATGACCACCAGTTGGAGTTGCGGCGAGTTCGATTGCTACGACAGCGGCACCATGGACACCGATCACGGCATCTTTAATGCCATGCTCGGGCAGGGTTGGACTCTGCTTGGCGATTCGGACGACCAGGGCGCCACCGCCGACTGCAATGGTGCGCTCCGGGTCGGGTACCCTGCCTCTGATCCGGATGTAACTGCTGTCGGTGGAACCAGCCTGGCTCTCTATACGGATGGCACGTTTGACTATGAAACCGGCTGGCAAGGATCAACCAGCAGCGGCTCCTGCAAACGCAATGGCGGAGGCTCCGGAGGCGGCTGCAGCGCGAAATTTGCCGCGCCCGGCTACCAGACGAATCAGTTTTGCGGCTCCGGGAGCCGGAGTGTTCCCGACATATCACTCAATGCGGGCTATGGGCAAAACGTTTACTACGATGGCGCCTGGCATGGGTATGGCGGGACCAGCATCGCAACTCCGCAAACGGCAGGCTTGATTGCCCAGGCCAACTCTTACCTGCAGTTTCTCGGGAAAGGCACCTCCGGCTGGGTAGACTACCAAATCTATTATTTGGCCACCCACCCCACCTACGCCCAGCATGTCCCCTTTTACGATATGACCTCAGGCTGCAACAACAATGACATCACTGCGGCTTATGACCTGGGGTATTACTGCGCCGGCGCAGGCTACGATGCCGTCACCGGCTGGGGCTCTTTCAACGCACTGCAACTCGCCTGGGGAATCAACACCTACGCATTAGGCGATTTTGTCGGGCCCACCATCACCTTCACTGGCCCAGCGGGGTTTAGCCAGACCAAAACAAACTGGTACAACACCAACCAGTCCGTGAGCTGGACGATTGCCGACAATGGCGATGGCTCACTTGGGCCAACCGGAGTGTCAGGTTTTTCTCAGGCTTGGGATATTCCTATCAAGGACGCCAAGTCCGAGGTAACCCACGGAACCGGCGACTCGTTTTATAGCGGGCCGCAATTCCCCAACGCCACGTCCGGCTCTGTTCAGCTGGCTTCGGTGGGCCAGGGATGCCACTATATCGCGGTCGACGCGTGGGATAACAGCGGCTTCACCTCGGGCAACAATTACTTCTACTACATTTGCTACGACACAAATGCGCCTGTAACCACCGCGACCTTAAGCGGAACGCTGAAGTCCGGCGCCTATACCGGTCCGGTCAAGGTGACCCTGAGTGCCAGCGACACTGCGAGCGGGGTGAAGAGCACGGTGTACCAGATCGATGGCGGATCCTCGACCGCCTATAGCGGACCCTTCACCATCAGCAAGAATGGCGCCCATGTGGTGTTGTTCCACAGCACCGACGTTGCCGGCAACGTGGAAATCTCCAGGTCCGTCAACTTCACCATCGGAACGGGCACGACGGTGTCACTCACCAGTTCCAAGAATCCGGCGCCCAAGGGCTCGAGTGTAACGTTCACCGCCAAGGTGAGCGGAAAGTCGAGTGGCGACGTGCAGTTCCTTGACGGCACGAAGGTGTTGGCGACGGTCAAGCTTTCCTCCGGCAAGGCCACGTACAAGACCTCTAAACTTTCCGTGGGTACGCATAGCATCACGGCGTACTACGAAAGCGGCAAGATTACGTCGACCGCAGTCAGCGAAGTAATCGAGAATACTTCAAGCACCAAGCTGGCCAGTTCGGCAAACCCGGCGAAGAAGGGCGCCAGCGTGACGTTAACGGCCACGGTTTCTTCCTCGGCCGGAACACCCACAGGCAGTGTGGAGTTCAAGGACGGGAGCAAGGTAATCGGGACCGTGACGCTTGCTTCCGGCAAGGCCGCGCTCAAAACTTCAAGCCTCTCGGTGGGGACGCATAGCATTACTGCGGCGTACCAGGGCGACACTACGCATTACAAGAGCACTTCTTCCACGGTCAAAGAGGTGATCAAAAACTAAAGAGAACGGTAGCAGAGGGGGGCGGACTCTTAAGTTCGCCCCTTTTGCTTGCTCTGGAGTACATTTCCCGGGAATGGTTTGGGACGAACCGGAGAGGCCTTGGTAATCTTCAGGACACTCGGCTTGTGGTTAGATTTGCGGACAGCAACATGCTCCGCCGCTCCCTGGTAGCTTCCATCCCAATCTGCAAAATGGCACGAAAGGAATTGAAGGATTCTTCAGAGAGCTTATCGGCATCCAGGTCGCGAACGGCTTCAGTGAGAATGTTCAATAGCTCGCGCCAGATATCCTCTAATGGCGGCAGCGAATTTACCTCCTGCACCGAACCTATCAGCGCCACCACGCGGTTGCTGTATTGATCTGCGTGGCTCTTCTGCTGCCTTTGCATCCAGCGCTTCAATTCCCAAATCCACGAACCGGCCATAAGTCCGACGGTGAGAATGAGGCCTACATAATCGGCATGCGCCAGCAGAAACGACGGCTTGTCCTTGTCATAGAAACTCAGGGCTCCCGGGTGCAAGGCCGGCCCGAGCGCGGTTTGTGGATCGGGCCGCCGTACCTGCACCAAGAGCAAACGTACTTCTGTCATGCCGGCAGGAATTTCCTGCATTAGTTCCTGACGCCGCTCGAGCAAGGTTGCCGTGATGGCGCGCACAGCGGCGGGGCTCGCGGTATCGCGTGCCAGCAGCGTCCGATGTATCGAGACTGTGGGAATGTCCTGCGCCGGCACCGGGGGATTTCCCAGATAGGCACCCACGGGTAAAAGTGCGGCTTGAAAGGCTGGGTACTTAATCTTCATCGCGGCGGCGTGCTCAATGGGAAGGAATCGGACCTTGCCAGATTGCACCAACTGCGTAATGGAGGGATCGCCGATCGCGCGGACGCGGAAGATGGCGTCCGCCTGTCCGTTCAGGAATGCCTCCGCTGCCGCCTCGTCCGTTTTGCCTACGAACTGGAAATCCTTCTGGTGCAGGCCAAAGTGTTCCACGACCCGAAGGAAGGACTGAAATTGTCCTCCCGTTTGCGCCAGGGCAATTCGCCGGCCTTGCAAATCGATCAGGTTCTGCAGCGGGGAATCCTTATGAACCAGCAATTGGAGGGTGTCGTCGTAGAGCACCGCAACCGACCGAGCCCTCGGCCCAGGGGAAATATCGGATTGTGCGGTGGCTAGTTGCGCCCGTCCCTGCTCCAGCATTTGCAGGTTCTCAACCGTGCCGCCAGTCTCAAGAAGAGTGATGCGGATCTTAGGGTAGTGCCGTTCTACGACGGTCTTCAAGGCACTGCCCAGAAGGTAGCTTTCGCCGCTGGATGCACCGGCTGCCAGGGTCACATATTCCGTTTTCGATTGCTGCCACCAGGCCATCCCCACTACGGCGATCAAACCCAGGCTGAACGCGATCAGCGTGAATCGCAACACCCGGTTGAAGTCGAGCTTGACCATGCTTCAGAATGCGGCGGCGCTGTTAATAGATCGTGAATCGTTATTTTTTACCGCGGCAACCGGAGCCGGAGATACATGAGTGTCCGGTTAAAATTCGACATATTGTCGATTAGGCCGCTTGTTTTTGTATGTTGCAGCTTCTAGCATTCGTCTCGAAGATAAGTGGGCCCACCTTGTGCGGTTGTACCTGACCGCGTTCTCGGAAGAACACCCAATACGCGTTTCGCGGAGAGTTGGAGAGCCATGAGTGGTGTCGTTCAGGAAGAGATTTTAACCATGGAAGACGACCGTACCGGCATGACGGTCGAGACACTGAAGAAGGCGATCCTGGAAAACCTGCGTTATGTGGTAGGGAAAGATCCTGAGTCCGCGAGTGACATGGACTATTTCATGGCTGTTGCCTACACGGTGCGGGATCGGATTCTCGCTCGCTGGCTGGCCACCAGAAAGAGCTACTCGGAACATGACGTGCGCGTTGTGTGCTATCTTTCGGCCGAGTTTCTGATGGGGCCCCACTTAGCCAACAACCTGCTCAACCTCGGGGTAACAGATGCCATCCGGCAGGCCACAGAGGAGCTAGGGCTCGACCTGAGCCGGATCATCGCACACGAGAGCGAGCCGGGACTGGGCAACGGAGGGCTGGGGCGGCTTGCCGCATGTTACCTCGACTCCCTGGCAACGCTGGGAATTCCCGCAATTGGCTACGGTATCCGTTACGAATTTGGAATGTTTCATCAAGAGATCCATGACGGCTGGCAGGTGGAGCTGACCGACTACTGGCTCCGCTACGGGAACCCCTGGGAGATAAGGCGGCCGCAGGAGTCTGTGGATGTGGCCTTTGGCGGCCACACGGAATCGTGGAAAGACTCGCAGGGACATTACAAGACGCGATGGATCCATGCTTCGCTGGTCAAGGGCATTCCCTATGACACGCCGATTTTAGGATATGGCTCGGGCGTGGCGAACGACCTTAGATTGTGGAGGTCAGAGGCTGCCGAGTCGTTCTACTTCGATCGCTTTAACAGCGGCGATTACGAGGGCGCCGTGGCGTCGAAGATCTTCGCCGAGAATATCTCCAAGGTGCTCTACCCGAACGACGATGCGGAACAGGGCAAGCAACTGCGCCTGGAACAGCAATATTTCTTTGTGTCGTGCGCGCTGCAGGATATGATCCGAGTCCACCTGAGCGCGGGCCGCGCCATCGCGGCCTTTCAGGAGAAGTGGACCATCCAACTCAATGACACGCATCCATCGATTGGCGTCGCCGAGCTCATGCGTTTGCTGATGGACGAGCACGAATTGGAATGGGACCAGGCGTGGGAAATAACATCCAATACCTTCAATTACACCAACCACACGCTATTGCCTGAAGCGCTGGAGCGGTGGCCGTTGCAGCTTTTCGCTTCCCTGCTTCCCCGCCACCTGGAGATCATCTACGAAATCAACAGCCGATTCCTGAAGCTGGTACGCGAGCGTTTTCCGGGCGACGACGGCAAGGTAGCCCGTATGTCGCTCATCGACGAGAGCGGGGGCAAGTTCGTCCGCATGGCGAACCTTGCGTGCGTGGGCAGCAGGCACGTCAACGGCGTCGCCGAATTGCATACGCAATTACTGAAGAACGAGCTACTGCGCGATTTCCACGACCTGTGGCCCAACAAGTTCATCAACGTGACCAATGGCGTTACACCAAGGCGCTGGCTGGCGGTGAGCAACCCGGAGCAGGCGCAACTGATGACCAGCAAGATCGGGAACGGCTGGATCAGCAACCTGGACCAACTTAAACAGCTGGAAAGTTATGCGGAGGATTCCGCGTTCCGGGCTGACTGGCGCAAGGTGCAGCATGACGTCAAGGTGAGACTTGCGCAGTACATCCTGGAAGATACCGGCTTCAAGGTCGACCCCAGCTCCATGTTCGATATCCAGGTGAAGCGTATCCACGAGTACAAGCGGCAACATCTGAATATGCTTTACATCATTACCCAGTATCTTCGGCTAAAGAGGAATCCCAAGCTGGAGATGACTCCGCGTACTTTTCTGTTTGGTGGCAAGGCCGCTGCCGGGTATGCGATGGCCAAGCTGATCATCAAGCTCATAAATTCCGTTGGGGAAGTGATCAATCAAGATCCTGATGTGAAGCAACGTATGAAGGTGTTTTTTCTTCCCGATTACAACGTGACCTTTGGGCAAAAGGTGTATCCCGCCGCGGACCTTAGCGAGCAGATATCGACCGCGGGCAAAGAGGCTTCGGGAACAGGCAACATGAAATTTGCCATGAACGGCGCGCTGACGATCGGGACGCTCGACGGCGCCAATATCGAAATCCGGGATGCGGTGGGGCACGACAATTTCTTCTTGTTCGGCCTGACGGCGCAGCAGGTTAACTCGGTCAGGAACGCGGGTTACCATCCGCGCACCATCTATGAATCGAACCCTATACTCCGCGAGGTGGTGGATAGTCTCTTGTCCGGCCAATTCTCGCGCGGCGATCACGAACTGTTCCGCCCGCTGGTGGACAGCTTGCTTAATAGCGATCCCTATCTACTGTTTGCCGACTATCAATCGTACGTCGATTGCCAGGATCTGGTCGGCGCTACGTTTATGGACCACGACAAATGGTCGAGGATGTCGATACTTAACGCCGTCCGCATGGGGAGGTTCTCCTCCGATCGGGCAATCCAGGAGTACAGCCGGAATATCTGGAACGTGAACAGGTGCGACCCTTCGCCGGCAAGCAAGTAGAAGATGGCCGTACCGCTAGAAGATAATTTCCATCCTCGCACTCAGCAGCGTCGTGATGTAAGCCCTGGCTGCATAGGTGGGATGAATTGAGACTTCAAGATCGGGGCCAATGTTCATGCTCCGCGTAAGCCGAAGGCGATAGAACGACTCGAATATGCTTTCATGATGTTTTCCGGCTTGTGCCGGCCTGCTGTAGTTGAATGCCGCACCGAACATGTCTCCCCGCCGGCCAAAGGGATGAACCTGGGCTAGCCCAATCGCTTCGATCTGCTTGATGGCGGTTCCGGTATTGGTAGAAGCGGCGAACCTGCCAAAGGGCGTCCAGCCATTGGAAAATTCATGGTCGAAAGCAAAGCCGCCGCCATAGCCGCTGCCGAAATTTTGGGTGTCGTCGCGCCACATGCCAATGCGATAATCCCGATATTGTTCGCCAAGCGAACCGGAGTACCAGCCCAGTTCGACACCTTCCATATATTTGCGATCGACCAGCGTCTCAATATTTCTCTGGGCCGCGCCCTCTGTATCCACGGCTAGCGCGTGAACGAAGAGATGCCGGCTGACCGCAAATTCGACTGCCCCGCCCCCGGCGTAGGTTCCGTCCGAAGCAATTGCCAGGTTGCCGTCGTTGCTGCCATTCAGGAATTGCGTGCGCTCATCGTTGTTGAACATGCTCAGGCTGATGTATTCATTGGGATGAATCTTGCCTACATAAAAAGAAAGCCGCTTCGCCAGAAGATCCTGCCGCCAATAGAGAACATTCAAAGTAATCGGCTCTTGTGGTCCTCCGCCTTGGAGACAGTTGAGGTAGAGCCCGGAGCCAAGCCTGTCGCTCAGATTGAACTGCTGGCTGACGCCAACATTCGTTCCGGAGCGAACCAGCATACTGATAGATCCCGCCGTGCTGCCATGGTCGTATGCAGTCCAGGCTCCGGTGAAATCGAGGCGTCCGCTAAGTTGGTTGTGGCGCACACCGTCCGGCGTAATGGTTGCGTACTGATTGAGAAATGTGTAGGTCGCACCGAACTTTCCCCTGGCAGCGTGACCAAGCGTATCGCCGGCCCGATTGATCGGCCGCAGGATCGGAGCTAATGGGTCCTGTTTCCAAAGCGGGTCCGCCGGTATCTTCGATAGTGCAAGCACGTCCACATCGAGTTCTCGCCTCAGCTCGTCGTGACCTTCGTCCACGTTAACCGGAGACTCGACTTGTGTTGGATGACTTGCTTGCGCGCCGGGAATGGGGATCAGGTCACCACTCTGACCGTAAGCCACAGGGCCTGACAACAGCAGGAGCAGCAAGATTCTCACGTATCCGACTCCGTTCATTCCTGGCATTTCGATGTCGGCGATCAAGACTAAGTCGCAGGCAGAGTTTCTAATGCCTTTGCTGATACTCTGTCAAAATTTCCACCGCGAGGTATGATCGCGCTGCGGCGGGAGGGACGCGCGGAATGACAGCGAGCGAATATGATTTGAGCAGGAGTTCCAATGATGGTGGAAAAATCAGGGACGCAGGAGTCGGTTTGGGACTATCCACGACCTCCTCGGCTGGAATTGACGGAACGCCACCTGCGTGTGGTGCAAGCCGGCATCGTGCTGGCCGAGACGCGGCGGGGGAAGCGGATTCTTGAAACCAGTCATCCGCCGGTATACTACTTTCCCCCTGATGAGGTTGCTTCGCAGTTCTTGCGGCCGAGCGGAGGGAGAGAAACGTTCTGTGAGTTCAAGGGCGCGGCAAGCTACTGGGATCTTGTTCTGTCCGGGGCACGTGGGACACCCACTGAGTCGCTTCCCCTGGTGCGAGAGGTAGCCTGGAGCTATGCAGCTCCCGTAAAGGCATACGCAGCCCTCAAAGATCACCTGGCGTTCTATGCAAACAAAGTGGACGAATGCTGGGTGGACGAAGAGCGTGTGGTGCCCCAGCCCGGGAACTTCTATGGCGGCTGGATAACCAGTGACCTGAAAGGTCCGTTCAAGGGCGCGCCAGGAACCGCGGGATGGTAGGCGGCGTTCAGCGGCCAGGTGTCGACAATAGTTGAGCGGGGAGGCACAATATGCCCAGAAGAAATACGTCACCCTTCTCACCCTCCAGGCGGAATTTCTTGAAAACTGCTGGCGCCGCGCTATTAACACCGGCCGATCTTTGGTGCGAGCAAACGACCGCTGACCAGGGACCACGATCCTTGCGACCCCACGAGGCGGCAGACTACACATTGACCATCGCCACGAAACCGGTGGAAGTGGCGACGAATCGCATTCTCTCGGTAACGACTTACAACGGCCAGTTTCCCGGGCCACTGCTTCGGTTCAGGGAAGGCGAAACGGTTACGATCGACGTGCATAACGAGACGGACACTCCCGAGCAAGTTCACTGGCACGGGCAATTTGTCTCCAGCCACATTGATGGGGCAGCCGAAGAGGGCACTCCTTTTATCTCGCCGCACGGCAGTCGAAGATTCTCCTTCGAACCTAAACCTTCGGGTTTCCGCTTCTACCACACGCACGTGCGTGCTGGGGCAGACCTCTCCGCAGGCCAGTACAGCGGACTGGTTGGACCTGTCTACATCGAGCCGAGGAATCACCCGGGTGCTTACGACCGCGAAGTCTTCCTCACCCTGAAAGAGTTCCAACCGACACTCAGCAAGGGCGGAGACATGGCGATGGACTTCCTGTCGCCGGTTGAGACCGTCGCCAGCCTCAAGGAGCAGGGAGAGAGCAAGATGAAAGCTTCCCTTGCCAAGGGGATGGGGCACGGATACGAGGTCGGCTACGATTCGTTCACGATCAACGGGCGCATGCTCGGTCACGGAGAGCCCATCCGCGTGAAGCAAGGTGAGCGTGTCCTGTTTCATGTACTGAATGGAAGCGCAGGCGAGATCCGCAGCCTGGTTTTGCCGGGGCACAGCTTTAGTGTGGTGGCGATGGACGGAAACCCACTAAGAAGTCCGGTTCGCGTACCGGGTCTTTGGCTGGGGACTGCGGAGCGTATCTCGGCCATCGTGGACATGAACCATCCGGGTGTTTGGGTTATGGGTGATGTTGCGGACGATGACCGTCATCACGGTATGGGCATCGTGGTGGAATATGCAGGAGCAAAAGGTAAGGCGGAATGGCTCACCCCACCACGCTTCAAGTGGAACTACGCGCGTTTCGGCAACCCGGACGGAGTTGCGCCGCCCCCAGACGAAACGTTCGACATGGTGTTCGAGAAGCAAAACGCCGTGCTTGACGGCTTTAATCAATGGACGATCAACGGCGTTTCTTTTCCATTGGACCAAATGATGGCATCGCCAAAGTTTCATCTGCGCGAAGGCGCCCGCTATCGTGTCCGCATGCGGAATGCCAGCGATGACATTCATCCCATTCACCTCCATCGCCACAGCTTTGAACTGATCCGCGTTGCCGGACAAAACACTTCAGGAGTCATGAAAGATGTCGTGATGGTGGGCGGATATCAGGAAGTTGAATTCGACTTTGTTGCGAATAATCCGGGCTTGACACTGTTTCACTGTCATCAGCAGTTGCACATGGATTTCGGTTTCATGACCCTGTTCGATTACATCGATTAGTTTGCGCCGCGAGGAGCGTGCCCAGCGATGAAGCGATCACGTGGATCCGCTATCGAGGTGTTGCTCGTCTTTCTCCGCCTGGGTTGCACTTCTTTCGGCGGCCCGATCGCTCATCTCGGATACTTTCAGAGGGAATTCGTCGAGCGCCGGGAATGGTGCGACGCCACTACACTGGCCGAGGTCATCGCCCTTGCCCAATCTTTACCCGGACCGGCCAGCAGCCAGGTTGGTTTTGCGCTTGGCATTCTGCGAGCGGGTTGGGCAGGCGGGATTGCAGCATGGATTGGTTTTACGCTGCCATCCGCGCTGCTGATGTTGGGTTTTGCATACGGGCACAGCATATTTGCGGGGAGCCGGTTGCTTCACGGGCTGCAGGTAGCCGCAGTTGGAGTGGTTGCGCAAGCTGCCATGGTGATGCAGCGGTCGCTCGCTCCGGACCGCGAGCGGACAACCATTGCAATTGCGTCAGTAGCGATTGCTTTATTTGCCCCGGCTGAGTTTTCGACCGTGATCGCCATCGCCTTGGGCGCGGCCGCAGGACTCACGCTGTTCCGCAAGAACGAATTTTCGACCACTCAAGACACTCTTGTTGCGCTGCCAAGGATGGCTGGGGTTGTCACCGCCGGATTTTTTCTTGGACTTTTACTATTGCTTCCTCTTCTGGACCACTATTTTGCAGTGCCCGGTTTGAGGATGGTCTCGGCGTTTTATCGCAGCGGAGCCCTGGTATTCGGGGGCGGCCATGTAGTTCTGCCGGTGTTAGAGGCTAATTTCGTAACATCAGGATGGGTTACGCAGCCAACCTTCCTTGCCGGCTACGGAGCTGCGCAGGCGCTGCCTGGTCCGCTGTTTGCGTTTGCCGCCTATCTGGGGGCCGCGGTACGTCCGAGTCACCCGCTCGCCTATGGGTTCCTTGGACTGATTGGCCTCTTCTGCCCAGGGCTGCTGGCGATGGCGGCGGTTTTACCTTTCTGGAGTCAGCTACGACAAAACCGGCCGATTCGAGCGGCGCTGCGAGGGGTGAATGCAAGCGTGGTGGGCGTCCTTATCGCGGCCTTATATCAGCCGCTCTGGACCAGTACGATCCACACCGCCGCCGATTTCCTGCTCGCGCTCTGCGCTTTTGCCTTGCTCACAGTAGGCAAAGTACAGCCATGGGTAGTTGTTGCCCTGTTGGCAGCCATTTCGTCCTTATAGGTTTTCTTTCAGCAATCAGCAATTCGTCCCGGCGTGGATCTAAAGCAAACGGCGACGAACACCTGCTCACACGGACGGTCGCTGGTGGGGGGTCCACCGTATCTAAGCGCGCACCAGCGCCACGGCAGTCAGGTCTTCTTTGCTGTGCTGCTTAGGCGATTTCAAAAGGTTATAGAGACGCCACCAGGGATGATTGCCAAATTCATAGGCTTCGCGCAGCACGGTGTCGCAGATTTTGGAGGCTGAATCTCCGTTGCTGTTTTCGAGCAGACGCTCGACGCGCTCGGCTCCGAACTCGGTTGCTCCGCGCCGGCTCTCGGTAACTCCCTTGGTAACCATCAACAGCTTGTCTCGAGGCTCCAACGCCAGCACCACGGGTTCGTAGGTGGTGTGGGTGAAGAGTCCCAACGGAACGCCGCCGCGCTCGAGCACCCGCACGCTGCCGGCATCGCGAAACAAGGCGAGGATGCGGCCTGCGTTGCAGTAAGTGAGAACACCGAGCGACAGGCTAAAGCAACCCAGAAAGGTAGGAGCAAAGCGGACGCCCTTTGCAGCCTCGATCAATGACCGGTTCACCTCATGCGCCAGTGCGGCAAGCGCGTCGGACTCATTTGCGTCGGGCGGCGCAAAGAGTTCCCTGGCTCGTTGGCGAAAAGTAATCTGCATTTCGGCCGCAATCGCATGCGCTTCCGATCTTGGACCGGAGATATCTGTCAACAGAAAGATTAATCGGGAGCCGATCAGGACCCCATCGAAGAAGTCTCCGCCGCGGCGCTCGGAATGATAGCGCGCGCTCAGATCCGCGCCCTCCAGCCTGGGCAGGGCGGGCGGAGACGGAACAGATCCCGTGACGATCAGAGAACGGATTCCTGATTCAGTCGGAGAAGAAGTCATCTTAACCTTGCACGCGCCGGTACTCTCTGGCAGGTTACTGCTTCCATCAGGTAGAGCGATTTAGCTTATAACAATACACCAACCGGGTATTGGCCCCGGCTGGCAACCGCGGAGCCGGCGTAATTCTCATATCCGCTGCTTGGCCCAGCGACCGCGGCGGAAGAGCATGATGCTGATCAGCACGACCACCGATTGCGCAACGACGACTGAGACGAAAACCCCGTTCAGACGCATCCTGGTGTGCATGGCCAGCCACCAGGCGAGGGGAATCTCCAGAACCCAGAAACCGAAAAAATTGACGTAGGTTGGGGTGAGCGTGTCTCCCGCGCCGTTGAATGCCTGGAGCATGACCATGCCGTAAGCAAAGGCGACATTGCCGCAACTGAAGATGCGAAGACAATTGATGGCGTCCGGGACTACGGCCGGATCTTGCGTGAATAGCCCGATGATCCAGGGCGCAAAAGCGATAAAGACAATCCCAACCGAGCCGAGGAAGAGCATGTTCCATAATCCGGTTCGCCAGACGGCGCTGCGGGCGCGCTCAGGGTGGCCCGCGCCGAGGTTCTGACCGACCAGGGTTGCAGCGGCATTGCTCAATCCCCAGGAAGGCAGGATAGCGAAGATGACGATGCGGATGCCAATGGTATAGGCCGCCAGGGCGGGCGCGCCGAAGAGACTGACGATGCGGACCAGCCCGATCCAACTCGCCTGGCTAATGAGAAACTGCAGAATTCCGGTGATGGAGACACGCACCAGGCGCCACAACACCGCGCCGTTCAATCGCATGTGGCGGGCGAGAATCCGGATCCTCTCGGTGCCTTTGGCGAGCCGGTAGAACTGATAGAGAACACCGATGCCGCGCCCGGAGAATGTTGCGAGAGCCGCGCCAGTAACCCCGAGCCTGGGAAATGGGCCGAGGCCGAAAATGAGGCAGGGGTCGAAGATCAGGTTGAGGATATTCGAGACCCAGAGCAGTCGCATGGCGATCGCAGCATCGCCGGCGCCGCGGAAGATAGCGTTGTTGAGAAAGAGCAACAGCACGACGCCGGAGCCACCCAGTGCGATGCGGGTATAGTTCGCTCCGCTGGCAATGATCGCCGGCGATGCGCCCATCAAGGCCAACACCGTGGGCGCCAGGAAAAAGAAGGGAAGGCCGATCACCACCGAGGCGAGGAGCCCGAGGCACACTGCCTGCACGGCAGAGATGGCTGCGCCGTCCGGATCCTTCTCGCCGATGCGTCGCGCGACCATAGCGGTTGTCGACATGCCAAGCCCGATGCCGACCGCGAAGACCAGGGTCAAAACTGACTCTGTGAGCCCGACGGTGGCGACCGCGTTCGCACCGAGGCGGCTGACCCAAAAAACGTCGACTACGGCGAAGAGTGATTCCAGGACCATCTCCAGCATCATGGGGATGGCGAGCAGGAGGATCGACCGGTTAAGGCTGCCGGCGGTGTAGTCCTGGTGGCTGCCACGAAGGGCTTCGGCAACGGATTGCCAGAAGGTAGGACCACCCGTGGATGTGTTGCCAGTCTGCATGAGAAGCTTTGCCCTCTGTAAGGCGGTCGCGGTGAAACGATTTTAGACTGTGAGTCTCAATCGGCTGGCGCGGGAAAGTTGATGTAGACGGGATTGCCAAGCAATAGAAGCTTTCCTGCGTGGTCGCGGACCTCGGCGCGAATCCAGTGACGGCCGCCGTCGCTGGTCCATCCGGTGTGGAGCGTTTCCTCTCTGCCGGATACCGCCATCCTTGCGGAGGGTTTGGGTTCCGTGCCGTCGACGAGCAAATGCACAGTCGTCAAGGGGCACGCCACAACATGAATCTGGATCTTTACTGTATCGCCGCTGGCGGCGGTCAGCACGTCGCCCATGTGAGCTTCAGCATTGCCGTCGCGCGCGGCCAGTTCGATTGACTTTTCGCCTGATGCGGTAAGGTCGATGAATACGTGGCCGGCGCGAATGCCCGCCAGGATTGCCGCAACAGAGAGTTCCTTCGCCTGAACAACGGTAGTGGGATCGCCTACCGCTCCGGCGTGGCCGGCGAGCGCAAGCGCGTTATGATTGTCGCTGCCCCCGATCGCTGTGAGCCTTATGCCGGCACGGATCTGCTTCTCCCAGAGGTCCGCACTGGACAGCATCTCACCGCCGCCGTTGATGACCTCGATGGCGGTAAATTGCTTCATGTCTACCGGGGCCGTAGGGTCCCACGCGCATCCCATGCAGATCTCTCCGCCCGGCGCAGCGGCATGATTGATCGAAGCGATGCCACCTTTGGCAGTCGCTTCCTTCACAACAGCATCCACGCTGTGGCCTCCGGGTTGCACCCGGTAATCCAGAAACTGGGTCACTCCGAATACGTTGAAGTGACCCCAGAAGGTAGTTATCTCGCGGCCTGGTATGAGCAGAAGCCGGTCGAAGTATGGTTGTAGCTCGCGCATCTGGTCATAGTGCGAGTCGGTGTTGTGGTCGGTGATCGCGATAAAGTCGAGGCGGCGCTCGGCGGCCTTCTGCGCCGTCAGGAAAAGCGGACACGGCACGCGCTTGCCCGACTGGCTAGCGCAGCTCCCGTCGCTGTGGGCCGTATGCATGTGAAGATCACCCCGGTACCAGCGTATCCCTTGCGTCAGCGGCGTGAGGGAGAAACCACTATCTTCAAGGGCGGCGTTGAAGCGGATCTCGGCACGATAGGCCGAGGTGCTTTGTGGCCGGATGTTCGGCACCGAAATAAGCAACTTCCACTGACCGCGAAGGATCGGGCCCGGCAGGTAGGAGGGAGTCGCATCGGTCTCGCTGATGGTGAAGTGGCTCTTATTGCCGCCGCTCGCGCCACGGAAGCGCTCGGGGTCGGCGATGCCCAGGTCGAGAGTCGTCTTCTCCTCTTGCCCCGTGTACTGGAAATCGACGCTGATGCGATGCACATTTGCCGGCACCGGGAAAGGAACTTCAAGGTAGGTCTTGTCCTGGCTGCCGATCACTTTGCCCTCCAGCACAATGTCGGGCGCCGTGGACTGTGCGTGGGCCCCGGACATCAGGCAGGGGAAGACCGCTAGAAGAACAATTCGGCTGCGCAGTTTCATGTTTGTTTCCAGCAAATTGTGAGAGGGTGCGAGTCTTGATGCAGAAGGTCGTGGCATCCCACCCTTGCCTGAAAGCACGGCAAGGATGGGGCACCCGTCATTTCTTTACGCGGCGTACGTTTCCTGAAGATTACCAGTTTGGGCCGCGTGCTCCCGCACGCTGGAAACCAACTACACTGACATTGACCCAATCCATGACCGACCACCTTATCTGGGCCACTGGGCTCCTTGGACATTTGCTTCTTCTCGCCGTGCTTTTCATGCGCAAGCGAGTCGCCCGGTTTCCGTGGTTTACCCTGCTCATTGTTTTTTATTTGTTGCGGTCCCTGGGGCTCGCCGCCGGATTGCGTATTTTCGGTCATCCGGCGCACCTGTTCACTACCATCGTCGTCGACATTTCGGACCTCCTGTTGCAATGCGCCGTCCTCGCGGAACTCGCGTGGATTGCCTTGCGCCCACTGGGCGACCTGCGCCGGATTACCCTACCCTTGCTGATCGTCGCCAGCGGTGTGTTGATCGTGATGCGGCTGGCGCCGCCGGGCCACTCCTCGATACGCGCGGTCCTGGCTCTGATTCACTTTTTGCTTTCTGTGCTTATGGTGGAGTGGGCGTTGGTGCTCGCCTTTCTGCTCCGCCCCATGCGGCTTTCCTGGCGCAGTCATGTTGCGGCCATCAGTTTTGGGTTTGGAGTTTATTCGGCGGCGCTTCTTGCGGGCGGTGGCTACTTCACCACCGGCCGCGAAATGCGCGACTACGTTTTCTTTTCGTTCTTCAGGATTTCCGTGTACCTGCTGGTTCTGCTGTGGTGGTCTGTCAGCCTCTGGCGTCGAGAGCCGGGAGCAGATTTGGTTTGACGCTTAGAGTCGGATTCTCCGCTGGTAGGAGAGGGGCAGCGCCTTCCCTTTGCATTGGGGTGAACATGGCGCACCGGAATCAGCCGTCGCCTGCCAGGGCACGGCCCGCGGCCGCGCCTGAGGCCCAGGCCCACTGAAAGTTGAAGCCGCCCAAATGGCCGGTCACATCGACCACTTCCCCGATGAAATAGAGACCGGGGACTTTGCGGCTCTCCATGGTTCTCGCACTTAGCTCCGCCGTGTCCACTCCGCCCGCAGTTACCTCGGCCTTTTCGTAGCCTTCGGTGCCTGCCGGATAAAGCGTCCAGTGGTGGAGTGCGCTTTCGGCTTCGTCGATTGCCGTGTTGGTCCAGGCGGAAGGGGGATAAATCGCCAGCCACCGATCGGCAAGACGATGGGGAAGAATGGCGCGCAACGCGGCTCGGGCACTCTGTAGATCGCGCGACGGTTGCGCACGGAGTTCGTCCGTCCATTGGCGGTCCGGGACAAGATCAACTACCACAGGCTCACCAGGCTGCCAGTAGGAAGAGATTTGCAATACCGCCGGCCCGCTAAGACCACGGTGGGTAAAGAGCAGTTTTTCGCGAAAGCGCCCGGCGCCGGCGGTCGCGATCACGGCAGTTGAAATCCCCGCCAGATCGGCGTAACGGGCGAGGTCCTCGGGATGGAACGTGAGCGGCACCAAAGCGGGACGGCAAGGTTGGATGGCTAAAGCAAACTGATGCGCGATCTGGTAGCCAAACGGTGTCGCTCCCATTCGGGGTATCGATAAACCACCGGTGGCGATCACCAGGGAGCTAGCCGAGAAAACTCCACGATCAGTGTTTAGATGGAAACCGTTACTGTGCGTGACTTCGCGAACACTGGTGGCCAGGAGTACCGTCACCCCGACCGCGGCACACTCCTGCTCCAGCATGGAGACAATGTCGCTGGCTGCTCGATCGCAAAAGAGCTGTCCCAGCGTTTTCTCATGCCATGAGATGTTGTGCTGCTCTACCAACTGCAGAAAATCGCTTGGTGTATAGCGGGCAAGCGCGGACTTGGCAAAGTGCGGATTAGCGGAGAGGAAATTTTCCGCCGTGGTGTGCAGGTTGGTGAAGTTGCAGCGGCCTCCACCGGAGATCAGGATTTTCTTGCCCAGCCGGTTAGCATGGTCGAGCAATAAAACGCGGCGGCCGCCGCGGCCTGCATGGATGGCGCAAAAGAGACCCGCCGCGCCGGCGCCCACGATCAAGACATCATAGGACACCCCTACGGACGCCTCGCGGGCCCCCGGCTCGCTATGCGCTTGCGCGCAGGCTTTGGCAACGTGGCTGGTCCAGATCTTGGGCGCCTCGGCGCTTTTCGCAGCCCTTCCGGCGATGCTGGCTTCTTCCGCGCGGCCCGCTTCAGCTGAGTCACTTCTTCTTCGTTGAGCTCACGCATTTCGCCCGGCTTTACGTCCAGCACCAGGGGCCCAAAGCCAACCCGCCTGACCTTCTCGACAAAGTGGCCCACTTCTTCAAACATCTTGCGAATTTCCCGGTTCTTACCCTCGGTCAATACCACCTCGTACCAGGGATTGTCAGTGTCGCGGATGAGGGTGATGCTGGCTGGCTGGGTCATGACGCGGCCCTCGTGCTCACCGCGGCGGCCACGTTCGATCATCACCCCGCGGCGCAACTGCTCCAGCGCCTGCTCCCTGGGCTTGCCGCTCACTTTTACCAGGTAGGTCTTTTCCACCAGGGAAGCGGCGCTGGTGAGGATGTTGGCCAGGTCACCGTCGTTGGTCATCAGCAGCAAGCCTTCGCTCTGGTAATCCAGACGGCCGACGGGAAAGACGCGAGCCCCGACGCGGGAGAAAAACTTCATCACGGTCGGCCGCCCTTCGGGATCCGAGACCGTCGTCACCACCCCTTTGGGCTTGTTGAGCATGAAGTAGCGAAAATCCTGAGGCTTTTTGAGCAGCTTGCCGTCCACCCGGATATGGTCGCGCTGGGCATCGGCCTTGGTCCCAAGCTCAGTCACGGTCTGGCCGTTGACCTGCACGCGCCCGGAGGCAATCAGTTCTTCCGCCTTGCGCCGGGAAGCGATGCCGGCAGCAGCGATGATCTTCTGCAGCCGCTGCTGACTCGGTTCGCCGGCTTGCTCTTCGACAGCGTTCATGGCTCGCCCGCAGTATTTGGCGACTCTGCATCCGGCTCAGGATTGCCGGCTTGCATCACCGCGTCCTGTGCCTCGCCCTCGGCTTCGGACTCAGCCAGCTCGCCCGCCATCTTTTCAAACTCTTCCATGCTGGGCAGGTCGTTTACGTCTTTCAGGCCGAAGCGGAGGAGAAACTCCTTGGTGGTCTTGTAGAGGATAGGGCGCCCAATCACTGGTTTTCTTCCCGCAGTAGTAATCAGTTTGCGGCTGACCAGGCCACCGAGCACGCCGCCGGAATCGACTCCCCGTATCTCGCTGACCTCGGGTGCGGTCACAGGCTGCTTATAGGCAATTACGGCCAGCGTTTCCAGGGCTTGCAGCGAGAGCTTCATGGGCGGCTTCAAGCTCTTCACAAAGCCGCGCACTGCGTCGTGGTATTCCGGCTTCGTCGCCATGCGGTAGCCACCGGCAATCTCCCTGATCTCCATGCCCCGCTCACTGTTTGCGTAATCTGCGATCAGTTCATCAAGCACCCGCTGCAGTATCTGGCGAACCCGGCGGTCCCGCTGGCGGGCTGCCTTCTTCTCGTGGCCCTCAGCGGTTTCAACCTGGGTTTCGCCGGTTGGCGGCTCGGTCTCGACCGCGTCGTTGGCAGACGATTCTTCAACCGGAGCGGCGGCAGAAAGCAACGCGATCTGTTCCGCCTCGGGTTCACCGGGTTCGGGGGTCGCCTCGAGTTCCGGCGAAACTTCTTCGCTGAAGATGGCAGCTAGCTGCGCCAGCGTGACCGGCTCTTCCGCTGCGTAGACTACGGCTTCTAATTTGGCTTTCAAACTCATGGGCGAATCAACGGCGCCGGGAAAAAGAAAAGGCGCCTCGATTCATAGTATCGAAGCACCTATCTTTTCGCTCGTCTTTGCTGCCGTGCCGGCTTTGTGGCTATCCCTTGGGGGCAAACTGCACAAAGAGCCAGAAAAGGCCGGCCGACATAAGAGCCGCCACTGGCAAGGTGAAGACCCATGCCGCAGCGATGTTGCGGATGGTCGACCACTGCAGCCCGCTCTTGTTAGCCAGCATGGTACCCGCCACGCCGGAGGAGAGCACGTGGGTAGTACTTACCGGCATGCCGTACATATCCGCAGCAAGAATAGTGCACATAGCCACTAGCTCGGCGGAAGCACCCTGGGCGTAGGTCAGGTGTGTTTTCCCGATCTTCTCGCCTACAGTGACGACAATGCGCTTCCAGCCAACCATGGTGCCCAAGCCAAGTGCAATCGCCACAGCAACCTTCACCCAGACAGGAATGAACTTGGTTGCAAGATCAAGTTTCTTCTTGTAATTGGTCATGACCGCGGCTTCCTCCGCGGTAAACGCCGGTTTCTTGGCCTTGGCGAAAAGACGCAACGTCTCGCTCGAGATGTACATGTCGTTGCGTACGTTCGACTGCTGATTGGCCGGCACACCCTTGAGCGTCTTGTACTGGCCAACCTCGTGCTCGATCTCGAGGATCATCTGGCGTTCCGCCAGAATGGTCGTCGGCGTCTGCTTCTTGGTCTGCAGATATTCGGTCAGATCGGCGCGTGGATCGTCCATAACCGCATTGACGTCAACATGGGAAGTGAGCACTTTAGCTGCTTGTTCTGAGACCGCAACAAAATCCTGGACCTGACTGTAGCCGACCGCATGATTCAGGGCATAGGCGGTGGGCACGGTGCCGATGAGGATCAGCATGATGAGGCCCATGCCTTTTTGCCCGTCATTGGAGCCATGGGCGTAGCTGACACCGGTGCAGGTTCCCACCAGCAGGCAGCGAATCCAGAACGGCGGGGGCGCGTCTGCCTTGGGCGGCTCAAAGAGCCGCGGGTCCCGGATCACGACCTTGAACAACAGCAACAAAAGTCCGGAAAAGACAAACCCGACAAGCGGGGAAACAAGCAACGCCTGGAAGACTTTGCCCACTTGCGACCAATCCACGCCCGTGGTTCCCGATGAGGTGGACATCAACTGGTTCGCGACGCCGACCCCGATGATCGAACCGATCAGGGTGTGCGAGCTGGAGGCGGGCAGGCCATACCACCAGGTACTGAGATTCCAAAGGATGGCGGAGACCAGCAGCGCAAAGACCATGGCAAAGCCGGCGCCCGAACCTACTTTGAGGATGAGCTCTACGGGCAGCAGCGAGACCACGGCGAAAGCCACAGCCCCCGAGGAGAGCAACACCCCGATCAGGTTCCACATGCCAGACCACATCACGGCAATATGAGGTTCGAGCGAGTGGGTGTAGATCACGGTAGCTACGGCGTTGGCGGTATCGTGGAAGCCATTGACGAACTCAAACCCCAGGGCGATCAACAACGCGATGGCCAGGAGAAAATAGGCCATCGCCGAGGCGGTGCGCCCATTCGCGAACAGGTCGCCCAGGAGTTGGGACCCAGCCCAGCCGATGCCGCCGATGAGAACAAGCCCGAAGATGATCATCGGGATCTTGCCCTGTTTTTTGTTCATTTTTTCCTGGAGAAGAGATGGCTTTCCAGGGGGGGCGGTCAAAACCGCAGAAGATCCTTCATTCACGTGCGCACACTCCACACTACAGGTATCCGCACGGTACCAAAGCGCACTAGCTGGCAATATGAATTGTGGTCCCTGGGAATGTTAAAGTTCTGCGAATTTGGCTTTTGGGGTCTAACGGAACGGGTCTTGGGTTGGTCGCGAGTGGGGAAAGTCATGAGGGGGCAGGCAAGACGCACCTCAGGGGCTAAAGCCCGGCGTATTGTCAGTCATTAACGGCACGACTAAAGTCGTGCCCTGATACAAAACGGCGTTTTTCCACAGGCTCTTGAGATCCGGCAAAACTGGAATGACCTAACGCCAGTCGTCCGTGGCCTGCATGGTGCCCTGGTTCATGAGCGACTCGAAGGACGCATGCTTTTTGATGTAGACCTCTTTGAAGTTGCCGTCCTGGCGCAGCAGCACCGCCTGCAAGCGCACCAACTCCAGGAGCGCCAGAAACATACAGATCAGCGCCCGCTCGGAGCGAGTATTTCTGAGCAGGCTGCTGAGTGAGACCGGCCGCTCCTCCATGATCAGGCGCCGCCGGACGTAGTCGAGCATCTGGGAGACGGTCACGGCTTCCTCATCTACGTCGAGCACCGGCCTGCTCCGCGCGCGGTCTAGAATTTCCCGGAAGACTCGCACCAGGTCAACCGTGTCGGCCGCGATCTCCTGCTCGGTTCCCTCTTCATCAAGAAATTCCCGCATCGCGGGGTTGGTCCAGGTTGCAGCTTCAATCTGTTGCTTCTGCAACAGCATCTGGGCAGCGTTCTTGAAGCGTTCGTGCTCCAGCAGCCGCTCCACCAACTCGCGGCGCGGATCCTCCTGCTCGCCCTCGACCCCATCCGCCGGCATTCGCGGGAGAAGCATGCGGCTCTTGATGTGGATCAGCAGCGAAGCCACGTAAATAAAGTCCGCCGCGGCATCCACCTCGGTCTGCTTCAAACCTTCCACGTAGGCCAGAAACTGGGCTGTGATTTTGCCGATCGGGATGTCGTAGATGTCGATGTCCTGCTTACGAATCAGGTCGAGCAGCAGGTCGAGTGGCCCGTCGTAGACTTGACCCACACTGATGCTGTAAGGAGATGCGCTCTCGGCAGCCTCCCTCTTTTTCGCCTGCGCCTCGGTTTCGCTGCGCGGTTCTTCGCTCATTGCGCGCGCTCTCCAAACTCAGGGTGCACCAGGTGCATGGCTTCTCTCACCTGCTCCATGGTCTGTTCCGCCCGAGCCCGCGCGAGCGCCGAACCCTGGTGGAGAATGTCGTGGACCAGGCCCGGTTGCTGCTCATATTGGCGGCGCCGCTCCTGCATAGGCAGCAGCTCCGCGACGATCGCGTCCGCGGCCCAACCCTTGCACTCGATGCAGCCGATACCCGCTGACCGGCAACCGGCATAGACCTTCTCCAGCGTCGCCACTGAGGAAAAGACCTTGTGCAGATCGCCTACCGGGCATACATCCGGATCACCCGGATCGCTCCGCCGTACCCGCGCGGGATCCGTCACCATGGTCTTCAGCTTCTGCCGCACTACTGGCTCCGGATCGGTGAGCAGGATGGTGTTGCCGTAGCTTTTCGACATCTTTCGCCCGTCGGTTCCAGGCAGCTTGGGGGAGGGCGTCAACAATACCTGCGGCTCGGGCAGAATCGCAGGCGCATCGCCGGCGGCGGGATAGAAATGGTTGAATCGCCGGGCTACTTCACGGGTAACTTCCACGTGCGCCACCTGGTCTTGCCCCACGGGGACAAAATCCGCCTGATAGATCAGAATATCCGTTGCCATCAGCAAGGGATAGCCAAGGAATCCGTAGGTAGTCAGATCCTTACCACCCGCGGCCACATCGCCGATCTGCAGTTGTTGCTCTTTGTAGGTCGGCACCCGCTCCAGCCAACCGAGTGGCATGATCATGGAAAGCAGCAGGTGCAGTTCGGCATGCTGGGGCACCAGCGACTGCACAAACAGGACACAGCGATCGGGGTCTAACCCGGCGCCCAGCCAATCGAGCGCTACGTCGACGGTATTTTGCCTGACGTTTGAGGTATCGGCGTAGTCGGTCGTGAGGGCGTGCCAGTCGGCGACAAAAAAGTAGCAGTTGTAGTCGTGCTGCAGGCGTACCCAGTTGTAGAGGGCGCCCATGTAGTTGCCGAGATGCAGTTTGCCGGTGGGCCGCATGCCGCTCAGCACGCGTTTGAGTTGGGAGCGATTCGAGTCTTGATTCACTGGCTCGATTGTACGGAAAAACCTATCCGATCGAGAGCAGCAAAACGCGGAAGAAGCCGAGCACGGGATTAATCATTGCCATGGTGACGCCTCCACCGAAGAACAGCATGAGGAAGAGGCTCAGGATCCCCAGGCGGTCATAGACCGGTAGCCAGCGATAGGGCAACATGTGGCGGAAGATGTGACTTCCGTCCAATGGGGGTAAGGGAAGAAGATTGAATGCGGCGAGAAAGAGATTGAGCAGCATGCCGAAGTAGAAAATGAGGGTCAGCGGGTAAGCCACCGGGCTGGCCGCCATAAGATCCGGATCGAGACCGCTATAACCGCGCAGAGCGACGGACCGCACCGAGGCGAGGCCGACCGGCGACGTCTTGGCAATGGCGATCAACACCAGCAACGAAATCACCGATCCAATGACGTTGCTTACCGGGCCGGCCAGCGTGGTCAAAATATCGTCGCGCACGAAATGCTTGAAGTTGCGGCCATTGACGGGAGTTGGCTTGGCCCAGCCGATCAAGGGAATGTGGGTCACTAGCGCGACCAGGGGCAGCATCACCGTGCCTACCGGATCAATATGCTTGAGCGGGTTCAACGTGATGCGTCCCAACATTCGTGCTGTCTGGTCGCCCAGCCGCGAAGCCATCCATCCGTGGGCCGACTCATGAAGGCTCAGCGCAAGCAACAATACGACAAATTGAAAGATCCCCAGGACGATGTCAGGAGTTCGCATGAACAGCCTGATGGTAGCACGGTCACTGAAGGCTAAGTGGGTTTGCAATCTTCGCGGTGAGAGCGTTTGGGGGAGAGGAAAAGCGCTACCGTCCGAAGAAACCGAGTGGTGCGGAGTCAGGGGGTGAGGGCAGCTTATTTCCCACCTCTCGCCAACAAAGGGCGAGACACGGGGCACCCGCCCTGGTGGCCAGGGCGCAGTGTAGTAGAGACTACTTTACGTTTGGTTTTTTCTCTTGATCTCGCGGGCAGGGACGCCTCCCCAAATGGCGTGGGGGGGAAGATCGTGGGTGGCGACGCCCATAGCGCCCAGCATGGCGTCTTCGCCGACCTTGACGCCGGCCATCACCGCCGAGTGATAGGTAAGGCGGGTGCCGGGCCCAATCTCGGTGGTGCGGTTCTCCACATCCAGATAGTCCGTCGCGTTGTGCCAGTGCGAATACACCGCGGCATAATCGGAGAGCGAGGTTCCTTTGCGAATGATGAGTTCGCCGCGGTCATCCAACATTGCGTATTTATGGATGGTGCAATCGTCCTCCACGGTCAGGTTGTAACCGAAACTGAATTCGACCCCGTGAAAGATCTTCACGTTCTTGCCGACGTGCTTGAAAATATGCCTGGCCAGCATTTTCCGGAAGCGAAATCCAAGCCAGTGGTTCAAACCGAGCGGTGACCGGTCAAACATTTGCCAGAACCAGATCAACGGCTTGCGCTCGGCGTACTTCTCCACGTCGACGTCGCCGTAATATTCCGGTTCCAGGGTTACGTTGCATGGGTCGAAGGACATCTGCAGGACATTGCCGGGGAGTTCAGAGATCAGCGTGGTGTTGAGCTTGCCTCCATGGGGCCGGCCGAGATAAATCTGGTGCAGCGAATCGCGCACGATTTCACTCCGCAGGCGAGGTTCCTTGTGACGGGTGAATTCTTCATCCAGATGCGTCAGCCAACGGCAATACAGGTCCTTGGCTTCGGCCGACGGTCGTAAATCGCGATACTCATATCTCGCCATGGGTGGTGCATCCCTTTCATCCCAGCATACGACGCAACCCTTCCCGGCTGCGGTTTACGATGTAACTCTATTGGATACTAAACACTGCGTAGACGGTGGCCGAGGCCGTCACCTTGGGCGCGCTGATGCTGAGTGGCTTTTCCACCGGAGGAGCCGCTGCAGCCATGGCGAAGGTGGCCCCCTTCATCAACGGTCCGGGTTCCCGCGCAGGAGCTTCATTGCTGGCATAGACCAACGGGCCGAGAGTGGCGTTCAGGCCGGCCGCCATCTGTTGGGCGATCTGCCGGGCACGGTCGAGCGCCATCTTCGCGGCTTTCGCCTGCAACCCATCCTGATCCGCCACGCTCCAGGACATCTGTCCACTCTGGTTTGCGCCCGCCTTAACCGCCACATCGAGAACCTGGGCGCTGTTGGCCGCGGCGGTTTTGACGCTCCAGCTCTGCGTCACCTGAAACTTTCGCTCGGCTTTCTCAGCCGCGGTCCATTCCTGGTTGCCATATTGCTGCACCGGCCCAATACTCTGGGAATCGCTCTGGATGGCGTCTTTCGGGATGCCACCCGCCTTCAGCGCCGCGGCTATGGCATTCGACGTCTTGGAGCCCAGGGCATAGGCAGAGTCCTGATCCGCGCCGTAGACCAGGAAGCCGACCTGGACGGTGACCGTATCTGCGTCGGCGCTGGCGTCAGCGCTGGTGGTGACGGCAATGGTCCGGTTGTCTTTACTGACCACGATCTGTTGGGCGTGGGTGGGTAGAGCAGCCGCCGCCAGGATTATCGCGGCACAGCAAGCAACGATGGGTTGGGTTTGGATGGGCATCGTGCGAACCCCCTTACGGGCTATCGAATTTACGCAGCTGCGATAGCAGCCGCAGGCCAGCACCTGAGTCTATCGCGTCAGCGGCACAGCCGACAGCACCGGCAAAATCGAGCGCGTGGCCGGCGACGATGAGAGCCGCCGCGGCGTTCAACAGAACCACGTCCCGCCTGGGCCCTTTTTCGCCCTGCAAAATGGATTCGATCAGAAGCGCGTTCTCCTTCGCATCCCCGCCAGCCAGGGCGCGGAGCGGAGCAGGCGCCAGCCCAGCCTCGGTGGCTTGCAGGGTGAAGTTGCGGATGGATTGCCCACGAACCTCGGCGACGTCGCTCATTCCATTCAATGTGAGCTCATCCAGACCGTCTCGCCCGTGGACCACCAAAGCATGCCTGGCGCCGAGCCGAGCCAGGGTCCCTGCAAGGAGATTAAGCCCTTCTGGAGCGTAGACGCCGATGACCTGCGCGCTGGCCCCCGCGGGATTGGTCAGCGGGCCGGCAAGGTTGAAGATGGTGCGGAAGCCGAGCGCACGGCGCACCAGCTGTACCCGCTTCATGGCAGGGTGCAGCGCCGGGGCATAAAGAAACATAAACCCGGTCTGGCGCAGGCACTCGACTGCCATTTCCGGCTCAAGTTCGACCGGGATACCGAGCGACTGCAGCACATCGGCCGAACCGCATCTCGAAGTGACCCCCCGGTTGCCATGCTTGGCGACCTTGACGCCCGCAGCCGCTGCCACCAGGGCGGCCGCACTGGAGATATTGAAGGTTCCGTGACCGTCGCCGCCGGTACCGCAGGTGTCGACCAGTTGCTCCCGCTCCGGATCGGTCAAAGGGACCGGGCGGCTCAGGGCGCGCATTGCCTGGACGAAACCCGAGAGCTCCTCGACGGTGGGGCCGCGGGCGGCAATCGCGGTCAAGAATGAGGCGATCTCCGCATCGGTTGCATCTCCCTCAAGCATGTCGCGCAAGGCGGAGCTTCCCTGCTGCTGCGTGAGTGTGCCGCCATCTTCGGCTACATGCTTGAGCAGCTCTGCCAGGTGGGACATGGGTAACATCCTAACCGCACGCCGGTTGCGTTGCAGAGCCCCAAGGAGAACCGCAGAGGGCTCCCTCGTCCAGCGACATTACCGCGGCGCTTTGCCCTGGAGGTCTAATCCCTTTAGTATGGAGGTTCTGTCCAAAGACCGAAAAGAATGAAAATTCACGAGTATCAGGCAAAAGACATCCTGGAGAGGTACGGCGTCGCTGTTCCCAAGGGTGAAGTGGCCAACACGCTTGAAGAAGCGCTGGATGTGGCTAAACGGCTCTTTACCGGGGGCGCCAAGGGCGTGGTGGTCAAGGCGCAGATCCATGCCGGCGGCCGGGGTAAGGGCGGCGGCGTGAAAGTCGCCAAGACTCTGGCGGAGGCCGAGGAATATAGCAAGAAGATCCTCGGCATGCAATTGATCACCCACCAGACGGGACCCCAGGGCCAGAAGGTGCAGCGCCTGCTGATCGAAGAGATGTCGCCGATCGCCCGCGAACTGTACCTGGGCATCGTGCTCGACCGCGCCACCGCCAAGTTAGTGTTCATGGCCTCGCAGGCCGGCGGGATGGAGATCGAAGAGGTGGCCGCCAAGGATCCTGAGGCGATTTTCAAGGCCTACATCGATCCCGCCGTCGGTTTCCAGCCCTACCAGGCCCGTAAGCTTGCCTTCGCGCTAGGACTGAAGCCGACGCAGATCAACGAAGCGGTCAAGTTCATGACCGGCCTTTACAAGGTGTTTCTGGAGACGGACGCTTCCCTGCTGGAGATCAACCCCTTCATCACCACCACCGACGACCGCCTGCTGGCGCTCGATTGCAAGATCAACTTCGACGACAACGCCATCTTCCGCCACAAGGAACTTAAGGAACTTCGCGACACCGCTGAAGAAGATCCGTTGGAAGTGGAAGCCTCGAAGTATGCGCTGAATTACATCAAGCTCGATGGCAACATCGCCTGCATGGTGAACGGGGCGGGACTCGCGATGGCGACTATGGACATCATCCAGTACGCGGGCGGATCGCCGGCCAATTTTCTGGATGTAGGCGGGGGCGCCAACCAGCAGCAGATCGAGCATGCCTTCGAAATCCTGCTCTCGGACCAGAACGTGCAAGCCGTCTTTATCAACATCTTCGGCGGCATCCTGCGAGTCGACACGCTGGCTCACGGGGTTGTGGAGGCCGCCAGGAAGACCAACGTGCAGGTTCCGGTGGTCCTTCGCCTGGAAGGCACCAACGTGGAGCAGGGCCGGGAAATCCTCAAGAACTCCGGCCTCAACTTCATTATCGGCGAAACCATGCAGGACGCTGCGGCCATGGCAGTCAAGGCGGCTAAAGAGAAGGCCGCAAAGAAATAAAGCAAGAGCAATAGGGAGCAATCAATGTCTGTGTTAGTGGACGAAAATACGCGGCTCATCGTGCAGGGGATTACCGGCAAAGAGGGCACCTTTCACGCCAAGGGCTGCGCCGAGTATGGGACCAAAGTCGTTGGCGGAGTCACGCCGGGCAAAGGGGGCACGGTACATGAGGGCTGGCCGGTTTTTGACACCGTTGCCCAAGCCGTGGAGAAGACCGGGGCCAATGTCACCGTCATCTTTGTGCCGCCACCTTTTGCCGCGGACGCCATCCTCGAGGCTGAGGATGCGGGGCTGCCGCTCATTATCTGCATTACCGAGGGAATCCCCACCAACGATATGGTCAAGGTGTGGAGCGTGCTCAGCAAGTCGAAATCGAGGCTGATCGGGCCCAACTGCCCGGGCGTGATTTCCCCGGGCAAAGCCAAGGTCGGCATCATGCCCGGCCGGATCCACAAACAGGGCAGCGTGGGTATTGTCTCCCGCTCCGGGACCCTCACGTATGAGGCGGTCTACCAGCTGACCCAGCGCGGAATCGGCCAATCGACGGCAATCGGCATTGGCGGCGATCCCATCATCGGGACCACGCACGTGGATGCGCTCAAGCTACTGAATGAGGACCCGAACACAGAATCCATCATTTTGATCGGGGAAATCGGAGGCACAGCCGAAGAAGCTGCTGCCGCTTATGTAAAAGCCCACGTAAAGAAGCCGGTGGTGGGCTTCATCGCAGGGCAGACAGCGCCCCCGGGACGGCGCATGGGCCATGCCGGAGCCATCATCTCCGGCGGCCAGGGCACTGCGGCCGACAAGATGAAGGCACTCACTGCCGCCGGCATCCACGTGGTGCAGTCACCGGCCGCGATCGGCGAAACGTTAGCCAAAGTAATCGGAAAATAGGAGTTACATGCAACGCACGTTCAGCATCATCAAGCCGGATGCAGTCCGCAAAGGCTATACCGCCGCGATTCTCGCGGAGTTCGAGAAGGCCGGCTTCAAGATTGTCGCGGTCAAGAAGATGTTTCTGTCCAAGGCGCAGGCTGAGGGTTTCTACGCCGTGCATTCCCAGCGGCCTTTCTTTGATTCGCTCACCTCGTTCATGTCCTCCGGATCGATCTTCGCCATGGTGCTGGAGAAAGAGGATGCCATCGCCGACCTGCGCAAGCTGATGGGAGCAACCAACCCGGCCAATGCGGCAGAAGGCACCATTCGCAAGCTGTTCGCGTCCTCGATTGAAGAGAACGCGATACACGGTTCTGACGGCGAGGATACGGCGGCATTCGAGATTGGGTACTTCTTTGCAGGGTACGAATTGATTTAGAAGACAGGGTGGGCCGGGTTCTAAGCTCTGAATGTGCCTTGACATGAGGCTTCGGGCCAAGCAAACTTGCGCACAAGGGGCTTCCGTCGGTAAGGCCCAGCGCGTCACACGAGGTCGGCAATTGGGTGGATCACAGGCTAGCCGGATTACCTACACACTTGAGTCCTCGCTTGACAGCGTCAATCGCGTGGAACAAACCGCGGAAGAGATGGCCAGGAAGGCCGGGCTGGAAGAAGAAGATATCTACCGCGTCGCCATGGCGGTCCGCGAAGCCGCGGTGAATGCGGTCCTCCACGGCAACGCCTACGATCCCGAGAAGAGCATCACAGCTTCCTTTGAACAGACGCAGGAGTCGCTAAGGTTTGTTATCGCCGATCAGGGAAAAGGCTTGAACCCGGATACGCTGCCCGACCCGCTGGCCCCGGAGAATCTGCTGCGCGGTTCAGGACGGGGTATCTTTCTGATCCGCTCTTTCATGGATGAGGTACACTTTCGACAATTGCATCCCGGCACCGAACTTACCCTCATCAAACATCTAGGAACCGCCCGTTCCGCAATTTAAGGAGGAGTTTTCGTGAGCATGAAAATCAAAACCCGTCAGGTGGACGGGATCACAATTATGGATTGCAGCGGTCGCATTACGTTGGGGGAAGGCAGTGTGACACTGCGAGACTCCGTTCGGGATCTTCTCGCCAAAGGCTCCAAACAGATCCTGCTGAATCTGGGGGATGTTACGTACATTGACAGCTCGGGAATTGGCGAACTGGTCAGCGCGTTTACTACCGTCCGCAACCAGGGCGGAGACCTGAAGCTATTGAACCTCACCAAAAAGGTCCACGACCTGCTGCAAATCACCAAGCTCTACACCGTTTTCGACGTCAAGGACGACGAAGCGAGTGCAGTGGCTTCCTTTGCCCGAGCCTAGAACGATCTCCCGTTCCTAATCCCAGAAAATCGCGGGTGCCCCTTCGCCTTGCAGCGAAGAAGAGGCACCCGCGATTTCGGGTTTTGCGTGGCTTTCTAGAAGGTCACCTTGGGCACGTTTTGAGCGCCTGCGCTGGCCTGGAAGTAGTCGTTGTTCCGCTGGAATCCGCCTATCCCCGCCCAGATACTGTTGGGAAACTGCCCGATAAATGTGTTGTAGTCCTGAATTGTCTGGTTGTAGCGCATTCTGGCGACGCTGATCCGGTTTTCTGTACCGGCCAGCTCATCGGAAAGCCGTTGAAAGTTTCCATTCGACTTCAGATCCGGGTAGTTCTCCGACAATGCCAACAGCCGCCCCAGCGCCCCATCGAGCTGGCCGTTCGCCGCAATCGAGGCTTTCGGGTCGCCATGCGCGTTCAGTAGGCCTGCGCGTGCATTCGCGATATCACCAAAGACCGTGGTTTCCTGCTTGGCGTATCCCTTCACGGTTTCGACCAGGTTCGGGATCAGATCCGCACGACGCTGCAGCTGATTGTTGACTTCTCCCCAGGATGCGGTGACCGCTTCCCTTTTTGTCACCATTTGATTCTTCGCGCTTACATAGCTGCCGAAAACCAGCAGCACCGCCAGGAATATCACCACCAATGCCGCGATTCCAATCCAAAGCCCACGTCTCATGCGAACGTTCTCCTTCTCATCAGTCTTGACTTAAAACAGCCTACCAGCTGCCGGAAGCGCCACCGCCACCGGAACTTCCCCCGCCAAATCCACCAAACCCTCCGTCTCCGCCGCCACCAAATCCGCCGCCACCGCCACCCCAACCACCTCGACCTCCACCGCCGCCGCCCATGAACATTCCAATGAGAAATCCGAGCAGGCCGGAACCGCCGAAGCGCGCCAGGAAGAGGATAACCAGCAGGAGGATGATGCCCAGCACTACCAGCTCGCCCAAAGTGAGCGGCCGCGTCTGAGGAGCGGTTGCATAGGTACGGGAGCTTGTGGTGAGAGTGACCCCGGCGTCTGCCGCGATGATCCCTGCGATTTGCTGGACCGCCATCGTGACCGCCGCGTCGTAATTGTTTTGTTGCAGATAGGGAACCATCTGCCGGCCAATATCGCCCACCCTGCCATCGGGCAAAATACCCTCGAGGCCGTAGCCCACCTCGAAGCGGTACTTGCGATCGTTAGGAGCAAATATCAACAGCAGGCCACGGTCGGTGCCCTTCTTCCCTACCTTCCACTTGTCTTCCAACGCAGTGGCAAAGTTTTCGATTGGTTCGCCATCCAGAGACTTAATGGTGACGACGGCGATCTGAGCATGCGCCTGACGGTCTAACTGGGTGCAGAGGGCATTCAGGGAAGTCTGGGTTTCAGGGGATAAGACCCCGGCAAAATCGCTAACGTAATTGGTGGGCTGAGGCAGGTCCTGCACCCGCTCCGCCAGTACGACGCTGGAACAGGCAAGAAGCAGGAGAAAGACCGCAAGCAGGCGTTGGCGCATTGCCCCCATTGTACTCAGACATAGCTGTGCCCGCTCCCTGAGGAAGCGGGCACCCGGGCGTCGCACAATTGTTGTGCTGTTTACTGCCCTGACTGGGTAACGTTTTGATCTTTGGCGATCTGCTGGATCAGTTGCAGATGCTGGGCGATCACCTGGCTCCCCTGGGAGGCGGCATCTTTCACTGCTTGATCCTGCCCAGTAGACGCTTCCATCTGGAACTCGCTCAGATCTTTCTTGTGGTCTTTGACCATGTCTTTAACGTAGGCCTGATCGTAGGCCGATCCAGAGAGCGCCTGGAGTTTGGCAATGGTGGCTTTGTCTTTCTTTGAAATCTCAGTTGGCAGATCGACCCCGATCTGCTGCGCAACCGGCTTCATCTGGTCGCCTAGCTTCGAATGATCGTCGATCATCTTCTGGGCAAACTGCTTGATCTGCTCGTTATTACTTTTCTGCAGTGTCAGCTGGCCGAGTTGAACTTCCGCCATCCCGCCCTGGAGCGCGTTTTTCACGAACATCCGATCCGCCGGCGAGGCTTGACCGTTGTTCTGCATGCCATTCATTTGCGCATTCATGTTGGGGTTCTGTCCCGCGGTCTGACCGGCCGGGGCGCCCGACATATTTCTCTGGGCCCAAACCAGACTGCCGGATAACAGCACTGCACTGGCCAGGACCACTGCCTTTTTGCAGAAGATTGTAGGTTGCATCATGATTGACTCCTCATTTACTACGATGCGAAGACTGCGGCCACGGTGACTTTGAACCTTCCACCGGCCTCCCCTGAAGGACGGACTTCCTGTCGTCGACAGGCAATCTATTCTTTCCTTTGGAGTTAGCGGCACTATGGACGAAGTGGCAGAGGGCCAATGCTTTGCCCACAAGCATAACGGGTTTCCCCGTGGGTAAGGAGATATCCTTGAAGGATATGACTTCTACGCCACCGATTGTTGTTCAGCCACCAACCGCACGCCGCCAGGAAACCGTAACCACGATCCATGGACACCAGTTGGCCGACGACTATGGGTGGCTTCGCGAAAAGACCAGCCCCGAAGTGATTGCCTTTCTGGAACTGGAGAACGCTTACACCAGGGCGACTATGAAGCCCACGGAAGAATTGCAGGCCAAGCTGTACAGCGAAATGCTGAGTCACATCAAGGAGAGCGATACTTCGGTGCCCTTCCGCGACGGATATTATTTTTACTACTCGCGCACCGAGCAGGGGGCTCAGTATCCCATTTACTGCCGCAAGCGTGATTCGCTGGAGGCGGTCGAAGAGGTCATCCTGGATATGAACCAGATGGCGGCCGGCGGGGATTTTCTGGCCTTGGGCGCGCTCACTGTGTCCGATGACGGCAACTTGCTGGCATATTCCACTGACACCACCGGCTTTCGGCAATACACGCTGCATATCAAAGACCTGCGGACCGGCGAGGTTTTAGCCGACCATGCGGAACGGGTCGGCTCCGTGGTCTGGGCAAGCGACGATCGCACCCTGTTCTACACCGTGGAGGACGAGGCCACGAAACGGCAGTACCAGCTCTTCCGCCACGCTGTGGGAAGACCGCAGGCCGAGGATGTTCTGGTCTATGAGGAGGGGGATGAGCGCTTTAATGTCGGTGCAGGCCGCACCCGCGATGACAAATATATCGTTCTCGAGAGCGCCAGCCACACTGCCAGCGAAGAACAATTCCTGCCTGCGGATGATCCGGAGGGACGCTGGACGCTGATCGAACCGCGCCGCGAGAATATCGAGTATTACGCGGATCACCGGGACGGGCTTTGGTACCTGCGGGTGAACGACACGGCCAGGACCTTCCGCGTCGTGACTGCCCCGGTTGCCACTCCGGGGCGTGCCCACTGGCGCGAGTTGATCGCCCATCGTGACGACGTGATGCTGGAGGAGCTGGAGTTGTTCCAATCCTTCGCGGTGATTGTGGAACGCTCCAACGGCCTGCCGCAATTGCAGGTCACGTTCTTTGATAAGCAGGGAGAGTTTGCCGGGCCTGCACACCAGATTGCGTTTCCTGAACCTACGTATAGCGCGCATCCGCACGTGAATCGCGAATTTGTAACTGACAAATTTCGCTATGGGTACCAATCGCTGGTGTCGCCTACCTCGGTGTACGAATTCGATGTGCATACAAATCAATCGACGCTACTCAAGGAACTGGAGGTGCCGGGCGGGTTCGATCGCTCGCAGTATGGCTCCGAGCGCCTGTTCGCCACCGCCGCGGACGGGACGAAAGTCCCCGTTTCCCTCGTGTACCGCAAAGACAAGAAGGGCGCGGGAACAAACCCACTCTATATCTATGGGTACGGGTCGTATGGGTATTCCCTTCCGGTGGGCTTCAATTCCAATCGCCTTAGCTTGCTCGACCGCGGCTTTGTGCTGGCCTACGCGCACATTCGGGGCGGAGGCGATATGGGTAAGCCGTGGCACGATGCCGGCCGGCTGATGCAAAAGATGAACACCTTCACGGATTTCATTGCCGTAACGGAGTTCCTGACGGCCCACGGCTATGGCGACGCTCATCGTGTCGCCATGGAAGGCGGCAGCGCCGGTGGACTGCTGATGGGCGCGGTGGCCAACCTGCGTCCCGACCTGTACCGGGCGGTTCTCTCCCATGTGCCCTTCGTGGACGTGATGAACACCATGCTCGATCCCACGCTGCCGCTGACCATCGCCGAGTATGAAGAGTGGGGAGATCCTAACCAGCCAGAGGCGTTCGCCTATATGCTGCAGTACTCGCCCTACGACAACCTGGAGCGGAAGGCTTACCCGGCGATGCTGGTGAAGACGTCCTTGAATGACAGCCAGGTGATGTATTGGGAGCCGGCAAAGTATGTTGCAAAGCTGCGCACACTGAAGTCTGACGACAACCTGCTGCTGCTGGAAACCAATATGAGCGCGGGACACGGTGGCGCTTCCGGAAGGTATGACTATCTCAAGGAGATTGCCCTGGACTATGCATTTCTATTGCAGGAGTTGGGCGAGGGTTAAGTGACGTAGCAGGAACTGCAGTTCTCTTTACCCTGTCGAAAACATTTCCAGGACGGAGCATCCACACAGAATCTCTCCACTACGCTGCGCTCCGGTCGAGATGACAACTTTCTGTTTGGAAATATGAATTGTCATCTCGACCGGAGCGCAGCGTAGTGGAGAGATCTGCGGTTCTTTTTTTCCCAAAAAAGAAGGCCCACGGCGGATGCCGGGGCCTTCTCTGGAACTACCAACCTCTAGCGATGTTCGTGCCCGCCGCCTCCCTGGTTAGGATGCGATTCATGCGGCGGTTCGGAATAATGCGGTTGGCCGCCGCCCTGGTGGGGCTGTTGGTTGTACTTCGGTTCACTGTTGTTAGGCGCAGTCGAGTAATGCGCTTCATTGTTTGACGGCGCCTTGTTGCCGTTATTCGCGTTCCCGTTTGACGGCGCCTTGTACTCATTGCTCACGTTGTTGTTATAAGCCGTGTGACTGCCATTGTTCGGGTTGTAGGCAGGGCGGCTGTTGTTGTTGTACGCCGTGTGGTTTCCGTAGCTCGTGCTGGTCATGGGACGGCTCACGGCAGCATTCGCTGGCCTTCCGCCATTCACTGAGGCGAAGTTGGCCCGGTTGGTGCTGGCCACGTTTTCATGCGCCATCTGTTCCGAAGTCGGCTGGACATGCGATTCGCGCATGGCCGCCTGCTCCTGCCCGTTGGGTCTGGCATTGATGCCACCAGGTCCATTGAAGCTGGTGCGATTGATGACCGTGGTGTTGCGAATCACCGTGTTGTCAATATAGGTGTTGTGAACGACCGTAGTGTTTACGTGCAACACAGCGGTGTTATAGGCGAAATGGCCGCCTTCCCAGCGTCCGCCATAGAAGCCGTTGCCACCGTAGCCGTAGCCATAGTTAACCCCGCCATAAAAGCCAACGTGAGGTCCCCAGTAACCGGCATGCCAGGCGTAAAAGCCACCCCCCAAGCCCCAGTAGCCGGGGGTCCATAGAAATCCAGGCTGGGGAGCAAGCACCCAGGTCCCTGGAACCCAAAAGTAGCCAGCTTCCCCATAGGACCAGTATCCAGGGGTCCAGAGGTAGCCATCCCCGGGACAAACTGGCTGCGCGTAGACCGGCAGCAGGGGTGGAGCAATGGTTATGGAAAGGAAGACACCGGCAAACGACGAGGCCGGCACCAGTGAAACCAGGCACGCGAGAAATAAAGTACGGATAGCTCCGATGGCACGCATTGCGTTTCTCCTTGCTTCCCGATACGGAGCAGCACCGCAAATTGCACGGATGCCGGGTTCCGATCGGATCGCTCGACCCTGCCGGCTAAAAGCCGGCCCGATCTGTACTAACGCGGCGCCCGGGAATATGTTGCTAGGCGGGTAACCGGTGGGTAACTCGGCGGATTCACGACTGTGTTAAAGGTATCGGCGAAGGATGTAGAAGGCTATACAACGTTCGCAGCAACGCCAGCAGCCGGCGTAAGGGGATGGCGGCAAAGGGGGTTAGCGGCGGCTGGTGCCGCCCAGCAGGCTGCCGAGCACCCCGCGCACGATCTGCCGCCCCACGGTGCTGCCGAGCGTGCGCGCGGCACTTTTGGCTACTGTCTCTATCAGGCTGTCGCCTCGCCTTCCGCTGGAAGAACCTGAGCCCAGCGAGGCCAGGTCTCCATACCATGTGGTGGCTTTGGGTGCGGGCTGCTGAGAAGACGCAGGTTGGGCGCCACCTTGGCCGGCAGGCTGGGCGGTTCGGGCCTTCAACAGCTCATACGCGGATTCGCGATCGACTATCTTCTCGTAGACACCAGCGACTAAGGAATCGCTGATGATCTGCTGCCGTTGGGCGGGGGTAATCGGCCCAATCTGACTGCGCGGCGGGCACACGAGGGCGCGTTCCACCATAGCCGGTGTTCCCTTCTCATCGAGGAAGGAAACCAGCGCTTCACCCACCCCTAACTGCAGGATGGCTTCCTCCACATTGATTTCGGGATTGGTGCGAAAGGTCTGGGCCGCCGCCTTGACCGCCTTCTGGTCCTTCGGAGTAAAGGCGCGCACGGCATGCTGCACGCGGTTGCCAAGTTGCCCCAGAATGCCGTCCGGTACATCGATGGGATTTTGGGTGACGAAAAACACTCCTACGCCCTTGGACCGGACCAGACGAACCACCTGGTGGACCTTGTCTTCGATAACTTTAGGCAGGTCGGAAAAGAGAAGATGGGCTTCATCGAAAAAGAAGACCAGTTTGGGTTTCTCAACGTCGCCCACTTCCGGCAGGCGCTCAAACAGTTCGCTGAGCAGCCACAGCAGGAAGGTGGCGTACAGCTTGGGCGAGTTGATCAGTTTGTCCGCGGCCAGGATATTGACCACACCATGACCCTGGGCGTCGGTCTGCATCAGGTCGTCGAGGTTGAGCGCCGGCTCGCCCAGAAACTTGTCTCCGCCCTGTTGCTCTAAAGCCAGCAGGCCGCGTTGCATCGCCCCTACGCTGGCCGCGGAAATATTGCCGTATTGCGTCTGGAATTCCTTGGCATTGTCGGCTGCATACTGAAGCATTGCCCGCAGATCCTTCAGGTCGAGCAAAAGAAGTCCCTGGTCATCGGCGATTTTGAATACCGCCGTCAGCACACCGGATTGGGTCTCGTTCAGATTCAGCAGGCGGCTGAAGAGCAAGGGTCCCATCTCAGACACCGTCGCTCGAACGGGGTGGCCCTCCTCACCGAAGACGTCCCAGAAAGTTACCGGGCAGCCGGCGAAAGAGAAGTCCGTCATCTTGAGCTTTTTAACGCGATCGGCAATTTTGGGGCTGTCGACCCCGGGCTGGCTGATCCCCGAAAGATCGCCTTTGACATCGGCGGCGAACACCGGCACGCCGATGCGGCTCAGGGCCTCTGCCATCACCTGCAGGGTCACCGTCTTGCCGGTGCCGGTTGCTCCGGCGATCAGCCCGTGACGGTTCGACATTGCCGGCAGCAGATAGAGGGGGCTCTTGCTCTGAGCAATCAGCATTGGTTCGGGCGCCATTCCAGAATCTCCTCTTGTCGAAAGAGTTCAATTCTATATTGTGCCGATTGGACATGCGGGCGTAATAGCAAACGCCCGTGAGCTGAAGCTCACGGGCGCGCTGAAGAGCAGCCCTCCCCCAGAACTGATCCTCGAAGAGAACAATAGCGAGCATCCGCATAGATGGCTACATCACGCTCGTTATCCCTAACGGTGACCTGGGTGCAGATTACCTTGTTGGCCGCTTGTGTGATACATCCTTGTGGTACCCGCGGGCGCCATGGAGTGCGCTCCCAACGGTGCGCAAACTGTCATGAAGCTTCTTCGATCCCTTTACGCACTCACGATTTTCCTAAGCGCCTTTCTGCTGTTTGTCGTGGAGCCCATGGCAGCCAAGCAATTGCTACCTACACTGGGCGGATCGTCCGCTGTCTGGACGACTTGCCTGGTCTTCTTTTCCACGATGCTCCTGTTCGGCTATCTCTATGCCCACTGGATATCGTCGAGATTCAGCCCGGCGCAACAGGCCGTGATCCATATCCTGCTATTGACGGCCGGACTGCTGACTCTCGGCATTCACCTCAGGCCCAACCCGGCAGCGGTCAGCTATCACCCGGCTCTGACCGTCTTCAGGGTGCTGGCCACCATCATCGGTTTGCCCTACCTGGCGCTTTCGGCTACTACGCCGCTGCTGACTGCCTGGTATGCGAGCAGCTTTGAAAGCAGGTCGGCTTATCGCCTCTTTGCCCTTTCGAATTTTGCTTCACTCCTGGCCCTTTGTAGTTATCCGCTTCTGATCGAGCCACGCCTGACCATGAATCGGCAAACGGCGTGGTGGAGTTCCGGCTTTCTGGTTTTCGCCGTGATCTGTGGAGCGATCGGCTGGCAGGGGCGCCGACGCATTTCAGCTGTCGAACCCGAATCAACTCCGACGGATCGTGTGGTTGCCGATCCCCGTCCGGAGGTCTTCTGGTTTGTACTGAGCCTGGGCGGGGGGATGATGTTGATCGCAGTGACCCACCACATGAGCGAGAACATCGCGGCCATCCCCCTCTTGTGGCTGCCTCCCCTGGCGTTGTATCTGTTGACGTTCATCCTGGCCTTTCAGGGTGCATGGCAACCCGTGCGCGAGTCGTTGCTTCGGCTGGTGCTGGTGGCGGTGGCCTCGATGGCTTACGTGCTGCGGGATATTCGCACCCAACTGCCGATCGCCGTGAGTGTTCCACTGTTTCTGATCGGATTGTTCGTGGCCTGCTTTTTTCTCCACGGCGAGCTCTATGCCAGACGGCCGGCAGCTGCGGGTCTTACCAGGTTCTACCTGGTTACCGCGGCAGGTAGCGCTACGGGAACCATGCTGGTTGGAGTACTTGCCCCTCTTGTCCTGCGGGCGAATTACGATCTCGCTGGCACGCTGGTGGTGGTTGCGCTGATTGCCTTGGCGGCCACATGGCACGATGGTTGGGGACTGCGCATGCTCTGGGTGGTCGGAGTGGCCGCCGCGATCGTGGTGCTGAGTAACCAGGTGCGGCAATACGATGACGACACCGTGGCCCTGATGCGAAACTTCTATGGAACGCTGCGGGTGCGAGAGTCGCACTTGCCACCGCAATCCGATACCGACCGGCAGCTTTTGAACGGGACCATCGAGCACGGCGCGGAGTGGTTTGCTCCCCAATTTCTGGGGCAGCCGTTGACCTATTACGCAGCCGACTCAGGGTTGGGTTTGGCCATGCGGCTATGTTGCGGGCAGGGCACGAAGCGCGTCGGCGTGATCGGGCTGGGAACGGGCACGGTCGCAGCCTATGGCAACGCCGGGGATGTGATCCGCTTTTACGAGATCAATCCGCTGGTCGAACGGCTGGCACGGCATTGGTTCACATTCCTTCCAGATAGCAAAGCGCGGATCGATGTGGCGCCGGGGGACGCGCGCTTGTCGCTGGCCGCCCAGGCTCCACAGCATTTTAATGTAATCGTGGTCGATGCTTTTTCCGGGGATGCTATCCCGGTACACCTGTTGACCCGCGAGGCGCTGGCGCTGTATCGCCGGAACTTGCAACCGGATGGGATTGTCGCCTTCCATGTGTCCAATCAATACATCAATCTGGAGCCGGTGGTGGCTGCGATTGCCGCGGATGCAGGACTTCGGGCTATGTCCGTGCACTCGCACGGGGATGACCAGAATGGCCTGTACTACGCGGATTGGATCCTGGTGACCGCGAACCAGGCTTTTCTGGCGCAACCGGAGATCGTCAATACCGCTTTCCCGACGCCGTTGCGCGCGGATGTAAGACTGTGGACGGACAATTACAGCAGCGTGTTTCCACTGCTCAAGTGGCAAAGCAGATGATGATCTTCGTTCGTAGGTAGAGGGAGAAACAGCAGCTCCTCGTACGACTTCGCTTAGTCTCCGAAGTTGATACGTAATCCGATTCTGGCAGTCCGCGGCGACGCTAACGTGAGCGTAGGTGTCTTGCCGGCCTCGATGGTTCGATCGAGGAGGTTGTCCCCGGCAGCGAATGCGGTGAAACGGCGGCCGAAGTCGTGAGACATGTAGGCGCCCAGGCGGAAGTAGCTGTGCAACAGGTATTGATTCGCATCATCGTCAAATTGATGCCCGCTGATGCGCCCCTGCACGCTGAGCAGGCCCACGCGCGGCCTGGAAAAGTGGAGTTGGGCCGTCGCCATATTGCGGGCTACCTGCGGGATCCAATTCCCCACAAGCTGCGGCTGTTGCGCGTAGCTGGTGACGGTGGCGTTCGCGTATTGATAGCCTCCTTCAATACCAACCCAGCTCACAGGCTGCGCGGCATAGTCGAGCGACACCCCACGGCTCTCGATCTGGCCCAAGTTCTCCCGCTTAAGCAACGTACTCGTGGGAGTGGTAGCCAAAGTAAGAGCGGTGATCGGCCGATTGATCTGGGTCCAGAAATAGCTGACTCGGACAGTGGATCCGATCTGTGGCAAGTCCACGTGAACGCCAGCCTCCCAGCCCGTGGCGCGCTCCGAGCGCAGATCCGGATTGGGCAATGTGGTTTGCTGGCCCACCTGTCCGGTACGGTATAGCTCATTCTCCGTCGGGCCGCGGTAAGCGCGAAAAGCCGATGCATTCAATGCCAACGTGGTGATAATCCGGCGTGTAATGCCGATGCGCGGATCAAAGACCGTCTCGTTCAACGAGGGCAACTTCACCGGGGCAGTCGCCGTTTTATATTGGCTGGCGTCGAAGTTGGAGAAGTGATCCACTCGGGCCGAAGCGCTGATGGTCCACGCCGCCGGCGTGAAAAGGAACTCGCCGTAAAGGCCGCTCTGACGCTGACGCGCCGTGGTGTCGAGGTAGCCCTGCGCTCCGGTAAATAGGGTTTCATAATCGGCGGCGCGAACATCGTGGATGTCAGCTCCAGCCAGAATCAGCAAATGCGTGCCTATCGGCTGATGCCAGTGTGCGGCGGCTCCCAGTTCGTCGGCCGGATCTTTCCCGATCCGGGTTAGACCCTCCGCCGTGCGCGAGGCATTGATCGTAGAAAAGGTCTGCGAGTAGTGCTCGCTGTCGCCGAAGAGGCGGACCACTAAATTGCTCCAGTCGGCGCCCCCGGCATACCTCCAAAGACGCGTGCTGTTGATCTGGATTGGGGTGCCGTTATGGCGGTCTTCATTGAGGACGCTACCGCGCAGGAAAATGCGTCCGTCATGGTTTAGCCCGTGATCAAACTCGGTCAACCCGTTTTGCGCGTGTACATTCGACGGCTGATCGATAGGGCCGCGAAAACTTGGGGCAACCAGGATGTAGCCATCCGTGGCGATCAGTTGTGAACTCAGCAGGCCAGACCATTTGCCAAACTTCAGAATTCCCAGCAACGAGTTGTCCGTCGTCGCTTCAGAACCGTAACTGGTGGAGAGTTGGAAGCGATTGCTCTCGGGCCGAACCGGAACGATGCTGATAACGCCACCGATGGCGCTCGAACCATACAGGTCCGAGGCGCCCCCGCGCACCAACTCAACGGAATGAATGGAGAGCGCGGGCAGTTCCTCCCAATGGATCCAACCGCCGAACGGATCGTCGATGGGAATCTCATCAAATACCACCAGGGAACGGCTGGCCGCAGTGGATCCGAGACCGCGCAGCGATACGCCCTCGGTGGTAGGGTTCGCAACCAGGGAGCTGGTGCGGCGAAAGAGTTCAAAGCCGGGAACCTGACGCAACTTGTCATCGAGCGAGATTCCGGCGGCCTGGCGAAGTTTCTCGGTGGTGAGAATGCGCGTGCTGGCGGGACTGTCGCCCGAAGCGAGAGGCGAGCGATAGGCGCTGACCACGACGCTCTCCAAAGGATGCTCCAGCAAAACCTGTATAGGAGAAGGACCCTCCAGGTTCACCATTGTGGACTCGAAATGAGGAGCGACAATCTGCACGCGGGCTGTTCCCGCAGGCACGGTGAAGCTGCCATCGACCCCGGTGGTGGCAAGCAGGTCGCCCGAGATTGAAAAAAGCTGCGCGCCGGCTACGGGCAGGTTTCGCGCATCAACGAGGGTGCCGGTGACGGCAGGCGCCTGCTGTGAGTGGGCAGCCTGGGCTGCAAAAAGCAAGAGCAGCATGCAAAGCATCAGGCAGTCTCCGCCGCGGATCGTGCGACGCTCAATTGGACCGAAGTCAAAGAGTTGATTCATGGGAGCTACCTGCAGATTGCGCCCAAGCGATTTAGCATCCCTGGTAAAGCATTGAAGCTTACTTCAGCTCTTCGAACAGCTTCTCGCCTTCACCCGGGGCGAGAAAACGGTTGGCCTCAAGACCGTGCTGGCGAGTGTAAAGGTCGTGATAGCGGCCTTCGAGAGCGTACAGGCTAGTGTGCGTGCCGCGCTCCAGTATGAGACCGCCCTCGACTACCAGGATCTGGTCGGCCCTGCGGATGGTCGATAAGCGGTGGGCAATCACGAAAGTGGTGCGCCCTTGCATCAGGTAGCTGAGTCCATTTTGAATCATGGCCTCTGATTCGGAGTCGAGCGACGAGGTCGCTTCATCAAGGATAAGAATCCGCGGGTCGGCCAGAATCGCGCGCGCGATCGAGAGCCGCTGGCGCTGCCCGCCCGATAGCTTCACTCCGCGCTCGCCAACCACAGTGTCATAGCCGTCAGGAAACCGCTCGGCGAACTCGTCCACGCGGGCAATGTTGCAGGCGGAGAGAAACTGTTCCTCCGTCGCATCGGGGCGGGAGAACATAACATTCTCGCGGATGGTGCCATCGAACAGGAACGACTCCTGCAACACCACGCCCAGCTGGCTACGGTAGCTCTTCAACCGCACGGTCGAAAGATCGGTGCCGTCGATCAGTACCTCGCCGGACGTGGGTTTATGAAAGGCGCAAATAAGGCTGATGATGGTCGATTTCCCCGATCCCGAAGAGCCCACCAACGCGGTGACGGTTCCGGGACGGGCATGAAATGAAATGCCGTGAAGAACCGGCTTATCCACTTCGTAAGCGAAGTGAACATCCTCAAACCGGACATCGCCTTCAATCGGCCCCATGTTGACGATGCGGCCTGGCTCGGCGTCTTCTTCTCGTTCCGCCAGGAGTTCGCTGGTTCGGTCCAGGCCGGCAATGGCCTCGGTGAGTTGGGTGCCGACATTCACTACCTGGAAGACCGGGGCAACCATGAAGGCCAGAAACATGGTGTAGGTGAAGTAATCGCCCAGGGTAATTTTGTGCGCCATCTCCTGCCGGGCGCCGAGCCACATGACGACGGCGCCAACGATGCCCAGGATGGCGGTCGCGGCCAGCGAAAGCAACGAGGTGGCGGTGAGGGAGCGGACGACGTTCTGATAAAGCCGCTCGACGCCGGTGGCAAAGACTCCGGCTTCGCGGTCTTCCGCGTGGTAGCCCTTGATCACCCTGACCCCGCCCAACGACTCGGTCAGCCGCCCGGTAACCTCGGCATTGATGCGGCCGCGCTCGCGGAAGATGGGCCTGATCACATTGAATGCCTTGCGCAGAATGAAGACGAAGGACAGCACGAACGCAAAGGAAATGAGCGTGATCTGAGCACTGATGCGCATCAGGATAACGAACGCGAGGACGGCGGTAAGCAGACCTCCGACAAAATCCACCAGGCCGGTGCCGATCAGGTTGCGCACGCCTTCCACGTCGCTCATGATGCGCGACACCAGCACACCCGTCCGGGTGGAATCGTAGAAGCTGACCGAGAGACGGCCAACATGCTGCTGCACCTGCATGCGCAAGTCTGCGATCAGGCGCTGGGCCGCCTTCGAGAGGAGCTGGGTCAGAGAGAAGGAAGTGATCGCCTGTATCGCTGTCGCCAGGAGGACCGCGCCGACGATCCAGGGCAATTTATCGGCTTGCTTTTTAATCAGAACTCCGTCGACCAGAAACTTGGTCGAGGCGGGCAGTACCAGGCCGGAGACGCGATTGATGACCATGAGCACGAAGCCGAACGCCAACAGCCACCTGCGCGGCTTTACCAGGGTCCAGATTTCCGGCAGCACCTTGCGTAGCGGCGGGCGTTTTTTCTTGGCGCCGGCCCCGTCGTCTTCCGCACCCGAGCGCCCTCGGGAACTTCTTTCGGCCCGGAGGGACATCCCTGCTCCGGCACTGGATCGCATGCTCACGGTAAAAGAAAACCCCTGATCTTTTCTCCTGTTGCGGCGTTAAGAAGAAAGGATATCTACACTCTTGCCCGGCGCGCTGCGATGAACGAGCGGACGCAGAGTACTACATAGATGAGCATGAGCAGGGACATGGCTGCTTTTTCTTCGATGGCGGCCGGGTAAGGGAACAGCTTGCCCTTGAAGAGTTGGAATGCGGAGAACAGGGCGGGAGCGGTAGCCAGAAAACCGAGCAGTCCAATGGTGACTGCTATGTGCATGAACAGCATGCGCCGGCGCGTCTCCGGAGTTTCGGCTATGGTTCCGAAGGTAACCAGCAGAATTCCGAAAGCGACGGGAATGAGCGACGTGGGAAATTTATGGCCGGTGAGCATGAAGCTCGCGCCACCCAGGAGAATGAGAAGGATGCCGAAAAGAACAGTAATTTTTGCCATCAGGAGCGGATGCCTCTGCAATCAGCATAGCGGCCGCTGTGGCCTGCTGCATAAAGCTTACATTTCATAGCAGCGCCAAAGCTCGTCGAGGTCAAGGACGAAGCCTTCGACTGGGCCGCTCCCGAGGATGGCTTTCCCGGATACGACAGAGATTTCGCGTCCGGGTTCATAGACGTAAACCTTCTTCTTGTAGGGATCAATCATCCAGCCGAGCGAGACGCCATTCTCGAGCCAACGCTCCATCTTTTGTTTAGCCTTGGGCAGGCTGTCCGAGACGGAAAGCAACTCGACCACGAAATCCGGGCAAAGGCGAGGAAAGCCGGTCAAGTCATCCTTGGTTAGTTTTTTCAGCTTCTTTGGCAGGACGTACGAGGCATCCGGATTCAGCATCGAACCATCGGGAAGGAAGAAGCCCCCGCTGGAATCGTACATCCGACCCCGACGGTGGGTCTTCCACCAGGATCGAAGCTGCGAGGTGACTTCAGCATTTCCTTCGCTGGTAAATCCTCCAGCCGGTGGGTTCATCAGAATCTCTCCTTCTCTCGTGCGCTCAAAGCGGACGAGGTCATTGGCGAAGCAAAGTGCCTCGAACTCCGCATCGGTCAATGGAGGATCCAGGACCATGATGCGGGCCGTTTCTGCGCCGACGGGAAGAAGAGTACTCACAATATCGATTTTACCTCTGTGGATAGGCTGCCGGGCCAAATTCCTCACACGTCGGTCTTGCCTTCCACCACCAGTATCTGGTCGAGGATACGCTGTACGATCTGCTCCGGCGGAGCTTCTGCGTTCACGCGCATGAGGTCAGGAGTGATTTCCAGGGAATCGAGTTGGCTCTGCAGCAATCCTGGGTTCATGAAGTGGTTCTTGCGCTCCTTAAGACGCTCTTCGAGCACGGGGCGCGAGACGTCGAGCAGGATGAAGCGGATGTTGACCGGAGGAATCTGATCCAGAAGCAGTTCCCGGTAGCTCTTGCGCAGCGCGGAGCAGCCAAGAATGCCGCTCTTGCCTCCCTCGTACCAGCCCAGCAGCAGCTGGTGCAGGGTCGCGAGCCAGGGCATGCGGTCCTCGTCGGTCAGGGGGATGTTGTCGTGCATTTTTTGGCGGTTGGCTGCGGAGTGAAAGTCGTCGCCGTCGGCAAACTGCCAGCCCGTCTCTGCGGCAAGCAGTTTGCCCACGGTTGTTTTGCCGGAACCGGTTACTCCCATGAGCACAAGAATCATAGCTTGGTGTGATTGCCCCTGCGCAGAATCTACCTTGTGAACCCGCTGACGGCAACTGTGGTCTAAGGGGATTTGCCCGGAGGAGGGCCGCCCTGGGCGATGGCCTGCCGGACGTCGTTCACAATAGCCGCGGCGGTCCAGTCGTTGCTGGGATACCAGCGAAAGATCTGGCCGCTGGGCGCAATGACGACGGTGGAGAGAGAGTGGGTAAGGGTGTTGTTGCTGCCCGGGCTGACGCCGACATCGAAGAACTCGTCCACTTTTTTCAGTTCCGATGCGGACGGCACGGCGAAGTCCCAGTTTGCAAATGTTCCGCCGGAATAAGCGGCGCCGTAATTGCGCAGCACCCTGGGCGTATCGTACGCAGGATCGAAGCTGACACTCAGCAAGTGGGTTTTGTTGTGTAGTTGGGGGTCGGCGGCAAGCTGGTGTTGAATGTCCGCGAAGTTGCGGCTCATGCGGATGCAGTAGGCGGGCAGCGGGCAGCGGGTGTAGATAAAGGTGACCAGCAACACTTTGCCGCGAAACTGCTCGATGCTGATGGTCTTGCCGCTTTGGTTGAGGAACTTGAAGTCAGGCACGGCCTGTCCTGCCTCCGGCACGTTATAAGTGCTGGTTGGCTTGTAGTCCGGCTGTGCTTGCGCAGTAACGTCGATTTGATCCAGCTCGCTTGCAGCGTCAGTGATTTTTAACCTGGCGGAGATATGGTCTCCGGGATGGAGTTCGGTGGCGACGCCTGGCTGAGCCAGCTTGAAGGTCATCGTCATGGCGCCCATCAAGCCGGGAACAGCTTCGCCGTCAACCGTGACTTCTCCTTTTGCTGCATCGGAGGAAATGACCGTCCCCCGGAGCTGGTAAGTCGCTGAGACTTCGGCGGCGGTGGGCGGATGCTCATCGCCGCCTTTGTCTCCGCCCTGGCACCCCTGCAGTGCGGCGAGCGTGAAGAAAGCTAAAACCAAGGCCAGGAACCGGTGAACAAATAGCTGCATGTTCTCTTATCCTATCTATCCTCGTGAACGGTAACAGCCGATTCAGCGGAGCCGCAGGGGCTGAAGCCCAATTCTCTTTCAGCCAATTGTGGCCCGACTTAAAGTCGGGCCCTGATACAAAGCATGAGAGCCGTGACCCTGCGAAGAGTCGCGCATCGTCGCAGCTTTGTTCCTAGTCCTGAATCAGTCGTTACCGTCCCCCAGAGGCTGACCTCCCGTCAAAAGTGGAAGCGGTAGCGCACCTCCCCATAAATCTGCCGCGGGTCATTATAGTGAAAGCCTCCAAACGTGAGACTGTTGTCCAGCAGCGTGCGCGAGTTGGCTACATTCGTGGTTTGCACGGAAACCGAAAAATTTTCGCCGAACTCCCTGCCCACCGCCAAGTCCGCCCATACGTGTCCCGGCAGGTAGGCGGCGGTATATGGGGAGGGCGGGTCTTGATAGCCGTTGGAGAAACCCGAACCATAGTAGATGTTGAAGGACCCATAAATTCGATAGGGGAGATTGCCGTTCATGCCCACGTTCAGGGTGTTGCGCTGGTCGTGGTCCAGGGAAGAATACCCTGGTTCTACCGCGCAATCCGGAGAATCGGGCGGATAGCAGATCAGCCCTCCAGTGACGGGCCCAATCTGCTGCGCAATCTGATTGGAATACGCCAGATGAAATTGCCCATAATGCCATAAGGAGGGGGAGCGGAGTGTAAGTTCCCAGGCTTGGATGAGCGCCCCTTGAACGGTTACGGGAACGAAGATACTCGATTCGCCAATGTTGCTGTGATCGAGAAAGTTGTTGGCGCGCGTTTGAAAAGTGTCTGCGTCCAGCAACCACCCGCGCCAGGGTATCTGCACCCCAAATTGGTGCTCCTCATCCCGCTCGCCCTTCAAGGCAACAAAGCTGGTGTTGTTGCCAGTCGCATATTCCAGGGCCGGCCCGGAAATGGTGGTCAACGGCGGTGGTTGATAAAAATGTCCATAAAACCCGCGGAAGACCCATTTGAGCTTGGGGATAAGGACGGCGGCGCCCACCCGTGGATACATAGCACTTTCCGAAAAGGAACCCTGAAAGTTCGATTGCCGAAAGCCTCCGATCAGCGTGAGCCACGTCGTGGGTTTATAACTGTCCTCAGCGTAGAACTCTTCCACTCCGCCACTGACCTGTTCCGGCTGGGTAAAGTTGGGATAACTTCCGTCGTTGAAGACCACGCCGAAGACGTCATGCTCATGCTGTCCGTAGGCGTAGAACCCAGCGCTCAGCGCATTCTTCGCGATCAAGGTCGAGATGGATGTCTGGACTCCGCCATAGTTTCCCGTTTGATCCGAGGTCGTAGCGGTGGGCAGATCGTCGGCGTTCGGATCGTACTTGGCGTCGTTGTAGTGGTAAAAGGGCGACACCTGCAGCAAGGTGGCAGTGTTGAAGTTGTGTACCCAGGTAAATGCGGCATAGGCATCCGTCTCATGCTCTCCGTCGCGCAGACCGCTCGAATCATAGAGCTGATTTTGCCAGCTGTCAGGATCGGGGTCGTAGGGGATCTGGTAATAATCGGCGCGTGCCTGCGTCACCAGGCGCATCTGGTTGGCGGGATCGTGGTTATAGATGAAGGAAGCAAACCCGCCATACCCGTTGCTTGCATCATGAATCGGGGTTTCAATCGCAGGCTGCAGTCCATAATTGCTGCGATTGCCATTGAGGCTGGTGTACCAGGCAAATTTCTTGCGAATGGTCGCCCAGGCTAAGCTGGTCGTTGGTCTGGTAGAAGTTGCCCAGCGTCATCACCAGTTCGCCCTGGCGATTGCGCTCAAAGCCGCTGCGTGGGACTACGTCGAAGATGCCGTACGTTCGGTCTCCCAAGCTGGCTCGATAGCTGCCGCGGTCAACCTCCAGATAGTCGATATCCTTGGGATCGATTTGGGGAGCGATGTTGCTGGCGATATTGGTGTTGGGAATGTTCACGCCGTCGATCATCCAGCTCAGCTCATGACCGCCACGCATGTGCAACATGTCGTGCGTCATATAAGCTCCCGGCACGTAGTCGGTGATCATTGCCATACTGTTGGTGCGGTCGGCACCCGGGGTGTGAGCGATATCCTCGCGGCTGATCAGCGTTGTCGGGGTGATGCTATCCACGTTGGTCGCGGACGCGTCGGTGGTGACCGTGACCGACTGCTTAACCGCGGCAACCCCTAACTCAAAATGCAACACCGGAGAAGTATTCGAGGCTATGGTAATGGTCTGTTTGGCAGTGTCGAAGCCTTGCTGGCTCGCGGTAACGATGTAAACACCAAGAGGAACGGCGGACAGGTTGAACTCTCCGCTCGGGTTGGTTTGATCGGTTATCTCGAAAGCAGAGTTGGCTGCTTGGAGAGAAATGGTTGCGCCCGCAATGGGCCGATGTTGCGGATCATGAACTACCCCGCGGACCACGGTCAACTCCGCTGCGCGCGCAAACGGCACGCCAAGGGCGGCAAGAAGCAAGCAGTATCGAAAGCAAAGAGACATTTCTTTCTCCGTAAGTTGTGCAACTGAGCAGAACTTGAAATTCTGTGCCAACGACGAATCAGGTGTGCCCTATATCTCGCGCTTTGACAAGAGATAGAATTCCGCGACTCCAAGCCCCAGAGGCTCGTTTGTCCTGGAGCGAAGGTGCACGATCGTTGTTGGGAGAGAGTTAGACGGAGAAAGAAGTAGGCGGTCCGCGGGGAGCAGAACGGCGGAGCATGCGCGTGGCGACGGCGTCCGCGATCCATTGCCGGTCGAGGTTACTGGCAGCAAGGCCGAAATTGCCACGGGAAATGAAGTCGGCGGAGATGGCAACTGTGGTGATGGCGCGGAGGCTTTGACTAAACGGGCAGACCGGCTGGCGGAGCGCTGGAGCTACGTCAGAGCTTGCCTCTGGTGTAGAACCCATCACGCAGGAATGAGCCCCGTGAGCACGGCAGCATACGGGAAGCAATCGCTGCGGAGAGGCAAGTGCGGCCATTGTTGCCGATGGCAACAATGTACTGAAAACGCACAGCAACATGACTGCCGCAATCCGCCGCATGCAGTGAGTGTACACGCAGCCGCATCCACGGCGCAGCGCCGCTGTTTGCGGTATAAAACAAGGATGCAACTGCCCCCAGCAATCGCCGCGGCAATCGAGGCAGGCGATACGGTGGTTGCCTCCAGCGCGCGAGCGGCGCGCGCCCTGCGCCGGCTGCATGCGGAAGCGCAACGAGGACGGGGCATCGAAGCCTGGCCATCTCCCGACATTCTGGACTGGGACAGCTGGCTGAATCGCTTGTGGCAAAAGCAGCTGCGCTCGGGCGGCGAAACCCGGCTACTGCTGTCAACCCTGCAGGAGCAACAGGTATGGGTCCGGCAGGTCAGACCGAGTATCGAGGGGCGGCGGCTCATCTCAGTGCTCGGCGTAGCGGAACTGGCACAACAGGCCTACGCGCTGCTCTGTGCCTATCGCGCACTCGACTTTCTCCGTGGGGAACAGCTGGGCGGTCCGGATGTCGAGAACTTTCGCGAATGGGCACGTGGTTTTGAGCGTAGATGCCGCACAGAGGACTGGCTGAGCCGGGGGAGGCTGCCCCTTGTGCTGCAGGAAGCTGTGGTCGACGGCAAGCTTGAGGCAGCCGGGCGCCTGGTGCTCACGGGCTTCGACCGCATCACGCCGGCGCAGGAATACTTGATCGAAGCGTTGCGGGATCGAGGCCAGCAGATGGAAATGGCCCCAGCTACCGGCGCTTCTCCGGCGCAGACGGTCTTGCTTGTGGAAGCAGCCGACAAGCGGCAGGAAATTGATACCTGCGCGCTGTGGGTGCGGCAAGAGCTGGCGGCCGCCGCAGCACAGGGGCGGAGAGCCCGCATCGGAGTGGTAGTACCCAGCGTCTCCAAAGTGCGCCCGGAGATCGAGAGGATCTTTCGCAAGGTCCTCGCGCCCGAAACTGTGACGATTGGAGTGGGTAACGAGCCGCCGGCTTTCGAATTCTCACTTGGTGTCTCGCTCGCCGACATGCCCATGGCGCGAGCGGCGCTGTTGTTGTTGCGTTGGATCAATGGACCGCTTGCGCAGGAACAGGCGAGTTGGCTGCTGCTCTCCGGTTTTGTTTGCCAGGACGGAAGCGAATTGCTGCCCATCGCCGAATTTGATGCCAGGCTCAGGCGCCAGCCGATGAGGCAGCCGGAGCTGGAGCTCTCCAACTTTCTAAGCGAAGCCAGGCCTCCGGATAAGCTCAGGCGCAGGCTGCAAGCCGGCCAACGCCTGCTCCCGCAGAACGTCTCGTTGAACTTTGCGGAGTGGGTTGATCTGGCCGGGCGAATTCTCGACGCCGTGCATTGGCCGGGAGCCCATCCGATGCAGAGCGACGACTTCCAGGTTGAGGCCAGATGGTCGCAGCTACTCGATAGCGTCGCTGCGCTTTCCTTCGATGGACGACGTGTCGACTGCAGCGAATTTCTCGAGGTGCTCGGGAGGCAAGCCACGCAGACGATCTTCGCTCCAGAGTCGAGGGATGCGCCGGTGCAGATCCTTGGACCGCTGGAAGCTGCGGGGCTCACTTTCGATGCGCTGTGGTTTCTGGGCGCAGACGACGTTAGCTGGCCCGCCGCCGGGCAGCCCCATCCTTTTCTTACCCGGTCACTGCAGCGCAAGCATGGCATGCCGCACGCCGACACTACGGCTGACTGGCAGCTCGCCGAGCAGGTGACAATACGGCTGGAGAGAAGCGCGGCCAAGTGCGTCTTCAGCTATCACTCGCAGAATGCAGAGGGTGCTTGCCGGCCATCGACGCTGGTGAGCTCCGGTAGACAACGAGTCAAGGCGGACGATCTGCGCATTTCGCTGGGCGCCGATCCATCCCTGTGCGACGAGCAGGAGTTGCTACTGGTGGTGGCGGAAGAAGAGCAAGCAGCGATCCATCCCTGGCCCATCGAACAGGATGCCGGAGGCGCCGAGATATTACAACGCCAGGCCGCTTGTCCATTTCAATCCTTTGCCGCCAGGAGGCTGGCCGCCCGGCAGATGGAAGAGACTGACTGGGGACTGGAGGCTCGCGAACGAGGCTCGGTCGTGCACAAGATCCTGGAAACACTGTGGGCAGAGTTGAAGAACCGCACCGGGCTTGTTGAGTCCCGGAGAGAAGGTCGCCTGCACGCACTCGTGGAGCATCACGTCATTGAGGCGTTGAACAAATACCGAATGCAGGCGGCCAACCGCAGCTGGACCTGGGCCTATCTGGATGCGGAGCAAGAGCGCATCGTCTCGCTCATCGAGGAATGGCTGGATTACGAGGAAAAACGTGCGGACTTTACCGTCGAGGCCGGCGAAGAAAAGCTCTCCGCCGCAGTAGGAGATCTGAAGTTGCAATTGCGCGTCGATCGCATCGACTCCGTCGCAGGCGGGCGCATCATCATCGATTACAAGACAGGTATGTTGAAAGCAAACGCCTGGGACGGTGCGAGACCGGCGGAGCCGCAATTGCCCCTTTATGCCGCTTATGGCAAGGTTGAGAACCTGAAGGGTATTTTGCTGGCTGGGGTCCGCGCGGACGGGATTAAATTCCTGGGCCGCGTGGAGGATGCCAACGCGGTGATGCCGGGCAACTCAAAGTTGGCAAAGCCGCCTTACAGCGCGGGTATGCTGCAGGGCTGGCAGCAGGTCTTGCTCGACCTGGGACAACAGTTCCTCAACGGCGAAGCGCAAGTTGACCCTAAAGACTACCCAAAAACATGCCAGTATTGCCGTTTGCCGGGGCTATGCCGCGTTGCCGAGAGCGACCGCGCCAATACAGACAACGAAACGGATGAGACAGATGCCGACTGAGCCTGCAACTCTGCCTGTTGACGAGATCGCTCGAGCGCAGTCGCTGGTTACTCGCGAATCTTTTCTAGTGCAGGCTCCCGCCGGTTCCGGCAAAACAGAACTGCTCACTCGGCGCCTGCTGAAGCTCCTGGCCGAGGTGGATGAGCCGGAACAGATTCTGGCCATTACCTTTACCCTCGCCGCAACCGCGGAGATGCGCGCACGGGTGCTCAAGGCATTGCAGGATGCCGCAGATCCCGAAAAGGTTAACCAGGACCGGGAGGAGATCCGGCTAGCGCACGCCGCTCTACGCAACGATGCAGCGCGGGGGTGGAACCTTCTGCAACAACCACAGCGGCTTAACATTCAGACCATCGATTCTGTTTGCCTGATGATCGCCCACCAGACTCCGCTGCTTTCGCGCCTGGGCGGATCGCTCACTCCCACCGACAAGCCACAGCCACTGTATATGCAGGCGGCGCGGCGAACCCTGGCGCGTCTGGGGAGTAACCCCGAGCTAACCGCCGCGCTTCGCGCCTTATTGCAATTGCGTTCCACCAGCCTGCCGGAATGCGAAAAATTGATCGCCGAAATGCTGGACAAGCGAGACCAATGGGGCCGCGTGCTCCCACTAGGGGATCAGACGATTAACTGGCCTGCGGTACGCTCCGCGCTGGAAGAGCCACTGCGCCGGGAACATCAGAGGACTGTTGCAAAAGCACAGTCGTTGTTCGCACACCACCCGGCGCTCGCGGCGGAGTTGCTGGCATTGGTGAACCATGCATGCGGCAATGTCGATCCGGATTCGGAACTGTTTGCCTTGAGGCATGTGACGCATATTCGGCACCTCACCACTCACGCAGACTGGGCCTGCCTCTGTGGCTTTCTATTGGTCCGGAATGAGGACAAATGGCGCGCGAGCGTCGATCGAAGAATGGGCTTCCTTCCTGGCAAGGAGGGGAAAGCTGCAAAGGATCGCTACGCGGCGCTGATTGCTGATCTTGAAGAGAATCCAGAATTTCTTGACATGCTCTCTGAGTTGCGCGCGCTACCGCCGGCGCATTATACGGACGAAGAGTCGCAGTTGCTGCAGCACACGCTGATCATTCTGCGCTATGCGCTCGCCGAGCTGCTGCTGGTTTTTGCCGAGCAGGGTGTGGTGGATTTTGTTGAGCTGGGTCTGGCGGCGCAGCGCGTCTTGCGGGACGAAGACGGAGAGCTGAGCGAGGCGGGCGCCGAGGTTGCCGAGAGATGGCGCCACCTGCTGGTGGACGAGTTTCAGGATACTTCGCGCAGCCAGTACGAACTGCTTACCCTGCTCGTAACAGGGTGGGAGTCCGCTGGCCAAGGCACCTGCTTCCTGGTGGGCGATCCGATGCAATCGATTTATATGTTTCGCCAAGCTGAAGTGGAGCTTTTTGAACGGACCCGGCGCCACGGCCTGGGCGACGGTGCATCCGCGCTGCCATTGACGCCGTTGCAGTTGCAAACCAACTTCCGCTCGCACGCTGGGTTGGTGGACCGCTTGAATGGGATGTTCGAGACCATCTTCGCGAGTCCGGGCGAGAACAACGGTGACTACCATGTGGCCTTCGCACGGTCCACGGCCCAGGATGCGGCGCCGGGCGGGCAGGGGGTCCACGTATGGCCTTTCTTTGTCGCGTCCACGGCCGGTCCCGAAGAGAAGCGCGCCGCAGAAGAGGCGGAGGCGAGGCGCGTGATCAACATCATCCAGGACCATTGGCCCAGGGTGGAAGCAGCAAAAAAGCGGGGGGAGCGCGAATACCGGATCGCAGTGCTGGTTCGCGCTAGAGCACACCTGGAGCTCATCACACGTGGGCTGCGCAAGGCGGAGATCCCGTTCCGGGCGGTAGAGATCGAGCAACTGGGGGAACGGCAGGAGGTGAAGGACCTGACCGCGCTGACCCGCGCCTTGTTGCATCCCATGGATCGCATCGCGTGGCTCACCGTGCTACGTGCGCCATGGTGCGGACTCACCCTCAAGGACCTGCATATGCTCTGCGGGCAAGACGCTAAGGAGTTTGCCGTGCAGCCCGTGCTCAGCTTGCTTCGCGAGCGCATGCTATTGCTGAGCAGCGATGGACAGAGGAGAGCAGCGCGCGTTTTAGCGGTTGTGGAAGATGGACTGCGTGGAAAACATCGCCAGGTCTCTTTGTCCCGTTGGGTCGAGCGCACCTGGTCGACCCTGGGCGGGCGCGCGTGCGTAGACCTCGCGGCCTACAAGAACGTGCTCGCTTTTTTTGCCATGCTGGAAGAACTGGGCCCGGAGGCCGCCGGTCTCGAGGATCGAATCGTCGACCTTTGCGCTCAACCCGATCCTGCTGCGGATGAAAAATACGGCGTGCAGTTGATGACCATCCACAAGGCAAAGGGACTGGGTTTTGAAGTCGTGATCGTGCCTGGAATGGGCAACAAGACCCGCACCGATCCCCAGCCACTGCTTCGCTGGCTGGAGCAGACCAGGCTGGTAGGCCCCTCGGAGCAGCGTGAGTTCGTGGTCGCTCCCATCGGGCGCAATGGCAAGCAGGGCGGTATCTACGAATGGATCGGCAAGCAACAGAGCGTTCGGGAAGACGATGAGGCCAAACGACTGCTCTATGTCGCGGCCACTCGAGCCAGCCAGGAACTCCATCTGCTGGGAACCGCTCTGATCAAAACACCACAAAACGGCGTTCGAGGGCTAAGCCCCGGGGATAAGCGGAGCCTTCTGGGGATCGCCTGGGAAGCGTTGAAAGGCGAATTCGAGAGAGTACGGGCAGAGCAGGAAACCCGGGCGGCGGCGACTCCGCAACAGACTGAAATGGTCTTCCCTCCCCTGGGGGTAACCATTCCGCTGCGCCGCCTGCCTGTGACCTGGAAGCCGGTCGAGAATGCTGCAATTCCGGTAGCCGACGAGCCGGCGCCAGAGATCATCGAACGGCCGCGTGGCTCACTCTCCGCGCGTGCTTTCGGGACCGTCGTCCACGCACTGCTCGAGGACATCGCCCGTCTGCAGGGCATCGATGCAAACGAAATAGCCGGTTGGCGAGCCCGCGCATTGGCGATGTTGCGAGCCTCTGGACTACCTCGTGGGGAACCTGAGCCGTTGTCAGCGGAGGTGGTGCGGACGCTGCAAGGGGTGTTCGGCGACCCTATAGGCCGCTGGATTCTAGGCGCGCGTACAGGCGCGCAAACTGAGAGCTCCTGGTCAGCCTGGGAGGAGAATGGCGAAGTCGTGCGTACCTTGCGCGGTGACCGCATCTTCCGCGCTGGAGCAACTCCCGGTTCAGTAGAAGAGACCCATCTGTGGATCGTGGATTACAAGACGGCGCGGCACGGCACTTCTGGCCTGGAGGCATTTCTGGCGGATGAGAAGGAAAAGTACGCGCGACAACTGGAGTCGTATGCAGAAGTGATGCGCAAGGTAAAGGGGAATGATTTGCCGTTACGCCTGGCGCTTTATTTCCCGCTGCTCACCCGGCTCGTGTGGTGGTAGACCTTCTGCCCCATTCAAGGGAAACCGCGTAGAGCCTCAGTAATAGAGGTACTTCCGCCACTTGTGGTCGGAGTGGCCGATCATGCGCATGATGTGACGGCTGGTATGCAGGGAGAAAGGCCGGGGCTCGCGCAAGAGCTTTATGTCGCTGAGCTCACTGAGCAAATGATTCCCTTTCCTGCGATTGCAGGAATGGCAGCAAGCCACCAAATTCTCCCAGGTGGAAAGACCGCCGCGCGAACGAGGTAACACGTGATCCAGCGTAAGTTCTCCCGCCGGTAAAACGACTCCACAGTATTGGCAGCTATTGCGGTCGCGCAGCAGGATGTTTTTGCGCGACAAGGCACGCGTCTGGTGCGGGATGCGGCGATATTCAAGCAGGCGAATGACGGAAGGCATGGGGATGCAAAGCAACGCGGCATGCAGCATGGCGCCCTGCTCCTCTTCGGTCTTGGCCACGCCCTTCAAAACCAGGATCAACGCCCGCCGGGCGCCACAGATATTGATGGGTTCGTAAGACGCGTTCAGCACCAACACCGGCTTCTGCATGGTGTACGCGGACGAGACCCGTTGGCCGGGCCACCCTTCATGCGGTTCAACTGGTTCGTGCGCCAGCGCACGGCCCTGGGCCGTAGCTTTCGGTTTTCGTGAGTGGCTCATGGCTTTCCCCAAAGACATGTTGATCCTCCGTTACCGCACGTTTTCTAACCTGACCTCATTCTGCAGAAAGCCCGGATCCCAGGTAGCGACGCCCTCGCGCTGAGCCCGGGCAACCGTCACCACCCTGACTGATGCGGCGCCTGCGTTCCTCAGCACGCGGCTGCAAGCGCGCGCCGTGGCTCCGGTGGTGTAAATGTCATCGACCAGCAATACATGCTCCCCATCCAAACGGGCGGGGCGAGACGCAAAAAAAGCGCCACGCAGATTCTGCCGGCGCTGGTGCGTGGTCAGGCCCGCCTGACTCACCGTAATCCTTACGCGTTTTAGCAAACCTGTTTGCAGATGCAGTTGCCATTGAGGACGGCGGCGACGCATCTCTGAAATCGCGGCGCGGGCCAGCAACTCGGCGTGGTTGTAACCCCGCTGGCGCTGCTTAACCGGATGCATGGGCACCGGGATAACCAGCATTTGCCCAGGCCAGGACGCAGCCAAGGGCTCCAGACTATCGGCCAGGAGCGCACCCAGCCGGCCGGCAATTGGCTGCATACCGTCGTACTTAAGCAGATGAACCAGTGAGCGAAGCTGACCGTGGTAGCCGCCGTAGGCCACAGCTTTGACGAACGCGGGAGGGGCCAGGCGGCAGGGCGGGCAGAAAGGCTGGGAATCGGGAGGGTCGCTGGGAATCGTTGTGGAGAGATTCGCGATGCCTAAATCTTCCCCACAACAAGCGCAGAGGGTGCCATTTTGCGGAGGGAGTCGCTTGCAGCAGAGATCGCAGAGCGGGACACGGGTCAAGCGCAGGAGAGAGCCGCCACAAAGGGCGCAGGAGCAAGGAAATAATGCACAGGAAAGGCTGTCCGCGGGACTTCGAAGCACGCGGACAATAGCCCGCCAAACCGAAGTTTGCGATAGCGGAACGTCGAGCGTCAGGGGAATACTCTGACCAGGAAAGACGCACCTCACAGCCGGCCGGCGAGGCTGAGCAGCTGCCCTGCCGCCGTTGTGGAGAGTATACGGGTAAGGCGAGCCTGAAAGCCAGTCCCCGTTTAGGCCGCTTTCTTGCCAGGTTCACGCGGCGCAACATGCCGGCTGGCAATAGCGGAAGCGACCCCGGCCAGCACCAGCGAGGCTCCCGCGTACTGCACCGGAGTGGGACGCTCGTGCGCCAGCAACCCGCCGAGCAGCAGCGCGATCAAGGGGTTCACATAGGCATAGCTGGCAACGCGGACGGCGGGGTCCCTCGCGATGAGCCACACGTAGGCGCTGAACGCAATGATTGAGGCAAACAGGATGAGGTACGCCATAGCGGAGGCGACCTGCCAGTTCCACTGATGCGATAGCCCAGGAAGCATACCCAGCTCGCCCGTAGCGGCGGAAATAACCAGCAGGAAACAGCCTCCCCAGGCCATTTGCAGGCCGGCGCTTACGCTGAGTTGCCGGGGCAGATCGAGATGGCGGCTGGCTACCGTGCCACCCGCCCAGCAGAACGTTCCCAGCAGCAGCACCAGCGCCGATGTGCTGAAGGCCGGGTTGTGGAGGCCAACCGGAAGCATGAGCAGAACCACGCCGCCGATGCCTAAAACGATGCCGGCCAGCGCCATTCCACTTGGCCGGCGCCCGCGCGATACCAGCCATTCCGCGAGCAGGACCCAGACCGGGATGGTGGCCGCAATCACCGCCGCCAAACCTGAAGGCACTTCCTTCTCCGCCCAAAAAAGGCAGCCATAGTCGCCGGCAAACATGACCAGTCCAAGCACTGCAGTGCTGATCCACTGCCGCCGGTTCGGCAGCGGCATCCTTTTTGCGAGGCTGTAACCACAGAGAAGTAATCCGGCGCACAGAAATCGGAAAGAGGCTGCAAAGAAGGGTGGCGTGACCGCAACCACCTGGCGGATCGCGAGAAACGACGCACCCCAAAAAACATAGATCGCAGCGTAAGCCAGAAGCTTGCGGATACCCATGGATCGCTCCAGAACCAGCTTAGAAGCAAATTGCTTCCTGGCCGGCGGCAAAAACGCGCAGGTCAAGATACAGTTGTTTCCATCCCGCAGACGGAGGCACTACGAGTGCAAGCAAAGCAACAGAGTTTTCAGCCGTTTGTCCCGGCTAGCGAAACGCGCCCTGAACTTACGGTCCGCGCGCTGGTGCTGGGCTGCATTTTCGGATTGCTGTTTGGCGCGGTCACCGTTTATGTCGGTCTACGTGCCGGTCTGACGGTGGGGGCATCGATCCCCATCTCCGTGCTCTCGATCAGCGTCTTGCGGGCGTTCGGGCGAGCCTCCATTCTGGAAAACAATATTGTCCAGACCACCGGCAACTCCGGTCAGTCCATCGCGTCGGGCGTGATCTTCACTCTACCGGCGCTGATCTTCCTCGGCTTTGACCTGGAGTACGCGCGCATTTTTCTGCTGGCTCTGTTTGGCGGATTGTTAGGCGTGCTATTCATGATCCCGCTACGGCGACAATTGATCGTCGAAGAGCACGGCCGGCTCACCTACCCCGAAGGCACTGCCTGCGCCGATGTTCTGCTGGCTGGGGAGCGCGGCGGCTCTTTCGCCGGCCGCGTCTTTCTTGGCCTCGGCTTGGGTGGCCTCTACACCCTATTCCAGAATGAGAACCTGTTCGGGGCGTGGCCGGGCACACCGGACTATCAGCCACAGTGGTTGAAAGGAGCGGCCATCCGTGCCGATGTCACCCCGGAATATCTGGGCGTGGGCTACATCATCGGGCCCCGTATCGCCGGGTTGCTTTTTGCCGGCGGCATTTTCTCCTGGCTGGTTCTCATGCCCGCTATCTACTTCTTTGGCTCGCACTATCCTCAGGCCATCTACCCAGGGACCAAACCGATCGCGCAGATGTCTCCCAGCGATCTATGGGCTTCTTACATCCGGCCCATGGGAGCCGGCGCGGTCGCAGCTTCAGGGCTCATCACTCTGCTCAAAACCATGCCAACGATCCTCGGCGCGTTGCGTGCTGCGATGGGGAACCTGAGCAAAAGCGGCGGGGGGAAGAGTGCTCCACTGCGGACGGATGACGATCTGCCCTTCAGCGTGGTGGTGGGCGGTTCGGTGGTGCTGGTGTTGATGATCTTTTTCTTTCTGACCTTCAAGCCCGTGCCTGGAGCGCAGGTTAGCTGGCTAGCCAATCTCGCGGCGGCGGCATTGGTGGCGCTCTTCGGGTTTCTGTTTGTGACCGTCTCCTCTCGCATTGTGGGACTGATTGGGAGCTCTTCTAATCCTGTATCGGGTATGACCATCGCGACGCTCATGGCGACCTCCGCGATTTTTCTGGTGAAGGGCTGGACGGCGCCGGCCTTTGGCGCACTGGCCATTACCATCGGAGGGGTGGTGTGTATCGCGGCTGCCAACGCCGGCGATACGTCGCAGGATCTCAAGACCGGTTTCCTGATCGGCGCGACCCCGCGCAAGCAGCAAATCGCGCTGGTAGTCGGCGCCTGTGTTTCTACGTTGGCCATCGGGGCGACACTGCAGCTGATGAACCAGGGGTTGGCGGAATTCCGGCAAACTTCCCGAGGCTGGGACACGGCCGTCCCTCATAGTGGGGTCCAAATCGAGGAACAGCGCTTTCACCAGGCGCAGATCCGGGTCATCAACGCCAACAAGACGATCGATACTCGGGCGGGTAGCAACTACGTATTGCTGAACGCACTGAATTCGCCCGAGCTGGCGGATGGCAAGTACCTTTATAACCCCGAGACGAAACAAATTGAGGTGCAGTGGATCCAAGGAATCGGCAGTGAAAAAGCCGCGGCGCCGCAGGCCCGGCTCATGGCAACGGTGGTCAACGGAATCCTCGGACGCAAGCTGCCCTGGGGCCTGGTGCTCCTGGGCGTCTTCCTGGTGATAGCGATAGAGGTGCTGGGGGTTCGCTCTTTGTCCTTTGCCGTGGGCGCCTATCTTTCCATCGCAACCACGCTGGCTATCTTTGCCGGCGGAGTGGTGCGGTGGATGATCGACCGCGCGGTCGAGAAGGCCGGTGACGACGCGGCCGACAGCGAAAGCGAGATCAGCCCGGGGTCGCTCTATGCCAGTGGATTGATTGCAGCCGGCGGCATCGTGGGATTAATGGGCGTCGCGCTGAAGCTATATGAAACCGCGACCGGTAAGCAGGATTTGCTGTTGCTGCCGGCCAACAACTTCCTGCATCACGACTGGGTTTCCGTGTTGATGTTTGCCTTGTTGGCAGGATCGCTTTATTACTTTGCCCGGAAACCGCTCAAGAGTGGAGAGTAAGAAACAGCAGGTCGCTCCGTTCCGGTCCCACGGCAGGTCAAAAAACATCTTGAAGAGGCAGCATCCACACAGAGATCTCTCCACTTCGCTGCACTTCGGTCGAGATGACAAAGGGGAGGTTGCGCTTCGGTCCGGATTCGGTGCTGTCTCTTACTCGGTGCGCAGGCGCTTCAAGGCGTCGCGACCGGCGGGGCTTGAACCATCGATACGCACCGCGGCTTCAAAGGCCTGTTTGGCACCGTGACTGTCGCTGCGGTCGATCAGGACCTGACCATAGTAGTCCAGCGCCGCAGCCGCTAGCTCTGGCGGCAGTGTTCCCTTCGCCACAGCAGCCTCGGCCTGCGGAGCGATCAAAGTGAAGTCGCTCTCAGCCTGTTCCCGTCGTTTGTAGAAGAAGGGCAAGTGCCAGGTGGAGGCGGCACGAATGAAGCGCGTTTCAAGATCGCCGGGCGCGCGGTTGACCGCCTGATCCATTTTGCTAAGGCCCTCATTGGCCAGTCTGCGTTTATCCCAGATGGCCCAGGTCCGGGCAGCGTCCAACAGCTCGAGGCTGCCGTTGTAAGCGTCGACGACCGAATCTCCTGGGAAGTCACGGGATAGTTCCGCAAAACTTGCGTGCGCCTTTTCGGCGGCCGCATGATCCCCCTCGAGGTCAGCAAAATACAGCTTGCGGGCTTCGGCCAGTCGCTGTTCAAAGCCGGCCGATCGTGGCGCCGGCTGAAGCGTCCCCTGACTGAACGCAACGGTGGGAAAAACCAGAGATAAGGCCATCAGGAGCCCAAACCTGTTCGAGTGCACGGATGCCATCCTAGGGATTTAAATGCTCTCACGCGAGGGACAGTTGCCTATCCCACGCGGTAGGCGCGCTCTTTCCAGGTCACCTGCTGGCCAGCAAGCTTTCGCAGCAAGGCGTACCACTGAATTGTGAGCAGGATTGCTACGCCCAGCGGATGGAGGCACGCGCTGAGCAGGGGTTGACGATATTTCCAGACGGAAAGCAGACGCGGCAGAAAAGAAGCCACCAGTGATGCAAAGATGAAGGCACGTGCGTTATCGCTGAACGATGCCGGCGCGATGGCCAGCGAGAGAGCCAACAACACCGGCAGAATCTGGCCACAGAAGAGCAGGAAAGTAAAAGGCAGAATGCGCGCCGGCGCAGCCATGCCTTCCGTGGCATTCTTCGCCAGACCCTGCCAAACCTCGGACGCGCTGCGATACATGCGGCAAGTGGCGAGATGGGTCAGGTCAGCAATATCGGTGCGCAGGCCGTGGCGGCGAAAGAGCTGCGGCAGCAGCAGCCCGTCATGCATGGTGGTGCGGATTTGCGCGTGACCGCCGCTTTTGCGATAAGCATCACGGCGCACCATAAGAAACTGGCCGCAGCCGACGGCAAAGCCCGGCGCGGGCAAGGCGCGCATGCCGGCCAGTGGCAGATACTCCAGCAGCACAAAATGGATGAGCGGCAACAGAAGCCACTCGAGCGCAGTCTCCGTCTCCTGACGAGGAAAGCCGCTCACCAAATCGGAACGGGAACGAACCAGGAACGCCGCCATGGAAGCGAGGGCCTCAGGAGCAAGGCGCACATCCGCGTCGAGGAAGCAGAGGATTTTCGAGTGGGCTATCGACGCGAGCGCATGGCAGGCGTGTTGCTTGCCATTCCAGCCGCCAGGGAGCGAAGGCGCAGACTCCAGCCGCACACGCGCATCCCGGGCGGCGAAGCCGAGAACAATTTCCGCAGTGCGATCCGTCGAGGCGTCATCGAGCACGATGACTTCAATCGCAACCCCGCGCGAAGCGAGCAGGCTGGCAATCGACGCGGCGATGACACGTTCTTCATTGCGCGCGGGAATGAGCACAGAAACCGCATCGGGCAGAACACAGTTGCCCATCTCTGCACAGCTGCCGCAGGAAGGCTCGCGATACAGCACCATATTCCATACCCACAGGGCGGCGGGAACGGTGGCGCAGCAGAATGCGAGGCCAATCAGCAGTGTGGTGCTCATAAGCGGTGGATGCTCCCGTGGCTGCCATGATACGCACGCCCGGTTAGTATGGCACGCAGCCGCTTCCACGCATCGTAGACACCACTGACGCCGGCGCGGCCGGAGAGGATTGAGGTAAACAGGGCAGGATCGCGAAGCTTGGCTAATGCAGACAGCTCGTCCTGGGTGGCTGCCAGTGCAGCGGCGAGCTGGTCGCTCCACTCGGCGGCGCTGTGCGAGTGGCCGTCCGAAACCTCGATTGGACGGCCGCAGCACATCAATATTTCTGGCAGTCGCTCATCCCAGAAGGTGTACTCGAAGGCCAACGGCACCAGAGTGCATGGGCCGAGCCGGGCCACCACCGCAGCCATGCCAGGCCGGAAGACTGCGGGCCGGGTGCGCACGTCGGTAAAGTGTCCCTCTGGGGTAATCCAGAGGACTGCGTTGGGCGTAGAGAGTATCTCGCGCGAAGCACGCAGGAACTGGGCGGCTCCGCGGGGTGTCCCACTTTCGATCGGAAACAGGCCCAGCTTGCGAAGGAACCCGTAGTGCTTCAATGCAGTGGCATCCATGGGCGCGTAGTGAGAGGCGGCGGGGCGGAGATAACGGGAAATGATAATAAAGGAGAGCGGGTCCCACCAGGATGCGTGGTTGGCGTAGACAATCAGCGGGCCGGTCGTATTAGGAAATCGATCAGGATTCGCCAGACGCATACCGTGAAAGTGTCGGCGGATGTACCAGTGCAGGTAGCGGGAGAAGAACGCCAGCAAGCGACGAGATGGAAGCACCAACGCCGACTTCATCACCGCAGTTTTCTCCTGGAAGAGTGGGTGAGGCTGAGAACGAACGTCTTCCAATGCTTTCTCTGAACCGCTCACCCGCTCTAACCTTTCAAACTTCGGCCCGACCGCAGATCCCGGGTGGCTCTCACTAAGCAGTGAGTCAAATTATGCATGAGCCAGAAGCTCCTCCGCCTGCCTGCGCGCCGAAACGGCAGCCTCCGCTCCGCGATAATGCTGGTCGAGCGCGTCTGCGGCAATCCAACCACTCATCATCACCATCGGCATCCCCGGTCCAGGATGCGCTGCCCCGCCCGCCAGGTAAAGCCCCTCCAGGTCCGGGCTGGCATTTGCCGGCTTGAACGCCCCACTCCAACGGCCGTGGCTGGAGATGCCATAGATCGCGCCATTCAGCACCTGGTATCGCCTGTGAATATCTACCGGCGTAAGGGCGCGCTCAAAGACGATCCGGTCTTCGATATCCGTGAGACCGGCAGTGCGCTTCAACTTATTCAGAATTACCTGCCGATACGCGGGAAATATTTTCGACCAATCGTGCTTCGGCCGTAGGAACGGGGTATGCACTAACACATAGAGCGCGTCGCCACCGGCCGGCGCGGTGGTCGAATCGGTGGCCGAAGTCGAGGCGAGATAACACGTCGGATCCGGCGCCGGCTCGGCAAGATCATAGATGTGGTGAAACTCCTCGTGCGGATCGCGAGAGAAAACAAAATCATGATGCGCCAGGTGCTCGTAGCGCTGCTTGAGACCAAGATAAAGCACAACACCGGAGCACGCCGGTTCATACTCCCTGCGTTTGTCAAAGCTTTCGGCAACCGCGCCGCCGAGCAGCTCCCGATAGGTGCGCACTGCATCTTCATTGGAAACAACGGCGTCGAAGCGATGCTGTTCCCCGTTGCTCGTTTCGAGACCGGTAACCGCGTTGGCCTCGACCAGCAGACGCCCAATCTCGATCGACGTGTGATAACGCACGCCCAGCTCGGTTCCCAGACGGACCAGCGCGTGGGGAACGGCGCGGGTTCCTCCTCGCGGATACCAAATGCCTTGTTCTGCCTGCATGTGGCCGATGGAACAAAGAATCGCCGGAGAGTTATCGGGCGATGAGCCCACGTACTGCACATAGTGGTCGAGCATCTGGGCGACGCGCGGATCCTTGATGAATTCTCGAATCGTTCCGGATACGGTTTGCCCCAGGCGCATGCTCAGAACATCCTTGAGCACCGACAACTGGAAGCTCCCACCGATATCGAAGGTGTCGCGCATCGATCCTACTGACTTCCAGAAGAAAAACTTGTCGGAGATGGTGTGCAGTCTTTCAGAAAGTTCCATGAACGCAGTAAAGCGGCCGCCCAGCCCTGGTTCCCTGCTCTCGAGCGATGCGGCCATTTCGCGCACATCGTCTTTCAGGTCCAGAACACTACCGTCATCGAAAAAGCAGCGCCATTGCGGATCGAGACGGACCATCTCCAGGTAGTCGCTCATGGTGCGGCCGGCTTCGCAGAAGATACGCCGGAGCACCGAAGGCTGAATCAGGATGGTGGGGCCCATATCGAAGCGGAAGCCCTGTTCCTCAAGCACAGCGGCCTTGCCGCCAAGCCAGGGATTCTTCTCGAACACCTCGACCTCGTACCCGCGTGCGGCCAGAGTACACGCCGCCGAGAGTCCTCCCAATCCGGAACCGATCACCGCAACACGCATGGTATCTTTTCTCCTCAACCGAGCTTGCCCGCAACACGGAGGAACCGGCGCAGCCCGTTCCATCGCGCGCGCCAGCTACCGCCGTGAATGGCCTCGAGGTACGCGGCAAAGAACGGCTGATGATCTGGCGTTGTGGGTTGATAGGCGCGCAAATCGCGGCTGTGCTGGGTAACGACCGTTTTGAGCACGGTCATCTCCAGCAAGCCTTCGCGGCCGCGGGTAACACCAAAGCCGCTGGATTTGCGGCCGCCAAAGCTTACCCGAGGATCGGCAGTGGAGACGATCAGGTCGTTGATCAGCACCGTGCCGACCGGAAGCCGCGAAGCCAGAGCGTCAGCTTCCGCCTCGGGTCCAAAGATAGCCGCGGTCAACGCGTAAGGGCAAGGCGCATGAGCGGCAATCGCAGCCTCTGTATCAGGGACATCGAAGATCGAGAGAAGGGGCGCGAAGATATCGCTTTGCGCCGCGCGCATTTCAGGCGTGGCCCCGCGTATTAAGGCATAGCGCGGTTCCGCGATTGTCCCCTCTATCAGCACTTCTCCACCCAGGCGACGGGCGTCTTCGAGTAAGTCAGCAAGTAGAGCCTGAGTAACGGCCGGCAGCTTCACAGTGGGGAGACTCGTGAACAGTTCCATCATTACCGGCAACAGTCCGGGATGGCTGCCTACCAGGAAGACGCGGCGCGGCGCCATGCATGTAGCCGAGCCGTTGAGCCGCAGCCCGAACGCTAACGCAGCTCCCACACGATCGGGGGCGGCGCCGGGCAAGACAAAAACAGCATCGCAGCCGGAAAGCTCCATGACGGCTGGGGTTAGATGCATTGCCGTTTGACTCAACACTGCCCTACCCGTCTCGGCGGACCCGGTAAGAAAAACCTTGTCGACACCGGCAGTGATCGCATCGGCGGCCGCCTGGGCCGATTCGTCCAGCAGTTGCAGCAAAGCGGGATCGAGGCCGCAACCGACCAGGACCTCGCGCAGCGCTTGTGCAGCAGCCGCGCCGCCAGGCGCCGGCTTCCACAAAACGGCATTGCCCGCGGCGAGCGCCTGCAACGCCTGTACTCCAGGCAGAAACAGAGGGTAATTGGATGGCCCGATGATGAGCACTACGCCAAGCGGCTCGCGGCGGGTCTCAGCGGTGACCTGGCGGAGCCAGAAGGGTCGAGTGCGAGAGCTCAGGCGCTGGCCGGCGAGAATCCCGCCTGCTTCACGCTCCAGAAAGCGGCAGGCCTCGGCCAGCGGCAACACTTCAGACACCAACGTGTCCGTCACGGAACGCCGCTCGCAGGACACGCTTTGGGCAATCTGGACTGCTGTCTCCGCAATGCGCAGCCGGGTGCGTCGCAGAACGGCCAAGCGGGCTGGCAAGCCAGTCCGCGCCCAGAGCTGCTGTGCCGCGCGGGCCTGCGACAGCAAGGCGGGCTCCCGAAAAGACGGCGGATCAGGCGTATCGCTGCGCTGGGTCTTCAGCGGCATAGTGATGATTGTGCACCCTGCCGCCATTTTACGAAGCAGCTTCGTACACGGCGGCTTCGTCCAGCACCGGAGCGGTATTCCACTGGGGCTCTATCTTCAGGTCTTCCAGCAGCAGCCGTGCCGTGATGCGTGCGGACTCGAAGATCACCGGCAACCCGCTGCCGGGATGCGTGCCGCCACCAACCAGGTACACACTATCCAGATCTTCGAACCGGTTGTGCGGGCGCAGGTGGAGCATCTGCCGCAGGTTATGCGCCATACTGAAGGTAGAACCTTTGTGCAGCGCGTATTGCGTCCGCCAGTCGACGGGCGTAACCACTTTCTCAAAGCGAATACGCCGCTCTACATCCTTGATGCCAATTTTTTCCAGTTGCTGCAAGGCCAGCGCGCGAAAGCCGGCCTTTTGCGCCTCCCAATCCACGTTGCGATGCTCGTGCGTCACCGGAAGCAGAACGTAGAGGGTACTCATCTTCCTGGGCGCAAGCGATGGATCCGTCACGCAGGCATTCTGCACATAGAACGATGGATCGTCCGACAGCCGGTGCAGTTCTTCAATATCGCGCAGGTTTTGCCGGTAGTCCCTGGCCAGGTAAATGGTGTGGTGAGAGACATCCTCGTAACGCCCCTCAATACCGAGATAGAGCATGAAGGTGGAACAGGAGAAGCGCTTCTTCTCGATCCGGCTGTCGGTCCAGCGGCGTCGAATGGAATTCGGAACCATGCGTTGCATCGCCTGGGCGAAGTCCGCGTTGACCACTACGGCATCGGCGGCCAGAGTGCGGTTGGTGGTGCGCACCGCGGTGCATTTTCGGCCCTCAAAAATCATCTCTTCCACCGGCTCGTTCAGCAGCACTCGGGCGCCCAGGTCTTCCGCGATCCGGGCCATGGTCTGCGTGACCGCGCCGCAGCCACCTACCGGGTGAAAGACGCCGTGCTCATACTCAAGAAAGGAAAGAATGCTGAACAGGCTGGGGCAGGTGAACGGCGACATGCCCAGGTATTTCGACTGGAAGCTGAAGCCGAGGCGAATGCGTTCGTCTTTGAAGTAGCTGCGCAGGTCGGAGTCGAGCGAGCGCCAGGGGCGCAGCAACGGCAACAGCTTGAGCATGTCCAGTTTGGCCAGGTCTCTCCAGCTTTCGAAGGGCGACTCGAGAAAGGGCGTAAATTTCTCCAGCTTGTTCCGGTTATCACAAAAGAACCGGTGAAAGCCGCGCGCATCCTCTGCGCTGAGCTGCGCGATGGCTCGTTCCATGCGCTCCAGGTTGGGCGTAGCCAGCAATTCTCCGCCGGAGCCGAAAATCAGGCGGTACTGGGGATCCAGCCGGTACATGGGGATCTCTTGGTCGAGGTCCCTGCCCGCGGCAGCAAAAATCTCGCGCAGCACTCTGGGGTAGAGGAAAAAGGTTGGGCCGGTATCGAATTTGAAGCCGCTTCGCTCCAGGGTGGAAGTGCGGCCACCGACTACATCCCGCCGTTCCACAATGGTAACGTCGACGCCCGACTTTGCCAGCAAAATAGCAGCGGCCAGACCTCCCGGTCCGGCCCCGATAATTACAACTTTCTCTTTTGGCTTAATCATTGGGATTGAGTGGTGAGATACAAACTGGATAACAAATAGAGTTAGTCCTTTAGGTATCGGCAACTTAGCCCGATGTCTTAATTTTTCACAACCAGCCCCATCGTGCTACAACGCCTTAACGACCAATTCAGCCAATGGTAGGATTGGAGGGTTTCTTTTTGCTCCCACGAAAACCGAACGCGGCGGCGTTCGGCGTGAAACCTTCCTTAACCTCTTGCCGCGAGCCGACCAGCGGTTGCTCTGCCCTGGCGGATAAGGTCAGGTAACCCCACCCCGTGATAGGCGCTTCCCACAAGATGAAGACCCGGCATTGCGCTCACCATCGATTCAAGCTCTGCCATGCGTTCCAGGTGACCGACGGCGTATTGCGGCAATGATTGTGGCCAGCGGCGCACTACCGTCTCAGTAGCTTCCGGCAGCGGACCCAATACGCGGTTCAACTGCAAGCGAGCGCGCTCCATGAGCAAATCGTCCGCTTCGCCCAGCAACGCATCGCCCGACTGGCCTCCAAAGAAAGCGCGCAACAGCACCGCCCCTTCTGGAGCGCGGCCGGGAAACTTCTGTTGCACGAAGGTACAGGCCAATAGGGGATGCGAGTGCCCGTTATGGTTGCGAACGCCGAAAACCGGCGGCACCACAAAGCCAAACCCCCGGGGGATGCGCATGCGCACTGCCTGTGCGGCAGTGAAGGCCAATGCCACCACGATGGCGGAGGTGGCCCGCTGTGGCAGCAAGCTGGCCATCCGTTCCCCTTTGTCGAGCCGCTGCAGCAGCTCGCCTGTAACGTGCGGCGGGGTAGCCAGCACCACATCGTCAAAGCGACCGGCCACGCCCAGGCGCCAGCCTCCATTCTCAGCATCGATCCGCGACACCGGCCGCAGTAAGCGCACCGAGTCCTTTGGCAATCTCGCAACCATGCGATCGATCAGAGTGCCGAGCCCGGTTGAGAGGCTGGTAAAAATGGCTTCAGAGGATGGTTGCGCGCGCCGCTGCAAAGCCCGGATCAGGCTGCCTTCCTCGGCTTCCATCCGTACAAAGGTGGGCATCACGGCACGAACGCTGAGCTCTGCGATGTCACCCCCGAACACCGCAGCCAGGAGGGGACCGGCGATCGTGTGGGCTACTTCCTCTCCGAAATGGCGGCGCACGAAATCCTCTACCGATTCGTCATGATCGGGCGCGGATTGCTTAAGTTCCTCGGCGCGCTTTGGCTCGCGCAGGTAGGCCAAGCGGGCCTGCCAGTCGAACAGGGGCGATTCCAGCAGCGGTCCCCATTTGACCGGGACCATCATGCGCATTCCGTCAGGGATGGGGACCAGTTGAGGGAACCGTGCGTTCCCCATCTGCACGTAGGTGCGCCGCCACTGATCGTTGGAGGGAATGATCTGGTCTTGAAGCCCAAGTTCGATGGCCAGATCGCGGGCCCACGGCTTCTCTGTTACCCAGGAGTCGGGGCCGCACTCGATGACGAAACCTTGCCGGTGAACCGTCTCGACAATGCCCCCCAGCCGCGCTGATGCTTCGAAGAGGGTAAACTCCACGCCCTCACAAGCAAGTTGATAAGCGGTAGCCAGGCCACTGATGCCGCCGCCCACGATCGCAATGCGCCTGGGCGGAACGCTCATAGGGCCGCAACGGTCACGGAGTGGGTCTTCGTAGCAAGCCGCGCAAAGCCCTGGCGGGAGAGATCCTCAAGCGCGGCGGTAAGCAGCCCGGAGTCGTTGAGCGAGAGCGGGCGCACTACCTCGAGGCCGATTCCAGCCGCGAAGTCGCGGAAGCCGATGTCGATGTCGTAAAGGATTTCTACATGGTCGCAGAGGAAGCCGATGGGCTGGATCACAACTGCGGTGTGACCCTCCTGGCGGAGCGCGGTGAGCGTGTCTTCAACCGTGGGACCGATCCAGCTGGCGCCGGACATACCCTGGCTCTGGAAGGCGAAAAACCAGTCGGCGGCGGTAAGACCCAACGGCGCGAGCAGCGCGGCCACATTCGCCGCAGTGCGCTTGGCCTCTACCGGATAAGGATCTGGGCCAGGCGAGGGCCTTGCGGGCTGCTCCCCTGGTGGCTGCGCCTGGATGGTCCTGCAGGGAACGCTGTGGGCCGTAAACAGCACCGGCGCCATAGAACCAAGGCGCACCGACAGACTTTGCCACACTGGTTGCAGGCGTTCCGCAAAGGCCCGGGCCAGCAGAGGATGGTCTGCCCAGCCATCGATGAAGTCCATTTCGATTGCGCCCCCAGCCTCGGCAAAGGCAGCGCGGCGGTAGAGGCCAACGCTGGTGCGGGAATTCTGCGGCGCAAGACAAATGGCGACGGCAGAAGTAATGCCATCCTCACGCATCTGCCGCACTACATCGGCGATGTATGGTTTCCAGTTGCGCATACCCACATAGACGGGCAGGCCAAGCGCCTGGGAGAGCAGCCGCCCCTGCTCCATGGTGAGCTCGGTCAGCGGGCTCGATCCAATGAGACTGTAACGGTGGCGAATCTCTTCCACCACCGATTCGGGCATGGGCCGCCCGCTGGTGACGTTGCGCAGATACTCCGGTATCTGGTCGAGGGACTGGGGCGTTCCATGAGCGAGCAACAAAATCGCCCGCCGGGACGATTCAACGCCGATCTCAGGCATGGGAACCGGCTCCAGCGCTGAACTCTCGCACGTACTTCACGACTCGCTGCACATTCTCAACCGGCGTACCGGGAACGATGCCGTGGCCAAGATTGAAAATGTGCCCGGGACGGCCGCCGGCCTGCTCCATGATCTGGCGCACCCGTTCGCGTAAGAGGCTTTCGCCGGCGAACAGCATGATGGGATCGAGATTGCCTTGCACGGCGACGGCGTGGCTGAGGGCGGCCCAACCCTGGTCCAGGGGCACTCGCCAATCAAGGCCGATCACGTCGGCGCCGGTTTCGCGCATGGCGGGCAGCAAGGTCGCCGTGTCCACGCCGAAATAGATCACCGGCACGCCCAGGGCCTGCACCTTGCGTACCAGGCGTGTAGTCACAGGAAGAACGAAGTCACGGTAATCGGCCGGGCTGAGGGCGCCGGCCCAGCTATCGAAAATCTGGATGACGTCGGCGCCCGCCTCGACTTGTTGGGCCGCGTACTCACCCAGCACCGATGAAAGCTTCTCCAGCAAGAGATTCCAGACGGAGGGCTCGCGATACATCAGCGTCTTGGTGCAGGTGTAGTTGCGCGAACCACCGCCCTCGATCATGTAGCTGGCCAGGGTGAACGGAGCACCGCAGAATCCGACGATACCGATTCGATCCTTGAAGTGGGCTACGACCTTGCGCAGTGCTTCCGCCACGTATCCCAACTCATGTGCTCGATCAATGCGCAGATTTTCGACATCGCTGGCCGTGCGCACCGGGTGGTGGATTACTGGACCCTCGCCAGCCAGGAACTCAAAATCGAGACCCATGCCTTCCAGAGGCAACAGCAGGTCGGCAAAGATGATGGCCGCATCCACGTCGAGCTTTTCCGCGGCTGTGATCGTCACCTCGGCGGCAAGCTCAGGGTTCTTGCAGATTTCCAGCAGCGAGTGGTGGCGGCGTACGGCCTGATACTCCGGCATATACCGGCCTGCCTGGCGCAGGAACCACACTGGCGTACGGTCCACCGGCTGGCGCAGGCAGGCACGCACAAAACGGGTGCCGCTCGCGCTCGGGTCGGCGCTGATTTCAGGGGAGGGCTGCTGTAATAAGGATTCTTCCGCCATGCCAAGCCTTCAACTTGAAGGGTAGCATCCTTCGCAGCTCCAAGGAGGGGAAGGCCGGGTGGCCGGCTTTTCTGCGGTGAAAATTCCAGCAAATGCGGGTGCCGCGTATCTCACGGTTTTTCGACGAGATGAGGGCACCCGCATTTGTGGCCGATACAGAGTTTTCAAGGCGTGGTCGAGAAGCTGAACACCGTGACTTCGTGGTAGGTCTGTCCCGGCTTAAGCTCGGTCGTAGGAAACTTGGGCTGGTTAGGGGAATCGGGAAAGTGCTGCGTTTCCAGGCACAGCCCGGCGTGCTTCTCGTAGACGTGGCCTTGTTTGCCGTGCAGCGTTCCATCCAGAAAGTTGCCCGAATAAAACTGCACTCCTGGTTGGGTCGTCTCCACGGTCAGTACCCGCCCGCTGGTTGGCTCCACCACTCGCGCCGCCTGGTGTAAAACTCCGGCCTTGCCGTTCAGAACGTAGTTGTGGTCATACCCTTTGCCCAGGCGCATCTGCTCATTATCGGCGTTGATCCGGGCCCCGATGGCCGTGGCCTGGCGAAAGTCCAGCGGCGTTCCTGCCACCGGAGCCAGGTCGCCAGTTGGAATGAATCCCGCGTCGATCGGCGTGTAGCGGTCGGCCGGAATCATCATCTGGTGGCTGAGAATGTCTCCTTGCCCCGCGCCCGCTAGGTTGAAGTAACTGTGGTTGGTCAGATTCAGGACCGTGTCCTTATCGGTGGTGGCAAAATACTCGATTCTGAGCGCTTTGCCCTGGAGTGTGTAGCGGACCCGCGCTGTCAGGGTGCCTGGAAATCCCTGATCTCCATCTTTGCTGACCAGCGTGAGTTCTACCCCATGGGGGATCTCATGCCCTTGCCAGAGCAATTTGTCGAAGCCCGTCGTGCCTCCGTGCAGCGTGTTGACACCGTCGTTGGCGGGAAGGTCATACCGCTTGCCATCCAGGGTAAAGGTGGCGTGCGCGATGCGGTTGCCATAGCGGCCAACGATGGCCCCGAAGTAGCTCTTGGGGTCGGCGAGGTAAGGCGCCAGAGTGTCATAACCCAGAACGATGTCGGCCGCCTTGCCGCTGCGATCGGGCGCATCGAGAGACACTACCCGTGCGCCATAGGTCATGATGCGCGCCTTGATGGCGCCGTCTTCGAGGGTATAAATATCTACTTTAGTCCCGTCAGGCATATCTCCGAACACAGCCTTCGTCACTTTCGCCTCCAGATGCGACGCCAACGGCATCCATGTGAACAACAGGAAAATACAGCTAAGTAGTTTGATTTGCTTCGCGTGACCGGCCATCCACAGGCTCCTTGCATCCGCATGTTTTCCAAACCGTAATGGATACTAAAGCATTTTCCCGCTCGCCGTTTACCGCAGCCAGCGCGGCCGCCCCGTCATACAGATTTCGCAACAGGAGAAGTGCTCTAAAGCATTGATTTATAAAGTGCATGCACTCCACCGGGGGTGGCCGGGAGCGCCGACATTACCAGTCACGAGTACCTTTATGCCGCCGGTTGTTACCCAAAAGTTGTAGCCATCTGCGCTGGAGCGGCTATGCTTTGTTTCAAGCGGTGGTTCTGTACGACTGCTTATTGATTCTTCGGGGGAGGGATTCAATTGAAGCAGCCGGCCACGAATCACCGCGAATTTATTTCTACCAGCGTCGAAGTCACGTTGGATGACGCCAGGGCCACCGCCCTGGAGCGAATCGTCAGCGTGGCGATGGACTACCAGCGCGGCGTCGGACTAGTGCAATTTCGCAATGGGGTGGATGCAGTCATCACGTCCTCCGGATATCCGCAACTGATCGAGAAACTGCTTGAAATCCTCTAACAGCAAAACCGGGCCACGTTCCACTTTGCGCAACCGCCTGGCGGTTGCCGGCTACCAGGACCAGATTGTCTCTCTGTTGTGGACCAGGCCCGTGCAGCTCAGCTTGCACATTGCCAAGCTTTCGCTCTGAACCCACGCTCACCGTAGGCATGTGCGTTATCATAAAGCGGCTGCGCTACCAGCGCAGAATCCCGCCTGTCGTCACCGCCCGGACGCTACGGAAAAAAATCTCATAAGGACAGAAACCCATGGTCAACTATCTTGAATTGCCGGTAGGGGAAAAGTGCCCCGAGGTGATTGACGCGGTCATTGAGATTCCGGCTGAAGGAATCAACAAATACGAATACGACAAAAAGCTGCATGTTTTCCGCCTCGACCGCAACCTCTATTCGCCGGTGCATTATCCCGGCGACTACGGTTTTATCCCTTCGACCTTGAGCGAAGATGGCGATCCACTGGATGTGCTGGTGTTGGTGGACGCGCCCAGCTTTCCCGGCTGCGTGATGCAGGTAAGGCCCATCGGTTTGCTCGAAATGCTCGACCAGGGAGTGCCTGACGAGAAGGTTCTGGCCGTGGGCAAAAACAACCCGCGCTACGCCGACGTGTGGAACTATTCGGAAATCTACCCCCACATGCTGAAGGAGATGACCCACTTCTTCGCCATCTACAAGGACCTTGAGGGCAAGCGGGTTGAGGTCAAGGGTTGGCATGATGCGGCCTATGCCCGGAACAAAGTGATTGAAGCGGTCAACCGTTTCAAAGACAACAAGACCTCTACCGCGAGTGGAAACCGCTAGCGCGTTGCCGGCTTCGGATATAATCCGACCAGTGAAGCGCGGAGAGATGGCCGAGTGGCTGAAGGCGGCGGTTTGCTAAACCGTTGTAGGGGCTAACACCTCTACCGGGGGTTCGAATCCCCCTCTCTCCGCCAGAATTTTCCTCGTGCTGCTCCTCTTAACTTCGCCATGAATGACGCCCCGCAAAGCAAGCTGCGTGCCATTACGACGCATGCTTTTGTGTTTCTTTGTTTGTGGGCGCCGCTAGCGGCACGGGCGGACCTCAAGCCTGAGACCAAGGCTGCTTACCAGAAATATATTGCCGGCGTCGACCCAGCGCTTGCGGCGCAAAACCATTCGCAGAGCGGCTTCCTCTGGATCGACCGCGATCCCGCCCGGCTAAAGGCGGTGCGGGCAGGAAACATCGTCACCGAGCAAGTGAAATCGATGGCCGTGCCCGACGGCATGATTCAGCACTGGATCGGCGGAGTTTTTCTTCCCGGCGCAACCCTTGCCCGGGTGGAAAAAGTGGATCAGGATTATGCAGATTACGGCAAAATTTATGCGCCTGACATTAGCCAGGTCAAAGTACTCTCCCACAATGGAAACCACTTTGTAGTGGCTTACCGGATCACGAAGACCAAGGTCCTGACCGCGGTCATCGATACCGTGCACACTATCGACTATCAGCCTTTAGCGCCTGACCGGATGGCCGTCCGCTCGCAAAGCCAATCGGTGCGGCAGGTGGATGACCCGGGCAAGCCTACGGAGAAAGTTCTACCCGAAGGCGAGGGAAGCGGGTTCCTGTGGGCCATGAACTCCTACTGGCGCATGGAAGAGCGCGATGGCGGCGTATATGTAGAGTGTGAGGCCATCACACTGAGCAGAGGTGTCCCGCTCGGGATGGGAGCGTTTATCAATCCGATTCTGCAATCCTTTGCGGAAGAGTCGCTGCAGAAGACCATCGAAGCAAAGAGACGGGCCGTCGCCCAAAGCAAGTGAGCCTGCGGGCGCCAATCCCTGTGGATTTCCTGTCAAACTTGACTGGGTCAACGAGCCTCTAGCCCGCATTTCTCAATCCAGCCCCCGGTTGGTCGCAACCTCTCTCCATATGTAATGGAACCTCGAGTGGTTCCACTACGCGTAGGAAGCTTCGACCGAAACTTCTTGAAAAGAAACGCCGCCCACGGCTAGAGAAGAAACGCCCATCGACTTGGCCAGTAGGACTTCGCCGAGAATGAACGCGACTTTGTAGATCAGGAGAGAGGCCGCCTGGTAAATGAAAACCTTGCGGACCAGGAACTACGGTGGGCGAAGTTCACCCGGGGCGAATGGATCTGTCTTACTCGCACACCAGGCCTTGTCGCCAATGCCTCATTCTGTTGACCAGTAGTGAACCCTATTTTAAGATAGGGGTGTTTCACATATGCCTATGCCTTTTTCCAAAAGAACTGAACAACGCGATCTTTTTCGAGGTGCACTGGAGATGATGATTCTCCGCTCCCTCTTGCGCGAACCCATGCACGGCTACGCGCTCGTCCAGCACATCAAGCAGCGGTCCAACGAGCTTCTCCAAGTGGAAGAGGGCTCTCTCTATCCCGCATTGCAGAGGATGCTCCGCGAAGGCTTCTTGAAGGCCGAATGGGAAATCTCCGCCTCCAACCGAAGAGTACGCACCTACCGGATAACCCCGGCGGGGAAAAGGTACCTCGACCACGAGAGGTCCAGCTTCGAGAGAATGCTCGAGGGAATCACGCTCGTGCTTTCCCCGTCCGAGTCATAGGAGAACGCGACCATGGGTTTCAAGCAGCTCATCACCCGGAAGCGAATATTCAACGATCTCGCCAAAGAAATTCAACAGCACCTGGAAGAGAAGACCGATGCACTGATGGCCGAGGGAATGAGCCGCGAAGAAGCGCAGTGCGCCGCCAGGCGCGAATTCGGCAACGTCACAAGAATTCAGGAGCATGGCCGCGAGGCATGGATGTCGCCGCTCGCGGAAAGGCTCTGGGCCGACCTTCGCTTTGCCATTCGTCAGCTATGCCGGAATCTGGGCTTCTCGCTTACCGCCATTCTTACCCTCGCGCTCGGAATTGGTGCTACCACAGCAGTTTTCAGCCTGGTAAATACCATCCTGCTTCGCCCGTTGCCGTTCCCCGCGCAGAACCGATTGATGTGGCTGGCGCAGCAGGACCATTCACTTCCGGGTGTCGTTCCGGAGGCGCTGAGTTACCCCGACTATTTCGACTGGCGTGCGCAAAACCACACTTTCAGCGGAATGGCCAGCCACACCGGTGGTGGCGTGACGCTGCAAACGGCGGGCGAGGCGGAGCGGCTTGATGCGCAACAGGTTTCGGCGAACTTCTTTCGGGTACTCGGCGTAGCGCCCATGCTGGGGAGGGATTTCCGTTGGGAAGATGAGAAGCCGGGCAATCGCGAAGTGATGTTGAGCTACTCGCTCTGGCAGTTGGAGTTCGGTTCCGCAAAAGACATCGCCGGTAAGACCATTCAGATGGATGACCACGTCTACACGGTGGCTGGCGTCATGCCAAAAGGGTTTCAGTTCCCGCTGGAGAGCCCTGCGCCGGCATTATGGAAATCAATTGCCGAGGACGCGGAAGGCAAGGATCCTCAAACGGGCCAGCGCGGATTCGATTCTCTTGACATCGTTGGACGGTTGAAGCCAGGAGTTACGGTTGAACAGGCCAAGGCCGATCTCAGCGTGATCGCGAGCAATCTTGCCCGACAGTATCCAGACAGCAATAAGCAGTACAGTTCGGCCCTTGTCGAGCAGGAACTCACGCACATGACCGGCGACACCAGGCCTGCGCTGCGTTTACTGCTTGGCGCGGTCACGCTGGTTCTGCTGATTGTGTGCGCCAATGTCGCAGGTCTCTTGCTGGCTCGCGGCTCGCGTCGCAGCGCGGAATTCGCTTTGCGCGCAGCCATCGGCGCAAGCCGCGCTACCATCATCCGGCAGTTGCTAGTTGAGTCCATCACGTTATCGCTCTGTGGCGGAGTTGCGGGCGTGGCGCTGGCCTACGTATTGGTGCATGCCTCCGTTCGGCTGATGCCGCTCAACATCCCGCGCATCGAAGATGCCGCCATCGATGCCAACGTGCTTCTGTTCGATTTGACTTTATCGCTCCTAACCGGCCTCGTGTTCGGTCTGCTTCCCGCATGGCGCGTCTCCAGGTTGACGCCGGCCCAGGCTCTTCGCGATGGATCTCGAACCGTGACGGGTGGGCACACTCAAAACAACGTTCAAAGCGGATTGGTAATCGCGCAGACAGCTATCGGACTCGTGCTGCTGGTAAGCTCCGGGTTGTTGATTCGAAGCTTTGTTCGCATCCTGAATGTTGATCCTGGTTTCGATCCAAAGCATGTGATCACAGCAAGGATCAGAGTATCGTTCGACAAGGCAAGCCACGATCAGCATGTCCAGTTTTATCGGCAACTGGTGGCGCGGATCTCTTCTTTGCCCGGCGTCAGGTCGGCATCGGCGGGATGGCCGCTGCCTATGTCCGGCAATAATTCCAGCGTTTCGTTCAGTATCCAGGGGCGCCCGGTTGCCAAGGGAGACGAGCCGAGTGAATCGATTGCGTTGGCCATGCCCGGCTACTTCGAGTCCATGCGCATCCCGCTCGTCGCAGGCCGCACCTTCGGCGAGCAAGATGGCCTCAAAGGAGCGCCAACCATCATCATCAATCGCGCGTTCGCGAATAAATACTTCCCCGGCGAGAGCCCCATCGGCAAGCACATCCGGGTGAACGAGGGCGATGATGTATTCGAACATCCCATGCGCGAAGTTGTCGGTGTGGTAGGAGACATACGGCACCGCGGATTGACTGCGGACACGGCGCCTCAGTATTACCTGCCATACGCTCAGGCGGTCATTGCAAATCCACATCTCACAGTTCGCACAGAGGGTGATCCTCTGGCTCTGCAAAGCGCTCTCCGCGCCGCCATCCACGACATGGACAAGAGCGTGCCTGTCTACCAGGTCTCCACCCTGGAGGACTACGTCTCTAAGTCAGCGGCGCAGCAGCGCTTTGAGACCATTCTGATTACAGGCTTTGCGGTCATCGCGCTCGTCCTCGCAGCCATCGGCCTCTATGGCCTGCTCTCCTATATGGTGGTGCAGCGCACCCTCGAAATCGGGTTGCGTATGGCTCTTGGGGCGCAGAGAGCTGATGTGCTGGGCATGATTGTCCGTCGCGGTCTCGCCCTTTCGCTCATTGGCGTCACCGCCGGTCTGGCAATCTCGGTCGGCATCACCCGCCTTCTGTCGGGAATGCTTTACGGCATCCCTCCCACCGACCCTGTAACCTTTGCGGCCATGTCCGGTTTGCTGCTGCTTGTTGGTGTTGCAGCAAGTAGCATACCCGCATTCCGCGCCGCGCGCGTCGATCCAATGAAAACGCTTCGGCAGCAATAATCATTGACCAGCACTAAGTAATCGAAAGCGGCCGCGCGGTAGGTAATCCGAGGTCCTTCGTGCATTGTCTGCGTAAAACGAAGGCCGGGAAAGAGCAGGCAAAAAGACAGCTCTGCCCTGTCTAATGCCGCGCTGGTCCCTTCGGCTTAGGCGGAGCCTCCGGCTGTACGCTGTTTTCGTCGACCAGCATGGCGGCGTCGTCGGAGAAGGTAGCGCCTGCCGGCACCAGGATAGCGTCCGCTGTCCGTCCCGTCGCCGGCCCCGTGCGCAGCTCAATCCGTGAAGGATCGATGCCCTTCTCAGTGGTTAGATATCGCTTTACATTCACCGCGCGCTGTTCGGCCGCCTCGGGCTGATCGGCAGCGTCGGAGTGCGCCACAATCACCAGTTTGGCGTCCGGCTCCCTGCCCAGTTCCAGGGCTATCTCATCCAGACATCCCTTGGCCTCGTTGTCCACGCGGACGGGGCGCTTGCGGTCGCGTTCGAACGATTGGCTGCACAGAGGCCGCGTGGGCGGAGGGGGTGGTGGAGGCGGCGGAACAATGGTCACCGTTGTAGTTGCTGAAACAGCTTTGCCCAGATCGTCCATCGCGTTGCAGGTCACGGTGACGACGCCGACAGGAACGCCACCCGTGCCAAGTATCGTGCTGTTGCCGCTCACCGCGCCTACCTGCCCGGCATCCGCGGTAAAAGAGTAGGTCAAAGACCGGTTTTGCGGGCTGATTCCGCTGGCCGTGATCTCCGACGTCTCACCCGGCCGCACACTATTAGGATTCGCCACGCAGGTCACCGCGGGTGGATCATAAGCCCGCACGGTGAACGACTCACTGCAGCCGGCCCTCTGCTTTGCCTTCTTCCCCTCAACCACGGTGGCGCTCACGGTGTAGGATCCGGCCGCGAGTCCGGTGGTATCCAAGGTCACCGCGGCGCCGCTACCCACGACTTTGCCGCCGGTCGACGTCCATGAATACGCAGCCGTCTTCTTTGGATCGACATTGGCGGTTTGCAAAGAAACCATCACCGGATCTCCGACAAAAACGCTCTCAGGATGCAGCGAGCACGATATCTGCAAGGGCAGTGTCGGTTCAATAGAACCGAAGCGAAGCACGATACCGCTGGCCAACCTGTAGTCCTTCAGGTCGACGGAGCCGCCCGCTACGCCTGTCGCATCGAGTGGCCCAAAGTCCACATGCGAATACTGCCAGTCAGCCTGGATCAAGCGCAGGGCGAGGCGATTGTTAAATCGCGGCAAAACGTAATCTACCCCCAGGCCAGAAGTCAACCCCCATCCCCAGCTGCACGGTTGAAACACCGGGCCGCCTATCTTTGCGCCCCCGGCCAGCACATGCGCAAACGGAATCCAACGTCCCTTCGGCAGCCGCAAGACAGGGCCGCCCTGCGCCGTGTAGACACAGTCATTGGGTCCGTCGGGATGAAAGCCGCCTTCGGCCTGCAACCCGAAATAACGATCGAAATAGGCGCTCAGACTGGTCACCGCGCCGGCGTTGATGGGCTGGTAAGCGTAGCCCCCAATCTGGCTGGCATAGGGATGGAAATAGGCGAAACCGCCGAAGAGATCCACGCGCGAGGGCGGTATTTTCCCATGTCTTTGCGGCTTGGACTGGGCAAACGCCGCCGGCAAGCAAACAAAGCAGAGCAAAAGAAGAAGTCCTCCCGTTAGGGATCGGGGTCGCGCTTGCATTGATCTATCCTCCACAACGGTCTCCTGCGCTCCCAGGCTTGGGGGCGCCCTCAAAAATGGCTGCCCCGGGGTTACTGGCCAACCGACAACTGCACCGTAGCGGACTGCGGCGCCGGGCCACCCAATGTGCTGGTGCCGGTTACGGTTACGGTGTACGTCTTGTAAGTGGTGTTGAAGCAGTTGCAGCCAGTCAGGCCGAGAAGCCCAAACGTTATGCCAGCCACGAGCCACAACTTCGCGGAACGGCCGGCGTGGGCCTTGCGGCGCACCCCACACAGCAGAATTCCGCTCATCTCGAGTGGCAGCCAGAAAGCGCAACCAAGATCGCGGGGCAAATCCTGCCCGGCGAAGGCCGGCCTTTCGCTCAAGGGCGGTGTTATCGACGCGTCGTTCAGGGTGGTTGTGGTGGTCATGCTGGTCGTCGCGGGAGTGCCTGCGGTGAGCGTCAAGGTGCCCTCGGCAAACGTGCAACTCGCATCTGACGGCAGGCCGGAGCAGGTCAGCGCGACCGGCGCGGCGAACCCTCCAGTGGGGGTAACCACCACTTGCCAGGTGACGGATCCCGGGCCGCGAATGTATTGGCTTGCCGGCGTGACCGCGATCGTGAAAGCCCCGGGCGGCGCGGTGATCACTTGCGTCAGGCTGGCGGAGCTTGGGCTGAAGTTCAACGCTCCGGGGTAGGTCGCTGTGACGGTATGCGTGCCGGCCGGGAGCGAGGCGATGGTCAAGGTGGCCATCCCCGAGGCACTCAAGGTGCCGGCTCCGAGCGCCGCACCGCCGCCGGTGAAGTTCACCGGTCCGGTGGTCACCGCTCCCAATGCGGAGCTCACAGAAGATGTAAAAGTGATCCCCGTCCCCGCCGCCACCGGAGTCGCCGAGGTCTTGATGGTGGTGGCCGTCGGCTGCGGCGTAACCGTCAGAGTGGTGGCCGCGGTAATGGGCGCGTAGTTCGTATCGCCGGAGTAATTGAAGGTTACGGGATAAGTGCCTACGGAGAGCCCACTGCTGGGCGCCAGACAAGTGTTGGTGGCGCCCAGGGTGCCGGTAAAGCTGCACAGCGTCTGCGCGCCGGTGGAGAACGTGATGGTTCCGGTCGGCGCGGTCCCGCTCAGCCCGAGTGTCACCACTGCGGGGAAAGCTTCGTCGTATACCTCGGTCTCTGGAGGAAGGTCAAAAGTAAGCGTGATAGCGACAGATACATTGCCCACCAGGTTCACAATCTCGGGATTGAGATAGGAGTTATTTGCAATACTGGCCACGCCGGTCTGTGTTCCGTGGCTCACCGGCTGGAAATAAAAACCCATCTCGCAGGTTCCGCCGGCCACCAGCGAGGTGCCACAGGTGGTGACGGCGCTGGGGCTATCGAAGAGAAAATTCGCGTTATTGATCGCGACCGGGTTGGTTTGGCTGAGCAGATCCGTACCGCTATTCCAAAGGGTGGTCGTGAGCGGAGGGGAGGTTGTTCCAATCGCCACCGTGCCGAAATCGATGGTCGGAGACGGATAACCGACCTTACGCACCGAGCCCGCACCGCTGTCGATAACATAGGTATTGCCTGAACCATCCACTCCGAGGCTGAGCGGATCATTGACCTCGGCGGAGGGGGCAGCACCCCCATCCCCGGTGCTGCCGGCGGCGCCATTGCCCAGGATCGGCGCCAACTTGACCAGCTGTGATCCGGTGGAGAAGACCGCATACACAATATTTGCCGGAGGGTCGGCAATCAGAACATCGCCGGCTGCGTCGACCGCCAATGCGGTAGGGCCCAGCAGTCCTATGCCCAGTGGAGTAGAGGCCGCGGTGGTAGACGAGGTTCCGTTGCCGGCGACGAAATGGATGATACCCAGCGTATCGATGGCGTAGACACGATGGCCGCCGCTGTCAGCGACATAGACTACGCCGTTGAGATCGATATAAATGCCGCTGGGAGAAACAAATTGCGCGTCGGTGGCGGCGCTGCCGTTGGCGTTGAGAACCGAACCACTCCCGGCAACGATGCGCTGCCCGCCGCTGGCATAAGCTTCCACTACGTTATGGGCGGAACCGCCTTGCGCCACATAGAAGTTGTCGAATCCGTCGACGTAAATCGACTGGGGCTTGGTGAGACCTGTCAGATAGAGGCTGCTTGCGCTTCCATCGGCGGGAAACCGGGTGACAATCCCGGCGGTCTGGTCGACCACAAACAGGTTGCCCCCGCTATCCCTCGCCAGGGCTACCGGATCGCTGCCGATGCCGGTGGCTACCGCCGTCCGGACTGTGCCCGTAGCAGCCACCAGTTCCTTGATGTCCGCGGTCCCGCCACCCGAGCCTCTCTCCAGGACATAAGCATTGCCATCGATATCGACCGAAATATCAACCGGATTCGCCAATCCAGTAGCCACGGTATTGACTACGCCGGGAAAGAACTGCAGTTGAGAGCCGGTGGCTGTACCCTGCAGCCCAATAACAACATTCGAACTCGAAATGGAGTCGGTAAGCACCAGCGGCGCATTGCGTATCCCGGGCCGGGTCGGCTTGAAGGTTACAGAGACCTGGCAAGTAGCCGGCGGGCTTCCCGCGCCGGCGTAGCTCAGGCTGCCCTTACACGTGTTGTCCACAATCGAATAGTCCGTTCCCACGGCAGCCGAAAGGGTGACGTTTTGCTCAATGTCGAAAGTGATCGGCTGTAACGTGGAAGCACTGTTTACCGGCGTAGGGCTAAACACGGTATTGGGAAGCAACTGGCGCACAATGTGATTGGCGCTATCTGCAACCGTGATGTTTCCGTAGCTGTCGATCGCCAGCCCTTGCGGAGTATGCAAGGGAACATTTTGGCCACCTTTTCCATCCTGGGTAGTGTCATAAGGACCAGGGGAATTATCGGCTAACCCCGCCAGCAGCGTACGCGTTGCTGATCCAAGCACGTGGCGCAAAACCTGGTTTCCGTCACTGATCAGCAACGCCTGGGCCGGGTCGAACTGTAGGCCATAAGGAGCGGTGAGACTAAAATTTGCCGGCCCGGTCTCATCGTTCGTGCATTGCCCCACCACTGTCTCAAGGGTCGTCATAGCGTTCACTTTGCGAACGCACTGATTGCCTGTATCCGCAATCAGCAGGCTTCCTTCGCCATCGATTGCCAACCCGGAGGGTCCACTCAGCGTGACGGTATTGTTGGTCACCCCAGCGCATGTCGCCGGAACCAGGACGGACGGGGCGCCCGCCATCACACACAATGCCGTAGGCAACGCGTTTGCGGCGTGCTTGACGACCTGGTAGATGCCATCCGCGGCATCCTGGATCGCAATGTAGAGGTTGCCTGCGCCGTCCAATGCCAGACCGCTCGGCAACGGCGTTTGCGAAAGAGAAGCCGTCGCTGAGCAATTTCCCGCCACAGTTGCAAGATTCGAAGTGCCGGTGAACTTGTCCAGCAGGCGGCGTATGCAGTTGTGCCCCGTGTCGGCAATGTATAGGTCGCCGTTCGGCGCTACAGCAATGCCGGAAGGATTCAGCAACCCTTCCGCTAACGTCGGAGCCGGATTGGCGACCGCGTTGCACGTGTCGCCGTAACCACCGCCGACGACCAGTCCGGCAACCGTCGATACCTTGCCCCCGGGATTTATCATGCGAACGCAATTGCTGGCCGTGTCGCTGAAATACTGCTCTCCGAGAGCGTCAAAAACCACAAAGTTAGGAGTATCGAGCGCGACCGATGTTGCCGTTCCGTAATCCAGCGTGAACAGCACCGTGCCGCTGCTGTCGGTTCCAGCGATTTTGGTGATACTCGGCGTCAGCGTAACCGTCTGTGCAAACGTCCTGTTCTGGAACAGGTGAGAACAGGCCAGAACGATAAGAATGACCAGAAATGCGACAGGGAAATTACAGATGCGGCTGCGATTGCCCAAATGGAGCCGGCCAGCAATTACTTTCATAACCACAATATCGGCAGGGACCCTGTTATCTTCGCCCGGTAACCTGCAAAGACCTGAAGCACCTGCAAAGAAACCTGGCTGCCCCCTATCTCCCAACACGTTAGTGTGGGGAAATCTGGAAGTCTGAGAAAGTTCCGATGAGCAGCTTTCGGCCGTCCAGGCGCTTGGCCATTTATAATCGGCCACCATGAAGGCCCATGTTTACGTCACGCTGAAGCGCACCGTTCTCGACCCCCAGGGGCAAACCATCCATGGCGCGCTCAAACGCATGCAATACACCGGCGTCGAGGAAGTGCGCCAGGGAAAATACTTCCAGCTCACGCTGGGCACAATGGCGACGGCGGATGCCAGGACCGAAGTGGAACGCATTGCCCGCGAGGTACTCACCAATCCGGTCATCGAAGAGTTCACCTACCGCCTTGAAGAATGAAAGGTGTCGCTGACTCGCCACTCCCGAAGACTTCCCAGGCCCGAAACGGCTCCCTACCGCCCGTACAATAAAGCTCTATGTGCGGAATCGTGGGGTATGTGGGTCCGAAGGATGTAGTCTCCGTCATTCTGGAAGGCTTGCGGCGGTTGGAGTACCGGGGATATGACTCAGCCGGCATTGCCGTGGGCAGCGCGGGGCACGGGTTGGAATTGCGCCGGGCGCCGGGGAAATTGCGCAACCTGGAAGAAGTGATCCGGCAGCATCCGCTGCAGGGCACCTACGGCATTGGCCACACGCGCTGGGCCACGCATGGCAGGCCTACGGAAGAAAATGCCCACCCCCATCGCGACTGCACCGGGCGCATCGTCGTGGTCCATAACGGCATCGTCGAAAACTATCTCGAGCTAAAACGGGAATTGGCGGCGGAAGGCCACGCCTTCGTCACCGAAACCGATACCGAGGTCATTGCCCACCTGGTCGAGCAGGAGATACGCTCCGCGGAAACCTCGGGCAAGACCATGCTGCTCGAAGACGCTGTCCGCCGGGCCGCGCGCAGGTTGACCGGCGCTTATGCCATCAGCGTGATCTCCGCCGACGCGCCCGACACCATCATCACTGCCCGCAATGGGCCGCCCGCGGTGATCGGCCTGGGCGAGGGCGAATCGTTCGTTGCCTCCGATGTGCCGGGAATCCTGCACCACACCCGCATGATGTATTTCCTGGCCGATGGCGATGTGGCCATTTTGACCCCCCAGGGGGTGAGGTTTACCAACCTCGAGGGCGCTCCCGTCGAACGCAAGATAGAGAAAATTCTTTGGGACCCCATCCAGGCGGAAAAGGGCGGCTACAAGCACTTCATGCTGAAGGAAATCTTCGAGCAGCCGCGGGCTGTCCGGGATACCACGCTGGGCCGCGTCTCGCTCGACACGGGCGAAGTTTTCCTGGGAGAAATGAAGATCACCGACGCCCACTTTCGCTCGGCGACCCAGGTGAATATCGCGGCCTGCGGCACCAGTTGGCATTCCGCCCTCGCCGGCAAGTACATGATCGAGCGGCTGGCGCGTATTCCGGTCGAAGTGGATTACGCCAGCGAATACCGCTATCGCGACCCAATTGCCGATCCCCACGCGCTGGGCATGCTGATTACGCAATCCGGCGAAACGGCGGATACGCTGGCGGCGCAGCGGGAGATGATTGCCAAGGGGTCGATGACCATCGCCATCTGCAACGTGGTGGGCTCCATGGTAGCGCGCGAGGCGCACGGCACCATCTACACCCACGCCGGACCGGAGATCGGGGTCGCTTCGACCAAGGCGTTTACCGCGCAGTTAACTGCCCTGTTCCTCTTTGCCCTGCACCTGGCGCAGAAGCGGGGAACGATTGCGCAGACTGAAAGTGCCGCGCTGGTCGACGCCCTGAGCCGTATTCCGGGAAAGATCGAAGAGGTGCTGCGGCAGCGCGATGGCACCTGCAGGCAGCTGGCCAAGCTCTTTGCCTCAGCCTCAAACTTTCTCTATCTGGGCCGGGGCATTCACTTCCCCATCGCGCTCGAAGGCGCGTTGAAGCTGAAAGAGATTTCCTACATCCACGCCGAGGGCTATCCCGCGGGCGAGATGAAGCACGGACCGAATGCCCTGATCGACGAATCTCTCCCCGTGGTGGTGCTGGCGACCAGCGACGAATCGAGCCCGGAGTCGGTGCTGCGCTATGAAAAAACTCTCTCCAACATTCAGGAAGTGACGGCTCGTTCGGGCCGCGTGATCGCCGTGGCTACCGCCGGCAACACCCAGATTCGTGAGCTGGTGGAGCATGTAATCTACGTGCCCCACGCGCCCGAACTGCTGCTGCCGCTGCTCGAAGTGGTTCCCTTGCAACTGCTGGCGTACCACATCGCTGTGCGGCGCGGCTGCGACGTGGACCAGCCGCGAAACCTGGCCAAATCCGTCACCGTCGAATAGATGGGCGGGGAGAGCGGCCTGTAATAATGAATGAGAACGCTGTAATCCATTCGAGGTGAGGGCTATTGGGACGGCAACTTTATACTGCGCGGCTTACGCGCAGACTTCTGCTTTCGGAACGCGCTGATTGTTTCCATCTTGAATTCACAGTAGAGGAATTGGAAAAGTTCGATTTCGAACCCGGCCAGTTCGTCTCGTTTCTCGCCCTTGATCCGCTGGGCAAGCAGCAGACGCGCGCTTACTCCATTGCCTCGGCGCCGCGCGCCAACCAATTCGACGTGTGCGTTAACCGTGTAGAGGGCGGCTTCTTCTCCAATTTGCTATGCGATCTGGAGCTCGGGCAAACCCTCCCGTTTCACGGGCCGCATGGGCTGTTCCTGCTGCGCGCGCCGCTGACGGACGGCATTTTCATCGCCACCGGCACCGGCATCGCGCCCATGCGTGGCTTTGTCGAACACCTCTTCCCGGAAAACGGCGAAGACCGCAGCCAGGGGCGAAGGTTCTGGCTGGTATACGGAACGCGGTACGCGTCCGAACTCTATTACGAGGACTATTTCGAGAAGGTCGCTGCCACCCGGCCCAACTTCTTCTACCACAAGACCCTGAGCCGCGCCCACGAGGAGTGGGAAGGCCAGCGAGGCTATGTGCAGGAGCTGGTGCAAAAAATCGCGGCCGAGCATGCCACGGATCCTCGGCCCATAGGAGAAAGCTTGTTTAGCATCCATGCCTATATCTGCGGACTGAACGAGATGGTAGCGGCCAACCGCGACTGCCTCAAGAGTCTGGGATGGGAAAGAAAACAGATCATCTTCGAACGCTACGATTGATCCAATGGGTTCGGGCAGTGCCGGAGGAAAGCCCCTGACTACGGCAGGGCAAACGCCACATACACACCGCCCGAAGGCTTTCTGCTCGATTGCCCACCGCCTGCCGCGATCACTACATATTGCTTGCCGTTCACCATATACGTCGCCGGTGTCGCCAGACCCGCGAAGGGCAGCTCCGTCTCCCACAGCAGCTTGCCCGTGGCCTTGTCGTAAGCGTGGAATTTTTGATCGAAAACGCTGGCCCCGATAAACAGCAGCCCGCCACCCGTCACCACCGGGCCGCCATAGTTATCTGAGCCGGTGTCGGACATTCCTTTGGCTACCAGCTCCGGATATTCTCCGAACGGAATCTGCCACAAATACTTTCCCGTGTTGAGGTCGATCGCGCTGAGTGTACCCCACGGCGGCGCGGTCGCGGGATAACCGTCAGGATCTAGAAAGCGGTTAAAGCCGATGGTCTTATAGGGCATGTCGTCATTCGCATTGCCCGCGTGACCCTCGGCCGCCACCGGATCAGCCGCCCTGGCCTTCGGGTGCGGCCGTGGCTGTTCTTGTTGTGGCGACTTGGTCAGGTATCGGACCACGGCGTTTACCTGATCGTCGCTCAGGCTGTTGAAGGGAGGCATGCGATTCCGTCCCTGGCGGATGATCGCTGCGATCTCCTGCTCTGTAAGCAAACCCTCGATGCCCCAAAGAGCAGGAATCGCCGGCGGAGAGCCACCCCGGTTCATGCCGTGGCAACCGCTGCATTGGTTCTGGTAAACCCGCTCGCCCATGCTTCCGGCCGGTGGCGGAACTGTCAGGCCAACCAGCCAGGCGGTGTCGTTAGCGTTGACGTACAGCACTCCTGTGTCGTGGTCAACCGCAACGCCGCCCCACTCTCCACCACCGGCAAACCCTGGCATATCGATGGTGAGCTTGTCCACGCTGGGAGGCACAAATTGGCCACCGCCGATCATGGAGTTGAACTGTTTCACCGCCCAGGCATGCGCTTCCGGCGTACGGTTGGTCAGCGTATCCGCCGAGGTACTTTGCTGGGTGTAAGGCGCCGGCATAGTCGGCAAAGGTTGGGTGGGCGACGCAACCTCCCCCGGAACGTTGCTGGCCGGGAAAGCCTTCTCCACGATGGGAAAGAGTGGTTGTCCGGTCGAACGGTCGAAGACGTAAAGAAGGCCGGACTTGGTGGTCTGCGCCACGGCGTCAACTCGCTTGCCATCGCGCGTTACCGTTACCAGCGCGGGCGGTGCGGGAAAGTCACGGTCCCAAAGATCATGATGCACGCCCTGGAAATGCCAAATGCGCTTGCCCGTCTCCGCATCGAGCGCAATGAGTGAGTCGGCAAACAAGTCGTTGCCAATGCGATCACCGCCATAAAAGTCGAAGACCGCCGAGCCCGTCGGCACATACACGATGCCACGCTGAGCGTCGACCGTCATGCCGGTCCAATTGTTAGCCGCCCCGGCATTCTTCCACGCGTCTTTAGGCCAGGTGTCATAGCCGAACTCTCCCGGACGTGGAATCGTGTGGAAGGTCCAACGCAACGCTCCGCTGCGCACATCGAAGGCGCGAATGTCTCCCGGGGGCGCCGGATGGGTTTCAGGATTGGAGCCGCCGACAATAATCAGATCCTTATAAACGCTGCCTGGCGTGGTCAGCGCGACCGACTGCTCCTGGTAGGGCTCGCGCAATCCCTTGCGCAGGTCGACTCGGCCATTTTCTCCGAAGCCATGGATCGCCTTGCCCGTGACCGCGTCGATTGCGTAAAGATAATTGCGAGCACCGGCGAAAATACGGCTTTGATGACCGTTGCTCCAATAGGAAACCCCACGGCTCAGCACGCTGCCCGGGACATCGAATTGAAACCGCCAAAGCAGTTTGCCGGTTGCTGCATCGAGCGCGATCACACTGCGCCCTGGAGTGCAGGCATACAAAACCTTGCCCACCATAATGGGGCTCGATTCCAGTCCGCCTTTCTCTCCGGTATCGTACTTCCACGCCACCGCGAGATTCTTCACGTTGTCGCGATTGATCTGCGACAGGGCGGAATAGTGAGTCCCGTCGTGCCCACCATACGACGGCCAATCCTGGGTAGCGCTTGAATCGGGAGCCGCCGATAGACCCGCAGTGTAAACTCCGAACGCTAGAACTACCGCTGCTGCCCTGAACTTCCCCATCTGGACGCACCTGTCCTGACCACACAAAATAATCGAGCTACTCGAAGATTTATGTTCTGACTTCAGCGTTCGCTCGATTGAGCAACGCCTTCATGTAAGCGAATCCATAGGCCTGCTCGGCATTGTGGCCCCCTTCCAGTGAGGGCGTGTGATCCAGGATCACGATGCCGTCGAAGTTGACCTCGCGCAGGGCCTGCATGATTTTGTACATATCGTAGTATCCGTTATCCATGAAGGTTTCGACGAAGTGGGGCAGGGGTGCACTTACATTGCGAAAATGGATCTTCCAAATCTTCTCCGGCCCGAAGGCTCGAATCATCTCAACCGGATCTTTGTGCGTGAGCTGCGGGCCCCCTTCATTCCAGGTTCCGCAACAAAGGCAGATACCGACATTGGGACTGTTGGCGATCTCCATGGCCCGCTTATAGCCCTCATAGTTAGCGAAGATGCAGCGCGGCACTCCGGCCAACTCAGGTTCGGGGGGATCATCCGGGTGGATCCCGATGCGGACATTCACTTCTTCCGCGACCGGCGCCACCTGCTTGATGAAGTACGTGTAATTTTCCCAGATCTCTTCTTTGGAAAATCTGCGGCCATGCGAAAGCGGCTCATGAAATTCCTTGCCATCCCACATGCCCACCTTGTTGGGGCTCGCCATGTCAAACTCGCGCGCCGAGGCTCCCCGGATGGTCGCCCGGCCGCTGCTCCAGATGCCGTTGCCCATGTGGGCATAGGTGGTGTAGTAAATGCCTGCCTGGCCAAGATTGCGCAGGTACTGCTTGTATTCTTCAATCTTCTGATCGCGCCCTGGCAGGTTGAGGGTAACCTCGGACATGTTATGCACGCTGGTATTGCCGATGTTCCACACCGTGATGCCGGCGTCCGCGTAGCGCTTCTTGATCTGCAGGAAGCCTTCCGCAGTTCTCAAATCGGGAGTCGAACCCACGCTCACGTACTCCGCGCCAATCTGCTTCAGGAACAGAAGCTCGTCGTCGGTAGGCGTGGCCGAGCTTTGCGCACAAAGCTTGATGCCGGGAGCATTCTTGTGCACAGCCGCGGACGCAGTATCGGGCGAGGAAAGAAACGCACGCGCACCCAAAGCACTGCCAACAGCGAGCTTGAAGAATTCCCTCCTGTCAGGGCCAGCGATCGCCTTCTCTGTCTCTGAAACCGATTCCGGATTTCCCATGCAGCCTCTCCTTCAAGCCCCGGCAAATATTGCAAACCATTGTAAGCCTGCGCCGCGGCGGAAAGATGTAAAGTGGACACGCTGCCTGCCCATGGCCAATTCAATAGAGGAGAGTGCTCCGATGAAATCCGATTTTTCGAGAAGAGTCCTGATGAAGGGTATCTGTTCGACTGCCGCGCTTTCAGCTTGCTTGCCCGCGTCCGCCGAGGATACCGCGACCGGGTACAAGGGTCCACATGGCCCGGGAATGCCCCAGGAGGGGCCAGATACGCCCAAGATATGCGCTCCCCTCGGCGGCCGCGAAATTACCGCCGAGCAGATGAGGATGGTCAAGCAACTCGGGGTGAACAATGTGCTGATGGGGGGTCCACAGATGCCGTGGCAGGAGGCAGAGCTGCAGGCCACGGTCGACAAACTCAAAACCGGCGGTCTGGCCGTAGGCAACATGATGATCTCCGGCTTTCCCAACTGCATTTATGGCCGCGCCGGAGCTGCTCGCGACAAGGAGATCGAGGACTTCAAGAGTTCGGTGCGAGCCGCGGGCAAAGTGGGCCTGCCGGTCATTGAGTACAACTGGTACGCGCATCGAGCCATCGAGGGTTACTACCTGGAAGAAGGACGCGGCGGCGCAGGGTTGACCGGCTTCAATATCAATAAAGTAGAGAACCTGCCCACAGTGCCTGAGGAAGGGACGCATTCCAATGAGGAATTGTGGAAGAACATTACCTATTTTCTACAGGCGGTTATTCCTACATGCGAGCAGTCAAATGTGCGTTTGGCTTTGCACCCTAACGATCCCCCGATTGCGATAACCCGCGGATCGGGACAGATCATGGCTTCTCTCGACGGATGGAAAAAGTTGATCACGATCGCGAACAGCCCGGCCAACGGCATCACTTACGAATGTGGCGTATCCCGCGAGATGGAGGTCGATCCGGTCGAGGTTTGCAAATACTTCGGCACGCGCGACCGCATCAACCACGTCCATTACCGCAATCCGGTAGTGAGAACACCGCATAACGACTACACCGAGACCTTCATCGACCAGGGGGAGAACAACATGCTGGCCGTGATGCGGGAATTGATCAAGGTGAAGTACACTCGGCTGATCTATCCCGAGCACGAACGCGCATTGGACTACGACCGGGCAGTGGGAATCCACAACATGTATCCGGGTGGCGGCGGATACACCGGCATGGTGTTCGACATCGCGTACGCGCGCGCCATGTTTCAGGCCTCAATCATGCTGGAGAGAGGCACGGAGTGGAAAGAGTTTTAGAGTGCGGCAATGGGCCTCTTAATCAGCACTTAATTCCGCACGGTGTTTTTTTGCAAAGACCGCAAAGGATGTCGCACCGGCAATTGCTCTATTATTCGTGATGCTTAACCGCATCCGCCAGCAGCGCATCGAATTCTGAACGCGGCATCTTCAGCTTCTCCGGATGTGCGTCAATCCATTTCGAAAGGCCCTGAAACTTAGCCGAAGTCCATCCACCTTCAAACTCGGCCCCGTTCTTTCCTTCACGATTCAGTTCGAAGTTATAGTCGTCCATCAAGTTGGTAAACTCCGCGTGGCTCACTGCCCCTTCAGCCATGATGGCGGGGATAAAGATAACGCCGTCCGTCTTCGCCAGAACCAGGTCGCCAGGCAACACAACCGCGCGGCCAATACGAATAGGTGCGTTGATCGCGGTCAGCGTCATCTGTGCCCAGGCCGACGGATCGTACCCCTTATAAAACCCGTTGAAGTTTGGGATTTCCCGGTTCTCCTCCTGGTCGCGTATTCCACCATAGAAAACAAAACCAGTATGCGTGTGTGCGGCGATGCCGTTGCCAAGGTTAGAGCCAATCAACGTTCCTTCAATAATCTTTCCGAACCCGTCCGCGACGTAAACGTCCCCTATCTGCAGTTCATTGATAGGCCAACTGTTGTTTCCGCTCACCCGGCCCTCGGCCTTGCCTTCCGCCGCAATTGCCTTTGCCATATCGGCCCGCACCGGCATGTACTGCGCGGTCAGTGCGCGGCCGGCAAATGGTTTCTCGATGTGGAGAGCTTCCCAATTACCCTCGAACTGATTTCGATAACCCTCTCCGCGCAGATAGTCCCACACATCTTCAATGGATACATCCAGGGCGCGCTTGAGCAGATCATCCGGCACCTTGGGGCGTCCGTCAGCAAAGCGGTCGCCTTTCCAGTCCGAGGTGTAGAACATCATTTGCTCCTTCGTCATCTTTACCTGGGAGAAAGCCGCCGAAGCTCCCAACACCGTCCAGGCCATGACCGCAACCGCAATTGCTCTTTTCATCCTTGTCTCCTGCCTGCAACACGATATCAGAATATGTCCCGTCAGTAAGGGCGAGACTCCCCTACATGGGGACAACGCGAATACTATTGCAGCAGGATATGTCCATGAAACGTCGACAACTGTTGAAGTCCATCGGGGGTGCGGGGCTGCTTGGTTTTGCTTCGCCTCTCTTGCCATCGCAGGAGCAGGTGGCGCGCGCCACTCGCGGCACGGCCAGTCCGCGAATCAAAGATATCAGCGTAATTGAGTGTGAGCCCGCCGGCACGCGGCTTACGGTAGTCAAAATCACCACCGATCAGGATGGACTCTACGGCTACGGCTGCGCCACCTTTACCCAGCGTGCGGACCTGGTGAAACCTGCGGTCGAAAAATATTTAAAGCCGTTTCTGCTGAACAAAACCACCGACCGGATCGAAGATATCTGGCAGTCGTGCTACGACAGTTCGTACTGGAAGAATGGCCCGGTGCTCAACAACGCCATCAGTGGCATCGATCAGGCTCTATGGGACATCAAGGGCCGGCAGGCGGGCATGCCCGTCTATCAGCTTGCCGGCGGCAAATGCCGGGAAGCGGTCGATGCCTACACGCATGCGGACGGCCCCGACTTTCAGGCGGTTGTCGAAAGTGCAAAAGGATTCATGGCCCAGGGATTCCGCAACATTCGCGTGCAGGTAGGCTTACCTGGGATGGCAGGGTATGGATCAAGACGGGCCGGTGATACTTCGCTGAAAGCCCTGCACGATAAACCACTCTTCGAACCGGCCTATGATTTCCGCCGCTCCTTGAAACTGCTCGAGGTCTGCCGCCAGGAACTGGGGGATGAGGTGGAATTGCTGCACGATATGCACGAGCGGCTCACTCCCAATGAAGCAGTGCAGTTCTGCAAAGAGGCGGAAAAGTTTCACATGTTCTTTCTTGAAGATCCGCTATCGCCCGAAGATCTGGGCTACTTCCAGCAAATTCGCCAAAACTGCGCTACGCCGATCGCGATGGGTGAGTTGTTCAACAACCCGCACGAATGGCAGCCGCTCATCGAGGGCCGCTTGATCGATTACATCCGCGTCCATGTTTCCCAGGTGGGCGGGTTCAGCCCGGCGCGGAAGATTGCAATCCTGGCCGAGCAATACGGAGTAAGGACCGCATGGCATGGTCCGGGCGATGTCTCACCCGTAGGCCACATGGCCAACGTCACCCTGGACATTGTCAGCTACAACTTCGGCATTCAGGAATACTCGCCCTTCAATGCGCAGACGCAGGAAATCTTTCACGGCTGTCCGGAGATGAAAGACGGGTACCTATGGGTAAACGAAAAACCCGGCTGGGGAATAGAGATCGATGAGAAGGCCGCGGCCAAAGCGCCATTTACACCCGGCGCAAACAACCTGAACGGTGGATGGGGAGAGGTACGTCGACGCGACGGCACAGTGATCAAGCAATAGCTAGCGGTTCACGACTCCGTCCTTGCGACGATTGCGGGTGCCGCGCACCAGCTGCCTACAATTTGAAAAGTTCGCGGAGCCTGCGCGTCTGTGCACGGCTGACCGGTATCTCCGTCTGCTTGCGATCATCCATACGCAGTTGATAGCTGCTCTTAAACCAGGGAACCACTTCCTTGATGTGGTTGATGTTGACCACGTAGGAGCGGTGGGCTCTCCAGAAAACCGCAGGATCGAGCAGCTCCAACAGTTCTTCAATGGTCCGGCATTTGGAATGACCTTCAAGAGTTGGGGTCACCACGGAGATGATGCCCTCGTCAATGGCGGCGAAGCACATATCCTTCTGGTCGACCAGGAACAGCCGGTTATGCGCCTGGAGAACGATCTTCCCGCTGCGCGGCCGCACTCCCGCCTGTTGCTGTTCAATCAGGCGGAGCAACGCATCGAGACGCGCGTCCGACGGCTTCACGTCAGCCGAAGCGCCGTTTTCCGGGGGCGGTGGATCCGCATCGAGCAGATGCGCCTCGTGCAAGCGCTGCCGAGCGCGCTCCAGCGCCTGTAATACCCGGGCCCGGTCAAAGGGCTTGAGCAAATAGTCGATGGCGTTTACGTCGAACGCACGCACCGCATACTGATCGAATGCAGTGGCAAAGATGATCTGGGGCATAGGGTCAGGATCGTTGCGCTCCAGCAGCTTCTTCAGCACGGCAAAGCCATCGAGGCCAGGCATTTGCACGTCCAGGAACACCACATCCGGGTGGTGAGTACGAATCAGGTCGACCGCTTCAATGCCGTTCTGGCCCTGGGCGATCACCTCAACCCCGCCGGCCGAGTCCAGAAGATATTTGAGCTCCTCGCGGGCGAGCCGTTCATCGTCGACGATGAGCGCAGTCATGGGCATGGCCTATTAGAGCACTTTCATTGCTCAGGACTGAAAAGCGCGCAGGCGCGAAGGCATATTGTCCGAGGCCAGGCCGTGGCCGCAGTAGACACAGTAAACATCGGTAATGCGCACGCCGCGATAGCAATTACCGCAAGCCGCGGACACCTGGTAGGCGCACTGGGGGCAGAAATGAAACTCGGTGTGAATGCTGGTGCCGCACGAGGGGCACAGAGCAACCACCGGCTGACGAAGCAGAAAATAGAGCACCGAACCGATGCCGCCCGGCATGGCCAGGCAGATCACTACCCACAAGCGGGTGCTCATGTTGCGCCGGGGCGCATCGCGGCTCACGTAACCGACCATGAGCATATACATCGCTGCCAGCGTGCTCCACGAAAGTGCAAAGTAAAAGCGCATGCCAAACGGCGCCGTCGCCGGCCGCAAGCGATGAGCAGGCAGAATTACCCAGGAAAGATACTGCATGAAAACGAAAGCCACCGCCGCGGCGGCAATCGACCAGCGAGGAATAAGCTTCACCTCTTCCGTAAAGGAAGAAGCAGCCTGAGCGTTGTGGGACGGAGTGATCATTTTTCTATTGGACGGAACGTCTCAAAGCCGCCCCGGTCGTGCTCCACGTCGCGCTGGCTTCTCCAGAAAGCAAACAGGGCAGCCAGCATTCCGGGAAAGAGCATCAGGACGGAGAAGGCCACGAGCGCGGGCAAATCGAAGAGATGGTCCCCGGCACGAAGGTCTTCCAGGCCATTCCAGATTGCTGGCGCAAGCAGCAGGAGCAAAAATGCAAACGCCATCAGGGCGAGACCCAGGCTGCGGCGCTGGCGTAGCCGGCGTTCCTGCGTGGTAATCACCGCATCGCGCACAGCGCGGCGGGTCTTTTGCGCCAGCAGCAGGTTGGCTTCATGATCCGGCCAGACGATCGCGCGTGTGGCTTCCCCCGAGTGACTTGCTGCGCGACTCGCCGGACTCCCGGTTTGGGTGGGGTTCATCGCGCCTCTCCCTCTGCGCCGGCAGCTTCCGCTGCGCTGACGCGGGGCTTGAGCGCAGACAGCCCGCGGTAGAGCCTGGACTTTACCGTGGAAAGCGGCGAATGCGTGACCTGTGCAATCTCTTCCAGGGAAAGCTCTTCATGGAACCGCAGCACCAGCACCTCACGGTGCAAGGGCTCGAGCGTCAATAACGCTTCCGCAACCCGCTGCCCATTCTCGCTAGTCTGGTACATCTCAAAAGGAGAGGGCCCATCGGACGCTACATCGAAAGAACGACCATCTTCTCCAGCCTCGCGCATTGCTTCCAGGCTGCTCATGGTTCGCTTCCGCCGCACGTCGATAACCAGGTTGCGGGCTATTGTGAATAGCCATGTATCGAAACGAGACTTTCCGTTGAACTGGTCGCCGCGTTTCAGCACGCGCATCCAGGTTTCCTGAAAAATATCTTCCGCGGTTTCCCGATTCCCGGTGAGATAGAGCAGATAGCGCAGCAGGCGGTGTTGATATTGCACAATCAACTGGTCGAGCAAATCTGGATCGTGGCGCTTCAGTCCCTGGGCGACGATGATGTTTTCCGACTGATCCGCGATGGCTAGCGAAGCTGTGCGCATATCATCCTTTGAGACGAGGGCTGGTTCCCCAAAGACGCCCTGTGCAACTACTTTTCTAAGCTTCCCGGCGAGGGCCATGGATTTGCCTCCTCCAGTATGCCAAGCCACCTGCTTCCAAGGATATAGGAAGTGGCTCTCTGCAGCTATTTTGCCTGCATCCTGAGCCCCGGCGGAGGTTCCTTCCCGGATATTGACTTACAGAACGTCTAAACTTGAACGTATGGAGATTTTGTTCGGCCTGCACCCCGTAGAAGAGGCTTTGCGCTCCGGGACGCGTAAATTCGACCACATTTGCATTGCCCGGGAGCGGCAGGATCAGCGGCTGGAAAAGCTCATCCAGGCCTGCCGCGATGCGGGGGTCAAACTACGCCTCGACACCCGCGACCAGCTTACCAAGTTGGCTCGAACCGAGGCGCACCAGGGGGTAGTGGCCATCGTCAAGGCGCGTCAGTTCCTCGAACTGGATGATTTGCTTCCCGGCACCAAGGCGAACCGGTTGCTGCTGGCGCTGGACGGCGTGGAAGACCCGCAGAACCTGGGCGCGCTGCTGCGTACAGCCGAGGGAGCGGGCGTGGATGGGGTGGTGGTGACGGAACGGCGTTCCGCGCCGCTCAGCCCGGTCGCCGTCAAGGCTTCGGCCGGCGCGGCGGAGCACATCAAGATCGCCCGGGTAGTGAACCTGGTCCGCGCCCTGGAAGAGTTGAAGCAACGGAACCTGTGGTGCATCGGCCTGGACGAGCGCGGCGCCATGAACTATGACCAGTTCGATTTCTCGGTGGGCTGCGTGCTGGTGCTGGGCCGCGAAGGCGCGGGACTGCATGACCTGACCCGCCGTACCTGCGACCACTTATTGCGCATCCCCATGGCCGGGCGTGTGGCCTCACTGAATGTGAGCGCGGCCGGCGCCGTCGTGCTCTACGAAGCCGCGCGGCAACGGCGCAGTGCTTTGCAGCCAAACCATTCCGCCTCGTCCCCGGAACGGGCAAAAAAGCAGAAGGGTTTGGGTTCGTGAGGTTTCTGCGGTTAGCAGCCGTTGTGCTGATACTGGCTTCTCGTGCCGGGGGGCAGGAAGCATCCGCTCCCTCTGAGGCGCCCGCCGAGCACCCCGGCACGGTGATTTTGTCCCGCTCTGTCGATCAGGACATCACCAAGCCAGCGGCAGCGGCAAAGACTCCAGAAAACGCGCCAGACAAGACGCCAGACAAGGACGCCTTAGCCGCCACCGACGCCGAACGGCAGTCCATCACTTTCCTTTCCTACGACCTCGACGTCCACTTGCGCCCCAGCGAGAACGAGATGGCAGTCCGTGCGCGCGTCGTGGTGCGTAACGATTCGGTCCTGCCGCTGCTCCGTCTTCCTTTGCAGATCTCCTCGACCTTGCGATGGACCATCGCTCGCGTGGTTGATGCACCCGCTACTTTCACCCAACAGCTGGTGAACAGTGATATTGACCATACCGGGTCGCTGCGCGAGGCGGTCATCTCCCTGCCGCAGCCGCTTGCTCCCCAGCAGACCGTCGCCCTGGACCTCACCTACGAAGGCACCGCAGCCCTTTCCGCTGCCCGGCTGGAGCAGATTGGAACACCCCAGGATGTTGCGGAAGCGTCCGACTGGGACCGTGTTTCGGACGGGTTTATCGGTCTGCGAGGCTTCGGCAATGTGGCCTGGTATCCCGTCGCCTCCGTGCCGGTGGCCCTGGGAGACGGAGCCAAATTCTTTGAGGAAGCAGCCGCGGAACGGCAGAGGCAGAGTCCGGCCACGGTGGCCATGAAGGTAACGGAAGAGTTTTTTGGCGATCCGCCCAATCTGGCCGTTTTGGATGGGGAGACTTTCACGGTCACTCCGACTTCCCTGCCTACGGCTGCTTCGGTGCCAGGGATCGCGACCTGCGTTCTGCCGCCTACGCGCCTGGGCTTCTCCTCACCCAGCCTCTTTCTGCTAACCCGTACTCCCCGAGAGGGCGAAGGAATTGTGGTTTTCGCCCGCACCGGCGATGTCGAGAATGCGCAGGCATACATGACGGCTGCCACCATGGTCACCCCCCTCATCCATCTATGGTTGGGCAAAGAGCCGAAGGGCGTGCTCAACATCGTCGATTTGCCGGAGACGGGCGATGCCCCCTTTGAAGATGGCGCCGTCCTGTTCACGGACGTAAGGAACAGGGAGCCTGCAAAACTCACCGATACCCTGATCCATTCGCTGACGCACCTGTATTTCCAGTCCCCCTATCCCTGGCTGCAGGAAGGCGTCGCCTCCTTCATGGGGTCGCTGTGGGTGGAGAAGGATCGCGGACGCGACGCTGCCATCCAGCAATTAGATAACAGCCGCGGAGCGCTGTCGCTCGCCGAGCCGGGCGATGGAGGCTCCGATGCCGCCCACCAGGCTCTCCTGATCGCCCGAGACCCGGTGTATTACCGCGTTAAAGCAACCTACGTTTTTTGGATGCTGCGCGACCTCGCCGGCGACGGCGCTCTTGGGAAAGCCTTGCGCGATTATCAACCTGGATCCGATTTAACAGGGAATGGCTTTGAGCAGGTGCTCGAGCAGGTAAGCGGCAAAGACCTGAAGTGGTTCTTTCAGGACTGGGTCAACCATGATCGCGGCCTGCCGGATCTTTCCATTGCCGGCGTGTTTCCCAACAAGTCCAGCGTGCCAGGTTCGTATATCGTCGCAGTGGATATATCTAATAGCGGGTCGGCCCAGGCGGAGGTTCCAGTGTCAGTTTCTTCCGGAACAAACACAGTTACGGAAAGGCTGCGGATCCCTGCTAAATCAAAGGTAAGCCATCGCTTCGTGCTCGCGGGCCAGCCCGCCGAAGTCGCAGTGAACGACGGCACCGTTCCTGAAGTAGAGGCCAGTGTCCACCGCCAGACCCTGTCCGTCCCGGCAAACCCTGAGTAGAAAAATTTCAAACGGTCGACAACACGGGTGCCCATATCTCGCGTTTTTTGCTAGATGCGGGGAGACTCGCTGTGAAAGAGGCACAGCAGCCTGCCTCATGCCCCCTCTTCCACGAGTTTCAGTTTCATCCTGCCCACGGCAAAAAAATCGTTGCGATAGAGGCCGGTGAAAAAACACGTGTAGGTTCCATCCCCCTCGTCGATCAGCTGGTGCGGAGTACGGATGATCCGCCACCAACCCTGCTGACCCGGCGCCAGGCCGTCGTTGACATCGACAATTTGACCGTTTTCTTCTGGCCAGTTCAACCCATCGTACGAGCAACTGAAGCCGATTTTAGAATTGCGGCCTTGCGTGACTTCCGGGCGCAAATAATCGAAGATGATAGCCCAGTAATCGCGTCCCGTCTTTGGCCCCCGCAACTTCATGGGTAGGGGATTCTCCACATATCCGGGTGGGCTCATGATAGGCACAGGCCAATACCGCGCCTCAAACTTGAACGGACCCTGGGGTCCGGGCGCTGAGACCAGGGCGGCGTACCAATGAGGCTCTTTGAGCACACTGAACCCTAGGAATGCCATGTAACGCCCATCGGCGACCTGAAATGGCGGGCTTAGAGAAGAGGATTCTGCGTCGGTAGGATGAGCATAGCCGCTGCGCGCAACATCGACGCCGGGAAAATCGAAATCCCCGTTAATTCCTTCCCAGCCCTCGGTCTTCGCCTCTGCCATCATCAGTAGGGTTGGCAGGGTCCAATTCCGTATTCCATTCAAGGCTTGATAGTTGAAGTAAATAACCCACCGGTTCCGAGTCTGATCAAAATAGGGAAATTGGCTCGAAGTCAAAATCCACAATCCAGTTGCTGGATCTACATGCGGCCGGTAAAGGACGCGGTGGCGCTGCCAATGCAGGCTATCGGCAGAGACCCAATGTTCCATCCGCTGGTGGGTCCACTTGCTGCTTCCAGTGGTCTCCATGGTGGTCGCGACCATGTGATATTCCGTACGCCCTTGGATGGTGAGCTTGAGCGTATTTCCTGTTTCGAACCCGCCCGGTATGTCGCGCGTGTCCGGATTGGCCTGGTCAATCACCGGATCCGCAAGCGTGCTGATAACCTGCAATCGCAACCGCACCTTGTCTTTTGGTGCGGCGCTTTCAACTTCGCTGAGACTGTTTCGGACATTCAGGGCAGCCGCATCGGGCTGCTCAAGGGTTTTCAACAGCGCGGCTGCCGGCAGACGGCTAGAAGCCATCAATCCCAGCGAAGCAAGAAATTTCCGGCGATGAAAATCCGATCCCATCAGCTCGCTCCTTTGCGTGCCCGATTCTCTCCTGCTAATTCGCTACTTCCTCCGCAATCGCCTTCACTTCAGGGTGCTCGAGCGTGCCGGTGATGGCAAAGGCATGCGCGGCGGATCCGCCGCGCATGTCGATCTCGCGGTCGAACGAGATCGTCCCCGACAGAGGAATAGCCTCCTGGCCGCGGGCAAGCAGGCTATGTGTAATGGTGATGGTGCTGTTTTCGATGGTGCCGTCCGCGCTCCATTGATCGAATCGGGCAACCACCTGCGCAGCGACAGGGATCGGCTCGTCCGCGGTTAGTCCGCCTTTGGTCCAATCCCAACGCACCGTGCCCGTGGCAGATCCTGCGAGATCCTGGGCGTCGAAGCCGGACATCTGCAGCTGGGCCGATAAATTGGCCTGCCCCCCGCCCCAGTGCTCATCGAAAATACTACCCAGCGTGCTGGCTGCGGCGTTCGTGACCGCAACATCGATCTTGTATTCCGGCTGGTCCCCGGATGCATCCACCGTTCCGGCCAGATGCATCGTCCCATTCGCCAGCCGGCCGTTCAGCGAGCGAATCTTGATCGAGCTGCCGCTGATGTCAATCGCCCCAACCGCGTCATGCACTACCAGCTTCCCCGTCGATAGCGCACCCACCTGGACGGTCCCGGACAGATCGGGCCATTGCACGGAACGGCGGTCGATCCGGGCCAAAAGCTGGCGCAGAAGCTCGCCCCCTGCGCCCGTGCCCAGCAATGTGGATTGAAGTGCGGCGAGATCAAGGTCCGCCAATACCAGAGAGAAGCGCCCGGCGCAGGGCGTGCCGGAGGAGCACAGCGTCGGATACTCGAGCGTTCCCTGCCCTTCCAGCCGGCCATAGCTAATGGACGCATTCGTCCACGCAATCTGCGTGGGGCTCAGAATTCCCTGCGCAGACACAATCTTGAGCGGCTGAGAAAAATATGAAGTGGTAAGTTCGGCATTGCGCAGAGTAATGCTGCCTTCGGCCGTCGAGGAAGCAACCGGCGCATCCGAGTCGGGCACGGGCAGCAACCACTTGCCGCGTAGGTCCAGGTCCAACGTGGCTGTCCCGGCGCCGCCAAGCACCACCGGGGATGCTGCCGCGGCCGGAGGCCCCGTAGCATGCGCCGCAAGCAAGCCGAAGGCCTTGTTGAAGGCCTGCAGACGGGCCATGCTGGTGGCGCCGCTCAAGTGGAGATCGAAGCCCCCGGGCGTGAATCGGCCGTCCACCGTCACCGGAACCGGAGCACCCATCGCCAACCGCACCGGCTGCAGCAGCAGCGCCGGCCCAGTCGATTCATTCCCACCCTCCGTGCTCTCGCAGCGAATCCTCACCGGGCCGAGAAGAAACGGCTTGCCTGCATCCGGCCATGCCAGGCCCAGCGAATCGAGCGCAACCTCGCCCGCGATCAACGGCCGCTGGCTGGCTTGGGATGTGTATTGGAAATGCCCATCAAGATTGCCCGTAGCCTGAACTCCGGCGCCCAGACCGCTCCGTACTTCCTGCAGCCCAGCCAGAACAGCCGCGGCGGGAACGCGATGGACCTGCAGCTTAAGTTGCGCCTGTGGCAAAGTCTGCACTTCGTGGACCGAGCCAGTGAGCAAAAGAGCCCCGTCGCCTACAGGAGAGGCGCAGGAAATATCTTCGAGCGACCTGGTTTCTTTGCGGAACGAGGCCCGGCACGATGTCGCAAGATCCAACGGGCGGGCGGGCGCAAACTCGGAGCGGTGGAGTTCAGCTACCTTCAGTTTAGTACTGATCTGGGCAAACTGCGCCGTGCCACCCACTTCTCCCTGGACATCAAGACCGCCGCGCCAGCCTATATCGCGGCCAAGAGTGAGCCGGCTCAACTGGCCCAGGGGCACTCCGTTCCACTCCACCTTCAGCCTTAGGGGCATTTCTTCCAGCAACGCGGCGCGGTGCAGCGTGCCATCGATGCGCAGCACACCGGTATCGGCCAGATCGAGATCGAGATCGGTACGCACCGGTTGGGCGCGAAAATGCAGTTCCCACTCGTCGCCCGGAGCCAGCGAAATCGACAGGTCGGAGTTCAGGAACGAGAGCGGCTTCTTCTCGTTGCCTTGCTTGAAGTTGATGCGCGAGTTTTCCGCTTCGATATAGGGAAAGCGGGGAGAATTGCCGGCAAAACGCTGTCCGGTGGGCGCGTTGGGAATGTGCGCCGCCTGCACCAGGATGGACGCGAAATTCCACCTTCCATCGCGATTCCGAACCAGGTTCAAACTTGCTTCGTCGAAATGGATACGGGAAACTTCGAGCTTGCCCCGCCACAACGAAAAGAGGCGTACATACGCAACCACACTGCCGGAGCGAAGGATGGGCTCGGCGCCAAACTCGGAATTCTCTTCCACGGAAAAATCGGAAAACTCAAAGCCGGGCGCGGGCAGCAGACGAAGCTTGACCGACGACATGTGTACCGGGCGGCCGATACTGCGGCTGATGTTGGCCGCAATCCGGTGCTGATAGCGGCTGATGTTGATCAGGGGCGGCAGCACAAAGGCCACGACCGGCAGCAGCACCGCCGCCAGCAAAATCCAGCGCCTGGGCGAAGGACGCTTCTCCTCGCCGCCCATCCTAGCGCACCAAATGAAGGGTTCGGCGCCAGCGGGTCTGATCGAAGAAGTGCAGAATCACATGGAAGTAAAACGAGATCTTGTCGCCCACTCCCTCTTTTTCGTACTGATTGTCCGGTTGGATGAACGACCAATAGACAAAGAGCGGGCGGCCCACGATGTTGGCCCGCGGCACGAAACCCCAATAACGGCCGTCCAGGCTGACGGTGCGGTTATCTCCCATGGCAAAATACCGGCCGTCGGGAACCACCAGGTCTTGCCCCTGGATGTAGTTGGGGAGTTCGGTCGCCCAGGTGGGCGTCACGTCGCCACTCTGCGAGGTAGGCACGGCGGGAAAATCATCGCGGTAAGGAAAGTAATTGCCATAGTCGGGCATGGCGGCCTGCGGCTCGCGTTGCGGCTCGCCGTTGAGAAAGACTACCCCGTTGCGCAGGTGGATACGATCGCCAGGAACGCCGATGACACGTTTTACCAGGTAAAGGTCAGGCTCGCCCGGCTTGAAAAAAACAATAATGTCGCCGCGGCGAACATTGCGGTAGTAAATGAACGGAGCCCACGGGGTGCGAGGCGCCAGCGTGATGCGGTCCACCAGCACATGGTCTCCAACCAGCAGTGTCTTTTCCATCGAGGAAGAAGGAATCTCGAAGTTCTGGAAGATGAACGTCAAGGCAAAGAGGCCGATGACGAGCACTGTGCAGATAGAAGCGAATGCCTCCAGTGGCGTCTCTTCCCTTGCCTGCTCGCTTTTGATCTCGGTTTCCGTGGCTTCCATGGTCATGGGCAATCGCTCTTTAGTGAATAACGCGGAACATGCGGCTCCAGCGTGCGAAATCCATCACCTTGTCGAGCGAACTCGTCTCGTGTCCGAGTCTATCATCCGGAAGTGTGTTGGCATCTGTGGCCGAGGGCTGGTGCAGGGAGAAGTAAATGATGAAGGGCAGGCCCACGACGTTGGCGCGCGGAACGAAGCCCCAGTAACGGCTGTCACGGCTGTGGTTGCGATTGTCCCCGAGCACGAAATACTGGTCCGCGGGCACTACTAGTTCGCCGTTCTGCACATCGTGGCGCATCTGCATCCACCAGTGTGTATCGACTCCCGGGTCGGTGTAGAGCTTGGCGGGAAATTGATCGCGGAACGGATCCTGATAAGCGCCTTCGAAAATCGCGTAAGGTTCACTCTGTTTCTGCCCGTTGATGCACACCACGCCGTTCTGAAGATGGATCCGGTCCCCGGGAATCCCTACCACTCGCTTGACCACATGATCCGATGGGTCCAGCGGAAAGTGGAAGACGATCACGTCGCCGCGGCCAACCGGCTCATAGGGCAGGATCCAGTGCCAGGCTCCCGGTGGTCCGTAGACCGATTTGTTTACCAACAGAAAATCACCCACCAGCAGTGTCCGTTCCATCGATTCGGAGGGAATGCGGAAGGGCTGCACCACAAAAGTGAGCACAAAGAGCGCGATGATAATGATCGAAAGCAACGACCGGAAGGTGTCGAGCAGGTTGGGAAAGACCAGGTGGGTGTGATGGGCCGCCCCGCGCGGGATGGCAGCCGCGGCAGGAGCGGTGGTGGTTACCACCACCGCTTCTTCCGTAGTCACGCGGAAGAACTCCGCTGGAGGTAAGCCGCTCAAGAACCGTTACCCTCGGCCATCGGAGCCGGTTCAGGAGCCTGTTTTCGGAGTTTCTCGAAGGCCCGCCGCGCCGCCTCTTGCTCGGCCCGCTTCTTGGTGGTTCCCACGCCACGCGCGACTGCCTTGGCCAGGCCCTTTCCCTCCCCAATCCGCACTTCCACCAGAAAGCGCTTGCGGTGGTCGGGCCCGCTCTCCGCCTTCAACACATAATCCGGCGGTCCGGTTTTTTTCGCCTGCAGCAGTTCTTGCAGGGCTGTTTTGTGGTCGCCCAGAGAGACCCCACGGTCAAGCGCCTGGCGCAACTCATTCACGTAGGGAGCTACCACGTGTTCCTTGACGAACGTCTCGACTGGAGCCAGGCCGCCGTCCAGATAAAGCGCGGCGATAATGGCTTCAACACAGTTCGCCAGCAGCGTAGACTTCTTCCGGCCCCCGCCTCGTTCCTCACCCTTGCCCAACCGCAGATAGCTGCCCAGGTCGAGCGCCGAGGCTACCTGGGCTAAATGGCGACGGCTGACCAGGCTGGCCCGTAGCCGCGTCCACTCACCCTCATGCAGGTCGGGAAAGCGCCGGAACAGTATCTCTGCCACCACCAGGCCCAGAACAGCGTCCCCGAGAAACTCCAATTGCTCGTTATCCTCCTCGCGCGGAGGAGTGCTTCCTTCCGCCTGGCGGCTTTCGAGCGTCTGCTCGTACGCCAGCGAACTATGGGTCAGCGCTTTCACCAGCAATTGCTGCTCGTGGAAGGTATGACCCAGCGCCACCTGAAGCGTGTTGGGAGAGGGCTGTGTCATCAACCTGGCCTTTCTCTTACTGTATTGCATAGCGAGAGAATCGGGGGCCGCCGACACTCCGGCCGACACTCCCGATGACGCTATTGAAGCAAATGCCGTCCGGTGCGGAATCGACCGGGTGGAGTATTGCCTCAGAACCTGATCTTTGCTATTGCGGCCTATCCGCGGGGGGCGTTCCGGCCTGGGCTGGGGGATCTGGCGCGCCATTGTCATCGTCCGCCGGCTCGGTGTGCACCTGCCCTGGAACCGCATAGGGCTGTTTCAGTCCTTTTTCGGCCGCCAGCCTGGTATCCGGCTGCCCGTCGCGGACCGTGAGTGCCGCTCGGTACTCGATGACAGCCTGGTCACGCTGGTCCTGGATGTCATAAATCCGTCCCAGGTAAATGTGCGACCAGGCCAGCATGCGGGGGTCCTTGGAGAGACGAATCGTCTCTCCAAAATCATGTTCCGCGCCCGGTACATCGCGCTGCATAATGGCTACCCGGGCAAGGATGAAGTTGGCCCGCGCCACATCGCCTGACTTATCCGCGATGGACTGTTGCGCCAGTGCGCCGGCGCCGGCGGTGTCGCCTTTCATCAACTTCACTTCTGCCAGATCGAGGCCTCTCAACGCTTTTGGCGTCTTGTGAACTACATCGGAGGAGCTTTGCTGGTTGAAGGTAATGCTCTTGACCCGGTTCAGCTGCGCCGTCACGTCCATTCCGTACACCATCTCGCCGATGCTTTCCTTGAAGCTCTGCGGCGCCTTCTCAAAAGCGGCGAAGGCGCCGTAGAAATACTCCGTCAGCACGTAGCCATCCGCCATGGATTCGAGCACCGCGTGACGGCGCACTGCTTCCGCAGCCTCCACCGAAGCATTGTGTTGGTGGGTGGCCGCTTCCAGATCGCTGCGCCGGACGTCAGCGGGAATTCTGTAAATGGTTACGCCGGTATCCATGGTGCGAGCTTCAATCGCCCGAATCATGCACTCGACCACCAGCGCCACCACGTCGCTGCGATAGGTGTAGTCCAGAGGCGCATCGCGAACCGTCTTGAGAAAAGGCAGTAGCCTTTCCAGTGCAGCAGCGCGAGCGTAGAGCAACGGCTCAATCTGGTAATGCAGGTACGCGTGGCGAACTTCCCGCATGTGGATGGTTCCGTTCACCGGCGACGCCACCACCACATAATCCCCGCCGTAGACCCTTGCATTTGTCTGCGCTGGGTCGAGCAGGGGCTCGACTACCACCAAAAAGCGCCGCCCGCTCGTCGAGGTCCCGGCGGCCGTCTTGAGGTAGATGCCGGTATCGCTGATCATCTTGTTCAGCGAATCGTGCAGCTGAGCCAGCTGCTTGTCGTACTGCGGGCGCACGTGAAGCCAGATCACGTGCAGGCCGGCGAGTTCGCTAAAGCTGCGCAGCAGAGGCAGCATGTTTTCTACCTGGCTCGCGTCGGGAGGCATGTCGGAGCCTTCGGCGCTCGGCGTAAGCCCAGGCGGCGGCGTGATGTACAGCGCGAGCGAAATATACTGCGCCAAATCGGCTCCAGTATCCGAAAGCCGATGTTGCACGATAAAGGAGCAAATCTGCTCGTGCGCATCCCGTGCATCGGCCGACGTCTGCAGTGCCTGGTTGACCTGGTCCCGGACCTCCTGGCGGAGTGGGTCTGAGGCAGCCAGTCCCTGGTCATAGCCGCACGAGTTCAATGCGACAGCAATGTCGAAAAGCGCCTCGCTGTTCTGCAGGCTGATCTCGGGGCCCCCGGCGTCAACCAAAGCCGGAGCGGGAAGCGGGGTCGGGACTTGCGAACCAGGAGCGGCTTGCGATTGCGCAGCCGGGCCGCAAAGCATGCTAAGCGATGCAAGAACCACCAGTCTGCTGGCGAAAGTCCGGAAGATATCGAATTGCCTACCGTGAAACCGCATAGAGAGTGATGCCTGACCCTCTACAAGTCTATGCATGCGAAAGCAAGAGGGTCAAACCGCGACGCTTCCACGAATGAACCGATCCCGGCGCAGCAAATCAGTGAGGACGGATTTAAATTCCAATTTGCGACATTTCCAAATCGGGAGATAGTGACGCGGTTGAGGTTGGGCATGCGGAGGCTCCCCTCCGCGACCAAGTGGGCGGCTTTCATTTAAGGAAAGCCGCAGGAGGTTCTTCGACTCCAACTAGCCTTACAGGAAACCCAAGGTATCGGGTACCGGCTGATTTGTTGCCGGCGGAGGTCTTCTAACACGCCACTGCGCTTGCTTCTGTTGGCGGGAAAAGCAGAGAGGGAAAAGCAAGGTTTCCCCAAGAAGTTTCTAAAATTCGATAAAATTCGATCCTTTTGGTGGCCTTTGGGACATTTGGAGCGAGTGCATGGGCTCGGTTCCAACTAGCCGTACGGGAAACCCAAGGTATCGTGTACCCGCTGATTTGTTGCCGGCGGAGGATCTTCTAACCCGCCACTCCTCTTACTTCTGTTGGCGGGAAAAGCAGAGAGGGAAAAGCCAGGTTTCCCCAAGAAGTTTCTAAAATTCGATAAAATTCGATCCTTTTGGTGGCTTTTGGGACATTTGGAGCGAGTGCATGGGCTCGGTTCCAACTTAGCCGTACCGGGAAACCCAAGGTATGGGGTACCCGCTGATTTGTTGCCGGCGGAGAATCTTCCAACTCGCCACTCCGCTTGCTTCTGTTGGCGGGAAAAGCGGAGAGGGAAAAGCAAGGTTTCCCCAAGAAGTTTCTAAAATTGGATAAAATTCGATCCTTTTAGTGGCTTTTGGGACATTTGAAGCGAGTGCATGGTTTTGATAGAAAAACCCGCGGTGACGGAATGCATCGGATCGGCTGAATTTGTGACAGGGATCGACTGTGATACCGGACAGAGGTAAGGAACTGCCCTGGCTCGCGTGTAGGCCGAAACTACCGGCGACTGCCGGTCAGAGAGCGGGAACGCGAGAATCCGCCGCCTGCCGAAATCGTTTACTGCTTCCAGTATATCTGCTTGGCGATCAGCTCAAGGCGCCAGTACCCTATTTCGCGCCGAGATTACCATTTTGAAGTGACTGCTTCATGCAGACGCTTCGGGGATCCGGGCAACTGGGCAAATCGGCTTAGGCCGATGAGGGATCGTCCTGGTTGGTTGGGTCGCAAACAGAAAAGCAGAAGGAGAGCGTGAGGAACCTAGCCCCGAACCGACACGCCGGAGAAGGAAAGCACGACGGTACCGCGTACCGGCTGCCCAAAAACCTGCGCTGGGGCAAAAACGCTGAAGACCAGAGCGTCTTCAAGCTGAGAACGAGTTTTGGAATCCGCGTTTCCAGAAACGATTACATAGTCGTATACCCGGCCTTCGCCGTTGATAAAGGCCTCAACGACCACCGGATTCTCACGATCCCCAACTTCTCCCGCAGGCTCAAGCGCGGTGTACAAAACCCGGGGAGCTGTTGCCATGCCAAGGGGTTCATCGCGCGCCAGCAGCGGCTCCGGGGAAGCAAACATGCCGATGAGCAGAGCAGTCGCCCCCAACAGCGCGACGGTGCTGGCGAAGCCAGCCGTGACCTGCCAAACCAGGGGCCGAAACGTATTCTGCCAGCGAATACGGCCGCGAGCGAACTTCTCCTGGGCGGTATTGGCGGCCTGCTGTGACAAGGCAACGCGAAGCCGGAGACCCAGGTTGGTTGGCGCTTTGGCCGGCCCGATCGAACTGACAAGGGCCTGCGCTGCTCGCCATTTTCCGAAATCAGCCGCGCACGACGAACAACCGTCAAGATGCAAGGCAATCTCATGCATCGCCGCGCCGGTCACGGCGCCATCGAGGTATGCGGAAAACTGCTTGCGAACTTGAGCGCAGTGATTCACTTGGCCCCCCTGGCGCTCATGGAAAGCGCATCCACAGGCTGAACAGCGGCGCTCGGACGCTTAGCCGCTGCCTCAGCGAAACCCGCGAGTTGCTCCTTCAGATGGGCGCGCCCACGCATTAAGCGAGACTTGACGGTGCCGAGATTTACCCCCAGGATTTCCGCCACTTCCTCGTAGGAAAAGCCCTCAATATCGCGCAACACCACAACCGCCTGGAACGGCTCGGGAATCCGCCGCAACTCCTCTTCGACCCTGGCTCGCACCTCTTCATGCGCGACCTGATCGAAGGGCGATTCGTTGCTATCGACCAGGGTGTCTTTCAAACAGAGGGGCTGCCCATCGTTGGATTCACCGAATTCGGCTTCTATGGTGACTTCCTGGCGCTTGTGGCGCCCCCACCAACGGCGTTGGTTGCTGGCCTCTCGCAACGCGATGCGGTATATCCAGGTGCGCAAGCTGGCATCTCCATTAAAACTGCCAATGCCGCGGTAAATCTTGATGAAGACATCCTGGGTAAGATCAGCGGCGTCTGCGGGATCAGGAATCGTTCGGGCAATCAGGCTGTAAATCGGCTGGTTATACTTGGCGATCAGCCACGCAAACGCCTCCTCGGAACCGGCTTTGAGTTCCGACACAATTCCGGCTTCTTCTGAAGGTACGGTGAGGACGCTGGCGAGATTTCCCAAAGCAATGCCTGCCTGCATGCGAAAGTTGTCCATAACATAACAGGTAGCATCCACTTGCGTCTCCCAATTCCCGACAGGCCCCGGCGGGCGCCCAAAATCTGCCCCGTTCTTACTTTAGACACCGTGGAACGGAGAATTGGCTCGAAGAATGAGATTACTGTGGTGCCGGGTTGACGGGCGGTTTCTTCTTGTGCGGTTTCGGATTGTCAGGGCCGTCATCGACCACAATCTTCGTGGGCCCCGCCGGCGGGGGCGGCGGCTGGTGGGAGACATGCACCTGGGCGCTGGCGATCTGGGCGTCTTGCGCGGTAATGGACTGCAACAGCCAGGCGCCGAGTTTGCCCCGGGCGTCCTCCAGCCCGGCTCTAGCCTCCTCCAGGATGTTGGCGTCCGAGGAGGAACCGGCCAGGGCAGCTGTCTCCGTAACCCGAAGCAGCACGTCATAGAGGGCATCCAGATTGCGAAAAACGGCAAAGGAGGGCGAGAGGGCGACCGTTCCGTTGGCTGGCACAACGTCCGCCTGGGCCATGAGTCCCGGCAGCGTGGTGGTGAGGTCACGCTGCATGCTGGCGACGTCCTGTTCTGTCGCCGCACGGGTAGCGCCGGACACCTTCCAGTGGGCAATGCCCAGGTTGGCAATGGCGGTTTGCACATTGGCCAAAGCCGGACGCAAACTCGCGACCGCAAATACCGGGGTGGGTGGCACGGCAGCGGTTGGGCTCGCGGCAGCAGCGGCCTGCGCGTAAACAACCGGAGAGGCAGCGAGGAACATCATGCTCAGGAAAGCAAGTTTCGCCGAGCGGGCGCATGGGAACATGGTCTCTCTCGATGACCAGAATAAGGGCTTGGTTGCCAGGGGTGTTGCGTTTGACGGATTAGGCATGCTCCAGCAGAATAAAGGATGTACTTCCCTTTGTGGGCCTGTGGCGCAGCTGGGAGCGCGCTTCCATGGCATGGAAGAGGTCATCGGTTCGATCCCGATCAGGTCCACCAATAAACTATTTAGAATCAGCAACCCCCAGGAATCCATCCGATTTTCATCGGAATCTGCCAGCCAACTAGCGACGCGATGAATGGCTTCGTTCTCTCAGGGGACGAGCGGAGGCGAACAGAGCTCAGAGAACACCCGGGCGTGACTCGGCTCGGTTCCGCAGATGCCTCATTCGCATCAACTGCGGAGAGCGTTCTGGAGGGCTCTGACTTCATCCATGGTCGCTATCTGCTTGTCGATGTCTGCGGTTTCTCCGGCCACGCTAGGCGATCAATGCGGGCATAGTCGTCTGGAGAAAGCCCTCGACCGATATGGGAGTTCTTCCCGTGAAGTGCGCCACCGTAGGCGTAACGATCGCCTGATAACCCCGCGATGTTTCCTCGTCTAACTCCCGCACACTCCTCGCAGCGAATTGAGGAATGCCAGCCGCCACGAGGCCTCTTTCAACCTCTTCCGGCGTGACATTGACGTGCTGGATGGACTTTCCGGAGAGGCGCGACAGGATACTCGCGACCTCGTCATGTGTAACCGAAGCAGGGCCCGTCACATCGAAGATGGAGTTACCTGTGGCGTTGAGCAGCGCCGCCGCAGCCGTTCTTGCACAGTCTTCGCGAGTCACGTACGAGCGGCCTTGAGACTGCGTTGCGGAGACCAGTTTTCCGGTCTTGAGAGCGAACTGGGCAAACCTGAGGATGACTTCTGCATACAGATTGTTCCGCAGAATCGTCCAGTCGAGCCCGCTCTCGAATAGTGCAACCTCCGTCCAGAAATGATCGTCCGGGATCGAGGGTCCCTCCGTAGGATGAGCATTGGGCAACGACGTATAAACCACGTGCTCCACACCAGCACTCACAGCGGCCTGAATAGCAGCGCGGTGCTGTTTGATCCGTACATCGGGCGCGTGCAGTGAGTCGGTACTGATGAGGAGTAAGCGCTCGGCCCCTTTGAATGCTGTGTGCAAGGTCTCGGGCCGATCAAAATCAGCTTCTCGCTCCTCCACACCCGAAGCAGCAAGCTCTTGATGTTTTCCCGGCGTACGCGTGGCCGCGATCACGTTCCTTGCTCCCTGTCGCCGAAGCTCCGCCACGACGCCCTTTCCTAGATTCCCGCTGGCACCCGTCACGAGAAGCTGCTTGTCTGTAAAACTCATGTTTTACCTCCAAATCGAGGCTATGCTGATATCAGGATCACAGCAAGTACGGATTTAGAAGTAATAAGCTATCCTGAAAGTAACCAAGGTCTCGTGGAGATCGAAGGAGGAACAATGCGAGCCCCAATCTCCTGTCCCGCACGCGCAGTTCTGAATCGAGTTGGCGATCAGTGGAGCTGTCTCATCATCCATACCCTGCTCGGAGGAACACATCGCTTCGGTGAGCTGAAGGTTGCGATAGAGGGCATTTCGCCTCGCGTCTTGAGTCAGAGCCTCAACAGTCTTCATCGGGATGGCCTCATCGAACGCAAGGCTTATCCGACGATTCCGCCAAAGGTCGAATATACAAATACCGCGCTTGGACGTTCGCTTGCTAAAGCAGTGGCGCCTCTTGTGCTGTGGGCTGAGGAGAACCAGCCGACAGTCGACGCGAATCGTGTGAAATACGAGAAGAAGGAGAGGAAGCGAACCAATCTGCCTCTTTGAGGCTGCCGAACTCGATTTCCTCCGCGATCTCTGGATCGAAAGTTCTTGCGGCACGAAGTAGCAATCTGCTGAGGGTGGCGATCTCCCGATCGGTGAATCCATGTCTGTTATTGGGTCCAACTTAGACTCCTACTCTTGAAAGCTGTGGTGTTCTGCGAGACGGTACGAACTGCCTTCCATCCGCCGACAAGAAGCAGCGCGAGGCGTTAGAGCTTGGGGGGCGATGCCATCTCGGAGGCTCGCGCCAGCGCTTGTGTGTCAACATATTCCCGGACATTCGTCAATTTGCCGTTTCGAACGGTAATGTCGAAGACCCAATGGTCTTCCCACTCTTTGTTCGTGGCTTTGATTTTCCCCGTCGCCAAGCCGATTACAAGAACCCGGTCTCCCTGTGCGATGAACTCGGGCGGATTTGGAAATGATGTTTCCACTGTGTCGTTAGCCTTTTGAAGTAGATTCTCCAGTCCAGCATGCCCCCGGTGCGTGCCGGCCAGCGGCCAGTTCTCGCCCGGAATGATCCACTCGATATCTTCGTTAGCTAATGCCAGCAAAGCGTCTTTATCGCGGCCTCCAAGGGCCGCAAGAAAATCTTTCACAATCTGCACATTCTTCTTGAGACTCATCGCAATCTCCCTTTCCTACATCAAGTGTTCGAGCTGTTCGAACGTCTTGGAAATAGCTCGCGCGACCGATTGATCACTGCACCTTCTTGAACAGATCCTGGAAGATAAGTGGACCCCAGACCTGTCCGCGTGCGCTCACCAATGCGCCGCCCTCGTTGAGCTTTCCCAGCTTGACGGGAGCAAACCCGAGTTCTTTTGCCAGATCCACGACGGGAGCGAATGCGTCTTCGTCGTCGCTCGAAAGAAAGACGACGCGGTGCCCACCCTCTACGATCGGGTCGGTAGCCAGTTTGGCCGCACCCAGGTGGTTGAAGCCCTTCACCAACTTGGCGTCGGTAAACGACTTCGCCACGAAGGCGGAGGAAGTGAGACCGTCCAGTTCCTCAGGTGGGGTTGGAAACGAGTTCATCGCATCGATGATGGTCTTGCCTTTCCAACTTGGCAGGGCTTTCGCCATCTCGCGATGCTCCCCGAACGGTATCGCGAAGATGATCGTGTCGGCCTGAAGCGCATCCTGCAGCGTCTTTGCGACGACCGTGGGTCCAATCTCCAGGGCCCGCGGCGCTAACTCCTCGGGCGACCTGCGGCTTGCGACAGTCACGTTGATACTTCTACGAGCGAAGGCGTGAGCAAGAGCCTGACCGATCTTTCCGAATCCCACGATTGCATAGCTCATTCTGTTCTCCGATCTGAGGTGAAAACTAAAGGTTTGAGAAGCGTGATCCCAGGACTGGCAAAGTTGGATTGCCAGTCCCGGAACCGTGGCGACATTAGACCTGCGCCATGCCTCCATCGACGGCGAGGTCGATGCCGGTGATGTAGGAACTTTCGTCGGACGCGAGGAAAGTGACAGCCGCCGCGATCTCCTCGGGCTTACCCCTGCGAGCCATCGGAATCATCGTGGTGAACTGCTCAGCGGCTTGCTTAGCCTGTTCCGGGGTGAGGCCCGTCGTTGTCTCCAAAGCCGGAGTTTCGATGGCGCCGGGGCTCATGCAATTCACCCGGATCTTGCGGCCTAGCAGTTCCATCGTCCAGCCGCGCGCGAAGTTGCGCACAGCCGCCTTGCTCGCGGCATAGGCGGTAAAGCCTGCGAGACCCTTCACGTTGGAGACAGAAGAGTTGAGGACAATCGAGCCGCCGTCTTTGAAGAGGGGGAGGGCCTTCTGCACCGTAAAGAACATGCCCTTCACGTTCACGTCGAAGGTCTGGTCGAAATGCTGCTCTGTAGCCATCGCCAGCGGTGCGATCGTACCCGCGCCGGCGTTCGCAAACAGGATGTCGATGTGACCATGCTTCTCTTTCACAACGGCATAGAGGCGGTCCAGATCTTCCAGGCGCGAAACGTCCCCTGTGACCGTTGTGACGTTCTTCCCAATGTGGGTGACTGCTTCCTTCAGTTCTTTTTCGCGCCGCCCAGTGATGACTACGTGGGCACCTTCTTCGACGAAGCGCTTGGCGGTGGCCAAGCCAATCCCGCTGCTTCCGCCTGTGATTACTGCAACCTTACCTTCAAGCTTTCCCATGATTACTCCTTCGCCAGATTCTTTTTCATTCGGTTGAGTCGCTCGCACCGTCTGTGCGCCGTATTATATGAATCAGTGATCCGGATATTGGTTGCACAACCGAATCACTGATTCATATTATCTGGATCACTGATCCACTTGTCAAGGGAACCTATGCGAGCTGACGCTAGAAAGAATTACGACCACCTACTTGCAGTTGCACGTGAGGTCATCACCGAGAACGGTGCCAATGCATCCATGCGGGATATTGCCCGCCGCGCCGGCGTGGGATCGGCCACGCTGCTTCGTCACTTCCCGACACGAGAAGCGCTATATGAGGCGTTGCTTTGCAATAACTTGGACACACTGACACAGAAGGCGGGTGAACTTGAAGGGGCGAATTCACCGGGGGAAGCGCTCTTATCGTGGTTTCGCGACTGGGTGGCGTTCGTCCAGAGCTATAAGGGCGTTGTCACCCTGATGGCGGCTGCCCACACGAACCCGGAGTCTCCTCTTTATGCTTCATGCGCTGCGGTGCACTCGGCAAGCGCGCGACTTCTGCTCCGTGCTCAGGCCGAAGGAACGGCGCGTGCCGATATGAATGGGGATGATCTCTTTGCCCTGATGGCGGCGCTCGGCTGGGCGGTCGACCAACCCTCATTCGCGCCGCTGGCAGACCGCCTGTCTCGCATTATCGCGAGCACCATCGTGACAAATCGGCCTTGAGACGATGCAAACAGCTCGGGACACTTCGGATTAATTGGGCGCAGCAAGGATTGGTGGGTAAACATTACCGCCGCTTACATTCCTTCGCGTCTTCCTGAGCACAGACGCCGCCAATCGAGACCGCCATGTGCGAGTTACCGGTACCTCTTGTTGAGCGCGAGAAATTCATGGATGTAGGCAACTGCCATGCTGCCCTCGCCGACGCCGCTGGCAATGCGTTTGCCGGAGCCGTGGCGGACATCGCCAGCGCAGAAGATCCCGGGAATGCTGGTCTCAAGCGCGAACGGCTCGCGATCTTGAGACCACGTCTGCATGTCGCGACCAGTAGATATATAGCCGTTCGCGTCGCGTTCGAGGGACGCGGGAAGCCATTGAGTCTTGGCCTCGGCTCCAATCATGATGAAGAGCGCTTTCGCTTCCCGAGTGCAGCTCGATTCAGGATGGCCCGGCGGCCGAGATACGGTCGTGATCTGTTCCAGATGGTCTTCACCATGGACCCTGCTGACTTGCGTATAGGGCTCGACCCTTATATTGGCTTTATCCCGGATCTGCTCAATGAGGTATTGGGACATGCTCTGCTTGAGCCCGGCTCCTCGGACGAGCATAATCACTTCGGCAGCGTAGCCAGCATAGAAAACGGCGGCCTGTCCTGCGGAGTTGGCGCCCCCTACGATGAAAACGCGCTTACCTGTAACCGATATGCCGTCAAAGCCGGACGCGCCATAGATAAGGCCGCGACCGAGAAGTCTATCGTGACCTTCAAACTGAAGACGACGCCAGGCAACGCCCGTGGTGAGTAGAAGAGCGCGTGCGCCGATGCGGTCACCGCCATCGAGGATGACGTAGTGGTCGTCGTTGAACGATTCAACTCGCTCCACCTCGCGAACGAACAGAGTCTCAGCTCCAAAGTGCCGTGCCTGCTTCAGGGCGCGCTCGGTAAGCTCATCTCCAGAGATACCGGATGGGAATCCGGGATAGTTTTCGATTCGTGAAGAGGTGACCGCCTGGCCTCCCGCGGCGAACCGCTCTACGAGCAGGACTTTGAGTCCTTCCGAAGCACTATAGACAGCGGCAGATATACCCGCAGGGCCGGCACCGACGATGACGAGGTCGTAGTGTTGGTGCTTCTGAACAGTCTGAAGGCCAATAGCTTCGGCTACACGTCGAACGGTGGGACTTTCGAGCGGCGTTCCGTCAACCGAGACGGTGAGGCTCGGCGCCGGATCTGTGTCGCTCGGAAACCAGTCGTACTGGATGCGATTGGCAGACAGGAAAGCTTGGACGACCCGGGAGTTGTCGTCGTACTTCGATCCGGCGATGCGCACACGCGAGGAAGGCGTCTCGCACACGAGCTTCTGAGCCAGTGCGAGGCGTGAGCTTATGGTTCGGAAAACGATCTCGCCGGCAGATGGATTATCGCGGACGAGTTCCTGCAGTTGTTGGCGTTCGAAACGTGCAATGCGGCACTTAGTGACGGCGCGAGCGGAGGCAAGCTCGGCTGAACCCACGAAAATCGACGTTTCACCACCAAACTCCCCGGCGTGATGCCGCCCGGCCACCTGGCTCCGACCGCCGATTTCCTTGATAGCTTCGAGCTCTCCTTCAAGAATGACAAAGAAGCGTGGCTCCTCGCCTTCCCGCATGAGCCACTCGCCGGGCTCGACCGAGATGTCGGCGGCGCGGCTCGCCAGGCGGCTTAGTTCCTTTTCGTCAACGCCGGCAAACAGTGGAACCTTCTCGAGGTCTCTGGAAGTAATCATGGTGTTTCTCAGGATACTTGAGCGGAGACCTTCGCGGCCGATCAGAGCCTCGTTCGCGAGGCGGGCTAACGCTTTGAACATGCCTCAGCGCGGCATCACACATCGCTGGGTAAAGCCGAACAAAGATCCTCCCGTTGGTCTGATCCTTTGCACGGAGAAAGGCGTAGCGAACTACGCACACGATAACCTTCCCAATAGGGTCCTTGCCGCGGAGTATCGGACTGTTCTGCATGATGAAAAGCTCATCGCTGATGAGTTACAGCGCTCAAAGGATGAGATTCAAGAGCGGATAACGATCGTGTAAGTGGACGCATCCCGACCTGTTACTGATCTCCTCGGTGAGCGCATTGAGGATTTTGCATTTGACGAGATCACAGCTGACGAGAAGCGCGTTTGAACGAAGCCGCTGGCGCGGCGGATGCTGCATTGGGGATTTAACGACGTGGAGCAGATTTCACCACTTTCTTGTTGGTTTGCCTCCGGGATGTCTGCTCAACCGCGCTGCCCTCAGAAGTAGCTAGCAGCCATGCCTCAAAGCCAAATGCAAGGCCGCTCTCAGGCTTGAGCCCGCCCAACACTTGCGCGGCTTCTAGTGTCACCGCGCCGTGCAGGAAGGCCCATAGCGCAACGGCCGCTTGAGGGGCTCGACCCGAACCAGCGATTCGTTGGACCTGCTCGACGGTGAAGGCCCAAAGGGCTTCGTGGGAGGTTGGATCGTGCTCTGGCGCGTGGAAACTCATCATTGCCTCGTACAAGCTACGGTTCTCTCTCGCGAACTTGAAGTAGGCGAAAGACATCTTTCGTAGCGCGATGAGCGGTTCGCAGCCGCCGGCTGCTCTCCTTAAGGCTACCTCCATTTGCCTAGCTGCCTCGCTCGATATGGCTGCTTCGAGTGCCCTACGATCTGAAAAATAGCGGTAGATGGCATTCGGCGCGAGTCCGAGGGAGCCAGCGATGTTTCGCAGCGATAAGTCCCGGATACTACCTTGGGCAAGTTCCTTGAGCGCAGCGGAGAGAATTGCCTTTCGGTCTGTCTTAGGTGGATAGGGCATAAAGATCACTGTACACCTTGACGTGCAAGCTTCCAAGCTGTACGCTGTTCACAGTGAAGATATACACTGTGCATCTTCGGGCGGAGAAGTCTAATGGCGGAAATCAGAGATGTCGTGGTTACCGGAATATCCACTGGAATCGGTCATGCGACCACGAAGTTACTTCTTTCAAAGGGGTTTCGCGTATTCGGGTCCGTGCGCAAGAAGGAAGACGCCGATCGTTTGCAAAGAGAGTTCGGCGACCGTTACGTCCCTCTGATCATGGACATCTCGGACGGGGACGCCGTACATTTGGCGGCCGAGCAGGTAGGCTCCATGATCGGCGACAGGAATTTGGCTGGCTTAGTTAACAACGCGGGAATCGTTGTGAGTGGACCACTGCTTTATGTGCGGCCCAGTGAATATAGGCGACAGTTGGAAGTGAACATGATTTCTCCGCTTGTCGTAATTCAAGCGTTCGCTCCGCTTTTGGGGACAGATGAGAAAAGGCTGGGACCCGCCGGCCGAATCGTAAATATAACCTCTAGCACTGCGAAGGTTGTTGTGCCGCTTCTCGGTGCATATAGTTCCTCCAAATGTGGTCTTGAAGGAATGTCGGACGCCTTGCGGCGAGAGCTCATGTTGTTTGGTATTGACCTCGTGATGATTGAACCTGGCACCGTAAACACAGAGATGTACGACAAGGGCGAAAAAGAAGACCTGAGTGAGTTCAACCAGACCGAGTATTGGGGCGCCATTCAAAAATTCCAGAAGTATATCGTGACCGAGGCGCGCACCAATGGCTTGGCGCCGGAGCGTATAGGTCAGGCGGTTTACGTGGCGCTGACTGTGGCGAAACCGAAGGCACGCTATGCAGTCATTCCGCAGCGGTTCAAGAACTGGACCTTGCCCAGGCTCCTTCCAACGAAAATGCTCGACGCGGAACTCGCAAAACAGATGGGTCTTACAAAGCGATCATTGCGCTGAGACTGATCTTGCATCAACAGTAAGGAACAGGAGGGTCGGATATTGGAATCCGCTTACACTCGGCACGTCTCAGAAGTAGTGGAATTGCTGCAAGGAAAATGGACGGTCGAAATCCTCTGCGCGATGCGAAAACATCCTGTGCGCCTGAGTGGACTAAAGCGTGAAATACCGTTAGCTTCTAAGAAGGCTCTGACCGCCAGCTTACGCTCACTTGAGGCGGCTCGCGTGGTGGTACGCCGCGATCTCAGTAGCTCAGTCCTGCACGTCGAATATGAACTCGTGGAATCGATTCATGTACCCTTCGTCGCGCTTCTCGACCACCTCTCAGAGTGGGGAGAGTTCTACGAATCAACGAAATATGTGCGGAGGTGAGATTGGCACCTCGTGACCTGCTCTTTCACGAGGGCGGCATTTTGAAACGGATCAGCTCCACTGAACCGTCAGTAGAAAGCACCACCTCAAGGACCTGATTCGTCAGGTCACCCTCTTCGATCAGGTTCGAGAGAATTAGATCGAAAAGACGCTTCTGCCGCTCCAGGTTCAGCCCGTCCGGAGCATCGACACAGATCAGTCCCGCGTGCAAGAAAATACCGGCATAAACGCCGTGGCTTCCAGGGTTCTTCGCAGGCCCACGAAAGTCCGTGCCGTTATTCGTGATGAACGTCCAATCTCCTTCGAGAATGGTCGCTTTCAATTCCCAATCCTTCTTCCCAGTGAGACCGAGATGATTGACGTGGGAGCACACGAATCCCTTGTCAGTAGCCAGCCCGACTAGACTCGGGCTGAGATTTTCATCGACCAGCAATTTTTGCACGCTTAGGTCCTCCCACGGAGGCCTCTCGAAGATGCTTCTTCGAGACGGAAATCCTGCTCGATTCGGGCAGAGCTTTCCGCTTTGGCCGGCCTCGGAGAGGCCGAGCCTTCGCGTACAAAGAAGCGAGACGAAACTGCTCCTCGGACAGGCGCGGATACAGTTCTTTTAGCTCCACCATTGGAGTCTTCTCGTCTACGAGACTGGCAACGTCATAAACCGGAATTCTGGTGCCCTCGATGACTGGCGTACCCGAAAGTATTTCGGGATCTTCAATCACCATCTGCTGTGCGTTCTGTAATTCCTTGAGGCGAGCGTTGACCTCATCCCAAATGTCTTGAATACCGACCTTGATCGTTCGCGATTCCTGCAGTTGGCAGGTTCGGAGCTCAGCCCAAGAACGGCATCGGTTCGATCCTTCCGAAATCATTCGTTGCCGAGCATCAGGAGTGAGCCATTCCGAGGTTTCAAACCAAAACGCAATCCAGAGACAAGCATCCCGCTTGAGTGTCCGGACGGTCGCGGTCCAATAAAGATTCTCGGGCAGGATTTTACGATCGATCGCCCGATTCACATCATCGACAGAAACCCCGGCGACGACGGCCGCCTCAGTGGTTGTGAGAGTCTCAAAATTCAGCTCCATGGCACCGCACCTCGTAAATCATTATAATCATTCCCAAGTCTGGGAATAATTTATATTAGAGTCAAATGTTCAGTTGAGCTTGAGCAGCGTTCCATTGCAGGGTTTTGTCAAGAATTGTGTGAGCTGGCCCGCCACGACCCAGCCCACGGCCCGAAAAGTTTGTGTCAAAGTTTGTGTCAAAGGCCGCCCAGAAGGCCGGTTTTGCCGGTTATTCCGGTTTATAACTGCTTTACCGTCAATAACTTATGTTCTTGACGTTTCCATGGCATGGAAGAGGTCATCGGTTCGATCCCGATCAGGTCCACCAATAAACTATTTAGAATCAGCAGCCCCCAGGAATCCATCCGATTTTCATCGGAATCTGCCAGCCAACTAGCGATCAGCCGAAGAGCGCAGGGTGTTCGGAACCGGAGTTATCTCTTTAAACGGTAAGCAACTCCTCGTAAAACCCCCCGATTTCATGTTGTCTATCGACAAAGTGGATTTCCAGAATCCAGTGCCGCTTCTGACCTTCTTCATCGAGTGCACCCATCGGCAGCTCGTTCTTGGGATGAACGTAAAGCGTTACCTTGTCATCGGCGATTCTTTCGTGAGGAAACTGACCGATAAGATGTCCGGCGATGGGGCCGCCAAACTCCCAACCGTACTTCTCCGCAAGGGACTTAGCATAGGCGAATAGTTCCCTGCTGGTGATACCTGGATGGGCCTCGAAGTACCGTTTGCCATCCGCGAAGGCTAATCCCACGTCATCGCGCATCTTCAGTTTCAGAGGGTCAGACCCAAGGACGAATGTTCGGCCGAAATCCGCTTCCCATTTCTCGAAGACCGGCCCAAGGTCAAGAAAGAGGATGTCGTCTTCGCCGAGGAGGAGGTTCGGCGGATTCTCAGAGTATGGAAGCAGCGTGTTCTTCCCGGCACGAACGATTCGCTTGTGCCAATAGGTCGTGATTCCATACATCTCCTGGGCAAGCCGGTAGATTTCAGCGTTGAGCCCATTCTCGGTGATGCCGGGGCGAATCAGACCGCGAGCTTCCACTGCGCAAAAGAGTCCTTCCGCTTTGCTCTGAGCTTCGAGTAGCTCTGAGGCACGTTGCACTTCCGTTACGGTCATTTCCAACTCCGCAAGAGATTACCGGCCTTTAACGATAGCCGCCATCAGTTCTACTCTAATAATCATGTTAGATCCTCAGCCCCAGGTGAACGGAATCGATCTTGACGCCCAGACTCGTTGCACTCATTACCACAAGTCGATGGATGTCATCGCTATCAAGATGAAGTGCTGCGGTGTCTACTATGCGTGCAAGGACTGCCATGACGCATTGGCCAGGCACGCAATCGAAGTTTGGCCGCAAAACGAATGGGATCAGCCTGCAGTTTTGTGCGGAGTTTGTGGAATCGAACTAACCATCAGGCAATACCTGGAGTGCTCTGACCGCTGCCCCGCTTGTAGCGCGATGTTTAATCCAGGATGCCGCAACCACTACCACTTCTATTTCGAGCACTAGTTCAGACGGTCAAGTCGTTGTGCTCTTCAGCATATCTCCCGACGATTTGCGCAACTTCTTCGAGTAGAGTCTTATCGTCCTGGGTAAATGCCGCCGGATCATGGCTGTCAATGTCGATCTCGCCGATAACCTTGCCCTGGGCATAAATGGGCACGACAATCTCCGATTTCGTCTTGATCGAGCACGACAGGTAACGCGGATCGGCATTCACGTCATCGACGATGACGGTTTCACCCGAAGCCACGGCAGCGCCGCAGATGCCCTGACTCACCGGGATACGAACATGCGGGGTAGGATCGCCCACGAACGGGCCCAGGACCAGGGTGTCAGGATCAACCGGATCCAGCATGTAGAAGCCGGTCCAACTGTAGTGGGAAATACCTTGAGAAAGTACTTCCACCACGGTCTTTTGCAAGGACGCGAGTGACGGAGCGCTGGAAGCCGCAGCGCGTATCTCAGAGAGAAGAGGGGTCATCTGTGAATCCTGCTTACGTCCCGGCATATTCGGTAGATGGAGTGAAACGATATGATCTAAGGCGATCCAGGCGTTCGTATGATTCTACGTCACCTCGAGTTCCTGACCGCGCTTGCCCGCGAAAAGCACTTCGCGCGCGCTGCCGCCGCCTGCAAAGTGAGCCAATCGACACTTTCAGCGGGAATCAAGCAAATGGAGGAGAGCCTTGGCGTACTGCTGGTCGAACGCGGTCAAAGGTTTCAAGGCTTCACTCCGGAAGGCGAAAAGGTTTTGCAGTGGGCGCAACACGTCATCACGGATTACGATAGTCTTCGGCAGAACTTGTCGGAGATGCGCAGTGGCTTGGTTGGTCAGCTGAGAATCGGCGCGATCCCCGTAACCTTGCCCATCATTTCGCTACTCACCACCCCTTTCGCGAGATGCCATCCACACACCAATATGGTAATCCGCTCGTTGACCTCGATTGAAATCCAACGAGGCCTGGACGACTTTAGCCTCGACATCGGCGTGACCTATCTCGACAACGAACCGCTGGCGCGAGTACGCAGGTTTCAGCTTTATATGGAGCAGTATGTCCTTCTCACGCCGAAAAAGAGCGATGGAGACCTGCAAGGCCGCACGGCGATCTCGTGGTCGGATGCGGCCGCCTATCCGCTCTGTCTACTCACCTCCGATATGCAGAATCGCCGTATCCTCGACATGCACTTCCACCAGGCGGGCGTTGACGTACAAGCCGTCATAGAAACCAACTCACTCATTACTCTTTGGTCGCATCTTCGCTTTGGTTCCTGGTCAACCATCGTGCCGCAATCGTTTCTTTCGCTTCTCGGAGAGATGGAAGGGCTTACTACGCTCATGCTGGTGGAACCGGTTGCCTCACACGCGGTGGGCCTGGTCGCGTCCGATCGCGATCCATTGCCTCCAGTAGCTCGCGCGTTTCTCGACGTCGCCAAACAGTTTGACCTGAACCATGAAATCGCCCGCCGTCTCACCCAAGCCCAGGAAGAAGTGAGCTGATCTCGGCCGGTTTGTCTGATCGGTTTCTTCGATTGCCCTATCGAGTGCATTTGTTTGACCGTCGTTTTCCTGGTTTGAGAGGGTTGCTTCCGGTAACTCCATGGAGGAAGCAATGGCAAAGATACTTTGTGTTTTGTATGACGACCCGATTACCGGCTATCCGAAATCCTATGCCCGTGCCGATATACCCAAGATCGACCACTACCCTGGCGGACAAACCACTCCAACTCCAAAACAGATCGACTTCACTCCAGGAGAGCTCCTGGGAAGTGTCTCCGGGGAGCTAGGTCTGCGTAAGTACCTCGAAGGTCTCGGGCACACCCTCATCGTAACTTCGGACAAGGAAGGCGAGGATTCCGTATTTGATCGCGAGCTTCCCGATGCCGATATCGTTATCTCGCAGCCCTTCTGGCCTGCCTATCTGACCGCGGAGCGCATTGCCAAAGCGAAAAAGCTGAAGCTCGCCATCACCGCCGGAATCGGATCCGATCACGTCGATCTTGAATCAGCTATCAAGCACGGCGTTACTGTTGCTGAAGTCACCTACTCGAACAGCATCAGCGTTTCAGAGCATGTTTTGATGATGATCCTATCCCTGGTCCGCAACTACATCCCCTCGTATCAATGGGTCATCAAGGGCGGCTGGAACATCGCCGATTGTGTCGAGCGCTCCTACGATCTCGAAGGCATGCATGTTGGTACCGTTGCCGCCGGCCGCATCGGACTCGCTGTCCTGAAGCGGCTCAAGCCATTCGACGTCAAGCTGCACTACTTCGACCAGCATCGGCTCCCGGAGAAGATCGAGCAGGAGCTCGGCCTCACTTTTCATCCCAGCGCCGAAGACATGGTCAAGGTATGTGACGTCGTCACTATCAACGCCCCCCTGCACCCCGGCACTCTTGATCTCTTCAACGACGAGATGATCGGTAAGATGAAGCGCGGGTCCTACCTGGTCAACACCGCCCGCGGCAAGATCTGCAACCGGGATGCGATTGTTCGCGCGCTGGAGAGCGGCCAACTGGCCGGCTATGCAGGCGATGTCTGGTTTCCTCAGCCCGCCCCTAAGGACCATCCATGGCGCACCATGCCCCATCATGGTATGACTCCACATGTCTCCGGAACTTCCCTCTCCGCGCAAACGCGCTACGCCGCTGGCACGCGCGAGATATTGGAATGCTGGTTTGAAGACCGCCCCATCCGCGACGAGTATCTGATCGTCGACGGCGGAAAACTGGCCGGCGCCGGGGCGCACTCTTACACCGTAAAGAAATAGCAGGGCCGTAACGTCCGATACGATGGGCGGAGCAAAGGCTGCGCCCATTGCAACCGGCGAAAACATACCACGAGGAACATCATGCCAACCAGAGAAGAACTCACCCTGAAGATTCGCGACCAGAAGCGTAGCCGCGGTTTGACCTGGCAGAAGATCGCCGAAGCCATCGGCGCCGGGTCTCCGATTCTTTATACCGCCGCCCTGCTCGGACAGATGACGCTCACCCGGCAAGAAGCGGAAAATGCGGCAGAGTTTCTAGGACTGAGCGAGGTCGAAGCATCGCTCCTCACCGAACCGCCCTATCGTGGCGCTCTACCCGCTTTGCCGCCGACCGACCCTTTGATCTATCGCTTTCACGAACTGGTGCAGACCTACGGAACCGCCTGGAAAGCGCTCATCGAAGAGGAATTTGGTGACGGCATCATGAGTGCGATCGACTTCGATATGCAGATCGAACGGGAGCCCAATCCCAAGGGCGACAGGGTCAAAATCAGCATGTCGGGAAAGTTCCTACCTTATAAGCGCTACTGAGAGACGGAGAGTTTTGAGCATTAGCATTTGGGGATGGGGAGCTGAGCAATCATTGTCGTGACCAGTTCCCGCATCAAGCATATTTCGCCGTCGAGACGTTCCAGGCTCCGACGGAAGTGATCAGCTTTTCTGGCAGTCTCGGTAAAAGGGCAAGAGAGATTCTCAAAACTCATCTTCAGGCGGCGGTAGTATCCCTCGACGGCTTCGTCAAGCCCCTCTGCCAGTCTTGAGGTGTAGATGCTGAGAAATCTCGAGTCGAGTGCAAGCGCATCGAAAAGTTCGATCGAGGCCTTCTCCGCGGTGACGTTCACCCCAAACAGGCCCAATTGCTCGACCCGCCCGGACTGGTCGAGTATTGGAAAGCAGTAGTCCATCCAATATTCAAACTCCGGGGTGTCGCGCACATGTCCTGCAAGGCAGACGGACGCCGGCTTACCTGTGCGCAAGACCTTCTCGTACGTCGGTTCGATCTGGCCTGCAAGATCACCCACAACCTCCCGCGACGTTTTGCCAATGTGCTGACTAATCGTAATGCGGGTTTCGCGGGCCAGCGCAGCGTTGACTGACTCAATGCGTGTTTGCGAATCCATTACGGAGATGGCTAAGTTCTGCGCATGGCCTGCTGCGGCCAGAAGGGCCCTTATATGCTTAGGCTGCTCGAACCTGCGCGGGTTTTGTGCATCCGTTTTTTCTGACCACACTGGTCTGATTACGGAGACATCTTTCCCTAACATGCCAGTATTGCGTCCTTAGGAGATCTGGAGGATGCAGTCATTCTAGTCCCGAATTGGTTAGCCGCCGGAACCATCTCGGGCATTTCCTCATAATTACCCCCTCTCGGAATCAAGGAATGCTGCGATTGCTACCGATGACAGTAGCGTCAGCTGCGCTGCCTCTATAACGCAGAACCCGGCCCCTGCGCTGGGTTAGAGACAGTATCTTCAATCCCCGAGGAAAGATATGCAGGTAATCAGAACGGCTTCGATCCACCCTTTCATTCGCAGCTTAGCCGCCGTTCTTACTCTACTGTTGGTTCCGGCAAAGGCGGCGGTTGCAGAAGCTCCAGGACCCCCGGTAAGGCTCGTGTTCGTACAGCAGCCATCGAATGCCTTGGCTCAGGCGGCGATCTCGCCCGCCGTCCGGGTGGAGGTAGAGGACGCCAACGGCATTCCCGTCCCGACCAACACCCGGGTCACTCTCGTCCTGACCGGCGTCTACGGACTGGGAGGGACGCGGACGGTTACTCCGCGCAAGGGCATTGCGACCTTCAGCAACCTGAACGTAAGCAGCGACGGAACCTACACTCTGTCGGCCACCAGCCCGGGCCTTGCCTCGGCGACCAGTGCAAGCTTTACTGTCAGCGGAACGGGCGCCAGCACAGGCCCGTTGCCGGTCAAGGTGGCTTTCCTGGTGCAGCCCTCCAACTCATTGACTCAGGCGACCATCTCACCCGCCGTCCAGGTTGTGGTGCAGGACGCCAATGGCAATCCTGTTCCGACCAGCACCCGGGTCACGCTCGTGCTGACGAGTGTCTTCGGACTGGCAGGGACTCGGACGGTTACTCCGCTAAATGGCATCGCAACTTTCAACAACCTTAGCGTGGGTGCTCCGGGAAGCTACACTTTGTCAGCCACCAGCCCCAGCCTCACGCCAGCGACCAGCACAAGTTTCGCCATCATTCCCCCAAGCCTCAACAACGTCCAGTCACTCGGGGTGATTCCTTCTTCTCAGCCACTGACCGGGCTGGGCTTCAACCTTAATCCGCAAAACGAGTGGGAGTTTCAGTTGGCCGCTGCAGCGGGGACTGCGCACGTCCGGTTTCAGTGCGGATGGAATACTACGGAAATCCAGACGGCCCCGCCCCAGAATCAGGATGAATCGCCTTCCTATGTTCTGCAGTCGCCCTGTCAATCGGGCCTTGCCTTCGCGCAGAAGTATGGGATGCATCCCACCGTCATCGCAGCCTACGGTTCGCCCTATCACACGATCCTTTCGATCGCGATGCCCACGGGAGCCTCCGCGGGGTCGACCCGTGTCAACGTGCAATTTGTATCCGGCGTTGGCGGAGATACGATGACGTCTCTGGCGCCGTTGTATGACACCATCGTCGCCTCCAACGGATCGCAAATCACTGCTCGCCACTCGTATGCGGGAGCGCTCATTACCGGCGTTCAGCTTACCGATGCAACCCATGCCACGCTAACCCTTGCTTCGGCACTCACCTCGGCATTAGCGGCGAACACGACCACGCTCTACACCATCAGCGAGTACCTGCATCCTCCTGCGGCAACCTTCAGTCCGTCCGACCCCTCTGTCATCGCGTACGCAGATTATGCGCAGTTTCTCGCGCAGTGCATCGCGAACGCCGGCCTGACGGGTGAAGTGGAATTGTGGAATGAGCCCCCGTGGACCGATGACCCGTGGGATGAACAAGCCGATTTCTATGACACCTTCCCGGGCCCTGCCAGCCCGGGGCCGCTAGCTGCAAATTTGCCCAACTGGGGCTTTGTCGCCGATTTGCAGAATCAGACCCCGATCCCAGGCGTCACCTACATCTGGGCGGGAACCAACAAGTCTGGAGACAATTCTGTCCTCAATCCCGGTATGTTAGCCAATACAGGGATGTCGTTCACGCAACCCGCGATGACCGTAACTTCTGAGTCTTTCCATCCCTACGGAAATAATCCCGAAGATGAAATCTGGAGCGAACCGTGCCTCCAGGCGACCATCCAACCCTACCCGGCGCCGCCCTCCTACTACCACCCTTGCAACCTGGTCAGTAACAGTACGAGCAACGCCCTTGAGGCAGAACAGAACAGCCTGGTCCAGAAGAATCGAAACCCCTCATGGGGCCTCAGCCACAACATCACCGAAACTGGTTTTCAACTCCTGGGAAGTGATTCCGCTCACCAGGTGAGATTCATCATGCGGCAGTTCCTGGGCTACCAGGCCGCGGGGGTCACGCCCATAGAGTTTTACCGCCTGTATGACACAAGTTCAGGCGAGTTTGGGTTTACCGATCCAATAACACAGGCGCCGCTACCCAATTACACCGCGATCGCCGGGCTCATCGCAGATCTCCAGACGATCCCTAATGCGCCGGTTGCTCAAGCTTCCAACCTGGCGACGATTCTCAACTACGGCGGAACCTACCTGCTCGATACCGTTCACATCGTTGGTTCTCGCCCTGGCGATACCGCCAACTCCGAGCTCTTTGCCCTATGGCAACAAAGCGTAGCCGGCGTCAATGGGACATGGGCGACTCTTGCGCAACCCGATGCAGCTCCGGTAACGATCGCAATTCCCGCCGGGTCCGTCGTATCCGCGGTCATTAATCTGGACACGCGCCAGCCTGTCTCGTACGTGACTTCGGGGCAGCAGATAAACGTCGACGTCTCCGATGACCCGATCGAGGTCCTGCTGGTGCCTTCGCCGTGACATTACTTTGCAGGACTGGGCCGTTCTCGCTTATCGATGCTCCGGTAGATCACGCAACCATCGGAGCGCTTGGAAAACCGGAAGGCCGCATAGTCCTGCTCTGACATTTCAAACTGATCTTCCCGGATTTTGCTCAGCCATTGACTGGCCGCAAGCACATGTTCAAAGTCCGGCTTGAGATACACCAGGTAAACCTCTCGCGGATCCTGCTCCAGAGATTTCTCAAGATTGGCGATAGCGTGTTCGAAAACAGGCCCGGTAAACGGGTGCCACATGAAAACCACCAGTGGGCCTGCTGGATACTCATAGTCGCGGACATCGGAAAGTACGCAACTCACCTTCTCGCACCGGCGCGATGCGGGATGGTAGCGCGCGATGTTCGCGGTCGCCACCGCCTGCAACTCGGGTACAAATTCAACCCCAATCACCTGCTGAAATGGGTAGTTCGAAGCCAGCATCAGGACCCGGCCTTTGCCCGCCCCGAGGTCAACGAAGGTGAATCTCTGGAAGTCAACGTCCAGAGCGGAGAGCGCCTGGCTGAACAACGAGGGCGCCGTCGCATAGTAGCCGGTGTTGTGTACGCTTGCCTTACGATTGCGATCCCGTAGTTCTTCGGCCCAGATTGCCCCGCCGGTGTCAGTACCAAACTCCGCATCGAACGGGTGTAGCGGAAGGATTTGTTTTGCAGGGGCTGAATTACGCTCATATCGTTCCTTGATTCTCCTGGGCACAGTAGCCACAGCTCCCACGATCCCGTGCTTTGCGATGGCACGCCGCAACTTGAATCCGACATGTCTGAAGTTCAATCGCCCTCCGCGAGTGATCGCTATTCCAGCATTCAATCTCTGATCTTACCTTGAATTCCGCTTGCCATCAGTAACTTCGAACTGGCTGATTGTGGTGGACGATGCCAAGAGACTTCGATCTGAACACCACTTCAAATATGTGGTTCACGCCAATCCGCAGCGCCACGTTTGTTAGCTGGCGCCCATCGCCGGCAAATCTACAACTTCGAGACGCGCTTTCCACCAACGAGAGAAGCCCCATGCAGCCGCACTGTAAAAACTGTGTGCTGCATGGGGCTCCCAACAGAAAATGTCGTTGTCAGGTATCGAACAAATGCGTTAACGAATGCCTCCGGTGGCGAGCAGCTGCTCGCCAGTAAGCCAGCCGGAATCATCCGACGCAAGAAAAACAGCGATGGGGGCAATGTCACCTACGAGTCCAGTGCGTCCCAACGGCGCCTGTGCAATGAGCTCCTTCTCCAGATCAGAACCGAGCATACCGCCGGCTCGCGTCCCCTCGGTCTCAATCATGCCGGGATTGATCGTGTTCACCCGTATCTTTTTCGGTCCAAGCTCGCGGGCAAGCACGCCGGTAATGGCATCGAGCGCGCCCTTGGTGCCGGTGTAGACCGTGGAGTATGCAGGCGTAATCCGACTCACCCCCGAGCCGATGTTGATGATGCTGGAGCCCGCGCCCATATGCTTGACCGCTGCCTGTGTGGTCAGGATGGCGCCCAGTACATTGATGTTGAAAAGCTTGTGGAAGCTGGCTTCAGTGACGGCCTCCAGCGGGGCAAACTCGTAGACCCCGGAATTATTGACCAGGATATCGAGCCGGCCATAGTTCTTAATGGCCGCGTCGATGATGCCTTGTGCCTCTGCGCCCTTGGAAACGTCGCCACCCACTGCAACCGCTTTGCCCCCGGCTGCGGTAATGTCAGCGACGACCGCGTCTGCGCCGGCTTTGCTGGATGCGTAATTCACGACAACTGCTGCGCCTGCACCCGCGAGCGCCTTTGCGATGCCTGCCCCTATGCCTTTGGAGGCGCCAGTAACGACTGCCACTTTACCTGTAAGTTTGCTCATCGATTTCTCCCTCTCGAAATGCTCTTGTCCAACTGCTGCCGGATGCCGCATGCCGGCAAATGGAATCTACCGGCGCACGCACCGTAAAAGATGGAGAAGCGCCGGCTCACGATTCTTTAGTTCTAGTTAAATGAACTATTGAACGAACCACGCAATGCGGATAAGATGAACCAGCATGAGACCACTTTTCCACCCCTCGGTCGAAGATGTTACGGTCGAAGCCATCCTGCACGCCCTCTCCGACCCCGTGCGCGTGGCTATCTATGCCGACATCGTCGGATCGGAATGTTCGCAAAACTGTTCCAGCTTTCTCCAGGTCAGCGAAAGGACCATACCGAAATCAACCCTCTCTCAGCACTTCAAGGCGTTGCGGGAGGCCGGCTTGATTCGTGGCGAACGTCGAGGCGTGGAAATGCACAACACTTCTCGCTGCGCCGAGATTGAGAAGCGCTTTCCGGGGCTGATTATGGCCATCATGAACGCGCACAGGATCCAAATGGAAGGCAAAACGCGAACAGCCAGGCGGAAGCCTGGGATCCCTCGCTTAAGAATCAAATGAAGGGGCGGAAAACGGTTCGCTATAGTTCGATCGAGGCGTTGCGGCAGGTGAATCCAGCCAGCGTGGGAAGCGGTAACCTTGAAGATTACGGAAAGACAAAACGGTGATTCTCCTCGTTCCACTTCATCGAGTCCCTCCCCCGAAAGAATCGGTGAAAGGTTCCGCGGAGAATCACCGCTTGAAAAGAGCATAGCGGGTCTGGGTAAATAAACCAGAGTTCTTGAGTAACAGATTGGTTAATTGTAGTAATCCCATGTAGTAATAGAGCGCCGAAGGGATGTCGCGCGGGGGTTGGATTTTAGTGGGTCATGGCGTAGATGACGTAATTTACCCCAAGGCGGATGCCCAGGTCAGAAAACTTCAGCGGATACTGCGGGGTGTCTGACCATTCCCAGGAATCGCCGATATCCGAGTTCAACGAAATGGCCACCATCACACGGCCTTTGTCGTCATAGATGCCCTCCCAGCGCGCGACTTTTCCATCTTTTTTGTAGCCGGTATCAAGGTGCTCCGCGCCGGGAATCCGGTATCGATCGTCCAGATCGAACACTGTGTGAAAAATAGGGTCGTTATTCGGAATATCCACGATGGTCCGATCGGGAAATACCATCTTCATGGTTTGCTCGAAATAGGCTTGCTCTTCCGAGCCGTGGAAATCGTCGGCCATAAAAAAACCGCCGCGAAGCAGATAGTCGCGAAGCTTGGTGGCCTGGTGCTCGGTCAGGCCCCACTCTCCTACCTGGACAGCATAAAGCCAGGGATAATTGTAGATTTCATCGCCATCGTCCAGGTTAACCGCCTGCTCCACAGACCGGGCGTCGACCCGCGTCAACCGCCGGACAGCGTTGGCGAATGCGCGGTCGGCGCGAGGGTAGTCCTGGGTCCAAAGCGACAGACCCTGGCGCCAGTCGCCGTCGAATCTGCCGCGGTAGCCATCCAGCGGGCCTGGGGGATACATCAAGCGGGCAAACGCCCACTCAGCCGGCCGGCGCCAGTCCGTGGGCAGTGGCATCGATTCGCCATATTCGACTGAAGGATATTCGCGGAATGGACGCTGTGCGTAGAGAACCCCGAGCAACGCGGCGCCCACAACCAGGCCACAGGTCCATCGCAGCAAAACCCGCCTCATCTCCAACCGCCGATTACGGCGCCGATAAAAAAGAGAGCGACCGTTATCACTGCAACCTCCGCCCACCAGCAAACTAACATTGCCCGCGTCAACCAGGTTTGCCACAGCTTGGCCAACTTCCACTTGCTGAGCCGCCAAGCCAACGCTATCTCCGCGGAAGGCTCTGGACGGCGGGGAAATCTCCGCTCGTAGGCGTCTATTGCGGATTGGATTTCCAACATGTCGGTTGGCGTGAGCGCCAGGGAGCGTCGCTCTTCTCGCGGAGAGTCAGCGAAACAGTGAACCACCCGTTCCATCATGGTAACGGCCCTTCCGGCAGGGAAGCGAGGAGGATTATCGTGCCACGAAAATGGCTTCCCCGCCACGCGCCACGATGTACTTATCGGCTCTCCTTCGCTCAAGAGCCAAATTACTCCGCGGACTCTCGCATTGCGCTACCTGCCCTCCTGCACGTAAACTGGTGCTGCACGCTAACCAGTGCTGGTGAAATGAAAACAAATATCACCCTGAAAATTGAATCAGCTCTCTTACAGGAGGCTCGTGTTTTGGCTGCCGAGGAAGGCACTTCTATCAGCGCCCTGCTCGCAGCCCGGCTGGAGCAGACGGTGCGCGAGCGCAAAGGCTACGATCAGGCGCGCAGGCGTGCCTTAGCTCGTTTGCGAAAGGGCTACGATCTGCGCTGGACGCCTCCCTCGTCGCGGGATGAGTTGCATGAGCGATAGGTTCTTCGTTGATACCGCCATCCTGATCTACGCACACGACACCTCAGCGGGGGTAAAGCATCAACGCGCTCGCGCGCTCCTCGAACATCTATGGACTTCCGGCAGCGGCGTACTAAGCACCCAGGTACTGCAAGAACTGTGCATCAACCTTCGTCAAAAAATCCCGCGTCCATTGCCTTTCGAAGAAGTTCGCATCCTGATCCAGGACTATATGGCGTGGGATATCGTCACCAACACTCCCGAGTCAGTTCTCCAGGCGCTGGAAATCGAAAGACGTTATAAAACGTCTTTCTCGGACGCCCTGATCCTCCACGCGGCTGAACATTCAGGGGCAGCAGTTCTCTACTCCGAAGACCTTGCACGGGGGGAGCGCTACGGAACGATAGAGGTCGTGAACCCGCTGATAGACGGGCGCCCAGGAGGAAACCCGTGACCCATACGCGATGTGTCAGCACCGTGGCTGTGATCAAGCTTTTCGTCTCGGTAGCATGCCTAACCAGCCTCGCCCTCGCGGTTAACCCAGCCTTCGCTCAGTTCCCGCAAAGCCCCCAGTCCGCCGCATTTACCGGCGCCTGGTGTGCCCAGGGAGATCCCACCAAACAGGCCTCCATCAGCGACAACGGGGCCTTTCTCACCTTAACCAATGAGAATGGCGATACTTCCACGGGACAATACCAGGGGCAAACCGGTATTGTCGCGCCCGGATGGCAATTTGTGACCGGAACGCTTAGCCCGGACGGCAGCCAACTCAACTGGTCGAACGGGACCTTCTGGGCCCGGTGTAACTCAGGCGGAGGAGGGGGCGGGCGTCGTCTGAACCTGACCGGAACCTGGTATGCCCAAGGGAACCGCTCGCAGTCCTGCTCCATTCATCAGCGTGGGAGCAGTCTGCAACTCAGCAACGAGGTAGGCGACAACGCCAGCGGCCGTATAACCGGAAAGCACCAACTGACGACCAACTGGAACGGAACCACGATCGGCGGAACGGTCGCCTCGAACGGCAATCGCATCAACTGGGATAACGGAACCTACTGGACGCGCATTCGCCTCTACAGCCCGCCGAACAATTAACTTTGGAAGTTGTGGGGTTGGGGGCTCAGCGCGGGTGGGCCTTCAGTGCTTGCGTGAGAACCCAACCATCCGAAGGGACGGCCGAAACGAACGCAGGATTAAGAAAACCGCAGATCTCTCCACCAGCACCGAATCCCCGACCGAAGCTCCACCTCTCCTTGTCATCTCGCCTGTCCCGGCGTGCCGTGGGACGGAGCGCACTCGGATTTCCTGTACGCGGCACTAGACAGGATCGCGTGTGCGGCTTTCATTAAGGAAAGCCGCATGAAGTTCGCCAACGCCACCAACCTCGACAGGAAACCCGGGGTAGCGTAGTAGAGAGATCCGCGGTTCCGCCTGTGTGGCGGCGTCTTACGCTTTCACTCTAACCAACTTGGTAATCCGCCCAGATTGGTTCCAGTCCGAAACATAAATATTGGCGTCCTGGTCGATGTGGCATCCGTGCGCCGCACTAAAGTTGACTGGAGCTATATCGCTGGGACTCAGCTTATAGTTTGCCCATTGATCCTGGTGCGGATTGTCGCCCAGGAAAGCAACCGGTACGTTGTCTTTATCGAGAACCGTGACCCGCCCTTCCAATTCAGAGACGATGACGTAATCACCCCAGAAACTAACCTGGCAAGGCCGGCGCATGTGAAACGTCACATTGCTCACAAACTTGCCATCGAAGTCGTAATGGCTGAGCCGCCTGTTTTCCCGGTCGCACACCAGCAGCATAGGCTGGCCGTAACGCGTATCCACGCCCATCCCATGGCTGCAGTTACACAAGCCGTCCGCGGTGCCTTTGCCCGAAAATGCAGCCTGGTAATTTCCCGCTTGATCAAACTTGAAGATACGGGAATCTCCGTATCCATTGGCTATGTAGATGGAACCACCCGGTCCAGGAACAGCAGCCGTCAGCCGCCATTCATTTGGCGTATGAAAGCCGGCTTCGCTCGGAGCCGTGATCTTCTGCACCACCGTGCCATCCGTCTTCATCTTGACGAAAAGCCAGTTTTGTTCCGGCGTTCCCTTTTGTACCGTGACATAGAAATATTCCTGGCCGTTCTCGACTGCGTACGTCAGAGAATGGATCTCCGGAAATTCATGGGCAATCGTCTTCACCAGCTTGCCATCGCGGTCATACACCAGCACGCCCGTCGCGCTCTGCGTGCTCACGTAGAGCAGCCCGGCTTTGTCCGTGGCAATACCGCCGTGCGTGCCGCCGAATGTGGTTCCTGCCGGCAGTTGCCCCCAGTTTGAAACCACTTGATAGGTCCATTCTCCATTGCCCGTTTGCAGCTGTGGTGAGTTCAAAGAGCGTTCCTCCGTTTTCGCATCCGCGTTTGCCCTGGAAGCCAGAAGGCCTCCCACTGCGGCGACTCCAGTTATCGCACAAAATTCACGACGATGTATCTTCACGGTTCCTTCCTCGCTGTGGACTGCGCCTCGGGCGCAGCCACTGCCGGCTGAGCCGGCGTGTTGTAGATGTATAGATGAAGCAGATTTTTCATTGCGGTCAGGGGAGCAATGGATGCCTGTGTCACCTGCGTCTCGCTTAGATTCAGGTAGCTCAGCTGGGAGAGTTTTGTCAGTTGCGCCAAACCTGCCCCGGTAACCGCCGTTTCTTCCAGATGGATGGCGCGCAGATGAGGGAACTTGGCCAGCGTCGCAAAACACGCATCGGTGACCGAGCTCCGCGCCAGTTCTACCTCCACAATGTAAGGCGCAAATTGCACCAGTCCCGCGAGTTGGGCGTCGCCAAATTTTGCACCCGCATCGACTGTATTCAAAATGAGCCCATCCCCCAGGTTCCGAGACACCGGCACAAGTGTAACCCCTGCGGCCTTGGCTGCTTGCGAGATTTGGGCCATTTTTCCGCTGTAGTCCGCCACCTGCGGCAGCGGCTCCTCCTCGTGAGGCATCGTGACTCCGGCCAGCGTCTTTAATGACGGAGAGGCGCCTTGTTCGATCCAGGCTTTAATCCAGGCAATTTCCTCCGGTTTCAGCGGCGGCTTGCCTTCCGCCGGCATGAATTTTTTGTGGTCCGCCGGGAGCGTGATGCGCTGGAACAAGATGCTCTTTTCCGGCTGACCCGGAATGATCACCGGGCCATCCTGTCCGCCCCTCATTGTCAGCTCGTAGGTGTCGAGTTGCAGGCCGCCTTTGCTCTTGTCCTCGCCGTGGCAGACCACGCATTTGGCATCGAGCACCGGATAGAGATGCCGCGCATAAAACGAATCAGGATAGGCGAATGCCTTGGCCTGCACTCGTCGCATACCGGTCAAACTCTTTAACGGCCCTGGCAGATACTCTGTCAGGTAATTGCTGCCATGGGTAAGTGAGCCGCCCTGGTGCGCGGTCCACGCCAGCAGAAGCAGCACGCAAGCCAGCAACCCTGGGTAGGCCCCGCGCAACCCGCCGGCCGCCCACCACGGACGCACCAGCGCGCAGCCGAGAACGCCGATGGTGAGCGCAATGCCGCCCCACATGTGCCGGGTAACACCCCCACCGGCGTCCCCGCTTCCGTACGCCAGCAAATAGCCCAGCGTCAACGCCAGCAGGCAGCTCAACGCGCTTAACGACAGCACGAACATAGCCGCTTCAGCCAGAGCAGGTCGAAATCTGCCCCCGAGTTCAAGCAAGGGAACCAGCAGGATCAGCCCGATGGGAAGATGCACCATCAGCGGATGGAACCGCCCCAGGAACTGTTGCCAGTCCGCATGTGGCTTTCCATCCAGCTTGAAGACGAAAGGCAGAAGCAGCAGCGTCACGCCCACTACGAGCGAAGCAATCCACACCAGCTTGACCGGCCGGCCATGTGACGGAACTTTGCTAACTCCCAATGCCAAGGCCTTTGACTCGAATCGTTATGCGAGCAGACCGTTGACCACACTCGCAGGCGTGGTGCCAGTCAACTTTTGATCTAACCCCTGAAACTTGTAGGTAAGCTTGTTGTGATCGATGCCCAGGCAATGCAGCACCGTTGCGTTGAAGTCCCGCACAGGCACCGGATCCTTCACCACGTTGTAGCTGTATTCATCGGTCTCGCCATACGTAATGCCGGGCCGCACGCCGCCACCCGCCATCCAGGTAGTGAAGCAGCGAGGATGGTGGTCCCGGCCATAATTCTCCGGCGTTAACCCACCCTGGCTGTAGACCGTACGCCCAAACTCCCCGCCCCAGATGACCAACGTATCGTCCAGCAAGCCGCGCTGCTTCAGATCCGTGACCAGCGCATAGGTTCCGCGGTCTGTCTCCTGGCACAACACGGGCAGCTTGCCGGTAACGTCAGTGTGGACATCCCATCCGCGCTTGTACACCTGCGTAAAGCGCACACCCCGTTCCGCCATGCGCCGCGCCATCAGGCAATTGTAGGTATAGGTTCCGGGTTCCCTCGCGTCTGGGCCGTAAAGATCCCAGGTGGACTGGGGCTCACGGCTCAAGTCGGTAAGCTCGGGCACCGAAGCCTGCATGCGATACGCCATCTCGTATTGAGAAATGCGCGAATTGGTCTCGGGATCGCCCAGCTCCTGGTAAGTCTGCTTGTTGATCTCGCTGACCGCATCGAGCATCTGGCGCCGAACATCCCGATTGATTCCCTTGGGATCGCTCAGATATAGAACAGGATCTCCCCCGGATCGCAACCCAACACCTGAATATTCCGAAGAAAGAAAACCGCTGCTCCACAAGCGGGCCGAGATTGGCTGGCTATCCTGTTTCGGATTCACCTTGCTCAGCAGGACCATGAACGTCGGCAGGTTATCGTTCATGCTCCCGAGGCCATAAGAAAGCCAGGAGCCGAGACAAGGTTTTCCTGCGTTCATGTTGCCCGTGTTCAGCAGCATGATGGCCGGCTCATGATTGATGGCGTCCGTATTGGTCGATTTAATGATGGTAAGGTCATCGACCATCCGCGCCGTGTACGGCATGAGCTCACTGATCCACGTGCCTGATTGGCCATGCCGCTGGAACGCCCAGTGCGAAGGCGCGATAGGAAAGCGCGCCTGCCCGGCGGTCATTCCGGTAAGCTGCTGCCCACCGCGAACCGAGTCGGGAATGTCCTTGTCGTAAAGCGCCGCCAGGTTCGGCTTGTAGTCCAGCAAGTCGATCTGCGGTGGCCCACCGGACTGGAACAGGTAAATCGCTCGCTTTGCTTTCGGGGCAAAGTTAGGCAGCTTGATAGATTCCGGACTAGGCACACCGCCCACCGCATTCGCCGCACGTGCTTTACCCGTAAGCACTTTGTCCCCGAACAGGCTTGCCATCGCTGCCCAGCCAAGCACTTTGCCCGCACTGCCTAAAAAATGCCGCCGCGTCTGCAGGGCTGCCCACTCCGCTTTCAAGCCGTCCGCAATGGGAAGGTCCATGATTGTTGGACCACTGTCAGGATCACTACAAAGCGGATGCTGTTTCAAGGCGTGTCTCCTTATTTATTCAACGTCTCGTCAAGGTTCATGACTTCGCTCACCACCACCGTCCACGCGGCAAGTTCAGTCGGTGGAATTGCCGGGTCGCGAGGCTTCTCTCCCACCGCAGTCAAATCGCGGGCCGCAGCGGGATCGGTTGCGTAGTGTTGTTCCATCTGGGTAAGCGAGTGCTCCAGCACCGCCGCCATCTGCGGTGAGGGATCATGGGAAAGTACCAGCTCGCTCAGGTACTTGATTCGGTCTTCTGGCTTTTTCCCACCCTCTTTGATCAGCCGCTCAGCCAGAACTCGCGATGACTCCACCCATTGAGGATCATTCATAGTTACCAATGCCTGCAGCGGTGTATCCGTGCGCTGCCGCCGGGTACAAACCGTGTCCCGCGGAGGAGCGTCAAACGCATCCATGTTGGGCGGCATCGCCATGCGCTTCCAATACGTGTACATACTGCGCCGGTAAAGCGCGTCCCCGTGGTCCTGCTTGTAATGGGTGGTGTCGCTGCTCGGGAACCCAACCAGCTCCCACACATTGGTCGGCTGATAGGGCTTCACGCTGGCGCCACCCATCTTGTTCACCAGCAGACCGCTCGACTGCAGCGCGATATCGCGAAGCATCTCCGCATCCATGCGGAAGCGCGGCCCATGCGCCAGCAGAAGATTCTTCGGATCCCGGGTCAACTGCTGCGGATAAGTCCTGGCACTCTGCCGATAGGTGGCAGACATCACCATGAGCTTGTACATATGCTTCATGTCCCAACCGCTCTCGCGAAACTCGACCGCCAGCCAGTCCAGCAGTTTGGGATGCGAAGGCCGCTGGCCCATGATCCCAAAGTCTTCCGTGGTCTCGACCAAGCCTGCGCCAAAGAGCTCGTTCCACATACGATTGACCGTGACTCGCGCAGTCAAAGGATTATCCGGACTGACCGTCCATTCCGCGAGGGCCAGGCGATTGTGCGGCTGGCCCGCAGGCAGCGGCGGAAGAAAGTGCGGCGTGTCGGCCTCCACTCGCTCCTTGCGCGCCGTGTACACCCCGCGGGTGAGAATATTCGCATAAGCCAGCGACGGCTTCTCTTGCGACACCAGCGAGAGATAACCACCCTTGGATAGCTTGTCCAGTTGAGCATCCAGCTCGTGGATCTGAGCCCTGATTGCCTTCGCCGATTCATCCACGTTGTCGAAGTAGAACTGGCTCACCGCATGCCATTCATCTGCATTCCACTGAGGAGTGGGCTTGCTGATGATCTCGGCTACATAATCTTCAAAGGGAAGTCTCTTCGCCTCGTCCGCGGTCAAGGCCCTGTCATACAACCGGAAATCCTGGTAGCGCGTATCGCGTGCGGGCTGCTCATCCGGGGAAATCCGGCCAAGTTGCAACGGTACCGAAGTGCGCATCGTAAGATGGCCCAGGTTGTCCGAGTCTATCTTGGTGACCGCCGGCGCTCCGTTCACATAGATCTTTACGCCGGCAGCCTTGCCCGATCCGTCATAGGTAAAGAAGATGTGATTCCAGCTGCCATCCGTAGGCAAGGGCACGGTGGTCGTGACCTTGATCGCCTTAAAGGGCGTCAAGTCCTTTGGCTCTTTCTTCTCGGCCGCTTCCGCCTTGGCCGCTGCCTTCTCGGCCGCCGCCTTCTCGGCCAGCTCTTTATTGGTCTCTGCCTTCCTGGCTCCCTTTTTCGGCTTCTCCTTGGCTGGTGCTTCCTTCGGCGCTTGATCCGCCAGCTTGACGATGATCAACCCGTTCTCCGCCTCAACATCCCAGCCACGGTAGTGCTGGGTGGAATCCATCTTGGAAAGCAGCGCACCTGCCACCTTCGTTGAGGTGATATTGGGTGCGGAGCGCAACATGAACCATCCACCGCTGGAGAAGGGCTGGTTCCACTCATAGTCGCCCGCTTGCCCCATCACCACCCGGGTGCTGGTATCCATGCGGAAATCCGGCCACAGCCAGGTGGTTTCACCCCACTGCGGTTTGTATTTTCCAATGGGAAAGCTCTTTGGATTGGCATTGGGAGCGCTGTTCTTCAGCACCTCGCCACCGCCTTCATCGAGCCGCAAGCGAATCTGCAGCTTATCGGTCGAGACCGGCTGGGCCAGGTTCTGCTTCGAACTGATCCACTGCTGCAGAATCTGTCGCTGCCGCAACCGCGAGTCATCCAACTGCTTCTCGAGTGCCGCCCGCTGGGCCAGCACATGGTTGTAAGCGTCCATGTTCTCTGGCTTCGGAATGTGCACCACCGGCGCCCAATCCGGCTTATCCATGTTGAACGGCTGCTCGTTGATATTGTTGAAAAATGCGCTTAGCTGGTAAAAATCCTTCTGCGTGGTGGGATCATATTTGTGGTCATGGCACACCGCACAACCCACGGTGAGGCCCAGGAAGGCGCCCCCATACGCCTCGGTCCGCTCCCGCGCGATGTTCACCCTTAATTCTTCCGGAATCGTGCCGCCCTCGTTGCTGCTCACCCCGGACCGGACGTATCCGCTGGCGATGATCTGGTCGAGGTTGCTGGCCGGCAACATATCGCCCGCAATCTGCTCCTTGGCAAACTGGTCGAACGGCTTGTTGCTGTTAAAAGCTTTGATCAGGTAGTCGCGATACGCCCAGGCGTAGCGGTTGTTGTCCAGGTGCAATCCATAGCTGTCGGCATAGCGCGCGTAATCAAGCCAATAACGCGTCCGCTGCTCGCCGTAAGCAGAACTAGCCAGCAGCCGATCCACCAGGTGCTCGTAAGCCTGAGGCGATTGATCTTGCACGAACGCCTTTACTTCCGCGGGCGTAGGGAGCAAGCCAGTCAGGTCGAGCGTCACCCGGCGTATAAGAGTATTTTTGTCAGCCTCGGGCGAGGGGTGCAGTCCTTCTTTGTTGAGCCGCGCGAGAACAAATGCGTCGATCGGCGTTTTTGCCCAGCCGTCGGCCGGCTCTACCGGCACTGCTGCACGAACCGGCTTTTCAAACGCCCAGTGCGGTCTGTAATGCGCTCCCTCTGCTATCCACTCCCTCAGAATGGCAATCTCCTGGGGCTTCATGGGCTTCGCTTCGCCCTGCGGCGATTGCGGCATCAGTTCGTGCGGATCCTTGGACTCAATCCGCCGGATCAATTCGCTGGACTCAGGATGACCGGGCACAATCGCATCCCGCTTTCCCGGGCGCTTGCGGAAAGCGGACTCCTCCAGGTCAAGCCTCAGGTTCCCCTTGCGCATCTCGGGGTCGGGGCCGTGACAGCTAAAGCAGTTGGAGGCCAGGATCGGTTGCACATCCTGGTTGAAGTCCAGTTGTTGCTTCTGGGCCGAGGCAACAACGGAAGGCTTGGCTTTGCAACCCGCGGCCGCAAACAAGCCTGTGGCGATCAGCAAAGCAAGCACGATGCGAAAATCGGATTTCTTCCGGGCCAAGAGGCTGTAACTCATATACCAATCACGCAGTTAAGGGGTTGACCCACCATTGTTTCTCTCACACTTCGCCGCTTCCGGGGGCAGCCGGCGAGGCAAGTGGTCGGACCTTTAACGCTAGCCTTCGCTGCTAACCGCTGTCAACGCGAGTTCCTTTAGCGGAAAAGAACTTTAGGCCCGCTTCGGACGCATGCGGCCTCTCTTCAACCGCAACGGATCGACCGGTTGAGGCCGTCCTGGCGCAGGTATAGTCTTTGAGACGCCCGTTCAATGAGGAAAAGATGCTAAATCGACGTGACTTTCTTGACACGCTGGCGGTTGGCGCCGCAGGCCTCGCGATCCGGGCCAACGCCAGGAGTTATGGCCAGATCATGGGTTCCAACAGCCGCCTCAACTTTGCCGTGATCGGGCTCAACAGCCGCGGCTACGCCCACCTGTCCTCGCTCCAGGCCAACAAGAACAGCGCCTGCATCTCGCACGTATGCGACGTGGACAGCAACATTCTGAATAAATTTGCCGCCGCCACCAAGCGGGCAAGTGGCTCTGCTCCCGAGACCAACAAGGACTTTCGCCAGATCCTCGAGCATAAGGATGTCGACGCAATCACCATCGCCACTCCCGACCACTGGCACACTCCGATGGCCATCGCTGGCCTGGAGGCTGGCAAGCATGTCTACGTAGAAAAGCCCTGCAGCCACAACCCAGCCGAAGGCGCGATGCTGGTGGACGCGCAAAAGAAATACGCCAAGCTAGTGCAAATGGGCACCCAGCAGCGCTCCTCGCCCCACACCATCGAGATCGTCGGCAAGATTCATAACGGGCTGATTGGCCGCGCCTACTACGCCAAAGCCTGGTACAGCAACACCAGAAAGTCGATCGGCACAGGCAAACCGGCCCCTGTGCCGCCCCAGCTTGACTGGGACCTGTGGCAGGGACCTGCGCCGCGCCAGCCATATACCGACAATGTGCAACCCTATAACTGGCACTGGTTCAGAAAATGGGGTACCGGCGAAGCACTTAATAATGGAACCCATGAAGTGGACGTATGCCGATGGGCGCTCGGTGTCGACTATCCCCAGCGAGTTACTTCAAGTGGCGGCAGATATCAGTTCAAAGACGATTGGCAATTCCCCGATACCCTGGTAACCAGCTTTGAATACCCTGACAAGATGATGTCCTGGGAAGGCAAGAGCTGCCAGGGGATGACGTTCTACAACCGCGACCGTGGCTCGGCCATCATGGGAACCACGGGGACCGTGGTTGTCGACCGCGACGGCTATGAGATCTACGACCTCAAGGGAAAGAAGACCAGCGAGTTCAAAGTTGGCAGCGAGACCTCCTCCTCTGATCTCATCGGGCGTGATTCGATGACCGATGCACATTTTGCAAATTTCATCGCCGCCATTCGCAGCGGCGAAAAGCTGAACGCTCCTATCTCCGTTGGCAACGTCTCCGTCACCATCATGCAACTCTCGAACATCGCCTGGGAAGTAAACCGCGAGCTACAGCTCGACACAGCGGACGGGCGAATCGAGGGTGATCACGAAGCCATGAAGATGTGGGGACGCGAGTATGAAAAAGGCTGGGCGCCGCACCTATAACCTATGAAAAACACCCTGTCCCGTCGCACCTTTGTTCGTTCCGGCGCTCTTGCAGCGGCTGCCTACGCCACCTCGAGCACCCATCCGGCAGGAGCCCAGACCGATGCGTCCATCCCCATTCGCCTGGGCGTGGCTAGTTACACTTTTCGCAACTTCGATCGCACCCATCTCATTGGCTTCATGAAGCAGCTCAACGTGCTCGCGTTGAATGCCAAGGACGTCAAGGACCATCTCCCCATGGATCCTGCGGAAGAGGCAAAGGCGCTTGACGATTACCACGCCGCCGGTATTCAGCTCCATGCTGCCGGCACCATCTACTTCGACAAGGATGAGGATGCCGACATCCGCAACAAGTTTGAGTATTGCAAGCGGGCGGGCATCTCCGTGATTGTCGCTGGCGATCCCGCCCCTGGAACCCTGCCCCGCATAGAAAAGTTCGTCAAGGAGTACGACCTGCGTTTCGCCATCCACAACCATGGGCCCGAGGATAAGTTGTGGCATTCGCCGTTAGATGTTTTGAAGGCCGTGAACCAGATGGACCCGCGCATGGGCTGCTGCATTGACGTGGGGCACACCGTGCGTGCCGGCGTGGATGTAGTGGAAGCGATCAAGCAAGTGGGTCCGCGGCTATTCGACATGCACATCAAAGACTTGACCAACTTTCAGTCGAAAGAAAGCCAGGTCGCCGTCGGTGACGGCCTGATGCCGATACGGCGAATCTTTGAAACCCTGATTGCCATGAAATACAACGGCTTTGTCGATCTGGAATACGAGGTTCACGGAGACGATCCGATGCCGGGAGCAATCAGCAGTTTCGCCTACATGCGCGGTGTCCTGGCGGGCATGGGCTACCCAGCCACGCCTGAAACGTAGCCGAAGCTCCTCCCATCAGCTTCCGTTGACCGTAAGCGTCAAAGCGGTTGACTTCGATTCCGAGCCAGACGTGGCCGTGACCGTCATGGCGTAGCTTTTCGCAGCAGGCTTAATAGGCGCGGGGCTGCTCGAGCCTCCGCAACCAATGAATCCGCTTGCCCCGCCCAAGCCCGCCAAAAGCAGCAGCAGACACACCCGCCGTTTACCGAAGCGCCGCAACTGTCCTGCAAAAGGAAGCAGCAGGAGGCCGAGCACCATCGAGCTAAATCTGCTAGCCGGTGCTGTCGCGGGCATGGTCATCGTGAGCGTGACCGTAGTCGCTCCGCTACCTGCCGCAATACTTACCGGGTTGAAGATTGGCGTCGCACCCGGGGGACCGCCGGCGACCGCGAAGCTCACGTTCGCGCCGAAGGTGCTGGAACTGCCAGGGGTCACCATGAACGCATACGTGACCGTCCCTTTGGGCGCGATCGTCTCCGTTGCCGTTCCGCCACTGAGCACAAACGTCAGCGCATTGTTCGCAACGGTGAAAACAACTGCGCTGGAGGTGCTCGTCCCCAGGTCGGCATCTCCGGCATAGACCGCGGTCAGTTTGTTGCTCGCGATCGGCAGCGAGGTCAGGGTCAGCGTAGCCACGCCTCCCGCGAGCGCGCCCGTTCCCAAACTGCTGCTCCCGTTATAGAACGTGACCGTTTCTCCATTGGTAGTCACGCCCTCGGGGGCAAAAGGACTAAGCGTTGCCGTCAGCACCACCTGGTCGCCAAAGCTGCTGCTGCCGACTGGGTTTGCGCTTAACGTCAATACGCTCCCAGCAATAGCGGCCGCCAACGAAGTAGTTGCGGACAGGCTGCCTGCGTATGGGACAGTGGCTGGGTAGCTCGCTTCCACGTTGTGCGTGCCCGTCCCCAGAGGAGCAACATGGGTCAATACACCTTGGGCGCTCTGCTGCAATTGTGTCAGCAGAACAGACATCGTGTTCGCGGTGTAACTAGGCGTCACCAGGTCTGGTATTCCATCTCCGTTCAGATCGGCGGCTGCAATTGCGATGGGCTCGTTGCCCGTGACCGGAAGCGTGCTCGACGCAGTGAAGGTTCCGTCCCCGTTCCCCAGAAGCAGGGTGAGAGTACTGTCTCCATAGTTAGCCACCACAATATCCGTCTTGCCATCCCGGTTCAGGTCGGCAATCGCCATTGCGAATGGACGGGTCCCCGTGGCCGGACTCGCCGCCGCGGTAAATGTGCCATCCCCGTTGCCCAGCAGGATGGATAGCGCGGCGCTTTCGTAGTTAGAAATCGCAAGATCAACCTTTCCGTCCCCGTTGAAGTCGCCTGCAACGAGAAGATACGGTTCGCTGCCTGCAGGTGCACTCGACACCGCAAAGGTGCCGTCGCCGTTACCCAGAAGGATGGTTAATGTACCTGCTGTGAAATTCGTGATCGCCGCATCCGCCTTACCGTCCCCGTTGAAGTCCGCAATCGTGATGTCAGAGGGATTATGGCCGGTTGCCGGGCTGGAGCCCTCGGCGGTGAAACTTCCATCGCCGTGGCCCAGGAGGATCGTTACCGTGTTGGCGATATAGTTCGTCACTGCAAGATCGGCGTTTCCATCTCCGTTAAAGTCGCCGGTTGCGATACCGGAAGGGGTCGTGCCCGTCGCCGGACTTGCGACCGTCCCGGTAAACGTCCCGTCTCCGTTGCCAAGCAGCACACTGACTGTATTCACGGCCTCGTTGGTAGTCGCCAGATCCGGCTTCCCGTCGCCGTTCCAATCACCCACCACCAGGCCTGCTGGCCCTTCCCCGGTATAAGTGACCGGCGCGGCATTGAAGGTGCCGTCTCCCATGCCAAGCAGCACAGTAATGCTGGAATCGGCATGGTTCAACACTGCTACATCCGCGTAGCCATCGCCGTTGAAATCGGCCGTCACCACATTCACCGGGATGCTGCCCGTGGCCTGGGTGGGGGACGCCGTAAACACCAGGCTGGCGGCGCCCGGAGTGACCGCTGCCGTCCCCAGCAAACCGCCGCTGTTGCTCATGTCCAGAAACGACACAGTGCCCGAAATCGGCGCTCGCACATTGCTCTCGCCCGAGACCACGGCGGTAAGTGTGTAGTTCCCCACAGCCCCGCTCGAAGTGATGGTAGTGGTGGTTGGATAACTTCCCGTAACCGTTAGCGGTTGTGCACCCGACTTACTGGCCGCCCCGCCAGAGTCCGCTAAAAAGATGGCTTGATAGCTATGGCTGCCGATGCCTGGAACTAAACTCATCGAAGCCGCGCCCCCAGGGACCAATTGCACGCTCCCCAACAGGTGGATGCCCACGCAATCGCTCGCCGTCGCGTCACAGAAGTCTACTTGCCCCGGAGTCACCGGACTCCCCGCCAGCGTCACGCTCGCCGTCAAGGTCACCAAGCTGCCTGCGGCAACAGTTGTGACCGCATTGCCGGCCGATTTCACTGCCAGCGTTGTTGTGGTTGGATTGGTCGCACCTGCGGGTGCGGCTGGCCCGCACACTGCCATCAGAACTACAGAAACGGTGCTGGTGATAAAGCCGGCGCCTTTAGACACAAAACGCATGTGCAGGATCCCTCCCTGCTATGCATCGGCACGACGCCTAAAAGGTTCTCTGCGCAAACGAAGAAAGACGAGGCTCGGGATCGGAGAAATTACCTACGCAGAAGCGCCAGAGCGTTCTCGCGGTAAATCTGCCGCAGAACTTCCTGGGGCAAGTAAATTCCGTGAATGCGCCAGCGGCCCTGCCTTGAGGCGTGCGATGGGTAATCGAAATACTCGTCCGCGGTCTCCAGAAAGCGGAAATTAAGCCGGTACATCTCCAGATCCGGGAGAAGATCCGCGCCAAAGAGGATGCGGCTGGCGTAGCGTAGAAAGAACGCGCGAGCCGCATAAGGCTGTCGACCCAGTTCCGCGACACGGGCGCTCATATCGACCGACACATTGGGATAGGTGTCGAGCAACTCCGCGACCCGGCTGAGGCACTCGGCCGATTCGGCCATATGCGCCCCAACGAACGTAGTGCCCGGATGCCGTGCAAACACACGATTGCGCTGCTCTAACAACTCCTGCTTGCCGCGCTCCGCTCCGTAGAAGCTCCACTCAGGATGGGCTGCCAACTCCTCATATCGTTCGTTGTGCGGATCGATAGGAAGAAAGAACGCATCCGGGTCCGAGGTATGAAACATCACCGGAACGTCCAACTCTGCCGCCTTCTCAAATAGCGGAGCCAGGCGCTCGTCATCGATGCGCAGCAACTGGCCCGACCCATCGCGAACAGTCAGGCCGAGGTCTTTCCACATCTTGAGCCCGCACGCGCCATGTTCGACAAGCTGTTCGAGACGGTCCACGCTCAAGCGAAAAAAATCCGGGCTCTCGATCCCGCTCCAATCCATCCACCCAATTGTGCTGAAGCGGTCCGCAGCGGCAGAGTGAAAGCGGTGGATCGTTGCCAGCGCCGCATCCCCGGTCTGCATGGTGATGTTAACGATGCGTTCGATCCCGCATGCGTCCATGATGGTGAGTACTTGGCGTGGATCGAGGGAGTCGAGGTGGTTGTGATAATCAATCGCCATCACGCATGCCCGCTCCACCGAATGTTCCGGAGTCACAAGCATGCTGCGGGGCTGAAAATCAGTGAGGCTAAGATCGACCCTGGCGGTAGCACTCACCATCGCCGTGAACTTATCTTCCAACGGAAATCTCCTTCGCTGCGGCCGGCCCCGAAAGAGGACAAGCACTTAAATCCGGACGGGGGCCACTCCGTTTCATCTACTGAGCTGAAGGCATCATCAGCAACTCCGGTATCGCAGCTCGCTGGGGTAACTTCGCAACAAAAAAAATCGTCTCCGCAACATCTTCTGCCTGCAAAGCCTGCGCCAACACCTCTGCTGAGGGCTTTACGGGCCTTTTCTCTAACAACTCCGTATCCACAAGCCCAGGGCAAATGACACAAGTCCTGATCCCATTCTGTCTCTCCTCAAGGCGCACTGCATGGGCCATGCCGAGCATTCCCCGCTTCGACGCTTGATACGCGGCGCCGGAAACATCAGGCGTAAGCCCACTGACCGAAGCAACATAAATCAGGTGCCCCGCATGTGCACTGCGCATGGAAGGCAGCACCGCGTGCGTCGCATAGAAGGCCCCGTTAAGATTCGTCTCAATCAAAGAATTCCATATTGCCGGAGTGAGCCGCGCCATCGACCGATCCGGAGTATTGATCCCAGTGGCAAACACCAGCACATCAATCTTTCCAAACTTCTCGAGCGTCTCCTTGGCCAACATCTGCATGTCTTCCACCTTGGAAGCGTCCGCCACGCGAATCGTGATCTCGCATTGCTCTTTGGCCAGCTCATCCTTCAGCGATTGCAACCGATCCAAACGGCGCGCAGCCGCCACCACCGTTGACTTCTCTCGCGCGAACATCAATGCCGCCGCACGCCCAATACCACTCGAAGCGCCAAGAATCACGACCACCTGGCCGCTCAACGAAACACCCATCATTTACACCGCCATTTGTTAGGGTTGAAGTTGCAATACATATGCGTATTGGCCGGGAAGAGACGAAGGCAACGCAACCTTTAGATTCTCGCCCTCCGCGCTCCAATTCAGCGGCTGCGAATATCCCAGCAGGTGGACTGCACTTCCGGGCTTCACTTTGACTCCCAGCAGTGTAACCTCCGGCTGCTTCGGCACACCCAGAAGGGTGGCGTAAAGATTGCCATCTTTCTGGGTGAAGCGCACACCGATACCCTCCGTGCTCTTGCCCGTCGCCCGCGTCCACGGCCGCGTCCCATAGATCGCTGCACCATTCTGCTGTAGCCAGGCGCCCAGCGCGCGCAAACGTTCCATCTGCACCGGTGGAATGGTTCCGTCCGCCTCCGGGCCAACGTCCAAAAGCAAATTGCCGTTCTTGCTGACAATATCCACCAGGAGGTAAATCAACGCATCCGGAGCGATCGTCTCTGCTTCGCCCTCAGCGCGGTTATAACCAAAGGAACGCCCCAGCCCGCGGCATTCTTCCCACTTGGTCGCCCGGATCTCATCTACCTTCTGGTATTCGGGCGAAGTGAAGTCGGAATGCTTTACCCCGAAACGATCGTCGATCACGCCGTCAGGCACTGTGTTGTAGTAGTCGGCCATGATCTGCAGCGGATGGCCTGACTTTGGCCAGTCGATGTCGTTCCATAACACCGCCGGATGATAGCGCACGATGAGCTCGCGGATTTGCGCATCGGCATACTTGCCGTAGGCTTCGCTTTGCGGCTTGACCGTCTGGTAGTCGGCAGGCTTGGCAATGGGCCCTGGGACAAACGTCCAGTCATACCCGCCGGAGTAGTAGAGTCCCATGCGCATACCCTGGTTTTGAACAGCAGTCGTCAGCTCGCCCACAATATCCCGCGTGGCATGCTGACGGTCTGGCGGTAGCGTCGGGTTCGCAGTGGAGCTGGGCCACAAAGTAAAACCTTCGTGATGCTTGGTGGTGAGCACCACGTATTTCGCTCCGGCGTCATGGAAGATGGTTGCCCATTGCTCCGGCTTCCACTTCATGCTCTCCTGGTCAAAAATCGGAGCAAAATTGTAATAGTTGTAGTTCGCTCCATAGTGCTCGCGGTGGTAAGCCTGGGTGGGTGAGCCATCGATCCGCATCACGTTGTAGTACCACTCTGCATACGGATTGTTTTTGATGTAGTCGATGTTGCGAAAGTCATGTTCGGGATGCGACAACGGAGCCCACCCCGGCACCGAATACAATCCCCAGTGGATAAAAATACCCAGCTTCGCATCCGCATACCACTGCGGCAGCGGATGCTGGTTGAGCGACTCCAAAGTCGGTTCGTAGTGGACGGGTGCTTGCGCCAGGCACTGCGAAGCCAACAACCCCATCATCAACACTTTGCCAAGCGCTCTGGCTGGTTCACAACCCATGAAATTCTCCTCACAAAACGGCCTAACTACTATAAGCCGTTCAGTTGCCAATCTCCTTGGCCAACGCTTCAATCCATGCAGCCTCTTCCTGGATCGAGTGCGCCGCCATCACCACTTGCTCCTCCGCCTCTGTGTACCGGCCTTCCTCGATGGCCTCCCTCACTCCAGGCAACGTCTTGGCGCCATAGCCTGTATACCAACCCGGAGCGTAGAGCACGTGCTGCATCCATGGCCGCCGCGGTAAACCCTGCGCGGCGATCAGCTTCCTCTCCGCCTGGGCAAGGTGGTCATTGAGAGCATTCTCGCGATCCGCCGGCAACGGCTTGCCCTGAATACCGGCGAGCGCCTTGGTGTAATGCACCGCCGCCTGGTCGAGAGCCGCGGAAGCGTTATCGAGCGGCGCAAAGTTCAGGTACGGCGGAACTTCCTCGGCCGGGGGCGCCACCAACGGATTACGCGGATCGTTTGCCGCCTGGTATACGCCGTCCTTGAGATTCTGCCGGACGTCTTCCACCTCTTTGCGGCGGCTCTCGAGCAGCGCTTTTACCTCGACAATGTACTGTGCCACCGTGTGCGAAAGCCCCTCAAATTCATAGGGCATAATGTCCGCATCGGCCATCCGCAACACAGCCAGGCCGGCAGTCTGTGCCAATGCACGGCCATAAACGTAATCGTAGTCGGAGAAATGCGAGTACCAGTAGAAGTCGTCATAAATCGAGTGATAGTTGCCTGACGGATCTTCTCCTCCGTATGCCACATCGAGCGTGGCGATCCCTACGTGATCGATAAAGGCGCTGAAGTCCGAACCGGATCCCAGTGCCCCAATGCTGAAGTTGCCACCAGCCTTCGCTTCCGCGCGCTCCTCCGGAGTCCCATGCAGCAGAGCATAAGCCTGCCGACGCTTGAGGACAGAGACTTTAGCTTCAGGGTCTTCCACATCCTTCGCAACCCCATTGATAAACGACTGCAGCGAATGGGAGCCTGAAACTCCCAGAAATCCCCGCTCATTGCCATCGCTGTTGATGTAGACGGCGGCATGCTTGCGTAGCTCGTCCGCGTGCGCTTCCACCCACTCGGTGGAACCGAGCAGCATCGGCTCTTCGCCATCCCACGAGGCGTAGATGATCGTGCGTTTCGGCTTCCACCCCTGCTTGGCCAGCTCCCCGAGAGCTCGCGCTTCCTCGAGCAACGCAACCTGGCCAGAGATCGGATCATCCGCGCCATTCACCCACCCATCGTGATGGTTCCCGCGCAGCACCCACAGGTCGGGTTCCTCAGAACCACGCATGGTGGCGATCACGTCGTAAACGGGTTTCAGGTCCCAGTTGAAAGCAAGCTTCAAATGAACCTTCGCCGGCCCCGGCCCAATGCGATAGGTAATCGGCAGCGCCCCACGCCAATTCGCGGGCGCGACCGGGCCCTCCAGCGCAGCAAGCAACGGCTGAGCATCGGCATAGGAGATGGGAAGAACAGGGATCTTGGCCAGCGATTGAGCATCTTCCCGCTTGAGCCGTTTGGCCTCTTTGGTCGCGCCAACGCCGGGGGTCAGCGGATCGCCCGGGTACAGCGGAGCATCCAGCACGCTGCCCCTTTGTACTCCCTCGGGTGGACGCATGGGCCCCTTGGGAAAGTCGAGCTGTTGCGTGTAGCCATCCTCCGCAGGGTCTGAATAAATCAGGCACCCGATGGCGCCGTGTTCCGCAGCAAGTTTAGGCTTGATCCCGCGCCACGATTCTCCATAGCGAGCAATCACGATGGCCCCTTTCACCGAGATGCCGTGACGCGCAAGCTCCTGGTAATCCGCAACCAGCCCATAGTTCACATACACCAGGGGAGCAGTCACATCCCCGTCGGGGGAGTAAGCGTTGTAAGTGGGTAGCTGCTCATCCTGTTGGTTTGACGTTGGGTCGACCGCGACCGCAGGCTCCTGGAGTTTGGCCGTGAACTGGATGGGTGCGACCATCTGCAGCAAGCGCAATTTCGGGGTAGGAAACAGCACCTGAAATTCTTCAATGTGGGCATCCCAGCCCCATTGCTTATACTGCGCCAGGATCCACTCGGCATTCTGCTTGTCATACGGGGAACCAACGTGGTGCGGACGAGCACTGAGCCGCTCCATATTGACCCGCATACGCTGTGGATCGGGCAGCGCCTTGAAGCGCTGCTCCAGGTTGACTTCATCCTGCGAACTCTGAACCGTGAAGCCAGCCACCGGCAATGGGGGAGCCGCCTGCTGCGCAACGAGAGAACTCGAAACCATCAGGATCAATAGAACGCGTGCCATCTTTCTCCTATCTGTCACAACGCATATAAATCCACATACTCGTGCACCGCTATGCCTTCCAGGCGCTGCTGGTCGAGCGACGCCTCCAGAATCGCCGCCTGACGCTGTGCAGCGAAGCGCCGCGCCAGGTTAATGCGAAACTTTGCTTCCAGCAGCGGAATGCCCTCGGCTCTGCGCCGCCGGTGGCCGAGTGGATACTCCACCGTCTCTGTGAAGGTGCTGCCATCGCCCAGAGTAATCGCCAATGAATTCGCGATGGAGCGCTTCTCCGGGTCATGGTAATCCGCCGTAAACGACCGATCTTCGCTACACCGCATCTTCTCCCGCAGCGCATCGATGCGGGGATCCGCGGCAAAGGAGTCTTCGTAGTCCGAAGCAGTCAGATGACCAAAGATAAGTGGAACTGCAACCATGTACTGCACGCAATGGTCACGGTCGGCCGGATTATTCAGCGGTCCCTTCTTATCAATGATGCGAAGACAAGCCTCGTGCGTCCGCAGCTCGATCGAGACGATATCCTCCGCCGACTTACCCGCGGCGACCAACTGACCGCGCAGCGTCATCGCCGCTTCGACCGCAGTCTGTGCATGGAACTCCGCCGGATAGCTGATCTTGAACAAAACATTCTCCATCACATAGGAGCCATAAGGCCGTTGAAAACCAAACGGGCGCCCGCGGAAAAGCACATCGTAAAATCCCCACACCTTCGCGGTGAGTACCGATGGATAGCCCATCTCTCCCGCACGAACCATCATCGCCAGACGAACCGCGCGGCTGGTCGCGTCGCCCGCGGCCCAACTCTTGCGGGAGCCCGTATTCGGCGCATGACGATAAGTTCGCAGGCTCTGCCCATCGACCCAGGCCAGCGACAGTGCATCGAGAATTTGCCCGTGGTTAAGGCCGAGCATCTGCGCCACCACCGCAGCGGAGGCCACTTTCACCAGCACCACGTGGTCCAGGCCGACCTTGTTGAATGAGTTCTCGAGCGCCAGACATCCCTGGATCTCGTGCGCCTTGATCATCGCCGTCAACACCGCGCGCATAGTCAGTGGAGCCGCACCTTTCGCTACGGCGGTACGCGAAAGCCAATCAGCGACTGTGAGAATGCCGCCCAGGTTGTCGGACGGGTGGCCCCATTCCGCGGCCAGCCATGTGTCGTTAAAGTCCAGCCAGCGAATCATCGCGCCAAGATTGAAAGCAGCCTGAACTGGGTCAAGCTGAAAAGCAGTGCCAGGAACCTTGGCGCCGTTCGGCACAACCGTTCCCGGAACAACCGGGCCAAGCAGTTTGGTGCACGCCGGATACTCGAGCGCTTCCAGACCACAGCCAAGCGTATCAATCAGACAATTGCGCGCGGTGGAGTACGCCAGGTCGCTCGCGACGGTGTAGTCGCAAACGTAGTCCGCAATATCGACGAGAACCTGGTCATAAGGCGGGCGTTCCCCACTAACATGGACCGACATTTATTTCTCTCTCCCAGCAATAGGTCAAACGAGCAAGGCTTTTAGGCACGTTGCGCTAGCGGAACGAACGGAAGATCCTCAGGTCCGGTGTAGTTCGCAGAAGGGCGGATGATCTTGCCATCGGCCCGCTGCTCGAGGATATGAGCGCTCCATCCGGAGGTACGGGCCAAAACAAACAGCGGCGTAAACATTGCCGTCGGAATTCCCATCAAGTGATAGGAAACAGCGCTGAACCAATCAAGGTTGGGAAACATCCGTTTGGCCTCCCACATCACTGTCTCCAGCCGCTCAGCGATGCGGTACATACCAAAATCACCGGCCGACTCAGCCAGCTCACCGGCAACTTTCCTGATGATGGTATTGCGCGGATCGCTGACCGTGTACACCGGATGGCCGAAGCCAATCACAACCTCTTTCTTTTCCAGCCGGCCGCGAATGTCGCGCTCCGCCTCATCGGGTGTTGCATAGCGTTGTTGAATTTCCAGGGCCACCTCATTCGCTCCGCCATGTTTGGGCCCGCGCAATGCGCCGATCGCGCCTGTAATGCACGAATAAATATCCGACCCTGTCCCGGCGATCACGCGGGCAGTAAAGGTGGAGGCGTTGAACTCATGTTCCGCATACAGCACCAGCGAGACCTGCATTGCGCGAACCCACTCCTTGCTGGGCGGCTCGCCATGCAGCAAGGCAAGAAAATGCCCGGCCAGCGTGTCCTCCCCCGACTCCACGTCGATGCTTTGTCCGTTACGGCTGTAGTGGTGCCAATAAAGCAGCATCGACCCAACCGTGGCCAGCAGCACATCGGCGCACTCGATCGCGCCTGCGGGGCTATGGTCATCCTTCTCTGGCAGCACGCAGCCCAGCGCGGAAACGCCCGTCCGCAGCACATCCATGGGATGAGTGGCTGCCGGCAGCTCTTCGAGCACGCTGTAAACATTGGCCGGCAGGCCTCGCAGGCGCGTCAGCTTTTGCTTGTAAGCAGCCAGCTCGATGGCATTCGGCAGCTTGCCCCGAAGCAATAGGTAGGCCACCTCTTCAAACTCGCAGTGCGCGGCCAGGTCGGCAATGTCATAGCCGCGATAGTGCAGGTCGTTGCCGGTTCGGCCGACAGTGCATAGAGCCGTGTTGCCGGCTGGCGTGCCAGAGAGTGCAACCGATTTCTTCGGCTTGAAAGGCGTTTGCTGCGGTTCCGTCGTGGTTGCCATCATCCTCCCGACCTAACTATGCTTGGCGGCCGCGAACAGCTCGTCCAGCTTCTGTTCATACGCATCGTAGCCAAGAAACTCATAAAGCTCTGCCCGCGTCTGCATCATGCTCAGCACACCGCTTTGCGTGCCCTCCGTCCGGATGGCATGGTACACCTTCAGCGCCGCGGCATTCATCGCCCGGTAGGCCGCGCAGCAGTAGAGCACAATATCCACCCCAACCTCCGCGAGCTCCTGCGAGGTGTAAAGCGGTGTTTTGCCAAACTCCGTAATGTTGGCCAGTATCGGCACGCCGGCGGCTTGCTTAAAGCGGCTGTACATGGCCAGCTCCGTTACTGCCTCGGCAAATATCATGTCTGCACCCGCTGCAACGTAGGCGGCGCAGCGCTCGAGCGCTGCCTCTAGTCCTTCGCCTGCCAGGGAGTCCGTGCGCGCCATGATCACGAAGTCGCGATCCGTTCGCGCGTCCACCGCCGCCTTGATGCGATCGACCATCTCCGCCGCCGGTACTACCTCTTTCCCGGGCCGGTGACCGCAGCGCTTGGCGCCTACCTGGTCTTCCATGTGCACAGCGGCAACGCCTGCGCGCTCCATGGAGCGGATGGTGCGCGCGATATTGAAAGCGCCTCCCCATCCCGTGTCGATATCGACCAGCAGCGGCAGCGTGGTAACGTCGGTGATGCGGCGAACGTCCACCAGCACATCTTCCATGGTGCTTATGCCCAGGTCGGGCATACCAAGCGAGTTGGCGGCCACTCCTCCGCCGGAAAGGTAGAGCGCGCGAAACCCGGTCGCCTGCGCCATCCGCGCCGTGTACGCGTTAATGGCGCCAATCACCTGCAAGGGACGCTCCTCCTTCACGGCGGAGCGGAAGCGTTCTCCTGGGGAGGTTTGCCTATCAGTACCCACGTTGGCCGGTCCCTTCTCCCCGCCGTCGCGAGGGCAAAGTAAATCCTAAATGGTCGCGGCCGATCAGTGTTTGTGGTGGAATAGGTAGGTTCGCTATGAATAAGGTATTTCCCACCTCCGACGCAGCCGTTGCCGACATCCCTTCTGGTGCAACTCTCATGATTGGCGGCTTTGGGCTGTGCGGCATTCCCGAGAATGCGATCGCCGCCATGGTGCGGCGCGGCGTCACTGGCCTGCATACCATTTCCAACAACATGGGCGTGGATGGCTTCGGCCTTGGTCTGCTGCTGGAAGCGGGCATGATCGCCTCGCATACCGGCAGTTACGTAGGCGAAAACCTGCTGTTGGAAAAGCAGGTCATCGCCGGCACGCTTAAGGTGTCCCTGATTCCCCAGGGCACGCTGGCCGAGCGGATCCGCGCCGGAGGCGCAGGCATCCCCGCCTTCTACACGCCCACCGGCGTAGGCACCCTGGTTGCCGAGGGCAAAGAACAGCGTTCCTTCGATGGCCGTGAGTATCTGCTGGAGAAGGCTCTGAAAGCGGATTTCGCGCTGGTAAAGGCCTGGAAGGGCGACCGCCAGGGCAACCTGATTTACCGGCGGACCGCGCGCAATTTTAATCCCATGATGGCCACCGCCGCGCGTATCACCATCGCCGAAGTGGAAGAACTGGTGGAGCCGGGCGAACTGGATCCCGACCAGATTATGACTCCGGGAATCTACGTCAAGCGCATTTTTGCGTGCACCTCCAGCGAGAAGCGCATCGAACGCCGAACCGTAAGGAAGGCCCCGTGATGGGCGACAAGACGCAGGAAGCCGAGAAACGCAATCGCATCGTCAAGCGCGTGGCCCAGGAACTGCGCGATGGCTACTACGTCAACCTGGGAATCGGCATGCCGACGCTGGTCGCTAACCATGTTCCGCCCGGCGTCGAAGTCGTGCTGCAATCGGAGAACGGCATGCTGGGAATTGGCCCTTATCCTCTCGAAGAAGAAGTGGACGCCGACCTGATCAATGCTGGCAAGGAGACGGTTTCCGTGCTTCCCGGAACGTCTTTCTTCTCCAGCTCGGATGCCTTCGCCATGATCCGCGGCGGTCACATCGATTTGAGCATCCTGGGAGCGATGGAAGTCGACGAAAAGGGGAGCCTGGCAAATTGGATCATTCCCGGCAAGATGGTCAAGGGCATGGGTGGCGCGATGGATCTGGTGGCCAGCGCGCAAAGGGTTATTGTGGCCATGGAGCACACCACGCGTGACGGGCGGCCCAAGATCCTCAAAGCCTGCAGATTGCCCCTGACCGGTGTCGGAGTGGTGGATGCCATTGCAACGGAAATGGCCTGGATCGACGTAACACCCTCCGGGTTGGTCCTGCAGGAGATAGCCCCCGGCCTTTCCGTTGAAGAAGTTCAGGCAGCGACCGAGGCGCCTTTGGCGGTGAGCCCCACGCTGCGCTCCATGAGCTGAATTACTCGACGGTATTGCCGCCATTCACTGAGATCTTCTGTCCGGTAATAAATCTGCCCGCGTCGCTAGCCAGAAACGCGACGGCATTCGCGACGTCCTCAGGCAAACCCATATGCTTCAAGGGAACCCTTTCTGTGTAAGCGTCCATCTCCGCCTGGGTGGAGTGATGGTGGCGCTCGGTCGGGATCCAACCCGGAGCAACCAGGTTCACGGTGATGCCGTGCGCGCCAAGTTCACGCGCCCATGATCTTGTTTGCCCCAGCTGTGCGGCCTTGGCTGCCACATAATGCGCGAACATGGGGTTCCCGATCTCGAAAACTTCGCTCCCAATTTGAATAATCCTGCCGAAGCCGCGGCTCTTCATGCCGGCGATCACCTGCTGCAGAATAATAAGTGGCGACTTAACAAAAAACTCCAGCTGGTCGAGGTACCGGTCCCACGTCTGCTCTTCGATGGTGAGGAAAGGTTGTGGACCCGTTGCATTGATTACGACGATATCGACCTGCTGATACGCCGCATTGATCGCCTGGATCATGTCCGCGACATCTGCTTCGCGGCGCACATCGGCGTAGAAAGCAGCGGCTTCCCCGCCCTGTTGCTGAATCTGCGCGCATACCTGTTCCGCGCGATCCCGTTTCGCAAAATAATTAACTGCAACCTTCGCACCCCGGGCGCCCAACTCTAGCGCAATGGCCGCGCCCAACCCGCGCGAAGCGCCGGTAACAAGTGCCGTTCGCCCCTTCATCTTTTCCATATCCGAAAACCTAAGCGACCACCCAACATCTGTCAAACCCCTGTCCCCTGGCCAAGGACGTAGTCCTGGGCCATCCGTAGCTGACAAGAAGAGTCCCGCAGGGACGGCTGAAAGTAGCAGTCCTGGGCCATCCGTAGCCGACAAGAAGAGTCCCGCAGGGACGGCTGAGAATTACCCAGGATGCAATCCTGGGTGCTTTCTGACGCGCAAAGGATCGCCGGGAAAACCACGAATTCACCCGCCTAACCCGTGTACGGCAAGAAATTTGTTCATCTCATCCGCAAAGCTGATCCGTTTGTGATGCTCGGCTTGCGTTTCGATATATCTCACGGTCGTTTCCCGCTGCGAAACTCCGATCGAGAAAGCTCCGTACCCTTCCTGCCATGCAAAGCTTCTTAATCCTGGAAAACTCTCGTGTATCCATTTCGAAGATCCCGATTTCAACAATTGCACGGCCTTGGCAACTGAAATGGTTCGCGGCAACGAAAGCAACAAGTGGACATGGTCAGCGGCGCCACCTACGGCCAAGGCCGGTATTCCATTTTCACGAGCGATGCCGCCGATATAGCTATGGAGGGGCCCCTGTATATCGTCACGGATCGTCGGCCGGCGCTCCGCGGTCGCGAACACCACATGGACCAGACAACATATATGACTGTGAGACATGGTGACACTTTCGAGAAGACTTTGAATTTGCGTCCAAGTGTACCCAGGACTACGTCCTGGGCTACTTTCAGCCGTCCCTTCGGGACTGATCCGTATGGTTTCACTTACCCAGGACTACGTCCTGGGCTACTTTCAGCCGTCCCTTCGGGACTGATCCGTATGGTTTCACTTACCCAGGACTACGTCCTGGGCTATTCTCAGCCGTCCCTTCGGGACTGATCCGTATGGTTTCACTTACCCAGGACTACGTCCTGGGCTACTCTCAGCCGTCCCTTCGGGACTGATCCGTATGGTTTCACTTACCCAGGACTACGTCCTGGGCTACTCTCAACCGTCCCTTCGGGGCTGATCCGTATGGTTTCACTTACCCAGGACTACGTCCTGGGGTACTTTCAGCCGTCTCTTCGGGACTGATCCTTATGGTTACGCCTACCCAGGACTACATCCTGGGCTATTTTCAGCCGTTCCTTCGGGACTGATCCGTTGGCTTCACTTATCCCAGGACTTATGTCCTGGGCCGTTGGTTATGCCTTCCCAGGACTACGTCCTGGGCTACTCTCAGCCGTCCCTTCGGGACTTATTCTGAGCACACTGCGGATCCGCCAAAGAACACCCGCCAACGCGGCCAACCCCGCTCCCCACACCACAAACGCAACATCCACGGCCCAGGCCGGAGCCACACCCACTCTCCGCAACAAAAACGGCAGAAAATTCCAGGTAGTAATGTGGACGTAATCCCACGGATCCTCAGTCATGGCGTGGTTATTCAAACCCCACGCGTCCATCTTTCCCAGCGCGAAGGCCACAATGTTCCGCATCCTCAAAGCAACCACAAACGTCGGATGACCTAATGTCTCCATTTGGTAAAGCTCGAGTTGCTGCCAGAAAGCGAGGGACGCCAACTGGATCACCGTGGCGGCGCCCAGCAACAGCAATCCCACGACCCAAACCAATTTCGGCAACTGCCGCCGATGACGCAACAGCAGCGGAACAGCGAGCAGCGAAGCCAGTTCCACCGTCGACGAAACATAGCGGTCGCCCCACGCGGAGTCGCCACTCCAAATCGCAAATCGAGCGTAGAAACTTAGATACGCCAACAGCAGGGCGCAACTCATCATCGTGTATGCCCTGATCACTGGCGTGAACCGCTTCCACGCCACCACCACCAGCAAAATCATAAGCACCAACAAAGGATCGAACAGGAAGATCGATTTTTCCGGCGTCAACAGCGGCCCGAGAAACCCAACGTGAAAAGGAGTATTGAACGGAAAACTCGCCGGCAGACTAGGATCGCGCAGCCTGGCCTCGCGAGAAGACACACTTAGGTAGTTATTGAAGAACGACCCGAACCGCCGGTACTGATACAAGCGGTCCATCAACCCAAAGAACATGTACACCGGCACCGCGGTAGCCACGTACGTCCGGCTCCGACCCCAAAACGGCCGCCACTTCGTCCTTTCCAGCCAGGCCACGAGAAGCAGGAACAGCCCTCCCGCAAGTAGATCCAGGCCGGTAGTCAAACGGGTCAACAAATTCAGACCGAAAGCAAAGCAGCCGAACAGCAAAGCACGCTGGCTGCCATTGCGCCACCATTCGTATTGATAGGAAAACCCGGTCAGCGTCAGCAGAAAGATGTAATTATTCTCCATCATGTTCTGCGTGTAATGCAGGTGGGTGGTAGCGAGCAGCAGAGTCAGTGCGCCCACCACCGCCTGCCTGACGTTGAAATTCAACTGCTGCAGAAAGCGGAAGCACACCAACGCGGTCAAAACAGATATGACCATATTGGTCGTGTAAGTGACGAAAATGTCCCGCACCGAAGGATCAGTATCTTCATAATTCGTAAAGAAGTTGAGTCGCTCAAGATAGGTCCCAACAACATCCGTTGGCAGCATAAGCAGCGACTGGCCGATACCGTACCAACTCTGCAACTTACCATCGCGTCCGTGCACTCCGAACTCGGGATACTCATCCGGAAATACCGGCGGCTCCGCTGTCCAGAAAGAATGCGTGGATTGCAGCCGATGGGTTGTGTCCGAACTTCCCAGCTCGCCCGATTGCACGACGAAAGCAATTAGACCCGCGGCCAAAGCCAGCAAAAAGATCGGCTCAGCAAACCAGCGGCGAAGATCGAGTGAGTCTGAAGGCTTCAGAGTGCCTCCCAGCATGCCTGAGATTCGCATCTTTAGTGCGGCTGCTTGCCCCCGACGTCGGTAATAAGTACCACATCCGAGTTCTGCCGCAACTGCAGCGCTCCCAACCTGCTGCCCGACGGAGACCACGCAAAATCAGTCAACGTGTCGTGCGTTGGGTTGGTCAGCAGATGCGTCGCCGAGCCATCGATCGGCTGGTATAGAAGGGCATTGCCGTCTTTGGTAGCAACTTGCTCAACAAATCCTTTGCCATCGGGCGAAAAGCTTGGCATGCCCTGGGTGAAGCCGCTCGTACCCTGGGGAAGCCGATGCACAATCCGATGGGACTCAAGGTCCAGGATCTCAACATAGGGGGTACAGAACTGACCATCTCTTACTGCGCTCGCGGTGGTGGCCCCGGAAAACGGGTGTTGTCCCGTCGCAAGCTCGTACAGCACCACGCCCAGGGAAAAAACATCGCTGCGCGCGTCCAGCGTTTCGCCCCGCGCCTGCTCCGGGGACATATAAGCGATGGTGCCGATCGCCGAGCCCGGGCTGGTAAGCAGATCCTGCGGGACCGGCCCTGCCAGGGTTGCGTTCTCGCCGCGCGCGTTGCCCGGGGCTGCGTCTTCCAGCTTAGCCAGGCCGAAGTCCAAGATCTTCACTTGCCCCGACGGCGACAAAAAGATATTGCCCGGCTTGATGTCGCGGTGAAGAACGCCTTTGCGGTGGGCAGCATCCAGCGCATCTGCAGCCTGCACTCCGAAGTCCAGCAGCTTGGCGTATGGCATGGGACGCCGGTAGTACAGCTTATCCAGGCTTTGCCCCTGAAGTAGTTCCATCACGATAAACGGTTGATCGCCGCTTTCGTTCAGCTCGTGAATCGTGCAGATGCCAGGATGGTTCAGAGAGGAGGCGGTGCGAGCCTCACGCCAGAAGCGTTCCAGCGCAGCCGGATCCTGGCGGGTCGCTTCAGGAAGCAGCTTGATCGCAACCGACCGCCCCAGCCGTTGGTCTTCGGCCTCATACACCACGCCCATCCCGCCCTCACCCAGGCGACGGACGATCTTGTAGTGCCCTCGGAGCGTACCCGCGGCCAATCCTTGCACCCAACCATAATGCAGCGCAGAGACAAACCCGGCAAGCGCGAAAAGTCTCCCCGCAACAAATCAAGGGCGCCCACCGCGAAAGGCGGGTGCCCCATCCTTGAACCCGGTCCTTTGGGTTCAAGGATGGGATAAGCCACTGTGCAAATCGGATTGTCGCATCGGCCCCACGGCAGGGTTCTACTTATGCGCCAAAGGAGAAGCGACCTGTTTATACCCGGCCGGTATCTGAAAACTGCTCGTATCAACCGCCGCAGTAGAAAACCCTGACGTCTCCGTCTGGCTCTCCAGCATCACGCCCGCCGTGGCCGCGTTGCCCGCCTGGCTCGGAGCAGGCGACGGACTGGAAGTATGGTGCATGAGCGCGCCCATGCTGGAACCGCCAAGCGCACGGCCAAACGTGCCCAGGCGGCCCATCTGACTCCCGGCCTCCTGGGTGGCTGTGCCTGCGGCGATCTCCTTGGTTACAGACCCGGCCTCCGACCCTTGGCTCTGTTGGCTCGGCGGTAGAGGAGCCACAGAAGGAGAAGGCAAAGGCTGCCCATCCATCGTCATACCCACTCGCGTCACTTGCAAAACCGGAAGGCCGCTCATCGTGGCCGCTTCCTTCTTCAGCTCCGCCAACGCTTGTGCTCCGCCAGGCTCGGCGGCCAATATCGAAGACATCGCCGAAGCAGTCATATCGACCTTCATTTCCTTGATCATGCGTTCACTGAAACTCCGCATCTCGGCCAAGCCCGGTGCATCCTGAATCAACCACATTTCGCTGGTCGCGGCCATGCCCCCTTTGGCATTGCTATCCGATGCATTCGCAACCATGGTGACAGTAAGCAGTGCCTCCTTGGCAGTTTCGCCGTCCAGTTGTCGCGTCGCTCCACTGCTTGAAATATGAGCTGTGAAGCTCATCTGGGAACCGGCCGTGCTGGAAGGCTGGGAGCCTTTCGCCTTGGCGGCTGCGTTTTCCATCGCCTGCTGCATCTCCTGAAAAGTCATCACTGAGTAATTCTTCTTATCGTGATCGATCATGGTAATCGTCTGCTGATCAAGATCGATAATCTCCGTGGTGTGCGGGTTGGAGCGAACCATGCGGCTGCCGTGGATCATCACCGACGTGGTCACCGGCGCGGTCACCTGCTTCGCCTGCGAACTGATGGCGCTGGCCATTTTGAGCATCCCCATCATCGAGCCGCCGGTTACATGCGTTGTTTCCTGGTAGCTGACGTCCGCGAATGCCAGGGGTTGCAGCAGCATACTGCCACCGAGAAGTGCGAGCCATGTGGTTTTCATTGTCATCTCCTTATGTAACTTGGATTGTGTCTATATCTACCTGTACCCGATACTCCGGCGGCAGACGCAGGTGTGCTCAATCCCGGACGGGCTATGACCCGCCGAGGCTGGGCGCCGCAAACTCTCCATGCGGCTGCCGCTTTTAGATGTGGCTTAAATTCCTGCTTGTTTTGCGGCCAGCGCGCCGATCACTGGCAGCTTCGTCATCTTGCCCTGGTAGGCGCTGTACATAAGAAACACCCACAAGGCAAAGCCGCCAACCATGAGCAAGACATCGATGGGCAATTGAATGAAGAAGAAAAGCCCCTTCGTCACCGCACCCAACACCAGGCCCACAATCATCCACGCAACCCACAGCGCGATCCACCCCACGTTGAAAAAGATCGACTGGAAGGCGTGGAAGCGAACGAAACGGTCAGACTTATAAGGGTCGATCACCAGGAAAAGTATTCCGGTGATAATCCCCGCGAGGTAGGCCAGCGCTCCGGCGGTATTCGCCTGAAGGCCGGTGTTGGCGGCAGCCGGGGATGCCATCGCTTGCGGCCTCCCGGAACATGTTGGGCAATAGGCAACGCCCTCCGCAGTGGCCGCGCCGCACGACTGACAAAAGCTCATAGTGTAGTCCTCTCTCTATCCGCAAACTGGGATTAGTTCAAAGCCGGCTCGCCACTAACTTGGCCAGGGGCTTGATGTTGTCTGTGTTGCATGGGCAACCGACGTACATAAAATGAGCGACCGTATTGCCTTTGCGCACAAGGAGCATGCCTCCGCCGGCCAGGTACGCATCATCGCCGATACCGTCCAGATCGCCGGTGCCGCTACTGGATGCCGTTCCCGCTCCGCCAGTGACATACTTGAAGGCTCCACGGTTCATCTTCATTTCCGCCTCGGCGTTGCCCGAGGTGAAATTGATCCCAAGCACCGGAACCTCGCCCGTAGCGGCCTCTGCCGACAGGTCTTTGTCACCGGCTTCTTGTTGCGCGAAAAAGGCTCCTGACATTTTCTGAATGGTCTTCTGCGTTTTGGCATCCGCGCCGCTCAGACCACCCACCATGGACGCCATATGCTTTGAGGTCATGTCCGCCGGGTCACCCTTGGCGATATAGCTGCAACCCCCGTCCTTCGCCTCCGCTCGGATCACCTGCACTCCAACTGCCTGGCTCACTTCCGCGGTGCTGAGGAAGCGGCAAGGATCTCCTTTGACTCCTCCCGCGCCGTCGTCGCTATCGGAGTCCCCCTTGAGACTCGCAATACCACTCAGCATTTGTCCCAGCCCGCCGGCGGCGGCCGAGTTGCCACCCGTCGCCCGCACCGCAGCCTCGTGCGCCTTCTCCTTGATCTTTTGCGCCGCGTACCAAAGTCCGCCCAGCGCCAACGCTCCTCCGACAAAAAGAAGCACCACCAGCGCAACCACGACCTTGAGCAGGGTGTTCGATTTCTTGACAGGTCCAGGATTGGCAGCTCCTGCTGCATACGCTGCCGGGGTTGGCGTGTAACTCGCCGGTGCAGGCGTATAGGCTGGCTGTGCCGGTGTATAGGGCGGCGGCGTCGCTGCAGTAGGCGTTACCCCTACTGGAGCAAAATTCACCGGCGCGGCAACTGCCGACTGTGGTGCAGGTGTGGCCGGGGCCGGCGTAAAACCTGCTGGTACGGTTGTAAACCCGCCCGGCGCAGGACCGGAAGGTGCCGGCGTATAGGGCGGCGCCGCTGCAGCAGGTGTTACCTCTACTGGAGCAAAATTCACCGGCGCGGCAACTGCTGCCTGTGGTGCAGGTGTGGCCGGGGCCGGCGTAAAACCTGCTGGTACGGTTGTAAACCCGCCCGGCGCAGGACCGGAAGGTGCCGGCGTATAGATTGTCTGTGCCGGTGTATAGGGCGGCGCCGACGGAGTAGGCGTTACCGCCACCGGGGCGAAATCCCCTGGAACTGGCGCGGCCGCCGCTGGTAGAGGCGCCGGAGCCGGCGTCTCCACGGGGGCAAAGGCCGTCGGCACGGCGGGTGATGCGGATGCGATCGGAACCCTTGTTCCACACCCTCCACAAAAAATTGTCTTAGCGTTCAAAGCCGAACCGCACTTGCCGCAAAACTTAGCCATCGCTTCCCTCTCCTGATGCAGTGCATCCGAATTCGTGTTAGTTTGTCGTTGAAAATTTAACTTGTAACCACCACTGATCGCAGCTTACGGTGAACCCCTTGCTGCGCACCCGTTCGGTATCTGGTCTACATGGTCAAACAAGGCTGTCCGGTGCGGAGGATTCACAATGCCTCCCCATGGAGGAACCGGCGGCCCATGAAAGTCGTTTAAAAATCCGTTGATGACCGACGCCACTACCGTGGGCATGCTGTAGCCGATCCCTGCGCCCAACTGCATGTTGAAGGTTCCTTGCGTGCAAGGAACCCACTTCGTCCTGGATTGGTTGAGTGCCGTCATCGACGTATAAAGATCCACGTAAGGTCCAGCCGCAAAGCCTGCCGCCCCTATGCCCACCATCAGCCTCTGGTCGTTGGCAAAGACCACCGAGGTGATACCTCCGGAGACTCCGCTCACCAGCTCAGCCATGTTTTGCGTCAAGGTCACCTTGGGGCGTGAAAGATCCCAGGTGCCTTCGTTGTAGCTCCCGGAAATCTCCCCATCGATATCGACATTCCCCGCGCCGTGCAAAGTGGACGTCTTCTCGCTGAACGCGGTATCGATATCGATGCTCTGGCTTAGTCTCACAGACAGCGGAACGGACACACCGCCGATCGGCACGGAAATCTCCGCCGGAATCAACTTCACCTCGTGAACGTTGGCCGCAGCGTCCTGGGCGTTCCCGGCATCGACGGTAACGGAAACTCCCGCACCGCCAAAAAGCTGCACAGCGGCGTTCACCTTCCCATTCGACCTGACCGAAGCGTCAAACACGATGTGCGGGTGGTTCAGGTGGAAGACCACCGAAGTCCAGAAACTGACTCCATTCTTCTCCTGGTAAATCTTGAGCCCGATTCCGCCGCAAGCGATCGCGCACGGCCACGCCCGCATTTGATCAAAGGTGAAGTTCGGCATCTGCGGCGTCGGTGTTGGCGCGGGGGGAAAATTCGACAGGCCCGGTGGTGGACCGGCAGTCCGCAGAATAGCCAAGCCACTTGGCAAGCGCACAGAAGGATGGAAATCTGCCCGCACCAGGCTCGGCTCGGGCGTCCGGCTAACCGTGCGCATTGGCGTCCACTTTCCCTGTGGGGAAACCACGTAGTAGCTGACCGAGCGCCGAACCGCCGCGCGCGCTTGAAGAGACGACGTGGGCGGTGTTTGGCCGGCTTGCGGATACGCCCCCGGATCCGCCGCGCCAGGATAATCCGGGGTCACAATCGCAACCAGGGAGTTCAGATCCAGCGGCTGGTCATACGCGAAGTTCCCTTCCTTGACCACGTCCGTGAGCTGCGCCGGACCAAGAATGACCGACACCTTATCCCCATCACGGTGCATCACCAGAATCTTGCCCACGCATCTTCCAGTGGCGAAGATGGTCTTGCCAACCTGAAAGTCGCTCACTTGCGGGGCATTCGCGTCGAACGTCCAGACCATCCCATTGGAGGAATAGGAGCGAATGGCCTTATCGCCGTTTTCCATAAGGATGATCCCGTCCTGGTACTTCACACCCGGCCCCCTCCTGGGCGCAATTCCATATTTCATTTCGCTTTCGGTCATCTCACTCGGCTTGATGGCATGACCCACAAGCACCGGAGCCATACTCCCGGCGAAGCCGGGCCACGACGCGGGGTTCGCCGCCCCCGGGGCCACATCTCCACCGCGTCTTTCCCGGCAACCACTTATCCCAATGCTGCAAGCCACCATCACACCAATCCGCAACCAGAAGCGCTCACGCATTCTCGACTTCCTTGCTTAACCACCGGCCGCAACTCATATCGTCGAACTGTGGGTCACTTACCGGTGACTCTGCGCGCCGGCAATGCAAGCGTCAACAGAACTCGCGCTTAAGTCTTCATTAACAGCAAACTCATTCCTCAAGAGCTACTTACGAACCGCTATTAACCGCGGCTTCCCACTACGCGAGCAGCTTATTCGCGCGTCAACTCCACCCGCCGGTTGCGCGCGCGGCCCTCCAGCGTGTCGTTGGTCTCGATGGGATGCGAGGCCCCAAATCCATTCGTCGAAAGGCGGTCAGGGGCAATGTGGTAGCGGGTAACCAGCGTTTCTTTCACCGCCGCAGCTCGCCGCTTCGAGAGGTCGAGATTATAACCATCGCCGCCGATGTTGTCCGTATTGCCTTCCACCGTCAACTTCCAGTCCGGGTTATCCGTCATCGCCTGCACGATTTCTTTCAGCACCGGCTCCGACTCTGGTTTGATCGTGTCTTTATTGAAGTCAAAATAGATACCGTACGTGACCGCGCGCTTCTGCTCGGTAAGTTGTTTCTCCACCATGTTGACCGGGTGCGGAACGGGGTACTCGATCTTGACCGCTTCGATCCTGAACTTGCCGTCGTGCAGGACGGGATCCTTCATCCTGAGCAGCAGAACCAATGGATTCAGAGGATCGTCGATCACATACACCTCCGCCTCGGTGTGCGCGGGACGGTATTTCTTCGGCCAGGGATTTTTTCCCACAGGGTCCATGATGCCGGCGAGATGAATGGCGGGCAGGGTGACGCGCTGATCGTTGACAATCATCGGATATGGGACGTCCTGAGGTTCGACCCGAGTGAGCAGACCCCCTTCACGGTCGGGTTTTGAGGCGTCCGGCCCCGCGTCCATAAGATCCCAATAGATTAGGGAGGTCTTTCCGGAGGACTTCACTTCTTCGAACGACTTGTCCGACAGCCGCAGCCGCGTCAGGCCATGAACAATTTTGGGCTGTCTCGTGCCGGTAACGGTTGCATACGTGTTGGCCGATGCAAAATCCTCGTTGCAAACGGTGTGCGTGGAACCGGAGCCCTTCCAATCATGGCCGTTGTCGTCTTTGTATTCTCCGGTGTTCGCTCCAATGGAAACAGAAGCGGGATCAACCGAGGCGACCGACAAACGGGTTTCGACATCGCCGTTCTTCATCCCCCAGGCAGTTGTGACGATCGTGCCCACCTGCAGGGGAATCCGCGCCGCCGTCTGCGCCGGAAACGGACCGCCCGCGCAAGGCGTCACCGGGTCTTTCGCGGAGATGCTCTCTACCGGATCGCCGTCATCGCCTTCGCCGCCGAGCATGCTGCCCAGGTTGCCCAACATCGCCGACACATCGTTGTTGTCGTCCTTCGCTGGTGTTCCTTCTTTGTTCTCACCTGGGCTGGGAGCAGGATGCGCAGCCGGCTGTGTGATTTGCTGCGCGACACTGCTTACCTTCTCCTTGACCTTGTAGCCCACATACACGATCCCGCCAATGCCAGCCACGACGATAAGTCCGAGCACAAAAAGGAAGATGAGCAGCAAAGACAGCCCGCTGCGCTTTTTGACCGGCGCCAACGGTTGCGGCGCTGCAACCGGCGTGGCTGGCCACGAAGCGGCGGGCGCCGGCGACGCAGCAGCAGCGCTCGGCCCAACCGGCGCGCCGCAATTCGTACAGAACTGTAGACCCGGTTCCAGCTTCTGCCCGCACTTCGTGCAATAAATCATTTGCTTGCTCCTACTCGCGCGTCAGTTCCACCCGGCGGTTCCGCGCGCGGCCTTCGAGCGTGTCGTTCGTTGCCACCGGACGCGATGCGCCAAAGCCGTCCGTAGAAAGCCGGTCGGGTGCAATATGGTATTGAGTGACCAACGCTTGCTTCACAGCTGCGGCTCTGCGCCTGGAAAGGTCGAGGTTATAAGCGTCGCCGCCAATGTTGTCCGTATGGCCCTCCACCGTCAGCTTCCAATCCGGGTTATCCGTCATCGCCTGCACAATCTCTTTCAGCACCGGCTCTGACTCCGGCTTGATCGTGTCTTTGTTGAAGTCAAAATAAATGCCGTAAGTCACCGCGCGTTTCTGCTCGGTAAGTTGCTTCTCCACCAGGTTCACTGGCTGCGCAGTCTTGTAGTTGATCCGGATCACTTCGACCTTGAACTTGCCCTGCGACCATTGCTGATCCTTGATCCTGAGCACCAATACCAGCGGATCCACGGGATCGTCGACCACGTAAACGTCGGCTTCGCTGTGTGAGGGACGATATTTCTTCGGGAAGGGGTTTTTGCCCACCACTTCCATGATTCCTGAGAGATGGATCGCCGGCAGGTCGACTCGCTCATTATTCACGATCATCGGATAGGCAACATCCTGAGGCTCGACCCGCGTGAGTATCCCTCCAACATAGGCTGGCTGAGACGTTTCCCCGCCGTCTCGAACATAGAAGTACCGTAGCGAGGTCTTGCCCTGAGACTTGATTTCATCGAAGCTCTTGCTGGAAAGCCTTAGCCGGGTTACGCCGTGAAGGATAACCGGTAGATTGCTGCCCCCGACCGTCGCATACGTATCGGCGGAGAGTAGATCTTCATTGCACACAGTCTGCTTCTGGGCCTCGGAGTGCCGTTGCTGACCTTCGTCATCCGTCCACTTGAGATCAACGTCGGTCATCTCTAAAGAAGCCGGGGTTGTACCCAGGACCCGAGTGGTCGCTTCCACATCGCCTTTGAGCAGCCCCCAGGCAGTGGTTAAGACCGTTCCCTCCTGCAGGGGAATTTTGGCAGCAGCCTGAGCGGGATAAGCACCGCCGGAGCAAGGGATAACCGGATCTTTCGCCGAGATAGCTTCGACCGGGTCGCCGTCATCGCCCCCTCCGCCACCGAACATGCTGGAGAGATTTCCCAGAATCGCGGATGCATCGCCGCCATCTTTCGCTGCTGCCGTAGAGCCTTCTTTACTGCCACTCGCCTGAGGCGCGGGATGCGCGACCTCCTGCACCACGCTGCTCACCTTTTGCTTGACCTTGTAGCCCACATACACCACCCCGCCGATACCAACCAGCACAATGAATCCCAGCACGAAAAGAACGATCAGCAGCAACGACAAGCCACTGTGTTTCTTGACCGGCGCCAGCGCTTGCGGAGGCGCAACCGGAGTGGCCTGCCATGCAGGCGCAACCGCCGGAGGAACTGCCGGCGCGGCAGGCTGCGCGTTCGCCGTAACGGCCGCGCCGCAATTCGTGCAGAACGGCAGATCCGCGTCAATCTTCTGGCCGCATTTGGTGCAATAAATCATCGCTTCGCTCCAACGACGGACGGGTTCATGACTATTCGGCTACCTTGCAGAGGCCGCCGCCCGGTGGGCTGACGCGCTCTATTTTTTTCTCACCAATCCGTTTTGACAGAGATCCCGCGGGAACACCCAGGGCCTGCGCCGAAGCCCCAACCGTCGCCATAAAGTCCCAGGTCTCGCGGCGGCAGGGGAACATGGTGGCCGAGCCGCCATTCATGGAGGTTGAGGTGGTAAGGATTTGCAGATAAACCAGGGCCCCGGTATTCGCTACCGCGGTAATGGACTTATTGATCAGCTCGGTAGAGTCCTTCCACAACTTATAGGCATCTGGCGAGAGATATTTCTGGGCTATCTTGTCAGCCCACTTGTCAACCGTGTCGGAAGCCTCCTGGAGCCCCTTGACGTGGAAGACATCCAGCGCTGGGCCGCCAAAGTTGAATTGCACCTTGGGCGCGGCGAGAGCCACAACCATCGCGGTTGGGGCCAGGGTAATTGCCCGGGCATCCCCGGGGTTGAAGTCCAGGTTCATCGGACCATCGGCGTCAATCGCGCTCTTCTGCAGCTTGAAGTTTTGATAGCCGTCGTAGGTAAGGTGGTACGCCCCACTGGCAAATTCCCCACCACCGGTAGTGACCGGGTTGACGATCATGGCGCCGCTGACCCCAAGGTTGATCGGCAGGCCATCGAGCAGCGGGGCGAGTGAAACGTTGACGATAGAGGGAAAATCGATTCGAACCGGGCCGCCGTTTGTTCCCGCCTTCTTCTGGCCGATCGACCATTTAAGGTCCATGGAACCGTTGATGTTTTTAAAAGCGCCTTCCATCTGGCTGACCGAACCGCCGTTGACCGCGGTGTCGAGCATGGTATCGAAGTCCTGCAGGTAGCCATCGCCATCGATTTCCGAGATCACAGTTTCCAGGTTGCGGGTGAGCTTGAGGGTCAGGTGCAGCTTGCCATTCTCCGGGGTAGCGTCAAAGTCCGTGTCCCAGTCGTCCACCAGGGTATGGAAGGCTTTGATCGTAGTGTTCAGCCCCTTCTTGCTCGAGGCAATGCCCGCGTCGATGCTCGCGTCATCCTGCTGCGCCTGGCTTTGGGCATAAACCTGGGGTGACAGGGCGCCCAGGAACCGGGCGCTCCAGGGCGCTGAAGAGGGCGAGGGAGCGGGTCGAGACTGAGCCATGCTATTGGCAAAGTGCAACGGCTGATGCAGAGAGATTTTGCCTTCGCCGACCACCTCGGGAAGCCCCGCCAGGCGTGTCAGAATAAGGGTTTCGTTGCCCTGGCGGTCCACCGCGAGCACCTTGCGCGCCATGCGGTTCTTAACCAGCAGGACGTCGCCTTCCTTCAGGCCGGCGATCTTGCTGTTGCTGGAATCGAAGACGAAGGCCATGCCGTTGCTGCTGACCCCACGCAGCGCCTGGATGGCGTCCTGCTCCTCCAGGGCTGCGACCTCAGGCCTGTAGGTAACGTGGACCGAGCCTCCCGGCTTGCTCGCCACGGGCAAGCCGGGCGACCCGGGCGAGACTGAGCGGGCGACGTTTCCCGCCGTGTTGCACCCCGAACAGCCCGCCAGAGAGCCAAGGCAAAGTAACAGCGCTGTCCATGACAATGCGGGGAGCAGCGTGCAGCGATAGAGAGAAGTTTTTGCAACTTGTGTCTTCATGTCCCCGCCACTTTGAGGGAAAGCGAGGAGATGGTCAACAGAACTGGCGCTTAAGTCTGCATTAACAGCAAACTCGTTTGCCTACACTGAGTTGCAACGCGGGATTAACTAATACAATGGCTTTGGCTATGCTATGGCCTGGGGCTTGGGTTCGATATGGCGGGGACGTCCCAAAAAGTGGCTTGCTATCGATTTGGCCCATTTGAACTGGACCCGGGAGAAGCCTCTCTTACGCGCAGCGGGATCCGCGTACGCCTGCAGGACCTCCCCTACCGGCTCCTGCTGATGCTGGTGGAGAGGCCGGGCGAAATCATCACCCGGGAAGAGTTGCGCCAACACCTGTGGCCGGAAAATACCTTCGTTGAATTCGACAACAGCCTCGGCGTCGCCATTCGCAAAGTGCGTGAGTCGCTGAACGATAATGCCGACGCCCCCCAATACGTGGCTACGATCCCGCGGCGCGGATATCGCTTTCTGGCTCCCGTTACGGTGCAAACGCAAGAGAAGCCTGCGGAGCTCGTTGCTGAGAAGCCAGAAGCATCGCTGCAAGTTCCGGTTAGCGCCGTGCCGCCCAAACTCGCTCCTCCCGGCCGGCGCAGCATCTATTGGGCAGTAGCAACAGGTCTCGGGTTAGTGTTAGTGATCGCGGGAGCGTTTTTCCGCTTTCGTTCCAGCCCAACCTCTCCGCCCGCAAGACTTGCGGCCAGCCTGGCAGCAGCCCCTGTAAAATTGCGCCGCTCCGTTGCCGTGCTCGGGTTTCGTAACCTGCCCGGACGGCATGAAGACGACTGGCTCTCACCCGTCTTTTCTGAAATGTTGGACACGGAATTAGGCACTCGCGGGGACCTGCGCATGGTCTCAGCAGAAGACATCGCCAGGGTCAAGAACGAGCTCCCGACCACCGGCGAGGAGACTCTGGCCAAGGCGACCCTCGAGCGCCTGCGAGAAAACCCTGGCGCCGATGTCGTGGTGCTCGGTTCCTATACCCCCATGCCAGGTAAGGATGAGAAGCGCATACGACTCGATCTGCGGGTTCAGGACACAGCCGATGGAGAAACCATTGCCGAAGAAGCAATCACCGGCGACCAGGACAATCTGTTCGACCTGGCTGCCCAGGCCGGAGCCCGCCTTCGTCAGAGACTGGGGCTGAGCGCCAACTCAGTAGGAGACGCGAACGATGCGCGGATCGCGCTCCCCTCCGACCAGCGCAGCGCGCGGCTCTATGTGGAAGGCCGTGCCAAACTCTGGGCCTTCGACTTTCAGGGCGCTCGCGATCAACTGCTCAAAGCCGTCGCCATGCGATCCCCAATTTCCCCTGGCGCATTCCGCTCTCTCTGAGGCCTGGTGGCACCTGGGCTACCAAAACAAAGCCCGCGTAGAAGCGCAGCGGGCGCGAGAGCTTTCCCACGACCTGATGCAGGAAGATCGCTTGCTCATCGAAGGCCAATATTGGCGAGCCATGGGCAATGGCACAAAGGCACGTGCAGGCCTACAGCGATCTCTTCCACCTATACCCCGACAACCTCGATTACGGATTGTTGCTGGCGATAGCCCAGGTCGACGTCCAACCCGCTGCGGCGTTGCAGACCCTGGCCACCCTTCGCCGTCTGCCCGCCCCGGCGAATGACGATGCCCGTATCGACATGACCGAGGCGTCGGCCTGGATCGGCCAGGATCTGGTCAAGGCTCGCGCCGCGGCCAAAGCAGCGATCGATAAAGGCCGCGCCCAGGGGCGCCCGGTCCTCGTCGCGCGAACCTATGGCTTTCTATGTCAACAGAGTGTGGGCGTTGACTCAATGCAGCAAGGGATCCGCGACTGCGAGAATGCACGAGAAACCGCCCTGGCCGCGGGCGACCGCAATGGCGAGGCGATGATGATGACCGATCTCGCTGGCCTTTATTTCTACCAGGGCGACATCGCTCGCTCAGAAGAAATGTTTCGTACCGCAATCAAACGCTTTCGCGAGGTTGGCAATGCAGAAGGAATTGCCACCGTTATGAGCGATCTGGGCGCCGCGCTCCTCACCCAGGGCAATCTGAACGAGGCCAGGAAATTGATGGAAGGCTCAATCCCAAGCTATCAGGCTGTTGACGACAAGGAGGGAGTGGCGCTGGCACTCAACAACCTGGGAGATTTGTCCCGGGAAAACGGCAAACTCGATGCCGCCGAAACCTACTACCGTCAGGCCAGGGCGGCCGCCGAGCAGATCCAGAACAAAACCGCCATCGCGTGGGTGTTATACGGACAAGCTGAAGTCCTCATGGATCGCGGAGATCTTGCCCAGTCTCGCAAATCCTATGAAGGCTCGCTGGCTCTGCGAAAGCAGGTAGGCGAGAAGCAGACCGTGGGTGAGACCCAGGTTGCCCTGGCTCGCCTTGCCATCGAAGAGGGACATCCCGCCGATGGCGAGACAAACTTGCGGCAATGGAAAGATCAATTCCATCTGGAGCAGCAATCGGACGACGAATTGGAAGCCAGCATCGTGCTGAGCCAGGCATTGCTGGCGCAAGGCAAACCGGTAGAAGCACAAAAAGAAATAGAGGCATCGCAGGGTCTTGCTTTGAAGAGTCAGAACGTATTGGACCGCCTCGACTATGAACTCGCAACTGCCCGCGTTCTGCTGTCGTCGAGCCATCCTGAAACCTCTAAGCCGCATTTGGACAAGGTCTTGAGAGAGGCTCGAGCTCACGGCTTCGTGGGCGTCGAATTGGAAGCCATGTTCGCAGCAGCCGACCTGGAAAAGCGCTCTGGCCACACCGCGCTCGCGCAAGCGCAACTTGCATCGCTCGAACATACCGCCAGCGAACGAGGTTACGGCCTCTTGGCCCGCAAGGCCGCGGCGGCGCACGGCTGAACGGATTACCGTTAGCGACGGCACGGGCGCCCCATCCTTCGCGCTTTTTGGCGAAGGGTGGGATCCACGAACTCCAATTCGTAACTTTTATTGACCCTATTCCCGAGTAAGCTCCACGCGGCGATTACGCGCACGTCCGGCCAGCGTTTCATTGCTATCGACAGGCCGCGACGCACCGAAGCCATCCGTCGATAGCCGATCCGGGGCAATGTGATATTGCGTGATCAGCGCCTGCTTGACCGCGGCGGCGCGGCGCTTGGAAAGATCGAGGTTGTAAGTGTCTCCCCCGACATTATCCGTGTGGCCGCTTACCGTAAGATTCCAACCAGGATTATCTTTGAGGACACCGGCAATCTCCTGCAGCACCGGCGCCGATTCGGGTTTCAGCTGGTCACTGGCAAAATCGAAGTAAATGCCATAGATGTCGACTTTCTTCTTCTCTTTCAGCTGCTGCTCGATGACGCTGGGTTGCTCGCTCTTCTGCGCTTGCGCCGGCGGAGGATAGGTGATCTTGATGACCTGCAGCTGCGACCCCGATCCCAGCTTCCACGAAAGCATGAGGGGATAGTTAGGCTGATCCAGGATGTAGAAGTCTGCTGGTCCGTCATCGGTCATGCAACCGGCACGGAGAGCAGGCAGTGTCACAGGTTGCGCATTTAAAAGCACGGGAAATGCAAATAGACCCTCGCCCTCTCTTCGCAGGGTGCATTGCTCCTTTTGCAGTTTCTCCATGGAGACTCCGCCCGCATCCTTATTGCCGACGCCGGCGATGGCAGAAAATTGGCTTACCAGCGAACCGAGTGCGCCTTTAAGCCCATCCGGCCGAAAACTGAACTGGGCGACCCCTTTCTGCTCCAGCTCGGTAAATACCTCGCGTGATGCGCTGATCGCCGTGGTGCCGGGATAAGACAAAGGATCATTAGCGCCGAAGATCTCCGCATATTCGTGGGCGCTGTTCAGATCCTGAGACAGCACTTTCCGGGTCACCGAGGTCTCCTGGTCTTTCCCGGCTGCACCTTGTTGGCCCGTCCCGGGCTTGGCCTTGTCTGAGTGGTAAGAAAGGGTTGTTCCTGTTCCCTCAATGCTGACAATTTGCTTGTACGATTCGTAGTCTCCTCGGGCATCGGCGACTGCGGTGACGACGAGCATACCCACCTTAGGTGGAGCGGGGCTCCTGATGTCGACACCTGGTGAAGACCCGGCGCGCCAAGCGGTAAAAGAGGACGGGGCGGGCGCCGACGATGCAGCAGTGGCGTCAGCCTCTGCACCGTTGCTGCCTAACAAACCGCCGGCACTTGAGGTCACAGACGACGGGACATTTCCTCCAAGGACTTGCTGTGTGACGGTATGAACCTTTTCTTTTACCTTCAGCGCGGCGTAGTAAAGTCCGGCGATGGCCAGAGCTCCTCCGACAAAAAGCAATACCAGCACCGCGATGATCACCTTCAGCAGGGTGTTCGATTTCTTGCCGCCGGGAGCAAGGGGAGGGGCGCCTGGCGCATAGGCGCCGGGTACAGGCGCATACGTCGGCTGTGGAGGTGGAGATACCGGCGTATAAGGCGACGCTGCCGCCGGCGCGGGTGGAGGAGCAGGAACCTGGGCCCCGCACCCCCCGCAGAACAGCGATGTCTCATGCAAAGGCGAACCGCAATTACCGCAGAATCCAGCCATTCTTTCCTCGCCTCAACTCCGCAAATCTCGCACAACTACACTTGCTGCTCAAGACGATGTCAAGAGAATTGCGCAGCTTGTATAATTCGGCTTCCGGCTCCAGCAAAACCAGTGAATCGCTTGTCAGGAGATTGCGTCTTGGATCGCCGGGAATTCCAGGTTTCTTCTCTGAAGCTTCTCGCTGCCACGCTATTTCCCCGTGGCCTGCTGGCCAATGTTTCCCACGACACCGCCGCCCTCTATCAAAAAGCCATCGTCATCGATTCGCTTTGTTCTCCGTTTCTCGATCAGGTAACAGTTCCGAGCTCCGCGTTGGTCGCCACGGTTCGCCAGTCGGGGATTACGGCCATCAACTTCACCGTCTCTGACACAACCTTCGAAGGCACAATCAGCACCCTCGCCTGGCTAAACGCGCTGGTTGAAAAATATCCTGAAGCCTTCACCATCATTGCCAAATATTCAGACATCGACCGCGCCAAGCGAGAGAACAAGCTCGGCATTATTCCCGGCTTCCAATACACCTCGTTTCTCGAAGAAAACCCGGAGCGCATTGAGCTGTTCCGTAATCTTGGCGTGCGCATCATGCAGCTCACCTACAACCTGCGAACCGCCTTCGGCGACGGCTGCCTGGAGCCGGGCAACGCTGGGCTGAGCAACGCAGGCGTAGCGGCAGTCAAAAAAATGAACGAGATTGGAGTTGCCGTAGACCTCAGCCACAGCGGCTATAGAACCACCTCCGAAGCGATCGCCCTCTCCTCCAAACCAGTGCTCATCTCCCATTCAGGCTGTGCCGCCGTGTATGCTCATCCCCGCAACAAGGCTGACGACATCCTCAAGGCTTTGGCCGATCGCGGCGGATACTTCGGGGTCTACCTCATGCCCTACCTCGTTGCCTCGCCGACCGTGCCCACCCGCCAGCACGTACTCGATCACCTCGTGCATGCCATCAATGTCTGCGGCGCAGATCACGTCGGCATCGGTTCCGATGGCTCCATTCAGGAAACCGTGCTTACCCCTGCCCAGAAAGCTGAATTCGAAGCCGACATCGCTCGCCGCAAGAAGCTGCACGTCGGCGCGCCCGGCGAAGACCGCTTCCCCTATGTCCCCGATCTCAACGGTCCCGATCACATGCAGGTGATCGCAGTAGAATTAGCCCGGCGAGGCCAACCCTCCTCCGTAATCGAAAAAGTCCTCGGCGCGAACTTCCAGCGAGTGTCGGGCGAAATCTGGGGAACAACTTAGAACAACAAACCAAACCGGGAGAAAGCCTCATGCGCCGTAATCCTCTTGTCGCGCACACTTTCGCGTACCTCTTGCTGGTTCTTAAATGCTCAGCGCAAACACCAGGCAATGTGCCGGCGCTCCCAGCGGATATTCCCGCCACTGCCAATCGCTACTCCGTCCTGATGATGGGAGGCCTTGCCGGGCAGCAAGCCATGTGGACCGCGCCCGACGGACAGCTCCACATCTTCTTTCAATTTAACGACCGCGGCCGCGGACCCCAAACCACCAGCATTCTCAAGCTGGATGCAGGCGGTCTACCCATCGCGGAGACCGTCAACGGAAACGACTACCTCAAATCGCCTGTCCACGAAACCTATACCCTCGACTCCGGCACCGCGCGCTGGAACAGCGGCGTCGAGCAAGGCGATAAGAAATCGACCGCACCTGCTGTATACGTATCGATCAACGGCGCACCGGGAGAGATGGGTCTCCTCGCGCGGGCAGCGCTCGACCACGGCGGAAAGATTCCATTGCTGCCCGAGGGCGAAGCAACCATCAGCCGCGTCGCCGAGCTGAATCTTGAAACGTCCGGCCAGAAGAAGAACGTCATCCTTTACGCGATCGGCGGACTCGATTTCTCGCCCACCTACGTCTGGCTCGATGAACAACGCAACTTCTTCGCTCTCGTCGACCCCTGGCTCAGTGTGATCCCGGAAGGATGGGAAGCGACCGCAAAGCCATTGCAGGCCGCACAGGATAAGGCGGTAGACACTCGTGCCGCGGAGCTTGCGAGCAAACTGGCTCATCCCGCTCCGGGTAGTATTGTGTTCACCCACGTAAGCCTGTTTGACGCTCAATCGGCGCAGATTCTCAAGGACCGCACGGTCGTGGTTGCCGGCGATCGCATACGAAGCGTCGGTCCTGCCAACCAAATCGCCCCACCCACCGGCGCACTCGTGATCGACGGCGCCGGCAAGACATTGCTGCCCGGCTTATGGGACATGCACGCCCACGTCAGCGGTAACGACGGACTCTTAAACCTGGCCGCGGGTGTAACGACCGTCCGCGACCTGGGCAACGATATTGACTCGCTGCTGGCGCGCCGCAAGCGCATTGAAGAAGGCAAGGAGATCGGAACGCGCATCGTTCTTGCCGGCATCATCGACGGGCCAGGCCCATACCAGGGTCCGACCAAGGTCCTCGTCTCCACGGATGCGGAGGCACGCGCTGCGGTAGACAAATATGTGCACCTGGGCTATGTGCAAATCAAGATTTACAGCTCGGTGAAACCGGAACTGGTCCCGGTCATCATTCAGGAAGCGCATAAGCAGGGCGTACGCGTCAGCGGTCATATTCCTGCAGAGATGACTGCATCGCAGTGTGTTGAACTGGGGTATGACGAAATTCAGCACGTCAATTTCCTCATGCTGAACTTCATGCCCGACGTGAAAAACACCAACACCGCTGCTCGCCTCACCGAGGTCGCCAAGCGTGGCGCCGGCCTCGACTTGAATGGCCCGCAGGTGCAGGCATTCATCAAGCTGTTGCAGGACCATCACACGGTGATCGACCCGACGCTCGCCATCTTTGAGGAGATGATCACCACGCCTCCCGGCACCATGCCGCGTGGCTACCAGCCCATCGCCCAACGCCTTCCCACCCAGGTGCGCCGCAGCCTGCTCTCCGCCGGATTGACCCCGCCCCCGGGCATGGAGCAGCACTATCAAGAGTCATTTACCAAAATGCTGCAGTTGGTCGGGATGATGTATCGCGCTGGAATCCCTGTGGAAGACGGCACCGACACCATGGCTGGCTTCGCGTTGCATCGCGAACTCGAGCTGGACGTTCAGGCCGGCATCCCTGCCAACAAAGTCTTGCAGGACGCCACCTTCAACGCCGCCCGCATCATGGCGCTGGACGGCGATCTGGGCTCGATCGAACCCGGCAAGCTCGCCGATCTAACATTGGTAAATGGCGATCCCGTCACCAACATCAGCGACATACGAAAGACGGCGCTGGTGGTGAAGAATGGAGTGGTCTACAAGCCGCAGGAGCTGTACTCCGCCCTGGGCGTGGCGCCATGAATATAATCTGAGTAGGAGTCTTCTGTGAAACTGGTCATCTTCTGCATGCTGTGGGTCTTGCCTGCGTATTCGCAGCAGCCGGCAACACCGGAGCATCAATACCCTGGGTTGCCTGCCGGCGCCGGCAGAGACACCCTGGTGCAAGTCTGCAGCAAGTGCCATTCTCCAGAAAACGTCATTGCCAATGGTCAGACTCGCGCGGGCTGGGAAGACACCATCACCAAGATGGCCGGCTTCGGCGCCGTGGCCACCGACGACCAGTTCACTGAAATTCTCAACTACCTGGAGAAAAACTTCCCTCCAGGTTCCAGTGGACCAATCAACGTGAACCAGGCGACTGCAACGCAACTGGAAACCGTACTTGGCCTTACCGATAAGGAAGCTGACGCCGTCATCGACTATCGGAAGAAAAATGGAGACTATAAATCCATCGACGACCTAAAGAAAGTTCCCGACGTAGACGCCAAGAAGTTTGAAGCAAAGAAAGACCATCTAGCCTTTTAAAGCTTCGCCCGCCAGATGAAAGCAACAACCTAACCCGGTCATCCCGCCTGCCCGCCCGTCCCGGCTTGCCGTGGGACCGAAGCGAAGCGGAGTGGAGGGATCTGCGGTTCACTCGCGCAACCGTCACCACCAACCTCAAATCCCCATCCAACTAAGGCAGCTTCTTCAACCAAACATTCCTCTGCGACACCTTCACCACCCCATCGCCCTCAATCTCAAACCCAATCAACCCCTTCGCCTGGCTTAAGGTCGGATCGTTGTCGACCAGGATCGCCATCACATGCCCGTTCACAATATGAATCAACGTATTTCCGTCCGCAATCACTTCATACTGGTTCCAATCGCCAATCTTGATATACGACTTGAGTTCATCGGAACTCCCCAAAGTCCCGAGCAACCTCGGCCGTTTCCCCTGGTTCGTCTCGACCATCTGTCCGCGCCAGGCAATAATCCCGCGGCTCGAATTCTGCTCATATAGCTGCCCGGTGTACTTATTGCCGTAATCGAAATCCGCCTGATATCCGCTCATGTTCCACTTGGCGAACTTCTGCGCGAGTGCCTGGCGCTGTTGCATCAGCTTTCTTTGCTCACTGTTCATCTGCGCCAGCTTGTCGGCAGGAATCTGCTTTGGCGGAGGCGGCACATTCAGACTGCGATATTGGATCCCGCCATTGGCCCCCTCCCCCTCCAGCTTCATCTCCACCTTTAGCTCGAAGTTCGCCGGCTGGCCGCCCCGCCAAATGATGTTCGTCGTACCAGAAGGATGCTCGGGAGTCGATACAGCCACGAGCGCGCCGTCTTCCACATGCCAGATGTCGGTGGCTCCATCCCAGCCTTTGAGAGTCTTGCCATCGAAAATCTGCGTCCATCCCTCGTGATCGTTGAAGTCGATTGGGTCAGGCTGCATAAACCCGCCGCCAACGTGTCCCGGTTTCGGCGCGGCGCCCGCCTGCTTGGCAGAAACCCGATGGCCCGCGAACACGCAGGCCAAACTAATCACCACCGCAGCACTAACTTTCAGAGATTTGAGTAACATGTTTCCTCCGTTACACGGCAGCAACCTTCTCCCATTGTTTTGTTTTTGCAGATTTCATCACCGCATCTGTTACGTAATCAGTCGCCAGCCCATCCGCAAACGTGGGCGATGCCAGTTCATCGTTGCCGATGCCCTGCAGAAAGTCGGCCACCTGGTGAATAAAAGTGTGCTCGTAACCAATCTGCAGGCCGGGCACCCACCAGTTCTTCATATAAGGATGATCCCCGTCGGTGATGTGAATGCTCTTCCATCCGCGTAGCCGGCTCTCATCCCGGTGATCGAAATACTCCAGGCGATGCAGGTCGTGCAGATCCCATCCCGCGGAAGCCTGCTCGCCATTTACCTCCAGGGTAAAGAGCGCCTTGTGGCCACGCGCATAACGCGTAGCCTCAAACGTAGCCATCGACCCATTGGCGAAGCGGCACAAGAACGCGCAGGCATCGTCGATCCCCACCGGCTCCACCTTGCCGGTCACATTGTGCTTCCGTTCCGTTACGAAAGTCTCCGTCATGGCCGTCACCTCCACGATGGGCCCGTTCAGCCACAGTGCCATATCGATGTTATGCGCCAGCAAGTCACCGGTAACCCCGCTGCCTGCAACAGAAACATCCAGGCGCCACAGCCCTTCCCCGCCCTGCGGCAGGTCGCGCGAAATGGTCCAGTCCTGCAGGAAATTCGAGCGGTAGTGAAAGATGCGGCCGAATCGTCCCTCATCCAGCAGTTGCTTCAGCAGCACCACGGCAGGCACGCGGCGATAGTTATACCAGACCATGTTGGGAACGTTGGCAGCCTCGACCGCGTTCGTCATCGCCCTGGCTTCTGCTGCGTTGCGGCCCAGCGGCTTTTCGCAGAGCACCATTTTGCCCGCCTTCGCAGCGGCAATGGCGATCTCCGCGTGGGTGTCGTTCGGGCTGGCAATATCGATCAGGTCGATATCCTTGCGCTCCACCAGCACCCGCCAGTCGGTTTCTATGGATTGATAACCCCAGTTTTCGGCGAACCCTCGTACCCGCTCCACGTTGCGGGCGCAAACTGCTTTCAAGACCGGATGGTAGGGAACATCAAAAAACCGCGGCGCCTGCAGAAAGGCGTTGGAGTGGGTGCGGCCCATGAAACCGTATCCAACCAAACCGACATTGAGATCTTTCCCCGCCATAAACCTCTAGTCCCATCCGTGGGCATCGCGCACGGCTATCATCGTCCCAAGTATGTCGTTCCAGGTTTTCGCAGCCATCATGGTTGCGTTAGGAAACATGCAACCGTCCCAGCAAATGTGTTCATAGGCCCTGGTCGGTACGCCGCGTTCGTCGCGCATCCACAGGCCGGCGACAGCGACAATATCCATCTTGCCCTTCGGATCGCCCACCACGCAGTGCCGCCCGGTCTTATCGTGCGAACCCGAGCCACTCACCGTGCCGTCGTTCTGCGCCACGTGGAAATCGATCGTCCACGGCCGCAGCGCATGCGTCAGTTTCCTGAGCGAATCCATCAGGACCTCCTGCTGCGACCAATCGAAATTCTCCGGCAGCAGACGATCCTCCGGGGCGTTGTACCCCAGCGTATACAGCAGCGAATGCGCCATGTCTGCCTGGAACCCCAGCGTCTTCGGTCGGTTCACCATCTCCAGCAGTTCGACCATTCGCTTCCAGCTATGCATGCCACCCCAGCAGATCTCCCCCTCTGCGGCCAGGCGCTCGCCGTAGTCTTCGGCGATCATGCAGGCCTCGCGAAAGGTCTGGGCGATTTGCTTCGTATTAGAAACGGGATCGCTCGCCCATTCGGCCGCAGACGCGGCGGAATCGATGCGCACCACCCCGTAATGACGAATGCCAAGTTCCCGAAGTTTCTTCCCGATGGCACAAGCCTTCTGCACCTGGGTCAGAAACTTCTTCCGCTCTTCCTCGGACCCCATCGCGGAGCCGCCGCCGGTGGGCGGCCAGACCGGCGCGACCAGAGAGCCCACCACCAGCCCGCGCTTGGCAATACTGTCCACCAGCCGTTTCAGGTCCTCATCGGTCGAGTCAATATCGATGTGCGGCAAGGACAGAAACAGATCCACCCCGTCGAAGCGGACACCGTTCACTTCGGCCTTCGCGGTCAGGTCCAGCATCGTCTCAAGGTCGATGAAGGGTTCAGAGTCCGGCCCCTTGCCGACGAGCCCGGGCCACATCGCGTTGTGAATTGCCGGATGTTTGTGTTGACTGACAGTACTCACAAGGCCTCGATCTACCTACGTAACAGCGGTTGCGCGTCCGGATTACCCGGCCCGAAATGCTTGAGCAACACCAGCGGATCAGATGCACTGGGGTTATCGATGCGTACCCCTTCTTTAGCAACTCCGGCAGTGACAAACACCTCGTCCTCCGTCATCTCGCCGAAACGGATCATCGATGGAGTCGACACTGCCTGCCCGGCCAGCGTCCCATACCCCTGGGTCACGATTACGCCGTACGCCACGCTGTCTTTGATCGTCACCGTGCGCTTGGGCAGGATGGTCAACTCCTTAGCCGAGTAGTAGGGCGTGCCGTACGTAATCCACTTCTCGCTGTAACCCTGTTCCTTCATTTCTTCAACCGGCTTCACCGGCTGCGGGAAAGTCTTATTACTCTCGCCAAATCGGGGATTCACGTTCCCTTCCCAATCCAGCATGCTGATCAGGAAATCGAGATCCTTCTTGTGCTCGTTAGGCACGTCCTTCGTCAGCAGATCCCAGCCCACGATGCGCCCTTCCACTTCGGACTGAAACATGGCGAACACATCGCTGTTCACTTGCGGCTCATAGGTCACCAGCGAACCCGGAGCGTGCAGGATCCCCGGGTTGATCTGCCACCCAGCGCCCGGCTCCAGCCGATATGCCCGCGCGTGAAAAAGGATTCCGTTATCGCCCTGGTTCCACTTCTCCAGGCAGCGGCGAATATCGTCCTTGGTCGTGCCCGGCTCGAGCCCCATGTAGGTGTGGGGAAAATTATTCTGGATCTGGTTGTACTGCGGAGGAAAATAATATGCTTCGGGCTTTCCCTTGTGCCCCACCAGCTTGGCAAATTCATCGCTCTGGTGCATGTGGTGAGGAATGGGTCCCATGTTGTCAAAGAATTTGCACAGCAGGTTCCATCCGCCCTCGCGCTGCATCACATCGGCGCCCAGCAACAGGTCTCCGGCGGTTTCAACCGCCTCTTTCAGCAGAAATTTCCCGCCGCTCTTGGGCCGCACATAGCTAAGCCCTTCGTCGGGCAAAGTATCGGGCCCGTTCGAAGCCTTGGTAGTCGAAGAGAACCACCGCTCGTTGATGCCGCCGCGGTGACTACCGAACGCGTAGAGGTCATCCGGGTGCAGCTTCAACCTGCGGCCGGGAATCATGAACGATCGTGGAACCCAGCAGGGCGCTAACCGCAGAATCCCTGCGCCGCCGTCGATTGCTTCTTGTATCTGAGCTCTTGTCTGCATTGCCCTCGCCTCTAATGCTCCAGCGGAATCCCGAAGGAGTAAAGCGTGTTGTCGTGGGTCGTAAAGAAGACGTGGCCGTCACCGACCGACATGCCGGCCAGGCGGGTGTAAGTAGTGATCGCATTACCGCTCGAGTAGAGCTGCTTGCCGCTAGCCGAATCGAGCGCGTACAGCGTAGCGTGCGTAGAACCATCCCCGCCTTCGAGCGCGAATAAAACGCCGTTCGCAATCACCGGCGGCGCGGGATTCTTCAGGTCGCGGGAGATCCACGCCGGTGTTAACACCGTGTGGCCGTCTTGTTCCTCCACCTTGAAGGCAACAATGCTGCCATGGGGAGCGGCGCCATTCCCGCCAAATTTCGCCGCCGCTTCTACTGGTCCAGCTATCGACGCAAACACCCACCGCACGCCTGCCTTATCCTGCCAACTCGCCAGGCTCTCCCAGGCCCCGCGTTTCGCCGCCTTCGACAACCCAATCGACTCGGCCAGTGGCGTGTGATGATCGGGTCCACCCAGCGACTGGCTATCTAATAAGGCAATGCCGCCGTCTTTGCCCGGTGCGGCGATCAGCTCCTTATCTTTGTAGGCAAATACGATCGGGCTGGCATTCAGCACCTTGCCCCGGGAGGCTGGCGTGTACCAATCCTTTACTTTCAGATCTTGTGCGTTCAGGGCAACAACGCTGTTGGGATGCACGCCCGCTCCAGCATCCTCCGGGCCATCGCCCGTGACCACATACGCGGTTCCATCGGACGCAATAGCCGGTCCGGTCAAGCCAGCGAGGCTTAGCTTCTCTGCCTTGAAGCTGCTGGTGGGGTAGTCGGGAGTGTTCAGGTCAATCGACCAAATTGCGTTGGCAATATTCCCGCACCCTGACCCCGTAGCCGCGTACACCACTTTGTCGTTCAGGTTCAGCCCGAACGAGCTGCCCCCCGGCGCGGCCAAAAACTTCACCGGCGGAGCATAATCCAAACCCGTGGCCATGATCTGTTCATGCATGTAGCCATCGCTGGTCAGAACATACACTCCCTTCAAACCAAAATATCCACCCCCCGCCGGACCGCCTAAACGGCGTTGCCCCGCTGGGATTGGTTCGTTGGAAACAGGTGCGGCTGGCTTATGGGCGGCCGGCTTGTGTCCACCAAAATGGATTACTTGCGGCGCCTCCGTCAGAATCTGAATGTTTGTCCCGCCACAAGCCGGGTGAGCATCCGAGGATACGAAGTCCTTTTGCCAAACCAGCTCTCCCAGTTCGGAATCCACTGCGTACAAGCTGTGGGCATCACCCACAAACGCAAAGTCCTTAAAACCGCGGCCGGTAATCATGCCCGGAAATAGAAGCGGCTCACTGAACGACGCTGCTTTTGCCGGCTTACTGCCCAGCTTGAGCTTCCACAGCAGCTTGAAATTCGTGCTCACTGTATCGATCGTGATGTCTGTTTCGGCCTTCTGCCAGTTGTTGTGGGCAGCATCTTCATCGGCTACAGGCCAAAAGCCACGAGGGGCGCCTTGACCGCGGGCTACCGCGGAAAATAGCAATACGCCCGTGAAAAAGAGCGCCATCCGGCCGGCCAAAACCATTCGTACCGATAAATTTTTTACTGGTTGTCCACTCTTGATCAAATAGGTCTCCAAAATTCAGGCGTGCTTCCGCGTGCTTAGGGATTTGACTTGAGGCCAAAGCAGTAAATGGTTCCGTCGAAGGTGCCAAAGATCACCCGGCCCCCCACCACGGCGATGCCCGCCTGGTGCAAAAACGATTTCACCTGGTCTCCACTCGAATACAATTCCTTGCCCGTAATTGCGTCGAGCGCATAAAGCTTGGCTGGAATCGAGTGTTTGACCCTGTCCTCCCAGCTATACAGTCCACCGTCGATATCGTTTGCCTGGCCTGTGAACTCCCCGGCTGCGAGCACGTAAACCACGCCGTTCGCGACCACGGGAGGCTCCGCGCTCATCATGTCGCGCGACACCCAGGCAGGCGCCAGCTCCATCTTTCCATTCTGGTCAGTCAATTTCATCGCGATCACGCCGCCATTGGGCGTTGCGCCATAGCTGATGGGAAAGGGCACCGCCACCGGGCCGCCAATGGGCGCCAGCACCCACCGCGTGCCATCCTTGCTCTCCCAGCTGGCAAAACTTCCCCACGTGCCTTCTGTCTGAAAGTTGACGTTTTTATTCGAATACAGCGGGCTGCGAAACAGAGGAGTTTCGTGGTCCGCTCCCCCGAGGGACTTGCTGTCCATCAGAAAATAACGGCCTTCTTTGCCCGACCCAACCAGCAGATCCCGTCCTTTGTAGGGAAAGACGACCGGGGTCGTGTTCATATCCAGATCGCGCTTGGTCAGCCATTCATGGTTGGTCGGCGTGTAGTAGTCCTTGAGCGTCAAACGATCGCCGGAAGAGGTGTACGCCTGGACAGTGGTGGATAGCTTTCCAATGGAGCGATCGTAGACGCCATCTCCGGTTTCAAAGTAGATCGTTCCATCGCTGCCCACTGCGGGACCGGCGGTGCCAAAGATGCCTCCTTGCGGCGGGCTCGACGTAAAGGCCTTCTTGTTGGCGAGATCGACCGCGTACAGCAGATTGGGAACACCGTGGCACCCCTGGCCCGACACGGTGTAGACCACATTGTTCACCAGGTTCAAGCCGTAGGCCTTGCCGTACGGGGCGGCAATCATCTGGATTGCTGCATCTTTCTCGTCGCCTGTCGCCAGTTCCAGCGTGTGCAGGTATCCGTCGCTCGCCAGCGCGTACAGAAAGCGCTCCCCGGCCCCGGCCGGCGTCACTACCGGGGTTGCCGTCGACGCGTTGTTGCATATAAACCCGTTGTCCTCGCGCGCTTCCTGCGGCTTATCTGAAGACCACTTCAGATGCTTTTGCCATAGTAGCGAGCCGCTATCCGCATCCACCGCAAACACCTCGTCTGCGCTGCCTGCGAGGAACGCCACCGTCTTCACCCCCCCGGCCGTATGCACGCCTGGGATGATGAGGGGCTCGCGAAATGACTGCATCCCCATCGTCTTGTTGTTGGTCTTGAGCGTCCAGAGCAGGCGCAGGTCTTTGACGTTGTCGGCAGTTAACCTGGTTTCGTCTCGCTGCCAGGCATCGCGTTGCTGGTTAAAACTGCCGGTCGGCCACTCCGGGTTTCCCGTGGATTGGGCCAGGGCGGGTTGCATGGCGAAAGCTGCAAAACCCAGGCCAACGAATGCCAGAAAAGAGAGCACCTTCACGGGAGGAACATTATCAATAAGGAAACACTAAGTCAAAGCACCGTTGGGGAACATCGCGTTTCCCGCCGTCGTATCATCAAGGAGTCCAGTTTCCATTGGAGGAAGCATGTCCACAGCCGCGAATTACCCGGCCGTCGTTGCCGGCCGCTCCGACCGGCCCTCAGCGATCCCCTGGTACATCTGGGCGGGAGTATTGGCCATCACTTCCTCCTCCATAGGCGGCGCGTGGGACGTTTCCTGGCACCGCTCCATCGGCCGCGACACTTTCTGGACCCCCGCGCACATGGCCATCCAGGTCTGCGGTGTGGTTGCCGCCATCATCTGCGCCTGGCTGGTATTCAAATGCACCTTTGATCGCGGATCCCAGCTGTCGGCGGAGTCGGTCAGCGTATTTGGCCTGCGCGCCCCTCTTGGCGTCTTCCTCGCCGGTTGGGGAGGCATCGCCATGCTCACTTCTGCTCCCTTTGATAACTGGTGGCACAACGCCTACGGGCTCGACGTCAAAATTGTCAGCCCGCCCCATGCCCTGCTCATCCTCGGCCTGCGCGGCATCTCCACCGGGGTCATGTTCCTCATTCTCGCCGCCATGAACCGCGCTGCAGACGCAAAGGCCGACGCCGGTACCTTCAAGCATCTGCAACTGCTTTTCCTTTATGTAGCCGGGCTGGCGATCATTGGCCAGATGTTCTTTATGCAGGAGTACACCTGGGACGTAAAGCTCCACCAGGCCGCCGCCTACATCGCCATGGGTATCGGGCTGCCCTTTTTCTTCGCCGCCTTCTCCCAGGCATCGCGCTTTCGCTGGGCCGCCACCTCCACGGCGGCTGTCTACACCGTCTTCGTGATCGCGGAGATTCTGATCTTTCCCCTCTTCCCTGCCCAGCCCAAGCTTGGCCCGGTGTTCAATCCTGTCACTCACTTGATCCCGGCGAAGTTCCCTGTCCTCATCCTGGCTCCGGCATTTGTTCTCGATCTGCTGTGGCATCGACTGAAGAACTGGAAGCCGTGGCAAATTGCGCTCGTCTCGGGCGTGGTGTTCGTCGCCGTTCTGACCGCATTCGAATGGAACTTCGCCAACTTCCTGCTATCCGACGCCAGCAAGAACCGCTTCTTCGGCACTATCTATTTCGATTACAACTCGCGCGCCACGGGCTTTGATCGCATGCGGCGGTACTTGTATCCCGATTCTGGTCTTGCCCTCTGGGGCGGCCTGGCCCGGGCTGCTGTATACGCGTCCATCTCCACCTGGCTCGGCTTGCTTTTCGGCCGCTGGATGCGCGGTGTGCGCCGATGAAGGTTGTACAGCGCATTTTTGCCTTTCTCCTGCTTGCGCTCGCCCTTCCCGCTTACGCCCACATCGGCAGCAAAGATGTTTATGAAGAGGTAAGCGCGGGGCAGTACAAGCTCTATGTCACCATCCGCACCCCTAAAGTCATTCCTGGGGTAGCTGCCATTGAGGTCCGCAGTTCGGGCGCCCCAGTCACCTCGCTACGCATCACACCCATCCCGCTCACCGGCGAAGCCGCAAAGCATCCGCCTACCTCCGACGCCATGCACCCCTCCACCGCCGACCCGGCGTTCTTCACCGGCTCTTTGTGGTTGATGGCCTCCGGCTCCTGGCAGGTGCACTTCGATATTGATGGACCGTCGGGCAAAGCCAGCACCGGTGTACCAGTGCCTGCCATACCCCTTTCCATCCTCCCCATGGAGCGGCCGCTGGGCATCCTGCTTGCCGTGCTCGGCGTTCTGCTGGTCATTGGCATCGTGGGCATTGTTGCCGCGGCTGTAGGCCAGTCGCGCCTCAACCCTGGCGTGCCCATGGGCTCAACCGCCCGCCGCCGCGCGCTCGTCGCCGGCCTTTTCACCCTCGCCATCACCAGCCTGCTCGTATTCGGCGGCTACAAATGGTGGAACGCAGAAGCGATCGACTACGCTTCCGACATCTACCGTCCCCTTACCCTTAGCCCCACGCTCTCTGGTAACACACTCGATCTCAAGATCGGAACCTACGACCCTGGCGCCACATTTCGCGCGCGCTCCAATAGCGACCTGCTGCCCGATCACGGCCACGTGATGCATCTTTACGTCATCCGTCAGCCGGGCATGGATGCGGTGTTCCACCTGCATCCTGCAGTCGTTTCCCCGGGCGATCTGCGGATGACCCTGCCCTCCATGCCTCCGGGCACGTATCGCCTGTATGCCGACATTGTCCACGCCAGCGGTTTCCCCGAAACCCTCTCTGCTGATCTCGTCGTCCCCCCAGGCCTACCGCCGGCGCCGCTCGCTGCCGAGGACGCCTCCGGCACACCCCCGCCGCTTTCCCAGGGAATGCTGGGAAATGCCTACAAGCTGCCGGACGGCTACACCATGATTTGGGACGACCCCGCCGATCTCGCCGCCAACACTGGCTACTCCTTTCGCTTCTCCCTCGTGGACCCCGCAGGCAAGCCCGCGACCGACGTGCGCCCTTACCTGGGCATGGCTGGCCACGCCGCCTTTGTAAAAACGGATGGAACGGTCTTTGCCCACACTCATCCTGAAGGCTCCGCCTCCATGCAAGCCGTCATGCTGGCGAACGGAGACGGCGAAATGGCGGCCATGGACACGACCGGTCCCTCCATGGAGAACCTCCCGCCAACCGTCGAGTTCCCGTATGGCTTTCCCTCTCCCGGCCGTTATCGCATCTTCATCCAGATGAAGCACGCCAACACCGTGGAGACCGGCGTCTTCGACGCCGAAGTACACTGAACGACCCCGGTAAGAGTCAAAACGCGCGGGTCGCCTACTTCCCTGAAAATGCAGTTCTGGCAAAAACATCGGCTCCAGGTCCCGTAGGTACGGGCGAGATAGCCGGCGACGTGAATCCTGGGTCCGCTGTTTTACAGCCCTCTACTGACTTACGCTCAATGCATCGCGATCGTTTAGAGTCTGCAAAAAAGCAATCACGTCGTCGATCTCCGCATCGGTCCAGGCCGGCAACCCGCCCTCCTTGCGTGTAAGCGGCTCGTCGATCACATCGACATTCCCCCGCAGTTGTGCAGGCAAATCATCGAATTTGCTCACCACGCCGGCGGAATCCACTGGATACCACAGCCGCGGATCCGTATCGCGCCGCACATAGAATCGCAGCGCATCCTTCAGCGTGTGAAAGCGGCCGTTGTGAAAGAACACGCCGCGCGTTGCCACATTGCGCAGCGTCGGCGTCTTGAATAGCCCACACGATTTCGTCTCTTTGCCCTGGTCCGTGCGCAAGGGCCCGCACAGTCCCATGTCGAAATAGCCGGGAGTTGCATTGGCCAGAATCTCCGCATTGCGCGGAACCCCCAGCGCCTCGAATTCATAATCCGTGAACAACGGGTGCGACCCGTTCGCGCCCTTGCGATCAAGATGACAGGAAGCACAATTGCCCCGCTGGGGATCGTTGAACAAGACCAATCCTCGGTGCTCCTGCTCGCTGAGCTGCGCCTTACCATCCAGATAATCGTCGTACTTGCTGTCGTAGGGATGAAAGCTCGGGTCTTCCAGTTCGAATCGCTCAATCGCTACCCGCGCCTGAGCAAACGTCCTGAGCGGATCGGCAAAAATCTCTGCGCCAAACAGTTTGCGAAATTCGTCGGCATACGACGCCCGCTGCAGCCTGGCCGCAACTTCCTCCGGCCCGGCATTGGCCATCTCATTCGGCGCCAGTAGCGGAAACGCGGCTTGGTCGTGCAGCGTGTTGAAGCGGCCGTCCCACGCCAGGCCTCCGACCGGAGGATCATTTCCCTCGAGCAGCCGTTCCCCGGGATTTTCGACGAACTTCTTGCTCCAGAATGGCGTTCGATTCAGCACGTAGCGCAACGATGGCGCCGCCCGCGCGCCCTGCAGGTTCAATCCCGGGCCACCCAATTGCACCGCCAACCCATTGGAAGGTCCGTAAGCGTGCGCAGCACTATGGCATGTGGCGCAAGACATGCGGCCCGACGCCGACAGAGAAGGATCAAAGAAAATCTTCTTGCCCAGCGCCGCCACGGGAGAAATTCTGCCCTTGGAGGCAGCGGCCTCCGCGTACGCTCCCATCGGTCGCGCATAGTGCGGCGCGGCGGCGAAATCGAAAGGCAGGAACCCAACGATCAGCACCGCGACAACAATGAGGGCTAACTTGCGACCCGGCCACGGGTCGCGAGAACTCAAATGAGGCATTCCTGGAGACGCACCTTGGAAATTGCAAATTCACCGCATCGCCGTCCGGGCGATCCCGAACGGCGATGCCGGTGGCTCTAATACCTGGGCTGGAAGATGTTCTCGTCGTTGCCTATCGTTATCAGGAAATAGTCATTGTGCGCATCATCGGCGGCATAGCCCAGATGCTCATCGAGCTTGAAGATATCCTCCAGGCTCCGCAGCAGCGAGTAATGGTTATAGCCATAACTCGAGGTGCTTCCCGGCTTGATGAATGGGGAAAGCAACACAGCTCCCACCTGGTCGCCTCCGTAACCATTGATTACCAGGTTCTCCACCAGCTTGGGAGTATCGACCAGGGTCAATGAGGTTGGCCGAACGCCGCTGAGATTCGGTCCCGGCTGCTGGTCGCAGCAGGTGTCGCCCGGAGCCGTGATATCTACCGTCTCTTGTCCCGTGGTGGGGTTGACCGTCACGCTCTCTGCAAAATTGCTCTCGTCGAAGGTGATCACCAGCAGGCCGTCTTTCTTGAAGGCCGGTGACTTCATGATCTGCGGCACCCACTTCTGCAGGAAGGCATCGGCGGAAGTAAGGCCGCCCGGCTGGCCATTCGCGCAAGTCGTCCCAGGGGCCCCGGTGCCGCTACCGTCGTGACCGTCATCGCACAGGTTCGGCGTAATGAAAACGTAATTCGGCGTGGTCCGCTCGCGCGCCAGGTCGTAAGGCAGGTTGCTCAGGTTGACTACGTGGGTGTTGCAGCTGGGTGAATCGATGATGGAGTGGAAATACATGAACGGATCATGCCGGGTCGCGTAAGCATCGCCCATCGGCACCGCGGCGCTGGGCGCTTCCGCCTCATTGGTGTTATCTGTCCCGACTCCGATTTCCGGGTGACCGCAGGTTGCGCTTTCGCGAGCCGGATCGTTGCCCATGTCGCCCATATAACCCTTCCAGGTCAGTCCTGCCTTCTCCAGCTGATTGGGCAGAGTCTTAATATCTTTGGCGTAGATGCAGCCGCCGGTCGCCTCCACCTGGCCATCGCGGGTCCTGCCCGTTTGCTCCACGTCATTGTAGTTTCCCGCCGTGCCCGACAAACCGGGAATGCAGTCATCATCCGTATCGGCCGTGGGCGCCTGGCCGCTGATCATCGAGATGTAGTTATCCAGGCTTACGTGCCCGGTGCCGAAGTACTGCGTGAGCAGAGCGCCTTTGGGCACCAGGGTCTTCTGCAAATAAGGATCCTGCGTGCTGGTTCCGAAGGTGTTGCTGAAGGTCTTATTCTCCAGCACGATCACAAATACGTGCTTGATCTTTGCCGCCGCCGTGGTCACCCGCTGGTCGCGGCTGTCGCGCTCCTCTGCAAAACCGTGAACGCTGGTCATCACTGTCAGAGCGGTGACGAGAACGAGTGACGAGAGCCCCCGTAGGGAGAGCCTGAGCATAGGTGTTTCCTCTTTCGCTGCTTGGGATCGCGCGTTCAGGGCACGCTTCCGTAGAGTCGCGAAGAAACATTGCGCTCAGATTACAAATGATCTGCAGTTGCATGAAACGCTGCATGGAACCACGCCGTCCGCTATTGCCGATCTCAAAAGACAACATCCACACGACTAGCGGAAGCTAGAAAACCACCTTCACTGCGAGTTGGCCGATGCGGGCATCGCCCGCACCGTTGACCTGGCCAAAAGGATATTGGGCGCTGCCGCTGGGATAGATCGTGTTGATTCCGTTCCACTGCGAGTGATTGAGGGCGTTGAAGGCATCCGCACGGAGCTCCAGGTGAAGACGTTCGTAAATCGCAAATGTCTTCGCTACCGAAAGATCGACTCGTTCTTGTCCGGGACCAAAAACCGTTCCCAGACCTGAGTTCCCCCGAACATTCATCGCTGGTACCGAGAACTTCGACGTATCGAACTGACGCGAAAAGCTCTTCTGCCCATGACTGATATTCGCATTGCCCGTAACATTCAATTCATCAAAACCCGCGCCATCCTGCGCGCTCGAACCATAGCCAGTGGGGCACAGAGGAGTGCCAGCGTCGTCGCCGGGACAAGCTACCCCAGGACCGCCATTCGACACCGTCAGCGCATCTCCAGACTCCATGGTTGCGATCCCGCTGATTCGCCAACCGGTGAGGGGCACCTTGGCCAACTGCGACCAGTTGCTGCCGTATACCGGCGTCCAGATTCCGCTGAAAACAACTCGATGGCGATGGGACTGGTTGCTTTCGCCGCGGTTATAAATATTCGCATACTGGAATCCGCCAACACCCGCTCCGGGGGTACCATTCGCCGCCAGCGTGTTCACGTAAGGGTAATCCGATACTGTCTTGCCCCATGTGTAATTACTGAGGAACTGGAACCCCTGGCTGAAGTCATGCCGGTACTGAACGATCAGCGCGTTATAAAAGGAGTTCAAGTTTGGGCGTATCACGTAGATATCGCCGAACCTGCCAATATTGTTAGGCCTCGCCGCGTTGTACGTTGGGTCCCCTACTCCGGCTCCGTAGATCCATCCCGTTTGGTAAGGCGGCAGGTTGAGATTGGTCTCGTTCGTTCCCTTCCGCCCCTGTACGCCCGCATACGACAAGGTGAAAACGTCGTGAGCTCCAACCTGTTGCTGCAGATCGACGATCATCCGTTGATAGTAGGGCAAAGGCACGGACTTCTGATCGTAATAGGTGATCCCGGCCAGCTGCCCGTCCCCGTCGTATCCTTCGCCCGGACCCGTGGGCACTGGAAACGACCCGAGTGTCGTACTCAACGGAGCTGGGAACACGTTCGCCAGGGTGAGCACAGGGGTGTCGGGAGCATAGCCCAGCGTAGTGTTGTTCACGCTATAGTTCACCGCGGAAGAAGTCCCATAAATCGCATTGCCCACGGTGGTCGATATCTGCGTCGCGCCGGTGTTATAGAAGATCCCATAGCCCGCGCGGATCACTCTCTGCGGCGTAAAGCTATATGCAATGCTCAGCCGCGGCGCAAAGTCCACTTTCGAAGCGGAGAGATAGTGAATCGGCAGGCCCGTGGCGATGCCCGGATACGCCAGAATCCCTCCGTCCGGGTTCGCCGTATAAATCGCGCAGCAGGGCGCAATTTTGGGATTCGGCGTGTAGGCTGGAATGCTCAAGTCGTAGCGCAGCCCCGCCGTGATCGTCAGCTTCGGACTGATGCGAAACTTGTCATTCCCGTAGAAGCCCCAGTAAGGAAACACAATGTTGTAGTCCGGCGAGGTCGGGCCTCCACCATTGATGGCGTAACGGACAAACAGGTTAGATGGAGCGCCCATCTCCAGATCCGCCATGCTGTCTCCGCCCACATACCCAAGATCGCCGCCGCTCGTGCTGAAGCCTCCGAAACTGACGTTCCGCTGGATATCCCAATCAATCTCGCTCTTGCGGAAGTAGTTGAAACCCGCGGTTACAGAATGCCTGCCAAACGTCCAGTCGAGGTTTTCCGAAATCTGGTAGGACTCGTTCTCGGCACGGAAAACCTCGCCCGCACCCGCGGCGGCGTAATTGCCCGCGTATACCGCGTACACACCTTTCGTTAAACCCGTTCCGGTGTTTTGAAAGAGCGAATTCAGTGGATTGCTGGCGCCGTTATAGTAGGCGAATTGGCTCGGCGACATGGTCACCAGTGCACTGTCTCCCGCTCCAAACAGAAACTCATTCGTCAGCCGCGGCGTGAATATGTGCACATAGTTCGCCGTCACCAGGTACCCATTGTCTTGAACGGGAAAATTGTGAAGCTCGTCGGGAGGAATCCCACCCGTGAGCGTGGTCGACCCATTCTGCTCCGACCAGGTAACAAATATGGAATCCTTGTCCGTGATTCTCCCGTCGAAGCGAGTGTCAATGTGATAGTTGGAGATTCCTGGGGTCTGATAGGCAACATAATTCACTTCATTGCTCGGCGTGTTGGGGACGTTTGGCGCGGGCCACAGCGCTTTGATAATCGCCGCCGAATTAGGATCGATCACTGGCGATCCATCTGCTTTCTTGGCCAGGTCGACACGGTTACCCGCAATCGCCGGCCGCGAACTCACACCGTTGGAATCGTAAGTGGTCAGATACGGGTTATACAGTTGAATCGGGTTGGCGTTGGGCGCCAGGAGCTCGCTGAAATCTCCGGTGATTTCCGCGGCGGAAGGAACAGAAGCAGTTACCAATTGGTTGCCATCATGCTCGATGAAATTTTCATAGTTGGCAAAGAAGAATAGCCTGTTCTTCAATCCGGGCAACAGCTTGGGAATGTAGATCGGACCGCCAAGGTTCCCTCCGAATTGGTTGCGGCGCAACTTGGGCTTGGTAGCAGGGGTCCCGGTAATGATCTCGTTGGCATTCGTCCATGGATTCACAGCATTCAGGGCATCGTTCTCGATGAAGTCGAAAGCCTCGCCATGGAACTGGCTTGTTCCTCCCTTGGTCTGCATGGTCAGGGCAGAGATATCGTGGCCCACAGCGGCGGAGAAATCCGCCACCTGGATCGTTCCCGTGCCTAGTGCTTCGGCGGAGGGTTCGTAGCTGATGCTGCTCTCGTAATTGTCGTTGATGTTGACCCCGTTGACGTAGAAGCCGTTGTCACGTGAGCCCTCAAAGGATCCCCCGGTAGTAAATTGAGTTCCCCCCATGGCGAACATCGCGCCCACCGAGTAGGTTCCCCCCGGATTTACATTGGCCTGCGGATAAGTGGAGACTCCCGGAGCCAGCGCCGCAATCGACGTGAAGTTGCGGCCGTTCAGAGGCAGATCTTCAAGTTGCCGTGTCGAGACATTGGTGTCCAGAGTTGCATTGTCTGTCTCTAGCCCGCCAACCTCCGAGGTCACTGTTACAGACTCCCCTACCGTGCCCGGGCGCATCTTGAAGTCATAGTGGGTGATCGCCCCGATGTTGACGGTAATGGGTTCCGATATCTGCGTCTGGAATCCCTGGAGCGTCGCGGTCAGTTGATATTGGCCGGCGGTGAGGTTATCGAACTCGAAATGGCCAACGGCATCGGCTTTGATGTGCCGGCTCTGATTTTGCCCAAGGTCGAGCAAGGAGATTTGCGCACCGGCAATGACAGCGCCTGACGGATCGAAGACGTTTCCCGCCAACCCGCCCCGTTGCGCGAACTGCGCCCAGCAAGTAGCGGTGAAGAAGAGCAAAAGAAGAGGAGAAACTGCGCGCAATAGAGATCGATTCATCACAAGCCTCGAAGTGGGTGGAAAATTCAAGCCTTTTTGAAAGCTTTCAATATGGGACCCACAATCCTATGTCTGCGGCTCAGGAAGTGTCAAGATCCTTCTGTATTCCAAACTCTGCAGCTAGGCGGCAGTTCTTTCCCACGAATCCCAAGGATGAGATCCGCTTATTCCACATCTCTCGACATGCGGGGAGGCCTGGGCCTGCCGCTCACCCAGGAAGATAAAATCGGCGGAAGGGTACGGGCTTCAGCCGTACATAGGGCACCCAAAACTAAAGGGCTTTAGCCACGGAGGAAACTCTTTTTTTGCCCAAACCGTACGATTGGCGACTGGCTAGGCCGCCGAAGACGCCGAAGGAGAAAACAGCCAGTCGTCTTTCTTGCTTTCCAGCAGACACCGTAGTGCCTGCTCCGTGGCAGCTTCTTTGCTGGGACAGATCCATTCGGAACGGCCGGGGACAGACAGTTCCAGCGGCTTCAGCTTGCTCGGGCTTTCCGTCCGGCTCACTTGATGTTCCTGGATCACTCGGAACACGTATGGACCTTCCTCCAGAATTTCAATCTTCCGCCAGTATTCAAGCTTGCCGATTTGTTTTTGCATTACATGTTTAAAGATTTCTGAGTCGCCCGCCATTTTTTATTTCCCTTTTGCTATCTAGCGAGCATAGACGACCCCGGTGCATAGAGGAAGCGGTGAAAAACTGCACTTTGTGTGGAAAACTTTGAGCCCAGAGCGATCGCCAGCTAAACACCGGCAACATCATCGTCCTCCGCACGTCACCATGCGCACGTCACCATGATTGATACGCATACCGGTACCGGCCGGCGAGTTGTTAATAAATCGCAGTCGAGAATCGCGTGGCTTAATTGGCGAACGGACGAAGATAGGTGCGAACCACATGGATGGCGAGGGCGATTGCAGCGTACAGGATCGCGTTGAGTATCGGAACAATCCACCAGGCGATGCGTATAGCCACGATGGAGGGGCAGGATGTCCACAGGATGGCGGTCCAAAATGGAGTTAATGCCCTGTGGGAGGCAGCCGCCGGGTCCAACATGAGGGCCCAACACATGCCCACGTTAAGACCGATAGCGCCGGCGATTGTGACGATCTTCCTCATGCTGGCTGAGTTGACGTGAGGTTCTCCAGACAGCTTTACGTGGACGTTCCCTTCATGATCAGGTGTGGTGACAGCAGCAGTGACCGATCTTCCGGCCATATCTTTTGAGCCTGGGCTTCTTATTCGGGTTGCGAAAGGAAATGTCCGCTACGCTGCGCGCAGTTCAAAACGCCGATCCGTTGGGTTTGAAATCGACCTTGAAGTGTGTCTGTAGGGAATCGGTTGCCGGGCAATGAGCCGGGGAAACGGCGGAGCCTTTCATCTTACATAAGAGAACGTGCCGCATAGATCGGTTGAGTTCGCCAGCGCTTCCGGAGTAAAGACCGGCATTTTGGCTCCGGAGAAAAACGCCAGATGCAAGCCGTTTCCGGCGGCGTAGACCGCCACCCACTGCGCATCCTCGGATCCACACAGCGTATTTTTGTGCAGAAACCTTTTCGAACCCGGGATGCTCAACCGGTAAAGGTTGCCTCCTCGAACGGCACTGCTCTCCAGATCAAAGACAGCGCTTACCTCACCCGGTTCGAGTCCACGTATCTGAGCGATGGGAAAGCTGGAAAAATTGATGGCTATTTTCGTTTCAGAAAATGCTACGTCGCCCGTGATCGATTCGGCGGTCGAGTTCGCGGCGCGCCAGGTCCCTTTTTCCTGCGCCCGGGCGGGCACACCGCAGCCCAGCACCAATGCCAAAATGGAGCAGAATATTTGTTCTCGCTTCATAGCTTGAGGATTACATTCGTAGCGCCTTTGAGCAACCCGCGCTTCGGCTAAGAACATATTAGTTATGGCTGCTTCGGCTTCAGCTTGAAGAGCTTCAGGTCAATGGCGTCGCCCATCGCTTTATAACCAGCGTCGTTGGGGTGCAGATGATCGCCGGGGTCGTAGGTGGGCAGGAATGTGTCGGGATGATTTGGATCGCGAACCGCGGCCTCGAGGTCAACGAAGCCATCGAAGGCGCCACCCGTGCGAATCCAGTCGTTCACCGCTTTGCGGATGGTCTCGCCGTTTTCGGTGGAGTAGCCCGCGCCGTGGTAGGGCGTCAGCGTACATCCGATGACAGCGATTCCATGGGCGTGCGCGCGGACGATCATTTGATCCAGGGCAAAAATGAGCTGCGCCGCGGTAGTGCTGTCGGGAACGGAGTGCAAGCGGCCAATGTCATTGATGCCCTCGAGGATGAGGAGATACTTGGCTCCGCTTTGCGCGAGCACATCGCGATCAAACCGCGCCAGCGCAGCGGGGCCGGCGCCATCGCGCAGAATCTGGTTTCCGCTAATGGCCTCGTTCAACACGGATAACTTGCGATACTTCGGGTCAGCCTGCAGGCGCCTCGCCAGCTCGTCCGGCCAACGCCCGTTGGTATCGACGGTCGATAAGGCGCCATCCGTAATCGAATCCCCGATGGTGATGACCGCCGCGGAGTCGGTGGAGGAGAGAGTATCGATGCCGTTGAGGTATTCCCAACTGGTCAATGTGGTTGGTGCATCCAGGGTGGCGCTGGAAACTGCATTGCCTGGCGCATGATAGCTGGTTGCGTTGCCCAGCTGGTGTTCCGTGACAGGACCTGATGGGCTGGGCAGATAGAAGCTGACGGTCAGGTCGGCGAGTGGAGCAAACTTGAATGTCACGGGATCGCTTATCGTCAATGCGCCGGGAGGAATCGAGACCGAAGGAGCACCGTGAAAGCTGAGCGGCTTACCGCTGCCGGCTACGATCGCCGCACCCTTGAGAGTCTGGGCGATCTCGGCCGCACCGATGACCAGAGGACTGGTGCCGTAGAGGTTCGAAAAGCGCACCCGTAGCGTGTCTCCGCCGATGCTCACATGCACTACTTCACGTAGAGTGGCGCCGTTGCCCCCTGCAAACAGTTCCTCCGCGTTCTTATTGTGAGAATCCAGGAGTGGCGCAGACGCCCAGGTTCCGACCCACTGCTGATCCGATTTCGCCAGCAGCGGTTGGACGCACAACAGGGCGGTCAAGGCCACAATCCACGTCCTGGCAGGCCGGATAGGATTACGGGTGAGGCTCATAGTGTTCTCCTGCTACGGGAAAATCAGAACCGGAGGTAGGCGCCTACACTCGGTTCTGAGGTTTGCCGCCGGGCGTTGGTGGTCAACAGCGGTGAGTTGAAGTCCGGCGTCTTGTATACCAGCCCGCGATACTGCAGGCGGATGCCCAGGTGCGACGTGAGGATCGGGTAGTTCACGCCTAACTCATACAACAGCGGTACCCGCGTCTGCTGGTGGTACATTTGGCCCCCGGTGGTAGTCGGCAGAAAGATAAGGGCTCCCACACCCACGGCGCCAAAAGGCTGAAGCCCGAGAAGGGGAAGGCTCGGGCCTTGCAACAGGTAGGCGCCAGAAACCTCGTGCATGTTGTTCTGCACTCCGAAGGGAATGGTGGAGTACTTCTCAGTGAACCGCGTGTAGCTGTAGTTAACCTCATAGCCCAGCCAGGGATGCAGCGATTGCCGGAACGTCGCCAGCGTACCCAGTGAGTCGGTCGGCATGTCCTCCACGCCGTTGCCACTGGAGTTACCAGAGAATTGACCAAAGATGTTCACCGCACCGTCCATACCTTTCAGGGTCTGGGCACTCGCAAGGTTGCCGAGCCAGGCGGATGAAGTCGAGAGGAAAAGTAGGAAGAGAAAAGTAACGGACCGGGATGGAATGAACATCAGTTTGCTCACGCTCCTGCGCATGAAAGGGATGGAAACGGCTGGGGCATCATCTTTCAACCCAAAGAGATAGCATACGCCAGCCCGCCGTCAGGCTCGGCTCAGGTCACGAGCGGCGGCGGGATGCTGCTCGTCGATGTATTCCTCGATGCACTGATCGAGGATTCCCTGCGCCTGCAGGATGAAATCGACGGCGTCACGCCCCGCCCCTTCGCCACCGGCATGGGGAGTGACGTAGTGCGCCGCAGCTTTCACCTGGTCGCGGGCATTGGCAGTCGCAATGGCCAGTCCGCACACACGCATTACCGGTAGGTCGATAACGTCATCGCCGGCGTAAGCGATCTGGTCGAGGGTGAACGACCCTCGCTCCATGATCTCTCTGAGAGCACGTATCTTGTAGTCCTGACCCATATAGACGTATTCCAGACGCAGGGCGCGAGCGCGCTGGGCTACGGTTTCAGAGCTGCGCTTGGTGATGAGGCCGCTGTGGATGCCACCGATCCGGGCCAACGAAATGCCAATCCCGTCGTGCGCATGGAATCCTTTGGGCTCCAGAGTCTTCTCCACCCCGGCTTCCGAACCCAGGGGCACGGTCCATATCTTGCCGTCGGTGAGGACGCCATCGACGTCAAACAATATCAGGCGGATGCGGCGGGCTCGTTCGGCGGGAGAGAGATCCATACCAGCATTCTAAGGAATGTTCGCGTCGGACCAGCGGTCCTCGAACGAGTGCCACGGTTGCGTTGCTTTATACAACTTTAGTTTTCTCACTGCATCTTGCCATGACACCGGGGTAGCGCAATCATTGGAACGTTATGAGAACCACCAAACAGTCTCATCTGCAACTCGCAATCGCCGGCGCCGCCGTTGTTCTGGCGCTGGTCGCGGCCCCTGTTTTTGCCTCCGTATCGAAATATGCCGGGATCTATAGTTCCGAAGCACCTGATACCACGGATGCAGCCGGCCCTGCCGGCCCTGCGTTCAGCGTAAGCCTGGGTCCCGACGGCACTGCTACGGTGACCCAGGATATGGGCAAAGGCGCGGTCACCACTTTCGGACATTGGAGCGATGCCGGAAGCCAGATCACGGTCAAGTTTGATGACGCCATGGATGGCAAGCCTGTCGATCCACCGATGGTCTTCCAGCCCAGCCATGACGGACTGCAGGCAGTGACCTGGAACCACACCCTTTGGGGAAAGACCACTCCTCCTCCGCTCAAGAAGGAAGAGTCCAATTGGCACGCCAATAAAAAGCACGGCTTCCTCTGAGTTTCACGGCTGGCTTAACGGGGAGGCGTTCGTCCTCCCCCGCCCTGCACCTGAATAGTAACTAGTGGCCAGGCACACCCCGCAGTGACATCCCGGGGCAGATCTCCGCCCCCTCCCTTCGCGACTTTCCCACCCATCCACAGTATCGAGTTACGCGCCCTGTGTAGGCTCAGGCCCTAAAATGGGGCATGGCCTCCCCTTTATCCAGCATCCCCGCCGTCGACAAAATGGATGCGTTGGATTGGGCCCATCCCGTGGTGCGGGAGTGGTTCCTCAGTAAGTTCGGTACGCCTACCTCTCCTCAGGAGCTGGGGTGGCCGCCGATTCTCGCCGGCCGTCCGACGCTGATTTCAGCGCCCACTGGTTCCGGTAAGACTCTGGCCGCGTTTCTTATCTGCATCGATCAGCTCATCCGCAAAGCGATCGACGGGTCGCTGGCGGCGAATACCGCGGTAGTGTACGTTTCCCCGCTGAAGGCCCTGAGCAACGACATTCAGAAGAATTTGGAACAGCCACTGCGCGAGATTCAGGAGTTGGCCCTGGAGCGCGGTTACTTGTGCCCGGGGATCCGCACCGCCGTGCGCACCGGCGATACCCTGCCGGCGGAGCGCCGGGCCATGCTGAAGCGGCCGCCACACATTCTTGTCACGACTCCGGAGTCGCTTTACATTTTGCTGACCGCGGAGAAGAGCCGGCAGAATCTTTGCGCGGTCGAGACCGTAATTGTGGATGAAATCCATGCAGTGGCGGATGACAAGCGGGGCGCCCACCTCACGCTTACACTGGAGCGGCTGGATGCACTGGTTTGCGGCGAAAACAGGCTGAGTCCGGGAGCATTGATCCGCGGCAGATGCCATCCGCCGCAACGAATCGGACTCTCCGCAACCCAGAACCCGATCGAGCTGGTGGCCAGCTTCCTGGGAGGACTTCGCGGCCCGGAAGTGGCCGTGGTACAGATGGGCCAACATCGTACCCTGGACCTGAGCATCGAGGTACCGGGCGAGGAGCTGGGGTCGGTTGCGACCAATGCCGTCTGGGACGACATCTACGAACGGCTGGCAGAATTGGCGCTGGAGCACCGATCGACCCTGGTCTTTGTCAATACGCGGCGCATGGTAGAGCGGCTGTCGTTTTGCCTGGGGGAAAGGCTGGGCGCGGAGAATGTGGCCGCACACCACGGCAGCCTCTCAAGAAAACTGAGGTTCGAAGCAGAGCGCAAACTCAAGAACGGCGAGATCCGATTACTGGTCGCCACTGCTTCGCTGGAACTGGGCATCGATATCGGCAGCATCGACTTGGTCTGCCAGGTGAATTCTCCACGGGCGATCGCGGCAGCCATGCAGCGCGTAGGCCGCGCCGGGCATTGGCGTGGTGCAATTCCCAAAGGACGCTTTTTTGTGACCACGCGCGACGATCTGGTAGAGTCCGCGGCGCTGGTACGGGCCATGCGGGCGGGCGTGCTCGATCGGCTTGAAATTCCCCAGTGCCCCATCGACGTGCTGATGCAGCAGATCGTTGCAGCCTGCGCGGCGGAGCCCTGGGAAGAGGACGCCCTGTTCGACGTTCTACGCCGAGCTTACCCCTATCGCGGACTGACGCGCGCGGAATATGACGAGATCCTTTGCCTGTTGGCGGAAGGAATCGAAGCCAGCCGGGGGCGTTATGGCTCGTACCTGTTGCGCGACCGGGTAAATGGACGAATGCAGTCCCGTCGAGGTGCGCGAACCATCGCGGTTTCAAATGGGGGCACCATACCCGACACAGCGCTCTACTCCGTAATTGTGCAGCCGGAAGGGGTGCAGATCGCCACCCTGGACGAAGACTTCGCCATCGATTCGTCAGCCGGCGACGTGATTTTGTTGGGCAATTCCAGTTGGCGCATCCTGCGGGTAGAAAGCGCGGGGAGGGTACTGGTGGAGGATGCACACGGCCAACCACCCAATGTGCCCTTCTGGCGGGGCGAGGCTCCGCAACGTACGTTTGAGCTGTCAGGATTTGTCTCCAGCCTGCGCCAGGAAATCAGCGCGCGCACGGGCGATGTGATGCCGGGATACATAAGCCAGTCGAACTCCCAGGTGGCGGAGACGGTGGCGTGGCTCAAGCAGGAATGCTGCGTGGACGACGCGGGCGCGGAACAGATGATCGGCTATATCGCCGCCGGGCGCGCGGTGCTGGGAGCGGTGCCCGCGCTGGACACCATTATTGCCGAGCGCTTCTTCGATGAAGGCGGCGGCATGCAACTGATTCTGCATGCGCCCTTCGGCGGACGAATCAACAAGGCGTGGGGACTGGCGCTGCGCAAGCGCTTCTGCCGCGGTTTCAATTTCGAGTTGCAGGCGGCCGCGACGGATAACGGGCTGAATATTTCCCTCGCCGAGCAGCACAGCTTCCCGCTGAGCGACGTCTTCAATTTCCTTACCGAGCAGACGGTAACGGAGCTGCTGGAGCAGGCGTCCCTGGACTCGCCCATTTTCCGCGCGCGCTGGCGATGGGATGCAGGGCGCAGTTTGCAACTGCTGCGGTTCTATAACGGCAAACGCATCGCGCCCCAGGTGCAGCGCACCCGCTCGGATGATCTGCTGGCCAGCGTCTTTCCCCAGGTTGCCGCATGCCAGGAGAATATTGAAGGCGATATCCAGATCCCATCACATCCGCTCATTAAGGAAGTGATGAAAGACGTGCTCACGGAGGCTATGGACCTGGAAGGGTTGATCCGGCTGCTGGCGGGCATAAGAACGGGCGCGATTCGCTGCCTGGCGGTCGATAGCGCTGTTCCGTCCGCCTTTGCGCATGAATTATTGAACGCCAACCCGTATGCCTTCCTGGACGATGCGCCGCTTGAGGAGCGGCGGGCGCGCGCGGTCAGCATGCGCGGCATGGTGCCGGAGAAATTGCTGGGCGAGGCGGGGCGGCTCGATCCTGTGGCGATTGCCGAGCTGCGCGAGGAGTGCTGGCCCGATGTGCGCGATGAACACGAGCTGCATGATTTGCTGTGTGCGCTCGTGGTGGCGCCCGTGGAGATCTGCGCCAAAGAACCGCACTGGCCGGTGTTTTTTGAGCGGCTCGAGGTTCAGGGCCGCGCCACAATGGCAGAGCATGCCGGCCGTCGCTACCTGGTGGCGGCGGAGAGAGTGGCCCATCTTCGCCTTTTATGGCCGGCAGTCGGCGTAGAGAGCGAACTCAAATGCCCGGCGGATGCCAGGGAATTGATACACGGCGATGTTGTGCGCAAGACGGCGCAGGGCTGGATGGCGCTGCTTGGTCCGGTGACGTCAAGAAGCCTCGGCGCGCGGCTTGGACTGGAGCCGGCGGCCATCTGGGCAACCTTGCTGTTGTTGGAGATGCAAGGCACGATCTTGCGCGGGGTGTTCGAAGGCCGCGGTAGCTCGAGCGACGAGGACGTGGAATGGTGCGAGCGCAGGCTGCTGCAGCGCATCCACAAGAGAACGCTGGCTGGTTTGCGCAAGCAGATCGAGCCGGTCACGCCGGCGGTCTATATGCAGTGGCTGCTGCGTTGGCAGCGGGTTTCCCCACGCGGCCAGCTGAGCGGCGAGTCGGGGGTGCTGGAGGCTCTGCGCCTGTTGGAGGGCTTCGAGGCCCCGGCGATCGAGTGGGAGCGCACACTGCTGCCCCAGCGCGTTGCCGGGTACGATCCGCGATGGCTGGATACTCTTTGCCTGGAGGGCGTGGTGGGATGGGGACGGATTTCTCCCCACCCGGCATTCGCTACCCATGGCAGCGATTTCTCCGCACCTAAACGAGTTGTGCCCACCAGCATGGCGCCGATCACCTTCTTTGTCCGCGAGGACGCGCTGTGGATGGACCGATGCCTGGCCGAGCGGGCCATTCCGGAACCCGCATTGCAAGCGTGTCTCAGCGAATTGGCCTGGCAGGCGCGCTCCCACCTGGCGCAATATGGAGCGGTTTTCGCCGGCGACCTGGTGCGGGGATTAAACGCCCCCGTCGAACAGGTGAACCGCGCGCTGTGGGAGTTGGTTGCGGCCGGCCTGGTGACCGCCGATGGTTTTGACAGCTTGCGAGTGCTGGTTGACCCTCGGCGCAAAGCCATCTTCCAGGGGGGGCTTAACACCGTGCGGCGGTCACGCAACACGGTTGGACGGTGGTGCCTCTTGAACCCCGCGGCAGGCGCAGTGGAGAGTGCCGGAGCCCAGGCGGAGCGCCGGGAGGCTGAGCTGGAGTCCGCCTGCTGGATGCTCTTGCGGCGCTATGGAGTGGTTTTCCGCGATGTGCTGGAGCGGGAGACGACGATTCCCCGCTGGCGGGAGCTGTTAGGCATGTTCCGCCGCCTCGAAGCCCGAGGCAGCGTGCGCGGTGGCCGATTCGTGAACGGATTTGGCGGGGAGCAATTCGCCGTGCCGGAAGCGGTGGCGTCGTTGCGAGAGACGCGCTCGCACGCCGTAGCGGGTGCGGACGAGGCGATCACTGTGGCGGCCGCCGACCCGCTGAACCTGGCGGGGATCGTGGTCCCCGGCGAGCGGCCGGCCGCCGTCCCGGGTAAGACCGTCACCTTTCTCGGAGGAGTGCTGCGGGTGGAAGAAGCTGGTTTGGCGGCGACGGCGCTTTAAACAGTCTCGAATCATTTCCCGCGGCTTGCTAATCTAAGCACCATCAAGATTTCGCAAGGGAGAGCCGGCTATGAATTCGATCCTTATCGTTCTTGCCATCGTGATCTGGGGCTGGTTAGCCGTGATATGGATACGGCGAATCAAGGCCCGGCGCGAGTTCGAGCGGATTACCATCACGCCCGAAGCCCTCCATGACCTGGTGGCCACCGACCAAGACCTGTTGATTCTGGACGTGCGGCAACCGTTGGACTTGTTGGCAGACTCCGAAATCATTGCCGGAGCTCAGCGCATCTCTCCGCAGGATGCGATTGAGAATCCGGCGCTCATTCCGACGGATAGAGATCTGGTTGTTTACTGCACCTGCCCCAGCGATAAGACCAGCCGCTCCATCGCCCAAAGGGCCCTCTTGCTGGCGCCAAACGTCGATGTCGCACGAGTTAAGTTCCTCAAGGGCGGTCTGGTCGCCTGGAAGGCAAAAGGCTATCCGGTAGTGCCTTATGACAAGACGTTTCACCTCGATACCGGGACTTAGGTGAGGTGTGAGGTGTGAGGTGTGCGGCATCTGCTCTCCATCAAAGTGCAACCCTCTCCCCTGTCATCTCGCCTGCCCCGGCCTGCCGTGGGACCGGAGCGTAGCGTAGTGGAGAGATCTCTGTGTGGATGCTTCCTCCTGGAAATTCTTGGGCAAAGAGCAGTTTGTTTCGTAGCATGAGGGAATGCGCTCGCTTCCCTTCCTGGTCTTATTCGCTGCATCCCTGTTTGTTCCATCCAAAATAGGCGCTCAGGCTGGGCCGTCCGCGGCCACCCTGGAAACACGCATCGCCGGACTTAAAAAGATGGATGGGTTCTTCCCCTTGTACTGGGAGGCGAAGACGGGCAAGCTGCTACTCGAGATCCCCTCCTTCGACAAGGATTTTCTCTACATCGATCAGCTTCCCTACGGCATCGGTTCCAACGACTTGTTTCTCGATCGTGGACAACTGGGCAACACCCAGGTGGTTCATTTTATGCGCAGCGGAAACAAGGTTCTGCTGATTCAGCCGAACCTCTCCTTCCGATCTTCGTCACCCGACGCAGCCGAACAGGCGACAGTGAAACAATCCTTTGCCGAGTCAGTGATCTTCGGGTTCAAGGTGGAAGCAGAAGCCCCTGATGGACAAGTGCTGGTGGACGCCACTGACTTCTTCCTGCAGGATACCCACGGAGTAGCCGAGCGCCTGGTGCAAATGAAGCAGGGAAAATATGCGTTGGACCCATCGCGCTCTGCCATCTTGCCTGACAGCACAAAGAATTTTCCCCGCAACACCGAAGTCGAAGCCATCCTCACGTTCACTACCGATGAGCCTGCTTCGCCGTCTTTTGTCGCCGACGTCACGCCCGATGCCCATGCAGTCACGGTGCACGAGCACCATTCGCTCATCGAGCTGCCCGGCCCGGGATATACTCCTCGCGCTTACAACCCTAACTCGGGCTACTTTGCTTCAGGGTATCGCGACTATTCCGCTCCGCTGGGGGCGCCGCTCGACCAGCTATTTATCGCCCGCCATCGCCTGCAGAAGAAAGATCCCAGCGCCGCCATCAGCGATCCTGTCGAGCCCATTACTTACTATGTCGACCGCGGCGCGCCAGAGCCCATCCGCACTGCGCTGGTCGAAGGCGCTCGTTGGTGGAACCAGGCCTTTGAGGCCGCGGGTTATCGCAATGCGTTCCGTGTGGATGTGCTGCCGGAAGGCGCAGACCCTATGGACATTCGCTACAACATGATCCAATGGGTGCATCGTTACACCCGGGGATGGTCGTACGGTGAGGGCGTGACCGATCCACGAACGGGCGAGATCATCAAAGGCCAGGTGACGCTGGGATCGCTGCGGGCGCGGCAGGACTTTATGATTGCCCAGTCGCTGGTCGATCCATATCTCGACGGTGCGCCTCTGCCAACGGACAATGCGTTGCGGGCCATGGTGCTGGCACGCGTGCGGCAACTTGCTGCGCACGAGGTGGGGCACACGCTGGGGCTGGCGCACAATTTTGCCGCCAGTTCGCTGGGCCAGGGCACTTCGGTGATGGATTACCCCCATCCGCTCATCACGCTCGACAGCAGCGGCAAGCCCGATCTTTCCCACGCCTACGCGGTCGGCATCGGCGAGTGGGATAAGGTCGCGATCGAGTATGGCTATGCAGAGTTTCCCGCGGACAAAGAGGCGGCCGATCTGGCTGACATTCTGCTGAAGGCGCAAAAGCAAGGTTTGTACTTCATCACCGATGAAGACTCGCGACCTCTGGGCAGCGCGCATCCGCACTCCCATCTTTGGGATAATGGGCCCGATTCCGCAGCCGAACTCGATCGGGTGCTGTCGGTACGCGCCGCGGCGCTGCAGCGCTTCGGCTTGAATGCCATTCCGGTGGGAACGCCCATGTCGCAACTCGCCGATGTGCTGGTCCCGCTCTATTTAATGCATCGCTATCAGACCGAAGCTGCGGCCAAGGAAATTGGCGGCCTGGACTATCGCTACGCGTTGCGTGGAGATGGGCAGGAGGTGACAGCGATTGTGCCGGCAGCCGATCAGCGCAAGGCGCTCGCAGCCGTACTGCGCACGCTTGCGCCCGATACGCTAACACTCCCGGAGCCGCTGCTACGGTTGGTCCCCCCGGCGGCGCCTGGTTATCCTCGCACGCGCGAGAACTTTCCTACCTTCACCGGATTGACTTTCGATCCTGTGGCTGCGGCCGAGTCGGCAGCCGATCTTACGCTTGCCTTGCTGTTGAGTCCGGAGCGCGCTTCACGGCTAGTGGAGTATCACGCGCGGGATGCCAGCAATCCCGGGCTCGATGAAGTGTTGAGCAGCGTGCTGAAGGCTACATGGCAGGCGCCACGGGCCAGCGGCCTTGCCGCCGAAATCCAATCCGCGGTGGAATCGGCAACACTGGAGAGCCTGCTTGGGCTGGCGTCTTCAAAACAAACCTCCGCCCAGGCACGCGCGATTGCGCGCTTCGAAGTATCCACACTGAAGACACAGCTTGCCGCCGCCACGAGCCTGCCGCGCGAGAGACAAGCGCATCGCGCAGCAGCCCTGGCTCGGATCGCGGAGTTCGAACGCGACCCGGCGAAGTTTGTGCCCATTGCCCCAGTCGACGCGCCGCCGGGCATGCCTATCGGCGAGGACTACTAGGCCGCATTTCTCACCAGGAGCTTTCGGTCGAAGCTTCCTACGCGTAGTGGAACCCTGGGTGCCCTATATCTGAGCGCGCACTTTGCGCCAAGATATGGGGCATTCCGCGAACGCCGTCCCTAAGCTATACAAGCTGCAGTTGGCCCAAGCCCCCGAGATTGTTGCCGGGATGGCTTGGCGGATGAAGAGTCGCGACTATTTAGCCGGATCGTTCAGAGTTTTAGACACTTGCTCCAGAAAGCTAATCAGGTCGCGGCGCTCCTGCGCCTTTGCCACGTGGAATTCCATATTGTTGCCTTGAACCAGGGTGTCGGGGTCGGTAAGCCATTGCTCCAGCGACGATTCATTCCAAACGACGCGTGCTTTGACCAGAGCTGGGGAATAAGCAAAGTCGGGCACCGTCCCGGAAGTTCGCCCAAAGACACCCTTGAGTCGTGGACCTTCGCGATTTTGCTCCAGCGCATGGCAGCCGGTGCATCGTTTCTCAAAGACCTGCTTGCCTTGTGCCGGATCACCTACCGCGATTGCGGCAGGCGTGGCTTGAGCCGTAGAAATCAAGGACTGAGCGAGGACCAGAGATAAGGCGGCGGCCACCATCGTTGCGCATCCGATCCGTGATGCTCTCATACCTCACCCGCCAGCGAGGAATCAACAATCGCCAGGTGACTATGTCTCGCGATGCATTTCACTTCGGTGATGCCCAGCACGCTCTGCAGCTTTCCGGCAGGAACCACCATGGGACCAGCACTTGGCGCCTGACCGGGAGCCGGCTGCGGAAATGCAGTGGATGTTGCCGTATGGAAGGCGACGTTCCCTTCCACTTTTTGCACGACCTGGTGGATATGGCCATTGAGTACAGTTACTGAACCAAATCGCTTCAGGTAGGAGAGCGCTTCTGCGCCGTCCTGCGTGCCCCAGCCCCAATCCGGATACACCATCCAAAGAGGGATGTGGGCGAAGACCACAATCGGCGTCGACGCCGATTGCGAGCCCAGGTCCACCTTCAACCATTGCAGCTGCCCGGGCCCCAACCTACCCAGGGCGTCAATCTGCAGAGAGTTATTGAGCCCGACAAAGTGAACGCCTTTGTGGTTGAAGCTGTACCAGCCGCTGCCCAGGGTGCCCTTGCCGAACTGTTGGCGATACAGAACACCGTCGTCGCTTGCCGTATCGTGCTCTCCCGGCACGTATAAAGTTTCCCCTACCCTGGCGCCCTGGATCATCTGCTGCGCCGTGTCGAACTCCCCAGGTTTGGATGAGTGGCTGATATCGCCGGTATGCAAGAGCAGGTCAGGCTTGACGGAAAGGCGATTAATCTTGTCGAGCGCTAGTTGGAGCGTCCCGGTTACATCCTGGTTGGCTGCTTTCTTAAAGCCGATGTGGCTGTCGCTTATCTGAACGAAGCTGAAAGAGCCTCGGACATGCGATGCGTCCGCTGCCTGGGTATCCGCGGCGAAAATTCTTGACGTAGGTATGCCACCTGCCATGGTCCACAAGAGACCGGTGCCTGCCCAGGCCATGCAGCTGAGAAAGTTTCGCCGGTCGATTCCATCGTTCCCGGCCGGGTTGGGCTGTGGCGCCTGGTTCATTTGAACCTGCTGCTGTGGGCGTGTACGGTTATCCATTGGGTGAATCCTCCAGGTATGCAAACTGGGCAAGGCACGCTTTATTCGCGCTTATGGAATAAATTTGCGAGATGCCAGTTCTCATCTGTGGAGAGGAGTGAGTGTGTAGCGGATGACGCTGTTGCCATGGAAGCGCGCGGTTGGTGCCGCCGGCCCTCAAACCAATGGGTTTGAAGAGCTGGTGATGCCCCTGCTTCCCTCGCTCTATAACGTGGCGTTTTGGCTCTCGCGCAATGCCGCGGACGCGGAAGACCTGGTGCAGGAGACGTTTTTGAAAGCCCTTCGTGGATTCACGACCTTTGCGCCAGGCAGCAACTTCAAGGCATGGATCTTTCGCATTCTCAGAAACACCTATCTCACCTCCCGCACCGGGCTCGCGGCTGTACGCACAGTCGCACTCGAAGAGGAATTGAATGACCACGATGAGGCCGGGCCTGCTTTGTACCCTGAAGGGGCGATTGATCGGGAGACTCCGGAAATCCATTTGATCAGGCTCAGCGATCGGGCCGCGCTTCACGCTGCCATGGAGAAGCTGCCTGCGCCGCTGTTGGAGGTGATCCTGCTGTGCGACGTGGAGGAGATGAAGTACAAGGAGATTGCCGCGGTCCTCGAGATTCCCATCGGCACCGTCATGTCGCGCATCGCGCGTGCACGCACGGCTCTGCGGATTAACTTAGGCGCCCGCGAGGTTCGCCCATGAGCGAACATCTTTCTCCCTCCACGATCCACGCCCTGGTCGACGGAGAGTTGCCGGTTGAGCAACTGTCTGCAGCTAACGACCATCTCGCCGGCTGCCCGTCATGTACCTCGAACGCTCTCTCTCTCAGCCTGCTTAAGAGCGCCACCGCAAAGGCCGGACAACGGTACGCACCCCCGCCAGATTTGCAGCAGAGGTTAACCCATTTGGCGTCCGAATCGCGCTTGCATGCGACAGCTCCTCCGTCGCGGCCCAGGCGGTTCAGAGTGCTGGGTTGGGCCACTGCGGCTATGCTGCTTATTCTTTTTTCGATGAGCTTGATGTTTTTTCGCCTCCCACCGCGAACGGTCGAGGTCGCCTCAAGCGCAGACGCGGCGCTCTTCAATGAGGTTTTCGATCAGCACATGGAAACACTTGCGGGCAACTCGCCGCCACAGGTGCTTTCGAGCGACCGACACACGGTAAAGCCGTGGTTCCAGGGCAAGCTCCCGTTCAGCTTCAATTTGCCGCAGGGCCTGGCGGCAGATACGACGCTCGATGGGGCGAACCTTGCTTACCTGCACGACCAGCCCGTTGCCCAGTTGCTGTACAGCATCGGCAAGCATCGTGTTTCAGTTTTCCTGTTGGCGCGGCCGGGAGCAGCGGGTACTCGTGAGTTGACGGCGGAGCACTCGGGATTTCATTTGCGGAGCGTCCGGACGGATGATCTTGAGGTGGTCGCGGTCAGCGATGTAGACCCGGTCAGACTGGAGGAATTGGTTGATTCGATTCGGCGGGTGCAAACGCGTGACTTGGAGCAGTCCAGGTAAAAGCCTGACAAAACATTCAGGCGGCCGAAAGATGCCGATTCCGAGCGCCGTTAACTTCCCACAACCCTGCGACAATGAAGTATGGGGAGTGAATCTTTGCCCAAGCCGGACGCCAAACCTGCCCCACTGCAGGCAGGAGAGGATTATTACTACGACGGCCCCTACTTGGTTTTTACCGCGCAGTATCACTTGAAACGCGGGACATGCTGCAACTCGGGATGCCGGCACTGCCCTTATCGAAGCTCCGCCGGCGAACAGAGCTGACGAGACGCATTCAATTTGCTGGTGACGGTGAAGGCGGCGACCCCGGAGTGGGCGGCGGAGCAGCTGCGGCGCGGACCAACAGTGCCTGGCGGGGAAAGCTGAAGCTCCCACCAGTGTCGTCGATGACATTGACCTGGCAGATGTAAAGGCCGGCCGTGAGCCGATCAAGCGGAATGTCGAAGGCAAAAGCGACCGCGTCGCGTCCGGGCACATTTACCGTGTTGGCTTCGACCAGCGGCGTCTCAAAAACCTTTGTCGTGCCCTGGAGAAATTCAATACTGGTCAATACCTGCACTCCAGACTTCGGCGCTGTGGCAGGTGCCGGACTGGCGGCTGTCCGTGTAGACGCGGGGTCATAGACCTCATACAGCAGATACAAATGCTGGTCGGTACGAAACACATGGGCCACATTCGGTACCCAGGTAAAGCCGCCGTTGGTAAGCGGGCTGCTCGTATCCTTGCCGGCAGCCACGCGCTGGCTGGAGAGCACGACCGAGCTAAGCTTGAGCGGAAACTTCTTCAGATCGGGCAGATTAATATCTGTCTCGAACGAGCCCATGCGGCCGGTTTGATTTTCGCGGACCACAAATTTCAGATGGTACTTGCCCAGCGGCAGGCTGAAGCCGGTGGTGTACTGGATGTTCTTGCGCGAGACCTGCTGCGAGTCATCGATGGCAAGCTTGACCGTCTGGCGAATTTCGGCCATGTCCTGGCCGGCCGTGTTCTTAAGCTCGCCGATGATATCGAGGGTAGCCTTGCTGCGGTCCCCGCCTTTGACGAAGGGGATCTGCGAGCCAGGCACGATCAAAGATACCGGCACATAGAACCGGGGCGTCCCGTTACCCGCGTCGGTGCGGAAATAATAGGCCTGCAGGTAAACCTCGACATCGGTGGCGGGCAGGTCGGTGGATAATTGCTCCTGCAATTGCCGCTCACGCTCATCCTTGTTGGCATGACGGTAGTCGGCGGGAGCATAGTAGCCGGGGCGGTATTCGAGCTTGAGGTTGGGACGGTTGATCTTGATGGTGAGCTTGCGGTAGCGCCCGTCTTTCACAGAGTCGGTGGAACGGAAGCCGATCACGTAGTAGGCGGAAGTGTCCTGCTGGATGCGCTGGAAGGCAGGAGAGAAGTCGTTCGAGTCGAAGAACGCTTTCCCGCCGGTATCGCTGGAAAGCGTGGCCATCACTTCCTGGGTATTGAAGTTGGAGTCGAGGTTGTTTTGCACGGCTGCGCCATTGTAGGCGGCAGTGCCGCGGAGACTTCCGGTGGAGGCGTCGCCCAGTGGTGAAATTGCCTCCAGACCACGCGCATCCACGGAATAGATTGACATGTTCGCACGCACCGCGGCATTGATGGCGGCGTGCAGCGAGGCCTGATTCTCGATGCCGTCGCGCTGGATACCGCCGGAGAAATACAGCAGCGACTTCTTTTCGTTGATGTAGGCCAGCGAGTGGGCGATGTCGGCAAAGGCGAAAAGCTCGCGGTCGGTATTGACGTCGTTGTACTCAGACTCATCGGCGGTGAAAGCCGTGGTGTCTTCCACCTGATTGGTAGTGCTGGTGGCTCCCGCCTGAAAGCCGGCGCCCTGGGTCCCGGAGTAGCTGTCGACTGCGTTCAGCAACAGTTGCTTATTGGCCGTAAAATCGCGGTCGAGCGATAACGATGAGTCGAGCGAGACGACAGCGACCAGGTCTGCCGGCTGCATCTTCTGGTTAATATAGTTGCGGGCCGCGTCCTGGGCCCGCTCCAGGTCCTCCGGCTGCATGGAGGTGATGTCGAAGAACATCACGATCAGGCGATGGTTGCGCAGTTCTTCTGACGTAGCGCTGCGATTCATGGTGCCCATGATGGTATTGGGAGCCTTGCCGTTCACCGTGGCCTCATTGAGAGGCGCAGCTTGATCGACGCTCTGGAAATCAAAGCTGATGATCTTTTGCTGCTTGCCATTCTCCTGGATCTGGAAATCGTTAGCGGTGAGGCCGCGCACAACTTCTCCCGTCTTCTTGTCGCGGACCACGATGTTGGTCAGCACCAGGTCGCTCTCGACCTTCAGGGTGTAGGCGGTTTGCTGATCCGGTTGCGAAGCGGCTGGGGCCGCACTCTGGTCCTGCGCGGCGACCGGCATCACGGCCAACACTGCCCCCAGGAGGGCGGAGCTTAGTCTGCGCGAGTAGCCGGTGGCCTTCATCGAACTGAATCCTCTCTAAAACCGGAAGCGGGCGTTGAAGGTGAATTGACGCATGCCGGCGGCGGAAGTCACTTCGCCGTAAGTTCCCGATCCCAGCGTCGAATCCACTCCCGAGTATTGGACGGTGTTGAACACGTTATTGGCGGTGCCGCGCATCTCGAAGGTACGCGTCTCAGAAAAACGAACGGTCTTGGAAAGCGACGCATTGACCGAAACCGTACCCGGTCCGGGAATGGAGTAGCGTGACGCAGTCCCATAGGTGGCCGCCGGAGTGGTAAAAGCATTCTTGTTAAACCAGTTGTCGAGTGAGCCTCCGCCGGCCGTGAGCGAAACGCCCGGAACCCGGTCGGGACGCTGCGAATTAGTGCTGCCCCGCGCCACCTCATCCACGGTGGCTTCGTAATGTGGCGTGAGTGGTTCTCCGGTGGCGAAGTCAAAGGTGCCTGAGGCGGAGATGCCGCTGAGCGCATGACCCAGCCATCCGGTGCTGATCCAATGCTCGTCCGGACCGAATGGCAGTTCGTAAAGAAAATTGCCGGTGAACTGGTGCCGTATGTCGAAGCTCGAATTCGATTCCTCAGCCAGCAGGTTCTGCCAGTTCTGCGCTACTACCGTCGCGGTGCCCCCACTGCCTCCAATCGAGCTCGCGTTGTCGATGGAGTGGCCATAGGTGTAGGTGCCCCCCATCGCGATCCCCCGCTGCAGCCGCTTGCGGGCGCTTACCGTCAGCGCGTTGTAGTTGGAGAAGGCTACCGAGTCTTCGTAGTCATAAAAAACTCCGCTCTGCGTGGAATTGGCGGTGCGTCCCGGCGCATCCACGATATCCAGACGAGTCCCTTTCGACCCGTTGTAACCGATGTTGAGCACGATCCCCAGCGGGAGCGTGCGCTGTAGATTGATATTCCACACCTGCACATAGGGAAGGCGATAGTACTTATTGACCGCGTAATTTCCCTCGCTTTGTGGCGCGGGAAATCCCTTTTGCAAAGTGATCGGAACGCCGGCCATTACTTCGTTGGTCTGCACGTCGGCGTAAGGCGGCTGGAAGGCGAAATCCTGAATAAATTTCGCGTATTGGCCTTCGGCGTAGTTAATGCCATAGCCGGCGCGCACTACCGTGTCTTTCATCGGCCGAACAGCGATGCCAATGCGCGGAGAGAAGTTGTTGCGCTCGGGGTAGATCAGATCGCGGGGGAATTTTCCCGTGTAAGGGCCCACGCCTCCGGAAAGAACCGTGGCGACCGAAGCAAAATCATTGCCCGTGTCCAGGGTCGAAAGCCGATCGTACTTCTCCGAATAGGGAGAATAGTTTTCATAACGCAGCCCGAAAAGCAGGGTCAGGTTGGGGAGTGCTCGCCAACTGTCCTGAACATAGGCATCCCACGCATTCTGCCTCAGGTAAGTCTTCTGGTAAGGGGCCTGCAGCGAACTCTGCTGCGGCAACCCGAGTAATAAATCGGCCAGCGAGGAACCCGAGTTCGCGCTGGTCCCGCTGGTGCCGGGCTGCTGGGTGAACACACCGGTGAAAATAAAGGTTCCCGTGAGATTGCCCGTGCTGCCGAAGAGGTCGTCATGCACCCGGCGAAAATCTCCTCCATAGCGGATGTTGTGCTTCTTGTGAATCCACGAGGTGGCATCGGAAAGCGCGATGGTCTGGTTGGTCTGGAAGTTCGGTTGTTGCTGCGTGACGCTGGTGAATTGGTTCAACGTCAGGTCGGGTAGACCATAAAGCAGCGGATTCGTAGGCAGCCCTTCGAGGCCCACCTGGCTGGCGACATCCGTCGTGCTGGTGAACTCGTTCTTGAGCTGGGCCTCGCTCCGGGTCCAGTTGAGCGTGAGGTTATTGGTCAACCTGCCTTTGCCAATGGAATAGCCAAGCGCGACCGAATACTGATGGGTCTGCTGCTTGCCCCCAAGATCGGGAAAGAGGCTCAGTTCGTCGGCTGCCGCGTGACTGTAGTTGAAATTCACATTCATGCTCTGGTGGACTCCAGAGCCGCCCTGGCCCAGATATTGGCGGATCATCCCGCCCAGAGGTGAGCCCCCGGAACTGGCGCCAAAGCTGTGTAGAAAGCGCACGCCTATACGGGTGGTGTTGGATTCAGACGAGGCCAGGCGCTGGTAATTCTGGAACTGGCCGGGCAGGTTAGGCAGGGGAACGTAATTGAGCAGCGCCGTTGCCTGGCTCACCACCAGGTTCCGCGGAATGGTGTTGTTGGGAAACGGTAAGCCGGTGTTGGGATCGTAGATGGTGATCGGAGTGCCTTGCTGGGTGGTGAGGCCAGAGAGGTTGCCGTCACGTTCGGCGGCAGTGGGCACGCTGCCGTATTGGCTAAACGGCGACGAGGACCGCTGCCCGGAAGCGTTGAAAAAGATCACGTCCTTGGTGTCGTGTTCGATCAGATGCGGAATGTAGGGAGCGCCCATAAAGGTAAGGCCAAACTGATTCTGCGCGTAACTGGGCTGCGGCTCCTTTTGCTCCTTGATGGGAAAGGGTGTGGCATTGAGCGCGCTGTTTCCGCCGGTCCAGAAGAAAGCGCCGTGGGGCTGATTCGGCTTGAAGTTGCGAAAATTGCCGAAACCGCCGCCACCCCGGCCGCCCCGCCCTCCGCCTCCAAAACCGCCTCCACCAAATCCCCCGCCACCTCCGCCGGGACCACCGCCGAAACCACCGCCGCCACCTCCCGGTCCTCCGCCTCCCGGTCCTCCGCCGCGTCCGCCTCCGCCGGGACCACCCTGTCCCCCGGAGAGTGACTGGTCAAGCTCTGCGTTCTCTCGCAGTTGTTCCATGTCGACGCCGGCGAAGGGGTTGGTTGTTCCTGCCTGGCCCGTGACCGCGACGGAGTCGGTAGAAAAATCCGAGTTATTGGCTAGCGACGGCAGGGTGGCCCCGGTAGCTCCGCTGTTGATGCCCGCGTCGGCGGTGCCGGCCAGCTGGGCAAGAAGGGCCAGATTCTGCGCCCCCCCAGCAGTATTGCGGCGTACGGTTCCTGCCTGACGGCCTGCGGCTTGGCCTGCCGGGCCCTGGTTCGCGGCAGTCTCCTGCGCCGTTTCCGGTGGTACCCGCGAGGCCAGCGTGAGCGCGAAATCGGCCTGTTGGTTCACCGGTGAAGTTCCCGTGGGCTTAAGCAGTGCCACCTTGGTCTCCGCGGCAAAAGCCGCCAGCTCTGTCCTGAGCACATACCGGCCGCTGGTGGGGATAGTCATTGAGTAGTTGCCGTTGATGTCGGTAATGGTGGCGTACCGCTTCCCAGTAAGCGTGTTGGTGGCGACGATGCTTACGCCGGGCAGGGGAACGTTGCCCGATTTCACGGTGCCGTGGACAAGACCGCCGGCCACCGTCGGCGGCGGGGCCGGCGCCAGGGTAGAAGACGAGGAAGGCGGACCCGCCGGGGTTTGGGCGGGAGTGGTTTGCGCTTCCCCAGGCGCAATGAGAAGGCTACCCAGCAGGCACAAAAGCGGGGCCATGCGTCTCATTCGACTCGATTCACTCTTGCTATGCACACAGCTTAGACCTTCCTCACATCAGGACGGATTACAGGCCGGGCGGGGGTCCGGGAGCGGCCGGAGCCGATGGGCTGGGGTCGCTGTGCGGGGGCCTTGCCCCGTTGCCCGGGCCACCGCCGCCTGGTCCTCCGCCTCCTGGTCCTCCGCCGCCCGGCGTCATAATCCGCAAGGTTGTGGCCAGAAACGTGTCCGCATGTAGCGCGCCCTGGGCGCTGATAAAGTCTCCTACCTTTACATCGGCCAGGGTCACGTCTTCCCGGTGCTTGCGGAAGGAAGTATTTTCGTCCACCGCCAGAGTTTGCGGCTGCTTATCGCCGGCGCGCTCGATGGTTATTTTGAGCTCGTGAATGGCGGTAACCTTGCCTGCAACCCAGGTCTTGCCAAATTCGGCGCGGGCATTGCGAACCTGGTTGGCATCGATATCAGCAATGAACACCGCGCCCACGGTTTTTGCCTTGGCATCGACGACGCCCCCGGCAATCAACATGTCTCCCACGTGAACTTCACTGGCCTCGATGGGTTGGCGGTCCTTCATCAGGTGGGTGTTGGCGCTGTATAGGATCTGGTAGGTTTCTCCTTCTTCGGTGTGGACGGTAAAGCTTCCCGGGGCGGCGGCAGTGACGGTTCCGCGAACGCCGTTGCCCCGGCCAAAGGCTCGACCCATGGCATTCCCACCGTCTGGCGGCCCCGGAGCATCGCCTTCCTGCGCCAAGCCGGACGGCACGGTGATCGCCATCAAAAGACCCATCACTGCACATCTTGCGGTGAGTTTCATCATTGAGTCCTGAGAGTCCTGACACAACACGTCAACGGATATTTAGACGGGGCCAGCAGATGTATTGACGCAGCTGGGTGGTTATCCGTTGTCGCGATGAAGTTGTCACCTGACATTGATTTCTCCAACCGTTAAATTTCTTGGCTCATTGCACACTGCGATACACTGCCGGGATGCCGACCGACGCTGGCCCAACGTCTGCGCCACACCATGTGGAAAGTCATTTTGAGTCCACTGCGCTGGTGCGCGATGTGGTGATTGGCATGTCGGACGGATTGACGGTTCCCTTTGCCCTGGCGGCCGGACTGTCCGGGGCGGTGAATTCGGCCCACGTAGTGGTGCTGGCCGGGTTGGCGGAGATTGCCGCCGGGTCGATCGCCATGGGTTTGGGCGGATTTCTCGCCGCCCAGGGAGATGCCCAGCACTACTCCAGCGAACGCTCCCGCGAAGAACGAGAAATCGTCGAGCGGACACGAGACGAGGAAGAAGAGATTTACGAGATCTTTGAGCAATATGGCGTGGAACGAAGCGAAAGCATGCCAGTTCTCGAGGCTCTCAAACGCAAGCCCCAGGCATGGGTGGATTTCATGATGCGGTTTGAGCTGGGTCTCGAAGAACCACAGCGCAATCGAGCCAGCCGCAGCGCGATCACCATCGCTTTGTCCTACGTGGTTGGGGGCCTCGTTCCCCTGGTTCCCTATATGGTTGGGCAAAGCTTACCGTCGGCGCTTACCGCCTCGGTGGCTATCACGTTGGTGGCGCTGCTGTTGTTTGGTGGGATCAAAGGCAAGCTCACGGGGGCGGGTACAGTCCGCAGCGCGGTGCAGACGGTGGTGATCGGCGGCCTGGCGGCGGGAGCGGCCTACTCCCTCGCGCGGCTTTTGAGCGCTCATTGAAGCGTGAGCAACATAGAAAAGACTGCTTTATACCCCCCGGGAAAAAAAATAGGCAACACCCAGGCGCTTCGGGTCTCTAAGTAGAGGGAGAAATGCTTTCTATGACGCCAGCGACCGCAACGACCGAGACAACGGCTCGTCTTTTTGAGGATTTCTCAAAGGTGCGATGTCAGAGCGAGCAGCTTTGCCTGCCGCTATCGCCCGAGGACATGATGGTGCAGTCCTGCGCCGAGGCCAGCCCGGCCAAGTGGCACCTGGCGCATACCACGTGGTTCTTTGAGACCTTCCTGCTGCACGAATTCCTCCCCGGCTACCGCGAATTCAATCCTGACTTTCGCTGGCTATTCAACAGTTACTACAACTCCGTTTCCGACCAGCCCGAGAAGAAGCTGCGCGCCTCCTTTTCCCGTCCTCCCGTAGAGGCGATCATGCAATACCGCCGGCATGTGCAGGACGGCATTCAGCGCCTGCTGGCCTCAAATCCGCCAGAGGAAGTGGGGCGACGAATCGTGCTGGGGCTGCACCACGAACAGCAGCATCAGGAGTTGCTGGCTACCGATATCAAGCACGCCTTGTGGACCAACCCTCTGCGCCCTGCCTACGTTGACGAACGGGTCGATTTCCACGCGCCTACTCTGGGGGAGACTGAGTGGATTGCGTATGAGGGCGGTCTGCTCGATGTCGGGTTTGCCGGGGATGGGTTCTGCTTCGATAATGAGCTCCCACGCCATCCGGAGTACCTGCGCCCTTTTGAGTTGGCGTCGAGGTTGGTTTCTTGCGCCGAATATCTGCAATTTATCGAGGACGGCGGCTACCGGCGTCCCGATCTTTGGCTCGCCGCAGGCTGGGATACGGTGAAAAGCGAGGGCTGGAAGGCTCCGCTCTATTGGCGGCAGCAGGATGGCGTCTGGCAGGTTTACACGATGTTCGGAGAGCAGCCGCTGGAAGGACTACTGCAAACCCCCGTTTGCCACGTGAGCTATTTTGAGGCGGACGCATTTGCCCACTGGGCCGGCAAGCGGCTCCCTACGGAAGCGGAGTGGGAGATCGCGGCCCAGGGGCTGCCAATAAGCGGAAACCTGCTGGACGGCGGAACTCTCCATCCTCGGGCCCTGGTGGAAGGCTCGGCAAATACGCCGGCGCAGGTGTTTGGCGACGTGTGGGAATGGACCCAGAGTCCTTATGTCGGATACCCCGGCTTTCTTGCCATACCGGGCGCTTTAGGCGAATACAACGGCAAATTCATGAGCAGTCAGATGGTCTTGAGGGGCGGTTCGGTGGTCACGCCCGCATCTCATATCCGCGCTACTTACCGCAATTTTTTCTCTCCTGCGACACGATGGCAGTTTTCAGGCATTCGTTTGGCGAACATCTAACCAATTTGCTGTAAGCGGAAGCGCGGGGAGATTCCATGTCTGCTATTTCATTACCCAAGTTGCCAGTGATCGCGTCCAGCCCACTGGCTATTGAAGTTATTAACGGCCTTATGGAGCGTCCCAGGACGCTGTCTCCCTGGTTGTTCTACGACCAGGCGGGCTCCCAGCTCTTTGAGGAAATCACCGAGCTTCCGGAGTACTACGTTACCCGCACGGAGAGACAGATCCTGTCCGACCACGCGAATGAAATCGTCGCTGCCGCGGCGGGAGGCCGCGACCTGTCGCTGATCGAGCTGGGCGCTGGTACGGCCACCAAGACAGGGTTGTTGCTCAATGCCGTGGTCGGCATGCAGGGCAGCGTGACTTACTACCCCATCGATGTTTCTGAGACTGCCCTCGAAGAAGCCCGGACGCGGCTTGAGGCGGAGCTGCCCGAGGTTACGGTCGAACCTATCGTTGCCGACTACACAGAAGGCATGCGGCAGAATTGGGCAGAGGCCGCGGGTAGGCGGCTGGTGCTTTACATCGGCTCGAGCATTGGGAACTTTTCCCCCGCCGAAGCGATCGAAGTGCTTCGCGGTGTGCGCGCGCAGTTGAGGCCCGGGGACTGTCTGTTGCTGGGCACGGATATGGTGAAGGACGTGCCGACGCTGCTGGCTGCTTATGACGATGCGGCGGGGGTCACGGCCCAATTCAATAAGAATGTGCTGGTCAGAATCAATCGGGAGTTGGAAGGGAATTTCAATCCTCAGTTGTTTCGCCACCGTGCCCGTTGGAATGAGCAGGAGTCACGGATCGAGATGCACCTTGAGAGTTTGATGACGCAAAGGGTGCTGCTTCGCGCGGTGGACCTGCAAATCAGGTTCAGCTTGGGCGAGACGATCCATACCGAGAATAGTTATAAGTTCAGCGACGAGCGGGTGATGAGTTTGCTCACACGCGCCGGGTTCCGGTTGCGCCAGCAGTGGAGTGACGTTAATAAGTGGTTTACGGTCTATCTGGCTGCCGCCAGCTGAACCAGGGCAGCAGTAACGCCAAAATAGTAATCTCGGCGCGAAATATCGTCCGCGCGTCTTGCACCAATCCCGGAGCAGCTATATCTTGGGTAGCAGACGATATCGGCAGGCAGCGGATCTCGCGTCTCCGCTCTCTAGCCGGCAGTCGCCGGTAGTTTCGGCCTTACACGCGAGCCAAGGACAGTCTCACCGCTGTCCGGTAAGACACCCGATCCCTGTCAAAAATCCGGCCAATCCCATATATCCCGCTGCGGCGGGATATTTTCAAGCTTGAATGGGCAACAAATCTGCGGGTGCCCCATTCAAGCCGCTTTTGGCTTGAGTGGGACTCCAAAGGTTTCAACCCACCCCCTGTTTCGGGGGCTACCTGCCGCTTGCAACACCTTTCTGAAAAGAGCGGAAAGCCCATGCACTCGCTGCAAATGTCCCTAAAAGCCGCAAAACGGCCCAGTTTTATTCAATTTTAAAAAAAACGTGGGAAAACTTGCCTTTCCCGCCAACAAAAGCAAGCGGAGGAGGGGAACCGGGTTAGAAGACTTCCGCCGGCAACAAATCAGCGGGCGCCCCATTCAAGCCGCCTTTGGCTTGAGTGGAACTCCAGAGGTTTCAACCCACCCCCTGTTTCGGGGCGCCACCTGCCGCTTGCAACACCTTTTTGAAAAAGAGTGGGAAGCCCATGCAGTCGCTGCAAATGTCCCCAAAAGCCGCAAAACGGACCAATTTTATTCAATTTTAAAAAAACCTGGGAAAACTTGCCTTTCGCGCCAACAAAAGCAAGCGGAGGAGGGGAACCGGGTTAGAAGACTTCCGCCGGCAACAAATCAGCGGGCGCCCCATTCAAGCCGCTTTTGGCTTGAGTGGGACTCCAAAGGTTTCAACCCACCCCCTGTTTCGGGGCACCGCCGCCTGCAACACCTTTCTGAAAAAGAGCGGAAAGCCCATGCACTCGCTGCAAATGTCCCCAAAAGCCGCAAAACGGACCAGTTTTATTCAATTTTTAAAAAAACGTGGGAAAACTTGCCTTTCCCGCCAACAAAAGCAAGCGGAGGAGGGGACTGGGTTAGGAGACTTCCGCCGGCAACAAATCAGCGGGCGCCCCATTCAAGCCGCCTTTGGCTTGAGTGGAACTCCAGAGGTTTCAACCCACCCCCTGTTTCGGGGCGCCACCTGCCGCTTGCAACACCTTTTTGAAAAAGAGTGGGAAGCCCATGCAGTCGCTGCAAATGTCCCCAAAAGCCGCAAAACGGACCAGTTTTATTCAATTTTAAAAAAAACGTGGGAAAACTTGCCTTTCCCGCCAACAGAAGCAAGCGGAGGAGGGGAACCGGGCTAAAAGACTTCCGCCGGCAACAAATCAGCGGGTGGGCCCTGCATTTGTGGCAGGGCCGTGTCAGGAATGGGCTCCCGGTTTACTTTGTCAGGCGCAGTAGGACGACGGCGTGGCGCGGCACGCTCACCGTATAGCTGTTCTTGATTTTTCCCAAATCTTTGGCTTGCCAGATGTCTCGCGCGTTGACGCTGCCGGAAATACCGAGATCGCTCAACTTCACCGTGACGGGCAGGGTGGAGTCGCTTCGGTTGAAGATGCCTACGGCCTTGTCTCCACCCTGGAGCGGCTTGGCCCAGACTTCAATGGGACCAACTTCGGATACACGATCTCCCTGCTTGCCCAACGGATCTTGATCGATGGCGATGACGTCTCGGTTGGTGAGGATCGCCAGCGTCTCCGGCTTCATCTTGGAAAGGTCGTTACCTGCCAGCAGCGGCGCCGCAAGCATCGCCCAGAGGCTCATGTGCGTACGGTTCTCGTCCAGCGTCAGCTTGCCGTTGCCCACTTCCAACATGTCAGGATCGTTCCAGTGGCCGGGACCGGCATACTTCGACAGGCCGGCTTGCGAAAAGCCAATCAACGTCATGCGGTCGTAAGTGGGATCGATGTCTCCAGTCGTCCGCCATAGGTTTGCCCCCAGAGAGGGTCCCCACTCCCATACTGCGTCAAAGCCATACTGGCAGAAGCTGTACACGATGGGGCGTCCGGTCGCCAGCAGCGCCTGGTGCATTTTTTCGTAAGCATCCTTCATCATCTGGTTGGCTTTCTGCGGATCATTCGGCGCCTGCTGCATCATGATCTGGCGAAAGCTGCAGAGGTCGTACTTCAGGTAGTCAATGCCCCAGGCTGCGTACGTCTTGGCGTCCTGTGCTTCGTGCTGATAGCTGGCCTCGTAGCCGGCGCACGTTTTGGGGCCAGGCGAAGAGTAGATACCGATTTTGAGGCCCTTGGAGTGAACGTAGTCGGCCAGAGCTTTCATGTCGGGAAATTTGCTGTTGGTCTGAATATTGCCCTGCGCGTCGCGACCGGCCTCCCAGGTGTCGTCGATGTTGACGTAGAGATAGCCCGCGTCCTTCATGCCTGTAGAGACCATGGCGTCGGCGGTAGCACGAACATCCTTATCCGTGACCTTGCCGGCGAACAGGTTCCAGCTATTCCAACCCATCGGCGGAGTGGCCGCCAGAGTTGTTTGCGCCAGAAGCGCGTAGGGCATGAGCGAAGCAGCAAATAGCAGGGCGCAGAATCTCTTGAGCATCGGATCTTCCTTTACGTACGGCTTACTACTATAGGCCACGAGGCTTGTTGCGAGCCAGCAGGTCCGCGACGCTTTTCGTCATCTCCTGGTCATTTCACAGGCAGTCGCAGGCAGAACTGGCGCAAGAGGGCGCGAAACAAGCATGATGGTCTGGATCACGAAGGAGCTTTCCGATGGCGAGTAGCAAGCCGCAAACCTTTGCCAACCATGCCAGGTTCGATCCCCTCTTCCACTTTGTCCTCGGGCCGCTCATTTTGGCGGCCATCGTCCTGAGCATCATTGCGTTCGTGCATCACCCCAGCCTGCGTTCCACGCTGTGGATGCTGCTCGCTCTGGCATTGTTCCTAGCCGCCGGCAAGGCCAGGGGCTACGCGCTGAAGGTACAGGACCGGGTGATCCGCCTGGAGGAGCGGCTACGGCTCTCGCTGCTTCTGCCCGAAGCGGCAAGGGCGCGAATACCGGAATTGACCGAGTCGCAATTGGTGGCGCTTCGTTTTGCCTCCGATGGAGAGCTTCCCACACTCGCTATGCGCGCACTGGATGAGAACCTGACCAATAAGCAGATCAAGATGTCTATCCAATCGTGGCGCGCGGATACCTTCCGCGTTTGAGGTGCCCGGGTTAAGTGCCGAGACGCCCGAGACCGAGGCCGATGACGTAGGTCACAACACCCTCGACCGCGCCGACCAGGGTCATTTCGAAACCGCTGCTCCACCAGGACCGCACCGTAACCAGCGACTTAGCCGCACCCACGGCAAAATGCGCCAGCAGCGAAACCACCGCCGACACAATGACGGCGCTGTAACCGCTGAGGAAGAAAAACGGCACGATAGGAATGAAGGCTCCGGCCGCGGTGGAAAGCGCGCCTGAGACCGCCGAGGTGAGCGGATTGCTGAGCGCTTCTTCCGTTGAACTGAGCCGCTCGGCGGCGAGGGCGCGCAGCAGCTGTTCCGGATCTTTTGCAATGTGCTCGACCATGTGGTCGGCATCCTCTGCGGGAAGGCCTTTGACCTGGAAGTACAGCGACAGAAGCTCGTGGGCCTCGGCGCCGTTCATTGCGATGGCTTCGCGTTCGCGCGCCAGCTCGGCCTGATAGATTTCGCGTTCGCTCTTCGCCGCGAGGTACGCGCCGGAACCCATGGAGAGTGCGCTGGCGATCATGCCGGCAAGGCCGGAAAGCAGGACCCACTTGCTGTTGCCGAGCGTGGCGCCCGAAACTCCGGAGACGATGCCGAAGATGGACCCGAGTCCGTCGTTGACCCCGTAGATGGCGTCGCCAATCCATCCGGCCGTGTGGGCGCGGCCCTGGTTGCGCTTGCTCAGCATCTGCGCCAGGAGCGTTTTAGGATCGGTCCCGGGGATGCCGCCGCGGGGCTTTTGCCGGCGGATGAGGCTGCTGAGCGCGCGATAGTGGTCCTGCTCGTCTTCGATCACCCGGCTCAGGATAGCCAGGCTTGGCTCATCCCCTAGCGCTTTGAGCTGCTGGCTGTATTTGGCGATGTCGCGGCTCTCGTCAATCTCCAGGCGGCGCAAGGCGAGATCGTCCCCGCCCACGCGATTCTTGAGGCTGTCGGCATCGCCCGTCAGCTTGCCACCGTAGACAGGCTCCGGCGCACCCAGCTCTCGCAGGCGGCCAGCCCACAGGGCGGCATGATCCTTTTCCGCAAGGGCCATGTGTTCAAGAGTCTGTTTGCGGTTCGCGTCCGGCTCCCGCTGGGCAAGCGCCTTGTAGGTGTAGTAGCCGGTCATCTCGGCCTGCCAGTTCTGTTCCAGAATCTGGGGCAGGCGGGGGTGACGCGGCAATGCGGGCGGGGCTTGAGAGTCAGTAGCCAGAACGTCTCCGTTTCACCGTGGCTTCAGGGCACAGCCTAGCATCCCGGAGGTGGGTTTTCTTCCTCGAGCGGAAAGCAGGAGGCCCCTTCGCCGCGGGCGGCCCAGTTGGGAATGCTATGTTGGCAATATGAAATTTGAGCAGCTTCTGACGGAGACGCGCAATCCGGATTCGGCCCGCATCGATCTATTGTCGACCCGGGAGATGCTGGAGGTCATCAACGCTGCCGATCGCTCGGTCGCCGATGCGGTGCACGCTGAGTTGGCCAGGATTGCGCAGGCGGTGGATGGGATCGCGGAACGTATGGAACAAGGAGGGCGCCTGTTCTATGCCGGCGCCGGGACTTCAGGCCGGCTCGGCGTGCTGGATGCCTCGGAGTGCCCGCCGACGTTTAGTGTGGATCCCGGCCTGGTGGTGGGCCTGATGGCAGGCGGCGACCATGCCTTGCGGAATTCGATCGAGGGCGCCGAAGACGATGCCCAGCAGGGTGCCGAAGACCTGAAACAGCACGGCTTGCGGCGCGGAGACGCTCTGGTCGGGATCGCCGCAAGCGGACGCACACCGTATGTGCTGGGAGGCCTGGCCTACGCCAACCACCTGGGCGCACTCACCATCGGGTTGAGTTGCGTGCCCGGCTCCGAAGTAGAGTGCCGGGCGAAGATCGCCATCACGCCCGCGGTAGGTCCTGAGGTGATTACCGGCTCGACGCGGATGCGCGCGGGCACGGCGACCAAGCTGGTGCTGAACATGCTGAGCACCGGAGCGATGATCAAGACCGGCATGGTTTACGGCAACCTGATGGTGAATGTGCAGCCCAGTAATGAGAAATTGAAGGACCGGGCCACACGAATCATTGCCGCAGCGACCGGTGTCGGCGAAGCACAGGCCGCGGCTCTGCTGGACCGAGCCGGCACCGTGAAGGCGGCGATCGTAATGCAGAAGCTGAGATTGACACGGGAGCAGGCGTTGCAAAGGCTGGATGCGGCTCACGGGCGGCTGCGGACGGCCCTGGGCGAGGATCTGGCTATAGGGTAGAAGTAGCTTGCGTTCCTTTACGGCGATTGGCCAGTCTATTAGGAAAGCGAGCTTCGCCCAGGCGCATAATAGGACTACGGGATGGGGGTGCGGGTGTGAATAGACGTTTGCCAAAGTTGTTGATTTTGTTAGCGCTTGTCCCCGCGGTGCCAACGTTGGCCCAGTCCAGAGACCAGCCCGACCAGGGTTTTGGGCCGATTGATACGAGCGCGCCCTCCACACCGCCAGCCCAGATAATCCAGCAGTTTGCCGCCAAGGAAAGCGAGTTCCGCGTCGCTCTGGGGAACTACACCTATCAGCGCGATGTACGGATACAAACCATCAATGACGATGGCAAAGTGGACGGCGAATACCGGCAGGTGGTGCAGATTACCTTCGACAGCAACGGGCGCAAGTCGGAGCGGGTGACCTTCGCGCCGCAGAATACGCTGGAACGCATCCAGATGACGCCGGCCGATGTTTCGGATATCGAGCAGCGGCTGCCTTTCGTTTTGACCACTGAAGATGTGGGCCAATACAACCTCGACTACGTTGGGCGGCAGAAGGTGGACGAGGTAGACTGCTACGTTTTTGACGTGGCGCCGAAGGTTATGGAAAAAGGTAAGCGCTATCTGAAGGGCCGTATCTGGGTAGACCAGAAAGACCTGCAGATTGTGGTAACCAGTGCGAAAAATGTTCCGGATGACATGCGCAAGGGACATGAAGATCTGTCCCCTCCGTTTACTACGTACCGCGAACAGGTGGATGGCAAGTATTGGTTTCCGGTTTACACCAAGGCCGACGCGGAGCTGCATTTTTCGGGTGGTAACGGATATATGAGCCAGGACGTTCGCATCCGGCAGATTGTGCGGTATACGGACTACAAACAATTCCGTTCGACGGTCAAGCTGATTTTCCAGGGCCAGGATGTAACCAACAATACGCAACAGCCACAGCCCAATAGTCCACCGGCCAATGGCCAACCGGCGCAGACTCCGCCGACTCCGCATTGAGTCGTGAGAGGGCCCGTTTTGTATCAGGGCACGACTTTAGTCGTGCCATAAATGATCGAATGCGGCGGCCTTAGGCCCTGAGGCACCATGTTTGAAGGGTACGGGCTTCAGCCCGTACATAAAGCAAATCAAAAGCCAGGGGCTTTAGCCCCTGAGGGAAAAGTTTTTCCCGCCGAGCGAGGTCAGCCCCCTCGCCAACCGTAAATTACTAGGCGTTGTAGGTTGAGGAGGAGACGCGCCCTCCCCGGCCGGTCCAGTTGGTGTGGAAGAATTCTCCGCGCGGCTTGTCGACGCGTTCGTACGTGTGGGCTCCGAAGAAGTCTCGTTGCGCCTGCAGGAGATTCGCCGGCAGACGTGCTGTCCGGTAGCCGTCATAGAATGCCAGCGCGGTGGAAAAGGCTGGCATGGGCACGCCTATCCTGACGCCGTGGATGATTGCCCTCCTCCACGCGGCGTGGTATTTGGTCATGGCGCTCAAAAAGAATTTATCCAGCAGAAGGTTCTGTAGCTTGGGGTTGCGATCGAACGCAGCTTTGATGTCGCCCAGGAATATGCTGCGAATGATGCAGCCCCCGCGCCACATCAGCGCGACGCCGCCCATATTAAGGTTCCAGCCCTGATCTTTTTCGGCAGCGCGCAACAACATGTAGCCCTGCGCGTAACTCACCATCTTGGAGCAGTAGAGCGCCACGCGCACTTCCTCGATGAATTCTTTCTTTGCAGCGATCTTGCGCTTACGCGGCCCTTTCAATACTTTCGCTGCTGCGACTCGCTCATCCTTCAAAGCAGACAGGCATCGCGCAAACACGCTTTCCCCGATTAGCGTTACCGGCTGGCCCAGGTCGAGCGCGGAGATCGCCGTCCATTTGCCGGTGCCCTTCTGCCCGGCAGCGTCGAGGATCTTGTCCACCATCGGCTGCCCGTCTTCATCTTTCTTGGCGAAGATAGTCGCCGAGATATCAATGAGAAAACTATCCAACTCGCCCTTATTCCACTCCGCGAATACTTCTGCGAGCTCGTCTGCGGTGAGGCCCAATCCATCTTTAAGCAGTTGGTAGGCTTCCCCAATTAATTGCATATCGCCGTACTCAATGCCGTTGTGAACCATCTTTACGTAGTGGCCGGCGCCGTCTTCTCCGACCCAGTCGCAGCAAGGAGTGCCATCTTCGACCTTGGCGGCGATGGCCTGGAAAATTTCTTTCACGTGGGGCCATGCTTCTTTGTTGCCTCCGGGCATGATCGATGGACCGAAACGCGCTCCTTCTTCGCCACCCGAAACGCCGGTGCCGATAAAGAGGATGCCTTTGGCTGCCAGATCTTTGGTTCTCCGCGTCGAATCGGTGTAGAGCGAGTTGCCCCCGTCGATGAGGATGTCGCCCCGCTCAAGATGTGGGAGAACCTGCTCGATGGTTTGATCGACTACTTCGCCGGCCTTCACCATGATCATCACGCGGCGCGGCGTCTTTAACAGACTGCACATCTCCTCGACCGAGTGGGCGCCCACGACTTGTGTTCCCTTGGCCTCGTTGGCGACGAAATCATCGACCTTGGAGACGGTGCGGTTGAAGACAGCGACCTTGTACCCGTGGTCGTTCATGTTCAAGACCAGGTTCTGGCCCATTACCGCCAGCCCGATGAGTCCGATATCGCAGGTTGCTTCCGCCATGGTGGTCTTTCCTTTGTGATCCCGCGCGATGATAACTGATTGGTACCCGAGGGGCAAAGCCAGGCAAGCGACGCTTGGCTGTTGGGCGGAGCGGCACGCGTACGTTTACTGTGGTTGCTCGACACCAAGCGATTTTATTGCTCGAAGTGGTTGAATGGCCTATAGCTCTGCAGCGCACTCCCCCCGGACTTTATTGGCTGGCAGGACTGGCAGTTCTTCCAGTATGCCGGAATAAATCTGCCTTGTAGAATTCCAGCGGAAAGGACTCTCAGGCAAATTTGTCTCCTGGGGTCCTTCTTGCGGCAAATCAATTCCAGGTCAGGTGGATAGAACACGCTTTCATCGATCGCCCGGCTATTCGGTAACGCAATACAGGCAGACGTAATCCGGCGAAATGAAGGCCTCCCGACGATGCGCGGCGCTTCACCTTGCATATCCCACATCTCGCATAAGCAAGTCTTGGTAAGAACAACTCGACGATGGAGGCACGTATGGAAGGCAAATCGACTCAACAGCCAAACGCCACAGCAGAAGTCTGGGCTCCCGCCTCAGCACTCAGCCAGGCCATCAGAACACAACAGCACATGGAGCCTGCGATTCCACGTCCGGCACAGGAGGAAAGTGCAAAACAAAAGCTCGCTGACCTGAAGGCCAGGACGGGGAAACCGCCAAATATTCTTTGGTTTTTAATCGACGATATGGGTTACGGCGATCCGGGCTGCTTTGGCGGGGGCGCCGCGGTAGGGGCGGCCACTCCCAACATTGACAGGCTCGCGCGAGAAGGGCTCAAATTGACGTCGACTTACTCTCAGCCGACATGCACGCCTACCCGCTCGGCCATCTTGACGGGCCGGTTGCCGGCACGGACCGGCCTCACGCGTCCCATTCTCGCCGGTGACAAGCTCACCAGCAATCCCTGGGCGGATGAAATTTCCCTGGCTGCCATATTGAGCGAATCCGGCTATCAGACCATCCTTTCCGGCAAGTGGCATATTGGCGAAGCGCCGGGTATGCGCCCGTTCGAGGTCGGCTTCGACGAATTTTATGGCTTCTATCCGGCACAGAAAGAGATTGTTCAGGAGTTTCATGAGTTGCGCTATCCGGACCTGGTGCTCGACCCCGAAAAACTGGCGGCCTACAGGAGCATCGGCGCCAGCCATGCACTCGTTTTCGGCGCCAAGGGTGGTGAGGAACAAATCGTCAAGCAGATCGAGAGCATCGATGACATGGCTGAGGGCGATAAAGCCCTGAAGGAATTCACCATTAAGAAGCTTCACGAATTGGCGAAAAGTGGTCAACCCTTTTTCCTCGAGCATGCATTCATGAAGGTGCACGCCGACAACTTTCCCGCAAAAGAATTCAAGGGAAAAAGTGTGGCCAAGTATCCGTATAAGGACTGTGTGGTTGAAGTCGATGCCTACATCGGGGAGATCGTGCAGGTGCTGGAGGAGGAGGGCTTGCTGGAGAACACATTCATCTTCATCACCTCCGACAACGGGCCGCAGATGGACAGCTGGCCGGACTCCGGATACACGCCTTTCCGTGGCGCCAAAGGCTCAACGTGGGAAGGCGGCGTGCGCGTGCCTGGGATCGCCTACTGGAAAGGGATGATTGCTCCCGGTCGCGAAAGCGATGATCTCTTCGACCTGATGGATCTGTTCAACACCTGCGTCAACCTGGCAGGCGCGACCGTCAAGATACCAGGCGACCGCTACATAGATGGAATCGACCAGACCTCGTTCGTTCTCGCAGACAATGGGCGCTCCAAACGCGAGAAAGTCTTCATGTTTAACGAGAAACAATTCATGGCCATGCGCATGTTCGGATACAAAATTACCGTGAAGATTGTGCAGGACCACGCACAGTGGTTGAACATCGACATGACGACTGTAGCCGATGTGGGCCTGGCGCCATGGCTCTTCAATTTGTACATTGATCCGAAAGAACAGTACCCGGTTGGGCACCGTCTCAATGCCTGGCTGGCGTCGCTAGCGGCGGAGATGAAGGCGGAAGCGCTTACGTTTAAGCGTTATCCTCCCAAGAACGTCGGTTTGGACAAGTGAAGAGGGCGATTGGGAAAGCATGAATTCAACAAGCGATCCATTGCTAAGCAAGACATCCACCGAAGTGCAAGCGCCGGCAAAAGACGGCTCGGTATTGCCGTTCCCGCCCACTCCCCCGCAGAGCATCGCAGGTCCGACCCTGCAGGAATCGAAGCTCAAGCCCTTTCCCACGGCAGGGCGCCTGCCGAAGGACGCTCCCAACGTCCTGATCATTCTGTTGGATGATGTTGGGTTTGGCTTGCCGGAGACATTTGGGGGGCCCATCCATACGCCCACGCTTACGCGGCTATGCGGACGAAGGCATCCGGTACAACACTTTTCACACCACATCCATTTGCTCGCCAACCCGGGCATCGCTGTTGACCGGGCGAAACCATCACCGGGTAAGTTCGGGAACCATCGCCGAACGCGCGGTTAACTGGGACGGATACACGGGACGGATTCCGCGCACGTCCGCGACCCTGGCCAAGGTCCTCGGCTGTTACGGATACAAGACCGCGGCCTTTGGCAAGTGGCACAACACACCTGCGACCGAAACAACATCCATGGGCCCGTTCACTCTGTGGCCGAGTGGCGAAGGGATTGGTTTCGATTATTTCTACGGCTTCCTCGCCGGAGAGACGTCTCAGTGGGAACCGCGACTGGTGGAGAATTTCAATGCCGTCGAGCCACCTCACGATGAGCAATATCATTTGAGCGGAGACCTGGCCGATAAAGCGATCGCGTGGCTTCATAAGCACCGGGCCTTTTCACCGGACGAGCCATTTTTGATGTACTGGGCGACGGGAGCGGCCCATGGACCTCACCATATTTTCAAAGAGTGGGCAGATAAATATAAGGGCAAGTTTGACGAAGGTTGGGATGTGTTGCGCAAGCGCACCTTTGATCGTCAAAAGGAGCTCGGATGGATTCCGGCGAATGCGGAGCTTACGTCGCGTGACGAGACAATGGAGAGCTGGAGCAGTATTCCGGATTCCGAGCTGTCTTTCCAAAGGCGGCTCATGGAGATTTTTGCCGGTTTTACCGAGCACGCGGATGCTCAGGCCGGAAGGATCCTCGATGAGTTGGATCGCCTTAAGCTGCGCGAAAACACAATTGTGTTTTATATCTTTGGCGACAACGGATCGAGCGCCGAGGGCCAGCGTGGCACCATCAGCGAATTGCTGGCGCAAAACGGCATCCCGACCACGATGGAGGAACAATTCGCCGCGCTCGAGAAACTGGGCGGACTTGACGTGCTTGGCGGTCCGAAGACCGACAACATGTATCACGCGGGCTGGGCATGGGCGGGGGATACGCCGTTCAAAGGAACCAAGCTACTGGGCGCCTATTTTGGCGGTACGCGAAACCCGATGGTGATCAGCTGGCCGAATCACATCAAGCCCGACAAGTCGCCACGAAGTCAGTTCCATCACGTGAACGATATTGTGCCAACCATCTATGACATCCTTGGCATCACGGCGCCAGCAGTGGTCGATGGCTTCCCGCAGGATCCAATTGACGGCGTCAGCATGACCTATACATTCGCGGACGCCATGGCGCCCGATAAAAAGCACACGCAATACTTCGATAACAATGGAAGCCGCGGCATTTATCACGATGGCTGGTTTGCTTGCGCCTTCGGACCATTCATCCCCTGGGAAGCCGCCGCCTCTGGTCCACGAATCCAGAAGTGGGACGCGAACACCGATGTTTGGGAGCTCTATGATCTGCGGAACGATTTCACCCAGGCTCACGATCTTGCGGCTCAGCATCCAAAGAAGCTCGCCGAGATGAAGGAAATTTTCCTGCGAGAGGCGGAGGCGAACAAAGCCTTTCCCATAGGCGCCGGACTGTGGCTTCGCATTCACCCGGAAGACAGGATCACCTCGCCCTACAGGAATTGGACCTTTGACGCCTCAACCCACCGAATGCCGGAGTTTGCCGCGCCAGGCCTCGGTCGCCAGAGCAATCGCGTCACCATTCAAGCCGAACTCCCTGAGAATGCGACCGGCGTGCTCTACTCGCTGGGCGGATTTTCCGGCGGCTTGACGCTGTTCATGGATGGAGGCCAACTGTTTTACGAGTACAACATGATGGAGATCGAACGATACTCGGCCCAGTCCGCGGGAAAAATCGCCGCCGGCAAACACACGATCGAGGTAGACACGTCCATCGCGAAACCGGGCGGTGCCGCCGACGTCGTGCTCTCGGTGGATGGAAAGGAAGCAGCTCGCGTGACTGTAAAACGCACGGTACCCGCGGCCTTCACTGCGAGTGAGTGCCTGAACGTGGGCGTCGACTTGGGTTCTGCAGTTTCCCCTCACTATTTCGATCGGCGACCCTTCCCGTTCAACGGCAAGATCGAGACGATGGAAGTGAGGTTGAAGTGATTGAGGCGGTTGCCTTCGATTTTGCAAACTGGCTGGGTTTAGAAAGGGATCGATGATGAGTCCCCAGGCAATGATCGGTCTTGCGCTCAAGGGGAGCATCATGCTCACCGTCTTCGGATTTGGCCTGGAAGCCACACGCGCGGATATTTTGTACCTGGTGCAAAGGCCTCGCGTGCTGATGCGCTCATTGATCGCGATGTTCGTGATCATGCCCCTGTTCGCTGTCCTGATGACGCGGGAAGCTTCGCTCATTCGCCCGGTGATGATTGCACTCGTTGCTCTCTCGATTTCTCCGGTCCCGCCGCTCTTACCGAAAAGGGTAACCAAGTCGGGCGGGCGCACTTCGTATGGGCTGGGGTTGATGGTGACAGCAGCTACCCTTTCGATTGCAGTGGTCCCGCTGGCTACCTATCTTCTGGGAAGATACTTCCACCAGCCGTTCGCGATGGGACCTGCGGCGGTTGCCAGGCTTATTCTTCCGAACGTCCTGCTGCCCGTCGCCGCCGGCATGCTGGTGCGCAAATGGTTGCCCGCGATCGCACATCGTATCGCACCTCACGTCACCCGCATCGCGGGGATTGTCCTGCTGCTTGGTGTGCTGTGCATATTGATCTTCGCAATGCCCACGATATGGTCGCTTATCGGCAACGGAACGATCGTAGCCTTCATCGTCTTCATCATCGTTGGGATTGTGGTGGGGCATCTGCTGGGCGGACATGATCCCGACGAACGGGTTACGCTTGCGCTCTCCACCGCGTGCCGCCACCCAGCGCTCGCGGTCGCCATCGCCGGGGCCAATTTCTCCGCGGAGCACCATGTTTTTCCCGCGGTTCTCCTCTACGCGGTACTAAACGTCGTGATTGCGATTCCATACATTGCCTGGCAGCGCAGAAAAGCCAGGGGACCCGGGGTTGTGGCGCAGCCACCTGACAAATGACTCGGCACGCCAAGCGCCACCAACGCACAACCACGGTGTCGAAACCACCCCGGCGTCGTCACGCCTATTTCAACGCATTCAGAAGCCCTTTGAGCACGCGCATCAGAGGGATTTCCGCCAGCAACACGGGAAGCACGGGAAGCGCCGTTGCTACGATGAGCCCTAAAAGGGTACCGAGGTCGACTGGAAACGGTAGAAGCTTCTCAACGTTGTCGTAACTGCCGGAATAGTCAATCAGAGTGCTGACCTCGGGAGCCGCCAAAAGGTCCTGTTCGTGCCCTTTGCGATTCATTACCCATTTTTGGTGGAATTCCGTACTTTGCAGTTGTCCCAGGACTCCATACTGGAAGATTCCATAGCTCCGAAGGCGAACCAGTCGCGGGACGAATAAGACGAGCGGTCCCATGGCGATGACCAGCACGATGACCAATAAAACCATCGCATCGATTTTAAAACTCAACAAATGCGCCTGGTGGGCCAGGATCTCGGTCCGCCAGGTCGAACCAATGGCCGCGCACCCAACAAAGATGGTAGGCGCGAGACCGGCGGGGGACATACCCAGGAAGCCGAGGCCGCCGTGGTGGTCGGGATGGGTTGGAACGAGTTGCAAATCGAGCTGAGAAAGACGGTAGAGGAAACAGATCCAAAGCATCCACTTCCAGAGGCTGATGCCCACCAGGAATTGATAGAGCAACAGGCAAACTAACGCAAAGTACCAGCCGGCTGCTGACCAATGGAGCTCTCTGCCTGTACCGCTCACCGCCCAGTCACGGGCGAATGCCATGCGTGAATCGAAGACGATTGCCAAATGCAGATAGGCGATCAACACAACGACGACTTCCGCGACAACGGAGTCCCGCAGACGAATCAGCTTGCCAATGGCGAGGTCCATCTTTACCTGTTCCGAGGAAGACAGCAGTTCAGCTACACGAATGTGGCGGACGATGGCGCCGAATGTGCTGTCCATCAGAATTTGACCGGCCAGAAGAACAGGGACGGCGATCAACATACGCACGTTCACGGCATAATCTGTCAGAAGGCTGCCGATGGTGTGGGGCTTCGACAACAATGTAATGACAACCAGCGGTAGCCAGCCCAGGGCGATCGCTAGAACGACGCGGCGCCCCAGGTTCCATCGTTTGTGGGTTAACAGGCGGACAAATACCTGGGCACGATAGAACGGGCCGCCGCGAACGAATGAAACCTCGCCTGCCATCTGAGGGTCACCGGTTGCGTCTTCGACTTTGTCTTGACTGCTTGGCGGTTTCATCCCTGCTGTATTGGGAAACCCTTCAGTTGGATTCTTCCGTTCAACCTCACCTCAGGCCTCGTGCTCCAGTTCCCTTTTTGATATCAGAACTCGAGATAGGCACTCGAGTGGAAACAGCCATAGTTTGAGGTGGCTTCCAGGTCCCGTTCTCAATGCTGTCATCCGGTCCGTAGAGACGCAGATCCAGATAAAACCCTCCGTCGGGCGTGGGAAGGCAGTTGGCTTTCTGCTCCGGATTGGTCGGCGGGTCGTGCTGCAGATAGCGCGTCAGGGATCCGTCGGGCGCATACGCGAGGCCTGGCGTGTACGCTCCAACGGAATAACGGTGAATGGGATTTTCCACGAATGATCCGTCCGACAGGTGATACATCGACAGAGACCAGAAGGCGCTGACGTTGGGCTTCCGCCATGTTGGCTTTCCTTTGTGATCCCGCGCGATGATAACTGATTGGTGGCCGCCGGGGCAAAGCTAAGCAAGCGTTTTGGCTATTTGGGCGGAGGGGGACTCATACGTTTACAATGGTTGCTCGACGAGAGCGATTTCGTTGCTCAAAGTTTTTGCAGGGCCTATAGCTCAATTGGTTAGAGCAGCGGACTCATAATCCGTTGGTTCCAGGTTCAAGTCCTGGTGGGCCCACCAAAAGATTTCACTGGCAAACGACCTGGATAATTCACGCCGGGACTGCGTGGTGGGGCTCGGGGATCGAATGTGATTTGCTTTCTTTGGTCGGGGATGGCGCTGCTTATGCTGCTCCCCACGACCGTTGCCTATGCGCAACCCCCTTCTCTTTCCACCGACAGCTTTGATTCGTTGTTGCAGCGCGGTTCCCTGCTCACTCAGCACGGAGACTATCAGGGCGCCCTCCCGCTTTTGGGCCAAGCCTGGCAGTTGCGGCCGCACGATTACTCCGTCAACCTTCTGACGGGAATCGCCATGTTGCGCACGGGGAAGAGCGAGGCGGCGATTAAATTTCTGAAGGAAGCGGTCCTTCTCCATCCCAACGAGGAGCCCGGCTATAGATATAGAGGGGAGGCGGAAGCGGATCTCGGGCATAACGCGCAGGCGAGCGCAGCTTACCTGAAGGCACTCGCGCTTGCCCCCACGTCCCCATCTTTGATTGAAGCCTGGGTGGACTTCAGCCTGGGACGATTGAACCACATCGCGGGTCAACTGAAGCGCTCGAATCAAGGCCTCGCCGCACAGTACCGAATCGATGCTCTTTCCTGTTCTGTCGCGCAGCCCGAGTGCCGGACGTTCTTGCTGCGTGCCGCCGCAACCGATCCCGAGGCGCCGGGTATCTGGAGTGAGATTGCTTTCGCTTATTTCGCCAGCGGAGATCTCGCCGATTCGAAGAAGTACCTGGATCTCGCCATACGCCACGATCCGGACGATCTGCGGGCAAAGGAAGTGGAGGCATTGCTCGCCGCTAGCCGAGGAGACTGGACCGCGGCAATTGCAGCATTGGATATGATAGCGTCACGGTCGCCTGGAGTTCTCTTACAACAGCTGGCAGATTGGCCACCAAGCCTGCAGCCAGTGGATCGCGCCGCGGTGACGGGACCATCGGCGATGTTTCTTGATTGTGCGTCGCGGAAGAATTGCAGTATGAGCGAACTTCGCCGTGGGCTCCCTGTCGCGCGCGGGGAGATTTCTTCGCCCGATGTCCTGATGCGCCAACAACGATGGGAAGAGATCGTTTCGCTCCCCGCGCCGGCGCCAGAGGACGAACGGGCCTGGTTCCAACGCGGAACCGCGTTCGCTGAATTAGGCGATTGCGTTCACGCGATTCCGGCCTTGGAGAATATGCGCGACAGTTATGTCGAGGCCGTTCAGCGTGGATATCTGCTGTCGTCGTGCTATGCAAGGGAAGGCGTCGAGGTTCTCGGGCAGATCGAACATGCAGGAGGAGATCCGGCATTGCTACAAATGCTGCGCGGCGAGATCCTGCTTCTCCACGCGGATGCGGTGGGAGCCGTGGCCTCATACAACGCCGCGCTCGCCATCCATCCAAATGATCCTCACATCCTGGAACGATTGGCGGAGGCGCAACGGCAGACCGGCGACCTCGCCGCGGCGGAAAAGACCGCGCTGCTTGCCTTACAGATAGATCCATATAGCTTTTCCGCGATGAAGACCTTCGCCTTCGCCTGCATCGTTGAGCGCAAATACGAGGAAGCGTTGCCCTACCTTAAGCAACTAGCCGCACACCACCCGAACGACCTTGCGATCGAGGCGAAACTGGGTACCGTGTATGCCGCGACCGGCAACCAGGCCGAGGCGCAAAAGAATCTCGCTGCCGCTCTGGACAGTGGATACCCCGACGAAAAAGGGAGCCTCCACTATCTGCTGGGAGAGGTACTCAAAAAGATGGGACGAAGGGAAGAAGCGGCCCAGTCTTTTGCCAAGGCTCGGGAGCTTTCCGACAATTTTCAAAACAGTGCCCACCAAAGTCAAGATGAGCAGTAACAGAGGAATGATCAATCGACGGGAGCTTGCGCGGCTTTTGACCGGCGGTGCGTGGATAGCATCCCGGCTTGGACGTGCGCAGCAAGGCCCTTCTCCGGAAGGTCCGATCCGCCTGGTCAACGCGGTCCCGGAGTGTGGTTTGGATTTTGTATTGAGAAATGATGCGACTGGCCATAAGTACCAGGTGGAGACGCTCCCCGGTGGTCTCGGCGTCATCGATTTCGATAATGATGGCTGGCCCGATCTTTATTGCGTAAACGGTGCGGAGCTGCCCGGGCTTAAAAAGACAGACAAGCGCTTTTATAACCAGCTCTATCGCAACAATCGCGAGGGCGGCTTTATCAATGTGACTGAGCATGCCGGCTTGCAAGGGCATGGCTATGACATGGGCACGGCCGTCGGAGACTACAACAACGATGGACTAGAGGATATTTATGTTGTAGGGGTACACGCGAACACCCTTTACCGTAACAACGGCGATGGCACATTCACCGATGTGACCCAGGCGGCCGGCGTGAGTGGGGCCTCCCCGGACGGACGTAAGCTATGGTCGGTTGCAGCTGCCTGGATCGACTACGACAACGACGGGAACCTGGATCTGTTCGTGTCGAATTATTGCGATTGGGAGGCTGGTTCCGACCCTGTTTGCGGGGGCAGTGTCGAAGCAGACAAACACAGTTACTGCCATCCCGATCGCTACCGCGCTGAGCCAATGATTCTGTATCACAATAATGGCGATGGGACGTTTACGGAAGTCACCCGGAAGACCGGGTTGCCGCAACTTCTGGGCAAGGGTATGGGAGTAGCGGTGGCCGACTTCACCGGGGACGGCAGGCCGGGGCTTTTTGTAGCGAATGACAACGCGCGCAATCTGCTCATCCGCGATCATCTGGGTAAATTGCAGGAGGTCGGGGTAGAGGCCGGCGTCGCCTACAACGGAGATGGGCGACAGATCTCCGGCATGGGCGCGGACTTCGCCGATATCAACGGAGACGGACTCCCGGATATCGTCATGACCGGCCTGGGTGGAGAAACTTTTGAACTCTTTGTGAATCGCGGGGATGGAAGTTTCGATGACGGAAGCGCCAAAAGTGGGATCGTCGGTCTCAGTCAAAGTTGGAGTGGTTGGGGCTGCGGCTTAGTAGATCTGGACAACGACGGTTGGCTCGATCTGTTTATCGCCTGCGGCGGTCTGGATACAGATACCGCGCAGGCGAATCGAGTTCTGCGCAATCAACAAGGCAAGTTTACGGATGTCTCGGCTCAGGCCGGGCGAGACTTCAGTGTAGCTCGGTTGCATCGTGGGGCGGCATTTGCAGATTTCGATAACGATGGGCGGCTCGACGTTGTAGTTTCGTCGCTGAATGGACCGCTTGAACTCTGGATGAACCGCAGTCCCATCCGTCATTGGCTACAAGTCAAGCTTCGCGGCCGGCAAAGCAACCGGTCGGCACTGGGAGCCCGTATCGTCTGCCGGGGCGCAAGCCGTACACAAGTCAGGAGCGTCGCCAACAGTGTGGGGTACGCATCCAGCAGCGACCTGCGGGTACATTTCGGGCTGGGCGATGACCAGGAGGTATCGCTCGAAATCCACTGGCCGGCGGGCGGCGTTCAACATCTTGCAAAAGTAAAGGCCGACCAGCAACTCAAAATTGAAGAGCCCGCTTGATATGCGTGCCTCTCGTGGCCAGCTGATTGTAATTAACTTTAATTCCAATAGTTTGGGAGGGGTCTCTTGCGCGGCTTCCACCAATCCTTGATCACCCATAACTTAGCAGTTGTCGCTACACCCTCCGGCAGATAAGTAGTTACACCAAATTGGATCGTGCGGCCGGCAAATGAGGCGGGTAGTGGTGCGCTAAATACGATCCAGGAGTTCCATTGATTGTTGCTGATTTGGCGAAAATCTGGTGTCGTGGTGAACTCGACAACGGTGTCACCCACTTTCGCGATCGCCTGCACTAACTCGCTCATTTGTGACTGGCGCCACTTGCGGCCGTCGCGGGTAAAGGTGCAAACGAACGCGACATGATGGCGGCCTTCTGGATAACCCGGCAGCGCTCCTTCGAACGTCCTGAAGCTCTTGCTGTAGCCTCTACCTTCGAGAATCTTTGCATCAGCAAAGTGAATTTCCAAATCCTCGGGCCCGCTGATCTCTCGCAACGCGGGGACATAGGAGTAGCGAACCGCAGACTCCATCAGTTCTCTCGGCGGGATCGCGCTCGCTGCGCCTGCAACAGGACCTACTTCGATCATTGCGACTTCAAAGGGAAGCAACTGGATTTCAACTTCTTCTTGCGCGGCAAACGAGCGGTTGCCATTCTTGGTGAGCGGGACCTGTTGAGGATGGTGCATCTGCAGTTGCAACCGCTGCGCCTGGGTAGCACGCAAGCCTATTGATTCGCCGAGCGTGAGCTTTACGGACCTGCTGTCAAAGGACATATTATTCAAAAAAATGAAACCGTGGTCTCGCTGAAAATAGCTGTATCCATAGACCTCATCTTGCCAGGCATCTCCAATTGTGTTGCGCCGGGTCACGAAGATGGATTCGTTTGCCTTTACCAGCTCTTGAATTCTGGCCAGGAAATCCACGTCGTGATCTTCGAAGTTGTTGAGGTCGCCCCAGAGCTGCGGGAACAGCAGGTTTCCTCGAGCCAGGTCCATGACCAGGCTTTCCTGCCATCGCACCGTCCCCATCTGGTTGCCCCACCAGTTGTTGGCGAGCCACACACCGAGGCTGTCGTGATTTCTGGCAGGTACCCAGCGGGCATATTGGCTCGCCTGGTCCAACGCCTGGGTGACTGCATCGCGGAAAAAGAGAGCTGGATAGTCGCCAGTGCTGGCGGCCTCCATGGAGATGCGGATGTCGAAGATCACATCGCCGTCAAGAGCGATGAAGGGGGAGTATATTCCCCAGTACCAGTGGACGAAGCGTTCGGGTTAGCAGCGCGGGCGGCCCTGGCAATCGTAAGCAACCGATTGAAGCTCTCCTCGGTTGAATATTTTCCCGGAAGGTGGCCATGCTGAGTGGAGTTGCAATAGTAGTCGCCGCAATCAAACTTGATAAGTTCGACGTGGTTCTCATTGATGTGATAAAGCACTGCTTCTCGTAGCGTACTGAAATAAGGCTCTGAGGCAACGCAAAAGTCACCCACGTTGCCCCATAGGCCCGCCAGATATCCATTGCGAAAAGTAGGAAAGGAAGCTGGTATAGGTCCAGGTATCCGGCTCGGAGCCATTTTTGGATTCCGCCCGTTCGACCACGATCCGGCTGTAACACAGAACCACTGGCCGAACTTCATCCCCAATGTGCGGATTTGTTCGATCATCGCTCGGGGACCGTCGGGAAATGAGAATAATCGAAACTTCTTCAGATCCGCGGTGGTGTCCAGGCTCATATCAGGAATGTAGTAATCGAACTTGACTCCGCGCTTCTGCCAGTTTCCGAGAAGATCCAACGTTCCAGAAGTTTGCTCGTCATTCAAGGCCCAGCTCATGCCTTCTGTAAAGGCGGTGATGCCGAAAGGATCGTACAGCGCTAGAATCTTGCTCTTGCGCACGCCCCTCGTTTCGAGATAATCGAGAAACTGACGATTTACCTCGTGCTCGGGACCAACGCCAACAATCGCATTGTGGCTACGCCAAGTCTCACCCGGATTCAGATGTCGACCCGGAAAGTGCGTGGTCTGGACTGTGGCTTCGTGCCAGCGATTAAATCCCGACGGGTGCTCGATCGCCACAAAAACCTGATCGTCGATGGTGAGGGGATAGCCATACCCTCCCTCGGCAAACGCGCCATCCACCTCAAACATGTCGAGATGGACGTCGAGCAACAAGATGGGATCCGGGGAAACATTTTTAATGTCAGCCCACTTGCGGCGAATTACGCCGTCCAGTTCGTAGTGCAGCTCTACTTCTATTTTCGAGACTGGACTAGCCAGCTTCATACTTAGGGAGGGCTTCGCGCCGCCGCCTTTGTTGCTCGTCCCGACGATCTCGAAGTCGTCAACGGTAAAGTAAGGCTCTCCGACTGTCACGAATTGATCGTGTAGGACGGGATCAAAGATGTGGCGATCCAGGATGTCATCGCTTAGACCTCCATACCGCCGGTCGTAAGAGCGGGTTCGAACGGCCACGACATTAGGACTTCCCGCGCCAAAGCGAAGCGTTGCGTACGCGGGGGAATCGGGTGATATCTGAAACTTCCCCGGGGACCGCCAGCGCCCGGTTGAAGTTCGGTGCCCGGCGTCGGCGCCATTTATGTAGACCCAATATTCGTGCCAATCAGTTTCGTCGTATCCGCCCAGGTTCAACACCACTTCCTTACCTCGAGCGGTGGAAGGCAGTTCGAGCTTTGTCCGAAACCAGCCATATCCTTGAAACACGACCGGCGGTCTATTTTGATTCAGCGTCAGGCCTGCGGTGGAAGTCACTCCTCGAAGGCCCAGGTTCAGGCAGGTTTGCCAGGTCGAGTCATCGAACTCGGCTCGCTCAAACCCTTGTCTGTGACCTGCCTCCTCTTCCACGGTTGTGTCCTTGTCAGGACCGAACGAACAGTGCCACCAGGGTATTTCGATTCTGTCTGCTGCGGCAGCCAGGACCAGTTGCAACTCTCTTGAGGAGCGCAGCGGATAGTAGCGACCGCTCATCTTGTTTCGCAAGCCCTTACTTACGATCTTTCGGTCCAGCGCTGTAAGCTCCCACGCCATCTGATCGTTCTCTAACGTCAGCGTCTGTCCTGCTGACTGGGCTGCGGAAGCGAGGTCCAGGTCGCCATAGGCTGCACCCGCGAGACCGGCAACACTGGCCTTGACGAAATCTCTCCGATTTAAGGACATATCGGTTCCTCGACGCTTGCGCGTTCTGGCTTGATAAGCCGGTTCAGATCTGTGAATTTCTCGTATCTCGCCAAAGCAGGCAAGACACCCTCGACTGCGCCGCTCATCTCTGCTGAGTCGTCACTTCTTCCTTGTATAGGCGACCGAACGGGATTGTTTGTACATATGGCTTGCCTTCCTGGAAGGCAACAACGTTACGCATCCATTGCCGAGCCAGATCGAAACCCAGGAGGGCGCGGCTGTTCATTTGGTAGAGCACTCCGAGGTCGGATGTCTCGTCTACAAGCTCGGCATATTTGCGCGTCGCCACCTGGGCCATCGCGATGCCGCTGTCGAATTGCTCCATGCTCTTATCCAGGCTTGCCACGAATGCCTCATGCGAAACATGGTCCTTGTTGTCGAAGGCATCGTAGAAAGTAATGTAAGCCTGGCGCAATATAATGAGCGACTGAATGTAGTCCCGGTAAGACTCGGTACGGTTCATAAGGTAATGCAACTCATACTGACCCTGGGCCGCGACCTTGGGTGAGGCATCCCGCATGTGACCGAGCGCGGTATCGAGCAACCGGACGGAACCCTGAAATCGCTGGATCGTGTCCACGCTCGCAGAGATGAAACTCTCCCAACCAATCGGGCCGCCAAAGGGATTGGGCTGCTTCGAGTATTTGTAAGCTTGATCAACCTCGGGTAGCGGTCCGCAACAGTTCATCGTTGAGTAACCGTAGTTGTAGTAGCCCAGATGTTCTTCGTTATCCTCCAACGCCATGAACGCGCGATACATTTCGGGTGCGGCGGCCTCGCCAAATATTCTCCGGGAGAAGCCTTCATAGAATTGCTCCGCCGTGAGTGAGGGATTCCAGCCGGCTTCAGCCAGGTATCGACTGTTGGTTTCCATCCCGCGCGAGCGATCCACCTGTCCGGCGAATCCGGATAGGCCGTACCTGGGCCCGTCGCTAAAGATCCGGTCTCTGGCACTGTAGAGGCGCACACTGAATTGCATGCCCATCATATTGTTGTCGTCGTCGACGCGGGGCTCGATCGTACGTTCACGATTGCCCATGTCGCCAAACACTTTCATGGGAACGCCGGCAGGCGTCCAGACACCGCCCGACTCAAGATCTGTGAATGGGATATTTACCGGCAACTTCTTGTCGAAGACAGGCAAGGCATAGCCGCGGCCTATCCCCATGAGCCCGAGCTTAACGTTAGGTGCTATCTCGTCTCGTTTTTTGAGCATGTATTGGAAAAGGTCGTAGTAGCCAATATTCGAATCGACAAAGGCCAAGTCCGAACCGCCCCAGGCGATCCATGGCCATCTTGTCTTGCGTAGTTCAAAAAACTCCGGACGCTTTTCTTCGAAAAAGGCGCGATATTTGGGAAGATCCAACTTCGGGTAGAGCTCGGCAAAAACTAGAAAGTAACCCTCCGCCTCCGGGTAGGTGTCGATCAGGGCCTTGAGTCGAATTGCCTGGATCTCGCGATTGACAGGATCGAGTGGGTGCACGAACGTGCCAAAGATATATTGAAAAGGCAGTGTCCCTACAGGATCGGAGAACCGCGCCAGGTTGGGGGGCAACGAAGCAAGTTCAATCGCGGGCCACACCTTGATACCACGAATTCTTGCATGATGAATTAATCGCTGGAGCATATCTTGAGCGATGTCAAACGCCTGATCCGGAGTTTCCACATGCTGCAATTCCGGAGGGGCAATCCGATAGTTCTTGAAGTTCTCTTTACCGATCGAGACATCGTCGGTAGTGTGCGACCCGAAACCGTTCAGAGCCCAACCGAGATAGCCACTTTCCTTGGTTGCAACATCGCCCATCCATTTGGTTTCACCCTTGTATGAGTATTTAAGCCAGGGCTGATAGGCGAACCACCATATCTGCAAATAGTTGCATTTCAACTTGGCCATTTGATCGATCACTTTAGCGTAATCGTCATAGGAGAACGCGGTCATGTGGTCAAACACGATAGGGAACATAAAGCCGCGCCGTGGAAACGCCGGTTCCATTCGCACAGCAAGTGCGGGGATCGCGAGGTTTGGGTTGGGAGCCGGGATCAGATCCGCATGGTCCGATGCATTGAGCAGAAAGGTCACCCCGAGGCGTTCGATCAATTCATAGACGGCATACATGGTTGCGACCTCGTCGTTGCCGCCCACCACCAACGCGCGACGACCGCTGAGCCGGCCGCTCTGCAGGATCAAGCCCTCAGGTTTCAAGTCAGTGAAGCTCACCCAGTTCGCCGCCGCAGCTTCATGAATAGCTTTATTGGTGGCGGGGGCGCCCAGCAGAATCACCGCCTCGCCCGCCGGGCGACTAGCCATTTGGGAGTCCGTAACAATTTCCAGTTCGGCGCCCGAAAGAGCTTTTAGATACTTCTTGAGCTCAGTGGCCGCATAAGAAACAGGAACGCCCGAGGGAACCACAATTGAGGCAGCGGGCCGTCCATTCACAGCGACCGGGACCGGCTCAGCGTTGGTGGCTGCAGTTGCCGGAAGCGCCGACAGCAGGCAAGTTGCCACGAGAAGCCAGACCTTGATGGGGGAACGAAACATGATTACTCCTTGCCGATGAGAGCTTGAATTGACATTCGCTGGATCTCTGGGCCGATGCGTCACCCAATAATTCCCCCGGGAAAGCGGTCGAGCACGGCCGGGTCATATAACGGGATCGTTATGTCAGCATCGCGGCGGATTCGCGCGTAGCTGCGTTTGCATTCCGCAACACTTTCCGTAACCCCGAGGACGATATCTTCCTCAATATTCGGGTATTTGAAGAAGCAATCCGAGATAACAACGCGGCCCTTATTTGTAGGAATCGAAATCGCCATGGATGAGCGATGATGTACGCCGACCCAAAACATACGAATGCCCGGCAGAACCTCTTCTTCATCTCCCACCAGGTGCACACGGTCGAAAACCCTGGTTGTGAGGTGCGTGACCACATCGTCGGGCATGAGAATTTTTCTGGGAACGAATCCTGGAAACTCTGGCGCGAAGAACTCCTCAATCCAGCCTCGCCGGGAAATGAATATTTTCTTGGCATTTGGGAAAAGAGCCACATTCGCATTTGCATAGGAGACCAAGGGCGTAAGCAGGATGTATTGGATATCCGCGGGCTCGACGCCGGCGGCCTTTAGCGCCGCGAGTGGGCGTTCATGTTCCTGTCGCAACATCTGACAGCGGTCGCCGGCAAAGTCTCTAAACACCTCGTTCAACTCTGCCAGATCAGCCGGGGGACCGGTGTTGATAATCGCAGTGATCCCCTCGCCCTGGATCAGAACCATGTAGAAATACAGCGTCTCCCATTCGAACCAGTGGCTCATCCAATAGACTTCCGGCCCCGGCACGTCAGCCTGTCCCGACTTCAAGATCGTCAATTTGTATTCGGGCATCAGCTTCTACACCTGAACAAATTTAGGCGTTGACCCACAGCCGCAGGTTGAAGAGTGGCAGCTTCTCTTTAGCAAAGAGGAGCCAATTCAGTAATACGTAATGCCCTCGTTCGTGGCGGAAAACATAATGGCTTCTGTACTCTCGTGGCCAGCATTCTGGAACTGGTGAACGATGTTGGCCGGCACAAACAAAGCGTCGCCTTTCGTCCCCCACAAGCTCTCTCCGGTCTGCGGCATGGTCACTATGAAGGGCGCGTCGCTTCTGGGAAAGTACACCCGTTCCCCTTTCACGCTAATTGCGTTGGTGACACGATTTGGGGGGACCACGATCTTGCCGGCCTGAAATTCCTTAGTGCTGTAGAAGAATGAGGTTAAGAACTGGTGACCGTAGTCCTTGCCTGTTACGAAATGCAACCAGTCACGGTGGCTGCAAAGCTGGATCTGATCGGATTCCGGTTGGCTGTGTGGAGACTTGCTGCCTAGTGGAGGCCAGCACAGGAGATCGTTCAGCCTTGACTTCGGAGATTCTCCCACGCGATAGCCGGGTTGAGCCCATGAGTCGTGAGATTGGTGAGTATGGATCGTTTCAGGGTGCAACACGATCGGGTTGCGAATGTTTTGGTAGTGATCGTCGTAGTTCGGGTTAGCACGCATTTCTTTCGTGTGAGTTTCACGGGGAATCATCCACGCTATTTCGACCGTTTTGCTGCCGAAGTTATGTCCCACGTGGAATGAAAAGGCGGGGATGACGTATGCGTCACCGGCCTCAAGCTGCGAGTATTGCCCGGTGTCAGGGTCGCCAATCAGGAGGGTCCCACTGAGAATGAGATACGGCTCCGGGTTGGGGTGGTTTCCAGGCTTGAAGTAGTCACCTGGCGCGAGCGAGAAAACGCCCACCGTTAGCGCCTTGGTTGAGACGTAGAAGGTCACCGGTGTCCGGTGCAAGCCATCTTTGTCGGGACCCCAGGGCATAAAATGCGCGGTTTCGCGCGTCATTTTGATGGGACGCTGTCTCGAATCCTTGAATGGAGTCATTTGGTACCAGGGCGCCAACTCCTGCCATTCCGTGACGTCGGTAAATTCGGTAACCGCCATAGTGAAAATCCTCCAAGCAGCTTTAGATTTTGGTTTGCGTATTTTCCCCCACGGAGGAGGACGGCCTCTCTCCAATAGCCCAACATGAATCAGCGTGTAAGCCGCAAGACCATTTTTCGCTCTAACCAGAAGAAAGAGCGTTGGTCCGCTGAACAGCCGTTTAGCAAATCCATCAGCAGGATTCTTGATTGGCCATATATCAGGCCATCGGATGGTAATGCGCTATTTGGAAAGGTGTCAATTGTTAATTCTGGACAGATCAGGAGTGTCACCCAGGCGCTCTGGCAACGGTTCTCACGAACACGACTGGGGGGCAGGTGGTTATGCAGGCAGTAGCTGGACCGCATGCGAGGTCGAGGTTCTAGCCGGGTCGCCGGGGACCAATTGTCCCCAACGAACGGCTCGCCCGGATTACGCCATCAACGGCCACAACTTGCCATTTAGCGGCTACTTGCCGGTGTCCGGCGTGTTGATTTCGAAAAGTGGCGCAAGGCCCGCAAGATTTTCCTGCCGGCACTTGACAGCTCTATCCTCGCATGTTTATACATGTCGCTGTCAAATGGTCTGATGTTCCGATGTATCGGACGTATGGCACAGATTTCGCGAGGTCAGATTCCCAAGCCCTGAATGTGCTCATGCCGGCATTCAATCAGGCGTCATCACCATTAAATACAAGAATGAACGGGAGTTGCATATGACAGTAAGGGGAACGCATTTAACACTTCAGGCCGTGTGCGCACTGTTATTTGCTGTTGCGGTGCTGGGCGCGCAAGCGCAATCCAGCACAGGAACGGTACAGGGAGTTGTCACGGATGCGTCGGGAAGCAGTGTCCCCGGGGCACAGCTTGTTCTTCAATCAGCCACGACCGGCCAGACTCGCTCGGGTTCGTCTTCAGACCAGGGCACATTTGAGATCCCTTATGTACTTCCCGACGTCTATACACTCACCGTGTCTAAGACCGGGTTCGACTCGGTGATCATTAAGGACATTCACGTGAGTGTCGGGTTGGTTGCCACTGAATCAGCGATATTAAAAGTCGGCAGCGTTTCGCAGCAAGTGGAAGTAACCGCTCAATCAGCGCAAGTTGACGCTACGACGCCGACGCTCGGTGCGGTCATGGAATACAGCCAGATAACGACGCTCCCAATTCTCGGACGCAGCTTCCTGACGCTGGCCACCTTATCGGCAGGAACGGTCGCCAACTATCCTGGGAGCTGGACCGGCACCTTTTCCGGAGCAAGAACCGATATGGCCGTCGCGGTGTCGGGGTCTCAGGATTTCTCTACCACCAATCTGATTGACGGCGTTCCGACAAAGAGCCCGGAATACGGTGGCATCGGATACCAGCTTCCATTAGAGATGGTTGATGAATTCAATATCCAGCGGGGTTTCTATTCGGCCAAGTATTCGGGTCCTGGGGTGGTGAATGTGGTGAGCCGCTCAGGTAAAAACGATATTCACGGCGTCCTCTGGTACACATTCGGTAACGATGTGCTCGATGCCAAGAACTACTTTGACAACGAGAAACCGCCGCTACGGCAAAATCAATTTGGGGGCGCCTTCGGTGGCCCAATTATCAAGAATCGCTTGTTCTATTTCGGCAACATACAGGTGGCGCGCAACATCATTGGCTACACGGTGCAGGGCACCGTTCCCACCGCGGCAGAGCTTACCGGCAACCTTTCAGATATTTCAACACCGATCATTGATCCGTTTACTAAAACACAGTATCCCGGCAACGTGATTCCAGCGGCCAACCTGGACACGTTCGCCAAGTCATATATAGGGCTTGGCACCGGTCTGATTCCGCCTCCCACTGTGTCTGGGGTGGCATTCGGGCAAGTGAATCGTATTGTCACCAGCGACGAAATCAATAATGATTTTTATTACGACATTCGTGTTGACTACGACTTCAGCCAGAAGGATCAAGTGTTCGGGAGATGGGGCGCCGGCGACTCCTCGAAGCTGCAACCATCGCTTTCCGCATACACTGTCAATTCTCCCTACAATGCGAAGAATCTCGTGATCGGTTGGACGCACGTCTTCACGCCGACCCTGATCAGTGAAGCGCACTTTGGCCTGGATCGCGTTCACAACCTCCCGACCTTTCCCTACGGGCCGGGAGTCGGCAGCGAGGACTTCAATAGCAAACTGGGTCTGGTGGGCAGCAACAGCTATAAGCCGTGCGATGCCCCTCCCGTCGTTTCGATCGTTAGCATAAGCTTTGCAAACGGTACTTGCGACAGCACGATCAGCACTCAATTTGCGTACGAGGAGAACGTCGCTTACATTCGCGGCAAGCATTCCATCGAATTTGGCGGGCAGGCGACGCGCACGCAGATTAGCGATCCGATTTTCAATTTCCCTAATGGCGAGCTGGTCTATACAGGGCAGTATTCCGGCAATCCGCTGGCTGATTTTCTTTTGGGATATCCGCAAACCGTCGATGCTCTAACCCAGGTAAATACCCCTTACCGCCGTTCCTGGGGGTTTGGCCTGTATGTCGAAGACCAGTACAAGGTGACCAAGAATCTGACTATTGACGCTGGGTTGCGGTACGAATTACCGAAGCCTGCCTACGACAAGTTCAATAATCTTTCGGCATTTGTATCGCCGGGCGGTTATGGCCACGAGACGCCTTTACCACCCAACACTCCGTTCACCTTCGAGCTAGCGGGTAAGGACGGAGTATCCAGGCCTATTGTAAAAACAAACTACACGGATTTCTCGCCCCGAGTAGGGTTCGCATGGAAGCCATTCGGTCTTCCTAAATGGGCTCTCCGCGGTAGTTTTGGAGTGTTCTACGAGCAGTTGGTTTTCGATGAAGAGGTATTCAACAGCCTGGGATACCCGGTCGTCTTTCCTTATCAAGCAACGAGCGACCCTAACCTGCCGACCATTAGCCCTGAAACACAGTTCGGCTCCGCAAACCCAACGATTGGAGGATTTGAGTTAAGCGAAGACCCGAATCGTTCGGACCCCTACCATGAGCAGTGGACGGTCAGCGTACAACGAGAACTACCAACATCGATGCTGTTGACGGTCGCCTATGTGGGAAACCACGGAGTCCACCTTTTCAAGAGAATGAACTATAACGTAGCGGAGTTAGGCACCACGCCGCTCGCCGACCGCCTTCCATTTGTGGGTATGGGTTCGATCCTTTACGACCAGGCCATCGGAGTGTCGGATTACAATGCACTCCAAGTCGACCTCGAGAAACGATACAGTCAGGGATTAACATTTCGCGTTGGCTACACTTATGCGAACGCAAATGACGACGCCCAAACATCTCAAAACAGCAATTACCTCCCGTGGAATCCGAAGGGCGACTACCAACGATCCGATTACAATCTGAAGCACAATTTCGTTATCTCTGGCAATTATCTTCTGCCCTTCGGGCAGGGCCAAAGATTCGCAAACTCCGCTTCAGGGTTTTTCAACCAACTAGTCAGCGGCTGGAATGCCGTGGGGATTATCAGCGCTCACACCGGATTTCCCGTGGGCGGACCGAATAGCACCGACCTTAGCAATACGCTTGCGGGAGGCTTTGGAGGACGGCCTAATCAAACATGCAATGGAGCTTTGTCTTCGGGCAAGTCGATTCAACATTGGTTCGATGCGAGCTGCTTTCCTGAGGCCGCGCCTAACACCTTCGGTGATGCCCACCAGGGAATCATTACATCGCCAGATTACGTAACTGCCGATCTTTCCGCGCTCAAGAACACAAAAGTGACGGAGAAGATAAACCTGCAATTGCGGCTTGAGTTCTTTAACGCATTTAATAAGCCGAATTTCGATGCTCCGAACACCAACGTGTCAAGCACGCTGGTGGGGCAGATTCTAAGTGCGGAGCCATCGCGGCAGATCCAAGCTGTGTTTAGACTCGTGTTCTAAATGCATTGCGGATTCACAAGTGCTTATGAGGCTCGGAAACTAACGTTCCCGAGCCTCATTCGTTTCTAACTTCGATTCCGGTTAGACAGTCAGCTTTGAATCCCGCACGCAGTAATGTTCTGCATTTTCCAGCGCAATCCCGGTGGGAAAGCAGATTGGATATTTACTTCTGAAGGACGAGCTCAACCATGGAGCGGACACCCATGAGTGGGCGCCACCGAATCGTTTTGTCGACCAGACGCGGACGAGGGATTTGCTTCAGCAAAGCACGAAACGCTATGTCCATTTCGATTCGGGCAAGTGGGGCGCCCAAACAGTAATGAATACCGAGGCCGAAGGCTACGTGCCGGTTTGGAGTTCGGCTCAGATCGAAGCGGTCGGGATCGGGAAACTGCTCGGGATCGCGGTTCGCTGACCCGAGCAGGAGAATGACCGGCTCACCCTTTCGAATTGTTTTGCCGCGCAGGTCAAAATCCTCGCCCGCTTGGCGCACGGCGCGGAACGCGGCGGATTCGTAACGAAAGACTTCTTCAATAAAGGTTGGAAGTAGACCCTCGAGATCTTCGAGTAGCTTGTCATGCTCGGCCGGGTTTGCGAGCAACAATAGCAGTCCACTCGTGATCGAGCTGGTGGTAGCCTCGTGACCTGCCAGAAAGAGGAAGACGCAGAAGGCTAGCACCATGGCGTCATCCAACTCCTCGCCGACCACGTCAGCGCGCACCAAAGCGCTGATCAAATCTGCTTGCGGGGTTTTCCGCCGTTCTTGCATAAGTGGCGTGAAGAGTGCGGTGAGCTGGAGTAGCGCATCGTTCGCCTCGACCGCATGTTCACGCAGCTTTGGCCCCCCGCGAACGCTGAACGATACCAACGTTTCGTTAGCTCGTTGAAACGCATCGCGATTTTCTGGTGGGATACCAAGCATCTCGCAGATAACGGTGGCCGAAAGGGGAAGGCTGAAGGATCTTTTAAGATCGAACGGCGCACCTGCCGGAATCTCGGCTAGCTGCGCTTCTGCGATCTCCAGGACCCGCGGGCGGAGGTGCTCGAGCATTTTGGGAGTAAACGCCGTATTGATAAGGCGCCGTAAGCGAGTGTGCTCCGGCGGATCGAGGAAAATAAGCCAGTTCTTCAGATGTTCCAACAGCGGAGCCACTTCCTTCTTCATTTCCTCCGGGAGTGCCTGTTCATACATGGCCTGGCGGCTTGCGGAGAGGCGCTTGTCGCGGAGCGCGACAAACACATCGTCATAACGCGTGAGGAGCCAGAGTTTCATTTGCGGGCTCCAGTGCACCGGCTCTTCATTCCGCATCTTCGAGAAGAGCGGGTACGGGTTCTGCAGGCGCTCTTCACAGAAAAGCTGATAGTCCTCGGTTTTCTCGAATTCGCCCATGCGACTCCTTTGCGCGGTTCTGCCGCCTAAATCTGACTGTGTTGCCAAAGCGCTAGCGGGTTACGCGCTGGATCCAATTCCGGCTGAGTTTGTTACACGGCCACGCGGAAAGAACCTAGTGGTCTGATGACTGGATGGTATATCATTTGGGCGGTTGCGCGGGCAAGCAGAATGAGGTCGCATATTCAACTGATTTGCCGCTTGAGTGATCGTTTAGCACGCTATATATAAACGATTGAAACCTGTCGCCTACCGATAGATTGGGAAAGGGCAAATCCCGGTCCGCAGTAGACCGGAGCCCTGTTTTTGATGGGCGTTGGCGTTTCAGAGATTACATACGATGCGAAAAGTAAGGATCGGCATAATCGGCGCCGGATGGTGGGGCGTTGCGAATCACATCCCTGTGTTACAGGGGTTTCCGGACGTGGAGGTAACCGCCATTTGCCGGTTAGGCCAGGAAGAGCTTCGCAGCCTGCAGGATCGGTTCGGCATCCCCTTCGCCACGGAGAATTACAAAGACCTTCTCGCCCGCGACGATCTGGACGGGGTGGTCATCAGTACGCCGCATCACCTTCATTTTGAACACGCGCGGGCCGCCCTCGAGCGGGGGCTCCATGTAGTGTGTGAAAAGCCAATGGTCCTGCGCGCATCCGAGGCATGGCAACTTGCCGCGCTAGCGCGCTCCAAAGGCCTGCACTTTCTGATTCCCTTGGGTTGGAACTACAAAGATTACGCGTTAACGGCAAAACAGCGTATTCAGGCGGGGGAAATTGGAGAAATTGAGTATGTACATTGCCACATGGCCAGCGCGCTACGGGACTTGTTCTCCGGTACAGGTGCATGGTTCGCGGACACAGCACTGGTTAAGCCCGAGATGCGAACCTGGAGCGACGCGACCGTGGGCGGCGGCTTCGCTCACGGGCAGTTGAGCCATGCTCTTGGCTTGCTGTTCTACATGACGGATATGCGAGCGGCGGAGATCTTTGCATTGATTGGCACTTCATCGCCGGGTGCGGATCTCTTCAATTCGATCTGCTGCCAATTCACGAATGGCGCGACGGGGGTACTGGGAGGAGCGGGAACCATGCCTCCGGCTTCGATCTACGAGCTGGACATACGGATATTCGGAAGCAAAGGAATGCTGCTTCTTGATATCGAGCGGCCACGACTAGAGATTCGCCGCGACGACGGCCGCAACTTTTCGATGCAAATGAACCATGCACCGGGAGCTTACGATTGCGTTGAGCCCTTGCGCACCTTCGTGGGTTTGATTCGAGGAGAGGCGGTCGAGAATCGGTCCTCCGCTGAAATCGGTGCACGCGTGGTCGAATTGCTCGAGGCCACGTTCCGATCTGCGCGGTTGCGGCAATTGATTGCCATTTAAGTAATTTGAGTCATTCATGAAATTGGCAGCATGGCCGGCAACACCGCACTCACGGCATACGAAGAGGTCGGATGGCACATGGCGGCAACAAGATTTTCCGGGCCAGAACAGGGCAAAGGCTACCTTCAATCCCCAATTCAGGAATGATAATATGATGGTCTGATCACCTTGGGAGTTGGGTCTCGTGGTTGAAGTTCCTCACATAGTCAGGGAGAAGATTGTTTCGGCGCGTGGCCGGGAGTCGGCCGCAGTCACCGGGAGCGTGGATTTGCGGACCTTCGTCTCTGGAGCATGTGGAGCAACCGGGTTCAGCACGGGAACGGCGACGTTCCAGCCCGGCACTCATCTGCCATACCATATACATGCGTTTAGTGAAGCCGTGACCGTGATTGAGGGGTGCGCTCGCGTGCTCATTGAAGGGCGGGCGTATCGATTGCACCCCAGAGATTGCGTTCATTTACCTGCGGGCATTGCTCACCTGGTGGAAAACGACGATCCGGTGAACCTGCTGATCGCTCATTGGGCTTTTGCGACGGCAACCCCGACGAGAGAAGCCTCACAACGCGTGTTTCCAATCGACGATCGCGGTTCTGCCAACCCATTGGCGACGGATCCTGAGACGATTGTCAGGTTCAATAATGATCTGACTTATGAGCTCTCGAAGAATGCATTCTTTAGTGATCTTTTTGCTCGCCGCTTCGGTTCCGTCGGTATCTGTGGCGGTTATGGCCGGTTTCTTCCTGGCTCTTCCCTGCCTTGCCACATACACGATTTCGACGAGTCGATCACAATTATAAAAGGGAGCGCCATCTGCCTGGTCGAAGGCAAACAATATGAACTAAGCGGCTGTGATACAGCATTCATTCCCAAAGGGATCCCTCATCGCTTCTTAAATGAGTCGCAAGCGGAGATGGGCATGGTGTGGGTGTATGCCGGCGACGAACCAGATCGCCGAATCGTCGAGGCCGGCTATTGTTCTGGTGTTTTGGCATGGCCTGCGCCGCCTCATGCGACAACCGACTGAATCCGTTTAAGCTGCCAGCCTCTCAATGCCTAAGACGTCAGAGCCACTAGAGGGCAGGTTCGCAGACATTATTTACACTTAAATTGGTCTGATGATATGCTGGCGTGCCGGATGGCGAGAGAGATATTTTATCTGCAGGAAAGTTCACGGAAGCAGACTGCCTCTGCCAGGCTAGACGTCCATCCAAGCAAGCCGAGCACCTAACGGAAAGGCCGATGTCTTAGGATGATTCGATTCGCAACCGGCGACTATAGTTTCCCGCTCCTCAGCTGGGAGAAGGCGCTTCGCTTAGCCAGCGATCTGGGGATGAGCGGGGTCGACGTTTCCCTTTTTAAGGACCGGTCACAACTCAAGCCGGAGGCGGCGCTCGCCAACCCAACAGTTATGGGCGCCAGGGCGGGGGCGACAGTGAAAGCCAATGGGCTCGCGGTCGCGGATGTTTTCGGCATACCGGGAAAAGACTTTGTGGAGTTATGCCCGAATCATCCGGATGCAAATGTTCGCCACGACTCCCGGGATTACTTCTGCCGGCTGGTTGATTTTGCCGCAGCCAGCGGAGCGGCCCACCTAAGTTCGCTGCCAGGCGCCGCCTTTGAATCGGAAAGTTACGATAGCTCCTTTGCACGCTGTTGCGAAGAACTTGGTTGGCGCGTGGAGTTCGCGCACCGAGCCGGCCTCGTGTTCTCGGTGGAGGCGCACATCGGATCCATCATCGCCGACCCAAAGCGCGCGAAACAATTGGTCGAATCCGTTCCAGGCCTGACACTGACCCTTGACCTGGGCCACTTTATTGCACCGGGATACCAGCAGGCAGAGGCCAACCCGCTGATCGCATATACCTCCCACGTTCACGCCCGGTGCGCCAGTCCGGGCCGACTGCAAGCGTCGTTAAAAACAAACGTCATCGACTTTGAGGATTTGGTGAACCGTTTGACTGCGCGCAATTATTCCGGCTGGTACGCGATCGAATATGTGTGGATTGATTGGGAGCACTGTAACGAAGTGGACAATGTAAGCGAGACTATCCTGCTTAGAGGTGTCCTGGAAGCGACGGCGAAGGCCATCGCGTGAAGGTTTGCTAAACGCCTTTCGTTGCACGGAAAAGAGTGTGCAGCAAAATTGCCATATCCATAAAGAAGTTGCAGTTCTGGATATAGGTGAGGTCGTGGTGGAGGCCCTGGTGGATCGGGAATGCCCGGTCGGCACTCAGTTGCCATAGACCCGTGATCCCAGGAGTCACCTGAAGTCTCTGCCTTTGGCTTGGGGTATAACACTTCACGATGAACGGCATCTCTGGCCGCGGGCCGACCAATGACATATTCCCCAGCAGAACGTTGAGCAGTTGAGGCAGTTCGTCGAGACTACTGCGCCTGAGGAATCTGCCCATTCTCGTGATCCGGGGATCGGATGAAGTGGTTGGAGAACACTCGTATCTCGGGGCCGTGGTATGCATCGAACGAAACTTGAATATATCGAAGAGTTTTCCGTTGCGTCCCACTCTCTTCTGCACGAAGAGCGCGGGGCCCGGCGAATCCAGCCGTACCAGCAACGCAACCAGACAAAGGAATGGAGCCAACAGCACCAGGAGAAGAGCGGATACGAGCACGTCGATGATTCTCTTGAAGAACCTATAGGGAACGAAGCCGATCGGTTTGGCCACCACGCGACAAGCACGGTCCTTTTCCTGCAGAGATATCTTTTCCGAGAAAGCTCTCAGGATCGCGCTTCGATCTCTGCGAGGAGCGGCGAGAATCTCTGTATACATGCGTGATGTGATAGGTCGGGGTGCGGCCATAGTCGGCTCTTCGCGCTTAAACGGGGGCGGCGTTCCGTGTTGTCATAGAGATTGTCTTTCTGCGGCCGCCGCATGAAGCGGAGCAGGAAACCCGTTAGTCTTAGGACGCGCGGCAAGTTCAATCAGCCCGTGATAAAGGTTCATATACTGCTGAGCAAGTAGCGAAGAAGAAAATTGCGGGAGCAGTCGCGGCGCTTTCTTCGGTTGCTGAAGCGTTGCGACGACGGCTTCTGCTATGGAGCTCTCTGCATCTCCCCGAAGGCTTACGTACCGGCAATGATCTCCACCGACTTCTCTAAAGGCTGGTATGTCTGAGCAAACAACCCGGCAACCGGCGAGTAACGCCTCAGCGACGGGCAAGCCAAAACCCTCAGTCACGGATGGGACGACGAGCGCTTCACTTCGTGAATAGCACCACTGCAATTCCGGTTCCGAGAGGCCATCGAGAAACAGAACCTTCCCCCGCAACCGCAGTTGCAACACCAGGCGATGGATACGGCGCGTCTCCGGCCCGGCAATGCCGATGACAACGAGTTTGGTTTTCCAATCAATTTGTCCGCGGCGCAACAAGCGGTTGAAAGTCCGCAGCAGTAGAGGAATATTCTTGTTGCGGCGGTGCTGGGCAACACAAAGCAGGAATGGCTCACCATGCCAGCCTGGGAGCGGCGACTGCAACGCGCACAGCGGCTCGGCATCGACGCAGTTGTAGATGCGAGTCGCTTTATGCCACGCAGCGGGTGGCGCATAACGCTTGAGGAGAGCACCCGTGGTCTGAGAAACGCAGGCAATCGCATCGACATTGCGAAGACATTGCTGCAGGACCATGCGATTCAAGATGAATTTTGGAAAGCCGAAGTTACTCGCAATCTCATAGGGATACAGGTCATGCAGGGTCACCACGGTTGGGCAGGTAAACGCCGAGCCATCTACGGGCATGGGGAACGTTAGATGGACAATGTCGGCCCGCAAGCGAGCAGCGAGGGCTGGGAGTTTGTAGTAATACCAGAGATTTCTGCTAAGGGATCCCTTCTCCATATCGGCGTCGTGAGTCGTGAGCCGGGGATCGGTATCAATGCCTGCGGCGGCCACGAGCGCGTGCTGCCAAGGCGCAACCACAAGATGCACGGAGGAAACCTCGGGCTGTTGCAACAGGCATCGCGCCACGTTCAAGGCGTGGCGCTGCAATCCAGAGATTTGCGAGGAGAAGGAGGCAGCAGCGATCAGAATATTCATTGGCTTGAGAACCTCCTGGATCTTTTGCGGAAGGCGATCAGAACCTCATCCGCAAGCTGTTTTCGCGGATCTGCCGGATCGATCTTCGACCAGTGGTCGCGCGTGAGGATCGAAGCTGCCGTGGTTGCGAAGGCGAACAACGTAAGCCCCAGCGTGAGCAATAACCGATGGGGGAATGACTTCTTCTCAGGTATTCCGGGAGAGTCGATCACACTCACGACCGGAACATCCTTTGCTTCCTCAAGGCGGGCCAACTCGTACTGCTGTGTGAGCAGTTCATAGACCGTTTCCTGGACTCGCACCTGGCGGTATAGATCGGCATACGGAACTGCAAGCCGCGGTAACTGCCTCAAAGGCGGATAGAGCTCGGACTTATCCTCGGTATCTGCATTCGTATCAGCTCCAACCAGTGGCTTCGGCGAGAGAGGGGCAGAAGAACCGGTCATTTTCTCGAGGTCGCGTTGCAGACTCGCGATGCGCGCTTCCGTCTCGTGAACGCGCACGTTTCTGTCACCGTAGATCTGCCGTAGCGACTCGAGTCCGGATTGTGCGACCAGCAGTTCTCCCTGTATCCGAGCTCCCGCGTCCACCATGGCCCGGGTCTGCTCTTTGATATCGATGGTGCTGTTTCGGCTGGAGAATTCGCTGAGCCCAAGCTGAGCGCGTTCCAGGTCTGCCGTAACCGCTTGCAGCCGGCGTTCAATGAAAATGCGTTCCCGGTGAGCAGCGGAAGTGTTGGTCTGCATGACCAACTTGTTCAGTTCGTCAAGATACGCCTGGGCCAGATCGCGCGCCCGCACAGGATCTTCATCCTCCACCTCCACCGTAATCACTCCGCCCTTTTTGTCTTCGGTGATGGTTGTGCGGTTGGCCAGGCGCTTGGCCGCATCAATGCGATAGCGTTTGCCATATAGATGTTGAAGATTGAAGCGGTCGATCAGGTGGCCGCTTACAGTTCCGCTGTGCAACAGGTTAATGAAAAGTGCAGTTGTGGTGTGTCCGCCGAGCAGACCGCCGGCGAGGCTGCCCAGCCCTCCCAGAGAGCCGGAGTGCGATGCCAGCGCGGCCAGCATCATCGCCCCCGAACCCTGTTGATCGGGCGGCATGATGCTGGCGCTCGATTGATAGCGCTTGGGAATAAGGAACGCGAAGCTAAGACTCACCAGCAACGAAATTGCCGTTACGCGGGCAAGCGTGCGGCGATACTTCCAGAGCAGCATCGCCCGGACGGCCCAGTGCTGCTGCTCAGGCACCCACGTTGGTTGATCGTGCTCGAGTTCTGCGAGGGTGGATGCCGGGATCATCGTCATATGCACCTACAGGGCCGCCACTGAGGCCGTGATAGCGATGGACGAGGCCAACTGCGCCGTGGTCAGCAAATTTCTCCACAGCAGCGAAGCGCCGATGATTTTTTGTGGAACAACGACAACATCACCCGGGTTGAGCTTGGTGGAAAGCACTTTGCCGTCGAACCGGCCTACAGAATGCCGTCCGATGACTGAGCCATTGGCGCGAATGATAAAAATCTCTTTGCGATTTGCGGTTGAGTTTGTTCCTCCCGCATGACTCAGGTACCAGCCGGCGTTCTCGCCCGGCGCAAACGTGAGGGCGGTCGCGTTGTAGACTTGCCCGGTCACGAGCACGAAACCTGGCTGCTTGGGAATGGTAAGCACGTCGCCCCGGCGCAATTCGATATCCATCGGCGTATTGGCCCAGCTATCGATATCGGCGCTTATGTGAATAACCATGCGGCCGGTTGGGGGATGGCTCCTGAGGTCTTGCAGCACCTCTTCCTGTTGCGCCTTGATGAGCTGCAGTGTTCCGCTGTCACCGTTTGCCGCTAGGTTGGGCGAGAGCCGCGCGGCTGCGGAGTTGGTCTCGATTTGCCGAATAAGTTCTTCCCGGCTTTTTTGCTCGAGGTCGCGCACCTGTTCCCTGACCAGCACCGCGCCCAGTGGATAAGCTGTCGGAAGCAGGCCTCCGGCTCGCCGCAGGACAGAACTGAGGCGTTCGCCATCACGGAAACCATAGTTTCCCGGATATTTGACCTGGCCCTCGATGTTTATCGATTCGCCGATGTCGTTCCACCCAGTAATTTGGTGAATCGTGAGGGTATCGCCCGGTTTGAGGCGCAGATCCGCGCTGGGGTCGGTTCCGTCGACCGCCGCGCCAACGCGCATCATGGCGAGACTCTCGACGATGCGATCGCCATTGGAGACGCTATAACTCGTCAGGTCAGCTCGTTCGAGCAACGCATCGCGCTTAAAACCCCCGGCCATGCGCACCAGTTCAGCGGCGGTCATACCGTTCGACAGAGGGTATGAGCCTGGACGCAGCACCTCACCAAGAATGGTGGCTTTGGGCGCATCCACCTGGTAGCGGCCGAAAATGCGAATCGTATCGAAGGGCTGGAGCACGACGTTCCCATTGCCGATGAGCACATCGGCCACGTCAAAGTCGATCGTCTCTGCGTGGAGATCGGGTGGCACGAGGCGGACGATCTCCCCTTGCGCGGCGGGCTCAGGCAGTATGTCGCGATAGCTATGCAGCACATCACCCAGGCGCATTCCATCCGTGTAGGGCGTCCTGCCGGGACGCGCCACATGACCTTCGAGATAGACGGCCCGCTCGCTATAGGGCAGGATCGGTTCCACACGAATGCGATCGCCATCCTGTACCTGGAAAGCAGCGATCGCGTCGCGATCGGCCTGAGGGCTTTCTTTGCCTGCGATGGTCAGGGTGACCGTCTCGCGCTGACGGTTGGCGTCGATGCGCTCGATGGTGATGTGGCCCAGCGAGGCCGCGGCTGTATAACCGCCAGCGTCCTCGAGGAGTACCGCCAGCGACGTTTCACCGGCCTTTACTTCGTAAATCGCAGGGCGCTTCACTGCGCCGTAAACTGCGGCCGCCGGACCTGCGGGCGGCACCAGCAGGGTATCTCCACTCTCAAAGTGGCCGCTTGCGTTGCGAACCCCATGAAGAAGAAAGTCGTAGAGGTCAACCTCTTCCACAACCTGTTGACCGCGGAGGTGGCGCAGTGTACGAAGCGAACCAGCCGCGGTGGGTCCTCCGGCGGCATACAGCGCGCTCAGCGGGGTCGCCAACGAACTGATGTCGTAACCCCCCGGCCGCTGCACATCGCCGACGACATACACACGCACCGATCGCAGACGTGAAACGGTGACCACCACCTGCGCATCGCGGTACTGCTGCTTGAGAGCGCTGCCGATGAGGCCCTGCGCTCGCTCCAGGGTCAGGCCTGCAACCTGCAGGGAACCCGCTTCGGGCAACAAGATACGGCCATTGCGGTCAACCAGGCGAGTGATGCTCAGGGTGACGCCACCCCACATGTCGATGGTGAGTGTGTCGCCGGAACCGACCACGTAGTCAGGGCCTAGCGGTATATCGAGCGGGGTGTCGCGGGGGCTTACTCCGCGCGCGGCGAAAACGTCGCGGCTCACGAACACTTCGGACCCGAAGCGCTTCAAGTGCGCAGTCTGGTCGGGAATTTGTGTATACAAATCGCGCATCGAGCGCAGGTTGTATGGCGCAGGCAGGCGGAGCACTTTGGGCACGTCGGTGGATGCATTTGCTTCTTGTTGGCTCCTCTTTTCGCTGAGAATCTGGCGATCGCCAGCAGAACTCGTAGTGCGCTCAGATAACGCCGGCAGTCCGCCTTCCTCAATGCGCGTTTGCCTGCCGTCAAGGCTGGAGTCCGCCCGCATCCTGGGTGGAGTGATCCCGTTCGCTTGCAGGGGTGCGCGCTGGGAGGACGAAAGGCTCGTGCCTTCACCACCGCCACCGACGGTGGATTGCGAGGTCTGGAGTTCGTCGTCCGTCACGTATCCGCGGGCGCGCAGAAAGGTTGTAATGTTTGCCCGCAAGGGGGCGTTGTTAGCAATTTGGTCATAGAGCATTTCGTCTGAAATCTCGTTGGCATCAATCTGCCTGCCTTGCTCCTGCAAACGATCCGCCACTTGCGACTTGAGCTCCAGAACCAGGTCGGGATTCTGCTGCAGAATATCGATGATCTGTTCTGAAGAAAGGCCAAGCGTCGCCGTCGTATCGTTGACATTTGTGAAACTGGTGCGCTCATCTCCGTATTTGCCGGTGACATCCGTCGTTGTTGTCACGTCAGCATTGGCCGCTGTGCCCAACGATTGCGCGGAGGGCTGTGTCGGAGCAGACGATAGCGGTGTCTGGCCTCTTGCGGCGGCGCCGAGCGAGCCAAGTATCGAGATCACGACGAGGATCGCAAGCAGGCGCGTGCGCGCGGTTCGGCTACGTACAAGCGATGATCGGCTCGTGATTGGGCTAGCTGAAAAGACGAAATTGGAAGATTGCGGCATGCCGTTTGGCTACTACTCGAACTTAAGGAACCATGCCAACAGGTGTGTCATGCGTTGGTCAGGGAATTGTCATTCCTTTGTTGCTTCGCGAAGAGAGCGCTGCCATCGAAGTGACTCGTATATATATCGGACTCCCTCGACAAGGTGAAAGCGCAAGCGAAAACAGATGAATCGAAGCTGGACGCGGTAACGGCGGAGGCGAACCTGGAAGGTGTCGTTTGCCGATGCGGGCGAGATGGACGGCGGCAAGCGTAGAGGCAGCAGCGACCGGCGCAGCGTGCGTTTCTCCGGAGCGCCCGCGGATGCAATCTCCCGCTGCAACAGCAGGTAGAGCTTGCTGCCAGGAAAGCTGGCGAACACCGAGCGGGGCCCATACATTTCTATCCACAGCCGCGCAGAATCGGGCAGTTGCTTGACCGTCCAATCGTTGAGCGCTTTTGGAGCGAACTCACCCATTACCCGTTCGATCAGGTGGGTGACGACGCCAAGCCCTAGTGCGGCTCGCGGATTCTCCTCGGCAATCGACTCAAGTTCGCGCCAAAACGCATCATCTTCTCGGCGAGCGAGTACATGGCGGCGGAACTCGAGCAAATGGGCCGTCCGTGAAAATTCGCTGCAGACGTGCTTGTACAGGTGCAGCCCCTGCCCCAGGAGAAGGTCGGCCGGGGAAAGCGCAGGCGCGCAGATGCCGTGGAAACGGCGCTTCACCGTGCGACCAAGTAAGGAAGGGCGGCCGTGCAGATTGGTTTCAACGTGTAACTCGACAGAGCGGTAAGGCACGTTTTTGTACAGATCTTTCAACGAGGTGGCGGGGGGCGCGCTGGTTTTGAATTCCCAACTTCTGCCACTCACCGCGCGCAGATGATAGCCTCTGCGTTCCAGAATTTGCCTGGCTGGCTGCAGGCTCGTCTCGGCCACCAGGAAATCAAGGTCAAGCTGTGATCGCAACTGCGGCTTTGGCACCGAGTGCGGCCAAAGAGAAAAACCTTTCAGCGTCGCATAGGAAAGACGAGCGCTCTGAAAGTCGCTGTGGATGGCGATCGCCTCGTCGGTCATCCCTCGCGTCCGTTCGGTGTTGTCGATCAGATTCTGTTGCAGACGCCCCATCACCGGCCTGGGCAGCAGTTCGCCCAGTTGTAACTCCACGACTCGATCGAGGAAGTACAAAGCCAGGCCGCTGGTATCCAGCCAGTGTAAGAGAGGTTGCCACTCGTCGGCAGACAGCTGCCACAGGCGTGCGTATTGCTCAGGCAGCGGGTCGCAGAAGGTCAGCAGAACGGCCTCGCGCATTTGGAGTTGCCTGCTTAACAATTTCGGGCCCGGGATGGTATGTAATCTTGACATCAGAGCCAATGCTCCGACTTTAACCGGCTGTCGCAAGGGGATTGTCATGTCAGCGTAAGGCGATTGTCATTGCTTTGTCGTGAGCGGCTGGCAATGAGCGGTGGTTAGTGGTTGTGGATCCAACCCTTCGCCAAGACGCGAAGGATGGCGCACCCCGGGATTCTTGGTTCATCAAGAATTGCAAATGACAATCAATTGACAAAGTGCAGACTAGCCCGAGACACGCTGGACCGCCGATATCGCTACTGTGGCTGTTATGCCGCGTACGATACTTAATATTTATTTTTTCACTGTGGCTGTACTAGGGATACTGTGCTCTGCGCTCAGCGCATCCGCGCAGAACACGCCGCTGCTGTCCGGCGGTTTAGGTTTCCTTACCAACACCAACGGGGGCAACACCAGTTACACGCCTATCATTGAGCCATTGCTAGCGGCTCCGATTGGCCAGCATTTTCTGGTGGAGTCGCGGGCTGCCCTGCTCGAAACCTGGGCGCCCCAAGGTGGTCAAGCTGGTTACGATCATATGCGGTTCATCGGGCTCACTTATCTACAGGGAGACTATATCGCGTCACCGCGTCTCACTGTTGTAGGCGGCAGCTTCCTGCTCCCGTTTGGAACCTACAACGAGCGGCTGTCACCCATCTGGATTGGCAACTTTCAGGACGGTCCGATCGCCTCCAATATCGGCCTTATGTCTACGGGCCTCGGCACCGGTGGCCAGATTCGCGGATCTGCCGTCTCGCGGCGTAAATACTCCGTCGCCTATGCTGCATACTTCTCCGCCCTTAGCACCAATGCGCAGTTCTCCTCCGAGCGTTCGTCGGGAGGTCGCACCAGCCTGTACTTGCCTGATCAGCGTCTGGAGGCCGGCTTCTCTTACAGCCGCCTGCTACAAGGCACGCATGAGAACTTCTTCGGCACGCACGTGTGGTGGGAACCGAAGGACACTGGCGTACGCGTGCGCTCGGAGTTCAACCGCGGCGAGCACGCACAGGGCTACTGGATCGAGTTCGATTACCGTGCGCAAGCGTTCGGCGGACCCAACAGCTTTATTGGCCGATTTGAACCGCTCTTCCGCATGCAGCAAACCTTCCGGCTCGATAACTCCACCATCAGCGATGGTGTGCCGCTGGTAAACACGCAGCGCGCAGACTTTGGGCTCGATTACAACTTGCCGCATAACACCAGAATTCTTACCAGTTACGCGCGCCAGTTCTCTTCTACCGGCAACCACAACGTTTGGGAGACGGGGATCGTCTACCGGTTTCTCTTCCCAGCATGGAAAGGAAAATGACTATGAGGCTCAAGAATCTTCTTGTTACCCTTGCCATTCTGGCTGCGACGCCTTCGTTCCCACAGCAACACCCTGCGAGCACCCCGCTCTTGCAACCGCGCGATGAGGAGGGTGACCGTATGCTGGCTTTAGTCGTGCTTCTGGGAGCGCCGCTACTGCCACCTGCCATGCCGCAGGATGCTACCCCGACAGACAAGAAAAGAGCCACCCTGGCATCCCAACAGCATCAAGACGACGGGCAGCGCATCTTCGAGGAGAACTGCGCTCGTTGCCATAACGCGCCGGAAGGCTTTTCGCCTCGCATTGCCGGAACCGTCGTGCGCCACATGCGTGTCCGCGCTTCGCTGAGCAAGCAGGAAGAAGAAGAGTTACTTCATTTTTTCAATCCGTAAAGGCATTCCCGGGTTCAGGGTTCTGGATGAAGGCTTTCGATCTTCTCGATCGCCCAGCCGGTGAGGGCAACATCTGCCGGGTGGGTCTTCTGCATCGCGTGTAATCTCTCAAGCGAGGCGGTGTCTCCCTTCCACGCCAAGATGCGGATCGCCCGCCGGCGAACTTCACCGTTCTCGCTGTCGAGTGCTTTCCGCACCTCAGAGAGAACTGCCATATCGCCCTTGACCAACACCCACTCTGCGCGATCTGCCACTTGGCGATCGTCCGATCCCAATGCCTGTACCGCGGGCGACGCATCCTCAGCGATGCGGTCCCACAATTGAAATCCAGCCACGATGCCGTTGTACGACGAAAAGCCTTCGTGCGACCGAAAGGCCTGCGCTTCCAGTTCAAGAGTTGCTTCAGTTCCCTTCACCGACTCGATTGCCCGCATCATTTCCATCTGGCATTTGAAAGACTTCGTGATTGCGTCAATCTCCGGCTGGCTAAATCGCGGCTTACCGCTTTTTAAATAAGCATCGTGGATAGACTGCTCGGAAGCAACCTCCCTTTTCAGTTGCGCTGGGATGGCCTTGATGGCGGCTTCCGGTTGGTGGCTCGCGAGCGCCACTGCGGCCACACCGCGCACTGCGGAGTCGTCATGCGATAGCAGTGGCAATAAAGCTACCGCGCTCACTTCGCCGGGCGCGGATTCCAGGGCGAGCAGAGCAGATTGTAGTACAAGGGGGTTTTTGTCGTGCAGTAACGGGAGCAAGATTCGCGCGGGAGCGTTGAGCTTGCCCATGGCCCAGGCGGCGTTCGCGCGTACATACGGGTTACGGGATTGCAGGGCTTCAGCAAAGTTGGATAGAGGCGTTCGTGGACGCGCGGTCACCAGCGCAACCGCCGCAGCGCGCGAAACATGATTGTCTTCGTCGAGTAACCAATGTGCAAAATTTGCCTGAAGCGGAAACCCGCTATAACGTGACAGCTGGAGGATCGCCGCTATTCGAGAGTCGCTCTGGCCAGAGCTGGCCAGGAGAATCAACTCATGAAGCCTGCGTTCCACCGGCCGGCCCACAGCGTCCGCACCCAGCCGCGGATAATCCACGTTGATGCCGTCCACTCCGGCAGCGACGGCAATCCTCATCCCAGGAAGGTCCATCTCGTGCTCGTTGGCGGAAAAGTTTGCGACCACGGCTTTACCCTGGCTGTGGTATTCCCTTACCTCCTCCTGGGTCACGCCCGGTTGGACCCAAACAGTTCCGTCGCCCACATCGGTGGCCGCAGGATATAACTTCTTCACCTCTTGCCATTCACCGTTGAACTGCACGCGCTGCAACATGCCTTCTCGTTCGAGTATCCGCAGCACATCCGATCCAAGGCCCTTATCCTTCATGTCCAGCACCAGCCGGATGCCGCGGTCACGGGCCACGCGCAGGGCATCCTCAAATAGCACCATTCGCATACTCGCGAACCGCTCACCCATCCAGGAGCCCGCATCGAGCGATCGTAGGTCGTCGTAGTAACTGGTTTCAACCTCGCCGACTCCGTTTGTTAGCCGCTCCAGAATGCCGTCGTGGTTGAGCACGATTTGCCCATCCAGCGTGCGTCGCAGGTCGATCTCCACCACGTTGCAGCCTAGCAGCGCTGCCTGGTCGAGCGACTCCAGCGTGTTCTCCGGCACGTCTTCGTTTGCGGTGCGATGGCAAAGCAACTGTACGCCTCCGGGCAGCAGCGGCCCTGCGTGAGCAAACTGTGCGGCCAGGAACGCAAGCAGCACGAACATGTTGCTCTTCATTTGATTTCTCCTATGGTGGATTGCTCGATGCAACTATCAACTGCGCCTGAACGGCCTGGCGGGTTGGCGAAAGCAGAAATCGGAAAAGGAGGGCGATGCCCAGAGCCAGAAGGGCAAGCGAAAACAAGACGGGAGGATACCCGAACCTGGTCAAGAGGACGCCGGCGCCCGCTGTTGCCACGGATCCGACCAGCGCGTTGCAGAACAGCGTCATCGCCGCGGCGGTGCTGCGTTCCGCGTCGGGCGTCTCATTCATCAACAGGTTGTAAAGTCCGGGAGAGCTCATCCACTGTGCTGCGGAAAAAGTGAGATAGAGCGCCACAGCCAGCTGCCCATTCCTTGCGCCCGCCAGGCAGCCGAGCACAACGGCAGCAATCATCTGTGTGATGGCGATACCTTTTGCCAATCCAAGCGCGCGAAAAACAAATGGGGTCATAAGCCCCATGCAGAACTGCACCACCTGCACGGTCGAGAAGATCAGTCCAATCTGCGTCATCTGAATATGCAGCTGTCGCGACAGGTAGATATTTGCGAAGGGATTGAATGCAGCCAGTACCGCGGACCAAAGCCCCATCAACGGCAGAAATCTGCACAGAAATGGAGTGAGCTTCCACTCGTGCAACCAACTCCAACGGCTCTTCCGGACATGGAGCGCGACCTCTTCCTTTGGCTGGGATGGTATGCGAAGACGCAGCACGGGAATCAGCCCCAGGAAGGCAACCCCGCACGAGACCAGGAGAATGAAGCGCTTCACGTCGGCGGCCTGCATTGCGAAACCGGCCATTCCGAGCCACTGACGCAGATAGCCGCAAACGATACCACCCAGGATGCTCGTACCCACGCTTGCAGAGAAGATCAGGCTGAACGCCGCGGTGCGATTCTTCTCCGTAGTAAGACGGGCTACTGCCGGAAGAAAGCAGACGCCCCAACTGCTCATGGCCACGCCAGCCAGGAATGCGAGCCCGATCTGCGCCGGCTCCCAGACCCACACTGCGCGCATCGCGTTCACCGCGGGCGCGGTCACGAACAGGGCCATCAACAATGGACGTAGGCCGATCCTTTGCGCCAGTGCGCCCGCGGGCAATGTGCCTACCAGCGAACCCAGCGTCATTGCACCCCCTATCCATCCCATGGCTTGCTCATTGAAGCGGTGGTCCAGCAAGTACAGGTTGAAGAGAAAAACGTAAATCGAAAACCCTGCATCGAAGAAGAAAGCAGCGGCAAAAAATACCCAGTAACTACGACTGAAGCTCTTTTCCCGCAACCATGCGGAAGGATGCTCCCAGAAGGAGGCCAGGGCCGGGGCGGCGTCGAGCTTCAGCGCCATCAGCGCCCCTCCTGCACTAATACCTGCAACCGATCGATGGCCCAATTGAGGTCGGTGTATCGCAGTTCGAGGATATCCGCTGTCAGCAACCGTTCGACCGCCCTGTACTGCACGGCGAGTAGCTCTGGCGATCCGTAGAGGGTCTGCCGCATCGACTGGCGAGCCACGTCTCTGCGGTAAGGCACGAGCTTCGGCGGGGAACTCGTACGCCGGTTGAGAAAGACGATAAAATCCACCCGCGCCGTCTGCGCGGTGACGATATGCGTCAGTTCCGCAGTCGGCATCTCGATCGATGGCTTTCCCGCGGCGCGCGGTGTAATCTCGCGCCCGTCAATCTCAGGAAAGAACTCTACTGCAGAAGGCCGGAAGCGCACCTTGTGGCAATCTCCGGTCACCAGCCGCTTCGTTCCTCCATTCAGGAGATAGCTTCCGTCATCGGTTACATAGGTCCATCCGGCGCGGGCGCAGGCGTAGGATAGGGTCGATTTACCCGACCCCGAGTCGCCGCATAACAGCACGCCTCGTCCATCCAGCGAAACACACGCGGCATGCACCGGCGTGGAATATCGAGTGGCGATGCAACAGCCGGGTGTTCCCAAAATAAAATACTGCGCGTAGAGCCGATGCCGGAGCGCCGCGCGCGAAATCACGATCATTGTGTGGCAACGGTCCAGGTCGACCAGGCTGAAGTTGTTCGCATCGGCAACACACATCGTGAGCGGCTGCATGAACCGGTACACCGGCTCGGGAGGACAAACAGTCTCACTGGTGTCCACTACCTGCACATCGATCCTTAGTGGCTCGGTGTCGTGTTGCCTGGTGAACTTTCCCCACAGCTCCTCATATTGCGTGAGGACGCCTTCCGAGTTGGTATTTACTTCGGCCGGAAAGCCTAGCGGATAAAACGTCGCGTGAAATGGGAGGTCCGGTGGATTCATATCATGTCTGGGGAGATCAAAACGCTGAGCGGCAATGCATGCGGATTCGAGGTCTTCAATTGATAACATCGGGGGGTCTCCGAGGGAGTAGGGGGTGGCAGGGAGTTACCTGCCACCCCCGTCTGTCAAAACGCATACTTGGCCGCGAATTGAATAATGCGTGGGTTAGTCACGGTTCCTGTGATTTTCCCGAAAGTAGGGCTTGCTGACGGGTTCAGAAGCGTCGGGTCAGAGTAGCCCAAGCTGGTGGAAGGGTTGCCGAACTGCGGAGTATTTGTCACGTTGAAGAACTCCACACGGAAGCGGAAACTGCTGCTTTCTCTCACTGGGAAGACTCGTTCTACGGCCATATCCAGGTTGTGCTGCCCCGGACCGCGGATGAAACCGACACCACTGTTGCCGAAGTCCTGATCCGCCAGGCTGGTTCCATTCGGTGCTTCGGGCGCGCGGGTGAAGGCATTCGGGTCAAGATAACCGTTGATCACGCGCGAGAACAGAGAACCGTGCGTCGCAGGGTCGCCCTTTGCACGCTCCGCTCTCACTTCGCCGCTGAGCAACCCGTAGACTGAACCTGCATTGCTGTCAAAAACGCTGAGCGGGATTCCTGTCTGGAACACGGCGATGCCAGAAAATAACCAGTCCGAAAATACAGCGCGAGCCAGTGCCGGCCGCGAGCCGAATTTCGGCGTCGCCCAGGCAAAGTTTGCCACCACTCTCTGATCGCGGTCAGTGCCTGCCGGCCCATAGGAGGCATTCCTGAGATCATGTTGGTTGTTGGTGGGGAGTTGCAGTTCGAATGTGTCTGTGCCGACCTCTCCATTGACCTCGTCGAGGTTTTTCGACCACGTATAGCTTGCCTGGATCTGCAGATTATGCGTCAGGCGTCTCGTAATGCTTGTCTGCAGCGCATTATAGTTAGCAATAAATGATGAATCCGTGTAGAGCGATCCTTCGCTTATTCCCTGGAAAGGCATTCTGGCAGTTACATTACCGATCGAGTTGGTCGTCTCGCCATACACCGGGGCCTGCGGGCTGGCCAGTAATGCCTGATCGAACTCAATCTGCCCCGGACGGTGGTTGGAAACCGTGCCTACATATCCCACTTCAAGCAGATACCCGCGGCCCATTGCATACTGCACGTTGAGATTGAACTCCTGGGTTCTGCCATCGAGGACGTTTGGGTTAATGGACTCGATGAATGGAGCGGAAGTGGGCGTGCGGGGCAGGTAGACGGGAAAGCTTGAACTGGGCGGGACCTGGGGAACAAAAGGATTCTGCAATGTGGCCGCCGCGTTCTGAGCCCCGGAGGCAATCTGTGTGAGCGTAAAGGGAGGATCGTTGATGGTTTGTTCGGCCAGATTGGCAGCGTGCCGGTCGAAGTAGATTCCGTAGCCTCCGCGCACCACCACAACCGGATTATTCAGAGCCTGCCAGGCAAAGCCAAAACGCGGCGAGATGTCGCCGTGTGGGGTCCTGTACAACGATGGGTACGAGGTCCTGACCACGCCTGCGGGGAGTGTGCCCGGGAAATCTGAGGGCAAGGTGAATCCGCTCAAAGTTCCCGCCGTGGGAACTGGCCCTTGCAGGGCGATGTTGGGGTCGAAGTTCGAGAACCTCCCATCCGTTTCCGTCGGCGCTCCAAAGATCTCGTAGCGGAGGCCCGCATTGATGGTCAGGCGAGGCGTGAACTTGATATCGTCCTGGGCAAAGATGGCAAAGTCGGTGTACCGCTCGTTCTTGCGGAAATTGCCTGCTCCCGCAAAACTTACGCCGATATTGCTCAAGCCGAAGGGGCTACCATTTTGCGTTGCACTCTGTCCCACGAGAAAGTCGGGTAATGCACCGATGATCACTAGTCCGTCCGTCTCCTCTGGATCGTCCTGATCGACCTGATGCCGTTTGAACTCTCCGCCGAAGCGGAAATTATGCTGCCTTCTCGTAACCGCCACCGTGTCTTGCCAGATGAAGGAGTTCGTCACCTGCCACGCGGAGGGAGTTCCTGAGTCACCGATCGTAAAACCGCCCACCGTGAGTCCTGCTGCGTTTGTCGTTGTTCCACTCGGCGTGCCTTGTCCGATAGAGGCCGCCGTGAGGGGATTTTGCAACGTCGAAAACCCGTCAAAACGCATATATCCAAACCGCGCAATGTTCACCAGGTTTGCGTTGACCACGTGTGTATCCGAAAGTACGAACATCGTGTTGCGAAGCAGTTCATCCGTCCCCCAGCCTGGAACGTTCGCAGCGTTCGGAGAGAACGGCTCGTTTGTCGACCCGCGCGACCAGAAGAACCTGCCCGCAAGGGTGTTTCTTTGGCTCAGAATTTGATCGGCATCGACGGTGAACTGATCTTCGCGGTAGTGTGCTGGAATTGCGTAGGTCGACTCCCCCAATGGCACCTGATCCGAGGCATCGTCGCCCGTGCTCGGCAGCTTGACCTGCGGGCTCGGTACGGCGAACTGACCGTTGGGTAACTTTGCATTCAGGATTGCCACCGCCACCGGATTGATGTTCGATCCATCGCATGCAACCTGCGTTCCCCCCGCCTGGGTTAGATAGCCTGTCGCTTGGTTCCCTGCGTTATCCAGATGCCCAGCCGGGCAGAATTGCGCGCCAAGTGTCGCCGCCGACCGGTCAGAGGTAAACAAGGGCAAAATGGGATGCTGCTCGTCTCCAAGTCCGTTCACTTCGGTCAGCCCTTGGTAAGAGGTGAATAGGAAAGTTCTGTTCCGTTTGATCGGACCACCCAGCGCACCGCCGAATTGGTTGTGTTTCAGGTCTGCCCGCGGCTGGCCATCGAGTTTGGAGAAGAAATCATTCGCATTGAAGATGTTGTTGCGCACGAATTCCCAGGCGCTGCCGTGGAATTGATTAGTCCCACTCTTGCTCACCAGGTCGACGTTCGCTCCCGTTCCGCGTCCGTATGCGGCGTCGAAGTTGGCTGTTTGCACACGGAACTCCTGGATCGTATCCGGGGCCGGGATCGCAGTGCCAGCGTCAGTTTCGGCCACGGCGGCCGAGTTCTCCGAGAGATTATTGGCGTCGATGCCGTTGAACTGGATGTTGTTCGCGGTAGGGGTTGCCCCGTCTGAAGCCACGTTCTGCGTACCGCTGCCCAGGCTGGTCGCGTTCGGCAGATCAACCACCACGCCTGGGGAAAGCCCAAGAATTTGGGTATAGTTGCGGTTCGAAAGCGGCAACGACTGGATTGCGGACTGGTCCACAAGACCACCCAAGGTGGAACTCTCCAAATCAGCGATCTGGGGCTGGCCGTTTACCTGCACGCTGACACTCGTTCCGGCAATGGCCAGGGTCACGTTGACAGAACTTGTTTTGCTCACCGCCACCTGTACTGCCGGGGACGAGCCAGGTACAAATCCCGATGCGCTCACGGCCAGCGAATAGACGCCGGGCAGCAACAGCGGTATACGGAACTCTCCCTCTGATGTGGTCTCTACTGTTCTAGAGACGCCGGTTGCCTCATCGAGCGCGCGAACCTCTGCATTCGCGATCACGATATTAGCGGGGCCATACACGATGCCGGAGATAGCACCCGTGCCGGGCGTTTGGCTATAGGATGTGCTGGAAAGTAGAAACAGCGCCATCGTGGTTGCAGATAGATATGTTCTTATAGGAACGGATTTCATACATTTGACTCTCAACGTCGTCCTCGCGATACCAGGTTCATTGAGGCTGAGTATGAACAGATTGCCGATGCGACTTGTTATCGATTTGTCATTCTTTTGTCCCGATGTGTGCGAAGCTCGACGCGCCTGATAACACAACGCGAGAAGTTGCCCGATGAGTCACCGATTCTTCGATCAGGTGGCCTCGCTGAAGAGTGAATATGCGGTGCGCCCGAAATTGCCTATGAATACGGTGGGTCGCCAGCACGACTGCTATCCCCGCGGTCGTCAGGTTCTCAAGCACCCACCCTTCGTTTTCGTCGTCCAGGGCGGAAGTCGCTTCGTCCAGCAGAAGAAGGGTGACCCCACGAAGAATCGCTCGAGCGAGACCAAGCCTTTGTCGCTGTCCCCCAGAGAACAAGACTCCGTTATCACCGACGCGAGTCTCGAGACCTAGCGGCAGGGCTGCTACAAATTCACCGAGCCTGGCCTTTTCCAGCGCGTCCATCAGATCGGCGTCGCTTTTTTCCTTTAGGCCGAAGAGCAGATTGTTTCGTATCGAATCATCCAGAAGGGCTATCTCCTGCGGCACATACGCGACGGTTGCTCGATCCACCCGTACTACGCCGGCGTCAGGATGGGAGACACCGGCCATCAGGTTCAGCAGCGAGCTCTTGCCGCTGCCGGAGACACCGCGAAGCACGATGCTCTCCCCCACCCGCAGCTGCAGGTTCACGTTCCGCAAGAGGGGCACTTCTTCATCAAATGAGAAGGCCACCTCAACAAGCTCCAACACATAGCCTGTAGCCGGTAGTTGAGTCGCCGGCACGACCGTTTGTTGCAAAAGACATTTGGTTAGCTCGGAATCGACAACCCGAACGTTCTCGCAAGAGCTCTCCATCTGGCCGGCCATGAACGATATTTGGCTGATGAGAGGCAGCAGGCGTCGAGAGAGGACGAAATAGAAGACCAGGAGCGACAGCACCTGACGTACATCGCCATGCCGCAACTGGACCGCGACCACGACAGAAAGAAACAGCAGTAGCACTCCCTGGTCGGACAGGATTCTTGCGACCAGCGGAAGAAGCGTGACTTGTCGATTGCTTAGAGCCAGCGAGCCAGCTTGCGCCCCAATGCGGCCTAGAAAAAAGTCCCCATTCTGATAAGTACGAATCTCTTTGCCTGAAGCGAAGATGTCCGCCAGGTTCCTCTGCAGCATGCGCAGGGACTGCTCGCGCGACGACGCAGCTCGCTGAAGGTTTGGGCGGATCAGGAACCGGTGTGATGCGTAGAAGAGGAGGACCGCAGCCGCCAGACCGCACGCCGCCACCGGACTCTGATACACGAGCGCAACGGTCATGAGCATCACGACCGCCACGGAAGCCGTCATCTCGATGCAGTGATGATAGAAACTGGCAGCTTCGCGCGCTGTATTGACCGTGTGATTCAAGAGCTCGCTGCGGTTGCACTCAACGAACCGGCCCCAGCGCATTTCGCTGTAGCCGCGGGTCAGGCGAAGAAGGAAATCGCTGTACAGATTTTGGATATACCCAACCACACGGTGAGTCGACAATAGCTCCATGACCGCGCGCAAAACGACCAGGCCGGAGGTGATGGATGCAGCAGAGATCGTCGACTTTGGCGTCCACCAGAAATGGCGAGCGGGAGCGGCGCCTTGCAGAAGCAGGAATAAGAGATAGAGCGCCCCAGCCAGCAGCAGGTCACAAATACCAACAGCGATCCTTTCGACCACCAGCCATGCCAACGACAGGCTCCGTCGCTTTCCCGCCAGACGAAATGCCACCCGGTAGCTTTCGCTCAAGCTGAAGGGAGAGGATCGGATCGACATAGGCCGAGGCTACCGTGCGCGGCCAGTTGAGTTGTCAGAGGTGGGTCGCCAGAATGTCAGCAAATTGTAATCGAGATTTACATGAGCCGGTATTGTTTTAGTCCCGTGAGTTGCATCAAGGTGAGCCAGGTAAATGCTGGATTGTTAAACAGGTAACGGCGCCATAGGCGCTGTGGTTCCTTAATCAGTCGATAGAGCCACTGCAAACCTGACTTCTTCATCCAATCGGGCGCATCGTCGGCGTTTCCACTCAGGATGTCGAAGGCAGCGCCTACACCGACCATCAGTTTGACAGGCAGCCGATGCCGATAGGCTGCCATAAAGCGTTCTTGCTTTGGAGTGCTAAGGCCACACCACAATACGTCAGCACCTAAAGATTCCAACTGTGCGCAGAGGTCGTCCTCTTCTTCCGGCTTAAGCGGGCCGAAGGGAGGGGTATAAGTGCCGACTACTTTCAGGCCCGGCAGTCTTCGAGTAAGTTCCGCGCGCAACTGCTCGGCGACTCCGGCTTTGCCGCCATACAGGAAGTGCCTATACCCGAAAGCTATCGAACGCTCGCAAAGACCAACCATGTAGTCGGGTCCGTACACGCGGGCCATCTGCCTAAAGCCCTGGACACGGCCTAACCACACGGTGGGCATGCCGTCGGGCGTGGTCAGGAACGAGCGATTAAGAATGTCGCGGAAGCCTTCGTCCGATTGCGCTTCCATGATCCCGTGCACGCCGGTTACACAAACGTAGCCTTGCCCCTGGCGTTGCAGCAGAAGTTCGGTCTCACGTAGAGCAAGTTCCATGTTGAGCGCACTCACGCCCACGCCCAGTATGTTGACGCGCGGCTGCGTGGAAACCCTCTGCGGGGTGCATGCGTGCGGCCACTGGCTCTGTGAGATTGACATCCATCGAACCTAACAGCGTGCAGTCCGCTTGTTGTCATCGATGGATCGCCGAAATGTCATCGGATTGTCGTGTTCCAACTCAGGAACACTGACTCAGCGCTGCATTCCACAGACGTCGTATGCCCGCGACAAGATGATGACAATTGGCTAACCGGCGCACGACAACTCATGGGATAGAAACCGCTAGGTTGAGAGTGAGGCCGGGCACGACAGGCCTTCGCATGCTCTGCGCAAACCAAATGCTGTAAAGGAGAGAAGTGTATGAAGAAGAAGTTCCTGGTTAGGGTCGCGCTCGCCGCGGTTGCAGTACAAATGGCTTGCTCCACCGCGATGATGTGCGCGGAGGCGGCGCCCCGCACAATTGACATCGCCGCCCATCGATTTTCGTTTGAACCATCAGAGATCACCTTGAAGAAGGGTGAGCCGGTAGTGCTGGTGCTGAAGAGCCAGGACGTAGCGCACGGGCTGCGCATTCGTGAGCTGAATGTTGAGATGAAGGTGGCGGCGCACGGCACTGCGCAGGTACAGTTCACGCCAGACAAGACAGGCGATTTTATCGGTCATTGTTTCGTATTCTGTGGCTCCGGTCACGGCTCGATGGCGTTCACCCTGCATGTTGTGGACTAGCGATGCGCTCCCTCATCGCGATGTTCGCCGTTGCTATAGGACTGACCGGCTGCAAGGCCACTCCTCCCGGGAAGCTGGAGACCAAAATCATAACGTCTGCAGAACATCATTTCTTAGTTGGCAACAAGGAAGCAAAGAATCCCCTCCCAGACACGCAGCAGACGCGAGCGGACGGCAAGGAGGCCTACTCGCATTATTGCTATGTCTGTCACGGCACGGATGGCCAAAACACTGGAGTTCCTTTCATCGCACACATTTCGCCACCGATCCCTTCGCTTGCTTCCCCCGACGTGCAGCGTTATACCGACGGCCAATTGAAATGGATACTGGACAACGGAATTTGGCCCTCTGGAATGCCGGGATCGAAGGGCGTTCTGAGTGACGATGAGTTGTGGTCGATCGTGGTGTTCCTGCGACATCTGCCTCCAGCGGGCAGTCAGAGTGCGCCGGAGACCTTTGACCGATGACAGCTATTCACGCAACCAGTGAGCGAGAAGCAACCGCCATGGCTTTTGCTGTCGGCTTCTTTTTCTCTTTTCGGACTGCCGTGGTGTTTTTCTCGGTGCGCGTGTTGGGTATGACTGCCCGAGCGGGCGCCGAGATGGTCCTCGTGTTGGACGCACTGCTGCTCGCTCTTGTTTGCTTTCATTCACTCGGGTTCGGCAAGCGCACCTTCCGATCCATGTTGCGGTTGGCAACTGTTCGCTGGGTGGTGGTCTTCCTTGTTTTCTCTTTGTGCAGTCTGGCGTGGAGCGCCACGGTATCGCTTACCACGTCGATTGCTTATTGGTGCGGCGTCGCAACCGATGTTGCGATCGTTGTGCTGCTTTTGCGGGCCGGATCACTGACCGGGGTATCCCAATCGCTGATGCGGGGGTTTGTGCTGAGTGCGTGTTGCCTGGCGGCCGTCGCATGGATCATGCCCAGTCAGCCAGATCTTCGCCTGGGGGACGAGGACTTTTTCAATGCCAACCAGATCGGCAACCTTTGCGCGATGGCTATCTTCCTGGCTCAATATCTCATGCGCTGGCAGAGCCGGCCAGTGGGGATTTGCCATCCTCTTACTGGCCTTGACGCTGCTTCGTAGTTTGAGCAAGACCACGATCGTAGCTTTTATGCTTAGCCAAAGCTTTCTTATCATCCAGGATCGGTCACTCAGCCGGAAGACCAAAGTGCTCCTCACCATCGCGGTGATTGCGGCCGTCCTGGCTTTCTGGGGTCTATTCGAGGCGTATTACAACATCTACACCAGCGCCGGTAACCAGGCGGAAACGCTTACAGGCCGCACCGGAATCTGGGCCTACTCTTTGAGCGCAGCGCTGGAACAGCCGTGGATTGGACACGGCTTTGATTCCATGTGGAAGGTCATTCCTCCATTCGGTCCCGATCAGTTCGAGGCGCGGCATGCGGAAAACGAGGTGTTGCAGCAATTCTACGCTTATGGGGTTGTAGGCATTTGCATGCTCGCCGGTCTTTACGGCAGTTTGCATCGCCAGATCCGCAGACTGCCGCGAGGCTCGCTTAAGATCGTCCTGCTCAGCATTTTGTTGTTTGTAGTCGTGCGTGGCCTGGCGGAGGCTGAGCCTTTCGATCTGTTGCTCCCCCTATGGTTGATCGTTCTGATCAGCTCATTGGTCGAGCAGGCGAGCATTCCGGGCGGCGCCAAAACCGCCAATTCGTTCGCGAAACAACACGATGTACTCAACGCCCTGCATCCTCTTACGACCACGGAATAGGGCAGATGAAGAGCGCGTTCTGCTTCGCCTTGTTCGTTGTGCTACTGCCCGTCGCGTTTTGCGAAGCAGATGTTTCGTGCACGAACCTGCTTTCCGGTGCTGGCCCATCGAAGGAGGCCAAGGGTTCAACCTACGTCCCTATGGATAGCTGGATTTATCCGGCCGTGGATCGCCTCTATGGTCTTGGCCAGGTTGATACAGCTTACGTTGGCATGCGGCCCTGGACCCGCTTGAGCATCGTACATATGCTCGAAGCCGGCTCAGCGAAAATGCGCAATACGGCCAACGGTAGCGATTCCTGCGGCATTTATCACGCACTGCAGCAAGAACTGAAACCAGAAATCGACGGAGACGCGCCGCTTGGTGAGATGGCCAGCGTTTACACCCGCTTCGACGGCATTTCGGGCACGCCGTTACGTGACAGCTTTCATCTCGGGCAGAGCATTGTCAATGATTACGGTCGTCCTTATCAGGAAGGATTCAACAGCATAAACGGCTTCAGCGCACGCCTGGGGTTGAAGCGCTTCGCGTTCTATTTCCGCAGCGAATATCAGCATGCTCCGGCCGCAGCCGGCTATTCCCCCGCGCTTGCGGAACTGCTTTCAGAGAATGACCTCATTGCATTTGGGCCGACCCAGGCCACCATTCCTCAGGGTCCGATTTCGTCGACAAATCATATACGGGTCGTCGAGGCGAATTTGTCTTACCTGATCCTCAGCCACGAAATATCCTTTGGCAAGAGTGACCACTGGCTAGGGCCAGCGCAAGGGGGAAGCTTTGCGTGGAGTAATAATGCTGAGAACCTTTACGCCTTTCAGATCGATCGGGTGGAGCCTCTGCGTATTCCTTTACTGTCACGATATACGGGACCGTTCCGGTATCAATTCTTTGTCGGCAGCCTGCAGGGCCATACCGATCCAAACTCACCATGGGTGCACGCGGAGAAGATCAGTTTCAAGCCGACCGCCGACCTGGAGTTTGGGTTCGAACGCACGGTGATCTGGGGTGGAAAGAATCATGTCCCGATTACGGTCGGCAGTTTTCTGAGGAGCTTCTTCAGCTTTCAAAATGTTTCCGCGGCTGAGAAAGTTTCCAGGAACGATCCCGGGGCGCGTTTCGGCAGCTTTGACTTTTCTTATCGCTTACCTTATTTGCGCCGCTGGCTAACGCTGTATACGGACTCTCTTGCGCACGACGACACCAGCCCGATCAGCGCTCCGCGCCGCGCGGCGATCCGTCCTGGCTTGTACCTTTCGCATTTCCCCCGACTTCGCCAGCTTGATTTCCGGGTGGAGGCGGCGGACACCGATCCGCCGACAAGCCGCAGCAATGGCGGATACTTTGTTTATTGGGAGCAACAGCAAAAGCAGGGCTACACCAACAAGGGCTTCATCATGGGGGATTGGATCGGCCGTGAATCCAAGGGTGGCCAGGCGTGGCTTACGTATCACCTGTCACCCCGAGAGCAAGTGCAGTTCACCTACAGAAATGCAAAGGCGGCCAAGGACTTCATTGCCGGTGGCACGAATCAGAACGACTTTGGGATTTCGCTCTTGAAGCGTGTTCACAATCACTTTGAGATTCGCGGGGCTATCCAATATGAAAGCTGGAAAGCCCCGGTTTATAAAGCGGGCAAGCAAAGCGACACCAATGCCATGGCACAAATCACCTGGTATCCCTGACAACAAATCAGGCGGTCGCGCGCTCACCGTAGAACGGATAGTCGGTGTAGCCGCGGGCATCAAAGGTATAGAAAGTTTCGCGGTCGTAGTCGTTGAGCGTCAGTCCAAGCTTGATGCGCTTGGGCAAATCTGGATTGGCGACGAAATAGCGTCCGAAGGCCACCAGGTCGGCGTCTCCTTTTTCGACAATCGCTTCGGCGGTGGCGGGTTCGAAACCGCCTGCGGCGATAATTTTTCCTTTGAAAATTTTCCGCAATTGCCTGGCTGCTATCGGCTCTTGCCCCTCTTTGATCACCACGTTGCCCTTCACCCGCGGCTCAATGATGTGCAGATAGGCTAGCCCGAGTTTATTGAGCTGCTCCACCAGGTAACCGAAGAGAGCTTCCGGATTGCTGTCTGACATTCCGTTGAATGCTCCGCCGGGCCCTATGCGCACAGCGACGCGATCACCGCCCCAAACTGAGGCCATTGCTTCCAGCACCTCCAGCATGAACCGGCAGCGGTTTTCGATGGAACCGCCATAGGCGTCCGTGCGCTTGTTAGTGCCGTCCTGCAGGAATTGGTCGGGCAGGTAGCCGTTTGCACCATGTAGTTCTACGCCCTCAAAGCCTGCTGCTTTGGCTCGCTCCGCGGCTCGGCGGTAGTCCTCAACGATGGCGGGAATTTCTGTGATATCGAGTGCGCGCGGCGGCGAAGGTGGCAGCCAGCCGTCAGGCGTCGACGTCAGGCTTTCCAAGCCGATTGCAGAAGGCGCCACGGGCGCAGCACCGTTGGTCATCGAGACATGAGACACCCGGCCCTCGTGCCACAGTTGCGAAAACATGTGGCCGCCCTTTGCGTGGACTCTGCTCGTTACCTTTTTCCAGCCGGCGATTTGTTCGTCGGAATAAAGGCCTGGCGCTCCATACCATCCGCGGCCTTGAATCGACACCGAGGTTGCCTCAGAAATGATGAAGCCACCCTCAGAAGCGCGCTGCCCGTAATACTCGGCCATCAGGTCTCCAGGGATATCACCTGGTTGCTCCGACCGCGAACGAGTGAGGGGGGCCATTACTACGCGATGCGATAGGGTTAGCGGACCTATCTGGACTGGAGAGAAAAGTTTCAGCGACGTAGCAGTGGTCGTGGTCATGTCGATCGTGTCTCCGTTGTGGAATTACCTGTTCGTGTTGGTTGAGGCCGCGAGTCGAGAGATTGGTTCTTCATCCAGTGCTAACCTGACGATACCTGCGGGGAGACTCGTCAGGATTGACGAAAAGGATCGAGTATTTGCGTTTTCAACTGAGTGGTTAAGTGCGGACCGAAAACAGAACTGCAGCCTTACTTCCAGTTCCCTATCAAGATGAAGGGCGCCCAATAGAATGGATTCGCGTAGGGCGGACCAGCGTGGTCGGCCGGCGCACTCGCCGGGAGAACCAACGCCGAACCCCGGGCGGTTGAGCCGGTCCCCTTACTACCCATGGAGCCGCGCAGAGCGACCAGCTGTGCCTGCTGCAGCGCCTCAGCCTTCGTCATGCCCGGCGTGGTGACCCACAGTTTATAGAAGGTCGCCATCAGTAATCCGACGCTCGCGTCGTCCACCGGCCATAGGGTCGCGACTACCGCCTTGGCGCCTTTTCTTTGCGCGGTGATGCCCAGGCCGTCGATCTCCCGCCCGTCAGAGTCGTTTGAACCCAGAGCGGTCTGGCAGCCGGATAGCGTCAGTAATTCGATGCCCTTGAAGTCCATCCGCTGATCGTCACGCATGTCAGCGAGGGTCAGGCGGAAACCCTGGCCGCCTGTGCTCTTGCCGCCCAGCAGCAGGTAGGAGTTCTTGTCGTCGCCGGCCTTGAACACATAGTGGCTGGCAATGTGAACCAGGGAGGGGTGCCGCTCCAGCGCAGTCTCCATGTTCGTTTCGGTGAAAGAGTCGTCAAGCAGAATGGTTCCGGCAACCGGACCGTTCGAGCCTGCGGTTGCTTCGCTGTGGATGACGGCATCTAACTCCCCGGGTACGGCCTTCAGTTGGCCCAGGCCGTCGTAGTCCTTGGAGACACCCATCGCCACGCCACGCCAACTGCTGACCTGCGGCTGATCCTTGAGGTTGCCGGCGCTGGCCGTGGTGATCACTACGTTGCGGTAGCGCTCCACTAAGTACTGCTTGCCGTCGTAAAGCGCAGCCAGCGGAATGTAGCGCAACGCGTCGTCCAAAGACCAGACGATCGTCGCGGCGTGCGCACCCTGGAGGTCTTTCGCGATAGGCGCGATGAGTACGCTGTAAAGGTCCTGGCCCTTCGCCTGGATGTCTGGGATCGAATGCTTCTCCGCCAGGGCGCTTACAAAGTCAAACACTTTAGCGCGCAGCGCGACCTTGGTGATCGCCACCTCGCGCGCCACCCGGGTGGAAGGCGTAATTACCATCAGCACACACTTGTCGTCGAGCAGGATGGTGTAGACCGCAGTGGTGCCCTCGCCAAGATCGCCTACCAGCGTTTCCAGCGAACCACTCTGATCATTGACGGCTTCCATCCTTGCGTTCGCCTGATCGCCCTTGCCAAAGCTGTCGTAAAGAGTATTCAGATAGGTCTGCAGGCGTTGGTTGGCCGCGGTCAACATGTCGGACAGGTTTGCGTATTGCTTTTCCTCCTCCGGCGTCCGGGAGGCTTTGGCGTGGAGTTGTGACCATTGCTCGCCGATGGTGGTGATGTCGGTTGTGATCTGGTCGTATTCCTGCTTCGCTCGCTCCTCCATGGGCGTCCGCACCACGGAGCCGGTCGCAGAATCCGCTGCTCCGCGATGCTGGGTAAAATCCTCATACTCTTCCGCCTTCAGCAGATCGATCACTTGTTGCGCTTCCGGCAGGCGTCCCTCGGCAACCAGCAGCCCGGCCAGTTTGCGGTAGTAGTAGTCCTTGGTTTTAAGGAAGCTCTGCTTATCCTCTTTTTGCAGGCCTGCGATGTTGCGCCTTACCTGCTGGAAGCGATCGATGGCCTGCTTGCCAAAGAGCACGGCGAGGCGAGGGTTCTGTTGGTTCTGCCAAAACTCCATCAGGTCTGCCAGTACATGCCCCTCGCCCAACGGATCATGCACCGCGCGGAAGAGGGGTAGGGCCTCGGTAAAGGAATCCAGCGCTTTTTGTTTCTCCCCAAGGGCCGCGTAAAGTGTCCCCATGTTATCCAGGGTCACTGCCATACCCCCGCGGTCCCCAATTTCACGGCGCATCGCGAGGGCCTGGGTGTCGTAATCCAACGCCTTCTGCCTGTCTCCCAGCAGGCCGTACACCAGGCCGATGTTGCCTAGCGTTCCTGCTTCTCCTCGGCGGTCTCCGGTGGCGCGCAGCAGGGCCAGGGCCTGGAAGTAATAATCGAGCGCCTTCTGCCTTTGCTTCATGTCGTCGTACACCGCGCCGATGTTGCTCAGCGTGATGGCCTCGCCCTCGCGCTCGCCCACTTGACGACAGAGGGGCAGCGCCTGGAAGTAGTTATCCAGTGCCTTCTGCCACTCTCCCAGCTGTTCGTAAACCGCACCTATGTTGGCCAGCGTATTTGCCAGGGACTCGGGGTTTCCCAGGGCGCGCCGGATTGGCAGCGCCTGGTTGTAATAGTCCAACGCCTTCTGCGGTTCGCCCATCCCGGTGTAAAGTACGCCGATATTGGCCAGCGCGGTCGCTTCCCCCGCTCGATCCCCTAATGTTCTCCGCAAGGCGAGGGCCTGGTTGAAGGCATCCAGGGCCTCCTGTTTTTCCCCCAGGGCCATGTAAGCCGCCCCCATGTAGTTGAGCGTATTTGCCTCGCCCAGCTGGTCGCGAACGGATTGCAGGATGGGCAGGGCCTGGTCGAGGTACTCGAGCGCCTTCCGCTTTCCCCCCAGGTCACTGTAAGCCTCACCAATGAGGCTCAGCGTATTCCCTTCGCCCACGCGATCCCCCGTGGCGCGCTGCAGCGGCAGCGCCTGGGTGTAGGAGTCGAGCGCCTTGCGGGTTTCTCCCAGGCTGTCAAAAGTCTCACCGATGCTCATCAATAAATTGGCCTTAATTTTCGCTTCTCCGACGGCGCCCGCCAGGGGCAGCGCCTGGGCCAGATAATCCAGCGCCTTCTGGTTTCCCCCCAGGTCGGATTCCGCGGACACCGCATTGAGGAGGGAGAGGGCCTGGCCATATTTGTCGTCCAACGATTGCCACAGGGCCAGGCTCTCCATCCAACTCGCCACTGCTGCGGCAGCGGATTCCCTGCTTTTAAGGGAATAAAGGGTCACGCCTTCCATGTAGGCTCGCTCGGCGGAAATCCGCTTCTGGTCAGCATCTGTCGGCCGCCGTAGGTCTGTGAGCTGTACCTGGTACCGGCCGGGCGGAGTCCCGGGGGACGCAGAGACGTTGAGGCGGAAGTCGCCCGATTCTCCAGCGACGAACGAGACGGGTTCTGGGCCGAAGGACCCGTTCAATGAATCAGCGGTCAGAATTTGTTTTCCGCTGGGACCGAGCGCCGTTACCGAAACATCAATTCCTTCCTGCAACGTGACAACGCGAACGAATTGGCCGGCTTTGGCGTGAACTTTGTAGGAATTTGTCTGGCCGCCGAGTAGCTCGGCCTCAATCGGCTTGTCGCGTTTCAGGAGTACGGGTTTGCCCGGGCCGCTCTCGGCTGCAAGGGGGCCGGCGACCGCCAGGCACGCGACCGCTAGACAGAAGACCCCGCGCATAGTGGCATTACCTCGCTGCAAATGGTTTGAAGCTAGCCCGTATTTCTCAAGACGAGCGAGCAATGCAGAGCAGGCGCTTGATATTTCTCGAGATTGAATGGGCGACAAATCTGCGGGTGCCCCATCCTTCGCGCATTTTGCGAAGGGTGGGTATACCGAAACAAGTGTGGGTTGAATCTTTGCAATCCCACCCTTCGCAAAATGCGCGAAGGATGGGGCACCCCGCTTTGGGCGGCGCTAACGACCGCTTCCAACACCGTGCTTATCGCTCCTCTGCAAGGGCGAGAAACCCCACATATGTGCACTACGCTTCGTGAGAAATCTGCGATTCTCAGTTTTGCTTGAAAGCTTCGCCGGGGGATGGCTTAGGCTACATCAATTCCTCTACGAACGTTCGCGCCACGTCGGGGGGAATGCGCGAGCTCTGCTTGACCAGCGGTTCCGAGTTCAACACCGGTTCAGACTCGTGGAGTGTGGGCACATCCGTGCGCTCGAAGAATTTGCCAATCGGAATCTCATCGCCCCATAGCAGCGACTTCTCCATCGCGGCCATCCAGTTGGAAGAGTCGTACGACGGATTATCTTCCAGTTTCTTCACACGCGGACGGAACCACTGGAAGGTGTTGTCGTGGTTGTAGGTCACGCAGGGACTGAAAACGTCAATGAAAGAGAAACCCTTGTGCTGGATGCCTTGTTTGATCAGCTCAGTTAGGTGCTTCTGTTCCGCGCTGAAGCCGCGGGCGATAAACGTTGCGCCCGCTGAGAGCGCGAGCGAAATAGGATTAATCGGGCCCTCCACGTTGCCAAAAGGCATGCTCTTGGTCTTCATGCCTTTGCGGCTGGTGGGCGAAGTCTGCCCGGTGGTGAGGCCGTAAATCTGGTTATCCATGACGATGTAGAGCAGATCGACATTGCGGCGCATGGTGTGCATGAAATGATTGCCGCCGATGCCGAAGCCGTCGCCATCACCCCCGGTGACGAGCACGGTCATGCCGTGGTTGGCCATTTTGAAGCCGGTGGCCACGGCGAGCGATCGCCCGTGCAGGGTGTGCATGCCATAAGTGTTGATGAACCCGGGGAAGTTTGAGGAGCACCCGATACCGCTGATGGTAGCAACCTCATGATTGGGGATTTGCAACTCCACCAGCGCCTTCTGCACCGCCGCCAGCACGCCGAAATCTCCGCAGCCCGGGCACCAGTCAGGATCGACCTTGCCCTTGAAATCAGACATGGTGGTCAGCTTCGGGGTCGCTATCTCTGTTGCCATCGTTTCTCTCCGTGGAGCGGTTTTTCCGCTTTAGACCATGATCTCGTGCGTCGGAACCGAAAGAGTGGTGCTTCCACTCAGCTGCTCTTTTACCGCCTCTACGATATGGTGCGGCATAAAGGGTTCGCCGTCGTATTTGCGAATGTGGCCATTGGCTACGAAACTGGTTTCGCTGCGCAGGTAGCGGGCGAACTGGCCACTGTAGTTGTTTTCAATAATGATGGTGTGGCGTGATTTTTTCAGCAGGTCGACAATCGCATCGCCGTGCAGCGGGACAAGCCAGCGAATTTGCAGTTGGTTCGCGTTAATCCCCTGCTCGGCAAGAAGCTCGCGCGCTTCCTCGATCACACCCTGGGTGGAACCCCAGCCAATCAGGGTCACATCGGCGTCCACCGGCCCTTGCATGGCAGGCGGCGGAACTGAGGCTTCGATCCCCGCCACCTTGCGCATCCGCTTTTCCATCATGGCGCGACGCTTCACGGTGTTGGTGTACTCATCGCTGATCAGCACTCCATCTTCATCGTGCTCGTCGCTCGAGACCACGTGGGTGTGGCCGGGAATACCGGGAACGGCGCGAGGGGAAACGCCGCTTTCAGTAATCAGATAGCGTTTGTATGGTCCATTTCCATTGCCGTTGCCATTCGAAGAGGTGATCATCTCGCCGCGATCGACCACGGGGTTGAAGTCCAGAATACTGGGGTCGACGCTGAGGCGGCCTTCAGCCAACAGCAGATCGCAAAGCACAATACCAGGACACTGAAAGCGCTCCGCGATATTGAAAATTTCCGGGATGAGCGTAAAACAGTCGCCAATATCGAGGGGGGCAGCAATGACGCGCGGGTAATCTCCGAACGCCGCGCCAAGCATCTGCCAAAGGTCGCCCTGCTCGGTTTTGGTGGGAACCCCAGTGGACGGCCCGGCGCGCTGGCAGTCAATCACGACTACGGGAATCTCCGCCTGGGCGGAGAGACCGAGGGCTTCGGTCATGAGTGCAAAGCCGCCTCCGGAAGTAGCGCACATGGCGCGAACACCGGCATGGGCTGCGCCGATGGCCATGTTGATCACGCCGATCTCATCTTCCACCTGGCGGACCATGATATTGGCCTTGCGGGCATGCTCGGCCATCCAGTGGAGCACGCCGGTCGATGGGCTCATGGGATAGGCGCAGTAAAACTTGACCCCGGCTGCCGCGCCGCCCATGGCCATGGCAGCGTTGCCGCCCAGTACGGCGTAGCGGGTGTCTGTCATAGGCAGCGGATTGGCGAAGGCGGTAAAGTTTTGCGTGGCGTAGTCATAACCCTGCCGCGCCAGGCTCACGTTCTCGTCAATCACGGCCTTTTCCTTCTTGCGGAATTGCTCGACCAGGACGCTCTCGAGGGCTTGAAAGCCAATTCCGGTCATGCTGAGGGCGGCGCCGATGGCCAGGGTGTTCTGGGCAATCTTGTTGCGGCTGATGTCGGCCAGCTTCGAAACCGGAAGGGGGCATAACTGAACGCCGTCCGCGGGTTTGCCGGGCTTGATGGTATCGGAGTTGTAGATACATGCGCCTCCGCTGCTCAGCAGACCGAGGTGCCGGTCCATGGTGTCCTGGTTCAGGGGGATCAAGAGGTCGATGCGATCGCCCATGTTGGTGATTTTTTCCGGTCCGGTGCGGATGGTGAGAAAAGTATGGCCGCCGCGAATGATGGATTGGTAGGCGTTGTAGACGTTCAGGTGCAGCCCGCGCCGGCTGAAGATTTTCGCGAAAATGTCACCCGGGGTGGCAACGCCCTGACCGGCGGCGCCCCCGATACCGATAGCGAAGGACTGCCTCATAGATTCATCTCCAGGCTACGGGAGGCGTCCGCTCTACCCTGTGCGCTTCCGTTGCGCTGGACATGCTTCCGCGGGCCTCCGAACTCATACTCGTCGAACAAAATCAGGACGACGTTTTGATGGCGTCATCTTGAACGCGGATAAGAATACACCTAGCTTCTGGTTGTCTTGGCACCTACTGTGTTTTGCTCCGGAAAACGCTGGTTTTGCGGCATTTTAGCGGGCATGACCGAAAAGCTGTAGACGGGCCCAATCTGCATGATTTCACGCAGGAGTTTGGCGCTTGACGCGGTTGAGAAGATGGTTCGGTCGCAGATCGACATGGTATGAGTCCGGCAAAGAAAGCGTAATCTGGAGGGTTCCACGGGGATTGTAATGTCGTGAGTGCCAGGCCTTGAATGCAGAGAGATTTGCGAGAATAGATTCTACCTGGGAAACGTCACAATGAAAACCGGTAAACCACGGAGGTGATTTGGCTTACCGCAGATTTAGACGAACGATACCGGGTCCCGTAAGGTACGCCAGACGGGGCACAGTGGTGAGGAATGGGTAAAAGTCTTCCGATAGCTCCGGTCGAGCACCCCTGGGCCACTATCGTCGTGCTCCTGGCTGCGGCGATTGTCTTTGGAGCGATCCCGCTGTCGCTGGCCTGGTTGTGGGCAAGATTTTTCTCGCCGGCCAAGCCCGGGCTGCAGAAGAATGCAACCTATGAATGTGGACTCGAAGCGAAAGGCGACGCCTGGATCCAGCTGAACGTCTCCTACTATCTGTACGCCATTGTCTTTTTGATCTTCGATGTGGAGGCGGTTTTCCTGCTGCCGTTTGCCGCAGCCTTCTCCGGCCTTTCCCTGGCCGCTTGTCTGGCTATGCTGGTTTTCCTGCTCTTGCTGGTGGAGGGTCTGGTCTGGGCCTGCCAAAAGGGCGTGTTGACGTGGGCTTGATTTCTGGAGTGATGAGGTTTCCATGGACCAGGATCTAAAGACCGAGTTAAGCAAGCACGGGATCTTCGCCACCTAGCTTTGAAGAGCTCTATAACTGGGGCCGCAAGAATTCTGTTTGGCCGCTGACCTTCGGCCTGGCCTGCTGCGCCATTGAGATGATCGCGACCACCATGGCGCGCTACGATCTGGCCCGATTCGGCGCCGAGGTCTTTCGGCCTTCGCCCCGGCAGGCCGACCTGATGATCGTATCCGGAACGGTGACGAAAAAGATGGCTCCCCAGGTAGTTCGGCTCTACAACCAGATGCCGGAACCGAAATACGTGATCGCCATGGGAGCGTGCGCCATTTCCGGCGGCCCCTTTCGCGACGGCTATAACGTGCTCAAAGGGATCGACCGCTATATCCCGGTCGATGTGCATATTCCCGGTTGCCCGCCGCGGCCCGAGGCGCTGATTCACGCCTTCATGACCCTGCAGGACAAGATTAGCGGCGCAACACCTTACCGGCGAGTCGAGACCAAGGCATCTGCAGCAGGATGCTGCCCAGCGAGTTTCAAGTGCCGGAGTTTGGCGAGCACGGACTCGAACCGCCCCAGAACGACGAGGTCTTCCATAACCCGCTGAAGGTGCTGCAGGGATGACACTTGGAAGAGATCAGCAGCCGGTTGCAGCGCGGGTATCCCGGGTTGCCAGGTGGAGGTTGTGGTGAATGGCAGCCCATCCGCCCAGAACTCGCTGCTGATCGATCGCCAACACGGCCTGGAAGCAGCCAGGCTGCTGCGCGACGATCTTCAACTGGATTTTTGCTCCAATGTGACCGCGGTGGATTGGCCGGATCGCGAGAAGACGGAAAAAGTCAAAACAAAGCAAGTCGTCGATGGAGTTGAAAAAGAAGTCGAAGAGACAAAGAAGACGATGATCCCGGGCTACCTGGAAGTGGTCTATCACCTGTTTTCCATGGCTAAGAAGGATGGGCCGGTAGTGATTACGGATGCGCACCGGCAACCGGACCGACGACGTGACGCTGCCCTCGCTTACCCCGGTTTGGAGGAGCGCGGAATTTCAGGAGCGAGAGGCTTTCGACCTATTTGGGGTCGTGTTTGACGGGCATCCGGATTTGCGGCGCATCCTTATGTGGGAGGGCTTTACGGACCACCCCATGCGCAAGGATTATGTTCCTCCGCCAGACGATGACCTGGAAATACTGAGGGAGAGATGACACAGGTGGCGCCCTCCGAGGCCGAGCAGAGCGAGCTGATGGAAATATCGATGGGGCCACAGCACCCATCGACCCACGGCGTATTCCGCATGGATGTTCGCCTGGATGGCGAGCGCGTGATGCGCCTGAAGCCGGTCTTCGGCTACCTGCACCGCAACCACGAAAAGATCGCCGAGGCGGCGAGCTACCTGGCCGCGATCCCTTACACCGATCGGCTCGACTATCTCTGCTCCATGACCAACAACTGGGGTTACGCGCTGGCGGTGGAGAAGCTGGCCGGGCTGGCGGTCCCGGAGCGCGCGGAGTATATCCGGGTGATCGTTGCCGAGCTGACCCGGCTGCAGAACCATGCCGGCATGGTGGGCTTTCTGCTGCAGGATATGGGGGCCAGCGGCACGCCGCTGATGTATGCCTTTCGTGAGCGGGAAAAGGTTCTGGACCTGTTCGAGTCGTTAAGCGGCGCACGCATGATGTGCAACTACATGCGGTTCGGCGGGGTGCGGGTGGATTGCTCCGCTGAGTGGCTGGACCAGACTGCGAAGCTGGTGGCGGGCTTCGGCAGCTTTCTGGATGAGTTTGAGCAGTTGCTGACAGGCAACGAGATCCTGATGGCGCGGACCCAGGGAGTGGGTGTGCTGCCGCGCGAGCTTGCGATCAACGCCGGCGTTACCGGACCGGGCCTGCGCGCCAGCGGGGTGAACTATGACCTGCGAAAAGTGGACAGCTATGGCGTGTACGACCGCTTCGCGTTCCGCGTGCCGCTGGGCGAGCATGGCGACGTGTTCGATCGCTACATGATGCGGGTGCTTGAAATGCGGGAGTCGCTCAAGATTCTGAAGCAGGCTCTGCGTGATATTCCATCGGGCCCGGTGATGGATCCCAAGGCCCGGCTGCGCGGCCTGCGACCTAAGGTGGGTGAAGCCTACGCGCGAGTTGAATCGCCAAAAGGGGAGCTGGGATTTTATTTGATCAGTGACGGCTCTCCCAACCCTTACCGCTACCGTGTGCGGCCGCCGAGCCTTATCAACCTTACGGTCTTGGAAGATATGTGCCTGGGACAGAACATTGCCGATGTCGTGGTGATACTCGGAAGCATTGATATTGTGATGGGAGAAGTGGATCGGTAGAAGCGCCTTAAGTACTCAGAGCGGGGGCAGAATTGATGTTTGGCGTAGGCATCGTCAAAGGGTTAGCGGAAACGGCGCGGAACTTTTTCGGCAGCTTCGTCGACAAGGACAGACTGGTGACCGTGCAGTTTCCTGAAGAGCGGCTGCCGGTGTCAGAGTCGGCGCGCAACTTTCCCTTCCTCATATACGATGGCGTGGACGCGGAAGAGGGACTGCGCTGCGTCGCATGCCAGATCTGCGAGAAAGAGTGCCCGCCACGCTGCATCACCATCGAAAAGAGCAAGGACAAAAAACCCGACTTTGTTGGCAAGCAGCAGTTTTATCCAGCAGTGTTCGATATCGATGTGTCAGTTTGCATGAGCTGCCAAATCTGCGTGGAGGTTTGCCCCTTCGACGCCATTCGCATGGATAACGAGTTCGAATTAAGCACCGATGACCGCTTTGGCGGGCTGCTCTGGACCAAGGAAAAGCTGGCCCGGCCCAATGAGCACTATCTTGCGATCCACCCGACGGAGGCGGCCGAGGTCGAGGCGCGGCGAGCAGAAGAGAAGGCGCAAGCCGACGCCAAGAAACAGCAGCCCGCGGTGACGAAATAATGCTGGACCAGGTTTTTGTCCTGCTGAAGCAATGGCTCCTCGGCAACACGCCGGCGGCGGTTCAGCCCGCTGTGTCGATTCTGCTGACCATTATCCCTATCCTGCTCGTCTTCCCCGTGCTGTTTGCGTTGACAACTGTGCTGGAACGCAAGGGCCTGGGCAGGATTCAGAACCGGTACGGTCCGAATCGGGTCGGCTTCTTCGGCATTCTGCAGCCGATGGCGGATGCGTTGAAGTCGCTCACCAAGGAAGACATTGTTCCTGCTTCAGCGGACCGCACCATTCATTTTCTTGCTCCCCTGGTTTTGTTGGCGGTGGCTTTTTTGCCCTACGCAGTTCTGCCCATTGGGCGGAATATGATCGCGGCTAACCTCGACACCGGAGTGCTATTCTTCTTCGCCATAGGAGCTATCTCTGAGCTGTCGGTTTTCATGGCGGGGTGGTCGAGCCGCAACAAGTACTCGCTGCTCGGCGCCATGCGCGCAGTGGCGCAGATGATCAGCTATGAGGTACCTCTTTTGCTCTCCTCCATTGCCGTGATCATGGCAGCAGGCTCGCTGTCGACGGTAGAGATCGTCGAGAAGCAAGCAGGATTTACCGGAATATTCCCCCACTGGTATGTGCTTACGCCGTGGGGCTTCGCCGGCTTCATCCTGTTTATGATCGCGGCCACGGCGGAGACGAACCGCTCCCCCTTCGACTTGCCGGAGGGAGAATCGGAAATAATTGCTGGATATTACATTGAATATTCTGGATTCAAGTTTGCCCTGTTTTTCCTGGGCGAATACCTGGGGATGTTTGCCATTAGTGGTTTAGGGATCACGCTGTTTCTGGGCGGCTGGTCGGCGCCTCTGCCCTTTCTGACCTGGATTCCTTCGTGGATTTGGTTCTTTGTGAAGCTGCTTGGGCTGATCATTGGATTCATCTGGGTGCGCGGCACTTTGCCTCGCCTGCGCATGGATCAGTTGATGAACTTTGCCTGGAAGTTCATGTTGCCAATGGCGCTGGTGGTGGTGGTATCGGCCGGGGCGTGGCGCTTTCTTCCCCAGGGTGTGACGCGCTGGGCAGTCAGCATCGTGTTCATCGCAGCTGCTTATGTCTTGCTGGCTCGTGGAGTGGAGACGCGAAACAAGATTGCGAAACGTACCTACCGGTTTGCTGAATAGGAGATGACACCAACGTTTCTAATTCTCGCCGTGGTGACCCTGGTTGGCGCAGCTGCCGCGATGTTATTCCGCGGATTGGTGCATTGCGCGCTCGCGCTCGCGGTGGCGTTCGCTGGGATTGGGGCGCTTTACCTTTACCTTGAAGCCCAGTTCCTGGGCCTGGCGCAATTGCTTGTCTATGTAGGCGCAATCGCTGTGCTGATTGTTTTTGTCATCCTGCTTACCCGCGGCGGTGGCAGCGACTCGCCACCACTACCTGCGGCACGGCGGCCGATTGCAGGCATGTTGGTGGCACTGGCTGTATTCGCGGTGTTGGCATGGGCCGTCTTTCATACCGTTGCATTGCCTTCGCCCCGGCCGGCTCCCCAGACAACGATCCGCGAGTTGGGCAGCGCGTTAATGGCGGGCTATGTGGTCCCGCTGGAAGTGATCGGATTAATGCTCACTGCAGCACTCATAGGAGCTGTGATTGTTGCCATGAAGGAGAAACAGGGCGGCGCGCAATGAATCCTTTAGCCGGATGTTTGCTGGTTTCTTCCATGCTGTTCGCGGTTGGGCTCGCGGGCGCATTGACGCGCAGGAACACCATCCTGGTGCTGGTTGGGATTGAGCTGATGTTGAATGCGGCCAATCTCAACTTTGTTGCCTTCTGGCGCTTCGGACCGCACCCGGAAGCACTCACCGGAGTGATTTTTGTACTGTTCTCCATCGGGATAGCTGCCGCAGAGGCCGCGGTGGGGCTCGCACTTATACTCGCCGTCTACCGGCACGCGAAAACGACTGACCTGAGCCAGTTAAGCGGGAGGCAATCGTAATTCTGCCTATGGCCTCGACAGCGTGGATCGTTCGCTATCTGTGGTTGATTCCTGTATTCCCGCTGCTGGCCGCCGGCATCGGTGCGTTGCTTAAACAGGCCCAACGCAGGTTCGCCGCAGCCATTGCGATCGCCGCGATGAGTGTTTCGTTTGCGCTCGCGGTGGTCGCCTTCATCCACCTTTTGCTGCTGCCTGCGCGGTTATTCTTCAACTTTGACTGGATGCAATTCGGCTCCGACTGGATAAAGCTGGGCTGGGTACTGGACCCACTGGCAGCAGGAATGCTGGTGATGGTGACCTTCGTCGGATTGCTGATTTTCATCTACAGCGTGGCGTACATGCACCACGACGAAAATTTCGCCCGGTTTTTCTGCTTCCTATCCTTATTCGCCGGGGCAATGCTCGGTTTGCTGATCGCGAACAGCCTGCTGCTGCTGTTCATGTGCTGGGAGGTGGTGGGGCTCACCTCGTACCTGCTAATCGGTTTCTGGTATCAGAGGCCTGCGGCCGCTGCAGCCGCCAAGAAGGCGTTCATCACTACGCGGATCGGGGACCTCGGCCTGTTACTGGGCATGGTGTGGCTCTACGGGCAAACGGGCACGCTGCTGTTTTATGACCACGGCGCAGGATGTATGGAGCATGGCGCACTCTCTGTGATGGCCACCCAGACGGTTGGCTTCGGGATGGCGGTCTCCACCGGCATTGCGCTCTTGATCTTCTGCGGGGCAATAGGCAAGTCTGGTCAGTTGCCGCTGCATGTTTGGCTCCCGGATGCAATGGAAGGCCCAACGCCGGTGAGCGCGTTGATTCACGCCGCGACCATGGTTGCGGCCGGTGTGTACCTGGTGGCACGTGTTTATCCGTTGATGAGTTTGTCGACTGGCGGAACGAGCACTGCCCTGCAAGTGGTTACGTGGATCGGCGCGCTCACGGCGATTTTTGCCGCCGTCGTAGCGGTCGCACAAGATGATATCAAACGAATTCTTGCTTACTCCACCGTCTCCCAGCTGGGCTATATGATGATCGGGCTTGGCGCCGGCGGGGTCGCGGTAGGTGTTTTCCACTTGATCGCTCATGCGTTTTTCAAGGCGCTGCTGTTTCTTGGCGCGGGGTCGGTTATCCATAGCTGTATGGGAGAGCAGGATATTCGAGAAATGGGCGGCCTGCGCAAATGGATGCCAGTGACCTTTGCCACCTATGCCGTGGGCATGCTGGCGTTGTCTGGGTTCCCTTTATTCTTCTCCGGTTTTTGGAGCAAGGATGCGATCCTGCACGCTGCCTACGGGTGGAACGTCTCCCGTGTTCCCTTTTATCTAGGCTCGATCGGCGCGCTGCTTACGGCGTTCTACATGACCCGCCAGGTCTGCTACGTTTTCTTTGGTAGTCGGCGCAGGGGCGCAGCGCCGGAGCCGATTGATCCAGCGGAGTTCGCCGCTGCCGATCCCGTTGATGCCGCTCATGAGAGCCCTGTGGCCATGACGGTTCCCTTGATGTTGCTGGCTTGCTTTGCGGTTTTGCTTGGTTTCGTTGGAACCCCGGCGTGGCCATGGCTGCAGGCTTTTCTTGACTTGCGGCACGCTGATCTGGACTTTCGGCAATTGATGGAGGCCGGGTTGCCGCAGCTCATGCTCGCCTCTTCCCTGCTGGTGCTCGCCGGCCTGGGGATAGGCTGGTGGATTTATGGCCGGCGACCGGTTAAGCGCGCGGCAGATCCGGACGCTTTGGAGCGGTTACAGCCGGCGATCTTTCACGCGCTAAAGCACGGTTTGTACGTCGACCAGCTTTATGCCCTCACCATTCAACGGCTGGCGTGGTGGACTGCGATTTTCACGAACTGGCTGGAGCAATGGGTTTGGTGCGGGGTGCCGCTGGCAGCTTCGACCTTGACCAAGGGACTGGGATGGATTGATTTCTCCTTCGACCGATGGGTTGTTAACAAGGGGTTTGATGGAGGATGCAACAGCGTGGCCGATGGTGGCCGTATGCTGGCGCGGTTGCAGAATGGGCTTATTCAGAACTATCTGCGATTAGTAGCAGCCGCAGTCGCAGCACTGGCGCTTTTTCTGCTGCTGGGACATCGGGGATGACCGCCCTCGAAGCCATCCATTTCCCATACCTGAGCGCGCTGACACTGCTTCCTTTTGCGGGTGGGCTCGCGGTGCTTCTCCTGGGCCACGCAAGACCGGTGGCAGCGCGCCTGGTTGCCGTGGTCTTCGCCACTACCGCGGTTGCATATACCCTTCTGCTGTGGCGGTTCTTCCAGCCTGCGCTCGAAGGAATGCAGTTTCATGAACAGTACGCGTGGGATCCGTCGATCGGCCTGCAATACCACGTGGGCATCGATGGCCTTAGCTTGTTGATGCTGGCTATCTCTTCCCTGGTCGTGCTCATGTCGATGGCTGCGTCGTGGAGCAATCCGAAGCAAGGGCCAGTCTATCTATCCTTACTGCTGTTTCTGGAGACTGGTTTGTTCGGCACTTTTACTGCGCTGAACTTTCTGCACTGGTTCCTGTACTGGGAGTTGAGCCTGATTCCGGCGTTCTTCATGATTCGGCTTTGGGGCGGCTCGGGGCGCGCCCGTGCGGCAACCCAATTCTTCGTGTACACCATGGTCGGCAGCATCACTTTGCTGCTGGCGTTCCTGGCCCTTTTTCTTGCCAGCGGCAGCTTTGACTTTGTCGACCTGACGCGAATGGCGCAGACGGGGGAACTAACCGCCGCAATTGGGCAAAACCTTCATTGGCACCAATGGAGCAGCGGGTACATCAGTATGTTTTTGTTCTGCGGCGCGTTTCTGGGTTTCGCAGTCAAGACGCCTGTCGTTCCCTTTCACGGTTGGCAGCCTTTCGCCTACACGGAAGCCACACCCGAAACAACCATGGTGTTGACCGGCGCTCTTTCCAAAATGGGCGTCTATGGGTTCCTGCGGATCCTGCTACCGATATTTCCGGAACAAATGTGGCGGGCGCGCACCATTCTTCTATGGGTTGCAATCGCGAGCATCGTACTGCCGGCGTTTACCGCGTGGGCGCAAACGGATTTACGGAGAATGTTCGCCCATTCCTCCATCAACCACATGGGATACTGCATCCTCGGCATTGTCGCGGTCGCGGGGTCTACAGGTGCAGATGCCCGGATGGTGAGCAACAAGGCGGCGGCACTCACCGGCGTGATGCTGCAGCTATTCAACCATGCCATTACGGCGGCGGCGCTGTTCTGGCTTTTGGCCCTGCTTGAAAGGCGCAGCGGTGGTCTGCTCGGGCTGGACGATTTTGGCGGGCTGCGCCGGGCGATGCCGGTGTTCAGCGGATTGATGGGCATCGCCCTCTTTGCCTCGTTGGGGCTGCCGGGACTGATCGGCTTTCCCGGAGAATTCCTGATTTTCAAGGGGGTCTTTCCGCTCACGTGGTGGGCGGCTGCGGTTTCGTTATTTGGCTTGCTGATGACCGCGGTCTTCTTACTGACGGTAGTGCAGCGTGTCTTCTCAGGCCCGCTGGCCGCTCGCTGGTCGGCGATGCCGGATCTGACGCCGGGAGAACGATGGATGCTGGCTCCCGTGGTTGGCATCATGTTCGTTGTTGGCCTCTATCCGCAGCTGATCAGCGGGATGTTGCACGGCGCAGTGATGCAGTTTGTCGGCTGGGTGAGGTACTGACCATGCTTGCCTGGACGATTTACCTCTCCTTTATTGGCGCAGCCGCGGTTACACTCACACCCACGAAAAACCCCGCCGTTGCCCGCATTCTTGCCTTGCTTACGGCTTTGGCTGGTTTGGGAATTGCCATCGTGGCGGTGTGGCATGGCGATCCATCGGGGCAACTCATTACCATTGTGAGGACGCCGTGGGTATCAAGGCTGGGCATTGAATATCATCTGGCTGCCGATGGCATCAGTTTGACATTGGTCCTGCTGACCGGTATTGCCGCGGTTGCCGGCATACTTTTCTCCTGGAATATTGATCGGCGCGTAAAGGATTTCTTTGCCCTCTATTTGGTGCTGATAGGCGCTGTGTACGGCGTGTTTCTCAGCTTCGATCTTTTTCTGCTCTTTGTGTTTTATGAGATCGCGATTATTCCCAAGTATTTCCTGATCGCCATCTGGGGATCAACTCGCCGGGAATATGCCGCCATGAAGCTGGTGCTCTACTCCTTCGCCGGCAGTGCGCTGGTGCTGGGGGGTACGGTGGCTGCCTACTTTATCGCTGGCGAGCGAACGCTGAATCTTGAAACGCTGGCACACACGGCCTTCCCGATGCATTTTCAGATGTGGGCCTTCCCCATGGTGTTCGTTGGGTTCGCGGTGCTGGCCGGTATGTGGCCCTTTCATACCTGGGCGCCAACAGGACACGCCGCCGCGCCGACCGCGGCCTCCATGCTACTCGCAGGCGTAGTGATGAAGCTGGGCGCCTACGGATGCCTGCGGGTGGCCATGATGCTCTTTCCCCGTGGACTCGATCCGTGGGGCTTTCGCGTGCTGGGATTCGGGTCGTGGCAGCAGGTGTTCGCGGTGATGGCCGTGATCGGCATCGTTTACGGCGCTACCATCGCGTTGGTGCAAAAGGATCTCAAGTTTGTGGTTGGCTACTCCAGTGTTAGCCACATGGGGTTCGTCCTGCTCGGCCTGATGACCCTGAATCAGATTGGCCTGTCTGGCGCTGTTTACCAGATGTTTTCTCACGGAATCATTGCCGGCTTATTGTTTGCCGTCGTAGGGCGCATGGTTTATGACCGCACCCACACGCGCGATCTGGGCGAGCTTTCGCGCATTCCACTGGCACGGATGATCCCCTTTGCTGCAGGGACCTTCGTACTCGCCTGGATGGCATCCATCGGGCTACCGGGGTTCAGCGGCTTTATCGCTGAGCTGCAAGTGTTGATCGGTAGCTGGCGCTCCTTTCCCTTAATGTGTTGGATTGCGGCCGTGGGCATCCTGATCGGTATCGCATTTTCGTGGCGCGCCCTGCAAGCCACTTTCTTTGGCGATGCTGAGGCCGGAAGCGCGCCGGAGCAAGCCCTTCCACCCATCACAATGCCCGAACGCGTGGGAGCTTGCCTGTTGCTGGCGAGCACAGTTCTGCTGGGCCTCTATCCACGGTTGTTAATGGATTTGATTTTGCCCAGCCTTAATTCACCTTTGTTCGAGCAGCTTCGCCGGGGTACGTGGAAATGACCGGCTACATAGAGCTTCTGCGACTGACCGCGCCCGAGATCATTGTGGCCCTCACAGGATTGTTGGTGCTGGTGCTCGACCTCAGCTTTCTGCGTCACGCGGTACTTGCCGTCCGGATGGGTTGCGCGGCAGCTCTGGCCAGCGTTGGATGCGTTGTCGCGCTGGTGGCGCTGGAAAGATTTCCCATGCAAGGCGCTCTGCCCGCGCAGATCCTGGTCGTCACCCCGCTGACGCAGCTTGTCCAGCTAGCGCTACTGCTACTAGCTGTTCTGGTTCTCCTGCTGGTGAGCTCGGCACGCTTCACCACGCATGCAGGCGAGTATTGTGCACTGATACTGTTTGCCACGACTGCGATGATGCTGCTGGTGAGCACTCAGAACCTGTTGGTTATTTTCATCACCATCGAGTTCCTGAGCCTCTCGCTCTACATCCTTACCGGGTTCGACAAGGAGAGTCGGCAATCGGCGGAGGCGGGGTTGAAGTATTTCTTGTTTGGCGGGATGTCGGCGGGGATCCTTTTGTTTGGCATGAGCTTGCTTTACGGCATCTCGGGCTCGCTGGCTCTCGAATCAATAGCCGTCGCAGTCAGCAAATCGCCGGACGATCCGTTGTTGACGCTCGGCATGGTCATGGTGCTGGCGGGCTTCGGCTTCAAGATAGCGGCCGCGCCGTTCCACATGTGGGCTCCGGAGGTTTACCAGGGGGCGCCTACCAGTAGCGCGGCGTTGATCGCTTCCAGTTCGAAGGTTGCCAGCTTCTTCGTTATGTTCGTTCTGTTCTCTCTCGGGCTGATGGGAGCAGCGGGTAGCGCGGCGTGGAGAAGCTATTCCACAGGATGGGCTCCCTTGATCGCGATTCTCGCTGCGATATCGATGCTCTGGGGCAACCTGGCGGCGATCGCACAAACCAGCATCCGGCGGTTGCTGGCCTACTCCGCTATTGGACACGCGGGGTACATGTTGATTGCGCTGGTGGTGCACAGCGAGCAGAGTCTTGTTGCGCTGGTGTATTACGTGATCACCTACGCCCTGGCGACCCTGGGTGCGTTTGGCGTGCTCTCCGCGCTGGAGTGTGAAGGGATCGACAGCATCGCAGACTGCCGCGGATTAGGTAAGCGGGCTCCGGACGTGGCATTTTGCCTGCTCATCTTCCTGCTCTCGTTGGCCGGCATTCCTCCATTGGCGGGGTTCTTTGGCAAGTTTTATCTCTTTGTCTCGTCGCTGGGCGCGACCAATCGCTTTGGCTTGATGTGGCTAGTAATGTTGGCGCTCGCCATGAGCGTGGTTTCGTTTTACTACTATCTGAAAGTGCTCAAACAAGCTTATGTCTCCGAACCCATGCCCGATGCGGCGGTTATCCGCGTGCCTGCGGCAACGCGCATTGCACTGTGGGGAACGGCTGGGTTGGTCGTGCTGTTGGGCTGCTGGCCAGATCCATTGCTGAACCGGATTGGCGCCGCGCTGGGCGGGGCATTCCACCTATAGTTAACCTCGCGCGCTTGCAATAATTTCAAGTTCAGCACAAAATGATGGGCTCGAATAGCCAAAGCGAAGATTATCTGGCCAGCGGGTTCCGTGATGTGGATGCGGCAGCTGTAGGCAAGATGTCGCGATGCCTGACATACCTTGATTCCCTTTCAAGTTTTCAGAAATACAAAACGACGATTTTAGACTTGATGAAACCTCGAAGCGGATCCATCACGGCGGATCTTGGTTGTGGATTAGGTTTCGACGTCCAGCGCCTTTCGACGTTGGTTGGTCCAGACGGGCGAGCCATCGGTGTGGACTCCAGCCGCGCGCTCCTTGAATCCGCACGTTTCGCCAGCAAAGAGTTCCCATCTGCTGAATTTATTCAAGCGGATATCCATAGCTTGCCTTTGGCAAGCGGTCTTCTCCACTCGTGTAAGGTCGACCGCGCTCTGCAGCACGTGGAGCGGCCGGCCGCCGTAGTAGGCGAGATGTTCCGTACTGTATGCCCGGGTGGAACCGTAGTATGCGCTGAGCCGGACTGGGATAGTTTCGCCATCGACACATCCGGTCTTGCTCACGACTCGCGCAACATAGCGCTACAAGTTGCTGAGCTTTGGCGCAACAGCTTCCGAAACCCGCGGATCGGAAGCGAGATTAAAAGGCGCCTCGACGAAGCCGGCTTCGTCGATCTCGAAATGGAGCAGGTGACCTTATCTACGCCGGATTTCGCCAGCTCCGACCTGGTTTTCGACATCACCCAGAGTGCCTTACGCCTCGCGGCAGACCGCCGAAGCGATCAACCTGTTGCCTGGATTACAGGATTGCGCGAACGCGACCAGGCAATACCAGTTTGTTGCTCGGTGACGCTCGTGATCAACTACGCAACCCGACCGTAGCTTTTTGGGCGTCGACACAGCGGGATTCCGTTGCGTCCGCGATGAATCGCAAGCGGTGAGTGGTCCGAAGGATGTGTTCTTTTCGCGCCTGAGCGGAAAAGGAAAACCGCAGACCTGGTTGGATCTGCGGTTCTCCCTTTCCGCGTCTTACGATGATCGAGGTTTCAATCTCGTTCATCCGGTGCGAAGCATTTCGTTGCGCGCCATCGCATGCGCAGCGACCGGCGGCCTTTGGTATTCTTCAGCGTGGTTGCCCAGTTCCAGCATTTCTCTCACGATGAACAGCGGGCGCTGCTTGATCTCAGTGTAGATGCGGCCGATGTACTCGCCCAGAATGCCGAAGCAAAACATTTCCACGCCGCTGGCCAGAAGAATAGCGAGGATCAGCGTTGTCCAACCCGCGACCCAGTGCGGGGTGAAGACGCGGATCGCGAGCGAGTAAAGGATACCTGCCGCGGCCGTTACTGCAGTGGCGCCACCCAGAACCGTGACGAAACGCAAAGGAACGGTGGAGAAGGAGAAAATGCCATCGAGCGCCAGGTTGAGCATTTTGCGCAGCGGATACTTGGTGGTGCCCGCAAAGCGAGCTGCGCGATCATACTTCAATCCAAATTGGCGAAAGCCGATCCAGCTCGACATCCCCCGCAACAGGCGATGCCGTTCCGGCATGGCCAGCATGGCATTCACGGCCCGGCGATCGAGAAGACGAAAGTCGCCACTATCCAAAGGAATCTCAATATCGGACAGCTTGTTGATCAGACGATAAAACAACTGTGCGCTGCGTAATTTGAAACTGCTCTCGCCCACACGCGTTTCGCGCACGCCGTAGACAACCTCGTAACCCGCCTGCCAGCGATCGATCATTTGCAGGATCACTTCTGGAGGATCCTGAAGGTCGGCATCGATGATGACGACACACTGCCCGGTAGCGGCGGTTAGCCCGGCAGTCACTGCGGCCTGGTGGCCAAAGTTTCGCGACAACATGACTACCCGCGTCTGCGGATAAGCGTCGTGGAGATAGCGTAGAAGCTCTTCCGTGCGGTCGCTCGAGCCGTCGTTTACGTAGACTAGCTCAAACTCGTGGTCCTCATAGCCCTCAAACACCTGCATCAGCCGGGAGTGGCAAGCGAGCAGCACTTCCTCCTCGTTGTAGCAGGGAACGATGACGCTGACAATTGGACTTTCTGATGACATGCTGTGACCTCAAGGCTTTCGGAGAAAGAAACAAATAAACATCAAGGGAGTACTTGTTGCTTTACTTCTTCACTGAACGAATCATAACCAGCGGGCCCCCGGAAACAAAGGCAATACAACTTCCGGGTTGACCTTTTCGTGACCGGCTGGGTTGTTACCGTAAGCACTTCTGGTAACCACTCGCCGGAACGGATAACCCGTATCCGCTGAGAACGGATAAAGCGCCTCGCATGTTTCATTTAGAGTGGATTTCGACCACACTCATCAAATAAAGAGCATCTTTATTGTCCGCAACTATAGAAGGAGAAAGTAATGCCCCTGGTTCGAATCGATCTCGCTGAAGGTAAGACCCCGGAGTACGGCATGCAGATTGGCCAGGTCGTCTACACGGCTCTGGTCAACGTGATGAACGCCCCCAAGGACGATCTCTTTCAAATCATCACCGAGCATCCACCAGCAGGCTTGCAGTTTGACCGGGAGTTCCTGGGTGTCCATCGGTCAGACGAGTGCATCTTCCTGCAAATCACGCTGAACAGCGGCAGGACCGTGGAGATGAAGCAGCGCTTCTACAAGGCCGTGGCTGACGGACTGCATGAAAGCCTGAAGCTGCGCAGAGAGGATGTCTTTATCAGCCTGGTCGAGGTGCAAAAGGAGAACTGGTCTTTCGGCAACGGCGAAGCCCAGTACGTATCTCCTACCTAGAATCAGGCCGGTCCGTGCTGAAGCTGTATGTGGGCGCCCGAACCCTGCCTATGGGCAATAAAGGTCTCGCGGATGTCTTCATACAGGGGCGCAAGGATGCTCGCCAGACTATCGGCGAGGTCCATTACGTCGGAAGATTCTTCAGAAACGGGGGCACCAATGCTTTGGAAGTAGCTCTGGATCGCCTGCCGCATGCGCGCCCCGGACTCCCGGATATCCGGAACGGAATCAACCGGCTTGGCGATTACTTCGCTGGCCATCGCGCGCATTACCTTGGCAATGTCCTGTTCGAACGCAACGCCGGCCTGGGCGATAGGCGTGGGGAGATCCTTGAGAGGCTTTTGAGCGAGGTATTGAATAGACGTCATTTGCACTTGCAGCAGCGCACGGATCGACGGCTGCCATCGCTGGACGTCTTCGCGGATTTGTAACTTACGCTGACGGGAAGCACCAAATTCGAAAAGCACCGCATCCGACTGCGCGTTCACTGCCTGAAAGCCGTCGTTGATGCGATCTCGCAAGACACGCATCCTACGGATCGCTTTGATTTGGTCGGGCTCCAGCAACTGCTCGGCGAGCTCTGCGAATGAGTTGAGATTGCGCGCAAATAAGGTCTGCATTTCGTCCAGTGCGTTCCTCACCCATAAACGATCGAAGAGCAGCCACATGCATACCAGGCCAAGAAGTACCCCGAAGACACGGTCGCGGGCAATCGCAAGCGACGTCTGGATGGTGAACTCTTGCAGGTTGATCAGGTAGAACGCCAAAGCAAGCTGCACCCCGAGATAGGAGAGTCTGGCCGACGCGGTTGCGATCCACGCGGAGATCGCCGTGACCACCGCAAACAAAACGGTGAAGCCAGCAATCGTATCCAGGTAAGGCAGGACGAAGACCTGCGAGCCCATGCCAAAGATAATGCCACCGATGAGCGCGCCGCCCAGCCGAAGGATTTGCTTCTGCCGCGACGAGCCGATCGTGCTCAGTGCGGTGATGAAACAAGTGGCTACCGAAGTACTAAGGCCGGGCCAGTTGATTGAGGTGTAGATGACATAGGAAGCCATGGCCGCCAGCGTGCCGCGCAAAGCGAATTGCAAGTGGGCGGGGTTGGAGAACGCATCCGGAACGAAGAAGCGCGTGGGGCCCGGTTCGTCCAGGGGTGCGGTGATGAACTCCTGTAGAGAGTCTGACCCGGCAAAAGCATCCGGGATCAGTGCAATCGTGCGCTCCATCGTCGCCAGAAAAGGCAGGATTGACGGCTCTTGCTCTAGTGGGCGCGCGATTTTCGTGGGCAGTTGCCGCACGGTCAACTCGCGGCAGAGTTGTGCCACCTGGTCCGCCAGGCGCTGGCATCGCGTTTTGTCCACGGTGTCGATGGGTCCGCCGCGCTCGGTGAGCGCCAGCTCAAAGCTGGCAGCCGTGTCGACCAGACGTCCGACCAATGCGATCGCGGTGCTCATCTGGGCCTTGAAGTGCGAACTGTATTCTGAGCGCAGGATCAGCCTCCGCAACCGCGAGGTGCCTACGCTGGCAAACAAGGAAAGCTTCTTTTCCCACTCTTTCGCGAGCCGCTGGCTATTGGCCGCGGAGCGCAGTACATTCTCTACCGTCTGCAGCCGGACCTCGATTCCTTCGGTCAGGTCAGTAGTCGGGTGCACCCGTCGGAATACATACTCGACCACAATCGACACCGCGATACCAATGGCCACCACGCCCGCCAGCCAGAGGGTGTTCTCCATGCGTGCTTCCACGTTGAGCTGGTGTTCATCCCACACGCCGATCGCGCCCGCCACCATGAAGCCGAAGGCCACCGCGGTGACGTAATCAGAAAAAATCCGAATCAGATAAAAGGAAAGAAAGAGACTGACCGCAACCCACAGAAAGTGAGTCAATGGATCATCGATCAACATACTAACGCTGACGGCGGTGTACACGGTGGCCAATACAAAGGCCAACACCGTCTTTAACCCGGCGACAAAGGTCGCCGTGGGATTTTCGCGGCTAATAAACAGCGTAAAGATAGCGCCCAGAAAGCCGCCCGGCACGCGAAACGTCATAACCAGCAGCATCACGATGGTCGCCGAGATGGTGACCCGGCCAACTACCCAGGCTCTGCCAGGATAGGGCGTGAGCTCACTCTTAAGAAAATTCCAAAACCATTTCCCTGCATCGTCGATCGCGCTGGGCTCAGTGACAACAGCAGGCAACGCATTGGGGTTGGCGGCCATAGCTATTTCGTTTTCTCGTCTCCACGGATAACCACCACCGCGGACTCGCTCAGGCGGAAGGGCTCAGTCTCGGCCGCAATGATGCGCACGCGCACTGGAAATCGGGTAGCGAGATGCACCCAGTTCAACGAGCGCTGCACATCGGGTAATCCAGAGGAGGTAAAGGTCCCCACCAGCGTGGTGTCAGGCCGTACACCGAAGCCAATGCTGTCGACCACGCCGTCATACTTCACCCTAGGCCTGGAAAGCACGTACACATCGGCATGCATCCCCGGCACGATGTGCCGCAGCTGGGTCTCGCGGAAGTTTGCCACCACCCACCAGGTGCGCGTATCGATCAGGGTAAAGACCTGTTGGCCAGTGTGAGCATAGGCGCCTTGCGAAATCGTCAGGTTTGTCACCCGGGCATCGAAGGGCGCATAGACTTTACAGTTGTTCAGGTTGTACTCAGCTGTTTGCACCGCCGAAGCTCGCCCCTGCCGCTGCGCAGTGAGCGGATCGAGGGTAAGGACGGCGTGTTGCGATTGGTCGAGTTGTGCGTGGCTTTGCTCCTGGGCTGCCTTTGTCTGCTCATATGCGGCTTGCGCGGATTGCACCTGCGCCTGCGCCAGCAGCAGTTGTGACCGCTGCTGCTGCACTGCCTGCTCTCTCGCCGTGACCGCGGTCCTCACCTGGTCCACCTGATCCACGGTTACGAATTGCTTGGCCAGCAGCGGCTCGATGCGATGGAAGTTATTGGTTTGGTAGAGCAACTCTGCGTTGGCGCTGTCGAGCGCTGCCTGTGCGTTCGCGACGTTGGCTTTTGCCTCGTTCACGGCGGCTGCCGCGCGATCAACATTCGCCGCTGCGCTGTCGGTATTGGCCCGCGCCGCACCTACCGCGCTCACCTGGGAAGCGATGGTTCTGCCCTCGTCTCCGATCTGTCCCTCCAGGGTGGCCAGGTCCGACCTGGCTTTCTCCAAAGAGTACTGATAGGGCCGCGGATCGATCTGGAAGAGCAAATTTCCCTGCTTGATGAATTCGTTATCCTGCACAGCGAGTTGCGTGATGGGGCCGTCGACCTGGGGAGCGATCCCGATGAAGTTGGCGAACACCTCCGCATCATCGGTGCGCGGATACCGGTTGGTCTCACTAACTACCAACAGGCCGGTGATCAAGGCGGCGGCAATGATGGCAAGGCTGACAATCCTGCCCAGATGTTTGCGCGGTGGCGCTGTTTCGTTGTCGGGCATCGCCTCTCCTTTTTAACTAAAGAACACCAGCCAAAGAGTGAAGGTAAAGAAGGCCGTCAAGCACGGGTAAACCACGATGAGTGGCGAGAGTTCCTGCTCAAACTTGATGCGCACGAGAAACATACGGGCGAGAGCAGTGAGCAGCAAGCCGATCACGCCACACAATATCCACGAGGGGAAAAATGAGCCAAGGATATTGAAAGTGGGCGCGCGCGAACAGCCGGAAACCAACAGCGTAAGCGCGCACGAGGCTGCCGGGGCAACGGCTTGACGGATGGTTTGGCCGGGTGACGAACGCGTGGAGTTCATAAGTGTGTTCACGGCCCTTTCGTGTGAAGCAGGTCGCCCGTCTGGAAGGCGAGCGCAGCGATTCCGGTTAGCAGTTGGGTGCGCGCGCTTACATCGGCGGTGCGTGCGGCAGCGAGCGAGCGCTGCGCCGACACCACATCGATCTGGCTGCGCACTCCATAGTTATAGGACTGTAATGCGGCGTTGTAGGAAGAAGACGCGGCCTCCAGCAAGGCTGCTGCCGCCTTTTGTTGACGCAGCGCAGTGCGCGCCGTAGAGTACGCCGCCCATACCTCGTTTTCTACCTGGTTGCGTATGGCGTCGACTTGCGCACTGGCCTCCTTTTGCTCTGCCTTGGCGCGGGCTAGACGGCTCTCGCGGGCGAATCCGTCAAACAGATCCCAGGTAAGGCTCAAATGCGCACTCCAAAATTCCTGGTTGGGAGAGTAGGCTCCCGGCAGTTGCTCTTGTTGTCCGTAACTTTTTGAGAGGCCACCGGTTCCGTCGATGGACAAGGTCGGAAAGTACGCGGTCCTGGCTGCCTTTACTTCAGACGTGGCTGCACGAAGCTGGGCGACCCTCTCCATAAGGTCGGGGCGTTGGCCGAGTGCGCGGTCAATTGAGGTTTCAACCGTGCCCTCGAGCTCCTGCGGAATCATCAAGGACTGAATGCTCTCCACCTGCAACGGATGAGTGGGGGACACTCCAAGAGCATTGGCCAGGTCGCCATGAGCAATCTCCGACGCGCCAATCGCTGCCTGCAAGTCGTAGTCCGCCTGGGCCGCCGCGCTACGCGCTTCCAGTACATCGGGCAACGTTGCCAGCCCGAGCTCAAGGCGCGCTTCCGCAGCCTGCTGCACGGTTTGGGCATTTTTCAGGTTGGCCTCGGCGGCATCCTCCTGTCCCTTGGTATTCAGCACCCGATAGTATGCGGACATCACCTGGAAAATGACCTTGCGGTGTGTGTCATTGAAAAGGAAATTGGCCGCAAGCAGATTGTTTCTGCTGATAGCAATTTCCTGCAAACGCCTGCCGAAGTCGAAGATGGTGTAATCGAGTTCCAGTCCAGGAACGAAGGAGTAGTAGGTTTGACGCAACCAGGAGGAGTTAATCAGGAGATCGGTGCGCGCGGTCTGCGCAAGCACGGCTGCCGCGATGGTCGGATAGAGAGTTGATTTGCTGATGCCCAGGTCAGCAGCGCGGGCCTTGGCGTTTTCCCACGCCACGCGGGTTTCGGGGTTGTTTTGCTCCGCTATGTTCACCAGTTCTGCCAGCGTGTAGGTTTTCGTTGGGTCAGGAGCATTGACGGGGACGGAGATTGGGACCGGTGTTTTGATCGAGCCTTGCCACGGCTGCGCGGGAGAGTCCGGCGCTTTTTGGGCGCAAGCGACTCCAACCACTCGCAAGACCAGGAGGACGGAGACCAAATTTGCCAGAGATCGCTTCATTCCCAACGGCCGCAACGCAGACTGGATCTCCTATAGATGTATACCGAAGGCGATGGTCGTGCCCAATCGGCAACCGGATGATAGCATTCTGGATTTTTTGCACTGCGGCGTTGGGGCAGCCTGGTAGCAACCGGATCACGGATGCCCCATATTCCATATTTGCTGCGGCGCAAGATTTTTTATAGCAGCGGATCTTGCCTGCTAGATCCGTGCAATAGACTTTCAGGCCCCGGGAGAGCACTGCGGCGCTTCCCACATCTCTCCAAAGGCAGGCAAGATAGCGGGCATCCGGGTTGGTGGCCGGAAAGACTTGAAATGAAGTTGCCGCACCAGGCAAATACAAACGGGCGGATTTTTTGGGTCCGCCCGTTCTCTTCAATGTTCAACGTCCGGATTATTACGGATCACTGGTAGGAGTTGGAGATCACCAGTTCAAGATTGAGGGGAGTGGCGATGGGTTGGTTGCTTACCATGCCGGGGGTGAAGCGATACTGACTTACAGCAGTAAGGACGCTCGCGTCCACTCCGGGACCAGCCGACTTGATGATCTTCAGATCAGACGGCTTACCCGTCTTATCCACAACCATGCCAACAACGACGGTGCATTCGCTGCCTATCATGCGTGCAGTTCCGTTTGAATCTGCAATCACATCGACTTTGTAGATTAATTTTGGAGCGATTACTCCAGTGGAGACGCGCTTGACTTGCACAGGCCCGTTACTGGCGACCTGGGTTTGTGCAGGCGTGTTTGCCTGAGCGTGAAGCATAAGAGAGGACAGGGAGAGTATGGCCACTGTTATATTACGCATGAAATTGGATCTCCTGGTTAAAGGTGCCCGTCACCAATCTATCCCCGCTGATATTGCACTGTCAAGATTTGTTTTAGAGGTATTACATTCATTGGGTATTTTTCATACTTGTTTACTATTAGGTGACCTTCCCAAATAAAGCATGGCCATGATATTAGGCGCTGCGCAGCCGCGCCCATGGCCACGGTCAGCGACTAAGTTGGAGGTTGATTGGGGAGGTACACCGAGGAAGTTATTCGCCTAGCGGCGAGTGCTGATCAGAGCGATGCGCCTTCTGCATTCAGCCTCTGATTCAGCCTGGCATTTTCTCTCTCGAGGCCGCGCTCCAGCTCCCGTTGCCGGCCGGCGCGCTCGGGATCGAGATAGAGCCAGCATAGCGCTGCAATCACATCGGAAGCGATCATGAGAGAAATAAGCGGTGTCCAATTGCCGGCGGTCTTCTGCAGGATCAATCCGCCAACCACCGGCATGACAAAGCCGGCGAGGTTGCCCAGCATGTTCATGGTTGCGGCTACAGTCGCCGTGTAGGAGCCGCCGATCTCAACGCAGGCATTCCACGAGATCGGCATCGTCAGGTCACTGCATAGGCTGGCCGCGGCCATGCACAGCATGGCGACGAATGCGGCCTGCGTGCGCAGGAATGCGAACAATAGAAGTGCCGTGGCGAGTAGACCGAAAAACGCAATCCCGCGCCGCGGCACACGCACCGGGGCCAGCCCGGTGAGCAGCGAACCGAAGCCGCCAAAGAGCAGCGGCAACACCGACAGAGCTGCTGCATGTCCGGCTGTCAACCCTCGTGCTTCACGAAGATAAGTAGGCAACCAGGTGATATAGAAATACCAGGTAAACGAAACACAAAAGTACTGCAGGCAAAGCACGATGACTTCGGGCGTGAGCAGCAAGGATTGCCAGGTCTTCTGCCCGGTATGGTGACTCATCAGGACGCGCGAAATCTCGAGTAATTCTTTCTCTGCATCGTTGACCGAAGCATGCTGCCGGGGATTGTCTTTAAACCAAACCCAGAACACCGCGCACCAGATCAGTCCCAGAGAGGCGAAGGCAACGAACGACCATCTCCAGCCGACCAGGCCAATGCAGGCCAGCACCAGCGGCGGCGTTGCCGCTCCCCCCCAACGGGCAAAGGCCCACAGCATCGATTGCGCGGTGACGCGTTCGCGGGCCGGCAGCCACATGCTCAGCATGCGCGTGAGAATGGGGAAACATCCCGCCTCCCCGGCGCCGAACAGAAAGCGAATAATCCAAAGAGACACCACATTCCAGGCCGCGCCGGTTAATGCGGTAAAGACCGACCACCCGAGCACGATCTGAATCAGAACACGGCGAACGCCGATTCGATCGCCTAACAGACCAACCGGAATCTCGAACAGTGCGTAGGAGAGGCCGAAGGCTCCGAACACCAGTCCCATTTGCGCCTTGTTGAGGTGCAGATCTCGAGAAATGGGACCTGCTGCTTGCGAGATTGCGACGCGTTGCACATAGGACAGGATCGCCAGCACGATTGCCAGTGCGACAACGCTATACCGCGTTCGGCTCGCCTTCATCCCATACCTCGTGTCGCGCGGGAAAAATCCGCCCGGTCAGGGTACCAGTAAAAACCTCGGCAGAGCGAGCGCTATCCGCGCCGCCCCCAGTGGCCGTACTCTAGAATGGTTTGGCTGATATTGATTCGCAGGCGCGGATGGATTGAGGGCGGAGATGAAGATCGATCTTTCGGGCCGGACGGCCGTGATCACTGGAGCGAGTCGTGGCCTGGGCGAGTCGATGGCGAAGGCGTTGTCAGAGGCAGGCGCCGCAGTCGCGCTCGTTGCCCGCGATGTTAAGCGCCTGGGGTCGGTACGCGATGCAATCGCTGAGCGGGGAGGAACCGCAGCCTTGTTTGTGGGCGACGTCACCAAGGAAGCGGATGTAACCGCTATCGCGCACGCAGTTCACGAGCGCTTCGGCCATCCGCAAATTTTGGTCAACAACGCGGGCATCAACATCCGGAAAGCGCTGGTCGATTTTTCGCTGGAGGAATTTCGTAGTGTCGTCGACTCCAGCCTGATTTCCACGTTTCTTATGTGCCGGGCGTTCGTTCCCGGCATGAAGGGTACGGGATATGGGCGGGTACTGAACATGGCCTCCATCATGGGTCATATTTCGCTACCTGAGCGCAGCGCTTACTCCTCAGGCAAGGCGGCCCTGTTCGGTCTTACGCATGCGCTGGCGCTGGAACTTGCCGCGGAAGGAATTACTGTCAACACCATCAGCCCCGGGCCAATTGCAACCGACATGAACGCGGTTATCATGGACAACCCCGTGGTGAATGCGCAGTTCCTGGCCAATATGCCGGCGGGACGATGGGGAAAGATCGAAGAGATCGGCGCCCTTGCATGCTATCTGTGCTCGGAATACGCGGGATTCATTACGGGCAGCGATATTCTTATCGACGGCGGCTGGACGGCGAGGTAGATTGGTTCGCTCAGGTGTACATGCTTGCGCGATTATCTTTCGGATCGTGCTCCACGGGGTCAATCGCGGCTAACACCGCTGCAGTGAGTTTAGACGGTTGGGGCGAAGAGATAACCACCTCCGGCTTACGGAGCACCTCGATCACGCGTTCGTAGAGCCGGTTGCGCACCTCGATGCGATCCATGGCCCGGGTGACATAACGTATCAGGAGGTCCACGCCTGAGCCGGCAGGACGCATGTTTACCGATGAGCTTGCGCTGGCATGGTTCAAGGCGCTCTGCCGCGGGATGCGCTTCCATTCCTGTTCGGCAAGTTCGGCATACTGCTGGGTCTCGTCCGAAACCGCCTGGCTAATCAGGGCCACCTTCGCGTAGGTCTCTTCTGACGAAGGGATGCTTATCGACATCTCATCCCACATCCATTGGCCGACTGTTGAGAAATTAAAGAATTCACCGGTGACGGCGAAGTTGTTGATGAAGGTTGCACGCCGTCCGGTTGGATGCCCCTTCTCGGCCCAATTGCTGGTTTCGAGGATCGTGGTGCGAAACAGGTTGATCTCGACGACCTCGCCAGCCACGCCGTTGATTTGTACCCAGTCCCCGACCCGCATTCCGTTCTTGCCCATGAGAATGAACCAACCGAAGAAAGCGATGATGAAACTTTGCAGAGCCACGGTGAGCCCGGCGGTTGCGAGCCCCAGGATGGTCGAGATCTGGCTGGGCACGCCGAACGTGACCAGCAGCACACACAAAAAGCCAACCAGCTGCACACTGAGGCGCAGGATGGTGCGCAATGTCTGCATGCGCCGGCGGTCAAACGCATGACGCTCCAGCAGGGCTGTCCCTACTGCTTCGCAGAGGATGGCGCAAATCAGGATTATGGCGACGAGCGCAAGCGATCGGAATGCCATGTGGGCCACGATCCGATGTTGCAGGAGCACCTGGCCAGCCCACTTGTTATAAACGCCAGCGAGCTGCTGCTGGGTCTGAATACGGTCATCGTAGATGCTGAGCAGCTGGCGCTGTTCCCTTTTCCGCTGCAGGTTGGCGAGCGCGTCAGGCCGGGATGCATTGTCGGCAGCAGTTGCCGCGCCGGCGTTCGCTTGCGCTTCGAGAGCATTGTGCTGCTCGGTTAGACCGGCAGCATCCGCCTGCGCTTGCTGCATGGCTTGCTGGATCAACTGGTAGCGGCTGCGTTGGCTGGTCCATGCCGCGATGCGGCCGGCAAGCGTGCCATATTGCCTGGTGGCAAGAACGGCCATTTGGCTGTCGCTGTCAGACTGGGCATTCATTTTGCTCATGGCTGCTTCGTGCGCGGCGAGCTCTTGCTGAATCCTGGTGCGCAAGTCGCCGGACGCCCGGGCAAGATCGTGCTGCGCATCGTTGAGCTCGTCCAAATCGAGGTCCAGCTGTGCCTGGGCGATCTTCAGGTCGTCTTCTCTGCCGGAGGGAGGCGGGGTAAGACTCCGCACGCGGGCCTGGTCGTCTTTGGCCATCTGTTGCAGTTGCGTTACCTTTTGCGAGAGCTCGAGGGCTTCACCGGTCGGCGCCACGCGCTGCGCAGTAGCCTGGCGCAGCGATGCGGCAAACGCCTGGTTCACTTCATGGTCGGCAAGCCGTTCCGCCTCGTGCGCGTACTCTACCTCTTCTCTGCTGACGGCGAGGGGGGTTAGAGCTTGAGCAATCTGCCAGGGATGCAAGTCAACGATGGTGGCCTGGCTGGAATCAGGCAGTCCGTGGTGATTTGTATGCGCCTTGAGGAAAGGTAGATGCGCCATCGCATCCCGCGTGGTCCAGGAAAGGACGAGGCACACCGCCAGAACCCCGAGCAAGGCGAGCAGAGAAACAACCCTACTCCGGCCAAGCATGCGTTGTAGCAGAGTTTCCTGCTTTGCGGTGGCGGCCAAGCTGGTTACCATGGCTAATTTTTGCAGTTACCCGCGGGGCAGGCCAGACCCCATGAGTTGTAGACGTGAACCTGTTAAACCAAATTGACACCTGAAAACGATTCGGGCTACGAACTGGGGTGCCCAGTTTCGCGGCTGGAAAGAGTAAGAGCCGTGCTCAAAATCGAGCACGGCTCTTTTCGTCAGTGGAGCGTTGCGGTTAGTTATGGGTGAGTGCGATTGTGGCCGTTGGGGTTACGTATGCATTACTGGTGATGGTAAGCGTGTCATTTTTGGCCCCGCCTGCATTGGAGTACTTGATAGTGATGGTGCAAGTACCGCCCGCAGCGACCGGAGAGCCGCAGGTACTGGCTGTCTGCGTATAAGCCGTTCCAGTGGTGAGTTTGATCTTCGAAATAGTCAGTGGCAAATTTCCCGTATTGGTAACCGTAGTGGTGATTGATGAGTTCAGAGTAGGGAAGGTCACCGATCCCTTGCTGACTAGCAGCTTGGTGACCGTTCCGTTCAAATCAGTCACGTAGATGTTGCCCGGACCATCCAGCGTGATGCCCGTAGGGTTGACCAGGCCGGTAAACGGCACCTGGACGGTGGGAGCGGTCGCCGAGTGCGCGCTGGGCACCATGAGCACGCGTTGACCGCTATCGGTAATGAACATATCTCCGTTGGGATCGAATGCGAACCCCGCAGGCGAATTAAGCGCGCACGAGGTGACGGTGATGGGATCACAGGGCGCGAGGGTAAGAGGCGTTGCGCCCGCGCCGTTAAGCGCGATCTGCAGCACCTGGTTGGTGTTTCCGTCACCGACATAAAGATTCGTGCCAGTGTTATCTACACCCAGAGCCTGCGGGAAGCTTACGGTCTGGGTACCCAGGTTTACCAGGGCGGGGGTGTAGTTTGGATCGGCTATCTCCCCGGGAACCTGGACGATGCGCGGCGTTGCGCCGGCATCCGCGATGTAGATGTTGCCCGCAAAATCAAGCCTGACCGCCGTAGGAAGTCCGAGCGTCAGTGTGCCCGTGCTTACCGTCGACTGGGTCAAGGCCGGGCTGTAGCTGACAACCATGGCCGCGTTTGCATCCGACACCACAAGGTCCCCGAAAGCGTCAAACGATAGATCGCTGGGATATTTGAGGCCGGTGGTATTGGTCTTGTTCCACTGTGTCAACGCGCCGCCAGAAGAGGGTAGCGTATCCAACTGGCCCATGTTGCTGTTGGCGACGTATAGCGTGGTGTTGGTGGTATCTGTGGGTTTAAAGGTCAGGCTCTGAGGCTGGTTCAGGCTGGAGTTCAAGGTCACCTGGGTGGCATTGCTCAGAGAAATCTGCGGTGCATCGCCCAATCCGGAAAGGAACAGATAGAGTTTCGGTTCGGCCACGCTAAGCGAGGAAGTGAAGTCAACTTCGACAGCTCCCCTGCGAATGCCCGGCAAGCCTGGGTTGAAGGCAATGCTGAATATACAAACGGTGCCGGCGGGTTCCTGCACGCCAGAAGCGCAGGTGGTCGAACCGGTGTTATTGGTGAAGTCCGAAGCAGCTCCGCCACCTGGGGTGAAGCTGAAGGTGATGGCTCCAGCCACTGGGAACGCGTACGGCACATCAATCGTCGTGCCGGTCCCACCCACAGACGTTGGGTTCCCCTCGATTGCCGGATTACGCAAGGCGATCGTTGTCGAGCTACTGGTGGGGACATAGTTCGTGTCTCCCAGGTAGTTCAACGTTACCGGGTTGCTCCCCGGCGTGAAGTAGCTGCTGGTTAGCAACAACGTCGCCGACGAACTCGCGCCCGACACCGGAATGAGCGTGCCGGTTCCGATGGTTTGACTATTAAAGACCACGTTCACGGTTCCGGTTGGAGCGGCAGTAGTGCCGGCTACCGTGACGGTGTAAGGCGTTGGCTGGCTAAAGAAGCAGCAGTCGCCAGTCGAGAACGCAGGCGCACCCGTGACCCCGGTCGAGCCGGTGGTGCCGACGACGATTTTCACCGTCGCCGTGGCCGTGGTGAAGTCAGTCGTATCCGTAGGTGTAAAGAGCACACTCAGGGTATGCGTACCCGCCGAGAGGACGGTGCCCGTTCCCGGAGTATAAGTGAACGTCCCAGGCAGAGATACACCCTGGAACGATGCGGTGGCATCGAGTTGCGTGGCGCTCAACGGCGTGCCAGCCGCGATCGCCGCCGGGGTTGGCCACGTGATGGTAGGCGTCGCCTGGGTCACAATAATCTGGACGCTACCGTTCGCGGAGGTATAGCCGGACGTGTTGGTGGGCGTGAACGCTACATTCAACGTGTGCGTTCCAACCGGCAGGACCGTGCCCGAGGGCGGGGTATATGACGTAACTGCCAGGCACGACAACCTGAGTATTGGTGCCGAAGCCAAGGGCCATGATGACTACATTGCGCGTGTTGGGCAGTTGGATGCTCACCAGTTGCCGGGTTGGGTCAACAGGAATCTGATATCCGTAGAGATCATAAGTTCCCGCTACCTCGCCGCCACCCTGGGTGTTCTTATAGGGGGTGGAGGCCACGATCGACTCGCCGGTATAGCCTGCGGATGAGGCCCATGAGCTCATGTTGAGAGTCTGGGTCACCGCGCCATTCGTGTCGTTGTAGTTGAGCGTGAAGGGCTGGTTGATCTGCCCGGTGGTAGTCGCTGCGCCCACTAGGTAAACCGTGGAATAGTTGCCCGGCGACGGCAGGGTGTAGAGCGCTCCGCTGGTCAGGGCGTTGGGTACGGTGGGTGTCCCGAGGGTAAAGACCGTGCCGGCGTAAGTAACTGACCCGTTGCCCAACTGATTGTAGGAATAGGTTCCGCCCGCATTATCAAAACCCGCGAGACTGTAGTGGGTACCGTCAGTAGAAGTCGAAAGCACCTTCACCTGGCTGGTGGGAACAACTGGAGTAGGTCTCGCCGCGCCCATGGCAACAGCGTCGAGCTGGGTAGCGCTCAGGGGTGTGCCATAGGTTATGTTCGCCGGCGTCGGCCACGAGATGGTTGGCGTAACGATAGGCGTCACTGGCGGTCCTACCACTAATTGAACGGTGGCTGTGGCCGTCTTGTAATCCGTAGTGTCGGTCGGCGTAAATGTAACCGACAAGGTGTCTGTACCCACCGGCTCGATGGTGCCGGCAGGGGGCGTATAAACGAAGGTTCCTGGTATTGAAGCCGTGGTGAGATCCATGGCCAGCATCACGATGTTGCGCGTTGCCGGCAGGATCACGTTCTTCACTGTCTTCGTGGGGTCAAGGGTCATTTGATAACCGTAGACGCACACGGAATCTGCCTGGGTGCTGCCATCGGAGAAGTTCCGGTCTTCACCGCAGCTGATCACGGACTCACCTGGCCACCCAGCCGCATTGAACCAATCGCTCATATTCTGCGTCAGCGTAGTCGTGGTGTTATCGGTATACGTCACAGTAAAGGTCTGGGTTGCGCCAATGTTATTGACCATGCCCCCGAGCATGTACAGGTTGGTAAATTTGCCCGTGGGCAAGGTGATGGTCGTATTGGCAACCGCATCTTTTGCATTGGCGGGGCCCAGGTTAAAGGTCAGGCCGTTCCAAACGAGAGTTGAGCCGAGTGTCGTTGTGGAGTAGGAGTATCCGTCATTATCGAACCCTCCCGTGGAATACTTCGAGCCCGGCGTGTAGATACCGTAAACGTTAAAGGGCATGGTCACTGGGACGGTCCCGCCGGAAGCTGACGCATCCAGCTGGAAACTGCTTAGCGGGGTTCCGTAGGAGATCGGAGTCGGTGTCGGCCAGATAATCACCGAGGGATCCTGCGTCACCGTGAGTTGTACCGTCGCGGTTTCCTGACCATACGTCGGATCCGTCGGAGTGAAGGTCACCGAAAGAGTGTTGTTCCCCGCGGGAAGAACCGTGCCCGCAGCCGGCGAATAGGCGAACGTACCGGCGACACTATCCGTAGCATCCAATTGCGTGGTGCTCAGCGGGGTTCCGTAGGAGATCGGCGACGGCGTCGCCCAGGAAAGGTTCGATGCCAACAGAGTAGATCCGTTCACAACGTTGCTCAGGCTGGAGTTAAAGGCGCAGTCGCTTCCATAAGTCGCTTGGAAGGCGTCGGTCCCGGCGGGAAGAGTCACATTCAGGACCGCGACCCCATTGTTGAGCGTTGCATTGGCGAGGAAAATTCCATTGTTGGAGAAGGCGATTGACTCTCCATTGGTCGTCGTATTCCCGAAATTATAGGGCGACAGCGTGGCCTGCAATGTAACCTGCTGGCCTACGACGCCGTTCGCCGGGGTGACGGTTAGAGTCAAGGCGGGTGAACTCTTGGTGGGCGTAAAGGTCAATGACGACGAAGTACTTAACCCGTAGTTTCCGTCACCACCGTACGTTGCGGTTACAGATTGTGTGCCGCATCCGTGGATAGCAATGTTGGGCAGTGCAGCGGTTTCCGTTTGACCTGACAACAGCACGCTCAGGCCGGTGCCGGTGACAGTGGTCAGATCGACCCGATCATCGCCATTGATATCTCCCGCGTTGGCGAAAATAGCGCCGCCACCCACCGGATAATAGACCGCCGCGCCAAACGCACCGGTGGCCGTACCGTGCAGAACGCCTACGGTGCTGTTTCCATTGTTGGCGGAGATGATATCCAGATTGCCATCCCGGTCGAAGTCTCCAATGGTCAGATAGTAAGGGCCGGTGTTCATGGTATAGGGAACAGCTGTCTGGAAGGCGGGGGTCGCTCCTGCGCCCTTGTTAAGCAAGACGTATACCGAGTTATTCGGGGCGCTGGTGGTTGCCAGGTCAGGATATCCGTCTCCGTTGAAGTCCCCGATCGCTACCGAACCCACCTGGCTGGCTCCGGTGTTGGCGTAGATCGCCGCCTTGAACGTGCCATCGCCGTTGCCTTGAAGGATAGTGATATTGGCGCTGGAGTCGGACGCGACCGCCAGGTCCAGAAATCCGTCATGGTTGAGGTCACCGACCACGACATTCCACGGTCCGCCGCCAACCGTGTAGTAGGCTGGCGCGTTGAACGAGGCATCGCCATTTCCCAGGATGACGGCAACGTTGTTCAAACCTGCATTGGTCGCGACCAGATCCTGAATCCCGTCCCCGTTGAAGTCCCCGATGGCCAGCAGTCTTGACGAAGAGTTGGAAGCAGCTACCGGGTAATTCTTAGCTCCCTGGAAGGTTCCATCCCCGTTCCCACGGTAGATGTTGACTGACCCGATGCCCTGGGCGCTAAGCACGGCAAGATCCTGCTTTCCATCCCCGTTGAAGTCTCCCACGACGACCGAGGTTGGCTCAAAAGGAGAGGTGGTGGAAATAGGTGTCCCGTAGGAGAAAGTGCCGTCGCCTCTGCCCAGCAAAATGACGACCTGCCCGCCGTTGGTGGGCACTGCATAGTCCGGACGTCCGTCTCCGTTGAAGTCGCCGATGGCCGGTCCGTTGGTGCCCCCGGTTTGGCCGTTATTCATGTCGTCGATGGGATAGATCGTGTAGGGCGTGAAACCGTTTTGCAATGTGCCGGAGTTAAGCGCAGCCGTGCCCAGAGTCGAATTTGTGGTTATGTCTGTAAAAGTGACGCTCCCAGTCGGAGCCGAGGGGCCGAAGGCGGAAACGGTGGCGGTAAAGCTATAGGGTCCGGTGCCGGTACTAGCCAGCCCGGTTGCTGACGAGTAGGGTCCAACAAAATTCACCGCCTGGGGCGAAGACGAACTGGTTGCGAACGTAGCGGTGCCGCTATAAGTAGCGATGAATTGATGGTTTCCGATACCGCCGACCTCGGTTTCCAGGATCGCCGTGCCTGCACTGCCATTCGTCGATTGGACCTGAACCGTGCCGAGGGTTTCGCTGACGCCATTATAAGTATCTACAAAAGTCACAGAACCACCGGCAACTGTCAATTCGGTGGACGAGATCTGGGCTGTCATGGTGATCACGGCCCCGCTCGACGGGTTGTCGGGGGTAGTGAAGAGAGACGTGGTGGTGGATGACAATGCCCATGCAGCAGGGCCACCGGTTACCAACGCGAGAGCGCTCAACAGCACGGGCATCAAACGGCCGAAAGATACCTGTCTGGAATACATATTGCGCTTAAATGCAACGATGGTGGAGTGCGTCATGGTGTCAAAGCTCCGATTCATACGGTTTATTCGCAAGCGTGGGTCTGTAGGGAACAAACGCCTGACAAAAGAAGGCAGTAATGCATTCGCAATTTTCCTGCTGGCGCACCTGAGGTACTGTCTGTATCAGATTGCGTCAACTGCTGGAGAATACCGTCCGTTTTGGTACATTGTTATGACTCTTATGGGGGATTTAGAAGTCGGGTTCAGCATTTTCTGCAAAAAAATGTTGCAGGTCCAATGATTTCGGATGGGATCCTTGCACCCATACCTCTCCTAGGTAACAGGACTCAGTAACTGTTTCGTTAGTGCTTGAGGGGGGATGCTCCTCTGCTGCGCCCTATAATGGCAAACCCTGATTCAGCGGCACCGATAAAAGCTCGGATCTCGCAAAAACCGCGAGATATGGGCATCTGGATTCTGGATGGGCGCGGAAGATGTATGCTTTCAACGGTATGGACAAGAGAGAATTCTTGAAGACTTCGGGTGCATTCCTTGCCGGCTCCTTGTTCTCGCGAGCTGGCTCAAGCGAGCAGCAATCCACGCCGAGAACGAATTGGTCAGGAAACTACACCTACAGCACAGACCGGCTGCACCAGCCCAGGACCATCAAGGAAGTCGCCAGGTAGTAAAAAGCTGCAGCAAGGTGAGAGCGCTGGGTTCTCGCCATTCCTTCAACGGGATTGCCGACAGCACAGAGAACCAGATCTCGCTGACTCACCTTAACCAGATGGTCCTCAATCGCGATGCGCGCACCGTTACCGTAGGCGGCGGCGTTACTTACGGCCAATTGGCCCCGTATATTGACGGTGAAGGCTATGCGTTGCCCAACCTGGCATCCCTTCCGCAGATCACGGTCGCAGGTGCTATTGCCACGGCCACCCACGGCTCGGGGAACAAGAATGGCAACCTGGCCACGGCAGTATCCGGGCTGGAGTTGGTCACTGCCGACGGAGAAGTGCTTCGACTCTCGCGCAGCCGGGATGTGGATCAGTTCCTCGGGGCCGTGGTAAGCCTGGGCGCGGTCGGGGTCGTCACCGAGGTCACCCTGGACGTGCAACCCACCTTTCAGGTAGGCCAGGTGGTGTACGAGAACCTGGGCATGGACCAACTGGAACGGCATCTGGAGGAGATTTTCGCCAGCGGCTATAGCGTTAGCCTCTTCACCGACTGGCAGAATCATCGCATCAGCCAGGTGTGGATCAAACGCCGCGTGGAGAAGGGGAGCAAAACGGAGTTTGCGCCGGAACTTCTCGGAGCAAAATTGGCGACCAGGAAGCTCCATCCCCTGGCCGGGCATTCTGCTGAAAGTTGCACCGAGCAACTCGGCGTTCCGGGCCCCTGGTATGAACGGCTGCCTCACTTCCGGCTAAACTTTACCCCCAGCAGCGGCGCCGAATTGCAGTCCGAATACCTGATTCCGCGCGATCGGGGATACGAGGCGATCCTTGCCATCGAACAGCTTCGCGATCAGGTAACACCCCACCTGTTTATCTCGGAGTTACGCACTATCGAGGAAGACAATCTTTGGATGAGCACAGCCTACCAACGGCCATCGATGGCCATTCACTTTACCTGGAAGCCGGAATGGCCTGCGGTCAGGAACGTGCTTCCCATGGTCGAGGAGAAGTTGGCGCCTTTTAACGCGCGCCCCCACTGGGGTAAGCTTTTCACCATGTCAGCCTCGCGGATAAAGCCGCTCTACGCGGAAATCGCCAGATACCAGGCGCTGCTGGCACACTACGACCCTCGCGGAAAATTTCGCAATCGCTTTATGAACACAGAGATTTATGGAGCCTGACGGCAAGCCCCATGGCGCGGTAGACGCTACTTGATGTCTTCTTCCGTCTCCTGCTCCACTTCTTCCTCGATTTCCATGTCTCGGTATTCGTCGGAGTCGAATACCTGGCCACAATCCAGACATTCGACGTATTCGACGTCCTCTTCACGCGCTACGACGCGTACTTTTGGGTGTTTGCAGGCGGTGTCCATCTGGGAGGTTTGAGTGTGCAACTGTGCTTCTCGGCAAGATTGTACCCGCCGGATTCCGCCTGTCAAATCTGTTTCTTCGCAATCGGCGACGGCCGGAGACAATTTCGTTGAAATGACAGATGCGGCTGACCTGTTTTAGGTTGACTAGTTGACTATAGGTTAGCTGGAGAGTTCGCTGACAGCACGCACCTGCTCTGGCTTGAGCGACTCTTCAAGCTTGCCGAAGATCATCTTGCCTGAGGCGGTCTGCAGCACGCTGGTGACGGTAATCTCTACGGCACGACCGATCATGCGCCGGGCGTGATCGACCACGACCATGGTTCCGTCATCCAGGTAGCCCACTCCCTGGTTGTATTCTTTACCCTCTTTCAGAACCACGATATTCATTTTTTCGCCGGGCAACACCAGTGGCTTCAATGAATTGGCAAGATCGTTCAGGTTCAGAGCCCGCACCCGGTGCAACTGGGCCACTTTGCTGAGATTAAAGTCGTTGGTAACGATGGGAGCTCCCATCTTCTTGGCCAGTTCAATCAATTTCAAATCCACCTCACGCAGCTGGGGAAAGTCATCCTCGATGATGCGCACGGCAAGCAGAGGATGAGCCTGCATCTTCTGCAGGATATCCAGGCCGCGCCGGCCGCGCTGCCGCCTGGAGCTATCAGCCGAATCCGCGACTACCTGCAGTTCGCGCAGGACAAACTCGGGTACCAGCAGGGTTCCTTCCAGGAAGCCGGTCTCGACCACGTCGGCGATTCGTCCGTCAATGATGGCGCTGGTGTCGAGAATCTTGAGGTTGAGTTTGCCGGCCCCGCCACGTTCGCCGGCGAAAAGCTCGGCAAGGCCACCGGTAAAGTTCAGCAGATCGCCCTTGCTGGCGCCCACCATCAGCCCCACGTAAGACATCAGCATCAGCACAAAAAGCTGCAACAGCGCCCGCGTTCCCCCGGGCGGAAGGCTTCCTCCCAGCACCATGCCAAAGAGCGCGGCGCCGGCGATGCCCAACACGCTGCCCAGTACGGCGCCCAAAAGTCGCTTTATGCTGAGTGCCCGGACGCGCAGTTCAAAGACGATGACGGCCGCTGCTGAGACTGCACCAGCGATCGCCGCAGTCCAGGGCAAAAGCCCGAAGGGTCGGAGGAAGTAGCAGGCTGCGGTAAGTACAAGAACGAACAAGATTCGAATTACAACAAGGTCCATTCGGTTCCCTGCTTGCTGCCCGGCGAGAAAAACTGCGAACCATCGGAGTATACCGACGCCGCGGCGCTTCGAGCAAAATGATCCCGAAGCCTGGAATCCGAAAACTGTTACTTCGACGAGCTGAGCAGAGGTCCGACGTATCCCACATCGCGTAACAGCACAAGATGTGGGGCATGCGGGCAAAACCGCCCATCTCTCCACTACGCTGCGTTATACCAGGCTTAGTACCTTGGCACCCTGGGATCGATCTGTTCGCTCCATGCCTGGATTCCTCCAGCCAGGTTCTTGACCTTGAAGCCAGCCTGCTGCAGGAACTCCGCCGCTTTCTGGCTGCGGCCCCCCATCTTGCAGTGCACGATGATCTCCCGGCTCTTGTCCAGTTCGCCCACGCGTTTTTGCAGGTCGCCGAGAGGAATGAGATAACCACCGATCTCCGCGATCTTGTACTCGTGCGGCTCGCGCACGTCGAGGAGAAAATAATTCTTGCCGTCATCGCGCTGCTGTTTGAACGAGGTCACGGCGATCTGATCAACGCCATTCACCTTAGGGGCGTCGGGAGCCGGTGGGGGCTGTATTCCGCAGAATTGCTCGTAGTCAATCAATTTGGTGACGGTCGGATTTGTGCCGCAAACCGGACAGTCGGGGTTCTTGCGCAGCTTCAGTTCGCGGAAGCGCATGTTCAACGAATCCACCAGCAACAGGCGCCCGATCAGAGAATCGCCCTGGCCCAAAATCAGCTTGATGACCTCGGTTGCCTGAATCACGCCAACCAATCCGGGCAGAATCCCCAGCACCCCGCCCTCTGCGCAGGAAGGGACCAGGCCCGGCGGCGGTGGCTCAGGATAGAGGCACCGGTAGCAAGGACCCTGCTCGGTGGCAAAGACGCTGGCTTGCCCTTCGAAGCGGAAAATGGAACCGTAGACATTGGGCTTTCCGCTGAGCACGCAGGCATCGTTCACCAGGTAGCGGGTGGGAAAGTTGTCGGTGCCGTCGGCCACGATATCGAAGTCTTTAAAGATCTCCATGGCGTTTTCACTCAACAACATCGTGTTGTACTTCACGATATTCATGAACGGATTAAGAGCCTTGAGCTTTTCTTCCGCCGAATCCAGCTTCAGGCGGCCTACATCCTTGGTGCTGTGAATGATCTGCCGTTGCAGATTGCTCGAGTCCACTACGTCGAAGTCGACCAGTCCCAGGGTTCCAATTCCCGCCGCAGCGAGGTAAAAGGCCAGGGGCGAACCCAGGCCACCGGTGCCCACGCAGAGCACCTTAGCAGCCTTGAGTTTCTGCTGCCCTTCCATGCCGACCTCGGGCAAGATCAGGTGGCGGGAATAACGCGCAATTTCATCGTTGCTCAGCGACGGCAAGGCGGTCGCGGGTGTTTCGGTAAGTGTCGACATTTTCGCATCCTCTTTCGGCGTGCGCGGCACGCCTGTCTCGAACAGATTCCCTATTTGCTTAGAACGACGCAACCGCCGGCGATGGAAGGAATAATCGAAAGGCTGTCGCCTTCTTTAACCACCGTGTTTTCCTTCTCGCTGAGGTAACGAATGTCTTCGTCATTCAGATAAACGTTCACGAAGGCGCGCAGCTTACCTTCTTCAGAGTACAAGTGCTTTTTGAGTTCCGGATGAGTGCTGGTGAGCTCGTCCAATGCCTCGCCTACGGTCGCGGCCGTAACCGTCACCGTGGCTTGCCTGGCGGCAAACTGACGGAGCGGGGTTGGGATGTGAATCTTCATTCGTCGCATCTCTTTCCAAGTCTGGTTGGCAAATCTGGTTGGATGGCGGCGCAAGGGCCCATCGGGCTCGCTCGGCGCCTGGACGTGCTTACGGGGCCGGCGGTCGACAGCGATCGGGCCACACGTGAATTTCCTCATCTTCAAACCGCTTGTCCTCTTCGCCGGTGCCGGAAAGAAAGAATGAGTTGGTTTGCTTCGCTATTCCCGCTTCCACGCTGGTGATGACGTAAGAACATCCCAGCCAGTGCGCTTCGTTGAAATCGGTCTGTGACCAGCGGGCCGGATGATCGGGATGCGAATGGTAAAAGCCTACGATATCCAGACTACGCTCCCGTGCCTGGCGCTGGATGCTGACCAGTTCCTGGGGGGCGATGTGGTAGCGGTTGTGTGCGGAATCGGTTCTGGTGTTGCCGGCACGCACCGCCACCTCCACCTGATTAACCTCATCCAGCGCGTTACCCAGCAGCACACCGCAACACTCATGGGGATAGGTTTCTTCGCCATGTTGGCGCAGCTGGCTATAGACCGTGTCGCTCATCTTGAGCAATAGCTTCTTCTGCTCGACACTCGTGCTGGGGGTCGCCATCATTGCTCCCAAAAGCGCTCACTCAGGTATTTGTCGGCCGAATCACACAAAATTGTAACGATAACGGCAGTCCTGCCTGCAGCGGATTCTTCCTCCGCGATCTTTAAGCTCGCCGCCACCGCCGCCGCCGCGGAAATACCCAGCAGCAACCCCTGCGATCGCCCCAGATGCTTGGCCATCTCATAGGCGCCTTCGGTGGACTGCTCTACCTGGCGATCGGCCAGTTGGGCGTCATAAATAGGAGGCACGATCGCGGCCGCCATATATTTGAGGCCTTCCAACCCGTGAAACGGCGAATCGGGCTGCATCGCAACACACTGAATCGCCGGATTTAACTCCTTGAGACGGCGGGTGACCCCCATAAACGTACCACTGGTCCCCAAGCCTGCCACAAAGTGCGTAACCCGTCCGTCAGTCTGCTGCCAAATCTCATTCGCTGTACCGTGATAATGCGCCTTCCAGTTGGCCTGGTTGCCATATTGGTCAGCGTAGTAGTAGCGGCTTTTGTCCTGGGCAAGCTCCCGTGCCTTCAAAATCGCGCCATCGGAGCCATCGGCCGGATCCGTCCAGACAATGTTTGCTCCGTAAGCCTGGAGAATCCTCTTGCGTTCGGGAGAGACATTCGACGGCATGCACAGGGTTACGGGGAAACCTTTGGCCGCACCCAGCATGGCATACGCGATCCCGGTGTTCCCACTGGTCGCATCCAGCAGACACCTGCCTGCCAGCAAGCCTTGCTGCTCGGCCGCAGCCACAATTGAGGACGCCGCACGATCTTTGACCGAACCACCCGGATTCACCCATTCCGCCTTGCCCAGCAAAAGGACTCCTGGAAGATCCGCAGTTAAACGGTCCAGGCGAAGCAGTGGCGTGTTCCCTATCCGTTGCAAAATGCTACTGCCGAGGGCTCGCAGGGTCGACTTTTCTTCGGTTTGCACTTCGGTTTGCATTTCCCTGGTTTATGGTCCTTGTCTAGAGGGTCTGTGTCCGGGTCCTCGTTGCAGCCATAAGCGCCGTTGTGCGAAAGTAAAACCTACACGCTGTTAGTGTAGCGTCCACCCGAAAATTGAGGCAATCCACGTCCGTCGCAAGCCATGCGAACAAAAGTCCACTTTCTGAACTTCGACGAAGTATTGAGCGCCCTCGCCGCATTGGAATTTGATGTTCAGAAGGTGCCTGGGGTCGCAAACCAAGTGTTGGTGCGCAAATACGGTGCCGGAGCGATTCTGACACAGGCAGCGGAACTCGCTCGCGCGGAGAAGAAACTCCCCCACATTGCCGTCACCTGGAAGGAGCGTCCGGGGTACATTGTGGGCGGAGAGGTGGCTACCCTGCTCGATCGCGGATATCAGAAATTCTGGAAGTCCAGCCGGGTTGAGGTTCCCGCTACGGCGGAATCTCTGCAGGCGGTGCACCGCTTTGCCGAGGAACTGCGAGAAGTGGTCGGGGAGCCCAGCCTGTACAACGAGTCTCTGGGCACAACGAGCGACAGTTACCTGTACGACCGGGTGAAGGGACGTGATTTGCCGCTAGCCAAGCGCCCCACTCCAGCGTGGGAATTGCCTCCGAAGACGACTTAAGCGGTCGAACGGGTGCATTTGACGATTGCGGTTCTACTTTTTTGACCGCTCTCGTTGTAATTCCCGGTAAACGTCGCTTTTTGAGACACCTCGTTCGCGCGCTACCCGCTTGAGCGCGTCTTTTTCGTCGAGGCCTTCGGACGCTATCAGCTCCGACACCTGCTGCCCTACAGTTAGCCCTGCTTTGATTTGCCTGGCTGGTGGAATGCACTCCACCAGCAGTACGATTTCACCGCGAACCCGCTCGCGGGCCGACAGATCAAGCCGAACCTCGCGCGCCGTGCCGCGCAGAAATTCCTCGTGAAGCTTGGTCAGCTCACGGCCGACAACCACTCGCACGGACTCGCCCCACACCGCTTCCACATCCGCCAGCGTCTCCAGAATGCGATGCGGAGCTTCATAGAACACCAACGTGAGCGATTCTTCGGCAGGGTCGCGAGCAGCAAGGGCTTCCATCTCGCCCTTGCGCGCGCCCGGCTTCGCCGGCAAAAAGCCCACATACAGGAACCGATCAGTATCCAGCCCAGAAGCTATCAGCGCACTGAGAGCCGCGTTTGCCCCAGGGATAGGAATCACCCGCACACCCGCAGCAACCGCGGCTCGCACCAGCTCGAGCCCGGGGTCGGAGAATGCCGGCGTACCTGCGTCGCTGACGACCGCGACTCGGCCACCCTGCTGTAAAAGGGCCAGGAGCTCCACCGTTCGAGACCGCTCATTGTGCTCGTGGTAGCTGACAGTCGAAGTGGAGATATCGTAGTGGTTTAGTAGTTTCTGCGTGAGGCGCGTATCCTCACACGCGATCCTGTCGACCCCTTTAAGGACGCGGAGAGCGCGCAGCGTGATGTCTTCAAGGTTGCCGATCGGCGTGGCGACCAGGTATAGGCCGGGATCGAGTGGCGGCCGATCGGACAAACGATTATTCCTGGCTCTGGCGGCGCAGTTTCCGGCTCTCAGCCAACAGGCTCATGGAATGCATCAGGTTTTGCAGGGTCACGATGCCGACAATCCGCTCCCCTTCAGTCACCGGCACCAGCGAGAGTCCGCGCCCGGCAAAACGGCTGATGGTAGTTCCCAGAGAGTCTTCCGGTTGGGCGACGTGAAAACTGCGCGACATCACAGCCTGCACATAGCCGTTACCCTCGCTGCGCAACGCGGAGAGGATGCTCTGGCGAGAAATAATGCCGACCAGGCTGTCGCCGCGAACTACCGGGAAATCGTCCTGCAGGCTGTGTATCGACTTATGCAGCGCGTCTTCCAGAGTGTCTGAAGGGGCCAACATGGAAAACTCGGTCAGCATGATGTCCTGCATGTTGACCGTATCGACCACGCTTTGGAAGAGCACGCCTTGATCTTCGAGCTGGGCGCCGATCAGTATGAAACAGCCCGCCATCAGCAACCACGCGTTCATCAGAACCAGACCGGCGATGATGGCTGTCATGGCCAGAATCTGACCAAGTCCGGTTGCTACCCGCGATCCTTGCGCCCGGCCCCGAGCCCTGGCGACGCCTCCACGCATGACCCGACCGCCGTCCAGTGGATAAGCGGGCAAAAGATTCAGGACGCCGAGAAAGACATTGAGCCAGATGATGCTGCGGATCAGGTGACCCGGGGTTATCCAGGGCTGTTCCAGCAGGTTCAGCGTGGGCGACATGCCCATGACAAGCATGGCCACCACAAGCGCAAAGCTCAGGTTGGCGACAGGCCCGGTCAGCGCCATGCGCCATTGCACCTTGGGGATGCCGGCAGTCTCCGCGCTCTCCGCGTTGGCGTAGGCGACCAGGCCGCCAATGGGCAGCAGAAGGATATTTCTCAGCTGTAATCCGTGATACGCGGCAACGATCATGCGCGCCACTTCGCGTACGGCGACCGCGCTCAGCAATACCAACCACAAGCCCACCCCGCGAAACATGGAGAGATGAACGCTCTCGGTATAGGCCATACCGATGCCAAGCAGGAGGACAAAAAAGGTGTGGATGCGTATTTCGACACCCATCCATCGCCCTAACGGGAACGACCATCCACGCATTGCATCCGTCCTCTTATTCCTTCCTGCATTGTAGAGCTTTCCTGCCGGAGCAAGGCTGTGGGATTCATTTGCCGGCAAACGATTGATTTACCATCAAGTCCCATGCGGGTGATCGCCGGCACATTCCGTTCGCGGCGGCTAATTGCGCCGCGCGGTCTGGCCACCCGGCCCACCAGCGATCGCCTGCGCGAGACTCTCTTCAACGTTCTGGCGCCAATTATCGAGGGCGCAGCCTTTGCCGATCTCTACGCCGGATCGGGAGCCGTTGGCATCGAAGCGATCAGCCGCGGCGCGAGCCTGGTCCACTTTGTGGATCACGCCGCCCCAGCGGTGGCCGCCATTCGCGGCAATCTTACCGCGCTCGGGATTCACTCCGGATTTCAGATTCACTCCAACAGCATCCCGGTCGCGCTGCGCCGTCTCGCCGAGGCCGGTTCGCTTTGCGGAATTGTCTTTCTCGATCCGCCGTATGCGTCAGATAAAGAGTATGCCCGAACGCTTGGCATCCTCGGACAGCCGGATTCCCTGCTCACGCCCGACGGCCTTGTGGTCGCCGAGCACAGCCGTCAAACGCCTCTCTCGGAGAACTACGGCGCACTGGGGCGCTATCGAGTACTGGAGCAGGGGGACGCGAGCCTGAGCTTTTATCGCGCGGGCAAGTAGCCGCCTCCGCGATGCTCACCGGTCTCGAGGTTGACCTCGAACGCAAGCTCCTGATCCGTTCTCATGTCCCAGCCCAACCCGAAAAGCGATTCCCCGCGCACTTCGGTAATGCGCAAACCATCCCAACTAAGCCGGCCCGTTTGCCATGCCTTGCCTTCCCGGCCCCAGGCAAGCAGCGAATGAAAGCTGGAAAATAAAAGCAGATCCCGGTCCCTGACCGGCCGTACTTCAGTCACGGGCCGGTACTCGATTTGCTGCCATCGCGTTGGGTCGCGCGTGTCGAGGAGATAAGCGTATCCACCCGCCACAGCGCATATCCAGGCAGGGTCAGGACAAGCCCAAACACCGTTAGGTACTCCAGCCCCGGCAAAGCCCAATGCGCAGGTAGCCAGAAAGGGACGCGCGCCTCGCGGCCGGATCATGATCTCCAGCGCTCCTCGCTCCACTTCCTCTACTTGCGCGGGGTAGACGAATTGGTGCTCAGGCAAAATCAATGGGCGGGAGGTGAGAATCTCAGCCTGCCAGTCGTGAGCAAAGGTCGAGTCGATCAAGGGGTTGAAAACGCCCCAACACGTTCGCGCACGCTCAGCACATGGGCCGGCAAATCCAACTGGCTACCGTCTTCGAGCAGCGGAATCAGCTTGTCGAACTCCGGGCCGGAGTGGGCTCCGGTCAGGATGATCCTCACGGGATGAAAGAGATCCTTACCTTTGACTCCGGTTTCGGTCTTCACCTCGTTCATCAACTCCTTGAAGCGCTGCGGCGTCATCGCACCCGTTTCTTGCATGATCTTTGCCGCGAAGGCCCGGGCCACGCGCTCCCCCGTTTCCGACGAAAGGAGAGCCTCATCTTCTGAGGTTAGCGGGGAAAGACTCCAAAGGGTTGCGGCCTTTTCCGGTAGCTGCTGCAGTTGGTCGACAGCAGGGAGAAACAGTTCCAACACGCGATCAAACCACTTCACTACCGGTTCACTTTCAGCAGCCGGCAACCGCTGCAACGCGGCGAAATAGGGCCACGCCAGAGTCCTCAGTTCTGCCAGCGGAGCGAGCTTGATGGCGTGCCGGTTGAGCCAGTGCAGCTTATCCCAATCGAAGACAGCCGGGGAGGGCGTGACCCGCTCCAGCTTGAACTCCGCAATCAGTTCTTCCCGGGTAAAGGTCTCGCGCGTTCCTCCCTCCGCGCCCCACCCGAGCAAGGCAAGATAATTGGCCAGTGCCTGGGGCAGGATTCCCATCTCACGAAAGCTGGCGACGGAAGTTGCTCCGTGGCGCTTAGAGAGCCTCTCGCGGTCGCTGCCCAGAATGGTCGAAAGGTGGGCAAACTGCGGCAGGTCCCAGCCGAACGCCTGATAAATCGCCACCTGCCGGGGAGTATTGGAGATATGGTCGTCGCCGCGGATAACGTGCGTGATGTGCATAAGCGCATCGTCGATGGTGACCACGTAGTTGTAAACAGGCACACCAGAGGAGCGCACAAGGATGAAGTCGCCCACGGCTTCGCTGGCAAATTCAACGTCGCCGCGCACGATATCGTGGAAGCGCAGCGGGGCATCGGGCACGGCAAGTCGCACGGCAAAGGTTTCGCCCAGAGCCACCCGGCCCTTGGCTTCGCTTGCTGGCAACGCTCTGCATTTGCCGGAGTAGACTTGCGTCCGGTGCTCCCGGAGAGCCACTTGCCTCTCCGTCTCCAGTTCCTCCGCGGTGCAGAAACAGCGGTAGGCTTTGCCTTCCGCCAGCAGCTGATCGGTGTGACGCTGATAAATGTCAAGGCGCTCGCTCTGCCGATAGGGCGCATAGGGGCCACCGATCTGCGGACCTTCGGTCCAGTCCAGGCCCAACCAGTGCAGATCCTCGATCAGCTGCGTTTCGAAGCGCGCTTCGCTCCGCTCTACATCGGTATCTTCGATGCGCAGGATAAAATCCCCACCGGCGTGCCGGGCAAACAGCCAGTTGTAGAGCGCGGTGCGGGCATTGCCCACGTGCAACATTCCAGTGGGGGAGGGCGCAAAGCGCACCCGTGGTATTGGGTTCGGCATAGGTCTGATGCTATCAAGCGGGCGGCTAGTTTAGCGGAAGTGCTCCCAGCCTCCCGCGGCGAGCGCAGCCCGCGTGCCTTCTCGAACAATCTCGACCAGCGGCCCCCGGCCACGCTTCTTCATACGGCCGATGGCATGTACGAGCACTCCTCCCAGCTGTCTGGGAAGAACCGTCTTGGGCCTGGCGGTGAACAGCAATTCGTAGTCTTCTCCGCCGTGCAACGCCTGCTCCAGGCTGGCTCGAGCGTCGACGGGCAGGGCTTCGGCGTCGATCTCCGCTGCCAGGCCACTCTCTTCGCAAACGTGGGCCAGATCCGTCGAAAGCCCGTCGCTCAGGTCGATCGCCGCGGTCGCAAGATTGCTTGCCATCAGTTTGCGACCCGCCGCCAGCCGCGGCTCGGGAAACAAATGTGGGTGGCCTTCCGTTTCCGCTCCGAGAAAGGCGCGTGGCCGGCGTTCCAGGGCGAGGAGCTCGGCCGCGGATCCGCCGAGGGCGCCTGTGACATAAATCACGTCACCGGCTCCGGCCCCAGAGCGCAGAAGCGATTTGCCTTGGGGCACGCTACCCAGTAGCACGACATCGGCTATGACCAGACCAGCTTTAGCCATGTCCCCACCGGCTAAAGGCACCCGATGACGTTTGGCCAGGGCCAGGAAGCCATCCAGGAACCCCTCCATCCACGTTCCGGTGAGCTCTGGCGGTAGAGCAAGCGAAAGGAAAGCCGCCTCCGGGCGGGCCCCCATGGCCGCCAGATCGCTCAATCCGCGGGCCAGGCAGCGATGACCGGCACTCTGTGGCGGGTGCCAATCGCGACGGAAATGGACGTTTTCCAGGGAGAGGTCGGTGGTGACTACCAGTTCGTCGCCGCGACGCGGACGTAGCACCGCGCAATCGTCGCCGATGCCGAGCTTCAGCATCACGCTTCGCTCACGCTGCTGGCCCGCCTTTAGGCGAATGGATGCAATCAGTTGCCGCTCACCAGGTGCCTTTGGAGGGATCTTCAGATGGGTCTTTTTGCGTTCCCCGGCCATGCCGCCAGCATACCCTGCACGAAGCCGGGGGGCACCGCCTCTGCGCCGCTATCTAAGCGCCTCAAGCCCGGAGATTCAATCCCACTTTCCGGGTTTGACCCAATAGATTCACTCTGTTAGGGTCAAGATTCGGCTTTAGTACGAAAAGGGTACTGCTTCCCGGAGCCTTCGGACTGGGTACCTGGCGTTGTGAGTGGCCACATCCCCCCTAGAGAGTGAGCTCGTGCGCAAACGCTATTACATTATTTTCGTCGCCCGCAAAGAGGACGGCGAACTGCGCAAGATCCCCATCCCCCTGCATTACGCCTACGTATTTGTAGCGGCAGCCGTAATCGGTTTGTTTACGATCACCGGCCTGGCTGGATCCTATAGCCGCATGTTATTGAAAACAGCTCGCTTTAACCAGGTTCGCACGGAACGGGAAACCATCCGGCATGATTACCTGCAGATGGAACAGGTCGCCCACGAGAAGGATGTGCAGGCAGCATCCCTGGGATCGCTGGCCAGCGAAGTTACCGCTCTCTACGGGTTGCGGCAAAGCAAACTAAGCAAGACATCTCTGCATAGGCCGTCGGCGACGGCGAATCCGGCAGCGGACGGCATCACCGATCAGCAATACAGTCAATCGCTCGACGAACTTCTGGCCCTACGCTCCACGGCCATGTCCGGAGAGCTGATGCGCGGGTTTGATCTGCCCAACCGGTTCCCGACGCCTTTGAGTACGACCATGTTCGGTGGCCCGGTGGATGTGGCCTATGCGCCATCGCTCTGGCCGGTGCAGGGGATCGTCACTAGTTCCTTCGGCGCGCGCCTGGATCCGTTCAACGGGGAAGGCGCATTCCATACCGGGATTGACATCGCCACCAGCGTGGGTGACGCCATCCGCGCCCCCGCTGACGGCACGGTTCTCAAAGCTGGCAGAGGCACCGGCTACGGACGCGAAATCATCCTTGACCATGGCCACGGCATCGAGACCCTCTACGCCCATCTTTCCGGGTTCGCGGTCACTGCGGGACAGGAAGTTCGCCGTGGCGACATCCTGGGCTATGTGGGCTCTTCAGGACACAGTACCGGCCCTCATCTGCACTACGAGGTTCGCATTCGCGACACGCCAGTTAATCCCTATAAATACCTCCATGCTGCGGGACGGCAACTAGCGAGTACTACATCTACGACCGCGCCCCCACCTCCAATCACCGGCGGCGGAGACTAAGGCCTCTCACTTCCCCACCTGCGATAGTTCTGGCTAGCGGTAGTGGGTTGGAGCCCACGACCCTGGGGCAGAATTATTTTGCTTCGAGTTGTACTCCCAGCGGAACATCGGAGCCAACAGACACGATAGAAGGAATACCGCGGCTTCTCTTTCGCTCAGCCTTCCTGGAGCATGCTGGGTTCTTCGGGGGCGCGCAACCGCACTAAGCGATCGATGGCATAGGGCGCCCGATGCGATGAGGTGTGATAATGCCGGACCTGCAACTCGCCCAGCAGACCGATCGCAAGCATCTGAATGCCGGCAAGGATCAAGACCCCGGCTACCACGAACAGCGGACCGTGACTATCCATCACCGCCTGGTGGGTAAAGACCTTCAGACCGGCCAGAAAGATAGAAATCCCGGAGCCGAGAAAGATACCCAGCGCGCCGAAAGTTCCGAAGAAGTGCAGCGGACGGGTCATGTACTTCAACAGAAAGCGAATGGTCAGCAGGTCGAAGAAGACCCGTACGGTGCGGGAAATGCCGTAGTGCGATTTACCCCGCTCGCGGTTCACATTCTTGATCGGGATCTCGCAAATGCTGGCGCCATACCAGGACGCGAGCGCCGGGATGAAACGATGCATCTCGCCGTAAAGCGGGATGTTGTGAATGACCTCTCGACGATAGGCCTTGAACGTGGTGCCGAAGTCGTGAATAGCAACGCCCGAGAGCTTAGCCATCAACCAGTTGGCGCAACGCGAAGGGATCCGGCGCATGACAAAGTTGTCGATGCGTTCCTTGCGCCATCCGCTTACCACGTCGTAACCCTCTTCCAGCTTGGCGACAAACTCGGGGATCTCCGACGGGTCGTGCTGCAGGTCGCCGTCCATAGCGAGAATGTAGTCTCCCTGGGAGTGATCGAATCCTGCGGCGAGGGCGGACGTCTGGCCGAAGTTGCGCCGTAGCTTGACTACCAAAACACGGCTGTCTACGGCTGCAATCTCCTCCAGCAACTTGTAGGTGCGATCACTTGATCCGTCGTCCACAAGCACCAGTTCGAAGCTGTCGCCAATTTGCTCCATAACCGCCTTCAGGCGGTCGTACAGAGCGGTTACATTCTCTTCCTCGTTATGGAAGGGCACGACAATCGAAAACTTTGGCATCTAAACAGTATAAATCGCAAAAAAGCGATCTTTCGGCGGGATTTTGGCTCTTTTTCGTCGCAATTAAACTCGCCTCATCTCCTCCGCAATGATTTGGCTAGCTCGCTCACATGCGGCACGATCCACGTCGTGATGGGTCACCAACCGCACTGCGAGCGGGCCTACTGTTCCGCTGAGGACACCGCGCCTGGCCAGGGCGCCCACCAGCGATTGCGCATCCCCTTCGCCGCGCAGTTGAAAGATCACGATGTTGGTCTGCACCGCTGAAGGATCGAGGGCAACCTGAGGAAGGTCGCTGAGTGCATCGGCGAGCAACTTTGCATTGTCGTGATCTTCCTGCAGCCGGCCGGTCATCTCGTTCAACGCGATCAGCCCGGCGGCAGCCAAAACGCCCACCTGGCGCATTCCGCCGCCCAGCGCCTTACGAAACCGGCGCGCCCGCTCAATGTTCGGTCGGCTGCTCACCAGCATTGAGCCGACCGGAGCACACAATCCCTTGGAGAGACAGAACATGACTGAATCGAAACCGGCGGTCAGCCGATGCACGGGAATCCCAAGCGCAGTCGCCGCGTTAAAGATTCGTGCTCCGTCCAGATGCACGGGCACCCCTGCATCGGTGGCCCCAGCCCAGATTTCTTGTGCGACGTCCAGGGGCATCACCGTACCGCCCGCCATGTTGTGAGTATTTTCGAGTGAGATCAGGCCCGTCGCCGACCGGTAGTCGCGGCCCGACGAGATCGCCTTCCGGATGACCGGCCAGGTAAGAATGCCGCGATCGCCATAGAGGGTGCGCAACTGGCACCCGGAAAAGGCCGCAACCATGGCCATTTCCCACTCAACAAGGTGGCCGCGTGACTCGCAAATGACCTCCTGACCGTGCTCGGTGTGCATGCGGATGGCAATTTGGTTACCCATGGAGCCGGTAGGAACAAACAGCCCCGCTTCGCGGCCAAAGATTTCTGCGGCACGCGCTTCCAGCCGGTTGACGGTTGGGTCTTCGCCGTAAACGTCGTCGCCGACTTCCGCCTCAGCCATGGCGGCTCGCATTGCGGGCGTGGGACGGGTGACAGTGTCGCTACGCAGATCGATAGTCCCGGTGGATTGTCGAGCAGTCGTCTCCGGCCAAGGCACGGCTTTTATAGACACACTTCCCTCCTGACTTCCTTTTGATCTTAGCGGACCTCGATCAGCAGCTCTTCCGTGGCCGGGTCACCCGCACCCAGAAAGCGGGCAAAGACTTCATTGGAAAAGAGCACACCACGCCGGGTAAGCCGCACGACACCGTCCTCGTCGGTCAGCAACCCAAGCTCGCACAATGCAATGACTGCCGGTGCAAAGACCTCAACCCGTTCATGGCCGAACTCCGCGTAGAGCGCGGCCCATGCCACCCCGGCATTTAAGCGCAAGCCGAGGAACCAGGCCTCTTCCAATTCTTCCGACGGCCTGAGGGAACGCACATCCTCCCAATCCCCCGTTGCCGGGCCGCGCAGGTATTCCGCCAGCACCGCGGTCGTGCTGAAGCGCAGTGCAGATCGTTGCCGGGTGCGAACCATGGAGTGTGCGTCCAGGCCAAAACCAAGGTAAGGCTGCCGCCGCCAATACTTCAAATTGTGCCGGGAGGGGGAGGACTGCCGGGAGAAGTTTGAGATCTCATACTGCCTCAGACCACCCGCTTCGAGGGAAGCTATGGCGCTTTCATACAGATCGGCGGTGAGTTCCTCACTGGGCACCGTTTGTGCGTGATAGCGCGAACCCTTGGCCAGCAGTTCGCGGCCCAGGCGGGAATCCTCATCAATTTCAAGCATATAAACGCTGGCGTGTTCCACCCCGGTAGAAGCCAGCACAGCCAGGGATTCCTGCCAGCTGGCCGCAGTCTGGTAGGGCAGTCCCGCGATCAGATCGATACTCAGATTGCACAGTCCCACTGAGCGGACCCGCTCCAGGTCGCGCAAGACCACCGCCTGAGTATGCGACCGCCCGGTGGCAGCCGCCTCACGATCCACGAGGGATTGAACCCCGAAGCTGATTCGGTTCACCCCAAAGGCCAGCATTGCATCCAACGCCGGGTCGTCGAGCTGCCCCGGAGCGCACTCCAGAGTGACTTCTGCGCCGGGTGCAAGGGTGAATTCCTGGCGGAGGCTATGGGCAAGCTGCTGCACCAGCGTCGGGGAAAGCACCCCAGGGGTTCCACCACCCAGGTAGATGCTATCCACCTGCTGAGCAATGTTGGCCGCGGGCAAACGCCGCCGCACGCTGCGGATATCGGCACAGACGCGCGCGACATATTGTTCATGAGCGGCTACGGTTGAAACGCCGGAGGCAAAATTGCAGTAAGTGCACTTGGCGCGGCAAAAAGGAACCGAAATGTAAATACCCAGAGCATTCATCCGCTGCCGGCGCCATCCTGCTCTCTATTCTGACATCCTCCTTTGCCCGTCGCGCCACCGCTTCCGGGACTCCACGTAAAATAGAGTGGAAAGCCAATGGCCGAAGCGAGCACCGAGAAGGACCGCAAACCCCAGCAACACGACGATGATGTCGTCGGTAAGGCGTATGACAGCCGCCTGATGGGCCGGTTGCTGATCTACCTGCGGCCGTACAAACTGCAGGCAGTCATTTCGTTGGTGGCGATCCTGCTCAAGGCGGGCTCGGATGTGCTCGGCCCTTATTTAACGAAGATCGCCATAGATCGCTATATGACCGCACGGCCGGCGGCTCACCCGGCGGCGTTGACTCGCTGGCTCAGCCCCAATGCCATGGTTGGGGTGACGCAGATCGCCGGCCTCTACCTAGCTACGCTGGTGCTTAGCTATCTGCTGGAATTTGTGCAGACTTACCTGATGCAGTGGACCGGGCAGAAGGTGATGTTCGACATGCGCAGTCAAATCTTCCGCCACATCCAGCGCATGCATGTGAGCTTTTTCGATCGCAACCCGGTGGGGCGGCTGGTGACGCGGTTGACCAGCGATGTGGACGCACTCAACGAGATGTTCACTTCGGGCGTTTTTGCCATTTTCGAGGACGTTTTCGTTCTTCTGCTCATCGTGGTCATTATGCTGCGCATGAACTGGTGGCTGGCCCTGATTGCCTTCGCCGTGTTGCCTCTTATCCTGGCGGTGACCCACGTCTTTCGCAAGAACGTGCGCGATTCTTACCGGCGAATCCGCTCCGCAATTGCGCGCATCAACGCCTCCACCCAGGAGCATGTCAGTGGCATGAGCGTGGTGCAGTTGTTCAACCGCGAGCAGCGCTCGTTTGAGGAATTCAGAGCCGTCAACCTGCAGCACATGCTGGCCTTCAAAGACGCCATCCTTGCCTATGCGCTTTATTATCCGGCGGTGGAATTGTTGAGCTCGGTCGCCATCGCGCTGGTGATCTGGCTGGGCGGAGACGGGGTGCTGCGCAACACGGTCTCGATCGGCGTGCTGGTCGCCTTCATTCAGTACTCCCAGCGCTTCTTCCGTCCTATTCAGGACCTGAGCGAGAAGTACAACATTCTGCAGGCGGCGATGGCGGCCAGCGAACGCGTCTTCAAGCTGCTGGATACGCCGCCAGAGCTGCAAACTCCCGCCGAACCGCGCGCCAGCGACCGTTCCGGCCGCATCGAGTTCCGTCACGTGTGGTTCACTTATCAGAAACTGGACGCGGAGCAACTGACGCGTATCCAGCGAGCGGAAAATGCGGAGCAGATCGCTGCGGCTTCCCTGGATGTGGAGTGGATTCTCAAAGATGTTTCGTTTGTCATCGAGCCGGATCAGACAGCGGCCATCGTAGGCCACACCGGCGCAGGCAAGACCACCATCATCGGCCTGATGATGCGCTTCTACGAGATTCAGCGGGGCAGCGTTTTGATCAATAACGTGGATGTGCGAGAGCAGGATGTCACGCAGTTGCGCCGTCATTTTGGCGTGGTGCTGCAGGATCCTTTCCTGTTCACTGGCACCATTGCGGAGAACATACGTTTGGGCTCGGACTGGATCTCGAAAGACCGCATGATGGCTGCGGCCGATGAGGTAAACGTGGGCGATTTTATCCGTGCCCTGCCGCTGGGATTTGATGAGCCGCTGCGCGAGCGCGGCAATAGCCTTTCCACTGGCCAGAAGCAGCTGATCAACTTCGCCCGCGCGCTGGCCCATGATCCACGCATCCTGGTGCTCGATGAGGCCACTTCCAGCGTTGATACCGATACCGAAACGCGGGTGCGCTCCGCACTGGAACGAATGGTCCAGGGGCGCACTTCCGTCATCGTCGCGCATCGCTTATCTACGGTGCAGCAGGCAGATCGAATCCTGGTCATGCATAAGGGCCAGCTTCGCGAGTTGGGCACGCATCAGGAGTTGCTGGCACAGCGCGGGATTTACTGGAAGCTTTACCAGCTCCAGTACAAGGATCAGGAAGTGCAGGCTTCCCGGGTGGCGGCCGGGTTTTTGGACGCGAGCCTGGCTGTGGGCACAGACTAGTGGACTGTAACAACTGATTCAGCAGTAGCAACCAAGCTGCGCGATGCGCGACGCGTCCAGGGTCAGGGCTCTCATGCTTTGTATCAAGGCCCGACTTTTAGTCGGGCCACAAAGAGCCGAGAGATAGTTGGGCTTTAGCCCCTGCGTCTTCGCTGGATCGGCTGTTACAGTCCGCCAGGAGTGGCTCAGGGTTGCCACCTGGGGCTTTGTTGCGAATGAACGGAATACCGCAGACCTGCTAGCGCTTCGCTCAGGCGTTGAATTGAGGACCAGGATGGCGACCCTGAAGATCTTTCTCTCTGCCGGTGAAGCCAGTGGCGAACACTACGGCGCGCTGCTCATGGCGGAGCTACGCCGGTTGGCACCGCAGGCTGAGTTTTTTGGCCTTGGCGGCAGGCGCATGGCCGACCTGGGGATGCGCCGGGTGGTGCGCGCCGAAGATGTCGCTGTGATGGGCATCACGGAAGTGATCCTTCACATGGCCCATATCTACGGGGAATACCGAAAGCTGAAAGCAAGCCTGCGCGCGGAACGGCCCGATATCGCCATCCTCATCGACTTCCCTGACGTAAACCTCCGTCTTGCCGCCGAGCTTCGCCGTCTGAACGTGCCTGTGGTGTATTTCGTGAGCCCGCAGCTATGGGCATGGAAGAAGTGGCGAGTACGAGGGGTACGGCGGAACGTTACCCGGATGCTGGTAATTTTCCCCTTTGAAGAAGCGTTCTACCGGGCGCACGGCATTGCAGCCGATTTTGTCGGCCACCCGCTGGCGGATCTTGACCCGCCCACAGTGACCCGGGAGGCGTTTGCTCGCGAAAACGGCCTGGATGCGTCCAAATTCTGGGTTGGCTTGCTGCCCGGAAGCCGGACCAGGGAGCTGCTCGCCAACTTGCCGCCAATGATCGAAGCCGCTCGATTGCTAGGCCCCGGGTATGAATACCTCTTGCCGGTGGCCCCCACGCTCAAGGAATCCGAGGTGCAGGCACTGGCCGCGCACGCGAAAGACGTGAACGTGCGCGTGGTTCAAGATGCCCGTGGGGTGTTGCAACATGCGCGCGCCAGCATCGTAGCCAGTGGCACGGCAACGGTGGAGGCCGCGTTGATCGGCAATCCTTTCCTGGCGGTGTACCGCGTCTCTCGCATAACCTATGCCGTGGCCCGGAGAGTTATCCGGGTGCCCCATGTCGCCATGGTCAACCTGATCGCCGGACTCCGCATTGTGCCCGAGCTTATCCAATATGATTTCACCGCATCCAAAGTGGTGGAGCAGCTGCGCCCGCTCCTGGAAGACGACGAAGCTCGTGCAACAATGCAGTCAGACTTGCGCACCGTTGGAGCTGCACTCCGGGTGAGCGGCGAAGCAGCAAAACAGACCGCGATCGAGCATGCAGCCCATATTGCGTTGCAATTGATCCCGGCGGCGCGGCAGGTAGGCTTGCAATCTTCTCTCGTTTCCTCATGGCCCGTTGAATGACTCCGATGATGCTATGTTTCGATACGACACCCGCTTGCGCCCGGCGCAGCAAAATCTCGATGCTATTGCTGCTGGGCGCGTTCGTGGCGATGGCTGTCCCCAGCTTGTCTGCCGCAGAGCGGTCAGACATCAACATCACCGGCTATTCGATCCAAGCCACGCTCGATCCCGGGCAGCACACGCTCAAGGCGAGCGCGCGCGTGACTTTTACCGCAACCGACAACATCAGCGCCGCGATTTTTGAACTACATAATGCGCTTAAGGTAGATAGCGTCGTAGATGCGCAAAACCACAAGCTCAGCGGGGAGCGTGGGCCCAATGCAACCGTCAGCGTGGCCCTGGCGAGTCCCCTGAGCAAGGGCGCTAGCACTACGCTTACGTTTGTTTATGAGGGGACACTCAGCGGGAGCGAAGAAAGTCCAATCGAAGGACTCAAAGTCGCCTCCATCGGCGACCCAATCAGTTATCTTTTGTACGCCAGCCGTTGGTTCCCCATGGTGGGGTATCTGACCGACCGGTTTACCGCGGAGATCCATGTGCAGATTCCCTCCGGCTACCGGGTAGTGGGCAGCGGCAGCACAGGCAGTCCGCGCCAGGTTGCCGGCGGAATGCAGGAATACAGCTTTAACTGGACGCGGCCCAGCTTTCCCGGAACCATCATCGCCGGCAAGTTCAACGAACCGGTGGCGGTCGCCGGATCCCCAAATGTGCGCGTTTACCTCACCGATGCACACAAACAAAGCGGACCGGAATACGCGCAGACCGCCAACAAGGAATTTGAATTCTTTGGTGAGACCTTCGGCGAGTCCTCAACCCACCTGTTGAATGTAGTGGAGCTGCCGGACGACACCCTGCCCGCTTACTGGGCTCCGGAAATTGCTGCGATCGCCGGCGCCCGCATTGCCGACCGCAATCATTACCGGCTGCTCGCTAACACCATGGCCCACCAGTGGTGGGGCTGCATGGTGACCCCGGCGAGCCTCAATGATGCCTGGATCACCAACGGCATGTCTCGCTATGGCGAGTTGATGTATGTTGAGAGGCTTTCCGGGCAGACGGCACTCCAGGCGGCGGTGACCGATATCTCCGCCGGCGCCCTGGCTTATGACACCATCCCCCTCACCTCGGCGGGACGCCTGGATCCCTTTTCTCCGCAATTCCAGTCGATGACTCTGGAAAAGGGCGCCATGGTCTTCCACATGCTTCGCTGGGAGATCGGCGACGATAACTTCTCGAAAACCTTGCGGGCCCTGGTCGCCCACACGGAAAAACCGACCCGCACCCGGGACGTGGAAAAGGTCGCCGAGGAGGAATCGCAGCAACAGCTAACCGCTTTCTTTGCCCAATGGCTGGACGGAACCGGCGCACCCCAGTTTGTGGATAAATACACCGTCTACCGATTGGGAAACAACAAAGGCTTTCGTACCATCGGCGAGATCGGTCAGGATCTTGATCTTTTCAATATGCCGGTCGAATTGCGAGTGGAGACCGAAGGCAAAACGGAAATCAAGCGCGTGGACGTGGTGGGGACGGAGTCAGAATACGTTGTGGATACTTTCGGCCGCCCGCGTCATATCTCCATCGACCCGGAGAACTGGGTGCTCAAAAATACTCCGGAGCTGCAAGTGAGGGTTTCTATTTTGCGTGGCCAGCAACTGGTTGCGGAAGGCGATACCCCGGGGGCGTTGGCTGAGTATCAGAAAGCGCTTACGGCCAACCCCAACAGCTCCCTGGCCAGCTACCGGATAGGAGAGGTCTTGTTCAACCAGCGCAACTACCAGGCGGCCGCCAACGCATACCGCGACGCGCTCCGCGGCGACGACGATCCCAAGTGGACAGAGGTCTGGAGCCACATCGCATTAGGAAAAATATTCGACGTTACCGGGCAGCGGGATCGGGCGGTGAACGAATATCGGCAGGCCGTCCAGACCAACGACAATACCCAGGGAGCAGTCAACGAGGCGCGCAAGCTTCTGGAAGCGCCCTACAAACGCCCGGATACTGATTAGCTGCGCCGGGCCGGCGCCTGATTCCGCTCCTGGCCCCAGAGGGAATAGGTGGTAGTCCCTCCCGTTGAATCCTCGACCTGGGCTGGCGATCCCCTCGGCGATAGCCCCTCAAAGATAGACTTCGTTTGTTGTCAAAAGATCCGCATGCCCGGCGCCCGAATCGCGCAAAAGCGTCACTTGCCTTATTTCAAATTGAGAGCAGCCATGGCTTCATCCGCGCTGGGCGTGCTGGCTTTAAGGTACTCGCCGACTCGCTTGCGCTCATCGGCGGAAAGCGTGGGGCTCAGGGCAAGAATGCGCCTTAGGGTAGTCGAAATGTCGTCTATGTAGTTCATCATTCGGATGGCTTCGCCGGAAAGTGGCATGGGTTCTTCCTCGTTACAATAGAGTCTCTCCTTCCATTTTCCGTGCTGGAAGCGAATTCGTAAAGCGGCCGGCCCCGATTGCCACTGCACGGCCCGGGAGCGCATCCAATGGAAAATGTCTACCACCAGCCACTCCCCATCAGCGAGCGTAGCCGTGCCTGAGCCTGCCCCAGCAAAGAACTCGCGCCAGGAGGCCGCCGACGACATGCGGGAGTGCGTTGATCGCGTACTGAACACCAACGCCCGGGCCCCCATTTCAACCTACCGGGTACAGATGCACAAAGACTTCTCGTTTGCCGAGGCACAGGCCATCGTGGGCTACCTGAAGCGGCTCGGGATCAGCGACTTCTATTCTTCGCCCATCTTCGAAGCCCGGCCGGGCAGCATGCACGGCTATGACGTAACCCGGCACGACCGGCTAAACCCCGAACTTGGCGGACATGAGGGCTTCGAGAGCTTCTCCGCGGAACTGCAGCGTCAGGGTCTTGGCCTCCTGCTTGACATCGTTCCCAATCACATGGGGGTGGGCAACGACTCCATCTGGTGGCAGGACGTGCTCGAGAACGGCCACGCCTCGCAGTATTCCGAATATTTCGACATCGACTGGAAGCCACTCAAGGCGGCCATGCAGAACAAGCTCCTGCTGCCGATTCTGGGCAATCAATATGGTGCGGAACTGGAGAGCAGGCATATTCAGGTTTCAGTGGAGGACGGTCGCCCCCGGATCCATTATTACGACCACACGATGCCAGTGGCGCCGCGGACCGTGCCGTTGATCTTCGCCCCGTTAGGCCCAGAGCATCCGATCCCGAAATCGTTGGCCGACCTCCTCCGCCAACTCGAAGACGTTCCACCGCATGAAACCAGCGACGAGGAACTAAAAGAGCAGCGGCGAGCACAATTGGCGGATTTATTACCCCGGTTGCGCGAGGCCCTCCGCTCGGCGGAAACGCAGCCCGTAATCCAACAGGCATTGGCGGCGATCAACGGAGTCGAAGGGGACCCCCACAGCTTTGATCCTCTGCACCTTTTGCTGGACGCGCAGCCCTATCGACTGGCCTCTTGGCGGACCTCGGCGGAAGAGATCAATTACCGCCGCTTCTTCGACGTGAATGACCTGGTTGGCCTGCGCATGGAGAATCCCGCGGTGTTCGCGGAGACTCACTGCCTGATTCGCGCGCTGCTCGCCTCGCACCAGGTGACCGGGTTGCGCATCGACCACTGCGATGGCATGTTTAACCCCCGGCAATATCTGATCCGGCTGCAGTTGTTGTACCTCGCCAGTCAATGCGCCGGGACAATCCCGCGCCAGGAGACTGCCGCCAGCGGGATCGAGCGCAGCGTTCTCGATCCAGTCCGTGGTTACGATTGGTCGAAGAGCCAGGGCCCACTCTACACCGTGGTCGAAAAGATCCTCGAACCGCGAGAGTACCTACCGCCCGAATGGCCCGTCCGCGGTACTTCCGGCTATGACTTCGTCTACCTCGCCAATGGGATTTTTATCCAAAGTGCGAATGAGAAGCGATTCGATAATATCTATGCCCAGGTTCTGGGCCACCCGGCCGATGCGGACCAAATCATCTATCGCTCGAAGCTGCAGGTGATGCAGACGGCTCTGGCCAGCGAAGTCTACATACTAACCAACCTGCTGAGCAAAATCGCGGCTTCCAATCGGCGCGCACGCGACTTCACCGACAACATTTTGGAAACAGTGATACGCGAGACCATCGCCAGCTTTCCGGTCTATCGCACGTACATCGACGATCGCGGCGAATACGAGGAGCGTGACGTCGCATTCTTGCGCGCGGCGATCGCACGCGGTAAGCGCTTCAACCCGGATATCGATGCCTCGGCGTTCGACTTTTTGCGCGACACGCTGCTGCTCAAAAGCGGCTCTCCTTCAGGTCCCCGGCAGCAGAAGCCCGACGCGCGCATGCTTCATTTTGCCCTCAAATTCCAGCAGCTCACGGGACCGGTTATGGCAAAGGGCGTCGAAGACACGACGTTCTATGTCTACAACCGTTTTCTTTCCTCCAATGAGGTCGGCGGTTCTGCGAAATCTTTTGGCATCTCGCTCGAAACCCTGCACCAGAGCAACCAGGAACGCCTGCAGCACTCTCCGGACAGCATGCTTACCACCTCCACGCACGATACCAAGCGCAGCGAAGACGTGCGCAACCGGCTCAACGTGCTTTCCGAACTTCCCCAGCTCTGGTCAACTTCGGTACGCCGCTGGCAACGCATGAACGGCAAATTCAAGCGCACGCTGGAAGATGGCCGCACGGCGCCGGATCCCAATGAAGAATACCTTCTCTACCAAACCATCCTGGGCGCGTGGCCTTGGCAGATGGAGAGCAGCGAAAATCGCCGGGATTATTTGCGGCGAATCAAGGCCTACGCTTTCAAGGCATTGAGTGAGGCCAAGGTCAACCTGAGCTGGATGAATCCGGATCCCGAATACATGAAGGCGGTCCACGGCTTTATCACCTCGATCCTGACGCCAGGCTCGAGGGGAAAAGAAAGTCCGTTTGTCGATTCACTGAAAAAGCTATTGCCACAGTTGCAATTATTCGGAGCCGTCAATTCCCTCGCCCAGGTAGTGCTGAAGATCGCTGTTCCGGGGATTCCCGACTTCTACCAGGGAAACGAGCTCTGGGAATTGAACCTCGTCGACCCGGATAACCGGCGTCCTGTGGATTACGCTCTTCGCTCCGGCTTCCTAGACGCACTCGATGCGCGGGCTGAAATGGAGGGCCCCGCGGCGGTCTGCCGCGACGTGCTGGAAAACCTGGGCGATGGCCGGGCGAAGCTTTGGACCACTCATCGCACACTACAATTGCGCACGCAGGAACATGAGATCTTTCGCCGCGGCGAATACGTTGCGCTCCAAATTTTGGGGGATCGCCAGGAACACGTCATTGCGTTTTTGCGCCGTGACGAAACCACCGGGCGAAGCATCCTGGCGGTGTTGCCGCGCTTTGCCTGCACCCTCATGCGTGGGAAAGCACAGCTGCCGCTCGGCGAGGCGTGGGGAAAAGATCGGCTGCGGCTTCCTGTCTCAGCCGGCACTCGCTACCGTAACGTCTTTACCGGGGAGGCGGTGACTTTGTCAGAGCAACAGGATCTCCCGCTGGAGACGATCTTAGCCACCTTCCCCGTGGCGCTTTTGCTTAGCGAGCCGTAAACTTCGCGTGCCGGGTATCAGCCGCTGTAGAAACCCGCACCGCGAATGCGAGCCATCAGCTAAGAGCTGTGCCACCAATGACTTCAGGATATTTCTTTCGATGGGATAATCCCTGAAAGCGCCGCCGCCGATACTCCAATTAGCAAACCGAATGAGCGAGCAGCCAGTCAATAGCGTTCCTGCGCACATACCCAGTAGTCTCGACCCCGATCCTGAAGCCCTGCTACGGCGGCGGCTCAAAACGGTCATTATCGGGACTGTTCTGCTGACAGGTCTTCTCGGCCTGGTTTCGTGGCGCATATTGAAACAGCGATCACAGGATGCGGACCGGTTTGCTCACACCTTTGTAGTGCTTGCCCGGCTGGATCTGACGCTCAGGCACCTGCTCGATGTGGGAACTGGCTCGCGCGAGTTCGCCTTGACCGGACTCGAGCCGCTGCTGCAGCCGTACGAGTCGGGAAAGGATGCCGCAGCCGTGGATCTACAACTGCTGCGGATCCTCATCGTGCATCCCGAACAAAAGCGACGGCTAGACGGACTTGACGAACAGGTAAAAAGCGCGCTTGATACCGCCGCGGAACTCGTCGCAGCACGGCAAAGCTCAGCGGCGCCCCCGATTACGGCTCGATTCATCCAGCTCAACGAACAAATCGATGCGGTTCGGGTCAGGATTCGGGAGTTGCAGGCGGAAGAGAAACGACTGCTGGAGCAGGATACCCAGCGCACCCGCGGGCTAAAGATTTTCATTCGTCTGGCGTTCGCGTTGGCAGCCTTGTCGATGGTAATCTTCCTCGCCGCCACCGGGGTCAGGGTCAGCCGGGAGATCCGCATCACCGCCAGAGCGCAGGCTCAGGTCAAAACTCTCAATGCTGATCTGAAACGGCGCAAGCGACAGCACACCAAATCGCTGGGGGAAGAGGCGGCAGCACACCAGCAGACGGAGTCGAAACTGCGCGCCAGCGAGGCGATGTATCAAATGCTGCTGGATGGGATTACCGATTACGCCGTATATATGCTGGACCGGGAAGGATGCGTGGTCACCTGGAATTCCGGCGCTGCTCGAATCACGGGCTACCCCAAACAAGAAATTATTGGTCAGCACTTCTCCTGCTTCTACACCATAACCGACCGAGAAAGCCGCCATCCCGAGAAATCACTCCAGGAGGCCGCGGACATGGGGCGATTTGAAGGTGAAGGCTGGCGGGTACGCAAAGATGGCACCAGGTTCTGGGCTAATGCCTTGATCACCCCCCTCTTTGACGCCAATGGAAATCTAAGCGGTTACTCCAAAGTCGTGCGTGACATTACCGCGCGCAAGCAGGCGGCGGAGATGCGCGAACAACTGGCCGCTGTCGTTGAGTCATCCGACGACGCCATCATTAGCAAGACTCTGGATGGGACGATCGCCGCCTGGAATCGGGGCGCGGAGAAAGTATTCGGCTACCCGACATCGGAGGCTGTGGGCAGACCGATATTGATGCTCATACCGGCCGACCGCGCTGATGAGGAGCTCAGCATCCTGGCGCGAATCCGGAGAGGGCAGAGCATTGAACATTTCGAAACGGAACGCGTGCGCAAGGATGGAACGAACATTCACGTCTCAGTGACGATATCGCCAATTCGAAACGCACAAGGCGAGATTGTGGGCGCGTCGAAGATCGCGCGCGATATCACCGACCGGAAGCGCTCAGAAGAAGTACTGCGGCAAACGGATGAACGACGAAGGTTTGCGCTGGAAACAGCGAAACTCGGTGACTGGGAGCTTGACCTTACCACCATGGAAGCCACCCGCTCGCTGCGTCACGACCAAATCTTCGGATACCCCGCTCTATTGCCCCAATGGAACTTCGATACCTTCTTTGGTCACGTCCATCCCGACGACCGGAAGGCGGGGCGTGAAGATTTCGAGAGGTGCGTGAAGCAACGGACGAGGTGGGAGCTTGAATGCAGAATTATTCGCACAAACGGAGATCTGCGATGGATTTGGGCCTGTGGCGATCACTACCGGCATTCCGCTGGAAGCACAACCCGAATGTTCGGCATCGTAGAGGATGTGACTGAGCGTCGCCAGGCCTTCGAGGCGCTGCGCCAGGGCGAGGAACAGTTTCAGGCGGTAGCCAACGGCATTCCCCAGCTGGCCTGGATGGCAGAGGCGGATGGCTCGATCTCCTGGTACAACCGGCGGTGGTATGAATTCACCGGTACGACTCTGGATCAGATGCTGGCGCGGGGATGGCCGAGCGTGCTCGATCCTGATCACCTGCCTCCGGTGATGGAAGGATGGAAGAGCGCGATTGCGGCAGGTGAGTCCTTTGACATGGAGTTCCCGCTGCGTGGCGCGGACGGACTCTTTCGCACTTTCCTTACCCGCGTAATGCCAGTGAATGACGCCCAGGGATGCGTGGTTCGCTGGTTTGGCACGCACACCGATATCAGCGAACGAAAACGAGCGGAAGAACGGCTGACCGCGCAAGCGGCAGAACTGCTGCGTTCACGGCAATCCCTGGAAGCACAGCAGCTGATGATGCAGTCCGTGTTGAATAGCATGGTGGAGGGCCTCGTCGCCGTCGATGAGACGGGGAAACTCATCCTCTCTAACCCAGCCGCGGAGAGACTGATCGGCCCCGGGGCGGCTGATGTTTTGACGGAAGATTGGAGCGCACGCTACGGCGCCTTTCTACCCGACATGATTACCCCTTTCCCGAATGAACAAAACCCCCTGCTACGCGCCATCCACGGAGAGGTCAGCAGCGCGTCGATATTCTTTCTGAATCCTGTATTCAACCACGCTGCATGGATCGAGTCCAACGGCTCCCCTTTAAGAGACAAGGACGGCGTGGTGCGGGGAGGGCTGATCGCGTTCCGCGACATTACACAGAGAAAAGCGAATGAACTGGAGATCGGCAAACTCAACGGCGATCTGGGGGAGAGGATTGCGGAACGTACTGCACAACTGGAAATTGCCAACACCGAGTTAAGCGCCTTTTCGTACTCCGTGTCACATGATCTGCGGGCACCACTTCGGCACATCAGCGGCTTCTCCCGGATCCTCATCAACGACTTTGGTCCTGGAATGGCGGCGGAAGCCAGGGGCCATTTGTTGCGCATCGAAGAAGCCGTCATCAGAATGGGGCACCTGGTGGATGGGATGCTCAGCCTCGCCACTCTTGGGCGGCAACCCCTGAAGCTACGCCGCACAGATCTGAATACAATTGTCGATCAGCTGGTTTCTCTTCTGCAACCAGAGTGCGAAGGACGCGATGTGCAGTGGCGCATTGCACCGTTGCCGGCGCTGGACTGCGATCGAGTCCTGGTGGGGCAGGTTTTCCAGAACTTATTAGGGAATGCCCTCAAGTACTCCCGTGGTCGCCCCAGTACCGTGATCGAAGTAGGCAGCACGCAGCAACCGGGTCAGCCGGCAGTCATCTTCGTGCGCGATAACGGCGCCGGCTTCAACATGAAGTATGCCGGAAGATTATTCGAGGTGTTCCAGCGCATGCACCCGGAGTCCGAGTTTGAAGGCACCGGAGTAGGACTGGCCACTGTGCACCGGATTATTCAAAAGCACGGTGGAAGTATCTGGGCTGAGGCCGAACCCGAGCAAGGGGCCACGTTCTATTTCACTTTAGGCGGGAAACACCATCGGGACATGACGCCTGACGCGGTGGCTGCAGGAAAATGAAGAATTAGAATTCGTCCTTGCCTCGAGACTCTTCCCGAACCCGTCAGCCAAGCCATAATTCTTACTGAAGTATTCGGTATCTCAGGCCGATTTACTTGGCAAGAACCACTCCCGTGGTTTGTAGCGTTTCTCAGCAGCGAGCGTTTTGGAGACAAGCGAAGATGACCCAGCAGAAGACGATCTTCCTGATCGAAGACAACGACGACGATGCTGAACTGGCGCTCAGAGCATTCCATCGAGCCAAGGTCGCCGCAATCGTAATCCGTGCCCGCGATGGACTGGATGCGCTCGACTATCTTTTTGGACACGGCAAATATGCAGAAAGAGATCTGAACGACTTGCCAGCGGTGACATTACTCGACCTCAACATCCCAAAAATCAGCGGCCTGGAAGTTCTCAAGAGGATTCGTGCAAACGAACGCACCAAGCATCTCCCCGTCGTTATCCTCAGCTCCTCCAATGAAGAAAGCGACCGCCTCGGAGCCTACCAGGAACTGGCTAACAGTTATGTGGTAAAGCCTGTCGATTATGACCAATTTCTCACCGCGGCCTTGCAACTCAGCGATTATTGGACCGTGCTGAATACGCCTGCGCCCCCACAATAACCTCTGATGCTGTCGCTCAGGCTTTCGCCGGCTCAACCCAGCCATCCCGATCGGTCAGCTCAGCGAGCTGCGCCAGCCCATAGGCTTGCTGGCCGTTGAGGGCATCGGGAGCCATGCGCCATGTCCAGTTATTCTCTGGCATGGCGGGCGTGTTCATTCGTGCCTCCGACCCCAACACCAGGATGTCCTGCACCGGGAAAAGGCAAACATCGGCCACCGAGGTCGAAGCCGCACGAATCAAGCTCCACACCACATCGTTCGGCGCCGGGTTCAGGTAGGAATACACCGCATTTCGCTCGCTCTCCGTGGCGCCGTTTTGCCACCAGCCCAGCGTGGTGTCGTTATCGTGGGTTCCCGTGTAGACGACTGTGTTGGTTACATAGCGGTGGGGCAGATAGTTGTGCGAGGCCCGGTCGCCAAAGCCAAACTGCAATATGCGCATACCGGGCAAATCGAATTGCTCGCGCAGCGAATCGACTTCGCGGGTGATCAGGCCAAGATCTTCGGCAATCAGCGGCAACTCCCCTAATTGATCGCGCAGCGTCGTGAAGAGAGCGGCGCCCGGCGCCTTGACCCATTCCCCATGAATGGCCGTCTCGTCTTCCGATGGGATCGCCCAGAACGCCTCAAAGCCGCGAAAGTGATCGAGCCGGATGATGTCGTAGAGCGCGCGGGTCCGGCGCATGCGATCTACCCACCAATCGAAACCCCGCTTTTCCAGCACATCCCACTTGTAGATCGGATTGCCCCACCGCTGGCCTGTCTCGCTGAAATAATCCGGGGGTACGCCGGCTACGCGAACGGGAGTCAGGTCTTCACGAAGCTCAAAAATTTCCGGGTGAGTCCACACGTCGGCGCTGTCGAAGTTGACGAAGATGGCCACGTCTCCAATGAACCGTATGTCGCGTTCCTTGCAGTAGCTGCGCAGGGCTTTCCACTGCTCATCGAAGGCAAACTGGATTGCCTGCTGAATTTCGAGCTCGTCCCGGCTCTCCTGTTGCAATTGAAGTAATGCGTCTGCATCGCGATGCGCCAACTGCTTTGGCCAGGTCAACCATGAGCCGGAATGGAACCTCTGGCGCAATACGCTGTAGCGGGCGTAATCCAGCAGCCAGAAGGCGTTCTCTTCGCGGAAGCGCTGGAAGCGAATCCACTGTTGGTCATCGTGGTGGGAGAGAAAGTGACGAGCGGCCTCCGTAAGAAGAGGCCATTTGCGCTGCTCCACTTCCTCAAAGTTCACGTTGCCGGCATGTCCGGGCAGCCCGGCGATGCGATCGCCCGAGAGCCAGCCAGATTCGACCAGCTTCTCCAGGCTAATCAACGATGGGTTGCCCGCGAACGCGGAGAGGGCGGCATAAGGGGAGTTGCCATAGCCGGTCGGGCTCAGTGGGAGCACCTGCCACAAACGCTGTTTCGCGGCAGCCAGAAAATCGGCAAAGGCGTATGCAGCCGGACCGAGGTCTCCAATGCCACCGTAGGAAGGCAAAGAGGAGATGTGTAGAAGCAATCCCGACGATCGTTCGAGGGCCATTCAGTTCCTGTCGAGGAGGCGGGAAAAACCATGGCCTTCGTTGGAGAAAGATTCCAAAGCAGCGGCTCCGGTTGCTTGCGCTTTATCAGTCTAATGCAGACGGACAACCAGCAAACCCGGGATGACGGAGAGGACTCGACTGAGGTAATCCAGACCCCCGGGGTTGGCTTCCCGGGCGGATTCAGGTGACCTGCTAACTTTGCATGCCCTGCGCCAGACCCGTTTGCGCTCGCTTGTTCATGTGGATGCCGCCCTGCTTTTCATAGCGGTCGGTCAACGAGGTCACGAAGATGGCAAACATCTGCTCCCGCCGTTCGCTGATAAGCTGCTCGCGCGTGAGATCAAAGTTCTTCGCCGTCTCCTCCGCGCTCGGCTCCTGCTTCTCATCAATCCTGGCGACTGCGCCACTTCGGCCGGTGTTGATCGGCTTGCTGATTTGCCCGACTTTCAGGTCGAAAAGATCGGGCGCCGCGGTAGAAAGCTCGCCGATATCCGGCACTTGTGCGGTGTGACCTACGAGATCGCTGCTCTTCATCGTTGCGCCTAGTTCCTTGGCAGCCTGCTCCAGGTTGTTTTCCGCATGCGCCTTGTCCGCCAGCTCGTTGGTTTTGCGAGCCAGCAGCTGGGGCAGCTGCTGTTCCCTGAAATCGTCCACCAGGTGCGACTTGTATTCCTCAAACGTCGGTGCGTGCGCAGCCTTGAGCTCATCAACCTGGAAGACGGCAAAACCGTCGCCGGTGGACGCGACCTGGGGGGCAGCTCCCGGCTTGGCGCTGAAGGCCAGGGTGAGCAACTTGGTCCCGTCTGGAAGTCCCGGCAGCACCGCGTTCTGTTGCAGGAAATCGGTAGTCACCACCTTGAGGTGGTGGGCATCCGCGGTCTTCGCCAGGCCTGACTTGCCTGCTTCGGTGGCCAGTTGTTGGGCATAACCGGCTTGCTGGTCGGCCTCCTGCTGGCGAGTCAGGGTAGCCAGTATCTGAGCCTTCACCTCTTCCAGAGGTTTCAAGTGAGCGGTCTGCTTCGCTTCTACCTTCAGAATGTGGTAGCCAAACTGGGTCTTGATCACATCGGAGACTTGGCCCGGCTGTAGATCGAAGGCTGCCTTCTCAAAAGGCGGCACGGTCACCCCGCGTTGAATCATGCCCAACTCACCACCCTGCTCCTTGCTGCCTGGATCATCGGAGTTGGCCTTCGCCAGCGCGGCAAAATCAGCGCCCCCCTTAATCTGCTTCAGCAGGTCTTCCGCCTTCTGCTTGGCCGCTGCGTCCGTCTTGGCGTCTGCCCCCTGGGGAACCTTGATCAGGATGTGCCGAACCTGTACTTCCTCAGGCACTTGAAAGTCCTTTTGATGCGACTGATAGTACTGTTCCACCTGCTGGCTGCTTACCTGGGGCGCCCCACCCGGGACATCGGCTTGGTTGAGCGCAATGTAAGACAGCTTGCGGGTTTCAGCAATCGCGTCCTTGTACCGGGCAGCGTTCTGCTTGAAAAATGCCTGCAGCTCGGCGTCGGTGGGATTGATCTGCTTGCGCAAATCTTCGGCGCTGATCACCGCGTAATCAAACTTGATCTTGGTTCCCTGCTGCCGGTAAGCGTCGCGCACCTCCTGGTCGGAAACCGTGATCCCGCCAGTCACCATGGCCTGCAGGCGATTGATCTCGATCTCTTTCTTGACCTGGGTTTCAAAGTCCTGGATGGAGGTATGGAAATAGTTCTGCACAAAGTCCGCGTAGCGGTCCTCGCCGATGAACTGTCCGTTCGGGAAAAGCGCCTGGGCAAAGGGCCCGGTTTGCATGGCCCGGCGCAGATCAGCGTCGCCGACCTGAAGTCCCAGGCGGTTCGCCTCCTGCAACAGCACTTCGCGTTGAATCAAAGCCTGCGCCGCGCGCGGCATCAGGTAGGGCAGCAGCATATCCGGGTAGTGCTGTTGCTGCAGCATTCGTTCGGCAACCTGCTGCACTTCCGGAGTAGTGATGGTGGCAGAGGCGCCGAAGAGGCGGCCTAAAGCCCCACCTGCGTGCACGGTTGCGTACGTGTCGGAAGAAGTGTCCGTGTCGGCGAAGATGCCTGGCACCAGCGTTATCACCATGGTGACGACGGCAACAGCAATGATAACGATGAAGATGATTTTGACAACGCGGTTGTCTTTTTGCAGGAAACGGATCATGGCGTGATGGCGACCTTGAGAGCGGATTGCAGAGACTTTCTTCGCTCTGCGGGGCAGCTCAAGTATATGTCAGGCGTTCCCTAGTTTGCTTGCCGGTGGCCCACACTTCCCGACGGTTTATCGGGAACTGTGGGCCAGTCACAGATGGTTACCGGCTACCGCTCCGCCAGCTTATCTCCAGCGGCGGTAGTAGTACGGGTAGCCGTAAACATACGGACGGGGATAAACGTATCCGTAAGGCACGGCATAGGGGTATCCGTAGGCGTAGGGATAAGGCGCGTAACCCGGGGGCGGGGGAGCATATGCGGCTCCTGCGTAACCGTAGGGTGGCGGTGGCGGATAACGCGGGCCGGAGGGCGCTACACTCGCCTCGATCTGGCGCGCCTCCTGGTAAGAGACCGGCTGCACGGTCGCCTCAGTGGTCAGGTGGAAGGCGAGTACAGCTTCCGGCGGAACCAAGCTGCGCGGACCCGGGGTAGCCGCCGACGCTCCAAGACCCACGCCCGTTCCGGCAACTGCTCCGATGGCGGCGCCGGGACCACCGCCGGCGACCGCGCCGATCAGGGCGCCCAGCGCAGCCGCGCCAACCGTATTGCCGGCCGTGTAGCCGCCTTTCCCAGGGCTGTTGGTATCAAAAATGTCCGTCGCCAGCGGGTAGGAATTACCCCCCAGATTGAGTGTTGTCAATTGCAGCGCGATACTTGCGTTGCCCTTCAATTCACCCGGTTTTTTGACGTCAACGATGCGGCCAGTAACCTGGGCGCCACGCGGAACGGCCAGCACATTGCCGATGTATACGCTCTGGGCGACGGTTCCCTGAAAGTAGTCCCCAGGTTTCACCTTCTTCGAATCGAGGGGCTCACTGATGCGGACCGGCAAAAGCATTCCTCTGCTCAACGTGACTGGGCCAGGGGGCGGGGCCGGTTGCGCCACGCCCTGGGCTCCCGGGTACCCGTTTGGCTGGGTTTGACTGGGCTGATAGGGAGGGCGAGGCGCCTGCCCATACCCCACTCCCGGGCCGTTCACAGCATTGGGCGCTTGATTCGGATATTGGCTCGGGCCCTGATCCTGATTGGGGTATTGCGGCGGCCCCTGGTCGACTCCTGGTCCCGCCCTGGTTCGCGCCCTGGTTGCCGCCGTTGTCCTGGCCCTGCGCTGCGCTGTCGGGTGCAGGGATCTGCCCATTCTGAGCATCGGGCGGCGGCCCTGCCTGGCCCCAGTCACCCTGCTGCCCTGGCGTCGGCGTCTGTTGTGCGGCCGCTCCGCTCTGCTGGGCGTGCGCGCCCAAGGCCCCGCAAAGAGCCAGACTCGTGCTCAGGGCTCCTGAAAGCAGCCATTGCAATTGATTCTTCCTGGCCAAACTCTTGGTTAACTCCATTCCTGTACCCCCCTTGCCCTGCAAACACGCCCGATCGGTCCGCAGAGGCATACTGCATAGACGGCAGATTACACAGTCCGTCACAGTTCCTTAACCCGCTTCTGCAGGAAAAGTTACGCCTCCGCAGCGGGCATGAACCTGGTGCCGGATTATGACGGCGACAGGTTATAACACGGGGACAATCCTCAACATCCATCTTTCGTTCGTGCGTCCGCGGGCGCGCTCGAAGACGCGGTTGGGCCCCGGGGTTGACCATTTCTGCGCTTCTCCCTTTACAGGGTCCCCGGTAGTCGTGGTAGACATGCTTTCATGCCCGCCACCACGGAAAGCCATCTGCACCTGAGCTCCACTGCTCCTAATGTCATTCAATCGGAAATCCGTTCCATGACGGTGGAGTGCGACGCCGTCGGGGGAGTGAACCTGGCCCAGGGCGTTTGCGACACCCCTCTGCCGGCGACGGTCATGGAAGCCGCCATCCAGGCCATCCACGATGGATACAACATCTATACCCGGCTGGACGGTGTGACTGTACTTCGCCAGGCAATCGCCGAGAAGTTCGAACGCCACAATGGACTGAAAACCGATCCCGACAAGGTTCTTGTCACTTCAGGGGCAACTGGCGCTATCCATTCGGCTTGCATGGCGCTATTCGATCCCGGCGACCAGGTGATCCTCTTCGAGCCGTTTTATGGCTACCACCACAGCGCCCTTACCTCCCTGCAGGTCGTACCCGTGCCGGTGCCGCTGGCAGCCGCTACCTGGGAGATCGACTTCGACCGGTTGCGCGCCGCCATCACCCCGCGCACCCGGGCCCTGATGATCAATAGCCCCAGCAACCCTTGCGGTAAAGTATTTACCCGCAAGGAGCTTGAAGCCATCGCCGCACTCGCCATCGAGTTTGACTTGTTCGTGCTCACCGATGAGATCTATGAATACTTCCTTTATGACGGCAGGTCCCATATCAGCCCGGCGACGATCCCTGGCATGGCGGAGCGGACAATCACGATTTCGGGATTTTCCAAGACCTTCAGCATGACTGGCTGGCGAGTGGGTTACCTCGCCGCAAGCAGCAAGTGGATCCCCGCCATCGGCTATTTCCACGATCTGTTGTATGTCTGCACCCCCTCGCCGTTCCAATACGCTGCGGCCGCCGGGCTACGAACTCTCCCGGACACCTTCTACCAGGGGCTGTCGACGGAATACCAGGAAAAGCGGGATCAGATCTGCGACGCCCTTACGGCGGCGGGCCTGACCCCGGCAGTCCCCGCCGGCGCCTACTACGTGCTGGCTGACGCCAGCAGGATTGAGGGAGAAAAGGCCAGCGTCAAGGCGCGAAATCTGCTTCGCGCCACCGGTGTGGGCGCGGTGGCCGGGTCGGCGTTTTACCGGTCCGGCGGGGGCGAGAACCTCCTCCGCTTCTGCTTCGCGAAAAAACCTGCTGAATTGGACAAGGCCTGCGCGGCATTGCGCCGTCTGGGCGGATCGTAAAGGTTAGTCCTCACCTGCTGCTCTTTCCCGGCCACGACCCGGGAAAGACCGGCAAAGGGGTTGTCCCTCTCACCAAAACCGCCTTCCTGAATCCATCTGGTGAATCCAAGCATCAGATACCTTGACAACACTTGACTCAAGTGCGAACCTAGGTCCACCAAACTCGCATACGAGTGACTGTGCGTGCAGGAGCAGTGAAGCGATGGCAAAGATAATAGGCATTGATTTAGGCACCACGAACTCCGTGGTGGCTGTGATGGAAGGCGGGGAGCCCAAGGTTATTCCCAATGAAGAGGGTGGCCGGACGACCCCTTCCGTCGTCGGATTTACCAAGAGTGGAGAGCGGCTGGTAGGCCAGGTAGCCAAGCGGCAGGCCATTACCAACCCGGAGAACACGATTTATTCGATCAAGCGTTTCATGGGTCGCCGTGCCAATGAGGTGACCGACGAAATGAAGATGGTGCCCTACAAGGTAAAGCAACAGGGCGACCACGTAGTCGTTGTGGCCCAAGGCAAGGAGTATACCCCCCCCGAAGTCTCGGCGATGATTCTGCAGAAGCTCAAGAAAGCAGCAGAAGACTATCTCGGCACTACCGTGACTGAGGCTGTTATTACCGTTCCGGCGTACTTTAACGATGCGCAGCGTCAGGCGACCAAGGACGCGGGCAAGATTGCCGGCCTGGATGTGAAGCGTATCGTCAACGAGCCGACCGCGGCGGCGTTGGCGTACGGGCTGGATAAGAAGAAGGACGAAACGATCATCGTCTATGACTTCGGCGGCGGGACTTTCGATGTTTCCGTGCTCGAAGTCGGCGAAGGCGTCATCGAGGTGAAGTCTACCAATGGCGACACCCACCTGGGCGGTGACAACCTCGACCAGCGGATTGTGGACTGGTTGATCGACGAGTTCAAGAAGGATGAACAGCTGGATTTGCGGGCTAAGGGCAACGAAATGGCTCTGCAGCGCCTGAAGGATGCGGCAGAAAAAGCCAAGATCGAGCTTTCGACAACCGTCGAGACCGAGATCAACCTGCCCTTCATAACGGCGGATGCAACTGGACCGAAGCACCTGGTCAAGAAACTGACCCGGGCCAAGCTGGAGCAGTTGGTAGAAGACCTGTTGCAGCGCTCGATCGAGCCTTGCAAAAAGGCTCTGGCCGATGCCCAGATTGACAAGAGCAAAATCGATGAGGTCGTGCTGGTAGGCGGACAGACGCGTATGCCCCGCATCCAGCAATTGGTGAAAGACCTCTTCGGCAAGGAGCCCCATAAGGGTGTAAACCCGGATGAGGTGGTGGCAATTGGCGCTGCGGTGCAGGCAGGCGTACTGGCTGGTGAAGTGACTGACCTGTTGCTGCTCGATGTCACCCCGCTGACCCTGGCCATCGAAACCCTGGGTGGCGTGGCGACCAAGATGATTGGGCGCAACACCACTATCCCGACCAAGAAGACGGAGACGTTTTCAACCGCGGCCGACAGCCAGACCGAAGTGGAAGTGCATGTGTTGCAGGGCGAGCGGCCGATGGCGGCGCAGAACCGGACGCTGGGCAAGTTCAAGCTCAGCGGCATTCCTCCGGCTCCGCGTGGCGTGCCTCAGGTTGAGGTGACCTTCGACATCGATGCCAACGGCATCCTCAACGTGACGGCAAAAGATAACGCCACGGGCAAGGACCAGAAGATCACCATTACTTCTTCTTCGGGTCTTAGCAAGGAAGAGGTCGATCGCATGGCGAAGGAAGCCGATGCGCACGCCTCCGAGGACCAGGCGAAGCGCGAAGAAGTAGAGGCGCGGAACTCGCTCGACAACATGGTTTACAACGTCGAGAAGATGCTGAAGGACAACGGCGACAAGGTGTCCGGCAGCGAGAAGAGCGACGTTGAGACGGCGTTGACCGAGGCTCGCACTACACTCCAGGGCAGCTCCAGCGCGGCCGAATTGAATGCCGCGCGGGAGAAAGTCACTGCGGCTTCTCACAAACTGGCCGAAGCGATGTATAAGGCCAACGCTGCCGGAGCACCGGGCAACGGCTCAGCGGGCGCCCCCTCCGATGCAGGGGAAAAGAAAGAAGAAGGTGTTATCGACGCCGAGTACGTAGACGTCGCCGACAAGCAGTAAGGTGGCAACGGGCGCAACGGAGTGTCCGTTGCCGATCTCAGTCATGAACATGGGCAATATACGGTGCAGGATGCTCAACCGCTTACGAGCGTCCTGCGCCGTTCGAGTAAGAACCAGGAAGTTCAGCAAAGCGGAAGGCAGGACAAAATGACTGAGACCATGTGGAAATACGAACAGCTCAGAGCAGGAAAAATCTATAACCAGGTTATGTTCAATACCCGTGAAGAAGCGGAGAGTTTCGCCGCACAGATGACGCGAGTGGAACCCGACCTCTTTTGGCGAATTGAGCCGGTAGAAGCCCGGTTGTGGTGGAACTGAAGTAAGCCCGGGTCGCTCAAGAGCGACCCGGCAACGTTTTTGACCTCATAAATCGAACTGACTTTACCAAACATGGCGACAACACCGACTAAGGACTATTACGCAGTTCTGGGAATCAAGAAGACAGCCACTGCGGACGACATCCGCAAGGCATTCCGCAAGCTTGCCCGCAAGCATCATCCGGATGTGAATCCCGGTGACAAGAAAGCGGAAGAGCGTTTCAAGGAGATTTCCGAAGCCAACGACGTGTTGAGCGACGAGAAGAAGCGCAAGGTTTACGACTCGTTGGGGTACTACTCCGACCAAATTGATCCGGCGGCTGCGGAAGCTGCGGCCCGCGGTGGCTATGGCTATGGGGGCAACGCGGGTTCCCAACGGCAGCCCGGCGCAGGACGTGGCGTCCCCATCGACTTTGGCGGCTTTGACTTCTCGGACTACGCGGCAGGCCATCCTGGAGAATCTGCAGGTGGAGGCAACGCGGGCTCAAGCTGGGGCAGCTTCCGGGATATTTTCTCCGGAGTGTTTTCCCAGGGCCAGAAACAACAAGGACCGCAGGCAGGGACCGATCTCGAATATCAGATCACGATAGATTTCTGGACCGCGATTCGCGGAGGTACGGCGCGGCTGCAGGTGACGCGGCAGGAGCAGTGTCCCAGCTGCAAGGGCAAGCCAGCGACCGGCGGGGGTCCGTGCCCGGAATGCCAGGGCACGGGACAAGTCACCCAAATGGGCGGACGCATGAAGTTCAAGATTGCCTGCCCTCGATGTGGCGGCACCGGCAAGCTGGAAGATGAATGCGCAACCTGCGACGGCGACGGAACCGTGAGCCGTACCGAGACGGTCGAGGTGCGCATCAAGGCGGGTACTCGCGACGGCCAGCGGATTCGGTTGGCGGGCAAGGGTAATGCCGGTAGCAACGGCGGTCCTGCCGGCGATCTTTACCTGATTATCAAGATCGACACCCATCCGGTATTCACCCGGGCAGGCGACGATATCCAGATTGTGATCCCGGTCACTGTTCCGGAAGCGGCCCTGGGAGCCAAGATTGAGGTGCCGACAATCGACGGGCGCGCCCAATTGAAAATCCCGCCGGGAACTCAAAGCGGGCAGAAGCTGCGCATGCGCGGCAAAGGTGTACCCTCCGCGACCCACGATGGAGTTCGCGGCGACCAGATCGTTACCGTGGAGATGGTTGTTCCGCAACTACGGGACGAGCGGTCGAAGGAAATCTTGCGGGAATTCGCCAAGCTGAATCCGGAAGACCCGAGAGAGGCGACCTTCGCAGGGGTATGAGTACTGGTTTGTACTGACCTGATGCACAGGCACGAGAACGAAAATGCCCACGAAACGGAAATCAAAAGGCGCGTATATGATCTCGGCGGTGGCCGAGATGTACGAGATACACCCGCAGACGCTGCGGCTTTACGAACGCGAAGGACTGTTGCAGCCATCACGAACAGTGGGCAACACGCGTTTGTATACAGATGAAGACCTGGAGCGGCTGGAGTTCATTCTTAACCTGGCGCGCGAGCTCGGGGTGAACATTGCCGGCATCGCTATCATCCTGCAGATGCGGGAGCGCATGGAGGAGATGAACCGCCAGATGCAGGACTTCGTTGATTACGTGCGCACCGAGATGGTTACGCAGATGCAGCACGGGTTCACGCCCAGCGAAGGGGCAATCGTCGCCCTGCGGCGGCCCGTGGTCATGCCGGCAGCGGTAACCCGCAAGCGCTAAAGCTTGCTTTGAGACGCTTTTACGGGGCAAAGTGTAGTCTAAAGAAGGCGGCAAAGGTTTCGTTCCTTTGGCTTGGCCTGGCTACGCGAAAATAATTCCTGGGTTCCTAATCGGCCGCAAGCATGATGAGTTTTCTGCTCGTACTCAGCATCACTGGCATCATCACCTCCACGATGTATGCCCTCCTGGTAGTCGCGGGTACGCTGCGCCTGGCGATCCGGCGTCATAAGCTGGTACCGGGCGCGTTCGTTCCCCCGGTTAGCCTGCTCAAGCCCCTGCACGGATCGGAACCAGATCTCGAATCTCATCTGCAAAGCTTCTTTGAGCAGGACTATCCGGAGTTTGAAATCATTTTTTGCGCGCGCAGCGAGCGGGACCCTGGCCTTTCGATTGCCCGGCGGGTCGCCGCGCGCTATCCGGCGATCCCGTGCAAATTCCTGTGCAGTGGTGGTGCTCCCTACCCCAATGCGAAGGTGTGGTCGCTGGAACGAATGCAAGGCGCCGCGACTCACAGATTTTTCGTAGTCAGCGACAGCGACGTCTCGGTCAACCCCGGCTATCTGCGGGCAGTCATGGCGCCGTTTGCCGATACGCGGGTTGGCGTGGTTACGTGCCTCTATCGTGGAGTAGCCGCCAGCAGTTTCTGGTCAAACCTTGAAGCAGTTGGGATGTCCGTCGAGATGTCCTCCGGCGTGCTGGTGGCGGAGATGCTCGAAGGCATGAAGTTTGCTCTCGGACCAACCATGGTAGTGCGGCGCGACTCACTCGAAGACGCCGGGGGCTTTCGCACCCTTGGTCAGTATCATGCCGACGACTTCATGTTGGGGAGCCTCATTTCGGCCGGCGGACATCGGGTGGTCCTCTCTACCCACGTCATCGCGCACCACGTGCTGAATTCGTCCTTTATTTCCTCGGTACAGCACCAGATCCGGTGGATGAAAAGCACGCGCTTTTCTCGGCCCAAAGGACATTTGGGAACCGGGTTGACTTTCAGTGTGCCCTACGGGTTGCTATCGGCGGGCGTTGCAGTTGCGTTTCATCGTCCCCTGCTGGGCGCTACGCTCCTGGTTTGGAGTTGGATCTCCCGGGTGGCGCTCGGCGCGCTGGTGGGCAGGTTGGTGGTTGCAGAGCCCAGGTGGATGCGCAGTGCCCTGCTCTACCCCATGCGCGACCTGCTGGGTTTTTGCTTTTGGACCGCCAGTTATGTCAGCAACCAAGTCCGCTGGCGCGGAGAGGTCTACAACCTGCTGCAGGATGGAATCATGAGAAGCGATGCGCGTTCCGCGGAACGCGAGCCTGAGGCGATTCTCACCGCTTAACCTGGCCAGCCTCCACTGGCTGTCACGCCCCAAGACCATCGTCGGTATCACCGAAAACCGCACTCACTCACAGCGGCCGGTCGGTGTAGAGGGCTTTGTCTGACAGCTCCTGCAGTAAATAGGCACGCGTTCCCAACAGGCTGACAACGTGGTCACGGTTGTCTCCTGGAACGAACAGAAACCTGCGCGGCCCGGTGCCCCACAACGCGGCCAGATCGGCATCGCTGATCAGCACATGCGGCGCGTCAGGATAATTTGAGCCCCACAGCATCGCGCTCGACCTTCCATTCACCAGCAAAGCCTGCCTCCGCGTGTAGAAAAGCAGCGAAGCGCCGTCGGACAAATCTCCGTAAAGAATGAGCGTGGCGTCGCCTTCCCGGCCGCTGATGTGATTGATGGTGCTGGCCATCGCACGCGACGAAAGCATTGGCTCAAAGCGCACCAGGGCGATGTGCGCGGCAATAAGAAAGACAGCCGAAGTAAAGGCGACGCTGACCGTGGCCTCGAAATGGTGCCGCTGCCGGCGCAGGACCCAAGCGATCACAGGGCCTATCAGAAGGCCGGCGGCAGCCAGCCCCGCAGGCAAGCGCAAGGCGGCAAACGATGGCCCGGTGAGATCGAACAAGTGAGACATGGAAAAGGTATAGCCAGCCACCTCGCGATGGGCGAGCAGGGTTCCGATGTCGCTACCGGAGGGTGTCGCACGTGACGACCACAAGCCATACCCGAGCGCTGATGCAGCAACAATGCCGACCACCGCGAATGCCCCGTGGGCGCCGGTAAGCCACTTGCTCACTGCTCCAGATTCACCTTCCTCTCCCGCCAAAGCCCCCGCGGTGAGCAGCAACAAGGGGAAGTAAACGGGATAGCTGTAGTACTCCTGGTTGGTCGATACGGAGAAAAAGAGCAGGATAACGGCGGCGTAAATGGTGAGCAGCCAAGTGGTTCTCGTCCGGAAAATTTTTGACCGCGCAGCGACGGAGTAGGGAGCCGGCCGCAGCCCACGACGCCATTTCTCGCGCGAGGCCCAGACGCGCCGGATGACCACCGGCAGGTAGATGCTCCAGGGAAAAAGCCAGACCAGGTGAAGGCTCCAATAGAGCAGAAATGGCAGCTTGTTGTAATCCATGGGGTAGCGTTTGCCCAGGAAGCGAAGGACCTGCTCGTTGATGAAGTAAAAATAGAAGAAACCGTGGACATTGCCCGGGGACGGGATGTTGCCGGCGGGGTGGCCAGCCCCTGGGTTACGAATTCCAGCGAGGATATGCCAGGGCGCTGCAATGGCGAGGAAGAGCAGAACGCCGGAGACGAGGCGGAACTGGCGCCAGTTGCGCCAATCCCCAGTAAGGGCGAGATAAGGCACGGCCGCAAGCAAAAAGAAGACGGGAGCCACCAGTCCCTTGGCCAGCATGGCCAGTGCCAGCGCAGCCCAGGTCAGGTAAAAGCGAACGGGCTTTTTGTCTTCCAGGCCGACGATAAAATTGTAGAGAGCAAAGGCCAGCAGAAACGTAAGCAGGACTTCGGGGATGAAGATTCGCGTGAACAGAAAAACTCCCACGCTGGTAAGGATTCCCAGGGCTGCATAGAACGCCGCGCGCTCGCCATACGCTCGACGGCCCCACACCCAGGCTAGAATAGACAGGCAGAGCACTCCAAGGGTCAGCGGCAAGTGGGTAGCGAACACGTTGAATCCGAATAGGTGATAATCGGCGGCCGCCAGCCAATACGGCAGCGGCGGTTTTTCAAGATAGCGGACGCCATCTACTCTCAACGTGACCCAGTCCCCGCTTTGCGCCATATGCTGCGCGGCGGCGGCGTGGATGGAGTCTGCATCATCCAACAAGGGTGGTGAAAACAGCGCCGCCACGTGCACCGCAGCGAAGACCAACAGCAGCAGCGTCCAGGCTCGCACAGGAGAAAGGCCAAAGGTATTCTCGGGAGGCGCCTCGAGAGAAAGAACAAAGTGATTCGACATGGCTTACAAAAACGTGTGCGTAAGCAGCAGGATATCAGCGGCGCTGCGCCCCGGCCGCCGGCGACGGCTACGAAACCAGCACAAGACCCACTGGCTCAAATAAATTCCCTGGCCGACGCTCTTAACACCGCAGCCGGAGAGTGTATACAGAGCGCAGACCCTGATGCGGTACATCGGGTGCGGACCTTTTCGCGCCGTTTGCAAGCAACCCTCGAGGCCATCTTACGCGAACGTGGATCGGTGACCGAGGCGATCGATCGGCCGGCCGCGGCTTGGCTGCGCAGGCTCAAGCAGATTCGCCGGGCAGCGGGACCGGTCCGCGATCTCGACGTGCAGCGCAAGCTGCTGCAGAACTGGATTGAAAAGCGTCTGCCAAAGGACGGCGGGACCGGCGGCCAAGGCGAGCCTGACGGCGACGCTCGCCGGCTCCACAAAGAGGCTCAGAAACTCGACGCATGGCTCAGCGCTGAGCGCAAGCACCTAGCCCGTGAGATGCAGAAGAAGATCAGGAAGCGTCATCACGAGTTGGCAGAAGAACAAAGCGCTTTCTTTGCTGCAGTCGCCCTCGAACTGCGGGGTAGCCCAAGGGTGTCTCGTCCGGCCGATGTCGTGGCCCTGGAGGACTTTGTCCGCGCGGCCGACGCCATGCCGTTACTGGATGAGGAAAATCTGCATGACTTCCGCAAAGCCACCAAGAAGGCACGCTATGTGGCTGAAGCCGGCGCACACGGGCAAAAAAATTGCATGGTGGCCAAGGCTCTGAAGCGAGTACAGGACGCAATCGGCGATTGGCACGACTGGATGGGCCTGACAAGGGAAACCAAAGCTGCCCTTGGCGAGGATTCCACGGAACTAAGCGCGTGCTTTGAGCGCGATCTGGAGCGCCATTTTGTGGCGGCGATGAAGACCACGCAAAACATGCGCGGCCAGTTGCTGGGAGAGTGGATGGCCAGCCATAAAAGGCAGGTCCAGTCTTTCCCCAAGAGGTCGCCCGTGGGGATCAGGGAAACGCCTTTCGCTTCCGGCTTCTAGCAGGCTGCCTTTTCGAGCCTTTCCTGACCACGAAAGTATTCAACATGGTTCTCACGCAGAAGTAAAAGCCCCTGAGGAATCTTTTGTCCACCGAGCGATGGTTCACGATAATGAAAGGCAAAGTGGTGTATCTTCCTTGGGAGATGGCTCTATCCCACACGCCAGGTGAACCTCCCGGAAGATGCTGACGTACGCGGCGATTGACATTGGTTCCAACTCCTGCCGACTAAAGATCGCGCGAGTCCAGCAACACCAGTTGAAAGTGCTCCATGAGGACCGCGAGGTAACGCGGCTCGGAGCGAGCGTATTCGAAAGCGGCGTGGTTTCTCCTGAAGCCATGGCCAGTACACTGCTGGCGCTCAAACGTTTCTATCGATCCGTAAAACTACATGGCGCAGATCGGGTGCGAGCCGTCGCCACCTCCGCCCTACGCGATGCACGAAATGCGCAGGCCTTCCTCGCCTGGGTCAAATCCGAGACGGGTTGGGAAGTGGAGATCATCTCTGGCCTGGAAGAGGCGCGCCTGATCCACCGCGGGGTGATGGGCCAACCCGGAACCCAGGGTAGATGCCTTCTGATTGACGTGGGCGGTGGCAGTTGTGAGATCACGCTCTCGGAGCGGAAGCGCATCCAGGAAACGGTGAGCCTGCCCCTCGGAGCGGTTCGCCTGACCAAGGAATTTCTTCCTGGAGACCCCCCTTCTGACGAAGAATTGGCGCGCCTGAAGCAATTTATCGCGCGCGAGCTGCGCAAGGCGGAGCGGCGTTTCGGTTCGTTTCGCGTCTCCCTCGTGATCGCGACTTCGGGGACTGCTGCCGCACTTGCCCAGGCCAGCCAGGCCATGCGCAAGAGCAGGGCGCCGGGCAAGGATCGCGCACCGAAAGGCAAGCCGCTGGCGGATACGCGGAACGTGCGCCGGCTGACCAAAAAGCTCACCGGCATGACCAGCGCCCAGCGCAGCGCTATCCCGGGTATCGGACCCAAGCGGACCGAGATTGTGGTGGCGGGCGCCCACGTCTACGCCGAACTGCTGGAGCGTTTTTCCCTGCCCGGCTTCGTCTACTCCGAACTTGGCTTACGGGACGGCATCCTGGCCCAGATGCTGGCCGAGCAGGACGCAAAGACCACCGCCCATCAACAGTTCGAGCGCGAGCGCTGGCAGGGCGTGCTGGCTACCTGCAAGCGTTATGGCGTCGACCCAAGGCAAGCCGATCCAGTGCGCCAACACGCCGCACAACTCTTTCGCGATTTGCAAGCGGTGCACGAGTTACCCGAAGAATATGGCGCATGGCTCGAAGCCGCGGCCATGATGCGAGACGTGGGCAAGTTCATGAACTACCAGGGACACCACCGTCACGCTCAATACATCGTCGCCAACTCCGAATTATTCGGATTTACCCCGCAGCAACGGGCGATCATGTCGGCGATCGCGCGTTACCTGGGCAAGTCTCGTCCCGACCCGGCGGACCGCTCCATGCGGTCCATTCCCCCGGAGGAATTCGCTCGAGTTATTCGGGCCGTCGTGCTGCTCCGACTGGCGGTCGCGCTCAATCAGGACCGGGCGAGCGATGTGCTCAAAGTGACTTTGCGGGTATATCCCAAGCGCGTGTTGATGGAGCTGAGCCCAGGGCGCACAGGCGCTGAACTCGAACTCTGGTCGCTGCGCAAGGAAGCGGACTACTTCCGCGAAGTGTTTCGTCGCGAGCTCTTTGCCGCGCTGGCATAAATCTGCCGTAACATCCGCGGATCCAGCAGAGAGATCAATTGCCCTGGGCGGCGCGTAACGTCGACACGTGCAATCGCGCCTTTGCGCATCCTTATGCTGGCTGGCCTGGGACTGCAAATAAGTGAGCCGACAAACTCGGGCAGGTTCGGGTTGTGGCCGACCACAAGGACGTTGTCATACCCGGAAAGGGTCCCGACCAACGCCTGGAAGCTGGACACCGTACCGGAGGGCGATACTGCATCAGTAATCTGGATCTTGCTGTCGTAGGCCACTTCCGTACCCACCAGCGATGCGGTTTGCAACGCCCGCTTAAGTGGGCTCGATAGGATTACGTCAAACTGAATGCGCAAGGCGTTCAGGTACCCCGCAATCAGCAGGCACTGCTCCTTGCCTTCTTTGTCCAGAGGGCGTTTGGCATCAACAGCCGGGTCCGGGCGGCGGACGCCGGCGCTGGCGTGACGGAGGATGTAGAGGTTCATCGCGTTCGGATTTCTCTTCTCATGTTGCGTTCGCTAAGTGCGGCCTTGCCTGCAAAATAGTCCAATATGGAGCAAAAGTAGGGGTCGCGAAGTCGGCTATTCATGCAATTGTAACAATTTCCCGAGGGTTGGAGAAACCAGCGAATCTTCAGTAGACCGGCGCGGGCATTGGCGGTGGATCTATGGGCAAACCAGGGTCAGGATCGGCTGGTGGAAGCGGTACATGCACCGGTTCCGGATCGGGGCCAGGGTCGGGACCGGGCTGAGGGAAAACATCGGGACCTGCGGCGTGGAAAGGGGAAGTGTTCATGAACCTTGGGAGTGCTTGGGGCGGAAGCCGGTTGCCTCAGCCCCCTGCAGCCCAGGTTAGGTCAGTGGCTTCTTCTCAGAATGTGGTTGCTTTTCCTGGTCAACCAGGCCCTGGGTGTCAGGATTCACCCCACCCAGAGGAAACTTCGTTTCGTGCAGATCTAACCGCGAAATCGCAGGCTGTTCCGGCTCGGCAGCCTGCGGCGAGCCTGGTAGTACACCTTCCGGAGTGCCCCAGGGGTCGGTTTGCAGCTTGAGGACCAGTTCGCTGAGCGTGGGCTCTGATAATCCCTCGAGAGCTTCTACGCCGGTCAGGAGCGGCAAATCGTCCTCGGCCGATGCAGCGATCTCCTCCCCGGCTACGATCGGCGGGTCGGCGGACATGACCAGGGCGGCCTCGATTCCCCGTTGCCAAAACCGGCTGGCCAGCAAAAGAAAGAGCCCAGCCTGCGCCAACAGAAAAGCGGGCCACACCCAGGATGCGCGGACAAAGTTCTTCCACAGGTAAAGACACGCGCCCAGCGCGCCTACTCCCAGCAGACCAACCAGAAAGAAACTGCCAACAGCGCGCCAGAAATAACGGGAGAGCAGTTGCAACGCCGGCAACAGAGCCCGGCGTACGTGGCGCTCCCCGTCCATGGCGTTGCGCACGATGTAGACCTCGACCAGGTCCCACCACAGGCGGACGAGCAATGCTGCGAGCAGAACGACCGCTCCGCTAATGGCGGAGTAAAGAAACATTTCGCGCTCGTAGTAGACTGCGCCGACCCGATCGAGCAGCACGGCGCGTGCGCCAAGCAAAACCCCAATCACGAGGATGCCCACGCACCCGGCCAGGATTGCGGCCCGCACAAAGCGCCAGAAATAGGCCACCCCGCCGCGCAGCAAGACAGAAAAACGTGGCGGCTCGGCCGAAACATAAACAAAGATGGTCCCAGCGAAGAAGACCAGGAGCAGCAGCGCCTGGAACAGGTTAAGCCAGCCGGCGGTATGAATTGCCATGGGAAGAAAGCTGGTGCTGTGCACGTGTATCGCTAATTCCCATAAAGTTTCGATATTGATCGTGTGGGCAATCTTTTCCGCGGCAAGGCTGTGGTCCAGGTATGAGGAGAGTCCAGTCGCGAACGGTACCCCGGCAACCAGGCCGAAGACCAGGTTGATGGCGTAGGCCCAAACTACAAAAGGCCAATTACGCAGCGCGAGTTGAAATCCCTGGACAAGAAGATTGGGTAGCGGTCGCTTCATCCGGAATTATCGCTCCCTGGCAACTGTCAGCTGATGTTGGATCGTACTCGATTCTCAAACGGTCATCTCAGACCATAAACGACAACCATTGGCCCAACAGCTGCTGGGCGAATACCCAGTAGTTCGTCAATTTAAAACGCGCAGTCCGATCCCGTAGCAGGGTGTAACTGTTATTGAACGAATTAACGTCCAGCAGCACGTTCGAGTCCGAATCCACCTGGGCGTAAACGGCACGCGATGGCTTGTTCCAGGAAAAGCGTATCCACCGGTCTTTGCCGTCCCAAATGGCCTGCTCCCGGGACCCGTCGGCAAAACCGACCTCGACCTTTACCGGGAAGAGGAAGCTGCCCACCCGGCGCACTACTACAGTGGTGTCGTACGACTCCCCGGCGCTCCCGCCTTTCCGCTGCTCGCTGGGTTCAGAAGAGAGGGTGTCTACGGAATAGTCGAGCAGATCAGTGCCATAGAAGGCCTGCGAGAAGTATGGCTCCAAATCGGTGCGGCCGGACACTTCTTCGATGGTGCGGAGAAAATCGGTTCCCGTAGGATGCGTAAAGCGATAGCGGGTGAAGTAGACACGTAAGGCCTGGCGAAGTGTGCCCTCTCCGAGGACCGTCTCCAGTGTGGCGAGGGCGCTACCGGTCTTACCGTAGACAATGCATCCGTAACTGGCGTCGCTCAAAAATTTCCACCCCATGCGCACGATAGGGTCCTCGTCGGGATGAGCCAGATACGACGTCCGTTCGCTCTCGGCGTCGCTTCCGTAGAGGGTGCGGGCATTCAGCAAAGAAGTATTTCGACCGAATATCGAGCCCAATGCCTTGCTTTCGGTATAGCTGTTGATGCCTTCGTCGAGCCACGGTTCTTCAAATTCGTTGCTGGCCACCATGCCGTACCAGTACTGATGGCCGAACTCATGGGTGACCGTGCTGTCCATGCCGTAGTGGCTCCAGGACGGCTCCCACCAGTCTGTTCCGGCCGTGATCAACGTGGGGTATTCCATCTCCCCGAACGCCGAGTCCGGCTCCGGATCGATGATCGTCATTTGCTTATAAGGGTACGGGCCGTACCACTCATCGTATTTCTGCATGCTCTGTTTCAGGATAGATAGATAGTGGTCACGTTGGTCGGCGTGCGTTTGCAGGATCAGTGCATGAAGCTTGACCGCACCGAGGCTGTTGAAGAAGGTATCGTCGGCGGTCTGGAAGTGCGGCGAGGCGGCCCAGGCGAAATCATGAATATCTTCGCCGCGGAAGCTCAGCGTCTTGCTGCCGTCGGCGTTGGACTGCTCGCCTGTTTGTATGCCGCTGGCGCCGACGACGTAGCGCTGCGGAAGCCGGAGGTTAACGTTGTAGGTACCAAAGTCGGCGAAGAATTCGGTATCCGCATGGTACTGATGGCAGTTCCACGCGCCATGCCAGAGGACCCCAACCTTGGGAAACCACTGCGCGCCCATGATGAAGTCCCGCTTGTATCCGCTTCTGGCTACAGAGAGAGGAAATTTATCGTGGAAGGCAAGGTGCAAGCGCATCGCCTCGCCCGGAGCGAGCGGCTTGGGGAGAGCGATCTCCAACACCGTATGGTCGTTTTGATTGCCATCGTCGGGCGCGATGAATCGCATGTTCTGCGAGAGGTCCCCAAAGCCTTCGGCGGAGACACTCTTGATATCGATAGCGCCTTCCTCTTCCTTGGCATAGGTGATGTCGGCGCCGTCCCGATTCGACTCACGGGTAAAAGTGGATTGAGGGCGAAACGCGTTCAGGTAGAGATGAAGCGGGATGGTGGAAACAGGCTGATCGGAGGGATTGCGATACTCGAGTGTCTCGGTCGCGTCCAGAGTCTTCGCATCGGTATCGATCGTGGCATCGATCCAGTAGGCCGCAATCCGCGGTGAGAGCGGCTTACCGTCAGGCGAATTCACCGCCGACACCTGCGCCCATAACGAAGCAGCAAGCAGTAGGGGAACCAGCGACAGCAAGCGCAATTGCGGGCAGGGCATGCGGCATTCTAGATCATTTTTGCAGCCGAGTGTTCACAGCACTCAGCGATGCTGCGTATGCGCCGTGGAAAGGCGGGGGATTGGTTGCACCTCAAGGTTCGCTCAGCCTTTTTCTCTGACGGAGGTGGGCAACGACCAGATCTGGGAGCACAAGAGCCCGGCCAGGTAGCGCCGTTCATTGCTGGGCGCCAGGCCGCGGCGGAGCAGAGAGGCAGCGTAATCCGGAAGGATGCGAACGCGTAGCCCGGTAAGCAAACCAAATGCTCGATAGAGCAGGCCGACGATTCCGCGTGCAATCAAACCAGCGAGAGTGCTCCGGGGAATCGCGAACTCAGAAATGACCCAATATGCGCCCGGGAGAGCATGGGGAAGAACGCCGTCAAAGAGTTGCTCCAATTGTTCAGGGAAAAAACAGTCGAGGAAAAAGTGAGACACGATCAGATCGTAGTTTCCACTGGGATTCCACTCCAGCGCATCGGCGTGATGCAGGCAGATGCGCTGGCTCGCTTGTAACCCCCGGCGGCGAATGCGACGGTCGAGAATACGCAGCATGGAATGGCTGGAGTCGACGACGTCGGCGGTAAGTTGGGGATTTGCCGCCAGAAGGCGGGCCAGAAAGCGTCCGTCCCCGTCTCCCAGCACCAGGGCGCGGCGCGCTCCCGTGAGATGAGCGATCTGGGCGCTACGGCAGCGTCCGAGCCAGGGGCCAAAGCTCAAATATTCCAGCCATCGATAGGGGCGGGCGACGCGATCGAAGTTGGCGGTAGTCATGCTAGCGTGCCATCGGCAGGAAGGCGAGGGGCGTCAAAAGGGCTGCATCAGCAGCGATGCGCAGGTGCAGCGGCGAAAGTTGCGAACTGCGGGCGTCGAGCACAAAGAGTAGTCCGCTGCTAAGAAGGGTGGCGAGATAAACCGCCATCAGCCCCCGCGTGGGTGCAACCACGGCCGCGGCAATTGAAACCATCGCAATCACGATTACGATGAAACGCAAATGCAGGCCGGCCCACCGGGTACTCGGGTGAGAATTGCCACCCTCCGGCGAAAGACCACTGGCCTCCCACTTCTCGATGCTTACGCAATTGCTCCAGCAAAGCGCGGCGAAGAAGAGCACCGCGGGCGCAAGTTGTTCTTTTTCCAATCCCCCGGGTCCGAGGCGTGACCAGGCCGGGACAGCGGTCGCCGCAGCGAAGAGAATGGCCACAGCAAGCTCTTTCGGCAGCCGCGGCGCTACAGAACCCAGGAAATTGATCCTGCGGTGAACAGCCACCAGGTAGAGAACCGCAAACATCCCAACCCACAGATTGTCGCGGAGTGCCTCAGGGCGCATACGTGTAAGTACGGACCAGGCCAGCAGGGCAAGCAGAAGCGACGCGGCCGATAGAAAAGCGGTACGATGGCGGGCGTGAAAATGATGGCGCTCCCTGAGCGTCTCCCCTTGCCGCAGTCCATCGAGTATGCGGTCGGCGACGTAAAGCAACCAGGTGCCAAGGGCAAGCAGCATCGCCGAGACAAACGGCAGATGAAGATGCATGGCGCGGGCGAAGAACCACGACCATAGAGCGGCGACTGTCGGCGCATCCAGGCTCAGCAGATGCCACCATTGCGCGAGGTTGTAGAGGCGCTGGGCCAAGATTCAGTGTACGGGAGCGATGGTATGGTGGTGGTTCCATAGGCCCATCCGCAGTCAGGCAGCCGGCTCGGGATGCTTCCGTCTCGATTTACGTCGCTGCGGCTTAGCCGGGGCCAATAGCTCCCGAACCGCCGCGGTGACAACCACGTCCTCCGGTTCCGACGCGGGTGGAGGAATTCCGTCGCTACTGTCTCGTCCTTCGGCAACGCGGATGAAAAAGTCCTGGGCGCTGAAACGCTTGCCCTCCGGAGCGCGGACGCGCGGGTACGCGCCACGCGCCGTCTCCATACGCGACTTCGCCGTATCGGCAAGATAAGCGGCCAGGATTTCGTTGCGAATGCGGCTGCGAATTTGTGCATCCCTTATCGGGAAAACGACTTCGCACCGTTCAAACAAATTGCGCGGCATCCAGTCAGCGCTGCCACAATAAATCTCTTCTTCGCCCCCGTTGGCAAAGTAAAAGATGCGGCTGTGCTCGAGAAAGCGGCCGACGACCGAGCGGACGCGTATATTCTCGCTGATCCCCGGGATCCCCGGGCGCAGCGAACAGATTCCGCGCACAATCAGGTCGACTTGCACGCCAGCCTTTGAAGCCTCATAAAGCGCGTCAATCACCGCCTGTTCGAGTAGCGAATTCATTTTGGCGATAATGTGCGCGGGTCGGCCCCCAGCGGCGTGTTCCGCCTCGCGATGGATCATGCGGATGAAGCTCTCCGCCAGCGTAAGGGGCGCCACCAGCAGCGGGGCATAGTCGTCCGATTCAGAGTGCGCAGTAAGGTAATTAAAGACGCTATGGACGCTCGCGGTAATCTCCGGATCTGCCGTCAGCAGGCTGATGTCGGTATAGAAGCGAGCCGTGTTGGGGTTGTAGTTGCCGGTGCCGAGGTGCACATACCGGCGGGTCACACCATCCGGGTCGCGGCGAATCAGCATGGCGAGTTTGCAATGGGTCTTGAGTCCGACGATGCCATGAAAAACCTGCACGCCTGCGTCTTCGAGATTCCGGGCCCAGCGGATGTTCGATGCCTCGTCGAACCGGGCCATCAGTTCCACTACCACAGTCACTTCCTTGGTTTGCGCGGCCTCGGTGAGCGCGTGGAACATGGGGGAGTCGGAACTGGTGCGATAGAGGGTCTGCTTCATGGAGACGACCCGTGGATCCTGCGCGCCCAACTGAACAAAATTGACGACGCCATCATAGGAATCGTAGGGGTGGTGCAACAGCAGGTCATGATGACGCAATTCGTCGAAAAGATCCTCTGAACGGCGGTTCAGGCGCAGCTCCCGGGGAAGAAAATCTTTGAATTTGAGGTCTGGGCGCGGAGTGTCCGTATACAGATTCATCAGCCGGGACAGGTTCACGGGCCCATTGGTGGGGAAGACCTGGGTGTCCTCGAGTTCGAAATTCATGCGCAGGCGGTCGACGACCTCGCTGTCGGCTCCTTCTTCAATCTCCAGCCGGACCGCATCGCCTTTGCGGCGATTGTGCAATTCGGAGCGCACGCTATCCAACAGACTTCGCGATTCTTCTTCCTGAAAATACAGGTTGCTGTTGCGGGTCACGCGAAAGGCGGCGGTTGAAAGAATTTCATAGCCGCGGTACATGCCCACGGCGTTGTGTTCAATCAGGTCGTGGAGAAACAAGAAGTCGTGGGTTCCCGAGCTGGACGGCAAGGGCACCAGCCGGGGCAGCGCCCGCGGCACGGTGAGCACCCCCAACAAAGCTCCGCTGGCGCCCTTGCGCTTACGCCGGAGTAACAAAGCCAGGCAGAGCGCCTTGTTCAACACGCGCGGAAAGGGGTGCGCGGGGTCGATGGTGATGGGCGTAAGCAGCGGGTCGACCTCGCGCAGATAGTATTCCAGAGCATGAGCGCGGGCGGCCTGATCGACGTCGCCCCACTGCAGCACGCGAACCCCGTTCTCATACAGCGCCGGGCGAAGGTCCTCTGTCCAGCAACGGTATTGATCGCGCACAAAATTGTGCATGTCCTCGACCACCACGTCCAGGGTCTGCCGGGGAGTGAGGCCATCGAAGCCCGGTTCGGTGTATCCATCTTCAATTCGCTGCATAATTCCAGCAACACGGATCTCGACAAATTCGTCCAGATTGCTGGCGGTTATGGCCAGAAACTTCACCCGTTCGAGCAAGGGATTATCCGGATCCTGGGCTTCTTCGAGGACACGCCGGTTAAAGCTAAGCCACGATTCGTCGCGGCCGATAAAGAGTCTTTGCGGATCCTTGCTCACGTCGTTCATAGGGGGTACGCGACAACCCGCGCAGGGTACTCACCCTGTTTACCTTACTAAATCGTGGCTCAAGATGAATCGGTTGACAATTATGCCGGGAAATTTGGTCGGAAACACGGGGGATTTGACGCCCGGAGAGGGGTTGCGGGAGGATGGAAGATGACAATGTTTCCAGGAAATCGGCAGTTCTCAAGGAGAATCGCATGAATCAGCAGGATTTGGGCCCGGCACAGGACGCCGGCCATCTCATGGCCGAGGATACGGCAGTGCAGCTCTTTCAGATCGCGGCACTCATGCTGGGGGACGAGCAGGAAGCAGTTTCTTTGGTGGAGGAAAGTGTAGCCAGGGTAGAAACAGACCCTTGCGCCGAAGGAACCGCCGCTTACGCTGAGGCGCGTTCCCTGCTGGTTCGCACCGCCATGCGGCGCATGGCTGGGCTCTATCCCGAAGCGTTCGCAGTTCCCACTCCACAAGCGGCCGATGCTGCCTGTATTGAAACCGATGACCTGGGAGCGGCGGGTTTGACCGGCGAGCAGTTTGGCGCACTGATCTCGGGCGCCGGCCGGGCAGGATTGCGGGAATGGTTGCAACGGTTGGCGCCCGCCCTGCGGGCGATCTTTGTGCTGCGTGCCGTCGCCGGTCAGGACGGTGAGCAGACTGCCGAGAGCCTGCGGCAGAGTGGGGCGAGTGGAGCGCAGGCGTGGCGGCGAGACCAGGTCGGAGCTGCCTATCGCCAGGCGCTGTGTTCGCTGGCCACTTGCGTGATGCGTTCCCATGCCGCGCTCATGCCCGCCTGATTTGGACAGAGACAGGGTTCTCCATCGGCTGCCGGAAATCCGTGGATGAGAGGGTACGGTGTAGCCGGTCACTGCGAAGCCGCAGCTGCCAGGAGTTTCCCTCAGCGGCCAAAGCCGGATTTATGGCAAGGTTTTAGGTATGGCCTGAAGACCCTACCCTCCATCGCCTGGTAGTCGTGCCGTTAGTCCAGTTAGTGTAGGGTTCAGAGCCTCGACTAAGCTTCTTCGCCAAATCCGGTGCGGCCGAATCCGATTCAGAATCGCCGGGGGCCCTTCTTTTTGAATAGTTCACGGGCCAATTGGCATCTGAGTGGGTGCTGTTCGTTTTCAGGCCATAGGTTACGTGCCGAGGTTGACTCAAGGATGAGATGTTACAGGGGAGAATTGCGGGGCATGGGGAGACGACCGCTCGTTGTGCTTCTCAGCTTGACCTGTATCCAGGCCGTATGTCTTGCACAATCCGGCGGCTCAACCGCAAGCGGGTCGTCCGTCCAGGCGATGCCGGCCCAGGTAAACAGCAGCACCTACCAGGGCAGCATCGTTAAACAGGCCCCGATACCGGGTATTCTTCCCCTCACACTCGACCAGGCAATCCGCATGGGGTTGCAATATAACCTGGGCCTGGTGCTATCGGGATTGAACTCCGGAACCGCCCGCGCACAGCGTTTACAGCAGCTCCAGTCATTGCTGCCTACCATCAATGCCACGGCCAAGGAAGCAGACCAACAGACGAACCTGCAGGCAGAGGGCCTGAACATTCCCGGATTTCCTGCTGTTATCGGACCCTATGCCTACACCGACATCCGCGGCTCAGTGCAATGGTCGCTATTGAATTTATCGTCGCTGCGAAATTATCTGGCCTCCAAACATAACTTCGAAGGATCGAAGCTCTCGATTGAGGACGCAAAGGACATGGTGGTGCTTACGGTGGGAAATGCGTATCTGCTCTGCATCGCCGACGCGTCGCGGATTCAGTCGGCACAGGCCCAGGTAGACACTTCGAAGGTATCCCTTGATCAGGCGGTGGCCAATCACCAGGCCGGTACAGCTCCGTTATTAGACGAGTTGCGCGCCCGGGTCGACTACCAGACCCAACAGCAGACCCTGATCACGGCGCAAAACCAATATGAGAAAGACAAGATTGCTCTGGCCCGGGTCATCGGCCTTCCGCTGGAGCAAAGTTACGAGTTAACTGATCAGGCGCCGTTTCAGACACTGGACAATCTGGACCCCAACGCCGCCGTCCAGGAAGGGCTCGCTCACCGCCACGACCTGCAGGCATTGCAAGAGCAGGTGGAGAGCGCCCGGGCTTCACGATCGGCGGCGACCGCCGAACGTTATCCGACCGTGGCCTTCTCCGGCGACTACGGCGTGATCGGACCGACCCTTGGGCACTCTCATGGCACCTTCGACGCCGTGGGCACGGCAACCGTCCCGTTATTTGAAGAGGCCAAGTTGCGAGGCGATGCCCAGGACGCGCAATCGCAACTGGAACAGAAGCAGGCGCAGTTGAACGATCTGCGTGGTCAGATCAGCGCCGACGTGCGCGACAGCATTCTGGATATACAGGCCGCTGCCAAGCAGGTTGCCGTGTCGCACAGCAACGTAGAATTGGCGGCCGAGGCATTGAGCGAGGCGCAACAGCGCTATGCAGCAGGCGTCGCCGATAATCTTGCGGTATCGCAAGCCCAGACATCGGTGGCGCAGGCGAATGACCAGTATGTCTCCAGCCTGTACCAACACAATGTGGCGAAGCTTTCGCTCGCCCGCGCGCTGGGCATCGCACAAACAAATTACAAAGATTATGTGGGAGGAAAGTAGCGGTGGCGGAACAGAATCCGGAATCAGGCCGTGCAAGTACCGTCGAAGAGGGTCCGCAGCCTGGCAGCCAGGCTGACAACAACGACCATCAAGATCTGGACAGTCCTCCCCGCAAAAAGGGACGGCGCCGTTTCATCGTCATCGGCGTCGTGGCTGTCCTAATCGTGGGGGCGCTGCTCTTCTGGTGGCATTCCACGTATTACGAAGATACCGATGACGCCCAGGTAGATGGCCACCTGATTCAGATCAGCGCCCGCGTCGCCGGCCAGGTCATCAAGGTGAACGTCGAACAGAATCAATATGTTCAGGCCGGTACCGTGATCGCTGAGATCGACCCCAAAGATTTCGAGGTCGCGGTGCAGCAGGATGAAGCCAGCCTGGAAAGCGCCGAGGCAAATTATGAGGCCGTACGGGTCAATATACCCGTCATCGGAGTGAATACCAGCTCCACCCTCCAGTCAGCCTCTTCTGGCGTACGAACTTCCGACGCAACCGTGCAGCAGTCGCAGCGTCAATTGGAAGCAGCTCAGGCCCAGGTCGCGCAGGCGGAAGCAAACAACACCAAAGCCCAATTGGACTTGAAGCGCTACACGCCGCTGGTAGAGAAGGACGTTATTTCCAAGCAGCAGTTCGACGCGACGGTGGCCACGGCGGATGCGTCCCGCGCAGCACTGCTGGGGGCAAAGGCCAGCGAGATTGCGGCTGAGGACGCCGTTCGTATCGCTCGTGACCGGGTGGTGCAGTCCCAGGCAGAATTGAAAACTGCGCAAACGGCTCCCGACCAGTTGAAAATCCAAAAGGCCAAGGCGGATCAGGCGGCCGCACAGGTGGAGGAGGCGCGCGCGCAGCTTGCCCAGGCAAAGTTAAACCTCGGCTATACCAGGATTGTCGCCCCGGCCAACGGCATCATCACCAAAAAAAGCCTGGAAATCAACCAGAACGTAAGTGTGGGCCAGAACCTGATGACCCTGGTTTCTCTTGACGATATCTGGATCACAGCGAACTTCAAGGAGACCCAGCTGAAGCTGATGCGCCCCGGGCAAAAAGTGAAGATCCACGTGGACGCTTACGGGCGGGATTACGACGGTACGGTAACCCAAATCGGCGGGGCGACCGGCTCCATGCTAAGCCTCTTCCCCCCGGAAAACGCCACCGGCAACTACGTTAAGGTAGTGCAGCGAATCCCCGTCCGGATCGACCTGACGGATCGCAACGAAGACCACGACCATCTGTTGCGCCCTGGTCTGTCGGTGGAGCCCACGGTGCGCGTGAAGTAAACCTAGCTGCCAGAAAGGGCGCGAAGAGTTATCGGTGTAAGTTCGGCGCCTTTTCGTCCCACTTTAGAATCCGGGGGAGCCCCGGGATTCAGTTACACTACCCGGAAGTGTCGCCCCGCACATCCCCGGCGTTCAGCGAACCCTTGCTGGCCATCGCACCGTTTCCGTCTGCCAATCATCTAAGGGGAGACACACACAGAGGCAGTTGAGCTATGCCGTTAGCGATCGATTTTTTCCTGCATTTCGCTTACGTCATCCTGTTTCTATGGGTGATGGGGGAGCAGCTCGGCGTGCCGGTGCCGAGCCTTCCCCTGCTGCTGGCTGCAGGTACTTTGACCGCTACTCACAAACTTTCGCTTCCCCTGGTCCTGTTTTCCGCTGTAGCCGGCTGCTTTGTCAGCGATTCGCTTTGGTACATGTTGGGCAAACGTTTTGGCGGCACGATGGTGAAACTGGTGTGCCGGCTCTCCTTTGAGAGGTCGACCTGCGTTCGCAAGACGGAGGATTACTTCACCAAGTACGGCGAGCAGGCATTGCTGGTGGCCAAGTTTATTCCCGGCCTGGGCACGGTGGCCGCGCCCATTGCCGGCCAGACGGGGATGAAGTATCGCGTTTTTCTGGCTTACGATCTGGCCGGAGCCTTGTTCTGGGCCGCGATCGATTACCCTGATCGGCCGCTTCTTCGGGAGTGTTCTGCAAGCCCACCCCGAAGCGCTTTCGTGGATGGGCCATTTCGCGGGCGCCCTGTTTCTGCTGGCCATTGCCGGCTTGCTGGGTTACCGGATATGGAAGCAGCAGGCCTTCCTGAAGCAGGTTCGGACCTCGCGGCTGGACCCGGTGGAGTTGAAGCGGATGCTGGACGGCGGGACAAAACCCCTTTATCGTCGATCTGCGTCATCCGCTCGACTACCTCCCCGACCCGCGAGTGCTGCCCGGCGCCATCCGGTTCTCGCCCGAAACGCTTGATGCAGCGCAGCGGCGAGATCCCACGCGATCGCGACGTGATCCTCTATTGCACCTGTCCCAGCGAGGCAACGGCGGCCAAGATGGCGATGAAGCTGCGGCAGAACGGGATTTACCGCGTTCGCCCCCTCCTCGGAGGCTTCGATCAGTGGAAAAAGCTGGGTTTCCCGTTGGAGCAGTACGAAGACCAGCCGGCGAGCATCGCCTGACAGCCGTTGCCAAGCCGTCTTCTCTCCCCTCCACGATGTAACGAAGTCGATACGTCCGCGGATAGAACGGCTGCGATCGCGCGTACTTTGTCAGAGGGATCGATGACAATTCGCGCAGGAGCCTGTTCACTGCTTTGGCGATAGGCCCGAGGTAATGGGAGATGTTTGTATGGCGTTTACAGAGACTTACCACTGCGATGTTTGCGGTAATCCAAGGGGGGAGGCGGAGGACTGGTGGCTGGCCTTGACCGAGCCGGCAGCCCTCATTCCCAAGGCTCCTGAGCAGCCAATGCTGAAGTTGACACCATGGAATATCATGCTCTCGCACGCCGCTGAAGTCAGGCACCTATGTGGCGCCCGTTGCGCCCAGACACTGATGGACCGCTGGATGCGCGGCGAGTAGGCTACTCCTGCACTCATCAAGTTACTCATCAAGGGCGGCCATCTCTGTAGCAGGACGAAAACTTCCAGTTAAGCCCCGGATAGTATGGTGATGAGGCCCTTCCTCAACTCGGGGTCGTGGAGACCGGATTGGCATACGACGACCTGAGGGCCTGGATCAAGGCGCTCGATAAAGCTGGCGAACTGAAGCACATCCACGAGCCGGTGGACCCCGTTCTCGAAATCGCCGAGATCACTGACCGAGTGTCCAAGCAAGGCAAGCAGGCAGATGCGAAGTATGCCCCAGGCGGCCCCGCGTTGCTGTTTGAGAACGTCAAGGGATACCCGGGCAGCCGGGTGTTGATGAACCAGTTCGGCAGCGAGCGGCGCATGAAGCTGGCGCTCAATGTAGACAGCCTCGATGATGTGGCCGGCACGCATCGATGGTCTGCTCCAGCTCAAATCACCAGAAGGTCTCTTGGAAAAGCTGAAGATGCTTCCCATGCTGGCCGAAGTAGGCAGGTTCTTTCCCCGCACCGATTGCAGCCAAAGACGCGCCCTGCAAGCAGGTAATCCTGCGGGAAAACTTCAGCGTCCTGGACTTTCCCGTGCTCCAGTGCTGGCCGCTGGACGGCGGACGATTTATCACCCTGCCTTGCGTAATCACCCGCGACCCCAGGAGCGGCAAACGCAACGTCGGCATGTATCGCATGCAAGTCTACGACGGGCAAACCACTGGCATGCACTGGCAGCGGCAGAAGGTGGCCGCCGAGCACCTGCGCGACCGGCTGCGGGCCGCGGCGGCCGCAGACGCCTCTGGAGACGCCCGCGCCGCCCGGTAAGGATCATGGCGGAAACCGCTGGCGGAACTATCCGGCCGGCGGAGGCACTGGGAGGCCTCCCCACCATCGTCCTGGCCGAGAAGAAAGATCGCCGGCTCGAAGTGGCGGTGGCGATCGGCACCGACCCGGCAACCACTTTCTCCGCGATTGTGCCCGCGCCCCCAGAGGTAGAGGAGTTTGTGATTGCGGGATTTCTGCGGCAACAACCAGTCGAGCTGGTCAAGTGCGAAACCGTGGATCTGGAGGTGCCGGCGCACGCCGAAATCGTCCTCGAAGGCTACGTGGAGCTGGACGAACTCCGCATGGAGGGACCCTTTGGCGATCACACCGGCTTCTACACCATGGAGGAGGAGTACCCGGTCTTTCACATCACCTGCATCACGCATCGCAGGGACCCGGTCTACGCAGCGACCATCGTGGGCAAGCCGCCGATGGAGGATGCCTGGATGGGCAAAGCGGTCGAGCGTATCTTTCTGCCCCTGATGCGCCTGACCATCCCGGAGATTGTAGATTTGAACCTGCCGGTGGAAGGCGTGTTTCACAACCTGATGATCGTCTCCATTCGCAAAAGCTACGCCGGGCAGGCGCGCAAGGTGATGCATGGCGTCTGGTCCCTGGGCCAGGCGATGTTTACCAAGTGCGTCATCGTGGTCGATGAGGACTGCGACGTGCAGGACGTGGGCGAAGTGACACTGCGCGTGGCCAACAACATCGACCCGGAGCGCGATATTCAGTTCACGCTAGGCCCGGTCGATTCGCTCGATCACGCCTCGCGCCTGCCCAACTACGGCAGCAAGATGGGTATCGACGCGACCCGCAAATGGAGCGCTGAGGGCTTTACCCGGCCATGGCCGCAAATGATCGAAATGGACGCAGCCACCCGGGCTCACGTGGATGGAATCTGGAAAAAGCTTGGGTTGGAGTAGAGTCCCTGCCCTGCCCAAACGTAGCCGATGAGAAATGAAATCAGGCGAATGTGGCACAGACTGCGCAAGAGAAAGCAAGGGAAATGGCCCAGCGTCGAACAAGGCCAATATCGCACCTATCGCGCCGTGCATCCCTTCGATGAGCGCTTTGGCGTGGAGACCAGCGGCCTGATCTACGAACTGCCTTCCGGGCACCACCACGACATCTACAACAATGGCTATTTTGCCGTGACGCCGTCGGTGTTTCACACGGTCATGAGCGCCATGCGGGATCGGCTGCACCTCGACTACCAGCGCTTTTGCTTTGTAGATTTGGGATCGGGTAAGGGCCGCGCCCTGCTACTTGCCTCAGACTATCCCTTTCGCCAGATCATTGGGGTCGAGATCTCCCCTCACCTGGACCACGTCGCCCGCGCCAACATCGCGCGTTATACCCGCGCTACCCACGCAACAGATCGCGTGATCGTCTCCATTCATGGGGATGCGACTGAGTTTGTCTGGCCGCCCGGGCCGCTCGTCGTCTACTTGTGGAATGCGTTCACCGAGCCCGTCATGGAGCTGGTTTTGCAGAACCTCGAAGCTTCCCTGGCGGAACAGCCACGTGAGTTGTACCTCGTGTATATCCACCCCGACCTGGAGTCGATGCTCACCGGGATCCCCTGGCTGATCAGGCTGTGGCGGGAAGAATTCACGATGAGCGACGAGGATTACGCGGCGTGGCCCTTTCCCACGCGGGCGGAGATGTGCGCCATTTATAAAGCCGAAACCAAAGTTTAAAAATCCAGGTGACTATCGCCCGCGGTCTCGCGATTCGCATAACTGAGGGGTATTCCTGCGATGTTACGATTTCCTTGCATCGTAGGTAAATCGGCACGGCTTTCTTTCAAGAAAAGCTCGACAGAACCGATGTTTGGCACGTGTTCGGAATTGTAGACATCCTCTTGTTACGAGTTCTCTTCCCCCCGAGCGCTCGCACGAGATTTAGATATGCCACCCGTCCTCTTCTGGCGGTTCAAGAAACAGGAGAATGCCCGGTCCCCTCCCCACCGCGCAGCTTTCAGAACGAGAAACACGCGCAGCGGTGCGTTTCGCCGCCTGAGGGAGAAGGATCATGCTGCAAATCACTTGCCTCCAAAACCGGATAAACAGGGCGGCTCTTTGCCTTTTGATGGGATTCACCACTTGCACCGTGACCAGGGCGCAGGATGTGGGCGCGTACTACTCCAATCGAACCGCGTTGAGTGGATTTGTGGAGTACTCCAACGATTCCAGTCACATGCTGCTTGGCTACGCCGAGGGTCGGAAGATCAGCGCCCTGGGCATCAGCCTGGAGAGACGGAGCTTTATCAGCAACAACGTTGCCGGCTCCTGGGTGGCGGAAGTCCGCCCCTACATGCAGGTAAGCGACCCGACGATGAAGGGCTTCGCGTTGCAGTTTCCCACCCAGCCTGAGTATTCGGGAATTTTCACTTTTGCCTCCCCTGTTCCGGTGGATAAACCGGTAAGCACTGCGCCGTTGAATGTGGTCTTGGTAGCCCAGAACCAGGTGTATTCGGGCACCGCAACCTACATTGGGGGAACCCGCACCACCTACGTAACCGGTTTTAGCCCGCTGGGGTACAAATTGAGTGCATTTCCGAGAAGGCGCTTCCAACCCTTCGTGACAGGTTTGGGCGGGTTCGCCATGTCTCCCAGGGATATACCGGTATTCAACAGTTCCTCCTTCAACTACACCTTCGAATTCGGAGGCGGGGTGCAGGTGTATCGCAGCCACACGCGTTCCTGCAATCTGGAATACCGCTACCACCATCTCACCAACTCGGGTGGCGCGGTAAACCCGGGAATCGACTCAGGGGTATTCAAGGTGACCTATTCGTTTGGCTGGTAACCGTAGCGACTGGTTACCGCTGAAAAACCTCGTCGCTGTCAAGCATCGGCTATAATGTCCGTAGGAAATCAGAAGGCAGGTTCAGCTTTCTGCATTCAAAACTAAATACCGGGAGATGACATGAAGACGAAAGTATGGACCCGCCCTAATTTTGAAGAAGTAAGCCTTGGCTGCGAAATCAACTGCTACGCCCCCGCAGAATAAGCTTAATGAACTTCAAGCTGCTGGGGACCGCCGCAGGCGGCGGTTTCCCCCAGTGGAACTGTGCCTGTACTCTGTGTACCCTCTCTCGAACGTCCCCGGAAATCGCGCAGCCGCGTCTGCAACTTCAAGCTGCGTTCTCGACTGATTCGCAAAAATGGTTCCTGATCAATGCGTCGCCGGATCTCAGGCTCCAGCTTGAGTCAAATCCGGAACTCCAGCCGAATGCTCTCCACGGAAATCGAAATACGCCCATTCAAGGCATCATCCTGACCACTGCTGATCTGGATCAGGTGCTTGGATTGCTCTTGTTGCGGGAGTTTCAGCCGCTCACGGTGTACGCCACCAGCCTGGTCCGCCGGACGCTCGAGGCAAACAGCTTCTTTCGTATGCTGGAACGAGTCCCCGGCCAGTTAACCTGGGTGGAAATCCGTCCTGGAGAAGCCTTTGCTGTGGACGATCAAGTCACATGCACGCCCATAGCCCTCACCGGCTCTCTTCCCCACTACGCGCATGGGTCTGGAACACGTGACCCCGAGGAGCCAGGTCAGGCATTGCTCGGCCTCCTGCTGGAAGCTGATGGGCGGCGTCTTGCCTACACGCCCTCACTCCCCGAAGTTACTTGTGATATCCGGAATGTCTATAACTCCTGCGACACAATCCTGGTGGATGGTACCTTTTGGAGCGATGCGGAACTCAACTGGACGCATGCGGGAACACCACTGGCGCGCTCCATCGGCCATGTACCCATGAGTGGAGAGGATGGCACTCTCGCCCTGTTAGCCGGGGTAACCTCGCGGCAAAAGCTCTTCGTCCACATCAACAACACGAACCCGGTACTCGATAGCCGCACTGCCGAGTACAAATCTGTAAGCGATGCTGGTTGGCAAATAGGACAGGATGGATGGCAACTCAACTGACAGGAAGCGCGACAGCAAAACTAGACAGCGATCTTCTTTCCAAAGAGGAACTACATCGTCGCCTTCAGGCGGTAGGAGAATCCCGCTATCACCATCTCCATCCCTTTCATCTGCGTATGCACGCGGGCGAATTGACACGCGCGCAATTGCAGGCATGGACCCTCAATCGCTATTACTACCAGAGCCGTATCCCGATCAAAGATGCTCTCCTGCTCGCCAAGAGCGATGACCCGGCTTTCCGGCGGGCCTGGAGAAAAAGGATCCTTGATCACGACGGCGACCACAGCGGTTATGGCGGCATTGAGAAATGGATACAGCTCGCCGAAGCAACCGGGCTCTCCCGCGATCAGGTGATCCCCTGCACGGGTGCCTTGCCGGGTGTTATCTATGCCGTGGACGCCTATCTATCCCTGGTTAGAGATAACCCCTTGTTGATTGCTGTCGCCTCTTCGCTGACCGAGTTATTTTCGCGCAGCCTCATTTCACTTCGCATGGATCAGCTTCGGCTGCACTATCCCTATCTCGCTCACGGCTTGAGCTACTTTGAAGGCCGGCTTACCCAGGCGCCTGAAGACGCCGCGTTCGCCCTCGACTATGTCTCCACCCATGCCACGACCCGCGCGGAGCAGGAGCAGGTGATTCACGCTCTGGAGCGGAAATGCGCGATCCTGTGGGCACAACTCGACGCCATCGACTACGCCTACGTTGTGCCTGGCAACATACCGCCCGGATGCTTTGTCCCAAAGGTGGAAAACAGCTGATATGGACCTGAACGCCATGCCACGGCTCGCGCCCGGATGCCGCTTGCACCCAACGGAAGCCGTACTGCTGATCCCGGAAGGGACCCTGAATCTGCAGGGCCCGGCGCGCGACATTCTCGCGCAATTGGATGGAAAACAGAGCGTCGCCACGATCGTGAATGAACTACTCAAACAATACGAGGGCGCGGATGGCGACGAGATGATGCAGGATGTCCTCAGCCTGTTGCAGCGTATGGAGCAGCGCGGCGTGGTGCGGGTGTGAATGGATGCCAGTAAAACCGTTTTCGCTCATCGCCGAGATCACTCACCGCTGTCCCCTGCATTGTCTCTATTGCTCCAATCCGCTGGAGATGCAACGAGCGCAGGATGAGCTTGCGACGGATGACTGGAAGCGGGTCTTTCGCCAGGCAGCTGAACTTGGCATTCTGCACTTGCATCTCACCGGCGGAGAGCCACTGGCCCGCAAAGACCTGACCGAACTGATCGGCACAGCCCGCGATGCGGGACTCTACGTCAACATGATCACTTCCGGCGTGGGACTGACCGAGGAACGTCTCGCGGCACTGGTCGATGCCGGCCTGGAACACCTCCAGCTAAGCTTTCAGGATCTTGACGAGACCGCGGCCAACCACATTGCAGGCACTCGGGCCCATGCTCTTAAGCTGGCTTTGATTCCTACCCTCAAGAAGTTTCCACTGGCATTCACCGTGAACCTCGTCGTCCATCGCATGAACCTGGACCGACTGGAAGCATTCATTGCGTTGGCGGAGGATTTAGCTCCTGATCGGCTGGAAATTGCCCACGTTCAGTATTACGGTTGGGCGCTGAAGAATCGCTCCCTGTTGATGCCTACCCAACAGCAGGTGGATCGGTCCTTGCCGATCATCGAGGCAGCCAAAGAGCGGTTGAAAGGCAGTATCCATCTTGAAGCCGTCTTCCCCGATTACTTCGGCAGCTTTCCCAAAGCTTGTGTTGGGGGTTGGGGACGGCAAATGATGCTTATCGACCCGGCGGGGCAAGCGCTGCCATGTCACTCGGCTGCCATTATTCCTGGCCTGCACTTCGACAACGTGCGCGATCACGATCTCGCGTGGATCTGGGAGTCTTCCCCTGCATTTGCCCGCTTTCGGGGAGACGATTGGATGCCGGAAACCTGCCTCGCCTGTCCCCGCAAGGAGCGCGACTTCGGAGGCTGCCGTTGCCAGGCTTTCCTGCTGACCGGCGACGCCGAGGCCATCGATCCTGTCTGCCAATTTAGTCCAGACCACGGATTGCTCCAACTGTTGCGAATGCCGTCTGCGAATCCTCTTCCCATCTGGAGAGGCTAGTTGCACTCGGTCGAACGAGATTTGCGTCTCCTTCTCCTTGCGGCCTCCGCAGGGTCGGCTGATGGCTGGAGCTACTTTGGCCTGGGCCATGCCTTTGTCGCGAACATGACCGGCAATACCGTTCTGCTGGGGATTGCGGTGTTTCAAGATCACGGCGACCTTCTTCACCCGTTAATCTCTCTCGGTTGTTATGCGGCAGGAGCGGTGCTCGGTTCGCTCCTGACCAGGCGCGTCCGCCCCGGCGATGTTTGGCCGAGGGCGATCTCCTGGACACTACTGCTGGAGGGTTTCTTGCTACTGGGTGCCGAGGCCGGTTGGATAGCATTTCATTTCCGCGCAGGACCTTTGCCGAACCTCAATCTGTTGCTGGGCGCCGTGGCGTTGGCGATAGGGTTACAAAGCGGCTCTATGGTGCAGTTGAAAATTCCCGGCATCGTCACTACCTACATCACCGGCACCTGGACCACACTTATGGGCGGCTTGGTGCAACTCGCGCGGCGAGAACAACGCCAGCCGCCCGGAGAGAAGCGGGAGTTTGAAGAGCGGCTGATGATGCAGGCCGCGGTGTTGTCTGTTTATTTTCTATCCGCCGTATTGACAGGTTGGCTCTTCCGCCACCGGCCTCTCGCTGTCGGGGCGCTGCCTGCGTGCACTGTCCTCTTGGTTGCCGTTCATGGCCTGATTATCGAGCGAACCGGTAAACCATAGAGATGGCCGGGTGCCCCATCCTTTGCGTCCTTTGCAAAGGCAACAGCTGATACTAAGATTCGTTAGTCCCACTCAAGCCAAAACGCGGCTTGAATGGGGCACCCGGCTGAGCGGCTGAGGAAAGCATAAGAAAGCCTGTTCATCAGGGAACAGGATCAACACAGGTTAATCCTTAATGCCCGATATCCAAACCGAACTTGGGAGAAGTGTTGGTCCCCGTCACTTTGACTGGTATCTCTGCGCCGGCGCCGTTCTTATGGAAGAACGGATCGGCCACTTTCAACATCCAGCTCTTCCAACGCGTAGCGACCATCTGCGATAGCTTCGCATCGGTTCTCACCTTGCCCGTGAAATCAAATTTCTTGCCGTCCAATGTATAGACGCCCGCCAATCGCACCGTAGCGCCAGGCATGGCATAATTCAGAGCCTCGAAAACCAGTTTTCCATCGCCCATTTTGAACTTTCCGGTCATGCGGGAGTTCACATCCTCCGCCCCAGGCTTGGCTTCTTTCGGATGGCCTTCTGCCCGCAGACTCAGCATGTCGACCTTGTCCTGAAGTTCGGGATTGGTAAAGTGCATTTGCTTCAGAGCAAATCCGCCATCCATGCCGAGCTTCTGGGTGACGCTCTCTTTCCCCGGCCGGATATTCAGCTTTGTCTTCATGTTGAGTACGCCTGTCATCACAACCGGCTGCGTTTTGACGGCAAGTTGCAGAAAGTCCTGTATTCGGCCAGCGGGTACGTCCACATCCAGGTTAATGTTGTGGCCCTGCCCTTTTATGTTGACCACCGCGCCACTGCACGTAAACTCCGACTCTCCCAGCTTCGCCTGCACCGGCTGCAGGTAGGTGTCTCCAGTGGTCCCGTCAACGATCGCAGAAAACCGTGTCTGTAGGGGCACGGGATGGTTCGCCGTATCGAGCGAGAAGTTCGGTACGTCCGCTGTTCCCTGTACTTGAATTCGATTGAGCCGGCCATCAAAGTCGCCGACGGAATGCAACATGCCTCCGATGCCCTTGATGGTATTCAGATCAGCATGATCGAAAAGGTAATGGCCGGTCACAGCCGAGTCGCCAGGACTCTCCGTATTCCACGGGCCAAAAGTTCCGGTCGCGTGAATATCCCCCCTGGGAATTGCATTGGTAAGTGTGGCGTCATAGGGGGACGCAGAATTGGACCCGACCTCGTGCATCACGATGTGTTGCAGCACGAAAACCTTCGGGTCCTTGTCCGGTTTGTCGGTGCCAATAATCAATTGCGAGTCGTCGAACACCAGGTCGTTGAGCACGATCTTGATCTTGCCCCGATAGCGGGACCCATGCGCGCCCTGGGCGCGCACCGACCGCGGTGGAATATGAATCGTTAGCCCTTGCACGTGTGCCGATCCCACGTGCGTGGGCTTTACGAACAGGCCCATCAGCCCGGCATGAAAGTCGAATTCCTTGATATCGATTATCGGATCCTTTGCGCCCGCGGCCACCACATCATCCGGGGCGAAGATTCGCAGGCCCTTCCCGCTGACCTCCAGACCCCGAATGAGAGATACCTGCAGGTCGTCCAATTCAACATGGCTGTTGAAGTGGGTGCTCAGGGTTTCGATCACCCGCCCCTTGAGGATTGGCTCCGCCCGTTTAAGCATTACTTCGCCCACCAGGAGCAGTACCGCAACCGCGATGAGCGTGATCCAACCGGCCAGGCGCCAGCCTTTGTGCTTTCGCGGGCTTTGCGCAGCTTGGCCCTGGGACGCGAGATTTCTTACAGTGCCCAAAATTAATCCCACTAAAGTGATGCCATTCTCCGCAACTTAGTTTCCGCAGCGTAGCAAAATTGGTCACTTTTCAGGAAAACAAGAACTTTGAAGGGTTTACCAGGATCAACTCACATGCACCACCGGCCGCTCAGCGGGATCTTCAATCGCCCGGCGGAGCACTTCATGCGTCAATGGGGCGGTATCGCCTTCGCCGAGAAAGATAAACCGCATTACGTTGATCACCGGATTGATGTCGGTCCAATGAAAGTAGACGTGGGGAATACAACCGGTGGTCTGCTTCAGGTGAATCAGCAGGGCAGCAATCGCGTTGGCAATAGCGGCGCTTCGAACGTGAAGGACGCGGTTCTCGCCTTCTCGCCTACCCTGAATGCAGAGACATTCGGTGAAGTCAGAGGTATCTCCCCGTTCCACCTCGATGAAGTAGATGGAATCGTCCTCCGAAAGGTTATGGAGCTGGCGGAGCTGGACTTCTGCGTGTTCGCAGTCCTTGCTGGAGGCGCCACGCGGGTTCCACGCGATCAGGCGGATGGTCTTGTTGGCGCTTTCGGCCAAGAGCGCTTCGGCCTCGGGTTCAAGTTCAATACCGGTAATGCGTAGTTCGGTGGAGCGAAAAGCTCTTGAGACCAGGGACATGAAAATCATAGTGAAAATGAAGATGCAGGAGATCTTCAGCCCCTCTGGACGCTCGTAAATGTTTACCAGTGTGGTGTAGATAAAAATGAGCGATACCAGGCCCAGAGCGGCGCGAGCAACCAGCGTGCGCGCTGCGATGGTGACCGCGCAGGAGGCGGAGGTGATAAGAACCAGAACACCGGTTGCATAAGCCCCGCCCTGCGCATCGACGTTAGCGTGAAAAAGGCGCGTAACAATCAAGGCGACGGACATGAAGACCAGCACCAGCGGGCGCGAAGCACGGGCCCATTCGGGAGCCATGCCGAAGCCCGGCAGATAGCGCGGGATGAGGTTCAGAAGGCCGGCCATGGCCGAGGCTCCGGCGAAGCCCAGAATCAGGATAGTGCTCGCGTCGTACAGGGTGCCGAAGCCGTTACCGAGATAATGGTGGGCCAGGAAAGCCATGGCCCTGCCGTTAGCCGGCCCGTGTTCTTTGAAATCGGCGGCGGGGATAAGCAGAGTGGTGATGATGCTCGTAACCATGAGGAAAACGCTCATGATGACCGCGGCAGTTGCCAGCAGACGCCTGGTATTGCGGATGCGGGCATCCATGTCTTTGCATTCGATCAGCGGCATCACGGCGACGCCGGTCTCGAATCCCGAGAGCCCAAGTGCCAGGCGGGGAAAAAGCAGCAGTGAGATTCCGATGATGGAGAAAATGCTGCCATGTTGCGTAAAGATGGCCTGTTTCCAGTCGACCACCAGCCGGGGCTGTTCGAGCACGTGGAAAACACCCGCCACAGAGACGATTACGTTTAGCGCCAGATAGATCCCGACCAACACGACCGCAATATTGATCGCCTCCTTGAACCCCTTGAGAAACACTCCGCCCAGGATGGCGAGTAGCAGGAGAGTGATGCCCATCTGGTCGCGGAGGAAATGCGGGGTATAGGGATTGTGAACAAAGTGGGCCGCCGCGTCGGCCGCCGAAAGGGTCATGGTGATGACGAAATCCGTGGTAGCGAACCCCAGCAGGACGAGCACGAATACCTTGCCCGTCCACCCGGGAAACAGCTTCTCCAGCATCGCGATACTCCCCTGACCATAGGGACTGGCGGCGGCGACCCGATTGTAGACGGGTAACGCAGCAAAAAGCGTCACCAGAACCAGGACCAGGGTCGCGACGGGCGAAAGAACGCCGGCAGCAAGGAAAGCGATACCCGACTGGTAGCCAAGGGTGGAGAAATAATCGACGCCGGTAAGGCACATAACACGCCACCAGGGGTGTTTACTGGTGGCGGCATGAACGTGAGCACTCTCAGGGCGTTCGACTTCAGACAGCAGCCAATCGGTGAAAGACACGGTGCACCTATCTCCTGAATCACCGGCCTCATCTATCCGGCAATACCGCTGTTACCTGGATTGCCAGGGCCTTTGAACCGCATAGCTGGGTATGGCGGTAAAACCCACTTTACTGACCGTTATGAGCCCTCTTTTTGCCAGCCAGCCCGCGGCCGCCTGCGCGGAACTCTTCGATATACCGATCGACTCCGCCAACTGCTGATAGCTTACGGTCACCGCTCCGCCATGGCGTTGCTGCTCTGCGGCCAGCCATAGGTACACCAGAAAGCTCGCTGGCCGGCGATCATGGCCCACCAGGTCGCGCATCAGCACGTCGATTATGTAGTCATCTACGGTCATCGTGAAGGACGGCCCCGCTATACCAACCGTCAATATAGCATCGACTACCTGATTGCACCCCTTAGCCGTCGGGTTTATGTTGCGGAAGAAGTTGAGTCTGGAGGAAGCAACATGATTCGCGGCGTAAAAATCGTCAGTATTCCTGTGCGCAACCAGGATATTGCGTTGAAGTTCTACACCGAACAGGTCGGCTTCAAGGTGGCGACCGACCAGCTATTTGCACCCGGACAACGTTGGATCGAACTGCTCATTCCTGGCGCGGATACTGCCCTCGCTCTCTTCACTCCCGAAGGTCACGAAAACAGGATAGGCGGCTTTCAGCCGGTGACGTTTTGGTGCGACGACGTCTTTGCCACGGCTAAGATCCTGAAATCCAAAGGCGTGCAATTGTCGTCTGAGCCCAGAAAGGAAGTGTGGGGAACGATGGCCAAATTCAAGGATCCCGATGGCAATGAATTCGTATTTTCAAGCAGGTAAACCTGATACCGTGCTCTAGATGAGCACACCGAGTGAATACGACGCGATTGTGATCGGAACCGGGGCGGGCGGCGGAACGCTGGCCCTGCATCTTGCCCAGGCGGGCAAAAAGATTCTCATTCTTGAGCGTGGACCCTTCATGCCCCAGGAGAAGCTCAACTGGGATACGTCTGCCGTCTTTCTGGACAATCGCTATCACACCAAAGAGACCTGGCAAGACAAGGAAGGCAAGCCGCTTCATCCCCAGCAGGCCTATTTTGTGGGCGGCCAGACCAAAGTGTACGGCGCCGCCATGTTCCGCATGCGTGCCGAAGACTTTGGCGTCATTCAGCACCACGGCGGTATTTCTCCCGCATGGCCCATTACCTATGCGGATATGGAGCCTTTCTATAGCCGCGCGGAGGATCTTTTTCACGTGCACGGCGACCTGGGGACAGCCCCCTCTGTACCCGGCGGGTACGCGTCATCCTTCGATCCCACTGAGCCGTTTCACTCCAGTAAGTACCCTTATCCCGCGTTTACCAACGAGCCGCGCATGCAAACCATTGAAGACGACGTGCGCAAGCTTGGCATCCATACATTCCCCATCCCCCTTGGGCTTAAGCGAAACGAAGCCGAGCCGCTGGCTTCGAAGTGCGTCCGCTGCGACACCTGCGACGGCTACCCTTGCCTGGTTCACGCCAAGTCCGACGCCGATATCAACTGTATCCGGCAGATCATGCATTGGCCGAACGTCACTCTCATGACCAACTCCCGCGTGACCCGCTTGCTGACCAATAGCAGTGGTACCGCGGTTACCGCGGTGGAGGTGGTGCACTCCGGACCAGGGAGTTGCGATGCGCCGCCGGCGTCGAACACCGGCGCTGCTGCGACCTATAGCGCCGCCCTGTTTGCGGTTTGCGCAGGCGCTATCAACTCCGCGGTCATTCTTCTCGCCTCCGCGAACGACAAGCACCCGACCGGACTCGCCAACCGCTCCGACCAGGTAGGCCGCAACTTTATGTATCACCAGGCCGATGCGTTGCTCGCGATCGGTGCCGAGCGCAACGAAGACAGCTACACCAAAACCTGGGGCACGAATGACTTTTACTTCAAGGATTCAGACCCGGCCTATCCCTTTCCCCTGGGCCAGGTGCAGCCGGTGGGCAGCTTTCATTTCGAGATGATGAAGGGCGACGCCCCGCCGCTCACGCCGGGCTTCATTCTGGAGACGATGAAGCACCACGCAGTGCCCTGGTGGCTAACCACGGAAGACCTTCCCGCCCCGGACAATCGCGTCACCCTGCACAACACAACCCCGCTTTCCGTCGAGAGTTGGCAGCCTGGTGTAGGCGGGGCGCATCCTGCCGGGGACACTGGTCACACCAACGAGTCGGAACCCGTCACAGACTCCGCACCAAAGCGGATTCAGCTCTCCTACACCCCAAACAACGTTGAATCATTTAACCGGCTCAAGGACCGCTGGGTCGACATACTCAAACGGGCCGGACACGCGACCACGTCTGTTCCCCTGCACGCGTACTTCAAAAAACGCATACCGCTGGAAGGTGTCGGCCACCAGAACGGCACCTGCCGCATGGGCAACGATCCTGAGACCAGTGTGCTCGACCCGCATTGCAAGGCTCACGACCTCGATAATCTCTATGTGGTCGATGCTTCCTGCTTTGTCTCTGCAAGCGCCGTCAATCCTTCACTGACCATCATTGCCAACGCTATCCGAATCGCCGACCATTTAATCGCAGAACGGCTTAAGTAGAGATGATAGGTATCTCTGGTAAAGGGAAAAAGAAATCCGTATCATCTTGTAACTCTAAAAAGCGCTCTGATCCTCGTTCTGGAGTTCATTCACTTTGTACCTAAATTCTTTCCCCAGTATCAAGCAACTGCAGCTGAGTCTCGCCGTACCTATTCTGCTCGCCGCCTTGAGTCTCCACGCGCAAACCAAGACGGCGGAAGTTCCGGCCGATTTGGTCATCAAGAACGCGACCGTGATGACTGCTTCTCACGGCACCATCGAGCGCGGAAGCGTCTGGGTTCACCAGGGCAAGATTGCCGGGGTTGGGTTGACGGTCAATGCCCCGGCGGACGCTATGGTGATCGACGCGACGGGAAAATTTCTCACGCCCGGAATCATCGACCCGCATTCGCATTCCGCACTGGGCAATGACGTGAACGAAGCCACCAGCCCAGTCACTCCCTCCATGATGATGATCGATGCGTTCGACAACATGGACAGCGCGCTGTATCGGGCTCTGGCCGGCGGCGTCACCACGGAGTTGCTGTTACATGGGTCGGCGAACATGATTGGCGGCCAGGCAGTGGTGATCAAGAACAAGTTTGGCCTGCCCCGGGAGCAAATGCTTTTTCCCAACGCGCCCCGCTCCATCAAGTTCGCCAGCGGTGAGAACCCCAAGCGGGTATACGGCAGCCGCAACGAATTGCCCTCCACGCGCATGGGCAATTTCGAAGTGATGCGCCAGGCCTTTGAAGACGCCAAAGCCTACATGGCCAGTTGGGACGCTTACAACGCCAAGGTCGCCAAGAACGACAAGGATGCCGTTGCGCCCAAGCGTGACTTGAAACTGGAAGCTTTGTCGGACGTTCTGCGCGGCAAGCTTCTGGTCCAGATCCACTGTTACCGCGCTGATGAATTTCTTACCGAGGAGGCCATTGCCAAGGAGTATGGATATAAAATTCGCGCCTTCCACCATGCGCTCGAGATGTACAAGGTTGGCGATCAGATAGCCCCTACAGGAACGGCGATCGCCACCTTTGCCGACTGGTGGGGCTACAAAGATGAGGCGTGGGACGCGATTCCCTGGAATGCGACCATGAGCATGCGCGAGGGCGTTCGCGTAGCCTTGAAGAGCGATTCCAACGACTACGTCCGCCGCCTTAACCAGGAAGCTGGGAAAATGATCCACTACGGCGGCGCCACCGAGGACGAAGCGCTGCAGATGATCACGCTCAATCCTGCCTGGATCATCGGTGTGGATGACCGGGTGGGTTCGATCGATGTGGGTAAGGATGCCGACCTGGTTATCTGGAATATGGACCCGCTCTCCACCTACGCGCGCGCGGAAAAGGTCTACATCGACGGGCAGCTTTTCTTCGATGGAGGCCTGCCTGGTCTCGGCACTACCCAGTTCCACGGCGTGATGCATAGCAGCGGATTCTCGGGCGCCGACGACGAAGAGGGAGGCGGACTATGAGTTTGAAGTACTGGCCCCTCGTCGCATGCCTCGTTCTCAGCCCACAGAACATGCCCGCTCAAGGCGCTGCGCGCACCAAGGCAAAACCTGCCAGCACCAGCACACCCGCGCCGGCCGGCCCCAACACCACGGTGATCGCCCCGCCAAAGGTTGTGGCGATTACAGGCGGCAAGCTCCTCACTATCACCCATGGCACGATCGAGAATGGGGTCATCATTCTTGAGGATGGCAAGATTGCCGCGGTTGGCCCCGCTGCTTCAACCAAGGTGCCCAAGGACGCGCAAATTTTTGACGCCAAAGGCATGACCGTATATCCCGGCCTGTTCGACGCGGAGACCAATCTTGGGCTCGTCGAAGTGGACTCAGATGAAAACAGCACCGACCTGGTAGAGAAGAGCGACGAGATCTCTCCCCAGATGCATGTGGTCGATGCCTTCCACGCCGAGACAGTGCGCATCCCTATCGAACGCATTAACGGCGTCACCAATGCCATCATCGCGCCGGCCTCGGAGGATTCGGTCGCTGGCCAGGACGCGCTGATTCAGCTATACGGCAAAGACCGCAATGCAATGATCGTCACTCCGGATATCGCGCTGGCGATGAATTTCGAGGGCGATGTCCGGCGGCGGGGAAGTGGCTCCAAGTTTCCCTCCACCCGCATGGGGGTAGCCTCGCAACTCCGCCAGAGTTTCCTCGATACCCAGAACTACATGGCTGAGAAAGCTGCTGGGGCAAAACCGGACCACAAGGGTCCTCCTCCGAAAATCGACCTGAAGTATGAAGCGCTCATACCCTACCTGAAAGGGGAAAAGCCAGTTGTGTTCGGCGCCTATGAAGGCTACGAGGTAGAAGTCGCCATGGGCATTGCCAGGGAGTTCAATCTCAAAGTAATTCTCAACCACGTAACCCACGCGCAGGATGTGCTCGACACCATCGCCGCCTATAAGGTACCGGTGATCGTTGGATCGATCTATGACGCACCCCGGGCCAACGAGCGTTACGATGCGGTGTTCTCGCTTCCTGCGGAATTGCAGAAACGCGGCGTGAAAATTGCTTTTTCTACAGTCAGCAACGAGGGGCCTGTGTGGGACAGTAGAAATCTCCCCTATGCGGCAGGCTACGCAGTAGCCTATGGTTTGCCCTACGATGAAGCAATGAAGGCCATTACCCTCAACCCGGCGGAAATGTTTGGCGTCGGCGACAAACTGGGGTCTTTGGATGTGGGCAAGGTTGGCAACGTCGTCATTGCAAACGGCGATCCGTTAGACGTCCGCACCTCGGTGCAGCAGGTCTTTATTGACGGAGTGGCCATTCCCATGACCAACCGTCAGACCCATTTGCGCGATGAGTATATGCCCCTTACGCAAAAGCCAAAGTAGAATTCCGAAATCGACGTGCGGCTGAATGCGGCGATTCTCGCTGTCATAGAACTCCTTCTTGCGCCCCAAGAGTTATGCGGTTTAAGTGATATTCCATTGACGGAATATCCCCCTCAAGGAATACTGGGCAATACCCTCCAACGGTCAAACCCGACACCTCCCGGCCGCGTCTACGCATAGCGAAATAAAGCCTTGAACCCGTAATCCATGTGCTGCTGAATGTGGCAGTGGAAAAGGGACAAGCCGGGCTGGTCGGCAACAAAGTCCACGACGGCCCGCCCATAATACGGAACTACCACCGTGTCTTTTACAATGCCTCCCGTTTTTGTCCCGTTCATTTCCACCAGTTCGAACTGGTGGCGGTGCAGGTGCAGTGGATGTGCGTCATCGGTGCGATTGCGAAATACCAGGCGGTAGCGAGTTCCCTGTTTTAATACAAACTCTCGTTCGTGCGGGTACGGCTTGCCATTCACCAGCCAGCTGTTGAACTTGCCCGACCCTCCGGGAATTTTCTCGAATACCATCTCGATCGTCTGCTCGGGCGGAACCGGAGTTTCACCGATTTTGCCAAACAGAGTGTAGTCCCACGCAGCCCTCGACGGGGTTACCCATTGCGGCTGCCGATGCTGGTTCTCGTACTCCACGATGATACCCAGTCCGGTGTTGCGGATTTTTTCCTCGGTTGCACCAAGGATCCATACTCCAGGCTGGTTCATTTCGACAATCGCATCCACCCGCTCCCCCGCGCCAAGCAGGATTCCATCCACCTTCTGCGGAGCCGGTACCGGATTGCCATCCATCGCAATCACCAGAAATTGATGCCCAGCCAACGCAATGCGCCGGTTCTCAATCGCGCTGGCGTTCAGCAGGTGCATCAACACTCGCTGGCCTTGCTTCACTCGAATCGGCTCCCCCGCTCCCAAAGCTTTATCGTTGATCGAGTAGGTCATCGAGTTGACCTCAAGACCGTTGGCATCGGTGTTCAGAATCGCAGGCTTCTCCGGTTGCGGTCCGCGATGACCGTCATCATCGTCGTCGTCCATGTTGCTGGTGAAGAAGGGTTCCCAGTCGCGCAACGAGAGAAAAATCTCCTGGTCGTATCGCCCGGGATCGTTCGTCCCATCCACGTAGACGAAGCCAAACTGCCCGGTGTAGCTTCCCCGATGCAGGTCGGCCTCGGCCATGGCGTGAGAGTGGTACCAGCGCGAACCGGCAGGGCGCGGCGTAAACTGATAGCGGCGGCGGCCGCGAGCCGGCACAGCAGGCGTGCCCTCCTCCTCCACTCCATCGACATCGGACGGGATCAACATGCCATGCCAATGGACGAACTCCGGTACATCGGTATCGTTGACTACATCCACCGTCACCGGTTTGCCCTCGCGCATGCGCAACACCGGCCCAGGCGAAGTATCGTTGTATCCAATGGTGCTGAGTATGTGGTCGGGCGCAAGTTCGACGGTGACCGGAGCAATCCTGAGGGTGTAGTCCGCTTTGCCGGTATCGTTCGCGGGAGCGGGAGCACCCATCTGCATCGTTAGCGTCTGGGCGAGCAACCCGGCAGCGCCCGCCTGGGCAAAGGCTACGCCGCCAATCTTCAGAAAGTCGCGCCGCTTCAACTCGACTGCCCCCTCGGCCTGACCTGAGCAAATCGTCTCACGCACCAGGTGAGCTTGCAAGCAGAGGGGTGCGGCAAACATTTGCATGGGGCAACAAACTACTCGCTCGCCGGCTTCGTCTATCAGACGAGAGCCGCAAACATTCTGGTAATCTCAAGGCACGCGCGGTGAATTGGGAGGTTTCGACCCATGAAGCTCCTGCAAGCCAGCTCGGTGGCGTTCGCTGGAATGGCGTTGTGCACCGCGCTGTTTGCCTACCAGCGCACCGCGGATTTCGGCTTCGGCGACGATGCCCAAAGCAATGACAAGGCTGAGTTTTACTGGTCGAGGCTCAGCTATACCGCGAGCGTAGGCAGCAGCTTCGCGGGCGGCTACGGTGGTTTCGGGGGATACGGCTGGGGCCGCTCCTGGTCGCGGGACTACCCTAAGGCCGACCGCCAGGTTTTGCTCGCATTGAAGCGTCTTACACGCATCCAGGGCCGCTCCACAGAGCAGGTGGTCAATCTTGATTCCGACGACATATTCAACTACCCCTGGGTCTACGCAGTCCAGGTACAAACCTGGTCCTTTACGGACGAAGAAGCCGCACGGCTGCGCGCATACTTGCTCAAGGGTGGCTTTTTGATGGTGGACGACTTTCACGGTACCACCGATTGGGAGGATTTCATGAACGGCATGCGTGAGGTTTTTCCCGACCGCCCAGTAGAAAATCTGGACAACAAAGACGAAATCTTCCACGTGCTTTACGACCTGGATGAACGCATGCAGGTACCCGGAGAACAATACATAAGGACGGGGAGGACCTACGAAAAGGATGGCTACGTGCCTAAGTGGCGGGCCATCCGCGATGACAAGGGCCGCATCATGGTCGCCATTTGCCACAACATGCACCTGGGCGACGCCTGGGAATGGGCAGATGACCCGGACTATCCTGAACCATTCGCCTCCATGGCCTTCCGGGTTGGATTGAACTACATCGTTTACGGCATGACGCATTGAAATCTTCCCTGCGTGGCGATCACAACTCAGCGGATGAAACGATCCTGGCGTAGTTGAAGGGTAGGGGCTAAAGCCCGTACATAACCGAGCAAAGCCAGCGGCCTTTAGGCCCTGAGGCATGTTCTTAGGAAATATTAGATCGATCAAACCACGGGAAATTCCGGTTTTGTACCATGTTTCAGTTCTTCTTCAAGTACCCGATGCCGGTGTTTTCCAAAGGCAAGTTTGTCCTGCTTGGCGAGTGGCCCGGTTGGGTATTACTGCTGCTGATTGCCGTGGCCGCGGGTGGACTGGCGATCCTCATCCGCTCCCGCTTACCAAAGGCGGCGGCGAATATCAGCCAATGGCGTGCCGGTGTAATTTGGCTCCTGCAGTCCTTGCTCATCGCCACTGTGCTGGTGCTGCTTTGGCAGCCGGCAATTACCGTGGACGAACTGGCACCGCAGCAAAATGTAATCGCTATTGTGCTCGATGACTCGCGTAGTATGGCAATCGCCGATAGTGGGATCGACGGAAAGCTTACACGGGAAGGCGCGGCGAAGAAAGCTCTCGAGGACGGCGTGCTGGCAGGTTTACAAATGAAGTTTCAGACCCGGCTCTACCGGCTCGACAGCCGGTTGGCCCCAGCCGCCGCGCTCAAGGAGATTGAGCCTTCGGCGCCCGCTACTCACCTCAATGAGGGCCTGAGACAACTCGCTACCGACACCGCCGATCTGCCGGTTGGCGCGGTCGTATTGCTTAGCGACGGTTCAGAAAACTCCGCCGACGGTTCAGCAGATCTCTCGCTCGAAACCATCCATGCACTTCGCAATCGCCGGTTGCCTGTTCATACCGTCGGTTTTGGCAAGGAGCAGGCAACCCGCGATCTGGAGCTGAATGACGTCAGGCTGGCTTCTCGCGCAATGGCAGACTCGCGCATCCTCGCCACCGTCAGCTTTCATCAGAGCGGCTACGCCGGCAGCAAGGTTCTGCTGGTGGTTCGGGACGGAGACAAGACGCTCGATTCGCGCGAGATCACGCTCGGCGCTGACGACGCAACCCAGGTAGAAACAATCTTCTTTAGCCCGGGCGAGGCCGGAGTAAAGACTTTGCACTTCTCCCTCGGCCCGCTGGCTGGAGAAGAGAACCTGGGCAACAACTCCGTCACGCGCCTGCTGGGCGTGACCGACGGCACACGCCGCATACTTTATGTTGAGGGTGAACCGCGCTGGGAGTACAAGTTCATCCGGCGCGCTGAAGACGATGACAAGATCGTGCAGGTCGCCTCCATGCTGCGCACCACCGAGAACAAGATCTATCGTCAGGGAATCAGCGATCCCAAGGAGCTTGAGGACGGCTTCCCGGTGCGCCCTGAAGATCTTTTCGCCTACCAGGGCATCATCCTGGGCTCGGTGGAGGCAGGCTACTTTACTCCTCTGCAACAGGAACTGTTGCGTGAGTTTGTCGATCGCCGCGGCGGTGGGCTACTTTTCCTGGGCGGCCGCTTCTCGCTCGGCGATGGCGGATGGGAAGGATCGAACCTGGTCGATTTGCTGCCCACTTATCTTCCCAACAGTAGAAACACATTCCACCGCGAACCCGCAACCGTCGAGCTCACCGCCGCTGGTTCGGATAGCCCCATCACGCGTCTCATGGATGATCCGGCAAAGAATGTCGACCGCTGGAAGAAACTGACGTACCTGATGGACTATCAGGACGCGGGAACTCCCAAACCAGGGGCCACGGTGTTGGCACAAATGAACGCCGGGGCGCGCAAACTGCCGCTCCTGGTCACACAGAACTACGGTCGCGGCCGCACCGCGATTATGGCGACCTCGGGCACGTGGCGATGGCAGATGAGCCAGCCGCTAGGGGATCCGGCGCACGATCTTTTCTGGCAGCAACTCCTGCGCTGGCTGGTGCTGGATTCGCCCGGACAGGTGGTAGCGACCGTGGGCGCCCAGACGCTGATGGACGACGGCCAGGTGCGGCTTTCAGCAACCGTGCGCGATAAGCAATACATGCCCGCTCCCGATGCCCGGGTGACTGCGCACATCATCGGCCCCGGCGGCGCGTCCGTGCTGATCGATATGGCGCCGGCTGCGGACAGCCCTGGAGTCTTCCACGCTGCGTGGACGGCGGACAAGCCGGGCGCTTACATGGCTGAGATCACAGCGCAGCGACGGGCGGAGAATTTGGGCAGCGACGCCCTCCCCTTCGAGCGACTCGACGGCGTCGCCGAGAACTTCCATACCAACCAGAACCGGGAACTGTTGGAGAAGCTGTCAACAGAAACCGGAGGACGCTATTGGCGGCCAGACGAACTGACGCGGCTGCCCAACGAGATTTCCTACTCCGATGCGGGCATCTCCGTGCGAGACGTCAAGGAACTGTGGAATATACCCGCGGTGTTCCTGCTGCTGTTGCTGCTTGTCTCGGCTCAATGGCTGTTGCGCCGCAAGTGGGGGGTCGTATGAGGTCAACCTTGTTGTGTTGCCTCTTGCTGCCTTCGCTCATCGCGCAGGCCAGCGTCTATTATGTAACCGTCGCGGGACTGGGCGGCGAACCAGATTACGAGCAGCGTTTTACAGCCAACGCCCGCGATCTCGACAAATTATTCAAGGCCTCCGCAAACGGCGTGCACGTCTATACCTTGACTGGGCCCCAGGCTACGCGGAGCCAACTTACCCAAACCCTCGACTCGATCGCGCATGACGCCAAGCCGGAAGATGATTTTGTACTCATCCTTATCGGGCACGGATCGTTTGATGGGGTTGACTACAAATTCAATTTGCCGGGCCCAGACATCACGGCCGCCGAAATCGCCCGGCTCAGCGATCGCATTCCCGCCAAGCGTCAACTGATTGTCAACGCAACCAGCGCCAGCGGCGGATCAGTGGCTGCTCTGGAAAGACCAGGACGAGGAGTGATTGCCGCCACCAAGAACGGCACAGAGAAAAACGCTACCGTCTTCGCCCGCTATTGGGTAGAGGCGTTACAGGATCCTACCGCCGATCTGGATAAGAGTGATTCGATCAGCGCGATAGAAGCTTTCGAATATGCGCAGCGCAAGACCACTGCGTTTTACGAATCGCAAAAGCGCCTGGCCACGGAGCATGCTGTGTTTGAAGACACGGGCAGGAATGAGGCCGTCCGTGAACCCTCAAAAACTGAGGGGATCCTGCTCTCCAGTTTCACCGTCCTGCGTATCGGCGACGCACAGAAGCAGGCCAACGATCCCGCCAAGCAATCCCTTCTGGCGAGGAAGGAAGATCTGGAGCAGAAGATCGACGCGCTCAAATATCAGAAGGCCGCGATGGACCCGGCCGACTATAAGCAGCAGCTCACCGCCGCGCTGGTACAGCTGGCGCAAGTCCAACAGGAGCTTGACAAGTGAACCGGATGTGCAATTCCGTCGCGATGCTGCTGATGATGCTGGCGGGCATCAGCCATTGCCGCGCCGCGAACTCGCCAGACGATTGTCACACCCTGGGCAAACATGGTCAACAGTCAGAAGCGAAGGCCTGCTACGAATCTCTGGTGCGCAGCAACTCTCCCTACTTCCGGGCGGAAGGGTATTGGGGTCTGGAACAGTACGACCAGGCGAACGAGCAATTTCGCATCGCCACAGCACCGGCCGACAGCGATCCCCTGTACCGCGTACGCTGGGGCATGCTGCTGCACGAGCGGTTCAACAATAAGGATGCCGTGGAACTTTTTCAGGAGGCACTGCAGCGAGATCCCAAAAATGCACAAGCCTATCTGGGGCTGGCAATCGTGAGCGCAGATGGCTTCGATGGCAAGGCCGAAGCTTATGCCGGCCGTGCGCTGGAGCTCGACCCCAAGCTGGTGGCAGCACATGAATTCGCTGCCAACCTCGCTCTTGAAAATGCTGACACGGCACACGCCATCGCGCAGGCCGACGCGGCATTGGCGTTATCACCGGATGCCCTGGATGCTATGGCGATCCACGCGGCGGTTGAACTATTGGCGGATCGCTCGCCTGACCCCTGGTTGGACAAGATTCGCAAAGTCAACCCCGGTTACGGAAAGGCTTACGCCCGGGTGGCTCATTACCTGGAACTCAACTACCGCTTCGAGGATGCCGTCGTCTACTATCGCAGGGCCATTGAGGCCGATCCACGACTGTGGGCCGCTCGCTCCCAACTGGGTATCAGCCTGATGCGTCTGGGACAGGAAGATGAGCCGCGCCAACAACTGGAGATGTGTTACAACAACGGTTACCGTGACGCAGCCACTGTGAACAGCCTGCGTCTTCTCGACAGCTACAAGAATTTTGTCACTTATAAAGAGAACGGGACCATCCTGCGGCTGCGCAAAAATGAGGCGGAAATGTTGCATCCCTACTTTGAAGCGGAGCTGCAACACATCATTCCCACATACGAGAAAAAATACAAGATGAAGCTTACCGGTCCGGTGCAGGTAGAGGTCTATCCCGACCACGAGGATTTCGCCGTACGCACCATGGGCATGCCTGGCCTCGGCGCCCTAGGCGTGACATTCGGGCAGGTGGTGGCGATGGACAGCCCCTCAGCCCGCAAGCCTGGCGACTTCAACTGGGGCAGCACCCTCTGGCATGAGATGAGCCATGTCTACATTCTCTCCGCCACCAACCATCGGGTGCCACGCTGGTTCACCGAAGGCCTCGCCGTGCACGAGGAGACGCAGGTATCCCCGGAGTGGGGTGACCGTGTGTCGCCGGATATATTGATTGCCATTCGCGACAAGAAGTTGTTGCCGGTCGTGCAATTGGACCGAGGCTTCATCTTCCCGCAGTACCCTGCGCAGGTCGTGGTCTCCTACTTCGAGGCGGGGAGTGTTTGCGACTACATCAAGAGCCATTGGGGTGAAGACAAATTGCTCGACATGGTCCACTCCTATGCGCAACGCAAGACCACGCCTGAGGTTATCAAAGAAGATCTCGGCGTCTCTCCGGAAGACTTCGACAAGCAATATCTCCAATGGCTAAACACGCGTTATGGGGAAATGGCGGCAAACTTCGACAAGTCCCGCCAGGCACTGGAGCGCCTGGCAGAGGCGGCGAAGCAAAACCAATATGACGCTGTAATCCAGCAGGGAGAAGCCGTCCGCCGCATGTATCCCGAGTATGTCGGGGCGGCTAACCCCTACGAGTTTATCGCTTCGGCAGACCTGGCTAAAGGCGATAAGAAGGCCGCGATATCCGTGCTCACCGCGTATGAAAAGGCCGGCGGCGACGATCCGGGCACGCTCAAAAAGCTAGCCGCTCTTGAAGAAGAGCGGGGCCAACCCAAAGAAGCTGCTGCGACCCTGGACCGCATCAACTATATCTACCCTTTCGATGAAGATATGCACCGCCACCTGGGAGACCTGTGGCTTGCACAAGCAAACTACCCCGGAGCGATCCGAGAGTACACCGCAGTCGTAGCGCTCAACCCGCTCGACAAAGCCGGAGCGCAGTTCAACCTCGCCCAGGCCTATTACGCATCAGGACAGAAAGACAAAGCCGAAGAAAGCGTGTTGGCTGCGCTCGAAACCGCGCCGGGTTACCGCCCGGCACAAAAGTTGCTGTTAGAAATCGAACACCCAAATTAACTCCCACCCTTCGCAAAAGACGCGAAGGATGGGCCACCCGGACTCGTTTGAGATGAAGAGAACTGAAGAGTGTTTCGTCGCTCTCCATTCCGCAAAACCCGGGTATCTCGTGCCGTTACGAGATGTGGGATACCACAAAGGTCTCCGTTTTTTCTTTACCTGTAGCCGAGAGGAAGGACATAGCCGATGGTGACAACTCCCGAACTAAGCCAGGACGCAGCCCAGCTGCAACAGCGCATCGAAAGGTTCCACGCAGTTCGCGATGGCATTCTTTCCCAGGTGCGCCAGGTAATCGTCGGTCAGGACGAGGTGCTTGATCAGATCCTCACCGCGCTCTTCGTTGGCGGCCACTGCCTCATCACCGGCCTGCCCGGCACAGCAAAAACCCTGATGGTGCGCACCATCGCCGAGACGCTTGGCCTCTCTTTCCGGCGCATCCAGTTCACGCCCGATCTGATGCCCTCAGACATTACCGGCACAGACATCATCGAAGAAGACCTCACGACAGGACATCGCAAGTGGACCTTCGTCCAGGGCCCCATCTTTGGCAACATCGTGCTCGCCGACGAAATCAACCGAACCCCACCAAAAACCCAGGCGGCTTTGCTCGAGGCAATGCAGGAACGCTCCTGCACCGTGCGGGGCCACGTCTATCCACTGCCCGCGCCCTTTTTCGTGCTGGCAACGCAGAACCCAATAGAACTCGAAGGTACATACCCCCTGCCTGAGGCCCAGCTTGACCGCTTCCTCTTCAACACCATCCTCGACTACCTGAGCGCGAGCGACGAACTGAAAGTCGTGGATCTTACCACCACGACCCGCGTGGCCAGAGTCGAAGCCGTCACCACCGCCGCCGAGTTGCTCGACTTCCAACAACTTGTCCGCATGGTGCCGATCAGCGAGGCGGTAGCCAGGTACGTCGTCAACCTGGTTCGCGCCACGCGATACAAAAACGACAGCGCACCCGACTTTGTGAAGAAGTACGTCAATTACGGTGGCAGTATCCGCGCCGCGCAGTTCATCGTGCTGGCAGCGAAAGCGCGCGCACTCTCACGCCGCCGCTACCACGTTACCTACGACGACGTCACCTCGCTCGCTATTCCTGTCCTGCGTCATCGCATCCTGCTCAACTTTCATGCTGAATCAGAGCGCGTAGATGCGGACGAAATTCTCCGGCGCCTGATCGCCCACATGCCACCCCCGAAGGAAGCCTGATGCTGCAACGCTTTCTCGACCCCGGCGTACTCGCCAGTATCAGTAGCCTTGACCTGCTCGCCAGGACGGTGGTGGATGGCTTCGTCGCCGGCTTGCATCGCTCGCCTGACTTCGGCTTCAGCCAGGAGTTCGCCGAGTACCGCGCCTATACTCCGGGGGACGACCTGCGCCATGTGGATTGGAATCTGTTTGCCCGCACAGAGCGCTGCTACCTCAAGCGCTATCGCGGCGACACCAACAGCCAGCTCACCATCCTGCTCGACGCCAGCAATTCAATGGATTACGCCTCCGGCCAGGGGCCAAGCAAAATGGATTACGCCCGCTTTGCCGCCGCCTCGCTCTTCTATCTCGCCATCCATAACCAGCGGGATGCGGCCGGCCTGATTGTCTTTGACGATGAGGTGCGCAACTACATTCGTCCCTCCACCCGGCAAGGGCAGCTCTACAGGCTGTTAGCCGGGCTGGAGCAAGCAGAGCCGCGTGCCCGCACAGACTTTACCAAACCGCTGCTTCACTTCCAGGAGCTTCTCTATCGCCGCGGCATCGTGATCATGTTCTCCGATTTCTACGAGGACCCCGCAACCGTCGTGCGCACCATTGAGCCCTTGCGCTACCACGGCAACGAGGTAGTACTTTTCCACGTGCTCGATCGCAAAGAAATACGGCCGGATCTGCGCGGGCCCGCCATCCTCGTAGACCTGGAAACAGACCAGCGGCTGGAAGTCATTCCCGAGTACGCACGCACGGATTACGCAAAAAAGATAGACGACCATATCCAGCAACTACGCGATCGTACCCGCGGCGTTGGCATGGATTACCACTTGCTGGTTACCGACCAGCCACTCGACACCACCCTGCGCGAGTATCTCGCGATCCGCCAGGGAGGCCCCCAGGGACGTTCATGATGGGTTTGCTCAATCCATGGTTCTTGTTGGGCCTGGCGGCGATTGGCCTGCCCATATACATCCATCTACTGCGCCGACACGTCACGACACCGCTTCCATTCAGCTCCCTGATGTTTTTCGAGCGCGGCACGCAAAGCTCCACGCGCCACCGGCGCCTGCGCTACCTGCTGCTCTTCTCCTTGCGCGCCGCACTCTTGTTGTTGCTGGCGCTCGCGTTTGCCAATCCCTTTATCCGCCGTGCCGGGGCGGGCGAGAAGGGCAAATTGCTGCTGGTGGTGCTTGATGACTCTTTCAGCATGAAGGCCGGTTCGCGCTTTGCCGATGCAAAGCAAGCTGCGATGCAGGTGCTTGCATCGAGACCCAAATCGCAGCCTGCCGAAGTAATGGCACTGGGCGGCCGTCTCGCCGTGTTGACGCGGCCTACTCAGGATTCGGGGGCTCTGCGTTCTGCCGTGGAAAGCATCCAACCCGGAGATTCACGTGCCAACCTTGGCGAACTCGCGCGCGGAGTTCGCGCACTGGTCGAAACCGTGCGAATACCCGTCGAACTGCATCTTTTCAGCGATATGCAAAAGTCGGGCATGCCGGCGAACTTCGCTGACATGGAGCTGCCCGCGAATGTTTCTGTGGTGCTTCATCCTGTTGCTTCCCTAAGCCCCAACTGGACAGTCGAAAACATCAACGCTCCGGCGCTGTTGGCTGATCCGAAAGATCCCAGGAAATCGCGCGTGCAGGTCGTGATTGCCGGCTACGGAACTCCTGCTGCTTCGAGGACTGTCTCTTTGCTGGTCAACGGCAACACGATCGCCGCTCGCAAAGTGGAAATTCCACCGGACGGACGGGCGACGGTTGAGTTTCAACCACTCGACGTGCCCTACGGCCTCAACCATTGCGCAGTCAGGATCGACTCAGCCGACGGCTTTCCCGCGGACGACATAAGCGTCTTCGCAGTCAGGCGCTCTGACCCCGAGCGCGTGCTGTTCGTGCACCAGGCGAGCGATTCGCGCTCACCCCTTTACTTCGGCGCGGCGCTGGCCGCAGCTCCCCAGTCATCTTTTACTCTGCAATCGATCGATAGCGAAAAATCCAGCGACATTGATCCATCGAAATACTCGTTCGTAGTGCTTTCCGGTACGAGCGCGCTGCCCTCGATCTTTGAGAATTCACTATTGCAGTATGTGCGCCGCGGCGGCAGCGTCCTGATCGCAACTGGAACCTCCGCCTCCCATCATGCGCACATACCCATCTACGGCGGTTACTCTTCGGACGCACATTCTTACTCGCGCGAAGGCTACGCTACAGTGGGCCAGAGCGACTTCACCCATCCTGTAATGAATGGGGCCGAAGGATGGGCCGATCTCAAGGTCTACTACGTCGCGGGAATCGATGCGACTCAGGCCCGTGTGATCGCCAGGCTCACCGACCGGACGCCATTGTTGATGGAGAAGCAGATCGGCGAAGGTCGGGTGCTCCTGTTCGCCTCCGGCTTAGACAACCTGACCAACGACCTGCCGATTCGTCCCGCGTTTGTTCCCTTTGTCGATCACGCGGCACGCTACCTTTCTGGATACGACAGCCTCGGTGGCAGCAGGCTGGTTGATTCGTTTGTACCCTTGCGAAACGTTGCGTCCCAAACCGGCAGCAGTGTCGAGATTATCGGCCCCGATCGCCAACGCGCCCTGTCGCTCGCCGAAGCCTCCACCGCACAATCATTCCAGTTGACGAGTGCGGGCTTCTATCAAATTCGTTTTGCAAATGGCAAGGACACGTTGATCGGTGTTAACCCAGACCGTCGTGAGTCTGACCTGGAGCCGATTCCGAGCGGCCTTCTGCAGCTCTGGGGTACCCACTCAGCGAATGCAACAGGATCCCCCAAGACCGTTGACGTCCAAGAAAAGAATTCCACGCGCAGCCTCTGGTGGTACGTTATGCTTCTTGTATTGGTGGCGGCGGTTGCCGAGTCCATCGTTGCCAGCCGCTACCTCGGCACACAGAGGGAGGAGGCATGAGCAATCCTGGCACCCCAGCCACTGACAAGCTCAACCTCTACATCCGGCAATTACACCAGCGTTTGCGCCTGGGTGTTTCGTTGCGTGGCCTGGCCATCCTTGCCGCCACCGCGCTTATCACCACCCTGATCCTGGTTCTTGTCCTGAATGCATTCGCGTTTCCCCTGCACGGCCTTACCGGCGCGCGCGCGCTGCTGCTGGCTGCAGGCGCCCTGGCGGCGATTTTCGGGCTAGCAATTCCCTTGCGACGTCTCACGCGCGGTCGCGCAACCGAAGTGGCCGAATCCGCTTATCCTGAATTCCAGCAGAGGCTTCTCACCTTCGATGACCGCGAGAAGCAGGGCAACGATCCATTCAACCATCCATTTTTGGAACTACTTGCGGCCGAGACGCTTTCCGTAGCCAAAAACGCGCAACCGGCAAACCTTCTCCCGAATAACAAGCTGTATTTTCTGGCCGGCGCCGGGGGCGCCTGCCTGGGAGTGCTTATCTGGCTGGTAGCCGCGGGACCAGGCTACGTGGGCTATGGAGCTTCGCTGCTCTGGACTGGGCCTAAGGCTGCGCCCCTCTATGACATCCAGGTTACGCCCGGCGACGTGGCTGTGCGCCGCAACAGCGATCAACTCGTTACCGCGCAGATCATCGGACTCAAGCCGGAAAAAGTCCGCTTGTTCGCACGCTACCAAGGCACGGGTAAAGCCACATGGGAGCCCGTCGCGATGCAACCTCAACCCGATGGAGCTACGCGCCCTGGAACCTCCAGCTTTCAGTTCCTCTTTGCTGGCCTTCCTGAAGATGTCGAATACTACGTGGAAGCCGGCCCGCTTACCTCCCATCATTACAAGGTCCGTGTAGTCGATTTGCCATCGGTAAAGCAAATGCGCGTGACCTACCACTACCCCAAGTGGACCGGCATGGCAAAAGTCTCTGAGGAGCACGGCGGCGACTTGCGCGCCCTTGAGGGCACCAATGCAGAGTTGACTGTGCAGATGGACCGCCCACTGCACAATGGCCAACTCACGCTCGATGACGGACAACAGATTGCGCTCAGCGGCGGTGAGGGCAATGCGTACAAGGGGTCCATCCTCATGCAAAAGGATGGCGCCTATCATGTGGCTGCGATCGATCAGGGCCAGACTGTCCGCCTGTCGGAGGACTACTTTATCGCGACCGACAAAGCCAACCCGCCGGAAATAGCCGTAGACCGTCCTGCCGGCGATTATCGTGCCAGCCCCATTGAAGAAGTTACTGTCGGGGTCAAGGCCTCGGATGAATTTGGACTGAACAAAGTCAGCCTTCACTACTCCGTCAACGGTGGCCTGGAAAAAACAATCGACCTGCCACAGCAGCCGGGCGCCAGGAACGTGAATGGCTCCGCCACGCTTAGTCTGGAAGATTTCAAGTTGGTGCCAGGCGACCTGGTGAGCCTCTACGCCACGGCAAAAGACGGACATGCGGAAGCGCGCACCGATATTGCTTTTATCCAGGCAGACCCGTTTGAGCGCGAGTTCTCCCAGTCGCAGCAGATGGGCGGTGGTGGCGGCGGCGGCGGTCAGGGAAGTCAGACCGACATTTCCAAACGCGAGAAGGAGCTGATCGCCGCAACGTGGAAGCGGCAGAACGAAAAAGCGTCCACTCCAAAGGACTCGGCGGAAGCGGGCAAGTTTCTCTCCGAGGTGCAGACCAAGCTGCAGGAGCAGGCACTGGCCCTGGCCGCACGGATGGATAGCAGGGATTTGTCCTCTGCGAATGAGGAATTCAATAGCTTTGGGCGTGATATGCAGTCTGCCGCGGCAGCCATGACGCCCTCGTCCGACAAGCTGAAGCAAATGCAATGGCACGACGCAATTCCGGCCGAGCAGAAAGCGCTGCAGTACCTGCTGCGCGCAGAAGCGACCTTCCGCAAAATAGAGGTTGCCTTTGGCCACCAGGGAGGTGGTGGAGGCGGAAGCGGGGGGGCCGGCCGTGACCTGGCCAGTTTGTTCGATCTCGAACTGGATACCGAGAAAAATCAGTACGAGACCGCACAGACAGGCTCCGCCGCGGACCAGCGCGCGAAAGCAGTGGACGATGCTTTGCAAAAGCTGGATGCTTTGGCGCGGCGCCAGGAAGAACTCTCCCAACAGCAACGCAACAGCGCCCAAACCATGCAGGAGCGCTGGCAGCAGGAGATGCTGCGTCGCGAGGCCGAACAGCTTCAGCGTCAGATGGAGCAGATGGCACAAAACAATCAACAGCAGCAAGGGCAACAAGGGCAACAGGGGCAGCAGGGACAACAGAGCGCAAGCGGATCGTCCTCGAGTGGGCAGTCCTCGCAGTCACGGGCCGGAGGGTCGAGGGCTCAGTCTCAGCCCAACAGCAATGGAGACGGGACCGACCCGCGTGTCACCCAGGCACTGAATCGTCTGCGCGATGCAGATGAAGCGATGAAGCGCAGCGCCGGGCAGCAACAGAATAGCGAGGCGGCGAAACGCGCAGCCGACCAACTTCGCCAGGCTGCCAATTTGATGAGTAGTACTCAGCAACAACAGGCCACCGGCAAACTCAATTCGCTCTCCCGCGAAAGCGACCGCTTAAGCAAGGAAGAGCACGCGCAGGCGGATCGTGTTCGCAGCCTCGCCGGCCAACCGAGCGTCAACAGCCAGGCGGAGTACACAGCCAGGCTGCAGCAGCGTAACAAGCTGGCGGAGGACCGCCAGCAGCTCTCCGACGATCTTTCTCAACTGGAAAAGAATTTGCGCAACGCGGCACGTGAGTTGGCGCCGACTCAGCCACAGTCAGCCTCGAAGCTCCGCGACGCGCTCGGGGGCATGGACCAGACCGACCTGACCAACCGCGTGCAGAGAACGGCCGACTGGCTGCGCCGCGGAATCAACCCCAACTCCAACGGCACGGAGGAAGGCATCAGCAAAGGTCTCGATCAGCTGAGCCAGCAGGTACACCAGGCCCAACAAGGATTGGGCGAGGGCAAACCGTCGCCAGGCCAATCCCCGGGCGACCAAACTGCTGCACTCGATCACATCGAACGGTTACGTAGCCAGGTCGAGTCCTTGACCGCGCGGGGGCAGGGCGGAAAGGCAGTTCCAAGCTCCCAGCCTAACGGAGACCAGGTAACGCAGGATGGTTTGAGCGGCGACCTTGGCAATCGAGATTCAGGAGGCGGGAGCGCCGGCACAGCCTACAACAACATCAACACGGGGAACAACCACTTCAACCGGTCGGGACGCCCCGCCGCTCCGGACAATTCGCCCGTGCCGCCCGATACCGAGAATACCTACCAGCAGGGCATGTCGGAGTTGAGCCAACTTCATCATCTAGCCCAGAACGACGCTGCCGCGCTGAAAGAAATCCAGGAACTGGCGCGCGAAATGCAGCGCCTCGACCCGCGCCGCTTCCCCGGTAATCCTGCCCTGGTCGAGCAACTCCATACTGAAGTGCTCAGCCAGCTAGACAAACTGGAACTTCAACTACGCCACGATGCGGCCGGCGAGGTACCCGGCGAAGTACGCACAACCAAAGAACCTTCCGCGCCTCCCGGATATGAAGACGCAGTGGCCGATTATTTCCGCCGCCTGGGCAAGGGCCAATAATCGACCCCCGACCAACGGTCCACGCTTGTATTCAAAAACGAACCCACCCCACTAGACGGGTGCCCCATGTTCGCACCAGCGTACATGAGACGAAAAAGACGGGCGGAGCCCTTCGAACGCTTTTGCTCTGCGGGCAAACGACAGATTGCGAAAACAAGAGCTCCCGGTCGTTTCGGTGAAAGCGATCGAAAAACATCCTTTTCGACCCATATACGCTGACGCGAACCCAGCTCATTTGCCCCGATAATCTTTGAACAGTTCCGGGAACTCCTGCTTCAGCGCTTCGATCTTGGGGCGATCGCACACCATAATGTAAGGATTGTCCGGGTTGTGCAATGCGTAATCCTGATGGTAGGACTCAGCGTCATAAAAACCCTTGAGAGGAACAACCTGGGTCACAATCGGCTTGGGAAACACCTTGGCCGCATCAAGTTGTGCGATGTAGGCCTTGCTGATTTTCTCCTGCTCGTCGCTGGTGTAGAAAATGACCGACCGGTAAGAGGATCCAACATCCGGCCCTTGGCGATTGAGTTGGGTCGGATCGTGGGCAACGGAAAAGAAAATTCGCAGCAACTGGCCGTAGGTAATCTTCGAAGGATCGTAAACAACCTTCACCGACTCGGCGTGCCCGGTATTCTCCTGGGTCACCTGGTCATACGTCGCGGTCCAGGACGAGCCGCCAGAATATCCGGCGGTCGTAGACAGCACGCCTTTGACCCGCTCAAAAACCGATTGCGTGCCCCAGAAGCAGCCACCAGCAAAAACCGCAGTCTGCTTTCCCGGAGACGCGGCGAGCGAACTATCGACTGCGGCAGGCGGCACTGGCGCCTTGGCCGCCGCCGTGCATCCGGCGCAGGCCGCAAACGCCATCACTGCAGCAACCACCGTGTTACGCATCGCGAAGTGACTAGACATACAATCCCCCATGAACACCAACCTTACTGAGACGAACTTACGCCACGGAAGTTACAGCCAACAGTAAAACTCGCTTTCTGTTCATGCCGTGGAAGGCTAACCCTGGGGAAATCTGCTTTAGAATGAGCCTGTGATGCGTAAACATTTGTCCTGGCGGACGCTCTTTGCACTCCTTCTCGCCCCGATGCTCTGCGGCGCAAACCCAGCCGCCGTCGCCCAGCACATGGAACACTCGGCTCCCTCTGTACCGTCCACTCGTTTAACCATTCACACTTACGACGGCAAAATGCTGACGTTCAGTCCCGAGGAACTGGCGGCTCTTCCCCATAAATCGGTCGCCGTCTTCAATGCGCATACCAAGGGCAACGAGACTTACTCGGGTGTTCCGCTCGCCGATCTGTTGGCTAAAGCCGGTGTGCCCCTGGGCGAAAACGTGCGAGGTAAACTCTTCATGATCGGCATCGTCGCAACCGGAACCGACAGCTACAGTGCCTTGTATTCGCTGGCTGAAGTCGATCCGGTGATCCACAGCGGCGACGTGATTGTTGCCGACACGCTCGATGGCAAAAAGCTGGATAAGGACGGCATGTTCAAGATGGTTTCCAGTGAAGATCGCCGCCCCGCTCGCTGGGTGCGCAACCTTACCTCCGTTTCAGTCGTCAAGGTAGAACCTTAGCCGCCCACTCGATGACCCCTTATAATAAAGAAATGAAGGGCCCCGTCGTCGCTAAGTTGTTCTTATGCTTCACCCTACTGACCGTGTTTCCATGTGGGGGTGCGAACCTGGGCTCCCAGCCCGGCCCCGCTTCTTACCGCCTGCGGCTCTATCACCTTCATACTGGGGAACGTATCGATGTGGTTTACCGCATAGGCGATCAGTACCTGCCCGATCGCATTGCGGAGTTAGACCACTTTCTCCGCGACCATCGCACCGGGAATGTGAAGGATTACGACCTCAAAGAATTCGATCTGCTGCACGATCTGCTGGTCAAGTTGGGCCAACCCAACCACGAAATCGACATAGTCTGTGGTTACCGCACTCCGTGGAGCAACAACTACCTGCGAGAGCACGGCCATGGAGTGGCCGAGCACAGCCAGCACATGGAAGCCAAGGCCATCGACATTCGTATTCCAGGAGTCTCCAGCGCCGAAGTCCGCGACGCTGCACTGGCTCTAGGCCGTGGTGGAGTAGGCTACTATGCCCAATCCGATTTTGTGCACGTGGACGTAGGACGGGTACGCCGCTGGTAACCGAAGTGACTCCCTCATAACGACGCAGGCAGCATCTCGTCCAGCAGGCCAGGAAGATTCGCAAAGCTCTCTTCATAGTCTGCCTGGCTTTCCACGATAACCTGGTGTGCCTCCTTGCGCCCGTAGATGTGCGTCACTTCGCAGACCGCTTCCGTACCGGGCATTTGCTTGTAGGTCAGAAAGTAATGCACCAGCCGTTGCACGATAACCGGCGGGCACTCCGAAATATCCCGCATTGATCCGAAAAGTGCATCATCTTTGAGCACAGCGACAATCTTGTCATCTGCCTCCTTACCGTCCAACATGCGCAGCCCGCCAATCGGTATCGCCTCCAGCAGAAGGTCGCCATGAGTGATGGTTTTTTCGGTAAGCACACATATGTCCAGGGGATCGTAGTCTCCCTCGATACCAGTCAGGCCTGTCTTTTCCGCGCACAGAGCCGCCACTCGCGTTCCGCAATAAGTCTGAGGGATCAAGCCATACAGACATGGAACCTGGTTGGAAAATCGCTGCGGCCGATCTACTTTCAGATATCCCGTCGTCTTGTCGATTTCATATTTTACTGAGTCGGTGGGAACAATCTCGATATAGCAGGTGATTAGTTCGGGCGCTAGCTTTCCGATGGATACCCCATGCCACGGATGTGGCTTGAACATCACCTTCATGATTTCCAGAAAGGCATGGCTATTCGTAGCTGTCACGATTCCCTCAATCTCCCATCGAATTTCCCTTGGGCTAATGGGATAGCGTGGCTACGGCTTCATCGACCGTCTTGCAGATCGTAAAGACACGATCCATCCTGGTAAGCATGAACATGCTGGCTACCGCATCGGTGAGCCGGCAGATGAGCAGTTCACTGCCTTTGGGCATGCGCTTCAACACCGACAGAATCGCTCCCAATCCGCTGCTGTCGATAAAGTCCACCTTGGCGAGGTCGAGGACCAGGGAAACCGGTCCGTTCAGGAAGTAGTGGCCAACCGCTTCTTTAAAGGCAGCGGCTTTGTCTGCCACCAGGCGAGGCTCAAGAATTTCCAAGACGATACTGGCTCCGATTTTGTGTTCCGCAATCCTCATAGTCGTCCCTCTTCCTGCTTCTATCCCGTTCGGCTCATGGGTCACTCCTGCTCTATGCCGTCAGGGCCCTTATCCCATCCTGAAGCTGGCTCCCGGCCTCAGACCTGTCTTCCTTCTTGCGTGCATCTTCCACTAGCCAGCCAATCTGCGTTTCCGTGATGTCGAGCGAACTTCCCGATGGATCGATGCACTTGTTGCCAAAAATAAGTTTCCGTTCCAACCAGGCCGCCGAGGTAACTCGGGTGTAATCCGCCAGAATGCATTCCCGGAGGGTTGCGCCAGGTTGGATCACACATCCTGACCCGATCACCGAGGGGCCAAGGATGGTGGTTCCCTCACCAACACTGGTGCTGCTGCCGATGTACACCGGGCCATCAATCCGCACTTTGTCCCAGGCGATCTGAACGTTGATTCCACAATGAATGCCCGGACGAACTTCACGCCCAGGCATGGTGAAACCACCAACTCCTCCGCGAAGCAGCAAACGCGTCGCCTCCCAGTAATCCCGCACAGAGCCGATATCCACCCAGGTAAACGGTAGAGCAATGCCAAAAATATTCTCCCTGGCACGCACCAACTCAGGCAGCAGTTGGCCGCCGATATCGAACTCCACCCCCGATGGGATATAGCGGAAAATCTCCGGCTCGAACAAGTAAATGCCGGTATTGATGGTCGTCGAGATCGTCTCTTCCCGCTTGGGCTTTTCCTGAAACTGGGTGATACGGCCCGCAGCATCCACCTTCACCACGCCATACTTCGAAACCTCTTCCCCTGGAACATCGCGTAATACCAGAGTCGCGATCGATTTGCGCTGGCGGTGAAACTGCAGCACCTGGGCCAAATCGACATCCACCACCGCATCGCCACACAAAACAACAAACGTTTCATCGAAGAACCCGGAAAAATCCTGGATCTTCTTCATGCCGCCCGCGGAACCAAGGGCCAGCCCTTCCAGTTGGCCATCCACTAAGGTTCCCTCGAAGGAATACGCCATCTCTACTCCAAAACGCTCTCCATCGCGAAAGTATTCCTCGATGACCGGGGCCAGGTGGCTGGTGTTGACCACGATCTCGCTTACGCCATGCGCCTTGAGATGTTCGATCAGAAACTCCATGACCGGTTTGCGAATCAGGGGAATCATGGGTTTGGGCAGGACATAGGTGATGGGCCGCACCCGGGTTCCCTTGCCAGCCGCCAGAATCATCGCTTTCATAAGATTTCCCCAGCTCTCCGTCATGCCGCGTACGGTAGCAAACAAAGGCATACCGTCAGCCAAACCGCCAGCTCTCTTCTCTATGTATCGTCGAGTGGCGCGGCTTCAATAGAGTTCGCACAAAGTACTCCCCATTCGGACACAAGGAAATCAAGCTTTCAACCGGCAATCGGCTTGATTCCCCAAATCTCTTTCGCATATTCAGAGACCGCCCGGTCGCTGGTAAACTTACCGCTGCGCGCCACGTTCAGGATCGCTTTACCCGCCCATGCCGGCACGTTCAGGAAGCCATCGCTCACCCGCTCCTGAGCCGCCACGTAGGAATCGAAATCGGCCAGGTGGAAGTAGAAGTCGCCGCGGTAAAGCAGCGCATCGACGATCGGTTGAAACAGGCCGCGCTCGCCCGGAGAAAAGCGGTTGTCGCGCAAAGCATCCATGACCCGGCGAACGCTTACACTGGCTTGATAAGCATCCCGCGGATCGTAGGTACTGCGCCGGGCTTCGATCTCCTCTGTCGTCAAGCCAAAAATGTGAATGTTGTCTGCACCCACCTCTTGCAGAATTTCAACATTGGCGCCATCCAGAGTACCAATCGTCAAGGCCCCATTCATGGCGAACTTCATGTTGCCGGTGCCCGATGCCTCCATTCCGGCGGTCGAGATTTGCTCGCTCAGGTCGGCCGCGGGAATAATCTTTTCCGCCAGACTCACCCGGTAGTCGCGCATAAAAACTACCTTCATTACGCCATCGGCACGGGGATCGTTGTTCACCGTCAAGGCGATGTTGTTAATCAGCTTGATGATCAGCTTGGCCATCCAATATCCTGGCGCGGCCTTGCCGGCAAAGATGTGCGTACGGGGCACGGCTGGCTTGTGTCCCTCATCGATCAGCCGCAGATACGAATGCATGACGTGCATGGCATTCAACAACTGGCGTTTGTATTCATGAATCCTCTTCACCTGAACATCAAACAAGGAGCCGGGATCGACGCTGACCTGTTCGGTGTCCCCGAGCAGCGCAGCCAATTGCTCCTTGTTTCTTCTTTTCACGCGGAGAAACTCCTGCTGAAAGGCCTTGTCCTGCGCATGTGCTTCAAGGTCGCGAACGGTGGCAAATTTTGTAATCCAACCCGCTCCTATCGAGCTGGTAATCAATTGAGCAAGCGCCGGGTTGCAACATGCCAGCCAACGCCGGTGAGTAACGCCGTTGGTCTTGTTGTTGAATCGCTCCGGCCACAACTGATAAAAATCCGGCACCAGGCGAGTCTTGACCAGCTGCGTGTGCAGCGCAGCCACGCCATTGATGCTGTGGCTTCCCACAATCGCGAGGTTCGCCATCCTCACCTCCGGGTGGCTCGATGAACTGATCAGCGACATGCGTTCCATGCGTGCTCCATCGCCTGGGAATCTCTCCTCGACCTGGGCCAAAAAGCGGCGATTAATTTCATAGATCATCTGCAGATGGCGTGGCAGCACTCTCTCCAGGAGGCTGACCGGCCACATCTCAAGCGCCTCCGGCAGCAGCGTGTGGTTGGTGTAACCGCACGCCGCCTGGGTCACTGCCCATGCGGTTTCCCACGCGATGGCATGCTCATCCACCAGAATTCGCATCAGCTCTGCAACCACCAGCGAGGGATGGGTATCGTTCATCTGGAAAGTCACATACTCGTGCAGCTGCGCAACGCTGGCTTTCGGCCTCTCTTTCTGGTAACTGCGGATTGTGTCCCGTAAAGCGCAGGCGACCATGAAGTATTCCTGGATCAGGCGCAGCTCCTTGCCGGCAAGCATCGCATCCGAGGGATACAGGACCTTGGAAACGGTCTCCATGTTGATCTTGTCCTGCACCGCGCGAACATAGTCTCCGTCGTTAAAGATTTTCATGTCGAACTCATCGGAGGCGCGCGCCGAGTACAAGCGCAGGTGATTCACCGTGCTGCCACCGTAGCCGGTGATCGGTACATCGTAGGGAACGCCGATGATGACCTGCCACTCCACCCACATCGGGTTGTAAGTGCCGTCTTTGCCAAGGGCGTGCTCCATGCGGCCGTATACCGGAATCGTGCAGCTTTCGGCCGAGCGCTCTATCAGCCAGGGAGAGTTTTGGCTGAGCCATTGGTCGGCTTTTTCCTTCTGAAAACCATTCTCGATTTCCTGCTTGAATAATCCGAACTGATAATTGATCCCAAAACCGTAGGCTGGCATCCCCAGCGTCGCCAGCGATTCCATAAAGCACGCTGCCAGCCGCCCCAGGCCCCCATTCCCCAGGGGTGCGTCCGACTCGGCATCGGCAATGTCATTCAGATCGAAGCCCATCCGCTCCACCGCTTGCTCTGCTTCCTTCAGAAGCCCAAGGTTGAACAGATTGTTGCGCAGGGACTGGCCAATGAGAAATTCCGCGGAAAGGTAGACCAATCGCTTGGCGCCGGCGCGGCGAACACGCTGTTCGCTTTCATTCAGTCCGTCGATCAAGCGCGCCCGAACCGAGTAACCCAATGCCTGCAGAATGTCTTCCCTGGAAGGCTTATCTCCTGTGTTCCCAACGGTATACCGCAGGTGGAACTGAATCCCATCGGCCAGGGTTTCATGGCTGGCAACCTTGACGGTCGGCAACATGCGGCTCCTCCATTTGCTAAATGAACCATCGGCACAGCCCGCGCATTGTCTAGTCACCCCCCGCACTGACTTCTCCCGGACACTCGCCGATAAGTAAAGGAGGGACTAGGCAACGCACAGCCGTCGTTGGACTCCAAGCAGGTCAAATGCGAAATGCCAGCGCTCGTGGCCAGAGGAACCTCGCCGAAGATGAAGATTTTGCTCGTAGACGACGAGCCCGTGGCCCGCAAGATCCAGTCCGGGTTGCTGCAGCACCAGGGACATGAAGTAATCGAAGCGACCGACGGCCAGATCGCCTGGGAACTGGTGGAATCAACCCAGATCAACTTCGTGGTGAGCGATTGGATGATGCCCAAGCTGGCAGGAGTTGACCTCTGCCGGCGAATTCGCGACGCGAACTTCGATCGCTATATCTATGTAATTCTCTGCACCTCCAAAGGTGAGAAATCCGATCTCATCGAGGGTATGGACGCCGGCGCCGATGATTTCCTGGTCAAACCGATTAGTCCCGAGGAGCTGCGTGTCAAAGTCCGGGCCGGGGAGCGAGTCTTAACCCTGCAACAAGGTCTCGCCGACAAGAACCGTGAACTTGCAGGCATCAACAGCCGGCTCCAGTCTGCACACAAATTGCTTGAGGATGACCTCAAGGCCGCCGCATGGATGCAGGAAACACTCTTACCCTCGCCCGCACTGCAAGCCCATGGGGTCCGATGTGAATGGCGGCTTCATCCCTCTTCCTATGTCGCCGGAGATATCTTCAACTTCTTTGCCATGGGTGAGAAGCAGGTAGGCTTCTATCTGCTCGACGTCGCCGGCCATGGAGTGCCGGCCGCGATGCTCTCCGTCACCCTCAGCATGATGTTGACTCCGGATGGCGCGCGTGGAAGCCCTCTGAAACGATACGATCCGGATACGGGGTTATCCGAAATCTTGTCCCCGGGCGATGCGATCCGCGAACTCAACCGCCGCTTCCAGTCAAAAGAAGACCGGTATTTCACCATGATTCTCGGCTTGTTCGATACCACCTCCTCTGTCATGCGCTTTGCCCAGGCCGGGCACCCAGGCCCGATTCTGATCAGGAAAGACGAACATCCGAGGATTCTTGGTACAGGCGGCATGCCGGTCGGAGTCTGGCCCGACATCGATCTCGACTGCTTTGATACGCCAGTCAGCCACGGGGACCGCCTGCTGCTTTATTCCGATGGAGTCACGGAATGCATGAACATCGATGGCGAACCATTTGGAGAAACACGGCTGCTCGCCTGCCTGAACCAATGGAGAGGGCAGCCGCTCAATGAACTGCTCGAAGGATTGTTCATGGAAATCCAAACCTGGCGAGGGAGCAAAGAGTTCGGAGACGATGTGTCGCTCTTGGCGGTAGAGATGACCTAGCCCAGAGACACAGCGCAGCTACAACCAAGGGAGCCCATCGTGAGCCGCCTCGAGCTGATCATCAATAGCGACCTGAGTGACGTGTCCGTGCTCGCGGTAGCGGTAAAACGTATATGCCTCCATCTCGGCTTGCCTGAGACTGAAGCAAGCCAGGTGGAACTGTGCACTGCCGAAGCAGTAACGAATGCTATCCGGCATGCCTACCACGGGCAGCCGGGGAATATTGTCTCAGTCGTTGTTGCAAGTGAAAGAAACCATCTGCAGCTGGACGTCATCGACAACGGAACCCCTATTCCCGCCCGAGAGTTGGAGAGGCTTCTGCATGGGAGCGAGCTGCTCGATGTCGAAAGCATCGACACTGCCTCCCTTGCTGAAGGCGGAAGAGGCCTGCAAATCATCCACGATCTTATGGACCGAGTCGCCTACTTCACCGAGGATAATTGCAATCGCTTGCAACTCACAAAACTTCACCCCGGCGTCTCAGCCGGATAGTTCTTCATCTTGCCTGCCACGACCCTGTCGGAGATAGGAAGGCCCGACTTTGCCAATGCCATCCGAGCGCCATGAAGAATAACGTGAGAATAAGTGGTCTAAGCCTTGCATGGCGGCTTACGGAAATCATGAATGATCGTCCTTCACGCTAGGCGCCGGACGACACCAGCGCCGGGGTCAGCAATGACGTCGTGGCTTCCTCTCCAGGCGCCAGCCGCGTGAGGGTAATTACCGTGATGTCATCTTCCTGCCCAAAAGCAACCGCTGCTTCCGTAGCCTCTTTCGCATCAGGCTGGGTTGCAATCAGCGCCCGCAGGCGCTCGAAGCTGAAGATGTCGCCGGCGGCATTGCGCGCTTCGAGCAGGCCATCGGTATAAAAAGTAAGCCGGTCGCCGATCGCAAGATGAAGGTCTACCTTCGCGTACTTCGTGATTAACTCCAGGCCGAGAGGCAGCGCCCCCGGCGAGTCGAGTTCGTTTCTGTTCAGGAAGGGGGCAGGATGACCGGCATTCGCCAGAATGCAATCTCCCTTCGCATCCAGACGCACGGCCAGGCAAGTGACGAACCCGTTTTGCAAGCGACCGTATAGGCGGCGGTTCAGGATGGAGAGTATCTCCGCCGGATCGTCTGAGCTATCCGCCGCGGTCCGAATGGCTCCCACAATGAGAGAGACCGTCATCGCAGCCTTAAGCCCTTTGCCGCTCACATCGCCCATAACCAGCAGCGCCGAACCATCAGGCTGCGCGATCAACTGAAAGAAATCCCCGCCCACCTGCTGTGCCGGCCGGTAAGCGCTGGTGACGGCATACCCCTCGAGCGACGGCAAGTTCTCCGGAATCAGTACCTGTTGCAGTTCCTGGGCGCTCTTGAACTCCTGTTCGAGCGCACCCTGGCGCTCGCTTTGCTCAATGGAGTAGCGATACACCGCGTACACAATGGCCAGCAGCAGCACGGCAAATTCCAGCGTCGTAACGGTAAAGCCATTGCCGGCAACAGTGAATACCGGCACAAACAACACTCGCGCCACTTTCAGGTGGGTAAAACGTACGCCTTGACCCAAGAGATTTCGAAACCCAATGGTCAACTGCGCGATCGCCGCAATGATGGCAACCAGCCAGCGAGCCGTGTCCAGGCGCTTCTTCAGCGCATACCCAATCAAGACCAGAGGGTAAGCCTCCACCAACGTGAAAGGCACCGTGAGCAGAGCATCCGCGATTTGCAGAAGCGTCACGTGGGGACCGGACCAGTCCAAAAAAATCAGCAAACCATCCAGGCCTCCGGAGAAAATGGAAATGTACGCCAGAATGCGGGTCCATCGCGGAAGAAAAGGATGCCGGTCAAGCTCCAGGAGATACAGCAACAGATACCAGATCGCAATGTCCGAAAGCGAGAGAATCGGCTGCACTAGGCCAGAGGAAAGAGCAACGCTCATGGGTAAGCGCAGCCCCGCGACAATGACGGCGAGCAGCCCCGAGAACGCCCACAGAGACATCCAAAGCAATACCCGCTGGCTGCGATTACGAAGCCACGCAAGGAGGCCCAGCACCCCGATGAGTAGATAAATCAGGTCGACTGCGAAAGTGAACAACCGGCTCCGCAGCCAGTCATAATCAATTGTTCCCTTGAAGTCGGCGATGGCCGCTGCGCTCCCCGCCAGGGGCGCCATGTTGAGACCACCCGCTTCGCCGCTGTCGGAGGAAACATAGGGCGCCTTCCACACCCGAAAGGCAAGCACACCCGCTTGTGGCCGGCCAAGTCCCATGATCGGGGGGGGAATGTCAGAGAACCAGACGGGGCGCGGAGGCATCTTGCCCAGGTGGCCGATCGGTTTGCCATTCCAGTAGACCTCATAGGCATCCTCGATCGGAGGCAGCAATAACGACAGATCGGAGTCAACACCGCGCACTGGGAGAAAGTTCACATGACGGCGATACCAGGCGTAGCCGGTATAACCGAAGTGCGTCTGCGCGCCCCAGGGCTTATCGACCCCGATCCGTTCCCACCCGGAGTCGTCCAGCGTCGGGGAAGCCCACTCCGGGTTATCTCCCAAATGAAACTGCCACTCGCCATCCAGGGGGACAGTGCCTTTGCCTAATCCCTCGATCGTCAGCGTTGGCGTCGTCGTTGTTGCCCGCGCGGTCCGTGCAGTGAATATGGTTGGAGCGAGTAGGACAAACGCTAAGGCAGGCAATAACTTACGGGGCAACATACGCCGAATCATGATGCCAGCATGATACCCGTTCGACCCCGACTTGAGAGATAGCAATCTCGCCCAGGCCGCCGGCACAAGAAAAAAGGCTAGGGGTTCGAACCAGAAACGCAATAAGCCGACTGATGCCGAACACCGGTGGCCATGAATCGCTCAATGGCCTCGATGGTTTGGATTCCGCCCCTGGCTCCCACCGCCGTGCAGTTCAGCGCAGCCGCCGCGCAAGCGAAATCGAGTTGCCGCTCCAGCGGCCACCCCTGTAGCAGCCCATAAATAAAGCCGGCATGAAATATATCTCCGGCGCCGGTAGTGTCGACCACGGGAACAAGATAAGCGGGGGTGTGGTGTAACTGCTTCCCATTCCACGCCAACACGCCCTCATGACCCAACGTTGCTGCCGCGAGGCGGCATCCATAGCGGCGTTGCATCACACGCAAGGCCACTTCTAAATCGGACTCTTCCATCAAACGGCTGGGAATATCCCTGCTCACAATCAGATAGTCGACCTTCTCCAGAAGCTTTTCCAGTCCCGGATACAACTCGTCCAAATCAGCGATCACCGGCATGCCGGCATCGCGGGCCCAACCAGCCGCCACGGTCGCTGCCTCCGTGTCGTAGCCATCCACGTGCAGAGCTCGCGCGTTCACGATCCATTCCCGGTCGAGATCACCCGGCTTCAGCGCTACCCGTTGATCCCGCCGGCAAAGTACCGTTCGCTCGCCCCCGCCATCGACCAGGATGAGCGATTGCGGGCTTGCGCCTCCAGGAACAGTGATCAGCTGCATCTCCACGCCTGCATCGCTGAAAGCCTCTTGATGAAGAGCAGCAGCGTTGTCGTCGCCCAGTATCCCAACGTATCGGGTCGACATGCCCCAGCGTTGGCAGGCCACAACTGCTGTCGCCACCTGACCTCCAGGCAACACGCTGGCCGACTGGTACTCAACTTTGGAGCCGCGTGCCGGGTAATTTGGGAGAGAGATCAGCGTGTCGGTCGCGTTCAGGCCAACGCCAACAAGGTCAACCTTGGGCGGCTTCGTCATCTAGCCAGTGTAAATGCTGAGCAGGACGTCAGGAGACCCAAAACCCTTCGTGGACCCGGCCCGCCTCCTCCTCCATCAAAGGTCCGGCGACGGCAATCCGTTTCTGCCCCCGGGCGAACACTTCCCGGCAAGGCAGATCGAGGGTGGGATTTTCATCGTGGCTCCCGGTGTAACGCAGCAGCCCCGTCTCCGCCAGCGCGAAAACCACGCGGCCGATCCCCGTCCAATAAATCGCGCCGGCACACATCGCGCAGGGTTCGGTGCTGGTATAAAGCGTGCACTTGGCGAGCTCGGCTTCGGGCAACAACCGGGCAGCTTCGCCGCAAGCCACCATCTCAGCATGCTGTGTCGGATCCCCGGCGGGCCGCACCGCGTTGTTGCGCGCGGCCACCACCGTCTCACCCCGCTGGTTGACGATCAACGCCCCAAAAGGGTGGCGCCCATCTTGGCGCGCATCACGCGCAAGGTCAATCGCCTGCCTTAAGAAAACCAGATCCTGTTCGCTTACGTCTTCCGGTTGCATAGACTCACCCCTCCGCTTTCGAGGAAAAGAAAATGTTTAGCAGCACCGCGGTCACCGCAGTCAAAAAAATGCCACTGTTCAAAAATAGCCGAGCCGCTTCGGGAGCACGGGCAAAAAGCTGGGGTGAAGCAATGGGCAGCAGGCCCATGCTCACCGAGACTGCCACGATAATCGCATTGCTGGTGCCTTGATAGCGGACTCGCGTCAACTCTTCAATGCCGGCCATGGTTGTCATACCGAACATCACGATCGAAGCGCCTCCTAAGACGGGGCGCGGAATGCCGGCGATCACTGCGGCGAGCTTAGGCAGGAATCCAAGCAGAACCAGCAGTCCGCCCCCCGCCGCGACCGCAAAACGGCTCTTGATCCTGGAGAGCGCGAGCAAACCTGTGTTTTGCGAATACACGTTGTAGGGAAAACTATTAAACAATCCACCCAGCACGGTCGACAGGCCGTCTGCGCGAAAGGCCGCGGTCAACGTTGCCGGCCCGATGGGTCGGCCGGTGATCTCGCCGATGGCCAGACAGTTGCCCGTGGTCTCGGTCATTACCACCAGCATGGAAAGGCTCATCACCAGCGCGGGCAGCAAGACGAAACGTGGAGGCCCGAACAGCAGCGGATGCGCCAGCGCAAACCACGGCGTCACCGGCACCTGGCTGAAACTGGCCTGCCCCGACAGTGCGGCCAGGCGCGGTGCCACCCATCAGCCCCAGCATCACGCTGAGATTTGCGATCATGCCCCGGCCGAAACGCTGGATCACCACGATCAGCGCAATCGTTACCGCCCCTAACCCAAGGTGCCCGAGACTGCCGAAGTCCCCTGCCGAAGAATCTCCGCCGCCCAGCCAGCCTGCCGGCCACCGGCAGCAGTGAAAGACCGATCACCGTGATCACCGAGCCAATCACCACCGGAGGAAAAAATCGCAGCATCCGGCTGAACCACGGACCCACCAGCATGGTGAATATCCCGCAGCTGATGACCGCCCCATACAACGCCGGGATGCCGTAATGGCCACCGATCAGAATCATGGGCGCGACGCAAATGAAGGAGCAGCCCTGGATCAGCGGAAGACGCGCTCCAAACTTCCACCATCCCAGCGTCTGGAGCAGGGTCGCCAATCCCGACGTAAACAGATCGGCGCTGATGAGCGCGATCACCTGCGCGGGCGTGAAGTGCAGCGCGCTGCCTAGAATCAGCGGCACCGCAACCGTGCCGGCGTACATCACCAGCACATGCTGCAGCCCGAACACAGAACAGCCGTGGAAGCCCTTCCACCGCATCGATCGAGTCGGCAAGAGTATTCGCACCAGCAATGCCGGCAGATCCCGGCGCCGGTTTGGCGAGACCCATATCTACGTTTGGGTCGGCAGAGGTAGTCACAGGAAGCTACATCATAGCGTGAACGCTACAATGGAGGACGGCGAAGTTATCTAGGTCTGCCAAGGGTTGGATATGTCGATTCCGAGATTGGCAAAGTCTCTCACATTCCGCGTGACCAGGGTTAGCTCGTGATGGAGTGCGGTTGCCGCGATCACACCGTCTACGACTGCCAGGCTTACCCCTTGTTGTTTCGCGGTCGCTGCCAGATATCCCCAGCGTTCAGCAACGGCTTCTGTAACCGGGAATATTCGGCCGGCAAACCATGAGCGAACATCAATATCGAGCCAGCTCTGCAGCTATACGAGCCTCTCGCTCAAAGGAAGTGTCGCGATGCCCTTGCAGATTTCACCAATGGTCATGACGCTTAGAAACAACCGCTCCTTGCCGGCTGCTGAAAGGAACTCCACCACTCTCGAATCCGGCCTTTCACGAGTGAGCTCCGAGGGGATGTTGGTATCCACCAGGTACCCCTTCACAGGTTGATCTCCCGTCCTGCATCTCGATCGCGCTCAAAATCGAGATCGAGGCCTCGAACCGGCGCAAAAAGTTCAACCATGTCCTTTGCCATGGCCGTCGGAATAGGAGTGGAGAAGGCCGCTTGCGCCGCCTTCTCCGGCAAACTTGCAGCAAACACCTCGACTCCTAAACCTTGAGCCGCTTGGCGGGCGAGTTGTTCCTGTGTCTCGGGTCGAATATCGAGAGTGATCGTCATAACTAACTCCGTAATTCATTATGCTCCAGACACACCAAACAACATACGAAAGGGAAGAGCGCATGCCACGGCCCGATGCGCGGCGCTCCCTTCGATAACCTTTTTTATTGTTTTGCGATGCAGTCTCATTTAGTAATGGCGGATGATTCGTAAGTCTCACAGCCGCGTCTCAACTCTGAGAACATTTTGGGGGGTTGCCGCGCTAGCCACCGCATCGTTGACGTTCGCCCAGACCAGTACGAGCGCTCCAGTCAAACTCATAGTGAAGAACGCCTTCATCCTGACCATGGCGAAGGGCCAGCGCGAACCGGTCAAGGGCTACCTGGTGGTTGGCGAGGATGACCGGCTTACAGCCGTCGCAGCCGGTGATCCTCCGGCCGGCCTACAGGCAGCGCAGACCTGGGATGCTGGTGGGCACTGGGTGATCCCCGGCTTTATCTCCGCCCACAGTCACTTATGGCAGAGCGCTTTTCGTGGCCTGGGCGCGGACCAGACACTCCTGGGATGGATCGATGCATTGTATAAGCCCGCGGTCAACGCCAGCCCGGAGGATATGTACTGGTTTACCCTCGATGGCGCGCTCGATCATCTGCAGCATGGCATCACCGCGGCTTATAACTTCAATTTCGAGGCGCGGAGCCGAGGACGTTACTTTTGCCACCGCAGATCTCTACGACCAAAATGGTTTCCGCGCCGAGATGGACTCTGGCATTCGCTTCGTCCACAGCCTCTCCGTTGGGCGGGCCACTCCCTTGGGTGTCACGCCGGCTTACGGATTTGAGCAGGCGCGCGTGCCGCTGAAAGCTTTCCTGGACTGGACGAGCAAGCAGCCCAGGTCGAGCAACTTTCTATCCGTGATGATCAGCGGCGGCACAGCCTTCAACAATACCTATCAGCAAACTCTAATGGAAAAACAGTTGGGGGATGAGTTCCACCTGGACAACGAAACCCACTACCTGGAACCGCCGGAAACCCAGTACGAACAGCAAAGCAAGTTCCGCTGGTTTATGGACAGCGGCCTGCTCTCGAAACAACTCATCTTCGGCCACTTCATCCACACCAACAGCTTCATCCTCGCGGAGAGCGGCAAAGCAGGCGTGGCCATGTCGTGGAATCCGCTGTCGAATGGGCGTCTGGCATCGGGCGTGGCGGATGTCCCTGCCTGTCTCAAGGCCGGTATCAGGGTCGGCATGGGTGTCGATGGCGAGGCCAGCGCCGACGTGGCAGATCCCTTTGAGAACATGCGCACCGGGCTTTACGCGATCCGCGACAAGTATGAGAACGCAACCGTCATGAGCCCCTACGATGTGCTGTCGCTGCACACCATGGGTAGTGCGGATGTGCTCGGGGTAGCCGATCGGCTGGGCAGCCTTGAGCCGGGCAAATTTGCTGACTTCCTGGTGGTCGACCCGACGCGCTTCCGAACCGTCTTCGATCCCTACGCTTCCCTTGTCTTCGTCACCCAGGAGCGCGATCTGGAGCGCGTTTATGTGGGCGGCGATTTGCTGGTGCAGAATGGAGCTCTCCTGAAGCAGGACATGGCAAAGGTGAGAGCAGAAGTGAACCACCGTGTCGCCGCCTTGCGCTGATAGCAAAAATTACTTATGTAGTTGTCGAAATCGCCCCTGTTCGCACGTCGTCTGGTTGCGGGCGAACAGGACCGCTGAAAATTCGCGACGGAGGATTCTTATGCAATATCTGTTGATGCTCTATTCAGACGAGGGTGTATGGCCCAGAATGTCGAAAGTTGAGCAGGAGCAAGGCGTGGCGGCATACGCGGCTTACAGCGAGGCACTGGTGGCGGCGGGCGCCATGAAGGGTGGGAACCGGCTGCACCCAGGTTCCACCGCAACCACCGTACGCAACATCCAGGGCAAGCCCCAGGTACTGGATGGACCCTTCATCGAGACCAAAGAGCAACTGGCCGGCTACTTCCTGATCGACGTCCCCGATCTCGATGCTGCTCTTTCCTGGGCCGCGCGCTGTCCCGCCGTAGGCCACGGAGTGGTCGAGGTGCGCCCAATCTGGAGCATGTCGGCCTGAGCGGTACACAAAAACGGATGCGCCATACCCCGGATTTCCCGCGACGTGAGTTGGCATAAGGGGCACCTGAGTTCATCGCACGACAGCCAAAGTTGCACGACCCTGCGAGCGACGCACTCGACTAGCGAATCAGGTGAAGCGCCTGCGGTCCGTTGATGACAGCATCTGTGACCAGCCGTTGGTCGAAGGAGGCGAGTTGTCCACCGTGGGCGCTGGCGAGTGCTAACAGATAACTATCCGTCACCTGCCCGGCGTCCAAAATGCGGCTCCCGTCTACGCGTTGCGCGTGGAGGAGTGTGATGTCGTCGGGCCAGAAAGCGTGGCCGGGCAGCGCACATAAAGAAGTCAGCAAATCCATAACAGCCGCGGGTGTCCCTGGAGAATTCGGATAACGCGCGTGACCGACAATACGCAGAACACCGTTCTCCGTGAGCGGGCATGTAGCCCAGGTTTTCCGTCCGACCTCGCCAAACCACTCGTGTGCCCGCTCGTGCTGGACATGAGCCGGATCGATCAACGCGATGAGGACGTTAATATCCAACAGGAACCGGGTCAACGCAATTCCTCGCGCAACTGGTGCACCAGGTCGGAGGTCACTCTTCTAGCTCCGGAACGCACCTTCAACAGGGGCACTCCATTTCGAGTCTGCCGCGTCGATTCGGCGGGATTCAGCCCTTGCCGGGCCAGCGATGAGATCACCTCGCCCACCGTCCTCTTCTGCATCAGGGCCAATTCCCTCGCGGCGCTCAAAACATCGTCATCGATGGCCAGTGTGGTACGCATGAGCGATTCCTTTGCTTATAGCATCATACATCAGATGTCTGATGCCTCCGCGACCATTCGTCGCAATTTAGGCCACGTAGTGGCAAAACGAACCGAATCGCCGATAAGGTCCTCAGTCTGCACCAGGATCGATCACTTCTGTTGAAACCTGAGCGGACGAAAGAGGGTGTTCCACGTGGTTTCTTTCGTTGTGCCCATTTCCCCTGGCGGCCTGCCGCGTTCGGTCTTCTTAGCTGCCACCTGCCTGCTTGCGCTTCCGGCCGCCGTACATTCACAGACCGCGCACTTCAGCGGTGCGCAGAGCACGGTGCCCACCAGCAAATTGAACAACCCGGATGGCGTGGCGGTGGACTCCGGCGGCACTGTCTATATAGACGACACTCACAATAGCCGGATCTTGAAGGAGACGCTTTCGGGAGGTACCTATATCGAAAGCTCCATCGCCGACTACGCATCCAGCTACTTGTACATCCCCGAGGGAGTCGCGGTGGATTCGCTGGACAACGTCTACGTTTCCGACACCGGGAATGACCAGGTATTGAAGGAGACGCTGTTAGAAGGAAGCTATGTCCCGACGACCATCGCCGGCCCGCAGAATGGGCTGGATTTCCCCTTCGGGACAGCAGTCGACATAGCGGGTAATGTCTATATCGCCGACTACTTCAATAACCGCATTTTGAAGGAGACACTTTCGGGCGGCACCTACATCCAGAGCACAGTGCCGACCAGCACACTGGCTTATCCTTTTGCGGTAGCTGTCGACAACCTGGGCAACTTGTACATCTCGGATACCTACGACCATCGGGTGTTGAAGGAGACGCTATCCGCCGGCGGATACAGCGAAAGCACGCTTGCAGACCTTACATCCTACGGCGGCGGACGGTCTCCTTTTGGCATAGCAGCCGATGCGCGCGGCAACATCTACTTCAGCGCTCTCAGCGATCTCTCCAACTACGTGGACGACAAGAACGACGACGTATTTAAGGAAACGCCATCCAATGGCGGCTATATACAAAGCACCGTAGTATCCAGCGGCGAACAGAATCCCCATGGGGTCGCAGTAAATGCGCGCGGCGATCTGTACCTCGCCGATACCGATAACAACCGGATCGAGAAATTGCAGAGCGCCGCTGCGGACTTCGGGCAGGTAAACGTAGGGGCAACCAGTCTCACCATTTCTCTGATCTTCACTTTGGATACCGCGGGCAAGCTAGGCAGCCCGGCTGTGCTAACCGGCGGAATGGCTGGCTTGGACTTTGCCGATGCAGGTACAGGCAGCTGCACCACCAACGGAGCCAGCTACACCTACGCCGCTGGCGACGTTTGCACCATCGACGTGACCTTGAAGCCGCAGTTCTCGGGAATCCGGTACGGCGCGGCAATCCTTAAGGATGGGCTCGGGAACACCCTCGCCACCGGCTATATGTACGGCGCAGGTCTGGCTCCGCAGGTGTCGTTCCTGCCGGGAACCAAAATCCCCATTGACAGCGCCTTGATCAACCCATCTGGCGTAGCGGTCGACGCCGCCGGCAACGTCTTCTTCGCCGAAGCCGGAAGCGGCGCCGTCTACAAGGAAGCCCTTTCCGGCGGCGCCTACTCCCGAACGCCAATCGCCGTCGGCCTTACCCTCCCCACCGCCGTCGCGTTGGATGGCGGCGGAAACGTCTACATCGCCGATTCTGATGTTGTCTATAAGGAGACGCCGTCTCACGGCAGCTACCGGCAGAGCGAGATTGTCACCGATCTCGACGGTCTGGACGGGGTCGCAGTGGATGGCCGTGGAAACCTCTACATCACCGCTTCGAGCACTGGCGATGTACATAAGGAGACACTACAGGCCAACGGCGCCTACGCAGAGAAAGCGATCGGCAGTGGGATCACTGGCCCTTCCGGAGTCGCGGTCGATGGCCTTGGCAATATCTATATCGCCGACGCCCGCCAGGGTGAAGTGTATAAGCAGACACTGCAAGCCGATGGCAGTTACGTTCAGACCGTGCTGGCCGGCGGAATCGCCGATCCCGAGGGCGTGGCGGCCGATGGCAACGGCAACCTCTACATCGCCGCTCCTGCCACGGGGACTGTCTATAAGGAGACACTGCAACCGAGCGGCGCTTACGTGCAGACCCTGGTCGCCGGCGGTCTCACTGAGCCGTGGGGGATCGCAGTGGATGCCCGGGGCAACCTCTATCTTTCTCAGGACACCGCCAGGGGCGACCTTTTGATGGTCGATCTTGCGGATCCGCCGTCCCTGACCTTCGTCAGAACCCGGCTGGAATCAATCAGTACCGATAGCCCGCAATCAATCATGGTAACGAATATCGGCAACGCAGGGCTCACCTTCCCGGTACCTGCTACAGGCACAAATCCAACCATCGCGGCCAGCTTTGCATTGGCTGGCGTGACCACTTGTCCCGAGGTCGCCGCTTCGGGCGTCGCCGCCAGCGTGGCAGCCGGTAAATCCTGTGTGTATGCCATCAACTTCATTCCGGTGAATGGCGGGTCCATCAACGGGTCGCTGGCGCTGACCGATACCAACTTGAACCTGACCCTCCCTGGCGACGCTACGCAGAACATCGCGCTGAGCGGCACGGGAATTGCCCCGGATAAGACCCGGACCGCGGTGAACGTCTCCCCCAACCCGGTCGCGGCCGGTGGCCTGGTAACTGTTACGGTGACGGTGCGAGACACGACTCACTCCGCCACTGTCCCTAAAGGTGGAGTCACATTCAGCGACACCGTAGGCAACAGGACGGTCCCTCTGAACAGAGGCGCCGCGGTAACGCTAAGTGATGGCACAGCAACCCTTAGCATCGCCCCAGCCATTGCAGGAACCCATACCGTTACTGCCCGCTATCTCGGGGTAAGTGGCAGTTTTGCCGTCAGCAGCGGGGAGGCGAGCCTCACGGTACGGCGGCCCCGCTGAGACTTGTTTGACCAGTGTTCCGAAGCATTAAAGGGTTGTGAACGTTGCATTAAGGCTCTATACTGCGACAGAACTCCCCTAAGTCGAAATCAAGTTAACAGAAACCAGTCGCCGAGATCATCCGCGCCTCCCGGATGCGCCGCGTGGCTACGATCCGTGGGAGGCCTTGTTTGAAATCTATCCGCTACATCCTTTCAGCAATTTTTACGTTCGCAGCGCCTGTATTCGCAGCTGTCACCGTCACTAGCCCGGCAAATAATGCGACTGTGACCTCGCCGGTGCTATACGTCGCGACAGCAACTACGACCACTTGCGCCAAGGGTGTAGCGTCGATGGGCATCTACGTTAATAACAAATTGATTTATGTCGTAGATAAACCAACCTTGAACACCACGATTACTCTCACTCCGGGCACTTACAAGACCACGGTCGAGGAATGGGACCATTGCAAGGGCGCCACCGTCGCTCACATCGACATCACTGTAGGCACCGGCACTACCACGCCAACGGGCGTCTCGGTAACGTCACCCGTCAATGGCAGCACGGTGACGTCGCCCGTGAGTTATGTCGCAACGGCGACCACCAGTTGTTCTAAAGGCGTGGCTTCCATGGGGATCTACGTCAACAACCAAAAGCTTTACGTCGTCGCTGGAAATAGCATGAACACGCAATTAGCCATTCCCGCGGGAACGCAGCATACTACCGTGGAAGAGTGGGATCGATGTGGTGGCGCAGCGACCGCGCATATCGTCCTCACCGTGTCTGCAACGGCCGCCACGCCGACCGTCAGCATCGCCGCCAGTCCGGCTTCGATTTCTTCGGGAAGTTCCTCCACCTTAACGTTCACCGCGACCAACGCCACCCAGCTGGCGATTACTGGCACGGATGGCAGCAAGTACACCGTGTCGCCCAGCGGGGGAACACAAAAAGTCAATCCAACTGCCACCACCTCGTACACCGCCATCGCCACTGGCGCTCACGGCACAGCCTCTGCCTCGACGACCGTAACCGTAACCGCAAAGACGCTTGCCAGCATTGCGGTCACCCCCAGCACTCCGAGCCTTGCGGTTGGAGCCACGCAGCAGTTCACCGCCATGGCAACCTATAGCGACAACTCAACAGCCAACGTCACTTCTACAGCTACCTGGGCCGCGGCCAAAACCGCAGTAGCGACAATTAGTTCGACCGGGCTGGCAACCGCAGTCGCTTCCGGCTCTACCCAAATCTCGGCTACGGTCAACGGCATAACTGGCAACGCTACGCTGAGCGTCACCTCGAAGACGCTGGCCAGCATCGCCGTTACACCCAGCACTCCGAGCGTCGCGGTTGGAGCCACACAGCAGTTCACCGCCACGGCAAGCTATAGCGACAACTCGACAGCCGACGTCACTTCTACAGCTACCTGGGCCGCGGCCAAAACCGCGGTGGCGACAATTAGTTCAACTGGACTGGCAACCGCAGTTGCTTCCGGGTCTACGCAAATCTCGGCTACAGTCAACGGCGTAAGTGGCAACGCGGCCCTCACCGTCACGTCGCAGTCCTCTGGCGGCAATGCCAACATCCTCACCCGGCAATTCGACAACAACCGCAGCGGCTTGAATCCCGGCGAGCAGTCGCTCACTCCATCCAACGTAACCCCCGCGACATTCGGAAAACTGTTCTCGTACCTGGTGGATGGCTATATTTATGCCGAGCCGCTGCTGGTTTCCGGCCTCACGGTAAACGGCAGCACGCACGATGTGGTGTTCGTCGCTACCCAACGGGACAGCGTCTACGCCTTCGACGCCGATAACTACGGCAGCGGCACGCCCCTATGGCAGGTCTCTCTGTTGCAGTCCGGAGAAACGCCGGTGACTACCGGCGAAATTCAGCCTTATAACGGCGTTACATCGACGCCAGTCATCGATCTCGGTTCGAACACGATGTATGTGGTATCGGTGCAGGTTCAGTCAGGCAATAAGCCCACTTTTCGTCTGAATGCCCTCGACATTACAACCGGCGCACAGAAATTCGATGGCCCGATGACCATTCAAGCTTCAGTCCCGGGAACAAGCTCAGTTGCGGTCAACGGCATGCTCACGTTGCCCTCTTCGTGTATACAACGCGCTGCCCTGCTACTCGCCAACAACACAATTTACATCGGTTTCGGTAGCTGCCACAGCGGATGGCTGTTGGCTTACAACGCCCAGACCCTGGCACAAACCGGCGTGTTCAATGCCAGCCCTAACCTCAACGGCGAGGGTACCTATGCCAGTGCCGGCGGCGTTTGGATGGGCAGTGGCGGCCCGGTCGCCGACAGTTCTGGCAACGTATACGTCACCACGGGCAATGGGCCGTGGGACGGAAAGACTGCCTGGTCCGATTCAATATTGAAATTCAATTCGACAGCTGCAGATGCAGGACTACTTCACCCCCAACAACTACCAATACATGGACTGCAATGACGCCGATCTCGCGTCGGGCGGCTTGTTGCTCATTCCGGGAGCTTCCCAGCTCGTCGCTGGGGGCAAGACAGGAAAGCTCTACATGGTAAGCACCGCAAATCTTGGCCAGGAGCAGGCCAACGACGCGGGAGCCACCCAGACGTTGTGGTTTGAGGCCGCTCTTGACCCGCCGTACTCATCCACCTGCACCGACAGTCTGGGCGCCCATACCACCATGGCAAATTCCTATGAGATTTTTGGCACGTCTGCTTTCTATAACGGCTTTCTATATCTGGGAGTAACCCCAACCTCGACGAATGCGCCGGCTGGAATAGGCCAGTTTTCCTACTCCGGAGGAACATTGACGCCGGTAGCCTACACCACGCCAAGCATCCAGGAGAACACCCGCGGCACGACGCCGTTCATCTCCGCCAATGGCGCCACGAATGGAATCCTCTGGATGATCGACACCGGGCAGCCGCTGCAGAGCCCCCAGGCATCCACCAACGCCACGCTTCGCGCCTACGATGCCAATAACCTGTCCCATCAGCTGTACAACAGCTCAGAAAACTCTGACGATGTGCCAGGCTACGGAATCAAGTTCAGTTCTCCGATCGTGGCCAACGGCAAAGTCTATATCTCGACCGGGCATGATCCTGTGTCGGCGACAAGTCCCAGGGGTGAACTCGATGTGTATGGCTTGCAGTAGCGCGTTTGGGCCATAGCATCATCGGAGTCGACTTATTGGAAATCATGGCGGCCACCCGTCCTGCTTTGATCGCACCCTGCCCATGACATGGGGACCGTTGCGTGTACAACCGCCCGGGGGCCTCCCTGCTTCCCTCGCCCAATTGCCGATATAATGAAAAAGGCGTGGTACCGCGCCGAGTGTGGCAATGTAGCCACGCCAAGGCCCACGAAATGAAACCAGCCCAACAACATCCGCTGCAAAAGATCCTGGAGCGCCGCATCGCCATCATCGATGGGGCCATGGGCACTACCATCCGCACGTACGGGATGAAAGAAGCGGACATTCGTGGCCAGCGCTTCAAGGATTCCAAAAAGGATCTGCTGAACAACGGTGACCTGTTCTCCCTGACCCAACCGAAGATGATTGGCGACATCCATCGCCGCTTTCTCGAGGCCGGGGCCGACATCATCGAGACCAACACCTTTGGCGCCACCAGCATCACCCAGAGCGAGTTCTTCGTCGACGACCCGCGGGAGCACGGCGGCCGCAAAGACCCCGCGTTCTACCAAAAGGTCATCGACGACCCCTTCCTCAGCGCTCTGGCCTGGGAGATCAATGAAACCTCGGCGCAGCAATGCAGGGAATGGGCCGACCGGCTGGCTAACGCAACTTCGCGGCCCCGGTTCGTGGCTGGGGCCATCGGGCCCTTGACGGTCTCTCTTTCCAACTCCCCCGATCCTGACGATGCAGGCTTCCGCGTGGTCACCTTCGACCAGGTAAAGACCGCCTACGCCCAGCAGGCCCGCGCCCTCATCGCCGGCGGCGCGGACCTGCTGCTGGTCGAGACCATCTTCGACTCGCTGAACGCCAAGGCAGCCCTGGTCGCCATACGCGAGGTGTTCGATGAGGATGGGACGGAACTCCCGGTAATGATCTCGGCTGCGGTAGGCCGCGGAGGCGAAACCCTGATCTCCGCCCAAACTACCGAGGCGTTTTGGAACGCGGTCAAGCACGTGAACCCGCTCTCCGTGGGGCTCAACTGCTCGCTCGGCCCAGACCTCATGTACCCCTTCCTGGAGGAGCTCTCGGAGAAGGCGGACGTGGCTATCTCCTGTTACCCCAACGCCGGTTTGCCCAATCCCCTCTCCGAAACCGGCTTCGATCTGGGCCCGCAGGACATGGCCCGTTACCTCGGCGACTTCGCCCGCGGCGGCCTGATCAACATCGCCGGCGGCTGCTGCGGCAACACCCCCGAGCACATCGCGGCCATCGCCAAAGCACTCGAAGGCGCGCCTCCGCGAAAGTGGGAAACAGCGGCCATCGGAGCAGCCTACTCCGGAGCGGGATCCTAGCGTGAGCGAACCCGTAAGCGAAACGAAGGAACCCAAGCCACTCCGTCTCTCCGGATCGCAGCCCTTCACCCAGCAGCCCGGCGTCTACATCATGATCGGTGAGCGGACCAACGTTGCCGGTTCGCCCCGCTTCGCCAAGCTGGTCAAAGAAGGCAAATTCGAAGAAGCGGTAAGCGTGGCCCGCCAGCAAGTCGAGAACGGCGCCAACGTGCTCGACATCTGCATGGACGAGGGCATGATCGACGGCGTCGCCGCCATGACCCGCTACCTGCAATTGCTGGGCAGTGAGCCCGAGGTTGCCAAGGTCCCCTTTATGGTCGACTCCTCCAAATGGGAGGTCATCGAGGCCGGCCTCAAGTGCCTGCAGGGTAAGGGCATCGTGAACTCCATCTCGCTCAAGGAAGGCGAAGAAAAGTTTCGCCATAACGCTGCGACGGTGCTCAAGTATGGCGCGGCGGCGGTAGTGATGGCCTTCGACGAACAGGGCCAGGCCGCCACCTATGAGGAGAAGATCCGCATCTGCGAGCGGGCCTACCGCCTTCTGGTCGACGACGTAGGCTTCCCTCCCGAAGACATCATCTTCGACCCCAACATCCTCACCGTGGCCACCGGCATGGAGGAGCACAACAACTACGCGGTTGACTTCATCAACGCCACCCGCTGGATCAAGGCCAATCTGCCCCACGCCAAGGTCAGCGGCGGCGTCTCCAACATCTCCTTCAGCTTTCGCGGCAACAACAAGGTCCGCGAGGCCATGCACTCCGCGTTTCTCTATCACGCCATCGCCGCCGGCATGGATATGGGTATCGTGAACGCCGGCATGCTCGAGGTCTACGAGGAGATTGACCCTGAGCTCAAGGTGCTGGTCGAGGACGTGCTGCTCAACCGCCGTCCCGACGCCACCGAGCGCCTGGTGGAGTTCGGCGAATCGCTCAAGAACGCCGGCGCCGTGGTAAGCGAAAAAAAGGCAGAGGAGTGGCGCAACGGAACCGTTGAGGAGCGTCTGTCCCACGCCCTGGTTAAAGGTATCGATACCTACATCGAGATCGACGCCGAAGAAGCCCGTGTCAAGCTGGGCCGCCCGCTGCTGGTGATTGAAGGCCCGCTGATGGCCGGCATGAGCGTGGTCGGAGACCTGTTCGGAGCGGGCAAGATGTTTCTGCCCCAGGTGGTTAAGTCCGCCCGGGTGATGAAGAAGGCGGTGGCCCATCTGACGCCGTTTATGGAGGCGGAAAAGGTCGCCATGGCCGCCGCCGGCCAGGAAGTCAGGGCGCAGGGAAAAATCGTGCTCGCCACCGTCAAGGGAGACGTTCACGACATTGGCAAGAACATCGTCGGCGTTGTGCTTGCCTGCAACAACTACGAGGTCATCGACCTGGGCGTCATGGTTTCCTCGGAAAAAATTCTCGAGCGCGCCAAGGCAGAAAAAGCAGATCTGATCGGCCTGAGCGGCCTCATCACGCCATCGCTGGACGAGATGGTGCACGTCGCCCGCGAGATGGAGCGCCAGGGTTTCAACCAACCCCTGCTCATCGGGGGGGCCACCACCAGCCGCGCGCACACCGCCATCAAAATTGCGCCCCATTACAGCCAGCCGGTGGTTCACGTGCTCGATGCCAGCCGGGCGGTGCCCGTCACCACCAGCCTGTTGAGTGAAGATGGCAAGGCCGCGTTTGTAACCCAGCATCGCGCCGACTACGAGGCGTTGCGCAAGGCCCACTCCTCACCCCGCCCCAAACTCGTATCGCTCGAGACGGCCCGCAAAAGGCGAACTCCCATCGAGTGGCGCGCGGAAGACCTGTCAACGCCCGGGTTTACCGGGGTAAGGGTGCTCGATAACTTTCCCCTGGCGACGTTGCGCGACTTCATCGACTGGTCGCCCTTCTTCCACGCCTGGGGTCTCAAAGGCATTTACCCGCGCATTTTCGATCATCCAGAGTACGGGGCGCAGGCACGCCAGCTCCAGGCCGAAGGCAATGCGCTGCTCGACACCATCATTGAGAAGAACCAGATCACTGCGCGCGGCGTCTACGGCTTCTTCCCCGCCAGCGCCGTGGGCGACGATGTCGAGCTGTACACCGGCGGAGCGCGTGACGAGGTGCTGCAGCGGTTCCACTTCCTACGCCAGCAAGCCAATCGGGAAGGCAGCGAGCCTTGCCGCTCGCTCGCCGATTTCATTGCGCCCCGTGAAACCGGCCTGCCCGACCACATCGGCGCCTTTGCCGTCACCAGCGGGATCGGCCTGCAGGAGCTGTGCGACGGCTTCCGGGCGAAGCACGACGACTACAACGCCATCATGGCGGAGGTCCTCGCCGACCGCCTGGCGGAAGCATTCGCCGAATGCCTGCACAAGCGGGTGCGGTGTGAATGGGGTTACGGTTGCGCTGAAGGCCTGAGCAATTCCGACCTAATCCAGGAAAAGTACCGCGGCATCCGCCCGGCCGCAGGTTACCCAGCCTGTCCGGATCACACAGAGAAAGGTCCGCTCTGGCGCTTGCTCGATGTGCAGGCCAACACCGGCATGCTGCTCACCGAGTCCTTTGCGATGTGGCCCGGCTCAAGCGTCAGTGGCCTCTACTTCGCGCACCCGGAGTCGCGTTATTTCAGCCTCGGTAAAATCGACCGCGATCAGGTCGCGGACTACGCCGAACGCAAGCGGATGAGCGTAGCCGAGGTCGAGCGCTGGCTCGGGCCTAATCTAAATTATGAGACGGCATAGAAGGAACCCCTCTCCCAGTTGCCATGAATGCGTCACGGTTCTGCTGCTCTGCATCAGGGCCGGTTCTCAAGCAGACACGCCTCACTCACGCTGGTAGCAGCAACTCAGCAAATGCGCTGGCAGACTGGAAAGACTAAGAAAAATGGTTGGGGCGGAGCAGGCGAATGGATTACCCTTTCCGGCACGCATCAAGGCATAAGATAGAGAACACTCCAGCGCGCGGCTGGATTCACACGACCGGCACGATTTCTCTTAATTTTGCCTGGTCGCTTCCGCCGGAGTGCCGCGCACGTCGACCAGCGTCCACGTTGGGTACTTCCTTCTGTTCGGCAAACTGACGAGCGTTGCCTTTGGAGATTCTTTCAAAATGCCGTCTGAGGTAATCGTGCAGCGTTTCCTCAGGCTTGAGCGGGACCATTTCTACCACCTCAGATTTATTAAGATTGGGGAGGGACGAAACAATCACTACAGGAACGCAAATACCGGCGGCGATTCTCCTCGTTCCCTTTCATCGAGTCCCTCCCCCGAAAGAATCGATGAAAGTGTTTCAGAGAATCGCCGCTTGTGATGAGCATACGGGTTCTGACACGGTTCGCCATAGTTCTTGCGTGACACGTACGCAAGTCGTAGTTGTATGCTGAAGCGCAGCTTGTCGGCAACGTCAAGAACCTTTGTGGGAGAGCCGCAGTCATTCCATGGAAATCCGGGCCCCCGGGATCTCTGCTCGACCCCGGAAAATCCGCCTCCACAAAATAGCTATTTCGCTAAGAGGCTTTGGTAGCTTACGCTGCGTAGATGCGAAACTGGTTCCAACTTGCGCTCGTGCCATTCATTCTGATGGGCCTTTGTGGCGCCGCGCAGGATCCAGTGCCCCGCGGCTGGCAGCAGGTGCAAGGCCTGGGCCCGCACACCAGAATCCACATTAAGAGCGACAAGGAAAGCGCTGTTTGCTTTGTTCATTCCGTAGACGAGCAGCAGCTAACTTGCGGTCGCTCAGAAGAGATTGGCTCTCCTGTGCTGGTCTTTCCTCGTGTAGAAATCAAAAGCATCAAGCTATCGAAGAAAGCCGTCGGTACAAAAATCAGCGCCGGTTACGTGGACGATATCTTCGACGGCCAACTCATTTATCAGCGCTAACAAAAAAAACGGGGACCGTATGGACCCGGCTTTTGACACCTGGGTTCTTCGCCGAAGACAGGGGCGAACGATGGATCGAATAGCGCTGTATTCGTTCATGGCACAACATCGCTACGGGGTGGTGTCGAGCGTCGCCGCCACCGGCGTCCCACAATCCGCGCTCGTCGGCATCGCCGTCACTCCGGATCTTGAGATCGTCTTCGACACCGTCAGGTCTTCCCGTAAATACCCGAACCTCATCGCGCACCCCAGGTGTTCTTTCGTGGTCGGTTGGACCGGAGAGCAGACGGTGCAGCTCGATGGCCTTGCTTGCGAGCTGGCGGGATCGGACTTGCACCGTTACCAGCAGATATACTTCGCGGCCTGGCCCGACGGCCCGTCGCGAATGAGCTGGCCTGGCATCGCATATTTTGTCGTACGTCCACGATGGATTCGCTACAGCGACTATAGCCTTACACCGCCGGCCATCGAGGAATTCACTATCGTCGAATAACCGCTGTCGACTGCATCTCCAGCTAACTCTCGCGAGCACGGCTTCCCACGGGGAACTCATCACCGAATAGGTCTTCTTGCACCTCCGGCGCCTGGCTCGCCTCGCTCGCCCCCTCTCCGCTCCGGCCCGGCTTCTTGATCCACACTGGACGGTGAGGAGTGGGATCGATCTCCAGGCGAAAAATGTCGAAGCGGTTGTAAGACCCGACAATGTCATGGGTCATCTTGTGCTCGATACTGCGACCGATGTCGATCTCGGCAACCACCATACCTTCGCTCCCCTTGAGCACATTCCCCAGCAACTCCCCGTTCGGTCCGACGATCATTGAGACTGGAGATGGCGTCGCTTGCAATACCTCCTTCATTTTCGGATCGCCCTGGGAAAGCTGCTCGATGGCATCGGCGTCCAGCGCACATGCGGCCACAATGTTGAATACCTTGCCCTCGAAAGCATGGGCGGCTGAGCGAATGCGAATCGCCTCGCCCAGATTGTAGCTATCCCCATCGCTCCCAGGACGATGGAACGGCCACGCAGGCGGATACGTTGCGATGTGAACCTGTTCCCCCTGTGCCAGGAGGGCGAACCGTGCCAGCGTATTGGTATTTTCACCGCAGATCAGAGCCCCAATCCGTCCCAGATGGGTCTCCTCCGGACGAAGATAGGCCGCGTCACCATTCGCCCACGTAAGCTTTTCCGCCCACGTGGGAACCAGCTTGCGATGGCGGTTCAGCAAGCTGCCGTCGCGATCGAAAAGAAGGTTCGTGTTCCACAAGGCTCCCATACTCACGGAGCCCTTCTCCGTGATCCCCACCGAGAGCACCACGCGGTGACGCTTCGCGATTTCACTTAATCTCCTGGTGTGTGGCCCAGGCACCTGCACCGCGTTGTCGAACAGACGCCGAAAGAAGCCGTGCTGATCCATGGGCGCATAGATCAGATTCCATACCGGAAAGGCGGGAACAAAGGACTCTCCCAACACCACCAGCTCGGCGCCCGCGTCAACCGCCTTCTGCACCAGCATGTCCACCTTGTCGATGGTCGCATCGCGGTCCAGGAACACCGGCGCGGCCTGCACCGCAGCCGCGCGAAACCTCGGATACACATCTCCTGGCATGCTCGATACCTCCGCCCGCTAGTTTAGGCCAAATCGACGTGCCTGGTTTCCGGCCCGGCAACCGCGCCCAGTAGCAAGAGCAAGCCCCCCAACGCCAGTAGGACGATTTCGGTGTACGCGTAGGGCATCCCCAATGCGTTCAGGCCCAGCATGTAAAAGGATGAAAACGCCGGGATAATCGCAGCAGCACTGTAACCGATGCCGTAGCCGGAGGCCCTGACCACGGTAGGAAAGCGCTCGTTAATATACGAGGTGACAATCGCCCATGCCGGGATTGCGCACAAATTGATCAGCGTCACCAACAACACCACTTGCCACGCGCTCCGGTAGCCGGACCGGACGAGCACGTAATACAGGATGGGGCCTACCGTTATACCGGCAACCCCCATCAGCGCCAGAACTGTCCGCCGCCCGATCCTCTGGCCCAACCTGCCGAAAGGAACAAAACAAATCGCCAACACCAGGTTCGCGACCAATTGCGCGTTGGTCACGACCACGCTGTTCACGTGCAGTACCGTCAACAAAACGCCGGGAAGCATGGACGTAACCGCGTTCAGCGTAAACCATGCTCCGCTGGCGACCAGGAAGACCTGCGCCAGGCAACGGAAATTGGCTCCCCGGAACAGTTCTTTCAGCGGAGATTCGGTCTTCTCGCTCTGGGCCCAGATGCTCGATTCCCGAACCCTCGCAATGTAATAAAAGAAAACTCCGCCGGCCAACAGCGCCCCTAGAAAGAATGGAAGGCGCCAACCCCATCGCATGTATGGGGAATGCGGAGTCACCGCCGGCAGCGCCCGCAACAACCCGCTGGTGATCAGGGCCATGGCGGCCACAGACAGCGGAAAACCCAGGTGAATAAACGCCGCCCACTCCCCGCGCTTCTGCTTGGGCGCATGCTCCATGGCCAGGGGGTTGGCTCCGGTGTACTCCCCTCCCAGAAAAATGCCGTCGACGAAACGTAACAGCGTAAGCACCACGATGCTACCCAGGCCCCAGGTTTCATAGCCCGGCAGCAGCCCGATGAGCAATGTCACGACCGCGAAACCACCCATGGAAATAATCGTGGCCTTCCGCCGGCCGAGCTTGTCGCCGTAATGGCCAAAAATCGCGGCTCCCACGGGCCGGCCCACCAGCGACAACGCAAAAACGATATAGAACAACGTCGACTTCAACACCGGGCTCAGCGTCGCCGGTTGAAAGTAAGACATCGCCGGCCCAAGGACCACGATCGGCAGATACATGTCGAACATGTCCACGAAGAATCCAATGAACGCGGCCCATAACGCTCGCCGTCCTTCATCGTGTGCAGTGCCGGCATAAGCTTTCCACCGTACCAAAGGAACCTCCGGGCACGCTGTCCAGATCTGAGAGCCCGTGGTGAGTCAGCGGCCGCGCTTTATTGTTGTGAAAGTAGCGCAATCGTATCATCCCTGGAAAGGCTACCCCACAGGTCCCTGATAGAATTCTCGCCAAGCGCACTCTTCCAATCGTCTGTGAGATTCCCAATGCCATTATGTAACCATCGTAGTTCGCATGTATTCCTCTTCAGGCTCTTTATGCTCTTCTTGATCCTGGCCGGAACGGGTCTCGTCTCCTGCGTCGTCCGAGCCCAGGCAAAGGCCACGCTCCCCGGTGAAGACTGGATCCGTTTATTTAACGGAGAGGATCTGAGCGGCTGGACCAATATCGGCCACGAAAGCTGGGCAGTCGAAGATGGGCTGATCCACGGAAAAGGCCTGACGCAGGACTACGGCTACCTGCAAACCGAGAAGGACTACAAAGACTTTCAGCTTTCCCTACGTTTCAAGTGCGTGGGCGATGGCAACAGCGGCGTCTTCTTCCATAGCGCATTCAAGCCCGGAACCGCGGATGTGACCCAGGGGATGCAGTTTGAGATCGACTGCACCATGATGCATCACACCGCCGGAGTGTATGCCGAGGACGGGCGCGGTTGGGTGGTGTGGCCGGCCCCGGAAAACGAAGGTGTTGTGCGGATGGGAGAGTGGAACGACTATCTCGTAGAGGTTGACGGCAACCGTTACCGCTCTCGCCTGAACGGTGTACCAATGGTGGATTTCACCGATCCCAAACCAACCTCATTCGATGGCAAGATCGCCTTGCAACTGCACGCCGGCGGAAAGGGCAACATGGAATTCAAAGACATCTGGATACGAGACCTTTCCCATCGCTAGAGATGTGCGAAATGCTACCAACTAACTACACAAGTAAACGACTGAAGGGTACGGGCTTCAGCCCGTACGTTGTGCAAGCAAACCTACGTGGCTTTAGCCGCTGAGGGAAGTGTTTGTCGACCAAGCAGCAGAGGAGAGATCTGCGGTTCTAACTCCCCTGCGTGGTCTGCATCCATCTACTAAAATGAGCACGGAGCCGTATGGCGATAAAAGCTACTTGCGCTTTGTGTCTGCTGGCGCTCTCATCTACAACTTGGGGGCAGGCTGCCTCATCCCCAACCGCGGAGCAAGCACAACCGCCGGTGACCACGCTGAAAGTAGTAACCGGCCTGGTCGCAATCTCCGCCGTCGTAAAGAGCAAAGATGGCACGCTAAAGACAGGACTCACCAAAGACGATTTCGTGCTCAAGCAGGACGGCAAGGAAGTGCCAATCCATTATTTCTCTCAGGGCTCTGATCTCCCCCTGAGTTTCGCCATGATGGTCGATACCAGTGGGAGCCAGCAAACCTTCGTCGGTGACGAATCGCTGGCCAGCGATGTCTTCTTTGAAACCATGCTGGGGCGTAAAGAGGACCGGGCAATGCTGGTGCAGTTCGACACCACCGTGCTGGCCCTCAAAAGCATGACAAACTCAGCGAATGCACTCCACCTGGCCTTGTCGCACCTGAAGTCGGACCCCAACCCCAAAGGAGGAACCCTTTTGTATGACGCCATCTACCTGGTAGCGAAAAATATCCTGGCAAACGAGACCGGACGCAAGGCAATGGTGATTCTCAGCGATGGCGGCGATAACGGGAGTCGGAAGTCTCTAGCCGAAGCGATTGAGCAGGCGCAGCGCGCGGATGTCCAGGTCTACTCCATCCTTTACAGCTTTCTGAACAATATCAACGGTCTGAATGCCGGCCGTGCGCCCGAGGCCGATGCCGGATTGGCAGCCTTGCAGAAGCTGTCGGAGAGCACTGGTGGCCATGTATTTAAAGTCTCACCCACTCTTGGCCTACGTGAGATCTTCGCGCAGATCAGCCAGGATCTGCGATTGCAGTACGAACTTGGCTACAAGCCCCCGCCAGACACACAACCGAACAGCTATCATAAGCTCGAGCTGAAGGCGAAAGATAAGAAGTTAATGGTGCAGGCTCGCAAAGGTTTCTTCCAACCACAATAAACCGGCGCAGCAATGATGCCGGCATTCACCCATTTCGCAACTTCAGCCAGTATCCGTGTTACCTGTCGGATGAGGCCAGTGGCGGAGAATCCGTGAACCTCATGTCCGCGCGTTTCGGTAAGCCCGGCCCAGCGAAATTCAGCATCCCCCGGTCCGTGCAAAGTATGCGATCCTGTCGTATATTTTTGCTTGTGTGCACTTCACGCGCCATTGATGCGTCGAGCACAATGCGCGCGCGGACAAAGTTGCGTCAGCGGCACATAACCCCACTCGCTGTTTGCTGCGTAATCATTCTGATCACGCTTGCCGTTCCCGCCCTGGCACTCGACGCCAATCAGCTTGCCAATGACTACATCCGAACTGACTTCACCGTGGAAGACGGCCTGCCCGATAACGTCGTCAACGCTGTCCTGCAAACCCAGAATGGACTCCTTTGGGTGGGCACCCAGTCCGGCCTGGCGAGCTTTGATGGACGCGAGTTTAACCCGATAGATCTTCAAACGCTGGGCTCACCCTCACAAGGCGCGGTCCACGCGTTGCTCGAATCTGCGACCGGCGATCTCTGGGTGGGCACGCACGCCGGAGTGGTGCTTATTCCAAAGCCGGCTCTGGACCAATTTGACCCCGCCCTGTTGACCTTTTTCCATCTCGGCTCAGGACCGAGCGATGAAGTCGAAGCGTTGCTCCAGGCCCGCGATGGAGCGGTGTGGGCCGGAACCAGTCACGGCCTCTACAGACAAGTCTCCGGAAAATTCGTGGAAGTGATACCCACGATAACAATCAGTCGAATTACACAGGCATTGAATGGCCACTTGCTTCTTGTTACGTCGCAAGGATTCATCGAGTGGGATGGTCACAAGATCATCCCACATCCGGATCTGGCGGTCAGCTTGGGCGTCAGCGAAAACGAAATCTTCAACGTCTTCCAGGATCGCAATGGGACCATGTGGTATTGCACCAACAAAGGCATCGTGCGCCAGGGCAGCAAGCCTCTGCCCCCGCTGCAACCACTCGGTGTGGCCAAAACAGCAGCCTACCGAAACTACGTAGATCCGCAAGGCAGTATGTGGGTCGCTTCGGGAGTCGGCTTGTATCGGGTGAACGGAGATCAAATGGAGACTCCTGCGCCCAACCTGCATGCGCGCTCGTTCTTCGCCGGACGCGATGGCGAGTTGTGGATCGGCACCAACGGAATCGGGCTGATCCACCTTAAGCATCGCGTCGTGCACATGTTCACTACTGCCGATGGGATACCCAACGACATTGTGATGGCCGTCCTGGCAAGCCACGATGGCAAGCTTTGGGCGGGCCACAATTGTGGATTTTCTGTTTTTGACGGAAAGCAATTCAAGACTTACAACGAGAAGGACGGACTCTTAAACACTTGTATCTGGTCCTTAGCAGAAGACAACAACCATGACCTATGGATTGGCACTTACGGTGGCGGACTATTTCGCTTTCGGGATAACCACTTTGTCCAATACTCCGTGGAACAAGGACTCGTGAGCAAAGTTGTGCTGCAAATTGCAGTGGCCCACGACGGCTCCCTTTGGATGGCCACGCCAGACGGAATTAGCCATATGCAGAGCGGGCATTTCCGCAACTACACGATCGCGGACGGACTATCGAGCAATCAAGCGCTCAGCGTTTTTCAGGACCGGTCGGGCACAATCTGGGCGGCGACACAGGGAGGGATCGACCGCCTTGCCGGAGAGAAATTTGTTCCCTTTCGTTCTGAGCAAACGCGGGAGGGTCCATTCTCCATAGGCCTTTTGCAGGACTCGCTCGGGGACCTCTATACAGCGGATTCTCCAAAAGGAATGAGCCTGATCGAGAACCGGCAACTCATCCCGGTCAACGACGATTTGAAAGTCCTCAACATGGTGGAGTCCGCTCAGCATGACCTTTGGTTCAGCGGCAACAACGGGGTCATTCGCGTACGGCTCAACAACCTCAAGAGATCGGTGACGGACCACGACCTACCGCTTGATTACGAATTGTTCGACCGCGCAGACGGATTGAATTCGGTGCAATGCAGCGTAGGTTCTCCAAGCCTGGCGATCACACCGGATAACAAGCTTTGGGTGGCAACCGTGAAGGGTCTGGCGATGCTTGACCTGGCGTATTTGACGTCGGCAACTCGAAAGCCAAAGGTCTTTGTCGGCGCGGTCACAATCGGTAAAAACAAAGAACTTGCCGGTGGCAAAGCAATATTGCCTCCCGGAACTCATCACGTCGAACTTCATTTGGAAGCCGTTGACCTTGCCTCACCTGAAAAGATCCGCCTGCAGTATAGGTTAGACGGCGTGGATGCCAGCTGGCTCGATGCCGATGCATCCCGGACTGCGGTTTATACCAATATCCCAACCGGGTCTCACGCCTTCCGCGTAAGGGCGAGCGGTAGCGACGGAGTGTGGGATCGCACCGGCATCGTGTACGACATAACGCAGCAGCCATACTTTTATCAGACCACCTGGTTTCGCATTGTTGCCGCTGTCACCCTTCTTCTTTTGGTATCCGCGGCGTATCTCATGCGCGTGCAGCAAATCGTCCGGCAAAGCCGCATCCTCCTCGAAGAACGGCTCGAGGAACGCGAACGTATCGCCCGCGAGCTTCACGACACGCTTCTGCAGGGCGTTCTGAGTGCCTCTTTACAACTCGATCTCGCTGAGGATCAATTGCCCGAGGATTCTCCCACCAAGCCCCTCGTGCGGCGGGTATTGCAAATGATGCGCCAGGTCGTCGAAGAGGGGCGAAATGCGCTACGTGGTCTACGTACGCACGAGGCCGAGGGCGGAGACCTGGCCATCGCATTCTCGCGTATAGGACTGGAATTCGCCATCGAAGACAAGCTCGAATACCGCGTCATCACGCAAGGGACTACGCGACCTTTGCGTCTGCAAATTCGTGACGAGGTCTACCGTATTGGCCGCGAAGCCATTGCCAACGCATTCATGCACGCCGGCGCAAAGAGTGTAGAGGTAGAAATAGAATATGCCGGCAAGCACTTGCGCCTTCTGGTGCGCGACGATGGCAGCGGGATCGATCCTCACGTACTTGATGCTGGACGCGAGGGGCACTGGGGTTTGGCAGGTATGCGCGAGCGCTCCGAAGGGATTGGGGCTAGTCTCAAGCTACGCAGTCGCGTCGACGCGGGGACCGAGGTGGAACTCACCATCCCCGCCGCAATTGCATTTGAAAGTGGACCAGGTGGTCCAATTTCCCGCTGGCTTCCCTGGCTCAACCGGGAGAGGTTCGAGGCGCCGGCAAAAACCAAAGAGAAACGAGGGTAGCATGCCCGCTCCTCCCATTCGAGTCTTCTGCGTCGACGATCATCCGCTCATGAGGGAAGGAATCGCGGCGATCATCAGGAATGAACCAGATATGTCGTTGGTTGCTGAGGCCTCCACCGGCCGCGACGCCATACAACGTTACCGCGAGCATCGGCCGGATATCACGTTGATGGACTTGAGGCTGCCCGATATCGGCGGCATCGATGCCATGGTCGCGATTCGTACCGAGTTCTCCGATGCCCGCGTGATCATGCTCACCACGTTTGAAGGAGACGCCGAAATTCACCGTGCCTTGTCTGCCGGAGCCCGGGGGTACATGCTCAAGAGCATGCCCCGGAAGCAACTGGTGGAGATGATTCGCAAAGTGCATGCCGGGAAAAAACACGTCCCGCCTGAAGTCGCGGCTAATCTCGTGGTCCACCTTGGCGAAGAGGCCTTAAGTGACCGCGAAATTGAAGTCCTGCGGAAAATTGCCGACGGAAATCGAAATAGCGACATCGCGGCCCTCCTCTTCATTTCTGAAGAGACCGTAAAAGGCCACATCAAACACATCATGGAAAAGCTCGACGCGGGCGACCGCACCGAGGCGGTCACCATCGCGATCCGCCGCGGAATCATTCAACTCTAGAGCGGTTGTCCGTTTCCAGCGCGATGGAAAGCCTTAAGTGGCAGCGAAAAAGCACTCGATCTGGGGGTCCAATTTCAGAGCTTGCAGGCTACGATCGCCGATGGCGTTGCTTCCATGCCAGGAGGCGTAGACTGCAAAAACTTTTCTCTACCTTCCCGGCCGGATTGCCAGGCGTTGGCCTTATGCTTCTTCGCTTGGCGGTTGCCTTCGGTGCGATTACCTACGGTTTTGCCGCACTCACTTCGCGCGACGGTCCCGCGCTGATGGTTTGGCCCGTTGGATCTTTGGCCGCTATCGCAGGTGTGGCGCTCCTCATCGGCTTTCTGACCCCGCTGGCGGGTGGCATAGCGACAATCGCCTTCCTCACGGTAGGCATTTCACAGCTTCTCGCTTCTGATGCGGCCAGGCACGGCAGCGCGTTCACAAACCTCGATCTGGCCGTGATGTCGGCCGCTCTTATTTTGCTGGGTCCCGGAGCAGTTTCGCTGGATGCGCGCCTCTTCGGCCGCCGCGAAATTATTATTCCAGAGGGCCGGCGTTCCCCTCGCTCGTGAGCAGCGGGTTAGCTCAAAGCGCGGCACAGGTTTAACCCGGCGTGTATAACATGAAAGCTTGTCACAATGCGTGCAAGCGACCGGCTAACTTCGGAAACACAAACTTCACACACTGGAACGGAGATCGCTAATGAGTGCATACCTGATTTTTACCCGCGACAAAACAATCGATGAACATGAGATGGCAGCCTACTCAAAGGACGCTTCGGCAACTCTCGCCGGGCATGAGGCGAAGGTCCTCGTTTTTTATGGTGCACATGAAGACCTGGAAGGGGGTTCCAATGAAGGAAGTGTTGTCCTCGAGTTTCCGACGATGGCGGCGGCAAGGGCGTGGTATGACAGTCCGTCCTATACGAAGGTGCGGGAGCATCGTTTCAAAGGGGCGAAATACCGCGTCACCTTAGTTGAATGGAGTCTGAGCACAGGGGAGTTGCCAAAGTAATTCGCGTTCGTAGCCTCCGGCACTGGCCGTCTTTATCTTCAAAGCGACTAAAAGACCTGCTTTCGGGTCGCAAGAATCAGTTTCTTTTATTAGGTTTGAGCTAATGGTATAAGTATGAGGACAATTTTAGCTAAGATTATATGAAAATCACACATATCAAGGCAGCCGGGTTGCGCGGCGCCACCCCCGAAGGCGGCTGGGCGAACGAGATCAAGCAGGACGAATGCGTTCATACCTTGATTGCGGTCTACACCGATGAAGGCGTCGCCGGTTGGGGATCGGTGTTTACCAACAGCGCCCTGGTGGAAGCTGCGCTGGGTGTTCTGGAACAGTTTTACCTTGGCGAGAATCCCCTTGAGCCGGAACGCGTCAGCGAGAAGCTTCACGCCAACACATTCTGGATGGGCCATGGGGGAACCATTACCCACACCATCAGCGGCATCGATATTGCCATGTGGGACATTCTCGGTAAAGCCACCGGGCAGCCAGTTGGGAGGCTCTTGGGCGGACGCTATCGCGATCGAGTGCTGCCCTATGCTTCTCTCCTGATGCAGGAACCGCAGCCGCTGAGCGATCGATTGCATTCGATCCGCGAGCAGGGCTTTCGTGCATTCAAGATCGGCTGGGGTCCGTTTGGGCGCAAGAATAAAAAACTGGATGAGCAGATTGTCCGAGCGGCGCGCGAAGCAGTCGGACCCGATTCCTTTTTGATGGTGGACGCCGGCGGAAGCGATGCGTTCTGGCCACAAGGCTACAAGTGGGCGCTCGAAACAGCCGCGATGCTGGCTGTTTACGATGTGCACTGGTTTGAGGAGCCGCTCCCTCCAGACAATATGCGGGACTATATTCTGCTCCGCCAGAATGCACCCTTGCCGATCTCCGGCGGTGAAGTCCTGACCCGGCGCCAATCCTTCAGTCCGTGGATCTCCAGCGGCGCCTTCGACATCGTGCAGCCCGATGTCACCAAGGTGGGTGGCATCAGCGAGGAACGGCGCATCGCCTGGATGGCTGAAGACCACGGCGTGCGCTTTATTCCCCATGGCTGGAATACCGCCCTTGGGCTTGCCGCCGATCTTCATCTCGCTTCCGCCAACCGGCACACCGACATGGTCGAGTACATTGCCGGATCGCCGTTTGTGGATGAAATCATCGCCGACCCGTGGAAACTCGACTCCTCGGGCATGCTCCAGATTCCCAACGAACCTGGACTCGGCGTTTCCCTCAACCTCGACGCAGTCGAGAAATATACGGGAATCAAATTCGCAGCTCGCTAGACAGTACCGAACGGGAGATAGAGAATGTCGCGTGTTGTCGGCCGGCTACGATCCTCTGCAGTCGCAATAGCAGCCAGCGCCGCCTGTGCTTTTTCGCTGCTGTCTGTTTCCCGCGCTCAGAGCATCACCGCTAACCCCTGGGGCGACGCGCAGCCAGAGCTGCCCGCGGCTCACCAGGCAAGTCTGCTGCAGCCTTTCTGGGTCGGCAGTCGAATGTCAAACGAGCCGCTGTTCTTTCTACAAGCGCCCAACGAGTCTCTGGCAACCGCACGGTTACTCTTTGTGCCCACCACTATTCTGAGCCTGTCAAGCGTCAACGGTGGCACTTCTTTCGTCGAAGGCAAGGACTACACGTGGCAGCGCGGCACCAATCTTCTGACGCTCACCCCGGGGTCCCGCATTCCGTTCAAGACCTGGGCCGAGATGCACCCACCCATCGGCTCACCGCACTCGCTCGGCAAGGCCCCGGGTGGGAAAACCAGTTTGTATTTTGTCGAGAACAGCCCCATCTTTCAGAACCTCCAACCGCTGGCGACCTACGAACACGACGCCCAGTGGACTGGGCATATTCCTCCATCGGGAGCTGCCGAACTGGCACGAACCATGGCCAGATTGAAAGCCAGGCAGCCGGTCAACATTGTCGTATTAGGGGATAGCGTCTCCACCGGCGCGGGCGCCTCAAGCTTGTTTCATGAATTCCCTTATCAACCGGGATACGTCGACATACTAGCCGATGGTCTACGCTTGCGTTACGGTGCCGAAGTCTCCACCACCAACCTCTCCGAGGGTGGGCAAGACACGGCCTGGGGTGTCACTAAAACCGCAGAAGTCATCGCCGCCAAACCCGATCTTGTGATCCTCTCTTTCGGCGGCAACGACGGCAGCAGGCGTTTCACCCCCGAAGCCTATGCGCAGAATAACCAGAAGATGGTCTCGGCGATTCGCGCCGCGCTACCGCAAGCGGACATCATACTGATCGCCACTATGGGCGCCAATCCGGAGTGGGACGCCTCTGCCTTTCCCCTCTATCCCCTGTACCTCGATGCGCTCAATCGAATGAAACAGCCGGGAATCGCGGTGGCCGACCTGACTACGGTGTGGGGAGACATGCTGAAGATAAAAAAGTTTTACGACCTGACCATGAACGGAATCAACCATCCAAACGATTTTGGTCAACGTGTTTACGCTCACGTTCTTTTGCAATTGATGCAGTGATTGCTCCTACAGACCATCATCGCTGCAGGGTCGCGATGTGGGCACCTACCGCCTCGCGAAATTCATCTTCCGCTTCTTCTGTGAAAGGCGAGGTTGCCGGCTCGTATCCCTTCTCGCGGATTGCCTGGGCAGTCGGCAGATAACCGAGCCACCCATTGGTCAAGCCAAAATAGAAAGTGAACGGAAACCGCGACTTACTCCGTACATCCATTGCAATCTCACAGAACAGTTCCAGCGGTGCGCCCCACAGAACCGCTTCATGATTAATCTCCAGGAATCGCACGGGGATTCGCACCAGGGAGACTCCGCTGCTGCTAACGTGCTCATATTGCTTCAGATCCGACGGCCATACCAGGCCGCTCCGCAGCGGGGTTTCAACCACGATGTCACTTGGGCTTAAGGAAACATCCGCAGTGACCTCAGCGATGCGCTTATTTGCCTCAAGGATTCTGTCGCCGAGCAACACACGGAATTCACCAATGTGCGCTAGTTTGAAACTCGTTGTCTGGCTATAGATGGGGGCAACATTTCCTTCCGCCCCGTTGATGAAAATCATCGGGGCGCCCAGCTTTTCCTCAACATACTGAGCGACAACGCCCGGTGCGTCGCCGCTTATTTTTTGGTTTTCGCCGCCAAGCACCGTGCCGTGAATTGGATAGTTGACGATGAGTCCAATCAGCGTCCCGTCCAGATGTTCCAACCGAATGAGTCCGATTTGCCTGTCCACAGGGCCGTCTGGGTTGTTCCCCAGGTCAATCTTGCCGTCCGCGTCCCGTGCTCTGCGATTGATATTCGCCGTTGAGTAGCCGGTCCCCAGTCCGAGTCGGGCAGGTTGTAATTTTTCCCGGGCCGCCCTCATCCCCTCGATAAGCTTTTCCTCCGCAAACTTCGAGTATTCCGGATTTGACTCGCCCGTCTTGGCCTGCGCGTACCGCTCCGGCATAAAAATCCTGGGCACACCAGGCGGCCCAATCTCCGGGGCGGAGTGCGTATGCGTTGCCATCCACCAGATATTCGTCGCCGGTATGCCGAGTCTCGTTTGAATATCCTGCGCAACCTTTTCCGCATATCCAGGCGAGATAACTGCCACCTCGGTCGAGATGAAGTAAATCGTTCTGTTGCCGTCGTCGAGCGCCGCAATGCGATGGTAGATGTGGTCGTGCACTCCGTCAGACTGCCTTGCTCCATATCCAAGAAGCCATTGCGGACTGTCCGGAGTAATATCCACCTCGACAGCGGATGCGCGAAAGCCTGCGCCGTAGGCACTCCCAAGCAGGAGTAGCGGCAGAAGAAGCAGCAACGAACTTTTTGGTTTCATGCGATTTTTTGGCCTTTCCGGCCAGGGTGGATTCAGATAAACGGGTAGCGAGTTTGACTGAGCTACTACTAGCAGGCACTTAGGATAGATGTCAATATAAAGTCAGCCTATAATCCTCAGTCCATGCAATTCTTATGTTGAAATACATCAAATCTTCGCGAACTGGCAGGTGACTTCCCTCATGCCCAGAGTACCTCCATCCCGGCTTCACCCTCTGCAGGTCCTGCAGCTCATTCGCGCCGAGGGCTCGATCTCCCGCGCTGCCCTCGCGGAGAAAACCGGCACTAGCCCATTTCTCATTGCAAAGACGTGTGACCGATTGCTTGCAGCGAAATTCATCGTTGAAGCCGGCCAGGGAGACTCCACTGGAGGCCGCCGCCCCACACTGCTCTCGCTCAAGCCTAAATTCGGCCGCCTGCTTGGGATCCATCTTGGAACCGTGAATGTGCGCATCGTAGTGACCGATTTTCGCGGCGATGTGATCGAGTACATCAAAGGAGAGAGCCGCGCCGCCGAGGGGCCAGAAGTGGCGATACAGCATTTAATTCATCTCCTCGATCAGATCCTCAAGAAGGCCGGCATCTCTTACGCCGAGTTAAACGGTATTGGCATTGGCATCTCAGGTGTTCTCGATCGCGGCACCGGCGCTGTTCTTTTCTGGCCGAAGCTGCCGCTGTGGGCGAATGTACCCGTAAAGAAGATCCTTGAAGATCGTTTCAAAACCCCGGTCGAGCTTGATGACACTTCACGTACACAGGCCTATGCAGAATTCAAACTGGGAGCGCTCGATTCCACACGGCATTTTATCTACGTGGCCGTCGGAGCAGGCGTTGGCGCAGCCCTTATCCTGGATGGCAAGCTGTACTCCGGCTCCGCGGGCTTCGCCGGGGAGTTCGGCCACATCACAGCCTCTGAGCAGGGCCCGCTCTGCTCCTGCGGCAATCGCGGTTGCCTCGAAACAATGGTCTCGGCCTCTGCCCTCATTCGCAAAGCACAGCACGGCCTTAGCGAGAGCCTAAGCAATGTCCTTATGCAAATGTCGAAAGGGAACCCAAAACGGCTATCAGTCGAAATGCTTGCCCAGGCCGCCAGGCAAGGCGACCGCTTTACCCGCCGTCTATTGTCGGACACTGCTATTTGCCTGGGCACGAGCCTGGTCACCCTGGTCAATCTATTGAATCCCGAGCTGATCGTAATTGGCGGAGGTGTCGCTTCAGCAATCGGTGAATTTGTCCTTCCCGAGATCGAACGGACTGTGCGTGATAGAGCAATCATCCATGGCGATCAAGTGAAGATCAGAATTTCCACCCTGGAAGAAAAGGACTGGGCCTTCGGCGCAACCCTGCTGGTCGCGGAAAGAGCTTTGGCAAAATCGTTTCTCAAAGCAATGGAGCCCAGGAAACGCGCCAGCAATGCTGTCAAAGCCTCCGCATGAAAAACAGAAGATCGGATGGCTATTTAAGTCAACTGGTCCCTTGGCCCGTCGTGCTCAAGCCACTTTATAGCATTTACGGTGAAACATTCCTGGACATGCAGGCGGTGTTTCAGTAGGATCGCCTCGGGTAATCACTTGAGAAGACTTGTCTGGCAAGGCGGCAACAACTTTACAATCGAGCCCATTGCTGGCGATCCGCCGATCCCTGGAGATGATGAGGTCCTGGTCAAGGTGAAGGCCGTCGGCATTTGTGGGACGGACATTCACATCTTGAAAGGCGCCTTGCCGACTGCCCGTCCGCCCATGATCCTGGGCCACGAGATCGCTGGGGAAATCGCCCAGGCTGGGAAAGATGTGCGTCGTGTTGGCGTAGGCGATCGCGTTACCGTGGACGCAGTCGTCGGTTGCGGAGTGTGCGATCTTTGCCGGCGAGGCAGAGTACAGTTCTGTGCCAAAGTTTTCGAGTGCGGTATCTCGAGCGACGGTGGTTGCCAGGATTACCTGGTCCTTCCCCAGAGAAACGTCTACCGCATTCCCGACTCAATGTCCTTTGAGGAGGCCGCCATATTGGATATGGAGGTCTACAACGCCGTGCAAAAGTGCGGAGTGCACCCGGGTGAATCGGTGCTGGTATTAGGCGCGGGCCCGATAGGGCTAATTGCCTGCCAGATAGCAAAGCTTATGGCGGCCGGCCGGGTAACTCTCAGTGACGTTCTTCCAGACAGGCTCAAGGCAGCCGAAGATCTGAGAATGGCAGACGCCTACCACCTCAACGAGGAAGGGGGCAGCTTCGATGTAGTTTTCGACTGTGCCGGCACGGCCGCAAGCACAAGCTATGCGCTCAAAGCGGCGCGCCCCTGTGGCCGTGTTTTGCTCCATGGCGTTTACGAGCATGCGCTCGACCACCTTGACCTCAACCAGCTCGTGCTGAAAGATCTGGTGGTCTTTGGATCGCAAAGCGACCGCACCGGTTGGGAAGAGATCATCACCCTGGTTAGCTCAGGTGCGCTCAACCTGAACGGCCTCATCACCCATCGATTTCCCCTCGAAGCTGGGCCTCGTGCTTATGAACACGTGAGCAAGCATGAAGCGGCTTCAATCAAAGCGGTCCTGCTCGTCTAAAGCTCGGGGGCTTTCGTGCGGAAGCTTTGCAACAGGATTTAGAAGGTGCCTATGTCTGTCCACAGATCGAGAATGGCAGTGTGGGTATCTCTTGCGCTTTCCCTGATATCTCCCTGCATCGCGCAACAAGTCCGTTTGGTTGTCTCTTCCAGCGCTGGAGATCGGTTAACTGTCAAGCCTCCACTGCACTTTCAAAACAGCACAGTCGCGATCGGCCCAAGATTTGAAATCCATGATGATGTTCGCTATCAGACAATAGATGGATTTGGCGCCTCTTTCCTCGAGGCCGGGCTCATCTGCATCAACGACCTTCCTGCCGGCAAACAGCGCGCTCTCTATCAGTCGCTCTTTGATGTAAAGAAGGGAGCCGGCTTTTCCGTGATGAAAACGGTGATTGCCTCCACTGACTTCATGTCCGCAGGCCCCTTCTACAGCTACGATCCGACTCCCGGTGACGTCGAGATGAAGAACTTCTCGATTGCGCGAGACCTGGGCCCAGATGGGCTGATCACCTACATCAAGCGCGCCAGGGGCTACGGCAATTTTCTCCTCGAAGCGCCAATGGACTATCCGCCTGACTGGATGCTTAAGGATGTCAACCAGGATCAGAATGTTGATCCGAAATATTACGACGCGCTGGCGCGATACTATCTTCGCTATTTGCAGGAGTATCAGAAGAACGGGGTATTCATCGATTACCTCAGCTTATTCAACGAGCCCAGCATCTATACCAAGATTCCATGGAACGAGATCAACCTGTTGTTGCGCGATCATGTGGCTCCCCTTCTTCATCAGGAAGGCATCCGCACGCAGATCATGGCCAGCGAACCGCCCACCCGGGAAATTGCCTTTAAGAGCTACCCGTTTGTTCTGGACGATCCCATCACCATCAAAGATGTTGCGCTTCTGCCTTATCACGGTTACGACTTTAAGAACTTTGATCGGATAGCCGCATTGCACGCGAGATACCCGCAATTTCATCTTTGGATGACAGAACTCTGTCACGCCACCATGGATCCAGCCACCATGAGTCACCCCAACGATCCCTTGCCAATGGGCGATTTTCTTGACGGAACCTTTTGGGGCAATCAGATATTCGACGATCTCGAAGCATCGGCGTCAGCGTGGCTTTATTGGAACATGGTCCTCGATGAGAATGGAGGCCCGTGGTCGGTCTCCGTCGTTCACTCAGACCCTGAACACAATAGTCAGCAGCCGGTTGTGATTGTCGATCGCAAAGCCAAAAAAGTGATCTATACAGGCATCTACTACTACCTGGCGCACTTCAGTAAGTACGTGCGGCCTGGAGCGGTACGAATCGAGACGACCGGCAACAGCCAGGGAGTGCGAATCATCTCTTTTGCTACGCCAGATCAAGGCATCGTCACTGAGATGATGAACACTTCGAAGAACGGTACCAGCCTTACACTAGAGTTCCACGGCAAGGTGCTGGACGTTCACCTGCCTGCGTTATCGATCACCACCGCGATGTGGAAATAGCCGGCAAGATTGGTCGCGGTCAATTTCCAGCAAAGCTCAATCCCTCGATCTTATGCCAGCCAGGCCCCCGAAGGGGACGCCCCGCAACCGCGCCGGTGAGCTTTCCATGATCGTATTCAAGCTGGCCATTTACAAAAACCTCGTCTACCCCTTGCGAAAGCAACGTAGGCTGAGCGTATGTTGCCCGGTCAATAATCGTCGATGGATTAAAAATAGTGATGTCCCCGAAGAAGCCTACCTTAATGAGGCCGCGGCCGATAAGGTGTTCCCGCTGGGCGGGCATTGAAGTGATCTTTCTAATAGCTTCGGGAAAGGGCATCAAGTGCTCGTCGCGCACGTAACGGCCCAGGAAGCGAGGAAAAGCACCGAAAGCACGAGGATGAGAATGAGGCTCGAATAGCGGCCCATCGAGCGAAAGCTCGCTGGCATCGAGACAAATCGATGTCCACGGCTGTTTCAACGCATAGGTCAAGTCTTGCTCACTGGCCAGAGAATACAGGGCCCCCGTCAGCGCCTTATCCGCGATAATAAAGTCGAACAATGCATCCAGCTGCGGCTTTCCTTGCATCGCTGCTACCTCCGCAACCGTCTTGCCGTCGTATTTCTGGAGCTCCGGATGAAAGACCTGGGAAATCAGAATGCCAGACCCGCCCCCGCTATCGTGATACATGTTCTCCCAGTCTTTGTGATCCATCGCCAATTCGCTCTTGATCCGCGCGCGGGTTTCCTGATCGCGTAAGCGGCCGAGAAGCTTCTCTACTCCGCCATCTGCTACCCAGGGCGGAAGCGACGCGGCAAGCGGTGCAGCACCTACGAGATATGGATACTGGTCGGCGCGGATATCGACCCCTGCCTCTCGTGCTGCCTGAATCCTGGCGACGACCCGCGGCATGGTTCCCCATCTCGGACGGCCGCTCACCTTGAGATGGTAAACCTCCACGGGCAGTCGCGCCTCATTGCCGATTCGGATTGCTTCATCGAGTGCGGCCATCTGCGTCGCGCCTTCACTGCGAAGATGCGTCGCGTAAATACCGCCGTATTGCGCAGAGACTTTTGCCAGCGCGATCAGCTCATCCGTCTTGGCATAATGCCCCGGCGGATAAATCAGAGCTGTGGAAAGCCCCATCGCACCATCTTTCATAGCCTGGGCAACCAGTGATTCCATTTGCACGAGCTCGGACGCTGTGGGAGCTCGGTCTTCGTCGCCGATCACAGCCTCTCGCACTTGTGCAGCCCCAACGTAGGTCCCTAAGTTGAGAGCGGAGCCGTTCCTTGCCAGGCGGCGAAAGTAGCCGTCGAGAGTGGTCCAGTCAACTGCCAGATGATACTGCTCGAGGTAGGGCGCGAGCGCCGCCAGTGTTCTGCTGTTTTGCGGAGCCGCCGAGCTATCTTCGCCGGTGATCTCCGTGGTGATTCCCTGCGAAAGCTTGCTTAAGGAGCGCTTGTCAATAAGCAGGGCAAGTTCAGATTGCCCGAGCATATCGATAAACCCGGGCGAAACGATGTCGCCCGTTGCATCGATGACTCTCTTCGCGGCAGCACCGGATAAATTGCCGATCGCAGCGATGCGGTCTCCCCGGATACCAACATCCGCCGCATACCACGGGCCACCGGCGCCGTCGAGAATGTGGCCGTTTCTAATAACCACGTCAAAGTAAGCTTGCTCGCCGGGAGAATGAAAGTTAGCTTGGGCCCGCGTGACATACGACGGCAACAACCACGCCATGAGGGTCATCGCCGCGATGAGTGAAAGCCACCTTGCGCAGTTCGCCTGGAATGATCTTTGCTTTCGTTTCGGCGTGGCAGTCATATCGTCGAAATGCGCACATTATCGAACTGCGCGGTACCTTCGCTCACGAACACGCCCCATTGCCCATTCTTCAGATCGTAGAGCCGGGTACCCATTGCAACTCGATCATCGGCATAGACAACACACGTTGTGCCGTCTACAAAAACCTTGAGGTTAACCGGCTTTTCGGCAAACAGATCGAGCGGTCTCTCGACTCCAACGTCAAACGGGATATCTCCCGATCGAGGCCAACTGTCGAACACAAGCCGATTACGCAGAGGTTCCAAACGGATATAGTAGGCCGAGTCCAGGTCATCGCTCACACGCAGCATCAAGCCACAAGCACGCGTACCCGATTTAAATACAACCGTAGTTTCAATCTTGCACTGCTCCGGCATGTTTCCCGCCGGCGAACATGCAAACGCTCCCGGGCTATCGAGTTCAACACCGCGCTCTACAGCCTTCATTGTTCCCGTGCCTACTTGAAATTTGTAATCGGTATCCTTGGAGAAAGCTCGCTCCACTGTGTCTGGAGCCTTCACGGTCAACGCGCCATCGGGCTGTTGCACAATCTCGTGAACCACCAGATTGCCGCCCCAATCCCATCCTGACGGCCCGATCATAAGGTCATCCGGATACGGCTTGCACGGAGTAAAGCCGCCGTCGAGGTTCCAGCGAAGGTAGTCGTCCTTGTTATAGCGCGTAGGATTCCAGCCGACTGCGAACCGGCGGTTTCCATCGCTCGCAGTCTTTGCCGCATAAAGGGCCCTGCCATCAAAGGAGTCGTTTGCCGCCGCCAGCCAAGGACCCTGCAGAGACCGGCTCATCCGGTAATGCGTGTGGTGGGTATCAGAAAACTCTGAGAACACCAGATACCACCACTCACCCATGCGAAACAACTCCGGGCACTCGTGATCTCCATACAAACCCGGGGCCCAGAACGGCTCCCGCACTTCCCACTTTTTCAGGTCGTGCGACGTGCAGAGCGCCGTGCAACCTCGTCTTCTGGGAGGCCCCGTCTTGAGCCGGGCCACCACCAGCATCCAGTATTGCTTCGCCTCTTCATTCCAGAAAACAAACGGATCCCGCCAGTCGTTCGGTTCGTAGATTGAAGGTGAGGCATAGAAGGTGTCCTCAGGCACCTTGGTCCAGTGCAACAGATCGCTGCTCACGGCGTGCATAACCCCGTCCTGGCGCTTCCCTTCTTTTGGAAAGTATCCGTTATGGCCGGCATAGAAGATGTGGTACTGACCTTCCGCCTCGATCACGCTACCCGCGAAGCAATCGAGGTCCTGGTCCTCTCTCCCTCCTCGCGGGAGGATTCGACCGTGTTCGGTAAAGTGGACAAAGTCTTCCGTGCTGGTCAGATACCAGGAGCCCGGCCAGTAAAGCGGCTCGCCTTTCGGAAGATGAGTACTGTCGTGCCATGCGGGCGAGAAAAAGAGCCAGAACTTTCCCTCCTTGAAGAACGGCTGGGTATCGGCCGCGAATCCATACTGCGGGCGGTAGAAGAAATCGCGCCGCGCAGACTCAGGATGCGCGGCCGCCCCGGCTGCCGGCATAGCGAAGGATTCCAGCTTTCCGCCGGCAGTCAGGACTGCGGCGGCGGCCATAGACTCAAGAAATTGACGTCGTCTCATTATGTTCCTCGACTGCTGTTACTCCGGCTGTTCCCCTCGAGCCAGCCTCTGTCAGCTAGTGGATGCTTTCCAGCAAGCGTGTACCGCGATGCAGAGCGTTGGTAAGTTCCTCGATCTGACGTTTTGTTTCGGGCAGCGCTGCGTTTTCGGCAGCCTCCCGGATCCCGGGCAAAGTGACTGGCTCGTACCCGCTGTTCATGCCCGGCGCAAACACTGCGTGCTTGTACCAGGGACGTCCCGGCAAGCCCTCGGGAAGCAAGAATGCCTGTTCAACTTTCGCCAGGCTTCGATTTAGATCTTCGGTTGGTTCAATCTCGTGGGCAAGCATGTACCCAGTGCGTTTGCGAACGCCCCGGGCCGCATGCGTAAGCTCCACCGCGGCTCGCTTAGCCGGCGCAAAGTCGACTCGACCGGTACCACCCATCAGAGTCATTCCGTTCTCAATTTCCGCGAGATAGCTTTCGATCTCCTGCCCGTATTCTTCGTAATCCAGCGGGAGTATTTCTGCTTCCGATAGGCGAAGAGCCATCAGGCCGAGAATCCGAGCCATGGCGACGTGATAGGTAAACCTGGGATCGCCAAATCTCTCCATCCATTGGTGATCGTCAAATATCGAGTGATAGACCCCATAGGGACCGTCAAACTTCGCGTCTACCGAAGGAATTCCGAGATGATCAAGAAACGCGATATAGTCGGATCCTCCGCCGAGATTACCCGGCCTGAACCCTGCTCGCTCAGGCACTGGCCGTATGGCGTCAACGTTCGTGACCTTGCGCGGTAGGTCCGTCTGCGATTGTTGATTCGCTTGCTCCAACACCGTTCCGCCCGCGGGGTCGGGGACATCGGCAGCCACCTCAGATACAAATTCTTTGAGCGAAGGCACGGTAGCGGCCACGAAGCGAGGGCCGGCAACTGAGTAATCCACATTCAGATACGCGACGGCTGAGCGGCTAAGCTGCCCTGCATGTAGCTTCGCCCATGCAACCGAACCGAATTCGCCCATCTCCTCGCCATCCCAACTGCACAGCCAGATGGAGCGGCGTGGACGCCAGCCCTGTTGCAAGAGCCTGCCCAGTCCCCGGGCCAGCTCTAACATCGTAGTCGTTCCGCTATTGGGATCGACTCCCCCGTAAGCCCACGCATCACGATGATTGCCCAACAGTACGATCTCATCAGCATTCCCGGCGCCGGGTATCTTCGCGATCACATTCCATATCGGCCGCTCGACGCGATCCATCCGGACACGCATGCGAACGACAGCTGGACCGGGCCCGATGTGGTAAGTAAAAGGCAATCCTCCCTGCCAATCCGATGGTGCAGCCGGGCCCCGCAATGCCGTTAATATGTGCGTTGCATCAGAATAGGAAAGCGGGATGACAGGAAGGTGCGGTACATTGGATCCGTCCTCCTCAACGCTTCCCGGGCAAATGAACTCATACAGAACTGAACCGCGCTGCACGCTGGAGGCTGGCCTCCAGGCGCCGTCAGGATAGACATCTCCGCGGTGATAACCATCGTCCTGCGGATCGGAGTAGATCAAGAGGCCGGTAGCTCGATTCTGTTCCGCCAGGCGCGCCTTGACACCACGATACGATGCGCCATAACGTGCAATCACAATTTTTCCCGCGACCGAGATGCCCCGGGATTTCAGCAACTGGTAATCGCCCGGCAGCCCATAGTTGACATAGATCACAGCCGCTGTTTCGCTTCCCGAGCCGGAATATGCATTGAACGCGGGTGGGTTCAGAGGATTGTTCGAAACCGGATCCTCGGCCACGTATTCGCGAGTAGGGCCGGAAAACTTGCTGGGGGCAAGGAGATCGAAACGAACTTCAACTGGGTCGGAGAGAACTGCGCTGAAGGTCTCAATCTCTGCCTGCAGCCCGTAACTCTGGAACTGTTGCATCACATAGGCGGCGGTCCGACGGTCGCCGGCACTTCCCGCAATGTGCGGTTCAGCTGTCAAATTCTTGTGTACTTCTCTCGCGTGTTCCGCATTGAGGGACGCCATGTAGTTTTGCTCCAGCGCACGCTCCCTCATGCTGTGGCTTGCGGTAAAGCCGCGCAAAGCCACCTTACCGCCATCTGCTGCCGGCGCTAGAAACATAAGGCACACGCTCGCGAGTTGGATGTACCTCGACGTCATATTCGAGCTGCGGATTGGATGTTAATCACCGTGCCAGCCTGGACCTCGGAGTGGCCGCCCACCCATGGCGCCAGTCAAGACGCTATGGTCGTATTCGAGTTGACCGTTCACCAGGACATCATCAATACCCTGCGAGAGCAGCGTGGGATCGGCGAAGGTCGCACGGTCAATGATGGTCGAGGGATTGAATACGGTGATGTCGGCATAAAAGCCAACCTTGATAAGACCGCGCCCGGTCAAGTGCTCTCGTTGCGCCGGCATCGACGTAATTTTCCGAATGGCTTCCGCCAGCGGCATGAGGTGCTGGTCACGAACGTAGTGTCCAAGAAAGCGCGGAAAGGAACCGAATGCGCGCGGATGCATATGCGGCTCGTACAGCGGTCCATCGAGCGACAGCTCGTTAGCGTCGAGACAAAGTGATGTCCAGGGCTGCTTCAGCGCATCGGTCAAATCCTGTTCGCCCATAGTGAAATACATCACCTCGGTTTGCCCCTTGTCGGCAAGAATAAGATCGAGCAGCGCGTCTAACTCCGATTTGCCTTCTACCCTGGCCACCTCTGCAACGGTCTTGCCTACGTACGATTTCAACGCCGGGTTGAAGACCGATGAGATCAGGACGCCTGCGCCTCCACCACTCTCGAAATACAGATTCTCCCAACCCCTCTGGTCAACCGCCATCTCCTGCTTCGCACGTGTCCGAGCCTGGGTTCCTTTGAGCCGGTCAAGTATCTTGTCCACGCCGCCTTCCTGCGCCCAGGGAGGCAGCGATGCAACCAGCGGTCCCCCGCCCGCGACATAGGGATAGGCATCCGCGCGAACATCGAGTCCGTAATCGCGAGCCGCCTCAATCCTCTCTACATATCGTGGCATCGAGCCCCAGCGGGATTTTCCACTGACTTTCAAATGGAAGATCTCAACCGGCAGCCCAGCCTCACGGCCGATACTTATTGCTTCCTCTATGCCGGCCATCTCTGTCGCGCCTTCGTTGCGCATATGGGTGCCATAGATGCCGCCATAGCTGGCCGCAACCTTGGCCAGCGCAACCAGTTCGTCCGTCTTGGCATAGGATCCCGGCGGGTAGATAAGAGCAGTGGAAAGACCCAGGGCCCCATCCTTCATCGCTTGTGCTACCAGCTCCTTCATTTGTTCAAGCTCGGCGGCGGTGGGAGCGCGGTCTTCTTCCCCTATCACGGCTTCGCGCACCTGGGCTGCTCCGACATACGTGCCTAAATTGAGAGGAGTGCCGCTCTTTTCCAGGCGCCGCATATAACTGTCCAGGGTGGTCCAGTTGGCAGTGAGATGGTAGTGATCGAAATAAGCCTTGAGCGGCGCGAGCGTTTTCTCATTCTGCGGAGCGATCGAGGCGCCCTCGCCCGTGATCTCCGTGGTGATGCCCTGGGTAAGCTTGCTTTGCGCCCGATTGTCGATTAGCAGCGGCAGTTCCGATTGTCCCAGCATGTCGATGAACCCTGGGGAAACAATATCTCCGTTGGCATCGATCACCTTCTTCGCCTCCGCCTGGCCCAGGTTACCGATCGCGGCGATTCGGTCACCGCGGATTCCAATGTCGCCCGCGTACCAGGGGCTTCCAGTTCCATCGAGAATATGTCCATGCCTGATAATCACGTCGAAAGACGCTGGCTCTAACAAGGGCACGGAGTAGATTACGGTCGCAATCTGCCCCAGCGCTTCCCCGATCATTCTGTCAGGTGCTTCCTTATCCGGCTCGCCGCTGTCGATGGGGAGAGAGACTGCGTTTACATAAATGGCGAATGCAAGCTGGCGCCCATCCGTAGTTTTCATATACCCGGCGAGTGCCTTCCCATTAAGCATCATGTTCTGGTTGAGCGCGTCAAAGGAGGCGTAGGTGCCCGTTTTCGCAAACACATTCCCCGCAGCCGGTGAATTCACTTCAATGTTCCACAGCGTCCCATCTTTGCCCAGAATCGGCAGCGCCTTCTTGAACAAGGAAAAGTCATTGCGACGAGCCAGAAATGCAAGGTAATGGACCATGAAGTCAGGCGTGAAGAACGCTGAGGCAGCACCGCCCGCTCCATCCGCCTGGGATACTCCGCTTAAATCGAGCCCCGCTTTAGCCAAAAAATCGTGCTCCAGCGTGTAGCCGGCCTGTTCGGGGTCCTTTACGTTCTTCGCGAGAACAGAGCCCAGAACAAATGGCATCATGCTGGCGTGCAGGTTTTGGCTGACCTTGAGCGTGAGCTTCACTTCCTCCGAGAGAGGCGGTGACAGATGTTCGGCTACTACATTCTCCTCTGTGTAGGACCGGCCAAGCATCTTGAAGTCCGGCTTTTCTTCGAGCGCAGGGAGAGCTGCCTTGACTCCTTTCGCACGCAAAGCTTCTACAAATGCAACCTGCGCAAATCGAGCCGGTTGGGGCACCGAGTACGCATAGAGAATTGGCGGCCCCGCTACCGGCAGCGAGCCGGCCAATGTAACGGTGCGCGAGCCATCCGGCTTGGCCACGTCGCTGGCCCATTGAATAGAACCCTTGGAACCTGTGTCCCCGGTCACGGTTTCATTCACGAACGTCACGTATGGGGTCTCGGGAGAAATGTGCAACCGTAACGGGTCGCCTGGTTTTCTGCCGGGTGAAGCCGTCACGTCGACGATGTTGTCGTTGACGCAGATCGCCGAGATCACGTCGCCCGTACCCAGTTCCCGGCTGCCCTCTGGGAACATGGTTGCATCGATCAACACCCGTCCGCTAACCTGCCTGACTCCATGCGCAGCCACCTGCGAGGCCAGTTCTTTGAGCACGGCAAGCGGGTCGCCAGGAACTGCCCTCGTGTCCGGGTTGCCATCGTAGGAATGATCTTCATTTTCAAACTGGAGCGAGCCATCCGCTTGAATACGTCCAGAAAGATCCGGGTCCCCGCTGGCTACCAGGATCAAGTCCCCTTGCAGCGTGCCCCTGGCGTCTATCTGACCCGTGCGGTAGATGCGTGTTCGAAAGCGGAAATCCGCTCCGAGCAGTTCCATGGCTGTACCTTCTGTCAGCAGTTTCGTTGTCGATCCCGGGGTGAAAAGCTGCTGGCCATGGAGCTCATACACAACTTTATTCTCATCGAGCGAATAGACCGCAATCCCAAAGCTGGAATGCCGGAATTCCGCCCTACTGGTGACGGATTGAATTCTTTGTGCGAACTCGCTTTGTGGTGGCGCTTGCGCGGCAGATGAAAATCCATGGAGAAAAAAGCAGACTGCGAGTGCGAGTATCAACGGCATGCGCACGTTCTGTGTCTTCACCATAGATGTTCTTCGAAGGCTGTAACGAGCATTCCCATTTTTTGCCCTGCCACGAACCCGGGTGCCCCATGCCCGGATTTTCCTGTGAAGTTAATTGGAGCAAACGAGCTTCATGCGGCTTTCCTCGTAGACAACCGCCTCACGCACTTCATTAGAAGCTAAGCTTCAACGCAAATTGAATGAGCCGGGGATTCACGCTGGTGCTTGAAATCTGACCGAAGGTCGCGTCCCCGTAGCCCGTATCCGGGTCTGCAAATTGTCCATGATTGAAGGCATTGAAGAATTCCGAACGAAATTCGAGCGAAGTGTTCTCCCGCGGCCACGGGATGGGAAAACGCTTCAGAAGCGCGATATCCCAATTGTTCTGTCCTGGCCCTTTAAAGATGCCGGTGCCCGAGTTACCGAAGCCCAGCGCGTTTGGATCATCGGAACTAAAGACCGCGGGCATCGTGAAACAACTTGCATTGACGTAGTCCGTGAGATGGCTTCTCACTCCTCCGGAGGCAACATATTGGCTCGGCGTACAGCTACCGCTGAGGCTTGCCCGGTCATTGAAGTTTCCATACACACTGTTCCCGTTGAAGATGGTAGCGGTGAGGAAATGTCCATCCTGGATGGCCGCCACGCCCGATACTGCCCAGCCGCCCAGAACCTCACCCAGAACATGACCGGACGGTCCCGGCAGTTGGTAGACGTAGCTGGCGATAAATCGCTGAGGCCGAATATAGTAATCGGGCCCGTATGATCCGTGTACATGGTTCTGATCTCCCAGCACGTTGCCCCCGTTAAACGCGATCGATTGCTGGTAGCCCTCAGATAGTTCTTTTGAATAAGTGTAAGACAGTTGCAACTGCAATCGTGTGCCGATTCGATCGTTCAGACTCGCCAGTAGTGCGTTGTACGTCGTTAATCCGCTGGATTGGATCGCCACAGGCCCGGGAAGAAACCCCTCGTAAGGAAGACGCATGGGCAAATTGGCCAGGGTATTCGTTGTTTGACCTCGTATCGGATTCGTTGGAGAAGCGATCTGTGCCTGGTTGGTGTCGCGGACAATAATCTGGTTGATGCCGTTGGTTCCTGAATAGCCCACTTGTAGAATCGCGCTCCGAAGAACCTGGATCTGCACCCCTAAACTATATTGCTGCTCGGTCGGAGGCCGGAACTTGGGATCGAAAATATACATAAAGTTCCCCGTCGTCGGCGAGTAGGGAATGAAACTGGGCAGCGTTGGGACATTGAGGTTAAACGGAACCTGGTTGGTCGCTCCCACATTTTGCGATCCCGAAGGGCTCCGGTATAAGGAAAAGGGAGAGTTACCCAGAAGTTGGACAGCCGTCTGCCCAACATAGCGGCTGTGGTAAATGCCATAACCTCCACGCACCACCAGGCGAGTCGTATGCTGCGGTTGCCAGGCAAACCCAGTGCGTGGATTCAACGTGTTCTGACCGTCACCATCCATTGCGCAACCGTTCTTGGCTCGGGTGACCCCCGGTGGCACGGGCCCGGTGTAGTTGGAAGGGACGACTGTTCCCTGAATGGTTCCACCAGCCGGTGGATTGGGATCCAGCAGTGAAAGTTCGACCGTCGAGTTACGACCAAGCGCATCGGAAATGCAGCCGAGCCGGTCATAGCGAAAGCCAAGATTCAGAGTCAGCCCTTGCGTCACCTGAAAATCGTCTTGCGCATACGCATTCGATTCCCACACGCGGTAAGCTCGGTCAAAGATTCCAGGGTTGTCTTCAGAGAGGAAGATATTGCTGAACGGAGTACCATTCTGTGCGCCGCTCATGCCCAGCATGAAGTCCGCCCAGGTAAGGTAAGCCAGTCCGGCAATATCCTTGTAGCCAAGGTTGTTATATTGTTCGCGAACGAGACCACCGCCGAAGCGAAAATGATGCCGCCCGCGGGTCCAGGAGAGCGAGTCCTGTTCCGTGAAAGTATTTTGTATCAGGCTCACTGCTTGCCCGTTTCCGCCCAACTCGAGTCCATTGGAAGAGGGAAAGTCCAGGGCGTACTGCGGTCGATCGTTATCATAGTCGGGCACGGTTACGCCAATGCTTGAGAAAGAAAACGGATAGCCGACCGTACTTTGCTGCGCCACCCGCGTGTAAGCCACTTCTGCCTGGTTCAAAAGATGGGAGTTAAATACGTGGGTGTGGGTAAGCGAAAAATTGCGGTACTGAAACGGAAATGTCTGCGGAAAACCCGGGACTGAGGCGCCTGAAAGTGAGGCGTTAGGCAAGGTGTAAGAAAATCCATTGTTGGAGAAAAAGAATCGACCCGACAGTTTGTCCTTATCCGAGAAGTCGTAGTCCGCATTCGTCATGAATTGGTCATCGGTGAAGGGACAGGAAACACTGAATGCGGACTGCCCCTGACTATCAAAGGGCAGGCTTCCATTTACGGTTTGAGGAGTGGGAACTACATACTTCCCATTGGGTAGCTTCAGTTGCAATAAAGTGAGGGCGACGGTGCTGATGTTCGATCCATCGGCAAGAATGGCGGTTCCTCCATTGGCGCCCGATTGCCCCGCGAATAAGGCGCCGAGACCAGCGGCCGTTCGATCGTTTGTGAGCGGGGCGCCGGTCACAGTTTTGGAACATTGAGGATCCAGGCCGTTGCGTTGACGATTGCCTTCGTAGGAGATGAAAAACAGGAGCTTGTTCTTCTTGATCGGGCCACCGAGATCGAAACCAAACTGGTTCTGTTGCAAAACCGGCCGTGGCTGGCCATTGGCTTTTAGAAAATAAGTATTGGCGTCCAGTACAGTATTCCGGAAAAACTCCCAGGTCGCTCCATGGAACTCGTTGCTGCCTCCCTTGGTCACAAGATCCACGTTGGCGCCCGCATTTCTGCCGTACGACGCATCGTATTGTCCGGTCTGAACCCTAAACTCCTGAATCGTATCCGGGTTGGGCAGCGCCACACCCCCGCTGCCTGTACCGTTGCTGCCCAGGTCGTTGATCCCCACTCCGTTCATCTGATAGTTGTTGTCATTGAACGTGCCGCCGTTAGATACCAGGGCGGCGCTTGCGCCGGTGACGCTGCCACCATTGCCCAAAGCCGAAGAATTCCAAACATCGCTGCTCACCCCAGGGTTAAGGGCAATAATTTGCGTATAGTTCCTTGTCGCCAGCGGCAGGTTTCTCACCTGCTCCCCCGTCGTTACACTTCCCAGAGAACTCGACTCTGTCTGCAACTGTTGTGAGGCGGCCTCGACGGTGACCTTTTCGGCGACGGTGCCAATTTCCAGGCGAGCATGCACGGTCGAGGTTTCGCCCACGACAACAATGACCCCAAGAGCGGAGTAGCTTTTAAAGCCGGAACTGCTCACCTGCACGTTATAGGGGCCGGGCAAGAGTAGGCCCGCATAGAAGTCGCCGGCCGCTCCGGCAGAGACTGTCCGTGATTCGCCGGTGACAGCGTTGATGACCACCGCCTGGGCGCGAGGCACGGCCGCTCCTGACGGATCGGTGACCGTTCCGGCAATGGCGCCAGTCCCGGAGGTCTGCGCCATCGAAGCTGTTCCCGCGAATGCGAATTGAGCTAACAGGGCGACTAGGGTAAGCGCCCGGTATCTGCCCCGGACCACACTGGCACACAACCGCCGTCCAACGCCATGCATAGAAGCGTCCTCCTCTTGATCGAAAGATAGGATCCGACTGGCTGGCCCGATTCACGCCCTGGAGCGATAAACCATTGTGCAGCATTTGCTTCACAATTGAGGTTGGTAATGGAGCAAAGGTTAACCTTGATCCGGTTTCAAGTCAAGAAAATCATTGCTGGCCGGTGCTTACTTGACAGGAAAAAGTCCAATCTCTCCATTGCTTATATGATTTATTGTGATGCCTCTCTACTAGAGCGCCCCTCTTGATGAATCCCAATGATGACCGATTTCATTATGGTGCAAATGTTGCATTTTTACTTTTATGCTGAGTTACCATGCTCCTGACGAATTTTTCTGAGTGGCTGTTCCGCGATTCGATGCGGTGCCCGGGCGCGATTCGCCAGGCTGTAAATCCCGGAGCTGGAAATCTGATTTCAGGGGGCTGTTTTGCAAGATCACACGCCACATAGTCCGCGCTGCGGCGCCTACTCCGCGCAGTACGTTCTGAACCCTCTGGTCAACAGAGCCGCGCATTTCCCCGGTATCTTTGCCCAGCGTGAGATCGCGGCTGTGCGTGAGTTCTTTCGTACTTACCCGGGCTATGCCGCGACCCCGTTGAGAAGCCTGCCTTGCTATGCCAGCGAACTGGGTATTGGAGAAGTCCTGGTAAAGGATGAGTCCATGAGGTTGGGGCTCAATTCGTTCAAGATCGTTGGCGTCTCCTATGCAGTGCAACGTCTATTCGAAAACGGAGCATTGCGCCGGGACTCGATCGTAGCGTGCGCGACCGATGGAAATCACGGTCGCGCCGTAGCCCGCGTTGCACGCCAGAACCAGTTGCAGGCAAGAATTTTTGTGCCCCGGGGAACGATCGCTGAACGAGTGCAGGCCATCGCCGGCGAGGGGGCCACGGTCGTCGTGGTCCCTGGCAACTACGACTACACCGTCAGGTTCGTGGCTGATCGCGCGAAAGAAAATGGCTGGGTTCTGATCTCGGATACGGCGTGGCCAGGATACGAAGCGATTCCCCGCGACATCATGACCGGGTACGGGCAGATACTCTCCGAGGCGGCGGAGCAATGGGCGTCGCCTCCAGATCTGGTTTTCGTTCAGGCCGGAGTAGGGGGAATCGCCTGTGCCGTCGTTAGCTGGTTTCTCGAGCTAAGTGGCGCCAAGCGGCCTCGCTTGGTCTGCTGTGAGCCGCAAAACGCTGCCTGCGTTTTGCAGTCTGTTCTGGCCGGAAATCCGGTTGTGCTCCCCGGCTCCCTGGAAACGATTATGGACGGGTTAAGTGCCGGCACTGTGTCTTCGATCGCGTGGCCCATTTTGCAATATGGCCTGGATGCATGTGTCGCCATACCCGATACTGAATGCTCCGCGGTAATCCGCCGGCTCGCCGACCCCTGCGGCAATGATCCGGCAATTGAGGCGGGCGAGTCCGGAGTTTGTGGACTTGCCTCGTTGATTGCCATCCTGCGCGGTGAGCACTTCAGGCCGCTTCGTGAACATCTGGAGCTAGGTTCCAAGAGTCGCGTCCTGGTGATCAACACAGAAGGCAGAATAAGAGCTTCAAACTCCCGTCAGCAAGCCTCATTAGAAGACGAGACTGTCTCTTCCGATCGATTGAGATCGATGACGGAACAGGAAGAAAATCGGAACACCCACGAGAATCAGGCCTAACCCCCAGAGCGACCGCTGCGGCGATTTTGCAACTGTGCTGACCGCAATCCATAGCGCCGCCGCACAGAACAGGAGCGGACTCCAGGGAAACATGGGAACCCGGTAAGGACGTTCGATGTGGGGTTGGCGCATGCGCAGGACAATCACGCCGGCGACAGTCAGACCGTAGAACAACCAGGCGGAAAAGATCACGTCGGTGAACAATTGTTGATAGCTGCCCGAGCAACTTAGAAGGGCTGCCCACATCCCTTGCACTAACAGTGCGAAGGTAGGCGCCTTGTACTTCCGGCCGACCGCCGCGAACCGTCGAAAGAAAAACCCGTCGCGCGCCATGGCGTAGTAGACCCGCGGTCCTGTGGCAACCATACCGTTCAGTGAACCGAGGGCCGAGATGAGAACCAGCAAGGCAACGGCCTGGCTGGCGCCTGTTCCGAAGCATTTCGCCATGGCCGCGGCAGCGACTCCCGGGTTAGACCGAATCTCCGCCGACGTCAAAACCGAGTAGTAAGAAAGATTAGCCAACAGGTAGATACCTACGATGATCGCCATTCCGGTCCCCAGGCTACGCGGCAGATCGACTCGCGGCCGCCTCATCTCTCCAGCGGCAAAGGAGACTACGTGCCACCCCTCGTAAGCCCACAGCACAGCCACCATACCGGCGCCCACCGCGGTAAGGCCGGGCGCCAGAGCGGGACCTTTCCAATTCGCCTGAAGCATTCCGCTCAACGCGCCACGCGATAGGAGGAGTGTAATCATCAAACCAACCCCGCCGAGTTTGACGACGGTCAGAGTATTTTGCAGAAATTTCCCCACTCGGATGCCCAGGCAATTTGCACCGGTGAGCAGCAGGATGCAAACCGCGGTGATGGCCTTTTGTTCCCAGCCGGCGAAGTGGAGAAAGTGCCCGGCGTAGACGCTAAATCCCAGTGCGAGCGCCGCAATGCTTCCGGAATGGACCATGACCAGCAGTGTCCAGCCATAAAGGAAGGCAGGCAGGGGGCCATAGGCTTCTCGCAGGTACACATACAAACCCCCGGCCCCGGGATACATCGATCCCAACTCGGCTAGCGATAAGGCGCCGAACACAGTCAGGGCTCCGCCTGCGATCCAGACCAATGTAACCACTTTAGGAGACACGATTTCGCCGGCGAGAAAGGAGGGCACCAGAAAAATTGCGGAGCCCATAATAGTGCCCACGACAATCGAGATCGCATCGAGAACATTCAATTCCCGTTGTAGTTCCGCTGGAGGCGCAGGTTCGCACCGGCCTTCAGAATCCACGAGCGGGATCTCCCTTGGAGACGGAATGCTCCTCCTTGTCATGCCAGCGGTAGCCGGTACGCTGCTCCTTGTCGAGCTCGCGGAGTAGCGCCATGGTCCGCTTCGGCTGGTGGAATGCGATTCCCGAAACAATCGCATTCAGCAAAGACATCGGAGCCACGTACGAGATGCCAAATGGAGCGTCTGTCGACACTAGAAAATACTCGTTCGAACAGCGTGCGATCGCGGAGATGGAAGTGTCTGTGATGCCTATGCAGTAGGCTCCAGCAGCGCGCGAGTGTTGCAGGCCCTCCACGGTTTGCCGCAAAGCCCGGCGGAAGCTCATGGCGATGACCAGATCGCTCTTGCCCACAGATCGCGCAATGTGCACGGTCGAGCCCGGGCTTGTGGCCGAAACCACCGGCAGCCCCAGCACGTTCAGTTGATATTCAAAGTAACGAACCAAAGACTCCGCGGCATCCCCACCAAAAAGAATGATCCTCCGCGCGGAATAAAATCTGGTCGCAAGCGAGGATGCACGGTTGACATCGATTCCGTGAAACAGAGCGCGCAGGTTCTGTTGGTCCTGGCGAATGGCTTCTTGAATTTGCGCGTCGGGGGCCTTCTGGCTGACGACTGCGTCGCGCGTCAGATCCAGCGACGTGGCATGGGCAACGGATAGCTCGTGCAAATACCGCTGAAAATCGCTGTACTGCGCGAAGCCCATGGCAAGGATCGTCCGCAGCAGTGTCGAAGGATCAAGATCCAGCTTCTCCGCCAGCTTACGCACGCTAAGCAGCACGTAGTCGAGCGGGTGCTCCAGAACTTGCCTTACCTTCTCCTGACGTTTCGGGCTGATCTTGGACAAAATCTCCGCGACTCCCCCGTGTTGCACGTCGCGTCGTTTCATCTTTTCCTGGTCTTTGGTCGTCATGTAGATCTCATCTCACCTGAAATGCTATTGGGAAAAGCCTAACAGGCCGCCGAACCCACGCGACCGGCAGAAACCAGTTCTATTTGTCCTCACTCTGTTCGATCAGCTCCCGATAGGTACGCCGCGCGTGCTCGTATGCCTCCTCTGCCGCGGGAAGGTCGTGCTGCGAAATCTGCGGAGCTTTCTGGCTCCAACACTGATCGACGGCCGCCAGGCTCCATTCCGCACTTCGACGAGAAGCCCGCATGGGTTTGCCGGCTACCGCGACAAAGATTGGATTCGTGTGCGAAGAGGGAACGACGCGAAAAGCAAGCCAACTGCTCTTCTCAAGAGGAACAGTGAACTTCAACTTCTGCACGCTTCCGTCGGCCATGATTTCCTCCCGCGCCACCACTTCACCGTTGACCATCAGCTCCACGGGTATTTTTCTGCTGTCGCCAATGCGGGCGCGTTCAAGATCCCAATACGGCTCCCAGTCAAAGGGAGCGTTCTGTACGGCTTTGTCGGGCACCGGATCAAGCCACGCAGCCGCTTTCAATTCAACCTCTACCGGCCCCGCGGCCGGCAGGTTCACCTGGCTGTCCTGGGTTCCCACCAACACGCCGTTCACTCTGAACTCCATCAAGTGGCTTCGCCCATCAGACACGTAACTCGCGCCGCTGCGGATCGCCGCCAACCAATGGGAGTAAGTGAGGGTCCCGCCATCAAGGCTTGCATAGGTTCGAGCCATGCCGACGCGCGTGTCATAGATGCAAGGAAAGTCCGTCTCGCCGCTGATGCGTGTCCGATACCCCACATTGAGCGTGTGATACCAGATGTTGAGGTCATAAGGGAACGGCCCATTGCCCACACCAAGAAAATCGACAGTGTTGGGATACGTCACATCCACAATGTATTCATTTGCACCAGGCGCATCGAATGGCGGAACCCGATAGTTAGGCAGCAGAGTGCTCCCCAGGGCAAGCCCCCCTCCGGCGTGGGCAAAGCCGGCCGTCGCTTGTTGCGCCTTTGCCCAACGAAGCACGGGCAAATCCCAGCTCGGCCACTCATCAATTCGCCGGGCCCCGGGATAATCCTGTTCGCCCAGGCCCAGCAGTATCGGGTGGCCAGAGCCGCTCGAAGGGAACCCGGAAACCTCAAGGTCGTAATGGATCAGCGTGGATGGCCGGGAGAGTTGGTTATCCTGCCTGCCGTTGAAGAACTGCCGCTGGTAATAGTAGTCGGGTCCCCAGTTCAGTACGCTGGCAACGTTCAAATGTTCACCCAGAATCTGCCGCTGCATATCCTCGGGCGATACTCCCGGGGTAGGGTCAGCATAATGAGCACAGCCATTGGCGTGAATGTGACTGTCCCCCGAGTACCAGCCATATTTCGCCGGATCGATCCAACGCTTGAGATGAAAAGTGAGTTGCCGCGGTCCTGCCGCGTCAACCTGAAACTGCTGCGTTTGTGTAATGTATTCCGGGCCGCCCGTGTACGTAACCGTGAAGGACCCCGGCGGCAGGGAGATGGATTCGCCGTCCATCCGGTAAACCTGCGGCTCAAAGTATAGGTCAGGCGCCAGACGCTTTGTCTGGTTGGGGTATATGCGGCCGAGAGCGTCACGAAATATGAAAGATGCGGTTGTCGGGCGGCCATCGTCATCGAGCACTTTTAACCTGATTTCAGGCGATGCGTGGATATTGAAGGTGATCTCTTCCTCTACCGCTTCCGGCGTGCACTTCCCTATGACAAACTTCAGTTTCGCGACACGCTGACCGGCGTCCCGGCTGTAGATCAGCAGAATGCGGTATTCCACCGCAAGCCCTGAAAGTTGAGGCTCCGCCTGGATATTCAAGCCGTCTGGAACCACCGGGGACATTCCGTTGATCGCGGCCAATTTGTTTTGTATCCGGGTTTCGATATCCAGGTCGTTGGGAAGAAGAGGAAACTCCGGCCCCTGATAAAGAAGAGAGACTTGGAGCCAACGATCACGAATCTCCGCCGCGCTCATGGTTTGTGTCGGAGCGATCTGCGCGCTCGAAGAAACAGCCTTGAAAACCGGGCCGCCGTTCGGGCTATCGACACGCACCGGCGACACCAACCCAGCCTGGTTCACAATTTTTATCAAAAAGGCTCGCGTCCCGTTCTGAATGAGTTGTGCCTCTGCTGGTCCGCGCTTGACCTCAACGTGTCGCTCAGGATTGATCGTGAGTGTGGCAAGTGCATGCTGGTCGAAAATCCCCTCGAGTTGACTGGCCGCGCCATCGGAATCATGATTGGCCATGGCCTTGTCGATGCCCTGTATCTCCGATGGCGAGAGAGGCTGGCCAAGAAAATCGAGCAGCGAGACAAGATCACGCGCCTGCTCCGCGACATCCTGTAGCCGGAGGCGCGATTGAGAAGTATTTTCCGCCGCACACATTTGTGGCGCAACACATAGGCAAACAACGGAAACCAGACCGAGGGCTCTCACTCGCTTCACGGAAACGCTCCTCATCGAACTGACCCTCTCGGAATTTTTCGCAGTCGCGGTACGCTCACTGCAGCTTCTGTATCTCCTCGCGCCGCACTGCAGAGGAGGAATCGAGTGGAGCATCGTAAGCGGCTGCCGCAATTTCGCCCAGTGCTTCAGCGAGCGCATGGGCCGCGGCCTCGGAATCCTGTTGCATGTGGACATGATTAACGTAGGCGGCAAAGGTGAGCCGCACCCCATCGGCCCTGATCACATAGCCCGCGAGACCCTTTCCGTTCATCATCACCATGTCGTTCAGCATATCTCTGGAATCGAACGTACCCGTTTTCGCAAAGACGTGCCCAGCCGCCGGTGAGGCTGGCTGGATGTGTTCGAGCGTTCCATCCTTGCCGAGAATGGGCAATGCCGCGAGGAAAATCGGGTAGTCCGGACGTTTGCTCCAATACGCCAGGTAGTGACACATAAAGTCCGGACTGAAGAGATCGGCCCAACTACCGCCGGCGCCATCCCCTTGCGACGCGGCCGCGAGACTCAGCTTAGCGTCGAGAAGAAATTTCCTTTCTACTCCAAATCCGGCCTTGAAAGGGTCCTTTTCATCCTTGGCCACGAGCGTCCCCAGTAGGAATGGCCCCATGAAGGCGTGAAGATTCTGACTAACCTTGAGAGTCACTTTTATTTCTTCTGAAAGCGGCGGCGATACATGTTCGGTAACCTGGTTTTCCGGCTTATAGAAAGACCGATAGGATGCAAAGCTGGGGCTGGCCGCGCTCACGGGGTTGAGCACCTTCACCCCCGCTTCCCGCAGTGCTTCGCGCAGTACAGTCTCTGCGAATAGCCGAGGTGAAGGTACGAAAACCGGTGCAAACATTCGAGCACTCCCGAGAGGAATGCTGCCGGTAAGCGTAACCGTCACCGTGCCGTCGGAGTTGGCGCGGATCTGAGGCTCATCCAGGTTCGCCGAAGTACCAGCAGACGAGGTCGTCAGGTGGTTGATGAATTGAATGTAGGAGGTCCGCGGTGAGGAGCTCGCGATGGCTGGGTCGCCCACCCTGGCGCCGGGCATCATCACCAGATCAATCTGATTGTCATTGACCGAGATAGGCGAAATCATAAGCCCCACCACACCCTCGCCCAACCATGGTGTCTCCGGAAAAAGGCTTGCATCCACCATTACTTTCCCTGCCACGCGCCGTATGCCCTTAGCTGCGATCGCCCGCGCAATCTCATGCACCACCGCGAGCGGATCGCCCGGGAGGGCACTCCCGGAGTTGGAATGGTCATTGCCAAAAAAAGCGAGAGTCCCGTCGGATTGAATCCGATTAGAGAGGTTTGGGTCTCCACTCGCCACCAGCACGATATCTCCGTTGAGACGACCCTTCATGTCCACCGGCCCGGTCCGATAGACGCGGGTATGGAAGCGATAGCCGGGACCAAGGCTTGCAAGCACGGCTCCCTCGGTTAGCAGCTTGGTCGTCGAAGCAGGAACAAACAGCTTTTGCGAATTAAGCGAATAGACAGCCTTGCCGGTCTCCGGAGAGTAGAACTCAATGCCGAAGTTGGCGTGGTCGAATTCCGGACGATCAATTATCTTCTGTATGCGATCAGCCAGGGACGGGCTAGCCTGTGCAGTCGCGGACGGAACCATCGCGAAGACAGCAGCGGCGGCCAACAAGCAACAAAGAGGAAGCTCAGCCCCAGTCCGCAACGCAAGCTCCTCCATACTTCCGCAATCTACATTCGAGGTCCGCCACCGTAGATGTAGTTCAGGTTTGGCATATCAACCAAAACCGGCAGCCTACAACCCAAAGGCAGGGGTCTCTCAATTTTTGATCTTGATGCCAACTGTGCCGTCCCGGGAACTCGTCCCTGACAGCTCGGCTGACTGCTTTATAAGAGATTACATTTTGCCTGTCAATCACTAAACGCACTATTTGACTCACGCTGGATGTATAGCTATTTTCCCAATAAAATATGATATTTTCGTCGCTTTTTTGCATGGACTTAGGCTGGCATGTATAGTCTCTAATAAATTTATGCACTGTTTGTATCACGACGGATGTCAGGGTATTGCCCACGGGCACGCAGAGGCGGCATCGATTGTCGACGGGATTCACGGGAGGCATCATGCCAGATTTTGTTGGTGAGCCAGAGGGAACTAGTCAAGCCACCGCGCCTTCTCTGCTGGATGAACTGGCCGACCCGGCTGATCTCCCACTGAAAGCAATCATCGATCTTGAAGCGCTCCGATTCAACCTGAAACTCATCCGCAAATTTGCCGGCAGGCAAGAGATCATCGCGTGCGTCAAAGCCAATGCCTATGGCCATGGCCTGAAGGCGGTGGCTGAGTGCCTTCAGGCCCAGGGCGTGCGCTGGCTTTCAGTTGGCAGCCCGGCAGAGGCCCTATCGCTTCGACGCTGGGGTATCGGCTGCAGGATTTTACTCTTCCCTACTGTTTGCAAATACCCAGGCGCGCTCATTGCCGAGTCCGGGATAACAATCGGAATCCAGTCTTACGAAGAAGCTGAATCTCTTGCCCGAGCGGCCACGGGACCCGTTTCAATTTTTCTGAAGGTCGACACAGGTCTGGCTCGATTCGGCGTCTCCACCGGGAATGCCTTGGCGCTAGTCACTCGGATCCAAAAAGCTTTTCCTTCACTCCATCTGGAAGGCATCTTCACCCATCTTCCTTTCGCCGGCGGCGCCCCTTTACCCTGGATTGAGCTGCGGATGAAAGAGTTTGGCAAGTCCATTTCCGAGATTCGCGATTGTATCGGCCGCCCTCTGTTGGTCCAGGCCTTCGCCTCGGCGGGCATCGCCTTCGGATTAAAGATGGATGAAGCAAATGCGGTTTCGCCCGGAGAATTGCTGTTTGGCATTGAGCGAGCCACCGGAGACCAAAAGCGATCGTTTGGCACCCGCCCGGTTCTGCAGCAAATAACAACCGTGCTGGGTTTGATACGCCGCGTTTCCTCGGGGACGAGATTCGGCTTCGGCGGCAACTTTGTCGCCTCCAGGGACACCCTGCTCGGCTTGTTGCCGACCGGATTTTCCAATTCTGTTCTGATGGCTAAGCAGGGCCAGGTCGCAAGCCTATTGGGTCACAGAGCGCCCATCCTCATGGTGGGATTGGAACATGCCGCCGTTGATGTTACTGATATCCCTGGAGTAGATGTGGGCTGTCCGGTCGCGCTGCTGGAGCGAGACTCGGTTTTCGAAGTTTCGCTCGATCACATGGCGCAAGTTCAACAACGTTCAACGCTTGAGGTCGTGACCTCCCTACCTGCTCATGCGGTTTACGAATACATTTAGAACCGCGGCAATTTCAATTTTGGGGGGATAGCAATATGAGTTTTCTGAAGACTCTGTTGGCAGTCTTGCTGGGGTTCCTTCTAGGCTCCGCCCTGGTGCACACAAAGACGGCCAGAGCCGCCAGCAACGTCTACGTCAAACAAGTTCCCGTTGGCGTCTACAACCCCATCCAGGGCTCGAATGTCGTTGGTTTCTCTTGCACTGGCTCAGGCGGGAATGCTGCCTGCTTTATTGCCAGCCAGTGAACGGGACCCCGTCGACGAGGAGGCACCCACTCCACCGAGGCTGCCTCGGCGGATTTGAGCCCCTCCCACGATTGATTGCGGTTAGACGTCTCTCTCAATTGGGCGAGTATACAAACCGGACGAGCCGATTCTTGCTCCAGCAGTCATCGCCGAGCTCGGAACAAGCCGGATACAACTCCCCCCAGGGCGACGCCAGCACGATCCGGTTCTCCGCAATGCCCTTGCTTATCAGGGCTTGCTTGACCCAATCCGCTCGCCGCTTAGAAAGGTCGAGGTTGTAGCCCAGGTCGCCGTCCGACGAAGCGTAACCCTCAATGTAAAAGCGGTCACTCGCATGGTCCTTCAGCCATTGGACATTCTCATCCAGGATGTTCGGGTTCAAAGGATCGGCATTGTTATTCCATGGGAACGCGACTGCGCGCACGTTCTGGTTGAACGCTTCCTCCTCGGAACCAAAGAGAGCCACCCGCGGCTTTCCCCAGTAAGCAACCCAAAACGCAACATCCGCAGGCGCTTCTGAAAAGCCAACTTTGGCAGACGCATCGGAACCACTTTGTTGTGCAAATAACTCGAGATTGGTCAAAAACAATACTGTGATCACAGCCAAAGCAAGTCGGCATTTCATGGCGTCTCAGCAACCTCCCTTTCAGTTTTTAATGAGCCCTTCTACAAATGCGAGGAACGGTCGGAACCAACGATGCCTCGGTAGCACAATGGTGGCTGGGGTCCGCCCGAAAGGCGCCCTTGCTTATCTTTTCCTGCTCCCATCCGAGTTGGGAACTATCAGATTAACCAGTTGGCGGGCAAATAAGAGCCAGCCTTCTGTGTACAGATGGTTAATCTTTCACGGATCCTTGGCCAGCGAGGCGGTCCTGGAACTAAACCACAACGAACAGATTTCGCAAATTGGTCACTTAAAGTCACCTAATGAGTCGCGTCACGTGGAAATGACTCTAGGGAAGGCACTTGCGAGAGCATCAAGCCGTGCGAGCTCACTCAATCGCGACTGTTAAGTAGCGTTATTGCCAGGCCGGTTAGCCTGCCAGGTTACCTTCGGCGGGTTTTTCGGTGACCTCCGGAACCAAAAAACAAAGGCTTTGCCCTCCCCCGCCGGCTCCTTACTTTAGTCCCAAACTACAGGCTTAATCTATTGGAAAAAAAGGGACTTACGCCCACCCCAAGTAACCACACTCATTCTGCATTTAGATTGGCGCGACGTGTAGCGATCCAGCTATCATTTGCCTGCATGGCGAAATCCCTGGAAGAATGGGCGTCGATCATCGCGATGTTGGAACACAACGCCGAGAGATTCGGATCGCGTCCCGCTATCCTTGGTGAGGGCGGGGTGCGACTGTCGCATCGGCAATTGCAGGCTCACGTCGCAACGACGGTGCGAGCGCTCAATGATTCGGGGATCGGTCGAGGCGATCTCGTCGCTATCGTGTTACCCCCGGGGCCTGAGTTGGCCGTGGTTTTTCTCGCCGTTGCCGCAGGCGCAACTTCCGCTCCACTCAATCCCGCTTACTTCGAACAGGAGTTCGAGTTTCATCTGCGAGATTTGTCGGCAAAGGCGTTGATCGTGCTGAAGGGCAACGACTCTCCTGCGCGGGCGGCGGCCACTGCGTTGGGAATTCCGATTATGGAGCTCAACCGCTTGCGCGAATGCGGCGAAATTCTCCGCTTTTCGCCTACAAATCGTCCAGCGGAAGCCGCTCCGAACTTCGCCAAATCAGACGAGATGGCTCTCGTGCTCCATACGTCGGGAACCACGTCACGTCCGAAAAGAGTGCCCTTAAGTCATGCCAACCTGTGCGCCTCAGCCAGGAACATCGCGGCCACGTTGCGATTACAAGCCGATGACATCAGTCTCTCGGTCATGCCGCTCTTTCACATTCACGGTCTCGCCTGCCTCCTGGCTGCCCTCGGCGCAGGCGGCAGTTGCGTTTGTACTGGCGCCTTCCTCGCGGAGCAATTTCCCGGCTTGCTCGAAACCTGGAAGCCGACCTGGTTTTCCGCCGTACCCACAATGCACCAGGCGCTGCTGGATTTTGCCCGAAACTTTTCATTTTCCCCAAGCTCGCTGCGCTTCATCCGTTCCTCTTCCGCGGCGTTGCCGCCCTCGGTGCTGGCGGGGCTCGAAAAGGCCTTCGCCGTGCCGGTAATCGAAGCCTACGGCATGACCGAGGCCGCGCATCAAATGGCCAGCAACCCGCTGCCTCCCCACTCCAGGAAGCCCGGGTCAGTGGGATTACCGGCCGGACCACAAATTGCGATCCTCGACGAAGCGGGCTTGCAACTCGAAGCCGGCGCCATTGGCGAAGTGGCCATTATGGGCCCCAATGTTACGCAGGGATACGAAAACAATCCTGAAGCCAACGCGAGTGCCTTTTGCGCTGGATGGTTTCGCACAGGAGATCAAGGCTACCTCGACCAGCAAGGCTACTTGTTTATTACCGGACGGCTGAAGGAACTGATCAATCGTGGCGGAGAGAAAATCGTTCCTCGGGAAATCGACGAAGCGTTGCTGGCTCATCCGTCCATCCGGCAGACCGTCGCCTTCTCGGTCCCGCATCCATCGTTGGGAGAGGACATCGCTTCGGCGGTGGTCTTGCAGGCGGGCGCCAATTCCAGCGAAGCTGAATTGCGCGAGTTTTTGCTCGATCGGCTGCCTGCTTTTAAGGTGCCCACCCGCATCGTTTTCCTGGATGACCTCCCCAAGGGACCAACGGGCAAGATCCAGCGCATTGGCATGGCTCACCGTCTGGCGCAAACCCTCAGCCTTGCTTATGTACCTCCAGCATCGGAAATGGAGAACCAGGTGGGCGAAACAATTGCCGCCGTTCTCGGCCGGGATCGCGTCGGTCGAGAGGATAATTTTTTTGCCTTGGGAGGAGACTCTTTGCGCGCGACGCAAGTGATCGGGCGCCTCAACCAAACGCTGGCCCTCGACTTACCAGTCCCCTTGCTTTTCCGGTTGCCCACGCCGGCGCTGCTGGGAGCGCGGCTGGATGAGCTCATCGCTTCTCGTGAAATCGATCTGCTCGCGGCTGAACTCGCCGCACTTCCCCTCCGCGAACGGTTCCTGCTGTTGGATGAAACGCGAGAGTCGCTCTTGGATGAAACGCTTAGCGGACGGTACGACCGTCTGCAGGACGCAAGGAAATAGTCGATGGAAAAATCTTCCGTCTCCCGATCGCCGTGAGCTCTCGCACAATCACCGCCAATCTCAACTCGAGAGGCAAAAAGATCCACGAGTGATCGGTATTGACAACTTCCTCAGCGCTCCGCTAGCCGTGCTGAATTTCGATGTCTTATTTGTGAGCGGTTTTGGTTTTGCAATATACGGCCTTCCCCCATCGGTTCCAGCGCCCGGACTGACGTCGACCTTGTCCGCTACCCGGTGACCGTTGTACCAGAAAAGCATTTGCTGGCGAATATTGGGCAACGGATATCGCGACCCGGTGGCGGTATCCAACGTCTTTTAAAAACGTCCTTCGAATATCAGTTGCAGAACTGACAGCAGTCTGAAAGGGGGAGCCGGTGATTGAGGATCGCGAAGCCATAAAGCACCGGTTGACAGCGTTGACTCCCGTTCAGCGCGCCCAGTTGGCCCGCCGGCTCAACGTGGGAATGGGCAACGCGAGACCCACCATCGCAGCCCAACTCTTAAGCACGAAGGAGCCACCGCTGCGCATCGATATGGATGTGGAACGCCGGCAAGTAGCCGTCTATCCCGCATCCCACGGGCAGCAGTGGATGTGGTTTCTGCACCAATATATGGCGGATTCCCCGGTATTTAGCTCGCCCACCGCCTTCCACCTGTGCGGGACCATCGACCTTCCAATCCTTGAGGCGGCATTCCACCGCCTGATCGAGCGCCGCGAGAGCCTGCGAACGTTCTTCGCCATGGAGGGTGGCCAACTCGTCCAGCGCGTGGCTTCTTCCGACAGCTTCCGGCTTGAACACAAGGTTTGTTTGCAAGCGTTGGCTGAAGATCGAAAGCGGGAGGCTGAGCGCTACATCGATGAAGCAGCGTGTCTTCCCTTCGATCTTACGGCCTCGCCGCCGTTTCGCGTATTGCTTATCTCGATCGAGCCTGAACAACATCTGCTGCTGGTCGTCATGCACCACATCATCTCCGACGGCTGGTCACGCTCGAACCTGTTTGAGGAGCTATCCATCATCTACGGGGCGCTCTCCCAAGGCGTTCACGACAATCTCCCAGAGCTTCCATTGCAATACGCGGATTATTCGGCTTGGCAACGGCGCCGCCAGGAAGACACCGTTTTTGAGGAGCATGCAGCCTATTGGAAAAGCAAGCTGGCCGGCGTTCCTGGGCCGCTCCCAATGCCCACCGACCTATCGCGCCCTGTCGAAGAATCCTTCAGCGGAAGCGAGTGTTCGTTAGTAATCGACCCTGAACTCGCCACCGCCCTAAAAGCTCGTGCACAGGAGAAGAACGCAACGCTCTTTATGATTTTGCTGGCGGCGTTCAAGGTTCTCCTCTATCGCTACACCGGCCAGACGGATGTGCTGGTCGGCGTGCCCGTCGCCAATCGGCAGCGCCCCGAATTCGAACCACTTATCGGCCTTTTCATCAACACTCTCGTCTTGCGCACCCAGGTAACAGGCGATGCCACCTTCGAGGACCTTCTGGAACGTGTGAAGGAAACTGCGCTGGAGGCATACGAGCATCAGGAGATGCCTTTCGATCTGGTCATCCGTCTCCTGCAGGTGCGACGCGATGCAAAGCAAACAGAGTTGTTTCAAACCCTCTTCGCGCTGCAGGATTTCCCGGAGGTTGATCTTCGATTGGCCGGTCTCGAAGTCACCCCATTTCCCGTGAGCACGCATACCTCGACGGTCAACCTGAGCCTGGAGGTAAGGCCAAAGTCCTCGGGTTTAGAGGCAACGATCGAGTTCAATTCCGAATTCTACTCAGCCAGCTTCGCGCAACAAATACTGCGACATTGGCACGCCGTGCTGCAGGACATTGCCGTCAATCCGCGCCGGCGCCTGACAAAGATTTCGCTGCTATCTCCCGGCGAAAAACATCGCCTCCTCATGGAGTGGAACCGGACGGAGCGAGAGTATCCGCAGGACAAGTTAGTCGCTGAACTGTTCAGCGAGCAGGCGGAGCGCACCCCCAATGCAATGGCGATGGAGTGCGAGGGCCAGTCCCTCAGCTACGGGGAGCTCCACAGCCGCGCCCAACAACTCGCCCGGCAATTGCGTTCGCTTGGCGTCCAGCGAGAAGAAATGGTAGTGGTTCAACTGGAACGATCGCTGGATGTGCCGGTGGCCATGCTGGGTGTGCTCATGGCCGGCGGCGCCTTTGTTCCTTTGGGGCCGGAGCTGCCATCAGAACGGGTCGACTTCATTCTGCGTGATACGCAGGCACGAGTGCTCTTGACCCAAACCAGCTTCCTACCGCGGCTTTCCGCCACGCAGGCGGAAGTGATCTGTCTGGATGAATGCAAATGGAATGCAACGGAAGATCGCTTTACCGAACCGTTACCCGCTGCATCTCCGCAGGATTTGGCTTACGTCATCTACACCTCCGGTTCGACGGGACAGCCGAAGGGTGTGCAGATCACCCAGGGTGCGATTGCCCTGCACACGCTCGGTATGATCGATTTCTATCGACTCACTCCCTCAGACACGATGTTGCACTTTGCCCCGCTGGGGTTCGACGCCTCGATTGAGGACCTATTGACCCCACTTCTGGCCGGAGCTCGCATCATCATGCGCGGGCCCGACTTGTGGGATCCCACTACCTTGACCCAGCGGATACGCGAGTTCGGCATAACCGTCATCGAACTCACTCCGCTCTATTGGCAGTATTGGCTGGCCAGTCTGGACGCACCGGCGGTCGCCGAATCGCTTGGGTCACTACGGTTGGTCAGTGTTGGTGGAGACGCCATGCCGGTGGCCAGTTTTGAGCGATGGCGCGACCTTGGCCTGGATAGGGTGCGGTTGATCAATATGTATGGGCCGACGGAAGCAACAATTTCGGCTCTGGCTTTCGACGTGGATACCAAGTCGCACCCGGGAGAGCGAATCCCGATTGGAAGACCCTTGGCGAACAGATGCGCCTACATTCTGGACAGCCAGCTTGAACCGGTGCCGGTCGGGGTTTCAGGAGAGTTGTATCTTGGCGGGAAAGGTCTGGCGCGCGGGTACCACAATCGTCCGGAATTAACCGCGGAGCAGTTCCTTGCCCATCCATTTTCAGCTGACTCCAACGCGCGCCTCTACAAGACGGGCGATCTGGCGCGATATTTGCCGGACGGCAACATCGAGTTTCTCGGCCGCGTGGACCATCAGGTCAAGATCCGCGGCTTTCGCATCGAGCTGGGAGAAATCGAAGCGGTGTTGAACCGGCATCCCCAGGTGCGCACAAGCGTGGTAGTAGCAAGAGAGGACACACCAGGGGACAAACGGCTGGTCGCCTATGTGGTCAACGAGAACGTTACCGCCAGTCCGCATGCGTTGCGCGAATACCTTGCGGCCACGCTGCCGGACTACATGCTGCCGGCGGCGTTCGTCACGCTGGCGTCCCTGCCGTTGACCCCAAGTGGCAAAGTAGATCGCAAGGCTCTCCCTCCGCCCGACATTGAGCTGGGTGTCGATAAAAGCAAATGGGCGCCCCCCACCACATCGACCGAGAGGGCCTTGGCCGGAATTTGGTGCGAAGTCCTCGGCTTGAGACAAGTCGGCATTCGCGACAACTTCTTCGAGTTGGGCGGCCATTCGCTGCTGGCCGTCCAACTGCGCATGCGAATCATCACTGTCTTGCACGTCGAGGTGCCGTTGCGTTGGCTCTTCGATCATCCCACGATCGAGAGCCTGGCAAAGCAATTGGAGGTTTCAAGTGGGGACTTGCAAACCACCCAGCCTCTTGAAAAAGCAGACCGGCAGAAGCCACTGGTCATGTCCTTTGCCCAGCAACAGATGTGGCTCTTGCATCAGATGTTGCCTGACCAGGCCGCCTACAACGTGCCGGTTGCCTGGTCTCTCTCTGGACAGGTGGATCGAGAAAAGATCCGGCGAGCTTTGCAGTTGATTCTGGAACGCCACGAGATTCTGCGAACTTCGCTGGTGCAATTGGGAGAAAGCTTTTGCCAGCAAATCGCCTCCGTTCCAGAGACCCCGTTGCCCTGGAAAGAAATTAGCCTCCAGGGCATTCCGCCCAGCCAACAACAGGCCGATTTAGCAGGGCTGTTGTTGGAGGAGGCGCGCCGGCCATTCGATCTGGCCACCGCTCCCTTATGGCGGGCTCTCTGGATCGGCCTGGAAAACACCGAACAGGTGCTGGCGTTCACCTTCCATCACGCCATCGCCGACGAGTGGTCCTTGCGCCTGTTTTTCCAGGAGTTAGAAGAAATCTACTTAAACGATGGGCAACTCCAGCACGCCAACCTGGCGGAATTGCCCATCCAATACGCGGACTACTCAGCCTGGCAAAGGGCGCAACTAACAGGCACTTTGCTCGAGCAGTTGCGTCATTACTGGGCCGAGCAACTCAGGGATTTGCCTTCGGATGTAGAACTGCCCGCGGATCTGCCCCAACCCGTTCAACCCACAGGTCGGGGGGCGACCCATGAATTCCACCTCACCGAACCGGTTGTGAGTGAGTTTCGCGCTTTGGCCAGCAAGGAAGGAACTACTTTGTTCACCGTGCTGCTGGCTGCCTTCCAGGTTTGGCTGTATCGCTACACGCAGCAGAACGATCTGGTCGTGGGTACGCCGATTGCCGATCGCGAACGACCGGAACTGAACTCGATGCTTGGCTTTTTTCTCAACACCCTGCCCATCCGGGCGCGGCTGGATGCAAGCCAGAGCTTCATTGACGTGGTAAGGCAAGTGCGCCAAACCGTCCTGGAAGCCTTTGCTCATTCGAAGCTGCCTTTTGAACAGATCGTGGATTTAGCGGTCAAGGAGCGTATCCCCGGACAGCAACCTCTGTATCAAGTGATGTTCGTCCTGTTGGAAGAAGTGTCTGCTCCGTTGCGCCTGGATCAAGCTCGAAGCTCTCTTATGCCGATGGAGACCGATTCCAGCAGGAACGACCTTACCCTGAATCTCCGGGCCGGCGCGCAATCGATTGCTTGCCAGCTTCACTATGCTACCGATCGCTTCTCTTCCGCCCGCGTTGATAGCCTGGCGCGGCACTTGACGGAGCTATTTCAATCCATCACGGAAAATCCTCAAAAGCCAATCAGCCAGTTGAACCTCATACCGAAGGCTGAACGGCAGCAAATCCTCGTGGAATGGAACCGGACGGAGCAGGATTATCGGCGGGACAGGTCAGTATCTGAGTTGTTTACGGAGCAGGCGGAGCGCACACCCGAGGCAGTGGCGATGGAGTGCGAAGGGCAATCTCTAAGCTACGGGGAACTCAACCGCCACGCCCAACAACTCGCCCGGCAATTGCGTTCCCTTGGCGTCCGGCGGGAAGAAATGGTAGTGGTCTGGTTGGAACGATCGCTGGATGTGCCGGTGGCCATGCTGGGTGTGCTCATGGCCGGCGGCGCCTTTGTTCCTTTGGGGCCGGAGCTGCCATCAGAACGGGTCGACTTCATTCTGCGTGATACGCAGGCACGAGTGCTCTTGACCCAAACCAGCTTCCTACCGCGGCTTTCCGCCACACAGGCGGAAGTGATCTGTCTGGATGAATTCCAATGGAATGCAACGGACGATTGCTTTACCGAACCGTTACCCGCTGCATCTCCGCAGGATTTGGCTTACGTCATCTACACCTCGGGTTCGACGGGGCAGCCGAAGGGTGTGCAGATCACCCAGGGTGCGATTGCCTTGCACACGCTCGGCATGATCGATTTCTATCGACTCACTCCCTCGGACAGGATGTTGCACTTTCTCGCGCTGGGCTTCGACGTCGCGATCGAAAACGTATTGACCCCGCTCCTGGCCGGAGCTCGCATCATCATGCGAGGGCCCGAGTTGTGGGATCCCAGTACCCTGACCCAGCGGATACGCGGGTGCGGGATAACCGTGATCACCCTCACTCCGCTGTATTGGCAATATTGGCTGGCCAGCCTGGATGCGCGAACGGTTTCCGAATCCCTTAGGTCATTGCGATCGGTGAGCATTGGCGGCGACAACATGCCGGCGCCCGGTCTCGAGCGGTGGAGAGAGCTTGGCCTGGAGAGCGTGCAGCTGATCAATGTGTATGGGCCAACGGAAGCAACCATTACAGCGCTGGCCCACGAAGTTGAGCACACGTCTCGCCCGGGAGAGCGAATCCCGATTGGAAGACCCTTGGCGAATCGATGCGCCTACATTCTGGACAGCCAGCTGCAACCGGTGCCGGTCGGGATGGCCGGAGAGTTGTATCTTGGCGGGGCAGGTCTGGCGCGCGGGTATCACAATCGTCCGGAATTGACCGCGGAGCAGTTCCTTGCCCATCCATTTTCAGCTGACTCCAACGCGCGCGTCTACAAGACAGGCGATCTGGCACGATATTTGCCCGGCGGCAACATCGAGTTTCTCGGCCGCGTGGATCACCAGGTGAAGATCCGCGGCTATCGCATCGAGCTGGGAGAGATCGAAGCGGTCTTGAACCGGCATCCCGAGGTGCGGACAAGCGTGGTGGTAGCAAGAGAGGACACACCAGGGGACAAACGGCTGGTCGCCTATGTGGTCAGCGGCAACAACGCCGCCAGTTCGTTGCGGGAATACCTTGCAGCCAAGCTGCCGGACTACATGCTGCCGGCGGCGTTCGTCACGCTCGAGTCCCTGCCGTTAACCCCAAGCGGCAAGGTAGATCGCAAAGCGCTGCCCGAGCCCGATGTTGACTTGAGCGTCGATAAAGGCCAATGGGCGTCCCCCCGCACATCGACGGAGATGGCTCTGGCCGGAATTTGGTGCGAAGTCCTCGACGTGAAACAAGCCGGCATCCACGACAACTTCTTCGAGCTGGGCGGCCATTCGATACTGGCCGTGCGGCTTCTGAACAAAATCAATAGTTCTCTTTCTCTCCAGGTTTCTATCCCGGAATTTTTTCAGAATCCGACGATCGAGGAGCTGGCAACTGTCCTTGATCGAAAGAAACACGACCAGCACAAATTGATACACAACAACGAATCCTCCTCCCTGTTGTTCGCCTTCCAGCCCAAGGGAAGCGCTCCGCCGCTTTTCTTCCTGCATGGTGACTGGACGGGGGGTGGCCTTTATTGCGGCCTCCTCTCGCAGCAACTGGGTGAAGATCGGCCTTTTCATGCGCTCCCGCCATACCGATCGGGAAAAACTGTGGGGTTCACCATGGAAGAGATGGCGGCGTTTCACATAGCCGCCATCAGGAAACACGCCCCACATGGGCCGTATCTATTGGGCGGCTACTGCATTGGCGCTATGGTGGCCGTCGAGATGGCACGGCAATTGACCGAGCAAGGCGAAAAAGTCCTTCACTTGCTCCTGATCAGTCCCTCAGACATCCTCAACCGATGGCTTTACGGAACTTGGCCTGTTATCGACGGTGTTGGCAAAATCCTGAAATGGGACGTGCAAAAAAAGATCCGCACTTTTGATCTCACGGCAGTCGCCCTCACTCGCTGGCTCGATGCCCCCACACGAAGCAAGTTCACGAGTCTTCGCCGTCGTCTTGGCCTGATGAAATCCAATAGTTCCCACTCAACCTCTACAGGACCGGAGAGTAGAGAGGACGAAGTGGAGAGTCTAAGGAGCCTGGACTTTGCGCTCTATGTCCTTGCTTCCCGTACTTACAGCTTGAGAACTATCTCCGTACCAACCAGTCTTTATTTTGCCGAACAAGATCCCGCGTCACCCGAGGAAGTGAATCGCGCCCTTGAAGTTTTTCCCATGCTTACCATGGAAACGGTGCCTGGTGATCATCTGAGCTGCACGAGCCAGCACACGCCCGCGCTGGCCGATAAGATGAAGAAGACTATGAGCGCTCTTTCGGACGTGTCGACTTAACCTCTTATAAAGAACACCCTGGGGGGCATGGGCTATGTCGTTCGCTTCGATTTGGCCGGCGGTTGAAGTTCCCCAGAAGATCGACGCTGATCAAATCCATGTATGGGGATGGCGACTCAGCTCTTCCGTAAGCTTAACCAGCCTCGCGGAAGCCGGGATCGAAGTGCTCGATGCTGAGGAGATGGAGCGTTTTCACCGTTTTCATTTCGTGGGTGACCGAACCCGCTTTGCCGTCGCCCACATAAACGTGCGCCGGATCCTCGCCGCTTATTTAGATCGAGCGCCGGAGAGAATTTCATTCCGCACCAATTCCCTGGGCAAACCCGAACTTGTGGCAGAGCCGCAAACCCGTCATCTTCATTTCAACCTGAGCCATAGTCGCAACATAGCCTTACTGGCCCTCTCGACTGACATAGAACTTGGTATTGATGTAGAGGACCTTCGGCCGATTGAACCCGAGGTGGCGGCAAGCCATTTTTCCCCAGCTGAACTCGCGGACCTTTCTTCTTTAGAGGGCGAGGCATGGCTGAAAGGTTTCTATCATTGCTGGACACGCAAAGAGGCGATCCTCAAAGCGGAAGGAGTCGGATTGAATTTTCCGCTGCACTCGTTCGATGTCTCGTTGATCCCAGACGCGCCGGCGAAACTTCTCCAAGTACGGCCGCCAGCGGTTTTTCGCCACCGCTGGACGCTCCATGATCTGCCAACCCCCTCGGGAACAATCGCGGCGTTAGCGGCGGGGAATCCGCAAGCCGAAGTGTCGTGTCTCGGATTCGGAGATTTGTCTGGCGGTTGAATTAGCCCGGCGTCGGTGCTATTTCCTCGTCAGCACAGTTGCCAGAAGCCGGAGTTCAGACTCCATTTCCGCTGGATCGGCCACAGTGTCGGCGATTTCTGGTGCGCGTGTTTCACGCGTACCTCGTGAAGCCCGTCATGAACCCCGGAGAAGGACACTCAGCCGCAGCGGAATCGAAAGCAAATACAGAACAGACAGGGCCAGTCCAGCATAAGCGCTTCGCCAGGACTGGCCCCGAATTCGGGTGCCCAGACCCGGATTTGCCGGGAAATCAGTTGGAACAAACAAGCTCCAGGCCGCTCTCCCCCGAAAACCGCACACCCGGTTGTCGGTGGGAGCCTCCCCCGGGAAATCTGTCTATCGCGCGTTTTTTGCGAGAGGTGGAAGAGGCTGGAGGTTCTCTCCGAACCCCGGCGGCTTTTCCGCGAATGACTGGCGCGCTCCACCGAATGGGCCGATAAGTCTGGCATAAGGTCACAGGTGTCTCTGGCCGGAGTGCATCCATGACCGCCCTAAAGTGCGAAACGGCATGACTAAAGTGCAAGCCGCGGTCGGCCGTGCCGTTTCGGTCTCGAGGGCTCCTGATGGATAGATTCTGGCGGGGTATGCAGCGATGAGGGCCGGCCCGAGCACGGCTCGAATTCTCTTCGCGGCGGGCGCGATCCTGGGGGCCGCTCACACGACTCTACTCGTCTTTGCTCCCCGTGCGTCCTTCCTGTCCAACCTTTTCCTGCTCACGTTTCTTTTTCTGGGGGTCATGGTCTGCCTGCTTGGCGCCCTGAGCGAACCTCCAGAGACCAGAACTTTGTGGCTCCTGCTCGGGTCCGCTTTTCTACTGGTAGCGGTTGGTCAACTGGGCTCGACCTACTACGACTTCACCACCAATACGCACACGCAAACCCAGGCCATGAGCTCGGACTTCTTCTTCTTTGCATCGGGAATTCCTATCTTGCTGGCAATTTGCGCCAGGGGTTCCGATGCTGGACTGAAGACCTTCGCATGGCTTGACGGAGCCCAGGCGCTCATCGCAGCCATGCTCGCATACCTGCAACTGTTCTCGGTATTGCCTCCGCATGCCCATCCCGAGGCGATCTCCGGGACCGATCTCATGTATTTGAACGATGCGGAGAATTGGATTTTGGTCGGCGCTGTGACTCTGCGCTTCTTTTCCAATCCGAGCCCGGCAAGAAAACGCTTTTACCGCACCCTTTCCCTTTATCTGTGGTGTTACGGCATCGTCGCCCTTTTCCTGGGTTATCTCGAACTCGAGCGCGGCTGGCATGACGGGCTGCAGGATGCCGCCTGGGGGATCCCTTACCTGGCTCTCCTCGGCTCGTTTGCCTTTCCACTCAAGACCAACCTCCACAAGAGTGAGCGCAGCGTCGGCGAGCGGACCGTGGGACTGCTGATTGATACTCTCAGCCCGGTATTATTCACGCTCGCGATCACACTTATGGGAGTCAAGATCGCGCCAGAGCATCCATGGTTAGGATTCGTCTCCATTTCCTTAGCGGTCGCGATCTATGGAGTCCGAGCAGCGATCTTGCAGGTCAGGTATGCGAGTTCGCAAAAGGAGTTGACCAAGGCGATGGTTGCGACCGAGCAGGCGAGCCGCGCCAAGAGCCAATTCCTGGCAAACATGAGCCACGAAATACGCACGCCGATGAACGGCATTCTCGGAATGACCGAACTTGCCCTTAGCACTAGTTTGAGTGACGAGCAGCGCGATTTTCTGCTGACGGTAAAGTCCTCGGCAGATCGCCTGTTGACCATCATCAATGAGATCCTCGATTACTCGAAGATCGAAGCAGGCAAAACCGTTCTCGATTCACTCGCCTTCCATTTACCCAGCGTGGTCAAGGATGCGTCGAGGAGCCTCGCGTTCCAGGCGCACCAAAAAGGCCTGGATCTCGTCGTGCACATCGCCCCGGATGTGCCCACGGACCTGACTGGCGACCCCATCCGTCTCGGTCAGGTCCTGATCAATCTGATCGGCAATGCAATAAAGTTTACGGAACACGGAGAAGTCTGCGTAGACGTATCTGTGGATGCGCTTACGGACGGCCGCGTCTGTCTGCAATTCTCCGTCCGCGACACCGGAATCGGAATCGCACTCGACCAGCAGGGAGGACTCTTTCAGGAGTTTCAACAGGCGCAAACTTCGGGCAACCGGCTATACGGGGGGACAGGACTGGGACTCGCCGTCTCCAGGGGTATTGTGACTCTGATGGGAGGGGTAATCGGCCTCCAGAGCATGCCTGGAGAGGGCACGACCATAACCTTTAGTGCCGACTTTCCATTGGCTCCATCGCAGCCAGCCCCTCCCCTCGCAGAGGAAGATCCCTTCAAGGAGATGACTATCCTGATCATCGATGACAACGCCACGAATCGAAGGATCCTCTCCGAGTTGGCTCGTCAATGGAAGATGGAACCGCAGGTGTGCGATTCCGGGGAATCCGGACTGGCAGAACTCTTGCGAGCAGCCGATGAAGGTAATCCCTATCCCGTGATTCTGCTCGATGAAAAGATGCCGGGGATCGAGGGTTGGCAAGTACTCGACCGTGTTCGGCAAAATCCGCTGCTACAAAGTGCAGTGATCATGATGTTGAACTCGTGCGATCAGGTCGAGAGCGCCGCACGTTGCCGGCAGATGGGAGTTGCGTCCTTGCTGATTAAACCCATAACCTCTTCCGAACTGCTTGCAGCGATCCGTCTCGCGATCGGAGTGCATACGCCGCCAAGTATTTTCCCTCTTCCGCCCGCCGCGACTTCCCCTTCGACGGTATCGCTCAAGATCCTGCTGGCCGAAGACAATCTGGTGAATCAAAGAGTCGCCATGTCGATGCTCGGCAAGATGGGACATCGGATTACACTGGCGACCAACGGCCTGGAAGCTCTGGAGCAATGGAGACAGGGTGATTTCGATCTGATTCTCATGGATGTGCAGATGCCTGAGATGACCGGCCTGCAGGCCACCATGCAAATTCGCCAGGAAGAAGCTCCAGGGGCTCGCGTCCCCATTGTTGCCATGACTGCATCGGCGATGAGCGAGGATCGGGACCGCTGTTTGGCCGCCGGCATGGACGAGTTCATTTCCAAACCAGTAAGTTACAAAGCCGTCGAACAGATGATCACGGCTACTGTTGCACAGAGAGGATAGAGAACGCGCGTCAGATCAGCACGGCCGTCGACTCGCATCCAGCGTCCCAGTTCCGCTTCGGCCCCGCGCATCCCACTATCGGGTTCGATCCTCCGTATTCGCGCAATATCAGTTACTTTTCTTAAATCTCCTTTCCCGTGCGTCGATGACCGCAACAGATTCACCCGGATTATCGGGAACACGCGGGAGATTCCATGCGCAGAGCAGTTCAGGCGATCGTTCTATTGCTGTTAACTTTTTCTTTCTCCCACGATGTACATGCCGGCGAGCAGCCGATTGTGACGAATCCCACTCTGGTGACGCTCGTGATCAAGTCACACCAATCCGGAACCATGCCTTCAACCATGGTAGGCATCAAATCCGGCAAAGTGGAATTTGGGCAAATTGATCAGTTCTTCACGGGCACAAATTCCCGGTCCGTTTCCAATCTGAGAGCGCTCAGCCCAATCTCTGGACAGAGCTGTATCCTCAGCATCGGTGCGGATGGGAACATCCCGTGGGTTCCCGAGGGTCACGCGCAGACACCGGGGCAGATTTCCCGAGCGGATATTGACGCACTCGCATCCTTTGTGCGGGAAGCAAACTGCAAGCTGGACTATACCGCTTCGATTGTGAACAACACACCAGCGGATGCTGCGAGTGAATTGGCTTATGTAGACTCCGTAGCGGGCGAAAACCTGCTGGCAGTTGGATTTGGCAACGAACCTGATAGTACCGGCGATGTGGCCCACGCCACCGCGTATGCGCAGACCTGGAACACCTTCGCGAAAGCGGCGCTCGCCCTTGACCCGAACCTGCGCTTCAAGGGACCTGACACTGGCATTGCCACTGACCTGGCCGTTTGGCTGACCGCATGGTACCAGGAAAACGCATCGCTCCCTCTAGCCTACGGGAGTCAGCATTATTATGTCTCCGGACCGGCCGATTGCTCCGCTTGCACAGAAGCGCTCATGCTGGAAAGACGAAGTACGGAAGCGTACTGGAATGCAATGCTCTCACAGAAAGCGGCATTTGAGGATGCGCTCACCAAGCCATTCCCTGTCTTATTGACCGAGACAAACAACTTCTACAACGGTGGCGCACCTGGGCTCTCCAACAGCTACGGAGCCGCCCTGTATGCCTTCGACTTCGTGTTACAGGCTGCGCAGGCCGGTTTCGCTGCGACCGCCTTTTCGACATTAGATAATTGGTCGCAAGGCTATTCCCCGCTCAACATTGTCGATGGTTACAGTTATGGGCCCAGGCCAGAGTATTACGGAATTTACATGGCCGCCCTCACAGGGTACGGACCGATGCTATCGACCAGCATCCAGGATGCTGATGGGCTTCACGCCTACACGGTGGAAGATAGAGTGAACGGCACATTGAACACGGCCTTGATCAATACGACCAATACCAGTTACAAAGTTCACGCCGTCTATCCCCCTGGAACTCACTTGCAGCTATGCTCCTCAATTGTTATGTCGGACGATGCGGGAATCACGGATACTTTGGCGGCACAGCTCAACATTCAAGGTGGCCATTTCGATTCCAATAGCGGTATTGTCCTCGAATCTCCTTACCCAGTTCCGGTTGAAGCAGCAACCGCTCAGATCCAGATAGCTGCTTACACCGGCATGATCGTGAAGTGCACCCACTGACTGATTTTGCGGAATTTCGCAACTGCTGCTCCGGTTCCAAAGACCTTTGACCTTCCCTATTTTGGCCGCGTCCGGCGTGGTGTCGATGGCTGCTTGCTCATTGAACGCGAGCCGGCGATCAGGATGTCCACGATACGCCGGGCGCTTTGCTCCCAGCCGGGAAAAGCAGTGGTATGGAACACGCCGACGAGTGCGCGGACGAAGTCGTTAGGGTTGGTATCGGCGCGGAGATCGCCGCTGGCAATGGCGCGCTTGACTGACTTGACGAAGGCGGTTTGGATCAGACTGCGCGAGCCTTCGATGAGGCGCATCGAACCGCCGGCGACGGTGTCCATGGCGGGGAGAATGAGCGTCTTACCGGCCACGTGGTCGATGAAAAGCAGCATCCAGGCACGGAGGGCTTCGAGCGGAGCCAGGGTAGCCGCGAAACCCTGTTCGGCTGCGGCCAGCTTCTCGACTTCGCTCCGGTAGACGGCTTCGATCAGGGAGTCGCGGGTGGGAAAGTGACGGTACAGCGTGCCTGGCCCAATGCCGGTTTGACGCGCAATATCGTCGAGACGAGCGGCCGCACCATCCCGAGTGAAGATCTCCTTGGCAACCTCGAGGATGCGGTCGCGGTTGCGCTGCGCGTCGGCACGAGGTTTGCGGGCACGCAGAGGTGACGCGAGTCTCTTTTTGGCCATACACAACTTTAAAAAAAACTTTCTGCAACCGGAGGCTGTCTCCGGTTATCTTACCATTCGGAGACTGTCTCCGTTTTACCGCGCGGAGGCGTGGATGTCAATCGGCGCGATTCAGGTCGCGCCCCAACAGTAGGGGAGATGCAGATGCGTGTATTTGTGACCGGAGCAACAGGATTCATTGGAACGGAGTTGGTGAAGGAGTTGATTGAGGCAGGGCACCAGGTGCGTGGCCTCACGCGCAGCGAGCAAGGCGCGGAGCAGTTGAAGGTGGTGGGTGCGGAAGTGCATCGGGGCGACCTCACCGATCTCGACAGCTTGCGCAGCGGAGCAATGGGCATGGATGCGGTGGTGAACCTCGCGTTCAACCATGACTGGTCAAAGTTTGCCCAGAACGCGCAGGACGAGATCAAGGCGATTGAGGCGCTGGGGTCGGTGATGGAGCCGGGTAAGCTGCTGGTGGTGACCTCAGGGATCGGGATCACGAGCGGGGCGCCGGGCCAGGCGCGCAAGGAGACTGACCCGCCAACCGAGTCGACGGCAATTCCCCGCCGGCCGGAACAGGCGGCACGGGCTCTAGCGGCAAAGGGTGTGCGTGTGGCGGTCGTCCGTCTGCCGCAGGTGCATGACACGCGCAAACAGGGGCTGGTGACGTTCGTGATCCAGATTGCGCGCGAGAAGGGAGTTTCGGCATATGTTGGCGATGGTTCGGCCCGTTGGGCGGCCGGTCCGCTGAAGGATGTGGCCCACCTGTATCGGCTGGCACTCGAGAAGACGGGTCCAGGCGTGACCACGTATCACGCGGTCCAGGAAGAAGGCGTGTCGCTGCGGGATATCGCGGAGACGATCAGCAAAGGGCTGAAGGTACCCGTGGTTTCGATTCCGGCGGAAAAGGCCGGCGAGCACTTCGGCATGTTCGGGCACTTTGCCACGCTGGATATGCCGGCTTCGAGCGAGTGGACGCGCAAGACACTGAACTGGGAGCCGACCGGTCCGGGGCTGATTGAGGATTTGGTCAATATGAAGTACTGACGAATTCCCGTCGGACTAAATGACGAGGGGGTGCGAAGCTCCGGTTCGTCCAATGCGAACGGAGTGTCCACTCCCCCCTTGTCATCCCCCCTTGTCATCCCCCCTGTCCCGCCCGGCCCGGTTTGCCGTGGAAGCGAAGCCGAGGAGAGCGATCGCGAGCCCAATCTCGATCGACGTGGCTCATCTGAGCCATAGAAATGCGGCGCTCAAGCCAAATTGTTCTTTCGCTCGATCAGAAACATAGTTGATCCGGTCGTGAAAAAGGGATGAATTTCGGGCCGAAGCAGAATCCCTTCGCAATTGGGGCATCCAAGGGTCCATGCCTGTATGCGAATATCATTATTGAGAGGTCTTCGCCATTCGGCTGCATGAAGAACCGGTTGGCGAGTTGTCCCATGAAATCGGCAGATCGCTGTGCGACGAGTTTCATCCATGATGGACGTAGAACAGGTATTCAAAGCGCTTGGTGACGCTAACCGGCTACGGATCGTGAACCTGCTGCTGCATGGTGAACTCTGCGTCTGTGACATCCAATACGTTCTCGAAAATTCGCAGCCGAATGTCTCCCGGCACCTTGCCTACCTGAAAAATTCGGGAATTGTGTTGGACCGTCGCGACGGCTATCGCGTCTTCTATCGGATCGCGAATCCACGGGAATCGAACAGGAAGCTGTTGTTTGATTTCCTGCGTCAGATCTTCAAAGATGAAGACCAGTTAGAACAGGACACGAAGCGATTGAAAGAAGCCATAGCCAGCGGGTCCTGCACCATCAGCGAGTGGAAGCCCTATTCCGCTATCGAGAAGAGCAAGCTTCATCGAACTCGAGTTTAAGCGCCGGCGCCCGAACATGCCGCCATCGACAATGGACATGCATCCTTTATGCTTTGACAGGTGCCTGGTCAACACGGTCGGCTCCCTGTAGAAAATATCGCTGACGAAGCCAGAACGCCACATTGACCAGGCCGATGAGCGCTGGAACCTCGATAAGGGGACCAATCACCCCCACAAAGGCCTCGCCTGAATTCAAGCCGAAAACGGCCACCGATACGGCAATCGCCAGTTCAAAGTTGTTGCCCGCCGCCGTGAAAGACAGAGTCGCCGTCTGAGCGTAGTCCGCACCCAGTTTGCGGCCCATCCAGAAGCTGACCAGGAACATCACGATAAAGTAGATCAGCAACGGCACTGCGATACGCAGTACGTCGAGCGGAAGTTTCACGATCAGGTCGCCCTTGAGACTGAACATCACCAGGATCGTGAATAGCAGGGCGAAAAGCGTAAACGGACTGATGCGGGGGATAAACTGCGTCCGATACCACTCCTCGCTCTTGGCCCGGACAAGGCCAAAACGAGTCAGCATTCCGGCAAGAAAGGGAATACCGAGGTAGATGAACACGCTCTGGGCAATTTGACCAATGCCGACGTTCACCACGGCCCCTCTCAACCCGAACCAGGTGGGAAGAATGGTAATGAACACCCAGGCATACAGGCTGTAGAACACGACCTGGAAAACGCTATTAAGCGCCACCAAACCAGCGACGTAGTCTGTGTCGCCGCCCGCGAGCTCGTTCCAGACCAAGACCATCGCAATACAGCGAGCGATACCAATGAGTATCAGGCCGCGCATGTAGGCCGGTTCTCCGCGGAGGAAGATGATGGCGAGGAAAAACATGAGGGTCGGGCCGATCAACCAATTCTGGGCCAACGATAAACCGAGAACGCGCCGATTGCGAAAGACCTCGCCCAGCTTCTCGTAACGCACCTTGGCTAAAGGCGGATACATCATAATGATGAGCCCAATCGCAATCGGGATGTTGGTTGTGCCCACCTGGAAGCTGTTTACAAAAGCCGCTGACGACGGGACGAAATGCCCAATCGCCACTCCAATCGCCATCGCCAGAAATATCCAGAGGGTGAGAAATCGATCCAGAAAGGATAGCTTCTGCGCGGCAACGGTGCGCACACCTGGCCCTGGGTGTAGGGGACGCTGGACATAATTACCTCGATATAGCTGCAGTGCTTGGGTCGATTAAGGTAGGCAGCGGTGCGCCTTGCAGGGTCGCAAACTTCCCCGGACTACAACATGCCTTCGACAGCCGGGCGCGATCGGCCTGCATGGTGCGCTCTTCCATGAGCCACGCAAGAGTCTGCTGAAGAACCTGGGCGGCGCCTATATTTGGAGGCATTACTACCCGGTAGTGCATCCACTTCCCTTCGCGGCGAGCAGCCACGATTCCCGCACTACGCAAGTAGGCCAGGTGCCGGGATATTTTGGGTTGAGGTTGATCCAGAATCTCCACGAAATAACAGACGCAGATTTCCTGATCTCCCATGAGATTCAGCAGCCGCAGCCGCGTATTGTCGCCGAGAGCCTGAAAAAAGCGCTCCATGTTGAAGCTCTTGTCCTTGACCTTCATAGGAATAATTATATATGTGTTGACGAATATGTCTAGCAGACAATATAGTCGTTTTAGCGAATATGTCGCAAAAGGGGGAACGATGACAGAGCAGTTGATTGAATCGGTGCAGTCAAAGTATGCAGCCGTGGCCAAGAGCACGCTCTCGACCAAAGACGCGGGCGTCAAAGCGGTAGCGGAGGCTTTTGGATATAGCCCAGAAGAGCTCTCTTCCATTCCCGCCGAAGCGAACATGGGGCTGTCCTGTGGGAATCCCACGGCGATTGCTTCGATTCGACCGGGCGAGGTGGTCGTCGATCTCGGCTCCGGTGGCGGCTTGGATGTATTCCTGGCATCTCAACTGGTGGGTGCGAAAGGGCGGGCGATTGGTATCGACATGACTCCCGCGATGATCGAACGCGCCGAGGCGAATGCGCTGGCGGGTGGTTATCAGAATGTGGAGTTCCATCTAGCCAAGATCCATAACATCCCTCTCGCCGACGCATCCGTTGATTGCGTGATCAGCAATTGCGTGATCAACCTCGCTCCCGACAAGCCTGCGGTCTTCCGGGAGATTGCCCGGATTCTCAAACCAGGCGGCCGCCTTGCAGTAAGCGACATCGCACTCAAGGGCGCATTGCCTCCGGCCGTCGCGCAAAGCTTAGCCGCCTACGTCGGGTGCATCGCGGGAGCGATCCACATAGATGCCTATCGCGAGGGCTTGCTTGCAGCCGGTTTTGAACATGTCGAGATCGTCGACAGCGGGGCCGACCTCAATGCCTATGCCAAAGTCGAAAACCAGGCTGCCTGCTGCTCCCCTTCGATGAATACCTCGAACGGTTCGCCGGCGCTTTCGGAGGCTTGCTGCGCGACGGACAAGCCCTCAAGTCTGCATCAGGATCTGGCAACTCTTCTGTCTGACCACGACGTCAATGCAGCTGCCGCGAGTGTCAAGGTCTACGCGATTAAGCCTGCGGCTGCGATCGCCAAGACGTGCTGTGGTCCAACCTGCTGTTCGTAAGTCAGACGCACGACACCAGCCGCCTAATGGAGGAATCACTGACCAGTGCAGGAAAGTCTGAAAGGGAAATTGGGTATGCAGTCACACTACAACGTACTTTTTCTGTGCACCGGCAACTCGGCGCGTTCGATCATGGCGGAGGCCATCATGAACCGCAAGGGAGGGCCAAACTTCACCGCCTTTAGCGCCGGGAGCCATCCGAGCGGATTTGTGCGGCCCGAGGCAATAAAACAGCTTGACGTCGCCCATCTACCTACGAAAGGGCTGCGTAGTAAGTCCTGGGACGAATTCTCCCGGCCCGACTCACCGCCACTTAACTTTGTCTTCACCGTCTGCGATAACGCCGCTAACGAAGTATGCCCATTTTGGCCTGGTCAACCGTTGACGGCTCACTGGGGCATACCCGATCCCGCCGCTGCCAAAGGGACGCCGGAAGAGGTTGAACGGGCTTTCAGGGACGCCTTTGCCTCCCTCGACAGGCGGATCAGCCTGTTTCTCGCCTTGCCTCTGACAACCCTTGATAAGTTCACGTTACAGCGAGAAATAGATGGAATTGGGCGACGGTAGGAATCGAGCAGTTTCCCACAGGCCACCTTCGGGAGTCCAGATTTCACACCGATAGCGTAGAAATCGTGTAACAAGTTGGACGATCGGAGTGTTAGATGACGATGCGATTGCTGATCGTGGGCGGAAGCGATGCAGGCATCAGCGCAGCCCTCCGGGCCCGCGAACTGGACCAGAGCGCCGAGATCACGGTTTTGCTCGCCGATGATTTTCCCAATTACAGCATTTGCGGCTTGCCATTCTATCTGAGTGGAGAGACGCCGGACTGGAAGACTCTCGCACATCGAACGGAGTTCGACGGAATTAATATCTGCCGCAGTCACGAGGCCACCCACATCGATGTATCCGCGAAAACGGTTTTGGCCACGGATGGTGATGGAAAGATCGTGCCCCATGCGTACGACAAGCTCGTGATCGGAACGGGGGCTGGCCCGGTAACTCCTCGCCTCGACGGCCTCAGTCTGCCAGGTGTTTTCCCCCTTCACACCATGAGAGACAGTTTTGCGATACACGAGTTTATCGAGTCGGCGAACCCTCGAAGAGCGGTCATCGTGGGAGCGGGATACATTGGGCTGGAAATGGCCGATGCGTTAACACACCGCGGTATAGAAGTGATTGTCGCCAGCCGTACTCCCTCCGTCTTGCCCACCGTTGAGCCAACTTTCGGCGAAGTCGTTGCCAAGGAATTGCAACATCATGGAGTACGTGTTTTTACAAGTGTCGAAGCACACGGCATCGTGAAGGCCATAGACCACCTCCATGTCTCAGGCAGTGGAGGCTTCGCGCAAGATTGCGAGATGGTGTTGGTTGCTGTAGGGGTCAAGCCAAATACCCGCTTGGCTGTGGAAGCGGGCCTCAGGACCGGGACAAAAGGCGCGTTGCTGGTCAGTCGACAAATGGAGACCGCGATTCCAGACATTTATGCGGCGGGTGACTGTGTGGAAACCTGGCACCGTCTGCTCCATCGGTACACGTATCTTCCACTGGGCACCACGGCGCACAAACAAGGGCGATGCGCTGGAGAGAACGCAGTCGGCGGCAACCGTAAGTTTGCTGGCTCGATAGGTACGCAGGTTGTAAAGATCTTCGATTTGGTTATCGGCCGAACCGGCCTTCGCCAAGATGAAGCCATAGGTCAGGGGTATGCCGCTTACACAACCGAGAGCACAAGCTTTGACCACAAAGCGTATTATCCCGGCGCAAAACAACTGCGTATTCGCGTGACCGGAGACGGTGAAACGGGGCGTTTGCTCGGGGCTCAAATCCTCGGATCCTGGGGAACAGAGATTTCGAAACGAGTTGACATCTTCGCAACTGCACTCTTCTCAGAAATGCGTGTTGACGAGATGGTTGACCTCGATCTGAGTTATACCCCACCCCTCAGCAGTCCCTGGGACCCAGTTCAGATGGCGGCCCAGCATTGGGCGAATACACCAGGTTCAGAAAAGATGGAGACAACATGCAAAAAGTAATATTCGCCTGCGTACACAACGCTGGACGTTCGCAGATGTCGGCCGCTCTTTTTAACCACTTTACTGATCCTGAACGCGCAGTCGCCATTTCTGCCGGGACTCAGCCGGCAGAGCATGTTCATCCTGTAGTGGTGGAAGCCATGCTCGAAGTGGGAATCGACCTCACCAATGCGAAACCGCAAAAGCTGACCGCTGAGTTGGCACAAGGTGCGCAGATGCTCATTACGATGGGCTGTGGAGACGATTGTCCCTATGTGCCAGGTCTGCGCCGCGACGACTGGCCGCTTCCAGATCCCAAAGGGCAAGGAATCGAATCGGTAAGGCAGACGCGCGACGAAATCAAGCGCCGTGTTTTGCAGTTGCTGGAGCAAGAGCAGTTGAGCAACGGCTTCTAATCCTTCTAGCGGAAGCGACCGAACCACATTCATAGCGAGCCGGGCGTCAGGTACATTCCAGCCTAAGGCCCTCCAGGAAGTTCACGCCAGCTGCGGCAGGCCGCATGAGCATTCGATCCGATGTAAAGCCTAAGGACATCAAGCGGGGTTGAAAACATGAAGGCACTCAAGAAGATGGACGTGAACAAAATTGCCCGCGCGATCGAAACCGATGCGGGACGTGGGTTGCCGGGTCTGCGTGAGTCTCTGGCGCAGGCCAAGGCCGGTGATTTTTCACGGGTTCACACACCCGAACAGATCGTGGCTCGCCGTCGCGGCCGCCCTGCAGGAAGCAGGCAGGAAGTCACCAAAGAGGCGGTTACACTCCGCCTGGATGCCGATGTCATCTGCGAGCATCGCCAGCCCTAAGTGGAAAGATCGGCAAGCAATAGGCTATCGGATGGAAAAGGGGATGCTAAGGGCTTGCCGGCTTCGTATCACAATGCCCATCAAACTCTCAATTGATCGCCTTGATTTTGCAGTGTGCCCGTGTGGATCACTACGCCCAATTACACCCATTACGACGGCCGGAATCATATCCGAACATTCCGATCCCGAGGGCTTAAGACACGATCCGCTCCGGATGGTCACTCCGCGCATATTTCCTAAGGTCCGAAGCGAGGTGACTGGTCCCCGGTTGCCCCCGGGTTACCCTCGGGTCACTAAAATTGAATAAAATTCGATCTTTTTGGACGCTTTTGGGACATTTGCACCGAGAGCAGGGGCTTCGAGTTCTTTTCAGAGACGTAAACGGAGCGAACCGTAGCGGCTTTCTTCGATAGAGGAGGGAACCCTGGTGACTGGAGCAACTGTGGCGCTGGTTGGGGATTGCGTTTGCGAACGGCTCAAAGGATTCACGGATGTGGACTGGCTGGGGTTCAGGCTGGGGTCCGGAGGCGCGCCGGCCGCGGTTTCGACTGGGGAAGGTACGGAGCCGGTGGTTTGCGCCTGCTGGCTGTCTAGCCAAGCGGTGGCATCGATTTGCGGTTGGGTGGTGGGCTGAGGAGCGGGTTTGTTCTGAGCGGAGCCGGCGCGCAGGTCCGGGATCATGCCCAGGATGGTGATGATCAGGGTGAGCGCTTTGACCTGGCCGGTGATGCTGTTTCGGGTCATTTCCGGACTGAGGTTGGCGATTTCCCAGAGGCGGGCCAGGACTCGCTCGCGGTCCAGGTTCTGCCGGCGCAAGTCCTCGGCTTGCTGCTGGATGAGTTGTTGCTGCATAAGGGCGCGGTACTCGAGCATGTAGGCGCGGACACAGGGTTTGGACTTGATGTAGGCGGCGGTATTGGGGTTGAGACCCGCGGCTTCGGCAGCATGCTGGTCGGTCATGCTTCCAGAGAGGATCAGGCGGGCAAAGACCATTTCCCGATCGGTGATGAGGTCGGCGACTTTGTTTTTAGACATAGGTGGCTCCGTTTCGTTGGTAAGTTGTGAAACTGCTGGTGCGCCGCAAAGCGCGGTGAGAACACATAAAAAAATCCCGCGGCGGCGGGATGCAGGGGATTGGATGGTTTTGAGACAGGGATCGGGTGTGACACCGGACAGCGGTAAAGCTGTCCTTCGCTCGCGTGTAGGCCGAGACTACCGGCAACTGCCGGACAAGAGAGCGGGGACGCGAGAATCCGCTACCTGCCGAAATCGTCTACAAACAACGTATACCTGCTCCAGGATTGGAGCAAGACGTCGGGACGTTATTTCGCGCCGAGATTACCATTTGGGTGGTTACTGCTGGTTGATGATGCAGTACCCGCCGGAGCGTACGGGCTCTCCGTCATCGATGGAATCGCTACAATTTAAACAGAGATTCGGGAGCCACTCGGCGACCAGACCCGAACATGATCGAGCCACGTAAGGAATTTCTTCTCGTTCGATTTATCGGATGCCGCCTCCGCGTCAGCCAAATAGTCAACGCCCTCGACATCAGTGTGAGGAAATAGCCTTTTCAAGTGAAAACCACTCTTTGAGCGCTCATAGAGCGCTTGTGCCTGATACTCAGAGTCGATATGCTTCGTCGCCTCTGTTAGGTCCTTCAGTGAGTCCAACAAGAGACTTTCCGCTGACTGAGCGTCTTTATCCGCCATTCTGACCGCCTTCTCTCGCTTTGCATACCCTAAGCGGAGCCATCCTATGTGGTAATTTGGACGTTCTTCGGTGAGCTTTTCAAAGAACGGAATGGCTTTGTCGAACTCATCAGAACGAATTGCGTCGATTGCCTCTGACATGCTCATCTCAGTAGTCTGCTTGAGCTTTGCCTGCGATTGGTCGAGTGCGACTGCAGGTTCGGGTTCTGCTTCTAAGACATACTCCGCTCTAACAGGCTCAGCTAGCGCTGAAGCAATCCCACCATTCGGTCTGACGAGGACCGCATTTGCTTCCGCCCGGAAGCGGGTGTACTCACAAAGGTCATGTCCCTTCACACGGGTCAGGAGGTGAGGCCTCGTCATTGAATCGATGTAGAGCATTGCGGCGGCAGGCCACGCCTCAAAGCTGTCTCCCCTTTTTCTGCAAGGGAAAACGAACTCCAAGGCATCAGACGCGTTGGAAGCAAGTATGTCCATGCTGCCCCCGTGCAAAAAGAAGCGACCCAAACGAAAGGCACCCGTAAGCGGGCTACTTTCACCTGCCTTCTCGTGAGCTGTTGGCAGCGGTGTAATGGCGAAAAGATCTTCTGTAGCGGATTCCAAGGCATCTGCTACTTCTTCCAAGGGGTCGTGAGGAAATGGCACATGGGCAAACCGATTTCTGAAAGAGTTCACGTACCGCAGTGCAACTCTTACTTCCACCTCGCTCTCGCGTTTGAAATCTGACGGCACATCGCACGCCTTCGCCCATGCTGAGAGTAGCGGCCCCATTTTGACGCCTGGGCTTGCGAGGAACTTTTTGAGGCTTGGTAGATACAGGCCGGGCAGGTCGTTCGATTTTGCCACTTCGTCCAAGATGTTAATCCATTGATCGATTGCCCCATCGCTTGCGCCCTGCATCGCTTTGAAAGACCCTGTTACTTGATCCCAGGTTTTGCCATAGAAGAACTCTCGTTGACGGCGGAGCAAACCAGAAAACTGCTCTTGATTGCGGAGTCGTGCCATCGAGGCCAAACTCAATGTGATGGCAATCGCTTCCCAGAGATGTATCAATCTCCAGACACGTTCATAGGGATCAGCGTTATTGTGGCAGCGCCGTAGCAGTGTATCGGCGGCATCTGAAATCGACGGCCAAAGAAAGCCACCATTGTTCGCGGATTCGAGATTTTCCAGGCTGGGCATTTAGGCTCCAAAAAAGGACGCATTCACGACTGCGCTTCAACCCAACACATGTTAATTGAGCAGCACGTGGCAGGTTCGGATACTCCGTATCCAGCCAAGCTTCGGAAGTATGCTTATAGTTCACCCGCAGCGTTTGAACACCTCGCCGAGCCCCTCAATGACAAGGAAGGTCTCGTCCCGTCCTTGCCCAAAAGCACCACCTGGCCATCTGCGACCTCGAACCGGAAACGTTTAAAACCAACAGCCACCAAAACAGCCACCAAACGATTTTGGCCTCTCCGCTCTGGAGAGGCCGAATGAACTTAATCTCTTTGTTATGTTTGGTGCCGGGAGGGGGGGTCGAACCCCCACGAGGTTGCCCTCGGCGGATTTTGAGTCCGCTGCGTCTGCCAGTTCCGCCATCCCGGCGCGGCACGTTCTGTTAGTTTACCCCGGAGGCCCCTCCACCGCACCTTCCCAGTCGACGAACTTCTTGCCGCCAGGGTCCCGCGCAATTATCTTGGCTACCTGCGAAAGGTCTCTATGGACGTCCCAAACAGGAAGCATGTCGGCATCCTGGTGATTCATGGAATGGGCAACGAGGATCCTTATGGACCCCTCGATGAGTTCGCCCGCGGTCTCTACTGGCACTATCGCAGCCATCATTCCCGCGCCGGCCAGCCTCCCTACCAGATGCAGACCGTTTGGCGGCAGCGCGATTCAGACGATCCCGCGCACCTGCAGCGGTCATGGACGCAGGCACAAATTCGCTTCGAACGCGGCCCGGACGCGGATGCCACTCTGCCCGAAAGCATTACGGTCGCCGAATACTACTGGTCGCCGGCCGCCAAGGGAAGGATCAAGGATCTGGCCGTGCTCACCTGGCTGATCCGCGTCGCGCTCGAGCCCTTTCGCTATCTCAGCGAGAACTTGCAGGTGATCCAGGAGGCCGCGAGGGCCGGCAGAGGACCCGCAGCCACAGGCACCCCGCGCGATACCGGAGGATCCATTCTGGGCCGCGAAATCTTCCGCCTGCTGCTCATCTACCCTCTGCTCTTGCTATCGTTCGTAGCCGCCGCAGCCTTCCTGCATCATCTGCCGAGCCTCGCCTCGTTGGTTATCGGCATTCCCAGCCGCGGGCCCATGCTGTGGTGGGCGCTCACCATTGTCCTGCGCCTGCTCATCCTGTTCAGCCTGGCAGGCTACCTTGTCTCGTGGATTCGCTGGCTGGTGCGGCGTTATCCCAACAGCAGCAGCGCTCGCTATAGCGCCGGACAGGTAACTGCCGCTGTGCTGCTTACTGCGTTGCTGTTTCTAGCTCCCGCCTGGTTGGCGGATGTTCCCGTACTTCCCGCATTGCCCGTTCAAGGGTGGCAGGTTCCCCTCATCCTGCTGCTTCACTACGTCGCGAAATGGATAGCACAGTTACTGTTGCTGAAAGAGCCTTTCGTCCACTTCGCGTTCCCCCTGGCGGAACTCGCGCTGGCCGCAACTATACGCTGGTTCCTGATCGACTTCATGGGCGACGTCGCCATCTATACCAACCTGAATCAGCGCAAGAGCTACTTCCGCATCCGCGCACGAATCCTCCAGGAATGCGGCCACGCCCTCACCACGCTCTACACCGATCTCGACAACCGGGTCGCCGCGCTCAACCGCCAGGCAGGAGCCGGTAACCCGGCAACCTTCGAGTTGGTGCTTGCCGCCCACTCGCTGGGTACGGTCATCGCCTATGACACGGTGAATGATCACTTCAACCGCGCACGCATCGGCGTCCCCGCCGCCGGACCAGCAATCGTACCGCCCGCGCTCGACGTCTGCCTGCACCTGCGCGGCTTGCTGACCTTCGGCTCTCCACTCAACAAGGTCTACTACTTTTTCCGCGATCGCTCGGCGCCAGAAGCGCTGCTCCGCAGCCAGATCGTCGACGGGTTACACGGCTTCCGCTTGCTTGTTCCCGATGCCCAACTCCCCGGCGCCCCGCTGGCTCCGGTGCCCGAAGCGCCGGCACTGACGGCGCTCGAGCAGCAGTTCCAGTGGATCAATGTCTGGGCCCCCATGGATCCGTTTTGCGGCAAGCTCTTCTTCTACGACTTGCCGGAGGCAATGCAGCTAAAACGTTGGTACCTGCTTCCCATCCTGGCCCACCTCTCCTACTGGAGCGATCCACAGATGTACGCGTTCTTCGCTACCCAGCTACTCAGCTGAGGCCGGCCAAGCCGCGCGAAAATACGAGAAAACACTGGAGTTCGTTGATCAGACTCCCATCTTTGGCGCTCTTCTTGTAACGGGACCCGCAAGAAGCGTTATCTTGGACAGGCGAAGCATTGCCGGAGGATCGTGGAATGGGACACAGATATGCCAACATCCTTGAAACTGTCGGCCACACACCCGTGGTCAGAATCAACAAGCTTGCGCCGCCCGGCATCGACCTCTTTGTCAAAATCGAGGCTTTTAATCCGTTGGGTTCCGTAAAGGATCGCCTTGCCCTGGGAGTCATCGAGGACGCGGAGAAGACCGGCCGGCTCAAACCCGGTCAGACGGTAATTGAAGCCACCAGCGGCAACACAGGTATTGGGTTGGCGATGGTGTGCGCCCAGAAAGGCTATCCGTTAGTCGTTACCATGGCAGAGACCTTCAGCGTCGAGCGCCGCAAGCTGATGCGCTTTCTTGGAGCGAAGGTCGTGCTCACGCCGGCGGCGGCCAGGGGTACGGGCATGGTGGCCAAAGCCATCGAATTGGCCCAGGCCCATGGCTGGTTCCTCACCCGCCAGTTCGAGAATGAAGCCAACGCCGATATGCATTCCCGCACGACGGCCCAGGAAATACTGGCGGATTTCAAGGGCGACCGGCTGGACTATTGGGTGACTGGCTTTGGCACCGGCGGCACACTCAAAGGTGTAGGCAGGGTGCTGGCCAAAGAGCGGCCAGAAACCAAGATCGTGGTGTGCGAGCCGGACGATGCGCCCATGCTTTCCAGCGGGCTTCCCCAGCAGCGGAACCCGGACGGATCGGCCATCGGCAGCCACCCTTCCTGGAAGCCACATCCCCAGCAGGGCTGGAGCCCGGACTTTATACCAAAGCTGACAGGGGACGCGGTGGACATGAAAATGATCAGCCAGATCCTCCGCATTCCCAATGCCGAGGCGATGCGCAACAGCAAGGAACTCGCGCGCAAAGAGGGAATCCTCGTGGGCATCAGTTCGGGTGCGACCTTCGCCGGGGCGCTGCAAGTCGCTGGCGAAGCGCCCAAGGGATCGACGATTCTCTGCATGCTGCCGGATACAGGAGAGCGATACCTGAGCACTCCACTCTTTGCCGATGTTGCCGTGGACATGACACCGGAAGAGCAGGAAATTGCGCATTCCACACCCAGCGCCTGGCTGCAGCCGGCGCAATAGGAAAAGCCGGAGATCCCGAATGAGCAAGCAGAAACGGAGTGTCACCCGGAGCAGATTCGAGCTCGAGGAGGAAGGAGAAACCGCCTACCTCGAGTTCGATATGGACAGTGCCGGATGGATCACGCTGTTGCATACCGAGGTGCCCGAGCCCCTTCGTGGGCGGGGCATCGCGGGCATGCTGGCACAGACCGGCCTTGAGTACGCGCGCGATAACAACCTTAAGGTAGACGTGGTGTGTCCGCTGGTTGCGAACTATCTCTCGAAGCACCCGGAGTTTCAGCCATTAGTCGGCAAATGACCGGGTCTTGCCAGATCCGCCGAACACCGAAAACATCGAGCTTCGCATCCGTACTAATTTTTCGCGGCGCAGAGAATCCAGTGGCTCGATTCGTCGTGCGCCTGACCAGCCAGCACTCGCGCATTACCGGGATCTTGAGCGCGGACATCGCGAGAAGGCGTCGCACTTAACCATCCAGGCCGACTACTTCTCGGATTGCAATCTGAAAGATAGGGCTCCCAGCACGGCGGGAGAAGAAGGCCTGCTCGACACGCAATACATGTCCAGGATCTACCAGTCTTGCGGGTTACCGGCCCTTTGAGTCCGGCGCTCCGCCGGCGATTGAAGGGATGACCAGCACTTCATCTCCATCCTTGAAGGCGTAGTTCTCGTTGCCGAGAAAGCGGATGTCTTCTTCGTTGACATAGAAGTTGATAAAGCGGCGCACTTTTCCATCGTCGTCGCGCAGATGGGGCTTGAGCGCGGGAAAGCTGGTCTCAATCTCGATGATCAGCTGGGGCAGATTCTGCGCTGCGGATTGCATCTCGCGGGTGCCATTGGTGTGTTTTTGAAACGCGTTAGGCAGCAGAACTTTAACGGACATACACTTCCTCCACCGCGGGGGCGGCCTGGTGATTCACCTGGTGATCGACCAGGGCTTCAAAGTCGGCCAAGCGGGGGCGAATTGCCTGCTGCTGGTCATACTTATCCTTAAGCACATCCAGGGTCTTCAAGCCGTTGCCGGTAATGGCCATGACGGTAAGATCGCCGGGAGCAATGCGCCCGTGGGCATAGAGGCGGGCGGTGACAGCGGCGGTGACGCCGCCGGCTGTTTCGGTAAACACGCCTTCGGTTTCGGCCAACTCCTGAATCGCGGAAACGATCTCTACATCGGAAACATCTTCAGCCCAGCCGCCGCTTTCGTTGATGGCCCGGATGGCGTACGGGCCATCCGCGGGATTGCCGATTGCCAGGGAGCGCGCGATCGTATTCGGCCGCTGCGGCTCGTGGTGCGCCAATCCATTCTTCACCGCATGCGCGATGGGGGAGCAGCCAGTGGCCTGGGCTCCGAAAAACCGCACTGGCTTGTTCTCAACCAGGCCGAGCTCAATCAGCTCACCAAACGCTTTACGGATTTTCGAAATCAGGGCGCCGCCGGCCATGGGGACTACCACGTTGTCGGGCAGCCGCCAGCCGAGTTGCTCGGCGATCTCGTAGCCTACGGTCTTCGAGCCCTCGGCGTAATAGGGGCGAAGGTTGACGTTCACGAATCCCCAGTTGTAGCGGTCGGCAATCTGCGAGCAAAGGCGGTTCACCTGGTCGTAGTTGCCATCGATTCGGACGAGGTTTGCGCCATAGACCTGGGTGTTCAGAATCTTGGCAGGCTCCAGATCGGTCGGCACCAGGATGTAGGTTTTCAGCCCCAGGCGCGCGGCGTGTGCCGCGACGGCGTTGGCCAGGTTCCCAGTGGAGGAGCAGCCTACGGTATCAAAGCCGAAGTTCTTTGCAGCAGCCAGAGCCACCGAGACCACGCGATCTTTAAAGCTCAAGGTGGGCAGGCACACGGCGTCGTTCTTAAGGTAGAGATTGGTCGCGCCGATGCGCTTCGCCAGGCGCGGGGCGGCCATCAGCGGGGTAAAGCCAGAAGGAGTGGTGGGCACGTAATCGTCGGGCACCGGCAGCAGGGCCTGGTAGCGCCACATGCTGTGCGGTCCCTGGGCAATTGCCTCGCGGGTGAATGTCTTTTTGGCAGCGGCCAGGTCGTACGCTACTTCGAGCGAGGAGAAGCACTCGTCGCAGCTGGACAGCGGCTGGTTAGGAAAACGCTTGCCACATTCCCTACAACACAACTCGTAGAAAGATGCCATCATGCCCTCAAATCGAGAGCGACAGATGCACGGGCACTACGTGACGAACTCTAGAACACTACTGCATGGAATTAGCGAGATGCGCGTACAACGATGCACCCCGAATCTCATGTTCCCCAATTCTTTTCAGAACCTAGGAGAGAGTTGACACCATACTCCTGGTTTGCCCAGGCAGGTTGTCGTGGCGTCACAGGGCCCGTCCCTCAGCCACTCTTCATGAAATTCAGGCTCGCTCACAAGGAGCAAACTTGAATACTTTGTTTCTAGCATAGTCCCCTGTGGACCGCAAGTAGCCATCCACTCCCTTCTTCGCAGCCAACAAGCAAAGCCGGAACTGCATCTGATTGGTAACATTAGATAGCAACTCTAATCACCCACCCCGCGGAGGATCTGGTCCGCCCCCAAGAAGAATTGGAAGTCCATGACGGAAGCCAGTCCACAATCCTCCCGCAATGCGTGGCGCGAGCGGGTGCAAGCACTCAAGAATGTGCCGCCCGTGCTCGGCATTTTGTGGCAGTCGGGCCCCGCCGTGGTTACCTGGGGCATCGTATTGCGTATTTTTGTGGCGGCCCTCCCCGCGGCGATTGCTTACGTGGCGGCGAGGATCCTGGACGGCGTGCAACACGTTTTCAGCCACCAGGGGCTGGTCCCATACTTTTGGTGGCTGGTCGGGCTGGAAGCAGGCCTCAACGTATTCTCCGGCCTGCTCACCCGCGGCGTGGACTATAGCGACAGCTTGCTGGCCGACCGGTATACCCACTTTGTGAGTGTCCGGGTAATGCGCCAGGCGGCAGAGCTGGACCTGACCACTTACGAAGATCCCGTCTTTTACGACCGCCTGGAACGGGCCCGGGTACAGGCTACCGATCGCCTGGCAATGATTCAGCAGATGGGCCGCCTGCTCCAACAAAGCATTACCACCATCATCTGGACTTCGATCCTGTTCTGGTTTTCCCCCTGGCTTGTGCTTCTGCTGGCGCTCGGGGTGGTACCTACGTTCCTGGGCGAGACCCACTTCGCTTTTCTCGGCTACGCGAAAAACTTTCGCCAGACTCCCGCCAAGCGGCAGATGGATTATCTACGCCAGGTGGCCGGCAGCCGTGAAGGCGCAAAGGAGCTGAAGCTCTTCAACCTGAGCGACTACCTGACCAACCGGTTTACCAAGCTTTCCCAGGGGATCTACGAAGAGAACGTAGCTCTCTCGCGCAAGAAGTTGGTTGCCGGCGGACTGCTGGGCATCGTAGCCACGCTTGGTTACTACGGCGCGTATGCCTTTGTGATCTGGCGCGCGGTGAATGGCGGCTACGAAAGCATCGGCAAGTTTTACTACCTCACGAATGCCATCATTCAGGCCTCGAGCAATCTGCAACAGGTGTTTTCTACCGCTTCGGGCATTGCGGACCAGGCACTGTTCCTGACGGATCTGCTGGCCTTCTTTGAGATGAAGCCGACGGTGGTTTCCAACCCGCAAGGACCGCTGGTGCCGCGTCCGATCCGCCGCGGCTTTGAGTTTCGCAACGTGAGCTTTGCCTATCCGGGCACCACACGGCGGGTGCTGAGCAACTTCAACTTCAGCCTGCAGCCAGGTGAGCGAATCGCTCTGATTGGAGAAAACGGCCAGGGTAAAACTACCGTGGTCAAGCTGATTACCCGGCTCTACGACCCCACGGAAGGGCAGATCCTGCTCGATGGAATTGACCTTCGCGACTACAAGCTGGAGGACCTGCACCATGAGATCGGGGTCATCTTCCAGGACTTTATGCGCTACGAGATGACCGCCCGGGAAAACATCAGCGTGGGGCGGGTGGAAAGCGAGCACTCGCAAAACGAGATTGAATCGGCTGCACACAAGAGCCTGGCGGAAAGCGTGATCGCCAAGCTGCCCGGCGGCTACGACCAGATGCTGGGCCGCCGGTTCGAGAGCGGAGTTGAACTCTCCGGCGGGGAATGGCAGCGTGTGGCCCTGGCTCGCGCTTACCTGCGCGATGCCCAGCTGCTGGTGCTGGATGAACCTACGGCCGCGCTCGACGCGCGCAGCGAGTTGGAAGTCTTCGAACGGTTTGCCGAACTCACCACCGGCAAGATGGCGCTGCTGATATCGCACCGGTTCTCCACGGTGCGCATGGCGGATCGCATCGTAGTGCTGGAGGGCGGGAAACTGGTGGAAGAAGGAACGCATCCACAACTGATGGCGCTCGGCGGACGCTATGCCAGTATGTTTGAGATGCAGGCTGCGAGTTACCGTTGACCACCCCTGAACTGAACCCTATGACCGACACCGTTCCCAGCCCGGGCAAAGCCATCCCCACCGACGCAGTGGAGCCGCCATGGTACTCCGCCGACTTACTGCGAAGTTATGCCGACCGGGTGACTCCCGGCTGGCGGGTGGCGCATAAGCCGGAGGGGGCAAGCAGTTTCGGGCGGCGCATTGACGCGACTGGTGCGTCGCTGGACCAGCTTTATGTGGTGCTCGATGCCAGACCGACGCCCACCTACGAGCCGGGCGTTCCGCTGGATCCGCTGCTCGAGTTGCGGCAAAATCCGCGGTTGCTGCGGTCGGTACTGGCGGACATTTCTTCCGAGCGCAAGCGGCTCGGCCGGCTACCGCGGGTACTGCGCGAGCAGGAAAACGATGAGCCGCGAATCGTCACCGTGGCGGATGCTTATCTGCAGGCCGCCGGCTCGCGGTGGGATGCGGACGCGATCAAGATCTTTATCGACCAGGTGCAGCAATACGATGCACTGGAGCTGGAGGAGCTCTGGGCCCTGGCTACAGTGCTCAAGTTCCTGCTGCTGGAAGAGATCATCATGCAGGCCGATGAGGTTATCAAGGAACCGGAATCGCACACCGAGGCCGGCGCCGAGTTGCTGAAGACGCGGATGCGAAGCCTGCGCGATATTGGATATGCCGATTGGTCCAGCCTGATCGAACCGCTAGTGATTTACGACTCCGTTCTGCAGCAGGACCCCGCCAATGCCTTTCGGTTTATGGACTTCGACAGCCGCGAGTCTTACCGGAAGCGGGTGGCGGAGATTGCCCGGTACTCCGACTGCACGGAGTTGGAAGTCGCCCAGGCAGCGCTTAATCTCGCTCTCGAATCGCGAGAAAAGCATCGGGTAGAGGATCCGCGCCTGCGCACCCGCCGGGCGCACATTGGCTACTACCTGATCGATCACGGTTTTCCCCAGCTTGCCTCCCGGGTGGGCTATCGCCCCAGGTTTATCGACCGCATCCGCCTCATGCTGCGGAACAACGCGGATGATTTCTACATCGGCGGAATTCAGATCATCACGGTGGTGCTGATCGGCTTGATCCTCGCTCCGCTGGTGCCGACCTACCCGATCTTCGGCGGCCTGACGTGGGCCTTTCTGCTGTTGCTGCTGCCCGCTACGCAGGGCGCGGTCGACCTGGTGAACAACACGGTGACCGCGATCTTCAAGGCGTACCCATTGCCGAAACTCGACTTCTCCAAAGGGGTGCCGCAGGCGTTCACCACCTTAGTGGTGGTGCCTACCTTGTTGATGAAGGAGACGCAGGTCCGCGAGCTGTTCGACGAGCTCGAGGTACGCTACCTGGCCAACCAGGATCGCAACATACACTACGGCCTGCTCACCGATCTTCCCGACTCGGTCACGCGTCCGCGGCAGAACGACACCGATCCGCTGGTCGACCTGGCGATTGAGCTCACTGACGAGTTGAACGAGCGCTATGCGGGTGCGGGGGCCGGCTCGTTTTTCCTGCTTCACCGTCACCGCATCTTCAACGCCCGGCAGGGTGTTTGGATGGGGTGGGAACGCAAACGGGGCAAGCTGCTGGATCTGAACAAGCTGCTCAAAGGCCAGTTCGATCCTTTCCCGGTGAAGGCGGGCAATCTCGAGGCGCTGACGCACGCGCAGTATGTGATCACGCTCGACTCTGACACGCAGCTGCCACGAGGCACGGCGCAGACCATGATCGGCGCCATGGCTCATCCGCTGAACCGGGCCATCATCGATCCGGAACTGCGCATTGTGACCGAGGGATACGGCATCCTGCAGCCGCGGGTCGGGGTCAGTGTGCAGTCGGCATCGCGCTCGCGCCTGGCATCTATCTACTCCGGACAAACGGGCTTCGACATTTACACCCGCGCCATTTCGGATGCTTATCAAGATCTCTTCGGAGAGGGCATTTTTACCGGCAAGGGCATCTACGAGATTCATGCGCTGCATGCGGTTCTGGATCGCCGTTTTCCGCGCAATTCCCTGCTTAGCCACGACCTGATCGAGGGATCGTATGCGCGGGTAGGGTTGATTACGGATGTTGAGGTTATCGACGACTATCCGTCGCACTACAGCGCTTACACGCGGCGCAAACACCGCTGGCTGCGGGGCGACTGGCAGATTGCGCAGTGGCTCTTCTCCAAAGTTCCGGATGAGTCGGGCCGGTATGTGCGCAATCCCATTGCCACGATCTCGCGCTGGAAGATCTTCGACAACCTTCGCCGCTCGCTGGTCGAGGTGTTTACGTTCGCCCTGCTGCTGGCCGGCTGGCTGGGACTGCCGGGCGGCGCGCTTTATTGGACAGCGGTCACGCTGTTTTTGATGTTTGTGCCGACGCTGGTGCAATTGGTGTTCAGTGTTGGCCGGGCCTCCTTTACCAAGTTGCCGGGCGCGATGCGCGATGCGTTCAGCGGCTTTGGGCAAGGCACGTTTATCAGCCTGCTGAACCTGGTTTACCTGCCCCATCAGACGCTGTTGGCGTTGGACGCGATCGTCCGCTCGCTGGTGCGCAGCTTCATTACCGGGCAGCGGCTGCTGGAGTGGGAAACGGCTGCCGAGGCGGAGTCCAACGCCAAACGCCGCACGCCGGTTGACCGCTACCTGGCGTTGACGCCCGTCGTTGCCCTGGTGGTGGGGATCCTGGTTTTTCTGCACCATCGGGAGTCGCTGCTGGTGGCGCTTCCCATTCTTATCCTGTGGGGCTTTGCCGGCGGCATCACCGCCTGGCTGAATAACTCGCCGACCCAGACCAGGCCACAACTCACCAAAGAAGAGGATACGTTCCTGCGCCAGCTGGCGATGCGGAGCTGGCGCTTTTTCTATCAGTTTGGCGGCGAGAATCACAATTACCTGATTCCGGACAATGTTGAGGAAGAAGGCCTGTTTGAGGCGGCGCGCGTCTCGCCTACGAACTTTGGCCTGTTGCTCAATGCCCGGCAGGCAGCGAATACGTTTGGGTATTTGACCATTCCCGAGTTTGTCAATTTGACTGAGCGAAGCCTGCAGACTTACGAGAAGCTGGAGAAGTTTCGCGGGCACATCTTTAACTGGTACGACACGCAGACGCTTGCGCCGATCCGTCCGATCACGATCTCTTCCGTCGATAGCGGAAATCTGGCTGCGTCTTTCTACACGCTGCGCACCGGATGCCGGGGGATGCTGCGCGAGCCGCTTCTCGATCGAAGCCTGTTCGCGGGGATACGCGATCATTGGCAACTGGTGGCGAGTTTGCCGGGCGCACCGGCTGGCTTGAAAGCGATGAAGCTGCCGAACGCGGATGCCGCCAGCGATGTATGGATCGCCTGGGCACTGGCCACGGTCGATGCACCGGAGTTGGCCCCTTCCGCGATGGGAAGCGGAGAGGAAGCCTGGTGGCTGGCGGAAACGCGCAATCGGATCGAGGCTGTGGTCATCCTGGTTCGTGATTACCTGCCGTGGCTTTTGCCCGACTTCGCACCCCTGCTGACTTTGCCTCAGCTGCAGGGTATTGCGGATGGAGCGGCTTCTGTGCAGACGGGAAGCGCCAGCGCGCTTGCGGTCGAGATTGATGCCCGTCTAGCCCGGGCTGCTACCAGCCTTACCTCGGATTCTCCCCACGTACTGCTGGTGGAAGAGTTGCGCGTCATGCTGCCAGCGGCCCGGGAGCGGTTGAAGATGGTGGGCAGCCGGCTGCAGAATCTGGCGACGGATGCGATGCGCGTCGCCACGGCGATGGACTTCGGATTCCTGATGGATCGCTCCCGGTTGCTGCTCTCGATCGGGTATGAAGTGGAGCAGCAGCACCTGCACCAGGCTTGTTATGACTTGCTATCGAGCGAAGCCCGGATTGCCGCGTTTATCACCGTGGCCAAAGGAGAAGCGCCGCAGCAAAGCTGGTTCAAACTGGGGCGCACGCACACGATGGCTTATGGTCACGCTGTGCTTATTTCCTGGACGGGGACCATGTTCGAGTACCTGATGCCGTCGCTCTGGATGCGCAGTTATCCGGACACGCTGGTCTCGCGCACGCTCAGCGGGGTGGTGGCGATCCAGCGCGCGTTTGGGCGGGAGCACGGGATCCCGTGGGGTATTTCGGAGTCCGGCTGGGCGGGTAAAGACGACCATGGCCATTACCATTACCAGGCGTTCGGGATTCCGCCCATCGCGCTTAAATGGGACGCGGTCGCGGGGCCGGTGGTGTCGCCGTATTCCACTTGCCTGGCATTGGGCATCGACCCGGTGGAAGCGCTGCGCAACCTCAAGCGCATGGCGAAGATGGGATGGACGGGGGCTTACGGTTTCTACGAGGCGGCGGATTACCAGGAGTCGACCAAGAGTCCGAAGCTGGTTAAGGAGTGGATGGCCCACCACCAGGGGATGGCGCTGCTGGCGGTGCTCAATTTGCTGTATGACAACATTGTGCAGGATTGGTTTCATGCCAATGCGCATCTGGAGGCGACACAGTTGCTGCTGCATGAGAAGCCGGTGCATGAGGCGGCGCTCAAGGCCGAGTTCCAGGCTGCGCAGTCGAGGAAGAAGGCCAGTTAGGTTTCTTACTTTGCTTAGTTGTTTCCCAGGGCTTGTTTTACGCCCTGGACCAGGGCTTCGGGATTGAATTCGGCGCGGATGATTTCGTCGGGGCAGTCGCTTTCGATGGCGACGCGGTAGTTGCAGACAAAGGCTACATGCTGATGCGGCTGTACCTTTTTAATAGCGTCACACAGGTCCTGGGCGCTTTGCACCTTTACATCGGATTCGACATCGATCAGGACCAGGTCGTAATCTCGCTCGGCAACTTCATGCAGCACCTGGCTTGAATAGAGGGTGGATGCAACTTCAAAACCGTGCAAGCGCAGGATTTCGTCGCGCAGTCCCTTGATGTTTTCCCGGCTGCTGACATGAAAGATTCGCTGCCGTCCGTTGGTTTCTGTCGCTGCCACGTTCATCCGGCGATGCTACCAGCAGCGGGCGGGACGAGCATGTCTTCCTTGCGGTGAATCAGGGTGGTGGCATTGAGCGAAGCCAACTCGAAGCCATGGCCATGGGTGATCGCGTCGGTGGGGCAGGCTTCGACGCAGTATCCGCAAAAAATGCAGCGGTTGTAGTCGATGTTGTAGACCTTGGCGTAGCGGTCGGAGCTGGAGATCCGTTGCTCGGCGGTGTTCTCGGCTGCCTCAATATAGATACAGTTGGCAGGGCAGGCCGCGGCGCACAGGAAGCAGGCGACGCATTTCTCCAGACCATTCTCATCGCGCTGCAAGACGTGAGCGCCGCGGAAGCGGTCCTGAAAGTGGGCGCCTCGGTTGGGGCCAGGTCCGTCGGGGTAGTTCTCCACCTCGGTGGGCTGCAGCATCTCACGAAAGGTGATGCTCATTCCCTTGGCCACTCCGGCTATGTTTCGCACAATGGACATAGGGCAAGTATACGATGTTCGCTGCCATCCGGCCTTATCGGCGTAGTCTGAAGGCGAAACCGATCCATATAATTCCGCAAAACAGCTCGAAGCCGGAGAGGACCTGCGTGGTGGCTCGGGCGGCGAGGTTGAAGTGGGTCAGAAAGCCGAGCCCGACACACACGGAGATAACTCCGGCCAGAGCCAGACGAAACAGATTAGGCCGATCGGCTCGCAGCTTGATGGCCATGGCGACTTGAAAGACTCCCGTGCCCAGGGCATGGAGCCCGGCCAGGAAGGCCAGGGAGCGGGAAGTCAACACCAGGCAAATGCCAATGTAAACGCCCAGGAGCAAGGCGAAGCCGCTTTCACAGAGTGCAAGCCACCAGAGATGGACGCGATGTTCGAATGCGAAACCGGCTGCCACGCCTAAGAGCAGGCCGTTGCCCAGGACGTAAGAGCCGAGCAAGAGGCTCATGTAGACGAGGGTGACGGGATCGAAGAAGAAAATTCCCAGGAAGCTGCTGGCGAGAAAAAGGACGACGGCAAAAACGATTGCCAGACCGCCCCGAACAGCAAAGATCCACCAACACAGGCTCACGTCTCGTGCCGGGCTTTGCAGGCTGCGGTCGCTTGCCAGGGTGTTCATCAGGCGGCTTTCAACGCGTACTTCGCCGGGCGGATAAGGCGGCTTTGGCGAAAGAAATAATAAATGATGACGCTGACGGCAGCCGCGTAAGCGCACCAAATGGAAGTAAATTCATATCGTCTTACCAGCATCACCACCAGCAGGCCCACCAGGTTGAGCAGTCCGAGCAGGACCAGGGGACGAAATCCTGAAAAGAAGAGCGCGCCGCAGGTTGCGATGACGTAGAGCATGGCGACCAGGGTAGTGGTGGATATGGCATTAAAGTAGACGATGCCATGGCTCTGCGCGGACACCTGCAGAGGATAGGCGATCAGCCCCCACAGGATATAGAGGGCCAGCAAGCCTCCCAGGATGGAAAAGCCAAGCATTCTCCGGCGACGGTCGCGGGTGGGTTCTATGAGCAAAACGCTCAGCGGCAGTAGAAAGGGCAGGAGTCCCTGGGCGTATAAGACATAGGCTGCTGCGGCGTCATGAGCCACGATGGACGGAAGATTATGGTCGAGCCCCAGCCAGACGAATCCCTCGGTGAACTGGTGCAGGGCAAAGAGACATGGCATGGCCGCGAACAGCAGCTCTCTGCGGTGCTTTACTTCCAGGATGGTCGCCACGCCGATGGCGCCGAGTATGGCGCTGCCTATAAAGTTCGCGCTTGCCGAAAAACACACGAGGGACCTCCGCCGGCCACAGAACGAATGATACTTCACGGTCGTCGGGCGTCCCGGGCTCCGGACTTATGAGGGAGGGAGCCGCCAAGGCGGTCCGGTGGAGGCGCAGCCTGGGGAAAAGTGTGGGAAAAGCGAGATCTGCCCCCAAATTGGGGGGTAGCGCTCCGTACAAAAGGTTGCGCATTAAGCGCATTAAGCGCATTAAGCCCCCGGCTCGGCCACTTTTGCCGGGATGGGATTCGCAGAGGGATGGGCGTTTTGTTGGCATACCCGGGGACAAGAGGAGTGGTGCGCTTTTGCGGCGTGAGTTTCTGTCGCGCATGATTTGCGCGCCTGGCAGGCGAGTTGTGGGGATTGCGACTGCGCTACGTACTTCCACACCCAATATAGATACGAGTTGGGGTAGAAAAGTTAACGGGGGCGAGGATTTATTTTCTGTTCGTGAGTACCTCGGCTGGTGGGCTGCAGGATTATCCGCAGGCCCAACTCGGCCTGGCCCGCGCACTCGCCATGCAGGGCGATGCTGCGGCAGCCAAACAGGCCTACCAGGACTTCTTCCAGACCTGGAAAGACGCCGACCCTGATTTGCCGCAGCTGGTCCAGGCGAAAGCTGAATTTTAAGCGCTGAAGTAGAAATTCGTAGGTTGCGTGGCTCGATGATCAACAGGAAAATTCGGAGATCGCGCCGTCAATCGGAAAAGTGTCCGACTCGCGGACATTCGCCGACTCGCGGACATTCGCCAACTTGCAGACTTAGGGCCATGCTTCGATAGATCTAAACAACGGCCAGAGTGGTCGTCGTATCATTCGAATATAGATTCGGAACTGACCCACACCCTTGTCGAAATCGGAGACCGCGCATGCCAATCCCCCATACCATAGGCGCCTTCGCCATCGTTCCAAGCAACGATCTGCGTGCCGCCATACCGTTTTGGGAGCGCCTCGGATTCGAACGGACAGGAGGAGATGCTGACTACATCATCATGACAGGCTGGGGTTGCGAGGTACATCTTACGCAAGCTGGGGAGGGCCCCTGGAGCGTGCCTGAGCAAAATAATCCGTTCGGCATCTTCATCCGAACGCCCAACGTCGATGTAATAGCCTCTCGGGTGGATGATCTGATCATTCGACCCGGAGGCGTGCTGAGGCACCGCGAGTGGGGTCTTTATGAGGTCGGGGTGTGCGGCCCAGATGGCCTTCTTGTTCGCATTGGCTGGCCTTCTCGATTGATGCAAAGCAGCCAGCCCAACTGACAATCCTCGTTTAAGGACGCCTCGATGTCCGCTTGCGAAATAAACCTTACGATCCGCATCGTCAGCGAGGATGAACCGTCGCGCATTTCCGCGCTGGGGTACGTGATGGGGTAAACCGACCGCGATCACACGAGCGAGACGCGCCATGCATCGGACTCTTTCTCGCACACGCTTTGCTTATCGAACTCTTGTGGCTTGCGGGCGTGGTCTGTTAAGCTCGCGAATCCCGTGAGAGCAACTACTCAGAGCGATCTTCATCATGCGCCGGCATGGATGGGTTTCTTCTGTAAGCTGCATTAAGTGCGCTTCATGTCAGTTGGCAGGTGTGAAGGCGGCGCGGGTACATCGGAGCCCGTCGCAGATCGCGGCATTCGGTTTAGGATCATTCCCGTCTGTCCCCCCAAAGGTTTAGGAACTCCAAAGGCACGTCATGACCTCCAAGTTTCGGGTATTTCTAGAGAAATACTTTTACTTCTCGATGTCGATCCTCATCGCAGTTGTCGTGGCCTACGGTTTCAGCCGGACCATCGACAGACGGCTTATCCACCCGGCTCTCCCACGTCCCGGATTGCTCTACGTCCATGCTGTCATTTTCTTTGGCTGGCTCGTCTTCTATATCCTGCAGTCCGCACTGGTCCGCACCCGGAACGTCCGCATTCACAAAACGCTAGGTTGATTCGGGGTCGCCCTCGGCGCCACCATTGTCGTCCTTGGCATCTCCACCGCACTCACCATGGGGCGTTACCATCTTCACGTGCAGCATCACAGTCTCACTGATTCCAACATCGGCGTTCCACTCTTTGATATCACCTGCTTCGCCGTCACATTCACCCTCGGCATGCTTTGGCGCAATCGCCCGGAGTTCCACCGGCGCCTGATTCTTCTCGCTTCCGTCGCTCTCTCCGCAGCTGGTTGGGCACGTTTCCCTCTGCTCCCGCCAGGCACCTTCTACCTCGGCGTGGATGTTCTCATTCTCCTTGGCATCGCCCGCGACCTCGTTGTCAGCCGTCGCGCCCACAAGGTCTATGTCTACGGTATCGCTGCCTTTTTCGTCGGCCAGGTCTTGCTTATCGCAGTCGAGGCTTTTCAGCCCCACTCCTTCCAGCGATTTATGCAACTACTCCTCGGCTAAGCGGAATCGACTCTCGAATCCACTTGCCCGCAAACCGTGCGACTTCAACGGGTCAGGGACGAGACTGCCCAGTGACTCAAAGAGTACTTTGGCCTGATGGCGCCATTTCAATCGCGGTCACTCGTTCGACATGGCTACAACTCGTCAAAGTAGATGGCAGGACCTGCGCCTTTTACCAGGATCTATTTTGGCTTGCTAGTTCAAAGCTGCCCATAATCAGCCATTAGCCTATTACTGGAAGATGGGTCGAGAAACGGCCAACTGCAGTTGTGTCGAGCCTGTCCGTTTGTTAGTTTGACATGCATGCCGCCGAACGCGCCCGAAGATCTGAGTAGGACCATAGAGACTCTTTACCGGTCGGAATCGGTCAGAATTCTGGCTACGCTGGTGCGTCTCTTCGGCGATCTCGATCTCGCCGAAGAGGTCATGCACGAGGCTTTCGCTGCCGCCCTGGAGACTTGGCCGCAGACCGGCCTTCCCGACAAGCCGCGCGCCTGGCTCATATCGGCAGGGCGATTCAAAGCCATCGACGTGATGCGCAGGCGTGCACGCTTCAATGCCGCACATATCGACATCGCACTCCAACTCGAAGCGCGCGTCAATGAATCGCCCCAGGAAGAAGAGTTGGAGGACGATCGTCTTCGTCTCATCTTCACGTGCTGCCATCCTGCGCTGCCATCGGAGGGGCAGGTTGCCCTCACACTACGTGAAGTCTGCGGCCTGACAACGGAGGAGATTGCGCGGGCCTTTTTGGTTACGCCGGCGACGCTTGCTCAACGCATCGTTCGCGCGAAGGCCGTAATCCGAGATAAGACGATTCCTTACCAGGTGCCGGCTTCGCAGGAATTATCGGCGAGGTTGGGGGCAGTACTTCAGGTGGTGTATCTGGTCTTCAACGCGGGTTATTCAGCGGAAGCAACGGGAGCTGGATTGAGCCGCGAGGCGATCCGTCTGGGTAGAGTGCTCCTCGACCTTCTGCCGGAACCCGAGGTGATGGGCCTGTTGGGGCTCATGCTGTTGCAGGAGTCGCGCCGCGCCGCTCGAAGCTCTGCAGAAGGAGAGCTGATCCTGCTGGACCGGCAAGATCGCTCCCTGTGGAATCGAGATCAGATCATCGAAGGCATCGCACTCACCGAGAGCGCTCTTCGATCGCGCCGTTTCGGTGCTTACACCCTGCAGGCGGCCATCGCGGCAGTTCACGCCGAGACTTCCTCGGGGGCGTCCACGGACTGGCGTCAGATCACGCTACTCTACGACCGACTGGTTCGAATTCAGCCATCTCCGGTCGTGGAACTCAACCGTGCGGTTGCCATCGCCATGTATGAAGGTGCGGCGCAGGGCCTTTGCCTCATCGATGACCTTCTTGCGCGCGAGGAACTCGCCAATTATTCCCTGGCTTACTCGGCCCGTGCGGATCTGTGTCGCAGGCTGGGGCGGCTTCCGGAGGCCCGTGCTTCGTATGAGAAGGCGCTTGCCTTGACTCGGCAGGAGCCGGAGCGTGGTTTCCTTTCGGGGCGGCTCGAAGAATTAAAATAAAGACTGGCTCTGCTGTCGATTTTCCCTTTTCCCGACGACTATAGGGTGAACAATCCAGTGTGCGGTTCCGCGGCTGGCGACCAACATAAGGAGAGATCTATGAAATACATCTGTTTGGGATATTACGAGCCAGCAAAACACGCGACCATGACTGAGGACGAGCGAAACGCCATGTTCGACGAATGCTTCGAGTACGACGACCATTTGCGCGCCAACAGGCACTTTGCTGCAGGAGAAGCTCTTCAGCCTCGTGAAACCGCATTGACCTTGTATTGGAAGAACGGCAAAGTCGCGTCTACCGACGGTCCCTATGCCGAAACCAAGGAACAACTCGGCGGCATTCTTGTACTGGAAGCACGCGACATGAATCATGCAATTCAGCTCATGTCCCAGCATCCGGCCCTGAAATATGGGACGCTCTTCGAAATACGTCCAGCAGGCGACTTGAGTGAAATGATGAAGGCCAGCGAGCAGCGACGGAGCAAGCTCACCGCACGCTGAGGTACTCAAAGAGTCTGCACGACATATTGAAGGAGAGGGTTGGCATGTCAAAGGTTCGAGTTGCGGGATTTGGTGTTTCGTTGGACGGTTTCAGCGCTGGGATCGAACAGAGCCTGGTCGATCCGCTGGGTAAACGGGGCCCGGAGATCTTTCAGTGGTTCTTCCATACGAGGACCTTTTGCTCCATGCACGGCGGAGAGGGAGGAACCACTGGGGATGTGGACGATGTGTTCGCTCAGCGGGCGATGGAGAACTTCGGAGCCTTCATCCTCGGCCGCAACATGTTCGGTCCGGTGCGCGGCCCATGGCAAGACGACTTATGGAAGGGCTGGTGGGGTGACAATCCGCCGTACCACGTACCCACCTTCGTTCTCACGCATTACGAGCGTGAACCCCTGGTGATGGAAGGGGGAACCACCTTCCACTTTGTGACGGGTGGATTCGTGGAGGCACTGGTCCTCGCGAAGAAGGCTGCCGGCAGCAAAGACGTCAAGATCGGAGGCGGTGTAGCCACAGTGCGGCAGTATCTACGGGCTGGCCTAATCGACTCTCTCCACATCGCGTCGGTACCCGTTCTTCTTGGTCAAGGAGAACTGCTGTTCGATGGTCTGGACCTTCATGCGTCGGGATTTTCCATAACCGAACGTAAAACTTCGGAATACGCGACCCATCTTGTGCTCGAGAGAGAGTAGAGACAGGGGTTGCGGCAAGGGCTTCATCGCGTGAGGGCAAGGCGCCATGCGGATGCGCGCCACAAACATTAGTGGCCGAGAGTCGGTGAGGCTTTCGGTTTCCTCAAGCCGGCAAGTTGACGAGAAACGGCCAAACCGGACACTCGACGTCCATGAGTTGTTCACCGGCACGAATGCCCGTCTCAGTTGGTGATAAATCGCCAATGCGCTCACCGATGCCGATTACTCCTCAAAAGTCGGCTTCTCGTCAGTGAGCTGCAACACTTTCAGAAACGCGTTCGCGGGCTAGCCTCAAACTCGCGGGCGAGTTGAAATGATGAAGCTGCACAGTGCATTCCAGTATTCTTAACGCATATTTCGGGGTGAGCATGGCGATGAAGTCAACAAGCAAGGTCTTTGCAGTGGTGACCTGGATCTTCCGGGCTTTGATCGCGGTTTTTGGAAGTGCTGCCCTTGACCGCGCAACGTTCAGTGCATTCATAGCGACCATTGCACCGGCACCGCGCAGAAGTTGCCTTCTGTCCGCGAGATTGCTCTTCCCGCGCTCACCACTCATTTTTGTCGCCGGCGAGATCAATGTAAGTCCGAGACCATAGTGCGATCTGCATCTGAATCGATTTACACCATGCCCGATGCATCGCTTCGACGTTCTCTGACGAATCACCGCCACCCGCCATGTAGGGCTTGATCGTGTCGTTCAACGTGGCTACGAAGGCTGCGATATCGCGGTAGGGCACAAATGGAGTGGACTCGACACCATCCACCTGGTTCTTCTTGAGACTTGTATGCCGGAGAGCTATCTCCTGCTGGTAATTCAGCCAGTCCTGATCGTAAGGACGCAGACAGGTATCCAGAATCCACTGCTCGAACCGAAGATTGCTGGCGGCAAGATATGTGGGAAGCGGATCTCCGGTAACACTGCGCGAGTGGCGGGCGAGGTTGGGGATACCCGCGATGATGCCGCTGCGCCAGTGCTGCACAATCTGTGTTGTCTGGCTCTTAAGCACCTCTCCTGCCCTACGAAGCAAGTCCACATCCTGTGCTGTGAAGCCAATCGTCACCTTCAGTGCTTCTAACTCTTCCAGCGATATGGGGGAGGCGCCAACATCCGCCGTCCCATAGCTATATCCTGAAATCCCTTTGATATATTCGGCCACAAGATTTCCTCCAATCACGAAATTGGAATCAGACTTCAACTGTTTTACGGTCAAGAATTTATGCGTCAAAGAATTTATGCGTCCAGACGGGACTGGTACTTTGAGGAAATCGTAGAGCACCAGTCCCGTCTGATACATAAATTGTTTTTCGCCGGGGGCCGCCTATTCAATTGTGGTGAACGGCACGTCGCGCACGTAAGGTTCTCGTAGGCATTCGTTCACGGCACGACTATCCCGGATGGTCTGGGCATATCGCTGTGTGGCTGGAGCGCCGGCGAGGGCGTGCACGTGCATTTTGCGCTCCACCTCTTCTAACGAGAGCCCCCTAAACCGATACACCGAACCATTCCACTCCCTCAAGAAACATTCCTGCTCATCGTCTCCCCTTGCGCTCTCCGAGGTTGAACCGTCTATGCTTCGCCGGGGAGAGTTGCCTACCTCGCCTGAGCCGGTTTCCTCGGCCGCCTACCCTTTGCAACATTGCGCCCCGCGGTCCTGCGCCACCGCCCCTTCTCAGCAGCAGCGACCCGGCTGCGGCCAGCAGCCTCACCGTCAACGATAGGGTTCTTCGCGGCGTGCGCCCTAGAAGGCTGATGCAAGGCGGAGATAACCGCCTCGGGGGCTCGGTCGATCACTGTCAGGAAAGCCCGAGCGGACGATTCAGGTGTACGCCGCCCTCCTTCCCAATGTTTGACGGCATCTAGCGAGAAGCCAAAGGTGTCGGAGAAACGTGATTGGGTCATGTTTAACCGTTTGCGGATGGCTTTGACGTTTACCTCAGCCGGTAAGGTCACCCGATAGCCGGTCGTCTTCCCGGCCAGATAAGCGTCCACTTCCTCTAGCCCTGTCATCAGAACTTTGAACATGGTAGTCATCGTTGGAACCTCCTGTACTGAGTGAAGATTTCGTCAGCGCGAGCACGCAGATCGTTCCGTTCTTTCTTGGTCAGATTGCTCTTTTCGTTTTTAGCAAAAACGCCAATGAGGAAGACGGCACCTTGCGAAATCCTCCGGTTCCTTCCATCACGTCGCCGCATTCCGGGTCGGTTGCCACCATGTTCACGATATCCGTCCGCTCAGCCTCGCTGAAAATCGACTCCGAAGCTTTGAAGTATTGCGGAGTTTCGACCACGGTGTGCATACCTGTAGAGTACTCCATTGGACACCTTCTACGCAGGATCAAATACTCTTAATACCCGGCGATTGCTGCCTCCGGTTCCATAGCCAGCCGCGTCACTGTAAGCACGGTAATGTCGTCATCCTGCCCGAAGTCGATAGCGGTGTTGGCCACATGCTCAGCCGTCGGACGGTCTCGCATAAGCTCGCTCAGCCTCTCGAAGCCATACAGCTCGCCACGATGGTTGCGCGCCTCGACGACGCCGTCGCTGACCAACGTGAGCTGTTGCCCGTGCAGAATTTCGACAGCGATCTCGTCGTATGTCATTCCATCGACCAGACCGAGCGGCAGGCCGGCGGGCAGCTCCACTTCGCGGCCGTCGAGGTAGGGCTGGCAGTGGCCGGCGTTGGCCATCGTGGCGTGCCCCTCCGGATCGATGCGCACGACGCAACACGTTGCAAAGCCGCCCTGCGTGCGCCCCACCAGACGGCGATTCAAACCCGCCAGGAGAGCGGCGGGGCTTGAGTCCTGCTCGACGAGGGCGCGCACCGCACCGACGATGAGCGAGACGGTCATGGCCGCGCGCAGGCCTTTGCCGCTTACGTCTCCGGCGACGATGAGTGTGCCATCTTCCGCGAGTGGAATGACCTGGAAGAAATCTCCGCCCACCTCGCTGGCCGGGCGATAGACGCTGGCTACAGCATAGCCAGTCGCGCCACGCTCCTCAGCCGCAATCAGCAGCGTCTGCACCTCCTGCGCAGCCTTCAGTTCGGCATTCGCGCGGCGCTGCTCCGCAAGCTCGCGGCTGAGCTGGTCCCACACCGCGTAGACAACCGCCAGCAACAGAAGCAATAGCGTGATCGTGTCGGCATATGCGGGGGAACCGCCGAGAGCAAACAGGGGGTCATCCAAGAACCGATTCATCGAATGCAGATTGGGAAAGAAATAATCAATCATGATGCTTACGATCGGACGGAATTGATTCAACGCGACGGCAGACATGAAGAGCAGGTTCGATAGCCGGCGCTTGCCGAAGACCAGGCAACCAACGAAGACGAGCGGCATGAACGGCAACTCAGTGTAGTTGAGAATCCTGTTCGATTCCGCCAGAACCGAGTACAAAGCGGGATGGGCGTCGGGCGCCAACACCACCGTCAACTCGGCTAAAAACGCCGCTGACAGCGAAATGGCAGAGGCAGCGAGGCAAACCCAATTCCAAAATCGAAAGCCTCGCACTCCCGGCCGGTTGGGCAGGCCTGCGAGCAGCAGAATCAGAAACAGGAATGCTGTTTGCCAGACACACACAGCTGCCACGTCCCGAGCGAACACAACTTTCATGCTGGGCGAGAACCCCAAGTTTTGGACAAACAGTACGCCCGCGTAGGGTATGAAATAGCCCGCTACACAAAGAAGTACCCACTGGGACGGCGAACGCAACCAGAAGATGAGAGCTATCAGCCCAGCGCAAAAAACCACAAGCCATACTGCAAACCGGAGCGCGTAAAGATGCAGGTTATGTTCGAACGAGGTTTCCTGCATCTGCCGGATCAGTGGCGCATATCCGAGTCGAGGTCTTGGAAAGCCGCCTCTGTCCGAGGCAAGGTCAGTTCTAAACCCAGGCACCCATATGCGGATCGCCAGCGTTCCGGAGCTTGCGCCGGGAACAGACGGCAGCGGCACTACGGCCGGCAGGGGGTTGAAGTACCACGATTCATGCGGCGGAGGTGTGCCGACGCCTCCCTGCTTTACTCCGTTCCAGTAGACCTCCGCTACACCATAGACCCCCGAAAGGAAGAGTGCCAGAGGGTTCTTATCCGCAGGGTCCAGCGTGATCTTGCGGCGATACCAGGCAAACCCGGTTTGGTTTGGATGCCCCACATCTTTCCAGGGCTTGTTCGCCGGCAATTTCTCCCACCTGCTGTCGTCAAAGCCCGGCTGCGCCCATTGTGGGTCGTCGCCCAGATGAAACTGCCACAGGCCGTCGATCCTCCGCGACCCGGTTCCAATGCCCGCTGCGTTGAAGGGCCCGGCCGCTGGGGCTGCTGCCAGACCAGCCTTGGATGGATCAGCGGCAGTTTTCTGCTGTGCGAGAGCTATCTGACCTGCTCCCGATGCGACAAAGCACAACAGCGAAAGTTCCCAAAGCAACGGAGAGACATGCAGCACGGGAAAACCCTCGCCGCGGCGACGCGACCGTCGAAACCCCGCTTGAAACATGCGTGGAATTATACTTTGACGCTCAATGAGGATATCGTCAACGCACTTATCGAAGACTGGATTCGTAACGCTAAGTCTTAGTGCTGTATCTGGAGCGCCCCGTCACGGAACAGTGGGCGGCTGCGCGGTCTGAAACTCGGGGACGTTCACCACGTTTACGCCTTGCGCTCGGCTGAACGCTCTCCCGGAATTCTAGCTCAAATAATCTGGGGGTGGGACCACGATCTGACGCGGCGCTGGAGAGACAGTAAGTAGAACCACAATAGATGGGCAAACGTGGTGAACGTCCCCGCGTTTTCTTCGACCGCAACTTTCCGAAAATACCCCTGGAATCTCAGTGGCCTCTGTCGAATGCTTGAAATGCCTCTCGCACCGCAACTGAAGCTTTCTCCTGACGAGACGAATGGCGCTCGGCTACCAGCCACTTTTCATTTCGAAAGATGCAAATATCTGTAATCAGAAAGTTGCCACTGATGTCGCGGCCATTCAGGGGCTCTGCAGCTTGGGTGATGGCGAGCGTCACGACTGCCAGGTCGTTCCAGATAGACACATGCATATCCGTAATTTCGTGGTCATGGATGACATAACGGGGTAGGGCTGAGAGCCATAGCTCCTTCGGTATCACCTGTAGTGATTGACCCTCGACCCCAATGACTAATCTAAATTCCGACGCCTGAAAACTTGCAGCAGAGTCAACATCCCTTCTCAGAATGGCATCATTCCACAACCGCTCCATGTTTTCGAGATCCACGACCAATGCATCCCTGGACTGCGCAATATCTGCCATGGTGACAGCCTCTGATTCTGAGAGGGATGCCGAAAGTCATCCCACAACGAGTGTTTGGATTCTCAGCTGCTTTTCGGGAGCCTAACCCGGATCATACATAATGCATTGCAATTCGCGGCTGCTGGCCAATTGTCGCCAACTCGGACACCTCCATTCAGCAGCTACTCTCCCTGGAAGCGCCATCCTCCCCTTTGTCATCTCGACCGAAGCGCAGTGAGCCATGGCCCCATACGCCCGGGCTTGTGAAGATATCTGGATAATGTGCTCCCGCGGGCGATCAGAATATTCGATCGTTTCAAGGTGTAGAGGAAAAACCAGCCCGGGATGTTGCTTTAACCAAGCGCCTTTGTACTCTTCCTGAGCCGCTTGCAAAAAAAAGTTAGAAATCGATGACCCGCATTCCAGAGCAACGTCGCGCTACTTGGTGAAGGCTGATTTCAAGGTCAGCCTACCGAACGATCAAGCCCAGCGATGGGAATCAAATGGAGGATTGACAATGAACTCGATGCGGACTCGCCTCAACCTGCGTATCCCGGCTTCGGCTCGGATCGCACGCACCAACGGATTCCTAACCGGCATCTTCGCCATGGCGCTCGGTGCAACAGTTATAGCCGGCTCTACCCCAGCTCTTGCCGCAGCGCAGAATGACGATCCTGCGGTTGCGAGCAAACCCGCTCCCACCATTTCGCTCGAAGAAGCCACAGCCCAGCATCAGACGATCAAGTTCGTCGCACTGGTCCCCGAAGAGGAGTCGGAGACGCCCGCCCCTTCAACCGAGGGCGATCTGCCGTTCCCTTCGTTGACCCCCAATGGCAGCTCAGCATACACGCCGCTGGCGGCCGACCTGGATGGCGAAACGAGGTCCTACTACGGCACCTGGACCACCTATCCCTACGTACAGAAGTTCCTGGTCTCGTTTGTGGCCTACAACGATTACTGCGAAGAGATCACCCCAGGATCCTGGTATGAGGGCAGCGTCGCTCCGAAGTATGGCATCGTTACTCAGAAACATGTCAAAGGCAAGCTCAGCAATGGCGATTGCTCGCACTATATCTTCACCGGAGCCGGCATCTTCTATCAGTGGGTCGACAAGACGAGTTCCAGCCGCAGCGATGAGTTCAAAGCGTACTGGAAGGGCGCGGGTCTGGAAAACAAGGTGACTTTTTACCTCAAAGACAAGAAGTAGTGATCCGCGAAAAGGAGCTTAGGGGCCGTGCTATGAGGCTGTCACGAGCCCTTGAAAGAATTGGATTGGGTTGAGAAGATGCCCTCGCGGGAGCGGGGGCATTGTTCTTTTATGGATTCTATTCACGGCTAAGGCCGGAGACAAGACACGCTCTTCCGTTGGTGCTCGACGACCTTATGCCAACCGATTATGCGTGCCGGGTCATTGATTCGTCCGTGGAAGGCCTGGCGATGTTGGAGTTAGGTTTTGAACGTGCGGAAGCAGCTGAAACGGGCCGACCGGAAAGCACAGCCCGCAGCCGGTTTCGCTATGCCCGCGTAATGGGCATGAAGGAAGATACCGTGCGCGGCATCGGTTTTACCCGCCTCGCAATTTTTCGCCCCGGCATCATTGTCGGCAACGCTCATACCCCGGCCTGGGCCGGTTGGTTAGGGAGCCTCGTGCCTGGGCCGTTTGGCAATATTGATCAGCGAATTCTCGGTCGCTCAATCGCCGCAGAGATAACTTTGCACAATCGAGAGGCTGGCGAGGTTACCCTCGAAAATGCGGCAATGAAGAAACTCGCAGCACAGTGCCAATGATAGCGGCGGCCAGAGAGGCAACGGCCATCGGCAACAGCTTTCCCCTCGAAGGCATCTTGGGGACAACCATATCTCCTCAGGCATGAGGTGTGTCACTTGTTGGTCTGGAGACCCTCTGGTCGCAGTGAAAAGTCTAACTCTCTGCCCATTCGTACCACTGCGGCCGGCAACGCATCCACGTCGGCCAACGAGCTCCAGAAGTTCACAATACATGCGCGTAACACGAATTTTCCACCGATCACAGCATTGGAAACGTACATCTCTCCACTCTCCTGCAAATGGGTGAGTAGTTCGCTGTTCAACTGGTTCAGATACGGTTCTACTTTTTCATCACCTGACCTGAGGCCCGTTGGGCGGTAGCGGAAAGTAGTGATACTCAGTGAGTTGGTGAATGCCTCGAGTTCCGGGTGGAGAACGATGCGCCGAAACAGTTCTTGCGCCAGGTGGATATCGTGCGAAAGCAGTCGTACGTAGCCCTCCCGGCCGGCCTGTTGCAACGCCAGCCAGACCTTGAGGGCTCGAAAGCCACGGGAGTTCTGGGGACCGAAGTCGAAGTAATTGATTGCCTCAACCCCGAAATGATAGTAAGGCGGGTGGTACGCAAACGCCTCGCGTAACCGCTCCGGATCTCGGACGAGTGCACAACCAGCTTCTAGCGGAGCGTACAGCCATTTATGAGGGTCCACGGCTACTGAGTCGGCTTCACCCAAGCCTGCCAACGCCGCTGGAGCGTCGGGCAGCATCGCCGCAAAGCCTCCGTAGGCGCCGTCAACGTGGAACCAAAGGTCGAACTGACGGCAGATCGCCGCCATCTCTGGCAGCGGATCGATGGCGCCGGTGCTGACCGAGCCGGCAGTGCCCACGACCAGAAATGGCTTGTCACCCGATTCGATGTCAATCGCAATTTGCTCCCTCAGCGCGGGAAGGCTGATCCGTTGTTCGTCATCGGTGGGCACCCAGCGAATTGCGGCGGTGCCGAGGCCGCAGATGTCTGCGGCCTTTTGAACCCAGGTGTGTGTCTCCTTCGAGCAATAAACGCGCAGACCACCTTGGCTAACACCTTTCTGCCGCACATCCCACCCGGCCTTCGCTTGCCGCGCGGCGAGAAAGCAAACAATATTCGCCATATTGCCGCCGCTGACAAACAATCCACCACAATCGGGTGAATAGTTCAGCAGCTCGGCCACCCAGCGTATCGTTTGAGCTTCGATCTCGCTTGCCATCGGCGAGAGCAGCCACGCCCCGACGTTGGGATTTACGACCGCAGCCAGCAACTCTGCCAACGCCCCAATAGGGGCGCCCGATGACGTGATATAACCCCAAAAGCGTGGGTGCCCATTGAAAAGCGAGTGTTCGAAGAGCAGATCGGCGGCATGGCCGATCAACTTCGCGGGATCACACCCTTCCTTCGGTAAGGAGCGTCCGGCGTCGAGCGCTTGTCGAATCTGCTGCGGAGACTCACCGGTTGTGACCGGCCGCCCAGGGAGCGAATCCAGGAAATCGGCGACTCTATCGACCATCTGATGCCCCAATAGCCGAAACTCGCTGGAGCTCATGGCGAGGGGAGACGGACGTTGCTCCAGATCTTCGGTTTCGTGCATTGCACACCTCGGAAGCATCGTACGCCCCGGAACAGGCACGATTCCGCATGGCACAGAAAAGCCGCCTCGTGAAAGGCGGCTTCAATGTCTATCTTCCCAACGGTTCACGATCATTCGGTCACGGTGAAACTGCTGGTGCTCGTCGCAGTCCCCTCCTGCGTCGTGATCTTGATGGTTCCCTTGACAGCGTCTCTAGGTACGGTTGCGGTCACCTCCGTGTCGGATTTCACGCTGAACTCGGTCGCCGCCACCCCACCGAAGGCGACCGCGGTCGTCTGCTTGAGGCTGACCCCGGTGATGGTTACGTTGGTTCCCACCGGCCCGCTGGCCGGCGTGAAGCTCTTGATCTGCGGCGTCACCCGGAAGGGTACGTTGCTGGTCAGCGTGCCTTTCGGTGTCACCACGGTAACGCTGCCGCTGGTCGCACCGGTGGGCACGGTGGTCGTGATTTCGGTGTTGGAGACAACTGTGAACGATGCCGCGATTCCGTCAAAACTGACCTTGGTCGCGCCAGTCAGGTTCGTTCCCAGGATGGTGACCTTTGCTCCCACGTTGGCCGCGTTGGGGAGTGTCCGCACCATCGGGCCCAGTCCCACCGACAGGCTGAATATAGTGCCGATGCCCTCGGTCCCACCGTAGTAGGTCACCCCATACAAGGTGCCGTTGGTGTGTTGAACCAATCCCTCCTGGGGCTGGCTACCGTCCGTGCAACTCGATTGAGCGCAGAAGCTGTGCAGCGTGGTCAGCTTGCCCGCGGTGGTGATTTTGAAGATCGTGCCGCAGCCACCGTTGCAGGAGCTCTCGTTGGCTCCCCCCCCAAAAGTTGTCCCGTACAGGTTTCCGTCGGTGGCTTGAATCAGTCCTCCGGTCGGGGTTGAGCCATCGTGGCACCCCGGTAGAGAGCAGAAGTTGTAGAGCGTGGTGAGCACGCCCGACGGCGTGATTTTAAAGACCGTACCGCCGGAGTCGGGTCCGCCGGCTTGTGTGGTCCCGTAGAAGTTCCCGTCGGTGGCCTGTATCAGCGCGCCGGTGGGCCCTCCCCCGTCTGTGCCGTGGAATTTGTGCAGCGTATCGAGCTGGCCAAAGTAGTTGGTTTCAAACACCGAGCCGGCGCCGCTACTAATTTCCTGAGTCGTCCCGTATAAGACTCCGAGCTTGTCCTCTACCAGTCTGGCGTTCGGATAGTCGCCGTTTACGCCATCGAAACTAAGCAGCGATGTAAACAAGCCCCCGGTTGCAATGTCAAAGATCGTACCCACGTTGTTGGTCCCGCCATTGGAGGTGGTGCCATAGAGAAACCCGTTGGCGGCTTGAATCAGCCCAACCGCGGGCGCGGCGCCATCTGTGGAGTCGAAGCTGTGCAGCGTGGTCAGCGAGCCCCCAGGAGTGATTTGATAGACCGTGCCGCAGCCACCGCTGCAGGAGCTCTGGTTGGCCCCGCCGTTCATCGTGGTCCCGTAAAAATTCCCGTTCGTGGCCAGCACCAGCCCGGCGTTCGGCTGCGCACCGTTTTTGCACGGCTCGCCTTCGGTGCAAAACTTGTAGAGCGTGGTCAGCGAGCCCCCGGTGGTAATTTTGAAGACTGTGCCACCGTTGCCGCTGCCCGAGAATGTCGTCCCGTACAGCTCCCCGTCGACGCCCTGGACAAGATACACCCAGTGCGGGTTGGCGCCGTTGGTTCCATTGAAACTAAGCAAGCTGGTGAAAGTCTGTGCCGGGGACAAAATCGCTGTGCCACAGAACAACCCGAGCATGCAGACCATTTTCAATAGGTTGAGCTTCGGTGAGGTTGCAGCGACCAGCATGGTACGCAGTGTTCTGAGAATGTAGCTTTTCATTTTCGTCTCCTCGGCTGCCATTGAATTGGCTTTCACTTAGTAACGCGACAAGCCGGGAGAAGAGGGGTCATTGGAGCGGGCCGGGGCTCCCGAGTCTGCGTGAGAACCAGGTTTTGTATCAGGGCACGACTTTAGTCGGGCCGTAAAGGATGGTACGGATTGAAAATCCGTCGGGCTTTAGCCCCTGAGGGTTGCTTTTTCGAGTTCTCACGCAGACTGTTCCGGCCTTCCCGCACCTAATGACACAGGGCAGTTGCCCCCTCACCCCGCAAGAGAAATATCGGGTGGCCCATTCAAGCCCTCTTTTGGCTTGAGTGGGCTGCGGACCCCAACCATCTGCTCCTGGGGCATTAGGTGTGGGAAGGTCGGAAGCCCCGGCCACACTCAGTTTTTGTTGCCGGTGCAGGGAGCAGGGTCATTTCTCCCACAAGAAAGGCCTGGGTGCCCCATTCAAGCCTTCTGTTGGCTTAAGTGGGCTGCGATCCCGACCTGACTCATTGTTCTCCCAAGTTGCTGCAGGCAAGTTGCCTGCCTGGAAGGACGGGATTCGAGCTGGTTCCAGACGCATGCCACCATTCGTGCGATGCGATGCTACGTTTTTGGGGCCCGCTGCCGATTTCGCCGCCACGCGCGCCGCGTTTTTCGCGATTAAACCAAACCCTTTCAGCTGCGCCTGCTTTTGGACCTCCGCAACCAGGCTCCGGCCCGCCGCACTCTTGCCCGAAGCCATTTGCACTTCGCCCAGGGCCAACTGAGCTTCCAGCTGAAATCCCAAATATCCAGATTTCTCTGCGCTCGCGATGGTCTCCTCGATACGCCGAACCGCGTCCTCCGTTTTTCCGGCAGCGGCCTCTACTTTCGCCTCCACAATCGACGCTCTCAGGCGAACCGAAAAATCCTGGCTCTTCGCCAGCAGGTCATGAGCGGCGGATGTTTCCTTCTCCGCATCCCCAACCTTTTCCTGGGAAAGCAACACGCGTGCCAGCAGACTATCGGCGAGGATCTCATCATCCCCCAGCCCTTCCTTTCGAAATTCCTCTCGAGCCTCGCGTAGCCTATTCTCCGCTTCGCCCGCGTGGCCTTCTTCGATCAGAAGGTAGGCCAAGGCCATCTGAGTTTCGGCGACATTTCCCTTTTCTCCCATCTGGGTTCTCATGGTCATCGATTCGTTGTACTTATCCCTAGCCGCGGCAAAATTACCTTGGGCGGTGAGCACGTCTCCCAGGCTGTACAGCGCGTAGGCGACACCGCTCGAGTCGCCGATCTGCCTGGATAAGGCTTCGGCCCGCTCGTACATGGTACGAGCGCCCTCCAAATCACCTTGCCAGCGCAAAACTTCTCCAAGGTTGTAAACCGCCGTGCTGGCTCGTTCCTGGTCGCCGATCTCTCGCGACGCAGCCAGTCCCTCCTCCAGCATCTTCTTGCCCTGCCTCAGGTCGCCCTGCTGAATGGTACGGGCGGCGATGCTGCCGAGAACCGCCGCGGCGCTGTGCTTATCGGCCAACTCACGGAACATTAACAGGGCTTCATTCAACATCTTGATAGAACCGGATAGATCTCCCTGAGCACCCAGAGCATTGGCGAGATCGTTGAGTGTGGTGGCGGCGGCGCGCATGTCTCCGATTTCCCGCTGTATGACCAGCGCGCGGTTGTAGGCGTTTGCGGCTTCTGCGAAATTGCCCTGGTCAAAGCGAACGACCCCGGTAATGGTCAGCGATTTTGCTGCTTCGGCGCGTTGACCGGCTGCATCGGAGATGCGTGCCGCTTCTTGAGCGCTGTGCAGCGCTTCGTCTAATTTGCCCTGCTTTTCCAAAGCCCGCGCTTGCTGATTCAAAGCGCGTGCCAGCACCAGGGTCGCGCCCAGTTCTCGCGCTCGGCCGGCCGCAGCTTCGGCGGCGGATTGTTGCTCCTTATAAGATCCCTTGATGTCGTAGACATCCGCCTGTTGCAGGGAGATGCGAGGATCATCACGGTCGGGAGCGGGCAGCTTGCGCAATGCCGCCAGCGTGGCCAGAGACTCATCCATCGTTCGGGCTTGTTTCTGCGCGGCCGCGAGGTGTAAGCCATACTCAATATTGTCGGGGAAGAAATCGAAGAGTGTGCGGTAGATTTCGACCGCCTTGTCCCACTTACGATTCAGCTCCCAATCCCTGCCTTCAATCCACAAGCGCTCTTCGCGCGAAAGCCCGGAGGAAAGATCGTGAGCCTTCTTCGATTCTTCCCTGGCCTTCTGGTCATAGCCCATTGCGGCCCATGCATCCGCCAGGGCGGAGTGTCCGAGAGCGTAGTTTGGGTCTGCGGCCACGGCACTCTGTAACAGATTGCGGGCCGCCGGTGCATCCATGACGCGAAGTTTCGCCAGGCCTTCCGAATATAGGCGCACCGCTTGGGGATTCGATGGCAGAGAAGCTCGTACCAGCGCTGCTTCACTGGATGTGACCTCGCCGATTCCAAGCTTCTGCCGTACTTCTTCTCCGGCTCGAGTCGCGAGATCATCCAGGTCGCTCTCGCTTCCCTTTTCGGAGACAGTCGCAGCAATTTCGCCGGTCCGGGCGTCCTGTAGCCAGAGGTTAATTCGAATTTGCGAAGCGCCTCCCTGATCGAGATAAGAGCCCAGCACGACGTAGTCCGTTCCCAGATACTTGCGAAGACGTCCCAGCGTGTCGCGAGCCAAAGTTTGCATGCCTGTCAATCCGAGATCAGAGCTCGCACGAGCAATGTTCTCGCCCGGGAAAGTGCGCAGCTTACTTCCTGCCGCCAGCTCTGCGGTCAACATCTCGGGAAGCGCTGTCGACATCCATTCCGTTTCCGAGCGCGCCGAGAGGTTGCGAAATGGCAGCACGGCAATCGACGGCCGAATTGCAATGGACGACGGTTTCGTTGCCCCACTATCTGAGTCAGCAGGAAGGTGGTGAGCAATTCTCGGAATAAGAAGTGCGCCTGCCACCAGAATCAGTAGGAGTGCGAGCGATCCCAGGACAACTCGAGCCTGCAGACTCCACCTACCGTGGAGCTTGGTTTCAGCCCGCAATGCCTCGGCCACTTCATCCCCATTTTGAAAACGGGCTTTCGGTTCACGATCGAGACACTTCAGGATCACGGACTCCCATCGCGGGTCCAGATCCGGAGCCAGCGTGCGGGGTGGGGCCGGTTTCTCCTTGATCCGCCGCACTGCCATCGAGAGAGGCGTGCCTCCATCGAAAGCACGTGTTCCCGTGACCATCTGGTATAGGACCAAGCCGAGCGCGTAAACATCTGAGGAGGGCGCGAGATCTTTCCCTTCCACCTGCTCCGGAGACATGTAGGCGGGCGTGCCCAGCACTTCGCCCGTGCCGCTGACCGAAGCCCCAAGACTGACATCCGCATTCGAACGCAAGGCCAGCCCGAAGTCCGTGATGACTGCCCGCGCGCCCTTCGTACCTGGAACCAGCATGACGTTGCCGGGTTTGAAATCCCGGTGCAGAACTCCAGCCGAGTGCGCCGCTCCCAGCCCAGCCGCCATCTGCACCGCGATCGGCCGTGCTTCTTCCACGCTCAGACGAGGCTGGCGGCGGAGAAACTCCGCCAAGGTTTCTCCTTCCAGTAATTCCATGGCGACGAACGCGACTGGACCGCGCCTATCCTCGCCGGCCGCAAAGGCCGGCTGCCGAAACAGGTCGAAGATCCGGCATACGTTGGGATGGGTAACCTTTCTGGCGAGATGAACCTCCCGCTTGAAGCGCTCAAGTGTTTTTCCGTCATCCAGCAGTTCGCTCCGAATGGACTTGAGAGCCACCCGCTCGTGCAACTCGATATCTTCCGCTTCGTAGACTTCGCCCATACCGCCGCGGGCCACGAAGCGGATGATGCGAAATCGCTCGGCAACCAAGTCCCCTGGCACAAAAGATTGACTCTGCGCGAGCGCGCTCGACGAAGCACTCTCGGCAAGACTCCAGGGAACGTTGCTCGGGGAGATAGGTTTGGAAAGGAAGCCACCTGAGTCGACGTGATGGGCCAGCAAACGCTCGACTTCGCGTTGCACCTGAGAATCTTGCGTAGCCGCAGCAAGATACGAGGTCCGCTCGATCGGAGGCTTTTCGAGCGCAATCTCAAACAGCGCTTTGACGTTCTCCCATTGCTGTGGGGTCAATTCCATAGCGCTCTTTCAAGTCCGCATAAAGCCAGGCTTTCGCCATGCTCCAATCGCGCTTGACTGTCTTGGGGGAGACTCCAAGCACTTCGGCTGCTTCCTCGACGCTCAAACCACCGAAGAAGCGCAATTCAACCACGCGGGCCTGTCGGGCATCAATCTTCTCCAGAAGGTTGAGAGAATCATCGACCGCCACCAGTTTGTCGGATTGCTGCTCAGAAAAGAGCAAAACCTCGTCCAGCGATACTTTCTTCTGTTCGCCACCACGCTTGTCTCGGGTGTGTCCTCGCGCGTAATCGATAAGAATGCGGCGCATCAACTGGGCGGCGACCCCAAAAAAATGAGCCCGGCTCTGCCAGTTGACCGCCCGCTGCTCGATCAGCTTCAAGTAGGCTTCATGCACCAGGGCGGTAGCCTGCAAAGTATGATCGGTTCGTTCTCGCCGCATGTAGCTACCGGCCAGCCTTCGCAATTCGGCGTACACCACCGGCATAAGTTTTGAGGCTGCACCATCTTCCCCCTTCGTCAGGGCGGACAGCAGCATCGTGACTTCCTCGCTCTCGCTCATGGGTGGACGGATTATTCTACCCCCAACATCTCTCTTTTTTATGAAGAAACCTGTCTCTCGGAGGCTCCGGTCTTTGAAGGGACTGGGACCTGATGCTGGAGCCGCATTTCGTCCCTGCCAGCACCTCTTCCTGCTTGTCGCACTGCGTTCTCCCGGGATACTATGACTCGTCCCCCAGACAAGAGAGTGCCATGCACCCTTACTTCTTTGCTTTTCTCCGCGCTGGCCGGGGGTTCGCCTTGGCGATCGCCTCCGGACTATGGCTTGTCGCCGCTTCCCATGCCCGGGCCGACAACCCGCAGATCGCAGGCTCCGGCTGTGTCGATGCCAATACCGCCCCGGAATTGGGCGTGGCGCCAGACCACCTGAGCGCCCGAAAGTTCGTCTCCATCGGCGTCAGTGAGTCAACCCCGATGCTTTACAAACTCAGGCATGTCGGGAGTTCCGCGTCGCTCGAAAAATTTCTCTCGCCGGCTGGGCTTACGTCCGAGCAGGTCCGCGATCAGTTTGTCCTGCTGGTCGGTGACCACCACATCACTTCGACCGATCCAGCTGAGGCCGCTGCGATCACACGCGCCCGGGTCAACGGCGTACCCATCGTGGTGGAAGAATTCGAAGCCGGCGAATTCAAGGCGCTCACCGGCCTGGGCCTGACCTCAAGCGCCGCCGTGGTGCAGTTTGCCCCAGGCGGCCGCGCACAGACCATCACCCTGATCCATCGCCCCAAAGAAGGGCACACCGACGAGTCGGCATTGAACGATGTGAACCGCGCGATTGACAAGCACGAAACCGCGCTGCTGGGCGCAACGCTCGCCCCGGCACGCCAGGCGTACGCGGAAAATATATGGACCGTGTGGTTGCATGTCGCCAATGTCATTTGCGTGCCGCCCTGGTACGCGCCGGACGAGCAAAGCTATCCGCAGACCGGCAATCTCGATTTTGGAGTCCAGATGACGCTCGTGGCCGACTTGCAGCCATTGAACAAGGCCATCAACCTGCAATACCTCGGCGCCGGTTTTTCGCCGCTCGCGCCCGGCGTGCTCACCATCGACTACAACGATTACTTCAAAGGAGCACTTACTCTCAGCACCAGCTACGAGGGCTCGCTCACCGCGCGCGCCGGTTCCAATCTCAACGGGACCGCCACCACGGTAGAGCCGGCCTCCGCCAACAACGCGCACACAGTCACCAAGACCAATGGCTTCTCATGGGGCATCAGTAGCAGTTGCGGTGGCAATAAGTCGGGGCCGAATTGTTCCATCGGCGCCGGCTTCTCTTTCAGCAGCACCACGGAACACACCAAAACGATCGCCGAGCGCACCATTGACGCCAGCAGCCGTTTCGCAACCGTGCCGGATCCCCAAGGCACGATCTGCGGCGACGTCGCCAACGGCTGCCGCCAGGCAACCCACAACATCCACGATTATCTTTCGAGTACTGCGACTTCGACTGGCGGCTATGCTATCAACCTCAAGAACAACGACTGGTACGGTTTCTTCAACACTTCTTACCTGGAGCCTATCCACTCTACGCGGTACGGCGATGCGGTCAATTACCCTTGCAGTGGCTGCTCGCTGACCAACCCACCATATCCACCGCCGGCCACCATATACAACTGGCCGCAATGGTCCTTCAGCTCCATACTCACCGAAGGGGAGGCGGGCTACACCTTTTCTCATGACTACACCGGAGACCTGAGGCTCACCGCCACAGCCGCAGGGAAAGAGGGTATTTTCAGCCTGGGGGTTGGACCCAAGGAGGGGCGGTTGCCCAACGGTTATGGAGTAAACTGCATTGCCGGCGATTGCCAGACGGCGCTTGACTATACTCTGGATCTCTACACCGATGCCGCAACCACGACGGCCACGATCGACATCGACGCCGCTCAGGTGAACTACTCGGGTATGCCGACCTGCGCCATGCGGCAATACACCCAGGCCGACCTGGGCATTTACCAGGTACTGAACAAGACCAACAACCCGATCGACATCTCGCAGATGAATGCAGCCCCATTTACCCCCACCCCGATCGCCACCGTCGCCGACGACTATCGCGGATCGGCCGACTACCTGCTGGGGGTTTCGTCGATGACCATCGAACCTGGGCAATATCAATACGTTGCCCTGTGCTCGTCGAGCCAGACCACCACGCCGGCCCTGGAGTTGCTTTACAACAACAACAACGGCATCAGCGGGATACTTACCTTCAATGGGGTGGGGCAGCCGACGGCCTACAACGCGGCCCAGGTAACCTACGACGCGAGCAGCCGGTTGTTCACGATTGATTAGGGCAATTATTTTTATTATTCGGGACGAAATGTCCCCCCGAAACTCCGGCCGCTTTGATGATGTGAGGCAATTCTGTCTTTTTGAATCGACCGGAACCTTACAGGCTCCAGGACTGAATCCAGCGCGCAACCTCATGCCACGCCGCCGTGTGTCCAAGAGGCATGCAGCCAAATAGGAAAACGCCGATGAATCCGGCGCCGGCGAGGGTAGCAGCATGAATGCGACGCATGTTGCCCTGCTCATTACGGCCTTTGCCGGTTGCGCGCCCACGCTGTTCTTCAATCGGCGCTGCAGAGACAGTAATCGTAGAAACATAATAGCTGGGCAATCGTGGTGAACGTCCCCGCACTTTCCACCATATCGCCGCCGTAACCAGCGAGGGTGTCACAAAAGAGATGGCTGGTCGGTCTAAGAAGTTGGAACCGGTCTTTGGGTGCAACCCAAAGCTTGATCGGCATAGAGTAGAACTTGTGTGTGGCGGGTATTTGGGGAGGCGATATTGCTCAATAAAGATCGGAGCAATGCGATAACCGAAGAGCAGCCTTCCGTTCCGGAAGTGCAGATCCAGCTCGCGACGTTCGACCAGTATCGCAGCCTGCTCTTCTCCGTGGCGTACCGCATGTTGGGAAGCGTGGCCGATGCCGAGGACATGCTGCAGGAGACCTTTATCCGTTGGCAGAATGCCCCCGATGAGGAGATTCGATCGCCGCGGGCCTTCCTGGTTACCATCATCAGCCGGTGGTGCATCAACCATCTGCAATCCGCGCGGGTGCGACGCGAGGAGTATGTGGGGCAGTGGCTCCCGGAACCAGACCTGGGTACCGCCTGGCATCACCCCCGCCAAAACCTGGTTGCCCGAGCTAAATGCGCCTTCGAGGGCTTTGGCAAGGGTTTTCATGATTCGTCCGGCACTGGCACAAGTGACAGGTAGGCACTCGGAGCGAAATTGGATCGAAAACCTTCCGGGGTGACACTGCTACGGCTGCCGTGGAGTTCGCCGATCTGCCAGAGGTGTTCTCGCACCTGTCGCAGGTGACAGTTTCCAGTCAGCCTGTAATGGAGTGAACTGAATATCGAGCACGTGATTTGCGGGCGTGACTGAATCTTGCATACATCGCGGGTGGGATGACAGCTACGCAGACGAACGTGCCACGCGATTCAATGGAACGAATCAACCTCAACCCAGAACATAGCGACTGACGATGTGACTGTTACCAGCGAACATGCTGGTCGCTTTGCTTTGACTAACCTGAAGGAGGATAATATGAGCTTAATTCAAAGTCACCTCACGATTACGTTTCCGATCAAGTCACCTGCAGATGCGAGGGCGATTGCAGAAGAACTGCCCCACTTGATGGCCGATTTCGCGAAAGCGCAGGATGCCATTGGATCCGTGCATTACTCCCGTTTCCTGCCCTTCGACGATAACTCGCTCATCTTCCTCGCCGACATTGACGGCGAGCTGGAAAAGTTCAGTGAAGATCTGGCGAAGTCTGCGGGACCGGTGCTTGACGCCATCTTCAAGCACGTCGCGGACCCTCCTCCAACGCCGGTGGCCAGCAACTCTGATGCGTTCATCAAATGGGTGAAACAACATTCAGCTAATCCTCTGATCGTCTACTCCGCTTTTGGCAACGCTTCGGTTCAGGACATCAAGGCCGCGGTTCGTGCCGGGGACTTCAAGGGCAGTAGCGAGCAGTCCCCTTTACTGATCGCTCTGCCTATGAAATCGAAGCTGAAAGCCTTTGTCTTTGAGGACATCGTTTTGAAAGCCGCGGCGAAGACTATGACGGAAGGAGCGAATTCCATTGGCACATTGCATTTCGCTCACTTTGTGCCCCTTGCGGACACCCACCTCGGCTTCTTCACCATCTTCGATGGTACTTTCGAAAAGTACATCGGGGACTTTACGGAGAAGATCGGGCCGGTTTTCGACCTTATGTTCAAGTATGTCAGCGATCCGCCGCCAACCCCTGTCGCGAAGAACGCCAAGGCTTTCTTGGATTTTTCTGGGGCAATGAATCGCCCCGGCATCGGGTATTACAGTGCCTACCCAGGCCTGGCGGTTCAAGATGTCAGGGCACTGCTCGCCGACGCCAAGGTAGGAGCTGCTTCACGTTGATCGCTAAGTCCTGGCGAACCAACGATTCAGGGTTAAGCACCGGAGGACGAGCGTGGGCCTCCGGTGCCTGTCTCTGAAGTCAAACCCATCGGGAATGAATTTTACAGCGGTGATGCTGGGCAAGAAACAGTTCGTCCTAAGGAGAAAGACATGAAATGGAGATCAGCTGTTCCGAGACCGACGCTGGCGGCGATCATGATTTGCAACTTGTTTTTTGTGGCACCGGCTTTTGCTGCCGACATCAGCGGCCAGGTATTGGGCGCAGGCAAGCCTATCGCCCAATCAACGGTGACCCTATTGGCAGCGAGCGCGGGCCAGCCCAAACAACTCGCACAGACCAAGACCGGCAACGATGGCCGGTTCGTGATCAATGGCACTGGCACGACTGACTCCAGCCTCTATCTGGTGGCTACCGGTGGCGTATCTGCAGCCAATCAAGGAGCCGGTGATAATCCGGCGATTGCGCTGATCACGGTCGTGGGAAGCAATCCCCCCGCCCGCGTCACCATCAACGAATTCACTACCATTGCGTCGGTGGTGACACATGCGCAATTCATCGACGACACGACCATCAAAGGCGCCCCGCTCCAGCTGCGGATTGCCGCGGGCAACGTGCCCAACTTCGTCGATTTAGAAACAGGCAGTTGGGGGCCGACGATTCTCGATGCCCTCAACAGCGCGCAGACACCGACGATGGCCAACTTCGGCACACTAGCCAATGTGATGGCCGGTTGTATCACGCGAGTGAAGCCAGATGCGTGCAGCCAATTCTTCGCGGCGACTACACCTCCCAGCGGCGGCGCTCCACCGGATACCCTTCTTGCGACGGAAGTGGTCGCGTCGTTCCCCTGGCACCAGCCGGACAAAATATTCGCGCTACTGAACGAGTTCTATCCGCTGCCCAAGCCCGGCATTCCCGGCAAGCTCTTGCGGGATACACCGTACCTGCCGTATCTCACGTTCGCCCCCAGCGCCTTCGTGTTCCCACTTAAGTTTACGGGTGGTGGCGTGAGCGGGGGCGGCAAGCTCATGTTCGACAGCGAAGGCAACGCCTGGGTTGCCGACAACTTCTCCGTCGGCGCGCAAAACCAGGACGCCTCATGGACCGGCAACGTCAGCAAGTTCGCCCCCAATGGTAAGCCGCTTTCGCCTAGTCCCCTTGGGTTCAGCGGCGGAGGTCTGGCAGGACCCGGTTTCGGATTGACGGTCGATGCTCAAGACAACGCGTGGGTCACCAGCTTTACCGGCCAGAACATCTCCAAGTTCGATAAGAGCGGCACTCCGCTTTCGCCACCCGAGGGCTGGAACTTTAACCGGCAGATCAGCCAGATGCAGGGCATCATCGCCACGCCGAGCGGCGACATCTGGACGCTTGACCTGATCAAGGGCCAGGTTCTGAAACTACCCCAGGGCGATCCATCCAAGGTCCAGTTCTACTGCCAGAACAAGACCGGCGATCCGCTGAAGAACCCTTGCAAACTTGTGGGGCCCTTCGCTCTCGCCATTGATCAGCAGGACCGAATCTGGATCACCAACGCCGTCACGAACAAAGTTGTTCGTTTCCCCGCTTCCGATCCCAGCAAAGTCGAAACGTTCAAGGTGGGATACTCTGCCAGCGGCCTCGCTATCGACAGCCTGGGCAACGTGTGGGTGACGAATAAACTGGGCAGCTCGCCCAAGGGGGAATTGAAATTCGGGGAAATGCTGGCCGCATTTAAATTTAACTTCGACAACGATCCCGACGCCGGGGCAAGAGCGACCAAAGTCCTGGTTCCTGCCATGGCCGTGGAGAAATCCGGTTACGAAGGCGGCAGCGTCACGGTGTTGCGCCCCGACGGCACCGAGGCGTCCTTCTCGCCGGTGTATGGCAAAGGCATAGTCGGGCCCTGGGCGGCTTCAGTCGACGGCAATGACAACGTCTGGATCTCCAACTTCGCCTCCTCGTCGGCCGGAATAGTTGAGTTGTGTGGCTTCCGCACCGAACACTGCCCGCCGGGCGTAAAGACGGGTGACGCCATCTCGCCTCCAGGCGGTTACGTCGGCGGCGGATTGCAATTGCAGGTGGACGTTGGCATCGGTCCCGCCGGAGATCTCTGGGTCACCAATAACTGGCAGGACTACAAGGACGCCCTGGGCAAGACCGACGAAGCAGTACAAACGCTCGGCGCGGGCCAAGGGGTGGTGGTCTTCTACGGAATGGCAAAGCCGGTAAAGGTGCCGCTGATCGGTCCAGCTCGTCCGTTCTAGGACGAGCCGGACGAAAGGTTAGATGACCAATAGCTTAGCCCGGGGCGTTTGTACGTCCGCAAGGGTAGTCAGCGCGGACGGTCGGGCACCGGTGCCGGTGATAGGTCTCAGGCGGCGAAACTATTACGGTTCCGAATATCTGTAGGAGACTCATTGGTCACCGGACAAAGGGTGACTTTATAGGGTTGATTTCTAGAAATAATTGCTTCGTTTCCGGAAGGGCTATTGAGTTGCGATAAGGTGTCATTTTCGCGGGGTGTCAAGCCCAGACAGCAGCAACTCTGTTTTGCACGCTTTTAAGCCTTGTCGTTAAGCCTTGTGGAGGCACGAGTCAACCTCATGCAAGTAAACCCACCGCGACCATGCTTCGGTAGTGGGTTAGTCTGAGGCTACAGGGACATTAGAACCCGGCAAGATACGCAGTGAACAGGATGGCTAATACTCCGTCCATGATCCCGACACCCGTCAGCGCGATCGTTCGCTTAAAGGGGCCGAGGAAGATCAGTGCAACGATGGCGAACTTTTCGATGATGGCAGCGGTCAAGATCGGAACGCGGGAAGCGGGGACGTAGCCGCCATATACGGTCAGTGCGCAGACCACGAAGAGCAGCGCTCCCCAATGCCGAACGAAGAACATCGTCACGCCGTCTGAGCTCTTCACTCCAAACAGCAATTGCAGAGTAGTTCGAGGGAAGAAGAGTGCGGCAAGCCCGCCGGCAGCCGTCCCGATGCCTGAAATTATAAGTATCCATCCGATGGATGATGCGAGCATTTAACTAGCCCCTTTCTCGTGGGGGAATCTTGCCAGTTCCGCGGGCGTCGAGCTGTTCGACTTCCGCTCCTGGGGATCGGAGTCTGCTAAAAGAATAGGGCGAGTTCAGTTCCCCTGCCACTGGCAGAACTGACAGGTGTCGCCAGTCTTGGCGAAACCACCGGAGGATCGGTATGGGCCTCAGGTGTGTTTCTGTCAGTCAAACCAGTCCGGCAATGAATTTGACAGCGGTGATGCTGGGCAAGAAACAGTACGCCGTGGCTTTCGTTCTAAGGAAGCTCGAAAACCCCGTGATCTCGATTGGGGGAGCGCCATTCGGTTGGGGAATCACAAAAATACTTTCCGCTGGGTCTTGTGTGCCAACGATAGGATCCTTCGATTTCGGGTTTAGCCGGACCGCTCCAGCGAACTCGCTGTCATTGACCCAGTTATGCAATACAAATTCAAATTGGTTCTCGATGCTTGCGTTGATGAAGTAACCCAGGAGCCCGCGCTCTATACCGTCATAGGGTTGAGCCGGATCATAAACGGGCCCGTACGGCATACCACGACGGATCATTCGGTGCGCATTGTTGCTCCCGCCAGGTTCGCCTTGTCCTGCGATTGGCTGGTCTCGAGGATTTACGCGGCGTATATGCGCCCCAACGGGACAGCGAAGCCCCCTTGGATCCCCTGAGCCATCGCTGTTCACATACCCGAAACTGTTCAGCTGGTCGGGCGAAATCCCTGCGGGGCTGTCGGTCTCTGGTGACAACGCAAGAGGAACGCCGTTGCGCCACCGCCCGCACATCTTTGCGGCTAGCAGTTCGGGGTCAATCTTGTCCTTGTTCTTTTGCAGATTATTCTCGAATCCAACCACATCGGTCACGATCATCTTGAAGACAGCGAAACTACCGTTGAGGCCAAGTTCTCGGGGCTCGGGCACGGTGTAATTCTCAGCTCCGTCCTGTAAAACAAACAGCCACGGTTCGCATGGCTGCTGATGATCTGGTTTGTACTTGACTGGACCACCGCGAATCGTGGTCATGCTGATGCCGTCGGTGTAGCCGAAGTGGAGCCTGGAGGTGAAGGTGGGCTTGCCATCAATCAGCTCCGTCAGAGCCATCCCGTCGGTGCGCCAGATCTCGCGAAAAGCATCGTCTTCGGAAAACAAAGCAGACAGGCGCTCGCTGTAACTAGTCATCGCCTCCGGGCTGATGGCGTACAGCGTTACCAACACATGATCGGATCCCTTCCCGAAGCCACCGACCCAGTTCTGTGGCGCACTCGCCCCGGTGTCCCCTACAAATTCCGCTCGTGCCGCCGCTCCCGCCATGAATGAGCTGAATGACTTGAAGGAGAGCGAAGGGACTCGATTCTTGATTTCCAATGCAATGAGTCCCGGCCAGGTGATGCCCAGATTAAGGCAGTAGTCGGGCTTGTGGGATGGGGCTTCAGCGGGATTGTCTCCCGGGCCTGGCGCAAGGCCCACCTGCCACTCTTCTGCAGTGGTTATCTGCGGCGCGTCCGCTTCGTCACCGCTAACGAGTCGGCCCAGCATCTTCCGTGCCGCTGCTGGGACGCCGACCGATAGCAGGAAATGCCTCACCATAGGCATCCTGTAGCCGCGGAGAATAATCCCCTGGATATCACCGAGGTCGAGTGTGGATTTCCCAGCCGATCCGGAACGGGTATCGCCGGCAGACGGGTCGATCCGGTCGAACAGACGGCGGAGGAAACCCTCGCCCTCCTTTGCCTTTGGCTCCTCTGTTTTGATGTCCTGGCTCATAAGCGTCTCTCCTGCTTGATCCCACGAACACGTTCGCGTCTCCGGCTAGTTCTCGACCATTGAAACTAGTGTGGGAAATTAGAGGCTAGTAAAAAATCGTAGCGCGGTTCTCTCCGAAGATAGATCTGGATCGAATCTTACAAGTAGGCTCTTGACGAGCTTGTTTTCTCACGTAGAGATTACCCGCGGGTGAGAGAAGCCTACTACTGTCTCTTGTGACAGGTCGAGGGACTTGGGGGGACAGGGTGGTGTGGACCCCAAAGGAGAAAGAAGAGAACAGCAGGCCTCAGCGGCTGAAGCCGATCTCCTTGACGACGGTTATGGCGGGGCTGAAGCCCCGCCCCTTCAAAGAGCAGGGATGCAAGAGGCAGGGATCCAGCGCCGCGGACTAGCGATGTTTAGAGCCAGCCTTTGCTGCGAGCCAGGCGGGCGGCCTCGATGCGGTTGGCGGCTCCCAGCTTGTTGATGGCTTCGGATAAGTAGTTGCGCACCGTGCCTTCGGACAAATGCAAGTCGATCGCGATCTCTGCTCCGGATTTGCCTTCACCGGCTCGCCATAGGATTTGCCGCTCCCGCTCACTTAGCGGATCGGGCTCCTGGGTCCAGGCTTCGGCCGCTAGCTCGGGGTCGATGACACGCAGGCCGCGACAGACGCGCCTTACACATTCGGCCAGCTCGGCGGCGGGACGGTCCTTCAACATGTAGCCCTGCGCACCGGCATCCATGGCTCGACGTAAATAGCCGGCGCGCGCGAATGTGGTGAGGATCACGATGTGCACGCGGGGATACCGGCTGTGCACCTCGGACGCCAGAGTCAGGCCGCTCATCTCGGGCATTTCAATGTCGGTGACCAGAACGTCTGGCTGGTGCTGCGCAACCAACGTCATGGCCTCGCACCCGTTGCGCGCACGGGCCACCACGGCAATGTCTTTCTCGATTTCAAGCAACGCGGCGAGCGCACCCAGCACCATCGCCTGATCTTCGGCCAGGACGACGCGGATCTGTTTGGTCACGGCTCCAAAACCTCTTCGCGAACCTCTTCACCCGATCGGGGCAATTCGATGCGCAGGCGCGTGCCGGAATTGGAGTCCAACGACAGGCTGCCACCTAGCTCGCGGACACGCTCTCGCATGCCGCGCAATCCATTGCCTTCCTGGCGGATGTCGCCGCGTCCATCGTCGGCGATCACCAGTTGGGTGGTGTTCTTGACCGTGGAGACTTCGATCGAGCACTGGCTGGCGCCTGCGTGGCGCACGATGTTGGTGACCGCTTCGCGCAGGACGAGCGAGAGTGTGGCCTCGTGGCGTGGCGTGAGATAAGGCGGTTTGATCGGCTTATTCACGCGCACTCCCGCCGTTTCAAGCACCTGGGCGGCGCGGGTCAGCTCGGAAGCGAAGCCCTCGGAGCGGTAGCCGGTGATGGTCTTGCGCACCTCGGCCAACGCGTGCCTTGCCGTGGTCTCAATTTCTGAGATTTCCAGCGCGGCCCGCGCGGGTTGGGTGGCGAACAGGCGGCTGGCTAATTCGCTCTTGAGCACAATCAAGGAGAGCGAGTGGCCGAGCACATCGTGCATGTCTCGCGCGATGCGCTCGCGCTCGGCGGTCTTGGCCAGTTGCTCAATCTCTTCATGAGCCATGCGCAGCTTGGCGTCCACGCGGCCTTTCTGCTTCATGCGCAGCCGGTTCATTCCGAAGAACACACTGAAGCCAATGCCCATGCTCCATACCCAGGCTGTGAGATTCAGCCACCAGCATTCGGCAAGGATCGCCGCACTTTGGACGAGCAGGAGTGCGATGACGGTGTTGGTCGATTCAGAAATTTCGGGAATCGCCGTCCCTACATAGATAAAGATCCCGCAAGCGCCCTGGTTGAACGGCACATAGACCAGGCCCACGATCAGCATGCCGAGGACCCAGATCCAACGAGACTTACGTGGTGCGTGATGCGCCAGCAGGTATAGGGGAATGAAGGCGGCGAATGCGAGGGCAAGCCAGAGCCACTTAATCAGCGGCTCGTGATCGAGATAGGGCTGGATAAACCAGAAGACGAGGTAGACCAGCCAGATGGTGTGGTCATAGTCAAACCAACGCCGCCAGCCGCGGGGGGCGTTTGGCCGATCGTCGCGGCAATCGCTGTTGAGCCAGTCGGTGAGCGACGTCATCCCTAGGCTTGTGCCTCCTGGCGGCGGAAGATGAAGGCCGCGGCTAGCAAAAATACTACCGTATAGGCGGCCAGCAGCAGCCAGGCAGTGAGTGGCGAACCATCCCGGTAGCCGATGGTGCGAAGCGCAAGGCGAGAGAACCAGAACGACGGCAGGACGTGCGCCATCTGCTGCATCCAATGCGGGAGTGCCTCGATGGGCATCCACAGGCCGCCGCAAAAGGACATGGGTAGATAGATAAGGTTGATGACTCCGGGGGCGGCGTTGGACGGCATGAGCAGGCCGATGATCAATCCCAGGCTGGCAAAAGGCAACACGCCGGCAGCAATCACGAGGAGCAGTCGCAGAGCTTCGATCACCGTGATTTGCACGCCGGCGAGGCCGGTTCCCAGGATCATGAGCAGGAGGGTAATGCCGACTGCGAAGGTGATGCTGACACACAATTTCGCCAGCAGGTAGGCGGCGGCCGGCATGGGGCTGGCACGCTTCATTTCCAGCCAGCCGTGACCGCGCTCCAATGCCAACCCCGCGCCGATGCCGAAGAGCGAAGAACCCATGGCGCCGAAGCAGGCATACCCGGCCAGGAGATAGCGGGCAATGGTGTGCCCATGGAAGATGGAGTTCTTGTTGGTGACGCCGAAGAGGAGATAGAAGACGACGGGAAAGCCGATCATGGAGAACAGATAGCTTTTGTTGCGAGACAGCTTGAGCAGCTCAAACCGGACTTCGTTGCAGTAGATTCGCAGCTGCGACGGCTGGGTACGCGGAAGAGGAACAGAGACGGTAGCCATGATGCCTCCTAATTATGGTTGGTAAGGGCGAGGAAAGCGTCTTCGAGAGCGGCGGCCCGTACTTCGAGGCCGCTCAGCTCGGTGTCGTGTTGCAGCATTGCGCGTAACACGGCTTCGGGCCTGGGTGTGCGGATCAGCATTGCGCTGGCCTCCTGCTCGGCGCTGGTAACGCCGGGCAAGGCAGTGACGAAGGCGAGGGGCAGCGAGGTAGTGCAGCGGATGGAGCGGGAGCCATCCGCGGTTTTGAGTTGTTCCGGAGTGCCCTCGGCAATGACCTTGCCCTTTTGGATGACTACGATTCTGCTGGCAAGCGCGTCGGCTTCTTCCAGGTAATGGGTGGTGAGCAGGATGGTTTTGCCCATCGCGGCCAGCTTGCGTACCTGCTCCCACATGGAGCGCCGTGCCTCGACATCCATGCCCAGGGTGGGTTCATCGAGGCAGATAAGGTCGGGATCGCCACAGAGGGCGAGCGCGAAGAGCATGCGCTGCTTTTGTCCGCCGGAAAGGGTGCCGAAGAGCCTTCTTTCTTGTCCTTCCAGGCCGGCGATGGCCAACAACTCATTGAGCGGACGGGGATGGGCGTAGTAGCTGCTGAAGAGTTGCAGATGCTCGCGTACGCGCAGCGTGTCGGGCATGCGGCCAACCTGGAGCATGGCGCCAAGACGGAGGCGGCTGGCGCGGTTCCGGGGGTTGCCGCCGAAGATTTCGACTTCCCCCGAGGTGGCCTGACTTAAGCCCAGGAGCAAGCGGACGGCGGTGGTCTTGCCGGCGCCATTGGGGCCCAGCAAGGCGACTACTTCTCCCCGGCGCAGATCGAGGGACAGGCGGTCGAGCGCGGTCTGGGGGCCGAATTTCTTGGTTACGTTGCGCAGGGATGCGATCACGGAACTCTCTATTTTGCTGGTGGTTACGTGCTCAAGAACGACGCTCGCGGCCATGATGCCTCCTGGTGGTGCTGGAGTTATCTTCGGGCCGGGGGGCAGACGGCTCAAGTGTGGTTTGTCAGGAGAATGGCTGACATTTGTCATGCGGGGGGGTTGGTTAGTCAACAAAGTTAAAGCTATGGTGGGCCGGTTGTTGGTTTTTCTTGGCATCTGTTCCTGGTTAGGAGGAAGTTGCGGGATTTGGCTAGTCAGCAGAGTTAAAGCTATGGTGGGCTTCCCCCGGATTTCCTGTCGGAGCTTGTGGCGTTGGCGGATTTCTTGCGGCTTTCCTCTGTAGAAAGCCGCACACGCGGTCCTTTCCGGTGTCGCGCAGCAGGAAACCCCGGCCCGCCCGCTTTTTCGGCCCACGTACGCTAAGGCGAACGTGGGGCACCCGTCCTTTTCCTAACAGGACCTGTTCTAAAGTGGGGCGGTTGTTGGTTTTTCTTGCCATCTGTTCCTGGTTAGGAGGAAGATGGACTCGCAGTTGTGCCAGGCCAAGCGGCTAGACCGCAAGTAATTTGATCGCCGCTGTCATGTTGCCTGGCAGGAGGCGAGGGATGAGTCCAGTTCCCAGCGTGCGCTACTCTGGCGCGAAGCTTTGGCTCTCAGTGGCACTTCTCACAGCCGCCGTGGTTTCCGCTCAAACGGTTCCCATGTCTTCCCCGCCGGAGCGAAAGTCGCTGAATCGCTCGCTGGACGAGTCGCCGGGAAACCTCCATATGGTGCGGGGGGAGTATGCGGCAGCCATCGATGCTTTCATGGCAGGCGATTTGAAGTCGGCAATCATCTGGAACCAGATAGGGATGGCGTACCACCACCTCTTCGCCCTGGAAGAGGCGCGGAAAGCTTATTTGAAAGCGCTTGCGATCAACCCGCGCTATGCGCCCGCAGCGAATAACGTCGCCGCCGTGTATTACGCCCAGGGAGATTACAAGCAAGCGGAACACTTCTATAAGCGCGCATTGAAAAATACGTCGGAAGATGCGGTTATCTATTGCAACCTGGGCACGGCGTATTTCGCCGAAAAGAAGTACAACAAAGGCAAGAAGGAATACCGTAAAGCTTTCTCGCTGGATCAGCACGTGTTTGCGCCCAAACCGACCGTTGTGGTGGACGCCGCCAGCACGCGCGAACAACGGGTCGCCCTGAACTATTACCTGGCAGAGACCTATGCCGGAGTAGGACTGCAGGAACAGGCGCTGGTTTATCTTCGCAAGGCGATGGATGAAGGCTTCAAGGATCGTAAACGTCTTATTGAAGACAAGGAATTCGCAGGACTTCGGACAACGCCCCAGTTTCAAGAGTTGCTCGCCCAGGAGAACCTTAACTGAGCGGTTGCTGCGTCGGCTTGCAATTCGCGCCCCAGGCTCCTAATCTTCTCGTTTCGCGGTTAAGACGAAGGATAGGAGTGTCCATTTGAAGCAATCACGCAGAGATTTTGTGATAGCCGGGTCGGCTTCGCTGGTTTATGGCTCGACGGCCGTCCGCAGACTGTACGGGCAAACATTGCATGTGCCCCTTGGGCTGCAGTTGTATTCAGTGCGCGAGATCCTGCCCAACGATTACGCGGGCACGCTGAAGAAGATCGGGTCGTTAGGCTATCGCGAGGTGGAGTCGGCCGGTTACTTCAAACACACAGCGGCAGAAGTGAAGCAGGCGATGAGCGACGCCGGGCTGCACCTGGTGAGCGCGCACTACTCCTCGGACGATTTGCACAAACAGCTCGAATCGATTATTGCCTTTAGTAAAGAGGTGGGGGTTGGCTACATTATCTGTTCTTTTCCCGGGTTTAAAGATCCTTCCCGGGTGAAGAATATCAACCCGAAGGAAAGGTCCAACGCATTCACGCTGGAAGATTGGCGGTGGAACGCGGAGGAGTTCAACGCGATCGGCGCCAAGGTGAGCGCCGCGGGTTTGAAGTTCGGGTATCACAACCACTCGATGGAGTTCCGTAAAACAGACGGCGTGGTGCCGTACGTTGAGCTGATGCGATTGACCGATCCTGCCCACGTCACCATGGAGATGGATTGCGGGTGGGTGGTTGTGGGTGGGGGAAACCCGGTGGAGTATCTGCGGAAATATCCGACCCGGATCAGTATGCTGCACGTGAAGGATTTCAAGGGGATCAGTGCTGCGTCTTCGATTACGAATGTGCCCACGATTGTTGAGTTAGGACAGGGGTCGATTGATTACCGTCCTATTTTTAAGGAGGCGGCAAAGGCGGGTGTGGTGAAGCATTGCTTCGTCGAGCAGGAAGGGTATAACGTGCCTCCAGTGGAGGGGTTGAAGATCGACGCGGAGTATATGCGTGGGTTGGGAATTGGGGGTTGAGCCTCAGGTTGGTTTGACAAAGGGAGAGTGGGGCTTCCGTTTTGCATTTGTGGGTGGACAGGGCACAGCAGGTTCCTCCGCTTTGCTAAGCCGGACGTCTGCTTAGCAGACGGGTCAGGCTGCCTGGGGTGGCTACTCCGAAGAGCCTGGTGCACAGGAGATAGAGAAGACCGAAGGTGGAGAGAACACACATACCGACCAACACGGCGTGATGGGCGCGCGCTTCCAGGGGCAACAGGAGTTTGACTCCGTAGGCACAGGCGGCCGAGAGGAATGCTCCCAGCCAGAGGCGCATGATGCGAGAGACCGACGACACCACCGCTCCGATGCGCGCTTGCAGCGCGCGGCGCAGTAAGGCGAATTCTACCCAGCCTGCCAATCCCGCGGAAAGCGTGAGGCCCGCGACTCCCCAGCGGCGGTCGATGCCAAGCAACCTTGGCAGTGGCAGAGCGAATAAATAACCCAGTGCTACCGTTAACAGGACTCGAATCACGGCGAAGTTCAGCGGGGTTCGCGTGTCGCGCAAGGCATAGAAGGCAGAGGAATACAGCCTGCCTGATGTTGTCGCCAGCAGGCCCACGGCTGAGCCCGCCAGCACGCTCCATACAAAGGTGACGTCGGCTGCCTTGAAGTTTCCCGACCGGTAAACCGTTGCGACGATGATGTCGCCAAGGATCACAAAAGCTACCGCCGAGGGCACCACGAAAAAGGAGATGTTCTGCAGGCCGTTCTCCAGACGCCTACGGAGTACGGCTCCAATCTCATCGTGTGTTCCTAATGCGCTCGACATCGCGGGCAGCTCGGCGGCGGAGATTGCCATGCCGAACAAACTCACGGGAAGCGTGTTCAGGGTCTGTGCGTAGGCGAGAGCAGAGACCGCTCCCGTGGGGAGAAAACTGGCCAGCAACGAGTCAATATACGCGCTTATCTGGACCACTCCGCGGCTCAGGAATACGGGGAAGAAATTCCGCACCACGGTTTGAACGTGTTCCGTGCCCAGGGTGAGGTTGAGATGAAGCGGCCGCAAGAAGCTCAGGACGGTCGGCACCTGCACCGCAAATTGCAAGCCGCTGCCAATGACGGAGGCTATGGAAATCACGATGGCAAGACGAGACTCTGTGACTCGTCCGCCCTTCCAGAGCAACGCGGTGATCATGGCCACGTTCCAGATCACTGGTGCGGAATAAGAGAGAAAAAACTTCCTGTGGCTGTTCAGGATGCCGAGGCACCATGCCGAGATGACCAGCAGAGCCGCACCCGGAAAAAGGATCTGCACCAGGTGGATAGTGAGTTGGCGTTTCTCGCCATGAAAGCCGGGGGCAATGGCATCGATGAGCCAGGGCGTCGCAAAAACGCCTACCAATGTGATGAGCGAGGTGAGAAGAAGGAGGATGGCAAAGATGGCTTCGGCCAGTTGCGTCGCTTCGCCATCCCGCTCTTCTGCCCGCAGGCGGGCATACACCGGGATGAAGGAGGCGGAGAGAACTCCTTCGCCGAATAAGTTCTGCAGGAAGTTGGGAATGCGGAAGGCGGCGCGAAAGGCGTCGGCTGCGTCTGAATTGCCGAAGTAGTGAGCAAACACCCGATCGCGTACCAGGCCGATGATCCGGCTGAGGAGAATGCCGGTGCTGACAGCGAAGGCGGACGAGCGTGAAGGGCTGCGCTGGGCTTGCACTACGCCTGCTGCTCCAGCTGCACGACCAGCTCTTCCCACTCGGCAGTGAGCGAGGCGTGCCGCTGGCGCAGGCTTTGGAGGGACTGCGTCAGGCGCTGGGTTTCTTCCGCGCTTTCATAGACTCCGAGAGATTCTTCCGCGTTCGCAATGGAGCTCTCGATGCGAGGGATTTCTTCTTCTACAAAGCTGCAGCGCTCCTGCATCTGGCGCAGCTTGATAGGGTTGAGGCGGCGCACCTTGGCGGCTGCAACTTCGAGCTGGGGCTTCGCGAGCTCCTGAGGCGCTTCGATCGCGGTCGCCCCGTTACGGCTCTGTTGAGTCTCTTTACGATGGAGATAGTCCTCGTAGTTGCCGGGGTAGACGTGCACGTGGCCGGCCTCGACTTCAAAGACACGAGTCGCCAGGCGATCGATAAAGTAGCGGTCGTGCGAGACCATGAGCACGGTTCCGCTGAAGCTTGCGATGGCCTCAAGCAGAACGTCCTTGGCGCGCAGGTCGAGGTGGTTGGTGGGCTCGTCGAGCAGCAGGAAATTTGCCGGGCTGACCAGGATGCGAGCCAGGGCATAGCGGTTGCGCTCCCCACCGGAGAGCACGCCCAACGGCTTGAAAACGTCGTCGCCGGAGAAGAGAAAACAGCCCAGCAGGCTGCGCAGCTCGGTGGTGGAGACGCGCGGCGCGGTGTTGCTGATGTCATCGAGCATGCGGGCTTCGCCGTCGAGGACCTTGTATTGATCCTGCGCGAAGTATTCGGCGGAGACATTGTGGCCGAGGCGCAGGGTGCCGCTGGTGGGCGGCTCCATGCCGGAAAGCATGCGGATGAGGGTCGACTTCCCTGCCCCGTTGACGCCGACCAGCGCGATGCGATCGCCACGGTCGATGGTGAAGCTGACATCCTCAAGCACTTGTTTGGGGCCGTAGCTTTTTGAGAGATCGGAGACTTCTACCACGGTGCGGCCGGAAGGCTGCGGTTGGGGAAAGGTGAAGTGGATGGCCTGCTCTTCGACCGGGATCTCGATGCGTTCGATCTTGTCCAGCTCCTTGATGCGGCTCTGCACCTGCTTGGCCTTGGTGGCCTGATAACGAAAGCGGGTGATGAAGGCTTCAAGATGCTCAATGTGCTCGCGCTGGTTTTTGTAGGCGGCGGCCAGCTGGGCTCGCCGCTCGTCTTTCTGCTTCAGGTACTGCTCGTAGTTGCCGTGATAAACGTGCAGACTCTTGTTCCAGATCTCGATGGTTTTGTCGACGGTGACGTCGAGGAAGTAACGATCGTGGGAGATAAGGATGTAGCCGTTGGGATAGCTGTGGAGATAGCCTTCGAGCCAGTTGCGGGTTTCGAGGTCGAGGTGGTTGGTGGGCTCGTCGAGCAGCAGCAGGCTGGGTTTTTGCAGCAGCAGTTTGGCCAGGGCGATGCGCATTTGCCAGCCGCCGGAGAACTCCTCGGTTTGGCGGGACCAATCGTGCTTGGTGAAGCCCAGGCCGCCGAGGACGGCGCCTACCTGGGCGTCGAGTGCGTAGCCGTCGTGAGCGCGAAAGTGGGAGTCGAGGTAGGAGAAGCGATCGGCGGCGGCGGAGTATTCCGGGGTGCCCGGGTCGAACTCGGCCAGGCGGGTGGAGAGGGTTTCGAGTTCCTGCTCCATGTCGCGCAACTCGGCGAAGACGGAGAGGCACTCGGCGAAGACGGTGCGCCCGCGGAGTTCGAGACCTTCCTGAGGGAGATAGCCGATGGTCATGCCGCGGGTCCGCTGGAGGGAGCCGTAGTCGAGGGTTTCCTGGCCGGCGAGGACTTTGAGCAGGGTGGATTTGCCGGTGCCGTTGGCGCCGACGAGGGCGGTGCGCTCGTCAGGCGTGATGAGCCAGTCGGCGTTCTCGAATAATACGCGGGGGCCGAATCGTTTTCCGGCGGCGGAAAGTTGGAGCATAAGAAAAGCAGCGCCGAGGCGCTGCTTTCATTGTCGCATTGTGGTTCTTTGGGGGGTAAAAAAGACCCACATTGAGGTCCGCGTTTCCCACATCTGGCGCAAAATGCGCGCTCAGATACCTGGATTTCCTGCTTGAGGCTTTCACCGGGGCACCGCTTGTGCGGCCTTCATTAAGGAAGGCCGCATGAGGTCTATTGGATCTAACCAGCCATACAGTAAATCCGGGTATGGGGCACCCTGTGATTTGTCGCACGAGGAGGTTCCCAGGTCGATGATCCGTCACACGACGCGCGTAAGCCTTCGGCCAGAATCGTTCGGTCTAGGCGTGGGGGATGGATTCTTTGATTACGGGCGTGGTTTTTGGTTTTGCGCGGTGGCGCCCGGGTGTCTTTTTGGCTGGGGCTTTTTTGCGGGCGGTGGACGGGGCGAAGCGGGAATGCAGAAATGCCTGGTAGTCAGCTTCGGTCTGCGTGGCATAGTCCATGGCGAATCTTCCGATGGCGTCCACAAAGCGATCGGAGGTGCCGATGTAGCCGGCGAGCGCGATCGCATCGCCAGAACGCGCGTGCCCACGAGCGAGCAGCTCACCGCAAATCTCGGCGTATTGCGTGAGGCCGTCACCCTTCAGATCCTTTATCTCAATCGAGCCCTTGTGGTCGTTCAATTGGCGAACCAGATATTGGCGATTGTCGATCGTGGTCCAGCCGAGCAACAGGTCGGACAGGAATTGCATTGCACGCTGGCCCTGCACGACACGTTTCCCCTGGTGCTGGGGCGCTCCCATCTCACCAAGATATGGGGCATAAGCGGAGCCAGGCTCCTCCTTAATCTGCAGGAAGAGGGGATCGTCGATTCCGTTGCCCTCAAAGTAGATGATGTAGTCGCGCAGGCCGACACTGCCCGTGCCCACCACGCGGAAGGCAACATCGAGCGGCCGGTATAGATCGAAAAAGTGCTGGCGCTCGGGCGCTAGCGTTTCCCGGTACATGTTGAGGGAGTCCAGAATGGTGCGCGCTTTGGCGGGCTTCAGGCGGTATTGCAAGGGCTTGTTTTCGACAAAGAGGCGATGAGCAGGGGGCGCGTTTTTGCCTCCTCGGGGAGGAGTTTTTGGCAGGTGGGTGAGACGCTCAGCGTTGTATTGCGCGGTTGCCCGCTCGGCTTTGCGCAGAATTTGGGATACCGGGGTAATCCGTTGTAGCCGATGTACCTGGAAGCGGGCCACCTCCAACACCGGCATGCGGGCAAAGGCGTGGATGGCCCGGCGATAGCTGCGGAGCAAGACGGCTGCCGCCTCGATGCAGGCGGCGTCTTTATCGCCGGCTTCCCTTCCGACCAGGATAAAACTGGTGGCAAGACGCTTTACGTCCCACTCGAAGGGCCCGCGGATGGTTTCGTCGAAATCGTTGATGTCGAAGACCAGGCGGCCGTCGGGCGCAGCGAAGGCTCCCAGGTTGCTTATGTGCGCGTCGCCGCATAGCTGGGTAAAGATGCCGGTGTGCGGCAACACCGCAAGGTCGGCAGCCATGACGGGAACCGCTCCGCGAAAAAATCCGAAAGGCGACGCCGCCATGCGCTGCCACTTGATGGCAAGCAAGGCCGGGACGCGCCCGACGGCGGAGACAGCGAGCGCGTCGATGGGGTCGGTCTGGCGGTCAGAAGATCGCCAGTGATTCTGCTCCTGACGGCGCACCTGCTTGCGCCTGGACTGGCCAAAGGCGCGACGCTCCGGAGGCGGCAATACGTGCTTGATGCTCATTCTGTCTGGTGACGATACATCCCCGGTGCGGATTGCAGCAAGTGCTCCATTTCAAGATAGACGGCGTTGGTCCAGCCGAAGCCGATTACGTTTTGATAGCCGGCAATCAGCTCCACATTCGAGGAGCCGGTCTGGACGTTGTATTTCTCGTGGATGGTGCCTTCTTTTTCGTAGCTGGCGCGGATGGTGTGGGTGAACTCTGTTGCGACGCGGCGCGCATCGTCGCGGTAGCCATACTGCATGAGGCCATCTGCGGCAAACCAGTTCAAGGGAGCCCAGCCAAAGGGGAGGTCCCACTGCAGGCCACTCGAGTAGGTGCTTGAGGCCAGACCGCCGGGCCGGTCAAGCAAAGGAAGATTCTTATCGATGGCTGCTGCTTGCTCCCTGGTGGCGAGGCCGGTCCATAGAGGATAAAAGATGGTTGCGTAGACGTATCTGGATTGCTCGCCGGTGGTGAAGTCGTAGTCGAAGAACATTCCTTTGCCCGGGTTCCATAGGTACTTGTTGATGGCCTGGCGGCGGCTTTCGGCTTGCTGTTTCCATTGGGCAGCTTGCGACGGCAGGTGAAGCATGGCGGCTATGTCGGCCAGATCGCGCTCATATTTGTAGAGCAGACTGTTCAGGCCAACGGCAGAGTAGTGATGCGTGGAGCCGCTGAAGGGGCCGAAGCGGAAAGAGATGTCGAAGCCGGACTCGCGCACGGCGCGGTCGCCCTGATAGAAGTCCCGGGTAAGGCGATAGCCATGAGCGTAGGCGAGGCGGCAGACCAGGGAGAGGGTGGGGTCGCAACTGGTTTTGGCGAGCTGGGCCCGCTCGGCGGGGGTGGGAGACTGCGGCGCCGCGATCAGATAATTGGTGTGGACATCGGGATGAGCTACCAGCCATTCGATGACGTCGATGTAGTAGCTGCTGTGGTCGGCGATGTCAGGGACAGGACCTTCACCAATATCGAAATACCGGGCCAGTCCGGTTTCTCCAGCGCGATGGATGGGGCTCAGCCAGAAATCGTGGTCCCGGCGGGCATAGGAGTAGGCGCGGGCAAGCCATTGGTTTTGCCGCGCGAGATTGGCCGGCGATGGATCGCGGGCGATCTCCGCATCGTAGACGGCGCGAATCATTGAGCTGAGCAGCGGCGGCTGGGAGCGGGTGAGGAAGTAGGTGCGGTTGGCGTTGAGCACCGCTCCGTAATTCTCAATCTCGTAGAAGAAGTTCTCCACCATGCCGTGGGCCAGATCGACCCGTCCGTCGCGCAGCAAGCCGAGGATGATGAAGTAGCTGTCCCAGCCGAACATTTCGTTGAATCGTCCTCCGGGGACGACGTAACGTTTGGGCAGGTAGAGCAGGCCGGGATGAGGGATTTCCGATTCCTTCACGTCGCCCAGGTGCTGGATGCGATGGGGTAAGTGCGCGATCTGGATGTTGCATTGGGTGCGAAGGCGCAGGAGTTCCGGCGGGGTGGGGGCGCCATAAGGGAGGTAGAGCAGCGGCGGAGCGGTGACTTTGGGGTCGACCAGAGTTTTGCACTCGGCCATGGAACGGGAGAGGCTGTCCCAGCCCTGGTGGATGTAGGTGTCGATGGGGAGGGTTGTTTGGGCGTGAATTTGGTTTGCGCTGCAGGCGGCCAGGCAGAGGAGGGCCTGCATTCCCACCCTTCGCAAAAGACGCGAAGGACCCAGATTTCCTAATACGGGGCACGATTTAAGGTCGCTTGTGCGACTTTGTATGAGGAAAGTCGCATGAAGTTCGTCGATCGCACCAGGCCCATCAGGAAATCCGGGTGGATGGGGCACCCGTCGTTTTTCAGAGTCCAACAACGGTGCTCCCTCCCTAGTGGGATGTTACATGTGTGGGCGGTTTGCGAGCGAGGGGGCGGGCTTGTAGCATCGGGCTGGGATGAAGGGCGACGGCTTGCGGAGACATTCGACGTGGTTTTGGGTGGGGATGAGCGCCCTGCTGGTTGCTGTCGTTCTGCTCGCAGCGTTCGAGATCCTGCTCTCCCGGGCGGAGCCGATCTTGCGGGCGCGCTTGCTACAAAGCCTTTCCGCTCGTTTCCATAGCCGGGTGGAGATGGGGGCCTTTGAAGTCTCGCTGCTGCGCGGGTTCGAGGTGTCGGGGCAGGATCTCGCTATCTATCCTTACAATATTGCGTCCAGCACGCCGACGTTTTCGGTGCGGCACTTCTCGTTTCGAACCGGCTACTCGAGCTTGTTGCGCTCGCCGATGCACATCAGCCAGGTGGATGTGGAGGGGTTGCGCATCAACCTGCCTCCCAAGAGCCAGCGGAAGGAACTGCCACACCTTACCAGCGGCCATGGGCAGAACAGCAACGTAAGCATCTTTGTCGGGGAGATGGATTGCACCGACACGGTGCTCACGCTGGGCACGGATAAGCTGGGCAAAGTGCCGATGCAGTTTGTGATCCAGAGCCTCTCGCTGCGATCGATCGGAGCGGGCAAGCCGTTGGATTTTACCGCGGTGCTGACCAATCCAAAGCCAGTGGGCCAGATCGAGAGCCGGGGGTTCTTTGGGCCGTGGAATGCGGATCATCCGGGAGCGACCGCGCTGGGCGGAAGCTACTCGTTCCGTAACGCCGATCTGGGCACGTTCAAAGGGATTGGCGGGATCCTCTCTTCCGATGGGGAATACCAGGGCACGCTGGACAAGATCGTCGTGGACGGCAAGACCGATACTCCTGATTTTCAAGTGAAGATCAGTGGGCACAAGGTGGCGTTGCATACGGAGTTCCACGCGATTGTGGATGGCACGGATGGCGACACGTACTTGCAGCCGGTGAAGGCACACTTTCTTCATTCGTTTCTGGTTGCCCGCGGGTACGTGGTGCGGGCGCAGGGAGAACCGGGGCGGCACACTTATCTCGATGTCGCGATGGACCAGGCGCGGATTGAAGATTTGCTGCGGCTGGCAGTGCGCACCGATCCGCCGGTGCTGGAGGGACAGGTGCAACTTCATACCAAGGTCGATCTTCCACCGGGTACCGAGGATGTGGCCCACAGGTTACGGCTGCAAGGCAATTTTGTGATCGTGAATGGGCGGTTCAGCAGCGAGAAGATTCAGAGCCGGGTGGATGAACTGAGTCTGCGAGGACAGGGCGAAGTGGAGTTGGCTCATCAGGAAGCCAGGGACGGGACGACGACAGTCGCGCGATCGCAGATGAAGGGCGACTTTAACCTGGCGGATGCGAGCCTCAAGTTGTCGGAACTGCACTACGACATTCCAGGCGTGAAGATCAAGCTTGACGGTGTTTATAGCCTGGATGGGGCTAAGTTCAACTTCGCTGGGACTGCCGATATGCAGGCTACCGTGTCGCGGATGGTGGGTGGATGGAGGGGGCTGCTGCTGATGCCGGTGGATAAGTACTTTGAGAAGAATGGCGCGGGTACGGAGATTCCGTTCAAGATCGATGGAACCAAGTCGGACCCTCACTTCGGGCTGGATTTCCATCGGATGCATGGTGCTTCGGGTTCTTCTGCTAGATAAAGGAGCAATGGTGCGGGCTTCGCCCGGTCTTTTTCGGCCCACTTACGCCGGGGCGAACCTGGGGCACCCGTCCTTTTTTGAGAAGACTGAAACAACTCCTACTTGCCGTGTTTGGCGAGGACTTCTTCGTAGGTGCTGTAGACGCCTTCGAAGACGGAGTCCCAGGAGGCGGATTGAGCCTGTAGCCTTGCGGCCAAACGCATTTGCGCGTGAAGGTTGGGGTCGAGGATGAGTTTCGCGATTGCGGTGGAGAATTCGTCGTCGGTGGCGACCGTGCCGGTCTCCCCCTCCTTGACGATGTAGCGGGGACCTCCATCCGGAGTGACGATCGCGGGAACACCCGAAGCCAGGGCCTCGAGCACTACGTTGCCAAACGTATCCGTGTGAGAAGGAAATACGAACAGATCCATGTTGGCGTAGGCACGGGCCAGGTCAGTTCCTCGTAACACTCCGGTGAAGTCAGCATTTGGCAGGTTTTTGCGCAGCCAACTTTCTTCCTTTCCATGACCAATGATGAGAAAGCGAAAGTTGGTGATGCCACGCTCGATTAGCTCCGTTCTGATGCGCGCCAGGAGAAAGACATTCTTTTCAATGGAGAGGCGGCCGCAAAAGCCGAGCACGAAATCATCCGTCATTCCGGAGCGGTCGCGGTACTCGGGCGAGAAGGCGATGGTGTCTACACCGCGAGGCATCAAGGCACAATGGCGGCCAGTATATTTTTCCAGCAAACGGCATAGGTCCACGTTGGGCGCGAAGAGAACTTCCGCCAAGCGGTAAAAGCGAGCACAGGCAAGCAAAGCGGCATTTTCTATTTTCCTTTCCGCAGACGGCATGATACGGAGCAACCAGGTGGCCCGCTGGGCAGCGTACTCGTGAAGATTGGTGTGCCAGGAGGCGACCAGGGGAACGTTCATACTCTTCGCCAACCAGGCGCCGAGCATGCCCGGCTCGCTCGGCCCGGTGATGTGAACGATGTCTGGGCGGAATTCACGCAGACGGTCGCCGAGAAATTTCTTGTGACGGATGAAGGCGGGATCGAAGTTGAGATCTTTTTCCAGGCGGAAGGAGATGGGGCTGCCGCGGGGAATCTCCAACGTGGTCAACTCGCCCTCATGCTGCTGGCTGATCACGGTATCTCTTTTCCCCGGATGGAGACAGAAAAAAGGCAGACCTCTTCGCCTGGCAAAGGCTTCAAAGTGGCGGCTGGTGTGGGCCACTCCGTTGATCTCGTAAAATGTGTCGGGGAAGTAAGCCACCCTGGGGGATGCCGAGCGCATAGGCAGAGTGTATCTAGAACGCTTCGTGCTCTCCTAACGCGAATTGCAGTTCGTGCGATTCGTTCCAGGCGAAACGCAAACCGTTGCTGACCGGATTGCTGCCCAGCATCAGGACGAACTGAATGACCATCCGCATATACGCGGGAGCCTGACCGTCAGGCCAAAGCTGGCTGATGGGACGATCGACACCATTCACATCGGGATGATAGACGCGTTCATCCCAGCGCCGCGACCCTTCCGGAAAGTCAGGGTAGTCACGAATGGCGTCCAGGGTGGAGCGCATGATGCGGTGCTTCCAGGGCTCTGCATATTGCGGCATGAAGAGCACATGGCTGCGATTCTCGCGGCGAATTTCGTGCACGAATTCGTTGAAGCTGGCGGCTTGCGTGAGGTTGACGTTGGCATTGGGCTCCAGACCGTGCCGGTCGCCACCGGAAATCAATAGCTTGTTCCAACGTGCAGCTAACCGTTTCACTAACCGATTCTCTTCCCAATTGCGCAGGCCGTTCAGTTCGACCGCGTGAATGAATCGGCTGTTCTGGGTGAGAAATTCTTCCACTCGCTGCTGGTGTAATTCGTTGCCGATTTTATACAGATCCCATAGCGGGTGATTGAAGACGATGAGCACGTTGGGCAGGTCGTGCAGCGCCGAGAGGAGCTCGGTCAAACGCGCGTCGCCGGGATTGGCGGTGAAGTCTTCGAAGCGGCGCATCCATGCAGCGCCGGACGCGCTGGGCAAGTTGTGGATGCCGAGGTGAAAGGCCTGGTCCTTGCCGTAGGGCGCGGTCCACTCCACGGAAACCGGGATGTGGCGGGCGCTGGTGACGGTGCGCAGCAGCATGGGCGCCTGGATGTCGTCATGATCGGTGATCGACACCAGCGGCTGCACCTGGAGTGTCTCGGCAATCTGGCGGCTTTCGAGATCAAAGGCCAGGCGGGGCGTGAGGGGCGGGGTCCAATAGCTGGCGGCGTAGTTGACCTGCAGGCGATGGTTTTGCCGGCAACGCTTTTCTTCCCGGGCCAGGATCCCACGGAAACATTGGTACTCGTTGGCGAGCTTGGCAATAAAGTCGAGGGTTTCTTTAGAGCGATTGGTGTGGCTGTGGAGCGAGACACCGGACGTAAAGCCCTTTGCCGCGCGATCGTTGTTCCAGAGATAAGAGATACGGGAGCCTGTCATTGTGCCTCCAACCCGTTCATCCACCTGGAGCAACCGCACCCTGGGCCTTGCTACCACACAGAGACCGTGTGGTCGCTCTCATGTGCCCAGTATCTAGTGCAACTCATGAACGGGGAGTTACGGGAAGGCGAATTGACGTCTAAATTTGGCTTGAACCAACGTGGACAACGTGTTTCGTCGCTACGAGGTAACCAAATCTAGCGTGTGCCGGTAATGTCGGGGTTTTGCAGGGGTTCTTCTTCCGCGTTCGGGGGCGGCTGGCGGCGTGCTTCCGGTTCCAGGTGATAGCGGGTGAGGTCGTTCTTGAGGATTTCAAATGCCTCAGCCGGGGTGTCGGCCATCTGAAAGAGTGCGCGGTCCTGTTGGGAGATAGCGCCCTTCTCTACCAGCACATCCATGTTGAGGATGCTGTTCCAATAGGCGGAGCCATAGACGACGATGCTGATTTTCTTGGCCAGCTTTTCTGTTTGCACCAGGGTAAGGACTTCGAACATTTCGTCCAGGGTGCCAAAACCGCCGGGAAAGACCACCAGCGCTTTGGCCAGGTAGGCGAACCAATACTTGCGCATGAAGAAGTAGTGGAATTCGAAGTTAAGCGACGGCGTGATGTAGGGGTTGGGCGCTTGCTCGAAAGGCAAGCGGATGTTGAGCCCGATGGTTTTGCCTCCAGCCTCATAGGCTCCGCGATTGGCGGCCTCCATGATGCCGGGACCGCCTCCGGAGGTGACGACGAAACGGTGGCGGCGGCCTTTTAGAGTCTGGGTCCACTTGGTGACCATGGAGGCGAGTTGGCGGGCATCTTCGTAATATCGCGCCATTTCGACTCCTGCTTCGGCGCGCTGGCGCTGCAATTTGGTGGCTGTGCCGAGGGCGATCTCCTCGTCGGTTGCGGGCTGCTCCTCGGTAGGCGCTGGGGTGGCGGAGCCGGGCTTGTCGAGTAGTTCGAGTTCCTGGCTGGCGTCGGCCTGGGCGCGGAAACGGGCGGAGCCGAAGAATACGATGGTGTCTTGAATGCGTTCGCGGCGGAAACGCGCCAGGGGCTCGGAGTACTCGGAGATGATGCGGACCAAGCGGCCGTCGGGGCTGTTTACAAACGCAGGGTTTTGGTAGGAGAGGGGAGCGCGAGTAAGGTCGGGCGGTTTACCGGTTTTATTCTTCATGCGTCAATGGGAGCCGCGAAAACGAACCGCCTCGACAACGGCGATCCAGAGATTCAACAGCCCGAGGCCGGAGATCATGCCACGCACCGCTCCGTACATGAGAAAGGTGGCCACACGCGGGTAGTGATTGAGGAGCAGGTTGTCGGCCCATAAAGGCGCATACCAGGGCAGCACGAGGACGATCACACCGATGTAGATGCGGATGATGACATAAAGATAGAGTTCGATGCGGCGTAGCCAGAGGGGTATCCTGCGGGGTTTTTGCGGCGCGGGTTGCCGGTCTTGCACGGTCGAGCCGTTTGTAGGACTGGACGAAAACAGGTTCGACTGTTGCGGCATTTTTCTTAGGCCAGGGCAAGAGCGGGAGCACCCCAGGGTGGTCTATGGCAACAGTAACACAGCGGCCGTGGGGAGGATTCGGGTGGAGATTTTGGGGCGGGTTCAGGTTTGTGGCGCCCCACCCTTCGCGAAGAACGAAGGATGGGTTACCCCTCACCTGCTACAGGATCGGCAGGAAACGTCTTATCGCTCATGGGTTAAAGCCCTTCTGACCGGGAGAGTGTTTATATACGGGCAGAAGCCCGTACCCTTCACAAGTGTTCCGCGGTCAGGCGGTGCGCATCTGGACAGAGTTGCCAGCTTCTGCAGCGGCGGCGGCCAGGATGCGATGGTGGATGGTGAAGAGGGCAAGTTCGAGGCGATCGGAAACGCCTGTCTTGTCATATACGCTGCGCAGATAGTTCTTGATGACTTGTTCGGTGGTGCCCAGACGCAAGGCGATCTCTTTATTTTTGCAGCCCTGGACAATGAGGGCGACGATCTTCATTTCTTTTGGAGTGAGGCGATCGCGAACACGGGCGCCGACGGAATCTTCTTCCTCCGAGCCGATGGCCTCAGCCGGGCGCTGTATGGAGGAGAAGCCTTTGATGACGCGATGGACACACTCGACCAACGCCTGGCCAGTGGTGTTGCGGTAGACGACTCCACGGATGTCGTGGGCGGTAAAGATCTGGGCGGGTTCGCCGTTTTCGGCAATAACCACGGCGCGGCTGCCCGCGGCCTTGACGTGCGACATCAAATCCTGATATTCGGGCCTTAGTGCAGAAGCAAACAGAACAATGGAGGAGCGATAGGCATCGACGGAGAGCAGGAGACGCTCGAGGTCGGCACACTGTGCGGCTACGCGAAAGTCCTCTTCGCTCGCCAGGACCTTGGCGATGCCGGCGCGAAAGATTGCTTGGTTGTCAGCCAGGATAATTTTATTCATCGTGCTGCCTTGTGCCTCGTGTCGCTTCTATTTCGCAATCTTTTAGTGCTTTCGCAATCTTGTAGTGCTGCGCACGCCATCGGTGCCATGCGAATCCTGGTAATGGTTTAGAACTGTCTGTGATGCGGCAGCATCTATTCAAGTTATCGACTGCCGGCTATCAGGCGTTCTAAGATGTCGTGTTTTGCTACATCTTGAGTACGTTTTGGCCGGTCCCCTGAGCGGAGCGTACTGGGTTGCCGGTGATCTCAAGCCTAGCGGCTCAGGCAGGAAATGAAACCCCACGAAAGTGGCAGGGGGGCGGCCTCAAGTTGCTGTCGCCACTGGATTTGGGTGTAGTGGATATGGTGCAGAAGAGACGAATGGAAGGTCAGGCAATACACTAAAGAAGCATGGCAAAACCAGTCATCCTCGCGGTAGACGACGATGTGAGCGTTCTGGAGATGGTGGTCCAGGACCTGCGCCGCCAATATGGTGCGAATTACCGCATCCAGCGCGCGGCATCGGGCCAAGCGGCACTCGACACTTGTGACCAGCTGAAGAAGCGCGGCGACACGGTCGCCTTGTTTGTCTCGGACCAGCGCATGCCGGGAATGTCCGGGGTGGAGTTTCTGGGCAAGGCGATGGCATATTACCCGGATGCGAAGCGGGCCCTGTTGACAGCCTACGCCGATACCGAGGCGGCCATACAGGCCATTAATACGGCCAAGATCAACTACTACCTCACGAAGCCGTGGGATCCGCCAGAAGAGCGCCTGTACCCGGTATTGAATGACCTGCTCGAAACCTGGAAGGAAGGCTATAAAGCTCCGTTCGAAGGATTGCGGGTGGTGGGACCGCGGTACACGCTGCGCGACCACCAGGTGCGTGATTTTCTATCGCGCAACCAGGTTCCTTATGTCTGGCTTGATCCGGAACAGAGCGCCGAAGGCGTGGATTTGCTGGCCCGTTTCAAGCTGGATGACCACAAGCTGCCGGTGGTGCTTTTTGGGGATGGCTCGTACCTGGTACAGCCGGGCCAAATGGAATTGGCCGCGAAGATCGGATTGCGGACGCAGGCGACCAAGGAGTTCTACGACCTGGTGATCGTGGGCGCGGGCCTGGCCGGCCTGGCGGCGGCGGTTTACGGGGCATCGGAAGGCCTGCGGACGCTGGTGATCGAAGATGAGGCGCCGGGAGGGCAGGCAGGCTCCAGCTCGAGGATTGAGAATTATCTCGGTTTTCCCGAGGGCGTGCGCGGGGAAGACCTGGCGCGACGGGCGCTGATCCAGGCGACACGGTTTGGGGCGGAATTGCTGACCCAGAAGGCGACGGGAATCCGCACGGAGAACAACTACAACTTTGTACAGTTGGCCGATGGCCGGGAAGTTTCGTGTCACGCTTGCCTGATCGCCGTGGGGGTGTATTACCGGCGGCTAACCACGCCGGGGGTGGAGCGGTTGACGGGCGCCGGGGTCTACTACGGGGCAGCGATGACCGAGGCCAAGGCGTGCGCCAATGAAAATGTCTATATTGTGGGGGGCGCGAACTCGGCTGGGCAGGCGGCAATGTACTTTTCGAAGTACGCCAAACAGGTAACCATGCTGGTCAGGGGCGAGTCACTTACCAACAGCATGTCGAAATACTTAATCGATCAGATTGCTGCCACATCGAATATAGAGGTTAAAACGTGTTGCCGGGTAGAAGAAGCGATGGGCGAGGGACGTCTGACTTGCCTGCGTTTGTGTGGATCGGGGGGCGAAGAAGTCGTACCGGCGAATTCCCTGTTCATTTTCATCGGGGCGGCGCCGAATACGGATTGGCTTCCGGACACGATCATGCGCGATGCGAACGGGTTTTTGCTTTCCGGTTCCGATTTGAAGGTGGACGGCAAGATGATCAAGAGCTGGACCCCGGCCCGGGAGCCGTACTTGCTGGAGACCAGCGTGCCGGGGATTTTTGTGGCTGGGGATGTACGCCATGGGTCGGTCAAGCGGGTGGCGTCCGCAGTCGGTGAAGGGTCGATTTCCGTGCAGTTTATCCATCAGTACCTGGCGAGCTTCTAAGATTGTTCGATTGAGCGGCGCACAACTTTAATGACAAAACCAATGACAGATGTCCAGCAGAGTTCGAGGGTAGAGCAGGTTGAGGCAGTTAGCCTTTTCCCTCAGTTGCAGAAGGTGCCGGTTTTTGCCGGCGTCGCGATGGAAGACCTTCGATGCCTGGGCATGGTGGAACTCATCCACGCGGATGCCGGGGTGGATCTCACTGATTATTCCCGAACCCATCGTGGATTCTGGATTTTACTGGAAGGCGAACTCAAGCTGCAGAGGCGGCACGAGGATGGCGAGTTGACGCAGATTGCCCAGCTGCACGCGGGCGAGACGTTTGGCGAGATTCCGCTGTTGATGGGCAAGAGTCCGGAGGCGGTAGTTACGCTGCTGCAACCGAGCAGCGTGATGTATTTGCGGGAAGAGCTTTTCTGGAATCTGATGTTTTCGTGCCCGCAGGTGCGTATTGCGGTTTTGGGCAACATGGCGCGCCGCCTGCAGGTGTTTCAGTCGCAGGAACTGCATCGGGAGAAGCTGATTTCGCTGGGCACGATGGCAGCGGGCCTGATGCACGAGTTGAATAATCCTGGAGCGGCGGCACGGCGTGCGGCGTCGCAAATGCGAGAAAACCTGGGCCGGCTGCAACAGATCAGTTTGCGACTTTGCAGCCAGGATGTAATGACTGCCGGCCAGGCGGATTGCCTGCGTGTTCTGCAGGAGCTGGCGTTGCAACCTCACAAGGCAAGCGCGATGAGTTCCATGGACCAGGCGGACGCCGAGGATGAGCTGGCCTCGTGGCTGGAAGCCCATGGCATTGAGAACTCATGGAAGCTGGCGGCGACGCTCGCGGGAATCGGGTTTGACTCGCGGACGCTGGAATGCGCCCAGCATGAGTTCCCCGGCAACACGTTATCCGATCCGTTGAACTGGATGGAGGCGCTGATCTCCAGTGTTCAACTGGTGGGGACGATTGAGGAGAGTGTTTCCCGGGTGACCGACCTGGTGGGCGCGGTCAAGAAATACGCATATGAAGATAAGCCGCAGCGTCATCAGCTGGATGTGCACGACAGCATCCAAAGCACCCTGGTGATTCTAGGACATAAGTTCAGGCAAAAAGAGCTGAGCGTCCAGAAGCAGTTTGCTGCTGGCCTGCCGGCTCTTTCTACTTGTGGAGTAGGCCTGAGCCAGGTCTGGACGAATCTGCTGGACAATGCGATTGATGCTTCTCCGCAAAAAGGAACAGTGACTGTACGCACTTGGGTAGAAGGAGACCGCATTTGCATTGCGATTGCGGATGAAGGCGACGGCATTCCTGAGGAAAACAGGAAGCTGATCTTTGAGCCTTTTTTTACTACCAAGCCCACGGGTCAGGGCACGGGCCTGGGCCTGGACATTGTCCGCCACATTGTGGTGGATAAGTTTGGCGGAGAAATCAAGCTGGAATCCGTACCGGGTAAGACCGAGTTCACGGTAAGCTTGCCGGTCGTCTCCTAGCTGTCGTCTCCTAGCTGTCGTTGTGGCTCTTGAATCGGCCGCTGTTGGCCCACAACACCATTGAAGCAAAGGCGATCAGCGCTCCTCCGATTACGACACAGACCTCGAGCATAATTCCTCCCTAAGAGTTCCCATTTTAAATCAGCAGGGCGCTATCGATGCGCTTTACTCCGGCTTCGCTGAAATCATGGTTGGTGGCGGCAACGGTGTCTCCAATGCCGATGGCCCTGCAGGCGTCCTCCAGGACATAGGTTTCGAAGCCGGCCTGCATGCTGTCGATGGCGGAGTGGCGGACGCAGTAGTCGTAGGCCAGGCCGGCGAGAAAGATTCGCCCCAGTCCGCGTTCGCGGAGATAGCCGGTCAGGCCGGTGCGGGTGATGCGATCGTTTTCCCGGAACGCTGAGTAGGAATCGATGGTGTTGCGAAAGCCTTTGCGCAGAATGAGCTCTGCATTGTCTGGATGAAGGTGGGGATGGAGAGCCGCGCCCTCGCTTCCCTGAACGCAATGATCGGGCCACAGCACCTGCTCTCCGTGATCGGTCACGATGGTGTCGAAGGGGGCTCGGCCGGGATGGTTCGAGGCGAAGGAATGATGGTCGTGCGGGTGCCAGTCCTGAGTGAGAATTACGTGGCGAAAGAGGCCGGCGATTCGATTGATTATCGGGACAACTTCCTGACCTCCCGGCACGGCGAGCGCGCCTCCATCGCAGAAGTCGTTTTGCACGTCGATCACTAGAAGAACATCACGGTCGACGGGTTCTATGCTCATTCTTGATGCCTCATCTCAGCGTACAACCTATTCGCAATTAGAGGGAGAACCACAGATCTCTCCACTACGCTACCCCGGATTTCCTGTGGAGGTTGGTGGCGTTGATGAAGTGCATGCGGCTTTCCTTAATGAAAGCCGCACCCGCGATCCTGTCTAGTGCCGCGTACAGGAAATCCGGGTACGCTCCGGTCCCACGGCACGCCGGGACAGGCGAGATGACAAGGGGGGAGGGTGGCGGTTCCATGGAGAACTGTTGCAGAACCGAAGGCTTTTTCATCATATTAGGGGCGAGATATCGGGCACCCGCATGGTTGCCGGGGCAGGCGGTTATTACAGACTTTGCTAGAAGCTGTAGCGCAGGGAGAATTGCTGGATGCGTGGTTGGGTGAGGACGGCGCCGTATACTCCAAATTCGCCGGCGTCGGAGGTTTGGTTCTGGAACGCGGGGTTTTGCGGTGAGGTCAGTGGATTGACGTCGAAACGGACAGAGTTGGTCACATTGAAGACTTCCCAGGTGAATTTCAGTGTTTGCTCGCGGTAGATCTTCCACGCCTTCGACAATCCGGAGTCTATGCCGAAGTAGCCGTCTCCGCGAAAAGCATTGCGGCTGCCCGCTTCGCCGGGCAGCGGATTGCGAATGGGCGGACCCGACGGCAGTGAGTTCAATACGCCCTGGGGATCGGCGAAAGCGTCGGGAGCTCCGTTGGCGAGGCGGTGCTTGTGCATCTTTACCGGACCGGTCTTGACGATCGCGCTTTCCTGCGACCAATCAACCTCCCAGCCGTCGCCGGCCAACACAGTGAACGGGAGCCCACTTGTCCAACGCGCCAGGCCGGAGAGCTGCCAGCCGCTCACGAGCGCGTCCAAGATGGGATTGGGGTTCTGGAGAAATCTTTGTCCCCGGCCGACGGGCAAGAGATAGACCCAATCGGCAGTGACCAGGTGGGTGGTGTCGAAGTCGGAGACGCCGTAGTTCTCTGCCGGCCGGAAGGCATTGACTATCCAACTGAAGGTGGATTCGGCGTTGCCGCCGCACTGCACACAGGAACGCTCAGTATCGGATCCCAGGTCCATCGATTTCGAGAAGGTGTAACTGAAATCCATTTGCAGGCCGTGGCTCATGGCGTGGCGGAGCACGAGCTGACCGGCGTTGTAGTTGCTGGTGCCGTTGGAAACCCAGCTGAAGAGGGAGTTGTACTGGGGGTTATAGTAACGGCCCTTTTGACCGCCGCATCCTGGGCTGCAGAGGACGTCGAGGCTGTACTGCACATAGGAGGCGTTCACCGGATAAGCGCTGATCAGGTTGGTGTAGATATTCTGGGTTGCCGAGGCGCCCATCTTGCCGGTGCCATCCGCGCCCTGGTTTGCCGCGTCGGGAAACAGATTTTCAAAGTAGGGCACGGGTTGTACGGTCGTGGCGCCCAGGTAGAACTCCTTGGTCAGGGTGGTGGCGGCTGCATAGAAGTCCTGGCCAGAGACGGGATCTACCAGATCGAGCGGCGCGGCGAGATCCATCTGCTGCATCAGGTGGCGGCCGAAGCGGCCGACGTAGGCAGCCTCAAGGGTGAAGCCACCTTTGATCTGGTGCTGCACGGAGAAATCCGCGGCCAGGGTGTAAGGGGTCTTGATCTTGTCATCGAGACCAATGGCGGTTGCAAATCCTGTGCTGAATGGGTCGGTCGACGGGGTGTAGGGATAGCTGATGGAGGTGGGGATGGTTCCGTTGACGTCGGGAATATCGTGGGGCCCGGTGTAGCGCGGCGCGTCGTCGGGAGTGAGCGCATCGTTCGGAGTTTGCTTTACGCCCTGCAAACCGTAGGAGCCGTATTGGGAAAACGAGTTCACGATGCCCTGGCCGAAGTGGCTGTAGTACATGCCGAAGCCGGCACGAACGGAAGTTGCGTTGTCGGGCGCGAAGGCAACTGCGAGGCGGGGGGCGATGTTGTTCTTTTCCATCTGCCAGTAGGGTTTCAATCCCCTGGCCTGCCCTGAGGGCGCAAAGGAAAGCGAAGGTTGATCCACGACGCCGGCGGCGGCCTTGGACGCCCGGGTCTCAAACCAGTCGTGCAGGCTGAAGGTGGTTTGTACCTGTTGCCCGTGAACTTCGTAGGGCGCCTGTAGCAAGGTGTGCCTGAGGCCGAAGGTGAGGGTCAAGCGGGGCGAGACCCGCCAGGAGTCTTGCACGTAATACTCAAATTCGTTGCCCTTGTAGCTATGAGGCACGAAAGCTCCCTGGCCGAAGAGCGAGCCGGTCGAGCCATCGGTGGAAACCTTGTAGTTGTACTGATTGGTGACCTGAGAGATGATGCCGGCGGCGTTGGCGACAGCGAAATCATAGGAGTTAACGAAGCTGGAGTCGACCGTGGGCAAATGGAGGTAAGCGAATTGCGGGGCGCTGGGATCGAAGCTTTGCCCGGTGCCGGCGAACCCGGAGCCGCTTACGTCAAAGCCGATGGTGCCCGCCGAATCATAAGAGAGCGCGTCGCTGTTGAGGTTGCTGTGGATGAGCCGGTAGTTCGCGCCCACCTCGATGGTGTGCTTGCCCTTGCTCCAGGAGAGATCGTCAATAAAGTTGTGGGTCGGTACCTGGACGATGGTGGTCCGGGTCTCGGCCGTGTAGTTGCTCATGTTGCCAAAGTTTACGTACGAGCCCTGGCCGATTCCGCTGTCGGCGTAGCCCTGGCGCACATAACCATAATGGAAGCTATTGACGAGGTTATTGGTGAGGGTCCAGGTGTCTCCGGCGGCGATGCCTTTGGAATTGTCGGTGTGCTTGTTGCTCGCGGGCTCCCCGGGGAACTGGGGCACGTAGAGCTGGCTGTCGTTTTGCAGGTTACCGCGCACGAACACCCGATTGCGATCGGAAACCACGTAATCAATTTTTGCGATGTAGGTATTCAGCACGGTGGGGTTGGGCGCCGACCAGGTAAAGGAGCCGGTGTTCAAGCCGTCGCCGGCTTCAAAGCCGTTGGCCAGGGGATACTGCGCGAAGGTGTGCAGGACGTTTGGATTTACGCCCGGACCCCAGGGGCAGGTTCCCGTTGTTGAGCAGTTTGGGTCCAGGCTGGCGAGCACGGCCGGCGTGAGCGTCTCGATATTCTGGCCACCGTTGTAGGTGTAGGACACGTTGCCCGCGGCAAAGGAAGCGGTGGGGACGGTCAAGGTTTCCTGTTGATTCTCGGCCGTGCGCTGGCCTTCGTAGTTCAGGAAGTAAAAGAGTTTATCTTTTTTGACCGGGCCGCCCAGTGCTGCTCCGAAGGTGTTGCGGATGAGCTTGCCGGCGATGTTGGGTTCTCCTGCCGCGACCTGCGCCTGCTTGTTGAACCAGTTGTTGGCTGCGGTAAGGGTGTTGCGGTTGTATTCATAGAGGCTGCCGTGGATCTGATTGGTTCCTCCCCTGGTGACGAGGCTTACCTGTGCTCCGGAGGAACGGCCTTCATCCGCGTTGGCGTTGGTGGTGGTGACGCGGAATTCCTCAACGGAATCGAGGGTGGAGCGCAGGACTCCGGTGAAGGCGTATCCGTTGACCTGGTCGTTGTTGTCGACGCCGTCGAGGGTGACGTTCCCTTGATCGGAGCGGGAACCGGCCACGGCGCCGCTGCGGCTGTCGAAGTTCTGGTTGACGTTGTGGCCGAGGTAAAGCACGCCGGGCTGCAGGCTCAGCAGGTCGGGCACATTGCGGCCCTCCATCGGGAGGGCCTCGATGGTCGCGTTGTTCACGGCGTTGCCGAGGGATGCGTCGGTGGTGTTGAGGGTTTCGGACTCCGGACTTACGTTCAGGGTGACGGTCGTGGCCTGGACGGAGAGCGTGAGGTTTACCGTGGCGGGCTGGTTGACCAGCAACTCAGCGAGGGCGGTTTGCGGGGCAAAGCCGCTGCTGGTGGCGGTGATGCTGTAAGTGCCGGGAGGGAGCTGGAGGAATTGGTAGCCGCCGGTGGCGTCGGCAGTTCGCTCAGCGTGGAAGGCTGTCTGTTTGTTGGTAAGCGTGACCAGGGAACCGGGGACCGCGGCGCCGGTGGAATCGGTAACCGTCCCGCGAAGAGAGGTCAGGGAGGATTGCGACCAGAGCATAGAGGCAGAAAACAGCAGGAAAAGAAGCAACTTCGGAAAAGCCTTCATTCGGAGTCTCTCCAGGAGTGTGTCTTCGGTACACGGGAATGCTCTGTTGTATTAATGATAACCTCCCTCGCGGGTATGGCCTGGCGTTGGTGGTGATGGGGTTATAGAAAGTGCGGGGGTTTTGCAGGGGTTCCGTTACGGGATTGGCCGGGATGACAAGGGGAGAGTGGGTGAAGACCTTGGGGTTTGTTATGGGATGGACAAAACCGCAGATCTCACCACTACGCTACGCTCCGGTCCCACGGCACTAGACAGGATCGCGGGGTGCGGCTTTCATTGAGGAAAGCCGCATGCACTTCATCAACGCCACCAACCTCCACAGGAAATCCGGGCTAGCGTAATGGAGAGATCTGCGGTTTTAGGGGCCTAGATTGCCTGGTCTTGCTTCGCTTCGGCGATTTGTTCGGTGGAGTAGTCGAGACTGAGGAGAATTTCCTGGGTGTGCTCGCCTAGCAATGGCGGCGGCAGGCGGTAGAGCACGGGCGTTGCAGAGAGACGGACCGGGTTGGCGATGCTGCGCACCATATCCAGGGTCGGGTGCTTGATCTCCACGATCAGGTTTCGGGCCAGCGCCTGGGGATCGTTTACAGCCTCGCCGACTGTCTGAATGGCGGAGGCGGGAATGTCCTCGGCGGTGAGACGGGTCAGCCATTCGCTCGCTGGAGCTTTATCGAAGATTGCGCAGAGTGCAGGGATCAGGATTTCGCGGTGCTGCGTGCGCAGGGCATTGGTTCGATAGCGGTGGTCAGCTCCCAGAGTCTCCACGGCGTCAATCACGCGGAGAAATCGCTGCCAAAGGGCATCGGTACCAATGGCGGCGACAAAGTGGCGCCGGTCTCCACCGCGGAATACCTGATAGGGAACAATACTGGGATGGGCGTTTCCCCAACGTTGCGGGGATTCGCCGGCGTTGAGGTAGTTGCTGCCCGCATTGATGAGCAGGGTCAGCTGGGAATCGAAAAGCGCCATGTCAAGAACCTGCCCGGTCCCGGTTTTTTCCCGGGCGAGCAAAGCGGCGAGAATGCCCAGCGCGGAGTAGAGACCGCAGGTCATATCCGCGATCGCGATGGGATAACGGACAGGCTCCCCGTCAGGCTCGCCAGTGAAGCTCATGATGCCTGCCTGCGCCTGGGCGATGATGTCGTAACCTGGCAAGCCGGACCTGGGACCCGAGTGGCCGTAGCCGGAGATGGCGCAATAGACGAGGCGGGGATGGCGCGCGCAAATGGTCTGCGCGTCGAAGCCGCGCCGGGCAAGCGAAGCCGGATTGCGCTGGTTGATGAGAAACACATCCGCAGTAGAGAGCAGGCGGTGCAGAATGGCTGCGCCCAGCGGCTGATCGTAGTCGAGCGAAAGTGAACGCTTGTTGCGATTGGTGGCGAGAAAATAGGCTGACTCTGTGCCGACGAACGGCGGCCCCCAGCCTCGTGACTGATCCCCTGTCTGCCTTCGTTCGACCTTGATGACGTCGGCGCCGAAGTCTCCAAGCATCATGGCGCAGTAAGGGCCGGCCAATGCCTCGGTTAGTTCGACGACCCGGATGGAATCGAGAACAGGCACTTAGAATCCCGGCGGCCGCTGACCGGCGACGTTGAAGCTGCGTTCCAGGGCAACACCAGCGTTGCCTAATTTGCCCTCATCGAAGATCCGGCCGATGAGCGTGACGCCATGAGGCACGCGGCGGGGAGTGGAAAATTTCGCCGGCGGATGGTCCGGGTCGGGCGCCCAGTCGCTGCGCGGTTCCGAGACGTTGATGAAGCCCGCACGCAGGGTGAGCGAGGGATGGCCGGTGGCGTTGGTGATGGTAAGTATTTCGTCGCGCAGAGAAGGAACCAGCAGCAAGTCTACCTGGGAAAAGAGGCGGCCCATTTCATTGGCTACCTTGCGACGAAAGCGGTCGGCCTGTACGAAGTCGACGGCGGAAAGAAAGCGCGCTTGACGAAACGTGTTGGGCCACGCGTCGGGCACCTGCATCTTGAGTTGGTCGACTCCGTGGGAGAGGGTCAGGTCTTCGAAGGCGGCCGCGGCCTCGGCAAAAAGGATCAGCTGCAGCGAGTCATAAGGCCAGTCGGGGATCGAGACTTCCACCGGGAGCATGCCGAGCTTCTTTACCGTCTGGAGGGCGGCGCGATCGACATCGGTGGCCGGGGATTCGTTCATCCAATGGGGAAAGTAGCCTACGCGCAAGCCCTGCACGTTCGCCGCTGCATCGTAGTCGAGATTGCTGGGCACACTGGCTACGTCGCCCGGATCAGGCCCGGTGATCGTGTCGAGCACCAGCAATGCGTCTTCGACAGTGCGCGTCATGGGACCGAGCTTGTCGAGCGACCAGCAGAGGGTCATGGCGCCGGTCCGGGGGACACGGCCATAGGTGGGGCGCAGGCCGGTGATGCCGCAGCGCATGCTGGGACCTACGATGCTGCCGCCGGTTTCACTGCCGATGGCGAAGGCAACCAGCCCGGCGGCGGTCGCGGCGCCTGGCCCGGCGCTTGAGCCGGAAGCGCCTTCGTCCAACAGCCAGGGATTTTTTGTCTGGCCGCCGAACCAGATATCGTTGAGCGCCAGCGCGCCCATGCTCAGCTTGGCGACCAACACAGCTCCCGCCTGTTGCAGACGCGCGACTACGGTCGCATTTTCAGTGGGCACACGGTTCCTGAAGGGCTCCGCTCCATACGTAGTGAGGATGCCGGCAGTGTCGAGCAGATCTTTGGCGCCCCAGGGAATGCCGTGCAAGGGCCCGCGATAATGCCCGGCGGCAATTTCCCGGTCGGCTTTTTTCGCCTGTGCGAGGGCCAGCTCCGGGGTGGGCGTGATGACACAGAGCAGGGTGGGATTGAAGCGCTGTATGCGTTGCAGGTAGATGTTGGTGAGGCGCTCGGAGGTGAGCTTCCGTTTCTCGATCCAGCGGGAAAGGCTGGTTACGGGTGCGAAGGCGATGTCTTCGTCCTTCGCAGGTACGGGACCTGGATCGCTCTTGCTGCGCACAAAGCGGTTGCGTTCCGGGCCTGGATGCTGCCCAGGCAAGGCTGCTTCGCAGTGGGACCAAGGCTCCAGGGAGGTTTCGAGCGCCACCTTGCGCGGCCCGGTACGCCGTTCGTACAACGGCGCCATCCCGTTACGCCAGCTGCCGACCGCTTCCCTGCGCTCGCTGTCGGTCAGTTCTACCTGCACCAGCTTCTCCGCTTCGGCAAAGGTCAGCGGGGATACTACCGGCCCGACCTCGGGCCCGGTGGCGAAGGCAGGAGGTGTTCCGGGAGGCGGCTCGGCGGGTTTTTGATCAGCGGCGGTGCACGAGGTGACTGCGACGCCCAAAAGGCCGAGGGAGCTGTTGGTCAGGAATTGCCTGCGTGATTTGGACATGGCTCCTCTGATGCGCATTCTAGACGAGCGTCGCTTATCCCACCGTTTGCCACAAGCGCGAAGGACTAGCTTAGCTTCACGATTATTCCTTCGAAGGGGCGGAGGGTTAGCCTATCCTCCGCTGCTTCTCCGCTGCGGTCCATGTGGGTGGAAACGAGGATTTGGCCGGTAGGGGTGGCCACCTCGTGCGCGGTCTCATTGAAGTTGAGCAGGATGGCAAAACGCTGCTGTGCGTCGAACCGCTGGTAGCTTAGGATTTGGCCGTTGCTGGCTACGCGTTCGAGTTGGCCGGTGTTTAAGGCCGGGTTGGCATTGCGCAGTGCGATGAGCGCGCGATATAGGCTCAGCATAGAACCACTCTGACCAGAGAGTACGGCCACGTTGATGGTGGCATAGTCGTCTGCAAGCCTTAGCCAGGGCCTGCCCTGGGTGAAGCCAGCGAATCTCGAGCTATCCCACTGCATAGGCGTGCGCTCCGGGTCGCGACCCATTCCTTTGCCAGGCTCGTTCTTTTCCGCCGGATCCTGCACTTCAGCGGGAGAAATGGGAACGTCTGTCATGCCGATTTCTTCCCCGTAGTACATGGTGGGTGTACCGCGCAGGGTCAGCAGCAGCATGGCTGCGATGCGCGCTTGCGCGAGGCCGATGCGGGTAGCGATGCGCGGCTGATCGTGGTTACCGATCACCCAATCCGGCCATGCGCCCGGGGGCAAGGCTGCCTCGTAATCCGTGATGACTTTGGCGATGGCATCCGCGTTCCACGGACACTGCATGAGATGAAAGTTGAAGGGTAGCTGCGCCCCCTTAAGACCGACGCCGTAGTAAGTGGCCAGTTGGTCGAAGGGCAGATACACCTCTCCGATGAGCAAGCGGTCGCCATAGGAGTCGAGCACGGCACGCATATCCGCGACGATGACATGCACTTCAGGACGGTTGGTGTTGTAGACGGGCAGCAGGCGCTGCCCCGCGGGGCTATCCGGCGCGCTCGCGGGATTGATGGGGTTGTTGCGAAACTGATCATCCTTGATGAGCATCCACATGACGTCGACACGGAAGCCGTCGACGCCGCGGTCCAGCCAGAACCGGAGCACATTGAGCATGGCTTGATGCAGCTCGGCATTACGCCAGTTCACGTCCGGCTGCTGTTTCAGGAAGGAGTGGCAGTAGTACTGAGCGCCATCTTTGGTCCATGCGGAGCCGCCGAAGTTGCTTAGCCAGTTGTTAGGCGGGCCGCCATCGGGCGCCGGATCGCGCCACAGATACCAGTCGCGCTTGGGATTGACCAGGGAAGAACGGCTCTCAAGAAACCAGGGGTGCTGGTCGGAGGTGTGGTTGGGCACGAAGTCGAGGATCAGCTTTAGGCCGCGCTGATGGATGGCGTGGAGCAGCTGGTCAAAGTCAGCCAGGGCGCCAAAGATAGGGTCGACGTTGCAGTAGTCGGAGATGTCGTAGCCGAAATCCGCCATGGGCGACGGGTAGAAGGGCGCGATCCAGACCCCTTTGATGCCCAGGCTGGCCAGGTAGTCGAGCCGATGCAGAATGCCCTGAAGATCGCCGATGCCATCGCCGTTGGCGTCCTGGAATGAGCGGGGATATACCTCGTAAAGAATGCCGTACTGCCACCAGATGGATGAAGGCATTTCAGGGGCGCTCCCACGCCGGGAAACAGACGATACACTGGTTTTTATGACCAAACCGCTAAACAAGTACAGCTCTCACATTACACAACCCAAGGCCCAAGGGGCATCGCAGGCGATGCTTTATGCAACCGGGCTACGCGAGCCGGATATGGCGAAGCCACAAGTGGGCATCGCCAGCGTCTGGTATGAAGGCAATTCGTGCAATATGCATCTTCTGGATCTGGCGCAAAAGGCGAAAGAAGGAGTGGCGGCCGCCGGGATGGTTGGCCTTCGCTTCAATACGATCGGAGTGAGCGACGGCATCTCGATGGGGACCGACGGCATGAGCTACTCGCTGCAATCGCGGGACTTGATTGCCGACTCGATCGAGACAGTGATGAGCGCACAGTGGTATGACGCCAATATCTCGATTCCCGGCTGCGATAAGAACATGCCGGGTTGCCTTATTGCCATGGGCAGGCTGAACCGGCCCAGCCTGATGATTTATGGAGGAACGATCCGCGCAGGCCATCTGAACGGCCAGAAGCTGGACATTATCTCGGCTTTCCAGAGCTATGGACAGTTCATTACGCATTCGATCAGCGATGAGCAGCGGCAGGCGATCGTGCGGCACTCGTGTCCGGGTGCGGGCGCGTGCGGGGGGATGTATACCGCGAATACGATGGCCGCCGCCATTGAGGCACTGGGCATGAGCCTGCCCTACAGTTCCACGACGCCGGCGGAAGATCCGCTCAAACTGGACGAATGCTTTCGTTCAGGGGCTGCGATTTTGAACCTGCTCGAACTTGATTTGAAGCCGCGGGACATTATGACGCGTGAGGCGTTTGAAAACGCCATGGTGATGGTTGCAGTTCTGGGCGGGTCAACGAATGCGGTGCTTCATTTGATTGCCATGGCGCGATCGGTGAATGTTTCCCTGACGATTGATGACTTTCAGGCCATCAGCAACAAGACTCCTCTGCTGGCGGATTTCAAGCCCAGCGGCGCTTATGTGATGGAGGATTTGCAGGCGGTTGGGGGGCTTCCCGCGGTGTGTAAGATGCTGCTCGACGAAGGGATGCTGCATGGCGACTGCCTCACGGTTACGGGCAAGACGATCGGGGAGAATGTGAAGGAGCTTCCGGGCTTGCGGGCCGGGCAGGAGATTGTGCGACCGGTTTCGAATCCTCTGAAGGCGACGAGCCACCTGCAGATACTCAAGGGAAACCTGGCGCCGGAGGGCGCGGTGGCGAAGATCACGGGGAAGGAGGGGCTGAGGTTTTCTGGGCCGGCGAATGTGTTCGATTCCGAGGAGTTGATGTTGAAGGCGCTGGAGGAGGGGAAGATCGCCAAGGGACAGGTGATTGTCATTCGCTATGAAGGCCCCAAGGGCGGCCCGGGCATGCCGGAGATGTTGACGCCGACTTCGGCGATTATGGGCGCAGGGCTGGGGAAGGATGTGGCGTTGATTACGGACGGACGATTTTCTGGCGGGTCACACGGGTTTATCGTTGGGCACGTCACGCCGGAAGCGCAGGAGGGTGGTCCTCTCGCGCTGGTTCACACGGGAGATACGATAACGATCGACGCCAGCAAGAATGAGCTTGTGTTGGAGGTTGGGGAGGAAGAACTTGCGGCGCGCCGCAAGGCGTGGCGCATGCCGGCTTATAAAGCGGAGCGGGGCACGCTGGCGAAGTATATTCGGTGCGTCAAGAGCGCGGCGCTTGGTTGCGTTACGGATGAGTAGGGTTGTTGCGACATCAAGTGGACCTGCGGAATCCCTCCGCTTAGCTCCGGTTCCGCAGCGCGCCGGGACAGGCGGGATGACAATTCTTTTTTGACGAAGAACAGAGCGCGATACGGTGGGTATCGCGCTCTTGTTTTGCTAGCTGAAGGTTGCGTCGTCGCGGGATTGGGGTTCGTCCCACATGGGTGTTGGCTCGAAGTATCCGGTGCCGGGCTTCAGGTGTTGCTTGCAAACCTCGTCGTTCAGAGTGACTCCCAGACCCGGGGTGTTCGGAACAGCGATGTAGCCCTGGTCGATCATGGGTTTTGCCGGGCCGTTGACCAGGTCCTGCCACCAGGGGACATCGAGTGAGTGGTTCTCAAGCGCGAGAAAGTTGCGGGAGGCGGCAGCGCAATGCACGTTCGCCATACAGCTCACTGGCGTTCCGGCAAAGTGCATGGCCATGGGCACGCCATAACCAAAGGCCATGTCGCTGATCTTGTGGGTGCGCAAAATGCCACCCGAGGTCGCGAGATCAGGATGGATCTTGTCTACCGCGTGCACGCTGCAGAGCTTTTCAAAGTCTGCGATTTCGTAGATATCCTCACCCGTGATCGTCGGTGTGGGGCTGGCATCGGTGATCTCCTTGAGTAGGTCGGTGTAGTACCAGGGAATCACATCCTCAATCCATTCCAGGTTGAACTTCTCATACGCTTTGCCCAGGCGAATGACGGACTTTACGCCGATGTGACCGAGGTGATCCATGGACAACGGCATGTCGTAACCGATGTTGTCTCGCACCGCCGCTACATATTCGCAAAGGCGGTCTATGCCCTTATCGGTGACCTCTGTCGCCATAAAAGGATGCGGCTGATTACGCAGTTCCCACTTGCTCTGACCCGCGGGCTCCATCACCATGCCTGGCTTACCTTCGAGCACATTGATGCCCAGGTCCATCTTCATCCAGGTAAGGCCCATCGCTTTGCGCTCCTTGGCTCGCTTACCATACTCGGCCGGCTCATCTGACTCTGTCGTGTCTGCGTAGATGCGGATTTTGTCGCGCCATTGACCACCAAGCATCTGGTAGACCGGAATGTTGTACACCTTGCCTGCGATATCCCAGAGCGCCATCTCGATGGCGCACACACCACCTGCCTGGCGGGAGATGCCGCCGAACTGCTGAATTTTTTGAAAGAGAAAGTCGATGTTCAAGGGATTCTCACCCACGATGCGGCTCTTCAGGACCATGGCGTATTGATAGCCGGCAACGTCGCGGACTTCGCCCAAGCCGTAGACGCCCTGGTTGGTGTCGATGCGTATGATCGGGCACGGGCTGGGGCCAGGCTTGACGATGATGGCATAGCGCATGTCGGTAATTTTGAGCGTCGATGGACTGGAGTTCAGATTGACGTTCTTGATTGCCGGCTCTGTCTCCGCGGCGGCTTTCTCCAATCCGTAGCGGCTCAGAAGGCCACCGGTCATGACTGCCATTGAGGACTTAAGGACACCACGACGATTGAACTTTGATCTAATAAGATCTGACATTGTTACGTTCCTCCTGGAATTGTTGCTGTTGTGTGTGCTCTACCCCCACCATGTCTCCCCGGGCGCCAGGTGGGCTTTGGCTACGTCCGGGTTAATCTCGATGCCCAGGCCCGGCTTGTCCTGGATGGTGAAATAGCCATCGGTCCAGAACGGTCCCTCGTGCACCACGAGGTCGGGCCACCAGTCGATCCACTTGGCTAACTCATGAATGCGAAAACCACGCATGGACGACGCAGCATGTGCCGATGCGATGGTACCGATTGGGCTTGCGGGATTGTGGGCGGCTGTCCAGATGTAGTACAGGTCGGCGAGATCGGAGATGCGCTTGGACTGGATCAGGCCGCCCGATTTGGGAATATCAATGTGGACCCCGGCACAGGCCTGGCTCTCGATCAGGGTGCGGAACCCTTGCACGGTGTAGAGATTTTCGCCGGTACAGATCGGGGTGTGGGTGGCACGCGCGAGCCTGGCCATGGCGTCGGTGTTTTCCGGCGGCAGCGGATCCTCCAGCCACATGGGAGATACGTGCTCGAGCGCATTCAAAAGCTGAATTGCATCCTGGGTGTCGTATTTCCAGTGGCATTCGATGGCGAAATCGATATCCGGGCCAAGCTCGCTGCGGACTGCTTCCATCTTAGTTACGATCCGTGTGATGTCTCGATTAGTCAGGTTGCGTGCGTATGGATCATGGCCCGGTTCCGAGTAGGTTGGGTCAGCGCTTACGGGGATGTTGTCACCCTGAAACTTGAAGGCGGTAAAGCCGTACTTGTTGTTGGCCTTTGCGTCGGCGGCCTGGTCGCGCCAGGAGGAAACCTCTCTGGGGTTCGAGGGCGCCTGCAGAGTGCGGTAGAAGCGCACGCGATCGCGGAATCTGCCACCGAGCAGGTTGCAGACCGGCGTCTCAAGGATGCGGCCTACCAGATCCCACAGCGCGATTTCGATGCCGCTGGCCGCGGTGACTGTGACCCCGCCAATCGCGCCAGCGCCCGCACTCCTCATTAACATTTTGGTGTAGAGCTTGTCGACGTTCATGGGATCTTCGCCGACGACTAATGGCCTTAGCTGCGTCAGCACAAGATCCTTAACTCCAGGACCCCAATAAGCTTCGCCTATACCTGAGATACCGGCGTCGGTTTCGACTTTGATCAGGTTCCAATCCCACGTTCCGCGCACGATCATGCACTTTACGTCGGTAACCTTCACCTTCTTACGCATGCTTTCGGCGAGACTGCGATAAGGCTCAGCGAGAAGACAGCTACCGGCCATTCCGGCAGCGAGATGTTTCAGAAATTCTCTGCGGTCGCTAGGCACATTACCTCTATATCTTTACGGCCCGATGGGAAAGAGTAAGCATAGTCGGTTAAAAGTGGAACGTCGAGTAAAAGTTAGATACCACAATGTGGTATCTAACCTGGTTGTTAGTTGCTGGCTTATAGTCTTCTCTAGTGAAAATGCATAGGCCACCCCGATGAAAGCTCTTTTCTTATCGCTCGCTACTCTTCTGTTACTCGCGACTTGTTCCGCCGCATCTATTTATCCAACGCGCCTCGAGGACCCGGCGGCAGTGTATCTCACTCCGGAGGAATTCCAGGTTCACGGCGATGGCAAGGAAGACGACAGTGGGGCGATTCAGGCGGCGATTGACAAGGTGCAGGCCGGCAAGGGGGAAGGGATCGTGTTTGTGCCGCAGGGCCGGTATCGCCTCAGCAAGACTGTCTATCTCTGGCCGGGCGTACGGGTGATTGGCTACGGTGCGGAACGCCCGGTGTTTGTGCTGGGCGCGAATACGCCGGGATACGCGGACAGCATCGCCTACATGTTTTTCTTTGCCGGCGCGCGGCCTCGAGCCCCAGGCGCTGATTCAGAGCGCTCCGGTTATCACCCTCCGCCTACGCCACGGGGAGTCGTGCCGCCCAGACGTGATGTGCCTGATGCCAACCCAGGCACGTTCTACTCGGCGATGAGCAATGTCGACTTTGAGATTGGCCCGGGCAACGCAGGCGCGGTGGCTATTCGTTTCCATGCCGCACAACATGCGTTTCTCAGTCACATTAATTTCTCTATTGGTAGTGGATTTGCCGGGGTCCACGAGGTAGCAAATGAGGCCGAGGATCTCCACTTCCATGGTGGACAGTATGGGATCATGGCGCGGAAACCTTCTCCGGCGTGGCAGTTTACGCTCATCGATTCAACTTTCGATGGGCAGCGAGAGGCGGCGATCCGGGAGAACGAGGCGGGGCTTACGCTGATGCACGATGAATTTCGCAATGTGCCTACGGCGGTAGAGATTGATCCGCACTACTCCGACCAGTTGTGGATCAAGAACAGCCGCTTCGAGAATATTGCCGGCCCGGCGGTGGTGATCAGCAATGATGCCAGCCGCATGACGGAAATCAATTTTGAAAATGTGATTTGCAGCCACGTACCTGTTTTTGCCAGGTTGCGCGAGAGCGGGCGGGAATTCCGCCAGGTTGCTGATACGTATCAGGTGAGTGTGTTCTCGCACGGCCTTGGTCTCGAGTATCCTGGGGCGCGTGCGGCTTTCGAGACGCGGTTTGAGGCTTCACCGCTGGCCGCGTTGCCGCCGCCCGCTGCGCCCGCGATCCGCCCTCTGCCTAGCGGCACGTGGGTCAACGTTGCCACACTCGGTGTCAAAGGCGATGGCGTTCACGATGATACGGCCGCGCTGCAAAAAGCGATCGATGAGCACCCGGCACTGTATTTTCCCAGCGGACGCTACCTGCTGCACGAAACGCTGACGCTGGGCAGGGATACAGTGCTGATCGGTTTGCATCCCAGCACCACGCAATTCGATCTTGCCGACGGGACTGCTGGATTTGATGGCCCCGGTTCTCCCAAACCGCTGCTGCTTGCGCCTGCCGGCGGCGCGAATATTATTACCGGGCTCGGGATCTTCACCGGCGGACTTAACGGCCGCGCAACCGGACTGCTTTGGAGTTCCGGTAAAGAGTCTTTGGTGGATGACGTACGCTTTCTGGGCGGCCATGGCACCAATGCTCCCGACGGTACGCGGATCAATCCTTATAACTCGACCCATAGCGCCGATCCCAACCCGCATCGTCCATGGGATTCGCAGTATCCGAGCCTATGGATCGATGGCGGCGGCGGAACGTTCGCCAATATCTGGACGCCGGATACGTTCGCTCAGGCCGGGATGCTGGTGTCGAATACCACCCTCCCGGGCTTTGTTTATGAGCTATCGAGCGAGCACCACGTTCGGGCGGAAATCAAACTGAAGAACGTAGCTAATTGGGAATTTTATGCGCTACAAACAGAGGAGGAGAGCGGGGAAAGTGGGGACGCGTCTTCACTCGAGATCGACGGCTCGCACAATTTGACCATTGCGAACTACCACGGCTATCGCGTGACCCACATGGAGAAACCTTTCCCCTACGCGGTGCGCGTGGCTGGTTCATCGGATATCCGATTTCGAAATGTGCATGTGGACGGTAATAGCTCGATTGCCCTGTGCGATGGCTCGGGTGCATGCCGGCAGGCAGTACGGTCGAATAAAGTGCCGTTCGAGAATGCGATCGTGGACCAGACCCTCCACGCTGAAGTGCGTGACCGGGAGTTTGCTTACCTCAATATTTATGACGACAAGCCGGTTCCCTTACCCGCTGATTCAGACCTATTTGAGAAGGACGCTAAAGTAGAGCGCCTCGCTGGGGGATTTTTCAACGCGTCCGGCGCTGCCGTCGATGCAACGGGGCAGTTGTATTTTGTCGACGCGCACTTCCAACGGATCTATCGCTGGTCTGCTGAGTCGCGGCATGCTGTGGTGGTTAGCGACGCACCGCTCGATCCTGTGAACCTGGTGTTCGATCAAGCGGGTGACTTGATCGTCGTTTCCTCCGGTGGGAAAGAGCTCAGTGCTTATGCTTTGCATCCGCAGTCTAATAATGCTGAAGCACAGCTCAGCGTGTTGCGGATGGCGCCGGCGGTTGAACGCCCCGGTCTTACCGCTGCGTTGCCGGCTGATTATTGGTTCAATGGTGATTTTGCAGAGACGCTTTCTGCTACTCAGCCTTATACGTATACTTCACTGCGACAGATGTTCGAGAAGGGTTTGGGTTCACGCACCGGGTTCCAGTTTGTTTCGCCTGACAATAGTGTCTTTATTCCCACGAACGCTACGCTGGTGCAGGGCGAGCCTTACTTCGGCACCAAGTGGGCTCCAGTGCTCGAAGCTTATGGGTTGGTTAAGGCCACGGAAGGGAAGCCCTTCTACGCTACGAATGAAGCGGAGCAACGTACTTATCGCGGCGTGGTCAAGCCGGATGGGTCTTTATCGGAGATTACCGTGTTTGTTGAGCAGGGTGGGGAAAGCGTGGCCCAGGACTCCGAAGGGAATGTGTATCTCGCGGCGGGCCAGGTGTTTGTGTACTCGCCTGCGGGAAAGCTTCTGGGGAGTATTGATGTTCCTGAGCGGCCACACGACATAATCTTCGGCGGTGCGGATCGGCGCACTTTGTATTTGCTTAGCGACCACTCTTTGTTTGCTGTTCAGTTGCGGCGGGCGGGGTTGTAAACCGTTACTCATATTTGAAGTCGTCACAAGGTCAAGACTGTTGAATGGGCCTCCGTGATATCCCACATCTCGTAACAGCATCGAGATATGGGGCACCCCTTGGTCCCTCGTCAGGAGAGAGTTTGCCGTGGCCCGGACGGAGTTGTCATCGGGGTTGTCGTTGTCGAACGGAGTTCTCTCGGTCAGGACGGAGTTTTTGGTTACGGCTGTGATGAACGGGAATAACAATGGCCGAGTGCTTGTTTCCTTCAGATCGCCAGGGGGCGCTCGGGGTGGACGGTCAGCCAGAGGAGGGCGCCGACGATTGCTAACGCGGCGGCTATCGCGAAGGAGGTGGTCCAGCCGAAGCGCTGGGCTACCCAGGGTGTGAGCGAGGCGGTCACGGCGCCTCCTACCTGCGCTCCCATGTTCACCATGCTGGAGAAGACACCGGAACTACGGCCAGCTATGTCTGCGGAGACCGACCAGAAGGAACTTTGTGACACATATAGGGCGCCTGCTCCTCCAGCAAGGATGACGCCCGCCAACTGCGGACTCTGCACTCTGGAGCCAAGAACCAGGAAGACCGCCGTAAAGAGAAAGGCTACCGACGCCAGGCCGCACCGGCCTACGCGTAGTCCGTAGGCGCGTGTCAGACGATCACTCAGGGCGCCTCCGCCCAAACAACCAACCGTCATGGAGAGGAACGGCAGCATAGTGAACAGGGCGCTCGCTTTTAGATTGAAGCCGCGGACCTGCGCCATGTAGAGAAAGAACCAGCTGAAGAAGATCCATGCAGTGTAGCCGAAGCCGAAGTAGCTGATAATGAGCGCCGGCAAGTCGCGGCGGCGCAGGATGGCGGACCAGGCGATCTTTGGCGCGGAAACGGCCGGAGCCTGGGCGATGCCCTCACGAATGGTCTTCAACTCCGAGGGCGAGACGTTGGGGTCTTCTTCGGGAGTGTCGCGGGCAAACCACCACCAGACGGCTCCGCCCAGCAAGCCGACGATGGCGCTAAACCAAAAGGCGGCGCGCCAGCCGTGATGCAGGATGAACCAGGCGAGGATGGGAGGAGTCAGGCCACTGCCTGCACCGACGCCGGCGAAGATAAGCCCGTTGATAAAGCCGCGTTCCTGCTCGGGGACCCAGCGGGCGACGAATTGGTTGGCGGCCGGATAAATGACGGCCTCGCCCGCGCCCAGGGCAAAGCGGATGCCAATCAGAATCAATACAGCCTGGGAGATGCCGGGCGGTATGACGGTGGTAAGCGCGGTTGCAACACCCCACCACACGACGCCCAGGGCAATCACCAGTCGCGGACCGTAGCGGGAGGCAAGCCACCCAGCGGGGATTTGAAAGCCAGCATAGCCGATGAGGAAGGCGCTGAAGATCCATCCCAGGTGCTGATTGCCCAGCCCGTATTCCGAGCTGATTTGAAGGCCCGCGATGGAAATATTGGTGCGATCCAGGAACGAGATAGCGCTGAGAACAAAGAGCCAGAATGCGAGGAACAACCTCTTTCTGGTGTGACGTTCGACAGACATCGGCATTGCTCCCAGGAACGATCGACGGAACTATTTACAGGGCGCAAACGTATGGAATGGAGTGGATCTGCGGCCGCAACAAATGATATCGCACGAGGAGCGAATGACACTTGTCACCCGGTTGCGGTGACAACCTGCACTGTTTTCTCCTCATGACGGCTGCGATTCTCAGGTTGTGAGAGATGGGATGAGAGGCTGACTATGAATCGCTGGAATGGCCTGGTCCTCTGCCTGGCACTGAGCGTCGGGGGAGCGCTGCACGGGCAAACGTGCGGCCCTGCATTGAAAAATCTTACCGGCACGGTGCTCGATCCGTCAGGAGCAGCGGTGGTGGGAGCTGCCATCCGCTTGCAGGCGGCTACGCCAGAGGAAACAACGACCAGTGAGCGTGGCGCGTTTGTTCTGCACTGCGTAAGCAGCGATCTGCAGCAGATTACCGTTCAGGCGAACGGGTTTGCCGAGGCCCAGGTGAGCGGGCGCGGCGGGGCGAACCTTACGATTCATCTGAAGATTGCCGATGTTCACACCGTGGTCGAGGTGGGAGAACAGGGTGGCGTTTCCGTCGATGCAGACCACGGAGCGGGCACACATACACTGACGGCGCAGGATCTGCAAGGCATGGCCGATGATCCAGACGACTTCAAACGTCAACTGCAGGTGCTCGCGGCGACCAGTGGCGGTGCTCCAGGCCAGGCCATTATTACGGTGGATGGTTTTCAGAACGGCAGCGCCCTGCCGCCGAAGTCATCCATCGCCTCCATCCGGGTAAATCCGGACATGTTCTCGGCGGAATACGATCGCCCACCCTACCAGGGAGGAAGGGTCGAGATCTTCACCAAACCTGGTCGAGACTCTTTTCACGGGGCTCTGTTCTTTACCGACAGCGAGTCTGGCCTCAACGCGACAGATCCCTTCGCGGTGACCGCGACCCCGGCGGGCAAGCGGCGCTATGGATTCGAATTCGGCGGTCCTATCAAAAAACAGAAAAGCGATTTCTTTCTCGCGCTGGAGCGGCGAGACATTCACGAGTTCAACGTGGTGAATGCGGTGGTGTTGAATAGCCAGGGGCAAGAGACGCCGCTGAGTGAAAACATCTCAGCTCCGCAAATGTTGTGGATTGGCAGCGTGCGCTCCGACTGGCAGTTAAGCCCAAGGAATATGGTGGCAACGACCTATTCCATAAACACAAACGACTCCGATAATGTAGGCAGCGGCGGCCTTACGCTTGAGGAAGCGGGATACAACAATACGGTGAGCGAGCAGGACCTGCGGCTGACCGACGTATTCACTGTTAGCCCTACTCTTCTGCACGAGACCCACATTGGATTCACCTGGAAGAACACTTCGGATATGCCCCTGTCGACCGCGACCAGCCTGCAGGTTGCCGGAGCTTTTACCGGAGGAGGCGCCACCACCGGCTATCTGCAGAATCGCGAGCGCGATCTGGAGGTAGACGACGACGTGTTGTGGACTCACCGCAAACACTCGATCAAAGTTGGGGTTGCTTCGATGGGCGTTCTGGTTCATGACGTCGATCCCGACACCTTCAACGGGGCGTTTGTCTTCGGGGGTGGACTGGCTCCTGCCCTCGACGGTGGTTCGCAACAGGTTGCGATTTCTGGACTGGAACAGTACCGGCGAACCCTGGCCAGCTTGCCGGGCGGTGTTCCAACCACATACAACGTGACCCAGGGCACGGCGCTGGTTCCCTTTCAGCAATGGCGAGTTGCTCTTTACGCGGAGGATCAGTGGTCGGTGAAGCCAGGCTTCTCGCTCGCGCTGGGATTGCGTTATGCGCTGCAAACTTCGCCCAGCAGTTTTGGCAACCTGGTGCCGAGAGTAGGGATGGCCTGGTCGCCGGATCACAAGCAGAAGTGGGTAATCCACGCGCGGGGTGGTCTTTTTTCCAGCGTAGTTACGCCCGATGTCACCACCGAGGCTTACCGGCTCAACGGGGTGCGGCAAACGCAAAGCCTTTTGTACTCTCCTTCGTACACGCAGCCGCTTGTGCCCACTCCTTCGACCATCGCTGTGACGACCACGCGGCAGTTCGCTCCCAACCTGGGGCAATCATGGTCGTTCCAATACCAGATTGGTGTAGAGCACGAACTACCGCAACACTGGCATGCGCAGGCAAATCTATTTGGTGGGCAGGCCTGGGGCTCGCTTCGGTCGCGCAATATCAATGCGCCGCTGGTCAGTGACAGCACGACCAATCCGCTGCTTGATCCCCGGCCCATCGCGCCGGGCAGGAACATTTTCCAGTTTGAACAGTCGGGGCACTTGCGTGGCCAGGTTGTGTTCGTGGGCGCCGATCAGCATAGCTACAAGCGCTTTGGCATCTTTGTCGGTTACTTATATTTCAACCTGAAGTCGGACGCGGACACGGCCATGTTGTTTCCGCAATCCAGCTACTCCGATCAAGGGGAGACGGCGCGCGCATCCTGGGAGTCGACGCATCGTGTCTTTGCGATTGGGCAGCTGAACCTTCCGGCTAAGCTCTCGTTTACCAGCCAATTCGATGCTTCTTCCGGGCTGCCTTATAACGCTATCACTGGCGTGGATAACAATGGCGATGGGGTATTCAACGATCGCCCTTCGCTGGTTGCACAACCAGGCACGGGTACTTATCAAACACCCTTCGGCCTGCTGAACACCACGGGCATTAACGGTTCGCTGGGAAGGAATGTGGGAACTATGCCTGCGCTCATTCACCTGGATGGGAACCTGAGCCGCACCTTTGAGCTGCATCGGCACGGCCTTTCGGCCGACCGGCACCAAAGCGTCACTCTGAATGCTCGTTCGGCCAATCTGCTCAACCACACCAACGTGACCACAGTAGGAAACGTGGTCGGGTCACCTACGTTCACCCAGCCATTAGCCGCAGAAGCCGCGCGGCGCGTGGAGTTCGGTATCCGCTTCACCTTCTGATATGCACGTCAACGGCGGAGAGACATTGTCTCTCTGCGCTTAAAGGAGAACTATGTCCAAATTTGTTGCCGCCTCTGTTCTTCTGGTCAGTGCGGTTGCCCTTTTCGCACAGACCACAGCGAACTCAATCCCCGCTCCGATGGCTCCGGAGCAGATCATTTACCGTCACTGGCCGGAGCAGTTTGTGCAGTGGGTGGGCACGGAGCTGCCTTACACGATGCTGGAATTCTATGTAGACCAGGGCAGCGGCGCGACACCGCTCTATGAAGCGGTGCTTACGGAACGCGCTTCGGGCAAGCGTGTGCATTACTCCAACCAACAGGAGATGGTGGATCTGGATAAGCGCTCGGGCGGCGAGGCCTACCTTACCAAGATGCAGCTCGACCGCCCGGCAAACGTGGGCACTGGGGCTACGTACCTGCTGCGGTTCGTGGATAGCAAAGGCGAGCCGGTGTCGTGGCAGTTTGTGCAAGGCTCGGATATCAGCGAGCGTGGGGGTGGTATGTCGCCTGCGGGTGTCGACCCCCCGGTGCTGGTGTATCGCGCGCGCTCCGCCGTGGCCGGTGAGGGCACGGCGCTCAAGATTGGCAACACGGTCAGCGTCGCCGATGTATGGACAGAGATCAGCCAGCCGCCCTACTTTATCGCTTACCGCGGCGCGGTCTCGCAGGATGTCGAAATCGCCGTGTTCGCAGCCCCCAGTCAACAGTGGACGACTACCAGCGGGCCGAAAACTCTGGCCATTGGGGCGGAGTGGAAACTCAAGGGACAGGACGGAGTGGGATGCACACTGCGGGTGCAGGCATTGGCAGGCGATCACGCGACCATACTCGACAACGACGATCACCTTCCGGGCAGGACGATCCTTATCGAAGCCGATTGGAAGAATGGCGCGTGGTCGATCGACAAGATGCACTATTCCGCAGCCGGTGGGGACGCCAACCAGGGTTTGACAATCTCATTTACTCCCGGCGCGAGTGCGGCCGGAGCGCCGTCGAAGTTCGAGATCACTGCCGGACGTAAAACGCGGATCGCCAACGGAACGGTGCATGGGGATGCGGCGGCACAGCCTCGAGTGGGATGGGAGTTCAAGGATCCCGAATGGCTGCGGGGCAAGACAGCGTGGGTCAACAGCGCTGTGTTGGCGCAGAAGCCTGCGCAAACCGCTTCCAGGTGATGTGGGGCAACCGCGGTGCTCTTCAGGATGGGTTGGGAGAATCGTGCAGATACTGGCGTAACTCGTGTGCGTTGTAGCAGTGGGAGAAGGCGGTCTCACGGGTGATACGGCCATTGGCAACCAACTCAGCCAGGGATTGCTCCATGGTCATCATGCCCTCGGAACGGCCGGTCGAGATATGGGCGCGGATCTGGTGATCCTGCGCGGTGCGGATCAGATTGCGAATTGCACTGGTGGCCATAAGGATCTCGACGGCCGGGTAGCGGCTGGCATTATCCAGAGCGGGCACGAGTTGCTGGGTGACGATGGCCAGCAGAGCCAGGGATAATTGTTGCCGTATCTGTGACTGATGTCCTGCGGGAAAGATGTCGAGGATGCGGGAGATGGTCTGGGACGTATCGTTGGTGTGCAGCGAGGAGAGGACCAGGTGGCCGGTTTCGGCCGCGGTAAGCGCTGCGGCCATGGTTTCGCTGTCGCGCATCTCTCCCACCAGGATTACATCGGGATCCTGACGCAGCACGGCGCGCACGGCCTGGGCGAACGAAGGCGTATCGTGCCCGACTTCGATTTGCTCCACGATCGAGTTGCGGTTCTCATGCTGATACTCAACCGGGTCTTCGATGGTAATGATGTGATCGCGGCGGCGAGCATTGACCAGGTCGAGCAGCGCGGCAAGAGTGGAGGTTTTGCCGCAGCCAGTCGGACCGGTTAATAGCACCAGGCCCTGGCGGCGATCGATCAACTGGGCGAGGGTTGGGGGCAAGTGCAACGATTCGAGCGACGGGATCTGGGCTGGCAGCAAACGAATGCTAGCCGCCAGAGTACCGCGCTGGTGGTGAAGGTTGGCGCGGAATCTACCGATTGGGCTGCGGACGAAACAAAAATCCAGCGCCTTGTTGGTTTCCAGCTCCTCCAATTGACGCGGCGTCAACAGGGGCAGCAACAGGCTGCGGAGATCTTCCGGTGACAATGGTTTACCGGCGGCCGGCGTCAGAGAGCCTTTGACCCGGAGCACGATCGCCGATCCAGCTACGAGCAAAACGTCGGACGCACCGCGTTGGACGGCGAGGGCGAGCAGGCGGTCGATGGATGGGCTGTCGCCGGTTTTGGTTGCGGTCGTCGAGCGGTTCAGCTCGTCAACAAGTCTTGAAAGCTCGCTTCCATAAGCAGCCATGGGGTCCTTGAGGTTACTGCGCCTAGCAATACTCTACAATCATGGGCTCCTGAGGCAAAAAGATGGACCCTACGACTCTGAGAGTGGTCGAGAGTTTCGCTGTGAGAGCCGTTAACTTCCCACATCTCGCAAAAGAAAGCGAGATATGGGGCACCCGCGTTCGTGGCTGGGAAAGGCGAGGTTAGGTCGTGAGGTTGTAGATCAGTCCGAAGGGGTCTTTGACGTAGCAGCGAGGGAAGCCGGGTTCGTCTTTTATGATTTCGCAGCCGTTACTCACCAGGTGGAGTTTGGCTGTTTCGACATTGTCCACGGTCACTTCCAGGACCGGTCCCAGGGATGGTCCTGGCTCGATAAACAGGTTGATGTGTTTGCCATGGAGACTCACCAGCTGCGGAGTCGCCCCGGTTATCTCGAACCCGAGATGGTTTATATAGAAGGATGCCGCTTTGTCTGGGTCCCCGGCTTGAATGAGGATGTCTTTGCCAAAGCTGTTTGCCATGAGTCTCCTCCGCGTTGTTCGGTCAACGTTGATCTTCAACAAAGGCCTTCAGCCTGGCGAGCGCAACATCCCACTGCCGGGAGACGAGTTCCAGATACTCTTTCATTTCAATCACCGGCTGCGGGTCGAACTCAAATAGGCTCTGCCTGCCTTCTCGTGCTCTATGCACGATGCGCACCTGCTCCAACACGCGCAGATGCTTGGTTACGGCTTGCCGGGACAGCCGGGTCCCCACAGTGAGTTCGGAGATTGACTGGCGCCGGCCGCCGCACAACTTCGCAAGCAGCGCTAGGCGGGTTTCGTCGCCCAGTGCAGCAAAGACCGCTGCCCTGGCCCGCCCGCTGTTATGGGTTTTTGCGCACATAGGCCTCGATATTATTCATCTGCTGCGCCCATCCGTTGTCATTCATGCGGAAGGCCTCTGCGCGCCGCGCGGCGGGAATCTTGTCAAAGCCGGATTCGGTGACGGTCAGCACCGTTCCGCCCGCAGTTGGCTGCAGTCGAAATTCGACCAGGGTGAATGGCTCGTGCGAATAGTCCACCCTGGGATCAATTGCGTAGGGACGCCAGGTGTAGGAGAAGAGTGTTTCCGGCTCAATTGCTTTCACGGTAATCTCCATGCGCACATGCTCATAACCTGGGTGGGTTATTTGGCCGCCGACGAGCTGCCCCGCTACAAACGGCCCGTCCATCCTGACCAGGAACCACTCGCCAAACTGGCGAGAATCCGTCAGTGCCTGCCATACCCGCGCAACGGGAGCGGCAATCTCAATCCGCTTTTCAATTCGATCCGGCATAAATGCAACCTCCAGGTTGCCTGTTTGGAGATACTAGAAGAGGCGGTGCAGATATGCAACTCAAAAGTTGCTCTTTTGCTTACCTGAGTCGCTTTTTACGGTGGCTCATCTAATTGGCTATGGGTAAAAAACCAGCCGTTTCGGTACTGGATCTCGTGGGCATGCGGCCGGGCGAGCCTGCGGGCAGCGCAATTGCGCGGTCGGTGGACCTGGCGCAGCATGTAGAGAAGCTGGGCTACCAGCGGTACTGGCTGGCGGAACATCATTCGATTGCCGGGCTGGCGTGCTCCGCGACTGCGGTGCTGATTGGGCATGTGGCGGCGGCAACCAGGACGATTCGCGTGGGCAGCGGTGGAGTGATGCTGCCCAACCATGCTCCGCTGGTGGTTGCGGAACAATTTGGAACGCTCGAGGCTCTCTATCCGGGCCGGATCGATCTGGGTCTGGGACGCGCTCCGGGGGGCGACTTCGCGACCATGCGGGCGTTGCGGCGCGACTTGCACCAGAATGGGGATGACTTTCCAGCGTTGCTCGAGGAACTGCGGACCTACCTTGGGCCCGAGAGGCCCGGGCAGGCAGTGAAGGCGATTCCCGGGCAGGGCAGCAATGTGCCCATCACCTTGCTGGGATCGAGCGGGTTCAGCGCACAGCTGGCAGCCATGTTGGGACTGCCGTTTGCCTTCGCGGCTCACTTTGCTCCCGAATATTTGCATGCCGCGGCACAGATGTATCGGGAGCGATTCCAGCCGAGCACGGTGCTGAGCAAACCGCACCTGATGGTGGGCGTTCAGATTATCGCGGCGGAGACCGATGCCGCAGCCCGGCGGCTGTTCACCACGCCGCAGCAGCGTTTTTTGCAGTTGATCCGCAACCGGCCAGTGGAGTTGTTACCTCCTGTGGATTCGATGGATGCGCTTTGGCAAGACTGGGAGCGGGCCACAGTCGAAAGCAAACTAGGCGCGGCCATTGTAGGATCAGACGCAACTGTAAAAGGCGGGATGGAAAAGCTGGTGGAAGAGACCGGCGCCGATGAGTTGATTGTGGTGACGGATACCTACGAGCATGCGGACCGGCTGGAATCGTATCAGCGGGTGGCTGCACTCGCCCAAGCGATCGAGGTTAAGACATCGCTGCACGTCGGCGCCTGATTCGATATCGCTCATCGCGCCGTCGACCAACAGCTCGCTCGTAACGATTCCTCTTCGCTAGTTTGTGTGCGGCATATCGATCACGACTTTTCCGTATCGGCGCTTGTCCCGAACTACTCCCGTATAAGCGTCGGCCGCTTGTTCGAATGGAACTACGGCCTTGACGAAGGTTTTGAGCTTTCCTGAATCAATCAGCCGGGCAATTTCGACCAGTTGTTGCTGATCAGGCTCGACGATGAAGAAAGCATCCTTCACTCGCTGCTCTGCCGTATCTCCACGGTCGGAGACAATGGTGACCAGCCTGCCGCCGGGTTTGAGCATGCTCCAGGATCTGTCGAGCGTCTCATCCCCCACCGCATCGAACACGACATCTACTTTTTGCGTGGAATCTTCGAAGCGTGACGCCTGGTAGTCGATCACCTGGTCTGCGCCAAGGCCGGCAACGAGCGGCAACTGGTCTGCCGACACGGTTGCGATTACATGGGCACCGTGGAGATGTGCAAGTTGCACGGCAAATATGCCGACCCCGCCTGCGCCGCCCTGTACCAACACTCGCTCACCCGGCTGTATCCTCGCCCGCGTGAACAGCCCTTGCCATGCAGTCAGCGCTCCGATTGGCACCGTAGCCGCTTGCTGGTGGGTCAGGGTTGCTGGTTTGGGCGCGACGTTCCGGGTTTCGGTGAGGCAAAGCTCTGCGGTTGCTCCGTCGGCGAACCAGTCGCTCATGCCGTAGATTTCCTGACCGGTCTTGAAGCCGTTGGCATTTTTTCCCAGGGCGGTGACGACGCCGGAAAACTCATGCCCGGGGACTGCGCACGCGCGGGGGCTTCCATCCTTTGCGTGGGTGGTGGGATACCAATGCAATTCCGTGGGCGTGACACCGCTGGCCCGAACGCGAATCAGCAGCTCGCCATCGCCCGGGAGAGGTTGCGACCGTTCTCCAGGGATGAGTGCAGGACCATAGTTTGTGTTATTCACCTGCATTACTTTCATCGGAGTTCTCTTTGTGAGGAGGTACTCGCCAACCAAGTAAACAGATGATGGAGAAGCCGGGATGGAATCACAGTTTTGATACTAACCGGGGTTACTGAACCCGGCGTCCACCTGACCAGACCTCCACCGCACCCGCCTGACTAACGTTGCAAAAGCCGTCCGACCCGGGATTGTTCGGGGGTCGCAACTGATAGGGGACCATGTAGCCACCGCCCCCGACTACCCTGGCTTGGCTGACGTAGATGTACGCCAGTGGGACCCGTGGAGCCCAGGTGCTGACGTGGCTCTTGCAGGTTTGCATTGCATCCTGAGGTGACATTTTGCCAGAGACGCCGCCGCCCCCGTAGTACGGCCCGGAGCCGGGGTCAAATTGAAAGTTTTGCATCTGGCCATTCCTGGCGATGATGCAGAAGCCAGAGGAAACACGGTTGTTCGGGGGTTGGGCACGGAAATTGATCATATAGCTGCCGTTGCCGGTGTCAGTACCGCGATAGACGCTGATGTACGCCAGCGGCACCTGGGGTAGCCGTTCCCCGACCGTGTTCTTGCAGGTACGCATGGCGTCCTGGGGGGACGCGCCACCGTAGCCGCCGCCCCCTTGATTAGGCCCCGCATTGGCATCGAATTGGAATCGCACCAGCTGGCCGTTTTTCGAAATGATGCAAAAACCGGAAGAGACACGGCTGTTGGGTGGTTGGGCGCGGAAGTTGATCATGTAGTTGCCGTCGCCGGTGTCTGTGCCGCGATAGGTGCTGATGTAAGCCAGCGGCACGTTGGGCAGCCGTTCGCCGGCGGTGTTCTTACAGTACCGCTGCGCATCCTGCGGAGACGTTCCACCGCCATAACCGCCCCCACCAGTGAGGGAAAAGTCGGCGCGGCAACCGTGGTCGACCCAGATGCCGCCACTGTCATAGCCCCAGGAGTATCCCTGGGTACAGGGCGAACCGCTGCGCTGGTGGATCATCTGCACACCGTTCGAGGTATTGGCGCGGCAGAAATGCCTCCCCATGTCGTCGGAGTTACAGGTCAATGTTTGGGCCGACGCCGCGGCTGAGACGATGAGGCAGGAAACGAGCAAAAGGAGACGAGAGGCGTTCATGGTTCTCCGGCTTATGCTTGATTTTTGAGTGGAGCAACATGATTACATATCGCGCGAGTTGTTGGGCAAATTTAAGTCCTGCATAATCGGTGGCAATGTCTCCGCTTTCAAGAATGAGCGCCGGGCCCTTTTCGCTGCTGTTATTCGCAGCGATCTTCGCGCAAGCGCAGCAAGTACCCAACGCATCCTTCCCCGTGGATGTGCTGGTCGAAAGCCCCGCGCTTACCAAGACCGAGCTTCAGGGGATCGGTGTCTTCCGGTCGGACCCTGGCAATGCTTTGCAGGGGTCGCTCTCGGAGATTGATAAGCGACTCGGAGGATTGCTGAGCCAGATTCGCAAAGATAGCCTGTTCACCGGAGAGTTGGGGGAGACGATTGTCATCACGCCGAAGCGGGGTACGATTCCGGCACGGCGGCTTCTCCTGATTGGCCTTGGCGATCGGGCGAGTTTTTCACCGGCCCGCGAGCAAACAGTGGGATTTGTCTTTTTCGAGGAATCGGCGCGACTGGGCATCAGCCATGCTTATTTCGCTCCTACTGTGCTCGATGGTGGCAAAGCAGGGCTAGACACGGGGGACGTAGCTCAACATTTTCTGAGTGGATTCCTGCGCGCGAAGGCCACCCAGGATGTGTTGCGAGGTGCTGGGTCTTCGGCGGCAACGAGCCCGCGAAGCCTTACCTTCCTTGCCGGCGCGGCCCATGCGGAGCGGACACGGGATGGGCTCGCAATGGCTTTCAAAGCTGCGGCAAAGCACTGACGGCCACTCATCTCCTGGCTTTCCTGCATAATCAAAGGCAATGACTTTGCTTTGGAAGCCGGAGAACTGGTCTCTTCGCCTGGCCGAACTCGAGGCGCGGACGAGCGACATTAAAGAAGCACCGCTGCGGCGCGACGTGCGTTCGCTGGGCATGCTGCTGGGGCAGGTTCTGCGGGAGCAGGCGGGCGAGCAACTGTTCAGTGAAGTGGAAGAACTGCGGCAGATCGCCATCCGTCGCCGGGAAGCCCAAAAGGAGCCTGCGCAGAATGATGAGAGCGAAGCCGGGCTGGCGTTCGCCACTGCGCTGGACAGCGTTCACTCGCTGGACCTGGTGCAGGCCTATCGGCTGGCACGCGCCTTCGCCTTCTACTTTGAACTGATTAACCTGGCCGAAACCAACCACCGCAAGCGCCGGCGGCTGTCTCTGCAGCTTTCCGGAGAGGCACAGCGCGGTTCGCTGCGGGGAACACTTCGCGCCATGCGAGCGGCTGGCATTTCTGGCGACGAGGCTGTGCATTGGCTGCGGTCGATCTGCATTATTCCGGTGTTTACCGCTCACCCGACTGAGGTGGCGCGCCGGGTAGTGATGTTCAAACGGCGCCGCATCGCCGACCTGCTGGAGCAACTGGACCGCATCCCGCTCTCTGATGAGCAGTTGGAACATTTTGAAGAGAGCTTATTGGCGGAGATTACCGCGCTGTGGGAGACGGATGAGGTACGCACCAGGCGCCCGACGGTCCGCGACGAGGTAAAGATGGGGCTGGATTATTATGACGCCTCTATCTATGCCACGCTGCCTGGACTCTATGCTGAGGTCGCGGCGGCATTCGAAGCGGAGTACGGAGTTTGCCTAAGCCTGGCGGAGATGCCAGTGCTGCTTTCCTTCGGATCCTGGATTGGCGGGGACCGCGACGGCAATCCTTACGTTACGCCGGAGGTGACGCGGGAATCTCTACAGATGGCCCGCGAGCATCTGCTTACCCACTATCAGCGGGAATTGCAGCTGGTTCTCGACCTGCTCACCAGTTCGGCCCAGCAGGCGCCGGTGAGTGTCGCGCTCGAGCAGCGGCTACAGCAATATCTCGACGAACTCAACACCACGGGGTTGCAGGCATTTGGAGAGCGCTTCGAGTATGAAAACTACCGGCGATTTCTGAGCTGCATCCAAGTGCGCCTTGCGGCCGCCGGGGAGGGTGGGGATGGCCTTCCCTATGTCCCTCCGCTCGCCCTGGATGCAATGCTGGCTGGGCTACCCCCTTACGCGTCTGCCCAGGAGTTTCTTGGGGACCTGGAGATTTTGCATGCCAGCCTGGTGGAGAACCGCGGGCCCCGGCTGGCGCATGCGCTGATCGATCCGTTAATCCTCGAGGTGCGGACGTACGGACTCCATCTGCAGACACTGGATATCCGCCAACATGCGCGCTTGCACGCGGCAGCGTTGGAAGAGGCGTCCGCCTGGAAGTGTGATCCGGCCCGCGCCTCCTCTGTGCCGGCGCCGCTTACCGCAGCGTCGGCCGACGTGATCGAGACCTTCCGGACGATTGCTGAGTTGAAGAAGTCGTGCGCTCCGGAAGCAATTCGCCATTATGTGATTAGCGGCGCTTCGAGTGCCGAAGATGTGCTGAACGTGATCTGGCTGGCTCGTCTGGGTGGTGTGCGAGTGGAGGGCAGCGACGGCGACCCCGGGCTGATGCCGGTTCCCTTGTTCGAATCGATCGAGGACTTGCGCAATGCGCCCGCGATCTGCCGGGAGTTGTGGCAATCGCCCAGCTATCGCCAGTTGCTGGAAAGCTGGAACAACACGCAAGAGGTGATGCTGGGGTATTCCGACTCAAATAAAGACGGCGGGATGCTGACCAGCACCTGGGAGATTTTTCGCGCCCATCGCGCACTGCATGAGGTGGCGACCGAGTGCGGCGTGAGTCTGCGGCTATTTCATGGCCGGGGCGGAACGGTGGGGCGCGGCGGCGGTCCCACGCACCGCTCGATCTATGCCCAGCCTGCTGGGGCTTTTACCGGCCAGATCAGGATTACCGAGCAGGGCGAAGTGCTGAACTGGAAGTACTCCGACGTAATTCTCGCCGAACGCAATCTGGAGCTGATGATCGCGGCGTCGCTCGATGCCCTGGCGCGCCCCAATGCTCGCAATCCCCACGGACATTTCACCGGCGTTCTGGCGCCGGAGTGGGAAGCTGCGTTTGCGGAGTTGTCGAGGGTGGCCTTCACTTTTTATCGAGAGCACATCCTCGACGACCCGGAAGTGCCGCAGTATTTCGAAGAGGCTACGCCTATGGCCGAGTTGGAGCATGCGAAAATCGGCTCGCGCCCATCGCGGCGCGGCGGCCGCCGCAGCCTGGCTGACCTGCGCGCGATTCCGTGGGTGTTTGGCTGGACACAGAGCCGGCAGCTGGTTCCCGCGTGGTTTGCGGTTGGCTATGCTCTTGAAGCGTATGGGCAGAAGCCGGGCGGGGCTGCGGTTCTGTCGACCATGGCGCGCGAGTTCCCGCTGTTTATCGACCTGGTCCGCAACGTTGAGATGGCGTTGGCTAAATCCGATTTTGGGATCGCACGGCTGTATGCTTCGCTGGTTACCGATAGCGGGATTCGCGATCGGGTGTTCAACAAGCTCGAAGCGGAGTTTCATCGCACCCGGCGAAGCATCCTGGCGATTACCGGGCAATCTGAATTGCTGGAAAATAACCAGGTGCTCGCGCGGTCGATTCGCTTGCGTAATCCTTATGTTGATCCGATTAGTTTGATCCAGGTGGATTTGTTGCGCCGCAAACGCGCTGGAGATAATTCAGATGCGATTAACCGGGCCCTTTCCGCGACCATCAATGGGATCTCAGCGGGTTTGCGCAATACGGGTTGAGATGGCTGTGCGGCTTCTCTTTCACACCCGACTCAGTGGTTTCCCAACATTAGCTTGGCGATGGTGGCTAGCTGCATGTTTGAGGTGCCCTCGTAGATTTTGCCGATTTTGGCGTCGCGGTAGTACTTCTCTACCGGGTAATCCTTCACGAACCCATAGCCGCCAAACACCTCGACGGCCTGGCTGGCGACGCGCTCGGCCACCTGCGAGGAGAAGTACTTGCACATGGCGGCTTCCTTCAGGAAGGTAAGACCGTTGTCTTTGAGGCGAGCGCAGTTGTACACCATCAGCCGGGTGGCTTCGATGTCTGTGGCCATTTCGGCGAGGGAGAATTGCACTGCCTGAAATTCTCCAATGGCTTTGCCGAATTGCTTGCGTTCGAAGGCGTAGCGGGCGGCATGAGACCAGGCTCCCTGGGCCAGACCAAGCATCTGGGCGCCGATGCCGATACGGCCTTCGTTCAGGGTCTCAATGGCGATCTTATAGCCTTTGCCCGGCTCACCCAGTACGTTGGCCGCCGGCACTTTGCAATCTTCGAGGATGATTTCGCAGGTAGAGGAGGCGCGGATGCCGAGCTTATCTTCTTTCTTGCCCACGGAAAATCCAGGCATGCGCTTGTCTACCAGGAAAGCGGTAATTCCTTTGTATCCGGCAGCTGGATCGAGGGTCGCGAAGACGATGAAGAGGCCGGCTTCCCTGGCATTGGTGATCCAGAGTTTCTGCCCGTTCAGCAGGTAAGCGTCGCCCCGTTTCTCTGCCCGCATCTGCAAGGCAAACGCATCGGAGCCGGAGCCGGCTTCGCTTAACGCATACGCGCCCACCGTGTCGGTGGCAAGCCGGGGCAGAAAGACCTTCTTCTGCTCGGGGGTGGCCCAACGCAAGAGCGCATTGATGCAGAGGGTGTTCTGCACATCGATCAGGACACCTACGGATGGATCGACGGCGGAGATTTCTTCAACGGCAAGAATGGCTTCGAAAAAGGTTCCGCCGGAACCGCCGTACTCCACTGGAATTTCGATGCCCATCAAGCCGAGATTGAAGAGTTGGGGAATCAACTCGGGGTGAAAGTGCTGCTGCTCGTCCATGGTGCGGACCAGGGGTGCGATATTTTCCTGGGCGAACTGGCGAACAGTTTCGCGAAAAAGCTGTTCGTCTTCTGAAAGGAGGGTGAGCGGGGATGCGGGCTGCGATGCAAGAACGGAATCTGTCACGGGACTACCTCTAGGGCCTGTAAATCAGCGTGCAGCGACCTGTCTACGGTATTCGCTGAAATGCCTGCCTGTCCAGCAAGCCCTAGAGGGGTAGCAGCGGCCTGGGAACTTCGAGCAGCTGGGGCAGGTTTCGCGTACGCCTGGCATAGTAGTCGTGGCGGCCGGACGAGCCGCGATGAACAATGGCGAGTTGTTCGCGTTCGAGAATTTTGCGCGCCTGGATGCGGGCATGATTCGACCAGGGCCCAATGGGATCGAGTTTGATGTAGTTGGTCCAGTGCCGCAAGGCCGCCCGGCGATCGCCGGTACGCTCGTAGGCCAGGGCAATGTTGTAATGAGCGTCGCCGTAGTGCGGCACCAGGCGTATGGCGGTAGCGTACGCCGCGATGGCTTCAGGAAGGCGCTGTAGTTCGTCGAGCACATTGCCCAGATCGAAGAAGGCCAATGCATAATTTGGATCGGCAACCGTGGCGCGACGGTAGAGGCTCTCCGCCTCGATGAATTGGCGCCGGTTGTATTGAATCGTGCCCAGGTTGATGCAAGCGGGTGCGTGGCTGCTATCGAGAGTGAGAATGCTCTCATAGTGGGCCACGGCCTCTTGGGTCTTGCCCCGCTCTTCCATTTTTACGGCTTCGAAGAATAGGCTTTGCACGCGGGATTCACGGGCTGCCTGGTGGCTCGCGGCCGAACTCACTTCGGCGAGTTGGCTGTGGCGAGCCGCGTCGAAGTCGAACACAAACTGGCCTGCGATCGGCTCCATCATGGCGCCGCTCAGGCGAAAGGCCAGGCGCGCTCCGTTGCGCACCGCACCCGCTTCGAGCAACGGGTTCACCATGCCAGAAACCTGACTCATGGCGTGAATGGAGGCGCGGATGTTAGCGACGGAGAGACGCGTGGCACGCAGGTCACGCAGCTTTCGCAAGTGAACCAAATCTTGAAAGGAATAAGTGGCGCTTTGATTGATGAGCCCGGAACGCTCCCAGGAGCAAAGGTGCTTGAGGCGAATACGCAAAATGCGGAGTACATCCTGCCGGCTATATTGGGTAACAGTGGTGTTTTCGTTGGAGGCGGTCACCCTCAGACCTCAGCTACTGAGGCGATTATGCGGATGTGCTGAGTTGGACCGCAAGCGATACAACAAAAAAACAGTGGATAAGCGGTACCAAACTCGATACGAAAACCACTAAAGTGCCCAGTCGCCTTGGCTTACCGGCTCGAAACCGGCGTCTGCTAATCAGGAAACCGATAATTCTCCAATTCGTCGGGAATGCTTGTTATACGGCTTTTCTTCTCCCAATCTTCTTTCTTGTCCCCGCTCCTACCATCAATGGGCTTCATTTCGTATGCCTGGATTTTTAACTTGCGGGCGAGCTTTTCCTCCGCAGGAACGAGAGTCGGATAGGAGATATTGTTCTTTTTTGGAAATCTCCCTTCGTACACGACTTCGATGTCAAAGCTAACGACTTCGTTTTTTTCGAGCACCCGTCGCTTCAGCTCGTTCTCCACCTCTCTCTCCATGCGGCCGTTCAACAGACCTTTATGGATCGGTGTCATGTTCGCGTTGATTCCCGGCCCAAACAGGTTGTGGTTGAGCAGGTGACCGCGAACATACCTGCCGGGCCGCTTGGCGTTGACAGCGTCCCAAAGATTACAGGTGTCGTGGGGTACGCTGCCCGTCCAGCCATTGTCGGGTTTTTTGAAGCTCAGTGGTTCAGCATGAATGTGTTTGCCAACTTGATCTCCGAGGATGGTTTCTGGTTTGGGAACGATATGTGTGGGCGGCCTGACCGCATCTTCATAGAGGCCGGGGAGACGATCCGCAATCCGGGTCATCAATTCGGCGATCTTTTTGCCGCGCGTCTGGCTCATGTCCCCCGCCGCTTCTTCGGCGCGCAGCTGACGAATGAGCACCTTGGTGTAGTTGATCTTGCCTTGGTTGGCCCTTGGTTTCTCGGCCAGTTTATCGAGAAAGTCAGCCAAAAGAATGCCGTCTCCGGAATGGATATAGAGTTCTTCCACCGCACCGACAAGCTGAAAGACCAGGGTGTGCTTCTCGTTTTCGACCTCGGTCTTACGCTGCTCGTGCGCCCACGCGGGTTCCACAAAGGATTTTTTTATCTTCGCGATGATCTTCTCAGGATGCGCGGTATCGACCACTAGCCATTCACCGTCTCCGGCTTTGGCTACCAGATGGGTGAAGCCGTACGCTTTGTGAGCGGTAATTTTGGCTAGGAGCCGGTTCAAGTCTGCAAGGCTCAGCGCGGCCTTTTCAGCGTGAGCGAGCGCCTGCTCGACCGCCGCAACCCCAGCAGCGCCTTCGGGTTTTCCAGGCTTGATTTTTGGATCAGGCGCTGCAGGATGAGCGGCAGGGTGTGCGTCCGGCGTGTGCGGTTCTACGCCCAGCACTTTTTTGACCTCGGGGTGCATTCCAGGCTTGGGTAATTCTGCCTTGTGTGGCTCGACTTTGTGCGGCTCGATTTTGTGCGGCTCGACCTTAGCCGCCTCGACCTTGGCCGGCTGCGGTTTTGGCGGCTCCGCCTTGTGTGGTTCCGCCTTTGGCGAACCCTTCGCAACGGGAGCCCCTTTCTTGCCGCTCTTCACCGCCTCCTGTTGCAGTTCAGCGACGGTCTTGCCGTTGGCTGTGCGCGCCGCGGGATCCTCGTGTTTGGGTGCGGAGAGAGTCTTGGCGGGACGCGGCGGCTTCTTGCCCGCTGGCGCCTTCACCGGAGGCTTGCTGGGTGCGGGCACCGGCGGCGGAGGCTGCGAGGCGGCGGTGTTTTTCTCGTGCCAGGGAGAAGCTTTGGGAGGACTGTCTGCCGATCCGCTCGATACCTTCTCGTCAATCAAATCGCCCAACAGTTTATCGGAGGAGAAATCCACTTCGCCGAAAGTGAGATCCGGGGCGATGCCGGAGCCGAAAACATATTCAACCCCAGCTCCAAAGCCGAAACTTCCACCGATGGGCCAGGTCTTGCTGCCGAGCTCCCAGGGCCATTCGCGATCAGAGAGCGGAGACCACCAGGGTGTTGTTAAACGAATGAATACATCGCCGCTGAGGCCGAGAAAGGGCTCCGCGGCAACTTCCATCGAGCCCTTGATATAGAACTCGCCCTTCTTATCTTCCCCGGGTTCCCCTTTCTCGCGGTAGCCGAGCAGGGGCGTCGCGAGAACGTAACCATGAATGCCCGCGGTGCCGTTAAGGCCGCCGCCGGCCTTGATGGTGTGGTCAAGAATCTCCAGCCCCGCGAAGACTTCAAGACGCAGGGTCAGACCGGCTGCGGCCGAGACGTTCAACGTCCCCTGGAGGGAAAAAGATTTGCATTTTTCCGGGTCGGTGGAGTAGTCGCCCTTGGCGACGATGTTCTGGAACACACCTTTCACGTCGGCAAACGCATGAAGGCTTCCGCCTGCGCCGATGAATACGTCCGCGATGACGGGCAGGCCCCACGTGGCTTTTACATCGATGGCCGGACCGATCTGCTTTTTGGGGTGCGTCTCGAAAAGCTGCAGCTCTTTCTGGGGGGTAATTTCTGTCACCAGGGTGACGAAGCCCTCAGGATCGAGCACAGCATGGGCAGTACCGGTCAGCCATTCGTTGAAAGCGAAACTGAGGTCGCCCTCGCCGAAGATGGCGTAGTCCACGGCCTTCGGCTTTCCTTTGGGCGGAGCCGCGGGAACGGCGTCTCCAGTGACCTCTGGCGGCGGGCTTTTCTTATCCTTTACCAGTTGCAGCGCCTGGCTTTTTTCCATGAGGTGGACGATCACGTCGCCGGAGAGTTTTTCGCCCTGATGGTGGAGCTTTCCCTCGCCGGTGACGGCGCGGCCATCCCAGGACGCTTCCATGTCTCCCTGGATGTTTTTCGGCAGGTCGAGGGTGAGCAAGGCGTGGCCGGTGACAACGCCCTCAGCCGAGCGGCTGAATTCGAGGTCTCCCTTGGCGCGATGTGCATTCAAGTGGGCCGAGCCGTGAAAGTCCTTAATTTGCTCATCTTCTGCCAGCAAGGTGATGTCCGCGGCAAAGACAGAGGCCAGCTTTAACTTTGCACCTTTGAGACCCAGATGAAGAACGCCCTTTTCGATCTTGTTGGTCAATGGAAGGGATTCTGGGCTGAACCCGGTGAGTCCGATGATTCCCGGCGCGCTGCGAATCTCGGTGGCCAGTTCGCCGGAAAAAAAGCCAACGCTCCCGCTCAGTGCGCCGTCGTGGCTCGCGCTCACGATGAGACACGGTTGCAGACCAGGAGCCACCTGGTCGAGCAAGTGAAAGAGCGGATGATTCAAGGGCATTTTTTGATTGGTGAAGGAATGGCCTTTCCCATCTGGTCTTACCTGGATGGGTCCTTCGGCCAGACTGCCGAAGCGGGCCTGGATGAAGGGTTTCTTATGCTTGGAGACATAGGCTGAGGTCTCGGCCGGCAGGGCAAACTTATCCATCGCCTTCAGGTCGATTATGCCGGGGGCAATGTCTTGTGCCGGTGCGCCCGCCGGCTGGGCAGGGGCGGGCGTGGCGCTGCGCTGGAAGGCCGGAGTTCCGGGTTGCGGCTTCACTTTTGCGTCGGCGAGGGCAGCAGCGCTGGGAGCGGGTCCGGCGGTTGGACGTGGAGCGGGCTCCGCGCGCTTTACAGCAGTTGGCTGCGGCTTGGAATCCTTAGCGGTTTTTGGTTCGTATGCCATAAGTCCTGTCTTGTTTAGCACTACCACTGTTTCGTTATGCCACTAGACTTCAGGGGGAGATTCGTTCATTTCCCCCCAGGGGCCAGAACAGACTCCTCAGCCCCAAACCAGGTCGGCGGCTGCACTGATCCCCGGCACCAGCTTCACGATGGGGTTGACCTTCATCGCCGCGACGGCTTCCGCAGGCAAGGCCAAACTGGCGCGCAGCCTTTCCCAGTCGCTGCCGAAGCGCGTCGGGTTGGTAGCCAGATCGAGGGCCCTGGTCGCTCCGATGTAAGGAACCTGCTGGAAGGCATCCACCAGGTCCTGAGCAACCGGTACGTCGCCAGAGCGCAGATTAAGGTTCACCATCTTCAGAATCCGCCGGGCGCTTGCACCTGGAGGACCGTCCGGGGCGCGGAAGTTCGGCAAATACGACGGGACGCCGAGATTGGGACCGGTTTCCTCCCAATCACCCGGCTCGGCGCCTGTGGTTCCATCTCTCTGCTTCATTTCGCGAGCGGCAAAGCGCATGCCGGTGGCCAGATTGTTCTCCTCCGGAATACCCGTATAGACCGGCGACCAGGCGCCGTACACTGCTTCCACCTCGTAGCTGACCACTTTGTTTTCGTCGAGGACCTTGGCCTTGACCACCTCCTCCACCTGGCTGGACATGGGCTTGTTGAGTTTGTCGCCATGAATCGGCGTCATATTCATGTCGCGCCCCGGCCCAAACAGATTGTGGTTGAGCAGGTGGCCGCGGATATAGGTGTTGGTGTGCTGGTTGACGCTTTCCCAAAAACGGCTGGCGTCGGCCGGTTGGCTGCCCGTCCAGCCATTCGTGGGCGGGCGAAGAGTGAGGGGGGCGGCCTTGACTTTCTTGCCCGCCACGGCGCCGCCAGGAACGGCCTGCACATCCTGGGTGACGATCACCGTGGAGGGAAACTCTACCTTAAGAGATTGCTTGAGCTTGTCGGCAATGCTCGTCATCAAGGCGGCAATCTCTTCGCCGCGACCCTGCCCCATTCCACCTTCATCTTTCTTGGCCTTGAGGGTCGCCGCCAGGGTGCGGATTTCGCCGATCTTCGCCAGGTCTGCCCCGGGCTGCTTCTCGAGGTTGTCGAGAAAAGTGACCAGAGGCATGGGCGTGGATTCAATGTAGAGATCTGCGTTCTGGTCTTCGCCGCGAAAAAGAAGAGTGTGATCCTCAGTACCCACCTTGGTCTTGCGGCGTTGCTTCCACCAGTCGGTGATCTTGCCGACCACGCTGCTGACGGCGTCGGCAACGCTCTCGACGATGTTCTTGGCCTTGTCGATCAGCCAGTCGATCCCCTCGTCGACCTTTTCGCGGATGGAGGTGAGGGTTTCGCGAATCTCCTGACTGAGGTTGCCTAGCCCGGCAAGATTGGCGAGGAAGCCGATAACGATCGGCATGGCTTTGTCGAAGGCGGCTTCGACACGGTCGGCGGAGGGCTGCAAGTCACCGTTGGCGATGCCGATGATGCTGTCGAGCATGGTGTTCATCATGGTCAGGATCTGCCTCATGTACTGCACCACGGTCTTGATGGTGCGATACGTGTCGATGATGAACATGATGATTTCGCTTACGCCGGTGGGGTCGGCGGTGGTTACCAGCTGCTGCATCACCGCGGCAACGACGTTGTCGACGATGTAGCCGACCACTGCGTCGAGCAGCATGTTCCAGAGGTTGGTGATTTTCTCCTGTATCTTGGCCCAAAGCGCCGCCCACTGCCCGGTGATGACGAGCTTGATCCATTCCCAGGCGCCGGTGGCGACGTTGACCATGCGGCGAATCTTGGCAACGTGATCCGGATCCATTTTGAGCGCCATGCGTTCGAAGATGTGATCGAGAGAGACACCAAGGACGCTAGCGACAAAGCCGAATATCTGGCCCAGATCGAGCCAATTGGTAGGCAACACAACGTTGGTGCCCTTGAATTGCGCAGTGAGCCAGCCTGCGATGCCGTTGGTGAGGTGGCGCACGATATTTTTGAAGAAGCCCTTGAAGGCCAGCACCATGGTGCGGAAGAGATTCTTGAGAAACTCTACTGGTTTTTCCTTGATGGTGTCCCATGCGATGACCAGCTTGGAGAGCACGACCGAGAGCAATTCCATGGGCACATCGAGCGCCGTCAACAGCAAACGAAACGCGCGCTGCATCGCACCCGAGAGGTTGAAGTCGAGGAAGAACTCCTTGATGATGAGCCCGACCTCGGTTTTGGTTTTGGCCCAGGCCTCGGGAGTTCCCGCGAGCGCCTGGAAGATGGCGATGCGGCCGAGAATCTGCACGCCGAAGAAATCGACGAAAGGATCGCGGATGCAGGCAGGGATGGCATTCCAGATTTTGCCCATGAGCAGTGCGGGCAGCTTCATGATGTCGCGAACGACGGCGCCGATTTCATCCAATACGTTCAGCACGCGGTCGAGGAAGGCGGTAAGCCCGCCAGTAGTGGTCTCCACCCAGGAAAGGAAATCGGCAACCTTTTCGTCACCCCACTTGACCAGATCGTCGATGCGGTCGGCTACAAATTGCAAGAGCGCAGCGAGGAAGCTGAAGATGGATTGCTCGGCAGCCTGAACCGCCGACATTACGGAATCGTGGGCGCGGCGCAAAGTCGCGAGCAAGCCTCGGGCCTTGTCAGCGAGCAACTGCGAGAAGCCGCGGATCACTTCAATCATCTTGGGCACAACGATCTGGCGCAGAGCCTGGCGCCCGGTGACCACACCGTCCCGAGTGCCAAAGTAGCGTTTGATCGCGCGCACCCCTTCAATGACGCCGCCGACGGCAAGGCCGACGGCGATGATTGGACCCGCGGGGCTGAGCATAATAATGATGCCGCCAATGACCATGAGCGGCTTCTTCACCGGCTCCAGCTTTTCCTTGAGGACGTCCCACGCGGCTTCTGCTTTTCTTTCGACCCATTGCAGCAGGCCGTCCTGCCCTTCAGGCCCTTCACCGATGCCAAGCAGGTTTTTGAACCAGGTCCAGGCTCGGCTGGCTAGATCGCGTAGCGGGGCGGTCTTCTCCCAGATCCAATGACCGAATTGCTGGATCTTCTCCCAGGCGAGTCCGCCGATGCGCTTCATCTCGTTCCAGATGGGAGCACCAAAACGATCCCAGATGGCGCCGAAGAAGTCTCCGATCTTTTTTCCGATTTCTTTGATTTTGTCGAGGATGGGGGAGACGACACCGCTCACCGCCTGCTCAATGTAGTCGACCGCTTCGTGCAGCACGCTGCAGTCCCCGCGGGCCACGCTTGCCGCGGCTTTTTTGATCCATGCGACGAGCTGGCCGAAATGGGTGGAGAGGGACTCGACCACGCCCGTGACCATGCGGACGGGCGCAAGCAATTGGTTGACGATAACTTCGACGGCGTTGGTGACCTTCTCCTGCAGCCAATTGGCTAAACCCTGATCGAGAATCGGTTTGATCTCAGGAAAGAAACCGATGAGGCGGTTGTAAAAAAAGCCGTGGTCCTCTTCGTCAGGCTGGGGACCAGCCTGGGCAGCTTGTTCGCGCACCAGCAGGGGGCCACCGCCCGGCGCGGCGCGGGCATTGCGACGCGCTTCCTGCTCGAACCGGTCGCCGTGGCTGCCCGCTCTTGCGGCGCCGGCGGTCGCGGCATTTTGCTGCTGCAGAACGTGGGTTACTTCGTGGGCGAGCAGTCCAATGCCTTCCGCGGTGTTGGGCGCCCACGCGCCGGCGGCAAAATAGATATCCGAGCCGATGGTGACAGCGCGAGCGCCTGGAACTGTAGCGGCGAGCTTGTCGCCCGCATTGGTATGAACGCGGACACGCGAAAGATCGTGCTGAAATCGCGATTCAAGGCTGGTGCGCACTGCCGAATCCAGGGGCTGCCCGGAGGCGGATTGCTTTGCCGCGGAAGGGGGAGCGGCCGGCGCCGCGACTTTGGACGGCTTCGGAGTACGCAGGTAAGCGGGAAGCGGTCTGCCCGCTTCTACCTTGGGGATGTGCCGCACAGCCGCCAGGGGTGCGGCTGGTTTAGCCGCTACCTTGGCGGGAGAACGCGCAGCTTGCAGGGCGGGGCGGGCTGCCATCAACAGTCCTCAGCTCTTCCCAATAACCACAATGGGTTGGCGCAGTTCGTCGGGTAGCTGACGAGCCAGCTTGCGATATTCCGACGTGAGGCCGGCAATGAGGTGGGGATAAGCAATGGGGCCTGCGTGGCGCGCGGCGACGGCAGCAGAAAGAACCACGTTACGAATCTGGCCGCCGGATAAATCCGCGCAAGCGGAGATGATGTTGAGTTGCGAGGTAGTGAGCGCGTGCTGCTCGCCAAGATGCGCCAGCCACAGGGCGCGGCGCTCCTCGGGCCCGGGGAGCGCGAACTCCATAATGATGTCAAGCCGGCGGGCAAAGGCGGAGTCGAAACGGCTGCGGCTGTTGCTGGTAAGCAGCGTTATGCCGTCGTAACTCTCCATGCGTTGCAGCAGGTAGTTGGTTTGAGAATTTGCGAATCGATCGTTTGCATCACGCACCTCGGTACGCTTGGCGAAGAGCGAGTCAGCCTCATCGAAAAGCAGCACGACTTCGGATTGCTCGGCACGAGTGAGCAACTGACTCAGATTTTTTTCCGTTTCACCGATGTACTTGGAGGTAATGGCCGCAATGTCGACGCGAAAAAGAGGTAAACCCAGGCGGGTGGCGAGCCACGAGGCGGCCAGAGTTTTTCCTGTTCCACTGGCCCCGACAAAGAGGGCGCGGACGGCCGGGCGGTAGCGGGCCTGCATGGCGGGCCCGAGGCCGGTGGACACGCCGTCGCGCAGGCGGCAGCGGTCGACCAGCGATTCCAATTCCCGGCGCAGTGCTTCGGGAACCACCAGAGCGTTATCGGCGACTTCGTCACGCACCAGTTCGGCCAGCGCCGCAAGACCGACGCCCTCTCCACTACGGGAGGCGGCACGCACGTCCTGGTAGGTAACTGTTACAGGTTTGCTTACGGCGGAGAACGTCCGCTCAGCCGAGTTGGCGCGCTCCTGCGCTTTGGCGGCGAGGATGGCAATTCGCCCCGCGGTATGGCGATGCTCCGATGCCAAACGGCGAGCAAGCTCTTCATCGTGAAGAGATGCGAGCCACAAGTCGTAGCGCTCTTCTGTGGAAGGGACGCCCAATTGCCACTCGAGAACGGTGCGGTCGTCAGAAGTAAATTCGCCATCGGGGCCAGCCAGGATGATGACCGGACCGGCAAATCCGTTGACTGTGGGCACCGGCCTGCGCTCCCCCGGGGCAAGCCATTGGGTAAAGACGGGCATGAGGCTGGAAAGAAAGAGCCAGGGGGCGAGCCCGGTTGTTTGTTCGGTGGAGATGAGGACGGCGCGATGATTACATCCGTTGGCGATGCGCTCGGCGGCGGCGCGGCCCTCCGCGGAGTCACCGCTGCGCAGAATGAGCGCGGGCGCCGGCCGGGGTGAGTCAGTCAGCCGTTGTACAAATACATCCGCAGTCAATTCCGCAGCGCGGCCCAGCGAGAGGGGCCGGCGATGATGCAGCGGATTGGTTCCGGGCCAGGGGCCGTGCAGGCCAGCCAGGGCCAGGCAGGTAGGCAGGGGTACGCGAAGCTGCCGCTCGGGCAAGGGCGCAGCCGTGTCGAGGAGTTCGAACAGGCCGAACCGGGCAGCCGTTCCCTGCGCCAGCAGTTGAACCGCCGCGCTGCTGTCGCCGCCTCCTTTGGTGAGGCCAACCCCGTAGGCACGCGCGAGCAGACCAATGGTGGGCCGGCTGCTGGCGACCGGATGCTGTAACTGGGTAAGAACGTGGGCGACGATCAGGTCCTCTTCGGCAGCGACCGCGATGCGTACGGCGAGGGCCTCGATCATGGTCAGTTCAAACTGGCGAGACACCTCGACGAGCGGACCATCGGAGTCGTCGTGGACTTTGAGATATTCGTAAAACTGAGGAAGCAGATCTTCTCCGGAGCAAATGGTCAAGGCTTGCCGCAGGATCACTTTTGCCTCTGGCTGCAAGGCGCCGCTGCTGGGATTCGATTGCCCAGCCTGGGCGAAATCATCGAGCATGCCGCAGTCTTCCGCGACGCGAGCAAGTCCGGCCAGGGCAAAGGTCAGCGAGTTGGTCTCGTCGCCGCGCGGGTTGTCTTGTGGGGGAAGATGATTCGCAACGGGAGTGGCGCTCATAGCTTTCCTCCGTCTTTGGCTTGCTGCAGTTGATTTCGGGACGCTGCCAGGTAATGGAAGCGGACGACACGGCCGAACCAGGGAAGCCATCCCGGATCGAGGTCGAGTCCGATACGGCGGATTCGCACATCCGCAAATTCAAGCGACAGGAACACATCAAGATCGGCGCGGGCGAGCAGAATCCGGCCGGGGCGGTTGACGATTTCGCGAAGGGTCAAGCCGGCAGTCCGCCAGCACCATCGACGGACAGCGAGCTTCCATATTCGGACGAGGATGGCGGCGTCCACACAAAAGCCGTCGGGGGGAGGCGGCAGATTTCGTGGCCAACTGGAAGCCGCAACCACGGGCTCGATGGAGAAATCCGAGGTTTCCAATTCCGCTTGCGCCCACTCGAGCGCCGGGTCTGCGAGGTCGACTGCAGCAATTTGAGCCAGTGCAACGATGAGTCTGGGCACAAAGCCGTATCGGACCAGGCTGGGGGCCATGGAGAGGACGGATTCGATTCCGAGCTGGCGCAGAGCGTTGAGGAGGAAATAAAGACCAGCGGCTTCGGAAACCCGATCGTCAGTTGGCGGAGAAAACACTTCCGCCTCCTCTGTGTGGGCTGAGAGGGCGCGAGTGCCGTCGCCGAGTCCGGATGGCGAAGGCATTGCGGATGCCTGCAAGCCCTCGAGGATGGCTCGGGCGCCGGCGATCATGGTTCCGCGATTGAGTTCTGTTGGTTGCTCGGCGGCAATGGCGAGGGCAGTCAGCCACACAAGCCAGGGCTCGGGCTGAAACGTGATGCGCCGATCACGGCTGGAAGGCTCGAACAAACGCGTACCGCTGGCAAGACGATCCATGGCGAGGAAGCGGTGCAGAACTTCAAGCTTGCTCAAAGAGAGGGATGGAGGAAGGCCGACCATGGAAATTGCGCCACCGTCAATCCAGCCGAATTCCTGTAGCCATGCGTTCACTTGTGTCGCTGTTACGGTTACAAGAATTGAGGCGACTTGATTTGCGGCGGGTGGGAGCGTTGCGTAGATCGCGGTGGCCGCCGCGAACCAACCCGAAGGCAGTCGCCGCAAGCGCTCGATCACCGCGATGAATTGGGCGGTGCAGGACCGATCTGCGGGGACGCCGGTGATCATCGGCGCAAACCATGGAAGGGGAACCGGCGAGGAAACGCCAACCGAGGTGACTGCGCGCAGCAAGCGGCCCAGGAACCACTCCAGAGCCTCTTGCTGGGTCGCGAAATACACCGCATCGGCATCGGCAGCGCGGGCATCGCGGCCATGGACAGCGCGCTCGGCCATGGCGCGCAGCGACTTTTGACAGGAATTCAACCACAGGCTTCGCGGTGCGGCGGCAGGCAGGCCCGCGAACGCCACACGGCGAAAGAAGTATGCACGTCCCTGGTCTTCGCCGGGAAGAACCGTCAACCGGAGAGCTTCTTCGAGTGCGAAGCTCACACGCGTTTGCGATTCTCCGGCCGGCAGGCGCAGGCGGAGGCGACGCACCGAGCGGTCTGAACGCTCTAACGGCCGGAGCCAGGGCATTGCGCTCATCGGCGCCTCGCTTCACGCATGCGAACTGTATGGGAACGGGTCATTGAGCGAATGCCTTGAGGGCTGCGAAGTCCGGCGACACGCCGGTAAAGTGGGCCACGGACTGGTCTTCGAGAAACACATTTGGTTGATGGATTTTTGTAACGGTGGCGGTGATGGTCGACGAGTCGAGGTCAGAAATCGTTCCCTCGGCAACGATCTTTCCAGTCTGGTAAAACTGCACATTCATGCCCTGAGTGACTCGTTCAGACGCGGAGGTCAGCAGGATGGTGTTGTTCAGGATCGGCAGCGTGCGGCCGGTAACAGCCCCGGCGATGACTCCGTCGACCGGTGCGTGGCTGGCAAGCAGAATGCAGGTTCGCACGACATCACTGATGTACGCCATAGCGGCTGCATTGGTCTGGTCGATTTGCTGGTAAAGCCAGTCGACGAGCAATTGCATTTGCTGACGGCTGACGTAGGCTTGAGAATTCCATCCAGGCAAGATGGCGAGCGAGGACATATGCACCGCGATGCCGGGGCCGCGGAGATACTCCGCCCATTGCAGGCGGTCAACCGGCAGGGTAAGGCCGACGCGGGTATAAAGACAGGTAGCCACGCTCGATATCTGCTGGACGAGACGGGCAATGGCGTTGGCAATCTCTGCGTGGACAATGGAAGTTGAAACCAGGTCGGCCATGGCCGCCACCGGCTTGAGATATTCCACCTGCGACCGCCAACTCATGGTGGCCAGTTGCGCCGGCTGGATGGCGGCCCGCTGGACCTGGAGGGAGCGGAACACAGTCTGGTTGGTGGAAAACACTTTGGCGATTGCCGGCGCATAGACACCTGAACTGGTCGACGCGGTGGAGACGGTAGCCGGCTGCTGCAGTTGGTATGCGGCCCGCGATTGTACCGAGGAGGCGAGTTCACTCAGCAGCGATGGGCGCTCGATCTTCAGCAGCAATCCCGAAGCAGACGGGAACCAGCTAAGGGGCGCTTCGCGGACCAGGTTAGCGATCTCGCGCAACTCCGGCGGGATGGCCACCGTTTGGCCGAGACAAGCCGGCACCGGGCTGGTGACATTTCCAGGCACGAGCTGGCGGCTGGGCACATCGGCATCCGCATCCAGGGTGCGGGGCCGTGTATAGGCCACAACCTGCACGTAGGTCGACAACGTGGCGGCGCGCTGTGCGTTTACATTGTTGACCCGAGTTTGTTCGTCAGCGAGCAGAGCGCTGGTAAATGCGAGGTCTTGCCGCTCCTGCCCCAGATCGTTCTCGAGGCCGTTCAAGGCGCTCTGTGCCTGTGACAGATTGCTCTTGATGGAGGTTAGCGCCGGGGTGCAGACAATATTCAGAAAATCGCGATACTGCTGGATGCGTGCTTCCACCGCTCGCAGCAACTGGGTATGTTGATCGAGAACGCGAATGCCGGTGGAGAAGAGACCCGCTTCGTCGCTATTGTCGTCGACGTGCGGAGTAGTTATCAGCCCGAGCACTTTAGGCTTGGCGGTAGCGTCGCGCAACTCAAACATGTAATGGGGTTCGGTGGCGATCGCAACGGGTCCAGTAGCGGCCGCGGCCCCGGTGGGGGCTGAGTCGACGAAGAATTGCAGGTCGTCGGTGGTGATTTCGAGGTCGAGCAGCAGGTTCATGATGGTGAGGCGGTTGCCAACGCCATAGAAGAGAGCCTCCTGCGAGACAGATTGCTTGAGGCGCTCGGCGATGGAAAGGGTGCGCAGGTTGAGCTGGGCGCCGACGACGGGCTGCTGCCCGGTAACATCTCCCGTGCCGGCAATCTGGGTCGCGGTCAAATCGGACTGCGACACCGTGCTGGTGAGGCGAAGCTGAGATGCGACGGCCGCGAGGTTCACCGGGGAAACAGTCGCCTTGGTGAGCTCCGAGCCCAGCTGCAAATTGGAGACGGACCGGCCGACAGCCGTAGTGTCTTTTGCAGTGACCGCGGCAGCTTGCGGAGTGAACAAGGTCGACATTGCCCGATTGGTGACAACATTGGTGGCTGCGATGTTTTGACTGAACCGGGTGGCAGTGAACGGAGTGGAGGATTTGCCGGTTGCAGGATCGGTGGCCGGCGTTGCCGCAGCGGATTGCGTAGTTGCCAGGCTTCCGATGTAAGTGGAGATATTCTGCGCGGTAGCGTCGGCCGAGTCGCCGGAGGCAATGTTGGCCAGGACGGGCGAAGTGACCAGACGGGTAGCGTCGGATGCACTCAGTACGTTTTGCCGGAAACGGTAAATGTCGGTTTGCGAGGTGACAAAGGCGAGGTTGATGAGATCGTCGGCACGATTGAGCTTGGCATTGATGCGATCGATAAAGTGCTGCACCCCGTTGGTGTTCAGATCCGTAAGATCATCGCTGTTGAAGAGCGGGATCGTCTTTACAGGGTTGCTATTGGGGATGGTGATGGTGTAGGGCGCGGCAGCCGCGGTGGTCACGATTGTCTGCAGATCGTTGGACGTGTACTTCGGATTACCAACAGTGGTGCCATAGAGATCGCCGGGCTGGGGAGTGTAAACCACGGTGCCATCGCGCGCTGTCTTCTCGTCGGCTGTCAAGCCGGCATCAAGGTCGATGGCCGTTCCCCCAGTGGCCGCGATTTGTGCGTTGGCCGCTAGTTGGACATCCTTGCGGTGCTGCAGGGTGATGTTCCGGGCGCTGGTGGCAGCGTCGATGGCTTTCTGGAACGCGGGATCGACGACTTCGGTGACGAGAATATCGGGGTCGTACACCGAATCGGGCAGCGGGACCAGAAGCTCGACAGGTTCGCTCTTGCTCAAGTCAAGCGGCTCAGCGGTCATGCCAGTTTCTAAAGCGGTCTCGAGTTCTTCCAAATGGATGGGTCCCGCCTGAATGGACCAGGTAGCGGGAAACCAGGGGATGGCCTTGACCGGAAAGTTGACGGCCGAAGCGGGCAGAATACCGGCAGGTGGCAGCAGCGTAAAGTCTGCCGCCAGACTGCTGATGCCCGGCGTCTGCACGATCTGTTCGGCGAGTTGGGCTATACGCGCCTGGGCGAGAGCAGGCTGCACCAACTGGATAGGCTCGGCGAGGCCAGGCTGCGGGGGCAGAACATAACGGACACGAGGTAAGCCACCCTGGCGCACAACTGAATAGCGATCGGCGAAAAGCATCTTCGATGCCGCATCGAAGCCGGCGATGGCGATTGGCAGGCCTATCAACTCCCAGGGAAAGCTGGTATCCGCCGGCAGCGCGATCTCGGCGGCATAGATGGCATAGGCAAGCCGATTGCGCCAGGTCGCCGGAGCGGCCGCGAGTGGGGGTAGCGGGAGAACATCGGTAGGCCAGGGCACAAGACCGAGCCGGCAACCATCGACGATTTCCAGATCTTCGAAGGCATACTCGCTGGGGTCCTGATCGCAGGAGGCCTCAAGGTTGCCGGAAACCAGTTGCGAAGTTGGCGCGGTATCGAGGTCGACGCCGTTTAACTGGGCAACGATGGGCTGCAGCACCACGATGCCCGCGGTGCTGGCGGCTGCGAAATCCTTGAAGAGGGAGGCGATGTCGCCGGCCGCGTTGAGCACGGGCAAGGTACTGAGGTTGGTCCGCAGGGTCGAAAGCAGGGTTACGTCTTCCCCGTTCGCGAGAATGCCATAACCTGCATTCAGGCTCAGGAGCGGATCGGCAGAGGTGAGATCGACCGCGAGTTCGAGGCCGGAGACGGAACCGGGAGTCACCGATTGGCCAAGCAGCGCCAGGTGCCCAGAGCGGTAGGCCTGCTCGTGATCCAACGCAGTGTCGCTGAGGGCTCGCCCGGTAAAGAGCGACAGGCGGCGGCGCCAGCCTGGATCCACCTGCTGCAGCAGCTCCGGCTCAACGCCGATCAGGTCTTCGCCAGTAAGAGGCGATTTAATTTGTGTAGCCGCCATGGGTACGTACCTCCGTACGTGTTAAAAGCACCTGGTACGCTAACTGGGAACTGTGGTGGTGAAGTTCACGAAGGTAGGTGAACTACGCCGCCGTAAGTAGAAACCCAGCGTCTGGGTCCCGATCGCCTTTTGCCACGCGTTGTCGACAGAGGGCGCGGGCGGAGTCAACAGGCCGCCGCCCTTGTAGAGCTGTAACAGTTGCAAAGGCTGACGAAAGGCAAGCACCTGGGGCAGCGTAGTCTGCAACTGCACGGCGGGGAGGCTGGCCTTGAGCGCGGTGAATCCATCGCGCGGTACGGGAATAAGGGCAAATACGGCGAGGTTCGCATAGGAATCAGCCGTCAGGGTGAGGTCGATGGGCGGCAGCGACAGGCTGTCTTCGATGAGGGCCGGCACCTCGTCTTCCGGGATCACGCTCAGGCGTACATCCATCTCCTGGGGAAAGTAGACCTGGGAGAAATTGGCGGTGTTGATGGCGGCGACGGGGAAACGTCCGGCAGAGGGAAGCATGCGGAAGTAGTCGGTGGCACTGAAGCTGGCCGGCAATCCGGCCTGTTTACGAGACGCCATCGTCTCCTGCAGCATGGAGTCATATTGCAGAAGCGAGGCTTGCTGGGTTGCCGGATCGGTGAGGCCAAAGCGCAGGCCACTGTACTGCGGGCCAGTATCGCGACGGACGAGATACTGATCAAGCCACTCGATGACTCCTCTCTGGACGCTGACCATCGCCAGGGGTAGGAGGCCATCATTGAGTTGTTGTGGACTCCCGTTGAGAAAAATCTGCTGGGCCAGGGCGGCACGGCGCTGGGCACTCTGGCTGCTGGTAACCGGATCGGGATAGGGGACCAGGGAGACGGCGGTGGCCTCGACAATATCGCCGTCGTGGGTACTGCGATTGCCTTGAATACTGGTGGGGTAAGAGGTGATGGGGTTGGCGGTGAATTCGACACTGCGCAGCGCGATCACGTAGAGACTGGTGCGGGTGCGTGCCTCCGGCTTAGGTGCTGTGGACAAGCCGAACTGCACGTCGAGTTTTTGCTCTTCGGCCAGATCAGAGAGCCGGATGGTCAGGTCGTTGGGCAGCATGACCAACTCCCCCGCGGGAGTTACTCCTTGTCCGGACCGGATGATGATTGTCTCCGCATCTCCAGGGTTGCCGGCGTTGGACGGTGTTTCCACGGTCAGGCCGTGAATCACGCCAAAACCCGCGGCCCTGCCCAGGTCCGCGAGGCGCTGCAGGAAATAGTTTTGCTCGTTGGCCAGATCGCGGCCGGCGAGGAAGCGGCCATCGAACCACAATGGGCGGCGGCGGCGGCTGTCGATGACTACGTTGCCCGCAGCCAAAGCGGTTGTCGCCTGGTCTGGGGTGATGGTGCGCCGGGTGTCGCCGAGCGTGTAATTCGTAATCATGGAAGATCTCCTTAAGATTCCTGGCCGAATCCGAGGCCAACCCAGCGCGATAGCAGCGCGGCCGGCGGAACGAAGAGGCGCGATTCATTGTCGATGGTGATCTTGGTAAGGTCTGCAACCGGGCGAGCGCCAGGGCTCGCTTGCGAAGCGACGATCTGAATCCTGGCAAGGAAGATGGAAGTCAGATCGGCTAGCGGGGGATACTCCTGCGGCGCTGTCGTGGGGGTGAGCGAAGCGGAGAGGATGGTTTGCTTCAAGGTGCTGATCTCGGCAGCGGTTGGCGCGGTTCCGGCCGCGGGAGGGGTGCCCGCCGCAAGCCAGGGATCTTTGGGCAACTTGGGATCTGTGTCTTTGCGTAACACCAGTTGCATGGCAAATGAATCGAGTAAACGGTTTGCCGAAAAGGCGTCGGTGGCGTCGTAATCGTCCTGCGAAGCAAAATCTGGTGTCTTGCCTCGGGTGCAAGCCGCGAAGGCGATAAAAACATCGACCAACAGAAAACCGCCCGCCTGGAAGGCAAGAACGAGGTCGGAGTCTGTCTGCTGCGATAGCCACACGTCGGGACGAATGCAGACGGTCACCGGGACATCGAGAATTCGGCCTACCCGGTCAACGGCAATACCGGGGATAACCTGAATCTCAAGCTGGCCAGTGGTATCCGTAGCGGTTATGACTTTAAGGCCAATCACTGTTCCCGCGCCATTGACGGCGAGCAGAGCGCGGGCCAGCCGGCCGCGATGATAGTCCTGCTCAGCCTGGAAGTCTTCGACGCCGAGCATGCGCCCGGTCGAATAGAAGACTCTCAGCGCTTGCGGCGGAGGATTGATTGTGTCGTTCAGGGCCATCGTTTCTCCTTAAATCGCGTGGAGCCAAAACTCGACGCGAGAGTGACTGATCTTTCTTCCAGTAGGTCAGCGTTCCGGTATCGTCACCGTGATGGTGGCAGGCTTGCTGACTGCCCCCAGATCATCTTCGACGGTCAGGGAAAAGGTGTAGATCCCCGGCTTGGTCAACCCCGCTACCTGCAACGCCGCGGTCGTGGTTAGAACCGGTTGCCCGACCGCGAGGGTAACTGGCTGCGCAGCAGGGGAGGCAACCGGGGTAGCAGCTGCACCAACGGAATCGCCTGCCCCGGCGGCGCTGCCAACCGGCGCTTCCGCAGGAGCCGGTGTGGCGCCTGCAGAGGCTTTTGCCGCTGACTTCGCCGTGACCTTTGCACCGGTAGCCGCTTTCTTCTTGCCGGCGGCCAGTGGCGACGAGGTGGTTGCCGCATCTGCTGGAGCCACCTTTCCCGCGGCGTCGGTTGCGGGCGTGGCCGCCGGCGGAGACTTCGATTTACTCGACTTGCCTGCCGGGTCATTTGCCATGAAGCCGTCTGCCTTCTGCTCGGGAATGCCTTTGCTTTAGCGTCAAGCTCAACCGACCGGAGTTGGAGTGGGCGTCGGCGCCGGCGCCTGGGTTACGGAGACCAGTTCCCACTTGTATTGCTTCAAGTGACCGGCGGGAGTGGAGTCTTTGCCCTCCAACGTAATGGTTGCGGCGCCAGCGGGAATGACCGTGGGGGTTCCAGTCAGGTTCGCGACCGGGAGGGCCTGCACCGTTACGTCGAGAAAGGCGGGCTGACTGCTGTTGCCGAGATCGTCCTCGACGACCAGCGAGAAACGCAGTACCGCTCCGGCCGTGACCTGGTCCTGGCCTATGTTGGCGACGAACTCGGGCGTGGCCGAGGTTTGAGGAGTGCCTGGGATCAAAGGACTGGTTGCCATATTTTCTTCTCCTGAAATTTAGAACTCTGTACCGAAACCTTGATTGTGCGTCTGCAGATCATGGGCCCGGAGGCTCGAGCGTCCAGCGATAGCCAACCACCTTGCTGCCGGCAGGCCCAGTGGAGCCGGAACCGTCGAGGGTGATCTGTGTTGATCCCTCGACGATGACCGACGGCCCGGTGAGCCGCGCGACCGGCAATGGATGCCCGGTGTAGTCGGGATCGTTTTCCAGCCGCGGATCGAGGCTGGGCAAATGGGTGATGAGGTCGTAACGCCCGATCTGGCTGGAGTCGACGGTAGCGATGCCCGCCTGCTTGGAGGGGCCGAGATAGGTGTTCACGCCGACGAGCGATGCCAGGCCGATCATGAATCCCTGTGTGGCGCGCAGGATATTGGAAGCAACATGCGCCGGCTTCTCCTGCTCGACAATGGCGCCGATGAGACCGAGATCAACCGCTTCCACCTGGTCATGGACAAACACGGTGAGGCGGTGGGCGAGTTGATCATAGAACTGATCGACCTGGGCTTGCTCAGAAGCCGTGAGAATGTCATTGGCGAAGAGGGCGAGAAACTCCTTGTTGTGGGGATCGCCGAGAAACAAGGTGTCTCCGACAAAGGAGTTGCTGCTCGGGGAGTATCCCGGCAAGAGCGGATCATCAGAGATGGAGAGGTCAGCACCAATGATGGTGGCAAACGTGTGGCGGAGACGAAAATCTTCAATCACGATGACCGCCCCTCGCGTGCAAAGTCCATTGGTCGCGACATCGAGCGCATCCGTGAGGCCCTGGGCGGTACCGCGCTCGCGGTAAAGCTTTGGGGTTGCCTCGAGACGAGCGCGACGGCGGCCCGGCGGGTAGTTGCCGGGGCGAATGCCGATCCATCCTCCCAGCCAATCCAGGCCCGCATCGGGGACCGACTCGGGGCGCGTGACCAGATAGGCGTGGGCGACGCGATCTTCAATGCGGGTGAATTGATTTTCGAATATGTCGACGAAGCGCTCGAAGAAGTCAGGGCAGGTGCTCGGCCCTGACTTGTCGCCATCCTGGCCGAAGATGGTTTCGCGATACAGCTCGGGAAGGTAGTTGTCGACATAAGAGAAGCGGGAAGCGTAGATACGCAAGGCGGCAACCTGCGGAGTGGAACGGCGGTCGCCGGAAAGGTCTAACTTGACAGCGAGATAGCGGCCGCGAAGGCTGCGGACCACCGTATCGGCGCGCTGCACCAGGGCCATGAACAAGCCTTGTTGATTGGATACCGGCGTTTCACCGAGGCGAGGAGCGGCAAAGGCTATTTCTGTTGGGGTGGACAGCCATTGAGCCTGGGGCGCTTGCGGGGGAAGAGCCGTAAGGTCCACATCGCCGGCAAAATGGGGGAACCACTTTACGCCTGGGCCGGTCAAATCATAGAGACTGTCGGCCGCGGCCAGCCAGACGATGACGCCGGTATGCGGGGGGATGATGGCTTCGAGAAAGAGCCGATGCCAGGTGGTTTGGGCGTTGCCGCTATCCAGGGTTCGCTGATTGGTCGCAGTACCGGTTGCAGAAAATGCATTGAGGGAGAGCGGCAGCAGGGGTAGCATGACAGGAGTGGCCCCGGCGGTGTTGGCGTAATTCGGTGGTTGATCGAAGCCGTGTACAAAGGGGCCAAGATTCTTTGCCGCGAGGATGTACGATTCGCCAGCAGGTGCGACGTTGGCCGCCGGCGCTGCGGGATTGAATTCGGAGAAATCGTAGACCTGGGCCTCGTTGGTGTTGGAGACCAACGCGGCGAACTGGAGGTTGTCGAGCCCGGCCAGCGAATACGGGAAGAGAATGCCCTGCAGCTTAACGCGCACGGCGAGCCCCGGGGCGGCCTGAATCTGCGCCTGGTTGGAGATGGAGAGCGTTTGCGAACTGGCAATGTCGAGCGCGATCAGCCGCAGCCATGCATTCTGGTTCGCGGCAGTGGCGTTATCCCATGACAACAACGCAAACTGCGCGGGATCGGAGGTGGCCGCCAGTGCGATCCAGGCTTCGGTCGTGGGCAACGCTACCCGGGCTGCGACGCGGGGAGGATCGGGATTCTGCTGGCAGCTGCGCAGCAGCGTGGGATCGGGTGGCGCAAGCGGAAGGTCTTGTGGCGGTTGCCCGGTAACAATTCCGAGCTGTGAATTGGCGCGGTCCAGCACCAGAACGCCGCCGGCAGGAAGCGGGAGCAAGCGCCAGAAGTTGAAGTCCGGCAGGGTCAAGGTAAAGACCGGCCAGCGATTGCGCCGATCAACCAAGACAAGTGTGCCGGCTACGGCGACGTAAAGGATGCCATCATAACCCAAAGCAAGGTCGGTGACTGACTGCAACGGCGAGGGAGCGAAGATGGGGACCTCACCAGGCCCGGCTCCGCCGGCAACAACATGGCCGCTGCCTGGGTCCCAGCGTGCATAGGTGCCAAAGGCATCGCGAGCCATAGGCGCCGCTTCCACCAGAGCGGCCGCGGTCGCGAAGATTTCGGCGAGGGGCGGCCCGGTGCGCACACTGCGTAGCTGCAAACGCTTCGTAACGGTGCAATACGACAGATCGGGCGAGCCGGCCGGGGGCAGCCAGTCGCTTTCGTCCGCGAGCATCCAGAAGCGTAGTCCGTTTACATCCATCGCAATAGCATCCCTGACTGCATCAGCAAACCTTTGGCACCACCGGCACGGCCACCGTATTGTCAGAATTCGCCGGCGGCGAGAGCGATGTGGGCACCGCGATGCCCGATCCATCAGCGCCCGCGGCGACCAGCACCTGCAACAACTCCGGTAGCTGCCAGGGTTGCAGCGTCAACTCCGAACGCCCACTGGCATCGACGGGGAGCGCAGTATAACTGGTAACGGTGGATGCACCGCCGGTCGACGAGGCGGTGTAAACCGGCGAGAAAAGCGAGAGGCCGTTGACTTCGATCACCCCCGGTACCTGGCTCACGATCACTTCGAGTTCCAGACTGCGGACGTGGCGGCCAAGCGTCCAGCCCTGGTTGCCAATACCCCCGGGGGTAAGAGGCCAGAGATAGTTACGTAATGCCAACTCCACCTGCTGCTGAATCTGCAACAGACCAAAGCCTGCCTGCACTTCGACAGCAACTGCTAGTCCGAGACCGGCATACTCGGTGCCGATGACGTACATTTCCGCGGTCACGGGCCGGCGCGAGTCGAGATAGGCGTACACGGTTTCGAGCAGTGGCCGGTCGGCGCGAGGGCAGGGTGGCTGCACGCCGTCTTTTTCCGGCAGCACCATGACCGAGACAACTCCTGGAATATTCGAAGAGCGAGTCTGCGGCTTGAACAGCGGCAACACTTCAGCGCGCGCAACCCCTGCGCCGGGAACATCCTGAGCCAGGCTCTTGTAGTCATCCGCGGTCACGGCGCGGTTCTGGTGGCGCAACAATCCCGGCAGCCGCTGTTCGACGTGATCCAGAGTTTCGGAATCGGCTCCGCCGGTGGTTGCGATCGGCTGTACCACAGTGATGGGGCCGAGCAGCGCACCGCTCGCGTCCTGGGCTTGAATCTTGGTGAGCGAAGCTGGCGGCAGGTTCCCGGCGCTGCCACCGCCGGCGCGCATGGTGCGGGCGCGAACGCGGCGGCCCATGGGCGGAATCATGCCCTGTACGCCGTTGCCAAATGTAACCGTGCCGGCCTCAGGATCGAGTACGAATGCCTGCACCGGACCCTGCAGCGGCGCGAGATCGTCAACTGGCTGCCACAGCGTGTAACCCAGGCCAGGCATGTCCACTTCGAGTTGGAAGGTGACGGGATCGATCTGCTCTTGCGCAAGGCCGAACTGCTGAGATGCGGTGCCGTCGCTGATGCCCAGCACAACCAGCTTATAGGTCGTGCGTTGGTCGATTTCCACGGCGTTGATCCCGGCCCAACTTACCGACACGGCACTCTGCACGTTGAGGCGTACCCAGGTCACCAGGGTGGTGTCGATGTTGGGATCGTCGATGCGGGGCGGCTTGGGACCGACCCCGGCCTGACTGTCGGAACGAACGTCGTTGGGGGGCGCGCCGATCAAGGTGGCCTGGGGAATCGCCAGCCGCACCACTCCGGGAGTGGTCAGACCATTGGTCGAATCGTCCACTACGGTGAGATTGACAAATTGTGCGGGCTGGCCAGGACCGACCGGAGTATTCAAGGACATCTGCCAGGTGGAAGTTACGGCGGCGCGAGGACCCACGTCCGCAAAAGGATCGGGCAGATCCAGCGCAGGCACGAATCCGATGTTCAGAATCTGCTGGTTGGTGTTGAGTCCGCCGATGGCATCGCGGATGGCATCGCGATTGGCGGCCTTGGGCGCGATGAGTGCGAACCACAAACATTGATCGAGGGTACCCGTTCCCAGGTCGATGCCGGCAGAGGAAGCCTGATTCTTAACAAAGATCGGTGTTGTGGTGTAGCCGGTGAGGCCGCTTATGCCGTAAAGCGTTTGCAGACCAGTCAGCAGCGGTCCCGCTGCCGTTGCCTGATCACTGGATAACGGGGCCTTGATGTAGACCTGACCGTTGAGCGGGAGTATATCGATTTCGCTGAGGGTCTCGAAGGTGGCGGGGCCGGTCAGGCTGGCCGCGGAAACGGCATGCAACACAGCAGTTTTTGAAGGATCTGAAGACAGCGCGACCAGCCCTTGCGCGGCGGCGGCGGGTTGTAGCGGTTGGCCGAGCAGCTTGAGGAAGGCCAGCCTCTGGCGCTCGGGAATGAGATTAGCGCGATACAGGATCGAATCCGCGAGCCAGGCAAACAACTCAATGAGAGTCTGGCCTGGATCGCCTGGCTGGGGAGAAGTCCACTCCGGCGTGTGAGCCGGAATGCTCGCGAGCATCTCCTGCAGCAGATCGCTGTAACTTCGGTCGTCAAGAGCTGGCGGTATCAACGGCACGTGTCTACCCGGCTTGGAGCGTTGCACCGATCTGCTGCGATTGTCCTGTGCGCAGCAGACGGTAGTGGATTTGGACGTGTACCTCGGCGGGCGCGCCGGGCACTGGATCTACGTCGACGCGGTCGACCGTGATACGTGGTTCATACGTGTTCAACGTGCTTAGAATGGCCGTCTGGATCTGACGCCGGGCCGTGAGGGTGTTGCTTTCGTCGCGGAAGTTGTCGAGGCCTGCACCGAACAACGGGCGCATGAGTTGTTCCCCGGGCCGCGTAAGCAAAAGAATGCGAATGGAATTACGCACGCTGCGATCGAGGTTGGGGTAGAGCAACTGCCCGTTCACCGGCATGGGCAACAACGGCCAACTTACCGGATCTCTATAAACTACGTTCGCATTGGAAGCGTTTGCCATCAATCATCCCCCGAGGCCGGCATGGAGAGCGGAAAAGGTATGCAAATTTTGATAAAGGGTAGCCAGAAAAAAACCAGGTTCAACAGGATCAGAAAAATGTTGAGCACGAAGAATGCGCAGATCGTGATGAGCGGAATGTTGAAGCCACAAATCCAATTCAGATTCAACCCACCGGGGGTAGCAGAGCCGTCGGACAGATTGGACAGGCTGGAAGCCTGCATGGCGTTCATGAGGCCCTTGGGCACCATGAATGAGACGTTCGGCTTGGCCCCGGCAAGAAAGCTGCGCAAGCTCGGATCGGGCAGCGGGATGGGCGCGGAAGCCCGCTGGCTGCTGTCGTACCAGGCCGCGATGCGGAATGGGTCGCTGGGTTTGGTCCAGTACAGTTGCGGCGGGCAATCGGCCGTGTGGCCCTTGATGCGAAAGAATACATATAGCTGGTAGAGACGGGTTGAATCCTGAAAACGGCCTTCGGGAGGTTGCACCTGGAGGCTGTTGGACTGCAGCGCAGTGCTCATGGCGGCGATCAGCGTGGCCTGGTCTTGTGCGCTGAAAGCATCCCACGCGGTAGGCATGAGCAGCGTTGGAGGAGTGCCGCCGGTGCTGGGATCGTAATCGATCAGCACCTGCTTGGCCTCGCTGTAGAAGGAGGCCATGTTGGTCTGTACTGGAACGGAGGCCCCCGAGCTATCCGTTCCTGTTGTGGTTACGTTTTTACCGGAAAGCAGTTGAAGAATTGCGTTGCCTGCAGGGGTTCCGTCGAACGCTCCGAACTGCCGGTACAGCATGAGCAAGGCTGCGGCAAAGATGGAGAAGTCCGGCGCATTGCGCGGCGACGCTGCGGCATAAGTGTCCGAAAGCCAACGGTAATCGACCGTCTGGCCGGAGGCAGGCGCGCTGGGCGTGCCGCCGGGGTTGTTCTTCAACAAAATGGGCAGGCTCGCGGCGAGATCCGTTGGATCGTAAACCGGCGTCGCCGGAGCCACATCGCTGACGTCGCTGCTGGCGGTCGGAATCAACCCATACACAACGGTGCGATTCAGCGCATCATTGGTTGCAGGTGGAGCGACAAAGGCCGGCGTATAGACTTCACTCCAGGCGTTGGCCAGCGAACTGGCGGCCAGTTGCGCGTCCAGATAGGGCTGACCCGACTGTAGCTGGGGACGCGAGGGCGGATCGGGATCTGCGCAAGGATCGTCAGGGATACGCCATTGGTATTTCCCGGTGCTGGACTTCATCCACGCCTGGTAGGGCGCATTGGGATCATTGCGGCGCAGGCGGCGGATGACGATACCGGCCTTGGCAATGCGCAGAGGATCGAGCCGCGGCTGGCCGACCGTGTCGCACGCCAGTTGCATCATTGCCACATGCACGATTCGCTGCACCGGTTGATAGAGCAGCGCGGGCGAGGCCACGGCTCCGCTGACAGACTGCGTGGTGGAGAGTTGCGCTGACACCGCGGGAGCGGCGGCCAGGTCACTGAGAAAGCGGGCAGGAAAATCCTCCTGGTTCATTTTCAGCAGCACAGGGTTGGCCTGCGAAGTGCCCTGCAGGCTGACGCCGCTGATCACTACCTCGTGGGCTACCATACGTTGCCCGCTCCCGGGGTGTAGGTGGTGGCAATTACGGTGGTGGCCTGCAACACCTGGCATTGCACGATGCCGGTGAAATTCGCCATAGCGGCAGAAACGTTGAGTTGCGGTGCGGTGATGTCGACGCTGGTGGCGGCAGTGACCTGCACGGTTCCCGTCGGCGCGTCGATGGTGACCCCGGAGGTGTCAATCTTCACCGAGGTCTGCATCGAGTTGGTGAATTCAATCGAACCTCCACCCTGATCTGTCATGGTGCCCGTAAGACCACCAGGCGTACTGAACTTGATGGTGGGGCTGCCGGCCGACTCCTCCACGATGGCAATGCGCGTGCCTGCCGTTCCGGTGATGGTCCAACGATCGACGCGATCGCCGCCAATGGTTTCGGGCGCCGTGTCGTGCCCATTCCACAGACCGCCAATGACCACGGGAAAACGGGAATCAGCGCCGAGATGGGTAACCAGCACTTCATCGCCGACATCAGGAATGAAAAAGGCGCCGCGACCGCCTCCGGAGAATGGAACGGCTACCCGCGCCCAGACTGGCGCATCCTGTGCGGCGATGCCGTCCACGGTCAACACCTTTACCTGAACCCGGTTCAGGTTTTGTGGATCCTGCACGCTGACGACCTTGGCCAGAAAGGCCGCCGGGCCCAAGAGAGAGGGCGCTTGCTCCGCCAGAAGACGGCTCATGACGCACCTCCCAGATACCCACACTCCGCGGTGAACTCGGTCGAGTACCCGTCGGTGGTGTCGAACCTGTGGCAAGTAGCAGTCACGTAATAGGTATTGCTGAAGCGGGGCCCGAGGCCGGTCAGCGTCGCGTGGGTTCCCACGCGGAGATTGGCGTTGCCTTGTGCGGTCCCGTGGGCGACAACAAAATGACTGCTGCGCTGGGCAAAGTCAGCGTCGGCGATCGCCTGGGCCTCGGCGCTGTTGAGCGCGACAAATTGGCCCAGGTGCTCGCTACGGGTGGAGAGCGCCTGGGTAAGCCAATCCTTGCCTGCTTTGCCGGAGCCTGGCCCGAAGGAGGTAGTTTGACTGGTAGCGCTGATCGCCTGGCCCTGCGTGTAGTCCCATCCAGTCACCGTGGTGGTTACGACCTGGTGAGCCAGATCGGCGATCACCCGCACTTCCCTGAGTTGACTATAGAGGTCAACCTGGATGGTGTTGCGCTGAGCGGATGCACGCGGCGCGGCATGCAGTTCAGTACCTACTACTTGTACGTCGGCATCGTAGCGGGCCAACAATCGGCGCAAAAACTGCAGGTCGCTTTCGTTGAACTGGACCTGGGTGCCAATGTTGGTATCGAGTCCGTTGACCTGGGGCGTCAATCCCAGCTGCGACGCTACCTGCTTTACCACGTCGGCTACTGTCACGTTGTCCCAGGTCTTGGTACGGCGCGCCATGCGGGCCAATTGCAGAGCATCTTCCGCGAGCACAATCAACTCGGGTGGGCCGGCACTGGGGTAGCGACCCTCCAGCGCGGTTACCGGACCATGAAATATCTGGGTTGGGCTGGCGACATCTCCTGCATACACATCCAACATAGTTCCGAGTTTCAATACCTTGCCATCTTCGAAGACCTGGTCGGCCAAGCCGCCGGCAAACGATGCAAAGTTGCTGAAGCGCAGCTCCAAAGACGACATTCCGCTTTCGTGCTCGCGCATTTCCATGGCAAGCAACTGCGCAGTCACCTTGTCGTTGGGCTGGCCGTCCACGCGCACGGTGGGGATTGCGCTGTATACGGCATTCGAGGATAGAAGCTGTTCAGACATCGTCAGTCTGCTTTCAACCTGCAGGCGCGCTCATTGAGGAGCTTGATGGTCTTGCGAATATTCGGCTGCTCCGGCGACTGCGCAGTGGCGGCAGGCTTGTTCTGGCTGGGCGGCGGCGCAACTTCTACATCGATATCGCCTATGGTAACTGCCATGGTTACTTCCCCTTTCCTGCTGTCACTACATTTGCCCTAGTCGTCGTTGTCGAAGGTTAGCCGGTCGCGAAAGCTGAACGAAACGCCAACGCTGGCCGAGAGTCCCGCTCCGGAATTATTGTTGGCGGAGCCACCCAGGCTGAAGCTGGCGCCGCTGTACGTAGCCACATCCGCGCCGGACGTGGCCCGCAGCATACGAGTGGGATCCAGTTGCGCGGTCGTGCTGACACTGGCGCGACCTGTTTGTAATCCCGCGAAGGCGCCCATGGTAGCCGGGACGCCCATCGAAGCACTTGAGCCAAAGATCGCACCACTGGAAGCACCAGCGGAAACGCCTGCACCGGCACTCGCGGAGAAACCTGCCGAAGCGCCGGCTGAGACGCCTGCCGAGGCTCCCGCGGAAAACCCAGCTCCACCGGAGATGCCAATCCCTGCTCCTGCAGAAGCGCCTACTCCAGCGCCACCGCCCAGGCTCAGACCAAGTCCCCCACCCGCCGAGGCGCCGACAGAAAACCCCGCAGCCGCATTGAGTTGCACGCCAGCGTTGACCTGCAACGAGGCTCCGCCGGTAAATCGCAGGCTGTCGAGATTGTTGTCGGATGCAAGTTGGCGCGCCGCGCCGGAATCCCCTCCGAGATCTGACATTTTCTGAACGCTGCCGCCGGATGGAGTTGGGATGAGACTTCCCTGCACCTGGCTCGATTGCCCGATGGGATCTTTGTTCAAAACCTGATCCTGCCGGGCCAACCCAATGCTAACCACGGCTCGCAATGGCACGCCTTCGGCGGAGAAGAAATCGATGGTCTCGCGAAAGGACTCCATCACGCCCTTGAAGATGTAGACTCCCCATTCAAACGCGACAACCGGTTGCGATTTGGGCGGCGAACCAGAGTTGGTGGCCGGAGCAGGACCGTCCGCACCCTGGGTGGAAGTGCCGGGGGGCTGCATGAAAGAAGCCACGACATCGGTGTAATTCCGGACGTCGTCGCCGTTATGCGTGGTGTCGAAGATCAGATCCATGGTGAGCTTGCCGGTGAACTGCGCGGCGAACTGTCTTGTCTTGGTGTCGCCTGATTGCTGCGGCGTTGAATTTTCGACGCTGTAGACGAGGCTGGCGGGATTGAAATGCACCACCAGGAAGGTGGAGTCATCCTGCAGCGAGTAGAGCTTGGCCTTCGTTACCTGAGGTGGGTTCGCCGCCATATAGTTAGAGCCCCGATACCGTTGGAGTGACCGACCAGAGTCCTTCGTGCACCAGATGCAACTCTTCAATACCAACTTCGACGCCCTTCGCATTGAAGTCGGCAAACTTGTACTTGATTGGCATGGCGCGATCGAGCTGCCACGCCAGGGTGGAGGTTCCGTCAATGTCGAAAAGGTTGATCGTCACTTGCAAGCGTGGTGCAAAGGTGCCGATGGCGAGGGTATTGAAAATCTGCCAAAGGTTTCGATTGACGCTGATGCCGCGCTTCAATACGACGGTGGGGAAAGTGGTGTTGCCGGCGCGCTGGGCCACGCCGTAGTTGCGTCCGCCTTCCTTGATGGCCTTCACTTCCATGTTGGCTTCCAGGCCTGTGCACTCGGCAAACGCGCCGTGGCACACATCGAAAAGGTCATGCTGGCTGTCGGCGAGCAGTGAGTCGGTGCGAAACTCCACCTGAAAGCGAAAGACATGAAGGGGCACGATAGGTTGACTCGACATCACGCCACCTCCGGAAGAACGATCGAAGCACCCAGACCGCCGGCCCCGCTTGGCTCGAGAGCTAACGTGACCCGGATGAGCTCAATGGTCGAAGCCGCTCGGAACATCACGATGGCGATGATGCGGCCATTGTCAAGATCGTTCTGAGTTACAGTACTGCTGTCGCAACGAACGGAGAACGCGTCGTTGGCAGTTTCGCCGTCAAGAGCATTCAATCGCCACAAGGCAGTGAGTAACTGGGTGAGAAAGTTGTCTACACGCGCCCATAGATTTGCGCTGTTACCAGCGAAGATAATGGCTTCTCCCAGCCGGCGGCAGGCTCGGGAGATGACGGAGACAAGGCGATTGACCGAGCCGGAGCGGTAGGTTTCGCCGGGATAGGCGGTAACATCCGAAAGCAGGCGGAGCCCAGCGGGCGTGAATCCGAAGAGGCTGAGCCTCTCGATGAGAGGTTTATCCGGCGAGGGCGACAGTGCCAGACTGTTCTGCCATATTAATGGGGTTGTTGAGACGCGCACGTCCTGCGTGGGCAAGCTGGGATACACATCGAAAACTTCCGAGGGACTGGTCTTGGTTGCGCTGGTATAAGTACCGCGCGAAAGCGCGTTCCGGGCCAAAATTCCTACCAGCACGCCATCCGGCGGTTCCAGGTTTTCAAGCAGGGTATAGGAGCCGGTTGTTTTTAGCCAGGGATAGGTCAATTGCAGGAAAGCGGTCGAGATGCTTCCCGAAGGGAGTGCGCCACTGCCGGAATCGGGCAGCAGTTCGCTCAACTGCGTATCGATGACCTGGTGGATATCCGACGCCAGCAGATCGGCCGAAGCACCGCCTGCGATGGCTGCGGACGTGGTTATATCGTAGGCCTGGGGCAACGGCATGGCGGCGACGAACTGCACTTCGCGAGCGGAGGTGGATATGTAGGTGAGAATGGTTCGCAGGGTAGTGGCCCATTTTTTCGCATAATCATCGAGTGTGAGCCGCGGCGCAGGGGCGCTGTAGGTGCGCAATTGCGCAGGGGTCAAGTCTGCCACCGAGCACTCGACAAATTGTTCCGGCCCGCTCGGCGGCACGGCAGGCTGGTAGCTGATGGCCGGCGGCGCTGAGGCCGACAGCACCGGCAAATCCGGTAATGAAAGGAAAGATACGTCGGGAAGGCCCGCCAGGTGCGTGTAACTGGTCCAGCCACTTGGGTCGTCCGCCGCGAACAGGTCGGTGGGCACGAGTGCGGCCAAAAGTTCCGCAGGCGAGTCGGTTGGCTTGATCGGGTCTCCCATACGGATCACGTAACAGCGACGGCCTCCCTGGGCAAAAAAGGAACGCACCGCCGCGGCCAGATAGTCGGTTCCGCTACTGAGCAGCGAGTCACCGGAGTCGTAAAGAGTTGTGAACCCGGCAAAAGACTCCACAGGTACAGGCAGATCTTTGAGCGAATAAATCTCATCCGTTTTCCGCGCAGAGGGTCCCTGGGAGAAGCCCTGCTGGGCAAACCAACTCGCCACCGCCGGCGGTAGCAGCGTGAGCGGTACGCCGCCAACCAGCCGCACCAAGCCAACAAAGCAGGCTACGTCGGCCCGGCCCGGATCGATTTGCGTTACGGGGCGCTGGTCTTCGAACACAATGCTCGACATGAGGACTCTTCTCGCTGAAGTGATTTTTCGCCGCAACGATCAGTTAATTCGCGGGAGTAATCTCGAAGCCCTCGATCGAGAGCACGAGTTCTTCCATCGCTACTTCGCCGCCGCCTTTGCCGGCCAGCGTGGGCCCGGTGTATTTCATCGGAGCCACACTGCGCAACACCCAGGACTGCACGGGATTGTTGCCTTCGTCGCGCAAGGTAATGGTGACGTCGCGCTTGGCATCGACCCCGGTTTTGCGCGTGGCCTGAATCCAGGTCCAGAGATCCATCGAATTCACCACGCCGCGTTTCAAGGTGACATCGTTGTTCTTTTCCGAACCCGGCATCTTGCGCACGTGTGCTTCGACTTCGTTGCCGTCGCGGTATTCGGACATGTGGATCTCCGACGACAGGCCGGAGACATCGGAGAAGCCGCCCAGCAGCTTCTCCGGATCGCGGGGACCATTGAGGTTGACGATGAAGTTATACGCTGGGTAGGGCGCTGTACGGTCAGGCATGACAATCCTCTCTCAACAAGGTTCGAACTACGTGCGTGCGGTCGCGGTGAACTGGCCGATGCGGAAGATGACAAACTCTGCCGGCTTGAGCAGGGCGACACCGATAAGGCAAATCATGCGGCCGTTGTCGAGGTCGTTCTGGGTCATGGTGGTGCGGTCGACGCGGACGAAGTAGGCCTCGGCGGGGCTGGTTCCAAGCAGGTTTCCCTGCTGAAATTCGCTGTAAAGAAATGAGTCCACCGAGTCGTGAACCCGCGCCCATAACTTGGGACCGTTATTCTCAAACACTGCCCACTGGGTGCTGTTGTCGATGGAGTGTTCGAGATAGATCAAGTATCGGCGAACGTTCACGTACATGAACTCAGTGTCGGAACTCGCCGTGCGCGCACCCCACACGCGATATCCCCGGTCGGGAAAGTAGCGAAGGCAATTGATGCCTAGCGGATTCAACACCTGCTGCTCCCCGAAAGTGATGTTGCGCTCGAATCCCAGCGCGTTGAGCACCACCTCGTTGGCGGGAGCCTTGGCCACACCATTCTGTTCGTCGCTGCGGGCGTAGATGCCTGCGATATATCCCGACGGAGGCACGGAGACCTGGGCAGCCGCGGCAGTGCCTGCGCGGGCTAACGGATTGGGCACGGTGATCCAGGGAACGTACAGCGCCGCATAACTGGTGTCGATTTGCGCGCGGACACCTTCGTTGTCTGTCGCAATCTGGTTGGGAGGCGTGTCGAGCACGGCAATGCGATACGCGCGTTCCCGGCTGACGTGAGTGATCAGGCTATTGATGACTGCCTGGGCACTGGAAAATACCGATGAGCCCGGCGCGGCCACGATGGCAATATCTTCCAGTGCCTCAAAGCGCGCAAGGGCGGCATCATAGTCTGCCGCGGCCGGCTCCGCACCGTCATCTCCGTTGATCAGGTTGTAGACCTTGTCGGGGACGGCAGTCTGGTCGGTCCAGGAGCCGAAGAACTTTTGTTCCAGGGTGACCGCGGTCAGCGATTTGCCGACGGTGATCTGAAACTGGTTTTGTAGCGCATCGATGGAACGCGGCGGAGTCGCCCCAAGCACAGTTCCGAGATACATGGGGTGTGCGGGATCGAAGCCCAGGCCCTCCCAAACGGCCGGCATGAGCGCCTCGTTGCTGGAAGATGCGCTGGTCGAGATCACCCGCAAAGTGAGCACGAATGTATTCGCGGGAACTGGCGTAGCCAGTGGGGTGGCGCCGTTGAGGAAGGTTGCGCCCGTGCCGTTGGTGAAGAAGCTGACTGCTCCGCCGCCGCCCGGAACCTGCGCCAGCAGCGAGCCCGGCGGCAGATTGGAAACGTTCAGGGTGCGCGTCGCAACCAGTTGCATGGTGACCGAACGGTTGCCGGCCGCGCCAGGAAACGCAGCCACGATCGATACATCGGTATCAGAGACGGCGCCAGCCCCAGCCACGCCCAGGTCGCCGCCACCTTTGAACGCAAAGACACGCGAAACGTAAAGGACCGCGCCCCCATTGTCGAAGAAGCCCTTCACGCTCAGCGCCATATAGTTGATATTTTTTGGGTCGGTGGCGCTTGGTTCGATTTGCAGGTTGTCGAAGCTGCCATAAATATTGGCAAAATCACCAAAGCTGGTGAGGATGGAGGGTGTGCCGGTGATCGGCCCGGTGAGAGTCGGGCCGGCAAAGGCAGCGGTGCTGGTGCCAACGCCTTCAATCGAAGGCGCACGAAAACTGGTTTCTTCTACATAAACTCCGGGCGCGAGATAGCTGGGCACATCTCCTCCTTCTTGGGTTACACAGAAATCGAAAAGCTGAGAGAAATCGAGAGTCCGGCGCCGAGCTGGGCCGTCTGACTGGCCGTCTTGATGGCTGCCCCACCGAGATTGGCCAGCAACAAGTCAGGATCGGGCAACCAACCGGCAGGCTGGGTAAGGTTCGCAGGGTCGAAGAAGGCAGCGACCGTGACGGCGGTCGTGGCCTCCAGCACCGCACCGCTCGCGTTGCTGCTGGCGCGGACTCCAATGCCCGGCGCCGCCAACAACGCCTCACCACGGGTATCGGTCATGCCGGTCGCCAGGACTGCGCTATCGCTGGTGCGGGTGACACGCACCACTGCGTTGCCCAGGCCTTGCGGAGGGTTGGTTCCAGAACGCACCACCGAGGCGCGCACGACTGCCCAGTTCTGGCCAATCGGCAAACCTGCCGTTGCATACAAGGTGATGCTGCGAGGGTTGAAAATCGACGCGGGATCGCTCACAGGCGTCAGGGGGGCGGGCACCTGCAGGGTCGCCTGGCGCGACAGATAAGTTCCCGAGGGATCATTGATCGTGACCACGAATGGCGCTGCGGGCGGGTAGGTTCCGCTGGCCAGGAAATCGTCGGAGACCGCGGCGAAGCCAGGCCCGTTAAAGATCACCCAAATGCCACTGTGGTTCTGGCGAATCTTCAATACCGGGCTATTCACCAGGAGTGTCGTTGGCACGGACGCACCGGTGATGGAGTCGACGCATCGAAAAGCTCCGAGTACGCGACGATCCACATTTTCAAGAGCGCCGGGAAGAAGAGTTGTGGTGCTCATGAGCCACCGCCAACCGGTACCGCTGTGTTGAGCGTAAAGCGCGTCGCCACCACCGGCAGATCGGCATCGATGGTGCGGTCGATGCGCACCACGCGAGCCAGATAGCTAATGCTCAATCGGTACTTCGGCCCGAGCGCATCCCAGATGCGCAGGATGTCTTCCAGCGACAAGTCGGCCGGCATGAGCTGGACCTGCTCCGTCACGTCCCACCCGGCAGTCGCCGAAAGCACCGAGGTATCCAAGATCGGAGTCGTTTGCAGCTGCTCCATCGTCCAGGCCAGGACGGTTTGCTCCGCCTCCGCGCTGGTGCCCCAGTAAGTGATGAGATAGTGCAGGTTGAGAAACAGCGACGGTTGACGCCCCGGTGCATCCTGGATTCGCGTGACCGCGCGGGAATATTCATCGATCGTAATGCGGTGCAGAAAAATCGACACCGTCTGATCGAGATTGACATCGTCTTCGGTGGCAATCTGCGCGCTGGAAACGAGTTGAAAGGTACAGGGGTAACTGGCTTTCAAGTCGGCCGGGTACGCATTCGTGAGGAAGCGCGCGATGGAATTGCCAACATCAAAGACAGCGCGGAAATTAGCCATTGCCGCCTTCTTTCCCGGCATCCGGCGTCTGCGCCAGGTAGCTTCGGATCGCGTCGACTTCCATTGCATTCAATCCGTACACGTTGGCTTGCTCTCCACCGTCGCGCGCCATTGATCGCACCACTAACCAGTTTTTTGTCACCAGCGCGGCCAGGGCTTCACGCAAAGTCACATACAAAACATCCGATTGCTCGCGCAACCACCAGAGGCGGATCCCTTCGATCGTGTCTTTAGCCGCAGGGCGGTCCACAACATACTCGAGCACTCGGCGTTCAATCCTCCGTCGACGGCCCTCTTCTTCCAGAGACACAAGCCCCCCGGCGAATAGCCGCGTTCACGAGTTTGCAATCCTGATGCCATGACAAAGGTCGTCCACTTTCTCTCACAACAAAGGACTTAGGAATGTGCCATCTGCCGGCGCTGCGGCATCGATGCCGCACCCTCCCAGCGCGATCTGGCGTAGGCAGCAGCCATATAGCGTGTAGATCGCTGAATTTAGCCGGGGGAGCAGAATTGCCGCAGGTGCGGCACGACTGACGAAACGACGTGACGGCCTGTGCAAATCTTCCGAACGAAGACAGCGCCAAAAGGGGTGCCCCATCCTTCGCGCATTTTGAAGGGTGGGATTCCACAGCTTTCAACACACCCGCGTACGTGGCGGGGCGAGATGACTAGATAATTGTGCGCGGAGAAAGATTCGACGGATCGAAATTGTGTTTTCTGAGCAACCGTTGAAAGCTGCGCCGTTCTTTGCCTGCGGCGCGCGCCGCGCGGCTGACGTTCCCTTCGCAGCGCCGCAGCACCTCAGTCAAATACGTCTGCTCGCACTGCTGGACAGCACGGTCCTTGGCCGCTTTCAGGGTCTGCTGTTGCACGGCGGTTGGGGGGTCGCTCGCAATGGAATGATTTGGTACTGGCCGTACTTCCGGAAGATCGAAAGAATCTGCATCTAGCAACGGGCCCCTATGGAGCAAAAAGGCGCGATGCAGAACGCCCTGCAGTTCGCGCACATTGCCCGACCATCGATATGCCGTCAATCGGGCCATCGCGGCGGATGTGACTTCGACCTTGCCCCGGCCTTCGCGCGCACTGAATTCGCATAAGAAATGCCGTACCAGCAATGGAATGTCGTCAATCCGCTCGCGCAGTGGCGGAATGACCAGGCGGAGCACATTCAGGCGGTGATACAGATCCTCGCGGAACAGCCGGGCTTGCACCTGTTGCCACACATCGCAATTACAAGCAGCGAGAATTCGCACATTCGTGACCACAGAGCGAGCAGAACCCAGCGGCCTGTACTCCCTCTCCTGGAGTACGCGCAGTAGTTTCACCTGGGCCGAAGGACTGAGCGCATCGACCTCATCGAGAAACAGCGTGCCGCCTTCGGCATACGCAAGAAGACCACTTTCCTGCGATCGTGCATCCGTGTATGCACCCTTGGCGTGCCCGAACAGCTCGTTCTCAAACAAATGATCGGCAATAGCGCCGCAGTTCAGTGGAACAAAGGGGTTATCACTGCAGGGACTTAAATAGTGCATGGCGCGGGCAAACAGTTCCTTGCCCGTCCCGGTCTCACCCAGCAACAGGCATGGAGCGTCCGAGGCTGCGATGAGGGGTACTTGCTTCGCCACGGCGACGAGCTTTGCAGACCTGCCTACGACGCCAGACAACACCTCGTTGTCCCTGGCTTCGTTCTGTAACGGCGGCTGACCTTTCATCTACCGTCCCTCTGGACTACCGGATCTGGCATTCACAAGCTGGTATCTTTTCGAGGGTCAATGTACGGGTAAAGCCTGCAAGCTGCACGCTCAACCATGCCCGCTTTTCGCTCTGCGCCAGGAGACATCCCGAAGCTGAGAGGCGTAGCTCCCCGGCCGCGAAAATCCAACGCGGAGTGAGAAGTCTTTACCTTGTTGCAACGTTTTGAGTGCGAACATTTTGCATAGCACACGAGGAATACCCTGTTCCCGTGGCAACATGATCAGCATCGGTTCTGCGCGTTATCCAGGACACAAAACCCAGCGCAAAATAAGCCCTTTTGCTGATAATTCATAGGCCAACATTTGGAACCCCACGCGTTGGCTAATTCGAATGCGCGAAGCATAGCACACCCGCCATCCGTAATCATCATGGTTATGGTGTTTTCAACGACAGAAACGTTTCAAAGGTCAGTTGCACCATGGGAATAGCGCGCCAGTTTCGTCGTTCGGTTGGGTCTATGAATACTGTGGAAAAATCGTTGACTTGGAGAGCATTGCCGTGGGACCTTTCTGGGGGCGCTGAGATCGTGGGCTATTACGACGGGCAAATAGAGCGCTTTTCTTTTTCAAAATTCCATCTCATCGTTCTCTTGCAAAAGTTATTCAGGCTCTTCGGCCGATCAAACGCTATTTGCAGGAGTGATCCTGCACGTCGGCAACCCGGTACATTCTCGATGCATCGCAGGTGACCAATGAATCCTACGCAGCCTTCCAGCACATCCACGAGAGCCCTCTATCTTTCCAACTGGCAGGACCTGGTCGGGGTCTGGAAAGCGGCTAAACTCTGCCAGATCGATCCGTCCGTGTCTGGTCCGCGATTGGGGGAGCTGCATTACCTGCGTGGCTCGCTTGCGCGGCGGAACGTAAATCAGATCATGGAATATACGGGATTCTTTCGCGACGAGACGAGTAACGAAAAGTACACGAATGCAGGCGCCTTCGACGCAGAAGCCTGGTTTGAGAGCGGCAACAGCCAAGCGGGAATCCTGACCACAAACTATTTGACCTATAGCGGCGCCGCAGTACAACCCAAGCTGCAACTCTCCCGCAGTTTTGCTGCGCCTCCGAATCAGCCGTTCTTTGTCGTTCGCTACACGCTGACGAATCCAACCACGGAAAGCCTTACCTTTAATGTCCTCGATCAGGTTCACCTCAACAATGTCGACCTCAGCAAGAAGGTCCATGCCTGGTATGACTCCGCCAACAATGCACTGATCGCGGATATGACCCAATCGGGACAACTCTTCGTGGTACTGGGGGCGTTGCAGGCAGTGGACGGATATCAAACCGGCGACGAAGCGGTCAAAACGCCGGCTAGCCCAACCGTCGCCGGGTGGTACAGCTTCGACGCAAACGGCACGCTGATGAAAAATGCCGACCTCACAGCCGCTGACGTCGACCTGAGTTTCAACAGTCGGGTGACGGTAGCTGCTGGACAAGCCCAGAGTATTTATTTCTATATCGGCGTCTGCGAAACGCAGGCGGATGCAAACGCGGCGATTGCGGCCGCCCGGGCCGCCACCGGCCCAGCCTGGTTTGATACCACGACTGCGGCTTATACCGCATGGCTAACCAACGGCAACGAGGGTAAGCGGATACATTTCGCCGACGATGGAATCAATCAGGTGTATGAACGGGCCCTGATGGTCATCAAGAACGTACAGAATCCGGTGAGCGGCGCTTTTTGCGCAACCACCAACCCTTTCGCTTACGGCTATAAGAACTGGGTGCGCGACAGCGCAATCACCTCCATCGCGCTCGACGCAAGCGGTCACCATGCTGAAGCGGAAAGTCATTGGCGCTGGCTGGCCAGCTGCCAGGGAAACGACGGCACCTGGAAGACTACTTACAACATGTGGGACAGCACCTATGTCTCATTCGTCGAGCCGGAGTACGACTCTATCGGCGCGTTTATCTACGGGGTCTACCGGCATTACACGCTTACCGCGAATACCCAATTCCGGGCTGACCTGTGGCCCAACGTTACGCGAGCGGCCGATTGGATTGTCCACAACATCCAGTCGAACGGCCTTGGCCAGGCGGACTACAGCATCTGGGAAGAGATGTCAGCCGGCCTGGAACACAACACTTATACGCAGGCCTGGTATGTGATCGGTTTGTACGCGACACAATCCCTGGCCGAATCGCTCGGCGACATCGCCCTCACCGAATGGTATGCGGGCGGAGCCGCTTCGATCATGACGGCGTTGCAACGGCCGTCCACCTGGAATCCGCCAGGTATGTGGAACCCGGCAGCGTATTACAACCGGGCCGTGAATGCAGATAACAGCGTGCAACCGCTGATCGATTCTTCTTCCAATATGCTCATCGCGCTGGGCGCTGTCGACCACGCCTCGGGCCGGGCAGCGAATCATGTATCCACAGTGGTGAGCACACTCAACAAGCAAACGTATGGGCTGGCGCGCTACCTGGGTGATCTTTTCTACTACACCGGCGCATGGAGCCCCGGCGACAACGAAGCACTCGGTCCCGAACCCTCCTGGCCGCAGATGAGCGTATGGGTTGCGGTGTATGAAATCCTCACCGGGCAAACTTCGGCTGCGCTGTCGCGTTTGCAATGGTGCACAAGTATGTTTGGCCGTGGATATATGCCGCCCGGCGAAGCCGTCTCCAACGTAACCAGGCAGCCTTTGCTCAGCTCAATGTGCGAGCCGCTGACCGCTTCCGCCTTCGTCCTCGCCACTCTGATTTATGAGGGCCAGTACTCTCTGAGCGCCGTGCCTCCGGTATACAACGCAGGCACGATGAAGAATATAAATGTGACCTCTGCCCCCTCGGCCGATTGGGCGCAGTGGGTCAATGTTCCTTACTTTGTAGGTCCGCAAATCCGCTCGGGCGCCACGGCGGCGTATCAAATAAAACGCGTCTACATCACTAACGACACGGCCAATCTTTACCTGCGGATAGATAACGTTTCGGGGATGCTTCCTCACTACCAGGAGCAGCCGGCTTTCTCACTACGCGTCTACAGTCAGGACTTTGCCAACGGAAGTGCGGCGGGGAGCAACTTCGGAGTTTCCGGTGGCTCGCTCAGGCGGCCGATGAGCTTCATGGTAGAACGCAACAGCGATTCCCCTGCTTATCAGCATTGGAGCGGCTCGGAAACGGGCTGGACGAACGACCGGACGATCGATTGGGTCATTGCGCCGCAGTGGGAGCCCGCCACCGGACGGATCGAAGCAGTCATCCCCATCTCCAGTGTGTCGAGTGGTGCTGTGAGTTTTGGAAATAACTGGGCGAACGTGCTTGTCACCCTGGCTTCGTACAACGCTGGAAGCTCGAAGTGGGTGGAACGCGATAGCCTGCTGCTGCACTATCGACTGAGTACCGGAGATCAAAACTGGATCTACGGCGACATTGAGCAGTAGGGGAACGCCACACTCAGTTCATCGGGTTGCGCCATATCTGCGCCCTGCGGCGAGAATGGGCAGCTGGCCCGTGCCTTTGCCGGAAAAATGGGGCCGGGAAAAGTGCGGTGAACATCGATTCTATGGAGCCGACGATCGGACTTGAACCGATGACCTGCTGATTACGAATCAGCTGCTCTACCAACTGAGCTACGTCGGCGTGCCCCGGTTGCACGTACCTTTCGGGATTGTATCTAGCCCGCCGCCACGCGTAAAGAAGGGACCAATTGTGGCTGTCGAGAGCCGCCAGGAAAGCTCTGTGGAAAAACGAAAAGGCCGCCCGGCAACAGGGCGGCCCCTTCTCTAGGGAGAATAGTTCCAACGGAGGCAAAGCCATCAGAACTTTCTGGCGAAATCTTATGGTTGCCTCCCGAGGGTGTCAAGGCAAAATCAAGACGCATCTAAGCCATTTATTATCAAATATTTAGCGTCAGTGCTGTTTTGCTAGTGCACAACCCTCGCTTCATCTGCAAGGAGCCGATTACGGTCTCAAGCCGCTGCAATCTGAGCACTTAGGAGGCGAGGTGCACCCCTGACGGTTCAAACTGGCGGCACGCATTTTGTCTGCTCAAAGGGGTAACCCCCTTGGAGCTTCTTAGTCTTTGAGGTTCAAACGAATGAATTCGGTTTCTTCCTGGAAGGCGGACGCGGGCTTTCCGCGAAGCACCCGGTAGAGCGCTCGACCGCCGCCGAGAAACAGCCCCAGCAGCAATGCCGCGCCGCCCAGGATGCCGGTCAGGGCGAAGATACCCAGGATGAGACGGGCGACCTTGGAGCCATCGCTGATATAGCCCTGTGGGTTATTCCAAACAACATCGGCCTGGTAGTTGATCTGGTTTAGGAGTTTGTGCGCGGTGGCGGGCGGGAGCGATCCGCTGACGACCGCAACAATGGGACCACTGCGGCGAGTGAGCAGAGATCCGGGACGACTCTCGGCAAGCGCCTGCGGCCAGGTGGACTGGGTGTTTCCCGCCTTGAGGAAGGCATCGATGTCACGCAGACGCGCCGCGGCCAGTTGCGGCGTGGGGTAAATGAGGAGCGTCACCTGTCCATCCCCGTCACGGGTCGAATAGTCTGCGGTGATCGCCTCGGCACTGCTGGCGGCAAAGTCGACCAGGGCTACGGGAAGCACGCCGCCGCCTCGCTGATAGGCCTGCGGGCCAAGAGAGTAGTGGCTGAGACCAATGTCGAGATCCTGGCGGGGCAGATAGCCAGGCAGGGGAGGAGCCACATTCGCTGAGCCTGAGGGCTGCGGCAGATCCTTGGCTAGCTCACGCAGTTCCGATGCCGTCATGGGAGTTACGTGATCGAGAGTGGCGTCTATAAGGGTGGCGCCGGTCCAGAACAGAACGTGGCTACCGTCCCAGGCAGCGGTACGGCCGATCTGCTCCTGGATGCTACCGGGGCGGCGGAAGAAAGTGAACGCTCCAAAAGCGCCGCTGGCATCCTGAAAGCGGATGGCGCGAACGCTGAGCTTGTTGTCGCCATTCGCGTAGTGCGCAGAGGCGAACTGCTGGAAACCGTATTCCTTAAGAACGGCGGCGTTGCCGGCATCCGCCGCCTCAGGCACGGCACTGTCCTGCACGGGGGAGGCCAGGCTCCAGCCGGCGAAGTCTGTGGGCAACAAGGATGGAGCGGCCGGGGTGGCTGGAGCGGGCGCGGCCAACGCTGGCATCGCCAACGCAGACAACAACAGAACCGAGGCCGGAAGAGCGCGAAGGATGGGGAAAGACAACGGGCTGCGCAGGGCAGGAAGCATACGCATCTGTTCAGAGACTAGAGCATTTCTCCCGTGGGTGTCGAATTCGCGGTAGGTAGCGCAACCAATCTCCGGATGACCCTCCTTTGATTGATAACGGGATTCATGATTCCCACTCTTGCCGGAAAATCCCGTCAAGGACGGGGCACCCGGCTCTTAAGCTAAGTCGTTCACAGACCCCTGGTCTAAAAAGCGAGACTTGGGCCACCCCACACTACTCGACTCCAATTCACGACAAAGTGCGAGAGCATCGTTACGCAGATTGCTCCTTGAGGCGGGAGCGAAGGACGGCCAACACCTCTTCGCGTTCAGCGCCTACGAGCGCAAGCCGGGGAGGGCGCACCCTGGCTGAGCCCATCCCTAATTCTTGCTGCAGCAGTTTGATCATCTGGACAAACTTGGGCACTGTGTCCAAGCGCAGCAAAGGTAGGAACCATGAGTAGAGCGACGCCAGTTCGGTGGATGGACCCTGTTGCGCGAGTTGAAAGAGTCGCACAGTTTCGGTTGGGAAGGCATTGACTAGACCTGCGACCCAGCCGACGGCCCCGGCGGCGACACTTTCCACCACCACGTCATCCATGCCGACAAAGAGAGCGAGCGAATCTCCTGCAAGGTGCTTGAGGTGCGTGATCCGCCGGACGCTTCCGCTCGACTCCTTCACCGCATAGAAGTTGTCGTGCTCCTGGCGGAGCTCAACTATCTGCTCGGGCAAGATGTCTGTGCCGTAAGCGACCGGGTTGTTATAGAGGATCGCGGAAAGCGGGGTGGCGCGAAATATGGCGCTCAGGTGCGCTTTGGTTTCGCGCCAATCGCTGCGATAGACATAGGGAGGCAAGACCATCAAGCCATCTGCGCCGGCCCGGGCGACGGCCTTGGTAAGGGATACGGCTTCTGCGGTGCTCATGGCAGAGATGCCTGCGACCAACGGCAGGCGGCCGCGAAGTACCCGGCTGGTCTGGGCTACTATTTCGATTTTCTCATCGGTCTCGAGCACGGGCGCTTCACCCAGGGAACCGAGAGCAATGATTCCCTTGCAGCCACTTTCAATAAATACTTCGATTTGTCTTTCCAACACCTGGTAGTCGATGGTGAGGTCAGACCGGAACGGTGTGGTCATGGCCGGAAAAACACCGGCCCAATCGTAGTCTTGCAATGGCTGCCTCCGTGGAGGATCGATGGAATTGCATTCCTCAGCAGATTTACCACACTCGACTTCAGTACAGTGGGTGTGGAGTACGGTTCACAATATGGAGAGCAAGGCAGCGTGGCCCGGTTGAGTGGTCACGGATGACGGAAATTTGTGCCGGGTTTACGATCTCTGAATCGCAAAGCCCAGACCCTAACCCTCAATTCTGGTTAACCTCTTGTTCCGATCACTCAGGGGATATACCCTGTTGACAGACGATTTCGGCAGAAAGCGAATTCTCGCGTTTCGCTCTCTAGCCGGCAGGCGCCGGAAGTTTCGGCCTGTACGCGAGCGAAGGACAGCTTTTACCTCCTGTCCGGTGTCACACTCGATCCCTGTCTGCAAGCCCTTGTCGGGCCCTTGTCTCAAAGCTCTTGATCCCAAGCATCCCGCCGCGGCGGGATTTCTTGTTTATGCATCCTGACCGAGTTTTGGCTGCGCACCGGAGGCGCACTCGCTCCAAATGCCGCAAAATACCCAAAAAGAGTTTAATTTTATTCAATTTTACAAAAATCGGGGATGGAGACTGCGTTAGACCCTGGGGCACTCGCTCCTCATCGCGGCCGCCAAACCGAATTTGTCAGTGGCCACTCAGGTTGGTTTGCGCCAGGCGTACGCCGCTCAGGCCGCTGATGTAGGTGGATACGCCGCGGTAGAGCGACTCGGCGATTCGTTGGCGATAGGCAGGCTGCTGCAGTTCGCGGGCATCGTCGGAATTTGTCAGGAAGGATATTTCGGCCAGGATCGAGGGCATGTTGGCGCCGATCAGGACCACGAAGGGCGCCTTCTTGACGCCGCGATCCCGCAATCCAGGGTTGCCATCTTCCAGGTCGTTATAAAGCGACTTCTGTACGTCGGCGGCGAACTCGCGGGATTCATCGATCTTGTCCTTGAGTGTGATCTTCTTCACCAAGTCAGACAGCTCGTGGATGGATTCGTCCGAGACAGCGTTTTCACGGGCGGCTACTTCCAGGGCATCGGGCGAGGTGGTGAAGTTCAGGTAATACGTCTCGACCCCGCGCGCCGAGGAGTCAGAGCTGGAGTTGGCGTGGATGGAGAGGAACAGATCGGCCTGCGCTTTGTTGGCAATGGCGGTTCTTGTCTCCAAGGGAATGAAAGTGTCGTTGTCACGGGTAAAAATCACATCGGCGCCCAGGCGCTGTTTGAGCAGTTTGCCCAGGCGCAGCGCTACGTCAAGCACAATCGTTTTTTCTTCAATCCCTCCCGGACCGAGGGTTCCGGAGTCGTGTCCGCCATGGCCGGCGTCGATCACAATGCGGCCGATCTTCAGGCCGAGAGTGCGTACCAGAGAGCGCTGGCCGGCTGCAGTTGGCTCGGCTTCGTGGGGCGGCGGATTATCGTCATCTTCGACAGGTGCCGGGTGCATGGCGCTGGGCTTCTTATGGCTGCGGCCGGGTGGCGGCGTGGTGGAAGCCAGGGAGCCATCGTCTGCCTGTGGAGCAGGCACAGTTCCAGCAACCGAGGCCGAGATGGGGTGCGTGGTCGGATGAGGCGTGGCCTGTATGCGATCCGGCTGCTGTCCAAGAGAAGCGATCTCCTGTGTTGGGCTGGGGGTGGGCGGTTTCGCGGGTGCGACCCTAACGGATTGCTCTGCAGGGGAAACGCTCTTCGTTGGGGTTGCGGGCGGCGCAGCGCTGGCCAGGTTTGTAGTCTGCGTGGCGCCCGGCTTGAGGCCGTGAATGTCGATGATCAAACGCCATGGGTTGGGAAGCAGGAAGGCGGAGTAGTCAGAGACCGAACTGACATCGAGCACAATCCTGGTTACGTTGTTGGAGAATTGCGCGGCACGAATGCGCTTGAGAAAGCCGTCATCAATTACTTCGACGGACTTGCCGTTCAAGGCCGGCTCCAGCCGAGCGCCGTACAAGTCAAAGTAGATACGGTCCGGGCCGGGTACGCGGGCAGCCTGATAGGCCACCTCGTCCTGCAAATCGATTGCGATGCGGGTGTACACGGGGGTCGACCAGTGACGAATGCCGCTCACCAGCGCGATGCGCCCAGGGTGCAGCGGAAGGGGTGGGGAGATGCTGGCCGGCTTCTCCTCTGGTGGATTGGGCTGGGTGACCGCCGGCGCCGGGGCGGGCGGGGGCCGTGGGGCTTGGGTGGGCTGCGAATCCATAGCAGCAGCCAGAACGGGGTTCCGATCCACATGCGCTGCGGAGGGTTGCTGCACCGCGGCATGGTGTTGCTGGCGTTTGGATAGCTGCTCTTCGTGGTGGATTTCGCTCAACTCGACGCGGGCCTGCCCGGCAAGCGGATTCTGCGGGTAACTCTTGAGAAACTGCTGGAACTTTTCCTTTGCTTGCTCCCGATCGTCGAGGTCATGGCGATAGATATCGCCCTCGACCAGGAGAGCCGGGGCACGGAAGCGGCTAGCTGGGTATTGCTGACGGAGGAATTCGTACTGGCCGATAGCGTCGTGGAGTAGCTTTTGGTTGGAAAAGAGCCGGCCTTGTTCGGCCAGGAGTTCGGCTACGGCCAGTACGCTGGCATCCGCCTTAGGCGACGCGGGATCGTCATGGTAGACCGCACGGTAGGCATCGAGAACGCGCTCGTAGGCCCGTGGCGTGCGCTGGGATTGTGGACGGGCTTCCAGCGCTTCACGCAGGTTCACTGCATGGTCGAAGGGCGACGGCAATGACTGGCCAGGGACCGGAATGGTGAGGAAGAGAGACGCTGTAAAGATCGCGCCCGAGGCGACGCGCTGCAGCCTAGCCGGCGTCATGCGGCTTCGAGAGCAAAACGCACGGAGCAAACGCGCGGCACGGAGCATAGTTGCTTGAGCGGATCTGAACTCATTTCCTGACCTGGACTGTTCTCCAAACTCAAGGAAAAGCGGTCCCGTACGCCAAAGCTAACCCGATTATAGGTTGCGTAGTTGCGACCATCAATGAAGGATCCGGCGGAAGTACCTAGTTGTAAAGGACTAGAAAAGCGGTTGTCGGGCTTCGCCCGTCATTTTCGGCCCACGGACGCGGGGGCGAACGTGGGGCACCCGTCCAGTTTTGACAAGGTTGGGTTTAGACGCTCAGTGCGGTCTTGCCTAGTAGGTCGCGGACTACTTCGGGGGCGCTGGCCAACGCGGCGTTGAGGGCCGAGATGTCTTTGCCACCGGCCTCGGCCATGTCCGGACGGCCTCCGCCTGAGCCGCCGACTTTCTGGGCCAGGGGAGCGATTATTTTGCCAGCGGAGAGGCGGCCGGTCAGGTCCCGCGTTACTCCAGCGATCAAAGCTACCTTGCCATCTTCCTGGGCTGAGCCCAGAATGACCACGCCCGAGCCTAGCTTGTTGCGGAGATTGTCGACCAGGGTGCGCAACTGTCCGCGGTCCAGCGAATCTACTCGCTGGGCGAGCACCTGGACGCCGTCCACCGCAACTGCCTGGCTGACGGCGGAAGCAACCGAGGAAGCAGCCGACTTCATGCGGGCCTGGTCTAGCTCGCGGCGCAGCTTCTTGATTTCTTCTTCCTGGGAGGAAAGCTTGGTGCGTAAGGCTTCCGCTGGAGAGAGTTGCTCCCCGGCAGGTCCGGCAAATTGACCCGCGAGTTGCGCCACTTGCTGGCCACGGCGGAACTCGCCGAGTGCACCAAGACCAGTCACCGCCTCCACGCGGCGAACGCCGGAGGATACTCCGCCCTCGCTGAGCAGCTTGACCACTCCGATTTCTCCGCTGGCTCCCGTGTGGGTTCCACCGCAAAGCTCGGTCGAGAAGTCGCCGATTTTCACTACCCTTACCTTCTCGCCGTACTTTTCGCCGAACAGCGCCATGGCGTGGTATTCGTTCACCGCTACATCCAGGGGAACGTCTTCCAGGGTTTCCACCTTGTTGTTGGCCAGCACCTGGCGGTTGATCATCTCTTCCACGTCGGCCAGCTCTTCCTCAGCGACCCCAGTGAAATGGGAGAAGTCAAAACGCAAATGCTCGGGATCAACCCGCGATCCGGCTTGCTTGACGTGCTTGCCCAGGACCTCGCGCAGGGCGGCATGCAACAGGTGGGTGCCGGTGTGGTTGCGGCGAATGGCGGAGCGGGTTTCTGTATCTACCACGGTGTCGACAAAAGTGCCTAGTTCGATGGGCTGGCGCAGGTAGACCTTGTGGGAACGAACTCCCTGGACCGGCTGGATGCAACCAAGAACGTCGGCCACGATTACGTTGTGATCGTCGGAGTAGAGCCAGCCCGTATCGCCCACCTGGCCGCCGGAGTCGGCGTAAAACGAGGTGTGATCGAGTACGATTTCGACGCTCTCGCCGGCGTTGGCCTGGGGCACACCCAGACCATCCCTGATGATGGCGAGTACTTCGCAATGCTTTGAGGTGAGCTGGCGATAGCCTTCGAATACGGTTTTGGGCAGCGAGCGGAAGGCCGGGCTGGCAGAAGCCTTGGCTCCCCCTTTCCAGGATGCGCGAGCACGCACCTGCTCTTCGCTGCGCGCCTGCTCGAAACCGGTTAAGTCGAAATCGATGCCCTGGTCGCGGGCCGCATCCACCATGAAGTCGTACGGCAGGCCATAAGTTTCGTAGAGATGGAAAGCAGTTGCGCCGGGCAGCATGGGACGGTTGTCTCCGGCATCTTTACGGACGCGCTCAATGGCGCTGTCGAGTTGCTTCGATCCCAGGGCCATCGTCCGGCTGAAGCGTTCTTCTTCGGCGCGGACGACCCTGGCGACGCGAGATGCGCTGTCGGCGAGCTCGGGATAGGCAGCCTGCATTTCGTCGCGCACGGCGTCGACCATGCGGAACATGAATGCATCTTCCTGCCCTAGCAGCTTTCCGTGGCGAATGCCCCGGCGCAGGATCTTGCGCAGGACATAGCCGCGGCCTTCATTGGCTGGCAGCACTCCATCCGAAATAAGAAAGGTCGCCGCGCGCGAATGGTCGGCAATGATGCGCAGCGATGCGTCGGTGGGGGCGCTGCCGTCACGGTACCCAGTGTTGGTAAGTTCACTGGCGCGGGCGATCAGCGGGGTAAACAGATCGGTTTCGAAGTTCGAGATTTTCCCCTGCAGCACGGCGGACATGCGCTCAAGCCCGGCTCCGGTATCGATCGAAGGCCGAGGCAACAAGTGGAGTTCCCCCTGCGGATCGCGATCGAACTGCATGAAGACCAGGTTCCAGATTTCTACGTAGCGCGCTTCGTCCTCGCCGAAAGGCTTGTCCTCTCCGGTTTCGGAGGCAGCCAGGCCCATGTCATAGAAAATCTCCGAGCACGGCCCGCAGGGGCCGGTGTCGCCCATGGCCCAGAAATTGTCTTTCATGCCCAGCTCGTGAATACGCTCGGGAGGCACCCCCTGCCCGCGCCAAAGCTCATAGGCTTCTTCATCGCGGGGAACACCCTGCTCGCCTTTGAAAATCGTGACGTAGAGCTTCTCTTTAGGGATGGCGAGCCACTCCGGGGAGGTGACCAGCTCCCAGGCAAAGGCGATCGCCTCGCGCTTGAAGTAGTCGCCAAAGCTGAAGTTGCCCAGCATTTCGAAGAAGGTGTGATGGCGGCGGGTGAAGCCGACGTTTTCCAGATCGTTGTGTTTGCCGCCGGCGCGCACACACTTTTGCGAAGTGGTGGCGCGGTTGTAGTCGCGGCGCTCGGCACCGAGAAATACGTCTTTGAACTGGTTCATGCCGGCATTGGTAAATAGCAATGTCGGGTCGTTCGCTGGGACCAGCGAAGAGGAGTGGACACGGCGGTGGCCCTTCGAGGCAAAAAAACGCAGGAAGGTTTCCCGGATCTCAGAACCAGAGCGATACTGCATCTTTCAAGTTTATCTGGTTTTTTAGCGGCGAGTGGCGGTGAGAGGAGGGTGGGCGGCCTGGTAGACGATCTCCCCGTTGTAAATGGTCATCTCGCACTTCAGGTTACGCAGGTCTTCGGCGGGGATGGTGTACAGGTCCTGATCCCATACGGCAATATCAGCTTGTTTGCCAGGTTCGAGGGAGCCGATCTTGTCTTCGAGAAACAATTGCCGGGCAGCCCAGGTGGTGTAGGAGCGAAGGGCTGTGCGCACGTCGACCGATTCCGCCATTCCGAACGGATGCGGACCGTACGTACCCTTGGCGGTCTCGCGCTCGACCGAGGCCCAAATGCCGAAACGGGCGGGTAATGGGGTCACGGAGTAATCCGAACCTGCTGTCCAGATAATTCCCCGCGAAAGATAGGTATGGAACGGATTTAGCCGCTGCGCGCGGCGCGGTCCGAAGTTGCCGGCGTAGGTATCGCCTATCCACCACGTAAAGCCTGGCTGCGCCTCGGGGTAGCCCGCGTCATATTGCTTTTGCAGCAAGGCCATGGTGTCCAGGGCATGATCGGTGGGGATGTTCGCATGGATAACGCTGTGACGCATTCCGGGTGTTGGCTTTTCTTTCAGCACTTCGGCGTAGGTATCCACCACCCAGTCGATGGCGTGATCTCCGATCGCGTGCGTCCCCACGTTGACGCCTGCCTGATGGAAAAGGCGTACCTGCTGGCGGTAGACTTCGGGCCTGGTTAGGGGATAGCCGTGATTGCCGCGGTCGATGGCGATGGAGTTCTTGTTCCAGTCCTGGTAGACCCAGGCGGTTCTGGCGCCTCCGCTTCCATCCATGTAGAGTTTGGCTCCGCACGAGAGCAGGTTGCCATCGCCCAGGGAAGCGGGCGGCCGGGGCAGCATCTGGATTTGGCTGAGGGCTGCGCGGGCCGATTCGATGGTGGTGCCGCCGTGCCAAAGCACGCAGACGTGCAGTGACAGCTTCTTTTGCTGCAACAGTTGGCGGTAAGCGTCCCAAATAGGCTGGTCGATATCAGGGTCCTTGACCGCGGTCATGCCTTCGCGATGCAAGGTGTCGACCATGCGGAGAATTCCGTTTTGCCATTGTTGCGGAGTGGGCGGCGGGATCAGGTTGAGCACGGCGTCCATGGCTGATTCTTTTAGGACGCCAGTCGGCTGGCCCTGTGGATCGCGGTCGATGGTGCCGGCGGGCGGGTCCTTCGATTGCCGCGGTAATGTGCGCCAGCCGCAGCGCTTCATGGTTGGCGGCTACCGTAGTGTCCCGTAGTTTGCTCCACCCAGACGGGATTGTGCGGCGCGGCCTTATCCAGGTCAGAAGCCAGGATGTAGCGTTGCTCCGCCAGCTTGCCTTCGTCCCAGCCGCTGCCTTTGAGCCATTCACCGGGCTTGAGACTAAGGGCCGCGGCCTGGACGAGGCGAACTACTTCGGTCACACTGGTGGCTTCGCTCAGGTTTACGGAGTAGAGCTGGTCAACTCCTCCAGTAGCGATGTGGGCGTGGGTGTCGATTAGCCCCGGAGTCGCGGTGTTTCCATGCAGATCGATCAGTCTCGTATTGGGTCCGGCCAGGGGTAGGATTTGCGCGTCTGTGCCGACGGCTTGGATTTTTCCCTGGTAAATGGCGATCGCCTGGACTATTGAGTCTTTGGGGTCAACGGTCAGTATGTTCCCGTGCGCAAGGATCAGGTCCGGGGTTTGGGCTTGGGCTGCAGCGGCCAGGATACTGACGATCGCTATTAGCTGTGGATACCTGCGCATGAGTTAGATCACTTTAGCAGTGCCCTGGCGGGTGGGTAGAGATTTGTGTTGGATGGGTTAAGGAGAAAGCAAAAGAAATGGTGGGGCGCCCGTCCAGGGATCAGGTCGGTTTATTGGGGCGGTGTCGAATCGTAGTCAGGAGTCTTCTGGCGAGACCAGGTCAGCTTCGTCGCAGTCGATTTTCCAGCTTTTTAGCAGTTTAGAAATGAGGGCGAAGGAGAAGCCGGCGCCCACCAACCGGCGGATCAGGCGTGCCGTTTGCTTGTCGTCCTGCGGCCTGTCAATTCGCTTGCGGGCGACATAGCGCCGTATCAGTTCGTCTTCGCTGATCTGCTGGTAGGCGGTTTCCAGGCGTGGCGGCGACGAGATCAGCTTGCACACCCTTGCGGGTGAGCTCCTGCTGAACCCTGCGCTTGCCGAAGCTCTGGTTCTCCTGGCGGAGGCGTGCGTAGGTAGAGGCAAAGGCGCCATCGTCGAGATAATGCTGGTCCGCGAGGCGCGCGACCACGGCCGCCATTTTGCTCTCGCCTGTTTCGCCGGCCTCCACCCTGCGGCTCATCAGGCGCTTCAGCTCCGCCACGGTGCGCATCTGGCGGGCGAGCGCGCCGACGGCGTATTGGTAGAGGGCGGCCTCGTCGAGCGGCTGTGGCCTGCTGCGCGCGCGGTACGGCATACGACTAGAGGCCGAGCAGCCGGCGGTTGCTTTCGCGGTCCGCTTCCCCACCTGCGAAGTCATCGAAGGCGTGGTCGGTAACCCGGATGATGTGGTCACGGATGAAGGGCGCGCCCTCACGGGCTCCGTCTTCAGGGTGCTTCAGGGCGCATTCCCACTCCATGACCGCCCAACCGGGATAGTCATACTGCGCCAGCTTGCTGAAGATTCCACCGAAGTCGACCTGGCCATCACCCAGCGAACGGAAGCGCCCAGGGCGGTTGACCCAGTCCTGATATCCACCGTAAACCCCCGATCGCCCAGTCGGATTGAACTCAGCATCCTTCACGTGGAAGGCGCGGATGCGTTCGTGGTAGATATCGATGAATTCCAGGTAATTGAGCTGTTGCAGGACAAAGTGGCTGGGATCGTACAAAATATTCGCTCGCGCATGACCACCGACCGCGGCCAGGAACCGTTCGAAGGTAACTCCGTCGTGCAGGTCTTCTCCAGGATGAATTTCATAGCAGAGATCGATTCCCTGCGCGTCGAAGGCATCGAGGATCGGACGCCACCGGATGGCCAGCTCGGCAAAAGCCTCGTCGACGAGTCCCGCCGGGCGCTGAGGCCAGGGATACATGTAGGGCCACGCCAAAGCTCCGGAAAATGTGGCGTGGGCCGCGAGCTTCAGGTTTCGGCTGGCCCTGGCAGCGAATAGCAGCTGTTCAACCGCCCACTGCTGGCGTGCCTTCGGGTTGCCTGCCACCTCGGACGGCGCAAAGAGGTCGAACTGTTGATCATAGGCCGGATGGACCGCGACCAACTGCCCCTGGAGATGAGTGGAGAGCTCAGTGAGCTGCACACCCACCCCGTGCAATGTGCCAAGCAGCTGGTCGCAGTAGCCCTGGCTCTCCGCCGCTTGCTTGAGGTCGATGAATCTCTTATCCCATGAGGGGATCTGGATGCCCTTGAAACCAAGGCCCGCGGCCCACCGGGCTATGTCTTCAAGGGTGTTGAAGGGTTTCTGATCAGAAGCGAACTGGGCCAGGAAGATAGCCGGCCCTTTGACAGTTTTCATGGTCTCACTCGTTTCGTTGATAAGCAGCAGTTATTGCGACAGACCCACCCAGCCCGTGCGCGCACGGCTGCTGGATACGGCCCGCTCCACAAAGGCCATGCTGCGCAGTCCTTCGTCAATGCCGGGGACGAGCTCACTCAGTTTTGCCGCCGGATCGGTGAAGCGAGCGCGGACGGCTGTGGCGAAGTCGCGATAGATGTTGGCGAATGCTTCCACCAACCCCTCGGGATGGCCCAGGGGCAGGCGAAAGTCGCGCCGGACATCCGGGGAAAGGTAATCGCCGCCGGCGTGCAGGGTTTGACTGGGCTTGCCAACCCAGTTCAGCTCAACGTAATTGGGATTTTCCTGCCACCAGTGCAGGCCGCCTTTTTCGCCGTAGAGGTGAAGCTGGAGATCGTTGCGATCACCGGCTGCGATTTGCGACACGAATAGTACGCCTGGCGCGCCATTGTCGAGTTTGAGCAGCACGTTGCAATCATCGTCCAGCGTCCGGCCTTCTCCTACGGAAGAAAGGTCGGCGCAGATTTCCGCGACCCGGCGGCCGCTCACGTACTCCAGGAGGTTGAAGGCATGAACGCCGATGTCGCCGATTGCTCCACCCATTCCCGCCTGCGACGGGTCCGATCTCCACACGGCCTGCTTTTGACCCTTGGTCTCCGGGGCGTCGCTCATCCAGCCCTGGGAATACTGAACGACTGCCTTGCGGATTTTCCCCAACTCACCGCCGCGGGCCATTTTGCGCGCCTCGCGCACCAGCGGATAACCGGTGTAGGTGAAGGTCAACCCGTAAAGAAGGCCGGTGCGCTGGACCACAGCCTGGAGTGTCTTCGCCTCTTCCAGGGTGGCGGTCGCCGGCTTGTCGCTCATCACGTGAAAACCGTGTTCCAGGGCGGCCGCCGCAATGGGCAGGTGAAGATGGTTGGGGGTGACGATGCAGACAAAGTCGATCGGGTCTTTCCGTTTCCGCTCCTGCTCCATCATCAGCTCGAAATTTGCATAGGCGCGGTCGGTAGTTATGCCGTATTTCACGCCCGCCTCGCGGGACCGGGTTGGATCCTGGCTGAAAGCGCCGGCTACCAACTCGATGTCCCCATCCAATTCGGCCGCCATGCGATGTACCGGGCCGATGAATGAACCCGCGCCGCCACCGACCATTCCCATGCGAAGACGTCTTCCCTGTTGCTCCATTGTTATGTTCCGCTCCTAGCGTGCTTGGTCCACCACCGCGGTCCATGCTAATGCATTTTCGGTCTTTGAGGGGCAGTCAAGCTTGAATGAAGCCGCGTTGGGCGACTGCGATGTTGCCTCGTGCGGAGTTTTTCACCAGGTACATCATTTCGTCAGCGGCGCCGATGATCTCCTGGACGGAGTTGCCATCGTCCGGATAAGTGGCTACGCCGAAGCTGGCCATCATCCGCAAGTCCAGTCCCTCTGATAACAAGTACTGCGTGTCACGCAAGGCATGCAAAAGCCGCTGCGTCACCTCAAGAGCCGCATCTTTGCCCGTCTGAGGCAGCAGAACAATAAATTCGTCCCCACCGTAGCGAAAGGCCGAATCGATGCCCCGGACATTGTGCTTGATGGTTCTGGCGATTTCGCCCAGCAGCCTGCTGCCGGCCAGATGGCCGTGCAGATCGTTGACCCGCTTGAAGTGATCGAGATCGATAAAGACCAGGCTGAAGGGAAAGTTGAAGCGGCGGGAGCGCTCCAGCTCGCCCTCGGTCACAGAAAACAAGTGCCGGGAGTTGAACAGGCCGGTGCAGTCATCCGTGATGGTCAGTTCCTGGATGCGTTCTACGGCGCGCACGTTCTGGATAGCGATCGCCGCATAGTCGCATAAGACCTGAAGAAACGCCATGGTTTCGCTGGTCAGGGTGGAGACCCGATAGTTAAGCAACTCGATGGCGCCCAGGGTGCGATCGCGCCAACGGAGCGGGATACAGATGGCCGATCTTACCGAGGAACCCGGCAGAGAGGCGGCAAAACGAGCGTCATTTCCAGGTTCTGAGACGATCACCGGCTCGCCGTGCTGGGCCACCCAGCCAGCGATGCCCTCGCCCATCGAGACGCGCAGGTTGCGGTCGCCGGAAGACTTGCCGGCCGCAACCGCGTAGTAGAGATTCTGTTGCTCCTCGTCGACGATAAGCAATGACCATGACTCAGGCTCGAAGAACTGCTCCATCTGTTGCATGATTGCGCCCAGGATAGAGTCAAGATCCAGCGAGGAGGTCAACGCGCGCGCTACGTCGTGGAAGACCATCAGGTCCTTCGGCAGTGTCGGACGCTCTGAGAAAGAATGATCGACCATTGGAAGACAGAGCCGGGAATCCTGACTCCGTTGTTAGCCTCCGATATGGACCATACTGCGTGAAGGTTTCAGAAATCCGGCCTCACCGATATGGTGGCGAGACTCTTTGGTTTGGACTGTCTCCTGGATGAACGTTGCCAGCTCCTCATCGGAACCACCGCGCACCAGCACGCCATAGAGATCGTGGTCGAAGTGAGAGAAGAGACAGGTGCGGATTTTGCCGTCGGAAGTGAGGCGGATGCGGCTGCAGGCTCCGCAAAACGCTTGCGATACAGGGGCGATGATGCCAATTTCTCCCACGCCGTCGTCGAAGGTATAGCGCAGGGCGGTTTCACTGGGATTGGTTGCGGGAAGGGCGACCAGGGGGCGAAAGCTGGTGAGACGGGCCACCACCTCCGGTAGCGGAACAACCAGCTCCGGGGTCCACAAGCGGTCCTCTTCGAGCGGCATGAACTCGATAAAGCGAACGATGACGCCCTCGTCCCGCGAGAATTGAGCGAAGGGGACAATCTGGTCGTCGTTAAAGCCGCGCAGTAGAACGCAATTCACCTTGACCGGCCCCAGCCCCGCACGCTGGGCGGCACGCACACCGGCGAGGACCTTTTCGAAGCTACCGGGCACTCGGGTGATGCGGGCAAACGTCGCCGAGTCAACCGCATCCATGCTGACCGTAATTCGGCTAAGGCCGGCGTCGGCGAGCGGACCGGCCATATTCTCCAGCAGATGTCCATTGGTGGTAATGGCGAGGTCCAGTGGCTGGTCAGATAAGCCATCATGGGTATATCTGAGGCCGGCGAGTTGCTCCACCAGCCTGACGATGCCCTTGCGCAGGAGCGGCTCACCACCCGTAAGGCGCACTTTTTGAATACCGAGGGTGACAAAAATGCGGATGATCCGTAGGTAGTCATCCATGGCCAACTCGGCAAATTGGGCTCCCTGGGAGCCGGTGCGGCAGTAGACGCACTTGTAGTTACAGCGATCGGTGATGGAGACGCGCAGGTCGGTAATGGTGCGGCCAAATTTGTCTTGCAGACGAACCTCGGGCATGGGGCGCGGGCTCAGTACGGCGGTCGAAGTGTGCAGGCCAGGAGAAGACATTCTGAACGGACTCCAGCGTACTTGGAAACCAGCATCAAGCCACGCCCAGAGGCTTGGACCTTCAGGAACGACAGGCTACAACAATTAGAGCATTTTTGCGTCTTCACCGTTCATCCAAGGTCCGCGGCGCGGGCGAAATTTATCGGCTCTACGGAGAACCGAGTAGGAGCCCAGAATGAATTATTTACCCAGCTTTTCCGTCGGGAAACCCGCTTAGGGCCGCTTCGGGGAGGATCGAGCCGTAGAATAAATTGCTCTAAAGCGTGCCAGGACAGCAACTCCAGGCTTCCCAAGCCCATCGTCCTGCACTATAGTCAGTTAAATCAATGGATACTCCGACAGAGACGAAATCACAAGTTCACAACGGAACAGTAGGATTTCCTTCTTCTTCCGGTAAGTCTTTCAACGGATATTTCACCGCGGAAAAGCGCTGGAACTTCCGCAAGAGCGACCTCATCGACGCGCGCGCCCGGCGGCTCTTCGAGACCACGGCGTATGCCTGCGATAACGACGCCTATCCTTTTCAGATTCCGTTGGAAGGGCGAACCGGCCCGCAGGTCCGGGCGGACGGCCACTCCATGCTGATGCTGTCGTCCTATGACTACCTGGGACTGATTGGCGATCCGCGCATCGACGCCGCGGCGATTGAAGCGATCCGGAAGTACGGCACGGGTACGGGCGGAGCGCGCCTGCTAACCGGAACAACGGACCAACATATACAAATGGAGCGAGACATCGCCGCCTATAAGGGCACCGAAGCGGCTATCACCTTCAGCTCTGGCTACTTAGCGAACGTTGCCGTGCTCGGTGCGCTGCTCGGGCCGGCCGATCGTGTGATCATGGACTCGCTCTGCCATCGAAGCTTGACGGATGCCTGCCGGTTCGCCGGAGTGCAACTGCAGCGATTCCGCCACAACGACGCCTCCTCTTTGCGCCAGGAGTTACAGAACGGATCGCAGGCCAACCGTACCCTGGTCATCTCTGACGGCGTGTTTTCCATGGACGGCGACGTTTGCCATCTGCCCGAGATTCTCGAAGTGAAGAAGGAGTTTGGCTTCTTTCTGCTGGTGGATGAATCGCATGCTTCCGGTGTACTGGGAGCGCGTGGGCGCGGCACGGATGAACATTTTGGCATTGCCACCGACGAGGTGGACATCTGGACCGGTTCCCTGGCCAAGTCAATCCCTTCGACCGGCGGGTTTGCGGCCGTTTCGCAGGAACTTGCTATCTATCTTCAACACGCTGCATCGCCCTTCATTTTTTCTGCCGCTCTCAGTCCGGCAGCGGTGGCTGCGATCCGCGAAGGGTTTGCGATTCTGCATAGCGAGCCCGAACGGGTGGCGCGGATCAAGCACAACGCAGACTTCTTGCGTAGCGGGCTATGCTCGCTGGGTTATGACACGGGATTGTCGGAGACGGCGGTCATTCCGGTAATTCTCAACGACGAGACGACCACGGGGCTGTTCGCCAGACGGCTCCGTGACCATGGCATTCTGGCCACTCCAGTGCTGTTCCCTGCTGTTCCGCAGGATTCGGCGCGGTTGCGGCTCTGTGTCACGGCGGCGCACACTCAGACCGATTTGGAGTACGCGTTGGACGTTTTTGAGAAGATGGCTCGCAACTAGGCTGGCCAATAGCTGAGCGCCTTGGTTCCTGTCTGAGAACCGGATCGCAATTCTTTATCGAGAGTTGCGGTTTACGGCCACGCGCGAAATGCTAACACTGCGTTCAACCCGCCAAACGCGAAGGATTGCGACAGGGCCACCTCAACCGCTGCGGCGCGGGAGTGATTGGGAATCACGTCCAGGTCACACTCCGGATCAGGTTTGGTGAAATTGGCAGTCGGGGGCAGTACTCCATTGCGCAGGGCCAGCACAGTGGCAACCGCTTCAATCGCTCCGGCGGCGCCCAAGGTATGCCCGTGCATGGATTTCGTTGAACTCACCGGCAGCGCTCCGGCGTGGCAACCGAAGACGTCATGGATGGCCGCGGCCTCCATACGATCGTTGGCGTCGGTGGCGGTTCCGTGAGCGTTGATGTAGCCAACCTGCTCCGGAGCTAGCCCGCCATCGCGGAGCGCGGCACGCATCGCGCGGGCGGCGCCTTCAGCGGACGGCTGCGTGACATGGCAGGCATCGGCCGACATGCCAAAGCCCACGATTTCAGCCAGCGGTTTCGCTCCGCGGGCCAAAGCGCGCTCCAGCGGCTCCAGGATTAGCATGGCGGCGCCCTCGCCCAGCACCATTCCGGAACGGTCTGCGCAGAAGGGCCGGCAAGTGTCGGGGCTAACGACGCGCATGGCCTCCCAGGCCTTCAGGCCTCCGAGAAAAAGCGGGGCTTCGCTGCCGCCGGCGATAGCCAGCGGAGCAGCCCCGGAACGCACCATCCATAGTGCATTACCGATAGCGTGTGCCGACGAGGAACAAGCAGTGGAGATGGTGTAAGCGGGACCATGGAGGCCGAACTCCATGGAAATGTGGCTCGCTCCTGCGTTGCTCATCCCCAGCGGGATAGTCAATGGGTGAACACGATGCCGCCCATGGTGGAAGAGCTCCCAATATCCGAGTTCTTCGGTAAATCTGCCGCCCATGCAGGAGCCGGTGATGATGGCTGCACTCTCGCGCAACTCCTCGGTCCATTCGATTCCAGCCGCCGCCACAGCTTCACGGGCTGCGATGACGGAGAACTGGGCGAACCGGTCCATGAAACTAAGAGTTTTTCGGGCAAAGTGAGTGGCTGGGATCATAGCCAAGGACGGCGGCGCCGTTCTTGAAGCGAACCTGATTCATCCCCATTTCAGGATTGGGGCCAACATCCTGCGGTATGGGACCGATGCCGGATTGGCCATCGACGAGGGCCTGCCAGAAGCCTTCCTGGTGGTGGCCCAGAGCGCTGATGACGCCCATTCCTGATATGACAACTCGCATCTACACCGTTTTCATTAAGGACTGTTGCTGGACCGAGGGTAACAAACTCCAGCACCTTCCCGATAGCGGGATCCCGGTGGGACTTATTCGGTTGCAGCCTGGGCGGAGGGGTTTTGTTTGGAATCCACCAGGTAGGTGACCCCGTCGATCATTTCGCGGATGGTCTGAATCTTCTTGGCGTCTTCGTCTTTAATCTCGATGTCGAACTCACTTTCGAGGTCGAAGAGGATATTGATGCTGTCCATCGAATCGATGCCCAGCTCTTCGAAGGTGCTGTCGGGCTTAACCTTCTCCAGGGGAATGCGCTGGGTGGTGGCAATCACTCGAAGAACGCGTGCTTGGATCGTCTCAGACATATAGGCCTTCGTAAAACGCAGCAGTTCCACCCAAAGCGGGTACGATCAAAAGCTGGGTAGTGAACTGTTTCAGTAAAGTTAAACCGGGAGCCAGGTGCTGGCAATAGTTTGTCATTGAAAGCGAAATTTTCAAACCTTTGCCGTAGCGGCGGCGATTTTCATTGGGTTTCGGCGACTGCGAGACGCCGGGCGGTGCGCCAGGCGTAATGCAAGGCGGAGATGATGGTGAGCCCGGCGGTGGCATCCAGGGCCGCGGTCCGCAGCATGACCAGTGGCCTCGGGTCGTAGATCTGGCAGAGCAGGACTGTGAGCAAGGCCAGGATTTGGGCGCAGGTATTCGCCTTGCCATAGATGCTAGGGCGGAAATCGCGCATGCCGAAGCTGATGTAGAGGAGCGAGGCGACAATGAGAATGCCCAGGTCGCGGCTAAAAACCAGCACCGTGACGCGCCGCGGCACCAGCTGTTGGTGCATGAGGACCAGAAAAAGGGTGCTCAGCAGGAGCTTATCGGTTACCGGATCAAGGTACTGACCGATCTGGGTGTGCTGTTTGAGCATCCTGGCCGCCAGGCCATCGAGGCCGTCGCTGCATCCGGCAACGATGAAGAGACACAGTGCGGTCTTGTAATGGGCCTCGAGAACCGCGATCACGAGGAAAGGAATGAGGCAAAGGCGCAGGAAAGTAAGCAGGTTAGGCGCTGCGCGTAATTCTTTCAGCAAGGGATTCCGATCTCGTGGCTGCAGCCCAGAATCTTGATGGTACAGGAGCTTTTGGTATGATAGCGTGATGCACCTGCAGGCGCGTAGCTCAGTTGGTTAGAGCGCTACCTTGACACGGTAGAGGTCAGGAGTTCGAGTCTCCTCGTGCCTACCATCACTTGAAAACATCGCAGTGTGTCAGAGTTCGAGTCTCCTCGTGCTTGACATGGCAGCCGCCTACATCCTCAAGAGTCAATCTACCGGCAAGTTTTACGTCGGCTCAGCGCTGAACCTGGATCAGCGACTCGCGGAACACCAACGCGGCCACAGTCCCTATACCAGGAATCGGGGCCCCTGGGCTCTGGCCTATTTCGAAACCTACACGACACTTCCTGAGGCACGGCGCCGAGAGCTCCAAATCAAATCCTGGAAATCCCACCGTTCTGTGCAGGAGTTAATTGACGCCTCGGCTGGCTAGAGCGTCCCGGCAACGCCGGGAAGGTCAGGAGTTCGAGTCTCCTCGTGCCTACCATCACTTGAAAACATCGCAGTGTGTCAGAGTTCGAGTCTCCTCGTGCTTGACATGGCAGCCGCCTACATCCTCAAGAGTCAATCTACCGGCAAGTTTTACGTCGGCTCAGCGCTGAACCTGGATCAGCGACTCGCGGAACACCAACGCGGCCACAGTCCCTATACCAGGAATCGGGGCCCCTGGGCTCTGGCCTATTTCGAAACCTACACGACACTTCCTGAGGCACGGCGCCGAGAGCTCCAAATCAAATCCTGGAAATCCCACCGTTCTGTGCAGGAGTTAATTGACGCCTCGGCTGGCTAGAGCGTCCCGGCAACGCCGGGAAGGTCAGGAGTTCGAGTCTCCTCGTGCCTACCATCACTTGAAAACATCGCAGTGTGTCAGAGTTCGAGTCTCCTCGTGCTTGACATGGCAGCCGCCTACATCCTCAAGAGTCAATCTACCGGCAAGTTTTACGTCGGCTCAGCGCTGAACCTGGATCAGCGACTCGCGGAACACCAACGCGGCCACAGTCCCTATACCAGGAATCGGGGCCCCTGGGCTCTGGCCTATTTCGAAACCCTTCCATTTTTCCTTCCTTTCAGCCGCGTGCCCTTTCATGGGATTCCGTCCTTCGGCCGATAGGAAAGAGAGACCGCGCAAACACGCTTCCATGGTTAGGGAAGTAGCCTGCTTTTTCTGCGGCCCCGCGGGTAACGAGTCGCGGTGAAGTGATGCCCGAAGAAGATACTCCGATGATCGTTCTCGAGCCGAAGGTTATGCCGGGAAACGCTTCTGATGATGGCATGGGTGAAACGCAGAGTAGCCCAGCCGGGATTCGAGAATTCAGACGTCAGGAAGCACTGCTCAAGACGGGCGCTCTGCAGGACGCCATTCTCAATAGCGCCTATTTCTCCAGCATCGCCACGGATGAAAAGGGCGTGATCCAGATTTTCAATGCCGGGGCAGAACGAATGCTCGGCTTTGCCGCCGTGGATGTCGTCAATCGGGTCACGCCGGCCGACATCTCGGATCCGCAGGAGTTGATTGCGCGGGCCGCTAGCCTGAGCCTGGAATTGGATACGCCGATTACGCCGGGTTTCGAGGCGCTGGTATTCAAGGCCTCGCGCGGGATCGAGGATATTTACGAGCTGACCTATATCCGCAAGGACGGCAGCCGCGTCCCCGCGATCGTCTCTGTGACGGCGCTTCGCGATGGGCAAAAGAAAATCATCGGTTATTTATTGATCGGCACCGACAACACGGCGCGGAAACAAGTTGAGGCGGTACAGGCGCTGCTTGACCAGCGGCTGCGCGACAGCACCGGCCGGCTGCAGGCGATTCTCGACACGGTGGTGGATGGCGTCTTTACCATCGACGAGGATGGCAATGTTGAAACCCTTAACCCGGCCGGCGAGCGTATTTTTGGCTATGCGAGCACTGAGATAGTTGGCTGCGACATCAAGATGCTCCTGGCCGGGGCCTGCCACAGCCAGCACGACGATTACCTCGAACATTGCCGCACTATGGATGAGGCACGAGTCATCGGCATCCGGCGCGAAGTCCTGGGAAGGCGAAAGGACGGCAGCACGTTTCCTCTCGAACTTGCGCTGAACGAGATGAGACTGGGCGGTGAACGCCACTACACGGGGATCGCGCGCGATTTGAGCGAGGCCAAGAAGGTGGAGGATCAGCTCAATCTTTTTTTCGCGCTCTCGCTCGACATTTTTTCCATCTCGACAACGACCGGATACTTCACGCGCGTGAGTCCGGCGTTCTCGAAGACGTTGGGCTGGAGCACGGAAGAGATTCTGGCGCGTCCAATGCAGGATTTCGTGCATCCCGACGACCGCGTAACCTCCTTGCTTGAGAGAGAGCGGTTGGCCAACAGCGCGGAGGACGTGCTGCAATTCGAAAACCGCTATCTGCACAAGGACGGCTCATGGCGGGTGCTGTCGTGGAGATCCGTGCTCTATGAAGGAGGGCTCTTCTTCAGCACTGCACGCGACGTGACAGGCGCCCGGGAGGCAGAACGAGCCGTGGTCGCCGCCAAGGACGCCTTCCTTGCCACCATGAGCCACGAGATTCGCACGCCGCTCAACGGCCTGCTAGGCATGCTGGAGTTGCTCTCCCTGTGGCAATTGGATGGCGAGCAGGGGGAGACGCTGGAGATTGCGCGGGACTCCGGGCGGAGCCTGGTCCGCATCATCGACGACATCCTCGATTTCGGCAAGATAGCGGCGGGGAAGCTCGAGATCCGGGCGGCCCCGGTGTCGATCGAACAACTGCTGCGCCGGACCGCAAATACCTTCCTTGCCGTGGCCAGCGCCAAGGATCTCACGCTGAAGCATTCGGTGGATGCGCGCATCAGTCCGTCGTTGCTGGCCGATTCTCTGCGCGTGGCGCAGATTCTCAACAATCTGGTGAGCAACGCGCTCAAGTTCACCAGCGAGGGCTATGTGGAAGTACGGGCAGAGCTACTAGCGCGGGAAAATGGCACCGACACGGTGAGGCTTTCGGTAGAAGACACCGGCATTGGCATGGAGCCAGAAGTGCAACAGCGCCTGTTCCAGCCGTTCGAACAGGCGGGCGCGTTCACGGCTGGCCTGTATGGCGGCACCGGGTTGGGGTTATCGATCAGCCGCCGGCTGGCGGAGATGATGGGCAGCACCATCGAGGTGAAGAGCGCACTTGGCGAAGGAGCGACGATGAGTGTGACGCTCACGCTGCCGATCTCTGAAATTGCGCCAGCCGAACTGGAGAGCAAGCTGACAGCGGCCGTCCTCCCTTTGCTGGTGAGTAGAGTACCTGGCGCGGGCCCCCTGGTGCTTGCGGTGGATGACCATTCGACCAATCGGAATCTTTTGGCGCGCCAAGTCGGGGCGCTCGGCCTTCAGGTTCAGACGGCTGCGGACGGCAGGGAGGCGCTCGCGATTTGGCAGGAGGGCGCCATCGCCGTCGTCGTCACCGACTGCAACATGCCAGAGATGGACGGCTACGCCTTGTCGCGTGCCATTCGCCAGATTGAGGCCACTGAAGGCCGGCGGCGAACCCCTGTCATCGCCTGGACCGCCAATGTACTCCCCGCCGCGGTGTCGTTGTGTCACGCCGCGGACATGGACGATATCCTGACCAAGCCGGCCGGGCTGGCCGCATTGAAAAAGACTCTGTCGAGGTGGCTGCCGTCCGCCGCCATAATGCCAGCGAGCGCTGCCGTTGTGACCGACGCGGAGGCGAGCGGCGGCTACACTTCTCCTATCAACCTTGCGGAACTGGATAAGATCGCGGCAAATGCTACGGACAGAGCGGAAATCCTGCTTGATTTCATGACCCAGACGCGATTGGATCTCGCCGGACTTCGCTCAGCGCTGACGACCCAGGATCTTCCGGCCCGGGTACGCATCGCGCATCGCATGAAGGGTTCAAGCCGCATGGTGGGAGCACAGGATTTGGCCGCTGCCTGCGAAGCGATGGAGCGTGCCGTGGGGCCCAGCAGCCCAGAGGAGGCTATGACGACGATGGACCGGGCGATGGCACGGCTTGAAGGACATTTTGCGGAAACGACCCAGGCTGGCGAGGAGCAACAGTGGTCGTAGCCGAAGGCTTGATCGTGCTGGTTGTGGAGGATGATGATTTCCAGCGGCGAACGGTGGCGCGCATGCTGCGTTCCATGGGCGCGCTGGAAGTGATCGAGGCCGGCGATGGCAAGCAGGCGTTGGCCGTACTTCGCGGCCCCGCATGGGTGGACCTGGTGGTGTGCGACCTGGACATGCCGGAAATGGACGGCATGGAGTTCCTGCGGCACCTGGGGCAAGCTCACAATTGCGCCTCCGTCATCATCTGCAGCGCGCAAGAGCGGTCATTGCTGCTCTCGGTAGAGAAAATGGCGCTCGCTTACGGGGTACGCTTGCTGGGCGCGATCGATAAGCCCGTGACGCGCGATAGGATCGAGAATCTGATCGCAGGTCACGAACCGAATGCATTATCGCAGGCGCGCGCTGCCGGCGCCGTTGCCGGCTTCAGCCTTGAGCAGATCATGAGCGGCCTGCAACAAAAGCAGTTTGAACCGTTCTTCCAGCCCAAAGTGGAGATGACAACCGGCCAGACCATCGGCGCGGAGGCTCTGGCCCGCTGGCGCCATCCCAAGCATAGCCTGGTTGGTCCCAATGCGTTTATCAGCCTCCTCGAACAGAGCGGAAACATCGATGAACTTACGTTTGCCATGCTGGAAGATTCGGTGAAAGCCTGCCGCTCATGGAGAGAGCGTGGGTTGGATCTGACCGTCTCGGTAAATTTGTCCCTGGTTTCGTTGGCCGACACCAAGCTGGCCGACCGGCTGATACAGGCCGTGCGCTCCGCTGGATTAGGTCCCGATCATGTGATCTTCGAGATTATGGAAACCGTGGCCATGACCGAAGTTGCGTCAGTCCTGGAAAACCTTACCCGGCTGCGTATGCGTGGTTTCGGCCTTGCGGTGGATGACTATGGAACCGGGTTCTCCAGCCTGCAGCAGTTGACGCGAGTGCCTTTCACCGAAATAAAGATCGATCAGGAGTTCGTGAAGGGCTGTGCGATCAACCCATCCTCACGGACGATCGTCGAGTCAAGCGTGGAGATGGCGCGCCGGCTGGGGATCAAAAGCGTCGCCGAGGGCGTGGAAACGCAGGAGGACTGGGATGTGCTGAAAGCGGCGGGCTGTAACGTGGCGCAGGGCTATTTCATCGCCAAACCCTTGGACGAGAGTTCCTTCGTGGCATTTTGCATGGCCGAATCGGCGCTGAAAGCGAAACCGGGAAAAGACCTGGTAACTGGATAAACGGTTGCCGCCACGGCGGATTCTCAGGTTGAATTTTTCGCTTAGAAGAACCGTTCCGCGAGGTCGGCGCATCAAAAGCCGGTAACTCTCTTTGATCGCAAGGCAGCCAATGGGCAAAGAAAAAGCATATCTTTTCTGGTTGGGTATGCTCGCGCTTTCGTTCTGCACGGTGCATGCGCAAAACCCGCAGCAAATCATTCAGCAGGTGGTGGACAGCGAACGGGCGGCGGATAAGAACGATCACTCCAATTGGATTTTTCTGGAAGAGAGCGATAAGCCGAAAGAGCATATTCTGCAGTGGGTTGCGGGCACACAAAGGGGCAACGTCGAACGCGTGCTCGAAAAGGACGATCAGCAGCTTCCGGAAAACCGGCAACGTGAGCTGATTGACAAGTTTCTGCATGACACCAGGGCGCAGAACAAGCAAGTCTCAGAGGCCAATCACGACAATCAGCAGATCGATGACCTGCTAAAGCTCTTGCCCGCCGCTTTTCTCTGGACGCAAACGGGAGCAACCGCAACGACGACCTCGCTGCACTTTGAACCGGCGCCAAACTTCCATCCGCCTACGCGCGAGGCGCGCGTGTTCAGCAGCATGACCGGAGACCTGGTGGTCGATAACCAGCAACACCGCATCTGCAAGATAAAGGGTCACCTGATCCACGACGTAACTTTCGGTGGAGGGATTCTGGGTAGATTGAAAGAGCGCAGTTCCTTTGCCCTGGAACAACAACAAGTGGGCCCGTCGATGTGGGAATTGACCGCCATCCACGTTCACCTCGAAGGCAATGCATTGCTCTTCAAGAGCGTGTCGCTGCAACAGGACGACAAACGCTCCAGGTTCCAACCCGAAGCTGCGAACATTACCCTAGAGCAGGCAGCCACCACCGTCATGAGCCAGCCAAAACTGTTCGCGTGCAGTAGCTCTTCACAGAGCGGAGTGACGTCGGGAACGAATGTTCCATGCGTGGAAAGGCTGACCGAAGGAACCGGCTTGAAGCCCTAAAGCCGCGCGTACTTCAGAGCGTCCATGTACGGGCTCAAGAATCTGCACCTTTCAACGAAACAAGCAGCGGTTATTTCTCAATCACTTCTGTATCCAACTCCGCGGAATTATTAGCCGCTGCATGTGCTTGTTGCAGGCGATACCCAGCGCGGGTGCGTACGTGGTATTTCTGCAGGTCTTTCCCCACCAGCTTTACGGTGATGGTGCGCCAGCCGGTGCTGGGGTTGGGCTGGGGGTAGTAGCTGAGTGAGTAGAGATGTGCCAGATCTTCCTGGATGAAGGCGAAGGCTTTTTTTTCGTCGCTCCAGCTACGGGCGAAGTAAGCTTTCCCTCCAGTAGCTTTGCTCATGCGCTCAAAGACGGCAGTCGAGATCGGCTCCAACTGCGCTTCCCGGGTGCTGATCATGTAGATGATGGTGCCCGTCGATTGAGCCAACTCCGCAACATCTTCCGGCGGCACCAGGCTGGCGTTGTCAGGTCCGTTGGAGAAGACCACGACCACTTTTCGGCCGGTGTATCGAGCCGCATCTTCCACGGTCAGCAGGAGACAGTTGTACAAGGCGGCATCGTCGCCAGCAACCGTGCTGCGCACCCCGCGCAGAACCTGCGCGCGGTTGGAGGTGAGCGCCGAATTACGGGAAAGGTCGCGGCTGTAGGAATAGAACGCGACCTTGTTCGCGTCCTCCAGGGAGCGAACGAAATCGGTAATGGCATCCTGGGCAAAGACAAAGCCGCGATACATGTAGTTGCTGGTATCGAAGAGCACAAAGACATTGGCGCCGGAAATGTGGGCCGCTGGGATCGCGGCGCCGTCGGCCGCCGTTGCGGTTGCTTTCGCGCCGATCCGGCGATTACCTTCGGCTGGCTCGGTTTCGCGGCAGGTTTGCCGCCCGGCGCAACCTGCCGATGCCTGAAGTACCTGGCGAGCCGGCTCATTGCCTTCTTCGAAAGTCGCGATTCGCTCCGGGATCTTGTCTTCGGTGATGGAAAAGTTTTCCGGGCCGAGGCCGGAAATGTAGTTTCCTTTGCTATCAGTCACGGCGACGTTTAACTGCACCAGGTCTACGTTGACACGGATGTTGGTCGTGTCATCCTGGGCCCCGATGACGCGGCCGCCCAGGAAGAAGAGAGCAATCAAGATCGAGAAGAAGAGAAGTTGTCGCTTTACCATAGTGTGTCCTGTATCCCGTTTATTTGTGGCCGGCCGCTGCGGCGCCCAGCGAAGACTGTCCTCGTGGTGCTACCGCTTTCCTGGGTTGGAGGAGGATGCTTCCGCCATTTGAGGCAAGGCGATCTTGCCTTGACGAAACTCTTCGCCGGTCTCTTTCATGGCGCGCGTCAGCGCCAGCCAGTCTTCGATATCGGTCGCGAAAATGTTCGCCACCATGTGGCGGGTCAACTCCGGGACCAGGCGATTCAGCATGACGGGCGAGTAACCCTTCTCATCCGCCAGACGCGCCCAATATAGATTGCTCGAGTCCCACGACTCGCCCAACAAGCGGCTGGAATTGCCACCGAAGGCGGGGAACGGCTGCAGGTTCAGCAGCTCGCAGGTATAGTTTTGCGCCAGCACAGGATGAGGCGTGCCAAAGTCGCGGGAAAGGCGCTGCAGACTGACCTCAGTTGGATATTGCCGGCTGAGCGTATCCAATTCCAGGCCTGCAGTTCCCGACGCGGCGGCCTGCTGGGGAAACTTGCGGCGAAACTCGGCGGCAAGCTGAAACGTGTCTGCCGGGGTCACCCGGGAAAGGCTCGCACTTGCTGTCACCAGCCTGCGATGGCCCGCTCCAATTGACCCATGCGCTGCGGCGGCACGCGTTCGGAGAGAATATTGATCACTTTACCGCGCAACTCTGCATTCGTCGCCGCCGCGGTTACGAGCTCTTCCCCGGAACGTTGATAGAGGGCTACGGCATGGAGTTCGTTGCGGGTCACGTTCCACCACCGGGGCAGGGTTGCGCTCACCAGCAGATCGGCCGTGACCTCTTTCCATATCAGGGCCTGAACGTTTTTCGGGGCGATGAAGTCTTCTTCTGTGGTCGCCAGGACATACGGCAACCCGGCCAGGGAGCCGACCAGGTACGCGCCGCCACCGGCCGGGGATCCCTGGTTGAACAACTCAGGAGCTTGCCAGAGCTGGGTCACGCCCATAATGGTTTCGCCGGAAAAATCGTGGGAACGCACAAAGAGCGGATTGTTGTGCAGTATCTGGGCTCCGGGAGGCTCGTAGTAGGCGTAATTCAAACCCACCAGGACGTCCCTGAGAAAGGGAGTGAGTTGGCCCCGGGCCGCTTCCAATTGAAGGCGCGTACCGGGCGCCTTGATCACTTTGGTGATGTCGACGTGCACTTGCAATTCTGCGTGACGGTTGGCGTACACACCGGGCGCCCATTCGGTCTTCTCGCTCTCGGTAAAGATGGGGCGAGGCAACTCGAATTCTCGCAGCTCGTTTGCCAGTGGGATCAAGTCTTTGCCCGCAGGCGTGTCCGGCCGCCATCCGGTTGAGGCCGTCGCCGAGCGCGAACAACGTATCGAGCGACACCAGCCGCTGGTCATCGAGCACGGTCCGCATCCGGGCTGCCAGGTCCTGGCGTATACGTTGGCCCTCAGGAGTGTTCTGAGGAGGGCCTGCGAGCAGGTCAACGAACTCGTCTTGAGAGAGGTTGGCTCTTGCCGCTCGCCGCCAGCATCAGGGTTCCCAGGGAAGCGTGGCCGGCGTCAAACAGGTGAGCGGAGGAGTCGACGGTAGCAAAGGGCGCGATCACTTGTTGCCAGGAATGGTTCAGGTCTGCCGTTCTGATTTCTCCCTGGCGAGCGAGAATTTGCCAGAGCCCCACGTTGGCCTGAAAAACACCCATGGCGTTGCCGCGCAGGCTGTGGTTGGGGATGGCGTCGATGGCGTCGGCCACCTTCACAAACTGCGTAATCGAGGCGTCGTTCAAATCGGGAAACTCAGAAAACGACCAGGTACCAAATGCTGAGCTGGGAGAACTTGTTGGCCAACAGAAGCACGGTTTCCGGCGCCAGACGCTTGTCTGGCGCACGACCGCTGTCCACCTCGCTGAGCATCAGATAAATCTGCAGAGGACCTTCCTCCGTATCGACGCGCGACAAGCGCGGTCATGCCCTCGAGCAGTTGTTCGGGATGTTTCCATCCATGGGCGCGGCGGCCCCAGTCATGTCCGGCTTTTGAGTCGCTCTTCTCCGCCAGGATCTGCTTCCAGACATCGAGATTGCCGGGGATCCGCAGTTCTCCATCGGGATTCCACTGCACCCGGGTAAACAGCATCAGCAGGGCAGGCGCCTTACGAAATACAGCGCGGGCGGCATAGGCTTTTGGATCCGGCTCGCGAAACGCTTCGTAGAGATGCCTGAGCCGTGGGGCTACTGGTCAGATAAGCCTGCTGGTTGGCGTTCACCCGCGACAGGGTGTCATAGTACACAGCCAACCAGCCGTTATCTGTACCCACAAGGTGAAGGACAAAGTCGCCGGGGATCCTTGGGCTGGCTCCCACCAGGTCCCTCCAGCCCGACTCGGCGGAGTTTCCGCCAGGCACGACCACGCGGCCGCCACGTATGCAAATCTGGGTTCCGTAGAAGTCAAGAACGGGTCCATAGGGCAGTAGCCTTGCCAGGCCTGGGCGATCGTTCCAGTGCGACCCTGGTTTCCGCGTCGGTGTTGGCCATCGCCCAATAAAGCCGGTCGATCGCAGGCTCGTGCAGCAGAATGTCAATCAAGGCTTGTGTGCCGCGCATCTTGCTGGTGCTGATCGACTTCCAATCGTTCTCATTGAAAAGCACGGGAACGCGAGAACTCGGATATTTATAGGAAAAAGGCGTACCGCTCTCGAGTGCCTCTTCCAGCGCGGTGAGGGGAAATCCCGAATCTGTGGTAAGGAAGGCGCGTTCCGGGTCCGCAGTTGCCAGAACGGAGTCTTTCTGCCCGCAGGAGGGTCGCGCGCGGTAGCCGAGAATACCCAACAACGGCTCCGCATCCTTACAGCTGGCAACGGTTATGGTTTCGTTTGACCCGGCCAGCATCTGCAACTCTCTAGCCTGGTGCAGATAGCGATCAACCAGCCGCAGATATTCCGTGGGCACGCCGTTCAGGTACCCGGTGGAATATGCACTGCGGGCAAGCAGAGGCAACACGTCTTCTGGAGCGATTTGCTGGCTGATACCGGCCATGCGCAGAAAAGAGCGCAAAGGGCCCGGAATGATGACCGTGTTCACCGGGGCGGAGGAGTGAGCTGCGGTGTGTTGAGCCTTGGTGGGGGAAGAGGTTGGGCTAACCGGGCGGTCCGCCTGAGCCCAGGAGGCGCATTGGCAGAGAATGCCGGCGGCGACGAGAGTGGAAAAACAGGAAACAGGCTTCACGGCGGCACGCCTCTTCAAGAAACTTCGAGACTTTCGGCAATCACAATCTTGCACAAAACTTTACACCCGGAAGTTGGTCCGCGTGAACGAAAGAAGCCCGGAAGTTGTCAGTGATTCCTAGATAAGTCTGGCCCTGTTTTGCGACGCCCCCTGGTGCATAGCTTTCGTGGGAAAAAGATACACTACCGGCTTCGGGTAGGGGTGAATATCCCTTCACCCCATCAAAATAGTCTACCCACGATGTGAATGGCATTCGAGATAGTTCAATCAATGAAGGATGATCGGCCTCTCTTAGCCCGTTTTGGGACATAGCTCGCACGCGAGTTCCGTCCGGATGCCAAGTTGATTGAGAGAACAGCGGATCCTCCAATGATTCACTTCGGTCCCACGGCAGGCTCCACGGCAAGCTCCACGGCAAGCTCCACGACGGGCGGGACGGGCGGGGCAGGCGGCCTGAGAATTCAATGACAATTCAATGACAATTTATTGTGGCGGGAACTTAGCAACCGAAGCTTTTCAACTTCTTTGGGTACCTGGAGTTCCTCGGTTGCCTGCGATTGAGTAATCAATCGCAGGGGTACGTCCGGATGTGACCGAATCATCATCGAGCCCGGCTTCATTCTTGCCTGGAGCACGCAAGAATGCCGCGACCAAACGTTTAGGCCGATGGCGTCGACTGTCAATCTTTGGTGAATCGAGAGCCGGCGCATTGACGCTGGCCGGCAGGGGCCATAGATTTGACAGCACTATGCAAGATCAAGACTTTGACAAGCTTTTGGCCGATTACAAGCAAACGATTGATAACTGGGTAGCCGCGATCCGAGCTGAGGAGAGCCTGGCCAATGACGACCACTCCATGGTCGAGATGGAGAAGTGGGACACAGCTGGATTCGTGGTCCACGACGCCGAGCTTGCGGCAAAAAAGTCCCGCGACCGATATAAAAATGCGCTACGAAAAAAGAACTACGGTTTTTGATTGAGGCGCCGGCCAGGTCTCATTTCGCTTCGACCTCGAACGCCTGCCAAGTATCGTTGCCGAAAATATCGATCGTTCTAACGCCTATGCGGCGCTTGGCGGCCATCGCGTAAGTGTGGGGTCTGGAGACCAGGGGGAGGTTTCGCGCCTTGCGCGTGCGGTAAGCCGCCCAACCCTGGGTGAATGTCTCGCCGCGGAAGTCCCAGTCCACGGCCCAGTAATCGACATAGTCAGACCAGTGTTTCACCTGGCGGCGCACATCTTCGGGAAGCCGCCTGGCATTCGCGATTACGAAATCACAAAGTGTAACTCGTGCAGTAAGATCGGCCGGCTGGTCAATCGCGACCTCAAAATGGACTCGCTCGAAGAAAGTCAAATCGTCCTTGGCTGCGGCTTGCTTCTCCATGACCTCTCGAGGGATCTGCAGGAGAAGCAGCTTGATTCCCTTCTGTTTTGCGGCCTCGGCCAGATCGGCCGCGCGCCCGATCTGCCAATCCCAGGCGAGCACGTGCAATTCGCGCTGCGGCAAACTGGTGCACTCGCTGAGGGCGGCCTCGATCGCGGCTGTTGTCATGGGCGCATCCACTGCTCCGACCTGCACTGCCGCCTGACTCTTGCTGTTGCCCTTCTTGCCATGGATATGCGCGAGGCCAGCAACCGGGCGAGCACCATAGAGCTTGAGCAAGAAGGCAACGTAGTCACACCGGACTTGCTCCTGAGACAGACCTTTGCTCGCTGCGAAGGTGACTGTCTGCCAGTGTTGGCGTTCACGTTTGCCCAGGTCGAGCACTGCGAAAGGCTTGCATCCCTGAATGCTTAGCATGCGCTTGCGTGTGGCGTGGATGCCCCAGCGGCCAAGATCACACCCAATCCAACGGCGATTGAGTTTCTCGGCGACGGAAAGCGTAGTGCCCGAACCGCAAAAGAAGTCGGCTACCAGGTCGCCTTCGGAGGACGCGGCTTGCACAATCCGGTACAGCAGAGCTTCGGGCTTCTGGGTAGGGAAGCCGCAATTCTCTGTGCGGTCAGCAGGCTGAAGCATGGGGATTCGCCATACGTCATCGACCGCGCGCTGGTCGGTTTCGCGGTACATCACCCGGCCATCCGAGCCTTTCGCGTTAACGATCGCCCCCTTCTCCTTATCCCACGAACGAACCAGTTGCTTTACTTTTCCTTCGGCTCGCTTTTCAAGTTGGGGCTTGAACTGATAAGACGCGCTCTTGCGATACCACAACACCACGTCGTGATTCGACGCAAAGTGTTTCACATTGCCTTGAAATTTGTTGTAGTAGTACCACACGATTTCGTTGAGAAAGTTGCCGGACCCGAAAAGCTCATCGGCGACTGTTCTCAGCAGATGGCTCGCGTGCCAGTCGCAATGGAGGAAGAAGCTCCCGCTGGGCGATAGTAATTCCCGCACCAGGCGGAGACGGTCTGCCATCATCGCGAGGTAGGAACCTATTCCCAGCTGCCAGTTGTCGCGATACACCTTCTCTCCCCGGGCCGATGCTCGCCTGCTATTTTCGGCTTCTCCAATCGAGGGGGCGAAAGAGAAATCGGCTCCCGTGGCAAACGGCGGGTCGATGTAAACGAGGTCGATCTTTCCCGCGAATTCTTGCAGCAACGACTCCATGACGAGCAGGTTGTCACTCCAGATAAGCTTGTTCCGCCATTGGACTTCGGCCGTGGCGACGCTCTGATTGAATGATTCGGTCACCCGAAGGGGTAAGTTCGCCCGCGGCGTCTCAGCGAGGGTGCCGTCCGCGTTGTACTTACCCGGCCAGAGCAGCTCGGTTTTATCGGTTTGGATTTTTGCCATCGTCTCGCCTACACAGAGCCTAAATGAAAGTGTGGCCGAGTCTGCGTGAACCTTCCGCTACCAGTTTGAGGCGTTCGCTATGTCTGCTAACTTCAAACGTTCGCGGGCGCGCCGGCTCAACCAATCCCGCAGCCATACCGCGGCAAGAAAGCTGAGCGCCGAAACCACAAGCAATAGCACCAGGAAATACTGCGTAAGCCATATCCGCATCAGGGCAAACGAGGAAATGTTGCCGACGTAATACGAGGCTCCATGCGTGGGGTAGGATACAAATTTTCCGTGCCTCAGAAGGCTTACCGACCCGCTGAGGTCATCCGACTCCGACCGATCGAGAAACACGTTGGTGAACGCATCCGCCGACGAATTCTGCTTAAGCGCGATAACAACAAACGATCGGTCAGGAGAAGCCGGTGACTGAATTTCTTCGACCAGCGCGTCAGGCACTCCGCCTGAGCTAGACGGCAGATCCTGGGTCGTGGGGTTTCCCAGCAGACCAGACCACCATCGCGCCGCGGCAGCTTCCATGGAGAAAAGAAAAGAAGGATAGCTGTGTGTTTGTTTGAAATGGGCGCCATTCGCGTCAAGCGTTACGGGAAGCAAGGGGGCAAGCGAATCGAAAGCAGGCTGGTTAGCAGCCGCACCCAGGATGAGATAGTCGTATGCCTTACCGATGACAGCGTTCGGCCCAGCGACGGTGACGCGAAGCGCCGGATAGCCTGTCTGCGCCCCGAACTGACTCATGAGGTGAAGATAAAGAGAGATCTCCTCCGCACTGGGGGCAGCTGGCAGCACAACGGTAGTTGCAGACAGATCGGCCAATTGCGTGAAGGGGAACCCTGCATTGGCGAAGAGCTCCAAATTCGGCATGCGGGTCCACAGCGCAAGCCCATGCAAATCGAGGGATGTATTACAGAGAATTACACCCTTGAGAACGGCCGATGCCGGATTTTGAGTTGCTTCCCGATTGGCGGCAACAAAGTCGAAACTGAAGAGCAGGGTATTTCCAAACGGCCGCATATCGGCGACCGGAACCAGGATGAGGCGCCGGCGATCAGTGAAGTCCGCCCCTGGCGGGAGCACAGCCTCGTTCACCAGGTTACCGTTTACCGACACCCGCAACACCGATCCGGAGGCAGCCTGCAGCGCGTTATAACGGTAATAAAGCTGCAATCCGAGATTCTGCCTTTCGCCGTAAAACAATTCCGGCGGAAGATGAAAGTAAACGGGAATGGGGGTTGAGCCATCACTCTGCAGGGCATCCTGCGTGCGGCAATTCGCTACGGGGGCGGCCCGGACAGTGGGTAGCCATCGCGGCGCATCATCTCTCTGACGCACAGGCGGCACTACCAGCTCGGGAATGGTCATGGTATCGCCGAGCAAGGGGAGGCCGGACGCTGGATTTGTTGCTGTGGCCTTGCTGGTTAACGAGAGTGTCCGCGCGACGGTCAACAACTGTTGTTCGTCTTCGCCGGCAAGGACAAGAACACTTCCATTTGAATCGGATGGATTGCTCCTGAGCGCGAGGACGGGGCCGCCCGCGGAAGGAATTTTCAACGACTCAGGCAAGGTTGATCGATCCGCGGAGAAGATAATTGCATCGCCCGCAGGGATTTGTCCGAGCGAAACCGCAAAGTGAACCGGCTTGGAACTGGCGAGAAGCCCGAGCCATGACGCGACCATACCGGCCGCTTCCATGCTCTTTGCGCCGGGCGGCGAGAGAAAGACAAAGGGAACGGTGGTGGTGATCTGCAGGTCGGTGTCGAAGAACGGCAAAGGCAGCTGATTGAGATCATTTTGCAAGCGGAGGCGTTCGCCACTCACTGCCAGCGTAGAAGCAGCACTGATGCGACAGAGGACACGGGCTCTTGCCTGATCCTCCTGCTGCATAACACCGCTTCCGGTAAATTCAAATACCAACGTATTATTTCGCACCAGCAGATCATTGGGGACAATGATGTCCTCCTGGGTAAGTCCAGTATTCAACTCCGAGACCGGCGGGGGCACGAGGGAGGCGATCGCCGTGCCATTGAGACTGACCTTCAGGGAGGTGGTACGCGGGTCGAGACCAGGATCGAAGCCATAGATCAGCTTTAGCGGCGCGTGCCTGGGTAACAACGCATACGAAAGGGCAAACCGCGCGGAGTAGTAGGAATGGGGTCCCCGCATCTCAATTGCACGGAGTACGCCCATATCTTTGAGAGTCAGCGTCTGGGACACACCGCTAAGACTATCGACTGGAGAAGCTGCCCCGGGGTCGTTATCTAAACCCGCACTCGAATCGCTTATGCCTCCGCCAGCCGCACTCCTGACGTTTTCTGTTTCCCGCGGTGAACTCTTTGCCATCGCCTGACAGCAAGCGCCCAGCACACAGGCGAGTACGATCATCGCGGCGGTTTCAGCAATGCGTGGTTTTGCCGATATCTCCTTTTCAGGAAAGAAACTTCTGCATATCTGGTAAATGCCCCCAAACGAAAGTATGACCACTCGCCCCAGACTTTTGAGCGGACGATCTACTTCCTTGGTTTCAGCGGGGGTGAGCCATGCATCCGCCCGCGAATAGAGTGCGCGAGTAAGTGTTTCCTGTTCGGCGATGGTAACTACCGAGAACTCCAGGCGAAGCTCCCCATCGCCTAAGCCCGCTACCTTCGCGGTGATTTCTTCTTCGCCCGCGTGTTCGGGGAAAGCTATCTTGAAGACATCGCCGGCGTCGAAACGCTCGTCCCCGACGAAGGTTATGGATGCGCCGCCTACAGACATGTCCATTGTCATGCCATGGATTTGACGTCCGTCGGGCAGGTCAATACGAACCGGGATTTTTGCCTGAATGCGAACCGAGCCTCGTCTCTGCTTCTGCTCATTGGCGACAGCAGCGGCGACGCCGAGAATCACCATGTTGAACAGGATCCAAACCAGATTTGCGATGACCGTGCCTGGATGTTGTGGGTCTTTCACGAACATTCGATACGGAGCCACCAGTACTCCGCAGAGGTTTAGCAAAAGCATCCATTTGGTCGGGGTCGATATTTTGCCGTCAAAATGTGTTTTGCTCAGGGTGCTGCCCTTGTCGGTCACATTGAATTCGCCAAGTTTTGGATTGATCAACGCGAGCAACGTTGGGGCAAGGATGTAGGGCGCCAGCACTGATTCGTAAATCTCGTTCCAGAATGAATGACGATGCCTGCTCTGCACGCGTGAGTTGGTGAGACTGGACAGAACAAGATGGGGAACGGCGTATGCGAGAATGGCAACCCAATACCCAGGAATGATCGACCTGCCGAGCAGCATGTAAACCAGCGGGGCACCGAGGAATATCAACCGCGGCAACGCGTACATGAAATGGGCCATGGCGTTGAAGTAACAAAGACGCTGCGTAAACTTCATGCCCCGGGCCAGCAACGGATTGTCGGTGCGAAAGATCTGAATCATGCCCCGCGCCCAGCGAATACGCTGCCCAACATGGGCTGAAAGGGTCTCGGTGGCGAGCCCGGCCGCCTGGGGAATGTTGATATACGCGGTGCCGTATCCCAGCTTCTGCATCCGCAGTGAAGTGTGGGCATCTTCGGTAACCGTTTCGGTGGCGATACCCCCAACCGCATCCAGCGCCGAGCGGCGGATCAGTGCGCAGGAACCGCAGAAAAAAGTCGCGTTCCAGAAGTCATTTCCATCCTGAACAATGCCATAGAACAGCTCCGCTTCGCTGGGGATTGTCTTATACCTCAGCAGGTTGCGTTCGAAGGGATCGGGAGAGTAAAAGTGGTGCGGAGTCTGGAGCATGGCGAGGCGTGGATCAACCAGCATCCAACCTAACGTCATCTGCAGGAAACTGCGTGTAGGCACATGATCGCAATCGAAGATGGTGACGTACGGAGAGCTCATCTTGGTGAGAGCATGATTGATGTTGCCGGCTTTCGCATGATTATGCTTCACGCGTGTGACGTAACCCACGCCGGCCTCGTAGGCGAAGCTCTTGAAGGCCTCGCGCGTACCATCGTCGAGGATGTAGACATGCAACTTCTCCGGCGGATAGTCGATCGCGTTGGCGGCTAACGCTGTATAGCGGACCAGTGACAAGGGTTCGTTGTAGGTGGGTATAAGCACATCGACGTGAGGCCATTTGGCCTGGTCGCTGGGCAGCCGGATTGGCATTCGCCTCAGGGGCCACATGGTCTGCATGTAGCCCAACACCATGATCACGATAGTGTAGGCTTCAGCGGCTACAAGAATGAGCATGAAGGCCGAGTCGAAAGAAAGCCGATTATTAGACTCGTCGGAAAAGAAGTCCACCAGTAGATGGACGCGCCACCAACCGTAACGGAGAGTTGCCGTCATCGACACCAGCATCAACGCCAGCGTAATGGCGCGAGAGGTGGAGAACCGATTCATTGCGATGCCGAGAACAATGCTGACGCTGCCCAGCATCACCTGCTTGGGCCAACTCAGATAGAGGCTGATTAGCTGCAGCAGGAGAAACGCGGTGATCGCCAACACCAGCATCCGGAAGCATCGGACGGCCGCGCCAGGTCTATCCGGAGTGGTGCTCATTTGATCTGCATAGTATGGATAGAATACGTTACTAAGCAGTTACTTTGAGGCGTGGGTTCCCTAGTTATAAGTGACCAATGGCTATCAATGGCGCGAATCGAAGCAGCCCTGCCATCACTCGATCGAATCTGAGACAGTGACGCATTATCTCAGGCGGACGTCTGTTTTCATACGCCGCGGCTCATAGGCTCTTTCTAGTCCGGCTCGATTGCATCCGGGCGCTTCGCGCTCACAAAGCGGTCGGCAACCGTGGGCCGGATTTCGGCGCGGTGCTCTGTGATCCACGTGTGGTGAGCAAAGAGGAGCGAAACTGCCTGCCCTACATATTCATCGGCAGAACGGTAAGAGCCGCAATCATAATCGCGGCGCACTAAATCCTCAAGCTCCGAACGAGATCGAATATCCATGGCCTTAGGCTATCTCACTTTGTAAGAATCGCCAGCCGGATTTGGCGCCTGGTATCGCCTTGACAACGGGGCGAATCCAGACTTACATCATCAAGACGAAATCGGTGTACGGCCGGGAAGCCAGTCGCTGTTCCTGTAGATCGTAATCATGGTGGAGACATACATGCGTCCGCGTTGGATAAAGGGAATCGCCGTTTGGAGCCTGGCGCTCTGTGTCATTCCTGTTCACACTATGGCCCAGGCCGGTGCTGGTACTCGAGCTGATATCAGCAGCAGCCAAGTGTGGATATCCTTTTCCTGCGGGCAAGGTTGTCTTTGGCAGTACGGTTCGGCGCGGCAACACCGCGCATACCAGTTTGCTCCGCCGGCCTTTCGCGTCGATGGAAAACAAATTTCGGCCAAGGTGCTTCACTTTGTACCAGTGGGAGGACCGGTTCCTCTCGATAATGGAGCCACTCAATATTCCTTTGAAGGGCCGCTCACCCAGGACCTGCATCTTCATCTCCAGGTTCAGTTCCAGGTGAATGACGGGACTCCGGTGATCCGCTTTCGCTACTCGCTTCACGGCGATCGGCCGCGAACACTCGATGCGCCGGGCGGCGAGGAGAATCTTACCTACCTGGAGACTTCTTTCAGGCAGCTACCAGACGTAGAGGAGGTGGCGCTCTCCAACTTCGTCCAGCTAACGCACACTTACACGCTTTCGGAAGAAAGGGTCGACGACAGATACTTTCAGGATAGCGAGACCTTGATGGGGCCTATCCTCGCCGCGACCGATAGTCGTCGTAGCTTCCTGTTGGCTTACGAGCATGGATCGCAAGTGCCGGATTCGTTCCTGCACTATCAACTGCAGCCTGATCGAAGCATTCGCCTGACGGCAGTCAAGGGAAATTATGTTTCGGGCCAAACGTTTGATGTGGATCATCCTTATCAAACCATTTGGATGGAAACGGCCGCGGCTGAGGGCGGTATCGACCAGCTTGCCTCGGTGTATCGCAGGTTCGCGCTGAAGTATATGACGCAGAACCTGGCTACGCGGAAACCTTACGTTTTCTATAACACCTGGAACTTTCAGGAACGCAACAAGTGGTGGAATGGCAGGCCCTACCTTGAATCGATGAATCAGGAACGCATTCTCAAAGAGATCGACGTGGCGCACCGCATGGGTGTGGATGTGTTTGTGTTGGATACGGGATGGTACGAAAAGACCGGAGACTGGACGGTGAGCAGCCAACGGTTTCCGGATGGCCTGAAGGCGGTCAAGCAAAAGCTGGACGGCTACGGTATGCAGCTCGGTCTATGGTTCGGCCCGACAACGGCCGCTGTATCCAGCCGCGTCGTACGAGAGCATCCCGAATGGCGCCGGTCCTGGAATGGAAAAGTGGGTGAACCACAGGAAGTGTGGGAGACGGAAAAGAGCTACAGGATGTGCATGGTGAGCGGCTACGCCGATGCCTTCGCGGACGAGCTGATTCGGCTCGCCAAAGAGGTCGGCGTCACTTACTTCAAATGGGACGCGATTGGGCAGTACGGATGCAACGACCCTCACCATGATCATGGCGGGGAAAACAATTCTCCCCAGGAGCGATCGGACTCGTATGGATTTCAACTGGTTCAGTACATGAGCCGGGTGGCCGATAAGGTCGCCTCCGCGGTTCCCGGCGCGATTGTCGACTTCGACGTGACGGAAGGCGGGCGGGCCGTGGGCCTGGCCTTTCTTTCTTCAGGCAAATATTTCCTGATGAACAATGGGCCCTATTATCAAAACTATGACGTTCCTATCGATTTGGCCCGAACCCAGTCAAACTTGTTTTTCTACCAGGGACCGGCGCGTACCTGGATTGCCCGGTCGCCTTTGACCTTCGACAAATGGATTCCGTCCACTTTGTTTCTCACTCACTATTTTCCCGATGATCCGCAGCGGTGGCAGGAGGTGGATGTTGCATCGCTCATTCTTGGACAAAACGGAATATGGGGAGATTTGCTAAATGTTTCGGACCCCGGGGTTGCGTTTCTCGGGAGCACGCTTGCCAGGTATAAGCAGGTTCGTGACGATATTACGGAAAGCGACCCTGTGGTGAGCGGAATTGTTTCCGCCAGCCCGGAGATTCATGAAAAGATCTCGGCCGCTACCGGCCGCGGCGCGGTTGTGATCTTTGCTTCGGAACGTGGCAAATACCAATACATTACGAGCCACAAGGTAGCAATTGAGCATTGGGCCAGTGAAGGTGTTACCGTTTCACAAGACGTAGCCGGCCGCGCGAAGATCGAGGCCACATTCGACAAATCGGGGGCAAAGATACTTTTCTTTGGGGTGAAATAGCCTGGTTTAGAAGAGGAGAAAAGAACAGGCAGGCCAAAAGCATACCTCAGGGCTAAAGCCCGACGGATTGTCAATCATTTGCGACACGACTAAAGTCGTGCCCTGATACAAATCAGAATATTTGCGCAGAGGTTAACGCCGGATTCATGGCAAAGCATTCACGCCCGGACTGAAGGCCGTACCCTTCGGAAGAGCAAGTTTTTCCGCAGCCTATAAGGCCGCGCCCTTCAAGATTTCTATGTTCGCCGTACAGTAGGAGGAACCACCCGGAGCATGCCCGATCATCTCAGGACTCACCTGATTCACCTGTCCGCAGTGGATGTCCTTATTATTGCTGTCTATTTCGCCATGGTGCTTTTTATTGGCTTCTATGTAAGAAGCGGCACTAAAACAAGCAAAGAGTTTTTCATGGCCGGCCGGGAGATGACCGCGTGGATCGCGGGTCTCAGCTTCGTATCCGCTAACCTTGGTTCGCTTGAGTTGATGGGTTGGGCCGGCTCCACCTACCAATACGGCATATTGTCGTTGCACGCATACTGGATCGCGGCGATCCCGGCGATGTTGTTTCTCGGCCTGGTGATGATGCCGTTTTACTACATCTCAAAAACCTATTCTGTCCCCGGGTATCTGCATCTCCGCTTCGGCAACCCCACACGGGCATTCTCCGCGGTCAGCTTCGCTTTCATGACCATCCTGATGAGCGGCATCAACATGTACTCGATGGCCCTGGTGATGAAAGTCGTTCTGGGATGGGACCTCAACTTCAGCATTTGGCTCTCTTCCGCAGTGGTCGCGATCTACGTATCCCTGGGAGGGCTGCGTTCTGCAATCTTTAATGAAATTTTGCAGTTCATTTTGATCTGGGCGGGAGCGCTTCTGGTTCCTATCCTGGGCATGATCGAGGTGGGCGGCTGGAGAAACCTGACCTACCGTATCCAAACCAATCTCGGACGGTCGGACTATACCCACCTGTGGAACACGCTCGGCCATTTCAAAGATAATCCCATGGGAGTTCACTGGACCGGCATTGTTTTTGGCTGGGGTTTTGTGCTGTCGTTCGGGTACTGGACGACGGATTTTCTTGTGGTTCAGCGAGTGCTCGCAGCCAATAGCCTTCGCGCCGCCCGGCTGGCGCCCATTATCGGCTCGGTCTTCAAGATGATGGTGCCGCTCATCGTCATCTTGCCCGGACTTCTCGCGCTGGCTGTTTTGCCGTTTCGCCTATTGCCCGAAGGGGTGGCCGTGGCCACCGGCGGACACAGCTATAACGAGGTGTTGCCACTGATGCTGGTACGCTACTGCGGACCTGGACTGATTGGCCTCGGAGTGACCGCGCTGATCGCCGGCTTCATGTCTGGGATGGCGGGCAATGTGAGCGCCTTTTCAACCGTCTGGACCTACGACATCTACGGCGCGTTCCTCAACAAGAAAGCGCCGGACAAGCATTATGTCGCCATGGGGCGTTGGTGCACCCTTGTCGGGGTCCTGGTATCGGTGGGGACTGCCTACCTGGTGCAGCACTCCGCCAGCATCATGGATTACGCAATGCAACTCTTCAGCTTCTTCGTCGCGCCGCTTTTCGGGACCGTTATCCTGGGCATGATGTGGAAGCGTGCAACCAACAAAGGCGGCTTCTGGGGCCTGCTGGCCGGCACCCTGACTTCCATTGGATTGTGGGTTTGGGTGGCCAAGGACCCTTCCGCATTGCGTTATGTTGCGCTCTCCCCTGACGCAAAAGAGATGGCGGAGAACATGTACCGCGCACTATGGGCCTGGATCGTCTGCTTTGGCGTCACGATCGTGGTGAGCCTGCTAACGCAACCGCGTCCCGTCGGCGAACTGGAAGGGCTGGTGATGGGCGCCACCACGCTGCCAAAGGCGGAAAAGGGCCGCTGGTATCAGGAACCAATATTCTGGGGAAGCGTTGTGGCCGTTGTTTTTGTGGTTCTGAATATCGCTCTATGGTAAATCAGGAAAAGATGCTTCCTCCCGAATGGAAAACATGGCTGTTGCTTGTTCTGCTTTTGCCGGCCACTTGCTTGCGCGCGGCGGACAATCCCGAGTGGACGACGCCGATCGCGCCCTTTCAGATCGCGGATAACCTTTACTACGTGGGCAGCAAGGATCTTGCTTCCTACCTGGTGGTGACCCCCAAGGGCGACATCCTCATCAATTCAAGTCTCGAGAGCTCCCCTCCATTGATCCGGCGAAGCATGGAGCAGCTTGGATTCCATTTCAAGGATATTAAGATCCTGCTGATCAGCCATGCGCATTACGATCATGACGCGGGCAGTGCAAAGATCAAGCGGCTGACAGGCGCCAGTTACATGGTGATGGACGGCGACGTGGCCGTGGTGGAAAGTGGTGGTGCAAAAGACTTCCAGTACCCCAAAGACACTTATCCAGCGGCGAAGGTAGATCGTGTTTTGCACGATGGCGATGAAGTGCGACTGGGCGGAGTGGGACTGGTTGCGCATAAAACACCCGGACACACACGGGGCTGCACCACGTGGACGATGCGAACGTCCTTGGGTGGGCAACTTCGCAATGTAGTGATTGTGGGCAGCTGGAATGTGAACACGGGATACCGTTTGGTAGACCGCCCTGGGCAGCCGGCCTCTTATCCGGGGATTGCTCGCGACTTTGCCCGAACCTTTGTTGTCTTGCGAGGGCTTCCCTGCGACGTGTTTCTCGGGGCGCATGGTGTTTACTTTGACATGCTGGAGAAACTGGATCGAGCCCGTGCTGGCGCGGGGAACAGTGTTTGGATTGACCCGCAAGGCTATCGGGACGCAGTGGCGGATCGGCAACAAGCATTTGAGACTGAATTAAAACGCCAGCAAGGCGGAGGGCAGTGATCGAGATAGCGCGCCGCGAGGGAAAACGATATCTGAATCCGGTACCCACAGCAGTCGGGGAATGGTCGACATTTCTTAAAGTGCTGTGGCGCTTTCTCACCAACCGGGAGGAACGTACACCCAAACATGCCCTGGGGCCGTTCCGAACCGATCCCGTTGTCTATCAAACTCCTCCAGCAAGCGGGCTGCGCGTCACCTGGATGGGGCACTCATCCATGCTGTTGGAGATCGACGGGCTACGAGTGCTGGTGGATCCGGTGTGGGACCAACGGGCAGCGCCAGTAGAGTGGGCTGGCCCGAAACGCTTTTTTGCACCTCCTCTGGAACTGGAAGAACTACCAAGGCTCGATGTGGTGCTGGTGTCGCATGACCACTATGACCATCTTGGGGCGCGCACTGTGCAGCGCCTGGCGCGGATGGAAGCGACAGCGGGCGCACAGTGGGTGACGACGCTTGGGGTGGGACAGATTCTTAAAAAGTGGGGCGTGCAAAATGCCCGCGAATTGGATTGGACGGAGAGCCTGCGTATCGGGGAGTTGGAGTTGACCGCGCTGCCGGCGCGACACTTCTCAGGACGGAGTCTCTTCAACAGGTTCGAGACGCTATGGGCCTCCTTCGTTCTAGCTGGACCCAAACACCGCGTGTACTATGGAGCGGATTCAGGCGAATGGGAGGGCTTCAAAGAGATTGCGCAAGCGTACGGACCCTTTGATCTCACCATGCTCGAGATCGGCGCGTTCGATCCGTTGTGGGCGGATATTCATATGGGGCCCGACGGAGCGGCAAGAATGTTCAGCGCCATGGGCGGCAAGGGCTTGATGATGCCCATTCACTGGGGACTGTTCGATCTTGCGCTGCATGCGTGGCGGCAGCCGATCGAGCGCGTATTTGCCATCGAGGGCTTGAAGGTTTGGACGCCGCCGCCTGGGCTGCCGGCAGAAGTAGTCAAGGAGACTGAGCTGCGGTCGCAGTGGTGGGCGCTCAAATAAGCGCGACGACACGGCAGAGCGCAGGACGAATAGACTCAAGTGGGCTTAGCCCTGGGAAGAAAACTAGTCCTGTCTTCGTTCATCTTTCATCGAATTGGTCCGGTTTTGAATTTATACTGGTTGGCGCATCGTCAAACAACAAATTCCGCCGGAGTCCATCGCCATGAGACGTCTGCTTTTTCTTTCGCTTCTGCTGCTTGTTACCGGGACGGCTCTGCCGGTCATTCCGTATGCCGCTGCAGCGACGGCCACGAAAACAAAGTTGACTTCTTCGGCGAACCCATCCCTACTGGGCCAGACCGTCACCTTCACGGTAACGGTAACGGGCGGTACCGAGGGCGCCCCGGTACAGATTTCGTTTAATGGCAATACCGTCCCGCTCTTGTCATTGCATAATGGAACAGCAACCAGCACGACCTCGTTCAACGGGCCACCGCGCACGGTTCAAGTCATTGCCACGTACCTGGGCGACGCAACTACATCTTCCTCGGCCTCGGCGCCGCTTAACCAGGTTGTGCAGGCAGGCGTGGGATTAGCCCCAACGGCAATTACCGTGGCCTCATCCACCAATCCCGCTTTTGTTGGCCAAACGATCACTTATACCGCGACGGTGACCGGCGGCAACTCGAAGCCGCCAACCGGCACTGTCAGTTTTTTTACCAGTTCCACGGTTCCATTCACCGTGGCTCTTGGCGCAAAAGGGATTGCAACCGTCACCGATGCGTTTGGCAAAACTGGCAACTTTCCCATTACAGCCAACTACTCCGGCGACAGCAATAATGCAGGATCTGCCTCGGCGGCAATCGGCCAGGTGATCCAGGCTCCCGCGGCGCAACCTCCGTTGCAATTTGTGCCGGTGACGCCCTGCCGCGTCGTGGACACACGGCTTGCTGCCGGACCTCTGGGCGGTCCCGCCCTGGCGCCAAAACAGACGCGCAGTTTCCCGATACCCCAATCCGCTTGCGGAATTCCAGCGACGGCGGCAGCTTATTCGCTGAATGTGACGGCAATTCCTGCCGGGTGGCTTGGCTATATCACCGTTTGGCCGGCCGGCCAGGCACAACCGACTGTCTCGTTGCTGAACTCCCTCGATGGCCGGGTGAAGGCGAATGCCGCGATTGTTCCGGCGGGTACTTCGGGATCGATCAGTGTGTTCGCTTACTCGATCAATCCAAGCAATGTTGCCATCGACATCAACGGATACTTCATCCCCGCAACCGCCTCAACCCTGCAATTTTTCTCCGTAGTGCCTTGCCGCATCGTCGATACCCGGGGCGCGGCAGGACCGTTGGGCGGCCCTTATCTTGCCGCGCTCAAGACCCGCGTATTTCCCGTGCTGAAAAGCAACTGCCAGCTTCCCCCGACAGCGAAGGCCTATTCCTTAAACGTTACCGTGATACCAGCGGGCCATCTTGGTTACCTGTCGACCTGGCCTACTGGGCAACCGCAGCCCCTGGTCTCGACGTTGAATGCTCTTACCGGGGCAACTACGGCAAACGCGGCCATTGTTCCCGCCGGCACCAGCGGAAATGTCTCTGTCTATGTCACTAACAACGCGGATTTACTGCTGGACGTGAACGGCTATTTTGCCCCGCCTGGGGTTGGCGGCACATCTCTCTACACCACCACGCCATGCCGCGTTCTCGATACGCGCAACAACCCGTATCCCCCCTACCCAGGAACGTATACCGTGGCGGTGCAGTCGAGCTCTTGCACGGTATCCAACGCGGCGGCTACCTACGTGCTGAATGTCACGGTGGTGCCTCCCGCACCGCTACAGTACTTTAGCCTTTGGCCCGCGGGAACGAGCCAGCCTACTGTTTCCACACTGAATGCCGCTGATGGGGCCATCACTTCGAACATGGCTCTCGTAACCGACGTCGACGGTGCAATTGACACCTACGCCTCAGATGTCACTCAGGTGCTTCTCGACATCTCGAGCTACTTCGCTCCGTAAGAGTTGACCCGTCGAAGGGTTTCCGAAGGTGTTTCTTCTCAGAGTGAAGTAATTCGGCTGGTTTGCTCAATGTGCTCGAAAGCTGCCTTGTGATTGCTGCCGGAGGAAGAAAGTCCCCAGCTCCTTCAGGGGGAGCAGCCTCGTGGCCGACGCGTTGCCGAAAGAATCTCAGAGGGCTAAACCATTGTGTTGTCTGCTACTATGCAGCGCATGCTTGATCGTAGAACTTTCGTAGGCAGGAGCGTGGCATCCCTTGCCGCGAGCGCTCTTGCGCCATTTGAAATCGCCGGGCAGGTATCGGCCGATTCCTCCCAGGCCAGCTCACGGTTTTCCATCATGATGTGGGCGTTGGACAGATTCGGCACTTTTGACCAGAACCTGGAACGTGTCGCGCAGGCAGGCTATCGTCATGTGCAACTGACCGGGGAATTAAAGAAATGGACGGATGCGGATTACCGTCGCTATCAAGGGCGTATGCAGGAACTGAAGATCACGGTGGATGCTATTTCCGGCGTAGGCCCCGGCTTTGCGGATCCCGCTGGAGGGGACGCGTTCGTCGCTGGGCTTAAAGCCCTGATTCCCACGGCACAGCGGTTGCAATGTGGCCAGATTATTGTTCTCTCCGGCAAGCGCGTGGGTGCTCCCGCCGTCCAGCATGCTGCGGCAGTCGAGACGCTCAAACGTTCCGTCGATGTGCTTAGCAACGCCGGGATTGTACTGTTGATCGAACCCATCGACCGGATCGAGAATCCGCCGATTTACCTGAATGGTGTGACCGAGGCGTTTGAGATGGCGCGTGCAGTCGGCAGCCCCAACGTCAAGGTGCTGTATGACATCTATCACGAGCAGCGCGAGTTCGGAAATCTCATCGAGAAGTTCGAAAACAACATCGACCAGGTTGGCTTGATTCACATCGCGGATGTTCCCGGGCGGCATGAGCCCGGCACCGGCGAGATCAACTACCCCAACATCTATCGCAAGCTCACCCAGTTGAACTACAAGCACAATATGGCGATGGAGTTCTACCCGAGCGGTGATGTGGTGGAAACGATCCGGCGCGCGAGAGAACAGGCGCAAGCGTTCTTCTCCTGAGCGGTTTTCTCCGCCCACGCCGCTGCAGAGTTTTTCTGAGCTTTCTTTTCTGGTTCGCTGCGGGTGCAGGCGCGAGGAGCGCTAGCGCGGCTTCGCTTTCTTACTCTTTGCCGCGGGCTTACCATTCTTTTCTACCCGTGAGTTCCATGCGGTGCGCAGGGCGCCGGCAAGGACATCTTCCGTGGCCGTCGCCAGGCGAATATGGGTCGCTCCCATCCTTCCCCACCCTCCAGCAACGGGCAGGAAGAGATCAGGTTGATCGGCAACGAAAGCTGCCTGCTGCTCCGGTGAAAGCATCAAGTTGCCGAATCCCTGAGCCTGTGATGCGAGCGTCGCGAATATCCGGCCGCCCACGCGAAAATCGGGCGAGCCCATGTGCGAGCCCTCTTCGGCTCCGTCGAGTCGCAGCGCAATCCGTCGAAAATCGTCCGCGGTCATATTGACACCTCTGACCCCTCAGCGGACCAGACTTAAATAGAGAGCCATGGCAATCCCGACTGCGGAAAGCAATAAACCTAGGATCACTGCATCGGTCGATACTCGCCCAGCTATCCATGTGCCCGACCGCAGTTCCCGTACCAACTGAAAGTGGCGCGCGACAGCGGAGAGAGTCACGATCACGCCGAGCGCGACCAACATCACCCCGGACCATAGAGAAAGGCCGGTTGTCTGTTCGGGAAGATGAGACGTGCTGGCACTGAGCTCGCGCAGAAACAGTCCGAACCGGCTAACGGCAAAACCAACACCCATGAGGCCCAATCCAGTGCGAATCCAGGCGAGAAAGGTACGTTCTGCAGCAAAGTACACCCTCGGATCTTGTTCCGCAGGCTTATCCATGGAGGGATTGTACCTTTATCTTTCCTGAATCAATCAGGCTCCGTGTTTCGCCAGCAAGGCAATGACGCGTTCGCGAAGCTCCATGGCATCGAACGGAGCGCGGACCTTCATGTCATTGTCGAAATAGACAAACACATCGCGACCCTTACGTTGTTGCGCATTGCGCGCGCTCGCTTTTTTCCCGTCATCCACTTCGCCTCCACGAGCCCATGCGACGACGCGGCGGGCCCACCTTTCGAGTTCCTCCGTGTCGTAGCCGCTTGCATAGAGCTCCTTGCTGCCGTGAAGACGGCAATAGACGAAGCCGGCGGTGACGTCCATTAACAACGGCCACTCCACCGTATCGGCCACCACCAACCCAACGCCATAGCGGCGCAAAAGCTTGATAAATTCTTCACAGACAAAGCTGTCGTGGCGAATCTCGATCGCGTGATGAATGGCAGTGTCCCTGCGCACTTTGAACCACGAGCGGCCGTCCAGCCGCTCATCGTGATTCCGCGCAAGTTGCGCGGCCTGCTTCTGGGTTTTGGGCAACAACGCGAAGAAGGCTTCGAGCCGCTCGGGCTCAAACTTGAAATTGGGTGGAAGCTGCCAGAGAATCGGCCCCAGCTTGGAGCCGAACCGTAGCAATCCCTGGGCAAAGAAGTTTGCCAACGGCGCTTCGGCATTTTGCAGGCGAAGCATGTGGGTTATATACCGTGAGCCCTTGATGGAGAACGTGAAGTCGCTCGGCGTCTCCGCGTGCCAACGTGAGAAGCTCTCCGGCCGTTGCAGAGAATAAAACGAGCCATTTAACTCGATAGTGTCGAATTGTTGGGAGGCAAACTCTAATTCGCGGCGTTGAGCCAGTTTTTTGGGATAAAAGACACCGCGCCACCCGCTATAGCGCCAACCGGAGATGCCAATACGAATCTTGCCCCATGCAGAATGCCCGTCGAGCGTCACAAGACTTTGCTTTCTACTTCGGAAAACGCGGTTAAACTTTGCTCTTTGCCTGGCGCCTATCCAGAGCGCTCGTCCGGATCTTCTCATAGGTCTTAGCTAACTCTTCGAGCTCCAGGTCGGGCAATTTCTCTACATCGATCATCTGGTTTTTTGCCTTGTCCAGCGCATGAATCAGTTCGTTCAATTTCAAATGAATGGCCCTGGCATCGCGGTTCTGGGTATTCTGGATGAGGAAGACCATGAGAAACGTGACGATCGTTGTTCCAGTATTAATGATCAACTGCCAGGTATCGGAGTAATGGAAGATCGGGCCGGTGAGAGCCCAGGCAACGATGACCCCGATGGCAACCAGAAAGGCCCATCGCGACCCAAGATAATGCGAACAACTGGCGGCAAATCTTCCGAACCGGTCCGAACCGATCAAGGTTGATGGAGTAACTGCTGTAGCCTTTTCCACCGATTCTTTCGTTACTTTTACGGTAACTTTGGCAGGTCTCACAAGGCCTCCGGCGCCGGGATTCGTCAGTTCAATTGTTGTAGACCTTCTGGGCGCGGTTCGTCCACCTATTGTTTGCGCACTCTTTGCTTGTCATGACTGACCGGATCGGGAGCCCGAGGCCATTTGGACCGGCGCTCAGGGTCAATGAGGCGGCACACGCCCTGTGTGCGCGTGCCGCCGTCCGCTTATGCGGCAGCCTGGAAATTTACCCGTTCGGCTATCCCGGTCAACAGTTGGTCGGCTTCGCCTTCCTCCTCTTCGATCGACTCAAGGATGCTTGCGTCTTCGGGCAATCCAAGAATCTCTGCCCAACGACGCAATGTGCCGTAGACGGCAATTTCGTGATGCTCGACCTGCTGTGCGGCGCCGATCAGGGCGATGTCTCTAATCGAAAGATCGGTCACGTCTTTGATGGTGTCTGAAGCTTCCGTGGTAAGGCCGTTGATGACCTTACAGGTTTCTGTACTCGACTCGCCGATGTTTCGCTGCAGCAGGCCCGCGACCTGGGTCACGTGTCCTTTGGTTTGCCCCAAGTGGGTTTCGAAAGCCGCGATCAATTCAGAATCGGAGGCCTTTTCAATCAAGTCTGGGAGCGCTTTGGTGATCTTCTGTTCCATATCGAGAGCTTTTTTCAGGTTGCTGATGTAGAGGCTACGTAGATCCTGGATGTTTGCCGAAAAAACCTTCATATTCTTAACCCCTTAATGATGTGAAAGTATGGTGTATCGCAGCGTTTCGTCGTGGAACAACCTTGCAGGACAGCTGCGCCCGTCGATGCACTCAGTAACAATGGCAATAGGATGCGGTCCCTGAGTATAGGTTTGTCAGCTGTGGCGCAGGCGAATTTATCGAGCTATGGATAGCACTTTTTTCGCGGCGCGGCATCTAATACAAGTTGGCAGGAGCAGACATGTTGACTGAGTGCTTTAACCCCGAGTGCCGCAAAGAGCTTGACTATCTGCGTAGTGGCCGGGTCATCAGGATGATTCGCGCCTCCACTCCTGAGATGCTTGTGGAACACTTCTGGCTATGTGGAAGCTGCTACGCGACGCATGACTTTGAATTTAAGACTGACGGCACGGTCACCCTTTCGGCGAAACCGCGGCTGATCGCCTCGAATGTAAGCTCCCTCACCGACTACTTCGTTAGATAAGCGACCGACTTCTGGCCGAAGGGGCCGAGTTTACTCTGGCCTGAGCCTTGCGGGACTATAATGGCTCATCTTTTGGGGGAAGCTAGATGAACGTCTCAGGAGAACCCATAGTACTGTCGTCCTGGAAAGACATCGCCAAGTACCTTGGAAAGGGAGTCAGGACGGTGCAGCGTTGGGAACGGCAATTTGGCCTTCCCGTGCGTCGCCCCATTGGCGCCTCCCAAAAGAGCGCGGTCCTGCTCTACCGGAGCGACGTGGATGCCTGGCTGGCGACACGGTTTACGGCTCGCACCATCCTTCAGGAGCAGGCTGCCCCGGGGCCGAAAACTTCGCCGGCTACGCGCTCCGCACTGCGCGAAGGCATTCAAACGGCACGCGAATTGAGACGGGCAAATCAGACACTCACCGAACAGATTTCTGAATCCATCCGTTTGCTCACCGAGCGATGCGATTTGTTGACTCACCGGAGTTTGCGGGTGCCGGGAAGCCCTTCTGGGGTCGCACCTGACGTTTCTCGGGCTACGGAGCGTTCGGTCAGTCAGGATTTTCCCCTGGCGCCAGAGTTGTTGCCGAATTCCGCTCCAGCGGTATCAGTGCAGATCGTTTGATTTGTGGGGCGGTCCCCAAACTGGGGAAACCTGACTGATCGATACGTCTCCGCATCGCAGGAGGAGTATTCTCTGCACAAGAGAAGCCAACCCGGTCGAGGGCCCCACCTTCTTACCGCCTGTACAGCCTGCCGCCAATTGAAGGAGCACCATGCCGGCCAGAAAAGTCTCCCCGAACGAGGCTTCAAAGCCGGTTGCTACCGCGCCAACGCCTGGTACTCGCCTCCCTGTCGTCGGGATAGGTGCATCCGCCGGCGGCCTTGAAGCAGCAACCAGCCTGTTTAAAGAGCTGTCCCCCACCCTGGGCATGGCTTACGTTCTGGTGCTGCATCTGGATCCCTTACGGGAAAGCGCAGTCACCGAGATACTAGGCCGTGCAACAAGAATGGCAGTCGTGCAGGTGAAGGATGGCATGCGCGTGGCGCCAGATCACGTATACGTCATCCCCCCAAATTGTGAAATGACCATCGACCAGTGGGTGCTCCACCTGCGAAGCCGGGAGGAGCGAAGGTCTGCCAACACAACGATCGATACCTTTCTGCGATCCCTGGCAGTGGCTCACAGGAATGATGCCATTGGGGTCATTCTCTCCGGGACCGCCTCCGACGGTACCCTTGGCCTGGGGGCCATCAAGGGAGAAGCGGGGATCACCTTCGCCCAGGAGCCCAGCTCCGCCAAGTACGATGGCATGCCGGCAAGCGCCATCGCCTCCGGATGTGTCGACTTCATCCTTACGCCGGTGGGCATAGCCCGGGAAATCGCTCGTATTCGCCAACATCCGTATATCGCTAGCCATCACGACCCTGACGGAGAACCGGCTGGCGACGATACCGACATGGAACAGATCTTCCGTTTGCTGCGAAGAGTCACGACGGTGGATTTCTCCGGCTACAAATCGCCCACGATCAGCCGCCGCATTCTTCGCCGCATGGCGGTGCATAAAATTGAAAAACTCAAAGATTACGCAGCTTTCCTGCAAGGCAACCGGGGAGAAATGGAAGCCCTCTATCAGGACCTGTTGATCAATGTAACCAGCTTCTTCCGCAATCCAGAGGCGTTCACATCGCTCAAGAACGTCGTTTATCCGGCCGTTCTTCAAGCGCGAACCTCCTCGTCCGGCCCCATTCGCATCTGGGTGCCAGGATGTTCGACGGGGGAGGAGACCTACTCCCACGCCATGTCGCTGGTTGAGTTCCTCGGAGAAGAGCGGGCGGACATCCCCATCCAGATATTTGGGACGGACCTGAGCGAGAGCGCTATTCAACGGGCCAGGATCGGCGTATATAAGGAGAATATCGAGGCGGATGTCGCTCCATTGCGCCTGCGGCGCTTTTTTTATAAAGCCGATGGCGGATACCAGATCAAGAAGATCATTCGTGATCTTTGTGTTTTTTCCACGCAGAATGTCTTCAATGATCCCCCCTTCTCTCGCATGGACCTGGTAAGTTGCCGCAACGTAATGATTTACTTGAGTCAATCGTTACAAAAGAAGGTCGTACCGATTTTTCACTACGCATTGAACCCTGTGGGCTTCCTCATGCTGGGGAGTACCGAGGGTCTTTTGGGTTCAGGTTCGGAGCTTTTTGAGATGGCCGACAAGAAGCAAAAAATCTTCCGTAAGCGATTGGTGTCCGCTCCGGTGGCCTTCGGCTTTTCTCTGGGAAAACCTGAGCATGGACCGGTTGGCGCACCCCTTGCGGCGCCGTCGAAGTCTACGGAAGCACTTAAAATCCCTATGGAACTGCAGCGCGAGGCCGACCGCCTTCTGCTGTCAAGGTACGTCCCACCCGCGGTGCTGATTAACGAACGTCTGGAAATTCTGCAGACCAGGGGGCGCACCTCTTCTTTTCTTGAGCTGCCTTCGGGCAAGGCCAGCTTGAACCTACTGAAAATGGCACGGCCAGGGTTGCTGTTTGAATTGCAGGGTGCGATCGATGAAGCAAGAAAGCAGGGCTTTGAAGCCATAAGGCAACATGTACGGGTCGACGACGATAAGGACAAGCTGGTAACCATTCGGGTGGTGCCGTTCAAGGTTCCGACCCAGGCGCAACATAGCTTCCTGATTGTCTTTGAAACGGATGCCCCAGAGGAAGGCCGGCCGGCAACGGCCGACCGGAGCAAAGCGCCGTCTGGCTCGCTGTTGGTTGAGCCGGGCGATACAGGGGAATACTCGTCTCTGGGGAAACAGATCGCTCAGTTGCGGCAAGAGCTGGCGGCAACCAGAGAATATCTGCAGTCCATCATCGAGTCGCAGGAAGGGACAAACGAGGAACTGCAGTCGGCGAACGAGGAGATTCAGTCGGGCAACGAGGAGCTGCAAAGCACGAACGAGGAGCTGCAGACCTCAAAAGAAGAACTGGAATCTGCCAATGAGGAACTGCATACCGTCAACGAGGAGATGCAGCACCGTAACGAGCTCCTGACCCACCTGAACAACGATTTGACCAACCTGCTGTACAGCGTCAGCTTGCCGATTGTGATGGTGGGAGCCGACTTGAGTGTTCGCCGGTTCACCCCGCAGGCGGCCGCAGTTCTGGGTCTGACCTCCAGCGACATCGGGCGGCCCATGCCGAGGCTAAGACTAAAAGTGGATATGGGCAAACTCGAACAGAACATGCTGGAAGTGATTCAACAGGTTCAGTCGCAGGAATTGCGGGTTCAGGATACGGAAGGCAAGTGGTGCGTTCTTCGCATTGTGCCCTACCGGACCATGGACAACCGTATCGATGGAGTGGTGCTCAGCGTAATGAGTGAGATGGGCGGTTTCGTCAGCAAGGTGGAGGGTCGTACGGCTGCGGCAAGCCCTTCGGCGGCAAAGAAGAGCAAAAGGAAAACTACGAAAGCGTCCCGGCACAAGGAACGTTGAGCGCGCCCCGCGCAAACTATTTGTGGCCCAGGAAAGACCATTTTCGCCATGATCGGCAACCCATGACGCTAGGGGCTCCTCTACATTAGCGTGAGGCTGAGTTAGCGTGGGCCAAAAGGGGCAAAACATGATGAAGGAGACTGGTCCAGCTACGCCCCGCCATCCGCACGGGGACGAGCATACGTTTCGGCTGGAAACTGCTTTGCGGCGGTCGGAGAAGCTTGCCATGGCCGGACGTCTCGCGGCCTCGGTAATGCACGAGATCAATAACCCTTCTCAAGCCATTGCCGATCTTGTTTATCTCATTGCAAAAGAGGCGGACCACCCCGACCTGGTCCGGTCGCGCGCGATGCAAATAGAAGAGCAACTGGTTCGTATACAGTACATTGCGAGGCAGACTCTCTCCTTCTTCCGGGAGACACCTCAGACCCAGTCGAAGGACCTGGTTCCTCTCGTGGAGACGGCTTTGCGCTACCACTCCGCTCTGATCCATGAGAAGCGGATCCAGGTGCGGAAAGAGTTGCCGGATGTTTTGACCGGAACGATTTATCCCGGCGACTTTCTTCAACTTGTCTCAAATCTCGTGCGCAATTCCGCCGAGGCGCTCCCTGAAGGCGGCGTGCTGCATCTGCGCCTTCGCGCCCGCGGGGCGAACACGAGGTTGACGGTGGCGGACAACGGACCCGGCATTCCGCCGCGGATTCAGGCCCGCCTCTTCGAAGCATTTCAGAGCGACAAGGCTGAAGCAGGAAACGGCCTCGGGTTGTGGATTTGCAAAACCATCGTGGAGAAACATCGAGGGCAAATCCACTGGCGCAGTTCTACTGAAGGCAGAACCCGCGGAACGGCATTTTTGGTGTCGATACCCCAGGACCGCCCGGCGGATGAGGAAGACCTCAGCCCAGGCCCTGCTTACGCTACCAGATAACTATTCGGCCATATCGGCGACCGTCCTAAGCAGGTCGTCCACGCTGTTTACCGGCTCAAACAACTCGTCAAAGAGCCCGGGGACTTGGCGTATATCGTCGAGGCCGGTCAAGCGAAGCAGCTTATCCTCAGGTCGAAGTTTGCGAATGGCGACCGCCAGAAGCGCGAGTTCATAGAATTCAAGGGTGTGGCAAAAGACCCAGACGTGGGCTTCGCGGGCCCGGTGCAACTCAGTGGTTGCTCCCTCCGGAGTCATCGAGTGAACCACAAATCCAGCGGAGCTGATGACAATCGCCCTTAGGCGCAGGAGTTCCTGATCGCGGCCTACCTGGGCTACAACGTGACTTTTCCGTGCGATATTCGATGGGTCGGTAGGGCCTGCGAACGGGATCACTCTCCCTGATAACATCACCCGCCCCTTCCTGATCACTCGTACGTGCTGCTTACAAGAGCGAGCCTACTCAAGAGCTCCCCTTGACCAAAGCGCCAAATGACGCCACGTCATATCTGTTTTCAGGCAAGCCGGACTGTAATCAGCCGGTCAACGTTCATCGGATAAACGCGACGTTGACTGCCCCTCACGCGAGCCACGACATTATTCCTGTCGGAATGCATCCTACTGTCCGTGAACTCCACGATCCCACTTCGCAACTTTGGCAAAACAGACGTTAAAATTTCCGCGCTCGGCCTGGGCGGACATCATTTGGGAGCCGCTCGCGACGAGGCCACCGCAGTCGAAATTGTCCATCGAGCCATGGACGGCGGAATCACGTTCTACGACTGTTGCTGGGAATACAATCGGGGCAAATCCGAAGACTGGCTAGGGAAAGGCCTCAAAGGTCTGCGCGACAGGGCTTTCCTCATGACGAAAGTGTGCACGCACGGCCGTGACGCCGCCCTTGCCATGCAGATGCTGGAGCAGTCCTTGAGGAGGTTGCAAACAGACCATCTTGACCTATGGCAGATTCACGGGGTCACCTTCCTAAACGATCCCCAGGAATTTATCCGGCCCAACGGGGCTGCAGAGGCGCTGCGCAAGGCGAAGGAGCAAGGGAAAGTGCGCTTCGTTGGGTTTAGCGGGCATAAAGATCCGGACATTCATATTGCCATGTTGAATACGGGCTTTCCCTTCGACGCTGTCCAAATGCCACTCAATCCGTTCGACGCCAACTTCTTTTCCTTCGAGCAGAAAGTGCTGCCCGTCCTGACTAGCCGTGGAATAGCGCCACTGGGCATGAAGCCCATTGGGGGTCACGGCGAGCCGGTACAGAAAGGTGTATTCACAGCAACCGAGTTGCTCCACTACTCGATGAGCCTGCCGGTGGCGACCACTATCTCAGGGGTGTCGGAGGTGGCAATTCTGCAACAGAATCTACACCTCGCGCAAAACTTCTCGCCTCTCTCCCCCGCGGATATGCAAGCACTACGCGAGCGAGCGAGACCCTACGCGGGCGACGGCCGCTTCGAGCTCTACAAAACCTCGATCAAGTTTGATAACCCAGAGGCGCGCCTTGCCCACGAATTTCCACTCGACATGGAACAAGTCGAGGTGAAGCAGATGGTATATGCCACGCAAAACACGGGAGCGCCGTATCCACAGGTCTCAGAGTAAGTCCCTAATCGACGAAAAGGAATAGAAGTGAACAACACGAATGCAGAGGCCTGCGAAAGCCGCCGAGCGTTTTTGAAGGGTGCCGCTATGACCGGTGCAATTTCCATGATCGCCGCCGCTTCCGCGGAAGGTCAGAACAACCAACCACATGGCCAATCAAATCCCATAGTGCCTGGCGCATTGGGTGAGAGTGGTGCGACAGTGCCGGAGTTCCAGGTGCCGCACCGCCCAATGGGCAAGACCGGGCTTCAGGTTTCGATCCTCGGCGTGGGCGGCTTCCACCTTGGCACGGTTGCGGGCCAACCAGAGGTAAATAACATGGTCGCCAAGGCGCTCGATCATGGGATCAACTTCTTTGACAACGCCTGGGAGTATCACAAGGGCGCCAGCGAAGAGCGTGTGGGCACTGCTCTCAAAGGAAAGCGCGAACAGGCAATCGTAATGACCAAGGTCTGCACCCATGGACGGAAGAAGGATGTCGCCATGCGGATGCTGGAGGAATCGCTCACCCGTCTGCAAACGGATCACCTGGACGTTTGGCAGGTACACGAAGTGGTCTATTACAACGATCCTGAAAAATGCTATGCGCCGGATGGCGTTCTCGAGGCGCTTGCCGCGGCCAAACAGCAAGGGAAGGTGCGCTTCGTAGGATTCACGGGGCACAAGAACCCGTCTATTCATTTGGCGATGATCAATGGCGGCTTTCCTTTCGACACCGTCCAGATGCCTTTGAATCCCTTTGACGATAGTTATCGGAGCTTTCAGCGGGAAGTGCTGCCCGTAGCTATACAAAAGGGCATGGCAGTGTTTGGCATGAAAAGTATGGGAGGGTCGGGCGAAATGATTTCGCAAGGAGCACTGACACCTACGGAAGCGCTCTCCTTTGCCATGAGTCTGCCCGGCGTTTCCACTACGATCAGCGGCATGGATTCCATGCGTGTTCTGGATCAGAATTTGGAGATTCTGCGGAGCTTCCAGCCGCTTTCTGAGGAACAGATGAACAAGCTGCGATCGTATGGGAAACAATTTGAGGATGGCCGCTACGAGCTATTCAAGAGCACTGTCAAATACGATGGCGATGTGGGCCGTCAACAGCATGACTTTCCCATGGCGGCCGAATTACCGGCGTGACCGGCCAGCGGCAAGGAAAAGGCCGGCTTGACGCCGGCCTCTTTTTTTCCCACCTCTCCTGGATTCGAGAGGTCAACGCCTTAAATAGCGGGGGGAGAGTCCGTCGGTTGCTGCGATTCTCCTTGGCCGACGGTGAACGGAGGAAATCGCGAAAACCCGCTCCCCTCCCCCCCTGTTTTCGTGCCCATGCCATGGGCATGGGCACTGTATATAGAGATGCTTGCCGCAGGGGATCGGTGGCTTGGGGTAAGCCCAGGCACAACAAACAGCAGGGCCCTGTCTCTCCGGCAGGCTACCGCTCCGGTGCGCTGAAGCTGTTCTCTATCCCCCTGGCACCCCATAATGGAAAGATATGTCCGACGCAAACATTGCTGCCGAAGAGTGGGAGAACTTGCTTCGGCGCAAACCTCTGATCCTCGATCGCGCCCAGGCGGAAGCCTCGCTTCGCGGCAAGCGGATTCTGATCACTGGGGCAGGCGGTTGGATTGGTTCGGCTTTGACCCGGGCAATTGCCGCACTGGCGCCAGAGCAACTCGTGCTACTGGAAGCGGCGGAGCGCAATCTTTATGAAATTGACAAGTCGTTGCAGCAGACGCCCCGCAAGATAAGGCAGACAGCCGTTCTGGGCAGCGTCACGCAACCGGCGCTGCTGGAAGAAATCTTCCGCCGTCATCAACCACAAATCGTTTTTCACGCGGCTGCTTTCAAACACGTTCCCTTGATGGAGCAGAATCCCTTCGCGGCGGTAGAGAACAATGCGATCGGCACCTACCTGCTGGTGCAGGCCGTCGCAGATTATAAGACCCCGCAGCTCATTCTGCTCTCGACGGACAAGGCAGTTGATCCGGTCTCCATCATGGGAGCATCCAAAAGGATCGCCGAATTGATCCTGCTGGCGAATCGCACACCGGCCACTTTGATGAAGGCTGTCCGCCTGGGAAATGTGCTCGGTTCTGAAGGAAGCGTCGTTCCCCTCTTCCGCAGACAGATCCAACAGGGTGGGCCGGTGACGGTCACCCACCCTGAAGCTCGGCGATATTTCCTCAGCACCGAGGACGCAGTGACACTCCTGCTGGCCGCATCGTCCGCGGCGGGTCAAGGCATCCTGGCGCCACAGTTGGGAGAGCCTGTCTCCCTGGAAGCGCTGGCGCTGCATTTGATTGCACGCAGCCCTGTCAACATCGAGTTCACGCAGCTTCGACCCGGTGACAAGCTATGCGAAGCACTGCTCTCTGACCGTGAAGCGTACCTTGCCCATGATGGGCTGTTGCGCGGGGTGCAGAGTCCCGGTCTCTCCCCTGCGGTTCTGGACGATGTTCTGAAGCAATTGCAGCGGGCTTGCCAGGAGCGTTCGCTGGAGCGGCTGCTCACAGCGGTTTTGCGCGCAGTGCCCGAGTATCGGCCGAGCACGCTGTTGGAAGAAGCGGTGCTGAGCAATAGGGCAACCGTATGAAGCGCACCATTGCCGTGGTCACTACCTCCCGCGCAGATTACAGCCACCTCTATTGGCCCTTACACGACTTGCTCAGCCATAAAGATGTCGACCTGAGGCTGATTGTGCTGGGAGCGCATCTCTCACCCTCGTTTGGGGAGACAGTGAAAGAGATTGAGCGCGACGGATTCCCCATCGCAGCCCGGATCGAGTGCCTGCTCAGCTCCGATACAGATGTGGGCATGGCGAAAACCTTGGGTGTAGCTGTGCTCGGCTTGGCCGATCTGCTGGGGCAGATGCGTCCGGATCTTTTGCTGTTGATCGCCGATCGCTACGAGATGCTGGCGCCGGCCGCGGTCGCTCTGACTCTGCGCATCCCCATCGCCCATATTGAAGGCGGCGAGATAAGCGAGGGAGCCATCGACGACGCGGTGAGAAACGCGCTCACCAAGATGAGCCACATTCATTTCACTTCGACGGAAAATGCGCGGGAGCGGGTGATCGCGATGGGTGAGGAGACATGGAGAGTCCATCGCGCGGGGGCCCCGTCGCTCGATCATCTTCTTCGTAGCCAATTGCTCGCCCTCGACGAACTGCAGCAGCGATTGCAGCTCGATCTTGACCGGCCAACGATCGTTGTAGCTTATCATCCAGTCACGCTTCTAGCCGACACCACCGAAGAAGCGGATGCCCTTTTCGCAGCACTCGAACAAGTGGATGCGCAAATCCTCTTTTGCTATCCGAATTCCGATGCGGGCAGCCACGCGCTGATGCAGCACACGAAGAACTTCCTGGCCATGCACAAAGACGCGCGGGTTTTTGTAAATCTCGATGCGGTGACCTATTGGAGCCTGCTCCGCCATGTCGATCTGCTGGTCGGCAACTCGAGCAGTGGCATTATGGAGGCCTCATCTTTCGGGCTCCCCGTGGTGAATGTGGGTTTCCGGCAAAAAGGCCGGGAACGGGCCGCCAATACACTCGATGCAGCGCCCGAGGCTAATGAGATTCTCGCAGCAATTGCCTGGGCCAGGAGCGCGGAATTTCGCGAGTCCTTGGCGGGCATGACAAATCCTTACGGGGATGGACATGCGGCGGAGACGATAGTGCGGGTGCTTACCACCTCTCCCCTGTCGGAGGAGCTGCTCGTTAAGCGCGCCCCTGATCTACCCCGATGAGAATCCCGTTATCCAGCCCCGACATCACCAGCTCTGAAATTGAAGCCGTTGTTGCCGTGTTGCGTACTTCGCGCCTCAGCCTTGGCCCGGTAACCGAACAGTTTGAAGCGGCGGTTGCAAACTGCGCCACGGTGCGGCACGCCGTCGCTGTTAGTTCCGGAACGGCAGGACTGCATCTGTGTGTTCGCGGCCTGGGTATCGGGGAAGGCGATGAAGTCATTGTTCCCTCGTTTACTTTCGTGGCCACCGCAAATGCCATCCGCTATGAACGCGCAACCCCGGTCTTTGCGGACATCGATGCGGCCACGCTGAACGTTGACCCGCGCAGGATTGAAGAAGCCATCACCGGCAAGACCCGCGCCATAGTGGTGGTGCACACGTTTGGAGTGCCGGCTGACATGACGGCGATCCTCAGAATCGCGGAACGGCATGGCCTGGCCGTGATCGAGGATGCGTGCGAGGCAATTGGGGCAGAGCATCGCGGCCGTATGGCGGGTTCCTTTGGCCACGCCGCCGTCTTCGCCTTTTACCCCAACAAGCAGATCACCACCGGCGAAGGCGGTGCGGTGGTCACGCAAGACGAGGCGCTTGCCAGACGTATCCGGGCTCTGCGCAACCAGGGCCGTTATGAAACCGATGACTGGTTGCAACATTCGGAGTTGGGATACAACTACAGAATTTCCGAGATCAACTGCGCGTTGGGGCTGGCGCAGATGTCGAGGCTCAAAGAGATCCTGCAAAAGCGGGAGGCTGTCGCGTCTGCCTATCACTGTCGACTCAGCCAACACCCGGATCTTACCCTTCCCCCACTGGCGATCCCTGAGGGACGTATCAGCTGGTTCGTCTATGTCGTGCGCCTGGGCGACCGTTCGCGGGAAGAGATTATGCGCGGTTTGGCCGCCAAAGGCATCGCCTCCGGGCGCTACTTTGCTCCGATCCATTTGCAGCCCAGTTACGCTGCGTGGCGAAGTTCGGCAGATCTACCGGTTACCGAGCGAGAGGCCTCGCGCACCCTGGCGCTACCCTTTTTCAACAACATCGACACCGCTGTGGTGGATGAAGTTTGCCACACCCTGGGCGGCTTACTGTACGCCGTCAACGCCGCCCCATCGTTTTGACGACACGCCTAAATAAAATCGAACCGGTCTTGGGCGCGCCATTTTCAAGGCTTGCACCATGTTCTATAGTCGTGGGTTGAGCCTATGTGTCTTTGTAGCCGGAGCAGAATGCCTCTCCCAGCCCTTCGATTGCCATTTGCCACCCTTCTTTGCAGTACTGCGCTGCTGCTAAGCGCCGCCGCAGGCCGCGCGGACGCTCCTCAAGCAAAACAGGCGGAAGCCGCCAAGTTGAACAACTATGGCACTGCACTGATGAACCAGCAGCTGCTGGAAAAGGCCGCGGCTAAATTCGCTGACGCCTACAAGCTCGATCCTTCACTGGCCCATGCCGAGGTGAACCGCGGCATCGCGCTGATCTATCTGCAAAAGATGCCGGAAGCGAAAGAAGCGCTGGAACAAGCGGCAGCCCAGGATCCCAAGGATCCTCATATCTGGTATGCACTGGGAATTTTGTATCGCGTCGATGCGCAATATGAGCCGGCCTTGGAGAGCTTCAAGAAGGCCGCCGCGCTTGATCCCGATGATGCTGACACTCACTACTTCCTGGGTTCCGTACTGCTCGAGCTGCATCAACCAGACCAGGCTCTGGCGGAGTTCCAGACAGCTTTGCGAATCAACCCCATTCACGCCTCCGCCCAGTTTGGCTTAGCCAAAGTTCTACAGCGGCTGGGCAGGCGGGAGGAGGCCATGATCGCCTTTCAACGCTTCGAGACCCTGAACCGGGAGAAGATCGGGTTTCCGTTGGCGCATACCTATGGAGATGAGGGTCACTATTCCCTGGTGCAGGATGCATTGACCCTGAACCCGCAAGTGGGGCCGATGATCCCCGTGATCTTTGCTCCGCAGCCCATCGAGCACGCGGCAGCAGCGTCGGCGCTAGGGGATCGGCCCCAGGGAGGCGCGTGCCTGGTTACACCGGCGGGCGAAACATCCTACCTCTTGCTGATGACCTCGGGGGACGAAGCAATCCAGGCGTACACCAACTCCGGGAATGGCAGCTTCACTCGTGTGCCCAGCGCGCAAACTGGCTTAGTGGCCAAAGGCACTGCCGTGGCTTGCGCCGTGGGCGACTTCGACAATGATGGCTTGCCCGACGTGGCCGTGGCCATGACGGATCGCGTGCTGCTCTTCAAGAACCATGGCGGTGGCAAATTCGCGGATGTTACCCCGGCCACCGGTGTCCAACCCGCGAACCATCCGGCGGGCATCACATTCGTCGACTACGATCATGATGGTGACCTGGACCTGTTTGTGACCGGCCAGCCATCTGCCGCTGGATCGAAGCCTAACGTGCTGTGGCGCAACAACGGTAACGGCACCTTTACCAATTGGACCGAACAAGCGGGCCTGGGCGGCGAAGGAACCACGTTGTCGGCTACGCTGTCTGACCTTAATAACGATCGCGCAGTCGATCTGCTGGTCACCGGCTCCGGCCACGCACCCACATTCTTTGCCAACCCGCGCGAGGGATTGTTTAAGGCTTCGTCTCTCTTTGCCGACACCAGCCTGCCGCCCACAGTGGGCGCCGTTGTGCTTGATTTCAACAAGGACGGGTGGATGGATGTGGCTCTGACTCACAGCGGCAGCCCAGGGATCACGCTTTGGCGCAACGTTCAGGGTAAGCGCTTTGAACGCGTACCTTTGCCGCTCGAGAATGTATCCGCCGGATGGGGGCTGACGGCAATCGACATCGATAACGACGGGTGGCTCGACCTGGTAGCCGTGGTGGAAACACAGCACGGGCCAGCATTGCGCGCGCTGCGCAATTTAGGACCCGCGGGCTTTGCCGACGTGACGGCACAGGTAAAGTTGGACCAAGTGAAGTTGGTTGGGCCGCGTGCCTTGATTGCAGCCGACGTCGATGGTGATGGCGATGCTGATCTGATCGTCACCCAGCCAGGCGCCGATCCCATGGTTCTGCGCAACGATGGCGGAAATAAAAACCACTCTTTGTTGATCTCCATGAAGGGCGTGGCCGACAACAAGTCCGCGATCGGCGCCAAGGTGGAAGTGTTCGCCGATGGCATCTGGCAGAAGTTCGAGATCACTGGTGCGTCGGGTTACCTCAGCCAGGGAGCGCAGCAGCTTCTGGCCGGCATAGGAAGTGCTGAGCATGCGGACATGGTGCGAATGCTTTGGCCAACCGGTGTGCCGCAGGACGAAACGGAAGTGGGCACCAAGAATTCATTCACCATTACAGAACTGGACCGCCGCGGAAGCTCCTGTCCGACACTCTTTGCATGGAACGGAGAGAAGTACGAGTTCATCTCCGATGTGATCGGCGCCGCGGTCGTGGGGCACTGGGTTTCGCCCACGGCGAAAAACAACGCCGATCCCGACGAGTGGATCAAGGTGGAAGGTTCGCAGCTTCGCCCGCGCGAAGGCTATCTCAGCTTGCGCTTTGGCGAGCCGATGGAAGAGGTGAACTACCTCGACCAGGTTCGCCTGGTCGCAATCGACCACCCGGCGGCTACCGAGGTGTACCCCAACGAGCGCTTCTTAAACGAGCCTCCCTTTGCATCGGGTGGCGCGATCCTGAGCTCGGCTGCGCACCCGGTTGCCGGAGCGCGGGACGACAAGGGCCGCGATGTGAGCGCACTGCTGCGGGCACGCGATCACAACTACGTGCGTGACTTTACCAATCTGCCCTTTGCCGGCTTTGCCAACCAGCATGTGCTTACGCTCGATCTGGGCCCATGGACAACCGCCAATCCCCTGCGGTTATTCCTGCACGGGTTCATCGAATACTTCTCGGCTAGCTCCATGTACGCCGCGTGGCAGGCGGACCTGAAGCCGATGCCGCCCTACGTGGAAGCGCAGCTGCCGGACGGCAGCTGGAAGCGGGTGGTTGAGGATATGGGCTTTCCCGCAGGGCTACCACGAACCATCGTGGTCGATCTTAGCGGTAAACTACCGCCGGGCACGCGGCGTATCCGCCTGGTGACCAACCTGCAGATCTACTGGGATCAGGCCCTGGTCGATAACGGGCCAGACGCGCCGCAGCTCATACGCCAGACCGAACTGCCATTGGCTTCGGCAGACCTTGCCTTCCGTGGCTACCCGGAGCAGATCGACGGCAAAACCCCGGGCGACCTCACTTACAACTACCAGCACATCAGCCAGACGGGGCCGTTTACACGTTCCCGTGGCAGCTATACACGCTACGGGGAAGTAGCGCCGCTGCTGAGCTCAGTGGATGAAAACTTCGTAGTCTTTGGCAGCGGCGAAGATATCGATGTGGAGTTCGGCACCAGCTCGCTACCTCCGCTGTCGCCTGGCTGGAAACGTGACTATTTCTTTTATGCCAACGGCTTTGTCAAGGATATGGACTTCTACGAAGGCAGCCCGTTTACCGTAGCCGACATGCCATTCCACGGCATGAGCACGTATCCCTATCCCGCGAGCGAGCACTACCCGCTGGACAATCAGCGAATGAGCTATGAACTGGAGTGGAACGATCGTTTCGACTCCGGACGCGAAGCGCAGCAATTCGGGTTCGATTACCAACCACGCGTGATGCTGCCGCTGGGGCTTAAGTCCGGGCAGTGAACGGCCTCACGGTCTTACCGGCGGTAGAGCTTCTCTCCATGACGAAGCGCGGGCAAATCTCTCCGTCAGAGCTGGCCGGCGAATACATTCAGCAAATCGAGCGCTTGAATCCGCAATTGCGCGCGTTGGTCGATTTTGAACCGGATCGGGTGCGCGAACAGGCCCGCGCGCTGGAGAACTCGAGCGCTGCCCGTGGAGCCCTGTTCGGGCTACCTGTAACGATCAAGTCTTCGATCGCAACCGCCGGATACAGGTGCGAGACAGGCAGCCTACTGCACCGCGGCAACATACCCCAGCAAAACGCAACCGTGGTAGATCGCCTTAAGCAGGCCGGCGCGTTGATCCTGGGAACCACAAACTGTCCTGAGTTTCTGATGGCATACGAAACCGATAACCGGTTGTACGGGCGCACCGCCAATCCGTGGGACTTGGAGCGAACCTCCGGCGGATCGAGCGGCGGCGAATCAGCGGCAATTGCTGCCGGCCTCTCCGCAGGCGGAATGGGGAGCGATAGCGGCGGCTCGGTGCGCGAGCCGGCGCACTTTACAGGTATATGCTCGCTCAAGCCCACGCCGGGCCGGGTTCCTGCACGCGGTCATCTGCCCGCTTGCGATGGGCCTTTCGCAATCCTGGGGGCTATTGGGCCCATGGCGCGCACTGTTCGCGATGTCGCGCTGCTATTTATCACTGTTTCCGCTCAGGATCCCCTGGACCCGGTCAGCCCGCCGATCGACCTCCGTAACGAGTCGCTGGAGAATTTGAAGCGCATGCCAATCGGATTCTTTGAGGATGATGGAATCATTCCAGTCACTCCGGAGACTCGCCAGGCGGTGCGCGATGCGGCACAAAGTCTGCAACAACAAGGCTTTAACATCCGCCCATTTCGCCCCCAGGCGCTGGAAGAGGCCCGGCAACTTTGGTGGCAGTTCTTTGTCCGCGGTGGAGCGATGCTTCTCGATCCGCTGGTGCGCAAGCGGCAGGCTGAACTGAGCCCAACGTTCCTGGACTTTCTCTCGATTGCGCACCGTGAACCGCCTCTCTCCGCGAACGAACTGCTCACAGCCTGGATGGATTGCGATCGCGTGCGCCGCAAGCTGCTGGCGGAGATGGAGAGGTTTCCCATCCTTCTTTGCCCGGTCTGCGCGATTCCCGCCTTTCGTCCTGGGGAGCGTGTCTGGGAGGTGGATGGGCAACGAGTGAACTATCTCGATGCCATGCGCTATACGCAGTGGTTCAATCTGCTCGGCGCGCCTGCCGCAGTGGTTCCGGTGGGCCGATCGCCCGAAGGTTTGCCAATTGGAGTGCAGATTGTGGGGCGGCCCTTTGAAGACGAACGAGTACTTGGGATCGCAGCCGCGGTCGAAGCAAGCTTTGGTTATCAGCCTCCGCCTTTAAGCGTCGGCTAACCTACGAACCCTGGCGCTGTCGACGGTGCCCCACGTCCACCTGAGCGTACGTGTGCCGAATATGTCCTTTTCGCTTGCTTTTAATTGTTGTTCACTCCGAGCTGTTTTCTCCGCTAGGAGAGAAAGCATTGGTGGGGCTTCGCCCCGTCGTTTTCGGCCCACGTACGCTGGGGCGAACGTGGGGCACCCGTCCCGAGCTAACGGGATTTGCGTGAGCACGACGCCTTAAGTGCTCAGGTGATGGCGGACATCGGCGCCGCGGACCCAGAAGATGACGTCTTCCGCAATGTTGGTTGCGTGGTCGCCTACCCGTTCCAGGTTGCGGGCAATCATGAGCGCATGCAGCGCCTGTGGCGTATACCGGGGTTGCTCTTTGATCAGGTTGGAAAGAGCAAAAAATGCAGTGTCGTTAAGCTTGTCCACGCTGTCATCCATGGTCAGCACGGAGCTGGCCAGCTCCGCATCGGCTTCAATAAACCCCTGCAGCGCCTTGCGCACCATGGCCGACGCGAGCGACGCCATACGCGGTATATCCACCGGCAAGTCGACTACGGGGAAGGCTTGCAGATCGCGCACCCGGTCGCTGATGCTGACGGCCTGATCGCCCACGCGCTCCAGGTCGGCATTGATCTTGATCACCGCCAGGATGAACCGCAGGTCGATCGCCATGGGTTGCTCCATCGCCAACAGATCCAGCGCCATCTGATCGATCTCGCGCTCGAAGCTGTTGATGGAAGTCTCACTGCGAACTACCAAATCGCACAAAGAAAGATCGCGGACACGGTAGGCCTCGACAGCGCGCTGGATCGCCTGCTCCGCCATGCCGGCCATAACCAGGAGCCGCTCCTTCAGATCGTCGAGTTTCCGGTGAAAACGAATCCGCATCATCCGAACCTACCGGTAATGTAGTCCTCAGTCCGCTTGTCGGTCGGGTTGGTAAAGATTTTGTGGGTTGCGTCAAATTCAACCAGTTTGCCATTCAGGAAGAAGCCAGTATTTTCCGCAACTCGCGCCGCTTGCTGCATGTTGTGGGTCACGATCACAATCGTGTACTGCGACTTGAGTTGAAAAATAAGATCTTCGATCTTGGCCGTGGACACCGGATCAAGCGCCGAAGCCGGCTCGTCCATCAGCATCACCTCAGGATCCACCGCCAGCGCACGGGCGATGCAGAGCCGCTGCTGCTGGCCGCCGGAGAGACTGGCGCCCGACTTTTTCTTCAGGTCGTTCTTTACTTCTTCCCATAGCGCCGCCTGCTGCAGGGAGCGCTCTACCACTTCATCCAGAACCTTGCGATTCCGGTATCCGTTGAGCCGCAGGCCAGAGGCCACGTTGTCGTAAATCGACATGGTGGGAAACGGATTGGGCCGCTGAAAGACCATGCCGATGCGGCGGCGAATCTCAACCGGTGAGGATTGCGCATAGATATCGACTTGGCCGATACGCACGGTCCCGGTGACGCGGCCAACCGGGTTTGTCTCGTGCATGCGGTTGAGGCAGCGCACGAAAGTGGATTTGCCGCAACCCGAAGGGCCGATAAGGGCCGTGGCATGGTTGGCCGGAATCCGCAGACTGATGCTCTGAAGAGTATGGTTGGTTCCATACCAGGCATTCAGATCAGAAACCTCGATTTCTACGCCCACTAGCTTGCCCCTTTCAAAACTCCGCGCCCGGCCACGAAGCGGACCAGCGCGACGGATACGACGATGAGTACGATCAGCACCAACGCGCCGGCCCATGCCAGGCGATGCCATTCGTCGTAGGGGGAGATTGCATAGACGAAAATTTGCAACGGAAGAGCCGCGATCGGTTCATTCACGCTGGTGCTCCAAAACTGGTTTCCGAAAGCGGTAAACAGCAGCGGGGCAGTCTCTCCCGCAACCCGGGCAAACGCGAGCATGCAGCCGGTGATGACCCCCGGGGATGCGGTCCGCAAAGTAATCGAAAGCACCGACCGCCAGTTTGGGACACCCAGGCCGAGCGCAGCTTCCCGCACATTGAGAGGCACCATCAAAAGCATCTCTTCGGTAGTCCGGGTGATGGTGGGAATCATCATGATGCCCAGCGCAACCCCGCCGGAAAGCGCCGAAAAGTGCTTTTGCGGAACCACGATGAGGGTATAAATGGCAATCCCCATCACAATCGACGGCACGCCATTCAGCACGTCGGCAGTAAACCTGACCATGTTGGCCAAACGCTTGTTGCGGCCAAACTCTGCGATGTAGATGCCGCCGGCAATCCCGACCGGGACCCCCATGAGACTGGCGATCGCCAGCAGGATGCCTGACCCAAGGATGGAATTGGCCATTCCGCCCCCGGTCTCGCCCACCGGCTTGGGGATCTGGGTAAAGAATGCGATATTGAGCGAACTGGCCCCCTTGTAGAGGAGATAGCCAAAAATCGCAATCAGCGGAGCCATCACCAGAATGGTGCTGGCCACGGCGGCGACGGTGGCCAGGTGGTTGGCGAACACCCGCCAGACCCGGTTAGAGGTCTTGGCGCGTAGCGGCGGCATAACGTTGGTAGCCATTCGCTAGGTTCCCCTGACCGGCGCGCCGCGCGTGACGGCCCAAACCAACACCCGCGCCAGCGCATTCACGATGATGGTGACGATAAACAGCGCCAACCCGATTTCGATCAGGGCACTCAGATAAAGCTCGTCCGAGGCTTCGGTAAACTCGTTGGCAATCACGCTGGCCATGCTGTAGCCCGGAGCCAGCAAAGATTTTGCGATCTCCGGCCGGTTGCCGATCACCATGGTGACTGCCATGGTTTCGCCCAGTGCCCGGCCCAGGCCAAGAATGACGGCTCCCACAATGCCGATCCGCGCATTGCGCAGTACGCCCATGCGAATCATCTCCCAGCGCGTAGCCCCCAGGGCAAGCACGGCTTCTCGCTGAGAGTAAGGAACCGCCGAGATTACCTCGCGAGTCAGCGACGAGATGATTGGCAGGATCATGATGGAGAGAATCACGCCGGCTGCGAACATCCCGATGCCGTAATTCGGGCCGGCAAAAATTCCCGACCACCCCAGGGTTTTTATGAGAAACGGGTTCACGTATTCGCGCAGCAGAGGGATCAGGACAAAAACCGCCCAGAGGCCATAAACCACACTGGGAATGGCGGCCAGCAGCTCGGTAAAGAAGGCCAGGAAACCGCGCAGGAAGGCGGGGCACATCTCGGTGAGGAAAATAGCCACTCCCACCGCTAGGGGCACGGCGATGATAAGCGACAGGATCGAAGAGACCACCGTTCCATAAATAAATGGCAGTGCACCGAAGTTGCCGTTAACCGGATCCCACGCAGACCCGAAGAAAAACGACATGCCAAATTTCTGGATGGTGAGTTTCGAGCCTGAAATAAGCTCAAAGAGGATCAACAGAACAATGGCAAAGATGCTGAGCGCACAGATCAGCATCAGAAAGCTGAAGCTGCGATCGGCGAGCGACGAACTGCCGCAGTTGAGAAGATACGCGCGCACCGGCGAAGGCGGCTGCGCCGGTTCAGCACCGGGAGACGAACTATCAGTCGTTCGCGGGGTCACATCACCCTGGCCAGCCAACCGCGGCACCTGAGTCTCTGATTCCACAACTACCTACCGTAGCGGCTGTTAGTGAATTTCAGGTTAAAGCGACGCGCGACACAAACCTTTTGAAATGAGAAAGGTTATGGAGCGCATCGCGGCTTGAGGAAACCAATCGCCGGGCCAGAATACCATCAGGCATAGACCTGTGCCCCATGCCGGATGCGGCGAATTGGTTTACTTCAACGTGTTGATAGTGGCACTGACTTTCTGCGCCACAGCATCCGGAAGCGGAGCGTAGTAAAGTTGGCTGGCCTCGTTCTCGTGTTGCAGCATCCACTTGAGAAAATCGATCAGGATCTTCCCGTTGGTGGGGTCCTTGGCCGGGTTGGGAATCAGTAGCCAGGTGAAGCTGGAGATGGGATACGCATTGCCAGGCGCGTTCGTAATCGACACACGATAATCGGCCGGCATGGATTTCACACTGGCCGCCGCTGCCGAGACCCCTTCAATGGAAGCCTTTACCCAGGTTCCTCCGGCGGTCTTGACATAGGCGAACGGAATTTTGTTCTGCATGGCGTAGATCAACTCGACGTAACCGATCGCGCCCGGAGACTGGCGGACGAAGCCGGCAACGCCTTCGTTACCCTTGGCCCCGATGCCTCTCGGCCAACTCGGCGCCGCACCCTTGCCCGGACCGCCCGCCCAATCCTTGCTGACCTTCGACAGGTAATCAGTGAAGATGTAGGTTGTGCCGCTGCCGTCGGAACGGTGGACCACAAAAATATCCTGAGAAGGAAGCTTGACTCCTGGATTGTCTTTGGCGATGCGTGCATCGTCCCACTTCGAGATTTTGCCCAGATAAATGTCGGCCAGCACGTCAGGCCCGATGTGCAGGTCGTTCACTCCGCTCAAATTGAAAATCGGCACCACCGCCCCAAGTACGGTCGGGATGTGCTGAATCTTTACTTTGGAGGCAGCCAATTGTTCGTCCGTCATCGGGCCGTCGCTGGCGCCGAAGTCGACAGTACCCGCGGTCACCTGACGAATCCCGCCGCCACTGCCAATGGACTGATAGTTGATCTGGACTCCCGGATGGGAGGCGCTGTACTCGCTAAACCACTTGGAATAAATCGGATATGGGAAGGTAGCACCGGCTCCGTTGAGCTTCTGCGCGTGACCGGCGCACACCGTTGCCGCCATGGTCGCGGCTAATAGCCAGATTGTCTTTCTCACGTTCCACCTCAGGCAAATTTCCCTGATTCTCAAGTCCGAGCGTGAATGAGTCTTTACAGGACGATGAATTTGACAAGAAAAGGCTTCCTATCCGCGACACGATCCTTTTATTTATCAACAGTTTGCGAAGCCGGCGAAAGAACCACGCCGGAGGCCGGCGCGACTGAGAGGTTGGCCGGGCCTACCCGGGGAAGGCGAAACAGAAAGGTTGCGCCGAAACCCAGCTCGCTCTCACAACGAATGTCGCCGCCGTGGGCATGGACAATATGTTTGGCAATCGCCAGCCCCAGCCCGGTCCCGCCGGACTCGCGGGAGCGAGCCTTATCAACCCGGTAGAAGCGTTCAAAGATGCGCGGCAGGTGCTCATACGCGATGCCGGGACCAAAATCCTGCACGTAGAATTCGATCATCGCCCCCTGCTCGCGAGCGCCCACTCTTATACGGCCGCCCGTCTTGCCGTACTTCATCGCATTCTCCACCAGGTTTCCGAAAACCTGGCTGAGCGCATCGGCATCCGCCATGACCAGTTCATCGCTGGTCTCGCCCACTTCCAGCGCAAGCGCCGAATCAAGCACCAGTCCGCCCAGCGATCCTACCGCCTCTTCAACCAGTCTGGACGCTTCCACCCTGTAAAGATGCAGCTTGTAATCGCCCGATTCCACGCTGGCCAAGGCGAGCAGATCCTCTGTCAAGCGGTTCATGCGGGTCGCGTTCTTGAGAATGATGAGCAGAAACTCACGAGTCTGGTCGCTGAGACGGCGATCATCGAGCAATGTCTCCACGTATCCCGTGATGCAGGTCAGTGGGGTGCGCAGTTCGTGGGATACGTTGGCGACAAAGTCGCGACGGGTGGTTTCAGACCGCTCAATCTCTGAGACGTCATGCAGTACTGCGACGGCGCCCCCACCCGGCATCGGAGCGGCATTGACCTCAAACACCTTCCCGGGCGAAACGGAGATCGCCCGCCGCCGGCTGGCCTTGCGCTGGGTAAGGGCCGCGGTTACCGAGGAAAGCACTTCAGGATCGCGAATCGAATGCACCAGGGCACGCCCCTCCTGCACCGGACTGAGCGCGATACGCTGCATGACGGCGTTGCACCAGCTCACCTGCCCCTGGGGATTGATGGCGATGACGGCCTCCTGCATGCTATCGAGCAGCGCCGTCAACTCGCTGCGACTGCTCTCCAGTGCGTGGAAGCTTTGCTCCAGGCGGCTGGCCGTTATATCGAGCGCATGGGCGACGGCGGAAATCTCATCGAGATTGCCCTCTTCCACCCGGGCCGACAGGTCACCTGACGCGATACGATTGGCGAAAACTACGATACGAGCCAGGCGCTTTGCTCCCCGCTGTGCCAACAATCCCGCCAGGAGGGTCGCGAGGACCAGCGAGAGCAGCGAGGCGAGCACGATCCCACGGCGGAGCGTGTGCACCGGCGCAGGAATGTCGGCCAGGGGAGAAGCCACACGCACCACCAGGGCACCCGCCGGAACGGCAATATAGAGCGTACCGGCGCGCTGGGCCCGGCCCTGGCGCTGATGCCGGGTAAGGATGGCGGCCACCTCGGGCGGCATGCCGCCAGGCTCGCCTCCAGCCTCGATCTCGGGCTTATCCTGCGAACCCGCAACCAGCCGGCCCTGGGCGTCAAAGATGGCAACCTGAGCGTTGGCGGCGGTGGCATCGATGCGGATGATTTGTTGCAGAGAAGCTTGATCGGGTGATGCCGAGGCGGCGAGATGGGCAGCCATCAGGCGAGCCTGAGCCACCAAAGACTCCTCTGCCTGCGCCCTCAGCGACTGCTCCATCACCTGGCGCAAGGAGAAGTCGAGCACTACCATTCCCAGGAAAAGTACTACTACAAAAGAGAAAAATAGCTTGGTGAAGACTCTGCCCGTCACGAGGCTACCCTCTTTCACGCCTGGACCCTAGGAAGCCGACTTACGCGCTTCCTCCGCGGCCCTGGGTATCTCGAAACGGTAACCTGCGCCACGGACAGTCTTGAGATAACGGGGGCTCTCGGGATCGGTCTCAATTTTCTCACGGATGCGCCGGACATAGACATCCACCGACCGGGGAGTGACGAAGCGGGCATCTCCCCAAACGGCATCGAGCAAGTGGTCACGGCTGAAGACGCGGCCGGGATGACGGGCAAGGTAGTCGAGCAGGCGAAACTCGGTGGCGGTGGTGGTGGTAAGTTCGCCTCGCACCTTCAACTGCATCGCGCTGGCGTCGATGACAACCTCTTCAAAGCTGATGATCGAGGGCGCCGTAGGCCGTTCGAAGCGACGCAGCACGGCCTTCACCCGGGCGACCAGTTCGCGGGTGGCGAACGGTTTGGTGATGTAGTCGTCCGCTCCCAGCTCCAGGCCCAGAACGCGATCGTTTTCACCCGCCCTGGCGGTGAGAAAGATGATGGGAATCGAGCTCAGAGCGGGATGGCTGCGCAGGCGGCGGCACACATCCAGACCATCTCCGCCCGGAACCATGATATCCAACAGGAAGAGTGCTGGGGCTTGACGCTCGGCGTCGGGTACAAGGTTCGCGGGGGTGCCGTAGACGCGTACCCCAAAACCGGCGGCTTCCAGATGATGCTGTACTAAACGTGAAATATCCGGATCATCTTCGAGGACGCATACGCTTTGGCTCAACTGGTTCTCCCTGAGGTTGACTCCGCAGCAGGCGGCCACATTACGGAGAAAGGCCGGCCAACACTGCGCGGATGCGTCTAGCGTACCCTAAGTCGTGCAGGGTGAATGCGAAACTATGGTGAATCCTTGCCTATTTTGGTCATATCCGGACCCCGGATTTCCTGTGGGCTCTATTGCAGCCAATGAACCCCATGCGGTTTTTTTGGGGAAAACCAGACCCGCGGCTGCCAATGGAAACCTCGAGCAGCAAATCCGGTCAGGGCCGGGCAACAACGAGTACCGGACATTGCACTCACCAGCCGCACGGTGGCGGTTGTAGAGTAGAACTTTGCTTCGCGGTGGCGCCCGTCGCGACCTCGACCAAGGACGGTAACCCGTGCCGCGTCCAGTCATACTTTGTATCGACGATGAAGAACTCGGCCTTGAGATCCGGAAGTTGGTTCTGGAACGCGAGGGATTCACCGTGCTGACGGCGCGCGACGGTCTTACGGGCTTGTCAATCTTCGATACCCAGCCGATCGATGCAGTCGTGCTGGATTATGCAATGCCGGGGCTCGACGGAGGCCAGGTGGCTGCGATCCTGCGCAAACGCCAGGCGGACATTCCCGATTCTTATGCTCTCGGCCTATGTGGCTCTCCCCGAAGAGGTGATGCGCGTGGTCAGCGTCTCCGCGACCAAAGGGGATGGTGCATTCACCCTCGTCGATAAATTAAAGCTGTTGCTGCAATCCAAAACTCCGCCGAACGCTCCACCCAATCCTTCTCCGGGACCAGGTGGCTGCCCATGAATCTGCACCAGTTCCGAAAGCTCCTGGTGATTACCGTGCTGCTGCCTCTGATCCTGCTGCTGCTCCTGGCCCTGGTCATGGTCTGGCAAATCCAGCGCACACTGCGGGAGCAACGCCGGATCGACCATACCGACCGCATCACAGCCCAGCTCAACGAGTTAGAGCGGCTGGTGGTCGATCAGGAGACGGGCCTCAGGGGATACCAGCTCACCCACGACGCCACCACCCTCGAGCCTTATCAGAGTGCGGAAGGGCCCTTGCACACTTCTCTGGACAGCCTGCTGCAGCTGGTCCGGGAGGATCCCGACCAGCTGCGGCGGCTACGTGAGATACGCGACAGCCATGAGCTATGGATGGGCTTCGCGGGCAAAGCCCTGGATAACCTGCGAGCGGGGAAATTGTTCGGGGATACGCCACTGGAGTTAAACGGGGCCCAACGGATGGCTACCTTGCGGACGCAAATCGGCGCCATGACCCAGATCGAAGGAAAGCGCCGCGACCAGGAAGTGCGGTCAACGAATTCGCAGGTTCGTACCCTCATGACGGTCTTGCTTGCTTCCTCGATTGGGGTGGGCATCTTCCTCGGCATGTTCACCTACCGGAATATGCGAAAGGTTTCGCATGCATTCCGCAGCTCGCTCGAAGAAGCGCACCAGCGAGCGGACGAACTGACGGAAAGCCGCCAATGGTTACAGACCACCCTGGAATCGATAGGAGACGCTTTGATTGCCTGCGACCGCCAGCGCCGTGTGCAACTGATGAATCCCGTGGCGCAGCACCTGACTGGCTGGACCCTGGAAGACGCCAAAGGCCAGCCCCTCGAAACCGTCTTCCACCCGATAGATGAGGAGACTCGGGAACCGTTCGAAGGTCCGGGCCCGGAGGCTCCGGCAAAAGCTCCAGCAAAGACAAATTATTCGCTGCTGGTCGCGAAAGATGGTTCGGAGTATCTAATCGACCAAAGCATAGCCCCGATTCGTGGCGCGAATGGCGCAATCGCCGGCGTGGTGTTGGTGTTCCGCGACGTCACGGATTTGCGACGCAGAGATGCGGCCCTGATGGCGCACGAGAAGCTGGCCGTCGCAGGGCGCCTTTCCGCAAGCATAGCCCACGAAATCCATAATCCGCTCGATTCGGTTGCCAATCTGCACTATCTGATGGCGAATGAAACGGATGCTGCTCTTCAGCAGCGGTATCTTGCCATGGCCCAGCAGGAGCTGAACCGCACCTTGCAGATCAGCCGCGCCATGCTCGGTCTGTACCGCGAACCCAAGGCTCCCGTCCCAGTCGACCTCCGGGAGCTGCTGGAAAGCGTGCTTCTGCTGCTCGACCGGCAGCTGAAGGACCAGTCCATCGCGCTCGACCGAAGGCTGGGGGAGGGCGCTTCCATTCAAGGATTTCCTGGAGAACTGCGGCAGGTATTCACCAACCTCATCACCAATGCTGCCGAGGCGTCAGGGCCGGGCGGACGAGTGCAGGTTCTGCTCGAAGCCTCATTGCCTGCGGACAGCCGGCCGGGCGCAACGGTAACGATTTCTGACACCGGTACCGGTGTTACCCCGAGCAATCAAGCCAAGCTGTTCCAGCCCTTCTTTACCACCAAGGGCGAGCTGGGCACTGGGCTTGGTTTGTGGGTGAGCAGGGGCATCGTGGAGAAGCATGGCGGCAAGATAGAGCTGAACAACAGCACCGACCCCGCTTTTCCAGGAGCGGTTGTGCATGTCTATCTGCCCTCGCTGGGGCCGGTATCGGCCATGGCCACAGCGGGCAACTACCGGAGCCAACAGCAACCTTCCTGACGGGGATTTCCGGATAGTTTTCTAGGTTCGGCGAGCGCGAAAACGGAGCCGCACGTAGTCAGCGGTCCAGTTTCCCTCCTGGTCGCATAGCACCGGTCTGAGCAGGCTGATGATCTGGTCACTAACCGCCGGTCGCTCAGCGGCGGGCACCTGTTGCAATACGCTGCTGCGGAAAGTTTGCAGCCAGTCCGCCATCCCCGAGGGCAGCGGCGTGGGACGTGGCGTCAGCGTGATCTCCTCGACCAGAAAGCCGTGGCGCTCTAACCGGGCGCGATACTCGGCAGAATTGAAAAAGCAATTGTTTTCGATGCGCTCCACGGGGATCGCCCGGGGAGTCAAGACCGCCAGCAGCGCCACCCGGATCGCGGCGATATTGCCCTGACCGCCGCATTCGGCCACGAACCGGCCGCCCGGCTTCAGCGCCCGGTGGACCCCCTGGAGGACAGCGTCCTGATCGCTCATCCAGTGCAACGCCGCGTTCGAAAAGACGGCGTCGAATTCGTTGTTAAACGGCAGCGCTTCGCCGCTGGCTATGCGCGCGTCGACGCCCCGCTCTTTTGCCGCGGCGACCATTTGCGGCGAACTATCAACTCCGACGACCGTCGCTCCCGAAGAGGCGATTCGTTGGGTAAGAAACCCGTCGCCGCACCCCAGGTCAAGGATGCGTTCGCCCGCCTGTGGCTCGAGTGCTTCCACCAATGCTTCGGCAAGCAGGGCCACGAAGCGGCCATTGCCGGCGTACAAGGATGCATCCCACGTTTGCTGCATGGCTTGATTCTAGAACTTTGGCGGGGGCAGGAACCGCAGAAGGGCACGGCGCTTCGTCGAGATGACAATTATCTTGGGGAGCGAACCTCAGATCGATGCAACTGGAAGCAGCGTCAGGTCATCCACCAGACCGACTTCCTTCTGCACAAAGGGCTCCGCATAACGAACGCCGCCTAGTAAACCATAATGGCGGGCCTCAGAAAAAGTGCGCTCGCGGATTTCTTCGTGGGGCACAAAAAGCGCTCCCCCGGAAGGCTGATTCGTGTATTGCGAGCGATACGCCAGCAGCGCCCGGAAGCGCTCTTCGATAAAGGGCGTGATGTCGACGACAAAGCTCGGCCGCACGTCAGCATACAGGCTTGCAAATACGATTTTGAAGGGCCGGAAGGGCGGTTCGCCAGTCTCGACCTTCGCTAGGCCCGAGAGGAAACAGGCCTCATATCCCAGCGTCGAGCTGTTGTAGTGATCGGGATGGCGCCCCGACCAGTAGGGCAGAATCACGACCCGGGGGCGTAATTGCCGTAGCCTGCGAACGATCTTGATTCGGTTCTCCCAGGTGTTTTCCAGCCGGCCGTCTGGAATGTCGAGCGCTCCCCGCCAGGCCACACACAAAATCCGTGCCGCTTCTTCCGCTTCCCTTGCCCGATCCTCGGCGGAGCCGCGGGTGCCTGCCTCACCCTGGGTCAGGTCCAGGATGGCTGTGCGCAAGTGGAGCGAATGCATACGCAAAAGCGCGCCGCCACAGGTCTGCTCCACATCATCCCGGTGGGCGGCGATAGCCAGAACGTCGACCGCGACGGCATCGCTCATGCCGTAAAGACTTCAATAAGTGGTGTTGTCGTCGTCACTGGGCGAGTCCATGTAGGCCACGTCGTAAGCCGTGCCAACTACCGTCACCTGCGAGTTGTCGAGCGACGCACCGTTGGTTGTGTTGTAGATGTACACCTGCCCACCCTCGGCGGAGTAGACCTTGTGCAAAGTGGTCACTGCGGCGATGCCGGTTGCGTCACCCTTGTAGGAGTCAATAAATGTGACCGAATTGCTGGAGGTGTTGAACATGGTGAGACAGCCGAGATCCGTGGTCGCGCCCAGGTGATAGCGTTCTCCCTGAGTACACAGCAAGGAACCGACCCAGAGCGTGTTATCGTCGGCGAATACCATCTTCAGATGCGTCCCATCGCTGATGGAGTAGGCGCCGGTGACCTTCTTGGCATTCGTATCCAGGATGGAAAGGTAGCCCGCGAAATAGCCATCCGGCTGCAGCTGCTGCCCGGCAAGGTATAAGAGGTTTCCATTCGCGATGGCGTCGGTGGTACCACCGGGAATGGGCACCGTGGCGGTGACATTGGTCGGGCTGCCCGGGGGTATCGGCGCTCCGCTCTGGATGATGATCCCGGCCACCGGCAGAAAGCTGACGCTGGCCTGTACACCGCCGCATTCCGGGCCGCAGTTGAGCACAAAGGCCGTGGTTCCGTCAGGTGAGAAAACCGCCTTGGTGGGCCGGTCAAAGTTGCCGGGTACCGGGAGAACGCAATATACGGGAACGTTTTGCGGTTCACAATCCACGGCATTGGCGGGCGTTTGCTGATGCGCCTGCAATCTATAGATGCTGTAGATCAAATTACTATCCTGCACGAAAACCAGGGCGGCCGAACCACTCGGGTTGATGGATACGCGAAAGACGTTGGGGACATTCAGGGAATAGTTACCGCCCAGAACACGGTCCTGAACGGTCAGTGTGTGCAATGCCTGGTTCGCGGCAAAAACATACCTTTGGTCGCGCGAGATAAAGACACTGGAGGAGGCGCCGGGCAAACTCACGGTGGTCGTTTGTTTTTCGTTCGCGTAATCGATCAGGGCGTAGCTCCCGTCACCCGAACCGTAAACCGCGCCAAGCTGCTCTTCCGGCATGTTCTGGATGGTCACAGGATCGGCTCCCGAATATCCCGCGACCGTGAAGGCGGAAGTTTTGTCGTTGAAACTGTGCCGGATGTCGTAATAAGCATCCACGATCTGGAGCGAGCCCTTGGTGAGCGCGCCGGGGTTCTGGACCGCGATCAGTACGCGATTAAGGATCCCGCTTGGAGGCAAAGCTCGGCCGCCAAAATAATAGCTCTGGCCGCATCCGGCCAGAAGTAGCAAAACAATACAGGCTGGAGCAGAAAGGGCACACAAAGACCGGAGACTTCTTTTCTTCAACTAAGACCTCACCAGAATCACCACGCGGCGGACAAGCGGGAAAGGCCAAGTATAACAAAGCGGCGGCTGGCTTTCGCACGGGGAGTGGCTTAGCATAATTAGACTTACTGTATGAAGAATCGGCTCATAGAGATCTTCGGGACGCGCAACGTGCTCTGCGATGGGGCCATGGGCAGCATCCTGTATGACCGGGGCATCTTCATCAACCGCTGTTACGACGAGTTAAATCTCTCCCAGCCGGAGTTGGTGCGCACCATCCACGAGGAGTACCTGCAGGCCGGGGCGGAAATTATCGAAACCAATACCTTTGGGGCGAATGCCCTCCGTTTGGAGCGGTATGGCCTCAGCGACCGGGTCGTGGAAATCAACCGGGCCGGAGCAGAATTGGCGCGTAAGGCGGTGAACCAGCTGGCCGAGAAGCAAAGCGGTGAGGCATGGGTCGCCGGGGCGATCGGGCCGCTGGGTGTCCGTCTGGAGCCGCTGGGAAAAGTGGGGCTGGATGAGGCCCGCGCGGCCTTTGCCGGCCAGATTCGCGGGCTGGTGGAAGGCGGCGTTGACCTGCTGCTGATTGAGACTGTGTCCGCGTTGAACGAGGCGGAGCAGGCGATTCTTGCCGCAAAATCCACTGCTCCTTCGTTGCCGGTATTGGTGATGGTGACGGTCGATGAAGAGGCAAATTGCCTCGACGGCTCTACTCCCGAGACGGCCGCGGCACGATTGACCGAATGGGGGGCGGATGCCATCGGCTGCAACTGCAGTGTCGGGCCGGCAACCGTGCTCACCGCTATTGAGCGGATGGCGTCGGCCAGCAATTTGCCACTGGTCGCTATGCCGAACGCCGGTATGCCACGCGCCGTGGATGGCCGCAACCTTTACCTTTGTTCGCCTGAGTACATGGCGAGTTTCGCCCGCAAGTTGATGAAGGCCGGGGTGCAATTCATTGGAGGGTGCTGCGGCACCACCCCCAGCCATATCCGGGCAATGAAGTCTTCCCTGCGGGCGTTAGGGGCCCAACAGGTGGCTCACCCGCAAGTAAATCAGGCTCCGGTCGCGTCAGAGATTGAACCAGTGCCCATGGCAGAGCGTTCTCGACTCGGCTCCCTGATTGCCCAGGGCACCTTTGTGACCATGGTCGAGATTGTCTCGCCCAAAGGGATCGCCTGCGACCGGGAGTTGGATGGGGCCCGGATGCTGGTGAAAAACGGAGTCCACATTATCAATGTGCCGGACTCCCCCCGTGCCTCGGCGCGGATGAGCGCGCAGAGCCTGTGTATCCAGATCCAGCAACAAACGGGCATGGAAACACTGTTGCACTACACCTGCCGGGACCGCAACGTGCTAAGCATTCAGTCTGACTTGCTGGGTGCGTCTTCGATTGGGTTGAAGAATATTCTTTGCCTGACGGGCGATCCGCCCAAGTTAGGCAATTACCCGGACGCCACCGCAGTGTTTGATGTGGATGCCATTGGCCTGGTGAACATCGTCCGCCGTCTGAACCATGGCTTAGACATCGGCAGCAATTCCATAGGCGCCTCAACCGGCTTCACCATCGGGGTGGCCGCCAACCCTGGCGTCCCGGACCTGGACAATGAGATTCGCCGTTTTGCCTACAAGGTAGAAGCTGGCGCGGAGTACGCCATCACCCAGCCGGTTTTTGACTTGAAGCTGCTGGAGATTTTCCTCAAGCGCATTGAGGCCTTTCGTATTCCAGTCATTGCCGGCATCTGGCCGCTGACCAGCCTGCGCAATGCCGAGTTCATGAAGAACGATCTGCGTGTGTCCATGCCGGACGAGATTCTGTTGCGCATGCAGAGGGCGGACACACCGGACCTGGCTCGCGCCGAGGGAATTCGCATCGCGCAGGAGATGTTGACTGCGGCTCGTCCCATGGTCCAGGGTGTCCAGGTGAGCGCGCCCTTTGGGCGCTATTCGAGCGCGGTCGAGATTCTTAAGGTTGTGCTAGCCCAGGAATCGACGCGCAAAGCGCAAGGCGAGTCTTTGCCCATCGCGAAGCCAGAGGGGTCCGGCGTTGGCAACATTTGAAGAATCGCTCAAGCAACTGGAAAGCATCGTCGCCCAAATGGAGCGTGGTGACCTGCCGCTGGAAGACTCCATCAAGATGTTCGAGGAAGGCATGCGCCTGTCCGCGCAATGCAAGCAGGAGTTGGACAGCGCAGAGAGTAAGGTACAGATCCTGCTCAAGCAGCGCGATGGCTCCATCAAGGCTGAGCCTTTCCCGTCTAAGTAGGTAGTCCGTTATTTGGCTTTCTCCCTGCCACGGACCAAGGGTCATTCTGCAAAACCGGCGGCGTGAGCAACGATTCGACTGGTTCGCGAGTGACCGGCCACCATCACGATCGCCATTCAGTCTTCCTCTGCCGTCTTCTTGTTCCTGGAGGACGTGAGCCGGGCCAGGGCAGCGAGCCCCTTGAGGTACTCTCTTACCGGCTTGGCCGGCGTTCCCCAAAAGACAATTCCTGGCCCTAGCAGCTTTTTCTTGGGGAGAATGCCTGCCTGGCCGCCCAGGATCACCCCCGGGCCCACCAGCGCGTGATCTCCCATGCCGACCTGGCCGCCAAGAATTGCCCCATCGCCCACCGAACTTGAACCGGAGATGCCGGTTTGGGCGGCGATTACGACATTGCGGCCGATACTCACGTTGTGGCCGATGTGGATCAGGTTGTCGAGCTTTGTCCCACGCGCGATCCGTGTCTCTTCCAGCGCGCCGCGGTCAATGGTGGTGTTCGCTCCCACTTCGACGTCGTCTTCAATAATCAGCTGGCCCTGCTGGGGAAACTGGGTGTACTCGCCGCTCATCTGGTCGCGGACGTAGCCGAACCCGTCGGCTCCCAGCACCGCCCCGGCATGGATGACGACGCGGTCCCCTAGTATAGCGCCGGGGTAGATAACAACCCGGGGATAGATGTGGCAATTGCTGCCGATGCGGACTCCAGCGCCGACCACGGCGCCGCTGCCGATCGTTGTAGCAGGGCCGATGCTGGCGCCCTGCTCGATGCAGGCGTGAGGGCCTATGGAGACGCCCTCGGCGATCTGTACCCCGGGCGCAAGCACCGCGGAGCTATGGATCGAAGGAGGGGGCGCCGCCCCTCGCAGCAACAACGCCGCGCGGGCGAACGCTAACCGCGGCTGCAGGGCGCGCAGGATTGGCTTATTGCCATGTCCGTTCGCGGCTACGTGCCGGGAAACCAGAACCGCGGCGGCGCAAGAGGCCAGGGCAGCCGCCAACGAAGCTTCGTCCTCAGCGAACACCAGGCACCCAGGCCGCGCCCCGGGTATGCTCGACACCCTGGTGATGATCGCATCTACCCCCACGCCATCGACCTCGGCGCCGAGGCGGTCAGCCAGTTGACTAACAGTAATGCTCGAAGGCAAGACCTTGCTCCTGTCCGGAATGACTCAAGTGTAGATCGCAGCATCCCCTTGCGGACGCGTCTTCCAGCGACGGTGCACCCATAGCCACTGATCGGGATATTGCCGAATGTAGTCCTCAATCACCTTGGTGAACAGGGCGGTATTGGCAATCGCGTCCGCCTCCACATCCCCAGTGGAGGTCAGGACAAGCGGAGCACCAAAGCGCAGGACGTACCGCCGCGTGGCTTCGTCCCAAAGTAAAAACCCGGGAAGGACCTGCGCACCGGTCTTCATGGCAACCCGCGCCAGCCCTGACCCGGTACAAGCGAGATGGCCGAAGAAATCGACGAATGTCCCCTGTGGCGGGGTCATGTTCGTATCCATCAGGATGCCCACGGTCTCGCCCCGCCGCATGGACGCCAGCAGGCCGCGAGCAAAATCGTCCTTATGCAGCACATGATTGCCGTGGAGACAGCGAATACGGTTGACCAGATCGTCGACCAGGGGATTGTCCAAACGACGAATCACGATGTTCATGGGATAGCCCATCAGCGAGTGATAGAAACTGGACAATTCCCAAGCGCCCAGATGGCCGGTCAGGATCAGAACGCCTTTGCCCCGGTCGCGCGCGGCCAGATAATTGTCCAGTCCCTCGTAGCGGACAAAGCTTTGCGTCCCTTCCCGCGAGTAACCAGGCATTTGACAGAACTCGGCCAGAAGCCAGCCCAGATTGCGGTAAAGTTTGCCCAGGATTCGCTGCCTCTCGGCGGCCGTCTTCTGGGGAAAGGCGAGTGCGAGATTGCGGTGGCCCGTCTGCCGCAGGCGCGGGGTGAGTGCCAGGGCGATGCGCCCGACGAATGCCCCTATGAACCGGGCGATACTCCTCGGGAGCAAGCCGAGAAGCTTCACCATGGTCCACACCAGCACGAATTCCAGTTGTCTCCGCATCCGTTCCCAGGGCCCGTAAAAAGGGCGCCTCAGCCGCGGAATCAAGCAGGTTGAGTTCTACAGCAGCGTTTTCAGTCTAAATCGTGTGGGGAAAAGAAGCGGAGGGTGCTATTTCCTCACCTCGGAGAAGTATTTTGCCACTGTGCGAACGAACGGACGTCCATCCGGGGGGGTCGCTACTTCGCCTTTCAGGATTTGCGCGCTGGGATGGGCCTCACCGTAGAACGTGCGGGTGGCGTCAACATTTTCATCCACTACGGCGCCCGTGAGATCGACACCGGCAAAAAGTCCCTTGGCCCGCGAATACGTCAGCAGTTCAGCGGTCAGCTTCCAGTCAGTCGCGGCCTGGGAATCGCGGCCCACCGGGCCCGCCGCGGCAGAGGCATCGCCGCCAATCTTGAACTTGCTCTTGAGCAGGTCCTGAAAGCCTTTGTCGTTGACAGCAACCAGCACCAGGTCGGTGGACTGGCCGCCAATCTGAAAGCCGAAGCTACCGCCCGCAATCCTGATGAAGGCGGGAGCACTCCAGCCGTGACCGGTGCGGCAGGTAACCACGCCTTGGCCGTATTCCGCGCCGACCAGGAAGGCGCCCTTCTTGACGCTGGGAACCACTCCTACACAGGTGGCCTGCGACATGATTTGGTCAGGAATGGCCCGGTCCGGCGTTGCCATGATGGCGTCGAGGACATCTTTCGCGCTCTCGATGCGCGCATCAATCGTTGCCTTATCGTCCGCCGCATAGGCAGATAACGCGGCGAGAGACATGCCAACCATGCAAAATACTGCAAGAATCCGTTTCATTTCTTTCCAATCTCCAGGTGGGACGTTCATCCGCACGGCCTTTATTATCCGCCAAGAGCGGCGGGCCTGTAGTGCGGCAGTTTCGTACGGAATATGATCCGCCAAATGCAAAGCACGCAAAGGTTATGAAGTGCCTGAAACGAAGGAATTCGAAGCAGAGGTTACGCCCGAGGGGCAGGTGGGTGGTTCATCCTTAGACAAAAAAAGAGGGGCTGGTGAGTGCAATGTTCGCCATCAGAAGCCCCGTCCCCAGATCTGCGTTGTTTCTAAAGTAACTCTCTTCCAAGATGAGTAACCAAGCAAGGGCACTAAGGTACCCTGAACTAAAGTACCCTTCGTGCTCTAACGAAGGAATACGGGCTTTATCGGGGTTCAATCTGGTGGGGGGTCACAATCGAGTTGGTTACAGCAAAGATGGAGAGGGCAATTCGATTTTCCACGCCAACCTTCCGCATGAGTTTGGCCACGTGCGCCTTCACGGTTCGTTCTTCAATGCCCAGGGTCCGGGCGATCTCGCGGTTAGATCGAGCGGCAACGAGTAGCTCAAGCACCTCAGTTTCCCGGGCGGTGAACTGAGCCAGGGCCGGGGTTGCAGACCTGGATGGCTTGGTCGCACGATCGACGAAAATAGACAGTACGCGGCGCGGAGCCCAGATGGATCCCTGGCTCACGATCTCTATCGCCTGTTCGACCTGCTGCGGGGTGGCGCTGGCCTCGAGATATGCTTTGGCCCCGGCTGTGATTGCCTGCAGAATGATTTCGTCGTCCGCTTCCGGACCCATCACGACCAGTCGAACGTCAGGCCGCAAACCGTGGATGGTGCCGACAAATGGCAGCGTCAGGCGGTCTCCGTGAAGGCCAACAAGGGCTATGGTGAACTCCTGATCGGCCAGGAACTGCGCCAGTTCGAAGACAACGAATTCAATCCGCGGATGGTCCTCGAAGAGCGTGAGAAAGCCCTGCACGCGGATAGGCTCCGGTTCCAGCAGCGCCACTCGCAGACGAGAAGGTGATTTCATCCGATCGGCCGTCACAACTTAGGCAGCACAATACCCTGTTGCTTTTGGTACTTGCCCTTGCGGTCCGCGTAGCTGATCTCGCATGGCTCGTCAGAGCGGAAAAACAGAATCTGGCAGAGGCCCTCGTTGGCGTACACCCGAGCCGGGAGCGGCGTGGTATTTGAAATTTCCAGGGTCACAAAGCCTTCCCACTCCGGTTCGAAAGGCGTGACGTTGACGATGATGCCGCACCGGGCATACGTCGATTTGCCGACGCAGATGGTGAGCACGTCGCGGGGTATCTTGAAATATTCGACCGACCTGGCCAGGGCAAAGGAATTGGGCGGAATCAGGACGGTGGGGGCAGTAACTGTGACGAAAGACCGCTCGTCAAAGTTCTTGGGGTCAATGACTGCGCTGTTTACATTGGTGAAAATCTTGAACTCATCGGAGACCCGAAGGTCGTAGCCGTAGGACGAGAGGCCATAGGAGATAACGCCTTCCCGTACCTGCTTCTCGCTGAAAGGGTCGATCATGCCCTTCTGGGACTGCTCGCGAATCCACCGGTCGGATTGAATTGCCATGCAACTCCTTAGGGAAAAGCCGGCTCATGAGAGCCAGACTCGTTAATACGGGGTAGAAATCCTATTGCTGGAGACTGCATCTTACGGCAGGCTGGGTTCCTTGACAATCATTTGCAACTCCGCTTCTCTCGCAAACCAGGGGCGCCGCCGCTCAAGGTGGCGCCGATATAGCAAAGCCGCTGGACCATATAGGCAACACGCTATACGATGAGGACGTAGCTCCGCCATTGCAGTTACCTACCTTCCCTCGGGGTAAAGGCATTGATAAAACAGGACATCATTCATCAAGTAATTGCCAAGACCGGACTACCGCGCAACAAGGCGGAAGCCGCCGTGGACACAGTCTTTGAAAGCCTGAAGAAGGCTCTTGCTTCAGGCGACCGCATCGAGCTACGGGGCTTTGGGGTCTTTAACGTCCGCCCCCGGAAGACCGGCATTGGGCGTAATCCTCGGACCGGTGCGGAAGTCACCATCACTCCAGGCAAGGCTGTTCGCTTCAAGCCGGGCAAAGAACTTCACCTGCTCGATTCGTAGCCCGCTGGCTTGGCAGAAAATCCTCGGTTCATGGCAGCACCGACAACGGCGGACAGGCCCTACCTCCCGCGCCCGGAAAACTTTCCCCGCCGTGCACCGATTGCCTGGCTGCCGCTCTGCCTGCTGATTGCAAGCATTTTTACCACGGCGAGCACCGGCGCGCTGTTGATGCAGAACTTTCGCCTGGGCCAGCCACCGCTGGTGAGTGAAGGCGACTTTTTTCCTCTGCACTGGATCTGGAACCATCCCTCGGCCCTGGCCAGCGGCTGGTCCTTCTCGCTCGCGCTCCTGAGTATTCTTTTGGCGCATGAGGCTGGGCACTTCTTTCTGTGCCGGCACCATGGCATTCGCGCGTCGTGGCCTTACCTGTTGCCCGCTCCTACGCTCAGCGGAACGGCCGGAGCTGTGATTCGGATCCGCTCCCGCATCCCGTCGCGCCGGGCGCTGATGGAAGTGGGCATCGCAGGACCGATCGCCGGATACCTGGTAGCGCTCGTCACCACGGTCGTGGGCATCCTGCTCTCGCGGCCGGCTGACGCCGCATCGGCTCCTGCGTTGGTGCAGTTTCACCAGCCGTGGACCGTCACGCTACTCGACCGTGCTCTCGCTGCGTTTGTGCCCGGGGTGCCTGCGCTGGATAATCTGTTACCCCACCCCATCCTGATAGCTAGTTGGGTTGGACTCTTTGTCACCTCCCTCAACCTCATCCCCGCGGGACAACTGGATGGCGGGCACATCTTGTATGCAATCTCCCCGAGGTGGCATCGCTGGATGACGTTTGCCGTGCCGGTGGGCTTGCTGGCGATGGGCGTCACACTATGGACCGGATGGGTGTTGTGGGGGCTGATCCTGCTACTGCCGGCGATGCGTCATCCCCATGTCCCGTATTTTCCGGAGCTACCTTACCGGCATCGCTGGCTGTGGGTTGTAGCGCTGGGCATTCTGGTGTTGACGTTCTTGCCGGCTCCCTTTGTAGGCACCAGCCTGATCGACCTCTTTCGCTAGGCGGAGTTCCAGTGGTTGATGAGGGAACCGCAGATCTCTCCATTACGCTTACGCTCTGTCGAAAAATATTTTCAAGAGGGCACATCCTCACAGAGATCTCTCCACTACGCTACAGCTCCGGTCGAGATGACAATTCTGTCTTAGGCAACAATTTTGTCATCTCGAGCGGAGCGGTAGCGTAGTGGAGAGATCTGCCGTTTCACTTCACCCCAAAACAACCGTCACATCAAGTTGACGGCATCGACATCGACGATCAGATTGCGTCGCGGAATACCCAGGGCCTCTGCCTGCGCCAGGCCTGCCCGCAGCATCCTGGCCAGGGCCTGGCGGTTCTCTGCCTTGAGCAGAAGATGAAAGCGATAGATGCGCTTGATGCGCACGATGGGCGCGCTGGCAGGCCCCAGCACGCGCACCTGATCCAGCGGCAGGTTGGCGAAGCACTTACCCAGGCTGGTAGCCCAGCCGGCCGCCTCTTCCAATCGTGGGCTCTGGATGATGATGTTGGTCAGCACCGCGTGGGGCGGGTAATGCATCCACTTGCGATATTGCATTTCCTTTTTCACAAAGCCCCTGAAGTCATGCTGGGCCGCGTACTGGATGGCGTAGTGCTCCGGGTAATAGCTCTGCACCAGAACGTTGCCGGGCAACTCCCCTCGTCCGGCGCGGCCAGAGACCTGCGTAAGCAGTTGAAACACCCGCTCAGCCGCGCGGAAATCGGGTAACCCGAGAGCATGGTCCGCCCCAACCACCCCGACAAAGGTGACCCCGTGAATATCGTGGCCCTTGGCGATCATCTGTGTGCCCACCAGCAGGTTGATCTGCCCGCTGTGCAACCGTCCCAGAAGGTGCTCCATGTCGAAGCGATTGCGGATGGTGTCCCGATCCATGCGTCCGATGCGCGCCTGGGGAAACAGTTCCTGCAAGCGCTCCTCGCCCTGCTGCGAACCGGCCCCGAGAAAAAACAAGTGCTCGCTCTCGCATTTGGGGCATCGCTTGGGTACCGTCTTTACGTATCCGCAATAGTGACACTTCAGGCGTTGACCCGAAGGGCTGACCAACCAGATCATCCGCGATCACCGGCTTGTGGTGGGTCAGCGCGATGGCGCAGTTCTCGCATTGCAGCTTCTCGCCGCAAGCACGGCAGAGCACGGCAAACGAGTATCCGCGCCGGTTGAGCAGGATAATCGCCTGCTCTCCACGATCGATGGCGGCCTTCGCCCCCTCCAGCAGGACGCGGGAGAAAATACTCTCCTGTCCGGTCTGCTGAAACTCCTGCCGCATATCCACCAGCTCAACCACCGGCAGCGGCCGCTGGTTGACCCGCTCCTTCATCTCAATCAGCGCATACTTTCCCGTCTCCGCGTTGCGCCAGGATTCGAGCGACGGAGTAGCCGAGCCGAGAACGACGGTGGCACGGTTTATCTTGGCCCGCATCACGGCGACATCGCGTGCGTGGTAGCGGGGAATCTCTTCCTGTTTGTAAGACGTATCATGCTCCTCATCAACGATGATGAGGCCCAGATTTTCGACCGGCGCAAAGACCGCCGAGCGGGTGCCCACCACGATGCGAGCTTCACCCCGCCGAATACGATACCACTGCTCGGCACGCTCGTCGGGCGTGAGCGCGGAATGCAAAAGGGCTACGCTCGAGCCAAAGGTTGCGTGTAACTGCGCCGCCATGGCTGGTGTAAGGCCGATCTCGGGCACCAGCAGAATGGCCGAGCGGCCGGCAAGCCGCGCGCGTTGCATCGCGGCCAGATACACCGCCGTCTTGCCCGAGCCGGTCACACCGTGCAACAGGCAGGCGCCAAAGTCATCCCCGTCAAGGGTGGCCACGATATAACCCAGCGCGGCTTGCTGGGCGTGGTTGAGCACGTGGTCCACGTGGGCTGCGCCCCCATTCCCTACTCCGGAAAGATGAAACGCCGCAGGCCTCTGTTCGATCGTTACCAGGCCGCGCTTCACCAGGGTCTGCAGAGTGCTGTCGGGAATGTCCAGCCGCCGTAGAACGGGAACCGGCAGGCTTCCGCCCGCGCCGGCAAGGTGGGCGAGAATTGCCAGCTGATTTTCGTTCAGTTTGGGTGGCCGCGCATCGGCCACCAGTACCGCGTAGTGCAGTAGACGGCGCGCATCGCGAGGCGCAGCTTCGGTTTCGCGCAGCAGCCACTTTTTGCGCAGCATGGTGGTCAGCAGTTCTGCCGTTGCGCCCGTGGCGTGACGCAGCGTTCCACTCTTCGCCGGCTGGCCATCGGAAAGATAGTTCAGCACCGTGTATTCAATGTTTTGTTCGTCCGGAGTGCGGCGTGAGCGGCGCGATGAACCCTGCTGGGCGCCGTCGAACAAAATGGCCTGCCCGGTTTCGCTGATCCGGTAACTGGTTGAGCGGCGTACCTCGGCCATCAGAGGGAGCATGCTGCGCAGCACTTCGCCCAGGGGCGCGACGTAGTATTGCGCGATCCAGGCGGCCAGTTCCATCAGCTCGGCACTGAGAATCGGCTCCTGGTCAAGCACCGCTTCGATCAGCCGCGCCTCGACGGCGGGTGCTTCATCATGCAGGCGGGTCACCACACCAATCAGTTTCTCGTTGCGGAATGGCACCACCACCCGGCCGCCGACCGGCGGATCGAAAGCCGGCAGACCATCGCCCTGTAGCTTGTAAGTAAAGGCCCGATCGATCGGAACGGGCAGCACGACGTCACAGAACAGTGTCATCAGCGGGATGGAACAGACAATCCCAGCTCAGCCATGGCCAGCTTGAGATCTTGCCATGCTTCTTTCTTCTGCCGCGGATCACGCAACAGATAGGCTGGATGGTAAGTGACAATCAATTTGGCGCCCCGGCAGTTGTGCGTGCGGCCGCGCAGGCCACTCAGTGAGGACTTGACGCCGAGCAGGTAAGTCGCAGCAGTCGAGCCGAGGGCGACGATTACCTCCGGCCGGATGACATCGATTTGCTGGAAGAGAAAAGGGGAACAGGTGTTGGCCTCTTCCGGCTCCGGCACGCGATTTTGCGGTGGCCGGCACTTCACGATATTGGCGATGTAAACCTGCTCTCGCTTCAATCCGGTGGCCGCGATCATGTTGTTGAGCAATTGGCCTGCGCGGCCGACAAATGGCAGTCCCTGCGCATCCTCGTCCGCTCCCGGGCCCTCGCCCACAAACATCAGGCGCGCGTTTGGATCGCCGTCACCAAAGACAATCTTGTTGCGGAAGGCGCTGAGTGCACACCGGGTACAGTCGCCGATTTCATACTGGATCGCGCGAAGCGCTTCAGCACGGCTTGCGGGTGCAACAAAGGAGCCAACAGGCGGCTGCAACGGTGCGGGCTTACGTAGGGGAATGACTGGCTCCTGCGCGCTGGGCTCGATAGCGAGGGAAGCACCATCCGCGCTCTGTGCAAGATCTGGGTTGCTGCGACGATAGAAATCGTAGATGCCAAGGTCGCGCAGGTACTGCATGTGGGCGGCAATGGCTTGTTGCAATTGGGGATCGAACGGCATGCTAAACCAGATTTCCTTATAGCTTACATGCCGAAAGAGAGAACTACTCCTGCAGTTTGGAGTTGCTAGAGACCAGGCCAGCCTCGGCGACCAGCGATACCGGCCGGCGGAGGGCGATCACCTCATCAAGAATGCGGCCAGCCAGTTCGTGCTTGGTCATCTCCGGCAACTCGATAGCAGTCCTGGGAGTAAGAAAAGTGGCTGCATTGCGATCGGAGTCAAAGCCCAGTCCAGGACGGGAAACATCATTCAATACGATCGCGTCTGCCCCTTTACGCAAAAGCTTGTCGCGGCCATGCTCGATGAGGTTTTCCGTCTCGGCGGCGAAGCCAATCACGAGAGTATCGGGACGCTTGCTCATCACTACTTCGCGCAGAATGTCGGCTGTAGGTTCAAACTCCAGGGTGATGGGGCCTGTGCGTTTCATCTTCTGCTCGGCCAGTACCCGCGGACGGTAGTCAGCGACCGCGGCGGCTTTGATAACGATCGTGGTCTGATCGAGCCGGCTGAGGACTGCGCGGCGCATCTCCTCCGAGCTGACGACGGGAACAATCTCGCAATTGGCGGGCGGACGGAGCGAGGAAGGGCCACTTACCAGAATCACGCGCGCTCCCCGGCGCTGGGCTTCCTCGGCCAGGGCATAGCCCATTTTCCCGCTCGACCGGTTGCCCAGAAAACGGACCGGGTCGATGGCTTCTCGAGTTCCGGCGGCGGTCACCAGAACTACTTCTCCAGCCATATCGTTGCGATGGTGGAGTTGCCCCAGCACGGCTTCGACAATGGCGTCCGGTTCGGCCAGCCGCCCGCTCCCCGTCATGCCACAGGCGAGTGGGCCTTTGTCGGGCGGCACGATCCGTACCCCACGGCCTTCAAGAATCTCCATGTTGGCTCGCGTGGCTGGATGCTCCCACATATTCACGTTCATCGCGGGAGCGACAATGACCGGCGCGCGGGTCGCCAGAAACAGGGTGGTAAGAAAGTCGTCGGCTAGCCCGTGGGCGAATTTTGCCAGAACGTTCGCGGTTGCCGGGGCAACTACCAGGGCATCGGTCGATTGCGCCTCGTTAATATGCTCGATGGATGAGTCAAGATCGCCTTCTTCGCTGCCCGGCGAGGACCAAAGGCCGGTGATCACTTTGTGACCGGTTAGAGACGCAAAGGTCAATGGAGTGATGAACTTCTGGGCCGCTTCTGTCATCACGACGTGGACGTCGAGTGCCTGGCGCTGCAAAGACCGCACCACCTCTGCCGCCTTGTAGGCGGCAATGCCTCCAGAGACACCAACCGTGACCTTCATAGCCATGATTGTACGCAGTAGAACCCTACTCAGGGGGTAAAAGCCCCGACAAACGTACCTAAGCGGCTAAAGCCGCACTACACGCAGGCATCTACGGCGCGGCTTAAGCCGTGCCCTTCGTCGAGGGTATTCTTACACTTAGGCGTCTGTGTCTTGCGGCGTTTCCGGCTCTACAACAGCTTCCTCATACCTGTACGGAGCCGCCTTGACCTTGCCGGCGGCAATCTCTTCCTGGGCTACGCGGCAGGCTTTGTTGGAGCGGGAATCAATCAGTGGCTGGGAGCCATTCTGGAGTTGCCGAGCGCGGCGGGCTGCCATCACTACGTAGCGAAAATTGCTGTCGAGTGCGTCCTCGGGCGTCATTTTGCCTCCTGTGCAAAGTCTCCCGCCCAGCAGTCAGGCGCGAGTGGCGTGCATGTCAAGCAGACCGAACGAGGAAAGCACCGGGTACAAGCGATCGGTGGCATTGGCCTGCCGGCATTTATCGGCGAGCTGCATCATCCGTGCAGTCTCAGGGTCTGGCGGCGTTCCGTGACGCCTTGCCCTTTCCGCAATCACGATTGCGGTCAACGATTCCACCGCCTAATCAAGAATATCGTTAACCAGGATATAGCGGTACTGGCGGTAATTCTCAATCTCACCTTTTGCCTTGGCCAACCGGCGCTCGATCTCCTGCTCGTCCAGGCTTCCTTCGGCGCGGCTGCGATTGCGCAGCCGCATGGCCAACACATCCGGGTTGGGAGGAAGAACAAAAATACTCACCGCGTCGGGAATCTTCTCCCGCACCTGGGCTGCTCCCTGAACATCGATATCGAGCAACAAATCTTTTCCTGCCGCCTGAGCGTCGGTCAGCGAGCGGCAGGCGGTGCCGTAGTAGTTGCCAAAGACGCGAGCCCACTCGAGAAATTCTCCCTGTTTGACCATTTCCTGAAATCTGGGAGCGCGAAGTGTAGTGATATTCGCGGCCCGGCTGTTCAGAACCGCGCGGAGCGCGCGTGGTGTAGGAGACAGAGAACTCCAGGCCCGTCACCAGCGAACGCAGCTGGTTCACCAACGTCGATTTGCCAGAGCCGGAGGGAGCCGAGATGATGAACAAAATTCCTGCCAAAGTCTTGTCCTGATGATACAGCGGTTCGCTACGTGCGCAGTCCCGCACAAGTGTTACTCAAGATTCTGCACCTGTTCGCGGGCTTTTTCGATCTCCGATTTCATTCCCAGGCCCAAATCAGTAATGCGCTGGCCGTTTCCGCTCACCCCGCCGGTCTTGGAGAGCAGCGTATTGGCCTCGCGATTCATCTCCTGCAGCAGAAAGTCGAGCTTCTTGCCCACCTCCCCGCCCGCCTTGAGCAGTGAATGGAAATGCTGGATGTGGGTGCGCAGGCGGGTGACTTCCTCCTCCACGTCGCTGCGCTCGGCCAGCATGGCCGCTTCCTGCAACAGGCGATCGCGGTCAATTCCCCCGTTGCCGTTCAGCAAGCCCGAGATTCGCTGGCTGATGCGCTCAAAGTAGGCCTTTTGCACTTCGTGCCGCATCTGGGCGACCTGGGCTACGGCCAGGTCCAAGCGCTCCATGCTGGCGTCAAGCTCCAGGGCCAGCGCGGCGCCTTCCTGGCCCCGCATGCGATTCAAGGCCTCGACCAGAAGATCCGTTTGCGCGGCGACGTCTTCTTCCAGCGCCTGCACTTCTTCGTCGCTGAAGCGCGATTCCCCGGTCAATACGCCGGGCAGACGAAAGATTGCATTCAGATCCGGCTGCTGCTCAAGCGCGCTCTCGGCCGCCGCGGTGCGAAAGGCGGCGATGTAACCCTGCAGCAGCTCACGGTCAAAGTGAGCGCTGGGGCGAAGCCCGCGTTCAACTGTCAAGGTAACTTCGAGGTGGCCGCGCAGCACTTTCTCCTTGAGCAGCCGGCGCAGGCGCATTTCCAGCGGCTCGGCGCCGGCCGGCATGCGCATGTGCAAATCGAGAAATCGGTGGTTGACGCTCTTGAGCGAAAGGTTCCAGGACAGGCTGTCGCTAACCCGGCCACTGACGCGGGCAAACCCGGTCATTGAATAAACAGGCAAATGGGGAGAATCGACTGGGGCAGGCACTTTGGCCTTGCTAGCGGAAGCGCTCAAAGCTCCACCTCTCCGCTGAGTGCGGGTTCAAGGTTGGCCGTCTCCCCATTCACCGCTTCTTTGGGAAGCACATTGCCGGGAAACTCGGCCGGATCCATGAATTGCAACTGGTAAAGGCGCTGATAGGTGGCAGAGATGCGGAGCAACTCCTCGTGGGGACCGATGGCGGTGATGCAGCCATCTTCGATGACGGCGATGCGCGAGGCGCGGCGAACCGTCGACAGGCGATGGGCGATGACGAAGACGGTGCGTCCGGCAATCAGATTGGATAGCGCAATCTGCACCAGCGACTCGCTTTCCGAGTCGAGCGCCGAGGTGGCTTCATCGAGAATGAGAATCGGCGCGTTCTTGAGCAGCGCCCGGGCAATGGCGATGCGCTGCCGCTCGCCGCCCGAGAGGCGAAAGCCCTTTTCGCCGATCACGGTATCGTATTTTTCCGGAAGCCGCTCGATGAAGTCGTGGGCCAGCGCCGCCTGGGCGGAGGCAATCACGCGGCTCATGGGAATTCCGGCCTCGCCGTAGGCAATGTTGTTGCGCACCGTGTCGTTGAACAGAATCGTCTCCTGGGTCACGTTGCCGATCTGGCTGCGGAGAGAAGCCAGGCTCACATCGCGCAGATCATGTCCGTCGATGCGGATGCTGCCCGCGGTGACATCGAAGAAGCGCGGGATCAGGTTCACCAGCGTGGACTTGCCGGCGCCGCTGGGACCGACCAGCGCCACCACCTCACCCCGCGGGACCACCAGGTTGATGTCTCTCAGCACCTGCCGTTCGCCTTCTTCATTGCGATAGTCGAAGCAAACGTCTTCGATCCGGATCTCCTGGCGGAATTCTTTCAGAACGTGGGCGCCCGCCTTCTCCCGCACTTCATCCTGGGTATCCATGAAGCGAAAGATTTCCGAGGAAGCGCCCAGTGCCTGCTGAAAGTTGTTATAGAAGAGAGCGAATTTGCGCACCGGCTCGTACAGCTTGAACACCGCGATGATGAAGGCGAAGAAGGTGCCGGCGGTGAGCGTGTGGGCCTGGATGCTGTTGCGGCCGACCCATAACAACAAGGCGATCGCGACTGCGCCGATTGCATCCATCAGCGGTGAACTGATGGCCTGAGCCCGCACCGAACGAAGGTTGGCGTCGAACAGACGGCGGGCAGCCTGCTTGAATCGCGTCATCTCCCAAAGCTCCATGTTGAAAGCTTTGACAATGCGGTTTCCCGGTGATGGTCTCGTGCAGAATGTTCTGGATCTCGGCCAGCTTGTCCTGACCTCGGCGCGTGGTCTGCCGCACCTGGCGGCCGATCCTGCGTGCCGACGCCAGCACCACGGGAACAAACAGCACCAGGACCCAGGCCAGCTTGCCGCCCAGCGCAACCACCACGCAGGCAGTAAAGATCAAAGTGAAGAACTGCTGCAGGAACTCCGCCAGCACCGACGACATGGCAAACTGCACTCGCTCGATGTCGTTGATCAGCGTGGAGACAATCGTGCCGGTGGCGTGTTGTTGGAAAGAAGGAGACGGAGCGCCGCAGGATGGCGTCGTAAAGATCATCGCGCAGGTCGGTGATCATGCCGAAGCCGGCATAGTTCACCAGGTAGGTCCCGCAATAATCGAAAATCCCTTTCAGCAGAGTGGAAGCTACCAGCGCGAAAGCGACGATCGTCCACGCGTTGTGGAAGTGGGAGGGAACGATCTGTTGCAGGCTCATGACTAAAGCGGGGGCCGAAGAGGGGAATCTGCCGGTCCGGTGCATTGGGATTGAGCACCCGGTCGAAGATGGGACCGACCAGCAACAGGCGGAAGGCATCGAGAAGGCCGACGCCGGCCATCAGGATGACCGAAGATAACGCCTGCAGCCAGTACGGCCGCACGTAACCCATCAGGCGCAACAACTTCCTCAAGCGGAAACCCCGGAAACGCGGCGCTGCGTTGGCATCAAGCTATTGTAATCGCCAATCCCAGGTCCGGTCGCCCGAAGCCTCCCCTCCACCGACCGAAGGGGAACCGCGCCGACCGCATCAGTGGGGCATGTCGCGGTGGACGGCTTTGACCCGGTATCCCTCCTTGGCCAGCCGCTTGCGCACTTCTTCGGCGATCATCACCGAACGATGCTGGCCGCCGGTGCAGCCAAAGGCCACCGTCAGGTAGCTCTTTCCTTCCTCGATGTAATGCGGCAGCAGAAAGAGCAGCAGCTGCGTGATCCGGTCGAGAAACTCGGCGGTCTGGGGGAACTCGCGGATGTATTTGGCCACCTTGGGATGGCGGCCGGTCAGGTGCCGGAACTCCGGCACGAAATGCGGATTGGGCAAGAACCGGACATCGAAGACCAGGTCCGCCTCCAGCGGCACGCCGTTCTTGTATCCGAAGCTGATGGAGGACACCAGCAGATTCTTGTCTGTGTCGCCGCGCTCAAACTTCTGCAGGATGTAGGCGCGCAACTCATGGACGTTGTAACTGGAAGTATCGACACTGATATCCGCCAGGTTGCGGATGGGGTCGAGCAGTTTTCTCTCCGCATGAATGGCGCGCACCACGGTTTCCGTTCGGCCCAGCGGATGGGGACGCCGGGTCTCGGAAAATCGCCGCACCAATGAAGGATCCGAGGCATCGAGAAAAACCACCGTCGTCGACAAGCACTTTTCTGTACCTGGCGAAGGATGGCCGGAAAGCGGTCAAGATGCTGCCCCTCGCGGACGTCGACTACCAGCGCCGCGCGATTGATCTCCGCCGATTGCCGAACCAGGTCGGCGAACGCCGGGATCAATTCCAGCGGCATGTTGTCGACCGCATAGAAGCCCAGATCCTCAAATGCCTTGAGCGCGGAAGCCTTGCCGGATCCGGAGAGGCCGGTCAGGATCACCAGTTCAGAAGCCACCGCCGGCGCCGCTGCCTTCTCGCTGGCTTGCTGGGAGCGCTTGGCTTTGCTTTTTTGCCCTGCGGGCCGGGCGCGCGTCTGCGTGGCATGGGGCCATCGTAGCATTCAGCCAGAGCCTCTGCAAGTCAGCGTGAGTCCAGATTCGACACGAGTCTTCAAATGCGCCAGCGGCCGTCTTGCAGCAGCTGCTGCGCCTTTTCCTTCGACACCGGCGGGCGAAAACAGATGCCCCTGGCCCAGATCGCAGCCGTATTCGAGCAGCGCTTCCAGTTGTTCCTTGCGCTCGATGCCTTCGGCCAGCATGCGCACCTGGAGCATGCGGCCCAGATCGAAGATGGTTTGCAGGATCGCCGCCTTGCTTGCCCGGAATCGGCAGGTACGCAATCAGGCGGCGATCGACCTTTACCAGGTCAATCGGCAGCGGATGAAGTGGTTCATGGAGGCCAGGCCGGCGCCGAAATTATCCAGGGCAAGCGCTTATTTTCAGATCAGCCATGGCCTGGAAAATCGCCAGCGCGCCCTCCGGATCCTGATTGACCGCAGCCTCGGTCACTTCAAGGCGCAGCTGTCCTGGGGAGACTTTCCATTTTGCCAGCAGTTCGCCGAGTTGGCCCACCAGATTGAGGATCCCTGAACTGCCGCAACGACAGATTCACATCGATGCTCGGTTTAGCGTCAGGCAGGGTCTTCCGCCCAACGGCTCAGTTGCCGGCAGACCTGCTCCAGCACAAACAGACCGATGGGAACAATGAGGCCCGTCTCCTCGGCCGTGGGCAGAAAATCCTGCAGCGGCACGAACTCGCCGTCGGGCCGACGCCACCGCAGCAGCGCCTCGAAGCCCTCGATCTCGCCCGTCTTGCCAGCCGGTAGATCGGCTGATACCAGACCTCGAACTCCTTGTTTTCGAGGGCCGTCTTGAGGTCCTGCTCCTTTCTTCATCTGCGCCGCCACGTGCACGTGCATGGAGCCGTCAAAGACCTCATGCCGCGCGTGACCGTTGGACTTGGCCTGGTACATGGCATAGTCCGCATCGCGCAGGATCTGTTCCGGGCTGGTGTGGTCGAGGGTGCCGAAGGCGATGCCGATACTGGCAGAGACAAAGACCTCGTGGCCGTTCATCTCGACGGGCAGGCGAATATCCTGCTGGGCGCGTTCGGCGATCCTGGTTACATCGGAAATGTTGGTGACGTCCTCGAGCAGGATGGCGAATTCATCCCCTCCGAAGCGCGCCACGGTATCTTCCGGGCGAAAGCAGGCGCGCAGGCGCGCGGCCATGCGCACCAGCAGATCGTCGCCACAGGCGTGACCCAGGTTATCGTTCACCGCCTTGAAGCGGTCCAGATCGAGAAACATCACGGCAAAATTCAGCTCGGGAATGCCGTTGCTGCCGGGCCATGGTGAGCTGCAGGCGGTCGAGAAACAACGCGCGGTTGGCCAGGCCGGTCAGAGGATCGTGCATGGCATCATGCTGCAACCGCGCGTCGGACTGCTTCTTCTCGCGGATGTCGCGGTAGCTGACGAAATTGCCCACTTCCACGCCCGACATGCTGATCGGCGCCGCCAGGATGGAAACATCGATGAGCTCGCCTGACTTATGCAGACGCACCGTCTCCATCGACGCCCGGCCATGGAGTTGCATGGTGTGCTCGAGCATGTCGAACTCATGCCGGCGGGTTTCGGGAATGAGAATGTCGTACGTATTCTGCCCCAGCGCTTCGTCCGCGTTGAAGCCGAAGAGAGACTCGAACTCCCGATTGATGTGCAGGATCTTGGAGCCGCGCGTGATCATGATGGCTTCCGGAGCTGCGTTCAATAAATGCTCCAGAAAGTTCGAGGGCGAACCGTGCTCCGGACCTCTGCGTCCTTTTCCGCATCGCGCTGCGAACGCAGTGCGACGATCAACAGCTCCGGTTCCGGTTCCACCCGCAGCATGCGGAAGCTTCCGCGAACGGGCACGGAAGGGTCCACGGGGTACGCATGCTGGCAGTTGAAATCTGACGAATAGGCCTGGCTACCGGAGCCGAAAACGTTGCCAGGAGCTCGCGTCAACGACTCCCGGATGCGCATAAGGCAAAGCCGGGAAACTGACCGCTGAAGAGATCGTCGACCGCGAGCGACCGCTCCTTCCTCGAGGTGCAGGATCTCGCGCGCGGCTCGATTGGCGTAGACCACACTGCTGCCGCGCTGCACGAAGACATAGCAGGGCAACGCTTCAAGAAGTGACTTCTGCTGGGCCGTTAGGACGGCAACATCAGCTTCTGAATTCATAATTGGATCGCCGCAGCGGACAGCCCCCACTGGCTTGAGTATCAGGGCCGCTTTCCGGGCAGGAATATCCCCTGAAAGAAGTACCGGCAAACTCCGAGGTCGCAGTTACTTAGGTCTGCAAACATCTTCATATCGTTACCGCGACGAATGTGCCAGCAGCGGCGAACTATCAAGGGGCTTCGATCAATTCCATCTTGCCGTCACGCTTGCGGTGAAGAACTTTCACATTACCTTCGTTATCGCGAAAGACAAAAACATCGCGGTCGCGAAACTCCGCTTCCTTCACTGCCTCTTCGAGGGTCATGGGGCGCAGCGCCACTGAGTCCTGGGAGCGAACCACGTGCGGCTCGGCAATTGGCACGCGTGCGGGAAAGGAATGCACGGTGACAGGAATTGCCGGCTGAGCGTGGGTCTTGCCGTTCGCATGTCCATTACTACCTGCAGCTTTCGCAGACTTGCTCTCCTCGGCGCCTCCACGGCCAGTGCGCGTGATGCCCGTCTCTTCCACCTGTTTTTCCGGTTTGGGTTGACGCTTGCGGGAGCGCTGCTTATCCTTATGGCGCGTTGCCTGGGTTTCAGCTTTCACCAGCGCGTCGCGCAGCGCATTTCCATGCTGGCGCTGGACTCGCACAGTGCCACCAGCGTGCAGGCACGGGTCTTGATAGTAACCTCGGCGATCTGCCGGTATTTTTCCGCGGTCAGAACCACGTGGGCACTGGTGATCTTGCCTAAAATCCTGGCAATGCGCTCGATACCCTCTTCCGCTAGGATACGCAGTGGCCTGGTGATTGCCACCTGCCTGCCCGTGCATTCAACCGGCATGTTCAAACTCCTGAGAACCGAATACCACAGCCCGTAAGATGCCCGATTCTATAGCATTTTGATGATCACGGTATTTGAAGTGTCGCCTGCTACCAACTCGGGTGCCCCAAACCTCAGATTTCCTGCTCGAGGCTCCGGCTCTGCTGGTGAAAATGCCTGGCTCAATCGCGCACTCGGCGCTGATGGGTGCTGGGAATGCGTAAATCTTCGCGGTATTTAGCCACCGTGCGGCGGGTTACATCGATGCCCTGAGCTTCCAGCATGCTGGCAATCAAATCATCGGTGAGTGGCTTGCGCGGATCCTCTTCATCGATCAGCTTTTTTACCTTTCGCTTGAGCAGCATCAGCGGAGTGCTGCCACCTTCCGGTCCATGGACGCCTTCAGAGAAAAAGAAGCGGAGTTCAAAAACGCCCTGCGAGGTATGCACATACTTGCTTGAGACCGCGCGGCTGACGGTCGACGGATGCACCCCGATTTCTTCCGCAACCTCTTTGATCATCATAGGCTTGAGAGCGTCCACCCCACGCTCCAGAAATTCACCCTGGCGGCGGACAATCGCTTCGCAGGTCCTGAGGATCGTGTTCTTGCGCTGCTCGATGTTGCGCATCAACTGCAGCGCCGACCGGTAGCGCTCTTTGACATATTCCTTAACGTCCCGCTCCGTGCCTTCCTGCGACAGCAGTTTGCGATAACCATGGTTCAGGCGCAGTGTGGGCAGATCTTCTTCATTCATGACCACCACGAACTCGGCGCCGCGCTTGACGAAGGCCACGTCTGGCTCGATCAGCCGGGCATCGGAGCGGTTGAACCGCTGGCCGGGCCGCGGATCGAGACTGCGAATGAAGTCGATGGCATGCTGGATGGCGTCGGGCTGCGCACTGAGGATCTTGGCCATCTCGCGCAGATCGCGCTTCTGCAGCAGAGATAAATGCTGATCCACGATTCTCACCGCGAGGGCAAACACCTGCAATCTCTCCTCATGCGGGCCGCACGGCGGAGCAGCCTCGCCTTCCGCCGCCGCGACGGCAGCCTGCGCATCGGCCGATGCCGCCCGTTGGCGTCCCAGTTGGAGAAGGAATTCTCGCCGCTGTGCCTCGATCTGCACCAGCAGGCACTCGCGCAAGGTTCGCGTAGCCACGCCCACCGGGTCGAGATTCTGTACCAGCTGCACGGCCTCGGCAAGCAACTCGGAGGCGTCAAGTGTGCCGGCGGCCGGAGCGGCATGATACTCCCGCGCAAAGCCTGCCAATAACTCCTCATCCCCGGCTAGTAGATAACCGTCCTCGTCCAGATTGCCAACCACATATTCGGCGGCGGAGCGAAGGTCTCCGCTCAGGTTCAATGAACCGAGCTGCCAAAAGAGGTGATCGGTCAGAGTGCTGGGTTGGGATAGAAAATTTTCGAAGGAGGGCTTGTCACTTTGCTCAAAGCCGTTGGGCGTGCGAAACCCGGGATCCAGATAATCCTGGAAGTAGGAGCCAAAATCAATCTCGTCGAATGGGTCGCGCTTATCACGCTCCGCCTGGGCTGCGATCTCCTCGACACTGCGTTCGCGCTCGGCCTCTCGCTGGGCCAGGTCATCGATAAGGGGAACGCTCTCTTCCAGCTCTTCCAACACCGGATTCTCAACGATTTCCGTGTTGATCAGCTCCTTCAGCTCCAGCTTGTTGAGCGCCAGCACACTGACCATCTGCATCAGGCCAGGCGTCAGGATCTGACGCTGCGCAACCTTCAAGCTTAGCTTTGGTTGTAGAAGAGCCATGGCGTCTACCGCTCCAAGATGGTAGCGGCCTTAGTTTACCTTTTCTGAGCCTTCATAGTGGAAGGCTTTTCCTCAGCCGGCATGCCCTCCGCCCGAATGCACTGGCCCGATGAGTTATCTTGCTCCAGTTACGTTAGTGCTATTCGTTTTTTTGGGCGCATCGTCGCAGCGCTCTAATTCAGCGAAAAACCCTCGCCCAGATAAACCCGGCGTACTTCAGGGTCTTTGCCCAACTGCTCCGGGGTTCCCGTGCGGAAAATACGCCCCTCATTGATGATGTACGCACGATCTGTAACCGAGAGCGTTTCCCGTACATTGTGGTCGGTGATCAACACACCGATACCGCTGGCCTTGAGATCGAAAATAATCTCCTGCAAGTCAAGCACGGCGATGGGATCGATTCCGGAAAACGGCTCGTCGAGCAGGATGAACGAAGGCTGAATGCACAGGCAGCGGGCGATCTCCACTCGCCGCCGCTCGCCGCCCGAAAGCGCGTAACCGCGGGTCTTGCGAATGTGGCCCAGGTTCAGCTGATCCAGCAGCTTTTCCGTTCGGGCGCGCCGCACCTCAAGCGAAATGGATTGCACTTCGAGCACAGCGAGGATGTTCTCTTCGACCGTCAGCTTACGAAAAACCGAAGGTTCCTGCGGCAGATAGCTGATGCCGTATTGCCGCGCCCGCAGGTACATGGGCACCCGCGTGATATCCATGTCGTCGACGAAAACCTGGCCAGTATCGGGAGCGATCAAGCCGACAATCATGTAAAAGCTGGTGGTCTTGCCGGCGCCGTTCGGACCCAGCAACCCAACCACTTCGCCCTGGCAAACCTCAAGGTTTACGCCCCGAACAACCTGACGGCCCTTGTAAGACTTGCCGATTTCATCGGTCCTAAGCTTTTGCATTCATTTCGCAACGTGGGTCTCGGTCACTGCTTTGGAAGGACCGCCGTTAACCATGACGCTATCATCGCGATCATTGAAAATCAACGCAGCCCCGGTTACTGTTCCGCGCACCTGGTCGGTAAGCCGCGGAGGCGCGGCGCTGGTTCCGGTGAGCACGAATTTACCATCCGCGGCAGTGTAGGTAAGCTCCTCGCCGGTTCCTTTGCGGCCCGGTTGCTGCAGTTCAACCGCCCCCCGGGCCACGATTTTCGACACCTGGCTGCCTTGCTGGGCCATCGCCTTGTCCGCGGGAGGCGCCCCGCGCAGGCGGGCTGAAGTAAACATCCATAAAATTCGAACGCATCAGGCCAGCGGAAGTCTGTGCCACCACACCGCCGCTGAAGACAGCTTTGTGTTCGTTGTCCGAATAAACCAAACTGCGGCTCTTCAAGCGGACAACCGACGGCGGAACCGCATGGGCAGGGCTGGTCGAACTGTTAGGAGTACTGGTAAAGACGGCGTTCACGGCCACGCTATCGCCAGCCATTCCGCGCGCAGCCAGCGTGGCGTGCACTCGGGAGAGTTCAAGCACTGGCGCGGAAATGGAATCGCTGCCCTGCCACAGCCGCGCCTGTTGGCGGGCCGAGCCGTAAAAGGTCGTGAGATCGGTTGCGTGGTCCAGATGGGCGTGATCGGCGACAACATGCACCGGGCCGCTTCCGGCAAAGCTCACGTTCTGTTGTGCGCTCGATTGCCGATAGGTCGCCTTGACGCTGCCGGTCACATTGGCGTTGCCGGTAGCGCGCTCGACTTCAATGGTCGCCGCGCTTAGTTCTCCGTCAGCGTCCCGGACGCGTGGATTTCCCGACAACTGCATGACCTGGCTGGCCGCGTCATACGCGGCCCGATCCGCGGTAGCGGTGATGACGGCGGGAGTTTGCCCGGAAGGTTTCGCCGTCTCCGGAGGGTTCTCCTGCGCCAACGTTACATCCCCCAGTTGCACCGCGGACTGCAGTTGGGCTGCGGGCTGCGCCACGGGAGCATTATCGGGCTTTCCCTTTCCCCCTTTGACGTCTCTCTTTGCCGGAGCGGCGAAGGTAAGCAGAAGGTTGTCGCCGGTGCTGGTCTGCTTCACCCCGCTGGGGCTTACGACCGCCAGGCTGGTATGTCCAGTCCCCCGCAGGCTGGACAGAACTTCACCATCGATCAGGGTGGCGAAGAGTTGATCGCCTTGTACAGTCGTATCCTGGGGCGGCGTCTTGGCGTAAATCGCATGCACGTTCAGCCGTGCACTCCCGACCGCCAGAATGCGCTCGGCCATTGGTTGACGATCGGGGCCAGTCGCGAAGTCAACGTCAATCTTTGACGCTCCCAGCTGCCGGGTGGTGGTCTGGGGCGCGTTTTCCTTCGCTTTGCCCACAGCAGATGGAACCGGGGATAACTTCTCTTCATCAACCAGGGAAACAGCGTCGCGCAACTGAACATGGCGGATGCTTGGCTGGGGGCCAAACAACATTGTCCCCGATGAGGCCGATCCATGCAGCAGGCGGGCTGGATTATTGGCGGTGTAAAGCAGCCCACCATCCACGATCGCCTGTTGCGGTTCGCTCCTTGGTCCCAGGTCGATATGCGCTTTGCGGGTATTGATCTGCTGGCCGTCGCTGCCGGTCAGAATTACGTTACCTTCCGCTTCCACCTGGTACGCCGATCCATCGGTTCGGAAGGACACCGTCGCCTGATCCGACGAGCTGCGGCTGTCGGCATAGTCGGTCACATCCTGCAGCAGGTACAATTGCCGGCTGTCGCGATCGTACTGCGCGTGATGAGCGCGGACCGCCAGCGGATTCCCTCCGACGCTGGAATTGAAAGCAACCTCCGCGGCCAGGATAAGCACTCCCGATTGCGAATCGAAGCTGGCGCCCATTGCGCTGCCGGCCGCTTGGGCCAGCCGGAACTCGAGCCTTTCCGTAGTGCTGGCAAGCCCTGTCTGCTTGTTAAATACCAGGCCCGAGGTCTTCACATGCACCGTGCTTCTGCCATCGCTATCATCCGCGGGGGCCTTGCCCGCTTGTGGGCCAGGGGTGGGCGTTCCCTGAAAATCGATCTGGACTTCCCCCATGGCGCGCGCGATGCCGTTCACCGGATCCCAATCGAAGTCACTGCCATAGATGCGGTTGGCCGGGGCTCCCTGCGCGCCATAGAGGGTGATGCTTACGTCATGCAGCTCGAGGTGGCCGCCGCTCTTGTACTGCACAGCCCGGGAAGCGTGCAGGGTGTATATGGTGTGACCACCGCGCGACTCAGAGTACGTAAAGCCTTGCGTGGACTGCTGGATGGCCGTTCCCAATCCACTTGGCAAGTCGCGGCCCAGCCGCCGCCCCTGCCATTTCCCATAAGCCAGAAAAATCGCAATGACGGCGACCAGAGCTCCACCGAGTACCAGAATCCATCTCCGCAAACCGGCTGTTGTCATGCGGATTTCCTGTTTCGCAGCGTCGGATAAGGCAGCACCTTTGCGAAAAAGATCACGTTCTCGATGAAACCCGCTGTGCTGCTGCGCCCGGTAGTTAACGCAAGCAATCTCCGGGTGCCCCGCGCCGTTTCATCCCCCCAGGGATCGGCAACGCCGGTAACGCCTGAGAAGAAACACGATCCGCCAAAGTCAATGGATGTCCGAAGGGAACGGCCTCAGCCCGTTCGTAACCCATTACACCCGTTGCTGCCATGCTTCTCATGTTCTCACCACTGCGTTTGGGATGCAGAAAAGCTTAAAATGAAGAGATGGCTGACCGCTTGTACCTGAGTCTATGGTTTCCCAATTTTCGTCTTCCGGCGCTCGCTCCGGCGATCGTCTCAGTGCTCAAGCAGTTTGCCGCGCCAGGTCTCTCGCCGCGTGTCCATGCCGCCGCTGCTTACCCTATCTCCTGGAGCGAGGCGCCCTCTTATCAAAGGATTTACGAGGAAGATGAAGTGCAGGCCTCCACCCCGGAGCAAGCCGTCGCCGAGGCCACACAGATTCTGCATGACGACTTCGCCTATGAATTTGAGATCAAGTGGGAGCTGTGGGTAGCGGAATCCGTCGGTGGACTCGATCCGACCTGGAGACAGGAACCGGCACTGGTCCGCGTGGTTGGTTTTGGGCCGCACTTCGATGAGGGGGCGTACGAGCAGAATGGGCAGGTCCGGGTGGATTTTGGCTTGGACACGCCCTTCCTGCTGGAAGAGATCGACCTGGATCAGGCGGGTGCGGAGCACGTAAAGCGCAATGTGCAGAAGCTGGTGGAAGTCACCAATGCCATCCAGGAGAACTGCGGGATCAGCAGCCGCCTGCTGTGGTCGGATTCGGGCGAGAACCTGGCTCAGAAGCTAATTGCCCGGCTGCAGCGAGTGAACTAGGTTCCCGCCCTTTCGGCTTACTGTATTTGCAGAACGTTGCCGTGGCGAACATCTGCTCCACGCAACCAGAAGATGACATCTTCCGCCATGTTGGTGGCGTGATCGGCGATGCGTTCCAGGCTGCGGGAAATAAACAGCAGGTTGACGGCAGAGCGGGCTGCACTTGAATCGCTGCGCGATGCACTCCAGCAAGCACGCCCTTGGCCCTGCGGTTCATCTCATCGACCGCATCATCCATGGCCAGGACGCTGGTGGCCAGTTCGGCGTCCCGCTCGGTGAGCGCCTGCAGGGCCTTTCGAACCATGGTCATCGATAGCTCCGCCATGCGCGGAATGTCCACGGGAAAATCGCAAGGCTGGCTGCCGGCGAGTTCCTCCGCCAGCAACGCAATCGTCATCGACTGGTCGCCGACCCGCTCCAGGTCGGAGTTGATCTTGATGGCGGCGAGCACAAAGCGCAGATCCACGGCCATGGGCTGCTCCATCGCCAGGATATCCAGCGCCATCTGATCGATTTCCCGCTCCGAGCGATTGATGATCGCCTCGTTCAAGCGTACCTTGGCGCAGGCGGAAAGTTCTCCGCGGCAATGCGCGTCCAGCGCCAGCCGAAGTGTCTGTTCCGCCACCCCTGCCATCTGGAGAAGTCGTTCACGGAAGGTCTCGAGTTTCTGGTGAAAAGAGATCCGGGTCATGGGTAAGCCCCCTGTTTGAAATCTCCCTTTTGCCGCGTTTCAGACTTGCTCTGATGTTCGAGCGAAATAGAGGAGGGTCCAGACCGGTAATTTGCTCCCTCTGGAGGGTCAAACTATCTTCGATCCGTTTGCATAATATAATCTTTTAACACTCTATTAACATATCTGTTTTGATGCTTGGGAACAGTACTGGCGCGGTCTCGATACAACTTGAGTGCCAGATACTCCCACAGAAGTGGAGAGATTTCCGTCCTTGTCGGTTTTGCGCACGGATACACGCCAATAGCAGATGTGTAGAGCGCGCCTAACCGGGGACGATTTCGGAGAAGTCGGCGATGCGGGAAAAATCGCTGAGCACCGCGGCAATGAGGGCCAGCCGGTTTCTGCGGAGTTGGGCCTCCGGCGCCATGACCATCACCTGGTCAAAAAAGCCGTCGATCGCCGGCCGCAGTGTAGCGACACGCTCCAGCGCTTCAGGATACTGCTGCTGGGCGCGAAGCGCTTCCACCTGCGGTGCGACTCTGACCGCCTCAGCGTACAGGTGTCGCTCAGCTGCCTCGATCAGATCTTCGCTCACAACGGCGTAGCCGCATCCTGCGTTTCTCCTGCCTGGCGAAGGATGTTTTTGATCCGCTTGAACGCGGTCGAGATGGCAAGCAGATCGTCTGACCCGCGGACCTGGGTCAGAGCCTGCGCCCGAGCGATGGCGTCGGTTACGGTGGTCAGCCCGGTCGAGAGCACGGCGTTGACCACGTCGTAGGCGTAGCCGCGAACCTCGCGCAGATAAAAGTCGAGACGCTCCTTGAGAAATACCGCCACCGCGCCAGCGCTTTCCAGCGATCGGGCACGCGGCAAGCTTGCCACTGCCATCGACTCGAGTTGTGCAAGGGTAAGGGGCAGGCCCGACTCGGCGAGAATTTTTATCACCCCGTTGGCGGCGCGGCGCAGCGCGAATGGATCTTTAGACCCGCTGGGCGCGAGCCCAATGGCAAACATCTCCGCGATGGTTGCCATCCGGTCCGCCAGGCCCAGGACCTGACCTTCGACGGTTGCGGGAATAGTATCTTCCCCCGACGCCGGCATGTACTGCGAGTAGATGGCCTGGGCCACTGTTTCGCCTAGACCCTTGAGCACGGGCGTAGAGCCCGCCTACGACTCCCTGAAGTTCGGTAAATTCCTTCACCAACTCGGTGGTGAGATCGGTCTTGGCCAGCAGCACCGCCTGTTCCAGCGCCGCCTGATCAAGCGCGGCCCCCTGGTCAGCCAACGCGGCGGCCAGTGCCTTCGCCATGAGCAAGTTGCTTTCGGTCTTGTCGAAGTAGCTGCCCAGATCCCTTTGAAATGTGACCGTCTTGAGTTTTTCCAGTCGTTCGCTTAGAGGAATCTTCTGGTCGTAATCCCAGAAGAAGCGGGCATCGTTGAAGCGGGCGCGAAGGACTCGCTCGTTGCCATGGCGGATGATGGCCATGCACCGGCGGCATCGACTTCGGTATTCAGCACGGCCAGAAAATGCGGCGCCAGCGCGTGCTGCTTATCTTCGATGGCGAAGTACTTCTGGTGGTCGCGCATGACCGTGACCAGAACTTCTTCGGGCAGCGCCAGGTACTCGGGCTGGAAGTTGCCGGTAAGCACGGTTGGCCACTCGGTAAGGTGAGTAACCTGCTCCACCAAAGCCTCGTCTTCGCGCCAGCGAGCGTCAGGGACACTTCGGGCGGCGGCGTCGAGAGCCTTGCGAATGCGATGGCGACGCGCCGCGACATCGGCCACGACAAAGGCTGCCTCGAGCGCGGCGAGATAGTCCGCCGGACGTGCTACGACGACCGGCCGGTCTCCATACAGGACGCGATGGCCATAGCTGACGCCGGCGGCGCGGATGCCGGCGAACTCCAGCGGAACCACGCTTTCGTCCAGCAAGCAAAGCAGCCAGCGCAGCGGACGGACGAAACGCTCCGGCTTGTTGGGACGCCAGTACATCGTCTTGGGCCAGGAGAGTCGCGCTAATCTCCTGGGGTAGGGTTTCGCTAAGAACCTTTTCGGCGCTTCTGCCCCGGCCGCTGGATCGTGGCGGCGGCGTATTCGCCTTTAGGCGTGGTGATCTTTTCCAGCGCTGTGACCGGGACGCCGGCTTTTCTTGCAAATGCCTGGGCCGCCGGGCCGGGCTGCCCTTCGGGAAAAGCCGCTTTCCAGGAAGGCCCGGTCAGCTGCTCCTGCATGTCGAGTTGCTGGGCGAGCACGCCCTCGACGCGCACTGCCAGGCGCCGGGGGGTGGAGTAGCTGGTAACTAATGAGCCCTGCGCCGCAAGCAAACGCTGCCGTGTGAGCAGAGCCTCCACGCGGCGGCCAACTCGGCCTCGGCCGCGGCAATCATGCGCGCCGGGATCTCTTCCAGGCCTATTTCCAATAACAGCTCAGCCATGCGATTCCATTGTCTGCGCGATCATCCGCGAGTACGCCTTGGCGATGCCCACGGCGAGCACGCGGATGCGGGCGATGATGCCGACGCGCTCGGTAACGGAAATCGCTCCCCGGGCATCGAGCAGATTGAAGAGGTGCGAGCACTTGAGGCAGAGGTCGTAGGCAGCCAGAACCGGAAAGCGGCGCAGCTCCGTTACCTGGATATCCTCCGGCTGTCGCCCGGCCCGGCTCAGCAGCTGCTGGCACTCTGATTCGTAGAGGCGCAGATGCTCCCAAAGCTTCTCTACATCCGCGTCCTCGAAGTTGTAGACGGAAAACTGCACTTCCTCCAGTGAGCGGACCTCGCCGTAGGTGACTGGCCGCGGATTCCGCGCCCAGACCACGTCGTAAACGGAGTCGACGTCTTGCAGAAAGGCGGCGATGCGCTCCAGACCGTAGGTAATTTCCGCAGAGATGGGATCGAGATCCAGGCCGCCGCACTGCTGGAAGTAGGTAAACTGGGTGATTTCCAGGCCATCCAGCATCACCTGCCAGCCGATGCCCCAGGCTCCCAGCGTAGGCGCTTCCCAGTTGTCTTCTTCAAATTTGAGGTCGTGCTGGCGCAGGTCGATGCCGATGGCAGCAAGCGATTCCAGGTAAATCTCCTGCACATTGCCGGGCGGAGGTTTCAACACCACCTGAAACTGGGTGTGTTTGAAAAGACGGTTGGGGTTCTCGCCGTAACGACCGTCGGCCGGCCGGCGGGATGGCTGTGCATAGGCCACAGAGAACGGCCGCGGGTCCAGCACGCGGAGAAAGGTCTCCGGCGACATCGTGCCAGCCCCCACCTCCACGTCGTAAGGCTGTTGCAAAACGCATCCACGCTCGGCCCAAAAGGTTTGCAGACGAAAGAGGAGTTCCTGAAAGGTAAGAGCGCTGGATACTTGCAAAGCCACGGTTGGATTCTAAATCAAACCCTCGATCGGGTCTGCTGTGCCCTTCGCGGGGAAGATGCTCTACACTGGTTGCCCATCTATTTTCAAGGAGGAGTCTTGCCATGCAAAGTCGTATTGTCGGCACCACCCTGCCGGTTCTCGAGTTCATCCTGGAGCCGAACGAGTCCGTGATCTCAGAAGCCGGCGAGCTTTCCTGGATGAGCAGCTCCATCCAGATGCAGACCCACACCCAGTTTGGCGGAGGAGGAGGTTTCCTGGGCGCGCTGAAAAGAGTGGCGGGCGGAGGAAGCCTGTTCATGACCGAATACCGCGCCATGGGCGGCCGGGGCGAGATCGCCTTTGCGACCCGCGTTCCCGGGCATATCCAGCCGGTCCAGGTAGGTCCCGGAATGGAGTACCTGATCCACCGCCATGGCTTTCTCTGCGCGACGTCGCAGGTTCAGCCTTGGGGTTGGCTTCCAGCAATCGCTCGGAGCAGGCGTCTTCGGGGGAGACGGATTCCTGCTGCAGAAGGTGACTGGGCAAGGCGCGTGCTGGATCGAATTGTCGGGAGAGCTGGTGGTGAAGGATCTGGCGCCTGGAGAGACTTTGCGGGTCCACCCTGGGCATGTGGGAGCTTTTCAATCCAGCGTTTCCTTCCAGATCACCAGGATTGCCGGGATCAAGAACATGATCTTCGGCGGAGACGGGATTTTTCTTGCCGCGCTGACGGGTCCCGGGCGGGTCTGGCTGCAAACACTGCCCATTTGCCAAATTGGCTCACCAGCTCATGCAGTACATGCCTTCGGCTGCCAGGGAGCGAACCGAAGGCGGAGTGGTCGGAGGCATTGTGGGCTCGCTGTTGAATGGATGAGCGAAATGTGTCCCGTCACGAAATAAGACTACGCCTCCCTACGAACCCGCCAGCCGTGACAGCGCCGCGGCGGTTCTGAGCTTCCGCTCCAGGTGGCGCTCCAGGCTTTGAATGGCGAAGCGGCGAAGGTCGGCGCCGCGGCTGCGGGGCCAGGATTCCGCCGCAAAAGCAGATGCCGGCGAGCGGAAGATGCGCACCGCCAGGACCTGGGAATCCGGCGTCAGCGTGGCGCCATGAGAACCGTCGTCTCCCACCTGCCTGTGCTCGACGCAGACCAGGCCATCCGAGAGAAAATGAAAATAGGCGGGCTGGCCGGCAAGCGAAGCGCCGCAGACCAAACAGCGGCTCAAATCCGGGAGCCAGCCCATGAGACGCGTGGTCCAAAGCGCAAAGTAGGTGATCGGCATCCAGATGTGGTCGACGCGGGTCTGCTCCAACACCGAGAGCAGCAGGCGGAAGACGACATCGTGCGGATCATGGTCGGGTAGTGTCTGCTCCAGAACCTCGGCGAAAAAAGCGAGGGCCGTGGCTCGCGCATAGTCGACCGGCTCGGCCAGTGGCGAGTGGAGAATGTCGAAAGAGTCGAGGCGCACCAACTCCTGGCTGGGCTTCTCGGCGTAGTGGGCACGCACGTGGGTCATCGGCTCGAGCGCACCGCCGAAACGCCGGCGCGACCTGGCCGCTGACTTGGCGACACCCTTGATCTTTCCGTAATCCCGGGTGAAGAGGGAAACGATCTGGTCCGCTTCATGGATCGGCCAGGTGCGGAGCACCACGGCTTCGACCTGGTGAGCAATCATGGCTGGCGGTATTCCGTAATCCCCGTGAACCGTGGGATTACGCTGCTGGCATTGTCACGTCTGGTTTCCGCCAAGCGATCAGTTTTGCGCGGCTTTTTTCCGAAAAAAGCCGCTCTACTCTGCTCTCGACCGGAGCAACGCAGAAGTGAAAATGCTTTAGCGGCCGAAGTGGGCGGAGTTCTTCTCAGCAAAGCCCGCCCACTTTTCAGGCAGGTCGTCTCCGGCGAAAATGGCCGACACCGGGCAGACCGGAACACAGGCGCCGCAGTCGATACACTCCACCGGATCGATGAAGAGCTGCTCGATCTCACCATACTTCGATTCATCTTTCTTGGGATGAATGCAGTCTACCGGGCAGGCATCGACGCAGGCTGTGTCCTTGGTTCCGATGCAGGGTTCTGCGATCACGTATGTCATAAGTACCGTTCTCCCGAAGGCGAATAAGTGAAACCAAATTGTACAGCAGGAATGCACAGCGCAAAGTGGTTCATGGGTGAACTGTTATTGGCGCGCCAAGCCGCTTGCGCGCGCGAACTCGGCGGGCGTGGGCACCGGCTCGATCCCACGGCCGGCGAACATGTCCTCGAAGAAGCCCAAAATTTCATCCGTGACCAGACCGTTGGTGGCCATCACTTCCTGGCTATCGAGGCGAAAGGGCGTGCCGTCGAAGCGGACCATGGCGCCGCCCGCCTCCATCACCAGCAACGCGCCAGCGGCCGTATCCCAGGGGTTCAGATTGAATTCCCAGAAGCCTTCCACGCGGCCGGCGGCGCAATAGGCCAAATCGAGCGCCGCCGCGCCCGCCCGGCGAACGCCGTGAGAGCGCAGGGTCAGTTGCTGGTAGAAGTGAATGTTCGGATTCGCGTGGCGCTTGTGGCTGGGAAAACCGGTGGAGAGCAAACTCTCCTGCAAGTGCCGGATGGAGCGAAACATGCAGGCGGCGAGCTGGCCCGGAAGGCCCTCTGCAGCCACGCTCCCTTGCCCTTTTCTGCGGCGAAGAGTTCGCCGTGAACGGGATCGTACACCACGCCGGCTACCAGTTCCCCATCCTGATCCGGGGCCAGCCCCGGAGGACGATGCTCCAGGCCGAGCGAAACATTGAAGAAGGGAAAGCCGTGGGCGAAATTGGTGGTGCCGTCGAGCGGATCGACATACCACCGATAGGCCCGCTCCAGGCCGGAGCGGGTTCCCTCTTCGCCATAAATGCCGTGTTCGGGAAACTGCTTGCCGAGCCGGCTTACGATGAGTTTTTCCGATGCCCGATCGGCTTCGGTCACCAGGTCGACATCGCCTTTGTATTCGGTGGCGACACCGCGCTCGAAGTAGCCACGAAGCAGCTCGCCGGCCTCCAGCGCAATACCCGCTGCGCCCGCGGCAAAACCAAGATCCAGCTGTTTCGGGAAGCTCCCTCAAGGCGCGCTTCTCTCCATGCCGTTGCTGTTTCGCGCGCCTTCGCGGCGGCCGCGTTCGCTGATCGTCCGGATCTGGTGCTTGTAGATGAAAAGATTGGGCCGCCCTTCGCGGGTGAGCCGGATCATGGTGTCGTCAAAATACTCGATCCACCCGGAAACGCTCTCGCCGTCGCGGAGTTTAACCGTGACTCTCACCTGCTTCTCGCTCAGGAAGCGAAGGTAAAGCGTCTCCTGGCCGGTTTCGCCAAGAGGCGGCTCCTTCTTACCCCGCCGGGATGGATTCTGGATTGGCATGTCTTGTAATGATAGCTGCAGAGAGAGATGCCGGAAATCGGGCTCGGCGGATGTACCTAAAAATAGCCCTCAAAAATCCACGTGCGCCCGCACCCCGGGAACAACGACCGGCCCGCGGTCCCGATTGTAGCCCGGGTTGTTGACGAACGAAAGTTGCACCGCCATGTAGAGACCGCTCACCACGTGCGCGGTGTAGTAGGTCTCGCTGACGAATTCGCGGCCATAATTCAGGCGCCCATCGCCCAGAATGAATCCCAGGCCGCCCAGCGCGAGGTACTCACGATGCTTGTTGCTGATGCCGCCGGTTTCGACGGCTGTGCCGATGCGGTCTTCTTTTCTGCCCCAGGCGTCTCCTGAGAGGTCGGCGCCTAACGCCAGGGTGCTGTTCATCTCGGTATAAGCGAACGACTCTTTATGGCCCTCGTTCCATCCGGCACGCAGAAAGGCGCGGAAATTCGCCGGCAACTCCTGCTCGACGTTGAGGCCGAAGCCCTGCTTCAAGGAGCCCTGATGGCGGTACAGGGTGATGTCCGGAACCGTGTTGACACCTTGTTGATACCCCGCGATGGCCTGGCCGTAGTCGCCCATGTTGGCGTGGTTCAGATATGCCAGGGGGCGAATATGTGTCTCCAGCCCCTGAAACCATTGCGGCTTCCATTCCAGCTCCAGGTTATCCGCTCGGGCGCGGCGCAGATCGGCTTCCAGATCGATGCCATTCGCCACCGTAGGCATCATTGCTTCGCCGTAACGCACTTCCAGCTTCGGTCCGGAATAGCTGAGAATCGCCGCAATCGTATAGCCGCGCGTATTGGCCGCGTAATCGTAAGCGCCATTGTTATCGATGGCCCAATTGGTGAACTGCAGATGGCTGTCACTGCCTACGGCATTGGTATCGAAGAAATCGACCATTCCCATCTTGCCTATGATGAATTCCAATGCGCTGCCTGGGTATGGACCTTTGCAGATAGAAGGGATTGGGTTGCTCCTCGACGCGGTCTGCGGTCAAAGGAATGGTCTGGTGGATGAAATAGCGCGCCGCGTAGACATCCTGGCCCAGGGATGGATTGCGCACCACGTCAAGATTGGTGAACGCCGCTATCCCCAGAGCTTCACTCAAGCCTTTGCCTCCCGCCTCTTCGGCATTGAAGATGAATTCGGTCCAGCGCGCCAGCTTGACCCCCGTATACAGGGTGAGCACGCGGGAGAGCGCGGTCGTTTCCACCCGGCTTTGGAAGCTGTTGGTCCCGGAGTAGGGAGAATGGAAGGGTTCGTGGGCCTGGAAGATGAAGTTGGCCTGACCCGAGATCCAAATGCGGTCCGCGATGAGATGGTGGAAAAACACAGCCGGATTTAGCTGATCGTCGGACTGGTCAGCTTCCTCCTGGTTGAGGTGAGGCGATTCGGGACGAGCCAGCCTCGGTTTCGCCGTAACCGGCGGAATTTGTTGGCTGGAAGTCCCGGCCTGGGGTGGGGGTGCATCGGGCAGTGCGGTCACGACCGCAGCCAGCGGTTGAGCGGTGGCCCCGGCTGGTAGGCACACCAGGATGGCAACAAGCGACAGCCAAAGACGCATCAACACTCCGCACAAGAATGAGAGAACCTCGGTCGAGATTAATTGACGAAACCGTAACAATTGTCACGAGAACTTGAATTCTTAGGTTTGTGAAAAATTCAGGATCTCCCGCAGCATCCGGGATTTGTGCAGGGTCCGGGTGTTTCTACTGCGACGGCGCGGGATAATATCCGGGCCGATTGCGGACCACGTAACCGTCACTCGCAGCGGGCGCACGCAACTTGACAGAGATACTGCGAAAACCGCTGCCCAAACGGTTCGATGGATAGTACCCCAGCAGGTATTGCGTCCGCAGGTCTTCAGACAATTGGGCGAACGTCTTGTCCAGCGACGAGGAATCGGCGTAGTAGAACTTGCCTCCGGTCTCCTGGGCCAGCGTGATCAGGGCGTGTTCTCCGGCGAGGTCGCGGCCGGCACTGGCATAGATGGGGACATCGATGATGGGGTAGACCATGACTTCTCCTCGCAGGGCCTGTTCCAGCGCCTGGTCATAGGTCGTGCCTTTGACCGTGTTGCCTCCATCGGAGATGATCACCAGCACTTTCCGGCCGGATCTGGGCGCCAGGGTCTGCGAAGCCAGATATACACCGCTGTAGAGCGCGGTCGCCGCTCCTCGTCCCATGTCGTTCAACCCACGGTCGATGCGGCCCAGGTTGTTGGTGAAGAAGACCACCTCGCGCACGTTGTCGGAAAACTCCATCAAGTCGAGGTGATCGACCGGGCGCAAAAGCGCGCGGGCAAAGTGCCTGGCGGCATCCTGCTCCAGGCCAAGGTCTTTGTGCACACTGCCACTGGTGTCGATCGCCAGCACGATCTCCAGCGGAAGCTCCGACTGGCGCTCGAAGACAGCAATCTTCTGCGGATGACCGTCTTCAGAGAGCAAAAACTCATCCCGCGTCAAGCCAGGGACGGGAGCCCCCTTGTCATCGGTAACGTTGACAAAGACATTTACCAGCCGGACATTCACGCTGATCGTGGGTGGCTGCGGCTCTGCAGCCCCAACGGCTGCCGCCTGCGCGTGGCCCGTGACACCACTGCTAAGGGTAAGAGCACAGCAGACCGCTGTCCAAAGCTGTTTCACCGGCCGACAATTCCCTTCCCAGCTACATCAGGCGAAACCTCTGAAGGGAACAGTTCACCATCAGCCCACACCGCACCATCCTCAAAGTGTTCCTTCTTCCAGATGGGTACGGTTTTCTTGAGGGTATCGATGACCCAGCGGCAGGCTTCAAATGCCTGCGCGCGATGTGCCGAAGACACAGCGATGAGAATGCTGGTTTCACCCACGTCCAGACGGCCCAGGCGGTGTACGATCGCGACCTGACGAGCCCCGTGCGTGGCAACCGCCTGCTCGGCGAGCGATCGCATCAGGCGAAGCGCCATCTCCTCGTATGCCTCGTACACCAGGTAGAGGGTGCGCCGGCCCCGGGTGTTATTGCGGACGATGCCGTCGAATACCACCACCGCGCCGTCCTCCCCCTGCTTGACAGCAGCCGCCAGCGAGGCCGAATCGATGCGCTCCCTTACCAGAGCAACCGTGTCCCCGGCAAATGCTCCGGCGCAACCGCCACTCACCGGAGGCAGCAGCGCAATTTCATCCCCTTCGCACAAGAGGCGGTCGCGGGTGGCGTAGGTTTGGTTCACGGCAATCGCCAGCGCTGGCCACAGCGTCGGTTGCAACTCTTGATGGTAATGTGCGAGGACCGCGTCGACGGTCGCGCCCTGAGGCAGGTCGAGAGTCTGGCTTTCGCTTGCCAACATCTCTTTCAAAACACCAAAGAACAGCACCCTGACCCGCATGGGAAGAGCATATCCGAAGGCCGGGTTAGGGATACAAATGTCCATCTGACATGGGGTTAGACGTGGCCATGGGCAAAATGGCGCAGCTGTCCGCGGGTCATACCAGGACAGGTATGTTGGCCACTCCCGCAGTGCCAAACACTCTGCGGTAGCGGGCTATTTCCGAACGCAGCCCGGTCGCCTTGGAAAAATTGTCGGAAAGCTTGACCGCCGGGCGGCCGTCGGCCTCGGTCATCTTGCAAATCAAGCTGGCGGGATGGAACCCGTTTCGGCCACTCGGGTGGCAGCCGCGAAAATCGTTGGTCAGCAGTGTGCCCCATCCGGCGCTAAATCGGATGCGCCGTCCCGGAGTCCATTTCGCTGGGTCATTAAAGTCGGCCGCGCTCTGAAAGTCCTTCGCTGCCAGGCCGGGAGCCATGGTCCCCATGAAATAGGCATGAAGGCCGAGAATGTCTTCGACATCCATCGCGTCCGACGCGATGATCAGCTTCTGCTTTGGATCGCGGCCTCGCTGTTTCAGCCACGCTATGTATTCGTCGCCCGCGATGTAGGGATCCTTGCTATCGATGCGCTGCCCGGTCCAGTCGGCGGTCCAGTCCGGAGCATCTGCCAGGAACTGCGTGGTGCCGTAGGTATCGGGCAGCATGATGCGAATCTCGTGGCCGTAGGTGCTTTGCCACAACTCAAGAATGCGGTATTGCGAGCTTTTCAATTCTGCATCGCTGGTGGCCATGGCAGCCAGCGCCATGGGTAATTCATGCGCGTTGGTTCCCACCGCTTCAAGGTTGTGTTTGTAGGCCAGGTAGGTGTTGGAGGTGCCGGTAAAGTGTTCGCCCAGCGCCGTGTTCATGGCCATCACCACGTACTCCTGCCACAGGAAACTGTGCCGGCGCCGGGTGCCGAAGTCGGCGACTCGCAATTCCGCCAGGCCGGTGAGCCGCTCAATTTTGCCCCACAGCTTGGCCTTGGCTTGCGCGTAGAGAATGTCCAGCTCGAATTCGCTCATCCCCCTGAAGGCGGTCCGCGACTTTAGCTCGTTAAGGATGGAGAGCGCATAGATCTCCCACATGGTCGCCTCGGTCCAAAGCCCGTCGAACTCCAGGTGAAATTCTCCATCTCTCAGCGTGAGCCGGTAACTCGACAGGCGGAAACCATGCCCCAGCCACTCGATAAAGTCCGGCTCAAAAATGCCCCGGCGACCGAAAAACGTGTTGCCCGCCAGCCAGATCAGCTCTGATTTCTGAAAGCGCAGGCTGCGCACGTGTTCCAGCTGCTGCAATACCACTTCCCGCGCAATCACATCGGCCAGCCGCAGGGAGGACGATCGGTTGCTCACCGAGAATGACACTTGGGTGGTGGGAAAATGCTTCCAAATAAACTGAAGCATCAGCAGCTTATAGAAGTCGGTATCCAGCAGGGACCGCACCACCGGGTCCAGATCCCAGTTATGGTTATGCGCCCGTTCTGCAAAATCAATAATCATCGTTGATCGTTCCGGATGCTCTATAACTCAATACGCATCTCAAACTTCTGCGCAGCTGGTTCGACGATCTGGACCACCCCGTGTCCGGGATTGACCTCTTCACGCAGGCGCAGCAGCCCTAGCTTCTTCAGCTTGTTCACATCCCTGGTCACCGAGCCCCGGTTGCGGCCCAATTCCTCCGCCAGGGCGGAAATGCTCAGCCGCTTCTTCCGAATCACTTGGTAAAGCCGGATACGTTGTACCGTCAGGCATTCAATCATCAACAACGGGTCCTCGCAGGTGATAACCCTTTCTGCTTCCAGACGCTCGCCCTGCTGCCTCCTCCGGGCGCGGTCCAGAGAACGACTGACATGTCCCTCGAGTCCGTCGAAGAAAACCTTAGTCTTCATAGCTTCTCCTGAGTTCTTCAACTTCCCTATAAAAACGCTCCGCCATGACCGGGTATTCTGTTGAGACGACCGGCGTGACCTCGCCCAATAGTGACGCTCAGGGACACCGTGCGCGTTATCGAAGCCAAGCACTCGACCGTTGTCTAATGCGAATAAATGTGGCACGAGGAACGCAAGATCGTAGCGAACGATCTCGCCCTTTGCGTTGACCCAGACCTCTTCCCTAACGATCCCGATCCCACCTGCGCAGCGAAACTTATACTCGGCATCGGCGTCCTTGCGAAGGTAGACCCTTCTGCCCACGCGAAGATTCTATCAGGTGATGCGCCAGAAGCAACAGCTGGCATCCGGAAGCCATCAACATTGCTTGCAAAAAGCAAAAGGCCCGCTGGTTGGCGGGCCTTTCTGGACTTTTCTGCAGGACGATCTTAGACGCCGGCGTGTTCGATAATACCTTCCCGAACCGCCTCATCTTTCTTCTCTTCGCTGACCGACTTGGGCAGCGCCACATCCAGCACATCTTCGATACGGCTGGCGTAGTGGATGCGCACGTTCTCGATCTGGTCCGCGGTAAGGTCCTCTTCGACGCTCTGGCGATTCTCCGCCGGCAGGATTACATCCTGAACGCCGGCCCGCTTCGCGGCGAGGAACTTCTCTTTAATCCCGCCTACCGGCAGCACATTGCCGCTGAGCGTGATCTCGCCCGTCATCGCCGTGAGAGGACGAACTGGCCGGTCAGTCATAAGGGAAACCAGGGTGGTTGCCATGGTCACACCGGCTGACGGCCCGTCCTTCGGAATCGCTCCCGCAGGAACGTGGATGTGGATATCCAGATCCTTGGTAAAGTCCTCCTCCAGCCCCAGGGAAACGGCGTTGGACCGTACCCAGGTAAGCGCAGCCTGCATGGATTCCTGCATGACCTCGCCGATCTGCCCGGTCATCTTGAATCCGCCTTTACCCTTCATCCGGTTGGCTTCAATAAAGAGCACATCTCCACCAGCAGGAGTCCAGGCCAGGCCCACAGCTACGCCGGCTCGCTTGGTGCGCTCCGCCAACTCGGTATCGACGCGCACCTTGATGCCGCCCAAGAACTCCTGAATCACCGCTTTGTCGACGACCAGGGTCCCCGTCTTCCCTTCCGCAATGCGACGCGCCTGCTTGCGGCAAACCGTGCTGATCAGCTGCTCCAATTTGCGCACGCCGGCTTCTCGCGTGTAGTGGCGGACGATATAGCGAACCCCCTCCTCGGGAAATTCGATCTCGGGTTGGCCACCCTCCTTGGGCTCGATACCGTTCTCCTTGATCTGCCGGGGAATCAGATACCGAAAGGCGATGTGCGTCTTTTCGTCCTCTGTATAGCCGGACAGGTCGATGATCTCCATGCGGTCGCGCAACGGCTCCGGGATGGGGTCGAGCATGTTCGCGGTGCAGATGAACAGCACCTTGGACAGATCGAAAGGGACGTCCAGGTAGTTATCGCGGAACGTATTGTTCTGCTCGGGATCCAGGGTTTCCAACAGCGCCGACGCCGGGTCTCCACGGAAATCGCGGCCCAGCTTATCGATTTCGTCCAGCATAAAGACCGGGTCGTTGGTCTCCGCGCGCCGCAGAGCCTGCATGATCTGCCCCGGTAGCGCCCCGATGTAGGTGCGACGGTGACCGCGAATCTCAGCCTCGTCGTGCATACCGCCCAGCGAAATGCGCTGAAATTTGCGTCCCAGCGCCCGCGCGATGCTGCGGCCAAGCGAAGTCTTGCCAACGCCTGGAGGCCCGACGAAGCAAAGAATGGGACCCTTCATATCCGGCTTCAGACGGCGCACGCTCAGGTAGTCGAGGATTCGATCCTTCACCCGCTGCAAATCGTAGTGATCCAGGTCAAGTATCTCCTTGGCCTTGGTAATGTCGACCTCACCGCCCGTGGACTTGGCCCACGGCAACACGGCCAGCCACTCCACGTAGTTGCGTGTGAGTGAATAGTCTGCCGCCATGGGAGACATCCGCGAGAGCCGGTTCAGCTCCTTGGTCGCCTCTTTCTTCACCTCGGCCGGCATCCCCGCTGCTTCGATCTTCTGCCGCAGCTCCTCGATGTCCTTCTGGCCCTCGTCCAGCTCGCCGATCTCTTTCTGGATCGCCTTCAGTTGCTCCCGCAGGTAGTAATCGCGCTGCGATTGCTGCACCTGGTCCTGAACCTCGGTCTGGATCTTGTTGCGGAGTTGCTGAACCTCGGCTTCCTTGGCCAGATGCTTGTTGATGCGCTCCATGCGCAACAACACATCGGGCGTTTCCAGCAGTTCCTGCTTGTCCGTGGTGGCCAGGAACGGTAACGAGGAAGCAATGAAATCAACCAGGCGTCCCGGATCTTCGATATTCAGCGCGATGGTCTGCAACTCGTCGGAGAGGGTAGGCGAGGTGGTAACGATCTGCTGAAATTGCGCAATCACATTCCGCTGCAGTGCTTCGAGCTCGGCCGTCTCACCCGGGCTCACTTCAGGCAGGTGGTCGACCGAAGCCATCATGAACGGCTCCAGCTGGGCAAACTCTCCCAGCTTGACCCGCTCCGTACCTTCGGTAAACACGAAAAGGCTCTGGTTAGGCATTTTGACGACTTTGTGCACCGTCGCCAGGGTGCCGACGGAATACAAGTCGCTCGGTTGTGGACTGTCCATGCGTTCGTCGCGCTGGGCGACCACAACGATGGTTTTTACATCTCCCAGGGACTGAATCAACTGGATAGAGCTCTCCCGGCCCACGGTGAGTGGCAACACCGCATGCGGAAACAGAACCGTGCTGCGAACCGGCAGTATCGGTAGAACCCTTCCTTGAGAGCTACCCGATTCCCGCCTGGCGGGGTCGGTTGGATTAATGATGCTTAAGAAATCGCTCGCCATGAGTATCCTTCTATCAGATTATCGACTATAAGATGCTGCAGATCTCGTAAAGTCGCATAAAAGGGCTCCTCTGCCGCCACACGGCGGGGAGGCCTCATCCGCTTCATCGACCCCTGGTGGGCCGTCGACAAATTGCTATTGATCCTACTCGTCTGGCGGCTGCCCGGTTCAGGAAAGCGGTCGGGCTGCCCGATAATGGCCCAACTCCTTAACTAGCAGGCACTGGCGACCAAGTTGTTTGAGCGCAGCGCTCGTCGCCGCCTGGCTGGAGACCTGGTAGTCAACGTAGAAGACGTACTGCCAGGGCTGGCCATGGACTGGGCGGGACTCTACCTTGCACAGGTTAGTGTCGTGTTCCGCGAATACCTGGAGCGCGGAAACCAGGGTTCCAGGCCGGTTTTCGACCGTAAACGCGATGCTGACTTTGTCCGGATCGGCAACCGCCTGGACCTTTTTACTTCCACGAATCAAAAAAAAACGGGTGTAGTTCGCAGCGTTGTCTTCGATCCCACCGGCCAGCACCTGTCCTCCGTAGGCTAGAGCCGCTTGTTCGCTTGCCATGGCGCCCCTGCTGTTGTCTCCCAAACCAGTAATGTGCTTGACGCTTCCTGCGGTGTCATAAAAGGCGGTGGGCGTCATCCGCGGATGTTCGCTGAAGAATCGACGGCATTGGGCCAGCGCCACGGGATGCGAGAGAACTTGCCGGATATCGTCAACCGTGCTGCCGGGAACACCGATTAGATTGTGGCGAATGCGCAACAGGGATTCCCGTTCAATTTGCACATCACACTGAAAGAGAAGATCGAAGTGTTCGACGACCGACCCGGCGAGTGAGTTCTCAATCGGGATGACCGCGGCACAGACTTCACCGCTTTCGACCAGATTGAAAACCTCTGCGGAAAGAGCGCACGGAACAATGGTTGCCTGGGGTTCCATTTTAAGTGCGGCTTCGTGGCTGAAAGATCCGAGTTCTCCCTGGATGGCGATCCGCATCTCTGCCCCGGTAACTTAATTCTTGATGATACGGCAACCCACACTCACGCCAGTGCACCAAAGTACAGCGTAGCAAGACTTTTGGTAAGGAGAAATACAGATGCTTTGGACGATCTTTTTGGTGCTGCTCGTACTTTGGTTGGTAGGCTTTATTGGGTTTCACGTGGTTGCCTGGTACATCCACATCCTGCTGATCGTCGCGCTGGTGGTTCTGGTAATCCAGTTGATTGGCGGAAGACGGGCTATTTGAACCCGGCGATGTTTTTCCTCCCGGCAGGTATGCCGGCTGGACGAGAAGAGCATCTTAAGAACAGGTGCCTGCGCCATCACAGGCAAGGAGACACAACATGAATAAGGATCAAGTGACGGGAAAAGTGGAGCAGGCTGCCGGCCGCGTGAAGCAAGGGGTTGGCGAAGCGTTGGGCAACCAGAAGCTGGCTAATGAGGGCGTGGCAGACCAGGTAAAGGGTGCGGCAAAAGAAACCTGGGGTAACGCCAAGGATGCCGCCGCGACGACCGCGGATCGCCATCACACAGAAGCGGAGCACAACGCCAACGATGCGCGGGCTCGCGTAAGCAATAAGGTAGACGAGGTTCGTGAAGCGGTGAACGACAAGATCGACGCTCATAAGACTAACGAACGTGAGAAAACCAAAACGGCATAGGGCAGTCGTTGCTTTTGATCAAGGAACGCACCCCTGAGGGTGCGTTCCTTTTTTTGCAGAGATTAGTGGCGGAAAAGCAAAGCGGCGGCAACAAAGAAAAAGAAGACCATCGAAATGATTCCGTTCATGGTGAAAAAAGCGGCATTCAAACGCCGCAGATCCGTGGGGGAAATGATGAGGTGCTCATAAAGAAGCAGAGCGCCGACGGCGGCCACGCCCACCCAGGCAATCGCGTTCAGTGCAAATAGCTTCAGCAGCCACACGAGTAGTGCCAGCATGGCCACATGCATGGCTCGCGAAATCCAAAAGGCAGCCTGGATTCCCCACGTTCCCGGGATACTATTCAAGCCCGCTTGCCGGTCGTGCGCCATGTCCTGGCAGGCGTAAAGCACATCGAATCCGCCCACCCAAAAAAGAACCGCGGCGGTGAGCACTACGATCCGCGGGTCAAGCGTTCCACGAATCGCAATCCAGGCCGCGGCCGGGGCGATCCCGAGCGCCAGACCGAGCACCAGGTGAGACCAGCGGGTGAATCGCTTGGTGTAGGAGTACAGCAGCAACACGGCAAGCACAACCGGGGAAAGGATAAGCGTCACGCGGTTCAGCTGCGCGGCTGCCACAAGAAAGGCGAGGGACATCACGATCGTGAAGCCGGCGACGAAGCGGCGGCTCAGTATGCCGGCCGGAATGGCGCGGCCTGCAGTTCGCGGATTTGCCGCATCCAGGTGAGCATCAGCCCATCGATTGAATGCCATGGCAGCCGACCGGGCACTGACCATGCACACGACAATCCAGAAAATCTTGCGCCAATCCGGCCAGCCGGCCGCTGCCAGCATGGCGCCGGCCAGGGCAAAAGGAAGGGCAAAAATCGAGTGCTCCCACTTGATCATTTCCAGCGTATTGCCGACATTGCGCAGCAAAGCCATACGTCCAGTGTACCCGGGGGCCGCTCCATCAGCAGCCCTCGTGTCCACGCTGACGCTACTTCTCGTTCGAAGAATTGGCGACCTGAAGGTTATTGGTCACCTTAAAGACTCCGGGAACACTGTTGGCGCGGATGCCTGCAGTGTCCTTATCAGCCTGGCTGTCAACCACGCCATTCAGCGTGACATTGCCATTCACGACCGTGATGCGAATAGGCTGGGCTGGGTCAATAGCGTACCTGTTCAGGCTGGGAAAGCCATAAACAGCCCGATAGACAGCCATCCGAGTGCGGTCATCCATCGGCGAGAGAGGATCCACCTGGATGTTGTTGATTACGTCCTGCACGCCGGGGAAATGGCTCGCTAACGAAACCGCCGAGTCAGCCGCAACCGGCCCGAGCGCATTTCCGGCCAACGTCACCACACCGTCCTGGACGCTGACGCTGATGGCGTTGAATGCATTGCCATAGCCCACGCGATCGTATTGCAGCTTCTTGACAATCGCCTGCTGAAGCTGCGCGTCCGACATCTCGCCGGCTCCGGCAACCTGCAGCTTATTGCGAACGGCAACAACATTTTTGACCCGGTGCGCCTTCTTATCCAGTTCTTCCTTGGTCGCGAAGTCATTGATAGTGCCTTCCAGATCGACCACTCCGTTCTTTACCGTGACTTGTACGCCCTTGTATTTCTTGAATTGGTTCTGCAGTTCGGCCTGGATGTTGTTATCGGTTTGCGCGCTCGTTGCCCGACGCATACGATGCATGGGGAATCAACACCTGAGAACCTGGAACCAGAACAGCAGCCAGCGCCAAAGTTAGACCGTATGATGCCTTTTTCATTTCTTTCTCCTGTTTGCTCGCTCCGCGGCCGCCAAACCAATCTACCCAGACAGGCGTGCCTACGGCACTGCGATAAGTCCACTCATAAGAACACCCGGTTTGGCCCTGAGTTGCTCTATCTGTTTACTACGGCTGCCTGATGCCGTCAACGATAGCGTTTTCGAACCTTGAGCACCATGCTAAAGACCCCCGACTCGTCGCGCAGAGCCACCACCGATACGCTCTGCGTGACATCGACCTGCGCCTGAATGAGCTGTTGCGCCGTGGCATTCACGTTAGTAGCGTAGGTCACCTGGACATTGCGCGATATGTTTTGTTGGACAGTAATCCGGGCACTCGAACTGCCAATAGTACCTACATAAGTAGGATCGATCTTAACGCTGCCCACGCCAAAGAGTTTTTGCACGCGGCTGCCGACCGCTGCATTGAGAGCGCCTCCCAGAAGCGCGTTGGTGGTCGAGTTCGACCCCGACCGACTGTTCCTGTTGCGAATAGAGCGCCTGCTCTTCCTGCGTGCGGCCCAGGGCCAGCAAGGAAATGACGTCGGCCTGCGGCAATGGGGGCTCGGAACGGAAGGTCGGCGTGAGCTGGTTGGAACTACCGTGCAGGCCGATGGTCACATCGTATTCCTCCACCCGCGTAGTGGCATCGATATCGATGATGGGCTGGATCATGACCGGGTTGGTGAAGAAAATTTCTCCGTGCTGCAGGCGGTACGTAGTGCCGGCAAAATTAGCGGTGCCATCGGTTATATTGATGCGGCCGAGAATGGCCGGCTGAGCGACGGTTCCGCGGATGCGCAGATCGACGCTGCCGGCCAATTGCGCGTAGGAATTCTGAAAGTCCAGCTGCGGCGCGGAGAAGATGTGAACGTCCAGTCGCACCTGGCTGGACGGTGCGGTAGGATCGGGCGGCGCCGATGCTGCCGGGTTGCTGGCAAAGCTGGCGAAATCGACATTCGGGCCGATGATGAAGCGCGTGATCTGCACACTGCCGCTCAGCAGCATGTTGGCCTGCGTGCCCTGCAGGTGCAGGGTGGTGTCGGCAGTAGCGCTGATGCCTAAGTAGCGGACCCGGATATCCTTTCCGCTCGCGGTAAAGTCTCCGTAAATACCGTGCTGATACGTTAAAAAGCCCCCAAACTTGAGCTGGCCGCCGCCGGTCGTGCCGACCAGGTCCTGCACTTCGAGACGGTTCTGGTCGAAGATGAGGTTTCCGTTCAATTTGCTGATGCCGTTGGGCAAGTCATTCAGCGCAAGGGCTACGTTGCTCAGACGGACCCGTCCGGAGAAGGGACGGTTGAGTGAGGGTTCCGTTGGCCTCGACGTTGAAATCGAGGTGGCCGGAGGAGGTAATGTCGGGATCGAAGGTCTGCGCCAGCTTCATGTTGACAGCGCCGTTGCCGGTCACCGCCAACTCCTGGTTGCCCATCAGCGCGGCGGTACCCGTAACCGAGAGATTCGTATCGGGACCGGTGATATGAGCCTGGGTGAGATGAAGGATTCCGTTGTGGAGCGACGCCAGCATGGGTCCCGCGCCCTGCAAGCGCGATGCCTTGCAAAACCACCGAGAACTGGTTGATTTCCGCGTCCCCGCTGAATTGTTTCGGCTCGCGCAGTGGGCCGGCAACGTTGACTGTCCCCCCAATCGATGAATTGCCGCTGACACTCTGCACCTGAAAGGCGCGGAGAAAGGGCGCGATATTGAGGTTGGTCAGCACCAGCTTGGCCTGGGTATCGAAATTACCGTGGAGCGCGGTCTGGCCTTTTATTTGTAGCTGCGCCCCTGCCAGGCTGTTCTGCGCAGTGAAGTATGCAGTGCTCCCCTGGGTGTGCGCGATCATCTCCAGTGCGCCGGCAGGTTGGCCCCCCAGAACCAGGTTGCGCAAATGCACCCCGGCTAGAATCGAAGGCTTATCGACGGTGCCTGAAGCGTGTGCGTCAAACTTCAAAGCCCCCGCCACCGAGAGCCTGGGATCCTTGGATTGAGGAAGATGGGCGAGGTCAAAGTTTGTGCCGTCCAGATTACCCAGGAAAGTGCCGCTCTTCAGGTTGTAGGTCCCGTTACCCACGATGGTGCCGCCATCCACCAGGAAAGTGAGTTTGGTCAGATTGACGTCCTGTCCTGCCAGGCTCACGGTGGCGTCCAGGCTGTGATACGGCTGGCCGTCGACCGCACCGCCTTGCACGGTAAGACTGCCACCCCCGGTCAAATCACCCAAAGTTCCCGCCGCGTGAGCCTGCAGATTCAGGGTGCCGGTGACCGGCAAGTCTTGGCCGGCGGTTGCCAGCAGGTCGCTCAGCGACGCGTTCTGAACCTGGGCAGTCGCATTGACGGCAGCGTCATCATCGAATTCCTGCCGGTGGCGGTTGATGCGATGGGCTTGCAACTGACCCGACGCGTGAATCACCGTCGTGCCTCGCGTCAGCGTCGCCCGCTCCACCGCGATCAGGCTGGAGGAATAACTGGCGATCGCATCCAGCCGGTCCCAGGGGAGCATGGTGGGTTTGGCTGCCGTTTGCCCTGGAGCCGGTTCGGCCGCAGGCAGGGCGGCTGGTCCAATTGAAGGTTGAGGCTCTGCTATGCCGGCCGCTGTTGGGAGGTTAAAGACGGTGGAGAAATGGTTAGCCGTCAGATGACCCTGAAATGCCGGATCGACAATGGAGCCTGTCGCTGAACCATCGAAAGTCGCCTCTCCGTGAAGTTGGACGGGAATTCCCCCTACGCCCTTCTTGCCATTGAGGCCTAAATCCAGCGTCTTCAACACACGGTCGAACTCCGCCAGATTGTTGTTGACCAGATGGACCGACAGATTGGAAGGCTCATCGATGGGGTAGACGCCGAGCGAGCCGGTAACGTTGAGCGAAGTCCCCTCAGAATGCGCTTCGAGCTGATTGATCTGGACTTTGCCGCTTCGCTGGAAATACTTGGCGTCGACGAAACCGCTGACCGGGAGCTTGCCCGCAGCAATCGACGGGGGAACGCTCATGACGAGGCTGGACGTGACCGTAAGATCGTCCGCAGAACCCGTCCAGTCAATATTGACCGGCCCTTCCCCCAGGGTATCGAAGCCCACATCCTGATATCCGCGCTCGACGACGCTCTCGAGCACAGTCGTCAGGCGTACGCCATGCACCCGGGCGTGAATAGCCATGACCTGAACGGGAGCGGCCGCCTTCTCCACTCCGCGCCGCGGATTGGAAGGACCAGCGGTTCGCCTATTGACCGCCGGGTTGCTGTCAGGCGCACTCCAGTTCAGATAGCGAAGCGTCGGCATTCACGATTCCGCCCTGGCGGGGGCGGGCGACCACATCGGGTAGCGAAATCTCATCTGGAGTGATGTGCAGGTGAGTGGTGGCGTTGACTCCGTCCATCCAGGACATAGTCTTCAGGAATGGAATACGTGAGGTTGACTATCTTGGCTGACCCGTCCACCACATATTGAGTGGCCCCGGTTCCCTGAGCCGTTAGCTCAAGGTCAATACTTCCGCGCTTAAGGCCGTCCACAGCGCCGAGCGTAGTCAATTCCGCCAACTCTACCGTGCCGTCGGCGGTGAGCTTCCACTGCGGGTTGGCAAAGTGGACCACATTGCCAGAAGCCTGCAGGCTGGTTTTTCCGGCCGCAAAATGCAGCGCCTTGAAATCAACCGCGTCGGGCGCCGCTTCCACGCTCAGATCCAACTTGCTGTGGACGACCGCGGCCGACCCTGTTGAGCGGTGATATCGGAGCAAGTGATGTCGCCCAGATAGTGCATGCTGGCCGGCGAATAAGTGATCACCACCCCTAGATCGTTGGCAGCGAGTTGAAAAGGAATGGCGCGTTGGTTGAGCAGCGCAAACCCATGGTTGATTTCCACCCGGCCGGCCTGCAGATCGAAGATCGTGCGGATCGCCGGCCCACTGCCATTGTCCTTCGCCTTGGGCGTGGGCTGGTTGGTTCTTCCATTGGGGTAAATGATGAGATGAACCGTAGGCCGGTCAACCTCGAGAAAATCCAGGCCAAGCCGGCCTTCAAAAAGAGACAGGACCTTGGCTCGCGCGTAAAGCCGGTCGACGTGCGCGTAAGGCAATTCCCCGGGCCCCTCCAGCCCGTGGATCGTCAGCCCATCCACCTCCACGGAGAGGTGACGCGAGATTCCAGCGCAAAGATTTCAGCTCGACACGGCCGCCGGTAGCGTCTTGGAGCACGCTCACCACTTTCTGGCGGACCAGGTTGGAAAAGTGCGCGGTGGAAGCGTAGATACAGCAGGCCGGCGACCACTAACATAAGCAGAAGCAGTCAAGCCACCGCCAACCCTCCAGATGTAGCCGCACGCGCTGATAGGTCGAGTGGCCGGTGGCGGCGGGGACAAGGGAGGCAGGCTGCTCATTAAGGTTGCCCTCCAGACCCGGAGTCGTCGCCGGAACCCGTGGTGCCCACTTGCCCGTAAGCGGGATCGAGAATGCTCACGCTGCCTTCGCTTTTCAGGCTCTGCAACCATTCGAGCAGCAGCGAGCTGACTCGCTGCTGCAGAATGATCTCCTCAATCCGGGTAGAGACAGTCGCCAGGGAGGGAGGCGTGGACTTGCCGTGATATTGGGGAACCAGCGTCTTGTTGTAATAATCCGCGATCTCGGCCGGGGTGATGCGAACCCCGGCCCCAAAGCGCGACTGAATAAATGACAGAATGAGCATGCGCTGACCCCAGTGCGCCTCCACCTCTTTCTCTGTCAGGCCTTTCGCTTGCAGAAAGTCTTGCCAGCCGGCATCGGTTTCGCAATGGTAATGCGCACACTCGGGAATCATGGCGCGCAGTTGTGTAATGCGCTGTTGAACCTCCTGTGGGGTGGGCGGATTCACCTGCTGGGCCGTTTCCATTTGCTGCAGGATGAGGTCGCGATCGATCAAACGCTGCAGAGCTCTCTGCGGAGTGTTGCGCGTGCTGTCGATGCTAAATGGCTGCAAGACGGCGTAACCCATTTCTTCATTCACATCGCTCTGCAGGATAACGCTGCCGTTGATGACCGCGACCACGTGATCCAGAACCACCGCACCCTTAGGTACCGTTGCGGAAGTCTGAGCGGCCGCTGGTATGACCGCCCCCAACAACAGCAAAGCAACGGGCCAGCGACGCCCCCCATGTCTCTGTCGCCCCGACTTTAATTGCGTCCTCTTCATCAGAAGCTCTGTCCGATACTGAAGAAAAAGTTAAAGTGGCCTGCCTGGCCGACGTGCGGGTCCGGCACCGCAGCGTTGCTGGTGTAGTCGTAGATGACGGGGTAGATCGGGGGATTGAGGTTGTAGCTGAAGTCCACACGCACTGGCCCAATGGGCGTGTGGTAGCGCAGGCCGAGACCCACAGCGTGGGAAAAGTCGTTGAAATCGCAAGTGTCCGGCGTGTTGTAAGTGGTGTAGGGCACGGAAACATTACGGCAGGTATAGCTATGTGGCTGCTTGGTGCGCAAGGCAGCCGGCCAGATCTGGGAGGAGGTCTCAAACGCGTTGCCCATATCATGGAAGAGGACAAAACTGAGGTCATTGCCCACCCAATGCAGAGTGGGCGGAGGGGTACGGAGCTCAAGTGTGTTGACAAAAACACCGGCCCCGCCGACCGGATAGCCGGTCTGGGGATCGCGTGGGCCCGCCGCATTGATGGGGAAACCGCGATGTGAGGTGGCGCCGCCGGCGTAGAGCCGCTCCGGCAGAGGGATCAAAAGCTGCGTCGCCCTCGCCAAAGGAGCGCTCTTGTCCGTAGCGGGTCTGTCGCGCAACCACCCAGTGATCCCTGCCGAAGTCGTAGTACGTGGCGTTGCTGACTTCGATCCGGTCGAAGTTGGCTTGCGAGCCGAATTTGCTATCCGCCAGAAACTCTTCGCCGGTGGTGAAGCTGCCATGGTGAGCGTCCAGCGGCACGTCCCGGGTGTCTCGAATCCAGCTGATTCCCGGCCCCCCCACGCGTACCGGCTGTGCCAGCAAGGGAATTTCCGCCAGGCTGACTTGAAGGCTGCTGGCATCCACCACAACCCGGCGATACGACAAGGAATAGATCAAAGTGGTGGGTTTGCTCACGCGCTGGGAAAAACGAAGCGCTCCGGAGAGAATCGAAGCCCGGTAGGTGCTGATCACGGCGCTGTTGTTATACCCGCCGGAGAGGGTGAGGTTGAGGGATGGCTTATTCCGAAAGGTGCGGGTCCTGGTAGCTGAGGTTCGCTATCTGCTCCAGCGTTCCATAGTTAGTGCGTAGCGTAATCGACTGGTCAGTGCCGCGCAGATTGGTGCGGCTTACATTGAATAGAATGCGCGGACTCGCCCCAGTGTGGCCATTGGGACTGCAATCGGTATTGCCAGTGCCCGGGACCGTCGGTTCCGCGACCGGCGTGACAGCCATTCGTGGGCGTACCCGTCTGCACTTCAAAGCCGAAACCGTAACTGATATCCCAGCGTTTTGCCTCAGTCAAATTCAGCAAAACGTTCTTGTAGGTTTCTTCGCCGTTCGGGTTCTGGATTGCTGTGTTCACCTCGTTGAACAGAGCAAGATCGTAAAGCTTGCGTTGCATCTGCAGCAGGGCCGTTTCGTTCAGCGGGTCGCCGGGGTGCAGCAGCACCCGCTGTTGAACCAGTGAAGGGCGGGTCCGTTCCAAACCGGAGACGATAACTTTGCGCACAAAGAATTGCTTGCCGGCCACCACTTTCATGGTGAAGTCGATTGCGTCCGGGTGATCCGGCTGGGTTTCCTGGACCACGTTTACCTGGGCATTGTCATAGCCCTTGCTAAAGTAGTAGGTGAGCACCAGGTCACGGTCCTGATTGATGTTAAGGGCCGAGTACGGCTGTCCTACTACGGTGTTCAGGTAAGGGCGAAAGTCGTCCAGTTGCTGAGTGGTGGCTCCATCGATGTCATATTTTGCGATCCGGCGCTGGGTCCCCTCGTCAATGAGATAAGTGATCTTGAAGTGGGAGATCTTGTTCACTTTCCCTTTTGCCGTATCGCTATCCCTATATTCCGGCGTAACCGTGACCGCGCTGAAGCCGTTGCTCTGGTACAGCGCCTTGATGCTGGAAACATCCTGCGACACCAGTTGCTGGCTGAACGCTCCGTCGCGGTCGAGCAGGCTGTTGGGCCGCACGCTCAGGCGCTGGGTAATCAACGGTGTGCTGAAATACTTGTTGCCGGCGATCGCAACCGTATCGACGACATGGCGCTTGCCTAGCTCCACCGTGTAGAGAGCAGTCACGTGTTGCGCATCCGTGTGAACCGGCTGATGAGAGACTTTTACATCGAAATAGCCTTTGCTCTCGAAGTAGTTGCGCAGGTTCTGCGCGCCCTCGTTGAGCAGGTCCTGATCCACAGTGCCCTCTTCGTACACCGGCACCAGCCTCTCCATGACGCTCTTGCTGATCTTGGCGCCTTCAACCTTCACCTGAACCAGGGGGCCCTGGTGGGCAAGAAAGGTGTAATTGAGCCGGTTTGTCGGAGGCACGTACTCCTTGGAGGTAAGACTTACCGTTGCAGCCAGCCGCTCTTGTTTGTTGTAGTGCTTGCGTAACTTGGCCAGTGCGCGGCTAACGGTGTTGCGATTGACTTTCGAATTTTGCTTGAGCTTACCCTGCTTGCGGAACTGCTCTTCGGTCAGGCCGCTGTCGCCGTTTAGTTCCACCTCGCCGACCCGGGCAGGATTCCCTGCCGTAACCTCGAAATTAAGATCGACCAACGAGTTCACCCGATCGACGACTATCGTTCTGGCAATCTGTCCCTGGTAATAGCCGTTGTTTTCCAGCGTAGAACGGACGCCCGGTACGGCAGAGGCCGCTTTGCTTTCTGCGTAAGGCGTTCCGGCCTGTAGCTGGGTGGCACTCTCCAGCACCGAGGCAAGGCGATCGTCTTTGACGCCCATCGATGTTGACCCGGCCTACAAAGAGCCGCGGAACACCGGAAAAGATGATGGAGACGTCATTCCCCGTCCGCACTCCAGCTACTTCTATGGTCTGGTATAGGCCGGTGGCGTAGAGGCTGCGCAGGCTGGCGCGAATTTTGGCGGGGTCAAGAGGAGTACCCGCCTGCTGCGCAAGTCGGCTGGGCAGAGGGTCCAGTAAACCTGCGCTGACACCATCGAAGCCAATGCTGACCACCTGCAAACCAGCCCAGTCGAGCAGCTGGCCCTGCCGGGAATCCGCTGGCGCGAGCGGAACGCCAACAGGCGCGAGCGGAGGCGGAGGCGCCTGGGCACTGCAGATTGAGAAGGAAACTGCCACCATGCTCGACATCAACGAAACGTAGAGCGCGAGCCGCGCGGATGGAAACAATGGTGTCAAAACCAACAAAGTCCTCTCAGGTGGGCATCGATTGCAGGCGCACATCGACACGAACCCATACATCGAACACTCTACAGACTGTCTGGTGCGCGGTCTCCCTCGGAGGCCCCCGCATCTCACGAGGCTAGCGCCGATGCTGCCGCGGCTATCTGTCTTCGAGTCTCTATACTAAGACGTGACCGGCGAACAGGATGTTACGGGAGAGCGCAGTGGAACCGATTGAGGAGCGTTACTCGCGCCAGGTGCTTTATCCCGGGATTGGTGAAGCTGGCCAGAGGCTGCTGGCAAGCGCCCATGTGGCGGTGGTAGGCTGTGGCGCCACCGGGGCGGCCGCAGCGGGCCTGCTGGCGCGGGCCGGTGTTGGCGCCTTAACTCTGGTTGACCGCGACTTCGTCGAGGAAAGCAATCTGCAGCGGCAAGTCCTGTTTGATGAGGCCGATGCGCGGGCAGCATTACCCAAGGCGGAAGCGGCCCGGCGCAAGATTGCCCAATTCAACAGCCGCACCGAGGTGGTGGCGCACGTGGCCGACCTGGTGCCCTCGAATATTCACATCCTGCTTGGCCAGGCTGCGATTCTGCTCGACGCCACCGATAATTTCGAGACCCGTTACCTGCTGAACGACTACGCCATCGAGCAGGGCAGACCGTGGATCTACGCGGCCGCCGTTGGAGCTTATGCGGCCACCATGAATATCCTGCCGGGCGAGACCGCCTGCCTGGCTTGCCTCTTTCCCAAGCCCCCCTCGGGCATGGTGGAAACCTGCGACACTTCGGGAATTCTGAACACGGCGGTCAATTTTGCCGCGTCGGTGGAGGTGACCGAGGCCTTGAAGTTTCTGGTGGGCGCACGGGACAAGATGCGGCGTACTTTGCTGGGCCGCGATTTGTGGACCAACGACCAGGCGGAAATCAATGCCTCCCGTCCAAGGACACAATGCACAGTCTGCCAGCAGAGGGATTTTGCCCATCTACGCGGAGAAGATCGCCCACAAATCACCCTTTGCGGCCGGAACTCGGTGCAGATCCATGAGCACCACCGCCCGGTCGACTTTGCCGAAATGCAGCGCCGCCTGGAACCGCACGGCAAGGTCAATTTCAACCGCCTCTTGCTGCGTTTTGAGCGCGGAGACTACACGGTCACAGTATTTGCGGATGGACGCGCGCTGGTGCAAGGCACGACCGACGTGACCATCGCCCGCAGTCTCTATGCCCGCTTTATCGGCAGCTAAGCCGCCCACGGCACGAAAACGTGGCAGGACAAGCAGATGCAACAGCCACGAAGGTCAATCACGCCGCGCAAAGCAACTTGTACCCCGTATTTTGCTTCCCAGTGCAAGGCCCCAATAATTCACATGAGTGAAACCGATGTTGAAAGCAAACATTCGCCGTCAGACGCAATATAGCGGTGGTGGAACTTCTCTCTTAGAGGTAGCAATGTCCATACCTAGCAAGGACTTGGCAACGACTCCCGGACCGACTGCGCCAGCCAAGGCGCCCAATCAACATTTACGGCGCAATCCGCCCATCGCGGGCGAAGCCGAAGCCATCCAAAAAGCCCAGGCGGGCGACGGTCCATCCTTTGAAATGCTGTACGCACTGCACAAACGGCGGGTATATTCTCTATGCCTGCGCATGTTGGGGAACGTCGCCGAAGCCGAGGATCTGACCCAGGAGGCGTTTCTGCAGCTGTACCGCAAGATTGCTACCTTCCGCGGGGACTCGGCGTTCTCGACCTGGTTGCACCGGCTCGCGGTCAATGTGGTGCTCATGCATTTACGCAAGAAAGGTTTGCCACAGGTTTCTCTCGAGGAAACGCTCGAGCCCTCCCAGGAAGACGGGCCGCGCAAGGACATTGGTGCGCGCGATCTGGCCCTCTCCGGGTCTGTTGACCGTGTGACCTTAGAGCGGGCCATTGAGAATCTGCCCCCGGGCTACCGGCTCGTATTTGTATTGCATGATGTAGAAGGCTATGAACACAATGAAATCGCCGGCATGCTGGAGTGTTCCATTGGAAACAGCAAGTCTCAACTGCATAAGGCGCGCATGAAGCTTCGCGATCTTCTAAAGTCGGGCCAACGGAAAGAGGCAGTTCTATGACCGATGTCCGGAAAGCCGCGAACGGAACCACCGTTGACTGCGCTGTTTTTCAGGACCAGCTTCCCCGGCTTGTTCGAGTCGGGTGAAGATCTGAATACGCACTCCCACCTGAAGACATGTGAAAATTGCAGTGCCCTGGTGCGCGATCTGGAATACATCGCGCAACAAGCCAAACTACTGCTGCCGATCCACGATCCGAGCCCTGGAGTTTGGGAAAACATCCAGACTGCGATCAGGAAAGAGCCGTCTCGCGCCAAATAGCAAAGTGGAACCGCAGATCTTCCGCAGATCTGCGGTTTCTTTCGTCTAGCTCTATAATCCCCAAATCGCATGAGCAAGCAGGCGCAGCAAGGCGTGGGGCGTGAGCCGACCGGATCAGCGGCAGTCCAGAAGCGGCTTTCCCGGTTGATCCTGACTGGTTTTATGGGCGCCGGCAAATCCACTGTCGGGGCAATTCTGGCCCGGGACCTGGGCTGGCGGTTTATCGACCTGGACGACATCATCGAGGCCTCGAGCAAACGCAGTGTAGCGGACATCTTTCGCGACCTGGGCGAAGCGAGCTTTCGCCAGCAGGAGCGGCTGGCGGTTCAGCAGGTGAGCCGAGAGGAGCGGATCGTGCTGGCGCTCGGTGGCGGCACGGTCGAGGACGAATCCACGCGATCCCTATTAGTCGACTCGCCGGGAAACTGCCTGGTTTTCCTCGACGCCCCTCTCCCCGAACTGCTGTCCCGTTGCACCCGGGAAGGGAAAGTGCGCCCTTTGCTGGCTGCGCCGGAGGCGCTGGAGGCTCGTCACAACCGGCGGCTGCCCCATTACCGTGCAGCCCACTTCACCGTGGACACGGCCGCCCTTTCGCCGCAAACGGTGGCCGATCGAGTGCTTGAGCGCATCTCCACGCTGTGGTTGATCTAGTTAAGGAAGGTAGGCGACGCATGGCAACTCCCGAAGCCGCCACGGAAGCAATTACCCCCGTACAGGCGGCCCGATCGCGCTCGGTGCGCGGTTACATTGTCTTCGCCTTTACGGTCGGCTTGATCCTGGCGATCGCCTACCTGATGCGCGAGATTCTATTGCTCCTCTACGTGAGCGCTCTCTTTGCAGTTGTATTCACGCCCGTGATTCGCGGCATCATGAGTCTTCATATCAAGGGTTGGCATCCGGGCCGTGGACTCGCTATCTTTCTTTTGCTCCTGAGCGTGGGGGGCGCAGCCACGTTGTTTTTTTTGTTTGCCATGCCGCCCGTGGTCCACGATGTGCAAGCGCTGTTCGCGGAAATGCCCACGCGCGGGCCGCAACTACTCAATCAGCTGCATCGTGTGCCCTTTGTTTCTCACATCAACCTTGCCGGCTTGTACGCCAAGGTGCAGGGATTCGCGTCAAACTTCGCGGAATATCTTTTTCTTTCCATCAGCGCCTGGGCTAGTAAAGTAGCCGATGTCATTGCCGCCATCGTCCTCACCGTCTACTTCATGCTGGAAGGGGACGAGGCCTATCACTGGGTGCTCTCCTTCTTTCCCAAGTCTGCACGTGGGCGGCTTAACGACACGCTGTTGCGCGCCGACGTGCGCATGGGGAAATGGCTCCTTGGGCAAGGCGGACTGATGCTGATCCTCGGGCTGTGCAGCCTGATCGTCTTTGTTTTGCTCAAGATCCGCTATGCCTATGCACTTGCGGTGCTGATGGGTGTTCTCAATATCATCCCCATCGTGGGCGCCATGGTATCGATGGCGCTGGTGTTGCTCGCCGCGGCAACCGATTCCTGGGAAAAAGTCGTCGGCGTGCTGATTTTCTACGCGATCTACGCCCAGGTCGAAACCTCTTTCCTAACCCCGCGCATCATGAAAAGCAGTGTGGACCTTTCTGCGCTGGGTGTGCTGGTCGCTTTGCTGATGGGTTCGAAGCTGGCCGGCGTGATCGGGGCCATGATCGCGGTGCCGACAGCGGTACTGGTCTCCGTGCTGGTTCAGGAGTACCTCATCCAGGATGCCGATCGAGATTCCGATCCAGTTGAAAATGCTGTGCCCGTCGCCAAAGCCATGCCTTGAGCTGCGCTAGTGCGCCACGACCATGCGTCGATGACACCAAACGGAAGCCCGTTCGAGATGGCGCCGGCGCGTTCCCGGCTTGCTATCATGAAGACAGCACCAGTCGATCTCGTCCCAACTTTTTCTGCGCAACCTGCAACCGATGTTGAAGATGCAAAACCATCTCGCACCGCCCCAAACCAGGAAGCTCCTGTGACGCCGACCTTGCACGCGGCTACGGGTCTCGCTGGCGCCGGGGTGGAGCACATACCGGCCGGAAACATGGTTGTGTCTCCCCTGACAGGAGCCCCGGAAAAGGCGCGGCACTCCCGTTACTCTGATTACCAGGAAGTCTTCAAGGTCCGTGTGACCTCAATGGTGGTCCTTACTGCGTGGGCCGGCTTCTACCTGGGCTCCATGCGCTCCGGGATCACCAGCTTGCACTGGGGATTGGTGGAGGCGCTGCTCGGTATAGCACTGGTGTCGTGTGGGGCCAGCGTGATGAACCAGGTAATCGAGCGCAAGCTCGACGCGCGCATGGTTCGAACCGCGCAACGTCCGCTGGCCGCCGGCCGTTTTAGCCTGTTCTATGGCCTGGTGCTGGGCTTGTTCTGTTTCGCCGCAGGCGCGCTGGTCCTGGCATGGTTTACCAACCCGGTCACGGTGATGCTGACCCTGCTGACTGGATTCACCTACGTCGCGGTATACACGCCACTCAAGCGCTATACCACGCTGGCCACTTTCATCGGTGCTTTTCCCGGCGCCATGCCTCCCCTGCTAGGCTGGACGGCCGCACGCGGCGTGATCGAATGGCCGGCGGTGGCCCTCTTCGCTATTTTGTTTGTGTGGCAGTTTCCCCACTTCATGGCGATCGCCTGGCTCTATCGCGAAGACTACGCCAAGGCTGGCATCCGCATGCTGCCGGTTGTCCAGCCGGATGGCTGGTCCACGGTGTGCGAGGCGCTGATCTACGCCGTGCTGATGATTCCCGTCAGCGTTGTTCCTTACTACCTGCACCTGGCCGGCCCAGGGTACCTGGTCGTTGCAGTCGCGCTTGGCGTGGTTTACCTCGGCTACACCATTCGCTTTGCCCGCATCACGCGTGCGCTCACCACGGTCGAATCGCGCGGCTACGCGCGTGACTTGCTGCGCGCCAGTGTGATCTACCTGCCGTTGCTGCTCACCGTGATGATGTTGACCGCACGCGGAAGGAGATAACTGTGGCAACGCTAAGCGAACATCCCGCGACCAAGATGACACCCGGCAGCAGCGACGAGCGGATGCCCATTCAGATCGACCGTCTTTCCCATAACTATGGCGACCGCCTGGCGCTCGACGGCCTGAGCTTTTCAGTCCAGCCGGCAGAGATCTTCGGTCTATTGGGCCCCAATGGCAGCGGCAAGACCACCCTGTTCCGCATCCTTTCGACCCTGATGGTGCCCAGCGGAGGAGAAGCACGTATTCAGGGCTACGATGTCGCCCGGCAACCGAACCAGGCGCGGCAGCAGACGGGCGTCGTCTTTCAGGCACGCAGCCTGGACCTGAAGCTGACCGTGGCCGAGAACCTGAAGCACCAGGGGCACCTCTATGGCCTTCGTGGCGCCACTCTAAAGAGCCGCACTGAGGAAGTGCTGCGCCGCGTAGGCCTGAGTGACCGCACCGGAGAATATGTCGAAACACTTTCCGGCGGCATGCAGCGGCGGGTCGAGCTGGCCAAGGGACTGATTCATTCGCCGGCCGTGTTGCTGCTCGACGAGCCCTCTACCGGCCTCGATCCGGGTGCGCGGCGCGACATGTGGCAGTACTTGCAGACGTTGCGCGACCAGGAGGGTGTTTCCATCCTGGTGACCACGCACTTAATGGAGGAGGCCGAACATTGCGACCGGCTGGCCATTCTGAACCAGGGCGCCCTGGTTGCCCTGGGCTCGCCGTCGCAGTTGAAGTCAGCCATCGGTGGAGACGTCGTGCTGTTTGAAACATCGAGCGCAGAGGCAGCGCGTGGACTGGCGGAGCGTATGGGCGCCCGGTTTGCGGTGCAGCCAAGCGTCCTGGGAAGCACGGTGCGGCTCGAACGCCCCGACGGCCATCGCTTCGTGACCGGTGTGATCGAAGCGTTTCCCGGCGAGATCAACGGCATCTCAGTGGCTCGGCCCAGCCTGGAAGATGTATTCATCCAACGCACCGGGCACCGCTTCTGGGCCGAGGCACGGGAGAAGGAGACATCATGGCAACCATAGCGGCAACCGCGCCGCGCGTGGGCAGAACCGCATCCCCCGGCATCTGGCTGCCGGCCTATACCCTGTGGCTGCGCGAGATTGTCCGTTTCTATCGGCAGAAGGCCCGGGTAGCGGGTGTGATTGCCTCTCCGCTGATTTTCTGGGTGGTCCTGGGCGCCGGCTTTGCGCATAGCTTCCGGACCGGAGAGGGCGCTGGCGCCTCAGCTCACTACCTGGGGTATTTCTTTCCCGGATCCATCGCCATGATCGTACTGTTTACCGCGATCTTCAGCATGATGTCGTTGATTCAGGACCGGAACGAGGGCTTCCTTCTCTCGGTGCTGGCCGCGCCGGTGAGCCGGTCATCTATTGTTCTTGGCAAGGTGCTGGGTGGAGCTACCCTGGCGGCCGTGCAAGGGATTATCTTTCTGGTCTTTGCGCCGTTGGTTGGAGTGCACATCACGCCGGCCGCGATCGGCTTGAGCGTGGCGGCCATCGTGATGATCAGCTTTGAGCTCACCGCGCTGGGCTTTGCCATCGCATGGCCGATGGATTCGACCCAGGCCTTTCACGCAATTGTGAACATGCTGCTGATACCGCTGTGGCTACTCTCCGGAGCTCTCTTCCCGCTAAGCGGCGCGGCAGGTTGGATGCGCCTGTGCATGATGCTGAATCCCTTGACCTATGGTGTGGAAGCGTTGCGCGGCAGCTTGTTTCCCGACGCTCCAACCCAATTTCCTTTGCCGGTCAACCTGGCGGTCACAGCGGGCTTTTGCCTGCTGACATTCGCCGGTGCATGGGCAATCGTGAACCGGCGCACCAACCGGCCCTCGGCTTGAAGGAGGAACAAACTCCAGCATGTTAGTGGCAGAAACCAACCAGCGCCCTTCCGTCGCGCTCCCCGTGGCCTTGATTGTCGCCGTGAGTGCGGCCGCGGTCGTCTTTTTGTTGTGGCTACTTTATTTGCACCATCCGCTGGACGCTTCGGTCGCGCGGTTCCGATTTTTGCCGGCGGTCAACGCGGTTCTGAACGGCCTGTGCACCATCGCCCTGTTGACCGGGTTTTACTTTATCCGCCGGCGCAATGTTCCGGCTCATCGCGTGGCGATGATGGTCGCGTTTGTCTTCTCTTCTCTTTTCCTGGTCAGCTACATCACCAATCATGCACTTCACGGGGAGACGCACTTTCCCGGGTTCGGCACGGTGAAAACGGTCTATCTGTCGATTCTGTTCAGTCACGTCCTGCTGTCGATCGTAGCGCTACCGATGGTGCTGACCACCTTCTTCTTCTCGCTCACCGGCCGCTTCCGTCAGCATCGTAAGATCGCTCGCTTTACCCTGCCCATCTGGCTATACGTCTCGGTGACCGGAGTTGTGGTCTACGCCATGCTGGCTGCGTGGCGGTAACTACCCTACTGATGAAAGAGGCGGCGCCGCGCCCAGCCAGATCAATGCCGGACGACGGCACTGCGCAGCTCTTGCGCGCAGGCCTCTGGATATTGGTGGTCGGCGTCATGGCGGCGTTGCTGACCGCAACAGTGTTTGGCGGCATTGGGGTGCACGGTCCGCATACCAACTCCGGCTGGCTTGCCCTGTTGCTGGCTATGATGTGCTTGCCTTTCGGAACCATGCTGACCGCGCTGGGAGCAGCCAAGTGGCTGCGCAATCGCCGTCTGGCACGGATCAGACGGTAGCCCCATAGGGAACTCCAGGAACTAGCCTCACTGGGACGAAAGAAACCGAGCGAAGCTCAGCCTGGTTCCTTGTCTAAAGGTTTTTTAATTCAGCCCTGCTTTGACGCGAACTCAACAGGGACCGAACAACAACGCGGCGGAATCAGTTCTGCTATTCTTCTGCCTTACACAAAAGAGAAGGTACATCATGCCAAAGAGTGTTAATAAAGTTATTCTCCTGGGCAACGTTGGCAAAGACCCCGAAGTAAAGCTTCTGCCCAGCGGTTTGCCGGTCGCCAACCTCACACTGGCAACTTCTGATCGCTTCAAAGATAAGGCCGGGGAGTGGCAGGACCGGACCGAGTGGCACAACCTGACCGCGTACCAGAGAACAGCGGAAATCATTCGCGATTACGTGAAGAAGGGTGCAAAGCTCTACGTCGAGGGCCGCATCCAGACCCGGTCGTGGGACGATCAGGCATCGGGTCAGAAGAAGTACCGTACAGAAATCATCGTCAACGACGTGGTGCTGTTGTCCGGCCGGGGCGACGGGGACGGAGGGGGTGGCGGTTCACGCTCCAACACGACCTCCTTCGATCAACGGGCGCCAGTGCACCACGAGGAGTTCGCGGGAACCGAAATCACCGACGACGATATTCCCTTCTAGAACTGCTTACGGATAGAGCCGGGTCGTCTTCCATTGACCGGATTCGCGAGTGAACAAGAACCGGTCGTGGAGCCGGTCCGCTCCATCCATCCAGAACTCGATCCGCTCCGCATGCAAACAGAACCCCGACCAGTGGGGCGGCCGCGGCACTTCTCCCGGATGTCCCTGGGAGAACCTCCGGAATTTTTCTTCCAGCTCTTCACGGCTCCCGAGCGGCCGGCTCTGTGCCGAGACGGCCGCTCCGATCTGACTGTTCCGTGAGCGGCTGTGGAAGTAGGCATCCACATCGGCCGCCTCCATCTCCTCAATGAGCCCCGCTACGCGTACCTGGCGGCGCAGGGTCTTCCAGTGGAAACAGAGTGCCGCCCTGGGATTCGCCTGCAGCTGTTTCCCTTTCATGCTTTCCGTATTGGTAAAGAAACAGAAGCCACATTCGTCGACCCGCTTCACCAGGACCATCCGGACGCTAGGCTCGCCCTCCAAGGTAGAGGTCGCGAGGGCAGCTGCGTTGGCATCGTTGGGCTCACTCCCCTGAGCTTCGTCGAGCCATCGAGCGAAGAGTTGCAGCGGATCACCGAGCCGCACGTCGTGCCGAGCATCCATAGTTCAATGTTAGCCTTCCGCCCCGGTGCAGCGTAGCGTGACGCACAACAGCCACGTGCGGTTTCCGCCACATCAATTTCGTCTCTGCCTGATAATGAAATTCCATGTTGACCCAGAACGTCCCCTTTCTCGACGAAGGCCAAGTGCGCGCACTCCTCTCTTACAACGACCTGATCCCGGCGATCAGAAAGGCACTGATGGACTTCTCCGCCGGCCGGGTACAACAGCCTTTGCGCACCATCGTGCCGGTGGCAGCCCATGGCGGCTGGTTTGGCGTGATGCCCGCCGTCTACGGCACGGTGATGGGCGCCAAGATGGTTACGTTCTATCCTGGCAATGCGGAGATTCACAAGCACACCCACATGGCGCTGATCCAACTCTTCCGTGCGGATACCGGAGAGCCCTTGGCGATAATGGACGGCCGATTGATCACCGAGATGCGCACAGCCGCGGTTTCCGCGGTGGCGATTGACCACCTGGCTCGCCCAGGGGCAAAAGTTCTTGGCATACTGGGCAGCGGCGTGCAAGCCCGCTCTCACGTCAGAGCGCTCAAAGGAATTCGCCCCTTTGAACAAATACGCGTCTGGAGCCGTTCGCAAGATCATGCGCAGCAGTTCGCCTCGGAGGTAGAGGCCCGGGTGACCACGGCGGAGCAAGCTGTCCATGAGGCAGATGTGGTTTTAGCTTTGACCAGTGCCTCGGAGCCGATCCTTCTGGGAAAATGGTTGCGCCCGGACGCCATGGTATGTGCAATCGGCGCCGCCACGCCGCAGCGGCGCGAACTCGATGAGCAGGCCATGCGCGGCGCAGTCATCGTCGAATCACGGGAGGCGGCGCTCAGAGAAGCGGGAGATATTGTGCTCGCGGGGGCGCAGGTGACCGCAGAAATCGGCGCGCTGTTAGGCGGCGCAACGTTTGACCGGGGGGACAGGCCGGTCGTATTCAAGTCAGTCGGGATCGCCGTGGAGGACATAGCTGCGGCAAAAATTGTTTATGACAAATTCACTGCACAGACGGAACGCTAGTGATCAAACACGCCATTGTCCGTATTCCGGGATGCAACTTTGCCCAGGGGCTCACCACGGCTCAACTGGGAGTTCCTCTCTATGCCGATGTGCTGCGACAGTATGGACTCTACTGCGAAGCACTGAGGGCGTGCGGGCTCAACCTCACCACCCTTGATCCAGATCCCAATTTTCCTGACTCAACGTTTGTCGAAGACACGGCAGTACTGACTGCGCGCTCCGCCATCCTGACCCGGCCCGGCGCCGGTAGCCGCGAGGGCGAGGTCGCTGCGATACGGCCAGCGATCAGCAGCTTCTTTTCCTCGATGCTGGAAATAGCGGCGCCAGGAACGCTCGATGGAGGCGACATCTGCGAGGCCGAAAATCACTTTTTCCTCGGGCTTTCGCATCGTACGAATGAAGAGGGGGTTCGCCAGTTAGCCGATCATTTAACAGGCGAAGGCTACACCTCGTCGGTGGTCGATGTACGCGGGATGAGCAGCATTCTCCACTTGAAGAGTGGCATCGCTTATGTCGGCGACAATACGCTGGTAGTGATGGAGGAGATGGCGGGCAACCCCCTCTTCGCAGGGTACGAGCTGATTCGAGTGGCCCCCGAAGAGAGTTATGCGGCCAACTGCGTTCGCGTGAACGACCGGGTGCTGGTGCCTGCCGGGTATCCGCTGCTCAACGCGGAACTCACCGCCCGAGGTTTCCATCCCCTGGAGCTCGAAATGTCAGAGTTTCAAAAGATGGATGGCGGCCTCAGTTGCCTTTCTCTGCGGTTTTAGCGCGGAGGGAATCGGTCGGGTCAAATAGAAGCGGACCTCAGGGGCTTCAATGCAGGATTAAGAGGACCGCACTTTCGGGCGTGCTACTCAATCCAGGGCCGAAGGCTTTTTCCAGGAAAAATGGCGTCCGATAATCCCTTTTACGATCAGGTGATCAGTGCTTGCAGTAGGGCCGACGCCGATGCCGAAGTTGATCTCCCATTTGGGCGAAACATTCAGATCGGTGACAAAAAATATCTGCTGTTGTTGCATATGCAGCGAATCGAAGGCGCCCAGGCGACCGTAATCCGCGTAGTATTCGATTCCACCGCTGATTTTCCGGGTGAAATCATAGCTGACCTTGGCGGCGGGAGAAAAGCCGACACCCTGGGCGACATCCGGGCCGTGCAAGGAGCGTTCGAACGCCGGATTCACTGCCAGATACCAGCGGCCGAGATATTTGTCGACAATGGGCCGTATTTCCCAGGTCCAGGTATCTGGCGAATATTCCGGGCGCTGATAGCCAATCTCTGTCGACAAGCTGACACCCACCGGCCAATGCCACGAATCCGGCACACGCACGCGGGGACGAATATGATCACCCACCCACTGCACGCCGTGGCCATTCTGCTCGCTGGTAAAAACGTAGAAGCCCACCTCGGACCAGCTGGTGAGTCCCTGAGTGATCTCCAGGGTCTCGTGCAGTTGATGATTGGTGGGATAGACACCATCGATCATCTCTTTTTGCCCCTCGATGGTGTAATTGGAATGGAGCTCAACCATGGTGCTCTTTGCTTCCACCGTATCCGCGCCGTAGACCTGAATCTCGTAATTGCCCTGCGCGCGCAAGGGGGCGGCGCTCGCCAGCGCGGCGAGGCCAACCAACAGCCACATCCAGCCGCGTAGTGAAAAGTCACGCATAGCGAAAGAGCATCATGAAACCCGCATCCATGTGGTTTTGCTGGTGGCAATGAAAGAGCGTGGGGCCGGGATTGTTAGCCGTGAATTCCACGTCCACTTGCGTCTTGGCATCGACCAGCACTGTATCTTTTATGATGCCGCGGGTGTCCGGATGCCCAGGCAAACGGCGTAGCTCGAAGCTGTGCCGGTGCAGGTGGACGGGATGGTCGTTGGTGCTTTGGTTGATAAAGGAAAGGCGATAGCGCTGCCCGGCAGTGAGGATCGGAGTGGCTGTTGCAGGATAAGATTTTCCATTGATGGTCCAATGATCCATCGCCCCGTGCCCGGCAAACTTCGATGCGAAGAGCAACGGAATCCTGACCGCGTTCTCCGCCTGTTGGTCCGCTGACTGTGGGGCGGCAAACCACAGATAATCCCAGGAAAGTTCTTGCGGTTGCTCCCATCGCGGTTCTCCGCTGCTGTCTGCGTACTCGACCACGATGCCCATGCCTGCGGCCATGATGTGTTTGCGTACTTCACCCATGACCCACACGCCGGGATGGTTCATCTCTACCAGCGCGGTCACGCGCTCAGCGGGAGCAAGGCGAAGCATGGATACAATCGGCGGCTGGGCCACCGGGTTGCCATCGAGGGCAATGACTCTGAACCGATGCCCGGCAAGCGCAATCCAGTGAACTTCGGTCGCGCTGGAGTTGAGGACCTGAAGAAGCACTTGCTGGCCTGACTTTACCCGCAGCGGTTCGCCGAAGCCCAGGACGCGTCCGTTGATGGTCGAATATTTATAGGCCGGATCCATGGCGCCGTCGCCGCTCGCCAGCAGTTCGCCGTCCCAATCGTGCAGGGCGAGGAAGAACTCCTGGTCGTACCGCGCCGGATGGTTGCGGGGCTCGATAAGCAGAAATCCGTGCTGGCCGGTGTACTGGCCCAGGTGCAGATCCTTACCCGCAAACACATGCGTGTGATACCAGCGGAGGCCCGCGGGACGCGGCGTAAAAGTGTAGCGCGCTTGACCGCCGGGTGGGATCGGCGGCGTACCCTCTTCCATTGCGCCGTCGACTTCCGGGGGCAGAAAGAGTCCATGCCAATGAACAACTTCGCTGCTGGCGGTTTGATTAGCCACGTCGATAGTGACCGGCCGGCCTTCTTGCAGACGAAGCAACGGGCCGGGGACCTGGCGGTTATACGCTATGGTCTTGATATTTCGGTGGGGAGAGACCTCCAGCTCGTAGGCTGAGATGTCGATGGTGTAATCAGCCGGAGGGCGTTGCTGGGCACGCACCGCGAGCGCCGCGGAAGCGACCGTCATGCCGGAAAGCTTGAGCAAATCACGGCGAGTAATCAAGCCTCAGCTTAACAAATTGAGAACGGGCAAACCCGTAGCCTCGACTCCGGTCGCATCAAAACACAAATTGAAGAGAAGGCCAGGCAGGGAGCAGGATAAATGGGGGAAAGGTTGATCGGCGAAATATGAGATCGACAGAAATACGAGTGTCACAGCGCCGGCGGCGTCGGCGAGCCCTGCTGCTTGCGGTCGCACTGTTGGCCGCGCTGGGTGGGGGCCTCACCACCGCGCAGACGGTGGAAGGTTTAAGCGGGAACGCGATCCTCGATCATCTGAATGCGGTGATTGACTGGTACCGGGGCGCATTGACCGGGGTCCCGACCGTGGGGTTGCCCAGCGACGCTGTGTATCAGGCGAATGCCGAGAGCATGGCCGCCGAAGTGGCGCAGCTTGCGTTTCAGTCCGCCCAGGCCGAAGCGGCGCTCCTCCCGGTATCCACTTCACCTGGCGGGGGTAGCAACGTCCAGACCTCCTCACAGCAAAGTCTGGCGAAAATGCAGAGCGATGTGGACTCCCGGATCGCCGTGCTCCAGGCGCAAATCAGCGCTCTGAACCAGCAGATAGGCGGAGCACGCAAAGCCAGCCTGAAGGAGCTGACAGCCCAGCGAGACACGGCGCAAGGCGAATTGGACCTGCAGACTGCTATGCAGAATGCCCTGGAGCAGATGGCCAAGTTCAGCACAAATGGTGGAAGCAGCACTGGAGGGCTGGAGGGCAGCATTAGTGAACTGCGGCGTTCGGTTCCGGAACTTTCCAGCGCAGCCGCCGCCAAGGCGCCGGCCAGGCCCACCATCGCTGCGATGCCCAGCTCGACCGGCTTGTTTGGCGAAGTTGTGGGCCTTTACGACCAGCTCCAGGGCATGCACCAGATCACCCAGATGATGGAGCAAACGACACGCGTGAGGGCGGCGGCGGAGGCACTGCGTACCCCTCTGCGCACCACTCTTCGGGCTACCATTCAGCAGGGGCAGCAGTTGGCAAGCCAAGGCAACACTGCGGCCCCGCAGCTGTCGCCCCAGAAGTCCTCGGGGCCAGCTAACCCTGAAGTTACAAAGAAGCAATTTGACCAACTGGCGGCGCGATTCAAGCAAATTTCAACGGCAACCGTTCCCTTGAGCCAGGAGATCATGCTGCTTGACCAGAGCAGCGCCAATTTTTTGCAGTGGCGAGCGTCCGTGGCCCATGAATCGAACCGCATTCTGCGATCGATTCTGTTACGCGTCCTGGGCATTGCGTTCGCAATCGGCATTATCTTATTGCTCTCCGAAATCTGGCGCAGAATTACCTTCCGCTATATCTCGGACGTGCGGCGGCGGCGGCAATTTCTGGTGCTGCGCCGGATCGTGATCGGCTTTTGCATGGGCATCGTGCTCATCCTCGGATTTGTCAGCGAGTTCAGCTCGCTGGCCACCTTCGCCGGCTTCATCACCGCCGGCCTGGCAGTTGGGCTGCAGACCATCCTGCTTTCCGTCGCGGCGTATTTCTTTCTTGTGGGCCGTTGGGGAATCCGCGTGGGCGACCGCATCAGCGTAGCCGGGGTTACCGGCGATGTCGTGGACGTGGGCCTGGTGCGTATGTACCTGATGGAGCTGGCGGGGACGGGTGTCGATTTGTATCCGACCGGGCGGATCGTGGTCTTTGCCAACTCCGTTCTCTTTCAGGCCACCACGCCGCTGTTCAAGCAGCTACCCGGCGCGGAATACACCTGGCACGAGGTGGCGGTCGCATTGCCCCCTGGCGGAAAGTACGCCCTGGTGGAAACGCAACTGCTCAACGCGGTGCATTCCTTGCATACCGTTTATGGAGAAGAGCTGCAGCGCCAACTGGGAGCGACAGAACGCCGCATTGATATACAAATGACGGTACCGAAACCTCATGGCCAACTGCAATACACCGATACTGGCCTGGAGTACGTGGTGCGCTATCCGGTGAGCCTGGGCAAGGTCTCGGAAGCAGACGAGAAAATCACGCGTAAATTGCTGGAACTGCTGGAGCAACAACCTGATCTGCGGGCCAGCGTATCGGGCTTTCCCAAGATTCGCGCTGCCGTTAAGGGATGAGAGGGGGCAGCAGGGCCGGGGAGAAAAGCAATTTGACATAAGCTCCGGCGCTTCCTACCCTCAAAGCATGGAAATTCAACTTTCCGAGGAGTTGCGAAGAAAACTAACTCGCCTTGCCGCCGAGCAGGGCCGGGACAGCAGTTCTCTGGTGGTGGAAGCTTTCGAACGCATGGTGGACTACGACGAGTGGTTTCTCAGGGAAGCGGAGAAGGGTCTGGCTAAAGCAGACCAAGGGGAGTTCGTTGAACACGACGAAATCCGTAAACTTATCGATAGCCGCTATCCCGGTTGATGAAAATCCGCTGGACCACTACTGCACTGCGTGACTTCACGAACATCTGCAATTACACCGAAGAACAGAAGGGCCCGCTCACAGCTCGCCGGGCCGCGCTGCAAATGTACGAAGCCATTGACCTGCTAGGGCCCTTCCCGCATCGGGGCCGTCCCGGTAGGAAGCAGGGCACACGGGAACCGATTTTTCGGGGCTTACCTTTTCTGGCCATTTATCGTCTGCGCGAGGAAGTAGTTGAGGTAATTCGGATCCTGCACGGCGCACAGAAGTGGCCGTGAAAAGTGATGATCGGGCTCAAGGCGCCGGCAATGCGTTCAGCAAGGCCACCGCATCCTGCACGCTGAAATTTTCCGGGAGCTTCTGAAATGAGGAGCGAACCTCGTGCTCCTCCTTGCTGATCGCTTTGAAAAAGACGATGCGCCCGGAGATGTGGACGTCCAACAGGCTGGTCTTCCAGCGGTCGGCGGCGACCTGCTCCCGCCCGATCTGAAAGCTGCCGCCCTTTTCGATACGGCCGAACAAACCATAGCCAAAGTCGATTTCCGCATCGATATGTCCGTTGATTCTGACCAGCCGTTTGAGCGCCGGCTGTATCCACACCTCTCCGGCCAGGGCGTGATACACGCGGGCTTCATAGGTCGACGGGCTATAGGCCGGATTCGGACGGAAGGTTAGCCGTACGTTGCCATCGATCATGCCGTCATAGGTATAGAGGAACGCATCGGGCATGGCGCCCATCAGCCGCTCTACACGCTGCTCCTCAGCCTGGTAATCCTGCTTCATCCGCGCCTGCTCGTCGGGATTCCGCAGCAGGTTGTTTAGCCGGTCGGTTTCCTTCTTGCGGGCTGCGGCATCGAGCGGCCGCCCCTGCCGCGTCAGAACCCGGTGCACCAGGCCGGAACTTGTCTCAGCTTCCTGCTCCACCGTGGTCTGGGAGGCTACTTGTTTCTCCACACGGTATTGCCACAAACTGATCCGTTTACGCTCCTGCAGCTCGTTGTAAACCACGTCCTTGACCAGGTCGTGCGCAGACTCTACCGGGGTTTGCGCCCGGAGTGTAGGCATAGCACACAACATCAGCGCCCCAGCCAGGGGGAGGATTCTCATCATGTGCCTTGTTACACTCAACTCATGCTAGACGAGACTACATTCCGCCGCCACTGCGATGCTGCAATGGACGCCCTCAAGAAAAGCCTGATCGAGGCTGAGGAAGAGGGCGGGTTTGAGGTGGAAGAACAGAACGGGGTGATGAATATCCTGTTCGAAGAGCCGCCTGGAAAATTTGTGATTACGCCCAATACCCCGCCCCGCCAAATATGGATTTCGGCGCTTTCCACCAGCTTCAAACTGGACTGGTCGGAGGCGGCAAAAAACTTTGTGCTCCCTAAAACCGGAGAAACGTTGCCGGTGGTGGTGGAACGGGTGATCAAAGAACATCTCGGGTAAACGTCCTTCAACTCTGTGCAATCAAACGATGCGTAAGACGCTCTCCGTGGCAATCATCACGCGCAATGAAGAAGCCAACCTCGAGCGGACCCTGGGTAGCGTGGCCTGGGCGGACGAGATTGTAGTGCTGGATTCCGGCTCGAGCGATCGGACGGAGGAGATTGCCCGCAGTTTCCGTTCCCGGTTTTTCCTGGAAAAGTGGAAAGGTTTCGCCGCGCAGAAAAATTCCGCGCTGGAAAAATGTTCCTGTGACTGGGTGCTTTCGCTGGACGCGGACGAGGTCCTGAGCGACGAGCTGGCTAGAGAAATATGGGAGTTGCTGGAAGGCGATCCACCGTTTGACGGCTACTCGCTGCCACGCAGAAATCTTTTTCTCGGGCGCTGGATGCGCTTTGGCGGTTTTTATCCCGATCCCAAGCTACGACTTTTTCGCCGCGGCGCGGCGGAGTTTGAAGCTCGGCCGGTGCATGAAACCATTCACTTTGTGGGCCAGGAAGGCCGCCTCAAGGGTGACATGATGCATGATGCCTATCCCACCCTGACCTCGTACATCGAGCACATGGATCGCTACAGTACGCTGGGCGCAGAGCAGGTGTTAGGCGACGGCAAGTCCATGAGCGGCTTGCCGGCGTTCGTAGCGAATGTTGTCTTCAACCCGGTCGCCACCTTTGTGTACAACTACGTCCTTCGTCTGGGTTTTCTCGACGGCCGCGAAGGTTTGCTCCTTCATCTCTACCACTCGGTCTACGTTAGCTGGAAGTATGCCAAGGCCTGGGAACAAACACGCGAAAGCTAGAGAACTTCAGGCCTCTCGTCGTGCAACAGGCTCGGGTGGTCTGCGCCACTTGCTCTACACCGGGCCGCCGCCTATGCTGTTGAGTTCTCTCAAGTGAGGCAGGGCCATGGGGCGAGACGACTGTAAGGAAAAGACAGAGAAGCTCTCCGAACCCATTATGGACGATCTTTTCCGCGACCGTCATCCGTCGCCCTCGGAGCAGGTCTGGGCCGCGACGACTCTTGCCTCGGCGATCAAGAAGAATCCTGAACAGCCCATCGGCGCCAGTGGAGGCAGCAATCGGGACGAAAAGGGGCAAGCGCGTTTTACCAGCATCTCCGGGGCGCCTGTGCGCCGCCTCTACACTCCAGCTGACCTGCCGGAGGACTTCGCCGGGAATCTCGGGCTCCCCGGGGAGCCTCCCTACATCCGGGGAATCCACAGCACCGGGTACCGCGGCAAGCTCTGGACCATGCGCCAGTTCTCCGGTTTTGCCAGCCCGGAAGAGACCAATGTCCGCTACCGCTATCTGCTGGCTAACGGGGGAGGAGGGCTGTCCGTTGCCTTCGACCTGCCGACCCTGATGGGCTATGACTCGGACGCCGCGGAAAGCGAAGGGGAAGTGGGCAAATGCGGAGTAGCCATCGATTCGCTGGAGGATATGGAAGCTCTCTTCTCCGGCATTGACCTGGAAAAAACCAGCGTGTCGATGACCATCAATTCGCCTGCAAATGTGCTCTGGGCCATGTACCTCGTCACCCTGGAAAAGCAGGGAGGCGATTGGAAGAAGGCCGCGGGCACGCTGCAGAATGACATCCTGAAGGAATACATCGCGCAAAAGGAATATATCTTTCCCCCCGCCCCCTCCATGCGGTTGGTGGTCGATACCATCGAGTTCGGCGCCCGCTTCACTCCGCGCTTCAACCCCATCTCCATCAGTGGGTATCACATTCGGGAGGCGGGTTCGACCGCGCTGCAGGAGCTGGCTTTCACTCTTTACGACGGGGTGGAGTATGTGGAGTGGGCACTCCGCCGAGGTCTCCAGGTGGATGACTTTGCTCCGCGCCTGAGCTTCTTCTTCAACGCTCATAATGACTTCTTCGAAGAGATCGGCAAATTCCGCGCTGCGCGCAAGATCTGGTACCGGCTGATGACGGAGCGTTTCGGCGCTTGTGATCCCCGGTCGCACTGGATGCGGTTCCACACCCAGACGGCCGGGGTTTCGCTGACGGCACAGCAACCGAAGAACAATATCGCGCGGGTGGCGCTTCAGGCCCTGGCCGCCGTGCTGGGCGGAACGCAAAGCCTGCACACCGATGGCTTTGATGAAGCGCTGGCCCTCCCCACGGAGGAAGCGGCGCGCATCGCGTTGCGCACCCAGCAGATCCTGGCCTATGAATCGGGCGTGGCCAATACCGTCGATCCTCTGGGCGGGTCTTATTTTGTCGAGCGGTTGACTCTAGACATGGAAAAGGGCGCTTTCGACTACTTCCACAAACTGGACGCCATGGGCGGCATGGTCCGGGCGATTGAGCGGGGCTTTCCGCAAAAAGAGATCGCAGATGCGAGCTACGCCTACCAACGGGCGGTAGAAAGCCGGGAAAAAGTGATCGTCGGCGTGAACGAGTACGTGATTGAGGAGCAGCCGACAGAGATCCTTCGCATCGGCGAATCGGTGCGTGATTGGCAGGCGGGGAAGCTGCAGAAGCTGCGGGACCGGCGCTCTAACCAGGCTGTCGCGCGCAGCCTGGATGCGCTACGCCATGCGCTCGAGACCGAGCCGCGTCCGGGCCGGGACGGCGTTTCCGCCGCGAACAGTATGCCCTACCTGCTGGAATGTGTGCGCGCCTATGCCACGGTTGGTGAAATCTGCAACGCAATGCGCGGGGTGTTTGGAACTTACGAAGAAGTGAGCATATCCTGAGCGGCCATCCTCGTTACCTTTGGGCGATGCGGTAGTGACCCATTTGGGGTCGCAAACACTACTAAAGAGTCATTGCCTCTGCAACTCGGCCTTCCAATACGCCCGAGAACGTGTTTTTCTAGGTCTATTGACGACCACCACTTCTCGCAGGTGAGTATGCACAAAAAAGACGCTACGTTTTACTCATTGCATTTGCGGCTAGTGAAGGAACTACCGGGCAATCCTGCTGGCCATTGGGTCGAGCTGCTCGCTTTACCCGAAGGGCCGGGCGAAGCACGCCGCCGGCACTTTGAAGCCTGGGAGCCTTTGTCGCACCGCTTATCGGTGGTAACCAGCAGCACGCCGTTTCACCTCAAGGCGATTTACCGGACCCTCCATGCCGGTTTAACCGCTTTGCTGATCGATCGCTCTACCGGCGAGCCGCAAGTGTTTTCTCTCCATGAACTGGAAGCCCTGGGCCTGCCCAGCTAGATTTCCTGGGATAAGTAGTACAAACCTCGGCGGGTGCTCCATAACCCCGATTTCCAGTGAAACTGGGTGGGAGCAACAAGCCCCTCTCCGGATCTCCTTATGGAAAGCGGCACGCGTGGCCACTGGTGAGTGCCTCGAGTACGAAATCCGGTATCTCCTGCTGTTACGAGATGTGGGAGTCCGCAGCGCTGCATGCGACTGTCTCTCCGCCTAACCAACGTCTTGGCTCGAGCCTTCTTTCCGCTCAACTTCTGCCATTCTCTTTATGCACAGTTATCGTGAAACTGATTTAATAGGGCGGGGTTATGCCATCTGTGGGCGGAAAGCCCTGCTCCGGCAGGCAAAACTGCTTTACGCCGGGTTCAGGACAGATTATGGTGGCTCAATTAAGTTTTCGGCGGCCTCACAGGAAAGAGCAGATGCCAGACAATCACCGCGTAGCGCTGGAATACGAGGCGGCCGGAGCGTCCGATTTGGGGCGAACCCGGAAAACCAATGAAGATGCCTATGGGCTGAACCTCAGCAACACCGAGGGCGCCTGCAATTTTGTGGTTTGCGATGGCATGGGCGGTGCAGCTGCTGGAGAGGTCGCCAGCCGGCTGGCAGTCGACGCCATGCTGCGAGCCATGAGCCAGGGAGTGCTGACCCCGGAAACCTTCCAGCACGCGGTGGATGCAGCCAATGCCAGCGTGCATCACAGCGCGGGTCAGGACCCATCCCGGGCAGGGATGGGAACGACGCTGGTAGCCATGGCGACTCGGGGTGATCGCGCCTGGGTGGCGCATGTGGGCGATAGTCGTGCTTACCGCTTTCGCAACAGCCGGCTGGAGCGCCTAACCCATGATCATTCGCTGGTGGACGAGCAGGTGCGGCTGGGGCAGTTGACCCCGGCCCAAGCGGAAACCTCACCCATGCGCAACGTCATTACCCGGGCGGTGGGCACACAGGACGAGGTGGACGCGGACTTGATCGAGTTTGTGGTGCAACCGGGGGACTTATACCTGCTGGCTTCCGATGGCCTGATGCGCGAAGTGGATGACGAGCATATTGCGCAGATTCTGCGCGCCTCAAGGGAACTGGAGAAAGCCTGCGCGCAACTGATCCGGGCGGCTAACGACGCCGGAGGGCGCGACAACATCACCTGCGTGCTGGTACGAGCACTCTAATCGGGTTTCTCCCGTCCCCATCCCTTCCCGTATCCCTCAACGTCCTCAGGCCGTTGTTCCTCGTTGTTCGTCCTGACCAACTCTCTTAGTTACCCGGAGGCCAAGCGGCATGAGCGCAATCAAAGTAGTGGGTGTTGTGGGCGCCGGAACGATGGGCAACGGCATCGCGCATGTGTTTGCCCGGGGTGGGTTTGAGGTGGTGTTGTGCGAGGTGGAACAGCGCTTTCTCGATCGCGGGCTGGCCGCCATTCGCAAGAATATGGAGCGCGAAACCGCCAGGGGCAAAGCGACCGCAGCGGAGACGGAGACTGCCCTGGGGTTGATCCGCGGAACCCTCCATGGCCAGGACCTCACCGGTTGCGACTTTGTGATCGAGGCAGCCCCGGAACGCTTCGCGTTGAAGCAAGAACTGTTTATGGAACTGGATGCGGTGCTCAAGCCGGAGGTGATCCTGGCCTCCAACACCTCGTCCATTTCCATCACCCGGCTGGGGGCGCAAACCCAGAGACCGGGCAAGGTCATTGGGATGCACTTCTTCAATCCGGTGCCGATGATGAAGCTCGTAGAGGTAATCCGCGGCCTGGAGACCACGGATGACACATTCGCCGAGGTGAAGGCCCTGGCGGAGAAGCTGGGCAAATCGCCGGTTGAAGTGCATGACGCGCCCGGCTTCGTCTCCAACCGGGTGCTGATGCCACTGCTGAATGAGGCGATGTATGCAGTCATGGAAGGCGTGGCGACAGCCGAGGCGGTGGATCAGGTTTTCCAGCTGGGCATGGCTCACCCTATGGGGCCTCTGGCCCTGGCCGACTTCATCGGTTTGGATGTTTGCCTGGACATCATGCGGGTGATGGTGGAGGGTTTGGGGGATCCCAAGTACCGCCCCTGCCCGCTGCTGATTCGCATGGTGGATGCTGGATGGCTCGGCCGCAAGTCGGGGCGAGGCTTTTATCAGTATTGAAGTAAGGCCGATCTGGGATTGAACTCGGCCCGACGGGAGTGTCGCGAGTGGCACCTCTGGCGTAACAGTCCCCGAATCAACAGGAGGGGAGCGTATGCTTTTCGCATGATGCGGATGACGGTGCTGGCCTCAGGCTCAAAGGGGAACAGCACGCTTGTTTCCAGCAGTCGCACGCGCATCCTGGTGGATGCCGGGCTTTCCTGCCGTGAGCTGCTCAAGCGCATGCAGATGGCCGATGAAGACCCCGCGGCAATCGATGCCCTGCTGATCACCCATGAACATCAGGACCACGTGCAGGGCGTTGCGGTACTGGCCCGCAAGCTGGGTATCCCGGTTTACTTCACCGAAGCTACGCATCGCGCCTGGATGCGTTGGATGATGCCTCACAAGCGAATGACCTACGCGGCGTGGCTGGCCGAGCGACAGCGGGCGTTGGCCCATCGGCAGCTGGCGGAATGGGACGCCGAGGCGGCAGAAGAAGATAACACTCGTTGCGCGGAAGAGGCTCCCACAGTAAAAGAGGATCCATGCCGTCTGCCCGGCGTCGAATACTTCGCCGCCGGCAGCGGATTCTCGATCGGCGACATCGCAATCACGCCATTCACTATTCCCCATGATGCGGCCGACCCGGTAGGTTTTGTCTTTGAGGCGGATGGGGTTCGCATGGCGATTGCCACCGACCTCGGATACATGCCGCCTAATGTGAAGATGGCGATCCGCAACTGTGACGTTCTTATGCTCGAAAGTAACCACGACCTTGAAATGCTGCGCGACGGCCCTTATCCCTGGTCCGTAAAGCAGCGGGTCATGTCCCGCGTTGGGCACTTATCCAATGAGGCCGCGGCCGACTTCCTGGAGAAGAATTACGATGGAAATGCCATCTTATGTCGTTCTGGCGCATCTATCAGAAAGTAACAACCTGCCTGGGCTAGCACGGGTAACGGCAGAAAGGGCTCTGCGAGACCGAATGAGCCTGCTGGCCAATAAACTGGTTCTGGCGGAACAGGATGCGCCGCTTGAACCTATTTGCTTATAATTGAGTAAGTTCCATTAACGGCCCGGCTCTGATCAAGCAATTTACAGATGGTCAGGGCGGTCCATGATGTTACTATGGTGTAAAGCGGCTAACTATAACAATGCAAACGACAGCATGCACGGATCGAGTGGTAGGCGACATACTTTCCAGCTGGAGATATGACATCTCCGGGATTACTCCCGAGATGCGCCGTGATTACGAACAGCATCTGGTGGAGTGTGGCCATTGCCGCTCGCGGCAGCGGCTGCATCGCACCATCGATGTGGTTCTGATCGGTTTGAGCACGGTATCGATCGCGGCTTTCCTGTTGGCCCTGGCAGTCATTCACCGGGTGCACCCTTTGCAGCATTGGGCCCTGGTGGATCTGCACCTGTGGCAGATGTCGATTGTGTTGACCATGCAGGCGGCAGCCATTGCCGGCTTGCTGTTTTCGCTGCTGTGTGGGTGATGGTAGCGGTAGCCACCCCGGCGCCAGTCTATCTGGCTGAAGTAGCGATGGCCCAGGCGCGGGTGCTGCAGGATCGCATCCCTGAAGAATTGCGCGAGCGGCTGATGAGAAACGTCGCCTAGCCCAAAGTTGCTTTCCAAGATCTACCCCCAGCAAGAAATCACGGGGTTTCCAGATCGGTCGCACCCAAGAAATTCCTAATTCACTTCGACACGCCCGGTCAGCTCCGCGACCCGGGCAACCCGGTGACGAGCACACCAGCGCTCCAGCGCATCGGCGATGCGCTGTACTGCTCTCGGGTCGGCATAACTGGCGGTGCCAATCTGCACCGTGGTCGCTCCAGCCAGCAGAAACTCGACCGCGTCCTCGGCCGTAGTAATGCCGCCCAGCCCACAGATTGGGATGGATACCGCGTTCGCTGCCTCGTAGACCATGCGCACGGCAATCGGCTTGATGGCCGGGCCGGACAATCCGCCGGTGTTATTCGCGATGCGAGGACGACGGGTCTCAATATCGATGGAGAGGGATAAGAAAGTGTTGACAAGCGAAAGCGCGTCGGCGCCGGCGTTCTCGGCACACCGGGCCATCTGGGCAATGGAGGTGACGTTGGGCGAGAGCTTCACGATCAGTGGGCGCCGCGATACCGCCTTGGCTCGCGTAACCAATTGGTCGAGGATGCCGGTATCGGTCCCAAAGACCATTCCGCCATGCTGGGTGTTGGGGCAGGACGCGTTCAGCTCGTAGGCGGCAATCCCAGGCGCGTTGTTGAGCTGTTCGATCACCGCCACGTAGTCCCGTATCTCGTAGCCAAAAACATTGGCGATGCAGGCGGTGCCGGAGTGAGGGCGAAGCGCGGGAAGCTTTTTCTCGATGAAGGCCCGAACCCCTATGTTCTGCAGGCCAATAGCGTTGATCATGCCTCCCTGGGTCTCGATCAGCCGGGGAGCCTGATTGCCAGCCATCGGATCGAGGGACAGGCCCTTGGTGATAAAGCCGCCGATGCGGTCGAGCGAGACAACGTCTTCAAACTCGACGCCATAGCCGAAGGTTCCGCTGGCAGCAATGACCGGGTTACGCAGCAATAAACCGGCGAAGCGAACGCTCATATCGGGCTTCACGGGTTAGGCGGCCCCTCCTGAGGATGGCGCGCGCCTTTCCCCACGCGCGGGACGGGGAGAGGCGGCAGTGTGTGAATAGCCTGAGTAAGCACATTGCCGACCGATGCGGAAGGCTGATTGACACCGAGCAAAGAAGCCAGCGTGGCCGCCAGGTCGACTGGCTGGACCCGTCCGTGGTAGGTGCCGGGAGTGAAGGGCGCGCCGTAAAAGCTAAGGGGAACGTGGCGGTCATAAGACCAGGGGCTGAAATGGGTGGTCCCGGTGGGGAGCGCCTGCATCTGGAAGGCCGCCGGAATGACCATCACGTACCATCCTCCGTTGGGGCTGTAGCTGTGCGCCAGCAGCTTTCCCCACTCCGAAGGGGGCAACTGGCCCGAGGCTAGCTGGTCTCGGGTGTAGGTGTGGACGACGATCGGGATGGGTGGCTGCCGTGTCACAGGCGTGGCAGGAGGGCTGACAACAACCTTGGCAGCAGCGGCAGTGCCGGCGCGTTTGGAGCGCTGTTTGGAGTGGGAAACGGATCCAGCCGGCTGGGTGGAGCCGGCCAGCGGAGGTGGGTTGGGGTTGGTAGCAGTATCCGGGGGCTGGGCGGCGTTGGGGCTCTGCGTAGCCTCTGGCGCTGGTTTGGCTGCTTCGCTGCCCGGTTCCGGTGGCTCCGGCGCGAGCGACTCGACCGCTGCCGGAATTGCCTGCTGAACGGCCTGCTCCGCTTCCAGCTCATTGATTCCCGCCACTTCAAAAGACGGCCGATTCAGTGCCAGATAGGGCAGCTCCTGCGTGCGGCAGCAGGTATTCGATCTTCTCCCCGGGAGAGAATTTGGCGTTCATGGTGTCGTTTACAGCAGCGGTGAACTTACCCATGTCGATGGTCGCCGCGGGCATCCCCAGGGCGGCAGCCTGGGCAGGAACGGGAGCGACCCCATGGTCGGCTGAAAGCGCGATCCACAGGTTGGCCAGGCCGCCGGGCACGTTCTTGTCCAGCCAGGAGAAGAAGCTGTCGAGCTGCCAGTCGAGGCTGTCGACCATCTGCCGCTCCTGGGGTGAGTCAGGCCCCCAGTGGTGACCCATCAGGTCGTTGGCGGAGAGGCTGATGACCAGCATGTCGGTGACCGGATGGCTGCCGAGTTGCTCGCTGGTGATGAGCGCACGGGCGAAATCGAGCTCATACGCATTGGCGGCCGGGGTGGGACCAACTACCTCCTCGAATTGCTTGGTGCCGGGTGCGCCGGCTTCCTGTTCGGCCTGCGTTGCCCGGTCCCCGGAGTTGAAGGCACTGACCCAGTCGGGCAGCGCGTCCATGTAATAGCTGGAAGTGATAAAGGCGCCGGACGCGGGATCGATCCAGTAGGCAGCCGTTGGCGGAGTAGCCGGCGGGCAGAATCGCGGCGCGGTCCTTGAGCGAGAGACCGAATACCTTGGCTTGCCCCTGGGTCGCCAGGCGCAGCTCATCGCCGATGGTGGAGGCGCGAAGATTCAGCGGAGAGGCGCCGGGAGCCTTGTCAGGATGCATCTCGCCGACGATGCGGTAGCGATCGTCCTCAACTGAAGTGACGGGGCGCTGCTTGTTGCGGCTCAAGTCCCACCAGGCATTGGCTGAGATTCCGTGACCATCGGTGTAGGCTCCAGTGCCCAGAGTGGCGTGGCCGGGGCCAGTCTTGGTGTTGGCGTAGTCGTAGTAGCAGTCTTCAAAATTTGCACCGTGGTCGAGAAAAAGGCGGAACCCACGGCCTTTGAAATCGGCGCGGTAGCGGTCGAGATAGTCGGCGCGAAACTGATCGATCACCAGGATGATGACCAGCCTGGGATGTGCGTCGTAGGCGCTGGCAAAGCGCCGGTAGTGTCGACGGAACAACCAGGAAAGCGACGAGCAACCGGGAGACACTACGCTTGAGCGTGGACATGGTGACTCCGACTAGTATCGCAAAACATCCGCTCCCCGTGAGCCAGGCAACGAATTAGGCGCACAGAGCATTCCCCTAGGCGGAAAGGCAGATCCGTATACTTTCCTCTATGCCCCGGCGTTTCCTTTTCCTCCTGGCCACATTCTGTGTGCGCAGCCTCTCCTGTCACAGCCCAGATCACGGTCAGCTTTCCGGCCAGCGTCTCGCCCCGGCCACTCGACGGCCGGGTGTTGCTGCTGCTTTCCACCGATCCCACTGCCGAGCCGCGGATGCAGATCAACGACAGCCCTCGTTCGCAGATCGTTTTTGGCACTACGGTCGACGGGCTTGCTCCCGGACAGCCGGTGACCCTCACCAGCGCGGCCGCCGGTTACCCCATTCGCTCGCTCGACAAGGTGCCTGCGGGCGACTACTACGTGCAGGCGGTGCTGAATATTTACCAGACCTTTCACCGCGCCGACGGTGCCACGGTGAAGCTGGCGCCGGACCGCGGCGAAGGCCAGCACTGGAATCTGCCCCGGGCAATCTCTATTCCAGGCCGGTCAAGGTACACATCGACGGCCACACCAGGCTTGCCGTGCGACTCACCGAGACCATTCCGCCCATTCCGCCTGAGCCCGACACCAAATACATTCGCCACATCCGGATCCAGAGCCAGCTGCTGACAAAGTTCTGGGGCACGCCGATGTACCTCTCCGCCATCGTCCTGGTGCCGGAGGGTTTCGACGAGCACCCCAACGCGCACTTCCCCATCGCCATCTTTCACGATCACTTTGTGAACGACATGGACGACTTTCGCACCACGCCACCCGACCCCGACCTCAAGCCCGATTACTCAGAACGCTTTCACCTGGCGGGCTACAACCGCATTCGAGCAACAGGAAGCGTACAAAGAGTACAAGCAATGGATCAGCCCCGGCTTTCCTCGCATCCTGGTGGTCAAAATCCAGCATGCCAACCCGTTTTATGACGACTCGTACGCGGTCAACTCGGCCAACCTTGGCCCCTACGGCGACGCCATCGAGACTGAGCTGCTGCCCGCCATCGAGAAGCAGTTTCGCGGCCTGTCCGATGGCTGGGCGCACTTCGTTTACGGCGGTTCGACGGGCGGATGGGAGTCCCTGGCGGTGCAGATGTTCTATCCCAGGGACTACAACGGAGCTTTTGTCGCCTGCCCCGACCCAGTGGATTTTCATGCCTATATGACCGCCGACCTATACCAGCAACCAAACTTCTTTTACCTGCAAGGAGCGCATAAGCAGGTCGAGCAGCCCGCGATGCGCAATTACCTGGGGCAGACCCTGCTTTCCATGCGCGACAACGTCGCCTACGAGGCTGCCCTGGGCGATCATGGGCGTTCCGGTGAGCAGTTCGATATCTGGCAAGCGGTTTATGGCCCGGTGGGACCGGATGGGTACCCGGCGGAGATTTTCAACAAGCAGACTGGGGTGATCGATCACCAGGTTGCCGCATATTGGCACGAACACTATGACCTCAATGCGATCCTGCAACGGGATTGGGATAAGCTAGGTCCGCTCCTGCAGGGCAAGCTGCATATCTATGTCGGGTCCGCCGACACCTATTTCCTGAACGATGCGGTTTACCTGATGCAGGATTTTCTCGACCAGACCGGGACCCCTGGCCACGGGGTTCCTTACCAGGGCGAAGTGAAATACGGCGACCGCGCCGAGCATTGCTGGAACGGCGATCCTAACCTGCCCAATGATCTTTCGCGGTTGCACTACAACACCATGTACCTGCCCAAGATCATGGAGCGCATCCGCGAAGACCGCCCCGGCGGATGCGGATATGAGCTGGAAGTACTGAGGGTTGGTTTGGGATCTGTCCCGGTGACAGCCTGGGGCCGGGACAATCCGGTAAAGTAGAGACTTATGCTCGATTTGAATTTTGTGCGGGCCAACCTCTCGCTAGTGGAAGATAAACTTCGCGCCCGAGGCATGGATCCGGCAACCCTGCTGGGCGATTTTCGCGCGCTCGATCTGGAGCGGCGTACTCGCATTACCCAAGCCGAGACACTGCAGGCACAGCGCAACAAGCTAAGCCAGGAGGTGGCTCGCAGCCGGAAGGCCGGCGCGGATGCGGCCCAGGTTACCGCAGTGATGGACCAGACCCGGGAACTGAAGCAGGAGACGGAAGAGTTGGAGCGAAGCGCCGCCCGGGCCGAAGAGGCGATGCGTGAGCTGTTGATTGCGATCCCCAACCTGACGCAGGATAGCGTTCCGCCTGGAAAGAGCGAAGCGGACAACGTCGAGGTGCTGCGCTGGGGACAGCAGCCAACATTTGATTTCGCCCCGAAACCGCATTGGGAATTGGGCGAGAGCCTGGGGATTCTTGACTTCCAACGAGCAGCAAAGATTTCCGGTGCGAGGTTTGCCGTTTACTGGGGCTTGGGTGCCCGCCTGGAGCGTGCGCTGGCCAGCTTCATGCTGGATATCCACACCCGGGAGCACGGCTATCTCGAGGTGCTGCCGCCTTTCCTGGTCAATAAAGATTCCCTGTTTGGAACCGGTCAGCTGCCCAAGTTTGAGGCGGATCTCTTCAAGTGCCAGGACACGGCTCTCTACCTGATTCCGACCGCCGAGGTTCCGGTCACCAACCTGTATCGCGACGAGGTGCTCGAGGAAGCGCAATTGCCCTTGAGCCTGGTGGCGTACACGCCTTGCTTCCGCTCTGAGGCGGGTTCTTATGGTAAGGATGTGCGCGGCATCATCCGCCAACATCAGTTTCAAAAAGTCGAGTTGGTCAAGTTTGCCCGTCCCGATCAATCGCAGCAAGAGCATGAGCGGCTCACCGGTCACGCTGAGGCGATCCTGCAGTTGCTGGAACTGCCCTATCGCAAGATGCTGTTGTGCGCGGGAGATACCGGCGCCGCCTCATCCAAGACTTACGACCTGGAAGTGTGGCTTCCCGGCCAGGGGCTTTACCGCGAGATTTCCTCCTGTTCCAATTTCGAGGCGTACCAGGCGCGGCGGGCGAATATCCGTTTCAAGCCTCAGGGCAAAAACAAGAGCGAATGGGTGCACACGCTCAACGGCAGCGGGCTGGCGATTGGGCGTACCTGGCTGGCGATTCTGGAGAATTATCAACAAGCCGACGGTTCAGTCCGGATCCCCAGGGCGCTGCTGCCCTACATGGGCGGCGTGCAAGTGATCCAACGGCGGTAGGAGTCTTGTATCGATGCGGCAAATTCTGAAGAGCTATTTGTTCTGGACTTATCCCCGGGGCAGTTTCCATTACGACGTGATGGTGACCCTCATCCTGGTCTTTCTCTTTGTTTCTCCACGACTCATCAACTACCGCGACCAGCCGCAGGAAACGCTCACCTCGACCAAGGACATCCTGGTGCGTGCCAACGGCACGAATGCATGGATCTACCAGATTGGCGGCGACCAAGTCGCCGGTACCAGTGATGAAGCCAAACTGAAGGCGGAATTGCTGCAGCGTATTCAGGCCATTTCCGGCAATGTGCAGATTGATCGCTATGTGGACCAGAAGGATGCGCGCGGGCAGGTGACGCAGTATCGGGTGTGGGCCCACCGCTAGAAGAGCTCTGCGATTTCAACTACATACAGAAAAAGAAACCCTTAGCGGTTCCGCGCCGTCCAACAGCGGGTGAAGGAACTCATGGTGGATGTCAGGAAGACGTTGCTACTGCTGTTCCTGGGAAGCATGATCCTTCTGCCGGGTCAATCGAAGGCTCAAAGCAGCGACGATCTGAAAAAGGTGATCTCGCAGCTGAACGCGGCAGCAGCCAGGTTTGAGAGTGCGCAAGCGGATTTCGAGTGGGACCAGTACCAGGCGGTAGTGCAGGAAAACGATGTGCAAACCGGCGCCATCTACTTTGAGCGCAAAAAAGGCGCCACCCGGATGGCCGCACATCTCAAGCAGGAGAATGGGAAAGACGCACCCAAAACCGTGGTTTACGACGGCGGTGAAGTGCAACTCTACCAGCCAGAGATCAAGCAGATGACGATCGTGCGGGCAGGAGCGAACCGCGGCCAGTTTGAGAGCTTTCTGACCCTCGGCTTCGGGGGCAGCGGCGCCGACCTCGAAGCCAACTGGAAGGTAACTCTGCTGGGCACTGAGAGCATGAACGGAGTCTCGGTGGCAAGACTCGACCTGGTGCCCATCCAGCAGAAGGTGCTCGACATGTTCACCCACGTGACCATCTGGGTCGATCCCGCCCGGGGCATCAGCTACAAGCAGATTTTCTACCAGCCCTCCGGCGACATGCGCACGGCGACGTACAAGAACGTTCGCTACAACTCGCCGATCACAGGCGATGTGTTCCACATCGAAACGGCGCCAGGCACTACCCGGGTGGAGCGTTAGGCCGGCAGCGCGCCAGGGCAACAGCGCCCAGAAACATGAGCACCGGAAAGCACTCCAGGGTGTAGCGCGATTCGGGCGCCTCGATGGTGGCCAACAACAGGCTGCGCACGCATAGGAACGCCAGCATCGAACCCGCCATCCGCGGCCAACGCAAGAACCCGAAAAATGCCGCGACGATGTAGGCCAGGTTGAGCGCGCCATAGAAGACTGCAACCCGCGTTTCCCCAGGATGCTGGGCATACTGCCACCAGCGAAGACGTCCATTGAGTGTCTCCACTCGCGGGCGAAACCACATGTTGGCCAGGCGCAACAGGGGCAGGGTGACGTAATAGCGAAAACGATTCGCGAGGATGCGTTCCCGGGCAATCTGGGCGAAGCGGGCGTCGATATCGGGCGACAAGGTGGTAGTGGCGTTGTAATCGTCCAACAGGCGCCGGGTCTCGCTGTATTGGCCGGCGTTATCAAAGGCTCGTGCGGGCAAGGTGCCTGGATCGATACGATCGCTGTTACCGTTCCAATAGATTTCGCTGGTGGAAGTGAAGTCCACCGCCCAGCTTCTGACCCATTGCACAAAACCTGGAGAGCCAAATTCTCCAGGATCGTTGGCGTACCGCGGCGCAAGCGGCTGGAAGACATGGAAGGTCTGCCAGTTGCGCACAGTCCAGGCCACGAAGGGTAGCAGCGAGAGCGTCCCCGCAATCACGGCGAGGCGCAGCGCGGGGCCGAGCCCCAGCGAGTGGCGTCCGTAGACTATGAGCGCCATCCACAGCACCACCGCCAACAAAGCGCCGTCAGGGCGCAGCAACGCCGCATAGCTCCAGGAAAGGCTTAGCAGGGCGGTCCAGAGGTGGCGTGGACCTTCGAGCACGTCCGCCAGAGCACGAAAGCCTAATGCGACGCAGAAGATGGAGAGTGTTTCCGTGAGCGGCGCGGCGACGTAATTTGCCGTGAAGGGGCAGAGGACGGCGAGCATAAGTGCTACCCTGCCGGCTCGTTGCCCGCAGATTTTGGTGGTGAGCCCGGCGACCAGCAGGCAAGTGGCAAGGTCGATGATCGCCTGCAAATAAAGCACGGCATGGTAATTCGCCTTGCCGAAGAGGGCAAAGCAGAGGCCAAGGAAGGCAGGATAACCGGGCAGGCGCACCAGCGTTGGCTCAACGGTGGTGACGCCCGAAACATGGCCTACAGAATGGCCGTAGATGCCCTGGGTGAACCAATTGGTGGCAATGTCTCCGTAAAGCAGTGAATCACCCTGGATTTGCGGATGGGCATGGATGATCCAAAGACGCAGGGCGGCTCCGGCCGCGAGCGCCGCCAAGGTGAACCACGACGGCCGGTGTGGGCGCATGCACCAGCATCATACAAGCGGGGATTCGTTCTGCGGTTGAGGGCGGCAAAAACACTCTCTTAGCAGCACGAGATACCCGAAAATGTGGGCACCCGGGAGTTGTTGTCTGGACAGAGTCAGCAAGACCCTCTCGGAACTGTCCGGCCCAACCGGCCAGGAGAGTTACTGTAAGCTTTCAGCAGGCCATGAGTCCCCAGATTTTCTTCGATCCGCAGCGAAAGCGCTGGAAACGCCTCAGGCGCATTCTGGACGCGGTAGCGGTGTTCTCCACCGTGATTCTGGTGCTGTTTTTTCTCAACGTCGTGAAAAGTCAGCACCTTCCCGAGCTTCTGCTGCCTACTCCCAAGCGGAACTACCGGGCTATCCAGGAGCAGGCGGCCGCGATCAAAGCAAAATACATGAAGGGCGCGCGGCGCAAGACAAGCCGCAAGCCTTCAGAGATTCCATTCAATACCGGGGAAGGCCTGCGCGCGGCTTACTACGTGGATGATGATGCAGGCAGCTATGCCTCGCTGAAAAATCATATTCACCAGATCGATATGCTTTTTCCGGTGTGGCTGTATGTGACCACCGCCGACGGCACGCTCCAGGGCGCGCAAACGGCCGAAGCGCCTTTGCGCATTTTCAACGTGGTGGATGCGCACGGGGTACACAGCGTCGACCCGCTCAACAAAGTTCATGACCTGATCGCCGCCGCCCACGAGGATACGGAGATCTTTCCTCTGCTCAAGAATTTCAATGTGCTGACCCAGAAGTGGGACCAGAATGTGGTCGCCATGCTGAAGGACGCTGGGGCGCGGAGCAACCTGGAGCGGCAACTGGGAACTTTTCTGGCTTCTAACCCGAGCTACCGCGGCCTAAGCCTCGACCTTGAAGATTTGCCCGACGATGCGCTCCCCGGGTACCACTTGCTGATTGGCGAGTTGTACAGCCAGATGCACCCCAAGAATCTGCGCCTTTTCGTCAACGAGGGGGTAGGCGCCGACGACGACGAGTTCACCCAGCTGGCCAAGCAGACCGACGGCATCCTGTTGATGAACTATGACCAGCACGAGGAAACCAGCGGCCCCGGCCCAATCGCGGCGCAGGATTGGTTTGAGAACAACCTGAAGCGCGTGCTCAAGCTGGTGCCCAAGGAGAAAGTAATCTGCGCCATCGGCAACTACGGCTACAACTGGACCATGTCGTGGCCCAAGAAAGGCAAGCATGGCGAGCCCGAGGTGCTGGACACCGAAGACATTACGGTGCAGGACGGTTGGCAGGCGGCGTCGGATGCCAAGGCGGACCTGCGGCTGGCCGGCGATGAGTTGAATCCGCACTTTACCTACGATGACGAAGACAACGATGTGCGCCACCAGGTGTGGATGCTGGATGCGGTGACAACCCTGAATGAGTTGCGCGCCGCGCGGCAGATGGGGCTGCAGACCTTTGCGCTTTGGTGCCTGGGCGAAGAAGATCCGTCGTTGTGGTCAATCTGGGATCATCCCAGCAATCTGGGGGCTCCACAGTTACTCAAGCAGATCCCGCCCGGAGACGATGTGGTCACCGATGGCGATGGGGACATCCTGCACATTACCGGAGAACCGCATCATGGCTCGCGCACTATCGACATGGATTCCTATAACTGGACCGTGACCGATGAGCACATGCTGACCTACCCATCGCCTTACACCATTGAGTATTACGGGTATAAGCCGGGCGTGGTGGCGCTGAGCTTTGATGACGGACCCGATCCAACCTGGACGCCGAAAATCCTGGATGTTCTCAAGCAGAAGAATGTTCATGCCACCTTCATGATGATTGGCGAGCAGGCGCAGGACAATGTGAGCTTGATGAAGAGGGTGATGGCCGAGGGCCACGAAATTGGCAATCACACCTGGACGCATCCCGACATCAGCGAGATCTCTCCGGGCCAGGTGCAATTGCAGCTGAACCTTACCGAACGCTTGTTTGGCAGCAAGCTGGGAGTCAAACCGCTTTACTTCCGGCCTCCGTACTCCATTGATCAGGAGCCGGACACCAACGACCAGGCCGCGCCCGCTTATCAAATTCAGAAGATGGGTTACACCATCATCGGCAACAAGATCGATACCGGCGACTGGGACGAACGCCAGCGGAAAACCCCGGAAGGGATTCTGGCGGACGTGCTGGACCAGTTGCAGACCATGAAGACCAAGCCGCAATTCCGCGGCAGCATCATCCTGCTGCACGACGGAGGGGGCAATCGCAGTGTAACGTTGGCAACGCTGCCGGTGTTGATCGATGGCCTGCGCGCGCATGGCTACAAGATCGAGCAGGTCTCTGACCTGATGGGCAAAACGCGCGCCGAAGTCATGCCGCCGCTGAACGCCCACGAGCGATGGCAGGCGCGGGTAGATTCGGTTGCGTTCTTCGCCTGGGCCTTCTTCAACCACTTTGTAGTGACGCTCTTCTTTGTAGGCGACGTGTTGATGAGCGCTCGCCTGATCACCGTGGGTATCCTGGCGCTGATTGACCGCTTGCGCAAACGCCATGTCCCTGAGGTCGCTGGAGGGTTTCTACCCCAGGTCGCCGTACTAATTCCCGCCTACAACGAAGAGAAGGTCATCGTGCGGACGATCCGTTCGGTGTTGAACTCGGATTATCCCCATCTGCGCATAATCGTCATCGACGATGGTTCCAGCGACCGGACGTCGGAAGTCGCGCGCGCCGCCTATCCGGATGAGATCGCGGCCGGCGTGCTCACGGTGCTGCGCACGGTGAACGGCGGTAAGGCGGAGGCGCTGAATTTTGCGGTAGCCAAGCTGGAAGAAGAGTTCTACGTGGGCATTGACGCCGATACCGTGATCGCGGCGGATGCGGTCTCAAAGCTGGTGTGCCATTTCGCCGACCCACTGATCGGCGCGGTGGCGGGCAACGCCAAGGTCGGCAATCGCGTCAATCTGTGGACTCGCTGGCAGGCGCTCGAGTACATCACCAGCCAGAACTTCGAGCGGCGTGCGCTTGACCTGTTCAATATCGTCACCGTCGTCCCGGGGGCGATCGGGGCCTGGCGAACCGAGGCGGTACGGCAGGGCGGATGCTATCCGGTCAACACCGTTGCCGAGGATGCCGACCTCACTATGAACCTGCTGGAACAGGGTTATAAGGTCATTTACGAAGACCGCGCGCTGGCGTTTACCGAGGCTCCGGCTACTGCTCGCGGCCTCATGCGGCAGCGTTTCCGCTGGTCTTTCGGCACCCTGCAGGCCGTCTATAAGCACCAGCGCGCCTTCCTCAAAAACAAGGCTATGGGATTATTTGCCCTGCCCAACATCCTGGTTTTCCAGATCCTGCTGCCGTTGGTTTCGCCCTTTATCGACCTGATGTTTGTGGCCGGCGTGGTTCACTACCTGCTCGACCGCCACTTCCACCCGGAGGCGGCGAATGCCTCTAATTTCGAAAAGTTACTTACTTTTTTCCTGGCGTTTTTGATTATCGACTTTGTTACTTCCGCCCTTGCCTTCAGCCTGGAACGGCGTCACGCTGCCAACAAGGGCGATGGATGGCTGTTGTTTCACATCTGGCTGCAGCGCTTTGCCTATCGCCAGCTCTTTTCGCTGGTGCTTTTCAAGACGGTGAAGCGGGCGATCGATGGCCGGCCCTTCAACTGGGACAAATTGGAACGTACGGCCAAGATGTCGGCGCAGACAGAGCGGCTCACCGCGACAAGATAAATCTTCCTTGTGTGTGCCGAATCGTACCCGATCCGAATCTAATGCGTGTGTGGGCCCCGGTTTTTCCGTATCTCAGAGGTCCCACAACACTGCTTATCGCGCTTAAAGCGCTCTTTTTTTGCCGGCCCTCTTTCCCGGGTCCAGTGCAAAATCTGGGATTAAAATCGAGGTGTTATGCCAACCGCACAGATCAGCACCGTAATTCAGCCTGTCGCCCCACAAGGAACGTTTCGCAACGAACCTTTTATCGATTTCCACGACTTTGAAAACGTGCACGCGATGCAGGCCGCGCTGACCCGTGTGGGGGATATGCTCGGCCACGAGTATGAGCTGGTCATCGGCGGGGAGCGGATACGCACGGCTGACAAGATCAAGTCGTTCAATCCCGCCAAGCCGTCACAGGTAGTCGGAATTCACCAGAAGGCTGGACTGGAGCACGCGGAACTGGCGATGAAGGCGGCCCTGGAAGCATATTCGAGCTGGCAGTACGTGGCGGCTGCAGAGCGCGTGGCATTGCTGCTGCAGACTGCGGAGCTGATTCGCAAGCGCAAATTTGAGTTCTGCGCGTGGCTGACCTACGAGGTGGGCAAGAACTGGGTGGAGGCCGACGCCGACGTCGCCGAGACCATCGACTTCCTGGAGTTCTACGCGCGCGAGGCCCTGCGCCTGGCCAGTGCGACCACGCCTATCCAGTTGCCGGGCGAGCGCAATCAACTGCTGTATCTTCCGATGGGCGTGTGTGCAGTCATTCCGCCGTGGAATTTTCCCTTTGCCATTATGGCCGGCATGACTGCCGCGGCCATCGTGACCGGCAATACGGTCATCCTGAAGCCCTCGAGCGATTCGCCCACGATTGCGGCGCGTTTTCTTGATGTGCTGGAAGAAGCGGGGATGCCCCCAGGGGTGGTCAACTTATGCCCCGGCTCCGGCGGGACGTTTGGCAACGCGATCGTGGAACATCCCAAGACGCGGCTGATTGCGTTTACCGGCTCGAAGGAAGTAGGGCTGGATATTCACGCCCGCGCGGCGCAGACAAAACCGGGACAGATCTGGATCAAGCGCACCATTCTCGAGATGGGAGGCAAGGATTCGATCGTCGTGAGCACGGATGGCGATCTCGATGCCGCGGTCGAGGGCGTGGTGGCGGCGGCGTTTGGCTTCAGCGGACAGAAGTGTTCCGCTTGTTCGCGCGCCATTGTGGAAGACTCTGTCTACGATGTTTTTGTGGAACGAGTGCGGGAGCGAGTGCAGGCGATTCGGGTGGGCGATCCTGCGGGCAACGCAAGCATGGGACCGGTGGTAAATCGCTCCGCGATGGATACAATTCTTTCCTACATCGAGATTGGTAAGGGCGAGGGACGCCTATTGGCCGGTGGTCACGCGATTACGACCCCTGAGGGTGGCTATTACGTGGAGCCCACCGTCATTGTTGACGTGTCGCCTGACGCGCGCATCGCCCAGGAAGAGATTTTCGGCCCGGTGCTGGCCGTAATCCGGGCGAGGGACTACGACCATGCGCTGGAGATTGCAAACAATACGGAATATGGCTTGACCGGCGCTGTTTACACGAGTTCGCGGGAGAAGTTAGACCACGCGCGGCTTACCTTCCATGTGGGCAACTTATACTTCAACCGCAAGTGCACTGGAGCTATGGTGGGTGCGCATCCCTTCGGCGGCTTCAACATGTCGGGAACCGACTCCAAGGCCGGCGGACCGGATTATCTGTTCCTCTTCACCCAGGCGAAGTCAGTCGCGGAGAAGGTCTAGAGCAATCGTGGGGCCTCGCCCCGTCATCAGGTAGCGCTGTGAGAAGGATGGGGCACCCCCAGAATTGTCCTAGGGATAACTAGGACGCTGTTGCGTTGTTACGCCGGGGACGGCGATTCGCCTGCAGGATCTTCTTGCGCAGGCGGAGCGACTTGGGCGTAACTTCCACCAGCTCGTCCTCCGCAATAAACTCGATGGCCTGCTCCAGGTTCATGGGCTTGAAAGGCACCAGGCGGATGGCGTCGTCGGCGCTGGAGGCGCGCATGTTGGTGAGCTTCTTCTCGCGCACCACGTTCACGTCCAGATCGTTGTCACGCGAGTGCTCGCCGATCACCATGCCCTCGTAGACTTCCACGCCGGCGGTGATGAACAGCACTCCGCGGTCCTGCAGCCCGTTGAGCGCATAAGCCGTGGTGGCTCCGTTGCGGTCGGAGATGAGTGCTCCGCTGGGGCGCTGCGGTATCTCGCCCTGGTACGGCATGTAACCGTCAAAGAGCGCATTCATCACGATGGTGCCACGGGTCTCGGTCAGCATCTCGCTGCGCAGGCCGATCAGGCCCCGGCTGGGGACCCGAAACTCCAGACGCACTCTTCCGTACCCGTGATTGTGCATCTTGACCATTTCACCCCGACGGGGCCCCAGGCGCTCGATCACGGTGCCTACAAAATTATCAGGAACGTCGATGGTGAGGTGCTCTACCGGCTCCATCACTTTGCCATCAACGGTTTTTGTAACAATCTCAGGCCGGCCAACCATCAGCTCAAAGCCTTCGCGCCGCATCATCTCGATCAGAATGGCCAACTGCAGTTCGCCGCGGCCAAGAACCTTGAAGCTGTCGGGGCTTCCGGTCTCTTCCACACGAATGGAGACGTTGGTCAGCAGTTCCTTATCCAGGCGCTCGCGCAGGTTGCGGGAGGTGACAAACTGCCCTTCCCTGCCCGCCATCGGCGAATTGTTGACGGAAAACTGCATGGCAATGGTCGGCTCATCGATAACAATCAGGGGCAGCGGGGCGGGATTTTCAATGCCGGTAATGGTCTCGCCGATGGTGATGCCGGTAACTCCGGCAATGGCGACAATGTCGCCCACCTGGGTCACTTCGGTATCAGTGCGCTTCAATCCATTGAACGTAAATAGCTTGGTGATCTTGGTCTTGAGCAGGGACCCGTCCCGCTTGGAGATGTTCACTTCTTCTCCGTTGCGCAGGGTGCCGTTGAACACGCGCGCAATCGCAAGGCGTCCCAGGTAGTCGGAGTAGTCGAGGTTGGTTACGAGGATCTGCAGCGGTCCGTCAGGATCTCCGCTGGCCGGGGGTATGGTCGAGAGAATAGTCTCGAAGAGCGGCTGCAGATTTTCTCCCGGCTCGGTCAGCGAGGTGCTGGCGGTGCCGATCTTGGCGTTGGTGTACAACACGGGAAAGTCCAGCTGGTCTTCATGGGCGTCCAGGTCAATGAAGAGGTCGTACACCTCGTCGAGAACCTCTTTGGGGCGGGCGTCTGGACGGTCAATCTTGTTGATCACAAGGATCGGAAGCAGCTTGGCTTCCAGCGCCTTGGAGAGCACGTAACGGGTCTGGGGCAGCGGGCCTTCCGAGGCGTCCACCAGGAGCATGACGCCGTCCACCATCTTGAGAGCGCGCTCTACCTCGCCTCCGAAGTCGGCGTGGCCCGGGGTATCCACAATGTTGATCTTGGTGTCACGGAACTGGATGGCGGTGTTTTTGGCGAGAATGGTGATTCCGCGCTCGCGCTCGAGTTCGTTTGAATCCATGACCCGTTCAGTAAGGGCTTCGTTGGCGCGGAAAGTCCCGGCCTGGCGCAACATGGCGTCCACCAGCGTCGTCTTGCCATGGTCGACGTGGGCGATGATGGCGATATTGCGAATGGGCGTGCTCACGAGCGCAGAATTCCTATTCTTCCGGGTTGCGGAAAGCAGTTACGTTGAAATTGACTAGCCTTGCGTTGACGTGCTGGCTGGAATGACACGCAGGACAACTGGGCAGTGCCTTGCTTATAGTCTAACAGCCTGGGCTGAGGAGGGTGGACGACGGCAGTTCTTGTGCGGTTCCTTTCAGCAGTGCCCTACTGTGGGACAGGGCCTCGAACTACCTGCACAAAGTCGCCCATTCTGAGTTGCCGGGCAAAGGCTGCCTTGATCTGATCTGCGGTTAACTCAAAGTATTTCCTCGCAGCCACGACGGGTTCATCCAGAGGCAGGCCAACCAGCGCCCGGCGCAGCAGACCCTGGGCTACGCCCTCTTCGCTTGACTCACCCAGGGGGATTTGGCGCAATAGCATGGCCTTCGCCAGATGGAGCTCGTCAGGCGACACGTCCTCGGTACGCATCTGCTGCAGGTCGCGCTCGACCAATGCCCTGGCCTTGGAGACGTTCTGCGGATCGCAACCATAAGTAACCGAGTAGCTGGCGCGAGTCTTCGAAGCCTCCATGCTGACGTCAACGTTGTACACATAGCCCGCGACCTGGCGCAGATCGTGGTAGAGCCGGGTGGCGTAGAAGCCGCCACCGAGTACATGGTTCCCCAGTTGAATAGGATAGTAGTCCGGGTCGAAACGGTTGAGGCCCAACTGCTGCGCCAACACGACGGAGTCCTGGACCGCTTGCGGATCTGGAACGTTCGCAGCCGAAGCCTTGTTCACTGGAACGGGGGGCAACGTTGTCTCCGGCTTGGGACCGGCCGCCTTCCAGTCACCAAACCACTTGGTGATTACGGCCTTGGCCTCGTCCGGCTTGATGTCGCCAATGACCACGATCGTGGTTAGATCGGGACGCATAGTGGCGGCATGATATTGCTTTACGTCGGAAAGCGTAATCGGGGCGAGGGTGGCCGGAGTCGCCTCCCGCAGCTCGGGATCTCCCGGAGGAAGCAATGCAATGTCCAGAGCGCGCGAGGTGCGATAGCCAGGGCTCTTTAAATTTCCGGCTAAGAGCTGGGAGGTCTGATCTTTGACCACTCCGAAGGCTTCCGCGGGCAGCGCGGGATGGAGTTCGTTATCGGCCAGCAACTCAACCCCGCGGGAAAAGTGCTCCTTCAACACCTGTAACGAGAAGTCAGGGCCGGCGCTTTCACTGGCCGCAATGTCATCCAGCGCTTTTTGGAATGCCAGGCGATCGAGGGTCTGGGTACCGTAGGAGTAGAGGCCGTCGAGAATATCCGAGACTCCCTCCTGACCCTTGGGAGTCTGCAAATCCGAGTTGGTTTTGACCGCACCCACCACAGTGACCGTAGGACTGGTTGGATCGGACTTCACGATCAGTCGAAGACCATTCGGTAACGTGGTGTCGGAGGCAACAACGTAGTCCGCCGGGACCTTTAGCTGCGAAAGCGAGGCGGCAGCCCAGGCGGGCAAGACTACCGGCTTGGTTGGCTCAGAGGTTAATTTCTCTCCGCCACCAAATCCCTTGGAGGCGACCGCCTCTCCGGAGGGAGCCGGTTTCAAGGTCGCGGCGATAGAGTTCGCGTTGACCAGATATTGTTTCGCCACCCGGTTCACATCCGCCAGCGTAACCTTCCGGATCGCCTCCAGGTCGTCGTCAGGAGAATTGCGCCCTTCCGCGGTTAAAGCTTCCGACCACGCCGAAGCCAGGCCGGGAATGGAGTTGCGTTGAAACTCGGCGGAGGCAATCTCGCCGCGCTTGGCGGCATCGAAAAGGTCCTGGGGCAAACCCTTTTGCGCATAGTTCTCGACAATCTGGCGCATCTCGTTCATCGGGCCGGTGGAATCGCCGCCCGCGGGCAAGGCAATGACCGCAAAGCCGATGCTCGCCTTGGGATAGGTCTCAGCCAACTCAAAGCCCGCGTAGAGCGCCTTGCCTGCGGGCACCATGCCGTAGAGGTCGCCGCGCTGGCTGGCCAGAATGTCGCCCAGCATCTGGATCGCCGCATAATCCGGCGAGTCCGTTCCCGGCATGCGATAAGCAATAAAGCCCAGAACGTAAGGCAGATTGCTGTCCAGGGTGAAAGTTTCAGGCTTGACTGGAGCAAGGTTGACTGCAGGATGGGCAGGCACCGGGTGGTCGGGAATGTCGGCATACAGCTGCTTGACTTTGGCCAACGTGGCCGCCGGATCTACGTCGCCCACGATGACCAGGATGGCATTGCCCGGCGTGTACCACTGCTTATAGAAGTCATGCAGCATGGCGCCGGTGGTGGCATCGAAGGAGCTCCTGGTACCCAGCGGATCATGGGCATAGGGTGTGCCGGCAAACATGTCCTGGTTCAGGCGATCGATAAATTTGTAAGTGGGATTGGAGAGGTCGCGGGAGACTTCCTGTTCAATCGCCCCCCGTTCGTGGGCCCACTCCGCTTCAGAGTCGTCTACCCCCCGCAGGCAGGCTGCCTGGGCCTGCAGGGCCACATCCAGATCGGCGGCCGGCACGGTAGTGAAGTATTGCGTAATGTTTTGCTGCGTATCGGCATTGTCCCGGCCCCCCAACTGGGCGTAGATCGCGGCGGTTTGGTCCGCAGTCATGCCGGTGCAACCGCGAAATGCCATGTGTTCCTCGGCATGGGCCGACCCGGGAAAGCCGGGCGGTGTCTCATCGCCTCCGACTTTGAAGTTCAACTCCACCGTCACCACAGGGGCCAGCGGATTGCGCACGATCACCACTTGCAGCCCATTGGACAAGGTGGAGCGGGTGACGGAACTGGGGTCCGCGGCATTCAATCGCGACGCAGAGGCAGTAAGCAGGAGCAGCAAGGGCAATAGAGCTTTAAACTTCACTTTCATCTTCTCCAGAATCACAGTCAGGATCGCAGTCAGAGACGCATTCTTTGGTTAGACGCGCTGTTCCCAGTTTTGCACGGGAGAACGCCTTTCGGTAGTGCGGCGGGGCGGCGGCTACTCCAGGGGCATTACGTCGACCCCTACCTTCAGGCTGTGCTTTGCGCCGCCGAGCAAAACGCCGCGAATGGGGCTGACGTCGCTATAGTCCCGGCCCCACGCCAGGGTAATGTGTCCATCGGAGGGCACGCAGTTGTTGGTAGGGTCAAAGTCCACCCATCCGAAGCGAGGACACCAGGCGGAACACCAGGCGTGGGAGGCGTCGGCTCCGACCAGGCGCGGCCGTCCGGGAGGCGGCATGGTGCGCAGGTAGCCGCTGACGTAGCGCGCCGGTAGTCCCAGCGAACGCATGCAGGCAATCTGGAGATGGGAAAAGTCCTGGCAAACACCGCGGCGCTTTTCAAAGAAGGTCTCAACCGGCGTTGTCACCTCGGTCGCCTTGGCGTCAAAGCGGAAATCCTGGTGGATGCGAGCGGTCAGATCGAGCACCGCCTCGAGCAGTGGGCGTCCCTGCGGGAAGGAATCGCGCGCGTAAGCTGCCAATTCCGGGTTGGCTGCGACTCGGATCGAATCAAAAACCAGCTGATAAGCCTCCAGGCCCTCCTGGGTGTGGTCGCTGGCGACGGTTTCGCGCACCGTTTCCCATGCCGGTGACTCGGAGAAGGGAGGGTGCGGCACGGCATTCACTTCCAACTCACTGCACGCCTCCACGCTCATCCGGCTATGGGATTCGGGCAGCGTGAACGAGGTGACCGTGTTGCCGAAGAAGTCGGTGTGGGTGGTGGTGTGAAACGGTGGGACCGGCCAAACGGATAGCTCGCTTGCTCGCCGCCGTTGCCCGCGGAGATCGCGGGGAGTGAGGCGAACGACGTGATGAGACACCGAAACCGGCTGGATGTAGTCATAGATGGTTTGGTGCCGGACACGATAAATCACGTCGCACGCTCCATTTCCGCGTGACTGAAGTAGGTGTTGGCAATGGCTTCTGAGAATGCGGGCAAGGCCGTTTCAAGATCTTCGAGCAGGCCGTCTAGGCGAGTGCGAACTTTCCCGCTGCGGGTCTCGCAAAGCGATTCGACGTCCGCATCGAGAAGACTTGCCGCAGCCGCCTCCATCTGCCTTTGCTTCACAAGCGGCCACCCGGAACCCCAGGGCATGCGCGATAGCCCGCCGCAATGCTTTGCCAAATCCTTCAACTGGAAGGCGAGAGAACGCGGGTTGGCTTCGTCGTTCATGAGCAGATCGACCACCGGCGCGGCTTGCAGGACGGTGAAATAACGCGAGCGGTAGGTGATGGAGCTATCGGCCACTTCCAGCAGCATCTCGAGCGACGGCCAGTTCTCAGAGTCAATGGGGACCACGATTTTGCGCAACAGCTCCAGCAACTGAAGAGAACGCTCCACCCGTCTGCCGATGTTGAGAAAGTGCCAGCCCGGCCCGCGGGTGATGTTGCCGGTTTCGATCCCGCGCAACGCGGCAAGCGTCAGGATACAGCTATTCAAGACCACCAGCGCGTCTGCTGCCGACACGTAGCCCCAGGCGACCCGGTCCGAGGCGCGAGCCAGGCCGCCCAGCTGGCTGACGACACGCAGCAGATCGCTCGAGAGGCGATCCCGCACCTGGGCTGCCGCACGCGTGGCCCGGCTGAGATTGGCGTTGAGGCTGTCGCTGCGCTGTTCTTCAAAGATGAGCGAGAGTATCTCCTTCTCCAGATCTCCCTGCTGATCGAGATGTCCCTGGGGGTCGTCTTTCGCCAGGCGCGAATAGGGTGACTCCAGGCATTCATACAACTGCATCAGCGATCGCCAGCCGGCGGTCTCGGGCGCCCACGATTCCCCGGTCATACGAGCCAGGATGCACCGCAGCACGCGGGCCAGATGCTCGCACCGTTCGGCATAGCGGCCCAACCAGAAGAGATGCTCGGCCGCGCGGCTGGGCAGATCGCTGCTGATACCCCGATTCAACTCCACGGGCAGATCACGAGGACGGCGCAGGGTGAAGTTGTCCACGGGCTGTTGGGAGAGGACCCAGGTATCCTTGCTGCCGCCCCCGTGCTGCATGGAGACAACCGGTGTGTCGGGCGAGGGGGAAACGCGGGTCAGGCCCCCCGGCATAACGATCCAACTGTCTCCCACGGCGGCGATGTACACCCGCAAGACCACCCGGCGCGGCAGCAGGGCGTTATCTGACCATACGGGGACGCTGGATAGGTTAAGCAGCTCCTGACCGACAAACTCATTGGGGTGTTTTTCCAGGCGCTCCAATAAGCGTCCTCGTTCGTTGGGGCCGAGCCGGCCGCCGAACACCGGCTCCTTGCCCATCGCCGGGTAGGCCGGCTTGATGATGAGAAAGTCCAGGTTGTTGCGGACATAGCGCAGGGCCGCCGGCTGGCCGCACCACCAGGTTGCCACCGAGGGGAGCGCCAGGCGCTCACCCAGCAAGCTCCGGCTGAGGCCGGGGAGAAATGGAATGAAGGCCGAGGTTTCCAGCAGCCCACTGCCCAGGGCGTTGGCCACTGCTACGTTGCCTGCGCGAACAGCCTCGACCAGGCCAGGCACCCCCAGGTAGGAGTCGGCACGCAATTCGAGAGGATCACAGAAACCGTCGTCCATTCGGCGCAAGACCACGTCCACGGGCCTGAGCCCTTCCAGGGATTTGAGAAAGACCCGATTCTCGCGCACCGTGAGATCTCCGCCCTGGACGAGGGTGAAACCAAGATAGCGGGCCAGGTACGAATGCTCGAAGTAGGTTTCGTTCAGAGGACCGGGGGTCAGGAGCACGACGCGTGGATGAGTACGCGCCGAGGGGGAGAGGCGCAGCATGGTGTCGCGAAAGTCACGGAAGAACCCGGCCAGCCGGTGCACCTGGGCCTCGCGGAAGAGGTCGGGAAATGTTTCCGCCATAACAATGCGATTTTCCAGAGCATACCCCGCGCCGGAAGGCGCCTGGGTGCGGTCAGAAATGACCCACCACTGCCCGTCCGGGGAACGGGCCAGGTCGACGGCCAGCAAATGAAGATAAGTGGACCCAGGCACCTGGACGCCATGGCAGGCGCGCCAAAAGGCAGGGTTGCCGAATACCAGCGCAGCGGGAAGGTCTCCGTTGAGCAGAAGCTTTTGCGGACCGTATAGGTCGGCAAGAACGGTGTTGAGCAGGCGGGCGCGCTGGATCAGGCCCGCTTCCAGATAGCTCCATTCCGTGGGCGGGATGAGGAGTGGTATCGCATCCAGGCTCCAGGGGCGGTCGGTGCCCAGGGGATCGCCGTAGACGTTGTAGCTGACGCCGTTTTCCCGGATGCGCTGGCGCGCGATCTGCCAGCGGTGCGCCAGTTCCCTGGCGCCAAGCGAAGACAGCGAAGCGATATAGCGGTCCCAGTGGGGACGAAAGAGCCCGGGCTCGGCGCACATCTCGTCGTAAACGCCAGGCGCCTGGCGATAGTCGGCGGTCAGTAGCGGGTCATCGAGCGTTTCAGGCATAGGCTGCGGTCGAAGCATTTTCATTATCGCCGCTAAATTGCTACGTTCCTCTGAAGCTTCGTGGATCCCACCCTTCGCAAAAACGCGAAGGATGGGACACCCGTCCTTTTCGGTCTCTTTTCCTGGTGCTCTTCCTGGTCTCTTCTTGGTCTCGTCTCGGTCCGACCTGTTCTCTTAATGAGAGGGCTAAGGCTTTCTGCGTAGATCCAGGGTGAACGGAAACTCCTGGTTGCGCGCTTCGTGTGGGACTGAGATAGGGCCCGGGGTGTGACCAAAACTGTTGAACCTGGCCAGACGCCGACTCTCGGCTTCATACGCATTCACGGGGTATTGCTCGTTGGCTCTGCCGCCAGGATGCACCACGTGGTAGGTACAGCCACCAATTGCGTGGCCAGACCAGGTGTCCACGATGTCAAAGATGAGTGGGCTATGCACGGGGATGTCGGGGTGCAGGCAGGAGGCGGGCTGCCAGGCCCGGTAACGGACGCCGGCAACGAACTCTCCCTCTTGCCCGCTGGGATGAAGCGGCACTGGCCGGCCGTTGCAAAGCACGGCGAAGCGCGGCGCGATCATACCCGTCACCTTCACCTGCAGCCGCTCCACCGAGGAATCGACGCTGCGCGCTGTCCCCCCACTGGAAGCTTCTTCGCCCAGGACGTTCCAGGGTTCCAGCGCGTGGCGTAATTCCACTTGGATGCCGCGCGCGGTTACCGCACCGATCAGAGGAAAGCGGAACTCGAAGTGCGGGGCGAACCACTCGCTGCGGAAGGCGTAGCCGGCGCGAGAAAGATCGCACACAACGTCCTCCCAATCGAGTTGCACGAAGTGAGGGAGCATGAAGCGGTCGTGCAGGCTGGTTCCCCAGGCGACCAGCTTCTGCCGGTAAGGCTTACGCCAGAAGTGCGAGATGAGCGCCCGCACCAGCAATTGCTGGGTGAGGCTCATGCGGGCGTGAGGCGGCATTTCAAAAGCGCGCAGCTCAAGCAGGCCAAGGCGCGTTCCTGATCCCTCCGGCGGATCGAGCTTGTCGATGCAGAATTCGGCGCGATGCGTACTTCCCGTCATATCCGTAAGCAGATGGCGGAAGAGCCGATCGGCCATGCGCGACGACACCGGATTGACCGCCCGATCGGGAATCTGATCGAAGGCGATCTCCAGTTCATAGAGCGAGTCGACCCTCCCCTCATCCACCCTGGGGTGCTGGCTGGTGGGGCCGATGAACAATCCCGAAAGCAGGTAGGACAGCGCGGGATGGTTGTTCCAGTAATTGACCATGCTCCGCAATAGATCTGGCCGGCGGAGAAAGGCGCTGTCGTCGGGAGTGGGCCCGCCGATCACCAGGTGGTTGCCGCCGCCGGTTCCCGAGTGCTGGCCGTCGAGCATGAACTTCTCGGTGCCCAGGCGGGTTTGGCGAGCCAAATCGTAGAGCGAGGTGGTGTTTTCGACCAGCGCGTCCCAACTGGCCGCGGGCTGGATGTTTACCTCGATCACACCGGGATCGGGTGTGACCTTGAAAACAGAGATGCGGGTGTCGGTAGGAGGTGTGTAGCCTTCGAAGACGACCGGCATAGAAAGATGCGCGGCGGTGTCTTCGACGGCGGCTACCAGGTCAAGATAGTCGGTGAGGTAGTCAACCGGGGGCATAAAGATAAAGAGCTTGCCCTGGCGCGCCTGGACACAAAGCGCGGGCCGGGTGAGCGTGATCGGCTTCTGGTCGTCCGGTTTCGGTTTGGCTTTATCGGCCGCGGGCACCGCCTCGTCCACGGGGGGCGGACTGGAGAATAGGCCCATGTGGCGTTCCGGCCGTAGGGGCAGCTTGTCGCGCCGCCGGAAAGGATCGGTATCGAACGCGTAGGTGACATCTTCGGGCGTGGTCCAGGGCAAAGATTCCAGCGGTAGGCGATACCCCATCGGCGAGTCGCCGGGGGTGAGAAACATGCGTTTGGTCAACGGGAACCAGGGGTGGCTGGTCCAACGCGGCGTGCCGGATCGGGTGGGGATACGGCGCAGGGGAAGGACAAAGCCGATGGGCTGCTCTGCCCCTTGTTCGAAGATGTGCGCCAGACCGACGCGCTCGGTCGAATCTTTGAGCTTGGGGTCGAGCGGATCGATGATCTCGGGGAGCCGCCGTTCCTTCCACAAATGAAAGAAGATGTCTTCATAAGCGGTGATGGTGAAGGCAGAGCTTACCTGCAGGCGTTTGGCGAGGGTTTCGAGAAACTTGTGGGCTTCGGGTGCTCCGTAGCCGTAATCTTTGCCGTCTTCGGCAAAGAGGCTTTGGTTTTCCCAGATGGGCACGCCATCGTTGCGCCAGTAGCAGCCCAGAGCCCAACGGGGCAGTTCTTCACCGGGGTACCACTTGCCCTGACCGAAATGGAGGAGCGCGCCGGTGGAGAAACGATCGCGCATGCGAAGCAGCAACTCGACCGCGAGCCGGCGCTTGGCCGGGCTCATGGCGGTGGTCGACCACTCACTGCCGTTGCGATCGTCGAGCGAAATGAAGGTGGGCTCGCCGCCCATGGTAAGGCGAACGTCTCCCACTTGCAGATCCACATCCACCTGGTGGCCTAGCGCTTCGATCTGTTGCCACTGTTCCTCGGAATAGGGCTTGGTGACCCGAGGGGACTCGTAAATCCGCTGCACGGTCATCGAGTAGCTGAAATCCGTCTTGCAGAATTCCAGGGGACCGGAGATAGGAGCGGCACTGCTCGCGTCCGGTGTGCAGGCGAGAGGGATGTGGCCCTCGCCGGCCAGCAATCCCGAAGTTGGGTCGAAGCCGACCCAGCCGGCGCCGGGAAGGTAGACCTCCGTCCATGCGTGCAAGTCGGTAAAGTCGCTGGATGGACCACCTGGACCCTCGAGCGGTTTGACGTCGGCAATGAGCTGGATCAGATACCCGGAGACAAAGCGGGCCGCGAGGCCGAGGTTGCGCATGATCTGCACCAGCAGCCATGCGGAGTCGCGACAGGAGCCGGTGCCGAGGGTGAGCGTGTCCTGGCAACTCTGGATGCCGTGCTCCAGACGGATGACATAGCCGATTTCGCGCTGCACTCGTTGATTGAGACTGACCAGAAAATCCAGTGTGGGGGTGCTTGCCCGCGGTACCTGCGCAAGAAAGGCGGCCAGCCTGGGACCGGGTACCTCGGCTTCGAGATAGGGCCGCAGTTCACGCGCGAGGGAACCCTCGTAAGTGAAGGGAATCCGTTCGGCGTAGGGCTCGAGGAAAAAATCGAAGGGATTGAAGATGGCCATTTCCGCAACCAGATCGACTTCGACCGAGAATTCTGTCGTCTTCTCAGGGAATACCAGGCGGGCGAGGTAGTTTGCCTGCGGATCCTGTTGCCAGTTGATGAAGTGCTTGGCGGGGAGCACTTTGAGCGAATAGGCGAGGATGGGGGTACGGCAATGGGGGGCCGGGCGCAGACGGATGGTTTGCGGCCCTAGCAGAACAGGACGGTCGTAACGATAGTGGGTCTTGTGATTCAGCGCGATGTTAATTGCCATAGTTGAGGGTTCTTATAGAGTACATGCGCGTTTGGTTTGCATTTGCTCCGGGCCGAGGGAAACCGCAGATATGATGGTCTCCATGTCCGTGACTACTACCTTTACCCCCGAGCTTCTGGAGCGAGCACGAAAGATCAAGCTGTTCCTCATGGATGTTGACGGCACGCTCACCGATGGGGGCGTCATGCTCATTTCCCTGCCTGACGGCGGCGGTGTGGCGGAGATGAAGGGCTTCAACTCTCAGGATGGGATGGGGTTGAAGCTGGCGCACACGATGGGGATCCGCACCGGGTTCATTACCGGCAGAAAATCTCCCGCGGTTTCGCAGCGCGCCCAGGAGCTGCACGTGGAATTTGTCTACCTGGGCCAGGCCACAAAGATGGCCGCATTCGATGAGTGCCTGCAAAAGGCCGGAGTGCGAGAAGAGGAAGTGGCCTACATGGGCGACGACCTGCCCGATATGCCGCTGGCTAAACGCGCAGGCCTGGCGGTTGCGGTCGCCAATGCGGCTCCTGAACTTAAGGCAGTGAGCCACTTTGTAACCCGGAGCCGAGGCGGAGACGGCACAGCACGAGAAGTAGTCGAGCTTATCCTGAAAGCGCAGGAACGATGGGAAGAGGCAATTCCCAAGGCGCTGGCTTAGTAGTCTTCTGAAATAAGTCATCTAAGTGACCGACTTTTGACCGCACGCATGCGACGTTCCCGAGTCGAAAGAGCGGGTACGTTATAGTTAGAGTGATGCAGTCCAGGCAAGCCAAAGATCGCGTGCGCCATCCGTGGAGGCTTGCCCTTGCGCTTTGCTGCGCACTGTTGTTGGTTTTCGGCGCGACTGCTCAGGTTGTGCACATACACTCCGCCGCAGATGTGTCACACTCCGGATGCGCGCTGTGCGCGACCGCTCATGTAGTTATTTCTCCAGCAGCGCCGGTAACAGTGACCCTGGCTGTGAGACAGACGGGGGCGCTAGTCGTCGATCTGCAGACCGCTTTTGCGCGCCAGTCCCTGGATTTTTCGCTTTATACGAGACCCCCTCCCGCTGACATTGCTTTCTCCTAAGGCAATTTCAACAGTCCAATCACACAAGTGTCCTCGGGGTCCGGTCCATGTACTCGTTTCCACGACGTTTTGCCTTTCTTTTTTTCCCAATTGCTCTGCTATCGCTGGCTACAATTGTTCTTGCCCAGTCCGCTGCCGGCACGATTTCAGGAACAGTTACAGATGCTTCGGGTGCGGTGATCCCCGGGGCAACGGTCACTATCGAAAACCCGGTGAGCGGCCTGTCACGGTCGGCCACAACCGATGCGGCGGGCCATTATCAATTTACGAATCTGCCTTTCAATCCCTATCATCTCGTCGCCTCAGCAACCGGCTTTGCCAAGTTCACCACCGATGTGCAGGTAAGATCCACGGTGGCGGTTAGCCCAGCCATTAACCTGGAAGTGGGTGGCGCCTCCACCACGGTCACAGTCACAGGAGACGACCTGGTGGAGAACGACACCTCGCTCCACACCGACATTGACCGCAGTCTCATCGAGAAGCTGCCGCTCGAAAGCTCGTCCTCCTCGGTAAGCTCGCTGGTGACTCTCTCGACCCCTGGAGTCGCTGCGGATTCCAATGGGCTTTTCCATGGACTCGGCGATCATGCTTCCAATTCGTTTTCGGTGGACGGGCAGCCAATCACCGACCAGCAAAGCAAGGTTTTCTCGAACCAGATCCCATCCAACTCCATCCAGTCGATTCAGGTGATCGCTGGTGCACCCCCGGCGGAGTACGGCGACAAAACGAGCCTGGTAATCGAAGTAACCACGCGATCGGGACAGGGTCTGACCAAACCCACAGGGAGCATAACAACTTCCTATGGCAGCTTCGGCTCAGCGACTGGGGGCATTGATGTCGGGTACGGCTCGCAGAAATGGGGTAATTTCTTCGAACTCGATGGATTGAATACCGGCCGTTTTCTGGATGCGCCGGAATTTGTGGTGTTCCACGATAAAGGGAACGAACAAAACGTGTTTGACCGCGTGGACTATCAATTCACACCAGTCGATGCGATACACATGAACCTGAACTACAGCCGCTCCTGGTTTCAAACACCCAACAACTACGACAACCTGAATGTGCTGGATCAATTTGGCAACGACGTCGGCAATGCCGACCAGCATTCCAAGATTGAAACGTTCGATATTGCGCCGACCTACACGCGTATCTTTGGCAAGAGCTCGGTATTTAATTTTGGTCCTTACATCCGCAAAGATAGCTACCAGTACTTTCCCAGCGAGAATCCGCTGGCGGATCTTGGCCCGCCCAATCTGCAGAACCAAACGATTTCTCAATATCGAACGCTCATGAATGCCGGGGTCCATTCCGATCTCACTTATACCAAGGGAAACCAGAGCATCAAGGGCGGTGTGATCTATTCCCAGACCTTTCTCCGCGAGCGTGACAGTCTGGGTATCGTGGCCCCCACCTTCAATTCCCCTTGTGTGAATGGGTTCGGAGAGCCGGTGGACGGATTCAGCAGCCCGGAACAATGTGTTGCCTCGGGCTACCAACCCAATATCGCCTTCAACCCGGTCCTGCTGCCGTATGACCTCACCCGAGGCGGCGTGAATTACAACTATTTTGGCCATGCGGATGTGAAGGAACTGGCTCTCTATATCGAAGATTCCATCAAAGCCGGCAATTGGCTGTTCAACGTTGGCATCCGCGGCGACCTGTACAACGGCCTGGCGAGTGCCACGCAAGCGGAACCCCGGGTGGGTGTTTCCTACAGCTTCAAACCGACCAATACCGTTTTGCGCGCCTCCTATGCTCGAACGCTGGAGACCCCCTTCAATGAAAATCTTGTGCTTTCGAGTGAGGGCTGCGCGAATGACGTGCTGTCGCCGCTGCTGCTTTGCTCAACGGGCGTACAGGGCACGCTGCAACCCGGTTTTCGCAACGAATTCCATGCCGGCCTACAACAGGCGTTCGGCAAGAATCTTGTCTTCAGCGGCGAATACATCTGGAAGTACACGCATAATGCCTTCGACTTCAGCGTGCTGGGAAATACTCCCATCACGTTTCCCATTGACTGGCACAATTCGAAAGTGCCCGGCTTTGCGTTGCGCGCCGATGTGCCGAACTTTCACAACATCACGGCATTTGTCGTGATGTCTTCCGTTGCCGCTCGTTTCTTTCCGCCACAGGTGGCTGGAGCAGGCGCAACCGTCGGCCAGCCTGGGTTGCCCTTCCGGATCGATCATGACGAGCGATTCAACCAGACGACCCACGTGCAATACCAGTTGCCCTTCCACTGGAGTCCATGGATCGGCTTCAACTGGCGCTTTGACAGCGGGCTGGTTGCTGGATCGGCGCCCTGCTATAACCCTCTCTCCAACGACCCGAACAGTGCGTGCGCCGGAACTTCAACGACACTCGATGGGCAGCCGGCGGTTGATCTCAGCAGCTTGACCGCCGATCAACAGTTTGAGGCGGGTCTCACGTGCGGTGACCTCAAGGCGACGCCCACGACGCCTCTTCCGTCGCCGTGCCTTGCGTCTGAATATGGTTCGACGCTATTGAGCATTCCGGCCCCGGGCACGGGCGATAACGACCGTAATCCGTCGCGCATTCAACAGCGGAATCTCTTTGACGCTTCGATCGGAGAGGACAACCTGTTCCGTGGGGATCGATATAAGTGGAGTCTTCAAGTGACCGGTGTGAACCTGGCGAACAAGACCGCACTTTACAATTTCCTGTCGACCTTCAGCGGGACGCACTATGTGACGCCGCGAGCGCTGACGGCGGAATTAGGATTTCACTTCTAGCGTGGTGCTACGGAAAGCATGCCTCAGGGCCTAAGGCCACGGTGGCTAGGCGGCGTTGATACCGGGGATAAATCCCCGTACCTAAAGCCATTTTTTCATGGGACACCACGTGCAGCGATTTACTGGGACGTCTCTTGCAGGACTTTGAACTCGGCCGGAGGCAGAACGCCGTTGTGCTCCACGTCGGCCTTGTCAAAGCGAGCCAACATGAAGTCTTCAAATTCCGTTAACGATAGACGGAGATGGGGATCGATTGGCTGCCCCTGCCTGACGGCGGGAAATGCTTTGCGTATCTCCGCATCGTCAACATAGCCGTGGTGCTTGCGATCCATCCGCTCAAAGAAGCGCACGATCACGTTGCGGTATTCTTCGCGGCTGATTTGGCCATCCTGGTTGGCATCGAAGTAACGAAAGAATCGGCTCTGGTCGGCGGTCAGCCCGGGAATAGGCGCATCCGGCTTCGTCTCTGCTTCCTGGGCGGCTTCCCTGGTTTGGCAAATGCCGCTGGAGGCGGTTAACAGCAGCAGTAACAGACAGGTTCGTTTCATCAGCGCACCCAGAAGTCAGCGCGGCAACCGCGGTCTACCCAGATAGTGTCTCGCCCGTAGCCCCAGGTCTGGCCGAAGATGCAGGGCGAACCACTGTATTGACGAGCTAACTCGGCGTAACGGATACGGCCAACGCCACACTGGTGGGGACCCATATCGTCGGAGTTGCAACGGACCCGGCGCTGATAATGATCAAAATCATCCCCGCCATCCCAGTCGTTGTTGTTGTTATTTTTATTGCCGCTCACCGCGGCAGTGATGGCCGCACCGGCCAGTGCACCGATCAGCAGCCCGGCGAGTACGTCTCCGTTTTTATCGTCGGTACCCTTCGCCGGTTTTGGGGGCGGCGGGGCACCTACGCTAAAGTCCGCCTGGCAGCCATTGGACACCCAAATGCCTTTGGCGTCAGAGCCCCAGGTGTCATTCTGCCAGCAGCCATCGGAGCTGTACTGGTAACGGAGCGAGACTCCGCCGCGCGTATCGGCAGGACAGACTTTGCGAGGGCCGTGGGAGTCGCAGCGTACTACGGTCTCGGCGGCTACGGAAAGATCGACCAGGGAACCGGCAATAAGCAGGGCGACAACTCGCACCGGGAGGGACACCACGGATAACACGATCGACCTCCTTTGCACGACAGATCATAGCCCAAGACCGGTCAACAGCGCTCATGGAAATCTTGAGTTTGGCGGTTTTTTGCCGGATCCGATCTTGCCCCTATAACCTCGGACGCTATATTGTGGTTGCAGGGGTTGTGATTGGCGGCTACCGCTTTCTCCGCGGGCAGCGCCAAGTCGATTTGCCCCACCTGAGCACCTCGCTCACCTGACTAACCCCGAAAAACCTATTTAGAGAGGTACGACCAATGCCTTTGAAAGCAGACGATGTTTCCGCAGCCGGGCTCGCGGTTAACCATCCTCTTGATCCGCTGACAGCTGCTGAGATTACAGAGGCCACACGCATTCTCCAGGACCACTTCAAGTGGGGAGAGGATTTCCGGGTGGAGACGATCGATATCAACGAGCCCGCGAAAGATGTTGTGCGCCACTACGTTCAAGAAAATGCGCCTGCCCGAACCGCACGCTTCCATGTGTATCAGCGAGGCGTGATGGGGGTGTGGGTGGGCGTGGTCGATCTCGGTAGCGCCAAGGTAGTCTCGAAGACATTCAGAGAAGACGCCCGGCCAATGATTGCAGTCAAAGAGATCCTGGAGATTGAGGAGACGGTCAAGGCCGATCCCAGATTTCAGGAAGCGCTGCGCCGCCGGGGGCTGCTCAGCGAGTTGCAGTATATGTGCGTCGACCCCTGGACCACTGGCGACTTCGATATCGCGATCGAGAAAGGCCGCCGGGTTCTCAACTGCTTTATCTGGATGAGGATGTTTCCGCTGGACAATTTTTACGCCCACCCGGTGGAGGGGCTGCACGCGTTGATTGATGTGACCACGCTCGAGGTATTGGATGTGCACGACCATTTCGAGCAGGATGGTGATTACATTCCAGTACCACGTATGCCGTTGAACTACGACGCGGACCTTTTGCAGAAGTTCCGCAAGCCGTCGTCACGGCTTGATGTGGTGCAGCCAGATGGAGCCGGTTTCGTGGTGGAGGGCAACAAGGTAGTGTGGGAAAACTGGGACTTCCGGGTCGGCTTCAATGGCCGCGAGGGCTTGGTGCTTTACACCATCGGCTACACACTCAATGGCCAGCGCCGGCCGATCGTTTATCGTGCATCGATTGCCGAGATGGTGGTTCCATACGGGACGCCGGAACGAAGCCACTATCGTAAGAATGTTTTCGACAGCGGTGAGCTGGGTTTCGGCCGCATGGCGAACTCGCTGACCCTGGGTTGCGATTGTCTGGGCGTCATTCACTATTTCGATGCCGTAGTGTCAGACCTTTTCGGTAACCCGCGCACCATTGAGAGGTGTATCTGCCTGCACGAGGAAGACGCCGGCATGTCGTGGAAGCATTTCGATCTGCGTACTGACCGCACCGAGGTGCGCCGTGCGCGGAAACTGGTGATCTCTTCCATCTCGACCATTGGCAACTACGAGTATGCGTCCTATTGGTATTTGCATCAGGATGGGCGTATTGAATACGAGATGAAGGCCACCGGAATTATCAATACTGCGGGTTGCCGTCCCGGCGAACCTGGCAAGTTTGGAACTGAGGTGGCGCCGGGGATCGTGGGCCACATCCACCAGCACGTCTTTTCTGCGCGGCTGGATATGGAGGTAGACGGGCCGAATAACACGGTGACGGAATGCGATACGCTTGCGGTGCCGATGGGACCGGAAAATCCGCATGGCAATGCCTTTTACGTACAGGAGACGGCGCTGAAAACGGAAGGCCAGGCGAAACGCAACTTCGATTTTTCGAAGATGCGGTACTGGAGAATCACCAACCCTAACACTAACAACTGGGTAGGCAAACCAACCGCCTACAAGCTCGAGGCGCGGTCGCCGTTGCATCCATTTACTCATCCGGATGGCCCGTCGGGCAGGCGAGGCCGCTTCCTTCAGCACCAGCTGTGGGTGACGCCTTTCGATTCTAATGAGCGATATCCCGCGGGAGAGTTTGTGAACCAATCAACCGGGAATGATGGCCTTCCCGCTTGGACTGCGAAGGACCGGCCAATCGAGAACACGGATGTAGTGCTTTGGCATAGCTTTGGCGTGCATCATTTGCCGCGCCCTGAGGATCATCCGGTACAGTCCTGCGTGATGTGCGGGTTTACGCTGGCGCCGTCAGGGTTCTTTGATCAGAATCCGGTCATCGATTTGCCTCGCATCAAGAATGCGGCGAGTTGCTGTGCTCATTCCGCGGGCTAAGTGGGGGCCAGCCCGGGTTGAATACGGTTTTCGGTCGTCAGTGCTTCTTCCGCGCGGAGCGCCAAGCCTCGGGCTACCGATATAAATTCGTTGCCCGTCTTGATGCGGTCCTCTCCAAAGCGCACTGCGAAGATGCGGCGGACGGCGGGCACCAGCGACGTGCCGCCGGTGAGAAAGACCCGGTCTACCTGGCTGCGGCTGATGCCCGCGCTTTGCAGTAGCGAATCGATGCACTGCTCGATGGCATGCAGGTCTTCGGCGATCCAACCTTCGAAGGCGGCGCGAGTAACAGCGATGCGGAGATCCATGCTGCCGTCGCGGAAATGGAATTCCGCCGTCTCGGAACTGGAAAGCTCGAACTTGACGCGTTGAACAGCCTGGTGAAGATGGTAGCCAAGATCCTCGTCTATCAGTGTGATCAGGGCTTCGATCTTTTCTGGCTCCAGGGCGCGAAGGCGGGCGCTCTTCAGAATCTCAACCACGTTCGCTGTGCGCAAAAACGAGAGGTAATGCCAGCGCTCGAGATTCGCGTAGATCCATGCGGGCACGGCGGGTAGAACCTTGTTGAGTGAGCGGGCAAACGATTCCGACCCCAGGGCGGGAGAGACGAGCTTGCGGACGAGCCTGGCGTCAAAGGCATCACCGGCCAGGCCGACACCGCTGTTGCCGAGCAGATCCTCAGGCTTGCGTCCCCGCTTGCGCACTCCAGGGCCAACGTGCAGCAAGGAGAAGTCGCTGGTGCCGCCTCCAAAGTCACCGATAAGAATGAGCTCATCATGATCGAGGGTTGACTCGTAAGCATAGGCCGCTGCAACCGGCTCCATCTCAAAGTCGACCTGGTCAAAACCCGCGACAGCGAAAGCCTGGCGCAAGCGAGCCAGGGCAAACTCCTCATCTTCTTCGTTCTCCGCGCCAACAAAACGCACTGGCCGCCCCACCATGGCATAAGTTACTGGCGTGTGAAATTGCCGTTCGGCGCCGCGGCGCAAATCGGCGAGGATGCGCGAGATCAGATCTTCCAGCGTAAGGTGCCGGCCAAAGACCGCCGTTCCCGTGAGCGTGCGATCGGACAGGTAGGATTTGAGCGACTGAATGAGCCGCCCTTTGTGCTCCGCCGCAAGATAGTGCTCGATGGCCGCAGGACCAGTCCAGGTTTGCGTCTTTGCACGGCCGGCTTGGCGGAGCTGCTGGAGATAGAGCACCGAGCGAAAGGAAAATGTCGCTCCCCCACTGGTGGGGAAGCCAACAAGTTCCAGGTTACCGTTGCCCGAGGCGCGCGCGACGGTGCTGTTGGTTGTTCCGAAGTCAATACCGATCGCTTGCGTTTGGCCCATTTCCATCCATTATTTCGCACTTGCGCACAATTGCCATGTTGTTGGTGGCAAATGAATACCCGGTAGGTGGGTTTGCCCAGGCTGAAGGCAGGGTGCGAAAATGACGATATGCACAAACCACGTACAACGGCGATGAAAGTAGTGGCTGCCGGTATTGTTCTCCTGGGGAGCGCCGCCGCCCAGCAGACGCCGCCCACGACGACCACTACACCGGCAAAACCTCGGCCCAGCACCACGACCCACCACGCCACGACTGCGGCCAAACCGAAACCCCTGGTACTGCAGACAGACGAAGACAAGCAAAGCTATGCCATCGGTCTAAACGTGGGGAAAAGTCTGCACCGCGATTCGATAGCAGTGGAGCCGAAAATTGTGCTCCAGGGTCTGGAAGACGCGCTGGGCGACGGCAAGGTGCTCTTAACCGACGATCAGATCAGGACGATCATGACGGATCTACAGAATCAGGTGCGGCAAAAGCAGGAAGAGAAGAGGCTGGCCCAGGCTGAGAGCAACAAGAAGGCAGGCGCGGCATTCCTGGCCGCGAACGCCACCAAAGCGGGAGTTGTCACCCTGCCGAGTGGTTTGCAATATAAGATCCTGACCGCGGGCACGGGACCCAAGCCGGTCGCGACCGATACCGTCGTTTGCAACTACCGCGGGGCCCTGATCGACGATACGGAGTTTGACAGCTCTTACAAGCGAGGTCAGCCGGCTACTTTCAACGTGGGCGGGGTTATCAAGGGATGGACGGAAGCCCTGCAACTGATGCCCGTTGGATCGAAGTGGCAGCTGTTTATTCCACCGGATCTGGCCTATGGCGAGCGTGGGCCGGGGCCGATTGGGCCCAACGCCACTCTGGTGTTCGACGTGGAGTTGCTCTCCATCCAGCCGAAGGTTGAAGAAAAAACCGCGCCGGCACCGACCACACCGCCTGCGAATCCTCCAACTAACCCACCTAACAAGCCTTGATGAGTGGATACCGGGTGGCTGCGGTAGTTCTCCTGTAAATCTGCAAGTAGATGGTGAGCGAATACACTAGGTTTGCTCACCAGGAGGACCCATGCGCAGAGAAAACCTTACTATCGTTTTGCTGTTGATCATTGCCATCGCATTGGTTGCGATTGCCGTGCAACCAATGCTCGTGCCCCCCGCCGCGCAGGCGCAATCCACAGACGCGTACCCGTTTTACATTGAGCCGGGAGCTGAGATGCTGCGCAAGCCTGATGGCAGCAGCCAGGTCTATGGCAAGGTGGTGGTGGACATGCGCAGCGGGAAGATCTGGGGTTTCCCAACCCTCGCGCCCCAGTCTTACCCAATCGCCGGAATGCAGAGCAAGCCACCCACCTCTCATCCGTTTGAGCTGGGCAAGTTCGCCTTCGAGGACACCAATAAGTAAGTGAGGGCTAGCGCTTGGGCAACGACAACCCGAGCAGGACCACCGGGTCAACGTACATACCCTGCCAACGCACTCCCAGGTGAAGATGTGGCCCCGTTGCCCGCCCGGTAGCCCCACTGAGCCCGATGCGTTCGCCCTTGGTGACCCGCTCTCCGACCTCCACTTGTATTTTTGACAAGTGCATGTACAGCGTCATGAACTGCTGCCCGTGGTCGATGACTACCAGGTTACCCTCGTAGAACATGGGTTGAGCAATGACCACTTCGCCGTCATTGGCGGCCACCACTGGTGTTCCTGACGGCGCGTGGAAGTCGGTTCCGCGATGGATGCTCGCGAGCTCACCATTGAACATGCGGCGCGTCCCAAAGGAGTCGCTCGGAGCCAGGGGTACTGGGGATTGAAAGCTGCCTGTCCACAAAGGCTGACTGATCTGATGAGCGAAGGCAGCGTCCTTCACTACTTTATCCGCGGCAATGCGCTGCAGTGTCGCCGCATCGGGCTCCACGTATTTCTCTTGTACATGCAGCGTGGTGGTTTTGTAACTTGCCGGCAGCACGGCTACCTGCCTGCTGGCATGAAGGTCGCGGCCATCCGTGGTGGTTGCGTTTAGTTTCAGCGTATAGGTTCCGGGCGCCTGCTCGACGTCGATCCCGGCTAGCGCGTACCAGGTGTTCCCATCGCGCGCCTTGCTAAAAGCGAGGGAGTGATTTAGCCATGTGCCCTGCAGTTCACGGACCGGCTGTTCCATCTCAATCCTGAACAACAGTGGTGAACCGCTTTGTAAGCGAAGCGGGGACCATTCTATGATCCGAAAACCTGTTTGCTGTGGGTGTGCCGCCTGAACGCAGAGGATCAACAAAACATAAGCGGCCCAGTGAAGTCGACGGCGGGTCCGAAGATACGAGCTCATTGCATCGCTTGCTCTCACCTTCACAGCATAGAACTATTTCGTTATCTACAACTATCGTTGTATCTCTTCCTGATCTGAAATCCGTTCCGCAACTGTTGCCGGGCTGTTAGGGTCTACTCGGTTGGTTGCAGCGTTGCCTGCAGCCTTACCAAAGTCACGAACTCCCCTAACCAGGAAAGAAGGTATGAATATCGTGCGCATAAAGATGACCATCACAGCCATGTGTCTCGTGCTTCTGGGAATTCTTGTTATGAATCCCAAGGCAGCTTCCGCTCAACAAGTCCCAGGACCACACCCGGCCTACCTGCATGCGCTGTCTGATTTACGTATGGCACGCGCGTATCTGGACCAGATTGCGTGGCCGCCCGTTCAGCACGATGAGGAACATGCGATTCGTGAGATCGATAGCGCCATCGCCGAGATCAAACGGGCTTCGATCGATGATGGTAAAAACCTTGAAGATCACCCTCCCATCGATGTACGCATGCGTCCCGACGGCCGCTTCCGCAAGGCGTTGGAGTTGTTAGATAAGGCGCACAACGATACCGCGCGGGCAGAGGATGTGCCTGAGGCCAGGGGAATGCGCGATCGCGCTGTGCACCATATCGATCAGGCTCACGGCACGGTGGACAATGCCATCCGCACCGTCCAGTGGGAAAAATACAACGGCATGTAGTTTGGGGTTGAACGCGTCTCAACTGGGGTGCCCCGTATGTGGGCGCCCTTTCTTTCGTTGCGAATCTCCCGAATATGTCTTGTCGTATGATTTCGAGCATACGGATGCTTTGAGGTTTCTGATGGCCAGCCTTTGCCCAAGGCGCCCAGCGCGATTTTTGCTCTTGCTGATGCTGGCAACAGCATCCTCCCCGGCGCGGACCCAGACCCATTCTCTGCAAGATGAGATAAGCCAGCATGAGGAAAAACTCCGTGCGGCTCGCGGGGCAAGAAGCATGAAAGAGGAAACCTCTGAGTTGGTTTCCCTCGGCTCTCTGCATCTGCAAGCGGGAGAGACGCAGAAGGCGATGGAGTGTTTCGACCAGGCGCTACAGGCGTGGCGCAGACTGGGCAATCGCAATGGCGAAGCGCTCACCTTGAACAATATGGGCAAAGCCTACGCCGGCTTGGGGCAGGAGCAGAAGGCGCTGGAGCTCTACGATCAGGCGCTGCCGATTTGGCGCGAAGGAAGCAACCACCGCGGCGAGGCCAGCTCCCTGACAAACATGGGCAGGGTCTACTCCGACCTGGGACAGAAACAGAAGGCACTCGAGCTCTACAACCAAGCACTTCCCTATTGGCGCGAGGTAGGGGAACATAATGGCGAGGCGCTGGCACTGAACGACATCGGCCGCATCTATCTCGACCTTGGGCAGCAGCAGAAGGCGCTGGACTTCTACAACCAGGCACTGGCGATTTGGCGCAGTACGGGGAATCGCCATGGCGAAGCAAGCACGCTCAACAATATCGGCCGAGCGTATTCCGACATGGGGCAGAAGCAGAAAGCGCTGGAGTTTTATAACCAGGCGCTGCCGGCCTGGCGTGAAGCAGGGGACCGCAGCGGCGAGGCGCTGACGCTGAACAATATCGGGAGAGCCCTTGTAGACATGGGCCAGAAGCAGAAAGGCCTGGAGTTCTACTACCAGGCATTACCGATTTGGCGCGAAACCGGGAACCGCCGCGGTGAAGCGGCAACTCTCACCAACATTGGCATGGCTTACGAAAGTTTGGGTCAAAAACAAAATGTGCTGCCCAACGAACTCGCTGCGCTCTCTCTGGCGAAGGCTGTGGACGATCCGGACCTGCAAGGCAAAATCGACGCCTCGCTTATGAGGTATTTCCACCGCCAACAACGCCCGGAGATGGCGATCCCATTCGGGGTCGACGCGGTCAACTCGTTCCAACAAATAAGGAAAAACATCTCCGGGCTGGATAAGGATCTGCAGTCCAGCTTTGCTCAATCCAAATCCGGATCGTATCGCGAGCTGGCGGAGTTGCTGGTTCAGGCTGACCGGCTGGGTGAAGCCGAAAAGGTTCTCGACCTTTTGAAAGAACAGGAACTGAAAGAAGTGGTGCAGGGCGCCAGGGACCAGGCAAGTAAGGTTGAACCTCTACCGCCCGCGCCGGAGCTCGAAGTTCCCGAGAAGGCTGCCGTGGCCCTCACCAGCTTGAATATGGAGTACGCCGCGCTCCAGGCCAAGGAGTCTCGGAGCCCGGCCGAAGAGGCTCGGCTAAAGACGCTGGATGCCCAGGTCGAGGCGGGGAACAAAGAGGTGTCAGCCTTCTTCCACAACACGCTTTATACCGAACTCGCGCACAAGGTGGGTACGGAAGACGCGAATGCCCTGCTGAGCAAAGAAAAATCTGATGTCAGCCGCTTGCAGAATACTCTGGCCGAACTGGGACCGCGCGTGTTGGGCATTCGTCTGCTGCTGGGTGAAGAGCATGTTTACGCGATCGTAGTAACGCCGCATACGCGTGAGAAGGTGGAGTTGAAGGCGACACCGGCGGAGCTGCGCAGCAAGGTGCTCGAGGTGCGGGACGAATTGCGAACGCCCACCTCCGACCCTAAGCTTCATTTGTCGGAACTGTACGCGATGGTGGTTGCTCCATTGAGCAGCCAATTGAAAGCTCTGGAAGGACGCGGTGGGCAGGATCGTGCACCCACGATCCTCTGGTCATTGGATGGCGTGCTGCGATACCTGCCCATGGCCGCCCTCTATGACGGTAACCGCTACATGGTGGAACGCTTCAATAACGTTTTGTTCACACCCGAAAGCTACGGGCATATGACCACGGGCCCGGCCTCAGGATTGCGCGTGTTGGCGATGGGGTTGTCGAAAAGCTATGGCGGCCTGCCGGCACTGCCCGGCGTGATGCCCGAACTCGAGGCGGTGGTCCACGACCCGGCGGTCCCGGAATCCCACGGCCCAATCGATGGCAAGCTGCTGCCCAATGAGCAATTCACGCTGGCTGCTCTGAAGACGCAACTTGGGTCGAGCGGTAGTTTTCCGGTCGTGCATATCGCCAGCCACTTTGTAGAGGAAACGGGCACGGGTGAGGAGCCATACCTGATGCTGGGTGGGAACGATGTTGGGGAAGCAGAAGGATATGAACTCACACTCTCGAAGATGGAGAACTCTTCCATCAGCTTTCACGGCACCCAGCTTTTGACGCTGTCGGCGTGCAGCACCGCCAAGGGAGATGCGGCTAAAGACGGCCTGGAAATGGACAGCCTGGGGATGATTGCGCAGCAGAAGGATGCGGCCGCCGTGCTGGCAACGTTGTGGGATGTAAATGACGCAAGCACCAGCCGATTGATGAGCGACTTCTACTCCAGGTGGGTCAAGATCCCTGCGGACGGGAAGGCGGAAGCGCTGCGCCAGGCACAGATCGCCTTTCGTGCTCGGGCCCAGATCAGGGTCTGCATCGAATGAGCGCGGCAGCAAGATAGAGCATGAGCCGCACGCAGCTAACTATGCTCATCCGTTTTATTGGGCGCCGTTTGTGCTGATCGGAAATTTTCAGTAAACGCGTTTACTTCTCAAATGGCGGATTACATGGTAAGCACTACACGGAATCTCGCTTTTCCCTGCTCCATGCGCTCGTAGGCCTCGTTCACGCGCTCCAGGGGATAGCTCTCGTTCATCGAGCGCACGCCGGAGAGCACGCTGAAGTCGAGTGTCTCCTGCGAATCGAGCGAGGTTCCGGAATACCAGCCTTTGACCTGTTGCGACTTGAGCAGGAGTTGCAGCGCGGGCACTTCCAACGAAGGCACGGCGCCGACAATCATGAACGTCCCGGTTGGCGCAAGACCGCCGATCACCGCTTTCATCGCATCCGCACTGGTCACCGTGGCGAGAATCACCTTGGCTCCGCCCAGCTTCAGCAGTTCCGCAGCAGGATCCTGGGTCGCATTATCGATGTAGTGGGAGGCGCCCAGCTTTCTGGCGAGTGCTTCCTTGTCTTTCCCGCGCGCCGATGGCGACGGTGTTGAATCCGCTTTTGGCCGCGAATTGAATACCGAGATGGCCGAGGCCACCTAAGCCGATCACCGCCACCACGATCGCCCGGCCGAGCGCCGCTGTTGCGCAGGCAATTGAAAGTGGTGACCCCGGCACACATGAGCGGAGCCGCCTCTTCCGCTGACAACTCTTCGGGCACCAGGGCAAGAGCCGATGCAGGCGCGATCATGTAATCCGCGTAGCCGCCGTCCCGGGTAACGCCGGTGACCAGGGTGCTGGTCTCGCAAGCAAAAAAGTTTCCCCGACGGCAAGTGTCACAGTAGCCGCAGTAGCCGCCGTTCCAACCCACCCCGACGCGTTCACCAACCTTCCATCGGGGAACATTTGCACCAACCGCGTCAATCACCCCGATCACCTCGTGGCCAGGAACGCGCGGATACTGGATCCCGGGAAACAATCCATCCTTGGTCACCGAATCGCTGTGACAGACGCCGCAGGCCTGCACCTTGATGCGAACCGCACCGGATTCAGGTTCGGGAATCTCCCGTTCCACGAGTTCCAACGGTCCCCCGGCATGAGCAACTTGAACTGCACGCATTTTCGGCATGAAATCCCTCCCAGGCGATTTATTTTCAGTGGCCACCGGTTAAAGCATGGCAAACGCTCACTTGACCGGTTTGTAGGTGCTGGTGATGAAGGCGGCGACTTTGTCGTGAAGCTGTTTCAGCGAATCCTCGTGGACGTAGACCATGTGGCCGGAGTTATACCAGGAGTACTGGATATTTTGTCTCAGGTTGGCCGGGATGGGAGGTGATCCATCTCGTACCTGGCAGCGAAAAACGGCGTCGCGAGATCGAAATAACCTCCATTCAGCATGACCTTGAGGCGGGGATTGAACTTCATCGGCGATGGCCAGGTCGGGCATCACGTTCACGCCGAAAGATTCTTCCCGGGTCCCTGGAGCCTTGTGCTTCATCTCCCAGGCATCGTTGACCGCATCCTCTTCGGGCAGGTAGGTGAGACCTTCGCCAAATTTGAGCTGGTTGCGGCTGTAATCGTTGAACGCAGCGACATAAGCGGAAGCAATGGAGGCGGCCTGAGGATCGTATGCAGCCTCCTCCGCGAGCGGGTCGATGGTTGGCCCGGAGAAGCGGCTGTCGAGCCGGCCGGTGGTGAGATCTTCACTCCCTTGCAGGTTATGGTTGAATTGGCCGACGTTGACGCGGAGGTCGGCCTTGAGGATATAGGCAACAGGCAAGCCGGTGTATTCGTGCAGCTTTTCAGCGATGGCCTGGCGGTTCGCTTCCGGCAGCTCCGAGCCCTGGGCCAGGGCTGCGGCATAGTCGGTCAGCGCAAATTGCTCCACCTCGGCGAGAAAGGGCTCAAGCGCGGCGGGTTGCGTGGGCAGGCGCTTGTGATACCAGGCGGTGGCGGCAAAGGTAGGCAACGCCAGTTGGTAAGGCACGTCGATACCAGGGTTGCACTGCGGGGCGTCGGCGCTATCGTCGAAATTGAGGATTTGCGAAAGCAGAATGACACCATTGAGGTCGATGTGGCTTTCGGTCTCGAGGATGCCGGCGACTATCGCTGACCGGGTGGTGCCGTAGCTCTCTCCAAAGAGATATTTGGGCGAGTTCCAACGCTGGTACTTGGAGAGGAAGCGGGCAATGAATCGAGCGAAGGCGTGCGCATCTGGATCTACCGCCCAGAACGCCTTTTCCTTATCTTTGCCAAAAATACGGCCGTAGCCGGTGCCGGGCGCGTCAATAAAGACCAGATCGCTCACGTCAAGCAGGCTGTAGGCATTATCGACCAGTTGATAGGGGGCGGGGCTGGTGTGCTGGTCATCGGCGGTGATGATTCGCTTGGGACCGAATGCGCCCATGTGCAGCCATAAGGTTGAGCTGCCGGGTCCGCCGTTGTAGATGAACGTCACGGGGCGCGAATCCGGCGGCGCATCCTTTTTAAAATAGGCGACGTAGAAGATGCGCGCCGTGGGCGCAGCTTCGGGAGAATCTTTGTCAGACAGGGTTACCGTCCCGAGGGCGGAGTCGGCAGCATTGGTAGCTCCCACCAGGATCGTCCCAGCAACGGCCTGGTAGTTGATAGCGTGGCCGCCGACGCTGACGGAGCCCTGCGTGGTGGAGTCTTTGGGGACGATGAAGGTCTGTTCGGCTTTCGGTTCGTCTTTCCCGGATTCTTTTGCTGCTGTATCTTTGCCCGCATCCTGGGCAGCGGCTGCGCAAAAGGGTAAGACGAGAAAAAGCAACAAGGAGCTGGGGAGAATGCGAAACGAACGGGATTTCAGCAAGATAACGGTTCCTTATGTTGAAGTTACTCCGCTCTCCATGGGGCGGATCCACTGCATTTAGAGTTTAGACGTAGATCGGGGGGCGCGCGGCCCTCTCGGACTAGTTTGTTTGCTGCTCACTTGGCAATCACGGGCTGAAACGCCACGACCTTACCGGTGTCGGGATTAAGGTCGCAAGTAAAGGTAAAGTCCGTCCAGCCCTTCGGAGTGCGAAACTGGCCGGAGCCGGTGAGGCGTTGATTGCTTTCGAGGGTCAGGGTTTGGGGATCGTCTGTCCCAAGAAAGACCCGGTCTACACCCGGAGTTTGTTTCTTCAAGACGGGGAGGGCGGCGGGCCGGCAGAGCAATTCGGCCACTTTTTTTGTGTTGCTCCAACCTTGTGCCATGGTGCGATCTCCTGACGCTTTTAGGGTTGCAATCTGCCGGTTCACGGCGGCTGTCTCAGCCGCCGAAAGATCCGCGTCGAATGCGTTTATGTCGGGAACGATCGTTACCATAGCCGCCAGCACTACGATGACTGCCAAGTTCACTCTTCCACTCTTCATCCGGTTCCTACCCTCTTGCGCGGGGGGGGCAAAATAAGTTGCGCAAATAATCTGCTAAATAACTCTATACGCAGCACTTTGGTCGTAGTCCGTTACACCCTAAAGTTACCCGGGAGGAGACAACTAGGGTGGCGGCATCGTGTCTATGTTGGGCGAGCGGCAAGAATGTGACCTCGCAGTAGCCGCCGGAAAAAGGAGAGTCCCATGAAATTTGTAACGCTGTTCTTGCATCCGCTCTCGTCCTCGCGCCTGTGGCGATTTTTGCCCAGACCACGGCTACACCCACCCCGGGCGCACATGACTATAACATTGGCCAGCGCAAGGTCGATCAGCAGGACCGTATCGCGAACGGCGTCAAGAGCGGCCAGTTGACTGCTGGTGAGACCTCTCGCCTGGAGCACCAGGAGGCGGGCATCAATCGAGAAGAGCGCGGGATGCGCGCGCAGGATAACGGGCACCTGACCGGGCAGGATCGCAAGACCCTGCATGCACAACAGAACCAGGAATCGCGTCGCATCTATCGCGACAAGCACAACGCCAACGTTCGTTAAGACATAGGGTGGCCGTTCTGCCAGGAGCGGCCACCTTTTAAAGGAAGACTCAATCGCATTCCCTTTCTCTCTCGGCCAGCATCAAAACCTCCGTCTCAGACCAATTTACTCGTGAGTGCTTGTCACAGTTGCGGATGCTGTGACCTCGCAAATGCGAGCATGTGCGTTCGCAGGCTGCGGGCGGACAGGCACCCACGCAGATGACACATCGGATGCTTTGGCGTAAACTCAATCGCACTGCACCCGAAACGAGGCGGCTCGCCGGTTTTTATCCCAAGCCCACGCAGGCCTGGCCGCAAGACTGAGGGTTCTTTGTCGATGCGCCGGGCATCGCGACAACCCCCGGTTTTGTGTGCGGTTCACGGTTTTGACCGCACGACGCTGTGCCGTGGGCCGTTTACCAGTTGGCGTAAAGCGACCCTTGTGCCATGTTTGTAATGCCTAGAAAGGGGCGCCATGCCCTCAGTATCAGATCCTCGACTGAACGTTTTGCCCAGCACGCAGCCAACGACGTCTTCCCTTCCCGTTCTCCCGCTCACTCCCGAACCCATCCTTTCTGATGAGCCAACCTACATTTCGCTGCCTCCCTTGGGGACGAATATCAAGGTTTTGATGGTGTGGCCGAGCTTTCCCCCATCGTTCTGGGGGTTTGAAGGCGTGCTGCAGATGATCCCCGAGCGGGCAATGACACCGCCGCTGGGCCTGATCACCGTCGCAGCACTTTGCCCTGCCAATTGGCAAATCCAATTGATCGACCATGCCTTCGAAGAGTTGCGGGATGAGGATCTGCGTTGGGCCGACCTGGTTATGGTGAGCGCCATGCACGCACAGCGTGCCGATGCACTCGAGACTCTTTCCCGCGCTCGCGCCTTTGGCCGGCGCACCTTCGTAGGTGGGCCCTGGGCGAGCACGGATCCCGAGGCTGCGCTTCGGGCTGCCGATCACGTAATGGTAGGAGAGGCGGAAGAAGCCTTTCCGGGAATCGCCGCCGCACTCGAAAACGGTACCGCGCACGCTCTGTATCGCATCATCGACAAGCCAGACATGACGCGCAGCCCGGTGCCTCGCTTCGATCTGCTGCATCGCGACAAATACACGTCGATGCCCATTCAGTTTTCGCGCGGTTGCCCATTCCAATGTGAATTCTGCGACATCATCACTATTTATGGCCGCCGGCCCCGGGCAAAAACGCCGGCGCAGGTCATTCGCGAGCTCGATGTATTGCGCGGCTTGGGCTGGCGCAATGAAGTATTCATTGTCGATGACAATTTCATTGGGAACCATGCCCAGGCGTTTCAGCTGACTCGCGAGCTAATCGAGTGGCAAAAGCGGCATCATCAACCGTTCTCTTTCTATACCGAAGCATCGATCGATCTAGCATCTCGTACGGAGCTTCTGAATGCGATGGTCGAAGCCAACTTCATGTACGTATTTATCGGCATCGAGACGCCCTCTTCCGAAGCATTGAAGGAGTCGCGCAAGTTTCAGAATCTGCGCAAGAATAATGTCGACCAGGTTCGGATCATCCAGGAAAGTGGTCTGTGGGTGCTCGCCGGATTCATTGTCGGCTTCGACTCCGACGACGAAACCATCTTTGCCCGGCAACAGGAGTTTATTGAACTGACTGCGATCCCCTGGGCTATGGCCGGTATCCTCATGGCTCCGCCCACGACGGCCCTCTTCGATCGCATGAAACGGGAAGGGCGCCTAATTGAGGACAGCCAATCCATCACGCAGTTTGGCCTCCCGAATTTCCGCACGATTTTGCCGTTGCCTATCCTGTTGCGCGGCCTATGCACTTTGCTCGAAGGCTTGTACCAGCCAGATGCCTTTTTTAATCGCGCGTATAACTCCTTGAAAGTCTGGAACCCTAAACCTACGCAGAAGCCGCCGAACCTGGGCATGATCTACAACCTGCGTTGTCTTTTTGCTTCCATGTGGCGCCAGGGTATGCGCTCAACCTACCGCCGCAGTTACTGGAAATTCCTTTATAGGATGGTTTCTTCGTACTGGCGCTCGCCGGCAAAGATCTGGCTGGGCTTCACCATGCTGCTCTCCGCTCATCACTTCGTCCTCTACTCCAAAGAGGTGATCGACCATCTCCAGGCGGAGGCCGAGCTGGTTGATCGGCCTACTCCTACCGCCGTTCAAAGCGCAGTGAGCGATCTTATCGGCGTAGAAGCGGTTAGCTGACGCAGGTTCTCAAAGGATTTGAAAATAACCTCCCCCGGACGTAGAGACTGAAAAGAAACCGCAGAGAGATTCTGCGGTTTTGCTAGATTATTCGGCAAAGTCTAGTGCCACCACTTCGTGCACTCCTATGGAAGGCACTTCGAGTTGAATGGCCCACAAAACTGCGTTGCGCAGTAACTTTGACAGATCCACAACGAGCACCTCCCAAAACTACGATGAAGAAGCGCCCTTCGCGGTCGTGACTTCGCATCCTGCCAATTCTTCCAGCACACGGATGGAACCGCAGATATCCTGCTCGCCATAACCCTTGGCCATCGCGGCCTGGTAAAGCTGCTGCGTGAGCCCGGTAAGCATTAACGGGACACCCAACTCGGAGCCGAGGTCCACCGCCAAGCCGATATCCTTCTCCAGCCATTTCACCGAGAAGTTGGTGGAGAAATCGCGTTTGAAGACAGCCGGCGCCTTGATGGCGATCAAGCCAGACCGCGCCGCGCTGTTGTTGAGGATGTCGAGCATGAGCTCGGGGTCGACACCCGCCTTGGTGCTCAACACCAGGCCTTCGTTGAAAGCCTGCAACAGGTTGCCGAGTATCAGGTTTTGCGTAAGCTTGGCGCGCAAGCCCATGCCCGACTTGCCGCAATAGTAGAGAGTCTTGCCCATGGCCTCGAAGAATGGTTTAACGTGGGCAAAGATTTCCGGTTTGCCGCCAATCATGAAGGTAAGGGTCCCGCCTTCCGCTCCGCCTTTGGAGCCGGTGCAGGGAGCATCGAGGAATTCGATGCCGAGCGCGTCGAGTTCCACGGCAATGCGGCTGCTCTCAAGTGGAGACACGGTGCTGCAATCGGCAATGACAAATCCCTTTTTCGCACCTCTGACCAGACCGTGTTCTCCCAGAATTACACCGCGCGACATGGCGGTATCTCCGACGCAGAGAAAGGCACACTCACTGTTTTGGGCAACCTCAGCAGGCGTGGCGCAGAACGTGGCCCCTGCAGAGTCGGCGAGTTCCTTTGCCTTCTTTTGGTTGTGAGACCATACCGCCACTGTGTGACCGCCCATGACCAAATGCCGGGCCATCGGGCCACCCATGATTCCGAGTCCTAAGAATCCTAGCTTTGCCACGAGATATCGCTCCTAATACAGGTTGCTAACGAACATGGAAGACGTAGGCATACAGCATGACTTCTACGCCGATGGCTGTGGCCATCACGATGCTGTGCCGCAGAGTAAAACGAAAGAGCTTTGCCTGGTCGGCGACCGTCATTGCGGTGGCCGCCGCGGCGACCGCGATATTCTGCACGCTGATCATTTTGCCCACCACACCCCCGGCAGAGTTGGCGGCAGCCATGAGAGTGGGGTCGAATCCCAGGTGGCCAGCAGTTACAACCTGCAGGTTGCCGAAGAGCGCATTCGCTGAAGTGTCGGAGCCGGTGAGGAAGACTCCCAGCCAGCCCAACAACGGACTGAAGAAAGGAAAGAGTGACCCGGACGCAGCGAACGCGAGCCCGAGCGTGGCCGTGGCGCCACAATAGTTCATGACGAATGCCATGGCGAGAACCGCGGTGACGGTCACGGTAGGCAAAAAGAGCTCGCGGCACACAGAGAGCAACAACCGGCCGAAGGCGACGGGAGGCATCCCCAGCAGCAGAGCCGAGAGCATGGCGGCAAACATGCAAGATGTGCCGGAAGCGGAGAGGAAGTTGAGCTGGTAAATGGCTTTATACAACGTAGGCCTGAGAACTACCGGCGGCATCGTCTGGACGTGATTATGCAAGAGAGGCCAACCAAAACTAATGGTGGCGGAATTGAGTATCGCCTGGAATGGCTTGAAACCCCATAACAGGACCAGGACCACCAGTAGACCGTAGGGCAACCATGCGGCAAAAAGCTGTCCGGGCAAATGTTTTGTGTTGCCAGAGCCGGGCGCGAGGGATGAGAATTTTTTCTCCGCGGGGGCCGCGCCGTGGGGCACGACCGGCTCCAGTTCCCGATCCCACATGACGGCCGGTCGCCAAAGGCGCAACAGCACTAACAGCGCACCCAGGGCGGCCAGTGAGCTCACAATATCCGCGAGCTGTGGGCCCACATAATTCGACATGAGGAATTGCGTGGAAGCGAATACCCCGCCGACGACGAGCACCGCGGGCCATACCTCTAACATGCCGCGCCAACCCACCATGATGCAGACCAGGTACGCCGGAACAAGCAAGGATAGCGGAGCCACGATGTGCCCCACGGCGCCGCTTAGCTTATCCAGCGGCAGGCCGGTGATCCCCGCCAGGGTAACCACGGGAATTCCAATGGAGCCAAAGGCCACCGGCGCGGTGTTCGCTACCAGGCAAAGCGCGGATGCATAAAAAGGAGAGAATCCGAGCCCGACCAGCATGGCCGCGGCGACGGCAACCGGGGTTCCGAAGCCTGCTGCACCTTCGACAAATGCGCCGAAGGCAAAGGCGATCAAGAGGGCTTGCAGCCGGGCATCGCTGGTGAGGTTCCCCATGGACGTCTTGATGATTTCGAACTTGCCCGTTTCGACGGTGACTCGATATAGGGTAATCGCCCAAAACACGATCCAGGAGATAGGGAATAATCCGAAGGCGCCTCCAAGGGCGGCGGAGCTTAGAGTCAGCGCTGGGGGCAACTTGTAGGCGAAGAGAGCGAGCGCGAGCGCGACTACCAATGCGCTCAGAGCAGCGAACCAAGCCGGCTTGCGACGGACACCGAGCAGAAAAAGCAAGGTAAGAATAGGTAAAGAGGCGATCGCCGCGGAAAGTGCGAGGCCACGCCCGAAGAGGGAGTAGCTTTGGGGCCAAACTGGGCTCATTCAGGGCGGCTCTTTCCTGGGAACTAGGGAATTCTACGACCGCGAGGACAGCGGCTCTATTCTAGCGGACTGCGCAGCGCTCGTGGGCGCTTTGAACTAGCACCCCCCGCTCTGCCTTGGCACGTGGAGATCGTAAGGGTGGATTAGGATAGTAGCCAGATGCTCTCTACCGCCATCATCACCGAGTTACGGGAGGCCGTGGGGGCTGACGGCCTTATTGTCGACCGCAACCAGTTGCAGACCTATGAGTGCGACGCCCTGGCGGCACTGCGAAGCGTGCCGGCAGCGGTGGTTCTGCCCCGCACCACGGCACAAGCGCAAGCGGTGATACGCGTGTGTGCCCGCCACCACATACCTTTTGTAGGCCGCGGCGCCGGCACCGGCCTCTCGGGAGGGGCGCTTCCCGATGACCAGGGCATCGTAATCAGCTTTGCCCGCATGACGCGCGTGCTCGCTACCGACATGCCAAACCAGCGGATTACCGTAGAAGCCGGCGTAATCAACGCGCACGTCACCCAGCGCGTGACCGGGGCGGGCCACTTCTACGCGCCCGATCCCTCTTCGCAGACGGTGTGCACAATTGGCGGCAATGTCGCGGAAAACTCCGGCGGAGCGCATTGCCTCAAATATGGATTTACCACCAACCATGTGCTGGCGCTCGAAGTGGTTTTGCCCACGGGTGAGCTTGTGCATCTTGGAGCCTCCACGCTCGATGCTCCCGGTTACGATCTGGCCGGGGTGTTCGTTGGTTCTGAGGGGACACTGGGCGTTGCCAGTTCCATGACACTGCGCCTTGTGCGGCGCCCGGAGACAATCCAGGTTTTGCTGGCCGCCTTTGACTCGATCTCGGCCGCGGGACAAACCGTATCGGACATTATTGCTGCGTCGATTCTGCCTGCCGCGATGGAGATCATGGACCGCCTCGCCATTCAGGCCGCCGAGGCCGCGGTGCATCCTCACTATCCCGAGTGCGAAGCTCTGCTGTTGGTGGAGTTGGACGGCCCTTCCGCCGAAGTCGGTCTGCAGATGCAACAGGTACGCGAACTCTGCAAGAAAAATTGCGCATGGGAGGATCGGCTGGCGCAGAGTGAACAGGAACGGCTGCTGGTGTGGAAAGGCCGCAAAGCCGCGTTTGCCGCGGCGGGCCGCCTGTCGCCCGACTACATCGTGCAGGATGGTGTGATACCGCGCACCAAGTTGCCTGTTGTGCTGGAACAGGTTGCGGAAATGGCGGCAGCGACTGGTCTGCGCGTCTGCAATGTCTTTCATGCGGGCGATGGCAACCTGCATCCCCTGGTGCTTTATGACGCGTCGATCCCCGGGCAGGAAGAGATTGCTCTCGATCTTTCGATGCGCATACTTTACTTGTGCGTCGACCATGGCGGCTCCATTACCGGTGAACACGGCGTGGGACGGGAGAAGCAGCAGGCCCTGGGATATATGTTTTCCGAGCCCGACCTGGACACCATGCAACGGGTACGCTGCAGTTTCGACCCGGACAATATTGCTAACCCCGATAAGCTTTTCCCTCGACCCCGGCTGTGCGGCGAGAAAACGGGCAAATATACCCCTCACCCATTAGAGACAGCAGGGGTTGCGGAATTTTTCTAATTTGCCTCCGTAGCAGTTGCAAAATATGACCGGTGCCCCAACCAACACGCAAGCCGTCGCTAATCCCCTGGCAGCCATTACTGGCCCTGAGCACGTGCGAACCGAAGGGAGCGCCGTCGTGGTCGCTCCCGCTACCAGCGAAGAAGTTGCGGGCGTTCTTCGCTGTGCGCAAGCCAATCATTACGCTGTGGTTCCGTGGGGTGGGGGCACGAAACAAGGTTGGGGCTACCCGGTGAAACCGGAAATTGTACTGGAGTTGCATCGCCTTAATCTGATCCGCGAACATACCTGGCAGGACATGACGTGCACCGTCGAAGCCGGTTGCACCTGGGCTTCGATGCAGTCTGCGCTGGCGCAACATGGTCAGTAGGTCGCGCTCGATCCGCTTTGGCCCGAGCGGGCGACGGTAGGCGGCATCGTCGCCACAAATGATTCCGGCGCTCTTCGGCTGCGTTATGGGGGGCTTCGCGATCTGATTATCGGGATGACGATTGTGCTGGCCGACGGCACGATTGCCCACACTGGCGGCAAGGTCGTGAAGAACGTTGCCGGGTATGACTTGCATAAGCTGATGATCGGCGCGTTTGGCACGCTTGGCGTGGTTACTTCAGTCAACTTTCGCTTGCATTCGATTCCCTTGAGTACGCAGAGTTTTAGTCTCTCCGCGCCGGCCGCGGAACCGCTGGGTGAATTTCTGCTCGCGCTGCTCCACGAACAATTGAGCACGGTGTCAATCCAGCTGCGGGGTTCGGCGCAGGGATTTCATCTCGACATCCAACTCGCCTCTCTGCCTGAGGTTCTGCACACGCAAGCTGATTTGCTGAATTCCCTGGCGCGGGTTACAGGCCTTGCGTTAGAGGGCGCGCCCACAGCGGTGTGGGACGCGCGGCAGCAACAATTTGCCGGGGATTTCGCTTGCAAGGCCACGATGCTTCCCTCGGAAATCGCGCAGTTTGCGGAGAATATTCGCGCCATGGGAGGCGAGTCGGTGACACAGGCGACAGGGATCATGTGGGCGAGCTTTCCTGCGACCGCCGCTACAAAGCTTCCGCAGTTGCGGCACGATCTGGAGGAGGCAGGTGGGTCTTTGATGATCCTTAAACAGCCTGCGGATGCGAACCTGGATTGTTGGGGAACTCTGCCGGATAGCCTTCCTCTGATGCGCGAGATCAAGCGCCGCTTTGACCCGGATGGCGTGCTCAATCCGGGGCGTTTTCTTGGCGGGATTTAGTTTTTAGCGAAGTAAAGAGAATCCATGGCACAACTAACGCAGCTCGAACCACCGAAGCCCTCGAACTTTGACGCACATAAGCCGCCGGAAACGGCGCTGATTGATGACTGCGTGCACTGCGGCTTCTGTCTGCCCGCCTGCCCCACGTACGTGCTCTGGGGCGAGGAGATGGATTCGCCTCGGGGCCGCATCTACATGATGAAAAAATCCGCCCAGGGCGAGGCGCCCCTCGACCAGCGCTTCGCCTTGCACATGGACAATTGCCTGGGCTGCATGGCCTGCATGACCGCATGCCCCTCGGGAGTGCAGTACAACAAGCTGATCGAAGACACGCGAGCGCAAGTGGAACGCAATATCCCGCGCACCACCGCGGACAGCCTGTTCCGCAAGCTGCTCTTCGCCACCTTTCCTTATGTCAACCGGCTGCGCCTGCTGGCCCTGCCCATGCTGGTCTACCAGCGCTTCGGCCTGCAAAAACTACTGCGCGCCAGCGGCCTGCTGCGGTCTGCTGCCCGAACGGCTGGCGCAGATGGAATCGCTGCTGCCACGCGTGCCTACACACTTTCTGCAAGGACTCCCTGCACAGGTTGCGCCCCTTTCGGAGAAGCCGGCGGCGGGTGGGCATGCTCTCCGGCTGTGTGCAACAGGTATTTTTTCAACACGTCAACCAGGCCACGGCGCGAGTGCTGGCCGCGGAAGGCTGCGAAGTAATTATTCCCCAGGCGCAGCAGTGTTGCGGTGCGCTCATGCTGCACTCCGGTCTCGATGAGCAGGCCGCCGCGCTCGCGCGCCAGATGATCGCTGCTTTTGAGGCGGCCGACGTCGAGACGATCGTGATCAATGCCGCAGGTTGCGGATCGACCATGAAGGAATATGGCCACCTGCTGCGCGACGATCCCGCGTGGGCCGCGCGCGCGGCTGCCTTCAGCGCGAAGTGCAAAGACATCTCGGAGATTCTATGCGAGCTGCCCGCGCGTTCGCCGCGCCACCCTCTACCCATGCGGGTGGCCTACCACGACGCTTGCCACCTGCGGCATGCGCAGGCTATCCACGCAGAACCGCGGCGCCTGCTGGCCACGATTCCGGGCCTCGAAGTTGCGGAAATCGAAGAAGCCTCGCTGTGCTGCGGCTCCGCGGGAGTCTACAACCTGCTCCACCCCGAGCCGGCAAATCAACTGGGCGACCGCAAAGTAGAGAACCTGCTGGCGACCAAGGCAGAAGCCGTGATCTCCGCCAACCCCGGTTGCCTGCTGCAACTGATGAGTTCACTGCGCCGCCGCGGGCTCGACGCACATGCCCGCCTTCCACATGGTGGAGCTGCTGGACGCCTCCATTCGCAACGTTCCCCTGGCTGGCATGAACGGGAAACAGCAACGCGAGCACGCTTGAACCGGATACCGTAAAATACCGTTTGCGGAGATATCATGACGGACTCGACGGTAACGGCTCCCACAGTGAAAATCGAAGGTGCACAAGGACCCGCGGAAGCGGAGATCCTGACCCCGGAAGCGCTCGAATTTCTTGGCTCGCTGGCCAGCAACTTCGAGGCGGAGCGGCAGCGTCTGCTGGCAGCGCGCGTGGCCAGGGCAGAAGCACTGCGCGCGGGAAAGCTCTACGACTTTCTCCCGGAAACGGCGTCCGTCCGCCAGAGTGAATGGCGCGTCGCACCCATACCGGCCGATCTTGAAGACCGCCGGGTGGAGATCACCGGGCCGGTCGATCGCAAGATGGTGATCAACGCGCTGAACTCCGGCGCCAATGTTTTCATGTCAGATTTTGAGGACTCGACCTCACCCACCTGGCGCAACGTAATCGATGGCCAGGTAAACCTGCGCGATGCCGTGCGGCGCGAGATCAGCTTCACCAGTCCCGAAGGCAAGCAGTACAAGCTCAACGAAAAGACGGCTACGCTTTTTGTGCGGCCGCGCGGCTGGCACTTGCCGGAGAAGCACCTCCTGGTTCAGGGCCAACCCATTTCGGGTTCGCTATTCGATTTTGGTTTGTACTTCTTCCACAACGCGGCGGCCCTGAAAGCACGCGGGACCGGGCCTTACTTTTATCTGCCCAAGATGGAGAGCCATCGAGAAGCGCGCTTGTGGAACAACGTCTTCAACTTTTCCCAGGATGCGCTGGGCATTCCGCGCGGCACGATTCGCGCCACGGTGCTCATCGAAACGTTGCCCGCGGCCTTTGAAATGGATGAGATTCTCTTTGAGCTGAAGGACCACTCCGCCGGCTTGAACTGCGGCCGTTGGGATTACATTTTCAGCTTCATCAAAAAGTTCAGCTATCGCGAAGACCTGGCGCTTCCCGACCGCTCCACCATCACCATGGACCGGCACTTCCTGAAGTCCTACGTGGAACTGCTGATCGAGACCTGTCACCGGCGCGGCATCCACGCGATGGGCGGCATGGCGGCGCAGATCCCCATCAAGCGGGATGCCGCCGCCAACGACGCGCGCCATGGAACGAGTGCGGCAGGATAAGCTGCGCGAAGTGAAGGCGGGGCACGATGGCACCTGGGTGGCGCATCCCGGGCTGGTGCCGATAGCCAAGGCTGTCTTTGATGAACACATGCCGGGCGCCAACCAGATCGCCCGCCGCAATCCCGCCATTCATATTCAAGCCTCTGACCTGCTGGCTGTTCCCGAGGGCGACATCACGCGCAAGGGTCTGGAAATGAACATCGATATCGGCCTGCGCTACCTGGCGGCGTGGCTGGATGGGCTGGGATGCGTTCCCATCTACGACCTGATGGAAGATGCGGCGACGGCGGAGATCTCGCGCGCGCAGCTTTGGCAATGGGCGCACCACGGAGGCCGCATGACCGACGGCGTGACGCTCGATGTGCCGGATGGTTCTGTCGACGATTCCGGTGGTGCTGGATCGCATCAAACAGGAGCTTGGAGAGGAACGGTTTGCCGCCAGCAAATTTGCTGCAGCCGCCAAACTTTTCGAGCAGATGATCGCAGCCAAACAGCTGCCCGAGTTTCTAACCTCGGTTGCTTACGATTCGATCGATTAACCTGCAGATATGCTCGATGCTCTCAGGATGCTTGCCCGCTACAACCGTACAGCGAATGCTGCGGCTCTACGAGGCGTGCAGCCAGCTGGACGAGGTTGAGTACCGGCGGGAGCGCCCTGGCTCATTCGGCAGCATTCATGGTCTGCTAAACCACATGTTGCTGGGCGATCGGATCTGGATGTCAAGGTTTACCGGTGGCGGTAATACGACACCACCGCTGAACACTATCCTGTTCGATGAGTTTGCGGAACTCCGCGCAGCGAGAGAGACACAAGACGAGTTGATCGAAGACTTCTTCGCAACAAGAGACGACGATTTCCTCAGAAGATCCCTTTCTTACATCAACAACCAGGGTAAGCTTTACCTGGAACCAACGCCGGCGGCTGCCCTTCATTTCTTCAACCACCAGACGCATCACCGGGGCCAGGTGCACGTGATGCTCAGTCAGACTGCTGTCAAGCCGCCCTCTCTTGATTTACATCGCATCCTCAATCCGTAGTGCTATTCCGCGCGAAGAGCATCTGTAGGATTGATGGATGCGGCGCGGCGAGCTGGAATATAGCTTGCGAGAAGCGCCGATGCAACGAGCACACCGCCTACCGACAGCAGCGTTCCCGAATCCCATGGACTGACGGCAAAGAGCATGCTGCGGATAAGACTTGTCACCACCAGTGAGCAAAGAATTCCGCCCACGATGCCTAACAGCGCAAGCCAGCATGCCTCATTCAAAATGAGGCGATAGACAGAGGAGCGTTGCGCTCCGAGCGCCATGCGCACGCCAATTTCACGCGTCCGCTGGCCGACGGAGTAGGAGATGACGCCGTAAAGCCCAACTGTGCCCAGCAACAGCGCCAGTGCCGCAAAGCCTGCAACGAGCCACGCGGCAGAGCGATGAAGGTACGCGGCCTGGGAGTCGTTGATCCGCGCAGTCATGGTGTCTTGCCCGTCGGCGATTAGCCCCGAACCCAGCCGATGGATCGCGTTGATCATCGAAGGAAGTATCGCTCCCGCAGAGCCGGCGGTGCGAACCGTTACTTAGAAATCATTCATGGGGTCCTGGTTCAACGCATCATAGACAACTGCGCTCGGTTTCGTATCCAGCGGGCCATCTTTGATGTCATCCACCACGCCGATAATCCTGACAGGATGTTCCTTGTAGAACTCATTCACGATGCTTTTACCGAGAGGGTCTTGTCGGGAGAGGATTTGTGTGGCCATCGTGCGATTAATAAGCGCCACGCGCGGCTTGGTCGAGTCATCTTCCTCGGTGAAATATCTCCCCTGCAACAGCCGAGCGCCAACCGTCTCAAAGTACCCGGGGCTTACGCCTCGTTGGCTGGCCTCGTCACCCTGGCCCACGTAGGATCTGCCGATCACGCAGACCTCTTCGGCGCCGGCGATCGTTTTCAGCATAAAACGATCGGGCCGGTAGACACTCAGCGACGTAAATGAGCGATTGAGTCGCTTCCAGTACAGGTAATCCCCATAGGAGAGATGATAGCGGTCACCAACTGGAATCCGTTCAAAGAGGGCAACCAACCTCGACGGATCCTGATAGGGCAGCGGTTTGACCAAGGCTGCATCGACGAAGGCAAAGATCGCGGTGCTGGCGCCAATTCCCAACGCGAATACCATCACTGCAGTGAAGGCAAAGGCCGGGTTCTTGCGGAGCTGGCGGAGTGCGAAACGAAGATCCTGCACGATGGTTTCGATGAAAGGCCTGGCGTGGCCTTCATCCTCTCGAGTGTTACCTCCTTCGATCCCGCCGTTCATCCCTTCATATTGCCTGCAATATGAAGCATGACAGATGTTTTTTCAAATGTGCCCCACTCTTATCAACAGGGAAGTTGACAGCCTGCAGGGAACATTCGTCGGCTCGCCGGTGTCTGATAAGAAAGGGATTCGACTGCAATAGAATTCCCTTGCAATGACCCTCCTGGACGCACCCACCTACGACGGAACCCGCACCGCGAAGCGCAATAAGCTCCTCGTGATTGGACTTGTTCTGTGCGGAATTGTAGCCATCGTTGTCTTTGTCTGTTGGAATTTGCCGGCGGAACATACCGTGAACCAATTCTTTGCCGCGGTCGAAGCACAAGACCTTCCCAGAGCTTTTGGCATCTGGAATGATGATCCGGATTGGCAAAAACATAGGCAGCGATACGAAAAGACCGGCTACCCTTATGGCCGTTTTGTTCTCGATTGGGGGATCGATAGTGATTACGGTCGCATCGTTCGCCACAAAATCCTGCATAGCACCAGCTATGGCAACAATACTTTTTTGGCAGTAGAGATCAATAGCCGCAGAACGGCACCACTAACTCTGGCGGTAGGAAGGAGCTCTCCGGCCATGAGTTTTCCGCCATTTGCGATTAAGCCGACACAGAACGGCTTTGGCTGGATCTATTGGCAGATTACAGCCGTATCGCGCTAGTGCGGCCCGCAGAGAATTGGAATTCCCATTTTTCCCTGCCACGAGCGCGAGATAAGGGCCCCCCCGCGTTCGTGGCACAACTTATGAGGAGTGGCCTACTTCGCGGTCATCGCGTTGTTGGCGCGATCATTGTCTGGCAGCACGTGATCGGGATCCACCGTCGCGGACAACACCGGCTTATCTCCCGTCCAAACTACTTCGCCTTTTGATTCCCAGGTTTCAACAGGCAGGCGGAAACGTGTCGTCGAACCGTCTCTGTATCGAACCTCTACAGTCGCCGGCAGCACTAGCTGTCCCTTGTTCACAAACGTAACCTCGTCGCCTTCGATTTTGCTGACCGCGAGGTCGAAACTCCAGTTGTGCATGTACCAGCCACGCCAGAACCAACCCAGATCCTCACCGCCCTCACTGCCTATCTCGCGGAAGAAGTCTGAGGGAGAGGGATGCTTGTAAGCCCAGTCGTTTATGTACTTGCGAAATGCCCAATCGAAACGCTGTGTGCCCAGAATCTGCTCGCGCAGCAGCACCAATCCGTACGCCCCCTTGAAGTAGCTCACGGGATGAGCGATCTCTCCTGTGTAGGCATCCGCCGGCATTAGAAGAACCGGGGCAGCTGGGTCTCGCAGCACTTTCAGAATGGTGTCGGGCGGCTCGCCCCCGGCTGAGTACTCCGAGTCGCGTTTCGGCCCATAAACCCCTCCCTGGAATTCGGCCGACTCCTGGATGTCGATGAAGGTGTTGAATCCTTCATCCATGAAAGCGTTTCGCCGCTCATTCGAACCCACGATCATGGGGAACCAGTTATGGCCAATCTCGTGCGCCGTAACCCAGAAAAGCGCTTTGCCCTTGTCGTTGATGCCGTCGAAGACGATCCCCGGATACTCCATGCCGCTAGAGAAACCCGCCACGTTGATGGCGGCCGGGTAGGGGTAAGGGAACCAGTGCCGGGAAAACCGTTCCACGGTGTCCTTCACGTATTCCGTCGAGCGTCCCCATGCCTCGTCGCCCACGCTTTCCGGCGGGTACACGCTCTCCGCGAGGCTGGCCTTTCCATCCGGCAGGTTGATCCTCGCTGCGTCCCATACAAACGCCGGGCTCGCGCTCCACACCACGTCCCGCGTGTGGTCCATATGAAAGTGCCAGGTAAGCGTGCCGCCGGCTTTAGGCCTGCTGGCAGGATCGTTTACTTCGGCTACAGTCCGAATCACCACCGTTTTGTCGCTCTTGCGCGCCTGCTCGAGGCGAGCGATCTGCGTCCTGGTGAGTACATCTTCGGGATTGACCAGCTCACCCGACGCCGCCACGATCATTTCGCTGGGCACGGTTACGTAATAGTCAAAGTGGCCATACTCGAGGTAGAACTCACTGCCGAGATAGGGCAGCGTGTCCCATCCGCGAAGATCGTCGTAAACACACATGCGCGGATACCACTGCGCAATGTCGTAGATCTCTCCGTGCTTCGATGCTCCCCACGAAGTCCGGCCGCCCCACACTCCCGGTATCTGATAGTGATACTTGATGTGGAGTCTTGAGCGCGCTGCCCTTGGGCGCCAACGGCTGCAGAAAGCCGGATCTGCATCCGCGTATCGTCGACCAGGTATTCAGCCTTCTGCACTTCTTTGCCCCGCTCGATCTCAACCGAGTCGAGGACAAACCCCTCCGTCGTGTGCCCATTGGGATTGTCCTCGTCGTCCGGCACCGGCTTCTTTGGCCGCGATTCTCCGTTTGCCACGCGCGTTCGCGCATCCTTTCGATAGCTGTTCTGCTCCATGTGGATCCAAAGGCTGGTAAGAGCATCGGGGCTATTGTTTGTGTAAGTAATGAGCTCGTCGTTGCGCAGTATCTTCGCAGTGGTATCCAGGGCGGCGTGCATCTCGTAATCCGCTTCGTTCTGCCAGTAGGCAGGTCCGGGGGCGCCATTGCTCGAGCGATATACATTCACCGGGTCGGGCAGCGTCAGCGGGGCAAAGGTAAGCCGTGGATCGTAGGCAGCGGTGGGCGCAGTCTGCGACCTTGCAACCAGCCCTCCACTTATGGCAAAGCTCCCCAGCAAAAAAGCAGAAACAACCATCAGCAGACGGTTAAAGCGCATCGATGAAAGGCTCCGGACGGGCGGGATGTCATATTCTCTCCTTCAGAATACTCAAAATTGGTGGGAGGGATTGGCCTCACCAGCTGAAACCGCCAGAGGGCGGAGGCCAGGCATTACATAGTTGACGAAGCAACACGATCCGGCCGAAATGGTAGGCATTGTGCGCGGCCAGACTCTCCAGTTGTTCGCGCACCGACATGACGCGAACAGGATTTCCCGGCCGGGAAGGACAGCGAACGGCTTGTTCGAGGTTTTTCTCGTCGGCTGCGCGAGCCGCTGCCTGGTGGTTTCCGCGAAAGAATCGTCGGAGTAGCTGATCCCAATCCTCAAGCGCCTCATCCGCCTGATTTGGGAATCCGGCTGAGGGGTGAATCGGAAATGGTGTCTCGATACCGTTGACCCAGTCTAATGTGACTTGCTGCCAGAAAGTGATGTGCCAGAGCTCCTGATAAATCGTATGGGGAGATCCCTCAATGACTCGATACGCGACATGCCTTTCGACCTCCTGAAAATGTGGGCAGGAGGCGCCGCTGCGCTGTCGCCGACGATGGCGCGTTCCAATTCGTTCATGCGATTGCTCCTGGCCGCGGATTGTCTTAACAAAGGCCAAAATTGACCGATAGTCACAATACGTTCACGTCGTCTTCATAAATGTATCTTCTAATGTTTTTCAGCGTGCAAGCGAGTTCACCGGTCAGAACGGCGATCCAGAAAACTCTACCTTGGCTCCGCCGTGAAGCTCGGTGTATACTCGCCGCACCCCTCCCCCAGGGCCCCATGAAAGCCCCCAACCCAGTCCCCCAACTATAAGGAGTCGTCCATGGCTTCACGACGCGATGCCCAGCGTGTGCCGTTTTTCCGGTTGCTGGCCCTCCTGGCTTTCAGTGGCATCACGGGCTCTGCTCTTGCGGCTAGCCATGCCGGGTCCCCTACTGCCAGTCCCCGGATCGTAGATGCAGTGGACGACGCGAAGCTAGTCCAGCTCCGCGGCCACACCCACCCCATGGCAAATGCGAAATTCGATCAGGGGGCAGTCGCGAACAGCTTCCCGATGGAGCACATGTTCCTTCAATTGCAGCGCAGCCCGGAACGGGAACAGGCCTTGGGCCGCTTTATCGACGAGCTGCAGGATCCGGCGTCTGCAAACTATCATCATTGGCTCACTGCCGAGGAACTGGGCACAAGATTCGGGCCAGCCGAGGGGGACATCGATACCGTTGTGCAATGGCTGGGCTTGCATGGATTCAAGGTCAATGATGTTTACAAAAATGGATTGACGATTGATGTATCGGGAACCGCCGGCCAGGTACTCGAAGCATTTCATACCGAGATCCACAAGTACGCTGTGAACGGCAAGCAACATATCGCCAATGCCGGCAATCCGCGGATTCCGGCCGCGATGGCGTCCGTGGTCGTAGGCTTCGTCTCGCTTCATGACTTCATGCCCAGGCCGGCGTTGAGCAAACCAAACAAGGGCTTCAGTCTGGGGCTGGACGGTTCTTCTTTTTACCTGGAAGCGCCCGGGGACCTGGCCACGATCTACAACGTTACGCCGTTATACAAGGCGAAAAGGCCGATCACCGGCAAAGGGCAAACCGTCGTCGTTCTCGAAGACACTGATATCAATGCCCGGGATGTGGCCAAATTCCGTTCTTCTTTTGGACTTTCCAAATATTCCGGCACCTTCAGCCAGGTTCATCCTGGCGCTAACTGCTTCGATCCGGGAAAGGGTGCGGCAGAAATGGAAGCGGCCCTCGATGCCGAATGGGCCGGCGCGGTCGCGCCGGATGCAGCGGTAAAGTTAGCCTCTTGCGCGGACAGCACCACAAACTTCGGCGGCTTCTTCGCCGCCCAGGCATTGCTCGACAGCAAGAACCCTCCACCCATCATGAGTCTCAGTTACATAGGGTGCGAAGCCCAACTCGGACCGGGCTCCAACGCATACGTCAATAGCTTGTGGCAACAGGCGGCCGGAGAGGGCGTATCGATATTCGTTGCCTCTGGAGATGGAGCCGCCGCGGGTTGCGACGATTTTAATACTGCCCCTTATGCCACAGGGGGCATCGCTGCCAACGGCCTTGCCTCCACTCCCTATAATGTCGCGACCGGGGGTACGGACTTTCTTGACACCTCGGAGGGCGCCACTAACACTTATTGGACCGGCGCCAACACGTCGACGGGAAAGTCAGCCAAGTCTTACATCCCCGAGGCTCCATGGAATAACACCTGCGCCAGCAACATCCTGTTCAGCTTCTATGGTTACAAGAGCGGTACAGCCTTTTGTAACAGCAACGTTGGCTCTAATTACTTTGGCATTGTGGGCGGCAGCGGCGCGCCCAGCTTCGTGTACTCCAAACCCAAGTGGCAAGCGGGAGCGGTGGGCAATCCCAGCGACGGCAAGCGCGATTTGCCGGATGTTTCCCTGTTCGCTTCGGATGGGTTCTGGGGCCACGCGATTCTCTTCTGCATGTCTGATGAGGAGCAGGGCGGGGCGCCTTGCGATTACACCGACAGCATAGACGCGGTATCTAATACCGCCGGTGGTACTTCTTTTTCGGCTCCACAATTTGCCAGTATCCAGGCATTGATTAATCAGAAGGCGGGCGCACCCCAGGGCAATCCTGCCCCAATCTATTACAAGCTCGCCAAAGCAGAGTTTGGAAACGCTTCCAAACCGAATGAGGCCAGATTGGAAGCTTGCTCCGGATCGAAAGGCAAAGGCGTTGGGCAGGCTTGTCTCTTCCACGACATAACCGCAGGCAACAACGCCGTTCCCTGCTATGGCCCGGATAACTGTTACCAGCCAAAAAAGAATGAGTTTGGGGTACTTTCGACATCCGACTCTCACTTGCTTGAGGCTTACCCCACGAAGGCGGGTTGGGATTTTGCCACAGGGCTGGGAAGCATAAACGTAACCAACATTGTCAATCACTGGCCGTAAGGCGAGTTCCTCTCCTGACCACGAAATGCGGGTGCCCATACCCGGATTTCCTGTGATGCCAGTGGGAACAAACGAGTTCTATGCGGCTAGCCTTGGAGAAAGCTGCACACGTGGTTGTCGGCCGGAGCCACGAGCAGGAAATCCAAGGTATCTCGCCACATTGCTTCCGACTTGGGAAAGTTTTCCAGCAAGTGTGATATGTTCTAGCCTTCCCAAAAGGAGAGCACGCATGACCCATGCTTCTTCAAGAGGTATCGCCCGCTGGGGCTGTATTGCTGGATTGCTGTTGACTACGGCATGCAACCAGAAGACCGATACACGCGCTGCGGATGAACAGACGATCAGAGAGCTTGACGCCCAATGGGCGAAGACCGCTGCCACGCGTAACCTGGACGCCACGGTTTCGTATTACAGCGATGACGCCGTTCTGCTGCCGCCAAATGCCCCCATCGCCTCGGGCAAGCAGGCGATTCGCGCCTCATGGTCCGCGCTTCTCGAGCCGAGCATTACTGTCGACTGGCGCGCAACCCGGGTTGATGTTTCCCAATCCGGTGACCTGGCCTACCTGGTGGGGGTATATACGTTGACCATGAAAAACCCTCTGGGCAAGCCAGCTGTGGACCGTGGCAAGCTCATCGAGGTGTTCAAAAAGCAGGCGGACGGCAAGTGGAAAACAGTAGCCGACATGTTCAATTCCGATCTGCCGGCGCCGGTAAGCTGAAGCGCAACGCATCCATTTGACCGGTGACTGCGGGCGCGCGCGCAGAGGGCCACTTATTGTGCGAGCGCATCAAGCTCCGAGATACGGCGACGCAGATAGCGAACTTCGACAGCATTCGTGGCGAGTTTAAGCCCTCGGTGATAACTCTCGAGTGCTTCCCGGTTGCGCCCCATGCGGCGGAGCAGGTCGGCACGGGCGGCATGATAAAGGTGATAGGAATCGAGTTCGCCGGAAGCACCCAGCTGATCAATCAATGCCAGGCCATGGGCGAGGTTCTCGCTCATAGCGATGGCGACCGCATGGTTGAGTGAGACGATGGGCGAGGCCTGGTGTATGTTGAGAATGCCATACAAACCGGCAATTTGTTTCCAGTCGGTTTGCGCGGCAGTGGCGGCTTCGGCGTGGACTGCCGCGATGGCTGCCTGTAACTGATACGGGCCCACGTTGCGGCGCCCCAAGGCACGCTCAACCAACCCGATCCCTTCCATGATTTGATCCTGGCGCCAAAGGGAACGATCCTGCTCCTCCAGAGGCACAAGTTGCCCATCTCCGCTCGAACGGGCGTCGCGGCGAGAGTCATGCAGGAGCATGAGCGCCAGAAGCGCCATGCTTTCTGGATTGTCCGGCATGAGTTCGTTGAGCGTACGCGCCAGGCGAATTGCTTCCGCACAGAGCTCGCGGCGCACCAGGCTATCCCCTGACGTGGCGGAGTAGCCTTCGTTGAAGATGAGATAGAGAACCGTTTGCACCGCGGATAAACGTTCGGGCAGAGCAGCGGGCCCGGGGATCTGGTAAGGAATGCGCGCCTGCTGGATCTTGCGCTGGGCACGCACCAGGCGTTGTGCCAGTGTCGCCTCCGAGAGCAGGAAAGCGCGCGCGATCTCCACGGTAGTGAGCCCGCCGAGGGTACGGAGCGTGAGAGCAATTTGCGCTTCCTTATTGAGAGCGGGATGGCAACACGTGAAAATGAGGCTTAGACGATCGTCTTCGAAAGGGCGGCTCATTTCCTCTTCGGTCGCGCTGCTGCGGGACGCGTACTCATAGACCAGTTGGTCCTCTTTGTCCCTGCGCGTATGCTCGCGGCGCGCGTAGTCAATGATTTTGCGACGGGCCGCGGCCGTAATCCAGGCAGCGGGGTTGGCCGGTATACCCTCAGCTCGCCAGCTTACCAGGGCTGCGGCGAAGGCATCCTGCATGGCCTCTTCCGCAAGATCGAAGGAGTGCGAAACGCGAATAAGGCCGGCAATGATGCGGCCTGACTCGTTGCGGAAAACCGCTTCAATAGCGCCGTCATCCATTCACAGGTACACCCGGAGGCATTTGCCGAATGGGACGGATCTCGATACATCCAGGCAAACCGGCACAGCCAGTGGGAATTTTTGCTGCCCAGGCAAGGGCCTCGTCGAGATCCTGACAATCGAGGATGTAGTATCCGGCTAACTGCTCCTTGGTTTCGGCGAATGGACCATCGGTGACCAATACCCCGCCATCCTGCACCCGGACCGTGGTGGCAGTGGCGCTGGGCTCGAGAGGATCGGCGGCGCAGAAGACGCCGCGACTGTGCGCCTGCTCCATCACGACTCGATGGGCCGCTGCCACGGCGCCTGATGTTCCCGGTGTTGCGGTCTCGTCTTCGTGCGAGTAGATCAACATCATGTATCGCATGGGATCCTCAGTGTAACCTCTGCGGAAAACCCGGGCCGGTTTTGACTTCGCAAATCTGTGCGGTGTGCCGGGCGCCGTGCGATGCAGCCGCTAACAGCCATTGATAGCTATCCCACGGCCCGAAGATAGGATGGGGAAAGACACTTGTGCGAAGCCGCTGGGTAAGCAGCAATCGCATGCCCCGCTCACGAACCTGCATGAATTGCTGCAAGCCCTCCGGCCCGCTCCAGCGATGCGTCGGTAGCGCGTGCGCAGGGGAATTACCTTTTCGCGAACGTTTTGGAATCTCGTTCAGGATGAAGTCGTCCATCTCGCTTCGGTTGGCTGCCGGCGCCACCTCGGGAGCGTGGCTTAGACTTTCGATGATGGAATGGATGCCGGTTTCAATCAGGACGATATGTTCCACGTTCTCGGCAATGGACCAGCTATCAGGAAAGGGTTTGAAGTCCCACTGAGCCGGCGAAAGTCCGCTGACCGATTCAATAAGAAATGCGCGCGTAACGGAAAGGTGGCGCGACGCGGTGGTGATCTGCTCTGTCGTGAGTCCAGTGTCAGCAATGATTGTGGAACCAATATTGTTCACGGTGTCTCCTGGGAACCGGCTGCAAGGTTGCATCTGGCAACGCCGGGGGGACCGGCGTTGCTTCAGAAATTATCCAAAAATCATGATGGGCCGGACTTCGACGGAGCCGAAGCGCGCTGCCGGGATACCCGATGCAATAGAAGCAGCTTCTTCAATGCTGGCGGCTTCGAGCAGGTAGTAGCCGCCGAGCTGTTCCTTCGTTTCAGCGAATGGACCGTCGGTAGTGACAACCTTTCCGTCGCGAATGCGAACGGTCTTGGCCGTACCCGTAGGCTGCAGTGCCTGCCCCGATTTGATGGCTGCTGCGTTCTTCTTGCCGAATGCGCCGTACTCCGCAAACTCAGCTTCAGGGTACCCGTTGAAAAAACGCGACTCGTCTTCGTAGATCAGGACTAGATATTGCATGATTTTCTTCCTCCTGCGAGTACGACGCTTAAGTTGCAAGAAATCGACAGTTGGGAAAATAATTTTTTTCGGGGACCGAACTGCAGATCAATCAGGCCTGGAGCCTTTGCATCATCGCCTGGAGGTCCATGTAGTTCCAGCCTTCCATGACCTGGTTTCCCTTGACGATCAGGAAGGAAGAACCGGTTAGTGTCTCCTTCTTGCCGGTAGCGGGAAAACCGAGATGATCGCCATCATGCGTCATGGAGACTCGCCAGCGAACCGCGACCCTGTCCCCCTCGGCAAGAATGTCTTCGATGTCAACATGAAGGTCGGGAAAAGCTCCGCAAAAATTGCGATGGATGGTCTTGAAACCTTCGGGCCCCACCAGGACCGCGTCCGGGTCAGGAAAGCCGTGGGACTTTCCGTGCTTGTTGAACATTTCGTCAATCGCTGCTTCGCTTTTGTGATTCCAGACTTCTTCGAACCAGCGCCTTAAGAGAAGTTTGTTTGCCTCCGACATGGCTGCCCTCCAACGTGGGGAGAAGCTTAGAGCATTTCTGCTACCGATGTATACCGTGGAAGTTACGCCTGGCTACGATAGCCTGGCGCAGACAAAGGCAAACGTATCGTAGGGAAAAGTGACTTGAGCTTTGTCCGCGAGTTCCGGAAAAGTTGCGATCACTTCCCTGATATCAGCTGTCACCCGCCGGCGTTCTTCCGGGGGCAGGGCCGCCATGAAGCTCACCGATAGAATTCGATCGATAATCACCTGTTCAGGTGAACCGGTATGGAGGTTCAGGAAGCGCTTTTCCCGGAGGGGGCCAAACCCATCCGCAGGAAATAAATTTCTCCATTCCCCGGAGTGGAATCGGGGAGCATCGCCCTCGAAAGGCTTCATGATCTGGGTCAACGCTGCGACCCATTTCACGCTATCGTCGCGCACGTTCCAGACGAGACCGAAGGCGCCACCCGGCTTTAAGACTCGACGGATTTCGTGGAGCGCTTCCGGCGTCGCGAACCAGTGGAATGCCTGGGCGCAAACCACCGCGTCCACCGATGCGTCCCCCAGCGGTATGGCTTCGGCAGAACCACTCCAGGCTTCCACTTCGGGATACTGGCGGATCAACTGCGCCAGCATTGCCGGTACTGGCTCGACAGCAATCACCCTCGCCCCCGTTGTCAGAAGGCTGCGAGAAAACTTCCCCGTGCCCGCGGCAAGATCTAGCGCTGTTTTGCCCATGCCCAGGCCAAGATCGTGGACGAGCCATTCCACGATTTCAGCCGGATATTCAGGCCGGCCGGCGACATAATCGGCCGCCCCGGCGGCAAAGCCCTCGGCCGCGGTGGGATGAATGTTTGCCACTTGTTCTCCCTTTCCCATCGGGCGCAGCAGTGCGTTCGTTCACTTGGCAGTGTAGAAGCTGTACTTAGCCGTGTAGGGCACTCGCTTCTCACCACCTGCACACGTATCCACGGGAGCAGAGCCGCCATGGGTCTCAGTCCGCTGGATGTAAAGCACCTTCGCCAGCTTGCCGCTGCCGCTTCCCGCAACGGCCTGCAGCAGCAGCCAGGGCACGGAGGACTCTTCGGGGGAGGGTTGATTCGCCATGGCCTTACCCTTTACTTCGCTTCCGTCCTGGAGCCGCCAGGTTGGGCCCGCAAAGTGAGTACCGATGACCTGCCCATGCTCATCGAGTAGCCGGGCATCGGGCTCCTCGAGCGTCCAGTGCCCATCGGTGCAGGTGTAGACCTGGGACCCGTCTCCTGTGGCCGTGAGAAGCAGTTCGCTTCCGGCGGGAACCGCGATCGAAGGTGGCTGCTTCCCGTAAAGCAAGATAATCGAATATGCAAAAAGCGCGACGGCAAAAATTCTTCGCAACATTTTCACCACCATCGCCCAATATGGAGCACGTGGCCGGCCAAGCGCACCCTCTCATTTTCTTCAACTTACAAAACACTCCAGGGTACGAACTGTCCACAAACCCGCAGCGCTGTCCATCACCGGACACTCCAAGCCTTCGTCATTATCAAGATGGTCTACGGTTCATTTTCCCGGGTCGGAAGGGCTAGCGGAATCGGACAACACGTGAATGGTATGCAGCCAAATCTCTGCGGTCTGGGGCCACGTTGTCACCGGGAGTGCCGTGCGGCGCAGGCCGTAGCCGTGTCCACCCTCGGCGTAGATGTGTAGCTCGGCCGGTACATGGGCATTTTTCAAAGCGAGGAAATAGACGACAGCATTTTCCACATGGACCTCGTCGTCTTCAGCCTGCACAAGGAATGTCGGCGGAGTTTGTGCGGTTGGATGAATGTCCGGATTAGGCGCGTAATTCTGATTTTCCAGTGCAAGATAGCCTGGATAAACGATTACTGCAAAGTCTGGACGGCAGCTGAGTTTGTCGGCACTGTCGATCGGATCGTAAAGTCTCTGGTCATAGTGAGTGCTCAGGGAAGCGGCCAGGTGGCCTCCGGCAGAAAATCCCAGCACCCCGATACGATGGGGATCGATGTGCCACTCCTCGGCATGAGAACGCACCATGCCGACAGCGCGCTGAGCATCCTGGAGGGCGGCCGAAGACTTGGGAAAGGGGCCGGACTTGGGGACACGGTATTTGACCAGGATGCAGCTTATCCCTATCGAATTCACCCAGTCACATACTTCGGATCCTTCGAGATCAATGGCGAGAATATAGTAACCACCTCCGGGAAAGACCACCACGGCGGCCCCCGTGTTCGCACCTTTAGGCGTATAAAGCGTGAGCGTGGGATTGGAAACATTACCGATACGAATCACTGGCTTACCGCCAACGTCGCGGTCTTTGGCAGTGGTGAGATCACCTTCGGGCTTCGGATTCGGCTGCTCTCCGGGAGCGCCACTGGGCCACAGAGGGATGGTCAGATGATCGGGACTCGGCGGCCACGCGGGAGTTTGTGCGAATAGACCAATCGAAACTGCAAACATGGTCATGAAAATCAGCGGGCGCTTGCGCATGGCGGAAACCTTTCGAATCCCAGTCATGATTGCAGCCGCAGGGGCTAAGGCGCAAGAGATCGTGATTCACCGCGTTCCCCAAACGATCCTGGGCACGAGCAATGCGCTTGGGTTAACCAGATCGAAATCGCCCTACTTGCGGGACTGCGGCCAGTGTTCAGTCAAAAACGCGTCGCGATAAGCGGAATCCTTAAAAGCGGCGATGCCTCCTGCGCGTGTCGTCGACAACGCGGCCGCCACATTACCAAAGGCGACGCACTGCTCTAAGGGAGCATCCCGAAGCCACTGACTTAGAAACCCGGCATCAAAGGTGTCGCCGGCGCCAACGGTATCCTGAACCCGAACAGCGATTGGCGGCGCATCCATGCGCTGACCGCGTACAAACAGCGAAGCTCCGCGAGGCCCGCGCTTCACGACGAGGATGGGTACCACAGCAGAAATGCGTTGCGCCGCTTCGTCTGGGCTGTCTACTCCAGCGATTTTCAGAATCTCGCGTTCATTGCAAAAAAGGATGTCCAGGTGAGGAAACACCGCGGCCAGTCCGCTATCCCACTCGTCTTGCGGGTCGTCATTGGTATCCAGCGAAGTGGTGAGGCCGCGTTGCTTCATCAGGGAGAAGAGAGCCGGAATTTGAGGAGTGAGCGCCCGATGAAGGAAAAATGACGATAAGTGGAAGTGTTTTGCGGTCGCCAGGTACTCCGTATTGAGATCTCCCATCCCCATCTCTGCCATGGCTCCAGGATAAGTAAGGATTCGCCTGGTGGCGGTCAAAGGCAGGATAAAGGTCACCCCTGTGCTGCTACCGTCGGCGACGCAACGAACTTGCGCGATGTCGACGCCCGCTTCCTGCAGCCATTGGCAGCAAAGTTTGCCCAGCGGATCGGGGCCTATGCGGGAGCTAAAACTGACGCCGGTTCCAAGCAGCGCAAGATTGTGGGCCATGATCGCCGCCGAGCTGCCCAGCGTCATAGTGAAATTACTCGCGAGGAGTTCCCTCTCCTCTGGCAGATCCCGGGGCAAGCCCTCCAGGATAAAGTCCAGGTTGAGTTCCCCGACGATGGCCACTTCCGTCTTTGTTCCCATCTTTCCCACGTCTCTCCGCATCTTTCTGGAAATGCAACGGTCCTTGCAGAGTATCGAACGCCTCGTCCCACAGGGGCCCGCCCGGGGTAGGTCCTCCCCTTTGGGTTCCTTGTTCTAACTGTTGAAGTATTTCGTTTATTTTCTTATTATATCGAAGATGGTTCATTGAATGCTGCGCGGCTGGTTAGCGCGGTGACTGCTGCCAAAGGGTCGGAAGAAAAGAAAGAGATCGGAACTTAATCATGGTGTCCAATCACGACGCCGGAGTGCAGAGCGTCTCGCAAGACGAACCATTAACGAAATCTGAGATCTGGGGGCAGCCCGCTCTCTGGAGGACCACGCCACCGCTGGTGTCGGAGGCCTCGCTGCAATTCAACCTTAGCTCGCAACTGCGGGGAAAGCGGGTGCTGCTCACGGGAGCGGGAACGTCAGCCTACGCAGCTGCCTCGGTCGCGGCTGCATGGCCGCAAGCGATCGCAATTCCCACGACGGATCTGCTGGTTGACGCGGAACATCATTCTTTCGGCGTGGACGCGGTGATTTCGCTGGCGCGATCCGGGGATAGCCCTGAGAGCGCAGCGGTTGTCGAAAGTATTCGCTCGCTCCATCCCCTCACTTACCAGCTGGCAATTATATGCAACGATGACAGTGCTCTGGCGCGGGGCAGCCTGGACAGCGTCATTACGCTCGATCCCCGGACCAACGACCGCAGCCTGGTAATGACGAGCTCATTCTCTAACCTCGTGCTCGCCGGGCTTTGCCTGGTCAATCCTTCGCTGACAGCAGCCTCGGTCGAAGAAGCGAGCCTTCGTGCGGAAGAGTTGCTACCGGAGATCGATGAGCAATGCCAAAGGCTCGCCGTGCGCGGACAGGATCGAATTCTTATGCTGTCTTCTTCTCCCGCAGTTGGTTGGGGGCAAGAGGCCGCGTTGAAGGCCCTCGAAATGACCGCCGGCCGCTTTCCTGTGGTTGCAGAGACATACCTGGCATTGCGGCATGGTCCGATGTCTTTCGTACGGCCAGACACCCTGATACTGTGCCTGCTCTCGAATGATCCGGTGCGCAGGATGTATGAGGAGGATCTGATCGGCGAGCTGCGCGCCAAGAAGCTTGGGTATGTAGTTGTCATCGGCGATAAGGAGAAGGATCGCCAATTGGGCGATGAGGTGATACCGGCGATTACTCCCCAGCTGGACGACTCTCTGCGAACGCCGTACGAGATCTTATCGCCCCAGTTACTGGGATATCATCTAGGCTTGCGCATTGGCTTGAATCCCGACAATCCAAGCCCGACAGGCATCATCAACCGGGTGGTGCAAGGCGTTCGAATCCATTCGTCGCTGCTTTAGCCTGTTACACGAGAATGAGCTTGCAACCGTAAGACCGGACCTTCTCCTGAAGTTCCGGCTGCAGGCTGCTGTCGCTTATCACGGTGTCAATCTCACTGAAGGCTGCGATACGCGACATACTGCGCTTGGAGAACTTGGTCGCATCTGAAACCAGAATAACTTCGCGAGCAATTCGCAGCATGGCCCGATTCACCATGGTTTCTTCGATGTTTGCTCCGCTTACTCCAAAATCCGGATCGCACCCTGCGGCGCTTAGAAATACCTTATCCGCGGCGAATTGATCGAACATCTCTTCTGTCGACCGTCCTACGATAGAAGCCGAATCTCCACGGACCGTGCCTCCGGCAATAAAAGTCTGAATACCGCGAGCATCCAATAACTCAGCCGCGACGTTTACGCCGTTGGTGAGAACCTGCAGGCCCTGCTTATTCTTGATCTGGCGGGCGATCTCGAGGGTGGTGGTGCCCGAATCAAGAATAATGGTTTCGCCATCGTTGATGAAGGTTGCCGCCATTGCTCCAATCCGGCGTTTTTCATCGGCCTGAGCTCGTAGACGCTCATATACCGGCGACTCGCGAAGAATGGTATCTGGACTGACTGCACCGCCATGCGAGCGCTGCACCAGCCCTTTCTGGTCCAGTGCGTTCAAATCGTTGCGGATGGTCACTGCCGAAGTCCGGAACCGGCGTTTCAGCTCGTCGACCTTCACCCGCCCGTTGGCACGCAAGATCATTAGGATCTGGGTCCGGCGCTCTTCCGCCATGAGGCCATCGATTTGCATCGGGTCAGGCGAGTCGCTTGCAGGAGAAATAACCTGAGGTTGTTTCGGAGCCATGCGCACTGCTCGCGGCCTCTTGCCTTCATTTGCAATTGAAGGTGGAATGGAATTAATTATCAGTGTATACAAATTGTTTGCGGCGTGCTTTCTAGAGTTGGCTCCGCAGGCGCGACCTTGCAGCTCCGCTAAGCTTGCCTCGGTAACAGGCTGCAGTGACTCTTCAAGGAGACAATCTTCATGGTTCTGGAGCGCGGCCTGATCCTCGCGTCCTTAATGTTCGCCAGTGCTGCAGTTCTCTGTAGGGCATCCGACGAGAAACCCGGCAAAGCAACCGCGCAGCAACCGCCCGGCTGGAACGACTCGCAGCTACAACAGCCCGCTAGCGAGCCGATCGACCTTAACGCGTACAACACAATTCGTGAAGAAGGCTTGAAACACTCACATGTAATGGACTACGCCGGAGGCCTGACCGATGGAATTGGCCCTCGGCTGACAGGTTCGCCCAACATGGCAAAAGCCAACGCATGGACCCGCGACCAACTTACCAGGATGGGCTGCGTCAACGTGCACCTGGAAGATTGGGGAGAGTTCGGCATGGGCTGGCAGCAGGTCAACACCTGGGTCCGCATGACAGAGCCGGACACAGCGGTCTTTGTCGCCCAGGCCGGTCCATGGTCGCCTTCTACCAAAGGGCCAGTAACGGCGCAGGCCGTCTCCGTGGTCATCAACGACGCGAGCGACATTGCCAGGTACAAGGGCAAACTCGCCGGCAAGATTGTCTTGCTCGGCGCTATGCGTGATGTACCGGTGCCTGACCAACCCTTCTTTACCCGCTACACCGACAAGCAACTCAAGGACCTGGAACAGCTTCCGCCCCAGGGCGGCGACCCAGTGAGACAGGCGCGCATCGACAGGTATTTGAAAAGCCGGAAACTTAACGACATGATCCTGCCCTTCCTGAGTGGAGAGAACATCGCGGGCGTGATCGTTCCCAGTCGCGATGGCGAGAACGGTGGAGGCACAGGGATTCTCTTCGACGACCGAAGCGCTGTGCTTGGCGCCACTCCCTATCATAGAGACACCGCGATCCCGTTCCCCGTGGTGGTGACGCAAATTGAGAATTATGGCCGGGTGTTTCGATTGCTCGAAAACCACGTGCCTGTTTCGATTGAGATGGACGTTGAAACCAGGTTCAGCGGGGACCACGAACATGGGTTTGATACGGTCGCCGAAATACCTGGCACTGATCCCAGGCTGAAGGACGAGGTAGTAATGGTGGGCGGCCACCTCGATAGCTGGATCGCAGGTACTGGCGCTACGGATAACGGGGCCGGCTCAGTGGTAGCCCTGGAAGTGATGCGCATCCTGAATGCGCTTAAAGTCAAGCCGCGGCGGACCATCCGGATCGCTCTGTGGTCAGGCGAGGAGCAGGGCCTTCTGGGCAGCAAGGGATATGCGGCAGAACATTTCGGTGCCTTTCCAACTTCCAATGCCGCGGACCAATTGAATTTGCCTGAATTTCTCCGCAAGCCAGTGGGGCCACTCATCCCGAAACCTGAGCAAAGGCTTGTCTCCGCCTATTTCAATGTGGATAACGGAACGGGAAGAATTCGCGGCATATATACCCAGGGTAATGCCGCGGTTGATAGCGTTTTCGGGCAGTGGATGACCCCGTTGAAGGACCTGGGCGTGACCACCATAAGCAACCGGGATACCGATGGCACCGACCACCTTTCGTTTGATGCTGTCGGCATCCCTGGCTTCCAGTTCATCCAGGATCCGATGGATTACGATACCCGTACTCACCATTCCAACATGGACACCTATGAGCGATTGCAGCCCGCGGACCTGAGGCAGATCGCCACCGTGGAAGCTATCTTCGTTTACAACGCTGCCATGCGCGAACAGATGATCCCGCGCAAGCCCTTGCCTCATCCCGAGCTGCTGGATGAAAAAAGCAAGCCGCTGTCAGGCCTCTACCCCACAGCCGTTGCTCCGGAAGAAAAGTAGTCGCAGGATTAGTGCCAGTTATAGCTGGCAATGAGCTCTCCGTCATCGCCAATGAGCAGCAGCGCCGCGCGGCCGGGTTCGATCTGACCCGAAACATCCTTGCCGCTGCGTACATCGTGAAATGAGATTGCCTTCTGATCGGATTCCGACATGAGTACATAGAGTGTGGCTTTGGGCAGGCGCGTTGGACAGATGAGCATGCCACTATCGGTCAGCGTGGTGGTGTAGGTCAAAGAGACATTGGCCGTCTTCATGGCGTATCGATAGATACTTCCGACTCCCTGCAGGTTTTGATTGAGTTCAATCGGCAAGGCAGCAAACAGGATTCTCCCCTTGCCGAGAGGCTTCTCTATCCAATCCTGGTTTCCGGCAAGCTGGGCGCGGCTCAGGACTGTCGTCTTGTTGCCGCCAAACACAAACTCCTCTTCGCCACCCGGCCACTTGAACTGGTTGTTGCGCAGAGTAAGTGGGGCGTCTACGTAGGAGAGGCCCACTTGATCCTGTCTCCCCGTTGGATGCAGGTGCGCGTCCCCATCGAATGGACCGGTCACCAATAGGGTAGCTCCCGCTTGCACCCTGGCCGCAATCGCCTGCCATGCATCTTCAGTAAGCGCGAAGGGCGAGGGCAGAAGAATGAGTTTAGGCGACCCCAGGGAGGCAATCTGGTACTCGCCGACGGCGTAAGCTTCGCCACGCGCATAGTAGTAAAGCGCGCGGACGGCATTCTGTTGGGCTTCCGTCGCGAGCGCGTTGGAGACAGAAAGCTGAAACGACTGTGGCAGGATGATGGCGATCTCCGGCTTCATGAAATCGGTAGCATAAGGTGCCGCCTGTTTTGCAAACTCTCCCAGGCTGCGCATCATGGATTCCCACACTTTGGCCGAACCGTCACTGCGCTGCATGCCGAAGTCGACTTCGCGGGCCCAATCCCATTGCACGGCCCCCGAACTGCCGGCGGCAAAGCCTAGCGCCCACTTGCGTTCCGTAAGCGGCAAGCCGGTGAACTCGTCGTAGCGCCACGTTCCATCAGGAGCCCAGACTGGTTGATAACCGGTCTCTCCGGTGATGTTCGGCATCCCAGGGCGCTTGGCCGCGATGGAATCCCATAACAAGGCGTCGTCTTGCCAGTAGGTGTGGTTGGTGGTGAAGGAAACGCCCGCCAGCGCGTAGAACTGATTTAACACGCGGTTGGTGACGCCACCTTCGTCTTGCCCGACATTGATGAGCTGCTCGCTGCCGGCTTGGCGAATGACCGCGACCATCGATTGCACCCAACGGCTGAACATATCCTGCGCGAACAGGTTGTAATCAAGAGCGCGCACCTGGCGCGGGTTTCCATACCGCTGATAAGTCAAATCAGCAACGCTCGGCAGCGGGATGCTGTCAAAACTGCCCAACTGCTCCGGTGTCTCAGCCCACGCATCGGCAAGGTCGCTCAGGTCTTTGTATCTTGCTTGTAGCCACTTATGCCACGCGCTGAGCTCCGCCGCATCACCGTTGGGTATATTGCCTTTGAATATCTGCTGGGGATTGGAAAAGCTCGGCTCGTTGATAAGGTCCCAACACAGCCACGGTACGTCTGCAAATGCTTTTGCCACGGCGCGCACATAGGCCTGTTGCGCGCGCAATGCATCTTCGTCGATGTACGGGTTCTTCTGTGGAGCCGCGCTCTCGGTTGCGCCGGAGACGGGAGAGAAGGCAAAGAAAGTGAAATTAACAACGATGCCGTGGCGGTGTGCGCATATAAGGAAAGCCTCGAGATTGCGCAGGAAACGCTCGTCTGGCCCGCCTGTTGCGGGCGCAATGAATTTTGCATTCTTCATCCAAACGCCGGTGCGGACGAACGTAACACCGTGAGCCGCCATCTCAGCGAAGTCCTGTTCCCACACTGCCGCGTTGCGCGGACCGGAGAAATCCCAGCCGTTTTCTTCCGTGGTGAAGTAGTTTGTGCCCACCGGGAAGAATGGCTTGCCTCCGCGAGTAAGGAAGTCGCCGTTGACTCCGAGCGAAGCGCCTTCGTCCAGCGAACTCCGGTCTGCAACCCAGAAGCCATTTTCGTAGAACTCACAGAAGTGTCCTTGACGCCGATAAGTAGCGCGAATCTTGTAGAAGCCGGCTGGCAGCGGGTTATGAAATGGCGCCGGGAGAGCAGATGTCTCGATCGACTCCGCGGGCAGTGTGGCGCTCTGAATAACCTTATCTTCGAATATGAGCTCCAGTTGCACTTCGCCCTTCGCACTCGCCGCCTTGGCTTGCTGCAGATGCACAGTAACTTGCGGAGCTTCGTTCGGCCTCAAGACCGAGAAGAGCGTCTCGACAGAGAGGCTGGTCGCGCCCTCGGCGAGCGTAGGCGGCCGATTGACGGATGAGCGCGATGCCGTCCTCACTTTCCCAATAGCCGTTCACCGGCTGAAAATCCAGGCAGACGATGCGGCTGCCTGGCATCGGCCCACCAGGTGCATGATCGATCACGATGACGGGCGCCGCCACCGCCAGTCCTGTGCTGTCGCGCATGTAGCCAAGACCGCTGAGACGACCTTCCACGGTGAAAAATTTCTCTGCCCGCACCTTTGGGGTAGAGGCAAACGCGTAGCCCGGCCTCCAGGAAAAGTGCGCCTCCGGCGCTACCGGAACCTCATAGGTGTGGCGTAGGTCAAGCACCCGCGAGTAAGTATCCTGCGGACGGGTCTGTACAAAGTTTGCGTTGAGCTGCGTGACCGGTACGCGCAAAGGCTGCCCGCCCAAGACGAGAAGGTTTCCCCCGTGGTTTAAGTATTCCTCAATGGCCCTCCAGCCCTCGGTGGGTACACCCGATCCATAGGGCAAAACCAGGAGCTCAGTTTTCTCGAGCGCCCCAGGCGCCTGCAATGCTCTCAGGTCAACGAAGGCGGGATCGTTCAGCGCAGACGAAAGGGTCGCGCGGCTAACGGGTTGACTGGCAATTGTCGGGAATCCCGGCTGCCAGAAGACGGTTACCTGCGCCACAAGCGGAAAGGAGAGGAGTGAAAGCAACGCTATGACTCGCGCGAGTGTAAGCATGGACGCTCCGGCCGGATCGATAGGAATGCGTGGTCATTCATCGGTGCTTCCGCGAGGGAATTGTACATCTGCTGATGCAAATGAGCCCCGCTTGGTGGGAAGCAAGCAAAAGGTGATTAAATACGTGCGTGTGTTCGATCTGCTCCGAAAGGTATCTCAACATGTCTTCGATGTCCCGCCGCAGGATGATTCAAAGCACGGTCGCCGGCACAGCGCTGGCTTCAAGTTCTTCGCTGGCCTGGGCCCAGGAAAAGGCCGCAGCTACAAACGATGGCCCCATCCACAGGAAGGGAAATATTCATCAGTCCGTCAGCCGCTGGTGCTATCCAAAAATGAGCCTCGATGAATTGTGCACCTATGCGGTGCAGATTGGCTTGAAAGGTATCGACCTGCTGCAACCGGAAGAATTTGAAATCCCCAGGAAATATGGACTGATCTGCACCATGGGCTACGTCTCCGCGGGCACCATTCCGGATGGTCTCAATGTACTTGCCAACCACGACAAGATCGAAGCAGGACTGCGTCTCAACGTACCGTTGGCTGCCAAGGCTGGAGTTCCCAATGTTATTACCTTCTCCGGGTATCGACGTGGTATGTCCGATGAAGAGGGGGCGAGAAATGTCGTTATCGGATTAAACCGGATGAAGAAAATCGCGGAAGATAACAACGTGCTCCTTTGTCTCGAGCTTTTGAACAGCAAGGTCGACCATAAAGACTACATGGCGGATCACACCGCCTGGGGAGTAGGCGTGATGAAAGAAGTAAATTCACCCCACGTCAAGCTGCTCTACGACATCTACCACATGCAGATTATGGAAGGAGACTTGATCGCAACCATCCAGGCGAATATTGAGTGGCTTGGGCACTTTCACACCGGCGGCGTGCCGGGACGCCACGAACTGGACAATAAGCAGGAAGTGCAATGGGATGGCGTGATGCGCGGGATCGTCGCTTCGGGCTTTAAGGGCTATGTCGCGCATGAGTTCGTCCCCACCGGCGATCCCCGCGCTTCGCTTCTGCAGGCAGTGGACCTTTGCGACGTGTAAGACTATTGAGTTAAGCGGTTGCGGTATCCTGAGGGAACCGTTGGAGGAGCTTTTGTGCGCAAACTAGCCCTTGTTCTCATCTTGTTCGTCGCCGGGGTCTGCATGGCCATACCGGCAAATAGCGTTTACAGCTTTACTTTGAAATCCATCGATGGCCAGCCGGTAAGCCTTCGCAGTTACCACGGTAAAGTTCTTTTATTAGTGAACGTGGCCAGCAAGTGCGGTTACACGCCGCAGTATGCAGGCCTGGAATCGCTCTATGAAAAGTACAAAGACCGCGGCCTGGTGATCGTCGGCATACCTGCGAACAACTTCGCTGCCCAGGAGCCGGGCACGAATGCGGAGATCAAGACCTTTTGCCGGAACAAGTACAATGTGTCGTTTCCCATGATGGCCAAGGTCTCCGTGGTGGGCGAAGATAAGACGCCGCTTTATGTCTTCTTGACAGACAAATCGATCAATCCGCAAATTGGTGGCGAGATCAAGTGGAACTTCACCAAGTTCCTGTTCGACCGCAATGGAAAACCTGTAGAGCGCTTCGAGCCGGCCGTCACTCCCGATTCGCCCGAGGTAACATCGGCCGTTGAAGCGGCGCTCGGTAAATAGCGCTTGTTAGCAGCTGCGAGTAAAAACGAAACCGCGGTTCTCTCCACTTCGGTCGATATGACAAAGTCATGGCACTACAACCGCTCTCCTGGGAAACTCCTCCGCCGCCTTGTCATCCCGCCTGTCCCGGCGCGCCGTGGGAGCGAACCCCGATTTCCTGTTCGCGGCGCTGGACAGTGCAGCGTGTGCTGTTTTCTGTAAGGAAAACCGCATGGAGTTTCGCGACGTCACCGACCTCGACAGGAAATCCGGGAAAGCCGAGGGACCTGCTGTGCGCCCTACCACCTCAGACTCGCTGCACACTGGACACGCGCAGACGCATCCACTCCATCTTTAACCCCACGCAGGCCAACAGAAACATCATCGAACCAAGATGCTTGGGGTCGAAAAGAAAACTCTCGTCCAGGTTGTAGATGAGGGTGAGAACCACGATGGCCAGGTACCACTCCACAGCCCAGAGCTGCGTCTCGTCACGAGAACGAAGAAGGCAGAGCACGCCATCACGGAAGGCGAACCCGAAGACCAGCAACACGATGACCAGACCCACCGCGCCCATCTCAAGCATTACATCGAGAAAGCCATTCTGCGCCTGGGCCAAAACCCACGAGACCGCGAGAATGATGCGATACGATTCGCCTTCAAGGCCAAGCCAGAAGGCCTGGTAGCCATAGCCCAGCACCGGCCGCCTGGCTATGGATTCAAGGACCGCCGACCATATTTCGGTCCGCCCGGTCAAGGTTACCTCTTTGCCTAGCAGGTTGAAGAGAAAATCCGGCCAGACCACAATTACCGAGGCGGCGGTGGAAAGAGCTACCAACAAGAACAGACCCACAACCAGGTAGTCTTTCTTGCGAAAACCGTGGAGAGCTTTCAACGTTAAATAATAGACAAGGTAGACCGCGGTGAGCATATATGCGGTTGCTGCTCGCGAGTACGCAATCGCCAACAGGCAAGAGATGATTTGTGAAGCGCGAACGAAACGCATCCAGGACGTGCGCGCACGATAAGACACAGCGATGGTAAGAAAAAATAGCGCCAGATTGCCGAGATAATTCTTGGCGCTGAAGATGCCTTTCCATGCATCGGAATGGCCACCCATCTGGTCTAGACCATACTGGGGAAGGACCAGGGCAAATAGAATGCTTGCCACGATCGTTACCGTGCCCAGAACCAGGAATATTTCAAGCACCTTGTCGAGCGAGTATCGCGACATCATGTAGAACAGCAGCAGAATGGCGCCCAGGAGCAAAACGCCGGAGCTGATCGTGCGCGTTGGCTGCTGCGAAACCGGGCATAGCAGAAGAGCGAGGATAGGAAAGCTCGTCACCAGCTTCATCTGCATGCTCAGGCGGCGAACCGATTGGTGCCGCCGAACAACAAACATCATGCAAGCCACAAAGATCAAGAACTTGCTGAGGCGCTCAAAGATGACTCCACCAGCGGAACTGGTCGCGACCGCCCGCGTGGCCGTGGGATCATTCATGAATGGCGAGATTCCGTCCAGGGCAAAATAGAGCAGCAGCAGCAGTAGCGCCCAGGTGGAAACGCGCCTCCAGATATTCACCGCCGCCTCAGGCAGCCCTTCGTGTCTGCTCACGTTAGTGGCTATAGATCACAGCAGAGGCGGCGGAGGCCAGAATTCCCTGGCCGTTCACTCCAACGTTGCGGATAAAGCTGAAGGGAACATAGATCACATCGTCAGGCAACAGGGCAACATCGGCCTTCTTGCCTTTCTGCATTTCACTCACCTGCAGATCGATCTCCTGGACACCCGTCGAAGTCTCACGCACCAGTTTTGATTTTCCAACGGCTGCCGTGTGGTTTGCGTAGCCGGCCAGGGCGATGGCCTGCAGCACAGTCATTTTCGAATTGTTGGTATCGATCGCATAGCCCCCCGGCTTTAATACGTCGCCCAGAACGTAGACGACCGCTGCCCTGGGCACCACCACCGTATCACCTGGGTAGACCATGGGATCGTCAGCCAAAGCAGTCGCGGCTGCATTCGAGAAATAGTACTCAACCCTTTGTTTCGCGGCGCCCGCGCGTTCAATCGTAATGTGGCGGTCGGCAAGATCGGTCAACCCGCCCGCCATCGCAAGCACTTCGACCACCTTGCGCGACGTATCGATCTCATAGACGCCAGGCTTTTGTACCTGCCCCATCACCGAAGCGTTCTGGGTTGCGTATGCCTCCACGCGAACCGTTACCTGCGGGTGCCGCATGACACCAGCAGCTACCAGGCGATGCTCGATCTGCTCAGCTGCCTGTTCCGGCGTCAAACCGGATACGCTGACTCTGCCCAGAAAACTGAAGGGAATATTGCCGGCATCGGTTACCCGAGCACGCTGTTCCATCTCAGGTGTGTCGTACACCTGCAGGTGCAGCAGATCGCCAGGCCCGATCAGCAGACTCTCTTGCGCCGGCAAAACAGCCGCGAGGCCAAAGAGAAAGAGAAAAACCATGCAAAGCCGTCGTGAGTTTTTCATTTAAGCCTTTGCAGCCTTTCGTTCGCGATCCCGGGAGTATCCGCCAGCAGACTGATCTCTGACGCCGTTGATCACGATGTTGATTTTGCGGCCACTGGCCGACTGTACTTCCTCCAGCATTCGATAGCTCTTTTCAAGCGAAGCCAGGGGAGTCTTGCCATGCCGGGCCATGAGCAGTACAGAGTTGACGATGGAACTCAGCACTACTGAGTCGGTCACTTGCAGAACGGGCGGAGCATCCAGAATCACCAGATCGTATTGCGTCTCCCAAGCCCTCACCAGCTCCGCCATTTGCCGAGACGCCAACAACTCGGCGGGGTAGGGAGGCAACGGCCCAGCGGGCAGCAGGAACAATCCGGGAACCTCATGCACTGGAATAATGGCGGAGGCGCCATGATCAGGGGAGTGGCCCGCCAGCACCGTGCTCAACCCGGCCTGCGGGCTGACCTCGAGATTGCGATGCAGCCAGGGGTGGCGAAGGTTCGCATCGCATAACAGCACTCGCTTTCCCTGCTGCGCGAAGAGGATGGCCAGATTCCAACTGAGAAAACTCTTGCCCTCGGCCGCGAGCGAACTGGTCACCAGCACGGAACGCGGAGGGGCTCCGCTGCGCGACAGCATCAGAGAAGTCCGCAGCGAGCGTAGCGATTCGACAAAAAGGGAATTCGGCCGGTCCAAAGCAGGCAACGCAGATTTCGCAATCCAGTTTTCCGTTCCCGCGAGCGAAGGCTGTTCCTTTTGATACGGCAGCGAAGAGAGAGGGATGGGACCGAGCTCGCGCGATACCTCGCGCAAATCCTGAATCTTGGTATCGGTCACGTCGCGCAGCAATGCGGCGACTAATCCGAAGATTAAGCCGGCCACGATCGATCCCACCAGGTAGAGCAGCATCACGGGTTTCGCCGGAGTATCGCTCGGCCTCGCCCAGTCGACGATGGAAATGTTGGTGGAGTGCAGCCCCGCCAGTAGACCAGACTCCTTGAGATGGCGCAGCATGTCGTCGTAAAGCGAGCGGGTTTGGTCGGCTTCCTGCCGCACCATCTGGTACTCGATCGTCTTGTTGTTAAGTGCTTCCGCTTCACTTTTGTCAGCTTCAAAATCCTGGCGCGTCTTCGCTTCGGCTTGTTCGGCAACCATGAAGTCATTGCGGGCCCGCCCGGCAACCCGTCCCACCTCCTGGCGAATTGCCCCCTGCACCGCTTCCAGGTTTCCCCGCAGCTCGGTAAGCTTGGGATACGCCGGCCCGAACTTTGCCGACAGCTCCTGCAGTTGGGCTTGCTCGTTAGCCTCCTGCAAACGAAGATTCTGGATCAAGGTGAGCGAACTGCCCATACTGGATGTTGGCCCGCCAACAATGGCGCTGCCCCCCAATCCTGAAATGAGCTCTGCGTTGCCGCTCTTGACCACATTGTTGATAGCGCCTTTCAGGATGCGGTTGGACTGCGCTTGCGCCTCCGCCTGCGTCGCCATCTGCAGCTTCTCGAGCGTTGGGCTGTACACCTGGTCCCTACCCTCGCGATCCACCTCGCCCAGCGCGAAGACGCCGGATTGCTGTTGTAACCTGACCACCTTTGCCTGTAACTCCTCTGTCTTGGTGCGCAAATCTCCCAGTTGCGCACTCAACCACGACGAGGCTTGCATGGTCGCGCTATAACGTGCCTCAAAGCCCTTTTCAATCAAGCCTTGCAGCAGGTGATTGACCACCGCCGCCGCCAATTGCGGATCAGGACTTAGATACTCCACGTCGATCAGGCGCGTTCCTGCCACCGGCTTTACGGTCAGCTTGCGATGGAAGATCTTCAGCAGCCGCATCCGCCGATGCGGTGAATTCTCCAGCGACGCCTCCTTGGGATCGGGCGTGCCCTTCGGCCCGAAAAAGCCCAGAACCCAACCGATAGGACTCCACTTCACCCGGTAATCTTCTGTTTGCTCCAGGTGAAGATCCTCGATCACCCGCAGAGCCAGCGAGTCAGATTGCAGAATCTTCGCCTGGGTCTGGATAACCATGTTGACTTCGAGCGCGTCGGACGGGGCGTCCCCGCTATCCGTATGGATGCCCAGGGAGCTCGGCGAATCCTTCTGAAGTTCTATCTCTCCCACCGACTTATAACGCCGGGTGGAGAATACAAGGGCCAGGATCCCCAGCAGAACAAAGAGCAACAAACTGGCGTAGATAATGCCACGCCGTCTTGTGAGCATGGTGCCAACTTCGCGCAGCGTGAGTTCAGGAGTTGACGAACTCGCGGCGATGACAACATGCGACGGTTGGAACGCTATCTTATCCAGCATGGATCTCCAGTTACGTGGCGCAAAAAATGTGGCCGTTAGAATCAGGAGCTAAGTACGACAAAATGGCTTCTCCTCTATCATCAGACTGGCCGGCTAAGCACAGTAGCAAAACGATCCTTCATCCGCAAAAAGGGCGATTCGATCCAACGATACGAAGCGAACGCCAGAATCATGGTCATAAGCAGTGCCAGCACCTTGGTCGCCAGCAGCTGCCATCCCCACACCGGCTGGAACAAACTCTGCAGCATAAGAAGGCCCACCAGGTGCAGCAGGTAGAGTCCATAACTTACTTTGCCCAACTTCACCACCCAACTACCCCTGAGCAGCGTGCTGTGGCTGTGCAGGCAGCCGTAGAGAATGGCGCCGGAGCCAAGCGAGATAATCAGGCGGCCCAGCACCATACGCCCGCTTATCGGGCCCGGCTGTTCGACCAGCCACGCAGACGAGACCATCCAGCCAATCACACCAGCGCCCACCAGCAGCAAACGCATTCCGCGACTAAGACGGGGCAGGCGATCGGTGAACAGCGCCAGCAGGATGCCCAGCGCCAATGAGTCACAACGCGATGCGCTGCCGTAGTAGATGTAACCGCCGCTCAGGCCGGCAAACACGATGCCCGCCTGGCTCACGCCGGCGAAAAGAAAAGTAAGTATCCCCGCGACGATCATGCCGCGGCGCTCGAGCACCATCATGAGCGCCGGCCATAACAGATAGAACTGTTCTTCGATCGAGACCGTCCACAGCGGAGAGCATATCGACTGTGGATGCCCAAAAGCGGCGCTCACCCAGTTGCCGGCGAACAACGCATAGCCGGCAATGTAGTACCAGGGAAGGCTCTGGCTGGTCATCGTATGCGACAGCACGATGCCCAGCCCGACGACGGCAAAGTAGAGCGGCCAGATGCGGAGGATTCGCCGGATGTAAAACAGCCGCAGCGAGATTCCTCCCGTCTGCTGCCGTTCTCGCATCAGCAGCGAAGTGATGAGGAAAGCGCTTAGCGCGAAGAATAAATCCACACCTGCCGCACCGGAGCTTGCGGCCGCCCCCCACAGCGCGGGCGCGGGAAAATGCAACTGCCGATAGAACGCTGGCTGCGAGGGCAGCGTGTGAAAGGCAAAAACACCCAGGAAAGCATAGAACCGCAAACCGTCCAGCTCCGGTTGATAGAAACGGCGCGGCTTCTGCGCCGTGGGCAGCGGAAGCTCGCTCAATAGGGGAGACATTTGCGCCATCTGCTTCAGCCGCCTTCGATCAGCTGCTCGAAAACGTTCTCGAGGCGCTCGGTTTGATGTGCCAGGTTAAAGTGATCTTCCACGCGCCTTCTGCCGGCAATGCTGTACCGCTGCCACAGCGCGTCATCTTGTATCAGCGCGAGGATGGCCTCTGCCAGTGCATGGGGGTCGCGCTCATTCACTAACATCCCGGTCTCCCGATCTTTGACTGCCTCGGTGATTCCCCCGCTGCGCGTGCTCACGACAGGCAAGCCCATGGCCTGGGCCTCAATAAACACCATGCCGAAACCCTCGGCGTCGCCCGAGGCCGCAACCAGGCTGGGTACACAAAAGACCGACGCGCGTGACATATAGTCCTGTACTACAGCAGCTGGTTGGGTGCCGAGGAAGCGGCAACGCACGCGCAGCGCAGACGCGCGCGCCTCGCAAGCGCCTCGCAGGCGGCCGCCGCCGATGACCACCAACTCGACCCCCGGCAGTTGAAGCTGTACCTCTGCCATAGCTTCGATCAGGCTGCCACAACCCTTCTTCTCCACCAGGCGGCCCACAAACAAGACAATCTTTTCCCGCAGGCGGAAGGTGGGTGGCTTGAAACGGTCGACATCCACTCCAATGTTGTGCACGATGGTGCGATCTGCCGGAAAACCGGCCTCGAGTCCTCGCCTGCGGACATACGCCGAGCAGCTTACAAAAAGCGCGCCTTTCTTCTGCAGTCGCGCACGGCCTTGCAAATACTCACGGCCCAGCCGGGTTCGAGCGATGGCCCGGTCGCCCATGGTCACGTCGTAGCCGTGCAGCGCCGTCACCAGCGGCACGTCGAGCCGTTGCGCAAGCTGCATCGCCGCGTATCCGTCGGGAGCGAAGTGCGCATAGACCAGCCGCGGAACCCGCGCCCGTAGTTTCTCCAGCTGGTCGCGAGTGGGGCCCGCATAGCGGAAACGCAGCTCCCGTAGTTTGCCTCGCAAGCCCCCGCCATCGACGGTCCAGCTCTTGTCTCTCGGCAAGTCGATCCCGGCGGTCCTGCGCCAGCCCACAAAAAACGGTGAGAACCGCCGCATGGCGGCGGCCTGCGCCGCGATAAACGTCTCCGACGGCGGCAAAAGCTGAATGCGAAAAACAATGATGGTTCCCTGGCTCATGACAGGTTCTCCCCGGATCTCCTGCCGCAGTCGAGAACCTCACGGTAGAGTTGCTCATATTGGGGAGCAATGCCTTGCCAGGAAAAGCGCCTTGTGGCGGCGCGCGCCGCGTTGCCTATCAACTCCAGTTTCTCCCGCGGCAACGACAGAACGTGCTCCATGCTGGCCGCGAGCCCGGTCCCCTCCCGGTCGATCAGGAACCCGTTTACCCCGTCCTGCACTACATCGGGATGCGCTCCCACAGCGGTGACCACGACTACCGTGGCTGCGCTCATTGCTTCTATCGCGGAAAGCCCGAAGCCTTCGTACGCTGAAGCCGAGACAAACAAATTTGCCCGCTGCAGCAAGCGATACAACTCCTCGCGGCTTGCAGCGCCATGAAAGCGCACCCGGCCCTCCAGGCCCAGGGCAATGACCCGACGCTCGAGTGCGGGCCGCATCCCGGCATAATCCGCGCCCACCCACTCCAGCCGCATGCAGGGAAATCGATGCTTGAGCAAAGCCATCGCCTCCAGAACTTTGTGTATCCTCTTGTTCTCCGCCAGTCGAGAGATGCCCAGAATCAGGCCCGGCTCTATTCGCTTCTTCAGGTCCCAGAAGCGATCGATGTCAGCTCCGTTCTCGATAACCCGGATGCGCTGCGGGGGCACGATACTTCCAAATCGTTCGCGATCGTGCTGGCTCACGCAAACCACCGCCGCTACTCCTCCCAGCGACTTGCGGGTAACGGTGTTGAAGTACATCTGCTTGAAACCTTGCGCCCACTCGGTATGGAAGAAGCCGCCGTGGGTGCTCACCACCAGCGGAACGCGATGCAGCGAGCGCAGCAGGCTCAGGTAATCCACGAAGAAATCGATGGCATGAATGTGCACCAAATCGTAGCCGCGGATTGCCTTCAGTGCAGCTGGGGCCACGGGATAGCGGCGCGGGCCCCAGTGGCGCATGCGCTTCACCTCCAGTCCCGCTTCGACCGACGTCGCCGGGGCCATCGCTCCGGTAGAAAAAACCAGGCGGAGGGTCGCCACTTGCACGGTGTGTCCGTTACGCTGCAAAGCGACACCCAGACCTTCGACGACACTCTCCATGCCGCCTTGGGAAGGCAGGAACTGGCGGGTGAGATGAAGGATTCTCATAGAGACTCCGCCAGCAAACGGAGCCCCCGGCGGCGGGATACCCAATCGCGCAAGCGACGGCGGCGGCGGCGAGGCAGCAACCACATGGTGAGAAAGATTGCGTAATCGCGCGGGTTGCTCTTGCCGTGGCGCAGGGCCTCCAGCAGCAGCTGGGGAAAGGCCTGCCATTCGCCCTGATCCGACGCCTCGGAAGCAATCTGGTGCAGGACGAAGCCGGACAACGCCCGCGGCGTGAATAGGTGCCGGTCGCGCCGCACCCAATCGAGCGAGTAGCGCCAGTTGGCCTGGTTGCTTACGGTCGTGCGGTCTTCTTCGATGTTGTGGATGGCCAGCACTTCATCGACGAACACCACCTGGGCCCCGGGCAGGCGCCCCAGGCGCAGAACCCATTCAGTATCCTGGTGCTTCAACTGGCCGCTCTTGAACGGCTGCTCCAGCATCAGCGCGCGACTTACAAAGAAGGTCGATGTCTGGATGTATCCCTCCCCCCGAGTGAGCGTGCGCCGCGCCAGCAGATATTCGCCGATCTGTTCGTCGCTCGCGGGCATACGCCGGGGCCAGACATAATCTCCTCCGGGCGTGCGCGCGATCAACTTGCAGCTGCCCACCCACACCGGCAAAGATGGTTTCGCCGCATCGACCTGGGCCTGCAGCTTGCCCGGAAGCCATTCGTCGTCGTCATCCAGAAACGCGATCCATTCCCCCGCCGCCGCATCCACGCCACGATTGCGCGCGTCGGATCCTCCCACCCTGGAAGGCAGCGCAACCACGCGCACACGTTCGTCCTCCCTCGCCAACGCTTCCAGGGCAACCATCGTAGCGGGATCCACTCCATCGACCACGACGACCACTTCGATCTCCCGCAGGGTCTGGCCGAGGGCGCTTCGCACCGCCCTACGCAAGAGTTCGGGTCGCCCACGAGTGGGAATCACCGCGGAGACAATCACCATAACTCAGCTCCTTGAAGTAATTGCACCGTTGTTGTGGCCTCTGTTGTGGTCCCAAAAAGATCGCGAGGTGTGGTTTACCGAACCGGAGACAGAGCCGCATGTTTTCGGTAACCGCTACTGTAAGCTATCTAACCGCGACGCGACGCTGACTCAAAAGTTTGGGCAATCGCATAATAGGCTGCTTTCGGCTGCAGATTCGCGTCGAACGGAAGCGGCCGCACCGGCAAACCATCCTTGCGCGGGCGGTATCCGGCTATCCAGCTAAAGGAATCTGCAAGCCCCCAGGTGACAATCCCTCGAACCGCGGGCTGGCGTACGCTTGACCCCAGAAATTTGCTGTAAATTTCCGCGACAGCCCGATCGCGCGCGCCGTCCTCCGCGGGCAGCGTTGCGTCCTGAACGTCCAGCTCGGTAATAAATATCTTCATGCCGCGTCTTGCCAGTTCGCTGAGGAACACCTCATAGGCGGCATCCCCCAGGACGGCCACCTGATCAGCCCGCAGATGAGCTTCAAGCCCGATGGCATGGATGGGCACACCACGGTCCAGCATTCGATCAAGCAGATTGAGCATCGCGGTACGCTTCGCCCGGCCAAAGCCATTGGACAGCTCGAGATAGTTCTCGTTCCACACCAGAAGAGCCTTGGGATCGGCCGCGGCTGTCGTCCGGAAAGCTAGCTCTATGTAATCAACTCCGCCACTCCGCAACCAGGGACTATCGCGCAGACCATCCGGTCGATTACTGCCAGGATCGAGCACTTCGTTCACCACGTCCCAGGAATATAACTTCCCCGCGAAGTGCCCGGCCACGCTGCGGATATGGTCGACCATCATTCCTTGCCCGCTGCCTGCCGTGAGCAAGGGAGGTACCCACGTAGGCAGCGAGTCGTGCCAAACCAACGTATGCCCTCGAACCTTGATACGGTTGCTGGCACAGAATGCGACAAACTTATCAGCATTTCCAAAGTCATATTCCTCAGGTTGCTGGCTCAAGGAATTCCACTTCATATGTAGCTCCGGCGTGGCTATGTCACACTGCGAAATAAACAACTGCCGGTAAGCCCCGGATTGAACGAAATACTTCAACGCCAGGCAAGAGCCGAACAGCAATCCCTTTTCCCAGGCCAATCGCTGCAGGGGAACCGCTGCAGCCTGCGCCGCGGCCGCGGCCCAGTTGGCCACGCCCATCGCACCTAACTGCTGAATGAAGTTTCTTCGATTGATAGCGTCACCTTACTTCCGTCGCTCGCCGTGCCGCTACTCCTGGCTTACTACGAGCTTCGCGTTGCGTTACGGCGTGTGTTCGTTGCTGCCGGTATTGGGATGATTGGCTTCAGCGAGAAGTCACGTTTGCTTCATGGAGCGCGCGATTCTCAGCTGGATCGAGTGCGCTTGCCCTTAGCTTCCGGCCATCACGGCGCCGGGGATAGTCCAGCATGAGCAGCCCCAGGATGTACCAGGGCTCAAGAAAATACCGCGTGAAAAGGCGCCCCGGATCGTGCGCCAGCCGGAAGAACCATTCCAGCCCCAAAGGGCCCGACCAGCGTGGAGGCGTCGGCACTACACCCGCAATATAGTCGAAGGCCGCTCCAGTCGATGAAAGGATGACATGCGCCTTCAGCCGAGCGGAATTTTCCTGAGTCCACAACTCCTGCCTCGGCATGCCCATCCCCACCATTAACAGATCTGGCCGGTAAGCGTTGATTCGCTCCACCAGCGCCTCGTTTTCAGAACTGCCATAGCGCGCATCGAAGTACCCTTCACTCACTTCTATTTGCAAGGCAGGGTAGAGTTTGCGTAAGTGGGCCGCGCCCTTCTCTGTGCAACCCTTGGACGAACCCAGGTAGAAGACGCGCCAACCTTTATTGGCCGCCAGCTCCATCAGCGGATAGGCCCAGTCGGCCAGGGTCACGCGGTGGTGGCGCTGCAGCGGGTAACCGTAAAGGCGGGCAATCGCCACCAGGGGCATGCCGTCGATGTGGGTGCAGCGCACACGCGAATAAAATTCGCGCAGCTGCGCATGACGATGACAAAGGTACACGCTGTGCAGATTGTGGTTCGCAATGATCCACCTGCGGCGCTCGCGAATCCCCTGCTCAACCAGGTTATTCAATTCCTGTAGCGACCGGGGTTGCATAGTCAACCCGAGAAACTTAACCGTTTCGGTGCTACCCAAGATTGGCTTGAGTGCTTTCATTCAAGGATTCTCCTCGTTAACTTGCAGAGGTCGCTCGTTCCATAACTACATAAGTGGTCTTGGAAGCCAGTGCAGGAAATGATTCCAGGCATCGATCACGCGAGCGCGTTATTACTTTCGTTCTATGAGCTAGCCAAACGGTGACAGAACGCCTGGTGTAAAGCAACCGCGGTTTTGACTAAGGGAGGTTATGACAAGGGACACAGGTCTGATTTGGAACTTACATGTGCCATTTTGAATCATTGTCATCACTGTAGGCACAACCCATCCAATCCCCGCGACCGGCGCGCTTACAATACTTAATGAGAAACAGTAACTACTGTGACTGCTGCCATTGCTTTTTGCTCGTTCTCCCATCCGCGTGGCGAAACAACCGAAAGCCAACAGTGACAGGTGTTAACGTGCCCAGCACTACTTATCATGTTCTTACCGAAGCGGAACCGTTCTCGGAATTCCATGGCGGCGCAATCTCACGTTGGGTCGGCAATGTGACCCGGAATACATCCCACTGCGTGGTGGTCTGCCCCTCCGCGGATGAGAGTTGGCAACTTGCCGCCCAATCCATCAGTGTGCTGCGCGGGCTCGCACTTTATAAGCGTTGGCGAAGATACCTTGCACATTTGCCGTGGTTTTTTCACTGCCGGGTGATACGCAGTATCTTCCACGCGCTGCTCAAACGAGTGCGACCCGGCGACATAGTGTGGATTCACAATCGGCCGGAGTTTGCCCTAGCCCTTACCGGCCCTATTCATCACGCGGGCGGCCGCATTGCGCTCTATCTCTACAACTCTCACCTGGTGGACGGACCCGAGCGGCTGATGCGGCGGGTTCGCGTGGATAGACTGGTCTTCATGAGCAGATTTCTGCTCGAACAGGCTCGGAGCAAGTTTTCCCGGTTGGGCGCCGCGTCCGTTCTCTACGGCGGCGCCGATGAGTCCATCTTCTATCCCGCTATCGCCGCGCGACACTCTTCGGAAACACTTACCGTGCTCTTTGCCGGCCGCCTGGTCGAAGAGAAGGGCGTTCATGTTCTGCTCGACGCGATGAAGCTGCTGCAGGAACAGGGAGTGTCACTCAAGGCGAAGATCGTAGGCTCCTCCGGCTTTGGCGTCGGCCAGGAAACTGATTACATCAAGCGTCTGAAGGCCAGCGCACCTGTGACCGTTGCGTTCCTTCCCTATCGCAGCGGCGCCGCCCTGGGCGACCTGTTTCGCGGGGCGGATATTTTCTGCTCACCTTCCGTGTGGGATGAACCATTCGGCCTGGTGAACGTGGAGGCGCTCGCCTCCGGACTGCCAGTCGTCAGCACCTGCAACGGCGGCGCCCAGGAGATACTTTCCGCTGGCGGAGGGATCATGGTGGAACGCGGGTCGGCGGTCCACCTGGCCGCTGCATTGCGCCGGCTGACGGAAGACCCGGATTTCCGAAAACGTCTCGGGCAACAAGGCTACGCCGCATTTCTTGAACGCTTTACCTGGTCGAACGCACGCGCACAGGCGCGGCATATTCAGGAAATGCTCTCGGCGTAGGCGCCTCCCGATACAATCAAAGTCTCTGGATAGACCAGCGTCTCTGGAGAGCCTGATGGAACAAAACCTGGAACACACGATTTCCCTTCTCACCCGAACTCCCTCAGCAATTGATTCTCTTCTCCGTGGTTTGCCGGATCAATGGACGCGCGGCAATGAAGGTGAAAATACCTGGAACGCCTTTGATATCGTGGCCCACCTGGTTCACGCCGAGCGCACCGACTGGATGCCACGCGTGAGGATAGTGCTTGCAACGGGCGAGACCCGCAGTTTTGCGCCCTTTGATCGTTGGGGCCTTGTCCGAGAGAGCCAGGGGAAGCCGCTGGTTCAGCTGTTGGATGAGTTCGCTGCTGCGCGGTCACAAAGTCTGACTGAACTGCACGCATTGCACCTGGGGCCCGAAGACTATGACCGGCGCGCACGACACCCTGCGCTCGGAGTGGTCACCTTGTCCCAACTGCTGGCGACCTGGGCTACTCACGATTTAACTCATCTGCACCAGATTTCCCGAGTGATGGCGCATCAGTACCGGTCGGCGGTGGGTCCATGGAGCGGATACCTCGGTGTGTTGCAGTGCGCCGGCCATAGCGCACCTTGATGAACTCCGGTTCTACCCAAAATGCCGCCCTTGCGAAGGGCTCACTCGATCCTCGCCGGCCCATAGCCGCGCTCCGGCACGCATGGGAGTCGATTGGCTGTAGATGGCATCGAGTGCCGGCGCCAGCAGAGACGGATTGTGGCGCTGCTCGATGCCGGCGAGGGCGGCCTCGCTGAGCTGTTCGAGCTGACCAGGAGCTGCGGCAAGAGCCCGCAGATGCGCCATCGCCTGATCGGTCATTGATCGAAACGCCTGGTCGAGATGATCCCAGTAATCGGGGGAACCCGATTCTTCGACATGGCTCCAACAGTTACGTCCGTCCTTGGGCAAGTGGAGAAGGAAGCCGTTGGCGCCCGCCACAGGCCCGGGAAAGACGAACTCCGGCAACGCACAAACATCGCTCGTCAGGGCGGGGAGACCGTGGGCAAATCCTTCAAGAACAGAAAAACCGTAAGTGTCGTGCAGCGTGGGGAGAAAGTTGAGATGACAGGTGCCCATGAGCTGCAGAACTTGCTGGTTGTTCATGGCTCCATGGAAAATCACGTTGGGCAAAGCCAAACCCTGGAGGTCGGCTTGATACCGCGATGGGTCCGGATGATCGGTGTGCGATCCGGAGCAAATCATCTTCGAGGACACAAGGTGAATCTGTACGCGAAGGCCCTCGGCAAGGGCTTTCTTCGCCAGCCGTAAGGCAACGATTCCCCCCTTGCGGGCAAAATTATTGCCCACGAAGATAATGCGGATCATTTCGTTCTTCTTGAGCGTCCGGGGAGTTTGTGCTCGCAGAGGAACGGCGGGTTGCAGCACATGGGTCTTGCTCAGAGCCCTTTCCAGACCGGCCCATCCGGCGTTAATGCGGCGGAAGCTGGCGAATGCCCACTGCGACATGGCGACGATCGCCAGGCATTCGGACGAGCAGAGCTGGCGGCGCAAATGTCGCCGGAGCGGTTCGTTGGGGGGAAACATGCGCGGCAAAGCAGACTCAAACGTCACCAGCCAGGGTTTATGCAGCACGAGTGGAATCCGATTGACAAAATGCGCCAGATCGAAACGTCGCATGGGCGAATAGGCTGCGACCGCCAATGCCGGGCTCCACAAGCGGCCAAAATTGACGAAGCGGGCGCGTTCGATCGAGTGCCCCGTTTGCGGTGGAACCGTGAAGTTGGCGATGTAGTGATTGGAAGTTAGAATCCGCATGTGATATCCACCCGCCTATAGGTCACTGTATCGGCGTGCCACGGCCACAAATTAGTAAATGCTGTGCCATTTCGCGGCTTGAACGGTACCCAGGTTTCTCGTTCGCTCTGGATTCTCTTGGTTAAGTCTCCTTGCTGGCGCATTACTTGTATAAGCCGTGTCGCAAGGTCACAAACCGAGCTCAATCCTAAGCCGGCGCCATCTCCTCCAGGAAGCGGTGTCTTTGGCGGCGCTTTCTTTGCTGCCGGGTTGCGGCTACTCCTCGAACCATACATCGAGCCCGCCCGCGACCAATCCCCTGCCCACACCTTCCGGTCCTACGGTGCAGGGCTCGCTCACCGTGACTGCCAACAGCATAGGTACGATTCCCGCGCGCTTTGTGGGGTTGAGTTATGAAAAGTTCACCATGACTTACCATTACTTCCACGCCTCGAACCACAACCTCATCGCGCTTTTCCGGCGCCTCGGCAGCGGTGTTCTGCGTCTCGGCGGCGGCTCGATGGACCGGGTTCTTTGGGCGGCGGAGGGGAAAGGCGGCATACACTCCCAGGTCGCGCCCTCGAATATCTCCGCGCTTGCCGGGTTCCTGCAAGCGACCGGTTGGCAGTGCCTGTACGGCATCAATCTCGCTACCTCCACCCCTGCCCTGGCTGCCGAAGAAGCAGCGTATGTGGTCTCGGCGCTTGGGCCGGCTCTTCTCGGGATCGAAATCGGCAACGAGTCCGACGAGTACGGCGTTCCCGGCAACTTCTTTGCCGGTAACTGGACCTTCGCTGACTTCCTCAGCCGCTGGATCTCCTTTCGCTCGGCGATCCTCGAGGCTGTACCCGATGTCCCAATTACCGGCCCAGCCACCGGCGGTGGAAACCATATCTCCAGCTGGACCTTACCTTTCGGCCAGTCTGTCGCGGGCGACGGGATCACGCTGTTGACCCAGCACTACTATCGCGGCAGCGGAGCGGATCCTGCCTCCACGGCCGCTTGGCTGATCAGTCCAGATACTCAACTTACCGCCGAGCTTTCGACGCTGAATACGGGTGCCCGGGAGCTGGGCATTCCCTATCGGGTAAGCGAATGTAACTCGTTTTCTCACGGCGGGGCTCCTGGAGTCAGCGATAGTTATGCCTCTTCGTTATGGATCATTGACTTCCTCTTTGACACGGCGCTCGGTGGCGCCACCGGGGTGAACCTGCACGGGGGCGGTAATGCGCCTGGATATACGGCGATCGCAGATGACTCGGGTGGCGTTATTGAAACACGACCCGAGTATTACGGACTTTACCTGTTCGCCATGGCTGGCGCCGGCACGTTGCTCGAAACCCGACTCTCGGCCGGAGACGCGGATGCAACGGCTTATGCTTTGAGAACTGCCGGCAGTGGACTCAACATCATCGTGGTCAACAAAGACCCGGCGCAGAATCTGACCATCACGGTTGAGACCCTGCAGAGCATTCAGACAGCGACGGTGCAGATTATGACAGCACCTGGCCTGGCTGCTACTTCTGGGATCACTATCCAGGGAGCCACGATCAACAAAGACGGCAGCTTTGCTCCGGCGAATCCAGACACGCTGACGCCTGCGGGCACCCAGACAACCTGCTTTATCCCCGCGCTCAGCGCCGCGCTTATCAGCATCACCTGACGCCGGGCCGGCAAATGCGAAATCGAGCCATGTGGGTCGCGCCCCGGCAGACCGCAGAGAAAATTCATTTCCGTGGAGGGTACGGGCTTCGCAGTCTGCGTGAAATGCGGTTGCCTTTAGGCACGAGGCGCCCTCTTGAAGGGTACGGGCTTCAGCCCGTACATAATGACTCGAGAATGAGTTCGGCTTTAGCCGCTGAGGGACTTTTCATCTCCGACACTCTACCTTTTCCGCAGCCTGCTAAAGCCCCTTCATGGCAAAAAGCAGCGTGTGGAGCAGGATCGCAAGATCGAGAAAGAACCCACGATTCTCGATATAGTACAGGTCATACTCAATGGCTTGGTGGATGATAAATTTGCGGTCGCCGCTGAGTTGCCAGTAGCCCGTCAAACCCTGGGGAACAGAGAGCCTGCGGCGCTCTACTGGTGTGTATGTGTCGGTTACATACGGCATCTCCGGACGCGGCCCGACCAGCGCCATGTCCCCTATCAGCACATTGATGAGCTGAGGGAGTTCATCGAGGCTGGTTCTTCTGAGCAACCTGCCGGCCGGTGTAATGCGGCTGTCTTTCGAGTTCTCAGGAGAGCGCCCATATTTCGGCGTGTCCACATACATGCTGCGGAACTTGAGCATGACAAATGGTCTGCCACACTGCCCTGTCCGTTGCTGACGAAAGAAGATAGGGCCCTTCGAAGTTGCCTTGACCATCGCCGCTGCCATCAACCACAAAGGCAGCGTGAACAGAATGAGAAGACAAGACAATATGACATCGGTGAAGCGCTTCAAGACAATGTAAGCCAGGGGATGTTCCCCATCTTCGTCGAAAGTCGTGACCATTAGCCCGTCAACCATCTGCACCGATGCGGAGCGCTCAGCAAAGTAAGGATGGCCCGTGCCCACGAGAGAGACTCTCACTCCGGCCGCCTCGGCCAACTCCCGCAGTTCATTCATTCGCGGCTGTGACGCCGTGGGCGTGACGAAGATCTCCTGCACGTCAAGAGACAGCAGCAGAGACTGCGAAAGCGGTCCGGAAATAACCGGGGCGTGATGCTTTAATTGGTAATCGTGACTGTATATCACGGTTCGGGTATCGAACCCGCTCTCGTCGAGAAATCCGATTGGAACCTGCCCCAGATGCGGCGAGTGCAGCAGGTACGAGAACAGCCGGCGCGTTTCCCTGCTGGTTCCGCAAATAAGTACCCTGCGCTGTTGCGCGGCAAGCGATCTCCAATCACGAAGCAACCGGCTCGTAGTGTGCTTCCGCATGACCAGCAGCAGGGTCGCAAGAACCCAGAAGTAAGTCAGCAGCAAGCGGGGCGTGTTCGCCCGCGTAAAATAACTGCCGACCGCGAGCAAAGTCAATCCATAAACTGAAACCCGCAGGATACGTGCCGTGTCGGCCACCTGCAGTAGCGTGGAACGCTGGGCATAGAGCTGATGCGCCTGGGCGAGAATAATGAAGGCCGGCCCGTACTTGAAAGAAAGCTCCGCGCATAACACCAATGCTCCACGAACCTCCAGCGGCCGGTGCACCTCATACAGCAAAATACCGGCAATGCATGCGATGGCGATACAACAGAAATCCAGCAGCGCTGGAATCGCCGCCCCCATCGCACCGCGCAATATCGCAGCGGGTTGGGTTTGGGCAGAGGAGGATCGGAAGCCCACGATCCGCTCTGGAGCCGGTATGGGAAAGTCGGTCGCCATGGACTGCCACTCCTGTGCTTTCAGTTAGATCTCGCCCCGTGTCGGCCAGTGGGTGATCGGGTTATTTACAGGAGCAAATGTAGACTCTCGGTTCGGCAACTAAAGAGACAGCCGTGCCTGCCCAATAGCACGGATATAGAACTTCCCTGCAACCCATTACCCTGGTTGGAAGTTGAACGAACACCTTGTCGTGACTTAGAGCAGACTGTGGTTAAAGAATAAGTAAACTTAAATAATCAGATACTGCGTTCTGCCTGTTACATAAACCAAACGGTGACAGAATGTCCGGCGCAAATCAACTTTAGTTTTCTCGAAATAAGATACCAACACTGTACAACGTGCCAATTTGGAGCACCGTCGTTCCATTTCGGATACGGCTGCGTTACGGCCTCTGCCCTGTTACGGTAATCGGCTTGTAACTAAGTAAGACGAGTATCCAGCGAGACATTCCTCAAGCTATTTCCTTTACCCGGAACTCATGCATCCAGTGCCCTTTCAATCGAGAGGTTCTGATTATCCAAGCGCAGAACCATGCAGCCTGCCCTGCCTGCAATCTCCACATCAGTAGCGAGCGGGTGACAACCGGGCGAACGCTATAATGGCGATTGTTTCGCTACCCTCCGCTGCAAGGATTCTGCGCATGAGCCCGGTTCTCAAACTGCTTAGTGGCGACTTGGCCATAGTGCGACTGCCACCCCGGGCGGCCGATCCTTCATGGTTAAGCTATCCTCCAGGTCCCCTGCTATCGGTCACTCGCACCGCGGAGGAGCTTTCGATTGTTTGCCCATCTGCGGCTGTGCCCCCGGGAATGGAATGCCAGGCCGGCTGGAGGGCTTTCAAGGTTGAGGGAAAGCTGGAGTTTTCCGCTGTAGGCATTCTTGCCGCTATCCTCGACCCGCTCGCCCAGGCCGGCATCAGCATCCTGTCGATTTCCACTTTCGATACCGATTACGTGCTGGTGCGTACCAGTATGGTGGAGGCGGCCAAGGACGTGCTTCGCAGAACTTTTGAGTTGATCGAATAAGATCCGCCGGACCCGCGTACCCTTGTTCCGGATCGCATGTCAGGAAGAAAAGTCGCGGTTATTACCATGCCAGCGTCACGACGGAATTGCCCGGGAGAGAAAAGGAGATTTGTTCCCCGGCATAAAGAATGCGCAGATTTTTGCGCTCTTGAGGATTGGTCACAACAAGGGCAAATCCCCCGTCGGGGTTACGTACCGCCAGATGCCGCAGCCCGGGCGTATTCGTCGAGCTGGCGATGCGCATCGCACTCCTTTGCAGATGCTGCGAAAAGTGACGCAGCGCGTGGTATTGACCACTCTTCAAGAACGTTCCGTCCCGCTGGAGCGTAACCAAACCACCGCACGTGTAGGGTCCCACATTTGGCTTGCCCTGACGATCGAGCATCAGGTTCCAGGTGATGGCGCAGCAACACCAGTTCTCCAGTGCATCGGTGAAGATGCCGCCCCAACTGACCCAGTCCCTGGCGTAATCAGGTTCGTCGATGAAGGGACCGCCTTCCGTCCAGTAAAAGGGAACGGTCGGGTATCTGCCATGCACAAGGCTCATTTCGTCCGGTGTGCCGGTGTAGCCGTGCCAGGCAACACCATCGACATACCTGGCCAACTGCCCGTCCTCGAGTTGTCTTTCTACGCGCTCGTACAAATCATAGTTGTGGTCAAGCAACCATATCTGCGTCTGCTGGCGCTGCAACCGCAGCAGTGGGCCTAAGTGATCGCGCACGAACGCGGCCTCAAGACCGGGCGACCAGCGACAGGCGGGCATCCTGCCGCTCTGCGTACTCCCGATCTCATTCTGAGAGGTGATCGCATTGACTGTCACTCCAAACCGGGCGTAGCCCTGCAAAAATTTCTCCAGGTAACGAGAATAGACGTCGAGATACTTCTCCGCCATCCACCCGCCCAGCATCGATCCATTGGACAACTCCCAGAGAGAATGCGCGTAAGGATCGAGATAGTTTTCCGTCGTCCGGCCGCCGAACGTGGTGCCGTAGGTCTTCATCCAACCGGGAGGGCTCCACGGGCTCGCCATCAGAAACAGGCTTGGATTGATTTCCCGAATCTCGCGCAGCGTGGGCAGAATGTAGGCCTCATCATGCTTGAGGCTGAAGTGGTCGAGATTCATGTCATCGGGCACATCGTCATAGGAATAGACAGTGCGCGAGTAATCGCTCGAACCGATACAGCAGCGGCCTACGCTCAGGTTCAACCCGGAAGGAGAATACATCTCGCGGAGAAAACCACTGCGGGCCGCCGGCGGCATCCCGCTCAAGAGAAAGCAGGAGGAGTCGGTGAGTGCGGCCCCAAAGCCAAGGATGGGCTGATACTGCCGTGTGCTATCCACCTCAATGGTAGGTCCCGGCAAATGCGCCTGCGCGTCGGCCCAAAGCAAGGGGGGAGCTGCGGCGTGCTTATTCGCTGCATCCGTAACGTAGAGGATGGCCGGCTTTTTGTCCCCGCGCTGAGCTCTCATGCGCTGAGGCAAAAGGCCCAGCATGGAGCAGTAAGCCGCGCCACGAACAAAGGCCCGGCGATTCACCAGCGATGGAATCAGCGGCCTGGTCTTCATGGTAAGCACGATCTTATTAGAAGAGGAAACGGACAAGCGCGCACCGTTAGGAGTGGCACTTAACTGCCGCGTGGCCGTTTTAGCCACACTCGGTTCACTTTTGGAACGCGATCATTCGTGCACACTGAGAGCAATATCGTGCAATCCGCTGCGTAGCTGTCGGACTATGGTGTTCTCAGATCGAGGCTGGAGGCCAACCTGCCATCCGGCCATGTTGGAAGAACGGGCGAACAATTGCTGCGGCAATTCATCAAGCGGCAAGGAAGCCGTTGGAGAATGGGGCAATATCTGATTCCGGCAATGGAGCGAAACCGCCGGGGGAGGACTCTATGTGGCATGAACTGTTCTATTCCGCGCTTGATATGGCTGTTGGTGTAGCTTCGGTCATTCTCCCCGCTGCACCACTCATTGGTCAGAAGGTCCTTCCGTCAGGAACATCGTGCCAGGCAAGGTCGCAACAGTTATCGATGAATCCACCGGAAACGCCTTCAGAAACACCTTGACGCCGGGTGGACGCTTCAACGCCTGAGACATACGTTTCGCATTTGCGCTCGGTCAACGAGCTGTTCAATAAAAACCTCAACCAGAGAGAAGGAGAACTTTATGAGTACGCTTACCGCAAAAGAAAGCACCATGAATACAATCACAGTGGCAGACGGAACCCCGATTTACTACAAGGACTGGGGCAAGGGACAGCCCGTCGTGTTCTCGCACGGCTGGCCCCTGAATGCGGACGCCTGGGATGCCCAGATGATGTACCTGGGGGACCGTGGTTTCCGCGTCATCGCGCATGATCGCCGCAGCCATGGCCGCTCCGGTCAGACCTGGGATGGCAATGAAATGAATACCTACGCCGATGACCTGTCGACTCTGTTCGAAACGCTGGATCTGAGAAATGCGGTGATGGTGGGTCACTCGACCGGCGGGGGCGAGGTTGCTCGCTATCTCGGCCGGCACGGTTCCAAGCGAGTTTCCAAAGCCGTCCTCATCAGTGCCGTACCGCCCATCATGGTCAAGTCGGAAAAGAATCCCGGCGGCCTCCCTATCGACGTCTTTGACGGCCTCCGCACCGCGGTCTTGAACGATCGCTCCCAGTTCTACAGGGATCTGAGCCTGCCATTCTTTGGCTATAACCGCCCGGGAGCGAAGATCTCCGAGGGCGTGCGCGAGAACTTCTGGTTTCAGGGCATGCAGGGTGGCTTGAAGGGCGCGTACGACTGCATCAAGGCCTTTTCCGAGACCGACTTTAACGAAGACCTGAAAAGCATCAATATTCCCACGCTCGTTATGCACGGGGACGATGATCAGATCGTGCCCTACCTGGATGCGGGCGCGCTGTCGTCGAAACTGATCAAGAACGCGCAGCTTAAGGTCTACGCCGGGTTTCCCCATGGGATGCCGATCATTCACGCCGACCAGATCAATCCCGATCTGCTGGCGTTCATCAACTCCTGAGCCTGGGCCGGGGGGATGCCGCAAGCATCCTCCCGCGCGCCTTTTGCCATGGCGCAATGGCCAGTCCCTCTTTGATTACCCATTGATTACTAAATTGCGCCCCAAGGTTACTCAAATGGGACATACTTTATGGCGAAGTTACGGGTATGCTCTTTCTCAAGCGGCGATTCTCCACGGACTCCTTTCATCGATTCTTTCGGGGGAGGGACTTTATGAAGTGGAACGAGGAGGATCGCGGCTCGCACGTTCGACCCCGCCTGATCATTCACTTCTGAGTTCAAAAGCCCTCACACTGAGATTGGTCATCCCAGGGACCTACGTGCGGCCTGATTCCGCAGCCAGCATGGCCGCTACCTTGGCGCGGCGAATTCGCTCCCGAAGCTGGGCCGTAACCAATCGATGGCAGCGCAGGCATAGGGTGCGGATGTTATCCAGATCGCACTCACCACCCCCTTCCGCCACCGGCAATACATGATCCGCATCCCACAGACTCTTGCGCATCCGTGTGCGGAGTCCCCAGTGCCGCATCAGGGCCGCGCGGGCAGCACCGCGAGCGCGCTTTAGCTTTCTGTGCTCGGCAAGCGTGTTCAGGTTGCAGTGGGCGCACACCCCCCGGTCCCGCCGCAATATTTGCTCGCGCAAGTACGCTGGCTGAGACCGCAGCTTCCACTCATGAACGCAATAGTCAGAACAGAAGGTAAAGCGGCGGGGCGGCACTTCGAGCGAGCACCAGCGGCACAAACCACGCCCGTTCGGACCGCGGGGAACATTCTTGCGGTCTACCCAACCCCCAGGCATCGTACGAACGGTACTCATACGTTTGTTTTAATTTCGCGAGCACCCATGGCGTAAGTGCCTGCAAAGGCGACCCGCGGATGCGAATCGCTCTATAATCCGCCAGATGGAACTCGAACCATGAACATGCACGCCGCCCTGGTGGAAGACTTCAGCTCTCCGCCTCACTACCGCGAGATCCCGCGCCCGGAGCCTAAAGAGGGTGAGGTCCTGCTCAGGATACGGGCCGCCGCGCTCAGCAACCTGGTCCGCGGCCAGGCAAACGGATCGCATTACAGCAGCGCCACCAGGCTGCCATTCACGCCGGGAAACGATGGCGTCGGCGTGGCTGCAGACGGAACGCGGGTCTACTTCCTTTCTCCCCGAGCCCCTTTCGGATCGATGGCTGAATACACGGTTGTCTCCCGGGCAATGACGATCCCTCTCCCCGCGGATATCGAGGACGGGGTTGCGGCCGCACTGGGAAATCCAGGGCTCGCGACCTGGGGATCACTGCTCGGCAGGGCGAAGTTTCAGCCTGGCGAGGGGGTCCTGATCAATGGGGCAACGGGCATCGCCGGGAAACAGGCCATTCAGGTGGCAAAGTACCTGGGAGCTTCAAAGATCATCGCTACCGGCCGCAACCAGGAATCACTGGCCCAATTGCCCGGTCTGGGGGCCGACGAGACCATCGCTCTCGATCAGCCGGAAGAAAATCTGCAGCGAAGCTTCCGGTCGGCGCTGCAGGGAGCGGGCGTGCAGGTGGTTCTGGACTATCTGTGGGGACCGTCCGCAGAGGCGATCTTGAAAGCTGCTGCGGGACACGGGGCGCCCGAAGGCGAGCCCCGCATTCGTTTCGTGCAGATTGGATCGATCAGCGGGAGCACGATCACGTTGCCGGCGCAGTTGTTGCGCAGCTCAGGGGTTGAGCTGCTGGGGAGTGGCCTCGGCAGCCTGTCCTCACAAGCCATCCTGGAGGCGCTGCGTACCATGTACGCCGCCGCGTCCAGCGGCCGATTCGCCATTGATGTCGACCGGGTGCCTTTGGCTGAGGTCGAAACAGCCTGGACCAGAGAAGGCGATGGAGGCAGAATTGTATTCATCCCTTAGCCGTGGGGGTAAGAATTCGTTTCGTGACAGCTTCTATTCCACGGGAAACGGCCCGTCGGCGAATACCTGGGTGTGATACCCCTTCGAGCCCACCAAACGCGCCAAAGGACTTCGCGGGTCTTCGTCTGTCTTCAGCCGATCAAGGATGGAGTTGAAGTCGTATCGTGGCCGCCAGCCTAGCTCTTTCCGAGCCCTCTCGTTGACATACACGCGGTCGATACCGGGGAACAGTTTCCATTGCCGCCGTTCATATTCGGCAACGCAATCCGGAATCAGCTGTCGCACCACTTGGGGTGCATCGACGCGTAGTTGTGCGAGATCCTGGGAACGGAAAGGCGTGGTCGCGCTGATGATGTATTTGCGGAAACCAATGGTGGCCGCCAAATCCGCAGCCAGCAGGTGAGCGCTCACCACGTCTTCTATATCGACCCGCCGGTGGAGGTATTCATTCGCCTTCACGTTAGCGTCTGAATAGCTGTTTCGCACTTCCCTGTTGTCATCTTCCTCGGGGAAGAATCGCGACGTCCTGAGCACCACGCACGCCAGGTTCTGGTTGCGATGCGCCAGCTCGCATAAATCCTCCGCGGCTGCCTTGGTCGCCCCATAAATGTTCTTGGGAATGGGCGTGACGTCTTCCGTGATCCAGGCTGCCGGAGCATCCCGGGGCGGCACCAGCGCGTCACCAAACACGCTGGTTGTGCTGGTATAGATAAAGGATTCGACGCCCGCCGCGACAGCCTCTTCCAGCAAATTCAGTGTGCCGCTAATGTTGGTATCGACAAATTCCTGCCGGCGATGGGTAGCAACGTGAGGCTTGTGCAATGTTGCCGTATGAAAGACGGTTTCGACACCCCGCATGCAAGCTCTTACCCGCGAGCGATCGAAAATGGACCCAGCGTGAGTAGTAAACGGGGATTCAAGAATGTCGAGTCCGATTACCTCGCGGTGCAAATCCTGCAACGTTCGAACCAGGGCTTCGCCCAGGTGGCCGGCGCTTCCCGTAACCAATACCTTCATGAGGAGTCATTCGCCTGCGTGTGGAAGTAAACCGGCCATGCATGCCGATGCTTGCATGATAAATCTGAACCTGGTGAATAAGCATGGTGGATAGACCTGGTTGATAGACATGGTTGAGCCGATCCTTCGTCTCATGGCTAGATCCGGCCGAGGAAAACTCTTCCCACTCCTGAAATATTAGGAGTAAAATTCGGCGCCTCACCGGGATGCCCGGTTTCAAGAGCCTCTCCCGGTCCCTCGCGACCCTAGAACCTAGATAGGGCCGCCCCGAGGCTGATATGAAATCCACGGAAAAGCAAATCTTCCTGGCTACGGTGGCCGTCTCACTCTGCATGACTACGGGATGTGAGCGCCATAGCAAATCTGAGCAGTACTTTCTCATCGCCACCAACATCGGGCTGCCTTACTGGCAGTCCGCGCACGCCGGCTTTACCCAGGCCGCAGCGGAGTATGGCGTGACCGAGGAAATGCGCGGTCCGGACGCTTTCACCCCAACCGTAGAAGTAGATGAGTTTCGCTCAGCGGTCGCCAGAAAGCCCGCGGGGATTCTGGTGTCGGTCGCCGACCCCAAATTGATGGGCCCGGAGATCAATCGGGCAATTGCCGCTGGCATTCCGGTCATCACTATCGATTCCGATGCGCCCGACAGCCAGCGTCTCTACTTTATCGGCACCAATAACCTGGAGGCCGGCCGGCTGGGTGGCCAGCGGGTCGCGGTCGAATTGAATGGCAAGGGAAACGTCGTCTTTTTTTCCATGCCCGGCCAGCCCAATCTCGAGGAACGGCTTAAAGGATACAAGGATGTGTTTGCGAACTTTCCGGGAATCAAGATTGTCGAAGTGTTCGATATGAAGGGTGAGTCCGGTACCGCCATGGATAAAGCGCGGGACTATCTGGAGCGCACGGGCCCGGCAAAAATCAACGCGTTTGTGTGCCTGGAGGCCTCTGCAGGCAAAGACGTGGGCGAGGCTTTCAAACGTTCCAAGCCGCAAGACACCATGCTGATCGCGATGGATGTGGACCAGGCAACACTTCAGCTGGTAAAAGACGGCACTATCCAGGCCACCATCTCGCAAAAGCCGTATACGATGGCGCTGCTTGGGCTTAAGGCGCTGGACGATCTGCACCATTACCCTCTGAAACCGCTGGCGAAAGACTACGGATCCGATGCGTTGTCGCCCATTCCGGCCTTCGTCGACACCGGTGTGTCCCTGGTGGATAAAAGCAACGTCGATAAGTTCCTCACCCCAGCGGGGACTGCACCTTAGCTCTCGCTCTGGTCCGATGCGATCCCGCTGGACTTCAACGGCGCTGGCGATCGATCATTAGTTATATGGGTAGCAGGTACTGCGGATGACGGAATGGAACGCGGCTGAGTATGCGCGGATCTCCGCGCTGCAAGCGCACATGGCTGAAGAGGTGCTGCAGTTGCTGGAACTCAAAGGCGACGAGCAAGTGCTCGACATCGGCTGTGGACAGGGAAAAACCACGGCGGAGATCGCGGCCCGGGTTCCACAAGGCCGGGTGGTCGGCGTCGATGCCTCGGCCGGCATGATTGCCTTTGCGCAGGCACACAGCGATCGCGCGCTTCACCCCAATCTTCAATTTGCCGTTGCCGACGCCCGGTATCTGCCCTACCAGCACGAGTTCGATCTCGTAGTCTCGTTCAACGCGCTCCATTGGATTCCGGAGCAGGAGTTGGCGCTCCAATCCATACGCTCTGCCGTTAAGACGAGCGGCTTGGTGCAACTGCGCCTGGTGCCTAAGGGCAAACGAAAGAGTCTCGAAGATGTACTTGAAGAAACACGCCTCTCCTCCCGTTGGATTGGCTACTTTGACAGCTTTCGCGACCCATATCTCCATCTCACGCCGGGGGAATATAGCAATCTGGCTGAACAAAACGGCTTCCAGATCCTCCGGACGCAAACCGAAGCAAAGAAATGGGATTTTCAAACGCGCTCCGCCTTCCTGGCGTTCGGATCGGTCACCTTTGTCGAATGGACCCAGCACCTGCCGGAAGCAGAACGCGCCTCCTTCGCAAACGATGTGCTCGATCGCTATCAGCTGGTCGCCGCCGATGCTCCCGGGGAAGAGAATCTCTTCCGCTTCTACCAGATGGACATCACGGTGTCTCCCCGCTAGTACCGGCCGCCGTCGAGACCTTCCAAGATCGCCAATTTAACCGCATGAAACAAGGTTCTCGCCTTTCCTCTAGATAAGGTGCTACCATCCGTTCGATTACGCTGGTGCGCAGGAAGCCACGCGGGAAAGCGGTTCGCACCTTTCCAAATCGTCCCATGCAGCAAAAGTCCCCTGCCGGAATTGAGAGGAGGCGGACATGAAAACCACTTTTGGAATCAGTACAGCGGCTCTCTTGGCACTTACGCTCGTTGGATCATCATCCAGGGCACAGGAGGCTGTCGCTCCGTCGAGCGATGACGCGGGCGTGACCGCAACTTCGCCAACTCCTACTCCAGTTTCCACCAACTCCAAGGTGCGCATTGTTCGCCTCAGCGAGGTAAAAGGCGAAGTACAGATCGACCGTAAAGCTGGACAGGGGTTTAGCGGCGCAATGGCCAACCTGCCGGTGATCGAAGGAGACAAGTTGAAGACCGGCGCAGGCGTCGCCGAGGTCGAGTTCGAAGACAACAGCACGGTTCGTCTGGCGCCGAACTCCATGATCGAATTTCCCCAGCTCGAGCTTCTCCCGAATGGCGCCAAGGCGTCTCAGGTGAATGTGTTGCAAGGCATGGTCTATGTAAGCCTGGTGAACACCAAAACCAACCAGTTCACCGTAACCTTCGCCAAGGAAAAGCTCAGCTTGCCACCCGACAGCCACATCCGCGTGCAGGTAAGTCCCGAGCAGGCCACCGTTGCCGTGTTGCACGGCGATGCAGTGGTCGAGCAACCTTCGGGCAATACCGAAGTCGGCAAGAACAAGACCATGACCCTGAACCTGGCGGGGCAAAGCGACCCAGTCATTGCCAAGAGTGTAGTCGAGGAACCTACGGACTCCTGGGATAAGAATGCCGTTGACTACCACAAGGTGCGAGCCAACGCGAGTTCGTTCGGAAACTCACCCTACGCTTACGGCCTCAGCGACATGAATTACTACGGAAGCTTCATAAACACCGGCGGCTGCGGTGGTGGCTCCATGTGGCGGCCGTACTTCACCAGCGCGAGCTGGGACCCGTTTGGAAGCGGAGCATGGGCGTACTATCCCACCGCTGGCTATTCCTGGGTTTCTCCCTATCCGTGGGGCTGGACCCCCTACCATTATGGAAGCTGGGCTTATTGCCAGGGGGTAGGTTGGGGTTGGCAGCCGGGGGGCTCCTGGATGGGCTTGGCGAACAACTCTTTCGTCTCCTCACCGACACGTCCTCGTCCTCCGGTTCATCCTCCGATAGGCGGACAGCCTTCACTCGTTGCCGTGAATATGAAAGCTATCCCCACTTCGACTCTCACCCCGCACGAAACCTTTGTGTTCCGCAAAGATTCCGCTGGGATGGGTGTGCCTCGCGGCACACTGGGCAAACTCAATGGTTACTCCAGCCAGGCGTTGCAACACGGCGCGGCGACCACGAATGTCTACTACGGTGGTCAACACGGTGAACCTGGTGGGGGAAATAGGAGTCTAAACTCCGGACCCGCCGGCACGGCGTCGAGCCGCTCCTATACCACCGGAACCATGCAAAGTGCTCCGGCGGCATCTGCCTCCCATGCCTCGGGCGGAGCCGGCGGAGGATCGGGAAGACACTAGGCCCGCAAGCGTCAGCAAACTCAAGAATAAGAGCAGCGCAGATCTATCAAGATTTGCGCTGCTTATCGTTTGCAACCGAATGTTCCTAGGGAGCCTCCCCCAGGAAGGTAGAGGCCGGAAGCGAAGCCGCATTGTAGAGGTTGGCCTGGGTAAAGCTCTGCCAGGCATATTGCACCTGGACCGGCTCGCTGACCTCCGGCGAAGAGACCAGGACGGTTGCGCCCTGCACCGTAGCCGTTGCAGGGACGAAGTGGCCATCCGCACCTGCGACCTCAAAGCCCTGGAGGGCGGGGCCCTTGCTATGCAAGCCATCTGCATGGTCGAACCACACTCTTAGGGCTCCCCCCTCCCGGGTAGTCTGCCGGTAGAGTGGTCCACTAAATTCAAGGCCGGACTCCCCGTAAGCGATGGCTCGGGCGCCGAGGGCAAGGCGGGCACCCACTGTTTGCTTATCGGGCGGATGAATATTGTCTCGCTGGCCAACGTCAAGGGTGACCGCCATGGCTGTATTGATTACGTGGAGGGTCCGGCGTTCGCTATCCCGAACCAGGCCCCAGTTGCTTCCCGGCGATTCGAAATTTGAGATCTGCACGAACAGGAATGGCAGGTTCCCCTGATGCCACTGTTGTCGCCAATCGGCGATAAGCGTGGGAAGGAGCCTTGCGTAAAGGACCGCGCGATCCTGCGCGGTGTCGCTCTCGCCCTGATACCAGAGGAAACCTTTAATAGCGAAGGGAGTGAAGGGGGCAACCATACCGTTGTACAGGGCGGCGGGAATCCAGGAAGACAAATCGGGCCGCCAGGTCTGGTGCGGGGGCGGTAAGTGGTGAGCAGCCGCGTCGGCCGCAGCGCTCTTCTCCGCAGCCTCTACGAGATCGATATGGGTCAGCGTGTCGGTGAACCGCGCATGATTGGCGAAGGCAGGCATGAGCGAAGCATCGGCAGACAAGGCGTCCAGGCTGATCCAGGCATCGACAGGAGTTCCTCCCCACGAGGAGTCGATGACCCCGATGGGAATATTCTCGCGACGGTTGATCTCCCGGGCGAAGAAGTAGGCGACCGCGGAGAATTCCTTTGCGGTGGCCGGCGTACAGACTTCCCAGGTGGCGGAGATGCTGTCGAGAGGCGATGGGGAGGACTTTTTCTCCATATGGAGGAGGCGGACCCGGGGAAGGTCAGCCTGGGCAATCTCCTGCTCCCCGTTGGTTATCGGGGCGCCCGGAGGAAACCCGGCAAGCGGCATTTCCATGTTTGACTGACCCGAAGCAAACCATACATCGCCTACCAGCAGGTCCGTGCGGGTAAGTTCGGAGCTGCCGCGGACGGTGAGGGTGAAAGGACCGCCGGCTGGTTCTGGATTGAGCCAGGCCTCCCACAAGCCTATCTTGTCGGCGGTGGTCGCGACCGACTGGGCGTGGAAAGTGATGGCGATCTTTTCTCCGGGCGAGGCGTCGCCCCACAGATGGATAGGAACGTCGCGCTCGAGGACCGCATGGTCGGTAATCACGCTGGAAAGGCGCACTTCCGCCCGCGCGGGGATGGTCACCACGCCGATCACAACAAGGGTAAAAAACGTAAGCTTCATAGTTTGCAACTCCTGAGATACATCGCTTCTGACCAGTAACTCTCTGTGCGGAATGCGTGGCTATTGGAAATAAGTCCAACGCCTTTACAACTTGGACTGTGCAGAATGCCTCTCACTGGTCTAGGATAGGCACTGTTCTGACGTCGTTCATACTTACCCCAGGAAACATCATTCCAGTAGCAGCATAAAGGAAGGAACTATGTTCGGTTTCATTTGGTGGATTATCGTAGGTCTCATTGCAGGTTGGCTCACAGGCAAGATCATGAGCGGAGGAGGCTATGGCCCCCTCATGGATATCGTCGTTGGCATCCTGGGCGCGCTGGCGGGTGGTTTCATCATGTCGCACCTCGGCTTTGCCGGGTCCGGCGGCCTCCTGTATACAATCATCGTTGCCGTAATCGGGGCCGTGATACTAACCCTGTTGCTGCGGCTGGTCACTCGCGGACGCGTTCGACAAATGTAATTGCATAACGGTCAACCTGGAAAGCAGTTCATAAAGCAGGACGAGCCTGCTCTATACCCCGGACTTCCTGTTGAGATGGGTGACGCTGGCGACTTCATGCGGCTTTACCCAGCGTTGCGTGACAGGAATTCCGAGTCTGGAGCAGGCTCGTTGCGCTTGGCGGATTTGTGCTAGTTGGCGTGGCACCATGGAGCAGGCTATTCCATCCAGAACCGCGCTCCGCGTCGCGCTCCGCCGCGCGGCCCACCAGCTGTACGATTCGCCAGTGGTTTTTCACGATCCTATTGCTGTTACTATTCTCGGCGCGGAATATGCCGAGGAGCTGCGGCGAACTCCATTGCGGACGGACCGCCCGTTCTCGACTGCGCTGCGCGCGTTTCTGGTTGCCCGCAGCCGTTACGCAGAAGATAAGCTCAGGATGGCGGTTGGGAGCGGGGTCAATCAATACGTTCTGCTTGGAGCCGGACTCGACACGTTCGCATACAGAAATCCTTATGCGCAGTTGCGTGTGTATGAGGTAGACCATCCCGCTACCCAACAATGGAAGCGGGAATTGCTGGCAAAAACGGGTATCGGTATTCCAGGAAGTGTCGCGTATGCGCCGGTTGATTTTGAGAGCCAAACACTGTCAGGGCAACTCCACGATGCCGGCTTTGATTGTCGCGTGCCCGCGTTTTTCGCGTGGTTGGGTGTGATTCCGTACCTCACCCTGGAAGCGTTCCGCGCTACACTCGGCTTCATCGCCGACCAAACCCCCGGGAGCGGCCTGATTCTCGATTATGGGCAACCACGCTCCGCCCTTCCACCGGTTGAGCAACTTGCTCATGACTCACTTGCCTCACGGGTTGAACTGGCTGGCGAGCCTTTCCGGCTTGCTTTCACGCCAAGTGAAATTGCTGCCGAGTTTTCGCGTTTCCATGACCTTGAGGATCTTGGCGCTGCGGAGATCAACGCACTCTACTTCAGTGGACGCAGCGACCAATTACAAGTCCGCGGCGCCGCCGGCCGTCTACTCAGCGCGTGGCTGTAATGCCGCCACGAGAGATGCGCAGCTCGCGGTGCTACTCATATTTCAGCGACTCGACCGGGTCCAACTGCGCGGCGCGAGTGGCGGGAAGAGTGCCAAAAACCACGCCGACCAGCGTGGCCGCCACCAGCGCGATAATCGCTGACAGGCCGGAGATTGGAATACGGTACGAGGTAAAAAGCCGCACGGAGTAAGGCACGGCAAGACCCAGAATTGTTCCCACCACGCCCCCGCTCAGCGAAATGAAGACCGCCTCGATCAGGAACTGCAGCTTGATCTCGCGGTAGGTCGCACCCAGCGCCTTGCGAATGCCAATCTCCCTGATCCGCGACCGTACGTTCGCCAGCATGATGTTCATGATGCCAATGCCGCCCACGGCCAGCGTCACCGACGAAACCAGCAGCAACACCAGGGTCAGCGCGTTGGCGATTGCGGCCGCGGTGCTGAGCAAGTCTGTCAGCGTCTGAGAATCATAAACCGAGCTGGGCTGATGCCGTGACTTGATCACCCGAAGAATCTGCTTGGTCGCTTGCTCCACATCGCCGGAGTCGCGAATGGAAAAGAAAAGCTTCTTGACGTCGTTCGTCCCGGTAAAGTAGCGCGCGACCTGGTAGGGAATCAGGATAGTCTGATCGGCAACTTCGGTCTCTCCAAGAGTGTCCACTGCTTCCTTGAAAGTACCGATCACGGTAAAGGGTATCCCCTTAATCTCGAAGGACCGATTGACGGCGGCGGTGGTGCCGAACATCTGCCTGGCAAAGGGCTCCGTCACTACTGCGGCATGGGCGCGGCTGGCGTCGTCCTCCTCATCAAAGAAGCGCCCGTTGATCAGGACCAGGTTGCGCACCTGCCGATACTGGGGCGAGACGCCAAGCACCAGGATGTCTTTCACCACTCCACTGCCGAAGCTGATGCGGTCGTGCATCTGCAGCATGGGGGACGAATAGGCCACGGCCGGCACCTGCGTATCCACAACCGTCTCATCTTCCCGCGTCAGGTAGTCGTTGCGAAAGTCATGTTTCGCGCTTGAGCCTGGGCCGCCGCCGGAGTACTCGATCTCTACCATGTTGGTCCCGATGGACTGGATCAGGTGCAGGATGTACTGTTTGCCCGTCATGCCGACGGTTACAACCAAAATGAGTGAGGCGGACCCGATGACCATGCCCAGCGAGGTCAGCATGACGCGCACTTTGTTGGTGCGGAAGCTGTCGATAGCCAGGCTCACAATTTCGCTTAGCACCATGGTTCGCTTGGCGCTGGCGAGCGTGCGTTCAAAGGACCTGCGGCTGGCGGTGCGGACGGATGTCATCTGGTTAAAGAAACCTTCTAATTGGGACAATACGTCCCTGCCTCCATGGTAAACCGGCGCCCCAGAAGCCGGACGTCGTATCATGGATAAGCGTTGATTGCTGCTCTCGCGGAGGGATGTGTGAGCGGTTGAAACAGGCGGTCTTGAAAACCGCTTTACCCGAAAGGGTAACGGGGGTTCGAATCCCTCTCCCTCCGCCATCTACCGATTTCAGACGTTCCCAAGACATCCTAAAAACTTATCGAATCCCTGATAAAGCTGAACTTTGTCTGCTCTTTACGTTCTTTCGCAGTATTCTGAAATCCGACCACTGACGTGGGTAGATCTGTGGGTATTTGTTTTCTACGCAGTGGGTACATTGCGATTCGAGGGTTATTCCGATGGCGCTGACGGATACGGAGATCAGGAAAGCGAACCCACAAAGCAAGCCCTACAAAATTGAGCGACGGGGCAGGCCTTTACATTTGGATTACCCCGTCAGGCGGTAGGAGGTGGAGGGCCTCATACCGCCATGAAGGAAAGCAAAAGACGGCAACTTTTGGCGCTTACCCCGAGGTATCCCTTGCATTGGCTCGTGAGCGCCACAGAAGCGCCCGGAAGCTTCTCGCCGAGAACGTGGACCCAATGGAGCAGCGCAAGGCGACTAAGACCGCTCGGGACGCCGCCAGCACCAATTCCTTCGCAAGCGTCACCGCGCGTTGGTTGGAACACTGGCAAGAGGGGAAGAGCGTCCGCCACGTCGATTCGGTCCGGCGTCGCATTGCTTCCGACATTCTGCCCGTCATCGGATCGCGCCCGATCCAAGCCATCGAAGCCCCCGAGGTCGTCGCTCTGACCAAAGCAATCGATCAGCGGGGAGCGCATGACATCGCAAAACGCTGCTTGGAGACCACGGGGCAGATCTTTCGCTTCGCCATCGCCCACGGTTACGCCAATCGAAATCCAGCCGTCGAAATCAAGCCCAGTGACATTCTGAAGTCGATTAAGAAGACGAACTACGCCAGAATCGACGCGAAAGAGCTTCCGGAGCTGCTCAAGAAAATCGAGGTTTATCACGGTACCCACATCACACGGCTTGCCATCAAACTTCTGGCGCTAACGTTCGTGCGGACAAGCGAATTGATTGAAGCGAAATGGAGCGAGTTCGACTTCGAGGCGTCGCGCTGGGACATCCCCGCTGAAAGAATGAAGATGCGGGCACCTCACATCGTTCCACTTGCAAAAAAGACTTTGGAGACGTTGGAGATGTTGCGTCCGCTCTCTGGCGGTAGTGAATGGCTATTCCCAGGCGACCGTGACCCCTCCAAGCCAATGAGCAACAACACTATCCTGAAAGGGCTTGAGCGCATGGGTTATAAGGGTAAAATGACCGGGCACGGCTTCCGAGGGCTTGCGTCGACCATCCTTCATGAGCAGGGATACTCGCATGACCATATCGAATTGCAGCTCGCCCACGCGCCACGAAACGCTGTTAGCGCCGCCTATAATCACGCGCTCTATCTTGAACCGCGAGCGAAGATGATGAGCGATTGGGCGAACTATCTTGACTTGACCCAGCGCGGAGTAAGACTGATTCCCATCCGTGGAAGGTCTGCGTAGGGTCGCATTCTGACCAAAATCCTAAAGGACCCTATTCTCGGCCATCAGTTCAGCCTGTCGGATAACGAGCTGAGTTGCGGATTCCTGCGCCGCGGGGGGATATCCATATTTCGCAAGAAGACGGCGTACCGTGCGCCGCATGTCAGCGCGGACCGTGTCTCTTTGTGTCCAATCAAGAGTAGCTTTCCGCTTGATGCTTTCCGAAAGCTGGCGCGCGATGAGCTTGAGCGTTGGTTCGCACGTGACTGCATCGTCCGCCATAACCTCCTTTGCAAGCAGTGCTTTTCTGGCGACAGTGCAGCCCCAATGCCTGCAGGTAGATCTGCATGGCGCGTTGCAGAGTGCGGCCACCCAAAATCGAGTGCCAGTAGCCAAAAAGGTGCGAAATAAGCGCTGGGAATCGAGGAAACCCACAGGGTGGGGCGTCCACGCCGAGGCGACGAGTGCGCGCCCTGTAGATAGGACTCAGCTGATTGCAATTCTTTGCAGAAAGTGACTTCCGCGAAGGCAATCAGCAGACCACAGTGATCTTGGAGATATCTCTCGCCACAATCTCCCCTCTCTTGCCACCGCGAGTCCCCAAACAGTTATCCAGTTCATGTTACGTCGGTTTCACATTCACGCTGTTAATGAGATCAGCCGAAACAGGTCCGCCGTATTGTATTTACCAACAGCAATAGTGTTGTCCTTGAGGATCCTCCTATGCCTTGTAGCGAAATGCAGGAACTTGAAGCAAGCAGCGAAAGATATAACGAACAAAGTCTTCGCACGATTTCGTTGTTATCTACGGGACGTCATGAGTTTTCTAAATGGCATCGCGCTGGTAGGGCTCGCCTCGCGTATATTATGCAGGCGCACCGGGAAACATGTAGCGCATGTCGCGGCCACAATTGACTTATCCGACGGAACAAGGATGCTTGTACGGGTTTACCCGCATCACCCATGGCCGGCTTGACGCGATGTATTGAGACTTACGCAAAGTATGTAGTCAAACCGAGAGCAACTAAGCCCGGGCCACCAAACCCTATCCTTCTCGACCGCTTCGGCCACAGCTGTTCGCGCTGTTATTAGCCACTCACCTCAATTTGCAACAAAGTGGGTAACCGATCCGGGGTTACCTGCGTCGCCTCGCTCTGACCGATACGCGCCATTTACCTTCGGGACCCCCTAGACATATCTTGAGTTGATCGTGAAAGATGCTCAACTTGTCCCGGTGCTCCTCCCTGAAGGGAACACCTTAGCCGGTTGAGTAGGCCCTTTCGTTCAAAGACTCTGGTTGCTCAGCACCCTTTGAATGATGGAGCCCGGAGGTAACCTTGTGGGTTTCGAAGTTGGTCAACGGGTCGCCGACTACGAGATCGTAAGCCTTCTTGGTGTTGGCGGCATGAGCCGGGTGTACGGCGTGCGCAATGTTATTTCTCACCGCGCCGAGGCCATGAAGGTTCTACTCTCAGACCTTACCGCCGAACCCGATGTGGCCGCCCGTTTCGCCAGCGAAATTCGTACCCTGGCCGCCCTGGATCACCCCAATATTGCGCAGTTACACACGGCTCTGCAGGTGGGCAACGAACTCGTCATGATGATGGAGTTTGTCGACGGCTTAACCTTGCAACAGCTTGCCAAGCAGACGCCGTTACCCCTGGAAAAGATCGTTGACTATATGCACCAGGTGCTGGCCGCACTCAGTTTTGCGCACAACCGCGGAGTCGTCCATCGTGACGTCAAACCCGCCAACATCATGGTTACGCCGCAAGGAATAGCCAAGCTGACCGACTTTGGCATTGCGAAGTCCAAGCTTGAAGATGAGCTCACGCGTCCCGGTACGACCGTGGGCTCACTCTATTACATGTCGCCTGAACAGGCGCGCGGCGGACCGGCGGTCGACGGACGCTCCGACATCTATTCGGTCGGTATCATGATGTACGAGCTGCTCGCCGGGCGCCGCCCTTTCGAGGACGAGTCAGCTTACGTTATCTTGCACAGCCAGCTGACTGTTGTGCCTCCGCCCCCCCTCGAAATCAATCCGCTCTTACCGAAACCGCTGAGCGATTTGATTTTGAAGGCTCTGGAGAAAGATCCGGCGAAGCGCTTCCAGACTGCGGCAACTTTTAGCGATGCCTTGCACCGGGTCACCGGCATCGCTGCCTCACTGCCGGTCGAGAGCGGGGCCGCATTCGTCCCCAAGGCTCCTGCTGTTCCAGCAGTCCGCCCTCGCATTGCCCGGGCTGCGGCGGCCGAGACCTCGCGGTTCACCACCTCCGCGCACCGTGGATGGTGGTTTGCGGGCGAAGCGGTCGCGTTGCTGGTCGTTCTTGTCTTCGGCGCTTTGGGCTTACCTCATTTATTGAAAACCGCGGCCGTGGCGAAGACGATTGCTCATTGGTCCCCGCAAAAGCCTTCGCTTTCCCCAAACCCGCATGATGCCCTGGTAGCCACCAGCACTGAACATAATTTCGCCAAAGTGGCTTCGGACGGGCCCACGGCCGCGACCACCTTGGCAAACGTGCCGGAGGTCGCCAAGCTGACACTGCCCTTGCAATCGGCTACCGCGCCTGAGCCGGCAGCGATCTCGAATACCGGCCCAGTCCCGCCGGCCGCCAGTGTCTCTGGGCCGGCGCAGGCACGCGCGACCGCAGGATCGTCAAACCAGCGGGTCCGCGCCGCAGGGCCCAAGCTGTCCCGGGTCGCGTACCAACCTACCTCCCTCCCGGACAATATAGCGACAGCTGAAGAAGAAGCCAGGCCCTCCTTGCCCGCACCCACACTGGCTGAGTTGCACGAGGTAAGCAACCGAAAGGCCCAGCTCGATGCGCGGGCAGCCGTGGTCAGAATCAGCGTGCAACGCTTGAAAAGCCAGCGAGAGGCCGCAGGAGATAGCTTGAGTCAGGATATCGCCGGTGCCTATGTCCGCATGAATGCCTACCTGAGTGCGGAGAAGACGGACCTGGAGGATGCGGACATCACAGCCGCCCGCGATCACATCGATAAAGCAGAAGCCGAAGTGAACATCCTTGAAAAGCTGTTCAGCAAGTAAAAATAACGAATCTATTTAAGATCTTCGAGCTTACCCGTCCGGCTTTCCATCAAGGAAAGCCGTTCACGGTTTCATGGCGTACGACACGCGCCGATTCAACTTCATGCATTCCTGGTCCCGGCTGGTGCAGACCTGGCTCGACTTGCCGTTACTAATGATTTCGAGTTGGCCTGGCGGTACGCCCGCATCGACCAGGGCAGAACGGACGGCTTCGGCGCGCTTCATGGCAAGCACGAGGTTGTAGTCCATTGACCCACGAGGGTCCGTCCATCCGCTGACGATGACCTGAATCGCCGGATGGGCAACCAGATACTGCGCTGCATGAATGATCGTGGCCAGCGTATCGGGCGTGATCCTCGCACTGTTCACACCAAAATACGCATCCCTCACATTCTCGTGGAACTCTTTTTCATTCCTTTCGCTGGAGATGTAAGTAGTGGCAGGAACCGGAGGCGGCTCGACTGGAACGACCCTGAATACCGCTACGCAGTCTCTGCCGATGTTTGGAGACGAGACCAGGTTTGCATGCCCCTTGACTCGATAGTCTCCGATTGCCATCCCCGTCGTGTTCACAGAAACCTTGCTTCCTGAGCCCTCGATGGTACCGCCGTCGATAGACCACGAATAGTCAACCTCCAGCTGTTCTGGTTCGGTCTTGGTATCACCAAAGATCACAACCATTTGCCCCAGGGGAACGTTGGCCACGTTGGTGCCGCAGGTGAACGCCACACTGGGCGGTGGGGGTGGTGGCGGAGGAGGAGGTGGCGGAGGAACTGCGGCTTGCACAGGCAAAGGCGAAGCAGCAGGTCGACCCTGGAACTTAATGATCAATCCCGCGCCAATCATGAGCTGATTCTGTTCGTTATTGACGCCATTGGGAAAAGACGTTCTCAGGTACTGCAGATCGAGGGCGCGAATCGAGAAGCGTGGGTTGAGCCTGACATCCAGACCGCCGCCAAGGGAAACAGCAAAACTGGAAGAACTTGGGCTGCTCGAGGTTCTTGACGGAAAATATGAATCGCTTCCGTGCGCTCCACCGACCAGCACGCCGCCAGAGGGAGTGAACCGCCCGAATCTATGCGACACTCTCGGTCCTGCCGTGAATGTGGTTAGAGTGAGTCCCTGGCCGAGGGGGCTGATGTTGCTGCTATGGCCACCCGTGAACTCGCCTGCTATGCCGAACCAGTCTGTGAGGTGCACGGCACCAAAGACAAATCCGCCATTCATATCAAAGCAGTCGCAACTGCCTGGAGGTGCGTTGGCGCGGATGTTGTTATATCCGATAGCGAGGTCGTAACGGGTGGCATCCACTAATTTGAATTGCGGTTTGCTTTGCGCAAACCCAGCGGAGGCGCCCAAGGCGCCGCAACTCAAAGCCAGGATGCACAAACCCATTCGGCGCATTGTTCTTAACTCCTTCTGAGCTGCGTGCCCGGTAGTCACAGATCTCTTACTCCGCAAGAAAAAAGACTTAGTACAACAACGAAATGCCTGGTGAGGTCGTCAGCGCATTGGTATCAACCAGAACAAACCTGCCCGGTGCGATCTCGTACAGAACGATGGTGGCACCAAGAACCAGGCGTCCTTCCGCGGCATCGGTCAGGTGATACGTAGCGGTGCTGGTCACATTTGTTTGCAGCACGTTAATGGTCCCAACACCGACATTCAGATCAGTGGTGGTGGTGGCGTTTCCCGCTCCGTCGGCGACTAAGATTCCGGAAGTGTTGATGCTGGCCAGGGAGGCCGCGGGCAGGCTTGCATAAACGTAGGTTCCATCGAACGAGGCCAGCGTGGACGGTGTTCCGGTCTGCGGCTCGAACCTACCCAGGCCCGCATATCCGGTCTCCAGAAAATACCCGTTATTGGGACTGATGAGATAGAACTCGCGCGGAGCGGGCGGCGCTGCTGATAGCCCCAACAGTGCCAGCAAGTTCGAGAGTAACGTGTCGGGATTGGGGTAATTCAGTACCCCACGGCCGTTCGCGGCAACCGTGCAGTTGCTGGTCCCGGTGGATTGATACGTTCCCAACAGTGCGTTCTGAATTGTGGCGCTGCTTCCCAAGCCGGTGAGGCCATCGACGAGACCAGTAAGGCCGCCTACATCCACATTCGTAAAGTCGCACTTCCCTGCGCTATTTCCCGTCGCCCGGAAGATAGTCGCGGTGCTGAGATTAAGCGTGTCGCCCAGCGTCACACCCAACAGTCCTGGATCTGCCTGTGCGTTCTCGTAGCCGATGAGGGCTCCGCTCATCGATGCGTTGCTGAAGGTAGCCTGCGTCTGCAACTGCGCCGTGCCGGCGAGCAGCAGGTACGTGGAGTGCTTGTCCGTCGACATAATGAACACCTGGTTAGCATTCACCAGGTAAACCGCATAGTCGATCGGATAGACGCCGGCCGGTGTTCCAGCCGTATCCATCGTCAGCTCGAGGCGTCCGTTTCCGTCCGCGGCGCCGTAACCGCCGGTGAGGAGCGCGTCCGCATAGTTGGTCGTAGCGATGTTGGCATCACTGGCTCCGCTGGTTAAGAGGCTGGTTCCATCGGTTGTGAATTGGCCCACGGAAGCTACTGGGCCGGCGATGATGCCAACGCTGCAGGAGGGCAGGCAGGGTGTATCGCCAGAGAAGCCAAAGGCGTAGCTGCCCTTCAACCCCGCACTGAATGCAGTCGGTTGTTGAGCCAGCATTGTGCCCGATCCACGCGTGCCCTGCAGACCGTCGTCATCGAATTCGATCATGCCTACCTGGGTAGCCACGGTGGCAGGAGAAACCGGCGCTTTCGCCATAATGGCATAGGTGGCGGTTCCGGCTGTCGTTCCGTTGGTGTTGAGGGTGGTAATGGTCATATAGCCGCGATTGTCTGTACCCAACGTGTATGTACCAAGGAATTGCTGACTGCTCACGGTATTTCCCGATGGATTCGAGGACTGATGGTTGGCGTCGAGTTCTCCATTGCTGATCACGCCGGCGCCATTCGCGGTGAAACTGGCAACAGTCGCTGTCTGGTAAGCCAGCACACCGGCCAGCACATCGTCATAGCCCTGAAAAAGGAAGGCATAGGGGCCGATCAATTCGGCGTCGGTGGCCGTTGTTGGATAGACCACCAGCAGGACCAGGGGCAGGCTCGCTGTCTGAGGCGCCGTCTCGCTGTCGATAACCGTGACGGTAAAGCTGGATGCGCCCACCGCGGTCGGTGTACCGCTGATCGTTCCCGTGGAGGAGAGACTCAAGCCCGGCGGCAGGCTGCCGGTAGTGAGGCTGTAAGCGTAAGGTTTTATGCCTCCCGTTGCGGTCAGGTTTTGGGTGTATGGCACACCCAGGGTCGCATTGGGCAGAGACCCGCTGAGACTGAGGGAAGGGATGGGGGAAACGGTAATACTCACCGGACCGGTAACGGTATCGGCGGTTGGGGTCGCGGAGTCGGTTGCGTGGATCGTTACCGTCGATGTTCCGGCAGCAGTTGGCGTGCCGCTGAGCACGCAGGCTGCGCCTAATGAGAGCCCCGGAGGTAGGGCGCCGGCAACAAGGGTGCAGGTATAGGGTGCGGTCCCACCAGCCACGCCGATCGTGCCGGTGTAAGGAACACTCACCGTGGAGTTCGGTGGAGAGCTAAGGGTCAAAGTAGCGGTGGCGGGCAACACCGTCATGGTTACTGGCCCGGTAGCGGTGGCCGCGGGGGTGCTGGAATCAGTCGCTTTAACTGTTACGGTTGCCGATCCGGCAGCGGTTGGTGTTCCGCTGACCAGGCAACTTGCAGACAAACTGAGCCCCGCAGGCAACGTGGCGGCGACCAGGCTGCAGGTATAGGGTGGTTGGCCACCTGTGACCCCAACAGGAACGGAATAAGGTACGTTTACCGTAGCATTGGGGGGTGAAGTGATGGTCAGTGTCGGGGGAGCGGCCAGAACAGTGAGTCCGACCGGGCCGTTGGTAGTTTCAGTAGGGTTGCTGGAGTCTGTCGCCTTGACGCCGAGAGTAACTGTCTCCGCAACCGTTGGCGTACCGCTCACTATACAACCCGCCCCCAGGTTGAGCCCCGCGGGCAGAGTCCCGGCGACGATCGAGCAGCTGTAAGGAGCTGTTCCGCCAGCGACGCCTATCGTGGCGCTGTAAGGCGTGCCCACCGTCGCATTGGGCAGACTGGACAGGGTGAGCGAAAGTGGAGCTGGCGAAACGGTGATGCTTTCCGGGCCGGTAACAGTTTCAACCGGACTAGTGGAGTCCGTTGCTTTCACTTGCATGGTGGAGGTGCCGGCCGTGGTGGGAGTACCACTTACTACGCAGGCGGTCGACAAGGTAAGGCCGGCCGGGAGAGTGCCGCCCACCTGGCTGCATGCGTAAGGGGCTGTTCCGCCAGACACCCCGACGATGGCGCTATAGGGTACGCCAATGGTTGCACCAGGCAGCGTCGCAAGCGTGAGCGTGAGTGGAGCCGGCGAGACCGTGATACTCTCCGGACCAGTCACGGTTTCGACAGTAGTACTGGAGTCGGTCGCCTTCACCTGCATCGTAGAGGTACCAGCGGTCGTTGGCGTACCACTCACCACGCAGCTTGCAGACATCGTCAGTCCGGCAGGTAATGTTCCTCCCACCTGGCTGCAGGCGTAGGGCGCAGTTCCGCCAGTCACCCCGATGGTGGCGCTGTAGGATACGCCGACGGTTGCGCTGGGCAGAGTAGCTAACGTCAGCGAAAGTGGAGCCGGCGAGACGGTGATGTTTTCCGGGCCATTGACGGTTTCGACGGGGCTGCTGGAGTCGGTGGCTTTTACCTGCAGGGTGGAAGTGCCGGCCGTGGTTGGTGTGCCGCTCACTACACAGCTCGAAGACAACGTCAGTCCGGCAGGCAGCGCGCCTCCCACCTGGCTGCAGGCGTAGGGCGCGGTCCCACCGGTCACCCCAATGGTGGCGCTATACGGAACGCCAACGGTCGCGCCCGGCAGCGTGGCTAAGCTCAGCGATAGGGGAGCGGGGGAGACGGTAATGCTTTCCGGACCCGTGATCGTCTCGACAGGACCGGAGGAGTCGGTTGCCTTAACCTGCAGGGTGGAGGTGCCCGCTGTTGTCGGCGTGCCACTCACGAAGCAGCCTGCCGAGAGGGTCAGTCCTGCAGGCAGCGTGCCTCCCACCTGGCTGCAGGCGTAGGGCGCGGTCCCACCAGACACTCCGATGGTGGCGCTGTAGGGTACGCCGACGGTTGCGCCGGGCAGGGTCGCTAAGGTCAGCGAAAGGGGAGCCGGCGCGATCGTCAGGGTGGCTGGACCCGTCGTGGTCTTGATCGGGCTGCTGGCATCCGTCGCTTTAACAATTACGATCGAAGTCCCAGGTGCTGTCGGGGTTCCCGTGATGGAGCATCCCGGGCCCAGGGTGAGACCTGCCGGCAGTGTCCCGGCCGTAATCACGCAGGTATAGGGTGCAGTTCCGTCCGCTACGCCGATGATGCCGCTATAGGGCACTCCCACTGTTCCGCCCGGCGGCGAGGTGATGGTGAGCGAGCCGGCCGCCGCCACGGTGATGCTTTCCGGACCGGTGACGGTTTCGGAAGGACTACTGGAGTCCGTTGCTTTCACTTGCAGAATCGAGTGGCCTGCGGTTGTGGGCGTTCCACTCACCACGCAACTCGCGGACAACGTAAGCCCCGCCGGCAGCGTGCCTCCGGTCTGCAGGCAGGTATAGGGCGCGGTTCCGCCCGACACGCCGATGGCTGCGTTATACGGTACGCCAACCGCCGCGCCGGGGAGCGTGGATAAGGTAAGTATCAGCCCTCCGGGAAGAATGGTCAGGCTGACCGGTCCGGTGATGTTCTTGATGGGGTAGCCGGAGTCTATCGCGGTGACGGTAAGGTTGTACGTTCCCGCGGTCGTGGGAGTCCCGGTGATAAGGCAGCCGGAGCCCAGTATGAGGCCGGCGGGCAATGTGCCGCCGGCGATCACGCAGTTGTAGGGTGCAGTTCCACTCCCCACGCCGATCATGCCACTATAAGCAATTCCTACGGTTCCATTTGGCGGTGAAGCAAGAGTAAGAGATCCTGGCGCTGAAACGATGATGTTTTCCGGCCCAGTCGTGGTTAGAGCTGGGTTGCTGGAATCCGTGGCCTTGACGATGAAAGTCGATGTCCCGGCCGCCGTGGGGGTACCATTCACCGCGCACGTTGCTGAGAGGGTCAACCCGGCAGGCAGGCTACCTCCGGTTTGCAGGCAACTGTAGGGCGCTGTTCCACCACTTACCCCGATCATGGCGGTGTAAGGTATACCGACGGTGGCGCCAGGCAGAGGCGAAAGGCCGAGTCCTTGTCCGCCGCTATGGGAAATGATCGTGATGCTAAAGCTTGCAGAGGCCCTGGCGCCCGTTGCATCTTCCACCTCAGCGGTAAAGACAGATGTTCCCGCCGCTGTGGGTGTTCCGGCAATCACGCCGCTCGCCGCAATGAGCGCAAGACCAGCCGGCAACGACCCGGAAGTCACGCTGAAGGAGTACGGGCCCGTTCCCCCTGAGGCACTGAGCGCAGTGGAATAGGAAACGCCCACCGTCCCGGAAGGAGGCGTTCCCGAGAGGATCTCAAGAGTCGGGACCGGCATTGAGACGGCGATCGTTTCCGCCGTCTTTGCCGTGTAGGGTACATCGCTCGAGTCCGTGATTTGGGCCAAAAAACCAAACGAACCCGCTGTCGTAGGTGTTCCGGAAATAACTCCAGTTTTCGCGTTGAAGGTAAGACCGTCGGGCAGTGATCCCGCAACGCTCCAGGTTAAGGGCGCGGTGCCACCATTCGCGTTCAGGGCAATGCTATAGGCGCTCCCCACGGTTGCAGGCTGCGGAGTTCCAGAAATCACTGGATCCGGGTTGACCGTGATGCTGGTAACGCTGGAGCTCGTGGTCCCGCTGATAGAAGCCGTCAAGCTCATCTTCATTTGGGTAGTGATTCCCGCAGGGGCAGTATAGGTGACCGCGGTGCCGGTGGCGCCAGATAGAGAACCACAGGTAGATGCAGAACATGAACCGCCGGCAATGCTCCATGAAACCGGCGCATTGCCTGAGAGCGTTGCAGCTATCTGGAAGGACTGGCCGGCATCGAGAACGATGGCAGAGGAAGAAAGGCTGGTGATCCCGCTGCCTGCGTAGCCACCAGCACCGCAACCGGTCAACATCGAAGATACGGCTACAACCATCAAGAGTGCGGCTTGGCCGAAGCGAAGGCCGCACAAACCGGCACGCTGGCCCGCAAAAGGCTCAGCATAGTTGGCTTTACAGGCGGGGTGCCCGGATCGGTTGCGCGCCAAGCACGAAATACTCCAACCCACCTGATAAGTGAATGCATGAGTGATTTCACGCGGCATATCCGCCTCAACCTCCAGGCAAGCCAGCGAACGTGTGCCCCTAAGAGCGTTATCCCGGTTCAGCCCTGCTTAACCTAGATATACAAACATCAAAGCCGCGAACTTTAGAGTTATAGCCTAAAAATTGCCAGATTCCGATGTTCTGGGTGATATCACGCGTTTCGTCGAGTTATACGACATTTAGCTATCTAATAGAGCACATTGGCAGTTCCGTATTGATGCGCCGTTGCTCTTCGTGGAAGCATGACAGTCAGGGTGCTTAGCGTGAACATACTACCGTAGCTTCTACAACTTCCGGGTGATTTTGAGCGGCGAACCAGGGATTAGAATCCCCAACATACTGTTACTAAAGTTTCATCGTGTCGTCAAAGAAGGCATAAAAATGAAGATCGAAGAAAAACGACGCATGACCTTTCCGCTCCGCCTGGCCACATCCCTGAAAGATATGGCGTGTATCCTCGCGCACAAGGACGGGGTCTCACTTAACCACTTCATTAGTCTTGCCGTGGCAGAAAAAATAAGCCGGCTTGAGAGCGAGACGTTGAACGAATATCACATTCTAGACAGGCGGCGCCGGATCAGCGCTGCTACTGAGGTTATTGGTAAAACTCTTTATAGCTGAGCTCTGCCCCAATCTTCACAAGGTGCGGCTGATCTAATTCGCTGCGACAGCCACCTGGACTTCTTATCTAAAGTGCTTAGATTTTCCTTCCGCTTATCTCACCAGGCATCTTTTCGCCACTTACTCAACCGCTGGACTGTTCCTTGGGTGAGTAAACCCTCAAAGGCGGCGTACTTTCTTTCTCTCGAAATAGCGCCTAAAAGAGGGCTGAAACTGCGCTCTTAGTCATCTCTGCCTCCAGAGAATCGCCTGAAGACTGAGCCAGCTTGGTCCGATAGTTGATTATTTAACCTCAACCAGGTTAAAAATTAACCTTTTTCCCGGACTACGAGCCTGAGCCCCGTGCGCGATCTGCGGGAATGACTTCTGGGCTTGTTTGTTTTCACTGAGTTAAAAAGTTACTCAGTGTGCGCACTTAGTTTGGCTATCGGGTTGCATTAAGTATCGCGTGACGCAGTCGATGGCCAGCACTGGCCACAGCGAAACGCCGGTTGTGCGGCGTCTCGATGGGAAGCTACAGCGAAAGTTGCAGAAGCTTCGAAGACTGATGCAGTACCGGGCCCCGATCTGCTTTGGAAAAAGGCAACGACGGCTCCGGTCCGTTGGTTGCTTTTTTTGTTTCCGGGCACTCGCCGTTCGAAGATCTATTTTTGCATACACCCTCGCGGACTCCCCCTCCGCTTTGTTTTGCTTATAACCGTTAGACCTTGGGCCCATAACAATGATGCCAAACACCGCTCCAGATTCAGATTTCGACGCTGAGTTTTCTGTGAATAGGCAATCGATCCTGAGTGAGCAGTTCTTCCACGGAACAGCTGCTCCGGTTACGGATGACTCCGCTTTGTTGTTGCGTATCCGCAACGGCGATGAAGCCGCGATGGCCGAGGTTTTTGATCGGTACGGCAGGGCAGTCTATTCCGTAGCATTCCAGATTTTGAAGGACGAGGGACACGCAGAAGACGTGATGCAGGACATTTTCTTCCAGATCTGGCAAAACTCTGATTCGTTCGTGCATACCCTCGGTTCACTGCGCACGTGGCTGACTGCGATTGCGAGAAATCGATCGATAGATATTCTGCGGCGTAGAAAACCTACTGATCCCGTTGAAAAGGTAGTTCTGCTATCGCGCTGCAACCTGGCCTCCGAGGCGGAGCACAACGCGATGATCGAGAAGGTGCAGAAAGCGATGAAGGACCTGCCGGAACGGCAGCAACAGGTGATGAAGCTGGCGTTTTTTGAAGAGTTGAGCCATGCGGAGATTGCCCAGCGAACAGGGGAACCCCTGGGAACGATCAAGACCCGTATTCGATTGGCTTTGATCGCGCTAAGAAAGGTATTGGTGGCGTAATGAACAAGGAGCACAACACGCTGGAGGAATTGACTCTCTATGCAATGCAAAACCTTGCGGCAGAGGATTCCGCCTCCATCAGGGCGCACCTACAGATATGTTCGGCTTGCCGCACAGCCCACGCCCGGGTCGGCATTGATCTGGCGCTGATGGGGTTAGTCGTCCAGCCGCGGGAGCTACCCTCGGGCGCACGAGAGCGTTTTATCGGGAGGATCGCTGCCTCTCGATTGGTCAGGGCGCAAGACACGCCGGCCAGAGACGCAATCCTTTCAAAGAGCGTCAGGCAAGGAAAGGACTCTTGGAATTCCTCAGGTGGCGGTGGGAGCCGTAACGGTCCGACCAGTCTCTCCGGTGGGACAAAAATCTTTGCAACTTCTGGCGAGCGCACGCCATACAAAGTCAACTCCAGCACGATTGAAAAGAAATCTCTGTTGAACATGAACCCTCCGGCGCCAGTCGCAACCAGGATCAGCCGCGAAACCACGTCGCAGATTGCGACCGCCAGGCATACACCCTACAGGGTCGCGGCTGCCCGCATCGTGAATATTTTTTAGCGTTGTTAGTCGCACAGCTTAACCGGTTGCGGCGGCTTGGCGGGTTACTGGACGGTCAACCTTATGGTCAAAGCGTGTTGGGGTCCTCCCGCGCTATCAGTAGCATTCACAGATATGGTGTAGCTGCCTGCGGGGGTGCCTGGATTAGACGGGTTAGACGGCGTGCTGTTGCCGCCGCCCCCGCATCCCATGATTGACAAGGATATAGATGCCAGCAAAAAGACCCAGCTCAGGAGCCGCAATTGGATGTTCCATCGCCTCATTCTGATTGGACCGAAAGCCAGACCCATGATTCCCCCGAGGGCAAGTCCGCCGGCAGGGATCCAAGGTTCAGACGGATCTGGCGATCGACGTGAATTGAGCGTGGCTGCATCACCCGCCGTGGTGAGCGTTAAGGTACTGGAGACTGGAGTGACACCCGACGGGGTGACGCTGGCAGGAGAAAACGAGCAGGTCGCCATGCTGGGCAGCGAGCTGCAGGTGAACTTGACCGTCCCTGCGAAGCCCCCTGCAGGAGTAACCGTGACGATAAAAGTCGCAGCTTGACCCGGGACGACGGATCCTGAGATGGACGAGGCGGCGACTGTGAAGTCAGCTGCCGCAATCACTACCGTTTCCGCGCTGGACGTGCTGGCAAGGTTATTCTGGTCTCCCTGGTAGGCCGCGGTGATCGGGTAGCTGCCGGCAGAGGCAAATGACGTTTCGAGCGTCGCGACTCCGTTGGTAACAGCGGCCTTACCCAGGCTTGTCGCGCCCGTTGCAAAGGCGACTGCTCCGCCAGGCAAAGATCCCGTCACAGTTGCTGTCAACGTAATCTGCCCATTCACATTTCCAGCGCTGGGCGAAGCCTGCAAAGTAGTAGCGGTGGTCGCCTGCCCGATCGTGACACTGACGGCGCTCGAAGAACTTGCGGTGTTGTCGCTGTCTCCCGAATAGGTCGCCGTCAATGAGTAGATGCCTGCGTCTCCCATCGATAGCTGGAGCGTTGCGGTTGCGTCGGCGACCACTGCGGTTCCCACGGTGTTTCCATTTGCAGTAAAGGTGACAAAGCCGGTCGGGTCGGTCCCGAAGACGAACGCGGTTAAAGTAATGGCTGCTCCTGGGTTTCCTGCTACCGGTGAAGCTTCGAGCGAGGTTGCACTCGTGATGGGGGCGGGTTTCGGCGCAGAAGGGTTGGTCTGATTCAACAGGGAGACGGTGTAGGTGCTGGAATCCGGCTCGCTGCTGGTCAGAGTGATTAAGAGATCTCGTTTGTGGTCGCTGGCGGGAGGGGGAGCCTGGCTGTTGAGCCGGTTGGGCACCGCGGCATTGGTACCGAAGTTGGACTGCGATGTGCTGACGAAGTAGGCATTGCCATCTTGTGCAAAGTTGCCGTGTCCATCTCCCAGATAAACTGCAAGATAGGGCGCCCCACTCGACGTTTGCACCAGGAGTAGATCGGGATTGCCGTCACCATTTACGTCCGCAGTGGCAAAGGAATTCGCATCGATGCCTTGCGCTAGCGGCACGGTATAAAAGGGCGTGGTCTGGAAGGTTCCATCTCCATTCCCGGCATAGATAGCCGTACCGGGACTAGATACCGCGTCGAGGATACCGTCGCCATTGAGATCGGCAAGCGCAACCGCAGCGACGGTCCCTGCCCCGCCGGCGGGAATCGTGAGCCCAGTCTGTTTGAATGTTCCGTCTCCGTTGTTCACAAGAACTGTGTCGCCCCAGATCAGATCGAGCTTCTTATCGTTGTTCAGGTCGCCAACCAGAAGACCAGGATATTGATTGTCCTGGGTCGCATTGATCAGGATAGGAGTACCGAACGTCCCATCTCCATTACCGGGAAGGAATAAAAGTCCCGGCCGGCACGAGCCGTAGGGAACAATGACATCGAGCTTTCCGTCCGAGTTGAAGTCACCGGTAAGCCCCGGCGCCGGGTCTTTCACTCCCAGGGCGACAGCTGGTCCGGCGGGTTGAAAACGCCCGTCGCCGCTTCCCAGGTAGGAGAGCAGTTGGCTATTTGCGGAGTCCCCGCAGGGCACCTGGCTGCTGCTGCCAGGTTGAATCGCCAGGGTGTCGATCTTCCCATCGCCGTTAAAGTCTCCGGCCATCAGGAGATATTGGGTTGCTGTTGTGGGGAGTTGGGTGGTTTGGTCCAGAACCGAGAAGGCGCCGTCTCCTCTGCCCAGCGCTGTACCAAAATAACTGCCTCCCAGGGGTGGCGTGAATAGTAGGTCAGATACACCATCATTGTTCACGTCCGCGATGACACCGTAACCCGGAGTGCCCGGCACAGCTTGAAAGGTGCCGTCTCCATTCCCGGCAAAATAGAAGGTCCCGGAAACGCTTCCGAGAATCAGTCCGGGGTTCCCTTTGCCGGTCAGATCGGCAAACAACAGAGGGCTTCCCGCGACCCCGTAACTGCCCGAGGGCGTGAACCCACCCTTGCCATCGCCGAGAAAGGTGTTCATCACATTGGTAGCGACCACGAGATCGAGATTGCCACTGTTGGTTAGGACAATGGCCACCATCGGCTGAGAGTGGCCGGATGCCTGGACCGCTTGCGCCGTGACCCCCAATGACGCGCCAGGGCTGAAGGTTCCACTTGTGCTGCCGAGAAGAATCTGAACCGAAGTGAACAGGCTTGTCTTCGTCGGCGGAAGCAACAGCAGAGCAAGGTCTGTAACTCCATCGCGATTGAAGTCGCCGATCGTAAAGCTGGAGAAACTGCTTGTGGATTGCGTTGCAGGAGCATTCAGTGTGCCGTCCCCTCTCCCGTAGAGGATGGAAAAAGCGGTAAACATGGCGTGGCCTGTGTCCGCGTTGATCGATGTAATTACATCTTGCTTGCCATCACCATTAAAGTCACCGGATAACAATCCGCTCGCTCCGGCTGGAGCAGAATACAGCCTGGGCGGTTGAAACAATCCAGGGCTGGCGGCGCCCTGGTTCAAGAGAACTGCCACTTGAGGTGTAGTGTTGCTGGTCACCAGGGCTGCGATATCGAGAAACCCGTCACCGTTCAAGTCAACCAGCACAGGCAGCTGAGCATTCAGCGAAAAAGAGGCGGGCGTTTGAAAAGTGCCGTCGCCATTCCCCAACTCGACAGTGATGTGTCCATTGCAGGAAAATACCAGATCCAACTTCTTGTCATTATTTACATCAGCGAAGTTCACCTGCGCTGGTCCATCCGTGGGCGAACAGAGAGAGGGTGTGGTCATGCTCGTAGGCGTACTGGCGCCCACACTCAGAACAATATTCAATGCATTGCTTTCGGCGATATAGGCAAGATCCGGAACTCCATCGCCATTGAAGTCGCCGGCAAACACCGGCAACCCGGCGCCCGAGACTGGCAATTGAGTCGCGACCGGAAACAGCGCTTCTGCAGTTTGCGCTTTCGCCGAACGGTCAATGATAGCGACGATCAAGAGAGTGATAAGGATGCAGGCAGTCCAAATGGAATTCCTAAGCAAGTAATTCATAAAAAGGGCCCTCAATTCGTTTCAATCTGCTACGTTGTCACATCGACTTTGCAGGACATAGTTGTCCTCATGGGGTATTTCTCGAGCTGTGCCGAAGGAAGAAAACAAATCCTCGCGCGCTCATCTCGCCCGGACGGCTGCCGTTTGTATCATCCGTCTGAAGTCTGATGATCAAGTGAGAGAACCGGCCCAGGAACACGTCCGAGGGCACGTAGCCCCAATGCTCACCACAGAGCGGACACGCGGCCGCAATCGGCTGGGAGGGCACTGACTCAACCGGTGCCGGGATATTTTCTCGGCAGCCCTTGCATCGGATGACAATCCTCTTACAGTTCTCTGCTCCGGGAGACACGGTTACCATGGCTTCATCATCCTCAGATCAGCGATCCATGCGGTGGATTTATAAACCGGGCTTCTGCTGAATGCGTACTATGTTGTCCCGAACCGTAGTGCCTCGCGTAGGCCGACCAGATCGATATCCCTGCCCAAATGAGGAGCGCAGCGGCAATCTCGATAGCGAAGGCGGTAATCAAGCCACGAATGAAGCGCGCGTTTTGCTCGCCCCCGGGCCGCGGTGGGACAAGGAAGGGTTTACCTTTCACTTTTGCCACAGCAACGCGTTCTTCTGGAGCTACCTTACGCTTTCTATTCATGATTAATCCTCCTCACGTGCGTGATTGGTATAACCATCGTTTTTGAGCGAGCGACATCCGGTAACTTACCTATGAACTGCAACGAGCCTCCAGAAGAGTGGTCGCTGCCGGCCTGCTATCGAACGAGGAAGCTCGCCGCTTGCAAAGGAGAACGATGAGCAGAACATCATAGACGACGATGAAGGGAATGGCCTTTTGCCAGAGGATCGCACGCGCCTCGCGATCAGGAACGATATGCGCCTGTTCGCTTGCAATGCCGTTCGATTGGAGAAACGCCGTGTCATAGTTCATTGCAGCACCTCCGCCGCGGTTACGTATTTGGTTGCTTGTGCGTAAAGAGCTTCGGTCTTTTCCAGCATTGACCGCCACTCGAAGTGTCGGCTAAAGCTGTAGCGAGACCGCGATCCCATGCTTTTTCTCAAAGCAGTGGAAGTAATAAGCAGAGCCAATCGCTCTGCCAACTGTGCTGAATCCCGGGGGCGGACAAGGAAGCCGTTCACCTCGTCTTCGACCGCCTCTCGCACCCCCCCAGTATCGGTCGCGACCACCGGAAGCCCCGCGCGCATAGCCTCGAGAATGCTGATGGGAAAGGCTTCCCAGTTCGAAATGAGAGCAAAGATATCGGTTTCTGCAAGCAGCCGGGGTGTGTCCGAACACTGGTTCAGGAACGAGATACGCGACGAAAGGCCGTATGCCTCCGCCAACTTCCTGGCTGAGGCCAGCAACGGCCCAGAACCGCCAAGGCGCAGCTCCCACTCCAGATGAAGTAAAGTTGCCAGCGCACGGAACAGGGTTGCGTGGTCCTTCTGCACGTCGAACCTGGCGATCATGGTCAGCACCGTCCGCTTCTGTCTGTCCGCCCGGGATAACGGAAGATCAGGCAGGCAGTTATGGATGGTTGCGATGTCGCTTTCCTTGACCTTCAGATGATGAATGGCTAAGCTACGTTCCGCGTCGCATACGGTAATGATCCTGCTCCCCAGATTGAGAGCCAGCCGTTCTAACAACAGACGAAAACGTATGAGCTTGCCGTTTTGCCGGTTTATAAATGACAAGCCATGCGGAGTAAAAGAACTTGGTACTCCCATGAGCTTTGCGGCAAGCCGCCCGATGAGTCCGGCCTTGGAAGTGTGCGTTGCAATGATGTCGGGGCGCAGCTGCCGCATCGCCAACATCACACGAATCAGGCTGATCAAATCCCAAAACGGATGAATTCGCTTTCTCAAGGTTGAGATGGTTACCAGGGGCACGCTGTTAGCACGCAATTGATCTGCGAACAGTCCCTCGCCCGGGCCCATGACTATGCATTCGTGACCGCGTGCGCGCAGGCCGATTGCCAGGTCTCGTACGTGAGCCTCAGCGCCACCGAACGACGTGCTGCCCGTGATGAGTTGAATTATCTTCATATTGTTCAAGTGCAAGGGGGGATTTGCTGCTTGCCGGTTCAGCGGCTCACTGTTTTGGAAGATAAGTCGATGACCGTCGCTTTCGTATGCTCCGGCACGACACCGAATTGGTCGAACACTACCAGTGGGGGAATGCCGGCCAACGTTTGATAGGAATGCTCCTTGAAGTAAGGGCTCAGGGTTGCATTCCAGGTATCTGCATCACGTGGAATCGTACCGTGCGACAACTCCTCGAGCGTTTTGAACCAGCATTCATCGAGGTGGTGATAAGGATTGGCTACCCACGATCCATAAGGATGATCTGGAATAAAAGTAGAGTAGCTCTGCCCCCAATACCCATCAGGAAACCGCTTCACATAGTAGGTGATGGGTGCAGTCCGCCAGTTTCCCTGTTGGTGGGTTGCTCGCCAACCTTGGAACTCGATGACCTTCCGGCCGTACTCCGTGAGCGTGTAGCTCTCATCCATCAAGGCCTTAGCCTGCTCGACGTATACATAATCAAAACCAGCTGTATAGGCGAACTGGAGGGTGTCAAGAAGTTCTGACGGTGTGTGATAGCCCTTGGCGTACTTGCCGGCAACCGGAAACTTATCAAGGAACCACAGGTCGATACAAGCCCACAGCTCCTTCGATCGGTACTCCATCGATGCGCCGCGGTAAACCGCGTACATAAGATCGTTGAAATTCTCTTTCAACAGCTTGGGGGCGAGCAACGCTCCCCCACGCGCATAGGCGAACGGATAATCCGGAAACGTCATTTCGAAGATCAGGCGTTTTCCGTAGGCATCATAACGGCGTTTTAACTCGGTGACCTTGCCGGCAATCGCCATGTACGCCTGAGCCGCGGAAAGATTTCGCGTGTCTGCCAGTGTTGGCTCGACTATCTTGCCCCTCTGGTCCGGCATATCGAGGACTGCCTGCATGAGATCGGCTTCGTCGTAGATGACTCCGAGGAACAAGGGGTCATTTTTCAATTCCGCTAATGTCTGCAGCGCCAGATCGTATCGGTAAGTACCATCCGCATGTTTGAACCTTGTATCCCCGCGTCGGTAATTCGCTACTTCCGTGTTGAACAAGTAATGCCAGCGATTCTTACGGCAAAACAGGACAATGGCACGAAGGCGTTCTGGGCTTGCCTCCTCCTCGGGCGAGATGTGCCAGGAGATAAAATTAATCTTCATCGCTCTCAGGCTGGCTTCGAAAGCCGCGCTTTGCGTCTGGCCGCTCCAGTTATCCGCATCGACTCCTAGTTGCATCGCGTGCGGCACGGCGATGGGCGCCTCCGCGCGCAGCAATGGGGTGAGCAGGACGACCGATAGGATCAGCCTTAACATACTGTTACCTTGTGAAGCGAGCCGGTCAGGATAGGAGCGTATTTTGGCCATCCCGCATCGAGTGAATACTGTTCACAGACCCTGGTCCGGCCCTCCCAGCCCATCCGGCGCCGCAAAGCCGGCTGATCGATAAGTGTCCGCAGCATGGATTGCCATTCATCTTGGCTATTGGCCAGGTAGCCATTCCGTCCGTGGTCAACCACTTCGCAGTTCGCGCCCACCGGCGACGCTACAACGGGCAGCCCCGCGGCCATATATTGCACCAACTTGAACGCACACTTACCTCGCGCGAAAGGCGAATCCTTAAGCGGCATGATCCCAATATCAAAATGTGCAAAGTACTCAAACTCGTCTTCCAGATTCCACTTTATGTAGCGGATGTTCGGCAGCTTCCAACTGAGCGGCTCATTGACTCCCACAACCACAAGTTCGAAGTCGCGATCTCGCGACAGGGCCGAGAGAGCGGGGTAAAGCGATTCAAGGTGATGCCTGTTGAGCGGTGTGCCGATCCAGCCGATGCGGATTCTCTCCGCATGGACGGTAGGCAATTGCAGATAGCGGCGGGCATCCACCACCGTGGGAATCACCTCGACGTTCGCCGAGTGTTGTCTGTAAAACTCAGCCAGGTACTCGTTGCCGCATACCACCGATGTGTAGGTGGCAGCCATGCGGGCGAATTTACCTTGATCACGCAACAGCCTCGGCAAGAGACGCGAACTTTCTTTGTCTGCGATATGCAGCGCATCGTCCACATCGAGAATCACGCGTTTGCTTCTCCATACCAGGAGTCTCTCCAGCAGCGGAGGACCCAGCGGCGCCATCTCCCTGCATATCCACACAGCGTCGTATCGGGGAGCCAGGAAGAGAACCTGCCACAGTCGTATCCCCAACAAAACGGGGTACAGCATCAGCCGCAGCAGCAGTTGCACATTCTCGATCTGCCATTGGAAGTATCGCGAACCTATCAAGCTGCGATGGTCAACACGGATACCGACCTGCTCCGCAATCTCGCAATACTGCAGGATGCGGTACCGGGTGTCTGCCGACTCTCTGGGCTTCACGCTAAATGCCAGGATACGAAACATGTGTTCTCCTCATGCCCGCGGGGCTGTTCCCGTGGCTACAGCCCAAAAGCCCTGAGCTTTCTCTCGATAGCTGTCGCTGCGCCGTACCATCCGCAACGCACTCAAGACAGCGAATTTTTGCATCCCTTCTGCCCGGTTGACAGCCTCAAGCGCCAGGCCACCAAAAACCCCATAGTGTTTCCTGAAGTATTTCTTTCTGCTCTCCCGCAGCACGAAGATCATGCGCGCGCGCACAGAGTCCGTTTCACAGGACCGCCCCGCAAGGTGTTGTACCTGGGCGTCAGGCCAAAACCAAATCTCGCCTCCTGCTTCCTTCAGGCGCTTGCACAGATCCACTTCTTCAAAGTAGATAAAGAATTGCTCGTCCATGCCCCCAAGACGCTCATAGTCACAACGCCGTATCACGATGGCTGCTCCTATAACCTGATCCACTTGTTTGGCCCGGTCGTGCCCGAAGCGGGTCAACTTATAAGCGCCACACCAGCGATCCAGCCCCGTTGCATCCAGAACCACGTGTCCTAAGTGGGGTAGTCTCCTGCAAGTGCGGGTGACGCTTCCTTCGCTGTCGAATATGGCGGGACCTGCCGCCAAAGCACTTGGGTGTTCCGCGAGACACCGGATAAGCGACGCAGCCGCATCGTTCATCAACTGGGTGTCTGGATTAAGGAAGAAAAGGTATTTTCCTGAACTCTGCCGCGCGCCCAGGTTGCAGCCCCGGCTGAAGCCCACGTTACCTTCTTTGGGCCGGAACACATGGAGGTGTATGTTACCGTGCGTCGCCCCGAACCTCTGCACTGCGATCAGAGTCTGCTGGTTCGGCGAATTATCGACCACAGCAATCTCATAGGATTGAGCGGTGTGCGCGACGATCGATGCCAGACAAAGCTCGATCGTATCAGCGCTGTTATATGTGACGATGACGAAGGAAAATGTGGGCAGGCTCATTGGATGAACCGCTTCTTGCCAGCGGCCTCCTGTTTGAAGCGAAGAAAGCCACGGCAGAAAGCCTCACGGTGGCGCAGCCGGAGACGCAACGGGTACCCGGCACCGTAACCAAGGAGCGGTCCCGAGGTCATCAAAGAGAGAAGGTGAATCTGCGATTCCACCATAAAATCCTTTCGCTCCAGGCCTAGAGAACGTACGATCGACGGATATTTTTTCTGCAGCTGCCCGATACAGTAGCCGACCTTGTATTCGCGGCTGAAATAGGCGTTTTCCTCCATGTCATGCAGGTGGTCCGCGACAGCATCCCGATTAAGAGCCAGCTTGGCGCCGTTCTGCAGTAGGCAAAATCCCAGGATCGTGTCCTCAAACGCGCTGAAGCTCAGTTCCTTATTGAAGAAGCTTTCATCAAATCCCCCCGCGTCGAGCACGGCACTCCTTAACACTGCGAAGTTTCCTGTATACACATGCGCGAAGTGCAGCTTGTCGGCGTTCCTGACCCGATCAAAGGCAAACTGCGATCCACGGCTGTCGATGTAGCGGATCAGAGGCGTCATGGCTATCTCGCGATGCCAAAGCAGCAGCCCCTGGGACCCCGTATACCCCGCATCGAGCAAGCGTCGGTGACTCTGGATCATCCCCGGACGTGGGAATACATCATCGTCCACAAACAGAATCCGTTCGTTGCGTGCGGCCTCTACTCCGAAGTTCCTTGCCCTTCCCGGACCTCCGTTCTCGAGCGTAATCACCCGGATAATCCTGGGGAACATCTGCCTGTATTGCTCCAAGACCGCTCCGGTATCATCGGTGGAACCATCATTCACCACGATGATTTCGCAGCCTGCGATTTCGTCCAGCTTAAGTAGATGGGCGAGCGTTCTTCTCAGCAGTGCGGCGCGGTTATGAGTGGGAATTACCAGGCTGAACATAGGGGTGTTATGCCTTAATGGCCCATCTGAAGTATTCATAATGAAGTTTGTCCTTGCTGAGTAAGTAGCGAAGAAGATAAAGTGCTGCGATCATGTGGCGCCACAGGAAAGCAATGCGGGGGCCATAGTGCTTCCTGAAGTAGTAATGCTGGCTATACATGTTCTGTAGGACGATGCGTCCTACAGAACCAAAAAGCTGAAGTGTGCTTTGCCGTTCCTTGTGCAAGAGGCGAGCAGTATGCACATACCAGATCTGTAATCCATCGCCCCGGAAGCGATGGCATAGGTCCAATTCCTCGCTGTAGAGAAAGAACGCTTCATCAAATCCGCACAATCTACGAAACGCTTCGGATCGAACAAGCATGCAGGCGCCCAGAATCGTCTCTACCTCACGGGTAGACTTGTGATCCCAGCACGAGAGATACGGTTGCGACGTCCAGGAGCTTTTCGGGAACTTGAACGCAAGCGTGCTGTGCTGCAGGAACTCATTAAAGAGCGTGGGCAAAGACCTTCCTGCTTCAAACGAAATCTTGCCGGCTTCATCTTCTACCTGGGGCCCGGCGATGCCTGCATCCGGGTGGCTATCGAGAAATTGCACCAGCTCGGCGACCACGTCGTTCAGAAAGCGCGTGTCCGGATTTAAAAACAGCAGATAGCGCCCTTTGGCGTGACGCGCACCAAGATTGCAACCCGCGCCGAATCCTCCATTCGCTGTACTTTGAATAAGCCGCAGGTCAGGGTTGAGTCCTAATTTGCCCGGCCCTTGCGGCGAAGCGTTGTCGACTACGATGAATTCATATTGGATCGTCGCGCTCTGCTCTCGGACAGAGGCGATCGAAGCGAGAATTTCCTCCTCGCAGTTCCAGTTGACGTAAATGATGGAAACTTCCATGTTCGTAAACTCCTGGAAAGGTGACGGGGCCATCTTGAACGAACCCGAGATCAGTTTTCAGGGGGATGAACGACAGCACCAGAGCACGGACTAAAAAGGAGTACCCTCCGCAAACCCGGGCTCCATTGCACGTTCTTTTCCCGCGGCCGTGATCGTAGCGTCCTTTCCTGTGACGACATAGCGAGCGCCGGCTCCAAGGCCAAGTCCGACGAGGATGAAGATGTACTTCGTTGCCTTGGTAAACAGGTTCAGGTCTGCGAAGCACCCGGTCCCAGCGTAGATAACCAATGCCTGAAGAGCGCACTGCGCGAGGCTCGCTTCCCTTGTGTTACCCAACGCGAGCAACCTGGTCCTGAAGTGCTTAAGCAGCAGCGCAGCCGCGACAATCAGCCCTATCAAGGTTGCCAGACCCAGCAGGCCGTGCTCGACGGTGGTGGTCAAATACATGTTGTCGGCCACGAACACCTTGGCAATATCGAAATGTGCTACATTGCTCAGATCTTGAACATAATCCAGATAAACGGTCTTGAATTGCATATGGCCGACGCCCACAATTGGGCGCGTGACAAATATCTTCGACGCGAGGGACCAGTAGACAAACCGGCTGTACAGATTGTTTGGATCAGTCAGCCTTTGCATGAAAGGTGTGCTTGCGAAAGCAAGATAGGCGATGCTTCCCCCAACTGCCGCCAAGGGTGCAAGGCTTGCCACCACCAGCCACGCATTCTGAACAAGCAGCACAGTCGCGATGGCGACGCCAAACCAAACCCCGCGTGTTGCGTTGACAAATAGTCCCGCGAAAATCGTAGCCAGTGCCAAAAGCGAAAGCCAGCTTCTCCGTTGCGTCCATCGGCGGAAGGCAAAAGGAACTCCCAGCGCCATGAAGGTCCCAGCCTCCGATGGATGGAAGAAACTCACGTAAGGGCGGTAGACACCTTCGGTGATGCGCGCCAGTTCCGGTGAGAGATAGGTTATGTCGATGGAATGTTCCATCATGGGATTACGTTCTACGATCCGTTCCACAATGCTTAACGCCGCGATGGCTACCGTCAGCCAGACAACCGAGTTTGCGATCGTCTCTGGATTGCTATTGGCGATCTCCTGCAGGACCAGCACCAGCAGCAGCGCTCCCAACACGTAGGTTTCCATGAGGTTTGCGACGCAACGAGGTCTCGCGCTACCGTGAACGAGAGTGCCTGGGTGCAGACAAAGGCGACAAGAGCGAGGTACAGCGTGCTAAACCCTTTCCGCCACTCCCGCCCCGTCACGAGATAAAGCAGCGGGAAAGCCAGCAGGTAGAGCAGTAGGGCGCTTTCATCGCCAAACATCTTGGGGAGAACGCCCGTCTGGATGCCCCAGGGAAACGGAAACAGGCCAAGGAACCAGATGGCTACCCATGACCGGCGCTGGATATTTCGCCGCGACGGCGGTAAACAAAGCCAACAAGGCCAGCCCGCTAGCCACATAGATACCTGCGATGCCGCTCAGCGCAAAGGAGCAGCCGGCTAGCAGGCGAGCCCGGTCAATGCTGCAAACAACGCGATCGAATTCGGACGGAATCGGTGTAGAGGTTCTCGTGACTCATTGTTACTCCGCGGTCCGCGCCAGCATCTTGAAGATGAAGGGGCATAGTACAGCCGCACTCAGCAATTCACATGCGAACGTAGAAAACGCGGCGCCGTTGAATGAGAATCTTGGGATTAGCAGGATGTTCAGACTCACATTGGTGACGATGAGCAAGCGCGGCCACGACTATGAGGATTTTGATCCGGCCGGAAGCAATCACCGAATTTGCCAGTGTCGACGTGATGAAGACCAGAGGAACGGTAAGCATCAGCCACACCAGCGAGGTTGAGCCGAGGAGGTAATCCTGCCGGAAGGAACCCAGGATTAAATGGCGGCATACGATGATGATTCCGGCGGATATCGCCAGCAAAGCTGTGCCGACAATCAACGTGAGCTGCAAGGAATGGCGGCTCTTATTGCGCACCATTCGGGGAAAGGCCGCCTGGAGAAAGCCGGCAAAGAGAGACAAGCAGAAATCAAAGATGCAAGTGATCTGGTAAACCCCGACGGCACCCAGGCCGCTCATCTTCGCTACCATAAATACGTCTGAGCGGAAGTAGACTAGCGCCAGAATCTCCACCGAAACAACTCTGCTCCCTGGTGCTGAGTAAACTTGCGCAGTGCGGGCTGTACTGGAAGGCAGATGACGAACCCACAATGCGAGTCACGAAGCCGGACGTGATCAGGAGCCTCACCCCGGCGGCAACCGGCGCGAAACACAATAAGCCGCCGAAGGTTATCACGCCCCGACAGCAGCATGAGGACCGCCCCGAAGATGACGGCTTTTTCCGCCAAACTGGGAAATGGCTATCGGCATCATGCGTTCATGCGCGGTGAGAAATGCCTCGCAGTTCCCCCTGGAGAGAACTACGGGGAGATGGTGGATAAGAACATTGCGCAACTCAGCGGTGTTGCCAGCAACTGACCTCGGAACCAGGCGAACAGCAAGGTCCACGCGACCATGCCGGAGAGAAATGCCATGGCCAGACGGATGGGAAGGGCTGCCCGAAAATATCCTTGCCCAACGTTTGCCGGACCGCTGGCGATCTCCCGGGTCAGTATTTTGTCCAGCCCTAGGTTCGAAACTAATTCGATCAACATGCTTGCAGTAATCAGGATGGCATAGGCCCCCAGGTAGCGGGCATCGAGGTGCCGCGCCATGAGAACGACATAGGTATAACCGAGGCCACGGCCGACAACGTTCGCCGCTCCCATGGCAACGCTGTTCGAGAAGAGGCGGATTACAGGCGCCTCTCGCTGACTTCGAACGTGCCCACGGGTTGCCCAGCCGCTGTTGCGCTCATTTCAACCAACTGCCACCTCATCCGCCGTGACCTCATGGCTTTGCCTGTTGTTCACTTCTGGATCGTAGAAACGCGTCACACGCGCAGGATTGCCCGTAGCCATACAGTACGAGGGCACGTCCTTAACCACGACAGCGTTTGCGGCGACCACAGCATGCTCGCCAATCTGGACGCCCGGCCCAATCAAGCAATGCACGCCCAGAAAAGAGCCTTTCCCTATTCGCACCGGCCGAGGCCTGGAAATAGGTGCGTCAAAGATTGCAATGCCGATATGCCGATGATCGTGGTTGTGGTCGACAATCACGGCCCCGGCGGCAACCGCCACATCGTCCTCGATGACCACTGACTGCGCCGCGGAGATCTGTACGCCGTAGCCGAGCTTTACTCGATCTCCAAGTTGCACCTCGCCCGCGAACTCGCCGGCGTTCCAGGCAGCCACGGGATTGATCCAGACGCGGGGATAAAGAATCACACCGTCCCCATGCGGATGGTCCCGGGCTGCTCCAGGCGCACCGGATATTCAATCACTACGTTTCGCCCGCAGCTTTTTAGGCTGCTGCGCAACAACCAGGTGTAAACCCGGGCGAAACGTTGGTCGATTTTCTTGCACAACCTCAGAAAGTCTTTCTCATACAAACCTCACCAGCCACTCGGGCAGATAGAAGATCCTTTTATTAAGAATCAGGCGGACACTCTGAAAACCGTATTGGTTTAATACATCGAGGCTATGGCGGGCAGCGGCACGCCGTGTCTTTGCCGCCTCTATGATTAAAAACGTCGCGCAAACGATGCCGCTTAGAGCGATGAACTCGGTTGCATCTTTCACTGCTCCGGCAGCGATTACTACATAGGCGAACTCCTGACGTAATTGCGAAACCACGTCAAGAGCGGCGCTATCGGCATCGTTCCTGTCATTCCCGGCCAGAGGCGCAACGCGAGGTCATTTGTTGGACCGTCCGCAACACTTAGAGGTTCGACGATCGTATGTTCCGTACAGTCGATGAATGCGGCTCTCTCCCCTGCGTTGTGGCTCAGGAACCGGGCGAGACCATAGCCGATCAGGCTCGCGCCCTCTCCGGAGTTAGATTCCGTAAGCAGAATGACCTTACCTCCTGGTCCGCTGTTCCTTACCGTGTGATAAATCCTGGCAAACTGTTGGCGATGGTCTCGAGTAAAGAGAACTGGACATTCAGACGGGCTTTCCCCCGTCCGTACCATCGGGAAGTTCCCGATGACCGGCGCTCCCAGGTGGGCCTCGCGGTCTTGCTGTCGGCCATGGTAGTATCGAAGCCTGCACAGGCGAGAAGTACCGCAAGGCCCCCCATCAACAGCATTCCGGCTGTCGCCGCAAGCACGATCTGCTTCTTCGGGCTCGCCGGACGATGCTCCGAGGTGGGTGCGTCGATAACCGAAATATCTGTGATTGCATTTTGCGACGTCAGCGTCTTCAGGCGGCTATCTACATAGGCCTGGGACATCTGCTCTGATTCCTGTTTGGCAAAGGCAAGATCGAGTTTGAGTGCGTTGAAGCCCTTTAGATCCCGGGCGTATCCATTGATCTTCGCATCGATATCCATCCGGTCTTCGCGCAGCCGATCGATCCGCGCCTGGTCGCCATGCTGAACCTCAGTCACATCGATAATCTGCGACTCTACGAGTTCAGATGCCTTGCTTCTTCGCTGTTCTGTCTGGTCTACGATCTGGTCTGGCTCGTGATCCAGCAGATGACGGAGCGTGTCCAGCTTTGATTGTTCTTCCTGGTAAGCGCGGCTGCCCGGCGGATGGCGATTCAGAACAGCCTGTTGCTCCACGATTGCATCGTTCAGTTTCGACAACAACGCCTCGCGCTGCTTATTGCGAACCTCCGTGGTGCTGTAGCGCTCAAATTGTGCCAGCGAAGCACCGATAGACTTGAGCGATGCCAGCCGGGCCGCGGCTGAATCGCTATCCGCGAGTGCCTCATTTAACGCCTGGTCGAGTTTCTCCCTTTGTTCAACCAGCGTATTCGCCTGAGCATCGTCGTTATAGACCCGATGCATGGTCATATAGGACGAGAACTCCCCCAGCCGGTCGTGATATTGGTTCACCGACCGGTCGAGTTGTGTCTTCAGCAGGTCCGACTCCGCGGCACTCTGAAACACGGCGATGTGATGATCGAGATAGGCGGCGATTACCAGCGAGAGCACGGTCTGCGCGACGCGCGGATCTCTGTATCGGAAGCTCACATCCAGGGCATCTGAGTCAAAAATCGCCTTGACTGTGAGCTCCTTCGACAACTCCCGCGCCATGTCATCCACCTGGTCTGCGTGGCTTCGCGGCTTCCAAACAATTTGTCGAAGGCTTGCGTCAAGGTTTTGCTCGTCCGCAGCAGAAACGTCGGTTCAGGCTCCTGCCCTGTCAGAAAGCGCTTCGCCTCCTCTATCCGCCATTCCGGCACCGGTGAGGGAGCGCGGGGGCTGGCGTCGCCAATGATCCATTTTGCCGTAGTCAGCAGCACGTCATGGCTCTCCAGAATCTGCTGCTCGTCGTGAATCTGCTGTTCACGCTGCAACAATTGCAGGTTCTTCCCGTTCAGGTACTCTGCCCGGCCTTGCGCCTCAGACCCCAAAGAAATCATGATTTTTGCAGACGAGTCGTACAGTTTTCTGGTCTGCGAGTAGAACACCAATACGGCGCCCACCACGACCGCGCAAAAAAGCGACAATGCGCGTGAATACCTGAACAACGTACTTAAGAGGTCCCGTATTGTGAATTGCATGGTTTTCCTCGGAAGATCTTTTTTCAAGAGGCTGACTTCTTATCGCATGCCGGATCAAGGATCGACATGGTCAGTGCGCGGCCGTCGAACCAGTGACTAAATTAGGATTTCCTGGTGTAAACAGAAACGTCGTGCTTGCGCTTGGGGTCGCGGGCAGCAGTTCTCGAACGTATTGCTCCATAAAATCGTCGGCTTTGACGATGGCCTTCCTGGGAACGAAGAGAATGTCACCCGGAAACACGTCAATGTCCCGCGCGCTCCCGCCAGGCAGAGACGCGTCTAACTTATAGACTTTGTACTTTCCCACTTCACCCCCGCGGATAAGAAACACCGACTTCGTGCCGGCATTCTTCTGGCTTACCTGGCTCATCGCGAGAACCATCGCCACAGTGACCGTTCCATGTACCTCTTTCGGGCCCGGAAGAAGGACCTCGCCGGTTACATAGACCGAACTGTTCGCTTTGGATTCAAGATCAACCGTTATCTCCGGTTTAGTAAATTCCCGCGAATATAACTCCACCAGCTTCTTTTGCAACTCTTCAGGTGTTTGTCCCGATGCCGCGATTCCCTGGAACAGTGAGAGCGAAATCTTACCGTCCTCGCGCACCTTCACCGTCTTGTTCAATTCTGGGTTGTAATAGAACTTCACGTTCAACACGTCCCCCGCGGCAATCACGCTCCCGCTGGTGTTCTGGTGGGGCGCAAAGAACTCCGGTGGCGGGGTCAAATATTTATGCTCCGCGACAGCACTCAGCCAACTTGCGCAGAGTATGCCTACGATGACGCAATGAATCCCTGGGTTCGGCCTATACATATTTGCTATAACCTTTCCTCGAGTCGAATCCTTACCTGATGACGTGATGAGCCAGTTCACACCGCACCCTTCCTCAGCAACACCGCACCAAAGGTGCGGAGGATGATGGAAAGGTCGAGCCAGATACTCCAGTTCTGAACATAAAAGCTGTCGAGCATCACCCGCTCGCTGTAGGTAGTCGAGCTCCGGCCGGAGACCTGCCACATTCCGGTGACCCCGCCCTGGGCCTGTGAGAAAACCTCGAAGTCCTCCCCGTAGCGTTGAATCTCGTCCTGAACAATGGGCCGCGGCCCAACCAGGCTCATATCTCCGCGTACGACATTCCAAAGTTGCGGCAGCTCATCCATGCTGGTGACCCGCAGAAATCGGCCGATCCTTGTCACTCGGGGATCATGTTGTAGCTTGCCGCTTCTGGCCCATTCGTCTTGGGCCGAAGGATGCTCGGCAAACCATGCCTCCAGGATTGCCTTGCCATCGATATGCATGGTGCGAAACTTCCAGGCTTTGAACGGCCTGCCGTTTTTGCCCAACCGCTCGTGGCCGAAAAGTGCTGGGCCTTCTGAATCCAGCTTGACGCAGAGTCCAATCAAGCCCAGGAACGGAATCGAGCAAAGCAGGACCAGAGCGGACACCCCGAGATCGAGTGTTCGTTTCGCCACACGGTAGGTAAGACCATCCATGCGCGATCGCGGAGTCAACCCCGGCGTGTGGCGTCGGCCCATCGGCACCGCCCACATGCTGGACATCGCCGACGGGTTCGAGACCAGAACGATGCGCGAAAATATGACCGATTCAGGAGAATCCAGAAGCCGGACCATCTCTGCTGAAGACGCGGCTGCGACGGTGAGCAATCCGTAGGCCGGCCTGGAGCGATCGAGAAAACCGGCTGCGCCCCCGAGCGTGCGGGCGATGGGTAGTCCGCAGAGGAGAGGCTCATCCTGGGGCACGGGGTCGATTACAGCGACCAGGTTGATCCCTGCTTCTCGCTCGTTCTGGTTTCTTTCGATAAGTGCGCGCGCCTCGGTGCCTGTACCGAAGATGACTGCCTGGTCGGGCCAGCCAGGGAATTTTGAAAAGAGATGTCTTGCCAGTTCGCGGAATAGCGGCATCAGGACTGCATTGGCTACAATGGCAGTCGCCAGGGTAGCCGTAACATAGTGAGTCCCGCCTCGCATGGTCAAAGTGAAAGCCGAAAGGCTGAGGAATATACAAAAGGAACAAGCCGTTCCCCGTTCCAGTTCCTCCGGCTGGCTGAGAGCCGGGCGAGCGTACAAACCGCTCATCCAATAAGACGCCAGGAAAACAAAGATGAAGGGCCACAACCTGAGGTAATGTCCAGATACGACACCGCCGCTGTTGTAGCCCTTCACGGCCAGCGCAACCGCCAGGGCCAAAGCTAAGGCCGAGGCGTCAGAGAAGGCCAGAATGAGCGGCCGTAACATTGCCAGCGGCAAGATATGGGGGGATCGAAGTAGCTCGGGAGTCGAACGCAGAATCGTCACCTTAGCTGTCGCCATGGCTCTCTCTCGCTAGTCCAGCAGCTCGATCTGGTAGCTACCAAGCGCAATCTTCAGCGATCTCCGGATTGCGCCGACTGTGATCACAAGTTCTCTGCGGCCAACTTCGCCTGTAACAATTCCCTCGATGCCCTCCAGGCATCCCCCACGCACTCTGACCTTTTCTCCCACGGCTGGGAATGGTCCCTGCTCACAGGCACCGTCGCTCTCGGTGACCGCGCGTACTCGATCCATCTCGGTATTCGGCACCGCGACCAGGTCACGCCCCGCTGTCACGAAGCGCACCATGCCAGGCAGACGCAATATGCTGTTAAGCGAAACCGGATCCGGGATCATACGAACGAACATGTATCCAGGAAAGAGCGGCGACTCCACCAGTCTTGTCCGGTTCCGCCACCGCCGGGTTTCCAGCCGCATCGGGGAAAATGACTCGAATCCATGCTCACGCAGCGCCGTGTGCACCCTCTTCTCGCATTGGTAGCGTGTCTGCAGTGGGTACCACGCTGGATCAGCGGGAGACTCCTGTCGCTCTGGTGTCGAACTGTTGCCGCGCGATTGCCTGGTTTGCATAGCTTCGCCCTGTGAGCCACATTCTGGCTTCCTGCTCTATGGGGGCGGTAATCCGCTCCATCTGTTTGGGGGAGGCTGGTGTTCGCCGGATCAAAGAAGTCCGGCAGACCTTCAAGTACGACAGAGCTCGAAGGTAGCGGTAACCCGCCACAGAGGCAATAGAACGGATATCTCGTTCGACAAACTTTATACCCGGGCTGACCGACTGAACTAAGGGGTCCACCATCAAGTGCAGGAATGAATCCAGCAGATGTGCTGGATCGTAGCGCTGATCAACTTAGCCGCCGGATAGAATTTCCTGCGTACGTATAAGGCTGGTTAACTTAGTTATCTATTGCATTGATATTTGTCACTATGGCCTTTGACCCGCGCCGGAAGCCACTCCGGTGAAGTATTCCTACGTTGATCACTTAGCGAGCCGCGCCGAGGGTGACCACATTTGTCACCTAACAAGGATCTCGGATGCATGGATTTGCGAGCTACTAAATCTACCCGGTCGGCGGTGTTGCTGTGGTGTAACCCAGGTGCGCACCAGCGTACCGTCAAGACGCTTGGTAAAAAATTTTACCTAAGAGATGTAAGCGGACGTTTGGTCTACAGTAGGGGAAATGCTGCAAAACCTCTACTCCCGTTGGATGTACCGCTGGGAAGCGGCGCTGACCAACCGTGACACGAGCCGTACGATGTGGCCTGTGGAATGGGGTTTTGAGTGGCTTCAGGATTTCACCCAGCCTTATGGATTCCCAATCGCCGATCACGCGCGGCTCGACCATGCAGCCGGAGAAGGACTGATGATGAAGTTGAACGACTTCATTCTTCAGTATCGCGATGAGTTTTTCGCCTACCGCACGCCGCTGGACTTTATGCTTGAGCGCCGGCACCCTCAGTTATTCCCTACCAACGTTCGACCTGCGACTTTGCATCGAGACGCGCGGCTCCGCCGGCGGGTCGCCACCGGCAAACTTCCTACCAGTCAGTTTCTGCGGTTTACCTCCCCGGTTTGCGGCCCATATCCGGAAAACAATCGGGTCAATGCGCGCTGGTTTCCGGCGCCGGCGGCAAAGATGGAAGGTAAGCCAAAACAGGCAATCATCGTATTGCCGCAATGGAATGCAGATGGCCTAAGCCACAACGCGCTCTGCTCCGTTTTCAATCATTTTGGCATTTCCGCCCTCCGCTTAAGCAACCCATACCATGACATACGTCGGCCCGCGGAGCTCCAACGGGCAGATTATGCAGTCAGCGCGAACGTTGGACGCACCATCGCGGCCTGCCGTCAGGCGGTCATCGATATTCGTTGCTGCATCGACTGGCTCCAGCAGCAGGGATACGACCAGTTCGGGATATTGGGCACGAGTCTGGGTTCCTGCTACGCATTCCTGGCGGCGTCGATAGACAGCCGCGTGCAGGTGAGCGCGTTCAATCACGCTTCCATATCTTTTGGCGATGTCGTCTGGACTGGGCAAACCACGCGCCACATTCGGACCGCGTTTGAATCCGCAGGCATGACACAAGAGCGTGTGCGCGATGTCTGGGCGGCCGTCAGCCCCTCGAATTATATGGATCAATTTGCCGCCACGCCGAAAAAGGTTCTCCTCATTTACGCGGCCTACGATCTTACTTTTCTTGAGGAGTATTCGCTCCAGATAATCGACCACTTCCGCCGCCGCGGGGTCGACCTCGTCTCCAGGGTGCTTCCTTGCGGGCACTACTCCACCGGCGAGGCGCCCTACAAGTTTATGGATGGCTGGTATCTCGGTTGTTTTGTTTACTCGACGTTCAAGCAGTTGGCCAACACCTCGTAAAGTCAGCCATGCGCGGTTCCGGTCAGGCGCTTTCTGCCTGGGCATCCCCGCTCACGCGGAGAGTGAGCTCCACCCTATTCGATACCCCTAGTTTTTCATAGATGTGGCAGAGAGCATTCTTGACTGTGCTTTCGGTGATGTGCAGGGTGCGCGACACTTCGCGATTACTCATGCCTTCGGCTACCAGCTGGGAAATCTCTTCCTCGCGGGCAGTCAGCAGAGCCCTTCCCGACGCGCCGGTCGCCCGTCTATCCGGTTGTGCAAGCCTCTCACATATCATCCCCAGATTCACGTGTTTCAGCCAGATCTGGCCTTGCGAGACGCGGTCGATACATGCGGCTAACTCGGCCAGGTTATCGCTGCCATATACCACGCCGCTCGCACCTAAGCGTAGGGCATCAATCACTCGCTCGGTGCTGCCTTCCGGCAGCAGGAATACGAGAGGCACTTCAATAGACCTGGTTTGCAGGCTCTTGACCAGCGAGGCGGTCGCGGCTTGTCCCGGGTCGGAAAGAATCACCACCCAGTCCGGGTCTGCCGTGAGCAACGAAACCATCGATTCAAAATCGCAAAGGCACTTGACCTCGAGCGCGGGCCGCAAACGCTCCAGGCTGGCAGCCAGCAGCTCGCATTGCAGATTGCTACTGTCGTAGATTAGTACTTTGTTGGCGGGATGCTGCATGGTGGAAATCGCTTGTGACCGCAGCGGAAAGCCCTCACATCAGCGCAGAATCTGCTGCATTGCGATCATTATGCGTGACCCAATGAGCACAGTCAATGTAACTGTTCGTTGGTTGACATCACTCGTTCGTTACATCGGCGCGCCTTGTGTTAACCCGGCTGAATGGTGCGCGCCATGAGCCAGGCGAGTGGTATCAATCATTTGAGCGTTGTACACAATGTATCCCTCGGGGCGAGCCCAGGAGTCGCACTCCAGCGATATCAGGCCCGCCTATCGGTCCTCGGCCTGGCAGCTGATTCTTCGCGAGCCGCAGCCGAATTCACATACCGTGCCAGCTCCACTCGATTGGAGATTCCCAGTTTGTCAAAGACATGAAAAAGCGAATTCTTGACCGTGCTCTCGCTGATATGTAACGCCTTCGAGACGTCGCGATTACTCATACCCTCGGCGACCAGCCGTGATATTTCCTCCTCGCGAGGGCTGAGCAGTGTCCTTCCCGATACGTCGGTCATGCGTCCACCCGATTTCGAAAGTCCTTCGAAGATCATGCCGAGGTCGGCGTGGCGCACGCACAGTTCGCCTTCGGAGACAGCTTCGATGCATCTCGCCAGCTGAGCGAGATTCTCGTTGCTGTAAACGATCCCTCTCGCGCCCAATCGAAACGCTTCTATCAACTGGTCGCGGCGCCCGTCCTGCAGCAGAAAGACAAGGGGCACCCCAGGAAATTGTGAGTGCAACTGGTTTGCGAAGGAGGCCGTTGCGCTAGTGAGCGAATTATCCGAGACAATCACCACCCATTTTGCATCAGTGGTTAGCAACGCGATCATCTCGTCAAAATCGCGAACGCACTTGACCTCGAGGCTCTTGTGCAGGCTTTCTAAGCCTGTCGACAGCAACTCACATTGCAAATTGCTGCTGTGATAGACCAGTACTCTGATGATGTCGCACGCCATTTGAAAGACCTCAGATCTTTACCTAAGCCTACGAGTCGTTTCGACGGGGAGAATGATGTGGTCTGTTGCTAACCAAGTTCCAAGTCAAACAAGTTGCAGATCCCGCCAGATCGGGGCTTCTTTGTCTCTGCCCTTCTTTCAAAGCCGTGGACCTTTATGGTGCAACCAGAGTGAGATGTTGGTGAACTATATACGCTGCCCACCGCACAAACGGATTGCATCAGTTGCAATGTGTGCTGATCCGTTCCACCCATAGAGTAGGGCTACAGGTGGCGTCTGGCGCATGATCTGCATCAATAAAGAAAGGTTATTAGTGACCAAGAGGGCAGGTGTCGCAACCAGCGTCTATCCTGATCGATCCTCATAAGCGGTCAGAGGGCGCCCCTGCCAGGTTTCCCTGGCTTTTGGAGGCACCCTCTGACTATGATCCAGAACTGACGCGGTCCTCTGACGCAGTCCCGGGTCGGGCCGATGTATTCCCGGCTTCTCCGCGCGGCGTCTGACTCTATGGAATATCCGCACTATGCAACTGCGCCTCCACAACGCCTACCGTGAGGTCGGCCCCGATTGGAAGCTTGAGAACGTTCGCCACGTTAATGATCAGCTCCACCGGCGCCACTCTCACTTTGTCTGCATATCGAGTGACCCTGTTGAGGTAGAGAACGCCCAGGTTTGCGATCTTGATCTGAGTGTTGGGGGCAACGCTGGCCTTGATTTCCGGATGCCCCGCGACTGATAAGCCAACGAACGTACTTTCCCCATTGAGATCAAAGTTCGATCCGTCGGTTGTTGTGGCACTCGCTTCGCCCTTGATCACGGTGGCGCTCACCAGCCCCGAGAGCAGATTCAGCAAGGCTACGGAACTAGTTCCTTCGCTTGATGCCTCAGCGGAGTTGATGTTTCCCGTGCCGGTGACTGTCACCGCGCCGGTGCTGAGGAGTCCAGGGATACTGACAGCTGCGATCGAGTTCGTCTCAACGGCACCGCCGGTGCCGAAACAACCGATCTGTTCAGAGACGAGCGGGCCAATCGTAAGGGGTTTGGCCAGCAGTTGAGGAGCAAAGGCGTAGCCTCCCACTGCCGCGGGACCGGTAAGAGTCCTGATCTCGCTTGCGGCACTCCCAACAATGATTTCGGTACCTGTATTGAGGCCGAGCGTAATCCTGACATGGATCATATTGACCGATAGTTTTGCTTCGGAAGAGTTCACGAAAGGAACTTGCTCGTTCAGAGTTATGCTGCCAATCAACGGCAGCTCGATCACTGTATTGGGAGCTACATTTTCTGCGATCCGTATTCCCAGAACTGTCAGGTTGCCAAACGTTGAGCCGGCTGTATCGAAGTGGAAAACTCCCTTGCTATCGACGCTGCTGGTGCTGACGGCCTTGAGTTGAGTGGTGGAGATAACTCCACCCAGCAGATTCACGCCAACAATTTCACTGGATCCGGTGGAGCTGCTTTCGGTGCTGGAGGCAACCGATTCAACCAGGCCAGTATTGATCAAGCCGGCGTTTATGGATGCAGCGCTCGCCGTGGAACTTCCGACAGCCTGGGTAGAACACGATGGCAATGCTGCCCCGGCAACCTGTCCCACTTTAACTACGCTACCTACGTTGACTTCGGCTCCATACGCGGAGGCCACATGGACCGTTGTTTTCGCATAACTGAGAGTGGTAGAGAATGCGAGTGCCGATCCAGCCAGAAACGTCGTCATCACGGTTCGTTTAATTTCGCGGGGGAATCGCGTCTTGATTTCCTGTTTCATATTTCCTCCAAGGGTCCTAAACGATTGCTTCCCCTCGAGCGCCAACATAGCAAGGAACACCTAAGTAACACTTGATCTCGATCAAGTTCCACGATCGCCACCGATTGCTTCTCGGTGTTTCGTGCGCCGCCAGGGAACCCTGCAATTCCAGGGCATGTTGCAGCAAACGAAATACCTACGGCCATTTAACGAAATACCTATGGGTATCGATGGAGTTGTTGCGGAGCGGTGGTTCGGTTGGACTGAGTGAAGCGCGGTGCGGCCACCGCAAGTCACACGCGCTGGTTGCATGGAAGGCAGTCCCAGAGCTCTGGGCCAGTGGCTAAATCATCAGTTAGTACGGGGGAAAGAGGGGGGCTCTATGCGATGGAGGAGGGCACGTCCGGCTTGCATGGAAGGAGCCGCCAACGACACTTCAACGCGTTCCCTTGGACTCTTCATGCATGCGCTGCTTGCGCAAGCGGCTTAAGTGCTCAGGAGTGACGGAGAGTAACTGTGCCAACTCTCTCTGCTTCAATAACGGAAGTGGATCCACTGTTTGCCAATTTGGGTCCGTCGTGATTCGTTCCTGCATCAAGTGTTCAAGCCGCTCGGCTGCGCTACTCGAAGTGATTTCGGTGTGGAGTTTTCCCAGCAGGATTGAATCCAGGCAAATATTCTTCATAAATTGGTTTAGCTTCTTGACGTTTCTGGTTGCCCAGGCGAAGAGCTGCTCGGCCGGTATTTGCGTCACCTTGCAATCGCTAACAGCCAATACGGAGTAAGGATTCGTAATCGCCAGCAGCACTGAGGCGGCCCCGGCGTACCACCCGGTGGAGCGAAGGCCCAGGCTAACTTCAGAACCATTGTCACTGGTAAAAAGCAGCTTCACCAGTCCTTCGCGGATCAGGTAAACATGCTCACACTTCTTCCACTGGTCGATCAGCTTCTCCCCCGATTTTATCGCGAGGAATGTGGATGGGTGTGTTTTCGTGGTCGAATGGCGATCTGCAACCGGCGCGAACGCGGGTATATTTTGATCCCCGTAACCATCGGCAAGCGAGGGTTCTTGTGAGTTCTTTTCAGTGGCTGGTCGATTAAACATCGTGTCCGTCCCCGGCACAAACGGTAACCAATTGTTGCCAATGACAACAAGTTATACAGATGAACTTAAGTATATCTGCAGAAGTGATCGGTCAAGCAGTGACTACCTGCTTACTTTGGTAGGAGCGTTATAGGACAGACTGGTGATGACGTATAGCACTTCTGTCTGCCCGTGGCCCCGATTTCCGGACGCCAGACAGAGATCGCCGCGGCCCAGGACAGTGGATCCCTGTTTGCGGCCGAGCCGCTGACCTTAGCCGCGTTCGCACGATTTTCGGGAACGGCCGACAGCTTATTAGCCGGTGGGCAGTACTTTCTACCCATTCTGACGCCAGGGCTTGGCGTTTACAATCACGCCTCGAGGGGGAACAAACATGAGGATAGCCAAAGAAGACACCAGGCTCGCTACTGAAAAACGCTGCCCCTCTGGCCGCTGTTATTTATCGACCATTCTGTTTTCGCTTCTACTAGGGTTAGCGGCATCTGCTCAGAATCCTCCCCCACAGGCCAGGGGTTACACCCTGGTGGCTTCCACCACTTTCAATCCACTGAGCCTAAGTCCTGACAATGAGGGCGATTACATCTGGTATAACCCGGGTGGCGCATCCTTCATGAGTACTACGCCCGCGCCGGCGGCAAACATATCGGTCAATACTTCTGGTCTCAATTTGGAATGGACTCAAGGGCAGGCCAATCCCTGGACAACTATTTCTACGGCGGCAGAGGATGCTTCCTACTACCGGGCATGGAGATACGGCTACTTTGAGGTGAGTATGGCATGGGATCCGGTGGTGGGATCCTGGCCGGCGATCTGGATGCGGCCAATCCAATACACCCAGAGTCCTGGTATAGAAGCTGGAGAACTGGACATATACGAAGGCCAAGGGGCCACGCCAGACATTTTTTACGGCACGATTCACGACTGGTCGGCGACGGGGGTGGATAGCAACAACGGAAGCGCAAATTCCCACCTGCTTCCAAGTAATACCAATTTTATGAATTACCACACTTACGGCCTACTATGGGTTCCCGGCCAGGTGACTTGGTATTTTGACAACCAGCCAGTGCTGAAAGCCGCAACCTATCCGGTATTCGATGAGCAGGATTACTTTCTCATTCTTGGAATGCAGGAGGGGGCCAATGGGAACTATGGCAACCTGCAGGGGGTAACTGCAAACGCGATGTCGATGAATGTTCGATGGGTAAGAGTTTTTCAATTGCAGTAGGTGGCCTGCCAACAACTCAGATGACCAACGGGCAGGCGGGTGAGCCACCAGCGGGGGTCAGGCGAATTCCAGACCAGGGAATGACCCAAAGACGCGTTCCTATACCTGCACCTCAAGAAGGGGGCAAGTAAGGATTGAGTCCAGACCCTTACCCTGGCACACGTCGCAGTTCTTGCGGTGCAATTGCATGAGGTATGCCATCCGGAACTGTGCAACTCCATGTGTGCCTGTTGTCTCCTTATGTCGTTCAGAGGCGGCTTGAATCGTCTTGGGCTGGCGTTCCGCATAGCGGTGAAAGTGCGCTGCTAGTTCCTTCATTTGTGTACAAGGCATAGATGGCTCCAGGACCACATCATTTGTAGCTTAGGTACGAGTGCGGAGTCTCATTGGTTCTACGACGGAGACGGATAGGAACCGGGGGTAACAGAAACGTGTGACCGGCGTTTCAAAAGGATTGTCCGAAGCGGCAATCCAGCTAGTCCTCTCATGATTCGCCCTCGCAGACTTGCGAGCTGTTAGATGGTATCGTCACTTGCATTTCAAATCGGGGCGCCGCAAAAGGACGCGAGTTCAAGGAAGGGGCAAAGCAATCGTCACCTTGACTGTCCCGCAAAGCCAAGGCTTCTCAGGTTAGCCTTTGTGTCCCGCGAGCAACGGCAAAGCAAGCGGCGAACCTTCCGTCTGCTTACCTTTCTGTCTTGACGCCCGGTCCCTTTGACTCCTGCGGTTCGCCCGGAATTCGATGACGGTCGCCTGGGTTTGAGGTTGTGAGTGCCGCTCCGTACGATGAAGCCTCGCCCAGGCAATGACGAAGAAAAAATCCAGAGAAAGCCACGCCGCTGCCGCCACGAGTGCGCTGTGCTCGATGATGAAGTGCATATTGCCTCCAGAAACGTTCCTTGGTGCGAGTGTGACCAAGTATGGGCGGAAGGGATGTTCGTCGTCATTGATCTACATCAGCATAAAAAGGTAATGGGGGGAACGGATCGAGCTCAATCAGTTTCCTGCGGAAGCGTCTGCAGCGCCTCGACAGCAGGGGCACTTGCGCTGAAGGCGCCCGGAAGCCGGGACAGGAACCAGCCAATCAACAGGCATACCACGATGCTGATCAGCGCGTCGGCTGCGAAGCTACCGCGCACTCCGCCGAAAACGTAGGCGCGCCCGTCCAGGTACAGCATGTAGGCCACGGGCACGTTGGTGGCCGCGATAAGAAAGGTAAAAGTAGTAGCAGCCAGCGGATTGTTCTGCCCGATGGCTTCAAACGACAGCGCGACCGTGCCTGTATACGAAATTGCCTGGAATAGAAATTGGCCGAGAAGCGCAAGCGCAAAGGTCCACGGAACGTGAGGCAAAACAAGCAGGCTCAAGGTGAACAGGCCGCCCAGCGTGCCGTTCGCAAGGTAGAGCAGGCGCAGGGGCATCCTCTTGGAGAGGAACGGAAAGAGCAGGCACCCCAACATGCCGGGGACGATGGCCCCCGCTCCACCCGCCAGGCTCACCATCCTGGGTGAGGCGCTGAAGTCGTTGCCCAATCCTCCCAGCATGTTGGTCAGGGCGAAGGAACCGCAGGGCGTAAGGAAGAGCAGCAGGGTGATGAGCACTTCGCGCCTGCGCAAAAGCAACAGGATCTCGCGGCTGAACTGAGAGAAGCTCTCGCCCGCCAGGCGCCGATCTGGCCCTGGAGCAGGAATAAAGAGGAAGATCGTGGCCGGCAGAAACACCATCGCTCCCACAACACCGGCTGCCAGCCAGAGTGGGAGGTTACGGACCAACTCTCCCGCCGCCACCATACTGAAGCCCATGGAGGCGATGTAGGCGAAGTTATACCAGGCGCTCAGCTTGTTCTCGTCTTGCTGGCGCAAGACGGTGGAAAGCCATCCCCCCAACGCCGTGGTGGAAAGAAGGGCCGCAGCGGAGCCTATGACCAGAGCGATCTCGAGAACGACAAGATGACGCAGGCTAAGGACTGCGATGACCGCGAGCAGAGCCGCAAGCCCGGCAAAGAGAGTCGCGTACCAGCGGCGGCTGAAGCGCACATCGAGCATGGGCCCAAAGACGACCGCCCAGAAATTAGGGGAGAGGGCGGCCGCGGTAATGCCCGCGATCCTCACTTCAGAAACATGGTGCGCAGCCAGCAACTGGGGTATAGCGAAAAACGCCAGGCCACCATAAAGCCCGAACGACGAATTCGATAGCCCCATCACCCAGATCGGCGGCGTAGTTCGGTCCGATTTCAAGCAAGTCTCCGAAGTTTTTTGATCCCAGCCCTCATGCTACCGGCGGACTCACGAGGCGGCTACCGTTATATCTTTCACCGGATTGACGGGGTAGGCTTTGCACGCCGAACTCTTTGGATCTTCCATGGAGTTTTGCGTTTACGGTAGGGGCAACTTACCATTCGAGAAAGAACATTGAGCCAAGCTGCAGTTTATGGATGACGGCGCCCGCGAACTTCGAGGGCAAAGTCACCCTCGCATTGGAGACGCACATGGTGGAAGCAAGGGTAGCTCCGCGCCTCGAGTTCGCCCTCGAACTGCGGGTGAATATTGGGCCGGTATTTGAACTTGGTTGGGGTTCCTTTGGGCTCAGGCGCACAGTCCCCATCACCGGGGGGACGTTTCGGGGGCCAGGGATTTCCGGTCGCATTCTGCCCGGAGGCGCCGACTGGCAGCTCGTCGACCGTGACGGACTTACGGTGGTAGATGCACACTACGTCATCGAGACCTCGGACGCGGTGCGGATCGAGGTGTGCAATCCGGGAATACGGCATGGCGCACAGGATGTGTTGGATCGTATCGCCGCCGGCGAGCCGGTTGCCCCCAGCCAGTACTACTTCAGAACGGCGCCACGCTTTTCTCCTCCTGATGGAAAGTACGAATGGCTTAAGAAGTCGATCTTCCTGGGCGATGCGGAACGGCATCCCGAGCTCGTCCTGCTGAGGGTGTGGAGAGTGGGTTGAGCGGTCTCGAGCAATTTGAGGCTCGAGTGCGATCGGTCTGGAGAGAATCTTCGGATGCTGGTTCATCGAAGGGGATTGGTATCTCGACTTGCATGGTACTGCAATTCCCTCATATAAGGGGACTTCGCGGCCCATGGCGGCGACGAGTTTGTTTACAAACAACATGGCAATTGTCGTACTCTAGGCAGGCACTAAATTATGGCGGCCGGATCGCCCCACCGCTCACCTTTCCTTTCACCACTTACAAAGGAGCAATTATGGGCTTACTCGATGCATTAACATCCATCGCCGGCGGAGCTTCTCCAGAACATCACGGCGTCGCCGACGCACTTAGCCAGGTCATGCAGGAACATCCCGGAGGAATGGGGGGCATCCTCGACCAGCTGAAACAAAATGGCCTGGGCGAACAGGTTCAGTCGTGGGTTGGCTCGGGGACAAACCAAAGCATCAGTCCTGAACAAGTGCAGCAGGGCTTCGGCGCCTCGACCCTGAACAACATTGCGCAGCGTGCCGGCATTTCTCCGGCCGTGGCCAGCGGCATCATTGCCGTCGTTCTGCCCCTCGTCGTATCGCACCTTTCGGGTAACAGCGGCGCGCCCGCGCAACAAGGCGGCTTAGCCGGATTGGCGAGCTCGCTGTTCGGAAATAAAACCTAGGCATTTGATAACGCCGTCCCGGCGTATTTTCTGCTTACGCGGCGGTGGCTCTGGTGTCTTCCAGTAGAGTTTGGATTGCACCAGAGCTTAGCAGCCGGGAGTTCGTTGACAGGGCGAAACGCCTGCTTCAGGATTTACCAAATATTGATCCAGCCGTATTCCCCTGCTGCCCTACGGCATCTCCCCGGCGGTTAGAATTTTTCGCTGAGGAGGATTATCGGCCCCGTGAAAAAATCTCTTTCCACCGCTGTCGTTGCCCTTGGACTATTCACCGCACTGCAGTCTCAGGCTCAAACATTTCCGCTTCTTGCTGTCGGCACCCTGGACCAATCTCGCGATGGTTCGTTTGTAGATGTGTCCGGCCTTAGGTATCAGCTCGAGAACGGCGTCCCTGCAAATTCCCTGGGTGGTTTTGGCTCCGCGATCACGTACGCGGGGGGAAACACTTTTTTGGCGCTCCCTGACCGCGGCCCGAATGCGGTGGAGTTCGACGATGCGATCGATAACACCGCCAGCTACGTGAACCGATTCCACACGATCGAAATGAACCTGGTCCCCAACAAGTCGGGCACAGGTCTCCCGTTTACCCTGACGCCCGATCTGCGGGCCACGACGCTACTGTGGAGCTTGACGCCTCTTGTGTACGGGACGGGTGCGGGCCTTGGAGTGGGGTCTGGCGTGCCGCCCATCAACAATTTCTTCCAGCATTTCTTTACCGGCCGCTCGGATAATTTCGATCCCAAGCGAAATTCTGGAGACCCCAATGATGCCCGGCTCGACTCGGAAGGCATGCGCCTGTCGAACGATGGCCTGACCGTCTTTATCTCCGATGAGTACGGCCCGTACGTATACCAGTTTGACCGCCGCACGGGTGCACGCCTTCGCTCGTTCCAGCTGCCTGCATCGTTCTTCGTCACCAAACTGAGCCCGGTGGGCAATGATGAAATCAGCGAGAACACCGTCGGACGCACGGCCAACAAGGGCATGGAGGGCCTGGCGATCACACCCGACGGCCGTACGCTGGTGGGCATTATGCAGAACAGCCTGATCCAGGATGCGAATGAGGGCGGCGCCGCGGCGAACCTGCTGCGCATCGTTACCATCGATATCGCTTCAGGCCGCGTCACGCATCAATTCGGCTACCTGCTCACCAGCGGCACCGGGGTCAGCGAAATGGTGGCGCTCAACGAACACGAGTTCCTGGTGGATGAGCGCGATGGTAAAGGCCGGGCCGACGCCAACAATGCCAAGGTCAAGCAGTTATTCAAGATCGACCTGAATGGGGCAGTCGATATCAGCGCAATGGACGGCACCGCGGCAGCCACGCACGCCGTCAACAAAACCCTGTTTCTGGATATTGTTCAGTCGCTTACCGCAGCCGGCATCGCGGCCGGGGAGATTCCGGCCAAGATCGAAGGAGTTACCTTCGGTCCGGACGTTCGCCAGGGAGACACGACGGTTCATACGCTGTGGATCGCCAACGATAACGACTTTCTACAGACGGTAGCGGATGCGAACGGAAATCAGATTCCAAACCCGAACCAGTTCTTTGTCTTTAGCTTCACCAATGCTGATCTGGGGGGCTCAAAATTCGTGCCCCAACAGTTCAGGGACTTTCGCTGGTAGCCAATTCAAGGGCGTGGGCCGGTGGTTCGAGTGCCCACGCCTTTTTTACGTCTTGATCTGGCAACTGCCTTGACGGAAAAGCAGGTTTCCTACCGCTGTTTTTATAAAATTGAATAAAATTTGATGGTTTTGGGGCTTTTGGAACATTTGGAGCGAGTGCAGGGGCTCGAGTTGCTTTTCAGAGACGTAAACGGAGCGAACCGTAGGGGTTGTTTTCGATCGAGGGGACCCTGTTGACTGGAGCAACCATGGGGCTGGCTGGGGATTGCGTCTCCGAACGGCTCAAGCGATTCGCGGATGTTGGCTCGCTGGGGGTTGGAGGCGCGCCGGCCGCGGGTTCGACTGGGGAAGTAGCGAAGCCCGGTTTTGCAGGCTCGGAGCGGGTGGTTTGCTGCTGCTTGCCGAGCCAAGCGCTGGCATCGAGCTGCGGTTGGGTGGTGGGTTGAGGAGCGGGTTGGTTCTGAGCGGAGGCGGCGCGACGGTCTGGGATCAGGCCCTGGATGGCGATGATCAGGGAGAGAGCCCTGACCTGGCTGGTAACGCTGTTGCGGGTCATTTCCGGGTTGAGGTTGGCGATTTCCCAGAGGCGGACGAGGACTTGCTCGCGACTGAGGTTCTGCCGGCGTAGTTCCTCGGTTTGCTGGACGACGAGCTGTTTGGTTTTATGCATAGGTGGCTCCTTAAGTTGGGTGGAGAAGGCCAGGGGCAAAGGTTTCCAGAGCGATTTTGCAATCACTGTGGGGTTGTAAGATTCGCGAGGTTTGGTTTTCCGTGGAAAACCCTGGAGAGGCCTATCGGTTCGGCCTATACCCGACGCGAAACTGGTTGTAAGCCGCAAAACTGCGGTGAGGATGCGTAAAAAATCCCGCGGCGGCGGGATGCATGGGATTGGCTTAATTTGTGACAGGGATCGAGTGTGGCACCGGACAGCGGTAAGACTGTCCTTCGCTCGCGTGTAAGGCCGAGACTACCGGCGACTGCCGGCCAAGAGCGGGAACGCGAGAACCCGCTGCCTGCCGAAATCGTCTGCTACCAAGGTATATCTGCATCGGGACCGGAGCAAGACACTCAGACGCTATTTCGCGCCGAGATTACCATTTAGGAGGTTACTGCCGCGGGGGGTTGGCCGCGAGCGCAACTAGCCATCTAACGGCGCCAAGACAAATGGTAATGCAGACAGATACGTTTGCTTACGTTCACTTCCGCCTGTCCTGCTTTTGCGGTAGTTAGGAGTCTGCGGTACAGATCCCCGTCTAATCGATTTCGACAGGTTTATCCGGCCATTGAAAGGGAAACAGTTTCCCAGCCTTCTCCGGGGAGATCGCTTCGCCTGCAAGTTCGGCGGCCCGGACCAGAACCGGGTCGCGGCCTGCGGCGAGATCCGCTGGGGTCGGAACAATGCGCTCGTCCGGCATCACTCCCACCTTTTCCAGGCTTGTGCCATCGGACAGGATGATGTCTTCGACCGTAATTGAGGTCCCGTACTCTGTGACGTTCTCCTGACCGAGCGATACCGCGTGCACGAACGATCTCGATTCCATCACCCTTCCCGAGGAACGGTCTCCGAGAACAGTACCCCTTTTCTCCAATTGAATCGTTCGGGCAAAGATCTCCGCCGCGGAAGCTGATTTGCTGTCGATCAAAACAATCAACTTGCCGTCGATGGCATTTTTGCCCCGGCCTTTGACGATGATCGGTTTCAATCCTTTACGGCCTTTCTCGTTACCGAGCGTTACATCGTGATCAAAAAACTCGCCCAGGAATGTCTTCAGAGCATCCACCCGGCCACCCAGGTTTCCGCGAAGATCGAGGACCACGTATGGGAACGATCGCGCGTTGCTGGTCTGTCCTTCGAGATCGGGTGGATCGATCATGAAGCTGGGTAATTTCCAGAAGAGCACCTTCTTGTCCGTTTCATAGAACTGTGACCGGTTGCCTTGTCCGGCGGCGCGGTCGAAATACTCCTGCGACGGGTGAGCCCTTTTCCAGTTGATGATGTCGCTGCGGGAGATGATCTTTTGCCCGGCCGTGACCTTTGCCATAGCAACGAATGATCGTTGCGTCCCTTGCGGCGAGCGGACATCGAGGTGAAGCCCAGATTGCGGGAAGACGCGGTAACCAAATTCGACGATGTTGATGTCCTGCCGCACGATCGGTACGCCGTTGATGGCCAGGATCTGGTCCCCTGGCTTGAGTCCCTTCGTCTCCGCGTCGCTTCCTGGAAGGACGGCCGTCACATAACAAGCTGAATCTCCAACGGCCTGCATGAGAAAGCCATAGTCCACTTGATACGGACGGTCGGGAGGAGCGAACCGCGTATGAGAATCGTCCAGCACTCCAACCGCTCCGGCGATTTGCAACAGGGCTTCATCCTGCGACTTGGCCGTTGCAATTCTTCCGCGTGCCTCTGCGAATCTCTTCTCCACGTCGACACCGTGCAACGACGGATCGTAGTAGTTCTCTTTGATATCTTTTTCGATTTGGTTGAGCATAGCGAGCGTTTGGGAGTTTGTGAGTGCCGTATAGGATTGCTTATCGCCGAATGTTGGCATAACGGCGGCGATTCCCAAAGCTGCTACCAGGAGAATCATTGCAGTCGTATTGGAGCTGCTCTTCATGACGGTAGCCGCAATTATCGGACTGCGTTGATGGAACACCCATACCACTAGTGTGGGTGGTTACGGCTGAACCGCAGGCGGTTTAGGAGGTTTCTCAAACCTCTTTCGCCCTTTCCGCCTCGAGAAAATATTAGATTACTTATGTCCGCGACCAACAGAGTTGTATTGAGATAGGCTGCTTCGGTTTCGTATGCGTGATACAGAGGATCCTTCGCAGCAATAGCCGATCAATGCCACGCCATGTCAAGTGAACGGCAAGTAGGAGGCCTATCTCGCCCCAAAACTCGACAGTTTCCCAACGCCGTTGGCTCAGCTTTATGACTGGCACAAAAGTCACTACCGTCCAAAAGACTACGACATCCCACTTCTGAGCCGCCCGATATTTATGAAGCAGCAGTACGGGCAGCAGGGTCAGCACGACAATTATGACAGGCCACAGGAATGTCCTTCTGCTTCTCATTGCGCCATGCACCCTTTGTATGCTTCATGGACTCCGTATGCGGTCAGAGCCATCCCGGCGTAGCCAGCCGCTTCGCCCAGTCTGTCCTGATTTTCCCACACCACCGTGTCAACCCTTTTCCGTTAGGGCTTATGTCGACCTTCATCCCCTTATTACTTGTCGCCCGCATTTATCAACTTCGCTACCACAGACTGAACATGTATGACCGCCCCAGAGGGCCTGGCCGATGGATTGTGGTTTTCGAAACATTGACGATGATGCACCGCACTGCGGGCAAGTGATCTTATCGAGATTTATACCCCACCTGTTTTTCGCGACAGTTCCATAAAGGACTAATACGATACCGCAGCCCAAAAGGGCAAAAATACACGCTAAGACTGCCATATGCATTTATCTCCCTAGATTCACTCAATTACTCGGATAGCCACCAAGCGCAGAGCAAACCCCTGCCACAAAGGCCCCTTTTAACACCCCGCCCGCTGCACCGGTAACTCCTCCAATGAAACCGCCTATGATCGCTCCTGGCACTGCACCTACGCCGGCAGCAAAGGAACCAGTCAACGTTCCTACTATGGCGACCCTAAATGCTCCGATTAGGGCACCCGACTCTGCGGATGCGAGGACTCGATCCTGAGGAGAATTCTTACATGCAAAATGAACCGCATAACTCTTCATCTCCTTGGTCGTGGGGTTTCGGTTGCGTAGGCCGCCATCTATCAAAAACCTCGCCGTCGTAGTAACGCTCGAGAGGAACGGAGTTACGCTTTGGTACGGTACCAAAATAACACCTTCCGTGAATTTATATTTCCCATCCTGATCTGGTGTGGCCGGTGATATTGGATAGCCGAACTTTAAGGTTCCGGTGGTTACCAGCGTCCCGAGATAAGTGAAGGTGGTATCCTCGGCCCATCCCTGGCAGAACATGCAATAAGAAAAGTTGCCGTGTCCGTTGTTTTGCATCGCGCCGACCATCGTCAGACCAGAAGGATCATTGAACGAAACCGGGTTATTCTGCGTGTAAGCGTAGCGGTCCATGCTCTGGGGGTTGCTGATGTCATACGATCTGGAATACGGATCGGGGCTCGAACTGCCGCCCAGGAACCGCGCCGTACTCGCGAAGCGCGGCGTGATAGCTATCCGCTGCGTCAAGTTCGAGCGAAGTGTACGATGCGTTATCCTGGTTGGCTCCGGAGGAACTCACCGTCTGAAGCGTAGCTGAAAGCTAGTGACAGACGGAACGATCACCGTGCTAGAACCAAGCTTGGTAACTCTTCGTCATACGCACCGTAGCGGTTACGCTCCTCTGTCACCCGACTTTTTCTACGTCCACCGATGAAAATCATCGAATTATGCAAAAAAGCCCGTAGCCGCATAGGAGCAACCCGAACGCTATATACACTAGACGAGCCGATCTAGTCGGGGGCTTTGGGTTTTCTCGTTCGTCTTTCGTGAGAGGCATCTCAACGTCGTTCCTGATGGACTTGCCAACAAATCCGTTGATGATTATGGCAATGCCTCCAATGAGCAGAGCGCAGTCGAGCGGTCGTCTATAGTTCATGAGCTACTCCTAGTGGCAGTTTGGATCGGCGAGCGTTCCGATGTCTGCGTATCCTTGTAGGTTCACTCCCTTAATCCTTGTCCCTACATTTACACCGGTAAGAGTACTTCCCTTTGTGCTGACTCCAGCAACAAAGGGGGTCCAGGGATGGGCGCACTCACGGTTGCGCTTATACTGCTTCCTTTTACGGAGATGCTCCCTTGAACGCCGCCGAGTTGTGCAACTTGCGCCCCTGCCGCAGCTCGGAAACCCTTTTGAGTATTTGCATCCACGCCGAAGGAGAGACGGCTACCCGGTAGGCCAGCTCGTGCCGTAAGGCCGAAAGCACACACGCTCGGGATACCGAAGTTTACTACTCCGAGAGCAACCTGTTGTAGCCTTTGGCTATCAATGTCCGGAAGAGTGCCATAGCCGGAAATGGTATCTAGATAAGGTGCGGAGCCATTCACTGTCACATTCGTCGCCGCAGTTCCTTGAGGATCGGCAAAATCTGAAACCGTGGTTCCGCTGATGCCATTTCCATTGGAATCTGTCAGGTATAAACTGCCAGTAGCCGCGTCTAGATTTGCTCCCGCAGCACCCGACGTACAACCGTCGCAGTCTAGGTAATGTTCAGCGTTTGCTTCTGCGTCGTTCTCATTGGCACAATCCCCCGTATTGCTGCTCACCGTGCCATCTCCATTATCGTGAAGGCAATCCAGTCCGGTTGGATCGGTGTTGCTCACGGGGTTATTCATTGCGTAGCTGTACATGTTCCAACTCTGGGGATTGTTGGCATCCGCTGCCAAAGGCCCCAGCGGATCGGGCGACAGGAATCGGCCCGGAGTCCCACCGTATTGGCGGAACTGGGCGTGATAACTGTCCGCTTCGTCGAGTTCAAGCGTCCCAAACGAGGTGTTGTCCTGGTTGACTCCGGAGGCGCCGACGGTCTGGGTTGATCCGTCGCCGAAGGGAAGACTCGTATAGCTCGCCGCGGCGGCTCCTGATAGTTAGTGCGCATGCGCTCCGTCCCTAGCCAATCTTGATGGTCGAAATAGGTACTGGCATCCGCCGACAGAAAAGCGATCTGCTGATTGCCCCAATAGATTCGCCCGTCGGTACCGACGTTGTTGGCAGCATTCCAAGTCGACATCCTGTGCCCCTGCGGGTCGTACACGAACTCGTTGGTGCTGCTCGTCGTCGCCACGCTGACCCTGCGGTTCCAGGCGTCATAGACAAATGTTAGCAGCCCGCTTACGGGATTGTTAAGCGTGAGTAGATTTCCTTCCGCGTCGTAACTATAGCTGTTGTTCGATCCATCGGTGGTCAGATTGCCCGCAGCGTCATCCCCCCAGCCGGTAACCTGAAAGCTAGTGACAAAAGCTAGTGACAGACGGAACGATCACCGTGCTAGAAGCAAGCTTGGTAACTCTTCGTCATGCGCACCGTAGCGGTTACGTTCCGTCTGTCACCCTACTTTTCGATGTTGCTTGTCGCTCACAAACGGCCACCATGGGTCTTTCAAGCTGCCTTCGGTCAAGACTCGCTGCTGTTCGCCTACTAATCGTTTCCAAGCGCCTTTCACTGAGTCCAGGACGCTCCTACCTGCTAGAGGCCCTGTGTACTCCAGCTCCGTCTCAAGAAAAGCCATGCAGCGCTCGAACAGCGCTTTTTGCTGATCTGTTAGCTGATATCTCCCTTCCAGCCGGTGAGTAAACCGGTCATCCCAACTTAACCACAAAACATTTCCGATGGTTTGAATCGCCTTATCTTCGGAGTGCGGATATTGCTCATCGAACTCATCATTGGTTAGTTGACCAGCGGCAAATTTTCGGATCAACTCCGCCGCCACCCTCCGCTGTTCCATGTCCACCATTTAGTCGCTCCTATGCTAAAAGTGACAGGCTGCCGTCGTAACAGCGTCAGCCACCAACAGTCCCGGCATAGCGTCACTCGCGAGACGCCCCAGTGCGCCCCCGACGCCGCGGCCGCTTTCAAAAGAATTAGACCGGGCAAGCCTTGCTGGAGGCGTCCCCAGGGTTTGTTGGACTCTAGCTAGTAAACTTCACCACAGAATAGATGCAGCACGCTATGCCAGTTCCCACAACCAAAATGCGTTTCAGAGGCGTCGCCTTGGCATTCCTGCGTTCCTCATGCGTAGCCGAGATCTCTGATTCATTTATCAGTGTTCTGGCCACCAAACCGGAAACGACGAGGTAGATCCCAATCACTAACGCGGCCCATTTTTCCATTGCTTCCTTACTTACAGTTTGGATCTCCAAGATTAGGATAATTCGGGGACAGACGGAGTAACCTCTAATCCAACTTACAGTGGTTAGTCCGTCTGTCCCCGAAACTCTGTCCCCGAACTCCGCCGCCTGGGAGAGATTTCGGGGAGAGGCCGCACGATCTCTGTGCGTCGCTGGGAAGGACAACAGGGAGCAGGAGGCGGGCTAAGGGATTAAAACTCAGTGGGTTCCCCTACAGCAACGTGCGCTCGCCTCTAGGATACGCTTTCCGCCCGGCTTTTCTCTTAGCCGCCTGTTTTCAACAAGTTCCTCTTCGGTAACCGAAGGTTACTCTACAGCTCCCATTCTGGGGCGACGTGTCACCCCTAACCCGATGCGAAGCAGCGTAGTTTTTAAGGATGCTGGCGGAGACACGGATTTCAGGGGCGGAGGAGGACGCCGGACGGCGATGCTGGCACGGCCACGGACGCAGCAAGGCCGTCCCCAGAGGGACGGCCTGCCACTGCTCCGGTTCAGGGAACAAGACTTCAGGTGATGAGTCTCAGAAGCTCCGAGGCTGCCCATTTTCCAAGGACCGCCGCAAGGAAAATCCAGAAGATCGAAGAGGCATAGATGCCACGGATGTACCACCGTTGCCGAGACTCAGATTGTTGTTTCAGCGCACGAGTTCCAGCCGTCTCACCCACTCGCCACATCGCCCAGGCACAGGCCACGCCTACCACTAGACCGATGACGACAGCCAAGACGTGGCCGCCAGCACTCGTTCTAGCAACCGTGGCAGCATCCCATGCGCCTCTCACGGCGATGAAAAAACATATACCCATTAGTAGATTCCAGAGCATGGCTTTAGCAGGGACCTCGCAAGAAGCCAGCTAATCCAGAACCCCCAGCGGCGGTACTGCCACCCGCAGCCGCTGCATCCGGCCCTGTCCCAAGCCATTTACCAATCGACCCTAAGCCAGGATTGAAGCGGTTGGCCCAGTCACCCCCAAAACTCCAGCCTCGGCTCGCAGGGGGAGTGATGCTGTCACCGACCGCCCCTCCAACAGCGCCGCCAGCGGCAGCACCACCTGCAAGCGACCCTACATCGTAGGCCGCTGCTGCATAGTTGCCATTAGCAATGTTGCTCCCCGCAGAATAAAGGGTCGCACCACCGCCAATAGCCCCGCCTACCAATAGAACTCCGGTCACGACGGCGGCTGGAGCACCAAGCGCCACGGCTCCAACGGCGGCACCGGCCACAAGGAGCGCTCCGCCTGCACCGACTGCCGCACCTCTAAGGAAACAACCAGTCTTACTTGGCCCTTTATTTGGGGCAGCTGCGATAGGATTCGATGGATTCGATGAACTCGTCTCTAGGCCACTATTGTTGCCGTTCACCTCCACGTTCTGAGTCTTGGCTGGGTCGTACTGGGAAGGATCATCGGGATCACCGGGCAGTATGCCCGCTGGCCCGCAACCTTTGCCATCGCCGTTATCGGCTGGTGTTCCACCGTCCAAAGAGACACAAGTGAGACCAGTCCGATCGACCTTAAATATAGGGTCGTTCTGTGCGTAGGTGTATACGTTCAGACTCTGTGGATTCGATAGATCAACGGCCGCCAGGCCTGAAGGATCCGGCGACAAAAAGCGCCCCGGAGTTGAACCGTATTGGCGAAACTGAGCGTGATACGTGCCCGCCGGATCGAGTTCAAGCGACGCAAAGGATGTGTTGTCCTGGTTAGCGCCGGTGGTGCCGACCGTCTGGGTTGATCCGTCGCCGAAAGGAAGACTCGTATAGCTCGCCGCGGCGGTTCCCTGATAGTTAGTGCGCATGCGCTCCGTCCCTAGCCAATCTTGATGGTCGAAATAGGTACTGGCATCCGCCGACAGAAAAGCGATCTGCTGATTGCCCCAATAGATTCGCCCGTCGGTACCGACGTTGTTGGCAGCATTCCAAGTCGACATCCTGTGCCCCTGCGGGTCGTACACGAACTCGTTGGTGCTGCTCGTCGTCGCCACGCTGACCCTGCGGTTCCAGGCGTCATAGACAAATGTTAGCAGCCCGCTTACGGGATTGTTAAGCGTGAGTAGATTTCCTTCCGCGTCGTAACTATAGCTGTTGTTCGATCCATCGGTGGTCAGATTGCCCGCAGCGTCATCCCCCCAGCCGGTAACCTGGTTATAGCTATTGGCGAGGCCAGTCCACGAATAGCCACTTCCGGCAGTCAATGTCTGAGCCGTCCGGTTTCCCCGGCGGTCGTAGGTGTAGGTGTAGGCCGTTTGCCCGCTGTTGATGCTGGCCGAAGTCAGCCGGTTGAACTCATCATAGCCATAGGTGTAATTGCCGTTAACGTTGTCATAGCTCAGCGGCAGGTTCTGCGTTGCGCTATCTGCGACCCAACCATAAAGCTGCGTTCCTCCCGTGCAGTAGGTTTGCATCGAAGTCTTGCAGACCCATTCGCCGTCGTGAAGCGCCTGGTTAGGAACATCGTATAGGGAGACGCCCGACAGCCCGTTGCCCAGACTCCAACTCACCGGCCCGTTCGGCCCATTCACTACGTTGGAGATCAGGTTGGGGGCATACTTGGTCCCGGTAAACGTGAGGTTGGTGATCGATGTGACTTCGCGATCCGTGGAATAACCATACTGAACCTTGCCGGCGATGTTGTCCTGCTCGGTGACGATATCCCCCAGCCAGTCGTAGGTAAAATAAAGCGGGCGGCTGATCTGAGCCGCGCTGGTGGGGCACGTGGATGGGGCGCACTGCCACATGTCGAGGACGCGACCCATAATATCGTAACTAAAGAGCGCGCCGGTGTGAGTGGTGGTGGCTCCCGCTCCCATGACCGCGAGGCGCCCTTTCAGGTTGGTAGCCGACGATCCTTGCGACCAGCAGCAGGCAGCGTCGTAAACGAACGTCTTGTTTGGCGTGCCGTCCGAGTAGGTAACCGTCACCACGCGTCCAAGCGCATCGAGTTGAGTGGTGGGGGGGGGCGAAAGCTAGTGACAGACGGAACGATCACCGTGCTAGAACCAAGCTTGGTAACTCTTCGTCATGCGCACCGTAGCGGTTACGTTCCGGTCGCGGTAGGGACGATCATCGCTGACCGCCCCCCGCACAGATCCGTGCGAGCGGAACTACCGCACACGGCTCCTACCTCGGATGAGTGGCGTCGAAACGCACGTCGGGGTAAGGATGCAGTACTTGAGGACGGGGTATCCATCGTTCGAAGGTCGGGCGTATGCGGATCCAACTAGGACGGCTGCGCTGACTGCGGCGGCCAAGCATCGAGCGCCACAGGTTGCACAACCGGTCACGGAAATCCCGTAGCGCCCCAAGGTTGTCGGGTACTGCGTGGTATCGGTAATAGCCACTGACCACACGCTTCAGCCATGCGCCCACCTGATTGACCGGCTCATGCATCCGCTGACGTAGCTTCGCCTTGATAGCGTGAAGCGTCGTCCGCATCCGCTGGGGCACAGTCTTACGGCGTACGACAAAATAGCCCTTCGAGTTCGTCGCACAGTAGTGCGTGAACCCAAGAAACGTGAACGTTTCGGCTTTTCCCTCGCCACGCTGTTGCCGATTTACCTGCGCGAACCGACCAAATTCGATCAGTCGCGTCTTCTCCGGATGGAGTTCCAACGCAAAGCTCGCCAGCCGTTTCCGAAACTCTTGCAGAAAACGCTCGGCGTCCTCACGCTGTTCAAAGCCGACCACCAGATCGTCAGCGTAGCGGACCAACACCATCTCGCCGCTCGCTGTCTTCCGGCGCCATGCTTCAACCCAAAGGTCGAACACATAGTGCAGATACACATTCGCGAGAAGCGGCGAAATGACCGCTCCCTGCGGCGTGCCTGCCGTCGTCTCTGACCACTTCCCGTCCTCCGACACACCGGCTTTCAGCCATTTACGTATCAGCCTCAGTATCCGTGTGTCGCCCACTCGATGCTCGACGAACTTCATCATCCACTCGTGGCTCAAATAATCGAAGAATCCACGAATGTCCGCATCGAGTATCCAGTTCACTCGCTTCCGTGAAATGCCCACGTTCAGCGCGTCCAGCGCCTGGTGGGGGCTGCGGCCCGGACGAAACCCATACGAAAAGCCACGAAAGTCCACCTCGTAAATCTGGTTGAGGATAGTGACCACTGCCTGCTGGACGATCTTGTCTTCCAGCGAAGCGATGCCCAATGGCCTTTGCCGGCCATCGGCTTTCGGTATGTATACTCTTCGCGAGGCGTTCGCTCGATACGCTCCACGGTGCACTCGGCCAAGGAGTTCGGCTAGCCGAGTCTCCAGGTCTAGCTCATACTGCTGCCAACTTACACCGTCTACTCCAGGTGCTGCGCTCCGCTGTAAGGCGTTGTAGCTTTCCCGCAGTAAGTCGATTGTAAGGTGGTGCAGCAAGGCGGTGAACCGCTCCTGCTTCCTGACCCGCGCCGTCTGGCGCACGCCGCCTAACCCCTGGGACACGCGCGCTCCGCTCTGTGTCGGATGCGTGTGTGGCTGGGCGTCGTTCTCCTTGGTCTGCGCCCTTCCCTCCGCTGGCTCCGCGGAAGTTTTATCTTCGTTGTTCGTCAGCTTCATAGGTACTACGGCGCAGTCCGACTCCTCCAAAACGTTCATGTCCGAATAATGGATCTTTCACCTTCCCGGACCGGTCTGCTCGCGCAGACGTTCTGGAGGTCTCCCGGTTCTCGTGCACACTGTTTGCTGACGTGCCTGGACTCTTCGACTACGCCGGGCCCAGCGGCCACTCGCGATTACACGCGGCACGCTGATGTTGCCTTCCCACTGACAGAAAAGGGTCGGCACCCGAGTACTTGTTTTCGGAGCTCAATCATCCTGCCCGCCAGCCCTCTGTCTACGCTTCGCTGCAATCCCTCGCGAGATCACAGGCAAGACTCGAGGCCAGAATGGAGTCGCTTCTCCTTTTCCGTAGGGCTCTTCCATCCCCTACAATGTGCCGGTTTATCCCGGCGCTCTCTGTCACCCAATTTTGGGATCGACGGTGCGAGGAAGAGCAGGCATCAGGGGCTGAAGCCCGACGTATTGCGGATTTATTACGGCACGACTCAAGTCGTGCCCTGATACAAAACTGCGTGCATCCGCACGCTTCGCTGAGAAGGGTGGGCCTACGCAACCACGAGGCCTAGCGGGCTTGGCGAGCTTACTCTTCGGGAAGAAAACGTAGGCGTCTTAGAAGCGCCTGGACGCTATAAATACCAGGGGATGTTCACCACCACGATGCGTTGATTGCCGCGGACCAGTAGCAGTATCTTCAATAACTGCACCCGCTGATTGTGCAGCAGGTTTTCCCACCAGTGCCGCACCACCAGCTCGGGCAGTAGGACGGCGACTTTTCTTCCCGGGTTTTCCGACTCAAGACGGAGGATGTAATCCATCAGCGGCGAGATGACGAAGCGGAAGTTCGAAGGGATGGTCACCAACTCGGGCTCTGCCATGCCTCCCTCGCGAATGGGAGCAAGTATTTTTTCTTCCCAGTCCTGGTCGATTCCGTGGGGTTCATCCTCGGAGTGAACGTGGACGACTTTGATCTCCTTCGAAAGCAGCAGGCCGAACCTCAAGGCTTTTTCTGATATCCGGTTCCACCCCGCCATGGGAATCACCACCAAAGGCGACTCAAGATTGGCCAGGTTGAGCCGCTCCACGTCCCTGATTTCACTCCGAACCCGCGTGTAGTGCTTTTTCACCGAGTACATCAACACAATCAAGGTGGGAACCAGCAGCGCGGTTACCCAGGCTCCCGATCTGAACTTGGAGGCTAATACCACGATCGTGGTGAGACCGGTGGCGAGCGCGCCGGTGCCATTCACCAGCATGTGCCACGCCCGGCCCTTGTGCTCGGCGCAGTTTTTCCAATGAACCACCATGCCCGCCTGTGAGAGGGTGAAGGCCAGAAACGCTCCGATCGCATACAGGGGAATCAGCCTGTCGGTGACTCCCTTGAACAGGATCAGAATCACTGCCGTGAGGCCGGTAAGGGCGTAGATGCCGTGCGAGAACAGCAGGCGCCGACCTCTCAGCACGAAGACGTGGGGCAGGTAGTCGTGCAATGCGATCGCCCGGGTCAGGCGGGGAAAATCCGCGAACGCCGTGTTCGCGCTCAGAGCCAGGGCGAGCAACACGCTTCCCATGGTCAGGAAATAGAACCATCCCCGGCCAAACACTGCAGTGACGAGGAGACTCAAAAGGCTCTGATATCCCGCCCCATCGGGGTCCATCGCCATGATTTGATAATGCTTGGTCAACCACGCCGTCCCGTAGAGCAAGATGATCAAAATGCCGATGATGACCGTCAGCGCATACTGCGCGTTCCTGGAACGCGGCTCGCGAAACGCCATCACGCCGTTGGATACCGCCTCAACCCCAGTCATGGCGGCGCAGCCGCCGGAGAAGGCCTTGAGCAACATCCAGAGGCCCAGGTATTGCACGGTCTGGGGCAATGCCGGCGGTAAGGTTGTCACCGGATGCGGGTGCCCACCGGCAGCCAGGGTCTTGTAAACCCCCACCGCAATCAGGGTCAGCAAGGTGCTGATAAACAGAAATGTCGGCACGATGAAGGCCGTGCCGGTGTCTTTCACGCCACGGAGGTTCACGACCGCCAGGATGGCTAGAATCAACAGGCAAAGCGCCAGGGTGTGTGGCTGGAACTTTGGCAGCGCAGAGGTTAATGCGGTGACGCCGGCGGAGATGCCTACCGCGGCGGTGAGGATGTAATCGATCATCAGCGCAGCCGCCGCGAGCAAACCTGCTCGTTCCCCGAGGTTCTCAGTCGCCACGGTGTAACTGCCGCCGCCGTTCGGGTAGGCAGCAATGGTTTGCCGATAGCTGAAGAAGACGATGACCAGCAGGATCAGAATGGCGGTGATGATGGGCAGGAGGTACTGGGTCCCGAAGATTCCTAACGGGATGAGCAGGGCGAGCGCGGCCTCTGGACCGTACGCCGCACTGGTTAACGCATCGAGTCCGAAAATGGGGATGCCGGCGGCTACACCAATTTGTTCGGCGCGCTCTTCACTGGTCGCCAGCGGTTTACCAAAAATCCTGTCCTGAATCGGCATGTCGAGGTAGATGGTACACCTGTCAAGCATTTCCCTTGCCAGGTGTGTGCCTGATGTCTATCTTGTTAAATTTTCTACGGAGGATCTCGTTCTGCAGGGAAAGTTTTTACAGCTGGGCGTATTCTTTTTTGGCCTCGGCAATCACGGGCAGGCCGGCGTCGGCGTTCTTCCACATGTCAAAGAAAACGTCATAGGCCTTCTTTGCGTTGGCCTTGTCACCAGCCATGACGTAGGCGCGCCCGAGCCCTAAAAACGACAGGGCATAGGGGCTGCCGCTTGTATACGCCGAGCCCTTGAAACGCGTGGCATCCTCAAAGGAGGCGATCGCATTGCGCGCGTCTTTGAGCTGCAGGTACGCCAGGCCGCGCAGGTAAGGCGCATACGAGGCCAGGTCGTGGGATCGCACCCGCTCCAGCAAAGTGAGCGCCCGCTGCGGATCACCCGCTTTGAGCGCAAGCCAGCCGCGGCTCTGGGGCACGTAGATCTCCCGGACGAGGGTGTCCGATGGATAACGCTTTTCGAGAGCAACCATCATCTCTTCCGACTGCTTTGCCAGATTGCAGGACGCCAGAGTACTGGCTGCCGTCACGAACGTGATCTTACCCTTGTCCAATTGCAGCGCCTGTTTGACGGTTTGCTCCGCATCGAAGCATTGATCGACCATCCAGCCGGCACTGGCGGCGCCCAGCAACGCGCCTGCCTGAGCGTCTTGAGCGTTGGCGCTCGCCGCCTGATCTGCCGCGCGGAGCAGGGTGGTTTTCGCCAGTTGAATCTGGCCCAGCTGCGGAAGAAAGCCGCCCAAAGTGGAGGTAACTACGAACTCGTCGGGCCGCCCGGCGACCTTGGCCACGATTCTCTGCACGTTCGGCCAGTCCGCCTGGACGAAATAGGACTGTAATTCGACCCCGAGCAAAGACGTCCCGTTTAACCCGAGACGATCGGCCTGCGCGATGTAACCATTTGCTTCCGCTGTTTTATTGAGAAGTGTCGCTGACGCAATTCCGTTTTCCAGCGCGATCGCATTATCCGGCTGCAGCGCGAGCGCTCTGCGAGTGGCGGCGTAGTTCTTCTCGATCTCGCCACTGTTCTGATACATAACGCCGATGTTGATAAAGTTGTCGACCTGCAGCGGGTACTCCTGAGTGGCGACCTGAAGCGTCTCGATGCTCTTATTGAGATCGCCAACGACGACGGAGTAGTAGTGGCCGGCAAGGTAAAGTTTCTCTCGTTCGCTGACGTTGCCGCTCAACTGGTATGCGCGTGTGAAGTCATCCGCCGCCTGGGTGACCGCGCCACTATTCAGGTGGATTACGCCCAGGCGCGCCCAGGCCATGGCCAGCTTGGGATCGAGTTCCAGAGCGCGTTTGTAGTGATCCAGCGCTTCGGGGATGTCGTTGCCCTTCTGGTGGGCCTCGTCTCCCAGGGCGTAGGCGCGAAAAGCTTCCAACGACGGCGTGGTGGCCTGGCCGAAAGGAGCATTCAGTCTCTGGATACTGGAGAGACTCTCTCCTAGCTTGGCGCGCATCCCGGTTGCAACCTGGTTGAGCGCGTCGAGCACGTGCTCCTTGTCGGGCGCAGTCGCCTCTTCGCTGGCGATATCGTCGCCGCTGGCGGTGTTTTGTGCATTCAGATTGAGGACATAGGCCTTGCCCAGGGGAGCGATGCTGCCGGTGAGGATCGCCTTCACGCCTTCACGCTCGCCGATCTCGCGGGCAATCTGCGACGTGATGGTCTCGTCCTGCTTGCGGCCGAGGTATTGCAGACTCTGCCGCAGATGCTGTTGGCTGACGATGTCAAGCACGGGAGACTGGCCGAGCTGTACCCGGAGGGCCTGGTTGAGAGTGGTGTCAAAAACCGGGTCGCCGGTCTTGTTGATAAAGTCGGCGACGATGATGGCGTCTTTTAACGCCGCCGGCTTTGCTACCGCTGCCGAGGATGGCGGCACGGTGGGAGTGGCCGGGGTGGTGGGGCCGGCGCCCTGATGATTGCGAAACTGAAAAAGAACACCTGCGACGGCCACCAGCGCCAGGACGCCAATAATGATCATCCGGGAACGGGGACGCCGGCTTGTCTCGGGCAGAGGGACCGATGCTGCCGGGACTGACGGAGCAGACACAGGGCGGGTTGGACCCGGAGGCGCAGCGGCTGCCGATATCGCTTCCAGATCGCCGAGCAGTTCTTCGGCGCTGCCATAACGCTGATTGCGGTCCTTGGCCAGCGACTTGGCGACCACGGGATCAAGAGCGGCGGGCATGGCTGAATTGAGGCTGCTGACCGGCGGCGGATCCTTCATGAGCAGCGCGGCGAACACTTCGGCAGTGCTGCGGCCGCCGAAGGGCGCGTGGCCGGTCGACATCTCGTAAAGCACGCTGCCCAGGCTAAAGAGGTCGGTGCGGGCATCGAGAGGATCGCCCTTGGCCTGCTCGGGAGACATGTAGGCCGCTGTGCCGATGGTGGAGCCGGGGGTGGTGAGGTCCATGGCCCCCGTCGCACCGACGCTACCGGTTCGATTGTCGATGTAGCGGGAGTCGGGCGAGGCCTCGAGACCCTGCTTTTTGGCCAGGCCGAAGTCGAGAATCTTGAGCTGCTTGCGGTCGCGGCCAGTCTCGACCACGAACAGATTGGCCGGCTTGATATCGCGATGCACAATGCCCCTGGCATGGGCGGCGGCCAGAGCACTGGCTGCCTGCTGACCCAGGGTGAGCACTTCAGCCGGGGACAGGCTGTGCTGGCCGAGATAGGCCTTCAGCGTCTCGCCCCGGAGCAACTCCATGACCAGGTAGGGCTGGCCATCCTGTTCGCCGACATCGTGGATGGCACAAATGTTGGGGTGGTTCAGGGTGGCGGCTGCCCGGGCCTCGCGCAAAAAACGCTCGTGGGAAAGATGGACACGGGAGTGGGGAGTGCCGGCGGGCGAGGGGCTACCGCTGCCTTGCTCGGCAACCAGAAAGCTATCGGAGATGAGTTTTAGAGCGACTTCGCGTTCGAGCCGGGTGTCCAATGCGCGATAGACGTCGCCCATACCGCCGGCGCCGATCTTTTCTATCACTCTGTAGGGCCCAAAGACAGTTCCAGCAGCGATCATTGGCCGTCCGAAGCTTTCAGAAGCAAGTGTTCAGGATGATTTCTGAGTGTACACGCCGGAGAGATCCGTATGCTGTACCAAGATGATGCCCCCGGTAGGGTGCGGGCAAGGAGGCTGGGTGCGTCGTAGGGACTTTCTGGAAATGGCGACAGCAGCGCTGGCAGCCAGCGGTCGAGCCGAAGCTCTTGGCGGAGTTGCAGAGCAAGTGGTGATTGAGCGATCGAACAACGATCAGCCGCATCGCGGCAAGGTGCTGGCGCTGATCACGCCTCACCTGGATGATGGCCCGATCTTTGCCGGGGGCACGATCGCAAAGCTTCTGAGCGAGGGTTACACGGGCTACTTTATCCGCACCAGCAACGATGAAAAGGATTCGTACCACCTATCCCTGGGGGAAACGGTGCTGGCCAATGAACAGGACACGGCGAGGATGGTCAAGACCATCGGCATGAAAAAGTCGTATGACCTGGGCTATCGCAATCATCGTCTGGACGACGTATCGCGAACCGAACTGCGCGGACGCTTGATTTTCCTGTTCCGCTTGCTGAAGGTGGATACGGTGTTCAGCTACGATCCGTGGGGACATTACGAGGAGAACCCCGACCATTATGTAACCGCACAAGCAGTGGAGGCGGCGTGCTGGATGGCAGGGGGACAGCTCGATTTTCCCGAGCAGTTCGACGCGGGGTTGAAACCACATTCGGTGGGGGAGAAGTACTACTTCGCGCGTGGACCGCAGCAGGTGAACCGGGCGGTCGATATCTCGGGGTTCCTTGCGCAGAAGATCGCCGCGATTGAATCCTGCGAGACGATGATCACGCACATGGTGCGCGATCTTAGAGACAACCTCGCGGAACGAGGGTTGCGAGTGGCGGCCTGGAGCGGAGACGCGAAGACGGCGAACAAAGAGTTTATTCAGGCGGCGTTTGTGACCCGCGATCGCACCACCGGCGGGAAGTACGGGGTGCCATACGCGGAGGAGTTTCACTACATTGGCCCGGACCCGGCGCTCGACGAGTATATTTCGCGGAACGCAGTGCGGAGCTGACCGGCCTCTTCTGCCGGCCAGAAATGCGGGAAATGAGCGGTCTCTTTCCCTGAAACTTTGATCCAACTCAAAGACCTCCCTGGCGGGGCCGGTGAATTCCTCACATCTCGGAGCAGCACGAGATATGGGCATCCGCATTTGTGGATGGTTTGATTGTTTTCTTCATTTTATTTCAGTAAGTCGCCATATTGACCGATAACGTCACTTTTAATTGGACATTTTAATCATTATTGGCTTATTGTTCGTTCACACAGTGTTTCGCCAGCAACCACGTTTTCTACTGAACAACGAAAGCGCATTTATCAAGCGCGATGAAATGAGGAGCGAATGAGGACGAATTCTTTTAGGACGCTAGTCGCATACGTAGTCGCCACGTTGATGTTTGTGGCAGCCGGGTGGGGACAGACGGTAACCGGTACGGTCACCGGTACGGTCACTGACCAGAGCGGCGCCGTGATCCCGGGGGCAACCGTGCTCGCTCACAATATGGATACGGGCGTGGATTCTTCCGCGAGCTCGGACGCCGCCGGCGTATACCGTATTGGTTTTTTGCCGATCGGCCGCTACCAGCTAACGGTGAGCGCCAACGGCTTCGGCACGGAGACTGTTCCTGCATTTCAATTGGAAGCTCTGCAGACGGCCTCGTTCAATGTGAAGCTTTCGGCGGGAAGCGTCTCTACTACAGTGAGCGTTTCCGCATCTGCGACCATTCTCAACACGAACGATGCCTCGCTGAGCAGCACGTTCACGTCGAACACCATCCAGAACTTTCCCCTGAACGGGCTGGATTTTTCCGCTTTGACCCTGTATGTGCCGGGTTCGGTGAGCACCGCGGGGACGTCGGGGACGACCAGCATTGAGCGCAGCACGTACTACACCGACTCGGTGAACCTGAACGGAAACCGTGCCCAGGCGAACAACTACACCCTGGATGGCATCGACATGAACGAGACGTTCAACAACCTGATCTCGTACAGTCCTGCTCCGGAGGCGCTGCAGGAAATCAAAGTGCTAACTGCGAATTCACCAGCAGACTATGGCAATGTAAACGGCGGCGGAGTGGTGAGCATTCTCAAGAGCGGCACCAATCAGTTCCATGGCTCAGCCTACGGTTACGTGCAGGATCACTCGCTGAATGCCAACTCGTGGGCCAACAATCACGCGAATCCGATCGTCCCTGTCAACTCCTATTCGCAATCGCAGTTTGGAGGAACATTTGGCGGGCCGATCAAACGCGACAAGCTCTTCTTCTTCATTGACTACCTGGGGGCGCGGTATCACAAAGGCGGAACCGGCCAAGCCAGCGTTTTCAGCGAGGCAATGCGGAACGGCGATTTCTCTGCACTGCTTGCCGGGAGCAACCCGATCCAGTTGTATGACCCTTTGAACAACTTTGCTCCCTATCCAGGAAACATGGGCGTTCCGATCGTGAACCCGGTGGCCAAGTACCTGTTTGCGAATCCCAGCCTTTACCCGCTACCGAATGCGACCCCCACCGACGGGATTGTCAACAATAACCTGCAAGGGCAACAGCGCAGCTACAAGACCAACAACCAGGGCGATATCAAAATTGAGTACGATCCCCGTGCGTCCGACAAGATCACGGGATTCTTTTCGATTTCGGATGCGTATGACGGGCAGACAGCCTTGTTGCCGATCACGTTTCCTGGAATAAATGTTTTTCCCACCAAACTTTCGGGGGCTAACTGGGTGCATATTTTTTCCCCGGCGATCGTAAACTCCGCGCGCATTGGCTTCACCCGCACCAAGTGGAACGAGGGCCTGCCGCAAGACCCGACGGGCAAGTTTGGAACTTCGGGGAACGCCAAGGTAGGAATCACTTTCCCCAACCAGGCGTATGACGGATTCTCTTACCAGAATATTAGCGGCGGTATAAGCGGTGTGGGTACGCCCGCGTTCGATGGTGGCCTGATCGATAACACCTTCAGCTACATCGATGACCTGACGTGGCAACATGGCAGGCATACGCTCAACTTCGGGGTGCAGGCTCTTCGCTACCAGAACAACTACCCAACCAGCAATAACAACGGATACCTTGGATCGCTGTTCTACCCAGGCCCTTTCAGCAGTAATCCATCGCTTCCTAATGCAGGAGGATATGGGGGAGCCGATTTTGTGCTCGACCGCGTGAGCTCGGCCAAAACGACTCTAAGCAGCGTGAACGTTGGACAGCGGCAGTGGCGGACCGCCTTCTACGTAAACGATGACTACAAACTAATGCCGAACCTCACCATCAACATCGGCGTGCGCTACGAATACGACGAGCCCTGGATCGAATCCAACAACAAGACGGGCAACGTCGACTTGACTACGGGGCAGGTGATCTACGCCGGCCACATACCCACTGGCGCGCCCGCCGGCTCGGGAGTATGTAGCAATCGCGGTTGCTATGACAGCAACTTTGACCAGATTATGCCTCGGTTGGGCTTTGCCTATTCAGCTAATGATCGGCTGGTGGTTCGCGGAGGCTACGGCGCCACCAGCTTTTTTGAGGGCAACTCATCCAATCAACGTTTGACCTCCATAACTCCTTTCATTCAGGCAGTGAACGTAACCACGATTGCGCCGACGCCCGGCAATCCTGGGGATCCACGCACCGCAGAGCAAGGCTTTACCGGCGGCTCGGTGAGTTATGGCGGCCACATTCAATGTCTATCCCAAACACATTCAGCCGGCCTACGTGCAGGAATGGAGCCTGACCGCTGAATATGCCCTGACCCCTACCCTATCGCTACAGGTTGGATATTTGGGCGAACAAGGGCAGCACATTGAGGACTACGGCAACGTAAACCAATACCTGGTGAACGGCGATGAGACCTCTGCTCCGTACTACTACAACCAGTACCTGGGCGTGAATGCGATTGACCCGTCAGTCAGCATCGCGAACAACGGCTTGCTGATCACCGAATCCCGTGCCGCGATGAACTACAGCGCCTTACAGGCGGTTCTGCGGGAGCGGGTGAGCCATGGACTGGAATTCACGTTCAACTACACCTATGGCAAAGCGCTTACCAACAGCCTGGGCAACTATGCCTTGAACGTAGGCGGCTCCGCTCTGCAGGGCGCTTTTCAGAACTACTACGACAGCGCCGCGGACTGGGGTCCAGCGGGGTACGACATACGCCACAACGTAAGTGCTACCGGCGTGTATGCCTTGCCGGTGGGACGCGGTCAGGAATACCTTTCCAACGCCAACCGCGTGGTCGACGAAGTAATTGGCGGATGGAGGCTCGCGGTCGCCGGAGTAGGATACAGCGGTTTCCCGGAAACGATTACGGGGCCAGGAAACAACTCCAACAGCTACGGGACCACGCGACCCAATCAATATCGAAAGTTGAAGATTGTGAACCGAAGCGTCAACAACTGGTATGGGACAGATCCTTCGGCAAAGCCGTGCACGAAGCCCGGAGATGACAACGAGGAATGTGCCTTCGGCGCACCCGCCCCGGACACGTTTGGCACAGCGAGCAACGGCAACACGCGCGGGCCCGGCTACGTGAATATTGACATGTCTATATTCAAGGACTTTCATATTGTTCGCGAGCAGACAGTGGGCTTCCGTTTCGATGCGTTCAACGCCCTTAACATTGCCAGCTACGGCAATCCGGATGTAAACATTACCGACAGCAACTTCGGCAATATTTCCAGCCAGAGCAGCCCAACCCGCTCGGTGGAACGGCATCTGCAGTTCTCAGCAAACTACCGGTTCTAGTAAACAGGTTGCGGCCGGAGTTTGATTCCCAGGCGGATTTTTGCACGCTTGTTGAGACTCGAGTGTTTTATTGGCAGCGGTTTGAAATTACCCCTGACTCCGCGAAGGACTGTATGATTTTCGAGCGATGGATCCGAACGATGGATCCGAGCGATGGGGGAACAGGGACGCGGTGATGATGGAGCTTGAAATTTGTGTCGATTCTGTCGAGTCGGCCATAGCAGCTGAGGCTGGCGGAGCGCAACGGGTTGAGCTGTGCAGCGGCTTGATCGAAGGAGGCTTAACGCCGAGCCTGGGCCTCATTCACGCAGTGCGGCGGCGCGTCGGAATTGGCGTGCACATAATGATTCGGCCTCGGGGCGGCGACTTTCTATATTCCCATGAGGAGCTGGCGGTGATGCGCGACGACATAGCGCAGGCTGCACAGGCGGGGGTGGAGGGCGTAGTGCTGGGCGTGCTCACCTCTGAGGGGGAAGTCGACGTGGAGCGGACGCGTGAGCTGGTCAAACTCGCCCGGCCGATGGAGATCACCTTTCATCGCGCGATTGATATGACGCGCGATGTGGAAAGGTCGCTCGAACACGTCATTGAAGCCGGCGCCGACCGGGTGCTGACCTCAGGCGGAGAACAAACTGCCATGTTGGGATGCCGGCGCATCCGTCAAATGGTGCAGGCGGCGCAAGGAAGAATCGAGCTGATGGCCGGCGGCGGCGTGCGGGCAGAGAATGTGCAGGAGGTTGCGCAAGCGACAGGAGTGGTCGAATTTCACGCAGCCTTGCGGAGCACCCTTCCGAGCCTGGTGAAGTACCAGGTGCAAAAGGTTCACCTGGGGGATCCAGGCGTGGATGATTACGCTCGCAGCGTGGTTTCCAGCAGCGATGTTCGTATGCTTCGCCAGGCGATGGACGCGGCTTCGAGTGAGATGCGAAACACGCTCTGAAGACAGTACTTCCAAGGCACGTTGCGGCTCGGCGCACGATCCGTACAATGAGAACGCTACCTTCGCAATGTAACGGACCGAGCGGCCAGGCATGTCTTCAAAGACGGACAAACGCGCGAAAGAAATACTGCGGCTCCTGTTGAGCCACGGCAAGACGTCGGTGGAGGAATTGACCAGGTTGTTTGCAACCTCTCCCGCAAGCGTGAGGCGCGACCTGGTGCGGCTTGAAGAGCGAGGGCTGGTTCATCGCACTCACGGCGGAGCCATGCTTGCCGGCCAGGTCTACGAGCCTTTCCGATTCGACGCCTCCTTCCACGTTCGCGAGGAACGTTTTGCCGCAGAGAAAAGACGCATCGCGATGGCCGCGGCAGACCTGGTGCAGGAGAATGAAACAATCGGACTGACCGCGGGCACGACGACCACGCAGGTAGCCCGGGCGTTGCGGCTGCGCGCCGGATTGCACATCCTTACCAACGCGGTGAATATCGGGATGGAGTTGAGTTCCAGCAACGGGCTGGATACGACACTCACCGGCGGCTGCATGCGCTGGCCGGGCGCTTTCTCTCTGATTGGCCCGACGGCTATCGAGTCTCTCAACGCGGTGGTGATGGACAGGGTTTTTATCGGCGTGTGCGGGGTTGATGCCGAGCGCGGCGCAACCACCATCGAAGCCGACGAAGCCGCTGTGTTTCGGGCCATGACCAGGCGCGCCAAGCAGGTTGTGATCGTCGCCGATTCAAGCAAAGTGGGCATGACCAGTCCTGCAGTGATCTGCCCGGTTACCGACATCGATATTCTGATTACGGACGATGGCATTTCAGAGGAAGCAGTGAAGGCTTTCCGATGCTGTGACGTGCAGGTTTCGATTGTCTGAAGTGGCGGCAACACGGAGTGAATGCTTAGAAGGTAAAGGCAACTCCGAGCGTGTAACGGTCCTGAAGGAACTTGGTTGGCGGCTTAACCTTTTGCACCGTTGTTGTGTAGGTGTCATCGAGCTCGTTGGAGTCAAAATCCTCGTAGCTGGACGCGATGATGTCGGGAGTTTTGCTCCAGGTTTCGCGAAAATCCGCCCGCAGCATCACTCTGGGCGATACCCGGTATTTGACGCCTCCACCATATTGCAGTCCGAACTGGAAGATTCCTCCGCCATCGAGCGGCGGCGTGTTGCCGACGTCGAAAGCTGCCTGGATCAGGCCAACATTCTTGAGTCCAACGTTGTAGATCCCGGCGGGCTTTTTCAACGGCGCACCGTTGAGCGCGATCAGCTGAAACACCGGTCCAACGGCTGCATAAGGCCGCCATCGCGACTTGGGGGGACGAGCCTGGGCCAGCAGGTTGTAGGCAAACTGGCGGACTACCATGCCGATGCGCTCGGAGTCCAGATCAACGTCGTCATCGATAATGTCGCGCTTGGCGGGTAAGGTAATGTTGATGGTGGCTAATTCGTATTTGTTTTGCTGGCGAAAATAAGAGAACTCATTGGAGAAATATTTCCAACTGTTTACGGTTACTGAACCGCCCGCTGCCCACCCGTCACCCACTTCATCCTGGAGGTAGAGCAAATAGGCATCCTTATCCGGGTCGGACGACTGGTCGAGGATGAGAACACCGGTGAGGTAGCTCTCCCGCATATGCAGGTAGCCGCCGTGTACGGCAAGTTCATAGCGCGGCGGGTCCCACTTGTGGTCGGCTTTCGCCTTGTTAATCGCCGCAAGATCCTCTGGGCTCGGAATCGGATTGAAATCGCCGGCTTGCCGGTGGCGCAATCCGGAACTGCCGCCGTACGATCTCTGCTCCAAACCGGAGTAGCTGCCGACACCCTTGTAGCGGTTACCGGACGCATCCGTCATGCGCCAGGCCCCGTTATCCGGAGGCAGCTCGCCCGCGGAACGAAAATACCTGCGAGCCATGATTCCACCGGAGATGCCCTGGTAGATCAGGTTGCCGCGATACAAGTCACTGCGAATGGTTAGAGCGGTATCGCGCACAATTCTCTGGGGCCTCGGAGGAGCCGCGGCAGGAGTGTCCGACGTGGTTTTAGGATTCTGGCAGTCAGAGATGCGCAGTACGGCCGCGCTGCCATCGGTCAGCAGCCGATCGCCGGTGGAGTTATAAGCATCGCGCGGAACCCATGGCCGCTCCACCATGTCCAGGCTCTCGACGCAGCCGGTAAATACGAGATCATTCACTACCTTGGAGCGTTCGTTGTCGATGTGTTCGTCGATTACATGGATGAACGTCTTCTGTTTTCTGGAAAATGCAATGCCAATATCCTGCGTCGACGAGGCTGTCAGCACGGTGTGCCCTTCGCGCGTGACCGAGGTAGGAAACACTCGAATGTGATGCCGCGACGAGAACGTATTCGTCGTCTTGCTCAAGGAGAATATCGGCTCATTCTCATCCAGCAGCAGAATCGACATGGGTGCTTGCGTGTACGTCTGGTTTCCGCTGAGGGTCTTGATGGTGCGGAAGGTTGACCCGGCCGTCAGGTCTTCTGTCGGTAGCCATCCTGCCGCTTTGAACGCTCGCTCCAGACCCGAGGCCGATCCTACGAACACGAGGTTGGTTAGATCGGAAGGCTTGTTACTTATCTGTGTCGTCGTGCGGTAAGGCAGCTTCTTCACGAACGTCTCCAGCTCAACCCGCTCTTCGCTGGTGGGCGCGGCCGGATGCACGGAGGGAGGATAGACGTGGGCGGTCAACAGCGGAGTTATATTCTCCAGGATCAGCTCGGTCCCCGCGTGGTACAGGATCTCCGGCTCGGCAAACCCCAGCACCGCGCTCCCGGCGGCAGAGGCAAAAATATACGCAATCGGATCGATTCCGGCTAAAGACAGAACCGCATTTTGGGCCGAGTGACCCGGGGTGGCGGTCGATCGTATGCCCTGGATCTTGCCCTTGCCGGTAACCGTCTCCTGTGCGTTTTCCACCTGGAAGACCCGCATATCGATGGGCAACTCGCGGCCATCCTCCAGCGTGACTTTATCCCAGTCGATGGTCAGAGAGGCGGTCTCGTGCTTGAAGCCCCATCCAGTGCTGTTGGCCTGCACGACCTTGCCGGCAAAATTGGATCCGGCCGGGATGAGAATCTCTCCATTCACAACCACCGGCGTAATCGATACGGCCTTGACGATGTCGCCTTCGTGCGTTGTGCGGGACGAGAGGTCAACCAGCAACCGCACACCAAACCGCTTTCCCGCGGGCACACCCTTGACCGTTTCAAGCGTCGCCCAGGGCACCGAATACGGCGGGGTTCCTTTGTCTACAAACATCAACTGGGCTACCTGCCCATCCGTCTGCCACGCAGCCTTGTGGACCACGCCATCCGCCGTCATCGTCATCGCGGTCCCGTTGGGAAACACTTGCAGCAGCTTTGGCGCCGCCTCCGTCGTCTGCGGCGGTGCGTAGATGTCTTGCCGGGAAGTGCCTAGCAGACCATCCAGCCTGGCTTCGCGCGCCACGCCCCCGGATGTGTATTTCAGGATCTCCTCGTGGAACACTGGTGAGCTTGCATCGGGGAGTCTTCCCGGGATTGCCTGGTCGTCCCCGACCACGATCACTGGCTTCCCTGTGGTCAAATCTGTGCCGTTCAGGACGAATGCCCACGCCCCCCCTTTCGCCTCGGTTTCCTTGAACTGCGCCGCATTCATTGGCAGCACTCCCAGCACGCGCCTTCGGCCGCTTTCCAAATCGTAGTAATGCAGCACGTACTGCCTGGGCATGTCTCCCTTGGCGGGCTTGAGCACGATGACAAGCGCGGCTTGGCCTCCGCGCGCGACGAAAGCCTCTACCGCATGGGGGCTGATTTTGCGCACCTTGCCGTTAACCATCATTTGGGCCTGGCCGGCTTCCTGCCCCGGCTTGCGTACGATTGTGATCGCGGGCGGCTCGGCGGTTTTCTGCTGAGCCAGTGAGGACGAGGCCAAAAAAAACAGGACAAGAGACCACGCCAACAGCTTTCGATCGGCCCGAAGTCTACCCAAGGTAAGTACTCCCATCTGATTTGGTCTGAGGCCCCTGATTTTGACAAAGCATTGCAGTGGAACCGCGCAAATAAGCGGTCGTACCTTCGCCCACGGTCATCGACTTTCAATACGGTGCAGTTCGGGCCCGGGTAATAAGGAGCATCGATAGACGGCAGATGCGCTGCGGGGTAGCGCGAATCGATGCGGTGACACGCAAAAAGACCGCTAGTCAAGTATTATCGGGTCGCGCCACCATGCGGGTCAACGCGCCGATGCCGGGTAAGGAGGCAACTGGGTTGACCCGCTACATTTATCGTTACGTCTATTTTCCGGACGAGTGCGCCAACATTCCAAGTGATGATTTTGGTGGTTGGGGCGTAGGGAATCGAAACGGCTTTCGACCAGGGCAATCGTTGATGCCGGCCCTACCAGCTCATCTAAACAGCTCTCGCTACGGTATCGCTACACCCATCCATGCACGGATGAAGAGATGCAGGCATCCTGTCGACGCAATCAGTCTGGGAGCTACCACTGTACCCCTGGATAGAGACTGGGCAGGCGATATGCGCGATAAGCGAAATTCTGGCTCAGCTTCAGAGTCCAAACTGTTTGGGGAGAGGGTTCGTTGGTTACCTCAAAAACTTCCGCGTCTTCCGGAGCCAGACCGCAGAGGTCGTACTCAATGTCGCCGTTACCGAGCATGAGGGCATTGCCCCCGAAGGCGCTATATAGATTTCCCGGCAAAATCTGGTGGAACTGAAGCGTGGCCGTTTTGGCGGATTCGTCGATCTGAAACATCGGGATCGTAGTGTAGCAAGCGGGGGTGCCCTCTGTACCACATAGCACTCCGACGGGGCCTCCGGGATACTGCCTGTCATTCCCGTTATCCATAAGGACCAATCCAAAAGTACCGGAGGTGTTTGGGGTAGTGAAGGACATACCGTGTTGTGCGTAATTCCAATCCTGAGGATCGGTACCGCCCACCAACTTGAAGTCGCCGCCCTCTCCCAGGCGCCACAGGATATTTCCTGATCCGGTCCCGTTGTAGTAATCCACCTTCACAATCCAATTCTGATGGCGTATCGACACCACCAGATTGCCGTCGTCGGGCGAATAAATGACGGCGTTGGTGTGCGTCCAATCGGGGAACAGGAAGGGGTGACGATTTACATCCAGATGATCGAATTCATTCCACACCCACACAGGCTTGAAATTTTCGTCCAGATCGACGATCACGTCCCCGAGAACCTGCGTCGGCGTGGTTTGTCCGGTGAGTACGACATTCTTGAGTGTGTTGGCCAAGACCAGCCAATGCCCGTTCGGCAGCACCGTAATATCGTGGGAGAACAATAAGAGAGTGACGTTGTAGTTCGCGGCGGCCAAAGCTGCATTGAGTTGTGCCATGGTAAGCTGCTTGACCGTGTTGCCAACAAGATCGAACTCGGTCACCATGTTCGGCGCCCCAGGGGGCGGAACGGTGGTTAACGCCGTGGAGGAGTTGACGGAGGCAAGAGCGATAAAATCGCCGTTCGCGAGTTGCTTGGGAGCAAGCCACGATGCTCCCTTGACCAGCGCAGGCGGGGTATAGGCCCAGATAATGTTGCCGGAGAGATCGGTCGCTACGATTTGCACGGTTGACTCAATCGAATTGACCATCTCAATTCCCGATTGCGGTGTTTGTCCAGGAGTGGTGGAGGCGGTTATTTTGGGCAGAGAACTTGCCAGATAGCTTCCGGTCGTAAACATGCGGTCGGAGTCCTTCACGGTGCTTCCATCCGCGTAGTGCACGACAGCCTGCATGTGGTAAAGGGTGTTCGCCTTCATACCGGCCACATAAATGCTGGTTGGGGTTCCCGCTGGCTGTTTTGCTTTTGTCCAGGTTTTGAATCCGTAGCTTGTGGTTGTGCCGAACGATATCGTCACGTCTCCGGTCTGTTGTGGAGTGACGGTATAGGCAGCCACCTGCGGATTGGTGGTAGCGGCTACGGAACCTTGCAGGTTGTTGCCACCGCATCCGGGAAACAGCACAAAGGCACACAACCCAATCGAGGAAAGCGCAAGGGACCGGAAAGAAGTGGGTATGCGGCTATGCGGGCGACAGAGAGTTGTTGCGCATCGGATTTGGCTCGCGCGGAGGAATTCTAACCCACAGCAGTCTGCTCCCAAAGCGTGTTTCGCCAATTTCCCTCATTTGCAGCGGAGTTCGTTAGTTAGTGAAAGCTAGGTTATCGCGGATTTTCCCTGCCGTCCATTGTTCGCGTTCATACTGCTTTACCGGTCGGGTACCCACAACCATCTTTTAACCGTCCATAAAACTGACAAACCAGAAGCACTCCACACTATGGTCTCTTAAAAAGAACATACCGAAAACCCGACTAAAGGTGGTTCGCTATGAAAGGCAGCTCAGGAAGCCGCGCAAATGCGGCCCGGCGGAGATCACATCTTTGAGATCCTTTTGGACCCATTCCCGGTCGAGCGGTTTACCGCGCGGGTCTGCATTCAGCCCGGACTACAATGGTTCCCCAGAGGCTGGTCAAAAACCTCGAGCTTGACGGCAGATATATGATCAACTTTCGTTTTTTGGACGGTAGCCTTTTCGACACCCGGTTTGCGCTAAGGCAGTTACGCAAGACACCGGGCTTCACCGTCACCGCCATTTTAACTCTTGCTCTGGGAATCGGGGCTTCGACGGCAATGTTCGTTGTTATATACGGAGTGCTCTTGCGGCCACTGCCGTTTCCGAACGCACATCGCCTGTATCAACCTATCGGAATCGACAAACTTGGCAACGAGGACGAGTCGGCGCCGTACGAAGCAATCGAACGATGGCGTAGTTCGGTCGGCAAGTCTGCCGAGATAGCATTGATTACAAGTCCGATGAGTGTACTCGATACGCCTTCGGGCGCACGGCAGATCAATGACGTCGAAAGCAGCATCAACCTCTTGACGACGCTTGATGTACAGCCAATCCTCGGCCGAGGGTTCGTTTCAGGAGAAGCGGCAGCGGGTAGCTCACATGTGGTTCTACTCAGCTACGGGATCTGGCATGATTCATTCTCGGCGGACCCCCATGTCCTGGGCCGGAGCGTATACATCGGCGGAACGCCCTTCGTCGTTATTGGGGTAATGCCTCCGGGCTTCCTGTACCCCGTATACAAGGAGCAAAGTCAGGTCTGGACTCCTTTAGAGGAGAACAGGCTACGTAGCACCAGCGCAAGCAACCCCTATGACAGGTTCAACCCGATTATTCGTGTTCAGGATGGTGTCGATCCTTCATCGGTGGAGGCTGCGTTGTCGAGCGCTCAAAGGCAGGTTGCCAAAGCCGCGGCTGCCAGTGAAGTTTCGGCCGTTCGCATTCGTTTAACGCCCTTGCGGGACACTGTCGTTGGAGCCGTACGACCGGCACTGAAGGCACTGGAGCTTGCGGTGGCGCTGGTGTGGTTGATTTCCTGCTCCAACGTAGCGGGCTTACTCTTGGCTCGCATTGCGTCGCGACGGACCGAGATTGCTGTACGTGGCGCATTGGGGGCTCACAGGATGCGTATTGCCAGACAGTTCCTGACAGAGAGTTTCCTACTCAGTCTTGCGGGCGCGCTCGTCGGAGTTACGCTGGCTCTTGTAATGCTGCATGTTGCTCAACGCATCATCCAGCGTTCGTTGCCGTTGCCACTGAGTTTCAGCTTGGACTGGCCCCTAATGGCGGCGTTTCTCGGTTTCAGTCTGCTCACCGCGCTGGTGTTTGGAGTCTTTCCAGCGGTCATCGCTGCGCACGTGGGATATGCAGGCGGTCTGAAGCATCGGAGCCACACAAGTGGCTCGGATCGCAGCCAAAGTCGTTTGCGCAGCCTCCTGGTGATCTGCGAGGTAGCCATGTCACTTACGCTGCTGGTCGCCGCCGGACTGATGTTGCGCACGCTCCATTCGTTAAGGAGTGTGCCTCTTGGGTTTCGTACGGATCACATCGTGCTGACGAATGTGACGCTTCCAGGCCACCTGTACAAGGATAGAAACGTGGCCACGGCGGCTTGGCAGCCATTATTGGAACGCGTACAACACCTGCCCGGTGTAGGTGCGGCTGCATTATCAACTGTGTTCCCCATCGGGCATCCTATCGAGTGGCTGACGCTGATCTATAAAACGAGCTGGAGTAAAGGAAATGGTGAGGCAGACGTGCGTGCGGCATCGCCAGAACTGCTGCAGGTTCTAGGTATTCGACTGTTGCAAGGACGGTTCATCACGGCAAACGACATCGATGGCACCGTGCCAGTAGCCGTCGTCAATCAGACCTTCGTCAATCGGTACCTCGGTGGGCGAGATGGGATTGGCAAGCAGATCAGATTCGGGCGTGTCCCAAGCACAGCTACGGTCGTCGGTGTTTTGGAAGACGTCAGACAGGATGCGGTTTCGACGCCAAGCAGCGCCGAGCTATACCTCAGCATGGCGCAAATGAAACCGGGCGCGGCTCTGTACCTACCCATGGTCGGCGAGTCGATGCAACTGGGTGTTCGCATGCAGAATGATCCTGACGGCATGATCTCAGCGCTGAGTCGTGCGATTCATGACGAGAATGCGCAGTTGATCATCGGCCGAGTCAGCACGATGAACCAACTCGTCGAGGACTCAATTGGGACACAACGGCTGATGGGCGGCCTGGTTCTAACCTTTGGCGGTTTGGCTTTGATGATCACGGTGGTGGGGCTCTATGGATTGTTGACCTATACCGTAGCGCAAAGAACGCATGAGATCGGCATTCGCATGGCTCTCGGTGCTCACCGGGGGCAAGTCACCGGCATGATTATGAGGCAGTCCCTTACTTTATTGCTTACGGGCGTTGCTGTCGGCATCGCTGCCAGCTTCTGGACCAATCAGCTCTTGAAAAGCTTCCTCTACGGCGTTAGCAGTCGCGACCCATGGATGCTTGTGCCGGGTCCGTTGATTCTTCTGGCATTTGGCATTATCGCTGCCATATTACCTGCAAGAAGAGCAGCATCTGTCAACCCCATGCAAGCTCTGCGAAGCGACACATGAGAGTTTGATCCGCCGAGGGGTATTTCTACCCAACGGAAGACCAATGGAAGACTGGATAACTGCGAAAGCGAGGCGATCATCAATGCTGCGAGTCCTGGTGTCTCATTTCACTAGATCGACATTTGCGTCTGAGGGTGTCGATCAAGGAGAAAACGACGCTCACCCGCTACAGTTGTCGCTACAGTGCGCTAGCTCGACCATGCGCCTTCGCTGTAAGTTATCCGTTTGATGGTCGGGGCGGAGGGATTCGAACCCCCGACCCTCTGCTCCCAAAGCAGATGCGCTACCAGGCTACGCTACGCCCCGATTCCCGGATTGTACCGCAAGCAGCGCCTTTAAGCTTGATGGCCGAGCCACTCCAGGAACCAAAGAATCAGCAGGATGGGGGCCAAAAAGATGGCGGCCAGCGTCACCGCAATCAACGTCAGGAAAACCCAGTCTCGCCAGGTCTGCCGCCGCGGTTGGTGCAAATGGCGAACAATCAGCGCGTAGTTGCGGCGGTTCGCCTTCCATGCGATGTCAAAAATATCGCCCAGCAGCGGAACCGTTCCCAGCAGTACCTCGATGCCGATGTTGACCACCATTCTGAGCAGCGTGATATAGGGCACCCCGCGCACCCAGGCCGCCAGCACGATGATGGAGGAAGCGAGACCGCCAATGATGTCTCCCAGGCCGGGAACAAGGCCGATGATGCCATCCAGTCCGAAGCGGATCGAGGTGCCGGGAACCCGGAACCAGTCATCGAGCAAGTGGGAGAGAAAGTCGAGATTTTCGTCCGCGAACAGACCGCTTGCCTTCTGAAAACGAGAGGCAGGGGCTACCTTCAAGGGCGGCAAAATCTCGGGCTGGCGATTGCTCGGCATAGGTGAAAGCAGGGTCTGTTGCAGGCTCTGCAGGCGGGTCGTAACCCACGATAAGCACGAGCCCGGATGCTACAATCTAAGTCTATATGGCGGCTATAGTTCAGTGGCAGAACGCCGGACTGTGGCTCCGGATGTCGTGGGTTCGACCCCCACTAGCCGCCCCAGCCGAAGCTATTCCCAGCCGCCCCGGTTCTCGATTCCCATTGGCCATTTTTCAGCGCTCCCAGGGAACCCTGAAGCGGCGGAGCTAAGTCTCAGGTGGACGACGCCGACGTGACTACGCAGCCATCCAATTCCACCACAGGATCCGTTGCAATCCCCGGCCGTGCATGGATCGGCTGTTCTGGATGGGCTTATCCCACCTGGAAGCCGGAGTTCTACCCGCCGAAGACCTCGGCTAAAAAAATGCTGGAGTATTACGCGACGCAACTTAATTCGGTTGAGGTGAACTACACCTTCCGCCATTTGCCGTCGCCGGCTACGGTCGACGGATGGTTGGCCCAGACCGGCGCGGACTTCCGCTTCTCGTTCAAAGCTCCCCAGCGCATCACGCATATCAAGCGACTGAAAGAATGCAGCGATGCTCTTTCCGCTTTCTACTCAGCGCTGCTTCCCGTCATCCGCGCCGGGCGCATGGGCCTGGTGCTGTTTCAGCTGCCTCCGAATCTGAAGGCGGATGTGGGCAGGCTCGCAACCTTTCTCCAGGAAGCCGCGCCGGAGAGCACAGGCACGCTGCGCGTGGCGTTTGAGTTCCGCCACCCATCGTGGTTTGCAAACGAGATCTTCGATTTGCTGCGGCAGCACCAGGCGGCTCTGTGCGTGGCCGAGAGCGACGAACTACAAACACCGGATGTGATTACCGCCCCCTTCTGCTGCTACCGCCTGCGCAAGAGCGAGTATGGGCCGGCCGAGATGGAGCAGGTGGAACAGCAGCTTAGCGCGAAGGCGGCGCGGGGAGATGTTTTTGCCTACATCAAGCACGAGGACTCGCCCAAAGGCGCCTTACAGGCCACTGCCTTGCTCACCAGGTTGAGCGCGAAGTGACGAACGCGAGCGACCTTCTGCCTGGCGCCACAAGCAAACTTACGCAGGTTCCGGAGTTTTTTCCGCGACGATTTCTGCGCAACGGACACTTGCAGACATTGGCCGGCAACTTTCGGCCGCGGCAATATACGTTGCCTGAGGCGGAGGCGCACATTATCGAGGTCGACGCCGGCGAAGGCGATTTGCGACAAGGGGATTTGGGACAGGGCGATTTGCGACAAGGCGATTCGTTGGCGGCGGATCGACTCGCGCAAGCGCAGAAGGATGCCCAATCGCGCGGAGCAAGTTTTGTACTTTGCCACTGCCATTGGCAGGCGAACGCCAGCCGCTGCCTGACGGTGCTGCTGATTCATGGCCTTGAAGGATCCTCGAACTCACAATATGTGCTGGGGAACTCGGCGCGGGCCTGGGCAGCTGGATGCAATGTAATCCGCATGAACCAACGCAACTGCGGAGGCACCGAGGATCTGTCACCGACGCTGTATCATTCGGGACTTTCGGGCGATGTTGCCGCCGTTTTGCGGACGCTCTCCGAAGAGAAAGATCTTAATGCCTTTGCGTTGGTTGGCTATTCCATGGGCGGCAACCTGGTACTGAAGCTGGCGGGTGACCTGGGCGAAAACGCGCCGGGATACCTGAAGGCCGTGGTAGGCGTTTCGCCGGCCATGGACCTGGCGGCCTCAGCGGATGCCTTGCACAGCATCTCCAACCGAGTCTATGAGTGGAAATTTTTGCGTGGCTTGCGGCGGCGCTTTCGCCGCAAGGCGCAGCTCTTTCCTGCTATCTATACAACCGAAGGCCTGGAGCGGATTGCGACTTTACGCCAGTTTGACGACAAGATTACCGCCCGCTATTCCGGGTTTCGCGGCGCGGATGATTATTATGACCGCGCATCCAGTTCGCGCGTAGCCTCGCGGATTGGCGTGCCCGCGCTCATTTTGCACTCCCTCGACGATCCCTTTGTCAGGATGTTGCCTCCAACCCGGGCTGCGTTGCTGGCTAACCCCCAGGTGCGGCTGATCGAGACGACCCACGGTGGGCATTGCGCATTCCTTGCGGCGCCGGCGGAGTATGACGGGTACTGGGCGGAGAAGACGCTGCTTGATTTTCTGCTATCGGTGACCCGGCACTGATGGAAGCCGATTGGTCCGTTGCGCTAGGGGCCGCCGACCCGGTGATCACGATTCCCTGGACTGCGTCCGGCGATGATTCCTGCAAATGCCGGTTCGTAGATTTGCGACTGGACCCTCACTTAATCGACCAAATTGAAGAAGCCCGCTCCACTCCTGTGTTGCGGTCAGCGCTCCTGCTACTGAATGGGGCGGCGTCCCAGTTCTGGACGGCGAAGTGCGATGTGTGGTCCAGCACCGCGGATGAGGGTGTTGAGCTTTTTGACCGCTTCGAGATGGATGCCCAACCGGGGGAGATGGCTTTTGGCGCCGGCTCATACATTGACCTGTTACCCCGGGAGGCGGAAATTCGCGAGCCTTTTGCGGTACAGGAGCGATGGATGCGCGCGGTGACGGAGAGACTGCGCGCCACCCCGGGCAGCGGGGCCAGGGTGGAGCTAGTCCTTCGTCATGCGGAGCTCGACTCTGTGCCGATTTTCGGGGTGACTATATTCGTCGAGGGCTGCGGTTCGACTGTGGAGCAAGCCAACGAGAGGTGGAGTGAGGCGTTCCAGCGAGCCCTGGCGGTGATCATGAATGCTCGCCTTGTTCCAGACCCAGCAGCCGATGACGATACAATGGCGGAGATGGGCGAGTAGCTCAATTGGATAGAGCACCGGCCTTCTAAGCCGGGGGTTGTGGGTTCAAGCCCCGCCTCGCCCACCACACACCTACAACAACCTGCGTAGTTGTCTAGAAAACAAACTCTGGTTTGCAGTCGGTTCTGGAGATACTCTAGATCGCACACATTCGTTTTACGTCAGCCGCCAGGTATTGCCCGGCGGCTGCGTCTTATTCCAGTTCATTCACCGTCAGAAGATGGAGCGGGTCATCTGCGCTTGATAAGAGACAGAGTTTGGGGGAAGTGTGGCATGAGTCCAGCATTAGAAAAGTGCAGCTGGCAAAAGATGGTAGTGATCGGATGCGTGGTGTTCGCGAGCATCCGCATAGGCGCGGCTCAACCGATCGATGGAGCGGGAGCGAGTGCAACTATCGAGCCGGGGAAATTTCCTGCAGACGGTTCTGTGGTGTTGCGGGTTCACGTACATCCGGCTCGATCCCTTGAGACGGGGGCGGTCATCACGACCCAGTTGCCGAGCGCGATGCTGGCTGCTGAATTGAGCTACTCCCTGACTAAACAAATTGCCCTAGCCAAAGGAGGCTTTGATTGGAATAACGTTACGGTTGAAGCCGCCGCTCACCCCGATGCGAAGTTCGACGTAAAAATAGAAACACATGAGTTCGAAGATCCAACACTGATTTCTCGTCATGGACAGCAGGTGAGCGCCACTCTCAAGTCAAGCCCGCTTCCGGCAGATACAGATATCATATTTACTTACCGTACAAGTGCGCCGTGGATTGCAAGTAAACACTTTCCTGTGAATGTCAGCATTGACGGGAAACGTATTCAACCCGATCCGAGTTTCTCCGTAGTTCCCGGCCCAGTGGCTTATAGCCGAGTCATCATTCCGTCATCCGCGAAACCTGGCCAACCGTTTCGCGTGCTTCTGGTATCACTCGACCAATTCGATAATCTTGCCGATTCTCCAAGATCCAATGTGCAAATACTTGTTGGCGACAAGGTCTTGCGCAAAGACATCTCTTATATCGGGCGCTACGAAACAGCCGTGTCATTGCCGACGCAAGGAGTTTTCAGGCTTCGTGTGGATGGCGTCGAATCTAATCCAATCCGAATTACAAACGATGCCAGGGGACCCTATTGGGGTGACATTCATTCGCACAATGAATGGAGCATGGATGCGGTTAGTAGTAACCAGGATCCCGATCATTACACTTACGCTCGCGACATCTCCGGTCTGGATTTTGCGGCGCTTTCCAATCACGTGAACGGAATGGAACCAATCTACTGGACGCAAGCTCAGGCATTATGCCGGAAATATAACGACCCGGGCCACTTTGTTACGATTCTTGGTTACGAAGCTGGATTCGGGTATCACCTCAATGGCTATTTTTATAGTTGTGATGAAGGGCCCGCTGACGGACAAAAGGCAGATGTAGGCCGGGGCAAGCCCGAAGACTATGAGGCCTTTCTGAAGTATCTCGAACATACCAGGATGTTATTGGAGCTTCACCACATGGGTATTAGCTGGGGACTGGAGAAAGGTTCGACTAATTTTGACGGATCGGACACGTTTCCAGCCCAGACGCGCTTGATGGAAATATACAGCGCTCATGGCGAAAGCGAATACTACGATCCGAAGGATGCACTCAGCTACGAACATAATTTGAGCGCGCCGTTTTCAAATTCAATTCCGGGGCCACATTATGCTCGCGACGCATGGGCGCAGGGAAACAAGTTCGTTACGATTGCTTCTTCCGACGACCATAATGGCCAGCCTGGGAAGCGATTCAATGGCTTAGTGGCGGTAACCGCTCCAAGCCTGGACCGCAGCACAATTCTGGATGCGATGAATGAAGGCCACGTATATGGAACGACTGGCGAACGGATCTTGCTGGATTTCAGTCTTAATGGGAAACCGATGGGAAGCGTTTTAAAGACGAAAGCCGGGGAGCCGCTGAATTTCAAGGTTGAAGTTCATGGTACCGGACCCCTGGATGTGATCGAGGTGTTTCGCTACTCTTTCCAGGGAAGTCGTATGTGGGAGACAGCGTATGTCAAGCGCGCTATCGGCTCGGAAGACTTCGTCGGATCCTGGACCGAGAGTTCTCAGGGGCGGTCGCTCTACTATGTGCGCGTGCAACAGCGGGATTCGCTCCCGGTAATGGTACCGACAGCACAAATGAGGCCGGTCAGGGCCTGGAGTACACCCATTTGGCTCGACACGGAATAACTTCCAGAGACTAGCTCTTCGTTCGCAATGCGTGTAACTCTGTTGATTCCAGCCCGGAACGTCATCTAAATGTCACGTAGCTGTAATAGCGTAGCCACGGAGGGTTTGCGTGGCGCTCACCATCTTCGAATGGCTCGTCGGGCTTGCCGTACTGCTGCTGATTGGCCGCCGGCTGCAGCTTCGCCTTCAGCTTTCTCGCGCCAAGCACGGCTCGTTGGCGGGCCACGCGCGGCTAGGCCGTCTGCTTGCCCGGCTCGTACCCTATTACGCGTATGACGAGGCGCATTTCTTTTGCGCCGACGACGCCCCGGATCCGATCGTCGAGCAGCGCCGGGCGGCCTTCGGGCGCCTCGCCGGAATCTATGGGCAACGCTTCTGCAACACCGTGCGGCAAACCAATCAAGTTCAGGACGAGATCTCGGATCTTCAATTCACGGCGCGTTACAGAGTTCCGTTCCAGTTCAGCGCCTTTGTTCGCAAGCACCTGAATGCCGGATCCTTCGTCGTCTCCTCCAGCGGGTCGACCACTACGGATCTGGATGGCAACCGGCGTTATGACCTCACAGGTTCCTACGGCGTGAATGTATTCGGCTACGACTTTTACAAGGAATGCATCGAGCGCGGTAGCGCGCGGGTCCGCGACCTGGGCCCGGTGCTCGGCGCCTACCATCCGGTGATCGCCGACAATGTTCATCGCCTGCGCGCGATCTCCGGGCTGGACGAGGTCTCCTTCCACATGTCTGGCACGGAAGCGGTTATGCAGGCCGTGCGGCTGGCCCGCTATCACACGGGGCGGCGCTACCTGGTGCGCTTCTGCGGCGCTTACCATGGCTGGTGGGGTGAGGTGCAACCCGGGGTGGGCAACCCGGAAAGCGTACACGACACGCTCACGCTCAAAGATATGGATGAGCGGAGCCTGCGGGTACTGCGCAGCCGGCGTGACATCGCCTGTGTGCTGGTAAACCCATTGCAGGCACTGCACCCGAATGCCAGTGCGCCTTCCGATTCAATGCTGGTGGACAGTGAACGGTTCGCCGGCTTCGACCGCGCGGCTTACAGCGAATGGCTGCAGCGGTTGCGCGAAGTGTGTTCGGACCGCGGCATCGTGCTGATTTTCGATGAGGTGTTTCTTGGCTTCCGATTGGCGCGAGGGGGTGCGCAGGAGTATTTTGGCATCCGCGCCGACATGGTTACTTATGGCAAGACGGTGGCCGGCGGCTTGCCAATCGGAGTGGTGTGCGGGCGTAGTGACCTGATGAAGCGCTTCCGCGAGGACAGGCCAGTGGACGTCTGCTTTGCGCGCGGTACCTTCAATTCTCATCCGTATGTCATGGGGGCGATGGCGGAGTTTCTTGAACGCCTGGAGACGCCCGAGATCCTGGCCCTTTATCGCGAACTGGACGCTGTGTGGGATGCCCGCGCAGCCCGGCTCAACGAAAGGCTGGGCGAGGCCGGCTTGCAGGTCCGGGTGGCAAATCTTTCCTCGGTATGGATGGTGCGATATCTGCAACCGTCGCGGTATAACTGGATGTTTCAATATTACCTGCGAGCAGCCGACCTGGCGCTGAGCTGGGTAGGCACCGGACGGCTGATCTTCAGCCTGGACTACACGGACGCAGACTTTGCCGCAGTCGCCGACCGGTTCGTCGAGGCTGCGGGGCAAATGCAGGCGGACGGCTGGTGGTGGCCGGGCGCCGCGCTGACGAACAAAGCGATCAGGCGTCGCGTACTGTTAGAAATGCTTCGGGCTCGCGCACATCGTCCATCGGATCGATTAGTTCGCCCCCCAGCAGGTAAAGCGGCGCTCGATAATAAAGCATGACGTCGTGAAACGGATCGGTCATGATTTTTGTCATCCAGACCAGGCCGGTTTGCACGTCCCTGATGAAGAATAGTTGGACGGTGCGGAACAGCAGGCCACCAAAGCCGACGACCAGCCAGATCTGGCCGATGTGCTGTACCAAGGTGGCGTGATCGGGCGTGATCGGCGTGAGCGGGAAAAATCCCGAGCAGCGTCGGATCCAGCCATAGCAAGGCTGGTGACAGAGCCCAGATCAACAGCAGCACGACTTTGCGCTGGAGGTTGTAGCCAACCTTAATGTCCTCCTTGTGCTCCTGGGTTGCGTGGTTGACCTCGTCATAGCCCTTGGGCTCGAAGAAGAAGTGACCGGCCTGCCGGCTAACCATGGCCACCAGCCAGCCAATCAGCGCCGAAGCCGCGGGGTTCTTGAAGACCAGAGCGTACGCAGTTAAGAAACTGAGAGCGCTTACCAGGTGGAGCGACTGATTAATTCGGCTGTGATGATAGTAGCGATGATCGTCCCACCGCTGGATTCGCAGAGCTTCTAGAAAACCCGACATGCTGTTTCCTTCCCGAGACGGTAGATGGCAACGCAGCAAAGACAAATTGAGACAATCCGCTTGCGGTCATAAGACAGCCACCGAGCGTTTCGCTCTGAGCTTATTGTTCAGCGACCAGCAGATATCTCGCCCGAAGGATAACAGTAGTTTGTGAGAATGTAGCGAGAAAGGGGGTTTACAGTTTGGTCACAGTCCGGCGGAACGTTAAGCCCGAGTTACTTCACGTTAAAGCCATGTGAAAAAGCTTTCGATCCGGTCTTCGGTGGCACAGTGGATAGCGCTCTACATCCGTTTCCCTTCGCGCGAGTGGACTGTAACAGCCGATTGACCAGAGACGCAGGGGCTAGAGCCCAATTCTCTTTCAACCCCTTGTGGCCCGGCTAAAGAGGCTGCGAAAAAAGCACAGTCTTGGCGACAAAGCGTCCCTCAGCGGCTAAAGCCGAACTCATTCTAGAGTTGTTATGTACGGGCTGAAGCCCGTACCCTTCGGGAATGCGTTTCCCGCAACCTGTAAAGTTGGACACTGATACCAGGCATGAGAGGAGTGCCCCCTGGAAGAATCGCTCATCCTCGCGTATCCTTCGGCTGGCAATGCATGATTCACTCCTGAGAGTTTGGGAGATTGCTGAGCAATCGATCCTGCTCCGCCGGGTGAGAGGATTCGCTGATTTTCTTTTGCTCGGCGAGCACGCTTGCGGCCAGCTGAGGCTGAGCGTCGGCTGTATACAGTTCCGCTAGTTGCGTGTAGGCATTTGCGTAATCGGGCTTGAGCTCAATTGCCAGCTTCAGGTCTGCAATGGCTTCCTTCTTTGCTCCCTGGCGGGTGAGAAGCCTGGCTCGCAGTAAATAGGCTTCTGCATCTTTGGGGTCAAGGCTCAACGCCTCCTCCAGTTGTCTCCGGGCTTCGCCCAATTTGTCACCATCGAGGCACGCCTCGCCCAATTCGCGGTGAAACAGCGCTTCCCTGGGGCTCAGGCTGACTGCTTTTTGAAAGCTACTCTCGGCGCCCGGATAATCTTTCTCTTTGAGCTTGATGGTGCCCAACAGCAGCAAAGCTGCCGTGTTTCCTGGAGCAAGCTGCAATGCTTCGCCACACATTTTTTCCGCTAAGGACAGTTGATCGAGAAAGTAGTAGCTGACACCCATGCGATAGGGAATGTCCGCGGACTTTGCGTCCACGGCTCGCGCCCTGGTGAGAGTCGCGATGGCATCCGTGTGCCGCTTCTGGAGTTGTTGAAACCAGGCATAGGTGACGAGGTATTCAGCATTTTCTGGAGAAGCCTGCAACGCGCTCGTCAAGTCGGCTTCGGCGCCCTCGGCATCCCCGGTGAGCGCTTTCGCCTCTCCCCTCAGCACCAGTTGCTCGCCGGCATTGTTCTTGTCCTGGGGCATTTCTTTCAATACCGACAGGGCTTCTACGGGTTCCCCGGCCATGAGGCTGGTTCTTGCCAGCAGGACGCGAACGTCGTCGTTGTTGGGCATCAACTCATTTGCATCTTCTAACAAATTGCGGGCGGTCTGAAGTTGCCGGCGGCGAAGGCAGATGGTGGCCAGAGTTACCGCCAGTTGGGGGCTATTGGGAATCGCCTGCACGGCCTTCTCGGCTGTATCGATGGCCTGCTTGCTGTTTCCAGCCTCAAACTGCGCGTTGACCAGGTTCGCCCAGACAGCAGGATCGTCCGGGGTAAGCGCGCGCGCCTCTTCCAGATATACGATGGCCCTTTTGGCCTGTCCAGAATTGAGGTAAGCGACGCCCAGGGCATATCGCGCCGGAGCGTACTTTGGGTCGAGACTCAGCGCTCGCTGAAATTCCTGAATGCCGGCCTGAAGTTGGTGGTCTTCAAGATAAGCAAGGCCGAGATTGTAGCGAATATTCGCGGATACCCCGCCCAACTCGATGGACTTTTTAAAATCCGCGATCCCCTTCTGCAGGATGCCCCCGCCTACCTCTGACATGGCAAGGTAGCCATAGTTGGCAGCCGAAGGATGCACTTTCACGAGTGCCGAGAAGGCCTGCTGCGCCGTGGCAAAATCCTGGTCTTGAAGAGCGTGGAGCCCGCGCTCGAGATTTTCGTCTGAGTCTTGCACGCTTGCGGCCATGGCAAAGCCGCACAACATCACCGCGATCGCGGCGGGCGTCCAGGAAAGAAAACGCATCATTGGTGATTGCCCGTCTCGCGTAGTCGCATCGCCTGCAGACGGATTCCATCCAGATCAGGGAGCGTGAGCTTCTGCGCCTGAATGACGGCCAGCTGTTCTGCGTTGAACCAGCCTACGCCATCGACAAACTGAACCAGCATCGATTTCGCTCGATACTGCTGATCGGTCAAGTCGATGGAACGATAGTTAGCCTGGCGCCGGCTGTAGTCAAAATCGAGACCGGCCGCGGCATCATGCATGCGGTACCGTATGTTTTGTGCATACTGAATGGTATTGGCGAAACTATCCGACGCCGCGACTTCTGGCATGGGCGCTGAGGCCATACCCCAGTTTCGGTCCACCAGCATATCGAACACTCCCGGGATCGCTACGGTGAACAGATGGTCGCCAACGATCTTGGCGTTGATTGAAACCGGGCGAACGTTCATAAATTCGGCTTCGTGCTCGGGAGAGAAGCTGGCGACAATCTTCATATAGGCCGCCTGCTGAGCAGGAGTGGACGAACGATCGAAATATAACGCCGAGAGCTTATGGTAGCTAATTGCACACATTCCTCCGCTCTCGATCAGCTGCATACCGCTCAGATCTACGGCGCCGTAGGCGCCCTCGCGTACCCTCAGATATTGGGTTGCCTCACAATGGCCGTAACTTGGCTGGCTATTGGTGCGACATGGGCAGGGTGTCTTACACGGACAGCAAACCATGCCATCACCCTTCATATGCCAGTGCGCACCATCGTAGTGGACCATCTTCATTGGCTTCTCCGGCGGTGCGGGAAGCTGCGCGACCAGCGCTGCACTGGGAAGGAGCACGAAGATCGCAGCGCGGATCCATTTGGCGCAACGCCTCATGAGTAAAGGCAATCTCGGCGCCGAATAGAAACCCGCTTTCTTCAGACTCATTGTTGTCTCCCGACAAACCTTTTCACTTATCCGGCGACCACGAGGCAGCGCACGCTGTGGTAGACGTTGTTGGTATAGGAATCGATGCGTTGCGGGTCCCGCGTTGCCGGCTGGGTGTTCCCGGCATCATCCACAGCCCGGCAGACCAACTCGGTCAACCCCGTTCGGTTCAATTCCACAACAGCGTTCCAGATAGTCCAATCATAGCGGCTGTCGGGCCGATCCAATCTTGCCGCAATCCACCGCGTTCCCGGGCCCACGTTCACCTCCACGCTCGAGATCGTTCCCATGCCCGACCATGCGAGGCCACGAACAGCCACCTTGCCGCGATGCAAGGCAGAGTTAGTCACTGGATTTGTGATGAGGGATTTTACTTGAATGCGTGGTAGCGGACGACTCTCGATATTTCCGGGGGATTGCGTTCTCACTTCCACGTAAGTATCGTCGCGATTCGGCAATGGCGCTTCCGCCACCGCGATTCTTTCCAGCCACTTCACGGAGTTCATGCCATACCAACCGGGAAAGACGAGCCGCAAAGGAGCACCGTGATTGCGACCCAAAGGACGATCGTTCAATGTGGTTGCGAGGACTCCGCAACTCAGTGCATCCTCCGTGGGCACACTCCGGGCGAAATGGTCCCGCCCAAAACAATGAAGATAGGCACCCGAACCCCGCGGGTGCGCCAGGGAGAGAACATCGCTCAAGCGCCATCCGCCCCAGACTCCGTCGCTCACCAGGCTGACCGCCGTGGAAGGGGCCCCCGCACATTCCAGCACGGCGCCGACGGTATGTTTCGGCAACCGGTTTAGATCTGCTGAGGTTAGCGTTTTCGGTTGCTCAACTTCGCCCTCGACCTGGAGCGAACAGGAGCCGGCAATCTCGGGGACCGGATAATGATTGCGAACGTAGAAGTCTTCTACCCGGGTGTAACGCCCTTCAAGCGAACCGAGGTCGAACTCCACCACGAGTGGATCCGCCGTGACGGTATGGTGATCGGCCTTGAGGCGAAGAGCAGAAACCCCGAACGCCCCGACTGCGCCGAGGATGAATTCTCGTCTCCGCATACCGTTAAATTACACTTTTCTGGTCCCTCTTTCGTCCAGGCACAAGGTGGCCATGGCGCTTGCCTTTATCGCGAGAGCTTCAATCCAAACTGAATGATTCTGCCCGCCTCTGCGCCGCTGACTACGCCGAACCCGCCGCCATCGAGATAGACGCCTGGCTGCTCGAAGTTCACCATGTTGAAGATATTGAAGAACTCAGAGCGAAACTGCAGGTTTGTCTTCTCAAAAAGCTTGAAGTTTTTACTCAGGGCAATGTCTACATCCTTACTGCCGTTGGTGCTGAGATAACCGGTTCTTGCGTTGCCGTAGGTGTTCGTCGCCGGCATGGAGAAGCAACTGGTGTCGAACCATTCTTCCGGCGTCTGCTTGCCTCGCGGCAGATTTCCATCGCAGGAGCGGTTGGGTCGACCACCAAAGATGACTCCCGTATTGGAAGGATCTGCAAAGGTCAGCACTTCAAACGGCAAGCCAGTCTGCAAGGAGACAATTCCAGAGATCTCCCAGCCGCCCAGAGCCTCGCCCTTCACGCCACCGCTATTGAGAAAGAACGGCGGAGTATAAACCACACTGGTCACGAAGCGGTCACGCAAGTCGAATACGCTTCGGCCGTGATCTGGATCACTATTTCGATAGTTACGCGTCGCCTTGGCGTCGAATGAGTCGTTGTCCATGGAGCGGCCCCAGGTGTATCCACTCAAGAAAGTGACACCGTGGCTGAATTCCTTATGCAACGTGGCCTGTAGCGCGTTGTATTCCGAGTTGCCAATTCCGCGGTCATCGAGGATGAAACCGAAATTAGGATATGGAGAGCGCTCGGCAGTGGACCTGTCGTCTCCTGGCGCGGGTGGAGAGGGATCCAAGTTAGTGTCGAGGCGTTTGGAAAGGTGAGTGCCTTTGGAGCCGACGTAAGCGATTTGCGCCAGCATACGGCCGGGCAACGCCTGTTCAATACTGAAGGTCCATTGGTAGAGATACGGATCTCCACGATTCAAAGAACCGTTGACACCCGCCAGGTTAAAGAGCGCAAGGCCGGTCGTGCTGGGCAACACGCTGGGGAACAGGGTTGACAAGTCGATCCCGGAAACGTACGAGTTGCCGGCAAATGAAAAGCCCTCTTCGACTGGCGGATCCGTAGTCTGGAAGCTCCACTCGTTCCCGGGCAACCGGTCATAGAATGTGCCGAAACTGCCGCGGACCGACAAGCTGCTGCGCGGCGAATAGGCAAAGCCGATCCGCGGAGCGAAGTCAAAGTGATGCGGCTGCAGAAGAGCCCGCGAATAGCCTCCCTGCCCGGCGACGAAGACCTGGCCCGTCTGGTAGTTGAAGCCGGTAAGGTTATTGTGCTTTTCAACCAGGGGCTGATTGAACTGCCAGCGCAGTCCTAAATTGAGGGTTAGATTTGATTTGACCTTTACATTGTCATTGACATAGGCGTCAGGCCACCAGCCGGTGCGATAGAACGCTCCAGGGAACTTTGTTCCTGAGGCGCTGAACGGAGTCGCCAGAAGGTAATCGGCGACGGAGCTGCCTCCGTTACCCGCCGCTCCGCTGTTGGAATACTGGCCGGTAAAGCTGAAGATTCCATCCTGGGCATACACGCAGAGGTCATGGAGGTAATGGTGCTCAAGCGTCCCTCCGGCCGTAATGGTATGACGCCCCAGAGTATAAGCAACGTTGTCGACGACGTTTATGTCGCTGTTGCCGGTGATGATGCAGTTGGCGAATGAGAACCCGAAGTTGGAAAAGCCGCTCAGGCCGACAGACGGAACCGCGTTGCACTGGGGTACGCCATTCAAGTTCGTGAAGCCCAGCGCCGTCGCCCAGTTGGGGCTGGTGAGGGCTTGTTCAGGCGCTTCGGTGGATAGGAAAACGCGGTCAAGTCCCGCGCGAAAGTCGTTTACCAGCCTCGGGCTGAATACATGCGTCCAGCCAAGAACCGGGTGTCGGGAAGTTAATGGGCTTGACGAGCCGTTAAATGGGAAGATAGAAGTATCGTTCTCGTTCGAGGTGATTGAGTTGTATTCGCCAAAGAACGTATCTTTCTCCGACATAATGTAACTGACTTTGATATCGTACTTGTCGTCATCCTGCTCGTGGAGAGTCTGGCCGACATAGTTCGCTCCGCCGAGCGAAGCGATGGGAGCGGTGTTTGGCGCGGGGATAAATTGGTTGTAGGTTTTGGCAAAGGCCGAAATCTGAGCAGCGGGAATTGTGTTGTTCGGGAACGGCTGCCTGGTTCCGGAGACGGGGTCGTAGGTGGAAGGGTCGTAGATGGTCGGCTGGCCTTGAAAGTTGCCTGCCAACATATCCGGGGTGGGGACGAACCCATATTGGGTGGCCGCCTGGGTAAGGCGCAGCCCCTCGTAGTCTACGAACCAAAAGAGCTTGTTCTTGATAGCCGGGCCGCCGAGGTTGCCCCCGAACTGGTTTTGCCGATAGGGCGGTTTGCTTGCGGTGGGGCTATCAAAATAGTTTTTCGCGTCCAACACGTCGTTGCGAATAAACTCCCAGGCTGCGCCGTGCAGGCTGTTGGTACCCGACTTGAGTACGACGTTGATCACACCGGGCGACCCGAACTGTGGAGAAAAATACCCCTGCTGGATCTTGAACTCCTCGATCGAATCTACCGGAGGCTCGAGCCCCACAGCGCCATAGTAATCATGGCGGCTGGGCACGCCGTCAAAGAGAAAAGTGGGCGAGATTTCGCGGCTCCCGGAAATGCTCACGGTTAGGGTCGGGCGGCCTCCGCCAAATGACTGGGTGGAGCTTTGGCCGTTTTGGGTTGCGGGCGGGCTCACGCCCGCACCGAGGGTCGCCAGCTGCATGAAGTCGCGGCCATTCAAAGGCAGCTGAGCAATCAGGGTTGACTCGATAACGCCGCCAAGGGCGGGGTCCTCGGTATTGACTGCGACGGGGTTCGCGGAGACGCTCAGTTCCTGCGAAACCGATGCCACCTTCAAGGCAACGTCCTGGCGGAGAGGGGAATTGACCCGCACCACCAGTCCCGTCACTACCGTTGTGGCAAAACCACTCTTGGTTGCAGTCAGCTCATAGGTTCCGGGGGTTACAAAGGGAAAGTTATAGTCTCCATTACTCCCCGCCAGGGTGGTGTGGCTTTCGCCCGTGGCGACACTGCGCAACTCGAGGCTGGCGTCGGAAACGACTGCGCCGCTCTGGTCCTTGACGACACCCGTCACAGAGCCACCCGTCTGAGCGTGCAGGGAGCAAACCGCCGTTGCAAAAAAGAGACCGGAATAAAGAGCGATCGCCCGGAACATGTGAAAGCCGAGTCGTTTCGTTCTCCGAGATGCAATCACGGTTAAGTACGGAGAGAATATCCGCATCATGTCTAAATGCTCCTTGACTTCCACGTTCACTTCACGGCCGGTAACTAAGCGAAATTGCAGCGCGCCAGGTAGAGCCACGAAAGAAATCCTCGGAAGGTAAAGTGGTAAATAGGTATACCGATTACCGTTCGTGACTTAGGCCTGGCAGGCAACGATCTAATAGAACGTACCGAGCCTGGTCGTACATATAGTCCGGCGATCCTTAGGCCCGGCCGCGCGTGACGCGGCATTTACTAAACGGGCTTTGGGAAACCAAGGTGGCTTTTTCCATGCAAAATTGTTCAGGTGCATCAAGAAGTTGTCGCATCGCGGACATGAGCCCAATGACAAGCAGGCATGGCTTCTCGCCAACCTCGAAGGCTGCGGCTGGGAACATTTCATTCTTTCCAGCGGCTGCTTGGCGAACGCCAACTTGACTTAGGCCGAGAGTAATCTGCGCCGCCCTGTGTGTCTTGCCCAGAATTGATGAATTTGTGTATTCGTTTTGCCGGGAAACGCTCCGGAAAGAAGCGGCTTACCAGCGGGATGAGGGGTCAGGAATGAATTCTGAAGGCCAGAGCGGGAGCGGCCCCAACTGCCCTTGCCGGATGAACTCCCGGCTTGACCGAGAGCCCGCTGGAGGGGGATTGCTGACGCATCGTGCGAGGGCCATAGCCCTTGATCCGTTTGAACTGACGATTGAAATTTGAGTAGTTGCCAAAGCCGACGCTGGAGGCAATTTCCAGTACGCTTCGATCTGTATCAATCAGCATTTGCGCGGCTGCGTCCACCCGAATCCCAATCACGTAATCGGTCATCGTGCCGCCGGTTGCCCGCTTGAAAAAGCGGCAGAGCGCCGCCTGATCCATATGGAACTTGCGGGCCACCGATGCAAGGTCTATGTCCTTATCGAAGTTGGCTTTCAGATAAGCACAAATGGCATCGATTCGCCTTTGATCTTCAATGCGAAGGATAGGCTGCGTTGCGTCGGTCGAAAGAACTCGAGCATCGGGCTCTAATGCGAGATCCATCAGGACATTCAAGATGCCGAGGAAGCGCCGGGGCGGGGACAGGGAAGGAAGCTCGGCAATCTTTGGAGCCGCCAGGCGACCGGTTGCGGTGTCGCCAAACGCCAGGCCAGACGCGGAGCGCTTCAACAGCTCAACAATGGGTTTCATCTCCTCCATGTAGAAGAATTCCTGGCCAAAAAAGTCGCTCCGGAATTGCACGTCCACCGCGCGGTGATATCGATTTGCCGCAGACTCTCGTGGTCTGGTCCGCCACGCATGGGGAAGATTGGGCCCAAGAAGAACCAGATCGCCCGGACCATATTCAGCTACGCCGTCCCCGACCATGCGCTGACCCTGGCTATCGACCATCAGCGTGAGCTGAAATTCGGGGTGGTAGTGCCAATTCAAGGGGAACACCTGATCAACACGCTCGAAGACCAGGAAAGAAGCGCCGCCAAAGGTGACCTTCTCGAAATGTGCCCGCATGCTCGGCATTTTAACTCAGTTCTTATTTCAGTTACTCCATTTTTGATGCCTTTGTAAATCGAGTACATAAACTACTCAATCCTGCAGAAGACTTTCCTCGGTCGCGCGACGATGCTTGTTCAGGTCGACTAGAGAATCCGGAGACAAGCCAGCGAGATTGGATTGTCGCGATGAACAAAGACGCGATAAACAAGGGCGGAATAGCCGGCCCGGCGGCGATTCTGCCGGGAAAGAATGCCAGCGGGCTCTCGCCGGCGTATCGTTGCTCGACGCAAGGAAGACGGTTTACAAATGAAACCCCCTGCGCTGCATCGTTTCATGGAACAACTCCAGGGCGGCGATCCCGTTTATGGTCTGTGGGTCACGCTCGATGCGCCGGCCGTTACGGATATTGCCGCAGGCTTAGGTTTGGACTGGGTAGTGGTAGACGCCGCACGCGGCCACCTGGACTGGGCCGAAATACTTGAGCAGGTACGCGCTACCCATCGAAGCAATACCGTAGCCCTGGTGCGCATTATGGAAGCGCGACCGGAATTGATCGAGCGCGCACTCGATGCCGGCGCAGATGGCGTGGTTATCTCAAGCATCGAGACTGCTGAACAACTTGAGTCAGTGGTAAGAGCGGCGCGGAATGCCACTGCGCAGACACGCAGTGGCCGCACAACCGCCAGGGCGCCTTCTAACGTCCCCTTCGATCGGAAAGCCGGTGCGGATTTCCTGGTGGTGGCGATGCTGGATACGGCGCTGGGGGTAAATAACGTTCACGATCTGCTACAGGTAGAGGGCGTCGAGGTTTTCTTTGTTGATCCTTCCCTTTACGTGGCTACGTTGGAAGGCGCCGGCGTGAGTGCCAGCAGAGATGCGTTGGTGCGCGAGATTCGCAGCCACAGAAAACATGCCGGGATGATTGCCTCCACGGATGAGGCTCTGGTGGATTATCAAACCGGTGGATTCACGGTACTCGGAGTGGGTTCTGACAGCGGCATCATCCTGGAAGGTATCCGGGGCGCGATCGAATTAGTAAACAAAGTTGACGGGTCTGCAACCTAGATCCCAGGTTTTCCGCGGCTGCCGGGCGATCCCAGACCGCCACCTGCCCGCAAGGAGATTCGGAATTGAAAGTTGATGCGCTCAAGGTGTTTCGCAGTAAATTGCGCGCTGACCAGCCCGTGTACGGACTGTGGAGCACTCTACCGTCGCCGGACATTACGGAGATGGCGGTGGACTCAGGACTTGATTGGGTAACCATCGATGCGGAGCATGGCTCGTTCGACTGGCGGACGATCGAAGCCCATATCCGTGCCACGGTGCGCAGTTCTACCGTGCTGCTGATTCGGGTGTCTGAATTGAACATCAGCCTATTCAAGCGTTCGCTCGATATCGGCGCTGACGGCGTTGCCGTGCCCTTCATAAGCACGGCGGATCAAATGCGCCGTGCGGTGGAGTATGCCCAATTTCCTCCTCGGGGCGTGAGGGCGGTCGGTGGTGACCGCGCGACCGGATGGGGCCAATGCTTTGCCGAACACGTAGCCGAGGCGGACGACAACGTACTGGTGCTGCCCAACCTGGAAACCGTTGAGGCGGCAAAGAATATAGATCAAATCGTTGCAGTCCCAGGGGGCGACGTTTATTTTTTCGGGCCTGCGGACTTCTCCGCCAGCGCCGGCCATGCAGGCCAATGGGAAGGCCCAGGCGTGGCGCAGGCGCTGTTGCGGATGAAAGATAGCATCCGCGCCGCGGGTAAACACTGCGGCATCATCGCTACCAGCCCAGAAGACCTGCTCTTACGCCGCAAACAGGGCTTCCGCATGATCGGCGTCGGGGTTGATAGCGGCCTACTGATTCGTGGCCTGCGACGAAAGCTGGCGATGGTAGGCAGGGAGTGTGCGCTTACCGCTTCTCTGACCCCGCAAGATTCTGACACGGACAGGCTTACGAAAGGCAGCTGATGCAAAACAATCATTCAGGTCGATTTGCCGTTGCGCTGACCGCGGATTTTTTTGGCGCGGATGGGAAAGTGCAATTTCGAGACGTTGGCCTTTCTGTGCTTGAGGGTCAAGAAGGTATCAGTATCGTCCCGATGCAGAATTTTTATGCCTGCGTCAAACCCGAGCAGCTGCGGGGCGTGCAAGGGGCCATTCTCATGGAGGCAGGGGCCGACAAGAACACGCTTTCGGAGAGTGAAGACCTGCTCGCGCTGGCACGCTTTGGCGTGGGTTACAACGATATCGACGTGCAGGCCTGCACCGATGCCGACGTCGTCTTCTTTACTGCCATCGGCGGGGTTGACCGATCGATGGCGGAAGCGACCATAGGATGGATGATTGCGCTAAGCCATCAGTTTCGCATGAAAGACCTGCTGGTGCGGTGGGGCCGGTGGGACCAGGCGCCCCGCTATGTAGGCTTGGAACTGCGTGAGCGCACGTTTGGATCGATTGGCTTCGGCGGAATCGCCCGGGCGACGATCGAGCTGCTTAAGAATTTTGGCATGGCTCAGCCGATAGCTTTCGATCCCTACGTCGATGCTTCGGTAGCGGCGGAGATGGGCGTCCGAATGGTTTCGCTCGATGAGTTGATGGGGCAGGCTGACTTTGTGTCCATCCACTGCCCGCTCAACGACGAAACACGCAACCTGGTCGGGGAGCGTGAGTTGTCGCTCATGAAACCCGAGGCATTCCTGATCAATACCGCTCGCGGCGGCATCGTAAACGAAGATGCCCTTTTCGAGGCGCTGAGCCTGAAACGTATTGCCGGGGCCGCACTCGATGTTTTCGTTGGTGAACCTTTCACGGAACCACATCGGTTCGCTCAGCTGGATAATATTTTGCTTGCGCCCCATGCGGTCGGGTTGACACATGAAATGTACCGCGACATTGGCCGGGTGGTATGCAAAGGCATGGTAGAGATGGCGCAGGGACGCAGACCCTTCAGCGTTATCAACCCCGAAGTTTTCGATCGCGCCAGCTTCGGTAAGAAATGGGAGCGCCTTCGACTGTGATGAGGCTCGCCTAGAGGCACTCGCGGGCGAGGTTTCTCAGGAGTATGGTCTCGGAAACGTTATCGGTTTCGTTGCAACCTTCCCAATCGATCCACACGTACTCTATGGCAAAGTAACCGGGATAGCTGGTCTGCTTCATTTGCTGAATCACGCGGCGATAATCGATGGCGCTATTTTTCAATGAGGTCTGGAGGCGGCTGCGCGCGCCGCCCCGTGCGTGAAAATGAGTGGCGTGGGGCAACAACACTTCGCAATCAGCATCCGAGAATCCCTGATAGACAAAATGCGTATAGTCGAGCGTCAGGGTCAAACCTGGAACTGCATCGAGAAGCTCTAAGGTTTCAGCCGGCGTTGGGACAATCGACCCGAGATGCGCCTCGATCGCTAACGTGACGCCAGCGTCGGCGGCATATTTTAATCGCCACTCGAGCTCGGCAACACAACGGGCAAACGATGCTTCGCGGGTTTCGTCCGGCCAGTGTATTCCAGGCAGCAGGGTCATATGCGGAGCGCGAGCTTGCTCGGCAAACTCCACCGCGCTGCGGAACCAATCAGCGCTCTCGCGCCTCACTTCGGCACTTGGATGATTGACGGCTCTGGTTTCGAAGTCCTCACCCGGGGTAAAGTTCAGGTCGGCAATCACCAGGCCTTTTGCTGACAGCTTTTGCGCTAATCCTCTGGCCAATTCGCCTGGGCGTCGAATTGCATCCTCGATATCAAGATGGGAGTAGCCCACCATGAGCGAAATGTCGACGGCCGGGATTTTCATGGCGACGATCAAGTCCAGCGCCGCATCGTGAGGCAACAGTGGAAAGCTGAAATCAGCGCAGGCCATCTGAATCTGCTTGGTCATTGGTCAGTCATCCTGTTTTGATCGTTGTTCTCGGGCAGGAACGGTTTATTCCAAGCTTGCGATCTGGCACCTTGCTTGTTCCTTTTTGCCGCTCCCGGATCGCTCTCGCCACGCGAAGCGTTTCGCGTAAGGATTCGGCTTCCGCTCCACGACGTCTGCAATCAGCGGGCCCAAGACTGGCGCGAACTTAAATCCGTGCCCGCTGCCCCCGGTTGCGTAGACCAGGCCGGGCCGCTCCGGGTCATAGTCAATATAAAAGTCGCCGTCCCAGCTATCCGAATAAAAACAAGTCTTGCTGGCAACGATCGGGGCATCCCACAATGCGGGCAAGCTTTCCTTGAAGAACTTACGAAATCGAGCTTCCTGCTCTGGTGTAGTGCTACGGTCGTTATCCGGATGAGCCTCGCGCCCTGGTCCATGGTTTGCCACCTTCACTACTCCGTCCTTATTTACGGGAAAGCCATACCATCCCGTTTTGCCCATGTCCGCGGACCAGACGGGAAAGACCGGAGCGCGAAAGAGCTCTGCATCTTGCGGACGAAAATGGAATACCGGTTGCTCGACAGAGACGATCACTTCAGCCAATCGAGGGGAGAGTAGTGGGCTCCACGTTCCCGCGGCCACAACCACAATGTCTGCCGGGTATCGCGACCCGTCACTTGCGATCACGCCGGACACGTGGTCCGAATCATCACAAAGTCGAACGACGGAGAGATTTTCGCGAATGACCACTCCCGCGGCTACAGCATCTTGGGTCAGACGTTTGACAACCTGTCCGCTCTCTGCCCATCCCGCATGAGGATTGAAATAGCCGTCTTTATATCGTTCAGCGTTCCAGGCCGGATACCTGGATTTCAAAATCTCCTGATTGATCCGCTGCGGGGAGTAGCCCAATTTTTGTTGGATCTCGAAGCTGTCGTATTCCAGGCCGCCTTTCTTCATCTCATCGCCAGTGATGAGCAAAAAGCCCACTGGATGATAGAGCGGTTCGTCCCACTCACGGTTCCAACGGTCCCAGATCGCAAACGCTTCCTGCATCAGCGATGTATAGAGTTCATCGGCGCCATAATCCATTCGGATAACTTTGCTGATGTCAGTGGAAGCGGCGCGAGGATGAGGGATTGTTCCCGAGTCCATCAACGTGACATGGTGACCTCGCTTCGCGAGTTCAATGGCCGCGCTCACTCCGAAGACGCCGGCCCCTATGACGATTACCCGATGCTCAGCTGGCATGGAACTCCCTTGTAATCTGGCATTGCGGTTTGGTTTAACCCGGCATTCTCTTTACTACCAGAATGACGAAGGAAAGAATCAAGAGCAAGGTGGAACTCCACATGAGCGTTCTTGCTTTGCGTGTCGTCCCCTTCCATTCTCCAGTCATCGCTCCCCAGGTGTTGGAGACGAGTATCGATGCTCCGCTACTGAGAGCCCAGCCGTAGACGGAACCATCACTTCCCATAAGTAAAGCTCCGTATCCGTAAAGCAAGTTGCTGCCGAACCAGAGAACCCCCATGAAAGACGACAGCGACCAGTTGCTTGTGTTGTGGGGTCCGCTCAGGAACATCGACCAGGATTTACGACGCGTGATCTGGTACGCCGGATAGCCGGCATTGAAGAGAAGCCCTCCGAGAAGAGCGGGCACCCAAACAGCCATGCTGCTTAGCACGGCCGGGGAACCATCGGTGGCTGCGTGCTCTATCAGCGGCGCCCCAGCGGCAAAACCTATGTTTAACATGGATGAAAATACGCCAGCCAGGACGGCTAGCAGGACAGCCGCAAGCGACTTGCCCCCCTTTGCCGCATTGAGGCTGGTTTCTCCAGATTCCTCTCTGCTTAAGGATGCCGCCGCACAGAGGACCAGGCTAAGCACAAGTACACCCAAACCCAGAAGCAGCCACAGTAGATGTTCAAAGTCGATCGGGGCCGCGCCAATCACAATGGGCCCAAGGCTGCCTACGAAAACAACTACACCGGAAACCAACGCGTTGGTGACGGCGATCCCCAGGCGGGCCAGGCTCAAGCCGAACATCACCGAGCCCGCGCCAAACATCAGCCCACTGAGCACAACTTGTGCTACTCGAGTTGGGTCGCGCGGCAAAGTGTGCGTGATGATCTCAGGAGCAAAGATAAGAACCAGGCAAACCGGTAGTATGGCCATGGCGAAGGAGGAATAGACCAGCCAGGTGTGTTCCCAGTCCCACCGTTTGATGTGCTTCTCTGGTACGGCAAAGGAGCCGTTGGTGAGCCCGCTGGCAGCGATCACCATCAACCCGGAAATGAAGTCTCCAGACATTCGTGTGGTTTTGTCCCTTACGCGGTTGTTGCCGTGGCTGAAGCGTAGAGGGCGGTGAGTAGCTGTAGCGATTTGTCTACGATGATCTCGCTGCAATCGGGAGTGAGCGCCGTTGGCAGTAGATAGCCCTGAAAAATCAAATCGGGAATGTAATACTCCTGGTTGAGCGACCAGCCTGCCGGCGGGTACGCATCACGCGTAGGAATGTAGCTGGCGCAGCCGTTGCTGTAGCCGACAAACAGAGTGTTCTTGAAGGGTGACCGCTTCTTGACTTGCAAACCTATGCTGGAGAAGGTCTCCCCAGGAACAGCGACGATCGCGAGCTCCTTGCCAATGCGGATGGCCTGGACGGGAATATCGATTGCCGCTTTGCGGCCGTTCTTTACGTGATCGACCAACTCCTTTGCCCAAAGGCGATTCCAGCGGGCGATGCTGAGTTGGCCAAACGAAGCGCCATCGGCTATGCGCTGCTGGACGTCGGACTCATGCTGCCGCAGGAACGCTTCGGCTTCTTGAAGAGTGGGCAACGGCTGCATGGGTAGTTCGACTATTTCTTCCCTGGCCTCGATTGAATAATCAAGTTCTCGCTCCCGCTTGACTCGTGTGTAGAAGCGAATTTTGGCCAGGGAGGTCATGAAGGTCTGGGCGCCGCGCACGGTGTCGGTGTAGATGTTGGCCTGTACCTTTAGAACCTCGCTGCCGAGCATCAAGCCGAGACGGTTTTTCTCGTTGGAACCATCCTTGCTGGTACCGATGCCGGTAATGGGGTTGATATCGCCTGCGTTCGCCTGCAAAAAAAGACTCAGGCATCCCAATGTGCTCTCTACGACGTCGCGCGCCGGCCCAACGTAGTCGGCGGAATACCCCGGATATTTGGGACCCATGGTTACGGTATGACAGCCATGTGCGAATGCGACCGCGATGGGCCGTCCTTCAAGGTTATCGATTCGTACCACCCGCACCTCGTGGTCGACGGAGCCGGACGGGTCTTCTCCGATGAGGACCGTGCCGTCCTCTTCTTTCTCGCGCCGATTGATACCGATGCGAGCCTCGCCAGCATCGGTTCCAAGCCGGGCATCCGTGAGGCGCTGGTTCGCCATCGCGGCCAGCGCAGGCAACTCGATGCGCAGCCGGGCACTGTAGGCTTTCCGTAGATCCTCCTGATGGGGATCGTCATCGCATTGAAACTGTTCGATCGCCGGGGAGCAGTGTGTATGACTGGCATTGATCACGACGTGCGTATAGGGAATCTCGAGTTGTTGGCCGATCGCTTTTCTTAGTTCCGTTGCGAGTGGATCCTGAATAAAGACCAGATCAACGGCAATGATCGCCAGGCGGGTTTTTCCATCGGCAAGCACGAGGGCGGTGGCGGTGAGTTCGCCGTCTTTGTCCAGGGCAAGACATTCGCGGGAGATGTAAGCCGGCATGGTCATGCCAACCGGCGGCGTGATCGAGGTGCGCGCGATCCCAGCTTTCAACATGCTGCTCTTAGATCCTTTCCATGGATCGACAGGTCAATCAAAGTGGAACACTTCTTCAAACGGAGGAGTTTCCGTTTCCTCCAGCAAATGGGACATGGCTTCATTCCACTTGAGCAGGACGTCTTTTCCTGCTAACTGAGCATCCGCGGCCTGGACATCTTCCGCTTCCAGATACGCAATGATGGTGCGGCCCTGAACAAATACCGAATGATTGCGAAAGCCCGCTTCTATGGAGGCCTGGATCAATTCGGGCCAGACATTCGCATGGGCCTCGCGATACTCCGCTTCCTTGCCCGGTTTGATCTTCAGGATCCATGCTTGTCTCTGCATTGGCTATGACTCCCTTGCCAGCATTATTTGACCGGCGCCAGCGCCGGCCACGCGACAAATATTTTTTCGAACGGAACCGGCTTTACATAATCGCGACCGTGATGAAAATTGTCGATGTTTTGCATCAGCTCGAAGGTGAGCTCCGTGCCTGTCACCATGAACACATTGATGCGGTACAACGCTCCCAGGTCTGAAGGATGGTCGACGATCTCAGACCATTTCTCTGTCATGGCCTTCGCGCCGTCTTGTGTCTGCTTGAATTCGTTCAGCACTTTGTCCAGCCGAGCCACAAACTCCTGCCGGTCAAGCCCGTCTGCTCTCGCCTGAAAGGCGCTGTCGAGATCGATGTAAGCCTGGTCCCAGCTGATCAAGGTCTCCAGGTGCATGATGTAGGCTTCGGTCCGGTTAGTCAGGTAAGCCAAATAGTCTTTAGAGCCGGGGAGCGCGTCGGCACGGGCACTCTCCAGATCCTTCAAGGCACCGTGCAGAAGCTCTACACTCTTGCCGTAGGTATAAACCCTGTTATGCGCGTCATTGATGTAGGGTCTCCAACCGGCGAAGGTTGGCCCGTCAAAGGGATTGGGCTGCTTATAGAAGTCATACGCAATGCTCAATTGGGGTATGGCCCCGCAACAGACGAAGTTATTGTCCCCGCGATAGCCTAGAAATCCTTCGTTCTTCTCGAGCAAGTCGAAAGCCTTGAGCATAGCCGGCGTGGCCTTTTCGCCAAAAATCCGCTTGCTGTAATCGCGGTAGAACTCTTCTGGCGTGAGATGGGGATTCCATTCTCCTTCCGCCATATATTTTGAATTGGTTTCCGTTCCTCGGGCACGGCTCATTTGCGAGGCGAAACCAGCCAGCCCGTACTTGAGTGCTCCTTCAAGCACCTGGTCTTTGTAGTATAGGTTGACGTTGAACTGCATGCCCAGCATCGAGCCGTCATCATCGATGCGATTGCTTAGGGTGCGTTCCCGGTCGCCCATGCCACCGAACATTTCCATGGGCACGCCGGTCGGCGTCCAGACGCCGCTCGATTCCATATCGGTGAAGGGCACGCTTTTAGGGAACATTGGATCAAGGTTTGGCATGAGGTACATGCGCGCCAGGCCGGCAATCCCGATCTTGGCTTGCGGCGCAATCCGGTCCCGCGCTACCATCAACTTCTGGAGCAGGAAAACAGAACCGCTGTTGGAGTCGACCGCGTTGTCTTTATCGATTCCATGAGTAACGCCCACCATCCTCTGCGCCTCCCCGGGATACTTCGAGCGCAGGTCGCGATAGAAAGCGCGGTCCTTCTCGGTGGCGTCGCAGACCGGATACATTTCGGGTATGTAAAAGAAATATCCTTCCACCTCGGGGTAGGTCTCGAGCAGACTCTTCAACCGGACCTCGTTCAACTCCCACGACACCGGATTGTTGGGGCAGATGAAGGTGCCGAAGAATGGGCTGAATGGAACCTCGAGCGCCCGGGTGGTGTAGCGCGCCAGGTTCGGCGGCAGCGAAGTGCCATCGGGCTGTAGCCACACCTGGATTTTTCGTTGGTGTGCGAGGGCAATAAAACCGTGCATGTACTTCTGCGCAGTCGCAAAAGCATCCTCGTTGTTTTCAATGTGCTGAAACTCGGGCGGAGCAAGCCGCGGATATACTCCGGCTTGCTTGAAATGCTCCTGGCCAATCTCCATGTCTGAGGTCTTGTACGAGCCGTAATCGCGCGACCACAGCACGTAGCCCGTCTCTTTCGTGGTTACGTCGCCCATCCACTTCTGCTCGCCGTGATAGCTGTACTTTAACCATGGCTCGTAGGGAAACCAGCCCAGTTGCAGATAGTTCAGCTTCATCTTGGCCATCTGGTTGACCAGCGTCTGCTGGTCGGCCGCCGACATGATCGATGTGTTCGGATAACCAAACCAGGTGTTCAATCCACGCCGGGAAAAAGCCGGCTCACTACGAACGTTGAACTCGCGCAACTGAAGATTTGGCTGCTTCGCGGGCAGGATGTCTCCGGTCAGCAAGAACACCGCTCCGTACTGCTCAATCAAGTCATAACCGGCATACATGGTCGATGCACCATCATTGCCACCAACCACCAGGGCATGCCTGCCTTCGAGCGACAAGGTCTTCAACACAAATCCATCTGTCTTGAGGCCTTCAAAGCTCACCAGCTTCTTCTCTGCCGCTTCTTTTACCAGCGCATTGGCCTCAGGACCACCCACCAGAATCCAGGCCAGACCCGACGAATTGCGCCGCGCTTGTTCGACACTGACAATCTGCGGCTTGCCTCCTGAAAGCAGCCCGATGTAGCGCTGGATCTCTTCGGCCACAAAGCGGTCATCAGCAGACGCAACAATGACAGACTTCGCCTCGCCCTGAGAAACCAGCGCAACCGTTTCCGCACCTCCGCTCACACTCATGCCCAGCGATAAACAACAGAGCAGCAAAGCACGGTATATCGGATTCACTTGGCCATACCCAGTACTGGCCAGGTAACAAATATCTTGTCGAACGGAACTGGCTTTACATAGTCTTTTCCATGGTGAAAATTATCGATGTTCTGCATGAAATCGAAGACCAACTCCGTGCCCGTCACCATGAAGACGTTGATGCGGTAAAGAGCTCCCAGGTCGGATGGGTGATCGATGATCTCGGACCACTTCTCCGTCATGGCCTTTGCCTTATCCTGGGTTTGCTTGAATTCGCCTAATACCTTGTCTAACCGAGCCACGAACTCCTGTCGATCGAGCCCGGCTGCCCGCTCCTGAAAAACGCTGTCGAGATCGATGTAAGCCTGGTCCCAACTGATCAGCGTTTCCAGGTGCATGATGTATGCTTCCGTCCGGTTGGTGAGATAGGCAAGATATTCCTGAGAGCCGGGGAGCGCGTCAGCGTGCGCATTCTGCAGTTCCTTCAACGCAGTTTTCAGCATCTCGACGCTTTTCTTGTATTGATCGATTTCTATGTATGCGTGTTTGATGTAACCCTTCCAACCGGAAAAGGTAGGGCCGTCAAAGGGATTGGGCTGCTTGTAGAAGGCGTAGGCAATGCTGACCTGCGGGATGGCCCCACAACAGATAAAGTTTTGCGCGCCGCTCCATCCCAGGTACTCCTCATTTTTCTCCAGCAAGTCGAAGGCTTTGAGCATGGCCGGCATCGCCCGCTCGCCAAAAACCCGTTTGCTGTAATCCCGATAGAATTCTTCCGGCGTCAGGTGGGGGTTCCATTCCCCTTCTGCCATGTACTTGGTGTTAGTTTCCGTTCCCCGCGCTCGGCTTACCTGCGAAGCGAATCCGGCCAGGCCGTTCTTAAACGCTCCTTCCAGCACGTGATCTTTGTAGTAGAGGTTCACATTGAACTGCATGCCGAGCATGTCGCTATCGTCGTCGATGCGATTGCTAAGGGTTCGCTCCCGGTCTCCCATGCCGCCGAACATGTCCATAGGCACGCCGGTCGGCGTCCATGCAGCACGGGACTCCATATCGGTGAAGGGCACGCTCTTGGGAAACATCGTGTCCAGGTTGGGTAATAGATACAAGCGACCGAGGCCGGCGATCCCGATCTTCGCTTGCGGCGCAATCTGGTCCCGCGCTTCCATCAACTTCTGTATCAGGAAAACAGAACCGCTGTTGGAATCCACTGCATTCTTCTGATCGATATCGAGGGTGGTTGCCGCCATCCTCTCCGTTTCCCCGGGATACTTGGAGCGCAGGTCGCGATAGAAAGCGCGGTCCTTCTCGGTCGTGTCGCAGACCGGATACATTTCGGGGATGTAAAAGAAATATCCTTCCACCTCGGGGTAGGTCTCGAGCAGACTCTTCAACCGGACCTCGTTCAACTCCCACGACACCGGATTGTTGGGGCAGATGAAGGTGCCGAAGAATGGGCTGAATGGAACCTCGAGCGCCCGGGTGGTGTAGCGCGCCAGGTTCGGCGGCAGCGAAGTGCCATCGGGCTGTAGCCACACCTGGATTTTTCGTTGATGTGCGAGGGCAATAAAACCGTGCATGTACTTCTGCGCAGTCGCAAAAGCATCCTCGTTGTTTTCAATGTGCTGAAACTCGGGCGGAGCAAGCCGCGGATATACTCCGGCTTGCTTGAAATGCTCCTGGCCAATCTCCATGTCCGAGGTCTTGTACGAGCCGTAATCGCGCGACCACAGCACGTAGCCCGTCTCTTTCGTGGTTACGTCGCCCATCCACTTCTGCTCGCCGTGATAGCTGTACTTTAACCATGGCTCGTAGGGAAACCAGCCCAGTTGCAGATAGTTCAGCTTCATCTTGGCCATCTGGTTGACCAGCGTCTGCTGGTCGGCCGCCGACATGATCGATGTGTTCGGATAACCAAACCAGGTGTTCAATCCACGCCGGGAAAAAGCCGGCTCACTACGAACGTTGAACTCGCGCAACTGAAGATTTGGCTGCTTCGCGGGCAGGATGTCTCCGGTCAGCAAGAACACCGCTCCGTACTGCTCAATCAAGTCATAACCGGCGTACATGGTCGATGCACCATCATTGCCACCAACCACCAGGGCATGCCTGCCTTCGAGCGACAAGGTCTTCAACACAAATCCATCTGTCTTGAGGCCTTCAAAGCTCACCAGCTTCTTCTCTGCCGCTTCTTTTACCAGCGCATTGGCCTCAGGACCACCCACCAGAATCCAGGCCAGACCCGACGAATTGCGCCGCGCTTGTTCGACACTGACAATCTGCGGCTTGCCTCCTGAAAGCAGCCCGATGTAGCGCTGGATCTCTTCGGCCACAAAGCGGTCATCAGCAGACGCAACAATGACAGACTTCGCCTCACCCTGAGAAACCAGCGCAACCGTCTCCGCACCGCCGCTCACACTCATGCCCAGCGATAAACAACAGAGCAGCAAAGCGCCGGGAAGTCTTATCGTTCTTTTCATAAACGTCTCCGCCAGGTTGCGCACCTGACGCCCTCCCGCAGCTTTATTGAGATGTCACACATGAGCGATATGCAAAAAGCGGAAGGATAAGTCGCTACGGGCATTCGCCGATCCAGTCCCCTCACTCCGTCGCGCCGCCGTTAATGCCGATCAAGAGCGCGTTCCGTGTCCCAGAGCAGCAAACGACCAAGGCAGTCGCGGGCAACTGAAATGAAAGCCCTTTGCACAATGGCAACAGAGTGACTTAGGGCGAGAGTAATCCGCATCCGGTAGGCTGTCTTGCCCGGAGTTGATGAATTTGTGTATTCGTTTTGCCCGGAGGAGGCTACGCAGAGAGGCGCTCCGCCGGCGAAAACCCGATTCAGGAATGAGTTCTGAGAGGCGCCGCCGCCGCGGCCCATTTTGTCCTTGATGGATGAACTCCCGGCTTGGCCGATGGACCGTTGGAGAGGAACTGCTGGCGCAGTACGCGAGGGCCGTGGCCTTTGAACCGTTTGAACTGGCGATTGAAATTCGAGTAGTTGCCAAAGCCAACGCTAAAGGCAATCTCAAGGATGCTCCGATTGGTCTCGGTTAACATTTGCGCCGCCGCTCCCACCCGGATGCCGTTGATATACGCGGTCATTGTGCTGCCTGTGGCACGCTTGAAGAAGCGACAGAGTGATGCCTGGTCGGTATGAAACTTGTGGGCCACCGACGCGAGGTCTATCTCCTCATCGAAATGCTCTTTCAAGTAAGCGCAAACGGCCTCGATACGCCGCTGATCCTCAACCCGGCAAATGGGATGCGTCCAATCGGTGGAAAGAACCTGTGCGTCGGACTCCAATGCCAGATCCATGAGGACATTCAAGATACTAAGCACTCGCCGGGGCGGGGAAAGAGAAGGAAACTCGGCAATTTTCGGAGCCACCAGGCGACCGGTCCTGGTGTGTCCAAACGACAGGCCGGAAGCGGAGCGCTTCAACAGCCGGACGATTGGCTTCATCTCTTCCATATCGAAAAATTCCTTGCCGAAAAAATCGCTGCGGAACTGTACATCGACGGCACGGTGGTGTCGATGTACCGCGGCCGCTCGTGTTCCGGTACGCCAAGCATGAGGAAGGTTCGGACCCAAAAGAAACAAATCACCCGGGCCGTATTCTGCGACCCCGTCCCCCACCAGCCGCTGGCCCTGACCATCGACCATCAGCGTCAGCTGGAATTCGGGATGGTAGTGCCAAGACATGGGGAAACCCTGGTCTACGCGCTCGAAGATCAGGAAAGAAGCGCCGCCGAAGGTGACCTTCTCAAAATTAGCCCGCATGCGCGCCATTGTAACCCAGGTTTCAACCTTTCCGAATAGTTTTGTGGTAGGCGCTCGCAGCGAGCGGAGATTCCTCTCCGATTAACCAGCGATTCGCAGCCGCCGGCCAAGCGACAAATACTTGGCGAACGGAAATGGTCTCACGTAGTCTTGCCCATAGTAAGAATTGTCGAAGTGCGCAATCGGGCCATCACCAACTGTCTTTGCTCCATTGCATACTTCGGACGGGTTCCAGCAAGGCGATACCAACTGCTTGACAATCTCAGCGGTGCGTTCAAACAGGAAAGCAACCATCGAATGATCAAGACGAAATTGGGAATATTGGGAGCCGGCTTTTGGGCTCTGGATAATCACATCCCCGCGCTCAAGACACGTGAAGATGCTGAACTGGTAGCCATTTGCCGGCTAGGGGCAAAGGAGCTTCGAGCCACCCAGGAGACGTACGGAATACCGTTTGCGACGGAGAACTTTCAGGAACTGATCGCCCTTGAGGGGCTCGACGGCGTCATCATCGCTTCGCCGCACAATCTGCATTTCGAGCATGCTTCGGCCGCGCTGGAACGTGGTTTGCATGTAATGTGCGAAAAGCCGATGACGTTAAATGCGCGCGATGCAAGACAGCTGGTTGAGCTCGCTCTTGCCAGGAATCTGCATTTCCTAATTCCCTACGGCTGGAACTATACAGATTTTGCCGCGAGCGCTCGCCAGTTAGTACGCGAAGGAGCCATCGGGAACGTGGAGCATGTGCTTTGTCACATGGCGAGTTCTCTCAGGGATCTATTCAGCGGTCAAAGCGTCTCCTGGGCGGACCACGCTTTGTTTCAGCCAGAGAAAGCGACCTGGAGCAATCCCGATACAGGCGGCGGCTTCGCCCATGGACAGCTGACGCACGCCCTTGCTCTTCTTCTCTATATCTCCGACCTCGAGCCTGCAGAAGTGTTCGCGTTCTCGCGGGCTTCGGCGACGGGCGCGGACCTTTACGACGCCATTAGTTGCCGGTTCAAAAACGGGGCTACGGGCATGCTCGGGGGTGCGGCTACCATGCCACTCGATTCCATTTATCAAGTCGATATTCGGCTGTTTGGGAGCGAGGGCATGCTACTGCTTGATATTGAAAGACCGCGACTGGAGTTGCGCCGTAACGATGGCCATCACCAGGTCGTGACTGTTGCCGATGCACCTGGCGCCTACAGTTGCATCGAGCCAGTTCACAGATTCGTGGATCTGATCCAAGGCAAATCTGTTGCTAACTGTTCCCCGGGAGATCTCGGCGCAAATGTAGTGGCAATCCTCGACGGCGCCGGCAGATCAGCAGTCAGCGGCAAAGTTGAAAGCACAGACGGTTAGCTGGGGAATATTTGTTCCACGATGCCGTTTTGCTATAGCGATTGCCCCAAGCGCTGTTCCAGGTGCGCTCGATAGCTTCGGCTAATGCGCGTTCGCGCTCCGCTCTTTAGCACTACGTCGAACTCCCCGTGCGAAATTGGCTCCAACTGCTGGATGCTTTCGATGTTCACCATGGTTGAGCGATGTACGCGAATGAACCTTGCCGGGTCGAGGCGCTGGGCAAGATCGGCGAGCGACGAGCGGTACAGGATTTCTTTGCCGCCTGCCTGCTGTCCTGAGTGGTGGTTGATGTGCAGGTTCACGTAGACTCCGGCGGCCTCGATCCAATCAATATCTGCCACTGGAATGAATCGCGTCGCGCCGGCCGACTTGACAACCAACCGGTCGAGCGGGCGTTGGGGTGTGGGCTCAGCGGAGATCATCCGCACCAGACGCTGCCCAAATTGATGCAGGCTTCGTTCATCGAGCCGGCTCCGCGCGCGCGCCATGGCCGCCTCAAATCGCTCATCGCTAAAGGGCTTTAACAGATAGTCCAGCGCGTTGGCTTCGAACGCCCGCACTGCATGTTGGTCATAGGCGGTCACAAAGACGGTCAACGGCATGGCCTCGACACCCACCGCCCGCGTGACCTCGCCGAGCACACCGAGGCCGTCCAACTCCGGCATTTGCACATCGAGGAAGACCAGATCAGGGCGCTGCTTCTCGATTGCCTCGACAGCAGCAGCTCCGTCCTCAGCCTGTAGGATTGTCGCGACCAGGGGCTCCTCGCGCAGCAAATCGACCAGCCGCAACCGAGCCGGAGCTTCGTCATCGACCACAAGCACGGAAATGCTTTCAGTCCGCGGCGGAACCATGGCCTGCCTCGCTCAGCACAACATCCTCAGTTTTGAACCGCAGCGGCAAACGAATCACCGCCTCGGTTCCTGCATCGCGACGCCGGCGAACCACAAACCGGCTACCACCCTCCGGATGAAGGCCGCCAATTCGCTCGCGGGTCACCGACAATCCCAGCCCTGCGTCGCTTTCGAGCGACCAGCCAGGCGGCAGCCCCACACCATCATCTAGAACGCGTATCTCTAACTGCCCTTCGACCAGTTGTGCCGAAACCACCACTGTTCCGCCGGTCGCACGCGAAGAGATGCCATGCCGGATGGCGTTCTCGACCAGCGGCTGAACCACCAGGGAGGGAACGAGCGCGTACTTCGCCTCGGTTGCGATCTCGGTTTCGAACCGCAACCTGTCACCGAACCGGATCCTTTGAATGGCCAGGTAATGCTCGAGAAAGGCCATCTCCTCCATGAGCAGGACCTCTTGCCGATCTTTGTTTTCCAGCGACAGGCGCAGCAGGTCTCCGAGATGCTCGATCATCTGCCGTGCCAGCCGGGGGTCGCGCTCCACTTGCGCGGAAATTGTATTCAGCGCATTGAAAAGGAAATGCGGGTCGAGTTGCATGCGCAGGGCGTTCAACCGCGCCTCACTGAAGCTTCGCTCCAACCGTTCCATGCGCAATTCCCCAGAAAGATACCGCTGGTGATACAGATATGCCTGCCAAACGCCGATGATCAGGCAGTAGACCAACACGCTCCAGAGAAACATTCCGCGAAATGCGTTCACGAGCAACTTGCCCTGCCACAGCCGCGACCATGGGGCCAGCCGCATGGCTGCAATCACGGCGGCGAACAAATACACATAGCCGGCGGTGAAAATCGGACTGAGAACCAGATGCGCGATCGCCCGGCGCACCAGGTGTTTACTGGAAAACGGGAGCCGCTGGTCGACGGCGACAATGAGCGGCGCGAGCAAACCCCAGGACCACCACTGCGCCAGGGAGCCGAGAAGCGACCGAGACCAGTTACCGCCGGTCGTCATTGCGGGCAACGCGAAGACTAAGCCAATCGCGGTCCAGAGCAGCGCCGCGAGGAGCCCAAGCTGCAGCCATTTGCGCGGTTTAACCGGAATGGAAGGAGGAGTCATGAAAAGGGGTCTAACGTATTGTCGCCGATAACGCTGGGCCGGCGCCTCCAGCAGCCTCCTGGAGGTTCCATTCTCTGCCGTTAGAAGGGCCCTTGTCCTCAGCAATCCGCACGCCAGTGAGATTATCCAGGTGCAACTCCAAGCCCCATCCGTAGAAGTTATTGGCGAGCGCGATGGCAATCTCGTTCTTTCCCGTTTGCAGGGGTAGATCGAACGAGCCATTCTCGAGCGACAGCCGCCCGTCGGGATTCTTTCTCGCGGTTGGAGGCTGGTAGAGATTTTTGTCAGCGAAGACCAGCTTCCCGTTGACGAAGACCCAGATCTCGCGTGTCCATCCAATGGAGACATGCCTGGTCTGATTTGAGTTGGAATCGACATTTGTCTTTAGCCAGGCCACGGCACGCACCGCGCGGCCCGTCGGAAGTCCGAGTTGGCGGCTCAGGTTCACTAACCCGCCACGTTCTGCGCTCAAGGGTGTCCAAGCCTGCGAAGCGGCCGGCATTTCTGTCAGTACCGGTTCCTTGCCATCGGCAAGAGGAGCCGGCGGTGAAACAAGCCAATCGCGCAGGAATCGCTTATCCTTATCGGTGGGATCTTTCATTGGTTGCGGAGCAAGCCCCGCAATGGCATCCCGAATTACCGTCAAATTGGCAAACGAACCGGGCCCTTGCATCAGCAACCCACCCTCCAGCACATCCCCTTCGAGGCGTCCGATCGCCAGAGTTGGGGCTGTCGCACCATTTACAAAGATATTCATGCGCTGCCCAGAAACCACCAGCTTGATATGATTCCAGGTCCCATCCTTCAGCGGCGCAGGACCCTGGTACTGGGGAAAAACGTCCCAAAGCAGGACGCCATGGGTCTGCGGAGCGTACTGCATGCAATCCACAGCCGCGGCGCAGTTGGGGCGGGGCCTCAGATAAAAGTCCTCATAGGTGTCGTTGTCACGCCGGCGAAATCCAATTCCTGCACCCATCGATCCAATCGGAATCACATCGAACTCGATGGTGCCGTTACGGAATCCGAGGTCCTTGAGGATGGCGACTCCCTTGTTGACCTTCATTACTCCCAGGGGAAAGCCATCCTCGGTTGAAAACTCCGCATTGCCCTTCGTTTCCCAGCGATCCGCTGTCATGGGAATCCTGATTGGTTTCTGAACGGAAGCAATCGCCGGCGATTGCAGGACAATGGCTCCCATCACAAAGAGGATCGCTACAAAGACGTGCAAGTTCGTGGTCCGCAGGGCGGAGGCTGTGGTTGTCATGCAACGGATGCTAGCCCGCTCCTCCAGCGCAGGCCACGAATATGTCACAGAACGGAATCCCAGGTTGCAGACCGGGTCAAATGGGCAATGAATCGGCGCAGGCCATAACTAAATAGCGGTGGCCGGAGGCAGCCCCTTAGACAGCATTGAAGGGCCGGGAGGTGTATTTCACCAAGTGTTCGAACTCTACTCGAACATCAGGCGGCAAAAAAAGAGCGTTCAAAAGCACTATGAGTCCGGCTTCGGCGGTTTTCGGGAAAAGGTGTGCGCATTAAGCGCATTAAGCGCATTAAGGGGGGGCCGAGGGCCATGGTTGTGAACCCTTTTGTTGGCATAGCCGGGGACAAGAGCAATGGTGCGCTACTGCAGCGTGAACGCATGATCCGCGTGCGCCGCAGGCGAGTTGTGGGGATTGAAGCTGCATGCTCTACTTCCACACCCATATAGATACGGATTTGGTTGAAAAAGTTAAGGGGTGCGCGGATTTATTTTCTGCTCGCAAGACGAAATCTCCACAAGATTCGCCTGGCATTAGGATGTTGCCATGGCGAACAGGCCAAAACGGTTCAAGGCGACGCTGGAGCGGGGAACCGAAGGCATGGGGTGGACTATCGCACGTTTGCCCTTCGATCCGCATACGGCATGGACGCGGATGCAACGGCTACGCGTGCGCGGCAAGGTCTTGTGTTCAACGGTACCGAGTGTCGAGTTTCGCACGTCGCTGTTTCCAGTGCCTGGCGAGAAGGGACACTATCTGCTGCTAGTGAATAACAGGGTGCAGCGTGAAGCGAGAATTGCTATTGGCAGTGTTGTGGAATTTTCGCTGGAGCCCGATCTTGAACCTCGGCCGGCGGAACTGCCGGATGACTTAGCCTCGCTGCTGGACGAGGAGCCAGGGCTGCGCGCCTACTATGACAGCCTGAGCGAGTCGATGCGGCGAGAAATTGGCAAGTGGATCAATAGCGTCAAGAGCGATGCCTCGCGGATGAAGCGCTCCGAGCAGATGGCGGAGCGTCTTCTCGGGGCAATGGAGGGCGAGCAACAGCTGCCGCCGATCGTTGCTGTGGCCTTTCGCAAGAGGCCAAAAGCAAGAATCGGATGGGCGAAGATGACGCAGACGCAGCGGCGCCAGGAACTGCTTGGGGTCTTCTATTACCAAAGCATCGAGGCACGGGAGCGCCGTGTGGAGAAGCTCTGCGATCGCGCGGAGGACCGTGCCTGACAGTTGCTCGGGCTTGCCCAAGAGCTACGATGCGTGCCTGTGCGGAGGACCAGAATTCACTCTTGTGGGGGGCGGACCCGCCGGGAGCGAGCTATTTTGACCAGACTTGTTCCATCCATCGGTATAACGTGAAGCTGTGTTCGCGCGCGAGAGCGGCCCTGCCGAAGCTACCATTCGAGTTTTCCGTGCCACCCGAGGCGCGGGAGAGCAAGAGCTGCCAAACGGAATTGAAACCGTATGCCTGAAATGACTTTGAAATCAAAACAGTCGGAGACGTCGTCGGGTGTGCGCTGGTTCGGCAAATTTGCCGGCCTCCTTTGGTTTGGTCAAGAGTGTCCTCTGTGCACCTCGATTCTGTTCGAGGAGGCAGAACATCAATCTCTTGATCGCTTGTTTTCGGTGCTGGCTTTGCGGCCGGTTCGCTGTGTCAATTGCTTTCGACGGTATTACTGCTTCGCAAAAGCGCACGGCTAGCGGTTGCAACCCCTCCGGTCCACATAGTTCTCACATCTCCCAACTCTCTGTGTGACGCACTAAACTAGAGTTGGGGGGCGACTTTGAGATCGCCAGCGTTCGATCGTTATGTCGGAATTGACTACTCCGGGGCTGAAACCGCCGCTTCGAGTCTTAAAGGTTTACGCCTGTACAGGGCGGATAGAGACGCCTCTCCCTGGGAAGTGCACCCTTCACCAGGAGCGAAGAAGCATTGGACGCGTCGCGGAATCGCAGAGTGGCTCAGTAACGTTTTGTCTGAGGAAATTCCTACACTGGTTGGGATCGACCACGGTTTTTCTTTTCCTCTGCGCTACTTCTCAGAGAATCGGTTGCCGCTGGATTGGAGAGTTTTTCTGGCAGACTTCCAACGCCATTGGCCCACGGATGAGGATCACACCTATGTGGACTTCGTGCGTGATGGAGTCTGCGGGGATGCTGCCGCCCGATCCGGCAACCGGAAATGGAGACGTCTAACGGAAATCCGCGCTCGTGGGGCGAAGTCCGTTTTCCATTTTGATGTGCCAGGCTCGGTAGCGAAATCGACGCACAGCGGTCTTCCGTGGTTGCGGTATCTCGATCTGCAAGCCTCCGGCCGCGTTCACTTCTGGCCCTTCGATGGCTGGGCTTTCCCAGAGGGGAAGTCTGCCGTGGTCGAAGCTTATCCAGCACTCTGGAGTAAGGGTTTTGTCCGGGAGGATCGCAACGAGCATCAGCACGATGCATACTCGATCGCTGCATGGATGCGTCAGGCGGATAGGACTGGCTCGCTAGCCTCATTTGCGAATCCGCCTCTGGGGGAGTTGGAGCGTGAAGCTGCCCGGGTGGAGGGTTGGATTTTGGGTGTGGTGTGAGCCGCCCGCCCCTGCTTTCTCTTATGCTTTCCATAGAGGCTGAAGCCTGTAACCTTCGGAGCTTCAAAGCCGTGTTTGGACAAACCCCAGGTCTACCTTAAGCCGATTCTCAGTCATGCGGATTCCGCCGCTCCGCTTAGGACGACAAGGGAGAGAGTGGCGGCTTTTATGGGCCTTGGTCTCGTGGAGGGGAGTCTATTGAACCGTCACAGCTACGTTTACAGTTTGGCTGGCGGCGCCGGTTGCGGTGAGGGTTACGGGGATGTTGTAGTTTCCGAGCGGCGCTTGATGATCGCCGCGGCCGCAGGCACTCATCGCGGCAGCCGCGACCAAGCCAAGCGAGAGCAGCGCGATCGTTTCTACTTGCTTGGCGCGGCGCTTTCTACGACAAGTTGCCAGAAGACCGGCACACACAGGCAGCCATAAGATTGAGGCTGCCGAGACCGTCGAAACAGCAGCGGTATAGATGGTGAGTGTGTTGGCGATTGGCCCCCCTGATGGAGTCAACATAACCGTGGGCTGGGCGAAGCTGCAGGAGAAGTGAGCGGGGAGCATTCCACAAGCGAAGCTTACAGGGCCGGTGAAACCACCTTGCGGCGTGATGGTCAGGGTAAGGATTGCGGAGCCGGCAAAGGGAATTGCCAGGCTGGCTGGATTCGCGCTCGCAGTAAAGCCCGGGGTCACGATCGTCTCAGTCAGCGGCGCCGACGTACTCGCTGCGAAGCTCGCGTCACCACCGTAGGTGGCCACAATGGTGAGTGTTCCAGTGGCGTTGAACGAGGTCGTGAGCGTTGCCACGCCGTTTACCAGCGCACCCGTTCCGATGGATGCCTCCCCGTTATAGAAGGTGACTGTACCAGCCGGGACCATGCCCTCGGCCGAGACAGTCGCTGTGAATGTAACGTTCATTCCCGTTCCAGCAGTGGGCGCGGAAGAAGCTAGATTGGTGGCGGTGGCCGCTGGGGATGGCAACCACGCGGCTGCGTTCACCAGGGCAGGGACATTTGGACTGCCCAAGCCCGTTGCCAGATCGTAGCCCGGGCCCGCGGCAAAGGCCGGCGACGTGGCGTTATCCGCGATGGAGAGCACGCCATAGTAGTTGGGAGTGGTGGTAAGCGAGGCTCCGCTCTGCGTCACGGTGATTTGGTAACCGTAACAGTTTTCGCTGTTGGAGGCGGGGTCTGTACTGCTATCGGTATAGGTTCCCGGGCTGGTGGCTGTGCCGGTGCAGGGCACGGCCGTAGTTTCGGTCAGGAATGGCGGAGAACCATTTGCCACGGGGTTTGGGGTAGCGCTGATGTCGTGGAAGTAGCAGGAGCTGAGCGCCTGGGGGCCCAGGTAGGCCGCGCAATTCGCCAGGCTGGGCTGGCTGGGGCTGGCGGCGGCGACATATTGCTGCGCGGCAAGCGGATAGAGAATGTTGTTGGCTTGCCCCTGGCGCGAACCGCTCTTTTGATCAATCAGGGCCATGATGCCGGCAAAGGCGGGGGCCACAAAGGAAGTGCCGCCTCCATAGTTGGCGAAGATATCGTTTGCGTTGGTAAAGTCGCACGCGGCGCCGGGGGGCATATTTGCCAGGCCCGAGTCGCAAAGAATCAAGGTCTGCGACCAGGTGTCGCCGCCGGAGGCAAACATAGAAATGTCAGGAACTGCCCGGCCACCCTGCTGCGGGATGCCTGTGACCCCCGCTTGCCAGGCGGGGCGGGCAGAGACTGTGCTCAAACCTCCGCTACCGGCGGATGGCAAGAACCAAGGGGAATAGCCAGTGCTCGGATCAGCCGGCTGCTGCGAAGCGTAGGTACAGAATCCGTTCTGCCCGAAGCTATCGGTGAAGCCCTGGCCGAAGGCAGCGAGCACAAGGGGGCTGGCGCAACTCTCGTTCCATGCCATTTCCGGTATGTACGACAGGGCGCTTTGATAGTTCGCGCCGTTCGAGGGGGACCAGTAGGTACTGGCGGTTCCGCTGAAGACATCGCTGAAGTCCGTTCCGCCCGCGGCGATGTTGTACGGCGTGGAAGCCGAGTTCACGACGGAGATGCCGTCAGTGGCATAGGTGTTCACATCCTGACAACCATCGCCGCCGGTATCTCCGGAGGCCACCACTACGGTAATGCCTTCGGTGGCGGCTTGTTGCCAGAGGGAGACGTAGAACTGGTTAGCTTCACTCTGGGGCAGGGCTTCGCAATCGCCATAGCTGGTGCTGAGCACGGAGATTTTTTGTACGTGAGCCGGATCCGCGATGATGTACGCCGCGGCCAGATCGGCACCCGAGGTGACGCCCTGGCGGCCGCAGGCTACGAAGTCCACGGTGGCATCGGGGGCGGTGGCGCCGGCCCACTCGGCGTCGAGGTAGCTCTCGGGCTCATTGTCCGTAGGATCAGGCGCCGCGCATACGGTGGAGGGAGGGTTCTCCATCTGCACCGATCCGTTGGGGCCGAGGGCGGTGATGCCAAATTGATCGCGGAACGCCTTAATGTCTGCGCTCTCGATGCCGGTCTCGCCCACCACCGCGATGGTCTGCCCGGTGCCCACGACGTGGTCTTGCCAAACCTTGTTGATGCCATAGATGGTGGCGAAATCCTGCGGACCCGCGATGTAGAGAGGGGCGGTTCCGGGCGTTTGCGTCAGGTGCGCGGTCTCGCGATTGGCTCGCATCCATTTGCCGGCTTCCCGGTCGAAATGGGCAATACCCAGATGACGTACCTGTGGATGGGGATGGAGGTCGTTGAGGGCGCGAAAGCCGGAGATGAGCGGGGATAGAGCCGCAGGAATAGAGGGCTCCCAGGCATTTGCGTAGTGGTCTTGTCCATTCACGCGGTAGCGGTGGATCTCGGTGTGAAAAGCTTTGCTGATTTTGCCTGCGTCGCCGGTGAAATCCACGAAGAGGCCGCCCGCGGGCACGCGGTTGACGATGAATCCTTGTTGCGTGAGCCATTGGGTTAATTTGGCCACATCTTGTGATGACGGGCCGAACTGCTCACCGAAGTGTTCTGGGGTGAGCCAATGATGGAAGTTAACAGAGTGCGGTTCGTACTGCTGGCTGATGAAGCGCTCCAGCTGCTGCTCGCGCATATCGCTGCGGCGCAACATCAACAGGATGTGGTTGAGTGGGAGATTATCGGGAACGCGGCCACGGTCAAGTTCCGGCCGCGCCACCGGGCTGGGGTTTCCCGTGAGCGGCCGCAAGACGGAGTTGCTAATGGGACCGGTGATCTGCGGCGTCTGCGCATACACGCCGCACCTGGTCACAGCAAGAGCAAAGGCCACAATCAGGAAGAAGCGACGGAGATTAAAAAGCATGAATGGTACCCAAGGGCATTCCTAGTGTAGTGCGTCTGACAAAACTCTTGCCTCCCACCCCTTCGTTTGGGCGCCCCTGGAGAGTTGTATGGAAAGGTCCTCGTATTTCCACATCTCGCCAAAAGAAGGCGAGATATGGGGCACTCGCCCTGGTTTTGGGTTTGCGCTTCAACCCTAGCCTTCTTTTGGGGTTTGGGCTTCGACGTCTGCCTTGGTGCGGAGAGCGCGAATCAGCAGGGGCATTACGAACAGGATGGCCAGAACCGTAGTGAACATGCCACCCACCACGACGCGAGCCAACGGCTGCTGCGCCTGGGCGCCTATCCCGTTAGCGAGAGCAGCAGGGCAGAGGCCGAGACCTGCTGCCATGCAAGCCATGACCACTGGCCGCATTTCGTCACTGCAACCTATATTGAGCCCAGCATCGAAGCCTTCCAGGGATTGCGCGCGACGAATGCCTGAGAGAAACACCACTGCGCCCAAGGTGGCCACACCGGTCAGAGAAGTAAATCCCACGGCAGCGGAAATGCTGAACGGTGTTTTTGTGAGAAATAATGCCAGAACGCCCCCGATGGCCCCAAAAGGCAGTGTGCCGAGCACGATGAGCGCATCTTTCCAGGTTCGGAACTGGATGTAGAGCAGGATGAGAATGGCAACCAGGCTGACCGGGATGATGAAGGCAAGGCGGCGCTGCTCCTTGCGCAAACTATCGAACTCTCCGGCCCAGGTGTAGTTGTAGCCTGAGGGCAACTTGATCTTGCTACTCAGTTGCTGTTGCAGATCCTGGATGGTGGTCGCGAGATCGCGGCCGCGCACACTGAACTTTATGGGAATGTAGCGGCGGCCATTCTCGCGATAGATCATGAACGCACCATCGTGGGTTTCCACGTCGGCAATCTGGCCAATGGGAAGCCGGCTGCCGTCGGGCGCGGGCAACAGGATTGCTCGAATGGCTTCCGGGCCGTTGCGAAATTCTTCTGGAAAACGGACGGTCAGATCAAACCGACGATCCCCTTCAATGATCTGGGTGAGCGCGGCGCCGCCGACCGCTGCCTGGATAGCGGCGTTGACGTCGGCCGCGGCGAGACCGTATCGAGCAGCTTTCGCCCGGTCGATGCGGATGAGCAGGCTGGGCTGGCCGCCGACGCGAAAGACACCGACATCGGCAACACCTTTTACGGATTGCATGATCGCAGAGATCTGGTTGGCGATATGGGACAGGGTGTCAAAGTCGTCGCCGAATAGTTTGAGGGAGTTTTCTCCTTTGACGCCCGACATGGCTTCTTCCACGTTGTCCTGGATGTTCTGGGAGAAATTGAGGTCCATGCCCGGAATGCGGGAGAGGCGTTGGCTCATCTCCTCGATCAACTTGTCTTTGGTGAGGCCGGGCCGCCACTCTCCTGGCGGCTTGAGTGCGACGGAGAATTCAACGTCATTAAACGTCACAACGTCGGTTCCGTCATCGGGACGGCCCATTTGCGAGACGGTCTGCGTAACTTCGGGAGATTTTGCGATCTGTGCCCGCAAGTCGTCGGCAACATTTGCCGCGGCTTGAAAGGAGATGTCCTGGGGCAGGGTGGCGCGGATCCAGAGGTTGCCCTCTTCCAGGGGCGGCATGAATTCGCCGCCCACGAAGGTGAAGAGTACTCCGGCGGCGACCAGGCTTGCCAGGGCGACGATCCATGAAAGCTTACGATGTGCGAGCACACGGGGAAGACCGTGCTCGTAGCGGCGGAGGAGGAAACCTCCGAGACGAGTCTCGTGCTTTTCCTGTTTTAGATCGGCGGGGGTGACCAGATCGGCCAGCACGGGAGCAAAGATGAGGGCAAAGATGAGCGCACCGATCAGGGCAAATCCGTAGGTTACGGACATGGGCGCGAAAATCTTGCCGGGAACTCCCTGCATGGTGAAGAGGGGGATGAACGCCACCAGGATGATGAGGGTGGCAAACAGCACGGGTTTTGCCGCGTTGCTTGCGCCTTCAATGATGAGGTCGGCGGCTTGCTCGTGTTCTTCGCGGCGTGAAAGCTTGCGGTAGATGCTTTCCAGTACGACGATCGAGGCATCGACGAGTATGCCGAAATCGATGGCGCCGATGGATATAAGGTTGGCGGACTGACCGGTGAGCACCATCATGGAAAAGGCGAACAGCACGGCAAAAGGTATGGTGACGGCGGCGATGAAGCTGATTCGTAAATCGCCCAGCATGGAGATCAACACCAGCGTCACCAGCAACAAGCCGGTGAAGACAACATGGCGGACGGTGCGGGTGGTGGTGTTGATGAGGTTGGTGCGGTCATAGACAGTGCTGATGTGCATGCCCGGGGGCAACAAGCCACCATGGTTCAATTCCTGAATTTTCTTTTTCAGGCCTTCCAGTGCGGGAAGAGACTTCTCTTCCTTCTGCAGCAAAACAATTCCGAGCACGACGTCGGGGTCGCCGTTGCGGCCGACCTTTCCCAGCCGCGGCTGGAACCCCTCCTTCACCTGGCCCAGATCGCGAACCAGTACGGGGGCGCCGTTCCGTTCAGCAACGACGACGGAGCCGATGTCGTCAGTATTTTTCAACAGGCCCAAGGTGCGCACATTGATGTTTTGATCGCCGAGGGTGAGGTAGTTACCGCCGGCGTTGGCATTGCTGTTTTGAATGGCATTAAGCACCTGGGGCAGAGTTACATTCATGGCCAACAATTTGTTGGGATCCACCTCCACCTGGTACTGACGGGTGGTGCCACCAAACGTAGTGATATCGATGATGCCGGGAACCTGTTTCAGCTCGCGGCGGATGAGAAAATCTTGCGTGGCCTTTAGCTCATTGAGGGAATAAGCCGGCCCGGTGAGCTGATAGCGATAGATTTCACCGATAGGCGACCAGGGGGAGAGCTGGGGCTGCAAGCCATTGGGTAGAGAGAGTGTCTGCAGGCGGTTCAGTACTTCCTGCTTGTCGCGAAAGTAATCGCTATCGAAGTTGAAGTACAGCTTCACATCGCTGAGGCCGAAGATGCTGATGGAGCGGACCTGATCGAGATGAGGCGTTCCGTTGAGCGTCGCTTCCACGGGAACAGTGACCTGCTGTTCCATTTCTTCGGCAGACCAGGCGGAGTTCTGAGTAATGATCTCCACCAGTGGCGGTGACGGATCGGGGTAGGCTTCGATATCCAGCTTGATAAACGCGTAGACGCCGACTTCGAGCGAGACGATGAACACAATGAGCACGATGGCGCGGTACTCGAGCAGCGTGCGGATCAATGCCTTCATGCCTAGTCTCCGGAGGGCGGCCGCAGTAGCGCCGCTCCCGTGGTGACAACCCGATCACCCTCTTTAAGGCCAGAGGTCACCACCACTGTTTTGTCATGGATGTCTCCGGTGTTGACCTGGCGGCGCTCGTAGTTGCCGGGAGTTGTTTCCAGAAAAACGTAGGTTGAGGTTCCTTCGTGCAGGATGGCGGTGGTGGGCAGGATGAACTGCTGCGCCGAAGTGCGGGCGACGGATATGGTGGCAAACATCTCGGGCTTGAGGCGATGCTGGCGGTTGGGTAGCACCACGCGAACTTTAAGCGTTCGGCTGGCCGGATCCATAGCATCAGAGATGTTGGAAACAGTACCGTGCAACGTCTCACCCGGATAGGCAGGGAGATTCACATCCACCGACTGCGCGGAGCGAATGGTGCTGAGGTCGCGTTCGAAGACGTCCCCCAGGACCCAGACGGAGTCGAGATTCGCGATGGTGGCGATCGGGCTGGCGTTATCGAGGGAGCGCTGCATTTCGCCGCTTGCCGTGCCGATGTCGAGGACCGCGCCGCTAATAGGCGCGCGCAGCGCAACCGTATCGGACCCACCTTCCGGCGAGAAGCCCAGCATGTGAATCCGCTGAATGGTGCGGGTGAGCTCTGCGTGCGCTGCCTGATCCGCGGCTTCGATATCGTCATAATCGCGCTGCGCCATGACTTCGTGTTGCAGTAGAAGCTTGGCGCGATCGAGCTGGTGATCGGAGCGTGCTACCTCGATTTTGGCTTTATCGTAATCGGCTCGCGCCTCGGCAATCTCGCTGCTCTGGATAAGACCGATGGTCTGGCCCTTGGCTACCTCCTGCCCGGGGCGAACATATAATTCCACTAGCCGGCCCGTGACCTGGGAGTAAATGTGGACCACCCGGGTGGGGTCGGGTTCAACGCGCGCGGCGAGTTCCAGGCGATCTGTAACTGTCTGCGGGTGAATAGTGGTGACCTCGACCCGAGTTTTCAGGGGAGTGTCGCCGCCGCTGGCTGGAGGCGGCGCCTGGTCGTGACAGCCCAGGAGGGGTAGAAGGAGAAGAGGCGCGACCCAACTCGCAAATTTCAGGGGTGCAATGCTCATGGAAGCATCTCCGATGCGGCGACGTAACTGAGTTGGTGAAGAGCAAGCCAAACCTGCGCGTTGGCGTTCAATGTATCGAGATTGGTCTGACGATAATCGCGAAGAGCGTCGAGGTAGTCGAGCAGGGTACTGCCTCCGTGGCGATAGCTGAACTCAAGGTTGTCGCGGACACGCGAGGCCTCTCCCAGATAGTGAGTGTTGTAACGCCGCGCCTGGGCCAATGCGGTTTGATAGGCGGCCCATGCCTGGTCTACGTCATTGAGCACCTGGTTGCGCGCGGCTATTTCCGCGAAGTGGCTGGACTGAACCTCGTACCGTGTTCGCTCTTTTTCACCCTGGTTACGATCGAAGATCCTGAGGGGGAAGCTCACCTGGAAGCCGGCCGAGTTGTCGTTGCCCGACCGGTCATACTCCCCGCCCAGCGTGGGGTCGGTGGTTCCGTAGGCTTCTGCGAGTTTGACGCTTGCCTCGGCGAGACGAAGGGATTGTTGCGCCGCGAGGTAATCAGGACGTGCTGCGAGGGCGCGCTGTTCCACCTCGCCGACAGTGAGCGAGAGCTGAGGAGGATCCAGGGTGCCGGTGATGTCAAAGCCGGCGGTTTGCTGGTCGATGCCGAGCAGCATTTTTAGTTGATCGCCTGATTGCACAAGACTTAGATTCGCGCTGTCGTCATCGGCTTCGAATTCGGCCAGCTGCAAGTCAATGCGATCGAAGTCGGTAGTACTCACGTCTCCGGCGTCAAGGCGAACTTTGCTCAGGTCGACCGTTTTCCGGTAGCCCTGCAGATTGTCATCGGCCACCTTGAGGGCGGCCTTGGCAGCCAGCATTTGGGTAAAAGCCTGCTTGACTGCGAGCGTGGTCTGCCGCTCTGTGTCGTTGTACTGGCTTTGGGTAACGTCGGTGGTGGCGTGAGCCAGGTCCAGACGCCAGCGCCGCTTTTGCCCTCGTTCAAACAGGCGGGAAAGGTTCGCCGAATAGGAATAGGGATTGCCGGGGTTGTTGGCCGCGAGGGTCACGTCTTCGCCGCCGAGCGTGAGGGTGGGGTTCTGGCGCAACCCGGCGGTGACCTCGCTGGCCCTGGTAGCGATGACATGCTGTTGGCCGGAAAGAAGGGTAGGGTTTTTTGCGTGCGCCATCGCGACGGCTTGCTGCAAAGTTAACGGCGCGGCGACGGTCTGCGCCCTCAAGAAGGATCCCGCAGACAGCAAGACCATCAAAAAGGCCAAACGTCTCAAAGGCATTATTGAAATCCTATATCGAGAAGCCGCGAATGTCGCGCCGGAGGTGCAGTATATCGATTAATTATGGCTGTACGGATGCGCCAGGCAGCTCTCTGGAAAGCATGGGGAAAGCGTACCTTAGGCGCTAAAGTGTCTGCGCGAGAACGCACCTGTCCCGAGAACGAGCTTCTTGATCGGGTTTAGTGAACCCGGGATTACGTCCGCAAGAAACTTTCAGCCGTCGTTTCGGAACTCAACTCTCGTCCTCCAGAGAATTTGACTTGCCTGGGCGGGCTGAAGAATCATGGCCACTCAGTACGGAATTGAGTTCGGAAAGGGTTCAGGAGGACAGATGTCAGATTCACGCCGGAGTTTCATACAAAAGATCGTTGCGGGTGCGGGCGGGGTTATGGGAGGTTCGCGGATTTCAGAAGCGCTGTCGCTGCCCGGCTCAACGATCCATCCGGCGGTCGAAGCATCCGGGGCAGTTACTCCGAGTGGACCCGATCCCGTGCGCGAAAAAACTGCACCCGTGACGATGGCTGATCTGGCCAAACAAGCAACGACGGGGGTCTCGGTCACGGAAGTGAATGACTACGCGACGGGTCACTACACAGGCCTGCTGGTTCCCAGCCCACCGCACGCCGACATGAACGCCAAGAAGGCGTTTGTCATTTTCTGGAAAGATAACCCGTGCCGGTTTGTTTTTGGCCACGAGGCGAGTTATTGCCCGATTCTTGAGTTGCCCAGCGGGGCGGCGATGTGCAACCAGTTTTTTGAGGGTAACCTGGGCGACGCCGAACTCTTTAACAATCTGGGCAGGAGAGAGAAGAACAGTTTTGTCGACATTGTGCAGGGCGGACCAGAGCGGGTGTGGATGCGATGGAATTATTTTGCGGTCAATAAGAACGATGACACGCAACCCAGATTGCGCGGGACTGAGGACTACTTCGCTTACCCGAATGGTCTTGTGCTGCGCCGCCTGACCTACAGAAGTCTCATGCCAAATGACGTGGTTGGCTACAGCACGCAACCGGTGGAACTCTTTGGCGTACTGCCGCAAGGGGGGACGGTGAAGGATTTGCTTTCACCGGATGCAAGCCATGGCGACACCAACGTGCTGAGCGTGGTCGATCTGTACAGCGACCGACGCTACGATATTTTCTGGGACGACAAAGGCGGAGTTCGCAGAAATGGCGATGACGATACGCTGGCTGCCATCACCGCCTCGCCGGGATGCGCATTGGTTATCCCATTCCGAGAGCGGCTGCTGTTCGCGGTGCTGGGAACCGCGAGCGGGTTTACTCCGAAATATAACCAGTTTATCGATCACTCGACTCCTGGCGCGGCCGGCGGCATTGGGTGGGGGCAAGGGATCTGGGACCATTGGCCGATCGGCTGGTTGAATTCGCAAGGGCATGACTGGAAGCCGGGATCGCCCTATGCCTACCATTTTGGGTCGGTGGGACAGTTTTTCGTGCCGGAAGGAAAGCGAATCAAGTCGTTTGTGAAGGATTACCCGGAATTTTGTAAAGACATGGAACTAAACCGGTGGACCGAAGAGCAGGTTTTCTACGTGTTGCTCGGTTCGGCAACGAACTGGAACGAGATCCACCGTATAGGAAGAGAATGGTTGGACCAGGGCGCGGCGTGCGCACGGCCAGAAAGCATCGCCAGGATTAAAAGCAGCAGCTGATCCCACCCTTGCCGAAAGGCATGGCAAGGAGCGGGCACCCGTCGTTTTCTTACTCCTACGGGAGTGCCTGATACGATCACTAGACTCGTTCAGCGACTGGAGAACCACGTTCCGGATGAAGCTATCTGCCCTGGTTATCAAAAGCACGATCGTCGGCGCTCTCGGCGGTCTTTTGTTTGGATTCGACACCGCGGTGATCTCGGGTGCAACGGCCCAGCTAACACAGCAGTTCCACCTATCAGAGGGAGCGCTTGGCTTTACAGTGGCCAGTGCGCTCTGGGGAACCGTGCTGGCAGCAATGTTCGCCGGTATTCCCGGGCAGAAGTACGGTAGGCGCGACAGCCTGCGAGTGATGGCCGCCTTCTACATTATCTCGGCCGTCGGGTGTGCTTTGGCGTGGAGCCTGCCCGCGTTGATTGTGTTCCGCTTTATCGGTGGCCTTGGTATTGGCGGCTCCTCGGTGCTTGGTCCTATGTACATAGCGGAAGTGGCTCCGGCGCGGTGGCGCGGACGGCTGGTGGGCTTCTTCCAGGTGAACATCGTTGTCGGCATACTGCTGGCGTATGCCTCGAATGCATACCTGGGGACGCTGCACCTGGGCGCTACGGAGTGGCGCTGGCAGCTTGGCGTTTCCGCCTTTCCGGCGCTGTTCTTTTTGCTCGCGCTCTTTTTCATCCCGCGGAGCCCGCGATGGCTGGTTACGCAATCGCGGCCCGACGAGGCTCTCGGGGTTATCGAGCTTTCGGGCGCGGAGAATTCGCAACGCGAACTGGACGAGATCATGGCGTCTCTGCGCGAAGAGGCAATGAGCGGGAAGGATTCGCTTTGGGCTCGCAGATACCGCCTGCCGGTCTTTGTCGCCATCACCGTGGGCATGTTCTCGCAGCTTACGGGGATCAATGCGGTTTTGTACTATCTGAACGACATCTTCGCATTGGCGGGCGCGACAAAGATGTCGAGCAATTTGCAGGCGATTGCCGTCGGCGCCACAAACCTGGTTGCCACGCTGCTGGCCATGTCAATCATCGATCGGTTTGGACGAAAGAAGTTACTGCTGACCGGGACGGTCGGCCTGGTCGCCTGCCTGTCTGCCATAGGGTACATCTTCTACAGCCGTCAGCACCTCGACCTGCTGGTATGGCTGCTGATGGCTTTTATTGCTTGCTTTGCGGTGTCGCATGGCGCCGTGGTGTGGGTGTACATCAGCGAAGTGTTCCCCACCAATATGCGGTCCAAAGGCCAGAGCCTGGGCAGTTCTGCACATTGGATTTCAAATGCTGTTATTTCGCTGGTGTTCCCGCTGCTGGCAAAGCTATCCGGGTCGTTTCCGTTTTTCTTTTTTGCGGCGATGATGGTGGTCGACTTTTTCCTGGTGTTCTTTTACTACCCGGAGACGGCAAATATTACGCTCGAAGATATGCAGCATAAGATCGGGTCGAAGGTTTCGCTCGAATGAAGAGAAGCGCAGATTTCTCCACTGCGCTACCCCGGATTTCCTGTCGAGGTCTATGACAATTCCAAATAGAATGAGCCCACTTGGGAAGGTGGGCTCATTTGAAAATCTGCGCGCTGAGAAGCGTTTCAGTTATTCTTTTCCGTTGTTCGAGCCAGCCAAGGCGGCTGCGTTTACTTCTTTGGCAATCTGCGTCAGCTTTTTGTCCGCGGCCTCTTCTTCCTTCAGCGTTGCATCCAGCAGCGCCATGATCTCTTTCTGCCCGAGCAGCCTGGCGTATTCACGAACGCCGCCATATCCTGCCATCTCATAATGCTCTACGCGCTGCGCCGCAGTGATGAGGCCGGCATCGCGGAGATCACCCTTCTTGGTTTCCCCAATTACTTCTGCGCCCTCGGTGAGAACACCCTTCATGCCCTCACAAGTCTTCCCCGTTCCCTTCTTCTTGAGGATTTCGAAGATCGACTCCAACCGTTCAATCTGTCCGTTGGTTTCTTCGAGGTGACTCTCAAAGGCGTCTTTCAGTTTGGGGGCCGTCGCGCCCTTTACCATTTTGGGCAATGCCCTTGTAATCTGCTTCTCTGCAGAGTACAGATCCTTCAGTTCATCGAGAAACAGCTCTTCTAAGCTTTCTACACTCATATTCGGCCTCCAGGCGCACATTGCTGTTTGATATGACTACAAGGAAGAACACCCGAGCACAGCCTACGGCGGTGGTAGTGAACGCGATGGACTGCGCTCGGGGTCTTCCCTCGGGGGATGTTAACGGGACGCGGTGTCGGCGCGACCTCTGCGGAACATCTCGTTGACGGTTGCGACAAAATGATGTGCCGAAGGAGGAGCGGCCACTTCGCCACTCAAAATAGTGCGGTACGGAATGTCTTTGCCGTAGTAGGCGCGTGTGTCGTCCGAGTTCTGGTGGACTTCATCGCCGGTCAGATCGACTCCGGCAAACAAACCTTTGCTACGCGAATAGGTGAGAAACTCCGCATTTGCAAGTTCCGTAGTGGAAGCTTGAGAATCGCGGCCAACCGGACCCGCTGATGCCGCAATATCGCCCCCGAGCTTCAACTTGTCCTTGAGCAGATCATCCATGCTTCTGCTGTTGACGCCTACGAGCACCAGGTCAGTGGACTGGCCACCGGCCTGCAGTCCAAAGCTGGCTCCGGTCAACTGAATGAAGACGGGTGCGCTCCAACCGGTGGCTGTGCGGCATGTGGCCACACCCTGGCCGTATTGGGCACCTACCAGGAAAGCTCCCTTCTTGAATCCCGGTATCACCGCCACACATCGCGCTTTCGCGGCAATGTCGAGAGGGATACCTTTGTCGGGAGTGTTCATCAACTCGTGCAAGACATCATGTGCAGCGTCTATACGTGAATCTATCTTGGCAATATCCGCAGCTTTCGCGGCGCTAGCACAGGTGAGCGCGATACCAACCAAAGAAGCAGCCATCATACGTTTCATATTTACGGTTCTCTACTTTCGACGAGAAGCTCTCGGTTCTTCCAAGCCTCATCTGTATACTGTGATGCGATTTTTTTGCCCAAAGAAGGACAAGAGTTGGAATTTCTGGCGGGGGACGGCCGGGCTCAAGCTGGGCTGCGTTTGAGCAAGTAATCGAGATCGCAAACACGGTACCACCGGTAACCATAAGGCTCGAGCAGGATTCGGTGTTTGTCGCCCTCGACCGGCTGGCTGTGATTATCAGAGAGAACGTTGATGAGGGTGCATGCCTCCTGTTGGCCGGTTTTCACGGAAAAGCTGACTTCCCGGGGTATAGAACTAAGGTTATGGACGATGAGCACGGAGTTGTTGCGCCAGTCATAGCGCATGATCAACACTTCTTTGGCGCGCGCAGAAATGAAGGAGAAGTCGCCCCAGCCGATCTCAGGAATTTCCTTGCGCATGCGGATGATGCGCTCCATCCAATCGAGAAGCGAGTTGGGATTGCGGCGCTGCGCGGCTACGTTCACATGCTCAAACGCGTAGGGACCGCTGCTGATGACCGGCATCACCGGCTTATCGCTTTTGCTAAAGCCCGCATTCGGTTCGGTCGACCACTGCATCGGTGTACGCGCGCAGTTGCGCTCCGGCAAGGCCAGATCATCGCCCATCCCGATCTCGTCTCCATAGCGAATGACTGGAGTGCCGGGCAAGGTCATCATGAGACTGTAAGCGAGCTCTATCCGCCGGCGATCGCCAGCCAGCATCGGCGCCAGGCGCCGGCGGATACCGCGATCGTAGAGCTGCATGTTGGGGTCGGGGCCAAACGCGGCGAAGACAGCGTTGCGCTCGCCCACTGCAAGGCGGCCCAGATCGAGTTCGTCATGGTTACGAAGGAACTGGCCCCATTGCGCAGTCGCAGGCCGGCTCCTGGTAGACTGCATCGCCTTTTTAAGCGGACCGCCATCTGAGGTGGCCAGGGCGAGAAAAAGATGTTGATTGACCTCGAAGTTAAACATCATCTGTAAGCGCTCGCCTGCTTTACCGAAATAATTCATATCGGTGTCGGGCAACACATTGGCCTCGCCGAGAATGATTGCGTCTCCCTCTCGCCAACTGAGGAACTCGCTGAATGTTCGCAACATCTCGTAGTTTTCCTGTGGCTTGGCGAGCTTGGCTCCTTTGGAGGAAATGACGAAGGGGACAGCATCCATGCGAAATCCCGAAACACCGAGCTGCAGCCAGAACCCCATGATCTTGAGAATCTCCGCCTGAACTTCAGGATTGGCAGTATTGAGATCTGGCTGGAAATCGTAGAAGCGATGAAAATAGTACTCCCTGGCAAGGCTGTCATAGGTCCACGTGGACTTCTGGACGCCGGGAAAGACGATACCCGAGCCGGCGTTTTTCGGCTTCTTTTTTGACCACACATACCAGTCGCGATATTTGGATTTAGGATCCCGGCGGGCGTCCTGAAACCAGGGATGCTGATCGGAAGTATGGTTGACGACCAGGTCGATCAGGACGCGCAAGCCGCGCTGCCTGCAGCCGTGGGTGAATTCCACGAAATCGCCCAGCGTGCCGTAACGGGGATTCACTCCGTAGTAATCCGCGACATCGTAGCCATCGTCGCGGCCCGGGGACGGCTGAAAAGGCATAAGCCAGAGCGCGGTGACGCCGATGCCCTGCAGGTAATCAAGACGGCGCATGAGCCCCTGCAAATCACCGATGCCGTCGCCGTCAGAGTCGAGATAGGTGCCGATCGATAAACAGTAGATGACGGCGTTCTTGTACCAAAGATCGTTGATCATGCCGGACCTCGTTCAGAGACAGATTACTGGGATGCGAAACGCCAGGCTTGCGGCAACAGAGATTCTGCGGGACAGTGATGCTGCGGATGCGGTTTAGAATGAACCATGGCTAGACAGCACTCCTACACAATCACTGTTACGTGGACGGGGAACAGTGGCACGGGAACGAGTGGATATCGCGACTACCAGCGTTCCCATGACATCTCTGCTCCCGGGAAACCTACGATTCCCGGGTCTTCTGATCCAGCCTTTCGAGGCGACTCGAGCCGTTGGAGCCCGGAGGATCTACTGGTCGCTTCTCTCTCGGCGTGCCACAAGCTCTGGTATCTGCACCTTTGCGCCGAAGCCGGAGTGGTGGTCGAAGCATATACGGATGAAGCGGTGGGCGTGATGGAGGAATCCGCTGATGGCGGGGGCCAATTCGTGCAAGTGACTTTGCGGCCCCGTGTAAGTGTTGCGGCCGGCTGCGACCAGGAGAAGGCTCAATCCCTGCACCATGCGGCTCACGCCAAATGCTTTATTGCTCGCTCGGTCAATTTTCCCGTGCTGTGCGAAGCCAAAACCAATGCTATTTGAACGCGGCCTGGGGCGAGCGCTTCATCCATTCGGATAATTTGTCGTGGGGCAGGGCTTCGATGGTATGCCCATCCACACCGGTCATAGTTTTCGCAGCAACCATGGCGTTGACGATCGCTTCTTCCGTCGCTTCGACGGTGGCCTGAAACAAAGGGCTGATGCGCTCGTTCGAGACGGTGAGAACGGTGTTAGGGCCGGGCTCCTTGTCGGCGCCGCGATTGGCCGTGGAGAAAGCGATGAAGATATCTCCTGAAGAATTTCCGGAGATGGAACCTGTGCGGGCAAGGCCCATGGTCGCGCGGCGGGCGAGCCGCTTTAATTGCGTAGGCAACAGGGGGGCATCGGTGGCCACCACAATGATGATGGAGCCGACATCGCCTCTTACTTCGGGCTGCAGCATGGCCGCAGCAGGAGCGACGGGCAGGAGTTTGCCAACGGGCACGCCGGCGATGGTGAGTTGCGGACGCCTTCCGCAATTGCATTGCACCAGTACACCGACGGTGTAGCCGCCCGCTTCGGCGGAGAGGATGCGTGAGGCGGTTCCATCTCCACCTTTGAAGCCGTAGCAAACCATGCCGGTGCCACCGCCGACATTGCCCTCAGGAACAGGCCCGCCTTGCGCGGTGTTGAGCGCCGAGAAGACGTCGGCTTGCTGGACATGGAATCCGTTGATGTCGTTCAAGTAGCCGTCCCAGGTTTCGGCCACCACAGGCAGGGACCAGGGTTGTAGCGCCAGGCGGCCGCTCTGCACCGACCAGGCGATGATGGAGTCGCGCACCAGGCCGACGGAGTGAGTGTTGGTGATGGCGATGGGACCTTCGAGAAAGCCGGATTCTTCCACCCAGGTGGTGCCGGTCATTTCTCCGTTGCCGTTTTGTGTGAACCAGCCTGCGTAAACGGGCTCAGCATCGCCATGCCCGCGAGGGAAGAGCACGGTCACGCCGGTGCGCACCGGACCCTGGCCAACGATCAGTTTGCCCTCACCACGGATCAGTGTTGTATCGCCTACTTCCACTCCTTTGACGTCGGTGATTGCGTCGAGCGGACCCGGCGTGCCGTCAAAGGGTACGCCCAAGGCGCGGGCGCGCGGGGCTGATTGGGCGAGTCCCGACAGGCAAACCATGAACAGCGGAACGAGCAGGCGGAAATTCATTGGGCGCAGTCTAACATGCGGGAGAGGCGCTTATCTGAGGGGTCGGGCAAGTGGGAAACCCCACGGTTGCAGGATTTAGATGACCGCAGGTTCCTTGTATCAGGCTTCGTCAGGTGGAAGGGCGCACCGCAGGTCCCTCGGCTTCGCTCCCACGGCGTGCCGGGGCAGGCGGGATGACAAGGGAGAGGTAGTGGCTCCGCTACCCCGGATTTCTCTCTAGGTGAGTTTCATGGCTTCGGGATCCCAGTGGACCACGGCGCCGCGTTCCATGCTGAGATTGCTGAGCAGCGCGGCTCCCGCAGCCCGGTAACCGAACACGGCATCTTCCACGACGGGTTGGCGAGAGCGAACCGACGCGAAGAAGTTCTTGAAGTGGTCGTAGCTGTCGCTGTAACCCTCGGCGGCTACATATTTCTCGTAGCCTAATTGAGGCGCTCCCATGGGATGAACGCGGGGATACTTTTGCAGGTATTCCTCACGTATGCGGGTTTGCATCGCCTCAGTGAAGGTCCCAATCATTAAGCCGGGTTCCTTCTCGCGGGGCGTACGGCTCACGGTGACGGCGTTGCCGCCAATCTCCATGGTGCCTTCCGAGCCGGTGAATATTAGCCCTTCGCTTTCTTCGCCCCCATCTACGAAGTTCACGCGCAGGCTGAGATTGAAGGCCTGGGGATAGTCAAAGAGGCCCACCATCACGTCGGGCACGTCGCGGCCGTCTTTCCAGAAGCGCAGTCCTCCGGTTGCCATGGCGCGCGTGGGCCCATGCGAGCCGGTGATGAAATGGGTTCCGCTAAAGAGGTGAACGAACAGATCGCCGGCTACACCGCTGCCGTAGGCCTTCCACTTGCGCCACTGGAAAAACTGCTCCCCGTTAAACGGAATCTTGGGCGCGGTGCCCAGGAAGCGCGGCCAGTCACAGGTTTCAGTGGAGGCATCCGGAGGCACGGTGTAGTTCCAGGCTCCGATGGACGAGTTTCGATCCCATCGGGCGGTGACCATGTTGAGCTGGCCAATAGCACCGGCGGCCAGCAGTTCCTTGGCCTTGGCGTAAATCACGGAACTCACGCGCTGGCTCCCGACCTGCAGAATCCGGTGGTTCGCCCGCGCGGCCTCAATCATCTCAGGACCGTCGGTATAGAGGTGAATCATCGGCTTTTCGCAGTAGACATCCTTGCCCGCCTTCATTGCGTCGACAGAGACCTGCTTGTGCCAGTGGTCCGGTGTGCCAACGATGACGGCATCAATGTCTTTGCGTTCCAGAATTTGGGCGTAGTCTCGCGTGGTAAAGATGTCGTTGCCCCAGACTTCCTTGCTGTGCTCGAGGCGGCCGTCATAGCAATCCGCGACGGCAACAAGCTTTACCCCGGGGACCTGGACTGCGACTTTGGTATCTCCCTGGCCTTGACCGCCGGCGCCGATCAGCGCGATCTGGATGTTATCGTTGGCCGCGACCGGTTTGGCCGGCTCCGATTGAGCCTGGGCCAGCAAATGCGTACGAGAGCCAAGCAACGTCTCCACCGTTGCCGCCGCCCCTGCAACCTTGAGAAAGTTCCTACGATTTAAATCAAGCACAGTCGTCCTCACCCCGTGGAAGTTATCCGCCGTCTGTAACCATACAGCCTCCAAGCCTCCAACGGTATTGTTGAAGGCAGGGAAATCGCCTGGAATTTTAGGATTTTAGTAATTCGCAGGACGGGGGCTCGCCGGGCCAAGCAGGGCTACATAACGAAGGCGAGGTTTTCCAGTTCTTGCTGCATGCAATCGAGGTTGCACCCCATCTCTTCGAGACGGGAGATGGCGTCGCGGGCGTGCTCGGAACTCACGCCGTATCCCCGGCCGGTGAGAAAGCCACTGAGCACCTCGGCGGCCTGCCATGAATCGATTCCGGATTGCAGGAGCTCGTTGCGCAGGTTCAACAGCTCACGCGCGGAAAATTTCTCGATTTTGGTATTTGCCGGCATTTTAGTTTCCTCTCTCACCTCTCTGTTTCCGAGGCCCAGGCACGATGTACAGCATTTGCCGTTCTCAGGCAGAAACTTACTTGTTTCGCGTCTTCGCATATATGAACCCAGGACGGCACGACTCCGTTGCGAGGGAACCAATCCGATGCGGCGCGAAACCTAACAACCCACGATCTGCTCGTTTGATGCGGGACGACTCTGCTGGATGTATCGGACGCTGAAACATTTCGGCGAGGAGAGCGGCGCAACCACGGGCACATTTCCGTACACTGCATCGTTTCCGGGAAAGCATGTCTGAAAATGACCGCTCCGATGGTAGCCCGCAAGATTCCCGGTCTTGAGACCGAGGTAATCATCTTGCCCGCTTCCTTCTCGCTTGCTCTCTCTCACTTGTATGTATGAATAGACGGTGCGGATAGCGACTGGTAAGCAAGCGTGGGAAAGTAATGGCCGGGAGATCAAGCCGGCGGAGGCTGGTGGGTCGCACGATGCTCGAGCATCACGGGTATGCCGTCCTCCACCGGATAATAGCGGCCGCACCCACCGCAGTGCAGCCAGGCGTGCGAGGCAAGGTCTGGACCAGCGGCGACTGAGTGATGACAAACCGGGCAAACGAGTATTTCGAGCAGAGCCTGGGAGAGGACGACGCGCACCATCCCATGAGTTTAGAAGATCGTCCATTTACCATGAGTCTATGGCTCGAGTTTTAGACGGAAATGCAATCGCCGCGGAAATCAAGGCGGAGGTCAAGGCGGAAGTGGAACGGCTGGCGCTCGAGGGCATCCGGCCCGGACTCGCGGCAGTGCTGGTCGGGCATGTTCCAGCCTCGGAGATTTATGTTCGCAGCAAGGTCAAGACCTGCGAAAGCCTCGGGCTTTTCAGCGAGCTGATCACTCCGCCGGAAACAGTGACAACCGAAGAGATGCTGGCGCTGATCAGCCAGTTGAATGCACGTGAGGAGATCGACGGCATCCTGATTCAGCTGCCCCTACCGCCGCAGGTGGACGCCAAGCGGTTGCTCGAAGCAGTGAGTCCCGACAAGGATGTGGATGGGTTTCATCCGGTCAACGTAGGCAGGTTGCAGACCGGCCGGCCGGCATTGGCTCCGTGCACCGCGGCGGGAATCATTGAGATCCTCAAGCGCAGCCATCTGCCGATCGCGGGACAGAATGCAGTGGTGGTGGGGCGGAGCGACATTGTGGGGAAACCCACCGCGATTCTTCTACTGGCGGAGAATGCGACGGTGACTGTGTGCCATTCCAAGACGCGTGACCTGGCCTCGTTTACGCGCCGGGCGGACATCCTGGTGGTGGCGATCGGCAAAGCGGCCTTGGTGACGGAGGAGATGGTGCAACCGGGGGCCACGATCCTGGATGCGGGCATCAACCGTGTTACCGATCGTGAAGAGTTTGACAGATACTTTGCCGGGGATGCCGGGCGAGAAGAATTGTTCCTGGAGAAGGGCTCTGTGATTGTGGGCGATGTGCTTCCCAGGGCGTATGCGCTGGCGGGTGCGTATACACCGGTGCCCGGCGGCATTGGGCCGCTGACCATTGCCATGTTGATGGCGAACACCGTGCGCGCCGCCAAGCTGCGGCGCGGACTGCCTGAAGCGAATGGCAGTTGACCCTTGCCCGAAAACGACGGCAAGGATGGGGCACCCGTCCTTCAGTTGACCGAGCCGCTATTGCACATGCTAAGGAGGAATGGATGCTCCGGGTTGGATTGACTGGCGGCCTAGGTAGCGGCAAGAGCACGGTGGCCTGCATTTTCGAGGAGCTGGGCGCGGCCGTGATTGCAGCGGACCAGCTTGGACGCCAGCTCATGCAGCCCGGGGAAGCGGTGTATGCCGCGATCGTAAGAACGTTTGGCGAGGGTGTGGTGCGGGCGGATGGGTCACTGGACCGCAGAGCCCTGGCCGAGTTGGCCTTTCAACATAATCAGGCCGACGCGCTGAACCACATTGTCCATCCCGCGGTGGTGGCCGCAGAAGAGGAGTGGATGCGCGGGGTTTTCGCCACCGATCGAAAGCGTGTCGCCATTGTGGAGTCTGCGCTGATTTTTGAAGTGGAACGTTGGGGCACCGCGCCAGGGTGGGTGCAGCGCTTCGACAAGGTAATCCTGGTTACGGCGCCCGATGAGGTGAAGATCGAACGCTTTGTCGCTCGCCTGATGGGTAGCGAAGCGGGCGAGGAAAGCAGACGAGAGATGCTGATAAGGGACGCCCGGGCGCGGTTGGCGATGCAAATTCCTGATGAAGAGAAGGTGCCTCGCTGCGACTATGTCATCGAGAATGCAGGGCGTCTTGAAAAGACGCGTGGTGTGGTGGAAGAAATTTATCGCGAGCTGGTGCGGGCTGCGGAATAGAAAAAGAAACGGAAATGGTCTAATAGACGTTAGCCTGTTATGAAGATTCGCTCTTTCATCCTGATTGCCTTGCTGGTGGGCGGTTTCGTTTATCTCACGTCCTACAGCAATTTCAGCGGGAGCAATAGCCCGCTGGCCAGCCTTTTGCCGAAGTCTCCACTGCAGTTGACGGTGGCAGGCGCGCAGCCAGCCTATACGTCGGAAGAATTAACGAACATTGGGGTCTATAAGCGAGCGTTACCCTCAGTGGTGAATGTCACCTCGTCCGCGCTGGCGTTCGATTTCTTCTATGGAGTCGTGCCCCAGTCAGGACAAGGTTCGGGCTTCATCCTCACCAAAGACGGCCGCATCCTCACCAACTACCACGTAATCGAGAATGCGCAGCAGGTGGAGGTGACTCTCAGCGACAAGCATAAGTACAAAGCGCAGATTATTCTGCAGGACAAGTCGCACGACATGGCTTTGCTGCAAATCAACGCCAGCAACCTGACTCCGGCTGCGCTTTCTGAATCGCGTGACCTGCAGGTGGGGCAGAATGTTTACGCAATCGGGAATCCCTTCGGCCTGAACGGGACCATGACTACGGGGATCATCAGCTCGATCCGCTCGGTGAAAGAGCCGCAGGGCGCAACCATCGAGAACGCGCTGCAAACGGATGCGGCCATCAATCCTGGCAACTCCGGGGGACCGCTGCTGAACTCGCGGGGTGAAGTCATCGGCATGAACACGCTGATCGCGACGGGTGGCGCGGAACAGAGTTCCGGTATTGGCTTCGCCATCCCGGTGGATACGATCAAGGCGGTTCTGTCGGACTACAGCAAGTATGGGCGGGTACGGCGCCCTTCGCTGGGCATCGCGTCGCTGGCCATTGGTCCTGACCTCGCACAACAGATTGGATTGCCGGCCGATTACGGCGTGCTGATCCAGAAGGTAATTCCTGGAGGAGCGGCGGAGCGCGCTGGACTGCGGGGCGGCACCCAGCAAGCCTACCTGGGCAACACGCCGATTTACCTGGGGGGCGATCTGATCGTCGGCATCGACGGAGACCAGGTAACCAGCCCGCAGGATATCTCGGAGGTGATGGACCGGCACCAAGCGGGCGACTCGGTCACTGTGACGTTCTACCGCGGAGCCAGACGGATGACGGTCAAGCTCATTCTGGGCGAAGCGCATTCCGTTTCTGTTTGAGGACGTAGCTTACCGCGGCACGTAACGCCGTCCGTCAATGCGAAATTTGCCCGAGAGTACGCGGTCGATTGCTTCGCAGTACGCAACATGCTCCTGCGCGAGTATTCGCTCGGCGAGCGTACGCTCATCGTCTTGCGGTTGCACCTGAACGGTTTTTTGCAGCACGATCACGCCGTGATCCAGCTCTTCATCGACAAAGTGCACGGTGCAACCGGAGACCGTTACTCCATAGGTGAGCGCTTGCCCCTGGGCATCCAAGCCGGGAAATGCCGGCAACAGCGAAGGATGAATGTTGAGGATGCGCTGGGGAAAGGTGCGCACAAATTCTGGCGAAAGCAACCGCATGTAACCGGCGAGACAGACCAGATCGACTTGATACGCCTGGAGACTGGCGATGATCTCGGCGTCTTGCTCGGCACGGGAACGCCCTTGTGCTTCGATTACCTGCGTTGGGAATCGCAGATTTTTGGCAGCCGCGATTCCCGGGGCATCGTGGCGGTTGGATACGACGACGGCGATTTCAGCGTGCGGTACGCGGCCCTGGGCGATTCCTTCCGCGATGGCGAGAAAGTTGGAACCACGGCCAGAAAGCAGAATTCCCAGGCGATGGGTCCCGGGCGACGCGGGGTTCACGTGTAGAGCACCTTGCGCTCTCCCTTGACGGTACGGCCGATGACGCAGAACTTTTCTCCGGCACGGTCGAGCATCGACTTGGCGCGCCTGAACTTATCCGCCGGCACCGCCGCGATCAAGCCGACGCCCATGTTGAAGGTGCGCAGCATCTCTTCCTGCTCGACGTTGCCCAGTTGTTGCAGGTGGGAAAAGATGGGAGGAGGTGTCCAGGCGCCGAGTTCAACGACCGCGCCGACAGTCTTGGGCAGCATGCGGGGAAGATTCTCCGTGATGCCGCCCCCGGTAATGTGCGCCATGCCCACCACGAGATCGGCGGCGGTGAGCTTCTTGATCACCGCAAGGTAGCTCCGGTGTACTTTCATGAGCGCTGCGCCAGCCTTGTCTTTCAATTCGTTCACGTACTGATTGGGCGAGTAGCCGGCAACCTCAAAAAATAGTTTGCGCGCCAGGGAGTAGCCGTTGGTGTGCAAGCCAGTTGAGGGGAAGCCTATCAGCACATCCCCGGGCTGGATTCGGGCGCCGGTGATCAGTTTTTCCTTGTCCACGGCGCCGACGATGAAACCGGCCAGATCATATTCGCCATCCGAATAGAAGCCGGGCATCTGCGCCGTCTCGCCTCCGATGAGGGCGCAACCGTTGGCACGGCAGGCTTCGGCCACACCGCTTACCACGGTCTGCGCGACTTCTCCATCCAGCTGGCCGATGGCCAGGTAATCGAGAAAGAAGAGAGGGGTCGCACCCTGGACAGCAATGTCGTTCACGCAGTGGTTCACGAGGTCGGCGCCCACCGTGTGATGCATGCCCAGAGCGAACGCTACCTTCAGCTTGGTGCCGACGCCATCGGCGCTGGAGACGAGGATGGGATTGGCAAACTTGGCGGTGTCCAGGCGAAAGAGCCCGCCAAATCCGCCGATTTCTCCCAGCACCTGCTTGTTGAAGGTTTTTTGCGCAAGATATTTAATACGCTGCTTGGTGCGGTCTCCCTGGGAAAGATCCACTCCAGCCGAGGCGTAGGTGACGGAGGGCTTTTTCGGTTTTGGCGTCGCTTCTGGCAAGGCGTTTCCAACTTCGAGTGGGATACCAGCCAATAGGCGGGCGTGTTTGGATGGGATGAAATGTATCCCGAGAACAGCCAGTTTAACATCGGTAATACGGTGGAAGCAGATGACGCTGGTGACCCCGACCATTGGCGGGTCCCCCTATACTTGGAGATGATGACCCGAGAACTGAGTCGTTCCAAAGAGTTGCAACGGCGCGCGGAGCGGTACTTGCCCGGTGGCGTAAATTCGCCGGTGCGCGCATTTCGCGCGGTCGGTGGAGATCCTCCTTTCCTGGAGCGTGCCGAGGGCGCGTATCTGTGGGATGCCGACAGCAATCGTTATGTGGACTACTTCGGCTCCTGGGGTCCCATGATTCTCGGTCATGCGCATCCGCTGGTGGTGGAGGCGATTCAGCGGTCGGCGGAACGGAGCGCAAGCTTTGGGGCTTCTACCGCCGCCGAAGCAGACCTGGCGGAGCTGGTGATCGCCGCCATGCCCTCGATCGAGAAAATGCGCTTTGTCAGCTCGGGAACGGAGGCGACGATGTCTGCCATCCGAGTGGCGCGGGCGTTCACTGGCCGCAAGTACGTGATCAAGTTTGAGGGCTGCTACCACGGCCACTCGGACGGCCTGCTGGTCAAGGCGGGGTCGGGCCTGGCCACTTTTGGGCTGCCCGGATCTGCTGGTGTCCCGCAGGAGATTGCCCATTGGACCCTGGCCCTCCCCTTTAACGATTTGGCGGCGGTCGAGGAGGCTTTCACCTTGCATCCGGACGAGATTGCTTGCGTGATCGTGGAGCCGGTGGTGGGGAACATGGGGTGCGTGGCTCCCGCGCCCGGGTATCTGGAAGGTTTGCGGCGGATTACGGCGGAGACTGGCACCCTGTTGATCTTCGACGAGGTGATGACCGGTTTCCGGCTAGCCCTGGGGGGCGCGCAACAGGTGTTTGCCATCGATCCTGACCTCAGCTGCATGGGGAAGATCATTGGCGGAGGCGTGCCTTGCGCTGCTTTCGGCGGGAAGGCAAAGATTATGGATTTGTTGGCTCCGCTGGGCCCGGTGTACCAGGCGGGAACACTGAGCGGCAACCCGCTGGCGATGGCTGCGGGGATTGCTACGCTGCAGTATTTACGCGACCATCCTGAGGTCTATGCAGGGTTGGAAAAGCATAGCGCGTCGGTCGCTGCGGGCATTGCTGGAGCGGCGCGGGATGCGGGGATCGCGGTCGAGACCAACAGGGTGGGGTCGATGGTCACGTGGTTCTTTACTGCGAATGCGGTCACTGACTTTGCGACCGCGGCGGCATCGGACACTGCGGCGTTTGGGCGATTCCAACGGGCGATGCTTGACCAGGGGGTGTGGCTGCCACCCTCCCAGTTCGAAGCGGCTTTCCTGAGTACGGCGCACACGGACGCGGATATTGCGTTTACGGTTGAGGCTGCGCGGAAAGCGTTCGCGTCCATGCATGTAACCAGCGTCTAGGCAGGGCCGTTCAACGGACCTTCGTGGTATCCCCGCCATCCGTGGCCTGGACAGTCTCTCCACTACGCTTCTGTGGCCGGGACAGTGTGCAAAAGAAACCTAACTCCACGCATCCACGGTGACCATGCGGAATGGGCTTCCCTTCCACGATTGGAGAAGGCTGGTCGTGGCCGCGAGGGTTACGGAGCGATCAAATCCAAAATTCCTATGGCTGCCGTCGTGCAGCAGGATGTTGCTGGCCCTGTGCCGGCGCTGGTTTCGCAGAATGCCGCTTTGCACCTTTGCTGCAAGAGCCTTGGGGTCCGTGGCATCCCAATCGTGCGCGGTTATGTTCCACATCACCGGCGCCAGGCCAAGCTCTACTGCCGTGCGCAGAACATCGGGCCGTCGAGCGCCAAAGGGTGGGCGGAACCACTTCACTGCTTCTCCCGTGGCATCTTCGATGGCAGCGCTACCACCGATGAGTTCCTCCCGGACGCGCGACGGCGATTCCCACAGCAATGAGGGATGGGTCACGGTGTGGTTCCCCAGCAAATGTCCGGCTTGTTGAATTTCGCGGACGATGTCAGGCCGCCGGCGCACGTAGTCGCCGACCAGGAAGAAGGTCGCGCGCGCTTGGTGGCGATGCAGTAGTTCAAGCAATTGCTGGGTGTAGGGATCATTGGGCCCGTCATCGAAAGTGAGAGCGAGTTCCTGGGTATTGGACCCGGCAATCACGGTTCGGCCGAAGATCTGCGACTCGGGCGAGAGCGCAGCGTAGTAATAGGCCCCGGCGGCAAGCCCTGTAACTACACCCGCGGAGAGAAGCTTCGTGCGCATGCTCACGAGTTTAACTGCAGGCTGGCGGCAGAAAGCGACTCATGGTATCTTCGGCTTTCCTTCGCGCAAAGGCGTCGTCATGGCAGAGCTTTTCGAGCCTCCCCACTTCATTGCTATCGAGGGCCCGATCCGCGTCGGCAAATCGACGCTGGCCCGGATCCTGGCGGAAACGCTACAGGCTCGCCGCATCGTGGAGCCGGAGAATAACCCATTTCTTGATCGCTTTTACCAGGAACTGAGCGGGATGGCTCTGGCCACGCAGATGTGGTTCCTGGTGGAACGGTACGACCAGATGCGGCAGGCGGCTAAGGATCTAGCGGACGGCGAGACCTCGCCCATCGTGGCAGACTACCTGTTCGAAAAAGATAAGCTGTTTGCTTACATCAACCTAAGCGATGCTGAGCTGGAACTCTATAACCGGTATTATGAGATTTTCCGCGGGGAGGTGCCGACACCAGACCTGGTGATCTATTTGCATGCCTCTCCTGAAGTGCTGAAGCAGCGCCTCAAACGTAAAGGCGTGAGCCAGGAACAAGCCATCAGCGACGCCTACATCGAGCAGTTGGCCAAGGCTTATGAGCACTTTTTCTTCCACTACACGGCAAGCGACCTGCTGGTGGTCGATACCTCGGAAATCGACTTTGTGAACCGGCCTCAGGATCTGGCGCTGCTGATGAAGCGGATTTCCGAGCCCATCAAGGGCAAACAGTACTTTCTCCCCCAGGGAAGCGGTTCCTAGGCTGTTCTGGCTCACTTTGCCTGGGGTCTGTCCAGGGGCGTATACTCCTTTGCGGTATTCTTTCGCTTCTTTGGGAGTACCGAATCGGGCAGCATCCCAAGCGGGAGCTGCACTGGAGTCGCCATGAGCCTCACGCATTTCCGCACCGCGGATAAGTCCGCGGCCGCTACCCGGTCCGCCCGGGTCACTATCCAAACTCTTCAAGACAAAAAATCCCAGGGCCGACCCATCGTCGCCCTCACTGCGTACGACTACGCCACCGCACGGCTGGTAGACGAGGCCGGCGTCGACGTCATCCTGGTGGGAGATTCCCTGGCCATGGTGGTTATGGGTTACGACAACACTCTCCCCGTGACCATGGACGAAATGCTGCTGCACACGCGGGCGGTACGCCGCGCGGTAAAGCAGGCCATGGTGGTGGCCGATATGCCGTTCGGCTCCTACCAGGTAAGCACGGAAGAAGGGGTAGCCAATGCCGCTCGCTTCCTGAAGGAAGCCGGCGCCCAGGCAGTGAAAATCGAAGGTGGAGCGAGTCGCCTGGAGTTGGTCAAACGCCTCACAGAGGCGGAGATTCCAGTGATGGCGCACCTGGGCCTTACCCCGCAATCCGTTCACCGGATGAGCGGCTACCGGGTCCAGGGGAAGTCGGTCGCGGCGATTCATCACCTGGTGAAGGACGCCCTTGCCCTGGAAGAGGCTGGCGCCTTCGCGGTGGTGCTGGAAGGCATTCCCTCAGAAGTGGCGCAGCGCATTACGGCCGCCCTCCATATTCCGACTATTGGGATCGGCGCTGGGGCTTGCTGTGACGGTCAGATCCTGGTGTTGCACGATCTCATCAACCTGTCGTTCTCCGCTCCGGCGAAGTTCGTTCGCCGATATGGCGATGCCGCGGCTTTAATCACCGAGGCGGTCCACCGATATCGCAGTGATGTGGAAAGCCGCCAGTTCCCCGGCGAAGAAGAAAGCTACCATCTGGGCAAGGAAGCGCTGTCCGCCCTGCTTCTGGAAGAAGGCACGGCCCGGCGCAAGGCCTAGCGGATGTTGGTGCTAACGACCATCGCTGAAACCCGGAGTGCGTGCGCCCGTATCCGCGCGGAAGGCAAGACGTTGGGCCTGGTGCCGACCATGGGGGCCCTGCACGAAGGGCACTTGTCCCTGGTGCGTGCCGCGCAAGCAAGCTGCGGCGCAGTGGCGGTCTCTATCTTTGTGAACCCTACCCAGTTTGGCCCCAAAGAAGACTTCTCGGCGTATCCCCGTGGGCTGGAAGAGGATTGCCGGATCCTTGAGGCGGCGGGAGTTGATTTGGTGTTTGCTCCTTCAGCCGAAGAGATGTATCCACCTAGGCGCCAGCACCTTTGTCGAGGTGACGGGGCTGAGTGAGCGGCTGGACGGAGCATCGCGGCCCGGCCACTTTCGTGGGGTCGCTACCGTTGTGGCGAAACTGCTGAATATTTTCGCTCCGGAGCACGCATTCTTCGGCCAGAAAGATGCGGCCCAGGTCGCCGTCCTGCGCAAGATGGTGCGGGATTTGCGGTTTCCAGCTCAACTGGATGTTTGCCCGACGGTACGGGAGCCGGACGGTCTGGCGCTCAGTTCGCGAAACCGTAATTTGAGCGGAGAACAGCGCCGGCAGGCGCTTGTTCTTTCGCGGGCTTTGATGGCGGTCCAGCAGTTGGCCCTGGGTGGAGAGCGGGAGTCGGGGAAATTGCTGGAGGCTGCTCAGGTTGTTCTCGCACAGGAACCGGCGGTGCAGGTGGATTACTGCCGGATTGTCGATCCGGACACGCTCGAAGATGTATCCGAAGTGCGGAAGGGTGCTCTTGCGGCTGTCGCCGCTTACTTGGGGAGTACGCGGCTTATCGACAATGTGCTGCTGTGATTGGCACTTTCCAGCTTGTTAGCCGCGCCTGGAGACAAAGGGGTTACCGGCGAGTAAAAAGCGGGCTGGCCTGGCTGCATCTTTGCTGATCCCTATACGGGGTGTAACCAGAACTTTGCCAGGCAGGAAACCGTCGTCCTGGATCTGCAGGTTGGAGTCGGGCGATGTGAAATCGGCGCCGTTATCGCGAGCCCGGGTGATACCAAACGCCTGGCATAATCGGCCGGGACCAGAAGTCAGAGCCGTGGGCGCTTTTACCCCTCGGGCAGCCGCCATGGCTTCCAGGCCGCTGATGGGCTCCAGCGCCCGGAACAGCACGCCACCAGCCCGGCCCGCCGGTTCACAGGAAACGTTCAGGCAATAGTGCATGCCATAAATGAAGTAGACATAGGCATAGCCCGGGGGCCCAAAGAGCACCGCATTCCTGGCCGTCTCGCCCGCAAAGGAGTGGGATGAAGGGTCATCCTCGCCGAAATAGGCTTCCACTTCGACAATGCGGCCCACCAGCGGCCGCCGCCCGGGCCGCACCAACAGCTTTCCCAACAAGTTGCGAGCCACCTGGCCGGGAGGGTCTACATAGAACTCCCGCGAGACAAGCGTGCCCTCGGTGTAGCCCGGGGCTTTAGGCATGCGCTTCTTTGATGGCGGCTAAAACCTCTTCCGCGTGCCCTTCCGGCTTTACTTTGGGGAAGATTTTCAGCAGTTTGCGGTCGGGACCGATGAGAAATGTCGTGCGCTCAATGCCAATCACTTTCTTGCCGTACATGTTCTTTTCCTTGAGAACGTCAAACTGTTTGCAGACTACTTCGTCTACATCTGCAAGGAGGGTGTACGGCAAGTCGAATTTCTCTTTGAATTTCTTTTGCGCCTTGGGCGTGTCGCGCGAGATACCCAGAACGACGGCTCCGGCCTGCTGTATCTTTTTGAAGATGTCGCGGAAGCCACAAGCTTCAATGGTGCAGCCAGGCGTGTCAGCCTTGGGATAGAAGAAAAGCACTACTGGTTTGCCGGCGAAATCCTTCAGGTGTATGGTCTTGTCTTCTTCAGTCTGAAGCGTAAAATCAGCAACTTTGTCGTTCACTTCCATGAAAAGAATCCTTCCCCAGAACGAGATGCGATGCGGGTACGCAAGAAAGATTATTCCATGAGCCGTTGGAGGCGATGTAAGTCTCATACCGCAGGCGGGCTCGCTTTGTTGATTGGATTGGCGGCGCCGGCGTTCGCGCAATATCCGGGCCACCAGGCGAACAAGAAGGCTGCGCCGAGTGTGCGTGCGGTGGCCGTGCTGGAGTGGACGGGCGATCCGGGGAAACCCAGCGCCAGCAGAGTCATACCCATCTCTGTGTTCGACGGCGAACAGTATCAGCCTGGGGGCCTCTACCTGGCGAAGCCGGAGCCCCTCGCGCTGGAACCGGGAACGGAGTACGTACTGGAAGACGCCGGCGTGGCGCGCGGGCTTTTTGACATCAACAGCGCACAGGACGTCGCGGGCTACTGGTTTGGCTACGGCTCGTGGAAGCCCATGGCGGCGCCGCCCAAGCGGGCAAAGCCGAAGCAGGGCGCTCACATGCCCCACGTGGTGACTGACGCTGGGGACGGGCGCCCGCACTTCATTAACAAGAGTCCCAGCGGGGGCTCGGATAGCTCCGCCTCCACCTCCACAGACTCAACGGCATCTTCGAGCAATCCCCCTGCTTCGGCCGGCGATCCCGACCGGCCTACTTTGCGCCGGCGGTCAGACTCCTCTTCTTCCCCTGCTACGTCTTCTCCTGCCGCATCCAGCGCCAGCAAAACAGAGGTTGCGGCGCCGGAGACCCCGATTGGTGGGGACGATCCCGACCGGCCGCACATTGCTCACGGCAAGCAGAGCCCGACAGACGCGGATTTCCAGCCCGCCCAGCTCACTGGCGTTCCACCCGAGCTGCAGCAGATGATCGCGGTTTCCGATGCCAGCGATCGTGAAGCCCACCCGTTCGTATATCTGTGGTCCGATCCGGAGGACGCGGCAAAAATGCAGGCGCAAATGGAGATCGCGGCCCACGACGCCATCGTGGCCTCAGAGCCGCCAGTGAAAACTGCGACCAGGTCTCATGCTCCTGCGGCGCCGACTGCACAGAGGCATAAGGTTAGCCCCGCACCCCCTAAACCGGTGTTTACCAATGAGCGGTTCAAGGCTTATGAGCTCACTTACAGTGGAGGGGCGACTCTGGTGTTCTCGGGAGACATGGTCGATCACGCCGGGAAGGTGAAATACGTCACGCTGATCGCACAGCCGGATTTCAATGGAGTACCCAGGGTTCTGTTCAAGTCGGTGACCGATGACGATCACCTCGACCAGACGCCTAAAATGCGGCTGGTGGATGCAGTGGATGCGCGGGCCAATAATCGCGGAGACCTGGTTTTTGAATTGCGCAGCCGGCATGATCGTGAGTTTGTAATTTATCGGGTATCCGCTGGCCAGGCCGAGCAGGTCTTCACCACTGGCTCGCTGGCAAATTCTCAGACTTGATTCCCGGTACGTTTTTCTTGCCTTGCCACGAATGCGCTAGGGCGTGGGCAACTTGGTGGTATCCCAGCCGCCGCCTAGTGCCTTCACCAGTTGGACGCTGGCCGCGAATTGGCGGGTGGTGATGTCGGCGGCGGTTCGTTCGTTGGCCAGCTGCGTGGTCTGGGCCGTAATGACTTCAAGGTAAGTGGTCACGCCGCCCCTATAACGGTTGGTCGAAATGGTGAGCGAACGTTGCGCGGACTCGACCGCCCGCTGCTGGGCCACCGATTCATCGTTCAGGATGCGTAGACTGGAAAGATTGTCCTCCACCTCCTGAAAGGCCTGGAGCACAGTCTGCCTGTAGTTGGCCGCGTTCTGCTCATAGGTATCCCGAGCTTCCTCCGTCAACGCATGGCGGCGGCCGGCATCGAAGAGCAGCTCGACCGCTGAGCCCCCCAGCGACCAGAGCGCGCTCGGTCCCTGGATCAAAGTCCCCGCGCTCTTGCTCTCAAAGCCGCCTGTGCCGGTGAGACTGATGGTGGGGTAATAGGCCGCCATCGCTATGCCAATCTGTGCATTGGCTGAATCGGCGCGCCGCTCCGCGGCAGCCACGTCGGGACGGCGTTCGAGCAATTGCGATGGCACGCCCACCGGCACCTGCGGCAACTGCAAGTTGAGTGGGGCGGGCGGCAAGCCGAAACTCGAAGCGGGGACCCCGGTGAGGGTGGCGATGGCATGCTCGTACTGAGCGCGGGCGACGCCTACATCGATGGCCTGGGCGCGGGTCTGATCCAGCTGCGTTTGCGCCAGGGCTACATCGGATTCGGTGGCCACTCCGCCTTTGAACCGCGTTTGGGTGAGCGCCAGGTATTGCTGATATTGCTGCACGGTGGTTTCGAGCAGTTGCTGTTGCGTATCCAGGCCTCGCAGCTCGAAGTAATCCACCGCCAGCTCGGAGTGAATGCTTAGATCGACGTTCGCCAAATCGGCTGCGGACGCCTGGGCAACGGCCCGCTGCGATTCCACCGCCCTGCGAACGCTGCCCCAGAGATCAGGCTCCCAGGAAACCTGCCCCTGTAAAAATATGTCGTTGTAGGTGGTCTTGCTGCCGGCAACATACAGCGGACGATTGCTCGACTGGCGGTCACGCGAGGCGGAGGGCCCGGCCTGCACGGTGGGAAAATACTGCGAGCGATAGTACTGGACGGCGGCGCGGGCCTGCATGTATTGCTCATACGAGGCCTTGAGGGTCTGGTTGGAGACGGCAACCTGCTTCTCCAACTGGTTCAATTGCGGGTCCTGGTAAATCTCCCACCAGTCGCCGCGGATCGCGCTGTCGCTCGGCTGCACCTGTTTCCATCCTCCGCCCGGAGGGTTGGGAGGCGGCACGGGAACGGCATCTTCTTTGAAGGCCGGGGCCGCGGGCGCGGTGGGCGGATGATAGTTAGGTCCTACCGTGCATCCGGCAAGCAGCAGCGTAGCCGCAGCCAATGTAAGTACCCTGAGGCGCATCATTCCGGGCCACCCCCGGAAGGCTTTTGCGGCTCACTCTCTTCCCCGTCTTTGCCAGGTTGAACCACATGCACCGGCTCGCCGTCGATGATTGAATCCGGCGGATTCTGGATCACTTGCGAGTCAGCATGCAGGCCGTAAATAACCTGTACCGTGGTTCCGTTGTCCTGGCCCGGCGTTACCTGGACGAGCTTGGCCAGATCTCCATTAGGCCCTTTCTGAACGGTAGCAACCTGCAGTCCCTGGCCGCGAAAAATGAGTGCGGAAACCGGGATAATCAAAGGCGCAATTCCATCGTGCACGTTCAGGTGGACTTCGGTATAAGCCCCCGGCATGAGCTTGCCATTGTGGTTGTCGACGTCGATTTCTACCAGCAGGGTGCGTGAGCTGGGATCGATGGCCTTGGCGGTACGCACGATCTTTCCGGAAAACGACTGCCCGGGAAACTCCGAGAGGGTCAGTTGAGCCGTAGTGCCGACGGTTGCTGCTTGGGAATTAATCTGGGGAACGTTTACGTAGACGCGCAAGACGTCGATTGCCGAGAGGCGAAACAGCTGGGTGCCGGCTCCGGCATTAATAAGCTGTCCAATGTCGACGTTGCGCGCAGTAATCACCCCGCTGAAGGGTGCATAGATCCTTTCGAAGGACTGCAGTTGCTCCAGACGCTGAACATTCGCCTGGGCAGACTCTACGGTGGAACTGGTGGATGCCGCCTGGCTGACAAACGTATCCGTGTCTTGTTTAGATACGGCATTTTGCGTGAGCAGTCCCTGGTAACGTGCGGAGTTGGTCTTGGCCAGGCCCGCGTTGGCTTGTGCCGTAGCCAGGTCCGCTCGTGCCTGGAGCAGTTGCTTATCCACTTCAGGGGTACTGATCACCGCTAACAACTGCCCCTTCTGAACGTGGGCGCCGATGTCGTAATACCACTTGCTGAGATAACCGTCGGTGCGGGCGTAAAGCGACGCGTCAGTGTAGGCGTAAACGTTGCCCGGCAGGATGATTTCCTTTCCAGTTTTGCCCGGCTGGGGTGGGTTCGCGGTCACGACAGGGGCGGCGAGCGCGTCGGTCGAATCCTTGAGCCTGGTGCGGGCGCGCACCCGGGGCACAATCCCGATCACCGCGATCACGACGGCCACAATCAGGAGAACCACAATCAAGATAGCGGCGACGCGACCCGATAAAGGCGGCGCATCAGGAAGTGCGCCCGGTACTTCCCTTGCCGGTTGCGGCTGCAAATCTTTGCTTTCCTGATCCATCTCTGCGCTCCCTCTCTCTAGTCTTCCATATCATTCGCGCCCGCGGCGGCCGACGCGCGCTTGCTGCGCCTGGCCAGCCAGCCATGGATGACGCTGAAGAATGTCGGCACAAAAAACAAAGTGGCGGCGGTAGCGAACAACAATCCGCCAATTACGGACCGGCCCAGCGGTGCGTTTTGCTCTCCGCCGTCACCCAGACCCAACGCCATCGGCACCATGCCGATGATCATGGCCAGGGCGGTCATGAGCACGGGACGAAAGCGAGTGTAGCCGGCGCTCAGCGCGGCGGCGCGGGCATCGCCTACATTGACCTCCATTTGCTCGCGGGCAAAGCTGATCACCAGAATGGAGTTTGCGGTGGCCACGCCCATGGTCATGATGGACCCGGTCAATGCAGGCACGCTGATATGGGTTCCGGTGATGAACAACATCCAAACGATGCCGCAGAGCGCGGCGGGCAGCGCGGCGATGATCATAAAAGGATCGAGCCACGACTGGAAATTGATCACGATGAGCAGGTAGACCAGCAGGATGGAAAAGGCCAGCCCGCTGGTCAACCCGATAAACGATGAGTTCATGGTCTGCACCTGGCCGCGAATGACTAACTGCGATCCGCGGGGCAGCTCTTTGCGATGCGCAGCGACAATCTGGGCAATCTTTGTCGACACGCTGCGCAGATCGCTATTGACCACGTTGCCGTAAATATCGAGTACGGGCGCGATGTTGTAATGACTGACGGTGGCCGGCTCGGCGCCGCGGATGATGGTGGCCACGTTCCCCAGAATCTGGATTGGCTTGGTCCCCGCTGCCGTAGAAGGAGCAGCGCCGGTGTTTACGGGAAGGACGCCCGACGAGCCTACGGTGAGAAATGGGCTGGGGACGGTTGTAGCCGCTGCGCTGCCGGCGGTCAGCGGTATCTTTTCCAGGTCGGCAAGCGATTGCAGGTCATACTGCGGAGATTGCGCGGAGATACTGTAACTGACACCATTTCTTGGATCGAGCCAGTAAGTGGGGTTGGTTTGATAGCTGCCGCTGGTTGCGGCCAAAAGGCTGCCGGCTACATCACGCTGGGTTAACCCGATATCCTGCGCCTTGGAACGATTGACATCGACCAGAAAGTGCGGGTTGTTGAAAGGCTGCTGGATGTGAACATCCGCGGTTCCGGGCACGTAGCTTATCTCCTTCATCAGCTTGTCGATGAAGGCACGGTTGCCCTCCAGGTCGTGGCCGATGACCTGGATATCGATGGGTGCGGGCAATCCAAAGTTGAGGATCAGGGTCACCATATCCACGGGCAAGGTGTAGAAGGTAACGCCGGGGAACTCGACAGCAAGCTTAGAACGGAGGGCCTGCACGTACAGATCTGTTGGCTGATGCTTTGCGGCCAGCGCGACGGTGATGTCAGCATCCGCGGCGCTGACGACGCCGGTGCTGGTGTAGGAAAGATTCAAGCCGGAATAGGGAATACCGATGTTGTCGATGATGCTGACGACTTCTTTTTTGGGAATCTCGAGCCGAATCGCATTGTCGACTTCGTCGCACAAGCGTGCCGTGTCTTCGATGCGAGTACCAGTTTGCGCACGCATATGGAGTTTGAACTGGCCCGCGTCCACTGAGGGAAAGAAATCCTGGCCCAGCCAGGGGTACAGCAGGGCAAAGGAACCGATGGTAAACACGAAGAACAAGATGAGAAAAATCGTGCTGTGCTCGATGGAGAGTTGCAGCAGGCGGAAATAGAAAATACGAAGCTGCTCGAAACGATGTTCGAACGCCAACTGTGCGCGTACCAGGGGATTGCGCGACTGCTCCTTCTTGTCGTCCTGTGCCGGATCGTGCTCGTGAAGAAGATATTTGGCCATGGTGGGAACCACGGTGCGAGAAAGGAAATAGGAAGCCAGCATGGCAAAGATGACGGCTTCGGCCAACGGCACGAAGAGATACTTGGCCACTCCACCCATGAAGAACATGGGCACGAAGACGATGCAGATCGATATGGTCGAGACAAAGGCCGGAATCGCGATCTGTGCAGCGCCGTCGAGGATCGCCTGCTCCACCTCTTTTCCTTCTTCGAGATTGCGATTAATGTTTTCAATTTCCACGGTGGCATCGTCGACCAGGATGCCGACCGCCAGCGCGAGACCGCCCAGGGTCATGATGTTGATGGTCTCGCCCAAGGCGCTCAACACGATGAGTGAGACCAGGATGGAAAGCGGGATGGAAACAGCGATGATGAGAGTACTGCGCCAGCTGCCCAGAAAAACCAGGATCATGACGCCGGTGAGGCAGCCGGCGATGATGCCCTCACGCACCACACCGCTAATGGCCCCGCGCACGAATATCGATTGATCGGATAAGGGCGTGATGCGCAACTGCGGCGGCAGTTGCTGAGCGATGATGGGTAACAGTTTGCGGATCCCGGAGATGACCTCTAGGGTGGAGACATTGCCGTTCTTCAACACGCTCATCAGGCTGGCGCGCTGGCCGTCGACGCGAACAATATTGGTTTGCGGCGGGAAGCCGTCGCGTACATGAGCGACGTCGTGGATGTAGACGATGGCTCCGTTCACGCTCTTGATAGGGAGATCGTTCAGACCCTGGATGGTTGTTGGGGCGCTGTTGGTGGCGAGCTGGTACTCGAACGGGCCCACTTTGAGGGTCCCAGAGGGCAGTATCAGATTCTGAGCGCTGATGGCATTGACCACGTCGTTGGGGGACAGCCCTCTGGCCTGAAGCGCCTGAAGGTCCAAATCCACCTGCACCTGCCGCTGCTTGCCGCCGTAGGGATATGGGCTTTCAGCGCCCTCGACGGTTGCGAATTGGACACGGATGAAATTCAGTCCGAAGTCATTCAGCTGCTGTTCGGAAAGGCCCTGCCCGGACAGACCGAGCTGCAAAATCGGCACGCTCGAGGCGGTATAGGTGATGATTAGGGGAGGAGTGGTCCCCGGGGGCAGTTGACGCAACTGGGTTTGCGAGATCGAGGTGATCTGCGCAATCGAGGTGGCTAGCGTGACGCGCGGCTGGAAATAAACCTTCACCACGCCGAAGCCATCGAGAGATTGCGACTCGACATGGTCGATGTTGTCGACTGTGGTGGTGAGTGAGCGTTCGGTGGGAGTGATGATGCGGTTGGCCATATCCACTGCGGAAAGGCCCTGATACTGCCAGACAATGCTGACCACGGGGATATTGATGTTAGGAAAAATGTCGACCGGGGTGTTGAGAATCGAGAGCGGACCCAGGATCAAGAGGAGAAGGGCAAAGACGACAAAGGTGTAAGGCCGCCGTAATGCAAGACGAACAATCCACATCTGGTTAGCTCACTCCTAGCAGATTCTCTCCGGGGTCGTGTTGTCCGGAAGGGGTGAATTTGCGGCAAACGCACCTACTAAAGTCTTTTCACAGATAGATGGTCTCGAGATTGGAGAACCAGGAACATCGTTCGATGACGTCTACTGTGAAACAGCTTCAGGCTCGGGCGGAAGATTAGGCGAAGGGTTATGCAAGCTTCCTTCAGGTGTCCGGGCTTGCAACAGATTCGCTGTACCCTCTCAACTGGAATGGGGTCTAAGGCAAATCCGAAGCTCCAGGTAAATTATACGTTTGTGCGAGGAAACGGGGCCGGAGGCAATGTCCGGCTTTGTAAAGATAGACGCACCTGCACCCGCATTGGCCGCAAGATAAAACCGCTTGTGGTGGATGCTCGTGTGGAGTGGTTTGATTCAGAAAACGGCGCACGGCGCTAAGGGCTTTGCTTGATTATGTGCGAGAGCCTCTGCGAAGGTTTGTGGAGGAGGAAAGGGAAAGCTTACCGCAGCGGCTAAAGCCCGAGGTATTGTCGATGACTTACGGCACGACTGAAGTCATGCCCTGATCCGAAACCAGCGTTTCTCCGCAAGCCGTGAAGCCCGTACCCTTAAGTGGATTCCACGCGCTTCGATGCGCGTGACTGCCTTGAAAGAGTCTATTTTGCCAGGGCCGACTCCAGTGCCGCACTGGAAACGCTGGCTCGGTCGTCAGGGTAGTAGGCATTCGAGATGTATTCCTGAAGCATGCGGTGGGTGTTAAAGAAGGAGCCATTGAGCGCGATGGTGGAACGCATGATGGTGCGCCACAACTCTGGATTGCCGTAATAGAGCGGGAGGATGGTAGACTCCAGCCGATCGTAGAGGCTTGCTACCTCGTCTTCCGGCGTATCACTATCTGGTATGGCCCAGCCCGTGACGCCTTCAATACAACCCTCGACCCACCAACCATCAAGCACGCTCAAACTGGGAACGCCGTTGAGCGCGGCCTTCATACCGCTGGTTCCGGATGCCTCAAATGGACGGCGGGGCGTGTTTAGCCAGAGATCGACGCCCGAGGTGAGCTGGGCTGCAAGATTCCATTCGTAGTTCTCCAGATAGACGATTTTGAGCGCGTCCGACTCAAGTTTTGCGGCAACTTCGAAAATCTGCTGGATGAGCTTTTTACCTGGTTCGTCGTGGGGATGAGCTTTGCCGCTGAAGAGAATTTGCAAGCCACGAAATTTCTCCGCACAGCGCACCAGCCGCTCAGGATCCGAGAGCAGCAAATCGGCTCGTTTATAGGTGGCGACGCGGCGGGCAAAGCCGATGGTGAAGACGTTGCTGCGCAGGGTGATGCCGGTTCTCTCGGCGACGGTCTCGATGAGTGCCCGCTTGGATTGAGCATGGGCCTTCTCGATTTCGCGCAACGCGATGTCGATCACATAGCGAAACTGAAAATTATCTTTGCGCCAACGCGGAATGTTGCGGTCGAAGAGTTGCTGGAACGGGGCAGCGGTCCAGGTTGCTGCGTGCACGCCGTTGGTGATGGCATCGATTGCATAGTCAGGAAACATCTCGCGGGAGATTTTGCCATGCTGCATGGCAACGCCGTTCACAAAGCGTGAGGAAGCAAGCGCCACATACGTCATGTTGAGCATTCCGTCGTGGCACCCGCCCATGCGCTCGAGCAGGTTGGTCACTTCAGGCCCGAGGATCCTGTAGGTCTGCTCCATGGTAAAGCGATCGTGGCCGGCCGGTACCGGGGTGTGGGTAGTGAAAACGCAGCGGCTGCGAACCGCCTGCCGATCCGCCTCCTCAATCGCGCGGCTCATCACGCCGTCTAATTGTTGCTCCATCAAACCGACTGTTAAGAGCGCCGCATGGCCTTCATTCATGTGGTAGACGGCAATGTCGTAACTGAGGGCTTCGAGAATGCGTGCACCGCCAATTCCCAGCACCGCCTCCTGACGCAACCGGTAGTCGGTATCTCCGCCATAGAGGTGGTCGGTAAGCTGGCGATCGCGGACATCATTTTGTGGGAGATCAGTGTCGAGCAGGTAAATCGGGATGGTGTGCCCGCTGACGCCCTCGAGATCGTATCGCCAGGCGCGGATCAAAACCGGGCGGCCCTCAATCGTCACCTCGACGACGCTTTCTTCGAGGGTGAGAAAATCCTCCAGCGGCCAGGGCTGGTCTTCAGCGTTCTGAACTCCGCGGGCATCCAGGGTTTGCTGGAAATAGCCCTTGCGGTGGAGCAGTGTGACGGCGCAAAGTCTCAGGCCGAGGTCGGCTGCGGACCGCATCGTGTCTCCTGCAAGCACACCCAGTCCCCCACTGTAGGTGGGCATCTCAGGCGCGATGGCGATCTCCATCGAAAAGTAAGCGACCATACCCTCTCGCTCGGAGAGGCCTATCGAAGAAAAATCGCGTTGCTGGTTCGAAAAATGCATCCCGCTCAATCTCCTGGTACCTGCAGTGTTTCTATTCTAACCATCGACCGGCTGGCTTTTATCACGAATCGACCTGACACTTCCGTCGAGTGTTCTGATGCTTCCGTGGGAGCGCGCTCTGCAGCTTTTCCTTTTCAGCGGGTGAACACCCACTGTCTTTCTTATCGCGTTCCATTTGAGTTCGATCAGTCCGCGCGTGGGATTGCCAGAACCTCATCAGTCACCTGGGTTAGTTTGCTCCAGATGGTTTCGACCCAATCCAGGTGCTCTGGTTTCATGAGGACGGAACGCAGACAGGTAATACTTGCCTGCTGATGTTGGTCTGTCCACGAGCCGGGAGGGAAGAAAGCGGTGGGCAGTTGAGCCAGGGCGAGATGAAGATCCTGGCGCGCTGCGGCGGCGAAGATTTCTTGCGCCAGGCGGGAAGATGCAGCGATGCTATCGGCGCGCACGGCCCACACCAGGATGTCGAGCTCCGGCGCAAATGGAGAAAGGAAACGGCGGTCGGCGCAGATTTGCTGATGCAAGTGCATTGCCGCCTCACGGCTGCTCTCGAGGCCACGGGCGAACTCACCGTCCCGGGTGAGCGGCAGCAACTGTTGTGTTGCCCACAATGCGACAGCGGCCGCGCCTGCGCGCGAACACTCCAGGCTGATTTCTCCCAGATGGAGATCGCTCGACGTGAAATAGGTATAGGGCGAGTCGTGTTTATAGAAGCGGCCGACAGAGGGATCGCTAAAAAGTATGCAGCCACAGCCGTACGGTTGCAGCCCATGCTTGTGCGGGTCGACCACGATAGAGTCAGCTTGCGTCACGCAGGCAAAAGCACGCGTCGCCTCTTCGCCGAGTGTCGATGCGAGATTGAAGTACCCGCCGTAGGCTGCGTCGACATGAACGCGGAATGGAGAACCGCTGCGCAACGCAAGCACTTTATGCAACGGATCGACGGCTCCAGTTGCGGTCGTGCCCAGGGTTACCACCACTGTGCCGACGTCCCCTTCCCGTAACGCGGACTCGAGTGCTGACAAATCCATACGGCCATCGCGGCCAGCAGACACACTGGTGAAAGGCAGGCCGAGAACCGCGCTGATTCTGCCGTGTGTGTAGTGAGCCTGCTCGGAAGCAACGATGCGCTTGCCTGGAGCAAGCTGGCCTGCGATCCATAAGGCCTCGAGGTTGGCGAACGTTCCGCCGCTGGTCAGATGTCCCAGATAGTGGGACCAGCCGAACATACTGGCGATTTCGCGAACAGCTTCCACCTCCATCCGGGAGCTGGCGCGGCCACCGTCGAGCGCGTGGTTGTTGGGATTGATGCCCATGGCGAGGGCGTACGCAGCGCGGGCAAGGGGATGCGGGGGCTTGAGCATCTGGCCGGCATAAAGGGGGTGGAAGTAGGGGTAGTTATCCGCCATCCGCTCAGCGACCCGGCTCATCACCGCGGCCATGGCGTCGATTGCGGGCGCCGGGTTTTGATGCGCGGGCAGGTTGCGAAAGGATGCCTCGAGCTGCGGCTGGGCGGCGGCGAGAAGTTGCAGTGCAATATCGTCAGGCATCGATAAGGCATTCTACCTGCGCGCCTGCGACGCAAATTTTTCCATCTTGCCCTTAAGTCCCGCGATCAGGATCCACAGACTTCGGGGAAAGGGTTGTCGCGTGCCCCACATCTCGCCAAAAGTGCGAGATATGGGGCACGCGGGTTCGTGGCCAGGAAAGACTTGGAAACGGGCTGAAGCTCATACCCTTCCATCCTTCGTCCCAGTGCGTCTTCACGCATCCCCCGGCGGACCCGCCCTACCCAGTGCTTCGAGCGCATCACAGGCAGTCTTCAATCCATCTTCACTACGCAATTGTTCACCGATTCTGGCGGCCCTTTCCTGTAGCGCCGCATTCTCCAGCAGCAGGGTGATCTTGCGCGCGGCCAGCTCCGCTGTATAACGCGAGCGCCTGACGACGCGCGCGACGCCAAGCCGGCGTACTCGGCGGGCGTTGTCGGGCTGGTCGTGGCTGTAAGGCATAACCAACATGGGCTTGCCGGAGTTCAGCGCGTGCGCGGTGGTTCCTACTCCACCCTGGTGGATGACGACTGAGGCGCGAGGGAAGAGTTTTGAGTAAGGTGCATAATTCGCGACGCACACATTCGGCGGAGTATCGCGCGGAACATTGCGCGGGTCGTTTCCGACAAGGAGGACGGCACGCTGGCCAGTCAGGCCCGCGGCCATCGCACTCTGTTGGTAAAAGTCGCCGGCATCGAGCACGGCGGCCGATCCCAGTGTAAAGACCAACGGCGGCGGCCCCTGCTGCAGAAAGTGCTCCACGGCGGGAGGCAGATCGCGCTGGCCCGCGTCGCCGTCGTAAAAAACAAAGCCGGTGACTTTGGTCGAGGCCGGCCAGTCTGGCTGGGGCTCGCCCAGCAAAGGCGAGAACATGGCTAAGACCAGGTACGGAGAATGCTTGGCCTCGAAGATAGGATCGGGACCGCGGCCCAGGCCTAGCTCGGAACGCAGCTGGTATATCGGCTCTGGCCAACTGCGCGTGACCCAGCGCGCGAATCGGGCTATCACTCTTCCCATTCCGGGTAACGCAGGCTGCAACCGTGCCAACATGGGATAAGGCGGCAACACGGGCGCATCGTAGCGGGAGAAAAAGGATAGCGGAGCCAGCACGTGCGAGGCCCACGGGATGCCGGTGACCTCGGCGACGATCGGGGCCTGGTAAACCAACTCGCCGGCGAGCAACAAATCGGCGCCGCCCTTGGCCTCGACTACGGCGAGCAATTCACGATAGCTTTGGCGAATGGCGGGAAAGAGTATCTCGCGCAGGGTGCGCTCCGTGCCTTTGCGAATGTCCATCAACATCGCCACCAGCTGGTTGTCTTCCGGATTGAGAATCGGCCCGACAGGCGAAAATTCCAGGTCCAGCGAAACGATCTTGGGACGAAAGAGTTCAGGGACTGCCAGCACAGGAACATGGCCGCGCCGGCGTAACTCGAGCGCCAGGGCTATGAGTGGATGGATATCGCCGAGAGTGCCGAAGCTGGAGAGAACGATGCGCATGCGGTGCTTCTGCAGTGTAAATGCGCGCGATGAGGAGAGTGCCGATGCGCCTGCCGGTTTGCCTCGGTGGCCTGCGTGGACCGGAAACGCATACGCCTAAAATGTATTTTCAAATACGCGGAATCTTCGTTCCAGCTCGAATTGCTGCCGCGCTTTGTCGCTGGCAGCGAGCAGCGTTGCGCATGCTCCGGAGGCTTGTTCGCGGCCAAGCTGGGTGCGGCAGGCGGCGACCGGGTAAGCATAGCTTTCCCACGGCCCGCTTTGTTGCCAAAGACTGTCACCGGAAAGAAAGCTGTGTTCGAGCGCCGTCCGCACCATCTGCTTAAAGTCACCGTAGCTCAGTGGGTAGGTCATCGCGGCGCGGACATACTCGTGCGTCAGGTTGATGCGCGAGACGCCCTCATCATCGGTCGAGAGGGCTACCGGCACGTGATACAGGCGATACATAGGCAAGGGGTGGTCTGCTCCCTTGATGTTCAGGATCACGTCATTGCTGGTGAGATTGATCTCCACCATCACGCGCTTGGCAGCCATCTCTTTCAGCAGATCGTAGGGGTGCTCCTCATACATCACGTCAACGCCGTGGCCGATTCGTTGCGCGCCCGCCTCCTCTACGGCAGAGCGGATATGAAAACGAACCCCATCCGGTGTCACCATGCCGGGGGCCAGTTCCCCGGCGTGCAGGGTGATATGCACCTTGGGGTAGAGGGCGTGGAGCGCATGGACCATGCGCATCTGCTCCCGATAGGTATCCATATCGGCGCGCCAGTCCTCTGGCTGCACCATGTTGATGCCCACGATCAGTGGGTCAATGGAAGCCAGCTCAAAACCGCAGAGCAATTGGACAAAGACTGCCTGTAAAGGCAACGCACGGAGCACCTGATAGAGGAAGCGGACCTGGAGATTGCAGGCCGGGGTGGCTCCCTTGGCGCCGCAATGCTCCAGTTCGCGGCGGGTGCGCTCGGCTTCATCAAACTCCGCGCGCTGGCCGGGCAAGTATTTCGAGAGGCCCGCGTCCAGCAACTGCTGACGAAGGTGAGCGAAATCCGTCTGCATGTCGATCGGCCCGAGTCCCTCGGCAAGAGCCGCCGTGGCCGGCCGGAAGTTCGGCGTATTCATGATTTCGAGGTATTGCTCATTCTGCGCCGCGGCGCGGCTGGCCAACTCGTCGACCCACTCCCCCGTATGTTTGGGATCCTCTACGGTTAAAAAGTGATCGAAGGATGCGAAGAAGTGATCGTGCCCTGATTCCTCGGTAGTGGGAACAAACGTACGCATGGAGAATACGTTGATCAACTGGTCGTAAAGCTTTTGGTTGGTGAGAGCATGGGCTACAGCTTCGCCTTCTTCGCCGCAGACCGGCTGGGGTGGCAGGCTGCGCGTCATAGCCATGGTCTTGTAAAGGACCAGCGTTTTGGAGTTGACGCAAAGATTATCTTCCGCCGCTTCGCGAATAAAAGTTTCTGCGTACACGGCGCCCGCCAGGTGGGTGTGCAGGTCGGCGCCTTTCGGCATGTCGTGAAAGAAGGCGTAGAGTGCGAGCGGGCCTTGCTGGCGGGCATGTTCGAAAGCTTGGGCTGCGCGTGTCTCATCATTTTTTGCGACCGGCCGCGGTTGTGAAAAGGCGGAAGGCGCCAGGCAAACCAATAGCGCCGCAGTCGCGGCGGCACTAAGATATTTCCCTCTGGGCAGCGGCTGGCCAGCATGGGATGAGCGGATTGAGGCGCGACAGCGAAACATAGCGGCAGGCAACCGGCGTCTATCAATGATGGACTGCGAGCGTCCAGTGTACGACAGAGTCTTTCGGCTGAGGGGGCGTTGGGAACAGGGGGAGAGTTTGCGTGCGGCGAGGTGATTGCTATACTGACGTTTGTTGCTTGTGCGCAGTTGCTGACCTTGGCCGGGCCCTCCGCCTGAAGCTGCAGACTCAGAACCAACTTAAGCGGAAGCAGCGCCTTGGATTCCCCGAGGCCAGATAGCTCAGTGGTAGAGCGCGGCCCTGAAAAGGCCGGCGTCGGCGGTTCGATCCCGTCTCTGGCCACCACCCCTCCCCAAAAGCGTAGCAAGGTTTCCCCTCCTCAAATCTGCGGCACACTGGAGTCTCGGCCACTGTCGTGGGTATGGCGGATGTTGGCAAGAATCTTCATCGGACAACGCAAGCTCACCCGCATCCAATCATCTATGTTCAAAGAAGGCGGGAGTAACGAGTCTGACGCCAAGGTTCAAAGCCCGGGCGTCCTACGGAATTATCGCGCGCCGTGGAAGGGCCAGCTCTTGCTGGCTTGCCGGAAGTGCCAAAAGAAACTGAGACATCGCGGCAAGAAGAACGGGCCCGCGCAGCTCAACAAGGCGCTGAAGAAGCGCGCACGGCTGGATGAGGCTGGGCTATCTTTGCGCGTGATAGGGGTGCCTTGCCTCAACCTTTGCCCCAAAGGAGGAGTGACCGTGTGCACGCAGCAACAAATAGCCAACAACGAGTGCTCGATTGTGCGCAGCAGGGCCGATGTGGATGCGCTCTTTGCTCTCTGTAAGGCGCAGTCCGAACTCTAAACTTTCCCCGGTCGAGGATTCCGGCCGGCCCCTACTCCGTTCGGGACTCACCTCGTCGAATCCCGGGGCGATTCCAACGCGAGCGTTTGTCATCCGCCAGGGCGGTGGAAAAGCTATTTCGGCCCACACGCGTCGATGTCCGGCTCGCGATTTGTGATTTTGGTCTCTTTGATATTGAGTTTGGGCGACTCCCCCTTCATGGCGAGGAGGGTGGCATCTGCGCCCGCCTGGGCATAGAAATTCAGATGGGTCATGGAGCATGGCACAATGCTCAGCGGACCCGACCCCGCATAGTCGAACTCTGTTACCAACTGCAGATAGGCTGCACCTTCCATCTTGAAGAAATCTTCTTTTGGAGATTTCATGAGGCCGCCAAATGGCCCCTTCTCGAGAAATTCTGCGACCTTATCACTCAGACCTGCGGGAATCGTTTGTTTGATAGCCTCCTTGATACTTTCCGTGCCCAGCGAAACAGAAACCTTGGGCGCGTTGACCGCCAGCACCACACCATGGGGTGCAAGCGATTCCGCCGTGGTCTTGCCGCTTTCCGGTTGAGCGTCCATGGTCCCCTTGGGGGAACTTTGATCGCCCTGAATTGAAAGCCCCCCGGTGCCGTTGTACGCAACATTGAAATTGCCTTCCGCTACATCTTTCTTGCCTCCGAAACCAGGCTTGAAGATAAGAGCTTCGTCGACTTTGAAAAGGAAAGGAACACCGTATATATCGAAGACATCTTTTGCAAAGGGCGGTAATTTTAGCCTCCCTTCTCCGATTCCGCTGCCGGGCGCCATCGTCAGGACAGCCCAGTTAACTTTTACATCGCCTGAGATGGGCGTGGTGTATTCAAAATCCTGCACCTTGGAACCGTGAATGACCGCTTTGAAAGCGGTGTTGACATGTTCCAGGTTCCCCTTGACCTTTACGCTCGCGGTCAGGCCGGCGAGCTTCTTCTTCGCAGCCGTAAGCGACAGGGAAAGCCCGTCGCCTTCGGGCTCACCTTCCACTTCAAACTCCCATCCGTCGGTTTCGCCCTTGACATGGGCGCTGTACTTGATTCCTCCTTCGCTGGCGTAGGCGACAGGAGGAGATAACCACGGCATGACGCCGCCGGGAGAATCCGTCTGCCGATTCGTCGCGACGCCGGTGCGCGACGCGAGCTCAGTAAAGTTAACCGGCACCGAGAACTGAATGGTGCCGTCCTGAACCAAATCTGTAAGCGCCGCTGTTTCCGTCAGGACACCTACCTGGGAGCCTTGAACATTGACCGCGTTTACGCGCCGTACCCCCAGGTGCTCGAGAAAAAGGACTGAGCCTTCTTTTAAATTATGCAAGCGCGCGTCGTCGCTTTCGAAGACCAGGACCCGGCCATCCTGGCTCACACTGCGCAGAGATCTCTGGACGGTTGGCAGGTCGATGCGGACGGTGTTGGGCGTGAATTTGACGTCAAAGACTGTGCCCGGCAGCATCCGCAAGTCGCGGAACCCGACCGGCACACCGGAACTGCTGAGACGACCGCTCGCGGGCACCACACCGGGGCTGCCGGCTCCGCCGCTTTCGGCTGGATGCTTGCATCCTGTCAGGAGAGCTGTATAGGCGAGCAAGAGTAATGGACACGCGTGAGTCCTGGCCAGCTTCATCGCATCTCCCGCAGCCGAAATACGCAGCAATAGGAGGCTGTCTTAGAAATTGGCGCAAATTATAGCATTCGTTTAGAAAAGATTCGCGAGAAAGACAGAGGTCGCGCTCAACACTCGATCACGTTCAATGCAAGACCCGCCAGGGAGGTCTCTTTGTAGCGCGCCTGCATGTCCAGGCCTGTTTCATACATCGTCTTGATGACCTGATCGAGCGAGACTTTATGGCCTTCTGATTCGTTCATGGCCATGCGGCTGGCATTGACCGCCTTGATCGCTCCCACGGCATTGCGCTCGATACAGGGAACCTGCACCAATCCGCCGATAGGATCGCAGGTCATGCCCAGATGGTGTTCCATTCCAATCTCCGCGGCGTGTTCGATGCGGTCATTGATCTCGGTTGCAGAGAGCGATGTGCTCTCCGGTCCGTTGATGGCGGAGACCAGCCCGGCTGCGGCCATGGAGCAGGCTACCCCGACTTCACCCTGGCAGCCGACCTCAGCTCCGGAGATGGAGGCATTTTCTTTATAAAGAATGCCGATGGCCGCTGCAGTCAGAAAGTAGCGAAGAATACCTTCCTGGTTCGCTCCCTCGACAAACTCCAGGTAATACCTGGCAACGGCGGGCACAACGCCGGCAGCCCCATTGGTGGGAGCGGTGACTACGCGCCCGCCAGCCGCATTCTCCTCATTGACGGCCATGGCGTACACCGTAATCCAATCGAGCTGCGAGAGCGGATCTTTGGAACCGCCGGCGCGCAAGCGCGCTGCCAGTTTCGACGCTCGCCGCCGCACCTTGAGGCCGCCGGGAAGGATGCCCTCGGATTTCATGCCGAGCCGCATGCATTCCTGCATAACCTGCCAGATATGCAGAACGCGGCGACGAACCTCCTCTTCAGCGTCGCGCCGGTCACCCTCCACCAGCGCGCACTCGTTGGCCAACATAAGTTGAGAGATGGTGATGCCGGTGGCTGCCGCCCTCTCCAGGAGTTCACTCGCGCTGTGAAAGGGATAAGGCACTTCGCTCGCATCTTCGCCAGACTGGTTTGCCTTGGAGGCGGCAAGCTCATCCTCAGAGACGATGAAGCCGCCGCCGATGGAAAAGAAAACCCGCTCCAGCAATCGACCTCCAGCACTGTTGCAAGCGGAAAAACGCATTCCATTGGGGTGCGATGCAACACCGGCGACGGGGTACATCTGATCGCGATGAAATATCAAGTGCTGGGGCTCATCGAAGGCGATGAAGCGATGACCGGACAACTCCAATTCTTTGCCGGCACGCATTGCGGCGAGCTTCGCGTCGATCTGCGTAGGGTCGATGCCTTCGGGGGTATACCCTGCCAGCCCTAACAGGATGGCGCGGTCCGTCCCATGGCCATGGCCGGTGAGCGCCAGCGAGCCATAAAGATCCACCCGGATGGATGCGGTCTGCGGCGTCTGTCCGGTAGAGTCCAGTTCCCTGACAAAACGAAGTGCAGCCCGCATCGGCCCCATGGTGTGCGAACTCGACGGTCCTATGCCGATCTTGAAAAGCTCAAATAGGCTATGCTTCAGTGCCTTGCCTCGTTCCCTGAATCAGGATTTTCAATTGCGACTGGGCGTAATCAAGATACGTCCGACGCGTCACGATACGGATCGTTCGAAGGAATTCCACGGCAAGAAGGTCATTATCTCCGCTAACGACAACTTGCGCTTGTGCATTAACGGTGCATTCAAGCACCATATCGTCTTCAGGATCGCGGCAAACGCGCATCAAAGTGCCATCGACCCGAACGTGAAGGGCGTCTGACAGGTACTCGTCAAGGACGTCGCGAACCTCGCTTTCCTCCCACTGGAACTTCCCCACCAGCACGTTACGGATCTCCCTCAAGATCGGATCGCAGATAGCGAGTTTGTCACTGAGAAAGGCCTGATCGAGAGCGGTTAGCGGAGTGCTCCCAAAGTGGAACGCGGAAATCCATACTCCTAAGTCGAAGACAACGATCACAACTTGGGTTTCCGGGTACCAGAAAGCTCAGCCCGGATCTCATCTACCAGGCGTTCGACCTCATCCTCAGTATGCGACTGCCGATTACGGTCTCGCATTTTGCCGCGAACCGAGTCGAGTTTTCTGTGAATGCGCTCCAGCCGGTAGCTGCGAAATGCTTCGCGGAATAGCTCGCTGATATTGCGGCTTTCCTGTTGCGCAAGCTTCTCGACTTGTTGAGCAAGGTCTTCAGGGAAACTGATAGTGAAGACTCGAGAGGCACGCGATCTGGACATGCTCATGATGGCAGTATGACATGGTACGATTATGTCGTACAGCCGAAAAAGATATCTATTTCCCAATCTGGGTGTTTCGTCCTCCGTTAGATTGTCATCCGGTAAAGGAGTGAAATTTATTGCGTCGTCTATTGCTCTGCTTCCGCCGTAGTTTTTTTAGCCCCGGTATGTTGTCGTTACTCCTCCTATTTTCAGCAGCCGCCGCATTGCCGCAGGAAAAGTCATCCACCATCGTCCTGGAGGTGGACGCTACTACGATTTCCAGAAAGATCCTTTCGGCGCATGAGTCGTTTCCCGTGACTGCGCCGTCGGCTCACACCATCGATCTCGTCTACCCCAAATGGATCCCCGGGGACCATGCGCCAACAGGGCCCATCGCAGACCTGGTGAGCCTACGCTTTTCCGCCGGCGGCAAACCGCTGGCCTGGGTTCGGGACCCCGTGGATATGTACCGCTTCCACATCCCGGTTCCTGCCGGAACAACTCTTCTGGTTGCTGATTTCAGCCTGGTGGGGAGCTATGTCGCAGGAAATGATTTCGCGCCCGGCGATACCTCGACCCCGGTCCAGGGCGATGTGAATTGGGATCAGCTGGTTCTCTATCCCGCGGATACGGCTGCTGAGCAGGTAAGCGTCGCCGGCTCATTGAAGCTTCCCGAGAAATGGTCTTACGCGACCGCGTTGCCACATGGGTCGCAACAAGGAAACACTATTCACTTTGATCCCGTGTCGCTCACCACGCTGATCGATTCTCCCGTGATGTGCGGTTCCATCATGCGTGAGTTCGACATCACCCCAAAAGGGGTTTCGCAGCGCCATGTGCTGGACCTCTTTGAGCATTCGCCAGAAGGCCTTAACGTGCCGCCGGAACGAGTTGCCGCTTTCCGTAACCTTGTCGCTGAGGCGGGAGTCTTGTTCCAATCCCACCATTACGCGAGCTACCACTTTCTGGTGGAGGCGCAGAGCGAGAGCAGCGACGGGCTGGAGCATCAGCAGTCCAGCGATGAGCAGATGCCGGAGCTCGGCATGGTAAGCGCTTCCTTTTCGGCGGAAGCGGGCAATTTGCTGGCCCACGAGATGATCCACTCCTGGAATGGAAAATTCAGGCGGCCCGCCGGCCTGGCGACACCCGACTACCAACAACCAATGATTGGCGATCTGTTGTGGGTCTATGAAGGTCTTACCAGCTACTGGGCAGAGGTTTTAGCGACACGCGCCGGGCTCGAGACCGGAGCTCAGGCAAAAGACCGGCTGGCGCTCGACCAAGCGGAAATGGACGCGCGCGCCGGGCGCGACTGGCGAAGCCTGCAGGATGTATCGAGATCTGCGCAGTTGCTTTACTCCGCTTCTCAGCAGTGGACGATCCTTCGCCGGTCCACCGATTTTTATAAGGAAGGCCCTCTGCTCTGGTTGCAGGTTGACAGCATTCTGCGAGAAAAGAGCAAGGGAGCACGCAGTCTCGATACCTTCGCCGCCAACTTCTTTGGGCCACCCGATGGGATGGTTACAGTAAAGCCCTACACCTACCAGGAGCTGATCGCGGCTTTGAACCAAGTCGTTCCATTTGACTGGGACACCCTGCTTAAGGGGAACCTTCTGGCCACAAGGCCCATCCCGGTTTCACCTGGCCTCGAAGCGTCCGGATGGACGGTAGTTTATTCTGACGAACCAAACGAGGCTGCGGTCGATGCGGAAGTTACCTCTCAGCAAGCGGATTTATCGACCTCGATCGGCCTCGTTGTTGATCAGGATGGAACCATCGTTGATGTCGCTCCTGACTCGGCCGCGGGCCGTGCCGGGCTGGCTCCAGCCTCGAAGTTGATGGGTGTGAACCATCGAGTCTACTCGGCCGACTTACTGCGCCAGGCCATCGTGAGCGCTGAGACAGCGACGCAATCCATCGATCTTCTTACCTTGACCGACGGTTACTACGCCGATGTCGCAGTTGATTATCATCAGGGCTTACGCTCGCCCCATCTGACCCGGATCGCCGGGAAGCCAGACCTGCTGACGGGTATTTTGCAATCGCGCAGAAGCGAGTAGCCTGTTTCGCAAGCGGATTTGAAGAATGTGGTGCGTCCTCTCGCAAAAAAGCGAGATATGGGGCACCCGACTTCGTCGCCGGGCGAGATAGGTCGAGGTTGTCCGGATGCTAGAATTCCTGAGGCTTGATCCTTCTGCTGGCTGGATTGGGGAAAAACACGCATGGTCAATTCACCACGCGGTTCAAGGGCGTCAAGACGTAAGACACCGACGATCTACGATGTTGCGCGCGAAGCGCGGGTTTCGGTGTTCACCGTGTCTGCCGTCATCAACAACAAGAGTCACGTGGGCGCTCCGCTCAAAAAGCGCGTCGATGCCGCTATCCTCAAGCTTAATTACCGGCCAAATTCGCTCGCGCAAAGTCTGGCCAATGAGCGTACCAGGACGATCGGTGTGATCGTTCCGGATATTTCCAATCCTTTTTTCCCCATGCTGGTTCGCGGAGCCGAGGATACAGCGCAGAAGCGCGGATACAGCATTCTGCTTTGTAACAGCGACGGACTTCTGGAGAAAGAAGAGCTATACCTGGACTTGCTGGTGGCCAAGCGGGTGGACGGCATTCTGCTTACTAAATCCCCGGGCGATCTTAGTCCTCAAACCATTAGTCTGTTGTCGGGCATGAATGTTCCTACCGTGCTCATGATGCGGACTTACCCCAGCTTGACGGGCGACGCGGTAATTACCGATGATCTGCAAGGTAGTTTTGAAGCAGTGTCACACCTGGCGAGGATAGGACATAAAACTATCGCAATGGTGGGCGGCCCGCTCAGCGTAAGCAATGGAAGGACACGGCTTCAGGGATTCAAGAAGGCGCTCAAGGCCAGTGATCTGCGTTTTGATCCGAAGCTGGTGTATGAGGGCGACTACCGTATTGATTCCGGCCATCGGGCTGGGCTGTCCATTTTGCCACACCGTCCCGACGCCGTCTTCGTGGCGAACTTTCTGATGACCGTTGGGTTTCTGCAAGCGGCTCAGGAAATGGGCATGCGCTGTCCTGAAGATTTTGGGCTGGTCACGCTCGATGACTACCCCTGGCTGCGCCTATTTGACCCGCCACTTACGGCTGTAGAGCTGCCCAAGTATGAAGTCGGCTGCCTGGCGACGGAACTGCTTCTCAATCGCATCGAAGGCAATAATTCCCCGGCGGTCATTCACCGTATTGCTCCCCATCTTTGTGTAAGGGAGTCCTGCGGCTTTGGCATGCGCAACGGTTCGTCCCATGTGAATGCCAACCCTGGGCTTCCGGCACTGGTGAGCAAGACTCGACGCCGGTAACCGGATTCTCCAGTCCGCACTGGTTGCCAGGTGATCCTCAAAGGACTGGGAATTATGCCGGTCGGCCGCCGAAATAGTTTAGATTGAAACCTCATTCCCATTCATGGCCACTCCCGGACAACCTGTCACCGTAGTTCTGCCTAAGAAGTTTGGCTTGCTCAATGCGATCTCCATCAACATGTCCAACATGGTGGGGACCGGCCCGTTCATCACTGTGCCGGCCATTCTGGCCACCATGGGAGGACCGCAGGCCCTGGTGTGCTGGTTCGTGGGGGCGCTCATCGCCATCGCCGATGGACTTGTGTTTGCCGAGTTGGGGACTACCTTCCCCAGTTCCGGCGGTTCTTACAACTACCTACGTGAATGCTTCGGGCGGGAAGGCCTGGGACGGTTGATGGCATGGCTTTTCGTTTGGCAGTTCCTGTTTAGCGGAACCCTGGAAATTGCCAGCGGCAATGTTGGGATGGCGCTCTACACCGGTTTCGTGTTCAAGGGCCTGGTGAGCCGGCCATGGACCATGCGATTACTGGCGGCCAGTTTCTCTGTGTTTGCCACCATCCTGCTTTATCGCAAGATTCGCGATATTGCCCGCATCATGCTCGTGCTTTGGACCGGCCTCTTGCTGACCAGCCTCTGGGTCGTGGTCGAAGGCATGATGCATTTACAAACGCGCCTGCTCTTCGACTTTCCACCGGGCGCGTTTCACCTCAACCTGGCGTTCCTGCTCGGGCTGGGCAACGGAAGCATGCTGGTTATGTTCAACTTCCTCGGCTACTACAACATCTGCCACCTGGGCGATGAAGTGCGTGAGCCGGAACGGGTGATTCCACGGGCCATCATCGGGTCGATCGTTGTCGTTCTGGTCCTTGACCTGGCGATCTCTGTCGCCTTCACCGGCGTGTTGCCGTGGCGGGAAATGATCCAGCCGGGCACCCTGATCTACGACGCCGTCGGCTCGGTCTTCATGCAGCGGGTCGCGGGCTTCTGGGCTTCGCAGGGTTTGACCTTCATGGTCCTGGTCACGGCCTTCGCCTCGGTCTACTCGCTGATACTGGGCTATTCACGCATTCCCTACGCCGCGGCGCTCGACGGTACATTCTTCCGCTTCTTCAGCAAGACCCATCCCAAAAAAGACTTTCCTCACCGGTCTTTGCTGCTGGTGGGTGTCTTGTCGGCGATCGCCAGCTTATTCGACCTGGTGCAGATCATCACCGCACTGATCCTGGCTCGCATTCTGGTTATGTTTGTTGGCCAGATCATCGGCCTTCTGCTGTTGCGCAAGCGCCACCCTGAGGCGCCGCGGCCCTTCCGCATGTGGCTATATCCCTTGCCCGCGTTGTTCGCCATGGTCAGCTGGCTCTACATCTTTCTGGTGCAGGCCTTCGAGCCGCAGGGTTGGAAATATATGCTTTACGTTCTCGCGGTCATCGTCAGCGGGATTGGCCTTTTTCTGATCCTGGCCCGGCGGCAGCGTTATTGGCCGTTCGCAGCGGCCGAAAATCCGGGTGCCCTGGGCTGAGGATGTGCCGTTTGTCGACAGTCCTCCCCCGGATCTCTTACCCTGATACCCCTTCCAGGTACGCGTTCACCCTTAAGGTCGTATTTGCTACGGCAACCCTGCGTGACAATATCGTCACCAATATGCGAGTGAACATTCGAGCCCGTCTACCCCACCAGCAAGCCAGCGATTTTCGCACTCTTCCCTTGGCCGTCACGATCGAGACGGCACGCGGTCTCAAGGCGAATTACCAGCATGCGACGACCGCTGCGGAACTGCTTCTTTTGCTGGACAAGCGAACCGATCTGAACGCCGCCGTTCTGGACCGGTTTCGCGAAGAGTTGAAGTTCACCCACGCAGCAAAGCTCAGCAACATCGAGATGAGCGAAGAAGTTCTCGACGAGATTGGCTTTTTCGTATAGCAGCGCAAAGCAGTCACTAAATCTCTGCCTGAGCGATTGCTGTCGTTGCCCACGGTTCTCAATTCTCGCCGCCAAAGGTTAGCCCCTGGCGGCGAGAGCCATTTCGGGGCATAGTTCCGGTTGCTATATCCTTTGCAAAGCCGGGGACGGCAACCGGATGACGAGCACAATCACGGCGCGGCGGCTCTTGCGCGGGAACGAAATCATAGAGTATCCGCAGGTCGCTGTGGAGGATGGGCAGATTACTTCCATCCTCAGCGGGGAACCCTCCTCCCGGGGCGCAGACGGCGGTACCGCCTACGACTTTCCTGAAGCTCTGCTAGCGCCGGCCTATCTCAATATCCATGTCCATGGCGCCGCGGGCTTCGACGTGATGGAGGGCACGCAGCGAGCGTTACAGGCAGTTGGGGCTTCTCTTGCCGGACACGGCGTGGGCGCGTATTACCCCACGACCGTCACTTCCTCAACAGAAGAAACCCTGCGTGCCCTGGATATGATTGCCGGGGTGATCGAGAGCGGTCCGCCCTCCGATGGAGCGGTGCCGCTGGGCATTCATCTCGAAGGCCCTTTTCTTTCTGCAGCCAAGCGGGGCGTTCACCCGGCTGCACTGCTCCAGCCACCCTCGATAGCGCTGTTTGACAGGTTCTGGCAGGCCGCCCGCGGGCAAATCCGCATCCTGACCATCGCGCCTGAGCTGTCCAGCGCACTTGAATTGATTGCGCATGCCACCCATCTGGGAGTGGTCTGCAGCCTGGGCCATAGCGACGCGACGCTTGCGCAAGCGGCGGCTGGGTTCGACCGGGGCGCGCGCAGCGCCACCCACACTTTCAACGCTATGCGCAGACTGGACCACCGCGAGCCGGGTATCGCGGCATACGTTCTGGATAACGATGCGCTCTATGCCGAGATCATCTGCGATGGCATCCACGTCGATCCCGCCATGATCCGTCTATTCTTTAAGGCCAAGGGAACGGAAAAAGCCATTTTGATCACGGATGGCATGAGCGCGACAGGCATGCCTGACGGAAACTACAAGCTTGGCGATCTGGAGGTGGAGGTTGCCAATGGACGCTGCACTTCAGGGGGCGCCCTGGCGGGGAGCGTGCTAACCATGGATCAGGCGGTACGCAACTTTTCTGTGTTTACGGGCGCCAGCCTTGCTGTCAGCGCGCAACTGGCCGCGCAAAATCCGGCGGCGTTGATGGGTCTTGAACAGCATTGGGGATGCCTGGAAGTGGGCCGCGAGGCTAATCTTGTGGTCCTATCGCCGGCGGGACGAATCTTGCAATCGTTCCGCGGCGGGCGTCCGCTTTTGGCCCTGAACTCTCAGGATTGAGGCGGGTCACTTTCCCACCCTAACGCGTCCGCAATCTGGCTCGCCAAACGCGATGGATCGAATGGCTTGAGCAGAATGCCGGCAACCGGAAGGTGGGAAAAGGCGCCGTTGTGGACGGCTTGTACTTTTGAGGTCAGAAGAACGATCGGGATGTGGCTGGTGGCCCGAACTGCCCTGAGTTTGCCCAGCATTGTGGGGCCATCCATTGCCGGCATCATGACGTCGAGCAGGATAGCGTCTGGCTGATTCCGCGTAGCACTTTCAATGGCCTGTGCTCCACAGTAAGCCTCGACCACGTCCCAGCCGGCCATTGCCTGCAGGGTACAGGCTGCAGCGTGGCGTGCAGCATCATCGTCGTCCACAACCAGAATGCGCCGTTTCACAGTCACTCTCCGGGTAGGTGGGGGCAGTGCCAAGGTAACGCAGTTGCCGATAATTGGAGCTTCCACTTTCAGGCAATTACCAGCGGCGGGCAGCACCTTAGGGTTGATCAGCTTGGGAAAAAATGAAGGATGGGGCAGGCTAAAGCCCGACGTATTATCAATCACTTACGGCACGACTAAAGTCGTGCGCTGATACAAAACAGCGCCTTTGGTCGTGCTTTGATACAGGACGGCGTTTTTGCGCACGCTGTCAGGCCAGGATGATGCTTGCTCCGGCGAGGAGTCCCCGGCCCATCCTCAAACCCAGTTTTTTCGCAGTATGTATCTTAGGCAGCTGAAAACACCCCAGGACGAGGGGTCCTGGGGTGTGGAAGTTGTCCGATTCTAGCGGAAGAGCAAGCCAGATCGAGGCGAAGACATCTTCAGCGGCTTTACGCCTCCATCTTCATCTTCGTCTTCTTCGTCTTCGTCGTCGTCTTCGTCGCCGTCCTCATCCTCATCGTCTTCGAATTCGTCGTCTAAATCGTCGTCTTCTTCCTCTTCATCGATATCGGCTAATTCGCCGTCGTCATCTTCATCTGCCTCTTCATCCAGATCATCCAGGGACTTCAGGCATTGAAGGGCCGGAAGCGGGTGCGGCTCGCCCCCAAGAGTGGCTGTTAGATGGAGTGGCTCAGGTGTCTGGGATCCATCCAGCATCTGCGTGGCGGCAATATAGCTGGCATAGCCTTCCAGGTTGGGGAGCGGTATAAGGGACATTCGCACGATTGCACTTCTCCTATGCCTTCAATGTACATGGCGCATCTCTACGCCGGGTTTCTGCACGCTTGGATGCCGCGAGTCGTGAATCGCGGCTCTGCGAAGAGAAAATTTAGACGGCCGGCACCACTACTGGCAGCGCCGGAGACATGTGGTAGTTTTCATAACATCAGACCGCTGGTCCTGGCTAGTCCCGAACCGACCTCCGGAGCTGGATTGTTTCCATGTTTTACTGCTTACTGACGGTGCCAGCGAGTCTGGTTGTCTCGAGCGAGAACCGCAAGAAGATTGGCTTATCTGTAGGCAGCAGAAGTGAAACGCTATACGCGAAAGGCATTTTATGGCTGAGCCGATTCCCGCCACTGCTTTGCTGCTGATCGACGATACCCGGCAGGAAGAGATCAACGTAACGCACACGCCATTCACCATAGGGCGGCTGCAGGATCGCGACCTGGTGCTGGCCCACGCCTTCATCTCGCGTGACCATGCCGCGATCGTGTTTGAAAAGGGGCAGTTTCACGTGGTGGATAAAGGCAGCCGTCATGGCACCTTTCTGAACGCTCAGCCCCTGGTCGATCGCCAGACGCTGAAGCCCGGGGATGAAATCCGCCTGGGTTCGCTGAATGGCCCATCCCTGCGCTTCGGCCCGATGAAGGAAAGCACCTCTACCATCCATAAGCTGTTGGATGAACTTCATGCCATATCAGCGCCAACCTCGGACCTGGAGAAACTGAGTTGGTTTCTGGCTGCTGCGCAACGGTTGAACACTCTTGGCGCAGTCAACGAGATCCTGGCAACGCTGGTGGAGGCAACGCTCGAACTAACCCAGGTGGAGCGGGGCTACGTGTTTCTGCGCGATGACAAGGGCAAATTGACCCTGGCGGCGGGACGCAGTCTCAGGGGCGAGCGACTGGAAGACGATTCCACGATTTCCCATAGCGCCATTGCGCAGGCCTGCAAGGCGACGAAGTTCATCGTAACCGACACTTTGTCCGCCGAGGCGAATTCGAGAACCGAGAGCATGGTGCAGCAGAGTATTCGCATGGTGTACTGCATTCCGCTGCGCAAGCGCGCGGCGGGGACCGATCTCCATGAGAAGGACATCCTCGGCGTGCTCTATCTCGATAGCCGATTGCAAGCCGGCAAACTGAGCCAGGTTGACAATGATCTGCTGGAGACGATCGCGACGGAAGCAGCCGCGCTGGTGGAAAATGCCTTTCTCGCTCAGTCAGAAGAAGCGGCACGCCGCTACCGCGAGGAATTGAACATCGCGGCGGCTATCCAGCAAGGGCTGATGGAGTTCGCCATTCCCAATCTGCCCTACGCCCAGGTGCATGCTCGCAGCGTTGCCTGTAAGGACGTTGGGGGGGACTTTTACGACGTAATCGCCACGCCCGACGGTCTCTATGTTGTGATTGCGGATATCTCCGGCAAGGGTGTGTCGGCGGCCATTCTTGCCTCCACACTGCAGGGGTTGCTCTATGGGCTGCTGCTGGCCGGTCAGCCGCTGGCCGAGATCGCGGATGTGGCGAACCGCTACATCTGCGAGAAAAATGTTCAGAAATACGCCACCATGATCCTGGTGAAGCTTGGTCCTGAGGGCATTTTCGAATATGTCAACTGCGGCCATGTGCAGCCGCTATTAGCCAACAGCAGCGGCGTCACGCGACTGGAGAATGCCAACATGGTGGTGGGGCTGATTGAAGAGGCCAGCTTCGCTTCCGATCGCCTTCAGCTTAAGCCCGGAGATCGCATTATCCTGGCTACCGATGGTGTTACCGAGGCAGAAAGTCTGGACGGTGAGTTCTTTGGCGAGGAGCGGCTCGAAGCCTCCCTGGAGGGCTCTACCATCGAGGGCGTGCTGAGGAAGGTCGAAACCTTCATGAACGGCGCACCACCGAACGATGACTTCACCATGCTCGAGGTCCTCTATAGCTCTTGAGCGCGTGTTGCGCTGCCCAATAGCCGCACATGCCGTGGACGCCCCCGCCCGGGGGTGTTGACGACGAGCAGAGGTAGAGTCCCGGGATCGGTGTCGCGTAGTGGCGCCAGGTCGGCCGCAGAAAGAATTGCAAGCCGGCAACGGAGCCGCCGTTGATGTCGCCGCCGACCAGGTTTGCGTTCCACGCGTGCATGGCCTCTGTGCTGAACACCGCCCGGGCCAGAATGCACTCGCGAAAGCCCGGAGCGAAGCGTTCCACCTGGGATTCGATCGCCTCTAGCGCGGAGCCAGACCAGCCGTTGGGGACGTGGCAGTAAGCCCAGGCTATGTGCTTCCCCGCCGGGGCGCGCGTGGGATCAAAAAGGGTCGGTTGGGATAGCAGAACAAAGGGCCGGTCGCTCATCGCTCCGGCTTGCGGCGCCCGCTCGGAAGCCGCGATCTCGTCAAAGGTACCCCCCAGGTGAACGGTTCCGGCGCGCAGACACTCGCTGGCCCGCCACGGAATCGGCTGGCTCATCGCCCAATCCACTTTGAAGACCCCAGGGCCGTAGCGGTAACGCTCCAGTTGCCGGCGGAACGCGGGTTGAATGCCTCTGCCTGCCAGTTCCAGCAACTGTTTGGGGGTTATGTCGAGGAGGGTCAGATCCGGATTTCCCAGCTCCCGCAGAGTGCGCACGGGGGCATTGGTGGTGAGGGTCCCCCCGGCTTTCCGCAGGCAGCTGACCAGCGCATCGGGAATCGATTGCGCACCCCCTTGTGGAATGGGCCAGCCTACGGCATGAGCGGCAACCCCTAACACCAGGCCAAAGGCGGCGGAGACGGGCGACTCGAGGGGGAGGAATGAATGGGCGGCGAGGCCGGCGAAGAGGGCGCGGGCCCGGTCCTCCTTGAAGTAGCTATCGGCCAGAGCGCGTGCGGACCGCAATCCAAGCAAGCCGAAACGCGCCATGGCGAACGGATGGCGGGGCCAGCCAATGGCCTTGAGCAGATCGTGGCGAAGGCCATCCCAGTTGGCCAGCAAGGGTGTGTAGAGACGTTGGTAAGCCGCGGCGTCCTTGCCTAGCTGGCTGGCCGTATCGCCAATATCGCGCTCCAGGGTTACCGCGGTCCCATCGTCCAGCGGATGGGCCAACTCCGCTGGCGGCGAGATCCAGTGCAGCCCATGGCCGGCAAGCGACAAAGTAGAAAAGAAGGGCGAGGCTACGGCGAGAGGATGAACCGCCGATCCTAAATCGTGCACAAAGCCGGGTAAGGTGAGCTCGGAAGACCGCGCGGCCCCACCGGCGACCGAAGCCGCTTCGCGGACATCCACCATCAAGCCGGCTCTGGCCAGGACGATGGCGGCAGCCAAGCCGTTGGGACCTGCTCCGACGATGGTGGCGGTGGGCAGCACGGATCCACCAGTGATAGCACAGGAAAGGAGAAACCAATCGCGGTGCCCGCGAATCTTAAGCTTTATGGAAACGTTACAAGCGGAAACGACAGGAACTTTTGCGCTGGGTGGAGACCTCACGGTCAACCGGCTTGGATATGGCGCCATGCGGCTGACCGGAGCCGGGATCTGGGGCGAACCCAAAGACCGCGGCGAGGCCATCAAGGTGTTGCAGCGCGCGGTCGAGCTTGGGGTTAACTTCATCGACACTGCGGACTCTTACGGTCCAGAGGTGAGCGAGAACATCATTGCGGAAGCTCTTTATCCATACAAAAAGGATTTGGTGATTGCAACCAAGGGCGGCTTTGCACGGTCCGGACCCAACAAGTGGGAGATGGTTGGGCGCCCCGAATACCTGAGGCAGTGCGTCGAAATGAGTTTGCGCCGCTTGAAGTTGGAGAGAATCGATCTTTACCAACTGCATCGAATTGACCCCAAGGTGCCGGTGGAAGAGAGCCTCGGCGCACTCAAAGAGTTGCAAAAGGCAGGGAAGATTCGTCACATCGGGCTTTCGGAGGTTTCGCCGGCGGAGATCGAGCGGGCGGGGAAGACGGTGAAGATCGTGAGCGTTCAGAACGAGTACAACCTGAGCAATCGCCGTCACGAAAAAACTCTCAAATATTGCGAAGAGCACAGTCTGGCGTTTATTCCCTGGTTCCCCATGGCATCGGGAAAACTGGCACAGACCGGCGGTGTGCTTGACCAGGCAGCCAAGCAGCATCACGCCACAGTGGGTCAGCTTTCGCTGGCGTGGCTTCTGCATCATTCGCCGGTGATGCTTCCTATTCCGGGTACCTCGTCCGTGAAGCACCTGGAAGAGAATCTGGCTGCGGCCCGAGTACACCTTTCAGCGGAAGAGTGGAAGGCGATTGAAGATGCGGGCGCGAAGGTTAAGGGGTGAGGGGTACCGCAGATTTCACTTCCTGAACGCAACGCGCAGCAGGGTTTGCGTGATGCGGATGGCGGCTCGTATTGAGCCGGTGAGTGACCCGGCCACCTTGCTGACTCCTCCGGCGCGTTTGCGATAGCTAACCGGGATTTCGCGGATGCGGAGGCCACATTGCGCCGCGCGCATTTGCATTTCCAGATTCCAGCCATAGGTTTCTTCACGCATTTGCAGACGGCTCAGCGCCTCGCGAGTAATCGCGCGAAATGGTCCCATGTCGGTATAGGACACCCGGTAGAGCATGCGGAGAAGAATGCCCGCTAGCCAGCCGGCGAAGATTTGCGAGATGAGCATACTACCGGGCTCGCGGGTGCCCCGCATCCGGGAACCGATTACAAAATCGCATTCGCCGGCCAGGAGCGGTTCCAACAACTGGTACATCTCGGCCGGAACATCGCTCCCGTCCCCGTCCATGAAGACCAGTATGCCGGACCCACTTTCAGCAGCGGCAGCCCCAGCGCGGCAGGCGCGGCCGTATCCGCGCTGGGGTTGTTTCACCACCCTGGCGCCAGCCGCCATGGCCTCGGCGGCTGTCGCATCGGTGCTTCCGTTGTCAACAACGATGCATTCGCTGATGAGGTCCCAGGGCATTTCGTGGACCACCGCTCGAATGTTCTCCGCCTCATTTAATGCGGGAATGACAACCGACACTCCCAAATTAGAGGCTCCAGCGCAAGCCGCAACTGGAACAGGCGGGCGGTGGCTGCGGACTTAGCAAAGAGCGGCGGAATTCCTGGTATTTTTCTCCATTCCAGATCTCGCGCATGGTTTGTTGGGTGGCGTTGCCCAAGGTGAAGCTACTGTAGCCACGCATCGAAAATGGAGCGATACAACAGGGAAGCGCCTGGCCGTTCGCCGTGATGTACATCAGGCTCCAGGGACGACGGCACAAAGACCACGGGCTGTCCTCTTTCTGTTTCTTGATGCTGACCTGCGGCTCGGTAGCGCCCGATGCGCTGAACAGCACTCCCAGCTCCTGGGCGACGGCCTCGGCTCGCTGCAGAATCTCTTCTTCCTGCCGGGTGGTGTGTTCAAACAATGCCTGTTCTGGCCGCGCCAGCCCCTGACCTTCGGGGAGGTATACCATCCTCTGCAAATAGACTTCCATCACACCCAGCCGATGCGCCAGCCGGACAAATTCCTCTAATTGCGCCAGCGTCTCACGCAAGCCGGTGAGCCACAGCGATACCCGGGGCAATTGGGTGTGGTTACTGCGCTGCATGGCGACAAAGTTGCCTACGTTGGTGACGATGCGGTCGAACATGTCTTTGCCGCGCACCATCTGGAAGACCGAAGACTCCGCCGCATCGAGCGAGACGCGCAATTCGTCCAGGCCGGCATCGATGAGCGCCTGCCCGTTGGCTTTGGTCAACAAGGTGCCGTTGGTGTTGAAGAGCACATATACACCGCGGTCCTTGAGATAGCGGATCATCCGCGGTAGGTCCTTGACCAGCATCGGTTCACCGATGCCGTGCAGGACCACGCGGGAAATTCTTGGGTATTGATCGATGATGCTGGTGAACAGCTCCCATGACATATCCGCCTCAGGCTCCAGCGTTTCAAAGGTGCGGGGGCAGGTCGTGCACAACAGGTTGCACCGGTTCGTGGTCTCCAGGTAGAGGCAGATGGGATCCGCTTCCATAATCACGGAGAGCTGATCTTCCGGCTTCTCGAAGTAGCGACGCATTTTCTGCTGCTCTTCCGCCAGGGGCTGCGGTAGTAAAGAGTTTCCGCTCATGATTTCCTCGCAGATGGGTAGTACCGGACGCCCAAGCACCACAATGCAAGCAGGGCGGTGGTCGAGTAGAGCCACTCAAACATGTAGTACATGGCTGGCCCGGGATTAGCAAGCGACGTGGTGTAGAGGTAGAAGCAGGCGGTAATGAAATAGAGCATGGGCACATAGGGGATCACGCTCAGAAAAGGCAACAACCAGAGGTAGTACCACGGGTAGTGGGAAGAAAACAGCAGCATCAAGACCGTGGCGATCGCGAAGGAATAGCGAATCGCGGCCAGCGGAGTGGCCTCGTTCTTCAAAAACGCCAGAAGCGCTAAGCCCAGCAGCAACAATGCGGCAAAGCCATAGAAGACGGCGGTTGGCAGCATCTCCCAATGCAAGGCATGGCGGGCCAGGGTGAGCAGGAAGTAGCGGCTGCCTGACTCCAGCCCTTCTTCTTTCGCGTACTCGGGCAAAAAACCCAGCACGTGCGTACCTACGCTCAGGTAGCAGGCATATCCGGCGGAGAGAGCGCCCACCATTGCCAGAGGCATTTTCCAGCCTGCCCTGCCCACCTCACTTTTCCGGTACAGCGCTGGGAACAGCACGATGGGGTAGAGCTTGACCAGGGTCGCGGCGGCCAGGGCGATTCCAGTTGCCGCAGGCTTGTGGCGGACGTAGAAGAGCAGCGCCAGGGCGATCAAGGGCAATGCTGCGGCATCCACATGACCGCTGCTGGCTACCTCCCAAAAAAGCAGGGGATGCCAAGCGTAGATCAAGACTTGTTCACGGCGCAAGCCGACTGCCGCCAGCAGCTTAACCAGGACCCAGATGGTGAGCGCCTCGAGCCCCACCATGGCAGCCTTCATCCAGCGCACCGATTCAGCGATGCGGGTGATCAGCAGGAAGAGCATCTGCGCTCCGGGCGGATAGATGGTGTGGGCATAGCTGCGGCGGTTGATGTTCGGATAGATATCCAGATCGCGAAGGAATGCCAGATGTGCATCGGCGGGGATGTAACGATAGGGGTTGATGCCGGCAGCCTGCACTCGTCCATCCCACACGTAGCGAAAGATGTCGCTGGAGAGAAACGGGGGCGAGAAGAGGCATATCAGCCTGCAGGCGGCGGCGCAGGCCAGAATGATGGCGAATGTCCAGCGATTCGCCGGCTGGTTAAGCACAACCCAGACTGCCGCAAGATAGAGCAGCGCCTGGTACATGGCGACCAGGCCAAAACCGATCACATAATGGTGAATCTCGCTGACACCCTGACGGCAAAGAGCCACGAGCGCTAGCCCTATCACGGCTAGCGCTAGGTTGGTCGACCCGGGGCAAGAGACCGCTGATCCCACCCTTCGCAAAGAGCGCGAAGGATGGGGCACCCCAATTTCTAGGGTGCGGTCCGGTACTGTAGTCTCCGATAGCGTCATGTGCGGCTCGCGGTGGAGGCCAGATTTGCAGCATCGGCGCCTGGGCTGACCTGCAGATTCTCCAGATAGGCGCGGGTATGACGAGCATCATATCCCGCACTGCTTGCCGGCCCCAGCAGTTCAATGCGCAGGCGTTCCAGAGTGGCCGCGTCGTCCACGTCGTACCAAGTGGGCAGGAGCTCGGCTGGCAAACCGATTTCTTGAGCTCGCTCCAGCGTTTGGTTGAATACCCGCTCCGTGCTCCAGTCGATTTGCTCGAATAGCCGCTGATGCGGGCGCTTGACACCAATCAGGTAGTAGCCGCCGTCGTCGGAGCCACCCAGCACCAGCCTGTCGCCGGGTCGTGATAGCAACGCACCTGCCTGCAACAAGGCGTCCTGGGGCATGGTGGGGCTGTCGGAATCGATCAGGCATACCGCACCGAACCCGGCGGTAAACAGATCCTCGCAGGCGTGGAGAAGACGCTCTCCAAAACCCTCGCCCCGTTGACCGAGAAGCTGAAAGCTGGGCGGTAGTAAGCCGTCGAAGGCTGCCTCATCGCCAATTGGCGTGTAGACCACCAACCCGGCGCAGTTGCCGGCCTCAGTGACCTGTTGAATGTTCTCGGTGGTATCGCGAATAAAACAAATATTGAGTGCCGAGGCCTGAAGGGATGTCAACGGTGGGGAAAGCCGCGTTTTCACTTTGCCGGGGCGCGGGGCCTTAGCCATCACCGCGAGAGCACAACAGCCTTGGGTAATCGCTGCCGCCTGGCCGGGTTGAACTATTTTGTAGGACAAGGATTCTCCGTCCCTGGCTTAGCAACTGCGGTCGCACACCGCGTACTGGTACCAGTTATCCTGCCACAGGCTGACGGTGCTCCAGGGTTGCGAAGCAATCAGGGACTCGAATTCGTCCCGCTTAAGCACCGCCGCGCGCCCGGATTCATGGAACCGGGTGCTCCAGTCGCCCATCAGCCGGGCGAACAGCCACATGCAGGAGAGTGGAAGCATGGCACGCAAGGCGGACGTGGGCTCCGCTATGAAGCAACGGCCGCCCGGCCGGAGAGCAGAGAAAATTTCCCGCAGTGCCTGCGGCCGATCTCCTACCACCATCAGTAGGCGCGAGGCAATAATGGCGTCCACCGGGCCCAGTGATTCGGAGAGGGCGAGCACGTTTGCTTTGACGAAATGACAGTTCTTCAGGCGACGGATGTCGGCTCGGTCCTTGGCGCGAGAGAGCAAACGTTCGGAGAGGTCGACGCCGGTGATGTGAATGTCGGGGAAGCGCTGCGCGAGACTGCAGGCATAGAACCCGGGACCGCAGGCTATTTCGAGGAGTTGTGTTTCGGGGCCAGGCTTGGCGCCGGGCCACAGTGCGTGGGAGATTGCTGCGGTGTGATCGCGGAAAAGATGTTCACGACAGAATGCGTAGAACCATGAACATCGCTCAAACAGGCTTTCCGGATCTCCGGGGAGGGTGCCCGGAATTTTCGGGCCAGGATACTTCGGGCCAGGATAGTTGGCTCCCGCGTTTTCAATTCCCATCGTATGAGTCCGGTTCCCTAGACCATTGTCTCTGTGGTGCCGGGTTCGTGGAGCGTGGTTATTGAATTCTTGCTTCGAAGGAGAACTTACTGAAACCGATCATACCGCGAGCCTGCTGCTGACGCTGATGATAAGCGACTTCTCTTTTTTCATGAGATAGAAGTCGCTTCCGTATTTGAAGTTAGCAACCAGCCTTAGGGTTGGCTCGAAAACGGTTGGCCCGCTCGAATTCGTCGCGCAGTTCTGGCGTTTTGAGATTTTCTCGCAAGTGCGCGAGTCGTTGCTCAAGAGACAATAAAGCCTCGGCGATTATTTCTTCGTTGGTATGGGCAACGTCGCGCCACATGGTGTATGGGCTTGCGCCAAGGCGAGTCATCTCCCGCAAGGCCCGCCCTCCGATGGCTCGCAGATCGGGCGCGTCGCCAAAGCGTTCCTCCAGCATGGCACTCAAAGCGGTCGAGAGAAATTGGGGCAAGTGGCTGACCCAGCCACAGATCTCATCGTGCCTGCCGGCGTGGATGTCCATGGTGCGGCAGCCAAAGCGCTCCACCCAACTGCGCCACTCCGCATGCAATGGATGGGCGGCAAAGTCGGTAAAGAGCCATACGGCATGAGCGAAGAGTTCTGCGTCCGCATGCTCGGCTCCGCTTACTTCTTTGCCAGCCATGGGATGCCCGGGGAGAAAGCCGGCTTGGCCAGGCCCGCCAAAGAGCGGCTGCGCCCGTGCAGCGATGGCTGCTTTTACGCTGCCTACGTCGGTGACTAATTGATGAGGCTTGAGGAAGGGAGCGAGCCTCTCCATCCACTCCAGAATGGTGAAGACAGGCCCGCTCAGGAGTATTACGTCACTGTCGACTGCCGCGTTGACCGCGTCGGCCGCGACTGCATCGATCGCCCCGCTGTCCAGTGCGACCTGGGCATGGGCTGGGTTGCGGTCCCAACCGACGATCTCGCCCGGGAACTGGGCGGCGCGCAACGCCAATCCGGTAGATGCGCCGATGAGGCCGGTGCCGATGATGGTAATGCGATGGATGTGAACGAACCTTATCGACCGTCTCTGCAGATCAAACAGGTTGGGTCGGAGTGCTGCGGTATCCCACATCTCGCAAAAACGAGCGAGATATGGGGCACCCGGGATTTGTTATGGGTAAAAATCCTAATTGGGTTCTCTACCCTCCGATTACGGGTACTTCTGCTCGTACGCTGCGACCCACGGCCGGAGCGATGATGCGCAACTGGTCCATCAGCTTTTCGAATTGCTCCGGAAACAGCGATTGGGCGCCATCGGAAACGGCCTTGTCAGGGTTAGGATGCACTTCGATCAGCAGGCCGTCACAGCCGGCGGCGACCGCGGCGCGGGCCATGGGTGCAACCTTGTCGCGCCGGCCGGTACCGTGCGACGGATCGCCCAGCATAGGCAGATGTGAGAGCTTCTTGATCACCGGAATCGCGGAGATGTCCATGGTGTTGCGGGTGTAGGTTTCGAAGGTTCGAATGCCCCGCTCGCAGAGCATCACGTCGTAATTGCCGCCCGCCAGGATGTACTCCGCCGAAAGCAACAGCTCTTCGAGGGTGGCGGCAATGCCGCGCTTCAGGAGAACCGGCTTGCGAACGAGGCCCAGCTCGCGCAGCAGGTTGAAGTTCTGCATATTGCGAGCACCCACCTGTAAAACGTCCACGTAAGGGAGCATCAATTCAATCTGGGAAATCTCCATGACCTCGCTGACAATCAGCAGGCCTGTCCGGTCGCGTACTTCCTTGAGCAGCTTGAGCCCTTCAAGACCCATACCCTGAAACGAATAGGGGGAGCTTCGTGGTTTAAAAGCTCCGCCACGAAGAAACGAGGCGCCCGCGGACTTTACCTGTTCGGCGACGGTAAAGATCTGCTCGCGCGACTCGACCGAGCACGGGCCGGCCATGACCACGATCTCATCGCCGCCGACAGCGACTCCGTTGGCAAAGCGGACGATCGTGCCTTCTGGCCGGAACCCACGGCCTGCCAGCTTGTAGGGCGACGAGATGCGGACCACCTCGGCAACGCCGGGCAGCAATTGGAAGTCTTTGTGATCAAAATGCGAGGGCGTGCCCACGCCAGCCAAAACGGTCTGGATAGCTCCTGTGGTGCGGTGAACATTGAAGCCCACCTGAACCAGGCGTTCGATTACCCCCTGGATGTCTTCCTCGGTTGCTGTTTCCAGCATGGCAACTATCATGGTTACTTTCCTGTCTCCCCGGTCTTGCGTGGCCCGTTTGCCTGGTCCGATGCCAGCTCGTCCTTTTGCAGTGCGCGCATCACGTCGATGATGCGTTCGTAAATGTGGGTCAGCTCAATATCCGGCAGCGGGCCATGGTTCGCGGCGCGCACGTTCTCAAAGATCACGCGTTCGCGGTTTGGCTCGTATACCGGAAGTGAGGTAGAACGCTTTAACTTGCCAATCTCCTGCGCGGCGTGTGCCCGCGCGCTGATCAGCGCCACGATTTGACGATCCAGTTCATCAATCTTTGTTCGCCAGCCAACAATGTCCATGCACTTCCCTTGCTCTGTAGCCTCGCCCCGCGAGGCAAGAATGAGTGCACCCTTATGATACGGCCAGAACCAGGAAGTTCTTCATGCCAGGCTGGGCGCGGTTTGCTGGCCTTGCCTTAATCCCTGAAGAAAAGCGGCGACCTGGGCTGGAGCGGCGCCCGGCCCGGCTTTCTCGATCAGGGAAACGATGGCGCTGCCAATCACGGCCGCATCCGCGAACTCGCCCACAGCGGCTACGTGTTCTGCGGTGAAACGCCGAAACCTACGGCGATGGGCAAGCGGGTGAAGTGGCGCAAGCGCTCCACCAGGCGGCGCGCGTCCGAGGCAAGGTCCTGTTGCGCGCCGGTGATACCTACCCGGGAAATGGCGTAGACGAATCCCTCGGACACGCCGGCGATCATTTTCAACCGGTGATCGGTGCTGGTGGGCGCAGCCAGAAAAATCGGCTTCAGCCCGTTGTGGTGCATTTCTGTCAGGTATTCCTCGGCCTCTTCGACGATCATGTCGGTGATGAGGACGCCATCCACACCGCAACTGGCAGCGTGGGCACAAAAGCGGCCCAGCCCAAAGCGCAGGACGGGGTTGAAATAGGAAAAGATCACCAGGCCGGCCGAGGGTCTCAGGGCGCGCAATTCCGCGGCCAGGGCGAGCACGTCATGCAGGCGCGTGCCGTTGGCCAGGGCGCGCTCGCTGGCGCGCTGGATCACAGGGCCATCGGCCAGTGGATCGCTGAAGGGCACGCCCAACTCGAGCACTTCCGCACCGGCGTCGATGGCCGCCAGAGCCACGTTGCGGGTGGTCGCCAGGTCAGGATCTCCAGCCGTGAGGTAGATGACCAGGCCGGGCTTCAATCCCGGTTTTCTGTTGAATTCAATCGGCATTTGCCTTCTAGGGTTGCGGAGCCACGCCAGCCAGGTGCAACTCGCGCGACATGATGCCCATATCCTTGTCGCCGCGGCCGGAGAGATTCACCACCAGTATGTCATCCGGAGCCAGCTTTGGCGCCAGGCGGATACATTCCGCGACCGCATGGGCGCTCTCGAGCGCGGGCACAATGCCTTCCGTGCGGGCCAATCGCTGAGCTGCCTGCAGGGCCTCTTCATCGGAAGCGGAAACGTACTCGGCCCGGCCCGAGTCGTGCAGGGCAGCATGCTCGGGGCCGACCGAAGCGTAGTCCAGGCCGGCGGAGACGGAGTGGGTCAAGGAGACCTGGCCGGCGTCATCCTGCAATACGTAGGAGTAGGTACCCTGCAGTACGCCCGGGGCTTCCACCGCTGAAGCGCGCGGCGTGGCTGCCCAGCGCCTGACCCCGGCCGCCCGCCTCGACGCCGATCAGCCGGACACTTGGCTCTTCAATGAAGTCATAAAATGCGCCGATCGCGTTGGAGCCGCCGCCTACGCAGGCCACCACCGCGGTTGGCAGCCTGGATTCCTTCTCCAGGATCTGCTGCTTGATCTCCTGCCCGATCACGCGATGGAAGTCGCGCACCATGGTGGGGTAGGGGTGCGCGCCCAGGACGCTGCCCAGCAGGTAATGCGTGGTGCGGACATTCGTGACCCAATCCCGCATGGCTTCGTTGATTGCGTCTTTCAAGGTGCGGGAGCCGGAACTGACGCCGCGGACCTCGGCCCCGAGCAGGCGCATGCGGTATACGTTGAGCTCCTGGCGTCGCATGTCTTCCTCGCCCATATACACGACGCATTCCATGCCGAAGAGGGCGCAGACGGTTGCAGTGGCTACGCCGTGCTGCCCGGCGCCGGTTTCGGCGATGACGCGATGCTTGCCCATGCGGCGCGCCAACAGCCCCTGGCCGAGACAGTTGTTGATCTTGTGAGCGCCGGTGTGGAGCAGATCCTCACGCTTGAGGTAGACCTTTGCCCCGCCCAATTGGCTGGTCAGACGGGACGCCAGGTACAACGGCGTCGGACGTCCGGCGTAGTCCCCGAGCAACAGATTGAGCTCGGCGTGGAAGACGGGATCAGCCTGGGCTTCGGCGTAGGCGTGCTCCAGTTCTTCCAGCGCGGCCATCAGGGTTTCCGGAACATAGCGGCCACCATAGGCGCCAAAACGGCCGGCAACGGTGCTGGTGACTGTGCTCACGATTTGCCTCTCCCTCAGCGGCTAAAACCGCAATCATTCCAGGATATTTACGTATGGGCTGAAGCCCATACCCTTCAAAAAGAATGCCTTAGGACTAAGGAGCCTGCATGAGGGCAATTCTTTCCTGCCCACAAATTCGGGTGCCCCATATCTCGCGTTCTTTGCGAGATGTGGGCAATGAACCGATCTCGCTACTAAGATTCGTGGAATCAACTCCCGGCCTCGGGTCGAGAGTTACATCTCATTTTCCCATGGATCCCCTATGGCGCGGATGCCGGCGATTCCAGGATCTCCTCCGCAGCCTGTTGCGCCGACCGGATAAACGCCAGGACCCGCCGTGGATCCTTCTTGCCCGGCGCGCTCTCCACACCGCTCACCACGTCGACTCCCCAGGGCCGCAAGGCCTGGATCGCCTGCTTCACATTCTCGGGAGCCAACCCGCCGGCGACGATCAACCGGAGGTGCTGGCCGGCCCTCAGGAAGCTGCTCTGCGCTTCGAGCCAATCGAAGCTGGTGCCGGTGCCCCCCACCGCTCGCGCTGTGGAGGAATCCACCAGCACCGCATCCGATGCTTCCTTGCGGCTAAGCTCCGCCAGTTGCTGTTCAAAGTCTGGCGCCTGGTAGTGCGCTACGCGCAAGATGCTTAGACCTTCTGGAAAGTGGGCGCGCAGACGGAGCGGCAGAAGGGGATCCAAGGAGCGATGGAGTTGGACCCCCGTTAAACCGCCGCAGGTTACAGAGGAGACAATTTCGTCGAAGCCGGCGTCCACGAAAACCCCGTACTTCTCCACCTGCGGGGGCAGTTTTTCTGTAATCTGCCGAACCTGGCCAGCGTCCACCCGCCTGGGACTGGGAGCAAAGATGAAGCCTAGCGCATTGGCGCCGGCCTCCGCCGCAAAGTGCGCATCTTCAAGGTTGGTGTTGCCGCAAATCTTGATCCACATGGCCGGGGTTCACTTGTGCCCGGCCGGCACGGGTGAGCGGTCTGCCGCCGCCAGAAGCAGGCTCTGCAGTGCGTTACCCGGGTCAGGCTGGCGCATCAGCGATTCGCCGATGAGAAAGGCATGGAAGCCTGCCGCCCGCAAGCGGTTGAGGTCATCGGCCGTCTCGATGCCGCTTTCGCTGACATAAACCCGTCCGGCCGGCAAGCGACCCGCGAGATCGAGCGAGACCTCGAGCCGGACTGCAAAGGTTCTGAGATCGCGGTTGTTGACTCCGACGGCATCGCAATCCAGTTGCAGCACCCGGTCAAGTTCATCCGCCGTATGCACTTCGCAGAGGACATCCAGCCCGATTGCGTGTGCCTGCGCCGCCAGCTCGCGGAGCTCCAGGTCGGTCAAGGCGGCGGCAATCAGCAGGATGGCATCCGCCCGGTGGGCGCGCGCCTCCAGCACCTGGAATTCATCGACCATGAAGTCTTTTCGCAGGCAGGGCAAACCGCAAGCCTGAGAAGCCATTTCCAGGTTGCGCAGGCTGCCCTGGAAAAAATGTTCTTCGGTGAGCACGGAGAGGGCGGCGGCGCCCCCGCCCGCCAGCCCTGGAGCGAGGGCAGCCACATCGAAGTCGGGGCGAATCAAACCTTTGGATGGCGACGCTTTCTTCAGCTCAGCAATCACGGCCGGCCCGCTGGCCGCCTTCTGCCGCAAGGCGCGGGCAAAGCCCCGCGGATGGTGGGCGGCTGCAGCCTGCTCCAGATCGCGTTGAGAAGAAGCGGCCTTGCGCTGCTGCACTCCACGCCGTGTAGTGGCCAGGATTTCTGTAAGTTGGCTATGCATCGGTGTGCGCTCGCACCAGACTTTTAGTATAAGCCGCCGGGGAGGGTGCGTAACCGGGCCGGGTCCGTACAATGAATGCTGGGCTCTCCAACTCCCGTAGGTTCAGATTTCTTCACAGTCGCACTGCTCCAAGAGGTAGCCGCATCCAAATGCCTGTATATGAATGATTTTCCTCTACAGTGGGCGAATTCGGCTGAAGCGGCGACCCTTTGGGGGCGTCTTCGAGCCGAACCGCGCTCCCTGCTCATGCTGGACTATGACGGGACCCTCGCACCCTTTCATAACGACCGGTTTCAGGCGGCTCCTTACCCGGGAGTGGCGGAGCGGCTCGCAGCCTTGTCCAAACTGCCCCGGACTCGCGTGGTGCTGGTCTCGGGCCGCGCGGCCCGTGAGCTTCGCAAGCTACTGGGTCCTTGCCACCCGCTTGAAATCTGGGGCAGCCACGGCCGAGAACAACTGAAAGCTGACGGCTCTTATAGGCTTTTCGCGCTTGATTCCGTGCAGCAAGCCACCCTGCAACATGTTGCACGGGAGATGGCGGAACTCGGCTTTCCGGAAATCCTCGAGGTCAAGCCCTCGTCCATTGCGGTGCATTGGCGCAGTTTTGAACCCGCGATGCAGGATCAGATACGCTCCCGTATCCAATCGGTCTTTGCTGAGCTTTCCGAGCCGGGCAACCTGGACTTGCTTCCCTTTGATGGTGGTCTCGAGTTGCGTTCTACCGATCGCACAAAGGGAACCGCCGTGAGGCAGATTCTGGCAGAAGAGCCTGCCATGGCTCCAGCGGCTTACCTGGGCGACGACCTCACTGATGAGGACGCCTTCGCAAGCATTGGAAGGCGTGGCTTTTCCATCCTGGTGCGAGAGCAGGTTCGCGCGTCGCGCGCGCGTTTTTGGCTGCGTCCGCCGGAAGAGTTGCTGGAGTTCCTCGACCAGTGGATTGCCGCTTCACAAGATCAAACCTCCGCGGCGTCCGCGGTCGTAGAGGCTCCACGATGAACCCAGCGGGTCCCAAGCTGGTTCTGGTCTCCAACCGTATCCCCATCACTATCAACTCGGAGCATGGGGAGCTCAAGGGGCAGCCCAGCAGTGGTGGCCTGGTGAGCGCATTGGAGCCTCTGCTCAAAACGCACGGCGGTATTTGGGTGGGCTCGGGTGGCACTGAAGACTCGGCGGAAATCCGCAAGATCCTCGAACGTGCGAGCGGCGATAACCCCTACAAGTACGCGCCGCTCTTCCTGACGGAGGAGGAGCAAAGCAACTTCTATGAAGGCTTTTCGAACGAGATCATATGGCCGCTCTTCCATGATCTGCAATCGCGCTGCAATTTCGATCCCCGGTATTGGGAGTTTTACGAGCGAGTGAATCGCAAGTTCGCGGACGCCGTAGAACAAGCTTCTAAGCCCGACGACCTGATCTGGATCCACGACTACCAGCTTATGCAAGTAGGGCAAGACGTTGCGCAGCCGGCGGCCCGATGCGCGGCTTGCGTTCTTCCTGCACATCCCGTTTCCTTCGCCAGACATCTTCGCCAAGCTGCCGTGGCGGCAGCAGATTCTCGAGGACCTGTTGGCGCACGACCTGATTGGCGTGCAAACCGGCCGCGACCAGCGGAATCTGATTGCCTGCCTGCGTTGCTTTGTTCCTTCGGTCAAGATTTCTGGCCGGGGAGAGAGCCGCCTGGTGGTCAGCCAGCGGCGGCAGACGCATATCGAGGCTTTCCCGATCAGCATCGATTACCGCGCGCTTCGCCGACCTATCCGGGTCCGCGCCCGTGCTCGAGCGCGCGCAGCAGATCAAGGCCAAGCTTCGCATGAAATCCAGATCGCGGTAGGCGTCGATCGCCTGGATTACACCAAGGGCATTCCGGAGCGGCTGAAGGCCTATGGCTACTTTCTGCGCAATTACCCGGAATTTCACCGCAAAGTAGAGTTGATTCAGATTGTCGTGCCCAGCCGCGAAGGCATCCCTCGCTACGATCAGCTCAAGCGGGAAGTGGAGCGGCTAGTGACCCACGTAAACGGCGAGTTCAGCGAGCCGGGATGGGTACCTATCAATTACATCTATCGTGCGGTGCCGCGGGATGAATTAATCGCCATCTACCGGGCCGCCGACGTGGCTCTGATCACCTCTCTGAAAGACGGCATGAACCTGGTGGCGAAGGAATATTGCGCGGCGAAAACGGAAGTGAACGGGGTGTTGGTTTTAAGCGAATTTGCCGGTGCGGCTCCTGAACTGCGGGTGGGCGCGATCCTGGTCAATCCATATGACGAGGTGGGGGTTGCGGCGGCGCTCAAGCAGGCTCTGGAAATGAAGCCGGAAGAGCGTCGCCGCCGCATGCTTCGCCTGCGCCATCAGATTCGCCAGGCTGATATCCACACCTGGCGGGACCGCTTTTTCGAGGCGCTGGAAAAAACGGCGGCTGCCCAGGAATCCTGAGACACACCTCAAGGCACATACAGGGGCAGGATTGAACGGCGAATGCAGGCCGGAACCGTTTCGATCGGGTGGTTGGGTACGCTCTCTAACCGATCAGCGAAAAGCCCTGAGCCGCGGGATGGCTGCTCAGGGCTTTGAAGATCATTGGTGCCGAAGAAGGGACTCGAACCCCCACACCCTTGCGAGTACATGGACCTGAACCATGCGCGTCTGCCAATTCCGCCACTCCGGCACGATAGTATCCAGCGTGATGGGCTGGATCGGCAGCAACCCCTAGTTTACAAAAGGCGGGCGCTGATGTCAAACGCACCGGGGCATGCGCAGCTAGCGGCTCAGCGGCACCTGGACCGCAATCGCTTCCAACTGCGCCAGATGATTCAGATCGTGGCCGGCGATGGTCTCAATCAGTTCCCTGAAGGTCATGTCTCCACGCTCGGGATGGTTGAGTTGCTTGGTCATGATTCCCGGGGAGACCGAACGCAACAACATCAGGTTCCATTGGCGCACACAGGAAAAAGTCATCATGGCCGCCTGGGTGTCGTAGCCGGCATAGTTGCCAGCCCAAACCTCCTGGTCGAAGGGCTGAATGACGTGACGATCCTCCGCCAGAGCCTGACGGATACGAAAGCTGAAGACCAGTTCGCAATCGGCTAGATGACACAAAATCTCGTGAGGGCTCCACTTTCCTGGGGCGGGCGATTCTTCAATGCGCACGGGACCGAGCGCAACGGAAAGTTGTTCAAGATGCCTGGCGGTGGTGGCCACTACTTTGAGGGGATCGCGACTGCCTAGCTGTCGTGCGTATGGGTTCATCCCATTACAATAACGTCTGCAGGCATCTCTCCTCAACTTACGAAAATGAGGTTACCGAAGCGCCGATCGGCAGAATGACGCATTCTGGTGCAACCAGCAGAAACGGGAACCGGCAACACCAACAGCTGTACGATTCCGAGACCAGATCGGTCCTCGGCTGAGGTCCGAATGACGCTAAATCCTCCCTCCATTCCCGCAGAACAGGCCAAAGAGATTCGCCGTCTGTCGCATGATCTCAGCAACGCGCTGGAAATCATCGTGCAGGCTAACTACCTGCTGAACGCAATGTCGCATGACGAGGGTGCGAAACAGTGGATACAACTGCTGGACAGCGGGGTGCTGCAGGCGGCGGGTATCAATCGCAGTCTTCGCGAGTACATCGTAGCCAATAGCTAATGAAGGGGTGCCCCATCCTTCCGTCGCGGAAGGACAGGGCGCCTTCAGCTACGTGAGCTTGGCGTCGAGCGAGATCTCGGTATTGTTCTTGAAGAGGCGCGAGATGGGGCAGTTGTTCTTGGCATCCTGCGCTGCCTTGTCGAATGCAGCCTGGTCGGCTCCGGGCACCTTGGCGGTGGTCGCCAGGTGGATTTTGGTGATGGTCGGCCCGGCATCTGTTTTTTCAAAAGTGACCGTGGCCTTGGTTTCGAGCGACTCCGGCGGAAGATTCGCCGTGCTGAGCTGAGCGCTCAGCGCCATCGTAAAACAGCCTGCGTGCGCTGCTGCGATCAGTTCTTCCGGGTTGGTGCCGATTCCATTTTCGAACCTGGTTCCAAAGGAATACTGGCTTTCTTTCAATACACCGCTCTGGGTCGAAATCGTACCCTTGCCGTCTTTCAGGCCGCCGTGCCACACCGCGCTTGCTGTGCGATCCATGTCTAACTCCTCTTGAGGCGAATTGGGAATAGGGGACAGCTCGCTTCAGCGAGCCACCCTGATCCCCGTCTCATTGTATTGATGTCGTGGGAGGGGTTAGGGGAGTTCTTTATCCTGAAAACACGTAGCTCAGGGGCTAAAGCCCGGCGTAACGCCAATTATTTTGCGGCACGACTAAAAGTCGTGCCCTGACACAAAACGGCATATGCGGCCGTGGCCCCGTTTAAAGGCTGGTTGCTTCTTTCAAGACGCGTGTTGTGCGATTGTTGTAAAGCGCCGTCTCCTATTAGCCGTTGGGATATTGGCGGGCCGAAGGCAGGGAGACCATACGGGATTGCTCGGTCTGGCTGTCTGTGTCGTGCATTACCAGCCTTCCTTCGAGCAGATAGTAGCCTTGCTGGTCACGGCTGCGGGCTGAACCACGCACGATGGTCCCGTCAAAGGAGAACCAGACACCGTGAATTTGCCGGGTGGTAAAGGATATTTGCTGCCCCGCCATGCGGCTGGTGGCAAAAAAGAAAGTGAGCGGCGTGCCTTCGTCGCTCTCGCGGTCACCAAGCCTGGTAATGAAGCCGGTGAGCCGGTCTGGCTGCAACTCCACATCGACCGACCCACTGGAACCCAGCGCGTATTGTCCTGAGGCTTCCAGGGGGAGAATGGTGCGGCCACTGGAACGGGTGTCAATGTCCAGGCCGTCGTCGACCTGGTTATAGCTACGGTGATGCAGCACCGGGTCCGGCACCCTGCCTTGCGCTGCTAATGGCGGCAGCCCGCATAGTGCGGCCAGCACCAGTACGGTTAGATTTTTGAGTCGCCCCATCGCCGTTTCCTCTACTGGGTTGTGCTTTTCTTTCTGGCAGCTTCGAACTCGTCTCCTGGTTTCCAGGTCACGTGCGCCGAGGACAGAGCCTGCCACCCTAGTAAGAACCCGAACTGCGCCAGTTTGGCATCGGCGCGGAAGTCCATATCGGCACGATATTCGTCCGTGGGCCGGTGATATCGCTGACTTTCGAACTCCTCGTGTTGCCACTCGCCCCATTCAGGCGGGTGGCCGGCAAAGAGGGTGCCTTCGTCGACCGAGAACGCCGGCACTCCCACACGGGCCAGGCTGAAATGGTCGGAGCGATAGTAGTGGCCAGCCATGGGAGCGGGATCCGGCTGGATCTGAAGATCGAAGGCTGTTGCCGTTTTTTGCACCACCGGGTACAAGCTGGTGCGCTCCGAACCGCTAACCTCAACCGACGTGGGTATGCCGATGGGCAACAGTTCATCGAAGTTCAAGTCCAGCGAGAAGTCGCGAATAGGCTCCGGCGGATGTATTCCCAGGTACTGAGACCCGAGCAGGCCCTGCTCCTCGGCGGTAACCGAAGCGAAATAGACGGTGCGTGGCGGGGGAATTTTCGCTGAGGCAAAGGCCCGCGCCATTTCCAACAGGACCCCACAGCCGGTCGCGTTGTCAGCAGCGCCATGATAGATCCTGTCGCCGGAGGCAGTGTGCTCGATGCCGAGGTGATCGTAGTGCGCGGTGTAGAGAACGTTGCCACCCGGGCTCGGGTCTGCTCCCGCCACCATGCCAATCACATTCTTCGAGTCATATCTCCGTACCTGGCTGGTGATATGCGCTTTGAGGCGGAGGGGCAACTCGATCGCCCTGAACCCGCGCTTGCCGGCGGCTTCAATCATTTGATTGGCATCCATACCTGCGGCCGCGAAGAGTTTTTGCGCTGCTTCGAGTTGTATCCAACTCGCGGCCCGAAGGGTGGAGAGCGGATCGTTCCGCAGGTAGGAGACCTCGGTCGATTCGGAGTTAAGCAGTACTTCCCAGTCGTAGCTTGCCAGGTCGGTCCGGTGAATGATGAGCACACCTAACGCACCCTCGCGCGCTGCCTGTTCGTACTTGTAAACCCAGCGCCCGTAATAGGTGAGGGCCTTTCCCTGAAAGAAATTCTGGTCGGTCGATGGCGGCTCGTTCACGATCACCAGCAGGATTTTGCCTTTGACGTCGACGCCCTGGAAATCATTCCATTGGTACTCGGGGGCATCGATGCCATAACCAACGAAGACGATGGGAGCATCTATGTCAGTGGTTGTTGCGCCGGTTTGATCCTTAGTGAGGTAGTCTTCGCCATACTTCAGTTGGACGGGCGGACCGCTGGCGGGAACAATGGTAAAGCTGGTCTGGTCGACATCGGTATGCACCGCCAGGAGGGGGACCTTTTGGAAATAGGTGCCATTCTCACCCGCCGGCCTCAACCCGGCCAGAGCGAACTGCGTGGCCATGTACTCGGCTGCCAGCCGGCCTCCTCGTGTTCCAGGGCCTCGGCCCTCAAGGAGATCGTCTGCCAGAAAGCGGACATGGGCGCGAATCTTTTCCGGATCGATGCTCGCGGCGGCCTGCCGGGCAGCGGCGGGAACACCGGCCAGTTCAGGAACGCTGGGCATCCCCGGGTTCGCCGGCGGCTGGGCATTCAAGGTAAGACCGGTAAGGGCAGTGAGCCATAAAACAAGGCACAAGGATTTCTTCATCTGACCTCACGAAATTTGAGAGCGCCGCTCTTTTCCAAAATCATTTCCCTCAGCGGCTAAAGCCGCATTGTTTGCTAGCTTTGTGTACGGGCTGAAGCCCGTACCCTTCTGCTCATTTCGATTTCCTTGAGTGGGTCGCAAGCCCCAGGGCTAGGCTATTGGGCATGATTTGCAGGCGTTGCAGGATTTTCCGGGTCAGGCCGGTGAGCGGCAGGCGGCCCAGCTCGGAGGTCTTTGTCCATTTGCGGGGCCAGCCGCGAGGCGCGCAACGAACCCTGGCTTCCTGTTCGGAGAAGCTAAGCACTTGGACGCGATAGTTGGTCACGGTGATGGCATGGCGCAGCGTAATCTCGACGCGCCCATCGTCGCTCGGCTGCATCGCCACCTCGGGCAGCTCCCACATGCCGGGCATCAAGGATGCGGATGCTGGGCGCTGCTCCAGGAGGACCGCCGCAGAACGCTTGCGGCGCAGCAGTGCGTAGGCAATTTGCCGGCTCTGCATCTTTTTCGGCGGGGCTGCCTGGTGCTCTCCTCGGGTCGCACAGAACGGCTGCACCGGACATTGCAGGCACAATGGCCTTTGCGGCAGGCAGATGGTTGCTCCGAGCTCCATCATCGACTGGTTGAAGTCTCCTGGACGGTTGCTATCGAGCAGGCTGGCGGCACGGCTTTGCAGCCATTTCGCCTGCGCGGCCACGGGTTTTTCCTGCCCGGGAAAGACACGATGGAGGACCCGCTCGACATTGCCATCCACGACGGCGACGGGTTCGCCGAAGGCGATGCTGGCGATGGCCGAGGATGTGTACTCACCGATTCCGGGAAGTTTTCGCAACTCCGCGGCAGTCGAGGGCAGGGCTCCGTTTTGCTCGCGCACCACTACCTGCGCGGCCTTGTGCATCAGCTTGGCGCGACGGTAATATCCCAACCCGCTCCAGGCGGCGAGCACATCCGGTTCCTTGGCTTGGGCGAGAGCGGCAACGGAAGGAAAGAGGGATAGAAAACGAGAATAGTAATCGATGACCGCATTCACCCTGGTCTGTTGCAGCATGATCTCGGAAACCCAGATTTGGTACGGATCAGCGCTGCGCCGCCAGGGAAGATCGCGCTTGTTGACATCGAACCAGGTTAAGAGCTCTTGCTGGAACTCCCGGATCGCTTCCGGAGCAGTAGCCACCATTGGACGAGGGTATCAGAGGGTTCCCGGGAAATCTGTTCCGGTTGGTCGATCGGTCCGGGGAATGACTACTTCCACCCGACTCCGTAGCTGGAAAAGATATTTCTAGCTTGGCGAGCAAGACGTGTGCGCTATCAGGATCCAACCGTTGGCGACTTGTTGCCAGACGCTGATTGCCGCCAGGGTCTGAACGGCGCCTCCAGGAGAGGAGACCTGCAAGGTATAACTGAGCGTCATGTCCGGACCGTTTGGCTTGACGACCATTTCAGTGATGGTGAAATCAGCGATGTTCGCGCTCTGAAAGTAGGGCACTACCTGGTCCCGGCTGAGCACCTTGCCACCCACGCCGTACATGACATTGGCGCCGAGCATCCCCGGAACCTGCTGCCATTTCTTGTCCTTCACTGTGGACCAGAAAATTCGTTCATATTGCTCCGCGCTGGTGGTGCTCTGCAGGGTAGGCGGTTTCTTCTCCCCATAAACGGTGCAGCCGGTCAGACCTGCGGTAACCAGGCTGGCGGAAAGCAGACTTGTAATCAAAATAGTGCGCATTGCTCCCCATTGGAGCACAGAAAAGGCTGCCATGTTGGCAGCCTTTTTGCTCTAGCTGTTAATTGCTTTAGTCGCCCATGACCGGTTCCTGGCTAGGGGCCGGAGCAGCCTGCGGAGCTGCCTTGGGTGCGGGCGCGATCAGGGTGTCCAGAGGAATGAAGCCTTCTTTCGGCTTTTCGCCCAAAACGTGTTCGCGATAGAGGCGCGCCATCTTCGCGCTTTCCGCATCCTGCTTGATTTTCGCGTCGCGTGCTTTCAGCTTTTCTTCGCGCGAATTCTTGGCAATGCCCAGATCGTCGAGAGTGTGGTTGGCCGCGGCGGTCACATGCTCCTGGTTGAGCAGCAGGGTGTGCTGCGCGTCGCCCATGCCGACCTTCTTGCCACCGGCAAAGATCTCATGCCGGCCGTGCTCCTCGTACCACTTGGTGAGGGTGGCCGTCATGTGCATCTTCTCGATGATGTTGCGCCAGCCCACGCCGGTGTTGTAAGCGCAGAAGGAAATTTCGCCTTCCTGGGTGGCGTAGGGGATGATGCATTGTTCGGTGCGGCGAAAGTCGTAATTGAAAAGGTCCTGGAACCACATGCCGGCGATGAAGAGGAAGTTCCAGCGATCGGCGCGGCGTTGTTGGATATCGGCCATGGTCCGGTTTGCTTTGACCGAGCCGTAGTTGCGCTTGGTGGAGCCGGAGAACTTGTCGAACTTCTTCAACAGGTCCATGATCCGCATGTGGGTTGGCGCCTTGACAGGGTTGTAATTGCGCAGGAGCGCCAGGGTGATGCCAAGGAGCGAGAGGGACTTGCCGCGGGCGGCGTCGTTCAGTTTGGCAATATCTTTGGCCAGCCGGTCGGCATTCAAGAAGGCGGTGACGGGAACGGCTTCCTTGGTTTCTTTGTCGATCATGACCGCCATGCCGATGCCGCAGTTGGGGTGGCAGCCGCAGGAGATCTGGCCCCATTCGCGGTCTGGTCCGTGAACCAGGTCAGCAAAGTCAGAGAAGGTGCTCATAAAGCTGATGGGGAACCAGTCGCGGGTGGGCTCGCCTAAACCAGTCTGGTTCTTTACATCGTGGGCCATGTGGCTCAGGGTGTAGCGCTGGGCTATCCGGCGTTCGTCGCTGACGGCTTCATCACGGCCGGTGAAGGAAACCGGCTGGAAGCTGAGGAAGTTGATGGTCTTGGGGTTATCCAGCGCGAACTGGATAATGTGGCCGACCTGCTCGTTATTGATGCCATTGATGATGGTGGTTACGGGAACGATGTCGACACCGGCTTCATGCAGGTTGTGAATGGCCTGAAGTTTCACGTCGAACAGGTTGCCGACCTTACGATGGGAATTGGCTGCATTGCCGATACCGTCGAACTGCAGATAAGCGTAGCGGAGGCCGGCTTCAGCGGCGGCGCGGCAAAGCTCTTTGCTCTTGGCGAATTCGATGCCGTTGGTTGCCGCCTGCACCGACTCGTAGCCGACCTTGCGGGCATAGGCAACGGCGTCGAGGAAGTAAGGAGAAAGCGTCGGCTCGCCGCCGGAGAACTGCACGGACATCTGGCGCCGCGGCTTGATGCTCACCGCGTTGTCAAGCATGGTCTTGATCTCGTCCCAGGTGAGCTCATGGACAAAACCAACCTGGTTGGCATCCATGAAGCAGGGATCGCACATCATGTTGCAGCGATTGGTCAGATCGATGGTCAGGACCGATCCGCGGCCATGGGTCACGGTCGAGGTGCCATGGTTGTGGAGTTTCTCGTCGTTGTGAGCCTGGATATCGCGGCCCGGGAAAACCTCTTCCAAATGCTTGAAGAAGGCGGGATCGATCGACATCACATCTTCAAAGTGGCCGTGCTGCGGGCAATCCTTCACCATGAGGATCTTGCCGTCGCGCTCGATAATCTGGGCTTTGATCTCGCCGACCTTCTCATTGAGAAGGACTTCATGGGGCAGCTTGCCGTCAATGATCTGCTGGCGAATCTCGGGAACGCACTTGGGACAGAGGGAATCGGTGGTTCGGGGCCAGCCGAGAGGAGGCTTTTCCTTCTGGTAGGACTTCAACAGCGGCTTATCAGACCACTTTGGCGTGAAGGAGGCGTTCGGGCTGATCCGGTTCACACGTTCAAAAACGAACCATGCTCCCTGGGCGGCGATGGTTACTGCTCGCTCTGCATACTTGACGGCTTTTGACATGAATCTCTCCTAATAAGCGAAGCTCGGGTGCAGGGCCCACGAGGACTGAGCAAGTCTGACAGCTTCGGTGCAATGCGGCCAGCCAAAACTCTCCCCAGAGTACGGCTTCGACCCGGCAAACTAAAACGAGTCGCGGTGAACTGCGCGAAATTGGAGGCGGACGGCAAACCATTGATTTGAACGGCTGATCCGTCGCTGTTGCGCTTTCGAATACCTCTGTGGCGAAATGCCACTGCTGGGGAGGGCTCGCGGAAGCAAATGCGAAGGATTACTCGAGACGCAGCTTCTGCATGATGGGAACCCTGCGGATCACGTCGGGAAGAAATTCCAGTACCAGGTTGCCGCCAGCGTCGGTGGCAATCGAGGTCAGAAAGGTCAGAGAGACGACCCTGGCGGTAATGCTGGGTTCGGGATAGTAGGTAACGACCAGGGCGGCGGCGGCCGCACGACCGGCGATGCCGGAGTAGTTGAACTGGTTGTCTCCGTTGTCCCCACGGCGAACCAGCGCCTGCTCGGCGGAACGCAGGCCGCGGCGGACGAGATTGCCATGGGCGATGCGGTAATAGCGTGGATCCTGGTGAAAGGCAGCCGCAAAGATTCCGTCGGAGAAAACCCGAACGCTGGCGGAGCGCAACATGGCCGCACCAAATTTCTCACCAAAGGCTCCGGCATCGTGGCCGTATTTGGGGTCGGTGTTGAACAACTGTTCATAGCTGGCGGAGTAGAGGGCGGGAAGCAGGGTAAACGGCCGGGCGACTTCGGTGAAAGAAAACACTAATTTATCCGTGCCGTCCAGGGGATGCGCGGCCTGATCGGGCTCGATGACCTGGGCATATTTTCGCGCCGACGAAAGTGGATAGACGGTTATTTGCTTAGCCGCAAATGGTTCGGGCGCAGTCTGCGGCTGCGGCGCGTCGGGTAAAGCCGATGCCAGCACGTTCCCGGGCACGCCGACTGACGTTTGCGCAAGACTGGAGCCAGAGCAGGCAACGGAGACAACGAGAAAGACGAGGCAAAAATGGCGGGGGGAAGAAATCCTCAACACAACCTCTCCAGGCTTCAAGGTTCGACCGGGCTTGGGTTCCAGTGCTCCGCCCATTCGAGCCGGTCGCGTACTGTAATCTGTATCGGCGAGACACCCGAGGGCGCTATCGCCAACACCTATTGGAGAGATGCACAAGGGAGGCATTATGGATCAGCCATCCGACAGTAAGAGCAACAGCCGCTTTGAAGATTTCGGTAAGAAGGTGGATGAACGAGTTAACCAGGCGTTGCCCCGGGTCGAAGAGGAACTGAAGAAAGTAATCGCCTATCTGAACGATCAGGTGGTGCCGCAACTACGGCAGGATTCTGCGCAGGCCCTGCATGGCGCCGCGGATCGATTGCGGAAGTTGGCCGAACAGCTCGACAACGGTCCCGGCCCCGGAGCGCGCTAAAGTGCCGTCCGGAATCGGGGTGCGCTGCCAACTGCCGCGGCTGATTCTGCTCAGTATTGCGATGGCGTTCGTCGCCGGCTGCCGGCACAAGGTTCCGCCTGTCGCGGTCGCTCCAGCACCGGCGCTTAGCGCCCCGGCTGCAGTCGGCCCCGCTCCCTCCTCTGCCGCGACTATCAGCCAACCCTCGCCGACGGTCGCCGACAGCAAGGCGGACGCGGATTTCGTCAGCTCGCACCCGGTGATCTACAGCGAGGAGGGAATGGCTAGCTGGTACGGGCCGCCGTATGACAAGCGACGGGGCGCCAACGGGGAAATCTTCGACAAAGATGCACTGACCGCGGCCCATCGAACGCTCCCGATGAACTCGCTGATTAAAGTCACAAATTTATCTACCGGACAATCGGTGATCTTGCGTATCACCGACCGGGGACCGTTTGTTCCTGATCGCATGCTGGATCTTTCACTGGCATCCGCCAAAGCGATCGGGGTGTGGAGGCCTGGGTTAGCGCGGGTGCGCATTGAGGTATTCGCCGCTCCGGCTCCCCTGGACTACGGAGGGCGGTGGTGCGTGCAGGTTGGGGCGTTCAAAAATGAAAAAGGCGCGGATAAGTTGCGGGACCAGCTCACACGCAAATACCGCACGGCGAATGTAATTGAATTCACTGGACCGACCGGTCATTGGGTGAGAATCCGCCCGCTGGCAGACGACAAGGGAAAAGCGGTTGAGATTGCTCATGAGCTTGAGCCTAGCGAGGGCGAGGCTTATCTTGTTCGGCTTGATTAGTTTTTGGGGAACGAGGCCCGAATCTCTATAGGCATTGTTTGCGGGGTCAGTACTTCGGTTCTGGAGCCTGCGTTTCCCACATCTCGCAAAGAACGCGAGATATGGGGCACCCTTTGATCTGTCACGGGTACAGATTCTTAAATTTGCTTTTCGGGCACGAATCTCGATGCGCGCTTTGTTTGCTACTGCCTGCCTATGTTGAGCATGCACATGTTACTTTCTTCTGTTTCTGCGCTGCGGTACACGCTTCCGGCGGGTGAGTTGGAGCGAGCGCGAGCGCTCTATCACTGGCGCACGGGGCTCTACTTCGGTTCGACGATGTGGAGTGTAATTGTGCTGGTGGCTGTGCTGAATTTTCGCTGGGCGGCGGGGCTGGCGGCTTCGGCGGCCTCAATTACACGTAAACCCTGGATGCAGGGGCTTTGCTTTGCGCCGCTTCTTCTGCTGCTGCTCTCGCTGTTTCACCTACCGCTCGCAGTGCTGGCCCACCACATCTCGCTCATCTACGGTCAATCCATCCAGGGGTGGGGCAGTTGGTTGGCGGACTGGGGCAAGGCGGTGATGCTTGACCTGGTTTCCGGAACGGTTATTCTTTCCGCGGCCTTTATCCTGATCCGGCGTTCACGCCTGTGGTGGCTCTGGCTATGGGCAATGTCGCTACCGACTGGTCTGCTGGTCGTTTTTGTGCTGCCGCTGGTTGTCGACCCTTTGTTCAATCACTTTGAACCCCTGGCGCCAACTCACCCCCAGCTGGTAGATCAACTGGAACGCGTAGTAGCCAGAACCGGGGTCTCCATTCCGCCTTCACGCATGTTCCTGATGAAGGCCAGCGAAAAGTACACCAGCTCCAATGCCTACGTAACAGGATTTGGATCATCACAGCGTGTAGTGGTTTGGGACACCACGCTCAAGAGTTTTCCAACGAATGAGGTTCTGCTGATTTTCGGGCACGAGCTGGGCCACTACGAGCTTCACCACATCGAACGTGGGCTCGCGATCGCAGCCTTCGTGTCTCTCTTCTTTTTATGGATTGGGTCGCATTTAGCGCGCTTTTTAATTCGACGCTATGGGCCACGGTGGCATATCGCTTCGCTTGAAGATTGGGCGGCGGCGGCAGTGCTGTTGCTGGTGTTATCTGTGCTCTCTTTTGCCGCCGAGCCGGTGGGTAACACCATTAGCCGGGCACAAGAGCACCAGGCGGATGTCTTCGGAATGGAGGTGGTCCATGGGATCGTCGCTGACCCGCAGGCAGTAGCGGCAAAATCTTTCCAGCGGCTGGGAGAAGAATCGCTCGAGTATCCTTACCCGTCGCCGTTGATTGTCTTCTGGACCTATACGCATCCACCGATCTCAGCTCGCGAGGCGTTCGCAGCAAGTTACGATCCATGGCAGCCAGGCGGCCATCCGCGATATTTCAGCAAATAGGAAGAGGAGCTTCATCCTCATGCCCTGTTTATTTTGCAAAATCATTGCCGGCGAGATTCCTTCGAAGATGGTCTTTGAGGACCATCTGACCTACGCGTTCAAAGACATCAATCCGCAGGCGCCGACGCATGTGCTGGTGGTACCGCGCAAACACATTGGATCGCTGGCAGAGACAGGCGTGGAAGATCAGGAGTTGTTGGGGTATCTTCACCTGGTCGCGGCCGATATCGCCAGCAAAGAAGGACTGTCGAAGGGCTTTCGCACGGTGATCAATACCGGTCCCGACGGCGGCCAGACGGTCGACCATCTTCACATCCATCTGCTGGGCGGACGCGCCATGGTTTGGCCGCCGGGCTAAAACAAGACGTACCTCACAGCTAGAGCCCGACGCATTGTCAATCGTTCACGGCGCGACTAAAGTCTTGCCCTGATACAAAGCGGCGTTTCTGCGAGCCGAGCGAGCGCCATTGGCGTGCTTGACTTGCCAGTGACTGAGCCTTTCGCTCGGTCTGTCTGGTTTTTCCGCAAGCCTGTTTAAGCCTCGGCGGCTTCCAATTCTGCATCGAGCCCGTGACGGCGCAATAGGTTGGGGAGGTTTTGGGAGAAGGCGGAGCGTGGCATCACCATGTCACAGCCCGCTTCCATGGCCTTCGCCTTCAGATCACCCTGCAGATGGGAGAGAAAACCAATCACTGAGGTGCCGCGCTTCATTTTGCTCTTGAGGCGCGGAATCAGGGTAAGCGGCTTGGCGCTGACATTGTTCAGATCAAATACGATCAGCGAAGGACGACTGCCCTCGGGCACGTCCGCCAGGCGCGACACGATATCCTTATCGGCCTTAACGAAGCCCACCTTCACGCCCACTTTTCGCGCCGCTTCCTGGATCTTGGCCAGGAAGAACAGGTCTTCGATAAAGCAGTAAATGCGAATGGGTGCGTCTTCGCGAACGGGAGCGACGACAGGATCCTTTGGCGGGGCCTCGACGAAGTGGCCATTCTGACCGTTGCCGCGGAATTCAGTGGCGGAATGAGGCGCATCCGCCGTGTTGCCATTTACCACGCGATAACTGTGGTCCATGGGGCCGACGAATGTCTGCTGCCGACGCTGCTTGCCTTTACGGCGGCCGCCGCCGTTGCCGTTGGTTCCGTTCATCGCGGCGTGCGCGCTGCCGTTGCTACCATTGCCGTTTTTTCCGGCAAAGCGATTTTGGCCTGGTGACTTGGTCTTGGGCGCCTTTTTGGCGGAATGGGTTTGGCCCGACCCGGCTACAGGCTCACCGTTGGCGTGACTCTTTGCCTGGTTGTTCGAGTATCCCTTACGTCTGCGGCGCCGGCGACGATGCCCTTGCCCTTCACTTTGTCCTGCAGGCTGGGCCTGATTCGGCTGCGCCTGTGGTTGATTTTGCTCTGTTGTCATGCATGCACATCCCGGTGCGTTGGCTGTTCTTGCAGCTGGCCCAGATGCAACCTATCCCCGACCGGGGGAAGGCAGAGATTGGCTGCAACTCATGTTTCCACTTAGTCGATGGCCAGCGGCCACGGCCCACGCGCTCAAAAGGAACTTATCCAAAAGATACGGTTCGGGGTGGAACCTATGGTTTGATCTCTCAAACAAACTACTGGTGTTGTCTGTACCGCTATTGATTGACCCAGCGACAAACTCGCTACTTGGGCCAGCAGGTGCGACGCGGCAGAAAAACCCTATTGACTCTCGAGAATTGCGGCGAGCCTGACTCACATCTGAGATCTGGCTACAGCCGCTCGATAGGCAAAACCGATAATACACAGATACGCTGCCCGAGAGCAAGTGCTATTCGGAAATGATACGCGGCGGTACCTGAAATGATGGGTACGGTTGGGGCTAGAAGAGGAGAATTGGCGGGAGGAGCGGAAGAAATAGTGATTAGAAAGAGAAAAGCCACGAGCTGAGTGGCTTTTCTTGATAATGGCCAATCACTGGCCTCCCAAGGGTTCCCCGGCAGAGCTGTGTCTGCGGGATGTAAAGCTCCGGTTGCGGCTGGTCCTGGTAGAACCTGAGCTCTGCTCGCCGGATCTGAGGCGCCGGACTCGCATTCAATGCGAGCCACGTGCGTCGCTGGCTGCCCTACTAGTAGCAGTTGACATGCCGTTTGCCATCTTGTTTGTTATCAACTACTTAGCCTCTTTCCAAGGTCGCTCTTTCCGGTTTATGGAAGCCTCGCCCCGGCAATCATTCTGGAATTCATAGAAATCGCCGTCAGAATGGAGGATTCCTGCCCAACCTAGCGCTGGCAGTGGGGGCAATAATGCGTGCCGCGGCCGGCCACCAGGATGCGCCGGATCGGTGTCCCGCATACCAGGCAGGGCTGGCCGGTGCGGAGATAGACCCGATGTTCGAGCTGGAAGAAGCCTTCCACGCCGGCCGCATCCACGTAGTCGGAAACAGAAGAACCGCCGAGCGAGATTGCCTCGCTAAGAACCGCCTGCAGGCTGGCATGGAGGCGGTCGAGTTCCGCCCGCTTCAGGTGGCGGGCCAGTCCTGCGGGGCCGGATGCCGGCGCGAAAGAGACTTTCGTCGGCATAGATATTTCCCACGCCGTGCAAGAGTTTCTGATTCAGCAGGGCGGCCTTGATGGGTGTGCGGCGGGAGCGGAAGAGGGCGGCGAACTCGTCCGGCGATATTTGAGTGGCTCCTGGCCGGTGCCGGCGAACGGCTTAGGGGCGGTTGTCCTCCCCGTGGAGCCCCATGCGCCCGAATCGCCGTGGGTCCACGAAGCGGAGTTCTCTGCCCGAAGCCAGATGCAGGATGCCGTGGGTGTGGCGGGGAACGGGAGTTGCAGGATCAGCAACCAGCAGGCGGCCGGTCATGCCGAGGTGCACGATCCATTGCAACCCGGAATGAACACGTTTGGTCGACGGGCTGTCCGCCAGATCGAAGACGATGTGTTTGCCGACGCGGTGGACGCGGTCGATGCGCCGGCCGGCGAGTTCGCTTGCCATCAGCTGCGGAGAGGTCTTGAAGGGCTCAGGCTTTTCGCTGAACCAGGTGGTTTCGATGCGGTCCCCGCGCAGACGCTCGTCGACCCCGCGCGCGATGGTTTCAACTTCAGGCAGTTCCGGCATGGCTCGTCTGCTGTCATTGTCGCAGAGGAGATTGGGACTGCTTCTCCGCCCTCGCCGGTAGGGAGTCCGTCAAAGATTGGCGATGGGATCGGCAGTGGGATGGGCAACGGGATGGGGCGGCCGCACGTTGATGTTCGACGATGGATCAGATGCTTGGCCGCTTCCCGATAGCGTTATATGATCAGGAGTCGGACGAGCTGCGCGGCCGCGCCAGACTTGTCCGCAAATATTTCCACACACCCCTTCGCAGGTTTGATGACGTTCGATCAAGAGGCCGAGCCGGACGGGGAAGAGTGCGTCACACGAAATTGATTGGAGTTCATGCGAGCCAAGACTGCAGTAGTGCTGGGCGCCCAATGGGGCGACGAGGGTAAAGGAAAGATCGTCGACGTTCTTTCCGATCGATTTGCGGTGGTCGCGCGCTATGCGGGCGGCCACAATGCCGGGCATACGGTCATCATCCGGGGACAGAAGTTCGTTCTGCAATTGGTCCCCTGCGGTGTTTTGCGCCCGGACTGCCGTGCGGTGATCGGCAACGGCGTGGTGCTCGACCCGCTGGCCTTCCTGAAGGAAATCGGCAAGCTTCGCGACCTGGGGGTCAACGTCGATGAGCAGCTTTTTGTCTCCAACCGCGCGCAGGTGATTCTTCCCTACCACCGCATGATCGAGCTGGCCTCGGAGAATGCTCCCGGACGGCAGAAGATCGGCACCACCAGCCGCGGCATCGGTCCCGCGTATGAAGACAAGATGCATCGCAGCGGCCTGCGGGTGATTGACCTGCTGAACCGCAGCTTGCTCAAGACGCACATCGAAAATGCCTGCAACGAAAAGAATGCGGTCGCCCATGCGCTGTTCGGCACCGACCCGCTCGACCCGATCAAGATGTACGACGAGTACGCCGAAGCAGCCGAGCGCGTTCGGCCCTTTGTCACCGACACAGCAGCGCTGCTGAACGACGCGATCCGCCAGGGCCAAAGCGTGATGTTTGAAGGCGCGCAGGGCACCATGCTCGATATCGATCATGGCACCTATCCCTTCGTGACCTCCTCGTCATCCACCGCCGGGGGCGCGGTGATCGGCACCGGCGTGGGACCGACCGCGATCGGCACGGTGATCGGCGTCACCAAGGCTTATGTCACGCGGGTGGGCGAGGGCCCGTTCCCAACCGAAATCTGGGGCGAGACCAGCGATCTGCTGCGCGCCCGCGGGCAGGAATACGGCGCAGTGACCGGACGGCCCGCGCCGTTGCGGTTGGCTCGATCTGCCGCTGCTGCGCTACTCCAGCGAAATCAATGGCACGGAATGGCTGGTAGTCACCAAGTTGGATGTTCTGGACAGCTTTGCCGAGATTCCGATCTGTACCGGCTATCGCGTAGGCGGCCAGGTCAGCGACACTATCCCGGCAGATGTGAGTGGGTTTGAGAAGCTTGAGCCGGTCTACACCAAGCTGGAAGGCTGGCAGTGTTCCACCGAGGGCATTACCGAGTTTGAACAGCTGCCAAAAGCCGCGCAGAAGTATCTTCGTTTTCTGGAAGCGGAGTCGGGCGCAAAGATTGGCATGGTTTCCACCGGCCCGGATCGGGAACAGACCATGATCCTCCCCGGTTTCTCCGAGGCTCTGGACTGGATGCATTCCGGATAATCGCCAACGCCTCCAATCTCGACCGGAAATCCGGGGTGCCCGGATTTCCGGTTACGCAGCGCCAGACGTGGCCGCGTGTGCGGCTTTCTTCAAGGAAAGTCGCGTGAAGTTCGCCAACGCCTCCAATCTCGACCGGAAATCCGGGGTGCCCGGATTTCCGGTTACGCAGCGCCAGACGTGGCCGCGTGTGCGGCTTTCTTCAAGGAAAGTCGCGTGAAGTTCGCCAACGCCTCCAATCTCGACCGGAAATCCGGGGTGGGGAGAGATATTTCCGGATAGATTAGAAGCAAGATGGTCAGCACTCTCGTACGCATGCGATTCGCCCCGGAAGACCGCGAAAACGTTAGCGATCTTTTGCGCCAGCTGGCTCTCGCATCCCGCCTGGAACCGGGGTGTTTGAGTTTTATCCCCCACACGGTGGAGGACGACCCGACCGTGGTGGTGATCTACGAGCAGTACCAGGACCGGGCTGCCAGTGAGCTCCATCGCACGACCCCCCACTTCAAGAAATTTGCCGTCGGCGGCCTTTTCCAGCTCATGCGCCAACGAGAGGTCGAGAATCTGACAGCGGTTGTCTAGGTATTGCGTTAGGGGCCGCGAATTACCGATTGCAGGGACCTGGAGGACTGGTTCCGCATCCCGTTTGTTTTGCTACTCCGGCGCTCCATGGCGGGTTGCAGGTCACACCCCGTGGCATTGCGTTCAACCTCGAAAACTGTCACTCTGGAGTTTCATTTTTGACTCGTTATTCGGACGCGGACTAACATCCGGCTACGCTTATGGGCGCTCATTCCGAGCATCGTTGGCTGTTTCCCACGGTCGGCAGACTGTTCTTCGTCCTCATATTGACCTGCGGCGCGACAGTTCAGGCGCATGCTGTCTTTCCTCATCGTGATGCGACCCATAAAGAGATAGAAGGGCTGGAGATGGACTGGCGTCAGGCCCAGCTCACGAATAACGTGTCGGAGGTTGACCGCCTGCTGGCCGATGACTATCTGGGCATCAGCGCCAACGGTACCCTGCAAACCAAGGCGGATGAACTCAGCCGGACGCCGCACGGGGTCCCTTCGCATCACCCAGCTCGATCTGAGCGACATCAAGGTACGGATCTACGGGGACACTGCCGTGGTCACGTCAAAAGCCGAGCTGGTGGGTAAGAACGGCGACCGCGATATTAGCGGGCGATTCCGGTATACACGGGTTTATAGCAACCGGGCGGGCCAGTGGCGGATCGTGAGTTTTGAAGCTAGCCGCATCTCTAATGAGGACGGCAAGCACTGAGGGTTTAGTGGGACACGGTTGCGACCTACCCAGAGGCTGAGAACTCCATTTTCTGCCACGAGGGCAGAGATTCTACTCGCATGCCGCGGCCAGGATGGCGTCGGCTATGGCTGCGGCTTCCCGGGCCGGACGCACGTCGTGGACTCTTACCAGGTGGGCGCCGGCTAATATGGTCGCTGTCATAGCGGCCAGAGAAGCGGCTCCACGGCACTCTACCGGCGCATCGTCTCCGTTGTAGATGCGGGATAGCGTTCTGCCCAGAAATCGCTTGCGGGAGACGCCTGCCAGCAGAGGCTGTCCTAGACCGCTCAACTCTGGCATGCCGGCAAGCAGGTAGTAATTCTGGTCGTATATTTTCCCGAAACCGAATCCTGGGTCGAGAACGATCCGCTCACGCTCGATTCCTGCGTCTAACGCCTGCTGAAGGCTGTGCTTCAATTCCTGCTTGACCAGTGGCGCTACTTCCCTCAAGTCGATGGCTGGTAGAGCATGCCACTCCTGCGGCCGGCCTCGGGTATGCATGAGCACGACGCCGCAACCGGACGCCGAGCAGACGTTGGCCATGGTCTCATCCCACAGAAACGCGCTGACGTCATTGACGATCTCAGCTCCCGCCTTAAGTGCCGCGGCGGCTGTTGGGGACTTATAAGTATCCACCGAGAGAATCGACTGCGGACGATGGCGCAACACTCCCTCGAGCACGGGAAGAACACGGTCGATTTCTTCCTGGATGCCGACCGGGTCGCGCCTTCCGGGCCGGGTGGATTCGCCGCCGATATCAACGATGTCAGCTCCATCGCCGAACATCTTCAAGGCATGCTCGATAGCTGCGGCACGTTCGGTGTAGGCTCCTGCATCGGAAAAGGAATCGGGCGTGGTGTTCAGAACACCCATCACCTGGGTCCGCGTCCCCAATGGCAAAGATTGTGTGCGCAGCTTCCAGTCATAGCGGGCGCGCAAAGCAAACGGCATCATCCCCCATTCTAAGACCCCGCCCAACCAGGGGCCGTGAGGTACACTCCGCGCAGAGACATGCATCTGCGCTCCCCCCATCTCAGCTTGTTGCTGGTCTTCCTGTTTCCCGTCTCCGCGCTGGCGGGACCACGGCCCAAACATACAGCTGTGCACAAAGTGCCGCTGCCCAAGGCGGTTGCTCGCATTCTTGCCGATCCTGCCGTAAGCCAGGCACACTGGGGAATTTCTGTGGTTGCGCTCAGCGGCAGCCCCATTTATGCGCTCAATGATCACCAGTACTTCAACCCGGCTTCGAACGCCAAATTACTCACGACGGCGGCAGCGTTTGCCCTGTTGCCCAGCGGGCTTACGTTCACGACGTTGGTGGAGAGCAATGCGCCGGTGGGCAGCGGGGGAGAGGTTCGCGGCGATATCACGATCCTTGGGGTGGGCGATGCCAACATGTCTGCGCGCACCATCCCCTTTGGTCTGAAAACGGAACGCACTGGGCCGCCACTGGCTGCGCTGGAAGATATGGCCGATCAGATCGTGCGCCACGGTGTCCGGTCCGTGGTTGGGGACGTTGTCGGAGATGACACCTGGTTCCTGTTTGAGCGGTATGGCGCCGGCTGGAGTTGGGACGACCTGCAGTGGGGCTATGGCGCGCCCGCTTCTGCCCTGAGCGTGAACGACAATGAGGTCTACCTCAGCGCCATGCCGGCGGCCCAGGCCGGTGAGCCGGCGGTAGTATCGTGGGTTCCGGCGACTGCCTACTACGCGATCGCGAACTCGCTCTCCACCAGCCCTCCAGGCGACCCTGAAAAGCCCGGGGTGGAGCGCGCCCCGGGTGCGATGACGGTTCGGCTCTTCGGCCATACGCCGCTGGGCAAACAAGGCCTCCACACTGCGCTGGCCATTGAAGACCCCGCCGATTATGCTGCACGGTCGTTGCGAGAAATGCTGGTGGCACGCGGGGTGAAAGTCAGCGGGATGGCGCGGGCACAGCATCGCCTTACTTCCAATACTGGCGACTTTCTCACGGAGCAGGCGCAACCGCTCGAACTCCACCCGATTTCTTCTCAGAACGTCCAGTCTGCGGTTGGGGAGCAGACTGTGCTGGCGTCTCACGTTTCTCCGCCGCTGGGGGACGACCTGGTGGTGACCAATAAGGTCAGCCAAAACCTGCATGCGGAGATCACTCTCAGGACGCTGGGCAAGCTGGAAAGCACGGATGGTTCTCTGGTCGAAGGGACGCGAGTGGTGCGGCAGTTTCTCATCTCCGCGGGGGTCGACCCGGGCGACTTTGTCCTCTACGACGGTTGCGGGCTCTCAGTACAAGATCTGGTCACACCCCGGGCCTTCACCACCCTGCTGGCTTACGCGGCGAGGCAGACCTGGGGCGAGGCGTACCGCACGTCGCTGCCTGTAGGTGGAGTGGATGGCTCACTCTCCGCGCGCTTCAAACAGCCTTTGCTCGACGGCAAGGTTTTTGCCAAGACGGGGACGCTGGGGGAAGCCCGCGCTTTGACCGGTTACCTGGTCGCAGCCAGCGGGCAGACGGTTGCCTTCTCCATTATGTGCACCGATCACCGGCCGTCCACACCTGGAGACCGCGCGGCAATGGACAAGATCGTGGCCGCGATTGCGGAGTCGAATTGAAGGCTGGACGCCTGCTGTTGCCGGCTGCCGGGTTGCTGACTCTATGCGGCTGCCACCAGCTTGCACCCTCTAAGCCAGTCAGTGAGCTGACAGCGCGGGAAACCGCGGGGCGCCGGGTCTTTGTGAGCCGATGTTCGGTTTGCCATTATGCCGACACGGAAAAAGGCCTGAACGGGCCCGGCCTCGAGGGCTTGTTCCGAAAGCCTTACCTGCCGAGCGGCACGCCGGCAAATGACGCCCGCGTAACCGCGGTTATTCTGTACGGGAGAGCCATGATGCCCCCGCTGGGCAATACACTGTCTGATCAGGAGCTTGCGGATTTGATGGCCTACCTGCACACGTTATGACCGATCCGGCGCCAAGCGGCAAGCTGCCACTACCGGGAATGGCGGCGATTGCGCTTTGGATGCTGGGCCTCTCGGTAGTGGGCGTGAGCGGAGTGCTTTCCGGGCATTATGCCCCGGGGAGAGGCCGCATTCCGATCCTGCTGTTGTGCACGGTCTTCGCCGTCGCCGGGCTGGGACTGATCCGCATGCGCCGCTGGGGATGGGCGCTTACGCTGGGCGCGGTCTTCCTCTCGATGTGCTTTGGATGCTACAGCTTATTCCGCTTCCACCAGGGCCAATGGGTGGTCATGGCTGGGGTTAACCTGGTGTTCTTCCTCTACCTTGTGAGGCCCGAGGTAACCGGGCGGCTTCGCTAAGCGCATTTCCCTTCTACGCGGCACGGCGGAGGGTAGCGAAGTGCGGCTTTACTTGAGGAAAAGCTACGTCGGGACCGGTTGCGTCGTATACGCCAGAAGTGAATGCGTTACAGATACAATGAAGGCAGCGTGATTGACCTCGTTCAGATCGACACCAGCCCACGCATTCCCTCCCCGAAACCGGCCTGGCTCAAGGCCCGCGCGCCGGTGGGTGAGAATTACCACGAGCTGAAGAGTCTTGCCCGCTCACTCAACCTGCACACGGTTTGTGAGTCGGCCCACTGCCCGAACATCGGCGAGTGCTGGAACCAACGGACGGCGACGTTCATGATGCTGGGCAATACCTGCACCCGCCGCTGCGGATTCTGCGCCGTGCCCAAGGGACGGCCCGACGCCATCGACTTCGATGAACCGCGCCGGGTGGCCGAAGCGGTTTCCGTCCTTGGCCTCAAGCATGCGGTGATCACCAGCGTGAACCGCGACGATGACGTTCTGGGCGGCGCACGCGCGTTTGCCATGGTCATCGAGGAGATTCGCCGCCAGGCTCCCGGTTGCCAGGTAGAGGTGCTGATCCCTGATTTCCAGGGCCAGGAGGAGGCGATCCGCATGGTGGTAGAGGCGCGGCCCGAGATGCTGAACCACAATACGGAGTCGGTTCCGCGGCTGTACCGCGTGGTGCGGTCAGGCGCGCGCTACCAACGGACGCTTCGCCTGCTGGAGTATGCCAAGATCGTCGACCCGCGGATGACGACCAAGTCCGGCGTCATGGTCGGGTTGGGAGAAGAGATGCATGAACTGCTGCAGGTGTATCGGGATCTGGCTGATGTAGGGACTGACGTGTTGACGATTGGCCAGTACTTGCGTCCATCCAAAGATCACCTGCCGATGGCGCGGTACTATACGCCGGAGGAGTTCGCCTATATGCGCGAGGAAGCTCTGGGAATGGGTTTCCGCCACGTGGAGTCTGGTCCGCTGGTGCGCTCGTCTTACCACGCGCGTGAACAGGCGACATCAACTGGAGTAACCCTGCTTACATGAACTTCGGATTTTTGAACGATCGAGGAAGATGACAATGGCAGTCTCGGTAATGGCCGGTATTCCCGCCCTGAAAGATACCCAGCAGCAACTGAAGTCGCGGATGGAAAAAGCAGTGGACGATTTCCGCGCCAACCTTGCATCCACGCGCACGGGCCGGGCGTCGGTTCATATGCTCGACCAGGTCAAGGTTTCCTATTACGGCAGCGATACGCCGTTAAACCAGGTAGCGCAGGTGACGGCTCCGGATGCCAACCTGATTCTGATCCAGCCGTGGGACCCCAGCATACTGGGCGATATAGAGAAGGCGCTGCGCGCATCCGACCTGGGTTTCAACCCGCAGAACGACGGGAAGATTATCCGGATCCCCATCCCGCCGATGACGGAGGAGCGCCGCCGCGAAGTGGTGAAGCACCTCAACAAAACGCTTGAGGACCATCGCACCGCCGTGCGCAATATCCGTCGAGATGGCAATGACCTCATCAAGAAGTCTGCAAAAGACAAGAAGATCTCCGAGGATGAGGAGAAGCGGTCTCTGGAGGAGATACAGAAACTCACGGACGATGAGATTCGGCGGATGGAAGAAATGTGCCGCAACAAGGAACGAGAAGTGATGCAGATCTGACCATCAGCCGATGCGGCTGGTGTGGTCGAGAATGATCTTCCATCCTTGTGGGGTCTGCTTGAAGATCAAGGAGAAGATGCCGTTGGCGTTACCGCCTCCGGCGGCGGCTCTCTCCAGATGGAAATTGCCGGTGGCCACTGCATAGTTTGCGTCCAGAATGCGGATGGCGAGATGGGAAAAGGTCAGTTTACCCATTGCTGCGGGCGTCCCATAGAGTTTTTTGTAGCGCTCGAGAATTGTGTTGTAGCCGTACTCTACGGTCTGGCCGATAAAGGTGGTGGCCGGAGAGTTCTCGTACACCTTCATAAAGGCGTCAACATCGCCGCGATTCCAATCAGCCGTCTGTTGACCCAGCAACTGCCGGATGCCGGTCTCCGGGGGAGTGCTCACCTGTTCTACTTGCGCGCGCGAGGAAGCCGCGAGTGCCACGATAAGAACCAGCCAAAAGGTTTTTACGGATCGATTCATGGTTCGAAGATAAAGCACTGAGAGCCCGGACCCTTTGGATCTTCAGGCCACATTTGGGCCGCCCACCATGTGGGAATGAGCGGATCTTGCCCTTGAGACCCTGGTGCAGGTTCGAAAGCTGACCCGGGACGAAGCGCAAAACCTCTTCCCTCCGATAGACTAAGGACACCTGCTCAAGCGTGAGATTGACGATGCCGTTTTCAGCGGGTTTCCAGTGCGCGGGCTGTGGAGAGTGGAATGAGATCGTGGTGGACGAGTCCGCGGGTGGACGGCAGCAATATGTGGAAGACTGCCAGGTCTGCTGCAAACCGAACATTCTCTCCGTGTCGTGGGATACGTCATTGGGCGAATTTTTTGCTTCCTCGGAGCTCGAAAGCTGAGGATGTTGCTCATCTCACTGGGCCTCCGGGATGGTAGGCGGCGTGAGAAACAAACCCTCGGAGTTGGGAAGTACCCCTTCCGTCACATATAATCGCCTTTTCCTCCAGCAGGATCCGATTTTCAGCAGTGAGGGTGTGCCTATTCTTCGCGTCGTGTCAGGGAGCCTTCGCTCCCGGTTTCATCAGAACCAACCTGCATTGCCCATTTTTTTTCGGATGTGCAGGATCGTGGCCTTGCTTTTATTTTGCGGTTCCAGTCTGGTTGCCTGGGCTCAGCAGGACATTGTCACGCAAATACGGGTTATCGGTAACCGGCGCATCCCGAGAGAGACCGTGCTGGCGCGGCTATTTACCCATCCTGGAGATGCGTACGACCCGGCGACGATCGAGCGCGACTTCAACTCCCTGTGGAACACCGGATATTTTGAGAATCTGCAGATTGCCCGGGAAGACACCCCCAAGGGCGTGATCCTGGACATCATCGTCAAAGAAAAGCCGACGATTCGCGAGATCAACTACAAGGGCCTGAACTCGGTTTCGACCTCTGATGTTCTGGAGCGCTTCAAGAAGGAAAAAGTCACCGGCTTCTCAGTGGAGAGTCCCTACGATCCCACCAAGCTGGCTCGGGCGATCGACGTGATCCGCGCACTGCTAGCCGAGCATGGGCACCAGTTTGCCACGGTCAAACCGGACGTCAAAACGATTCCGCCGTCTTCGGTCTCGATCAATTTCATCATCAAGGAAGGCCCCACGGTGAAAGTGGGGAATATCACCTTCACCGGCAACCGCGCGGTGAGTTCGCGCGAGTTGCGCGCGGCAATGAAGAATCTGCGGCCGGTTGGCATCCCGCACTCGATTTTCCTGGAGAATCTTTTCGCGCGCACGTACGACGCCAGCAAGCTCGAGGAAGACACGGAGCGAGTTCGCCGAGCACTCCAGGACAGGGGTTATTTCAGGGCGGATGTCGAGACTCCCAGTACTCATATACGGAATGAAGGCGGGCTCTCGCTGCTTACTTTTCGGCCGCGACAGGGCAAGCGCATCGACATCCGCATCCCGGTCGAAGAGGGAGAGCGCTATCGGCTGGGCGGCGTAACCTTCACCGGCAATGCTCATGTGCAGAACGTAAAGGCGCTACGGGCACAGTTCCCCACCAAGGACGGCGAATGGTTCAACGCGACAGCCGTGGGCAAGGGACTGGATAATTTGCGTAAAGCTTACGGTTCGCTCGGCTACATCAACTTCACCGCCGTGCCGACGCCTCGCATCGACGACGCCAAACACGAGGTGTTCCTGGACATCGACATCGATGAGGGCAAGCCGTTCTACCGTGTCGCGCATCGAGTTCCAGGGCAACACCATTACGCGCGACCGGGTGATCCGCCGCGAACTGCTGCTCGAAGAAGGCCAGGTCTACAACAGCAACCTGTGGGAATCGAGCCTGCTTCGCCTGAACCAGCTGGACTACTTCGACGCGCTCAAGGTGGACCAGGACTCTGAACTGCACACCGACCCGGAAAACGGAACGGTCTCACTGCTGCTCAAGGTGCACGAGAAGGGCAAGAACTCGATTGGCTTGAATGGCGGCGTCAGCGGCCTTTCCGGGACTTTCCTCGGTCTCAACTACCAGACCAACAATTTTCTCGGGCTGGGCGAAACATTGAGCCTGCAGGGCAATATTGGCAACCTCTCACGCAATGTGCTGTTCGCGTTCAACGAGCCGTACCTGCGGAATAAGCCTATCGGCCTCGGCTTCCAGCTTTTCTCCAGGAAAACGGATTACAACTCGGCGCGCAACTATGCCGCGGTAACCGGCCAATCGAATAACCTCTCGGCCGCGCAGCAATCGCTCACCCAGAACTACAACCAGTCGTCTACGGGCTTGAACTTCTCTGTTCGGCTATCCGCTGGGCCGCTCGTTCAAGAGTGTCGGATTCACCTACAGCTGGGATAAATCGAGCATTACGACGTTCAGCCAGGCCTCGGCCAATCTATTCCAGACTCTCGCCTTCCGCAGCGGCCAGATCCAGGGCGCGAACGCGCTGGAAGGCATTTACACCAGCTCGATTTCGTTGACCTATCAATACAACAAGGTCGGGCCGTCGATCTTCAGGCCTCGTTTTGGTTCGGATATCTCGGCTGCGTTCCAGCTCGCAGGGCTGTTTGGCAATGTTCGCTATTTCACACCGGTGGTTCAGTACAAGCACTTTATCGCGATGAAGGGCCTGCACCCCAACACGGAAGGGAGAAACGTCCTGGGCTATCGCATGCAGGCATCCTACATTCAGGGCTTTAGCGGGGATGTGGCTCCGCCGTTCGCCCGTTTCTATTCCGGCGGCGACAACGAGTTGCGCGGCTTCGACGTGCGGGCGGCGACTCCTTATGGCTTTATCCCGGTGCGGCAGAATATCTCCCTCACCAACCCTGACGGCACGCCTGTCCCCATCGATCCCAGCAACTACACTTTGGGCAACATTCAGATTCCGATCCCGATTTACCGGCCGGTTTCAGTGGGTGGCGACGCCAAGTTTACCTCCACTGTCGAGTACCGCATCCCGATTGCCGGGCCGGTGCAGTTTCGCCCTGTTCGACGACTTCGACATCACTTCCGTGGTGCGGCAATCGCAGTTACGGCAAAGTGTCGAAGGTGCTGACCAACTCAATTCGCCTCTCTACGGCTGTACTTCCTACTTCAACGGTGCCTGCCAGGGCGGCCAGTCGATCAAGTTCATCAACGAGATCCGGCCGATCTCCGGCACCAACGTGGTGCCGCGCATGTCAATCGGCGGAGAGTTCTCGGCGATGCTGCCGATCGTGAATGCACCCTTCCGCCTCTATTACGCGTACAACGTGCTTCGCCTTTACGAGAGCGTCCAGGGAGAGAGCCTGATCACCCGCAGCATGTTCCCTGCCGGCGGCGCGGGGGATTACACGTACGCTGAAGCGATCTCGGCGTACGACTCGCTGTTACATTTCCGCGAACCTAGAAAGACGTTTCGCCTGAGCGTGAGCACGACTTTCTAAGAGTCGTAGGGCTGCAATCCGTTGATGCCGGGGATCAAACCCCGGCCTACCCAAAACCAAATCCACGCCTCTCGTCGAGAGGGTTTTCCGCTGGGGCGGAACAACCTTCCCTCAGCGGCTAAAAGCCGGGTTCGTGGGAAGGCTGTCAACGTACGGCCTGAAGGCTGTACCCTTCAGGGAGGCGTGACCAGTACGGCTGAAGGGCTAAGCAGTAGAGAAACGATTTTTTTGTGCCGGTGATTCCCGTACCTGCGTTTCATTTCCATCCCCTTGGGCTGGGTTGAAAGAGCCCTCTCCTCCATCTTGGCGTGGACACTTGGTTGCGGCCCGCGTTGACGCTCCTTCGGCCCCCACCTATAATCACTGCTGGCCCTGTGATTGTCTCGGTCCGTGTTTCTTCTCCGCATTTGCTGCCAGATGCGCTGGCCAGTTAACTGTTGGGTCAATGCGCATAAAGCTGACCTGCAAGCGAAGGCCGCGTCCGCTGAAAGACGCAGGCGATCTGGATGCAAAAGATCAAAAGGAGTTTCGTATTCCGATGAAGCGTTCGTTTACCGTTGTTTGCCTGCTCGCGTCCGCCACTGGCGTGGGCTCCATTGCGTTGACCAGCAGAGCGTTTGCCCAGACTCCGTCCGCGCCCACTCCGGCTGAATCGACTGCCCTTCCCGCTGCTGCGCCAGTTGTCCCGATCGCCGCCAAGGTTGCGATCATCGCCTTCCAGCAAGCAGTTGCCTCAACGAATGAGGGCCAGCGCAATTTTGCTCAATTGCGAGTGAAGTTCGAGCCCAAGCAGGCCCAGCTAAAGACGCAGAGCGACGAGATCGATTCGCTCAAGAAGCAATTGCAGGACGCCGGCACCACGCTGAGCGAGCCGGAGCGGGACAGCCGGCTTAGAGTTATCGACGAAAAGACGAAGTCGCTGCAGCGCTCCGCGGAAGACGCGCAGAATGAGGCCAGCGGCGCCATGAGCGACATGTATCAGCAACTGGCACAGAAGGTCTATGCCGTGCTGGACGCATACGCCAACCAACAGAAATTTACGCTGGTGCTCGATGCCAGCAACCAGCAGAATTCGCCCGTTCTGTGGGCAAGCCCGGCGACCGACATCACCAAGGCCATTGTGGAGGCGTATAACGCCAAGTCCGGCGTGCCCCCGCAACCGGCTGGAGGGTCCTCCGTTCCACGGCCCAGCGCACCTACCCCCGGTCGCACGACTGCTCCTCGTCCCAGCACAACCAAGCCGCCGCAGTAGTAGGGGCGTGCCGGTGTTGCCTGCCCCGGCCAGTTTGACTGGCCGGGGCGGAAATCAAGTAGCTACAAGGTCCCGCCAGAGCCGAGAATCGGCCTCCATACTACGGGGGAAATTCTTTGACAAGAGGCACGGCCGGGTTGTGGAAAAAACTGTGGAAAGCTTGGGCGTGCCCTCCGGTGCTCGGCCGGCCTGCTGCCGCACGGGCCCAGTCTGGTAACTGCCGCCGTCCCTTAAACTCATACTTATGAGCTATTTGAAGCCTTCCTGGGTAGGTTTCTCAGGTTTTGGGGGCGGATCGTTGGGTGGCGGCGCGAAAAGTGGGTTTCCACAAAATGGCTCAAGCGGATGTTCAAGGGGGCATGGCCTACCGTAACCGGGAGGCACACTATTTGCTGGAATCTTCGCCCACTTTGAGCACCGCCAGGAACGCCTCCTGGGGAATGTCGACTTTGCCGATGCGTTTCATGCGCTTCTTACCCTCTTTTTGCTTCTCCAGAAGTTTGCGTTTGCGGCTAATGTCGCCGCCGTAGCATTTGGCGAGCACATTTTTGCGCAATGGAGCCACGGTCTCGCGGGAGACTATCTTGGAGCCAATGGCCGCCTGGATGGCGACCTCAAACATCTGGCGAGGAATGAGTTCGCGCATTTTGGAGACCAGGGCTCGTCCCCGCTCATAGGCAAAATCTCTATGCACGATGATTGAAAGCGCGTCGACCGGTTCTCCTGAGACAAGAATATCCAGCTTGACCATGGGAGATTGCCACATGCCGGCCAATTGATAGTCGAGGGACGCGTAGCCGCGCGAGACGGATTTGAGACGGTCGTAGAAGTCGAGCACGATCTCGTTGAGCGGCAACTCGTAAGTAAGCATGACGCGGGTCGGAGTCATGTATTCGAAATTTTGCTGCCTTCCGCGCTTCTCCTCAACCAGCTTAAGAATGCCGCCGACATACTCCTCGCTGGTTAAGATGGTGGCCGTGATTACCGGCTCTTCAATCTGTGCGATATCGGTTGGGTCGGGCCAGCGGGAAGGGTTTTCGACCTCGATGACGTCCCCGCCGGTGAGGGTGATTTTATAGCGCACACCGGGAGCGGTGGTGATGAGATCGAGGTTGAACTCGCGCTCCAGCCGTTCCTGAATGATCTCCATGTGCAGGAGGCCGAGAAAGCCGCAACGAAAACCGAATCCCAGGGCAATAGAGCTTTCTGGTTCGAAGAAAAAGGACGAGTCGTTCAGGCGCAGCTTTTCGAGCGCGTCGCGCAGCAGGGTATGCTCATGCGAATCCACGGTATAGAGGCCCGCGAACACCATGGATTGAATGTCTTTGAAACCGGGTAAGGGCGCTGCGGCGGGCCGCGCATCCTCGGTAACGGTGTCACCAATCTTGGTATCGGCGACATTCTTGATGGTCGCGGAAAAGAAGCCCACCTCTCCGGCCGACAGTTCGGGAATCTCGAGCGGTTTCGGTGTCAGCACGCCAACCGACTCCACTTCGAATACCCGTCCGTTGGACATGAGCCGGATGCGGGCGCCCTTGCGCAGAATGCCGTTGATGACCCGGGCCAGCACAATTACGCCGCGGTAGGGATCGAACCAGCAATCGAAGATGAGGGCCTGGAGAGGCGCTTCCGCGTCTCCTGTTGGGGGCGGCAGCCGGAGCACGATGGCCTCGAGCACCTCGGGCACGCCAAGACCGGTTTTGGCGCTCACGGCAACGGCATCGGTAGCATCGAGACCCACGGCAGATTCGATCATTTCCTGGGTGCGCAGCACGTCGGCGCTGGGCAGATCGATCTTGTTGATCACGGGAATCATGTCCAGACCGTTATTGATAGCCAGGTAGGCATTGGCGAGGGTCTGGGCTTCGACGCCCTGGGAGGCATCCACCACCAGCAAAGCGCCCTCACAGCAGGCCAGGGAACGGGATACCTCGTAGGAGAAATCTACATGCCCGGGCGTATCCAGAAGATTCAACTGGTACATCTCGCCATCCCGGGCGAGGTAGTTCATGCGTACTGCATGGGCCTTGATAGTGATGCCGCGTTCACGCTCCAGATCCATGGCATCGAGCACCTGGGCCTGCATCTCGCGAGCAGTCAGGGAGCCAGTCAACTCGAGTAACCGGTCCGAGAGGGTCGATTTGCCGTGGTCAATGTGGGCAATGATCGCGAAATTGCGGATGTGTTTGCTATCCATGAAGGGGTGCCGATTCGGCGGGGAAACTCAGTTGATGGATGAGAGGAGTCTCTCACCCGATCTTATCATTCACACGGCGGGGCCCCGGGCAATACAATCGTAATGAACAAGCATGTTGCCAGCGGGGCTCGATAAACCCGTGTTGTCGAAGGGCTTGGATACCGGAGGGTTGATTATCGCTCCCAGAGTGGTCATGCTGGTGCTTGCCGCGGCCCCGCTGTTGCTTACCGGGTGTGTGCCAGAAAACCCTGGCGGGCCGGCGAAATCACCCCAGGCGACAGCTCCTGCGCTTAAGCCCTCGGAGCCCACCGCAGGCTCTGCCGCTTCCTTTGCATCGCCCACCTCCAGCCAAGCCCCGACGCCCGCGCGCCCACAGGTGCAGGCTCTGATCGATTCCGTCGAAGCGGCGTATCAGAGCGGCGTGACCAACTACCACGCGGGAAAACTACAGGCCGCCAAGGCAGACTTCGATCGGGCGGTGGACCTGATGCTGGCCAGCAATTTCGACCTCCAAAGCGAACCCCAGCTCCACGATGAGTTCGAGCGGATTCTCGATGCCGTGAACACGCTGGAGATGGAGGCGCTCAAGCAGGGAAACGGATTTGCCCCCAAGCTCGAACCGGCGCCGGTGGATATTGCCAACGACGTCACGTTCCCGGTGGACCCGACGGTCAAAGCGCAGGCGATCGCAGAACTCAAGACGACGCAGTCCGACTTGCCGCTGGTGATCAACGATCCGGTCGCCGGCTTCATCAGTTATTTCTCTTCGCGGGGGAGGGGAACGCTGATGCGCTCACTGGAGCGGGCTGGCCGCTATCATGCGATGATCGCGACGGTGCTTGCCGAGGAGGGTGTTCCCCAGGATCTGATTTACCAGGCTGTGGCCGAATCCGGTTTTCAGCCGCAGGCAGTAAACGGACGCTCGGGCGCAGGCGGCATGTGGCAGTTCATGCCTTACGGCGACTACGGTCTCACCCGCAATGGCTGGTACGATGAGCGCTTCGATCCACAGAAATCGACTCACGCCTATGCGCGGTACATGAAGGAGCTTTACAGTCAGCTGGGCGATTGGTATCTGGCCATGGCCGCGTACGACTGGGGGCCGGGAAATGTGCAGCGTGCTGTACAGCGCACCGGTTATGCCGATTTCTGGGAACTGTATCGGCGCAACGCGTTGCCCCAGGAAACGAAGAATTATGTTCCCATCATCATCGCGGCTGCGATCATGGCGAAAAATCCTGAGCAATACGGGCTGCAATCGCTGACACCGGACCCGCCGCTGATCACCGACACGGTGACCACCGATTACAGTGTTGACCTGCGGCTGGTTTCCGACCTGGTCGAGGCGCCAGTTCAGGAGATCGCGGACCTTAATCCCAGCCTGCTGCGAATGAGCACTCCTTCGGACTCGGCCTTCGAATTGCATTTGCCTGCCGGCAGCAAGGAGCTATACCAAAAGCGCATCTCGGAAATTCCCGCCGACAAGCGAACGCAGTGGCGATTTCACAAAGTGGTCGCGGGAGAATCACTGCAAACGATTGCGCACGATTACCACGTGACCCCGGCAGAGATTGTCTTTGTGAACCAACTGGAACCCGACGCTGATCTCACTGCAACCGACGCTCTGGTAATCCCAGTGCCTCCGGCGCCTTCCACCCGAACTCGCCTTACGCTTTACCGGGTGGAGCACGGCGACACGCTGGTGACAGTAGCCGATCGCTTCAATGTGACGGTGCAGCAACTTCGCCGTTGGAACCATTTGAGTACCGCTCGACTGGAGCCAGGCCGCCGTCTCTATGTGGCCGAGCCGGCACAAGTCACACGGTCCAGCTCGAAGCATCGGGTAAGCGCAAAGACCAAGCGTGCAACCGGCTCGAAAACCGGAGTGGCCAGCGCCACACCCGGGCACAAACCATCGCACAATGGTGCGAGTGCACATGCGACAGCGAATAACGAATCTTCCACTGCTTCACATCAGCCTACTGAATCCGCATTGAATCGATAAACCCAGCATCCAAGCACCGGTGGAGCGCAGCGCGATGGCTTCCCGTGGGGTAGCGAGCAAAAGAAATTTAATTCGCACTTGCGTCTCATTGGCATCCCGTTGCATGCTGTTGCTATAATCCGCCCCGCAGGCAAGTACGATGGGTAGGGGTCTTCTGCGATCGAATCCGTAGCAACCGAAAGCCTTGGAGGCATAAGAATGCAGGACGAGCACAAGCTTTACGCACACGCTGATAATGAGTTTGAAGCGGACGAGTACCCTGACGAAATTGAAGACGCCTTCGGCGACGATGAAGAGGAAGAAGAAGAAGTAAGCGTCACCTCTGTGATTGCGGAGGTTGTGCCGGCAACTCCGGCGGCGCCACCCGTGACGCCCCCGGTAAAAGCTCCGGCCAAAAAGACGGCAGCGAAAAAGGCGATTGCTGCTCCTCCGGCCCCTAGCGTCAAAGCTCCGGCCAAGAAGACAGCAGCGAAAAAAGCTCCGGCCAAAAAGGTTGCAGCAAAGGCTCCGGCCAAAAAGGCCGCAAAGAAATCTGCCGCAAAGAAGAGCAGCAAAGGCGCGAAAGGCGGCAGAAAGGCCGCGAAAGCGGTTGGCAAAAAGAAGAGCGCCAGTAGCAAAAAATCTACCATCAAACGAGGTATTCCTTTGGCAGTGAAGAAAGCAGCAAAGAAAGCAGTAAAGAAGGCCACGGCAAAGAAAGCAGCAAAGAAGGCGCCAGCCAAGAAGGCAGCTAAAAAGGCTCCGGCGAAAAAGACAGTAAAGAAGAAGAAGTAGTTTTTTCACAAAACAGGCAAGCAAAAACGCCCGGCTGGCTGCCGGGCATTTTTGCGTCTGGGGGTTTTACGGTCGGGTTTTTGACCAGGGGCGAGGGTGCACAGCAGATCGCTCGGCTTCGCTCCGCTACTTTATCGACGGTGCCTAGCGATGATGGGCCTTGGGCTAATTTTTCTTCTCGAAACCGCTGAGCGCAGCCAGTACCTGACTGCTGTGCTCGGAGGGCTTAACGCCCGTCCAGACCTGGACGATTTTTCCCTGAGGATCGATGAGAAAGGTGTTGCGCTTGGCAATCTTGATGCCCATGTAGTCGCCCATCGAACCATATTGCGCGACGACCTTCTTGTCCTGATCACTCAAGAGTTTGAAGCTTAGCCCTTCCTTGGCACAAAATTCCTTGTGGCTGTCGGTCGAGTCGACACTCACACCCACAACAACAGCATTCAGCTGTTGATACTTGGCGATGTCCTGTTGAAAGTTGTGCGCTTCAATGGTGCAACCCGTCGTCATATCCTTTGGGTAGAAATAGAGCACCACCCACTTGCCACGGAAACTGTCGAGACTGATCTTGGAGCCATCCTGCGATGGCAGGGTAAAGTCAGGAGCAGCCTGACCCGCTTGCGGCAGAGCTGTTTCATCAGCAGTTCCGCGGACGGTGAAGACAGCGCCGGCAAGCAGAACCACCAGGATTGCGACTAGTACGACACTCCATGTTTTCACTGGAAATCTCCACAGAAGATCTTAATTTTGATTAGACCGCTTTCGTCATAGGGTGTCCAGCCGGGCGGGGCAGCTCACACCGCGATGATGGCTATGCCGCCGTCAGAGGCTAGCTTTTCGACGGTATCCCGGTCGAAGATCAGTGTGCGGCCAGCTTCTATTGAAAGGCAGGTCGCCCCGGCTGAGCACATGGCCTGGATGGTGCCGGGGCCGATGACGGGCACATCGAACCGCATATCCTGACGCGGTTTGGCCACTTTGATGACGCTAAGGCGCCGATCGAGTGTAGAAGCTTCGCCATCGGCGTCCAGAGACCGCAGGATCGCTCCGGCGCGTGCGATGGTGGCGTCGGTACCCTCCATGGCCTCGACAGCCACGCAGGCCTGTCCAGCGACGACTACCGTCTGGCCTATGTCGTAGCCCGCGAGAGCGGCGGCCACTCCGCGTCCATAGGCCAAATCCTGCTGCTCTTCCCCCGTGGGCGCCCGCTCGGTCAGGACCCCTGGCGGGGCCAGCAACGGTTCCAGATAAGCGGTGGAGGAGATCAGCTCGATGCCTTCATCACTCAGGACACGGGCCACGGCGCCCAACAGCATATCAGTGTTTCGCGTGCGCAGATTGAGTAGAAGCTTGGCCAACCGCCAGTCAGGACGAATGCTGGAAAAGATTTGCTTGTGCTTGACCTGGCCGGCCATCACGGCCTGAGTCACGCCTTCCTGCCGAAAAGTTTCAATCAACCGCGAGAGCTCACCCAGAGAGAGCCAGTAAACCCGAATGCCTGGGTCGGCCGCAGCTCGTGCATTTATTTCGGGTTCGGTTTCTTCCTTGATGGCGGCGACCACCACTTCGGCGCCGTGAGCCCGTGCGGCGTCCAGCAACAGGAACGGGAAACGCCCGTTGCCGGCGATCAGACCCAGCCTGGTGATCAGCTCTGGTTTCACTTTGTCCGCCTACTTGATCACGCCCCGCTGGGAACGCTCGATAAACGCAATCAGATAAGCCACGCAGGCGTCTGGCTGGCCTTCGGCGCGCAGGCGCTGCAGTGCCTGCGAAGTATTCAACTTCGCCGCCAGCAATACACGGTAGGCGTGCTGCAGGGCGCTCATCTGCTGCTGGGTAAAACCAGATCGCTCCAATCCGATTCGATTGAGGCTGTAGGCGTGAATATCCCGTTTGGCCGAGGTCAGCGAGAAGGGCAGAACATCCTGCGTGATGGTCGTACCCCCGCCGACGTAGGCATACTGCCCGATACGACAGTACTGGTGCACTGGGCAGAGAGCACCCACGCTGGCATGGTCCTCTACGGTAACGTGGCCGGCGAGCGTGGCGCCGTTCGCCAGTATGCAGTGGCTGCCAATGGTGCTGTCGTGACCGATATGGGTATAAGCCATGATGAGGCAGTGGCTGCCGATCCGAGTGGTGCCGCCGCCACCCCTGGTCCCGCGAGAAATGGTCACGCACTCGCGGATGGTGTTGTCATCGCCAATTTCCAGCCCCGTGGGCTCGCCCCGGTACTTGAGATCCTGGGGCGCTACGCCCAGGCAGGCAAAGGAATACACACGGTTTCGCGCGCCCAGCCGAGTTATTCCTTCGAGAACCACGTGCGAGACGAGCTCGCAGTCCTCGCCCAACTCGATATCAGGACCGATGGTGCAATAGGGACCAACATTACAGGACTCAGGGATACGGGCCGTAGCAGCCACGATGGCTGTTGGGTGAATGCTCACTCTTGATTCACCGTCTCCAGATCCGGAGTGACGACGGGCAACGCTGCCGGGGCGGCCGAGTCTTCAATGACGACCTTAGCCGGGCGCGGCACGACCGCGCACATGATGGTGGCTTCACACGCCAGCTTGCCTTCTACGTAGGCCTTGCCCAACAGCTTCGCGGCCAGGGGTCTCCAGTTCAGCACATCCACTTCGATCCGCAGCTGGTCGCCAGGAGTCACTGGTTTGCGAAAGCGAGCCCGCTCGATGCCAGAGAAAACCAAGAGCTTGGTTTCATGTTCCGGAACCTCGGGGAGCAGCAACACCCCACCGGCCTGGGCAATGGCTTCCACCATCAGAACCCCTGGCATGATGGCATATTCGGGGAAATGGCCCTGAAAGAAATGTTCGTTGATGGTGACATTCTTGATGGCCACAATGCGTTTTCGGGGGCTAACTTCGAGCACGCGGTCAATGAGAAGAAAGGGATAGCGGTGGGGCAGAATGGCCATGATCTGCCGTATGTCCAACTCGCGCGCCGCTTCCGGCCTGGGGTTCTCGTCATCCATGGTCGCAGCGCAGATTATAGTGCATTTGCCGGAGTTACTTTTTGATTTTAGCCGCGGCCTGATCAGGATTGAACATGTCCGGCGTCAACGCAACATCGTAAGCCGCATGGGTGAGGAAGCGCTGATTGGTCATGTCGCCGTTGTGGTAGCGGGTAAGAGTGTAGGGGGTGGGCAAGCCCTCGACGAGGTGGTAGTCGTCAGACTCTTCGGCGTCGGTATTTTTATCGTGATAGAGCGGGTCGCGCCATTGCCAACTCCGCCGCAAGGGCAGGTGGGTTTCGGCGTCGGTCTGGATGGTGATGCTGTCGTTTTCTGCGTTGATGAGCGTGATTTGATCGGCCAGGTGGCGCTCTACGAGGTTTTGGCCACCATAGATGAGGACCGTTTTGGGGTCGTTCAGCCAGACGCGCATGGCTACCTGGATAGAGTGATCGCGACGGCGGATAACATCCTGGATCTGCTCTTTGGGCAACTCTTTCTTGCCTTTGTAAGTGACCTCCCAAGCCTGATTTCCAGAGATAATCTCTACCACGTCGCGCTTTTTGCCTAATTCGATGCGGGTCTGGTCGGGAAATTTCTGGATTTCATAGAACTCCGCAGTCATACCGGTGGGCTTGCCCTGGTAAAAACCGGATGTGCGGCCCTGTTGCATGGTGCTGGTCAGGGTCAGCCATCTTTGACCGCCCAAGGCGGCCACCATGGCGTCCAAAGTTGCGCGGGCTTTCTTTTGATTGGCCGCGCCATCATCGACCTGCGCCCGGACGGGGTGTAGCACGGCAACGACGACCAGCAGGCAGGCGAAGCGCAGCGTCTTATTGTTGCCTTCTCTGTGACGTCCTGGCTGCATGCGGAATTCTCCTGCTCCATCGATTGTACAAACCCGGCAATTGTACAAACCTGGCGATTGTACAAACCCGGGACAACGGTTGGGATCGAGTCAATCTCGTGTGGCTCGTAGCGCAAGCAGCTTTTTTCGATCCTTCAACACCTTCCGCTGAGTCGCCGCCGGCAGGGACAGGACATCCCTCGTCCTCCTGGGCAATTTGTCGTAGATCAGCTGGTGGCCAAATTTGAGGTGGTCTTGCAACACGCTGCTGAGGAAGACCCCCCAGTCGCGGATTGCAACCCAATGGGCGCGCGCCAGGTACGGGGCGGGGAAAACACCCTCGGTTTCGAGCAACTCGGTATAACGTTCCGCACCGGCAGGAAAAGAAAGCACGGCTTTTTGGTCTTCATCCAGATTGAGCACAGCGAACATTTTGCCTCCAACAGCCTTATCTCCTACCCAAAACACGAGGTTGGCTCCCCACTGCATGGTTTCCACGACGTGGGGCAATCGCAGCAGATATTCGCGCAGACGTTCGGCATCCATTTCTGACCTCGCTGTTAATCTAGGCCCCGGTCATGCCTCGCAAAGCCTCACAGAGACGCTCCAGCTCGGCTTCCGTGTTGTAGTAGTGGACGGAGGCCCTCACCAGCTCGTCCAGGTTGCGCCGCTGCATATCGATGAGGGTAGAAGAGCGGACGATGGTTCGTACGGCTATCCCGTGTTCCCGCAGCCGTTGCATCACAACCGCTGCCGGGTAACGGTCGTGGGTAAAGGTCACAATGCCACAACGAACGCGGCCCAGGTCGTGCACCGTGATTCCCTTTACTTCGGCTAGCTGCTGGCGCAGCAGGGCCGCAAGAGCCTGGACGCGGCGCTCGATTCTTTTGAGGCCCAGGGACAGGGCATATTCGATGGCTACTCCAAGTCCCAGCCGGGTGGCGGCCGCTGCTTCCCAGGTCTCAAATTTTCTGGCATCGTTGCGTATTTCGAACTGGCCCTGTTCCACCCAGGTGGCCGCCTGCATATCGAGGAGAGGTGGCTCCATCCTGGCCAGCATTTCACGACGTACGTAGAGAAACCCTGTGCCTCGTGGTCCGCGGAGCCATTTGCGGCCAGTGGCGCAGAGCATATCGCATCCCAGGACATTCACGTCCAGATGCATCTGCCCGGTCGACTGGCAGGCATCCAGCAGGAAGGGAATGCCTGCGCTACGGGCCAACTCTCCCACTCGGGCGGCCGGCTGTACCAGCCCGCCGTTCGTCGGCACATGAGTGATTGCGATCAACTTGACCCGGTCGTCGAGCAGCACTCGCAGAGCCTCCAGATCCACCTCTCCGGATGAGTCGCTATCGACTACGCAGATCTCGGCGCTGGTACGCTGCGCTACCTGGAGAAATGCAATGTAGTTGCTGGCGTATTCGTTAGCCGCGGTAACAATGCGATCGCCGGGAGCAAATCGCAGGGAATAGAAGGCCATTTCCCAGGCGCGGGTCGCGTTCTCTTGCAGTGCAATCTCGTCAGGCGCACAATGCAGCAGGCGAGCCACGCTGCCGTAGAGCCCCTCGAGCTCGGCCGCCACCAGGTCAGCCGCCTCATAGCCACCCAATTGCTCCTCCAGCCGGAGATGCTCGACGACCCGCGCGACCACTGGGCGCGGCTGTAAGCTAGCCCCGGCGTTGTTGAAGAAGATCGATTGCTCGCAGCCCGCGGTCTCCGCTCGTAACCGCGCTATATCCAAATCTTCCTGCATTGGCTCCTCTTCCGGTCGATCCCCTCCAATTTTGCCACCCCTTATACTGCTGAAGACATGGCTAATACTTTCCTTCCGGTGGACGAGCAGGTTGACTACCTGCAGAAGGGAGCGGCGGAAATTATCCGCATCTCGGACCTGCGGGAGCGGCTAGAGGCTTCGCGGAAGACCGGCCAGCCTCTTCGCGTCAAGGCCGGCTTTGACCCTACCGCGCCCGACTTGCACCTGGGCCACACCGTGCTGATGCGAAAGCTCAAGCACTTCCAGGATCTGGGGCACCAGGTGATTTTTCTGATTGGAGATTTTACCTCGCTTATCGGTGATCCTACCGGGCGTTCGGTGACCCGTAAGCCGCTTACCAGCGAAGAAATCACGCAGAATGCAAAGACCTACACCGATCAGGTGTTCAAGATACTCAACCGGGATAAGACCGAGGTTCGGTTCAACTCGGAATGGCTATCGACGCTTGGGTTCGAAGGCAGTCATTCGCCTGGCGGCAAAATTCACTCGTCTCGCAGATGCTGGAGCGCGAGGAATTCCATCGCCGGTTCAACAATGAACAGCCCATCTCGCTGCATGAGATGCTCTATCCGCTGGCGCAAGGGTACGACTCCGTTGCCTTGCGATCCGACGTGGAGCTCGGCGGGACTGATCAGAGGTTCAACCTGCTCATTGGACGGGAATTGCAAAGGCACTACAACCAGCCATCGCAGATTGTGCTGATGACCCCGATCATCGAAGGACTGGATGGTGTACAGAAAATGTCCAAGTCGCTGGGCAATGCGATCGGCATTCACGAGCCTGCCCAGGAGATGTACGGCAAGCTGATGTCCATTTCCGACGAACTGATGTGGCGGTACTGGGTTTTTTTGACGGATCTTCGGCAAAACGATATCGAACGGATGCAGAGCGAGGTCGCAAGCGGGGCACTGCACCCCATGGAGGCCAAGAAGCGGCTGGCACGCACCATCGTTGCCGGGTTTCATTCGGAGGACGCGGCGCGCAAGGCCGATGAAGACTGGGCCATGCAGTTCCAGCAGCGGAACGTGGAAGGGGTAGCGGAAGAAGCAAAGGTCGATTTCAGGCGCGTGGTTCGGGCCGATGCGGTGTCGCTCGAACAAGCAGTGGGTGACCGTGCTCGCCCGGTGCAGATCGATGTGGCTAAACTTCTAGTCGAGCTGGGTCTAAAAAGCTCTCGCACAGACGCCGAGAGACAAGTGGTTGCGGGCGTGGGCATCGATGGGGTCACGCTGACGAACAAGACCATCGTGGTCGAGAAGCGGCCGGCGCGGATCGCGGTCCGGGTGGGCAAGCGGGCTAAAGTGGCGGTGATCGAGTAGGGGGCAAAATAATTGATGGTGTTTACGCGTGGTTCAACCAGCCTCGGAAAAAAAGTGACAGGGCAGGCAAAACGTACCTCAGGGGCTAAAGCCCGACGTATGTCAATCATTTACAGCACGACTAAAGTCGTGCCCTGATACAAAACACAATTTTGCGCAAGCCGTGAAGCCCGTACCTTTCAGTTTGTTCTAGGGAAGGATGTAGCCGAGGAGCTTCTGGGTCTGTTGGCCTTCGCACTTGGGATCGGTGCTCACGAAATGATCCTTGCTGGTGGCGCAGCGATAGATGGCGACCAGGTTGAGACCCGCGACTGGTTTGGAGTAGCCGTAGCCGTTCACGCCAAGGATGCGAGCCCCTTCGCAGCCATCATCGAGCGAGACGAAATAGTCCGTAGATAAGGTCTTGCAGGCGAAGAACGGGACGGTGGCGCCCTGTTGCGGAACCTGGTAGAGATGTCCCAGAGTCGCTTGCAGAGAGAAGCCGCCATTGGGGTCGATCCAGCCCGTGGTGACCTCATGGGTAGTTTGGTTGAAGTATCGATTGAGCGTCATTAACGGTTGGTCCGCCGTCCACGCGGCGGAAGAGATTTTCCAGTTTATGACGGACGCGGAATAAGCAGCCACGGCGGGAGATGCATTCCACCCGGGCGCCGGAGTCGAAATGGACGTGAGCATCTTTATGCTCGGCCCCGAGACCAGATTGCCAAACGAGTCACGCACAAATCCGGGGAGGAAATTCGATTCATAGCCAGTCAGGTTAGTGTCAATCGTCTCAAGAAACTCCCAGGGGGTGGCCCCAGTCAAAAGGGAAGCGTCGCGGATGCGGCATAGAATGATGCCGTACGGACCCAGTTCTATTTCGCCTCCTGTGGTCTCTGGAACGCGCAGCGGGGTATTGAAACCAGCGTACCAGTAGCCATTATCCGGGTCATAGGCCATGTCACCCCAGGTCAAGGTGCCGGCGAACAACCCGTCGGCCGTCAGCGTACCCTGAGTAGCGAAATGCACGCCATCTGCTGAGACCGCTTCGATATGGTGCGTGGAGAAACTGTCGTCCTCATAGAACATCCGGATTGCCTGATGGTGGTCGTTGTTATAAACCGCCGGTTGGCCTATGCCATACCCCCCCTGCGTTTCCGGCGTAATGATTGGCTGCGGATATTTCTTCCAGGCAATGCCGTCGTTGGAAAAGGCCACGCCGATTGAGTTATTGAGCCCCTTGGTTGAGCTGGTGCCAACGTAGTACATGGCATACGTAAAGCTCTGACCATTCCCCAGCGGGTTGGTGAAGGAGCCCTTAACGACCTTTGGGTTACAGGTGTACGCAGAATCCCACGCGCCCTGGGTCTCGCCGAGTACCGACACCGGCCCACTGTGCACGTTGGTTGACAGGTCGATCGATTCGTACTGGATGGTGTCGGAGAACTGCGCCGTATGAGCCGGATTGTAGTCTGAGCCACACCACCAAAGCTGCTGCAGACTGCCGGATTGTATGACCGACGGAGAATAATCCCAGGACTTGATTCTTCCCGCAACGGTGCCGGCGGGAAGAGTGGCGAAGGTAACGCCGCAACCGTTGAGGCCGAGCGAGAGCCCTACCGCGAATAGAGTGCTGGTCAATACGCGCATCTGAGCCATGGTCTGGTGGTGAACTTTGCCCTCTGGCCGCAGCCGGCACACTTGCCGCAAAGCATCCATGGGGCAACGCATGTTGGAAGACGTGGTGGGAGTTATTATGCCCTTCGCACGCCGGGTTCTCCAGTGTTTTTTAGTTACTGCCTAGTGGTTGCCGCTTGAGGATGAGGTCTTTTGCCACACTCCGCCAACCTGAAGCGTGGACTGCGTATTCCGCGTGCCGCGCCAGAACCGGCCTCAATCGCTTGAGGCGGGACGCAGGAAGCCCGTATCGGAAGGAGAGAAATTGCAGGTGTTGCCGGTAAGCGGGCAAGACGCCTCGGCTTGGGTCCAAGGCCATTGCCGATAAAACATCACACATGTGCTGCAGTTCTTTGACCGATTCCCCCAGGCGTCCCCAGTGCCTTTGGGCGCGGGTCTTGCCCTGAACGCGCTGTTCGAGCTTGTTGCGAAATCCAACTTGCTGCGAGCCATGGATGCGATAGCGGATCAACGGCTGTTCGATCGGCCTCAGGTCAGAAAAGGCGGCGATGACCATGGCGATCCATTCATCGTGAACCCACCCTTCGCTTATGGGCAAACAACGATCACGCAATGCGGCGCGTAGGACCACCGTGGCCCCGGTAACGAACCTGTGCTTGGCCAGAACGACGTATCTGCCGGCGAGCAGATCGTGTTGGCGCGTTGCAGTGAAGCCGAGACTCTGCCAAAGGGTGGTTCCCAGCAGGCGGCCCTGATCGCCGATCAAATCTGCATTGGAAAATACGAGGCCGGCCTGGGGAGTGTTGATGAGCTCCTGCTCGGAACGCTCAAGACGGTTGGGATACCAGATATCATCCTGGTCGCTTAATGCGATCAGGTCACCGGAACAGAGCCGAATTGCCTGTTCGAAATTTTTCGTGGAACCGAAAGTTTGCTTGTTCTGGATGATTGTGACCGCAAAGGAGACCGATGCGGCGAATTCACGAAGGATCTCCATCGTTCCATCGGTCGAACGGTCGTCGCATACCACCAATTCGTCCGGCAATCTGGATTGTTGCGCGATGCTCGAGAGTTGTTGAGAAAGAAATTGCTCGCCGTTATAGGTGCACATTGCAACCGAGATCCGATTTTGCGTAGTGAGCGACATCTACCGAAGCGAGTTTCCCTTCCAATGGCCAGCAGCTGTGGTGCTCTAAACCATAAAGCATATCTCCAGTTGCGATATTCTTTGAGGAGGTCTCCGGGATTTCTGATTTCGATGCTCAAGAAAAAATTGCTGACTGCCTACAGGCTCTTTTCTGAAGGAGGAGTCAAGAATGTCTACGACTATTCCTGGGTCCGGCTACAAGTATTGGCGAAGGGACATAAGGACAAGGTACGTCTCGACAATTGCACCTTCAGCCTGAAAGGAATCGAGGACGACTCAACCAGGATCGAGTTGATCACGCGTGCGTACGAGGGCGCGGAACGCCGCATGATCGCTCGATACGTCAAGCGGAACTTGCCGGTGGTTGAGTTGGGTGGTTCCATGGGCGTGGTGGCTTGCGTCACCAACAAGCTCTTGACCGACCCGACGGCTCACGTGGTCATCGAGGCAAACCCTCTGGCCATTCCTCACCTCGAGCTGAACAAAAAGCTGAACGGCTGCCAGTTTGAAATTGTGAATCGTGCGGTTGCCTATGGGGTCGGCTCGGTTACTTTTCAACCATCCTCGAACCTGTGCGGTAATTCGATAACCGTTGCCGGTGACCAGCCCGCTGTGACCGTGGAAGCGACTCGCCTGCAAGAGTTGGTGCGCGACCGCGGATTTAGCCGCTTTAATTTGATCTGTGATATTGAAGGCCTGGAATACGAGCTTGTATGCCAGGAGGCAGCAGCGCTCGAGTGCGCCGACATCATCATCATGGAAACGCATGCCCGGTTCATGGGAGAAGAAAAAGTTCGCTTCATGCTAAGCAGGCTGGAGGAACTCGGTTTCAGGATCATGGAGAAAACCGGGTTCGTGGTCGTCCTACAGCGGTGATTCCCGCGAATGGCTAAGCGTCAGCCGCTTTGTTAAGGTAGGAGTGGGTTTTCTCCTCTTCTCCATGCCAAATGTCGCATAAGCGCAAGGTACTCCAAGGCTCGGCTTCCAACATAATACGAGTGCTGCTCTCAGTGCTGGTCTCGCTTGTGCTGCCCCCGTTTCTGGTGCATCGCCTGTCGACGCCTGAGTACGGCGCATGGGTGCTCATACTGCAACTCAGCGCTTATGTAAACTTGCTTGACCTGGGATTACAAACGGCTATTGGCAAATTCGTAGCCGAGCACGACGCTACCGGCAACCACAACGCGAATCACCGCCTGGTGAGCACGTCGTTCGCGATCCTTACCATTGCTTCACTCGTAGGCATTGTGGTGATCGGTGTACTCTGCTGGCGCCTTCCGCAGTTGTTTCACCAGATGCCGGCGGAGCTATTACCCAGCGTCCGGTCGGGACTTTTGGTGGTTGGATTGTCTACTGTCATCGCGCTGCCATTCAGCACCTTCAGCTCTATATTCACCGGCCTGCAGCAGTACGCTTTTCCTACCATACTGGCCGTCGCCAGCCGGACCGGATCGGCGGCAGTGCTGATCGCGATCCTGTACAAGCACGGCAACCTGTTGCAGCTGGCGCTGGTGATAGCGGCCTTCAACATCGCAACCGCACTGGCGCAGTTCCTTGGCTGGCGTAGGTATGCAAAAGAGCGAGTGGGTTTCTCCTTCCTTTTGTTCGATGCAAGCTCTGCATCACGATTGATAAAGTACGGCAGCGTACTCTCAGTCTGGACGGTGGCCGCGCTCATGGTCAGCGGTCTGGATACGCTGATCATCGGGCACTACGACTACAAGAGCACGGGGTTCTACGCTATTGCCAGCAACGCCACCAATTTTCTGCTGTTGTTGGTTTCAAGCCTGTTTGGCCCGTTGCTGCCCGCGCTCTCTTCGATGCAAGCCGGCACGACACCAGACAGGATGGGCGAGCTCTGTGTGAGGACGACCCGCTATTGTGTTTTATTCCTGTGCATGATGGGCTTGCCTTTATTTTTCGGCGCCTATCCGTTGCTCAGCTTATGGGTGGGACACCCTTACGCTGCGCGCAGTGCTCTTTATCTCGAGGTGCTGGTGCTGGGCAACATGGTCCGCCAGCTTGCGTATCCGTACATTATTGCGGTGGTGGCCACCGGCAATCAGCATCTGGCCACAATGGCGGGAGTAGCGGAAGCGCTGGTCAATCTGAGTTTGAGCATTTGGCTGGTGCAGAGAGTGGGAGCGGTCGGGGTTGCGATTGGCACGTTGGTGGGCGCGTTTGTAAGCGTGGGACTCCACCTGACGGTGAGCATTTCCCTCACCCAAGCTTCCATTCTTCTTCAGCGCTCACGATACGTTTTGCAGGGGATGCTGCGTCCGCTTTTGATCATTACGCCTTCGCTTTGCCTCTATCCCTACTGGAGAAAGCTCAGCATGCTTCCTGCGCCGCCGGTGGTGCTGGCACTGTGGTTTGTCAGTACCGCTGCCATTGCCTGGTGGGTGGTGTTGAGCGAGGCGGATCGGAGAGAGTTCAAAGTCGCCCTATTCCGGCTGCTATACTGGCGCCTTGAACGGAATTAGCTCGTTCCCATACGTACCGCGGTTTTTTCTTTGCAATGCCGGCGACCCAAGCTTCCCATTCACCTTGTTCGATTCTAGCGGTCGTGGTGTTGTACAACTGCGAGCTTGCCCAAAGCCAATCCGTTTCTTCATTGCTAACGATCCTGAACGAAAATTCTGGGTTAGCGAAGCACTTTTCGCTGGTGCTCTACGATAATTCGCCGCAACCACAGAGTCATACAATCGCGGCTGCTTTCCCTGTCCATTACGTGCATGATCCGGCAAACGGTGGGCTGGCGCCGGCATACAACTTTGCCCTGGGACGCGCTGAATCAGAAGAGCGCGAATGGCTGCTACTTCTCGACCAGGACACTTCTCCAACGCGCGATTTTATCCTGGAGCTGGTGCAGGCCGCCAAGACGCTGCAAGCCCGCACAGACGTAGCCGCCATCGTCCCAAAATTGCTGGTGAACGGTATTGTGCACTCTCCGGCCATCCCGTTTATTGCGCAGATGCGGCGTCAGTTTCTTGCTCCTAAACAACCGATTGGTGATGAGGTTGTGGGAGTCCTGGATCAATTTATGTGCGCGTATAACTCGGGATCTGCTCTTAGGGTTTCGGCGGTACGAGCAGTGGGCGGCTTTCCTAGAGAGTTCTGGCTGGATTTTCTGGACCATGCAGTATTCCATGCACTGTCTTTGAATGGTTATCGCGTTTACGTAATGCAGGCAACACTGACCCACGATGCATCGTATGCCGACATCGACAGCATGCCGTTGTGGAGGCTGCACAATGTGCTCCTGGCGCAAACACTTTATGTCAAACGAAGCGGGAACTTCCTCGACCGGCTGCTCTACCGGATATGGCTGTTACGGCACAGCAGGAATCTTCGACAGTCATGCAAGGATCCGCGCATCTGGAGAGAAACAGCACTGCAGGCGTTGGTCATGAGAGTGCCTAAAGAGCGAGGCGCTCCATAGAGCTTTCTCTGGCTTGGGTCTAAATTGGCAGGGAAATATAAGTGTTTGTTAACTTGTATTTCCCACTTATCACTCCTAAGCTGTGCCCCATGCGCAACCGCGTCTTCTCTTGCTTGCTCATGCCAGGGATTTGTCTGATCGCGGTCGCGGCCGCCTTCGCCGCGACCAAGGTGCACACTGTTTTTCTGGGGTCGGGAAAGATTGTTCCTTACTCCGCTGTCGGTGACCCGGCGGGCGCTCTGCCCACGGAAAAACAATTGCGCGTTCGTCCACTGCTGGTGGATGGCAAGGTGAAGGAATGGACCAACGGAGAATCACATGCCATCACCGACCGTAGTTTCGTAGTCCGTCGAGCGCTCCGGCTCAACGATTCTCTTCCCGGGGACAAGACGGAACATTGGATATGGCAACGGGGCCCGTGGCTGATGGTCGATCGGGTCAAGGGCAGCGTGACTGCCCTGCATTTGCCGGATTATGATCCGGCGGTCTCGAATGTTATTTGGTTTCGAGACTATGGCGCTTACTGCGGGCTTACCGCCAGTGGCAAGCAGCTGTATGCGGTGGTCGCCCAGATCGCCGCGCGGAAACCGGTGGTGGCCAAGAAGATCTCAGTGTGGTCCCCAGGGGAGAGCCAGGTTCCAGCGTGTGAGGCGGCAGTGTGGCAGCGGGAGCCGTTACGAGTTACCTTCCAGCCATCGGGCGCAACCCCAGTCAGTTATAACCTGGTTGGGCTGTCGGCTGTGCTGGTGGAAGAAGGGGATGGCAATGAGGAGTCCGCGCCCGGGGCTTCTACTAATTGAGGATGATCTGCGGTGAAAGAGCTTCCGGCACCTTCGATCCGTGGCCGGATAAATCCTGGGATTAAGATCGCGGCGCGGGGTTACTGCGCCTGGAAATTCAACCCATTAGACTGGCCGCTGGCACACGAAATTTTGCCATCCCACCCTTCGCAAGAAGCGCGAAGGATGGGGCACCCTCCGGTTTGTTATAGCTTGGTGCAGTTTGTTGCTCTTCAACGTTGTGCTACGCCTCTTTCGACGGCAAATGCGGCGCGCAGGACTGTAGCCTCGTCAAAATGCTTGCCCAGGATCTGGGCGCCGACGGGCAATCCCTGTGATGATTTTCCGCAGGGTACGGATATGCCGCAAATGCCGGCAAGACTGGCCGTGACGGTGTAAATGTCGGCGAGGTACATGGCGAGGGGATCGTCCGTCTTCTCGCCCAGTTTGAACGCCGGGGTGGGCGCGGTCGGGGTCACCAACACATCGACCTGCTGAAAGGCGGTGAGGAAGTCTCGCGCGAGCAGCGTGCGCACCTGCTGCGCTTTTTTATAGTAGGCGTCATAGTAGCCCGCGCTCAGGGCATAGGTTCCCAATAGAATGCGCCGCTTTACTTCCTTGCCAAAGCCGATATCTCGGGACTGCCGATACATCTCCGTGAGGGTGTGCGCATCCTTGGCGCGAAAGCCGTAGCGCACTCCATCAAACCTGGCCAGGTTGGCGCTGGCCTCCGCTGTAGCGATCAAGTAGTAGGTTGGGACCGCATACCTGGTATGTGGCAAAGACACGGGCTGAACGACGCACCCAGCCTCGCGCAGCCGTTCGATGGCAGATTCCACTGCCGCGCGCACCTCGGGATCCAGGCCGTCGCCAAAGTACTCAGCCGGAACACCGACACGCAAACCCTTCACCGGCTGCTCCAGCGCCTGAACATAGTCCGGCACCGGCGCCTTCGATGAGGTGGAGTCCAGCGGATCATGTCCTGCGATCACGCCCAGCAAAATTGCGGCGTCCTGCACCGTGCGGGTGACCGGGCCGACGCGATCGAGTGAGGAGGCAAAGGCGATCAGGCCGTAACGCGAGACACGTCCGTAGGTCGGGAGCACGCCAACCACACCGCAGAAGGACGCGGGCTGGCGAATGGACCCACCGGTATCGGTACCCAGGGTCGCGACCGCCATGCCACCGGCTACGGCTGCAGCCGACCCGCCGCTTGACCCCCCGGGCACCCGGTCAAGGGCCACTGGATTGTGTACCGGACCGTAGCCGGAGTTTTCAGTGGATGACCCCATGGCGAACTCATCGCAGTTCAGCTTTCCAACTAGAACCGCACCCGCCGCTTCCAGACGCTTGACGACGGTGGCATCGTACGGAGGCTGATATCCTTCGAGAATTCGCGAGCCAGCGGTTGCCGGCGAACCCTTCATCACCAATACATCCTTGATCCCTATAGGAACGCCGGCCAGCGGAGGGAGCGAGCCTCCGTTTGCGGCGAGTTGGTCGACGGCAGCGGCGGCGGCAAAAGCGCGCTCACGGCTCAACGCCAGATAAGCGTTGATGGCGGAATTTTGGGCTTCAATCTGTTCAAAGCAGAGTTCCGCTAACTCTGTAGCGCTGGGCTTTGCGCTGCTCACTGCTGATCGAATATCGGGGATACTGGCCTGCTTCCAATTCATCCTTCCATTATCATTCCTGAATGAATCCTCCGGAAGTCAGTATGCGGCCTGTTGCGTGAAAGAGAAGCCTGCCGCACTCCCCGGACGTGAAGGCTTAAGCCCCGGCGGCCAGGTTGCTGTATTTGCCCTGGTGCTGCTGATGCTATTCAGCCGCTGCCCCAGCCGCATCACCCATCCGCAGTTTTTTGCCGAGGACGGCCTGATCTTTTTCGCGCAGGCCTACAACCTCGGATGGTCGCATACAGTCCTGATGCCGCAGGTAGGCTACCTGTACCTTGTCGCGCGTCTCGGCGCCGGCCTGGCATTGCTCGTCCCGCTTGCTCAGGCTCCGCTGGTGACCGCCGTGGTCGCTATGCTGGTCCAGGCTTTGCCGGTGCCGATCCTACTTTCGCAGCGATGCAGAGATTGGGGTTCGTTGCCCTTCCGTCTGGGGTTGGCTGCCATCTATCTGGCAGTGCCCAATGTAGAGCTTCACGTCGTTCTCACCAATACACAGTGGCACCTGGCTGTGGCTGGTGCGTTGATTGCCTTCGCCAGCAGCCCGCAAACCTGGTATGGACGTGCCTTCGATGCGATTCTCCTGCTGACCTTCGCCCTTAGCGGCCCATTTGCCATCATCCTGGCACCAATGGTTTTGATTTTTTGGTGGGTGCGGCGCCAGCCCTGGAGTCTGCCGGCTTTCGCCCTGATCGCTGTGGGCGCGGGCGTCCAGCTCATGATGTTACTTGAAGGCGGCCCCCGAGCGCATACTCCACTGGGTGCGAGTGTTGAGAAGTTGCTGAGGATGATGGGCGGAGATGTGGTCGCGGGCGCTCTCCTTGGCGGGTCATCCTTTCCCTGGCGCGCACCGATGGCTGTGATCGTGACGGCGGCCCTGGCCGGCCTGAGCATCTATTTATATTGCTTATGGTTTGCCAACCTGGAGTGGAAGTTGTTCCTGATTTTCTGCGGGCTACTGCTGGCTGCTTCCCTCTGCTTCCCTCTCACGGAAGGAAGCAAGCCGGCGTGGGATTCGGTCCTCCTGGACGTTTCTGCCAGGTACTGGTTCTTACCCATGCTTGCATTTACGTGGAGCGCCCTATGGTGCGCTCGTTATGGACGCGATCGCCTCTTCAAGATTGCCGGGATTTGCACTCTTTTTGCAATGTTGGTCGGCGTTGTGCGTGACTGGAGGTATGCGCCGTTCCCGGACGCTGGTTTTGCGGGCTCTGTGCAACGCATGCGAGACGCCAAGCCGGGGGAACACGTGGTTTTACCGATCCCACCCGATGGTTGGCATATGGAGTTGGTGAAGAAGTGATGCGGTTGGGAAAAAAGAAAGTTCCTCAGGGGCCTTAGTGTCTGCGTGACAACTTCATTTCCAGTCTTTGCCGACCCCAAAACCGGGTGCCCCATACAAGCCTTGTTTGCGCTTGAGTGGGAGATACAAATGTGGATCTGGGTTCATTAGCCCACTCAAGCCAAAAGAAGGCTTGAATGGGGCACCCAGTTTTTTGGGGGTCGGGAAACTTAGCGCTCGATGACTTTGGGGACCTTGAAGAAGACCCCATCCGTGTCTGGAGCACATGCCATGACTCGCTCCCGGTTCAACGAGGGAGCAACTTCGTCAGGCCGCAGAGCCACTCCTTCCGACATCCCCTCCGCCGTCAAGTCGCCAACCTGCAGCATGGGTGGAACGGAGGTGGTGTCGAGTTGGTTGAGCTCTGCGAAGTAATCGAGAACGGAATTCAGGTCACGCAGCATGGATGCCTTTTCGGCAGCCGTCAATTCGAGGTTCGCCAATTCGGCGACGCGGGTTACATCTTGCTCAGAAACTCTCATAGGGAAAAGGAAGCTGACGGATTATTCCGCCTTTGAAAAGTCGAACGCACAGGGATTCGTGCTATTCGAGAAGCAGCAGAAGGCAGTACGCCAGAGTAGGGCGAAGTCACTCGCCAGGGTCGCCTCCCGCATGTAGTCCCAGTCAATTTTTGCCTTCACTGGATTAATCAAGCGGCAGATATAGCTCTCGAGCTTCTCATCCGGAATGTCCTGGAGCATCTCTTCCTCGGAGCGGAAGGCGAGCGTTGCTGCTCCGGTCAAGCCGGGACGAAATGGCATGTTCTGCATCATCTCGTGATGGAGCAGCTTGGGCCGCGGACCAACCAGGCTCATGTCACCACGCAATACATTGACGAGTTGGGGAAGTTCATCCAGCTTGTATTTGCGCAGGAAGCCCCCAAATCTCGTAACCCTGGGATCGCCCCATTTGGTTACGGAAGGGCCGTCTTCCTGGGCGGCTATCGCCATTGTCCTGAATTTGAAGACGGTAAAGAGAGCGCCATCGCGGCCTACCCGCTTCTGGCGAAAGATCACCGGTCCAGGGGACTTGTAGCGGACCAGAACCGCGGCGAGCAGTAGCAACGGCCAGAAGATCAAGAGCGCGACAGCGGCAACGGCAAAGTCGATGCAGCGCTTGGCTGCGGATATGCTCCACGCGCTGGGCTGGGCATAGTATGCCGTGACGTTTGGTGGCGCGATGAATGGCGAATATGAGGCGGTCGAATCCCCGCTGACCGTCGATACAACATCATTCCAAAGCAGGGCCGCACTGGGCTGCGGGGGAGCAAAGCTTGTGTCCATGCGCTTTAAAGACCTGTCCTAAAGTTTTGGAGCTATTGGTGTTCGGGTCTTGTTGATCTTGTATTGCGAATTGAGGCCCTACTCCTTCTGCCGATTCTTCTCTTCCACGGACACTAGCTTGATCGGCCAGGCGACGGGCTACCTTAGCGATCGCAGAAACAGTGCGTTGAAGTCATCGCTTCAAAGAGCATCTCCGCAGCAAAGGCGAAGACCTCAACAAGGCTGTACATGTAGGGATGAACCCGTGCCCCGAAAGGATGTTGCATGAGGCAGAAGTTTTCCCGATTCAGCCTTTTAACCAAAATACCAGCATTTGCGTTTCCAGTGTATCGCACACCTGATGTCAGTCAAGGTTCATATTCCCGCATCCGGGGAGGACAGGCAGGGGAGGACAGGCAGGCGTCCTGGAGGGGCTAACCGAGGCGAGAGAACATTCGCCCGTTTTTCTGCAAGTCAAAATTCTAATCGGCGCCGGTCCGCAAATCTTCCCTGTGCAGGACAGTTTTGTCGATCGCATTCAACCTCGGCGCACCCGGCCCCTTGATCACTCGCTTGTCGCTGCTCAGGTGGAACTCCGCGATTTTGAGCATGCAGCGGAAATTCACAGCCGCACGGACCAGTAGTTTGAGCACCCGGCTTTTCCCGAAATAATCGTAATACTCATTGAAGTCAATCATTGCCCCGTGTAGCTCGATAATTTTCTTCCGGGGCATTCGATTGATGCTCTGGCTTCCGTAATGGATGACCTCGGCAGCCGGTGTGTAGTAGATTTTGTAGCCATTCCGCTTGAGCATCAGGTTGTAAGCCAGATCGACCTGGAAATGCGGCAGGCGTTCATCGAGCATGCCAACGGTTTCCCAGGTGGAGCGACGGAGTACGTAGGCGGTTGTGCCCAGGCTCTCCACTTGCTGTTCGCGGGAATAGTCGAACTGGCAGACATAATACTCACGGGAAACCCGGCCATTGGGAAAGAATTTATGCCAGTTGAGACCTTGCAGGATCATGGTCCCGAGGCCGGCGAAGCTCCGCACGCACGACTGCGTGGTGCCATCGGGATTGAGTAACCGCGGACCACACGCCGCTGCGTCGGGATGGGCGTCCATAAACTCGACCAGAACCTTGAAAACGTTCCCCACCAGCTTGGTGTCACTATTGAGCAAGCAGGCGTAACGAGCCTGCGACATTTTCAGTCCCAGATTGTTATTTTTGGCGTAGCGCAGGCCGACCTTATTGCGGACCAGAACGACATCGGGGAAGGTGGACTGCACCATTTCCGCGCTTCCGTCGGTCGAACCATCATCGATGCAAATGATCTCGAACCGGATGCCCTTGGTGTAGTTGTAGATTGACTGTAAGCACTGCTGGAGCAGCGCCTTGGTGTTGTAATTGGGGACAATGACCGTCAGGTCGAGCGGGAGACTCATCTATCTTTCAAAACCTCGGGCACAGCTATTCAGAAGAGTAAACTTCCCGGGCCGGGATGCCAGCGACGCTCGCGCCGGCGGGAACAGACCGAAGCAGGACTGAATTTGCACCTACCTTGACATTATCGCCTAAAGAGATTCCGCCGAGTACTTTGGCTCCAGCTCCAACTACCACATTGTCCCCCAGTTGCGGACGAAGTTCCGGGTCAAAGTTCATATCCATTTGCTTGGCCCCAAGGGTTACGCCCTGAAAGATGGTTGCATTTCTGCCGATTTTGGATGCTCCGATGACCGTACCCGAAGTATGGGGAAAGAATATACCGGGACCAATTTCACATTTGGGAGAGATCTCTATGCCAAACAAAACAAGATTCAAATACGACAACAGGTGGGCCAGCGGGGGAACCCGGGCAAGCAGAGCCGCCCGGCTGGTGCGGTAGAGGGCAATGGGCAAGAAGCGGGGATGAACCAACCTGCGGAGAAGGCGGGGCATGGAAGCTCTAACACCGGGTTGACCAAGCAGTTGCAGCTGTCGCTCAAGATCCGCATAAAGTAGCGACTTCAGCATGTCAGGCCTTCATCAGGCCGCGCTCAATCAACTCCCGGTTGGCTCGGTCCAATCCGCCTTCAGCACCATCTTCGACGATGGGTTGGGTCTTCACCCAACGCGCGAAACGCTCGACACCTTCCTCTAACGGCACTCCGGGCGAAAATCCGAGAGTCTGCCGGATCAACGAAATGTCGGCGCAACTGTGGCGGATGTCGCCCACTCGATACTGTCCCGACACCACCGGCGGGGTGTTGTCGGCGAATTGCTTCTTCAGGTTTCGCGCAATGGTTTCGACGCTCGTGGGAACGCCCGAGCCAACATTCATGATCAGGCCGTCTCCGCCGCTTTCGGTCAGCCCGAGCGCGACAACCTCAGCCACATCAGACACGTGCACGAAGTCGCGGCTTTCCTGGCCGTCCTCAAACAGAGCGATTTCCTTGCCCTGGCGAATGCGGTTGGAGAAGATCGACAGGATGCCCGTGTAAGGATTATTGAGAGATTGCCCTTCTCCGTAGACATTTTGCAAACGGAAGATCAGGAAAGGAATACCGAGTGCGCCGGCTGCGATCCGGACCAGGTCTTCCTGGGCCAACTTGGTAGCTGCGTAGACGGAAGCGGGGTTGGTACGGGCGATTTCAGGGGTGGGGACGGCTTCAATGACGCCGCAACAGCAGGGGCAAAGCGGTTCCCATTGACCGGCCTGCAAGGGGACTGGGCCGCGCATCGCGGGATACACCAGTCCGCAGCGGCCGCACCAGTAGGCGCCTTCGCCATAAACGGCACGGGAAGAGGCCAGAACCAGCTTGGTGACCTTATGTTGGTCGTTGGCCAGTACGTCCAGGAGCAAAGCCGTACCCAAAACGTTGGTGCTGGTGTAGTCCGCAATCCTGTACATGGACTGGCCGGTGCCGGTCTCGGCCGCCAGGTGGACGACGGAGACAACGTCGCGCAAGGCCGAAACCCAATCGCGTCGCTTGCAGACGTCGCCGCGCATGACCTCGACGTCTTCCGTCGATAGGGTGCCCATCTCGGGCTGGGGCGCGGGACCGTGTATCTGCGGACTCAGATTATCCAGGAGCCGGACGCTTATGCCGCGCCCGGTCAACGTCCGGGCAAGCTCGAGCCCGATAAACCCGAGACCGCCTGTGATCAAGACCTTTTCGGTCATCTCTTGATCTTAACCTGTGTGATATCAATCGCGCCCGTAAGTATTGGGTTTGCGCAAAATTCCTGCGGCGCGGTGAGTCACCCGGTCAACACCTCGCGGTAGACGCTTAGCGTATTCCGGGCGCTTCGACCCCAATCATAAAGCCTCACCTGCTCCGTGCCCAGGCGGCGCTTGGCCTGGAGGCCGGCGGAGTCAGCCAGGGTGGCCACCAGGACACGGGCGAGTCCCTCAGGACCGGCCGAATCGAAGTAAAAAGCCGCGTCTCCGCAGATTTCCGGGAGGGAAGAGGTGCGATTGACCAGGACCGGACATCCCAGGCTCATGGCCTCCAATGGGGGGAAACCGAAGCCCTCATAAAGGCTGGGATAGACAAAAAGGGTCGCATTTCGATAAACGCGGGCGAGGGTGGCTTCGCCGGCTTTTGCAATGAGGGTGATGAAGCGCGAGAGGCGGAGCTCTGCGATTCTGGCCTGTTCTTCAGGCGTCCACTCGCCGCCGCCGACAGCCAGCAGATGAAAGTCGCCAGCCAGGCCGCTGTGTGAAAAAGCGTCGAGAAGATGATGAAAGTTTTTATACCTTGCGCGCGATCCCACATAAAGCAGGTACGGAAAAGCCTCCGGCGGTACGCCCGCCGTTTGGCCTTCCTCCGGTGGAGGTAGAGGGGAGAAGCCATGGAGAACTACGTGGGTCTTCTTCTTTGCGACTGGGTAAAAGTGCAATAAGTCGCTTTGGCTCGAGGCGGAGACACAGAGGATGGCGTCGGCCTGCGCGAATAGCTTCCGCTTGGTTTTCACAATTGCGGCGGCATTGGGAAACAGTTGGGGAAAGCGCTCGTGGGTGCAGTCGTGGTGGGTAACGACGAGGCGGCGGCGGCGCACCCAGGGAAGAGCGCGATAGAGGGTGGGGTGGTAGATATCGAATCTTCCCCGGAGCGGAGCCACCACCGAGGAGAGCAGTTCGTTGGCAACATAGCGGGCCGTTCCTGGCTTGATGCCAGTGGCGAGCGAGGAGATTCTGGTGCGACCTGGTTCGAGACCGGCAAAGGGCATCACCGATGCATTAAGCCCCATGAGCAATTCGATTTCAACATCGGTCGTGGTTTGAAGATTTCGAATCAGCTGGTAATGGTAGCGGGAGGCGCCACCGGCATCCTGCAGAGAAAAAACCTGATGATCATAGAGGATGCGCATAGCACTCGTGGTATCCCACATCTCGCAACAGCACGAGAGAGGGGGCACCTGGGGTTCTTTTGGAGACAAAAGGTCTCGAATTATCGCCCATCGTTTCCCCTCATACATGCTAACCGACGGAATGTCGCATCCGGTTTCTCGACCAGATGCTTGGCTATCGAGTCTGGGACGAATTAGCATCGACCCAGGGGAAAGTGGGGTAGCGTAAACGGGATGAAGAGAGTTCTGGGCGAGATGCGCCGTTTTATCGAGGGAGTTCCGTACCTGCTAAAAACTGGCTACATGCAGACGGGTGAGCGCGTCAACCCGGATTTTCCGGACGCCAACTTCGGCAACCATCTGAAGGTCTATCAATTTGCCGCTCAGTTCGCTCCCGGCAAACGGGTGCTCGATGTCGGTTCGGGAACAGGATATGGTTCGGAGTATCTCGCTGCCTACGCGAGCTCTGTGACTGGAATTGACTACTCCAAGACCGCGGTCCGGTTCGCCCAGTCCAGATATAAGCGGCCGACTTTCCTTGTGATGGACGCGCACACGCTGCATTTCCCGGACGCCAGCTTCGATTTCATCCTTTCGAGCGAGAACTTCGAGCATCTTAGCGACCAGGCCAAAAGCCTGAGGGAAGTTCGCCGCGTTCTGGCTCCTGGAGGAATGGCGCTTATCGGCACGCCGAACCCGGAAGTTATGGATGGCCCGAACCTCTTTCATACCAAAGAGAATACGTACGAGGAGCTCCACGAACTGCTGGGAGCTACTTTTTCAGAGTTTGAGATTCTCGAGAACTCTCTGCCGCACGATCTCAACCGGCCGCATGGAATCGACCCGTCGGCTGAGCCGCTTGTGGTCTTCGGCCGGGTGGTGGACAAGACGCACCTATCGAATACGCACAGCTTCTTGTGCTTTTGCCGCTAAATCGTCGCGTACGCTTTCTCACCCGGGTGGTTGGCTATCGAGTCTGGGACAAATTACCATCGACCAAAGGAAAGTGGTTTACGAAGGAGTTCCTGTGGAAAGTGTCATGTCAGCGCCGGTAATGAACGAATTGCTCAGCGACCAATTTGCCAGCAAACTCGAGACTCTGGCCCAGACCAAAGCAGAGGAGTACAAGACGAATACGCCCTATCCCCACGCGTATTTTGATGATTTTCTGCCGGTAGACGTGGCGGAGGCGGCGCTGCGCGACTTTCCCGAGCCGAAAGAGGCGGCCTGGCAGGCCTACGCGGACGTAAACCAGCACAAGAAGCTGGCCTTCGATGTAGTAGAGAAGCTTCCGCCGTCGATCCGCGACGTTCTTTATTTTCTGAACAGCCGGCCCATGCTTAAGTTTCTCGAGACGCTGACCGGGATTGAGAGCGTGCTACCCGATCCTTATTACACCGGCGGGGGCTTGCATCAGATCAGGCCGGGTGGCTTGCTGGAGGTGCACGCTGATTTTAGTTATCACAAGAAGCTCCGGCTGGACCGCCGCATCAATGTCTTGATTTATTTGAACAAAGACTGGAAAGAAGAATACGGGGGTCACTTCGAGCTTTGGAATCGCGAGGTGACGCGAGCGGAAAAGAAGATTCTGCCGGTGTTCAACCGCTGCGCCATCTTCAGCACGACCAGCGTGTCGTTCCACGGTCATCCCACTCCGCTGTCATGCCCGCCTGACCGGAACCGGAAGTCCATCGCGACTTACTATTACTCAAACGGTCGGCCGGAAGAGGCGCCGGAGCTCACCCATCGGCACGAGGTGGCATTCCAGGAGCGGCCCGGGGTTAACCGTGTGAAAACTTCACTGAAGATCAGGAAGGCACTGCGCGCGATTACTCCTCCGGTGCTCACGGATCTTTATCGGGGTCTGCGCAAATAGAAGAGCAACACGGGAACTCGGGGCGGGTCCGTTCGCAAACAGCGCGAAGGTAGGGCTTGCGCCTCTGCACGCCTATAATGGACGTTCGCGATGAAGTTTACCCTTGCCATTCCGTCCGTGCGGATCCCTTCCGCGGCTACGATTCATTTTGCCCCTAGAAATCCGAAATTTCGAATTCCCTTTCTGTCGCTATTGCTGGAGGCCACCTCCCTCCAGAAGTGGATCCTAATCTGGTCATTCTGCCTCTACCTTGCGTTTTGCATGGGTTGCTTTTTCGAGTTTGAGCAGCCGAGGCTCAACCATGAGACCTATATCAGGTTTGGCGCCGATTCGCCCACCTATTGGGACGCGGTGCAGTACCGGAGCGAGCACGCAGAAAATGCAAAGCTGGTTTCTTTTTCGGGGAACCTGTTGGGCCCGGTGGTTATCGGCATGGCCTTGAAGAACGGCCTTGGTGTTGCGCTCTTCAACATGTTCCTGTTTTTTGTGGCCGTTGAAATTGCCTGCACGATTCCAGGAGTAGACCGATACATGCTTGTCTTTCTCCTGGTTATGAGCGCGGAAACAGCTCCGGCATTGGTCACGCTCAATAAGGAGATACTGGTTCTTTTCTCCACGCTGCTGTTGGCCAAGTACATATTTTCGGAGGGGCGTTCCTGGATATTGCTTGGGGTTGTTCTTGTGGCGTCGCTCTTTGCCCGTTGGGAACAAATCATCCTTATCCTGCTCTTCCTTTTCCTGCGAAGGAAGGGGTCTTTCTTCGGACGCAACCCCCGCCTGGGAGTCCTTAGTGTGATCGCGGCAATTACCGTTGTATACACATTGATCGTGAGAATTCCGCATTCGGGCATCCGAGCGTTCACGCAATATGCGGCCAATGCAAACACCATTGCCAAGCTCAATCGCATCCAGGCATCGTTCGGTTTCCCGCTCGTTGTGGTGCCCAAGATCATTATGGACTTATTCGGCGAATTGCTAAGGCCGCTCACTTTTGTGGGCGAGTACTCGATACTCGGGTGGGGCGATATACACTCCCTGTTTATTACCCCTCTCTCTTCCATCGCACTGATCACGCTGCTTGTCATCGCGTACCGTAGAGGCAAGATGAGCCTCCACCGCCCGATCGCATTTTTGATCGTAATTTATCTCATCACCACTGCGGTGACCCCGTTTGTGCAGCCTCGCTATAACTACTTTGTGTATGTCCTGCTTTGCCTCGAGCTTTCGCGTAAGGAAGAAGTCGACGGCCACGCACCAGAACTTGCACCGGTGCGATGAAAATGTTTTTGGATTGGGCTCGATCAAAGATACTGACGAGCGCTCTCCAGTATCTTGCCGGCGCGCTCATTGGGTAGGAAGAAAAAATTATTGATATACCGTCCGGATGCAGCAATTGGCCACATCTGGTCACGGTGAGTATCAAACTGCGAGATAGGCCTCAACTGCTTTGCGTCAAGAAAATAGCCAACATAGCCAAGCTCAGCCAGAAAGGCCTGCACTCGGCCGAGTGACCCGGGCGCGTGCCTTTCCTCAATCTCAATCAGTAGATTCGGCAGCTCACGTTTTAAGGTGTTGATGCCACCAAGCAGAACGGCTTCCTCATGACCCTCCACATCGATTTTGATAAACCCGATATTCGTAATGCCAAAGCTATCAAGAGTCTTCATGGGTACGAGCACTGTCTCAATAACCCGCCCACTTTCCGAAGCAGCGACGTTTGACTGGGCGACAGTTGCCGACATGTAGCCCCCGCTGGGGTACCTCAGTTCGCCTTCGCCCTCTCGATCAGAGACGATCACGCCTTCGATGATCATCTTGTCTTGATATCTCTGTCGCAAACGATGCAGCATTTGCGGAAGGGGCTCGAACGCGATAACGCTTTTGGCAAGAGGCAAGAGATGATGCGCAAAGAACCCTTCATTGGCTCCGATATCGAGGGCCACTGCGTCTCTGCTGCATAGCGCGGGGAGCAGTGGTAACTCGGGCTCTACCTGGAGCCACAGGCGGTAGCGCCTTGCGTACATCATCTTTGGAAATAGGCTCTCAGCCACTTGCTTTAGCTGAGGCCGCAGCATTTTCAAACCTTGCTTCATACTGCACGCCCTTGAACCACCGCTTTTCGTGACGCCATGAAGAGATTGCTACTCAATCATGGGCGCTCGCTAGAACAGTCTACTTGACGATGTCAGATGGCAGACTCACAGAGGGATCACGGTACGGAACAGCGGCCGCGGTAGTGTAGTCTTAGCTTGGCGAGGCGGCGCGAACGGATTCTCCGGAGACGGAGTATCGAGTTTGAATGAGCATGAATAGTAAGCAAATCGTCGCGGTGGTCGTGCTGTATAAACGGGCTCTGGAGCGCAGTCAGACAATCAATAGTTTGGCTTCCATTTTTGCGAGTGACCCAGGGCTGCTTGGCTCCATCAACGTTGTCCTCTGGGACAATAGCCCCAGGGCGATCGATCCACTACACCTACCATTTCCCTGTCAATACACCCACGCGGAGAGGAACCTGGGAACCTCGGGCGCTTACAACTACGCCATGGAGAGGGCGGAAGCTGAAGGTTCGCCATGGCTGCTACTGTTGGACCAGGATACGACGCTCTCCGCTGAATTTCTTCCGCGAATGATTCAATATAGTTTTCTGCTCCAGGGCCAGACTGACGTAGCAGCCGTGGTACCGTTCATTTTCTCTCACGGGTCGTTGGTTTCCCCAAGAACGCTTGGGCGATTCCACTTGATCCGCAAGATACCACTTACATTCAACGGAATTTGCCGGCGACCAGCGTTCGCCGTGAACAGCGCAACCCTGATGAAAGTCTCCGCGCTGCGAGAGATTGGCGGCTATAGCGAGGACTTCTGGCTGGATCTTTCCGATGTTTATGTATTCCACGCGATGTATCGCAAGGGTAAGTATTTGTATGTTGCCGGCGACCTGACGTTACAGCACTCTATCACCAGCATGGATTTTGATAGAGACATGGCGCCCGAGCGGTATCGGAGTTTCCTCGCTGCAGAGAGTGCATACTTGGATCTTTATTCCTCTGCTGCCGAACGAGCCTTACATCTGTTGCGGCTCTTGGCGCGAACCTTGAAGCAGCGCCGCCGGTATCGAAACAGAGTTTTTTCTCAAATCACGTTTGAATACTTTTGCCACCGGCTCTTTGACTCGAGGGCAGCAAGAATTCGGAGTTGGCGAGAACAACTGGTGCAGCGCGATATCCCTGTGATTGAGGACGGGCAGGTAGTTGGATAGGCTTTTCCGCGGAGCCATCCCGAGAACCGGTTCAAACGCGAAAACGCCTCGGGCGCCTGGGTCACCTTTAGGAACGAATCCGGAGAGCGCGCCGGAATTGGCCCAGTTTTTGGGCACTCATTTCGTCGGTCATCACGCGGCTGTGGACATAGGAAGCGACCACGCGTGCCGACGCGAACATGAAACCGAGCACGCCGCCGATCAACGTCCACAAAGCACGGAACGGCCCTGACTTTTTATCCGGCACCTGGGCAGGATCCAGGACCTGGATCACCGGAGCCGCTTTTGCCTCGTCCAGCCTCGCCGCTTCAAACTGGCGGGCGATCAAATCGAAGATAAGCACGTGGTATTGCACGTCTCTCTGCTTGCGCAGGAACGCTATCTGGGCTTCAGGGAGCGACCTGGTGGAAAGGGTAATGTCTCCTGGAGTGGTGTGGCCCTTTTGCGCACTCTCCAGCTGGCGTAGCTGTTCCCGCAGGCCTTCTATTTCACTGTTGAGGCGAATTACATCGGGATTTTGGTCGGTGGAAGAAGTACGCATCGCGTCCAACTGCACTTCACGAGAGATGATCTGCGTCTGCAGCTGGGCCACCTGCTGAATCACGATTCCAGTCTGGCCGCTCGGCGCGACCGCTCCTGTAGATTCTTCTGTCTGCTTGAGAGCAATCTCCGCGTCGGCCAGGCGATCTTTTTCCAGCGCCAGCTGCTGGGAAAAGAACATCCTCCGCACAGAAGCTTCACCGATCACGAGGTGGCTGTTAATCGCGTGCAGCTCATCGACGTAACCATTGGCAAGGTTCGCGGCGCGATGTGGATCCTCGTCGGTGACGGTGATGCTGATCATGCCGCCTTTTTCGCTGACGAACTTGGAGTTCTTGTCGAGCTTAAAACGCGCTTCGCTCAGCCTGCGGGCGTGATAAACAGTCTGCAGATTAAAGCGCTTGATCAGTGCATTTTGGATGGTTTCGCTCTGAAGAATTGCCAGGTAAAGATCGTTCGGGTCGCGTGCACCGCCACCGCCCAGCCCGGTGAGAGACGCTAAGCTGCCAAGCTGGCTCACCAGGGCGGCGCTCGACTGGCCCTGCTGCGGTGGCATGATCGTTGCTTTTGCAGTAAAAACAGGATGAACCAGGAGGACGAGCCCCATTCCTACCAGTAAGCCGGCCAGGCTGGAAAGAATGATGAATTTTTTGCGTTCCGCTATGACCAGCAACAAGTCCAGGAGATCGAATTCGATCCCGGGCGAAGCGACGGGCTCCAACGATGGACTGTACTCTCTCGTGGTCGGCATTATAGCGATAGCCTATCCAGCGGCATCGGCGCGCTTGTATTTATGGGAACCCCGCGGCCGTATCCGCTCCGCATATCGATTCTCTCTATGTTACTGCAGCACGGCAATCGCTGCCGCACCCAGGGCGAGTTGGGAGAAAATCTGCGTATAGCTGACAAAGTTCCTCAGACTTGAAGGCCTGGGCACTTTCTCCGGGACCACCACCGTATCGCCCGCGTTCAGGCGCATGGCGTCAAAGGTATTGCCGAAGACGCCATTTTTCGAATGCCGGCTCACCACCGAACCGTCAGCGCGAATGATGAAGGAGTCCTTGCCATCCGCACTTTTCGTCGGTCCCCCGGCTAACCGCAGGTAGCTTCCTACCGCCTGGGTGTTCTTGAACAGGAAGGAATTCTGGTCATATACGGCGCCCACAACGTTGACCGTGCTGGGCTTCGAAGGAACCACAAAGCGATCCCCGTCCTCTAGTTGCATATTCGGAAGACTGTCGATTCCGGAGGCGGTCTGTGAGATATCCAGCACCACCCGTCCGGTCGCGCGGATGTTGCGGAATCTGGCCACCAGGCTCCTGGAGGCAGCGGTCGCCGCCGGGTCCACTGCCCCGATGCTGGCGGAGGCCGCAATCGTGGCTCTGTCTATCTCCAACTCCAGGTTCTGCAGGTAGTCGTTCAAGCGCAACTGCTGCAGGATGCGCGTCGACTCGCGGGTGAAGTTGGATCCGAACAAGTAGGCTTCCGGAGTAAACCCTCCCGCTCGCGCAACCAGTTGAGGCAGGGTTTCACCCGGAAGGACGCTGTAGATGCCCGCCTGCTTGAATTCGCCTTCGAGGCGCACAAACTTGGTGCGCTGGGTCTGCGGGACTTTGATATCCGCCTGGGAGAAGATGGTGACCACGTCGCCGGGCTCGAGGGTCAGATTCTGTGCGGCGTCGTGTTGGAGAACAAGCTGTCCCGGGTTGAAGGGCACCAGCGAGGTGGTAAGGGTCTGCGGGTTCATCCGCTCGATCACCGCATACGACCAGTCTATTTCGGGCACTGGGAGAGCAACCGCCAAAGCCGGCCGGGGCAGGTTTCCAGCCGACAGCCGTTCTTCATCCGCCAGCGATCTGCTGCCAGGGCTGTTGCAGGGTTGGCCGTTCTGCGCTGCGTTCCCCTGGCTTGCGCCGAGAGATCCGTTGTAGGCGCCATTCTGATTTTGCGAATTGGGGCTTGCGTTTGGATCACAATTCGGATCGTTGTTCTGACTCGCGGATTGATTGGAATTCTGGTTGCCATTCTGTCCGGTGTTCTGGCCGCTACCCGACGACCCATTCGACTGCTGGCCGTTCGCGCCACTCGTAGGGCGCTGGCCGTTATAGATGGGAACCCCGTTGACATCGTATTGCGCGGAACCGGTCTGATAGCCATTGAGATCCCGCGGGTAGTAATCGGGATTGCTGGCATACTCCGGCTTGAACTCAGGACCCGGCACGCCCAGTTGGTTCCTGCGTTCCCAGTAGTCCCGGGTGATGAGCGCCTGGCTGTCGGGGATAATGTCGCTTAATCGCATACCCGCATGCCAGGCAAAGCGCCCGGTTTCGGCGACGTTGCCGCGCAGGGTAACGGTGTTCTGGATCTGTGGGGAAATAGGCAGCACGCGCAGCACGTCGGCTTGCTGCATCGGAGTCGCCAGACCGGCGCCCTCAAGCGATATATCCACCACAGTGCGGTTCTTGTTCTTATCCAGGCGTTCGAGCGACGCGCGGACCAACGAGGCTGTGGAAGAGAGTCCACCGGCGAACCGCAGTGCCTGCTCCACAGTGGTCTCACCCTTCAGCTCATAGATGGCGGGAACGCGGACGTTGCCAGCCATCGCCACTTGCGCTCCCACGGGCGGGATATAGATCACGTCGCCGGGGAGCAACGGAGCGTCCTTGGACATGTCGCCGAGGATGAGGAGATCGTACAAGTCGAAGTGGGAAACAGTTTGTCCGTTGCGGCGGAGCTGAATGTCGCGGAGCGAACCCTGCACGGAGGGACCGCCGGTGGCGAAGATCGCAGTGACCAGTGTGCTGAGAGAGCTGAGCGTGTAGGTTCCGGGACGGCGGGCCTGGCCTACGATGAAGACTTGAATCGACCGCAGCTGCCCCATCTCAACATCCATATCGAAGCTTTTATAAATATGGCCTATCGCGTCGTGGAGATGCTGCCTGACTTGTGCATAAGGCAAGCCGGCGACGTGAACCTCGCCTACCTGGGGAAGATACACCGAACCGGAACGGTCCACGGTGAGTTGCGCGTTGAGATTGACCTGCCCCCAAATGCGGATGACCAGTTGATCTCCCGGCCCGAGGACGTAGTCGGGAGTGACATTGACCTCACGCAGCGGAGCAAAGGTGGAGGGTACCTGGCGAAACAGGCTGTCACCATAAACCGGGAGCAGAGTGCCGACCGAGCCGCGGACCAGCAACTGGAAGTCTGTGGGCGCGGAAGGGGCCCGCATGGCCAATAACCGGGCCTGCTCGAGCGATTCCAGCTGGGATTGCGAATTGTTCAGGCCACCCTGGTCCGTGATGCTTGGGACCTTACCGCTCATTCCCTGAGATTGGAGGCCGGGGTACTGGCTGGATATTTGCCCGCCCGAAACGCCGCCGGCCGCTCCATACGCACCTCCGCCTTGGGTGGTGCCTGGATTCGTACCGAATAGGCCACCCCCCTGGATCGGAGATGTCTCTTCCTCGCTGACGCAACTTCCATCGACGGAGGAGACGACGCCTGACGGGCAGTCGAAAGTATCGGAACCAGCGGACTGAGCAATAGCAACTGGCAGTTCGAACTGCGCAACGCTCGCGACCAGCAGAATCGCGAAGAAAAAACCTGAACGCTTACCCATAATTTGCGAAAGCAGGAAATTGCGCGGCCCACAGCCGGTGTTTCCCGCCAAGATTTACTCCTTTACCGTCGGCACAGCCCTGATCAAACCCGGGGCGAACTTGTCCAATTCTTAGTTTAGTTTAGGGCCTCGGGGGCGATGTGCAAATTCTTTTCCTGGGAACAAGTCCCCAAAATGCCTTCCGTTTCCTGCTTTGGGGAGGCTGAGGCCTCCTGTTATCAAGCTTCCATGCGGCAAACAGCCTTGGTCAAATGCGGTGCTTGTCGAATGGTATGGTGAAAGCTTCCCGTAAGTTCAGGAGGGATTTGTGCGTGTAATTAAGCTCATCGCGTTGCTTGCCGCAGGCCTGTTCTCAGCTGCCTTGTACGGGCAGGCTACATCTTTGCCACAGGCCCCGTTGGCCGCGACAACGGTCGCCGGTAGCGATATTGGGGACCGCGTGAACCATGCGCTAAAGTCGTGCTCTTTGCAGTGCACGGTTTATATCCCCGCTGGAACCTACTCTTTTTCGGTCGGAATCCGTCTGGAGCTGAACACGTTTGGAAAATATAAGCTGAGCGGCGATCCTGGAGCGGTTCTCACGTATACGGGAAGCGGCGACGCTATCACTACCTCGATCGGCAATCAACCGGGATCATCCCAACTGCTTATCGAGGGATTTCAGCTCGTGGGAAATCCTCATGCGGCGGCCGGTATCCATTTGCTGCCTACGAACCGCATCAGCATTCGCAACATGGTGATCTCGGGATTTTCGGGTGGCGATGGAATCCTGGTTGAGGGAACGAACAGCTCGAACATCTATGACAACCTGATCTCCGACAACAAAAACGGAATCCGCTTGATTCCGACGCTGTGCGGCGGCCGCCCCATCCAGTGTGGAAAGTCGGTGCCTGGTCTTCCCTATGCCGCCAACGCCATTCACGTTACGTACAACCAGATCACCAGCAATTCGCAATGGGGGATTTTTGAGGATACGGTTGTGGAAGGGCACGGCCTTTCGGAAGCGCTGAACAATCTTTATATGGGTAACGATTTGGAAGCAAACGGCGGGGCGATTTATCTGACCCGATCCCGCGGTACCGTTATCGAGGCGAATTATTTCGAGGGATCCCCCCGCCAGGTTGTACTTGGCGTGGTAAACGGTGGAGGCGGTTACCGCGCGTTCGGGCCGGTGGTGCGGGATAACTACTTCACGACCACAAGTGGAACCCCTTACAACATTGAGATTGAAAATGCCGACAGCGCGATGATTGAGGGCAACAGTGAACTGATCGCCTCCGGAGGGCCGCGGAATTGCTTTGTCAATATGGTAGGGGCGCTGCGCACGTGGATTTCGAAAAATGCGATTTACCAGAGGAATGCTTATTGCGTGAATGGGGTGCCGGGGACTCCTTCGACTGGTGATGGGTCGTTCTTTTTTGGCCAGCGGTAGGTTGGGGAACGGCAAATCGCTCCCTGGCTTCATCGAATTTTTGCTTGTGGATTAAAGAGAAACGCAGATCTCTTTAATCAGCAACGTACTATCTTTTCGGAAATCAGGCCTTTTGTCGCGTTTCGCGAGTCGACCACTAACTGGGATTCTTGCACGATGCGGGCATAGTCGTAGGAAGTGTGATCGGTCACAATCAGGACGCAATCGTAACCGTTAAGGTTTTCAACCGGCTGCGATTCCATGTTCAGGTTGTACTTACGGCCCCTTCCCACCGTTGGAAAGAAGGGGTCGTTGTAGCTGACCGCAGCGCCCTCTTGCTGCAGCATTTCAATGATCGAGAGCGACGGAGATTCGCGCAGATCGTCGACGTCCCGCTTGTATGCCAGGCCCAGGACCAAAATTGTCGAACCCTTTAACGGCTTGCTCCGCTGATTCAGGGCGGACGAGACAGACGCTACCACGTGATAAGGCATGGCCTCGTTCACTTCACCGGCGAGCTCGATAAAGCGCGTGCTGAAGTCGAACTCCTTTGCTTTCCAGCTGAGATAGAAAGGATCGATAGGGATACAGTGACCTCCAAGGCCCGGGCCTGGGTAAAAGGGCTGAAAGCCGAAGGGCTTGGTCGCAGCCGCCCCGATTACCTCCCAGATATCAATGCCCATGCGGAGACAGAGCAGCTTGAGTTCGTTCACCAGGGCGATGTTCACACAGCGATAGATATTCTCCAGCAGCTTGGTCATCTCCGCCGCAGCGGGGGTGGAAACGCGGATTACCCTGTGAAAAGCAGCGTTATACAGAGCGGCGGCAGCTTCTGCTGCGTAGGGCCCCAACCCGCCGATCACTTTGGGAATATCGCGCCGGTCAATGGTGGTATTCCCCGGATCTTCACGCTCCGGGGAATAGGCCACCAGAACACCGTCGTCAATCATAGCGTCGTGAGTAATCCGGACCTTGCCGGCTCGCTCGATCGCCGGCACGATCAACTCTTCCGTCGTGCCGGGATACGTGGTGCTCTCGAGGACGACGAGCTGGCCGGGGCGCAGATGAGCCGCGATCGAGTCCATGGTCGCCGTAATGTAACTCATGTCTGGCGTATGGTGATCGCTGAGCGGAGTCGGCACACAAATCAAAATCGCATCGACGTCTCTGATCTCAGAGAAGTTGGCAGTCGCGCGGAAACCCTTACCCTGGGCATCCTTGATCTGTCGGGCATCAATGCGATGGATGTAGGATTCGCCCGCATTAAGCCGGTCTACCTTGAGGGCGTCTATATCGAAGCCGGTGACGCGAAACCCTTGTTGGCTAAAGAGCAAAACCAGCGGAAGCCCCACGTAGCCAAGGCCGATGATCCCTACGCGCAGGTCACGCTTTTCAACAAGAGACAGCCACAGTGATAGATCTTGCTGGGTTAAATCCTGGTGGTCTGGCAAGCGATCTCTCCCGTCTCGCGGTACCAGTCCACCGTGCGCGCTAACCCGTCTTTGATTCCGACCAGGGGGCGGTAACCGAACGCTTCCGTGGCCGCAGAAATGTCGGCTTGCGAATTCAGAATGTCTCCAGTCCGCGGGGGACCGTAGAGTGGCGGTTGCTCAAAGCCGATCAAGTTCGCCAGCAGATGGTACATCTGCTTCAGCGTGTGCTGGCCGCCGCAGGCCGTATTGAACACTTTGCCTGCTACGTTTTCAGCCGGCGCCGCACAGGCCAGTAGATTCGCGGCAACGACGTTGTCGATATAGGTGAAATCGCGTCCCTGCTCGCCGGTGCCAAAGATGGTTGGCCTTGTTCCCCCCAGCATTTGCTGGATAAATTTGGCCAACACCCCGCTGTAAGGCGAGTCGGCCGCCTGGCGCGGACCAAAAACGTTGAAGTAGCGCAAGCTTATCGTTTCGAGACCGTACACCTGCCAATAGCTGCTCATGTAATACTCGCCGGTAAGCTTTTGCACTGCATAGGGAGAAATCGGCATGGGGCGCATCGATTCCTTGCTGGGCAGCACGGGTTGGTCTCCGTATGCGGAGGAGGACGCAGCGTACACCACACGTTTGACACCAGCAGCTCGCGCACCCTCTAACACATGAAACGTCCCCTCCACATTACAGCGGTGGCTGGTCACAGGATCCTTTACCGAGAGGGGGACGGAGGGCAACGCTCCGATATGCAACACGTAATCGACGCCCTGGCAGGCATCCCGCATCGCGGCGGCATCGCGCAGGTCAGCCTCACGAAAATCAATCAGGTCCTGAAGGCCCACAAGATTCGCCGGCTTCCCGGTGAGGAAGTTGTCCACGCCGCGAACGTCTTCTCCGCGTCCCACCAGGGCCCGTGCCAGGGACGATCCAATGAAGCCCGCGATCCCGGTGATCAGGTATTTTGCCATGCAAATAGAATACCGCCCTGATTGAGCCCTATTGCTGCGTCCAGAACCCGGCTTGGGTGTAATCCTCAGACATTTTTTGAATGTACTTTTTGGAATTGAACTTTTTTCCGGTGGAAGCGCCCGACATGTAGCGGATGGTGCCAAAGATGGGCCGATCGAACCAGGGGCGATCGAATTTGCCTACGATCGACCAGGCGATGCCCGCATATCCGTTGGGATCTCTGCCGTCGAGAAAATAGCGGTCATTGAGGGTGACGCAGGTATCGAAGGCCACGGCAGGGTTGGGAGACCACTCCAGGATCTTCTTCGCCCAGTACATGCGCATGTAGTTGTGCATCCATCCGAACTTGACCATCTGGTTCTGGGCAGCATTCCACAGTTCGTCATGCGTTTCGGAGTGCTGGAGTTGTTCGACGGAGTAGAGATGCTCCCGCCGGTCGCGCGCGTGCTCCTGCAGGGTCTTGTGCGCCCATGGCTCGGCACAATCGAAGGAGTCGTAGTTTTCGGTGAATTTTACGAAGTTGACGGCCAGTTCCCGCCAGCCGATCAACTCGCTGATATACGAATCGCGCGCCGCCTGGGGAACTTTGCCTTCCTTGAAGGCTTTCTCGACGGCCAACGCGATGGTGATGGGGCCGATGTGGCCGAAGTGCAGGTAAGGGGATAGCCGGCTGGTTCCATCCACCTCGGGGTGATTGCGGGTTTGGTCGTAGGTGGCGAGGTCGTTGCGAACAAATTCGTGCAGCCGCTTGAGCGCCGCGTGCGTGCCGCCGGTGAAGCTCTCGACCGGCGCTACGGAGCGGTCCAGCTTTGTCCAGCCCTGGGTCACGTCTTCGCGTACCGAAAACGACTCCAGCGGCTGGGATGGTTTCCATTCGCGATGAGGCTTCAGGTTAGGTTGCCTGACCAGGAATTTCGGCAGCTCTGCGTAGAGTTTCGGGCGGAAGATGTGTAGGGCGTACATCCGCTTCTGAAAAATCCCGGAGGGCACCACCACATCCGCGTCCACGGTCCAATAGGGAATGCGTAATCGTCCGGCTAGTACGCGCCTCCAGCGTTCCGGCTCGCGGCAGGGATTTTCATCGCCGATTACCATGGCCGCATTCACTTCCGCCAGCAGTGCTTGCAGAGAGTTGTTCGGCGGCCGGCGCACGATGAAAGCGATCTGCCGTTGTTGCAGATCCTCCTCTATGTCCGCCAGCCCCTGATTGAGGAAGACGTAGTGACGCAGGTTGGCGTGGGGAAAATTGGAGATGGCCGAGAAATAGGCGATGAGTGGGAGGTCCAGGGCATTGGCCACTTCGACGGCCACGTCGAGCGCGGGATTATCCACCGCTCGCTCTGCCCTTTGCATCCAGTAAACGACACACCTGGCATCTGGAACTGGTGCTCCGGATCGCCGGACGAGAACCCTCGGGTTGGCACCGATTTTGAGCAGCGCCTCGGGAACATTGTCGAGGTCTGCTTGGGGGGAGGAGGTCATGGGAGACTACTTTGAATGTGGAGTTACTTTGTAAGAGGCGCGAACAGCAGCTCCCTCCACTGCGCTTCGCTTCGGTCGGGATGACAATTCATTTTCAGGCGTCGATCGTAGCGGCCAAATCTTCTCAACCCCTTGGGCGATACGGTTTACCAGAGGCCCCAGTTGCGGCTGATGTAATCGGAGAGGGTCATCGTGATCAACACCAGGAAAGTGAAGAAGCCGGCCCCCACGGTGAGCATCATTACCCTGGAACTGTAGCGGATGTGCATGAAGAAAAGAATGACCAGCACAGCCTTCAGGCAAGCAATCCCCAACGCGACGATGGGACTGAAGACGCCCATGTTGATGAAGGCCGCGCCGGTGGTTGTAGCAGTGAGCACCATCAGCGCAAGCAGAATAAGCAGGTACGTTTTGGGCCCTACAACGTGATGTTCGTGCTCAATCGGAGCGGACATGAATAATCTCCTTTACCGGCTACTTCAAAGGATGGCGGCTGATGAGATACAGCAGGGGAAAAAGAAAAATCCAGACGATATCGACGAAATGCCAATAAAGGCCGAAGTTGTCAATGGTTGAGGTATGCCCATTGATGTAAGCGCCGTGCCATGCCTGATACAGCAGAATAAACAAAATGCTGATACCGATGATCATGTGCAGGGCATGCATGCCGGTCATGGCAAAGTAGAGAAAGAAGAAGAGCTGGGCGTGCTGCGCCATGTCCGGCGCCAGGGGAACATCGCGCTTATCGGTGGGGTGAACAAAGTCCTCGACGCTGAAGCTCGCGCCCGGAATGTGATGTTCAACGTATTTGTCGTGATACTCCACGCTCTTGATGCCAAGAAAAACCAATCCCAGCATGATAGTGAGGCTAAGCGAAATAAGCAGGCCTTTGCGGTTGCGAATCTCCGCCGAATACACACCCATCGCCATGGTAAAGCTGGATAGGATCAGGACTGCCGTGTTGGTTGTCCCTAATCCAATGCCGAGCGTATTGCTGCTGGCCACAAAGGCGTCGTAATACCAGTTGCGGTACAGCAGGTAGGCCATGAACAGGCCGCCAAAGAACATGATTTCAGTGAGCAAAAACAGCCACATGCCGAAGCTCGCGGTCTCCCGCTGCTGCTCCACCGTAACGAAATGGTGGCGCAGGTAAGCAGGATGCGCTTCGTCATGCACATCGTGGGGGTCTGCGTGCCCAGTCGCGATCGCTTGGCTATCCAACAGTGGTTACCTCGTGTTGAGTCTTGTGCGCCAGCCAGTCATAGTCGTAGGCTTCGTGATCCATGATCGGTATGTCGACAAAGTTTTCTGTCAGCGGCGGGGACTGAATCTGCCACTCCAGGCCAGTCGCCTGCCACGGGTTGCTGCCCGCGATCTTACCGTACTTGAGCGACCAGGGCATATACAGCATAGGCAGCAGATAGCCAATGCCGAGTACCGAAGCGCCCGCCGTCGACAGCACATTCAGGACCTGGAACTCTGGCGGATAAGCATGGTAGCGGCGCGGCATGCCCAGGTAGCCGACGATGAACTGAGGAAAGAAGGTAAGGATGAACCCGATAAAGGTAGTGACCGCGCTTAACTGCGACATGGATTCGGGATACATCCGGCCAGTCATCTTGGGCCACCAGAAATGGACGCCCGCAAGGTAAGCCATCAGCATGCCGCCGACCATCACGAAATGGAAGTGGGCGACGATGAAGTAGGTCTCCGTGAGGTGGATGTCCATGCCCAGCGACCCCAGAAAGACCCCGGTGAGGCCACCAATGGTGAACAGGCCCATGAAGCCGAAGGCGTACAGCATGGGAGTTTCAAAAGTGATGGAGCCCTTATAGAGTGTCGCCGCCCAGTTGAAGATTTTAATCGCGGAGGGCACAGCGACCAGCATGGTGAGCAACGAGAAAACCAGTGCCGAGTAATTGGAAACGCCCATGATGAACATGTGATGGGCCCAGACAAAGAAACCGAACACGGCAATGGCGACGGAAGAGAAGGCCACAGCGGTATAGCCGAATACCCGTTTACGAGAGAAGGTACTGATCACCTCGGAGATTACCCCCATGCCGGGCAGGATCATGATGTACACGGCTGGATGGGAATAGAACCAGAAGAGATGCTGGAAGAGCAGCGGGTCACCACCCTTGGTGGGATCGAAGACGCCGATGCCGATGGTGCGCTCGAGCATCACCAGAACCAGCGTGATGGCCAGGACGGGCGTTCCCAGAACCATGAGGATCGAGGCCGCGTAGTGCGACCAGCAGAACAGCGGCAACCGGAACCAGGTCATGCCCGGGCAGCGCATGCGATGGATCGTGACGATAAAGTTCAGGCCCGTAAAGATGGAACTAAACCCGGCGATGAACACGCCCATCGCGGCGGTGATCACATGAGTATTGAGGTAGTGGGTGCTGAGCGGGGTAGTAAAGGTCCAGCCAGTGTCGACGCCGCCGTTAAGCAGGGCAAAGACCAGGAAGCATGCCCCAGCAATATATAAGTACCAGCTAAGCAGATTGATCTTGGGGAACGCCAGATCCTTGGCCCCGACCATGATGGGAATCACGAAATTTCCCACGGTCGCCGGTACAGAGGGCACCAGGAAGAGGAAGATCATGATCACGCCGTGCATGGTGAACAGCTTGTTGTAGGTATCCGAGGCAACCAGGTCAGGGAGCGGGGTCAGCAGCTCCAGACGGATCAGCCCGGCAAAAGCGCCGCCGAGGAAGAAAAAGAACGTGATCGAGAAGAGGTACAGCATGGCGATGCGTTTATGGTCGCCGGTAAGCAGCCAACTCTTCAGCCCATATTCGGCATTGAGGTAGCTTAGCTTCGGCAGCCGCGCATCCTGCTGGTTTGGAAGCGTGACTATGGTGCTCATTGATTCACCGTCCCGGGCACACTGGGTGCCGTCTTGCCCGCCTTTGCGGGCCCACCATGACCGGCGCCTAGCGTCTCCTGGGGCCGGTAGTTCATTGCGGGCGAGCTTGAGCCAGAACTGGACGCGCCGGCTTGCCCTGGAGAGAGTTGACTCGCTGTCAACGTTTGCTGGATTCGATAATTCGAATTGAGATTCTTGATGTACTCCACCAGGTCGATCAGGCCCTCTTCGCTGACCTGCCCCTGGTAGGTTGGCATGATCGGCGCATAGCCTGCGGTGACGCGGGTGGAGGGGTTGAGAATAGACTCACGCAGGAATGCATCATTGGCGGTGACCGTCGATCCGTCCGTCAACTGCAGTCTGGAGCCGTACACCTGGGCCAGATTGGGGCCGCGTGCGGACGCCTCGCCCGAGTGACAGGAATTGCAGCCAAGGCTGGCAAAGAGACGTTCTCCGTTCTGCGCCAGCGACGCTCCGCTGGTGCTGCCCGATGCCCACGCCTGGTAGTCATCCGGCGTCATGGCGACGATCTCTCCAATCATCGCGGAGTGGTCTGTGCCGCAGTACTGGGTGCAAAACAAGTGATAGGTACCGGTCGCGGTGGCTTCAAACCATACCGTCGAGTAGCGGCCGGGAATCACTTCGCGTTTTACCCGGAAGGCGGGAATGGAAAAGCTGTGAAACACGTCCTGCGAGATCATGGTCAACTGCACTTGCCGGTTAATGGGGATATGCAGCGAATCAATCTCGTGCTGTCCGCCCGGGTGCTCGGCCTTCCACATCCACTGCTTGCCGACGATGTAGATGTTCATCGCGTTGGTGGGTGGATTGTAGATGCGGAAATAAAGCAGCGCGCCCCAGACAAAACAGATCATGAACAGGGCCAGAGGAATGATCGTCCAGGTGGCCTCAAGCAACGTAGAGCCCTCGATCTGGGTCGCGACGGGGTTCTTCTCTTTGCGATACACAATCGAGAAGCCGAACACCAGGATGCACACGGCGATCATGCCCACGGCCGAGATCAGGATCAGAAAGAAATAAAAAGCGTCCATGTAGGGCGAAATGGCCGAGGCTTCCGGCGGAAAGAGGGCAGAGTTCGTCAGCCACCTTACGAGAAACTGCCACAGCACTGGACTTATATGCATTGTTACCCTTTATCCGTTCGCGTTGGTCGCGCTTGCAACTCCGCTGATTGTTTGAAGTCCCGGCGGAAATTCACCACCATGAAGCTGCCCAGGCCAAAGAAAGTGAGCAAGCAGCCCATCTGCACTATCCGGGCAACCACCAGGCTGTGCCGGTTCAATTGCGGATCGTAGCGATAGCAGTACGTCAAGATATTGTCGACTGGCGTGCCGATGGTGTTGTGGGAGGCTTCCACCAGGCCAAGCTGCACATCCCGAGGGGAATACTCGACACCCAGGTAGTACTGGGCCATCTTGCCTTCCGGCGTAACCACTTCGATCGAGCTGGCGTGGGCGAACATGCCAGGCATGCCTGCACGACCGGGCATGCGCACGTAGCCGAAGCCGACCGCCTGCGCGAGGGCTTTGATTGCTGGTTGTTCGCCAGTCAGAAAGTGCCAGCCGTTTGCGGTGTCCAGCCGGCCATAGCGCTTCACATACATCGCCTTCTTGGCTGCGGCTATGGTGGGAGTTTCCGCGGGGTCGATACTTACGATGACCACCTGGAAGTCTTTGCCTGGAGTCAGGTGCACCATCTCGAGCGCGCCAACCAGGCCGTTCAGATCTTCCGCACACAAAATCTGGCACTGGTAGTAGACCAGCGAAAGAATCACGGGTAACTTGCCAAAGTAGTCTCCCAGCCTGACTGCTTTGCCGGTCTCATCGCGGAACTGCGCGTCCAGTGGGAGCTGCTGGCCCAAGCGCTGGTCGATTTTGACCGAGTTCAGAACATCGGGCAGATGATCCTGTGCCGGATCCCCCATGGTCTTTTCGCCGTTGGGCGCTACCTGGGCCCATGCCGGGATTGCTGCAGCCAAGAGAATGGTCGCGGCCAGCGTAAAGCAGGCTAGCCTGCTCCCCGCGTTGCATCGAATTGTGTCTCTCTTCTGCATGCCAACCTTCTAAATCTCTTCCTTATATGGTATCGCTGCCGCCGGGTTATGCACCCTTACCGCATCAGGCGGCTTTATGCTGCTCAACAGATCTGAAAACAAACTGGATCTGACCCTCGTTTTCCCACCCTTCTCAAAAAGCGCGAAGGGTGGGAAAAACGAACTTCGACCCGTGTCAGCGGCTGCTTGCCAGGGCGGCCTGGTCGCCTGGCTTTTCGCCTCGCATCCGCTGTTGCTGCATCGTATCCAGGTACTGTTGATCGTAGCCCGTCCGGGCGAACCCATCGGTGAGCGGCACCGCTACGACCGGAGCCCTGTCGCCGGCCAGCAGTGTCTCGGTTTGTTCCTCGGGAGCTACCGGCAAACCATGCTGCACCACCAGTTGCATTGCGCGGGCGATGGGGATGCGCACTCTGCCAGCCTGGCGATCAACCCAACTGTAATTGTCGAGCAACAAATCTTCCCGGGCATGCATTTCCGCGATTTCAAGGTTGCCGTCGTCAGTCTGCAGGCGGGGCGTAGGGAAGCGCTGCACCATTTCATTGAGCTGGTTTTGCTCCATGACGGCGTTGGATGTCAGATCCTCACGCTTGCCTCGAGGCTGGGAACCAATCTGGTTCCATTTGTTCGAGGGCCCATCGCTCTTGATGATCGCGGTGTTGATTACCTTGCCCATGCCGAAGCAGAAGATGAAGAAGACGCCGACAAAAGCGCCCAGTGAGGCGAGAAAGACCACGATGCCAGAGACGTTGACATCGGTAACTTCGTATCCGGGCGAGTCGATTTCCGGGTGCTGCGGCTCGATGGGATCATGCGTGGGCATGGTCGGCCTCCAATATCTCTTCCAGATGGGGATCGTTGGTCTGGATCAACGGCCGCTTGCCTAATTCGCCAAAGTAGAACCACATCCATAGCGAGATCACGGCCACAGGAACGGTCATGTATTCGAGGATCCCGAAGCTGAAATGCAGGTTTCTGCTGGCATCGGCGAAATTCGGTTCAATTAACCAGAACATGTCCCAGCAGCGGGCGAAGATCATCAGCTTGCAGACCAGGATCAGGCGTTCCTTATTCCGCTTCAGGTCGCGCGAGAGCAACAGCGTGAAGGGGATGAACCAGTGAAATACGAAATCGAGCGAGGCAATCACGCCCCAACCGCCGCGAATGCGGTCGAGATACCAGGGAATCTCCTCCGGCAGATTCCCCGACCAGATGATGAGGAACTGCGAAAAGGCGAGATAGATATTCAACATGACGAAGGCAAAGGCGAGTTTGCCCAGGTCGTGCTGCTCGGTCTTGCGCAGCACGGTTTTCATCGGCTCCGCCTGGGATAGTCGAAGCACGGTGATGATGGAGAGGGCAAGGACTCCGTAGCCCTGACCAACCAGGAACATGAGGCCGTAGATCGATGAGTACCAGGTGGGATCAAGCGACATGACCCAGTCAATGGCGCAGACACTCATGGTGATGGAATAAACCAGAACGCCAAAGCCAGAGAGGTTCTCCAGCTTGACTTGCCAGAAGCGAACGTTCGGATGCGCGTCAGCGTCGCGCTCGAGCCCCCACTTGTTGAGCAGGAACATGAACACCAGCCAGATGGCAAAGCAGATGGCAGACTGTATCCACACGCTGGGAACACTGAGCATGGGGTGCTTATACGCAATTGCATGCGCCTGCTCGTGGGTGATCAGGTGCTGGCGGTAAGCCTCCGCGGGGTCGCTGAACTTTGCCCAGAGGTACAGCTTCTTCATGAAGATGCCTACGGGCAGAAACAGGACAATAATCAGCGGCAGGCAACGCGACATCGCCTCCAACGGACGGCGCACCAGCAAACCCCATTTGCCGCCGCTCAGATACTGGACCATGAGCAAAGCGAGACCGCCCACGGTGAAGCCCCAGCAAATGATGAAACCGAGCAAATAGGAGCGCAGCAAATGGTCGATTCCGTCGTGATCGATGGTCGCGGCCAGGAATGCCAGCACAATCGACAAGACGGCAAATATGGCGCCGACGATGATCGCCCTGCGCCGCCACAGATTAAGCAGCAGCGGAGCATTCAGCTCGGAAGGTAGCGAATTTGCGTGATGTCCGTGAGCCATGTGATTTTCCTGATTACCTATTTCTTGCCGCCCATAGCCGCACTCTTTGGCTGGCTCAGCGCAGGAACCGGGCTATCTCCCGTCGCCGGCGCCATTCCCGGCGTTCCCTGGCTGGCGTCTGCCGGGAGGGCAGAGACTGCGGTTGCGGGTAGCGACCATGGCTGGGCAAAGGAGTCGGGATAGCCCTCCTGCTCGGCGATGTCTTTCAAATTCTTGACCTGGACTCCGGAAGGGACATCGGACTCGCTTGCCGTCTGGCTGATTTGCAGCGCCCGGATATAGGCTGCCACCGACCAGCGATCCGCCGGAGTAAGCTGGGCGGAATAATCCGGCATGGCGCCATAGCCATTTGTCATCACGTAGAAGTAGTGCCCCAGGGGCTCGGCCAGAATCCGCGCGCTGTGGAAGTTGCCCGCGGGCTTGTAGCCGCGCTGCACAATCATTCCCGCGCCGTTGCCCACCCGGGAGTGGCAGGGCGTGCAATAAATGTTGTATCGCTCCTGCCCGCGCGCCAGCACCTCCATCGAAACGGGGAAGGGCAGCATGTCAGCTTCTTTGCCTGCGATCAGTCCAGTGTAGAAAAAGCTGTCCTCTCCCAGCTGGCCGCGAGCAACCGTGTTCGCGACCTGGGGCCGGACGGAGCGGCCATCGGCGAAAAAGGTGGTGCTGCGCTGGGGAATGAATTTGGGCTGGTTTTGCATATCCTGGCGGCAGCCGGAGCATGCGAGGCTAGCCAGTCCGACGGCCAAGAGTCGCGAGGAGACGCCCCACCTATCGCGAAAAACGGCGAGACATGCGGATTTGTTGCGCCAGGAAGCCGGACGGATTGGGCTCTTCGGGTTAATACTCCACCTCCACCACCGAAACCGGTCCGAAGCTTTCCAGAAAGCTGCGCGATTCCACAACTTCAAACTTAGGATCGTTTGCCTCCAGGCAAAGGAAGAACTTGTCGGTCGTTGCCCCGGTGCGGAAATTGGGAGCGTTGAACAGCGGATGATAGAGCGTAGGCAGACCGCACATGGCGAGCATGCCAAAAGCAGCGGAAAGACCTGCCCACAGGATGGTCCACTCGTAAGCGGGGATGATGAAGGCTGGCCAGGAAAAGAGCGGACGCCCTGCGATGTTCAGTGGATAGGCCAGGACCGACACCCATGTCTCCATCAGGAACATGGCCGCCAAGCCCATCAGCCCTCCGACCAGGCAGATCAGCGGCACGTAGTTGCGGTGGAAGCCGATCACCTCTGCCGCCTCTTCCACCGGGTACGGGGTGTAGCAGTCCATGCGGCGCCAACCCGCGTCGTACGCGGTTCTAGCGGCCACAACCAATTCGCTGGGAGTATCGAACTCCGCCAGCAATCCGTAGATTCCTTCGCGTATCGGCATCAGTCACCCGCCTCCAGCGGTTCCGGCTCCGTCACCTTAGCCTGGGGGAGCATCATGCGTATCTCAGACATGGGAATCATGGGCAGGAAGCGCACGAACAGGAAGAAGAGCGCAGTGAATAAGCCCAGTGTTCCGACAAATGTTGCGTAGTCCCACCGGGTTGCGCGATAGGTTCCCCAGGACGAGGGAAGAAAGTCGCGGTAAAGGCTGGTAACGACAATCACGAAGCGCTCGAACCACATGCCGGTATTAACAATCAGCGACATGATGAACATCCTGCCCGGACTCACGCGCGTGCTGCGCAACCACAACAGTTGCGGAAGGGCGATATTGCAGGTGATCAGCACCCAATACGACCAGCCCATGGGACCGAACATGCGGTTCCACATCATGAAATATTCCCAATGGCTGGCGGAGTACCAGGCCATGAAGACTTCCATGGAGTAACCGTAGGCGACAATCAACCCAGTCGCCAACATCACCTTGCCCATATTGTCGATATGACGGATGGTGATCAGACCTTCCAGGTGATAAAACTTGCGAATTGGAACCGCCAGGGTGATCACCATGGCAAACCCTGAATAGATGGCGCCGGCCACAAAATAGGGCGGGAAGATGGTGGTGTGCCAGCCAGGTAAGACCGCTACCGCGAAATCAAAGCTGATGACGGTGTGTACGGATAACACCAGGGGAGTGGCCAGGCCCGCAAGCAGCAGGGAGGCCGTCTCATAGCGCATCCAATGCTTCACTGAGCCGCGCCATCCGAGAGACAGTATGCCGTAGACGTACTGAGCAAACTCGCTCTTCGCGCGATCGCGCATGGTTCCAAAATCAGGAATCATGCCCACGTACCAAAAGACCACAGAGATGGTGGCGTATGTCGAAACCGCAAACACGTCCCATAACAACGGGGAACGGAACTGCGGCCACACATTCATGGTGTTGGGGTAAGGGAAGAGCCAGTATCCCAACCAGGGCCGGCCGACGTGGATCAACGGGAACATGCCGGCACAGACCACAGCAAAGATGGTCATGGCCTCAGCAAAGCGATTGATGGAATTGCGCCATTGCTGTTTGAAGAGCAGCAGAATTGCGGAGATCAGCGTGCCGGCGTGGCCAATACCGATCCACCAGACAAAGTTGATGATGGCAAAGCCCCAACCGACGGGGATGTCCAGGCCCCAGATCCCGACGCCGCGCAGGAACAGCCAGGTCACTGCGGTGAACAGCAAAAGACAAATCGTGCTGGCCAGCATGAAACCAAAGAACCACCCCATCGGGGTGTGCGGGGTGAGCACGATGCGCGAGATCACATCTGTCACCGATTTGAAGGTGTATCCGGGCGCGATGACCCGGAACTCGCCTGTCTTCGGATCCAGCTGCGGATCGCTTACGGGTAACTCTGGTTTGGTCGCCATGCTGCGCTAACCTTTCAGCTCTTCGCGGGCGCGTGCTCGGTGCGCGCCTCGGCCAATTCAGGGTTGGGGTTGAAGACTTCCGCAATATAGGTGGTGCGCGGGCGGGTATTCAGATCCGCCAGCACTCCGTAATTGCGCTGCTGCGACTTCAGCTTGGCCACCTTGCTGGCCCGGTCGTTGATGTTGCCGAAGGTGATCGCTCCGGTAGGGCAGGCCTGCTGGCACGCAGTGACAATTTCGCCGTCGCGGATATCGCGATTCTCCTTGTCCGCCGAGATCTTCGCGGCAACGATTCGTTGCGTGCAGTAGCTGCACTTTTCCATGACACCGCGGCTGCGTACGGTCACATCGGGGTTACGCATCAGCTTCAGACTCTCTGTCTCGAAGTCGGAGTAAAGCAAGAAGTTGAAGCGGCGTACCTTGTAGGGACAGTTGTTGGAGCAGTAGCGGGTGCCAACGCAGCGGTTGTAAACCATGACGTTGAGGCCTTCGGGCGAGTGCACCGTTGCTCCCACCGGACAAACCTGCTCGCACGGTGCGTTCTCGCAGTGCTGGCACGTCATTGGCTGAAAGTGCGCCTTGGGCGCATCAAGATCGCCTTCGAAGTACGTATCGATACGAAGCCACTGCATAATGCGGCCGACCTTGACGTTGTGCTTGCCCACCACCGCGATGTTGTTCTCCGCATAACAGCTCACAATGCAGGCGTTGCAGCCAACGCAGGAGTTCATGTCGATAGCCATGCCCCAGGCGTTCTTGTCATAACGCCAGTTGCTGAACATGCTGTCGTCCGGTTTGGGATCTTCGGCAACCTCCTCGTCTTCGTGGGCGAAGTTAGGCTGCTGCTTGAACTCGTCCAGCGTGGCATAGCGAATGATGCCGCGCGTCAGGGCCTCATTGCCTTCCAGCGAGTGCGTCCCCGAACCATCTCCGCCCGCGGCGATCGAGCGATGATCGGTGTAGTGGCTCTTGGTCACACAAAATTCATAGGTCTGTCCGGTTTTCTTGAGGGTCGCGCCGGAGGCGAACAACAGACCATTGGAACTACGGATCGCATACGCGTTGAAGCCCAGGCCGCCGCCTACACGTCCCGCATTGCGTCGTCCGTAGCCCAAGGGCAGGGTGACGGCGCCATCCGGGTGCCCCGGTACGGCGATGACCGGAGCCATTACCGTGTTCCCATTGGACTCGATGGCTACCACGTCAGACTCCACCAGCCCGAACTTCACCAGCGTGCGGTAGCTCATCAGCGCGGCGTTGTCCCATGAAATGCTGGTAACTGGCTTGGGTACTTCCTGCAGCCAGCCTATATTCGCGTAGCGCCCGTCGTAGATATGGGGATCGGGGCGGAAGATAACTTCTACCGTTCCGTCCGCGTCGTTGGCCGCAGTGACCGGCAAGTCGCCAACCTTGGCGGAAGCTGTTTTAGGCTGAAAAGCGGTTCCGTCCACAAATCCATCGTGCAGTATCTTGCGCCACGAATGTCCGGGGTCGCCTGTGCCCAGGCTTCCCTGCCAGGTCTTGCGGACTGCATCGTAAGGCGAGGTGTCGGGATCATCCAACATGGACTGAATCACATCGTGTGCCGACTTGCCGCCATATAAAGGGTCAATCATGGGCTGAACAACTGTCACCGTGCCGTCATAGGCCCGGGTGTCAGACCAGTTCTCGAGATAGTGGGTGCCGTTGATGTGCCATTCCGTAACCACCCCGGTTTCGTTTAGATGGGAGCCCAGGTGTGCCGTCATCTTTACGTTGGCCAGCGCTTGCTCGAAATGAAGGTCTACCGGCGCCGTATATACCGGGTTGGCATTCAGAATCACCAGCCAGTCGACCTTGCCCGCGCGCATATCGCTCACCAGGGAGACGATGTCCTCTCCCTGAATGGAGGGCATCGGGTTTACGGTCTGGGTGTAAACCACGGTTTTGCCGACGTTGCCGAGCGCCTGGTTGATGGCAATGGCAGCCAGATGGACTGCCGGCGATTGCTGCTCGCCGGGGATCACTACGCACTTGCCTGCGCTTGCCTTGAGGTCGGCAACTACGGCGGAGAGAAACTTAGCTGAATTTGCAGGCGGCTGTGCAGCGGAAGTCCCCGCCCCCACAGCTGCAGACAAAGCCGCGGCAAACGAAGCGACCTCGCTGGCTTTGAGCGCCAGGCGATGCTCAGCCTTGAAGCCGGTGGTGCTGGGCGTGCTCTCGACCGCGTAGAGGCGGTTCATGGTAAAGCCGCCATCCGGGCCCGCTTGCGCCAACTTGCGCCGGCCGGCGTAGTCGGCCGATAGCCGTAGGAAACCGGGATGGGCGATGCCGGAAAGAAAGTCCGCGTCGAGCGAAACGATTACATCCGCATCCTGCAGGCGGTACTGCGCGTCGTAGTAGTCGCCAAACGCAGTCTTCGACGCCGAGTATGCTGAGTCGCGATTGACCGGATCCCACTGCAGCCATTTGGCGTTGGGATAGCTTTGCTGGGCCGCCTTCCATTGCGCCGCCAGGGTGGGCGAAGTCACGGTGTCACTCAGGATGTAAAGTCCGGCGCCGCCGCTGGCTTTCTTGTCGGCCAACATGGCGCGGAACACGGCGAGAAAGGCGGCAAACTCGCGCACTTCCCCACGGCAGATAACCCTTTGCGAGCGATCCGGGTCATAAAGACCGAGCAACGAACCCTGGCTCAGCGGGTCAGAAGAGCCGCGGTTGACCGGGTGGTCGGGATTACCATCCACCTTGATCGGACGATAGGCGTCGCTCTTGACCAACAGCGGAACCGCACCCGTGTTGAAAGGAAAAGCAGTGGCGAAATAAACCGGACGGCCCAACACCAGGTCTTCCGGCTCTTTGACATAAGGGTAGATCGGTTCGTCGGGCTGCTTGGTGCAGCCAGAGAGACCCGCCAGCGCCAGCGAAGCACTCATTACTTTGAGAAAGCCCCGCCGCGACACAGGATCGATCCACTCGGCAGCCTGCGCCGGAAACTCACGCTGCACCATGTCGCGGAAGGCGGGGGTATCAGCCAGTTCGTCGACGCTACGCCAGTACTTTTTTCCCGTCTGCCCGGCGACCTTTGCCCTGGCTTCTTCGAGGGTCAACTTTTGACGTGCGTTGGTGTCGTTTGCCATGTTCGCTTCGCGTCTTCCCTGCTCAAGAGGTTGCGTGGTTTTCAAGTCTTGCTCACTGGATTGTGCGCCACCCTTTGTCTCGCTCATCGGTGGCACGTCTCGCAACTACTCAATTCCTGAGGCGTACGGATGTGGTACTGCTGGATCAGATACTTGCCCAGCGACGCCTGGTCGGTCAGTTTTACGTAATGCAAGGCGGCTGGCAGCACCATTGCAGGTGCATCGCTGGCAGCTTGCCCATGAATTCCATCGGGCAACATGTTGAGCGACGCTACCTGGGCGCCTCCCTGACCGGGGTCCAGGGTGGTGCAGCTTACTGTCTGTGCCGTCGGAACGCCATCTTTCAAACCGGTGGTGCCGCACCAAACAGGCTTCTCACGCGACGGGCCATCCCACGCCATGTTGTAAATCTCACTGGTGGGGCGAAGATTCTTGCCCGGTTCGCGATGGCAGTTGAGACACCATTCCATCTGCAATGTGTTCTGCTGATACATCAACGGCATCAGATCGACACGCCCGTGGCATGAGGAGCAGCCGATTCCCTTGTTCACGTGGATCTCGTGATTGAAGTAAACGAAATCGGGCAGATCATGCACCTTGATCCAGGGTATGGAATCGCCAGTGGCCCAGCTGGTGCGTACCGGCTGCAGGAGGGCGGCGTTGGTCCAAATCTGCGCATGGCAATTCATGCAGGTCTTGGTGGGCGGAATGCCCGCGTAGCTCGACTTCTCGACCGATGTGTGACAGTACTGGCACTGCAATCCCAAGCCCATGACGTGATGCTTATGGCTGAACGGCACCGGCTGTTCGGCGCGCTGTCCCTGCTTGGTCACCCATGGAGAACCCTGCAACTGATCCAGGGTGACTCCCAGGGCTATGACGATCAACCCTGTCAAGACCAGGCTCGCGCGGGCTAGCGCGTTGGAACTCCGGTCAAAAATCTGCGCCATTGGATGAGTCCCTGCTTCCTCAGATTCCGCGGTGGTAAAAAGGTGACGCTACGACGCTGTTTTTTGTCGAATCGATCCAAGATGCGAGACGCCGGACTGCTTCTCCGTATCACGCTCGGAAAGTTGAATATAGCAGCAAACCTCGGGGGGTAGGCAACCCCTGCCCGACCCTAGGGGCTCATTTGTGGCCATAGCGAAACAGCTAATGAGGAAAAGAAGCGTTGTGCAACTGTTCCAGCTGTTTGCATCTCCGGTACGCTCCGGCGCCCTGTACGAGAGTCAACGAGCCGCCAGGGGGCAGGAGAAACCGCAGGTCCCTCCGTACGAACGTTAAAATCTCGTCATGGATGACGGCCTTCGCCCGGTTCGCTACGACACCGCGCTTGCGCTCGAACAGTTAGCGACAAAAGACGCCAAACTGGGTGCGCTGATCGCACGCGTTGGTCCCTTCGCTCTGCAGGTAAAGAGCACGCACTCACCTTTTGAGGCGCTACTCGAGGCCATCCTGTTCCAACAACTACACGCCAACGCGGCCCGGGCTATCCTGGGGCGTTTGCTGGCTGGATTCGGGGATTTGCATCCGAGTCCGGAACTATTGCTTGCCGCGCCGGAGGAGATGCTTCGCGCAGCCGGCCTCTCGCGGGCAAAACTTCTCGCACTGCGCGATCTCGCCGCCAAAACTCTCGATGGCACTGTCCCCTCGCTCGCCGTGATCCGGCGTTTGTCCGACGAGGAGATCATTGAGCGGCTCTCCCGGGTTCGTGGTATTGGCACATGGACCGCGGAGATGTTGCTTATCTTTCGGCTGGGGCGGCCGGATGTGTTTCCCAGCACGGATTATGGGATCCGCAAGGGTTATCTCATGACCTTCGGCAAGGTAAAGGCGGGCGAACCGATCACTGCCGGTATGCTGCCGAAGCCGGAGCAGATGCAACGGAGAGCGGCGCGTTGGAAGCCGTGGCGATCGGTGGCGAGTTGGTATCTGTGGCGCGCCTGCGAGCTTCCCCAAATGGTCAAGAAGCGTTAACCAAGGGGCGTCGCGCGCCTGCGGCCAGCCGGTAAACCCGGCTATCATGGCTGCATGCCAGACCAGTCGACGCCGGGCGAACGCTACATCTGCGTTCACGGTCATTTTTACCAGCCGCCACGAGAAAACCCCTGGCTTGAAACCGTCGAGACTGAGGATTCCGCAGCCCCCTATCACGATTGGAACGAGCGCATTACGGCTGAATGCTACGCGCCCAACGGCGCCTCGCGCATTGTAAATGGCGAGAACCAAATCATCCGCATCATGAACAACTACTCGCGGATCAGCTTTAACTTCGGGCCTACCCTGCTCTCCTGGCTGGAAGAAAATGCGCCTCGCACCTATCGCATGATCCGCGATGCCGACCGGCAGAGCATGCTGCGCTACGAAGGACATGGATCGGCGCTGGCCCAGGTCTACAACCACGTCATCATGCCCCTGGCCAATTACGCGCGACCGGGTCACCCAGATCCGCTGGGGCATCGCCGATTTCCAGCATCGCTTTGGCCGCGCCCCCGAAGGCATGTGGCTTTCGGAAACCGCGGTAGATAACGAGACCCTCGACCTGCTGGCGCAAAATGGCATCCTGTTCACGATTCTTGCGCCCCACCAGTGCGCCCGAGTTCGCGAGCGCGCAGAGAGCTTGCTGCAGCCCATGCTCGACAACTTGGACGGCGCCGCTGCTCGCTGGACCGAAACCCCCGACGCTTCGGTTCATCCCAATCACCCCTACCTGGTGCAGCTGAAGGAAGGGCGAAGCATTACCGTCTTTTTTTACAACGGGCCGGTGTCCCGCGCGATCGCCTTCGAAGGGGTGCTGAATAACGGCGAAACGTTTGCCTGGCGTCTGGCTCGCGGTTTCGACCCCAGCGTCCCTGAGCCGCAAATAGTGCATGTGGCCACCGACGGCGAAAGTTATGGCCACCATCATCGCCATGGAGAAATGGCTCTCTCCTATGCGTTGCGATTCATTGAAGACAAGAAGCTGGCGCGACTGATCAACTATGGCCAGTTTCTCGCCCAGTTCCCGCCCGAGTGGGAGGCGGAGATTGTCGAGGATACTTCGTGGAGTTGTGCTCACGGCATCGAACGCTGGCGCTCCGATTGTGGCTGCAACGGCGGACGCCAGGGGTGGAACCAACGCTGGCGCGCACCGCTTCGTGCCGCTCTTGACTGGCTGCGGGATACCGTTACACCGCTTACGCGAAAACACCGCCAGTGGCCTGCTGAAAGATGTCTGGAGCGCCCGCGACGCCTACATCTCGGTCATACTCGCCGCCGGGACGAGCACGGCGCAGGACGCGATCGACCGCTTCTTCGCTGGCGCATGCCGAGCATGAGCTCTCGGCCGAGGAGCGGACGCTGGTGCTGAAGCTGATGGAGATGCAGCGCCACACGCAACTGATGTACACCAGTTGTGGCTGGTTCTTCGACGATATCTCCGGAATCGAGACGGTTCAGGTCATGGCCTATGCGGCGCGTGCCCTGCGGCTGGCCGCCGATATCTTCGGCCTCAACTCCGAGTTGCTGGAATGGCAATTTCTGGAGCGGTTGCGGCAGGCCAAGAGCAACAGTCCGCAGTGGAAAGACGGCGGCGAAATCTATCGCCGCCTGGTCAAAACCGATGGAGGTCAACCTGGAGCAGGTGGCTGCGCACTATGCCATCTCTTCGGTCTTTGGCAGCTATCCGGACGAGACAGTCCTCTTCTGCTATACGATTCGCCGGCTGGACTACGAGAATGTCATGTCGGGGCGCGCGCGCCTCGCCATTGGCCGTTGCCGCATCACCTCCAACCTCACCGAAGAGACGGAGGAGGTTTCCTTTGCCGCCCTCCATTTCGGCGATCATAACGTTACCGCTGCGGTGGAACGGTCCACCCCGCAGGATCGTGTCGCTTTCGAAGACCTCAAACAAAAATGCAGCGCCGCCGTCACCCAGGCGAATCTGCCGGAAGTGGTTCGCCTGATCGACAGCTTCTTCGGCGGCAGTCCTTACTCGCTGGCGTCCCTTTTCAGGGACGATCAGCGGCGTATCCTGCGCTTCATCCTGAACTCCACGCTCAGCGAAGTGGAAGACAGCCTGGTGAAGATTTACGAGGAGCATGCCTCGCTACTGCATTTTCTGAATGCATCCGGACTACCCAAGCCGCCGGCCCTTACCATGGCTGCTGGCTTCGCCATCAACGCAGGGATGCGCCGGGCGCTCGAAGACGAGCCTATCAACCTGAAGCGGGTCCGATCGCTGATCGCTCTGGCCAAATCCGACGGGGTGGTGCTGGAAACCCACGCACTCCGTTACTTAACTGATCAGCACATGAAGCGGGCCATGGTTCAGTTGCAAACCAGGCCGCTGGAGCCTGGCGGCGTGGACCACGCGCTTACCCTGGCGCGCACGCTGCGCGAACTCCCCTTCGAACTCAACCTATGGCAGGCACAAAATATCTGGTATGACACGCTGATCAAATCCAACCGTTTCCTGCTGGGCCTGGATGCTTCGGCTGCGGAGCTTTGGCGGGCGAACTACCTCGAGTTGGGACGACAGCTCTCGATTGCGGTGGAGCAACTGGTGGTGGAAGAAGGTTCGCTGGCCGGGCGGGGACTGGCAGGCTCGATCGAGCCTGCGCCTTTGCCGCTCAAGGCTCTGGTTCCGTAATGAATTCCTCAGCTTCAGCTTCGCCAGCGCAGCGTGACCGGGCCGTCCATTGGGTGCTGCATAGCGCGGCCTGTTTCTTCGGCCTCTAGCCGCGCTCGCTTCAACGCGAAATACCATTTCGCTGGCCGGTCGGCATCGTCAATCAGCATCAGGCCGGGATTGAATTTCAGTCCCTCGGCCTGCTGCACCATGGTGATCTGGTCCTGGCGTACAAAGCGCTCGCCGAAGAATCTGGCCACTGCGGTCACGAAGGGCACCCCGTAAAAAACATTCCAGGCGCCGAATACATCGATGCGGGAATTTCCAGGGGTGGTGGGCGTAACCGTGGTCAGGCTGGCGAACCACTTGTTACCGCAGCGCAGCGTTTCATAGCGGCGGTTGGGCAGGACGAAGTCGATGGTGGTTTCGATCGGGCTCGCCGTAGACGCCGAGCAATTTGTACGGTGCGCTGTTGGCTGAGGGCGTATGCGCCGACATGCGAAAGCCCTGCGGGATGGGCTCGAAGTGCTTCTCCTTTTCGTGGATGCTGTGCCGGGAACGCCACCACCAGGCCTGATGCACAAACGGTCCGTGCGCCGGGTCCATCAGCCCGATGATGCCGTGGTCCACATTGCAGGGCAGCTCCGCGGTCAAATGCGCACTGCGGTGCCGGTCGCTGAATATTGGGAGTTCGGGGACGGGCGGAAGCGCATCCCGGGCCTCCATGCGGATCCGGCCCGCTGCCCGGCTTGGGTACGTAGACCCAGGCATATCCATCCTTCTCCCGGCAAGGAAAGGCGTTGGCGTAGATGCGGCGGGGATAGGAGTCCTGGCTGGTCAACGAGGGGATCTCCATGCACTGGCCGGACTCCGGCTCGAAGACCCATCCGTGATACTTGCAGGTGACCGCGCTGCCGTCGAACCATCCGCAGGAGAGGGGAATGCCGCGATGGGGGCAGCTGTCGCGCATGGCAAAGATGCTGCCGTCGTCTTTGCGGCCCAGCACCAGGGGGATGCCCAGCAGCATGGCGGTGGCCATCTTTCGCCCGCGGAGCGCGCCGCTGCGCATGGCCGGGTACCAGTCGTTGTAGATGAGGGACTGTGTCCGGGCCCAGCAACTCGCTCGCCGGGATAACCGCCGGTCCTCTTCCCGCTGCTGCGTCAGGTGCCATCGCTCGCCAAAACCTGCCCTTACTATAGCGCCACGAAGTATTATCACGGGTGTGACAGCCCCCTGACGTGGACCTGCAAAATCGCTCCACTGCGGTCGGGATGACATGGTGTAAATGGGCGCCGCAGTAAGCACCGGTGGCCAGGGATTCGAACGCCTTTAGTTTGCCCTTCTTCGGAGCATGCCATCGCAGCAAAGATCACGCACCGTTCGAGGAAAATAATCCTCACGCTTGCCGGCCTCTGGCTCCTGCTCTACGCAAGCTTTCACGCTCTTCCGTCCGCCGCTGCTGGATGATGCCGACTCGGTGCATGCCGAAGTTGCGCGGGAAATGGTCGCGCGCCATGACTGGATTACCCTCTACGCGAATGGCATCCGCTACCTGGAAAAAGCTCCGCTCATGTACTGGAGCATGGCGGCGAGCTTCACTCTCTTTGGGCCCCAGGATTGGGCCGCTCGCCTGCCTCTGGCTATCGCTGCGCTCGCCCTGTTTCTGGTTGTCTACATGACTGGCCGCCGCTTGTTCGCCTCCGACGCGGCCGGCTTCTATGCCGCGCTGATCCTGCTGACTTCCTTCGGCATTTTCATCTACACGCGCATCATCATTCCCGATGTGATCGTCTGCCTGTGGCTTAGCGTCTGCCATGCTGCTGTTCTGGATGTCGCTTCGGCAGCCACAGCCTTCGCGCGCGACCGCCTGGGGCTTTGCCGCAGCCTGTGCCCTCAATGTGCTCACCAAAGGGCTCATTGGGATTGTGTTCCCGCTGGCAATTGTCTTCATCTTCCTGTTGCTCAATCGGAATCTGGGCCACCTGCGGCGCTGGCACCCTTTTTCCAGCCTGCTGGTCTTCCTGCCGATCGCGCTGCCCTGGCATATCGCTGCAGGGCATCGCCAATCCATCTCAGGGGCAGCCCGTCGGGCTGGTGCCGACAGCAGGAAATGTGCACGGGTTCTTCTGGTTTTATTTCTTCAACGAACAAATGCTCCGCTATCTCAACCGGCGCGTCCCGCGCGATTACGACACTGTCCCGCTGCTGCTGTTCTGGGGCTTGCTTGTGGTCTGGCTGATGCCGTGGATCGCCTTCGTGTTCAACGCTGCCGCCTCGTCACGCCCGACAAACGATCAGGCCGGGAAGACTGCTCGGCATATGGGCGGCGTTCGTGATGGTCTTCTTCAGCTTCTCCACCCGCCAGGAATACTACGCGCTGCCCGCACTGCCACCGCTCGCCCTGATGATCGGCGGCTGGCTGGCGCGGGAAGAGAGATGCGCTGCCCGCGACCCGCACCGCGTCGCCGGCCGCCGCATTGCCGATCGCTCTCTTCCTGTTGGGTGCGGCCGGTTCCCTGATCGGCGGCTTCCTGGTAATACGTGCCCACTCCCCCTGCCCCAGGCGTGGATATCTCCACTCTGCTTACGCAAAATCCTGGAGATTACGCGCTCTCGCTCGGCCATTTTCTCGACCTGAGCACGCGGGCGATGGGCGCGTTCCGCTTGCCGCTCATGCTGACCGCGATCGCGCTGGCGGCTGGAACCCTGGCCAACCTGGTGCTGCGCTCAGTCAACATGATGCGCATGGGAAACTATGCGCTGGCCGCGATGATGGTGGTCTTCCTGATCGCCGCGCACATGGCGTTGGTCACCTTCTCCCCAGTGCTTTCTTCGAAAGCTCTGGCCGATGCGATCGGTCCGCGCCTGCAGGCAGGCGACGTGGTGGAGATCAACGGAGAATACGAGGCCGGCTCGACGCTGGGCTTCTATTTGCGCCGCCAGGTTCGCATCCTCAACGGCCGTTCTTCGAATCTTTGGTATGGCTCATTCTTCAACGATGCGCCGCAGATCTTTGACGACGATGCATCGTTTCGCAAGCTGTGGAGTGGCCCGCGACGGATTTTTCTGTGGACGGAGCTGGATCGGGTCCCCACGCTGCCGGGGCCGGCGTACGCAATCGCACAGAGCGGCGGCAAGGAAATTCTCAGCAATCAGCGCTAACCCTGGTGCCTGAAGCCGCTAGACTGCGGTGAGCCGGCTCATTTTGCCGTCTTTCAAGGAGAAATGCTGGCCTCGCCACGCCACCGTGTTGCCGGCGAAGCTCCAGATCCAGATGCCTAACGCCACCACGTCGCGCGGCGCCAGCAGCCACAGATCACGTAACACCTGGCCATCGCCCAGCACTCCCACGCCGACCGCCAGCGCGAGCGCTACCCGGGCCAATAACGTGATGCTCAGCAGCGCAATGCTGCTGAGACTGGCGCCAGAGGCGATCAGGTTGAACAAAGCCCAGGGCAACCCGTAGGTGAAGACCATACCGGTGTAACCCAGCTTCCTTGAATAGCGAGTGCTTCGGCTCCAGCGGATCTGGTGGGCCAGAAACTGAGCGAAACGGTACTCCGGCAAGAAGGTCTCGACCACCTCGCCGCTCAGCACCACTTCAAACCCGCTGCGCGAGACGCGGGCGCCAAGCTCGTAATCGTCCGCCAGGTAGTCGACCAGCGGCTCCAGGCCACCGATGGCCTCCAGCGCGTCACGAGAGACGGCCAGGGTCGAGCCCAGGCCAAAGCGAATACCATCTTCAATTTGCCGTGCCGTCAATACCCCCGCGATAAAGTCCGTAGCAATCCCCAGAGCCTCCATGCGCGAGCCGATGGTGCGCTGCGCTCTGCCCCGGTAAAGTGCGGTCACCAGGCCCACGCGACCGCCGCGCCGCCTGGGGAATCTGGAAACAGCCCATGATGCGGCGCAGATACTGGGGGGAAACCTTGATGTCGCTGTCGTTGATCAGAATGTGGTCGTACTGCGCGCTGCCCAACATCTGCACCAGGTTACTTACCTTACCGTTGGCGCCGAGCAATTGCGGGCACAACACCAGGCGAATGGTCCGCTGGGGAAACTCCACCTTGAGCCTTTCGATGGCCGCCACGGCCGGATCGGCCATGCTGCTGACCCCGAACAGGATCTCGTAGGGACCCTGATATTGCTGCAGGCAGTGGCTGGCAAAGCTCGAATACATTTCCGGATCAAGGCCCTTCACCGGCTTGAGGATGCTGACTCCCGGCTGAAAATCCGGCAATGGCCGGCGTAGCTGATGCTGGAAGGCGCGCGCGCTCCACAATGCCAGCAGGTAATAACCCAGGCCGGCAAAGCTGAGAATGGTGGTCACGGCAGCGACAACGATCGGCAGCATAGAACGCCTCTAGTCTAAAGCGTTTCTCCTCTACTCGTAACGCAGAGCGACGATGGGATCGAGCGACGCTGCCTTCCAGGCGGGATAGATACCGAAGAGAAGGCCGATAGCGCAAGAGACGACAAACGCGGTGGTGGACCAGGCAACCGACATTTCCGCCGGCAGCACCGCACCCAGGATCAGCTTGAGCGTAAGAGTAAGCACACCACCCACGAGGATGCCGATCACTCCACCCAGGGCGCACAACGTGACCGCTTCGAGCGTGAACTGAAACATGATGTTCTTGCGGGTTGCGCCCAGCGCCTTACGGACGCCAATCTCCCGCGTTCGCTCCGTAACACTCACCAGCATGATGTTCATCACGCCGACACCGCCGACCATCAGACCTACGCTGGCGACCCCGACCAGAAAGATGAACAGCCCCCCGGTGAGCTGATTCCACAACACCAGCAGGGCGTCCGAACTGAAGATGGCGAAATTGTCCGGTTGGTCGGCGTGAACCTTACGGCGGCGGCGCAGCAGGTCGCGGATTTCGTCTTCGACGGCGATTTTGTTTTTGACGTCGTCGTACTTGACGCTGATCCAGTGATCGAGAATCTCGGGATGAATCTTATGGAAGGTCAAGACGGGAAAATGCGCGGAGTTATCATCCGGATTCTTGCCCCCGCCAAAGGATTTGTTTCGCGGCGCGAAAACTCCTACCACGGTAAACAAATCTCCGTCGATCTGGACTTCCTTGCCGACGGCGGGGTCGTTGCCAAAAAGCTCCTCGGCTGTATCTGAGCCCGAGAACCACTACGTTGGCGGCCCGCTGCGCCTCCTGAGCGGTGAAATAACGTCCCTGCGCGATATCGAGATCGTAGACATCCGGCTCATCTTCCGATTCGCCTTGCAGGGTGGTGTTTTGTACCTTGTGGCTGCCGTACTTCACCGAGAAACTGCCCTCCTGGCCACTGGGCATGCGGTATTGCTGCGATGCGTCGACTGCGATGACGTGGGGCAGCCCTTTCATGGCCTGGCCGTCCTCATAAGTCAATTGTTTTCTGGCCAGCATTTCCGATGTGGGCCGTGAGCCGAAGACGGGAAAGCGAAAGACCCAATACACATTCGATCCCAGCGATTTGATCAGGCCGTTGACGTTACTTGTAAGGCCGTTGATAACGGACGAGATCAAAATCACGGTGGCCACGCCGATCATGATGCCCAGCATGGTCAGGCCGGAGCGCAGCTTGTTGTTGCGCAGGGTGTCCATCGCCATTCCGATTGCTTCATTTGTGTCCGCGAGCCTCATTGCCTGCACCCCTGCGTTCGCAGTTTTACAATTCCGAGCGCAACGCCACGATGGGGTCAAGCATCGAGGCCTTGCGTGCAGGATAGACACCGAAGAAAATTCCGACCGCGGTGGCCACAAACAGGCCAAGAGCAACCGACCATAGCTCAATCTGGGAGGGGAAACCGATAATCAGAGTGATGGCTTTGGCAAAGATAACCCCGGCGATGACACCTATCAGGCCACCCACAAGCGACATGGTGGCCGATTCGATCAGGAACTGCAGCAGCACATCGCTGCGCCGGGCTCCGAGCGCCTTGCGTACCCCGATCTCCCGCGTCCTCTCGGTGACGCTCACCAGCATAATGTTCATGATAACGATGCCGCCCACCACCAGCGAAATAGCCGCCAGGGAGACAAAGACGGCAGAAAAACTCGAGCTGATGCTTTGCCAGATACCGACGAACGTACTATTGGTATCCGTAGAAAAACTGTCCTCTGCTCCCGGTGCGTCATGACGATGGGAACGCAGAATGGTCCGCACCTCGCCCACCGCCAGCTCCAGCGGGTCGCCCACTCCGTTCGCGCGAGCATAGATAATCAGGCTGCGATTCGATCCGTAGGCGTTGAGAAAAGTGGTTAGCGGGATCGCGACCCAGTCGTCCTGGCTCTGCCCCAGCGTCTTGCCCTTGCGTTCTCCCACGCCGATGACTGTGTACTGGTTGCCGTCAACTCGAATCTCTTTACCGATGGGATCGATCGATCCCATCTGATTGTCCACAATGTCAGGGCCGATGATCGCGACCTTGCTGTTGTGTTGCTCGTCGACAGGCACAAAACCACGGCCGTGGTCGATATTGACGTTGTAGATGGAAGGCATGTTCCAGGTCCACCCACGAATACTTGTATCGGTGCTGGAGTTGCTGGCGTATACCACTTTTCCGGTGGTCGTAGCCATGGCCCCGGTACTGGCACAGTCCCTACACTTCTCGGCTACTTCGCGGTAGTCGTCGATCTTTAGATCTTTGCGCTTCTGGTATTTGTTGTACTCGGCATCGGTAAACACGACGGTGGGCTGTTTGGACGCAGTGAAAACGTCCGCGCCATAACCGTAGACCTTGGTGGCGACAAATTTGTTCGCGCCATTGACCAGCGTAATCACCATGATGACCGCGGCTACACCGATCATCACGCCCATTAGGGTGAGGATCGACCGCAGCTTGTTGGCCCACAGGGACTGCAGCGCTATTTTTACTGCTTCTGTGAATTCCATACTCGACGACACCAGCGGTTTCATGAGAACTCAGCAAAGCTGTGCCCGCTTTAGTACGAGTGTAGACGCTTTGCCGGTTCCGCCGCGGGGGCAAAAAGCGGAGGCCCCGCACCTTGGTTAGAGTTGCGGGGCCGCGTTTGCAAGTGGCCTGTAAGCCGAATTCTGTCGAGGACGATCATTCCTCTAGGCGGCGCATTACTACGCCGCTCAAGCGACCTACCCGGAGGTTTCCCGCCTGTCCCGGCGAACCGGGACAGGAACCCGGGTTGGCGCGCCGGGCCAGCACGCATCCGCGGCCCGGGTCTGGCCGATCGGATTCCCTCCCTATTTGGTCTTGCTCCGTGTGGGGTTTACCCTGCCACCACCTTTACAGGCGGCGCGGTGCGCTCTTACCGCACCTTTTCACCCTTACCGCGGGCGATTAAACCCGTGGCGGTATGTTCTCTGTGGCACTGGCCGTCTTTGAGCCTTGAAGCTCAAATCCCGGACGTTATCCGGCACACTGCCCTGCGGAGTTCGGACTTTCCTCTCCCGAAGCACGCGAGCGCTTCAGCAGCGACCGCCCGGCGCACCTGCAGTTCCATGCTAGTCCATATTGCGGTGTTTGTGTCGTACAGAGATGCCGGCGCTATGCCGCAGGTAATTCACTGGATATCAAAAGGGACCCCTCTAAAGGGAGACCATTTCAAGGCCCGGTATCAACTGGAAGTGACGACATTCGCGGTCGCAACGCGGTATCCAAGTGCAGTGACACCGATCAACAGGTCTGAGAGCGCGAGCCGAATACCATGAGCGGCATTTTCTCCGTCGATACGACCCGCTCGCAGTGCTATTGGAACCGTCACAAGATGCACCGGCAGAGCCGTTATGAGTTCGCTTAAGAACCGCTGCCGCGTGGCTTTTCTCTCAAGCGAACTGGCGCGGGCTACACCGTGTGCCAACTCCACCTGGGTGATGACCGAGACCGCGACCTCCTCGCCCGGGGGCTCCCGTGCTAATTTCAGTCAGGGTCTGCCACGCATTTCTGCCTTTACGCTCTGCCGTAATCAGTAAACTGGAATCGAGAATCAGTCCCATGCAAGAGGGTTCAGAGGCTCACGATGCGCGTCGACTGCCTCTCGAACATCTCTGATATCGTGCCCGGACAGCAATCCCTCGGGTCACCCGTCCGACCTAGTGCGCCGTGATGATGAGCGCTATCTGCGGCTCGGTTGGCGGCGTCGTGGTAAAGGCGCCGGTGGATGACTCCGCTTCGATGGTGATGGTGTAGCTGCCGGTCGGTGTTCCCGTATTACCTGGCGGCCCGTGATGAAGGTAGTTGTAACGCTGAGAGCAAGCGGTCATGCCCATAGTTCCGGCTAAGGCAAGCATGCCCAGTACAACATTGCGCCAGGCTCGGCGCTTGCGAGCGCCCAGGCCGGCAAGGCCAAACATCAGCGGAAAAACAAAAGCGTAGCGTCGCAACCCGACGGCTCCGCCATCTACAGCGACTTTCGGGGAGGGAGCAAGAGTCTGGATCTGCATCACGCTCGTCCCTGGAGTGCAAATGCTCGCGCCGCTCGCATTCGTAGTGCAAGTCGCGGGTACATTCACCGGGGTGAAAGTGCAGGTGGTGTTTATCGGCAGTCCCTTGCATGAAAGACTGACATACGCGTTGAAACCATTGACCGGCGTGACCGTCACGACGCTGCTCACGAAACCGCCCACTACCGTGGAGAGCGAGGTGGGTGTTGCTGCTACCGTGAATCCTGCTACGGTCGATGCATCCGCTCGGACCGGCTCAGCATTTGAGAGTGATCGCAGGTAGCCACGCTGGCCGGTATAGATTGCAACCACGCGGTGGTTGCCCGCTGGGAGGCTATCCGTTTGCATAGAGGCATTGCCATCGCCATCTAAAAGAGCCGATCCCAGGTCCATTTCCCCAGAACGAAAGTTCACCACCCCCGCTGGCGAGCCGCCGGTATCCGGCGCGACGACGTGGGCCGTCAAAGTCGCCCGGGTACGTGGACCTACGTTATTGGTGGAAACCGTGAGTGTGGTTCGGGTCCCGGCCGTGTTTTCTGCTGCGGCCGTATTCCCTAGACTCGCCACGGCCAAAATGCCCAGAAACGCCATGCACCAACCGGCGGTGCGCTTCCCTTGTCCTATGTTCCACAGCCTGCCCAGGCTCAACCGCACATTCATCCTTCGGATCTCTGCTCTCTTTACTTCATACTCTTACTTTGGTCAAAGGCCCACCCGTGTCGTGACGACACAGCCCTGCCATGCTGTTGACTTAATGACTTATTGTATCTGGCGAAAGCACATCGCGTTGCGCTTTTGCCCTGGGCCAGCCCCCCGGCTCACGGACTACGCAGAACGCCACCCTCGGCAACCAGTCTCGCTGCCTCCGCACAGAGCGATGGATCATCGCCAAAACCGTTGAGCCAATGAACCTCGGGCTCACGCCGGAACCAGGTTAGCTGACGCTTGGCATAGTTGCGATGACCCTGGCTGGCCGCATCAATCGCCTGCTCAAGCGTGAGCGAGCCCCCCAGGTATTGGGCCGCCTGGCGGTAGCCCAGGGAGTCGAGTGCGGGCGAGTGGCCATAGCGGGCGATCAGCTCACGGGCCTCTTCAAGCAAGCCCACGGCAAACATGGCGCGCGCTCGCGCGTTGATGCGGTCGTAGAGTTGCCCGCGTTGGGGATCGAGGCCGAGCCGCAAAATGCGATAGCCGGTCAATGCTTCTCGCCCTTCCTTCCAGGCTTCTGACATGGGTTGGGACCCGGCCAGGGTGACCTCAATGGCGCGTATGACCTTGGCAATGTCGTTGGTATGGATGCGAGCGGCGGAGACCGGGTCAAGGCGTTTCAAGATCCGGTGCAAGAAGGGCGCACCGCGGGTTTCTGACTTGCGTTGCAGGCGATCGCGCAGTGCAGCTGAGCGCTGTGGACCGGGAAAGAGCCCTTGCAGCAAAGCGCGAAGGTAAAGACCCGAGCCACCGGTGACGATCGGCAACTTGCCCCGGGCAGTGATTCCGGCGAGGGCGGCCCGTGCTTCCCGGGAATAATCCCCCGCAGTGTAGAACGCATCCGGAGCCACAACATCGAGCAAGTGGTGCGGTACCAGCTTGCGTTGCTCGGCCGAAGGCTTGGCGGACCCGATTTCCAGCCCACGGTACACGGCTACTGAATCACAACTGACAATCTCACCGTCGAACTGCTGGCCGAGCGCAACCGAGAGTGAGGTTTTGCCGCTACCGGTCGGACCCAGAATGACCACCAGCAACGGTTCCGCGGTTTTCTCTACCAAACTCTCCACCACCCCGGCGGAAACAGATCTGGCAAAGAGGAGCGGCCCAACCCAGCTAGCAAGAGAATGACCGCTACCAGCAGCAATCCATAAATCTGTCGCTTGCGAAGCTCGGGATCAGCTGCCACAGAGGCTCTTTCCATCAACGGAATTTGTCCGGGTCCAGGTTGTAGAAGAAACCGAAGCGTAGCTCCAGGAATGGCCCTTTGAAGTCCTTTGGCAGGGGCGGATACGGAGACGCCCCTGTTATGCCCCCCCAAGCCGCGCGATCCAGGGAGACATCGCCGGAGGGGAACTCGAGGATCATCTCTTTTACGCTGCCGTCGGGATAGATCTTGAATCGGATGCCGACCCGACCCTGCTTGTCCAGCGGAGGGCGAGCGGATTCAGGAATGATCGGATACCAACTGCGGCGAGTCGCCTCAATCACCCTGCGCATATAGGGACCGAAATCGACACCCATGGTATCGCTGATGATGTCGGCTCCCGCCTTCATTGCTTGATGCTGGGAAGGAGCGTTTTGTCCGTAGTCGCCGGAGGACCCACCCGCATTTTGGGCAGCGCTGCGTTCCGCCTGGCGAATAGCATCTCCTGCGGTCGAGGGGCCGGTATCGAAACTGGGCCGGGTGGGGGCAGTGGGCACTGGCTTGGGTTCACTAAGCACAGACTGTTGGGGTGGGGGTGGGGGCGGCGGTGTTGGGGGCCGGGCCTGCGCCTGCTGCTGGGGAGCTGGTGTGGGGGGTTGCGCCGCCGGCTGCGGGGGTGCGGTTTGAGGCGCTGCCGGCTGTGGCGGACCGGCACGGCGCATCGCCTCCAACTGCTGCAGAGTCTTGCGATCAAGCGTCGGATGTGCCGATTGCGCAACGCGATCCTTGTCAGAAGGGGGAGCCTGTGGCCGCGGCTTAAGCCGCCGTTGAGCATCTGGCGGGAGATCCAGATAGGTCATGTCTTTCTGCTTATTGGCGTCTGGGTTGACTACGCGGACTCGATGACTGCGCGGCCCGTAGAATAGAAACCAGAAAAGAAAGAGGTGAGCGATGAAGGAAATCCATAATCCTTCGCGGCGGCGGGCACGGGAACGCTCGTCCTCAAGCCTGTCGATGAGGTGTAGGAGTTCATCAGGTTCCAGCTCCTCGTAGCGCGCGCGCCTACGTTTGGAGAACGGTTCCGGTGGTCGACCGGGAGGGCTGGTTGGGACTTCGGTTGAGGGCATCGGCCGGCAGTGAAGGCTGCAATCCACGCCGGAAGCAAAAGCCGGCCATAAACTGCACACACCCTATCATTCTCTCATTCTTTCGGACTGTACCAAGATCAGGCTTCTACAAAGAACCCTTACAATCGTTTTTTGAGCGCAGCCAGGCGATTACGGTCGGGCGGCGGCAGCGAGGTCCGAGATCTGATGATGAATGCCTCCGTCATTACCGTGAGCGACTCCTGCTTCCGGGGTCAACGGGTGGATGTGTCCGGCCACCTGGTGGCCGACCTTCTTAAATCGAATGCATTCCGGGTGATCAGTCACTTGGTGGTGCCCGACGAGCAGGCGGAAATTGAGGATGCGCTGCGGCAACAATGTGAGGTGGCGAGCCTGGTGGTTACGACGGGGGGTACTGGCATAGCCCCGCGGGATGTTACTCCGGAAGCTACCCGGGCGGTCTGCGACCGGCTGCTGGAGGGCTTTGCGGAGCTTATGCGGGCCGAGGGCAGGAAGCAAACGCAGTTTGCACCGTTAAGCCGCTCGGTCTCGGGCACTCGGGGACGATCCCTGATTGTGAATTTACCCGGCAGCCCACGCGGCGCAAAGGGCTCCCTGGAAGTAGTTCTGCCTCTTATTCCGCACGCTCTCACCCTGCTTAAGGGAACAGCGACCGACCACGATGAAATAGCGGATAACAAGGAGTAGCTGTGCGGGCTCCAATCCAGGGAATTCGGACCAGATCTTGAAAAAAATCCTCCACCTGCTCGTTAAGTACAAGATTTGGCTCCTGGCGCTATTGAAGCCGCTCGGCTTTTGGGGTGCCGGTGGCATCGCCTTTCTCGACGCCGCCGCTTTACCGGTGCCGATGGATTTGATCCTGGCCGGATATGTTTGGGCCGACAAAAAGCATTTTTATTTGTACGTAATTGTTGCCGCGGCAGGATCGGCTCTCGGCGGCCTGGTTCCATTTCTTCTGGGGCGGGCCGGCGGAGAGCTCTTCCTGATGAAGAGGATCAACCGTGCCCGGTATGAGCAGCTACGGGACCGCTTCGAACGGCAGGAATTTTTGGCATTGATGATCCCTTCGATCCTGCCGCCACCTACTCCATGGAAGCTCTTCGTCTTTGCGGCTGGGGTTTTCGAAATGAAGGTGAGCACTTTCCTGCTCTCAGTATTCACCGGCCGCGTAATGCGCGACATGATCCTCGCCATCCTGACCATCAAGTACGGGCCTGAGATCGTGAGCCTCGCAGCGAGTTTGGCTACCCGGCATCGGGCTGCCCTGTTGACCGGCCTGGCGGTACTGCTCGCTTTGCTGGTTTTCTGGGTCTGGCGAACGATATGGAAACGCCGGGGGAAGAACGGCCGCAGTGTTGACCCGGAGCTGGCAAGTCTTCCCAAATGAGGGAGAACCCTTATTTCTGGAGACGGCCGTTCATGACCATGGCAGCGATGCCACCGTATGGGGTGACATAGATCCACGCGATGAGCGCGGTGGCGGCTCCAGGACTGTTGCGAAAGAGGACCGGATAGGAAAATCTCAGGTCTCGGAACTGAACCGCGGTGTCCAGGGGCTCAGGCGCGAGTTCTTCGGACGCGACCAGGTTGGCGGGACCCCGGTCGGCGACGACGGGAAACCTTGCCCAGTCAAGGTATACCCGGCCCAACCACGAACGCTCGGCCACCCTAACGGCCGAGGTGACCGGCGACTTGAAGATGACGTCGTCCTGATCATTGCTGTCAATCGTCTCCGCTCGCGTGTTCACCGAGCCGGTCTGGTAGTAGCCAGCGGTTTCGACGATGGCGAACCAGTGAAACGGATTAACAGGATAGGGTTCGGCTCCTGCCCGGAGCATCGGTTGATCGCCGAACCGGGTATTCGCGATCAGGCGCAGCGCCCGATGGTGCTCAACCTCGCGCACGCCCAGGTCGATCCCGACCAGCACCAACGCAGTGATTGCCCAGGCGCGCCCGCGGAAGAGCGGTTTAGTTGCGCCGATCTCGCGGTCGGCCAAGCCTAAAATTGCCGGGACGACCAAGCCGAGGAGCAAGGCGGCGAAAACCACTGGCTCGAGAAGGAATCCGATGTCCAGCGAGTACCAGCGGGCATTAAAAGGAAAGAATGGACGAACGCCGTAGTTGTTGGTCCAGTCGAGAAAGATGTGGCTGAGAACCGCGATCCACGAAAGCAACCACAAAAATCCCCAACGTGGTGGAGTAACGGTTTGCCTGCGGCGGCTGCGATGCCAAAGCCAGATGACCCCGGTGACGGCAAGCGCCACAAACGGCGCGCCCAGAAAGGTGTGGGTTATGCCGCGATGATGCTGAAACTCAGCCACCGGCCCGCGTAGGCGCCAGAACATGTCCAGGTCGGGCGCCTCCGCCGCCAGGGTCATGGCCAGCGTCGCATAGGCGGTCCTCCGATTGAAACCGGAGCGGCCCAGGCAGGCGCCGGTGAGAAAATGCGTGACGGGTTCCATGAAACGAAGGACTCCTCCCAGACAAGGCGGCAAGTCAAGGATTTCGGCCTGGGCGCGCAGTTTCTATAATGCTCGCTATGTCCGAGAGCCCAGAACAAGCCAGAGCGCGCATCGACCAGCTACGCGACGAACTCCGCCACCACGAATATCAATATCACGTGCTGGATTCCCCGGAGATTTCCGACGCGGACTACGACAAGTTGATGCGGGAACTGCGCGCACTCGAAGACCGGCATCCCGAACTGGTGACACCCGATTCACCCAGCCAACGCGTGGGTGGCAAGCCCAAAGAAGGCTTCGCCAAGGTAGAACATTCGCGACCCATGCTTTCACTCGACAACGTAAACAGCGAACAGGAGTTGAGCGATTGGGAACGGCGGGTGCAGTCGATTCTGGGCAGCGCAGAGCCCACCTACGTGAGTGAGTTGAAGATGGATGGCATTTCGCTGGCGCTGCATTATGATGCCGGTCCTTCTGGGAACGCACTGCTGCAGCGCGCTTTGACCCGCGGCGATGGGGTTACCGGCGAAGATGTGACCTCCAACGTGAGGACGATTCGATCTGTTCCCCTTTCGGTTTCAAAAGAGCGATTGCATCGCGCCAAGCTGCCCCAGACTTTCGAAGTACGGGGCGAAGTGGTGATGCCGGATGAGGCCTTCCTCAAACTTAATCAGGAGCGCGTGGCCCAGGGACAGGCGCCGGCCGCCAATGCCAGAAACGCGGCCGCCGGGACGATTCGAACCCTCGAACCCAATATCGTGGCCCAGCGCCGGCTGGACTTTTATGCTTACTTTGCTCTGGTACAGGGAGAGCCTATTTTCCCGGAACAGCTGATGGCGCTGGATGCGTTGAGCAGTGCAGGTTTTCGCGTGAATCCTCATCGCAAGGAGATGCACACTCTGGACGAGCTGCTGAAATTTGTCGCTCGCGCCGAGCAACAGCGCGAGGGATTAGGCTACGAAATCGATGGCGTAGTTATCAAAGTGAACCAGACCGCGCTGCAGCGGCGGCTCGGTTATACGGGGCGCGCGCCGCGCTGGGCAGTGGCCTACAAGTTCACGGCGCGCTCCGGCGTCACGCAGGTGGAGGACATTGCCGTACAAGTGGGGCGCACTGGCAAGTTGACTCCGGTAGCGGTGTTACGTCCGGTCTTGATTGGCGGCACGACGGTAAGCCGGGCCACACTGCATAACGCGGATGAGATCGAACGGCTGGGAGTGAAGATCGGCGACTCGGTGCTGGTGGAGCGCGGCGGCGATGTGATTCCCAAGATCGTTGCCGTGGTGGAGGATAAGGAGCATCCGCGTGGAGACAAAATCTTTGTTTTTCCGGATACGTGCCCGGTATGCGGCAGTGAGGTAGTGCGCGATGAGGGCGAAGCGGACTATCGATGCATCAATGTGGACTGTCCCGCACGCCTGAGGGAGAGCGTTCTGCACTTCGCATCGCGCAAGGTTATGAATATCGAGGGCCTGGGTGACGCATTAGTTGCGCAATTGCTGGAACGGCGGTTGTTGAGCAGCGTCGCCGGAATTTATTCACTGACCGAAGAGCAGCTGCTGCAACTGGAACGCATTGGAAAAAAGAGCGCGCAGTCACTGCTCGCCGAGATTGAAAACTCCAGGAAGGCGCCGCTGAACCGGGTCCTCTTCGGGTTGGGGATTCGTTTCGTAGGTGAGCGGACAGCTCAGTTGCTCGCAGAGGGATTCGGCTCCATGGATGCGCTCATGGCCGCGAGCATCGAAGAACTAGAGGCCGTGGACGAGGTCGGGCCCCGGGTAGCCCAGGCCATCCAGGAATTTTTTGCCGAGGAGAAAAATCGCGCATTGGTGGAGAAACTCCGCCAGGCTGAGTTGACCTTTACCGCCGAGAAAAAGCGAAAGTCGTCGCAACTGGAGGGCCTGACGTTTGTACTCACCGGTACCATGCCCAGCCTGACGCGCGAAGAGGCGAAAGCCAGAATTGAAGCGGCGGGGGGACGTGTTTCTGGTTCCGTTAGCAAGAAGACCAGTTATGTAGTCGCCGGGGAAGAAGCGGGATCAAAGTTGGATAAGGCACGAGAGTTGAAAGTGCCCGTGATTGAACAGGATCAGCTTTTGGAAATGCTCGGATAGAAGTTGTTTCTGCGTTTTCCTTTTGGCCTTCGGCGGTAAGGAAGGCCGGGGGACTTAGACGGGCTCAGGATTTGGGAGCGAAGTAGCCTTTGCGGGTACGCACCTGGAGGCTCCGATTGAGCGCCACCAGGTAAATAGAACGAAATTCTCCGTTGGGCTTGAAGTCCGCAGGGCGATAGGCCAGCGAATATTGGCTGCGCAGCTCTTCCTCGATGTCGTGAAAGCTGCCCGTCATGTCCTCAATACGATGAGGGAAAAATGGGAGTCCTCCGGTAGCCTCGGCCATTTTTTTCAAAACGTCGTCGCCTCGATCACGGCTGGGACTCACATTGGTGCTGATTGCGTAGATGATGGTATCTGCTCGCTGGCACATCTTGATCGCGTCATCAGGATAGGCGCGGCTCTGGTTGTCGTCGCCATCCGAGATCACGATCAATGCTTTCCGGACGAGGCCCTGCTTGGTGTTCGGCACGTTGAGCAGTTGGTCGCGGCAGGCGGTGTAGACGGCATCGAAAAGGGCGGTTCCGCCCCCTGGGCGAAGCTTGGTGATGCCGGCCTCAAGCAGATCCTGATCGTTGGTGTATTTCTGCGTGACGTAAGGCGTTACATCGAAGCCCATAACGAAGGCCAAATCTGTCTTCGGACGGATTACCTGCTGCAGAAACTGGATCGCCGCGTTCTGCTCGAACTGAAAGCGTTGCCGGATTGACGTACTGGCATCGATCATGATCCCAACCCGCAGTGGAAGATTGGTCTGCTGCGTAAAGTTGAAAACCTGGGCGGGAGCTTTCTGATTGTCCAGCAGGGCAAAGTCTCGCTGCTGCAGGTTTTGCACAAACCGGCCGTGCTTGTCAGTGACGGTGAAGATCAGATTTACTTCGTTGACGTTGGTCCGGATGGTGAAATTTCCATCGTTCTGCCCGCTGCTGTTGTTGTCGTCAGTATCGGGGGGTTGCGGCACGGTACTGAGCGCTCCGGGGGGAGGCGCCTGGCCAGTCGCCGGCGCGGGAGGCGCAGGAGTCGGGGCTGGTGCAGCCTGCGCGAACACGGAGTTTGATTTGACATCGAGGGCCGCTGGAGCAAACAAGCCCAGTCCGAGTGCGAAGAGCGCGGCGGCCAAGCGAAGGCCAGAATTCACTGAAGTCATAAGAGCCCTACTTATTCTAGAGCATGACCGGCGGTTACACAGGCGGGGCGAGTTTTGCCATAAAGTCTTTCAAATCCTGCGGAAGGTTGGAAACCAGGCTGATGGGTTCACCGCTGATGGGGTGGGCGAACTCCAGTTCGGCAGCGTGGAGAAAATTGCGCTCTAGAACCAGCCGCGGAGAGCCGCTCGCGCCCATCTGCCTGGCCGCTTCCGCGAGGGGAACAACCACGGAGGAAGCGCCGTAGAGGGTGTCTCCGACGACCGGGTGCCCAAGCGAAGCCATGTGGACGCGAATTTGATGGGTTCGCCCGGTTTCAATGCGAACGGAGGCCAGCGTAAAGCTGCCGTAGGGACCGTGAATGCGCCGCAGCACCCGCCAGTGCGAGATGGCGGTCCGTCCCCCTTCGCGGCGCGTGGTCATGCGCGTCCGGCGGACGGCGTCGCGGCTTATAGAAGCATTCACCGTACCTTGATCCTGGGCAAGATCGCCCTGCACCAGCGTCAGGTAGAGTTTTCGCACCTGGCGGCGGGAAAACATCGATGCCAACCTAGCATGGGCGACATCATTCTTGGCGACAACAATGAGACCGCTCGTCTGCTTGTCCAGACGGTGCACGATGCCCGGGCGCAGCGGACCGCTGGAAGAAGATAGCTCGCGCAGATGGTGCAGCAGAGCGTTCACCAATGTGCCGCGGTTGCGTGCATCCTCGGTAGCGCCGGACCCGGCGTGAACCATCATGCCCGCGGGCTTGTTCACTACCGCGAGGTCAGCGTCTTCATAAATAATTTCCAGTGGAATTGCCTCTGGCACGGCACGCAAGGGAGGTGGTTGCGGATCGCCGAGGATGGATATGTTCTCGCCGGCGCGTACCTTGCGCGACGCCTTGGCCTGCTTGCCCTCGATCAAAACGCTGCCCTGTTCGAGCAGCAGTTGCACGCGTGATCGGCTCACTTCACCCAATTGTTGGGCGAGAAAAAGATCGAGACGCTGACCGTTTGCTTCGTCAGGAATAATCAGCTGGCGTAGCCGCGGCTCCTCATCGGCCATCGGAAACCTGCGAGGAGTGGGAACGATGCAGCCACAAGAGGCCTCCCGCGAGCACCATGGCCGCCGCAATTAGCTGCGTGACCGTGACTAGACCGTGGAAAAGTTCGACGCCATCGCCACGAAAAAAAGCCAGCATGAAACTGGAGAGTCCGCTCAGGAAAAGCCATGTACCTAGAATCTCTCCGTCGGTATGGGGACGATGCAGCAACCAGAGCAGCACAACAAAGAGCACGAACTCTACCAGGCTCGAGTAGACCTGCGTGGGGTGGAGTGGTACCCCCAATGGGGTTCCCGGCACAGCAGCGGGATTGGTGAAGACAACTGCCCATGGCAGGTCTGTGGGTGTTCCGTACTCACACCCAGCTTCCAGGCAACCAACAGAAACGACGGAACTGCCCAGCGCCAGGCTGGGTGCAAAAGCATCGCCGGTTCGGCGGATAGGCAGCCGGAGGCGCGCAGCGTAGACCACGGCCGCCACGACAGCAATCGCAGCACCAGCGAGGCGGGCAGCCGGAGCGTGGGCTCCGGTTAGATTCGCACTGAGTGCCCGGACGCCATACCGCGGCCATTGCATCAGGATGGAGAGGATCCTGGTTCCTAGCAGTCCCGTGAAAGTCACCATGAGGGCCAGGCTCCAAATCTTGTCGGTGTCGAGCGAAAGCAGGCGGGCGGTGCGAACGCAAAGCAGCAACGAAAGGATGGCGCCCAGGGCAACCAGGAATCCGTAAGTCGGCAGGACGAGACGGCCGAACTGGAAAAGATGGGGATGCACGTAGGGAATTAAGACGAAACCGACCCACTGGGCCGTGCAGCAGTGCGCCGGTGAACCCGTCCTAAGACGTTTGGGACTCTCCGCAGCTCTTTAGGCATTCCGGACTGGCGGACACTGCACACGGAGCCGATTTTTCGAGTCGAGTCCCGGTTCGATGAATGTTGGTTCAACCAGCGTTAACTGCCGCACCTGCTTTGCAGGCCGGTCTCTGAATGGATGCTAACGTCCGCGAAGCTGGTTGGCAAGTGACGATACGGTGAGAGCGCTAGCGGCCGGCGGAGACGGGAATCTGTGCGTGGTAACGATGTTCGTCGTCGAGCACGGAGTCGAGCAAGCCAGAGAGGCTGTTCGCGCGTGTGCGCAGGATGGTTTGCGTTTCGCTCATGGTGCCGCGGAGCAGACGGCAATGCTCCTGCAGGCGAACCAGTTCGTCGGCGATGTTAAGGGCAGCGAGAACGGCTACTCGTAGCGAGTCGACCGTGTTGCCGTTGGCAGAAACGGCCCGCATCTTGGAGTCGACAGTGGATGCCAGCTTTTGAATGTATTCCGGATCGTGGGCGCGCAGATTGTAGGTCTGATCGTAAATATCCACACTGATTGAGGTGGTGGAACGCCGGACTTCAATGTTATTTTCTGCCATATCTCCCCGATCTTCTATCGGTTACTCGCCCAGCTCGTCGATATGTTTGAGCAGACGCTCGATGCGCTGGCGCACCGCGTCGCGCTCTTTTTGCAGGCCGGCAAGTTGTTCTTCGAGTTTGGTTATCAGTGCAGTCTGTTCATCCACGCGATGAGAGAGCCTGGAAGCGTGTTGCTCGACCGAAAAGCGAAGGTCTCGTTCACCTTTGAGCAATTCAACGGTGCGCAGTACACGTTCTTCAAGAGCCTGAAAATCATCTGCGGCCATGGTTATCTCGGTAGGTTGTTCTGCCACTGTGGACATCAAGGCCTCATGACCCAAAAGCGGGATTGCGTTCTGGAGAAAGTATAGCTCGCAAATTCAAAGCAACAAACATTACGGAGTTATCTCAGAATGTTCCTCTGTGGTTTGTTGAGTACCCTAACCTGCATTGGCGGAGAGAGATGCCCGGGATGAATTGCTTTTAAGCGCGTTGCCTTCCGCCGAGGGACTCCAATGCGCCGATGACAGCCTGTGAATAACCTTGCAGCTCTTCCTCACGCAGGGTTCGTTCCAGGGCCTGGAAGGTGACGCGAATAAGAATGGAATAGTGACCTGCAGGCAAGGCTTGACTCTGGCGAAAGATCTCTCGCGGTGAAAAGCGTGTGAGCTCAGCGATATGCAGGTTACCCAGCGCCGCGGCGATATTTTCCCAGCGTACTGCATCGCTGAACACGAAGGAAAAATCGCGGAAGACAGGCTGGAAACGCGAGAGCTCTTGCGCGATCGGCTGGCGCAAAGGCAGCCGATAGAGGCGGTCAAGATAGATTTCGCCAACGTAGACGCTCTGCCTCAGCTTGCGCTGCTGTGCTTCCGTCGGATGCAGCTGGCCGAACCATGCGACGGTCAGTCCGTCAACCACGGCACGCGCCGCACGCCCGGGGTGAAGCCACGTCGGGATGATTCCATCGGCAACATCGAAAGTGTCAAAGTAGGATGAGCGCACGGCAAATTTCTCCAATATCTCTTCGACCGTTCCTTTGAGGTCGTAGAAGTCGATGGCATAAGCCGTCCGCTCCGGTCCACTCCAACAAAGCCCGGAGGCACCAAGCGCCAGCGCCGGACGCTCATCCACACGCTCCGTGCTACCACTGAAAACAGTTCCGCTTTCGAAAAGCTGAACATCGCTGACATTACGGTTGAGGTTGTTGGCCAGCATGGTCAGCATCCCAGGCACCAACGACGGCCGTAACATGCCGGCTTCTTCGTTCAGAGGATTACCCATGGCGACAGCCAGGCCCGGCTGGGCCGAGAATGTAACCGCGTCGGTAGCCGAGCAGAAGGTGCTGGAGAGAGCCTCGTTCCATCCCAGAGCAAGCAGCGTTTGGCGAATAGCCACCTCTTTCCTCGCATGGGAAACTTCGCTGACCATGCCGGAGAAGCCGGGAAGCGTGTTGGCGAAGCGGTCGTATCCGTATACGCGGGCGATCTCCTCGATCAGGTCGATATCACGTTCAAGGTCCAGGCGCCAGCTGGGCAGAGTCACCTCGTACTCGCCTTGCGCAGCCTTGTGCAATCCACAGCCGAGAGCCTGCAGTACCGACTCGGTTGTCTCCTGCACCACACCCAGGCCATCCTCCGTGGCGCCCAGGATGCGGCGAACCTCACGATGGCTTAGCGAAATAGCGGGACGCCGAGCGGTCCGAGCGGCCGCTTCGGGAATCACCACGTCGATTAACTCGCCATCCACCTTGCCGCCCGCAGCTAGAATAAGCTGGCTGACCAGGGCAGAGGCAATGGGTGGCGCATTAAAGTCCGCTCCGCGCTCGAAGCGATGCGAGGCATCGGTATGCAAGCCGTGCCGCTTGCTGCTGCGGCGAACGGATCCGGGATCGAACCAGGCAGCTTCCACCAGAATATTTCTTGTTTCGGCGCTGATCATCGTATCCCAGCCACCCATCACGCCGGCCAACGCGAGGGCTTTCTTTTCATCGGCCACCACCAGGTCGTCAGCATCGAGTACGCGATCGATTCCGTCCAGCGTCTTGAGCTTTTCGCCGCTGCGAGCGCGGCGCAGGATGATGCCGCCCTCCAGCTTGTCCCGGTCGAAGGCGTGGGTAGGATGCCCCATGGCCATGGTGACGTAATTCGTGGCGTCTACCGCATTCGAGATAAGCTTCTGTTGCAGCAAGGCGAAGCGTTCCGCCACGACCCCCGCGGACGGTTGGATATTCACCAGGCTAAGAGCCCGCGCGGTGAAGCGCCCACAAAGATCCGGCGCTTCGATCAAAACCTGGGTCGGCGCGGCGAGCGCCCGCGACGCCGGCAGGGTTACAGCGAGGGGTTCCAGCGCAAGACCCACGATGGCTGCGGCCTCGCGCGCGATGCCGTAGTGATTCATGGCATCGACGCGATTGGTGGTGATGTCCATCTCAAACAACGAACCGTTCCCGGGGCCGAGATCGAAGATGCCTTCGACGGCGATGCCGCGCAGGGTCAACGCCTCGGCGAGCTCACGATCAGCCGAGCGTAAGGCCGGGCACGTAGGAACGAATCCATTGGGAAAGAATATTCATAAGGTTTGCGACTTACCTGAATTGCTCCAGAAATCGCAGGTCACCGGAGTAGAGCTGGCTGATATCGCCGATACCGTACTTCATCATGGCAATTCGCTCCACACCCATGCCGAAGGCGAATCCGCTGATTTTCCTTGCGTCGTACGCAGATTGCTCCCGCGCCACGAAAGCAAACACAGCGGGGTCGACCATGCCGCAACCCAGCAGCTCGATCCAGCCGGATTGTTTGCACTTGCGGCAGCCTCTGCCGCCACAGAAGATGCAGCTTATCTGCACGTCTGCAGAGGGCTCGGTAAAGGGGAAGAACGAGGGGAAAAACCGCGTCTTGACGCTGGTGCCGAAGAACGACTTCATGGCGTGGTCGAGCGTGCCTTTGAGATCGGAGAAGGTGATGTTGGTATCGACGCAGAGACCCTCGACCTGGTGAAAGATCGGCGAGTGTGTGGCGTCGGTTGCATCGTTGCGATGGACCTTCCCGGGAATGACGATACGCAACGGCGGTGGTTGCTGTTCCATGGTATGGATCTGCACTGGGGAGGTGTGGGTGCGCATCAACAGACGCTCGCGCAGTGGCTTGCGCTCCTGGTGAGCGATTACCAGAGTATCCTGCGTGTCGCGCGCCGGGTGGCCTGGGGGGAAATTCAGGGATTCGAAATTGTAGTAGTCGGTCTCGACCTCGGGTCCCAGTCCAACGGAGTACCCCATAGCCGTGAAGACGCTCACAATCTCGTTCATGGTCCGTATCAGCGGGTGCTCGGCGCCGAGCGCGCGGCGGGTACCGGGCAGCGTGATATCGATGGCCTCACGTGCGCCCGTCCCTCCAGCCGTGGCCGGTATGTGTGCCGGATCGCAACGCGGTTCGATTGCAGCTTTGAGTGCGTTGAACCGTTTGCCAACTTCTTTGCGCTCCTCCGCGGGGGCGCCCTTCAGCACGTCGCCGACGCGAGCCAGCAGACCCTGCTTGCGGCCAATCCAGTGGATGCGTAACTGCTCAACCGCCTCGATAGAGTTCGCTGCGGCCGCATCTCGATCGAATTGCTCCAGGATCAGGCTGAAGAAGCGGTCGAGTGAAGCGGGCGAATAATCTCTAAGTTCAGTTATCTCAATCGGCGGCATGGGGCAGCGTCAGTTCTGGGGCGTGGGCAGCGCAGGCTGTTGCTTGCACGACAGCCCGATCATGTTCGACCGGGCTGCGCGAAACGATGGAAAGGGGAAAAGGCTTAAGCGGCTGCGGTCTTGTTGAGTGTGCTCTTAGCCTGATCCACCAGCGCGGTAAACGCAGCGGGATCGTTGACGGCGAAGTCGGCCAGAATCTTGCGATCGAGCTCGATGCCGGCCAGCTTTAGCCCGTGGATCAGCTGGGAATAGCTAATGCCGTTAAGCTTTGCGGCGGCTCCGATGCGGACAATCCAAAGCGAGCGAAACTGGCGCTTTTTCTGGCGGCGGCCAATGTAGGCGAACTTGAGACCGCGCTCAACGGCTTCCTGCGCTGCCTGGTAGAGCTTGGACTTGGTTAGAAAGTAACCGCTGGCGCGCTTGAGAATCTTTTTTCGGCGGTCGTTGCGTTTTGTTCCACGTTTTACGCGGGGCATGAGTGTCTCCTTTTGCTACTGCGTTGTGCGGCTGGAGGTAGGAATACCTCTTCACTCGCTTGTTTATCCGATCGTCTTGTCGTGTGAGGACAGGGGCCAGGGAGATTCACTCTCACCGCGCCCTAAACCCGTGGGTCCGATCAGGCGTAGGGAATCATTCGGGCTACCTTGCGCTTGTCAGCTTCAGAAACCAGTACGGAGCCACCCAACTTCTTCTTGACCTTCTTGGTCTTGGAGGTCAGGATGTGCCGCATCTTGGTTTGGCCACGGAGAATTTTCCCCGTACCAGTCTTCTTGAAGCGCTTGGCCGCGCCCTTGTGGGTCTTCAATTTGGGCATGGTTTTCCTGCTTACTGAGCGTGTCTCTAACTCTAGAGATTATACGGGAGAGCAGCCGGGGACGCTACTCGCTGGGGGTTGCCGGAGCCAAGAAGTGAACCCGAGAACTCTCCACTACGACTGGGCTGACTGTGGATGCTGCTGCCCGACCAGGCCGGGAGCCGGCGGCTTGGGTGCAGCAGGCTTCTTGGGTGCTTCCGCCTTCTTGCCCGGGGCGAGAATGGCATGAAGCGTGGTGCCTTCCATTCGGGGCATAAACTCGACAATTCCCGCATCACCCATATCCTGAATGAGCCGGTTGATGATGGCATAGCCCAACTCACGATGCGCCATCTGCCGTCCTTTGAAACGCAGGGAGGCCTTTACCTTGTCGCCTTCGCCCAGGAAGCGAACTGCCTGGTTCTTCTTGGTCTGGTAGTCATGCTCATCGACGGTCACAGAAAACTTGACTTCCTTGACCACGATTACTTTTTGCTTCTTGCGCGCTGCCCGGTCGCTCTTGTCCTTTTCGTAAAGGAACTTGCCGTAATCCTGGATGCGGCACACTGGCGGCTGAGCTGTGGGTGAAACCTCCACCAGGTCCAGGCCGCGCTCGCGGGCGATCTTCAGAGCTTCAAAGGGAGGCAAAATTCCGAGCTGTTCACCGTTTTCGTCGATGACGCGGATTTCACGCGCGCGAATTCTGTCGTTAATGCGGATGAAAGACTTGGCCGAACGCTTATCGATGGTTTCCTCCGGGAAACGAGAGACGGAACGCCCCTCGAATAAAGCATAGCATTTCGGGACACTGACCGGAAGATATCTCGAAACCTTCAGTCACATGGCGATTCTGCCGGTCAGGCCGTCCACGGTCAATCCGGTGATCAACGCCCGCACGCTCTGGTTGGAGGGCAATCTTTGGTCGAGCTGCACTTCGAGAAAATTGTCAGAAAGAGCCCGCGTGGTTGGGCCTTGTGGCGTGTGCAAGGTGACAACTGGCAGTTCGCGGCCAAGGAAACCCTGGCGGAAGAGCCGATTCTTCGCCGCGATCAGCTCCCGCAGGCGCGCCATGCGCTCGGTGACCGCTCCGGGCGGGACAGGACAGTCCTGGGCAAGCTGCCACGCGCTGGTACCGGGCCGGGGAGAAAAAGGAAACAGGTGCAGGTACGTGAATGGCTGTCTGGCAACAAAGGCAAAGCTCTCTGCAAATAGCTCCTCCGTCTCGCCCGGAAAGCCGACCATGACGTCAGCGCCGATGGCTGCATCTGGCATGCACTCCCGAACCAGGGTGAGCTTTTCCTGGTAATGCCAGGGACGATAGCGGCGGTGCATGGCGCGCAGAATAGCGTCCGAACCAGACTGCAAAGGAAGGTGAGCATGGCGGGCGAGCCGAGATGAGGAATAGTCGCGGAATAGCGAAAGGAGTTGCGGCGTCCAATCCATCGGCTCAATGGAGCTGAGGCGCAGGCGCGGCAGTGCGGTGCGGTGCAGGATGGCGCTTACCAGTTCTTCCAGGGTGCGCGCCGGCTGAAGATCCCTGCCCCAACGGCCAAGGTTGATGCCGGAAAGCACCAACTCAATACCGCCCCCGTCGGCAAAGGACTGCACGTTGCGTAGACAAGCCTCCAGCGAGAGAGAACGGCTGTGGCCGCGAGTAGTCGGAATAATGCAGAAAGAGCAGCGGTTCCCGCAACCATCCTGGACCTTGAAATTGGGGCGTGTCTGCGCGCCGGGAGCATCCTCTGCCCAGGCCCCCGGGGGCATGGAGAGTTCCGCATGGGCAAAGGCGTCGTCCGCATAGACGACAGGCCGGAGCGCCGCAATTGGGATAAACCCCGCCGCCTGCTGGGCGATCTCGGGCACCAGCGACTTATGGCTATTGCCGATGACGGCGTGTACGCCGGGCAAAGAGGCAAGTTCCTGCGGTGCTCGTTGTGCATAACAACCCGTGACCAGGATGCGCGCGGTGGGGTTTTCCCGGTGCACCCGGCGCAGAAAGGCGCGAGCCGTTCGGTCGGCCTGCGCGGTCACGCTACAGGTATTGGCCACGATCACATCGGCTCCAGCGGCGCTCAGCGCTGGGCTCAAGCCGCGGTGCCGCAATTCCGCGCTTATGATCTCGCCATCCGCGCGGCTGGCACGGCAGCCAAAGTTCTCAACGTGGTATTCTGCCACGTTGCCAGTCTAGAGCAATCGACGGATGAGCGCCGATCACACAAACGCTATTTCAGGTAGCATCCGATCAGGGCAAAACAAACTTCCCTTGGACCTGCAGCCATAGCACCCCGGAGTTCTTCCCATGAAACGACGCATTCTGTTAGTAGATGACGAACTTGCAATCTTGTTGACACTCAAAGCGGTGTTAGAAATGAACGACTTCGACGTGGAAACCGCGGCTTCTGCTCGCGAGGCCCGCTCCAAGCTCAAAGCCGGCACATTTCACATGGTGATTACGGACATGCGGATGGAGAACGAGACGGCCGGACTGGAAGTAGTCCGCGCAGCCAAGCAGGCGCCCTACCAGCCCGCCGTGGCCATGCTGACGGCGTTTCCTGTTCCTGGCTCAGAGTGGCGAGACGAAGGCATGGACGAGATGCTGGTCAAGCCGATGAACATTATGAATCTTTTGCGGCAAATAGAGGCGTTGCTGGTGACGCACGAGGACAAAAAGCAAAAGGCGCTCAGCCAGAAAATTGGATCGACAGCACCCAAGACGCCAGGCCGCGCGGTTTCGCGGAAGGCAGCGCCGGCCAACTAAACCGGGCTCATCCGATGGGAAAAAAGAACGCAAGGAGAGAGTTCCAACAGGATTCTCCCCCCAATCGTTTCCAGGCCTTACTCCCTGCAGCAAACTGAGCTTTAGGAGGCAGCGCTCGCTGCTACTGTGGAAGGAACCGGCGGCCGCCGCTGCTGAAAGCAGGACCGGCAAAGCACGGGACGGCCTTGTGTGGGCTTAAAGGGAACGGTGGTCTCGGTGGCGCATTCAGAACAGACCGTCCGGGTTTCTGTGCGTACGCCATTGCCGGTTCCGGCCACGCGCTTGATTTTGCACTGTTTGCACCGCTTTGGATCATTCTTGAACTGCTTGTCGTGAAAGAACAATTGTTCCCCGGCGGTAAATACGAAGTCGTTACCGCAATCTGAACATTTCAGTATCTTGTCAATGAAGTCCATTACGCGTCCCCCCGAACATGCCTTGGAATTTTTCAGTATTCCGTCGACGAAACGCTGAGTCGGCATCTTTTCACCAATCAGCTGGATCCGTCTGTATTTGACAAATTTCCCCCCATTCGCCAAAACCGGGAATGAGAGGTGAAATGGAACCTTGCTTTACCTCTTTCGTAAATTCCTGAAGATCGCAAAACTCAGAAGATTGCGGGGTTGCCGGCCTACCGGATGTTTGGGTAATACGGTAAGCCGGCGTCGCAGGGTTAGTCCTGCTCTTTTCTAGCTTTCTTACGATTCCGCTTGCGCGCCAGTGCTTCTTTTACTCGACGGCGCTCGCCAGGCTTCAGGTAAAAGGAGTGACGCTTCACTTCCTTGATGATGTCTTCCTGTTGAACCTTGCGCTTGAACCGGCGCAATGCATTTTCAAGCGGCTCGCCTTCCTGCACGCGAACCTCTGCCAAATGAACCACACCTCCAAACATCCCAATTGGGTCTTATCAGAATACGTTACCTTTGAGGCGTGGAGTCAAGCTTAATCATCGTCTTCCGCCGCATTTTTCGAGTGGCGCCGGGAGGGGGCGGGCAAATGCTTAGCCGGACCCGGCGAGCTAGCCGCCGTCCCAGAAGGATTTAATCATGGTGCGCTCTTACCTCGGCCACAACCCGGCCATTCCAGCCTCCTGCTACGTTGACTGCTCTGCCCAAATTATTGGGCAAGTTCAGCTGGGCGAACACGCCAGTGTGTGGATGAACGCGGTCCTGCGCGGCGACGTGCATTTCATACGCCTGGGAGCCCACAGTAATGTTCAGGACTGTGCCGTGCTGCACGGCATGCGTCACAAGCATCCCGTGGAGGTGGGCGATTGGGTGACGATCGGGCACAATGCGACCGTCCACGGATGCGTGATTGAGGACACCTGCCTGATCGGTATGGGCGCCACGATCCTCAATAATGTGACGATCGGCGAGGGTTCCATCATAGCCGCCGGAGCCGTGGTCCCGGAAAACACGGTGGTGCCCGCGAACACGCTCTGGGCCGGCGTCCCGGCCAGGCAGCGGCGCAGCCTGGACCCGAAAGACCGCGAATCGATCCTGACGTACGCCCGGAATTACGTGGAGTACACCGCCACCTACCTCAAAGAGCGCGCAAACTGGAAATGATTGATGAGACGGTTCTACGGCCCCTCCTGAGTGGAACTCATTGGACCCCGCCTGTATTCTGGTAAGCAGTTGGATATATGAGCATTTTGCACGCCGTTCGCGGCACCCGGGACCTGCTGCCGCCAGAGACGGAACTTTGGAACCACATTGAAACTACCGCGCGAAGCGTATTTGAACGCTACGCCTTCGGTGAAATCCGCACACCTGTTTTCGAGGACACACAGCTGTTCGCCCGGGGAGTGGGCGAGGAAACAGACATCGTTTCCAAGGAAATGTACACGTTTACCACGGCTGAAGCCCGAGGACAGGGGATGTCGACTCAGTCGCTGACCTTGCGGCCCGAGAACACCGCCGGAGTGGTCCGCGCCTATATCGAGCACAAGTTGGGCGAGACCGGCCAACTGCAGAAGCTGTACTACATCGGTCCACAGTTTCGCCGCGAGCGGCCGCAAAAGGGCCGCTACCGCCAGTTCTTCCAGATTGGCGCCGAGGTCATTGGGCCGCCCAGCGCAGGCAGCGAGTCACCGCTACGCGATGCAGAAGTACTGGAAATGCTTGCCACGCTGCTGCGGGAACTTGGTATCAAGGGGTGGAAGTTGTTACTTAACTCGGTCGGCTCGGCAACCGACCGGCCGCGATACGTACAGACCCTGCGCACGGCATTGGAACCGGTAGTTGGCAGCATGTGTGAGGACTGCCAGCGCCGGGCCGTGACCAATCCTCTCCGTGTACTCGATTGCAAGCACCCTCAGGATCAGCCCATCATTGCTGCTTTGCCTCGCATCTGGGACTCGCTCGACGAAGGTTCCAAGGAGCATTTTGCGGCCGTTTGCTCTGCGCTCGACGCTTGCGGAGTTCCCTACGAGCACGACCACCGCCTGGTGCGGGGCCTGGACTACTACACCCGAACCACATTCGAGTTTGTCTCCATCGATGCCAGCCTGGGGACGCAGAATGCGCTGCTTGGCGGCGGCCGTTACGACGGCCTCTCCGAGGCAATCGGTGGTCCCAAGGCTCCGGGCATCGGGTTCGCGATCGGTCAAGACCGCCTGGTACTGACACTGGAGGCCCAGTCCGCGCACACGGTACAACTGGCGGCCGCCTATATCGCTCCCCTGGGAGATCGAATGAATGGCGCCTCACTGGTCCTGGCCCGGGAATTACGCGCAGGCGGCCTGCGCATCGAGCTGGGAGATGGATCCTTTCGTTTGAAAAAATCGTTCGAGGTAGCAAATAAAGTGGCGCGCGCTATCGTGATCCTCGGTGAAGATGAGGTCGCTTCCGGTATCTTGACGGTAAAGCACTTCGCCTCTGGTGAGCAGTTCAAGGTTCCCCGAGGCCAACTCGGCCAGAAGCTCGCCGCGCTTCTCGCCCCCACTCCCACTCCAACTACTAACTAGGACATCCGCATTGCTCGACTTTCTAGGTACTCTTCAGCGCACCCACACTTGCGGTGCGCTCCGCGCACAGCAGGCCGGCGAACAGGTCATCCTCATGGGCTGGGTGAATCGCCGCCGTGATCATGGCAACTTGATCTTTCTCGATTTGCGTGACCGCACCGGCATTACTCAAATCGTGCTGGACAAGGATCTGACCCCGGAAGGCCACGCCAAGGCCGAACAAGTGCGGCCGGAATATGTGGTCGCCGTGGTGGGCAAGGTGCGCCGGCGCGCCCCCGAGGTGATCAACCCCAAAATGCCCACGGGGGAAATCGAGATCGCCGCCGAACAACTGCTGGTGTTGAACGACTCCAGGGTGCCGCCGTTTTCACCAGCCGACGACGCTATCACCAACGAAGAAGCCCGCCTGAAATATCGCTACATCGATCTGCGGCGGCAACAGATGCAGCAGAATTTCGAGATGCGCCACAAGATCGCCCGGGCAGTGCGGGAGAGCCTATCGAACCAGGGTTTTCTTGAGATTGAGACCCCGTTCATGACGCGGTCCACTCCGGAAGGCGCCCGCGACTACCTGGTTCCCAGCCGAGTGCATGGCGGCCAATTTTACGCCCTGCCGCAATCGCCCCAATTGTTCAAGCAGATCCTGATGATCTCGGGCTTCGATCGCTACTTCCAGATTGTGCGCTGTTTCCGCGATGAGGACCTGCGCGCCGACCGGCAACCGGAGTTTACCCAGATCGATCTCGAGATGACGTTCGTGCGCCAGGAAGACGTCTTTCTGGTAGTAGAGACTTTTTTGCGTGAGGCCTTCGCTGCGGTGGGCGTGACGATATCCACTCCTTTTCCGCGCATCACCTACGACGAAGCCATGCGCCAGTACGGTATCGACAAGCCAGACTTGCGAATGCCCGGCTTGATTGATGTTCGCTCGGCCTTCCGCGACGAGGATTTGCAGGCACTGGCCATCGATCCAACCCAGCCCGTCGTAGTCGTGTGCATCCCGCGCGTGGGTGAGCTTTCCCGCAAGGAACGTGACGAAAATCGGCCGCTTTTCGAGATCAGCAAAGGCGCCAAGCTGATCGACGACTGGAAGAGGCTGGAAAAAACCTTTCCCGATGCGGTCAAGAAGGTCCGCGAGCTGGCCCCGGCGCGAGTCGAGGGTGAACCCGAGGATCTGTTGCTAATGGTCGCCGGCGACGCAGCTGCCCATGTACCTGCCAGCGACACCAAGGCGAGGGGCCACCTCTCTGAGCGCGAAATCTCTATCTATTCCGCGGCCGGCAACCTTCGCGTGGAGTTGGCGCGTCGCTATGCCGACCGGCATAAAGCGTCTGCCATCACCGACCAGGTTGTGGGGGCTCCCGAGCGCCTCCTGGGACAGCAAGTGGAAGGGGACAAGGCATTCCGTCCCATCTGGGTGACGGATTTTCCCATGTTCGAATTTGACAAGGAATCACAGCGCTGGCTGCCGGCCCACCATCCGTTCACTTCGCCGCACGAGGCGGACATGGAACGGCTGGTCTCTGATCCGGCATCGGTACGGGCGCGATACTACGATCTGGCGATGAACGGGTTGGAACTAGGTTCCGGCTCCATCCGTATCCACCGGCAAGACGTGCAGCGGGAGATATTCCGCGCCCTGGGCATGAGCGACGAGGAAGCGAAGTCACGTTTCGGATTCTTCCTGGAGGCGCTCACTTACGGCACGCCGCCCCACGGCGGCATTGCCCTGGGCCTCGACCGTATTGCCATGATCCTCGCGGGAGCGCAAAGCCTACGCGAGGTAATTGCCTTTCCCAAGACTGCGAAGGCTATCGACCTGATGGTCGATGCGCCAACACCGGTAAGCCCGCAGCAGTTGAAGGAACTGCACATCCGCACCACTGGCTAAGGACCCCATTGCCACGAACCCAGGTAGACCAGATTCAGGACGTCTTTAGTTCATCCACTTGCGGTCGTTGGGGTCGCGCTTTTCATCGGGATCGATGTAGCGCCCCTCGCTGTCAAAGCGGACGTCGCGGTTCTGCTTGCGCATATAAACCTCGAATTTGCGCGCAACGCGGCGGCGCTTCCAGCGATAGTAGTTGTTTCGCAGGCTGAAGAGACCTTCGCTGAAAGCCATGCTCATGCCGCGGCGTGGAGCGCGGCGGGCAAAAAGAAACCCAATCAATGCGCCGCTAAGAATTGTGAAATAGGTGAGCGGCGGACCCCCCGAGAGCAGCAACGCTATCTCAATCAGCATGTACACGATGACCAGGTATTTTGCCTTGATCGCCACTGGCAACGGGAACATGTACATCTCGAGGTCCCCAAAGAGGGCAGCAAAAGCGGCCAGCAGACCGAACAGCGCGCCGTCGGCCCCGCTGGTAGTGGAGAAGGGGCTGGAACGAAAGACCTGGGTGAAGCTAAGCAGACTCCCAAGCAGGCCGCCGCCAATCGCGCAGAAGAAGTAAATTTCCAGCAGCCAACGGCTTCCCTTGGACGTCTCGAGGTAAGACCCGATAAACCACAGCGTGAGCATGTTGAAGGCGACATGCAACACGCCCGCGTTGAGAAAGCTGTAACTTGCCAGCTGCCAAATCCAACCGCGAAGCAGCAATGCCGGGGTGAGCGAGAAGTAGCTGAGAACCGACAGCGCCATGCGCGGCGCTGCGAATTCCATGAGCAGCAGCAGAAAAAAGACGGCTACGTTGGCCAGAACCAACTGGCTGGTGGCGCCACGAAAGCTCGGAAACGACAGAGCGGAAAAACCGCTGCGGGGAAAGCGTGCCATGACTTCTTCTTTAAGACTACCGCTTTTTCGCCGTTCAGGCGGAGGTTGCCGGCTGAGAAGGGCGGCTCGTAATCTTTTTCATCGTCGGTCTCTGTTCGAGGTACGATTTGATGTCTCGGTGCAAGTTCCTTGACGACTCCTTGACGTCCGGGTTGTTCTCCCGGAAACTAGCCAAGCCGCAATCTTCATTGTGCGGTCATCGTCAACATCTTGAATGCTCCGAGAAAGGAGAGTTGTATGCCAGTTTGTCCGGAATGCGAGAGCGTTCTCGATTTCGATCCCGACGACGTTGAAGAAGGGGACATCGTGGTCTGCGATGAGTGCGGCACCGAGTATGAAGTTGTCGCGACTGAACCACTGGAACTCTCACAGGTGGATGAGGAAGGCTACGAAGATGATGACGAGGAAGCAGCCGATGAGGAAGAAGAATGAGATGTAGGACGCAACGGGATTCGTTTGACGAGGTCAGGAACTGGGCCCAGAACCGTGTAGAGATTCGCTACCTGCCGTGGCTCCTGCTCCTGGCATGCTTAGCTAATCCGCCACAAGGGCTGGCGCAGAACCTGGGGCAAGCGGTGCGGGTGGTGGAAGGCATTGTTCAGACTGGCGACGGGCAGCCGCAGCCCAATGCCGTGGTCTACCTGCAGGACCAGAAGAGTCAGCAGATCAGGACATATATAACCCAGACGGATGGGCGCTACCGCTTTGGGCAGTTGAGCTCAGATGTGGATTACCAACTCTGGGCGGAATACAAAGGGCACAAGTCAAAAACGCGATCCATTAGCTCGTTCGACAGCAAGAAGCAATTCAATTTCGACCTGAAAATCGACACGACGAAATAACCTGATTCCGCGGTTCCCGCCAGAAAGCAAAGAGCAGGTCCCTCACAACGGAGGAACCTGCTCTTTTTTTGTCTACCTCGTGTTCTATCTATTCGTGTTCGAGGCGCTTCCAGTTAACCAGATCGCCCAGGGTGGTTGTCGAGCTCGAAACCGGCTGCTTGTAAGCTTCCACATCCGCGCGGCTGGCCTCTTCACCCACCGCCCTCAAGCTGAGTCCGACCTTCTTCTCATCCTGGTTCATCTTGATGATTTTGAAGTCATGTTCCTGGCCCGCTTCGAGCTTGATGGGCGCACCCATCGCGTCTGCTGCTTCGGAAACATGGCAAAGGCCTTCGACCCCCTCAGCGATCTCGATGAAGGCGCCAAATTGCGCGGTGCGCAGCACCTTGCCCTTGACCACGTCGCCGACGCGATGCTGGGCAAAGAAGGTCTCCCAGACGTCAGGCTGTAATTGCTTGATACCCAAGGAGAGGCGGCGGTTCTCCGCTTCTACGCCGAGTACCACGGCGCGAACTTTCTCGCCCTTCTTGAGGATTTCGGAAGGGTGCTTGACGCGCTTGGTCCAGCTCAGGTTGCTCACGTGCACCAGTCCATCGATGCCGTCTTCAATTTCAATGAAGGCGCCGAAGTCGGTGAGGTTACGCACCCGGCCTTCCACGATGGTGCCGGCAGGATAACGCTCGGACAGGTGCTCCCAGGGATTCTCCAGCAGCTGCTTCATGCCGAGCGAAATGCGGCGGTCGCTGGGGTTGACGCTGAGAACTACCGTCTCGACCTCATCGCCAGGCTTGACCAGCTTGGACGGATGCTTCATCCGCTTGGACCATGTCATCTCGGACACATGTACCAGACCCTCGATGCCCTGCTCCAGTTCAACAAAGGATCCGTAATCGGTCACGCTGAGCACCCGGCCACGGACACGAGCGCCGATTGGATAGCGCTCGACTGCATCGAGCCACGGATCGGGGGTGAGTTGCTTGAAGCCCAGCGATACACGCTGCTTCTCACGATCGAACTTGAGGACCTTCACCTGGATCTCGTCGCCAACGTTCACCAGGTCCCGCGGATGAGTAAGCCGTCCCCAGGACATATCGGTGATGTGCAGCAGACCATCGATCCCGCCCAGATCGACAAAAGCGCCGTAGTCGGTCAGGTTCTTCACCGTGCCGGTAAGGATGGCGCCCTCTTCAAGGTGCTCAAGCGTCAGGCTACGCTTATTGGTCTGCTCTTCTTCCAGCAGCTCCTTGCGCGAAACCACTACGTTTCCCCGCTTCTTGTTCAGCTTGATGACCCGGACTTCAATCTGCTGGCCGATATAGCCGTCCAGATTGCGTACAGGACGGATTTCGAGCTGTGAGCCAGGCAAAAAGGCTTTGATACCGATGTCGACGGTGAGCCCACCCTTCACGCGGCCCAATACCGTGCCGATGACCGGAGTTTTCTCGTTGGCCGCACGTTCGATTGCGTCCCAAACCCGGTGCCGCTGGGCTTTGTCATAGCTCAGCAGGAAGCCGCCTTCGGCTTCTTCGCGCTCCACGACCACTTCGACCGTGTCGCCCGCCTTGAGCTTGGGCTGGCCCTCATGCATCCAGAACCTGCTCCAGGGGAATTAGCCCCTCGGACTTGAGCCCCACGTCGACCACTACATGCTTATCCGTCAACTTGATGACGGTGCCGGTGACGACGTTATCGTCATAGGCCTGGGCTGCGGCTTCAGCGGCTTGCTCGCGATCGAAAGATTCCAGGGCAGCGGCGAAGTCTTCCATGCCGGTCAATTCGGTTTCTTCCGACAGGGAATGGGCGGCGACAGGCTGGGGATCGACGGCGCGGTGCGGCACGCTGGGGGTTCCAGCCTGCGGGTTGTGGGTTAACTCCTCGGACGGATCAAAATGATCCGCCGGTGCATCTAGCGTTGGGGTTTGCAATTCGGTGTTCAGGGTTGCGCTCTCGGTTCGTTCAGGATTTAGGACGTCTGCCATGAATGCCAGCTCCGGATTCTCGATCGGTAACTCCCGATCCGTCCATCACTACAGGTCTTCGTTGAATCACGCCGTCCCGGTCTTCACTAACGTTCCCCAGGGCTCCCGTGATTCATTCCCGCAGCTTGCTTCGCCAGACTGTTTGCAGGCTTGGTCCGCGAAGTAGGGACACCGTGGAGCTTACCCCATCCGCCAGCAAACGTTCGGAGGAGACTGTCAGTGTAGCCAGACTGAATGGCTTGGCACTTACATCAATCTCCGGTAGGAGCATCCGGGAGGGGGTTAAAGCAAGAGCGGCGATGGACGTCTACGCCGAATCCTCTACGTAGACCCTTCATAACAACTATAGCAATCGCCGGGAAAGCATGTCAACGAACTCCTGGGCGATTCCGCATGTGAAAAAGCTCTTGAAAAGCCCCGGAAACACGTATTTTTTATTGATTTGTAACCCGACCGGTGAAGACAAGCCCGGTTCGCTTGTGCCGTGACTTTGATCGATTGCCGGGATGGCTCCGTATACTTGAACCGCATGGACTACTTGTGGACGCCCTGGCGCTACGCGTACCTGGTCGATGCCGATCCCAGGCGGCGCGCAAAGGCGTCCCCGAGGCGTCTGGCTGCGTGGCCCGGTGACTGTGACTGCGTCTTTTGCAATCTGATCGCCGCTACTCGGTTCGCGGTAGAACACGGGGTTTCCGCAATTGACGCGGATCGGGCGGCCTATATCGTCCTGCGGGCGCAATATAGCTTTATCTGCCTGAATGCCTTTCCCTATTCCTCGGGACACGTCATGATCGTGCCCTATGCTCACCAGGAGACCCTGGCAGGCCTGGAACAGGCGGCCGCTCTGGAGATAATGTCGCTGGCGCAACGCACCGATGCCGTTCTGCGCCAGGTGTACGCACCCCAGGGGATCAACATGGGGCATGAACCTGGGACAGGCGGCCGGCGCCGGCGTAGCGGGCCACCTGCACATGCATGCGCTTCCACGCTGGTTAGGCGATTCCAACTTCATGACCGTGATTGCCGAGACGCGGGTGCTGCCGGAGACGCTGGAAACCACCTGGGAACGGTTACGGGAGGGTCTGGACCAGGTAAGTTAAAACTGCACATCTGCAGCTTGTTCCTTACGGTAGATTTTGCGAGTCGACCAGCTCTGGCTCCGCCAACTCCAATGCCTCCTGCTGGGCCAACTCGACCAGGCCCTGGGGAAGCTGCTTGGTGGGCTTGACCCCTAGTCCCTTCAGCATTTCCGCTTGACGAATGACATTTCCAGGGCCGGTGTGCAGTTTGGCCAACGCGCCGGCGTAGCTTGCCTGCGCCTGCTCTAACCGCTTCCCCATGTCGGTAAAATCGGCCACGAACCCCGCCAGCTTGTTGTAGAGCTCCGCACCCCGCCGGGCAATCTCCTCCACATTCCGCTTCTGCTGCTCCTGCCGCCAGAGAGACGCAACCGTGCGTAAGACAAAAAGCAGGGTGCTGGGGCTGACCATCAGCACATTTCGCTGCCAAGCCTGCTCCCACAGCTTGTCGTCGCGGGAAACAGCCAGCATGAAGGCCGGCTCGATAGGAAGAAACATGATTACGAAATCGAGTGAATTGAGGCCGTATAGCGTCTGGTAGTTCTTCTCCGCCAGGCCACGGATATGCGTGCGCACGGAGTTGCTGTGACTGTCGGCGGCCAGGGCTCGTTCCGCGTCAGTTTCCGCCGTGCTATGAGCCTCGTAGTGAACCAGGGAAACCTTGGAGTCGATGATCAGGTTCCGCTCGCCGGGCAGGTGGATCACGACATCCGGCTGAGCTCGCCGGCCATTTTCTGCCGCGTAGCTTTCCTGGGCATCGTATTCGTAGCCCGGACGGAGGCCGGCCGCCTGCAACACTCGCTCCAGGATCAACTCTCCCCAGGCGCCCTGGGCCTTATTCGACCCTCGCAGCGCGCTCGCCAGGTTGTTCGCCTGCTCGGTGATCCTGGTGTTTGACTCAAAGAGCCGGTCGATTTGGGCGCTCAAATTGGCGCCGCCCTTCACCTGCTCCATCCGCGCGGCTTCCACCTTGTTCTGAAAGTCTTCCAGCCTGATCTTGAGGGGCTCCAGAACCTGGCCCAGGCTGGCTTGATTGTGTTCCACAAACCGCCTCGATTTCTCTTCCAGAACCTCGCTGGCCAGGGATTTGAAGGTTTCCGGCAGGCTCACCCGCATCTGCTCCACAACCCGCTCTGTCGCCGCATGACGTTCTTCGAGCCGGGCTATGGTAGCTTCGTGGGCCGCGCCCTCGGTACGCGCCTGGTCCAGGCGGGCACGGGTGTCGGCCAGCTGATCGAGGAGAGTTTTCGAGGATTTCTCATAATTCGCGCGTTCCACGCTGCTGCGGCTGCGCTCAAAATACGTGGCTAGAACGATGCCGGCGAGCAATGCGCCGATCGCTGTAAAAACGAGTGTGATCATTCCGGGAGACATCGCCATCTTCTTTTTTTGACTTTACTCGTCATGAAGGCAAAGATGCTGGGGGAACCACCGCCCTGGATGCGGAGGTGCCGCGCTTTACACCACTTGGGGCGCTCAGTAGACTGAGAACTTTGGGGCCGTGAACTGCGCGGGTTGCGAGTTAGGCCGTTTTTCCTGTTGCTGTCTCCTGCCAGGCATTGGCTTCCGAGTGCAGTGGTCCTCGACCGGACCCTGGGCAAAGCCGAATCCTTTGCGTGACAGGCGGCGCCTGGAGGAAAACCGGAACAACTGCGGAACCGCCTTCATCGGACCGTTCGCCCAACCTTGCAGGGTGTGAACCCTCTAACAGTTGTTTCTATAGACAGGAGAACGGCATGGCAGCAGCAGTCGAAGAAAAGGTAAAGCAAATTATCGTCGAGCAACTTCAGGTAGATGAGGCTGAAGTGACTCCCAGCGCATCATTTCAGGAAGATCTGGGAGCAGACTCGCTCGACGTGGTCGAACTCGTGATGCAGTTCGAGGAAGCCTTTGACCTGGAAATACCGGACGAAGATGCAGAAAAAATCAAGACGGTAAAGGACGCCACCGAATACATCGAGAAAAACGCGAAAGGCAAGTGATTTGGCAAGAAGGGTTGTCGTTACAGGCATTGGGCTGTTATGCGGAGTAGGAAATACCGCGCCCGAGGTCTGGAATAACCTGCTGGCAGGCAAGAGCGGAATGGCTCCAATCACCAGCTTCGATCCGACGGGTTTTCCCGTGACTTTCGCAGCTGAAGTGAAAAACTTCAATCCACTGAATTTTGTGGAAAAGAAGGAAGCGCGCAAGATGGGGCGCTTTATCCATTTCGCGCTTGCCGCCACTCACGAAGCGCTGACGCACTCCGGCCTGAAGATTAGCCCGGCCAATGCCGAGCGCGTGGGCGTACACATCGGTTCTGGTATTGGCGGATTTGATGTAATTGAGCGTGAGCATACCGCCATGCTTCAAGGCGGCCCGCGCAAGATTTCACCCTTTTTTATTCCTGGCACCATTGTCAACCTGGCGGCCGGCCAGGTCAGCATCCGTTACGGAGCGCTGGGTCCCAATGAGGCGACATCGACTGCTTGCACCACCAGTGCGCATTCTGTCGGCAACGCGTTTCGCACGATCGAGCGCGACGATGCAGATGTGATGATCGCGGGTGGCGCTGAGGCTGCGATTACGCCCATGGGCGTTGGCGGCTTCGCCGCTATGCGCGCCCTCTCCACTCGCAATGCCGACCCGGAACATGCCTGCCGCCCTTTCGATAAAGATCGCGACGGTTTCGTGGTCGGCGAAGGCGCAGGGATCCTGATCCTGGAGGAGTTGGAACATGCCCGGGCGCGCGACGCCACGATCCTGGCCGAAATTGTCGGCTATGGCATGAGCGCGGACGCCTACCACATCACCAGCATGGCCCCGCAAGGGGAAGGCTGTCTCCGGGCCATGAAAAATGCGCTGCGCAGCGCGCAGCTAGACCCCTCCCATGTGGACTATGTAAATGCCCATGCTACGTCCACGCCGCTGGGGGATGCACTGGAGACTGCGGCTATCAAGTCCCTTTTCGGCGAGCGCGCGAACAGCGGCGAGCTGCTGGTGAGCTCCACGAAATCGATGACCGGCCATCTACTGGGCGGTGCAGGGGGCCTGGAAGCGGGCATCACGATCATGGCCCTGCAACGCCAGGTTGTTCCTCCCACCACCAACCTGGACGATCCCGATCCGGCATGCGACTTAAACTACGTCGCCAATAAGCCACAGGCCGCAAAGGTCGATGTGGCGCTGTCCAATTCTTTCGGTTTCGGGGGTACGAATGGAGCCCTGATCTTCCGCCGCTGGGCAGAGGATGCGGGATGAAACTCTTGGTTCATGATTGGTTTATAAGCAAGAATGCCCCTTCAATCGTGGGATCATAACCTGTAGCAGTCCCACCAGGGAAGCGAGAGTCATATTGAAGCGAGTTGCCCCAGGATTGGCGTGTTTTCTTTTTGCGACAGCTTCGTTCGCGGCCTGCACGGATACTCTGCCTGTCTCCCAGGAAATGAAGGATTCGCAGGTTGTCATCGTCGGCACCGTGATGTCGTCGCGTCAGGTTCCGCAATCATGGGACAGCCTGGATGGCACCGACTATGTCGTGCATATTGATCGCAAGGTCAAGGGCAAGGAATCAGGCGAGATCACCATCTTCAGCGAACACACCGAAGACGCCCTTAATCTGCAGGCCGGTAAGCAATACCTGCTCTTCCTCACCAACAATTACCAGCACTGGGTAGTCAACAAGTGCGGGAACTCCGGTCCAGCGGATGAGGAAAGCAAAGCTGTACGGCAGGTAGTTCACGGTAACTAGAACACGGCAACACCTTGTCCTCTTCCACAACAATAAGGGTGCGCCCTATCTCGCGTAGTTACGAGATATAGGATTCCACGAAGGTCGGTTCAGCAACTATCAATTCCCCATGCACTTTACTTCCTGGTCTTGTAACTACACGAGATAGGGGCACCCTTTTTGCTGTGGAAGAGATAAGGCCTTGTAAGCTGTAGCTTCCCAGGTACTCTAGTGCAAACGTAAGTACTTTCTTCCTGCTTTACTCTCTCCCCTAGTCGCTTCTGCCCAATGATTTCGCGCCTTCCGTTCGCCCCCCACCACGACTCCAATAGAAACCTCACTTGTGGCAGATATTGCAAACAGGGGGGTTACCCATCCCGCGCGCGGACTCTCATTACCATAGGTCCCCACGGCCCCTCGGAAGTAAGGGCGCCCGAAAACAATACAATTGCCATCCCCCGTTGGACACGGCAATCTACCACTTAAGTAGTCCACATACAACTTTAGTGGTAACCCAAAAATCGGTTCCTGTTTAACCCGGGGAGGGTTTGTGAAGAAATTTGCTATCGCCTTGATTCTCTGCTTGAGCGCTGCCAATGGGTTCGCCCAATGCAGCACTAATCGTGTGAGTGCCCGCAAGGAGGCCCACCAGGCAACTGCCGTCGTTATCGGTACAGTGACGGCCGCCGAACCAGTACCCGAGGCTTGGGACTTTCTGGACGGCGTCAACTATACGGTTCGTGTCGACTCCAAGATTCACGGCAAGGCACGCCCCAACACCGAGGTGACAGTTTTCAGTGAAAACAGCCCTCGCTTCTTTCCCATGTATGTAGGCCAGCAATATGTGTTGTACTTACAGCCCCAATACGGCCGTAACCAGGTCGACAATTGCGGCAATTCGCACCCAATGGATGACAACGCTTCGGCCAAACAGCCCAAGCTGCTTGCCAACAAAGGCTTCTAATCTGCCGCTCTGAATTCTTGCTTCATTCTCTGCATTGAAAAGGGGTATCGCATACGCGATACCCCCTCGTTGTTGTTACAGATCCCACTTCTACTGCAGAAGCGTTCCGTTTTCCGGCTCCACTTTTGCTTCTTCTGGTGGAATCACAACCGCAGCCGCAACTTTGTCCTCGTCCTCGAGATGCAGCAGACGGACGCCCTGGGTAGAACGGCCAGCGGCGCGAATGGTCTTGGTATCGATGCGGATGATCTTGCCGTATTGGCTGATGACCATGAGCTCCGAGCTTTCGTCGACCAGCAGGATGGCGTTGACCTTGCCGTTGCGGGCTGTCGTTTTCACGTTGATGACGCCTCTGCCGCCGCGCGTCTGGAGCCGGTACTCATCAACATCCGTGCGTTTGCCGTAGCCCTGTTCGGTTATGGATAAGAATGAGCGAGGGAGATTGGCCGCCCGAGCCATTCTTCTTACGCTCCAGCAAAGTAGCAGCGAGACCGACCAGGTAGTCGCCCTTCATCAGATCGATGCCGCGGACGCCATACGCGGGACGTCCCATGGAACGAACATCGTTCTCGCCGAAGCGAATTGCCATGCCTCCATGCGTCGCCAGGAAGATGATTTGATTGCCGTCGGTGCGGCAAGCGCCAATCAGCTCGTCATCGTCGTCAATGCCGATGGCGATAATACCCCGCGCCATCACATTGCTAAAGTCCTTCAGCGGAGTCTTCTTGACCGTGCCCTTCCGGGTAGCGAAGAAGATGAACTTGCCTTCCTCTTCCAGGTTGCGCACCGGCAGGATGGTACGGACGTTTTCCCCGGGCTGCAGGTTGAGCAGGCTGGCCATCGACTTGCCTTTACCGGCAGCGCCAATATCGGGAATCTCATACACCTTGAGCCAATAAACCCGGCCAGTATTTGTAAAACAGAGCAGAAATGCGTGGGTCGAGTCGACAATGAGCTGGGAGACAAAGTCTTCTTCCCGCGTCTTCATGCCAAGCCGCCCGGAACCACCACGCCGTTGCTGGCGATAAATGGAGATCGGCGTGCGCTTGAGGTAACCCGAATGAGACACAGTGACGGCGACTTGTTCGTCGGCGATCAGGTCTTCCAGCTGCAACTCGGCCGTCTCGTCGAGAATCTGGGTACGGCGCTCGTCGCCAAATTCCTTGCGCGCTGCTTCCAGCTCCTTGACAATCAGCGCACGCAGCTTCGCTTCGGAAGCCAGGATGGCTTCGTACTCCGCGATGCGCTCGCGTACATCGATCAGCTCCTTGAGGATTTCATCGGTCGAGAGCTGGGTCAGGCGATACAGCTGCAGCTCGAGAATAGCGTCGATCTGGCGGTAGCTGAGGCCCGGCTCCCGCTCCGGCCCGGTTACGATGCCGGTGTCGAGATTGAGAACAATCTCTTTGGACAACGAAAAGCGGCGCAGATTTTCCCTGGCTTCCGCTCGCGATCCGGAGCCGCGGATAATGCGGATAACCCGGTCGATATTATCCAGCGCGATTTTGTAGCCTTCAAGAATGTGTTCGCGCTCGCGAGCTTTCTTCAGCAGGAAAGCGGTGCGGCGGCGAACCACGTCCACGCGATGATTGATAAAGTGGCGGATCGCATCGTGCAGCGCGAGCTCACGCGGCTGGCCATTGACCACCGCGAGAAAGATCATGGAAAAGCTCTCTTGCATCTGGGTGTGCTTGTAGAGCTGGTTCAGAACGATCTGCGCTTCCGCGCCGCGTTTTAGCCCGATGACAATGCGCATTCCGTCGCGGTCGCTCTCGTCGCGGAAATCATCTTCTGCGATGTCGGTGATGACTTTCTCATTCACCAATTCCGCGATGCGCTCAATCAGCTTGGACTTGTTGACCTGGTAAGGGATCTCGGTGACGATGATGGCCTGCCGCCCATTTTTCAGCTGCTCGATGGCCGCCTTGGCGCGCATGAGGAAGCGTCCACGGCCGGTCTTATAGGCCTGCGCGATGCCGCCACGCCCGTAGATGAAACCGCCGGTGGGAAAGTCAGGACCCTGCACATGCTGCAATACTTCGGCCAGGCCAGCCTGGGGATTTTTCACCAGTTCAATGGTGGCACTGATCACTTCGTTGAGATTGTGCGGTGGAATATTGGTCGCCATGCCCACAGCGATGCCGTTCGAACCATTCACGATCAGGTTCGGAACACGCGTTGGCAGCACCGTAGGCTCCATGGTGCTCTCGTCGTAGTTGGGAACAAAGTCAACTGTTTCCTGATCGATGTCGGCCAGCATCTGCCCGGCAATGCGCGTCATGCGGCATTCGGTGTAGCGCATGGCCGCCGGCGGGTCGCCGTCTACCGAGCCGAAGTTGCCCTGCCCATCGACCATGGGATAGCGCATGCTGAAGGGCTGCGCAAGCCGCACCATGGTGTCGTAGATAGCCGAGTCGCCATGCGGGTGGTACACACCCATGGCCTGGCCAACTACTTTGGCGCACTTGGCGTATTTCTTGTTGAATTCGAGCCCCATCCCATGCAGGGTGTAAAGAATTCTGCGATGTACCGGCTTAAAGCCGTCGCGAATGTCGGGGAGCGCTCGCCCGATGATGACCGACATCGAGTAGTCGAGATACGAACGCTTCATCTCATCTTCAATGTTGATTGGGATGAGGCGTGTTCCGGGGCCTTCTGGCGGGTTGCCGTCGCTGCCGTTGGGACCTAGCGGGAGGAGAGGATTCTGATCGTCTGCCATATGAGGGTGGGCCTTAGACGGAGATTAGCGGCCCGGGCGGTGGAATCGCCTGGGAAGAACGTATGCGCACTCGCGCAATCAGCGGCCAAGGGCTTACCTTGATGATACGTCTTTTGCAGCTACCCAGCAAGGCGATCTGACCAGTCTAAGTCTTTTTCTTTGAATAATTTGTGTGCGTCGATCCAGGGTGCTCGCGGGCTCCCGAAAACGCTCGCCTCAGGGCAACGAAAGAAGGCTGAGCGCGGCCTCGAGAACAAGCAGGGAACCTGCCACCGCCACAAAGATGCGGCGATAACGGGTCTCGAGAAAATCGGCAAACACCCCGGCGATGAAAGTAAGCAGAAAGGGGAGTGCCCACAGCGTCGGCTCGCTCGAAATGCCGGGCGTGACCAGGGTAAAAAACAGCAGGGCCAGCAGCAACGGCACCGTATTGCCAAAATAGCGCGATCTGCGCGTGGGCAGATAAAGCACAAGGGATGTCACAGCGGCCAGGGTTACTGCGGAATTAGGCAGGCTTAGAAGCCAATCGCGGGCCGGCTGGAGGGAAAACCAGATGCGCCCCGCGCCGCTGCGAAAGAAATAGCTGAACGCGTCTGCGCTGAAGTCGTAGGAAGCGAACAACAGCAGCAAAGTCCCGATGCTCGCCGTCATCATGATGGGAACGATGTAGGCTCGGCGCCCTACCGCGAGATACGCCATGAAGCCGAGGGCCAGCAGTATGGCGAGCAAAAACGCGGCTACGTGCGAGGCCGCGGTAAAGGCCAGTGTCAGCGTGAGCAGGACGATGCGCGAGCGCCACTTGCGTGGCGGGCCCTGCATGGCATGAGCTACGCCCATCGCGGTGTAGAGCGAGGCAAACAGTCCGAATGCAGTGAGAATCTCATTATTGGGGTAGGTGCAGGCATGGATCACCGGCGGGCAGAAGCAGTAAAACGCCAGGGCGATGAAGCCGCCGGGGTTGCCAAACAAACGCCGCGTCACCCACCATAGCGCGCCCCCCAGCAGGATCCCGGTAACCAGGAAGCCGCTGTGCAGCAGCAGCAGCACGTATCCAAGTTCATGGCGCATCTCCCAGGTAGAAGTGTCCTCGTCCTGCCCGGCGAGCGCGCGCTGCAGGGTCAGTGGCAGCCCGGCGACGCGGTATGCCAGGGTGCCGTCGGGTATGTTGCCGCAGGTGGTGAAGTATCCCGCCAGGGGATTTGGCTTTTCCCACATCTCCCGCCCGCAGCGAGCGAAATCGTAGTCCCGCGAAGTGAGGGTTTGGCGATGAAATACCCAGAGGCACTGGGCCAGCAGCAGCAGCAACAGCAAGGCCGCGAGTTGTTGAGGACGCTTGAACTGGAAGCCTGGGCTCTTGGGTATCAATGGGCGACTTCTCTACAGACGGGGCAATGCGAAACGAGTGTGCGGTAGATACTGGTGTGCGTTGGGGAAGCCAAAGATACGTGCGTAGCTGGTATAGCCGGCTTCGCTGCACCAGAACCAAGCCAGTTTCCAGAGTGGGTATTTGGGTGGCCATGGCGCCGCATCCATTCTCCATGCAAGAGGATAGTGCCTGAAGATAAGGCTGGCGCGGCGCAGGTGGCTGGGCGAACTAACGATCAGCGCAGAGTTCCAGTCGTGAGCCTGCATGATCCTGTAAGCGTAATAAGCATTCTGGATGGTGTTCTGCGATTCTCCTTCAGCAAAAAGCGCGGAAGCGGGAACCCCCTGAGACCGGGCGAATTGCAGCATCACCTGCGACTCGACGAATCGGTTCTGAACTGCTCCTCCAGTGAACAACAGATGCGGGGCGACGCCGTCGCGGTACTGCCGAATCCCTTCCGATACGCGCGATCTTGCGATCGGCCCGATGGATCCATCCTCATTTGCTGGGTTGCCCAGCACCAGGATCACATCGAATTTTTGTTGCTGTGTGTCGCTCATGGGAATGGAAAAATAGAGGATGGCGACGCAAACAATCGCCGTCACCAGCACAAATCCAAAGTTGCGGACGATTCGCAGCGTTCCCGGCATAGATGTACTGATTCTAGCGAGTCGGTGGGATCGGTAAGAAACGGCGTCTCACTCGCTCGCTCACTTGCTGCTAATCTGATCCAAATGTCCGCTGGTAGAAGTGATGCCGATCGGCTGGTCTCAGCCGACCGTGTAGAAGACGACAACTCGTTCGAACTGAAGCTGCGGCCGAAGTGGCTGAAAGAGTTTATCGGCCAGGAGAAGGCCAAGGAGCAACTCGGCATCGCCCTGACCGCAGCCAAGTCGCGGGGAGAAGCTCTGGATCACGTGCTGTTGTTCGGGCCGCCGGGCTTGGGCAAGACGACCCTGGCGACCATCATCGCCAACGAACTGGACGTCGGTTACCAGCAAACCTCCGGGCCCGCACTGCAGATCCAGGGGGATTTGACCGCGATCCTCACCAATTTGCGCGATCGCCAGGTCCTCTTTCTGGACGAAATTCACCGCCTGCAACCAGTCCTCGAAGAAAAGCTCTACACCGCTCTCGAGGACTACAAGCTCGACATCATCATCGGTCAAGGACCGGCTGCGCGCACGCACGTGATGGAGATCAAGCCATTCACGTTTATTGCTGCCACCACCAGGCCGGGGCTGCTTTCCTCGCCCCTGCGGTCACGCTTTGGAATTCTGCTGCGGCTGGAGTTCTATACCGAAGATGAGCTGCGCTACATCGTGGAGCGTTCCGCGGAAGTGTTGCGTGTGCCGATCGACCACGATGGGGCTGCGGAAATCGCCATGCGCTCGCGAGGAACGCCGCGCATCGCCAACCGGCTGCTGCGGCGGGTGCGGGATTACGCCCAGGTGCGCGGCTCGGGCAGCATTGATCGGGCGACGGCCGAGGCTGCTCTCAAGCTGCACGGTGTTGACGCGCACGGCTTCGACGATCTCGACCGACGCCTGCTGCTCACCATCATCGAGAAATACGACGGAGGGCCTGTGGGGCTGAATACCTTGGCCGCCAGCCTGGCGGAGGAAGAGGATGCCCTGGAGGAGGTCTATGAGCCCTTTCTCATCCAGATCGGGTTCCTGGATCGCACCCCACGGGGACGCGTGGCAACCCGGTTGGCTTATGAGCATTTCGGCTTGCCCCTGCCGAGGCGGCAGACACCGCTCTTTTAACACCTCTTTCAAAGAATCTCTCCCTGTCTCAAGCCGAGTGCCCGCGGAAGAGGTCCCAAGCCAGTGTTGTAATCTTGGCCCGTGGCCCCACTGCTTGAAGTTGATCGTCTCTCCATTTATTTCCGCGACCAGCCGGTGGTCCGCGACCTGAGCTTTTCCGTAGGACCGGGCGAGGTGCTGGGCCTGGTTGGCGAATCAGGGTCGGGCAAATCTCTGACCTCCTTATCCATCCTGCGACTGCTCGATCCATCGGCGCGCGTGGAAGGTACAATCCGGTTCCAGGGCACGGACCTCTTATCTCTGAAGCCGGAGCAGATGCGCCACTACCGCGGCAGTAAAATCGCCATGATTTTTCAGGAGCCCATGACGGCTCTCAATCCCGTTATGCCAGTGGGCCGGCAGATTGCCGAAGCCATCGAAACCCATCAGCCGGATCTTGGCCGGAAGCAGGTGCGCGAGGCTGTGGTCGAAGCCATGGCCGCGGTGGCTATCGCCGAACCGGAGCAACGTCTGCGCGATTATCCGCACCAGTTCTCCGGAGGCCAACGACAGCGTCTGCTGATTGCGATGGCATTGGTGAACCGGCCGCTGTTGCTGATCGCCGATGAGCCCACCACCGCCCTCGACGTCACCGTGCAGGCACAGATTCTGCTTCTGCTGAAAGCGCTGCAACAACGCAATGGTCTGGGAATGCTGTTCATTTCGCACGACCTGGCCGTGGTGGCGCAGGTTGCCGATCGGGTGGCAGTAATGCGTCGAGGCATCCTGCTCGAAACCGGGACACGAGACCAGGTCTTTCTCCATCCCAGGCATGCCTATACAAAAAGCCTGCTGGGAGCGGTGCCCACGCTCACCACCGACCGAGACCAGCCGTTGGCCACGCTCGCCGCCGCAGTGGATGGAACGCCTGGAACCTTGGTCGAGCAGACCCCCGGCCATTGGGTACGCTGCATCCCAACTGTCTGATAGTCTGGTTGCTCGCGGCTGATTTCGAGGGAGCCAAAACCCCTGAAACTATGCGCCGCGGCACCCCGTCGGCCGGCATTATGCGCGCTCTCCTCATTTCTGACATTCACGCCAATATCGATGCCCTTGAGGCTGTGCTGGAGATTGCCCCGGAATACGATGTTGTGTGGAATCTGGGCGACGTGGTGGGTTACGGCGCGGCGCCAAACGAAGTGATTGAGCGGGTGCGCGGCCTGGGCGATACCTTCGTCCGCGGCAATCATGACCGCGCCTGCAGCGGGCAAATTTCGCTCGAAGACTTCAATCCCGTGGCCAGCCGGGCCGCGCGATGGACGCGGGAGGTGCTCACACCAGAGCACGTTGAGTGGCTACAGCATATGGTCCGCGGACCGATAACACCAGATGGTCCGCAGGTGAGCTGTATGCACGGATCCTATGTCGACGAAGATGAATACCTGCTCTCGGTGCGCGATGCAAGACTGCCACTCAAGCAGGCGGAAACCCGCATCAACTTCTTTGGTCATACGCATCTTCAGGGCGGCTTCGCCACCAACGGCGAGGAATGGTTCCAACTTGACCCGGTTTACTCGATCGACGATGAACCTGATATGTCGGAGCTGAGACTGGTTCCGGGCGCACGCTACATGATCAATCCCGGCTCGGTGGGCCAGCCGCGAGACCACGACCGCCGCGCCGCCTTCGCGCTTTATGACGACAACCGGATGTTAGTCGAATTCCACCGCGCGCCCTACGACTTCCGGCTGGCGCAAATGCGCATCATGCGCGCCGGGCTTCCCGACCAACTAGCCATGCGGCTAGGCTACGGGCGCTGAATGGGAACTAAAAGCCATTAAGAGATGTATGGATGCTCATATCCCGCCCTTCGCAAACAACGCGAAGGACTCCGGATTTCCTGCCACGCAGCACAAGACGGGATCGCGTGTGCGGCTTTCATTAAAGAAAGCCGCATGCACCTTGGTCAACGCCACCAACCTCAACAGGAATCCTGGGGGATGGGGCGCCCATTGGATTAGTTGCAGAGGGCTACGCTTCGGCTTCTTCCGCTTTCACCGTGACTTTGATGTGCGCCGTTACTTCGCGATGCAACTTGACCGGCACGTGAAACTCACCCAGCTGGCGTAGCGGCTCTTCCAGCTGCAGCTTGCGGCGGTCGATAGTGAAACCCTTCTGTTCCAACTGCTGCGCGATCTCGCCCGAAGTGACGGAGCCAAACAGATGATCGTTCTCGCCCACTTTGCGCTCGAAAACCAGCTCCACTTCGTTCAGCTGCTTGACCAGTAATTCGGCTTCGGACTTCTCGCGCGCGGAGTGGCGTACGGCAGCCTGCTTCATCTGCTCGATCACCACTTTGTTGCCGGGTGTCGCCTCCATGGCGAGCTTTTTCGGCAGCAGAAAATTTCTGCCATAGCCATCCGCTACCTTCACCACATCGCCGCGCTGGCCGAGCTTGTTGACATCTTCCTTAAGAATGACTTCCATGAATAATCTCCTGGTGTGCGCTCTAGTAGCGCGCTGCAAACGGCAGCAAAGCGATGTTCCGAGCCTGCTTGATGGCACGCGCCAACCCACGTTGATGCGTGGTGCAAACTCCGGTCAGGCGGCGAGGCACAATCTTGCCCCGTTCAGCGACAAACTGCTGCAGCAGCCGAACATCGCGATAGTGGATGGCGTCAATCTTCTCGACGCAGAATTTGCAGACTTTCTTGCGGCGAAAGAACTTGCGTCCTCCTCCGCCAGGGCCGCTGGGTCGGCCACCCGGTGGGCGTCCGCCAGGGCCTGAAGAAGAAGGCCCGGAACCCTCCGGCCGGGACATCGGTGCGCTGGGTGTGCTGGTTTCGTCAGCCATATTTTTCTATTCCTTCTCGGATCTACTGACCCGGCTTAATTGCTCAAAAGTTAGTTAGGCGCTCGCGGCTTCAGCCGCCGGCGCCGGCGCAGCAGCAGGTTCCACTGCCGCCGGGGGCGCCGCAGCCGGTTGCGCACTGAGCTTCTTGCGCGTGGCGCGGATGGCTTTAATCTTGGCCACTCGCTTCTCTTCTTCGTCCATACGGACGGAGATGAACTTGATTACCGGCTCAGAGACGCGCAGCCGCCGCTCAATCTCTCCGACCAGCGAGCCGTCGGCGTTGATTGTCAACAGCACATAGTTGCCGTCGTTGAACTTCTTGACGGTATAGGCAAGCTTGCGGCGGCCGAGCTTTTCGAGCGACTTGATGCTGCCGCCACCCTGGGTAATGTTCGCCTCTAAACCGGCGATCAGCTTGTCAAGATCTTCGTCCAGAATGTCAGGACGAACAATAAACATGATTTCGTAGGTGCGTTGCATAGCTTCTTGTTTCTCCAGTTCCTTGCTATTCGTCGCCTGTTTCGCGGCGGTTGAACTCATTCATTGCCGGGCCGGCCCCTTTGGCCAACACCATCTCCACTGCCTTCGCAGTGCGATCCAGAACTTCATCAAGGACAGCCAGTTGCGCCTTGCGCATGGGCGTCAACACATAATCCTTCCGCCCGCGCCGCGCGCTCTCGGCTGCCTCGTCTCCCGGGGGAGCAATCCCTATGCGAATCCGCAGCCACTCCTCGCTGCCCAACGCACTGGAGATGGACTTGACGCCATTATGGCCGCCCGAACTACCCCGCTCCCGGATGCGTAGCGAACCAAGACTGAGCGCGATCTCGTCATAGATCACAATCAGGTCCCGCTTCGCGTCCGCTTCCAACTCCTTCACCAGCGCCAGAACCGAGATGCCGCTCAGGTTCATGTATGTTTCCGGCTTGGCTAAGACCACTTCTCTGCCTGCGATACGCGCGGTCGCTGTAAGTGCGCGGCAGCGGCGGTTGCCCACCACAACGCCGCTCTGCTCGGCCAATCGATCGATCGCAAGAAAGCCGGCGTTGTGCGGCGTGAACTGGTACTCAATCCCCGGGTTTCCCAGGCCGACAACCAAGGCCGGACCTGCTCTCTCCCCGTCCAGCACGCTTTCCCCACCTGGCAAGCTCAGAGCCAATGCATTATCAGACTGCAGATCACTTCTTCGCACCCTTGTCGGGAGCCGGTTCCGCAGCGTCGGTCTTGCCCTTCTTGGCAACCTCTGGTTCTGCCGGACCGGCTGCCACAACGGCATCCACCGCCGGGGCAACCTCTTCTTTAATGGAGACAATGTGCGCTATCGTCGCGCTCTCATCGCTGATGAATTTGATTTTGCCGCCGTGAGGCAGATCAGCCACACGGATCGATTGACCCAACCCCAGGCCGCTGACATTCAGGTCAATGTGGCTGGGAATATCGCCCGGCAGGCACTCAATTTCCACTTCGCGCAGCACCTGGTCGAGAATGCCGCCCTGCATCTTGACGCCGACAGGAATTCCTTCCAGTAGTACCGGCACCTTGACTCGCATTGCCTTATCCATGGCGATGCGCTTGAGATCGATGTGCATGAGCTTGCCCTTGATAGGCTCGTACTGCCAATCGACGATCATAGCCTTGGTGGTTGCAGTCTTGGCTGCGCCTTCGGCCGCGCCAATCTCCAGATCGAAAATCGTGTTGTGGCCGGATTCCGAATGAAGGATCCGCGTAATCTGCTTGGGGTCAAGCTCCACTGCAATCGCGGGTTCCTTGGCGCCGTAGAGAACGCCGGGAATCATGCCGGCTACGCGCACCCGGCGTGCCGCATTCTTGTTGAACTTGCCCTCGCGGGGCTTTGCTGCTACTACTTCCTGCTCAGCCATACTTATCTCTCCCAAATTCCGTTTCCGCGCCGCTAACTAAACAACGAGCTGACGCTGGTCTCCATGTGAATGCTCTCAATCGTGGCGCCCAATAGCCCGGCGACGGACAGCACTTTAATCCTTCCCTGCCGCTCCAGCTTCTGCGCCTCTTCGCGTAGCGGGATCGAGTCGGTAACAATCACTTCCTGCAGTTGCGAGCTGCCTATGCGCTCGATCGCGGGGCCTGACAGCACCGCATGCGAAGCCGCCGCATACACCTTCACTGCCCCTGCATCGAGCAACGCCTGCGCCGTCTTCACCAGCGTGCCGGCAGTGTCGATGATGTCGTCGATGATCAGGCAGGTTCTTCCCTGCACATCGCCGATCACATTCATCACTTCGGTTACATTCAGGTCCGTTCGCCGCTTATCAACAATGGCTAACGGAGCCTGCATTTTGGTCGCGAAAAACCGCGCCCGTTCCACACCGCCCGCATCCGGAGAAACCACCGTAAGCGCGGGCAGGTTCAATTCCCGGAAGTAACTCACCATCACCGGACTGGCGAACATGTGATCCACCGGGATATTGAAAAATCCCTGAATCTGCGCCGCATGCAGATCCATAAACAATGCCCGGTTGGCTCCGGCAGTGGTTAACAGGTCCGCCACCAGTTTGGATGAGATGGCCACCCTTGGCCGATCTTTGCGGTCCTGCCGCGCATATCCGTAATACGGCACCACCACTGTGATTCGCCCAGCCGAAGCGCGCTTCAGCGCGTCGATCATGATCAGCAGTTCCACCAGGTGCTGATCCACCGGAAAACAGGTCGGCTGCACGATAAAAACATCCACGCCACGGACGTTCTCGAGCAACTGAAAGTAGATCTCTCCGTCGGCAAAACGCTGCAGCTTGCTCTCGCCCAGCGACACACCGACATGGGTACAAATATCCTCGGCCAGTTTGCGGTTGGCTGAGCCGGCGAAGATCTTGAACCGCTTGTCTTCGCTCAGGCGCCCAGGACGCTTGCGCTCGGCTGCCGGCCGGACCTTACCGGAACCGGCAACGGCTACTTCCTGGGTTGCACTCCCGGCCTCTTGTTGCGAGGCGGGAACCGTCATCACGGATGATTCTCCCTTCACACGAACCTCCCAAGCTGGTTTGCTTTGGTTGTTCCGCCTGATTGTCGCGCCACGGAAGACTCAGCCGTGGCAGGAAGTCCCATACATCGAAAAAGCTGGCTGGGCGACTAGGAGTCGAACCTAGACAAAGTGCTCCAAAGGCACTTGACCTACCATTAGTCGATCGCCCAACTGGGTGCGGCTGCAATGGCGGCCGAGTACTACGCCACGTCTGCCACCATCATAGTGCGCCAGTAATCGCTACGAGGCAACGTCCTGGTGACCAAGCCAGTTACACCGTGCCGCTCCAGTCGCTGGAGCGCTGCTTCTGCCGATTCCGGGGTGCGATACAGCCCAAAAAGGGCTGATCCTGACCCGGAAAGGCCTGCATAGACGGCCGCGTCCTCCGTGCTGGAGCCGCTCGCAAGAATGCGCTTGATTTCACCGAGAAAGGGATGCTGAGGAAAGACGACCTGTTCAAAGTCGTTTTCGATCCCGGTTCGGACAAGCGCGAGAAGCGGATCCTCGGCCCGGTCTTCTCTCGGGTTAACTGCTTCGGAGAAGACACCGGAGGAGTGCGGTTCGCCAAATGCAGCAGCGATCGACCGACTCAACCTACTGATTGTAGCTGACGCATCCAGCTGGGTCAACGCGGCCTGCTTGTCCCAGTCCCGGTATGCCTGGGGGGTAGAGACGCCGGCCTGCGGCAGTGCAATCACGCATGGCAGGCAAGCGATATCCGGCAGAGGATAAACCTCTTCACCCCGCCCAACCCCAACCACCGTTCCCCCTAGAAGGAAGAGCGGTACATCCGAGCCTGTCGCTGCGGCCACCCGCAGCCGCTCTGGAGATGAGAGCCGGCGATCCAGTTCGTGTTCCAGCCCGAATAGCGCCGCAGCGGCATTCGCCGACCCCGCGCCCAGGCCTCCTTGCATCGGCAACCGCTTATCGATGTGAATGTGTACCTCGGCGCGGATATTGAGTACCGCCAGCGAGTTCTCTACGATCCGCCAGGCAGTATTACCAGAATCGGTCGGCACCCGCGGATCACTGCTGGTAACCGTAATGCGGGTTGCCGCCGCTTTTTGCGCCTCCACCGTGACCAACTCGTGCAGCGCCAGGGTCGTGTACGCCGTCGCGAGCTGATGAAACCCGTCTGGGCGCAGCGGGCCAATCGCCAGGCCCAAATTGATCTTGGTACGCGATCGAACGCTGGTGGGCATCGATCCGATTCTAGCCTGCATTCTTCGTATATCTCTCCCCAGTAACCAACCGGGTCTCAACACACAGAGTGTTTTTCCTGATACCGGAGGGTTCACGCGTTCTTGCACGTGGTGAGAAGATACAAGAGGACAACGGAGCCGAGACGCGTTCCGTGGAAACGGCGCAATGCTGAGAGCTATTTCGACCCATGTATTTCTGCGCCAGCGGCTGCATCCGGGGTTGCTGGAAATTTTGGCCAAGGGAGGTGCGCAGGGCATTGAGATTTTCGCCGCGCGCCAGCATTTTGACTACACCAGCAAGCCCCATGTGAAGGAAATCGCGCTGTGGTTTGCGTCCAATCCCGTTGAGCCCTTCTCGATGCATATGCCGCTCTTCGCGGACGCCGAAATGGGACGGGGCGGCGGTCCTGCAGTGAACGTGGTGCACCCGGAAAAATCACGCCGGATCGATGCCATGGACGAGGTGAAGCGAGCGCTCGAGACCGCGGAAGAGATGCCGCTCCGCTACCTGATCCTGCACCTCGGAGAGCGCGAGGACCGGTGGAGCCCGCGGACACTTGAACATGCGATGACGGCTATTGAGCACCTGCAGGCCTTTGCCCGGCCGCTAGGCGTAAAGCTTCTGCTGGAGAACATTCAGAACGAGGTTACCGAGTCGCCCAACCTGGTCGAGATTGTGCGCATAGGCCATTTCAAAGACGTAGGGGTATGTCTGGACACCGGGCATGCACATATAGGCGGTGGCATTTCCGCGGCCATCGAGGAGCTGAAGCCGCTTATCCGATCCGCTCATATCCATGACAACCATGGGCAGAAGGACGAGCATCTTTGGCCGGGCGACGGAACCGTTCCCTGGCCGGAGACGATGCAGGAGTTGCTCGCAGCGCCGCAGTTGGCTGCCACGGTGCTCGAGATCAATTACCAGCCCGAGGAGTCGCCGGAGCATATCGCCAGCCGGGCTGCGGAGACCTTCAAAAAGCTTTCGCTATAGCTGGATCGAGATCGGAAAATGGCAGAAGAACATAACACGGAAGAGTCACCGGTAACGGACGCCCCTCCAACTGCTCCGCTGGCTACGATTGCCACCCTGAACCAGCACGAGGGGAAAGCAGTCACCCTGCGAGGATGGCTCTATAACCTGCGCGCCAGCGGCAAGCTGCTTTTTCCCATCTTCCGCGACGGCACCGGGACGGTGCAGGGCATCGTGCCCAAAGCCGCCGTAACGCCTGAGGTTTTCGAGCGGGTGCGCGGACTGACCCAGGAGTCAAGCGTCATCGTGACCGGCAGGGTAAGAGCGGACCAGCGCGCGCCGGGCGGCTATGAACTGGATGTCGACAATGTGGAAGTGCTGCAGCGTGTGAGCGAGGAGGAACCCTTCCCCATCACGCTCAAAGAGCACGGCGTCGAATTCCTGATGGAACATCGGCACCTGTGGATTCGTACTCCGCGGCAGTCGGCAATTTTGCGCATCCGCGCCGAAATCATCAAGGCGGCGCGCGATTATCTCGACGACAACGGCTTCGTCCTGACCGACCCGCCCATTCTCACACCCGCCGCCTGCGAAGGGACCAGCACGCTGTTTCCGGTTGACTACTTCGGCGACGAAGCGTATCTCACCCAGAGCGGCCAGCTGTATATCGAAAGCACGGCCATGGCGCTGGGCAAGGTGTACTCGTTCGGACCCACTTTTCGCGCGGAGAAGTCGAAGACCCGAAGGCACCTGACGGAGTTCTGGATGGTGGAGCCGGAAATGGCCTACGCCACGCTCGATGATCTAATGGCCTTGGCGGAGGAGTTTCTCAGCTTCCTGGTGCAACGCGTACTGAGTAAACGAGCGTTGGACCTGAAAGTGCTGGGACGAGATACCGCCAAGCTTGAGTCGGTGCGGCCGCCCTTTCCCCGGATCACCTACGACCAGGCCGCCGGCATGCTCGACGATGCCTTCTCTCGTGGCTTGCTTGAGCAGAAGTTTGTCTACGGAAACGACTTTGGATCACCGGATGAGACGTACCTTTCCTCCCAGTTCGATCGCCCGCTGATGGTCCATCGCTACCCCGCCGCGGTCAAGGCGTTTTACATGGAGCCTGACCCGGCAAACTCGAGCCTCGCCCTGTGCGTCGACGTGCTGGCTCCTGAAGGCTACGGAGAAGTGATTGGCGGCTCGCAGCGTGTCGCATCGTACGAACTGCTGAAAAAACGCATTGAGGAGCACCAACTACCGCTCGAAGCCTTTTCCTGGTACCTCGACCTGCGCCGCTACGGATCAGTTCCTCACGCGGGATTCGGCATGGGCATCGAGCGCGTCGTGGCCTGGGTGTGCAGCCTGGATCACGTTCGCGAAACCATTCCCTTTGCCCGGACGCTGAATCGAATCTACCCCTAAGGCACTTCCGTTTACTCCGCTCAGGGGGCATCGCGAATGTGGCATTTCTTCCCGGCGTTGGATTGCAACCTGCTTGCTACGGAGGGCGTCTAGATAGCCATGAAGATCGAATTGCGCAGACTGATCGGACATCGCATTATCGTGATGGGGCCAAGCTTCATCGACAACGAGCAGCTGGACAGCGTAAAGCTATTGGCGGTGGAAGAAGCGGGCATCTGGATCGAGAGCCAGGAAGCGGTCAACAGAGTCGTGCGAAGATTGCAAAAGGAGCCATCAACGCCGGGTCTTGCATTCTTCATTCCCTTTGGACAAATTGTCAGCATCCTGGCCGGCTTTGAACCCATCGGCGTCGATTAGGAACGCATCCTGTTCTACATCGCCTCTTTCCATCCGGGGCGAGTGCTCTCCGCGATCCGTTTGAACCGCTCGACAATGGGGCGGGTATCCCCGGCAAGCCACGCTAGCTCAATATTGCTGACGGCCTTCGCACCGCGGAGCGGAAGACAAACGACCTCGGCCGAGGCAATGCGGCGCACACATTCGGGAGCGATCGAAACCCCTAGCCCGGCAGCTATCAAGCGCAGTATGGTGAGCCAGTGCGAGGCTTCCTGAACGATTTGTGGGCGAAAGCCGTGCTCCTCGCAGAGAGTCAGCGGTTTCTCATAGGCGCGGGCTCCCGCACTGCGCGGATAGTAGACAAACGGCTCGTCCCGAAGTACGGCGATCGAGATGCTCTTCTGCTTGGCACATGGATGATTGGCGGGTAGAACGGCAACGAAGGGTTCAGAGAAAATAGTGGTGACTTGCACGCCTTCCAGCGGGTCCCCATCGCGCAAAATTCCAGCATCAAGCGTGCCATTTTCCATACCTTCCATAACCATCGCGGTAAACGATTCGTGCAGATGCAACCGGACCCCTGGATAGGCGGCACGGTAGGCGCGGAATATTCCAGGTAACGTCGTGAGCATGGCGGATCCGATGAAACCGATATGGAGGGAGCCGACGTCACCACGTCCGATGCTGCGGGTCTCGTCGATATCACGCTGCACATTCCGCAGCGTTCGTTGCGCGCGTTGGAGCAATGCCTCGCCGGCATGTGTGAGCGAGACCGAGCGGGAAGTGCGAGTGAAGAGTTGATATCCAAGCAGCTCTTCCAGCTTACGAATCTGTTGCGAGAGAGGTGGCTGCGCGAGATGAAGGCGCTCCGCTGCACGGCCAAAGTGCAGCTCTTCCGCAACCGCAACAAAGTACCGCAGGTGTCGCAATTCGATATCTCGATCCATATCTGATTCATCTTAATCCTGCATAACAAGATATTGGACGTAATTGATATTGAGAGGCAGACTGCTGTTAGGAGTCAGCAGCCATGGAAATGCAAACGGACGAGATGCACACGAGCAGCAGGGATCAACGGGCCGATCCGCCGGAAATTGAGATCCGTGCGCTCCGCACAGGAGAAGACACAACTGCGTTCAGAACCTTGAACGAAGAGTGGATCACCCGCTATTTCACTCTGGAAAATTGCGACCGGGTAGTCCTGAACGATCCCGAGGACATGATCCTTCGCAGGGGCGGACACATTTTTATGGTTTACGTAAGCGGCCAGGCTGTCGGCTGCGTCGCTTTGATTCCCATGGGCGACGGCGTCTTTGAATTATCCAAGATGGCGGTCTCGCCCCACCTGCGCGGCCTCGGCATCGGGCGGCGGTTGCTGGAGCACGCAGTCGGCCAGGCGAAGGCGATTGGAGCGAAGTCCCTGTTCCTGGCCAGTAACGCGAAGCTGAAAAACGCTGTTCACTTGTACGAATCTGTAGGCTTCAGACATATGCCGCCGGAGAGCCGCCCCTCATCGCCCTACGTGCGTTCCAACGTGTTTATGGTTATGCCCCTCTGAACTGCAGCACTGGTTCTGCTTTGCCTCGAAATCGAGGACAATAGCAGTGAGCTATGCGAAAACCTCTGCTTGCACTGGCGGTATCGGCATTCGGCATTGGCACGTCGGAATTCATCATCATGGGGCTGCTGCCGGATCTGGCTCACAGCTTCCAGGTCAGCATTCCGAAGACCGGGATTCTGGTTTCGGGCTATGCGCTTAGTGTCACGCTCGGCTCACCCCTGGTGGCGCTTGCTTTGTCACGCATGGACCGCAAACGAGCCTTGCTGATTTTGATGGGCATGTTTACCGCCGGGAATGCCCTGTGCGCATTGGCCCCCACCTTTGCGCTGTTGCTTGGTGCTCGCGTACTCACTGCTCTTTCCCACGGAGCATTCTTCGGCATCGGCAGCATCGTTGCGTCGCACATGGTGCCGCGCTCAGAGCGCGCCCAGGCGATCGCTCTCATGTTCACCGGGCTGACCCTGGCGAATGTCCTGGGAGTTCCGGCCGGCACCGCCTTGGGCCAGGCGTTCGGCTGGCGGTTTGCATTTTGGGCTCTGGTTCCGATTGGCCTGGTCGCCGGTTTGGGCCTATTTCGCCTGGTGCCTCACCAGCCGGCCGACAAGATGCACCTAAAGCATGAGCTTCGCGCAGCGCTGCGGCCACAGGTACAACTCGTGCTTGCGATCAGTACACTTTCGTCCGTTGCCATGTTTTGCGTCTTCACGTACATCGCTCCGATCCTTGAACAGGTGACACACCTCTCGCCAACCGCGGTGACCAGGGTGCTGGTGATCTTCGGGGTGGGCATCACGCTGGGAAATCTGCTCGGCGGACGGCTCGCGGACTGGAAGCAGTTGCCGGTGGTCCTCGGCGGGTTCCTCCTGCTGATCGTGATCTTTTTGGCCATGCCGTTCCTCGAACTCAAAGTGATACCAGCCGTGGTGATGGTTTTCGTGTGGGGTTGTGTTCATTTCGCCGCTGGATCTCCGCTGCAGGCGCGGATCGTGGATCAGGCAAAAGGCGCTCCCAACCTGGCCTCGACCCTGAATCAGGGCGCCTTCAATCTCGGAAACGCGATCGGCGCGAGTCTGGGCGGCATCATGCTCACCTCTGGGATCAGCTACCGCTATCTCTCTTTGGGCAGCGCCGCGGTGATCAGCGTTGCGCTGTTAGTTGCCCTGGTCGCGCTGCGCGTCGAGCGAAACGAGCTCGACCTCGCGGAGGAGAGTCAGGCCGTTTCTGCCTGAACAATTTCTTCCTGCAAGTTCGGGGGGGCGGTTCCTATTTTCGGGGGCGGCCGAAGCCCGCACCAGAACCGACAACCTACGTTCGCCGCCGGGACTCATAGAATCAGAACGGCATGAAGAAGAAACTCCGGGTCGGCGTACTCTTTGGTGGACGTAGCGGCGAGCATGAAGTCTCCCTGCTCTCGGCCGCCTCTGTTCTCAATGCAATTGATCGCAACCGTTATGAAGTAGTGCCCATCGGCATCACCAAGCAGGGTCGTTGGGTTGTCTCCGGCGACGCCGAGCGATTGCTGTCCGGGGACCTCTCCGATCCTTCGAGTACGCTGCGCGCCGGCGATCCCCAGCGAACCGCACCGGCAGCAGTCTTGGCCAAGGGACAAGGCGTGATCGTTCCGCCCATGCCAGCCGCAACTGGTGGCCGGGGAGGGACCCTGGTCCCCTTTGAAAGAGAAGCGTCCTCCATTTCGCAGGCCCACGACGTGCTGCAATTGGACGTCGTATTTCCGGTACTGCACGGTACGTTCGGCGAAGATGGCACCATGCAGGGCTTGTTCGAGCTCGCCGGACTTGCCTATGTCGGATCGGGAGTTTTGGGATCGGCGACCGGCATGGACAAGGAAGTCATGAAGCGGCTTTTCCTCGCTGCTGGCCTACCCATCACGAAGCACATCACGTTTCTTCGCCGCGAGTGGGAGGAAAGCCCAAGGAAAACGATCGCCAGGCTCGAGGCCGCGCTCAAATATCCATTCTTTGTAAAGCCCGCGAACCTCGGCTCGTCGGTCGGGATCAGCAAGGCACATGATCGCAAGGAGTTGGGCCCAGCGATTGACCTCGCCGCGAGCTTCGATCGCAAGATTGTCGTGGAGCAGGCAGTAGGCGGCCGCGGTAACCGGAACAAAATGGGCAAGGCGCGCGAGCTGGAAGTCGCGGTGCTGGGAAACGATGCACCCATGGCATCGGTCGTGGGTGAGATTGTTCCTGGCAAAGAGTTCTACGACTACGAGGCGAAGTATCTCAGCGAAGGCTCGCAGGCTCTCATTCCCGCTAAGCTGACAAAACAGCAGAGTAAGCAAGTGCAGACCATGGCTTTGGAAGCTTTCCGGGCGTGTGATTGCGCAGGTTTGGCGCGGGTTGATTTTCTTCTTGAAGCGGGGGCCTCCGGACGACTCTATCTCAACGAGATCAACACCATGCCGGGCTTTACCTCGATCAGCATGTACCCCAAGCTGTGGGCAGCCTCGGGCGTGAAGTATCGCGACCTGATTTCGAGGCTGATCGAGTTTGCATTGGAACGGAAGGCGGAACAGGAACAAATCTCGTACTCCCGCTGATGAGCTTGGGGCATACCGTGTGCAGCGCCTTCTTCACCAATCCCAGAACTTTCAACGGACAAAATGATACGGATCTGCAGTTTCCTTTCGTTGCCGCGCCGAGTAAACTTCCCCAGAGAAGCGAGGAACCTCAACAATGACCCTGCTCGATGCACCCACGTACGATCCTGCCAAGGCGCGGAGGCGTAGGAACCTCCTCATCGCCGGCTTGGTGGCCTGCGTGGTGCTCGCCGGTTTCCTGTGGTATTTCTGGGATTGGCCGCAGGAGCATCGGGTAAACCAGTTCTTTGCTGCCATCGAGGCCAAGGACCTGCCGAAGGCCTTCGCCATTTGGAACCACGACCCGGATTGGCAACAGCACCCGCAGCAATATGCTCAGTATCCCTACGGCCGCTTCGAAGTGGATTGGGGCCACTCCAGCGACTGGGGCGACATTAAGACACATAAAATCCTGATGTCTAAAACAGTGGGATCCGGAGTTGTGGTTGGTGTGGAAGTCAACGGACAAAAGACGCCCGTCTTTCTCTGGGTCCAGCGCAGCAACAAGACGCTGGGTTTCTCCCCGGTGCAGCTTGCGACCGACTAGCTCAAAACCGCCAACGTCTTTTCGAGACTAGCGGGATCTTCTACCTGCCCGCACTTCTGGTTGCGATCGATCTGCCTTAAGAGCCCACTGAGCACTTTGCCTGGACCAACTTCAACGAAGGTGGTGGTTCCCTCGGCAATCAACAGCTGCATGGACTCCGTCCAGCGAACCGTGCCGGTGACTTGGCGGACCAGAGCATCCCGCAGCGCTCCTCCTTCCGAAACCAGCGCGGCATCCACATTGACCACAACTGGAACCCTGGCCGATGCGAAGGCAATGCTTTGCAGAACGGGAGCTAGAGCGTCCTGGGCGGGCTGCATGAGGCTGCAATGGAAGGGAGCGGAAACCTGCAAGAGAACGGCTCGCCTGGCGCCACGTTCCTTGGCCAGGGCAATAGCCCGCTCCACGGCCGCGGTCGCTCCTGAAATTACCGTCTGTTCGGGAGAATTCATGTTGGCCGGCTCGACGGGCGCACCCGCCTCCCGCGTTGCATCCTGGCAAACCGCCACCACGGAGTCCGAACTCATGCCCAACACGGCGGCCATCGCCCCTTCACCCGCAGGCACCGCCTGCTGCATTAATTGACCACGCCGGCGCACTGTTTGTGCTGCCGCAGCAAACTCGATGACGCCGGCTGCAACGTTGGCGGAGTACTCCCCCAACGAGTGCCCCGCAAAATAATCCGCGGTTGCCCCGGCCTCGGCCAAAACCCGTAGCGCCGCTACAGACACGGTAAAAATGGCCGGCTGGGTGAACTCCGTCAGGCGAAGCTGTTCTTCGGGTCCGTTAAAACAGAGCGATGCCAAGTCAAAGCCCAGCGCGTCATTGGCTTCCTCAAACGTCTGGCGCGCGATTGGGAATGCTTCGGCCATATCGCGACCCATGCCAACGCTTTGCGAACCCTGACCAGGAAACAGAAAGGCAGTCTTGCTCATCTCGTTCTTCGCAGAGGGATTTGGCCCCTAGTGGAGTGGTTGGGTGGGCACGCCAAAACCTGGATCGGCTGCCGCGACGGCTGGCTGGCGGCAAGCGAACTCCTGCTCCAGCCGCTGGTTGATGCCGGCCTGGGCAAACTCCGCTGTCACGCGAATCCCGTTGTAGATGGCGCGGCCATTGGATGACCCATGGTTAACTACGCAAACTCCCCGGATTCCCAACAGCGGAGCACCGCCGTATTCGGAGTAATCCAGGCGCTTCTTGAAGTCGTCAAAGGCTTTGCGTGAAAGCAGCGCGCCCACTTGCGCAGTCACGGTGGAGTTTAGCGATTGGCGGAGAAGATCACCTACCAGGCGCGCCAGCCCTTCCGATGTCTTGAGCGCAACATTCCCGACAAAACCATCGCACACGACCACATCGGCATTGCCGTTATAGATGTCGCGGCCCTCGACGTTGCCAATGAAATTCAGCGAGAGTCGTTTGAGCAACGGAAAGGCCTCGCGCGTAAGATCATTGCCCTTACCCTCTTCCTCGCCAATAGAAAGCAGGCCGACACGGGGACGTGGGATCTTAAGGACACTGCGCGCGTAGAGCTCGCCCATCACAGCGAATTGTTCAAGGTTATGCGGTTTGCAGTCGACATTGGCGCCCACATCCAGGAGTACGCAAGGGGAACCGGTCGAAGTCGGCAGCATCTTGGCGAGCGAAGGGCGGTCGACCCCGGGCAATGCGCCTAATACCATCTTGGCCAACGCCATGGCTGCGCCGGTGTTACCCGCTGTGAGAAAACCAGCGACCCGGTTTTCTTTGACCAGGCGGAGACCGACACGCATGCTGCTTCCCGGCTTCTTCCGGATGGCAGTTGCGGTCTTCTCGTCCATAGTGATCCATTCCGTTGCGGGAACGATCACGATCGGCAGTTCCTCGCCACCCGTTGCCTCGTGCAACGCGGCGCGCAGACGCTCCTCTGGACCAACCAGATGAACCCGCACCGGGAGCTGGCGGCAAGCCTGGATTGCGCCCTTAATCTCAGGATCGGGCGCCTTGTCCGAGCCCATAGCATCGAGGGCGATATCCGTTAGCGTGGGCACGGATCCAGTTAGGCTTCCTTGGCTTCGAGCACTTCGCGACCCTTGTAGATGCCGCATTTGGGGCAAGCCCTATGAGGTAGTTTGCGCTCGTGACAGTTAGGACATTCTGAGACGGTGATAGGAGTGAGTGCGTCGTGCGAACGACGCTTGGAGGTGCGGGCCTTGGAGTGGCGCCGCTTTGGATTCGGCATTGCAGATTCCTTTCAGGCGTTCTCCCAGACTGTCTTACCCGTATGCCGGGATGCCCTGAATCGGCTGCAGCCTGCGATCGCTTTCAACTTTACGTTTTCATCCTGCTGCGGAGATCGGCTAGAGCTGTCCACCGAGGGTCGACCTGCGGGGTATCGCAAGCGCATGCCTCAGTATTCAGATTCCGTCCACAGCGAGGGCAGAGTCCTTTGCAGTCCTGCTGGCAGAGCGCTCTGGCCGGCAGGGAGAGCAACACCTGCTCGCGCAACACGTCCTCAACCGCAAGACCACCTCCTTCATAGTACCCGATTTCGGTGTCGGAGGTCGAGATCGAGTGCTCGGAGGCGCTGGAGTCGACCCCGATGGGCCGGAAAAGCAGATCAAACTGCTCTTCGAGCCGCTGCGCGACAGGATCCAGGCAGCGGGCGCAGGGCATTTCGAAATCTGCCTGATAGTGGGCGCGCAGGCGGATGTCGTGGATTAACTGGTGGGCGCCGCGATGTTCGGTGAGGAGGTCGGCGCGGCCAGCCACAGGCATGCCCTCAAGCTGCCGAATCCCCGAGCCGAAATCGATGGCACCGGCGGGAATCGTCTCATTGAATTCAAGCGGCTCCCGTTCGAGATCGAGCACCGTAATCAGTATGGCCATAGCATTCTCACAATTACCGGGTTGGATCTGGGGTCAAACAAGGCGGGTTTTGGGCTCTTGCCGCCTCGGGCTCAAAAGCGATAGTAGAAGCTGAGGGTTGGTTCCAGGGTCGTTCGCAGCGTATGAGTATCGAGCGAATCCTGGTGAAAATCCGGCGTCTTGTATTTCAGGCCGCGGAGCTGCACGCGCGCGCCGAAGCGAGTGAACATCGGGTAGTTGACACCCAACCCGTAGGTGAATTCCGGCAGTAGTTGAGTCGGCAGATGGGTGGGGGTTGGTGAATTGATATTGGTCACCGTTCCCGTCGGGGAAAAGATAATGATGCCGCCGCCCAACGTCAAGAATGGCTGAAACCCGTAAACGGTCGGCGACTGCAGCAGATAAGAGAAGCTGAGATCGGTGACATCGTCCGTTACCTTGACCACGCCCTTGTTGTAGGCCTCGGCGAAGCTAGTGAGGCCGAGATTCGCTTCATAGCCTAGCCAAGGACGGTACGGCTGGCGAAAGCTGAGCAAAACCCCTCCAGAGGTGGTCGTATCCTCGCGAATGAAGTTGCCGTTCGAAGCATTGGTAACCTGATAGAAACCGCCGATACCGGCGTCGAATCTCTCTTTGGCTTCGGCTGCCGCCGGCACTGCTTTGGTGTCCTGCGCGGGAGCGTACCTAGCCCACGAGAGTATGGCAATCGTCACCAGGAATGCGTTTAGGAGGTATGGATGCTGCCGGCTTAACGCCGATCGAGGAACGAAAAACGACTTTTTCAAACGGACACTCTGCATGGTTGAGTCTTAATCCCACTATATATCGTTCTCCCGGCTCAGTTCCCGGGCCAGGCGGCGCCAGTCGTCTCCGAGGAAGAGCCGTATGCCGGCGACTCCGGCTGCGCCCGCTGCAACGCAATCCTGGGCATTCGTGGCGGTTGCACCTCCTAAGGCAAGGACCGGAACACCGTTTGCCGCCTGACAAGCCTTGCGCAGTCCTTCCAGCCCCTGCGGGACAGAAGGCTCAGGCCTGCCTGAGGTTTTCTCGAAAACTGGGGAGAAGAGCATCAGGTCCACCTGCTCGTGCGCGGCCACGTTAATGTCTTGCCAGCAGTGGCAGGGTACGCTGATGAACGCGTCAAGGCCGTCGGAGAGGCCGCTGGAGCGGAAGGCCTGCCGCGCGTCGGCGGCGGCGCCTGGCGAAGGCTTGCCGGCAAGATGGACGCCATCGGCGCCTGCAGCCGCCGCCAAGCCGGCCCATTCGGGCGCGGGGATATTGACCAGCAGCTTGGTGCGCCTCCGGTCAATCCGTTGCATCAGCTCGCGAGCGAGAGTCCGCAGTTCCGGCGCAGCGAGATCCTTCTCCCGCAGTTGGATGAATTGCACGCCCCCGGCTGACCAGTCCTCCGCCAGATCGAGGAGTCGTTGCAGCACGCCCGAATTGGGAAGGCACCTGCGATCGGTAATGGCACAGAGTTGCATGGGTGGGGTTTAGACGGCTTGGGGATCTAATCGGTGGGCGTATGCTAAATCCTGCGTCATGCTATTTTCATCTGGAGTTTTTCGCTTGAGCTCACAGAAAATGGGAAATTAATCTCGTCCATTCGTTCTTCCGGTACCCTTCCAACAAGGCATGACTACCTACGATCTTCTCATCATTGGTTCCGGCCCGGCGGGTCAGCGCGCCGCCATCTACGCCAATAAGCTGGGCAAACGAGCCGCTGTGGTAGAACGCATGCGGACCGTGGGTGGAGTCTCTGTCAATACCGGCACGATCCCCAGCAAGACCATGCGCGAAGCCGTGATGCACCTCTCCGGCTATAACTACCGATCCATCTACGGAATGAATTATCGCGTCAAGGAAAAGATCACGATGGCGGACCTCGCCTTCCGCGTCCAGCACGTGATCAAGACCGAAATCGATGTGACCGAGGCACAGCTCTCCCGGAACGGGATCGATGTGCTCGCTGGAGTGGCCAGCTTTGTCGACACCACTCACGTGAGGGTGACCAACGAAGGTGGGACGCAAGTCTACGAAGCGAAGAACATCATCATCGCCACCGGAACCAAACCGGCCGACTCCCCCCGGGTGCCTACCAACGGCCGCACCATCGTCAACAGCGATCAGATCCTGGATTTGCCCAGCCTGCCCAAGTCGCTGATCGTGGTAGGAGGTGGTGTCATCGGGGTTGAGTACACTTGCATGTTCGCCGCACTCGGCGTCCGCGTCACGCTGATTGAAAAGCGGCCCAGGCTGCTGGAGTTTGCCGACCAGGAGATTGTTGAGGCGCTCAGCTATCACCTTCGCGACAGCCGCGTGACCATGCGCTTGAACGAAGAAGTGGAGAGCGTGGAAGAGTTGCCCGACTGCAGTGTGGTCGCCAACACGGAAAGCAAGAAGAGAATCTCCGGGGGCGCGTTGCTGTATGCGGTGGGCCGCGCCGGCAACGTCGCTGAACTCAACCTGGCGGGGGTTGGCATCGAGTCGGATGCCCGCGGCCGCATCCCTGTAGACAAGGATTTTCGTACCAAAGTGCCGGGCATCTTCGCGGTGGGTGACGTGATTGGCTTTCCCAGCCTGGCCTCAGTATCGATGGAGCAAGGGCGAATCGCGGTGGCCCGCGCTTTCGGCAACGAGAGCCTGGTGTCTAATCCGAGCTACTACCCGTATGGCATCTATACGATTCCAGAAATCTCCTTTATCGGCAAGACCGAGGAGCAGCTCACGGATGAAGATGTGCCTTATGAAGTGGGCGTGGCTTACTACCGCGAGATCGCCCGTGGTCAGATTCGTGGTGACACCACTGGACGGCTCAAGATCGTTTTCCATCGTGAAACACGGCATCTGCTGGGTGTACACATCATCGGAGAAGGCGCCAGCGAACTACTACACATCGGGCAGGCGGTTATGTCGCTCGGTGGCACGCTGGACTACTTCATCGATACGGTGTTCAATTACCCCACCCTTGCTGAGTGTTATAAGGCTGCCGCGTTCAACGGCATCAACCGGCTGGCCCGGGCGGCGGATTAAGCATTTTCATGTGGATACAAGTGAAACAGCGAATATTGACGCAGTTTTCCCACCAGGAAAAGCTGCTCGTCGCTACCCTCGACGACAGTTTCGCTACAGGAAAATGCTTTGAAGGGACTGCGTGATGGGAAGATCGATTGGCGTTGTTGTGTCCTCGAGGATTGTCGCGGGGCTCATTGAAGATCACAAGCTGGTAGGACCGCTACACACATTTCCGGAAAATCCGGACGACCACGAGGCTCTGCTGGAACATCCTTTCGAGAGCCTCTGCCGTCTGATCTGCGATCAGGTGGCGGCGATTCATCCAGAGGGCAAGGTCGATGCCATCGGCGTCGCCATTCCGGGTATCATCCGCAGCGGCATCGTGCTGGATTCTCCTAACCTGGCCCAGCTAAAGGGCGCGAATGTTGCCGAATCACTGGGGGAGACCTTCCGCGCGCACGGCATCGACGCACCCATCAAGACCATGAACGATGCCGATGCCGTGGCTGCTGGGCTGGCTGTGATCCAGGGACGTACCGATCGTCTGGTGCGGGTGTGGACGATTGGCAACGGGATCGGATTCGGACGTTATCCGTACACCGAAGGGGTGTGGGAGGGCGGTCACATGGTGGTGACGCTCGATCCCAAAGAAACCTACTGCGGGTGCGGAGGCCGGGGACACCTGGAAGGGATCATGGGATACCGTGCGATGCGCCTGCGCTTCCTCGATATGGAGCCAGAGGAGATTTTTGCCGCAGCCAAGAAAGGCGATCCCCGCTGCATGGATTTCGTGAGGCTCTGGCATCGCGGCCTGGGCGCCGCTACGGCCACTTCGATCCATTTAGGCGGCCCGGGCCGGTTCTACTACACCGGCCTCAACGTTCGCTTCCTGGATCTGAACCTGCTCAAGGAGTACTTGTGGCAGATGGTCAAGATGAGCCCGTTGCAGAGCTACTCGCTGGAAGTGGTGCCGGAGGATAGCAAGAATGGCGTCATCGGCGCAGCGGCATCGGCCCTGCTGGCTCCCGAAGGTTAGATATTCGCCTCTTAAACGCAAAGTAAGAGAACTGCTGATCTCTCCCCTCCGCTACGCTCCGGTCGAGAGGCTTTTTAGGAATAGCTTCTTTGATAGATTCGCGAAAGCCGGTCGTGCCATCCCATGCGATCCGGATCGAACCATGCCCAGGCGAATCCCAAACCCAGCGGCGCAGCGGAAAGCATGAGGAACAATACCCGCCGGCACATTGCCTTGCGGGTTGGGTTTTCGTCTTCGAAGGTGCACAACGCGATCTTCGCGTACCGCATTCCCGGGGTTCCGGTAGCAAATTTAAAGAACAAGTACTGGTAGAGCAAGCAGAACCCAACAAGCACCAGGCCGGCGCCGTACAGCGCGGGTTTTCCCGTGGGCGGATGCGCGGTACAGGCAACGAACACCAGAACAAAAATAGCGAACGCGGCTACAACCAGCGCGAGATCGAAGATCCCCGCCATCACCCGGTCTTCCAGCGGCGCGCTCTGAAGGGGCGTCTCCTCGGAATGCGACAATCCTCCGGGCTTTAGCGAGGAAACCGGCTCCGTATCCAGGCGGATGGGGGACCAATCGGCGGCTGCGCGCCCGGGTAGAACTTCGAAAATCTTCCGCTGAGCCAGGTCTTGTTGGGCTTCGTCCACCGTCCGCAGGGGACCTTCCGCGAGTCGCGGGCGGGCCTTACGAGGAGCAACCAGTTCCCGCGGATAATCGACGAGATTCACCGCCAGCGGCTCCACTCCCGCGGAGAGCTCCTCGTCTTCCGTCTCTTCTGACGACAAAGACTCGATCTCTCCGTAGTCCGAACCTACAGCGGCTTTTGTGCTCGCCTGACTCGCCATCACTTCCGCCTCGTAAGAGTTATCGGCCGCGGGAGAGATTTTATCGCTGGGTTTTTGCAAAATCGCTGGAGCATCGCAGACCGGCAACGCCGCAGTGGTGATTACCTCTGCACGGCTGCGAGCCTCGGCTGCCAGCACTTCGCTATAGGAAGGGGCATTGGCATATCGCTCAGCTACCTTGGCGGCAAGGCGCGAGGCGCGTGATTCCGCTTTATGCTCGGTAACCCCGAAGCCGGGGAGTGGAACCTGCTCCTCACGGTTACGCAAGCGGCGAGAGCGAGTCGCAGCAAGGCGCTCGTTTAATTCCTGTTTCCATGCCGGCACAACTTCAGTTTCAGTGCCCTCATGGGAAGTATTTTCTCCGACATTCGGCAAAGAAGGACTCAATTCTCTTCTCCTGTTTGCTGCGCGTTCCGCGGCCCGGTAAAACGAAGTGTGGAGTAGAACACACACGGCGAGGTGTGTTCTCCGGTTAGGCGATATCGATGCGGAGGCAACAGAAACACGCTTCTTTCTTCATTGGCAGGCGCAATGAAGGCGAGAGAACGAGCCTGAAATAACCAGAGCGGCGGAGCCGTCAGATACTTAGAGGGTGAGCCATTTGCTATCCTAGCTTCGCCCCTGGTAATGAGAGTCCGCACCTTTTTGTTTATCACAGCGTTAATGCTGTGTCATCCCAAGCTTTGGCCGCAGACGTTGACCAAGCAGTTTCCCACGGCAGCATCGGGGAACACCGCCTCTGGCGATACGGAGCCAGACCTTGCGGCCGATAGTGTAGCGGCGACGCAGAGTCAGAAGACGACTGCTTCCGGACCCGATTCTCGCCCGGCGCCTCTTCCCGATGCTCCTGATTATCCGATCGCGGAACTGGTGGCCACGCCGCCCTCGGGCGTTCCCGTGCACTTTGAATACAAACAGCTGGAAAAGCATGGCAACATCTACACCCTGACCGGTGCAGTCACGATCGACTACAAGAACTATGTACTCACCGCGGATAAGGTTTCCTTCGACCAGGACACCAGCGACGCGGAGGCCGATGGCCATGTGCAGTTGCAGGGCGGACGGGACAATGAACTCATCCTCGCCGACCACGGCAAACTCAATCTTGACCTGGAGACAGGCCGTTTCGAAAACGTGACCGGCAGCATTGGCCGGCAACCCTCCACCAGCAAACGCAAACTGGTTTACACCACTGCGAATCCCTTTCTGTTTACCGGCCGTTTGCTCATCAAGGAAGGACCGGAACGCTACCAGGTAATCGATGGCACCATGACGTCATGCCTCTTGCCCGACCCTGACTGGCGGATTCATTCTTCGCTGATCCGCGTGAACTATGGGCAGGCCCGGGCGAAGAACAGTTACTTTGCCCTGCTAGGCGTGCCCATCCTCTACCTTCCCTATGTCACCCACCCGGTGGACGCCGGAGCCAGGCAAAGCGGCCTCCTGATCCCCATCGTCGGTACTTCCTCAACCAAGGGGACCATCGTTGGCGAGTCCATCTACGTGGTGATCAACCGCAGCATGGATGCCACCTTTGGCACAGAATACTTTTCCAAGCGCGGCTGGTCGCCCAGCGGCGATTTCCGCTACCGCGGGCGGGGAGAAGATTTCGCCAGCTCCCGATTTACGGCCCTGTTCGACCGCGGCTTGGCGCCCATGTATATCAACCAAGGCGGCCAGGACATCCTCTTCAGCGGCCGGCGCGACTTTGACCTGGAGGAACACAACCGTGCCATAGCTACGGGCGAGTATCTCAGCTCGTATGTTTATCGCGAGGCATTTGCCGAATCGTTCGCGTTGGCGGTCGCGTCGCAAGTAACCTCATCGGCGTTTGTCACCCACAATGACGGTGGCCTTTCAGCAAGCTTGCGCTTTGACCGCTATCAGAACTTCGAAGGCATCACCCAGGTAGGCAACTCCTACCTGACCCCGCAGATCCGCATCCTGCACGTGCCCAGCCTGGATGTAGACACGGTCGATCAACCGATCCACCGAACCCCTTTGGAATGGAGCGCGGATGGCTCCGCTGCCGGCCTTAACCGCACGGAGCCAGGCTTCAAGAGCGGCACGGTGGGGCGCTTCGACCTGTATCCCCACCTGGCGATGCCGATCCACCTGGACGGTTGGACCCTGCGGCCCGAAGTGGGTGCTCGCGAGACCTTCTACACCGAGAGCCAGATTCCCAGCAGCACCACGCCGGTGCAAGGAAACGCGACCGTCAATCGGTCCGACCTGGAGGCCAGCTTTGAGCTGCGGCCGCCGGCCCTGGTTCGGGATTTCAAGGCGCCGGCGCTGGAACGTCTGTTTGGCAGCGACCTGCGCCATACCCTCGAGCCTGAACTGCAGTATCGCTTCGTAGGCGGGGTGAATAACTTCTCGTCCATCCCCCGCTTCGACACGGTTGATATCGTGAGCGACACCAATGAGGTGGAATATTCGCTGACGCAGCGGCTCTTCTTTAAGCATCTGCACCCCAAACCCTGCAGCAGCGGTGAACTCCCGGCGCCGGTTAACGGGATCATCAATGTGCCCCCCACCTATACGGAGTGCGGCGGTGATACCAGTGAGTGGATCACCTGGAAGCTGGCGGCAAAATACTTCTTTGACCCATATTTTGGGGGGGCCGTGTCGCCCTTCCGGCGTAACGTGCTCACCACCACGCTCGACCTGACCGGCGTTTCGTTTCTGAATGGACCGCGCAATACTTCCCCCCTGATTTCCCGTTTTAAGGTGCGCACCAGTGAGCACATGGATCTGGAATGGGATGCGGATTACGATTTCAAGACCAAACGGATGGATGCCAGCAATGTGTTCGCCGACTACCGCCGGGATAGCGTTTTCGCCAGCGTTGGCTATTCCACACTGCAGGCGCTCGATGCCTCCTTCACGGCCGAGCTGGCCGGCCAGGTAACCAAGTACAACCTGCTGCGCCTGCTTCTGGGATATGGGGACCCGACGAAGCGGGGCTTGAGCGCGGGCGTCAGCGCAGGTTACGACTTTATCCAGAATGCCCTACAGTACGGCGGGATCCAGTCCTCCTACAACTGGGACTGCTGTGGCCTGAGTGTCGAATACCGGCGGCTGGCTCTGGGATCGGTGCGAAACGAGAATCAGTACAGCTTTAACTTCACTCTCGCCGGGGTCGGCGCGGCGGGAAACCTGAAGCATTCAGAGCGGATCTTTTGACCCCTGACACGCTTCAAAAAGACACAACATCGGGAGAAATGCTCTAATGGAGCTATGGTATGGAAAGGTGGTTGTCTTGTTTGTACGCCGTACCCTGATTTGGTGCCTGCTAATGTCTCTGTCCGCAGGCTGCAAGGCCCAGAGTTCCCCCGGCACCGCATCGGTTAGTGCTTCTTCTGTCCCCACTTCTCAGCTCAACCGGAGAATTGAAGTCCTGGTACGCTCGCAATTTGAAGTGCCACCGAATGTGGACGTCTTGATCGGGCCGACCAGCAAAAGCGAGTTTCCCGGATACGACAATCTGCCCATCACTTTTTCCAGCAAGGGCAAGCAGACAGTGGTGAATTTCCTTCTCTCCTCGGATAGCAACACCCTCGGCCGGCTGGAAAAATTTGACATCAGCCACAACCCCGCCGACACCCTCTCGATACAAAATCGTCCCATTCGGGGCGCTGCGGACGCCAAGGTCACGGTGGTGAATTTCGACGACCTGGAATGCCCCTACTGTGCCCGTATGCACGAGCAGCTCTTTCCCGCCACGCTCGATCACTACAAAGGGCTGGTGAAGTTCATCTATAAGGACTACCCTCTCGTGGAAATCCATCCCTGGGCCATGCACGCCGCTGTCGACTCTGCCTGTCTAGCGGAGCAAAGCGCGGACGCCTACTGGAGGTTTGTGGATTACGCCCACTCGCATGGGGACGAAATCACCGGCACAGCCCACGATGCGCAGGCAGCCTGGAAGACGCTCGATAAGCTCACGCATGACGAGGGAGTGCGTTCCAAGCTGGACCTGACCAAGCTCGACGCCTGCGTTGCCAAGCAGGATGAATCCGCGGTCCGGGCTTCGATGAAGCAGGGGACCAGCCTGGGCGTGAATGGTACGCCGACCTTGTTTATCAACGGTGAGCGGATCTCCGGCGTGCTGCCGGAAGCAGAGCTTCGGATCGCCATCGACCGTGCTCTGTCAGCGGCCGGGGTGCAGCCCCCGCCCCCGATGGCGGAGGCGGTAAAACAGCCGGCAAAAGCGCCGCAGCCCCCCAAGTAGATACCATGCCAGGGGTGCGAAAAGTCTCAGATTGCCATCGCGGTTGCCGCAGTGGGATCGCTCCTACAGGCCAGAGGCGTGATCGCGAACAGATTTGAAAGGGCCGGTCGATCCATTGCCCAAGAGGGCATTTGGCCGGCAAGGGCGACTGTGCCCGCGAGGAGAAGGAACGTTGGAACGATTTGCACTCTCTAGCAACTTCGCCATGCCTTGGCGAGTGTCCGGCGAACCCGGATTTCCTGTCACGCCGCGCCAGACAAGTCCGCGTGTACGGCTTTCTCCAAGGAAAGCCGCATGAAGCTCGACGGCGGCACCAACCTCGACAGGAAATTCGGGATGCGCAACGCTGTCGCCTATGCGTCGATGAGCGCCCTATTGCTGAGTGGCGGCTTCGTTGCCGGATGCAAGCGCACTTATGGGCCGGACGTCGTGGCCTCGGTGAACGGACAACCGATCCAGCGCTCCGACGTAGAGAAGGCCTACCGCGATAACCTGGGCAACAACAAGGAACAACCTAGCAAGGAACAGGCCGACGCCACGCGGCTCGGCATCTTGCACCAACTGATCGATGTAGAGATCGTGCAGCAGGAAGCGAAGAAGATGAACCTGGTGGCCAGCGATGAAGAAGTAGACGCCAAGCTGGCTGAGATGAAGGCTCCGTACACGCAGGAAGAATTTGACAAGCGGTTGCAGGCCGCCAGCATGTCGCTGGACGAGCTGCGCCTGCAGATCCGGCGCAACCTGACTTCGGACAAACTGATCAACAAAGAAGTGATTTCGCGCGTCAACATCACGGACGCGGACATCTCCAGTTTCTACAACTCGAACAAGTCGCTCTTTAACTTCATTGAGCCGAAATACAACATTGCCGAAATCGTTGTCACCTCGCAGCCCACCAAGATGCAGCAGGGGGCCAACCTGCAGAACAGCAAAGCAAGCAACGACGCGGAAGCGCGCAGAAAAATCGAAATGATCCACAGCCGCCTGGAAAGCGGGGAAGACTTTGCCAGCGTGGCCATGAATTTTTCAGAAAACCCCAGTGACGCCAACAATGGCGGCAACATGGGTTTCATTCCGGAGTCGAGCCTGCGCGGCGGAACCGACGGTCTTCGCCGCGATCTCCAAGTTGCAGCCGGGCAAGATGACCGATATCATTCCGATCCTTCCGCCAGGCCAAAAAGCTCCGGTAGCTTACGCGATCTATAAGCTCATAGAGAAAGAGCCGGCCGGGCAGCGCGAGCTGAACGATCCCCGGGTGCAGCAGGATATCCGGCAACAACTGCGCGACAACCGTTCGCAACTGCTAAGGGCTGCTTATTTCGAGGTAATTCGTGACCGGTCTCGGATAGAAAACTACCTGGCAGAACAGATCGTCAAGAATGGGGCGCAGTAAGCGGCCGGTTAGCTGTAACGTTGATAGTTTCTGATACTCGGGGCCACTGAGCATTAGGAGTCGTCTTCTTGCTTGTTGGCCCGTCGCCCCAAATCAAGGTTCGCACCTCTCCACCCTTCGCAAGAACGCGATGGGCACCCCCAATGTTTTCTTTTCTCCCGGTGTGACTTGTGAGGACTGCGGAAACAACAAGCCCCTGGCCGCAGCCAGGGGCTTGTTGTTGTTCCCGATAGCAGCTACTTGCTGGTGTTGTCCATAGTAATGCCACCCGGCGTCTGCTGGTTCTTCTTCTCTTCGTTCGCCTTGCGGGTTGCCATGGTCTTGTCACGCCATTGGTCAAACATGGCCATATCCGCTTTGTGCGCGGCTTCGTCGCCACAATCCAGGTCGGCTTTCCGGCGATACAGCAAGCTCAGATACGACATCGCGTCATCGTAACCTGGACGCAAATCGATAGCCGTCTGCAACTCCTTGATTCCCTCGTCCACCAACGGCCCGTTTTGCTCGGCAAGCTTCTGGCACGCGGCCTTGTCCTTGATCATGTCGCCGTTATCCTGCATACCGAGGGCGTTGCGCGTCGCGATCGCATTCCTGTAGGCCACTCGCCAATCAATAACACCGATGGTGTAATGCGCCACCGGATCTTTAGGATCGGCTACGGTGACTTTTCTCTGCCATTCCTTGGCTTCTTCCGTCTTGCCCGTATTCAGGTAGACAGCGCCAATTCCTTTGAGGGCGTTGAGGTCGTTCGGATCTTTGGCCAGCACTTGCTGATAGGCAGCAACCGCCAACTGCGCATTCTTCAGATTCTCGGGGGTGTTTGCATCCGGAACTACCTGCTGAGCATAGGCCGTGGCCAGATAGAGGGGGGCGTTTTCCAGGCTCGGGTCAAGCCGCTCCGCCTTCTGGAAGTGGTCAATCGCCTCTTCAAACCTGGCGTTCTTATACGCCTGAACACCCTTGATCAATTGATCACGAGCCTGCAGCTTGCTGCACCCGGTAACCGTGGTCAGCAGCGACAGGACGGCGGCCGCAAGCACCGGAACATATGCGCTTCGCTTCATTCTGGTTCTAATCTCCTTATGATCGCCAGGCTGCGCCTGACCTCCTACAAGCTTACGCGGGCCTGCAACTTAAGAGGAAAATACTCCGCGCAGTGATTGTAATTGGTTTCGGCCTACTGGCAAGTCTCGCACAAAAACAAAGCCCGCGACTGCCCGATAGGCAACCGCGGACCTCGCATTGCGCGTCTGAAGTCGGATTTGTGCTCGCTGTCGTTGCGGCTCATGCGGCAGGATCGGGCAACCTTTCGTCGATACCAGCCAGCCCTGTTTCAGGAGCTTGCCGGCTACCCCACCCATCGCAACCTGGGAAATCTTCTCAGGTGTCGGAGGACGGGTTCACCTTGGCCCAGCCTGCAACAACGCAGCGCTTTACTGCCCCGCTTCCACTTTCGGTGTGATGAGGCCTATGTGATCCACTCCAGCCTCGTGGCCGATATCGAGAACATCCGCGATCGCGGAGAAGTCGAGGCCGGCGTCTCCCTTCACGAACATCACCTTCTCTGCTCGGGTGGCGAAAATCCCTTCCAGCTTATTCAATAGGTCTGCGTGGGAAATGTCCAGCTCATTGATTTTGTAGCCGGGTACGCCGCCACCGGGGCGATGCGTCACCTGTACCACGATGGTGCGGTCGTTGTCCTGCTGCTTCTGCGGATTCTTCGGCGGCTGCGGCACCAGGGCATCGAGCCCTTTCGGGGTCACAGGCGTAATCACCATGAACACGATCAACAGTACCAGCAAAACATCAATCATCGGGGTTACGTTGATGCTGGAATTGAGGCCACCACCACCACCTGTATCGAATGCCATTTTCGTCCCTCGTTTTTCCTGGCTCAGCCCTCAGGCCGGTCTGTGTTGCTTGGTCGTAAACGATCGGTCCAGCGGTTTACTGTCCGGCTGGAGCCGCTGCAGGAGGTGGCGCCGTCGTAGTATCTTGCCGGCGATCCGTCAGTAGGCCCACCTGATCGACACCGGCGGTGCGCACATCGTCGATAGCATCCATCACGGTGCCGTACTGCGCCCGAGCGTCTGCGCGCATAAAGATTTGCTTTTCAGTCTTGTTCTGCAAGAGGTCAGCCACTTTGGGGCCGAGATCCGCAATGGAGATCTGGTTTTGTCCCAGGTAGACTTTGTTGTCGCGGGTGATGGCCACGACTACCGCATCTTCCTTGTCAGCGTCAGGCATCGAAGTTGGGTCCGTCACCTTGGCCAACTCGATATTCACCTTGTTCTGAAGCATAGGCGTGATGACCATGAAAACGATCAGCAACACCAGCATCACGTCCACCATTGGAGTGACGTTGATGTTCGAATTAACTTTGGCGCCTTCGTTTCTGACTGCTAATGCCATTGTCTGTGCTCCGTGGGTCGAGCTGCTATAGCGCTTTCACAGCGAGTGCCGGCCTGATTTATGGTTTGGCAGCGCAAGGTGAGTTGCCTGCCTTACACCGACCGTGAAAACGCTCCAGGCTCCCCAACTTCAAGATGACTTTCTGTGATTCTCTCTTGGGGCTGTTTTCCTCTAGAGAGTGTGGCGATAAAGATACTTGGTTCGGGACTTTTCTCGCAACCACTCCCCTGAAGCCTGCCCCTTAGGATGCCGCGGCAGGTGCGGTAAAACCACCGGGTTGGAACGGCTTTCTCTATCCGTTCCAACCGGTGCAGGATTCCCGCTGAGGAGTGCTTTCGAGCGCACGCGCCGTTTAGCGGCGGTGGCTCTGCTTGATAAAGTAATCGATCAGTTCGCTGGAGGAGTTGTCCATCTCCACGTCGAAGGCTTCCACCTTGCCAGTGAAGTAGTTGAACGTCATCACAGCGGGGATGGCCACAAGCAACCCGAAAGCGGTTGTAACCAGGGCCTCTGAGATACCGCCGGCGACTGCACCGATGCCGGAGGTCTTCTGCGTCGCGATCTGTTGGAATGCGTTCAAGATACCGACCACTGTCCCGAACAGCCCGATGAAGGGCGCGGTGGAACCGATAGTGGCCAGACCGCCGAGACCTCTCTTCAGCTTGGCATGAACGATAGCCTCGGAGCGCTCAAGGGCGCGCCGGCTGGATTCGATCTGCTCATCGGTGACCGCTCCGCCGCCACCGTAGTTGCGGAACTCCTGCAGGCCGGCAGTGACAACCTCGGCCAGGTGGGACTTCTTGTTGCGGTCAGCAACCTTCACCGCTTCGTCCAGCTTGCCTTCCTTGAGAGCGCCGGCAACACGAGGCGCGAACTCGCGGGACTGCTTACGGGCCGCGCTGAAATAGAGTGCGCGGTCAATAATCACAGCCAGCGACCAAATCGACATGACAAAAAGCACGGCAACGACGGCCTTCGCAGCCGGGCCCATGTTGTGCCAGAGATCCATCGGGGAGAAGCCGACGGTGGGTGCCTGGTCCTGGAATAGGTACATGGCGAGAGCTGCCTGATGGGCGGCGATGGGGGTGAGTTGAGCGAGAATCACTGAATCTTTCCTCCTACGGAATGACTTCGTTATAGCTCTGAAACAACCAGATGCTAGCACCGGACAACTTCGTTACGAAATGACCCGAAGTGGCCACGAGGGGAGTGGCCGGCTACCACCTTTGGTGGCGGCAGCCGGCACAGAATTAACCGCCGAGATTGAAGACTACGTTGACCGTCGTTTCCACTTCGACAGGGTCGCCGTTCAACAGGTAAGGCCTGTAACGCCAGGAGCGAACCGCATCCAGAGCCGCTTGCTGCAGCATAGGAGGACCGCTGATGACTCTCAGGTTTTGGATGGAACCGGATTTGGAAATAGTGGCCTGCAACACCACGGTCCCCTGAATGCGAGCTGCTTTTGCGATGGCCGGATATTGCGGTGTGACCTTATCCAGCAGATTGCCAGCCATGACACCGGACGATATGCTCAGCTTCTTAGGGGGCGCCGCCTTAACGATTGCCGGACCGGACCCGATGCCGCCGAGGATTCCGCCCATCACGCCGCCAGGAGTACCACCGCCCATCCCTTCCATACCGGAAACGCCGGCCATGGAGGGGGGTGCAGCCGATTCTTTGATTTGCTTGATCTCTTTCGGGATCTTGCTGGGAGCTTGCAGTTGATTGTCGAGCATTTCAGACTTGATCTTGACCTGGACCGGGGCCTGAGGTGGTGGTGGCGGGGGAGGCGGCGGGGGGGGTGGTGGAGCAACCAGCAGCGTGGCCATCATCTGCGTGGGTAGGGCCTCTGGATGCAATAGAGGCCAAATAATGAGTGCGGCAAGTATCAGACCGTTGAGACATAGCGTCACAATCGACCAATATTTGCTCTTGGTTTTGAGCTTGCCACCCGACTCCATTAGAGAATCTTCAAACATCGCCTTACCTCGGATATTCGAACTTGTATCTCTTTAGACACCGGCGAACGTTCATTTGATCCCGAAGGGGTATTGGCATGCCAGGGGATCTGTGCAAAGGGCCAAATATGACTGGCTTTGGGCAAAAGGGTGCGCATTAAGCGCATTAAGCGCGATAAGGTCGCCGCCTAGGGCGGAAAATCACCTGGGATTCCCCATCCCCCTGGATTTCCTATCGAGATTGGTTGGCTTACCAGAGACTTAGAATCCTCCCTACACCTTGGCCCGCTTACCGGCAGGCAAGACGGCTCGCTTGCCATGCTTGGCCCGCCATTCCTGGTAAGCCACAAGCATCGGGGCCGCCACCGCAATCGACGAGTAGGTGCCGATCAGGATGCCAATCACCAGGGCAAAGGAAAAGCCGTGCAGGACCTCTCCGCCAAAAACGAAGAGCGACAACACGGTGAGGAAGGTCAGCCCGGAGGTCAGGACGGTTCGGCTCAGGGTTTGATTGATGCTGCGATTCACGACCGTGGCCAGGTTTTCCCGGCGAGACAGGCGCAGGTTCTCGCGAATGCGATCGAAGACGACGATCGTGTCGTTCATCGAATAGCCGATCAGGGTCAGGATGGCCGCGATGACCGTCAGGGTGATTTCCTTGTCGAACAGGCTGAAGGCGCCGACAGTGATCAGGGTGTCGTGAAATACCGCCACCACAGCAGCCACACCATAAATAAGCTCGAAACGAAACCACAGATACACCAGCATCCCTAACAGGGAATAGAGGGTCGCCAGCAATGCCTGCCTGCGTAATAGCGCGCCGACCTGGGGCCCGATAATGTCTGCCGCGAAGACGTGGAAGCCGGAGAGAAAGGCGCCCTGCTTCAGCTGATTGACCACCGCCGGATCGGCTACCCCATTCAGTTGGTCAATGCTGCCAAAGATGCCGCCAAGGTCATGATCGCGGTGATTGAGGATAGCCGCAGCCTGCTGGGCATACTTTTCTTCGGCGCCCGGCGCGCCCGCCAGGTGCTCAGGATCGTTCTGTTGGAGAAACTGAGCCAGGGCTCCCTGGCTGGCATTGTCCAGATCCAACTTTCCCTGGTTCGCCGACCCGGTGGGGGAGTAGTTCGCGTTCAGCGCCTGAACGATGGTCTGGCGCCCGGTGTCGAGGGCAGACTCCTGGGTTTCCTTTTGCGCCAGCGAGATAGCTACCTGCTTCTGCGAAGCCGTTCCGTAGGACTGGATGCGGCTGTCATGAATGCCGGCGCGGTCCATCGCCTGGCGCATCCGGTCGATGTTGGGCGTCTGGTCGAATTGAACGTAAACCAGTGTGCCACCGCGAAAATCGATACCCAACTTGATGCCGTGCCAGAAAAGGATCGAAAGGACTCCCGCTACGCTGAAGATCAGCGAAAAGCCGAGGAAATACCACTTTTTCCCCAGCCAATCAACGTTAACGCCACGAAATAGTTCCACTAGAAAACTCCGCCTTACTGGTGCGCAACCACTACCCGATGGAAAGTGCCTCACCGCGCTGCTTACGCTTGAGGATGGAATCGAAGATGTGGCGCGAGACAAAAACCGCGGTGAACAGGTTTGCGAACAAACCAAAACTCAAGGTGACGGCAAAGCCCTTGACCGGTCCGGTGCCGAAAAGAAACAGGATGATCGCGGAAACAATGGTCGTCACGTGGGTATCGACAATCGTTACCCAGGCATGGGCGAAGCCCTGGTCCACGGCCGCCGCGGGCGTTTTGCCGGCGCGCAATTCTTCCCGGATGCGCTCAAAGATCAGCACGTTCGAATCCACACCCATACCGATGGTGAGGATCACGCCGGCAATTCCGGGCAAGGTCAAAGTGGCTCCGGCAAAGCCCATGAAGCCAAGCAGGATCACCAGATTCAGGATCAACGCCAGGTCGGCATTGATGCCCGCGCCGTGGTAGTAGACGAGCATGAAGATCATGACCGCAAGCATGCCGACGAATGAAGCCAGCACGCCCCTGCGAATGGAATCGGCGCCCAGCGAAGGCCCGACGACACTCTCCTGCAGGTAGTGAATGGAGGCCGGCAGTGCGCCGGTGCGTAGCATGAGAGAGAGATTCTGCGCCTTCTCTTTGCCCAGGCCGGTGATCCGGCCCTGGTCGCGGATCGCCTGCTGGATATTGGCTGCCTCTTGTACCCGGTTGTCGAGAACGACCGCCAGGTATTTGCCGATATTGGTGCTGGTGAACTGGTAGAAGCGGTCACCCGCGTTGCGGGTGAGGATAAAGGTCGCATCCGGCCGGCCGTTTTCGTCCACCGAGGGCTGGGCATCGCGGAAGTCGTCGCCGGCCACGATGGGCAGTCGCTGCAGCACGTAGTACTGGCCCAACAAGGACGATTCCGTGCCTCCGTAGGCCATGACAACATCTTCGGGCGGTACGGTCCCTCCGACACTCTGCGCGGCAGCCTCTTCGGTGGGGAAAGGTCCACCCACGACCAGGTGAATCTCCAGGCGGGCGGTCGACTGGATAATGTCGCGCACCCTGCCCAGGTCGTCGACACCGGGCAGCTCCACCAGGATCTGGTTGGTGCCCAGGTTGTATTCCTGGATGGTAGGTTCAGTCACTCCCAGTGCATTGATGCGGGTGCGGATGGTGTCGATCGACTGCTGCACGGCATGCTGCTCGATCGACTGCACCTCGGTCTGCTTCATGGTGAGGGTCCAGCTGTTGTTCGGCTCCGAAGCTATGGTGTATTGGGCTCCGTAGCGGGAATCAAGCAGGCTGCGCACATCCCCGACGCGGTCGGGAGGCGTTCCCTGAACCTGGATCAGCTCGGGGCGCTTGGGATCGGGCTTCAGTACGGAGCGCGCCGGAAAGCCGCCCTGTTGCAAGTCCGCTTGCAGCCGCGCCTGGGCATTATCTGTTTCCGCGCTCACTGCCTCCTGCACCATTACCTGCAAGACCAGGTGAATGCCGCCTTTGAGGTCAAGGCCGAGGTGGATCCGGTCGGTCATAGCCGTCTTCCAGGCGGACGGCCCAATTCCCTTCGGGATGCCGAAGATGCCAAAGACGAACACGAGAAGAACTGCAACGATCAGAAGGGTTTTACGCATGGGGTCGCAATCAGGTTTTCCGCCGGGCTTACCGTCTGCCCTCGAAATACGGTTATTTAGCTTCCTCTTGGTTGGTGGTCACGGAAGCGATAGCACTCTTGATGACCTCTATCTTGATGTTGTCGGGTGGAACGCGCAGTTGGACTGCATCTTCCTTGATGGAGATGATCGTGCCGCGCATGCCACCGGTGGTGGTGATTTTGTCGCCGGACTTAAGGTTTCCCAACATTTCCTGCCACTGTTTCTGCTTTCTCTGGTTGGGGCGCACGAGCATCACATAAAAAACAATGATGATCAGCACGAACGGGAGAAATGTCACCAGGCCGGGCGGAATGATGGAAACCAGTAAAACGGGGGTGAAGGTCAACGTACCATCCTCTTACCGAGACAATCTGCCGGCTTCTGTTTCGCGGGAGTCCTACTCGCTCGGTTGTATCTTAAGTTTTTCTTTTCCAACCTTCTACTACAGCCTATCTGCTCCGGTTTGTCTACTGGACGCGGTTACACTTGCTTGCCGAAAAAATGAGGGACCGTACAGGGAAGACGTGCCCCAGGGGCTAAAGCCCGACTTATGGTCAATCGCTTACGCCACGACTTAAAGTCGTGCCCTGATACAAAACAGCGTTTTCCGCACGCTGGGGAACAGTACCCTTCGAGACCATGCCCGGGGGCTAAACAGGCTGAGCCCTTATCCAACCCGGGCCGGCCGGGCAGCCACCTTCGCCAGCAACGATGAAAGAGTATCCGTCGCAATAGCATTTCGTACCGATCGCATGGTGTCAAGGTAGAAGGCCAGGTTGTGCAGGGTGTTGAGAACGCCGGCGAGCGGTTCCTGGGCGGCCATCAGATGGCGAAGGTATGCCCGGCTGTAGCGGCCGCAAACCATGCAGCCGCAGTTCGGATCGGGTGGTTCCTGATCCTCGGCAAACCGGCGATTTCTGATGTTCAGGCGGCCGCCGGAGGTAAACAGCAGGCCGTGCCGGGCGGCGCGGGTGGGTATGGTGCAATCCATCATGTCCACGCCCAGCGCGGCATACTCGACTATCTCTTCCGGGTAGCCGACCCCCATGACATATCTCGGCCTGTCAGGAGGCAGCATCGGCAGGGTGGTTTCGATAATCTCGCGGGTCAGGGCGCGCGGCTCGCCCACGCTTAGGCCTCCAATCGCGTAGCCGGGGAAATCCATGGTGACCAGTTGCTCGGCCGACTGCCGGCGCAGATCGGGGTACATGCCCCCCTGGACGATGCCAAACAGGGATTGAGTACCGTCGGAGTGCTGGTCAAAGTGCTGCTGGCTGCGCCGGGCCCAGCGGAGTGTCAGCTCGAGAGATTGCAGGGCGCGACCACGGTCAGCCGGATACTCGGTGCACTCGTCGAAAGCCATGACGATGTCGGCGCCCAGCGCCAATTGCACGTCCATAGAGTGTTCGGGCGAGAAGAAGTGAGAGGAACCATCGAGGTGCGACCGGAAATGCACGCCTTCTTCGCTGATTTTCCGCAACTGGTTCAGGCTGAAGACCTGAAAGCCGCCGGAATCGGTAAGCATGGGACGCGGCCAGGCGATGAAGCGATGCAGCCCTCCCAGCCGGCGGATCAACTCGTGGCCAGGACGCAGGTATAGGTGATAGGTATTGCCGAGGATGATCTGCGCGTCCAGCTCTTCAAGCAGATGTTGGGGGATGGCCTTGACTGACCCGGCGGTGCCGACCGGCATGAATGCCGGCGTCTGGACCAGCCCGTGAGGCAGCGTCATGGTCGCCCGCCTTGCTTGCCCACTGGCAGCTTCTATCTTAAAAGCGAGAGACACAAGAGCGATTCTAGAGCATGGGCCAGCCGGGCTCTGGCAAGGCGGGCAGGCGGCGGACAGCAGAGACCCGATTCTCGCCCTGGTTGGGGAGCAGTGCGAGCAGCTCCGCCATGGTCTGGTTGGAGTTTGGAGCGCGGATTTGGGGGGCGATCTCAGCGAGGGGGGCCAGCACGAAACGGCGCTGCGCCAAGGCTGGGTGAGGCAAGGTCAGCTCCCCTGTAGTGACCACGCAGTCTCCCATTAACAACAGATCGAGATCGACTGTGCGTGGCCCTCTTGGGAGGGCCTGACTGCGGTCGCGGCCCAGTTCCCGCTCGATGGTGAGTAACGCTCGCAACAGGGGCACGGGCTCCAGTTGCGTCTCAAGCGCTATTACCGCATTCAGGAAGGCGGGCTGGTCGATATATCCCACGGGTTCGGTTTCATAGAGCGAGGAACACGCCACTACCCGACCGAGGTGCGCCAGGCGGGCGACGGCATCGATTAAGGTGTGCTCTCGATTGCCGAGATTCGAACCTAGCGCGATGTAGGCGGTTCGGATAGGTCCTTCGACAGACATTGCAGTGGCTAGGATACAGTTGCCCGATTTGTAGGTCGCGATACGATGCCCTATGCGTATCGCCTTCTTCGGGGGCACCTTCGACCCGCCGCATTGTGGCCATATTGCGATTGCCCGGGCAGCCATCAACCGGCTGAAGCTCGACCAAGTGTTGGTCGCGCCGGTCGCCACCCAGCCGCTGAAGGGCGGATCGGGCCACTCCAGCTTTGAAGATCGACTGGCCATGGTCCGGCTGGCTGTGGCGGATGAGCCTGGCCTCGCGGCAAGCAGCATAGACGCGCCTCTTTCAAACGGAAAGCCCAATTACACGTACGACACACTGCAACGATTACGAGACGAGCTACAGCCAACGGATGAACTCTTCTGCCTGCTGGGCGCCGATTCGTTCCTGACCCTGAAACGGTGGCATCAATGCGCTGAGTTGCTGCTTTTGTGCGACTTTATCGTGGCGGGACGGCCGGGGTTCTTACTGGAACAAATTAACGCGGCCCTGCCGGAAGGGGTGGTGAACACGGGCGAGCGCCGCGAGGCCGCATTCACTCGGTTTACCCTAACCGGGCCTGGGGGGAAGAGCACGGGGCTGTTTTTGTTGCCCGACCTCGACCAGGACATTTCCGCGACGGAAATTCGCGCTGCGCTGGCGGGTGGTTCCGCGCAGCAAACTCTGCTCGCTCCCGCGGTTGCGGAGTACATTCGCTCCCATGGGCTCTACCGGCGCGAAACCCGGGATACCATAGGGACTGCTGGCTGAGAGCAAGGAGATTCCACACAAGCGAATGGCAACGACGGAAACACGCCGCATGGTTTTGGCCGCCGCGGAGGCCTGTGAAGACAAAAAAGCTGAGGACACCCGTATTCTCGAGCTCGACACGATGGATGCCGGGTTCACCGATTTCTTTCTGATCTCAAGCGGATCAAACGAACGGCAGACCCAGGCGATCGCGGATGAAATTGAGATACGGCTCAAGAAGGATTTTCGGACTTACCCGAATTCGGTGGAAGGCAGGAGGCAGGGGGAATGGATTTTGATGGATTATGTGGATTTTGTTGTCCATATATTCCTGACCGAGAAGCGGGCGTATTACGACATTGAGCGGTTGAGGAAGTCGGCTCGCAGCGTGGATCTTGCCGAGTTGAAGGCCATGCTGGTGGAGAAGACGGTAGCGGCTCGGGCCAAGCCGGCTAAGAAGGCGGTTGCCAAGAAGAGTGCGGTCAAGAAGTCGGTTGTTAAGAAGACGGCCCGTAAAACCGCGGTTAGGAAAGTCAAGAAGGTTGCCGAATAGGGGTTTGCGAATGAGCGCTGCGGATCCCACATCTTCTAACTCACGAGATGTGGGGCACTCTGGACTCCTTTGGGCGAGCGTCTGAGGTTGAAGACTGCTTCTCAAATGCGCATGGGCATGATTACGTAGCGATACTTGAAGTCGTCAGCGGGATCTTCCGGGCGCATCTGACCGGCGGATTGAGCGTCTTTGAATTCCAGGCGGACTTCTCCGCTGGATCCGACAGCTTTCAGGAAGTCTATGAGATAGGTCGAATTGAAGCCGACCACAATGGCATCAAAGCTGTAAGGAGTTTCGATCGTATCTTCCGACTCGCCCGATTCGGTCGAGGAAGAAGAGATTTTCATCTCATTTTGTTCCAGCCGGATCTTGATGGCGCCAGAGCGCTCGTCGGCAAATTGCGCTACGCGCTGGATCGAGCCCATCAACTCTTCGCTGCGGACCACCACAAATTTGTTGTTATCCCTGGGCAGCACTGCTTCGTAGTTGGGAAATTGGCCAGTCAGCTTACGCGTGGTCAGGACGCGATGGCCCAGGCGGAAGAAGAGTGTGTGCTCATCGTCGAAAAAGTCCAGCGATTCCTGATCAGTGTCGGCGAGCAGCGATTGCAGCTCGGCCAACGCCTTGCGCGGGATCAAGGTCTTCTTTTCTCCGCTGATGTTTTTTAGCGCTTCTCCGGTTTTCTCGATGTGCGCCAGCCGGTGACCATCCGTGGCAACCATGGACAGAGACTCCGCCTTGAGAATAAGCAGTGCGCCGTTGAGCGTATAACGCGATTCCTCGTTGGAGATGGCGAAGATGGTCTTCGAGATCATCGCCTTGATGGACAAAGCGGCGAGTTGCGTCAGGCCGGTTTCGGGAAACTCCGGCACCTGGGGAAAATTGGCTCGCGCCATACCCACCATCTTGGTGTTGGAGCGGCCGGAGCGAATCTGCACCCAGTGGTTCTCCATGAGCTTGATGGAGATATCACCGTCGGGAAGAAGTTTTACGTAGTCAAACAGTTTTCGCGCCGGAATGGTGCACGCCCCGGGCTTTTTCACCTTGGCCGCACACGAGGTGCGAATGCTTTGATCCAAGTCAGTGGCCGTGATGGTCAAGCGCTCGCCATCCGCCTCGAGAAGGAAATTGGAGAGGATAGGGATGGTCGTCTTGCGCTCGACCACGCTCTGTGTGGCGCTCAACTCTCGCAGCAACTCCTGACGGCTTACTGTGATCTCCATCGTTGCCGCTCCCTGTGCGACCGGTCGCTCCTGCTCAACGCCAGCGCTAAGCATGGTGTTTTCCCCCTTGTCGATTTGACTCACTCTACACCACCCCGAAGGCGCGTGAGAATCTCCGCCACGTTCTTTCTGTGGATTCCTTGACACAATAGAGCACGTTAGGTCACTGTCCGGCAGCTCGGACACTCCCGATCACCGCGTTTCCTCCCTGCGAAAAACTCCTACTACTAAGAAAGACGCAATCAATCTATTTATTGTTAGTAGTAGTAACCGTTCACGCTGGAAAAGTGGAAACCAAGGCCAAAAGCAGGCAGAGAGCATAGATGATCGCCCTCCACGTTTTAGAAAACAGGACGGGCCCAAAATGAAAAACAGGAAGAGCGGGCAAAACGCCGGAGTTGGGTCCCGTCTTCCCCACGGTCTGCACAGCCGCGCCGCAAAAGACTGTGGAAAGCGATAGCCACCAGTGCAAAGCAGGGCCCCAGGCAGTGCTGGCGCAGGCGCGAAAGAAGCCGGCTTTGCACATGGCATCCACTACGGTGCAATTTGGCTCAAGGGGTTTTATCCGGCGCCTTCTCCCAGAGTTCCTGATGGCGGTCGTCTGAGTACTGAAGCCCGGTGACGCGGCCGTCGGGATCTTTTTCGAAGGTGAGACGGGTGGTGCTGCCACTGGGATAGAAAAAACGATTGGCGGTTTCGGGGAGCAACTCGGTCTGATCGCCAGTGCGATTTCTGGACATCAACTTGGCACCCTGGCGATAGATGGTTACCTGGGTCACGCCGGCGTCAACGTATTCGCCTTGATACGCGTCGTATACGCTGGGATCCACGTGGATTGGCGGGGGATGAATCGGGATGATGCGTTTCTCTGCGTAAGGTTTGGTCGTGGCGATATCAGAGAGGCGATGGGCGAGAAACCACAGCGGCAGCTGAGGGTCAGTGTAAGCCTTGTCCCAGGCGTTGTGATGATAGTTGGCATACTCCCAGAAACGTACGTTTCCGCCCGCGCTGCTGAGCGCCGCAAACATAATCTGCGACTGTGCAGGGGAAACGACGGGATCGTCAGCGCCGTGAAAGATCCAGACCGGCGTGCGGCCAATCGCTTTTACGTACTCGGGGACTAGTTCAGGCTGATGCCAGCGGCCGGGCGCGTAGGACCAGAAGATTCCTCCGCAGACTGGCGCGATGGCAGCAAAGCGGTCAGGGTAGTTCTTGGCAATCTCCCACACCCCGTAGCCGCCCAGCGACATCCCGGTGAGATAGATACGCTGGGGATCGCCATGGAATTCCTTGACCTCCGCATCCAAGGCAGCCATGGCCATCGCCATAATGTCGGGGTCGGTCCAATGACGGTGGCTGTAGGGGACCTGGGGCATGACCACGACGAAGGGCCATCGCTCGTAGTGCGAACGGAGGGCATTCGGCAGCCCAACTTGGGTTTCATCGAGACCGTCTGAGCCGCGCTCACCCGAACCATGCAGAAAAAGGATGACCGGCCACTTTTGCTTTGGGGTCCAGTCCATGGGTAGATAAACGACATAGTGGTAGACGGTACCGTTGACAGTGATTTTCCGGTTGAGAAAGCCGGTATCCTGCGAGCGTGCGTAGGCCGGCGGCGCCAGCATTGCCAGAGGGATTGCGCTGAGGAGCGCACCGGCGAGCAAATACGCAGCCAAAGAAGCCAGGCGGCACGGCGACCCGAAACAAGGCATAGACCAGTTGAGCATACCGGGAGCGGCGCCGAGGGGGAAAGGCTTGATGGGTTGTGGGGGAGAGAAAGCCCCGGTCGGAGCGGCGCGAGTTTCCCACATCTCGCGACAAAAGACGTCGTGAGATATGGGGCGCCCGGGGCAAAACTTGGGAGAAAAACTCAGCCGTTGAGGGTTTCCAGGAGCTTGTTGAGGGTTCGGTTCAGATCTTTGTCGGTACGACGTTGCTCATCGATCTTGGCTATGGAATGCATGACCGTGGTGTGGTGCTTGCCGCCGAATTGCCGTCCAATCTCAGGGAGAGAGGCTTCGGTCATCTGTTTGGCCAGATACATCGCGATCTGACGGGGAACGACCACCGACCGGGAGTTATTTTTCTGCTTCAGCTCTGCGACCCGCATGCCGAATTGCTCAGAAACGGCGCGCTGAATTGCTTCAATAGTGATTTTACGTACCTGGGTATCAATAAACTGCTTGAGGCATAGCTGGGTGGTAGCCAGGGTAAGCTCGGCGCCGTTCAGCCGGCACCACGCCAACAGCCGCACCATCGCGCCCTCCAGTTCACGCACGTTGGTACGTACGTTGGAAGCAATGAAGAGGGCGATGTCGGTGGGCAACAGGACATGCTCGCTCTCTGCCTTCTTCTGCAGGATGGCGACCTTGGTCTCGAGGTCAGGCGGTTGAATGTCGGCGATCAACCCCCATTCAAAGCGGCTGCGCAACCGGTCTTCGATTTCCGGCAGCTCCTTGGGCGGGCGATCGGAAGCGATGACAATCTGCTTCATGCTCTCGTGCAGCGCATTAAAGGTGTGGAAGAACTCCTCCTGGGTACGCTCCTTTTGCGCCAGGAATTGAATGTCGTCGATGAGCAGCAGATCGACCGAGCGGAACTTGTCGCGAAAGCTGGTCATTTTGTCGTAGCGCAGCGAGTTGATCATTTCGTTGGTGAATTTCTCGCTGGAGACATAGCAGACGGAGCATTGCGGCTGGCGCTTTTTTACCTCGTGTCCAATGGCGTGCATCAGATGAGTTTTGCCCATGCCGACGCCGCCGTAGATAAAGAGCGGGTTGTAGGCCTTGGAGGGACGTTCGGCGACGGCTTCAGAGGCGGCACGCGCGAACTGATTGCCGTTGCCGATGACGAAGGCCTCGAAGGTGTAGCGCGGATTGAGCTGCGCAGCCGTCGTCCAATCAAACCTGGCCTGCTGTGGGGGCGGAGTTTGCACGCCACGATTGCCGGCACGCTGAGCTCCGGGCGAATGGGAAGGCAACGGGGCGAACCCCCCATCCACGCGCACGCGGGCAGCCGCTGGATCTTCCTGGGGGATGACAAAGGAGACGTCGTCGAACTCCAGGTGAAATGCATCAATGGCTTCTTGAATCAGGTCGCCATAGCGATCGCCGATGTGCTGGAACTCAGGCGTGGGGACCCGCACGAAGAGCATTCGTCCGGTGATGTGACTGAAACGCGTGGGTTTCAGCCAGGTGTCGAAGGATTGCCGATTCACCTTCTTTTCGAGAGCACCCAGAATCCGTGCCCAAGGATTGGGTACGGTGGGGGCGGTGGCAACAAAAGACATACGCTTCCTTCGTTCAACGCCGACTGCCTGATACTTTCCGCAAGGTACAAAGAAGCAAGCTCACCCGGTTACAAAACCGTGGGCGCCGTTCTGTGCTCCTGTGCTTAGGAACTGCGGGGGAATCAAGCCCCTCGCGAAAGTATCCAGATCGAAAGTTCAGGTAGTGTGGACGTGCAGAAAATCAATCTTGATCGGAGCCGATACTAGCACAGTTACAAGGCGGCGCAACCTCTCATTCCGGGCAAAAATTTCTTTCCTTCCCGAGTTGCACCATGCGTAGTGAAAGCAGGCCAGGCCAAGGGCTTTAGCCTCGGAGCGTTTTGCGGTTTGGCCCAAATCCGTTATACTTGAGGCTTGCCTTCAGGCAGAGATTTTTGAGTAAGATCAGGAGCGCAGTGTTATGCCCAAGCGCACATTTCAACCGAACCGCCGCCATCGAGCGAAGACCCACGGCTTTTTGACGCGGATGAAGACCAAGGCAGGAGCAGCGGTACTTTCCCGCCGCCGCGCCAAAGGCCGCAAGCGCGTTTCAGTCAGTGCCGGCTACCGCGACTAGTCGTCTCCCTGGTGCCGGGTGCGCCAACATCTCGCACGTGCGGGGGAAGCGATCGGTGACTCTTTTAACACCAGGCGATGCTCGGCTGCGCAAGCACGCCGACTATCAACGCGTATACCAGCGGAGCCGCAAACACTTCTCGCCTTCGATGACTTATTTTTTTGCTGACCGGGCGTCGCGACCGCCTGCTGGCCCGCGTGTGGGGCTGACGGCCGGCCGCGTTCTCGGCAAGGCGGTGGAACGCAACCGCATCAAGCGGCGCATGCGCGAAGCCGTGCGGCTCAACCTGGCCTTGTTGACGCGCGACGTGGATGTGGTGCTACACCCGCGGCGAACTGTGCTGACGCAAGAGTTTGCCGGATTGCAAAACGAAGTATCCAGGATTTTTGCCACCGTGGAGAAGGCCACAAGCCCGCGGGACGGGGTGCGCTGATGGCGCGCATTGCAGAGGTGTATAGCCGCTGGGTTTCGCCGGTACTGCACTCGGTGAGCGGGTTCTCGGGGGCATGCCGTTTTCAGCCAACTTGTTCTGAATATGCTGTTGCAGCTGTAGTCCGGCACGGGCTGTTGCGGGGTTCCGCTCTCGGGCTCTGGCGCCTGCTGCGTTGCAATCCCCTGTGCCACGGTGGTTTCGACCCGGTTCCCGGAACTTACCGGGCAGTACCAGCACTCCAACCGCTCCCGCCAACGCTTCCGCACAGATGACCCCCGCCATTTACCATGAAACAGTGGCCCCAGGCGCAAGCTTGCGGTTTCACGATTACTGGGTACCATCCACCCTGAGCGAGGAGGGGCTTTTCCTGGTGAAAAGCCCCGTACGAGGAATCTTCACCGGGTACAGCTATCGTGAAACCGCAATAGGCGCCGGGTGCCGCCAGATCGTCCGATCGACAGGAACTCTCTTTGGCCGAAATACGCAATCCTAATCAGCCGGGTGGCGGTGGGCAGGACTCACGCACACTCCTCATTTTCTCCATCGTCTTTGTTTTGATCTTCCTTGGCTTGCAATACTTCGGCCCGAAGAAAAAGACGCAATCGGAGACCCCGGCCCAGGTAACTTCCACTTCTGCCCCGAAGGCGCCGTCGGTTCCGGCTGCGGCAATGACGCCGGTCGCTACTTCCGCGAAAGCCGCGGATGCGGTGGTAGCAGCTGCCGAAACTACGACGGTGGTGGAGAATGAGCTCTATCGGATTACCTTTTCCAATCGTGGAGGGCAGGCGGTTTCCTGGATCCTGAAGAAGTACAAAGACGACTCGGGCAAGCCGTTGGACCTGGTCAATCCAAAGGCCGCGGCCAAGGTGGGTTATCCGCTCTCTACCTGGACTTATGACGCGGGACTGCGAAGTCAACTGGCACAGGCGTTGTATGTGCCGTCTGCCACTGGCACGTTAAATGCTCCTGCCGCACTGACCTTTACCTACTCCAATGGCGGGCTCGAGGTGAAGAAGGCCTTTACCTTCGATTCGAGCTACGTGATGCATGTGGAACTGACGGCAACGCAGAACGGCAGCCCGGTCACGGCGATGATTTCCTGGCCCGGGGGCTTTGGCGATCAAGAGACTTTGCCGGATTATGCGGCATCGCAGTTCGACACCATGCAAGGCGGCAAGGACGATCGCCAGGCGGCAAAAAAGATTGCCGGTGGGGGCACTTTGCCCGGAGCTTTCGAGTGGGCAGGGGTGAGCGACCTGTACTTCGCGGCAATTTTTCTTCCTGACGCGCCGGCTCAGACGTTGCTGGTTAGCCTGCACGATGTGATCGATGTTCCGCGTCACGGCAAGACCGACCAGTCGGACCCTGCCTCAGTGTTGGGCGCTGCCATGGGCGCGACTTCGGGTCACACCAGCTTGCGCTTGTATGCCGGCCCCAAGGTGCTCGATGTGCTGGCGTCTGTGCGGGCTACGACCAGCTCGGGACAGAATGGGCCAAACCTTGAAACGGTGGTCAATTTTGGGTATCTGACCATCATTGCCAAGCCGCTGTTCCTGGCGCTGCGCTGGATCCATGAGCATATTGTTTCCGGGTGGGGCTGGGCGATTCTGGTGCTTACCCTGGTCATCAACCTGGCCATGCTGCCCACGCGCATCCAGATGATGAAGTCGGCGCTGAAGATGCAGCGCATTCAGCCGGAGATGAACGCGATCAAGGAGAAATTCAAGAAATACAAGGCCACCGACCCACGCCGCGCGGATATGAACAAAGAGATGTTCGATCTGCAAAAGCGCGAGGGGGTGAATATGTTTGGCGGCTGCCTGCCGATGCTGGTGCAGTGGCCGTTGCTGTACGGGTTTTATCGCATGCTGCTGAATACGATTGAGCTGCGCCAGGCGCCCTGGCTATGGTTGCACAACCTGGCCGCTCCAGACCCACTGCATATTCTGCCGGTGTTCTTTATCGTGACCATGTTCCTGGTGCAGTACCTGACGCCATCACCGGGGATGGATCCGGCGCAGCAGAAGATGATGGCTTTTACCATGCCGGTGTTTTTTGGTTTCATGACCTGGAATCTGAGTTCGGGGTTGGCACTTTATTGGGCCTTTGGCAACGTGATCAACGTGATCCAGCAGGCGGTGATGAACCGCACCGGGATTGGGAAACAGATGCGCGAGATCGCGGCCAAGCGGGCGGCAAAGAAGAGCGGCGGCCGACAACTGACGCGTAAGTCCGGAATCGAGCCGCGCAGGCGGCCTGACACGGGCGGATAGGAAGGCACCACTCTGCCGGGGCACGGCCGGTCGAAAACATTTCCCTCGGTGGCTAAAGCCGCATAGTTTTTCCTGGTTTCTGTACGGGCTGAAGCCCGTACCCTTCAGGTCAGTTCGGCCGAACGGGCGCCGTCCAGGCCGCTGCGCAGTGCCGGATCCCACGAGGCTGACGCCCTCGTCGCAAAGTGCGATACTAAACCGATGCCGATCGTCGATCATGCGGCTGCAGCACAGAAGATTGCAGCCTTCCTCAAAACACTTACATCTACCGGCGGCCTGCGATTGAAGTACCGGATCATCGCGGGGGCGGGAGCCCGTGATCCCGACGGCCTCGAAGCCCGAGAGATCTATGTAGAAATGTCTGGCCCGGACGCAGTGCTGTTGACCCAGCGCGGAGGCGAGTTGCTGCGCGCACTGGAACACATCGCGGCCAAGATTGTGCGGCTCGAGGCGGAAGAGCACGACACCATCTCGTTCGATGCCAACTCCTTCAAGGCGCTCCGCGCGCGCGAGCTGAAGCTGGCAGCAGAAACCGCCGCTGAACGCGTTCGCAGTACATCCATGCCTTATAGCTTTTCTCCCATGAGTTCGCGCGAACGGCGGATGCTGCACCTGGCTTTCCGTGACTATGGCGACCTGGAGACGGAGAGCAGCGGCGAGGGCCTGCGGCGCTTTGTGGTGGTGTATCCCAAGGGGGCGTCGCGTCCTCGACCACGAAGCTTGGAATCCAGCAGCAGCGGGGCGCGTCCATCGCGGCGCTCGCCGGTCTAGAATCGAAAGGCTGAATGGTAAGGCTCCATGCAGCCCGATCCCCACGTTGTTTATCGGAACGAGACCATCGTCGCCATTGCGACGCCGCCCGGCCGCGGCGGCATTGGGATCGTGCGGCTGTCGGGACCTGATTCGGCGCGGATCGTTGCGCCGATGCTGCGCCTGCGCAATCCCCTGGCCCACGCGCAAGCTCGCTTTGCGGATCTGCTTGACATGGACACCCAGGAAAGGCTCGACGAAGGCGTGGTTACGTTTTTTGCCGCGCCCCATTCCTATACGGGTGAAGATGTAGTGGAAGTGGCAGCGCACGGCTCACCCGTGATACTGGAGACGCTGGTGCATCAAGCACTCAGGGCTGGTGCGCGCGTTGCGGCCCCGGGTGAGTTTACGCAGCGGGCATTCCTGAGCGGTCGCATCGATCTGACCCAGGCTGAAGCGGTGCACGATCTGATCGAAGCGCAGACGCTCTACCAGGCGCGGATTGCTGCGCAGCAACTGCACGGGGCGCTTTCGCGGCGCATCAAGCCCATCAAAGAGGGGCTGGTTGCGTTGATCGCTTTGCTCGAAGCGGGCATTGACTTTGCCGAAGACGATGTGGACGTGCTGCCCGGAGCGGAGATCGTGAGCAGGGCCAAGGAGATTTGCGGCCTGCTGCAGCCGGTCGCCGACAGCTTTGCGCGCGGACGTATTGTGCACGCGGGGTTGATGCTGGCGATTGTCGGCCGGCCGAACGCGGGAAAGTCTTCTCTATTTAACCGCATCGTGCAGCGGGAGCGCGCAATCGTGACTGCCGCGCCCGGAACGACGCGCGACCTGGTGACGGAGCGTGTTTCCCTGGGTGGAATCCCGGTCGAGTTGGTGGATACGGCCGGCATGCGGGAGGCCAGCGACGAGGCGGAGCAGATTGGCATTCGCAAAACGCGAGAAGCGTTGGCCGACGCAGACGTGGTGCTGATGGTGCTGGACGCGACGGTAACACCGGAGCAGGAAGAGTTGGAGCTATTGGCAACGCTGGCGCAGCGGCGGGCGCTGGTGGTGGTCAACAAAAGCGACCTGGCAACCCCCCCCGCTGCAATGGAAGACGCCCTGGTTGGGCTGGGCTTGCCCGTAGTTCACACCTCGGCTCTCAGCGGAGAGGGAGTAGGCGAGCTGAAGGAGAAGATGCTGGCCATGGTGGGCGCCCGCACCGTGGAGACGGAAGGTGGCATGCTGACCAGCTTGCGCCAATACCAGGCCGTCACAGGAACGCTGGAGGGCTTGGCGGCCGGCAGCGCCGCGGCAACACAAAACATTCCCCACGAAATGGTGCTGCTGGATCTATATGGCGCGCTTCGTCATCTCGACTCGCTTACCGGCGAGACGACCAACGACGACATTTTGAATTTGATCTTCTCTACTTTTTGCATTGGGAAGTAATCGGCGAAGCCGGTTCACGCGTACGATGCGCTTGCCTTTTCGACTGGCGCGGGTAGGAGCGCGAAACGCAGGTCGATCAGGCTATGCAAGACGATGGGCAGGAGGAGCGATCCAGTTGCAACGTAAAGTAGGCAGAAGAACGCTCCGGCAAATGCCGTGAGCAGGACGCCTGATATTCCCTGATAGGCGTGGGCCAGGCCAAAAACTGTTGCGGCGACAACGATCAGGCTCATGCCTCCCAAACCGACTTTGCCGTGGAGGGTGGCCAATAGCCAGCCGCGAAATAAGATCTCCTCGCAGACTCCTGCGCTGACGGCTACCACGGCCCATAGCAATCTCTCGCGCCTGGTGACTGGGATCAGCGCGGAGAAATCGGGTAACAACTTGCGCCACGCCGGCTTCGGTTTGTCTCCGACATCGGGAGCGCCGCGCCGGTTTGCCCTGATTCGCGCGACCAGCATGCCAACGGTTCCTGCGATGACTCCCGCCAGCACGCCACCGAGAAGCCCGCTGACGAACGCGCCTCCCCTGGTGATGGATTGCATCAGCTCCATGTTGTCCAGGTTCAAGGAGGCAGGTTGCAAAAGGCTCCAGTTGAATCCGAGCGCCGCTAATGCCAACAAAGCACTGATCCATTCGAAGGCGAGCGCGTTGTTATAAATGCGTATTCGCGCGCCGGCATCGCCCCGAGCGATATCCTGCTTGAGCCGCCGGTAGCGGGGAACAAATTGGATTACTTCCCAGGTAACATAGGCCGCCAAAACAACGTCGAGTAGGAGCGCCAGAATATGCATGTCTTTGATCCTTCCGATAATTCCTTGCCGATGATTCCTTGCCGATCACTCCTTGCCGATTACTCCTTGATGGTGTCGAGCAACTTTTTTGTTTCTTCCAGGTCGTGTTCCTTGCGCCGGCGGCGATTGCGGATGAAGAACAGCTCCACTATGAGAACGGCAACCATGGTCCAGGAGAGGGCGCCGAAGTGTTTCCAGTTCCAGACCACGAAGCCGGCATACAGCACGGTTGCAACGAGCAGAAAATAAAAGGCGAAGCGAAGTATCCGCACCTTGGCAACGGCCCTCTTATAACAGAGCTGCGCGTAGGCCAGGGTTGTTTGCGCGGTTGGTTTCCAAGCCCCGCGCTGGACCCACCAGCCGAAGGCACCGAGAAATAAACCCGCGAAACTAATCCCCGTGGCGGCGCCTGCCATGAGCGAACTGTGGTTGCGGAACGCCGCAGTCGCGGAAACCGCCAGGCATAGGCAGATCAGGACGACTGCGGCGACCGTCCGCAGATTCTGTCGGCGGATTTTCCTTTTCAGTTCAGGCAAAGGTTGGGTTTGTGCGCGCCACTCCTGTTGCCAGGTTTCGAGTTCGCTGTCTGGTTTCATGGGCGCTCCTCCATCGCTTCCTTTAGCGCCTTTCTGGCCCTGTTCATGCGGACGGCGACGTTGCTTTCACTAATGCCGAGAACTTCGCCGATCTCGGCGTGGGTAAGATCTTCGAGCAGCAGCATGACTACCTGTCGATAGGCAAAAGGCAAGCGTTGAATGGCAGATCGCAAACTGTCACGGCGATGGGCTACGACTGCCTGCTCTTCTGGCTGGGGCGCGGGGTCCATAGGTTCCCACGGTTGGGTCAACTCGTCTAATGACTGATGCGCCGGCTTGCGCTTGAAGACATGGGTTAAGGCGCGGTTGTGGGCGATGCGATAGATAAAGGTCCGTTCGGAACTGTCACCGCGAAAGTGCGGCAAAGCCTGCCAGATCGCCAACGCGATATCTTGTGCAAGTTCTTCGCGGACGCTGTCTACCTTCTCGTAACCGGAGGCAAGACGAGACAACGCCGGACCATACTGGCCCAGCAAGCGCTCGAAGGTGTCTTCCAGCCTTTCGTCAGTACTCCCACTCACAGGACTGCTCTCCTTTATGCCAAGCGGGCTGCTTTTTGTTCCGGTCCGCAAGATCGAGATACCTTCCCTGGAGCTGATTCCCGTTCATAACTGGTAGTCTCCAAGCCCGGGAAAAGCTTACAAATTTTTCGCATGTGCGCGGCCCCGCCCCAATTACGAGGGTTTTCGGCGCGGCGATGGTGCCGGCTGCAACTTTCAGGCAATAAAGCAGGGCACCCGGCCGCCGAAAGACTACAGAGGAGTCTTTTTCAGAGCGCTCTTCCTCTATTTCTTACCGATGCTGTCACCAGCATGAGTTACGGCCGTCCCCCGAGTCGACCCAGACCTCACGGCGTCTGCCTGGATTATTGAGGGGGCTTTCCAGTCGCCGAGCGGATCGCACCGCGCTTCAACGCGAGGTGGGGGGTAGCCAGAAGAATGAAAAATGCCGCGCTCTCGAAGTGGCCAAACCTGCTGGGGCAGCTAGCCAGCGGACTTCTTAGCCTGGCGGCATTGGTGGTGCTGCTGGGGTTCGCCCTGAACATATCAGCACCGAATCTTGTCCTTTTGGGACTATCCAGGATGTCACCCCTTAGCGCGCTGTTGTTCTTGCTCATGGGGTTCGCACTTTCGTCCGCACTCGATAACGAGCAAAATTCTTCTGGAGCCAAAACACACGGCGCACGGTTGAGGGTCAAGAGGCGCCTGGCTGCGGGGATCGCCGTGACCGTGGGGCTCGTCGCCACGTTCCGTCTGGTCGAATATACCCTTGGTTATGACCTCGGCATTGATCAGTTGGGATTCAGTGTGCAGCCTCACGTCCAACCCAGCCATGTGTCACCCGCGACCGCGATCAGTTTGCTTATTCTGTGTTTGGCGTTCCTCTCGACGATTACTTTGCGTTTGCATGCGGTATATCAGGGCCTTGCCTTATTGGGAGGCCTGGTCGCTGGGCTGGGCTTTGCTCAACATTTGTTCGGGGGGCAGCCGATCCTGCCTTATGCCCAAATGGCTGCGTCGACTTCGCTCTTACTTCTTGTGCTGACCGCCGGCGTTTTGTGTATCCGGTCAGACCTTGGTTTAGTCTCCCTGCTGATCAGCGACAGCCCGGGCGGAACATCAGCCCGAACCTTACTCCCTGCTGCGTTGTTTCTGCCGGTCATTCTAGGCTGGCTGCAATTGCGGGGACTCCGTGCAGGATGGTATGGGACGTCGACAGGAACAGCCCTCTTTGCCGTAACAAACGTCCTTCTGTTTGCCGGGCTAATCTGGAGGAACGCGGCCATATTGCAAGAGCTGGATACCGAGCGACTGGCTAAGGCCGAGTCGGGGCGAGCCAAAGATCTCGCCGAAAGCGCGAATCGCTCGAAGAGCGAGTTTCTGGCCAACATGAGCCACGAGATACGCACACCCATGAATGGGATTATCGGCATGACCGACCTTGTGCTCGAATCAGATCTGGACCAGCGGCAGACGGAATACATGCGAATGCTCAAAGCATCCGCCGTCGGGCTGCTGACGATACTCAACGACATTCTGGATTTTTCCAAGATCGAAGCGGGCAAGCTGGACCTGGACTATCTGCGGTTTGATTTACGAAAGAGTTTGGCTGAGTTAGTGAAGACGCTTGCCATCAAGGCACAGCAAAAAAGCCTGGAGTTCGTTTTTGATGTGCGTCCGGAAGTGCCGTCCACCGTGGTCGGCGACCCGGCCCGGCTGCGTCAAGTGCTGGTCAACCTGATTGGCAACTCGGTCAAATTCACCGAGCGAGGGGAGGTCGAAGTCGACGTGGGGACGGACGAGCCGGACAACAAGGGAGTTGTCCTCCACTTCCGCGTCAGAGATACCGGAATCGGTATTCCGGCAAACAAGCGGCATGAGATCTTCAAGGCTTTCTCGCAGGCAGATTCTTCCACCACGCGCGAGTTCGGTGGGACGGGGCTGGGGTTGACCATCTCGACCCAACTGATTCGTCTGATGGGCGGAAAGATCTGGGTCGAGAGTGAGTGGGGAGAGGGGTCCACTTTTCACTTCACCATGCAAGCCGGCCCCGATATCGGTGAGTTACCGCCCGATGCACTCGACGAGGCCAAACTTGCCGGCCTGCCAATCCTCTTGGTGGATGACAATGCTACGAATCTAAGGATCCTCGAAGATTCGGTGCGGCGTTGGAAGATGTTGCCGACCGCCGTTGAAGGCGCGGCGCAGGCATTAGTGGTGCTTCATCGCGCAAAATCAACCGGGGGGCCGCTTCCTCTGGTCGTGACCGATGCCCACATGCCGGAAATCGATGGATATGAACTGGTAGAAATGATCCGCCAGGATCCGTTGCTGTCGCATGTGGAGATAGTCGTCCTCACCTCCGGCAGCGAATGGGGAGACGCGGCACGATGCAAGAAGATGGGAGTCGCTGCGCACTTGAGCAAACCTTACGACCGAACGGAGTTGCGTGAACTCTTGCTCCGCGTGGTGGCGGGAGAGCCAGCGAAGCCGGAGGAGGAAGCTCTCTTCAGTGAGCCGAGCGCCCAGTGCGAGGGAAAGCTCCTCTCCTTTCTGGTGGCGGAGGATAGTGCTGTGAACCAAAGAGTGATTGCCGGCCTCTTGGAACGGCGCGGTCACCGCGTGGTGTTCGCGCAGAATGGGCGAGAGGCGTTGGAAGCTCTCGAGCGACAGCGCTTCGACGTTGTTCTCATGGATGGACAGATGCCCGAGATGGACGGCTACGAAACTACCAGGGAGATACGCAAAAGAGAGGGCGCGAGCGGAGCTCACTTGCCGATCATCGCCTTAAGTGCCCATGCCATGCAAGGTGACAAGGAGCGCTTCCTGGCGTGCGGTATGGACGGTTATGTGTCAAAACCGATTAAGTTGGAAGAACTCTTCTCGGTAATCGATTACGTAATGCAAGACTAAAGGGAACGGTTCCGGGAAAAACTCCACGAGTGGGAATTTCTTTAGTCTGCTTTCGGCTCTTTTGCGTCCGGCCGCAGCTCGCGAAACAGCCAGATCCTGGCCAGCGCCCAGTCCCGTTTCACAGAGCGCGGCGCAATCTGCAGCAGGGCGCCAATCTGCTCTACGGAGAGTCCTCCGAAGTAGCGCAACTCGACGACGCGCGCCTGACGCGGATTCTCCCTCTCCAACCTCTTGAGCGCTTCGTCCAGTTGTACCACCTGGTCAAGCTGCTCGGGCGAGATGGCCAACTCTTCCTGCATTTCAATCCGCTGCAGTCCCCCGCCGCGCTGTTCTGCATTGCGGGCGCGCGCGTAGTCAACCAGCACTTGCCGCATGACGTGCGCCGCCACGCCGATAAAGTGCGCCCTGCTGTTCCAATCGACCTCTTCTCCCACCAAACGCAAATACGCTTCGTTGATCAAGGCCGTGGCTTGCAGGGTGTGGTCGGGCCGCTCCCGCCGCATATAGGATTTGGCCAGGCGATGCAGTTCGCTGTAGACCAGCGGCAAAAGATTCTCCGCGGCTCGAGCATCGCCCGTCCGCATGGCCTTGAGGAGTTGGGTTACCTGTCCGCCGTCGCCGTCCATGGCTGCCCCTGCAGATTACTATGGTATATTCTGGCCATCGCGAAGCCGCTTGTTGCGTGATGTTTGCCTGCGGCGCCGGCCGCCGGAGAGATACCTGACGGGTCACACTCGCTAGTTCTTGCCGCAGTTCGACACCCGGCTGGACGGAAACCATGGCCGATCTAGAGCAATCTGCTGAGCAATTGTTTGGAGAAGTTCTGGATCTACAGCCGGAGCGCAGGGCTGCTTTTCTTGATGAGGCGTGCCAGGGTGCACCAGAACTCCGCCGGCTGGTAGAGCAACTTCTGCGCGAGAATCAGCGGGCCGGCAGCTTTCTCGCAAACCCTCTTTTCGCCGACGCTGCGAATGCAACTTCTGCCGGTGCGACTACGGTCGCCAGCCGCGATTTGGCCGCGGGCACGAAACTTGGCCGCTATCGCATTATCGAGCCGCTGGGCGCCGGGGGCATGGGCACGGTTTATCGTGCGCGAGATGAACGACTTGAGCGCGTCGTGGCTCTCAAGATTCTTACCCCGGGCCTGTTCGCAGGCGACGATGCACGGCGCCGTTTTCACAAGGAAGCACTGGCTCTGGCCAAGCTCAGCCATGCCCATATCGCAGCAGTGTACGACGTGGGCCAACAGGATGGCGTCGATTACATCGTGATGGAGTGCGTGCCGGGTGAATCGCTTGCCGCCAAGCTGAGGTCCGGCTCTCTGACGGTGAAAGATGCTACCTCTCTTACGCTGCAAATCGCTCAGGCCCTCGAAGAGGCCCACGAACAAGGTGTGATTCATCGCGACCTGAAGCCGGCAAACGTGATGATTACTCCCAAAGGCCAAGCGAAGGTTCTGGATTTTGGCCTTGCGAAGCTGCTGGAGCCGATGGCGGATTCAGCGGCTTCGATGGTGGAGACGCGCGGCCTGATTGGCACGCCGCTTTATATGTCGCCAGAACAAGCGCAGGGAAAGAATCTCGATGTGCGCACGGATTTGTGGAATCTGGGCGTCATCTATTACGAACTGCTTACCGGCCGCGCGCCCTTCCAGGCGAACAGCAGTATTGCTGTGCTGCGCGCAATCACGGATGATCAACCGGCGCCGCTGCGTGAACTTCGGCCGGATGCGCCGCTGCTGGCGGAACACATTGTTGCGCACGCGCTCGAGAAGGACCCCGGGCGCCGCTATCAGTCAGCGGCGGAGGTGGTACGGGACACATCGGAACTTCTGTCCGGGCTCAGCGCGACGTCTGTAGTTTTGGGAAAGCCCGCGAAGCGCTTACCGGGCCTGATAAAGATATCTATAGCGGTTGCGATATTGCTGATCATCGGCGCCGGCGCGTGGTTCTATTACCTATCGTCGAGAAGGAGTTGGGCGCGCGAAGAGGCGATCCCACAAATTGAGAGCCTGTTTGCGGCCAACAAGCCGCTGGCTGCTTTTCTGGTTCTCACCAAGGCTGAAGAGTATTTGCCGGCGGATCCCCAACTCAAACAAATCGGTACTGAAAACTGCATGACCGTTTCGGTCAACTCCTCACCTTCCGGCGCAACGGTTGAAATCCAGGATTATGCGGCGCCGGATACACCCTGGCACAACCTGGGCACAACGCCCTTGGTAGATGTGCGCGTGCCGAAGGGATATTTCCGCTGGAAAATATCGAAGCTGGGCACGGGCGAAATGGTGGTGGCGCCTTCGACCGACAAGAGCATGGAGTTTGCCCTCGGAGCAGCGCAAAAAGCTCCCCACGGAATGGTGCTTGTGCCCGGAGGAGATTGGGGGGATTACATTGATTTTGTCGGCTGGAATGGTCCGTACAAGCTGCCGCCTTTTTACCTGGATCGTTACGAGGTGACCAATCGCGATTACCAGAAGTTCGTAGACAGTGGAGGTTACGAAAAGAAGGAATACTGGACGGAGCCTTTTGTGGGCGACGGGCATGAACTTTCGTGGAGCGAGGCGATCGCAAGATTTCGCGACACGACGGATCGTCCTGGGCCATCGACCTGGGTGGCGGGCCACTACCCGCAGGGCGCGGAGAACCTTCCCGTTTCGGGCGTGAGTTGGTTCGAGGCGTCGGCCTATGCGGCGTTTGCCGGCAAGCGTCTGCCGGTTCTGGCCCAGTGGTTCCAGGCGGCGCCTGCGGAACTGGCCGCGTTTACCGCGCAAGCCAGCAACATGAACGGCAGCGCCCTCGCCCCGGTTGGCACTTATCGGGGGCTCGGCCCCTTCGGAACGTACGACATGGCGGGGAACGTGCGCGAGTGGGTCGCCAATGCCGTAGGTGACAATCTTCGTTTCATTCTTGGCGGCTCATGGAAGTCGCTGTCTTACTTGTACTCGGTTCCCGAGGCGCTTTCGCCATTCGACCGTTCAGGCGCCAACGGGATTCGCTGCGTGCGGAACATCGAGCCGCTGCCCGCGGATGCTTCGAGTCCGGTAAAGCCCATAACGCGGGATTTCGCGAAATACAAACCCGTATCGGATGAAGTGTTTCATGCCTACCAGCTGCTTTACGCGTATCCCAATATGCCCCTGCATGCAAAGGTCGAAGGGGTGGTGAAGGACACGGTTGACTGGCGAGAGGAAAAGATCACTTTCGACGCGGCTTACGGCGGGGAGAGGATGTCGGCGTATCTGTTTTTGCCCAAGAATGTGCAGCCGCCTTATCAAACAGTCCTGTTCTTTCCCAGCGCCCGGGTGGAGATGTTGAGGGACAGCCGTGAGTTGGGCGACATTAAGTTTTTCGATTACATCATCCAGAGCGGCCGGGCGGTGATGTATCCGATCTACCAGGACACCTACGAACGCCAGATGTCGGCGGATCTGTCTGATGGTGTTTTGAGCAGCGAACTGGAGATTGACCATTACAAGGATGCGGCCCGCTCGCTTGATTACCTAGCCACGCGGCAGGATATCGACAGCCACAAGCTAGCCTATCTTGGAGTGAGCATGGGGTCGGCGAAGGGAGTGATTATCTCTACGCTGCTTCAGAACCGGCTTAAGACGGCGGTATTCCTCGACGGGGGATACTTCCTTTCTCCCCCTACGCCAGGCACTGATCAGGCAGACTTCGCTCCACGCCTGAAGATACCGGTACTGATGGTGAACGGACGATATGATTTCAGCTTTTCTCTCGAGAAGTCACAAAATCCGCTTTTTGCGACGTTGGGAACGCCCGCGGCCGACAAGCGCCACATCGTTCTAGACACGCCGCACGATGTTACGCAACAGCGCCCACAGCTGGTAAAGGCAGTCCTCGGCTGGCTTGATCACTATCTCGGACGGGTGAACGAGTAGTGAAACGGTAGATCTTGCCTGCAAGATCGTGCTTTCCCGCCGGGGACGGCCCGTCCTAAGACTAAGGCGGAACCCGCATTACGGTTTTGTATTGCGGTGGAAGCACTAAGGTTACCTGCTCCCGAAAGCTTTGCCCACCCGGCGCAACGGCTCGCCTTGAGACGAGCCGTGAGGGGCGTGGCGCTAGCGGGTTGCCAGCAGAGAAAGCGCGACGTTTGTGGGTGCGGTTGGGTGGCCAACAATCTGCATCTGGCGTTCCGCTTTGGAAGGTTGGAAATACAGGCGGCGGCTTTTTCCGGCGACAGTGATCCCGCTGAGAAAGTATTGGTTGCCGTATCTGCGGAAAGCGGCCTTGCTGGCCTCCGCGGGTTGCGCGTTATCTTCGATACTCGTCCAGGCGAATGCAGAATCCGATTCCCCCTTGATCAATGACGTATGCGGGTTTTCCATGCGGATGGTGTAGACGCCGGCGTCGAAGTGATGACCGGATGCAGTAACAAATGCGAACGGGACGTTCACTTTGCCTATCATGCCCACATCTTGTCCGTGCAGGGCTGGGGAGAAAATGGCGATCGCGAGGACGGCCGCGACGATGATTGCGCGCAATTTAGAGGTCGAAAGAATCTTCATGGCAGTTCTCCTTGAAGAAGGCGTCTTATTTATCGCCTTCACCTACTAAGGCGTAGCCGCCCGGCAAAAAGGGCCATCGTCCTGGAAATTATTTTTTGGCGCTGCGTGATGTGGTTTTCGCGAAAACCAGGGCATGGAGAGAATTAACTGGATTCAGGACGCCATGGGGCGACTTTAAGTGGTCAAATGACAGAGAGTCATTGTATTGACTGGAGCAAAAATATGCCGCTACCAACGGATGAAACGATCGTTGCTTTGAGTCAGCAGCTGTTACAGAAGTTCGATGCTATCTACGGGGTGCATCCAGGATTTCGACCGGCTCACGCTAAGGGCATCATGCTGGATGGATCCTTTACGCCTTCTGCTGAAGCCGCTACGCTTAGCCGGGCTCCTCACTTGAACAGGCCATCCACTCCAGTCACGGTGCGCTTCTCCAACTCCACCGGCATTCCGGTAATCCCGGATAACGATGCGAACGCCGACCCCCGCGGGTGTGCGATCCGCTTCCATCTCGCCGAGCGGGTGCACACAGATATCGTTAGCCACTCGGCGAATGGTTTTCCAGTGAAAAACGGTCAGGAGTTTTTGGAGTTCCTGAGCGCGATCACCGCCACCGATATGACGAAGATTCCCGGTTCGCCGCTGGAGAAATTTCTTGGCAGCCATCCAGCAGCGCTCGCCTTCGTGCAAATTCCCAAGCCGCCACCGGCGAGTTTCGCGCGGGAATCGTACTTCGGCCTGACGGCGATGCGGTTCATCAACAAGGATGGCGAGAGCCGCTACGGACGTTATCGTATTGTGCCTGAGGCTGGCATCGAACATCTCGATGCTGCGGCTGTCGCGGCGAAAGGGCCGAATTATCTTTTTGACGAACTTGAAGAGCGGCTGGTGAGAGAGTTGGTCAGATTTCGCTTGGTGGTCCAACTGGCTGAGACCGGGGACACGGTCGACGATGTCACGGTTCATTGGCCGGAAGAGCGCAAGTTGCTTGACTTGGGCCGCGTCACGCTCACTGAACCCGTGTTGGATGAGGCGCATGAGCAGAAGCAGACTATCTTTGATCCGATTCCACGGGTGGATGGGATTGAACCTTCCGATGATCCCCTGCTGGAATTGCGAGCTGCAGTGTATCTGTTGAGCGGGCGCCGTCGTCGAGCGGCTCCCGAATAGAAGGCTGTGGTACTCGATTGATGGCGTTCTGCCACGCAGGTTCTTGAAAGGCTTCTTATTTGAGGTTTGTCGGTGGTGATCCACCCGCGGCGCCGGGCAATGGCCTGCTGGGTAAAGTTAGCCTGGACCTGCTCGGCAAAACTTTGCAATCCGATCACGGCAAGATCAGGATTCACCTGAGAAATCGCGTGGCGTACTTGCGTCTCGAGTCCTGGGACGCTGCCCACGGTCTCTATTTCAATCGCATTCAGATATTGTGAGCGATCCTCGAACTGCTGATATCGCGGCTCGCCGCTGTGCGCTGTCTGTCCCTGGGCGAGAAAGTACATCGGCCGCATCTTCTCCGAAGGACCCCAGTAGTTCGTGTCTTCGCTGACGCCTACAATCTCGTAGAACCCGGGATGCTCAACCTCATCGCCAAAGTGTCTTCCGATGGCGTGCCCGTCCTTAAAATATTTCTTCTCAAAGAACCGGTTGGCGGGCGTTGCGAACGGAGTAACCCTGCTTTTGATATCGTGTTGCAGGGAAGCCGATATGCGCACGACTGGGACGCAAAGTTGCGACACGGAAGATTCAGATCTGTTGTCACGTGTGCGATCCCGCGATCCTGACGCGCTGATAGTCCTCTATCAGAAGTACTCCTCGCGCGTGTTTTCCCTGCTGTGCAGGATTCTTGAAGACAATTCGATTGCGGAAGAGGTCTTGCAGGACACTTTCTACCGTTTGTGGACTAGAGTTGAGCTTTTTGATGCAACGAAAGGTTCATTACTTTCATGGTTGTTCACGATTGCGAGAAATATCGCACTTGATTTCAAGCGAAAAGAATCCCGAAGGGGCAATCTTTACGTTTCCTTAGAAGGAGAACAAAGCGGTAGCAGCCAATCGGCGTTGCTTCACCAGATGGCGTTGGCGGGGAACGACGATAACAATACCGAGGCGGTGCGAGAGGCGATGAAGCAATTACCCGACGAGCAGCGCAAAGTGATCGAGTTGGCTTACTGGGAGGGATTGACCCAGGAGGAACTGTCTGTTCGCCTCGGCCAGCCGCTGGGCACGGTCAAGACGCGCACTCGACTGGCGTTCAAGAAGCTGAGGGAAAAACTGTCGAGCGATTGGAGATTCTACTCGCGATGACTTCCTTTTGTGATTCGGTCGCCGGCGATTGGGAGCTCTACCTGTTGGGTACGCTTGGTCCTGAAGAAGAGCGCAGCATGGCGGCGCACCTGGGAGCTGGATGTCCGGATTGCCGTCACCGCTATGCCGAGGCGCAGATGTTGACCAGCAGCCTGGGGAATCTTGCGCCCACGCGAGTGCCTTCGCAAGCTGTCGAAGCGCGCCTGCGAATGCGGTTAGGGCCGGTCACTCCGATGCACGTAGCCCCGGCACAAGCTGAGATCAGGCGCGCCAGCGGAAGCTGGGGTAGCTGGGGAGCACGCGCCGTGCCGTGGGCGATTGCCGCAGGTTTGCTTATTGCGTTTCTGACGGTGCGGCAAGAGCGCAAGCAGGCGGATGAGCGGCTTGCACACGTGAGCAGAACGCAGCCGGCGAACGTTCCCGTGCCGCAGGCGGCAAAGGAAGAACCCAACGCTGCTCCGGCTGAGGACCACTCACTGCAGGCCCGGATTGCCGACCTGAACCGCCGCGTGGCCGAGCTGAAGGCGGATAAAGACGCGGCGATATTGCAGTCGCAACAGGTCACGGCGCAACTGGCCGGCGTGAACGCGCGTATCAGCGCAATGCAAGCCGAATTGGAGCAGGCCAAGCGGTCGGAGAGCGAGGCGCGGGTCGAGGCTTCTGTGCAGAGTACAAAGGTAGAGTCGCTGACAGCGGAGCTGGCTGCGCAGCGTAGTGCGCCTCCGCTGCCCGAACATGCCGACAGCCAGAACCAGCAGCTGGCCAGTTTCTTCAGCTCAAAATCACTGCACGAAGTAAATCTACGGGGGATCGATCCCGGCGCGGGCAGCGCGACGGCGCGGGCGTTTTATGCCCCCGGGGTAGGGCTGGTGCTATTTGCCGACTCGCTGCCTGCGCTGCCGAGCGCCAAATGCTACCAGTTGTGGGCGATTCACAAAGGTTCGCGACCGATTGAAAGCGCTGGCTTGCTGCAAGTCAACAGCCAGGGCAAGGGATACCTCTTTGCCCGCGATCAACCCGCCTTGAACCAGCTCACTGGCCTGGCAATCACCCAGGAGCCGAACGGGGGCAGCGTGAGCGCCAAGGGGCGAAAGCTGCTGTTTGGCGCGCTCTAAAAGTGCCATCCGACGCGCGACGTGGTCACGTTGTATGACGGGCCGCCAGGGGAGAAGTTGTACCGGCTATCCAGCGCCAACGAGATAGCATTGCTGAAACGCCATTCAATGCCTCCGCCCACCTGGATGCCTAATGTGAGGCCGCCCTGGCCTGAAGGCAGACCTCGCTGCACAAGCTGGGGCGCAGGAGCGATCTGCCCGGCAACCAGCGCGCCGCCTAGCGGCGAACCGGAAGAAAAATACTGGTTGAGAAGAGCCATCTCGGCAGGTGACAGGTTGGCGTCGGTGCGCAGGGTTCCTGCAGTGACCTGGTTGGAAAGGGTAACGTACGCTCCCAGACCCAACACCGCATAGGGCCTTATGCGGCGCCGATCAAAGCGAGTGAGGTCGTATTTCAGGGCCAAGGGAACGACCTGGAAGATTTGCGCGTTCCATTTTGCGGTCGTCGTGACAGCGAACGGGGCTGCTCCGGTGCCGGTGAGGGCGTCCTGCAAATTCTGCACGCCTGCCAATGGATTGAGTGCATCCAGGATGGCAAGATTCGTAAGTTGGGCGACGTTGGAGGTGAGCGGCGCGCGCTTGCTGTTCTGCGCGACCCCGATCGATACCTCATAGTTGAGACGGCCTCCGGGAAGCAAGGCCAGAGGCAGATCGAGACCACCGCCCACGTAGCTGCCGAGTCCGAGGGAGAACGGGCTTTGATTGGCTCCGGAGTCAAAGAAGGCGGTTGCTCCGATGCGCCCCAGGTTGGGCAGCAATTCTTGCGGAATACCTTCTTCGGCGTCCGCGGCCAGGTCCTGGGCGGCCCCGGGGCCGGTTGGTTCCGCCGCAGTGTTTTCCGGGCTTGCCGGCAAAGACGAGGTATCGGTAGCAGTCGCGGCCGGGGAGTTATGCGCATTGCGCTCGAGCGCCATCAGCTGCTGGACCTCTGCCTCAAGGACGCGGACTCGATCCTCGAGATCGCGCACACGCTGGCTCTCTTGCTGGGCTTCAGCGAGAGGCGGAAGAAATATCAAGAACAAAGAGAGCGAAGCCCATGCCAACTTGCAGATGCGTTGAGAAGTTTTCATGGGCCGGAGTATAAGCGCCCCGAGGGCGCTTCAAGAGGCGCCTACTTTTCTGCTCACCAAAACATTCGATGATTTGGTTGACCTCGTCAAAATTTACCAGCGCCCAAGATCCGCCCGGGCAAAGGATGTCGTTTGCGTGGTCGACACAAGGCTCTTCGCTTGGCGTCACAGAAAAATTGAATGTGAGGTATCCATGATGCGCAAAAATGCTTTAGCAATGTCTCTTGCCGGCGCCCTGCTCTGCGTGCTCCCGGCCCTGGCAGTTGCTGAGAAACAGACAACAGTCACAGTCACTGGTGGAGTTACCCAGGTTAAATTGAGCGACGGATTTTTGTCGGCTCTTTCGAGCCTCGGGGTCGATGCCGGTACCGTCGAGCCAACCAGAATCTACGATGGCACCGCCACCTTCCCAATCACGGGCGGAGCGGTTGACTTGACTACGGCGGCGGGAAACATCATTCACTCCGGCGGGTTGATTCTGAAAACGCCGGACACGGCGGTGCGGTTGGAAAGCTTTATCATCGACACGACGGGAAAGACTCCTAAACTAACTGGACTAGTCGTCGTGAATGGCACTCTGTTGGGTCGCCTGGTGCTGTTTAATCTGATCCTGCCGCCCGGCTTTTCCGTGCCGCTCAGGACTGTGGGGCCGCTCCTCAACTTGAAAGACGTCAAGGTCGAGCTGTCGAGCACTGCAGCTGCAGCCTTGAACTCCGTCTTCGATGTCAAGGCCTTCACCGCAGGCTTCGATATCGGCGCCGCGGATGTTTTTGCGTTTGCTGACTGGCACTAGAATTATTTGTTGTTTGCTTCGAGAGCGAGCGAAAATTCGATTTTCGCTCGCCTCCCTCAATTCGCTCGCCTCCCTCAAATGGAAGGCGCGGTAAACGCCCGGATTTAAGTCCACGCCAGCAGGATGGCTCCAGCGGCGATCAAGAGGGCGCCAGCCGCCTTGGGCCACGTGATTGACTCGCCCAGAAGCGGCCACGCCAGCAAGACGACAAAGACCACGCTCAATTTGTCGACGGGCGCCACTTTCGACGCCTCCCCCATGGAGAGCGCGCGAAAATAACAAATCCATGACAAGCCGGTCGCCAAGCCGGAAGCGATCAAGAACAACCAACTGCGTCGCCCAACCTGGGCGAGCCCGGCATGCGAGCCGAGACTCAGCGCGATGGTCCAGGCGAAGACCAGGACCACCGAGGTTCGAATTGCAGTGGCCAGGTTCGGGTCCACATTTGCAACCCCGATCTTGGCCAGCAAAGCAGTCGCTGCGGCGAACAGAGCAGAGAGTACGGCCCAAACTAGCCAATTCATGAAAATGCCATTCCTATAATTTACTTGCCTGGCTTCATGGTCAGGCACCGATGAAGGCGCTTATAATTCGCGCCGAGGTGAACGATGCCCACATACCTTTCCCTAATGCGTTGGACAAAAGAAGGTGTTGAGTCGATTAAAGACAGCCCATCCCGGCTGGACGCCGGGAAAAAAGCGATCGAGGCGGCCGGCGGCAAGGTAAAAGGCTTCTACATGTTGATGGGCCAATACGACATGGCGATCATCGTTGAGGCCCCCGACGACGCTACCCTCGCCCTCTTCAATCTTGCACTCGGGAGAGGCGGGGCTACTCGAACGGAGACGCTTCGCGCCTTCACCGAAGACGAATACCGGGCAATCATTTCCTCCATCCCGTGACCTGGGACCGCGTTTTTTCCCGCTCCGCGGCGAGCGAAGCAGAAGTGTGTCCCGCCCCTGGGGCCGCAATCCGATTCGTTTTCTGGTAGGACTAGTGGCATGAGTTCTGACGAAGCAATTGCGAAAACCAGTTATCTTTCAGGTCTACAACGAGAGTGGCTTTTGGGGGTCGCCTTTGCGACCACGGCTTTGTTCCTGGTTTATGGCAAAGCATGGCTGTCCGACCTGTCGAACCCTTTATGGTTTGGGTTGATGTTTGTGTGGCTGTTCGCCGTCATCATGGGGTCTGCCTTTGCCGTGGTGCACCATGCGGAAAGCCTGGCGGGGAGGCTGGGAGAACCTTTGGGCACCCTGGTGCTCACCCTCTCTGTGATTGGCATTGAAGTGATGATGATCTCCGCGGTCATGCTTACCGGCGAGGGTAAGCCGGCTTTAGCCCGCGACACCATGTTTGGCATCGCGATGATCGTGCTCAATGGCATGATCGGACTCGCTTTGCTGTTGGGCGGGTTACGTCACCACGAGCAGGAATACAACCTGCAGGGGGCAAACTCATTTTTGTCGCTGATCTTGCCTCTGACGGTGCTCGGCCTGGTGCTCCCGAACTTTACCAAGGCCACGCCCGGTCCTACGCTGTCGGCCTTTCAATCAGCCTTCCTCGCGGTGATGTCGATCGGGATATACAGTCTGTTTCTGGTCATCCAGAACTGGCGGCACCGTGCATACTTTGTAAAGCCGGCTTCGGACAGTGTCGGGCATGGTGGGCCGGGCGAGCATGTCGCAACTAATTCCATGACATATCACACGGTTTTGCTGGTAATGTACCTGCTCCCGCTTATCGTGCTCGCTGAAGAGATTGCTCTTCCGATCGATCATGGAATCGAAGTGCTGCACGCGCCGGTGGCCCTCGGAGGGTTTCTGGTGGCCGCGTTGATCCTCTCTCCGGAGTCGCTGAGCGCCACGCGGGCGGCGCTGGCAAACGATTTGCAACGGTCGATCAATATTTTGCTTGGTTCGGTGCTGGCGTCTATCGGGTTGACCATCCCCGCGGTGCTGACCATCGGGTTAGTTACCGGCAAGACGATCATTCTCGGACTGGATTCAGCGGATTCGATTCTGCTGGTTCTTACGCTGGGAGTTTGCGGGCTTACGTTTACCAGCAATCGAACGAATGTGCTGTTGGGTGCAGTGCATTTGTTGCTGTTTCTTGCTTACGTCATGTTGATTTTTGAGCACTGATGGGAGGACAACAGGTGTCTCCAGCGCGGGACCGCAGTGGAGAGATCTGTAGTTTCAGTCCTCGAGGGGCTCAGGCCAGTAGCTTTTTTAAAAAGGGAGCCGTGCGGCTGCCGGTTACTTTCGCTACTTCCGCCGGGGTTCCGGAGGCGACCACGTGTCCGCCTTCCTCGCCCGCGCCTGGCCCGATGTCCATTACCCAGTCACTGGCGGCGACAACCCGCATGTCATGCTCGACTACGATGACCGTGTTGCCGGAGCTGACCAGCGCGTCGAGTTGCGCCATCAGCTTATCCACATCGGCGGCGTGTAGCCCGGTGGTCGGCTCGTCGAGGATGTAGAGAGTTGCGCCGCGTTGCGGTCTTTGCAACTCGGTCGCCAGCTTGATGCGCTGGGCCTCACCGCCAGAAAGTTCTGTCGCCGGCTGACCGAGGCGCAGGTAGCCAAGGCCAACTTCCCGCAGAACGTTCATCGAACGAAGCAGCGCCTGCTCTCCGGAAAAAAATTCCCAGCCGGCATCTACTGTCAATCCCAGCACGTCGGCGATATTCTTGTCGCGATATTTGATTTCCAATGTCTTGTCGTTGTATCGAGCACCATGGCAGGTCGGACAGGGCGCATAGACGCTAGGCAAGAAGAGCAGCTCGACGGATACGAATCCTTCGCCCTGGCACGTTTCGCAGCGGCCTTTGACAACGTTGAAGGAAAAACGACCTGCGTCATAGCGACGCGCGCGCGCCATTTTGGTTGCGGCAAACAGTTTGCGAACGTGATCGAACAAGCCGGTGTAGGTGGCCAGGTTGGAACGTGGTGTGCGACCGATGGGAGTTTGATCGACTCTTACCAGGCGGTTGATGTTCTCCAATCCGCTCGCAATTTGGCCACTCGTGGCTACCGCTGGCGCAGACTCCAACGCTTCTGCTGTTTCCTCCTCCTCAGCAGCGAACGGATGGCCGAGTTGCTCGGCCACGAGTTCTACCAGAGCCTGGCTTACCAAACTCGACTTGCCCGAGCCGGAAACTCCAGTGACCGACGTAAATACGCGCAGGGGAAATGCGACATCGAGATGGTTGAGGTTGTTGCGCGTGACCCCTTTTAATTTTAACCAGCCCTGCGGTGAGCGTAGCTTGCGGGTGGGGAGTGTCTGCCCGGCAAATAGATATCGTCGAGTTTGCGATTGCTCCACCTGCTTTAGCCCCAGGGGAGGACCACTGTAGAGCACATGTCCCCCTTGCTCCCCCGCTCCCGGGCCTACATCGACAATCCAGTCAGCGTGGCAAATGACGTCGAGGTCGTGTTCGACCACGAACAAAGAATTTCCAGCGGAGCGTAATCGCTCAAACGCAACCAGGAGCGCCTCGATGTCGGCGGGATGCAAACCTGCAGATGGCTCATCGAGAACATAGACCACGCCAAAGAGATTGGATCGTATCTGGGTCGCCAGGCGCAGGCGCTGCAGCTCACCGGGGGAGAGCGTGGGCGTACTGCGCTCCAGGGTGAGATATCCGAGGCCAAGATCAAGTAACACCGCGAGCCGCGCCAACAGGTCCTCGGCAATGCGTTGCGTAACGATCACTTTTTCCGGGTGTTCGGCTTGCAGGGCTGCGCTACCCCGGGTTTCTCCTTCGGCAAATGGGCGCAGAATGGCAGCCAGACGCTTTAGCGGCAGCCTTGATAGCTCGGCAATGTCCAGGCCGGCGAACTTGACGGATAGCGACTCCAGGCGCAACCGCTTGCCATGGCAGAGGGGACATTCACCGCTCAGCATGTATTGGGCGACCCGCTTTTTCATCAAGGGGCTGTGCGTGTTGGCGAAGGTGTGCAGCACATGCCGCTTCGCGCTGGTAAACGTACCCTGATAGCTTGGCTCCGCCTTGCGTTTGATTGCCGCTCGCACCTCTTTTGGAGTGAAGCCCGCATAGACTGGCACAACCGGCTGCTCATCGGTGAAGAGGATCCAGTCGCGGTCCTTTTTCGCTAGGTCGCGCCAGGGCCGATCGACGTCATAGCCAAGCGTGGTCAGGATGTCGCGCTGGTTCTGCCCTTGCCAGGCGACGGGCCACGCGGCAATAGCCCGCTGGCGAATTGTAAGCGAGTCATCAGGGACCATCGAACCTTCCGTCACCTCATAAATCCGGCCGAGGCCATGGCACCTGGGACAGGCGCCCTCGGGTGTATTGGTGGAAAAAGATTCGGCGTAAAGAATCGGCTGGTGAGGCGGATACTCCCCAGCCCGTGAATACAGCATGCGAAAAAGATTTGAAAGGGTGGTGACGCTGCCGACCGAGGAGCGCGTGGTAGGCGACCCTCGCTGCTGCTGCAATGCCACTGCGGGAGGCAGGCCATCGATGGCATCGACTTCGGGCACAGCCATCTGGTGAAAAAGACGCCGGGCGTACGGCGAGACCGACTCTAGATAACGTCGCTGTGCTTCCGCGTAGAGCGTGCCGAACGCCAACGAGGATTTGCCAGAACCCGAAACGCCAGTGAAGACCACCAAGGCATCGCGAGGGATCTCGACATCGATGTTTTTGAGATTGTGTTCTCGCGCGCCGCGTACGCGAACAAACCCCGCGGATCCTTCACCTGGGGGCGGGGGAAAAGAAGCAGAGGGACCTTTGTGTGACACGTCGTACCCCCCGTTGTGAGGAGTTTACCTGGGAGTTACCAGGTTGGGCTTGCGAGTTGAATACTCCAGACGGGCCCCTCGTTGTACAAGGTACCGTCCACGCGAATGACAGCCGGCACGGTGCTTTCCGTGACCCACACGTGGAGGTCCGGGGGCTGCTTACCGATCATCGGAGCCAGGACGCCGGTCAGGCCGCCAAGTTCTACCTTGATGTCGTACTTCATTGCCTTGTAAGAGCGGCCGGCGATTTCGAACGGCTCCTCCCCTTGCTGAATAATTGCCAGTTTTACCATTCTGGTCGGGTCGGCAAGATACGGGACCTCGATCTTGGGAGCGTTGGCTTCGAGGTTTTCGAGCAGGATGAAGAGAATGCCGTTGGCCAGGTCAGGCGGCAGATTCATGTGCTGGATCTTGACCTGACCCTTGTTGTTGGATAAGTCACTGACACTTACCTGCTGCCCACGCGCATCGATGGTTACGTCGAGCGGGTTGGGAAAGGTGGGACCGCTCTGGATGTGGTGGTCGCTGATCAGGCGAAAGGTTCGCCGCTGGGAGTAGATAGTGGTCTCATCGTCAACGGAGCCGTCGCGAAAATGGAAGACCACGCGAAGCTTCATCCACTTGCCGTACGGCGCCTGGGTCAATTCGCCCGAAGCGAGAATTGCCCCGGCGAGATTACGTAAGACGAGAAAGCCATGCTCGGAACCAGCGATATGCAGAACCTTTTGGTTCTGCGCTTGGAGGCAGAGAGACGGCGCGAGCAGCGCAAACGCGATCATTGCGGCTGCAAAGCGGACGGGCTTTCCCGTGGAGCGGGGTGAGGCCATTGATCCTTTATGAATTTCAGGACTATAAGGGTTGGACATTCGCCGGAGGGGCCATTCGGCTCCCTACGCAGCAGCGCGCTACTGGACCTTCAAGTAGGCTATCAGGTCGCTGATTTGCGCTTCTGTCAGGAGCTCGCCAAAGGCGGGCATGGGCGCGACTCCCTTGCGAATGATGTCCGTGGCCTGAGCCGGAGTGATGGGGGGTTTGACCATCGGCTTGCTGCTGAAGATGCCGTGCAGGTTTGGCGGGCCGAAAGGAGTGGAGTCATCCGGCTGCTTGTTGTGGCAGCTCACACAATTTTCCTGGAAGACCGCAGAACCCCGTTTAGCCTTGGCGCTCATGGGCGGCTGCTTGGCGGTGTCGGCAAAACCGATCAAATTGGCGGCAATGATCGCCCCGGCGGTCACCAGGGTCAAAAAACCCAACCGAACCCGTTGTTCAGAGAAGAGCCCACGACCAATAGCCATTTCTTAACTGCCTCCGGGTTTCTGCCGCTGGCCGGGCTGCGAGCTGCATCCCACCATCAAAATCATAAACCATGCCAAGCCGGTTTTAGATAGCCAGGAGCCGGGTGCCACAATGTGGGACAAACCAGGACCGGATGCCCGCCGGGCGCGTAAAATGTTCATGGTATGGTTGTGGGTGAATTCGACGAGAACCCCTAAACCCATCGCCCACTGATGGTGGATCTGGTTAGACCAGCGAAGATTCCCTGGAAACCCGTCACCCTCGGAGAACTCGACCACCAGCCTTTCAGAGTCCCCAGGAGAACTAGACATGGCACAGCAAACCGCGCTTCTTGAAACCAACTATTACGGCGGAGCCTGGCAGGGTAGCAGCGCTTCCAGCACGGTAGACATTACCGATCCGGCAACGGGAGAAGTTCATGCCCAGATCGGTCTCTCTGGGCCGGCCGATGTTGAGGCTGCGGTGGCTGCTGCGGTGGCTGCTTTTCCCGCTTGGCGGCGAACCCCTCCGCAGGACAGGATCCAGTATCTGTTTCGTTTCCGCGAGCTTCTTCTCAAGCGCGCCGATGACATTGCCCGCACCACGACGCAGGAGAACGGAAAGACATTTGCCGAAGCCAGGGCCGAACTGCAGCGGGGCATCGAGAACGTCGAAGTGGCCTGCGGAATTCCCAGCCTGATGCAGGGCTACAACCTGGAGGACGTAGCCAGTGGCATCGACGAGATCATGATCCGTCAACCGCTGGGAGTAGCGGTTGCGATCACGCCATTCAATTTTCCTTCGATGATTCCACTTTGGTTCCTTCCTTATGCGATTGCCACGGGGAATACGTTTATCCTCAAGCCTTCTGAGCGCGTGCCACTGACCGCGCGCCTGCTCTTCGAATTGCTGCACGAGACCGGGTTGCCTGCCGGGGTATGCAACATGGTGGTGGGCGGCAAACCGGCTGTCGACGCCCTTCTGCACCACAAAGACGTGCGCGCCATCAGCTTTGTTGGCTCCACACCGGTCGCGAAGTACATCTACTCCGAAGGCTCCAACCACGGCAAGCGGGTGCAGTGCCAGGGCGGGGCGAAGAACTACGTCGTGGTCATGCCGGATGCGGATCTGGAAATGACCGCGAAGATCGTGAGCGACAGCGCGTTTGGCTGCGCCGGGCAGCGATGCCTCGCCGTGTCGGTCGCCGTCACTGTAGGCGACGTGAGCAAGAAGTTCAACGAAGCAATTGTCGACCTCGCGTCCAGCATTCGCACCGGCAACGGCCTGGAGAAGGGCGTGCAAATGGGGCCGGTGATTACCGCCGACAGCAAGTCGCGCATTCTGAACCTGGTGGAGAAGGGCGTAAAAGATGGCGGAAAGGTGCTGCTCGACGGCCGCAAATCGTCAGCCAGCGCGTCCGGCAACTTTATCGATCCCACGATCCTTACCGGGATCGGGGCATCGAACGCGCTCACCTCGACGGAGATTTTTGGTCCGGTGCTGACGGTGAATGAATCGAACACACTCGATGACGCGATCGAGACTCTCTCGCAGAGCGCCTTCGGCAACTCTGCCGCAATCTTTACTTCGAGCGGCGCGGCGGCCCGCAAGTTCCGCTACGAGGTTCCGGCCGGGAATATCGGCGTCAACATCGGCGTTGCGGCTCCCATGGCTTACTTTCCGTTCAGCGGCTGGAGAGACAGCTTCATGGGGGTCCTGCATGGACAGGGAAAAGACGCCATTGAGTTCTATACCGACAAGAAGGTTGTGATCGAACGCTGGCCCAAAGAGTGGACCCGCAAATTCTAGGAGAATCTGTCACCGTCGTTGCGTGCGATGCTGTAGCCTCATTGCGACGCGGTGGAGATTCTTGTGCAGGCCGAGGGAAATGCTGAATACGCTGCAAAATGTGCTCATCGTGCTTGTTGCCCTGGCGTGTTCTCTTGGCTTTATGGAGGCGGTGAACTACTACTGGCCTCCTGAGTCGCGACGGGCTCACAACGACCTGATCGGCTGGCAGCTTTCTGTTCTGGGCACGACGTACGCAGTGATCATCGGGTTCATGCTGTACACCGTGTGGATCGACTTTGGCGCGGCTGAACTGAATGCCGATGCCGAAGCCAATGCGCTGGTAAGCCTATTCCGACTGTCAGACGGTCTTGCTCCGGAGCAAGGCGCCAGGCTAAAGGTGTTGGCTAGAGCGTATGGCGACGCGGTTGTCGAACAGGAATGGGTAGAGATGGCTGCCGGAGGCAACCCCGCGGAAACCCGTGAGATTGTCCGCCAGATGTGGGAGACTCTTACGGCCTCGAAAGGAGCTTCGCCCAACGAGATTACCGCCGAAGATCATGCTCTCTACGAACTCAGCGCCCTGGCGGGAGATCGCCGCATTCGCCTGGTGGAGAACGCATCGCGCCTCCCCGGCGTGCTGTGGTTTGTCCTGCTGATTGGGGGAGCGGTTACGGTTGCCTCCACGTGCATGTTTGGGGCCGCGAATGGCGCATTGCATGTGATCCAGGTGAGTGCGTTTTCCTTGCTTATTTCGCTCGTGCTGGTGGCGGTTGCCGATATCAATCGGCCATTTCAGGGCTCGGTCCACGTGAGCGATTACGCCTTCCGTCGCGCTCAGATGGATATGAAGAGCCAGTGAGGCCGAAATAGGTAACGGTTTTTCAATCGATAGCCGGGTGCCCCATCCTTTGCGTTCTTCGGGCAAAGGGTGGGATGGCCGCAGTTGATACGGATGTTCGTCGAACCCACCCTTCGCCAGAGGCGAGAAGGATGGGCACCAGTGTCATTCTCCGGGTTCGTTTTCGTTATCGGCGGTCGAGCGAGGCGGTTCGCAGACGTAAGGCGTTGGCAATCACGGAGACGGAGCTGAAGCTCATTGCCGCTGCGGCGATCATCGGGCTCAGCAGCAATCCGAAGATTGGGTACAGCACACCGGCAGCGATCGGGACACCCAGCGCGTTGTAGAAAAAGGCAAAGAAAAGATTCTGGCGTATGTTGCCCATGGTTCGCTGGCTCAAACGGCGCGCCTTGAGAATGCCGCGAAGGTCCCCCTTTACCAGGACGATTTCGCCGGACTCCATGGCAACGTCGGTGCCAGTGCCCATCGCGATGCCTATTTGAGCCTGCGCCAGTGCTGGTGCATCGTTGACGCCGTCCCCCGCCATGGCCACGACTGTTCCGTCGGATTGCAGCCTCTTGACCAGTTCGGCCTTTTGCGCCGGAAGTACCTCCGCTTCAAAATCTATTCCTAGCTTCTGCGCCAGTGCCGCTGCCGTCGTACGGCTGTCGCCGGTAGCCATCACCACCCTGATCCCTTCCCGCTTCAGCTCCTGGATCGCCTGGATGGCAGATTCGCGGATGGGATCCGCGATTGCGACTAAGCCGGCGAGGCGGCCGTCCAGGGCAACCCACATGACGGTTTGTCCGGCCTCGCGCAGTTCTTCCGCCTGCCGCTCAAGAGGCAGCGACGAGGCTCCGGCGTCCGCCATCATCGCAGCATTGCCGGCGGCGACTCGCTGGCCCTGCATAGTTCCCGAGATGCCTTTCCCGGTAACCGATACAAAGTCTGCCACCGGAAGCAGTTCGATCTTCTTTTCCCTGGCGGCGGCGAGAATGGCGGCGGCCAGAGGATGTTCGCTAGCCTTTTCAAGGCTGGCGACCGCCTGGAGAAGCTGGGTTTCGGTGAAACCTTTGGCGGCGGCCAGGCTGCTGAGTTGGGGCTTGCCCTGGGTGAGGGTTCCCGTCTTATCCACTACCAGAATGGTCACTTTTTCCAGCGTTTCCAAGGCTTCGGCGTTGCGGATGAGGATTCCTTCACCGGCGCCGCGCCCTGTGCCCACCATGATCGACATTGGCGTCGCCAGGCCGAGAGCGCAGGGGCAGGCAATGATCAGCACGGCGACTGCGTTCACCAGGGCATGGGCATACCGAGGTTGCGGGCCAAACACCGCCCAGACAACAAAGGTGATGGCGGCCGCGGCCAAAACCGCGGGGACGAAGTAGGAAGCCACCCGATCGGCAAGGCGCTGAATAGGAGCCCGGCTCCTTTGTGCTTCGCTGACCATCTTTACGATCTGTGCCAGCAGGGTGTCCGCGCCAACACGCTCTGCTTGCATGATCAGGCTACCCGTCCCGTTCAGGGTCCCACCCACGACTCTGGCTCCGGCAGTTTTCTCCACCGGGATCGGCTCGCCGCTGACCATCGATTCGTCAACGGAGCTGCGTCCGTCTGCCACCAGGCCATCGACTGGCACCTTTTCGCCTGGCCGGATGCGAAGCCGGTCGCCGATGGCCACTTCGCTGAGAGCGACGTCAGTCTCCCGGCCGTCGGGAGAAATGCGGCGCGCGGTTTTGGGGGCCAGGCCGAGCAGAGCCTGGATGGCGCCGCTTGTTTTGCTGCGAGCTCGCAACTCGAGCACCTGGCCCAGCAGAACCAGAACCGTGATGACCGCTGCCGCTTCAAAATAGAGGCCCAGGTTTCCTGAGGCATCGCGAAACGAAGGCGGGAAAAGGCCGGGCACCGCGACGGCAACCAGGCTGTAAAGATAAGCAGCGCCGGTCCCCATGGCGATCAGGGTGAACATATTCAGGCTGCGATGAACGAACGAGGCCCAGCCCCGCTCAAAGAAAGGCCACCCGCCCCACAACACCACCGGCGTCGCCAGGGCAAACTCAATCCATCCCAACCAAGGGTAGTGTGGCAGCGGACGGCTGGGCAGGAGGTCGCTGACCATGATGGCGAGCAAGGGCAATGTCAGCGCCGCCCCTACTACCAATCGCCGCGTCATGCTGGCCAGTTCAGGATTGGCGGCGTTCGCTACGACGGCTCGTGGTTCGAGCGCCATGCCACAAATAGGACAAGCGCCGGGCCCGTCGCGCACGATCTCAGGATGCATGGGGCAGGTGTATTCGGTACGTTCCGCTGCGGTGAGGGGCGCGGTTGTTTCGAGCGCCATGCCGCATTTGGGACAGGCGCCCGGCTTCCCCTCCAGCACTTCGGGATGCATCGGACAGGTGTATCGGGTAGGCACGGAAGGTTTTGCAGGCAGGAGCGGCGGCACTACCGCAGCTGGCGCTGAGCCGTCATAGCGGGATGGGGAAGCCTCGAACTTTGCCCGGCACCCGTTGGAGCAGAAGTACCAGGTGCGTCCGGAGTGCTCGAAGGAAGCCGCGGCTTTCTCCGGCAGCACCTTCATGCCGCATACCGGGTCAACTTCAGCTACGCCTACATCCGCCATGCGGGCTACCATACCACCTCCGGGCAACGACCCAACCGGGCCGGCCCAACTCCTCAAACCAGCTCCTCGAATTAGAGTAGCCGCGCCGTGAGAAGATTCGTGCCCGCCGCAGGTCCCTGGTGTATTGGTTGCTGCTATGGTCTACGGTTTCTCCAACGATCGATGCCCGATGTCCTTTCGGTAGTAAATTCCATCGAATTGGATTCGGCCGAGCGCCTCGTAGGCGAGCGCTAGCGAGTGCTGCAGCGTGTCGGCCGCCGCTGTTACGCCGAACACCCGGCCACCTTCGGTCACGTAATGCCCGTCGACCAGACCAGTGCCGGAATGAAAAATCTCGACTCCCGGTATGCGAGCCGCCTCTTCCAGCCCGCTGATTTTGTGGCCGGTCAGGTAGCTGCCCGGATATCCGGCCGAGGCGGCGACCACACACGCTGAGGCGCCGGGTTTCCAGCGTAATTCGGTGCCGCTCAGGCGGCCCTCAACGCAGGCCTCGAGGGTCGCTACCAGGTCGCTGTCCAGCCGGGCCAGGATGGCCTGGGTCTCAGGATCGCCAAAGCGCGCGTTGAACTCCAGTACCATTGGGCCCCGCGCCGTCATCATCAACCCGCAGTACAGTACTCCCACGAACGGCGACTCTTCCGCCGCCATGCCAGTCACCGCGGGAAGCGCAATGTGATTCATGATCCAGTCGCGCATCTGGTCGTCTACCATGCCGTCTTTCGTATAGGCGCCCATGCCCCCGGTATTGGGTCCCACATCGCCCTCGCCAACACGCTTATGGTCTTGTGCGGGCAACAGCGGTGCTACGTGCTTGCCATCCGTCAGGGTAAGGAACGAGATCTCTTCACCGGTGAGGAACTCTTCAATTACGATCGAGGACTGCACGGCCCCGAGAAGCTTCCCGGCCATCAGGCCGGAAATTGCCTCGGTTACCTCGCGCCGGGTTTCGCAAATGATTACTCCCTTGCCGGAAGCGAGACCGTCCGCTTTGATCACCACCGGCAGATGGAAGAGGTCGATCGACTCCATGGCCTGCTGCTCGCTGGTGGCTACCGCATAAGCCGCCGTGGGGATCTGGTGACGCTGCATGAAGCGCTTGGCGAAGGCTTTGCTGCTTTCCAGCTGCGCCGCCTTCTGCGTTGGCCCAAAGACCGGGATGCTGCGTCGCTGCAACTCGTCCACCAGCCCGAGCGATAAGGGAAGCTCAGGGCCTACGACCACCAGGTCGGGACTCTCCGCGGCGGTCACCCGCAACAGGTCGTCGAGATCCTTCTGGCTCGCCGGAATCGAGCGCGCCAACTGGGCTATGCCCGCATTGCCCGGCGCGCAAACGACTTCGGAAACTCGCCGGGAGCGCGCGATGGACCATACCAAAGCATGTTCGCGGCCTCCCCCACCAATCACCAGCACTTTCATCGCCTGCAGACAACCCCTCTCTCATGACCAATATCCGTTGCCAGGAACTGTGGCAAGACTAACCCATAGCCTCGGATTGCGAAGAGTCGTTAACTATGGTTAACAATAAAACGGAAATGCAGGCTATACTGGACCTGCCCGCAGCTGAAACCGCCCGCAGCTGAAACCGAGGATTGCGCCATGTCTCCCGCTTCTCCACCCTCGCTTCCGGTTTCATCTTCACCATCCGCCGCGCTGCTTCCCCAGCTCAAGACACGGCAGGCCTTGTATTGGTTCGGGCCGGCGTTCGTCGCCAGCATTGCTTACATCGACCCAGGGAACTTCGGCACGAATCTAATCGCCGGGACGGGATTCGGCTACAAGCTTCTCTGGGTTCTGCTGTGGTCGAACCTTATGGCCATCCTGATCCAATATCTCTCCGCCAAGCTGGGTATTGCGACCGGAGCCACGCTGCCGCAGAACTGCCGTGAGCATTTCTCACGCCGGACGGCGATCGGTCTATGGGTGGCGGCCGAGCTGTCAGCGCTGGCCACCGACCTGGCCGAATTTCTGGGCGCCGCGCTGGGCTTCTACTTGCTTTTCGGCGGCTACTTTCTCCATCTGGGGCTTACTCAAACAACGGTGATGTTTCTCGCCGCCATTGTCTCAGCGGTCTGCGTCTTTGCCATCCTGGCGCTCGAACTGCGGGGGTTCAGGAGCCTGGAAATCGGCATCATGGTATTTGTCCTGGTGATTGGGCTGTGCTACCTGGTGGAGATTTTTCTGGTTCATCCCGACTGGCGGCAGATTGCCTACCACACGGCAGTGCCCTGGTTGGATCGCCGGAGTATCTACGCGGCGGTCAGCATGCTTGGGGCAACGGTGATGCCGCACGTGGTGTACCTGCATTCCGGCCTGGTGCAGCCGCGGCTGGCCAGCGAAGACCGTAAAGCGCAATCCTCCGACGACCGCTACCTTTCACGGCTTCGCCATCTCCGGCTGGAGGCGTTGGATGTGTTTGCGGCCATGAACGGCGCGTGGCTGGTGAACTCCGCGATGGTAATTGTTGCCGCGGCCGCCTTTGCCGGCTCCGGCCGCAGCGATATGTCGATCGAGGAGGCTCACCGCACGCTGGGTCCGTTGCTGGGTCCGGCTTCCGCTACCATCTTCGCCATTGCGCTCTTGTGCTCCGGCCTTTCTTCCTCGACCGTGGGAACGCTGGCAGGCCAGATGATCCTTGAGGGATTTCTGAAGGTGCGGTTCAGCATCTTCCTGCGGAGGCTGCTGACTTTGCTGCCGGCGATGATTGTGATCGGTCTCGGCCTGAATCCGCTCCGCATCCTGGTCCTCTCCCAGGTGGTGCTGAGTTTTACCCTGCCTTTTGCCCTGGTCCCCCTGCTCATCCTGTGCGGTCGCCGCCAGTTGATGGGTGCATTCACCAACGGGATGGTGACCAGCTTTCTCGGTTGGCTGACGGTCGCCCTCATTCTTGCTCTCAACGTGGTGTTGCTGGGATTGAGCGTTGTCTCCTGAATCGGTCTCGCCGATGCAGGAAAAAGGTTTAAAATTATCAGCGGATCATGAACGCCCGGAGCAGACTTCGCGATTTCCTGCACAAGCGTTTCCGTCACGGCAAGCCTGACCGTGGACGGAACCATTCCTCCTAACTTTTCGTCAGCCAGACCCTGACAAACCAGCTTTGATCAGGCTCGCGCGCTCGCGCATTTTTGCGCCGAAACCCCGCCCAGATGCGATCTGGCCGGACAGCAGAGAGGAAAAATATCAATGAACAGCTTCGGTAGCCAATCTATCCTGAAGGTCGGGAGCAAGAGCTACGAGATCTTCCGTCTTCAGGCACTTGAGGCCAAAGGCCTCGCCCTTCACCGCCTTCCCTACAGCTTGCGTGTCCTGCTGGAGAACCTGCTGCGGCAGGAAGACGGCAAGAGCGTAACGGCGGACGACATCGAGTTCCTGGCCAAGTGGCAGGCCAAGGCCGAGCCGGCGCGGGAAATTGCGTTCATGCCGGCACGCGTGCTGATGCAGGACTTTACCGGCGTCCCCGCGGTTGTGGACCTGGCTGCCATGCGAGATGCTATGAAACAGCTGGGGGGCGATCCGGAGAAGATCAACCCGTTGCAACCGGCGGAGTTGGTCATCGATCACTCGGTCCAGGTGGACGAATTTGGGACTTCGAATGCGTACTCGATCAACGCCGCCCTCGAGTTCCAGCGCAACCGGGAACGTTACGCCTTTCTGAAGTGGGGCCAGTCCGCGTTTCGGAACTTCTCCGCCGTTCCCCCCGGAATGGGCATCTGCCACCAGGTCAACCTCGAGTACCTAGCTCGCGTGGTGTTTACGACGCAACCGAACGGGGGCCCGCTGCGAGCGTATCCTGACACCCTGGTGGGCACCGACTCCCATACCACCATGATTAACGGATTGGGCGTGCTTGGGTGGGGTGTTGGCGGGATCGAAGCCGAAGCGGCCATGTTGGGTCAGCCGGTCTCGATGCTGGTGCCGCAGGTAGTCGGGTTCAAGCTGACGGGCAAGCTGCGCGAGGGCGCCACTGCGACCGACCTGGTGCTGACCGTAACCGAGATCCTGCGCAAGCTGGGCGTGGTAGGTAAGTTTGTGGAGTTCTACGGCTCTGGTGTAAGCGAGTTGAGCCTCGCGGACCGGGCAACGATCGGCAACATGGCGCCGGAGTATGGCGCGACCTGCGGAATCTTTCCTGTCGATGCGGAGACATTGCGCTACTTGAAACTGACCGGGCGCAGTGCGGAGCAGATCAAGCTGGTGGAGGCATACTCCAAGGAGCAGGGTTGGTTCCACACTCCTGATTCGGCCGAGGCCGAGTACACGCAAACCACGCATCTGGATCTTTCGACGGTGGAGCCCAGCGTGGCTGGTCCGCGGCGGCCGCAAGACCGGGTGCCGCTTTCGCAAACCGGGCCGAGCTTTGAGCAGCAACTGCCTGGCCTGATGGGGCCGAGTGCCGCCGGCCGCAAGGAGCGCCAAACCATCCGCTGGGAGGGCGAGGGCGGACACACGTGGGCAAACGGTAGTGAAAAGTCCACCGCGGAGAAGGGACCCGCAACCTCGGTCAAGGAACGCTTCGGCGTGGATGTCGATTGCTACCTTGACCACGGATCGATCGTGATCGCGGCCATTACCAGCTGCACCAACACCTCCAATCCGTCAGTGATGATTGCTGCCGGTCTACTGGCGCAAAAGGCGGTGGAAAAAGGATTGCGGGTTCCGCCATGGGTCAAGACTTCGCTGGCGCCAGGCTCTCGCGTGGTGACGGATTACTACCAGCGGGCGGGGCTCACCGAGGCGCTCGATAAGCTGCGTTTTCAGGTGGTGGGTTATGGCTGCACCACCTGCATTGGCAACTCGGGCCCTCTGCCGACGGATGTTTCCAAGTCCATCGACGACCATGGGCTCGTAGCGGTATCTGTGCTAAGCGGAAATCGAAACTTTGAGGGCCGCATCAACTCCGAAGTGCGGGCTAATTACCTTATGTCTCCGCCGCTGGTGGTGGCATACGCGCTGGTGGGCAACATAGGGCACAATTTTGACACCGATCCGATGGGCAAGGATATCCACGGCGCGCCGGTGTATCTGAAGGACATTTGGCCCAGCCAGGAAGAAGTAAACAGCACCATGGCGGCGGCGATTGATTCCGAGATCTTTACCAAGGAATATGCAACCGTCACAGATGGGGATAAGAACTGGCAGAACCTGAAGTTTCCTACCGGCGATACGTACCAGTGGGAAGGGGATTCAACCTACATCCGCAAGGCGCCCTATTTTGACGGTATGCCGGCCAAGCCCTCGCCGGTCGAGGAGATCAGAGGCGCTCGGGTGTTGGCTGTCCTGGGCGACAGTGTTACCACCGATCACATTTCGCCTGCCGGCTCGATCAAGCTGGACGGACCTGCCGGCAAATACCTGGTCGGCCACGGAGTGAAACCGGCGGACTTCAATTCCTACGGATCGCGGCGCGGCAATCACGAGGTGATGGTGCGGGGCACCTTCGCCAACGTGCGGCTGCGCAACAAGCTGGCTCCGGGAACAGAAGGCGGTGTGACTCGCCTGCTGCCCGAAGGCGAAGGAATGAGCATCTTCGATGCGTCAGTGAAATATGCTGAGCGCGGTACACCCCTGGTGATCCTTGCCGGCAAGGAATACGGCTCCGGCTCCTCGCGTGATTGGGCGGCCAAGGGACCGCGCCTGCTGGGCGTCCGTGCGGTGATTGCGCAGAGCTACGAACGTATTCATCGGTCGAACCTGGTCGGTATGGGAATTCTGCCCTTGCAGTTTGAGAGCGGGGAAAGTGCTGAATCACTGGGGCTCAGCGGCGAAGAAGTCTTTGACGTGGAGGGAATTCGCCGGATGCTGGAGCAGAAGTTTGCCCAGGGGCGCACGCTGACGGTGAAGGCAACGGATGGAGCGGGAGTGGTGCGGGAGTTCAAGGCAACGGTGCGCATCGACACGCCCCAGGAAATTCTCTACTACGAAAACGGCGGTATTTTGCAGTATGTGCTGCGACAACTGGCGGGGAGCTAGGCACTAAGGCGAACCGCAAATCTCTCCACTCCGCTGCGGAGAGATCTGCGGTTTTATCTTTCGACTCCGCGAGCATCCCCAAACGCCTAGCGCGGTAAGACGATCAGGCCCCAGGGGCCGGTGCCGGCTTTGATCCTTTTGGTCACGGTGTTGGTAGCAAGGTCTACTACTGAGACGTCATTCGACGGTCCGTTGGCCGAGTATAGGGTTTTGGCGTCGGGCGAAAGGGCTATACCCCATGGGCGCCGCCCCACCTCAACAGAGCCCACGACAGCGTTGGTGGCTGTGTCGATAGTAAAGACCTGGCGGCCTCGGCCGGTGCTCACGTAGAGCTTCGTCGCATCGGGCGAGAGCACAACATCCATGGGCTTGATCAAGCCCGGCTTGCCCAGAGGAATGGTCTTGAGCGTCTGGTACTTTTTGGCATCCACCAGCACTACGGTTCCGTCGTTTTCTGCGTTGATGTAGGCGTGTGAACCATCTGGCGTGAACGCGACGTTGCGCGGACGATGCCCAACCTTGAAGGTCTTGATGATCTTTCCCGCAGCCGGATCAAGCACAGAGATGGTTCCAGTCTCTTCTGAGGTCACCCAGACGTGCTTGCCATCTGGAGTTATCTGCACACCTTCGGGCTGGGCACCCATGCTAAAAGACTTCACCACGCTCCCCGAGGCAATGTCGACAATACTTACGGCGGAGACATCTTCGTTGGAGGTGTAGAGTTGCGTTCCGTCCTTGCTTACATCGAAGTTTTCCGGATCGGAACCGCCATGGATAATTCGCAGCACCTTTTTCTGCGCAACGTCGAAGACGGCGATTCCATCCGCGGTCTTGTCGGGCGGCGGGAGAGTACTCTCATCGACATCGGGTCCAGCAATCGGTGTGCCGCTGACCGCGACATAGATCGTTTTGTGATCCGGGCTGGGATGGATGCCGCGTGGGCGCTTACCCAGCGGAATGGTCGCGAGCACATTGTAATTTCCCGAATCGATGATGCTTAGATCTCCGGAAACTTCATTGGTCACGAAGATCCGTGGCGCGGATGTTTCTGCGGGCGGCGCGATTTGCGCACGCTGCTCCGGGGCTTTGGAGGAGTTGCAGCCCGCGGAAAACGCCGCAAAAGCAACTGCACAGAGTACATATCCAATCTTGCGCATGGGTTACTTCTCCTTGAACGTGAAGTTGGCGTTGGCCGCGCCGTGGGAGGGAACAATCAGCTGCTGCTCTTGTGTCCCAAGCTTCTCCTGCCAGACTGCGATGGTGTATGTACCCGGCGGTAGGTTGGTGATTTCGTAGGATCCGTCATCCTTCGACACAGCGAAATAGGGATGATTCAGAACGCCGATGAAAGCGTGCATCCAACTGTGAATGTTACATTTCACCCTGATCATGATTTCCGGCTTGATGAATTTGCGGTCGATGGGAGGGTCGCCGGCCCCTTGACTGTGGTTCCATTCGCGGTTGATTTCGGCCATCGGGTGAATGTTGTGGGTCACTGGATCGGAGTTGACAACCTGAAGGATTTGCCCTGTCTGAATGCCGACCACCCGCGGACGGAACCAGCAGCCGCTCTGATCGATGGTGACCGGGGTAGGAGGAATCGCAAATGTTTTTCCTTCTAAGCCACTCTTGATATAGATAAACGCGTTGGCTAGACCGCCGCTCTTGCTTACGACCAGGGACTCGTCATAGGCTTTTCCGTGATGGGCTTCGACGCAGGCAGGCTCCTCACTCATATCGATCAATTTGGGCGCCGGTATTTTCCCCGTAAAGCGAATCCGCCCACTGACAGAGCCGGCAGTTGAAGGGTCCACCTTGAAGAATGCCTGCGCCGGCGTAACTTGTGTGGTGCCGGGCTGCCCGGATTGTAACTTTCCCGTGCAGCCACTCAGCAGCACGGCCGAGCAGCAGAGAGTGAGAAAGAGAATGGATCTCATGGTGCTCCCACGTTCTTCGGCATCTCGCCGGTCAAAGACTGGAGGAACTCGAGCAGATCGGCGCGGTCCTGCCCGGAAAGTCGGATCGATTTCATTTCCTTGTCGAGATACGGATTGGAGTTGCCTTCGCCGGCGTAAAAAGCGATAACATCTTTAAGTGTCTTGAGGCTCCCGTCGTGCATGTAGGGTCCAGTGACGGCAGCGTTGCGCAATGTAGGTGTCTTGAACTCGCCCTTGTCAGCCTCTATTTTTGTCTGGCTGAAACGGCCCACGTCAGTGAACTCCCCTTCTCCATTAATGCCCGCGCCAGTGTTGTGAAATTTTCCATCGGTGAAAAGCGCGTAATTTTTGTTGATGGTGTGACAGACAGCGCAGTTCCCTCTCCTGGGATCCGTGAAAACCGCCAGGCCGCGGATGGCAGAGGGTGTGAGCGCTTGCCTGTCTCCGCCATATTCATATCGGTCAAAAGCCGAGTTGCCACTGAGCAGGGTGCGTTCAAAACTGGCCAACGACTTCTGGATCTTTCTGAGAGTTACCGTTCCCGGACCAAAGGCCTGGGCGAACTCGGCCCGGTATGCCGGGTCGGCGTCGATTTTCGAAACCGAAACGTCGTGAGTCTGATTCATTTCCACGGGGTTCGCAATGGGATCGGCGGATTGCTCCTCGAGAGTAGCGGCCCGGCCATCCCAGAATTGGAACGGGGAGTAGGCCGCGTTCAACAAGGTTGGGGCATTGCGGACGCCTAACATGCCGCCGACACCTTGCGCGATTCGGCGTCCGTCGGTAAAGCCGATGTTTGGATTGTGACAGGAGGCGCAGGACAGGGTGTTGTCTTTGGAAAGCCTGGGGTCGTAGAAAAGTCTGCGGCCCAGTGCGATGGTCGCCACGGTCGGGGGGTTATCCGCGGGGATCGGGACTGGAGGCAGCCCGAGCGGCGCTTTGATATTGACAACCGGGCCAATCGGCTTCGCGCTACCAGACGGTCTACATCCAAGGCATAGGACCAGGAACCCGGTTATCAGAACGTTTTGTAGAGTGAGCAATCTCAATCTCAACATGATTATAACTTCGCGGTTAGCCGCTGGCTGCGCGGCTCCCACGGATGACGTGGCAGGAACAAACAATTTAGACTGCACACAGAATCCATACTTTCCCTGGAGCAAACGATGCAGAAAAACAGGATTTTGGGGTGGTCGCTCGGTGCGGTTCTCGCGATCGGTGCGATGGCCGTGGTCTCGACGGTCTCTCATGGTCAGAAGTCTACGGGGAGCGTGGCGGCCGCGAAGCAATGGCTAGCGGCTATGGACCCCGATAATGATGGTACGGTCTCTAAAGCAGAGTTCAGTACCTACATGGACGCCCAATTCGACAAGGTGGATACCGATCACGACGGAACGCTCGACGCGAAAGAACTGGAACAACTGAGAAAGAATCTGGCACTTACCAAGCCATAAGGGCCGCCCCGGACTTACCTGATGGTTTGCAAATATGCCTTGATGCCGGTAGAGATAATCTGCACGCCAATGCACAGCAGGATGAACGAGGAGAGGCGCATCACCATCGATGTGCCAGATCTGCCCAGGAGCTGCTCCGCCTTTCGAGCGTAGAGATAGCAGACATAGATAATCAGGCAGATCAGGATGATGCCGCTCGTGGCGGCGATCAGCACCCTGGGCGATAGCAGTGAAGTCTCGTGGAGCTCGGGAGGCAAATGCGCCCCTAGAGTAATGGCCACGGAAATGGAACCTGGGCCCACAGTGATGGGTAGAGTGAAGGGATAGAAGGCGTTGTCGAGAATCTGCTCATCCGCGGGGGCGGTGGTTTTCGCTCTGCCGGTGTCCTGGTTGAGCAGTGACCATCCGGTGGCGGCGACTACCAGCCCTCCGCCAATCTGCACGGCATAGATCGCAATTCCAAAGAATGTAAGAACATGCACCCCCCACAGCAGTGAGCCAAACAACAGAAAGAAGCTATAGATCGCAATTTTTTGCGACAGCAAGCGCTGGGTTTGGGGTGCTACCGGTCCAACCAGGTTGACGAAGATCGCGGCGCTACCCAGCGGATTCACAATCGGAAAGAGGGTGGCCACGACCAGGACGGTGGCCTCAATCACGGCAGTTACCTCTTGGCGGATGTCAATCACTTGCTTGGCTTCTCCAGGCGGACCGGTTGCCTCAAAATCTTACTACCCCGGGGGGCGGTTGAGATGAGGCGAAAAAGGATATGCCACAGCGCCGTCTTAGAACTGCCGGCGTTGCTAGAATCGAAGGTGATGACGTTGACTGCAAGCAGTGTTTCTCCTGAAGCTCTGGACAAGTATGAGCCGGTGATCGGGCTCGAAGTCCATGTCCAGCTGCTAACAAACACCAAGGCTTTCTGCGGCTGCGCAAATCGGTTTGGCGGGGAACCGAATACGCATATTTGCCCGGCTTGCCTGGGTTTGCCGGGTGCGCTGCCGGTGCTGAACCAGCGTGCGGTGGAGTACGCGGTGATGGCGGCGGCGGCGATCAACTGTGAAATTCGCGAGCATTCGGTTTTCGCGCGCAAGAACTACTTCTATCCCGACCTGCCCAAGGGCTACCAGATTTCGCAGTTCGATAAGCCGCTGGCGGAACACGGATGGATTGATGTTCCGGCGCTGGATGGCTCCGGCCACGGCGTGATCAAGCGCATCGGCATCACCCGCCTGCATATGGAGGAAGACGCAGGCAAAAGCATGCATGACGGCTTTCCCGATTCCGCGGCCAAGACCTATGTGGATCTGAACCGGTGTGGGACGCCGCTGATTGAGATCGTGAGCGAGCCCGATCTGCGAACGCCCGACGAGGCTTACGAGTATCTGACCCGGCTCAAGGAGATTCTCCTTTACACCGGCGTGAGCGACTGCAACATGGAAGAAGGATCGCTGCGCTGCGATGCCAATGTCAGCGTAAGGCCGCGTGGACAAGAGAAATTCGGGACCAAGGCTGAAGTGAAGAACGTAAACAGCTTCCGCTTTATCCGTTCTGCCCTGGAGTACGAGATTGAGCGCCAGGTGGAGCTGATCGAGAGCGGCGGCCGGGTGGCGCAGGAAACCCGGTTGTGGAACGCCGCCGAGGGCCGCACCTACTCTATGCGGTCAAAGGAACAGGCGCACGACTATCGCTATTTCCCCGAGCCGGATCTGCCGCCGCTGCTTGTTTCCGAGGCCTTGAAGGCGGCCCTTTTGACCCGATTGCCGGAGTTACCCGAGGCGCGCCGCAAACGCATGATCGCCGAGTACGAAATCACCCTGCAGGATGCGCATGCCCTGACCGCGACCCGCTCGTTCGCCGACCAGTTCGAAACTGCAGCCAAGCAGGCGCGAAGCCCCCGGCGCGTCGCCAACCTGATCCAGAGCGAATTGATGGGCCGTCTCAAGGCCAAGGGTCTGGAACTGGAGCAATCTCCGATCACGTTGCGAGGATTGGTACAAGCAGCGGACCTGGCCGAGGCCGGGGAACTTTCCAGCAAGCAGCTCAAGGGGCTGTTCGACACGGCCTTTGAAAAAGGTGAAGACTTTGCCGCCGTGTATGAACGGGAGAAACCGCAGCAAATCAGCGATCCCGCGACACTGGAAAAGCTTATCCAGGAAGTGATTACCGCCAACCCGAAGCAGGTGGAGCAGTATCGGGGGGGCAAGAAGACCGTGGCTGCTTTCTTTGTTGGGCAGGTGATGCGTTTGTCGAAAGGGCAGGCGAATCCGGCGCTTCTGAACGAATTGGTGGCCAAACAGTTGGACGCCTAGCTGTAACTCTTGGGTATCCGGTGAGTCCAATAGACGGGTGCCCTCGGGCATTGTGGATGAACCGATGTTCGATTCCGATCTGAATCAAGATGGTGCGCAACAAAAGGTGACGCGGCGGGCCTTTCTGCTCAGCGGAGGCTTGGCTGTCGCTGCCGTTGCTGCATGGTCGCTACGCCCCGCGCCGCCCTCCACCTCAGAGCCGCAAAGCGGACCTGTTGGCGACGTAACGATCGCCGAATTTTCTCCGGCAGGCTTGCTTCTGGGTACGGTCCGCGTCAGGAAAATCGTGAAGAGCGAGGCGGAGTGGCGGCGGCAGCTTTCCGCTAACGCCTTTGACATTGCACGGCGGGCCGATACCGAGATGGCTTATACGGGCTCCTATTGGAACCTGCACCAGCATGGGCTCTTTCGCTGTATCTGCTGCGACACGGCGCTGTTTTCTTCTGACACGAAGTTCGAGTCGGGTACCGGGTGGCCGAGTTTCTGGCAGCCGATTGCCCAAGAGAACGTGGCCGAAATTGAAGACAGGAGTTGGGGGGAGCGAACCGCTGTAGCCTGCAGCCGGTGCGATGCGCACCTGGGCCACGTCTTCAACGATGGGCCGCCGCCAACCGGTTTGCGCTACTGCATCAACTCGGCGTCGCTGGTTTTCAAGCCGATCGCCACGACTTGAGTGTGATGTAAAAAACCTGCGCTACCCTTCGCAAGAGCGCGAAGGACGGGATCCACCGCTATCCGCTACATGTCCATTTTCTTGAATTGAAATCCCGGGACGGCGCGAACCAGGAACATGATCGCGGCCCAAAACCAGGGGACGTAGGCCACATCGCGGCGGCGCTCGACTGCCTTTAGGATGCCGAGCGCAACCTGGTCGGGCGAAGCAAAAAGCGCATTGTGCGGCACGTGTGCAGTCATCGGGGTGGCCACAAAGCCCGGTTTGATCGTCAGCACATGAACGCCGTCGCGATCGATGCGGTTGCGCACTCCCTCCAGAAAGACGTTCAGCGCCCCCTTGGAGGCGCCATACACATAATTGCTCTTGCGCCCGCGATCGCCGGCAACGGAGGAAATAACCGCCAGCGTTCCCCCCCGCTGTGCCTGGAAAAAATTTCCCAACCAGGTCAGCAGCGAAACAACGGAGATAAAGTTGGTATGCAAGATGGCCGCGGCAACCTCGAAATCGGCTTCCGCAGCCTGCTGGTCGCCCAGCACCCCGTGAGCGATGAGAGCAAGATCGATTCGGCCCAGGCGCGCAGCGGCGTTGGCTAACATCTCAGAATGCGCTGCGGTGTCATCCAGATCCATAACCCAGGTATCTACGGCGAGCGCTCCGCGCGTTGATAAATCCTGCGCCACGGCAGTAAGCCGGTTGCTGTTTCGAGCCACCAGCATGAAATGGGTGTGCGGCGCTGCCAGCCGCCGCATGGTGGCGATGGCGATGCTCGAGGTCGCTCCCAACACGAGGACAGTTGAGGGAAAGAGGGGATCGCGCTTAGTCAAGGCCGGTTACCCGTTGCCAGAAGCTGGAGCTGAACAGGGGATCGACATAGATAGCAAACTGCCGCCATTGTGGGTAAAACTGCTGGAAGTGCGCCGCGCTCATGCATGCGTCTTTCGCCGGATACATTCGGCCACCGAAGTCGGAGGTAATCGCGGCCAGCTTATCCAGCAGGTCGAAGCTCACCTCCCGCCGGATAGGGAAATCCAGCGCCAGGGTGATGCCAGGCTTGGGAAAAGACATCAGCCCAGGAGAGACCGCATCCCCAAAGACCTTGATCACGGCGAGAAAAGAACCCAGCCCCGAAGCGGTAATTGCCTTCAGCACCTTGATCATGCCCAGGGAATCGCTTTCCCACGGCAGAACGCACTGGAATTGAAGTAGCCCCTGCTTGCCATAGAGCCGGTTCCATCGCAGGATGCGGTCGAGGGGGTAGAAGAATGGCTCGTAATCGATCAGCCCGGTTCGTTCTTTGCTCATCTGCTTGTGATAGTAGAGGGTGTTGAAGGCGCCCACGGAAGTGCGGTTGAGAGCAAAGGCCGGCAGGTCAAAGGGAAAGGTTAACTTTGGCTTGGTCAAGGGTGTAAGTGGGGCGGATTCTTGTTCATGCTCGCCCTCAAGAAAGATACCGCGGGCGAAGTTCCGGCCCTGGGCAACGCAATCGATCCAGGCAACGGAGTATTCCACATGCGTACTTGCTTTTGAGAGCGCGACAAACTCCTCCAGCCCAACGAACTTGGTGGATTTCTGGCGGATGCGCCGGGAGACGATGGGACGCAGCTGCACCTCTGCCCAGCTGATGAAGCCGGTCAGCCCCATGCCGCCGATGGTCGCCGAGTACCACTCGGGATTATGGTCCGCGCTGCACAGTACGTGCGTGCCGTCAGACCGTATCAGCTCGAAGCACGGTGTGTGCATCCCGAAGGTGCCTGCGATGTGGTGGTTCTTGCCGTGGATATCGTTGGCAATGGCTCCACCAACGGTTACGTATTTGGTGCCCGGGCTCACTGGCAAAAACCAGCCCCGCGGCACCGCGAAGTCAAGAATCTGAGCCAGGGTCACACCCGCTTCGCAGCGCAAGCGGCCAGTTTGAGAATCGAACGAGATCAGGCGGTCAAGCTGGGGAGTTGGAAGTAACGTTCCATTCTGCAGCAGGCAAACGTCGCCATAACTGCGACCCACGCCCACGGCCAGCATCTTTGTGCCGGGGTCTTTTGCGAGAGGGAAATCTTCTTTCCAGAAAAGAGGTTGAACTTGAGCAAAGAGCCTTGGATAGCGCCCCCACGATTCGAACTTCGGCCGGTCCTCGCCAGGGCACATAGGTGAATTATCTTTCGCGGACTTTTGCGGGGCAAGTTACGTTAAGGGTGCAGTAAGACAGGGTGTAAAGAGATCCCCGATGTGTCGACTGTCTCGAAGGGGCGGGGCTTTCGGCCCCCGCCGAAAGCCTGGGCAACGTAGTCGGCTTCAGCCGCTTAGGGATCGTCCTTTGGCCGCTCGCAAATGCTTTCCCTCAGAGGCTAAAGCCGCAAAAATCTAATTGTTTAATGGACGGGCTAAAGCTCGTCCCCTTCAGGCCTCCGCCCGGCGCTACAGGGCCGATGCAGCGACCAGCACGACACCCAGACCCAGCAGCAAGCTCGTGCGGTCGGTAAGGGCAAAGACGACAGGGTCCTCATCGAGCAGGCCGCGCGAGGCAAGCAGCCAAACACGGCTGACCCACAGGATCATCAACGGGGTGATCAGCCACATGCGGGTGGGATGGTGATAGAGGGCCACCACGTCGTGCCCGCTGATATAAAGAGCGAAGATCACGATAGAGGCATAGGCGCTCGAAGTACCGAAGCTGCGCAGTTGTTCAATATCACTCAGCAGATAACCTCTTGCGTTGGTGGGGTGGGCGCCCCGCGAATGGAGATTCTGCAATTCGCTAAAGCGCTTGACCATGGCCAGGCTGAGAAAAAGAAAAACCGAAAACGCAGCCAGCCACGGAGAAATGGGTGTGTGTGTGGCCGCCGCTCCGGCCAACATGCGGATGGTGTACAAGCTGGACAGGATGACAACATCCACTAGAACGATGCGCTTGAGCGCGAACGAATAAGCCACTGTGGTCACAAGATAGAGCAGCAGGTAGAGCAGGAACGTTCGCGGCAAGTAAGCGGCTATGGCCAGCGCAATGGCCAGCAGCGAAATCGAGATGCCAACCCCGGTAGCCACGGAAAGATCACCCGCGGCAAAAGCTCGCTTGCGCTTGTTCAGGTGTACGCGGTCCGGCTCCAGGTCGAGCAAGTCGTTAAAAATGTAGGTGGCCGACGCCGTGAAACTGAAGCAGACAAAGGCGGCGACAGCGGCCATCACCGGCGCTACACGCAGGGAATGGGCCAATAGCAGGGGGAGGAACAACAGCAGGTTCTTTGCCCATTGATGCACGCGGAGAGCTTTGGTCAAGGCAGCAGGGAGGCTGGCGCGATCCACGAACCTTCTGCTTACGGGGACGTTCTTGCTTTTCAAAGCGCTTTTCAACCGGAGGTCAGGGTTGGCGAGCATTGCCTCCCGGGCACCCTGAAGGAGGGGCAAGTCAGGGAGCGCATTTCCAATATAGGCAAAGCCCTCGGTTGCGAACCTTTGCTGCAGATGCTGCAGCTTGTCGTTTCCGGTCAGGTTCACCGTGCCGTCGCTGGCCATTACGTCTTCAAAGATGCCCAGGTGTGCCGCAATATTGTGCGCCAGGGCGCCGTCGGCGCCAGTGGCCAGGTAGAGCTTGCGGCCAGCGGCATGCTCGTCTCGCAGGTAGTCGAGCAGGGGCCGGTTATACGGCAGGTGAGCAACATCGAGCGTGACCAGGGAGGTCACCTGTGCCTTGAGGTGCGCTTTTCCCTTAATGGCCCACAACGGCGTGCGAAAAAAAGCTATGGGGTTGCTTCGAGCCAGGACCATGAGCGAGTCGACTAACGTATCCGACTTGACCAGGGTTCCGTCCAGATCGACGCATAGCGGGCGCTCCGCCTGTACGATTGCAGGCTCCACTACCTTGAGATCGGCCATCCAGACATTCTCCGGTTGCTGATTGACTACAAAGGGGAGACCGGAACGAAACAATCTGTACTTCTATCAACAAGATAGGTGAGCCCCGGGCTTCACCGGATTGGCAAAACCGTTCGTCCCGAGAATATCAGAGGTGCTTCCAAAAATAGCCCTTGTTTGTGGTGCGCGAAGTATTCTTGGCCGGGTTGAACCTTTCCGCTGCGGCGGTCGTCATATAAGTGGCTAGTGCAGCTGGAAAGCAAGGCTAAGAGATTATGAAAATAAGTAGTTGCGGGCTAAGTCGCCGCATGTTTGGCACCATTGTCCTGGGAGCATGGTTTGCCTTTCCTGGTTCCTCCCCGTCGCAAGAGACCTCGACAGCTCGCGCCATTGTCACGGTGAACTCAAAAGCAAGTGAAGCGGTCACCACAGTGCCGCAACAAAGTGTCAGTGTTTATGAAAATCGAAAGCTTCAGGAAGTAACCGGTTGGGTTCCGCTGCGCGGGGAGCGCTCTGGTTTGCAACTGGTGGTGCTGTTGGATGATTCTTCCCAGGGCAACCTGGGGTCGCAATTAAACGATCTCAGGAGCTTTATAACTGCGCTGCCTCCGACTGCCCAGGTAGCGATCGGCTATATGCGCAACGGAACCCCCAACCTGGTACAAAACTTTACCGCGGACCACGAGCAAGCCGCGAAAGCTCTCCGTCTGCCTGTGGGAACCCCGGGCATCAACGGGAGCCCCTATTTCTGCCTCTCGAGCCTGGTGAAGAACTGGCCTGGTGATGCCGATATTCGCCGGGAAGTGATCATGGTCACCGATGGCGTTGACCGTTACTCCGGAGGACGTTTCGATCCGGACAACCCTTACGTGCAGGCGGCGACCAGCGACGCACAAAGAGCAGGCGTAATTATCTACTCCATCTACTATCGGGGTGCGGGGCGCTTTGACCGGAATGAACAGGTGACGGACGGAGGGCAGAACTACTTAACCCAGGTCTCGGGCGCCACCGGTGGCAAAGTCTACCTGGAGGGGTTTGGTAACCCGGTCTCTTTCGCGCCGTTTCTCTCCGACATTCAACGCAAGCTGCAAAACCAATACGAGTTGAGTTTCGTCGCTACGGCGAAACCCGGGCTGCAATCCATCCGGGTGAAAACCACCCAGCCTAATACCAGCCTGGAGTGGCCTTCGCGAGTTCAAGTTGGCGGTGTGAACGTACCCCGGTAACAGTTTCCTTAGCGCAGCGAGGCGAACGATGGCACAACTGAGTGCGCAAAAGCGATCCACCACAGTGACAATCAAGTCGATGCGCGTGCTTTTTCGCGGTGCGGTTTGCGCAATTGCCATTTTGTTACCCGTAGTGGCTCCAGCACAAGATACGCCGGCAGCCAAGCCGGTTACCTTTCTCGGCACAGTGCAAACGCTGAGCGGCAAGACCCTTACCGTCAAGAACGATGCCGGGGCCACAATGCAGGTTACGGTCGAGGACAATGCGCGTCTGCTGCGCATCGAACCGGGGCAAAAGACTCTCGCCGGGGCCAGCCCGTTTAGCATGGCCGATCTGCAGACCGGCGATCGTGTCATGGCGCGTGGTTCTGCGAATGCGGATGGCAACTCACTCGCCGCCACGCTGCTGGTTGCAATCAAGGGCGCCGACATTGCGCAAAAGCAGGAGCGCGAACGGGAAGACTGGCAGAAGCGCGGCGCCGGCGGTTTGGTCAAGTCAGTCGATTCGGCGGCGGGAACGGTCACGGTCTCCACTGGAGCTGGAGGCAGTCATACCGTCGTGATTCACGCCTCTCCCAGCACCATCATTCGCCGCTATGCCCCGGACTCGATAAAGTTTGACCAGGCGGTCAGCAGCACTCTGGACCAGATAAAACCCGGCGACCAGCTCCGCGCTCGCGGTTCCAGAAGCGCTGATGGCGCAACGCTCGAGGCAGAGGAAATTGTCAGCGGAAGCTTCCGCAATCTCGCCGGGCCCATCCAGGTGGTGAACGCGGGTGCGTCTACGATGACGGTGACTGATACGGTTACCAAGAAGCCGGTGGTGCTTACCATCACGCCCGACAGCGAAGTGAAAAAGCTGGATCCGGCTGTCGCGCAGCGGTTGGCGCAGCGGATGAGCGGTGGGGGCGCGGGCGCGCCAGGGGCCACAGCAGGAGGACGTCCTGCAGGACCGCCTCCTCCGGGGGTTCCGCCAGCCTCAGGCCCGGGCCGACCAGCCGGAGCGCCAGCCCACGCACCTGGCGCTGGTCCGGCCCTGCATCCGGCCCCTCCGGCCCTGACTTCCAACAGCTATTAGCTCGTGCGCCCTCCGTCACCCTGAAGGATCTGCAGAAGGGCAACATGGTCATTGTGGTTGCAACCCAGGGGCAATCCCCCGATGCTGCGACGGCCATCACGATCGTCGCCGGCGTGGAGCCAATGCTCCAGGCCTCGACCAGCGCGAGTCAAGCCATGCTCTCTTCAGCCTGGAACCTGGGCGGAGAGGGCGGTGGTGGCGGAGAAGGCCCGCAGTAAGAGCGCTCCTCCTCCTCCCTGGCCCAGAACGAATGTGTCACGAAATTAACCTCGTGGCTAGCCGATAAGCAGCTCAACAAATTTCGAAGACTGAACACATTGGGGAGAACTATTTGAACCGCTTGCTTGCTCTCTGCCTGACTACCCTGTTTGTTTTTTCTGGGGCCGCCCTCTGCTCACCGCGTTCTTTCGCGCAAACGTCAAGGACAACGACGGTGGCAGTAACGGGGACTCTGCGCGGCCAGGTTGCTGATCCGAGCGGTGCCGTCATTCCTCAGGCTTCTCTGACAGTGACGTCGGCGGCCGGAGTGAGCCGCACGGGCACGTCGGATGCAACTGGCCAGTACTCCATCCCTGGCCTGGCGGCTGGCCAATACACGGTGACCGTGCAAGCCACTGGCTTCTCTACGTTTACCTCTCCGCCGGTGCGGATTGCGGCCGGTCAAACGCAGCGCCTGAATGTGTCGCTTTCCATTCAGATGGAGCAGCAGCAGGTGCAGGTCTCGGGCGATACGCCCGGCGTAAGTGTGGACCCGGACAGCAATGTGAGCGCAGTGGTAATGACGGGCAAAGATCTTGATGCCCTTTCTGATGACCCCGACGAACTCTCGAATGAACTCACGGCGCTGGCCGGCCCCTCTGCTGGCCCCAGCGGGGGCCAGATCTACATCGATGGGTTTACCGGTGGCCAAATTCCGCCCAAGTCAGCGATTCGCGCCATCATCATCAACCAGAATCCCTTCTCCGCCCAATACGACACGCCAGGTTATGGCCGCATCGAGATACTGACCAAGCCGGGCACCGACAAACTCCACGGCCAGGTTTTTGTAAATGCCAACGCATCGGCCTTCAACACCGCCAATCCTTTCGCGCAGAATCAGCCGCCGTACCATACGCTGCAATATAACGGCAGCGTTAGCGGGGCGCTGGGTAAGAGGGCTTCTTTCTTCTTTACCTTTGACCGGCGCAATATCGGGGACAACAGCATCGTCAACGCCAATGTGCCCTACGTGCCCGACCCAGCCACCTGCGGACCAGAAAACGGTGTTGTGACCGACAGCATCGGCACACCTTGCAGCCTGGCCGTTCCTTACCCGCAGACCCGCACCGACATCAGTCCGCGCATCGATTATCAATTGACATCAAATCAGACATTGACGGTCCGCTACGACTATTACCAGGACACACGCAACAACAGCGGAGTGGGAAGCTTTGTGCTGCCAAGCCAGGGTTACAACACCAACGAAATCGATAACAGGATTCAGATCAGCGACAGCCAGGTTTACGGAGCCAAGGTCGTCAATGCTACGCGCTTCCAATACATCCGGGAGACAACGAACCAGACCCCTAACCTAATTGCTCCGGCGGTCAATGTGCTGCAGAACTTCGAGGGTGGCGGCAGTCCGCTGGGAACGCAACGTGACACCGCGAACCACTATGAGTTTCAGGATTACGCTTCTGTAGCGCTTGCCAAACACTACGTCCGCTTCGGGGGCCGGGTGCGCGACGTCCATGATACGAACTATTCGGATGCGAACTTCCAGGGCACCTACACCTACTCGAATTCAAATACTTATCTGGCCAACAAACCCAGCCAGTTTTCCATCACGACTGGAACACCGACTCAAAATGCGAGCGTAGTGGATCTGGGCTTATATGCTGAGGATGACTGGAAGGTGCGACCCAACTTCACGGTCAGCTATGGTCTGCGTTTCGAAACGCAAAATCATATTCAAAACAAGGCCGACTTCGCTCCGCGCATCGCGCTTTCCTACGGCATAGGCGCCAAAGGAAAGCCGCCAAAAACCGTGTTGCGCGCGGGCTACGGCATTTTCTACAACCGCTACACGTATGACTTGCTGCTCAACGTAAACCGGTACAACCTGGACCAGCAGGGCCAGGTGCAGAGTATTCAGCCCAATCCCAACGGGGCCCCTGCAAACAGCACTTCGGTAGAGACTCTGGCGCTACCTACTTTCTATCGCACGCAGCCCAGTCTGCACGCGCCGACCACGATCGAAGCAGGCACCGGCATTGAACACCAGGTGAATAAGAACGTTAGTATGTCAGCGACGTATCTCTATTCACGCGGCCTGCACCAGCTGCTGTCGCGCAACATCGATGCCCCGCTGCCTGACGGGAGCCGGCCTGCCCTGGACTTATGCCCAACCAACCCGATCGGTGCGGCTCCTGGCACGCCATGCAACATCTATGAGTACGATTCCCTGGCCGTCTTTAAAGAGAATCAGATCTTTCTCAATCTGAACGTGCGCTACGGACAGAAGCTCATGTTCACCGGCTTTTACATCTACAGCCGAGCTAACAGCGATACCGGCGGTCAGAGCTATCATCCCTCCAATCAATACGACATCATGCAGGATTACGGCCGCCAGTTTTTCGACGTCCGCAATCGGGTTTTTGCCTTCGCGAATTACTCGGCTCCCTGGGGAGTGCGGATCAGCCCTTTCCTGAGCGCTTCTTCCGGTGCTCCTTTTAACCTCCAGCTTCAGACAGATAACAATGGAGATTCATTCTTCAACGACCGTCCGGTGTTTGCTTCGTCCGCTTCCAACCCGGCTGATGTGGATACGACGAAGTACGGAAATTTTGATATCAGCGCCGCACCCCCGTCGGGCTCCAGGATTATTCCCATCAACTACGGGAATGCCGGCGTTCAATTCGCCATGAACATGCGTGTCGCCAAGAGCTTTGGCGTCGGCCCGCGGGTAGAGGAGGGTAAGGGTGCGAGGACGGACGGCGGGGGTGGTGGCCACGGTGGCGGACGGGGCATGCCCGGGATGGGACTGGGTGGGAATGGTCCCAACCCTGGCGCTGGCCAGAACAACCGTGTGGACCGCCGCTACAGCATCACGTTGAGTGCGTTCGCGCACAACATCTTCAACGTGGTCAATCTGGCGCCGCCGAACGGAACCCTTGGCGGACCTCCGGACGGAACTACCGACTCGCCGTTTTTCGGAAAGTCAAGCCAACTCGCGAGCGGCTTCTTTTCCCACGGCTCCGCAGTGCGGGACTTCAATTTTCAAGCACTGTTCAATTTTTAGGGAACACTGATCCAGGGACCTCCGACCTATCACGGAACCCAGTGTTCGTGGTCAGGTTGATGTTTCGGGGCTGGAACAGAAAAGCACGTCGAGGCCAGCCATTTCAATCTGGGCGCAAGAGGCGCCGAGTACTTCTCCGTCCGCTTGAACCGTGAGGGCGGGTTTGTAATTCCGATCGGGGATTGGCCGGCAGACTACACGCTGGACGTCGCGATAGATCGCCGCCCCTTCTTCCGCCTGCACTCGATCACGCACTCCAGCAGAACGAAAGAGCGCTTCGTAGGTGGCTCGCGCCAGCCGGGAGCGCGAAGAACCCGCCACCGTGGCCAGCCGCAGGAAGGGAAAACTCAGCCCACCGCCGGGGCGCCAACGGTTCAACTCCGCCACGCGCACCGCGACCGCCTCACAAACCTGTTCGTGTATGACAGATCCGCTGGTGGTGGTGATGACAATCTCAAAGGGCTGTACCGGATGGTTCAGCAGGAGTCTGCCCCCGGCCACGAAATACGCCGCGCGGCCGGTCACATCCTTGCCCGAGCGGCGGGCCTCGCGCATGAGCGCGGCATGCATGCCCATACCCGCGGCCATCGCGAACAACCAGCTCTGCCGGCCTTGTGGATGACAGCAGGTAACCTTGCCTAAAGGAGCAGACTGGGGACGGCTGCGAAGAATCCACTGGGCAGCGGCGACGGGATCTTTGGGGATCTTCAGGTTCTGCGCAAGAACGTTGCCCGTGCCGAAGGGAACGATCCCAAGGGGAACATTCGAGCCCGCCATCCCCTGGATCACGTCAAAGACGGTACCGTCGCCGCCGCAGACAACAATGGCATCGTAGCCCTGTGTTACCGCTCGCCTGGCTTTGGGTCCCGCCGCGCGGTCTTCGCCCGTCTCCAGGGCATCCACCGCAGCGCCTGCTTTACGCAAGACTTCATGAACACGAGCGATATCTCTGCGCCGTGCTCTCGATTGCTGAAGCACCGGATTGACGAAGAGCAGGATCTTTGTCATGGGGACGACGCCCTACAGAGCAGTTCAGAACTGCGCCGGCTTCTCCCACTCGGAAAACACAAATTCTTCCAGAGGCTTCCGCTGGCGCGGAGACACCTCCATCTTATGCAAGTGCTCGGGCAAGCTTCCAGGATCTCCGAAATAGCCGATTGCCGTGACCGCGCCAATCTCGTAATCGGAAGGTATCGCGAACGAAGCTCGAATCTGCTCCGCATCGAACCCCGCCATCGAATGGGTATGTAGTCCGTCGGCTGTTGCTTGCAGAGCAAGATTGGCGGTTGCCGCGCCGGTGTCGTGCAGGTTATGACGATTCGGCGCGTTCTTGCTGCTGAAGGTCTTCTTGGCGACGGAAAGCACCAGCACGGGCGCGCTTTTAGCCCACGTCTGGTTGAATTCAACCAGTGCGTTCAATATCTTCTGGTAGGTGTCGTCGCCTCGCCGGCCTACGAGAAAACGCCACGGTTGCTCATTCGATGAGGAGGCGGCCCACCGCGCAGCTTCGAAAAGCGCCTTCAGCTCTTTCGCGGATATCTCCTTGTCCGCAAAAGAGCGGGGACTCCAGCGGCGGAGGATCAAGTCATGGATGCCGGCCACATCGGGTGCATGTTTCAACTTTTCTGTCACTTCGGGCGGGGTCGGGGGCACGGGATCACTCCTGAGAGGCCATATAAGCGGAAATGGATGACTACGAAAATCGCCTGCTCCGGTCAGGAGCAGGCGATGGTTTTACTCGCGAACGCCTTCGACGAAGGCTTTTAGTTTGCGCGAGCGCGAAGGATGCCGCAACTTTCGCAGCGCCTTGGCTTCGATCTGCCGGATGCGCTCGCGAGTTACCTGGAAGCTCTGACCTACTTCTTCCAGCGTGTGCTCGGAGCCATCCTCCAAACCGAAGCGCATCTTGATCACCCGCTCTTCGCGAGGAGTCAAAGTGCGCAGCACCTGGGAGGTATATTCCTTCAGGTTGACGCTGATGACCGCTTCAGAAGGCGAAACCGCCTGGCGATCTTCGATAAAGTCGCCAAGATGGGAATCTTCTTCTTCGCCGATGGGAGTTTCGAGGGAGATTGGTTCCTGCGCGATCTTGAGTACCTTGCGAACCTTGGCTACCGGAATGTCCATCCGGCGTGCAATCTCCTCAGAAGTAGGCTCACGCCCTAACTCCTGCACCAGCTGCCTGGAAGTACGAATCAGCTTGTTGATGGTTTCGATCATGTGCACCGGGATACGAATGGTCCGGGCCTGATCGGCAATGGCGCGTGTAATCGCCTGGCGAATCCACCACGTGGCGTAGGTTGAGAACTTATAACCACGGCGGTACTCGAACTTATCGACTGCCTTCATCAAACCGATGTTGCCTTCCTGGATCAGATCGAGGAATTGCAGGCCACGGTTGGTGTACTTCTTGGCGATCGATACCACGAGTCGCAGGTTAGCCTCGATCAGCTCGCGCTTGGCCTGCTCGGCATCCATGTCGCCCTGGATCATCTCGCGCTGGGTGCGCTTCAGCTCGGCAATCGAGACGCCGGCCTCCTGCTCCAGCTTTTCCAGATCCGTCTTGCAGTTCTTCTGCTGGCGGCGGTACTCCTTACGCAGTTCCTCACTCTTCGACTGGTCGTGCTTTTGTTCGAGCGACTTGATCTGCCGCTCGAGCATGCGCATGGCGTCTACGGTCTTGTTGACCTTGTCGAGAAGCCGCTTGCGTTCTGCATTGGTGTACTTCAATTCGCGGACAATGCGCGAGACTTCTACCCGCTCGCGGTTCATCATCCATCGCGTCTTGCGATGTTCCTTGGCCTTCGCCTTGGGATTAATCGTTTCCAGCTTTTCCAGAAGAAGAGAAGCCTTCTTCTGGTGCTTGAGCAGGGTATCGACGCGGCCGATGGTTACCCGGATGCGCGCCTGCAGAATCTCTTCAGTGATCTCTTCTTCGTCGAAGATCACCACTTCTTTGATGTTGCGCACGCCGCGCTTCAGGTCCTCGCCCAGGGCGACGATCTCACGAATGACGATCGGCGAACGGGAAATGGCCTTGAGAACCCGCAGCTGTCCTCGCTCAATGCGCTTGGCAATCTCAACTTCGCCTTCGCGGGTGAGCAGCGGAACGGTTCCCATTTCGCGCAGATACATGCGAACTGGGTCATTGGTTTTTTCGAGTGTGCCCGGTGTAAGGTCGAGTTCGACATCCTCGCCCTCTTCGCCCTCGCTCTCGAACTTATCCGCGCCAAACTTGGGGCCGCCCTCGAGCACGTCAATGCCCTGGGTCCCGATAGTGGTCAACAGATCGTCGAGATCGTCCGGTGAATGCAGATCACCAGGAATGAGGTCATTGACCTCGTTATAGGTCAAGTAACCTTTTTCCTTACCTGCATCAATCAGTTTCTGAATGTCTTCTTCGTACTTGTCTTCGATAGCCAAGCAAATCCTATCCCGTGCCTAATTTTTCGGATCGGTCCGTGCTCAGAAAGGACAGGGTGCTATGCGAGCCGCTAAGGGCATATTCCGGACGGTTGATAAACCGTTTGGGCAAGTAGACGCACGTCCTTCAAAGAGTTATAGAATATCATGGATCGGAGTGTGCGCCCTCGCGAGTCACAAAAGGCACTCCCCCGCCAAACCAACTCCTTTTCATGCACGTACGCGACGTGGAGCTACTAGTTAGATGTGAATTTCCTCATTCGGTTTCACCCCAGGTCTACTCTGGCGTGCCAAACCACCGGCTAGGTGTCGACCTCCCGCATTTCCCGGTCCACCTTTACTTTTTCGGCCATAAAGACAGCTAGTTGAGCCAAATCGCCTCGCCGTTCCGCCTCGGCGATATCCGCTCGAACCCGGCGCTGCAAGGATTCCAGGTGGCGATATTTCAGCGATTCCAGGGCCGACTCTACCTGGTCGAGTTCCACTTCGCCGGACTCCCGGAGCAGCTCCTGGGCCAGCAGGGCGCGCTGAATGGGATCGGGGACTGCCGCCAGGGGCTCCAGAGACCCGCGATCGCGCAACAGCAGGAGTACCCGGGTCATGCCTAAGACCCTCGAACGACTCCGGGGTGCTGTGCAGGGCCTCGGAAACGCGCAGGAAAACGCGGCTTCCAGGCCGGGTGGCGAGAGCCCGCAAAAGTACCCGCTCTGCCTCGTTCATATTGTCTCTGTCCGCGGGGTGCACCTGGTCGCGGCGCTTGCGCGCCGCCTCGCGTAGATCCTGCCTTACCAGCGCGGAATCGATGCCCAGTTTTTGCGCGGCGTCGGAGGCGAACTCATCCCGCACGATGCGATTGGGCATGCGCCGGATATGCGGCAGCAGGTAGTTGAGCGCCTTGCTCTTGGCCTCTGCCGTTCGGGAAGGGAAAAGCTGCATGGCACGGTCAATCAGGTAATCGGAATGGCGCTTGGCGGACTTAACAGCGGCCACATACTCCTTGATGCCCCGCTCACGGATAAACCGGTCCGGATCGAGCCCCCCCTCGAGGGTGACCACCCTGACCTCAAAATCCTCTTCGGTAAGCAGGGCGATTGACTTTTCGGCTGCGTTCGCCCCGGCCGTATCGGGGTCGAAATTGATGAACAGACGCTTGGTATACCGGCTTAGCAACCGCACCTGCATTCGGTAAACGCCGTCCCGCTGGTTGCCAGCACATTCTGGATGCCCGCCATATAGGCGGTGATGCAGTCCATCTGGCCTTCCACCAGCAGGGCAAAGTCCTGTTGCCGGATCGCCTGCCGCGCCTTGTCGAGGTTGAACAGCACCTGGCCCTTGGAATAAAGCGGGGTCTCGGGTGAGTTCATGTACTTTGGCCCCGATTTCTCCTCGCTGTCGAGCGCTCGCGCTGTAAACGCAATCACCCGTCCTGATTCGCTGTGGATAGGAAATGTGATCCGCTTGCGAAACCGGGAATATAGCGGGCCGGCGGATCCATCCGGCTGCTCTTTCGAAGAAAAGAGGCCGGAGATCCGCAGCACGTCGGGACGAGCTTGACCTTGCAGGCGGTCACGCAGAGCGTTGAAAGAGTCGGGTGCATAACCGATGCGAAATTTCGCTATTGCCTCCGCAGTCAGGCCACGGCCGGTGAGGTACTCGCGCGCCCGCGCGCCTTCCGCGGAGCGTAATTGCTCCTCAAACCAGGTTGTCGCCAACTCGTGCAGATCAAGCAGTTTCCCTCGCTGGCGGCTCTCTTCCGCTTCCTCCGGGCTGGAGAATTCCCGCTTGGGCAGGGGGATTCCGCACTTCTGCGCCACCTGCTTGACCGCCTCAGGGAAACCGACATTCTCGATTTTCTGCACAAAGGTGAAAACATCGCCGGACTCGTTGCAGCCAAAACAATGAAAGAACTGGCGCACCGCATGCACAGAAAACGACGCCGTTTTTTCCCCGTGAAAGGGACATAGGCCAGCGTAATTTTGCGCGCCCGACTTTTTCAGCGTGATGTACTCGCCGATGATCTTGACGATGTCCGCCTGCTGCTTTACGAGTTGGGCGAAGTCTGTAGACACTGGTAAACCTCATTGTCGTACATCGGGAGCGTCTTGTCGTAGCTCGGCGCCACTCTGAAAAACTAGCCTGTTGTGTGGAAGGCCGAGACCAGCTCGTGCGGCTGTGCTCCCTGCTCCCGCAAGCGGCGCAAGCTAAGCGCATCATGCCGTTTGGCCAGTCGCTGGCCCTGTTCATCCAGCAGCAGTTCGCAGTGATACCAGGCGGGCGACGGAAGGCCCAGCGCTCGCGCCAGCAGAATCTGGCGGGCCGTGGATTTCAATAGGTCGGCGCCGCGAACCACCTCGGTGATGCACATCGCGGCATCATCCACCACCACGGCGAGCTGGTAGGCGGCCAGGTTATCGCGGCGCCAGACCAGAAAGTCACCGAAGTCCGTGCCGGCCAGGAACCGCTGCGGGCCAAGGCGCCCATCCTCGAACTCAATGAGTTCTCCCTCGGGAACGCGGAAACGCCAGTTTGCCCCGGTCGGGTTGTCTTCGCCGCCAGCCATGGCGGTTGCCGGGCGGCACGTTCCGGGATAGATTCCTTCGTCATCGTGCGGGGCCTGCATGGCCTGTGCCAGGTCCTTGCGCGAGCATCGGCAGGGATAGAGCCAGCCTCGAGCAAGGAGCCGGCTCCACGCGTCACGATAAAGGCCGCGGCGCTGGCTTTGCGTATATGGTGCAAAAGGACCGCCCACATCCGGCCCCTCCTGCCAGACCAGGCCCAACCAGCGTAGGTCCTCGATCATCGCCTCCCGGAAGCGCGGTTGCGAACGCTCCGGATCAAGATCTTCGTCGCGCAGGATAAGCGTCCCCTGGGCTGCAACCGCGCGTTGCTGCGCAATCCAGAAGGTACGCGCGTGGCCGAGGTGCAGGAACCCGGTGGGCGAGGGAGCCAGGCGGCCCCGATAGGTACTCCGACTAGGAATATTCACGGCTCAAAACAAATCTGGAATGCTGGAGAAAGCGATGCGGGTGGGCGCCGCCGCACCCGCCAGCAGCATACTGGCAAAACACAGGGTGTTGGTGCCGTATTTGTAATTCACCCGATCCATGGTGGTGGATAGACGGGTCCGCTTTCCTTCTTCTTCCAGGCCGGAAAAAAGGCTGAGCGTGTGAAGGTGGTCAGGAACCAGGTTGCCGAGCGAGACGCCCACGAAAAACGGCTTCTGCTGGGTCTTGCCGGCCGGCCTCAGGCTCCATAGGCGCTGCAGCCCCTCCACCAGTGTCTGGTTATCCTGGCACTCCAGAAGCTGGACACTTTGTACCCACGGCTGCTGGTGGATGCCGGAAGAGTGTTTGGAAGAGGCGGTGGCGCTCCCCACCGCGAAACGAATGGTCAAGGTCAGGTGAGAAGCCCAGAGCCTGGCTTTCCTTAGCCTCATCGCCGCCTTGTGCAGTAGCTTGTTGGCTACCGCGTAGGCGCCCTCGGGAGTACGTAGCTCGGGCGACAGGACGTGCGAGTGGCCGATTGATTTCTGGTGCTCCAGCTCAGGATCGCCAAAGTCTTCGCCGCGCAGCCAGTGCCAAAGTTTTTCACCGCCGATACCACCCCAAACCGCATGCAACTGCTCCCGATCAAGGGCCAGCAGCTGCTCCATGGTGCGGATTCCGGACTGCAGCAGCCGCTTCTCCATGCCCGCACCCACACCGGGAAGGTCGCGCGGGGTAAGAGCGGCCAAAGCGTCGTGCAGCAGATCCGGCGTCAACGCCACTAAGCCATCCGGCTTCTCCATGTCAGAGGCCACTTTGGAGAGATACCGGTTGGTTGCCAGGCCAACGGAACAGCGCAGCGTGGCCCCGGCCTTGCGGCGAACTGCAGCCTTCACCTCACGCGCCAGTTCCAGCGCGGCCAATAAAGGCTGTTCCCGGCCCAACAAACGGCAAGCCATCTCATCGATCGACATTACTGAGGTAACCGGAAGGCAGGACTCCACCGCCTCGACGACCCGATGGTGGTAGTCCACGTAAAGTTCATGGCGGGCCTCTACCAGCACGATGTCTGGGCAGAGCCGCTTGGCCTCGCCCACCTGGGTTCCGGTCCGGATTCCGTAGCGTTTCGCCTCGTAACTGGCTGCGATGCAGCAGGTGGTATCCGCCAACAGCGGCACCACGGCTACCGGGCGGTCTCGTAGTTCCGGCCGCAGTTCCTGCTCCACCGAGGCAAAGTAGGAGTTAAGGTCCACAAACAGCCACCGGAGGTGCGGATCCCCCATTCGGAACGTATTGGTTTTGTCGTCCGTCACGTCACGCTAGTTTTGCCCATTTCGCATTTTCGGCTGCGATGCTAAGCTTTGTGCCATCGGTGCTTTTCGGGAAAGCCGACGTGCCCGCCCCGAAAAGGGAAGCTATCCCGATGAATTGTTTGCATTCTGGAAAACCCCCTTCCAGAATTAGGGTTTCATAAAGCGTGGAGTATCGAAATGCATTCTCTACATTTACACAGCTTCGCACGCTGGTTAGTCCAGTTTGAGTCCTACGGCCCCGCTATTCTAGTCACGATCGGCGCGGCCTTGCTCATGGCTTGCGGCATCGGTGCAGCCTGCTCGCCGTGTGAAGAAAAAGACGAAGTCTTTCACCGCCAGGTGTTCTAGCAACGTTGCACTTCTCGACTTCGCCGTCGAGCCCCTCAGGTGTTCGACTGCCACTCTCTCTTATTGTCTGATTGTCCTCAAATTTGCCTGCCAATAGTTTTCGTTGTGCCCGAAGGTTCTCGGCCAATCGTGCCGACTCTCTATTTCCCAGCCTTGAACACCGGCTTACCCTTCGCACCCCACTCCACATAGCCCATCGGATGATGATGGTCGTGGGTGAATAGAACCAACCACCGCTCGGGAATCGCGCGACTCAGAAAGCGCTTGCGTTGCTCGATGCACGTAAGCGGGTCGAGGTCATAGCCCATCACCCACGTCACATCGAGGTGTGCGCTGGTCGGGATCAGGTCGGAGATATAGCACCCGCGTTGCCCGCCGGAATCGAGCATGACCGCCATCATCTGTGCGGTGTGCCCGGGGAAAACCGCAACCGAAACACCAGGAACAATTTCTGTCTCGCTTCCGTAGGGAGGCTCAAGCAGCGTCATCTGCCCGTTGGCGATAAGCGGATCGTAGTTGTCGCTGATATAGCTGACCGCATCCCGTTCCAGCTGCAGATGGCCGTGTTCCACCTCTCCTCGATGCGCGAAGTAGCGCGCGTTAGGGAATGTAGGCACGATGCTGCCATCTTCCTTGCGGGTGGTATTCCATCCGCAATGATCGAAGTGCAGGTGAGTGTTGATCACAATGTCCACTTCTTCGGGACGAATCGCGGCGGCGTGAAAGCTCTCTAATAAGAGCTGCCGGGAGTCGAAAATGTTCCGCTGCTTTTCTGCTAGCTTGTTGCCGATGCCGGTCTCGATCACCACCGTGTGTTTTGCGGTGCGTACCACGATGGTGTTGGTTCCGAGCAGAATCTGGTTTTGTTCATTGGCTTGCGTGCGCTTCTCCCACAGTGGTTTAGGCACGACTCCGAACATGGCGCCGCCATCCAGCAGATAAGTGCCGTCGGTCAGGACAGTCAGCTGCATATCGCCCAGCGTGGCCTGACCGCGCACAAGGTCGTGAGTGGTGGCGATCTCTGCAGGATGAGTCAAGCTTCTCTTCTCCCTCAGGTTCAGTTCTGCGGCGCGAGATAAACCTGAAAATGCGAAAGGATGCGGGTGAACAACTGGGTGGTCGCTGCTTCGCCGTCGATGCCGTGCGCCTTGCGCGGGTAGAGCTGCAAATCGTAAGGCAGGCCGGCATCGATCAATTGCTGAATGAACTGGATCGTATTCTCGAAGTGTACGTTGTCATCGCCTGTGCCGTGGACCAGGAGAAGGCGCCCTTTGAGGTTGGCGGCGCTGTTCACCACTGAGTCATCGCGATACGCGTCGACGTTCGCCGCTGGCAAACCCATATACCGCTCGGTGTAAACGGAATCATAATCCTGCCAGTCGGTCACCGGGGCTACGGCAACCCCGGCGCGAAAACGATCGCTATGGGTCAAAGCGTAGAGCGTGAAGGTGCCCCCCCAGCTCCAGCCCCACCAACCGAGCCGCCTGGAGTCTAGCTGCGGATAGGCGCGCAGCGTTTGGTCCAGCGCCGCGATTTGATCGCCAAGCTGTACCGGACCGAGGTTACGATAAGCGGCCTGTGCAAAATCGCGGCCGCGCCCTCCCATACCCCGGTTGTCTACGGTCAGCACGGCAAAGCCGTTCTGCAGCAGCACTTGATCGAAAAGGCGTTTACGGGCCGTCCATCGTTCGGTGACGCTTTGCGCGTGTGGGCCGCCGTACGGATTCAGGATCAAAGGGACGCTTGACGGGGTCTTGCCGGGCGGTAACACCAACTGGCCATAGAGCGTCGTGACGCCATCGGCGGCCTTCGATTCCACGGCGATCGGTGGCGTTAACAACGAGTCGATCGGCGGCGCCTTCCAAATGGTCTGGCAGTTCGTTTGGTGACGACACATATCGAGGACTGGTGGCGTAGTCGGTGAGGAAACAACGTCGGCAAAGAACCTGGTGTTAGGCGAAAATACCGGCTCGTGCCATTCTCCTGCCCCGCTTACCCGGTGCTTGCCTTCTCCATTCAAACCGATCACCCAGATCTGTTGTTGACGCGGGTCGCCTTCATTCGAGAGGTAGTACACGGCGTGCGCCACCTGGTCTACGCCCAATACTTGCGCTACTTCCCAATTGCCGCCAGTCAGTTGCTTCACCAGAGTGGCCGGCGCGGCGAGAGGGTTTCCCCCATCGAAGCTGTAAAGGTAGAGATGGTTGTGTCCGTCGCGCCAACCAGTGACCAGGAAGTTCGATGCGAAGAAGGTAAGGTCATAGGACTCGTCGAGGAATTTGTCGTCTGAGCTGGTCATTACCGGTTTCGACTCATCTGTCGCGAGATCGGCAAAGTACAAAGTCATCTTTTTATGATCCCGCGTCAGGGTTTCTATCCAGAGATTCCTGGAGTTGAGCCACCCGAAACGCGGGATGTAATCATTTCCGCTGTCGATGGGCACATTGATCCACTTGGTGCGTCCGCCACCGGCGCCCACCACGCCGACACGCACCGTGGGATTTGGATCTCCGGGTTGAGGATAACGTTGGCGATCGACGGTCGCATGGCTTGGGATCCAGTCCGCAATGGGATATTCCGGTACGGAGTTTTCGTTCATTTGCAGGTAGGCCACCCGCCTAGAGTCCGGCGACCAGAAATAATTGCTGCGTACGTCGAGCTCCTCTTCATAGACCCAGTCCACTTCGCCATTCAGCAACGTGTCCGCCTGCGAATCGGTCAGCCGTATCACCGCGTTGCTGTCTTTCAGCCTGCGTACATAAAGATTGTGTTCTCGAACATAGGACAGGTAGGCCCCATCGGGTGAGAACTTGGGGTCGTCTCCGCTACCTGCGCCGGTGGATGCCACCTGGACGCCGGTTTTGGTCGCCAGATCGAAGAACCACAACTGGCCAGCGGAGTCGAAGAGTAGGTGCTTCGAATCGGGCACCCAAATATAGCTGGGCTGGTGATAGCGGTTGCGATTGTTAAGGTCGTGCTCCGAGGTCGCCGGAAGGGTGAGGGATTTCATCTTCTCGTGGTCAACCAGGACCTGGGGAGCGCCCGCGGCCCCCTCGACGGCCAACAGATCGCCATTGCCGTCGATGTAGCTGAATCGGACACCGTCGGGGCTCCAGGCCATGCCCTTCGGTGGCAAGGTTGCCTGGGTCAAACGGTAGATTTCTTCAACCGAGAGCGGCTTCACAGGGGCTCGCGGATCGGCCGCTTGGCAAAAGCGGCAGAACAACAGGAGCACCAGGACGATCCAAAACCGATTCAAGCAGAACTCCGGCGGGAGGATTTCGAGCCTGCAGTGTACCGCACGTCGGCTGCACTTGAGCGCGGGCCTCGAGCGTGTCGACTGCATAAAGCCGCGTAGCCCAGCACCTCTCCGGCGTGCTAGACTCCAGTCCACGCATGGATGTTCAACTAGAGTTGCTTATCCGTTTGCAGCAGGTCGATATCAAGGTGGCCCAACTGCTGGAAACCATCGCCGCCGCACCCCGCCATTTGCGATCCCTTGAAGAAACACTTCAGCAGCAGAAGGTGGCCGGGGAACAGGTGGACAAGGCTGTGCTGGCAGAAGAGGCGCGCCGCAGGAGACTGGAAAGCGACCGCAAGGATCAGCAGCAAAAGCTGGTCAAGTATCGCGACCAGTCAAGCAGCGTAAAAACCAATGAACAATTTCATGCTTTGCAACACGAGGTTGGATTCGTGGAAGCCGAGATTCGCCGGATTGAGGACGAAGAACTCAGCAGCATGATCAAGAGTGAGTCCTTGGAGAGCCAGCGAGTAGAGGCGCGGAAGGCATCCGCCCTGCAGGTCAAGCTGGTCGAAGAGGAAAAAGAGCGCGCCCGGGTTGCATCGAAGATCCACCAGGATGAGCTGGCCGCTCTGCAGCAGGAGCGGGCAAAACTGCGCAAGGGCGTAGAAGAGGCCCTGCTCACCCAGTACGACCGCATTGCTTCGTCTTCGCGCAAGACCGCGCTGGCGCGTGCCGTCGGGCAGCGCTGTCTTTCCTGCCAAATGGCGTTGCGTCCTCAGTTCTGGAACCAAGTAAGGGAAGGCACGCTGCTTAATTGTGAGAGCTGCGGGCGAATGCTCTACTTTGATCCCAGCCAGGTCACTCCTGTACACGCAGCTTCTCAATGACCTCCCAGCGCGCCTGCAGTAAGCCGAGGGCTTAACATCTAGGCATGAAACGAATTGCTGTCGACATGGACGAGGTGCTGGCAGACGCACTGAGCGAACATATTTCCCGCTACAACCGAGACCACGGCGAAGCGATCACCAAAGGCCAGTTGCACGGTAAGTGGCTATGGGATATCGTCTCCGCCGACCGGCACGACCGCCTGGAAGCTTATCTGCGCAGTGAGGACTTTTTCGAGGACCTGCCGGTTCTGGAAGACAGTCAGGAAGTGCTGGAACGGCTCAGCGAGCATTACGAGATTTTTATCGCCACCGCGGCGATGGAGTTCCCCAACTCATTCGGCCCCAAGTACCGCTGGCTACGACGCCACTTTCCGTTTATCTCGCCGGCCAACTTTGTGTTCTGTGGCGATAAAAGTATCCTGCTCGCCGACTACCTGATCGACGACACCCCCCGCCACTTTGAACGATTCAAAGGCCAGGGGATTCTTTTCTCGGCCCCCCACAATGCAGCGGTCACCGGCTTTCGTCGAGTCTCTGGCTGGCGGGAAATCGAAGAATTATTTTTGCCTGTAGGCAGGGTCTAGTTGAATCCCCACCCTTCGCCGGCAATGGTTGCGTGTGCGGCTTTCCGTGAGGAAAGCCGCACACGCTGCTATAGAAAATCCGAGGGGACGCGTACCGGCGCGGCCGTTAAGGCTCAGCTCGGAGGCTTTCCTTGGAGCGGGTGGGTGTAGGAATCGTGCTCGACGTTGGCCTGCTCGACGGTGCACTGACTGCGGCGGCTTTCGCGGCCATTGCGGCCCCCAGGGGCCGGAGGTTCATGGCGGGTTGTGGCGACTGCATCTGGTGCATGGTTACGATGATGGCGTGGGCCGCAGACTTTCCCGCGCAGCGATACCCGTGAGGCGTGCTGGCGTCGAAATAGACCCCGTCGCCTGGCGTGAGGACATGCGTCTTGTCGGCATGCCGGATTTCCAGCTCACCTTCCAGGATGTAGAGAAACTCATACCCCGGATGCACGTGGGGACGAATGTCGATGTTCTTCTTTAGCGGCACAAATTCCGCGTAGTAAGGGTCCAACTGCCGGTCGGGCACCATGTATCCAAGACTCTCAAAGTAGTAGGTGGGATCATCGACGCCGGTCTGAGGCAAGCGAACACGCTCTTTCTTGCGGTGAATCCGGAAGAGGGTGTGGGGCTCGGTTTCAAAGAAATAGGAGAGATCCTTGCTGAAGACCATCGCCACCCGGGCCAGGTTTCGCAGCGTTGGCACCACCCGTCCGGTCTCGAGTTGCGACAGGAAGCTGGCAGAAAGGCCGGTGTGCCGGCCGAGCTCGACCAGCCCCATTGATTTCTTCAAGCGAAGACGCTTAATCCGTTCCCCGATGCGCTTCTCGGCAATAAAAGATTCTGCGCTGGCTGGATCGATCTGAGAATTGGACGCTACTTCTTTGGTTTCCATGGCCATCTCCTGATTTATGTCATTCGGCCCATTGGATGAAACTTAGACTCGAAATGTTGTTCTGAGCAAAATAGTTTTCTCTTATGTGAATATTATTACAGAGTTCAAAGGGATGTCAGCAACGCATATAAGGATTAGGTGAGATGAGCTCGCAGCAAATACTGTTGACTGGATCATCGGGACTTATCGGTACTTATTTAGTACGTGTACTCCGGCAGGAACGGATTTCGACTATTTCCCTGCTGCGCCACCCCCGGTCCGATGGCGGTCCGACCGATTCTTGGCAATTGTGGGATCCTTACGCGGCGATTCCTCTGGAAAATTCCTGGGTGCTCGATGGAACAACCGCTGCGGTTCACCTTTCCGGAGCCAATATCGCGGGGCGACGATGGACCTCCGCCTACAAACAGGAAATCCTTGAGAGCCGGGTCAAGCCGACCCGTGCGCTCGCCACCCTTCTGGGCAAGCTGCGCCCGAAGCCTGCAGTGCTCGTGTGTGCGTCCGCAATCGGGATCTACGGCGAACGTGGCGAAGAGTTGCTGACGGAAGCGTCACCGCCTGGGGAAGGGTTTCTCCCCGAAGTGTGTCTTGCCTGGGAGAAGGCGACGCAGCCCGCTACGGACGCCGGGATCCGCGTGGTTCATCTACGCTTCGGCGTCGTGCTATCACCGAAAGGAGGGGCTCTGGCCCAGATGCTGCCAATTTTTCGCGCCGGCCTGGGCGGGCAGTTAGGGGGTGGCCGTCAGTGGGTAAGCTGGGTTGCGCTGCCCGACGTGGCTCGGGCCATCGAGTTTGCCCTGGCGACGCCCAGCCTTTCCGGACCGGTGAATGTGGTGGCGCCCCATCCGGTCACCAACCTGGAGTTCACCCGCTCTTTGGGCCGGACTTTAAGTCGCCCCACGCTACTGCGGGTTCCCGCTTTGGCGCTCCGCGCGGTTTTTGGAGAAATGGCAGGGGCCACCATCCTGGGGAGCGAGCGCGTGCTGCCGGCGAGCCTGACCACAGCGGGCTTCCAGTTCGAATATCCTGAGCTAGATGGTGCCCTGCGCGCGGTTCTGACGCAACCCTAGAGGTTTCACTATTACCGTTTCACGGGGTGGCTCTCTTATCGAGCGAATGGTTTACGGTTGGGAAAGCATGAATTCCCTCTTGGTCAGGCCAACCATCACGCTCTTGCTGGCGGCCACGATGATTGGTTGTGGAGCACCCGCTGCGCCGCAGCCGCCCACCCTCAACCTGCCGACGCCGGTCGTGAATCTGTCCGCCGCTCGCGTCGACAACTCAGTGAATCTGGCATGGACCATGCCCACGCGGACCACGGATCATGTCCCCCTTCGGCACCCGGTTGTGGTTCAGGTCTGCCGCGCGGTCGAAATGGGGCCCTGCACAAACATCGGCCAGGTTACTGTCGCGCCTGGCGCTGCCGGGAAATATGGAGACGAACTTCCGCCCGGCCTCATTCAGGGCCCGGATCGCTTGCTGCGGTATGAAGTAGCCTTGCTTAACCACGCCGGCAAAGCGGCAGGCCCCTCGAACGCGGCTTATAGCGCCGCTGGCCCCAGCCCACCCGCGCTTATCGGTCTGACCTACCAGGTGCGCGAGGATGGTGTCCTGCTCAACTGGCGCCCGGATCCCAATCCCGAACCATCTTTGCTCTTCCGCATCGAGCGCCTGCAATTGACTGCGGGAACGGAACAGGCTCCCTCATCGCCCCTGGCGCCGGTCAAGCCAGCTGCCGCGCAGACTCTCGTGGTCCGTGCCGTGCATGGCGTAGACCCAGGGCACGGAGTCGATTCCACCGCCTTGTTCAACCAGCAGTATCGCTACGTGGTCGAACGAGTGGCGACATTGGCCATCTCTGGACAATCCGTCGAAGTGCAGGGTCCGCCGAGCGAGGCGATTGTTGTCACAACGACCGACCATTTTCCGCCTGCTGTTCCCCTGGGCCTGGTCGCGGTTGGCGATGCTGCGGCGGGATGCATTGATCTGTCCTGGGCGCCCGATGGTGATAGCGATCTGGCCGCCTACCGCATTTACCGGCGCGATACTCACGCAGATCTGCCTGCCCAGCGCATTGCGTCCGTGGGCACGGAAACTTCATTTAGGGACAGCGGAGCACAACCAGGACATACCTATGCCTACTCCGTGTCAGCCATCGATCAAAGCGGTAACGAGAGCTACCGTTCCCCTGAAGTCGAAGAAACGTTACCCGTGCGTTAGACCATACCTAACTCAAGTGCAGGAGCCACCGTTCGATGAAATACTGCCGCCTTCAAACCGGTTACGGAGCGCAATACGCTGAAGTCGTCGATCGCAGTGGACAGCTTTGGGTGGAGCGCCTTATTCCGCCTTTCGAGGAGGGTCCGGCCAGCGATTTCGTTGACCCTGTACTCGATTCCTTCGAACCGCTGCCATTCGATCAGGCGCGGGTCCTCGCTCCCGTCACACCGTCAAAAATAATCTGCGTTGGGCGCAATTATCGGGAGCATGCTGCCGAGCTTGGCAATGAAGTCCCGGCGGAACCGTTGCTCTTTCTCAAGCCGCCATCCGCGATCCTCTCCCCGGGAGAAGCGATTCGCATCCCATCGCTTTCCCAGCGGGTGGATTTTGAAGGGGAGATTGCGATTGTGATTGGCGACCGGTGCAGCCGGCTTGGCCCTGATGAAGAGGCGAGCGATTATATTCGCGGCTATACCGTCGCCAATGATGTGACCGCACGAGACCTGCAGAAGAAAGATGGCCAGTGGTCACGCGCCAAAGGCTTCGATACGTTTTGCCCGGTGGGTCCCCTGGTTACCGACGAAGTAGATCCAGCCAGGGGAATCGGCATTACCACGCGGCTCAACGGAGAGCTCCGTCAGAACGGCAACACCCGCGACTTGATTTTCTCGATCGACCATCTGCTGCGCTATATCACGGCCGCCATGACACTCTTTCCAGGGGACTTGATCCTTACCGGCACGCCGGCAGGAGTGGCTCCCATGCAACCTGGCGATCGGGTGTCGATTACCGTGGAAGGCATCGCTACCCTCTCTAACCCAGTCCTGTAGGCGCCGACGCAAGCCGGGGAATGCCGGGACTTATCGAAAGGAGCGTGAAACCTATCTGGATTTTAAGAATCTCAACAGTGGAAAGCCTTACACTTGAAGATGAACCGCTAGGAGATCTCACATGGCCAAGACACTGCTCGAACAGCTTCGCGATATGACGGTGGTCGTTGCCGATACAGGGGATATTGAATCCATTCAACAGTTCAAACCCCAGGACACCACAACCAATCCCTCACTGCTCACCGCCGCCGCAGGGATGCCACAGTATCAGCCCATTGTGGATGGTGTGCTCCTCGAGGCCAAGAAACAGCTTGGCCCCCAAGCGAAAGACAGCGATGTAGCCAATCTCGCCTTCCGCCATCTGGCGGTAGCCTTTGGCAAGAAAATTCTGGCTATCGTGCCAGGCCGTGTCTCGACCGAAGTCGACGCGCGGCTTTCCTATGACACCGAAGCGACCATGAAGCAAGCGCGGGAAATCATCCAGCAGTACGATGAGGCGGGCATCTCCCGGCAGCGCGTGCTGATCAAGATCGCGTCCACCTGGCCGGGAATTAAAGCGGCGGAGCAACTGGAAAAGGAAGGCATCCATTGCAACCTGACGCTGCTGTTTGGAATGCATCAAGCGGTGGCCTGCGCCGAGGCCAAGGTTACTTTGATCTCACCGTTTGTTGGCCGCATTTTGGATTGGTATAAGAAAGACACGGGCAAGGACTACGAGGGTGCGGATGATCCCGGCGTCCAGTCGGTGACCAAGATCTACAACTACTTCAAGAAGTTTGGCTATAAGACCGTGGTCATGGGAGCAAGCTTCCGCAACATTGGGGAGATTCGTGAACTGGCTGGCTGCGATTTGCTTACCATCGCCCCCAAGTTGTTGGAAGAGCTTCAGTCCACAAGCGGTGACCTGCCGCGCAAGCTTGACCCGAAAAACTCAGAGAGCCTGCAAATCGAGAAGATCCCGATGGACGAAGAGACGTTCGAGAAAATGCACGCTGCGGATCGAATGGCTCACGACAAGCTCAAGGAAGGTATTGAAGGTTTCAGTGCGGCGCTGGAAAAACTGGAGAAGCTGTTAGCCGACCGTCTGGCCAAGATGGGCGCAGGCAAGCAGGAAACAGTAGCGGCGCGTTAAGCACTGCCAGGTTCCTTTTCCCTGGCTTCTTCATTTCCATGATCGGCCAAGCCCGCAGCGGCTTGGCCGATTTTCTTTCCGTAACACCGATGGGTGTTATACGCGTAGGTTCTTCTTCGCACTTGGTTATCGAGAGTGCCAATAATTTTCTGTAACACCCCATTCATCTATTTGTAAGCTGCAACATATCGCTTAGTCTTCGTGTCATAGGTAAGCAATAGACGCGGCTTCGGAGCGTTCCACAGAGCTCTGCAGCCTGGCAAGGAACAAAACCCAACCTTCCCTGGAGGTGGCCTTGATTCCGCTAGAGCATTCCTTACGCCAGCTTTTTCACGAAGTAGTTTCCGACTGCTACGGCGCACGTTTGGGCCTGCGAGACGCGGAGATCTCAAGCTACGTAGCCGATCTGTTAACCGAATTCTGCCATGCAGAGAACATCTATCGCATCCGCGATGCAGCGGGGAATCCCGTGCGCGAAGTGGGCGAGATGCTGCTTGCGTCTGACCCTGTCCACGGCACGGCTTCGTCTTTTGGAGAAGAGCGGGCGCGGCGGAAACATATCGGCGACTACACTTTGTTCTTTGCCGGCATGTATCCGGAATCGACCCATCGCTGGGGCGCCCGGCAGTGTGACAGCTTTTTCGAAATGGTGCAGGCGGGCAAAGAGAGCTATTACATCGTGTCGCAATTCGATCTGTTTGAGTACAAGCAAGAGGCGCCCTTTTTTGCCCGCTTGTCCGGTTCTTTCGAGGCATGTATTTATGGGTTGAACATGGTGCGCGGAGAACTCGACCGGCTTAAAGCGATCCCTCCGCTTTCTTCCGGCCCGGCAACGCAAATCATGTAATCTCCGAATTGGCGCAAGCAGGGGCCGGCTGGTGTAGCATTGCGCGAAGTTCAGAAATGGAAAGGGAGAACGATATGTTGACGAAGAATTTCAGGGGCCTGTCACAAAAAGGCCTGACGATCCTGCTGGCGATGGGTCTGCTGGGAACCGCTGCTGTGGCTCAGCTGGGCGCCAAGCCCGCAACTGCACACGCCATGATGGCGCCGGCTACACCGGCGGCCGCGACCACCCTGGTCGATATCAATTCAGCCAGCAAAGCGGATCTGAGTGCGCTGCCGGGAATTGGCGATGTCTATTCCCAGAAGATCATCGATGGCAGGCCTTACAAAACAAAGACGGATCTGGTCAACAAGAAGGTGGTTCCCCAGGCGACTTACAACAAGATTCGTGGCTTGATCATTGCCACCCAACCCAAGAAATAAACGGCAGCAGCCAAGCAAAAAGGGAAACGCAGAATTCGCGCTTCCCTTTTTGTTGTGAGGCGGTTTTAGACAGCCTGGGGCAGAGCTTCCTTCACACGAAAGCGCTGCATGTTAATGCGCAGGGCGCGCTCGATTTTCCGCAGATCGCCCTTCTCTTCGGGAGAGGCAAAAGTCGAGGCTACGCCGCTCCGCGATGCGCGGCCGGTTCGGCCGACGCGATGCACGAAATCTTCCGCCACTTTGGGCATATCGTAGTTCACGACGTGGGCCACGTGGTCTACGTCAATTCCGCGGGCAGCCACATCGGTCGCGACCAGAACTCGATGGCCACCCTGGGCAAAGCTGCGTAATGCCGCATTGCGCTGGGATTGGCTACGGTCGCCATGGATGCTGGTGGCCTTCCAACCGGCGTGCGAAAGCTTCTTGGCTACACGTTCCGCGCCATGCTTGGTGCGGACGAACACCAGAAAGCTTCCAGCCTCCGACCGGAGCAGATGTTCGAGCAGCGGCAGCTTGCGATCTGCACTGACCTCAAACGTTTGCAGTTTGACGTTTTCCGCCGGCTTGAGCACCGAGCCGATTTCAATGCGTACCGGGTTCCTGAGATAGTCGGCGGCCACTTCGCGTACTGCACCTTCCAGGGTGGCGGAGTAGCAGAGCGTTTGATGCACGGCGGGAATCGACGTCACGATGCGGCGAATGGCGGGTTTAAAGCCCATGTCGAGCATGCGATCAACCTCATCGAGGACAAGGATTTCAACCTGGTTGAGCTTCACCAGCTTGCGGCCGATAAAATCTTCCAGACGGCCGGGAGTGGCCACGATGAGGCGCGCGCCGCGACGGATGCTGTCCAGTTGCGGGCCCTCGGCCAATCCACCGACAACCAGCGCGGTGGGAAAGCTGATGAGTTGCGCGCAGGCTTGTTGCACCTGCATTGCGAGCTCGCGTGTGGGCAGCAGGATCAATGCGCTGGCAACTTTAGCTTGCGACTTCTGCAGCTGCTCGATGATGGGAATGAGGAAACTGAGCGTCTTGCCCGTGCCGGTTTGCGCGGTGGCCAATACATCGCGGCCTTCGAGCGCAGGGGGAATGGCTCCCACCTGGACCGGGGTAAGCGTAACAAAGTTGTTCTTGGCGAGCCGCTGCTTGAGCGTCGCGGAAATAGGTAATGCTGAAAATTCGTTCAAAATAATCCCTTGCTTCCGGTCTCTTTGAGACCTGGAGTGCGTGTTCATCGCCGCCCGGCTTCGTCCGTCCGGCAATCCAAAAAAGGCCTGATTGGCGCGCTCGGCGCCGACACGAAGTTCATCGTCGGCTGCGGCCATGAGGCTGCTGAAATCGGTCCGGCATTGTTGACTGCACCTTTATGCGGTTTGTCGCGCTGCAGAGGGCCGTTGGCGTTCAGCCAGGCTTTGCTCGTACACCGCACCATGCCAGGGAAGCGCGTGCTTCCTATCGTCGCCGCGAACTTCCGGGACGACTACGCTGAAGGGCTTGGGCAGTATCCGACCGGCAGGCAGTCTGGCTTGTGAGGCGAGAAAGGCTGGTAACCAAACAATTTAGCGCAGGTTAAGAATAACACATGCCACGCGCAAGGTGCTTTTGGGGGTGGGGCTTCCATGGGGAAGCGCCGCTCTATCGCTGCAGAGGCATGATGGCGTTTTTGTTGTCGGGGCTTTGCGGGTCGATGCGAAAGTCCCATACGGAAAGGTTGACTACCCCTGGCCCCAACAGTTCCATCAGGGCATAGTCGCCTATTGTCAGCTGTTGCTGTGGAGTCAGTCTCATCCAGCGGCCTCCCGGCAGCATTTGGATGGTGGTGGGAATCACATCGTCGGTTAGCGACGCCTTGCCGCCAAACCCTATTTTGATTCCGCTCACAACCCGGTAGTCGCGCTTGAAATTACTGCGCACTCGCACGATCGCGTACTGGCTGTTTGTGGAATTGACGGGATTCTTGTCCTTGGCCGAGCCCGCTCCGTGCGTGTCCACCGTAACGGCGGAGGAGTCAGCCTCGGTGTCTTCTGCTCCCAAGATGCTGACATAGAGCGCGGGATCGTTGACGTGCAACCTGATTTTCGATTCTGCACCAGCGATCTGGATGTTTTGCTGGATACTGCCGGCCGGGTTCAGCGCAGCGCGCAGGATGTTGTGGCCGGCCTGGCCATTGACGTTGCCGGTGTTCTGCGTGAGCCCGACTAACTCAGGCTGGTCGTGGAATGTGTCGAGCGCCCATACGCCATCTTCATCGGGCAGCCGCAGGCCCGGAGATACATCCGGAGTACGCGCCCGCTCATGCTGCTCTTCCTTGTCGATCTCAGCGGCTTCCGGAATGGCTGGGGCAGCCGGAGGCACGGCCTCTGCCCCCGGAGCGTGTTCTTTGGCCCATTTGTCGGTTGCTGCCCAGTCCACCAGGATGGCTGGCAACTCTTCCCATTGGCCCCGCTCGGCGCTGAAGTACCGCACCCGATCGCCCACCTTCTCGTATTTGGTGACCACCTGGTAGGTGCCATCCTTGAGGACAAGGCGCTGGTTGGGCGCCTGCGCCAGCCCGGGAAGGCTGGCGGACACAAGCAGAACAAGGACGAGCAGGATGCGCGATGGCCACATAACCTTGTGCTTACTTTAGACGAAGCCGCGTTCGCGACGTTGGCCCAGGATACTGGATGAGGTTTCGTAGGCCAGTGGATGGAGTTCTCCCGCGACTCTCCCATTTCGGTCTTTCTTTCGTTTTGACTTCCTGCGATACTTGTACGTGCCCATCCGGTGCGCCAATTCCATCCACAATAAAAAGGTGAAGAAGCAATGTCAGCAAAGTACATCTTTGTGACGGGCGGAGTCGTGTCCAGCCTGGGCAAGGGCCTGGCCGCCGCCTCCATCGGCTGCTTGCTGGAGAGCCGCGGTCTACGCGTCAACCTGATGAAGTTCGACCCCTATCTCAACGTGGATCCGGGCACGCTTTCGCCTTTTCAGCACGGCGAGGTGTTTGTGACCGACGACGGCGCGGAAACCGATCTCGATCTGGGCCATTACGAACGCTTTACCCATGCCCGGTTGAGCCGCGACAACAACCTCACCACCGGGCGAATCTACGAGCAGATTATTACCAAGGAACGCCGCGGAGACTACTTGGGGAAGACGGTGCAGGTGATTCCCCATGTGACCAACGAGATCAAGAACGCCATGCGTAAGGTGGCCACCGACGCAGACGTGACCATCGTCGAGATTGGCGGCACGGTAGGCGATATCGAATCCCTACCTTTCCTGGAAGCGATCCGCCAGATGCGGCAGGAGTTTGGCCGGGAAAACACGGTCTTCGTGCACGTGACCCTGGTCCCCTGGATCGGCGCGGCTCAGGAATTGAAGACCAAGCCAACGCAACACTCGGTCAAGGAATTGCTCTCCATCGGAATCCAGCCGGATATCCTGTTGTGCCGCACCGACCGCTTCCTGTCGCATGAAATCAAGAGCAAGATCGCGTTGTTCTGCAACCTCGAAGAACGCGCGGTAATTGCCGCCAAAGACGTGGCATCCATCTACGAGGTGCCGCTGACCTTCGCCCAGGAGGGCGTAGACAAGCTGGCCCTGAAGTACCTGCATATTGAGGCCAGGGAGCCCGACCTGACGCGCTGGAAGCAACTGGTGGACCGTTGCTACAACCCCCGCGACGAGGTCTCGATCGGGATCGTCGGCAAGTACGTCGAGTACGAAGACAGTTACAAATCGCTTAAGGAAGCGCTGGTGCATGGCGCATTAGCCTTCGATCTGAAGCTGCGGGTCACCTGGATTGAGGCCGAGGGTCTGGAGAGCGAAACATGCCGGAGACCGGCAATATGAAGAACAGCTCGCCGGATTTGACGGCATCCTGGTGCCGGGCGGCTTTGGCAAGCGCGGCATCGAGGGAATGCTCAACGCAATCCGCTATGCGCGCGAGAACGCCATTCCCTATTTTGGTATTTGCCTCGGTATGCAAACCGCTTGCATCGAGTTTGCCCGCAACGTTTGTGGCCTGGCAGGCGCCAGTTCGAGCGAGTTTGATCCCGCGACTCCTCACCGGGTGATCTTCAAGCTTCGCGAACTGACGGGAGTGGAAGAGATGGGCGGCACCATGCGCCTGGGTGCGTGGCCGTGCGTGCTGGCGGAGGATTCCATTGCCGCCAGGTCCTATGGCGTCACCCAGATCAGTGAACGCCACCGCCATCGTTACGAGTTCAACCGGGAGTACGAGGCGCTGTTGACCGGGGCGGGCCTGCGCATCACCGGCACCACGCCGGACGCGACCTACGTGGAGATCGTCGAGATCCCCGGCCACCCCTTCTTCCTTGGCTGCCAGTTCCACCCGGAGTTCAAGTCCAAGCCGCTGGAGCCGCACCCACTCTTTCGCGCCTTTATTGAGGCTTCCTATGAAAACCGGCTGAAGTCGCGAGCCGTGAAGCAGGATAGTCGTCTCATCAGTCAAACCCTGCCATGAACGACTTTGAAGTCGGCACGGTGAGGGTTGGGTCACCCTCTCTGTTCCTGATTGCCGGACCCTGCGTCATCGAGAGCGAGGCGCACGCCCGCTTTATGGCGGACTCCATCCAGCGGATTACCAGCGATCTGGGTGTTCCCTATATTTTCAAAGCTTCGTATGACAAAGCCAATCGAACTTCCGCCTCCGGCTTTCGCGGGCCCGGTCTGGAGCACGGTGTGCGGATCCTGCGCCAGATAGCGGAGGCCACCGGGCTCCCGGTAATCACCGATGTGCACCAGGCGGCAGATTGTGAGCGAGTGGCCGAAGCGGTCGACGTGCTGCAGATTCCCGCATTTCTTTGCCGTCAAACCGACCTGCTGCTCGCTGCTGCCAAAACAGGGCGAGCGGTGAACATCAAAAAAGGCCAGTTCGTGGCGCCCTGGGACATGAGCTACGCGGTGGAGAAAGTGACCGGCGCGGGCAATCCGCGCGTTTTTCTTACCGAACGCGGATTCAGCTTCGGCTACAACAACCTGGTGGTGGACATGCGCTCGCTGGCCGTGATGCGCAAACTCGCTCCGGTGGTGTTCGACGGGACACACTCCGTTCAGACCCCATCTTCCGCCGGTGGCCAGTCGGGCGGCCAACCGGAGTTCATCCCGGTTCTGGCCCGGGCGGCGGTCGCGGCAGGGGTGGATGGGGTTTTCCTGGAAGTGCATGACGATCCAGCCAACGCCAAATCCGACGGAGCCAACGCGCTTAACCTGAAGAACCTCAGACCGCTGCTGGAGAGCCTGGTAGCCATCCATCAGGTGGTGCCGGCCAGAACTGTGTAGCTTCTTCTGTCTCGTGGAAAAGGAATCTGCAGAAAGAGGTTGTGAGGAGCAAAAAAAGGGCCCCTCGGGTGAGGGGCCAATCTGCCTTGGTTCTCTCGTTGTGTGAGAGCTTTTATGCGGCTTTAGTTTTGGGGCTGCGACGCAGCATTCCGGGGGGAGGGCTGCGGGTTCGACTGCTGCGTCGCGCCTATTGGTGAACCGCCACTGCTGGGCGAGTTCAAAGCCGCAAGACTGTTGTGCATCAGGGTTACGTGAACAACCGTACCGCTGGTGCCGGATTCTGTGGTCTCCTGGGTCGGCGCATTGCCCATCGCCAGGCGATAAATTCTGTACACCGGAACATGGTGGTCAACGACCAGGTAGCGGACGACTGCGTCTGCCATGTCCTGGGACTTCTGTATTCCTGCTTGTCCCCGTGTGTGCGAGTAACCTTGCACTTCGACGATGTAGCCCTTCTGTCCTTCCAGCTGGGTAGCAATCTGGTCCAGAGCGGCTTTCGCCTTGTCGTTCAGCGCAGTCTGCGTCGAACGAAAGTGAAGTTCGGTATCGGTGATTTGCTGATACTGATCGAGATTGCTGACCGTCGAGTTCAGCTGAGCGGTCTGCGTATTGGCCTGCTGCGCCATCTGCTGCGCCTGGCCAGCCTGGGTCGAGGCTTGCAATGCCTGCTGGTTGGCCTGATCTGCTGTGGTCTGGGCCTGGTGGATACCGGCTTGCGCCCGGGCATCCACGTCCTTGATGTCGGTGGAGTTCTTTGCTGTGAGCTGGTCGAGCTCGTTCAGGCGGTCTTTTACAGGATCGACCTGACGATTGACCCACTTTTTGCGGGCCAGGGGGTTCATTTTGCCCCAGAACCCTTCAGTCGACTTGGTCGGCAACGGCTGCCCGGTCGCATAGGTAGAGGAATCGCTTGCGCTGCCAGAAGTGCTGGCGGTGGCCGGGGTGGTCGTTTGCGCCGGGGCGCTGGTCTGCGGAGCGCCACTCGCCGCCGGGGCAGTCTGCGCTATCGCGGGAACGCCTAAGCTGGCGGCCAGCAGAACAGCTACGATCGATCCCGGGGTTGCCGTACTCTTGTTCACGCTTGTCCCTTTTTTGGCCCTGAAACTACGTGGAGAGTCAAAAGCACACACCCCTCGCTTCTCCACTTGCACCGTACTATTGCAAGTGACTGGCCAAACGACAACGGGACACCATAAGTACCCGTATCGTGTTCATTAAATGGAATTTAAGTTAAGCATCCCGGGAAAACGAGCAGGCTTTCAGGAATTGTCTTAACCAGGTAAAACGTGCACTTTTCTCCGGGACTGCGAAAAAAATGCTCACCGGCTCGTAAATTCAATTACTTACGTACCAAATTGCGACGGCTATTTACTGCGAACGCTGATCACCCGAATCTCGGGATATTGAAGGTTCCAATCGGCAGGAACAGAGTCGAAAATAAGGCGAAAGTCGCGGGTCTGGCCAGGTGCGATGGGCGCAGCGGAGACGGTTTCGATATCGACGTAAGGTTGGCGGGTACGGATGAAGCTGAGCGGCAAGGCCAGCCGTTGGGCATACTGGCCAACGTCACTATGGAAGCCGACCTGAACCGTAATTGCATTCAGGGTGCGGTTTCCCTTGTTGGTAATCTGGCCGTCGATATACGTGACCTTGGCCCCGGAAAAGCTGGTGGCCTCGCTCATCTGCAGGCCGCTCAAGGGGAGATTCTCCGCGTAGGGGTCGGCGGGCGCCATGCCGGTGCCGGCGGACTGCGAATCAGAGCTGGCGTGACCGCCAACTACGATCCAGATGCCAATCCCCAGGACGACGACGGCGGCGGCAATGATCCAGGGAAGCCAGGACGTGGCCTCGCGAGATTGCTGCGAGGCGAGAAAGCCTGCATCAGGGTTTGGGTCGGGTTGCTCTTCGCGTTCCTGGGCCGGCATCAACGAGATTGTACTGCCGCCGCAGGTAGTCCGGAACCGATGTTAGAGCAGTACCAGAAATAGGCATACCCAATAGGCATACGCGGGCCGGCTTCGGCGAGGATGGACTTTTCCGGACGAAAAATTGACTTTGGCGAGGTGGTCGCTGGGTACTGTTTTTCTGGTGCTACTCTCAGCCAAAGCGAGCTTTCTTGACCGATTGACGCAAGTCATGGCCGCGCATCTCGACTTCAACGCACATCTCTGCCAGCCGGGAACGCATGCGTTCGCCGATGCGATCGCCGAGGGTCTCTTCGCGCATCGCGTTGTTCGGGCTGGCGGTACGCTGCTGAGCCAATGCAGCGGGCGCGTTGGGATAGTTGGTGGTGATCAATGTCGTCCGCTTGTCGTTGTAGCGGGTGTTCAAAATCAGCGCCACCGTATCCCAAACCCAGTCGGTTGGTTTCTGCGCGCCTAATTCGTCGAGGACCAGCACCTCGGCTTCGAAAACCGGGGCGAGGATTTGCAGCTCGGTGGTTGAAACCGCCGGGTTATACGACTCCTGGATGCGCTTGAGCAGTTCGCGATAATCGCAGAACAGGCCGCGGACCCCTTTTTCCAAAATCAAGGCCTGGACGATCCCCACAGCCAGGTGCGTTTTTCCGATGCCTACATCTCCGGTCAGGAGCAGCCCCCGCCCTTCCGTGGTCACGGGATAACCGGCGACAAAGTGGCGAGCCATCATGTAGGCGGCGGCCAACGATTGATCCGCCTGACCGTAGCCCGGTTCAAACGTGTCGAGCGAGCAATGCTCGTATCGTTTTGGGATCGCGGCCCGTTTGAGCAGCCGGGCGGCTTGCAATTGTAGCCGGCAGGTGCAGGGCTGCGCATAGCGCTCGCCGTCCGCTTGGACTATCAAACACAGGCCGGAGTCTTCACAGATAGGACACGTTGGGGTCATGAGGCTAAGCCCAAAATACGCTAAGCAGGGAACCGCCGCCAGCACCGCGAAGAGCGGAAATGGGCGGCGCATTGTGGAAAGAAAGAGAGAAATGACTTAAAATGAAGATTCGAGCCTTGGGTTGTGGGCTTGCAGGAAAGGTTTACCAGATGCCGAAGCAAGGAATACATCCAAATTACAAAGAAATCCGGGTGCAGTGCGCGTGTGGCACAGCTTTTGAAACGCGCTCCACCCACAAGGGCGATATTCACGTAGAAATTTGCTCTGCCTGCCACCCATTCTTTACGGGCAAGCAGAAGCTGGTCGATACCGCAGGCCGGGTGGAGCGTTTCCGCCGCAAGTACGCCAAGTCGGATGCCGGCAAGTCCGAAGTTGCCAAGGCCGCTCCAGCAGCCAAGTAGGCGCAGGTTGTCCCTAGCGAAGGCCTCCGGCGACGGAGGCCTTTGTTGTGTCGGCACTTGGTTGGGGCTTTTATGAAGAAAGTATCCATGAAGAAGAACTGGGACAACCCGCGTGAGAACAGCATGCCGGACTCGGTTCGGGTGCCGGCTTCGGTGGTGATTGGGGGCGTGACAGTTGCCCCGGCCACGGTGCTGGCGCCCATGGCGGGAGTCACCGATACGGTGTTCCGCCGCTTTATCCGCAACGCCAGCATCTTCACGAACGAGGGAAACGCACAAGGTGAGGGGATCGCCCGCCACCGTGTGGAAGCGCCGATCAGCAACCAGCAATCCGGCTGTGGACTGATCATGACCGAGTTCACTTCGGCCGATGGGCTTTCCCGCATGCGCGAATCCAAGCGCAAACGGTACCTTGCCTACGACGAGGATGAGCATCCCATCAGCGCTCAGCTGTTTGGTTCCGATCCGCTTACCCTGGCGGAGGCGGCGAGAATTGTCGAGGACGCCGGCTTCGACGTGGTTGACCTTAATCTTGGTTGCCCTGCCAAGCGCGTAGTCAGTTGTAACGGCGGCAGTGGCCTGTTGCGTGACTTGCCGCACATTGCCACGATCTTCGAGCATATCCGGGGCGCGGTGCGGATACCCTTCACGGTAAAGTTTCGCATGGGTTGGAGCGATCAGCACATCGTTTGCGTCGAACTGGCTCGCCTGGCCCAGGAGAGCGGTCTGAATGCGGTTGCGCTGCATGCGCGCACCCGGGAGCAGGGCTATGCCGGCCAGGCGCGCTGGGAGTATATCGCCGCGGTGAAGGACGCTATCCGGATCCCTGTGATTGGGAATGGAGATATCCGCTCCCCGGAAGATGCATGCACCATGGTTGCGGAAACCGGATGCGACGCGGTGATGATCGGGCGCGCGGCGCCGGCGAATCCATGGATCTTTCGCCAGATTGCCCAATATACCGCCTTCGGCCGCTACGATCAGCCAACTGCAATGGACCGCTACCGCATGATCCGCGATTACTTCCTGATGCTGATGGAAGAACCGGATCAGAACGCGGCGGCAATCGGCAGGATGAAACAGTTTGCCTCCTGGTTCACGCACGGCGTGCCGGGTGGGGCCGGTTTGCGCAAGAGCATCTACGAGGTCAGGAGTGGGGAGGCTGTGCTTGCCGCTGTGGATGCATTCTTTGCCGCCCAGGCATCTTGCGATCCGCAACCCCTAGATCGCCGTCCAAGCCTGACCCTTCGTCTGCTCAACAAACCCCGGGTGCCCCATATCTCGCTCGTTTTTTTGTCCGACCGGACGTACACTCTAACTTCCGCCCATTTGGGGCACCCGCATTTTCCGCTGCATTGGACAACAGGCTATCCTGTGGCGCCCCCGTGTTTGCGGAAGATGACTTTTGGCTCGGTGCGCCAGCCTTCGTTCAACGCGATCAACGTCCAGGAGATCGCCGGAGACAGGTGCTGTAACACTGTGTCCATGGATGGATGCACGCGCAGCGCAGGCACTATGTAATACAAAATCGGCGAGTTGGGCAGCAGCGGGATACCAGGGAAGTATCCATTCTGCTCCAGTTCGCCTTTCCCGCTGGAGCTGCGTTGCTGCTGAAGCCAATGCACGCGAATCCAGTAGTCCAATCCCTGCAGGGGAAAGTGCAGATCCTCATCCGCTTTTAGTTCGAGAATGGCCAGTCGTCCCCCGCTGGTAACGGTTAACAGATCAAGCATGGCGCGGTCCGCGGCGGCAAAGGCAGGTACCTGGTGATAAATGACGTGGCCGCCGAGGCGGTCGTCGATTTGCGCAAGGTCGCCGGCTAGTTTCGCCTGCAGCCACGCTTCGGGCTGCAAGCGAAAGAGCGGATTGCGAGCGCTGCTCTGGGGATGACGACACTCGAAGAGCCGCTGCATAAGGCCGGCAAAGCGGGATTCGGTGTCTTGCTGCAAAGGTGTCTCGTTGGCGCCGGCGCCGAAGGTCACGCTTGACTGACGGGCGAAAGAGCCGGGCGCAAAGCCATGCCGTACACGGGCGAATTCCAGGCCGTAAAGCGAAAGTGCAACCTCATCGGCGCTCCTTGCGGCAACGGTCACCCGACCTTGCATGGCGGCGGGTAACAAGGCCATGGTGCGCGCGAGGCCATCGCGGGCTCGCTCGACCGCCGCCTCGGGGTTGAAGGCATGTACCAGGCGCATTTTCAGGTTGCCCTGGTCGGCGGTGTCGATGCCTTCCAGGTCATCGCTGCCCGCGGCAACTTCGTAGAGCTCCCATTGGGCGAGTTCGCGATTAAGCCAGGCCATCCGGGCGCGAGTGTTGTCGCTGCATCCGGCAGGCAGCAGGACCTTGAGGCCCTGACAAACTCTTTTACCGGCGCAATGTTCCCGGCAATAGGCGAGCCATAGAATTCCCAGGGTAAGAACCCCATCGATGATCGCCTGGCTCTCTTCGGCATTGACCCCGATGAGCGCCCAACATTGCTGCCCGCGAACCAGCAGGCCTCGCGCATAGGCAGGACCAAAACTGTGCTCCAGGTCCATGGCCGAACGCAAGCTCTCCACTTTGTATTCGTTGAAGTGGCGGGTCAGGAGCCGTTCCAGCAGCCGCAGATATCTGCTTCTCGACAGGGTCCGAGTTGCCGGCGTCCTCTGATCGCGATCTTTTACTACTTCCAGCGATTGTGGCCGTTGCACGCCAAGACGGCGCACCCGGATGCGCAACGTTTCTTTGCGCGATTCCAGTCCCACGACGGTGCGCACCATGTTCCGCTCCTCAGACCACAGATGCAGAACGCAGCGGCCATGCTCGCTTGAGATGGAGTAGTGCGCCGCCGCCATATCGAACAGCACCCGGCCATCTTCAAGCAGAACGGCGTGGGGGTGCTCGGCGAAAAATCGCTCGAGTAAATCAGCGAGTTCCGTGGGGGAGAATTCCGGTTTGTCCATGGACGTTTGGTCACGAAGCTGAGAAGAGATCCTCGGTTCTCCGACAGGCTGCCTTACCAGCCCATGCGTGTTGCTAGCCTGGTGATGTGTGCCGTGTGATGGCGCCCGTGCCAGTCATAGAGCATGACCACTTGTTCCACAGACTGGCGCCCGCTTGCAGGATGTACGTAGCCACGCCGCCACTCCGGCTCGGTGAGCGATGCGAATAGCGCCACCCAGCGGGCGTGGAGCGCTTGCAACAAATCCACGGAAGTGGACACAGCCGCGGTACGCGCGTCCTCAAGCTCGGCCCAGCGTGTTTCCTGATAGTCGGAGATGGTTGGCCAGTCGTCCGTCAAGGCGAGACGAGTCCGGACGTAGGCATTCATGTGGCTGTCGGCTACGTGGTGTACCAACTGGCGAACCGTCCAGCCGCCCGGGCGATAGGGTGTATCGAGTTGTTGCTCAGAAAAATCCGCGACGGCGGTCCGCAGGTTCCGCGGGAGCTGGCGAATGCCTTCCATTGCCGTGTTGCGTTGTTGGGCGGTAAACGACTCCGCGCGCTGAGGTCCACCAATCGGGTAACGAAGCAAAGCGAGCTGGGATACTTCAGACGCAGACATAAGACACCTTAGGCAAACATCCTAAAGCAAACGATCAGTCCGTCGGTGCGATCGCGTAGTAGCCTTTGCGGGTCTGCACTTTGAGCCCGTCTCCTTTAACATCGACTTCAATCTTGCGATACGACCCATCCAGCTTGGCGTTGGTTGGGGTATAGCTGGCAACGTACTGGGTGCGCAGCTCTTCTTCGATTTGCGCGAATGCGGCTTCCATTTTCTTGCCGTTGTTGCCCACGTCGATGCATCGTCCGCCGGTCTCTTCCGCCATTTTCCTCATGACGTAATCGCCGGAGTAGCCCATGGTATAAACACCCCGCCCGTAAAAGCCACGATCGGCAATCAGCAGGACGTAGACGATGGTGTTGGACTTTTGCGCTGCCTCAATGGCGCCCTCCAGCTTCTGAACGCTGCCCTGGTCTTCGCCATCGGAAAGAATGATGATGGCCTTGCGGCCGGTCTCCTGTTGCAACTTCTCATGCGTGGCGCTGTAGACAGCGTCGTAGAGCAGTGTGCCCTTGGGCGAGCCCGACGGCATGCCGCCACCACCGCCGGTACCGACGTTGATTTCCGCCTTATTCATAGCGCGGGCCAGCGCATTGGCATTGTTGGTGTAGTCGGAGAGTAGATCGAGATTTACATCAAAGGAGATGAGAAACGCTTCATCTTTAGAGTGCAAAACGTGGGCAAGAAAGGCAGCGCCGGCCTGTTGCTCTAAAGGGAGCACGTTTTGTTGGCTGCCGCTGGTGTCGAGCAGGATTCCCAGGGTTAGCGGCTGATCATTTTCCGCGGTGAAGTTTTTAATCTTCTGCGGCACCTTGTCTTCGAAAACGGTGAAATCGTCCTTGGTCAAATGGGGAATCAACGCACCGTGCTTGTCATGCACGGTGAAGTACAGGCTCACCAGGTTGACGTTGACTTTAAGGGTCTCCAGCGGCTGCTGCTGTTCATCCTGGTTGGGGTCTCCCGCCGGTCCCTCGGGCGGGGCATCGGGGGATGGAGCGACCTGGGCCGCGGCGTGCATCACGGCGACACACAGCAAGAGCGCCCAGGGCCAACGCGGACGAGGAAATTTCATGGAAGTTAGACGGAGGAGCATGGCTAAACGATACCTCTCAAGCCGGAAAGCCGAACAGGAGAGCGCCGTACAACGCCCCCACCACGTCTGGTAATCTTATCCCAGTGATTGCCTGACGCGTCTAGCTGTGAAAACGAGTCGCCATGAGTATGTCACGACTAAGGATGACTATGAATCGAGTCGTCCGCCTGGGGGAAGTTTTGCTGAGGCAGCGTGTTTTGGCGATTGCACTGTTTGTTCCTTGCCTGCTCGCGGGCCAGCAAACGAAACCGCAAGATCAGAGCGTGCCCGACGCCCCCACGCCGCAGCAGCCTGACAGTTTGGGCAACCTGACCACGGGTGTAACTCCGGGCAAGGGAACGCCGGATGTGACCCCGGATGAAGGCACGAACACCACCCAGGTGCCACCCGCATCGGGCGGTTCACAAGACGTACAACAACAGCCGCCGGTGGTTCCTGAACCGGGGCAGCTGGACAAAGGGCTCGCGACCTTTCGGACTACGGTCAACTTCGTGCAGGTGCCGGTAACCGTTCTGGACAAGAAACACAATCAAGTGGCCGGCCTGACCTGGCGCGATTTCCAGATTTACGAGAACAATGTGCGCCAGCGGATTGCTGTGTTCAGCGCCGATGCAGTGCCCCTGTCCGTTGCCCTGGTCATCGACCAGAGCCTGCCTCGGGACACCATGAAGAAGGTGAACGACAGCCTGGCGGCCATCCAGGGCGCCTTCACACCCTCAGACGAGATCGCCGTATTCACCTACGCCGACGGCGTGAACAACCCTACCGACTTCACCGCGGCGTTGGGTGCACGAGTGCCAGCTGTGCTGGAGGCGTCCAAAAAGCCAGGCGACTATATGGGAGTTCCCATCAATAGCGGCCCACTCTATGGCGGCCCTTCGATCAATGGGCGATCCGTGGATCCGAACCTCGATCCGCAACGGGGAAACTCCGGCGTGGGTGTTATTCCCAAAGAGATCCATACCCTGAACGATGCCATCCTGGCGGCGGGCAAAGCTCTATCCACCCGGCCGCAGGGAATGCGCCGAATCATCTACGTGCTCAGTGACGGCAAGGAATCGCGCAGCAAAGCTAATTTCCGTGAGGTGGTGCGTTACCTCCAGGCCAACCAGGTCGCGGTGTACGGAACCCTGGTAGGCGATTCGGCCACCTGGGGACTGGGCTACCTGGACAAAATCAAGCTGCCACTGCTGCCGCTCTCGCCGGATAACATTTTGCCCAGGTACACGAGTGAGACCGGCGGCCATCTTTTCGCTGAATTCTCAGAAAACGGGATTCAACGCAGCTTCCAATCGATTGCGGCCCTGGCGCGTACCCAGTACACCATTGGCTTTTACAGTCGCATTCCCGTACTCGACGGAAAATACCGCACCCTGGAAGTACGTGTCCTGCGGCCGGATCTCGATGTAATCAGCAAGAAGGGGTATTACCCCACGGCGACGAACCTCTCGCGATGAGCGTCGTAGATCCGGGCCTGAGCTTCATTGGCCTGGGACTGGCGGCGGCGTCCTTTTGGGGCGCCAGCGACTTTCTCGGCGGCCTGGCCACGCGCAAAGCGCATGTCGTCTTAGTGGTCGGTGTGGCGCACGCTCTCAGCCTGGTGCTGCTGCTGTCGATTGCCTGGGCTGACCATTCCCCTCTCCCACCCGAACGATTCGCGTTGATGGGCGTCAGCGCAGGAGGCTTCGGGGGTGTAGCCCTGATGCTCTACTACCAGGCGTTGTCGCTAGGCGAGATGGGGCTCACCACCGCGCTTACTGGACTGCTTACGGCGATCGTCCCGGTAGTGTATTCCTTTGCAACGCAGGGTTCTCCCAAGACCAGCCAGATCGCGGGGTTCGTGCTGGCCGCAGCGGCGATTGCGCTCATTGCATATGTACCGGCAGGCAAACCTCGACCGCTCGGGCTTAGCCTGGCGTCTCTCGCCGGTCTTTGCTTCGGAGTGTTTCTCGTAGTGTTGAAAGTAGGCAGCGCGCGCGGCCTGGTGTGGCAGCTTATTTTTTCCCGCATGGCCAGTACTACGCTGGCCGGTGGAGTGTTGCTCTGGATGCAGTTCCGCTCGGGCAAAAATGCAGCCATCTGGCGCAAGCAGGCTAAGGAAAATAAATTCGCGGCCAATTCGTTTGCGTGGCTTGCCGGATCCGCAGGTGTGTTGGAGGCTACCGGCAGCCTGCTGTATATGCGTGCCGCCCGTGAGGGCCGCCTGGATGTTGCCGCGGTGCTCGCTTCCCTCTATCCCGTGGTCACGATTCTGCTGGCCGCGTGGCTGTTGAAGGAACGGACGACTTCGAGCCAGGCCATCGGGATGGGACTGGCATTAGGCGCCGTGGTGCTCGTCTCCATTTAGTAGGCACGTCGTGTGATTGTCTGGACGCCCACGATTTGGGCAGGCGGATTCTTCGGTTCCAACCAGTGGACTGTAACAGCCGATTCACTAGCTAGAGCCCAATTCTCTTTCAGCCCCTTGTGGCCCGGCTAAAGAGGTTTTGGCGACAAAGCGTCCCTCAGCGGCTACTGGAGCCACCTTTTTTTTAAAATTGAATAAAGTTGGGTCTTTTGGGGGGCTTTCGCGGCATTCACCCAGTTCCACTACCCCGCTTGCTTATGCTGCCCGACGCGGCCAATCCGAACTTGTCCATCTTCCTGGAGCCACTTTTTTTTAAAATTGAATAAAGTTTGGTCTTTTGGGGGGCTTTTGCGGCATTCGCCCAGTTCCACTACCCCGCTTGCTTATGCTGCCCGACGCGACCAAGCCGAACTTGTCCATCTCCCTGGCGCCACTGTTTTTAAGAATTGAATAAAGTTGGATCGTTTTGTGGCATTTGGAGCGTAAAAAATCCCGCCGCGGCGGGGTGCATGGGGTTCACTGTATTTGTGACAAGGATTGGCAGTGACACCGGACAGCAGTAAAGCTGTCCTTCGCTCGCGTGTAGGCCGAGACTACCGGCAACTGCCGGACAAGAGAGCGGGGACGCGAGAATCCGCTGCCTGCCGAAATCGTCTGCTAACTAGCATACGGGCTGGAGCCCATACCCTTCAAGAGCGTTACTTAACTTCGGTCGTGATTTCAGGCTTGGTTGCTGGAGTGTCCTGCTTGACCGCATCCGGCGTGCCCTTAATGGCGTCCTTGAACCCTCGCAGACCCTCGCCCAAGCCCTTGCCAAGCTCGGGAAGCTTGCGCGGACCAAAGATCAAAAGTGCGACCACGAGAACGACAATGAGGTGAGTAGGTGTAAGTAGTTCGCCCATGGAATTTCTCCTGGCATCTGCCGGATGAGATTGCTCCCACTCCTGGCAGGCCCCGGAATTGAATCCGGTCAGTCTATTGTCGCACAGCAGCCACGCGGCTCGTGCTGGCGAAAGGTCCGCACTTATAGTACGCCTCGCACCCCCTGTTTGGATGGGGGCTAGCCTGCTCCGCCAGCGTCCAGCCGGGCGGAAACCATTGCGTAGAAGGTGGAGAGATTTTCTCCCGCTCCCATGGTCAGACGGCGATATACCTTGATGAGAGGATAAAGGCGGGATCCACCGACCACCAGAGTGGGTACTGGGGCCACACCGCCGCCAGGGTACTGCGTCAGCTCCCAATCGCCGTCAAAGCGGTGGCGAATCACTTCCCCGAAGTAGCTGCCCCAGAGACGGGTTTGGAACTCCAGGTCTTCCGCCGATTGGCCGTCGAGAATACTGTCCAGCAGGCCGACCGAAGATGGGCTGAAGTCGAGGCGCCGGCGATGGTCGCTCCAGGCAACGCGAACGGCTTCCTCTGCGTAGCCGGTCATCATCGCAGCAAGGGATGCGAAGTTGCTTTCTGCCAGCCTGTCTTTGGCGGTCATGAAGTCAGCGTATCGCATACGTGGTTTTGCTGTCTGGAGGCGCAAATGCCGTGAAGGCCTTCTGACAGGAAGCGACGTGCAATGTATCTTAAGGATCAGAGCGATTTCACAAGAAGAACGCGAAACGTGGTTGGAGGTTTGGTTGAAGGCAATGGATGTTGCTGCACGGAGGGGGGGACCGCGGCCGTCCTTCTGAGTACGGGTTTGTTGAGTTTGGGATTCATGCTGGGCAGCATCGCGGAAGCACAGTCAGTTCCCCCGGCGCGCACTCTTCCAGAAACACCGACGCTTCAGAACGAGACGCTGAAGCCCCTGGACTATCGAAATAAATACGACATTTATGGCGGGTTTGCCTCCTCGCACTTCAACGCCGGTCCCGCGTTGATTCCCGGGGCAAACCTGGGCGGCTTTGACCTGCAAGGGACGATGTGGGTCAATATGCGTTTCGGCGCGACTGCCAATTTCCGTGGCTACTATGGAACGACAGGTGTGGTTCCCAATCCTTACAACATCCATGGCCCGTTTATTTACGAGCACCTGTTCATGGGCGGAGCTTCGATTCGCGGCCCCAAGAATGAACATGCCGCGCTGACCTTCCATGCCTTGGCGGGAGGATCCTACGGAGTATTTGATTCCTACATCAACTCCGGGCTGACGGGACCAAACCTGGGGCTATTCAACAACGGCATGACGTTTGCCACCGCGCTGGGCGGCTCAGTCGATCTGAACCGGTCGGCAAAATTCTCCGTCCGGCTTTCTCCCGACTACATTCTGACTCGCTTCGGAGGGGTGTCGCAGAACGAATTCGCGATTTCCCTGGGTGTTTTGTACCGGTTGAGCAAGGGGCATAAGAGCCACTAAGGCCTTCCGTTGGCGGACCATCGTGGTTTCCAGGCGGTCTGGGCAAGCCATTCGATGGGAGCCACCATCGAAGCGATGGCGCGTGTTAGATGAGGAAAATCGATGCGGCTGATTTCGTCACTGGGCTGATGGTAGTCGGCGTGGAGTCCAAAGCTCGAGACGGTGTGGGCAATGATTCCCCTGCGGGCCAGTCCGTAGTTGTCGGATCGCTGAAAGAAATTTTCCGTGGGGTGTGGATCGGGAACCAGGCGAGCCCCATGGCGCACCAACTCGGAGCCCAGATCGCTGCGGTTGAAGCCGGTAAGCCATAGACCATCCCGCGGCAAAGCCGGATCCCGGCGGCCGATCATTTCAAACTCCAGGTTGGCGACAATCTGTCCCAGGGGTACGGGCGGATGATCGAGGAAGTATTGATTCCCGTATCCGCCGATCTCTTCTGAACCAAAGAGCACAAACATCAGGGTGCGCGCAGGGCGGGCGGCGTGGGCAAATGCACGCGCCAACTCGATTACCGCGGTTGTTCCGGAGGCATCGTCATCGGCCCCGTTATAGATACGGTCGCCGTTTTTCCGGGGGCCAATCCCGAGGTGATCAAGATGTGCCGTGAGCAGGATCACGTTTTTGGCTGCTACTGGATCGGACCCGCGCAGAATGCCAACGACGTTCCACGTCTCCGTTCTTGGCCCTGGGGCAAAGCCCGTCAGGTTTCTGACGACGTTCGGGGGCAGAGGAGAGGGTAAGGGCGCCTTTTGCAGAAAGGTGCCCTGCTCGCCGCCTGGCTCCAATCCAAAGCCGGCAAACAGCGAAGCCGCGTAAACTGCGGCCAGATGCTCGTCACGAGTGCCGCTGCCTCTTCCCTGGAGTTCGTCGGAGGCAAGAAAGGCCATGTCTCCGCGGACGCACGGGGCGCAGATTCCTTCAACCGGAGGTTTGGTTTTCTGGCTGTAAGCAGGAGTGGCGATCAGCACGAAGGTGCATAGGGCTGCCCGGGAAAACGAACACATTGGGAAAAGTATAATGGAGCTAACCTAGGGAACTACTTCAGGGATTTACTCCAGGGCAAGCGGTCGGCGGTCGAAATCGGCGAGCGGACTGCGGCGCCAGATCGTCTGGTGCTTGGAAAGCGCCCAACAAGGAACCGGCTAAGGGAAATCGCATGCGCCGAATACAGGCTCTGTTTTGTTTGCTGCTGCTCGGTCTGGCCGGGTGCGATTTTTTCGTTCCTGAAACTGGCGGTGGGGGCACCAACACCGGCGACTACCTTTACGTCGGCAACGGCAACAACACCTACATTGCCGGATTCTCGGTCAGCACCAGCGGAGCCCTTTCGGTTCTCAACAACTCGCCTTACAACAACGGGGTTGCTGCCGGATCCCTGGCGGTGAATCCCGCCAATACGTTCCTCTACGCAGGAACAACGAACGGCATTTACGCCTATGCGATCAATAGCGACGGATCGATTACGGTGCAAAATAGCGGAGCTGCCGTCGCTCAGGACATGGTGCCCACGGCAATGCAGGTGGACAGCACCGGGGGCTATTTGCTCGCAGCCGGCTTTGCCACCGCGATCCAGGCTCAAGCCATCGGCATCTACCAGATCGACAGCACGACTGGCCTGCTGACCGCCCTCACCGGTTCTCCGCTGGCCCTTTACACTGGCTCTGCCACCAGCCCAGTCGTGGTTAAGCCAACGGGAATGCTCATTACCCCTAACAATTCCTACGTCTACGTCTCGCTGCAGTCGTTAGGAGTGCAAGTGCTTACATTGGGGTCGGGAGGCGCTCTGAGTACCGGGACTGCCCCCACGATTCTGCCGCCGATAAGCACCTCGACCAGCCCCGCGGCCTACGGGTTGGCGAGTGACCCGAACAGCAAATTTCTATTTCTAGGAGAAATCAATACCGGCCTCCGGGTCTTGAGCATTGGCACCGGCGGCACGCTCAACGAAGTTGCCGGTTCCCCCTACGCCGTAGGAACAGGACCGACAGGAGTGATCCTGGATACGACGGGGAGCTATGTCTACGTGGCCAATAAGGGAAGCAACAACATCAGCGCGTTTACGCTTACCGCGGCTTCAGGCAAGCTGACCGCGATCTCCGGCTCACCCTTCAGTTCGGGCGGCCAGATTCCGATCGCCTTCGTCAACGACAACCAGAAGAAGTATCTGGCTGTGATCAATTCCGGCTCCAACGGTTCGTCAGGCAACAGCGACCTGCAGCTGTTTAAATTTGACACGACCACGGACGGAAAACTCGTTCCTGTCTCGAGCGCCACCACAGGCACTGATCCTACCTACCCTGGGGTGATTGCAGCGTCGCACTAAAGATTCTTCCCTGGTTGGAGGCGAGTGTCGTTGGAGAACAACCTCATCTTCGTTTCCCTCGCCGCTTATCGCGATCCTCAGCTCCTCCCTACCATCGAGGACTGTCTCGGCAAAGCGCACCATCCGGCGCGCCTGCGATTTGGAATCTGCTGGCAGCACGCTGCCGACGAGATGCCGCTCCCTTATAAGGATAGCGAACGCTTCCGCATCCTTGACGTTGCCTGGCACGACAGCAAGGGCGCCTGCTGGGCCCGCGCCGAGGTGATGAAGTTGTGGCGCGGCGAGCAGTGGTTCCTGCAGGTGGATTCGCATTGCCGTTTCGCCGACAGTTGGGATGACAAACTGATCCGGATGATGGGCCAGACGGCGAGCCCCAAGCCGGTTCTCAGCACCTATGCGACGCCATTCACACCCGGTCCAAACGAGGTGCTGGAGGGTGGCCCACTGCAGATGGCCTTTCAGGGTTTCACTCCCGAAGGCATTCCCCACATGAGACCGATGGCCATACCGAACTGGCAAACGCTTAACCGTCCGCGGCGCGCTCGCTTTTTGTCCGCAGGATTCTTGTTTGCTCCGGGAACCTTCGTTTCCGAAGTCCCCTACGATCCGGAGCTTTACTTCTTAGGCGAGGAAGCCGCGATGACCGTGCGCGCCTTCACTCACGGCTATGACTTGTTTCATCCTTGCGAGACCATAGTCTGGCACGATTATGTTCGGAAAAATGGAGTGAAGCATTGGGACGACCACACAGCGGCTAATAAAACCGTGGCTGCCTGGAGCGATCGGGACCTGCGCAGCAAGAACAAAATCGGGAAACTGCTCTCCGGCCAGCCAGTGGACCCGTTCGGTATGGGGAGCGCCCGCAGCATCGAGCAGTTTGAAGAATATGCCGGGATATCGTTCAGCCTGCGCAAGGTTCACGATTACACCGCACGATGCGAAGAGCCTCCCAATCCAAAAGCGGATTCCCATTGGGCCGAGGAAATCTACTCATGGATGGTGCGGATCAGGCTGGACAGCAATGAGCTTCCGGCGGATGGCTGGGATGATTTTGCCTTCTGGTATATCGGTGTGCACGATGAGTACGGGAACGAGATTTACCGCCGAGATCTTTCCCGAGTAGAGCTTGAAGCGCCCTCGCTGAAGCAGCCGGAGATCGTGTTGATGTTAGAGCTTCAATCGGGGAGCATACCCGCGGCCTGGACGGTCTGGCCGGTGAGCCGTTCGCGCGGTTGGCTGGGGAAGATCGAGGGCACGCTGCGGGACGATGACTTTACGATTTTGCTGAAAGAAGATGTGGAAGCAAAATAAAACGTCCCGCTTTGCAGCGGGACGTCAGGACGAGCAGGTGCGCTAGCTGAAGAGCCCGTTGAGACCGGCGGGATAAAAGACTCCCATGTATTTGGAACCGGACGCTGGGGCGTTCGGGCTGCCGGTAACGATCTGGAGCACCTGGGTTGTGCTGCGGCTGTAGGTTTTGGAGTAGTTGGGTGAGTCGGTCTGCGCATCGACGATGGTTGTCGCTCCATTCGTGGTGCCCGCCGGCTGTATGGTGACGGTCTGAAAGCCCACGCCGATGTCGTCGACGGTGGTGCTGCCATCCAAGGCCATACGAGTTGCAGAGATTTTCTGGGTATAACCCTGCAGCCCGACGCTGCCGGTCGCATCCGCGGTAAAGATTGCGGTTCGGACCAGGCCCGCGTGGTAGGCCTCAACTGCCAGAATGCCGGCTGCTGCCGCCAGGTAGGCCGGAGTGGTGATCAGAGGCGCAGCGCCGCTATACGCGGTGACGCCCACATCCTCGAAGATGTATGCGCCGATGAGGAAATCAAGATCGTTGGCGAAAGGATCGAAGGTGCTTGCGATTCCTGCTGCGGTCGCCAGCGTGTTGAAGCTGTTGTAAAGATCCAGGTTTGGCTGGGCCACGGCAGCGCTGGAAAGGGCGGCGCGGAGGAAGGCAACGTGGTTGCGTTCTTCCATAGCCGTTTCGGTCGCGTAAGCCTGGATCGCGGGAAGGGTCCAGGGAACCAGGCAACTGGCTGGTCCACCGGGCTTGGTCACAACTGTGCCGCCGCCGGTCGTTGCGGTGCCTGCGCCAATCCCAATGCCAACCTGGTCGATGGTCATGCCTGCGGTCGCCAGGGTATAGAACTGTGCCTCAAGGTACTCCAGGTTCAGAGCGAAGTTGAGGATGTCTGAATCGGTATAGGCGGGGGCGGACTGGGCCCCTGCCAGTTTGACGCCTGCGAAGGCAAGACCGGCAAGAGCGGCGCCACCAAGGGCGAGCATTTTCCGGCGACTGTCGACGATGACCTGATCTATGTGTTGCGTTTCAAGAGTTGCCATGGTTCTCCATCCTTAGCTAGCGGTTACGCTGATGTTGCCGGTCATTCCATTGGGGAAGAATCCGCCCCCCTTGACGCCCGCGCCCGGAGCCGCGGCATAGACGATATGGAGAACCTGGTCGGTGGTGCGTGCGTATCCAATGGAGTTCGCATCGCAAGCGACGATGGTGCTGGCCGGCGTGTAGGCGGTGGGAACAAAGGGAATGGCATAAGCCGGCAGGGGTGTGAGCGGGGTTTCGTTTCCGCCGCCGAGAGTGGCGCGGAGCGTGCTTATCTGGTTGGCGTAACCCACATACGTGGGGTTAGGCGTGACCAGCGTAGCGGTCTTGGTCGCGGTCGCGACCGAGTCGGATATCAGCAGCGTACGTATTTCGCCCGCGTGATAGGCCTCGACCGCGAGGATCGATGCCGCCGCAGCAAGGTACGTTTTGCTGGTGAGAAGGCCGGCGGCTCCGTGGTATGCGGTGACGCCCACATCTTCAAAAACAAAAGCGCCCACCAGGAATGCTTCGTAGCTGGCGAAAGGATTGAAGCTGGAACCAATGCCCGCGGCTGAAGCTGCGGCATTGAAGCTGTTCAGCAGATCGATATCAGGCCGGGCTACAGCATCTGTGCTGAGCGCGGAGCGAAGGAAGCGAACGTGGTCCAGTTCATTCTGCGCAATCTCGTAAATATATTGCTTCTGCGCGGTGGTCAGATTGGGAACCAGCGTTGTGGAGGGGACCGTGACGGTGGTGGTGGCGTTGCCTGTGTCGGCCGCTGAGAGGCCGTTGCCGGTTGCCGCGCGGAGGTAAAACTCAGCCTCGAGGTACTCGAGGTTGAGCGCGAAATTCAGGTAATCGGCATCGGTCAGAGTCGACGGAGTGGGAGTGGGCGTTGGAGTGGGAGTGGGCGTCGGGGTGGGAGTCGAGCTTCCGCCGCATCCGGTGACTACGGCTACCGCGGCGGCTACTCCTGAACGGGCCATGAAACTTCGGCGAGTAAGAGCTTTATCGATCAGCTCTGTCAGTCTTTTTTCCATAACGTACCTCTCCTGCTTGAAGGATCAAGCGATACCAGCGCAGTTGACCTGCATCACCCGCTATCTTGAGTAACGCAACGCGGTCATGTATCGGATTGCGATGGAACTCTGTTTTCTTAGGGCGTGATGATTAATACAACGAAGGTTGCATGATCCGCGGGGAAAGAGACGCAATCGAGTGCTCGTCGCTACTGCTGCAGCGAAATGTCATGGTTGCGATTGAATTTGCCGTCTCGTTCGAGAGCGTCCTTACTCAATACCGCCCATGATGAAATAACGTAGCCACAAGACAATTGGATTTCCGATTGTCGGGATCAAAGCCATTCCGGCTACATCTTTCGAGGGATTCATCGGCGCACACGCTTTCGCCCTTTAATACAACCCGGGAGCTATTTTCCCTAGTGGACTCGCGTAGTGAGGATAAGGAGCACTTGTCTCGGCGAGGACGGCCTGGCCGGAAATGCGAACTCGATGGTGCAACCCAATAGGAAATCCGTTCTAATGCTCACAGGGAGACTTCACCCCGTATATGTTTGCCGCTTTGTTCCTCCGCCGAACTGGCCCGCGTTGGCTTTTCTGCTCCGCAATTTGGGTTGCCCTGGTGATAACGCCAAGCGGTTGCAACCGTCTGCGCCAGCATCTCAAGCCCGAAATGGTCTACGTTGTAGCCAAACAGACCTATCTAAGAGATCGGGTTGCCGCCGTATCGAACCGCGTTGCCCTGGTCTCGAATGGAGAACCGCTTGAGGTAGTCGAGCACGGACGCCGCTTCCTGAGAACAAAGACAAGCAAGGGTGAAGTGGGCTGGATTGAAGATCACATGGTCATCGATCAGGCGATCTTTGACCAGTTTGCTGCGCTGCAGCAACAGCACGCGCACGATCCTGTGGTGGCTACCGGTGTGTTGCGCGACGATCTGTACTTGCACGTGAAGCCGGGGAGGGAGACGGAGCGCTTTTACCTGCTGCCGGAAAATGAAAAGCTGCAATTACTGGTGCGCGCCTCTGTTCCCAAGCCGGCTCCGCCACAGGGTGTTCTGTCCACGCCGCACGCTGCGGTGACCGCCGCGAAAGGAAAAAAGGCGACCGGCAGCGGAAAGGCGACCCTCGCCGGAGAGCCCGCGGTCCCGATGGAAGACTGGTGGCTGGTTCGCGACAGCCGCGGCCAGGTGGGCTGGTTGCTTGCGCGCCGGCTGGATGTGGATGTTCCCGACGAGATTGCCGGATATTCCGAGGGGCAGAAGATCGTGGGCGCGTACGTTCTGACCAGGGTCTACGACCCGGAATCGTCGTTGCCCAACAAGCTGGTACCGGAATACGTCTCGGTGACGAACGCATATAAAGACGGGCTTCCTTACGACTTTGACCAGGTGCGGGTTTTTACCTGGAATGTGAAAAAGCATCGCTATGAGACGGCGTACCGGCAGCGCAATGTCGAGGGGTATCTTCCGGTCACCATAGGTGAGAACAAAAACGCCCAGGGGCAATCAGTGCCGGTATTCTCCATAACCGTCGCCACCAGCGACGCGGTCAAGGTCGACCCGATGACCGGGGCTGCACGCCCGGAACAGACCGACACCCTGAGCTACCAATTGGAAGGCGGGATGGTGAAGCGTGTCACTCCGCCTGGAGCGAAACCGGTAGCGGCCAACCCGAAAGCGGCTGTAGCGCATGAGCGCCACCATCGAGGTAAGGGCAAAGGGGCCGGCGGCGGTTAGGGTTATCGTTCCACCAAGTCTCTGTATCAACCTTTGTCTTTCCCACCCTTTGCAAAGAACGCAAAGGATGGGGCGCCCGGCTTTTGATAAGGAACTGACACCACAGCGGCGTCTCCATCAGCTCAGGAAGTCTGCGATCGCCGCCACGACGATCTGCTGCTCCTCAAGAGTGAGCTGGGGGAAAATTGGCAATGCCAATACCTCAGCCGCGGCGCGCTCACTCTCCGGAAAAGCCCCGGTTGGATATCCCAGGCTACGCAAGGCGGGCTGCTGATGGAGTGCCAGGGGGTAGTAAATCTCTGAGCCGACCCCATGGTCGCGAAGGAATGCCCTCAACTCGTCGCGCCGGCGAACCCTGACCACATACTGATGAAAAACGTGGGTGGCCTTGGGCCTTGTCTTGGGCAGAACCACTCCTTTTTGCGGGTAAGGCCCTGGCTCCGTCAATCCGGCCTGGTTGAAGAGCGTGCGGTATGTTTCAGCCAATGTGCGCCGCTCCGAGTTCCATTCGTCGATGAAGCGGAGTTTGACCAGTAAAACCGCGGCCTGCAAGGTGTCCATGCGGCTATTCCAGCCCACTTCATCGTGCTCGTAGCGACGGCGCATTCCATGCATGCGCAGCAGGCGTGCGCGCTGGGCGATGGCATCTGCCGGCGTGGTGACCATGCCTGCGTCTCCACTGGCGCTAAGGTTCTTGGTGGGGTAGAAGCTGAAAGCCGCCGCGTCGCCCAAGCCGCCTGCCTTCCGGCCATCCCAGGAGGCGCCGAATGCCTGGGCGGCGTCTTCGATCAGCAGCAGCGAATACTCCTGCTTGAGCAGCGCGAAGCAGTCCCAGTCGGCGGTCTGGCCATAGAGGTGAACGGGCGCGATCGCCCGAACGCCAGCCGCGGATTGCAGGCAGAGCTTAGCCGCCGCAGGGTCCAGGTTGAAGGTCTCTGGATCGATATCCGCAAGCAAGGGCCGGGCCCCCGTTCGCAGGATGGCGCTGACCGAGGCGAAGAAGCTGAAGGCCGTGGTGATCACAGCGTCGCCGGGACCGATGCCGGCCCCGTCGAGCGCTAACCACAGCGCATCTGTACCTGAAGAGCAGCCGACGGCGTGAGCTACGCCGCATTTTTGCGCCGCAGCCCGCTCAAACTCCGCGACCTGGGAGCCCATAATGAAATTCTGGGAGGAAAAAACGGCTTCCACTGCCTGTAGCAGCAGGGGCCCGATCGCGCGATATTCGCGCGAAAGATCCAGGCTTGGCACCCTGAGAGGTGGACCGTCTTCTTTCCTGTCTCCCACGTTGGTAATGCTAGCACCGCCAAGAGTAGCCGGGCCGGGTGGAGAAGACATCCAACAAGAGGGGTTTCAAGCCGGGAAGGCGTGTAAACTTTCAGTAGCAATACTTGAGCGCGTTTCCGGCTCGGAGCCCAAACTCTGCAGGAATGGCAAGAGCTTGAGCATTTTCCATAACGCAATTCGACATCGAAGAAAATGGAGATCGGCACATGGACAATAAGCCGGCACAGAACATTCAGGACACGTTTCTTAATACGGTCCGCAAAGATAAGACTCCGATCACGATATACCTGGTCAGCGGAGTTAAACTCACAGGCAAAATACGGTCATTTGATAAGTATTCGGTGCTGCTGGAAAACAATAGTCAAGAACAATTGATTTTCAAGCATGCCATCTCGACGGTGGTGAGCACGCGGTCCGTGCTGCACACCGACCATCGTCCGAGTACCGGCGTTGGTCATCCTCCTGCGAGCGCTCCAGGCCCCGGTGGTTTGTCTGCCCGGCCCGACAGCGCAGTGGCGGAAGGCTAGTCAGCATTCCGTACCGGCGTGTTTAACGGCTCCGGACCAAGGTCGCACCCCGCGCCGCCCGCGCTCGCAAGCGTGTGCGCGAGCGAGCTTGCAGGTGTGCGTCTTTTATTGCGCCCTGGTCATTGAGAGCTTGCCCGGAGACGGTCTGACGGGCGCAACTTATTCCCGGCAGCCCTGTCGCTGGGGCTTTATCGGCAGTAAAGGCATTCGAAGCAGGCTTTGAAGTAGGGACGGGCCGGGGGGGTGGGAGCGGAGCGACTTCCCACGAGACCGGCCCCGTCTGACCCTGATCTGGGTCTAGGAAGTGCTTAAAGTATACGCCTCAGTGGAAAGGGTCACAAGGAACCTCCTGGGCTCCACAACCCCGATCCGTCCGAAACGGTTGGATTTTATGACGGATGCGGCCCGAATGACGATCCCGCTGGTACCAGAATGGTCAATATCGGGGTGAAGTTTGACAGCGAAATTTCGCCTCTGTTAAAAACAAAGGTCCCGGCTGTCACTACCGGCTCTCCGCCACAATCTACCCATATACTGAATAATTGGCATGGACGAGACTTTACATCAACTCGGCGGACTACTGCTCGGCTCTGTGCCGACCATTTTCCTATTCCTTTTGATCGTGATTCTTTATCGTTTTCTGGTGTATGCGCCCTTGACCAGGGTGCTGCGCGAGAGGCGGGAGCGCACTGACGGGGCGATTGAGCAGGCCAATGCCGCGATGGCCGCCGCCGCTGCCAAGACCCAGGAGTACGAAGCGCGGCTGCGGGCTGCGCGGTCCAGGATCTTCGAGGCGCGGCAGGAACAGCTTTTACAGTGGAATCGAGAACGCGACAGCGCCGTCGCGCAGGCCCACCAGGGTGCCCAGCGGCAGGTCGAAGAAGCAAAGTCGGCGCTGCAGGTTCAGACCGCCGCAGCCCGGAGCAGCATCGAAACTTCCATCGACGAACTTGCCGGTGAGATTCTTCAGGCTATCCTTCCCAGGAGCCGATCCACTGCGGGGAGAATCCCTTGAAGGTTTTCGGGACCCCCGTCCTATTTTTGCTGATGTGCTTGAGCAGCACAGTGGGTTTACCCGGCAAGCCGGTGTATGCCGCGTCGCGCGTATTGCTGGCGCAGGGTGCTCCCCCGGCCGCCACGCCTGCTGCTCAAGGTGACGCACAACCGCAAGCACAGCAGAGCGTAGATGCCCTGGAGCAGGAGCCCGGCGACGATGTTTACCGCCATTCTCCCTCGGTCAAGTTGCTTGCCAAGTGGTTGCATCTCGATAAGGAAACAGCGGCTCGGATATTCGAATACGGGAACTTTGCGATCCTTGCGGGGGCCGTTCTGTTTGCCCTGTTCAAATATCTGCCCAAGACCTTCCGGGCCAACCGGGAGAACATTCAGCATCAGCTGACGGATGCGCGGACGGCGACCGAACAGGCACATGAGCGGTTGGCTGCGATCGAACAGAGACTCGGCCGGCTGGACGAGGAGATTGCGGCGATCGGCAAGCAAGCGGAGAAGGATAGCGTGCAGGATGAGGCACGCATCAAAGCGTCCATCGAAGCAGAGCGGCAACGAATTATTGAGAGCGCAGGCAAGGAAATTGCAGCAGCAGGGAGCGCCGCCCAGCGGGATCTGAAGCGTTTTGCCGCAGGCCTGGCGGTGGATCGGGCCGCGCAGCGAATCGTGCTGACAGAGGAAGACGACCGTGCCCTGGTGGCGGAGTTCGTTCAGGAGTTCGCGCAGGGCCATCCATCCAGGGGCAGAGGAGAGAACAACTGATGTCTGTCTTCGCCGCCCGCTATGCCCGGGCCTTCGCCGATGTCGTGCTGGACGCAAAATTGAACACCGCCGAGGTTCAGCAACAGTTGGAAGACTTTGCCGCTACGTTCGCAGGCAGCAAGGATCTTAAGGAACTGCTCCTGAACCCTTCCATCTCTGTACGTAAGCGAGTGGCGATTCTGGATACGGTCAACGGCCGAGTGGGGTGTGGACCGAAGGTAAGAAACTTTCTGGCGGTGCTCATTGGTCACGAACGGCTCGACGCACTCAGCGAGATTCTGGAAGAGTACCGGCTGGAGATGAACCGGCGATTGTCGATTTCGGATGCTGAGATAGTGACCGCCCGTCCGTTGCAGGAACAGGAGCGGTCGGATTTGGAAGGCAAGGTTGCTCAGTTGGCCGGAACCAGGGTTATCGCAACGTTCCGCGAGGATAAGTCGGTAATCGGCGGAGCGATTGTACGCATTGGAAGCACCATCTATGACGGCTCCGTGCGAGGGCGTTTAGAACGATTGAAAGAGCGGCTGGTGTCCAGCTAAGCGAACTGTATAACAGCCGACCTTGCGCAATGAGGCGGGGCGGCCACAAGAAAATCGAGAATAGACGGAAGAACGTATGGCGCAAATCAAGGCAGACGAGATTACGCAGCTCCTGAAGGAGCAAATTCAGAACTACGACGCAGAGATCAGCGTCGATGAGGTCGGGACCATTATTTCGCTGGGCGATGGCATCGCCCGTATCCACGGGCTGGACAAGGCCATGGCGGGCGAGATGCTCAAGTTCCCTCACGGGGTTGAAGGCCTGGCAATGAACCTGGACGAAGACCAGGTCGGCTGCGTCATCCTGGGGGACTACACAATCCTGCGCGAAGGAGACGAGGTCAAGCGCAGCGGCGAGATCATGAGTGTTCCCGTGGGCAATGCGCTCATTGGCCGTGTGGTCAACGCACTTGGCCAGCCGATCGACAACCGTGGTCCCATCGAAGGCACGGAACTGGCTCCAATCGAGCGCATCGCTCCGGGAGTTGTCGACCGCCAGGGTGTGCGAGAGCCGATGTCCACCGGGCTCAAGGCGATCGACAGCATGATCCCCATCGGCCGCGGCCAGCGCGAATTGATCATCGGCGACCGGCAAACGGGCAAAACGGCCGTGGCCCTCGACACGATCATCAATAGCGCCAAGAACAACCTGATCTGCATTTACTGCGCGATTGGGCAGAAGCGGTCTTCGGTGGCACAGGTGGTGCAGACGCTGACCGAGTACGGCGCAATGGATTACACCATTGTGGTTTCCGCCTCTGCTTCAGAGCCGGCGCCGATGCAGTACCTGGCCCCGTATGCGGCTACCAGCATGGGAGAGTTTTTCCGTGACAGCGGCCGCCACGCGCTGATCATCTACGATGATCTTTCCAAGCATGCAACCGCGTATCGCGAGATTTCCTTGTTGCTCCGTCGGCCCCCGGGCCGCGAAGCCTACCCCGGCGATGTGTTCTATCTGCACTCGCGGCTGCTCGAGCGTTCCGCCAAATTGAGCGATGCCAAGGGCGGAGGTTCGCTGACGGCTCTGCCGATTATCGAGACACAGGCTGGAGACGTCTCCGCTTACATTCCTACCAATGTCATCTCCATCACCGACGGACAGATCTACCTGGAAACCGATCTCTTCAACTCTGGTGTTCGGCCGGCGGTCAACGTAGGTCTTTCCGTCAGCCGTGTCGGGGGCAGCGCGCAGATCAAGGCCATGCGCCAGGTAGCGGGAACTTTGAAGCTTGACCTCGCACAGTTCAGAGAGTTGGCTGCGTTTGCCCAGTTTGGCAGCGATCTGGATAAGGTTACGCAAAACCAGCTGAATCGCGGGCAGCGGCTGACAGAGATTTTGAAACAGCCGCAGTTTTCTCCGCTTTCTACCGAGAAACAGATCATTATTATCTACGCCGGCACCAACGGCTTTCTCGACGACATGAAGGTGGAGGAGATCCACGCCTTTGAGGCCGGGCTCTATCCTTACCTGGATTCGGCACAGTCGGGGTTACTGAAAGACATTGTGAGCAAAAAGGCTCTCGACGACGATTTGAAGAACCGCATTAAGAGCGCCCTGGAAGAGTACAAAGCGAATTTTCTGGGGGAACATCGTGATGCGAAGCTAGGCGAGTCTTCTGTGAAGCCGCTTTCAGAAGAAGAGAAGAAGAAGTCGGAAGAAAAGAAGACCGCGTAACCAGTCCGAATACCTGGCACGGTTACGCCACCGGAAGATACGAACCATGGCAAACGTTCTTGATTTGCGCAGGCGCATTCGCAGTGTTAAAAGCACGCGCCAGATCACCAAGGCGATGAAGATGATTGCGGCAGCCAAGCTGCGCCGTGCTCAGGAACGCGCTGTTTCTGCGCGCCCCTACGCCAACATGTTGGCCAGCGTCATCGGTTCGCTCATGCGGCATATCGATTTGTACGATCCGGCAACCGGCGAGGTGCGTCATCCTTTGTTGCTGGAGCGCGAAGAGAAGCGGGTGCTGCTGATTGTGGTCTCCGGGGATAAGGGATTTGCCGGCGCATTCAACGGCAATATCACCAAAGCGACTTTCCGCTTTATTGCCGACACGGACGATGGGGAGATTGATATTGCTGCGATCGGGCGCAAGGGGCGCGATCTTTTCCGTCGCCGTTATGGCGCGGCGACCTTCGTGGAAGAAGAGGTTGAGCCCAATGACCCAGATCGCCAGAAGCATATGCCAGGCGATGCCAGGCAGACAGCCGACAAGAAGCGCCGGGGCGAGCGTAAAGATCGGATCGAGGTGGCGGGTGATTATCCTGGCATGTTGGACAAGCCCAGCTTCGATCGGGTAGCCGAGTTGGGGCGGGAGATCGTTCATCGCTATGTGGAGCAGGAGATCGACGCGGCCTACGTGGTGTACAACGAGTTCAAATCAGTGATTGCTCAACGTGTCGTGGTCGAGCGCATTCTGCCCATCATGAAGGTAGGGGAGCGGTCGATCGAGCAATCGGAAGAGATGAGCCTGGAAGAGCGGGAGCAGGCGGCAACGGCCGCGGCCTCCGCGGGCGTAAGCCTGAAGGCGGCGGACACCGCCGAAGCCGACCGTGAAGCGAAGACCTTTGGAACCGCGGAAGTTGATTACATTTACGAACAACCGCCCCGGGAGCTGCTGGACGGTTTGCTGCGGCAATATGTGACCACCCAGATCTACCACGCGGTGATTGAGTCCGCCGCGGCGGAGCAGGCCGCGCGCATGACGGCTATGGATGCGGCCACCACCAATGCCTCCGAGATGATCGATTCGCTGACGCTCACCATGAACCGGGTGCGTCAAGCTGCGATTACCAAAGAAATCATTGAAATTGTCAGCGGTGCGGCGGCGTTGTAACGAGCAGGCCGATCGTAGAGTGCTGGTTTTTATCAACTGCGTGATGGGTTTGAAGGAAAGAGATTTATGGCAGAGAACATAGGCAAGGTTATTCAGATTTCTGGTCCGGCGGTCGATGTGCAGTTCGAAGAAGCAACCATGCCTTCGATCTACCAGGCGCTGCGTGTGACCAGCGATGGTTTCGATGTCCCGCACCCGATCAATGTGATTCTTGAGGTGGAGCAGCATATCGGCGAGGGCCGCGTCCGCTGCGTGGCCATGGAGTCGACGGAGGGCATGGTCCGTGGCATGCAATGCATCGACACCGGTTCGCAGATTACTGTCCCGGTGGGGGTGGCAACGCTCGGCCGCATTCTGAATGTGATCGGCGAACCGGTGGATGAGTTGGGCCCGGTCAATGCAAAGGAAAGATGGCCCATCCACCGTGCCGCTCCTTCGTTCGAAGAACAGGCAACCGGAGAAGAGATGTTCGAGACCGGCGTGAAGGTGATCGATCTGATCCAGCCGTTCTTGAAGGGCGGCAAGATTGGGCTTTTTGGCGGAGCCGGGGTCGGCAAGACGGTCATCATCCAGGAGTTGATCAACAACGTCGCCAGCAAACACGGTGGTGTTTCCGTATTCGCCGGAGTGGGCGAGCGCACTCGCGAGGGAACCGATCTGTGGAATGAGTTTGAAGAGTCGGGGGTCATCAACTCAAAAGACCGGGAGAAGTCGAAGGCAGCGCTGGTGTACGGTCAGATGACCGAGCCGCCGGGAGCCCGCTTGCGGGTGGCGCTGAGCGCTCTGACCATCGCTGAATATTTCCGCGACGAACAAGGCAGCGATACGCTTCTGTTTATCGACAACATCTTTCGTTTCACGCAGGCTGGCTCCGAGGTCTCGACCCTGCTCGGCCGCATGCCGTCGGCAGTGGGCTATCAGCCCAACCTGGCCACGGAGATGGGCGAATTGCAGGAGCGAATCACTTCCACCAAGAAGGGGTCTGTCACCTCCGTACAGGCCATTTATGTGCCGGCGGATGACTTGACGGATCCCGCGCCGGCAACGACCTTTGCCCACCTGGATGCGACCACCGTGCTTTCGCGCGCGTTGACGGAGATCGGTATTTACCCGGCGGTCGATCCTCTGGCCTCCTCTTCGCGTATTCTCTCCGCCCGCGTGGTGGGCGAGGAGCATTATGCGGTCGCCCAGGGCGTCAAGCGCCTGTTGCAGCGCTTCAAGGATCTGCAGGATATTATCGCCATTCTGGGAATTGACGAGCTCTCTGAAGAGGACAAGCTGACGGTAAACCGGGCAAGAAAGGTGCAGCGTTTTCTGTCTCAACCGTTCCACGTGGCCGAGGTATTTACCGGTGCTCCCGGAAAGTACGTCAAGGTGGAGGATACGGTGCGCAGCTTCAAGGAGATTATCGAAGGCAAGCACGACAATATTCCGGAGCAGGCTTTTTATATGAAGGGGACGATCGAGGAAGTGCTCGAAGCGGCCAAGAGCATGCAGGAAAAGTAAACCCATGGCAGAGTCAGGCAATCAATTGCATGTCCGGCTGGTGACGCCGGATCGAATACTGATCGACGAGGGCGCAGACGCCGTCGAGCTTCCGTCGAAGTCCGGCTATATGGAAGTGCTCTATGGGCACGCACCGCTGCTGGCTGAATTAGGCGTGGGTGAAGTGAGGCTGCACGGCGGAAGCGGTGGAGATCAGACTTATTTTGTCGTGTGGGGTTTTGTCGAGGTGCTTCCTGACCGGGTGACCATTCTGGCGCAGAACGCCGTCAAGCCGGAGGAGATCGATGCCGGCGAGGCGCAGCGTGAACTCGAGAGCGGCGAGAAGATGTGGAATGAAGCGGGCGAGGATCCGGATCAGTACCGTGAGGCTAATGAGGTTATCCACGAAGCCCAGGTGAAGCTGGCCAGCGCGCATAAAGGCTAGTTCTTTTTCTTTTGGTGTTACGGGCCCGACTGACTGGAACCGCAGATCTCTCCACTACGCTACGCTACGCTCCGGTCGAGATGACAAATCTGTTTAGGCAATGATCTTGTCATCTCGACCGGAGCGTAGCGTAGTGGAGAGATCTGCGGTTTTGTTTTTCCTTCAGCGGCTTTGGCCGCGCTCATTTCAAAATATTTGGGCACACCCAACGGAACGTCCACTCCTAAGGAGGAGCAATGGAATACGTCAATCTTGGTTCAACCGGCCTCAAAGTTTCGCGAATTTGCCTCGGTACGATGACCTACGGCTCGAAGAAGTGGCGGGAGTGGGTGCTGGAGGACGCCGAGGCAAGGCCTTTCTACAAGCGGGCGATTGAAGCGGGAATTAATTTTTTCGATACAGCGGATGTTTACTCATTGGGAGTGAGCGAGGAGATCACGGGCCGGGCGCTTAAGGAATATGGTCCGTCGCGGGACAAACTGGTGATCGCAACCAAAGTCTTCAACGCCATGGGGGACGATCCGAACCAGCAAGGCCTCTCCAGGAAGCACATTATGCATGCGATCGACGATAGTCTGCGGCGGCTGCAGACCGATTATGTCGACCTTTATCAGATCCACCGCTTCGATCCCCACACGCCCATTGAAGAGACGATGGAGGCGCTGGACCAGGTAGTGCGCTCGGGCAAGGCACTTTATATCGGCGCTTCCTCGATGTATGCGTGGCAGTTCCTGAAGATGCTCCAGACCTCGGACCTGATGGGACTAGCCCGATTTGTGACCATGCAGAACCACTACAACCTGGTGTATCGGGAAGAAGAGCGGGAGATGATCCCGCTTTGCCTCGAGGAGGGGGTGGGGCTTATCCCTTGGAGTCCGTTGGCGCGGGGCTTTCTGGCTGGGAACCGGAATAGCGAGAGCCGCGGAGAGACGGTGCGTGCAAAGACTGACGACTTCGCGCAGAAGCTGTACTACCGGCCCTCGGATTTCACGGTGGTGGATCGGCTGACGGAAATCGCGAAGCAGCGGGGGGTGGAGAATGCGCAGGTGGCGCTGGCGTGGATCCTGGCAAAGCCCGGGGTCAGCTCGCCCATCATCGGCGCCAGCAAGATGGCACACCTGGATCAGGCTATCGAGGCGTTGAAGATCCATCTGGATGAGAGCGAGATCAAGGCGCTGGAGCAGCCCTATGAGCCTCACCCGGTTTTAGGGTTTTGACGTTGTGAGGGGTGGAGTGGAACTGCAGATCCCTCCGCTTCGGTCCCACGGCACGCCGGGGCAGGCGGGATGACAACTCATTTTTAGTGGAGGGATCTCAGTTCCGCTCCTTCTCTCGCAAATGCTAAGTCTCTCCCAGCATCTGGAGATCGAATGGGGAGGCTTGCATGCAATCCATCTGCGCTATTTTTTGGAGCGCGGTCTTTAACGCTGAGCTGGGGCAGGGTTCTACCGTGACCACAAAGGGCAGACGGTCCTTGGGGTAGCCTGGCTTTTGCAGAAGGGCGTTGATGTTGATGTGCTGCCGCGCCAGATCGCCGGCAATCTCCGCCACGATGCCCGGCCTGTCATCCACGACAAACCTTATGTAATGCGGCACCGTGAGATCGCCGTCGACGCGGGCCCGGGTCGACGTTATGGTCACGGGACAACCGCCATGAGCGATTGCCAGCACGTCGGAAAGTACGGCGACGGCCGTGGGATGGCCTCCGGCGCCATGCCCGGAGAAAACAGTCTGTCCCCCGTACTCGCCACCCGAGATGACCATGTTTTCTGTGCCCCGTGACCAGGACAGCGGAGAACTGCGCGGGACAAGCATGGGACCAACCGTGGCCAGCAGCTCCTGGTCTCTCACTTCAGCGCGGGAAATCTGCCGAATGGTGCAGTTCAGCTCCTTGGCGTACAGAAAGTCGATCGCGGAAACATCACGGATGGTGCGGCAAGCCACTTCTTCCGGGAGCACTTCCATGCGCAGTCCTATGCGCGAGAGGATCACCAGCTTGGCCCGGGCATCGAACCCATCGACATCTTCGGTCGGATTAGCTTCGGCATAGCCGCGCTCCTGCGCTTCGCGCAGCGTGGCATCAAACTCGGCGCCGTTTTCCATGTTGCTGAGGATGAAATTGCAGGTGCCGTTCAGGATGCCGTGAAGGCGGGTAATGCGGTCCGCGCCCAGCCCCTGCTGTACGGCGGGAATCACCGGGACTCCGCCGGCCACCGCGGCGCCATAGAGCAGCTGGCAACCATGCCGCCGTGCCAGTTCCTCCAGTGCCGGGCCGTGCTCGGCAATCATCTTTTTGTTAGCGGTGACGACGGAAATTCCCGCGGCCAGAGATTTGCGCACCCATTCGCCCGCGGGATGTAAGCCTCCCGCTAGTTCCACAACGATGTCAGGTTTGCTCGCGAGAACGTCTTCAAAGTTCTCGGTCCATCGTACTGGCGAAGGGATCCAGGAGACCCGTTTGCGGTCAATGCCGCGATTGAAAAGACAGCTGAGCACCACACCGTCGGGTGGGTGGTCACATAAAATGCGGGCTACCGAAGTGCCCACCGTACCAAAGCCCAGTATCGCGACCTTGACCTGCCGCTGTGCTACATCCTGATCTGCTTTCACCACCCCATTCTCTCAGAAGTGGCGAAACTGTTCCTCCGGTACGGCCTCGGCCGCAGGACGCGCCGCCTCCCGTTCGAGCGAACGGCTTACCAGGTCACGCGAACCCAGACCCACGGCCAACGCAAGTGCCAGCACGATACCGCCGAAGAGAATGCCAAACGCCAGGTCCACAATCGCGGCCCCGATCGCCAGATGATCGAGCACCATCGCCGCGGTAAAGACCAGCACCAGCCACTTGATGCCCAGGCTCAACAAACGCGCATAGTGCAGATTCATGTTGACCGCGCCAATCAAGACGCCGCGGGAAAGGAACCGCGCGATGACGTTGCCGAGAAGGAGCAACACAACCGCACCGACGACATTGGGAATGTACCCCAGCAGACGAGCGGTGAGCAGATTGTCCGATGCAGCACCAAAAGCTTCCAGGCCAACCAGGAAACCGATCAGCACGACGCACCAGAAAACCACTCGGGTGATGAGAATGGTGGGGGTGTACGTGGGCGACCATTCTGCGATCGCATTGGTTCCGCGCGCCAGCCGTTCATCAATGCGGACGGCGCTCAACACCGTACGCACTAACCATGCGAGCAGCCACGCGATCGCGGCAAAGAAAAGGACGGCGACGATAAACGCGAGAATTCCCGGGAGCAGCGTGGCAATGCGGCTGATGACCCGAGCCATCGATTCGTGCAGCGACTGCGACACTTGAGTCCACATAATCGTTTTCCTCCTGCCCTAAGGGTTGAAGCGGTCGGGCCAACGCCACCGCGATAGCAAGTAGGGTTTGCCATCTTCATACGCGCGCGCGAGCTTCTCCACTCTCGCCTCCGCCTCTGCTGGGCTGGCGCTGCCTACCTCCAGCGCATACGAGGCGACCCAGCCCAGGTACAACGGGGTAAGCGCCCCAAGAAGATGTGTGCGGCTGATGGTACGCAGCCGGTAAGCCAAAGCGAAGTCATAGACGATGCGGACCCAGAGCTCGTCGGGCAGGTGGAAACGCTGCGTACTCGGCCGTGCCAACCGCTTCAGATCGAGTAGCGTGACCGGCGGCAGTACCAGGGACCAAACCTCCTGCAAGTTACGGAACCCGAGCTGGAATGTTTCCAGCATGGGGCTGGTATCGGCAGGCGGACCGTCGGCCGGCGGTGCGGCGGCCACGCCCGAGCTCTCAACCGGCTGGGAACCCCGCACCCGCTGCCATAGGGGAGCGTTGGTCGCCATCTCCGCAAACAGGGGGCCGACCGTCTGGCTTAGAACGGTGCTCAGGTCGACGCCATCAGCGGCAGTAACGTGGCGCGTGTCCACTTGCACCTGGCATATTGCGGAATCACGCAGGATTGCTTCGGTTGCCGGCCAAAATAGAGTTTGACCCTGGCGGATCGTGCGCTGCAAAGCTACTTCCAACTCGGGGATCATCTTTCCCGTAAAGCAGAAGTCCGGCGCCAAAGGAAAGCGGACACGCTTGCCATAGAGCGCCCGGGTCAGCGGTGCAAGGATGCTCGTGTTCAGCAGGCCGTCGAACTTTGCCTGTGTATAGAGCGGCATGGCCAGTTCGCAGCGATTTTCGAGTACTGCCGCCACCATGGGCGACAGGAAATTTGTTGTCAGCGCCGCAAGGTCGTAGCCGATGACCGCGCATGCGCCGACTCCCAGCTCACGCGCCATGGCGAACAAACCTTGATAGGTGGTCGCCTGGGCGAGCCACGGAATGGCGGAAGGGCTAGCGGCGGCCAGTGCGTAGGGCAGGAAACGTAATTCGCCGCCCGCTTCGGCCGCGGCGCTTACGCCCGGATTCGCAACACCGCTTACGGCCGTCCCCACGCCAGGAAAGGCGACCACCGTGCGAAGAGCAGCGCGACCGTCCGTTGCCAATCCCAGCACTGCCTGGCTGGCCGCAGCGCGCAGTTGATCGGCTTCTACCGGCACGGCGACCGCGATGAGCAGGTCAGCTTCCCCGACCGTCTCCATCCCTGATTTCGTTTCTTCCGAAAGCTCTAGCTTTGCCATGCGTTTACCTTCGGCCCTCTAAAGCGGCAAACCCAAAATGCCGGTCAGCGGAATCAACACCCAACTCGGCCGGTTATTCAACTCGTAGACCAATTCATAGAAAGCCTTATCAATTACGAAGGCCTCCAACAGTTTCTGGAACAAGAGCGGCTCGGACGGGATCACCTCGACCCCCTTGGCGCATTCACAATACTTCTGCAGAAAAGCTGAGGAGACCGATTGCTCCCACAAGCGCGCCCATGGTTCCAGGCGATGAAAGTCTTCCGGGCGCCGGGATGAATACTTCATCAGGGCGGAAAAGGCAGCATAACTGAAAGAGCGCAGCATGCCCGCGACGTCCTTGAGAGGGGATTGCTTCGTCCTTCGCTCGGCAAGCGACCGCGCCGGTTCGCCCTCGAAATCCAGAATGACGAAATCTCCCTTGGAACGCAGCACCTGTCCCAGATGATAGTCCCCATGGATGCGGGTGCGTAGCGCGTGAATCTCCTTTGCCTCCAGTTGGCGGAAGCGGTCGAGCACCAGGCTTCTGCGGCTGAGCACCAGTCCCGCCCTTTCCAGCACGCCGTCTGGCAAGCGGGCTACATTTTCTTTAAGCGCATCGAAGGCGCTGCTGGCATGGGCGATGAGCTCTTCGCGCAGCCGGTCGATATCCAGCGAAGAAAGCACCTCAGGCATAAACGCCGGATCGGGAGTGGCTGAGGCCAAAGCCAGGTGCAACTCGGCCGTTCGCTTGCCCAACAGCGCGGCAGCGTCGAGATAGGTGCCGACGTGCTCGCGGGCAAAGGGTGTCTCCCGGCTTTCGCTCATCTGCAGAAGGCTCAGTTGCTCATTGGGGGCGTCGGCCTGGGAAACAGTTTGCGCGGCGCTCGCCTCGTAATAGCGGTCCAATTCTTCGAGCGTCCACTGCCACCCATCCCCCTCGTTGGTGACCAGGCCTTGCAACATGGCCAAGGTCGATGGCGGCTGTCCTTTCCGTGTGTACTCGATAGAACCGGCAAACGGGGCTATGTGGGTGAAGTGAGTCGACTCGGTGATGTATCGCCCGATCTCGGTATCGGGATTTTGGCCGGTCTGCTGTCGGCGAAACAGCTTCATGATCAGCTTGTCGGCGAAGAGAATCGAAGTATTACTTTGTTCCGCAGAACCCCGCCGCGGCGCCACGGGTTCGCTGGAATCGCCCCGTAAATGAGCCAGCGCAGTGCTCGGTACCCCGGCGATGAAACCCTCTCTCGATGGAATCTGGCTGCCGCCGGCGATCAGGGCCAGCAGGGCTTCGCTGGCGCTATCGTTGAAGATTGCCTCGTGCAGAATGCCGTCCCCTGTCGTCGACGTCACTTTGGCCAGCAAGGCGTTGGGAAACTCCTCACGCAGCACCTCGGCGTCCCTGCCAAAAAGCATTCCCAGGGTGATGAGGTAGGTGTCGCATTCCCCTTCGGCGTATTGGAGTTCAACCAGCACCAGTGCGCTCGACCCCTGGTTAAAGACTGCCCAGTCTTCGATCCGTGTGCCGGTCATAGGCCGGGATTTGCCACCAAACCAACGTTGGCGGGCGATGTAACCCTGCAGGATCGACTCCTCCAGCTCTCTCCGGCCATTGCCTTCGAGAACACTCATCCAATCCGTGGTTCCGCTGATCTCGATCTCGGGTTCGCTCTCATCGGGATTGGCTACGGGCTCCGGCGATGGTTGCAGTTCCATCCATAAGAAGCCGTAGGGTCCCAGGGTCAGAGGATAGGGGCCGGTACGAATCCGGGGGAACTCCACGTAGCCCAGCATCTCGATAGGGACCATTCCGGCGTATGCGGCCAGGTCAAGCTCCACCGGTTGCGCGAAGCGCGAAAGGTTGGCTACGCACAGCACACGCTCACTTTGAAACTCACGGATGTAGGCGAGAATTTTACGGTTGGTGGGATTGAGAAAGGCCAGCGTCCCGCGGCCAAAAACCTGAAATAGCTTACGCAGCGCGATCATGTTGCGCATCCAGCTCAGGAGCGAAGATGGGTCGCTCTGCTGCGCCTCCACATTGATCGCCTCATAGCCCCACACCGGATCCATGACGACGGGACTATAGAGCTTGGCCGGCACGGCGCGGGAGAAGCCGGCGTTTCGATCGCCATTCCACTGCATGGGGGTGCGCACGCCGTTGCGATCGCCCAGGTAAATGTTGTCGCCCATCCCAATCTCATCGCCGTAATAAACGATGGGAGTTCCGGGGAAGGAGAAGAGCAGGCTGTTGAGCAGCTCGATGCGGCGGCGGCTGTTATCTACCAGCGGCGCCAGGCGACGCCGGATGCCGATGTTGATGCGCATGCGCGGATCGGCGCTGTAGGCCAGGTACATGTAGTCGCGCTCGTCGTCGCTCACCATCTCCAGCGTCAGCTCGTCGTGGTTGCGCAGAAAGAGTCCCCACTGGCAGTTGTGAGGAATCTCCGGTGTCTGCGCCATGATGTCGGTGATGGGCAGGCGATCTTCCTGGCGCAGCGCCATATACATCCTGGGCATGAGCGGAAAATGAAATGCCATGTGGCACTCATCTCCGTCACCGTAATAGATACGAACATCGTCGGGCCACTGGTTGGCCTCGGCCAGAATCGTCCGGGCGGCGTAACTCTTATCGATTTCGGAGCGAATACGCTTCATGACGGCGTGAGTTTCGGGAAGATTCTCGCAGTTGGTTCCTTCCCGCTCCACCAGGTAAGGGATGGCATCGACGCGCAGCCCATCCACGCCCATATCGAGCCAGTAGCGCATGATCCTAACCACCTCTTCGATGACTGCCGGATTGTCATAGTTGAGGTCTGGCTGGTGAGAGAAGAAGCGATGCCAGTAGTACTGCTGGGCCTCAGGATCCCAGGTCCAGTTGGATTTCTCGGTGTCGGTAAAAATGATGCGGGCTTCCTGATATTTTTGGTCAGTATCGCTCCACACGTAAAAGTCGCGTTCGGGCGAACCTTTGGGGGCGAGCCGCGCTCGTTGGAACCAGGGATGCTGGTCGGAAGTGTGGTTGATAACCAGCTCGATCATCACCTGCAAACCGCGATTCTGTGCCTGGGTCAGGAACTCCCTGAAGTCCTCCATGGTGCCGTAGTTGGGGTGGATGCTTTCGTAGTCGGCGATGTCGTATCCGTCGTCGCGCAGGGGAGAAGGGAAGAATGGCAACAACCACAGACACGTTACGCCGAGGTCCTGCAGGTAATCGAGCTTGCTCAGCAAGCCCTGAAAATCGCCAATACCGTCGTTGTTGCCGTCCATGAACGCCTTGACGTGCAACTCATAGATAATCGCGTCTTTGTACCAGAGCGGGTCCGCCGCGCTTCCCAATTGCTTCAATCCAGCCTCCCCGGCTTGGTTCCTGCATAAACGCGTAGTTTAGATCGGTTGCTGGGCCGCATCGACCGGCAGCACGCGGAAGACATGCGCCGGCGCTTCTGCCGGCCGTAAGGCAACATAGTTTCTCGAACCTTGCCAGCGGTACGAATGGTCGGCCAGTAAGTCGTAGACCTCAAATGTAGCTGCTGGAGCGAGTCCTAACATGTCCAAATCGAGGGTGACCCAACCCGTCTGTACCTGAAAAGGATCGAGATTGACAACGGTGAGGATCACGTTGCCGCCATCCGCCGTGCGCTTCGAATAGCAGATGAGCGAGACATTATCGGTCGGGTGGAAGTGAAGCCGCTCGTTGCTCTGCAGCGCCGGATTTTTCCCCCGGATCTGGTTCAGCCTGGTAATCAATGGCTTAAGGCTTGCGGGATTTTCCAGGTTCCAGCTCTTGATCTCGTATTTTTCTGAGTTGAGATATTCTTCGCTGCCTGGCTTGGTTGGAGTGTTTTCTCCAAGCTCGAACGCAGCCCCATAGATCCCATAATTGGCGGCCAGGGTAGTGGCCAGCACCAGCCGGCTGCGAAACGCCGGAAGACCGCCGGTCTGCAGGCCAACGGGAAGAATATCCGGGGTGTTGGGCCAGAAGTTGGGGCGGAAGTATTCCCGTACCGGGGTGGTGGTTAGTTCAAGGAGGTACTCGGTGAGCTCTTCCTTGGTGTCGCGCCAGGTGAAATAGGTATAGGACTGGGAAAAACCCACCTTCGCCAGCCGTTCCATGACCCGGGGCCGGGTGAAGGCTTCGGCCAGCAGCAATACACCTGGGTCTTTTGCTTTCAATTCAGGAATGACCCACTGCCAGAACGGGAAAGCCTTGGTATGCGGGTTGTCCACCCGGAAGATGCGCACGCCTTTGTCCATCCAGAAGGTGAAAACTCCTTTGAGGGCCTCCCAAAGCCCTTGCCAGTTGGAGGATTCAAAGTCCAGGGGATAGATATCCTGATACTTCTTGGGTGGATTCTCAGCGTACTGAATTGACCCGTCGGGCCGCTTCTTAAAGAACTCAGGGTGTTCGCGAACCCAGGGATGCTCAGGGGAGCATTGGAAAGCGATATCGAGGGCGACTTCCATGTCCAATTGCTTCGCCCGGTCTACCAAGGCTGCAAAGTCTTCCAGGGTGCCCAGGGCGGGATGGATCGCGGTGTGGCCGCCTTCAGTGGAACCGATCCCCCATGGGCTCCCCTCGTCGCCGGGCGCAGCGTCGACGGAGTTGTTCTTGCCCTTGCGGAAGCTCTTGCCGATGGGGGAGATCGGGGGCAGGTAAAGCACGTCGAAACCCATTTCCGCCACATAGTCCATCCGGCTGGCAACGTCGCGGAGCGTCCCATGCTTACCGGGGATGGGCGACCAGGAACGGGGGAAAAGCTCGTACCACGCGGAAAAGCGAGCCTTTTCCCGGTCGACGGTGATCTCCAGCTCGCGGTCATACCGGGTCTCGAGCTCAGTGTCCGGGTAAAGTTTGATTGTCGCCGCGAGATCTTCCTGCAGGGCGAGCGCGAGGGTCGCCGAGTCATCGGTCCCGGTTCGAAGCGCCGTGGCCCACGCTGCCAGCTTGGCGCCGTCCTCTTTCGTGGCCCGGCGCTGTACTTGTTCTATTAAGATTGCTCCGGTTTCAAATGGCAGCTTGAGATCCTGCTGCGCCGCCGCTCGCTTTTTGAGGTCACTGCGCCAGGTGCCGAAGTGATCCACCTCGCCTACGATGGTGTAGCGGTACCCTCCCACTTGGCTTACGAGAAATTCTCCCTGCCATCGGTCGTTTCCCAGGGCCCGCATTTCCGCCGTCTGCCAACGCGCTTCCGCTTCCTGCTTCCACAGGAGCCGGGCCCGCACCTCGTCGTGCCCGTCACCGAAGACATCGGCCTCTACGGAGACGATGTCGCCTGCGATTCGCTTGATGGGAAAATCCCCGCAATTGACCAGCGGCTCCAGGTTCTCAACGACTACCCGGCTTCGTCCTTCGTTCGGCTTGGCCATCAGTCCCCTTCGATGCACAACTCCTCATTGTAGGCAGATGCAGTTTTCAGTGGTTGTGTTCGCCTGCCTCAATAGTCGCCTGCCTCTATAGTCGATAGATGAACTTTTCCCTTCATCCGCGTGCCGTTCATCTTCTACTGGCCATCGACCTGGTGGGAACTGCTCTGTTTGCCGCGGAAGGCGCCTCTACCGCAGCACAGGCAAAGCTTGATGTGCTGGGGATGCTGGTTCTGGCCTTTGTTACCGCGCTGGGAGGTGGCATCCTCCGCGATCTGCTTATCGGCGATGTTCCGCCGAGCTCCATCCGGAACTGGAATTACGCGGCGGTGGCGCTGGCGAGCGGCGCGGCGGTGTTTGTATTGCGGGCCTATAGTACCGGGATCAACCACTGGTTGGTGGTAACCCTGGATGCGGCCGGGCTGAGCTTCTTCGCCATCGCGGGTGCGACCAAGGCGCTGGAGTTTAGGCTGCACCCGCTCTTAGCCACCATGATGGGCGGTATCACGGGAGTGGGCGGAGGTACGATTCGCGATCTGCTGATCGGCCAGGTACCCAAAGTGCTTCGCTCGGACGTGTATGCGGCAGCGGCTCTCTTTGGGGCTGCCCTCACGATTCTTTGTCTGAAGGTCAAAGTGAATGCGGTGGTGGCTAACGTCGCGGGCATTGCCGGCTGTTTTGGTTTGCGGATGTTGGCCGTATACCACCATTGGAATTTGCCCGGGGCCGCTGCCTAGCAAAAATTGTGCGCGGTTTTAGCCCTCAGCCCCTACCCTTTCGAAGGGTAGGGGCTTCAGAGCGGAAAAAGTCATTAGGGGCAGGCAAGGCGCACCTCAGGAGCTAAAGCCCGACGTATTGTCAGTCATTTACGGCACGACTAAAGTCGTGCCCGGATACAAAACGGCGTTTTTCCGCAGCCTCTTCAGCCCATACATAACTACCCTGGAATCAGTTCGGCTTTAGCCGTTGAGGGACGCCTGGTTGCCGAAACTATACTTCACCGTTCCCAGGAAGCCGTGCTCTTGGTGTACGAGATGAGCTCCTCGAAAGCCCACAAGATTGAACGAGGCTGATGTCCTGCTAAGACCGCGCACAAATTTTTACCCATAATTTCGCCGTCCGTTGGACAATCGATGGATGCGCCTTATCACTTATCGTCGTGATGCAACCACTGCCCCGGCACTCCTCAAGGACGGCCACGTTTTCCCTCTCACTCAGCTCGGCTACCCAGACAGCCTGGCTTTTATCGCCGCCGGCCCCAAGAGATGGGCTGCGGTAGATGTCCAACTCGAGGAGACCGGGCTCAATCTGCTGGCGCCGCTCTCCTCCGTAACCCTGGAAGCGCCCTTGCTGCGGCCTTCGAAGATTCTTTGCATCGGCCTCAATTACCGCGACCACGCCACGGAATCGAAGATGGAGCCTCCCAAGTTTCCCACCGTGTTTCCCAAGTACCCGCACGCTCTCATAGGCAGTGGACAGCCAATCCTGCTGCCGCGCGCCAGCAAGCAGCCAGACTATGAAGCAGAGTTTGCAGTGGTGATTGGACAGGGTGGCCGCAATATACCCGAGGAGGCCTGGGAAGAGCATGTTTTCGGTTACACCATCATGAATGATGTGAGCGCCCGTGACGTGCAGCTGGCGACTACCCAATGGACGCTGGGCAAGAACTTTCCCACCTTCGCGCCCATGGGTCCGTGGATCGTTTCCAAGGACGAAGTGCCCAATCCGCATGAGTTGGAGATCTCGCTCACCATCAATGGGGAGACCCTGCAGAAATCGAACACCCGCGAGCTGATCTTCAAATTGCCTCGCCTCATTTCCTACATTTCGACCATGATGCCGCTGGTGCCCGGAGACATTATCAGCACCGGCACGCCGGCTGGCGTCGGCATGGGTCGTACGCCCCAGCGGTGGCTGAAGCCGGGCGACGATGTAGTGATCGAGGTCTCCGGGATCGGGAGCTTACGCAACCCGGTGCTAGCCGAACCGTAGAATCGCACAGTAAATGGTGCAGCTAGCCTCTGGATTATTCGCCCTGCCGGTGCTAGCATCACGCCACCGGCAGGTCCGGGATACATTTCACGAGAGATACTTCCCATGGTCAGAGTCATCACCATTGAACGGGAGTACGGCAGCCAGGGAGCGGAATTCGCTCATCGCCTGGCGGCGAGGCTGGGCTGGAAGCTCATCGATCGCTGTCTTATTGATGAGATTGCTCACAAGGCTGGAGTTCCCCAGAGCATGGCGGAGCAGTGCGACGAACGCCTGGATCCGTGGTATTACCGGGTGGGCAAATCCTTTTGGCATGGCAGCGTGGACCGCCTGCCTTCTCCGCCGAAAGACCAGGTGTTTGACAGCGAGCGCATGGTCGAGTTTGTCCGCAACTACCTGAAGGATTGCGTGGCCAAGGGTAATTGCGTAATTGTTGGCCGGGGAGCAGCCTGTGCATTGGCGGCGATTCCCGGCGTCTTCAACATCTTCGTTTACGCTTCGCTTTCGAGGAAGGTTCGCTGGTTTGAGGAGCGTTTTCCCGAACACGCTGGCCGTGCCAGAGCAGAGCTCGAGGCTACGGATACCAGGCGTGCGGAATACATCCGCCGTTACTATGACCGGGACTGGGCCGACCGGCGCCTCTATCACATGATGATCAATTCCTGCATGGGTTGTGACGCGATGATTGAGGCGGTGTTGGATGGCGCCGGCATGGCGAATGTCCGGGATCAGGTGGGGGCAGGCACGGAAAGCGGCCGGCAATAAGCCTCCACGCCCCTGAAGGCCCTGGCTGGGTGAGATCCTGAACCGAGCGGAGAGTTCGTCATACCCAGCCTGAACATTACTGTCGCCTTCGTTGCCCAACGGACCCGGAGCGATCTGTTCGAGTCGGCCACCAGCCTATATCTTGATCGCATCGCCTCCTACGCAGGCATCGAAGCAGTTTCTTTTCGCAGTGAGGAGGCGCTGTTCGCCTTCGTGACCCGGCAACGAGCGCGCACCACCGCATGGTTGGTGCTGCTGGACAGCCGCGGGAAAACCCTCTCCTCGGAAGAGTTCGCTGCATGGCTGGGTTTGCGCCGGGATGCGGGCCAACAGATGATCGTGTTTGCGGTTGGCCCCGCGAGCGGCTGGTCGGACGAGGGGCGCCGTCAAGCGCAGACCACGCTGTCATTGGGTCCAATGACACTGCCCCACGAGCTTGCGCGCCTGGTGCTCACGGAACAAATCTACCGGGCATTTACAATACTCTCTGGGCATCCGTACCATACGGGACACTGATGCGAGCCGAAAGCTGCACCAAATTAGGGCAGTAGCTGTAAGAATGCTTCTGGGTTTCGACCCGGCGGCGGCAATATGGGCTCCACGGTGGCGCGTGGCGAAAGGGAATACATGTCCTGGTTTAAGCGGCAGGAAAACGAGATTGAAGCCAACCCAGCAGAGAAGAGTGTTCGCACCGAAGGTTTATGGCAAAAGTGCGACGGCTGTGGGCAATACATTTTCAAGGCCGAATTTGAAGCAAATTTACAGGTTTGTCCCAAGTGCGGACATCACTTGCGCCTGGATGCGCGAAGCCGCATTGCCAGCCTGCTGGAACCGGGTTATGAGCTAGTCGACCTGGAACTTGTATCTACCGACCCGCTCGAGTTCGTGGATATCAAGCCCTATCGGGACCGGCTGGAAAAGGCCCGGCGTGAAACCGGCCTCAATGACGCGATCATGAACGCCGTGGGTAGCCTGGGCCCTCATAAAGTTGTTTTGAGTGTCATGGAGTTTGCTTTCATCGGGGGCAGCATGGGATGCGTGGTGGGCGAAACCATCGCTCGCGCGATCGACCGCTCGCTGGCTGCCAAGCAGCCGCTTATTATCGTGGCCGCTTCGGGCGGCGCCCGGATGATGGAGGGAGTGGCCAGCCTGATGCAATTGGCTAAAGTATCCGCCGGGCTGGCGCAGCTGGATGATGCAGGGTTGCCCTACATTTCAGTGCTCACCAACCCAACTACAGGCGGGGTGACCGCCAGTTTTGGCATGCTGGGCGATCTCAACATCGCCGAACCAGGCGCTTTGATTGGCTTTGCCGGTCCACGGGTTATCGAGCAGACGATTCGGCAGAAGCTTCCGGAGGGATTTCAACGCTCGGAGTTTTTACTGGAGCACGGCATGCTGGACGCGATCGTGGCCCGCCGCGATTTGAAAAGCTACCTGATTCGGGCGCTCGATTTTATGTGTCCCTCGGCGGCTTAGCTCATAGCAGCAAAGTCCGGTTCGACGCGTCGTTCCTTTGCCAGCAGGGAATTCGCTCTAGAATAAGAGCATGTCTTACGCTTCGGCCCTTGACCGCTTGTACGCTCTCGGTCACGAATTGTACACAGCGCCCGGCACGCCTCGCCGGAAATTTGAATTAGCGCACATGCACACGCTCATGGCTGCACTCGGCAACCCCGAGCGTGGTTTCACCTCGATCCTGGTTGCCGGCACCAATGGCAAAGGGTCAACCTCGTCGACCCTGGCGAGCATTCTTGCCCACGCAGGCTATAAGACTGGTCTTTACACTTCGCCCCATCTGACCAGCGTCAATGAGCGCATCCAGGTGAACGGCGCGCATATTGGCAATGAGGACTTTGCGGCTCTCTTTTTCCATGTGGAGGAAGTTGCGTCGACGCTGGTTCGGGATGGCCGGCTGCCCGCGGCGCCAAGTTTTTTTGAGACCATCACGGCGATGGGGTTTCTGCATTTTGCCGCCCGCCAGGTGCACACCGCGGTATTGGAGGTGGGCATGGGAGGCCGGCTGGACGCGACGAATATTGTGGAGCCGGCGGTTTCGGTGATTACGGATATCTCGCTCGACCACACCGAGTGGCTGGGCTCAACCGTAGGGCAGATAGCACGTGAAAAGGCCGGGATACTCCGCCGCGGCGGCATCATGGTCACCCTGCCCCAGCACCCTGAGGCGAACCAGACGCTAGGAGAAGTTGCCAGCTCGCTTGAAGTACGCGGCGTGAATGCAGCCAGTTACATCCCGGTGCACAATCATCCCGAAGAATACACGCGGAATCGCTATCCACTCTCCGTAATGGGCGAGTTAATCGAAATCGATTCTCCGTTGGGGGGAGCCCATCAGCAGCGCAACCTGGCTCTGGCCGTCGCTACGGCGGTGGAGTTAAGAAACAATCACAGTTACAATATCACGCCCATTGATATACAAGCGGGCATTCGCGACACGGTGTGGCCGGCGCGGCTGGAGCTGATCGCCGGCAATGGGCAGGCCGACGTGTTGCTGGACGTTGGCCATAATCCTGCCGGCGCCTGGGCGCTTCGCGCGGCTGTCTCACATCTGGATAGAGGTCAACCGCTCACCCTGGTTTTCGGCTGCCTGAAAGACAAACCGATTGCGGAGTTGGCCCAGATACTCTTTCCGTTGTTTGTCCACGTGGTTGTGTCGCCGCTCGACACACCACGGAGCGCATCGGTCGAAGATCTATTGGCCGCCGCGCAGCTCACTGGCAGCGAGGTAGAAGCGGCAGACAACAGCGCCAAGGCATTGGAGCGCGCGCTTGTGGCGACCCCAGCGAATGGCCTGGTGGTTGTTACCGGCTCGGTTTACCTGGTCGGAGAGGTGCGTCCTTCGCTGATCGCATCCCGGCCAGCGGCCAGGGGGCCGCTACAGAAGGAGCCGTTAGGGGTATGAGCCCGCCGGCTGCCACTTCGAACCAACCCGCGCTTTCCTGGACCGCCCGCCTGAGCTCCAACTTGATTCGGAGCCCGCTGTTTTTCTTCTTCACCGGGTTTTTTGGCTGCATGTCGCTGCTGGCCTCCTGCGCGGAGCGGGATGGCCGATGGCAGCATCGTATCGCCCGGCAATGGGCCCGCACATCGCTTTGGGTCACGGGCGCACCTGTCACTGTTATCGGACGGGAGAATTTGCTGCCTCTGGCTATCTACACTTCGAACCACACCTCGTTCATGGATACTCCGGTAGTTTTCAGCAGCCTGCCGGTTCAGTTTCGAATCCTGGCCAAGCAGAGCTTGTGGAAGTGGCCGTTTATCGGGTGGCATTTGAACCGCTCAGGCCAGATACCAGTTGACGAAGAAAGTGGGTCGGGCTCGATTGCGGGATTGAACCAGGCGATCCGCGCGCTCAAGGCCGGAATGCCGCTGTTCATTTTTCCCGAGGGAGGCCGAACCGAGACTGGCCAGCTGCAGGCTTTCATGAGGGGGCCCGCTTACATATCGATTCGCGCCCGGGTTCCGGTTGTGCCCATGGCCCTGGTCGGCACCTATGAGTTGTTGCCGATGCACACGCATCATTTTCGTCCTCGTCCGGTGAAGCTGGTAATCGGCAAGGCGATCGACCCCTCGGCGTATACCATCCGGCAGGCAGACGAGCTCACGGCCCGCCTTCGCCTGGAGATTCTGCGACTCTATCAAAGCCACGCGGCGCCCGGCGACGTGAGCCTCGACTCAGTATCTTTGAGCGAGGGTGCTCCGGAGGTTGAGACTGGAGCCGAGACTGGTAAGAATAATTCATGACTGCACAGCGTCCGCGTATTGCTATTCCTGAGCCTACTTCCACGGATGCGGCTTACAACCAGCGCAGTTTGCCACAGTACGTGCATGCAGTGGAGGCGGGAGGGGGCATCGCGGTTCCCATCCCGTTGCACGAATCGGCCGCCCAACAGGCGAACCTGCTGGCATCGTGTTCTGCAATTTTGCTTCCGGGGAGCCCGGCAGATATAGATCCTGCACGATATGGGCAGCAGGCAGTGAAAGAGTGCGCGGCGAAGGATTCTCCGCGGGAAGCGACGGACGACCTTCTTTTGCGGGACGCTTTTGATCAGGGAAAGCCGATCCTGGGAATTTGCTACGGTTTGCAGTCCTTGAATGTGTGGCGGCATGGCTCGCTCATACAGGATTTGCCTCACGAAGGAGCCCAGGCAACGGAGGGCAGAGCTTTGGAGGTGGTAAATCACCAGCCGGGACGAGAAGTGCAGAATGCGCATCCTGTGCTGTTAACGCCAGACTCCCGGCTGGGCCGGGCTGTGGCTCAGAGCGGGGAGGATGGGACCTCTGCCATGCTTGCCGTGAATTCGAGCCATCATCAGGCAATTGATCGTCCGGGGGAACACCTCAAGGTAGCGGCCAGAAGCCCGGTGGACGGAGTGATCGAAGCCCTGGAGGGAATAGCGCCGGGGCAGTTCGTGGTCGCGGTGCAGTGGCACCCGGAGCGAAGCTATGAGACCAGTGCCGCGTCCCGTGCGCTCTTTGCGGCGTTCCTCGAGGCAGCGCGATCCTGGGCGCCTGCGAATAGCGTCGTTCAGGCGTGACGACGCCGTCGACAACGTTGCTACAAGTCCAGGAGGCGTTGGCAGGGGCTGGCGTTGGTAAACTTCCGCCGAACGCTCTTGACCAGTTCGTTGCATACCTGGGCTTGCTGTTGCGGTGGAACACCCGGTTGAGTCTCACGGCCATTCGCGATCCGGAGGAAATGATCCGCCGCCACGTGGTGGAATGTGCTTTTGCGGCCTGGCATCTCCCGACCGGCGTTGCAACGCTGTTGGACTACGGGTCGGGCGCGGGCCTGCCGGGGATCCCGATAGCGATCTGCCGCCCGGAGATGCAGGTGACGTTAGCTGAATCTCACGCGAAAAAGGCTTCGTTTTTGCGTGAAGCGGTGCGTGTGACCGGACTCCACAGCGAAGTTTATGGCGGACGCGTGGAAGCTATGCCGCCACCGCGGAGATTTGATGTCGTATCGATGCGGGCTGTAGAAAAGATGGAATTGGCGATTCCGATTGCCGTTGAGCGGGCTGATCGTTATTTGGTGCTCCTCACCACCGAGGGATCGGGACCAGCGTATCGGGAGCTTTCTCCCGGGCTGGAATGGCTGGAGGCGATTCCTCTCCCGAATTCGGAGCGACGGATCATGGCTGTCGGGCGGCGAATTGATGAGGCGACGGCTCCGCGAGCGTAAGAAGTTCCACGTGGAACATTTGTGATCCTGTTTTTTATTAGCCTATGTTCCACGTGGAACAACCATCTTTTCCACCGGTCCCGTGCGCTTTCCTTGTAGTGCTCAGGATCTTCATGTGACCCGTATCGCATTAGAAATGCGCCGGTTCCGGATTTTTTCGACGGCCCGACGTAGCGGTTCTCCACAATTACGGACCGGTTCTGCACATCGCCCATTCCTTGCTCTCTTCGCCTCTACTGGATACTCTTCCATTACGCATGGGTAAAGTTCTCGCGGTCGTGAATCAGAAGGGCGGGGTTGGAAAAACCACTACCGCAATCAACCTCTCCGCGGCGCTCGCTCTGGAGGGACTCACGTGCCTTCTGGTGGATTGCGATCCGCAGGCCAACTCTTCCGGTGGCTTCGGTATCGCTCGCGATGAGAACCGCAACTCGACTTACGACGTCCTCATGGGAAACGCGACCGTTGTTGAAAGCACCCTTGCAACGGAAATCGATGGTTTGAAAGTAGTCCCAGGCAGCAACCATCTCATCGGTGCGACGGTGGAGCTGATTCAAGCAGAGCGTCGCGAGTACCGTTTGCGTGAAGCTTTGGCGCCCGTGAGAAGTCAGTACAACTTCATCATTCTGGATTGCCCACCAGCCCTCGACCTGCTCACCCTCAACGCCCTGGTAGCCGCGGACCGCCTCCTCGTCCCCATGCAGGCGGAGTACTTCGCCCTGGAGGGCATCTCTGAACTACTGACTACCCTGGGCCGTATCCAGGCCGCCTTCAATCCCACGCTCGACATTGAGGGCGTGATTCTCACCATGTACGACGAGCGGACCAACCTGGCACAGCAGGTCACGGAAAACTTACGCAGGTTCTTTGGCGCCAAACTACTGAAGACTGTAATTCCGCGCAATGTTCGTTTGGCGGAGGCTCCGAGCTACGGCAAGCCAGTGGCCCTGTATGACCCGCGGTCCCGCGGAGCCGAAAGCTACAGAGACCTCGCGGAGGAGATCCTGGCGCGCAACAACATCGATAGCCCTCGCGCATTGGAACGAAAAGCAGCCGCTCAGGCTCAACCGCGACCCGAGACCAAGGTGCGCTTCTGGCCCTATGCGTGACCGCACACACATCGTTAGTTCTTAACCGCACCAGGTTGCAGCTACCTTTAGGATCACAATGACTCCATCGATTGAACTTCCCAAGCGTCGCGCTCTCGGCAAGGGACTGGAATCCCTGCTCCCCGGGCGCTCTGGATTCACTCCCGCTGCTGCTCCCGTGGCCGCTCCCGTAGTGGAGGAAGGTAAGCCGAGGGAGATCCCGGTTGACCAAATCGAGCGGAATCCGTTTCAGACGCGCGCGACGGTCGACGAGAATGCGCTTCGCGAGCTTTCCGCATCGATCGCGGCTACTGGTGTCGTGCAACCAGTCATAGTGAGGCCGCTGGCCGACAATCGCTTTCAGCTGATCGCCGGCGAGCGTCGATGGCTCGCCTCCAAGATGGCCGGCAAGGCGACGGTGCCAGCGATCTTGCGCCACGTTTCCGACGAACAGGCGATGGAGATGACTATCGTCGAAAATCTGCAACGTACCGATCTAAACCCGATGGAGCAGGCACGCGCCTACGACCGGCTGGGCCACCACTTTAAAATGACGCAAGAACAAATGGCCCAGCGGACGGGCAAAGACCGCGCGTCGGTGGCAAATTTTCTCCGGCTACTCCGCCTGCCGGTTGAAGTGCAGCAAAAGGTGGAAACCGGGGTCCTCAGTTTCGGCCATGCTCGCACCCTGTTGAGCCTGGAGTCGCCGGACGCGATCCTGAAAGCGGCCCAGAAGGTGAGCGCACTCTCTATGTCAGTCCGGCAAACGGAAAGTTATGTGCAAGGACTGCTGAACCCGGAAAAGAAACCAAAGGGTGAAGAAAAAGAGAAGACTCCGCTGGATCCAAATGTTCGCGAGGCACGCGACTTGTTGCAGCGGGCTCTGGGGCTGAAGGTTTCCATCGAGGACAAGAACGGCCGCGGACGAGTGATCATTGAATACTCGCGGCTGGAAGACTTTGATGCGCTGCTCGAAACCATCGCCGGCAAGTAGAGCTTTCTCGAAGTGAAGCCATTTGCAATGCGCTCATGCCATGTGCATCCTTCAGCTACCCGAATATGAAACCACTACAGTTACTTTTTAGCTTTGCCACGCGGCCAGGATCAACGTGGTCCAGGTAAAGCCATGGCGCACACCAAGGAACGGCCGGTGATGAAGGCAGGAGCGCTGGCTTTTCGCTTTCGCGCATTCATCATTCTCGTGCTCCACCTGGCCGGGTTCCTGCCGCCGTGGGAGCACAACTTCGGCGCCGGCGCCGGCACGCTTTGGCTGGCGGCATCTACGTGGATAACCAGGACGGGCTGGCTTGGCCTGGCAGATGCAACTGTCGTGGTGACGGGGGTTGCCCTCACCAGCCTGGTGCTGGGGGCAGTCCTTCGCGTGTGGGGGACGGCCTATCTCGGATCCCGCGTAATGCGTGGCGGGGCGATGCAAGGCAATCAATTCATGGCCGCTGGGCCTTACCAACACGTTCGGAATCCCCTATACCTCGGCTCATGGATGCTTGCGCTGGGCGTCTCCATCCTCATGCCGCCCAGCGGGGCTGGTTTCTTCCTGATCGCGGTCAGCATCTTCTTTCTGATACTTATCTCGGTGGAAGAGCGCTTTCTTTCGGCGAAGCTGGGCGAGGTCTACCAGGAGTACCGCCGCCGTGTTCCCCGCTTGCTGCCTGGTAATTTCTTCTCCGATGGCGTCTCGTCCGTCCGCCCGCAGTGGCGGCAAGCGTTTCTTTGCGAAACGTATCCCATCGGACTGAGTGTCTGTTTTGCAATCTTCGCCTGGCGCTACAACGCGCGCATCCTCGTCCAGTGCCTGCTGATTTCCTATGGGCTTTCGCTGGTCGTGCGTGCATTGACAACAAAAAGCGTGGTGTCTGCTGACGCGAACGCTGGATTGTAGGAAAAGTCGAAGTCGAGTCACTTCGAAGATCGCGACGCTAAGGTACAGAGGGCGCGGCGTGCAGCCTGGCCCTCTTCGCGTGCTTCGTGCATCAGCTTGGCAGCTGAGTTGTCAGCGGGTTATGCGGATGAAAGTGTCACTTCGTCCTGATGGCCGAGGCCATCGAGCATCGACTACTTTCTTGGCGGCGCGATGGTGTCTTTTGCAGCCTTGGCTACGCGGAACTTCACCACGGTCTTGGCTTTGATCTTGATGGTTTCGCCAGTTTGAGGATTACGACCCATGCGGGCTTTGCGCTCAGCCTTTACCAACCGGCCAAGGCCAGGGATGACGAACACGCCGTTCTTCTTCGTCTCCTTAACCGCCGTCTCCGCGAGCAGATCGAGAAATGCCGCCGATTGCTTGTTGGTCAATTCAAGCTTTTCCGCCATGGTGCGGACGAGTGCTGTCTTGGTCATGCCTGTTGCCATATTGTTTCCTTCTTTCGTCTGTTATTTTATGGGCTCACGGTCGCGTTGTTTCGCAGCCTTGAGAACCTGTATCTGCTTTCAACCTTGCCGGTATCTTTGGCATGCAGAATTCCCTGCCGTCGGTCCGGTTTTTACTGATTTCCACAAAATGCGATGCTTGCCGAAACCTGCATCGATCTCAAGAAAACCCAGTGTTTATGCGGGTGAAAACGAACCCACCGCCGTTTACGATGCGGCTTTGTCATGCGTTTGTCAATCGAAAAACCGGCATTTGTTCCGTTTTTGGCGAGTTTTTCCAAGAATTGTGCCAATTTCACGGGCTTTCCCTCGATTTATGCTCTATCACCGCGGCGGAGCGTAGCGCTGCAAGCGCAGCATTCGAGCCGCGCAACAGGCTTCAAAACTAATCTAAAAGCCGAAGAGGGGACGCCGCTTCTTCTCTACCTGCGCGACCAGTGAAGTGTTGAGCGCATTCACCAAGGGTGTCGCGAGACGGAAGCAGCGGATCACTTGCCGTGCGAAATCCTTCTGCAGCGCGGCCTCTGGCGCGAGTGCCGCCTCTACGCCCCACTGCCGGCACAGGAGCAGATCCATCGCGGGATGCTCCTTGGGAAACCCCTTTGGGGCGCGGGTGAGCGGCGCGCCGTTAAAGGACTTCATGATGCGCCGCAACTTGCGGTCTGCAAGCAGCTGCCGCACCTCTGCATGATGTACTAACAGATACTCCCGTATCGACCGGAGCTGCTCTCGTTCCGGCATATACACGCCTGCGGCCAGGATCACTTCATCCGGGGAAACATGCATGTAATAGCCACCCCCGGAAGTCTTTTCCAAACCCGCGCGCGACCACCAGGCGGAGACATGGCTTTTGTACGGCCGCTTGTCAGAAGAGAATCGTATGTCGCGATAGATGCGCATCATACATTTTTGTGGCGGGCGCACATGCGCGGGAGCGAAGTCTTCCATGGCACGGTTCACGGTTTGAATCAGCGCCAGCATGGGCTGCTTGAGTTCACGCTCGAACTCCGGTTTGCGGGCCTCGAACCACTCCCGCCGATTGTTTCTCCGCAGGCCGCGCAGGAATTTCAAGCTGGCTTCGCGGAAGTAGGGGTGGACGGCGATGTCTGTACGTTGGGAGGTCATGAATAGATTGGTGAAGCGAAACGCGACAATGGTTGCGGCCACGAACATTGTAAGCTGACGAAACTCTCTCATTGCCGGTGGTGTGGAACATGGAGAGGTAACGTTGAACGATATACTCGAAATTTCTGTTTTGAAGTACAAAAGTAATAGGCCTGAAGCACGGCGCCAGATGTGTTTCCAGGGTTGTGGAATAAACTCTTGCTTGCCTCCCTCAATCTGACAATGCTTTCCGGCAGCTCATACAGATGAGACAACTAACATTTTCTGTCTTTTTTCTTCTAGCTTCTACGCTGTGCGCGCGTGCGCGTGTGCATGAGGTGGAGTTTGATCAGGCCCGCCAGGTCGCTCTCATTGTTGCCCATTTTGACAACATCACGGTGGACGATCGTGAGATCGTTATGAATTCGATGGACACCCGCACCGCCGCCGGTTTCATTCCCGGCTACTTCAGCTTTTCTATTATTCGAGAAAGCGACTCGCCCGCCCGGCCCGACGAAACGATTCGTATGTACGTAGTTTCAAAAAAGACGGCGGATGCCTGGGAGCTGAATCTTTGCACCCACTACTCATTCCCTGAACTGCAGAAGTTCCAGCAGGATGTTGCGCGCAAGACAGGAGCGCCGGTAGGCGGCGATCCTGACATGCCGAAGGCGATCGGCTGTGCCAATCAGGCACAAATGAAACCTTCCTCAGAGTAAATTCTTGCCTGCAAAAGAAGATGCCCACACCTCCCTGGTATGGGCATCTTCTCCGCGGCATCCCCGAGGGTGAGCCGCAAACTTGTAGACCACCGAAAGACGGCAGCCTTCTTACCTACTTCCAGCAATCCAGGTGCATTTGAGATGCCAAACCGCTCTCGTTCAGGAGTGTTTCGATTCAGCGGTTTATCTTTCGGAGATATTTTTTCCACCGCCGAAGCCGGTCCAATCTACTCTCTGCTGCGCAAAATATACCTGCTCGCGTTTCGTCGCGGTTTAGCTTTTCAGCTGCGCATGGCTGCCAGCGCCGCGCGGAAAAGAGATTCGAAGTTATCGCCGACAGTGTTGTCCTTTGCTATCGCGGAGGCGATCGCCTTTTGCGCCAGAGGGCGCTGGTAGCCCAGATTCACCAGGGCAGAAAGAACATCTTCTGTGGAAGGGCCGGTTTCGGCTACCCGTGGCGCAGCCGCCATGTCTTCCAGCTTATCTTTGAGATCCACCACCAGCCGCTCCGCCAGGCGTTTACCGATACCGGGAATCTGGGACAAGGTGGCATGGTCGTGCCCGCGGATGGCCGCCACCAACCGCTCTGTGCTCAGACCGCTCTGGATGGTGACGGCCAACTTTGGTCCCACACCGCTGACAGTGATCAAACGTTCAAAAACGCGTTTCTCTCCGCGATCGAGAAAACCATAGAGCGCCAGGGTGTCTTCGCGCACATGGGTATGGATGAAGAGCGACACCTCGGTTCCTTCCGGCGGCAGCGCACCGAAGGTTGTCGCGCTAATGACAACGTCGTAGCCGACACCAGCAGCCTCGATGATCGCCTGCTGCGGATACTTCGCCAGCAGCCGCCCGCGCAGGTGCGCAATCATGGGACAAACTCCCTAGAACTTGTGACGATAGGAAATCTGGAATTCGTAACCGGGGTTGGGAGGAAAGAGCCCAGCCACATGGCGCAGGCGTTCGGCCAGCGCGGGCGCTGCCAACAGTGGATATTCGCGCTCCCGCAGATCGGTGTAGTTAAAGTCGAGCGTGAGCGACAGCATATAGATGGCCAGGGCATCGGAGAAGGACGATTCAAAGAAGCTGTTCTTCGCCTTCTCGTCGATCCTGCCTTTTTCGAGTGCGCCGGCGATTGGCTGGTTGACCCGGGAAAAAGTTCTCTCTGCCATGCGGGCGCCGGGGCTTTCGTTGCGACCCCGGTCCAGGGCGCGGCGGCGGCTTTCGTAGCTATCCTGGCTGGTTTCTCCGCGCACCTCGGCAACGGCCTGCGACCACACCAGGTCGCAAAAACTTTGCGGCACTCCAGCCGCCTCGACGAAATGATGTCCGACATTGATAAAAAACTCGAAGGCCAACGCAAAACGGTCCTGCATGAGGCGGGTGGAGATGAAGATGCAATCGGCGCCATCAAACTGCACATTGCGGTGACACATGGCGCGATCGCCAAGGTCGATGGTGTAACCCGGCGCCACCATGGTCTCTTCGGTTTCACCAATGGTGAGGGGAACGAAGTAGTAGGCGTGCCGCGTAAGCGCCGCTGCGACGGCATTGGGCACTGCCTGCACAATCGGCTCGAGTTCCTGGGCGGTGATGTGCGTATCGGCAAACAGCGCGTAACACAAGCGGTTTTCCGACTGAAGCACGGGCGTCTGCTGGGCGACGAGCGACGCGGGTAACAACTCCATTTGGGCGACTTCAGCCATAACCTAGTATTCTAGCTGAGTGGAAGGGTGTGTACTCTCTCCATTTCTGAGGTCGAGTATGTCTGCACAGGAGCAAGACCTGCATCGCGGGGGCGCCGTCCAGCCAGCGGGCACTTTCTTTGGCGTCCCGCTGGGTGATTTTGGCCTCTTTTCCAGCATCCTGATGGCCTGTACCGTGGGCTTTCTGAGCTTCTTCCTGTTCACCTTCCTGGGCATCGCCGGCATCATGATCTATAACAGCATGGGCCACCAGGTGGACTACGCGCACAGCTACAAGTACTTCTCCTTCCCGGCAGCGCTTGTCGTGCTGCTGGCCAGTCTTGGTTTTTTTGGCACGCTGTGGCTGCGGCGCAAGCTCGCTGGACGCTAGGAGTCTCGCTTGGCGCTGGTCCCTATCCTTCTCGCACCCGAGCAACTGGAAGAGGAACCCGGTGAGCGTCAGGCGCGAAGCTGGTGCCAGAGTCTGGAAGCTGGCGATATCCTCTACTTTCCGCAAACGCCCATCGTGATTCCGCCCGATGATCTGTCGTTCCTGCTCGGTCAGCAACAGTCGGGCAGCACGCTGCACAAGAACATTGCCTACAAGCCCAACCTGGATAGTGTGAGCGGCCTCGATGCCGGCGCCACCGGCGAAGCAGAGCTGACTCGGCTCAGGGCAATCATGCGGCGGTACTCGCAGGATGTGACCCGTTTTCTCACCGGTTTCTTGTCGCCCTACCAGGGACGATGGCAGTTGGACTACGCCAGCTTTCGCCCGCAGGAGGAGGAAGGCCGAGACCTGCCGTTGCGCCGCCGCAATGATCTGCTGCACACCGACGCCTTTCCCACGCGTCCGACGCGGGGAGCGCGCATCCTGCGCTTCTTCAACAATATTCATCCATCACGCACCCGGGACTGGGCGGTCAGCGAACCCTTTGGCCTGCTCGCTCCGCGGTATGCGCCGGAACAGATCGCACTGCCAACTGCCGGCAACCCGGCCAGCCGTGCCCTCCGCTCAGTGGCGAATGCCGCCGGGCTTGGCCACGCCATCCCCAGTCTGAAGCGTTCGCCCTACGACGACTTCATGATGCGCTTTCACAACTTCCTCAAGGAGAATGCGTCGTTCCAGGCGGAGTGCCACAAGGAGTATCTGCAGTTCCCCGCAGGCTCCAGTTGGATGGTATACACCGACATGGTTCCCCACGCCGTGCTTGCCGGCCAGTACGCGTTGGAGCAAACCTTCCTGGTGGAGTACCAGGCTATGGTTTCTCCGGAATCGTCGCCTCTTGCGGTGCTTGAGTCCATGACCCACTCCGCATTGGTCTAAGCTGTGCGGGGTCTAGGCTATGCGGGGTTGAGGCGCCAGATCTCAAAATTCAGAAACGCCGCAAAGGCGACCCAGGCGATGTAAGGCAGCATGAGCCACGCGGCCAGGCGCGCGACCCGCATGAACAGGACGGTTGCCGCCAGGATGGCGAGCCACAGGACAAAAATCTCCAGCAAGGAAGCGCCTGGCCGGTGCTCATGGAAGAAGATCCAGCTCCAGGCAAAATTGAGAAACAGCTGGAGCCAGAAGATTCTCAAGGCTGAGCTTCTGAGTGGGCTCGCCGGCTGCTTCCAAACCAGCCAGGCCGCGACTGCCATCAGGGCATAAAGCAGCGTCCACACTGGACCAAAGATCCCGTTGGGGGGATTGAACGAGGGCTTGTTCAGTGCTGCGTACCAACCAGGAATGGCCGCAATGGTAAAGGTGGAAGAGACACCGGCCACCAGGAAACAGGCGGCCAGGAAGCCGATCAGCACGATCGTGGGGTGTGCCCGCTGGCTGGCAGATTGACCTGGACCGTCGATGGTCATACCTCGGTTCTCCCTTCCTCTCGCGATGGATGCACGCTCCCGCCCTCGACGAATGAGGGTGCTGACACATATCCTTAAGCTCTAGAGCAGTACCAGAATAGGTATACCCGGGCCGGCTTCGACGAGGATGGATTTTTTGTTGATAGAAATCCATCCTGGAAATGAGGCCGCTGGGTACAGTTTTTTCCGATACCGCTCCAACGCCAAGCAGGAAAATGACAGCGATCGCAGACTCGATAAAAGTACATCTACCCGACGGCTCCATCAAAGAATTCCCCGCCGGATCAACTCCTTACGACGTTGCCCAGAGTATCTCACCGAGACTGGCGGCAGCCTCGGTGGTGGCGCGGATTCGTCCGTTTGCCGCCGAACAGTCACAACCACCCAGTGACGCACCCGCACAGGCTGACGGGGAAGCACCGCCTGAGGCCAGCATGTATGGCGCCGAAGAAGCCAACGCGGAACGGCTGGTCGATTTAACTACTCCTCTCAGGCAGGATGTGCAGTTGCAGCTGCTTACCGAGAAGGATGCCGACGCACTGAAGGTAGTGCGTCACTCCGCGGCGCACGTGATGGCTACCGCAGTGCTCGAGCTCTATCCCGAAACCAAGCTGGGCCATGGTCCGGCTACCGACCTGGGGTTCTTTTACGATTTTTACAGGCCTACGCCGTTTAGTCCCGAGGACCTAAAGGCCATCGAAGCGAAGATGGCCGAAGTGGTTGCGCGCGATGAGCCTTTCCTTCGCGAGTGGGAGTCGCGCGACCAGAGTCTGGCGCGCTTCAAGGTTTCCAATGATTTTATGAAGGCCCACTTCGTCGAGCGCTTTACCAAGCCGGGTGAGGAGATTTCCTTCTACCGCAATGGCGCATTCGAGGATTTTTGCCGCGGGCCGCACGTGCCGTCTACCGGGCGAGTGAAGGCTTTCAAGGTGATGAGCCTGGCGGGCGCCTATTGGCTGGGCGACGAAAACAACCCGCAGCTGCAGCGGATTTACGGCACTGCCTTTTTTTCCGGCAAAGAAATGGACCAGCACTTCGCTCGCCTGGAAGAGGCGCAGCGCCGCGACCATCGCGTGCTGGGCAAGCAGCTGGACCTTTTCTCCATCCAGGAAGTTGCCGGGGCAGGACTGATTTTCTGGCATCCCAAAGGCGCCATGGTGCGCAAGATCATGGAAGACTGGATGCGCGACGAGTGCTTGAAGCGGGGCTACTCGCTGGTCTACACGCCCCACGTGGCGCGTGTGGATCTGTGGAAGATCAGCGGCCACGAGGGCTATTACGCGCAGAACATGTTCACCCCGATGGAACTGGACGACGCGAATTATCGGATGAAGCCGATGAACTGCCCGTTCCACGTTCTTATCTACAAGAATTCTCCCAAGAGCTATCGCGATTTGCCGGTGCGTTTTGCTGAATTAGGCAACGTCTACCGTTACGAACGCTCGGGCACCATGCACGGATTGCTGCGTGTCCGCGGCTTTACCCAGGATGACGCCCACATCTTTTGCACGCCGGGCCAGATCGAAGATGAGGTTGTAGGCTGCATCGAGTTTGCACAGTTGGTGCTTAACACTTTCGGCTTTACGGAATTCAAGGTGGAGCTTTCCACCTGGGATCCGAAAGACCGTAAGAATTACGCTGGCTCCGACGAAAACTGGCAACTGGCCATCAACTCGCTTGAGAAGGCGCTGGCGCGGAAGGCAATTCCCTATAAGACGATTCGTGGAGAGGCTGCATTCTACGGCCCCAAGATCGATATCAAACTGGTGGATGTGCTGGGACGCCTGTGGCAACTGTCAACGGTGCAATTCGACTTCAACATGCCGGAGCGTTTTGCCATTGACTATGTGGGAGAAGATGGCGAGCGTCATCAACCGGTCATGGTTCACCGGGCGTTGTTTGGTTCGGTCGAGCGTTTTTTTGGCGTCTTGATAGAGCACTACGCCGGCGCTTTTCCTCTTTGGCTTGCGCCGGTGCAAGTGGGGATTGTGCCTATTAGCGAGCGCCATCGGGATTACGCGGACAAGATACAAACGGAGTTACAGAGTGCCGGCATGCGCGTTGAAGTAGATCATCGCAACGAGAAGATGGGTGCGAAGATTCGTGATTTCACGATGCAGAAGCTTCCTTATCTCCTTGTGGTAGGAGACAAGGAAGCCGAAACGGGCGCCGTCAGCCTGCGCGTGCGGGGCCAGGGTGACAAGGGCGGAATGCCGTTGGAAGAATTCATCACCCGCGCCCGCTCCCTGGTAGAAAATAAGTCAACCAGCTTGTGACGTGTAAGATTTGTGGATTATCCAAACCCATCCAGCCCAGTCCAGGGAGTAAACCGATGACCCCACCGCAGAATACTGATGCGCCGGTGCATTCGGGAGCAGATCTGGACGCTATCTACAAAGCAAGGTTTAAAGATCAGGAGATTTACCGCCAGCGAGTCTGGGCGGTGTTAGCCAAATACTTTGGCCGGTGGATTCCCTCGGATGGCGTGGTTCTGGACCTGGGCTGCGGCTATTGCGAGTTCATCAACCATGCGCAGTGCGCGGCTAGACTCGCTATGGATCTCAATCCCGAAGCGCGAAAGCGGGCATCCGCGCAGGTCGAAGTGTTGGAGCAGGATTGTTCCCTGCCCTGGTCTATCCCCGATGGCAGCTTAACCACGGTGTTTACGAGCAACTTTTTAGAACATCTCCCGACCAAGGCGCATGTGGAGAAGACTTTGCTGCACGCCCATAGCGCGCTCCGGGTGGGCGGCCGCCTGATCGCCATGGGCCCGAACATCAAATGTCTTCCCGGCGCTTACTGGGACTTCTTTGACCACTATGTCGCGCTCACCGAACTTTCGATGAACGAAATCCTTACCAAGTGCGGTTTCGAAGTGGAACTATGCCGGGAAAAGTTTCTGCCATATTCCATGTCGCAGGGACGTACGTATCCAATCTGGATGCTGCGGAGTTATCTCGCGCTCCCCGTCATGTGGCCGGCTTTTGGTAAGCAATTTCTTGTGGTTGCCCGCAAGAGATAACGAACATTCCTCGCCCAGTGAACTCAGGTGGAGCTCAATTCCTTGGTTGCCCCGAGCGCTCTCGATTTAGGCTGAAAGGCCATGAAATACCACTTGAGATAATGCGGTAGCCATTTCCAGAGCCTGAAACGGGAGGTGCCCGCAGTCCGGTCCCTCCAGGTGGCGGGGGTTTCAGAGATGATGTAGCCCGCGAGAAATGCCTTCACCGTGATCTCCAGACTCAACTCAAATCCACCCTTGCTCTCGATGGGGAGGGCGCCCAACATAGCGCGATCGTACATTTTGAAGGCGTTGGTTGCGTCATGGGTCGGGATCCCCCGGAACCAGCACAACGAAAGTCCGGAAAGGCGCGAGAGCATTTGCTTGAACCACGGGCCGCCGATAAGCCGGCCACCCTTCATGTAACGGCTGCCAACAACGATGTGGCTCCCACGGCGATAGAGTTCGAGCATCCTTCGGACCTGCGCCAGGTCGTCAGAGAGGTCTGCCATGACTACCAGCACCGGTCCATCAGGGGCGCCGTCGAAGCCGGTACGAATCGCGCCAACCACCCCGCGGCCGTAGGTGTTTCTGACCAACCGCAACCGAGTCTCACCCTGCGCGATAATTTGCTGAACTACGGGAAGAGTATCGTCTCCATCAAAGTCGTAGGCCACCAGGGCGGTGAAAGGAAAGTCGAAGTGTTTCGTCATCTCGGACCAGAGCCCGGGAAAATTGGCCCCCTCGTTGTATACCGGGATGACCACGGTCAACGGCTTGTCGATTGCGTCAACCGGCGAAACCATTCCGCGGACAGTGTCCATCACATTTGGCCTATTTCTACCTGCTCCGCGATCCAGGGGATCACCTCATCCAGGATGTCAGAGAGCGGAGTTGTTGCTTCAAATCCCAGCAGCTTCCGCGCCTTGTCCACTGCAGGCGCTCTCTCCTGCACATCGTATTCGTAAGCGGGGTCGCTTATGTAACGAAACGGTTTACTGGAACCGTGGATCTTCTTCCAGATCAACTCAGCAAGTTCCAATACGGTGGTGCGCACTGGCGTGGAAAGATTGAAGTCCTGGTTCAGTGCGGCCGGGTGCTCGACGCAGACCCTGATTCCGCGAGCCAGATCCCCGCCATAGGTGTAATGGCGAACTTGTTTACCATCGCCCAGAATGTGTAGCGGGTCCTGGCCCTTCACCAGCTTCTGCACCAGGTCGGGAACGACGTGAGACATCGCCAGACGAACGTTGCCGCTCATGATGTCGCGGTCAGACAAGGCGCGCTTCTCTCCGATGCCGACGCAATTAAAAGGCCGCACGATGGTATAGGGAAGCTTGTACTGTTCGAAGGCGCCTTGAACAAAATACTCGGTAGCAAGCTTTTGGAAGCCGTAGGTCGACCGAGGCGGTGGGCTGCGCCGCTCCGCGCCTTCGGGTGTGGGATATTCTGTTGTGCTCTCGAAAACCATGCTCGAAGAGAGCACCACTATCTTCTGGAGCTTGCGCTCCTTATGAGCCCAGATGGCGGCGTCGAACGAGGAGGCGATGATGCGCTCGTTTTCGGCAAGCAGGTCATAGGCAAACTCATGAAAGTACGAAATGCCACCAATCATGGCGGCGGCGGCAATGAAATGGTCGCAGTCGGCAAGCAACTCCTTCATTAGCCCGACGTCTTTTGCATTCCCCTCCACCAGGCGGTAGCCAGGGTGTGTGTCATAGGACTTTTGCAACCGTCCGTACTTGCTGAAGTTGTCTAGACCGACTACCTCGTACCCGTGCTCCAGAAGTTCCTGGATCAGATATCCACAAATGAAACCGGATGCGCCAGTTACCAGTACTTTCACGATGCGGAAAATCCTCCTGTTACGGGTTGCTGCCGATGCGGCCAAAACCCCCACACGTCCACCACGATCTTATCGTCGCAGAAGCGAAGGTCACGATAAGCGGCGTGCGGAGCTCCCAAAACGATAATGTCGGCCCGGTCCACAGCCTCCTCTAGCGGGACCAGCTTTTCATCGACGACATAGGGGTCAGTACAAAGAACTTCTCGGGCTTCGACCATGAGCAATTTACGAAGCTTGTAAGAGAGGCTCTCGCGCTTATCGTCGGATTCTGATTTGAAAGCCATGCCGAGCACGGATACCACTTTGTCGCGAAGCTTATGCTGCTGCCGCAGCTGGCCCACGATGAAGTTAGGCAGACCCTCGTTGACCAGCATGGCCGCATGTCCGAGGAAGAAGTGATTGCCCGAGAAGGCCGATAGCTGCAAGGTATCTTTCAACAGACAGGGTCCGGCCGCGAAGCCGGCCTTGGCAAAACTCTTCATCCGCGGATAGCGATGAGTCACGGCGCCGTAAATACGTTGGAAGTCCAAACCATAGGTCTCGGCCAGCATGTAGAACTGGTTGGAGATGGCGAAATTCATATAACGCCAGCTGTTGGAAAACAGTTTGGCCAGCTCCGCTTCGAGCGGTGAGAGCTCGATCAAATCTTCATTGATAATGGCGAAGAGCTCGCGCGCTCGCTCGAGCGATTCCTGATCGAAAGCGGAGATAATTTGCGGCAGGGTGCGGATCTCTTCCATTGCCTTGCCTTCCGCGATTCGTTCCGGGCAAAAGGCGAGATGAATCTTTCGTCCGGAACCCTGCAAACGGTCGTAGACCAGTTTGGTGACCCCCGGGTAAACCGTGCTGCGCAAGACCAGAAGCGCCTTTTCGGGCATGCTGGCGAGCACCTCGTCGATGCTTCGATAGAGGTCGGTCACCGTGGGGTTTAGATGCTCATCTACCGGGGTTCCAAGCACCGCGATGGCGGCGTCTGCATCACGCAAACAAGCAGGATCTGAAGTGGCGGTTAGCTGCTTGCCGATCACGCGGCGCAACTGTTCCAACGCGTTGTTTTCCATGAAGGGCATTTGGCCCCCGTTGACGGTCGCAATCTTAGCCAGATCACGATCGAGAAGAACGACCTCAAGGCCGCAATTCGCGAAGACGATTCCTAAAGGAAGGCCCACATGGCCACAGCCGCCGATAATGACAATCTTTTTCGATTTTTGCATGAAGTTCTCAGGTGCTCATCTGGATGAGCGCTGATGTCGAATTGTAAACCGTGCTTCGCGGAGGGGGAGGTTATCGTGGGCGCCTTGCCTGAGGGGGCGGGCTGCATGCTCTCAAATTGGCGGCGGATAGTGCAAGCCTGCAAATCCACAAGCTATACTCGCTACGTGACCAACACGCAGCGGTGGTATTTTCGCCTGTGTATTTTTGCGGCCACCTGCTTTGGTGTTTTTCTTTTGCCTTTTTTGCTCCCCCCGCCCTATCTGGCCGGTATCTCCGCCGCGAATGTGGCCGGTTTCAACAATAAAGTAGCCTCCCTGGCAGCGGCAGCGTTGGGAGCCCTCGTGTGCTTCACTGCGCTCAGATGGCCGCCGCCAAAACAGCCCCGGCGCGCGGGCGACTTCAGCAAACTTCCCCGGCCGCTTGTTATCACGGTGGTAATCCTTTCTGGCTGCATGGTAGGGCTGCTGAGCTACCTGATTGCGGTTTCACACTTACAGTTTGGCGATGGTGGCTATTTTATCCGGCAGATCAGCATGCATATCGACTATGGCCGCAAACTCTACGACCAGATCGAATTGCCGTATGGTCCTTTGCTGTTCTATGCTCCAGTGATTCTGCATACACTTCTGTCTCCGATGCATGCTTCAACCGCCACTGCCTACTACATCACTGTGGTTCTGGCGCACGTAATTGGCTTGCTGCTCGTAGCGTATGTACTTGATCGCCTGCCCATATTGCGCAGATGGAAGATTGTGTTTTTACTGCTGTGCTTAATGCACACCTACCCGTTTGGGTTCGGTCTGAACTACACATTTCTCCGCTTCGTTCTCCCGATCGCGTTTCTGGTTCTGGCTGCCGAGCAAACCAGGCCGTGGACCCTGGGAGCATGCTTGTTTGCCGGCCAGGCAGCTAGCCTGTCTCTCTCGCCGGAGATGGGTTTTGCTTTCGGCGCAAGCAGCATCGCTTATGCCGCTTACTATGTCTTTACCGAGGGAGCCGCATGGCTAGTTGCAGTTGTTGCCCCCTTTGCTGCAACGGCGGCTTTTTTCCTGCTGGCGGGCGCGGGATACCTGCGCATGCTCAAGCTCTTCGCCCATGGCATCGGTAACTTCGTTGTCGAGCCGTTGCCCTACGTTCTTGTATTCTTGTGCGCTTTGATATGGTTGGTACCCTTTTCGCTGGCTCTTTTTTTTCGCGAACGACGCGCGCAAGCGCCATTGCTCGCCGCGGTATATATCTTCTCCGTGGCACTGCTCCCCGTAGCCTTCGGAAGGGCTGATCCGGGCCACGTGTTTTTCAGTGGAATCGGGATCTACTTCCTGTCTCTGGTGGCTATTTCGGACATGCGGCCTCGCCACCAGATTGCGTGGGTGACTTGCGTGGTCCTGGTAGCAATATTCTCGGCGGTCGTGAACGACCGTTTCTATTGGCCCTTGTTACGAGAAAGAATCGGCTATGACATCAGCCATTGGCAGGACGACGACCTCATGCGCGCGGCTCATGCCTTGACGCAGAAAGTTTCACCGGCGGCGGCGGAGCGCTATTTTTCCGCTGGCCGTGTTGACTACTCGGACTATGGGCCCTTTGATCTCCGAAGCCTGCGGACCATCGTTGGCAACGATCCCGTTGAGCTTCCGCTATCAGTGCCCCTGCCGGTGGAAGAGGCATTGAAGAGCTCGGGCCAATTCATTCCCACCTTCTACGATTACGAATGGAGCATTCTTGACGCCTCTGCCGAAGATCGCCAACTCAAAGAGCTGAACGCATCTCGTTGGGCGCTACTTCCCAAAGGTCCGATAGGGATGTATATAGAAACACCCTCCAGCGTAGCTCCTTTTCTGGGGCCGCGTTTTCCGTATCGGATACCGTACCCGATCAAGCGTGAGCCCTATGTGATCGGCAGGCGTTTTGAAGCGAACTTGAAGACGAATTGGCAGCCTTACGCCGAGTTAGGCAAATACGAAGTCTATCGACGCCGGGATTAACCCTGCCTTCGCCATCGTGCCCCGACCCGGATTCGTTGCACATATTCCTTGCGCCTGTTGAGCATCACGTACACTGCCAGTAAGAAGTTCACTTGCCAAAGAACTTTGCCCTGCGAGGATTGAAATGAAGTTGGACTTTATTCCGCGGGTCTGTCCTCTCTGCGGCGGCGAAGATGCCCGAGTCCTGGTGGAAGCCACGCTGGATGAAGCCCGGCTGACGGCGTCGGCATTCGCCTCTCGGAAATTACCCGAATACATGCATTCGAGGATGGTGGAATGCAATGCGTGCGGCATGCTCTACGCCAATCCAGTGCTGCGGCCGGAGACTCTGGCGGACGCCTACAAAGATGCATCGTTCGACAGCGGCGCCGAGTCCCGCCTGGCGGCCGTGACCTACCGCACGCTTCTTGAGCCCCACTTAAACGCGCTGCCAAACAGGACGAGCGCCCTCGATATCGGGGCCGGCGATGGCGCGTTCGTAGAGGAGTTGTTGGCGCTGGGGTTTACCGATGTCGTTGGCGTAGAGCCATCCACCGCCCCCATCGAAGCTGCCAATCCGGCCATTCGCCGCCATCTTAAGTGCGGCATCTTCGCTCGAGAGGAATTCACCGCCGAAAGCTTCGATCTCATCACCTGCTTTCAGGTGATAGAGCATGTCTGGGATCCGGTGAAGATAACCAGTGATGCGCTGGCATTGTTGAAACCCGGTGGCATCTTTTTCATCGTCGCCCACAACAGGCGCGCTTTTTCCGTTCGCGTTATGGGAACGAAGTCGCCAATCTTCGATATCGAACACCTCCAACTGTTCGATAAGCGCACCGGCGCCGCGCTCATGCTCAACGCCGGTTTCAATTCGATCAGGACGAGTTCGGTACGGAACAAGTATCCGGTCGACTACTGGATCAAGCTCTTTCCCTTTCCGCGGACCTTCAAATCGGCGGTGAGGGGGATGGCTGCGACCTCGGGAATAGGGAGCCTCCTGCTGTCTCTCCCCGCGGGCAACTTAGCCTTCGTAGGACAAAAACCACTCAGCGCAGCCTGAGAGAATCATCCCGTGCGAGCGGCAAAGACCGTATAGCCCAGGCAATCATCGCCGCCAGTCCCGCGCAGAGAGAGATTCGCGATCACCGCCAGCAAAACAAACAGAGGTACAAAAACCAGGCCAACCAGCCGAAGCAACAAGCCTGACAACCTGGACGCCGTTTGCGGTAGCAGAAGGAGCAGGAGCAGAGTCATGACCTTATAGCAGGCTACGGTGTACGCATTTCCGCGCGCGTAGACACGCACACTGTGAAAGCCTGTCTCGGTCAGCAAATGATTGAGGCTGGAGGGGGTGAAGCGCCAGTAATCATAAGGGATGAAGTGCCACCGGGCGGCAAAGGGAATGGTCAACAGCAGGGTTCCACCCGGAGCGAGGCAGCGCGCGGCTTCGACCAGAAAGCGGCGCGTATCGAGCACATGCTCCAGCGTTTCGGTGCACAAGACTACATTCACTGACGAGTCCGCGACAGGCCAGGCATCTCCGGAGAAGTAAGTCGTATTGGGCATCTCGTATCCGAAATGCGCTTTCGCCTCATCGGTATCGATACCCAAATATGTTGCCTGGGGATTGATCAGCGAACGGAACGGTTGAGCGCCGCAGCCAACGTCGAGAATAGTGCCCTGCACTGACGGAAGCACCGCGCTCAGGTCGCGCCAGGCCGAACCCGCCTGAATGTCAAAGAATCTTCTCACCGCGGCCAGAAGTAGAGAGAGCCTGGTCGTTGTCGCGGCGAAAAGCTGCGGCCGCCAGGTTTCCGACGTGGCTTCCACCATGTTGTCGCGCTGCTTGAACGGCGCCAATTGTTGTTCGGGAAACACTGCTGCGCGAGTACCTTTCATCAACTCTCTTTCGCCGCCAACCGCACTTCTCCATCGCGAATGATGCTACGGCGAATGTAATGGGGACGCTGCTTGACCTCTTCGAAAATCTTAGCGATGTATTCGCCTGCGATGCTGATTGCCAGCACGTTCAACGATCCGAAAAAGACAATCAAAATGATGAGCGTGGCGAAACCCTTGGGAGCTAAATCGGGAAAGAGCAGCTTGGCCAATAGCTGTCCCAAAACCATGAGAAGTGAGATGGCGCACAAAATGATTGCCGAACTGCTCAGGATATCCAAAGGGACATAGCTAAAGGAGAGGATTCCTTTCTTGGCCCAGCCCAGGTTTTTGAGCAGGCTGTTCGTCGTGCGGCCGAACATGCGTTCGGGACGCACATAGTCGACACCAATCTGGCGAAATCCAGCATAGGCACGAACGCCGCGCAAGAAAAGATCGCGTTCCGGAAAACGAAGCATCGCATCCATGACACGCCGGTCGACGAGCGAGAAGTCGCCGGCATCGTGCGGGATCCGGATGTAAGAGAAGGCATCGAAGAGCCGGTAAAAAAGCTTATAGGCAATTTGCATGGGGAGAGGAGCCTCCCGCTTTACGCGCCGCCCGTACACTACATCAAAGCCCTCGCGCCATTTCGAGACGAATTCCTCAATCAGCTCTGGCGGATCCTGCAGATCTCCGTCCATCAGGACGCAGGAATTCTTCGTGGCAATCTCCATGCCACTGCGAAAAGCCGCCTGCGACCCGAAGTTTCTGGAATGGGATATACCCAACACACGCCGATCATTACGAGAGATGGACCGGATTACTTCTTCCGAATCGTCCGGGCTGCAATCGTTAACGAAAATGATCTCGTGCTCGACGTTTAAATTGTCGAAGGTCTTCTTCAAGCGTTCGTACATGATCGGTATCGCCTGACCATCCTTGTAACAAGCGATGATTGCTGACACGCTGTGCTTCGTATCGAGACCGTAGCGCTTGGAGGATTGCAGGTAAGCACTTTTGTCCGGCAGGGAGCGATACCAGGCCGCGGTGCGCGCCAGCCCTTCTTCCAGATCGACGCGGGGTCCCCAGCCAAACCGCTCTCGCACCTTGCTGATGTCAGAAAACCAGTCCGTCAGGTCCCATTCGCGATTGGGCATGGTGAAGACCGGATCCTGGTGGATTTCGAACAGCTTCTGCGAGACCGTAACGATATCCCCGATGGTAGTCTTGCGGCCGGTACCAATGTTGAAGGATTCGCCATAATCGGCTTCACGCAGCTTGAGACCTACGTCCACGAACGCCTGGGCAACATCGTCGACGTAGATAAAATCCCGCGACACCCGCGGATCCACCAGTTCCGGATATCCGCCGGACGCCCCAAAGTGCACGATATTTGGAATGAGGCGAGAAGAATCTTCCAGTGGCCCGTACGCGGAATACAGGCGGAGGTTGGCGCACGGCAGGCCTTTTTTCTTGCCCAGGTAGTGAATCAAGCTTGCGGCGGCGACCTTGGATACGGAGTAGTGGCTATTGGGTGCAAGGGGTGCTTCCTCCTGCGGCCCGGAAGAATTGTCGCCGTATTCCGAGGAACTGCCGGCGTGTATGTAACAGGAAAGGTTGCGCGGATCAAGCCGGCCCAGCAATCGAGAGATCAGATTGAAATTGGTGCGGTAGATCAGCTCCCTATCCGTCTCGAAGGAGTACGCGCCGTAAGCGATGCAGTCGAAGATGGTTCTGGGCTTGACGCCCTCGAGCAGAGCATCCAGGTTGGAATCGATAAGCAGATCAGTTACGAGTACGTGATTGCGCGGCAAACTCTCGAGCCGCCAGGCGGGAAGCCGCGTCGCTGTCCCATAAACGTCTTCACGGTGCTCCAACAGCATGCGCAAGAGGTTAGCGCCGATGAAGCCGCTGGCCCCCAGCACAAGGATCGGACCCTGGAGCTGGCGGATGTTGGCGGAACTTTCGTCGTTCGGCTGCAGCCGATCGCCGGAGGGGACACTCATTGCATAGTGACCGTGGCGACAATGGAGGCGGGATCCAGGCCGCATTCCGCACGATGGAACTTCTGCGACCCATACAAACCGGAGACATAGCCCAAAGCGTGCTTGTGAGTAAAGGAATCGAAAGACTCGCCGGCAGCCGCAAGATAGTGGGCCAGCATCTGACCAAAGCCGCCGTGCTGGGTGTGTTCTTCTACCACGACCAGCCGGCGAGTGCGGCGCAGGCTTTCAAGGAATGCGTCGGGAACATTCGTGATCGGCAGTTCCGTCACCAGCCACACTTCCGGGCGAACGTCTTCTCGTAACTGCTGCAACGCAGTCAGCATGCCACCCAGCAATGGTCCCACCCCAACCAGGACCGAACCGTTGCCGGCGAGGAGTTTACGCCATGCGGCATAGGGTGGAACAGGCCATCCTTTGGGCTCTTCTGATAATCCCAGCCGCAGGTAGACCGGCCCGTTAGAGTGCATCAACTCCGGAATCATGGTGCTTACGTCTGAGTCGAAAGCGGGGACGAACGCACGCATGTGAGGCAACGTCAAAAGGCAACCGTAGTCTTCCAATGCATGATGCGAACTGCCCATCACGCCGTAGCCGTAGCCCCCTCCATTCCCGACCAGGATGGCAGGAAGCTCATGGAAACAGACATCATTGCGAATTTGCTCGAAGGGGCGGGCGTAGAGAAAAGGGGCTATGCTATAAGCCCACGGGCGCAATCCACTCCGCGCCAGCCCCGCCGCAACCGAAACCATGTTCTGCTCCGAGACGCCGGCATTAATGAAGCGTGGACCCAGAGCATCGCGCAGCGGCTCCAAAGCCTTGAAGCCAAGGTCTCCGGTAAGAAAAACAAACTCCGGCAGAAGAGCCTGCTGCACTAGACCGTTGCAGAAAGCTTGGCGCATCCTGTTACCTCCCGCACTGCCTGCTGATACTGTTCCTCACTCATGGGAAGGTAATGCCATGCCATCTGATTTTCCATAAAAGATACGCCGCTGCCTTTGGTGGTATTGGCTACGATCGCAAGAGGGCCACGGCTGGACCCAAGGGCGGCACAGATGCTGTTCACGTCGTGACCATCGACCTCGACCGTAGTGACACCGAAGGCGCGAAATTTATCCGCGAGCGAGTCGAGGTTAGCCACATGCTTCGTCGATCCGAAGCCCTGCATGCCATTCAAATCGACAATGAATGTAAGGTTATCGAGTTTCTGGTGTGCCAGAAAAATGAGCGCTTCCCAGCATGAGCCTTCATTCCATTCGCCGTCGGATGTAAGGCAAAAGACTCTTCCCTCTGCTCCCGTCAGCTTCTTGCCCAGCGCCAAACCCGCAGCGAGACTAAGACCGTGACCGAGGCTTCCCGTAGCGAAGATGATCTCTGGAATTCCCCGTAGCGGCGGATGGCCGCTCAGTCGTGTGCCTTCTCCGTGAAATTGGCGCAAGTCTTCGTCGCTCAAAATCCCCATCGTCCATAGCGTTACGTAGAGCGCTCCCGCCGAATGTCCCTTGGCGAGCACAAATTTGTCGTGGGGGCCAAGCCGGAAGTGGTATAGGCTGATGAGGATATCGAGGGCGCTGAGATTGCCGCCAATGTGCCCAACCTTACTCTCATAGTGCATTTCGAGTAAGCGTAACTTGGCCCGTTGAATCAGAGCTGCTGCATCTGCCTGCACGATTCCACCGGGGGAGCTGCCAGCCATAGATAGAAAGTTTACATGACGAAGTTCGTGCTTGCCGCGCCAAGGAAAGCCTGGTCATCGTAAGAGTTACGATCCTTGCTTGGATCTCCCCGGTTTGGATCTCCCCGCTGTCGCAATACCCGGCGCGATGCTGGCCGCCTGGTCACCAACGTTCCGGTGGGATTTTTTCGGGCCCGGCAGACACCGATGCTAATCTGGGCCCAGCCTAGAGGCAAGATCCAGCTGAGGCACATCGATCCATGGTTCCTTCTACAGTCTCTACGCGTCCTGCCGATCCCATATCCGGGGGGCGCCGACCGTCGGAGTCGAGCTACGAGCTTTGGGCAGTGATCGCAAGTTTGACGTTGCTGTATGTCGTACTACTCTCGTTCGCAAATAGACGATTCCTGTGGTTCGATGAGTTGTTCACGCTCGACCTGGCCAAAGCCAAGAGCATCCCACAAATGTGGCAGCTTATCCGCCGCTTCGATTTCCAGCTGCCACTGGGATTTCTGCTCAGCCGATTTTCCATGAAGCTTCTGGGACAAAGCCCCCTCGGGCTTCGCTTGCCGTCGATGTTGGCGTTCTATGTCGCGAGCATGGCGCTCTTTTTCTACGTTCGGCGCAAGGTGGGAATCTCGTATGCGGTGGCCGCAACGCTACTCCTCTGGTTAGGGCAGACTTTCAGATATGCCACGGAGGCCAGGCCCTACGCTCTTTTGTTAATGTTCTTTTCTACCTTGCTTCTCTGCTGGGATAGCGCCAGAACGCCGGAACAGCGGCGGTTTGCATTATGGGGTGTCGCTCTCTCGAATCTGGGAATGTTCAGCGCGCACGTCTTCGCCCCTTTCTCGCTGTTTCCTTTTCTGGCCGCGGAGTTATTCCTATTCTGGCGAACGCGCAAGCCAGATTTTGCCCTCTGGGCGGCGCTGCTCCTCCCCGCGGTCACAATGGCCTTCTACCTTCCCGCCTTTTCGGGATACCAGGCGCTTTATTTCCCTCTTGCATATCAGGCTTCCCTGGCCCGGGCGCCTCATTTTTATCATGCGGCGATCGCCGCTAGCAGCGTTGCCCTTTTCATGGCCGTCTTCGCAGCTTTGATGGTGCCTCTACACAAGCCCAAGGTTGAAATTACTCGCGGTTGGCGTCCTGAAGAGGTTGTTCTACTCATCTGCTTGTTGCTCAACCCCGTTCTGTTGAACGTCGCCCTGATGCGCAGGCATGGGGCTTTCTGGGACCGCTACGCCATTACGACGGAAGCCGCGATCTATATCGGCATGGCGATTCTCCTGGGTATTCGCCTGGGCATGGACCGACTCGCAGGCTATGCGGCGGCAGCAGTTCTGCTGCTGTTCTGCATGTACGCAGATGTTTGGTACACCATAGCCAATCCCTCTCCAGAAAATGCGGCTGTGCTAAGTTCGATCCGGCCCGACCTGCCGTTGGTAGACGCGGGCGGAGTCACATTCTTTGAGATGAACCACCATGAGTCCCCAGATTTTCTGGCACGGCTATATTTCCTGAAAGACAGGCCTTTGGCCCTGAGCTACACGGGTACGAATCTTTTTGAGGACCGGGGTTTTGGCGATGGGATGAGGCCTTACTTTCCTATCCGCGCGCACGTTGCTGCCTACTCCGAATTTATCCGCCAGCATTCTGAGTTTCTGGTATTCGGGACTTATGATGCGCCTGAGGAGTGGCTTTTGCGGAAACTGCACGACGACGGCGCGCGCCTTATCTGGCTCGGCTCTTATCCCGCTCCTTATGCAGACGCTAACTTATACCTTGTCAATCTAAACAAACAGAACTGAGTGAATCACTTTTCCTGCGAAAGCCTTGCGATCCGCTGTGCCTTGAGCCGGGATGCAACACGCTGCACAATCCGCGAATCTCTCAGGTATCGGCGCCAGCCTGCGGGACCAAGCGCGAGCAACTCGAGCACAACAGCGGATACATTCATCGGCTCACCGCGAGAGGCGGCGGAAAGAGCGCTGTTTACCGCGATCGAAGCCTGGGCGGCGTGCTCAACCGATATACGAAGCCCGCCTGTAATCGGCCACGCCTGCAGGTGACGGGCAAGAACCGTCGTCAGCTGTTCTTCCCATTCCGTAGGCAGAACTTTGCGAGCCGCTGTCTGCGACGCAGGGTGGACGCGGAAGGCGCTCAATGTTTCCCCGATAAAGCGGACCGGGCCCATGGCTCCGAGGCGCAGCCATAGATCCCAATCCGCCGAAAACCAAAGCGCTTCATCCAGTCCGCCTGAGTCGGCCGCTGCGCTTCGCCGGAAAACAGGCGACGGAATAGCGATGAAATTCTGAACCAGGAGATGCTCGATAAAAAGGTCCGGGGGCACGGAGCCCTCCGGCAAGGGGCAAGTCCAGGGACCGAGCTCTTGTCCGTCGGGCCCAACAAACATCGCGTTGTGGAGCATGAGCGCGCCGTCGCTGCTCTCCATCTCGGTCCAAAGCCGGGCGAGCCTGCCCGGAAGCCAAAGGTCATCCTGATGAAGAAAGCAAGCCCATTCGCCTGTGGCTTCGCGCAAGCCAAGATTGCTGACTGCGACCCAATTGCCTAGCCTGCCGGGGGTAATCAACTGAATGTTGAGAACATCGGCGAAGCTGCGCACGATGTCGAGCGTGCCGTCGGTGGAGCCATCGTCCACGACTATCAGCTCAATTTCATCCCGTTGTTGCCGGCGCACGCTCTCGAGTGCCGCGGCGATAAATTTCTCGCCGTTGTAAGCGGGCATCACGACCGAAAGAAAGGGTTTCAATAGCTATCTCTTGACTGCGACTGCGTATGCTTCCGTTCCGTGGCCCCGCCATGCCCGTATCGCCATAAGCGGAAAAGACAACGCAGATATCAGCGCAAGTGAGAGCGTTCCAATCACTCGCCTGAAGGGTTTGCGGCAGTGGTTGGCGTAGTTACAAACGCTAGCGAAATAACACCACGCGGTTTCGATCAGTGGAGTCTTAAAGACGATCAGATTCATGCCGGCCTGGTCGCAAAGATCCGAAAGAACGCTTCTTTCGAAGAAGCTCAAATGCCGGGGCAGATCCAGTAACGCCCAAAACTGGTGAAATTCCCTGCCTTGTTCTACACCATGGCGCGTGGGTATCTGGATGAAGGCGGCTCCGCCCGTTTTCAGATAGGAACAGGTGGTGACCAGGGCATCGAGCGGGTTTCGCAGGTGTTCCAACACACTCCATAGGATGACCGCGTCGAAGGACCCATCTTGCCAAAGGCCGGGCGCCAGGTCGCCTTGACGCGCGTCGAAGCCCAGTTCATTGCGGAGCGCTTCAGCCAGCACGCCGCTGTATTCCACCGCGCGTACATCCCAGCCCGCGCGGTGCGCCGCATAAAGAAAATCTCCTGCCCCACATCCCACTTCCAATAGCTTTGTCCCAGTGCCATACCGCCTGAGGCGACGCATGCGCCGCCAGGTGGTCAGCTCGCGCAGGATCTTCCACAAGGGCCAGCCTCGCACCTTCCACGCAGGCCGGTAGGGTGCGTATTCCGCGGAATAGGCTTTGCTGAGTTGTTCGGGGGTAGGCAGTGGGTTCTGCATGATCTGCCCGCACGACAGGCAGCGGTCCAACGCGAAACTGGTGTCATCGTTGGGCTGATATAGGTCGCACCCGCGACGAACAAAGCTCCATTGGTCTCTGCCACAAACAGTGCACAGGCTGCGTTGAGCTTTCGCTATGGGATCGTTCGCTATCGCCGTCATTGCTCTTCCTGCATCACCTCGGCTGGCGTGGCCGCGGTCATGATCTTGGTAAGGCCGAGAATTGCAAGGGCGCACGCGGCGACAACGAAGCAAGACGCAGCAACGAGAAATCGATTGGCCAGCGCCCATTGCGCTCCGACATTCAAGGGAGTTCCGAACAGGTGCAAGGTGGTTGCATAGCCCAACTCGTTGACGCCGAGGCCGCCTGGGGTTGCGATAATTACGCAGGCGATGACGACAAACGGCATTGCAGCCGCCAACTGCCAGAGCGGGATGTGGACGCCGATTGCTTCCGCGGTCTGGCCGGCCATCAACACCTGAATAACAAAGCGCGCGGCGGATAGCAGCATCAACTGCCGGGCCAGGCCGGCATTCAGCAATCCCGACTGTTGCAGATTTGCCAGGCTCCTTACGATGCGATTGTTTGACGCAGCGGTCCCGCCGGCGAGAGTGTCCAGCCGAGAGCGAAGTATCCTGACCGAGGGTCCTACGGCGAGGAGGGCAAAGCCGGTGATGGCAACCGCACACACCATCCACATGACTCCTCCCCCTCGATAGAATCGCGTGACGCCCGATGCGATCGCCAAAAAGCCCACGATGAAAACATCAAATGCCTGCTCAAAGAGTGTGCCGCCGGTTCCGCGTTTGAAAGCCCTCCCATGAAAGTAGGTGCCCAGCGTGCGCGCGATCGACATGCTCACCTGCACGGGGAGAAGTTGACCCAGCGCCACGCCCGTGCTGGTAAGCGCGAACGACATGGTCCTCGAGGGAGCGGAATCGGCGGAGTGGCGAAGCCTGGCGTCGACACTCCGCCATTTCAGGCTGGAGAGAAATACATGCAGGGCGGTCAACAAAACCAACCGGGTGAACGAAACCCAGCCAACGCTCCGCAGTTGTTGCAGCGTCACACGAAAATCGAGCTTGCTTATCTTTACCAGCACAACGATCAGCACGACAGTCAGTGCGGCGGAGCCGGCCCACAGTAACGAGCGCCGCAAAGTCATTGGCGCCGCCTGAGCCCGAGTATGCTCAGGAAGAAGCTGCTGAAGGTGATTTGAACTCCCATGGTGAGAGCGAACACAGACGGCATGACGATTCGCAGCGTGCGCTCCGTGTCGAGTGCGCCGAAACTCTCTCTCGCCCAACTGGAAACAGCGAAAATCGATCCTCCCAGGCCAAGGATTATCAGAAGGCAGCCGACAATCAGTCCTGTTTCCAACGTGACCCAGCCAAAGACGCGGCGCAGCCGGGGATCCTCTGGCAGCAGGCCCTCGGTGATGGCGAAAACCTTGGTGAAGGTGGCAAAGGCTATCAGCTGAAAGCCCAGCAATACAGAAGCGAGGGCGTACAACAGGGTGTGCACGTCAAAACCGATGCCGTGGAACACACGTCTTCCGGGCAGCAGAATCACGCAGCCCACCAGCCCCAGCAGCATCAGGAAAATCCCCGGGTAGAGAAAGAGCCACCGCGGGCTGTACATAAGCAGGAACCTGAGATGCCGCCAGCCGTCGCGCCAGGTTCGCAGGTGCGGCGCGCGATTGCGCCCGTCGGGAGATAGCGTTGTAGGTACCTCGCTGACCTTCATGTGCAACAGGCTGGCCTTCACGACCATCTCGCTGGCGAACTCCATGCCGGTGGAGCGAATGTCCATCCTCAGGAAGCTATCTTTACGGAAACCACGCATGCCGCAGTGAAAATCTCCACAAGCAGATCCGAAAAACAGCCGCCCAATCCCGCTGAGCACGGGATTGCCAAGGTAGCGATGCAGAAAGGGCATTGCATCCTCCGAGATCCCACCCAGAAACCGATTGCCCATAACCAGGTCAGAGCCAGCGCGCAGTTGGGCTAAAAACCGCGGGGCATGGCGGAAATCGTAACTGTCGTCAGAGTCTGCCATCAACACATACTCTCCATGGGACGCCAGTATGCCGCCTTTGAGGGCGGCGCCGTACCCCTTCTCCTCGACGTTGACAACCGTGGCTCCCTCCGCTTGCGCGACTTCCACTGAGCTGTCGGTCGATCCATTATCGGCAACGATGACTTCTCCCGCTATACCCGAATCTCGAAGCGCGGCAACCGCCTTGCGCACGCAAACCCCCACGGTCTCCTCTTCATTGAGGCAAGGCATGACGACGGAAAGCTCGACCTGCTGAGAACCTGCTACGAGGCACATCGATAGTTAAGGGTATCAGCGGTGACCAAGCTGGTTCCTGACAGGGTAAGAAAAAACGACTCTATGCCTTAGGCGCGCTGCCAGGCGAGCGCTTCAAGGCCAGCGCGGGCCGTTCGACGAAGTGCCAACTCAACCAACCGAGCCCGCAGCAAATGATTGTAGAAGCCAAAAACGTAATCCACGGGGAACCCCTGTGGTACCAGATCCAGAGGCTCTCGACCGGCCATCCATACAAATAAACCCCATAGGAAATATCGGGAAATCTCCTCATTGCTGAGAGGGACGGCAAGTGCATCCCTCCGAGATAAAACATCAAGTATCCGCCACACAGCACCAGGGCGAACTCTGCTATAGAAGGAACGAAAGCAAAGCCCGCCGCCAGCAACGCAACTGCCACAAGGGCAATCCACGGACGAAATGCAATGCGGTTGCGGAACAAGTAGAAGCAACACCCAACCAGGTAAATCGCGGTGAAGCGGATGGTGAGAGCGGGCAAGCCCAGAAGGTCTTGCTTATGCCAGTGCATGTGCTCAAAGGGAGTTATGTAAAGGAGTGAACACAGTAGCACCAGAGTGGCCGCCAGGCAGACAATCGGCCGCCGGAAGAGACCGCACAACCCAAGAACCGCAACCAGAAGGTAGCAGCGGAACTCATAAGCGATGGTGTACATTGACCCGTTAACGTTCGGGAACGGGTGGCCAGGAAAGACCGGGGGCGTGACCGGGCTGGTGAGTAGAAAAGCACTTTTTAAGAAACTTCCGTCGATGCGACTAAAAAACGGAGTAACTCCAGGCGCCAGCAGACCCACGGCCACGGTGCTGAGCACGACCGCAACCAGGTATCCGGGGACGATACGCAACACGCGTTTGCGTAGAAAATTGACAAGCTGGGGATCCCCAAGCCAGCTTTGAACGATGAGGTAGCCGCTAAGCAGGAAGAATCCATCGACGGCTACCTGCCCAAAGGTCAGTCCACTCCGGGTGAAACGGTAGAGAAGCTCGCGCGACCTGTTGCCATCGGTGAGCTCCGAAGCATGCGACAACAAAACCAAAGTTGCAAAGACAATGCGCAACAAATCGAATGGATTGTTGCGATGACTAAGTGGCGGGCGAGTCATTGCGCGGGTCTGGCCTGGCTGAACGGTCTAAACTCCAATACCCTGATTCCGTCGAAAACCCCCAATTCCCGAACGTCGTAGCTTCCCGCAGCGCTGTGCGCGAGCCAATCGAGCGTTCGGTAAGACTGCGCATAGGCCATGGCCAAAAAGCGCTCGTGTTGTTGTGCGGCCATCTGCAGGAACTGCGAAGCGTCCCGAATGGCCTCTGCATTGAGTGCTCGCGGCAGTGGCACGACCGGTACGCTCAGTTGGTAATAGCTGAGCGGTGCAAAAAGGCCGCTGTCTTTTACTGCTGGGCCGACGGGCATGGGCATGGAGTTCGCTTCGGGAAGGTCGCTACAGATCAGCACGGGAGCGTTATCGGCAGAGGCATTTTTCTCCACGAACTCGAGAGCGTATTTCCATGTGTAATGGCGCTTGTAAGCGGGAAACCTCACGGTGTGGTAAGCGGAAGCAGCGACAACGGCGATGCAGAACAGCAACCGTAACATGCGGGAATCAATGCGGCTGACGACCAGGGCCCAGCAGAGCGCGATCCCCGGAACCGCGACCAGCCGGTAACGGAAAACAAAAACGTGGATCGACGTTCCTGCGCTTACGCAATAGAGGATCAAAATCGGGATCAGCGCCAACGATACGCAAAGCAAGATAACCCAGGACGCGGCGTGGCTTCGCAGATCAAGCCGCCGCATCATGGCGGCTACGGCAATCGTTCCCAGCAGGATGAATGCCATCCCCCGTAATGCGAGCGTTGATCCAAGCTCCACCAGCGTTGGAGACTGGGCGAAACCATGGATGCCGCTGGTGCGAAACATGTAACGCAAACCCGGGATCACCGGCAGGGATGCTAAAGCAAAGGCAGCGAGCGCAATGGCGAGCTGCCGCCACAATATTTTACGGTGGCCGATTTTCAGCGCCAAAAAACAGAGGGCGAGGGCCGGTAAGAGCACCACGAACAAGAACTGGAAATAAGCAACGCATGCCGCTGAGATACCGAACAGGGCGGCCAGCGAACTTGAGTTGTTATCCCGCAGATGAATGAGCGCGAAAATCGAAGCGCAGATCGCCAGGGCCGCAAAAGCATAAGGCCGAACGTCAACGGATTCGAGAATGACAACCGGGTGAAGGCAGAAGATAACCGCGGCTATGATGGCAACGTCACGGTCGAAGAGCTTCAGGGCAGAGCGGTACAGCAGATAGGCGGCCCCCAGCATGGCGAGAAGAGAAGGAGTTCTCAGCGCGATCTCACTCGTTCCCATAGCCTTGGTCCACAACCAGAGAAGGTAGGAATATGCTGGGACGCCAGGCCATCCCTGGCGCGAAAGGATGTTGGAGAAGCCTCCTTTGATGATGAAGAAGGATATTGTCTCGTCGAGCCAAAGCGGCGTGCGGATGGCCAGCAACCATATAGAAATGGACGCACCAAGAGCGAGGGCATAGATCGGGTTCTGACCGGAGCTGTCGTGCGCCTTTCGCTGATCAAGGAAGCTGAAAAATTTGAAGGGTACGGGCTTCTGCCCGTATGTAATACAAGCCAACCCACATTGCTTTAGCCACTGAGGGAAATGTTGTTCGACCGATCGCAGTGTGCCACGGAAGGAATGGCGCGCTCCCGATTGAGTCCCTGAAATCATCTCGGAAGCTTGCAAAAGAATGCTCCTGGCGGCTACGGTTTCTTCGTTCATTCCAGATCGTTAGCCAGGCCAATGCGGCGAGACTACCTCGCAGCATCAGTATGGAGCAGGCGCGCGAGCAACGCCACCAATCAGAGCAGCGGCATTCGACTTCAAAGCTGGCGGAACTCGCTCCGCAAGCTAAATAGGCCGCTTTATCGCTGATGCAAAATGGTCGAACGGTCTTGAGCCGCGGGAGCTTCCCGTGCAATGATTTTTCAGGATGAAGACCGGGTCCCGGAACATTCCCTCGCTCGACGGGCTGAGAGCAATCTCGGTCCTCATGGTCTTGTCGAGTCACATGACCGCGGAGCTGTTGCGAATCATACCGTTTGTTCCGTATTGGCTTTACACCGCCTGGGGAGCAAGCGGGGTGCAAGCGTTCTTTATCATTAGCGGATTTCTCATCACCCACCTACTGCTGAAGGAATGGAATGGGACCGGCGCCATCAGCCTGAAGCGCTTCTACCTGCGGCGGGCTTTCCGGATTTTTCCTCCTCTTTATGTCTACCTGGGCGTCGCCCTTGTTCTCACTCTCGCTGGAGTATTTCCGGGCCAACCGAAAGCCTTCATCGCCGCCGCCACCTATACCTGGAATTATCAGCCCGGTGGCAGCTCGATATTGGAGCACATGTGGACGCTTAGCCTGGAGGAGCAGTTTTATCTCTTGTGGCCGGCGGCCATGGTCTTCCTCGGACCGAGAAAAAGTGTCCGATTGGCGATTTGGGTGATCCTGCTGTCACCGATTTCACGGATTGTTACGTATTATCTGATGCCAGATCACCGGGCCGGCCTGCTTGCAATGCTGCATACGGGCTTGGATTCCATTATGTTCGGCTGCCTTTTGGCTCTGCTCTGGCGCGACTCATCATTTAACAAACTCATCAGTCCACTTGTTCGCGGCTGGATTGTCGCACTCGCCGCCTTGTTTGCTATGGTCATCAGTCCCATGCTGCACTTCTATTTCAGGGGAACCTATAACTTGCTCTTCGGCGTTCCGGCGAGCGCTTTTTGCCTATCGCTCATCGTGGTTTATGCTGTGCGGATTCCGACTTCGCCCCTCGGCCGGCTGTTGAACACCCGGCTGCTGCGCCACCTGGGTCTAATCTCCTATAGCTTCTACCTTTGGCAGCAAGTGTTCACGCGGGAGAATAGCGTCCGCTTTTTCCCCTGGAACATCCCCGCGATTCTTCTCTGCGCGGAACTCTCGTACTGGGTTGTAGAACGGCCATCGTTACGGCTTCGAGACCGGGTGGAGCACGCTCTCAACTGGAAGAAGGCGGCATTACCGATCCAATCGCCTCAGCCGAGTGCAGACGAAGCCGGAGCAGTCCTCATTCCCTGAAGCCACCCGCTCTCTTACAGCGGGCGCCGTAACGAAAGTATTCCCTGGACCAGGGCGGGGCAAATGCAAACACGGGCGCTATCGATTTGCGCAAGGCGTCAAGCTCTTCAGCGAATAGATAACTGCATCAGAAAATCCATATTTACCGCCGATCTCTCCAATCCTTGCCAGCATCTTTTCTCTCCACGGTGTCAGAGGTGGTTGATCAAATTCTCCAACTTTATTCTGCAAACGGTGGTGCAGCGCGTCAGGCATAGTTTGTTCCTGGACAGAACGCAGCTGGTCCGGTTTTGGCCACATGGCAAAAGCCGGATGAGTGCAGATCTCTGAATCCAGCTTGTCTCCAACGGAACCCCTGGGTTCTGAGTAGAGGCCAGGAGTCGTCTGTTCATAGACGTAGAGATATTGCCGTCCGGAAAGCTCAACCGGATAGAAGTAGCCGCCGATCGGACCATATACGACAGCCTTTTCGGGAAGAGTTTTCTCTACGAACGCCTTGAGATCGGGGGTGCTTCTCTGGTTCCATGTGAGTACGACAGCCGCCATTTGCTGGGCTTCCTGCACAAGCAGCAGCAAGAGGCAGATACCAACAACGAAAACCGAGACCATTCCCAGGCTTCTGTTTCGAGCGAACTCCCAATCCACCCAACAGGTCAAAGCCGCCACGGCGGGAGGTAACCAAAACGCTGCCGACCCCAGAGGGTTTGCCACCAGCAGGATCATCAGAGAAATGTTTGCTGCAGCGAAAAGAGTCAAAAACACCTTGAAAGGTAATCTGCCGGAACCAGGGCGGGATCCAGGCTCCGTGAGCGCGCCGTACACGGAGATCAGCAGTAACAATGCGCACAGAATAAGTACCGTTTTGTGATGGTGAGCATCGAGGGTCCAAGTGCCCTGGCCGGCAAGCGGCGTCGCATTGATGCGGTCTTTCTTTGTTGCTTCTCTCAAATACGTGTACCAGGAAAAGGAGGTTTGCCCCCATGGCAAGAGCAGAAGGGTCTGCACCAGCGCGGCCACGGCAAACATGCCAAGGGACCCCAGCAGGAATCTCTTCCAGAGTCTGCGAAAACATAGCGCAACCAGGAGCGCCGCGACCAGGGCTGCGAGGGCGAGCGTCAATGATCTTGGGCTCGATGCGAGCGCAAAGCCGATCAGAACACCGGCCATACCCACTCGCCCTACCAGAGCCTTTCCACCTTGCTCGGCGCCAAGAAGAAAAAGCAGGATACCACCGAGAAACAGCCCACAAGTAACTGCATCCCATCTGCCTGGCAGAGGACCGGCCAGAGATGCGGAGAGCGCGATAACGAGTGCGGTGATCAGCCCCGCCCATCTATCGCCCCCAGCCACTCTGACCAGAGCCCAGCAGACCAGTAGGCTCAAAATTACCCCAGCGAAACAAACCAGCCTCCAGGAGAGGAGCGACAGTCCGAAAATCCTGATTAAGAACGCTTCGGCCTCAAAAGATATAGGCCCGTAGAATCGGACCGGAGAACCTGTTTGTGGATATTGCGCCAGGACGCTCAAGATTGGGGGTTGGGAGCGCGCGATGGACCAGCCTGTCGAAACAGCAAAGATTTCGTCCTCCCACGGAGCTTGGCGTCCAATGGCCATAACGCCCATCAGCAACACCAGAATCAGCGAGCCGATTCCTGCCAAATACAGACCTTTCCCGACGTTAGAGTTCAAGCCCAGGGACTCCTTGTGTTCATTGCGGATGCATCCAGCCATCTCTCTTCCGAGCAAGAATTGCTCTCCCCGGGGCCTTGACGCAATTGCGGAGTTAATTCAGCGAAGACAAATGCGCTAAATTCGACAATCGTCATTTTAATTGCATCCGCCAGCAACGAGAGGGAAGACGGCGGCAACTGGAGACACCCCAGCGCCAGAAGTGGACGGTCAGGACGCGAGAGGCTGTTTGGCGCCAAGACGAACTCGCCAGGGTTGGTGGCTGTGCGCCCGTCTCTTCAGAGGAACTGGCGCGTCTTTGATAGCGTATTTATTCAAAACGTTATAACTCAGTAGGATGAGATACGCGCCCCAGATCCGATTCACGCTGCCAAACGGTGAGTAGAGGATGTCCCATACAAAATTAAGGAGTAGATAGCAATAGAGAGGCGCAAGGGCCGGGCGTGTAAAGACGATCCGAAAGACGGCACGAAGGGTCAGCACCAGCACGTAAATCCAAAGCAAGCCACCCAATATTCCCGATTCGACCCATGCCATTGTCAGGTGAGAGTGGGCCGGAATGCTGTCGTCTTCTTCCGTGCTTACCTCGTCCGTGTCGGTGTAGCCGTTTTCGTACTGAATATCCTGCTTCAATTCGGTGTATCTTCGATCGACCGCGAAGGAACCATGGCCGATGATGGGGCTGTCGCGAATCGCCTGTATGGCTACCAGCGTTTCCGGCCTGCCACCGACGAACACCCCCAACTTGCCGTTCGATTGTCCCTCAAACTTCTGGGCGATGCTCTCTTCAAAAAATCCCTGAGTAGCGGCCAATTTTATTGCCTCATTGGCCAAGTACGCCGACCCGCCTGCCAGGGCGAGCAAAACTGCGAATTTGAGAGCGCCAAAAATACGAGACACAGGGTCTTTTCCCATTCGTTTGGTGGAAAAGATGGGAAGGATCAGCGCCGCCGATACCAGGTCAATGCCAATCTGGGAACGGAACGCGAAGATCAGGTTCAGGCCTGCGAGAGCAATGGAGATGCCTATAACCGACCAGTACTTGCGCTTCGCGTAGAAGTAGGAAGAGATGAGGAGAGCGACCAACGTGAGAGCGGAGGAACCGCCGAACTTCCATTGGGTCAGGAACTCACCTTTGAAATCTCTCATGCCAATGAGCATCACCGCGACGATGCTCATTGCAAAAATGATTATCCTCCGGGTCTTGTTGTTGATCACGATCGCGAGCGCCATAAAGTCGAAGGCGAAGAAAACCACCCGCGCTATACCCTTCGCCCGGCTGGTGATTGGACTGTCCAGGTATATGTCGCCGGCGATCGTGCCGAAAAGCCAAGCCGCGACCAATATGTGGAACCAAAGGTACTCTCGCCTGAAAGCACGCCTACCTCTCGCCAGGAGCAGTACGGGAAGCAGCGGTAAGACAAGAAGTTCATCGCCTGGCAGCGAGCCGATCAGATTGATGCTGTATGCGCCTGCAGCGCCAAGAATGAACACCCCAAGATCGGTAAACAAAGCTTCTCGTGTTCGCCACAACGGTGCTGATCTAGGCTTCGGTCCGAGTGATCTGTCCGTTACATTGCGCACGAGTCAACTCCGGCGTACCCAAGACGTGGGCGCCTCAAGGCGAAGTCGTAGGTCTTCATAGACCGGCCACTCAGAAAGAATATCAGAGGGGTTGAAGCTTCTGGCTCAACCCACTCGCCGCTGCGAAAGCAGGTGTGAGCCTGCCGGGAAGGAAATGATACCCTCGCTCATCTGAGGGTTCATTGAATGAGGATCGTTTCGCGGCTACTTCCGCAACAGCTTCGCCACCGGCTGAGACATTCCTTTGATTCTCTGTACTCGAGGCAGCTGGCGGACAAAGAGACAATCGGGGAATTGTCGCAGTGGACGATCGTCACGCGTGGCATGGGTCCCGAGGCCGTGATCTATAGCGGAGGTGTGGGTGAAGACATTACTTTTGAGCAGGAGTTGATTCGAAGATTCGGGGTCAGGATCCACATCTTCGATCCTTCGCCGGTGGCTGTTCGGACCATTTCTCTCGCCGAGAGCGACCACCTTCTCTTTAAACCGGTAGGTTTATCTGGGTCGGTTGACGGGAGTTTCTCCGTCGGAGGGGGAACCGGCGAAAGCACCTGGTTCAAGGCGGGCGGGAGCGAGAGCCGGCCTCTCACTACGCTGCTGGACGAAATGAAGCAGAACGGGCACAACTCTATCGACTTGTTGAAGATTGACATCGAGGGATTTGAGTATGAAGTGCTGGAAAGCTGCCTGGCGGAGCGCATCCCCATAAAGCAGATTTGCGTCGAGTTCCACGATTTCTTCCCGGAGATCCCCAAGGCAAAGACGACGAGCATGATCCGCGCTTTGAAATCGAAAGGATTCGATTTGATCCATAGACACAGACACGATCACACTTTTCTGCTGCGCGATGCCTCAGGTTGATGAATTTTGCGTGGCCTTGGGCGAACCGGTAGTTTTCAGGTTGCGTCTGATCTCCGCGGTCTTGAAGCCAATCAACATTTCGTAAAAAGCCATCAGCGCCGAGTACCTGAAGCCCGCGACCCCATCCAAAAAACCATGTTTGAGAAAGTACATCACGAAGAATTTAATAAACGGGCGGAAGGGCATTCGATAGTACAGCCGCTTCATATTGCGGCGCCTTTCGGAGGGGTCATTGGCAAAGAGAATCCTGCGTAGACTGATCGCCTCGCCACCCGAACCGTCGGCCACAATCTGTTCCGCTTCCCTGGTGCTGTAAGAGTTATGCCGATCCACCCAACCGGTTATCCCCTTGCTGAAAGGATAGTGATCCAGGTAGCCCTCAACCGTGCCGACCGGGCCATCCGGCAGCGAGATGGGGTTAACCAATCGCTCATAGCGCATCTTTTCGGGACGGAAGAGACGTTCGTAATACACCGTCATCTGGACATGTTTTAGCCAGGTATCGAAGAAGAAATCTCTGCGCCTTACTCTGAACGCTACCTTGCCGGATGGATTTTGCACCGCTCGCTGCATTGCCTCAGCCAGCGTTGGCGTCACACGCTCGTCGGCATCAAGATAAAAAACCCAGGGGTACTTGAACTGGATATTCTCCAGGGCCCAATTTTGATGTTGTGCCCAGTTATCAAATCTTCGCAACCACACTTTTGATCCGTATCTTCGGGCGACCTCGGCGGTCCGATCCGAGCTGTACGAGTCAAACACATGAACGTCGTCCGACCACTGCACCGTGTCCAGGCAGCCAGGAAGATTGTTTTCTTCGTTGAGCGTCATTACCAGAACCGAGATCATATCTCTCTCACTTGCACCAGACTATCGTTGGCAAGCAATAGCGTCCATGCTCGCTCAGGCTGGACCCGGAAAATCCTTCTCTGCTTGTGCCCGGAGATACTCGCCAGGCGATCGACTGAGTGCCGTTCGCATCAAAGGCTCGCGTTCGCTGCATGGCTGCCGCCTGTCATCTTCTGCAAGCGATCGCGGAGTCGAAGGAAAGGCCGTTCCACGGCCCACCAGGATAGCTCGGCGCAAACCAGAATGGCGGCCAGATTAAGAGGGAAATACCGGGCGCCCTCTTCAGTGAAGATGTTCTGCCATAGGTAGAGGCTATAGGAAATGATCCCGAGGTGGCGCAGCACCGGCGTGTTCAGTATCCGCCCGAGGGGCGTCCCCGGACGTTTGATCACGTAGAGCGTGATCAGGCAAATGCTGACTCCTTCAAGCGTCATCCCGATGAGCAGCCCATAGCTGCCGCCTAATCGCAGATCGAGGAGCGGATCGACCAGGAAAAGAAATAAAGCTGCTCCTGCCAGGGACCAGTGACTGGTCAAAATCCGAAGCCTTTGATTAAAACGATCGTTCTGCCACAGCAACGCAAGCAGGCACCCAAACATGATCGTGTCAATACTTGAATGCAACATGCGATCAACCATCGCGCGGTGCGGCGGTGCCAGCACAAAATAGGTGGCCAAGCGCGACAAGGGCGATACGAGGATGAGAAACCCCGCCAAGTAGATAGCCCGTCGCTTTCTCAGGAGAAGGAGGGTCGCCGGCCAAAGAAGGTAGAACTGTTCTTCTACGCTCAGTGACCAGATATGCTGCAGGCCCACGAATCCCGCGCCTGGCCCGAGATAGTAGTTCGACGTATAAATCGCCGCGAAGAAGAAGGCGCCGAGCGGAGTGTGGAATACGCCCGCCAGGGCCAGTACGAAGACGATGCCCAGGTAGACGTAAAATGCCGGAAAGATTCTGAAGGCGCGTCGTAGATAAAAGCGTTTGAGGCTGATCGTTCCGCTCGCGTCCAATTCCTTAATCAGCAGGCTGGTAATCAGGAAGCCGCTGAGAACAAAAAAAACTGAAACTCCGGTGTGAGCGAAAAAAGGATAGGTTCGCATCGGAACCCTGACCCAGCGCGAGAGATTCTGCCGGGCGTGGGCCGCGATCACCAGCAGAATCGAAATAGCGCGCATGCCGTCAAGCGATGGGATATTTCGTGCTTTACCATTTATTTCCATGCTGGTATCTGAACCCGGATGCTATCTCAACGGCAGTAATGCGTTTTGGCCAGATCAAGCGCGAGAAGACACAGTCACCGCTCCGCCACAAAAGCGGCGGGAGAAAATCACAAAAAGATAAATGAAGAAGAGAGCGAGCATTTCCAGAATTTGCTGCCGGAGCAGAAGAATGAAAAGCAGCTTTCTCTGCTGAAGCTTTTCCCATCCCGCATGCTGCAACAGGAACACCTGTACCCGATATTGAACAGAGATGGTAGAGAGAACCGTCAGTGCAGCGATCACAGCACCCAGAATCCGCCGCTTCTGAAAGACAAGCAAAACTGCCGGCACGGTCAACAGAAGAAGCCGGGTGTCATAGAAACGATGATAGACGGGTGTCAGCGAGAGTACGGATAAGGCCGCGATTGCAACCAGATCCGTTTCCAGGCTGGCATTTGCCCGCACAATCGCCAGAATCCACGCGGCAAACAGAATCAAAAATATCGCATAGGCGGCCAGGTTAAATTTGCCAGCTTCGGGAAAGAAAATGCTGGTAAGAACCTGAAGATTGGTATCCCCGATGGCTTGCAGATTCGCCGGCCTGGGGTCCGCGCTCCCGCCTGCGCTCAAGGTGGCAGAGAGATTCGCGCGCAGCACGGAGACCCAGTCGGCGCTGCCAGCATGCGATTTAAGAATCACTCCTGCGCACAGCAGAAGAGCCAGAGCACCAGTCATAGCCACCGCCGCGTACCGCCATTGGATCCTCCGCGCAAGAAGATAGAGCACGATCAGGCCGCCGATCTGCGGTTTGACAGCCAGGCTGAGCATAAGCAGCAACGCTGCCAAGGGGAGCAAGCGGCCACGCAGGAAGAAACAAGTGCCGATGACCAACAGCGAAATAGCGAAGATGGCGGGTTGACCCAGTACTAACAGAATTCCGCTCGTAACCAGGAAAAACGAGGCTAGCGCCGTCGCAAGCCAACGATTGGATTGCGGACACATAGATAGAACCAACCCCGCAGCGATCACGAATAAACAACCGTTCAGCAGGAACCAAAGCAAGCGGGCTGCAGGAAACCGGAGCAGCGCCAGCGGAGAAAGCACAAGCAAGGTAGAAGGTGGGTAGACGGGAACGTCGATATCCCATGATGGCAGTTCCGCAGGGTGGCCGCCGGCTTGAAAGAACTCCTGTTGCAATTGCGAGGTGTCGTACGGATTGCAGCCATGGAGCAGGCAGCGCGCTCCGGTGTAAACCGGGATGAAGTCATTCGAAGAACGAAATACTCTGGCTCCCCCCAGCAAAAAAAACGCGAGGGCGCAGAGGCAAAAGGTCAGCAAATGCAGGTCCGGTTTGGTGAACTTCATGGCTTCTCTTCGGTCTCACGTGGGCAAGACAAGACCATTCCATTGCCGTTCGCTGACGGGTCTTTCAGTCAAGAATATAGGGCGCTTTTCGAATGCACGGCAGAAGTATCATAGCGGGGGCGATAGCCCCGGCATAGTGGACGCCGATGTTCGCGCGCGCACAAGCAGTCTTGTGCTGTCGCATGTGCCCCGGCCTGGAGCTATGGCAAATCAGCGCACGCAGCAGCGTTTCTTAACCAAAAACTCGCAGAATCATGTTCTCCTCGATATGCACCCACAGCGGAGAGTGTCTTTGCAGGAGGGTCTTCATGTCCTGGTATGCCCTTGATGATCCGAATGACCCGCAACTTGACGAGTTGGCGCGGCAGTTCCATCTCCATCCCCTGCACATTGAAGATTGCCGCAGCAACAATGAGCGCCTCAAGGCCGAGGGCACCGACCAATACCTCTTCCTGATTCTCAAATATATTCAGTCGGTACAAGAGGGGGACCTGGGCTTCGCCAGCGTCTATCTTTTCGTAGGCCGCGACTTCCTCATCACCGTGCGGGACCCCTCCTGCGTGGGCAACGAGATTCTGCAGCGCGCCCTGAGGGCGGGACCGGAGAGAAACCACCCAAGCTTCTTTATCTGATCCTCGACAGCGTTGTCGACTCTTACTTTGTCTCCATCGACCATAGCGACGACCGCATCGACGAACTGCAGGACAGCGTTCTCGACAATCCATCGCCGCAGATTCTGGAGAGCCTCTTCGACCAGAAGCGTGAGTTGATCGAACTGCGCCGCGTGCTGGTTAATCTCCGCGACGCCTGCATGTCGCTGCAGCGAGAATCCGGCTCCATTCTCCCTCCCGAGCTGTACCCTTTTTTTCGCGACGTTTACGATCACGCGCTGCGCCTGCTGGATATGGTGGAGACCCTTCGTGACCTGCTCAACAATACTTTTGACGTGTACCTGTCGAGCGTCGCCAATCGCACCAACCAGGTCATGAAGGTGCTTACGGTGCTCAGCACCGTAGCGCTTCCTGCGCTGGTCATTTCCGGCATTTACGGAATGAATCTGAAGGGTCTACCCTTCCTGGAGTCGGATCACGGCACCGAAATTGTGGTGGGCGCCATGGTCGCCTGCACTGGCCTGGTGCTCTGGATGCTCAAGAAGTACGACTGGCTGTAATTCCGGGCAGGGCTACATAGAAAGGTCTAGAATTTTCAAGCACCATGCCTTTTACGCCGAGCACCATTGCCGCGCTGGTCATCGCCGCTAGTTTTGCGGCAGGGCTTAACGTGTACGCAACTGTTTTGACCCTGGGACTGCTGGCGCATGCGCACTGGGTCGCGTTGCCTCCGGGTCTCGAAGCGCTTTCCAATTGGTGGGTCATCGGAGTGAGCGGAACGCTCTTTGCGGTGGAGTTCGTCGCGGATAAAATTCCCGGTCTCGATCTGCTATGGAACGGGCTGCACACCTTTATCCGCATTCCTGTCGCCGCGCTGCTGGCGTATCGCGCCACGACCCAGCTGACCCCCGAGATGCAGTTGCTGGCCACAGCGGTGGGCGCAGCGATTGCGCTGGCTGCCCATGGCTCGAAGACTGCGGCGCGGGCCCTGGTCACGCCCAGCCCCGAACCGGTGTCGAATATTGCCCTTAGCAGTACGGAAGATGTGGCCGCGGTGGGCATCACATGGCTGGCAACCCAGCATCCCTGGGCCGCCGCCAGCATTGTGATCGTGCTGCTCACGATTTCCGTCCTGATGGTGCGTTGGGTGATCAAGGCCCTACGCGGAGCTGTGGCAGAGGCTGCGACCGGCCCCAGCGCAGTAGTTTTGCACCGCGGAATGTTTCCCGCTGCCAGGTCCGCTTAGCCCTGGGCGGCCCGGCGGGAGAGAGCCGGCAAGGGAACCGGCGAAATCACTTCCGTCTCACCCTCCGGCAGCACGCACACTGTATTGGCGACACCGGCCGCTCTCGCAGCGGCCATCAAGCGCTCCACCGGCTCTTCCATCGGCTCCTGAGAGAGCCGGAAGGTGCCATAGTGCATGGGAATCATCCGTCTCGCGCCCAGGTCGAGAAAGCCCTGCAGCGCCTCCTCGGGGCAGGTATGTACTCCGCGATAGCTGTCCGGCCTGTAGGCTCCGATGGGCAACAAAGCCACCTCGGGCTTCAGCCGCTCGCCGATCTTGGCAAAGCCATCGAAATACGCGGTATCGCCGGAGTGATAAAGAGTATGACCGCCGCCGCGGATGACGTACCCGCCGAAGCCCCGATGCGTGTCCTTAAAGAAGCGTGCCCCCCAATGCTTGCAAGGCGTCATGGTTATCTCCAGTACCGCCAAGGGACTTAGTCTGCCACCACTCCAGGGTGACCACCCGGGCAAAGCCCAGATCGCTCACCAGGTCTTCCACGCCCCAGGGCACCACGGCGATGGGCGCCCGCCCGGTCATCTTGATGTTGTGGGCGACAATCCGGCGCAAAGACGGACGATTGAGGTGATCCATATGCGCGTGGGAGAGCAGCACCATGTCGATAGCCAGGCAGATCCTTGATCCTGACGCCCGGCCGCCGTAACCGCCGCAACGCAATCAACCGCTCGGCAAACACCGGATCAATCAGCAGCTTGCGGCCGCCAATCTGGATCATGAAAGATGAGTGGCCAATAAAGGTGATGCCCAATTCGTCCGGCGACACCAGGACGGGCGTCTTCGATTCTCCGGTCATCGGCCTGAAGGCAGATTCGCCTACCAGCGTTCCCAGTGACTGCATCTTGTGAAGAACCGCGCTCTTTCGCACCGCAGTTTTCATCGCATTCCCCAACTTCTAATAGATTCGCGACCCCGCCCTGGAGATGCCATTTCCGTCGGTAAGGTACCACACAGCCTGCACCTGTATTAATAGACTGAAAGTCCGCGGGAAAGATTGGCGGCAGGTTAAAAATCGGGATTTTGCCATGAAAGTATTCGGGTTGCTACCGCAGCCACCAGGACCTAAGGGAGCTGGGGCGTCAATCCAAGGTTGTACATGACAAACGAATAAATGTCTGCGGCTGTGTCGAGCGCTTTGCTGGTGCTGCTGGCTCCGTGGCCGGATTGGGTATCGATGCGAATCAATACTGGCTTCGACGGGACTGGCCTTCTGCTGCAGCGTGGCAGCGTATTTGAAAGAATGGGCGGGCACCACGCGGTCGTCGTGATCCGCGGTGGTAATGAGCGTCGCTGGATACGTGACCCCAGGGCGGATGTTGTGCAACGGCGAATATCGATACAACGTCTGGAAACTCCTCCGGATTGTCGCTGGAACCGTAGTCGGCAATCCAGTTCCAGCCGATGGTGAACTTCTGGAAACGGAGCATGTCCATGACGCCGACCTGCGGCACTGCAACGCGAAACAGATCGGGCCGCTGATTCATGACCGCTCCCACCAGGAGCCCCCCGTTCGATCCTCCGGAAATCGCCAGTTTTGCAGAGCGAGGTGTATTGGTTGGCAACGAGCCATTCTGCCGCTGCGATAAAGTCATCGAACACATTCTGCTTTTGCAACTTCATTCCCGCCTGATGCCACTTTTCGCCATACTCGCCCCCGCCCCGCAAGTTGGCCGAAGCAAACACGAACCCTTGCTCCAGCAGAGCCAGCCGCAGCGGATTGAATTCGGGAGCCACGGTGACGTTAAACCCGCCATACGCATAAAGCAGCGTGGGATTGCTTCCGTCCAGCTTCAGTCCCCTCTTGAAGACCAGGAACATCGGCACCCTGGTTCCGTCCTTGCTGTGGTAGAAGATCTGCCGGGTCTCGTAGTCTTCCGCCTTGAAGTGGGTGATGGCAGACTCGCGGAAGATGGTGGATTTTCTGCTTGCGATATCGTAGCGAAAAATCGTGCTGGGATAGTTGAACGAGGAGTAAGCATAGAAGGCGGAAGTATCGTCGTGCCTTCCCGCAAAACCGCTGGACGTCCCTGGCCCGGGCAGAGCGATCGCATTCTCCTTCCTGCCCTCCAGCGAGTAAACGTAAGGATGCGAGGTCACGTCCTGCGTATAAGTCACAAAGAGTTTGCCTCCCTGGGTAGATACGCTGCTTAGCGTCTCTGCCGTTTCGGGCACGATGTCTTTCCACATCGGCCTCCGCGATGCCGCGGATCGTAGAGTGCGACTCGTGCAGTTGGGCGCGTCTTTGTTGGTCAGGATCAGAAATCGGTCGCCAACGTTGTCGATCACGTAAAAGCGGTCGTTGGTTACTTCGGCAACGATTGGAGTGAAGGCTGTCCCAGGCGTTCGAGAGGTCGCGGAAGAAAAGCGCGTTGCCATCCTTGCCCTGGCCTCGCTCCGAGACAGTGAGGATCGCGAATCGCTCATCTTCTGTCGTCTGTAAGGTGTGGAAGCGCTGCGGATGGGCGTTATCCTCGTAAATCAGCTCGTCGCTCTGATTGCGGCGTGCCAACGCGATGGTAGTAGACCTTGTGACCTTCGTTTCGCGAGGAAAGGTCATGCCCTCCTGCAGGCGCGTCATAGCGGCTGTAGAAAAAACCGTCGCCAAACCAGGCGAGGCCAGTCACCTTGAGCCACTTAAGGTCATCCGGCAGAACGCGTCCCGGTTTCAATTTCCAGAACGTGGCCCTCTAGCCAATCGGAGCCACCGCTGGAGAGATAGTAGGCAAAGTAGCGTCCATTTTCGCGAAGGTTCCCCGGCGGTGAGGCGAACCGTGCCGTCGGCGGACAGCTGGTTGGGGTCCATCAGAACGCGGGGAGTCCCCTCAAGGCCTTTCTGCACATAGACCACGCTTGATTTTGCAGACCGTCATTCTTCGACCAGAGGTAATACTCTCCGCTGCGATGAGGAAGGCCGTACTTGGGGTAGTTGTAAAGCTCTTCCAGTCGCTGCTTCAGCTGTGACCGGTAAGGGATCTTGTCCAGGTATGCGAAGGTGACCTGATTTTCGGCTTTTACCCATGCTGCTGTCTCGGCAGAGTGGTCATCTTCAAGCCAACGATATGGGTCTGCTACCTTGGTCCCGTGATAGTCGTCTACCTGGTCAGTTTTGCGGGTATTCGGGTAAGCCACGTTCTGTCCTATCAAAGGGCTGCAGAGAAAAAACACGACTGCCAGCAGGGCCACCAATGCGGGTGCCCTATATCTCGCGTTTTTTGCGAGATGTGGGAAATGAAACCGCCCTACCCCTCTAATTCTGAACCGCTGCGTATCTTTCGTAGGATGTTGCCTCATTCGGACCGGAGTGGAAACCTGCGGTGCCCGTTCGGCTGCTCCTTGGGGCCAAGCTGCTCTTGGGGGTCAAACTGCTCTTTGGGGATCAAATCGTTAAGGTCTTCAGGTACTCGCGAAAAGCTGCTCCCAACTCAGTGTGGTTCAGGGCAAACTCCACTGTTGCTTTCAGCATGCCCAGCTTGTCGCCGGCATCGAAGCGCAGTCCGTCGAAACTGTAGCCGTAGACTTTTTCGTGCTGCAGCAGGCCCTTGATGCCATCCGTCAATTGCAGCTCCCCGCCTGCGCCGAGAGGCGTCTTTCTCCAGCACGTCGAAGATCCTTGGGAGTGAGAATGTAGCGCCCGATGATCGCATTTTTTGAGGGCGCCTCTTCCTGCTTGGGCTTCTCTACCAACCCTTTCACGTCGAAGACGCGCGGCTTCCCTTCGACCGGCGTGCAGTCCAGCACGCCGTACGAAGAGATGGATGGACCCTCCACCACCTGGGTCGCCAGAATGGAGGACTGCGTCTGCTCGAAGACTTCGATCATCTGCTGCAGGCACGGCACTTTGGCTTCGATGATGTCGTCCGGCAGAATCACCGCAAACGGCTCGTCGCCCACCAGGTCGCGCGCCATCAGAACGGCATGGCCCAGGCCCATGGCCTCCTTCTGCCGCACGTAGGCGATGCGCGCCATATGCGATATTTGCCGCGTCATCGCCAGCAGCTCGGTCTTGCCCCGCTTTTCCAGCAATTGTTCCAGCTCAAAGCTGATGTCGAAATGGTCTTCGATTTCCGCCTTGTTTCTGCCGGTAACAATGATGATCTGTTCACAGCCGGCGGCAATCGCTTCTTCCACGCCGTATTGGATCAGGGGCTTGTCTACCAGCGCCAACATCTCCTTGGGCAGCGCTTTGGTCGCCGGCAAAAATCGCGTGCCGAGTCCGGCCGCCGGAAAAACTGCTTTGCGTACTCTGTCTTTCATCTCTTGCAATCCTTCACGCCCGGTAAGGCTCTTATCTGTAGAAATGCTGATCGTGAATTGCCGTGATGCTCAGACCCAGTATTACAAACCGACAAAAACCCTTTATGAAACCGCGACCACATATCTAGGATGCAACAAAAGTTAGAGTGTAGGCGAATCGTCCCCCATAAGCGCACGGCGGACGATTCGAATAGGGGGGAATCCCTGCTTGAGAAAGTCATCGTGGAACTTCCGTAGCGAAAACTGCGCGCCTTCCTTCTTCTCCAGATCGGCCCGCAACTTGAGAATCTGCAGCTTGCCCAGAGTGTAATAGAGATAAGTTGCGTCCGTTGTGCCGCGCTTGGTCTCGATCAGGCCGCCTCATGCGTTTGATAGCCTTCCGTTACAAAAAATTCTACCGCCTGATCGAACGTCATTTGTCCGGTATGCATTTTGATGCCAACAACAAAACGGGCATCGCGCAGCAGCGCATCCTGCAGTTGCCCCAGGCGAATCATTTTGGCATCGCGGGCGTCGCGTGCGCCCGTGCCCGGCTGGCCGTAGCCCTCGTCCAGCATCATCTGCTCGCAATAGTGAGCCCAGCCTTCGGCGTTGGAGGAGGCTCCCAACAGCTTGCGCACAGTGCTTGGCGCCTGCGGCACCCACAGAAATTGTATGTAGTGTCCCGGATAAGCCTCATGGATCGCAGTACTGATGATCGTGCCACGGTTGAACTCCGCCATGCGCTCGTCGATCTGCTTTGGGGTATCGTGCGCTCCGGGCAGGGTCACGTTAAAGTAAGCTTCGGTCGCCACCTTCTCAAAGGGTCCGGGTGTGTCCATTGAGGCCGTTGTGGTTGCGCGCATGAATGGCGGCGTCTCTATCACAGTTGGGCGAACCTGTGACGGGATATCGACGATGTGCCGGTTCTGAATGAACTGGATCAAACCCTGAAAGGTGTCGCGAAAACTTTGTAGAAGATGATCGGGCGCGGGATGGTCCCGGCCCAGTTCCGCCAGGATCTCGCGCGGCTGCCGGTTGGGGTCGATTTCGCGGGCGATGCGATTGAACTCCGCCTGGTTTTTGTGCAGGTCCGCGTAGCCGATCTCGAGCAGCCTGGGGAGGGGCGTATCGACCATTTCGTCGTAGAGCAGCTTCCTGGAGAAGGTCTCGGCGCCCAAGCGGAAGTCGCCATGCGAGCGGGGAAGGACCTCCTTCCTGAGCCAGGTCTGATAGTTCTGGAGGGCCGCGATCACGGCTCCATTCGACTGCGCAAACTCTGCTTTGAGTTGTTCGTCCTGGGCCTGTGGAAAGGCTTGCGGGCACGTCCGTTTGGAAAAAGGTGATGATGTCGGGGAGTTGCTCGAGGGCAATCTCGGTATAAATGCGCGGTGGGTTTTTGAGATTCTGATGGGCGGCCTCGAGTGCGGCCGGCATCTGCTTTTCCCGGGCAACCAGCGAGCGCAGCCGGTCGTCGGGCGAGGCGAAGGTCCGCTCCATCAGCACGAAGGCGCTGTTCGAGATTCCGCTCGAATACTGGTCGGGATCCTTCTCCCATAAGCGAATGGTGTTGAGCGAGAGCAGAGTGCTGTGAATATCCGCCAGCAGCAGCTGCAGATCGCCTTGGCTGGTCAGATCGAGCTGGGCGGCCGGAACGGCAGTGAATTTGCCTTCGAACCGCTCCAGGTCAGCGGTCTCCCGATCGACCGCTGGCACGCGAGTAATCCTCAAGCTGCGCGTCGTATTGGTGGAAACCGGCAGCGTGCCGTTTGTCGGGGCGTAACGAAAATAGACCTGGTCGAAGTATTCGCTCGGCGAGCTGGCGAAGCGCGGTGTCCGCCGTTGAAATAGGCGATTGCGGAGCGGCTGGTGCGCGGTGTCTTGTTGGAACAGCCTGCGCAGGCTGTGACTCCGATCAGTACATAAAGTAAGCCGTTTGCAATGCAAGCGATTGGTTTCTCCAATCCGTAACAACTATGGTGTACCCGAAGCCGTGGGTGGCGCGAAACTCTATCGACGCTGCTGCGGAGCCGCCACTTCGGCGTCTTCGCTCGCCGCCAGCTCTTCCAACAGAGCCCGTATCTCATCCAATACTTCGCGCGGCTCCGTTGCCTTCAGGGGGAAACGAAGCACGCCCTGCGGCGTGAACTGCGCACCCTTCTTGGCGTTTTGCGCCACCAGCTTCATCAGGCGGCCGGGATCGATATTGGCCTGGCCGGTGAAGCGGATGTGGATCTGGTCGCGCTTGCGATCCACCTGGGCCACGCCGGTCCGCTCGCATTGCAGACGAAGGCTGGCCGCATCCAGCAGATGGCGCACGCTCGGCGGCAGCTCGCCGTAGCGGTCTTCCAGCTCAGCACGCACCTCGCTCAGGCCGCCCTCATCCTGCGCGCCGGCAATCTTCTTGTAGATGCGCAGCCGCTGGTTTTCTTCCTCGATGTAGTCTTCATCGATGCGCAGGCTGATCCCGAGGTTGAGCTGCGTGCTCGCCCGCTGGGGATGCTCCTCGCCCTTCAGCTCATTGACCGCATGCTCCAGCATGCTGGTGTACATTTCAAAGCCCACGGCCTCGATATGGCCGCTCTGCTCCCCGCCCAGCATATTGCCCGCACCGCGCAGTTCCAGATCGAGGGCGGCGATCTTGAAGCCGGCGCCGAGGTCGGAGAACTCCTTCAACGCGGCCAGCCGGCGCCGGGCGATCTCTGTCAGCTCCTGCTCCGGAGGAATCAGCAGGTAGGCATAGGCGCGGCGGTTGGACCGGCCGACCCTTCCCCGCAGCTGGTAGAGCTCGGATAGCCCGTGGCGGTCGGCGCGGCTGATCAGGATGGTATTGGCCAGCGGAATATCGAGCCCGTTCTCGATGATCGTGGTCGCGACCAGCACATCGTATTCGCCATGCATGAAGGCCAGCATCACCCGCTCCAGCTCGCCCTCGCTCATCTGGCCGTGGCCGACAGCGACCCGAGCCTGGGGCACCAGCTCCTGGATCTTGGCGCTGATTTCGTAAATGGTTTCGACCCGGTTATGGACAAAGTAGACCTGGCCGCCGCGCTCCAATTCGAGTTCCAGGGCGGAGCGAATCAGCTTCTCGTCAAACCTGGCCACCACCGTCTGAATGGCCATGCGATCTTTGGGCGGCGTTTCAATCACGCTCATATCGCGCAAGCCCACCAGCGACATGTGCAGCGTGCGCGGAATCGGCGTGGCCGACATGGCCAGCACATCGATCTCGCGCCGCATCTGCTTCAGGCGCTCTTTGTGGCGCACGCCGAAACGCTGTTCCTCATCCACCACCAGCAAGCCGAGGTTGTGGAAGTGCAGGTCCTTCGACAACAGGCGGTGGGTGCCGATCAGGATGTCGACCTTGCCCGCCTCCACCCGTTCCAGAATCAGCTTCTGCTCCTTGGGAGAGCGGAAGCGCGAGATCATCTCGACGATGATGGGAAACTGCTTGAAGCGGCTTTTGAAGGTCTCGAAATGCTGAAAGCTGAGGACGGTGGTGGGGGTCAGCACCGCCACCTGGCGGCCATCCTGCACCGCCTTGAAGGCGGCGCGCATGGCCACTTCGGTCTTGCCGTAGCCCACGTCGCCCACCAGCAGACGGTCCATGGGGAGGGGCGATTCCATGTCGCGCTTGATGTCGGCGATGGCCGAGATCTGGTCCTCGGTCTCGTTGTAATCGAAGGCGTCTTCGAACTCACGCTGGAACTCGTTATCCGCCGGAAAGGCGTGCCCCTGGGCCGCCTTGCGCTGGGCATAGAGCTTGAGCAGCTCATCGGCCATGTCCTGCATGGCCTTGCGCACGCGCGCCTTGGTCTTGGCCCATTGCTGGCTGCCCAGACGATTGAGCACGGGCGCCGGTCCGGCGTCGGTGGAGCGGTATTTCTGAATCAGGTCGAGCCGGGTGAGCGGAACATAGAGCCGCGCCTGCTCGGCAAACTCCAGCACCATGAACTCCACCTTGATGCCGTCCTGCTCGATCTCCCTCAATCCCATGTAGCGGGCGATGCCATGCTCCACGTGCACCACGTAGTCGCCAACCGTCAGGTCGCGAAAATCGGAGACGAAGGCCGCCGTCTTCGACTTGGCTTTCCTGGGTAGCGGACGAGCTGCCACATCGGCTTCGTCAGAGAAGTCATTGGCGCCGAAGAGCACCAGGTTGCTATCCGGCAGGCTGACGCCGCTGGAAATCGCGCTCTGCACCAGCACCGGGGTGCGAAAATCGCCTGCCAGGTGACTGGATTCGTCGTAGGCCTGCTCGCTGCCCGGGGCCTGGGCGCGGCTGCCCAGCCGGTAGGGCTGGCCGTACTCCCGCAGCAGTCCGGCGAGCCGTTCCACCTCTCCGTGGTTCGGAGCGACCAGCAGCATGCGTGTTTGCTGCTCCGCCAGCGACTTGATCTGCTGCAGAAAGGCCGGAATCGAACCGTGGAAGCGCAGGGTGGGACGGGAGGAGAAAGCGATCTCGTCCATCGGGTTGACGTCATCTTCCAGAACATCCACCGCGCCGAGCTGATCCATCTCGAGGCCCGGGAACGAGGCGATTTTGGCCTGCAGTTCGAGCGGAGAAAGATAGATGTCCGCGGGGGTAATGAGCGAACCGATACCGCTCCGCTCGTGCCGCTGCTCGACTTTGTTCCACCAGCGGTCCGCCTGGTTGCGGACCATGGCCGGCTCTTCCTGAAAGACATGCACCCGTGGAAACAGGTCGAAGAGAGTGCGATCGGCGCCCGCTACGGGGCAGAAAAACTCCCAGCCGGGAAAAACGCTTACGCCGCCGGCGACCAGGGCGCGGCTCAGCAGTTCCGGGTCGTCGCCGGCATCGAGACGGCTTCCACTCAGACGCTGGTGCACAGCGGCCAGCAGATCCTCGGAGACTGGGGTCTCGGTCAGCGGCAGCAGCCAGGCCTCGTCGATGGCGGTGGAAGAGCGTTGTGAGTCCGGCTCGAATTTGCGGATCGATTCGATCTCGTCTCCGAAAAGCTCCATGCGGACCGGCCGGTCGGCTTCCGGCGAGTAGACATCGAAGATGCCGCCGCGGCGGGTGAACTGGCCGGGCATCTCGACAATGTCCATCGGGCTGTAGCCCACGCTCGCCAGGTGGGTGGTGAGCTCGTCCATGTCGATCTCTTCTTCGCGGCGCAGTACCCGCCCTAGGTTGGCGTAATAGTCCGCCGGGAAGACGCGCATGCTGGCCGCCTCCACGGGAACGATCACGATCGAAGCCGCGCCGGTCGCGATCTTCCACAGCACGGAGGCGCGCTGCTCCTGCACGTCCGGGTGAGGCGACATGTTTTCAAAGGGCAAAACATCGTGCGCCGGCAGGCGCAGCACGCGCTCGGGCTTCGATGGCCCCGGTCAGTTCACAGGCGGCGCGCAGGGTGAGCTGCAGCAAGTCGGCGGCCTTGTTGTCGGCCACGATCACGACCACCGGCGTCTGTGCAGCCCGGGCGAAGAGCGGCAGGTAGAGAGCGCGGGCGGTGGCGGTGAGTCCGGAGACACGTTTGCGCCCCGCAGCGAGGGCCAGGTGCCTTCGTACGCGCTCAAACGGTTCACAGTGTTCCAGGTCCGTGAGCAATTCGCGGACGAAGGGGAGGATCATGCCTGCTTCAATTCTAACCGCAGGTTTTTTGACCGGGGACATCGCTTTCAGGCGAAGGGACTGGCCGTAGCCGCCCAAATCGGCGAAGCCGCCGGGCAAAGCGGGTCAATTTGACCACGCTTCACAAGCGTGGGATGCAGTGAAAGCCTATTTTGGGGAAACCGGGTGGCAGGCACAAGACGACCAGCGCCGGCGGAGAGCCGGCGCTGCTCGTGGTTTCTGATCCTCGCGCCCGGCTTACGCCTGAACGGCGACAGCCTTTTCGGCGGCGTTGGAGATGGTAGCGGCCGGCAGGCCTTCTTTTCCCTGACCCGGCTTGCGGATGTCGATGCCGCCCTTGAAGAAAGCTCCATCCTCGATGCTGATGCGCTGTGCAATCACATCACCGGTCAGGGAACCTTCGCTGCGGATATCGACCCGGTCGCTGGCATTGATGTTGCCGCGCACCTTGCCCAGCACCACTACTTCGCGGGCAGAGATATTGGCGGACACCTGTCCATTGCGGCCAACAGTGACCCGGTTGCCAGGCAAATTGATGGCGCCTTCGACCTTGCCGTCGATGTACAACGACTCGGAACCTGTGACTTCGCCCTTCACTACCAGGCTCTTGCCAATCGTGGCCTGATCGGCAGCTGCCGGCGATGCGGGAGAAGTGCTGGAAGTGCGCGTGGTGGTTGCTTCGTGGCTTGCGGCCGCGGGTACGGACGGACGCGTTGGCTCCGTGCTAGGGGACATCGAAGGACTTCCCGGCTGGTTCGGTTTCCACATCTCTCTTGTACTTCCTTTCGTTTACTTCTTGGATACAGGCCCCCGAAACAACCCTGCGGAATGGTTTCCCGCATTTAAGGGCAAATCAGGCGGAGCTGTTTGTTTGCTTGACACTTTGCTTGCCCGGCTGAAACCCGTGCAAGCCGCGCAATCCTTGCTCTTCTCTGCATCTTAACCACGCTTACCGCAAAATTGAAATCCCCCATTCCGAAACTTTCAGGGATCGACAGGCCCTGACCCATTAGTATCAACAAAGAGCATGGCCTGCGATCCGCAAAGCTGCACCTGGAATGACTGACCGCGAACTTCTCCACCGCATCGAACGTTCTGCCGGCCAGCGCGCCGGCTACAAGCAACTGGTTCGCGAACTGGGGCTGGGTGGGGGCCGCGAACGCCGCATGCTGCTCGAACAGCTCGACCGCATGACCGCGCGCGGCGAACTGATCAAACCAGACCGTGATCACTGGGCCTTGCCCCAGGCAGCCGCGCGCAACAACCTGGTTGCCGGCCGTTTGGATGTGCACCGTGACGGCTTTGGGTTCGTGCGGCCGGAGAGCCGGCAGGCCAGCGGCGATGACGACATCTTTATCCCTCCCAACGAGATGAACGGCGCCATGCAAGGCGACCAGGTACTGGTCGAACTGGCGCCGCCCCGGGCCGATGGGCGGCGCAGCGGGCGCATCGCCAGGGTGCTCAGCCGCCGCAACCCGACGGTGGTCGGCACCTTCCATTATGCGCTTCACGAACACGCCTTGGGGAACACGGTCACGCCTCTCGACGAACGTGTAACCCAGCCCATCCTCATCCCTTTCGGGCAGGAGCAGGCGCCAGCCACGGACGGTGCAAGTCCCCATCGCGTCATCGGCGCTCAATTGGCGGACGCGGACGCGGGGAGCGCGGCGGCGCTGCATCTAGAGGCCTCTTCCGGCTTGGAGGGCATGGTGGTCGACGTGGAGATCACCGACTGGCCCACGCCATCGCGGCCGCGCGCGGCCGCGTCATCGAGGTTCTGGGCCGGGAAGACGATTTTGGCGTCGACGTCGAGATCGTCATCCGCAAGCACCATTTGCCCCATGTTTTCCCGCCCAATGTCCTGCAGGAGGCGCGCGCTGCTGCCCACCTCGATGTGCAGGAAGCTGCCCGGCGCCGCGATTTTCGCGACCTGCCGATCGTTACCATCGACGGCGAGACGGCCAAGGATTTCGATGACGCCGTCTTTGTCCGCCGCCATGGGGAGACCTGGGAGTTACAGGTCCACATCGCCGATGTCGCCCAATATGTGACACCCGGTTCGGCGCTCGATCTCGAAGCGCGCTTGCGCGGCACGTCGGTCTATTTTCCCGATCGCGCGGTCCCTATGCTTCCGCAGGAGCTTTCCAGCGATATCTGCAGTCTGCGCCCCGGGGAAGATCGCCTGGTTCTCTCCTGCATCATGATGATCGATCCGGATGGCGAGATTCGCAGCTACGAGGTGACCCAGGGTGTTATCCGCTCGATCCGCCGCATGACCTATACCCAGGTACATGCCATCCTCGACGGCGACTCGAAAGCCCGCGAGCAATTTGCCCCGCTGGTTCCGGAGTTCGAACGGATGTATGAACTGGCGCAGCTGCTCAATCGCAAGCGGCAGCGCCGCGGCTCTATCGACTTCGATTTGCCGGAACCGGTAATTGAATTCGATGCGCAGGGAGCCATGCAGAGCATCGTTCGTTCCGAGCGGAGTTGGGCCAATCGCCTGATTGAGGAGTTCATGCTTTCGGCAAACGAGTGTGTTGCTTCGTGGCTGGAGAACCTTGGAGTACCGTCACTGTATCGTATTCACGAAAAGCCGGAACCTCGCCGCGTGGTCGAATTTGAGTCCGTTGCTGCCGGCTTTGGCTACTCGCTGGGCCTGGGTCCATTGCCGGTGAAGCGCATGACCATGAAGTCCGACCGTCGCGAGCAGCGCGGCCAGGGCCGCCGGCCGCGCGAGCACGAGATTCCTGAAGAGATCGCCGTTACCCCGCGTATGTATCAGCAGTTGGCACTGAAGATCGCGGGCAAGCCGGAAGAGCGCATCCTCGCCCATCTCATGCTCCGGTCACTGCGCCAGGCGCGTTACAGCGAGAAGAACGAAGGCCACTTTGCCTTAGCCGCGCCTTGCTACACCCACTTCACGTCGCCCATCCGCCGCTACCCAGACCTGATCGTGCATCGCATCGCCAAGGCCGTCCTTGCTTCGGGAGAAAGCGGAATGGGCGTACTCGCGGCGCCTGGCCGTAAAAAGCCGCTTCCTGAAGAGGCTCACGGGGCCGCGCCGCTGAGCGAAGTTGAGCTTGCCGGAATTGCCTATGAATCGAGCCAGGCGGAGCGCCGCGCCGATGACGCCGAACGCGAGTTGATGGAGTGGAAAAAGGTCAAGTTCATGCAGGACCGGGTGGGCGACGACTTCGACGCCATGATCCTTAGCGTGACCAAGTACGGTTGCTTTGTCGAACTCGACAGCCTGTTCATTGAAGGTCTGGTGCCCATCATGAGCCTGCAGGGTGACCACTACACCTTCCGCGAGAACACGCGCCAGATTATGGGCGAGCATTCCGGCCGGCGTTATTCGGTGGGCGATCGGGTGCGGGTGGTTCTCGATCGCGTGGATTCCGTTCAACGGCGGTTACAGTTCTCCATTCTGGAAGAAATTGCGCCGGTTCGCCTGGCTCGGCCTGGCAAGGCGAAGACGAAGAGCAAGTCAGGCGGCAGCGGCAAAGCCCACCCTTACCTACCCCCCAAGAACAAGGTGCTGCGCAAGGGCAAGCAGCGGGCAAAGAACAAGCGTCCGGGCAAAAAGCGCGGGTGAAGAGAGGGAACTGCTGTCTCCTCTTCCACCGCTGGCAGTTGAGCCCCTCGGACTTCCGGCCGCCCTTCGCCAACGTCCGTGAGGCAATTTACAATGAATTTGGAGACATTTCATGCCACACATGGTTGTTTGCGCACGTTACAAGGAAGAGATGGAGGGGCTCGACGAGCCCCCATTCGACAGCGATTTTGGGCAAAAAATTTACAACCAGGTCTCAAAGAAAGCCTGGTCGGAGTGGGTCGAGCGGCAGAAAATGCTGCTGAATGAGTACCGCCTGCAGCCCTGGACGAAGGAAGCGCAGGAGTTCCTGGTGGAGCAGATGCAGGAATATTTCTTCGGTGAAGGATCGGCGCTGCCCAAAGAATTCGTCCCGCCCACCCACTGACGGATTCGGCAGCCTGATGGCTGCGCTCCACGGCACGAGTCGTGTACACTCAAGCGAGTTAATTTTCCTGTCGGGACGTGGCTCAGCCTGGTAGAGCACTCGCTTGGGGTGCGAGGGGTCGGCAGTTCAAATCTGCCCGTCCCGACCATTACTTCCAAACACAAAACAAACGATTCAACTTCAGCGGAACGGCTCATGCGCAATCACCTCTGCGCGTGGGTCGCGTTAGTGGGTCGCTTCGTGCTCTCGCTGCTCCCGGCGCTCGCGGCGGATACGGCTCGCCTGCAGCAGCACCAGGGCCAAAGCAAATCCTGCGTAGATACGCCGGTGGCAATGGCGGCAACGTACGGGATACTGGAACAGTAAAAGCCGCTCAAAATCCTTGAAACGGAAACGTGACAAACGGAAACTAGAGGAAGAGCACTGGGGACAAGTCACTGGAATTCACCGGCTTCCTTACCAACGGTGAAGGCGGCTCCACCCTGGATATACCCAAGAAAACCATAGCCCGCGATCTTTAGGAGGCACAGTTGTCGTCAAACCCCTCTATAATCGAACGGGCCCGCGCTTGAGCCTACTCTAGCACGATTCCCAGGGTGCCAAACCTTCTTCAGAATTGGCGCAACGAGGGATGAGGTGAACAATGGTTTGGGATGTCTCGTTCACATGCGACATTTGCGGTAGAAAAAAACTTGAGGCGAACCACTGGTGGATGCTGGTCCTGGGGGATGTTCCCTGCTTCGAGGAAGGGCAGCCCCGGCAGCGCTTTACCCTGATGCCGTGGAACAAGGCAGAGAGCGGCAATCCGGACTTTTACCACCTCTGCGGACAAGGCTGCGCCATGCAGGCAATGGAACGGTTCATGAACCACGGCAGCATCCTACCGGAAGGCCTTCTGCAAGCAGCAGCGGAAGCCCGGTCAGCCCACTAACCCTTTTCTCTTTTTTTAGAGTTCGAACAAGCCAGGCTTTGCGGCCGGGGCGGCGATTGGCCGCTCCTTAACCGGAACCTGCATTTGCGGGATTGGCGCAGCCAGCATGCCCAGGATCTCTCGCAACTCCTTGCGGACTTTGTGCAGGCGCGCTTCGGTCTGTTGCAGCGTTTGTTGTTGTTGCGGCAAGGGGAGTTCCGGCTGACCGCCACGCTTGCTGCGACTCTCGGCCAGGATTGCCTGGCGGGCGCCCGCGATGGTGTAGCCCTCGTCATACAGCAACCGCTTCACCCGCAGCGCCATCTCCACGTCGCGCCGGCGATACAGCCGCTGGCCGGTTCCGCTTTTATTCGGCCGCAACTGGGAAAATTCTGTCTCCCAAAAGCGCAGAACATACGGCGCAACCGTGCACAACCGGGCTACCTCACCGATGCGAAAGTAAAGCTTATCCGGGATTTCTGGCTTTTGCGGTGCGCGCTGCTGAGGAAGGTGAGTGGCCATGCTGTTCTTCAGGCGGGCCGCGAATTCGGTTCCGCCGTTGCTCAGAAGTATAGGCCAGCTTGCGTTTCTGCCGGAGCTTTTCTTGACAACAAAAGTGGATTTCTCCACTGAATACACCAAGTCTGCCAATGGCTGGCGTGGCGCGTCCGGGCAAACCAAAAAAGGTCTAGAGCGCGGCGGTTTCCGCGACCGCGGAAGGAACGATCGATTCGCGTGTCGCGCTGCCCTGGGGAGCCGCACGCAAGTACTGTGCCGGCCAGCTGGCGGTGTCTCCCAGGTGCTTGGCAGCTTGCAGCGGCCAATACGGTTCGCGTAGTAATTCCCGGGCCAGCAGGACTACGTCCGCCTGACCGGTTCGCAGAATGTGTTCAGCCTGCACGGCTTCGGTAATCATGCCGACGGAGCCGGTGGGGATTTCCGCTTCCCTCCGAATGCGCTCCGCAAAGGGTGTCTGATAGCCCGGCCCCAGCGGCATCACGGCGTGGGGCGTCATGCCGCCGGAGGAAACGTCAACCAGATCGACTTTGTGCTCTTTCAGCATTTTGGCCAGTGCCACGGATTGCTCGATCTCCCAGCCGCCTTCGGCCCAGTCGGTCGCGGAGATTCTTACCAGCAGAGGCAGTTCGCTGGGCAGCACGGCGCGCACCGCGTCTACGACCTCCAGCAGGAGCCGGATTCGATTCTCGAAGGAGCCACCATACTGGTCGGTGCGCAGGTTGCTCAGAGGCGAAAGAAACTCGTGCAGCAAATAGCCGTGTGCCGCGTGAATCTCGACAACATCGAAACCTGCTGCCAGAGCCCGCTCGGTCGCCCGGGAGAACGCGCTGGTAATGTTGCGGATGCCGGCGAGGTCCAGCTCTATGGGAAGCGCGTAGTTCTCGGCAAAGCGGACTGCACTCGGCGCCATTACGTTGCGCCAGCCACCCTCGCCTGGGGTCAGAGACCGCTGCTCCGGCGCCCAGGGACGAGCCATACTGGCCTTGCGTCCGGCATGCGCCAGTTGCACCCCGGCGGGAACACCCTGCCCATGGAGGAATTCGACGATTCGCTTCAAGCCCGCGACGTGCTCGTCCTTCCACAGCCCAAGGTCCTGCGGGGTAATACGGCCTTCAGCCAGCACAGCCGCTGCTTCGGTAAGCACCAACCCGGCTCCGCCCACGGCCCGGCTGCCTAAATGGACCAGGTGCCAGTCGTTGCTGAATCCGTCTTCGCTCGAATACTGGCACATGGGAGAAACGAAAACACGATTAGGGAAGGTGACGCCGGCCAATTGCAGCGGAGTGAACAAATGCGATCGATGTACGGACAAAATATGGCCTCGTCAGAGAACAGCGCTCGCCTTGAGATGCGGCCCGCAAAGCAAAAGTCGCAGCTTCGCAAGCCGGTTTGCCTGGGAAACACTCTATCGGCCCACCCCGGCGCGCGTCCGTGGGCAGGAAAGCCCGAGAATGGAGAACCAGCTCGCATCTTTTGCGGAACATGCAGGCTTCGCCTCGCGTACAGAACCATGGGAGAACAAACATGAACGATCGCTTGCTAAAGCGGTTTCCGGATTCCCATACCGCTCTCGGGCTCTCTTTCCTTTCCATCCTCATGGCTGGCGCCACCGGCTGCAGGGTCCAGGTAGACAAATCCGGCAATGGTGACAGCGACAACGTAAAGATCGCCACCCCGTTCGGAGAAATTGCCGTCAACAAAAACCAGACTTCCGCCGCGGATGTCGGCTTGCCGGCCTATCCCGGTGCGGCCCTCGACAAGGGGGAAGACGGGAACAAGTCGGCTAAGGTCGACATGGGTTTCGGCTCATGGAAGCTACGGGTGAGAGTGGCCCACTACACAACCACGGATAAGCGCGACCAGGTGCTGGCTTTTTACCGCAACGCCCTGAGCGAATATGGAGGCGTGATCGAATGTGCGGGAGATAAGCCGGTCGGAGCTAAGGCCGTAACCAGCGAGGGTCTTACCTGCGACCACTCCGATCATGACCATGTCTCTGTCCGCGGAAGTGTCAGTTCCCACGGCAATTTCAATTCTGATGACCTGCAATTGAAGGCTGGTTCAACTCGCCATCAGCATATTGTTTCTTTCGAGGGCGATGGCGCTTCGGCAACAACCCGTTTCAGCCTGATCGCGCTGGATCTTCCCCATGGCGTCGACGACGAACAGAAAGGTACCAACTGAGTTTAGGCCAATTGCGGAAGGGCATGGCAGATTGCGCTCTGCTCGCCCCTGAGATAGCTTCAAAGAGGGATGAACCTGCTCTGCCATCGATGTGGCGCGACGCTAAGCGCATCCGAACTGTTCTGCCCTAATTGCGGGTCCCCGCAACTCAAGTTTGCCCAGCAGGAAGAAACGGAGAGCAGCTATGCGAGTGGGCGTCCGTCCGGTGGGCTGCCACGGGCCCAGGGGATCTCCTGGAAAGACGCGATTCTGGCCGCGCTTTTTGTCGCGGTTCCCGCTGGTCTTTTGAGCGCGGTTTCCGTGTTGTCCTGGGGCTGCTGCCTGTGGGTGGTCGGGGGAGCAGTGCTGGCCATCTCGGTGTATCACCGGCGGGCTCCCTCATTTCTCCTGGAAACGCGCTCCGGCATCCGCATTGGCGCGGTCGCCGGGCTCATTGCCGCTTACAGTTCCGTCATCGCCACCGCAATCTGGCGGGTCTTTGCCCGCTACGTCCTGCACCAGGGTTACGCCATCGATCAGTTTTACGACTCGGTCATTCAACAATCGACCGCGCTGGTGCAAGCCAACCCGGATGCCCAGGCGCAATGGCGCAGCTATGTCCACTTTCTGCTTTCGCCTGATGGCAGAGCGGCTTACACGCTCATGAATGCGGCCACCACCTCGGTCGGCATTATTCTCTTTTCTGCCATCGGCGGGGCGTTGGGCGTTCGCCTGTTCGCTCCGCGAAAGCCCAATCTCAGCAACCGATGAGGATGGGGCATATTCTTCCTGGCATGGCTTGCTTATCTCATTTCACGATTTACTCACTGGCCCGCATGGCAAAATTGTTGTAACCCTCGTATGATCGGCCATGGCAATCGGGCCCAGAGCAATTATGAGCAAAGCAAAAGCCAGTACGATGCCGGTTCTGCGGGAAAAGACCCGCATCATGTCGGCGTCGGAGATTGAGCGCACGCTGATTCGGCTGGCGCACCAAATTATTGAGAAGAACAACGGAGTCCATAACCTAGGGCTGGTTGGCATCAAGCGTCGCGGAGTTCCCCTCGCGGAACGATTAGGGCGCCTGATCAGCGGAATCGAAAAAGCGCCGCTCGATACCGGCGTTCTCGATATCAACTTCTACCGCGACGACCTTTCTACGCGAGATATACGCCCGGTGGTTGTCCCCGGGGCCATCGGCTTTGATGTAGGGGGCCGGGACATCATCCTGATCGATGACGTTCTCTACACCGGCAGAACGATACGCGCGGCATTGGACGCCCTTTTTGATCACGGCCGTCCGCGTCGCGTCCAGTTGCTGGTGCTGATCGACCGCGGCCATCGCGAGCTGCCGATCGAGGCCAGCTTTGTGGGCCGCCATGTGCAGACCACTGCGCGCGAAATTGTCGAGGTCAAGCTGCATGAGATTGACGGCGACGAGCAAGTGATCCTGGTCGAACGCAGCGACTAACTTTTCTGCGCGGCGCACCCGCGGCACTGACCGCTTCCCGACATGACAGCAACCAAAGCCAGACCGGAGCCAGCTCGCGTCGCGCTTCCCAGTGGAGCCATGCCGCCCGCGCTTGCCGACTCGCGGTCTTTACTCTCCGTCACCTCGCTCAGCGTAGAAGATGTCTCCGCTATCCTGCGTTTGTCCACGCTGCTCGAAGCCGAAGAGCCGGTGATTCGTGCCAGGCGGCTGGCCCATCGCCGGGTCGCACTGCTTTTTTACGAGGCCAGCACTCGCACCCGGACCTCCTTCGAGCTGGCGGCGAAAGGTTTAGGCGCGGACACGGCGCTGATTAGTTCGCAATCCTCGTCCATTGAAAAGGGAGAATCGCTCAAAGACACCGGCATTACGCTCCGGGCACTGGGGGCGGAGTGCATCATCCTGCGCCACCTTTCCTCGGGAGCGCCCTATCTTCTTGCCCAGTCCACAGGCTTGCCGGTGTTGAACGCCGGCGACGGCATGCATGAGCATCCCTCCCAGGCACTGCTTGACCTGAGAACCATGCTGGGCGCCCTGGGGAGGCGCGAGGATGCTCCGCCCGAAACTCTTCTGCAAGGAATTACGGTGACGATCGTGGGCGATATTTTGCACTCCCGGGTGGCGCGCTCCAACGCGCTCTTGTTGCCCCGGGTGGGCGCGCACGTTCTACTGTGCGGTCCTCCGGCACTCCTGCCGGAGGTGGCGATGGAGCTTGGGCCCGGCATCGCCATCGAGAGGGACCTCGATCGCGCGCTGCAACAGTCGCAGGTCGTCATGATGCTGCGCATCCAGAAGGAGCGGTTGACCGGAGTACACATCGATCTGGACGAGTACACGGCGCGCTATCAACTGCACGCTCAGCGGCTTCATGCCTGCGCGCCGCAAGCCGTCGTCATGCACCCGGGGCCGATGATCCGTGGCCTCGAGATTACCAGTGCCGTGGCCGATGGCCCGCAGTCGGTGATTGCGGAACAGGTGACGAATGGAGTGGCCATTCGCATGGCGCTCATTCATCGCGCTTTGGCGCCGGATCCCCGTGGCCTCCAGCCGGCCGGGAAGGCGGCGAAGCTTCTCTCCCGCTCTTCACCGCGGACGAAACGGCCTGCGGCGAAAAAGAGAGGCGGCTCTTGAGCGCGATCCTGATTCGAGGCGGCCACCTGGTCGATCCTTCCGCTGGGATCGACGCAGATCGCGACTTGTTGCTGAAGGACGGCCGGGTCGCCTCCGTCGAGCCTCCCGGGAAGCTGACTGCCGCTGCCAGGCAGGCGGACGCGGAGATCGTTGAGGCCAGGGGCATGGTGGTTGCGCCGGGATTGGTCGACATCCACGTTCACCTGCGCGAGCCCGGCCAGGGCTACAAGGAAACCATCGCGAGCGGAACTGCGGCCGCCGCTGCGGGGGGATTTACCACCGTATGCGCGATGCCCAACACGGTTCCGGTCAACGATTCGGTTGAGGCCACGCGTTGGATGCAGAGCGCGGAACGCAACCCAAGTGCGCGGGTGTTTCCCATTGCTGCAGCCACTCGGGGCAGCATGGGCGAAGCGTTGACCGAATATGGCTCGCTGAAAGCGGCGGGCGCGGTTGCGGTCAGCGATGATGGCAAGCCGATTCTGGGCGAAGCGATTATGCATCAGGCATTGGCGGCAGCGGCGCGAGCCGGGCTGCCCGTTATCCAGCACGCGGAAGACACGCGCATGACCGGGGGATGTTCAATGAACGCCGGCGCACTCGCCTTCCGGCTGGGCCTTCGCGGCATGCCGGTGGCGGCGGAGGCTGGCCTGGTGGAGCGCGATATTCGTCTGCTGGGCGAGCTCAAGGGCGGCCGGCCCCATTTGCATGTCGCGCATTTGTCGACAGCCGCGGCGCTGGATGCGGTGCGGCGTGCCCGGCGCAATGGCCTGCATGTTACCTGTGAAGTGGCGCCGCATCACTTTGTGCTGACCGAGGCTGCGGTCGGTGAGTACAACACCAACGCCAAGATGAATCCGCCTCTGCGCGCGGAGTCTGACCGCCGCGCCATGCTTGAAGGTTTGCTCGACGGCTCCATCGATTGCATCGCCACCGACCATGCTCCGCACGCAGCCCATGAAAAGGAACAGGAGTTCGAGCGCGCCCCCAACGGCATTACCGGGCTTGAGTCGGCGTTGGGTCTGACTCTCGAACTGCTCCATCGCAAACACAAGGTCTCGCTCAGCCGGCTCATCACCCTGTTGAGTACCCAGCCGGCGAATCTGCTGAACCTGCGGGGCCGCGGCAGCCTGGTTGCCGGATCCTTTGCGGACGTGGTGATCTTTGATCCCGCGGCGGAATGGACCTTTCGTGCGGCAGCGACGCGCTCCAAGTCGACCAATACCCCCTTTGACGGGTGGACCATGCTGGGCCAGGTGCGTATGACCATCAGCGAGGGACGCGTCGTCTACCGCGCCTAGTGGAGAGCGTCACCGAAGATGACTTGCCGCGAACGCAGGGGATCCGCTACCTCTGAGCCGAACCTTTTCCGATGGCAGCAACAGAGCAGACGCGGGCCATCGGACCTTCCGTCCAGAAGAGGACCGCGCCGGCTCCTACCCCGAGCAGCACACCCAATAGAAACCGGGGCAGAGGGAGATCGCCCTGCCAATGAAGAGTTTCCGCAGCCACGTCGAGCAGATTCAGCAACAACCCGACCGCCATCAGTCGCCTGGCAAAAACTCTTCTGAACTGCAGGAAGGCAGCCAGCGCAACCCCGCAGTAGATTCCCAGGCAGCGTACGCAGACGGCGACGGGCGAGCCTTCCACCGTGAAGCTCCGTGCCGGGTTCTGGTGGCATAGGCGGGAGAAGAAGCTGCGCAGGAGCATTGCGGCAAGCGGGTGGCCGGCGGCGAGCAGCGGCGGCGCCAGAGGGGAAACAGCGAGCGCAAATACAGCGAGAATTCGCAGCGGCTTCGGCATAACTCTACGGTCCAGCAGCATGATTCTAAAGTATTTTCAACGCAGTTGTTTCAAATTGAACCCACCAGCGCCAACTTGAAACCGACCGCCGGCTTCCACCAAAGTAGTGCATCCCAATTTCCCCAATGGGCGTACCTTTACTGCTTAAGAGGCGCCCCCATGAATGCTTCCCCCGAACGCCGGCGAGTCCTCGCCGCACTCGTCATTCTGGTCTCCGCTTTGTCAGCCATGCTCACCGGATGCACCAGCAAGACCAATGCTGTTCCCCCTGCATCGCCACAGCCCGGAGTTGCCGCAGTCGCGTCCCCTCAGAATGCCCAGCCCACACCCGATCCCACGCTGACCCTTCCCCGTGGGACCCGGTTGCTGGTGCGCTTGAACCACACCATCGATGTCAAGCACGTTACATCCGGCGAGCCGTTTACCGGGACCCTGGCGGAGCCGGTAGTGGTGGGCAATACCGTCGCCGTACCCGCCGGTTCCGACGCCACGGGTGAGATTCTCTTCGCGCACCGGCGTGGGCTGTTCAAAGGGCGGTCGATGTTGGCGTTGACGCTGACCCGGCTGGAGGTAAACGGTACCCAATATCGCATCGACACCTCAAACCTTACGGAGAGCAAGAAGGGCAAAGGACGGCGCAGCGCGGCGCTTATTGGTGGCGGCGCGGGCATGGGCATGTTGATCGGTGGAGTGGCGACCGGAGGAGTTGGGCTGCTGGTCGGCGGCTTGGCCGGTGGCGGAGCCGGGGCTTTGGGCGCAGCCTTTACCGGCAACCGCGACCTGGCGATTCCGGCTGAGTCTGTGGTCAGCTTTCGCCTGCAAAACGGGCTCACCTTGACGCCCGAGCCGGCGGTCAATCAAGCGCAGAACCAAGCGCACTAGAACGGGGATTTGACATCTCCCTCAGCTAACGCCATCGTGGACGGATGTCGACTCCACTCCTCCTGCTCGCCGCATTCCTGATCGGTTGTGTTTGCGGCCTCCGCTCGATGACGGCTCCCGCGGTGATCGCCTGGGGAGCTTATCTCGGTTGGCTGCACCTTCAGGGTGGGCTGTTCGATTTCTTCGCGAACAAAATCTCCGTGGTCGTTTTCTCCCTGTTTGCCGTTGGTGAGCTAATCGCCGACAAGTTGCCGTTCATCCCCTCCAGAACACAAGCCGGGCCGCTTGCCGTGCGGGGTGTATTCGGCGCTATGTGCGGAGCAGCCCTATGCATCTCCGGCTCCGTTTCGCCCGTCCTGGGCGGGGTCCTCGGAGGATTGGGAGGCATAGCCGGCGCTTTTGCCGGCTTCGGGTACCGCCGGTCATTAAGCAAGGGAACGAAGATTCCTGATCTGCTCGCCGCCCTGGTTGAAGACCTGGTTGCCGTGGGTGGAGGATTGTTCCTGGTGTCCCGCTGGTAGCGGTGCGTCAGTTCCATTGAAGGCATGCCTGCATCCAAGTTCTTGATCTGACACCCTTGAGGTGGTGGCAACATGAGTGCGCAAACCGAGGCGCCGGCCGGTACGGTGGAAGGCTTTGACGCGATTATTATCGGCTCGGGCCAGGGCGGCAACCCGCTGGCCGGGGCGCTGACTACCGCAGGAAAAAAGACTGCGATGATCGAACGCCAGGATGTGGGCGGTACCTGTATCAATCGCGGTTGCACTCCCACCAAAACCATCGTGGCCAGCGCGCGCGTGGCCTACCTGGCGCGCCGGGGCGCCGATTACGGAGTCACGCTGGGCCCCATCACCATCGATATGGGCCGAGTGCGCGAGAGAAAGCGGGCCATCGTTGCGAGTGCTCGCGGCAGCCGGGAAAAGTGGTTCGCCAATGCGCATGTGGAATTGGTTCGCGGGGAAGCATCGTTCACCGGTCCGAGGCAGCTTCGCGTGGCGCTCAACGGCGGTGGGGAAAGGCTCATGACCGCGCCGCAAATATTTATCAATACCGGAACCCGCCCCGCGGTTCCTGCCATCGAGGGACTCGACGCGGTTCCCTATCTTGACAACGAAAGCATCATGGAGCTGGACCATGTGCCGGAGCACCTGGTCGTTCTGGGCGGCGGTTACATAGGGTTGGAGTTTGGCCAGATGTTTCGCCGCTTCGGCAGCAAGGTGACGATCATTCAATCGGGTCCGCAACTTCTGCGCGGAGAGGATCCGGATGTTGCCGCGGAGATATTGAAGATCCTGCGCCAGGACGGAATAGAAGTTCTGCTCAATGCGCGCGCCAACAAATTCTCCGCAAGTCATGGTGCGGTTCGCGTGCAGGTCGCGATCGAGGGCCGGGCGCAGACCGTGGAGGGCTCGCATTTGTTGGTGGCCGTTGGCCGCACGCCAAACACCGCGGCGCTCAAACCGGCCACTGGGGGCGTCGAAACTGACGAGCATGGATTCATCCGGGCGAACGACCGGCTGGAAACGTCGGCCCCCGGTGTTTACGTGATCGGCGACGTGAAGGGTGGGCCTCAGTTCACCCACATCTCTTATGACGATTTCCGCATATTAAAAACAAATCTGCTCGACGGAGGGGACCGCACGGTGCGCGGCCGGCCCGTGCCTTACACCGTCTTCATCGATCCCCAGCTGGGCCGCGTCGGCATGACGGAGACTGAGGCGCAAAAAAGCGGCAGGAAGATTCGCGTAGCCCGGATGCCGATGACGTATGTTGCGCGCGCTCTGGAAGTGGACGAGACTCGCGGCTTCATGAAGGCGGTAATCGACGCCGAGACCGGGCAAATCCTCGGGGCCACGGTATTGGGCATCGAGGGCGGCGAGGTGATGGCGGTTTTCCAGATGGCGATGATGGGTGGGTGGGGTTACAGCGTGCTCCACGACGCCATTTTTGCTCACCCGACCTTGGCCGAATCGATCAACAATCTTTTTCTCCACTTCGACGACGGGAAGTAGACGGCAATTAAAAGGAACCGCACATCGTCATCCCTAGACTCGCAGGTCAACCACGGTAGCGCCTGCCCCGCCCTCACCAGGACTCGCTTCGGCCACCAGCGCCACGTGCGGGTGCCGCTCCAGCAACGTGCGCAAAGCCTTGCGCAGAATTCCCATTCCCATACCGTGAACGATGCGAACCCGCGGCAAGCCGGCCAGGAACGCCCTGTCCAGATACTGCTCCACTTCGCCGGTTGCTTCGTCCACCGTGCGTCCGATCACGTTGAGCTCGGAGCCGACCACGTCTTCCGGATGGGCAATTGAAACCGTCACGCCGCGGCGGCGCGCTGCCTCAAGCGGGGTCGCCACAACGGGCCTGGCGGCGATAACCTCAGCGATATCATCCCGTGCCACACGCATCTTCATTGCCCCGATGGCCACTTCAAACGCGTTCCCGTCCACCTGCCGTTGCACCACGCCTGTCTTGCCCAGCGACTTCAGCTTGACTGTATCGCCCACGGAGATATGGCGCACCAGGTGAGGCTGTGCGTTGCTGTCTCCCCGGTCGGCCCCGCTGTGCTGCGCCACTACCACTGAGTTGAATTGCTCGCTAAATTCACGGCGCAGCCGAGCCATGCGGCGCTCGGCCTCTTTGGAGAGCTTCTGCTGCGCGGCCCGGTCGTCGATGGCGCGCACTGTTTCCCGAATCTGGTAGGTGAAGTCCTTGAGTAACGACTGCAGTTGCGATTCCAGATCCCGCACTTTAGCCCGCCATTCCTTAAGGCCCTCGCTTTCCAGACGGCTCTTCTCCCGCGCCACCTCCTGCTCCCGGCGGCGTAGCTCCTCTCGCTCTCGTGTGCTTGCGTCGAGCTGGCTGTGTAGCTGGTCCAGGAAGCGGGCAATATCCTGCGTCTGCGTATTTTGTTGCGACCGGGCGTCTGCGATGATGGCGGCATTGAGGCCCAGTTTCTGGGCGATGTTGATTCCGGCCGACGCGCCTGGAAGCCCCAGCCGCAGCTCGTAGGTCGGCGCCAGCGTCTCTTCGTTAAAGCCCACCGAAGCGTTGAGTACGCCGGTTCTTTTGGCAGCGTAGAGCTTGAGCGAGGTGTGATGGGTCGAGATGAGGCACCAGGCATGGCGTTCCAGGAAATATCCTGCGATGGCCACGGCCAGGGCTGCTCCTTCCTCCGGGTCGGTGGAGGAGCCCAGTTCATCGAGCAGCACCAGGGAAGAGGAATCGGCCAGGTGAGAGATGCGATCGAGATTGGTGATATGAGCGGAGAAGGTAGAAAGGTTCTGCTCAATCGACTGCGCGTCGCCGATGTCGGCCAGAAACGCATCGCACAGCGGGAACACCGCCTCGGCGGCGGGTACCGGGATTCCCGCCTGGGCCATCATGCCCAGCAAGCCGGTAGTTTTGAGTGCAACCGTCTTGCCGCCGGTATTGGGCCCGCTGATGATGAGTTGCCGTTGGTCGTCGTTTAGCGCCAGGGTCAGCGGCACCACCGCCCCGTGCCGTGCGCGCAAGCGCTTTTCTAGCACGGGGTGGCGAGCCTGCTTAAGCTCAAGCCGCGGCGCGTCGTGCGTGGCGAAACGGGGGCGGATGCAATCAAACTCCCCGGCGAAGCGCCCTCGCGCCTGAAGAGCGTCGACTTGGGCCAGCGTTGCTGCCCCTTGGGCAATGGCGTGGCCCTGCAGGCCGATTTCCTGGGTCATGGCCAGAAAAATGCGCCGGGTCTCGGCCTGTTCTTCTTCCAGCAGCCTCACCAGCTCGTTGTTTTGCTCGATCGTCTCCAGCGGCTCCAGGTAGACCGTTTGACCACTCGAGCTGGCGCCATGCACGACTCCGGGAATGCGCCGCTTATGCTCCGACTTTACCGGGATAACAAAACGCTCCCCGCGAATGGTGATCAGGTCTTCCTGGGTGCTGCCACTGTCGGAGAGCCGGCGCAGGGTGCTGCGCAGGCTTTCTTCGATCACGCGTTGCTGGCGCTCCATCTCGCGCCGGATGCGCCGCAAATCGGGGGACGCGTCGTCGCTGAGCGAGCCATCGGGATTGAGGCGTGAGCGGAGGGAACGAGCCAGGCTTCCCAGTTGTGCGCCGGGAGCCAACTGGCTCAGCGCCTTCAATCCGAGGAGCTGCGTGGCCACTGCTTCGGGGGGACGCTCGATCAGCGCCTGCCAAGTAGTAATGTTGTCCACCAGAAACAGCAGGTCGCGAATCTCTTCCGGTTCCAGCAGGGCTCCCTGGATGCGCGCCTTGTCGGTCAGCTTCGTAGGATCGAACAAGCCGCCCAGGGAAGGGGCAATCCCTTGCCCTAGCAGCAACCGCATTTCGCTCACCAGGTCGTGCTGGCCTTCGATCCAGGGAAGATCGTGCGATGGTTGTAGGGCGAGGAGCCACTCGCGGGCGACGGTCGAGTGGGCAAAGCTCGCTACCAGCTCCAGCAGGCGGCTCCACTCGAGAGCCTCGCAGCTGCATTCCTCCACAATCGACGGCACCGGCTCAAACAGGCTCACTCGATCATGCTAGTTCATGGCGTCGGTTCCCTCCGAGTTCTTCGCGAGTCCACGGCAAGTCATCGAATGGTACAAATCTCTTAACGCTTTCGTCTTAAGAAGGAGACAACTTGTATCTTTCCGACCTGGTTAAGTGGTATCGGATCAAATGGTACGGGTGCTGGCGGCGTTCTCGGCCGCAATCTGATCCGCTTCTGGCACTCTATGGATCAGGCAAGGAACTGTGGGCTGACGAACATGCTGACGAGTACGTTGCAAGGTTGCGTCAGGGTTGGGAGTAGTCGGCCAGCTTTCTGAGTTCGAGGAACACAGGTCGGCTATGCTCCCCACGTTGGCGCTCGTTCGAGGCCGTAAAATCAAGAAATGGAATTCCCAGTTACCCGCCTGCGTCGTTTACGACGCACCGAGGCGATGCGCTCCCTGGTCCGCGAAGTTCACCTCCACCCCGGAGCGTTGATTTATCCGCTCTTCATCTGCCCGGGCGAGGGTGTGCGGCATGAAGTCAGCTCCATGCCCGGGGTCTACAACCTTTCTATCGACGAGGCCATGAAAGAGGTGGAAGAGGCTTCGCAACTTGGGCTGGGCGGTCTACTGCTCTTCGGGATCCCTGCCGCCAAGGACGAGGAGGGTAGCGGAGCGTGGGCCGCTGACGGTATCGTCCAGCAGGCGCTTCGAGCCTTTCGGCCCGCGGCCGGCAAGCTGCTCCTGATCGCGGATGTCTGTGTTTGCGAGTACACCTCGCACGGCCATTGCGGGGTGGTGCGCAAGAACGGTGAAGATTTTGAAGTGGATAACGACGCCAGCGTGAACCTGCTTGCGCGCACCGCGGTATCGCTGGCCTCGGCTGGCGCGGATATTGTGGCCCCCTCCGACATGATGGATGGCCGGGTGGGAGCCATCCGCGATCATCTGGACGATGCCGGTCTGGAGCAAGTGCCGATTCTGTCCTACGCGGCCAAAGTCGCTTCGGCCTTTTACGGGCCGTTTCGCGAAGCAGCCGGCTCCACGCCGCAGTTCGGCGACCGGCGGACCTACCAGATGGATGGCGCGAACCTGCGCGAGGCGATGCGGGAGATTGATCAGGATATCGCGGAAGGCGCGGACATGATCCTGATGAAGCCGGCCATGCCTTACCTGGATGTGCTCCGGGCGGCGCGCGAACGTTTGGATGTCCCTGTCGGGGCCTACCAGGTCTCAGGCGAATACGCGATGCTGCAGGCCGCCTTTGCCAAAGGCTGGCTGGATCACGACCGGGCCATCATGGAATCGCTCATTTCGATTCGCCGTGCCGGCGCCGATTTCACCGTGACCTATTTTGCCAAAGACGCTGCCCGGTTTCTGGGATAGGTATTGCTACAAAACCGAGTGCTCACTCAAGATCAGGTGCTGCTATCCAGCGCGGCTACTGCATCTTGCAGGCGGCGGGCAAACGCCATCGGTTCTTCTCCAGCCGCCATATTCAGCGCCTCGCCTACGCGAACAGTGACTGTACCCCGGCCGGGCCACCTTTTGCCGTTGTGCCCCTTCAGACCCTGCACCAAGATCGGCTGCACCGGCACTTCAGACTCCTCAGCCAGCAGGCCGATACCCGGCTCAAACGGTTGCAACGCGCCATCGGCCGAACGGTGGCCTTCCGGAAAAACCAGCACATGGTAGCCCTGGTCCATTGCTGCACCCGCATGGGCGAAGCTTTGCCGTAAGCCCGCTCCACGGGGCAACGGAAAGACGTTGAACAACGCGGTCGTCAGCCAATAGGCCAGGGGCGTAAAGATGGCGACCATGCGGTGGCGTTCGGCGAGCCCGTGGCGCCAACCAGTCAGCAACCTGCCGGACATGGCCACCGCTACCCGATCGCGGTCCGCGGCGCGCAACGCGTAAAGGATCACCGGAACATCAAAGGCAGTGAGATGGTTGGCGATCAGCAAGGATGGCCGGGCAAGAGCAACCGGCGGTGCGATGCGGGGAGAAAGCGCCAGCCATACCAGAGGGCGCACGACGACTTCGATAAACACAACCCGGACCAGGCGGACTGACGGCCACCAGGGCCAACGGGGAAAGACAGCTTCCTTGCTTCGTTCTGGCAGCACTCGGACGGGCGTTGGAATGGGTGAGGTGGCATGCTCGTCCGGTGGGACGGTTCGAACCACGCCGGACTGATATCCGTTGAGCCGCCCCCGCAGATCCCCTAGCGTCTTCACTTCTTCCCAAGCCGCGTCGTCCAGCTCGAGACCAAAGCGGGTTTCCAGGGCGGACTGCAGCTGCACCATAGCGAGGCTGTCGAGGTGCAAATCCTCGGTTAAACGATCGTTCGCGGTGATCTCCCGGTTGGCGGCTCCGAGTTGGCGTAACAATTCGAGCAGAGCGTCCGCAGGATCGGTGGTTGCAGTGTTCCCGGTCGCCAGCGATTGTTGCGCCCAGGACTGTACGGTACGGCGCAGGACTTTGCCGGTTGAAGTGCGGGGAAATTCCGCCTGCGGCCAACGCAGCCAGTAGCGAATCTGCTGGTAGGGTGCGAGCTCGCGGTTTGCCTCATCCACCGCCTTTTGCAGGAGGTCGGGCGCGCGAGCATCCGTAATCAAGACAGCGGCAGGCGCAGGCCCGGTGGGGGAGGCGTAAGCAACGATCAACGCGTGACGCACCCCCGGTTGCCGGCGCATCGCCGCCTCCAGGTCCTGGGGATGAATATTTAATCCGGCGGAGGTGACAATCACGTCGCTCTTGCGCCCGGCAAAAACCAGCTCTCCACCGGCGTTGCGGCTTGCCAGGTCGCCTGTGGCCAGCCACCCCCCTGGCTCCGGATCATCTTCACCGGCGTTCGTGCCCATGGTCTGCAATCGGCCGTTACGCCACACCTGGGCGGCGACGGAGGCGCCACGGACCAGGATCTCGCCGTCCGGGCTGATTTTCACCTCCCGTCCGGCGAGCGGTTTGCCGATACTGCCCCGGGCAATCTTGAAGGGATGGTTCAACGTAACCAGGGCCGTGGTCTCGGTCATCCCATAACCCTGGATCAGGGCGAAACCGGCCGTGGTCCAGAAGGTTTCCAGATCAGCCGGCAAGGCGGCTCCACCCGACACCAGCGCCCAGAACTTGAACCCCAGCCGGCGATGGACAGCACGGAAGCGCCACCAGCGTTTGCCGATGTTCTCTCCCAGGGCAGCCGCCAGGTTGCCGGGTAGCTCGGGAAACTCTGTCTCCAGGTAGACGCGGAGAAGGTCGAGCACCCGGGGAACCGCCGCCAGCACGGAGATGCGTTCCTGGTGCAGAAGCTTCACCAGCCGCGGCGCCTGCAGGCGGTCTTCGTAATGCACCTCCGCGGCCAGCAACGGCGGAACCCAGAGACCCATGAACTGGCCAAAGACGTGGCTCAAGGGTAGGGTATGCAGAATCCGTAGCGGGTGCACAAAGCGCTCATAGCGCAGGTATTTACCCATCTCTTTTTCCAGCGGATCGAGCGAAGCCAGGACGTTGCCATGGGTATGCACAATGCCTTTGGGCTCGGCGGTGGTGCCGGAAGTAAAGATGATCTGCAGCGGGGTATCCCGTGACAGGCTCGGCAGCGGAACATAGTCCGGCGGTGGCAGGCAGGCGGAGAAAGTGGCAAAGTCGAGCACGGGGATGGCGGAATCCAGTGTTTGCAGCAGCGCCAGGTCGCCTGCCAGCAGGCGCGGCTGTACCTCCGCCACCACCCGCCTGGCCAACTCCAGTCTGCCTGCGGCGTCCAGCGGGACTGCGACGATTCCGCGCAGAATGCATCCAAAGAAGGCCGCTACCCACTCCACGGAGTTGTTGCCCCAGAGCAAAATCCGGTCTCCGGGCTTCAGACCAAGCTGGTCGAAGGCATGGGCGCAACGGCCGCTTAATTCCGCGAGCTGGACGTAGGTGGAAGGAAAGCGGCGATTGCCGCGGTGGGTGACGACCGCGATCTGCTCTCCATAGCGGCGGAAGTCCGCGACGAGCGTGGCTAAGTGCGGTCGCACCGATCCAGTGTGGCATAAGACGGCGATGGGCGGCGTGAGGCAAGAAACCCGGCCACGCGTAAAATAGGAGCTTTGCTTCGAACAATCAGCCGGCGGCTGGGTTTCCGCTGGCCCAACGCACCACCTGGAGAGCTTTGCTGTGGCAGAAACAACGTACGACATCATCATCATCGGCGGCGGCCCGGGGGGATACACCACCGCCATCCGCGCCGGGCAGTATGGGCTTAAGGTCGCTCTGGTCGAGCGGGAGAAGAAACTGGGGGGCACTTGTCTCAATTGGGGCTGCATCCCGACCAAATCCCTGCTCTTCGATGCCGAGGTCTATGACCACCTGAAGAATGCCGTCGAACACGGCATCGAAGGGGTGGGCAACATCACCATCAACTGGAAAACCATTCTTGACCGCAAAAACGGGATCATCACCAAGCATGTGAAGGGTCTCGACTTTCTGATGCGCAAGAACAAGGTCACCACGATCGAAGGCACCGGCCGGCTGACCGGCCCGGCGAAGGATGGCATACACTCCGTGGCTGTCGAATCCGCCGGCGGGGAGAAGAAAATCATCCAGGGCAAGAACGTGGTCATCGCTACCGGCTCTGATGCCCGTATGCTGCCTGGGGTGGAACCGGACGCCCGGAGCATTCTGACGAACATGGAGATCCTTGCCCTGCCCGCGATACCCAAGTCAATGGTGGTCATCGGAGCCGGGGCGGTGGGGGTGGAGTTTGCCTCCATCTTCAAGAGCTTTGGCAGCGAGATCACCATTGTCGAGTACCTGCCGCGCATGGTGCCTAACGAAGACGAGGACGTGAGCAAAGAGCTTTCCCGGGTCTTCCGCAAGCGGGGCATCGAGACCTACACCGGCGCCAAGGTGGACAAAGTGGAAAAGACCGGCGTGGGCGTAAAGGTGACTTTTACTGCCGCGGACGGCAAGCAGGTAGTCAAAGAAGCGGAAACGGTGTTGGTAGCCGTCGGCCGCGCGCCGCGTACCGCCGGCATCGGTTTGGAGTTGACCAAGGTCGAGGTGGAGCGCAGCTTCATCCGGACCGATGAGTGGATGCAAACTAAGGAACCCGGCGTATACGCGATCGGTGATGTAGTTGCCGGGCTCCCGCAGTTGGCCCATGTGGCCGCCATGGCGGGCATGGTGGTGGCGGCTAAAATTGCCGGCAAGCCGGCCCGGCCAGTGCGCCGCGACCGGATCCCTGCCTGCACCTATTGCGAGCCGCAGATCGGCAGCGTGGGGCTTACCGAAGCACAGGCCAAGGCCGCGGGGTACGAGGTGAAGGTAGGCAAATTTCCCTTCTCCGCCAACTCCAAGGCTTCGATCGTCGGTTCTCACGAGGGCTTCGTGAAGGTAGTGGCCGACGCAAAGTACGGAGAAGTGCTGGGGGTGCACATCATCGGGCCGCAAGCCACTGAGGTCATCGCCGAGTCGGTGGTGGCGCTGCAGCTGGAGGCGACCATCGAAGAGCTGATGTTCACCATCCACGCGCATCCCACCCTGGCAGAGGCTATGCTGGACGGCTTTGGCAGCGTGGAAAATATGGCCATCAATGTTTGATTGGGTATTTGATCAGGTCTGAATAATGGTTGTGTCTCTGCTCCATCTCGGTCGCCTGGATTACTCGAGCGCGCTGGCTCTGCAACAGCACGTTTGCGAGTTGCGCAAGCAGGGGCAGATCGGAGATGTGTTGCTGTTGGTCGAGCATCCTGCTGTGCTTACCCTGGGCAGAAATGCCCATCGTGAGCACGTCGTGGCCAGCGGCGGGTTGCTGGCGGCGCGGGGAATTTCGTTGTTTGAAACCAACCGCGGTGGAGACGTGACGTACCACGGGCCGGGACAGCTGGTGGGCTATCCCATACTCGATCTGCGGGGCTTTGCGCCCCCCTTAGGGATTGTCGAGTACCTGCGCCGGCTGGAGGAGGTTCTCATTCGCGCCTGTGCGGATTTTGGCGTGTTGACCGAGCGTATCGCAGGCCGCGCCGGGGTCTGGACCATGCCTGGCGGTTCCGTCGCGGAGAAAAAAATCGCCGCTTTGGGAGTGCATGTCTCCCGTGGCGTCACTTCGCATGGCTTTGCCCTGAATGTGAGCACCGACCTGGGCGACTTCGACTTGATCGTGCCTTGTGGAATACGCGACCGGGGGGTCACCAGCCTGGAGATGGAAGTTGGCGCGGAAGGGAACGCGGCGCCTAACTTGGACGAGGTTTCGAACGCCGTCGCCCGGCACTTCGGACGGGTCTTTGGCCGGCAAGTGATATGGGTCGAGGCGCTCGACGACCTCATCGCCCAGCCCACGGTCGCCGTGTGATTGCTCTAGAATAAGAATCCGCGCTGAGCCGCAGGCTCCGCCAGGAAAATGAGTTTTGCCTTAGGGAGTTGGGAAAGGGAGTCCATGCCGACCGATGTGATCATGCCCCAGATGGGCGAGTCGATTTTTGAAGGCACTATCACCAAGTGGCTGAAGAAGCAGGGTGATACGGTGCAGCGGGACGAGCCTCTTTTCGAAATCTCCACCGACAAGGTGGATGCCGAAATCCCGTCGCCGGCGAGCGGCGTGCTTACCGAAGTCAAAATCCCGGAAGGAAACACGGTGCAGATCAACACCGTGGTGGGCGTGATCGGCGACGCGGACGCCCAGGCGTCGGCTCCCGTCGCCGTTGCCGCCCAGCCCGATGTTGAGGCGGCCAAGGTTACCCCGAGCTCGCCTTCGCCTGGCCCTGCGGCTGCAGCAGCCGGAACAGCCCCTGCGCCGCTCACCGATGTGATTATGCCCCAGATGGGCGAGTCGATTTTTGAGGGAACCATCACCAAGTGGCTCAAGAAACCTGGCGATGCGGTGCAGCAGGATGAGCCCCTGTTCGAGATCTCTACCGATAAAGTGGATGCGGAGATTCCTTCTCCGGCAGCGGGTGTGCTGGCCGAAATTAAAGTGCAGGCCGGCACTACGGTGCAAATCAACACCGTGGTGGCGGTGATCAGCGTGGGCGGCGCAGTGGGCGCGGCGGTTGCTCCGGCCGCGCCATCCAGCGTTCAGCCCGCAGCCCAGCCCGCACCTACAGCCGCGGCCAATGACGTTGAAACCGACACCAGCGATGGGCTGGTTGGGGAACGGGTTCGCTCCTCGCCCCTGGTGCGCAAGATTGCCAAGGAAAATAACCTGGATTTGCGCCATGTTCCTGGCACCGGCTCTTCCGGCAGGATCACCAAGGAAGATGTCCTCGGGTTTATAGCCAAGGGTGGCGCGGCTGCGCCTGCCAAACCTGCGGTGCAACCCGCCGCAGCGCCTTCCCCCTCGGCGCCGGCCGCGGCCTCCGCTCCCGCGGCCGCCAAGCCTGCCGCGCCGCCTCCAGTGGCCACGGTTGGCGACGAGCTGGTGCCCCTGACCCGGATGCGCTCCATCATCGCTCAGCGCATGGTGGACTCCAAGCGCACCAGCGCGCACGTGCATACCGTCTTCAAGATCGACATGAGCCGCATCGTGCGCATTCGAGAGAAGGAAAAATCCAAGTACGAGCAGCGCAACGGGGTCAAGCTCACCTACATGCCGTTTCTTTCTCGCGCGGTGATCGCCACACTACGCAAGATGCCCATCGTGAATGCCTCGATGGAAGGGGACGCGATTCGCTACCACAAGAACATCAACCTCGGGATCGCAGTTGCCCTGGATTGGGGGCTGATCGTGCCCGTCATCCGCCAGGCGGAGGACAAGAGTTTTCTCGGCATCGCGCGAGCGATTGTCGACCTGGCGGAGAGAGCCAGGGCGAAGAAGCTCAAGCCGGAGGAGGTGGCTTCTGGCACCTTCACGATTACCAATCCGGGTATTTTCGGTGAGCAGTTCGGTACCCCGGTCATTAATCAGCCAGAGTCGGCAATCATGGGCGTGGGCGGCCTGTTTAAAGAAGCAACCGTAGTTACCGATGAGAACGGCTCCGATTCGATCGCGATCCACAGCGTCATCCGCCTTACCCTGGGCTTCGATCATCGCATCATCGATGGCGCCGATGCCGGCAGGTTCATGGCCGAAGTGAAGAAGTACCTGGAAAACTGGAACGAGGACATCGGCTAAGACCGAACGTTTCTTTTTCCCCTACAACCGGCTCCTGGCTTCTAACACGCGCGCCACCGCCTCCTCGGCCGTGTCCGCGGTCGCGGAAAGATGGCCCATCTTTCTGCCTGCGCGGGCGGTGTGCTTTTCGTACAAGTGCAGACTGACCTCGGGGACCGCCAGCGCCCGGGCAAAGTGTGGTTCGCTCTGCAGCCCGTTCTTCAGCCAAAGATCGCCCAGCAGGTTGGCAATCGCCGCCGGGCGCACGATCCGCACATCGCCCAGGGGCAGATCGCACACCGCGCGCACCGCCTGCTCGAACTGGCTGGTAACGCAGCAGCGCTGGCTGGCGTGGTAGCTGTTGTGCGGGCGCGGCGCCAGCTCATTCACATACAGGCCGTCGCCCTCGGTGACGAACATCTCCACCGCCAGCAGGCCTTCCAGCTTGAGCTGGCTGGCCATGGTGGTGGCCAGATCCTGGGCCTGGTTTTCAAGCTTCGGTGGTATGGAAGAGGGCAGCGCGCTCCACACCAGAATCTGATGTTCATGGTGGTTGGTCGCCGCCGGGTAAGCGAGCATCTGCCCGCTGGGATTGCGCGCCACCATCACCGAAATCTCGGATTGCAAATCGAAGGCCTGCTCGGCGACGCAGGGCTGCTCTCCCAACGCCCGCCAGGCAGCGCCAATTTGTGCCGGGTCCGCACCCTGGTCGAGCTTCACCTGGCCCCTGCCATCGTAGCCGCCGCGGGCCAGCTTGAGGAAGATCCGCTCCGTCCAGTTCCGCCACTGCGCGGTGCAGATCCTCTTCGGAATGGATAGCCCGGTAAGGTCCCACGGGAAAACCCTGGTCCCGCAGCCAGTTTTTTTGCCGGATCCGGTCCTGCACCATGGCCAGGATGTCCTTGCCTGGACGCACCGGGGCGTGGCGAGCCGCGGCTTCGAGCGAGGCGATGGAGATCTGCTCGATCTCGAGCGTGATCACGTCACATCCGCGAGCCAGATCGGCGGCGGCGCGGGCGTCGTCCCAGGAGCCGACGAAGCACGCATCCACCACAAAGCGGGCCGGGCAGGACGGGTCGGGATCCATCACCTGCACCCGATAGCCGAGGGAACGGGCAGCCATCGCGGTCATGCGACCCAGTTGACCACCGCCCAGGATGCCGATGGTCGAGCCTTGAATGATCGCGCTCATTCCGGCAACTCCGCTTCCAGCACTTCACGGCTGCGTGCTTGCCGCCAGGCGCGCAGCCGGTCGCCCAACTCGGGGTCCTGGCCGGCCAGGATCGCCACCGCCAGCAACGCAGCGTTGGCCGCGCCCGGTTTGCCGATGGCCAGGGTGGCCACCGGAATCCCCTTGGGCATCTGCACGATCGAAAGCAGAGAATCGATGCCCTGCAGGCAGGTGGAGGGAACCGGGACCGCCAGCACCGGAACGATGGTCTTGGCCGCGATCATTCCCGGCAGATGCGCCGCGCCGCCGGCGGCGGCGATGATGATCTTCAGGCCCGCGCGGCTCGGCCTGCTCGGCATATTGAAAAAGCCAGTCGGGGGTGCGATGAGCGGAGACGATCCGCGCTTCATGGGGAATGGCGAACTCCCGTAACAGTTCAAGGCAGGGCAGCAGCACGTCGTAGTCGCTCTTGCTGCCCATGACCACGCCAACGGTAGGAGAGGCGTTCATGTTGCCGATTAGAGCATTTCTCGGCTTGCCGTGTCCCGCCTTCACTGCGGCCCGAAGACGCGGAGAAGACTAGACGTGCAGTTCCCGGCGGGCGGTCTCGGCCACGCGCGGCAGATCGGACGTGGTCAGCACCCGGATCTTATGGTTCCTCCATGGTATCGCGGGCGTACTCGTACGCGCACGATGCGGTCCTCGCTCAGGCTCGTCTTCGCCGCCTGGCCAGGCGAATCGGCTCTACGATCGCGGTCAGCTCCAGCTTCGCGTTTTCTATCCTCTTCACTCCCTCTATGAGGCTTCCGGCGCTGAAGGCAAGCAGCTTGGCGTCGTCCGCGTCCGCTTCGAGCGAGACCGCCTGAAACATGCGCACCAGCCCGTTGGGCGATAGCCGCAGTCGATGCGCAAGGGATCGCCCGGCTTGGTGTAGTCGGCGGCGGCGATCTGCTTGCGCATCAGCGTCCACACCCCGGCTTCCTCAAAGCGCATGCGCATGGCCGCGAGCAAGGCCGCGCGGCCGCCGCGCCGCTGGCTCCGTTCGCGCCGCGGGCTATCGACATACTGGCGCATCAGGTCTTCCAGTCCGGTGAGAAAGGTCTCCGCCAGGTACGCCTTGGCTCTCGGTGATCTGCAACCCATTGGAAAGCGAATCTTCGAGCAGGGCCATGATCGGCTCTGGGATGATCGGCGGGCTGGGTCTGCAACCGCTGTCCGACTTCGATCTCCAGGGCTTCGAGCATCTGCGTGTCCGCGTCGGGATCGAGGCAGCGGACCCGGGCCCAGTCCCGGGTAAAGCGCAGCAGGCTCTGGTCCCCTGTCGGAGGCGCGCAGCAGCACGCCGATATTGACGAACTCGTTCTTCACCGGGTCCGGCACATAGCGGATGAGTTGAAACTCGCATTGTTTCCGCTCCGCCATTTTCCCCTACTCTCCGGCCTCGTGAGCCCAACTTGCAAATGTTCACCGCTAGGCGCAAATTCCGGCTGTTCAACATCATCCTGCACCCGTTCCGGTCCCTGAAAGCTTGCCTCCTGGTTTGCCTTGCCACACCCCACCCCAATTCGGAAATGGCTGCCGCGCCGATTCCCTGAACGCCACGATCAACTCGCGCACCCGCGCGCGGCGCGCCAGCAATCTCTCCAGCAGCACCTCCAGGGCGCTCAGGTCGCCGCCGTACCATTCCGGCGGGATGATCTCCGCGATCGCCCACGCGATCTCCGGGGCCAGGTTCTCGATACGGCTCAGCCAGGGCTCGAAGCTCTCCCAGCCGGTCACCCCCCGGTAGACGGTGTTCTCGGCAAAAACGCCGCCCAGGCTGGCATCGACGAACTTCCAGTCCCCGGCATGAAAGCAGTATCCCTGGTCGATAAATGTAGCGCTGGTAGCGGCGCTCCCGCCGGCTTTTCTGGAAGACGGCCTGCCTGCCGTTGATGTTGCAGGTCCATTTGTCCAGCGCCAGAATGCCAGCGAACTCGCCCAGGTTGCGCACCTCCAGCAATTGTTCCTCGGGAAGGTAATCGACCACCTGCCCGGGCATCAGTCCACCCACCCAGCGGGAGGCGAAGTGCAGGCCAGGCTGGCAAGGCTGCGGTCCTCCGCGCATTTCCATGTACAGCTCCGGCGTGTTCTGAATCAGCCATTCCGCTCACCTCGATCACCTCGGAGTGGGGAACGGCCAGCCCGACCGCTGCCCCCAGCCGGGTGGCCAGCAGCTCATTGGCCAACACCCGCACATGTTGCGGATTATTGCGGAATTTGACGACGTACAGATTGTTGTCGGAAGCCAGCATCAGGTGGCTCTGGGCTCCTCCGCGCATGCGTCGAATCTGCTGGATCGCGATCACTGCCACGGTCGTCCCCTTTGCCTCCAGTCGGCCGCTGCAAGTAGCAGCATACTCGAACCCCTGCTGCCGATTGCGACCCGTCCGGCAGGAGCGCCCGGCTTCTGGTAGCATCGCCACGGAGGAAGCACATGGAACAGGCTGTTACCACCCCGAATGGCTCGCGCCGCAATGAAGATATCGCTTTGGATTTGTTGAAGTTTGTCGCTGCGTCGGCGGGCCTGGGAAGGGGCACTGCGCCTGCGGCTGGATTCGTCGCCGCCACCGGCTCTAAACCCGAAGAGCAGGTGAACCAGTTGCTCGCCCTCTACTCAAAATGCCTGGGCGTTGTCCAGGGAAAATGAAGGACAGCGACCGGCCGCCGTCCGTACCTTGCCGGATCAGGCTGGGCGCGGCCAGGCAGGGAAACTCCACCGACAAATCCTATGGCAGACAGTAACCGCGGCCTGAGCGTAGCCGTATTTGGCGCCGGCGCCTTTGGCCGCAATCACCTGCGCATTTACCGCCAGCTGCAACAGTCCGGGTTCGGGGTCAAGTTGGCCGCGATCGTCGATACCGACCCGGCCACGGTCGAGCTGGTTCGCCAGCAGGGCGACGTCGCCGTGTTTTCCTCGACGCAAGCCTGTCTGGAGGCCTGCCGGACAGGCAAATTGCATCTGGATGCCGTTTCCATTTGCGTCCCGACCAGCGCCCACTATCCGGTCGCCTCGCAAGCCTTGGCCAACGGGCTGGATGTTCTGTTGGAAAAGCCTATCGCGGTGACTCTGGCGGAAGCCGATGCCCTGGTAGAGCAGGCCGCCGCGGCCGGGCAGATTCTCCAGGTGGGTCTGCTGGAGCGTTTCAACCCTGCGGTGGCTGCGGCCGAGCCATTGGTCAACGGGCCGATGTTCTTCGAGGCCCACCGTCTCAGCGTCTTCCACCGCCGGGCGCTGGATGTCGACGTGGTGCTGGATCTGATGATCCACGACCTCGATATCGTGCTCAGCTTTGTGCGCTCTCCGGTGCGCGAGCTGCACGCCGTAGGATTGAGGATTCTGTCCCCCAACGTGGACATTGCCAACGTCCGCCTGGAGTTCGCGTCCGGTTGCGTCGCCAACTTCACCGCCAGCCGGGTCAGCACGGAAACGGTGCGCAAGCTGCGCTTTTTCCAGCCCCACCAGTACCTCTCGATCGACTATGCCCGGCAGGATTTGCTCATCATCAACCTGGCCGCCGGGGTTGCACCCGATCAGACTTCCTCCGCGAACCTGGTGGCCACCAAGCCAGCGGTCGAGCGCGGAGAACCGCTGCTGTTGGAGATCGAAGCGTTCCTGGACTCCGTTCGTACCCGCAAACGGCCGCGTGTGAAGCCCGAAGAGGCCCGCGATGCACTGGCGTTGGCGCTCGAGATTAACCAGGCGATCGACGCCCATGCCGCCCGCGCCGGCTTACTCTCCCGCGTTCCCGGCTAGGGAAGAGCACTACGGCATCTTCTCTACCTTGTAACCCTCAGGCACACTGGATTCGAACTGGTCATCGGCCAGGGGCAGATTGAAGGTCACTTTATCCACCGTCAACGTGATGCGATATTCCTCCAGCGACCGGTTGATGGTGATGGTGGTGGGAAACTGGATTCCGTTGAAGTTCTGGTAAGGCCCATAGAGCACCTGGGTTTCCAGGTCGCCGTCGCTGTTATAGATATCTTGCTCGGTTGGCATCAGGTTCACCCGGCTGAAGTGAATCACCCGCAGCGGCTTAGCCACCTGAGCCAGTTGGGGAGATGCGCTGGGCTCACCCGGAGTCAAAATCGCCAGGTCATATTGCGGAGTCTCGATCAGCTGCTTGCTCTGGGGATCCAGCGTGGTCTGGCTGGAGTTGGTCAGGGACACGATCCGGTCGGGCGAAATGCTGCGTATCAGGAGCGAGTCGAGGAAGATGCCCGGACGTAGATTTTCCAGCGGATTGGCCGCCCTGGTAGTCACGGAATTGCTGCCCACGATCGCCCGGCTCCGGGGAGGAATCAGCAGGGTGAACGAGCGGCCATTGCTGGCCAGATCAAAGGCGTGGGTACGCAATACCGGCACCAATCCCAACACCCGCAGCATCTGCGGTTTGCGGAATAGGATGAACCCGTGGACCGAGGTGTAGTCCGTCTGCTTGCCCTTGTGGGCGCCACCCACGGACGCGGCAAACTCCACCGTAGCGGTGAGCGAGTTCACTTGCTCATAGCGATGATTGATGGCCTCCACTAATTGCACCGCGTCTGCATCTTGCACTCCGACGGCCAGTTTTGGCTGCTGCAGGCTGCGGGTGTGGCTCAGGCATCCGGTCAAGACCGGTACCAGCAGCGCCAAAAACTTCAACCAGTCTCTCCGCATCAATTCAACTCAGGAAACTGCGAGTATAGAGCAATCGCCCGGCCACCGGCCGGTAGGGCGGCCATCCACGGTTGGCTTGCGGCGATATCGGTTTTGGGTGGAGTTTTCAATGGACGCCCTGCGCCCCCTTGATCCCCCGCCGGTACGCGTCTACATTGCGCTGGTGCTCTTCGAGCGTGGTGGCGAATCGGGAGTGGCCGGAGGCGCCGGCATCGGCTACAAAATAGAGAAAATTGCTGTCCGCGGGGTGCAGGGCCGCTTGTAACGAGGCGATTCCTGGACTGCAGATGGGTCCCGGCGGCAGGCCGGTATGGAGATAGGTGTTGTAGGCCGAGTCCCGCTTCAGGTCGGAGCGGTAAATGGTCCCGCGATACTGCTTTTCCAACATCGCCGCGTAGATCACCGTGGGGTCGGTCATCAGCGGCATGTCTTTGGCCAACCGGTTCGCGAGCACGCTCGCGACCAGGGGCCGGTCTTCCGCTGCCGGCGTCTCTTTTTCTACCAGCGAGGCAAGGGTCACCACCCGGTGATAGTCTCCCTGCAAACCGATCGAAGCACTACTCTGCCGGAAGCGCCTCACCATTGCGGCCAGCATCTGGCTGGGCGTCTGATGGTATTGAAAGCGGTAGGTATCTGGGAAAAGATACCCTTCGAGATTCTTGGCTTGGGGATCGAGGTCGGCGATCAGGGCTATATTCTGGCTGGCTGCCGCCAGAAAGCTCTCCTTCGATCCCAGTTGCGCGTTCTCCACCGCCTGGGCTATATCGAACAGGTTAAAACCCTCGGGAATTGTCACCGACAGGGTATAAACGTCGCCGCGGACAATGCGGTTGTAAACCGCCGGGAGCGTCGCCGGCTGGTCGAAGCGATATTCCCCCGCCTTGAGCGTGCCCCCCCGAACCAGGCGCCAGAGATAGAAAGCGTAGCGGCTGTGCACAATTCCATGACTCGCGAGCATGGCCCCAATGGCGCGCGAGCCCATCCCGGGCGCTACTTCGACCAACGTCTCCGCCGGCGGCCCAACCGGCAAGCTGAGCTCACGGTAAGCCAGCGGCACGGCAACGACGACCAGGAGCAAAAGGACTACGAGGAAAAAACGGCGCACAAGCGGGGGACCTTGGTGGATTGGATTCTCCTTCTGGATTTTATGATGCGATTCTGTTGTGCGCTCAGGGGGGAGGCCCGGCAAGCGGATAATGGTTCGCAATGGAACAACCAGAGCAACCCGCCGCAAACAAACAGGGCCGCATTTTGGGGTTAGATGTCGGGGATCGCCGCATCGGGGTCGCTGTCTCCGATGAGTTGGGGTTCACCGCGCAACCCGTGCTCACCCTGGTGCGCAAGAACCGGCGACAGGACCTTAGCTCGCTGGCCCGGCTGGTGCGCAGGTATGGCAGCGCCCAGGTGGTGGTAGGCAACCCTCTCTATATGTCCGGGGACGTGAGTCCCCAGGCGCTCAAGGCCCAGGCGCTGGCCCAGGCGCTTCAGCTCGAGACCGGGGCAGAGGTGACGCTTTGGGACGAACGGCTTTCGACGACCGAGGCGCACCGCCACCTCGATGCCGCCGGCCGGATGCCGGGAAATCGCCGCGGGGTCATCGATCAGGTAGCCGCCGTGCTCATCCTGCAGAGTTTCCTCGATTCGCGGCGTCGTGACGGCGGATAGAGAGCGCAAACGACGGGTCCAAACCACCCTCCGGTCCGTCGTATAATCGATCTTTGCTCTCGGCCATCACCGCCCGCGCAGAGTCGTCGCGGGTGCTGCGTAATTGGATTTACAGGCTCTAGAAACAGCGACAGGAAAGAGCGTTCGGTGGGCTGGATGGGCCGTCCCATCCACTCTCTGCCGCCCGGATCATTGCGAAATGCCTGAACACATAAAGAAAAAGCTGGAAGAACAAATCCGCGTGCTGGAGCACGAGCTCACCCATGAGCTGCCGATCGAGATCAAGAAGGCTGCCTCGCTGGGCGATCTAAGCGAGAACGCCGAGTATCACATGGCCAAGCAGCGCCAGGTATTCGTCAACGCCCGCCTGGGGCAGCTCAAAAAGCGCATGGCGGAACTCTCCCTGGTCAACCTGACCAATATTCCCCGGGACAGGACTGCTTTTGGTTCCACGGTAGTGGTCTTTGACTCTACCAAGAATGAAGAGATCACTTATAAACTCGTGACCAGCGAGGAGTCGGATGTGAACCAGGGCTTGATCTCGACCACCTCTCCCATCGGCCGGGGATTGGTAGGCAAGCAAGTGGGAGACATTGCCGTCATCGTGACCCCAAACGGCAAGCGCGAGCTGGAGATTCTCAAGCTCACGACCATTCACGACGAGGTGCCATGACCTGGACCAGCGCCTTCGGCAGGGGCTGCGGCGTGATCCTGCAGGCCATTGTGGATGGCCTCGCGCTCACCCGCATCTCGCCCAACGTGCTCACCTTCCTTGGGCTGCTGATCAACACCAGCGCGGCCATTCTGTTCGGACTGGCCAACGAGCATAACTACGTTCGCTTGTTTGTCTACGCAGGACTGGTCATCATCGGCGCCGGGATCTTCGACATGGTGGACGGGCGGGTGGCGCGGCAAACCGATCAGGTCACCATCTTCGGAGCCTTCTTCGATTCCGTCATCGACCGCTACAGCGACGTCGTTCTGTTCTTCGGCCTGCTGGTGTTTTATGCTCGCGGCAATCGATTCTTCTACGTGGTGCTTACCGCCTTTGTCATGGTGACGTCGCTCATGGTCAGCTACACGCGAGCCCGCGCCGAAGCTTTGATCGGCTCCTGCAAGGTCGGCTTCATGGAGCGGCCGGAGCGTGTGGTGCTGATTATCCTGGGGGCTCTGTTCAATCGCTGGGGAGTCATGGCGCCGGTGCTGTGGGTTCTGGCAGTGTTATCGACGGTTACGGTCATCCATCGCATCAGCTATACCTACCAACGAACCAAAACCCCGGATCTGCAGCCTGCTCAGCGCGCGCGGCTATGACCGGAGGGCCCCAGCGTAGTTTTGCCCGGTCGCCCGTGCTGCTGGTCCATGGCGGCGCCTGGGACATTCCCGCAGATCAACTGCAGGCGCACGCCAGCGGCGTTATCCGCGCGGCGGAAGTCGGCTATGCCCTGCTTAGCCAGGGCGCCTCGTCGCTGGACGCGGTTGAGGCCGCAGTCACTTTCCTCGAAGACGACGAAACCTTCGATGCCGGCCGGGGCAGCTTTCTTACCCGGGACAGCCGGGTGCAGCTGGATGCGCTGCTGATGGATGGCGCAACCTTGCGGGCCGGCGCCGTCGCTTGCGTCGAGCGGATCAAGAATCCAATTCAAGCCGCGCGCCTGGTGCTCGAACGAAGCCCGCACGTATATTTCGTCGGCGCGGGGGCAGAGGAATTCGTCAAGGATCAGGGGATGCCGCTCATCGATAACGCAGACCTGGTGCTTGACCGGGAACGCCTGCGCTTGAAGGCGGCCCAGGCGAGAGAGCAAGCGGGAATTCCCGACCTGACCTTTGCCGGACCGCAGCCGGGCGGGCATGACACTGTCGGCGCAGTGGCGCTCGATGCGGCGGGAAACCTGGCGGCCGCCACCTCCACTGGCGGCACGCTCAACAAGGCGCCTGGCCGGGTGGGCGACTCCTCGCTCATCGGTTGCGGCGGGTATGCCGACAACCGCAGTGCGGCGGCTTCGCTTACCGGTTGGGGCGAACCCATCATGAAGCTAGTGCTGGGCAAGTGGGCCGTCGACCGGGTGCCTCAGCTAGGACCGGAACAAGCCGCCCAGGATGCGATTGCCTATCTTTATGCGCGGCTCAAAGGCCACGGAGGCATCATTCTGCTCGGTCCCGACGGCCGCTTCGGCTTCGCCCACAACACCCCGCGAATGGCCTGGGCGGTCTGCGACCGCCAGGGCGCCCGCGGAGGCACCAGCCTGGCCGAGAGCTAAAACTATGAACCCCAGGCTCATCCTGGCTTCCGCCTCACCGCGACGGCGGGACCTCCTGGCCCAGGCGGGATATCGTTTTGAGGTCGAGGCCTCCTTTGTGCCCGAGCTCCGCCGCCCGGAAGAGGACGCCATCCGTTTTGCCACCCGGCTGGCCCGGGAGAAGGCCGAGGAAGTCTTTGCCCGCCAATTTTCCCCGGAGCCGAAGCTCGTTCTGGGCGCCGATACGGTGGTGGTATGCGATGGCGAGGTGTTGGGCAAACCGGCAGATGCCGCCGATGCCGCGCGGATGCTGCGCTTGCTGTCGGGACGCACCCACCATGTGGTCACTGGTGTGGCCGTGGTCTGGGGACCGGCGGCGGCCGAAGTAGCGGCGGAGGTAACCCAGGTGACCGTGCTCACGCTTTCCCCTGAGGACGTGGCGCGATACGTCGCCGGCGGGGAGCCCATGGACAAGGCAGGCGCCTACGCCATCCAGGGTTACGCGGCGCGCTGGATTCCACGTATCAACGGCTGTTACTTTAACGTGGTCGGGCTGCCGCTCGCCCTGGTAGCGAGCATGCTGGAGGCGGCGGAGCAACGGGTATCCGGCCCGCGAGGCTGATGGTGAAGCTTGGTGGTCAGCACAGAAACTCCGGACTGGTGGTCAGGAGCGAATGCCGGAATGGTTCTTTTTGCTTACCTGAGGAGCGAGTAACCGAGTGGAGCAAAGAACAAAGATGGCGAGCAGAGTGAGATCAACGGCGGCCAGCATGGTGTTCCTTTCTCAGCGGCACTTCCGCGGACTTAACCGAGAGCAAGGCCGCCGATCATCGCTGCAAGCAGTGCTGTTCTAGGAACGAGCGCGTCGAGCTGAATGGATTCCCGGTCGGCATGAGCGCCTTCGCCGACCGCTCCCATGCCATCGAGCGTTGGGATTCCCAGGGCAGAGGTAAAATTTCCGTCCGAGCCTCCGCCCGTCGCTGCTTCCTGCAAATCGAAACCCAGTCCGGCGGCCAGTGTTGCGGCGCTGCGAAAGAGCGCCACGGTACCCGGCGTACGTTCCATCGGAGGCCGGTTCAGGCCGCCCTCAACCTCTAGCCTGCAAGCACGGTCCACCGCGCGCAGAGAGTGGAAGCGGCGATCGATTCTCTGGGCATCGACTGCCCGGGCGATTCGCACGTCGAACTCCGCCCACGCTTCGGCGGCCACCACATTGGATCGTGTGCCGCCGCCAATCACGCCCGCGTTGACGGTGATGCCCCGGACCGGATCGCTGAAGGCGCTGGCACGCTCAATCTGGCGCCCCAGCTCCAGGATGGCACTGTGCCCCCGGCTAAAGTCGACCCCGCTATGGGAGGCCACGCCGTGTACCTGCAGCCGGTAGTTGGCCACGCCTTTCCTTGCCGTCTTATAGGCTCCGGCAGGACTCTGCGCCGGCTCGAGCACAAAGACGGATGAGCACTTCTTCGCCAAAGACTCGGTCAGAGATCGCGAATGCTCGCTGCCTGTCTCCTCGTCGCTATTGAGCAGAAAGATGACTGGACGAGTTAACCGCCCGGCTTCCGCCAGGACCTGCAACGCATTGATAGCCATCACGACGCCCGCTTTCATGTCGAGGACCCCAGGACCCCAGGCCCGGCCTCCGCGCACCCGGAAGGGCATCTTTCGGAGCGTGCCCAGAGGCCAGACAGTATCCAGATGGCCAAGCAGCATCAGGGGCTTTTGGCCTGACCGGGCCGGCCCAAAACGGCCCACCAGCAGGTCTCCAGCGGATTTTTGTCTGCTGCGCCTGCTATTCCCGCCGGCCGCCGTGATCCAGCCTTCCAGCAACGCGGCACAGTGGTTTACGGCCGCCCGGTCTTCCGTAGGGGACTCGATTTCAACCAGTTCGGCGATCATTTTCAACATCATTGGCTGGCGCCTGGCCACGGCCCGGGTCAGGTCACGGTAGGTTCGCATGGGGGTTCCTTTCTCTTTCCCAGGTGTCGTTCCGGGTTCCCTACCACGGAAGGGGGACTATCCCTGGCCCGATCAGTTTGTTGCATTTTTGACACAGTAAAACTTTTTTCTTCCTATGTACTCTATGGTTTTGCTACTACTTGCACGCCAGGAATTCTATTTCGTGGAACCAGCGCATCTAGAAACGACCATCGCATCGGTGATTGAGTTCTCAGGAATCGGTCTCCACAGCGGGGCGCCGGTGAACATGCGATTGTTGCCCGCGCCTGCTGGTTCAGGGATCGTTTTTCGCCGCACCGACCTGGACAATTACGAGATTGCCGCTACCGGCAGAAATGTAGCAAAAGTTTCTTACGCTACCAGCATCATGCGCCAGGGTGTGCTGATATCCACCACCGAGCACCTTCTTTCCGCCCTGATCGGCATGGGCGTCGACAACGTAATCATTGAGCTGGACAATCTCGAATTGCCCATCCTGGACGGCAGCGCACTTCCTTACGTGGAGGCCTTTGCCCAGGTCGGGATCCGGAGCCAACGCCGCCGGCGGCAGTATCTTCGCATATTGAAGAGCGTCGAGGTTCGCGAGAATGGCAAGTTCATCGCTGTTTATCCCGGTGAGGGGTACAGCATTACGTACGACATCAATTTTCCTCACCCCATCGGCCGTCAGGCGTTCACCGTGGATTTGGCGGCCGGATCGTATGGCGCCCAGATTGCGGCCGCCCGCACCTTTGGTTTTCGCGAAGACGAGAAAATGCTGCGCGACATGGGGCTGATCCGGGGTGCGTCGGAGGAGAACGCCATCATTCTGTGTGGCGGCGCCGTGCAGAATGGGCCTCTTCGTTTTGATGACGAGTTTGTTCGCCACAAAGTGCTCGATCTGATTGGGGATCTTGCCTTGGCTGGACATCGCATCCTTGGCCGCGTCGTCGCCCAGCGTGCCGGACACGCTATGCACACCGCGCTGGTTTCCCGCCTGCTACGCGACCGCTCCGCCTGGGAGCTGGTCCAGTTTCCTGCCACCCGCGGCAGCCTGGTTGCTGTACCTGCTGCTCGCCTGGTCACCGCCTAGCGGTTTTTTCTGGTGCCCCTATCCTTCGCGTTTTTTGCCAAGGATGAGATCAGACGCACTCCACTTGACCGTCCACCTGGTTTTCCGCCAGTCAGTATTGGGCAAGCACGGTGGGGGCTGCCACCGGCGCGATCTCAGCCTCTCGCGACGCCCGGACGCGCTCACCCAACGCATACTTCAACTCATTGATCCCAGCGCCGCTCACTGCGGAGATAGCGTAGAACGGCAGCTTCCGCCGCTTCGCCATCGCGCGCAGTTTCTTGAGCTTCTCGGGGTTGGCCACATCCGCCTTGGAGGCCACCACCAGCATTGGCTTTTCATCCAGCCCGTGCCCGAAACTCTTTAGCTCCGCCATGATCACCCGGAAATCTTCTACCGGGTCAGGGCGGCCGCTCGCATCCGAAACGTCGACCAAATGCACCAGGACGCGGGTCCGCTCGATATGGCGCAGGAACTGCATTCCCAGGCCGGCTCCCAGGTGGGCTCCCTCGATCAAACCAGGGATGTCGGCCACCACGAAGCTATCTTCATGTGGCGGCTCTCCCACGGAGACCACCCCCAGGTTTGGTTCGAGCGTAGTGAAGGGATAGTCGGCGATCTTGGGCTTGGCGGCGGAGATCCTGGAGATCAGCGTCGACTTGCCGGCATTGGGGTATCCCACCAGCCCGACATCGGCCAGCAGCTTCAACTCCAGCCGGTAATTGCGTTCTTCGCCCGCCCTGCCCGCTTCCGATTCCCGCGGCGCCTGATGAACGGCGGTGGCGAAATGTTGGTTTCCTCGTCCGCCACGACCGCCCTTGGCGGCTACGATGCGCTCGTCGGGTTGGGAGAAATCGTGCACCACGGCGCCGGTGTCGTCGTCATACAAAACGGTGCCGACCGGCACTTTCAAAATCGCGTCCTCGCCCTCTTTACCGCTGCAGTTGGAGCCCTCTCCGTGACGTCCGCGCTGCGCCTTGTGTTCAGGATTGAAGCGAAAGTGAACCAGGGTATTGTGGCGCTCGCTCGATTCCATGATGACGTCGCCGCCGCGGCCGCCATCTCCGCCGGAGGGACCACCGCGGGGAACGAATTTTTCCCGCCGGAAGGCAACGCAGCCGTTGCCGCCGTCTCCTGCCTTCACGCGAATTCTTGCCTCATCGATAAACATGATGTCTCTGTTGAGTGTAACGGAAAGAGCCCAAATCAATTCCTTAAGGGACGAGCAGCCGCGGAACCCGAGGACCGATGGCGCAGAGCACCTCCCAGGGGATTGTCCCCGCAAGGTCGGCCAGATCCCAGGCGGTGAGCGTGTGGTCGCCCTGCCTCCCCAGCAACACCACTTCATCGCCAATGGCAGTCTCGGGAATGGCGGTTACATCCACCATCGTCTGGTCCATCGAGACGCGGCCGGCAATGGGCGCCTGCTGGCCGTGAATGAGAACATGACCGCGGTTGGAGAGCAGTCGGTTGAGCCCGTCGGCATAGCCAACGGGTAACAAAGCCAGGCGGGTTTGCCGGGTCGCGGCCCAGGCCCTGCCATAGCCAGCGGTGTCGCCGGGATTCAAGGTGCGGAGCGAGGTGACCTGGGTCTTCCAGGCGAGCACAGGAGAAAGCTTCGGCTCCGCTCCATCCCAGGAAACGCCGTCCTGGGTCAAGCGGTCGAGATATCCATAGAGCGCGAGGCCGGCGCGTAACATCAGCCGCGCGCCCGCCTGGGACGCCATCTCGATCAGGGCCTGCCGGTCAGGGCCGGCGACGATGCTTGACGAATTGCCCGCGTGCAGCCACTGGGGACGAAGGCCGCGACCACGGATGAATTCCAGCGCCGTTGCCAGGCTCGCCAATTGCGGATTCGGGTGAACCGAGGACATCGCCTCGGGCGCGCAGAAATGAGTCATCACCCCCTCCAGCCGGAGACAAGAGCCGGAATAGAATCGAAGCAACAGAGAAGCAGCTTGCGGGGAAATTTCGGTGCTCATGACACGGACGCCCTGCCGAGACATGCCAGTGTCAATCTCCAGATGCACCGCGAGGCTTGCGGCCGGCATACCACGGGCACCCGCAGCCGCCTCCAGCAAGTCAAGATGCCAGGGTTCCCAAACCACTGGCGTCAGCCCCTGTTCCAGGACCATCTCGGCTTCGCCGGGGAAGATTCCCGACATGAGCAGAATGCGCGCTTGCGGACAAACCGCTCGCACCGCGGCCCCCTCCTCCGCCCCGGTCACCCCCAGCCACCCGGCGCCCGCCCCAGCCAGCAGCGGAGCACAGGCCAGCACGTCATGGCCATACGCGTTGGCCTTGACCACCGCCATCACTTCAGCCTGGGAGCCTGCGGCGTGGCGCAGTTTCTCGTAGTTGTGGAGCAGCCTGTGACGGGAGACCTCAGCCCAGAGGGGTCGGGTAAACATTGGCTATTTTAATTTCGTGTTTCGTTGCCGTGTGGGTGGTTGAGAAAGGTTCTAATATTCTCCCGGCGCGTCGCCAAAGGCCATGTTCTCAAACCGGGTGCAGTCCGCCCGGTAGGCGAGATGCACCGACCCGGTGGGACCATTGCGCTGCTTGGCGATGATGATCTCGGCCTTGTTCTTGGAGTCGGGATCTTCTTCTCCGTTCTCGTCCTTGTTGTAATAGCTGTCGCGGTGGATGAAGGCGACTACGTCGGCATCCTGCTCGATAGAACCCGATTCGCGCAGATCGGAAAGCATCGGTTTCTTGTCGCCCCCGCGCTGTTCCGAGGCACGGCTGAGCTGGGAGAGCGCGACCACCGGCACCCGCAATTCCTTCGCCAGGGCCTTGAGCCCGCGGGAAATTGCGGAGACTTCCTGGGTGCGGTTCTCGTAGCGCCGGGCGCCTACCCCGAAGGTCGAGGCGCTCATCAGTTGCAGGTAGTCGATGACGATCAGGTCCAGGCGGCCTTGCTGCCGCTGCAGCCGCCGCGCTTTGGCCCGCATCTCGGAGAGAGCGATCGCCGGTGTGTCGTCAATAAAAATCTTCGACTCCGCCAGCCGTTCCAGCGCCTCCATCAATTTGCCCCGATCCTGCTTGGGGATAAAACCGGTTTGGATCTTTTGCATGGAAACCAACGCCTGCGAGGCCAGCATGCGGCGCAGCAGAGACTCCTTGGACATTTCGAGGGAAAACACGGCCACCACTTTGCCGTCTCGGACTGCTGCATTCTCTGCGATATTGATAGCCCATGCCGTCTTGCCCATGCTGGGGCGGGCGGCAATGATGATCAGGTCAGAAGCCTGCAAGCCGCTGGTCATCTTGTCGAATTGGGTGTAGTGAGTGGCCAGCCCGGTTACTTCCTTTTGCTGGGCGTAGAGATTGTCGATCGTGCCGAAGGAATCCTTAACGATTTCGGGAATGCCGGCGAACCCGCGGGTGATGCCCCTTTCGGATACCTCCAGCAGTCCTGATTCCGCTGCATCCAGCACCACCAGGGCTTCATCGCTTTGGTCCGCCGCCCGGGTAATCGCCGTGCTGCAGATGCCGATCAGCTGCCGGGCGAGCGACTTGTCCTTCACGATCCGGACGTACTCCTCGATGCTGGGCCGGCGCGGCAGACCCTCGGTCAGCGAAGCAAGATAGGCGACGCCGCCTACGGCCTCGACCTCCTTGCGTCGAGCCAGTTCTTCCGCGAGGGTCACGATATCGACCGCGCGGTGGGCGTCGATCAACTCCGCCATGCGGCTATAGATACGCCGGTGCGAGTCCAGGGAGAAGTCTTCGGCGCGAAGCTTTTCCGCGGCCTCGTTATAGGAGTGGTTGTCGAGCAGGATCGCGCCCAGAATGGAACGCTCCGCCTCTACGCTGGCGGGCAGGCCGCGGTCCAACGAGACATCAGAAAGGGTGGCCATGGGAACTCCAAGCTCAGTTTAGGGCACAACCAAGGCCCGCAGCCTGACGGTGGAGCTAACGACTTAGGTGCAAATGTGGACAACTGGCAACGGTATGATGAAGCAAGGATGGGGTCGAGTTTTGCGATGGGTCATCGAACAAAAACTTTCTTAGCAGTCGCGCTGTTCCAGGTCTGCGGCTTGTGCCTGGGCGCCGAAAACCAACCAGCACAAACCAGCGCGGCGCCACCTGCATTTCACGAGATGCAGCAGGTGGAAGATCGCTGGAGCGACGCGATCACCAAGCGCGATCAATATGGATTGGAACTGGTGCTGGCGCCGCAGTTCATCGGCATTTCGGCCAGTGGAGATGTAACCACGCGCAACCAGCAAATTGCCCACCTCTTCGTAAAGAACGAAGGGCCCGATTCCCTGGAGCAGAAGGTGGTGAGCGTTCGTTTTGTGGGCGAGGTCGCCATCGTCAATGGTACCTATGTCATGAGCTGGAAGGGGGAGAAGGCGCCGGTTCTGGAGAAGGGCATTTTCTCCCACGTGTTCGAGCATGTCAGGGATCATTGGCTTTGTCTGAATTCTCAACGCACGGTGGTTGCCGAAGACACCAAGGGGCCCGCAGCCAGGGAGAAGCCCAAGGTGAAGCACAGCGACGCCACGCTGCCCCTGCACGTGCCGTTGGTGTACAAGGGACCTCAAAGCACCCAGCCTGCGCCTTTGCCGGGCAGCGTGCCTCCCCCGTAGAAACGATGAAGGGCGGGGAAGAGATCTGCAGTTGCAGCTTGTTCCCCGCGGAGTTGGACCTGATCAAAGACGTGGCATCAAAGACGTGGCAAAAACCTTGAACTTCCGCCCGCCGCCGTCGTAGCATGGGGCCTCTCTAAAATTCACGCTGTTCGTTCAACTGGAGCGTATATGAAGACAATGATTCGTTCGATGCTGGCAGCAACCGCGCTGGCTTTAACCGCAATGATCGCGTCGCAAGTAGGGATTGCGCAGGCCCCCGCCGGAGCTCCCACCGGTTCTACCGGGCTTTGTAACGATGGCTCCTACTGGACGGGCGCAACCAAGAGCGGTGCGTGCCGAGGCCACAAGGGGGTAAAGACCTGGTGGGCGCCGGCAGGCGCGCCTACCGCTGCTCCGGCCGCAACTCCCGCTCCTACTGCTGTGCCCAAGCCCGCTCCTGCTCCTGCTGCCACGCCCGCGCCCGCCGCGGCTCCTGCACCCAAAACCAAGACCGCGACATCGACAACGCCGGCTCCCGGTGGTGGCCCAGGCCTGGTCTGGCTCAATACTTCCACCAAGGTCTATCACTGCCCGGGCACGAAATACTACGGCACAACCAAGGCCGGCGCTTATATGTCCGAAGCGGACGCGAAGGCCAAAGGTGCTCACGCGGACGCGGGCAAGCCTTGTAGCTAAACAGGCTCTCCAGCTCAAACGAATAGGGGCAGCAGTTCTTAACCGGGACTGCTGCCCCTGCTCATTTTGCGAACATGCTGCCGGTTGCCTCCATCTGACACGGATTCTGAGTGCCGAATCGGGAATGCAGGATAGCGGCGAGGAACTGCCAGGAACCGGTGTTGGTGACCTAAAAGCCGGTTCAGCCGCGAAGAGGTCTATTACTGTTTCAAAATCGAACCTAGAGAGACCTTTCGTTGCGGCGCTCTTCCAGAAAGCCAGAGATAACAGGACTCGAAGGGTATGACTATTTAGCCCGCGTGTATGACCACTTGGCTGTAGGGTCGACGCTGAATCGTTGCTAATCTGCATCCGGATTTCACATCCGAAGGCGGAGGACGCAAATGAGAAACGAAACTGTAATGATTACCATTATGCTGATGTGTGCTGCCATGGGATTCGCCTACGCGCAGCAAGCCTTTGCCACGTGGACCGCTTGTCCAGCCCCTCGCAAGCCCTAGCCGTGACGCAGAAGCAGTCCGCCAGGTTCACCAGATCCGGCAGCTTCACCACAACTTTTTCCCGGCCCTGGCGTCTTATCCGGAAGGAGTTGTGGAACTGCCATGCGAAGCCCCCGCGCCATGCTCGTCCTTCTTGCGCTTCTGGTTACTGCGCCGCTTGCTGTCTTCGGCCAAAGTGGGCCGGCCGCGCAAAACCAGCAGCCGCCGTTAAGCTGGGTTCCGCAAGGGTTTGAGGTGCTGGGGCAGCGCGCCGCCTTTCACACCGATTTCACCTTTGATCGCTCCATGCTGCAGGTAGCCAATTATTTTATTGGCGACGCGGATCAGGATGTGCGAAACGCCATTGCCAAGCTCAACGGTATCTCCGTGCACAGCTATCACTTCGCTGCCCCAGGCATGTACGACCCGGCCGCGCTCGACCTGATCCGCCGGCAATATGAAGCCGCCGGCTGGAGACACCTGGTCGCAGCCCATGGCAAGGGCGACCCTTTCAATCCCGGACAAACCGACTTGTGGATCAACTTCTCCCACATGGACGTGACCGGGATGATGGTGCTCGTCTCCGGGGCCAAGGATCTGAACTTGATAGCCCTGAATGGGGACATCAGCACGATCGATCTGTTGCATCTGCGTGGCCACTTCGGCATTCCGCGCTTTTCCGCTGACGGGTTTGTGCCCGGCCCTTCCTCACGGTCGCGCCGTCCCTATGTCGCGCCTGCGCCACAAGCCATGCCTGAGGCTCAGTCCATGCCCGGCCAGGCTCCTTCGGTGGGTGTCGGGATACAACCGGAGGTGGAAGCCGCTCCTCCTCCGCCCACTCCACCTGGGTTCTAGCCTGCACGATGACGGATATGGCCGTCCGGGTCATCGGGGTGGAGAGATCTCTGTGTGGATGCTCCTGTGGCCGAAACCCTTGCGAGGTTGTTTCCCATCGGAGAACCTACTGCGAAGAGGCCAGCGTCTTTCGCCTTTCACCCACTTCCAGGTAGATATTCAGCAGAGAAAGTGCAGCCGGCGTCACCCCGGGAATGCGGCTGGCCTGGCCCAGGGTTTGCGGCCGAACCCGGGCCAGGGTCTCCTGCATTTCGCGAGATAGACCGCTGATTCCCGCGTACTCGAAGTTCGCGGGGATCACCCGCTGCTCCGCATTCTTGAGCTTGTCGATCGCCTTGCGCTGCTGGTCAAGATAGCCGGCGAACTTGATTTCCGTCTCCACGGATTTGATCTCGTTGCGCACCCGCGCGTTGAGCGGAGGCGCCTCCCACTCATCCGCTAGTAGAGGCAACAATGACTCCAGGCTGATCTCCGGACGTTTGAGCAGTTGCGCGTAGGTTTGGCCGGCAACATTCCCGAGCGACAACGCCAGCTTCGGCAGCAGCTCGCTCAGCCGCGACAGGTTCACCTTGCTCGTGGCGAGCACCTTCTCCAGCGCCACCGCGCGCGCCTGCTTTTGCTCATAATCCTGCCAGGCGCTCTTGCTGATCAGGCCCAGCTTGTACCCATAAGGGGTCAGGCGGCGGTCTGCGTTATCGATCCGCAGGTGCAGGCGAAACTCCGCCCGCGAAGTAAACATGCGATACGGTTCATTGGTGCCTTTGCTGATCAGGTCGTCGATCAGGATGCCGGTGTAGGCTTCGGTGCGGTCGAGGGTGAAGGGTGGCTCTCCACGCACCAGGAGGGCGGCATTGATGCCTGCCATGAGGCCCTGGCACGCGGCTTCCTCGTACCCCGACGTGCCATTGATCTGCCCTGCCAGGTAGAGGCGCGCAATCTGCTTAACAGAGAGGCTGCGGTCGAGCTCGGTAGGGTCGATGGCATCGTACTCGATGGCATAACCGGGCCGGAGCATCTCCGCGTTCTCCAGGCCAGGAATCGATCGCACCACCTCCCACTGCACTTCCATGGGCAGTGAGGTCGACATGCCGTTGACATAGACCTCATTGGTATCCAGCCCCTCCGGCTCGAGGAAGAACTGATGCTGCTCCTTATCCGGGAAACGGACCACTTTGTCTTCAATCGAAGGACAATAGCGCGGCCCAATGGCCTGAATCTGCCCCGAGTACATCGGGGAACGGTGGACATTTTCGCGGATGATGCGCAGGGTTTCCGGCGTGGTGTACGCGATGTGGCAGGAGATCTGTTTCTGCGGCAATTCCACCGTGCGGAAACTGAATGGGGTCGGATCGGCGTCGCCGGGCTGCTCCGCGAAGCGGCTCCAGTCGATGCTGCGGCCGTCCAGCCGGGGCGGCGTGCCGGTCTTGAGGCGGCATCCGCGCAGGCCCAGGTTCTTGAGCGCCTCGCCTAACAACACGCTGGGTGGTTCTCCACTGCGGCCGGCAGGGTAGCGCTCTTCGCCGCAATGAATCAGGCCGTTGAGAAAGGTGCCGGTGGTAATGACCACGGCACCCGCAAGCACCGTGCGGCCATCGCGCAGCCGGACTCCGCGCAGCGTCCTGGGCGCTCCGATCTCGCCCGGCTCGTCGAGGAGCAGGTCCACCACCTCGGCTTGCTTGATGTGGAGATTTGCCTGGGATTCGAGCACCTGGCGCATCTTTACCCGGTATTGGCGCTTGTCGCATTGCGCCCGGGGAGACCAGACAGCCGGACCGCGGGAAGTATTCAGCAAGCGGAATTGAATGCCGACTGCATCGGCAACCTCGCCCATGATGCCGCCCAGCGCATCTACTTCCCGCACCAGGTGGCCCTTGGCGATGCCCCCGATGGCTGGGTTGCAGGACATTTGCGCAATCAGGTCCAGGTTGAAGCTGAATAGCGCGGTGCGCAGGCCCATGCGGGCGGCGGCCATTGCCGCTTCGCAGCCCGCGTGCCCGGCACCCACCACTACAATGTCGTATTGTTCCGTAAACGCCATACAGTTCTATTCTAGAGCTTTGATTGCCAGGGGGCAGGAGATCCTATGCAGGACACCAGAATCGCGTTACTAGGGCTTGGGCTGATGGGGTCAGGCATGGCCGGCCGGCTCCTGGACGCTGGCTATCCGCTCACCGTTTACAACCGCACCGCAGCCAAGGCAAAGCCTCTTGAGGCGCGGGGGGCGACACTGGCCCGTTCACCCCGCGAGGCTGCAGCGGGTGCGGCTGTCATCCTCAGCATGCTGGCCGATGTCCCGGTCTCCCGCGAAGCATGGCTCGGCACTGAGGGAGCACTCGTGGCCGCGGCGCCGGGCGCCATCCTGGTGGAATCCAGTACGGTTACGGTGGAGTGGATCCATGAACTCGCAGAGGCGGCCCAGCAGCGAGGCTGCGAGCTGGTGGATGCGCCGGTGACCGGGAGCAAGGCCCAGGCGGCGGCTGGGCAACTACTTTTCCTGGCCGGTGGATCCGCGACCGTGCTGCAGAAAATTGCCCCGATCCTGAATACCATGGGACGCGGTGTGGTCCAGGTGGGCCCGGTGGGTAGCGGGGCCCGGCTCAAGCTGATTAATAACTTCCTCGCCGGAGTACAGACCGCGGCTCTCGCCGAAGCCGTCTCCCTGATTGAACGCAGCGGCCTGGACGCGCAGAAAGCGCTCAGCGTGCTCACCGAGGGAGCTCCTGGAAGCCCGCTGGTAAAGCTGCTCAGCGGCCGCATGACGGCGCGGCAGTATGAGCCGCAATTCGTTTTGCGGCTCATGGCGAAAGATCTCCGTTACGCCGTTGGCGAGGCCAGCCACCAGTCCCTGGACCTGAGCATGGCCAGGGCGGCGCTAGAGGTGTTCGAGCACGCGATCGCCGCCGGGCAGGGCGAAGAGGACATGTCCGCCGTGGTCGAGCAGTACCGCATTCAGGCAGGGAGCGCGCATTGAGAGCCACGGTCAGGCTACAGTGAAGAGAATGCTTAGCAAGCTCTACGGACAATGGATGTACCGCTGGGAGACTGCCCTGACCACCCGTGACACGAATCGAATCGTGCGTCCGGTGGAGTGGGGATTTGACTGGCTCCAGGAATTCACCCAAACGCACGGGTTCAACTTAGACCAACCCGCTCCTGGGGACCATGCGTCGGGGGAGCGGGCAATGCTCGCGCTGAACGACTTCATCCTGGGCCATCGCCGCGAGTTTTTTGCCTATCAAACACCGCGGGATTTTGTGCTGGAAGAGCGCCATCCCCAGTTATTTCCCACCAATGTTCGCCCGGAGACTTTGCAGCAGGATGCCCGGATGCGCCAGCGGGCAGCCGATGGCAGCCTGCGCAAGGCGCAATTTCTGCGCTTTACTTCGCCGGTGCGCACGCCCTATCCGGAGAACGACCGGGTCAACGCCCGCTGGTTTCCTGCTCCAGCAGAAAAAATGGCGGGTAAGCCGAAACAGGCGATCATTGTCATGCCGCAGTGGAACGCCGACGCGTTTCAGCCACAATGCCCTCTGCTCCGTCTTCAACCGCTTTGGCGTCTCCGCCTTGCGCTTGAGTAAGCCATACCATGACATCCGCCGCCCGGCTGAGCTGGAGCGCGCCGATTATGCGGTCAGCGCCAACGTCGGGCCGCACCATCTCCTCCTGCCGTCAGGCGGTGATCGACATCCGCTGCTGTATCGACTGGCTTGCAGCAACAGGGCTACGAGCAATTCGGCATTCTGGGGACCAGTCTTGGCTCCTGCTATGCCTTTCTCGCCGCGCGCGCTGGACAGCCGCGTGCGCGTGACCGCGTTCAACCATGCCTCCATGTCCTTCGGCGATGTGGTTTGGACGGGGCAGAGCACCCGGCACATCCGCGCCGCCTTCGAATCGATCTCCATGACCCAGCAACGGCTGCGCGATGTCTGGGCAGCCATCAGCCCCTCCCATTACATGGACCAGTTTGCCGCTCACCCGCAGAAGGTCCTGCTGGTCCATGCCACCTACGACCTCACCTTTCTGCGGGAATACTCGCTCCAGGTGATCGACAACTTCCGCCGCCGAGGGATCGATTTTGTCTCCAAGGTGCTGCCCTGCGGCCACTACACCACCGGGGAAACTCCCTATAAGTTCATGGACGGCTGGTATATCGGCTCGTTTGTCTACTCCGCGTTCAAGCACCTGGCGACGCTGGCCGGGCCCACGCCCGCCAACCAGCAGAGCGAGCTGGTCGCCCGCTAGCGACTCGTTGGAGTAGCCAAATAGTCTAAAATTGCCTCATGTCCGACCGCATGCGCCGTCCGCTCGCCGAGGCCGATCCAGAGATCGCCGCGGCCATCGACCACGAAATCCTCCGCCAGCACGAAGGCCTGGAAATGATCGCCTCGGAGAATTTTGTCAGCCAGGCAGTGCTGGAGGCTGTCGGTTCGGTCTTCACCAACAAATACGCCGAAGGCTATCCCGGGCAAGCGCTACTACGGCGGCTGCGAATTTGCCGATGTCGTCGAAAACCTGGCGCGCGACCGGGCCAAGCAGCTCTTTGGCGCCGAGCACGCGAACGTGCAGCCCCACTCCGGTTCGCAGGCCAACGCCGCCGCCTACATGGCGGTGATCAACCCGGGCGACACCATCCTGGGTCTTGACCTGGCGCATGGCGGCCACCTGACCCACGGGCACAAGCTCAGCTTCTCCGGCAAGCTCTACCGCGTAGCCTTCTACGGCGTGGAGCGGGAGACGGAGCGGATCGACTACGACAAGCTGGAAGCCATTGCCGAGCGCGAGAAGCCGAAGCTCATCATTGGCGGAGGCAGCGCCTATCCCAGGATCATCGACTTTGCCCGCATGCGCGCAGATCGCCGATAAGGTCGGAGCGCTGCTCCTGATCGACATGGCGCACTTCGCCGGCCTGGTGGCTGGCGGCGCGCATCCTTCGCCGGTGCCCCACGCGCACCTGGTCACCACCACCACGCATAAGACCCTGCGTGGTCCTCGCGCGGGGATGATTCTGTGCCAGCAGCAGTTTGCCGCCGCAGTCGACAGGAGCGTATTCCCCGGCCAGCAGGGTGGCCCGCTGGTTCATGTAATCGCCGGCAAGGCGGTGGCGTTTCGCGAGGCGCTGGAGCCGGGATTCAAGCAATATGCGCAGCAGGTCGTCGTCAATGCGCAGGCCCTGGCCGAGACGCTGATGGGCGAAGGCTACCGCGTGATCTCCGGCGGTACCGACACGCACGTGATGCTGATAGATGTTTTCTCCCGCGGGATGCTGGGCAGCGAAGCCGAGTTCGCGCTGCACGAAGCGGGCATCACGGTCAACAAGAACGCCATTCCCTACGACACCAATCCGCCTATGAAGCCCAGCGGCATCCGCATCGGCAGCCCGGCCCTGACCACGCGCGGCATGCGCGAGCCGGAGATGCGCACCATCGGCAAGTGGATCGCCCAGGCGCTCGATCAGCGCAACGATCCTCAAGCCCTGCGCCGCATACGTGGGCAGGTGCTGGAACTGGTCGAGCGCTTCCCGCTCTACGGCTGGCTGCGCGGCGCCGGAGTACGGTGTCCGCCCAGTACGAGAATGCTGAGACCCAATACTGACGACTTGCAAGGTTAAGTGACGGGATCGTCATCTCGCGTGTGCAACCAGCCAGTGCCGACGACCTGATCTCGATCAGCTTGGGCAGAACATCGCCTAACTCCACCGCAGGACCCTTGCCTGGCCGAAGGCCAGATAGACCTTGCGGTAAAGCTGATAAAGCTCCTCGTACACCCGCACAGCCTGAGCCTCCGGCTTATACGTCTTATGCGGAAGGCACATCTTCGCCTGCGCTTCTTCTACGGAGGAGTAGGCCCCAGCCGCCAGCAGCGCGAAAATGCCGGAGCCGAGGCTGGTGGGAATCACCATCCGGCACCAGCACCGGCTTGCCCAGGACATTCGCGTAGACCTGGTTGAGCACGGCATTATTCTGCGGCACTCCGCCCGCATTGATCACCCGCTCCACCGGCACTCCGTACTCGGCCAGGCGCTCCAGGATGATGCGGGTATGAAAGGCGGTTCCCTTCGATCGCGGCGAACAATTCATCCTGCGCGGTGTTGACCAGGTTCCAGCCCAGGGTGATGCCGCCCAGCTCCGGGTTGACCAGGATCGTGCGGTCTCCATTGTCCCAGCTCAGCCGCAGCAAGGCCGGTTTGGCCTGGCCGATAACTTTCCAGCCCACTGGCTCAGCTCCGCCACCTTGACATTCGCGCGGCGCGCAATGGCTTCGAAAATATCGCCAGTGGCCGATAGTCCGGCTTCGATGCCGGTGTAAGCAGGATGCACGCTGCCGGGAACCACCCCACAGACGCCTGGAATCAGCGTGGTCTTCTGCTGCATGGCCATGATGCAGGTCGAGGTACCGACCACGTTGACCACATCGCCCTCCCTGCAGCCTGCGCCGATCGCATCCCAGTGGGCATCCAATGCGCCCACGGGAATCGGAATGCCCGCGCGCAAGCCCATCTTCTCCGCCCACGGCTGGCGCAAGATGGCCAGCTAACGCATTCGAGGTGTGATACTCGCCTCGCAAGCTTGTCGCGAATGCCATCCAGCAGCGGATCGACGCTGGAAAGAAAAGCCTGCGATGGCAGCCCGTCCCACTTGGGATTCCACATCCACTTGTGGCCCATGGCGCAGATGCTGCGCTTCACCAGCCTGGGGTCGGTAATGCCGCAGAGAGTCGCCGCCACCATGTCGCAGTGTTCAAAGGCGCTCGCCAGTTGACCACGCTTTTCCGGATTGTGGCGCAGCCAGTGCAGCAGCTTGGCGAATCCCCACTCATGGGAGTAGACCCCGCCGCACCATTCAATTGCTTCCAGATGCTGGCGGTGGGCGAGTTCCGTGATCTGCTGCGCCTCTCCCTTGGCGCGATGGTCGCACCACAGATAGTAGTCATCGAGCGGCTCAGGCCGGCGTCCACCGGGACCACGCTCGAGCCTGTGGTATCGAGGGCTATGGCTTCGACCTGCTCCCCCGGGATGCCGGCCTTGGCCAACACTTCGCGCATCGCGTGACCAGCGCGTTCATTTGATCCTGATGGGATTGCGTAGCGAAATCCGGGTCTTCTCGCTTGCGCTTCAGCGGATAGCTGGCCGATGCGGTGGCCAATCCACCCGTCCCGGCGTGGTCGCTGTCGAAAACGTGACCCGACACTCAGTGTGCCGAAATCGACTCCTGCGACAACCGCCACCGCTACGCCTGCTCCTGATCGTGGTTGTACATGCTCCATCCCAGGTAGCGGGTGGCTGCTTCATGCACAGCACCGCCCACCTGGGAAAAATTCGCCGCGACATGATGCTCGAAGCCCTGCTCGCAGATCAACCGCAGCAGCTTCTGCAGCCGTGGAATCTCGAGCCACACCGGCGCCGCCGAAGGTCTCCAGCGGATCGTTGGTGAACTCCCCTTGTCCGACGTATCCGCGGATCTTGCCGTGGAAGTCATCCGTGGAGAAGCGCACGTAGGTCATGGCTCCGGCCTTTACCCGGCCAACGCAGGTGCCAAAGGTATTTTCCTTGCCTACCGTGCCCGCGATGATCGCCTGAAAGTCCATGATGACGTCATTGAAGAAGTGCTTGGGCAGATTGGAGCAGTGGAAGCAAACACACTTGTCCGGATCAGAACCGTAGTTGTTGTTCCAGTCCAGCAGCGCGCTTGGGGTCTGTGAGGCCAGCGCCAGCGCATGCATGCTGATGGTTCCGCAAATGTCTACTTCGCAGGCGCTGGGGAACAGGTTATCGCTCATCATGCTCATCACCGTGCAGGGCACCACGCCGAAGTATTCTTCGAGCGAAGTCCAGCATTGGATCGCGCTGACGGTGCAATAGGTTTGCTGCATCCAATGCTCGATCACCACGCCCAGCTTGGACATCTTGATCAGTGCGGCAAGCGGAATATTGTTGGTCGACACGTACGATTGAATGGCGGCAAGCTTGGTCTGCACGGCATCGTCGTTGTCTTTCAGGCGCTCGATGCGGCCCAGCACTTCGGAAAGATCGAGCGTGTCGACCGAGATGCCGCTCCGCTCGAGCAGCTTCTCGCTGTAGCGCACGGTGTTGAAGGCCGCGGGCCGCGCGCCGATCGCGCCCACACGAAGATTGGTGAAGCCGCGCACCACGCGGCAAACCGAGGAGAACCACGACAGGTCTTTGCGGAAGGCATCGGAGTCGGGTTGCACGGTGTGTTGCGCGGTGAGTGAATAGGGAATGCCGTACTGCATCATGTTGTTGCAGGCTGACATTTTTCCGCAAAAGCTGTCGCGGCGGTGGGAAATCTTCATGTCCGCGGTCCGGTCAGGAGTAGCCTGCACCAGCACCGGCACCTTCAACGTGGAAAGGCGCAGGGCGTCGACAATCCCCCGCTCTTCGCCGAAGTTCGGAAGTGTAACAATGACGCCATCGATTTCGTCGCGGTGCTTGCGGAAGAGGTCACCACAAAGCCGCGCTTCGGTTGGCGTTTCGACCGCGCCGAACTTCGATTCTTCCGGGGTGAGCGCGATGGTGCGGATGCCGTCCGCCGCCAGAACCCTGAGGATCTCGTCACGGCCTGTCTTTGCCAGGTGGTCTGGGAAAAAGCCGCGGTTGCCTACAATCACGCCGAACGTCATCTGTTTCGCCATGGCTATTTCCTTTTCTTATCTACGACACGCCGGGGGCGGAAGCCGATGGTGTAACCAAGGCCGCAAACCGTGAGCAGTCCACCCCACCATATCGGTGCATGAAGATTGTTCAGAACCGGGGGATGGGGCAGAGGGTGACCTATTTCCCAGATACCCGTGCTCAAAATCACCACACCATAGGCCAGCAGCAGTACGCCTGCAAACCACCAGATAGAAAACTGCTCCCGCATTGCTTGCTCCTTACCAAAAAATAATATTCAGGAACACGAAGACCACACTCACCGCGCCCGCCCACACGATGGGACGCTGGTACCAGTGTTCATCGTGCTCTTCGGGGAGGGTGGAAACACCGTAGACCAGCCCCTCGAGCTCCGCCACCGGCCGCGGCTTGGTCATATAGCTGACCACCACGGTCACCAGCACACAGACGAGCCACGCCCACATGGCGCGGTAGACATTCTCCGCCATGTCTTTCGCATCCGGGGAAAATGCTACGTAACGCAGTGCGTGAGGGTCATGCTGAACCCACAACCAGAGACCGATCGAGGTGCCGGTTCCGGCGAGCAATCCCCAAAAGCCCGCCTCCTTGGTCGCTCGCTTCCAGAGCATGCCCAGGATCACCGTTCCAAAAAGCGGCGCAATGAAGAAGCTGAACAGCTGCTGCACGTAATCCATGATGCTGGCCGCATGCTGCACCAGGTAGGCGGTGCCAACCGAAACCAGCACGCCGACCAGCGTGCTCCAGCGGCCCATGGCGACATAGTGCCGGTCCGTCGCCTTCTTGTTGAGAAAGGCGCCGTAGATGTCATACGTCCAAACGGTGGAGAATGCGCTCACGTTGCCCGCCATTCCTGACATGAAGCCGGCGATCAGCGCAGTGACTCCCAGCCCCAGCAGGCCTGGCCCGCAGTAGCGCACCAGCATTAGAGGCAACACTTCGTTGTAGCTGTGCTGGCCCGTCTTGACCGCCACGTCCTGGGCGACCAGGTGAAAGGGAAGTACGGAAAGGGCCAGCAGACCGGGCAGAATCACGATGAAGGGCACGGCCATTTTGAACGCAGCGCCGATGATCGGAGCCAATCTCGCGGAGCGAATGTTATCGGCCGACAGAACGCGCTGGACGACCAGAAAATCCGTGGTCCAATAGCCGAAACTGACGACGAAGCCCAGCCCGAAGACGATGCCAAACCAGTTCACACCCATGGGATTGGTGTTAAAGTGCCCCAGCGTCGACCACAGGTGCACATAGTCGGAGCGTCCCAGATTGGTAGCGATCTGCTGCCGCAGATTGCTCCAGCCGCCCACTTCGATCAGGCCCAGAATCGGTACCAGGAGGGCGCCTGCCCAGATGAGCAGAAATTGCAGCACCTCGTTGTAAATGGCGGATTTCAGGCCGCCCAGGGCCACATAGACGGCCACCGTGATGGAAGAAACCCAGATGCTGAAATTCAGGTCCCAACCCAGAACCACCTTCATCACAATGGCCATGGAGTACATGTTGATCCCGCTCATCAGAATGGTCATGAGCGCAAAGCTGACGGCGGAAAGAGCCCGCGCCCCCTCTCCGTAGCGCAGCTGCAGGTATCCGGGCACGGAGTGGGTCTTCGAGATGTAGTAGAACGGCATCATTACGATGCCGAGAAAGAGCATGGCGGGGATGGCGCCTATCCAATACCAATGCATGGCCAGGATTCCGTATTGATAGGTGGATCCTGCCCAGCCCATGAGTTCGAGGGAGCCCAGGTTGGCGGAGACAAAACTCAAGCCGGCGATCCAGGCTGTCATTTCGCGCCCGGCCATAAAGAATTCTTCGCTGGTGTTGGAGGAGCCGCGAAGGTAAAAGCCAATGAAGACCACAATCAGGAAGTAGATCGCGATGACCAGGACATCGATCCAGTTCAGGCGCGCTAGCTGAGTGGAAACTGTGGCCGCCAGGGCAGCAGGATGCATCACCATCATTTCTCCTGTCCGTAGGTCGCGGCCGCGCCATGCTTCCGGAAGTAATGCCGATCCAATAAAGCTTGGGAAACGCCTGCGCAGTCGTGGCGCAGGTTGGAAGTAAAGTAGGCCATGCGGGCGACGGTTTCGAGAACGGCTGCGGTGTGGGCGGCATCGTGCGGCGTCGGTCCCCAACAGAAGGGGGCGTGGCCGGCCACCAGCACCGCCGGCATCGCATGGGGATCGAGATCCCGGAATCGGCGGGTTATGGCGAACCCGGTGTTGTGGACGTAGTCTCCACCGATTTCCTCCGTCGTCAGCTCCGCGGTCAGGGGAACAGGGCCGTAAAAGTAATCCGCGTGCGTGGTGCCGTAAGCCGGAATCTCCCGCCCTGCCTGGGCCCACGCCGTGGCATATTCGGAGTGCGTATGAACTACCCCCCCGATGCCAGGAAACTCCTTGTAAAGAATGAGATGAGTCGCCAGGTCAGAAGAGGGACGGAGCCGCCCTTCGACCACATTGCCTTCCAGATCGGTCACCACCATATCCGAGGGCGTCAGCGCTGCGTAATCAACTCCGCTGGGCTTGATGACCACCAGGCCACGGCTGCGATCGATGCCGCTGGCGTTGCCGAAGGTGAAGACGACCAGTCCCTGGCGAACGAGTTCCAGATTGGCCTGCAGCACTTGCTCTTTCAGGGTGTCCGGCGCACTCAAATTGCTTTGGCGCTGCTGGGTGGCATTGGGCATCGGGAGACTGGCACCTGGCAAATCTTGATACACGTTAACAGACCGGCGGGGAAACGCTTACTTGCGTTCCTGACCTTAGGAGAATCAGGCGCACGCCGTCAAGTGCACGCCTGCGACATCGTCGAAATTGTACTTCGGGGGGTGGAGAGGGTGGTTTGGGAGATCTGCGGTTCTCTTTTAAGGTCTAACCATTGGCGAGCGGAGTTGCAAGCGCAGGACCGATCTTTTCACGGCTGGGTTCGCGGCCGTCACAAACCGCCTTCTTGGAGGACAGCGCGGCGCTTCCCCAGATGGCCCGGACAGCCTTTCCGTAGGCGCTATATTCCTTGATTCCAACCGGGGAGAGCTCGATCACGACCCAGCGATCGTCGAGAATCTTGGTCTTGGAACAGTAGGCGGCCTGCCAACGCTCGAACTCCGGCCCGGAATTGTGGCGCAGGTATCGCCACATTTCCCCGTCGGCAGTCCCGCCGAAGGCGCTGGCGACCAGTACTGGTTTGTGATCGGGCCAGCCGTGCTCGACCGCGTGGGCCGCCAGGGCTCCGCCGCGAATCATGCGAGTGATTTCGAGCTCAGCCTCCCTGAGCGAACGGGCGATGACATTCGCTTGAACGTCTTGCCCAACATAGGCCCGGCAAAAGTAACCGAGGTGCTGTTCCATGTATCACCTTTGATAAGCTACGCGAACCTTGACCTTCCTGGAAAGGAAGGAAAGAAACGCCGAGGTTACGTTTGGTCAGGACCTATTGCCTTCTATTGCTGTTGTTGTTGCATTTGCTGAAGATGAAGCAGCTGCGCCGGGGGCGATGGCGGCTCCTGCGCCCGCTCCACGATGATAGACCAGTCTTCCGGAACCGGCATATCCCGGTCAAGCGGCGGCAAGTCGACGTATTTCGACACCTTGACCGCGACGTAAAGCTCGCTCTCCTTACTGCCACGATAGATTCCCCGCGTGGGGGGAACATCGGCGTAATCTCTTCCCAGGGCGGTGCGGATATACCTGTTGTGGGCTAGAAGATTATTAGTAGGATCGAAACCGACCCAACCCACCTGGGGCAGAAACGCCTCTACCCAGGCATGGGTAGCATCCGCTGTGGAGCGGTCTGCGCTCTCCTCCCCATGGTAGAGATAGCCGCTGACGTAACGGCAGGGAATACCCACATGGCGCACCAGCGCAATCATGGTGTGGGCAAAGTCCTGGCAGACTCCCTTCCTGGAGTCGAGCGCCTCGTCGATGGGAGAGTTGACGTGAGTGCTCCGGGGGACATAGTCGAACCAGTGATAGAGTGACGCATTGAGTTGCCGCAACAGCACCAGGGGGTCGTCGCGGCGGCGCACATCCAACAGCTTCGCCAGGTCGAGCAGCGCGGGTGAGGGCTTGGCGAACTCGCTGGGCAGCAGCATCTCGGAGAAATCTCCCAACGCGATGAGAGAGTCCAACTCGTTCCACGCGCCGGGCCGGAGCGACTGCGGAATTTGCGGCATCGGCTGCTGCTCCACCAGGGCTTCGGCGACCATCACCAGTTGCGAATGCTCGCCGGGAATATCGAAGTGATGCACATTGTTGCCCAGATGATCCCGATAGGAGAAAACGCGGCAGCGAGGACTGACCGACAAGGAGAATGAAAGGCAACGTTGATTGTTATCGCTGCGCGGATGCATCCGCGCCTCCATGAGGCTTTCGCTCACCTGGTCCGCATAAAGAAACTTGGTCAGATGCCGTATCAGATAAAAATCCATAGTCTGGATGACTCCCTGCTGCGCAATCCGCCTATCGCGGCGTCGAAGTGAAATGCTCAAGACTACATGGCGAGAGCGGCTTCCACTGAATATTGAATGTAAAAACGGTAAATCAGGTCATGGGTCTGACGGCATTGCTGCAGGATGTTATGCAGGTAAGCCCCGGCGTCCTGCGCGAGAATATCGGAAAGTTCAACAAAGCTCAGTGACGCCTGCAATTTGCCGGAGACCCGGCTCAGCTCATCTACCGGGCGCCTTCCACTCGACTGCTGCACTGCGACCAGAGACTGCCGCACGCAATCGATCGAATATCTTAGCGAATGGGGAAACTCCGGGCTCAAGAGCAGAAATTCGAGAATCTGGTCTGCCGTAAGGTCCGCGGTATACACCTTGCAATACGCCTCAAAAGCCGTGCAGCAACGCAACAAGCCTACCCATTCCTGGTATTGCCGTCCCTCTGCCGCTACCTCCGGGGTATTTAGAATTTCCGGTTGATAAAGGTCGAGCAGGGTTGCCGTGGCTGCCGCCCTCTCCAGGTAGCGGCCCATTTGGATAAACTGCCACTCCTCGCCATGGCTCATGGTGGTGTCGGTGACTCCCTGGAAGAGGTGGACTCCGTCGATTACGGCGGGCAGAAAATCGGCCAGCCGGGTATTCAATCCGTACTCTGAGTGTGGCTGTATCACCCAGTGGTACATGCGGTTGAGTTGCTGCCACTGTTCAGAGCTGATTTCGTCGCGCACCTGGCGCGCATTTTCCCGGGCTTCGATCAGGCAGGAAGTAACAGATGCGGGAATCTCCGCATCGAAGGTGAGGGAATGAACCAGTTGGTAATAATCATTGTTCCAGTTGACGCCTTGCGGATTCCCCAGGGCGGCCAACACCCGCTTCCACCTTCCCTCGGTGCTGGTGCTCGACTTGTCCAGCATAAGACCCATATTCACGTCGAGCAGGCGCACCGTGTGCTCGGCGCGTTCCAGATAACGGCTCATCCAGTAAAGACTATCGGCTACGCGAGAAAGCATGTCGGCCTCAATCGTTCAAAACCCAGGTATCTTTGCTGCCGCCGCCCTGCGACGAGTTCACCACCAGAGAACCGCGGCGCAAGGCAACCCGGGTCAGGCCTCCAGGAACGATCCGGACCTTGTCGCCGTACAGGATATAGGGCCGCAAATCTACATGGCGCGGCTCGATTCCGTTCTCCGTCAAGCAGCCGGCGCGGGAGAAATCGAGCGTAGGCTGCGCGATATAGTTTCGCGGGTTGGCCTCAATCATGCGCTTGAACTCGTCCCGCTGTTCCGCGCTGCTGTGGGGTCCGATCAGCATTCCGTAGCCGCCTGATTCGCCAACTGCTTTCACAACCAGCTTGTCGAGATTTTCCGTGGCATACTTTCGCTGTTTTGGATCGCTCATGAGAAAAGTTTCCACGTTGTTCAGAATCGGCTCTTCTCCCAGGTAGTAGCGGATAATCGCCGGCACGTAGGCATACACGGCTTTATCATCGGCGATGCCGGTGCCGAAGGCATTCGCCAGGGTTACATTGCCCGCACGGTAAGCGTTGAACAGGCCGGCGACTCCAAGAATGGAGTCGGAACGAAAGGCCAGGGGGTCGATGAAGTCATCGTCTACCCGGCGGTAAATCACATCCACGCGCTTCAGACCGGCCGTGGTGCGCATATACACCACGTTGTCGTGGATCACCAGATCGCGGCCTTCGACCAACTCGATACCCATTTGCCGGGCGAGGTACGTGTGCTCGAAATAGGCCGAGTTATAAACGCCCGGGGTGAGCAGCACAATGGAGGGATCGTGGCGTCCCTCCGGAGCCAGCGATCGGAGCGTGCTCAAAAGCAACTGGGTGTAATGTTCGATCGGCTGCACGCCGTGATCGCGAAAGAGCTGGGGAAAGGTGCGCTTCATCACGCGCCGGCTGGTCAGCATGTAGGAGACGCCGCTCGGCACCCTCAGATTGTCTTCCAGGACGACGAATTCTCCGCTGCTCAGGCGGAGTAGATCTGTGCCTGTAACGGTGATATATACATTCCGCGGTACCTGCAGCCCGCGCATTTCTCTGCGGAACTGGCGGCAGCTGTATACAACTTCCCGCGGAACATGGCCGTCGTTGAGAATCTTGCCCTCGTTATAAACGTCGTGCAAAAAAAGATTGAGGGCGGTGATTCGCTGGGTAAGGCCTTTTTCTATGTGCTGCCACTCCGCACCGGTGATCACGCGGGGCAACAGGTCATAAGGAAAGATTCTTTCGGTACCTTCGCCGTGCCCATACACATTAAAAGTGATGCCCTGAGTGAGGAACGACAGGTCGACGGAGCGCTTGCGGCTTGCGATCTCCTCGGGAGGGAGATTGAGAAATGCCTCCAGCACCGCCGCGTAGTGTGGTCGAACCACGCCATCCTGGGAGAACATCTCGTCATAAGTGTTGTCGAGGATGTAGTCCTTCAGGAGCGGATTGGCGAACGTGCTAGGTCGGGCTAGTTCCATTTCGCTGCTCACCGCTTGAATCCTGACGCGGTTTCTGTCGTCACCTCGTCGCTGACCACACTGAAGTTGGTGAGGCTGGCAATCCCAAACGAGGTGGTGATCGCCACGTCTGAAGCATCCCGGCCCACCGCCATCAACACCCGGCCAATCCGGGGATGATTGTGCCTGGCGTCCACCGTCCACCAGCGGTTCCCCAGGTACACCTCAAACCAGGCACTGAAGTCCATGGGAGTAAAGGTCGGCGGGATTCCGATATCCCCCAGGTATCCCGTCACGTAGCGCGCGGGGATGTTGAGGGCGCGGCAAAAGGTGACCGCCAGGTGCTGAAAGTCACGGCACACACCAACTCGCTCGGTAAACACGTCGAGCGCGGTCTTGGTGGAGCGGGCGTGCTGATAGCCAAAGGCGACCTTGGAATGAACCCAGCTGCAGATGGCCTGCACCCGTCTCCAGCCAGGAGCCACGTCGCCAAACAACTCGACCGCGATATTGGAAAGGCGATCGACCTCGCAGTAGCGACTGTTCAGCAGGTAGATGAGCGTTTCGTTGGGTAAGTCCGCGACGGCGTGCTCACTGGCCTCGAGCGGGGTGGGGTCTTCGAGGCCCGAATCTTCGATCAAGGTGGAACCAGTCAGCCTTATATAGCCTGTGGGGGCTACAAATCGCGAGCATCGATTACCAAAAGTGTCGATGTAGCTGGTAATCGGCACATTCGGATCCAGTTTCAGCTCGTCAGGCTCCAGCAGGTCCGGCTCCCGCGAAGGATGGACGTGGAGCATGGCGACTATGGTGACCGGAGCCGGAACGTTGAAACTGATGTCATAACCTAAGCGAATAAGCATTGCACTCCCTCAATCGAGCCCTGAAGAGCGAAGTGCCCAGGGTTTCCCCCAGGCAAGTCGACAGGAACGACAAGGTCCTTGTCGCAAAAATTATGATGCAGAAAAGCTACCAGACAATCCCGATCGGTTCCCACCTCTTTCTACCGTTATACCGCAGAAACCACTTCCCGATCGGTCTGCCGCGCGGGCCGGAAAACGTCCAGCATCTTTTACCAGGAAGATTATTTGAGAAATTGGGCCCAAACGCGGGCATGGACGCACTTCGCGGATCTTGCCACATCCTCGAAATAGCAAAAGTGCTCTAGCATGCAAAGAGGAGGGCAAGAATGACTTATTGCCTGGGCATCATGACCCGTGAAGGCCTGGTAATGGCGTCCGATTCCAGAGCCAACGCCGGATACGACCAAGTGAACGTTTGCCAAAAGATGCACACGTTCATTCAACCGGGAGAACGCGCCTTTGTGATCCTGACCAGTGGAAACCTGTCTCTTACCCAGTCTGTCATTACTCTGTTGCGCGACGATTTCGCGTCCGGGGAAGGCCTGGCGAAGGTTGAATCTATGTATGCTGCCGCGCGCGCCGTCGGCGATGCGGTTCGCCGGGTTTCTGATCTGGATCGCGCCGCGCTCGAAAAAGACGACTTCAAGTTCAATATCCATCTCCTGTTGGGTGGTCAGGTGAAGGGCGAGAAGCCGAACCTCTTCCTGATTTATCCCCAGGGGAACCCGCTTAGCGCGACTGAAGATTCTCCTTATCTCCAGATCGGCGAAGTGAAGTACGGCCGGCCGATACTCGATCGTGGCATCGAGTTCGATTCGACCAGTCTGGAGGTTGCGGGGACTTATGCGCTGCTTTCGCTGGATGCCGCGATGCGCTCGAATGTAACCGTTGGGCCTCCGCTCGAGGTTCTGCTCTACCAAAACGACAAATTGGAATTTGATCGTTACCGGCGCTTTCAGGAGGATGACCCTGAACTGGACCGGATGCATGCGCTATGGGAGCAGGCACTGCGCAGGACCGTGGAAGACCTGCCCAGCGTCCACTTCGACGCTTTACCGGCTCTTGTTCCATAGGTTGCAAGGCTTTAAGCAGAGGGCGTCTGATGGAGATGGCCAAGAGCAGCCGCAGATCTCTCCACCAGCCCCGAATCCCGACCGAAGCGCAGCGCAGTGGAGAGATCTGCGATTTTCAGCGATCCTAAAGAATATAGCGCGATAAATCCTGGTCTTTGACGATCGAAGCCACCATCGCCCGCACGTATTCAGGATCGATCAGGACCACTCGCTCCATCCCATCCGCAGTCTCCATCTCGGTTATGGGCAGCGGCACCGTGGCGCCGTTTTCGGCGGCGGATGCAGCGATTTCGAGTAGACTGCCTTCGGCGGACGCACCCTTCATCAGGTCGGGCGCCAAAAAGCTGATCTCGTCCAGAACCCGCTCCATGATGGTGTGCAAGCGCCGGGCGCCAATGTTTTCCGTGGTTTCGTTGACCCGGAAGGCGAACCGCGCCATCTCTTCCAGAGACTCCTTGGTAAACCGTAGTTTCAAGCCCTCGGTTTCGAGCAATGCGGTGTACTGCTTGGTAAGCGATGACTTGGGCTCGGTAAGGATCCGGACAAAGTCTTCCACCGTCAGCGACTGCAACTCGACGCGGATAGGAAACCGGCCCTGCAGTTCGGGAATCAGATCGCTGGGCTTGGAAACGTGAAACGCGCCCGCCGCGATAAACAGGATATGGTCGGTTCGCACCATGCCATACCGGGTATTGACGGTAGTCCCCTCCACGATCGGGAGAATGTCTCTCTGCACTCCCTCACGCGATACATCCGGACCGTGACCGCCTTCCCGGCCGGCGATCTTGTCGATTTCGTCCAGGAAAATGATGCCCGAGTTCTCCACCCGCTCGACCGCCAGCCGGGTGACCTGGTCCATGTCGACCAGCCGGGTTTCTTCTTCTTGCACCAGGTATTCGAAAGCCTCACCGACCTTCATCTTGCGCTTCTTGGTGCGTTGGCCAAAGATGTTTGGCAGCACATCCTTGAGATTAATATCCATCTCTTCGACCCCTTGGTTGGAGATGATCTCGAAGGATGGCGTGCTGCGTTCGCGCACGTCGATTTCTACGGTTCGGTCGTCCAGCTTGCTTTCGCGGAATTGTTGCCGCAGTTTTTCCCGGGTGCGGTTATGGCTTTCCTGGCTGGCTGGGGGAAAGCTGCCGTCAATCACCACCGGTCCCGGCGAGGAACCCGGTGCGCTCGGGGCTGCCGGCGAGGGCGGCAGCAACAGGTCGAGCAGGCGCTCTTCCGCGTTGAGCTCCGCCCGGTCTTCCACCTCTTCCAGTTTCTCTTCGCGCACCATGTCCACGGCGATTTCCACCAGGTCGCGGATCATCGATTCCACGTCGCGCCCCACGTAACCCACCTCGGTGAATTTGGAGGCTTCGACCTTCATAAAGGGCGAGTTGGTGAGCTTGGCCAGGCGGCGTGCAATCTCCGTCTTGCCCACACCAGTTGGGCCAATCATGATGATGTTCTTGGGCATGATCTCTTCGGCGATATCCGGCGGCAGTTTCTGCCGGCGCATACGATTTCGCAGCGCGATGGCCACAGCTCGCTTGGCGGCTCGCTGGCCGACTACGTGTTTGTCCAACTCCGCCACAATTTCCCTTGGCGTAAGGTCTTCTAAAGACAGTTCCAGTTCTTCTGCGGTTCCAGGTAAAAAGATCGCCATATGCCTGCTCCTTCCGGGCGGCAGTCCTAGCCGTGCAATTCTTCAATCGTGATTTGATCGTTGGTGTAAATGCAAATCTGCCCTGCGATCCGTAACGACTTTTCGGCAATGGCCCTTGCCGGGAGATCCGAATTCTCGACCAAGGCTCGTGCGGCCGCCAGGGCAAAACTGCCGCCGCTGCCAATCGCGGCAATTCCCTCGTCGGGCTCGATCACATCGCCTGAGCCGCTGATTAAAAAGGTCTGCTTCAAATCGGCCACTACCAGCAGGGCTTCAAGATTACGCAGCATCTTATCCGTGCGCCAGTCCTTGGCCAACTCCACGGCAGAGCGTCCCAGGTTGCCGGCGTACTGTTCCAGTTTGGCCTCAAACCGGCTGAAGAGAGAGAAGGCATCCGCTGTGGAGCCGGCGAAACCGGCCAGGATCTTGTCCTGGTAGAGGCGCCGAATTTTGCGCGCGGAGTGCTTGATGACACTGTCGCCGAGTGTGACCTGGCCGTCAGCGGCCATAACCACACTCTCATTGCGGCGAACGCACAGAACGGTGGTGGAGCGAATCCGCTGGCGATCGGTGCGTGAATTTGCGAGAGATATTGGCTTCGAAGCGGCGGCTGCCGTCGAGCCCTGGACTACAGACGAACGGATTGACATCTGTTGCAAGTATAGCGCAGGGCGGCAGGCATCGGCCGCCACGGGGTGTGGGGGAAAGGATGTTGCCGAATGCGGTCCAGCGCCCTCACCGCGACGCCCAGGAGGGCACGGGCTGCGATATCCTGCAACGTGTACTGCGAATCCTGCCCGGAGCCTCAATGAACAGCCTGCCTCTGCGCGAATCCCAGCTCTTTGGCACGCTCGCGGCCCTCGGAGTCTGCCTCGGCGGAGCGGCCGCTTATGCGCTGCTCCGCCGTCGACCCAGCCCCGATGAGCTCGAGCGCAAGCGCAGAGATCTGCTCGTCCAGCAGGGACGCATCATCGACGCCACCGTCATCGATATCTCCGACCTCAGTGCCGAAGAGAGCGGGCGTGTCAACGGGATGCAACTGATCCTGTACAAATATGAGGCGGCGGGGGTGGTCTACGAGTGCTCCCAGGACGTGACGATGCTGCGGCACCTGGTCAATATCTACAATTGCCGGCTGGGCTTTCCCGCATCCGTGCGCTATGACCCGCACAACCCCGGCAACTCGCTGATTGTGGCCGAGAGCTGGAGCGGCTTGCGGGATACAGCCAATTCTGTACCCCTGCACGGCCGGTCGAGCGATGCGGCTCCCTCGCTGCGATGACAGTCGGCCCGCTACCACGTCCCAGGCTACTCCCGGTACACTAGAGGTATGCACGTCCACGCCGGCGGGTCCGAAAAGACCAAGAAAATTCTGCGCATCTCGCTGCTGGCGACGCTTGCCTATGTGGCGCTTACCTTCTTCGCCGGGGTACGCGCGCATTCGTTGGCCTTAATCTCCGAGGCCGGGCATAACGTATCCGATTTTCTCGCGCTCTTGCTCTCCTTTGTCGCGGTCTACTTTCAAACTCGCCCGCCTACTGACCAAAAGACCTTTGGTTATCAACGCGCTGGCGTGCTGGCGGCGTTTCTCAATGCGCTCACCCTGGTCCTGATCGCCATCTGGATTGCCATCGCGGCTGTGCACCGGTTGAGCGAGCCGATTCAGGTGCAACCGCGGCTGATGATGATCGTCGCCGCAGCCGGGGTGCTGATGAACGGCGTCATCGCCGCCCTGCTTTGGACGACCTCGCGGGACGTGAACATCCGCAGCACCTTCATCCACATGCTGGGCGATACACTCTCCACCGCGGCTGTGATCGTGGGCGGTTTCGCCATCCTGATGACCGGGCACAACTGGATCGATCCGGTGCTCTCCATCCTGATCGCAGCGCTGATTTTATGGAGTTCGCTGTCCATTGTGCGCGAGACCCTGAACATCCTGTTGGAGGGTACGCCACGCGGTTGCTCACTGGCCGAGATGCGCGCCTGTTTGCAGGCCATCGATGGGGTTGAAGACGTGCACGACCTGCATGTATGGAGCCTGGGATCACAAACGCACGCCCTGGCCACCCACATCATCATCGCCGATATCCCGCCCTCGGAGAGTGCTCGCATTCTTGACGAGGTTAACGGGACACTACGGCAGAAGTTCCGTATTTATCACACCACCATCCAATTTGAGTGTGTGGACTGTGAAGTCGCCCATGGCTGCTCCCCGCCCATCGAAGTCGACGAGCATGACCGCTCCGGTCACTCGCACGCCCATTCGCACTAGAATTCTGTAGCCCACTTGACGGTAGCGGGCAGGTCACGCACCTGCAAGAAGCCTTTGTCGTTGGTGACCAAAATTGCCCCAACCGATATCGCGTGAGCTGCAATCAACATATCGAGATTACCGAGCGGCTTCCCCTCTGCCTCTTGTTTCGCTCGCAGTTCTCCGTAAGCTCGAGCTTCCTCTCGTCCCCAGGGGAGAATTTGCATTTTGGCAAAGAAGTCTTCGACGGCTGATCTGAGAACAGTTGCATTAGGAGTTTTTGCCAGCCCGTACTGAAGTTCCCCTTCGGTAATCGCTGATATACATGCGATCTCCCCATGCTGAAGGTGAGAAAGTTTCGCACGCGAAGCAGGTGACTTGCCTCGGACGATATAGCTCACGGTATTCGTGTCGAGCATGTAGCGCCGCGTCATAGATCGTCCCGCTCCTGCGGGGCACCCTGGGCGCGATCGGCGAGGAAGTCCTCGGGGAAACCCGCGTTGTCAAGAGCCGCGAAAATCTCGTTCCACCCACCTGGCGCCTGGGAAAGTATGAGGTCGCCGCTTTGCGGGTCACGTCGGATGTAAACCTCATCCGTGGTGAAGCGGTACTCAGCCGGAATCCTGACAGCTTGGCTCCTGCCGCTCATGAAAACTTTAGCTTTTGAAACCTGTGCCATAGCACGACCCTTCATTATGATATATACCATGGGATATATCATAATGGCCAACCGGCATTCATGGAAGCGATTCCGGCTTTGCGTGGAGAGCATCTTTTGCGGCCTGCATAGGTTTATCCGGTTGCGACTCATAAATCTCGGATACCCTCTTCAGGGTGTCGATCTCGCCTACCGGCTTGTCGTCGCGGATGCGCAAAATGCGTGGGAAGCGCAGGGCGAAACCGCTGTCGTGACGGTCCGATCGCATCACGTTGTTGAACGCCACTTCAAAAACTACCAGCGGTTGCACGGTGCGGATGCCGCCGTTGTCTTCCACGGTGTGTTCCAAGAAGAACTGCGTAAGCCGGGCAATCTCGTCATCGGTTACGCCGGAATAGGCCTTGCCCACATTGCGCAGCACTTCGCCGTCGCGGACCGCGAACGTGTAGTCGCTTAGCCAGCCGGCACGTCTTCCGTGGCCATACTCGGCAGCCGTCACCACTACGTCGAGCGTGGCCAACTCGCGCTTAAGCTTCAGCCATGCCAATCCCCGCCGGCCGGGCTGGTACAGGCTGTGCCGGGCTTTCAGCATTACGCCTTCGTTGCCTCGTGCCCGCGCATCCACATAAGCCTGTTCGAGTTGGGCAACGCTTTGCAACTGAACGGCGGGCGCAAGGACCAGCCGTGCGAAGGCATCCGCTGGGATGGCCGGCTCAAACATCAGCTCCCCCTGGCGCCCCTGCCCGGTCACCGGCGAACGGCTGCTCATCAACGTGCGTGGTTGCTCGCGCTGCACCAGTTCTTCGAGCGCTTGCCGGCGCAGATACAGCGGCTTTTCCATAACCGTTTCCCCATGGGCGTAGAGCAGATCGAAAGCCATAAATGCTACCGGCACGGTTTCGCGCATCTCCGCTGTGACCCGCTTACGGCCCAACCGGGCTTGAAGAGAGGCGAACGGCAGCGCACGGCCGGCCGTCCAGGCCAGGATCTCGCCATCCAGCACCAGCGGTTGGTCAAACCCAGCGAAGGCTTCCACGATCTCGGGGAAACTCGCCGTCATATCCTCTCGTGATCGGGAGAAGATCGCTACACGCCCCGGCTGATCCGGCGAACCGCAATGGATCTGCGCCCGAACGCCGTCATACTTATCTTCCAACTGCGCCTCTTTGATGAGCGCCCCCTCGGGCTGCGCTTCCTCTGAAGAAGCAGACTTCGCCTCGTCTGCGACCTCGGTGGAGAAACGCTGCAGTGCCTCCTCGACGGTCTCGACCGGGCTGGCGAGCATGAAGCCCAGCGGATGGAACAGCCTCATCCTCGCTTCCGCCAGCCGGCCGGCCGCGGCCAGCGCCAGCACCTCGGGAAGATCGCCATTCAGCATCCTGGCTCGCCGCACCTCGCCGATGGCCGAACCGTAAGCCGCGGCGATCGCTTCCTCCACCAGGCTGATCTTGATGCCGGTGCGCATATCTCCCAGGATGATCTTGATCAGGTACTTGGCCTCCAGCGGCGTGGCCCGTTGCAGCAAGCCCGACGTGATTTGCTGTTTGGCGGCTGGCTTTCCTGCAGCCGCAATTGCCCCAAAGGCTTCCGCTACTTCGGTCAAGAGGAGAGAGGGCGGAACGCTTCGTGCCTGTAGAAGGTCTTGTGCTGCGCCGCCCAGATCACCATGCCGCAGGTAGGCGGCATGCATCGCCGGTTGGCTGGCTCCGGAGAGCTGGGCGAGCACCCGGCTTAGTAGCGCTCCGCCCACATTCATCGCGCGGCCGTCGGTTTCCGCAAAGGGTGTTCCCGCAAGATACAGAGCTGCGAGCCCGGCCTCGGCAACCGGGAGGGTGCGCAGATACTCGGCCATCAGGGCGCGCTTCTGCAGCTTGCTGCCGGTCTCGGTGAGACGCTCGCACAGCTCTACGAATTGGCTCATCAAGTCAGGCACGAGCGCTCCCACGGCTAGGGTTCCCATTGAGATGCAGGGGCTGCCAGGCCAAGCGCAGGCTGCTTGAAACCTGATAAAATGATCGACATGGTTCATCGCGTCGCCAATACGGTTCCTGTACGGCACGCTCTTTCCTAGCGGCTCCCGCCGCCGATTGTGTCACTCTTGTTTCGCCCCGAAATACAAAAGCTGACCACGCCCCAGGGCGCGGAAAGGAACCTTATCATGCTGGATCGCCTGGAACAGATCGAAAACCGTTACGAAGACCTCGGCCAACAGCTGGCCGACCCGCAGCTGGTGAACGACCAGCAAAAATATCATAAGACCGCCAAGGCACACCGCGACCTCGAAGCAGTCGTGAGCAAGTACCGCGAGCTCAAGCAAGCGCAACAGGGAATTGCCGACGCCAGGGGCATGTTGAATGAGAACGATGCCGAGCTTGCCGCGATGGCCCAGGAGGAGCTAACCCGGCTGGAGAGCCGCTCCGCCGAATTGCAAGAAGAGATCAAGGTCATGCTTCTGCCCAAGGATCCCAATGACGAAAAGAACGTCATCCTGGAGATCCGGGCCGGCACCGGGGGCGACGAGGCCTCGCTGTTTGTAGCCGAGATTTTCCGTATGTACTCGCGTTTCGCCGAACAGCATCGTTGGAAGGTGGAGGTACTCTCGCAGTCTGAATCAGGGGTTGGCGGGCTGAAGGAAGTCATCGCCATCATTGAAGGCAAGCGGGTGTACTCACAGATGAAATACGAGAGCGGAGTGCACCGTGTACAGCGCGTGCCTGCGACCGAGACGCAGGGCCGCGTGCACACCTCCGCTATCACCGTAGCCGTGCTCCCAGAGGCGGAAGAGGTGGATGTGAAGATCGAGGCGAAGGATATTCGCATCGACACTTTCTGCTCCTCCGGTCCCGGCGGGCAATCGGTGAACACCACTTATTCCGCGGTGCGCATCACCCACCTGCCCACCAATACGGTGGTGAGTTGCCAGGACGAGAAATCACAGATCAAGAATCGCGAAAAGGGCATGCGCGTACTGCGCGCCCGGCTCTACGAAGGCGAAATGGCCAAGCAGCAGGAAGCGTTGGCCAAAGAGCGCAAGCAGCAGGTGGGCAGCGGAGATCGCAGTGAGAAAATCCGTACTTACAATTTCCCTCAGAACCGGCTTACGGATCACCGCATCGGCCTAACCAACCACCAGCTCGCCGAAGTTATGGAAGGCCGCCTCCAGCCCACAATCGATGCCCTGATCGCGCACTACCAGGCCGAGCGTCTCAAGGCTGAAACAGCCGCTGTGGCGTAAAGTGCCGGCCACGGCCGGTGAGGCACTGCAAGCGGCTCGCGTTCGGCTTGCGACAGGTTCGCGAAATCCGCGGCGCGATGCCGAGGTGCTGCTTGCGCACCTTCTGGGGTGTGATCAGGCTGCCCTGCTTACTCATCCTGAGCGCCTCCTTTCCCCTGTTGAAGCCGATCAGTTTGAGAGCCTGATCAAACGCCGCAGGGCTTTCGAGCCCATACAATACATCACCGGCTCGCAGGAGTTCTTTGGCCTGCTGTTTGAGGTGACGCCTGACGTTCTCATCCCCCGCCCCGAGACCGAACACCTGGTGGAAACGGCAATTGCGCGCCTCGGCCCCGGTGCACGCATTGTCGACGTGGGAACGGGTTCAGGCGCGATCGCTGTGGCGCTCGCACATTCACTACCGCAATCCCAGGTGACGGCGGTCGATCTTTCTTCCCAAGCGCTTGCCGTCGCGCGCCGCAACGCGCATCGCCATGGTGTTCTTGATCGAGTGACCTTCCTGCAGTCGAACCTGCTGGCCTCCGTTGACGGCGAGGAGTTTGACGCGGTTGTATCGAATCCACCGTATGTCTCTGAAGGGGAGGCGTTGGAGCCGCAAGTTTCCAATTACGAGCCGCACGCCGCGCTGTTTGCCGGGCCGACTGGTTTGGAAGTCTATGAACGCCTGATTCCGCAGGCTCGCAAGGTGCTCAAGCCCAAGGGTTGGCTCATATTAGAAATCGGCTTTGGACAAAGCGCTGCGCTTCACAGGCTACTGAGCGGTTGGAATGACGTGAGTTTTGTAAACGACCTGCAGGGCATCCCTCGAGTGGTTCAAGCGCAACTACCGTCCTGACACTTTGATTGGTTGATAATGGAGGCGTGAGGAATTTATGGCTACGATAACGGAGCTTCCAAAAACGTCTCTGACGTTCGAACAGAAACTCGACCGGCTCGCCCAGGTCGCGGTAAACGCGGGCTTGGGACTCGCACGCGGTCAGGAACTGGTCATGACGGCGACACTCGATGCGTTGCCCCTGGCACGGCTGATTACGGAGCATGCCTACAAGGCCGGTGCCTCGCTCGTGACCACGCTCTTCACGGATGAGCAATCGACGCTCTTGCGCTACCGATACGCCGATGACCCGGGTTTCGACAAGGCCCCGGGATGGCTCTTTGACGGGATGGCGGAAGCATTTCGCAGTGGCTCGGCTCGGCTTGCGATTGCCGGTGGAGATCCCTCGCTTCTGTCCAGGGAAGATCCGCAGAGAGTGGGTCGGGCGAACCGCGCCGTGTCCAAGGCCTATCGGCCTGCCATCGAGCTCATCACCCGGCACGAAATCAATTGGACCATCGTTGCCAGCGCCACTCCGGCGTGGGCGGCCGCCGTGTTTCCCGATCTGCCGGCCGATCAGGCGATCGCCAGGCTTTGGGACGCGATCTTTGCCGCCTCGCGAGTCGACGCGGACGACCCCGTTGCGCGCTGGAAACAACATGACGCTGGGCTGCATCGCCGGGCGAATCTGCTCAACGAAAAGCGCTACGCCACACTCCATTTTCGAGGACCGGGAACCGATCTGCGCGTCGGATTGGCAGATGACCACCTTTGGATGGGAGGAGGCATGCAAGCCGGAACCGGTGCGTATTGCATTCCGAATATGCCAACCGAAGAGGTGTTTACCACGCCGCACAAAGACCGCGTAGAAGGCACGGTCACCAGCACCAAGCCTCTCTCCCACCAGGGAACGCTGATTGAGAAGATCGCGGTGCGTTTTGAAGGCGGTCGTGTGGTTGACGCCAAAGCGTCCCGGGGGCAAGAGGTGCTGCAGCGGATGATCGATACCGACGAGGGCGCGCGGCGCTTGGGTGAAGTTGCGCTGGTGCCGCACTCTTCGCCGATCGCCAGCAGCGGATTGCTTTTCCTGAATACGCTATTCGACGAGAATGCCGCCAGCCACATCGCCCTGGGGCAGGCTTACAGTACTTGCGTCAAGAATGGTGACCAGCTCACTCCTGAAGAGCTTGCCGCGCGGGGTGCGAACGATAGCCTGATCCACGTGGATTGGATGATCGGATCGGGTGAGATCGATTTGGATGGTCTCACGGCCGCGGGTGTCGCGGAACCGCTGATGCGCAAAGGCGAGTGGGTCTAGCGCACTCAGGAAGGAAACCGCAGATCCCTCCACCGCGCGGTGGATCGAGATCTGCGGTTTTAAATCATCAGGCTTCTACAGTCCTGCCCGCCACCTCGAAGAGCAAACGATTCTTCAACGGATCGGCATCGATGCGGATGTGATCGCCGTGAAGCACCTCGCCGTCCAGGATCTTGATTGCCAACGGATCCTGAATGAGGCGTTGAATGGCTCTCTTCAGCGGTCGAGCTCCATACTGCCGATCGTAGCCAGTAAGCAGCAGCTGGTGGCGTGCACCCGCGGTCAACTCCAGGGTGATCTTGCGCGGCTCCAGCAGCTTGCGCAGATCATCCAGGCGCAGATCGACAATGTGCTCCAGTTGCGCCTCTCCCAGCGGACGGAAGATCACGATATCGTCCACGCGGTTGAGAAATTCCGGCCGAAAGCTCTGCCGCAACAACTGCATTACCTGCTCGCGAGCTGCGTCAAACGCGGCATCGCTCTCCAGATTCTCTGACTGCAGCAGATGCGCTCCCAGGTTCGATGTCATGATCAACACCGTATTCTTGAAGTCCACCGTGCGGCCTTTCGAGTCCGTCAGGCGCCCATCATCAAGCACCTGTAAAAGAACGTTGAAGACGTCAGGGTGGGCCTTCTCGATTTCGTCGAAAAGAATCACGGAATAAGGCCGCCGCCTCACCGCCTCAGTCAACTGCCCGCCTTCGTCGTAGCCCACGTATCCCGGAGGTGCGCCGATCAGGCGAGCCACGGCATGCTTCTCCATGTACTCCGACATGTCGATGCGGACCATGGCCTGCTCGTCATCGAACAGGAACTCCGCCAGAGCACGCGCAGTTTCGGTTTTGCCTACGCCGGTCGGGCCGAGGAACAGGAAGGAGCCAATGGGACGCTTGGGGTCGCTCAAGCCGGCACGGGAACGGCGGATTGCATTGGCCACTGTTTCCAGCGCCTCGTCCTGCCCAACCACCCGCTCGCGCAGGCGGCCTTCCATCTCTACCAGCTTGCGGACTTCGCCTTCAAGCATCTTGTCCACGGGAATGCCCGTCCATTTGCTCACGATCCTGGCGATATCTTCCTCGTCGACTTCCTCTTTGAGCAGACGAGCACTATCGCCCGCGCCATCCTGCTTGTCGTTCAGCCGCTTCAGCTCTGCTTCCAATTGGGGAAGCTCGCCGTACTGGATAGCGGCCGAGCGTTCCAGATTGCCACGCCGGGTTTGTTCGTCCATCTCAAAACGCAGCGCTTCAATCTTCTTTTTCAAGTCGGTGATTCGGGTAATCGCATCCCGTTCTGTTTGCCAGCGCGCGCGTAGTCCCGTGGCCGCTTCCTTCAGGGTCGCGAGTTCCCGCACCACGACGGCCAGCCGTTCTTTCGAATTCTTGTCCGACTCCCTCTTCAGCGCCATGCGCTCGATTTCCAGATGAGTCATCTGCCGCTCCAGCTGGTCGATCACCGTCGGTACAGAACCAATCTGGATAGCCAGCGAGGCCGCGGCCTCGTCCACCAGGTCGATCGCCTTATCGGGGAGAAACCGGTCGGAAATGTAGCGGTGGGAAAGCGTCGCCGCAGCCACGATGGCCGAGTCCCTGATGCGGACATTGTGGTGCGCCTCGTAACGCTCTTTAAGCCCGCGCAAAATCGCAATCGTATCTTCCACGTTTGGTTCGCCTACAAAGACGATCTGGAAGCGCCGCTCCAGCGCTGCATCCTTCTCGATGTATTTGCGGTATTCATTCAGCGTGGTCGCGCCGATGGCCCGCAATTCACCTCGCGCCAGCGGCGGCTTCAGCATGTTCGACGCGTCAATTGCGCCTTCTGCCGCGCCCGCGCCTACCAGGGTGTGCAGCTCATCGATAAAGAGAATGATCTGTCCATTGGACTCTTCAATATCCTTGAGCACGGCCTTGAGCCGGTCTTCAAACTCGCCGCGATATTTCGCGCCTGCCAGCATGGAACCAAGGTCGAGCGAGATAACGCGCTTATCGCGCAGCAGTTCGGGCACATCGCCAGAGACGATGCGGCGCGCCAAACCCTCGACGATGGCAGTCTTGCCCACGCCTGGCTCGCCAATCAGCACCGGGTTGTTCTTGGTCCTGCGCGAGAGCACCTGGATCACGCGGCGAATCTCTTCATCACGGCCGATCACCGGGTCCAATTTTCCCCGGCGAGCCAGCTCCGTCAAATCCTTTGCATAACGATCCAGCGCCTGGTACTTGCCTTCGGGGCTTTGATCCGTGACTCGCTGGTTGCCGCGTACCGAGGTCAGGCCCTGCAGGATCACGTCCCGGGTCGCGCCCAGCGAAGCTAGAAGCATCTGCACCGGGTCTTTCTTGAGTTGAGCGAGCGCCAGCAGTAAATGCTCGGTCGATACGTACTCGTCTTTAAAATCCTGTGCCTCTTTTGAGGCGTCATTCAATACCCGCTGCATGACCGTCGAAAGGCCGGGCTCTGACGCTGCGCCCGAAACCTTGGGTAGCGCGGCGATCGCCTGCTGCGCGCTTGCCAAGAGCTGTTCAGTGGGGATGCCGACCTTTTGCAGCAGAGGAACGATGATGCCTTCTTTGTCTTCCAGCAGCGCGGTTAACAAATGCATGGGCACCACTTCAGGCTGGCCATTCTCATTCGCCAGTGAGCTGGCTTTCTGGATCGCCTCCTGAGATTTCAGCGTGAACTTGTCCCAACGTATTGCCATATTCCTGTCTTCCTGACTGACCAGACCATCCTGAACCTGCTTGCTGTGCGAAGGCAAGGGCGGTAACGCCCCAAGTCTGGCGGTTATATCAATTTGATTCTTTGGTATCGCCCGGTGATCCGTGCGACAGAGATGTTCCCCCACGTCTTGAAGATCCGAGTTCACCCCGGAAAGCAAGCCGGGGTGAACTCAGCGTAGTGGTTCGGCGGGGCCGGTGAATGGCCCTCTTTTACGCCGTCTTGGCAGTCTCGGGTACAGCCTGTTGGTTGTGGTTCAGCTGCTTGGCCGATCCGACATTCACCTTGATTTGCTTGGGCTTGCTTTCTGGACGCTTCTGCAGTTCCAAACGCAGAACACCGGCGTCATATTCGGCCTTGATGCTCTCCGGGTCGATCGTGTTGGGCACCGTAAATGCACGATAGAAGCTACCGTAGCGTCGTTCCACACGATGGAAGTTTTCTTCCTTCCCTTCGCTCTCGAAGCTGCGCTCACCTTTTACGGAAAGGGTGGTGTTCTCCATCCGGACATCCAGATCCTCCTGGCGTATGCCGGGAATTTCGAGTTTGAGCACCAGCTTGTGTTCATCCTCGTAGATATCGACCGGGGGCACGAAGCCCGCAGGCGTCACCAGCTCGTTCTCTCCCGAGTTGTTCCGGGAGAAGTCCTGGAAAATGCTGTTCATACGGTTTTGCAAAGCCAATACGTCACGATATGTTTCCCAGCGGGTAATCGTCATAAATCTCCTCCAAGGGCGGGCTGAGTTTTCAGCCAGCTATATGCTTTGATGCATATCGTAGCACATGGGAGTCATAAAATATGAGTGTAAGTGCATCATGTCTGAAAAAGTCTGATTCAATCGAGCGCTATCGGCAGCTCGGGCGTCGCCTCCAGTAAGGTGCGCGTGTACGCCTCGCCGGGCGACTGGCAAATCTGCTCGCATGTCCCCGCCTCCACTACCCGGCCGCCTTGCATGACCACAACGTTGGTAGACAGATAACGCACCAGGGGCATGGAGTGGGAAATGAATAGGTAGGTTAAGTTGAGTGTTTGCTGCAGATGGCGCAACAGGTTCATGATCTGGGCACCCACGCTCACATCCAGGGCCGAGACTGGCTCATCGAGCACCAGCAGTTCGGGGCGGAGCGCCAGGGCGCGCGCAATGTTGATCCGCTGCCGTTGGCCCCCTGAAAATTCATGGGGATAGCGGCGCAAGGCGGACTCGTCCAGCCCGACCTCGGCCAGTAACTCCCTGGCACGCTCGGCAGGGAGGCCATTGGCGACGCCGAATTCACGGTGGATGCGAAACGGCTCAGCAATGATTTGCGACACCGTCATGCGGGGGTTCAAGGCTGCAAACGGATCCTGGAAGACTGGCTGCATCCGGCGCCGCAGGGCTCGCAGCTCGGTGCTCGATGCCGCGCCGATTACCTCCTTGCCGTCGAAGTGAACGGTACCGGAGGAGGCCGGAATGAGACCCAGGATCATGCGCGCTACCGTGCTCTTGCCGGAGCCCGATTCGCCCACGAGCCCCAGAGTTTCGCCACGGGCGATGGAAAATGAGACCCGATCGACGACGCACTTTTGCCCACGGACACCCCGCCATCCGGAGCGTCGCGTGTAGTTCTTGGTGAGTTGGTGTGCTTCGAGCAGGGCCATGCCTGGATAGTAACCTCCAGGAGGAAGAAGCTGGTGACAGGGAGGTCTAGATGTCCAGGTTCTTCACGTCTAAGGCATTGTCTTCAATGAACTTACGCCGCTCAGCGACATCCTCGCCCATCAGCGTGCTGAAGATCCGTTCGGTTTCGACCAAATCGTCCAGCTTGACGGAGAGCAGGGTCCGCCGGTCGGGATCCATGGTCGTCTCCCAGAGCTGGGATGAAGTCATTTCGCCCAGTCCCTTGTAGCGCTGTACGTCGTATTCGCGCCGGCCTTGCTCGATCACGTGCTCGAAGACCTCACGAGCCGACTGTTTGGTCACAGGGTCGGGGATGGCTTTCTTCGCCTTCTTGGGCTTGGCGGCCGCGTCTGGCGTCGGCGCCGCATCCGCCTCAACTTCCTCAGACTCAGCGGGCTTGGCGTACTCGATCACGTACGGTCCGACGAGCTCGTCACGAATCAGGGAATACTTGGCCATCATCTGGCGATATTCCGGCGAGGACGCAAGGGTCCAGTCAACTCTGCGCTCAGCCCCCTGGCTGTCGGTAAAGCTGACCGACCAGGTGCGATGTTCTTCCTCATATCGTGGAGCAGACACGGCTTTAAATTCAGAGCCTTTGGCCATTTTCTGGAGTGCCGCATGCAGTTTGGCAAGCTTGGGCGGCACGGACCCCTCAGCCTCAAAGTCAGCGCGCTTCATGAGTTCGAACCTGGGAAGCAGTTCCGTCACCGCCGTGTTGCGCAGGTGCTTATTGGCTTTCTCAAAAACCCCCAGGTAGTCATTGAGCTGGCCCATGAATTTAGTGAGCGCACCGCCCTCAAGCCTCTTGCCCTCTGTGCCGTAACGCAGTCCCATGCCATCGGCGGCGCGCTTGATCATCACCTTGACGAACTCGCGATCGTCCTTGATGTACTGCTCGAATTTGCCCTTCTTGATCCGGTACAGAGGAGGCTGAGCAATGTAGACGTGCCCCCGGCGGATCAAATCGACCATGTGGCGAAAGAAAAAGGTCAGAAGGAGCGTGCGGATGTGCGAGCCGTCTACATCGGCGTCGGTCATCAGGATGATCTTGCCGTAGCGCAGCTTGGCCGGATCGAAGTCATCTTTACCAATGCCGCAGCCCAGGGCGGTAATCATCGCCCGGATTTCTTCATGGCCCAGCATTTTGTCGTAGCGGGCCTTCTCCACGTTCAGAATTTTTCCCTTGAGCGGCAGCACTGCCTGGAACTTCCGGTCCCGTCCCTGCTTGGCGGTCCCACCGGCGGATTCACCCTCGACCAGGTATAGCTCGCAGCGGTCAGGGTTGCGTTCACTGCAGTCGGCCAGTTTGCCCGGCAAGCCACCGCCGTCGAGCGCGCCTTTGCGCCGAGTCAGGTCGCGTGCTTTTCTGGCGGCCTCGCGCGCACGCGCCGCCTCGATCGCCTTGTTGATGATCCGCTTGGCGATGGGAGGATTCTGCTCGAAGAACATGCCCAGGCGCTCGTTGACGAAGGCCTGTACGGTGCCGGCAATATCCGAGTTGAGCTTGCCCTTGGTCTGGCCTTCAAACTGCGGCTGGGGCAACTTCACGCTCACTACCGCCACCAGGCCCTCGCGTACATCGTCTCCGGAGAGATTTTCCTTAACGTCCTTGAACAGCCCCATCTGCTGGCCGGCGGTGTTGATGGTGCGAGTCAATGCGGTGCGGAAGCCGGAGAGATGGGTGCCCCCGTCGACCGTGTTGATGTTGTTAGCGAAGCTGAACACCGCCTCGGAATAGCTGTCGTTGTACTGCAGCGCGATGTCGAGCTCAATCCCGTCGCGGGAGGACTCCATGACAATCGGCTTCTCATGCAGTACTTGCTTCCCCCGGTTCAGATGCTTGATGAACTCGGCGATGCCACCCGCGTACTTGAATTCGGAGCGCTTGGCCTCACCCGTCTTAGGATCGGTCGTCCGCTCATCCACCAGCTTGATTTCCAGCCCCTTGTTGAGGAAGGCGAGCTCGCGCAGTCTCTGGGCCAGGGTGTCGAAGTTGTACTCCGTGACGGTGAAAATAGAGCGATCAGGCAGGAAGTGGATTTTCGTGCCCCGCTTCTTGGTGGTGCCGGTCTGTTTCAGCTTGGTGGTGGGCGCTCCCTTGGCGTACGACTGCTCGTAGGTATGGAGATCCTTCCAGACCTCTACGTCGAGTTCCTCGCTCAGAGCGTTCACGCAGGAGACACCAACACCGTGGAGGCCGCCCGAAACCTTGTAGGTGGACGAATCGAACTTGCCGCCGGCGTGGAGCTTGGTGAGCACCACCTGGAGCGCGGGCATCCGCTCGCCACCCGGAACGTCCATCTCGTCCACTGGAATCCCACGGCCGTCGTCGGTCACGGTGATGGAGTTGTCAATGTGGATAGTGACATCGACGTGCGTCGCATAACCCGCCAGGGCTTCGTCGACGGAGTTATCCACCACTTCGTACACCAGGTGGTGGAGTCCCTGGTCGCCGGTTGACCCGATGTACATTGCCGGACGCAAGCGAACCGCTGCTAAGCCCTCCAGCACTTTGATGTTGTCACCAGTGTAGGTGGCCTCGAGCGGAAGACTCTCACGAACGGGGGCGGGAGGAAGAGTGGCGGGGATGGCGACTTCTTTGGTGGACATGCAACTCCGAACGGTAAGGCTCTCGAGCGGCTCTCGGCGCGAAGCAGCCGACTTAAATAACATCATGAAAGCGCAGGGGTTGACTGCACTTGACTACTACAAGTTTAGCACGTTTTGAGGCCCGATTCTGTGGCGGAATCGATGTGCAAATGCGGGCAGAATTACCCCTGAGTCAACACCCACATTGAAAATGCGGCAAAAGAGAAGCACTCGGGAAACGAGTACCTAGGTGACCTCTTTACATCTTTAGCAGAGTGTTTAAGTAACCCATTTTTGGGGTACTCTCAAGTAGTCCAAATGGGTACTACGGTAATCGAAAGAGTAAATAGCATCTATATACGCTTGAAAACATTCACTTTAGGCATTCGGCGAACTATACTCTAGTTAGCTCTTCTGTTCTACATCTAAATGGAAACCGGACCCCCGGAGGTAACCAGATTATGAAGCTGACCGTACATGCAACCATCTTCTCTTTAGTATTCGCCGGTGTCGTGGCTAGCGCATTAACTACAAAGCCCACGTCCCCCATCTCGTCGAACCACAGTCTTGTTGTGTCGTACGCCATGCCCGTGCCGAACTGCCCCCCCACGACAGGCTGCCCCGTAAGAGGCGAAATAAGGTACTAAAGCCAGTGCCGCCAGTACCCAAACTATGCACCTCTGCCACAAAAGTGCTACGCTACAAGGTTTTCTTCGGTTGAGCACCATCCCTTTTCGAGCTATTCTCAAGACTCGGAAGGGGTGTTGTGATGACCAGCGTAGCCCTCACCATCTTGTACGGGGTAGAGCCTCTCCTCATGGTAGTAGCCATGGTTGCTCTGCTCAGGTCCCGGGAACAGCGGCGTTTCCCTGCGCTCTTCGCCTACATCGCTCTTCGGCTAGGCTCCTCTGTAGTCCTCCATCTGTTACTGCAACTACCCCGGTTCGTCGCCATTGATCCTGCAACCGCTTATGCCTGCTACTTCTATGGTTACTGGTTGAGCTACGTGGCCGGCGCGGTTGTGGTCTTCCTGGTGATTCAGGAGATGTTCCGTTCCTCCATGGATCCATTTCCCGGCTTGAAATGGCTCGGGACTATTTCCTTCCGCTGGGTCGCCTGTATTTCCTTTGTAGCCGCTTCCGCTGCTCTCCTTACCCCGGGTGGCAAAGGCGATAAGTTTCTCCTCGCCATCGTTGCTCAGGCTATGCGCGGCGAAAGCATATTCATCCTCAGCCTGTTGCTCTTCCTGGTAATCGCGGCGGGAAAGCTCGGTCTTTCTTATCGCAGCCGTGTCTTTGGTATCAGCTTCGGTTTTGGCATCATGGCGGCGAGCGATCTGGTGGTCTCTGCGTCCTTTCTGCATCTTGGACACAGCATCATGACGTCCGCCATCAGCGTGGTCACAACGGGCGCCAGCCTGCTGACACTCGTTATCTGGTCTGCATATTTTCTGCAGCCTGAACCCGCTCGGCGGATGGCCGTGCTCAACCCCTCATCGCCCCTGGCGCGCTGGAACGAAATCGCCACTGCGCTTACTGGCGACCGCGTTGTGGTTCCCGCGCATGTTCCGGCAACCGACTTCTTCCTGCAGGATGTCGAGAAGGTGGTTGACCGCATCCTGATCAAGAACTCGCTGCACGTCGCCAGCTAAAACACCACAAATGAAAAAGCCATAACGGTTGTTCCGTTATGGCTTTTTTGTTGTTTTGAACAACCGTACCCAACTCAAGGGGCGCCGCTTAGACGGCTGCTGCTTCTACGGGTTCTACTGAGACAAAGCGGCCAGACCTGCCGCGGTCGATAAAGTTCACCCGTCCCGCAATCTCTGCGTAGAGGGTATCGTCTTTGCCCCGGCCGACATTCAGGCCGGCCTTCAGTTTGGTGCCGCGCTGGCGCACGATGATGGAACCACCAGTGACGACCTGGCCGGCAAAAATCTTGACGCCCAGTCGCTGAGCGTTGGAGTCACGGCCGTTTTTGGAGCTTCCTAAGCCTTTTTTATGTGCCATTGCCTATCCTCAATCCAGAAAATTGTCTCGCCGGAAGTTACTTGGCGGCGCTCGCCTCGGCCTTTTCGGGGCCATAAGAGAATCCGTTGACTTCGATGCTGTTGATCCGGATCTCGCTATAAGCCTGGCGATGTCCTTGCAGCTTCTTGTACTGTTTCTTGCGCTTGAAATGGAACACCAGGATTTTGTCCCCGCGTCCCTCGTTGACTACCGTGCCCAAGACCTTGCCTTCGGTCGGCTTGACGATTGGCGACAGCCCATCAGAAAACGCCAGAACCTCGTTGAACTCGACCTTGCTGTCGGCATCGCCCACGGCCTTTTCGATTCTCACCACGTCGCCGGGCGCAACCCGATACTGCTTACCACCTGTGCGGATTACCGCGTACATAAAATCTCCTAACGCCGAGCCACACCGGCGTAACCAACTAAGCTGAGCAAATACTGGATTGCTGGATGTGCTCAAACCCAAGGACGGCGGGTGAGCAAACCGCCTAACGACTGCAAAAGCGCAATAACCAAACAAGCGCCGCAGGCTTAGTCCAGACCCTTCTAATTTTACGGTTACCCGGTCTTTTGGTCAATGGCGTCGCGACCGCTCAGAATCTTCCCTGGCCGCGGTTCGGCGGACTGGAAGAGATAGACGCCGAGAACGACCATCAGCGGCTCCAACGGATGACGAAAACGCGCGTGTACGGTTACGGCGTAATAGACCAGCGGCAAGAGCAGGAAGGCCCACGCCATTAAACAGGCAGCTGGGGTCCTGCGCCACAATGCGAGCACGAGTCCGAGCAACCCGCAGACACTGCCGAAGACGAAGTTAAAGCTGCGCGCGTATTCCACCGACGGGATCGCATTCTCCGGGTGGGGAACGCCGCCCCAGAAAAAAAACACCCGCTTGAGCGTGTTTCGGGCAAAGTGGCCGAGATCACCGCGGATAACCTTCATTGCCTGCTTCCCGCGCATCCTGGCGTAATCAATTTCGCCCATCCTGGCATACAGCCGCATTTGGTCGGGCGCCTGCATGGGGTGGTCATACTCCATCAGCAGGCCAGTCGATCCTGGCCCGTTGCCCAAATAGAGTTCTGCTCCAAAGTTTCCCCGGGTGGGCACGAATTGGTGAAAAGCCTTCCAGTTTCTCCAGGTCCACGTCCCCAGGCAAACGAGGCACAGCACAGCGGCCAGCAGCGCTCCACCCATTTGCCGTTTCCAGTCGCGTGCTCCGGCCAGCACCCACAATCCGCAGGCCGGCAAAAAGATCAACAGCGCCGGATTGCTGAGGCCGGCCGCCCCCCAAACCAGCCCTAGAAGCGCCCAGAGTCCCAGGGTCATGTGGGGCTCTGGCTCCGCTCCGTTGCCCTTGCATCCGCGCATACGAAGCGCGACCACCAGCAGCCAGGAGAAGAGAAATGCGCTGAGCGCAGTTTCCCATACCCAACGAACCGCGTATTGCATGGCTGCCGGGTAGAGCGCCCAGATCCACGCTGACCAGCGGGCGACATTCCTGTCAAAGCAGCGGCCGCCAATCTCCCATATATTTCGCGCCGTAAGCGCGGAAAAAAAACTGTTGAGGGTCAGAATCACCCACGCCGATTGCGGGGTGAAGACGCCAAACAGCTTGAAGACGCCGCCCAGCATCAGGGGAAAGAGCGGTCCCACCCAGGCAGTGGGGCCTGTGTGTCCGCGAAAAGGGTCGGAGAACCCGAAGCCGGTGGCCAGCGAACGAGCGATCCGCCCCATCTCCTGGCCAAACGAGAGGTAGTCGTCGAAGGGCTTCAGCCGGTAGGTATGGGCCAGGGTGATGTAAAGCACGCGCACGGCGAACGCCGCCCAAAAGACCGTCCACGGCGCGCGGAAATCTTCCCGGGTTGGGTTTACATAGCGGTTCGTCATGCGATCGGGGCTTTGCGGGTCTGCAAGGGACGTTGCTGGGTATTCTATAGCCTTAGCCTGCAGAACCGCGTGGGTGGGTTGTCGCCGCCAGCGTCTTCCAGCTATACTGAAGGTTCGCCGCCAGGGTGAGTTCGCCTGTCCGCCAGCCATTGCTCTGATGGCCCGGCGCGTACATAGCGTGAGGCCGCCCCGTTTCTGCGAAAAGCTTAGCGTATTGGAGTTGGTTATGGCTCAGGTTTGCACAATCTGCGGCAAGGGTCCGCAGTTCGGTAACAAGATCTCGCATGCTCACAATGTGTCGAAACGCCGCTGGAATGTGAACCTACGTCCGGTCAAGGCCGAGGTCGCTGGTGGCCACAAACGCATTCGCGTGTGCACCCGCTGCATCAAGGCCGGCAAGGTAGTAAAAGCTTAGACAGCGGTCGCGGGGCCTGCTTTTCGGCCCCGCGGCTCCGGTTATTCCTTTTCCCCTGCGTTCTTGGGGTCGAAACCAAGCGACAACGAATTGATGCAGTAGCGAAGACCGCTGGGCCCCGGTCCATCGGGAAAAACATGTCCCAGGTGTCCGTCGCAACGGGCACAGGTGACTTCTGTCCGCGTCATCCCATAACTTTTGTCTTCATGCAGGTGCACTGCCTCGGCATTGGCCGGCAGGGTAAAACTGGGCCATCCGCTGCCCGACTCAAACTTGGTGTCTGAGCTGAAGAGTTCGGCGCCGCAGGACCCACAGCGGTAGGTCCCGTCCGCGTGGTTTCGATAGAGTGCGCCAGAGAACGCCGGCTCCGTCCCCTTTTGCCGCATGACGTAGTACTGCTCCGGGGTCAATTCAGCTCGCCACTCGGCGTCTGTCTTCTCTATTTTCTCCGCTTGCTCATTTGCCATGATCTTTGCTCCTGCGCTATTCGATGCCGCTTACCCAGCCTTGGACGCTAGCTGCGCAACTGCGCCATGATATCGATTTCCACCAATGCATCCTTGGGCAATTTGGCCACTTCGATCGTAGACCGCGCGGGTGCAACCACACCTTCCGGCGCCAGGTAATGCGCATAGATCTCGTTCATCGCGGCGAAGTCGCTCATGTTTTTTAAGAACACGGTTGTCTTGACCACGTGTTCCAGATCGCTGCCCGCCCCTTCCAGGACTGCCTTCAGGTTCTCCAGCACGCGAATCGTTTGCTCCTTGATGCCCCCTTCGACCAGCTGCCCGGTTGCCGGATGCAGTGGGATTTGTCCCGAGGTGTACACCAGATCTCCGACCTTCACTGCCTGCGAATAAGGGCCAATGGCCGCTGGAGCTTCTTTTGTAGAAACCGCTACCTTACCGTGAATGCTCATGCCCTGATTCTCGCCCTGTGGCTGGTAAAAGTCGAACCGTCTATACTTTGTGCGCGCGTTGCACGTCGCGAACGCCTGGGACGCGCCGCAGGCCGCTCACGATGCGGGTGAGGTGACGCATGTCTTCGGCTTCCAGTACAAATTCGACTACAGCCTCAGAATCGCCCGTCGGCTTGGAATCGACGCCGCGAATGTTCGTCCCATCGTCGCTGATGACCGCTGTCATTTCCTTCAGCATGCCGGCGCGGTCGTCGCAAAACACGGTCAGTTTTACCGGGTAAGTCATCTTGCGGCCGGCATTCTCCTCCACCATGCGCGCCCATTCCACGGAAATGCGGCGGTCGCTCTCGTAAAGCAGGTTTTGCACGTTAGGACAACTCCGTGCATGCACCGCCACGCCTTTGCCGCGGGTCACGTAGCCAACAATTTCTTCCCCGCGAATGGGATTACAACATCGAGCGCGGTACACCAGCAGATCGTCCTGGCCTTCCACCTGCAGGGAATCCGATCCATGGAGATGGACCCGTCTCACCGCCTCTGACATCGCACCGCCGGCAGCGTCTTTGCCTGGCTCTGTCTCCAGACCGGTCTGCGAAGTCACCCCGGGCGAAAGCTTGTTCAGTACCTGGCGCGAAGAGTACTTGCCGAAGCCGATGGCCGCCATCAGGTCGCTTGCCGTCGCCAGGCCACATTCGCTGGCGGCGCGGGCATAATCCGTGTCGGTGAGTTTGCTTAGGGAAACCTTGTACTTGCGCGCTTCGCGGTCGAGCAGCTTCTTGCCGATTTCTACCGCGCGCTCGCGCTGGTGCTCGTTGAGCCAATGCTTGATCTTGTTGCGCGCCCGCGAGCTCTTGGCGAAAGTGAGCCAGTCACGGCTGGGAGTGTGCCCATTCTGGGTAACTACTTCCACGATGTCGCCGTTGTGCAGCTTGGTGCGTAGCTGCGCCATTCGACCGTTTACCTTGGCGCCCACGCAGGTGTTGCCTACTTCCGTATGAATGGAATAAGCAAAGTCAATCGGCGTCGCATCCTTGGGTAGCACCACCACCTTGCCCTTGGGCGTGAAGGTGTAAACCTCCTCAGGATAGAGATCGATCTTGAGCGTGGAGAGGAACTCGTTGGGGTCGGTCATTTCCCGCTGCCACTCGACCAACTGTCTTACCCACGCCAGCCGCTGCTCGTCGCGCGCATTGGTCGGCGAGCTGCCCGCCTTGTATTTCCAATGGGCCGCGATGCCTTCCTCGGCTACGCGGTGCATCTCCTCGGTCCTGATCTGGACTTCGAACTGATGGCCGCCTTCCCCCATCACCGTGGTGTGCAGTGATTGATACAGATTGGGCCGGGGCATGGCGATAAAGTCCTTGATGCGCCCCGGCACCGGACGCCAGATGGAGTGGATCAGGCCGAAGGCGGCATAGCAATCCTGCACCGTCGAAGTGATCACGCGGACCGCCAGCAGGTCGTAGACCTGGTCGACGGTTACCTTCTGTTTTTGTAATTTCTGGTAGATGCTGTAGAGCCGCTTGATGCGCCACTCCACGCGCGCCTTGATATTGTTTTCCCTCAGCCGTTCGTTCAACTGGGCTTCGACCGTGCTCAGGAACTGCTCGTCCTCTTCGCGTGCTGCTTCAACCGCACTCTTTACCTGCTCGTAGCCGAATGGATCTACGTAGCGGAACGCCAGGTCTTCCAACTCGCCGCGCACCTTGCCCATACCCAGCCGGTGGGCCAGGGGCGCGTAGATATCCAGCGTCTCGCGGGCGATCGATTCCTGCCGCTCGGGCGAGAGATGTTGCAGGGTCCGCATGTTGTGCAGCCGGTCTGCCATCTTGATCAACACCACCCGAACATCGCTGACCATGGCCAGCAACATCTTGCGTACGTTTTCAGCCTGGCGGTCTTCGCGGTTGGCAAACTGGATTTTGTCGATTTTGGTCACGCCCTCGACAATATGCGCGACCTGCTCACCGAATTGCTCGGTGATGTCTTCGGTCGTAACTGGGGTATCTTCGACGGCGTCGTGCAACAACCCGGCCGCGATGGCGGTCGAGTCCAGCTTCATCTCGGCTAGAACCTGGGCTACTTCGAGGGGATGCAGCACATACGGCTCCCCGGAAGCCCGGAGTTGGCCGCTGTGATGCTGCACGCAAAACTCCCAGGCTCTGCGAATGACGCCGATGTCGTCGCTCGGCCGATTCTTGCCGATCGTTGCGAGCAGCTCGGCAAACTTCGCCGTCAGGATTCCTGGCTCCGCCGGAGGTTCATGTGGCGTAGAGTGCACAGTCGCCATACCTGATTATAGGCCGCTGGCTGCGAGCCTGCTACTCGCCGCTCCATCGCCCCCCGCGGTGTTTTGCCCGGAAATAGCCGCTTAGCGCAGGCCGGCCGCTGTGCTGTGCGAAGATGTTTCGTGCCTCGAGACTCCGCCAGAAAGACCGCAGTCACGCAGATCCCGCGACCCCAGGGCCCGGTCGCCATGATCTCCCGCAGGGCTGCGGATCGCATTCGCGCAGGCCATGTTTGGGTCTATCGTTCAGACATCGAGCACGTGGTGGAGATGGATGCCGGCCTGATCGCGGTGGCTGACCATCGCGGCTTCCCCCTGGGCACTGCGCTGTGGAGCCCAACCTCGCAGATTGCGTTGCGACTGCTAACCTCTGAACCCAATCTGACCCAGGAGGCATGGCTGCCGCTTCTCGATCAGCGCTTGCGGCAGGCGATTCAGCTTCGTCAAGGCATGTTAGAGGAGGGCACCGATGCCTGCCGGCTGGCCTTCAGTGAAGCCGACCTGCTCCCCGGCTTGATCGTCGACCGCTATGGGGACCTGATCTTGTTCGAGATCCTCGCCAAGGCGCTTGATCGGGAAGAGATTCGTGCGGCGGTCGTCAACGTCCTGCGATCGGAGCTCGAACCGGCCACCATCGTGGAGCGGTCTGACCCCCGAATCCGGGAGCTCGAGCAGCTTAGCCAGCCCGCGGAGGCTGCGCTGTATTCGGCGGAGCCTGTGGCGCAGTTGAGGACTATCTTTCACCTCAACGATTTGGCATTTCACTACGATGCCGGCGCCGGACAAAAAACAGGCGCCTTTCTCGACCAGCGGCTCAACTACGCTGCTGCCGCAAGCTATGCCCGGGGCGATGCCCTCGACGTCTGTACCTACCAGGGCGGTTTCGCCTTGCATCTGGCCAGATCTTGTTCCCGGGTCACCGGCGTGGATGCCTCCCGAGCCGCACTCGAGGTTGCGGAAGAAAACCTGGAGGTCAACCGGCACCGCATCCAGGCTTCGGTTGAGTGGGTCGAGGCCAATGCATTCGATCTTCTCCGCGATTGGAGCACAGCGGGCAACACCTATGACACGGTGGTCCTTGACCCGCCCGCGTTCGCCAAATCCAAGCGCGCGGTGGATGGCGCCCTGCGCGGCTACAAGGAACTTAATCTACGCGCCCTGAAGATGTTGCGTCCGGGGGGAACGCTGGTGACCTGCTCCTGCTCCCACCATGTCTCCTGGGACGAGTTTCACGGGGTGGTGGCCGCTGCCGCCGGCGATGCCCAACGCCGCGTTCGACTTCTGGAGCGTCGTGGCGCGTCTCCAGACCACCCGGTAGTGCTCAACATCCCCGAGACCGAGTATCTGAAGTGCCTGATCCTGCAGGTGGACTAGGGTGGAAGAGAAACCGCAGGTCTCTCCACCCCGTTCTTTGCGACCAGGTTGCGGCCTATCACACCATCAGGCCCTAGAATAAAAACTGCATGGAATTCGGTCCGCACTGGCAACACGCCTGGCTGGTCATCGCTTCCTTCCTCGCCGGCGCCCTCAACGCCATGGCGGGCGGAGGCTCCTTCCTGTCCTTTCCCGCGCTGCTTGGCGTGGGTGTTGCGCCAATCCAGGCAAATGCAACTAACACGGTAGCCCTTTGGCCGGGTCAGTTCACTTCGATTGCTGCTTATTGGCAAGACCTCAAGGCAAACCTGCGGTTGGTGGTTCCGGTGTGTTCGGCGGCGCTGTTAGGCGGATTAGCCGGAGCCATCGTTTTGCTTCGAACCGGCCAGGCTACGTTCATGGCGCTGGTGCCTTGGCTGCTGTTGCTCGCCGCCGGTCTCTTTGCGGCCAGCGGCCCGGTCTCGGCGTGGTTGCGGCGTAACCGGATGGCGGTGGCAGGCGTAAAACCCAGCCTGGCGCCACTCTGGATCGGGCTAGTCGTCGTGAGCTTCTACATCGGATATTTCGGCGCCGGCGCCGGCTTTCTTGTGATGTCGGTGCTGGCGGTTTTCGGGATCCAGAACATCAACCAGGTCAATGCACTGAAGGTGATCGCTACCGCCACAGCCAATGGAATCGCCGTGGTGACGTTCATCGTGGGCAAGCAAATTGTCTGGAAGTACTGCTTGCTCATGATGATTGCCGCAGCGCTCGGAGGGTACCTGGGAGCACGCTATTCGCGCGGTCTCAATCCCCGCTTTATGCGCATGTTGGTGGTGTTCATCGGTTTGGGCATGGCTGCATATTTTTTCTGGAAACAATATGCATAGTTGAATCCCACCCTTCACTTTTGCGAGTGGTGCGACCAACGGGCGTATTCTTGAAAAGATGAGCCACGAAGGCATTCGTTTTATCAGCGAAGAAGAGGCCCGGAAGGCAGCTGCCCATACCCGCGATCTACCCCGTGAAGCGAGCGAGCCGGCGCGCGTTCGAGTACAAAAGACGACCGGCACGGGCGTCGAGATCGACTGGAAAGACGGCCACCAAAGCAACTGGAGCTTCACTTGGCTGCGAGATGCCTGCCCTTGCGCCACCTGCCACGAGGAGCGATCGGCTACTGGCCGTAAACCTGGCGAGCCCAAGCCACAGCCTGCATCCCTGCTGCAAATGTACAAAGCCCCGCCGCGGCCGGAGACAGTTTCTCCCGTCGGTCGCTACGCCATCAGTTTTCGCTGGAACGACGGCCACCAGAGCGGCATCTACTCCTGGGATTACCTTCGCCGCAGCTGCCAGTGCGAGCAGTGCCGCGCCGCCGGAACGTTGGTCTCATAGCAAGATGATCGTTATCGAAGCCGCCCGAGCGAAGACCTTATCAGCCGCCGATGCTCTCGGTAAGCGCGACCTCAACCGGTTTCTGGACGACGCTACCGATGCGCTGGGCCTGGGTGGTGAGTTCTCCGTCCTGCTGACAGGAGATAAACGTCTGCGTGCTTTGAATCTGCAGTTTCGCGGCGTGGATAAGCCCACCGATGTGCTCTCGTTCCCCGCAATGCCAGGGGCGGGTAACAGTCCCCCGGGGGGCGATTTAGCCATTTCTCTGGAAACCGCCTCCGCCCAGGCGGCGGATTACGGGCATAGCTTGCAGATGGAAGTTAAGATATTAATTCTGCATGGTCTCTTGCATCTGGCGGGTTATGACCACGAGCGCGATCGGGGGCAGATGCGTCGCCGCGAAACAGTGCTGCGCAAGAAGTTCGCTCTAACCGCTGGTTTAGTCGAGCGCAGCGCTTCGCGTAGCCCTGCCGGGCGAAGCGGGCCGAAGCGGGGCGCACGGCCATGAGCATCGTTTCCGCTATCGTCATCGCCATTCTGCTCGTCATCCTCACCCTCTCGTCCTACGTCGCCAGGCTGTATGCGGAGATGGGCAAGTTTCTCTCTGGTGAGTTTCAGGAGAACATCGACGTCTGGGAGCTCAAGGTAGAGCCCCGCCTCGGGCTCGGCCGGGAGCGAATTGCACTCTCAGCCGCCGTTTTGAGCCAATTCTCGCTGGCTTCGCTGGCCCTCTACTTCGGAGTGCTGCTGTTTGCCGGGAACGGAGGGGCTCGACCCAGTCCGGCGGAGGCGGCGCAGGCGGTCCTCGGCGCCGTTTTGGTGATCGTTCTTTTCAATCAATTTCTACCCTTCGTCTTTTTCACCCGTACGGCTGGCGTTTGGGTCGTACGCCTGACGTTCGTCATTCGCGTGCTGTTCTATCTCGTTTTACCGGTCACGCTCCTGCTGGCGTTTCTGCTTTCGATCGCGGCCCTGGCCGAACCCCGGCCCGGTAACCCGGAGGAAGATCCCAGCGAGGCGGCAGTCGAGGCGTTGATCGAAGCTGGAGAAGAGGAAGGGATCATCGAAGAAGGCGATCGTGACCTGGTTCGCTCAGCGGTCGAGTTTGGCGACAAGGTGGTGCGTGACGTGATGACTCCACGGCCCCATGTCTTCGCTGTTCCCGCGGAGATGACCTTGGAAGACTTTATTTCGGGGTTGAAGAAGCACCCATATTCGCGTGTCCCGGTCTTTCGTGGTTCGCTCGATCACGTTACTGGAATCGTGTTCGCGCACGACCTTCTGCATATTGCCGACGCGGCTGCCAGCACCCAGACAGTGGCAAGTATTCAGCGTAGAGCCGCCCTGGTCCCGGAAACCAAGCGCGTGAATGAACTGTTGCGCGAGATGCAGCGCGAAAAGCAGCACATGCGCATCGTGATCGACGAGTATGGGGGCGTGGCCGGCCTGGTGACGATCGAAGACCTGCTGGAGGAACTGGTCGGGCGCATCAGCGACGAGCACGAGTATGACAGTGAACAGAATGCGCCAGTGCACGAAGCCGGCGGCACCTGGCTGGTTCCTGGAGATCTCGAAGTAGCCCGGATGGAAGATCTCCTGAGCGGTGAATACCAGCTGGAACAGGAGTACCAGGCCGCAACCGTGGGTGGGCTGGTGAGTGAGATTGCCGGTCGAATCCCGCTCCCCGGGGAGGTGATCGTTGCCGACTCATTGCGCTTTGAAGTGGTCGCGTCCACCGACCGCAGGATCGAGCGGGTCCGGGTCTCTGCCATCGAGAGCAATCGGCAGGTTGGTCAGGGACTACACTAAGACGTGCGATCTGGTTTTGTTTCCATACTCGGGCGTCCCAACGCCGGCAAGTCCACGCTGATCAACGCGCTGATCGGGGAGAAGATCGCGATCGTCAGCAACAAGCCGCAGACTACGCGCAATCGGATTCAGGGAATTGTCGAAGTCCCTGCCCGCAAGGGCAAGAGTGCCGCACAGATCGTCTTCGTCGATACTCCTGGAGTCCATCGCCCCGGCTCCCAGCTGGACCGGCGGATGATGCAGGAAGTGTACGAAGCGCTGGAGAGCCGGGATATCGTCATCCTGATGGTGGACGCTGCCCGCCAAAGCGAAAATGACCCCGGAAGGAAACCATCGAAGCGGGCGGAACAAGAGAGCGCTGAAGACGCGTTCGTGTTGCAGCTGATCCAAAAGCTCGACTGCCCCGTGTTCCTGGTCATCAACAAAATTGATCTCGTTGTGCGGGCGAAACTGCTTCCTGTCATCGAGCGATTCAGCGCCCTGCATCCGTTTGCCGAAGTCATCCCAATCTCCGCGCGCAAGAAGGACGGTGTCGACACCCTGCTGATGAAGCTGGTCGACTATTTGCCTAAGGGCGAACGATTCTTTCCCAAGGACCAGTTCACCGACCAGCCGGAGCGGTTCATGGTCGCGGAGCTCATTCGGGAGCGAATATTACTGGAGACCGGCGAAGAAGTTCCCTACGCCTCCGCGGTAGTGGTGGAGCGCTTTGAGGAGCCGGAGCCTGCCCGGGGGACAAAATTGCCATCTGACCCGCATCGCGGCGGTGATCTACTGCGAGCGCTCCGGGCAGAAGGCCATTTTAATCGGAAAGGGCGGCGCCAAGCTCAAGAGCATAGGTGCGGCTGCGCGCAAGGAGATAGAGTCGCTGCTAGGCACGCGGGTCTATCTTGAGCTGCATGTGATTGTCGAAGAGAACTGGCGCGAGTCAAGGTACTTTGTCGACTCCCTCGATTGGCGCAAACAATTGGAAGACCTCGCGACTGACAAGCGTGCACCTGAGGAAAAGGCCACAGCGAAGCAAAGAAAGCCCGCGCGCTTGACCACGTCCTAAGCACAAACCAAGTGTCTTTCGTCCTGACCGTCGCGGTGTCTTAACTCTGTACTAACCACAGATCCCCGTCTCTTAATTCTGTACTAACCACAGATCCCCGTCCTTGACTCCACAGATCCCGTCCGGTGCCCCACATCTCGTGCTGTTACGAGATGTGGGATACCGCAAGTGTCGATCCTGAAAATTTCGAACCAACCGTTCTCTTAACCAGCACTTGAGGCCGGACGGTGTCAACCCTGTCAATCACC
>CAVWVA010000001.1:0-3646838 GCA_963758385.1 uncultured Acidobacteriaceae bacterium | reverse complement strand
CTGATACCTATCCCGCTTCCGTCATTCGTGTTAGAGAGATAAGGGGACAAGAACCTATCGCCGCTTCCGTCATTCATGTCAATTTTCCCCATGGCACGATTGGCGCGCACGGTGGTTGTAGGCCTTCCGCATCACGTTACGCAGCGTGGGAATCGTCGAGAGGCGATCTTTTTTGAGGACGGCGACCAGGAGATTACCAAGATCTGCTGGCTGAGCAGAAGCGTCACCCAGAGGGCTTATCGCGCTTATCGCGCTTTTCGCGCATCATTTTTTTGGTCCAAGGCCATGCCGGCACTCGGTGGGGTCAGTGGTCGTGAACAAAGGCTCTGTGGTAGGACGAGACCTACGTCTAAGGGGCAGGCTTGCTCGGAGCGACGTGGCTGACCGGTCGAGCCTGCCAGAGTTTCTGCATAGATTCGAGCGCCTCCCCGGGCTCCTCCACGACACGAATGTACGCGTAGTTTTCCGATTTCAAGAACCCCTGATCGACCGCAAACTTGAGAAAGCTCAGAAGGTCATTGAAATACCCGCCCGTATTTACCAGCACGCACGGTTTGGTATGAATTCCCAGTTGCGCCCAGGTGAGGATCTCGAAGAACTCATCGAGCGTCCCGAATCCTCCTGGCAGGGCAACAAAAGCATCCGCCTCCTGGGCCATCAGCGCTTTGCGTTCGTGCATGGTTTCGACCACAACCAGGCGGCTTAGTCCCTGGTGCGCCACTTCTACCGCGGCCAGCGAGCGGGGAATGATTCCGATCACCTCGCTACCGTTCGCAAGTGCGGCGTCGGCCAGCGCCCCCATCAGCCCCACTCGTGCCCCGCCATACACCAAGCCCAGGCCGGCTTTCCCCAGCCGGCAACCTAAATCTACCGCCGCGGCACGGTACACCGGGTCCGCCCCAGGGCTCGACCCACAAAAGACGCAAACTCTTCGCCCAAATTGCATATCAAGGATTGCAACACAACCCGATCCGGGAAGGTAATTTCTCTCTCCGTATTTTCCTGCTGCGGGGCGATACACTGGAAGGACGGAACGCAACGCGGAATATCCTGTCCAACCACAATCACCCTTTCAGCGCAAACCCTTGAGATCAGCCATTGCAACATCTGCTCGATAAATTAAACCCGCAACAACGCGCCGCCGTCGAGGCCGTGGATGGTCCGCTGCTCATTCTGGCCGGCGCGGGCTCCGGCAAGACGCGGGTCATCACCCACCGCATCGCCTATCTCATTGAGGTACGCGGCGTTGCGCCCGACTCCATCCTGGCGGTGACGTTCACCAACAAGGCTTCGGCGGAGATGGCGGAACGGGTCGACCGCCTGCTCGAGCACCGATCGTTGGCCAAACCGCTGCTGGCGACTTTCCATTCCTTTTGTGTGCGCGTTCTACGTCGCGACATCGAAGCCCTGCGCATCGGCGACGAGGGGCTTACCCGCAACTTTGTGATTTACGACGAGGCCGATCAGCAGGCCATCGTCAAGCAGGCCATGCGCCGCATGGGCCTGGACACCAAGCAGTTGACGCCCCGTACCGTGCTCTCTCGCATCTCCTGGGCCAAAAATCACATGCTTGACCCGCAGGAGATTTATCTGCAATCCGCCGATCCAGTCAGCGAACGGATCGCGCATATCTATGAGAGTTATCGCAAAGAACTGCGCAAGGCGAACGCGCTCGACTTCGACGATCTGTTGCTGGAGGCGGTGCGCCTGTTGCGCTCCTCCGCCGAAGTGCGCGAGCGCTATAACCGCCGCTACCGCTACCTGTTGATCGACGAGTATCAAGACACCAACCGGCCGCAATACGAGCTGATGAAGCTGCTCGCGGGCGCCGACCACAACGTCTGCGTGGTGGGCGATGAAGATCAGAGCATCTATTCCTGGCGCGGAGCGGATATCCGCAACATCCTCGAATTCGAGCGCGATTTTCCCGAAGCGAAGACCATCCGCCTGGAGCAAAACTATCGTTCCACGCAAGTCATTCTCGAAGGAGCCTCCGCAGTGGTGGCTCGCAACCTTCAGCGCAAGGGGAAGAATCTGTGGACGTCGCGCGAAGGCGGAGCGAAGATCGGCTACTACGAAGCGCCTGACGGAGAAAACGAAGCCCTCTTTATCGCCGACTACATTCAGAAGTACATGCGCCGTGCCGGCGAAGAGCAGGATAAGCCGCGCGCCGCGGTGCTCTACCGCACCAACTCCCAATCCCGGCTGGTGGAAGAAGCGCTGCGCCGCTACGGCATTGCCTACACCATGGTGGGTGGCTTTTCTTTCTACGACCGATCCGAGATCAAAGACCTGTTGAGTTATCTCAAGCTGGTGCTGAACCCCGACGACTCCATCGCCCTGGCGCGTGTGATCAACACTCCGCCGCGCGGGATTGGCAAGACAACGCTGGAAGTGCTGGAGCGTCTGAGCCTTGAGACCGGGATGAGCACCTGGGCAGCAATCAGGCGCGCGATAAAAGACCAGCTCTTGTCGACCCGGGCATGTATCGCACTGGATAGCTTTCGCCGGATGATCGAAGATGCCCGCGCCTTGCTCGAGCCCGGCTTTGCCGAGAAACTTGCGCAGGATATTTTGCCTGCGCCCGCGTCCCTCGCCGCGGACGACGCGGGCGTCGATTCGGTTGACTGGGAGGACGTTCGCTTCGACTTTGGCGATCTCGAGCCTGAACCAGCCGATGTTGACCCGGAAGAGCAAACGCTCCCGCTGCTGAGTTTTGATGATGTGGAACCGTCTCCTATTCCGGCGGCCAGGGCTGAGATCGCGCCGGATCCTGTTGCTCACGAGGGTTTTCGCAAGCCCGGCGACGCGGCCACGCTTCCCGAATTGATTCGCTTTCTGATCGACAGGACGGGCTACATCCGCTCGCTCGAGGACGAAGGAACTCCCGAAGCTCTCTCCCGCATTGAAAACCTGAAGGAACTTGCCAACGCTGCGCAGGACGCTCAACAGCGAGGCGAGACGCTATCCGAATTTCTCGACCACGCCGCTTTGGTGAGCGACACTGACCGTTACAATCCCGAAAGCCGGGTTACGCTGATGAGCCTGCATTCGGCCAAGGGGCTGGAGTTTCCCCTGGTTCTGTTGGCCGGAATGGAAGAGGGCCTGTTTCCCCATTCGCGGACGCTCAATCAACCGGCGGAACTGGAAGAAGAGCGGCGGCTCTGTTACGTGGGCATGACGCGCGCCATGGATGCGTTGGTGCTGACCAGAGCTCGGTATCGTCGCAGATACGGCAACGATATGCCGGAATCGAGCTTGCCCTCGCGATTCCTGGAAGAAATACCGGCGCATCTGCTGGAAGACCTGACCCGGGGCCAGCGAGGCTCGAGTGGCCGGGCGGCGGCCTCCCGCTATGGCTCAGGCTACGGCGGGGGCGACGAGTTTGAATCGACCCGGCACTACAGCTATGAGGACGAGGACCAGCGTCCCCGCACCGTATCGCAGGGCTATCGCTCTCCCGGCAATCGTCCAACTGCGCCGGCGCAGCCCGGTTCGCTGGACAACATTGCCCAGTTTTTCACCTCGCGAAAAGCCAACGGGGCCCGCCCCAAGCTCGAGATCCCCGTCTCGGCGGGAGCGACCGGCTTTCGCAACGGCCAGCGGGTCCGCCATCCTAAATACGGCGAGGGCGTCGTCTTCCGCCGTGAGGGAGACGGTGATGATGCGAAGATTACGGTACAATTTGCAGAATTCGGCGTGAAGAAACTGGTAGAGAAATTTGCCCAGCTGGAAAAAGTGTAGACAAGGAAAATAATGCCCAATACCAAGAACGTAGAAGATAAGTTGGAACGGAAAAAGATCAAGCGCGCGGCACGCAAGAAAGCTGCACCCAAGGCCGCGCGTACCACGCCCCGAGGTTCCAACAAGAAGAAAGCCAAGAAGTTGACTCGAGGCCAAAGCAAGCGCTAGTCGTTTTGGGTCCACCACGGATTGGGGGAACCCAATCCGTCTCCCAACCTGAATTGATCAAGGAGCCGAGACGCTGCGAAGGCAATTGTTCGCAACTAAATCGATCGACAAGCTGATCAGCGACTCGGAACTCCCCGAGCACAGTCTGAAGAAAACGCTCGGACCCTGGTCACTCACAGCGCTTGGAATCGGTGCGGTGATCGGTTCGGGAATTTTCACCGTAATCGGCACCGCCATCTCGGGCGAGAAATTCGACACGTCCTCGATTCTCAACACCCCCTTGCTGGATTACCTGGTCAACCATCACGCCCTGTCAGGCCGGCCAGGAGCGGGGCCTGCGTTGGCCTTCTCCATCGTGCTGGTGGCCATCGTCTGCGCCTTCACCGGGCTTTGCTATGCCGAGCTGGCATCGATGATTCCCATTGCCGGCAGCGCCTACACCTACACCTATGCCACCATGGGAGAGCTGGTCGCCTGGATCATCGGTTGGGATCTGATTCTGGAGTATGCCGTCAGCAACATGGCGGTATGTGTGGGTTTTGCCGCTCATATCGTCGACTTCATGGATTGGTTCGGTGTTCACCCCAGCGCGCGTTGGATCTCGCCCGCCTTTCTGCCCTCCGGGCTCGCCGACCTTCAAGGCAACACCATCTACCAGCCGGGCTGGCACCTGGGCTTTAACTTTCCCGCGTTTCTCATCGTGTTGCTGCTGACCATCGTGCTGGTAAGGGGCATCCGCGAATCCGCCGGAACCAACAACGTGATGGTCCTGCTCAAAATCACCGCCATCCTGATCTTCGTCATTGTGGGATCGCGCTTCATTCATCCTGCCCATTGGCATCCGTTCGCACCCAATGGCTGGTCCGGCGTGCTGACGGGCGGCAGCATTATTTTCTTCACCTATATCGGCTTCGACTCTGTGTCTACCGCGGCAGAAGAGTGTCACCGCCCGCAACGCGACGTCCCTTTTGGCATTCTGGCAACGCTGGTGGTCTGTACGGTGCTCTACATCGGCGTTGCCGTCGTACTCACCGGGTTAGTTCCCTGGCAAACGCTGGTGGATGACGCCGCTCCGGTCGTCAATACCCTCAAGAAGCTGAGCCACGATACAGGATCATCCACCCTGCAATGGACTCGTTTGATCGTGCTGTGCGGCGCGATGATGGGCATGATTTCCTCCATACTGGTCTTCCAGCTTGGCCAGGCGCGCGTCTGGTTTGCCATGTCGCGCGACCGGCTTTTTCCCCCCTGGTTTGGCAAGGTACATGCGCGCTACCGCACGCCAGCCGTGGCCACGTGGATTGCGGGCTTTGTCGTGGCCATTCCCAGCGGCCTGTTGGATATCGGCACGCTGGCCGACCTGGCCAATATAGGCACCCTCTTCGCTTTTGTCCTGGTGTCGATCGGCGTGCTGATCCTGCGCTATCGCCAACCGGAGCGCCGTCGAGGATTCCGTGCCCCCGGCGGCATTGTCGTTCCCATCCTCAGCATCTTCTTCTGCATACTGCTCATGTCTGGCCTGCCGGTCATCACCTGGCTGCGCTTTTTCGGCTGGCTGATCATCGGGCTGACGATCTACATTCTCTACAGCCGCAAGCACAGCGAATTCTCCACCCTCCCATGAGCCGCCCCGCTGCCACCCACCGGCTCGCGGCCAGCTGGCTGCGCGCGCTGCCTAAGGCGGAACTCCATCTTCATCTGGAGGGGACGGTATCGCCGGAAACCCTGGTGGAATTGAGCCTGCGCCACGACGACGACAGGCTGACGATCGCCGAAGCACGTTCCCTCTACCGCTACACCGATTTCACCGGCTTCCTGTTAGCGTTCAAAGCGGTCAGCGAACGGCTGCGCACTGCCGATGACTATGAGTTGATTACTTATCGCATGCTGGAGCGTTTGGCGGCCCAGGGGGTGGTGCACGTCGAGGCCTATGTCTCGGTGGGGGTGGTCTATTACTGGAGGCGCATCGAGTTCGAGGCCCTGTTTCACGGGATGGAACGGGGGCGAGTGCGCGCCGAGAAGGAGTTCGGGATCACTCTCTATTGGATCTTTGACGCGGTTCGCCATTTTGGCCCGGAGGAGGCCGCTCGCGTCTTCCGCAAGGCTGCGGAATTGCGCCAGGAGTCTCCCAGCATCGTAGGCATTGGAATCGGCGGAGATGAACGCCGCGCCGGCGCGGAGCCCTTCCGCGACCTCTTTCAGGAGGCGCAAAATGCCGGCCTTCGCCTGACCGCACATGCCGGGGAAACCATGGGACCGGAGAGCATCTGGGCAGCGCTGAATATCGGCGCCGAGCGCATCGGCCACGCCCTCTCTGCGCAGTTGGATCCAGATCTGATGGAGGTTTTGGCCGAACGCCAGATCCCGCTAGAGATTTGTGTGACGTCGAACTTGCGAACCGGCTGTTGTCCCTCCCTGGAGGATCACCCCGTCCGGCGTTACTTCGATGCCGGCCTTATGGTCACCCTCAATTCCGATGACCCGGCCATGTTTTCGAGCGACCTGCAGGACGAATATCGCCTTGCCCATGAAGGATTTGGCTTCACCGAGGAACACTTACGAGAGCTGGCGGCTAACTCCATTGAAGCCAGCTTCTTACCCGCGGCACGCAAGGTCGCGCTTCTGCATCAAATTGAGCAGGTGAAATAGCCCTTTGGTGTCTCTTGCCGTAACTACGTGATTGCCACCAAGCTGCGCTATTATTTCGGCATGATGTACATGGATGGTAACGATCTTTACCGGCACCAAGGCTCCGGCGCACTGCCGGTTGCCTCATCTTCCCAGGAAGAAGGGTCTGCAATGGCGATTGTTGGCTGGACTTCCGTTGCTGTTGGTATTGCTGCTGTGGGTCTCTACGTCGGTCGCGAGTTGCGTGCGCGGTACAAGTTCAATCACCGCACGCAGTACGACTTCTTCTCGCATGCCGGGGATAGCGTCTGCGCAGCAGATTACGGCACCGGAATTTAAAAAAATTCGTTAGCTGAAGGTTTGCTACCGTCGCAATGTCCTCTGCATTGCTGCGGACAGCGCGGTTGACAAGGCCGCGACCGGCGGGTGCCCATCCCTTGTTTTCAAAGGCTGGGAAGACGCGAGCCATCTCGTCAGGCCTCGACCACCCATCGAAGCCGGGTAACTACGCAAAAGCGGTTTTCCTCGTCACTCTTCGATACAGACGGTCAGGAAAGCCGCACACAGCCCATGACTGAAACGAGTCTTAACCGCCGGCCACTATATACTGCGGTTGTTAGCCGCAATGAGTAAACCCGCACGCCAGGGGTTGATGATTGCGGGGGCTGGGGCCGTTGAGTCATGCGAGATGATGGGGGAATCCCTCCGCAGAACGACGTCTCAAAAGCCGTCGGCTGGGGTGTGCGCACTCCCCTGAAGGGTGAAAGTTCGTCCGCGGACACCGGTACGCGTCGTCCTAGCGATGCCGATACCATCATCGGCTCTCCCATCCCGAGTGACAGCCCCACCGTCGTAAACACCTCAGGCACAGGGCTTTCCCGTGCCCTACCCGGCGCCTATACCGACTCAGGGCAACCGGTCCTGATGCTGGGCTACGTGCTGGCCCAGCGCTACGAGGTGCTGAGCCTGCTGGGCGAAGGCGGCATGGGCGCCGTTTACAAAGCCAGGGATATCGAGCTGGGCCGCATGGTCGCCCTCAAAGTAATCCGCCGGGAATTGTCCGGAAACCGGGCCATCCTGGACCGCTTTAAGCAGGAACTGATCCTGGCTACGCAGGTCACCCACAGAAACGTAGTCCGCATCTACGATCTCGGCGAAGCGGAAGGCGTGAAATTCATCACCATGGAGTTCGTTGAGGGCGAGGACCTCCGTACTCTCATCCACCGGCAAACCAAGCTTCCGCCACGGGAGGCAGTAGAGATTATCGAGCAGGTGTGCCGCGCGCTCGAGGCGGCACACAACGTGGGCGTAATTCATCGCGATCTTAAGCCGCAAAACATCATGCGAGATAAGAGCGGCCGCATCCTGGTGATGGATTTTGGCTTGGCGAGAACGCTTGAAGGCGATGGCATGACGCAGACCGGCGCGCTGGTCGGCACCATGGAGTACATGTCGCCAGAGCAGGCGCTGGCGCAAAATTTGGATCAGCGTTCCGACCTTTTTTCCGTTGGGCTGATTTTTTATGAGCTGCTCACCGGCGCCACCCCCTTTCGCGCTGATAGCGCGCTGGCAAGCCTCATCAAACGCACCCAGGAGCGGGTTGTCCCGGTCTCGGAACTCGATCACACCATTCCCGCCGCCCTGAGCCAAGTTGCCGGCCGATGTCTCGAGCGTGACGTCACGCAAAGATACCAATCCGCCACCGAACTGCTGGCGGATCTCGAGCTTTGGCAGGGCACAGGAAAGTCAGGTGTGCTGCCACCCCGCCCTCGACCTGCCAAGGCTGACTGGCTGGCAGAGAAGAAATGGTGGTTGGTGGGTGTTGCCGCGCTGGTGCTATTGCTGCTGATGGTGCTCGCACGCGTTGCCTTGCGCTCCAAGAGTGCATCGACGCCGGCGCCACTGGCTACGCAAGGGGGCCCGGCAGCCCGAGCGAGATCACTGGCTATTTTGCCCTTCCGCAACTCGTCGGGCGATGCCAAGGACGATTGGATCGGCTCCACCGTGGCCGACATGCTCAGCACTGACATCGGCCAGTCGGCCCATCTCCACACTGTGTCGACGGATCGGCTGCACCAAGTGCTTTCTGACCTCCACGTGGGCGCCGAGACCACGGTCGATCCGGATACTCTCCGTCGTGTCGCCCAATTCTCCAGCGCGGACGTGGTTGTCTCCGGACAGTACGCGCGTTTCGGCGACCAGATCGTGATCGATGCGATCATCCGTGATTTGGTGCACGACCAGACCGTGCCGGTGAAAGCCCAGGCGCTGGTAAAAGATCTGCCCTCGGCCATCGACAGCCTGGCCGACTCCGTGCGCAAGAATCTTTCCCTCTCCCCCGATGTCGTGGAGGAGTTAAAGGCGCAGTCATTCAAGCCGGGCTCAACCTCGGTCGATGCGCTGCGCGAATACAACGAGGGGTCGGCGTTGATGCGTGCGGGCAAGAACCTCGACGCCTTGAAGCACCTGCAACTGGCAACGGAGAAGGACCCTGAATTTGCCCTGGCGTTTTCCGCCCTGGCCGATGCGCAGGCCGAGTTGGGTTTCGAAGCCGATGCCCAACAATCATCGATTCGGGCGGTAGAGTTGGCGCACAACCAGAACCTGCCGCTACCGGAGAAATACCTGATCGGTGCGAGCAACGCTCGCATCATGAAGGACAATAAGAAGGCGATTGAAGCTTACGAGAATCTCGCGAAAAGCTTACCCGGCGATGTGGATGTCCAATACGAGTTGGGTGGGCTCTACCTGCAAAATGGAGAGTACGACAAATCGCGAGCCGCCTTTACCAAGCTGCTGCAGTCGGATCCGAAGAATATCAAGGCTTTATGGAAATTGGGGGTCGTCGATAACTTTAGCGGCAATCCGCAGCCGGCGCTGGAGGCGCTCAGCCAGGGGCTAAGCCTTGCCATCCAGGTGAACAACCAGGAACAACGGGCCCTGATTCTGCTGTCGATGGGAATCTCCTACCGCTCGCTCAACCAGCCGGACGAAGCGCTACGCAATTATCAGGAATCCATCGCCATCAACGAAAAGATCGGTCAGAAGCGAGGGCTTGCCGCGGCCGTCGACGAGCTGGCGGATTTCCAAGCGACAAGCGGAAAACTGGATGCCGCTCTGGCTAGTTATAACAAGGCGCTCACCCTCTTGCGCGCGATCGGGATGAAAGAGGAGATAGCCACAACGCTGGCGAGCATGGGCACAATCTACCAGGAACGTGGTCAGTACGATCAGGCGCTCGATGCATACAAACAGGCTTTGCAGATCCAGCGGGAAACGGGCGCCCAAAGTTATGAAGCACAGTGTCTGGACTATATCGCTGGAGTGTACCTGGCTATGGGTGATACCAGCAACGCCTTCACCTATTCGCAACAGGCATTGCTGTTACGAGAAAAGCTAGGGGTTCCGGGCGAAACCGCAGAGACGCTCGAGAGCTTAAGCGAAGCCTATACGGCGACTGGCCAGTACGAGCAATCGATGACGGCGCTCATGAGGGCGCTCGACCTTAGCCATACAGTCGGAGATCTGAGCCGCGTCGCGATGATCTCTCGCCAGATTGGCTTGGTTTCGGGTTACCAGGGCCGGTTTGGCTCGGCGGTAAAGTCGTTGCAGGATGCAGTCAAGACCTTCCGCACGCTTGGAGAAAACGGGCTCAATATGGCCGTGTTCCTGACTGATTTATCCGAAGCGCTGGCGCGGGCAGGAAGGGGCGACGAGTCCGGGACTCTGCTCGACGAGGCGGAGAAAATTCAACGGGTTTTGAAAAACGACTCTTTGTCGGCTGCCATTCTAAACGCCCGTGGCGACGTCGCATTTTACCGTGGCGACTTGAAAACCGCCGGAGACCTTTACAGCTCAGCGCTCCGCCTCGCCTCACGGACCAAAGAAGACGAAGTAACGCTGCTTTCGAAATTCAACGTAGCCAATGTCGCGGTTGCCCAGGGCCGTTTTAACGATGCGCTCGGACTCTTGCAACCTCTCGTCAATAGCAGGCGCAGCCTCCCGGCAAACCTGGCAATACAAATCAATCTCGCCATTGCGCAGGCGGCAATCGGCATCAAGGACTATGTGCGCGCAGACCGCAGTCTTGAGCAGGAGCTCATTACGGCGCAGCACGCCGGCATGCGTTTCGATCTGGCCCGGGTCTACTATCTGCTGGGAACCTCAGCAAGACTGAATGGCCGCGCCGATCGCGCGGCTGACTACTATCGTGAGGCTTCCCAACTGCTGGATGTGATTGACGGCGATCCCGGCGCGGAGAACATTCTCCACAGGACTGACGTCAAGACGATGTACGACGACTCCAACCGCTGGAAAAAATAGAACATTGCCTTTTCCAAACACGATGGCGGGTGCCCCATACCCCGGAAATCCGAGATATGGGGCACCCGCCTTCGTGGTCGGGAAAGTAATTGAACCTGGTTCTCACGCAGACTCTAGCCGCGACGAGCCCCGTTACTCAGTTCCCCCCTTTGTTAGTGACATAAGTGATCGCGGTGGACTGAGTCTTGCAATCCGATGCTTCGGGGTTCGTACTGCTCACCGTCGCAGTGTTCTTGATTGTGGTTCCCGCGGCGGCATTAACGGTCACGTCGATCTCAATCGTGAGCGGTGTGGTCAGCGTAAGCGAGGGAGTGGTGCAACTGACCGTATTATTCGCAAACGAGCAACTCGCTGCGCTGGAGCAGCCGCTCTTGCCGCACGGGGGTTGCTGCACCCTGGCTCGAACGAAAGTGACCCCCGCAGGGAGCGGATCGGTAACGGCGACTGTCGAAGCCGCCTGTTTGCCAAAGTTGGCCACGCCAATCCCGTAAGTCATCGCCTGATTCGGTTTCACTTTTGGCGGAGCTAGTTTCGCGATGGCCAGGTGCACTGGCGGCGGGGCGACCACCAGGTAGTTGACCGAGGCCATGGCCGGATTTCCCGCAGCGTCGACGGCATTCACCGTAAACGTACCTTTGCCGGCCTTTGACGTGTCGACCGGACTCATAAGGATGCCGGTGTTGAGCGTGCCCGGCGGATAGGTGGAGGTACCGCACTTTACCACCCCTGAACGATCGTCCGTGCAGCTATAAGTCGCAGTAACTTGCTGACCAAGCAAGTAGGAGTTGGCAACCCCGCCGTTGGTTGAGGGTGCGGGAGACAACGTGGGTCCGGAAGCCACTGCCGGAAGCACGGTGTCCACGTTGATCGGGAATGTATAGAAAGAGGTGGACCAACTGCCGCCCGATTGCGTGAACTTCAGTTCTTCAGTGCCGGCGCAATCCTGGGCCAGGTAGTGCAGCAGGTACGAGCCGTCCGCAGTTACGGTGACAGGCTGCGCGGGCGGTGTAAACACCGTAGCCGCCGGCGGATTGGCTGCTCCGGGCGTGGGGCACGGAATGGAATTGGTCAAAACAATATCCCCGGCGACCGGCGAGCCGGGCTGAGGAACGTTTGAAGCGCTGGAAATTCCATAGGTGAGATTCTCGATGGGCGCCGCGACAAAACTGTTTTGTCCCGGGACCGTAGGCGGCGTGCTGACGAAATTCACCAATGCACTTTGGCTGTTGATCCAGTAACCGGGTTGCTGTCCGGCCACGCTGACGGTGGTTAGGTCCTCCGGCACCGGCGCTACCGAGATGAACGTGGAGTTAGGGTTTTGGCTACGCGCGCGGGTCGTATAGAGGCCCGGACCGGAGAAGGTAGACAGGAGATTTTGTGGGCAAAGCATGCCGGCCAGACCTGATCCTGAATCAAAGACGCAAGATCCTCCATTCCAACCGTCCTTGGCCATCAAAAAACCAATCCCTTGATGAAAGGTCGGGCCGTTGGGCACCGAAATGTCAGGCAGCGTAAAGCTTGGACCGTCGAAAGCTTCCTGGAAAATCTCATTCGGATCCGTCGACCGGGGACAGAGAGCGCCACTTTGATTCGAGTTGGTGCCTACCTGGCAGGTCAGGGTGTAGAGCTTGCAGGCTGGCAAGCCGTTATACAGCTCACCAGTGTGCAGAAAGCAATTCGCGGTCGCAAAGGAGGTGCCTGAAAGATAGGTTGATTGAAACGTCGTTGGATCCAAAGGCGTGTCTGCGGTTGTGGGAACCGTGCCGTCCGTGATGGTCAGTGTTCCCGCGGCCTGCGCTTGCGTCAGATCGTAAGTGAACTGAACCTTTTGATTGGTGGTGGGGTTGAAGGCGTAGTTCTGTGCCAGTTGTGAATTGGTCGGGCCGCTCTGCGGAATGGGATTGCCCGTCACCTTACCGGGTCCCGCAACACCGTTCGAGGTGCAGTTGGTGACCAGGTAAAGAGTCGAACCAGTGAAATAACCGCCGGTGTCCACAAGCTTAAGCTGGGCTTGCACCGTGCCTGGCGTAAGCCAGCGGCTGATGTCAATCGGGGGCACTCCTCCGTTGTTTACATAGTTGTCCGGATCCTTGCCGTTCAGTCCGCCGTTCTCTGCCTGAGACCGATAGCTATTCGTGAAGCAATTTTGTTGATTCCAGTTCTCCACGGTGCCGTCGCGGCAAATGTCCGCGGTCCCCCATCCCACCACGCTCAACGCAATATAGTTGTCGACCAGGACATTGCCGGTGCCGTCCGTCGACGAAGAGATCGTGGCGTGGACGGGCGACGGGCACGTCAGATTAAGAATGGTGCTGTTGAAATCAACCGCGTTATCGCCATATCCACTACCGGAAGTAGAGGGCCGGACGTCCACCGGACCAAAAAGCTGGATGGCAGTGGTTTGACCGTAAACCAGCGAAGCACTGGCGGCAACGCAGATCACCGCGACCTTCTGCAGCAAGGTTGAACTTTTCATTTTGCGCAAACTCCTACCCTATTTCGGTTCTTGAGCTCTCAGACAGACGACGCGGCTCGGTTTTATCTCACCGGCGCTACGCCGGTGGACGAAGCGAATCTTCGGACTACAAGGGGGGAGTTTCAGTTACAGGCGGCGCACGAGTGCGCCTAAGAATTGTGCATTTCGCCAACAATCCTGTCAATTGAAAGTTCGCCCATACGCGGGAGGCCTACCCGGTATGGTGCTGCTTTTCCTGCATTTGCATGAGCGAGTCTTCGGTCAGCTGTTCGATCTCTCGCAGGGAGGGGAACAATACGGTCCAAATCCCTGTAATGGCCAATGCTCCCACGCCCCCGGCCACCACTGCGCGCACCGCTCCCCACCATTGGGCGGTCACGCCGCTTTCAAATTCGCCCAGTTCGTTCGAAGCTCCGACAAACAGTGAATTTACCGCGCTCACCCTCCCTCGCATGGACGCGGGCGTGGCCAATTGCAACATCGACGAACGGATCACCACGCTGATCATGTCCGAAGCTCCCACCACCATCAGCGTTGCCAGGGAAAGCGGAAGGCTCCTGGATAAGCCGAAGACGACGGTCGCCGCGCCATAGACAGCCACGCCGATAAACATGGTCACCCCGGGTCGCCGCAAGATAGGCCGGAAGGTCATCCAGATGGAAACTGATAACGCACCGATTGCAGGAGCGGCCCGCAGCGCTCCCAATCCTTGCGGCCCGGTGTGCAAGAGGTCATGGGCGAAGATGGGCATCAAGGCCGTCGCACCGCCCAGAAGCACGACAAACAGGTCCAGCGAAATCGATCCCAGCAGCAGCTTGGATTGCCAGACATAGCGAAAGCCGGCCAGGATCACATCGGTTGAAATGGCTCGATGCTCCATTCGTCCCGGGCGCACATGCAACGAGGCGATCAGGCCTACGAAGGCGATCCCGGTCACCAGGGTAAACAGGAACACGATGGGAGCCCCATACAGCCTGCCCGGCAGCGGCAGGGTGTAAAGCAGTCCACCCACGGCCGGGCCGGCAATATTAGCGATCTGAAATACGGTTGCTCCCCAGGTGATAGCGTTCACAAAGTGTTCCGAGGCGACCAGGTGCGGCAGAAGCGCCGAGCTGGCTGGACCGCTGAAGGCGCGCCCGGTGCCAATCAGGAAGAGCAGAATGAAGATAGGCTCAACCCTATGCAGCCCCCTCAGGGCGAAGATCAGAAGCGTCAGGGTGCACAGAATTTGCAACAGGTAGCACACCAGGATAACCAGGCGGCGGTCGTAGCGGTCAGCAATATGTCCAGCGGGCAGCAGAAATAGCAGGCCAGGCAAAAAAAGCACCAGCCCGGTATAGCCCAGGTCGATTGCCCGGTGAGTGATCTCATATACCTGCCAGGCAACGGCTAACGCCTGGGCTTCTGCGCCCATGATGACCATGACCCGTGCCATCTGGTACCGGCGAAAATCTCTATAGGCAAATGCTGCAGTACCTGGTTTCAATAAGGCCATAGCCTGCTTTTAAGTCCAGCAACAAATTTCAAGAAGTGGGGGCCCCGGACTTCCCGGTCGGGCTTGCTTCATCCACGCGCTCCAGAAAAGCAGTTACTTGACCGTACCTGGCAAGGATAGCGCAACCACCAAAATGCGGTAGGATGCTGGCATGTCGTCACAATTCTTTGCCGCCACCGACGGTGAAAATGAGGTTGGCAAGTCCAAGCCAGAAGGCGCTGACGCTCAGCCAGAAGTGGGGCAGAGGCTCAGTCCCGAGGCTGCCTTGGACGAGCTGATCGCCGGAAACCGCCGATTCAGCACCGGACGGACATACGCTCACCGGCGGGACCTTCTGATGCTGCAACAAATGTTGGAAAAGCAGGAACCGTTTGCCGCCATTCTGTCCTGCTCTGACTCGCGGGTGCCGGTGGAAGTGGTGTTCGACCAGACGATCGGCCAGCTCTTCGTCACCCGGGTTGCCGGCAACATTGTCACTGCGGAGATTGTGGCCAGCCTTGAATATGCCGCGGCCGTGTTGGGCACCAATGCCATCCTGGTCATGGGCCATGGCAGGTGCGGCGCGGTCACGGCGGCGATCCAGCGGCAAGCGGTTCCCGGCCAGATCGGCACGCTCTTTCCGCATATCGAGCTTGCAGTGCAGCAAGCCGGTCCCGATCTGGACGCGACCATTCGCGCGAATGCCTTGATTCAAGCCGCCAGGCTGCAGGAATTGTCTCCCCTGCTGGCCGCCCTGGTTGAGGCGGGCAAACTCAAGATAGCCGCTGCTTATTTCGACATCCGCAACGGGGTAGTGACCAGGCTGGACCAGTAAAAATCTGTCCCTGCCACGAACTCGGGTGCCCCATATCTCGCGCTGTTACGAGATGCGGTAACGAAGCTCCCTCCGCCCAATCTCTCGACCAGTAGGACAAGTTATCAGTTGCCGTGCAAGAACGTAGCGTACTGGGTGTCGACAATACCCAGGTTACGCGCCAATCCCAGCTTCGCTTCATTGTGTTGAGCCGTGGTCTTGACCAGCGTCGTCTCGGCGTCGGCCAGCGTAGCCTGCGCCTGCACCACAGGCAGGTTGTCATCAACCCCCGCCTGGAAACGCTCCGTGGTCTGCTCCAACTCCTTCTGCGCCAGCTGTACATTGCTTCGCGCCACGCGGACCAGCTCGGTGGCCGATTCCACATCCAGAATGCTGTCCCTGAGTTGTTGGTTTATCTGTTCTTTCAGGCTGGCTAGCTGCTCCATCAGGTTGCTGAGGTTGGCGGCTGCGACCCCGCTGTCGCCGCGAAACTTTGCCTCCTGAAAGAGCGGCACCGTAAGCGTACCCATGGCCACGAATGTTCCGTGATAAAGTCCGCCGGTCACCCCGGTGACGCCATAGTTGCCCTGGAAATCAAGCGTTGGTAGCCGCTCCCATTTGGCTGCTTTTCTCTGCAACCGCGCCGCCCGAACCTGCGCCTGTAGGCCCTGGTAGTCCTGCCGGCTCCGGTACGCGACTTCCTTGGCCTGATCGATATTCATAGTTGCCAGATCGGCGTACGGTTCCGTATCCGTGAGTTGGATATCCTGTTCCGCGGGCAGGCCGATCTCCCGATTCAGCGCGATCTTCGCCTTCTGGAAATTCACTTCGGCCGTGATCACCGCCTGTTGCTGGGTCTGGAATTGCACCCGTGCCCTCAGCTCGTCCAGATTCGCCGCTGTGCCTGCCTGATGCTCGGCGACGGTTTGGTTGAGCAACACCTGGTCGGCCTGTAGCAGCGCTTTCGCGTTGTCTACCTGCGCACCGAGAGCGAGCGCCTGCAGGTACTCATTGCCCACGTTAAGGACGACCAAACCCCGCGACGATTGCTTGCTGTAATAAGCCGCAACCTCGTTTGCCTTTGCAGCTTTGTAGCGATCGATGTTAGGCAGGCTAAAGAGGGTCTGCGAGTAGTTCGCCATCGCGTCGGTGGTGTTGACCTTCACGATCGTTTTTATCGTCGAGATGTCCAACCCGGGGAAATCAGGTGCAGCCTTTTCGAACAGGCTGCTGGAAAAGCCCAGCGCGGCCAAGTTGATCTGGTGTGCGCCCGAATCCGCCTGCGCCGTTATGGTGGGAAGAAGAGGTTGCAGGCTCTCCAACCTCTGTGCCTTTGCGCTTTTCTCCTGCTCCCGTGCCTCGATCATCGCCAGGTTGTGCTCGATGCCCATCGCGATGGCTTGATCGAGCGTCAGCGGCTTGACCCCATCGGTCGCTGGAAGGGTGGTCACGCTCCCGTAATAGGGACTCTGTGCGGAACTCTGATTGGCGGTTTGCGCTGTCAGTATCCCGGCGGACAATAGCGCTGCTGTACACGCTGCCCAGAGGCTCCGCGCTGGAATCGTCATTAAGAGTCGTCGCTTCCTTTCTGTTCAATCCTTTAGATCGAATCAGGAGCTCCAGGTTGCCTTAAAATTGCCCGTCTCAGGCGCACGCTTTTACTTCCCCTATCGTACTAGGAGACTTAGGCTGTCGCTGCCTTCAGGGGCTCTAGGCCTCTTCGTCGGATTGCACGTGTTTATGGGATGAGGCGATGACTTTCTCTGCCGCCGCCGCAGGGACCACATCGTAACGGGCCATCTCCATGTGGAAACTACCCAATCCCTGGGTGAGGGATGTGAGCGTGGCGCCATAGGTCAGCATCTCGGCCATGGGGACTTCAGCCCGGATTACGGTGGTGCCCCGGCCGCTACCCATCCCTTGAACCCGTCCCCGCCGCCCCGTCAGGTCGCCCAGCAGAACGCCGGTAAACCCTTCCGGCGCCTCGATTTCCACTCGCATCAGCGGTTCCAGCAGGACGGGTCTTGACTGCTCCATGCAGTTGCGGAAGGCCAGTCGCCCGGCAAGCCGGAATGAGAGTTCGTTCGAGTCCACATCGTGGTAGCTGCCGTCGTAGAGCACGGCTCGAAAATCCACCATGGGAAATCCGGCCAGCCAGCCGCGCGCCGCCGCCTCCTGGATGCCTTTTTCCACCGCGGGAATAAAAGTCCGCGGAATCGCTCCGCCGAAGATCTCATTCACGAACTGGAAACCGGAGCCCAGGGGCAGAGGCTCGATGCGGATCCGGCAATCGCCATACTGCCCGTGTCCTCCGCTCTGCTTCTTATGCCTGCCCTGGGCCTCCGCGCCGGAACGGATCGTCTCACGATAAGGAACTTTAGGCGCCTTGAGCGTCACTTCAGTGTGGTAACGCCGGCGGAGGCGGTGCACGATCGACTCGATATGAGGCTGCCCCGAGCCCGCCAGCAAAAATTCGTGGGTCGCGTCGTCTCGATAGAAGCGAACCATCAGGTCCTCTTCCATCAGCTTGTGTACTGCCGGGGCCAACTTTTCTTCATCCGCCCGCGTTTTGGGTTCAATCGCATAGGTGACTGCCGGTTCTGGCATCGTCACCGGGTCAAAGTAAATCTCGTGCCCGGCATCTCCCAGAGTGTCGCCGGTAAATGTCTCACGTAGCTTGGCCACAGCGCCTATATCCCCTGCATGCAGCTCCCCGATCGGGATCGCGCTACGCCCTTGCATCACCGTCAGGTGAACCAGGCGTTCGGCGCCTCGGTGGGTGTAATTGGTCACCGTGGCGTCGCTCCTGGCCACTCCGGAAAAGACCTTGAAAAACGAAATCCTGCCTGTGAAAGGATCCGACATGGTTTTGAACACGTACAGCGACAACGGCTCGCGGTCGTCCACTTTGCGCAACACCATCTCGGAGTCCGGACCAACATGTCCGGCGCCGTCAAGGGTGTGGTTTGCAACGGGCTCTGCCTCCGCTCCGTTGGTCTGTTTTGCGCGCCGCACGCCGGCCGACTCCACCGTGCCCCTGGCCGCTACCGGTACACGCTCCACCGGCGCAGGCGCGTAGACCTGGAGGAAATCCAGCAGGTGGTCACTGCCCACATTCCTCAAGCCGCTGGCAAACAGCACAGGAAAGATCCTGTCTTCGCGAATGGCCTCGTGCAGGGCGACAATCAGATGCTCTTCGGGGATGGTTCCTTCGCGAAAGAACTCTTCCATCAACTCGTCCTTGCCTTCGGCCACCAACTCGACCAGCGCCTGGTGCGCCGCCGTGGCTTCTTCCCGAAGGCGCACCGGAATCTCGGAGAGGCGGCCCCGGCCGGTGCCGTCCGGCTCATATACGAAGGCCTCCATGGTTACCAGGTCGACGACGCCGCGGAAGTTTGGGTTTTGTCCATTGCCCTCAAGAATAGGCAACTGCACCGGAACCACCTGGCGACCAAAACCTTCGCGCAACGCATTGAGCGTGCGTTCCTGATCGGCGCGGGGATGATCCATCTGGTTCACCACGATCACCCGCGGCAGGTTGAACTCTTCGCTGAACTTCCACACCCGCCGAGTCATGGCCTCTACGCCGCATGCGGCGTTCACGATCAGGAGAGCCGCTTCTACCGGCAGCAACGCCGCGCGAGCCTCGTGCACAAACATTGGAAAGCCCGGCGTATCGACAAAGTTGATCTTTACGTTGCGCCACTCCGCGAACGCCAGCGCATTCTGCATGGTGGTTCGGCGCGCGACGTCTTCTTCGTCATAGGCCGTCACTGCGCTGCCGTCGTCCACCCGGCCCAGCCTCTCGGTCATTTTGGCCGCGTGGAGGAGCGCAGAGATCAACGTGGTCTTCCCGCAGTGCGCATGCCCTACAAGCGCAACGTTGCGAATGTCCTGTCCCTGATAAACCTTCAATGAACGGTTCACTCGAGGTATCTCCAATTCTCAAGATGGGAGCTTGGAACGGTCGGTGAGCGCCAGGAAGAACTCAGCGATTGGCTATCGATCCGGCGTTCGAGGAGAAGCGTGGGGTCCCGCCATCAGCGGCTTTCTCGCTGCAGGGAGAGACAATGTTACCCGCGTCCTCTCGAGCGTTCGAGCGCCGGTCCGCTGTCCCATCCAATCGCCAGCAACCAACCGGCGCAGGCCTGATTTTCCATGCACGCGAGCGGCCTGCTTCGTTTGCGGGAAACGAGTGTAGCACAGTGTCCCCGACCCTTACTTTGCCGTTTGAGAACTCTACTTGCCTTCGACGTCGGCGCGCTGCCGGCGCAGGTTCCAGGCGAAGATCGCAATCCGCAGGGCAAGGATCACGAGCAGGGCCACCGCCAGGGCGGCCGACTGCCCGTGCACTCCGCGGCGCAGCAGATAACCCAATGCTCCCAGGACGGCAACTACGAATACAGCGAATGTCAGCCACTCCGTGCGATTCTTCATGTTATTTCCTTAGCCTCTGGCTGCTCCGGCCGGCGGCCCATCGCCGCGACAGCCGCACGTAGATCACGATAGCAACGCCGGCAAAGACGCCCATTGCGATCATCGAGCTCAGCTGAAAGCGAAGGAGGGCCTGTTTGCCCGGCAACGCCGCTTCCAATAAAACAAAACTGAGAAAGCCAATCGTGCCCGCGGCCACCAGGCTGAACAGGATCTTGAGCGTCGCGTGTCCCATCCCCCACCGGAGCCAGCATCATATCGCATCCTCCCGGGCCGCAAACCACGCGCCCGGTTCCTTCACCCGTTCAGCAGCTTACAATAGGGAGGAATCAAGGTCTGAAGATAGTGAAGGGCAAAGGAACCATGCGCGCTATTCCACCACCGCCTCTAGGTGCAGAACCAGACACGAAGTTGAATTCATCCTGGAACAACGGTCGCCGGGTAGCGGCTTTTCTGACGCTCGGCCTCGCGCTCAGCACCGTCGCGGCCGTTGCTCAGTCTAACAATGCGCCGCCGACTACCCCGGTGCACGATCCGGCGGCGCTCAAGCCACCGCCTGGCGCCCGCGTGGCGATTGTAGAGTTCGAGGATATGGAGTGTCCCGATTGTGCTCGTGCCAATCCCCTGTTGAAGGATGCGGCGGCGCAATACCATATTCCCTGGGTGCGTCACGACTTCCCCTTGCCCTTTCATGCCTGGAGTTTTGATGCGGCCGTTTATGCGCGCTGGTTCGATACCAAATCGAAGAAGATCGGGGATGATTTTCGCGATGCGGTCTTTGCCAATCAAGCGCTGATCGATGCCGCGGGAGAGACCTCGCCTGAAACTCCCGCCGGTCCGACGACCGCCGCTGCGGCGGCCATCCATAACTTCGCGGAAAAGTTCGCCCAGGAGCACGGCCTGGCCCTTCCCTTCGTAGTCGATCCGCAAAAGAAACTGGCTGCGGAAGTGCAGGCGGATCTCGATCTCGGCAAGCGGATCGGCATCGAGCACACGCCTACCATTTGGGTCGTCACCAGCAAAACCAATGGTGTCCCGTTTGTCGAAGTGGTCGACCGCCAGCGCCTCTACCAGATCATCGACCAGGCATTAGCCGACACCAAGGGCCAGACGGCCTCCGTCCACCACGCAGCCCAGTAGCTGGAAATCGTGGCAGTGAAACCGCAGGTCTCTGTTAGGCACGGCAGTTAGCACAACAATCAGCGGGTGCCCCATCCTTTGCGTTCTTTGCAAAGGGTGGAATAGGCGACGGCTGATAGAGAGCTTGGAGAATCCCACCCTTCCCCGAGGGCACGAAGGATGGGAAATCCGGGTATCTCGTGCTGTTACGAGATGTGGGATACCACCGCGGTCCATTCAACAGTCTTTATGTTTGGATATTGACCAGCTGCTCCGGAGTGGTCTGCCGCTTCTGTGGAGAACGCCAGTGGTCGATATAAGAGATCTGGTGCACGCACGAGACGGTGCAGTGAGGAGCGCAGCTCTTCTCCGTCAGATATTCCCGCTTGACGTCGGCCTTGGTGTATTGCGCCAGGGGGACCCCCGGGAATCCACGCTGCTGTGAGCAATAGTGCACCAGCCCGTCCTCGCAGATGTACAGGAATCTCGATCCGGCGCGGCAACGCCAATCGTTTGGTTCCGCATTCGCGATCGCTTCCTGAAACTTGTTGAAGCGCGAATAGTTCTTCTTGGCCATCGCGGCCATCTGGTAATAGACGCGCCGCTCCTCATCCTTCAAAGCCTTCAGCTGGCCGTCCCCATCGTGGATGATGCCGATAGTCGAAGTGAACCCAAGCCCCAGTGCTCGCTTGCCGATAACCAGCGCATCCTGAGGGTTCCTGATGCCGCCCCCGACCACGGAGTTGATGTTGACGTGAAACTCGGCATGCTGCGAGAGGAACTCCAGTTTCTTGTCCAGGACCTTCAGGCTCTTCTTCGAGATATCATCCGGTTCGATGTTGTCGATCGAGATCTGCATATGATCGAGACCGGCACGGTTTAACCGTTCGATCCGCTCCGGCATCAGCAGGTATCCGTTGGTGATCATGCCCGCCACCCGTCCGTGGTGGCGGATGCGAGCGATGATTGCGTCCAGTTCCGGGTGTGTGAGCGGCTCGCCGCCTGAGATCGTGATGATGCTCGAGCCTAATGCGGCCAGATGATCGATGCGGCGCACCATCTCTTCCAAGGGAACCGGCTTCGACACCTTGTCGTACTCGTTGCAATAAGCACAGGAGAGATTACAGAAACGCATGGGCACAATCTGCGCCATGACCACGTGCCGTGTGGAAGCTAAGGCCCGCCCTACGACTGCCAGTTCGCGGAGTTTGCGCGTTGCTGCCTTTGCCCGGCCCTTCAAGGTGTGCTTTTGCTGCTGCATCTGCTTGTATTCAATCACAGCGCAGCAGGGGGCGCGAGTAACTGGGAAGGGAATGGACTGGATCGGGGTCTGAGCTGCGTTCCCGGCTGGCCGGACTGCCGATCTAGTGTTTCTTAGGCCGCCCGGCGCTCATGCTAAGCACTTGCTCCTGCTTGTTCCGCATGACCGTCACCTGGACCATCTGGCCGCGATGATTGCGAATGGCTTTCAGCCAGTCGTTACGGCTTGTCATCTGCTGTGACTCGACCTTCACCACCACATCGCCCGCTTTCATGCCGGCTCTCGAGGCAGGGCTTTGGTCATCTACGCTTTCCACCAGTAAACCGGTACCGCTACGCACGCCAAAGTAGTCAGCCAATTGAGTTCGCACGGGGTTCACATCCGCCCCCACATAGAGCGCGTTGGGCATCATGGTGCCGAGAAACGCGGGCGCCGAAGGTCCAGGAGATCCCAGGAAGCTCTCCCCACCCTCGTTCTGCGCCGGCCGGGCTGGCTCCGGTACGCTGAAATGTTGCGACCACGCCTTCTGTTGCAGCACCGCCCGGTCACATAGCTGTACTGTCATGGTAATGGCATTGCCCGCGCGGCTAATCAGCAGAGTAATCGTTCGCCCCGAGGGCAATTCATGCAATCTATGCCGCAACTGATCAACATTCTCGATGGCCTGCCCGTCGAGTTGAAGGATGACGTCGTGTACCTTCAAACCGGACTTGCCGGCTGGAGCGTCATGGTCCACCATCACCACCTCGGCGCCGTGAGTGTCCTTTACACCCAGGGAACTCAAGTGGTCGCTGTCGATCCCCTCTAAATCCACGCCCAGATAGCCTTGCGCGCTATAGAACAGGAACTCTGGGAACTCCGCCGGCAAACTGAGTGTGCCACCTGAGGCCAACGCGGCATGAGTGGTAAGAAACCCGCCCAGAACCACGGTCAGCGAACCCAAGATCGGAAAGTGCTTCATCGGAAATCTCCCAGGGATCCCAAACAGTTGACACATACTTTATTGCGAAAATTGGTTCCCAGGTTACTGGATCTGAGGGTAGTGAGCCAGTACTTCCTGGGAGACGGTTCGAATGTGAGGATTGTCGTCCTCCGACGCAACGGTATGCAATACCTCGCGCACGCTACTGTCGGCCTCTACTGGTTGTACAAGCTCAATCGCACGGGTCCGCACGCCGGCGTCAGGGTCGTTCATCAAAGCTTCCAGTATCCCGTCGCGCACCCGCATATCTTCTGCTACGTAAGGCTTGAGGCCGTTCAATGCGCTTAGCCGCACCCCGGCGTTGTCATCGTAGCGCAATTTTTGCAGCAAAGCTTCCCTGATTGGGCCGTCAGCACACTGGTGCCCGGCCAGGCATTCGCCGGCAAGCAGGCTTACCGAGTTCTGCTCTACCCCGGGGTTGACCTGGCTTTGCGCCCCGAGCAGTAGGAGTTGCCGAATTTGCGGGTCGTCGAGGGAACCCTGGGTTGTCTCCGGAACCAGCCGGTTGAAACGTACCTCGACATTCTCGCTGTTGGGCTCGCGGACGACGCTGCTGACGTTGGCGATCTTGCCTGGTCCCGCGACGGTCGCCGAAAGCTCGGCCGCCGGACGATGGCTACGCAGTGCGGCCTGGTAGCCGGTCCAACCCCCCGAAACGAGGCCCAGGACCAGCAGCGCGGAGGCCGCCACCGGAGCCCCGCCCAGCACGCTAAAACCTCTCCAAATCGACTGCTGCAGGCGCATCAGCCAACTGGTTGGCGGCATATTGTCTAATGCTTCTTCCAACCGCATCCGCGCCTGCGCCAGCAGGTTGGCGGAAGGTTCCTCAGCCGGCGCAAACGCCATTGCTTGTTGCAGGGCCTGCACGGCTGCAAATTCCTCCTGACACCGCTGGCAGGTCGCTAAGTGACCTTCCAGCGTATGACACTGATCGTCAGGAAGTTCTCCGTATGCAAAGAGAGCTATCTTCTGTTGAGCCAGTTCGCAATCCATACCAACCTCGCCTCACCGTAATGCCGCCAGATTTGCTCTTAGTTTTCGTGTCGCCCGGAAGAGCGTGTTCTTGGCGGTCTCTTCCGTCGTGTTCAACATTTCACCGATCGTTCTTAATCTCAGGCCCTGGTAGTGCTTCAACTCAAAAACCATGCGTTCCCGGGGGGTCAGCCGCCCCAGGGCTTCCTGAATCCGCTCTCCTAACAGCTTGCGCTCCAGTTCACGGTCGGGATTGGCCATCGACCGCTCGTCGGATACATTGCTGAGCAGGTCCATCTCCCCGCCACTGGAATCCACCACAATCGACTGCTCTTCGCGCCGCGACTTGCGCCGGCGCAGATGATCAAGGCATAGGTTCGTGACGATGCGGTAAATCCAGGTGTAGAAGGAACATTCAAAGCGAAAATTTCCCAGGTAGCGGTAGGCCTTTAGGAAGGCCTCCTGATGAATGTCCTGTGCATCTTGTTCAGAGCCGGTCAGACGCAGGGCCAGCCGCAACACCGGCTGATCGTATTGGCGCACCAGAGCTTCGAAGGCGGTTCGCGATCCTTTTTGCGCCTCGCGTATCAGCTCGGTTTCGGTGGCGCGACCCCATGCTTCACTTGCCATGCCTGGGGAGGATTGTATCGTTCGCTTTGGAGCCCAGGCAGAGCTCCTGGCCGAACTCCCAGCCGAACTCCCAACCTTGATAGGCCTTTGCGAGGTAAAGCTAAGGGCGTCCGCCGTCATTGGTCGCTCCAGATAACCGCTGTCTCCTAGGACGAGCGGCACACACTTTTGTGAGCATGCCGGCTCAAGTTCCCACATTCGATAAACTCACCCTATGTCTCCCGAACCATTTGATGGAATCGTTGCCTACTGTGATGGCGGATCCCGCGGTAACCCAGGTCCAGCCGGCTACGGCGTCTACATCCAGGACTCTGCGGGAGGTGTTCTGGGCGAACTGGGTCAATTCCTGGGCACGCGCACCAACAACTTTGCCGAGTATTCCGCGCTGCTGGCCGCGCTGGAGTTCGCCATCGCCAACGGCCACAAGAGCCTGCGGGTGGTTTCCGATTCTGAGCTTATGGTCAAGCAGATCAAGGGTCAGTATCGGGTCAACAGCCCTGAACTCCGTCCACTTTACGAGGAGGCTCGCCGCCGTATCTCGCACCTCGAACACTTTCAGATCCAACACGTTCTGCGGGAGAAGAATCGCCACGCGGACCGCCTGGCCAATGTAGCCATGGACCGCGGCATGGGCAGGGCGCCGGCAGCCCAGTCAGCCCCTCCAGCGCCCACAAAGCCAGCGATGCTTCGCGGATTAGTAAAGGGAGGGGTTGTCCATCTGCTGGCCGGCGACCTGCCGGACGGCACTTTCGTGAAGATTACCCCGGAGTAAACCCACTATTCCGTCTTTTGGGCCCCAGGGCTCATCTTTGGCTATCCTGCAAGCGCGGCTTTCACCATTTCGCTCACCACCCGGCCGTCGGCTCTCGTGTCGCTGGCTTTGATACGGGCCTGGACAGCCTTCATCACCATACCCATATCCTTCGGCCCCAGTTGCGCTCCCTCAGCCCGCAAATCCGCCACCGTCGCGGCAACCAGTTGGCGCACCTCTTCGTCCCCCGCCGCTTTTGGCATGTACTCCTCGATCACCACAATCTCCGCCGCCTCTTTTTCCGCCAGCTCCGGACGGTTGCCCTTGGTAAATTGCTCGATGGAGTCTCTCCGCTGTTTGATCAACGTGGTCAACACCAGCAGCGCCTGCGCATCGGTGACTGGCGCGCGCTGGTCTATTTCCTTATTTTTCAACGCCGCTTTCATCATCCGGAGAGTCGACAAGCGTTCCACCGCTCGTTGTTTCATGGCCGCCACCATATCTTCGTGAATCTTCTCAACCAGGCTCATATCTCTCCATTCATGCCATTCCGATTATAGAAACCTTTGTTCCGGCCGACTTTATTACAATGGAAGCAAGGACAAATCATGATTCGTAAGACCAGGTTGTTTACGCCCGGCCCGACCCCTCTACTTCCAGCTGCCCAATTCGCGATGGCGGCGGCGGATATACACCACCGGACCGCTGAATTTCGCGCGCTTTACCTCAAAGTTCTGCGCGATCTGAAGACCTTCGTCGGAACCAGGAATGACGTCATCCTGCTCGCCTCCTCCGGCACTGGCGCTATGGAAGCAGCCGTTTCCAACCTCACTTCCCCCGGAGACCGCGTGCTGGTGCTCACAGCCGGCAAGTTTGGCGAGCGTTGGGTAAGCCTGGCCAAAGCGTTTGGCTGTGACGTTGACGTAGTCAGCGCGCCCTACGGGCAAACCTTTGATCTCGAAGATGTGCGCAAGGCGCTCAAGATCGAGACCCGCGCCGTATTCATGCAGGCTACGGAAACCTCGACTGGCGTGCGTCACTGCGTCCCCGGGGTCGCGGAAGTACTCAAGCAAAGTGGCAAGGATGCGGTGCTGGTGGTGGATGCCATCACTGGCCTCGGCACCACGCACATCGACATGGACGGGTGGGGAGTCGACGTCCTCATCGGCGGATCGCAGAAGGCCGTAATGATTCCTCCGGGTCTTTCTTACCTGGCGGTGAGCGACCGTGCCTGGGATCTCATGGAGATCAGTCTCAATCCCCGCTACTACTTCGACCTGCGCAAGGAGAGAAAGAATGCGGCCAAGGGAGAATCCGCTTACACGCCCGCAGTGGCTCTGATCGCAGCGTTGGGGGCGGCGTTGGACTACATCGCCGGCCAGGCGGACGGCGATCTCGCGCAGGGTCGCGCCCAGCTGGTGGAGAACGCGGAGACCTGTGCCGCAATGACACGTGCGGCAGTTCACGCTTTGGGACTGCGGCTTTACGCTCCAGAAGCTCCCGCAGCCGCCGTCACCGCGGTTCTGCCGCCCGAAGGCCTCGATTCCGGCATCATCGTCAAGGAACTGAAGAGCCGCTTTGCCGCCGTCATCACCAATGGGCAAGGCGAGATGAAGGGCCAGATCTTCCGTATCGCGCACCTCGGGTTCTTCGACTACATGGACACCATTGCCCTGATCGGAGCCCTGGAACAAGTGGCCTACGCCCTCAAGTTTCCTGGTTTTGCTTTCGGGCAGGCTTTGGTCGCAGCCCAGAATGTTTTTGCCTCGCGAGCGGCCGACCAGGCGGCGCGACAGGATTGCGCCTGCGGCAGGACGGTCGGACACTGTGCCATGGCAGGTGTTTCGCTTCCCGTGCGCTAGAGAAGAATGAGAGTTGGAGAACGTCTGCTGTATTCCCACGCAATAACAACTCCGATCATGCGCTCGAACCGCCTGTGCGATGGCGGTCGAGCGCCAGCCGCCGTGCGGTGACAGGAAAAATCCCTAGGAGAATAATGAAAATCGTATTGGCAGAGAAGGTCTCGCCGGCCACCCTGGCCGTATTCGAAAGCGAGAACGGATGGCAGATCGTGAGCCACGATCAGATCAAGAACGGGCTGGCCGCCGAATTGTCTGACGCCGACGCGCTGGTGGTTCGTTCCGCCGTCCAGGTGGGCGATGCTCTGCTGGAGGCGGCTCCGAAGCTGCGAGTGATTGGACGCGCCGGTGTTGGCGTCGACAACATCGACGCCGATGCTGCGACCCGCCGGGGCATCGTGGTCATGAATACGCCCGGGGCCAACGCCATTGCGGTTGCCGAGCTTACCATCGGCCTCATGCTTGCGTTGGCGCGCCAGTTGCCCCGCGCCAATACACTCCTCCATGCCGGCAAATGGGAAAAGAAGTCACTGCAGGGAGCTGAGTTGCGGGGCAAGCAACTCGGCATCCTCGGACTGGGTCGTGTCGGGCTCGAGGTAGCGCGGCGAGCCAAGGCGTTCGGCATGGAGTTGCTGGGCCACGATCCCTTCGTAGCGCCCGCAGTGGCCCGCGAGAATGGTGTCCGCCTCTGCTCGGTGGACGAGCTATTTCGTGCCGCGGATTACCTGACCCTGCATGTCGGGCTTACCCCACAAACCACGGGAATCATCAACTCCGCGACCCTGGCCACGATGCGGAAGAACGTACGCATCGTGAACTGCGCCCGCGGCGAGCTCATCGACGACGCTGCCCTGGTAGAGGCGCTAGGTTCAGGGCGCGTGGCCGGGGCCGCTCTTGACGTCTTTAGCCAGGAGCCATTAAAGGATTCCGCCTATTTCGGCCTGGACAACGTGATCCTCACCCCGCACATTGCCGGTTCCACAGGTGAGGCGCAGGAGGCTGTCGGAGTGCAGATTGCCATGCAGGTGAAGGAATACCTCAAGTTCGGCGTGGTCCAGAATGCGGTCAACCTGCCATCCATGACCCACGAGGAGTACCAGGAACTTGCGCCCTACATCCTGATGGCGGAGCGCCTGGGAGCATTTCTCTCCCCGCTCGCGCCAGGGAATCTCGAGAGTATTCATATCTCCTATAGCGGCCGTCTGGCATCGGGCAAGACCGAGTTGGTGCGCAACGCGGCCATTCAGGGAGCGTTGGCCCACTCCGAGTTCGTGAATCGCATCAATGCGCTCTCAGTTGCAGCCGAGCGCGGCATCAGAGTGCACGAGGAGAGAAAAGAAGAAGGATCGGGAGGCGCGGGAACCGTTTTAAAACTCACCTTGCACACCGGTACGGGAGACTCAACTGCGAGCGCCACCGTACTTCATGGCAGTTCGCCACGCCTTCTCTCCTGCGATGGCATTGATATCGAAGCTCCGCTGCATGGAACGCTGCTGTTCATCCGCAACCGCGACGTGCCTGGTGTGATTGGGCGTATCGGCACCATTCTTGGCGAGCATAAAATGAATATTGCCAACTTTGCCCTGGGACGGAGCTTGCGGACAGCCCAGAAAAATGCGCTTGCCGTGGTCCAGGTCGATGGCCGGGTTGCCCCTTCGGTGTTGGCAGCGTTGCAGGCCACGGAGGCAATTACCGAAGTCCGCGTGATCGAGTTGGCCGATCGCCAGCCAGCAGCAACCACCGAATAAAGAATCGCAACGTTGAAGGAGTGGCGGATGCCGCTATACGAATACAAGTGCAAAAAGTGCGCGCACCGGTTTGAACGCATTCAAAGTTTTTCTGCTGAAGATGTAAAAGAATGCCCGGTTTGCCAAGGCGAAGTGGAGCGGCTCATTTCCACGCCCGCGCGGCCCCACTTCAAGGGGTCTGGCTTCTACTCTACGGATTACGCGTCTCCTGCCAGCAAGTCGCAGGATGGCGGCCAGACCAACACCGGTTCAGAGGGTGGCTCGAAGGCCACAGACAAAGCTGGAGCTGACAAAGGCTCGTCCGATAAAGGATCAGCCACAAAGACCGAGAGCATTTCGACCCCCGCCCCCTCCACCGCCTCCACCAAATCGGAATAGGCACTTCTTCCCAACGGATCCCGGGTCCGTGACCGATTTGGTTCCAGCAATGTGTCTAGCGTGGTCCCACCCCGTGGGCAGCGATACTGAATCAGGCCCAACCATGAGGTAAAACAGAAGCTGGGGACGGGGACCACAGCACGATGCTCAGCGTTCGTTCGGCACAGCACCGGGGCCACACCCTTAACGGGTGGTTAGACAGCTACCACTCTTTCTCCTTCGCGGACTATTACGACCCAAAATTCAATGGTTTTCGCGATTTGCGGGTACTCAACGAAGATCGGATTGCCCCGGCCAAAGGGTTTGCCAACCATCCCCACCGCGACATGGAGATCATCACCTACGTGCTTGAGGGCTCGCTCGAGCACCGCGATTCCCTGGGCAACAGTGGAGTGGTCACCCCGGGGGAAGTGCAGCACATGTCCGCAGGCCGCGGCCTCCGCCACAGCGAGATCAACCACTCGCAGACTCAATCGCTGCACCTTCTGCAAATTTGGCTTGTCCCTAACAAGACTGGCGTGGATCCCGGCTACGCTCAGCAGAGCTACCCAATCGCGGATCAGCCCGACCGATTGATTCTGGCAGCCTCTCCGGACGGACGCGAGGGCTCCCTGGCCATGAAGAACGATGCGCTGTTCTACGTCGCTCGGCTCAATCCCGAAGCGGCCATTGAGTATGTTTTCACTCACGAGGGGTTTGGTTGGCTGCAGGTAGCACGCGGAAGCGTGAAAGCGAACCAACTGGATCTGCAGCAGGGCGATGCGCTGGCCATCAGCCTGGAAGAGCGGCTCACCGTGGTGGCGACGGACGACGCTGAAATTCTGCTCTTCGACTTGCCCTAATGGCTGGCTGCGGTTGCGGGGAGAATTTCCGCTACATCCACCCACTGCGTGGGATATTCGCCGGTATAGCAAGCCGTACAGTAATGGTTGCCTTCTCCGCCGTCACAAGCCTGCTCCAGCCCTTCGAGTGAAAGATAAGCAAGGGAATCGGCTTCAATGAACTGCCGAATCTCTTCGACCGATGAGTTGGCCGCGATCAGCTCACTCTTGTTCGGCGTGTCGACTCCGTAGTAGCAAGGCGAGATGGTCGGCGGGCAGCTGATGCGAAGATGCACTTCCTTTGCTCCCGCCGAGCGCACCATGCGCACGATCTTGCGGCTGGTCGTCCCACGAATAATGGAATCGTCGATCAGGATGATGCGCTTACCCTCGAGCAGATTGCGAACCGGGTTCAGTTTGAGCTTCACCCCGAAATCGCGCACCCGCTGTTCCGGCTCGATGAACGTTCGCCCCACATAGTGGTTGCGGATGAGCCCGAAGTTGAACGGTATCCCGCTCTCCGCCGCGTACCCCAGCGCCGCCGTCACGCCGGAATCCGGGACTGGCACAACCAGGTCAGCCTCTACAGGAGCCTCTCGCGCCAGGCGCCGTCCCATCTGTTCCCGGCTAGCTTGCACCCAGCGGCCGAAGATGCGGCTGTCGGGCCGGGCAAAGTACACATGCTCAAAGATGCAGCTTGCCTGCCGCATGCCGGTTTCATATTGCACCGAGGTGACGCCGTCGCGGCTGACCATCACTACTTCGCCCGGCCGCACATCGCGTTCATACTTGGCGCGCAATAGGTCAAACGCACAGGTCTCTGAAGCGAAGACCACCGTGTCCGGCCCGTCTGGATTGGTGATGCGGCCCATGGAGAGCGGCCTGAAGCCATGCGGATCTCGGGCCGCAAAGATGCGGTCCCGCGTCATCATCACGATTGAGAAGGCGCCCGACACCTGGCGCAGCGAATCGCCGATGGCCTCGATGAGCGTCTTGCTGTTGGAGTGGGCAATCAACTGCACGATGATTTCTGAGTCGCTGGTGGTCTGAAAGTAAGCGCCGTCCCGCTCCAGCTGCGTGCGCAGCGTGCCCAGGTTCACCAGGTTCCCGTTGTGCGCGATAGCAATCAGCCCGCGCGTCGAATCCACCCGGATGGGCTGAGCGTTCAGCAGCGCGGAGTCCCCCGTCGTCGAATACCGTGTGTGGCCAATCGAAAGTTCGCCGGGCAATTTGGAGAGCACGTCATCGGTGAAAATGTCGGCCACCAGGCCCATTCCCTTGATGTTGTAAAGGCTGGTGTAGTCGGCCGTCGCGATGCCCGCGGATTCCTGCCCGCGGTGTTGCAGCGCATAGAGGGCAAGGTAGGCCTGCCGTGCTGCGTCGGGGTGGCCGTGCACCGCGACCACTCCGCATTCTTCCCGCAATTTATCGAAGGGAACGGAGACGGATTCCTGGAGTTCGTCGGGATACGAATGCTGGTTGATTTCCGTACTCTCCATGCCCTAGTTTCCTACCGGCAAGTCGTTTCGCAGCAGCGCTGCCAGCGCCCCTGACCAGACATTACGCAGGCCCGAGACCTTCTCCCGGATCAGCACCCGGCTGTCGACCGCAAGCTCAAAGAGATCAGTCACTGTTTCTCCCAGCGTTGCGACCATAAGACCGTCGTGCTGGCCCACCAGCTTTTCTATCAGCGGAACCGTTTCCCGGGAACAACTGATGACACACTGGGTTGCGGTCTCGCCAAAAAGATCCCATTCCGCCGGGAGATCGGGCGCCTTGGGCAGATTCACACGCGCGCCGATTCCCTGGCCAAAGCATCCTTCCGCCAGGGCAACGGCAATCCCACCATCGGAAATGTCGCGGGCTGAATGGACAAGGTCCTGGTTCGACAACTCTGCCAGGCACCGGTGCAGATTGGCCTCCACCTGCAGATCGAGGCTGGGCGGTGTGCCCCAGAGTGCGGAAAGAACCTTTCTCGCATACTCCGATGAACCAAACTCCTGCATGCGCTCTTCAAGCGGCGGAACCGATGCGGGTGTGATGAGCAGGATGGCGTCGCCGGCTCGCTGAAAATCCGATCCCACCGCCTTGCTGATCTGGTCGAGAATGCCCACGATTCCGATAACCGGGGTGGGATAGATACCTTGGCCCCGCGTCTCGTTATAAAGCGAAACATTGCCTCCGGTGATCGGCGTACCCAGAGCAATGCAGGCTGCGGAGATGCCATCGATCGCCTGCGAGAGCTGGGCCATGATCTCCGGTTTTTCCGGATTACCGAAATTCAGGCAGTTGGTTGCTGCCACGGGTGTCGCCCCCGTACAGGCAACTTTGCGGGCAGCCTCAGCGACAGCGTGCGAGGCCCCCAGCTTTGGATCCAGGTAACACCAGCGTTCATTGCCGTCGAGCGCCATGGCCAGCCCGCGCGATGTGCCCTTGATGCGCATCACGCCGGCTTCGCCACCCGGGCCCTGCACTGTATTGGTTTGGACCATCGACTCATACTGCTCGTGTATCCAACTCTTGGAACAAATATTCGCGGAAGCGAGTAAGGTGCGCAGTTCGTCTGCGTAGTTCGTTGTCGAACCGCTGAGCGTCTCCTCAAAAAACGTAAGCTTGTCCAGAACCTCGGGGGGTGGTGTCAGGCGAACGGGCGCCTTCCAAACTCCGACTGGCCGGTGATAAAGAGGCGCGTCATCGGTGAGCGACTGGTTGGGTATATCGGCTACCAGCACGCCGTGGTGCAGAATGCGCAATCTCGGTTCGGCGATTACCTGGCCCACAATCACCGCATCCAGCCCCCACTTCTCAAAGACGCGGATCACTTCATCTTCACGGTTCTTATCGGCCACCAGCAGCATCCGCTCCTGGCTTTCGCTCAACATGATCTCGTAGGCCGACATGCCTGATTCCCGCTGTGGCACGTGATCGAGCTCGACCTCAAGCCCCACGCCCCCACGAGCTCCCATCTCGCAGGTGGAGCAGGTGAGCCCGGCGGCGCCCATATCCTGGATGCCCACCACCGCGCCTGTGCGCATTGCCTCGATGCAGGCTTCCAGCAGCAGCTTTTCCATAAACGGATCGCCGACCTGCACATTGGGCCGCTTCTGCTCCGCGCCTTCCTTGAACTCTTCGCTGGCCATGGTGGCGCCGTGGATGCCGTCGCGCCCGGTCTTTGCGCCTACGTAAATTACCGGATTGCCGATACCGGAAGCCTTGGCATAAAAAATCTCGTCCCGCCGTACCAACCCCAGGGCAAAAGCATTGACCAGGGGATTGCCTGAATAGCAAGGTTCGAAGCGCGTCTCCCCGCCCAGGTTAGGCACGCCAAAGCAATTTCCATATCCTGCAATGCCACTCACCACTCCTTCGAGCAGCGAGTGGTTCTTGTGCACCACCGCGGTTGCGGAAGGATCGCCACGCAGTTCGTCTTCGCTGATCGGCCCAAACCGCAGAGAGTCCATAACCGCGAGCGGCCGGGCGCCCATGGTAAAGATGTCTCGTAGAATGCCGCCAACCCCGGTGGCCGCGCCTTGAAACGGCTCGATGAACGAGGGGTGGTTGTGCGACTCGATTTTGAAAGCGCAGGCCCAGCCGTCGCCCACGTCGATAATGCCGGCATTTTCTCCCGGGCCCTGCACCACCCGCGCACTACGCGTCGGCAACCGCTTCAGGTGCACACGAGAGGATTTGTAGGAGCAATGCTCGCTCCACATCACGCTGTAGATTCCCAACTCGGTCAGCCCGGGCGTCCGCCCCAGGGCAGTCACGATACGTTGGTACTCTTCGAGTGTGATGCTGTGCTGAGCCAGAAGTTCCGGCGTCAAAGAGAGAGATTCCAGGTCCAGGGAGAGCGACTCAGGTTTCATGCGGGTAACACCATTGTCGCATGTTGCAGGAGTGTGACGGCGGAGAAAGCAAATGGGGTTCGGGGCTTACTCAGCCGTGTTTTATTTGCCGGCACTGGACTCCGCCATGTTCAGGAAGACGTTGGTCAGGCTGTCAGCGCCCCCATTCGAGTTCTGGATGAGCAGGATGGAAATCAGCTTGTTGCCGGGATCGATCCAGCCCTGGGTCCCAAAGGCGCCACCGTGTCCGTAGGTGCCCTTGGTGTGCCCCGCAAGCTCGCCGAGCGGGTCCGTGACCACCTCCCAGCCAAGGCCGTACTCGGATCCGCGCATCCATCCAACGGATTGAATCCCTGTGGTTTGCGGCTCTGTCATAAGGTGCATTGAGAATGGCGAGAGGTAGCGGTGGTCCTGATAAACACCGTCATTCAGCATCATGGTGTAGAGATGCAGCAGGTCCTCGGCAGTGGAGTAAAGCCCCCAGCCCGGCGCGGGAAAGACCGCTCCCTTGCGGTACCTTGCGGGGTCGCCTCCCAAAATCGTGTCCGGGGCGCGCTCAAGTTTCCCATCTTTGTGTGCGTAAACCATCGCAATCCGCGAAATCTTTTCCGGAGGAGGGAAGAAGAAGCTGTCCTTCATGCCCAGCGGGCGAAGAATGTGCTCAGTGATGTAGTCCACATACTTCTCGCCGGAGCAGACCTCAATGATGCGGCCGAGAATCTCGATGCCGGGACTCGAGTAGCTCCACTGCGTCCCCGGTTGGAAGAGCAACGGTTGCCTGGCAAGCTGCCTGACCACTTCATCCAGAGGTACGCTCATGGTCTGTGCGTAATCGCGGATATCGGGAGGGCCGGGATAATCCTGCATACCGGAAGTGTGCGTCAGCAGATCGCGGATAGTGATCTTGTGGTTAGGAGTGCTAAGGCGCGCCGCGTCGGGACCAACCGTGGTTGCGACACGCAAGTCGCGGAACTCAGGCAAGTAGTGCTCAACGGGGTCGCGCAGGGCGAGCTTGCCTTGTTCGGCGAGCATCATGATGCCGATCGCGGTGACCGGCTTGGTCATGGACATAATCTGGAAGATGGTGTCCTTGCGCATGGGCCGGCCGGCTTCAATGTCGGCCATCCCAGCGGCATCGAATTCGACGATGTCGTTGCCGTGAGCCACAAGCGAAACGACTCCAGCCACGGCCTGCTGATCGACGAAAGACTTCATCCGCGGCGGGATCTGCGAGGCAACGTCTTGAGCGATGGCGGGAGACGGTATCCCGGCAAGCAAAAAAAGGAGAAGGGAGAAAATTAGTTTTTGCACGGAGAACAGCTTAGAGCAATCCCGGTCTATTGTCGCCAGATCTGGGCCACTGCTCGCACATGTTCCGGTCCGGTACGGCAGCATCCTCCAATCCACTGTGCACCGGCGTCCCGCCATCGCCGCGCAAGCTCGCCAAACTCCTGTATCTGGCTTTCTCCTTGCCAGCGGTGCTGCGCCGCATCCCATTGTTCCCCGGAGTTGGGGTAGACGATGATGGGCTTCTCTGTGACTTGCCTCAGCTCGCCGATGAGGCCGCCAATCAATTCCGGACGGGTGCAGTTGACGCCGATTCCAATCACTTGAGGAAATTGTTCAAGCAGCTCCCCGCAAGCCTGCAATCTTTCTCCGTGGGAAACATGGGTTCCATCGCTACAGGTGAAGCTCAGGTACGCCGGAGTGTCAGGATACTCATCAAGCGCGGTGAGGATCGCCTCAGCTTCCTGGAGCGAGGGGATGCTTTCAAAAGCCAGAAAGTCGGCATTGGTTTCGGCCAGCACTGCGATCCGCCGGCTATGGAATCCGGCCAGCTCCTCAAAGGAGCAAGCATAATTCCCGTGGTATTCAGCGCCGTTGTGCAACATTGCGCCGTAGGGGCCCAGCGACGCCGCGATCCAGATGGGGCGCGGCGTGCGGGCCTGGTATTCGGCCCTGGCTGTTTCCGCGAGCGCGATGGATTCGCGAAGCGCGTTGGCTGCGTCCTGCGAATCGCGTCCGAGCTGCTGAAATCCCTCCGCGGAAACCTGGTAGCTCGCGGTCAGCAGGCAATCGGCGCCCGCTTCGAGATAGTCGCGATGTACGGCGGCGATGGCTTCAGGAGAGCGTTCCAGCACGTGGGCAGACCATAAGGGACCGGAGAGGTCGAAGCCTCTCTGCTCCAGTTCGGTAGCCAGGCCGCCGTCGAGAACATGCAAGCCGCTGAGGTTAAGTTGTTGAACCGGCTTCATGATGACCACCAGAATCGAAGTCTACTCCGGCGCTTCTGCGCCTGCATCTTCTGGTACACTCAGGGGTAGTTCACGGGCGTTCTCAGAGGAGCCTGCCAGGAACCTTTTGGCCCGTGAGCATTTTCCAGTCACAAGTTCGGGGAGTGGCTCAGCCTGGTAGAGCACCTGGTTCGGGACCAGGGGGTCGGAGGTTCGAATCCTCTCTCCCCGACCATTCTTTCCAATCTCCGTTTCATCCGCCCCACAAATCCGGGTATCTGACGCGTCTTTCCCGAGATGTGGGAGCTTAGCCGGACGACGACCGGCAACTTCCGGCACTGCAATGCGCTCGAACATGCCTTTCTCTTCCTGACCGTGGCGATGATTTGCCCGCAAAATGCCGATAGGTAGTGCGAGGCCACAGGTCATGCGCAGAAGCGGCTCTTTGGCGCCGATTATGGTTGCGCTCGCCCTGTTCCTGGCTCCGGCCGCTTCGGACAGCCAGCAACCGTCAGCCCTGCGCCAACACCTGCCTACCCTTACGACTACCCACCAAGCCCACAGCCTGACAGTCGATCAGGCGGCGCGGAGCTATCCTGTCGATTTGCGCACCGTAGTTACTTACTACGACCCCTACATCGATCCGCAGCATCCGGCGGTTTGGGTTTCCGACTCTTCCGGAGGCGTCTATGTTGCCCTTTCCTCCGCGCCTGCGGTTCCGTTCAAGGCGGGCGACCTGATTGAAATAACCGGCGTAAGTGCAACGGGAGGCTATGCGCCCGTCGTGAAGGCCAGCCACGCGCGCGTGATTGGGAGAGCTCCCTTGCCTGCGAACCCAAGAAAGGTAACCTACACCCAAATCCTGACCGGTGCGGAGGACTCGCAATGGGTGGAGGTGGAGGGCATAGTCCATACGGTTCGGGGATTCGGAACAAACATCGGTTTGGAACTGGCTTTGGGCGACGGCACCATCACGGCGTCCACTGTCCATCAAGTCGGAGCGGATTATGAGAGTCTGGTCGACGCCAAAGTAAAGCTTCGGGGTAACCAGGCGCCGATGCTCAATCACCGTGGCGCGATGATGGGCGCATTTCTGGTCTTTCCAGATCGCGCCGAGATAACTGTGGTCGAGCCAGCGCCTGCCCATCCCTTTGGGTTACCGATCTCGCCTGTAAGCGGTCTGCTTCGGTTCACACCCACACCCGCTTCGCATCACCGCGTCCACATTCGTGGGACCGTTACCCTGGCTTGGCCTGGCCGGCGGCTTTGCATTCAGGACGGTCTCCAGGGTCTTTGCGCCCAGACCGACCAAACCACCCCCCTGCGTCCTGGGGATCTCGTAGATGTGATCGGCTTCCCCAGCATCGGAGCATTTACCCCTACCTTGAGTCGCGCAACCTATGTCAAGGCGGGTTTTCAGCGGCCCCCTCCTGCGATCGCCCTCACCGACGGCCAGGCGATGGGTGGCATTCACGACGCCGAATTGGTTGAACTGGAGGGCCAGCTTGTCGGGCAGGACGAAGCTGCAAGCGACCCAAACTTCGTTTTGTCTTCCCAAAATCATGTTTTTCCCGTCATTTTGCCCGCACAATCCGGAGTTGGGCTGCCCATCCTAAAAAAGGGAACCACCCTCAAGGTAATTGGGATCTGCTCAATGAGAGCCGGCACCTACTGGGGTATCAACCCTCCTGACGGCCTCTCAATCTCAGAGCCGTTTCGCATCCTGCTGCGATCGCCTCAGGATGTAGTCGTGATCAGGAGTCCCTCCTGGTGGACTCCAATGCACGCTATCAGCATGCTTGGCTTGGTCACTGCGCTCACCGTAGTGGTTCTCGCCTGGGTGTTTGTGCTGCGGCAGCAGGTAAATGAACAAACCCGCATCATCCGACAGCAACTTCAGGAAGCGGCCAAGCTTGGGCAGGAAATTCAAACTCTGAATAAAGAGCTGGAGGAGAGGATAGCTAAGCGTACCGAGCAGCTGAAAGACGCCAACCAGGAACTGGAGGCCTTTTCCTACTCCATTTCCCATGATCTGCGTGCTCCACTCCGCCACATCGCTGGGTTCTCCAGGATCCTCCTCAGCGATTTCGCCCCCAGGCTGGCGGTTGAGGCCAAACAACACCTGGAGCGGATCCAAACCGCAGTCGTCCGTATGGGGCTCCTGGTGGACGGTTTACTCAGCCTGGCAAAGCTTGGCCGCCAATCCTTGAAGCTGCGGCGTACGGATTTGAATACCATTGTCGACCATGTAGTTGCGATTCTGGAGCCAGAATGCGAAGGTCGCAAGGTGGAGTGGCAGATTGCCAAGCTGCCCATGCTGGACTGCGACGCAATCTTGATGCGCCAGGTCTTTCAGAACCTGTTAGGCAACGCACTGAAGTACTCCCGTGGCCGGGCCAGCGCCGTCATCGAAGTCGACAGCATCCAGCAGCCGGGTAAACCGCCGGTCATTTTCGTGCGCGACAACGGCGCCGGCTTCAACATGAAATACGCCGAGCGACTATTCGGCGTATTTCAGCGATTCCACGGCGACTCTGAATTCGAAGGAACCGGAGTCGGACTCGCCACCGTGCACCGGATCATCCAAAAACACGGGGGAACCATCTGGGCCGAGTCGCAGCTTGATCAGGGAGCAACCTTCTATTTTGCTTTACAGTCGGCCGGGCAGGCCGGGAATCTACAAACAGCAGCCGCAACTTCATAACCAGACCATTACACCCAAAACCGAATGTCTGAAAGGTTCGTCGAGGTGTTTTCCACTGGAGTCTTCGCGTTCAAATCTACGGTTGGGTTCCCACCGTGTTAGCCGACGGTTTAGGGACTTCAAGAACTACTCGTGACCTTTCCGGAAAATGCGAAAGGTTGATGCGAACTTAAGACAATTGCATGTACAATTGCATGACATTGTTAAGTAAAGTTGTAATCAGACTGTAATCCCTGGGCCATTTCAGCATCGGAGGATCTGTTCATGTCGACCACGTCATCAGCTCGTCCTGGTCTTCGCGCGCACGTCGACTCAACAAGATTATCGTTTCAGGATCTGGTAACCCGGGTGACCGCGATCATTGGCCGCAAACTTACCGCCTACATCGCAGGAGTGGATGTGCGTACCGTCGAACGCTGGGTAAAGGGATCGAACCCCTACGGAGATGCGGAGGCCCGTTTGCGCTTCACATACCAGGTGATCGTTCCACTGGCTGATCACGATAAGCCGGCCGTCGTACAGTCTTGGCTTACCGGCATTAATCCCGAACTAAGGGACCGGACGCCAATTCGACTCCTTCGCGAACAGGATTTGGAGGTTGTTGGGCCTGAATTGCTGGGAGCAGTGCGTGCCTTTATTGCTGGAGGCTAGCCCCATTGTTGAACACACGAACCCCCACGGGCCCGCTATACCGGATTGCATGGGGCGTGGAACCGTGGGAGTACCCGGATTGGAAGAGAGCGGGCACAGATTCAGCTTCCCTGGCGCACACATTCGGCAACCGCTTTGACGACCCCAACGCCGAATACCGTGTCCTTTACGCCGCGAGCCAGCTTATCTCCTGTTACGTCGAAGTCCTGGCGAGGTTCCGTCCTGACTACCTGCTGCTCGCAGAATTGCGGGCCATGGACGGAGAGGATGACTACCAGCAGATTGGCATCGTACCCGATGAATGGTTTGAAAACAGGTTTGTAGGCACTGCCGAGGTTCAAGGGAACTACGCCGACCTCTACAGTCCGGTTTGGGTCTCACACCTGCGCTCGCGGCTTCAGCCGCTGTGCTTAGAACTCGGGCTGCCGGATTTTGATGTAAGCGTCTTGATGCAGGCCGCGAAGCGAATTGTCACACAGAGAGCTTCGAGCGTCGTCTACGACCTCGGAGCCTTCGCTGGCATTTATTACGCTTCTCGCCACGGGTTGGGATTTGAAAACTGGGCACTCTTTGAATTCAAGGCGATCATAAATTCTCTGTTACCGGTTCAGCGGGTGTGGAAAAATGACCCGAGTCGAAAGCAAGCTCTCGAGATTCTGCACTTGGGTGTTGCTGAGTAGCATCCTGAACAATAAGACTTTGCGACAGCAAAATTCCATCCGGAAGGTCGAGTGGAGTCTAAAGAGATTGCTCAAATATGACCGAAGAGGCTAAGAAGCATCCCCAAGATTCCACCCTGGGAATGGATCACCCCATTTCCCGCCGCGATTTTATGAACGCCACGCTGCTTGCCTCCGGTAGCGCGCTCGTGAGCGGACTAACCCCGCATCAGCTATTGGCCCAGATGGGCAAAGACAACTGGACTGGCTACGGTGGAGTCGGCGACTACGCCGGCTCGCACGGCAACACCTTCGAGGTGATGACGGCCGGTCACCAGATCCGTGACCATGTCTTCGCCAACCCACCCCATGAGGCTGAGGACACGGGCGAAATCTTCGATCTGGTGATCGTCGGTGGAGGACTCAGTGGTTTGGCCACTGCTCTCTACTGCCGGCAACACGCTCCACATGCGAAGTGCCTGGTGCTCGAAAACCATCCCATCTTTGGCGGCGAGGCCAAACGAAACGAATTCATCGTGGACGGCCACCGGCTGATGGCGCCCCAGGGTTCCGATCACTTTGACACTCCAAAACCAGGCAGCCCGATGGCTGACTTCTATGCCTCAGTCGGCGTGGATGCCACCAAATTCGAGTACCAGTCGTGGCAGGGCCCCTCGCCGGAGATTCCGGTTGGCCGCAGCTTCGAAGATATTCAATCGCCCTACGGAGTTTATTTTGGCGCTAACTTCGGCCATCAGCCAGGCATGTGGTTAGTCGATCCGTGGACCAAGAAACTTGAGGGTTCACCCATGCCGGCAACCATGCGCGCTGAGATTCTGAAATACCGGCAACTGGGCGCACAGGCTGGCCCTAACGGACACGAACTCGACGCCATGACCATGGAAGAGTTCATGATCAGCAAGTTCGGGCTGAGCCAGGAAACCATCCGCAAGTTCCTCACCCCGGGCCCGGGTGACGGTTTCGGCCTCGGCCCGGACGTGCTCTCCGCCTATGCCTTTGGCTTCGGCGGCGACCCGATGAATTATGGCGACGAGAGCGACATGCAATCGTTTCCTGGCGGCAATGGCGGCTTTGCGCGCCACATGGTCAAGACCCTGCTGCCTGCAGCAATTCCCGGCCCACGCACGCTGGAGGCGGTCTGCCGCGGCCAGGTCAATTTCGACGCACTCGATAAGCCCGGAGAACTCGCCAGGATTCGCCTCAGCTCCACCGTGGTGCGCGTCGAACATCAGGGCCCGGCAGAGCGCAGCGACTTCGTCCGCATTACTTATACCCGGGGTGGCAAGGTCTACAGTCTGAAGGCAAAGGCAGTCGTCATGGCCGGCGGCAGCTGGACAACCAAACACATTGTGATCGACTTGCCTTCTGAGCAGCGCAACGCTTACGCGCAATTTTTTCGCACCCCCTGCATGCTCGTGAACGTCGCTTTACGCAACTGGCGGTTCCTTTACAAGCTCGGTATCTCCGGAGCGTTTTTATACAACGGCCTTGGGGTGTACGGTTCCGTCCGTAAGACCCCCACCTTCGCCACCGATAACAAGACCATTGGTCCGGATTCGCCAGTGGTCATGACCATCAAGGTCCTCTATTGCCGTCCGGGACTATCCATGGTGGAGCAACAGAACGCCGGCCGCGCTGAGTTGCTCTCAACGTCCTTCCGCGAGTACGAGCGGCGTGTGCGCGAGCAGCTTACCGAGATGTTCGCGGCTTCCGGGTTTGACGCCCGCCGCGACATCGCCGGCGTCGTTCTCAATCGCTGGGGACACGCCTATTGCAGTCCCCAGCCGGGCTTCTTTTTTGGTAAGGATGGACAGGTAGCGCCACGCGAGATCTTACGCCGCGCGCCCTTTGGCAGAATCGCCTTCGCGAATACCGACCTCTCCGGAGATCCAGGTCACGCTACCGCTGTCCTGGAGGGCCAGCGGGCGGCCAGCCAGCTGCTCGATCGCATTTAGGTGATCGGAGGCGCTTTCCACTTCGAAAGGTCACAGCCAAGCATTGCTTCCAGTTCCACGATCTCCGGCAGCAAGAGAGCCGAGATATTGTGCATCGTCTCCGCGGAGATTTCCGGAAACGGAGCGCCGCCTCCCAGGAAAAGTTTGATCACATTGGAGTTCCGCACGCTGGCCACGATGTTGTCCAGTTTCCGCGCCTTACACCACTCCGCCATTGCCGTGCCGGCCCGGGTGGCTAGATAGCTTCGCGGCTCGGTCATCTGTCCAGAGGAAAAAACCTCCGAAAGCTGGGACTCTTCCAACTCGAATCTCGGAATCTGCAAAAAATCAGTCAGGCGATCGATAAATCCCTGAGGGTTACTTCTCAGGTCGTCATACAAATTGATGGAGAGTTGGTCAGACGGAAAGTGGGCCTGCCACTTGCGCAAACGAGTCGCGTATTGGCTGGATGCAATCAGTTCCACATCTCGTTCCAGAGCTTCTTCCAGGCTTCCCGTCAACATGCCGTACGCCCGCTTCAGCCTGTAGAGAGACACAATACGTTGCACCGGGTGGCGAAAGACGAAAATCAGTTTTGCATCGGGGATGGTACTGGCAATGCGATCGGCGGCCAGAGTGGATGCGAAGTAGGTCGGGGCCACCTCTCCTACCGGGCGTCCATCGTCGGTCTTGGGAAAGTGATCGAGGTACCAGCTCATGCCGCGATCGAAATGGAGATCGAAGAAACGCGTTTCCTTGGTGGGACCTGGCAAATCGGCGTGCGCCGACAGAACCTCATGCAGCCAGGTTGTACCGGTCCTGGGGGGCCCAACCACAATAAACGAAGGAAGAGCCTGGTCGCGATTGCCGGCCGTGCGTACTTTGACAGAACTTGGGACTTCGGTCATGTCTGGTCGCTCGATTCCTGCGCCGGAAAAGCGCTCCTTACGAATGATCCTACTTTCTTTCGATTCCAGTGTGCAGTCGATGACGCTTTAGAGTAACGGGTTTAGCACGCGTTTAGGATGAATCCTTTACGCCAGGGGTTGGATCATGCAGGTTACCCAAGGGTCTGAATGGGTTAAGACCCAACCAGATTTGCCCTTTTGGCGATTGGCGCTCTCTCGCCGAGTAGTGGAAGATACCATCATGCCCACATCATCACGGATAGACGATCTCCGCCGGATACGACGCTGCCTGGCTTCTGTTGCAGATATGGTTCGAGGCAGAGAGGGGCGCCATGTCTCGGTAAGTTACGCAGACAACGGGGACCCGTCCACCACGATGGACCGTGATATCAATCGCATTATCCTCGAGAACCTGCCCGCCGAGGGCGAAGGCTGGCTGTCGGAAGAAAGTGTTGACAACCCGGACAGGCTGCGTTTCTCGCGCGTTTGGGTAGTCGACCCTATCGACGGAACACGAGAGTTCGTGGAAGGTATCCCGGAGTGGTGTGTCTCCATCGCTTTGGTTGAAGATCACGAGGCGGTCGCTGGCGGCGTCCTTAATCCCAGCACCGGCGAGATGTTTCTGGGATCGGTCGAAACCGGCCTTGAAATTGCCGGCCCGGCGACCCCCGTGCGCCGCGGCGGCGATAGTACCAAAGGCTCCATGCTGGTAAGTCGAAGAGAGTATCGGGAAGGAAAGTGGGCAGCCTTCGAGCAATCGGAAATGGCTGTAATTCCCATCGGGTCGATCGCCTATCGGCTGGCCTTGGTGGCCGCCGGTTGTGCTGACGCAACCGGCACGTTTGAGCCACGCAGCGAGTGGGATGTGGCCGGCGGAGTTGCTCTCATCCTGGCCGCTGGCGGCAGGGCGCAGGCTCTCGATGGAACCCCGGTTCGATTCAACAAGACTGTTCCCCGGCTGCAAAGCTTCTTCGGCTTCGCCAGGACCTGCCCTTCTTATTTGCCGGAGATGTGTGGGGCAAAAGTCGAATAACCGGTGTCAACTGACTGCTGCAGGGGAGCGCAGAGACAGGTTGGCCTCCACCGCATCGACGATCTTGGCCGCGCTTTCCGACACTGTTTCCAGGTCGGTCCGGCATTCCACATCCGGGGATAGCGGCGGTTCGTAAGGATCGTTGATCCCCGTAAAGCGCGGTATCTCTCCAGACCGCGCCTTGCGATACAGTCCTTTCACATCTCGTTCTTCGCAGGTAGTGATCGGCGCATTTACATAGACTTCGAGGAAATTCGAAATACGTGTGCGCAGTTCCTCGCGAATTTCCCGGTAAGGAGATATCGCGGAAACCAGCACAATCACACCGTGACGGGTCAACATCTCCGCCACAAATCCAATGCGCCGCACATTTTCGTCCCGGTCCTCCCGGCTAAATCCGAGACCGCGGGATAAGTGCCGGCGCACCTCATCTCCGTCAAGCAGCTCGACGCGGTGGCCCCGCGCCCAAAGGCGTTCGTACACCGCCCTGCTCAATGTGCTCTTGCCTGCCGAGCTTAGCCCGGTGAGCCAGACCGTCATTCCGTCCGAGGCTGTCGCCCGCGGCTTGGCGGCTCGCTGCTCCAGCACTGCCTCAATCATGCCCGCTCCCACGGTCAGGTTGGTGATCGGGTCAATCAGGATAAAGCTGCCGGTGTTACGGTTGGTCGCGTAGGGATCGCAGAATATCGGTCGATGCGTCTCGATGGTGACGACGCCGATGTCGTTGAGCCGTAAGAATTCCGCTGGCTCCTCGGCTATCTTGGTGAGGTCCAGCCTCGAGCACACCATGCCAATTTCACCGCATACGATTTGCGACATGTGCTTGACCAGGTAAGGATGATCGACCGAAAGCGGCGCCTCCGACATCCAAACTACCCGGGCGCGAAACGAGCGAGTCGCTTGCGGCGGGTTGTCCACACTGGCCAGCATGTCGCCGCGGCCAAGATCCAGGTGCTGGTCCAAACAAAGAGAAACCGACATCGGCGCGGACGCCTTGACTAAATCGCCGCCGTAGGAAGGCATAGCCGCTACCCGCACTGTCATTCCGGATGGAAGCGCCAGCAACTCATCACCCTCGGCCACGCTCCCGGAAACGATCTGTCCGCTGTAACCGCGATAGTCTTCTGCGCGGACCACATACTGAACCGGCATCCGGAAGGGCTGTCCGTCCCCATCCGCCTCAACTGGTACCGACTCCAGGTACTCGAGAATGCTGGGACCCTTGAACCAGATCAGGCGTTTGCTGCGTTCGACAACATTGTCGCCATCGAGCGCGACGACCGGCACGAAGTACAGCTGAACTCCCGCGATGATCTCTCGCAAGGGCGCGAATTGTTTTTCGATGTTTTCGAAAACATTCTGCCGCATGCCGACCAGATCCATCTTGTTCACCGCGACAACGATGTGCTTGATTCCCAGAAGCCATGCGATGCAGGTATGACGAATGGTCTGTGGCAGAATCCCCTTGCGAGCGTCCATCAGCACCAGCGCAACCTGTGCCGTGGAGGCCCCGCTGGCCATATTGCGCGTGTATTGCTCGTGGCCGGGAGTGTCGGCAATAATAAATTTGCGCCGCGGGGTTGAAAAATACCGGTAGGCCACATCGATGGTGATGCCTTGTTCCCGCTCTGCCCGGAGGCCGTCGGTCAGGAACGCCAGATCCAGGCCGCCCTTCGAGGCCCGGCTCACAGCCTGCAACTGATCTTCGTAAACCCCTCCGCTGTCATACAGGAGACGGCCGATCAACGTGGATTTCCCGTCGTCTACACTGCCGGCTGTGCTGATTCGAAGCAGTTCCTGGGGCATGATTTAGAAGTAACCCTCCCGCTTTTTCTGCTCCATCGAGCCTTCCTGATCATGATCGATAATCCTGTTCTCTCGTTCAGATTTTGTCGCCAATTGCAGCTCTTCAATGATCTCCGCCACGCTGGTCGCCGTCGATCGCACGGCGCCCGTACAGTAGGTGCAGCCGAGCGACCGCATGCGGCACATGACGTCGACCGGTTTTTCGCCCAGCAAGGTGGGCGGATTGTGCTCCGGCGAAATGAGAGAATCGCCGCGCACCAGCATAGATCGATAGCGCGCGAAGTACAGCGGCACGATGGGAATGTCCTCGGCCCGGATATATTCCCATACGTCGAGTTCAGTCCAGTTCGACAGGGGGAACACGCGGATACTTTCACCCTTGTTGATGCGCCCGTTGTAGATGTTCCAGACTTCCGGGCGTTGATTCTTCGGGTCCCACTGGCCCAAATCATCGCGGAACGAGTAAACACGTTCTTTGGCGCGAGACTTTTCTTCGTCGCGGCGGGCTCCTCCTAACGCAGCATCGAAACCGCCCTGCTTCAAGGCATCGAGAAGCGCGCCCGTTTTGAGCACGGCACAACATTTTTGCGTGCCCAGCTTGAAGGGACTGGTTGCTTCCGGCGAACCGTTCATCCCCGAGTGGACGATGAGCCGGAGCCCCGCCTCTGCGGCGACCTTGTCGCGGAACTCGATCATCTCGCGGAATTTGTACGTGGTATCGATGTGCAGGAGCGGGAAAGGCGGCTTGACCGGGTAGAACGCCTTCTGCGCCAGCCGCAGCATTACCGAAGAATCCTTACCGATCGAATAGAGCATCACCGGACGCGAAAATTCCGCCGCGACCTCGCGCAGAATGTGGATACTCTCGGCTTCCAATGCTGCAATGTGAGATAGAGCCATTTACAACAGCGCCTCCCGGCACTTGTTCGGCCCTGCCCCGATAAACCTGGCACGAACCACTCCGACCGACCGGATAATGTTCTCTCCTACCACTTCGTTGCCTCATAGCAAAGCTGAAAGCCTATGACCGTCAGCCAAAGAGAAAGCGCGAAGCGCAGATTGCGATTGGGAATCTTCGGCGCAACGCCTGTGCCTACTATGCCACCAAGCACCCCTCCAATCGCCATTCTTATTAAGAGGTCCTGGGCGTAGTGGCCTCCGATCATATGCACCCCGGTCCCCACAACGGCAATCGCCAGGCCGAACGCGAGATCAGTACCCACCACCTGTACAGCGGTAAGATCCGTCATGCCGAGCAGCGCCACTGTTCCCAGCGCGCCCGCGCCCGAAGAGGAAAAGCCAACCTCAGCGCCTATTGGAAACATGATCGCCCCTATCAACTTCGAACGATCGCGGTGCGGGCGTGCAATTCCTGCCGGCTTGAAGTGGCGGAAAATGTGCCATCCCGCGGTAAAAAGAATGATCCCGCCAAGAACAAAGTAAAGAGCCGACCGTGGTCCACGCGTGGCAACCTGCTTGAATACTATCGAGCCCAGGATCACACCTGGCAGGCCTCCGATCAGCATGAAACCCAGCACGCGATAGTCAACCTGCCTGCGGATGATCTGCACCGGGACGACCACCAGTTTCACAATAGCCGAGTAGGCAAGCGCCGTGCTCACACCCACCTCCACGGGAACGTGCAGGAACAGGATCAGCAACGGCGCAGTAATCACTCCAGCTCCGACGCCAGTTAAAGCAATAACGACGGCGATCGCGAAGCCGATGACAAAGCCCATGGCAATGCTTTCATGGTGCCTTCTCTAACACGGTTAAGAGTGTATCCCGCACTCCTGTTTCCGGCCGCTCCAGCGGTTGAGCGGGGATCGTTCAGGTAAAGCTGAGTGCGCCGTGCTCACTACTGTTTCTGTTTGCCGGCGCTCGCGCCCGGCAGGTTTGGAACCGAGCTTCCGTAGGATGGCTTGACTCGCGAACCTTGTCCCTCGCCACGGAACGCTTTGTTGACAACAAATAAATAGGAGCATACGGGGCTCCTTTGTTCAATTCTCAAATCGGGCCATTTGAGTGGCGAACCATCTGATTAACGAGGAATTTAGACGATTCGCGAGTCCGCACGAAGAAAATCAGGCGCAGTTTGAAAGCCGCGGAAAAATCCAATCCAACCCGGCCATCTTATTCTAGAGCACTCGATGACTGCCTCGCTCAGGAGGTGCCGTCCGGCTGGATGATAATTTTTGGCTGGCCTGCCTGGGGACAGGCAGCGCTCCCCTCGCTGGTGACAGTCAGAAGGTATTCGCCCACTTCAGCCTCCGCCGGGACCTGGAGCGCCAGAGTGCCATTTGCAGGGACTTCATGCTCCTGGCCCGGCAGCGGCCAGAAGTTATCGTTGCCTTCGTCGGGCGCTATCCTTACGTGCTTGGAGGTGGTGTTCTGCCAAATAAAATAGTCCCCCGGCTTGGCGCTCACGTCGTCACACACACTGATGAAGCCTTGTGCGGCGGTAACCAGCGTCTGTAGCCTCACGTTCGGGGCGCTCGGTGTGCAGGAAAAGGTCCCCGCAATTCCAGGCGTATTCTGTGCGGTCGCCTGCGTTCCCGTGCCGGCGCTCACGCTGTAGGAAGGCGCCGTGAGCGGCCAATCGCTGGAAGATACCGTGATCGAATTTCCCTGTTGAATTTCAATTGAGTTCACCACCCACTCGAAGGTTTCGCTGGGCGCGACGACAACAAGCTCACTGAAGACATTGAATTGACGCATCGATTTCCTTTCAATCGAGACCGCGCTTCTGCGCGGATCCGACGGCTTACTTCACCAGCGCCTGGCTCAAGAGTTGCAGAAACTGTGGATTGTTGCGGAGATTGTCAAAATCGGGCGAATCCCGAACGATGGAAGCAGAGTATCCCGCAGCCAGGGCCTTCTGCAGCCACTCCAAAGCAACCCCCGTTTCGCCCAGATCGTTGTACACCACAGCGGCATTAAAAAGTAGATCTTTGTTACTGTGGCCCAGCGCCAGCGACTGCGACAAATGGGACAGCGCGTTCTGTTTGTCACCAAGTAACGCGTAGCAGGAGGCTATGTCCCCCTGCCGTTCGGCGTCCCGCGGATTTACCTGCAGTTGCGCGTTGAGCAACTCCAGCTGCTTGCGGAAGGCATCCGTCGCCTTGGACCGCTGCCCGCCGTATTGGTAGGCATCCCCCAAATTTCCCCACAGGTCCGGATCCTGCTCGTTGAATTTGATCGCCTGTTGGTAGTTATTCGCCGCATCGGCAAACCGCCGCGATTGATAGTATGCCGTCCCCAGGTTTGCATACGCGCCGGCCGTTGGCCGCAGCTTGAGTGACTGCTGCAGTGCGGCGATGGCGGCCTCACGGTTGCCCATAAACAAAAACGCCCCGCCGAGATTGGAGTAGTCTCTGTAGCTTTCCGGTGCAAGGCGTATCGCTTTTTGAAAGACTTCGACCGCCTGTGCGTAATCAGCCTGCTGTAAATAAAACATGCCCAGGTGCTCGTAGGCCCGCTTGGAATTGGGATTTTGATTGATTGCCTGGCGATACGTGTTCTCCGCATCGTTCAGCCTGTTTAAGCTGGCGTAAGCATTCGCCAGGCCCACGTAGCCCTCATCGTTGCCCGGATCAAGTTCTACGGCTTTCTGATATTGGTCCACCGCCTGTTGGTACACGCCCGTGCCGGCGGCCACCAGCCCAAGACACAAATGCCCATCGGCCCCCGCGTTTCCCAAACTTACTGCATGATTGCAATCTTTGCCGGCTTGGTCGACCCACGTCCGTTGCTTGGTCGTCTGGTAGTCCCACCAATAAGCCTCCCCGCGGGTTGCAAAGGCCTTGCCATAGTTCGGATCCAGCTGCAAAGCACGGCCCAGAACCTTAAGGGCGTTGGTTATATTTGTTGGCTGCGATACGTTCAGCAAATAACCCTTTGCCTGCAGGTAATAATCGTACGCGGCTGGTTCGGCGGTACCGTGGAGTGCCAGGGCGGTCTTCTCTTCAGGCCGCAAATCGATCTGTAACGCTCGTACCACGCCATCGGCCACTCGGTCCTGCAGCGAGAATGGATCTGAGCGGGGGGCGGTCAACGTTTCTTCGCCAATGCCCTGACCGGTTTTCGCATTTGTCAGCCTGTAAGTGGTTCGATTCATATCCCCTGACCGCTGTACTGCCAGTTGCAACGTCAGGTTCGCCCCCAGTTCCTGCAACCAATGTTCGGGCGACGAAGCTTCCGCTTTGATGACTTGCGGCGTATCGATCACGGTAAGGTCGTGGTTCTGCGATAAGCCTGAGAGCTTGGCTGCCACGGTGGAGGAAAGGCCGTCGGCGAAGGCGCTGAGCTCGGCGTCGCCTCCGTCAATCTTCGCGGGCAACACGGCAAGCCTTGGCGCCAAAGGCCTGGCAGTCGTGGAGGACCCCTGCCCAACAGGCTTCCACCACCCCGCGACCCGGGAACGTACGGAAGGAAGCAGCGCGGCAACCGCCAATAAAGCCAGAATGGGAAAAAGGAACCACTGCCATCGAACCGCGGGACGCCCGGCAACTGCAGCCGGGCTTCCACCCTGCTTCACCGTCTCCAAATCCTGGCGCAATGCCTGCGCGCTGGCGTAACGCAGTGAGGGGTCCTTCATCAGCGCACGCGCGACTACGGCCGCAACTGGCGACGCGATCTTGAGCGCGGAACGGTCGAGAGTGGCTGCCTCGCGTTCATCCAGTATGTGCGCCGTCGTCACCGTGACATTCACGCCGCGAAAAGGATGCCGCCCTGCCAGCATCTCGTAAAACACAATGCCCAGAGCGAAGACGTCGGCTCGCGCGTCGGGCATGGCGCCCTTCAAAACTTCCGGTGACATGTAAGAAGGCGTGCCTGCCAGGTGGCCAGGCGCTGAAAGTGTATCCAGGGTGAGCGTGGCGCCATCCGGATCGTCCTTTGGCAAGCGCCGCGCTACGCCGAAGTCGAGTAACTTCACCTGCCCGGCAGCGCCCAGCATAATGTTTTCCGGCTTCACATCCCCGTGCAGGATGCCCTTCTCGTGCGCAGCCACGAGTGCATTCGCACATTGTATGGCGATGTCGAAGAATGTATCGAGCGGCATGGGCCGGCCGATCCGATTGCGCAGCGTGGCGCCTTCTACGTACTCCATCACCAGCAAAACTTCGCCGTTCTCCTCGAACACGTCGTAGATGCTGGCGATGTTGGGGTGTTGCAGCGCCGAGGCACGCTGCCCTTCGCGCAAGAAAAGAGCGTGATCTTCAGCAGTGATGCCGGCGCGCCAGGACATGCGCTTGATGGCCACTGTCCGCTTCAGCCTGGAGTCAACCGCCCGGTAGACCTCTCCCATGCCGCCGGAGCCCAGGCGGTCCTCGATCACAAATCGGCCAACCGTCTTTCCCGTCAAATCGAGTTGAGCGGCGGGAGTCTTGACCTGGTCAGAAGAGTCCGGCATTGGGGAGCGGGCGCCTCCTGGGACCTCTTGAGCCCCATCCTAAGTTGAACATTTGCTGAAACAATAGTATGACCCCGCGGTTCGAAGAGACGACCGCCGGACAATCAATCTGTCTTCGCCCAATCTGTCTTCGCCTAGTTAGGCCGCTCCGGCCAGGAGTGCCTGGGATAGCGCCGCATCAACTCGCGGCGCACTTGCGGGTACAGCCGTTCCCAGAATCCCGCAAGATCCGCAGTGGTTTGCACCGCCCGCAGATTGGGCGCCAGCAGGTGCACCACTACAGGGATCCGATCCGGGCCGATTCGCGGCGTCTCTCCCATGCCAAAAAAATCCTGCAGGCGTGAGGCGATCCACGGCGGCTTCCCCGGTTCATAGTGAACCTTAGTCTGCCGCCCATTCGGCAGTCGCATGCGTGCCGGGGCGATCTCGTCGAGCCGCTGCGCCTTTCGCTCGAGACTTGGAATCAAGCCCACCGCGGCGCTTTTCAATTCGTTGAAACTCCGCAATCCAAGGCACAAATCGCGCAGCGTTTGCGGCACATCGGGAGCGGGGAACCCGCCGAACTCGACCCGCGCCAGAAATTCATTCAGAACATCCTGGTCTACGAAACGCTCGATACCGGCCTCCAGCGCCTTCCGCGCCAGCAATTCGGCAGCGGCTTCCGCATCCGGCATCGCGCCGCGGGATTCCTGAATCACCAGCTCGTCGTACAGCAGCGCACTCACCGCTTCGACTCGTTCCGTCGCGCGGTTCCACTCCACGCTGGATTGTTCTCGCACATTTTCCGGAAACAATTCGATCAGCCACTCCGGCTCGATGCGTGCCGTAATACGGATCAGTGGCAGTGGCTTGTCTTTGCGATCCTCGGCATCCACCGCGACCATGAATTCATATTGCGGCGCATCCCCCGCAATTTCCGCGGAAGTGCCTGTCGACAGCAATACCTGGTTGCCCGCTCGCCGCCGCGCGACCCGATCTGGAAACCCGGCCAGTACTGACATCAGCAAAGCGTCGTCGTTGTGCCCGGTTTGCCGCGCAGGCCGTGCGATTTTGCGTAGCTGCTGTACCTGCTGCTGTGTCCGGTAATCCTGATCTGATTCAATGGCCGCGAGCAGGTCATTTTTGTCGAAGCGAGCGCCGGACCCGAGCGATGCCGCCACAACACAGCCGTCCTCGCCTACCCCACGCTCCATGGCCGCGGTAAGAATTCGCGACAGCCGGGGATGCAGCGGATACCGAGCCAGTTGTCGTGACACGGCTTCGCTGGCGCCCAGGCGGTCGAGCAGCGACTCGGCGCTTTGCACTGCTGCCACTGGCGGCGCATCCAGCCACTCAATTTCCTCCGGTCGGCCAATCCGCATGGCGCGCAAGGCAAGACAAAGCTGCGATAGCTCGCTGCGCGCGATCTCAGGCTCGTCGTGTTCGGGGCGGCGCAGGTAATCTTCCACGGAGTAAAGCCGGAGCACAAGGCCTGGTCCGGTCCGTCCAGCGCGCCCTGCCCTTTGCTTTGCCGAAGCTTTGCTTACCCGGCCGACATGGAGCGTCGGCAGCCCGGTCCACTGGGAATAAGTCGCGATCCGCGCGAGCCCGCTATCGATGACCGCGGTGATTCCCTCGACCGTGACCGAGCTTTCCGCGACGTTCGTGGCCAGGATCACTTTTCGTTGGCCAGCCGGCGCCACCGCGCGGTCCTGCTCCGCCAGCGGCAGGTCGCCATGCAGCGGCAGCACCAGCAAGCCCGCCCGATTGACCACAGTTTGACAAGCGCGCATTGCCCGGCGTATCTCCGCGGCCCCAGGCAAGAAGGCCAGCACATCCCCGGACGCTTGCTCCGCGATCAGCAACTCGAGTGCATCTGCCAACTGTCCTTCGAGGGGCTTTACGGAGTAGGGCAAATGCCTGATCGAGAGCTCGAACTGCCGCCCTTCCGACCGTAAAACGGGGCAACCGCCAAGGTATTGCGCCACATGGCCAATATCGAGCGTCGCCGACATGACGACGATCCGGAAATCGGGCCGCGTTCGCTGCAACCGTTTCAACAGCGCCAGCGCAAGATCGCTGTCCAGGTGGCGTTCATGGAACTCGTCCAGCACCACGGCGGCCACGCCTTTCAATCCCGGGTCGGAAAGCAAGCGTCGTGTCAGCACTCCCTCGGTCACAAAGCGTAACCGTGTGCGCGGACCGATTGCTTCCTCAAACCGCACCTGGTAGCCCACTGTCTGGCCAACCGGTTCACCAATTTCCCAGGCCACGCGGCGCGCCGCCAATCGCGCGGCAATCCGCCGCGGTTCCAGCACAACCACTTCGCCGCTGAAAAGCTCCAGCAACGCCGGCGGAACGCGAGTCGTCTTGCCCGCGCCAGGCGGCGCCTCGATCACCAGGTTAGGACCACGCTTGAGAGATTCGATAATCTCCGGCAGAATCGCGTCCACCGGAAGAGTGGGCTTGGGTTTCACCAATTTTCATCGAAACACGGCGCCTCCCACCCGTCAACGCCGCCGGGCGCTTGCGACCGCACTCCTCCGTGACTAAACTCCTCCGCATGAAGTTCACCATGCCTCGTGCCCTTAAGCTTGTGGCCGCTACCATGCTTCTTTCGCTTGTAGCCGCTCCCCTCTATGCGCAAGACTGGGCCAAGGCCCGTCTGGAAGCATCGCCACGCCACCATGAGTACGTTTCTCTCAAGCACGGCGATCGTTCCGTCCAGGCCTTTGTGGTCTACCCCGAAGTTAAAAGCAAAGCCCCGGTCGTCATCCTGATTCACGAGATCTTCGGGCTCAGCGACTGGGCCAAGGAGATGGCGGATGAACTAGCGGCACAGGGCTTCATCGTCGTTGCTCCCGACCTGCTTTCAGGCTTCGGACCGCACGGCGGCGGATCCAGCCAGTTCGCCGATCAGGATGCAACGGTGAAAGCGGTCTCCGGGCTGAATCCGGATGGCGTACTCGCCGACCTGGACGCCGCAGCCGACTATGGCAAGAAGCTTCCAGCCGGCAACGGGAAGATCGCAGTGGTAGGTTTCTGCTGGGGAGGAGGCAAGTCCTTCGCCTTTGCAACCCATCGCAAAGACCTCTCCGCAGCTTTTGTGTTCTACGGTTCTGGCCCTGCGGACGTAACCGCCATTACCGCGCCGGTCTACGGCTTCTACGCCGGTAACGATGCGCGCATCGGCGCGACCATCCCGGATACCGTCGCGGCCATGAAGGCGGCCGGTAAGAAATACCAGCCGGTCACCTATGAAGGCGCCGGTCACGGATTCATGCGCGCCGGCGAAGATCCCACCAACACTGTTCCCGCCAACAAGACTGCGCGTGAACAAGCTTTTGCGCGCTTCATCAAGCTCCTTAAAGAAATGTAGGGCGGCTTATGGCTAGGGTTGTTGCCGTTGAGGCGCGCACCGTTCACGTTCCGCTGCGGCGGCCAACTGCCTTTGCCCGACGGCAGGTGACGGCTCGCGAATACAGCCTGGTCAAGATTCGCACCGAGGACGGAATCGAAGGCATTGGCCATTGCTACGCTGGACATTCCGGCGGCAAGGTAGTGACCACGGCGGTGCGCGAGATGCTGGCGCCGATGCTCATCGGCGTCGACCCCACCGCGACCGAATTGCTTTGGAAAACTATGCATCAGGAAGTGCTGCTGCACGGCCGCGCCGGATCGGTAATGCGCGCACTCAGCATGCTCGATACCGCTTTGTGGGACCGAAACGCCAGGGCGGCTCACCTGCCGCTTTATAAATATCTGGGCGCGGCCTATGAGAATACGGTGCCGGCCTATGCCAGCGGCGGCTATTACCTCGAGGGCAAGACACCCGAAATGTTGGGTGATGAGATGGCGGGCTACGTAGGGCTCGGGTTCGACGCCGTGAAAATGAAGGTCGGGCGCGGCGACTTGCGGTCTGAGGAGGCAAGGGTCGCGGCGGCGCGCAAGGCGATTGGCCCCGATGTGCTGCTCATGCTCGATGCCAACAATGCCTGGTCCGATGTGCCGACGGCCTTACGCTCCATCGAGCGCTTCGCGCCCTACGATCCGTATTGGATTGAAGAGCCATTCGGCCCTGATCAGATCGATAACCACGCCAAATTAGCTGCCGCGATCAACATTCCCGTCGCCACCGGCGAAATTGAAGCCGGTCGCTGGAGGTTCAAGGAACTGCTGGACAAGCGGGCGGCTTCCATCCTGCAACCGGATGCTTTGGTTTGCGGTGGCATTACGGAATTTCGCCGCATCGCCGCGTTGGCGGACTGTTACGGCGTGACTGTATGCCCCCATTGGTTCCACGATCTGCACGCGCATCTCGTAGCAGCTTCGCCGAACGGTCAATTCGTTGAATACTTCCCGGATAGTGAAGTGTTCAATTTTCGCGAGCTCATCGACCGGCAACTCGAGGCGCGAAACGGAGGCCTGGCGCTGCCAACAGAGCCCGGTCTAGGCTACCTGTTCGATGAAAAGGCGATCGCGCGCTTCCCGGCAGATGCCTGGCGCTGACCACAGCGAGTGCCGCCCCACGGGATTCTTCCTGACCACGAATGCGGGTCCCCCATATCTCGCGTTCTTTGCGAGATGTGGGAAACACAGCGGCTTTCTACCCGAGCCCTGAGAGTTATTCCACGGAGCTGAAGGACAAGATCAGCTCATTTCCCACACCGCACACGTGGTTTCCGGAAGGGCTGGGAAATCAATCCAAGCGCCGGAGGCGTGCCACTGTGTCTTCGTCTTCGTCGACTGAGTTCGGCGGCGTTCTCGATAATTCCTACTCGCGTTTGTAACGCTTACTTCCCCACAGCCACTACTCGGTGCGGGCGGATCTTCTGCCTTGGTTCATTCCGATCCGCAGCCGGAGAGAACGGAGAGAATATGCGTGGAAGCATCAGTCTCAGAAATGACACCGATCAAGGGTTGAAGGAGGACGAGATACGGACCATGGACCCGGATCAAGTCCGGGACGCAGGTCACGTCATGAACTGTTTCAACTGCGCAACATTGATCGAGCGCGTTGTCAGGTTCATGGATAGATACAACCGGTCCTCGTATGCCTGACACTTCATCAGCCGCCTCGAGGCGCGCAAACAGCCGCTCCGGGCATCCCGGAGGAGCGCGAAAGTTTGGTCAAAGACCTCGCCAGGAGCGGAGACGCTTCCTGGCAGGTTCACCCGGCGGTGTAAACTTGGATGCGCTTGCTGTCGCCGTGGGGGAACCGGGGTTGGAATTTTTTGCGTTCGACGCGTCCTATGTCGAGGGGCTTCGATCCGGGGACACGCATATCGAAGGGCACTTCGTCAGCTACTTCAGCGAATTGATTCGACTCAAGCTGCGCTCCCGATTGAACTCCAAAGAGGCCATTGAGGATGTCAGACAGGAAACCTTCATGCGCGTACTCGCGTTGTTGCGCGGCGAAGGCGGCCTCCGGCAGCCCGATCGGCTTGGGCCTTTTGTCAACTCGGTCTGCAACCATGTTCTGATGGAGCATTACCGTTCCCGGAAGAAAATCGTGGCCACCATCGACGATGAAACGGAGTCGACCATTGCTGGCCACGAACCAAGTGCGCTCAGCCTCCTCGAGGCCAAGGATACCGAGCGGGTGGTTCGACAGATACTCGATCAATTGACGGATCGTGACCGGCGGCTGCTGCAATCGGTAATGCTCGAAGAGCGCGACAAGGATGAGGTCTGCGCCGAACTTGGAATTACCCGCGAATACCTGAGAGTGTTGTTACACCGGGCGAAGCAGTCCTTCAAGTCGTTTTATATTAGCCGCTTAGGGTGAGAATCAGCTCGCACCAGGGAAGCCAAGAGGCATTGAACTGTATGGACCATCACCAGGCGACACAGCTTACGGCGGTCGAGAAATATGTTTTGGACGAACTCACGCCGGAAGTTCGCGACGAATTTGAAGAGCACTTTTTCGATTGTGAGGAATGTGCCACCGATCTTCGCGCTACGACCGGATTCATCGATGCCGCCAGGAATGAATTTAAAAGGCGCCCTGTTCCCAGGCCGACAGTGCCCGAGAGGAATAAGTCACGCTTCGCGTCGCTTTGGCCCTCGCTCGCCTGGTCTGCTCTCGCCGCTTCGCTGCTGCTGATCGCATACCAGAACGTGTTTGTTTTCCCCCACTTCAAGACCGAGATGGCTGCCTTGTCGGCGCCGCAGATCCTCCCCTCCCTCTCCCTGGTTGGAGGCAATAGTCGCGGAGGACAAGTGCCGGCGTTCACGGTAGGCGCCACCCAGCCCTTCCTGCTATTGCTGGATATACCAACCGAGGACCGCTTTGTCAGCTATACCTGTCTGCTGTATTCGCCTTCCGGTTCGCTCGTCTGGCGGGTGGATGTTTCTTCTCAGTCGGCGAAAGACACGGTTTCGATTCGTGTACCCCCGGCTGGCCGGCACTCAGGTGAGTACACCTTGAGGGTGCAGGGAAATACAGATCGAGGCCTTCCCGGAACTGCCGTTGATCTGGCTCGCTATGGCTTTTCTTTGAACAGTAACGAGTAAGATGACTGCGTAACGAGGTGCAGCATGCGCTCCAATGCCAGGAAGACCTTTTACTACCATGCGGATGCGAACGCGCTTGGTGGGTTCATCGAAAAGCCATTTCAAAAGATCGTACCTTCGCAGGCGTCGGTATCTCTGCCTTCCGTCGGTGGTCAGGCAGCCACACGCACTGGAGAATTTAATTTCGAAGAGGTAGTTTCCTGCCGGGCCGCATATACCCGGGTTACCGGCTCTCAACTCGCTGAGGATGGCCCATGGTCGACCACGGTCACTTCGGTCGTCGAGGGGCTGAACATCCTGGAAGTTATTACTGCGGAACGGCTTGTGGCGCAAGTCTCCATTGAATATCCCAGGGGCGGCGGATATCTTGGTATCTCTCTTGCCGGTTCTCGTTTCGACCAACTCCGGTTGGGTGGTTGCGATGCTTCTCCCCGGCTGAACTCCGCGCTACTCTGCGCAGCCAGGACTGTTATCGCCTACCCCGTCTTTCGGCAGACGGGCAGGGAACAAGCTGGCACAATGATCAGAAGTGTCGAAGCGGACCAAAACCGGGATGCCTACGGATGGGTCCAGGAACGATTCGGATGGATGGCGTCTGATCAGGAGCCAGAGGAAGATCGATGTGTGCTCTGTTCGTTGGTGGATGGCGTGGATCGGGCAATCCCTGGCACCAGTTTTGGTCACGCCGTCGACCTACCAGATTTTGGCAGGCTCTTTCTCGGAGAGTTGCTGGTCTGTCCAGGGTCCGTCCAATTCACTGCGATTCGCGCCGAGTTAGGGTGCGGCACAAAGGGGCAGGTAGCCGCTGCGTCTGCGCAAGTCATCGGTCATACGGTTCCGCCATAGGCTGGGTGGCGGTTCTGGCCGCCGCCTCAAGCCTGGCGGGATGCCGCTCCTCATCGCCGGCCCCTGATCCGGCAGCGATTGAGCAAAGCATCCGCAGCAATTTCCTCCACGGAAATCTCGACGCTGCCCGGCAAAAGGCAGAGCAGGCCCGCAACGACTTCGCGACCAACGCGCAGTGGGCTATGACGTTCCGCCTTCTCGAGGCTGAGATCCTTACTTACCAGGGTCGCCGGCCCGAAGTTCTGGCCCTGCTCAACGACCCAACCGTCTCCTATCCCGCGGCAGGCGACCCAGCGATCAAGAGAGACCTCCTGTCCGGGTTGGCGCACGCCAAGCTCGGGCAGCAACAACAGGGCGATTTGGAGTTGCAACAAGCCCGCCGTCTCTGCGACGCAAGCAACTCCAGGCTGAACGGCGAGGTTCTGCGCGCAGAAGCCCTGGTGCAGATCTATCGCGGCCACCTGCCCGAAGCCGACGACCTGTTTAGAAAAAGCCTCAAGGCCGCCCGCGACCAACGGGATTCATTCCTCGAAGCCACCGATCTTGCCAACCTGGGATCGGTAGCCCTGAACCTCGAGCACTACGACGAAGCCATCGCCTTACTTACAGAGGCAGCAAATTTCGCCCGCCCGATTCAGGCGCGCCCAGTCGTTGAAGCCGCCCTGGGAAACATGGGGATGGCCTATTTCTACCTGGGCGATTTCGAAAAAGCTTTGGCCAACTTTGAGCAGGCAGAAGGCGAAGCACGAGCCATTGGCACCACCAGCGCCCAGGTTGACTGGTTGGTAGATGCCGGTTCCTCCCATTATCGGCTCGGCAATTTCAAGGAAGCGCAAAGCTGTTACGAGCGGTCACTGAAGGCCGCCCTCCCCATTGGCGCACTTCAGGAAATCGCGGAGATTGAGACCAGGCTGGCATTTCTGCTCTACCGGCAAGGCCAATTCGATGCCGCAGGTGCGCACAGCGAGAAAGCGATCCAAGCGGCCCGCACTGCCGGAGACGAATCTGGAGAGCTGGAGCCGATGTTCATGGAAGCGTTGCTCGCTTCGCGCCAGACTGACACCCAAAATCCACAGCGGATGCTCATGCAGGTATACGAGAAATCGGCCGATGATCCCGCCCTGCGCTGGGATATTGAGAACGCTCTGGCAAATTTTTATGCCGGCCGGCAACGTGCGGGGCAAGCAGAAATTTGGTACCGCAAGTCCATCCGCACATTCGAAGACCAGCGAAGGTCGGTCAAGGACGAGGAACTCAGGCTGCCCTTCTTCGCCAACGGAGATGCTCTCTACCGGGACTACGCGGATTTTCTCATCGCATCGCGAAAACAGAAAGAAGCCTTGCAGCTTCTCGATATCGGCCGCGCGAAGACTCTCGAGGAAGGCCTGGGCCAGGCGAAGCAGATGGGGCAGGAACATGGGATCGACGTACAGGCGGTGGCCCGCAAACTCGATGGCGCGATTCTGTTCTATTCGCTGGGACCGGAAAAATCTTACCTATGGGCTGTTACCCCACATCGCACGCGCCTCTTCCTCCTGCCGGCTCAGCCCGAGATTCAGAACCAGGTGCAGGGTTATCAGAGCGCCATCCTTAAATCGAGCGATCCGCTGCGAGAAGCCAACCAGAACGCGAAGACGCTCTATGAAACCCTGGTGGCTCCGGCCGCTGACATGATTCCCAAGGGTTCCAAAGTCTTCATCATCCCGGACGGCGTACTGAACCAATTGAATTTCGAAACGTTGCTTACTCCTGGTGCTGACGATTCCCACTACTGGATCGAAGATGTAACGGTTAGCAACGCAAACTCCATTCGATTGCTCTCCCATCTCGACACCGCCACTTCCGCGCTGGGTCAAGGGAAACTGCTGTTGATTGGCAACCCGGTCGCAACAGGAACCGGATACCAAAGTCTGGTCAATGCCTTCGCGGAGATACGAGATATTGAAAAGCATTTTCCCCCAGACACCCGCACCGTGGTTACGCAGTCTGAGGCGATACCCGCCGCCTATGCGGAGAAAGACCCGGATCGCTTCGCATACATCCATTTTGTGACCCACGGCACGGCGAGCCTCTTGAATCCCCTGGATTCAGCAGTCGTGCTTTCGCCACCGTCTGATCATCCAGAGGATTTCAAACTCTACGCTCGCGACATCATGCGCTATCCGTTGCATGCCAGGTTGGTTACCATTTCGGCTTGTTACGGGTCGGGCCTGCGCTCCTATGCCGGCGAGGGCCTCGTGGGCTTGTCCTGGGCGTTTCTCCGCGCGGGCTCGCACAACGTAATTGGTGCGATGTGGGAAGTGAATGACGCTTCCACGCCTCTGCTGATGGACCAGCTTTACAGCGAGCTCGAGCGTGGGAGCACTCCGGACGCCGCTCTGCGCAAGGCAAAATTGTCCTTGATTCATTCTCCGGCGGTATACCGCAAACCGTTGTATTGGGGCGCCTTTCAGCTTTATACGGGCTCATGAATCCCTGGCTCGACGAATTGTCATCTCGCCTGCCCCGGCGTGCCGTGGGACCGAAGCGCACCCGGATTTCCTGCCACGTAGCCCTCGACGAGACCGCGTGGAGCGCGGCAAAGCCACCAACCTTCACAGGAAATCCGGGCCAGCGGAGTGGAGAGACCTGCGGTTTTCTCCCCTGATAATCACGCTGCATCAATTAATCGACCATTGAGGCAAAAAAATGGCCCAAATGTTTTGATACGAACAACACCCTCGCGCCACTACACCCTGTCGGCGACGCCGGCATCTAAGCAGGATAGGAGAAACCACGTGGCAACTCTGGGCAAATCAAAGCCAGAAGCGTCTGCGGATCAGGTCCAGCGATTCGAGCGGAAGCTGCGTGAAGTGAAACAGGCCGTTGCCGGTCTCCCCGGCGAGGACTACTACGCGGAGCTCCTCAAAGTCGTTCGCCGCGCCGGGTGGACCACCCTGGCGGAAGGAATCTTCTTCGAAGCCATGGTCGAATCGATGCTGGCTCACACTCGCGATCTCGCGCAGCTCCAGCAAAAGTTGAAAGCCGCTTTCGAGGCAGTCCAGGGACAATAGCGGCAGTAGTGCACCGTCAACTAGTATGGCGGCATGCCTGATGACAAGCAGCGAGACCCCGCGAGGGGCCTGCGCAAGGGGCTCACCAGTTATGGTGACGCCGGTTTCTCGTTATTCCTGCGCCAGGCCTTCATCCAGGCCAGCGGCTACTCCCCGGATGCCCTCGATCGCCCCATCGTGGGTGTGACCAACACCTCCAGTGACTTCAATCCATGCCATGGCAACGTGGCCGATCTGATTGAGAGCGTAAAGCGCGGCGTCTTGCTCGCCGGCGGTCTGCCCATGGTGTTCCCCACCATTTCCATCGGCGAGAGTTTCACCCACCCCACCTCGATGTTCCTGCGCAACCTGATGGCGATGGATACCGAGGAAATGATCCGCGCGCAACCCATGGACGCGGTGGTGCTGATCGGCGGTTGCGACAAGACGCTGCCGGCCCAGGTCATGGCGGCCGCCAGTGTGGACCTGCCGGCCATCGTTGTCCCGACGGGTCCGATGATCGTGGGCCATCACCAGGGGGAAGTGTTGGGCGCCTGCACCGATTGCCGCCGTTTATGGGCACAGCACCGCGCCGGAGCCGTCGATGTTGCCGAAATCCAGGTCATCAGCGGGCGGCTCGCCCCTTCCGTCGGCACCTGCATGGTGATGGGCACGGCCAGCACCATGGCCTGCATCCTCGAAGCGTTGGGGCTGGCGCTGCCCATGAGCGCCACCGCCCCCGCCACCCACGCCGGGCGCCGCCGCATTGCCGAAGCGAGCGGCAGGCGCGCCGCGGAGCTTGCCGTTGCCGGTGGGCCCAGGCCCAGCGAACTTATTACCCCTACCTCGCTACGGAACGCGATGATTGTGCTGCAGGCCATCGGCGGTTCCACCAATGGCTTGATCCATCTGACAGCCATCGCCCGCCGCGCCGGCCTTGAGATCGATTTGCAAGCCTTCGACCAGTTGGGGCGGCAAGTTCCGGTACTGCTCAACCTGAAGCCTTCAGGAACGCATTACATGGAGCATTTCCACCACGCCGGCGGTCTGCCTGCGCTGATGCGGGAGCTGGCTACGTTGCTCGATCTCGATGCACCCAGCGTAGCGGGAGGCGCCATCGGCAATGCAATTGCCGCGGCGGAAGAAGTACCAGGCCAGGACGTTATCCGCAGCCTCACCGCTCCCCTGACGAAGGAAGGGGCCATGGCCGTCCTGCACGGGAACCTGGCGCCGAACAGCGCGGTGATCAAGCAATCGGCCGCATCTCCCCGCCTGATGCGCCATACCGGTCGTGCAGTGGTATTCGACTCAGTCGAAGATATGGCCGCGCGCATCGATCTGCCCGGCCTGGATGTGCACGCCGACGACGTTTTGGTCCTGCGCAACGCCGGGCCCAAGGGCGGCCCCGGCATGCCGGAAGCAGGGTATTTGCCGATCCCGATGAAGCTGGCCCGCCAGGGCGTGAAAGACATGCTGCGCATTTCCGACGCGCGGATGAGCGGCACTGCCTTCGGCACGATCGTGCTCCACATTACCCCGGAATCGGCCGTCGGCGGCCCGCTCGCGATCGTTCAAACCGGCGACCGGATTATGCTCGACGTCGATGCTCGCCGGCTTGAGTTGCTGATCCCCGACGCGGAACTACAAAGCCGTCTTACCGCCTGGAACGCCTCGCCGCCAAAGCGCGAAATAGCCACCCGGGGCTACGCCAAGCTATTCGAAGATTGTGTGTTGCAAGCCGATCAAGGCTGCGACTTCAGCTTCCTGTAAGGGGATCGCGCCTTGCCGTACGTGGCCCGTCCCTCTGCAGATCGGATGGACTGACACGTCCGACAAAACCAGGACTTCCCGGTCCTATACTCGAAGGAGTATATTGCGGAACGTACCTCTATCGGGCCCACGGGAGTCCTTGAGGTTCGATTCCCCCGGTCGGGAGAGATCACAATGTTTCGACTTGACGCCGACAAACGGGCCCATTTTTGCGACGGTGTCAGCCGGCGGGACTTTCTCCACGCTGGCTCGCTTGGCTTCCTCGGCCTCACCATGCCCCACTACTTCCGCCTCAAGGCGATGGGGGCGGTCGCACCCAGCAAAGACGTGAACTGTATCCACCTGATGTTGGTCGGCGGTCCCAGCCAGTTGGATACCTGGGATATGAAGCCGGACGCGCCGGCCTCCATCCGCGGGCCCTTTAAGCCCATTAAGACCAACGTCTCCGGGATCGAGATTTCAGAAATTTTCCCCCGCATGGCGACCCACGCCGACAAATTCGCCCTCCTGCGTTCGGCCTACCACACAGCCGCCGCGGTGCACGATACCGGCTGCCAAATGATGCAGACGGGAAGGCTTTTCCAGGGCGGCCTCGAGTCACCCAACTACGGCTCAGTGCTCAGGTTTGAGAAGGGCGCCAAGGGCGATATGCCTCCCAACGTGTTGCTGCCCTATACCATCGGTCAACTCGGTGGAAACCTGCCTCACGGTGATACGGCCGGTTTCCTGGGCAAAAAGTACGATCCCTTCGTGTTGAATGCCGATCCTGCCGACCCCAATTTCAAAGTGCCGGATCTGTTGCCACCCGATTACATCTCCTCCGTTCGCGTGGATCGCCGGCGGAACTGGCGGGAAATGATTGATCAGTCGGTCGCTTACTTCGAGGAGAGCAACCAGGACTCGAAGCTGATGGATGCCACCTTCAACCAGGCCTATACCTTGATGACCTCGACCAAGGCGCGTGAGGCCTTCGATCTCACGCAGGAGCCGGACGACGTCCGCAAACGCTACGGGCTGAACCGTTTTGGGCAGGGATGCCTGCTGGCGCGGCGCCTGGTGGAACGAGGTGTGCGGTTCGTCACCCTCAACATGTTTGAGACTGTATTCAACGAAATTACCTGGGACATCCACGGCTCCGCCCCGTTTAGCCCCATCAGCTGTTACAGCGAGTTGGTCGGCCCCATGTTTGACAACGGCTACAGTTCGCTGCTCGAAGACTTGAGCAAGACTGGCTTGCTCGATTCCACGATGGTGCTGGCAACCGGCGAATTCGGGCGCACGCCGCGCATCAATCCTGCCGGAGGGCGCGACCACTGGCCACAATGTTGGACCGTGGTAATGGCAGGTGGCGGAATCAAGGGCGGACAGGTAGTTGGCTCGTCAGACGCGATTGGCTCAGCCCCGAAAGATCGTCCCGTAATGCCTGCCAACATTGCTGCAACCGTCTATAAGTGCCTGGGTGTCCCAATAGACACCATCTTGAAAACGCCCCAGGGCCGGGAAGTGCGCGTAGTGGATCATGGCTTCGAGCCGATCGACGAATTACTGACCTAGGCTACGGTCAATAGAGCAGCGAAAAGGGGTACCCCATCCTTCGCACCTTTAGCGAAGGTGGGATCTCTGGAATTCAGGTTGAGGTAAGGCTATGACGATACGGAACGCGCTAATGGTAACTGCTCTGGCCGGTGCCTTCGCAGTCCTCGGCGTCAGTCTGTATTCAGCGCAGACATCGTCCCCGGCGGCGCCCACCACCGTTGCGTCGCTTTCGCATCCCGCAGCTTCTCCATTGACCGCCGCGCCAAAGCCGCGGGCCGTTAAGCCATCCATCGCCGCCACCCTCAACAAGCAGTCGCTGGTGGGTCTCGCCAAAATCGAAATCCTTCCTTCCGTGATTGCCATTACCGGGCCGCGCTACAACCAGCGCCTGGTGGTTGAGGGAACCTTCGCCGACGGCCATCAGGAGGAGCTAACCTCGCTGGCGACGTTAGCCGTTTCCAATCCCAAGGTCGCCACCGTCGATAAAGATAATTTCGCCCTACCCTTGAGTGACGGGCAAGCGACCATCACCGCGACACTGCAAACGCACCGCGCCACCGCAACCGTGAACGTCAAAGACTTTGACGCGGCAACCACCTGGAGTTTTCGTAACGACGTGCTGCCGGTGATGACCAAGATGGGCTGCAACTCAGGCCCTTGCCATGGCGCCGCGGCGGGAAAGAACGGGTTTAAACTCACTCTGCGCGGCTACGACCCTGAGCAGGATTACTACACGCTTACCCACCAGGCCCTGGCCCGGCGCACAGAGATGATGGAGCCGTCACGCAGCCTGATTCTGCTAAAGCCGACTCTCACCATTCCGCACGGCGGCGGAAGGCGATTCCCCGTAGACTCGCCGGAGTACAAAGTGATCGCCGGCTGGCTCGCCCAGGCGATGCCCGCGCCCAGCGAATCTGATGCGCGGGTTACAAAAATCGAAGTGCTGCCCAGCGAGGCTTCGCTCCACTCCGGCGCCAAACAGCAACTGCTGGTCACGGCATATTTCTCCGACGGTCACACCGCGGACGTAACCCGCTGGGCCAAATTTGACAGCGGAGACGAAGGCGTTGCCACCGTCGACAACAATGGCCAGGTAACCATGCACGCCGACGGTGAAGCTCCGGTTACCGTCTGGTATCAAAGCCACGTCACCTTCTCCAGGTTGCGCATTCCCTATCCCTGGAAGCTCGACGAGGCCGTCTTCCAAAAGGCGCCGCGCCATAACTACATAGATGACGCCGTGCTCAGGCACCTGCAGGTGCTCCACATTCCGCCATCGCCACCCGCGAGCGACGCCGAGTTTCTGCGCCGGGCTTATCTGGATGCGGCGGGTATTCTACCCCGGCCCGCCGAGGCTGAGCGCTTTCTTAAAGACCCCTCGCCGGACAAACGAACCCAGCTGATCGATGAGCTGATGAAGCGGCCCGAATTCGTCGACTACTGGGCCTATAAGTGGTCCGACATGTTGCTGGTTTCGAGCAATCATCTCTCCAACGAGGAGATGTGGAGTTACTACAACTGGATTCGTAACAGTGTCGCCAGCGATAAGCCGTGGAACCAGTTTGCCACCGAGGTTGTAACCGCCACTGGCAACACGCTCCAGAACGGCGCTGCCAACTACTGGTTGATCCACCGCGATCCGCTGGATATCTCGGAGAACATGGCCCAGGCCTTCCTCGGCATCAACATCACTTGCGCCCATTGCCACAATCATCCTCTGGCGAAGTGGACCCAGAAGGATTACTACGGCATGGCCAATCTTTTTGCCCGGGTCAGGTTGAAGACTTTTGCTCCCAGCGGCACCCGGCCCGCGGTTGGGCCTCTGTTTAACGATGTCACCATCTACTCCGCGCCCACCGGTGAGTTCACCGACGATCGCTTCATGGTGGTGCTGCCTCCCAAGCCGCTCGATGCCAGGCAGCTTCCCATGGAGGCGCCAGGCGACACGCGCTTGTACTTCTCCAAGTGGCTTACCGCGCCTGAAAATCCATTCTTCGCCCGTAATATCGTGAACCGGGTATGGCGCAACTTCATGGGCCGCGGCCTGGTTGAGCCGGTGGACGACATGCGAGACACCAACCCGGCTACCAACGACGCATTGCTGAACGCGCTGGTGAAGGACTTTGTCGCGCACAATTACGATGTCAATTACCTGATCCGCACCATTATGTTGTCGGCTACCTACCAGACCTCTTCCACGCCGCTCAAGGAAAACCTGGACGACGACAAATTCGGCTCGCACTATGTAATTAAGCGGCTGCCCGCCGAGGTGCTGTTGGACGCTTACTCCGAGGTCACCCAGACGCCGGAAAAATTCGATGGTTACGCCGCCGGGATGCGCGCGCTGCAGTTACCTGATACTGCCGTCACCTCTTACTTCCTGACTGCCTTTGGCCGGCCGATACGGCAACAAACCAGGGAGACCGAGCGCTCTTCGGTGCCGACCATCACGCAAGCGCTCCACATCATCAACGGAGATACGTTGAACAATAAGCTGCGCGATCCCAATAACTCGGTCGACATGATGATCCGGCTCGGCTTCTCCGACGACCAGATTGTGGACTACCTGTATCTGTCTTCGTACAGCCGCTACCCGAAGGATTCCGAGCGGTCAGCTTTGACCAAAGCCCTGGCGTCGGCAGAACAAGAGAAGACCCCGGGGGTGGACGATCCCCGTCGTGCCGCCCTGCGTGACATGACATGGTCTCTGCTCACCAGCCAGGAATTCATGTTTAACCATTGAGGAAGGAACCGCAGATCTCCCCACTCCGCTACGCTCCGGTCGAGATGACAAATTTATTTGAACATTAGAATTGTCGTCCCGACCGGAGCGTAGCGAAGTGTAGGGATCTGCGGTTCTCTTAAGTTCCGCGGCGGATCTCAGAGGAATCGTCGGTAGCATGCAAAATGCAATGAACGCAGTCCGGCTCGCACTTGTCCTTGCCATCACCTGCCCCGCCATGGCCGCGGACACGCCGGGCTTTAATTCGCAAGTCGCCCCCATACTGCAAAAGAATTGTCTGGCGTGCCACTCCAGCGCCGCGAAAATGGGTGGCCTGGTGATGGAGAGCTACGACACCCTGATCAAAGGTGGAGCGCACGGGGCTCCTATCGTTCCCGGCAAAGCGGATGAAAGCCGCATCGTCCAGATGCTTGAAGGAAAAGTCGCACCCCGGATGCCCTTCGGTGGCGACCCCCTGCCCCCAGCCGACATCGCCACCATCAAGGCATGGATCAATGCCGGCGCCGCCGGGCCGGCAGCAGGAACTGCTGCCAAAGTGATCGCCCCCACCACCCTCCCCGACATCCGCACGGTCGTTCCGGTGGTATCTCCCGTCGCCTCACTCAAATTCTCTCCTGACGGAAAACTGCTCGCAGTCGGCGGCTATCGTGAAGTGCGCCTCATTGATCCTGCGACTGGTAAACAACTCGCCACGCTATCCGGTCACGCCGACTACGTGCGTTCCCTGGCATTCAGTCCGGACGGCAAGATGCTTGCCGCCGCCGGTGGCCCCCCGCAGCGCTCCGGCGAAATCAAGATCTGGGATGTGCAATCACGCCAGGTTCTTCAGACCATGCAGGGCCACAAGGACTGTATCTACTCCGTCGCCTTCAGTCCTGACGGAAAGATGGTTGCCTCCGGCAGCTACGACCGAATGGTGAAGCTCTGGGACGTTGCCTCCGGCAAGGAACTCAAAAATCTGCAAGACCATATCGATGCCGTGTTTGTGGTGGCCTTTAGCCCCGATGGCAAACACCTGGCCTCAGCCTCGCAGGATCGATCGGTGAAAATTTGGGACGTGGCCACCGGGAATCGCCTTTACACCCTGAGTGAACCACTCGACGGCCTCACCGGCATGGCCTATTCCCCATCCGGCGATCAAATCGCCGCCGCTGGCTACGACAAGACAATCTATATCTGGAAGATTGGTGATACCGAAGGGTCGCTCAAGCAATCGTTGATTGGAGACGAGGAAAGCATCCTGGCTTTGGTCTGGTCGCCTGACGGCAAAACCATCATCACTGCGTCGGCCGACGGATCGGTCCGCTTTCGCGACGCAACCACCCTTGACCCGCTCAGGGTAATCGACCACCAACCCGATTGGGTGCAGGCCCTGGCCATCAGCCCCGACGGTAAATGGCTCGCCGCCGGCCGTTTCAACGGCACCCTGGGCCTGTACGACGTTAAGAATGACAAAGTACCAGCAGAGCAATGGACGGTGTTTGCGCCGCGCCAGCCTGCTACGGCAAACGAAAGCAAGCAGGTCGCGAGCCAGTAATGGCGTAGCCTGCGCGAGGTGGCAAGTGAAAATCAAGATCCTGCACTGTGTCTCCCTGTTCGCCCTGGCAATCCCCTCTGTTTTGCCCCTGTGCGGCGAGGAACCGATCATCCCTCCCAGCCTGTCGAAGATATGGCCCGTGGGCATGGAGCGAGGAAGCACGGCCACCTTCACCCTTGAGGGCCGCAATCTTTCCGGCGCTAAAGCGGTGATCTTCGATGCGCCAGGGATTACGGCGAAGATCTCGCAAATCACTGATGTGCCCGAGAAAATCGCAGATCCGCGAAAGTCCCTCTCCGCCGCCGTTCCTCTCGCCAAGAAACAGTCGGCCGTGCTTGAAATAACCGTCGCCAAAGACGTTCCCCCGGACCTGTATCGTTTTCGCGTGCAGACCCCACTGGGCACAACCAACGTGATTCCGCTTGCCATCGGGTCGCTCCCCGAGGTGAAAGAGAGCGATACATCAGGCCCCACACAAGCCGTGGTGCTGCCTGCCACTTTGATCGGCACCGTTGCCATGCCAGGAGACCGTCATGGTTACGAGTTTGACGGTAAGGCCGGGCAAGACGTCGTATTTACAGTAACCGCCTCCATGGTCGGATCCAGGCTGGAGTCGCTGCTCACTCTCAGCGATAGCTCCGGCCATACTCTGGCGGAGGCAGGAAGACGCGACATTACTCCTGATGCATCCTTGCACTACCGTCTCCCCCAGGACGGTAAGTACACCCTCACCATCTCAGACCGCGAAGGCAGCGGAGGGATGAACGACTACTATCGCGTGGACGCAGGCGCCTTGCCCTACATCACCAGCCGCTTCCCGCTGGGAGTGCGTGCCGGCGAAACGACAGCAGTAGCGGTAGACGGCGTAAACCTCGGTGGGATCCACGAGTTGAAAATCGACGCACCCAAGCAGACCGAAAACTGGAAGACGCTGCCCATCAAGCTCAACGGCAATACAGATCTTCCCCTGAACAAGGTCAACCTTGTCGTCGGCACCCTTCCCGAGATTGTGGAGAAGGAGCCAAATGGATCTCTTGCGCAAGCCGAATCCGTATCTTTCCCGGTGACCATTAACGGCCATATCGATGCCCCCACCAAAGAAGGCGCCGACGAGGACTATTTTCGTTTCAACGCCAAAAAGGGACAACAGCTCACCATCGACGTGGAAGCCGCGAGACTGGGCTCTCCGCTGGATTCAGTCATCGAGATCCTCGATAAGCAGGGCAACGCGATTCCCCGCGCCACCATTCGCTGTTTGAACCAGACCACGACCACTCTCAGCGATCGGGATTCACGCACCGTCTTTGTCCGGCTCACCTCCACGTCGGGTCTTCACGTTGGCGACTATCTGATGATTGGGGATGAACTCAATCAGCTCGAATTCATTGCCGATCAACCCGACGCCGATGTCAACTTGAAGGGAATCGGCGGTCTCCGCCAGGCTTTTCTGGGAACGTCTCCCGTAGTCCGCGCGGTAAATACTCCGGTATATCGCGCACAGATTCTGCCTCCTGACGCTGAGTTTCCCCCCAATGGCCTGCCCGTTTTCCACCTCACCTGGCGAAACGATGATGGCGGCCCGGGATACGGCGCCGACTCGCGCATCGACTTTGTAGCGCCCGCCGATGGTCAATACATCCTGCACCTCAAGGATGTGCGAGGCATGGGCGGGCCCAGACTTTGCCTACCGGCTTTCCATCCGCGAAACCGTTCCCGATTACCAACTCGCGGCCTCGCCCGACAATCCGAATATTCCTCGCGGCGGCAGAATGCCAATGACGGTCTCTGCGGATCGCCTGCAAGGCTATGACGGTCCCATTGAGATCACCGTCAAAGGCCTGCCTCCCGGCGTTACCGCTGAGCCGGCGAAGATTGCCGCAGGAGAGGATTCGACCATGGTGGTGCTCTCCTCCGCAGCCGACGCTTCGCTTGACGCGCCGCCCAGTGTGATGGAAGTTGTTGGTCACGCGACCATCAACGGCCGCAATGTTGAGCGGCGAGCGAACGTGACGGTGATGCTGAATCCGGAAGCGAATTCCAATCTAGCCTTGCAACTCGCTTCCACGATTCCTCCACCGGACGTCGTTGTTACCACCGAGCCGAAGCAGGTCTCTCTTGAACCCGGGCAGCAGGTCACTGTTACTCTTCATGTTGAGCGGCAAAATGGCTACAAGGGCCGCGTACCCTGCTATGTAAAGAACCTCCCCAGCGGAGTGCAGGTCGTCAATCTTGGACTGAACGGCGTGCTCGTCACCGAAACCCAAACCAGCCGGACCTTTACCCTGCGTGCCGAGGACTGGGCTAAGCCGATCGAGCAGCCGATTTACGTTGTCGGCGAAGTCGAATCAGATTCTTCTACTGACCACGCCTCGCCCCCACTTGAGTTAAAGGTGACAGAGCACAAGCAGTCCGCCACCGCCGGCAGTCCAAACTAAAGGCCTCAAAGTGTAGCTTGGAAAGGGAAAGGGTCACACCCGTCATCCACCAAAGGGTGCACCGGCAACCGCTTCGTAGTATTTCGGCTGGAACCAGCTGGATGCATTATGAAGCTGTGAACAAGATCAACCCTGACTTCGACGCATTGCTGGTATTCCTGGCCAACTGGGAAGCGATAGAACGCTCCGCGCTAGGCAGGATTCTAACCGCAGGTCAACTGGCTGATGTGCAGGAACTGGAGCGCCTGTTCGCACTCCCCTCCGGCGAACCCGAAGATTGCCAATAGCAACAGCCATGGATGCGAAAGGGCGCCAGTTTCACACGCCGCCGAAACGCTGTTTTGTATCAGGGCACGACTTCAGTCGTGCCGTAAATGCTTGAGAATACGCTGGGCTTTAGCCCCCGAGGTAAATCTGGCGAGCCCGGTTACTCATTTTTTTCGCACAGCATGTTCAGCCCGTACGTAGTGCCTCGAAGAATGAGCCCGGCGTCAACCGCTTGACGGCCCTAATCCCTAATGCTTACCCAGATATTCCGCAAGCCCGGCATCGACAGGCCGGGGACGCCCCGCCTCTGCTGCCTCATCGATACGCAAAAAAGCATTCTGCATATACCGCACAACCAGCCAGCGAAGCGGTTCGATCTCCCAATTCGGCGAGCGCCGTTGTGCCAGCGCAAGCCCTTCCAGCCCGGTCTGCCGGTTGGCAATCAAGCCGGCGAGCAACCGTCCAGCCAGGTTGCTGGTGGAAACACCCTGTCCCGTGTAACCCATGATGGAAGCGATCCTCGAGCCCGCGTCGAAACTTACCGCCGGCATCCAGTCCCGCGGCATAGCCACCGGCCCACCCCACGCGTGGGTGAAACGAATGCCGCTGAGCGAAGGAAACCACTCTACGAATGAGCGTTGGATCATCCTCATGGTCGCTTCGTGGACATCCTGCGAATCCGTGATCTTCGAGCCAAAAGCATAAGGTGCGCCGCGGCTGCCAAACAAGATTCGTCCATCCGGCGTTTTCGTAAGATACACAACCGTATTGCGGGTTGAGGAGACGCTTTCTCCGCCCTGCCATCCGATCTGCGACCACTGCGCGACGGTTAGCGGCTCCGTTAAAGAAATCAGCGAATACACCGGCAGCAGCGCCCGGTGGAACTGCGGAAAACGCGTCAGATACGCCTCACCTGCCAGCACAATGGCTCGCTTGGCGCGAAGTTCACCTCCTGGGGTTACCAGGCTGCCGGGTCTGAACGAAGTCGCCGGCGTTTGCTCATAGATAACCCCGCCGAGCGTCTCAACCGCGCGCGCCAAACCACGCACCAACCGCGCCGGATGAATGCTGGCGCCGTCGGGGGTATACAAGCCCCCAAATACGCCCGTCACGCGAATGCGTTCTCCGGCCTGTTCGCTGCTGAGCAGCTGGTAACGATCGGCAAGTCCCAGCCGCTCGTAGGTTGCGTAGGCTGCGCGAATCCCGGGCAACTGATGCTCCCCTCGCGCAAGCGTCAGGGCGCCTCCCTTATGGAATCGAGCATCAATCTGCGCTTCCCCGCACACCCGGCCCACCTCGTCCACCGAGGCACGTACAGCCAACAGCAGTTCCCGCGCAGCCTGGGAGCCAAAGCGTTTTTCAAGCACTCCCGCGCTCACTGAGAAGTTCGGGGAACACCATCCTCCATTACGTCCCGAGGCGCCAAAGCCGGCGATGTGCTTCTCGACCACGGCAACGCGTAATCCCGGCTGATGCAGGAGCAGATAATAAGCTGTCCACAGGCCAGAGTAGCCGCCCCCCAGGATCGCCACATCGACATCGGTCGAATTCCCCAGCGGCGGCCGCGGTGCCAGCGACTCGCCCGCGTCTTCAAGCCAAAAGCTGTAGGTGGAGTATGCGCGCATTTAGATTTGCATCAACCTGCCAATAGAAGGCCGGCGAACAATGCGCAAGCGATGCCCAGCCCTTCGCGGGGAGTGATCTGCTCGCGCAGAAACAGGACGCTCAGCGCGATGGTGACCACCGGATAGAGTGAAGACATAGCGATCACGGTAGAAACTTTACCCTTTTCAATCGCTGCAAAAAACGCCAGAAAACCGATGAAATTGATAAAGCCCGCTGCGGCTGACCAGCCAAACCCTTGCGGGGACCATTCAATGTGGAAGCGCTCAATCACCAGCACCACCAGTCCAAGGGTCATTACCCCGACCGTTTGAAACAGCAGGCTCTGCCTCGGCCGAACATGGCTTGACGCCAGCTTGCTGAAAACGCCCCACAGGCCCCATGCCAGTAAAGTCACGCCTGCATAAAGCATCCAAGGCTTCATCAGCATTACCCTTTCAGACCTACTCAGTGGTGGCTCAAAGCCCACACATAAGCGGCCAGAGCCGAGACCTGGTCAGCTGTCAGTTGAGCCCCTCCCATGGGCGGCATCGGGCTGCGATATTCTTTCGGCTGCATTACGCCGTCGGTGATCGTCTTGGCGATCCCAGCATAGCTGCCATCGCTCCATAGCCATTTGCTATCCGTTAGATCGGGGCCCAGCGGAGTGCCCGTCCCGCTCGACCCATGGCAACCGGTGCACGACGCCCCGCCCACTTGCCCGTGATAGATGCGATCGCCGAGCGCAACCATCTCGTGGGTGGCTCCGGCCGGAACAGCAACAGAAGCGCCGGCATCTGGATGCGTTCCCTCCGGCGGTTTAGCCGCAGCCTGTTCGATGTTGCCCGGCGAGGCTGACGGACTGGGACAGGGAGTGAAATTCGCCCCACTTCTTATCCGGGCCTCCCCCACCCGAGTAAACAATTCGATAAATCCGTCCCGTCATGTCGTCGGCAACGTAAAGAGCTCCGTCCGGGCCCACGGCAACGCCGCTCGGACGATGCACTGCTTTCTCCGGGGAAGCGACCGCTCCGGCAAAACCGTCCGCAAATACTTCGCACCGGCCCGGCTTATTGCTGCTCGAAAGCGATTGAAAAACCACGTTGTAGCCAGACTGCGGAAACGGCGCCCGGTCCCACGAACCGTGGAAGGCAATGAAAACGCCGTCTCGATAGCGGGCAGGGAATTGCTTTTGGTCGTAGTACACCATTCCGTTCGGTCCCCAATGCGCCGGGAACGCTGCGACCGGGGCAATCTTGTTCGCGCACACACCTACCTTGGTGCCGCCGTCACCGCCGTACTCCGGGGCAAGAACCAGCTTCTGCTGCACCGCGTCGTAATAGCACTCAGGCCAGCCATAATCGCCGTCCTTCTTCAGAAGCACAACTTCCTCCGCCGGCAGAGTGGCTTCCTGTTCGAGCTTGTACAAATCCGGCCAATTCGCATGCAGCTGGTCTCGCCCGTGCTGGGTAACAAACACGCGGTGGCCGGCTGGGTCGATGCCGAAGCCTTCCCCGTTGCGTATTCCCGTCGCGAAGCGCTCCGCGGGCGAAAATACCTGGTTGGTTTTGTTAGCGTCAAATCGCCAGATTCCGCCGCGTGTCTCCAGTTCCGTACAAGGATCAGCGCCGGGCGATTTGAGTGTCCGGTTTTTCAGCTGGCATGAGTTGGTCGCCGTGCCCACATCCACATAGATAAACCCGTCGGAACTGATGTAGAACGGGTGCATAGGGTGGTCGCCCCCAAGCGGCAATCCCGAAACAACCGTGACAGCGGGAGTCTGCGGTACGATCGATCCATCGCCCAGCGTATAGCGCACGATTCGATCGTTGATCTCCGCGTATATCGAGCCCTTATAAAGAGCGATGCCCGTGCCGCCGGCTCCTCCACTCTGAACCGTTTCCCCAAACCGCTCAATCACGGTGGCTTTTCCCGTACCTGTTTTGTCTTGCAGCGCTACCAGAAATCCGCCCGCTGGCGGCTTGTCGTTAGGGGGGTAGTAGTCGCCAGACCAGGTGTTCACGTAAACCACACCGCTCGGCGAAACCACCATGTGGCGCGCGTGCCCAATGTTGTCGGCAAACACGGTCGCACAAAAACCGCTGGGTAACTTCAAACCGCTATCATCACTGGGGCACGATAGGCTCTTGGTTTCCGCGCCAGATTGGTCCGACGCTACGGAGCCACCAATACACAGCACGGCGATGGCAGGCAACAAGGTCTTGCACAAACCGGGAAATCGCATGGTCCACTCTCCCGCTTACAATCGTCCAAACTTCTTTACCGCTTCCTGGATGGATTTGGTGTTTTCGATATACGCGTACATGCTGTGTTCCTTAAAGTCCAGTTGCTGTGACAATACCAGCACCTTGGGAGCGACCGCCCGGGGCACCACCACGACGCCGTCGCTATCCGCCGCAACAATGTCGCCCGCTTCGACTTTCACTCCGTCACACACGATGGGTACGCCGGTCCCTGCAACCCGATAATGGCCGGCGGAGGTTGAAGGGACGATGCCGCTCGCATAGACCGGAAATCCAATCTTCCGCAGATAGGCTACATCACGCACGCCCCCATCGATGACGGCGCCGGCAAATTCGCGAGCCGACATCGCTGTCCCCATGAGCCCGCCCATCCCGGCGATATCCGCGCCGTCCTGAACCGACATCACGTACACCGAATCCTTCGCGCCCTGGTCAATCGCTGAGAGCATAGGGCTGAGTGCGTTAGGATCGTGGTTTTCTTCCTTGACCATCTTTACCGTGACGGCATAGCCGGCAAACTTCGTGGTGAAGATCGGCTGCATGTGGTGCGTCGTATACTGGCGCCGCCCGGTCAGCTGCTCGATCGCATCCGAAACCGAAGATACCTCGACGTGCCGGTAACCAGCCAGCATCGCTGCTGGATCATTGGCATAAACCGAGGCATCCGGGAACGTTTGCCCGTGCAGGAACAACGCGACGAGCATGCAGGGAACGATAAACGCAGCGCTGGTACTCAGCACCTTTTTCATTCTCAAGATCTGCCTCCTGAACATTCTCCCAACCGCAAAGAGAGAAACCGCAGATCTGGAGAGATCTGCGGTTTTCGTTTTCCCCACCTGAATGCGGGCTGTACGCGGGGACACTCAGTGACCCTTAGCCGCAGTTGGGTGCTTTGCAACCACCGTGACTTCCGGCAACGCAAACGCGAACAACACACTTCCGCCGCTCGTCAGCAGATATTGCCGGCCGTCGAGTTCGTAGGAAATCGGCGAACTGCCGATGCGCGCTCCCGAACCGGCATGCCAAAGTGTCTTCCCGTTGCGCGTATCCAACGCAAGAAAATTCCCGTGCGCATCCCCAGTGAACGTAAGTCCGGAATCCGTGGTCATGACGCCCGCGCCCGAACTCCCTGGCCCAAGCTCATGGCTCCAGCGAATTTTTCCTGTTTGGTAGTCAATCGCCTCCAGCACCGCCCTACCCCACAGTCCGTAGTCCGCTCCCGCCCAGCCATAGGAGCCATCCGCCGGCTTGTTGAAGTAAATGCTGTAACTCGGCTGGGCGTCCACGATAAACAGCCCTGTCTTGGGATCAAAGCTGGGCGACCGGTAGTTGGTCAGCCCACCTTCGTCTGGCGCAATCAGGCGGCCATCGGGCGCCGGTTCCTTGGCTGGGTTCGGAATCGGACGGCCTTCCTTGTCAACGCCCAGGGTCCAGTTCACAGGTCCGAAGGGAACTGTCAACAGGCTCTTGCCATTGGTCCTGTCCAGAACAAAGAAATACCCGTTGCGCGAGGCTTGCATCAGCATCTTTCGCGGCTGGCCATGGAATGTTCCATCGACCAGTACCGGGATCTCCACCGCATCCCAGTCGTGAGTATCATGCGGCGAAGGCTGAAAAGCCCAGACCAGTTTGCCTGTGTCGGGGTTGAGCGCAACGATGCTGCACGTGTAAAGGTTATCTCCCGGCCGCGCCTTGCCATCCAGCACCGGCGTAGGGTTCCCCGTTCCCCAGTAGATCAGGTGGAGGCTGGGATCATAGGTTCCCGCCATCCAGGTCGTGCCGCCCGTAGTCACGCCGGGACCGGGCGGAGGAGTCACATTCCATTGCCACTGCACCGTGCCCGTCTCCGGATCGATGGACCGCAGAAAGATCGGCAGGTTATCGATATCGCCGCCGACCCCAACGATCACGTGGTTACCCACAATGAACGGAGCCTCGGTCGCCCAATACCCTTTCTCCACGTCGGCCAGCTCGATCATCCATCGAACCGTGCCGTCCTTGGCATTCAGCGAGATCAGATGAGCATCGGGGGACAAGAAGAACAGCCAGTCCTTGTAAATGGCCACGCCGCGCTGCCCGATATGGTCCCCTTTATTCGGCGGGTAGGTATAGTGCCACAGTTGGTGGCCTGACCGTGCGTCGACTGCCCATACATTGTCCGGAACGGTAAAGTACAACACGCCATCGACCAGCAGCGGAGTGGCTTTGATTTCCGCAGGCTGGCCGGTCTGAAAAGCCCAGTCCAGGCTCAGATTCGCTACGTTCTGCGGGGTAATCTGCGTCAGGTGGCTGTGCCGTCTGCCGGAATAGTCGCCATGATAGCCCGGCCAGCTATCTGCCGGCGGATGCAGCAGCATCTCTGAATCCACATTCTGTGCCCGCAATCGTTGGCAAGCCGAAAGGACAATCACCGCGGTCACGGCAAGAAGCGATAGATTCTTCACAAGCTTCATATCGGTATTGGAACCCTTCCCCCAGCCATGCTCCAGGCTCTAGCGCAATGTTTGTATGTAAGCCATCAGGTTATGGATATCGTCGTCCGTATATTTGCTGAACAGTGTCACATGGGCCTCTACGGGAGCATCGACTGCGTACTTCACGTCGCGCACGCGCCAGGATCGGTAAGTCCCCGTAGCATCCCGCAGTCCCACCGTGAATTCATCCAGATATGCCAGGGTTCCTGTAACCTTTTCTCCTGAAGCAAGCGTCACCGTCACCTTGCTTTTCACATCTCTGGGGTACAGCATCCGCTGCTCCAGCTCCAACCCCTCATACTTCGACGCGATGCCGGCCAGGTCCCCTGTAGGCGAGTGGCAGGTCGCGCAACCTCCTGCACCATTGAAATACGCCTTCCCGGCTTCAACATTGCCCGTCTGAAGATCGGAAACATCCACTCCTTTCCTCTTGCCGTTTTGCGCCATGGCCTTCATTTGCTGGGCATGGATAAAGGCGGCAAGGTCAGTGACCTGTTCCGGGAAAAACTGAAAGCAGGCATACCTTTATCCGGTCGGCCATGCAGCACTACTTCGGAAATCTTGTCGCCGCCGACATCGGCGGTCACCAGCTTCGATCGAGTCAGGTCGGGACCCGTCTCTCCGCCACCTGCGTCACGGCCATGGCAAAAGGCGCAATTCTGTTGAAAAAGGCTGCCCCCGGCGGCGGCAGCGTCCGATGTATGCGCTGTGTCGTCGCCGCCGTGTGTGGGTCCCAGGTTTTGCGTTGTCGGAGCCGGCGTTTGGCTCGGTGCAGCCTGGCTCGAAGCTGCATAGATATGTAGTTGTCTGCCCTGGTAGGCGGCGAGTGCGGCGATGGCCGCCAGGAATGCCAAATCCCGAAATTTCTTCATCCTTGTGATTCCACCCTCATCAGCGTCCGCTGCTCACAATCATTACAGATCTACCAGGCTACTTTGCTGGTGCTGACGCAGCCGGCCGCCCATGCGACGTCGTGCTGCCCTCCGTCATCCCCATCGACCACTTGATTGCCTCGAAATACATCTTGCGGATGTCCGGGTCATCCCAGGCCTCTTCTGTGTGCCCGAGGGTCGAGTAGAACACCCTGCCTTTACCGTACATCTTGCTCCAGGCCACCGCGAAATCGTGGTCTGTGCGATGGATACGCGGGTTGTTCGCGTAATCCAGCTTGTTCGGGTCCAGGCTGAGCAGTACGTTCACGTTGCTCCGGGACCAGCTCTTCGGCTGATAAATTTCGTCATACTTAGTAAATGCCTTGGGAAAATGGCGCACTGCGGGAAAGTCCGGGTCCTCATTGATGATCGGTGCATTAAACGTGAACCAGGGATGCTCGTCGAACCATCCCCCGATCATCTCGCCATACTCCGGCCAGGTGTAATTCGTGTCCAACGCAGCATGAATGCCCACAAAACCTTTGCCGTCTTCCTTAATAAACGACATTAAGTCCTGCTTTTGGCTCGCGTCCATATCCAGCTCCCGGGTCGTGCTGGCGAACACTACCGCGTCGTAGTAATTGAGCGTTTTTGTATTCCTCCCCAAATCTTTCTTGGTCAGCAGCTCTGTATCGGTCCGCAGCATGGTGTCCCAAAGGCCGCTTTCTTTGCCCATGTCATAAATCGCAGCCATGGCGGCGGAGATTGAGCTATGTTCAAAACCTTTGGTCTGGGCAATCACCAGAACATGCTTGAGATGGATTTCCTTGGCGTGGGGAGGGGGCGCAACCAGGTCGTTCTGTTGTGCTAGTACCTTGCTGCTCTGTGAGACGAATTGCGGCCCGAGGAAGGCCAACGACAGGAAAAGAAACATCCGAACAAGGCGCACGTATTCTCCTTACAAACCTGAAAAGAACAGATTCTGAACCGGAGAGAAGTTTATTGGGGATTGCGCGCCGACGCAATTCCTCTCCCCTCTGCAGCGATCGAGAGATTTGAAGTGCATCGCCTTCATACCTGGCGGAAAACGCTGTTTTGTATCAGGGCCCGACTTTTAGTCGTGCCGTAAATGGTCAACAATACGTCGGGCTTTAGCCCCTGAGCGAATTGCCGGGTGCCACAAGCGCAGATCGCTCCGAAGCTTTGACCGTCCTGGCCAAATGCACTAGAGTTGCCCTGCATGAAACCATCCCTGAGACCCGCATTAGCGTTGGTAGTCGCCGCGCTAGCTCCCTTGGGAGCGTTGGCGGCCAAGCGCCCGGCAATCACGGGAATTGCCTTCGCCCGCTTTTACACCACCGACGCCCCCGGAGCCGAAAAATTCTATAGCGACACTCTCGGCTTCCACCGACTGGAGCTGGACGGTGTCTGGGTTTACCCGGTCAATCCGTCCCAATGGATCGAGATCTTGCCCGCCTCGCCCCCTCAACCAGACATTCGCATGGCGGCCATCGCCTTCACCACCCACAACGCAGCCGGCCTTCAACATTACTTAGCGGAACACGGAGTCAAGGCCGAACTCCCGTTGAAGGCGGGTGAGTTCGGAGTGCGCGATCCTGAGGGCAACCTGATAATTTTCGTCCAGCGCGGCTCCAACAAACCAGTTGCGGACGCTCCGCCCTCTCCTCAAGCCACCAGCCGCCGCGTCATTCACGTCGGCTTCATTGTCCACGACGCCGCAAAAGAGGACGCCTTCTGGCGCGACCTCCTCGGCTTTCGCCCCTACTGGCATGGCGGAAAGACTGATACCCGCACCGACTACCAAAGCATCCAGGTACCCGACGGCACTGACTGGCTGGAATACATGCTGAACGGCCCGCCGGTGCCCACTCTCAAGCAAGCCGGTGGTATGGATCACTTCTCCCTCGGTGTGCCCCACATGGCCGATGCCGTTGCCGCGCTCGAACGGAACAAGTGCGTGGGACCCAACTGCAGCAAAACCCAGATTGGCCGCGATGGAAAGGTGCAACTCAACCTGTTCGACCCGGATTTTACCCGGGTGGAGTTCATGGAGTTCACTCCCACCAGCGACCCTTGCTGCTCCCCGTTCGTTGGCAAGCACCCAGGCCCGGAAGAAGACAAGTAAAGTGCCAAAGCAGCGGACGCGTAACTTCGATTCTATGAAAAAACGTACAGCAGCCTGTTTTCACGCCTATTTCGCATAGGCTTCCTGTGTTATTGCAGAAGTCCGGCCATACTTGGTGTCCCTTTTAGGACAAATTAATCATGTAGGTTCAATAATTTACGCAAAATTTTACTTTGCACAAGATAAGGAACATCAATTGCATACAACTTTCGTATGACTAAGATGAACCCCCGCTACCTACCACTGTCTCTCCGAGTGGCAAAAGCCCTCTTCGTTGTGTTCGCAGTCGTTGCTGGCACGGTCAACACCGGTCCTGTTGCCGCCCAGGTCACAAACGCCACCGGAACAATTCAGGGAACCGTTACGGACACCAGCGGAGCTGCGGTGCCGAACGCGAAGATTACCCTGACCGAGCCCTCCACCGGGTCGACCAAGGTCTTGAACTCTACGGGCTCTGGTTATTACTCGGCCGGCTCTCTGGTTCCGGGTGAGTACAACGTCACGGCAGAAGCGGCCGGTTTTGAAAAGACCGCCGAGAAATTCGTCGTAAGGGTCGGTGTAACTACCAATGGCGACCTCAAATTGACCGTCGGCGCCACGGCGACCGTGGTAGAGGTGCAAGGGAGCGCGATCCAGGTCGATACGCAGACCACCCAGATTGCCGGAGTTCTGACCCAGGAGCAAATTGCCAATCTGCCGGTCAACGGCCGAAACTTCCTTGATTTGGCGCAGCTCCAGCCCGGAGTACAGATCCAGGACGGAACCAATTTCGACCCCACCAAGAACGGCTTTGAATCCATCTCGTTCGGTGGCCGCAACGGCCGCACCGCCCGCATCGAACTCGACGGTCTGGATATCTCCGACGAGAATGTGGGCACCACGACCCAGAACATCTCCCAAACCGCCATTCAGGAATTTCAAGTTGCCCAGTCAAACCTTGACATCACCACCTCCATTACCTCTTCCGGCTCGGTAAACATCGTCAGCCGCAGCGGCGGCAACACCACCCATGGTGAAGGCGACTACTTCTTCCGCGACAAGCGCGCCGGTGGGGCGAATTTTCCTGGCGGTCAAAACAACTACCTCCAGCGCAGTGACGTTTCCGGCGGAGTCGGCGGAGCGATCATGCCCGACAAGGTTTTCTACTTCTTCTCCGCGGAAAATTACCTGCAACACCTTGAAGCGCCAGTAAGCCTAGCCGGGACGCCGTTTGACAATCTGTCCGGTTCCTACCCCGCCACTTATGACGAATTACATTTGCTTGGGCGTTTCGATTTCAATCTCATGCACGGCGCGCGAGGCTTTATTCGCGGCGCATATTTCAACAACAAAGATACCGGCGGCTTTGGCGGCGGCAACAACTACTCCCCATTTTTGAACGTCAACAACGTGCCCAATGTAGGCGGCGGACTCGACTTCCTTACCGGCAGGTTTAGCCACAGTTTCCGCGTTGGCTACTTCAAGTTCTTTAACGAGATCACAGACGCGACCTCGGTCACGCAAACCCTGCCTATAACAAGACCCCGGGCATCTACGTGCAGATCGGCGCTTTCCAAAGTGGAACCAATGACCTGGCTCCCCAGCAGACCGTGCAAAGCAACAAGCAGTTCAAATACGACGGTAGCTGGACCAAGGGCAATCACACCATTCGCTATGGTGGCGGCATCAACCACATCCAGGGCGGAGGCTTTGCTTCCTTTTTCGGAATCCAGCCGCTTGTCATCTCGGCTTACTCGGCCAACATCAGCAACGAGTTTCCCGGCGGAGCGTCAAATCCGGCGAATTACCCGTTGGGCCCCAGCGCCGCCTTTCCTTTTGGCGCAATCCTCGGTAACGGCCAGGGCTACAACACCGAAATTCAAAAATTTGGGTACCCCGGCGGCGGCCAGGAAGATTGGCGTACTACGTTCTATGTCGGAGACCAGTGGAAGGTTTCTTCTCGCCTGAACGTCAATGCCGGCCTTCGCTACATTCGCGATACCGGCCGCAATGACTCCGATCTGCCCGCCATCCCCCAACTGGACGCGATTGGTCCCGGGCTGGGAGACAGGGTCCATCAACCAAATACCAATTTTGGACCGCAAGCCGGCATCGCCTATGACATCAACGGCAAGGGCACAACCGTGATTCGCGCTGGCGCCGGTATTTACTACGAGAACAACGTTTGGAACAACGTGCTCTTCGACCGGCCGGCCCGCTTGCAGCAGGGGCTGTTCTTCGCTGACACGGTTGTTTGCCCCATCACCAGCATCACGCTTCCCGACGGCTCCTCGTTGTCCACTATCGACGGAACTGCAACCGGTACGACGATCGCCAGCATCTGCGGCCAGCCTCTTGGCGCCATTGACTCCCAGTTGCTCGAACTGCAACAAACCTACCAGGCCAAGGTCAAATCCATCGGCGCATCCCAGAACGGCAACTATGTTCTCAACGCCGGCTTCGTGGGTCCGAACCTCAATGGAGAGTCGCTGTTCCTTCCCCAGTACAAAACGCCGAAATCCTACCAGATGAATGTTGGCGTCCAGCACCAGTTCGCTAGAAACCTGGTGGTGACCGCTGATTACGTACGAAATATTGCACTGAACTTCCCCGTCGGCGTGGACGAGAACCATGTCGGCGCAACCAAAAACTTTAACGCCGCCGCAGCGCAAGCCGCCGTGGCTGCGACTGTCGCACAATGCGGTGTCGCCACCGTGGACGAGGCCATCATCTCCTGCCCCGGAATCGAAGGCGTAGGTATAGGAGCATCGATATTCGACTTCGCCGGGAACGGTCTCGATTCGCTGAACACCGCTGGCGGTCCGCCGAATTCGGCCTTTGCCTTCGGGGGAAATAATCCCAACTTTGGCCAGGTCGCATTCCTTACCCCCAGCGGCCGTTCAGCTTACAACGCACTGCAAGTCACTGTGACCCAGCGTGCGGCGCATCCCATGCGTTACGTGTCCGCGATGGACTTGACCGGCGCCTATACCTATGGTCATTTCAATGGCACCGGCACCAGTGCCAACACCGGAACTGGCGGTGGGGGTGATCAGGACTTCGGCGCTACGGCCCTCGACTACGACAGGGTCAACAATGCGTACGGTGCCAACTCGCTCGATCGTCACCAACAGTTCTCCGCCAGTCTCGGCGTGGAAGTTCTGAAGGGCCTCCGCTTCGACACCATTGCCCATCTTTATTCTTCGCTGCCCTTAACCCTGAATGTGCCGGTTGCCGGCGAAGCTGATATTTTCTTGAACGATTTCAATGGCGACGGAACCACAGGCGATATAGTTCCCGGCAGCAATGTCGGCTCCTTCATGCGCCAGGTCGGGCCGCATAACATCAACAACCTTATCAACGCCTACAACTCCAAGTACGCCGGCCAGTTGACTCCCGCAGGTGCTGCGGTGGTCAATGCTGGTGTCCTGACCCAGGGCCAGTTGTCGGCGCTGGGCGGCGTGGCGACCACTCTTCCGACCGCGCCATCCAACCAGGTTGGCAACGACATCCTGCGTATCTGGGATGTCGGTGCAGCCTATGACTTCAAGCTTGGTGAAGCTCTCACCATTCAGCCTAGTATCCGTGCATTCAATATTCTGAATATGGCGAACTTCGATGCCCCCGGCGGACAGGGCTCTACCCGCCTGTCGGGCAACCTCGATGGCTCTGCCGGCACCGCAACCAACACCATCGGCCAGTTGGGCGCCGCGAACAGCCAGGGAGCGTACCGCGTCGGTACAGGAACTGGTGTTTACGCCTTCGGCGCACCCAGGCAGTTGGAGTTCGCACTCAAGTTCATCTTCTAACTCAAACTCTCTTAACCGAAGCCGGCGAGCGTAACAACGCTCGCCGGCTTTGCTTTTGTACCCCCTCCCGTTCGGAATTTGTACCGGTAACAGCTCAAAGGGTGCGCCAGATGTGCGGAACGAAGTATCGGAACCCGGGAAGGTGCCCGATAGAGATTCGCGCCATAATCATTTAGCATTTCGCTGGTGCACGCGAAAAAGACAAAGACCCTCTCCAGACGAGACTTTCTCATTCAGGGAACAGCCTCCCTCGCGGCGGCAACCGCACTTTCCCAGTCCATCCCCGCCAATAAAAAAGTCATACACATCATCGGCTACTCCCACATCGATGCAGCCTGGCTATGGCCCTGGCGCGACGGCTCAGACACCGTCCTCACCACCTTCCGCAGTGCGTTGAACCGCATCAGCGAGACCCCGGGATTCTGTTACACCCATTCGTCCTCAGCGCACTACCGCTGGGTAGAACGCGCCGATCCAGGGATGTTCGCTGAAATCAAGCAACGGATTGGTGAAGGCCGTTGGGAAGTTGTAGGTGGTTGGCCCGTGGAACCGGACTGCAATATACCTGCGACCGAGAGTTTCGTCCGCCACTCGCTGTATGGCAAGGGCTACTGCCAGCGCGCCCTCGGAGCGGATGTCAAAATCGGCTTCAATCCCGACTCCTTCGGTCACGCTGCGGGTCTTCCCAGCATCCTGAAACACGCCGGTTACGGCTACTACGTGTTCATGCGCCCACAGGAACACGAGATGAACTTGCCTCTCCTATTCTGGTGGGAAGCAGCCGACGGCTCACGAGTACTCACCCTGAGAATCTGGCACAGCTATGACGGCGGCCCCGACCTTATTCAGCCGGCCGCAACCGGCGCGTTCGCACCCGGCCTCGATCACGCGGCCTTCTTTCTCGGAGTCGGCGATCACGGCGGAGCAGTCACTAAAGAACAAATACGGCAGATTCTTGCCCTGCAGCAAGACCCAACCCTGCCCCAGCTACGTTTCAGCACGGTGCGTGATTTTTTTGCCGCGGTAGAAAACTCCCCCGCGTTCGCTTCCTTGCCCGTAGTCCGAACCGAGTTGCAGCACCATGCCCGCGGCTGCTATTCAGCCAATGGAGAAGGAAAATTTCTCAACCGCCGCGCCGAGCGATCGCTTGGCGAATCCGAAACCATTTCTCTGGTGGCCAATCTAAGCGCAGGCCGCGCCTACACAACCGATCAGTATGCTGAAGCCTGGTGGAAGGTCCTCTTTTGTCAGTTCCATGACATGATGGCCGGAACCTCACTCTCCTCCGACTACCAGGATGTGCGAGACAGTGTCGGTTACGCTTGCGAAGTTGCCCAAACCTCAAAAGTAGAAGCACTGGAAATGATGGCCAAACGTGTAGACCTGAGCAACGTGCAAGAGGGTGCGGTTTTCCTCTTCAACCCGCTGCCCTGGAAGCGAAAAGCCCTGGTCGAGTACTACACCGAGCGGGATCCTTCGCGAACGTCTCCCATCACCCATCTCTCATCGAAATCTGGCGACAAAATACCAGTGCAGTGGAGACCCTCCGCCAGCATGACCAATTTCTTTCCCCGTCTGTCGGCCTGGGTGGAATTGCCCCCGTGTGGCTACAAAGTCTTCGAATTGGCGCATGGCGAGTCGCCCGCTCCCGAAGCCTATGGCGAATTCGTCACCGTGTCAGATTCAGGCTTTGGCATTTCCTCCCTGAAAGCGCAGGATGGCGCCGAGCTGCTCGCGGCCCCAATTGGCCTGGTCGTCATAAGCGACACCAGCGACACCTGGGCTCATGGCATCAATCAATTTCGTCAGGAGATGGGGCGTCCCATGCTGGTCTCGTCGACCGTGATTGAAAACGGCCCGGTCACCCGGGTGACTCGCCACCGCGCCTCCTGGCAAAACTCTGAGATCGTTCTCGACATCGCGCAATTCGCCGGGCTTGATTTTGTCGAACTCCGGTTCGTGATCGACTGGCATGAGCATGAGCAGATTCTCAAACTCGAAATCCCCACGGCCCTGGCCCAGCCGAAGTTCTTCGCCAAAGTGCCGGGTCAGGTGCTGGAACGCCACACCAATGGTGAGGAAGAGCCATATCAGGACTGGGGAGCAGTGCAGGGGAAAATCGGCAACGCGGACTATACCGTCGCATTGCTCAACAACTCAACCTACAGCTACGACTGCCTGAATGGGCTCTATCGCACCATCCTGATTCGCTCCGCGCCGTTTGCTCGCCATAATCCGAACCAGGTGCCGCACGATGATAACAACGCCTGGCAGGATCAAGGCCGCCAGGAGCGGACCTTCTGGCTCTTGGGGGGCCGCGGCGGCTACGCGGATTTTGCCCTCGATCGCCGCGCTGAAGAACTCCAAACCCCGGCTGAGTATGTGATGGATTCCGCGCACCACGGAACAGAGCCGTGGGAGCAATCCTTCCTCGAAGTTACGCCCGCCAACGTCTGGGTGCTGGCGATCAAGCGTGCCGAGCAATCGCAGCAGCAAACCATTCTGCGACTCCAGGAGCGAGCGGGAAAAGCTACCCAGGCGAAGATCAACAGCGGTCCCTTGGCCCTCGACCATACCATCGAACTCGCACCCTGGGAGTTGAAGACCTTGTTGATCACGCCGGTCGCAAAGGATCGCAGCCAAGTGCGCGAAGTATCCCTTCTCGAGCGATAGAAGCAAGCCGTCGAACCGCCGGCCTATTCGGTAACCGCTCTCCCAGGTAATCAATGAAGACCCTTCTCCGCCCCGCGAGAGCGCAGCCGTAACGCTAAATAGTTTATTTAGGTACCTAAGAACGCATGGAACGCGTTTGTTTTTTGTAGTGGCGCGTCTCTATCCTTCTCACGTGCACTTCAGAAACAGTGACTGCGCGAAAATCGTCGCCGCAGGCGAACGCCTTCCTCTCAGGGCTTAGCCCGTTTCCTACACCGTTGGTTGTAGACCTTACACTTCCTTACGTTGAGCCCCCAGCTCACGTGATATCTCCAGAACAGTGGATTTCATTCGAAGGCGCTGTAAGTAACCGACACGGAGATATACTCATGAAAAATTCATTCATTTCCACGGCTGTTGTGGTGGCCGTGCTCGCTGGGCTCGTTCTTTCCGGTTGTAGCGCAGGCAGCCAGTCTTCACCGTCTTCAACGCCAACCGCTTCCTCAACCCCAACGGGTACGGTGAACCTGGTGGTTCAAGACACGCCGCCCACCGGAATTACCGTCCTCTCTTTCCAACTGCAGATCGCGAGCGCAACTCTGCAACCCGGCGCTGTCTCTTTGCTCAAGCGTCCGGTCACCGTCGATCTGGCGCAGCTGGTCACCGATACCAGCTTCCTCGCCTCGCAGGTAGTGGATTCGGGAACCTACACCAGCCTCACCATGACCTACGACAATCCACAAATCACCTTGATGAACAGCTCAAGTCAGCCGCTGGTTACTCCCATCGGCACGTGCGCCGTGGGCGCGGTGTGCACCTTCACACCGCGGCTCAATAATGCATCCGTGACCATCAGCTCCGGTGTCTTTCCCATCACCATTACCGCCAACAGCACCACGGGCCTCAATCTTGATCTCTCCATCAGCGATCTGCTTCAGTCGGATCTTTCGCTCACCTTCGCCAGCGGTCAGTCCGTCAACCTGTCGTTGCTCTCCGCCCTGGCCTCGCTCACCGATCAGCAGAGCGAAGTCGATGCCGTCCTGGCAACCGTGCGGTCGGTAAGCGGACAGCAGGCGACCGTCCAAACTGCGTTAGGAGATTCACTCACCGTCGCCTTGAGCTCGACCACCAACTACAGCTATCCCTCGTCTGTGTGCGGCGCGCCAAGTTCGTCGTGTCTGGCTCCCGGCCAGATCGTTGACTTGAACCTGAGCCTCTTAGGCAACGGCACCCTGGTGGCGCAGAGCGTGACCTACGCGGATGCATCGGGCGGCGCGGCTGCCCGCGGCACCATCCTGGCGACACCCACAGCGGGCGCCAACAGCTTCCAGATACTCCTCCATCAGGTCATTCCCGGGAGCACGGCGGCAGCCGGCGGAAGCGTGGTCACCATTGATCCCGCGAGCAGCGCGACCTTCGCGGTGCCCTTCTCCAGCTATCCTGAAGTCGCTGGCGCCAACTTCGCCGCCACCAGCGATCTGCTGGCGGGCCAGGAAGTACTCCTGCAGCTGGCAGCCGGAAGCTCCTCGACCAATTACGGATCGTCGCGCGTCTACCTCGAGCCTTCGCAAACTGTGGGTGTCGTACGCAGTGTCGATGCTGGAGCTGACTCGTTCTCGCTCAGTGGCCTTACCGGCCTCTGGACCCGCTCACGTCCGATCGTCAATCAACTCCAATGTCAGGCAGGCTCCCAAACGCAGTATGTGAACCTAACCTCCAACTTGGGATCCTTAAGCCCGGGAAGTACTGTGGGAGTGAAGGGCCTGGTCTTCAATTCCGGCGCATCCGGGAGTACAAGTCTGAGCGCGCTCATCGTGCGCGGACGGCCCTAGGTACTTTCGAGGAGTCCATGCCCGGTACAAAGCTGCTGCTGATCGATGACGACAAGGCCTATTGTGCCGCGCTCGCCCGCCTGCTCGCTATGGAGGGGTTTGAGGTGGAGGTGGTGCACTCCGCCGAGGCTGGTTTTGTTTCCGCCACCGGTCAGCAGCACGAACTCGTTTTGTTGGACGTGATGTTGTCGCCCGGAGATGGGAGAAAAGTTTTGCAACGCATCCGCGGTGTTAGCCAGGTTCCCGTCATCATGCTCACCGCGCGTGGCGATGAGGCGGACAGAATCAGCGGATTGGAGGCTGGTGCAGATGACTATCTTCCCAAGCCCTTCCATCCCAGGGAACTGATCGCGCGCATCCGTTCCGTGCTGCGCAGGCGCTCGGCCCCCATGCCGGCCAAGGTGTTGGAAATCGGGGATCTTGAAATCCATCCCGGAAGCAGGCTGGTGCTGCAGCTCAACCAGCAGGAAAAGCAGGAGGTTGAGCTTACCGGTGCGGAGTTCGATCTGCTGCTGTTGCTGGTGCGGTCGGCCGGTGAGGTACTCTCTCGCGATGCTCTGGCGCAAGGTGCGCTGGGCCGAAGCGTATCTGCCTTCGATCGCAGCGTCGACAACCACATCAGCAGTCTGCGCAAGAAACTGGGCAACAAGTTAGACGGGGTGGAGCGCATCCGCAGTGTGCGCGGCAATGGCTATGTCTATGCCAACCGTAGCCGGAGGATGCTGGAATGATCCGCAGTCTCTATGCCCGTATCCTGGTCTGGTTCTGGTTGGCGAATGCGGCAGTGACCGCAACGATCCTTGCCATCACATTGGTGAGCGGTGCGCAGCCACTCGGCCGGCGATGGCTCGCCGCCTCGCTCGATCTCTATGCCCAAACGGCGACGGATGCATATCGCACCGGCGGCGTTGCCGCTCTTGACGCCTACCTGGACCGTATTCAGTCGTCGGTATCCATGCATGCCGCGCTCATCGGTCCGCATGGAGAAGCGCTCTCCTCGCACGCGCTCCCGTCCGGCGGCGTCTCGTTGATTGATCAGACCCGGGCCGCCGGGCAATCGCGCTTCCGCTATGGCGTAACCTGGCTCGGCGCTTCCATCGTGCCCACACCGCAAGGCGACTACGTCTTCGTCGCCCAGGTGGATGCACTGCGCAGGTTCAGCCGCCAGGTCGGAGCCGGAGGTCTGGCAGGCAAAGCGGCGGCCGCACTGTTGGCTGGCTGCCTGCTTTGCTGGCTGCTCGCACGCAGTATCACGGCCCCGCTGAGAACATTGCAATGCGCGGTTCGCTCCCTTGGGGCAGGAGATCTTTCCGTTCGCGTCTCACCCAAAATTCCCCCCAGAAACGACGAGCTGACTGACCTCGCACACGAGTTCGATCGCATGGCGGCCGAGATTGAGAGCTTGCGCAACGAACAGCATCGGCTGCTGGGAGACATCTCTCACGAGTTACGGTCGCCGTTGACCAGGCTCTCTATCTCCACCGAATTGGCCAGCCGGGGAGATGTTGAATCGTTGGACAGAATGCGCAAGGACATCACCGCGCTGGACGATCTCATCGAGCAGATTCTCACCCTCACCCGCCTGGAAATGCAACAACAGGTGCGTACCCAATCGAACATCCCGTTGGAAAAGCTCCTCACGGCGTTGGTGGACGACGCCGATTTCGAGGCCCGGGAACAGGGCAAAACTGTAACCCTGGCGGCCCCGCAACCATGCTTCGTTCGTGGAGAGGCCGGACTCGTGAGAAGCTGCCTGGAAAACGTAATCCGTAACGCCGTGCGCTTTGCGCCGGAGGCGACTGCCGTACAGGTAGTTCTGGAAAAGAAGCAAAGTGATAAAACGCCCGTCGCTGTCGTCACTGTGCGGGACTCGGGTAGGGGAGTGCCGGAAGAAGCCCTCCACCAGATATTTGAGCCGTTTTACCGCGTAGCCGTGGCCGAAGACGATGGCCCGGGCAATCAAGGCTCCGGCCTGGGTCTCTCCATTTCCCAGCGCATCGTAAGGCTTTACGGCGGAGCAATCAGCGCCCACAACGCAAAAACCGGCGGCCTGGTGGTGGTTATCGAATTCCCGCTAGCGGGCTAGGAAATTTCCCCCTGGCATGCTCTGCAAGGGTACGGGCTACATACCGTCGTAATTTGGACCGCCGCCCCCCTCGGGGGGAACCCAGGTGATGATCTGGTAAGGGTCCATGATGTCGCACGTTTTGCAATGGACGCAATTGGCGAAGTTGATGTGGATCTGCTTGCCAGGCGGCGTGTTGCCCTGTGTTCCGGACTCGGCCGGGGCATCCACCATTTCGTAAACCGCCGCCGGGCAAAAATGCTGGCACGGGTTGCCAAATTCTTCCACACAGCGATGGTTACAAATATCGGTGTCGCGAATTACCAGGTGTACCGGCTGGTCGTCCTCATGGCGGGTGCCCGAGTGATAGACGTCGGTCAGCTTGTCGAAGGTCAGCTTCCCGTCGTTTTTCGCTGCGCCCAGCGTTGCTTCGCGGCCATACGTCGATCGGCCGATGGCGTCGAGATGGCGCATGTTAAGGTAGCCGGCGTGGTTTTTGAAGTCGGGGCCAATGTTTCTTCCCCCCAGCACCTGCTGCACGCCGCTGCGCATCAGGCCCGGTAGCAAGCCTTGGTCAAAGCCCTGGTGAAAATTGCGCACAGGGTAAAGTTCCTCTTTGATCCAGCTGCCTTCCACGCGGCTCTGGTAGGCGGCCAGAGCGTTGCTTGAGAAGTCTCCAACCAGCATCGCTTCGAACGCAGTTTCCGCTGCCAGCATCCCGCTTTTGATAGCCAGGTGGATGCCCTTGAGGCGTTGCGAGTTGAGCAAGCTGGCCGAGTCACCCAGGATCATCCAGCCCGCGCCCGCCAGCTTTGGCATGGTGAGCCAGCCGCCGTAGGGCAGGCTCTTGGCCCCGTAGCGAACCATCTTTCCGCCCTCGAGTAGAGGCCGCACCAACCCGTGCTCCTTAAACGACTGAAACACGTGATGAGGATCGAGCCTCGGATCCTGGTAGTCCAGGCCGACCACATAACCGACTGACAACAGAGTGTCGGAGATGCCGTAGATCCAGGCTCCTCCATACTCCTCCCAGGTCAACGGGTATCCCAGCGTATAGATCACTTCGCCCTTAGCGACCCGACCCGCTGGAACCTCCCAAAGTTCCTTGACCCCCACCCCGTAGGTTTGCGCGTGTTCCGGATCTTCGAGGTGCAGCCGCTCGATCAATTGTTTCGTGCATGATCCGCGCGCGCCTTCAGCCAAAATGGTGATCTTCGCATGCAGATCGTAGCCGGGTTCAAAGTTGGTCTTGGGGTTCCCCTGTTTATCGACTCCCTTGTCGTCGGTGCGCACACCCGTCACGCTGCCGGTGGAATCAAACAGTAATTCACTGCCGGCGAAGCCAGTAAAGATCGTGATCCCGGCCTCTTCTACTTTGCCCGCCATCCACTTAACGAATTTGTTGATCGAGATAACGTAGTTGCCGTGGTCGCGCAAAGGCGGCGGCACAATGGGGAATTTGTAGTGGCCTTTTTCCGTCAGGTAGTAGACCGACTCCTTGATGACCTCAGCGTCGATCGGAGCCTCAGCCTCAAAACCGGGCAGTAACTCGCGCATGGAGCGAGGGTCCAGCAGCGCGCCGGAAAGGCAATGCTGGCCGGCTTCACGCGCCTTTTCCAGGACGTAAATATTTTCTTTGGAGATGGGCGGGGCGGTCGATCCCGTGCGCGCGAGCTGATCGTTGTGGGCGTCAATCCGTTGCGCCAGGCGGAGAGCGCAGGCCATGCCGGCGGGGCCGCCACCGATGATAACTACATCCGCCTCCATCTGCGGCCGTTCGATTCCCTCGATTGCTTGCCGGAAGTGAATCATCGTTGTGCGCGCGCCGCGGAACTCCAGTTCAGGACCCGGCCTTCGCCTTTTTGATCTCTTCGGTCAGCGCCGGGACCACATCGAAGAGGTTACCCACTATGCCATAATCTGCGATCTCGAAGATGGGGGCCTCTACGTCTTTATTGATGGCAACGATCGTGCGCGCGCCCTTCATGCCGACGATATGCTGAATAGCGCCGCTGATGCCCAGCGCGATGTAGAGCTTGGGCGCCACCGTTTGTCCCGAACTACCGATCTGCCTTTCCAGGGGCAGCCAGCCGTTATCGCAAATGGGCCGCGAGGCAGCAACCTCGCCACCCAGTGCCCGGGCCAGGTCCTCGGCGATCGCGACGTTCTTTTGTTCCTTGATGCCCCGGCCAATCGCGACGATGACCTCTGCCTGCGATAGATCCACTGCCGTCTTGGCTTCCTGAAAGACCTCATGGGGCGTAATGCGCAGCGTTGCCGGCGCGGCCGCTTCCACCTGCTCCACCGGGGCAGAACCCTTCTCCGCGTGGTCTGCGCGGTAGGCCCCTATTTGCAAGGTGGCCAGCCATGGAGCTTCTCCGGCAAACGAAACATCGGCCGCGAATTTCCCTTGAAACATTTGCCGCGTGAATAGCAGCTTGCCGTTTTCATGCTTATAGCCAATGGCGTCTGAAATCAACGTGCGATCCAGTGCCAGCGCGAGCCGCGGCGCAAAATCACGCACCTGGTAGGTGTGCGGAAAGAGCACAAGCTTCGGCTGTTGGCTGGAGATGAACTGCCTCAGCGCATGGACGTACCCGTCGGAAGTGTAGGCTTCGAGCGACGGCCCATCCAGGTCATAGACCTTATCGACCTTGTACCCCGCCAATTCTTGCGCCAGGGCAGGCGTTTGATGGCCCGGCAAAACAATTTCGACCGGCCAACCGGTGTCTTTGCTGATGGCCTGGGCAGCGGCCAGCGTTTCCAGCGAGGCACGGTTCAGCTTACCCTCCCGCTGTTCCGCGACTACTATGGTCTGCTCTGCCATCACTGTCTTTCCAGCGTGCGGAAAAACGCTGCTTTGTAACAAGACACGACGTTAGTCGGGCCGTAAATGATTGACAATACGTCGGGCTTTAGCCCCTGAGGTACTGTGCCGACTGGAAACCCTCTAGAACTCCGGGGCGCCCCGACGCATGTAGGCCCCGGTCAGCCCCGCCAACCCCGACACCATGAGCGAGAAGGCAAAATAATATGCGACCGGATGAGCCCATCCCGGCGCATAGGTCAGGTCCTGGACAAGCCAGAGCAGCAGCACCGTGGAAATAATCCCGAACTGGCCGGCAATCACCATAAGCATAAAGCCGCGGTTCCTGCGCTTATCCAGCAATTCAACCTGCCTGGGTGTGAGGTTTTGTTCTTCCACCGGAAGTAGTGTGTTGGCCATGCCGTTCCCCTCGCGCGTAACTCTGCATTGTACGAGATCAGGAGCGCGGGACGAAAGTGCGCCCCGCGCTACCCGCACTAAATGACGCGTGCCTCGTTCTTCAGTTGCTCCACCAGTTTCCGTACCACCTCGGCGGCAGGGCCTTCCAGCATAGCGGTCTTCTTCTGCTTCACCGGCACATACAGGCGCTCGATCTGCTGCTGGTTTTTGCTCAATTTGGGTTCAACCTCCGCCCAGGTGACTTTGCGCAGCGGCTTGAGTCGCGCTTGCTTAATGCCAATGAGCGTGGCATAGCGCAGCTTATTAATGCCGCTCTGGATGGTCAGGACGGCAGGCAGGGGAATGTCCACGTATTGATAGCGCCCGGCTTCGAGTTCTCGCTTCAGGCGAAGCCCGTTGTCGCGTGCTTCTATGCCGATGATGATCGTGGCATGGGGCCATCCCAGTACCTCGGCAAGCAACACCCCGGTTTGCGCATAACCGAAATCGTCAGACTGCAGTCCGGTCACAATCAGGTCGAACTCTTCCCCGGCCAGCGAGGCGGCTAAAGCGCGCGCGATATTCGCCGCATCCAGGGTGGCGAACCGGTCGTCTTCGAGATGAATCGCCCGGTCGGCCCCCTTGGCCAGAGCTTCGCGTAACACCTGCTGCGCCCGCGCCGGGCCCGCAGTGACCACGACCACCTCGCCACCGTGCTTTTCCTTTTGCCGCAGCGCCTCTTCCAGGGCATAGGCGTCCGGCTCGTTCACCTCGTAGGAAACATCTTCGCGAATCCAGGTGCCGGCCTCATTCAGCTTCAGAGGAGCATCTTTCTGCGGTACCTGCTTGATGCAAACAAGTATTTTCATAATTAGGTTTAAAGAAACGCCACCGACTGCAAGCTCGATACCTCGAACCGCTTGCGGCAGCGGATGTTCTTACAGCCGACCGCATCATCCTTGCGCACCATGTAGGACTGGGCCTTGGCGAAGCGGGCGCGGTCCCGTTCGTCCGGCCTACCTTGCAGCTGCGCTTTCTTGCGTCGCACCAGCCATGCAACCTCATATTCCTCGGCCTTACCGCAATGTGGGCAGGTCAACGTGTGCTTACGCTGTTCCGATTTTTCTTCAAAAAAGTCTCGCTCTTCCATTGGCCTCTGACCCCGCTCTCCCGGCATAGGAAAACAACCCCCGCCGAAATCATGTGAAACCGCTCCAGAAGTATTCCATACTTGCATAGGGATTCCATAACCTTGGACCCGGAAGTCAGGCAAACGACAGTAGCAGGCAGGGAGAGTTCCATGGCCAGGAGGAAACGGCGTCCGGAAAAATTCTCGGTCGTCAAGGCCGTCAAGGCCAACGCGCGCGAACGCGTAGGGCAGCCGCGGCCGGAACGCGTCATCAACGACCAGCCACCGCGGAACGGGCGCAAAGCAAAACACCGCCAGACGTTGCCGGAGTTGATGAACAGCGAGTGACCAGGCCTTGTCGCGGCCCCCTCTACCCTGACGCACCTGCGGCGCTACCCGTGGAATGGTAGCGCCGCAGTCTTCGCCCAATCGGCAAGGTCCGCTAGAGCCTAATGTGCGTGCGCGTGGGCTGCGTCCTTCGACTCCGCATGCGCTGCGGTGGAGTGCTCATGGGCCTTGGCGGAATGCTCGTGAGCCTTGGTCGCGTGCTCATGCGCCTTCTTGTGATCGCCCTTGATGTGGTGCTCGGCGGCCAGGTGGTGGTGCTTGGCGGCTTCTTCATGGTGTTCTGCGGATTTGTGGTGCGCTTCGTGTGCCATTTTGATGTTGTCCTGTGGGAAATCTCCCGGCGCGATCCTACTCGCCGGTCCGTGAAATCGTCGCCGCCTGTAGCCGAAGATTCATACGGTTCGCAGGAAATTCATAGTGCCGGGCGATGCGCAAAAAAATGCCCCCCAGCGCGTGGGAGGTCATTTCTTACCGGGACTCTAATCGTCGATTGCTTAAGCGGCAGAGACGACGAAAGGATCCACGATCAATGGCTCGATCGCAGCCTGGGGCAGAATCTCAGGCATGCAAACGTCGGTATAGCGGCCAGCGGCAACGTCGACAAACACCACATTCGCGGTGTCTTCGGTGCGGGTGGTGCTGATGTGGAGTTTACGAACGGCCTTAATTGCCACGGTAGCCAGCAGAAACCGGTTCGCAATCTTGATTCCGGCGGAATACACCAGTTCAGAGCGCATAGAGCCTCACGTTTTTCAGGTTAAATAGCCTCTCAGGGGTCTCGGGCTCAGGGAAGTCAGGACGCAAGCCGAAGCATTACAAGCACTCTTTCCAGCATACAGGGGGGCTTCGATTGTTCCTATCGAATTCGTAAGCCGGAAGCCCGCAAAAACCATCCTCGGTAACCAGCACTGCACCAACAAAATCAACGTGCTTTGCCAATATCCCGAAAACCGCCGGTGTAGCGATGTGGGGCGCCTCTGTCCATGCGAAGGAACCTCCTTGCTAGCACCGTCCCGCCAGAACCTGTGCCAAATGCACTGCGTGGCGCGGAGAATTCTGCCGGATCTGCTCCCGGCAACTGAACCCGTCGGTCACCAGAATCGTTTCCGGCGCTGCCGAACGGACCGCCGGCATGAGCACCCGCTCCCCCAGGGCCTGTGAGACCTCAAATTTGTCCTTTTCAAAGCCAAAAGGCCCAGCCATGCCGCAGCAGCCGGAATCGAGCATGGTCACCTTTGCGTTCGTCCCCTGCAACAGGGAAAGCTCATCCTGCATCCCCATCAGCGCCTTGTGGTGGCAGTGCCCATGCAGCACGATCTGCCGCCCGTCCAATTGCGGCGGACGATAGCCCGGTACATGATGTGTCAGAAATTCGCTCAGCAGAAAGGTTTGCTTTGCCAGCCGGCGGGCACGCTCGTCAGATGGGAAAAAGTTCGTCAGTTCATCGCGAAAGACGCTGGCGCAGCTCGGCTCCAGGACCACGAAAGGCATCCCTGAGTCAATTTGTGGGCCAAGGCGCCGCAGGATGTCCTGCAGGTATTTGCGCGCCTGATCGAGAAACCCGAAATCATATAGGGGGCGGCCACAACAGATATGCTGTGCGGGAAACTGAACCTGAAACCCAGCCGAGGCCAGCACGTCGAAAGCCGAGCCCAGTACCTGGGGATGAAAATAATTGTTCCAGGTATCAGGCCACAGCATGAGAGGTGTCCCGCTGCCACTGGCGGCTTGTTTCCCATACTGCGACTGAAAGCTACTCCGGGCAAACTGAGGTAATTCGCGCTGCGGCGCCACTCCTGCGATGGCCTTCACCAGGGAGCGGACTCCAGGCATTTGCATGGGCAGATTGGCCAACACCGAGACCGGCGACGCCAGCGACGCCCAACGGTCCATAAAGCCGAAGAGGTAGTGGTGCAGGGGATGTACGCGGCCCTTGTAGTGGTGTCCTAGAAACTCGGCCTTCCAGGTCGCCATATCCACGTTGACCGGGCACTCCGTCTTGCACGCCTTGCAAGAGAGGCAGAGATCGAGGGCTTCTCGCACTTCCTCGTTGCGCCATCCGTCCGTGATGACGGTTCCTTGCAGCATCTCCCACAAGAGGTGGGCGCGCCCCCGCGTGGAGTGCTTTTCCTCGCGCGTGGCCATGTAGCTGGGGCACATGGTTCCGTGGTCCTGCTTGCGGCAAGCCCCCACCCCAACACAACGCAGGGTGGTCTCACCAAAACCGCCCGGATCCAGCGGGTATTGGAACCAGGTGTCCACCTTCTTCGCTTGGTAGCCAACCCCGAGCCGGAGATTATCCGCCGGATCGTAGACCACGACGGGATCGATCATCTTGCCCGGGTTCATACCGTTGTCCGGGTCCCAAAGAGCCTTGAACTCCTGGAAGGCCTTCATCAGCTCCGGCCCGAACATTTTGGGCAGCAGAGCCCCTCGGGATTGCCCGTCCCCGTGTTCGCCGGACAGGGACCCACCGTGGGCCAGGACGATGTCCGCTGCCTGGTCAATAAACTCGCGATATTTGGCAATGCCTTCAGCGGTTTCCAGATCGAAGGTAACGCGCAGGTGGACGCAGCCCTGGCCAAAGTGACCGTACATCGGCGTTGTGTACCCATAGCGATCAATGAGCTGGTAAAGCTCGCGAAGGTAGCTGCCCAACTCCTCCGGCGGAACGGCGGAATCTTCCCAGCCCTCCCATCCATGCTTCTCGTTCGGGACGAAGACGGTTGCGCCCAGGGCAGACTCGCGCACCTTCCAGACGCGCTTGGCTTCCGCATCCGTGTAGCCCCGCACCGTGCACGTCTTGCCAAAGGCTTGGGCCGCCTGGGTGAATACTTCCACCATGGTGTCCGCATCCTGCGCGGAGTCCGCCCCGAACTCGCACAGCAGAAAACCGCGGCCTTCCGGCAACAGCAATACGTCGTCCACCGCCAGATGCTTCCTGAGCATGTAGTCGACCAACAGGCCGTCGAAGCCTTCCAGGCCGATCGGCTTGTACTTCAGGACCTCGGGCACGTGATCGGCGGCAATAAAGGGGTCGGCAAAGCCCAGGACTACCAGGCGGCGATGCTGCGGGCTGTGTTTCAGCGCGCAGCGCGATTGCAGCACGGTGACGCAGGTGCCCTCCGAGCCCACCAGGGCACGGGCCACGTTGAAGCCGTTCTCAGGCAGCAGTTCGTCCAGGTTGTACCCGGAGACGCGACGGGGAATTTTAGGAAAGCGCTGCCGGATCAGGTCGCTGTAAGTGTCGCGAATGCGCGCCAACCCAGCGTAGATCTGCCCGCGGCGGCCGCCAGCGGCAATGATCGCTTCCAGTTCGGTCTCGCTTGTGGCGCCTACCGTGAGCCGCGTGCCGTCGTACAGCAGAATGTCCAGCGATTCGATATTGTCGACCGTCTTGCCCCCCATGAGCGCGTGTACGCCACAGGAGTTGTTGCCGATCATGCCGCCCAGCGTGCAGCGGCTATGCGTCGCGGGATCGGGCGCAAATGTAAGGTCGTGCTCTTCGGCGGCGTCGCGTAGCCGGTCGAGCACAATGCCGGGCTGCACCCGGGCGAACCTCTGCTCCGGATCCAACTCGATAATCCCGTGCATGTACTTGGAGAAGTCCAGGATCACCGCCACATTGCAGCACTGGCCGGCCAGGCTGGTGCCGCCTCCGCGGGAGAGAACGGGAGCGCCCAGTTCCCGGCACGCGGCCACCGTGGCCACAACGTCAGCTTCATCCAGAGGCAGAACCAGGCCGATGGGTACCTGGCGGTAGTTGGACGCGTCGGTGGCGTAGAGCGCGCGGGAGGCCGCGTCGAAGCGGACTTCCCCACGCACTACCTGGCGAAGTCTCGCTTCGAGTTCGCGCGAGGCGGAAAATGATTCGTGGGCGTGGGCCGTGCTGGGGGTCTGCTGCAGAATGGGAAAGACGGATGGAGCGGCCATGGTCAAGATTGATGTTATCAAGACGCTCCTCAGGAGGGCGTCAACAGCGTCCGATTCGGACCGAACGGCCCGTTCCTACTCCAGTGCTTAGCCCATAGCCGCTAGTCTGCGGGTGCCCCATCCTTCGCGCTTTTGCGAAGGGTGGGATTCCACAGATTTCAACCCAACCTGTTCAACGAAAGCCGCTAGAAATCCTGATCGTCGTCCTTCTCCCCCTGCTTCAGCGGGGTCAGCAACACATCTTCCAGCAGCACGTCATGGTCGCCCATCACCACCGATAGCCTCACGGTCTTGTACACCACCAGCGGCTTGGGGGAGTCGCGTGGCCCGGAATCATTGCCGGCAATCTGCAACTTGTAGCTGCCTGGGGGAAGGTAGTGAATTTCGAAAGAGCCATCGTCCTCAATGTCCACCGAGCGGCTCACGTCGCTCATCCCGGGCTCACGGAGCAATACCAGCACCCCGCTGGGTGCGTGGCGGTCCCCCGCCGCCAGCACTCTCCCCGTAAGGGTATGGAGGCCACTGGGATCCATCTTCAAATCCGCCCCCAGGATCTGCTCATCGCCGCGAATCTCGAATACCCTGGCTGCCCCCCGGCGGAAGACTCCCGGCTCGTAAATCGCGATCATCTCCGGGTACAGGTGCTGCCGCCGGCTCGAATGCGGGGTACTGCCGTCGCTCATCAGAACCCGCGCCGACGCGTTATGGTCGAGGCCAATGACGGTGCTGACCACATACTTCCCCGGCGGCAGCCCAAAAATCCGATATCGCCCTCGATCGTCGGTTAGAACTTCTCGACGGTGATTGCCATAATCGACCAGCCTGAACACCGTTTCGAGCATGGCTGACACCGTTTTGCCCCGCAGTTCACCGTGGGTAACGGCTTCGTCCGCCGACACTGTCTGCCCGGTCGCTGGACTCCCGTCCGCGAACAACAACTGGCCCGCGATCACTCCGCCTCGATGCAACACCAGTTTCACGCTCGCAGCCTGTCCGGCAACCACGTGGACAGCCGGCAGCGAAGGGAGCAATCGCTTGAGCTGATCCTCAGATGCGCCTATCCGCGTCGAACCGCCGGGGGTCACGTAGCCGGGTTTGAGCGCTGCAACGAAGTAGTCCCCAGCCGGCACACCATCCAGGCGAAAACTGCCATCGAACCCGCTGGATCCGACCACCAGGCGAAGTTGCGGCTCCGGCGCGCCGGATGGGTTAGGCCGCGTCTCAGGCTGTTCAGCAGCAGCAGCCGACTTGGGAACCAGGCGAATCTCAGCAAAGCGGATGGGTATCTTGGTCTCAGCATCGCTGACGAATCCAACCACCGAGCCTGCGGTCGAAGCGGTGCTGGGTACAGCCGGCTGGCGGGGCGCCTGCGCAGGTACGACGGATAGCAGGGCTACGAGAGTAGACGCTGGACCGGCCAAACTAAAAACGCCGCACCCGAAGATCATCTCCAGAGTATGACGCCAACAGGGCAACGCAGCTCAGAAATTCTTGTTCCTGCCGCTCAAGGCAAGGGGTGGAACTTCAGTTCCGGAAGCGGAAAATCTTTACGGTTGTCCGTCATCAGAGTGAGTCCATGCTCAATGGCTGTTGCCGCAACCATCATATCCGCCAGGGAAATTGTCTGACCCTTATGTGCCCAGGCGCTCTTCATCGAACCGGCCCGGCGCGCGATCGACGCAGTGATTGGGTAACAGTCAAGGCCTGTAAGAAAGGCCTCAGTCCTGCTTTCTTCCCCAGGCCGCATACCGGCGTACACCTCGCCCACATTGATGGCCCCGGTCGCCAGGGTATGTCCGCCGGCGACGAGTTCTGCTAATAAAGACCGCCGATTATTCCGTGCGCGAAGCACGTCGACCAGAACAGTAGTATCGAGCAGAAGGATCATTTCGCTCGCTTTTTTGGCTGGGTGGCTTTTGGGATGCGTCGTTCGCTCTCTGCTCGGACACGCCTGACCCAGGCGCTTGTCCCTGCGGCCAGTTCAGGATGGTCATTTACGCTCCACGCCGGCTGGTCGTCGCGCAGAAAAGAGAGCAGCCGCCGGCGGCGCAACTCGGCTCGTGCCGTCTCCACAAGAAAGGCGCTCCGGCCACGAGGACCGACCAGGGAATCGATCTCTTCGATCAGTTCCTGAGGCAAAACGATATGTGCTCTATGCGATCCCATAAGAGACACCCATTCGTAGTGTGCCATAAGTGCGCACACATTGTCGCCGAGGGCGATGGCTGAGTTGCCTCTAACTCTCGGCGGCGAGGATTCCAGATAAATCCTCGGCCGGCGCTCTGCCGGACATCTTTAGCGTCAATGAGATCGCACCCGCGACCCCAAGATTGATCGCCAGCGCAGGCAGCGCGGCGTAGATGCTGTAGGTATTCCCGCCAAAATGCAGAGGATAAATTGAGCTTCTAAGTCCAAGAGAAGCGGTCATTGCCGTGCCGGCGGCCATGCCCGCGAACCAACCCCAGAGCAGCGCCGGCCCATGAAAGAAGCGGGTGAAAAGGCCGCCCACGACCGCCGGCAGCACTTGCAGAATCCAAACGCCGCCCAGCAACTGGAGTTCGATCGCGAATTGAGCGCGCACCAGGAGAACAAAGGCGAGCGCGCCCAATTTGATCGCCAGGGAAATCACTTTTGCCGTCGCCGCTTCCTGGCTGTCCGTCATGGCCTCGGAGAAGAACGCACGGTGAAACAGCTCGCTGTAAAGGTTGCGCGTAAAGAGATTAGCGGTGGCGATCGACATAATGGCCGCCGGAACCAAAGCCCCGATGGCGATTGCGGCCAGGCAGAAGCCCGCGAACCAATCGGGAAACATCGTGGTCAGGAGCAACGGCACGGCGCTCGATGAGTTTGCCGTGTGAATGCCGGCGGCAATGGCCACGTATCCGAGTAACGCGATCAACCCGAGCAGCAGGTTGTAAGCCGGCATTAAGGCAGCGTTGCGCCGGATGACCCGGTCGCTGCTCGCGCTGAGAGAGCCGGTGATGGTGTGGGGATAAAGCATGAGCGCCATGGCCGAACCCAGGGCCAGCGAGGAGTAGCTCATGAATTGCGCCGGGCGCAGGAGGATCGATACGGGCGGCGAGTGATGCGCAAGCGTGGAAGAAGCAACCGCGAACACATGGCCGTAACCGCCCAGGCGCGCGGGCACGATGAGCACCGCCGCCAGCACCATGATGTAGAGCATCACATCCTTTACGATGGCGATCAGCGCAGGCGCGCGCAGGCCACTCGAGTAGGTATAGGCAGCGAGAATCACAAAGGCGGCGATCAACGGCCACTCTCCCTGTATCCCGAGAGCGGCAATCACCTCGCGCATGCCAATCAGCTGGAGAGCAATGTAGGGCATGGTGGCGAGAATCCCGGTAACTGCCACGGCCACTGAAAGCCAGCGGCTTTGGTAACGGCCACGGACATAATCCGCCAGGGTAATGTAACCGTTGCGATGGCATATCCGCCACAGGCGGGGCAGCACCAGCATCATGATGGGATAACTGCAGATGCAGTAGGGGATAGCGAAAAAGCCAATGGCCCCGGCGCCAAACAGCGCGGCGGGAACCGCAATGACGGTGTACGCCGTATAGAGATCGCCGCCGATCAGGAACCACGTGATCAGGCCGCCGAAGTTACGCCCCGCAAGCCCCCACTCGTCAAGATTCACGAGTTCCGAGCGCCTCCAGCGTACCGCCCAGAAGCCCGCGCCGGTAACCAGCAGGAAACAGCCGCAAAAAACGGCCAGAGCTACGGGATGGATGGAGGAAGGCATCAGTGGCTAATGCCGATCGATAAGCCGCATCTCCCGGCAGGGCGGAAATCCCGTTTTGTAACAGGGCACGACTTTAGTCGTGCCGAAAATGATCAAGAAACGTCGGGCTTTAGCCCCTGAGGCGCTCTCTAAGAAGCCCGGCATAAAGGCCCATTGCTCCAGCTGGCACAAGGAAATCGCAGTCGGAGTCACCTGCTCTTGTTGGACGTAGTAGTTTAGCGCAGCAATGCCCCATTCGACCCTGTCCATTCATCCACCACGACCCCCAGGTCGTTGAGAATCTGGATAGTGGTTTCGACATTGCGGCGAATCGCAACGCGCTCGGTTCTCGGGGCAGTGGGCGACTCTTCAATCGCGACCACCCGCCCGTAGGGCCAGACGTCTGCGGGGAGCGAGGCCAGTGCCTGGGGCAAATCCTCCAGCCTTACATCCACTTCCTGCTTCCGGGCCTTGGCCGGGCGCAGCACGCCTCCTGCGGAAAAGGCGCTTGGATCCTGATCGCGGAAGATGATGGTCAGGGTCACCGTTTGCGGATGAACGACAAGAAATGGATTGGTGTAAGCATCCTTGGTGCGGACCGCGAGGTAGCGAGTCTTTGATGGCGGTGGAATCTGCTCCAGCTGCTGCCGGGCTGCATCCATCTTGCTCTGCTCCGCCTGGCGCTCCTGCCGCACTGTGGCGCGAGATGGCTCGGAGTTCGAAGCTGGCGCAGTGCAACCATTCGTCCCCGGGAGAAGAGCACAAAGCAGAGCGACCCAGGCAGGCGATGCTTGTGAGCGCCATTTCCGGATCATGCAGAAACAAACATTGTGGGGACGCGGCCGAGCCACAAAATCAAGCATAGCAAGCGGAATGCCGGACTGCCGCGCCGCGTGTATGCACCGGGTTAGTGACCGTGGTTCATTTTCCGCTCCACTTCGCAGCGCGCTTTTCCAGAAAAGCCTTCGTGCCTTCCGTCTTATCATCGCTGGAGCAAGCAAGACCGAACAGCGAAGCCTCCAGTTCGAGACCGGCGGCGAGCGGCAGATCGTAGCCTGAGTTCACGGCGCGGATCGAGTCTCGGACGGCAAGCGGCGCATTCCCGGCAATGGCCAGGGCAATTTCCTCACCCCGGGCAAGCAGCCGATCGGGCTCTACCACCTCGTCTACCAGGCCCAGGCGCAACGCCTCGGCCGCGTTGACGGCCTCGCCGGTAAGAATCATTTTCAGTGCAGCGCCCTTGCCGATAAGCCGCGGTAGCCGCTGTGTTCCGCCGTACCCGGGAATAATGCCGATTTTCACTTCGGGCTGCCCCAGGCGAGCGTTCGTGCCGGCGATGCGTAGAGTGCATGCGAGTGCCAGCTCACAGCCTCCTCCGAGTGCGAAGCCATTGATGCAGGCGATCACCGGCTTGCCGCAGCTTTCAATCAGGCTGAAGATACGCTGCCCGCGGGCAGCGACCCGCTCCCCTTCCTTGGCCGAGAGTGGCGCCAATTCCGTGATATCGGCTCCGGCGACGAAAGCCTTTTCGCCCGCTCCCGTAATCAGAACTGCGCGTATGCCGTCGTTTTGCTGAATATCCAGGAACACCTGCTCCAGCTCAGTCATGCTGTGCTGGTTGAGCGCATTGAGAACCTTCGGCCGGTCAAGGGTAACGACCGCGATGGGCGGGCGTAGTTCGTAGCGAATATTGCTCAAGTCCATAGTGGAGTAACTCCCAAAAAACCTGTCGTGAACACTGCCACTCTACAAGGTAACAACAGCCGCCGAGCTACCACCAATCGCGGGAATGCCCGGTCACGCCGGAGCAACGGAAGCCGCATTCCCGGTGGTACAGTCAGAGAGATGATTAAGGGAATCACGATCGTGCGGCCGGCGGGCACGCCCGAGGCTTATCTCAAGCTGGCAAGCTTCTTTTCCGCGATCGGATTTGAGAATGGCCGGGGGTGGGAAGAAGAGTTAAGCCGGGGTGTCTCCTTCCTCGCCCCGCTGGGAAATCTGGAGTTTGCCGATGGAATCGAGCGTATCCCCGCGGAGATCATGGTCGAGGTTACCGGGCTCGATGCGGTGCAGGCCGTAGCCCGCGACTGGATGTCGCGCAACTGGGGTGAACCGGAGGTCGAGCGCAGGCTGAGCGCCGTAACCGAGACCAGCTGGAAAACGCGTTTATTTACCGTGGAACCGGCGCCCGGCCATTCCATCGCCTTCTGGGAGTGGGATGACCCCCACAAAGGCCGGCCGTTGGCGGTCGAGGGCGATCTCAGTGCCCATGGCATGCGCTTTGCGGTGGTGGTGTCACGCTGGAACGCGGTGATCACCGATCGCCTGTTACAGGGAGCACTGGATGGTCTTTACCGCAGCGGCGCTGCTCGGCGCGATGTGCAGGTGATCCGCGTGCCCGGCGCATGGGAAATACCGTTAGCGGCTCGCAAAGTCGCCCTCCACGGCCAGGTCGACGCGGTCGTTACCCTGGGAGTGCTCTTGCGTGGAGAAACCGCGCACTACGAAGCCATTTACAACGAGGTGTCGCGCGGCATTGGGCAGTCGGCCCAGGAGACAGGGATTCCCCATGCCTTCGGGGTGCTGACCTGCGAGACCCTGGAGCAGGCACTGGACCGCGCCGGCCTCAAGGCCGGCAATAAGGGATTTGAGGCCGCAATCGCCGCCATTGAGATGGTCTCGCTCGATCGCAAGATGGGCGAGCACACGCCGGCCAACGGGCAGAATCAAGTGCATCGGCCATGAGCGCCACCGGTAAGCGGCGCAAGTCACGCGAGTTGGCCATGCAGATGCTTTTCCAGGCGGATGTGGGCAAGCACACCCCCGATCAGGTGCGTAAGACGTTTTGGGAATCGCGCGAAGAGGTAGACGCGGAGACGCGCGGCTTTTCCGAAGACATTTTCCGTGTGGCCACTGCCCGCAATGAGGAGATTGATGAACTCATCCAATCCCACTCTGCGAACTGGCGGCTCAGCCGCATGCCCGCGGTGGACCGCAACGTGCTCCGCGCCGCAATCGCCGAGCTCCTCGGCTTCCCTGACACACCGGTACCCGTGGTCATCAACGAGTCGCTGGAGATTGCCCGCCGCTACTCCGCCCCGGAGTCGCTGAACTTCCTTAACGGCGTGCTCGATGCCATCGCCAAGCAGAGGAAAGCCTCTGTCCAGCTAGCCCCGGCAGACCGGCAGGAAAACGACCGATCTTAGCATTTTCCACTTCTGGTCCATACAGACCAAACCATTCTGACGCGGCTTTTTCTCAAAAAAAGCAGCACTTCGCAATCCTTGCGTGTGCAGAGTAGAAGTGAACCTGCTTTAGCGACCTGCGAGTTCGGTTTTAGGCCTCGAAGAGGTGTCCCGAAAGAAGACAAATAAGCAAAGAGGACACTGCACGTGCAGATCATCCACGTGAATCAATGATCCTACGGGTGAAGGTTCCTTGCAGTCCTGGCACACGACCAGTATTGGTTTACCGGTATGGCCGCGGGCGATAAGTGGAGATTCCTGAAGTTGTGGCACATGAACATTACGGGTCCAGGAGCCTTTTGGATTTTGTTTTAGACTCGAAAACTGTTCACTTTAGATCCATCACCACGATCCGGCCATCTGATTCGAAGCTGCCGCCCGTCGCCGTTCTGGCGGTGGTCAGGGGATTCGCCGGCATCACGTAGGCCGCGCCCGCCAGGACCCCGGCATCGGAAAAACTCTGCTCCAGAAAGTCGCGCTCCTGGTCGACATTGGCATCGATGTGGTGGGTTACTCCACCATTGCGCTGGTCTTTCTCAAACCCATTATCATGTGTTGCCGAGCCTACCCAAAGCGGTTCGCCGCCCACCGTTTCCGTTGTTTTCCACACCCGCAGATGGTGCCGGATCGCGGCTACTTCGAGCGGCGCCGCCCGCGCGTAGGAGAGGTCTTGCGAACGGCCAAAAAGATACAGTGTGCTCATCGGCATCTCGGTATAGGCCTCGTGCGAGAGCGTGGAAATCAATCCATGGACGACCGCATCCTGCGTGGTTTTGTCCACCTGTACCCATCCCGCAGCCGCAAATGCTTTCGTCACCTGGTCCTCGGTGCCGATCAGGGCATAGTTCACCATGTCCCCCGGATTGCCTGCCAGGTCGCCCACCCGCCGCGGAATGTTGGCAAAAAGTTGCGGCGACAGAAGCTTTGCCAGATCGGGTGCGGAAACTGTCTTCTGCCCAGCCTGGCTCGACAGCTTCATCTTCACCGCGATGTTTCCCGTCCCGCTTAGGTCAGAGCTGAGGTTCAGCCGAAGGAAAAGATGCCCAGTCGCGGCGACATCCAGATCTTTGCTGGCGCCGATAAGGAAGGGAACTGCCGCATCGCCGTTCCCGATACGCCCAATCAGGGCGCCGCTGTTGGCGCTGTTCAGTGGGTACATGCGGACCAAATCACGCCATCCGCGGACCAGGCCGTCGGGCGGAGCGAGCCTTCCGTCAGCCAGGGTCAGGTTGCCGGTCGCGGTGAAGTTGAGTTTGTCTGCCGGGGTGACCAGGACTCCAGTGTCAGTCCAATCTCCGCTGCCCACCTGGAACGAGTAGGAGCTCTTGCGAGCTTTCAGCACAGACGAATCAGGAGCAGTCGCCTGAATGACTTCGACCGCAGGGTGCGTTGCCGTCTGCGCCGGCGCAAGGGCCGCAAAGAACATCAGGAAGCAGCCGGCCATCACGCCGCCGGCACTCCGGGTAAAGCCACTGTTTGTCCTGTGCATGCTCATAAGACGTCTGAAGGCCATGAAAGAGACATAATACTCGGCAAAGAGAAAGAGCCCCAGCTATGAAGGCTGAGGCCCTTTGTCTTAAGTCGATTGCTTAGTAGCGATAGGTGTCAGGCTTGTACGGGCCCTCCGCTGAAACACCCAGGTAGTCTGCCTGCGTCGCTGTCAAAGTCGTCAGCTTTACGCCGATCTTCTCCAGGTGAAGACGCGCTACTTCCTCATCCAGTTTCTTGGGCAGCGTGTAAACGTCCACTTTGTAGGTGTCCTTGTTCTTCCAAAGATCGAGCTGAGCCAACGTTTGGTTCGCGAAGCTGTTGCTCATCACAAAGCTGGGATGACCGGTCGCGCAACCCAAATTCACCAGCCGGCCCTCAGCCAGAACGTAAATGGTGTGCGCCGGCTTTCCCTTGGCTGCGGCAAAGTTGTATTGGTCAACCTGCGGCTTGACGTTGATCTTCTCTACCCCGGCCTCGCGGTTCAGGCGATCGATCTGGATCTCGTTGTCGAAGTGGCCGATGTTGCAAACGATGGCCTGATCTTTCATCCCGGCCATGTGTTCCAGCGTCAGCACGTCTACGTTACCGGTGCAGGTCACGTAGATATCGCCGCGGCCCAGCGTCTCTTCGACGGTATTGACTTCAAAGCCTTCCATCGCCGCCTGGAGCGCATTGATGGGATCGATCTCCGTCACCACCACTCGCGCGCCCATGCCGCGCAGAGAATGGGCTGAGCCCTTGCCCACATCGCCATAGCCGCAGATCACAGCCACCTTACCGGCCACCATTACATCTGTCGCCCGCTTGATGCCATCCGCCAGCGATTCACGGCAGCCATAAAGATTGTCGAACTTCGACTTGGTGACGGAATCGTTGACGTTGATTGCGGGGACCAGCAGCTTGCCCTGCTCCTTCATCTTGTAAAGCCGGTGGACGCCGGTAGTGGTCTCCTCCGAAACGCCGCGCCACTGCTTCGCGACCTCGTGCCAGTGGTTGCCATCCTCCGCGTACATCTTCTTCAGAAGATCCTTGATCACTTTCTCTTCGTGGTTCGAAGACGGAGTATTGACCCACTCATCGCCTTCCTCCAACTCGTAGCCCTTGTGGATCAGCAGGGTCACATCTCCGCCGTCATCCACTACCAGCTCCGGCCCTTTGCCTTCTCCGTGATCCAGCGCTTGCGCGGTGCACCACCAGTAGTCCTCCAACGACTCGCCCTTCCAGGCGAAGACCGGCACGCCAGCCGCTGCGATCGCCGCGGCCGCATGGTCCTGGGTAGAGAAGATGTTGCAGCTCGCCCAGCGCACCTTGGCGCCAAGCTCCACCAGGGTCTCAATCAGCACCGCTGTCTGAATCGTCATGTGCAGCGAACCCGTGATGCGAACGCCGGCGAGGGGCTTAGCCGCGGCATACTTACGGCGAATGGACATAAGACCGGGCATCTCGTGCTCGGCAATCGAAATCTCTTTGCGTCCCCAGTCGGCCAGGGAGAGGTCAGCCACCTTGTAAGCGGAAGCGGCGGCAGTGCGGTCAATCGTAGTTGGCGTCATGTTTAAAAACCTCATATCGATACATCAGAATATATTGATACAATACCATCAAGAGCCATGGCGTCAATCGTTAAATCTTTACGAGTTTTGGGTGATGCGAACCGCCTGCGCATGTTGTTGCTCCTCGTCCGGGAAGAGCTTTCCGTCGCTGAACTGCAGGAAATCCTGGGCATGGGGCAGAGCACGATCTCTACCCACCTGTCGCAGCTAAAGCATGCCGGGCTGGTGGAGGACCGGCGCGCCGGCAAGAACATCTGGTATCGCTCGAAGTCTGAAGGGGACGTAGTATCCACGCTGCTCAACTCGTTGCAACAGGCGCCGGAGGAACTTCCCGAAGCCCGGCACGATGAGGCGGCGCTGGCGCTGGTGCTGCGAAAGCGGCAAGACAAGACGCGAGCGTTCTTCGATGACATGGCTGGACGGTTAGGGCGGGAGTATGTGCCGGGGCGCTCCTGGAAGAGTATTGCTGAGGCGCTGTTGCAGCTGCTGCCCCCCATGGTCATCGCGGACCTGGGTGCGGGCGAGGGCGCCTTTTCCCTGCTGCTCGCCCAGCGAGCGGAGCACGTGATCGCGGTCGACAACTCAGACAAGATGGTTGAGCTGGGGACCGCGCTGGCTCGAAAGCAGGGGGTTGCGGCGCTCGAGTATCGCAAGGGAGACCTGGAGGCGGTGCCGATTGCGGATGGTTCGGTTGACCTGGCATTGTTCAGCCAGTCGTTGCATCACGCCATTCATCCTGAGCGCGCCGTTGCAGAAGCCTGGCGGATCCTGAAACCAGGCGGACGCATCGCAGTGCTGGACCTGGTGCAACATCGGTTCGCCGAAGCCCGCGAGTTGTACGCCGACGTGTGGCTGGGTTTCAGCCAGGTGGAACTGGAGTTGTTGCTAAGCAGGGCCGGTTTTGGAGATGTGCACACCGCAGTTGTGCATAAGGAGACGGAAGCACCTTTTTTCCAAACAGTGCTGGCTGCCGGGAACAAACCGTCATCGTGATCGCGAAGAAAGCCGGAGGGACCTGCGGTCGCCTTTTCGTTTTTACACCAACACGGTTGGGGTCCGCGGAGACTACTGGTACCGAAGCCGGATGACATCCTATCCTGCCGGCAAACTAAATGTTTGCCGGCAGGATACTCGCTATTTCGCCGCGGCGGCGAGTTGGGACTTCCCCTTGAGACCGGCCGCTTCACGCAACCCCTGGGCCTTGTCCGTGGCCTCCCAGGTGAAGTCTGGATCGGTGCGTCCGAAGTGTCCGTAAGCCGCCGTCTTGCGATAGATCGGACGACGTAGGTTGAGGCTCTCGATGATCCCCTTTGGTGTCAGTTTAAAGTTTTCCCGAACCACCTTTTGCAGGGTCGCGGAGTCGACTTCTCCTGTGCCAAAAGTCTCCACCAGGACGCTGACCGGTTCAGCCACACCGATGGCGTACGCCAACTGCACTTCACAGCGCTTCGCCAGTCCGGCGGCCACGATGTTCTTGGCAATATAGCGAGCCATATAAGCGGCCGAGCGGTCGACCTTGGTCGGATCCTTGCCGCTGAATGCTCCGCCGCCGTGGCGTCCCATTCCACCGTAGGTGTCGACGATGATTTTGCGTCCAGTCAGGCCCGTGTCGCCCATCGGGCCGCCAATCACAAATCGCCCCGTCGGATTGATGTGATACTTGGTGTCCGCATCGAGCAGGTTGGCTGGAACCGTGGCCTGGATCACATACTTCAGAATGTCCGCGCGCAAATCCTCAGTCGAAACCGTCTCCGAATGCTGGGTGGAAATGACCACGGCATCCACACGCACCGGATTTTGATCCTTGTCATATTCGACCGTCACCTGGCTCTTGCCATCGGGCCGCAGATAAGAAAGCTTCCCGCTCTTCCGCACTTCCGTCAGTTTGCGGCTCAGCTTGTGGGCCAGCGAGATCGGCGTCGGCAACAGATCTTCGTTTTCATTGGTGGCGTAGCCGAACATCATGCCCTGGTCGCCGGCTCCGCCGGTATCCACACCCATCGCAATGTCGCCGGACTGTTTATTGATGCTGGAAATAACCGCGCAGGTGTTGGAGTCAAAGCCGTAGAGAGCGTTATCGTAGCCAATCGAGGCCACCACCCCGCGCACCAGCGACTGGAAGTCGACATACGCTTTGGTAGTGATCTCGCCCGCGATCACCACCAGGCCGGTCGCGGTGAGCGTTTCGCAAGCTACCCGGCTAAAAGGATCTTGCGCCAGACAGGCATCCAGAATCGCGTCGGATATTTGATCGGCGATCTTGTCAGGGTGCCCTTCCGTCACTGATTCGGAAGTAAATAGAAATCTATCGTGTTGTGGCAAACAGCTTCCTCCGGTTTCTAGATTCATGGGCAGCGGAGCATGATGGCTCGGCAACGCTCTCGACCCTGCCTGGATCGAAGGCGTGCGAGATCTGAGGCGGCACGGTTATTTCTAATGGTAGCTGGCTCGGTGCAGCTCGCCCTCAGGAATCGCCCTGCCCCGCGTAACCGGTGAACCTCTTAAGACGGTATCAGAGGGGAATGAGCGAGGCAAAGGCTGATGTTGGGGCCTCCATCGAGTGGAGGGTGTCAGGACTGCCGGGGCGCGTAAGAGCTGTAGTGCTATGAGTCACCGTCGGAGGCGTAATCGAGGAGACTTTCTTGTGAACATAACTCCACACAAACCAACTGAGGCCGGCAACCAGCAGCAGTAATACGCCGATACCCGTCCAGCGCAGCCGTTGGTCTGGGCCTCTGCCCCCACTCACGCTAACCCGGGCCTTGCTGGCGTTTTCGGCAAACCGCATCCAGCCGTCTTCATCTGAAGAGAGTCCGGAGGATTGATGGGCGGAAAGATACCGCCCCACCCATTCTTCCTGATCGAGGCCCACGAACCGGGCGTATTCACGGACCATGCTCTTGTTGAACACGCCGCCCGGCAGAACGTCGAAGTGCTCCTGCTCGAGTGCTACCAGGTGGCGGTTGCTGATCTTGGTGACCCGGGTGATGGCGTCCAGCGTGATTCCGCGGTACTCCCGCTCATGCCGCAATGTGTCGCCGAAATTCCCCATACGTTACACCCATCGGCTAAGCGCGATGGCCCCCAACCGTTGCTCGGCGAAAGACAGGCTCGCGCCGGTGAAGGAACGTCCACCATCAAGCCACAGCCAGCGAGCGAGCTTTTCTACCCGTGGCATGACCGTACGCCGACATTCTCAACCATAAGGCCGCTCTCCTGCCAGGTCAAAAACAAATCCCGTAGCCCTTTAGTTTGTGCACGCTACAGCACCTCTTGAGTTACTGGACGGCTTTTTCCCGGAACCTCGCAACTGCATGCCAAGTGCGTCCGGGGTGATGGCCCTTGAGCGGATCAAGCCACCGGCACAATTTTGCTACACTCGGCTCAGGCAGGCGAATAGCATGAACAGGTTAGTCCTCGGCAACCTGCTGCATCGGCCCTTACGGTCTTCGATCAGCATCCTCGCGGTCGCCATCGAAGTCACCATGATTCTCTCCATCGTGGGCATCATGGTGGGCATGATCCAGGGTTCCCGTACGCAGACAAACGGGATTGGGGCGGATCTGATCGTGCGCCCTCCCAACCAGACCTTCCTCGTCGGGGTGAGCGGGGCGCCGGCTCCCGCGAAAATTGCCGACATTCTCCGCAAGCTGCCTCATGTCGCTGTCGCCGCTCCCGCCATTCAACAGCTCTCTACCCAAACTGCGGTCGAGAACATCTGGGGCATCGACTACCAGAGTTTCAACGCCCTGAAGCCCTTCGTCTTTCTTTCCGGTGGGCCGTTTCAAGACCGTAACGAAGTAATCGTGGACGATTACTTTGCCCGCAGCGGGAAAGGCTACCGTGTCGGCGACAGCATTCCCATCCTCAATCACACCTTCCGCATTTGCGGTATCGTCGAGCACGGGCGAGGTGGCCGCAAGTTCCTGCCCATCAAGACGTTAGGCGCCTTATTGGGAGCGGAAAATAACGCCACACTGTTCTACATCAAGGCCGACAGTCAGCAGAATGAAGCGGCCATCCGCCAGGAAATCCAGGCGGTTCCGGGGCTTTCTCAATACCAGGTGCAAACCGTACAGGAGGTTCTGTCGATGTTGACGCCAGACCATCTGCCCGGCTTCAACATCGGACTCCATGTCGTGATCGGGATCGCCGTGGTGGTGGGTTTCCTGGTTATCTTCCAGGCGATGTATACGGCCGTTCTTGAGCGTACGCGGGAGATTGGGATCCTGAAATCGTTAGGCGCCTCGCAAATCTACATCGTCAATCTGGTATTGCGAGAAACCGCGTTCCTCTCCCTGATCGGCATCGCATTGGGCATCTGCGCCACCTTCCTGCTGAAGGCCGCGATGGGCCTTCACTTTCCAACCATTCTCTTCCCCGTGAGTTCTGGTTGGCTCCTCACTGCCGCCGGGATTGCCTTTGCCGGAGCGTTGGTGGGCGCGACCTATCCAGCTCTCAAAGCGGCTCGCAAAGATCCGATCGAAGCCCTGGCCTACGAATAAACCACGAATACGGGTGCCCCAAACCCCGGATTTTTCTGTGTGGCGAGTCGGAGCGAACACCTGCGGCTTTCCTTAATGAAAGCCGCACATCCGATCGCAGGTGAGAGCCTCTAGCGGGAAATCCGGGTATCTTGCCCTCCGTTGGCGAGATGTGGGAAATCAAGCCGCCTTCGCCCCCTGACTCTGCACCATCCCATGTCGTTCGGAGTAGTCTCACGCCGGTGACAGCTGTTGCGCCACCGCAAGGTGATTCCGCTCACGAGCGTAGTCGGCCGGCGTCTTCTTTTGATCGCAAAGCGCTTCCCGATTCGCTCCTGCCTCGAGCAATATGCGGGTCAGCTCTTCCAGGCCGGCGGCGGCTGCTTGGTGCAGCGGCGTGTACCCTCCCGCCTGCGCCATGTTGACGTCCGCTCCCTGGGCAATCAAAATACGCACCGTCTCAGCGTCCCGGCTTAAGGCAATACAGGCGTGCAGGGGCTGATTGCGCATGGGATTGTGCGAAAACCGATGCACGTGCGCCCCATGGGCCAGCAGAAGAGCCGTTGCCTCGCACCCGCCAAAAGCGGCCGCGAGGTGGAGTGGCGCCCAGCCGTCGGCCGAGGTCTCATGCACCAGCATGGCATCGTGCCGCAGCAGCGGCTCGATGCGGCCGCAATCTCCCAGGGCCGCAGCTTCAAATATGTCCAGAGTGGGCAAGCGGGTCAGCAGGAAGTCGCGGATCAGCGGCTGGCGGTTATAAATACTCCACAAAAAAGCAGAGACGCCCTGGGCGTCTCTGCATGCAACAAGTTCTGGATCCTCCTCCACAGCGGCAGCTACTTCAGCTGTTTGGCCGCCACGGATCAGGTTGAGAAAGCGTTGGCTCACCGCATCAGACTAGCATCCGCACCCGATGATTTGGAGTCCGTCTCCGCTACGGAGGCGGCCAGGACAGCCTCCTTTGATCCCTTGACCACCGAACCTGGTTTGGTGCGGTTGGAGTAGATGCGGAAGGTCACGACCAGGTCGATGACCACGGGAACCGGCTGGCCATTGAGCGTCGCAGGACGAAAGTGCGAATTCTTGATCGCATCCACCGCCTTTTCGTCCAGCCCGAAGCCTATCGGCCGGGCGATCGCCATCTGCCGTGGAATTCCATTGGCATCGACCACCGTGCGCAATAGTTCCATGCCGGCGATCCCAAATTTCTGGGCATATTCATTGGAGCTGGGATCGATGCTGTTGAGAACCTTGGGCGGCGTCATGCCGTCGCTCATGATCTTAATGTTCGCGTCAGCGGGCATGTACTGGCGGTGCTGGTTCTTGCTGGTGAAGTATTCCTGCCAGTAGTCGGGCAGATGGGAGAGCATGCGCAGATCGATATCGCCGGCAAATACGTTGTCCAGCGCTTTATTCATCAGCATCGCGCTGTGCGCTGGGGAGACGGCGGCGAGGCTGGCCGCGGTTTCACTCGCCGCGGCAGGGGTGGCGGGTTTCGCCGTCGCCGTCGTTGCAGGTGTCGCCGCGGCCGCTGCCGCGTCCTCCCGGGTCTTTAGCGTCTGGGCCGCCGCGACCTGCTCCGGCGTGGGCGCGTCCTTCTTGTTCTTTTCCTTCTTTACTTTCGGTATGACGATGAGTTCACGCTCGACCGAGATGTGGACCGGCTTTTTGGAGATCTTGACCTTGTCAAACGACTTGGTTTCGTCCTCGTAGGGCAGCGCGCCGAAAAAATGCAATCCGTAGCGATCGGCCTCGATATCCAGTTTGTGCTTGGAAAGCTTCACCTTGCGCACTTCGAAGGCGGATAGGGTGAAGGAGCCGATGGCGGGCGAACCGTTCACTTTGCCGTTCATGTCGAATTGCAGGTCGTCTCCCAGGTAGGAACCGCGGAGAAACACCAGCTTGCCGACATAGCGAGCCCGCAAAGCATCTTCGGTGAGCGGCTGCGTAGACTTCAGCAGCGCTTCATCGCTGGTAGCCGAGGCTGCGGGAGCGGAGGACACGGAAGAACTGCTAGGGGCAGGAGCCGCTGCTCCGCTACCGGCCGTCTGCTGGCCGCTGGAGAAGCTGGTAAAAGTGCCGCAGAGCAGGGCTGCGGTCATCAGGGACGAGAGTTGCTTTTCGAACTTCATAGAGTCTCCTTGCTCGTTCCTCCGGTGGCGAACGGCAGGCCTATCCGGCTGAATCGAGTGCCTAAAGCTTGATTCGCTGCAGGCTTGTGGGCTCGCCGGTCCGGAAAGCATGGAACCCAGCGGAGGGCGAGAGGGAAAGCGGTTGGGCCTGGGCGTTCTCGGCCATCAGCAGGATGGCCAGGGCCAATAGCAGCCCGATGCGGATGAGCGCAGCCACCAGGGATTCAGAGGCACGTTGGGTCATTCAGGGGAACCTCCGGTATATTCCAAGGAGAGCGTATGTCCTCCGGAATGAACGGGAAATGCCTCTTTTGTGCGGGAGTGGTAACCCTACCCCGGTTGACTGTATTGCCCGATTGCGTTAGTCTGGTCTTCTTGCGCAGTGCTACGTTTGGCCCTCTGTAGTTGCCGTCTGATTCGATAGAAGTGAAGTCTGGGAAGCCGCTTCACAGCAAACGATCTGAAGATTGAGCGAGCCCAGTCAGCCTGCCAGGAAAGCGAACCCGAAGAAGCGCTTTAAATCATCTTCGCCACTCAAGCGATTCTGAATCTTTCGTTTGCGGGAGAGCCGGCCGCGATTCTTTGCGGCGATGTGCAATGCTCGCCCGAACCGATGGTTCTTCTGGGAGAACAGGTTACGATGTCTACGTATTTTCCAAGCTCGCACGATATAACCCGCAAATGGTTCGTGGTCGACGCCAGCGGCAAGACACTGGGGCGCCTGGCAACCGAAGCGGCCAGCACGTTGAGCGGTAAGAAAAACCCTAAGTACACGCCCTTTATCGACATGGGCGATCACGTGATCGTCATCAACGCCGAAAAGATCGTGCTGACCGGGCTCAAGAGCCAACAGAAGGTCTATCGCCGCTACACCGGGTTCCCCGGCGGATTGCGTGAAGAGTCTTTTGTGCGCCTGATGGCCCGCAGGCCAGAGAAAATTGTTGAAGAAGCGATCAAGGGCATGCTGCCCAAGAGCAAAATGGGCCGCCAGATGGGTACCAAGCTCAAGGTCTACCGGGGCGATAAGCATCCCCACCAGGCACAGCAGCCGGAAGTGTTGGAGCTGGCGGCGCGCTAACCCGGCCACCACGATCCAGCAGGGCTCCGCAAGATAGCAAAGAATAGGATGGTCATGGCAGATTTGGTTCAGTACTACGGAACGGGGCGCCGCAAGGCCAGCGTGGCGCGTATCTTCTTGCGCCCTGGCAGCGGCAACTTTGTCGTCAATCAGAAACCTTTCGAGACTTATTTCGTTACCCATCAGCAGCGGGTCTCGGCCAAGCGTCCATTGGAGCTGGTTGAACTTGCCGCCACCTTCGATGTTTTGGCTACGGTCAAAGGCGGTGGAGTGAGCGCCCAGGCCGATGCAGTCAAGATGGGTATCGCCCGCGCCCTGCTGGAGTTCAACATTGAGCTGCGCAAAACGCTGAAGGGCGACGGCCTGCTGTCCCGCGATGCGCGCATTAAAGAGCGCAAGAAATACGGACAGAAGGGCGCCCGTAAGCGCTTCCAGTTCAGCAAGCGCTAGAGTTCAGCAAGCGATACACGGTTTTGTAGCGGTCCATGCAGTTGTTTCAAGAATCTTCCCCGCCCGCAGCTTCTGCGCAGCGGGCGAGGGAAATAAATTCCGGCTACGCCGGAATGCAATTCAAGAGGAGGTAGTTTGGCCACAATTACGATGAAAGAGTTGCTCGAAGCGGGAGTCCACTTCGGGCACCAAACCAAGCGTTGGAACCCTCGGATGAAGGAATATATCTTCGGCGAGCGTAACGGAATTTACATCATCGACCTGCAAAAAACCTTGAAGATGTTCAAGGAAGCAAGCAAGTTCGTTACCGATCTTACCGGTCAGGGCAAGGTTATCCTCTTTGTCGGCACCAAGCGGCAGGCCCAGGATGCAATTGCCGAAGAGGCGAACCGTTGCGGCATGTTCTACATCAACCAGCGCTGGCTGGGTGGACTGCTGACCAACTGGATCACCGTACAGAAATCCGTCAAGCGCCTTCAGGAATTGGACGAGATGGCCACCGATGGCCGTTATGAGCTGCTGACGAAAAAAGAAGTCATCAAGCTGGAACGCGAACGTAAGCATCTGCAGGCGAACCTGGCAGGCATCAAGAACATGCGCCGGTTGCCCGATGCACTGTTCGTGGTGGATTCGAACAATGAAGCCATCGCTGTGAAAGAGGCCCGCAAGCTGGGCATTCCAGTGGTCGCGGTAGTCGATACCAATTGCGATCCTACGGTGGTCGATTACGTGATCCCGGGCAATGACGACGCGCTGCGTGCGATTCGCCTCTTTACTTCCAAAATCTCCGACTCCGTGGTCGAAGGTGTTCAGATGGCGGGCGACAAGCGCGCCAGCGAGGCTGGCGTGACCGCGGATGCGCAACTCGAGGCCGCCCCCGTAGAGGCTGCCGGGCTCGAAGCAGGCGCCGATGAGCCGTCGGGCGAAGGCGAAGTGGTCGATCTGGAAGCTGCACTGGGTGGAGGCATTCGCAAAGCCCCCGGAGTAATCACCGCTGTCGACGAACCGGAAACTGCCGAGCGAACACTTTAGCAGCTAGCCAGTCTAACCCTGGAGACCGAATGTTTCGGTCTGCTCGCCGAACACTTGCTCGGCTTACACCACCCGTCCAATTATCGGGGATTTAGGGCCTGTTAACAGGCCAGCAAAGGAATCGTAAGAGGATGTCAACCGTGACTGAAAATATCTCCGCCGCACAGGTGAAGGAGCTTCGCGAGAAGACGGGCGCGCCCATGATGGATTGCCGCAACGCGCTCCAGGAGGCCAAGGGCGATCTGGAGCAGGCTGTTGTCGTGCTACGCAAGAAGGGCATGGCGTCCGCAGCCAAGAAGGCGTCCCGCAGCACCTCTGAAGGTGCTGTCGGAACCTATATCCATGCCGGTGGCAAAATTGGCGTGCTCATTGAGATCAACTGCGAGAGCGACTTTGTTGCTCGCACGGAAGATTTTCAGGAGCTGCTCAAGGATATCTCCATGCATATCGCAGCCACCGACCCGCGCTACATTCGCCGCGAGGATGTCACCAATGAGGATCTGGAGCGGGAGAAGGATATCTACCGTTCGCAGGCTGCCGCTACCGGCAAGCCGGCCCAGGTGATCGAAAAGATCGTCGAAGGCAAAATGAGCAAGTTTTACGAAGAGGTTTGCCTGCTCGATCAACCTTTCATCAAGGATCAGTCATTCGCCATCAAGGACCTGATCGCACAGAAGATCGGCAAGCTGGGCGAGAACCTGAGCGTCCGCCGCTTTGCCCGCTTCAAGGTCGGCGATCCCGTCTGGACAGTAGCCCAGATCAAGCCCAACACCGCGGAATAGCATCAGTAAGTGTTACAGAGAAAAGGGGCCGGGAGATTCCCGGCCCCTTTCTCTGTTTGTCGATCTGGTTTAGTGCGCCATCACCACCGGGACTTTCGGCGCAACCGTGCGCCCATCGTGGAAGATGGTCACGATGGATCGCGTGTTCATGATGTCGTCCAGAGGATTGGCGGCGAGCACGATCAGGTCGGCCCGTTTGCCTGGCTGCAAGGTTCCCCGCTTGGCCGCGATTCCCAATAACGCAGCGTTGTTGCTGGTGGCGCATACGATGGCTTGCATCGGCGTGAGTCCGGCCTGCACCATGTCGACCAGTTCCCGATGCTCTGAAAATCCAGGAATGCGGGTTGGCATAGCGCCCGAGTCAGTTCCGAACCCCACATGAATACCGGCGTCGTACACTGCCTTCAGATTTTGCTGGTCCATGGCAAAGTCCGCTTTGTGCTGCGCTGTCTTGGGATCTTCGTCTATTTTCTGCGTATAAGCGTCGCTGCTCAGCGTCGTCAACAGGCCGGGGGAAATCGCTTCCTTGAAGAAATCAAGCAGCATGAACCCAGGGTGGTTGGCGTACATATAGAACGATTCGTCCACCGTGAAAGTGGGAATGTACCAGACGCCGCGGCTCTTCATGGCGGCGAGCAATTCCGCGTCGACGGGTTTGTCGCGGACGCTGTGCGCCAGCACGTCCACGCCGTCGTTGACCAGGGACTTGGCATCCGCCAGGTAGTACACGTGCGCGGCGACTCTCAGATGATGCTTGTGTGCTTCTTCAATTACCGCCTTGTAGACCTCGGGCGACATTTCAGGCTTCGTTCCCCCCACGCTGTCGACCCAGATTTTGACGATATCTGCGTGCCGCTTGGCCATGGCGTCGACGGTCGCCCGGGCTTCTTCCACGGTCGCCGGCCGGGTCATCTGGTCGGGCGCAACCGGCAACCCAGGAGCAGCATCCGGGACACCGATGCCGCGGTCGGCGGTATAGACGGTGGCGCCATCCAGCTTGCCTTTCCGTTGCTGCTGGCGAATCTCGTACAGAAGATCGCGATTTGCCCCTAGCGACAACATCGTGGTGACCCCGTAGCTCTCGTACTGCCGCAGTTCTGCCATCACATTTTCCCTGGTGTAAGCGGTGGCCGAGTTCTGGCCATCTGCTACCAGTGCGAGGTGGCCGTGGGCGTTGATGATTCCCGGCATGACCGTATCGCCGTGCATGTCGAGCACCGTCGCACCGGCAGGGATTGCCGCCGAGCCCGGATGAACGGCCTTGATGTGATTGCCTTCGATCACGATCGTCGCGTCTTCAATGGGTGCGCTGCCGGTGCCATCGATCACGCGCACGTGGGTCAGCGCAGTCACCGCTGAGGACTCTTTCGAGGCTGCGACCAACGACGCCGGCGGCAAACCGAGCAGGATTGCAATTGTGATCAGGCGAACCTTCATGGTGCGACGAACTCCTTGGGGGTATCTTACGTCTGCGGACATGAAAAACCGCAGATCTCTCCACTTCGCTCCCCCCGATTTCCTGTCGACCCTGATGGCGTTGTCGGAGAGATCGCTGTGTGGATGCGCCCTCTTGGAAATGACTTCGACTCAGCACATGAGATACTCTCCGCGAGGTGCACGACCATGTGGCTGGCTATCGCTATCATCCTCATCCTGCTTTGGGTAGGCGGCTTTCTGCTCTTTCACATCGCGGCATTTGCCCTGCATATCCTGCTCATCATCGCGGCTGTGGCGCTGGTAATTCACCTGATCGGTGGAGGGCGCAGGGCCGTCTAGCAGGCGCGCTACTCGCTGTAATGCAACAGGCTGAACACGTCGTACTCTTTAAACCGGTCTCTTCCATGGAGGAAGTCGAGTTCGATGGCGAAGGCCAGTCCGACAATCCTGGCGCCTAGTTGACGAACCAGTTTTACCGTGGCTTCCATCGTGCCCCCGGTGGCCAGCAGATCGTCGACGATCAGGACGTTCTGGCCTGGTTCGATGGCGTCCAGGTGGATCTCCAGCGCATCGGTCCCATATTCCAGGTCATAGGTCACCCGCGCGGTTTCCCCGGGCAGTTTATCCGGCTTGCGCACGGGCACAAAGCCCGCATTCAGGCGGTAGGCCAGGGCTGGTCCGAAAATGAACCCCCGCGCCTCGATACCCAGCACCAGGTCAACGTCCGCTACGCCGATGTAGTGCGCCGCCAGGGCATCCACCAGTGTTGCGTAACCCTTCTTATCCTTGAGCAGGGTCGTGATGTCGTAGAACAGAATTCCCGGTCTGGGAAAATCCGGAATGGTGCGAATAAGAAATTTCAAAGGCTCGCAGTTAATGGGAGGGTGAGGCATGCGTATTACCAGGCTCCTTCGATCTGGAACGATTGGAGTCCGTCAGCAAGTGCTTCATCCATGTCGCTCTCTTTTACTAAATCCACTCGACTGCCGCGCGAGCCGCGTTCGAGCACGGTGCGCAGTTCGGCCAGCTTTTCCGCGCTGCCCGCGGCCATCACTTCCACCTCGCCGCCCTCGGTATTCCGGACCCATCCCTTCAATCCCAGCGCGCCCGCTTCCTGATGGACAAGCCAACGGAAGCCCACCCCTTGCACGCGGCCTTTAACAACGTAATAGCGGACCATATTTAGAGATTTGCGCCGGCAAGCATTGCCCAGGCGATGGCTTTCATGCTCGGGAAAGGTAGGCGCCCTCTGCTGTATCGACACGAATCTTCTCCCCCTCGTTAATGAAAGGAGGCACCTGAACCACCAGGCCGGTTTCAAGCTTGGCCGGTTTGGTGACGGAAGAGGCGGTCGCCGATTTCAGGCCGGGTTCGGTTTCTACCACGGTCATCTCCACCGTGCCCGGCAGCTCGATGCCCACCGCCACGCCATCGAAGAACGAGACCTTGATCTGAAGATTAGGGATGAGGTACTCGATGGCATCGCCCAGCGTGCCGCCCTTCAGATGGGTCTGCTCGTAGTTTTCGGTGTTCATGAAGTAGTAGTCGTCACCGTCAGAGTAAAGAAAATCCATCGAAACCTCATCGACGATCACCCGTTCGATGGGGTCAGGAGAGCGGAATCGGTGCTCGAACATCGCGCCGGTACGCAGGTTGCGGAGCTTGGCCTGGATAAATGCGCGCAGGTTTCCCGGGGTCCGATGCTCGACGCTGAAGACCGTGTGCAGCTCGTTGTTGTGCTTGATAATCATGCCCGGACGCATCTGTGTGGCGGGAATCGCCATAAAAGAAGAACTCCTTCATCTCTCGTTTGGAATGGGTGAGCCGCGACGGTCTCAAAGTTTGATTGTAGTCCTTGCCTCGAGGAAACGGCGGCCTCGAACGCCCTTGCTACTTTATCCCCGCCAGGTCTTCATCCGCCGAAGATTTTGGAAAAGAAGTGGCCGATCCGATGGAAGAGGCCGCCCTGGCTGGTTTCGGCGGAGGGCTTCTCCGGAGTGGTTGCGATCTCCGGCTGCGCTGCCGGCTGGGGAGCCGCTGCGGCTGGCGCCTCCACCGGGGCTAGGACCGGGTGACCGCCTGCGGCAGCGAGCGAATCGGGCGCCGGAGCGACGGGGGCCGGAGCGGCAGGGGCTGGAGCGGCAGGGGCCGAAGCGGCAGCGGCCGACGGCGCGGCGGGAGGATTTTCTCCGTTGTAGGTGAGCGGCACCGTCACCTGAGCATGCGTTTCACCGGCGGGAACCGTGGGCACGCTGCTGGGCGCGGGAGGAGGCGCAAGCCCCTCGCTTTCCGCGATGGGAAAGGCAGTATCCGCGGCGGTCGAGGAAGGCCCGCCTACCGGCCGTCCAGGCGCTGCGGGCTTGGCCGCCGAATTTCCTGAAGACGCTACCGAAGTGACCGGCGCCGCAGGACATCCGCAAGGCTCCGGCTCATGATCCACTACTTCCTGCAGACTGCCATGCTCAAAGGTGACCCGCTGGTCCGGCAGCACCCGGTAGGCCCCACCCTCCAGTTGGCTGCTCACCGTGATATACGGCGCGTCCGCGCCGTGGTTGTCTATGCAGGTATCTCCCTTGGTATTTACCCGGATGCGGAAGTCCGCCTGTCCCGGGCCTGAAATAAGGATTCGCAAGTCGGGCGTAAGCAGCACGTCGGAATACTTGCCTACCGTATAGGTAGCCTCGATGGCCCCACGATCGAGCGCCATCATCAGTGCGCTGCTGGCGGGGTCGGCAATCGAACGGTCCTTCGACAAGTGAACGCTGCTGGTTGAGCAGAGGCGTAGCTCGCCGCCGCGTTGCAGCGCAATCTTCACCGCCTGGTCTCCGGCTGTAATCTCACTGCCGTTGCCCAGCAGCGTTTCACCATGGGAAATGTCGACCGCACCGGAAACTTTTACCTCGGTGGCCGAGGTTCGCCCGATAGGTTGCTGACCAGCAATCGGGGGCGCCAGGCAGCCCATGGCAAGAGATCCAATCAGGAGAGATCGGCCCGGCTTTAGATTCTTGACCAGCATTGTCCCAACAATTCTCAGAGAGAGAGGAAGTTCCGGATCAGGCTCTTGCCGTCCACGGTCAGCACGCTCTCGGGGTGAAACTGGACGCCCTCAATAGGAAAGCGCCGGTGCCGCAACCCCATGATCGTTCCCTGGTTTTGGCTGTTCTGCACCCGGGCGCTGACCTCGAGTTCCTCGGGCAGCCCCTCATCCGCAACAATGAGCGAGTGGTAGCGAGTACATGTCATGGGGCTGGGAAGGCCGGCAAAAAGATTGCGTCCATCGTGCTCTACCGGGCTGGTTTTGCCATGCATCAGCTGCGGCGCACGCACCACATTTGCGCCAAAGGCGGCTCCGATTGCCTGGTGGCCCAGGCAGACACCCAGGATCGGCAGCTTGCCGGCAAAATGCCGGATGAGTGGAATGCTGATACCGGCTTCTTGCGGGGTGCATGGTCCGGGAGAGAGAACGATGCGCTCCGGCTGCAGCTCCTCGATCTGCTCCACGGTCAATTCGTCATTGCGGCGGATGACCATCTCTGCCCCCAATTCACCCATGTACTGCACCAGGTTGTAGGTGAACGAGTCGTAATTGTCGAGAACGAAGACCATGGACGCCACTCCATCCAGTGTAGAGCAAGTTCCATTCGACCCTACTTGCCGCCCTGGCTTGAGGCCACGGCCCGCGCTCTCTCCACCGCGCGGACCACCGCCTTCGCCTTGTTCACTGATTCCTGATACTCCTCTTCCGGCACAGAATCGGCGACGATCCCGCCGCCCGCTTGAATGTAGCCTTGCTCTCCTTTGAGCAGCATGCTGCGGATAGCAATACAGGAGTCGAAATTGCCCGAAAAGTCGGCGTAAAAAACGCTCCCGCCGTAGATGCCCCGGCGTGTCGGCTCCAGTTCTTCGATAATCTCCATCGCCCGTATCTTCGGCGCGCCACTCAGCGTGCCCGCGGGAAAGCAGGAGCAGAAAGCATCCACTGCTGACAGCCCCTTCTTCAGTTGACCCTCCAGGGCGCTTACCAGGTGCATCACGTGGGAGTAGCGTTCCACATACATCAGGCTCTTGACCCGGACAGAACCGTACTCGCAAACCCTGCCAATATCGTTGCGGCCCAGGTCGACCAGCATCACATGCTCGGCCCGTTCCTTCTCGTTGGCCAGCAACTCCTGCTCGATGCGCAGATCCTCTGCCTCATTGGCCGAGCGGGGACGCGTCCCTGCGATCGGACGGTACTCCACATGGCGCTGTTGCACGCGCACCAGCAATTCGGGCGATGAGCCCACCAGGCAGGTAGGCGCCTTCTCCTGCTTTCCCCCCAAACCAAAGCGCAGGAAATAAAGATAGGGGGAAGGGTTAACGATGCGCAGAGCGCGGTAGATCGAGAAAGGGTCCACCCCCGGTTTCACTTCAAAACGCTGCGAAAGCACAGCCTGGAAGATGTCCCCGGCGGCAATATATTCCTTGATCCGGGCCACGGAGGCGAGAAAGTCTTTTTTGAGCGTGTGGCTGGTTACCGAGAGTTTGCCCCGGGGCGGCTTCTGCCGCGACCGTGGGAGGGGCCTCGACAGGCGCTTTTCCAGGCGGTCTAGCCGCTCCTTGGCATCCGCGTAGGCGGCTGCCGGCTTCTGGTTGGTGAGGTCCGCCGTCACCATCAGCAGGATCTGCTTACGCACGTGGTCGAACGCCAGTACCTCATCGAAGAACATCAGGCATGCGTCCGGAACGCCAAGATCGTCCTCGGCGATTTCAGGTAAGCGCTCTATTTGCCGCACCACATCGTAGGCGAAAAAACCTACAGCGCCAGACGTAAATGGCGGCAGGCCAGCGATATGCGCAGGCTTGTGCCCCGCCAACTGCTCCTTTAACAAGGCGAAGACATCCCCCTCCAAAGACCGGGTTTTTCCTCGGTCGTTGATGACAATCGAACTTCCCCGGGAAAAGATGGTGCGATAGGGCCGGACGCCGATAAAGGTATAACGACCTACTTTTTCCCCTCCTTCCACCGATTCGAGGAGAAAGGATTGTGGTTCATCGGAGGCGACGCGCAGGAAGGCGGATACCGGGGTTTCCAGATCGGCCGTGAGCGTACGGTAGACCGGGACCAGGCTGTGGGTCGCAGCGAGGCGAAGGAAATCAGCCCGCGAGGGCAAAATGGTGTTGTCTCCCGGCATTCCTGCTCATACTAAATGGCCATAGCCGCAAGCGTGCAATCGGAGGAACATTCCTCCTGTCGGGGCATCCCGGGGGAACGAATACCAACGCAGCTTTTTCGTCAAGAAAAGCTGCACATCGCCGCCCTCGGAAAGGAAAGCGCAACAGGGGAATGTTCGAAACATTCCTCCTGTCGGGGCATCCCGGGGGAACGGATACCAACGCAGCTTTTTCGTCAAGAAAAGCTGCACATCGCCGCCCTCGGAAAGGAAAGCGCAACAGGGGAATGTTCGAAACATTCCTCCTGTTACGGCATCTCAAACATTGAACCTGCCGGACAGGGTGTTGCCCGAGCTTCTTCGGGACGCCTATACTCGATAGGTTTGGGGTAGTGCTAGTAGCAAGTCCCGGCCAAGTGGGCGCAAGAGCGCGTAAGGCTCGCCGGGCGCTGAAACCGAGGGAGAATCTCTCTCCTGCGATTTCGCCCCGTCGGAGTGCCTGCGCCGTCCCGCCCGGGCGCGAACGGCTCAACCGCGGTGGGACTTCGCGGACTGCAAAGCGCAGTCCATATCTGGAGAATTTCGTATGCCAACCGTATCGCTCGAGCAGGAGATTAATCCCTGGGAAGCCCAGGCTGCCCGATTTGATTTTGCCGCACAAAAACTCAACCTGGATGAAGGGCTCTGGAAAGTGTTGCGCTACCCCGCACGCGAGATCATCGTGCATATCCCGGTAATGATGGACAACGGAAGTATTGAGGTCTTTACCGGTTTCCGGGTGCAACATTCGATCGCCCGCGGCCCGGGCAAGGGAGGCATCCGCTATTCCCCCGACGTGACCCTGGATGAGGTTCGTGCGCTGGCCAGCTGGATGACGTGGAAGTGCGCCGTGGTGAATATCCCATTCGGCGGCGCCAAGGGTGGCGTCATCTGTGATCCAAAGAAGATGTCGATCGGCGAACTGGAACGCATGACCCGCCGCTACACTTCCGAGCTTATCGAGTTTATCGGCCCGGAGAAGGACGTCCCGGCGCCGGATATCAATACCAATGAACAGGTGATGGCCTGGATCATGGATACCTACTCCATGCACATGCGGCAGACCGTCACCGCGGTGGTGACGGGAAAGCCGCTCAACATCGGCGGATCGCGGGGCCGCAGGGAAGCAACCGGCCGCGGCATCGCTGTGGTCTGTGATGAGGCCCTGCGCTACCTGAATATGCAGCGCGAAGGATGCCGCGTAATTATTCAGGGCTTTGGCAACGTCGGCTCGAACGCGGCCAAGCTGATGATGGAAAAAGGCTACAAGATCATCGGCATCGCCGAGTATGACGGCGGTCTTTACAACAGCAACGGTATCGACATTCATCTGTTGCTCGAATACCGCCAGCGAAACGGCACTGTGCTGGGGTTCAAAGGCGCAGAAGCAGTCAATTCATCGGATTTGCTGCTTTCCGATTGCGAGATTCTCATCCCGGCTGCCACGGAAAACGTGATTACCAGCCGCAATGCGGATCGCATCAAGGCACGCATCGTTTGTGAGGGCGCCAACGGCCCAACTACAGCTGTGGCCGACGAAATCCTGGCGGATAAGAAGATTTTTATCATTCCCGACATTCTGGCCAACGCCGGGGGCGTGACCGCTTCTTATTTCGAATGGGTGCAGGATCGCCAGGGCTATTTCTGGAAAGAAGCCGTGGTCAACGAGCAGTTGGAAAGCATCCTGTCAGAGAGCTTCGGCGACGTGGTTCGCTATGCCGAGGCGCACGCGGTCAACAATCGCATTGCCGCCTACATGCTCGCCATCGATCGGGTTGCTTTCACCATCAAGCAGCGGGGCATCTACGCCTGAATTCCGCCTAAGGGCTGGCTTTCCCACGACGGGATCGTGGTACTTTTGTGCTACGATCCCGCCCGCGCAAGTGGCGCCGGAGCCAAGCCACGGGTGGGCTGCTGGTGCATAATGATGAGTAGGGCGCTCGCGGTCTTTTGCCCAACCAGCTGAGTCGATCGTGAACCTGCCAAACTCCATCACGATGAGCCGCATCTGCTGCATTCCCCTGCTCATCTGGATGTTGTCCAGCGTCTATCCCTTTCGTAGCCATGGAGAGCAGGAAATTGCCGCCTCCCTGCTATTCATCCTGGCGTCGATTACCGATGGAGTGGACGGATATCTGGCACGAAAACGCGGCCAGATCACCACCATGGGCATGCTGCTGGATCCCCTGGCCGACAAGCTGATGATCACGGCCGCCTACATCTCCCTGGTACAGTTCAATCCACACCTGATGAAGGCCTGGGTTGCGGTGCTGGTCATTGGCCGTGAGTTCCTGGTCAGCGGCCTGCGCTCGATTGCCAGCTCGGAAGGCTTCACCATTGAAGCCAGCGATCTGGCCAAGCTCAAGACGGTAATCCAGATTGTTTCCGTAGTTGCCGTCATCCTGGCCCACGGCTGGTATGAATGGCATTTCGGCTGGTTTGTTATGCCGGTGGAGTGGATTGCAGTGGCCGCCATCTACTTTATGGTGCTGGTGTCCATTATTTCCGCAGCCGATTATTTCGTTGCCTTCTGGCGCAAGATCGACCACGCCGCCGCCGACCGCCGTTCCCACTCGAGCTTTGTATTGAGCCGCAGAAAAGATATTCCCGCCGCCAACAAAGTCTCGTAAAGCAGAAAAATAAAGCCCCCGGCTTGACGCCAGGGGCTTTGTCAGCTCTTCAGTTACGTATTACGCAGGAACAGCATGGGCGTGGACGTGCACCGGGCGAGTGAGCCGCTGCACGAAATGATAGGGCGGCCAGGGTCCGGAGAGTTGCATGTGGCAATCCTTCAACTGCTGGCTTGCGCTTGAGTACTTGTTCTGGTAGCGCTCGATACCCTTGTGATCGATCAGGTGGGCGATGTCGAGCAGCATTTTGCCGGAATCCATCCTGCGGCAACTGATCTCTTCATCGAGCGGGCTGAACATCCGATGCATCTGCACCGAAACGGCCCGCGCCTTGGTTTGCCGTTCGCGTTGGCGAGTGGCGCTCTCCCGCAAGCTCGACAGGTATTCTTTGCCTACCCGGTCCATCGGAACCGGAGTGCCCTGTTCGCGGCAGCAGTCATCCAAAAGCACTTTGAGGTGCATCTCGGCTTTGCCGCGCAAACGGTCGACATTGGCAAGAAACTGTCGCTGATTGGAGCGAATCGATTTTCTCAGGGCTTCGTCATCTGCAAAAACAGTGCCAAAGCGGAAAGGGAGAACGGTGGATAGTTTGAAACAGTCGCTGATCACACGTGCATGCTCGACGGCTGCTTTTTGATCTAAATTTTCTGAGGGATGATGTTCACTGACGATGACTGCTAAGTCGCTGGCTGGATAGAGGAAGATTTGATTTCCTGAGATTCCCGTCACCGATTCCATTGGAATGGGTTTTCGATGGCGGCTGAGTTCAGGAAACGCCTGCTTTTCACTAATACAATAGGCATACCATGCCATAGAGAGTCACTCCACACACGCTGACGAAGGAAGTCGCCAGCTTTTCTTTGCTATCGTGAGGCCTGGAACGACTTCGTAGGGGAGATCTGGCACGTCCGAGAACAGGACTGCACCGAACTATCGCGTATCCTAGTCCCGGATAAGAACAACTGGCAACAGAAACGCTGGAGCGTTACGGTACAAAACGGTCTACTCCACAAATTGCATTCATGCCGCGAATATTCCATTCAGTGCCATCAACAACTGAGGAAAACTGGACAATAATAGTCCAGGCGTCCCTGGCAGGCTGCGGGAAAGCCCTCTTTGTATCAGGGCACGACGTTAGTCGTGCCGTAAATGATTGACAAGACGTCCGGGCTTTAGCTGTGAAATTTACGTCTTGCCAACCTCATCTAGGGATGAATCACCAGGAACGCAACCATGATGACGGAAGCTAGCAGAAGCACGATCACTACGCTGGCCAGGGTGAGCATGGTACGGCGGAGCGATCGCATATCCGCAAAGAGCTGGCTGCTCTCCTCCATGCTGTTCTCATGAACCACCCGCAGGCGGGCCAACTGTTGTTCGATCCGCTCCAGCTGAAGTGCCTGATTCCTCGATTGCACCTCCAGATCCCGGCTGCCGTTTTCGAGCGCGGCCATCCCCTTGGTGAGCTGAGAAAAGTCCGGGCTGCCCTTGGCCATGCCTCGATCCAGCAGGGGCACCAGTTGAGACAGGTAGGGGAGTAGAACGCGTAACTGGAGTAGCAGTTCCCACATAGAGCGGTGCGAGCCTTTCTCTGCTTTTTCCAGCGAGAGTGACGGTGCGGCAGGTTCGGTGGAAGAAAGTTCAGGTGTTCGATTCTTCATGATGGGGAGGGCCAGGGTATCTCTATCGCCTGCGCCCATAGTACGCAGTTGCCCAAAACTTGACCAGAGAGCAGTAAAATACGGGTTTTGCCGGTCCGGAGCGGGTTTACGGGCCGTTTTGGCGGATATTCCATTTTCGGGAATCAAGCGAGTAATTTCTATGAAAAAAAGTGTTGACCCCTACTTTCGATCGCGTTAAGTTCTACATGGCTTAACGAGAACTCAACTCGCGGGCATGAATGATGCCAACGTCAGGTTGAGGACCCTGTTCCCGGCAAAAGGCGATATCCAGGATATTTGAAGCAGGATACCCGTCTGGCGCGTCCTGTGTTTGGTCGCCGCCCCGGAGGGGGACCAGGTACGGAACTCGTTAGGCACAGAGGTCACAGCAGCGCGACATGCGAGCGGCATAAAAGCATGCGCAACCTGGGGACAGAGGCCGTGCGGTAAGAAGCCTCTGCAATGCAGGTTCCGCGCGAGTCAATTCCGCCGGTAGGGCCTGTTTTATGGGCGCAGGAATCATTTCCGGTACCCGGTTGGACAACAAGAAACCCAGACGAAAAAATTGTTCCCGCAAGAGAGCATTCGCGTCTAACAGATAGAAAACGACCGACGCGGCGCCCGGCGGAACCTCGCCGGCTTACAACGCGCCTTTGGACGGTCAAAGGATGAAGGAGAATATAATGCGTTCTGATCTTATCTTTGGGGCACTTGCCCACGTCGAGAATCGCTATACACTGTGTCAGCTTGCTTCCAAGGCTACGCGCAAGCTGCACAAGCCCAATACCCGTCTACAAGACACTACCAATGAGGTTTTTGTCCGCTTCCACCATGAGAGCCCGGCGGCACCAGCCGCTGTAACCCCGGAAGCATCCCAGCTCCAGCAGCGCCGCGCAGCGTAAGCGCGGCCCTGTTCTGGGCCTTCACTAACCCTCCCCAAATACTCGAACCTGCTAAAAACCAGCAAGATTCCTTCCCGGTAAACCCCTCCACAACTTCCTCCCGTAGGTGAAAATGACCATTTCAGAGTTAAAAGAGAAAAATATAACGGAGCTTAGCCGCATCGCGCGCACCCTGGAAATCCCGGGCGCCAGCGGCCTCCGCAAGCAGGATCTTATCTTTAAGATCCTTCAGGCCCAGAGCGAAAAAGAAGGCCACATTTTTGCCGAAGGGGTGCTTGAAATCCTTCCCGACGGGTACGGCTTTCTTCGTTCGCCTGACTACAACTACCTTCCCGGCCCGGACGACATCTACGTCTCGCCCTCGCAAATCCGCAAATTCGACCTGAAGACCGGCGACACCATCAGTGGCAACGTCCGCCCTCCCCATGAAGGGGAGAAGTATTTTGCCCTGGTGAAAATCGAGGCCATCAATTTTGAGTCTCCTGAAGAGACCCGCAACAAGATCCTCTTTGACAATTTGACCCCTCTCTATCCCCAGGAACGGGTCAAGATGGAGACGGTCCACGAGAATACCAGCGGACGGGTCATGGATCTGCTGACCCCGGTCGGCAAGGGCCAGCGTGGCCTCATCGTCGCTCCGCCGCGCACCGGCAAAACCATGCTGTTGCAGTCAATCGCCAACTCTGTCACCACCAACCATCCTGAGGTTGCCCTGATCGTTCTGCTGATCGACGAGCGTCCGGAAGAAGTGACGGATATGCAGCGGTCGGTGAAGGGTGAAGTAATTAGCTCCACCTTTGACGAGCCGGCGGCGCGCCACGTGCAGGTAGCCGAAATGGTGATTGAAAAAGCCAAGCGGCTGGTCGAGCACAAGCGCGATGTGGTGATTCTTCTCGACTCCATCACCCGCCTTGCGCGCGCCTACAACACCATCGTTCCGCCCTCCGGCAAGGTGCTCTCGGGCGGCGTCGACTCCAATGCCCTGCAGCGCCCAAAGCGTTTCTTCGGAGCGGCGCGCAATATTGAAGAAGGCGGCTCGCTGACCATCATTGCCACCGCTTTGGTCGACACTGGCTCGCGCATGGACGAAGTGATCTTTGAAGAGTTCAAGGGCACCGGCAACATGGAAGTCATCCTGGACCGCAAACTCGTCGACAAGCGGGTCTTTCCCGCCATCGACATTCAGCGTTCCGGCACGCGTAAAGAAGAGTTGCTCATTCCCAAGGAAGACCTGCAGCGTATTTGGGTCCTGCGCAAGGTCCTCAACCCGCTATCCCCGGTAGAAGCGATGGAGTTGCTGGTGGACCGGCTGGCGAAAACCCGCAACAACGCCGAATTCCTGCTCAAGATGAACTCCCTTTAGACGGACTGCCTGACCGCTGCTGCTTCGGGTCGCAACGGAAACCGCGGGCCCTCCACTTCGGTCGGGGATGAGGCTGTGACTTTATTAATTTGTTCGCAAGGTGCTGAAAATCGGCTGAAGGGTACGGGCTTCAGCCCGTACATAAAGCAAGCAACAACCAAGGGGCTTTAGCCACTGAGGGAAATGTTTCTCGACCGTGCTCCGGTTTCCTTCCGCGTTTGCTGCAAGCCGGGTTACCCCCTGCCCTACTTCCAAGTGCGCTGTCGTGCCCGGACCTGTACTCTGTTAGACAGGCAGGGGTAGTCCCATGGGAACAGAATCCCACCACCGCAGGGTCGTGGTTGTCGCGCTGGGTGGAGGCATGTTTGTGCTGGTGCTGGCGTTGGCCGCGCTCAATGCCTTCAATCCGCTGCCGTCCTTTCTGCGGCCCCATGGCGCCGGGCAGATTTTCCTGTTCACCGCCCTTTCCGTAATTGCGTTTTTGCTGCTGCTGACTCTGCTTGTCCTGCTTTTCCGTAACATCGTTAAATTGTTGGCCGACCAGCGAAGCCGGGTGCTCGGATCGAGAATTCGCAGCCGGATGCTGGTGGGCGCGCTGCTGCTCTCCTTTGCTCCCGCCGTATTCATGTTCCTGTTCAGTTTCGGGCTGCTCAATCGCTCCATGGAGCGCTGGTTCTCTCAGCCGGCCTCCCAATTGCGCCAGGACTCTACCGATGTCGCGCTCGAGCTATCGCAGTACGCTTCGGCGAACGCCAGAGCCGAGGCGGAATCCCTGGCCAGCTCTCCCAGCCTGAGTCGTTCCGTGCAAACCGGGAATTCGGAGGCGCTGCTACGAGAGTTTGGCACCCACCGCATCACCCTCGAGGGTGGCTTTGCCGTCGTCTTTCGCAATGGCGATGTCGTCGGTCAATATCAGCTGCCCCGGGATACCGGCCAGGCCATCATCCGGTCCTGGGTCGATGAGCCAAGCAGCGACGTCGCCCAGGGGGGCGAGCCGCTCACCATGATCGTGCTCCGTGCCGCTCAGCGCAGTGATATGCCCATGCTCATCACCGGCAAGGACGAATATGTGCTGGGGGCGGCCAGCACCGCGGATGGGTGTATCGTCGTGGCCGGCCTTCCCCTGCCGCCTGGGCTGAGCGCTACCGTGGAGGACATTCGCTCGGGTACGCGCGACTACCTGGTCCTCTACCGCGCGCGCAATCGGATTCGTAATACCTATCTGCTCCTGTTGTTCCTGCTCACCACGCTGGTCTTTTTCGCCAGCAGCTGGCTGGCGCTCTTCCTTTCCAAGCAGGTGACCCGGCCGGTAGAGGCTTTGGCGGACGCCATGGATGCGGTGGCCGCGGGGCACTACGCTCATCGCGTCCGGGTGGCTGCGACCGAAGAGCTGGGGGAGCTGGTGCGATCCTTCAATCGCATGGCGGAAGATCTGGAAGAAAGCCGCGCGCTGGCAGAAACCTCCACCACCCAGCTCTCGGCTGCCAATCGGACCCTGGAAGAACGCCGCAGCGAGCTGGAAACAATTCTCGAGACCATCCCCAGCGCGGTAGTCACGCTCGATCCGCAGATGTGCGTGCTGCAGGCCAATCGCGCTTCCCGCAACCTGCTTAGCCCGCGTGAGCACCGCGACTTCTCGGGAATGCCGCTCGGGTCAATCTTGCCCCCGGAGATCGCCGACGAGCTCATCGTGCTCCTGCGCCGCAGCAAGCGCATGGGCCTCGCGGCCACGGAGATCGAGTTGCCCGGGCCCCGTGGCGTGCTGAACGTAACCGCAACCATCGCGCGGTTGGAGTTGGGCAACGATCGCGAGGGGTGCATTCTGGTGCTCGAGGACGTCACCGACTTTTTGCACGCTCAGCGGCAAGTGGCGTGGAAAGAGGTAGCCCAGCGGGTCGCTCACGAGATCAAGAACCCGTTGACCCCCATTGCGCTCTCCGCGGAGAGAATCCGCAAGCATGTCGACCGTCCCACCCCGGACTCAGACTCGGTGATTCGCAAGTGCAGCGAGGTCATTTTGGGTTCGGTCCAGACCATGCGCAGACTGGTTGATCAGTTTGCCTCGTTGGCCCAGTTTCCCACCTCCAGGCCCAAAGTCTGCGATCTCAACGCCATCGTGGAGAGCGCCCTGGCTCTGTTTGCCGGCAGGCTGCAGCACATTCGCATCGTGAAGCGCCTGGGCGGCGGAATTCCTCCAGTGCTGGCCGACCCTGAGGCGCTCAAGCGCGCTCTGGCCAATCTCATCGACAATGCGGCCGAAGCGATGCAAAGCAGCCTGCTGCGTGAGCTGACCATCGAAACCGGCCCGATCGAGGGGCACACGACGGCGGAGATTATCGTCGCCGATACCGGTCACGGCTTGAACGACGAAATGCGCGAGCGTCTCTTCCTTCCCTACTTCTCGACCAAGCAACGCGGCACCGGCCTGGGCCTGGCGATTGCCTCAAAGATCATTCAGGAGCACAGCGGGGCCATTCGTGCGGAGCAGAACACTCCCGCAGGCGCACGATTCATCATCGAACTGCCGCTGGCCGATGCCCGGAGCGCCAATGAAGTAGCTCTGGTAGGGGCTAACGGCAGGCCCTCGTCATGAACCACATCCTGATCGTCGACGACGAGGCGGAGATCCGCCAGTCCCTGGGCGAAATCCTCAAAGAAGATGGCTATGCCGTGACCAGCACCGCGAGTGCGTCCGAAGCGCTTGTCCTGCTGCGCGATGCGTCCTATGACGTATTGCTGCTCGACATCTGGCTGCCCGATCGCGACGGTCTGGACGTGCTGACCGAGATCCGTTCGCTCGAGATCGAGAGCCTGCCGGAAGTGATCATCATTTCCGGTCACGGCACCATCGAGACTGCTGTTCGTGCCACCAAGCTGGGTGCATTCGACTTTCTCGAGAAGCCCCTTTCCATCGATCGGACATTGATCCTGCTCAAGAACGCCGTGGAAGCGCGGCGGCTGCGCAGCGAAAACCAGGAGTTCAAGCGGCAGCTGCTGATGCACGTTCCCATCACCGGCGAGAGCGTGTCGATCAAGGCGCTGCGGCAACAGATCAAGCTCATGGCGCCGACCAACGGCCGTGTGCTCATCTATGGCGAATCCGGTTCAGGCAAGGAGCTGATCGCGCGCGCCATCCACAGCGAGAGTTTGCGCAGCGATCGCGTGTTTGTCGAGTTGAACTGCGCCGCCATTCCAGAGGATTACATCGAAAGCGAAATCTTCGGCTATCGCCACAGCGCCATCCCTAACGGCCCGGTGGAGAAGCGCGGGACGTTTGAGCGAGCCGATAACGGCACCCTCTTTCTGGATGAAGTGGGCGACATGAGCTTGAAGATGCAGGCCAAGGTTTTGCGCGCCCTGGACGAGCAGCGCTTCACGCCCGTGGGCGCCACGCAGAACATCCAGGTGGACGTCAGAGTCATCGCGGCTACGAACAAGGATCTCGAAGAGGAGATCGCCAAGGGCAACTTCCGCGAAGATTTTTTCTACCGCTTGAATGTCATTCCGTTTTACGTGCCGCCGTTGCGCGACAGAAAAGAAGACATCCCGCTCCTGGTCCGCGAGTTTCTGCTGGAGTTCGGCCGCCAGTACGGCCGTCCGCGCATTGAGATGAGTGACGAGGCGATTGCGGTGCTCAAGCAATACCATTGGCCAGGAAACGTGCGTGAGCTGAGGAACGTGATTGAGCGAGTAATGATTCTCAATCCGCAGACCATACGCATCGAGCGCAAGCACCTGCCGATGCTGGTTTTCCGCGGCAACAGCCGCAAGGGAGAAGAATTCAGCACCCTGCACCAGGCGCGGGAAGCCTATGAACGCGACTACATCCTGAAGAAGATCGACGAATGCCACGGCAACGTAAGCCGCGCCGCGGAAGCGTTGGGACTGGAACGCAGCCACTTGTACCGCAAGATGAAAAGCCTGGGCATCAGCGTGCGCGAATAGCCCCGCGATGGAGCAACACCCTGCGCAACCCCGCTCTTTTGTATCAGGGCCTGCGAGGCTGCAACCCCGCATTTTTCAAATCAATGAACCGATCCGCGACTGCTCCAAGTCCCGAGCGTGGGAGGATGGTCTCTTCAACACGGAAAACACCCCCGCATTTTTCAAATCGATGAACCGATCGGCGACTGCTCCAAGTCCCGAAGGGACGGGCGAAAATAGCCCAGTACGCAGTGCTGGGTAGATTTCCCTACATGATCAAGTCCCGCAGGGACGACTGAAAATTACCCAGGATGAAATCCTGGGTTGCCTCCGGACTCCACACCACCGCATCCGGCAAAGCCTAAAGAGGCTGCAAGCAGACCGATACGGCGTTAGCCGCCGACGGAATCTTTTCTCCATACAGCGCACCAAATTTTTCTGAACTCCACTGCAGCTCATCCGCATGGTGCAGATGCTCCAGGAGTTCTTTGGCTATATGTTCGAAGATTATGGAAAGCGGGGGGGGGGTCCTACTAAGATGGTCAAAGATATCGAAACTGCAAAAGAGCTGAACCAACGAATCAGGCAAGCGTGTAAGCTTCTCGACGAATCCGCCGTACTAGTTCGACAGCGTGCACCCGATAGTACCTCCGAGTACGTTCTCGCTGTGGCTAGGGTCTTTGAAATGATTTCTTCAGAGCTGCTCGACCCGCTTTATGCGCAACACCCGGACATTGCCCCCGCAGCGTGGGCATGCGCAACCAGGTCAACCAAGTGACGGGACGTACCCCATAGACAGCCACCAGCTTCCAGACCTGTAGTAACCTCCAAATTGGTAATCACAGCGAAAATAACGTCCGGGTGCCTTGCATCAATCCTGGAGCAGCGATACCTTGCTAGCAGACGATATCGGCAGGCAGCGGGTTCTTGCGTTCCCGCTCTTAGCCGGCAGTTGCCGGTAGTTTCGGCCTTATACGCGAGCCAAGGACAGTCTTACCACTGTCCGGTGCCACACCCGATCCCTGTAACAAATTAAGCCAATCCCACGCATCCCGCCCCGGCGGGATTTTTCATTGCCTCCTCACCGCGCGTTGCTGCGCACCAGCAGCTTCGCAATCGACATAAACCAAAAGACCAACGCGGATCTCACGACCCCCAAGGATTGCGAAACAAACCTCTACCAAAACGTCTTCACCTAACTTCCCAACAACGGAGCCACCCATGCCTGAAAACAAAGTCACCGCCCCCCTAACCGATCAACCAGCCGAGGACCTGCCCCGGCCGAACCCGGATCGCGAGCAAGTCCTCGCCCGCCTCTGGGAAATCGCCAACCTGAGCCCGGACAAGACCCGAAACAGCATCACCGGACAGGTCAAGGCTATCTCCCTGATCATTGCGATCGAAGGCCTGATCCCAGGCAAGATGACGGATCGTCGCGCCGGATCCGCTCAGAACAAACCCGCCTCTCCGCCCAACAACCGGGCGCAGATCTATACCAGCGCCTGGCTAGGCGAACAGCAGCAAACCACCGCCCCCGTACCGACAGAACAGGACCCGGGTGTCCCACCGGTCAAACCTGCCGCCGGCGCGCCTCCAAACCCAGCCGAGCCCACGCTCGCGAACAGCCCCAAAGTTGCTCGGGACCTAAGGGTCCCCTCCGCTAGCGCAGAGAACCCTTACGGTTCGCTCCGTTTGCGTTGGTAAAAAGAACCAGAAAGCCCATGCCCTCGCTCCAAATGTCCCAAAAGCGACCAAAAAGACCTAATTTTATTCAATTTTATGAAAATCCCTAACCAGTAGGGGTCTCTTCTGCTCCGCTGGACCGCCTGAAGCAGCAACGGCCGTGAAGGTGGATTCGTTCTATGGCTGGCGAAGAACCCTCGTGTGTTTAGCGGCCAGTCGTGTGAGGACCGGATGGAACCCAGGATTTCATCCTGGGGAATTTTCAGTCGTCCCTGCGGGACTTGATCGTGTGGGGGAAATCTACCCAGCACTACGTACTGGGCTATTTTCGCCCGTCCCTCCGGGACTTGGAGCAGTCGCCGATCGGCTCATCGATTTGAAAAAGCAGGCTGCAGCCCCGCGGACGGAGCAATGCCTCTTTGCTGCACCCGTTCACCGAAGGATTCGTCTCCAAACAAAGGAACGGCGGGTTCCGAATGAACGGAACCCGCCGTGTCTCAGCTTAAGGGGTACACCCCTCCGGCCCTCTCCGCTATTGCGGTTTTGGAGCTGATTTGGCCGGGACTCCCTCGCGCAGATTGAGCGGTAGCTCCCTTTGCGCCCTGCCAAAGCTGTCATACGCGCGGATCACCCGCTGCACCAGGTGATGACGCACCACGTCGCCGTCTTCGAAATGGCAGAAGCGAATCCCATCCACGCCGCGCAGAATCTCGATCGCCTCCACCAAGCCACTTTTCTTGGGATTGGGCAGATCGATCTGGGTTACGTCGCCGGTAATCACCGCCTTGGAATTGTTGCCCAGGCGGGTGAGAAACATCTTCATCTGCTCGCTGGTGGTGTTTTGTGCTTCGTCCATGATGATGAAGGCGTCGTTGAGGGTTCGGCCGCGCATAAAAGCCAGCGGAGCAACCTCGATCACGTTCCGCTCCAGCATCTTGTCCACGCGGTCCTGTTCGAGCAGATCATAAAGAGCGTCGTACAGCGGACGGAGATACGGATCCACTTTTTCCTGCAGCGTTCCCGGCAGGAAGCCAAGCCGCTCACCCGCTTCGACCGCCGGCCTCACCAGGATGATCCGGCTCACCTTCTTGGCCAGCAAAGCAGAAGCCGCCATCGCGACCGCCAGATAGGTTTTGCCGGTGCCCGCCGGGCCCACGCCAAAGACCATGTCGCATTCCTCGATGGCTTCGAAGTACCGCCTTTGGTTGATGGAACGTGGCTGCACCATGCGCTTGATGCCGGCGGAGCGTTGCTTGCCGCTCTCCACCAGGCCCCTCAGAGTCACCGCCGGGTCGGCAGTGACCAACTTGAGCATTCCATGCAACTCGCCGTTGCACAGCAATGTTCCGTTGCGTCGCAAATGCTCATAGTCGGCAAAAACCCGTTCAAATCGGGCAATTGCATCCGGCGAGCCTTCCACATGCAGCGCATCGGAACGCAAATCGATGCGCACATGCAGATTCTGCTCTAGTAGTCTGAGATTCTCATCGCGGGTCCCGAACAGGGGCTCCAGGTTGGGCGTGATTTCCAGCGCTTTTTTCATCAAGCGGAGAAATAACCTCCTGTCAGATCCTTGCGGACTGACATGATTGGTGGGGAAAGTTCAGAGCACAATTTGAGGAAGTGCCGCGGGACAGGAAAGTTCGCGTGCATCGGATGCTTGGCCGGGTTGGCGGTAATCACCAGATATTTCCCGTCGATGGGCACAGAGTAGCGTTTGCCGGTCACGCCGTCAACGCCTATTCGGTGAATTCTTTCAATTGGATGCGCAATGGTCCCCCCCGGGTTCCTGGCCACCGGTGCAGTTTCAAGTTCGGCAGACCACCCGCCGAAGAATTAGGGAATCGTAAAGACATGGCGACACACGCACAAACCTGGGTCAAGGTCAACGCGCCCGTCGATGAAGGCGTGGCGGAGATCGTGTCCGTGTTGAACACGGTTGACGGCCTGGAGACGGTGCAGAGCTGCCAAGGTGATCCCGGGGAACGAGAAGGCTACGTCTATTTCTTCTGCGGCGACTGGAAGAAAATGTCGCAATTCGTGTTTGAGCAGATCGGGCCGAAGCTGAAGGAGCGGTTGGACGAAGATGCGACGCTCAGACTGGAAGCGACCGGAAACTCCCCGATGGCGAAATTAAGCTTCAAGGCGGAAGCCGCCACTATGGTAGTATCCGCCCTGAAGGAAGTACTACTTCACGAACGCCCATAAGACGGGGTGTTCTCATGGCAGGGGATACAGAGTACCTCGCAATTGCTCAATGTATCCGCTCCGCCGACCGATGACGCTGTCTTGTGGTGGGCGTGCCAGCGTCCACCCGTCAACGTAGCGTCACACTTCAGTGTCCGATGTACGGTGCAAGCTAGACGTTCGCATTGACACCTGCCACCAGCGCGGGAAAAAGCAGCCCGCTTTACTTCCTCAGAAAAGGCCATCTGGCCCTCCATCGTTAAGCAGCTTGTTTTACCGCTCTCACATCAAGCAGGGCAACGAGTTCTTCCAATAGAGGCGAGAGATTGACCGGGGAGGGCAAAGCTCGTAAACTTAAGGTTTGCGGGCGAATGGGCTGTCTTGCGCCTGCTTCCAGATTCCAGAAAGCTAAGGGTTTACCATGGCAAATCATGTGTCGGCGCTGAAACGCGCCCGTCAGACTGTAAAGCGCACCGCGGTTAATCGCGCCAACAAAAGTCACGTTCGCAAATCACTTCGCGCCCTGCGCGAGGCTATTACACAAGGCGATTCCTCCGCGGTTTCGCAGCAGTACGGCAAGACGGTTTCCGCGCTCGACAAGAGCGTGCAAAAAGGCGTGATTCACAAAAATACCGCCTCCCGTTACAAAAGCCGGTTGCATGCACGGGTAAAGGCCCTGAGCGCAAAGGCTTCGTAAGACTGGTAAAGGTTTTACTTCTTCCTGGCGGCTACCAGTTCAGGCTTTCCCTGGGCTGGAGCTGCGGGCACCTTATAGATCTCGATCGCGCCCTCACGCAGTACGGCCAGCTTCGCACCATCGTCAGAGAGCGCAAAGTTCTCCCCCGCCGTCAGAATGGGCGAGGCGTTGGTTGCCATCAACAGAGCTCCCGAAGCCGCGTTGAAGACCTCGACCACCTGCTCGCGCACATCCTCGTCGGTGAGTGAGTCTGCCAAATCAATGTAGTGATTCACGCGCAGCAAACCCACCGCGAACTGATCTCCAGTTTGCGAGTAGGCGAAGGTGGGCCACACCAGGTGGCCTTCTCGCCGGCCACTCCAAAGCTTCTTTCCCTCCGTGGTCCACACGTCAAGGAAAGTGTCCGGCGACTTCGGGCCACAACTCTCGATAACCAGAGCCTTCTGGTTAAGGAAGGTCTCGTGGGGAGTACAGGTGGACGCCACCTTGCCCAGGACCACCGGCTGGCCAGCAAAGGGAACGAAGCGAATTTGAAACTCGTCCTCCCCCGGGCCCTTGTCCTTGCTCACCGTCACGTATCCGTTGGAGGTGATGGGCACATGGACCGGCAACTGGGTATGCAGCGCACCAAGCACTTGTCGGGAAGTCACATTTAACAGCGTGATCTGGGTATCTTCGGCGGGCGGCGCTTCTCCGTATTGCACAGCCTGCGCCTCCAGCTTGCTGTGCTGTTCGGGAGTATGCCGCTCGTACTGGTGCTCGACCACCAATACCCGGCCGTCCGGGGATACTTCCGTGTCGAGTACCGCGGTAGGAACTTCGATATACGGCTGCAGCTTTAACGATGCGTCGGCAATGGAGTACGTATTGCGCTGGCGGATGAGAAACTTTCCGCCGCCCAGTGCCCACAAGTACCGCGAGCGGTCATGCATCCGCCACTCGGAAGATGCCGCGACCGTTCCGCCGGGAAGATTGAGAATCACAGCCTGGATGATCTGGTCGTCTTCCGTACGGCCTGAGTTCTTCTCCCGGCGTAGCAGCCGGGGCTGGTGGAAAGTGAACAGCAGGTGATGGGCGTCGACGAAATCCAGTGAGCTGAAGGTCCTTCCCGAAAGCAGGTAGAGCGCTCCCGGCGGCCGATAACCAAGCGGCTCAACCGGGATGCGTTCTTCCGGGCCCGGTCCGGCCGGTTCTTTGCTGTGCGAGGCCCCGGAGAGTGTCCACGGCGCCCCGGCCAGCCACAGAACAATCAAGGCGGGGGCAAAAACGCGCTTCGTCATCATCCTGGGGTTCCTACGGTTCTGCTTGTGGAGCGAGCAACATGAAAGCGGCTACGATACACGCTTGCCTAAGTGTAGTAGATTTTCCGGCTGCCGCTCAAAGCCGCGGCTCACAGATCCATGGCATATTGCGCGGAGTACTGGGGTCCGGCCGCGACCCGGGGACGGGGTTCGCTGGCCAGCTCGAGCACCAGGCGTTCCAGCACCAGCCTCTTGTCCGGTGGTGAAGACCGCAACTCAAGATCCGCATGGGCAATCAGGCGAAGCATCTGGGTCAGATCGCGCCGTGAGCGGTAGCGGCGTGCCTGGCGAATCAGGTCCTCAGCGGCAAACGGGGGCATGCGGAAACCTTGCCAGAGTGCCTGCCAAATGGCCCGTGAGTCGCGCACGTTCTTTTCCAGGATGACCACCATCTGACGGAAAGTTCGCGCCAGCATATAGAGGTGTCCTATGGCAGAGTCCTCGCCACCGTCTGAGGCATTCAGCAGGCCGTGGAGCAGGGCCAGTGCGCGGGGTTTGTCGCGCGATGTAATCGCATCTGTCAGCTCGTACAGCGAGCGCTGCTTGGCCGCCAGCACCATGGTCTCCACGTCACCCAAAGTGATGCGGCGCCGCTCAGAGGTGTACAGCATCAGCTTTTCCAGCTCCCCGGCAATGAGCATCATATCCGCGCCCAGGGCATCGGCGAGCTCTCGGGCCGCGTCGGGATCGAGTTTCGTTCCCCGGCTCTCCGCGGTCGCAATCAGCCAGCGTACGGCGTCCGCTTCATCTACGCGGGCCAGTTCCACCAGGCCACAATCATCCCCCAGGGTCTCGCGGATTCGCTCGTAGCGATCCTTGTCCTGCAGGTCCATCCGCCGCAGATCGGCGGGCAGGCGCAAGTGGTCGGCGACAAATATAAGAACCGCTTGCGGATTGGGCGAACGGAAATAGTCTTTCAATGCCGCGAACTCTTCCTTCTTCGCGCCACGGGTATACAGGGTTTTCAGGTTCCTGACGAAGATCACCTGAAACGGCGCCATCAGCGAAGGCGTGCGGGCAAGGTCGAGCACGTGGAAAATGCTGGTCTCCGCCAGGTCGAGGTCGCTCAGCGAAAACTCGCGCAGCGTCGGGTCGACCAGCGAATCGACAATGGCGCGGCGGCAGCGTTCGTAGAGGAAGGTTTCGTCGCCGGCGAGAACATATCCGGGCCGCAGCGGAGCTTTTGACCCGGCAGCGGCCTTCACCTCGGCTACGAAACGATCCGAGGAAGAGAAGCTGCGTAATCTGCTGCTGTCATCCGTCGGCATGTTCTCGCATTCAACTTATCTCAAGGATTCGCAAATCTGCTACGGAATGACGGACTGCTAGAAGGATTCCAGAATATCGCTCACCAGGGTTTGCGCAAAGTCTCGAGAGAGCCGCTCGACGGCGGGAGAATCTTCTTCGATAAAGCTGGCCAGGTCGGAAGTGGTTTCGAACTGTTCATGAAAAACATAGTTATTGTGCTGGTAGAGAACGCGGTTGTCACGGTCCGTCACCAGCACATTGACATTGATGGTGACCAGGAAGCTGGAGGTGACGCTGGTTGTCTGTCCCGCCTGGACGACCGTAGTTTCGGTCCTGTAGGTCAACGGCTGCACCGATTCGGAGATGATGGTCCCAACCACGGTGGCATCGGCGCCATCGGGCCAATCGGGCGCGACTTTGAGCCGGGTGCGACTGGAAAACTCCCGAACCACTGCTTGCGTCATGGGGATTTCGGTGTGATAGACCTGTGTCTTGTTCTTGAAGATAGGCACGGCCAGCGTGTGTACCGTGTCTGGCAGATGCGCCGCGGACCCGAGAGTGTGGTATCCGCAACCGGAGACGGCAGGCAAAACAAGAGCAACCAAAAGAAGCAACGGACCGCGCATGCTTTGCCTATTGTCGCATCCGCCCAGGCTCAAGGTTGGACATGGTTTTCAGGCATGCAAAAAGGCCCATTTCGTAGGAAATGGACCTTTTTGCATAGATTGGCTCTGGGTACGAACTAAGCGGGTGACGGCTGGCTTTCGCCGCCGAATCCGGGTGCGCGACCGGGTTCGGGCTTGATTACATGCTGTACGTCGCCACTGGGATTGCCGGGAGGCGGTCCAAGCGGAGGCAGAGGAGGAAGTTCTTTCCCTTCGATGATCATGCGAATTTCGTTCGCGTCCAGGGTCTCGCGATCCAACAGGGCTTGCGCCATGCGGTGCATGGTGTCCTTATGGTCTCCCAGGATGGAATAGGCCGATTTGTAGGCCTCGTCCACCAGGCTGCGCACCTCGGCATCGATCTGGCGGGCGGTTTCCTCAGAGAAGTCACGGTGCTGAGCGATTTCGCGGCCGAGAAAAATCTGCTCTTCCTTCTTGCCGAAGGTCAGCGGACCCATGCGGCTCATGCCGTATTCGCAAACCATCTTCCGCGCGAGATCCGTCGCCCGCTCAATGTCATTGCCGGCGCCGGTGGTCTTGCGGTTCATGAAGATTTCCTCGGCGCAGCGGCCGCCCATGAGGATGGCGAGCTGGGTTTCAAGGTAATCCTTGGTGACGGTGTGCTTGTCTTCTTCCGGCAACTGCATGGTTACACCCAGCGCCATACCGCGCGGGATGATGGTCACCTTATGCAATGGGTCTGCGTGATCGCGCATCGCGGCCACCAGAACGTGCCCGGCCTCGTGGTACGCAGTATCCCGCTTGTCGTCTTCAGACAGGAGCATGGATTTGCGTTCCGCCCCCATCATGACCTTGTCCTTGGCGAGTTCGAAGTCGAACTGGTGCACGGCCTTGCGGTTAGCGCGCGCAGCGCTCAACGCCGCCTCGTTCACCATGTTGGCCAGATCGGCGCCAGAAAAGCCCGGGGTGCCGCGAGCCAGGATGCGAAGATCGACATCCTCAGCCAGGGGAACCTTCTTGGCGTGGACGCGAAGTACTTCTTCACGGCCGCGCACATCCGGCCTGCCTACAACCACACGGCGATCGAAACGGCCGGGGCGAAGCAGCGCGGGATCGAGCACGTCAGGCCGGTTGGTTGCGGCGATCAGAATGACACCGTCGTTGGATTCGAACCCATCCATCTCGACCAGCAGTTGATTGAGGGTCTGTTCCCGCTCATCGTGTCCGCCGCCCAGACCAGCGCCACGGTGACGTCCGACGGCATCGATTTCATCGATAAAGATGATGCAGGGCGCATTCTTCTTTCCCTGCTCAAACAGGTCGCGTACCCGGCTGGCGCCGACGCCGACGAACATTTCGACAAAGTCGGAACCAGAGATGGAGAAGAAGGGAACATTGGCTTCGCCGGCCACTGCGCGCGCCAGCAAGGTCTTGCCTGTGCCTGGAGGTCCAACCAGGAGCACTCCCTTGGGAATGCGGCCGCCCAACTTTTGGAACTTCTGTGCTTCCCGGAGAAACTCGATAATCTCCTTCAACTCTTCCTTGGCCTCATCCACACCGGCCACGTCTTTGAAGGTGATTTTCTTCTGCTGCATCGAGAGCAGGCGGGCGCGGCTCTTACCGAAAGACAGGGCCTTGTTGCCTCCGCTTTGCATCTGCCGCAGCATAAAGAACCAGAGAGCCGCGATCACAATGATGGGAGCGAAGTTAAGCAGGATAGGCAGCCAGGAATTGCCCTGCGTGTCCTTGACCGTGATGCTGACATGGTTGTCTTGCAGAATCTTGAACATGTCAGGATAGTTTGCCGGCACGGTGGTGTGGAACGCTTCACGATCGGTGGCGTAGTGGCCGTGGACTTCGCTGTTAATGACGGTTACGTCACTAATTTTGCCTTGCTGGCCGTCCTGCATGAATTGAGAAAAGGAGATTTCACGGTCATGACTCATGCCCGTGCTCTTCTGGACGATCTGCCAGAGTAGAACCAGGCAAGCCAGGATGAAAACCCAGAAAATAATTGTCTTGACCGTCGAATTCACGAAAAAACCTCTTTCTACTGCGCCTCAATTCAAGAGGAGGGGACCATCCCCGGCGGCGCCAGGCGCCACACCGTGGGTGCTCTTGCAGCTTTTTGCCACTACTTACTATTAGACGACAGTAAACCGCGGCGGATTCCGAAGACTTACCATGCGAAGTTGGATACGGAAAACAACCGTACGCGTACCGCTCCCACCCCTTGCGCCAAACTTATTCTACTCCGCAGAATCGGGAAACGGCTGCGAAACCTCGGGAAAGCGTGTCCGAAGTTATACGCATTGGGCACTGACCACCAAGTTACTCCAGGCCGGTCACGGTCAGGGGTCGGCAGGTAAACGTAAAGCCGGGTGCATCCACCTCGGCCCCCTGCACCCAGACGATCCTGCCCTGGCATTCGACCACCAGCCAGCTCTTCCGCGCGGATCCAAGCACGTGAAGCCGGTCGAGAACTTCCGCGACCTTCTTGGGACCCCGGCTGTGGCGGAGAGTCACCCGATCGCCAGGCTTCCATGGCCGCAAGGTGGCCGGCTGCCCCTCAACGTCTGCGGCTGGCACAAAAGTGGCATGGAGGCAGACGCCGTATGCGGGGGCGCGTATTTCCCCCGGGATACGAAATTCATACGCTGGGTTCGCAGCCTGGGGCGCTTGCCCGGCGACCCTGGTCATGCGGATTTTGGTCAAACGGATTTCCCGCAAGCTCCGTTCGACGGTAATTCCGTCAGGAAGGTCAAATTTTCCCCTGCGGGGCTCTCGCCCGTCCTCCGTCATGGCCGGTTCCGTCATAGCCAGAATTTGTTCCGTTTGGTCAAAGCTGAGCCGGGCGCCCAGGCGGCGGGCGGCGGCTCGCACCACCCGGCGGGCCACGGCCGGCTGCAGTTCGCGCAGGCGTACCTGCTCAATCCCCACGGTTTGCTTCCTCCGGGTGCGTGCTTGCGGAACGCCCGCCTCCCCGGGCGGGGCGGCCAGGCAGCAGCAGAGGGGGCAGAATACGGCGCAACTCCCCGTCCCAGTAAGCCTCCTCGCCCGCGGCAATTGTCGCCAACCGCGAAAGTTGCCCGGCAATCCCGGGGTTGAAGGTTCGCAGCAAGGGAAGGAGTTGGGCTCGGATACGGTTGCGGGTGTGCGCCATGTCCTGGTTGCTCGCGTCCTCGCGCCACGGCTGCGACAGGCCGGTCAGCCAGGCTTCAATTGTGGCCCGGTTGTTTTCCAGGAACGGCCGGAGGATGCTTCCAGTCTCACTGGCAAGGATAGGATGGATGCCGCTCAGCCCCTCGGTCCACGCCCCGCGAAGCAGTTTGTGCAGCACCGTCTCCGCCTGATCGTCGAGCGTGTGGGCGGTAGCAACGGCGTCCGCCCGGCCATCGGCCAGGAGTTCGCGGAAGAAGGCGTAGCGGAGATTGCGGGCCGCCTCCTCCAGGGTTTCATGCAGGCGGGCAGCGGCAGCCGGCGCATCCGCATGATGGAGATGAAAAGGGAGGTCATGGGTTGCGGCTAGCCCGGCGACGAAGGCAGCGTCTTCATCGGCAGCGATTCTTCGAATGCCGTGATGGACATGGGCCACGCTCAGGATGATGCCCAGCTGATGGCGTTCCTCGAGCAGGCGGCGAAGCAGAGCCACCGAGTCGGCGCCGCCGGAAACCGCGACGGCGATCCGCTGGCCGGAACGAAAGAGGCGGGTACAGAGCGTAGGCGGCTGCATCGCTGCGCCTATGTTAGACCGGTCTAGGAATTTGCCGGGATGGGACACCCGGCTTTAGTTACCGGGCCCAGCGGAATCCCTCTATACTTCGGGCATGTACCAGATCAGAGCAGCGACGCCGGCAGACGCGGCCGTCATCACCCACCACCGGCGACGCATGTTTGTCGACGCCGGTCGCCAGGACAACAGAATTCTCGATGTCATGGCGGAGCATTTTCAACCCTGGGTGGAAAGCAGGCTCGCGGATGGAAGGTACCTGGGCTGGCTGGCCAGCGAAGACGGAAAGGTGGTTGCCGGCGCGGGCTTGATCGTGCTCGACTGGCCGCCGCACCCGCTCGATCCGCACCAGGATAAGCGCGGCTACCTGTTGAATGTGTACGTGGAACCAGAGCATCGCCGCAAGAAGCTGGCCAGCCAGCTGATAGACCAGGCACTGGCCGAGGCTCGCAAACAAAAAATCCGGGTGATTGCGCTCCATTCCACCGACGCGGGCCAGCCTCTGTACGAAAGCAACGGCTTTCGCCGAACCAACGAAATGTTCTATGTGGAGCAAGTTGAGGGCTGACCGGCCATCCCCAGTCTTCCTGCTATACTCCGAGGTTTATGCGGGTTTTTGTCATTTTGCCGGCAGCGGGAATGGGCACACGCATGGCGGCGGGCCACGGCACGCCGAATGCTCCCAAGCAATTTCTCGCCTTACACGGGCTCCCGATCCTGGTTCACAGCCTACGAGCCTTCGCATCGGTTCCCCGGGTGAGCTGCATCTATGTGGCGGTGCGCAAACCGGAGATCAGCCGCATGGAAGCGTTGATCGACGAGTTTGCGTTGGGCTCGCGGGTGCGGGTAGTGGAGGGTGGCGATACGCGGCAGGAGTCCGTGAGCCAGGCGCTCAAGGCGCTCTCCGCCTCCGACGAGGACGTTATCCTGGTTCATGACGCGGTTCGTCCGCTGATTGACCCTGCGACCATCGAGCGAACGATTGAAGCAGTGGAGAACTATGGCGCTGCGATTGTAGGGCTGCCGGCAGTGGATACGATCAAGCAGGTAGAACGCACCGCGCGCGGCGCGATCGTTACTGCCACCATTCCCAGGGAATACATTGTTCAGGCGCAGACACCCCAGGGGTTTCGCTGGAGCATCCTCCGCCAGGCGTTCGCCGACGCGGAAGCGGATGGATTTGTTGGCACCGATGAAGCGAGCGTGGTGGAGCGGTCGGGCGCGCAGGTAGTCGTGGTGATGGGATCTCCGGAGAATTTAAAGATTACCCATCCGGGCGATTTGAAGCTGGCGGAATTTTATTTGCAGCACCGGTCCTGACGACCCTGGCCCTAGGAATCGGGGAGCAAAAGAACGATGAGCATGAGGATAGGCTACGGCTGGGACTCGCACGCATTCCAGGCCGGCGTGCCGTTAAGAATTGGCGGAATTGCTATTGATCACCCCGAAGGTCTGGCCGGCCATTCCGACGGCGACGTCCTGTTGCATGCAATTACCGACGCGCTGCTGGGCGCCCTGGCCGTCGGCGACATCGGCAGTTTCTTTCCCCCGGGGGATGCTCGCTGGAAGGATGCTGATTCCGCGATCTTCCTGAACCTCGCCCTGGAAGAGCTGCAAACCGCCGGCTACCGCATTGTGAACGTCGACACCACGCTGGTGCTGGCCGCGCCCAAGATAGGGCCCATTTCAGGCGATATGCGGCAGCGCGTCGCGGAGCTTCTCGATATCCTGCCCAACGCAGTTGGGATCAAAGCGAAAACGCCGGAGGGCTTGAATCAGGATCATGTTGCCCAGGCCCACGCCGTGGTTCTGCTGGAGAAGATGGAGGACGGCAACGGGATCGGCGCGCTCGAGGCCGAGATTGACGACCCCGAAGCGGTGGAGAAGATTCTTACCGAAATAGGCGCAAGCGAAGGGCGCAGCCGAAGCAAGAGCCGGCGGATGGTGCCCATACCGGCGTTCGATACCGAAGACATTACTTAGGTTCCAGGGTAAAGAAAAAACGCCCCGAATACGCGTCTGGATCAGATGCGCAGGAAGATTTTTCTTTGGTACATCCAGTAGAGGATCAGCCAGTAAATGGCCATCACCGCGATGCCCAACAGCAGGGGCTCCAAACCTGGTCCGAGAACCTGGAAGATTTGATACCTCAGGTGGATATGGAGGCTGCTGATGATGAAGTTTTCCCAAAGGTGGGCGATCAGATAAGCGGCAATCGAGTTCATGCCCACAACCACCAGTGGGAATGCCCAGCGGCGGTATCCCTTTAGGTCGACTACCCAGGAAAACGCGGAGAGAAAGAAGAAACAGACGCCGCCGCTAAACAGCGTCCAGCTGGGGGTCCAGATGCGCTTGACGATGGGGCAGATACCGGCAAAGTGCAGCAGCAAACCGGCGGCCGCCAGCAATACGCCTGCCAGCAGAAATTTCCTGATGGGTATCTTGGGTTGCTCCGCGCGAAACCAGCGGCCGGCAAACAGGCCCAGCAACATAGTCCCCAGGGTAGGGATAAAGCTCAGCGTCAGATAGCCGCCCCCGTTGTAAGCGAACGGCCTTTCTCCTGGAAACAGGTTGAGAAACCACAGGTCGAACGCCTGGCCCAAATTGCTGTTCTTGTTCCAATGGGAAGCAAAGCCGGAGAAGTTATGCTGCCAACCGGCTGGAACCCCCACTGCTGCATAGTCGAAGCCGGGACCGGGCGCCGGGTAGAGCGCCCAGGCGAGCCAATATCCAAACAGGATGGCAGCAAAAGCGATCCACTGCCAGCGCGGACGGCAGAAGGCGAGAAGAAACGCAAATGGATAACCCAGGCCAATCTGCGTCAGCGTGTCTTCGAAGGTGAAGTAAGTGCGCGTGCTGTCGATCGAGCGCAAGAATATTCCCAGCGCGATCAATAACAACGATCTCCATAAAGTGTGCGCGAACAGCCAGCGAAAACTTTGCCCCTTTTTCATGCGGCTGGCGATGGAGTAGGGCAACGCCACCCCAACCAGGAAGGTGAAGGAAGGTTGGATCATGTCGTGCAATGACATGCCGGACCATTGCACATGGGTTTGGTTGTAAGCCAAAACGCGCCAGAACAAGCTATGCGGGTAGGCCCGGTAGACTAGGGCGAAGTTCAACACCTCGCCCATCATCAGCAGCATCACGAGGCCTCTGTATGCATCCACGGCAACATTGCGCGCCGGGCTCTTCACGGCGGCAGGCGCCGGGCTGGAAGAGATATGCAAACTCGGTTCGCTGAGGGTCGTGTTCATGGCGTTGATGAGCGATTTCAGGAAAAGTTTCTATTGGAAGGGGATGTTAGCATGCGTTTGCCGCCCCGGAGGATATCATTTCGAATCAACCGCAAGCGCAACCTGATGGGTCAAGGGGATAAACGATGAACGAGATTCCTGACAAGCAATTTGAAGGTGTTTCCCGGCGGGATCTGCTGCGGCTGGGCGCACTGGGTGCGGTAGCCGGCGCGGTCGGAGCATCCGCGGAAGTCACCTCGAGTCTCCGCCCGCCGCTCCGTGGGGATACGAGCGCGGATACGAGCAAATCCCACGCTGCCAGCGTCATCGGCATGGCCTACACTCCCGTCTCTCCCGACGGCCCCCGCATCGGCATGATCGGCGTTGGCGGACGCGGCACCAGCCTTCTCGGCAACCTCCTCGGCGCCAATGCGAAGGTGCTTGCCATCTGCGACATCGTTGGCGAAAAAGCGGCCCATGCGCAGGATTTGGTTGAAAAGGCAGGGCAGAAGGCGCCTACTCTCTACACCGCCGGAGATCATAGCTTTGAGTCGCTGGTCGCTCGCGACGACCTTGACCTGGTGATCATCGCGACCCCCTGGAACTGGCATGTGGAGATGGCCGTCGCCGGCATGACGCACGGCAAGCACGTGGCCGTTGAGGTGCCGGCCGCGACCACGATTGACGATTGCTGGAAACTCGTCGATACCTCCGAACGGACTCGCCGCCACTGCACCATGCTCGAAAACTGCTGTTACGGATACAACGAGACCCTGGTCCTGCGCATGACGCATGCCGGGCTCTTCGGCGATCTCCTGTATGGCGAAGGCGCCTATCTGCACGATTTGCGGGAAGAGCTCTTCTCCGGCAAGGGAGAAGGCCTATGGCGGCTTGCCTTCCATACCCAACGCGACGGGAATCTCTACCCAACCCACGGTCTCGGCCCCGTCGCCAACTACATGGGCATCCAGCGCGGCGACCGCTTTGACTACATGGTGTCGATGAGTAGTCCTCAGCGAGGCCTGGAACTGTATCGCAAGCAACACATCGATCCGTCCAACCCCCACTGGTCCGATCATTATGTGACCGGCGATTTGAACACATCGCTGATCAAGACCGCCAATGGCCTCACCATCACCCTCAAGCACGACGTCTCGAATCCTCAGCCCTATAGCCGCATAAACATGATTGCGGGGACCAAAGGGATCTTCGCTGACTACCCGCCTCGCATCTACTTCGACGGCCAACAGGGCGACGAGGAATGGGGTTCCATCGATAAATGGAGTGAGTACCAGCATCCACTCTGGAAAAACGAAGGCGAGATTGCCAAGAAGCTCGGCGGCCACGGAGGCATGGATTACATCATGCTGTATCGCTTGCTGCAGTGCATGAAGCAAGGGCTGCCGCCCGACATGGATGTCTATGATGCTGCGGCGTGGTCATCGCCCGGCCCGCTGAGCCGTCTCTCGGTTGAGCAGGGCAGCGCGCCGGTAAAATTCCCAGATTTCACCCGGGGGCACTGGAAGGATCGAACTGCTTCGGCGATTGCCACACAGTCCTAAGACCTGTTTCTTCTTGTCCTCCTAAGGCTTGCGGGTTAAGCTTGCCAGCACCTCACTGTGGAGACTTAAGCCATGCACTCAACCTATGGATTCGACCCCACGCATTCGATCCTTTATCTAATGTTCTTTGGCTTCTTCGGCTTGGTGATTTCGATTCTTATGGTTATTCCATATTGGTTTATTTTCAAGAAAGCGGGGTTCAGCCCATTCCTTTCGCTGCTGATTTTCCTGCCGATCATCAACATCGTCATGTTGTATTTTCTGGCCTTCGCGAAATGGAATGTAGTTCCCGCGGCGATGGTATATCCCGCGCCGCCGCCGGTTCCTTATCAACCGCCGGCGTAGGCCCTGCTTGCGATACGCCAGCCGCTGAAATGATCTAGCATCGTATCTGGCCTGTGTCCCCGGCCTGAAAATCGATGCCCGACAATCCTCAGAAACCTCGCGTCCGTTTTGCGCCCTCGCCTACCGGCTATCTGCACGTAGGCGGGGCGCGCACCGCCCTCTTTAATTGGCTCTTTGCCCGGCACACCGGCGGCGTCTTCATTCTGCGCATTGAAGATACCGACTTCGAGCGGTCTTCCGAGAATATGGTGCAGGGCATTCTCGATGGCATGCGCTGGCTGGGACTCGAGTGGGACGAAGGGCCGTTCTTCCAATCGCAACGGCTTCCACTCTATCAAGCCACTGCCGAGCAGATGCGCCAGAATGGCCACGCATATTACTGCTTCTGTACCAAAGACGAGCTGGAGCAACGGCGGCAACAAGCGGTCGCGGCGGGCAAGCCTCCCATGTATGACCGGCGCTGCCGCGCCCTTGATCCGTCGCTTGCCTATACGCGGTTTCAGGCTGGTGAACCCGGCGCCCTGCGCTTCGCTGTGCCCGAGGACGGCGTGACCACGTTCGAAGACGCAGTTTTCGGCCGGGTGGAATTTGCCAACACAGAATTGGAGGACTTTGTCCTGCTGCGCTCCGACGGCATACCTACCTATCACCTGAGCGTGGTTGCGGACGACCTGGATATGCGTCTGACCCACATCATTCGCGGGGCCGACCATATTTCGAACACACCCAAGCAGGTGCTGCAGTACCAGGCGCTCAAGAAGCCTCTCCCCGTGTTTGCTCATCTGCCGCTGATTCTTGGGCCCGACAAGAGCCGGCTTTCCAAGCGCCATGGCGCCACCAGCGTTATCTCCTACAAGGAGATGGGCATCGTGCCGGAAGCCTTTCGCAACTTTCTGGCGCTGTTGGGGTGGACGCCGGGTGCAACCGCCCAGAAAGATCGGGAGATTTTCTCCTCGGACGAGCTGATCGAGTTATTTTCGCTCGATGGCATCTCGCGCTCCAATGCTGTGTTTGACAATGACAAGCTTGCCTGGTTCAACACCGAGTGGATACGCCGATACTCACCCCAACAGCTGTTGCCGCTGATTGAAGAAGAATGGGAGAGGGCGGGATTTGTACCTGACCGCGCCGGCAACGAAATACTCGCGGCGATTGCTTTGCTGCAACCCAGGGCACGTAATTTGAAGGATTTTGCCGGGGCATTTCGTGGGTATTTCGGCGATGCTTACGAATATGATACCGCTGCTGTAGCGAAATTCCTTGCCGATGAGCGGAGTCGCTCGCTGCTGGTGGAATTGGGCGAACGTTACCAGGGGTTGGAGGACTTTAGCGAGACAACCGCGGAGCAGTTGCTGCGCGCGTTTGCCGAGGAAAAGGCTGTGAAGGCGGGCGCCCTCATCAACGGATCGCGGGTGGCGCTCACCGGCCAGGGTGTCGCACCCAGCCTGTTCGCGGTTATGGCTGCATTAGGTAAGGAGCGCGTGGTCAAAAGGCTCAAAGGCGCTGGGTTAATCGCCGCTTCGCAGGAATTGGGCGTAGTTACCGAGTGAAAGGGACCTGCGGTTTCTTCTCCGAAGTGACAAGCGACCTTTACTGGGCCACAATTGTAACCGAGACGGGTATTGAATGCGGCGGCATGCAGGAGTTGGAGTCGCAGGCCTGGTAGCGTAGGGCTCCACTTAGAACATGCTCGCCCGGTTGCGCCGTCAGGTGCGCGTGCAGAACAAACTCGCCGGTATAGACGCTGAGCTTTTCGTTGGGCGCCAACTGGAGCGCATACTCGGTGCCCGGGGGGAAGTCGACCGCAGTGACGTTGAGACCGGGAGCTTCGACTACCGCCAGACGTGCCGGGATCAGGGACTTCTCCAGCGGCGCATGCGAATTGATGTGCAGGCCGTTGGCGACACGGAAATGAAGATCGATCTGGGTCCGACTGCGTGCAGGCACAGTTACCTGATCCGGGGAGAGGAACTGGACTGCTGTATCTGCATCGGTTCTGCGGTTTGCATCGCCGGGCAGCGGCAATGGCGGATCCTTCATTACCTGCAGGAACGAAGTGTGGGACCAGACGGCGCCCGCGGCGCAAAGGGAGGCGGCAAGACCTGCGACCACCAGCATAGCGGTGCGGCGCATCACGTTATTTGCTCCCCGCGGCCAGCGCCTTTTTGATGCTGACTTCTACTTCATCCTTCGAAACTAACCCGGCTGTTTCCGCGACAATCTTGCCGTCGCGCCCAACAAAATACGAGGTGGGAAGGAACTCAACCCCACCATACTTGCGAGACACCGCGTCATCTCCCAGTAGCAGCGGGTAATTGAGCCCCTGCTCCTGGCCGAACTTCGCCAGCTTGGACCGGGGCGTGTCCGCATCATCCTCAGAGACGCCAAGAATTTCAAAGCCCTCACCGGCATACTGGTTGCGCAAGGCGACCAGCCAGGGCATTTCAATCTTGCAGGGCGCACACCAGGTCGCCCAGAAGTTGATCAATACCGCCTTGCCCCGGTAATCGGAGAGGGAAATTTTCTTGCCGTCGATGGATTTCAAACTAAAGTCGGGAGCGCGCTTGCCGCGCAGATCGGGAAGCCCCTCGTCCGCGGCTACGTCTTGCTGAACAGATTGGTTATTCGCGCTTTCGGGAGCTGATGATCCTTGCACCTGTCGCTGTGCGTATTGCTTGCGGCGCTTGTAGTTGGAATATCCCGACCACACCATAAGCGCGAATGCGGCCAAAACCAGAACAATAACCCATTGATTGCGCTTCACGTCGACTGACCTTCTCCGGGCGCAGCATTTTCGCTGGCCGGGTTGCACACAATTGTGCCTTGTCTCATTCTAATGGACGCCGCCGCCAGACTCGCTCCCGGAGCTCCCACGGATGCTGTTACGATCAATTGCTTTGCCATTGGAAACCATGACCGCACCCACCGCAGCTGAGTTGATACGCATCGAAGCCGAGGCGCTGCTTCGACTTGCGGCCCGCCTTGAAGATGGTATGTCGGCTGATTTTTCCCGCGCCGTGGAGCTTATCGTGGAGTGCGGGCGGGGCCGCGGACGAGCGGTGGTCACCGGTATGGGGAAAAGCGGCATCATCGCGCAAAAGCTGGTCGCCACCTTTAACTCAACCGGCACGCCGGCCTTATTCCTTCATCCAGCGGATGCGCTGCACGGTGACCTGGGCATGCTGGCGAAAGGCGATGTGGTGATTGCCCTCTCCTCGAGCGGGGAGACCGAAGAGATTCTGCGTCTCTTGCCCACGCTTAAAAGGATCGGCGATGGCCTGATCAGTTTCTGCTGCGCTCCGGCCTCGACCCTTGCGCAGGCGAGCGATGTGGCACTGGATTTGAGCGTGGCGCAGGAAGCATGCGGCATGGGCCTCGCCCCTACCGCCTCGACGACGGTGATGCTGGCGTTGGGCGATGCACTGGCCATCGCAGTGTCTCTGAGAAAGGGCTTTCGTGCGGAAGACTTCGCCGATCTTCATCCCGGCGGCAAGCTGGGCAAGAAGTTAGCCAGGGTACGGGAGCTTATGCACGGCGGCGACGCCGTTCCCAGGGTCTCTTTCACCACGCTGATGCCGGCGGTGATCTACGAGATGAGCCGCAAACGCCTGGGGATGACCACGGTGACGGACGGCGACACCTTGATCGGCATCATGAGCGATGGCGACCTTCGCCGTTTGCTGGAAGCCAAGGGACCGGAAGCGCTGGCGATGACCGCAGGCCATGCCATGAATACATCACCTAAGACCATCGGGCCTGATGAGTTCGCGGCGCGCGCCCTGAGCATCATGGAAGAGAAGAGAATCACCTCACTGGTGGTCGTCGACTCGAGCCAGGCCGTGACAGGGGTTCTCCATCTGCACGATTTATGGGGACTCGAACTGATCTGAACGGTTCAAGAGGCGGCTTCCGCAGCTTCAATGCTGTCGTAGCTGTGGATCAAGGTATTGGCACTGGTGAGTTTGAGCAGCTCGGCGACCCGGTAGTTGACCGCCACCAGCCGGAGAAAGCGGCCGCGGCGTTTGCCTGAGACGTAAAAATTGAGCAGGGCGCCCAGGGCAGCCGAATCCATGTAGGGCGATTCGGTGAAGTCGAGGATAGTGACTTTCTCGGTCCCGCCCATGAGAACCTTTTGGAATTCGAACAGGTTGCTCATGGTAATCGGACCATGCAGGTGGAAGATCCGGGTGTCCGGCGTGTTGCCGGGTACAACGTCAAAAGTCAAAGGTTCGTTATACATAGCATCCGTGATTGTAAAAAGTGGGCCGCCGGGTTTGATGACAGTCCGGTGAATACCGCTGGTGTCGCCAGGAACTGGCGGCTCGACTGCCAGGAGCGCAGCCCGGTGGACCCTCTCTGGACCATTTAGAATTGGCTTACGCTGCCTGAGAAAGTAACCCCCAGAATGTATCGTTGGTCGAAGCTGTTCATTCCCACACTGCGCGAAGCCCCGGCCGATGCCGAGGTAGCCAGTCACAAATTTCTATTGCGCGCCGGATACATTCGTCAAGTCGGCGCAGGAATCTACTCCTACCTCGTTCTGGGCCAGCGCTCCATGCTGAAGATCCAGGGGATTGTCCGGGAGGAGATGAACCGCTTCGCGCAGGAATTCTACCTGCCGGCTCTTCATCCTCGCGAGCTGTGGGAAGAGAGTGGCCGTTGGACCACCATGGGCAACAACCTGTTCAAGCTGCAGGACCGCAAGGGCGCCTGGCTGGCCCTCGGCATGACCCATGAAGAAGTGATGACGGATATCGCCCGCAAGGAGCTGCGGAGCTACAAGCAGCTGCCCCAGATCTGGTACCAGATCCAAACCAAGTTTCGCGATGAGCCGCGGCCCAGGTCCGGCTTGCTCCGGGTTCGCCAGTTTGTGATGAAGGACGCTTATTCCTTCGACCTGGACGAAGCCGGCCTCGATGTCAGCTACAAGCAGCATGACGCGGCCTATCGCGTTATCTTTACCCGGGCCGGTCTCAAGTTCGTGGCCGTGGAGGCTGATTCCGGGGGTATGGGAGGCTCCCAATCGCAGGAGTTCATGGTGTACGCCGAGGCCGGTGAAGACCTGATCGCAAGCTGCCCGGCGTGCAATTACGCGGCCAACGTGGAGAAGGCTACCTCGCAACTGCCGCCGGTGGAAGAGCTCCCCGGAGACGGCGCGCCGGAACTGGTGCACACCCCGGGAAGGCGGACCATCGAAGAGGTAGGCGCTTTTCTCCACTTGCCGGCGGCATACCAGATCAAGACCATGGCGTACATGGCGTTGACCGCCCAGGCGAAGGCTGGCGCGGCAGAGACCGTGAGCCCGGTGGTGGTCCTGTTGCGCGGCGACCACACCATCAACCCGGCCAAACTAGCCGGCCTCTTCCCCTCGGCCAGGGAGATTCGACCGATGGTGCCGGAAGAGATTCAGCAGACGTTTCGTTCGCCCGCCGGTTTCCTGGGACCCATTGGTCTGGACGCCCTGGCGGCCGGAGACGACCCGGAAGCCGGTAAGGTAACGGTCATCCTGGATCGTGCTCTGGAAGGCCGGCGCAATCTGGTCGCGGGCGCCAATCAGGAGGAATATCATTTGCGCAATGTGACGCCAGGGCGGGATTTTCATCCGACCTTGACCGCGGACGTGCGCAACGTCACGGAAGGGGAAAGTTGCCCGCAGTGTCCGGCCTCGCCCGGCACTCCGCTTCGGGTGGCGAAAGCCATCGAGGTGGGGCACATCTTCAAACTGGGTTACCGGTATTCGGAGAGCATGGGCATCCGTGTGCTGGACCCAAATGGTAAGGAAGTTATCCCCATCATGGGTTGCTACGGGATCGGGATCGAACGAATCCTGACCTCGGCCATCGAGCAGAACCATGATGCGAACGGCTTCTGGCTGCCACGATCGATTGCGCCGTTCGATGTGGTCGTGACTGTCACAAACATGGGCGATGCCCACCTGGCAGCCACCGCTGAACAAGTGGCCAAACAGCTGGAGGATGCGGGATTCGACGTCTTGCTGGATGACAGGGACGAGCGTGCAGGCGTCAAATTCAAAGATGCCGACCTCGTCGGCATCCCTTACCGCATCAACATAGGCAAGAAAGCGGCGGAGGGGCGGCTGGAGCTGGTAACTCGCTCCACGGCGACCAGCCAGGACGTCGCCATTGCGGAAGCGGCGAGGCGGCTCAAAGAAGTCGTCGAAGTGGATTAAGGGCGGAGTTTCTAATTTGGCAGTCAAAATCAAGGTTGTACGGTCGAACCTGCTGAACCACCCCATACGCAGCGCCGTCGTCATCGGGCTGGCGGGCATGCTGGCGCTGGTTCTTGTGGTGGGCGGATCGATCTTCGGCTACTACTACGTGAGCTATCGAAATATTGTGGATGAGCGGCTGCAAAAGCCACTCTTCGAGCAGACGGCGAAAATCTACGCAGCACCGAAAGAAGTACGCATTGGGCAGAAGCTCACCCCCCGCGCAATAGCCCTCGAATTGCGCACCGCCGGCTATAGCGGCGACGAGGATCGCGACCACTCGCGGATGGGAACCTATTCGCTTAATGATTCGAGTATCACCATTCAGCCGGGGCCACAGTCGTACCACTCCGAACAAAGCGCCACGGTTTCGTTCAACAAGGGCATGGTCAGTAAGATCAGCGGCGATGGCGGGCAGGAGCTGGACGCTTATGAGCTGGAACCGGAGCTCATCACCGGGCTCTCCGAAGGCCAGAACCGCACCAAGCGGCGCCTGGTCACCTATAACGAATTGCCGGTCAATCTGGTCAACGCCGTAACCTCGATCGAGGACCGGCGGTTCTTTGAACATGGCGGCGTGGACTATTTCCGGCTGCTGGGCGCGCTACGCGATGATCTGCGCGCAGGCCGGCGGCGTGAGGGTGGCTCGACGCTCACCATGCAGCTTGCCCGGGGCTTCTTTCTGACGCCGGAGAAGCGGTTGAAGCGCAAGATCATCGAAATTGCCATCACCTTCCAGTTGGAGAACCGCTTCACCAAGCAGCAAATTTTTCAGATCTATGCCAACGAGATTCCCCTGGGGCAGCAGGGGAGTTTCGCGATCAATGGGTTTGGCCAGGCGGCGCAGACCTACTTCAGCAAAGACGTGAAGCAGCTGGATCTGGCGCAGGGCGCCATGCTCGCGGGCATGATCCAGCATCCGAGTTATCTCAACCCCTATCGGCATCCCGAGCGGGTTACACAGCGGCGCAACATGGTGCTCGACGCGATGGTCGAGACGGGCAAGATCACCAAAGACGAGGCGACACTGGCCAAGGCCGAACCGCTCAACCTGACGCCCATCAACGTGGATGCGGGGGAGGCCCCTTACTTCGTCGACCTGGTGCGCGACCGGCTGGTGCAGCGTATGGGAGACACTGACTTCAACCATCAAGGCTTGCGCATTTACACCTCGCTTGATCCGGATTTGCAGCGGGTGGCCCAGGACGCAGTGGCTCAGGGTATGAAGGCGGTTGACGTACAGGTAGAGAGGCTGCATGCACACAAGGTGAAAGCGGGCGACGATTCACCCATCACCTACCCCCAGGTTGCTCTCATTGCGCTGAACCCGCATACCGGGCAAGTGCTGGCCCTGGTGGGAGGAAGGAATTACGGCGCCAGCCAGTTCGACCATGCTGTGCAACACCGTCCTACGGGGTCCGCTTTTAAGCCCTTTGTTTACGCGGCGGCGTTTAACACCAGCCTGGCGGGCACCATCCTTACGCAACCGGCTCCACAGGCTCCGGCGGGAGAACAACTGGTCTCGACCGAACAAGCCTCCGCCGGACAAAGCTCCGCAGATCCGGCGCCGCCCGACCCGGGCAGGCAGAGCGGAGTGTTTACAGCTGTCACCCTGCTCAACAACGATCCGACCACGTTTGAGGATGGATACGCGCCGAGCAACTATCATAACGACACCCGTTTTGCCGGCCAGATCACTGCCCGGACCGCGCTGCAGTGGTCAGAAAACAATGCCACCGTGTCTCTGGCGCAAATGGTGGGTTACAACAATGTTGCTGCCTTGGCGCGGGATGCCGGCATTAAATCCGCGCGCGGAACTCCCGCGGTAGCGCTGGGCGCCTACGACGCCACGCCGCTGGATATCGCCGGAGCGTATACCGTTTTCGCGAATGCGGGGGTCAAGATCGATCCTTGGTTTCTCGCATCCGTTCGCTCTGCGTCGGGGGATGTACTGAGCGACTATCCGCCAAATTCCAAGCCCATTCTCGATCCGCGCGTCGCCTATCTGACCCTGTCGCTGATGGAGAACGTGATCAACTCGGGCACTGCCGGCAGAGTCCGTGCGGAGGGCTTTACTGCGCCCGCGGCAGGGAAAACAGGCACCTCCCACGACGCCTGGTTCGCCGGCTTTACCAGCAACCTGCTGTGCGTAGTCTGGATCGGCAATGACGACTATACGGATCTCAAGCTGGATGGTGGCAAGGCCGCTGCGCCCATCTGGGCGGAGTTCATGAAGCATGCTATCCAGTTGCCGCAGTATTCTGACACGCGACCGTTCGTTGCTCCGAATGGGGTTTCTACGGTCCGGCTGGATAAATTTACCAATCTGCTCGCGGACGCCAGTTGTCCGACAGACTACGATGTTGATTTTCTCGATGGAACCGCACCCACGCAAACCTGCGATCAGGCCGCAGGCGATCAGCGCAATGTCTTCCAGAAACTTTTTGGCATCGGCAAGCAGGCCACGGTCGCGCCGGGTACTCCGGTGAATGGAATGCCGGCTCTGCCGCCGCCACCGGTGGGCACGCAAGCGGCGGCCGCACCGGCTCAGCCGGGGACAGTCGCGCCTGCCGCGGATCAGCAGCAGAAAAAGAAAAAGGGCTTCTTCGGAAGACTATTTGGGTCTAAGGGCGATAACGATAACAAGCAGCAAGTAGCAGATCCCGCACAGCCACATTAGGGTAACAAGGCGTCAGGATTGGGACGGGTGCCCCAGGTTCGCGCCCAACAGAAGTCGATAAAACAATGGAGGGGCTTCGCCCTTCTTTTTCGTCCCATGTACGCTGGGGCGAACATGGGGCACCCGTCCTTCCCTTAACTAAGGTCTTCTTAGCCAAGCGGGCAGTTAGTCCTTTTGACAATCGGGACACCAGTAAGTGGAGCGGGCGCCCAGGCCTTGTTTTCGGGTCAGGATCGTGGTCCCGCAGCGGCGGCATGCGGATCCCGCGCGACGGTAGACCCAGAGCCTGGCTGCGGGGTTCATGGAGCCTGTAGTGCGGCGCGCTCCAGTGTAGGTCACTATGCCATCGCCGGATCCCTCAGCAACATTGGCGGCAAGAAACCGGCGCGCAGTCTCCAGCAGGCACTCGACCTCACGGGTACTTAAAGTAGCTACTTTGCGGAACGGATTCACTCCGCAGGCGAAGCATATCTCCGACTTGAAAGCATTTCCGATCCCGGCCATCACTCGCTGGTTGAGCAGCACACTGCCAATCTCTTCGCCGCCTTGGTCGAGCAGCCGTGCCGTGGCTTCATCCGCTGCAAACTCAGTGCCCAGGAGGTCCGGTCCCAGTCCGGCGACACCTGCAAAGCGTTCCAGCGTGCGCGCGGTGTGAAAGCGGGCCACCGGCACATTGAAGGCGACCGCGAGCAGATCCGCCGTGCCCAGCAACACTCGCATATGGCTGCGACCGCGCTTCCATCGTTCTCCGACACGGTAGATGTGCCAGCTACCGCTCATCAGCATGTGGGTCGCGAGTATGAGATCGCCGGAAAAATAGATGAGCAGCCATTTGCCGCGCGACTCCACGCGTTCGATGGTGCGGCCGGTTACCGGAGTCTGATCGTCCACGCTGGCCAACGGAGCATAAGCAGTCTCGAACAGGGTGACCTTCTTACCGGCGAACCCCTGCTGCAGGGCGCGAGCAGAGCGGAAGATGGTATCGCCTTCAGGCACGGAGCAACCTACTGCACTTTCGGGCTGCCGCCGTCGCCCACTGTGGCCGGCAGGACGGCAGCTGGTATGCGGCGAAAGTTGAGGCCGAGCGGCGCAAGATGGAATCCGGCGTCTTGAAGAAACGAGGCAAGAAAGTGGTGTGCTGCCGGTTGGCCGTTCACCGTAGAGATGAGCATGCCTCCGCGTTGGTCCTGACGGCGCTCCATATCCTGCTGCGCCAGTGTGGCAAGAAAGAGGCTGAGGTCGCGGGCGGTGGTCGAGCGATCCGGCTCTTCGGTGGGTAAGAAGACCTGCAAGCTGGGGTTGTTGCGGCGCAGGTAAGCCACCAGGTCGCCGTTGCGCAGCACGACACTGGCGCCCGCGCTGCGCGTAAGCTGGCGCGGAGAGCCGTCGGCCACCTCTTCGGCCAGGGCAGGCCAGCGCAGGACGGAACCGTATAGGTTCGCCGGGTCGGTCGCAGCGAGCATCACCATCTCCGGCTTCTCGAGCGGTGGTCCATTGCGGAGCGAACGTAAGAGATCGACTGCAGCAGGCAGCGCGAACTGGGTCGCACCGAGGCCGGCGACGAAATAACCGCGGCGGATGCGTCCGCTTTCTTCAAGTGCTTTGAGCACATCGTAGATGGCGCTGAAGCCGCCGGGCAGGTTCTCGTTGGCAGCTGATTCGCGGGTAAGCACACCGTATCGATTGAGCAACTGGTTGGCGAAGGCGTGGCTCCATTCGGTGGCAGACGCAAGCGATGAGGGAACCAGACTCCAACGGCCCTGGGCACTGGGTGGTGTGGTGCGGCGGGAGCGAAACGATGGCAGATTATGCTGACGCTTGGGTTGCCGTGAGCTGGCCGGCCGGGCGACGTAGGCGCGCAGGGCATGGAAGGTGTCATTGGTCACCAGGCCGCGCCAAACCAGGTTCCAGAGCGCATCGAGGGTCTCGCCTGGGTATCCCCCGCCCACAGCCTCATGCAGTTGGGTAAAGAAGGCGGCGCCGCTCCGGCCCATCTCCTCCAACAGCGCCAGCTCCTTCGGACTCAACGGCTGCTCGGCTGGGCGGTCGCTGCGCGGGGGCAACAGCGTCCTAAGCTTATCGGCCAAAAACAGGGCGATGCGCCCGTCATGCTCACCCAGCGAATCGAGCCCGCACCAGACGACTTCGCCGGCGGCGATCAACGTGTCCAGGCTGCCCGGCGAGTAGTTTGCGAGCCGCGCCGGCAGGATGGACGTCTCGACCAGTGAAGCAGCCAGCGGTGAACCCTGGAGATGCTCGATGGTGTCCAGCAGGGCATCGAGGCCGCGCCGTCGCTGGAGCACGCCCTGCCAATGAGTAGCGAGCCGCGCCAGTGCCTGCTGCTCAATCGGTTCCACCTCGCGGCGCAGCCGGGCCAGCGACTTGCGCCGGATGAGGCGCAGCACCTCGGCATCGCACCACTCGCGGTAGACGCCGCCAGGACGAAACCCTCCCTCCACGATGCGGCCGTCGAGCAGCAGTGTTTGCAAGGTCCTCTCTATCTGCGGAGCATCGAGGGCGAACCTGGCAGCGATCTCGCGCAGGGTAAAGGGCCCGTGGGTCCGGGCAAAGCGGCGGACCAGTTCGAGCACGGGCGCGGCGACTGGCTGCAGCAGGGCAGCCGCGATGCCGGGGGGAAGCGGAATGCCCAGCGCATCGCGGTAGCGCGCTGCGTCTTCAATGGCGATCAGCCGTTTCTCGCCGGCTATTTTGATCTCGAGCAGACGCCGGGAGCGGAGCAGCCGTTCCAGATGGCCGGCAACTTCAGGATCAGCAAGGCGCTGTAACAACTCTTCGCGCGACAGATCGCCGACACGTAGCAGCAAGTCGTGGATGCCGTCCGCCGAGCGAACGCGCTGGGTTTCCAGCAGGCCCTGGAGCTGGTCTTCCACCTCGCTGATGGCATCGGCGTCGAGCAGCTCCCGCAGGTCGGCATCACCCAGCAGATCGCGCAGCTGCTCCTGGTCGATCGAGAGTGCCTGGGCCCGGCGTTCCGCCAGCGGCGCATCGCCATCGTAGATGTAATTCGCCACATAGCTGAACAGCAGCGACGATGCAAAAGGCGAAGGAGTGCGCGTGTCGGCTACATGCACGCGTACGTTGCGCTGGCGGATGGCGCGCAGCGTCTCCAACAACGCGGGCATATCGAAAACGTCGCGCATGCACTCGCGATAGGCCTCCAGCAGAATGGGAAACGACGGATAGCGAGACGCGACGGAGAGCAGATCGTAAGCGCGCTTGCGTTGCTGCCACAAGGGCGCGCGGCCCTGCGCGCGCCGCCTTGGCAGCAGCAGTGCTCGCGCTGCGCTTTCACGGAATTTCGCCGCGAACAACGCGGTGGTGCTGAGCTGCCGTAGCACCAGGTCCGTAGCCTCTTCCGGGTCGAGAAGAACCAGCTCAGAGTCGGGCGGCGCATCGCTGTCGGGAAAGCGCAGGACAAATCCATCGTCGCCCCACATGGCCTCTACATCCGCACCGCCGCTGGCACGAATGCGGCCGCTGATCGCCATGGCCCAGGGGGCATGAATGCGGCTCCCGAACGGAGTCAGCACGCAGACTCGCCAATCGCCCATTTCATCGCGGGTGCGCTCGATGACGAGGTTGCGATCATCTGGAACCACTGTGGTGGCAATTTCCTGGTCGGCGAGAAAGCGAATGAGGTTTTCCGCTGCCATGGAATCAAGATCGTGCTCGCGGGTCAGCCGGCTCAATGCGGCGTTGCGCGGCATCTCTCGCAGTTCACGCACCAACTGGCCGATGCGGCGGCCGAACTCGAGCGGCCGCCCAGCGTTGTCTCCGTGCCAGAATGGCATCTTGCCTGGCTGGCCGGGCGCCGGCGACACCAGCACACGGTCGTGCGTGATCTCATCGATGCGCCAGGTCGATGCCCCCAGGATGAACGTGTCACCGGTGCGGCTTTCAAAGACCATCTCTTCGTCGAGTTCGCCCACGCGCACCGGCTTGCCCTCCGCTCCAGAGAGAAATACGCCGTAGAGCCCGCGGTCGGGAATGGTGCCGCCGTTCAGGATGGCCAGCATCTTGGCTCCCTCTCGGGGCGCCAGCGTGTCGCGCACCCGGTCCCAGGTGATGCGCGGCCGCAGGTCGGCGAATTCGTCGGATGGGTAACGGCCGGCGAGCAAATCGAGCACGCCGGTGAAGGCTCCGCGGGTAAGGCCGCTAAAGGGAGCCGCGCCGCGAATAAGCCGGAAAACCTGCTCCACGCCGATCTCGATAGGCGCCGCCGGCTGCTCCTTCCGGTCCGACAGAGCCAGGAAGGGAGGCTGGGCCACGATAGCGACGATTTGCTGCGCCAGCACGTCGAGCGGGTTACGCAGAAAGCGGGTCGATTCCACCAGGCCTTCATGCATGGCGCGAGTGACCGTCGCGCAGGCGACGAGGTCGGCGCGGTATTTGGGGAAAATGACACCTTCGCTGGCCGCACCCACGTGGTGCCCGGCACGGCCAATGCGCTGCATTGCGCTGGCCACGGAGGGAGGAGCCTCAATCTGCACCACCAGGTCAACCGCGCCCATGTCGATGCCGAGCTCGAGCGAGGAGGTGGCGACCAGCGCGCGCAGGCGGCCGGCCTTCAGTTGCTCTTCGATCTCAGAGCGCTGCGCGGCGGCGAGGGAGCCATGATGGGCGCGGGCTAATTGTTCGCCGGCAAGCTCATTGATCGCGCCGGCCAGCCGCTCGGCAATTCGCCGGCTGTTGACGAAAATGATGGTGGAGTGGCGCTGGCGGATAATCTCTACCAAGCGGGGATGAATGGCGGTCCAGATGGAAGTACGCTTGGGCCCCTGGGAGGCCGCGCCGCTGGGCAAGTCTTCTTTTTGCCCCATCCGGGCCATGTCTTCGACGGGAACTTCGATGCGCAAGTCGAGCTTCTTGGGTTCGCTGGCGTCGATGATGGTGACCGGCCGGTAGGCGACGACGGGAGAGTCCCGATCATTTAATTCGGCTAATTCGGCGGGCGACTCGGTGGGTGATTCGGCCGCGGCAGTCGCTCCCCCGAGGAAGTGCGCCACCTCCTCCAGGGGACGTTGGGTGGCAGAGAGGCCGATACGTTGCACCCGGCCCGCGGTGATGGCCTCCAGCCGTTCCAGCGACAGGGCCAGATGTGCGCCACGCTTGGTGGGCACGACGGCGTGGATCTCATCGATGATCACGGTGTCCACCAGGCGCAGGCTGGAGGCGGCGTCCGAAGTAAGCAGCAGGTACAGCGACTCCGGCGTGGTGATCAGGATTTCAGCGGGATGCCGGCGGAACCGGCTTCGGTCCCGCTGCGATGTGTCACCGGTACGGATGCTGATCTCGGGCTGATGGAAAGTGGCTCCCCGCTGCCGGGCCATATTCGCGATGCCGGCCAGCGGCGAACGCAGGTTGCGCTCTACGTCGACGGCGAGTGCTTTCAGGGGGCTAAGGTAAATAACCCGGCAGCCCTCAGTCTCGTCCTGCTTGCGGTGAAGCATAAGCCGGTCGAGACACCAGAGAAACGCGGTTAGCGTCTTGCCTGTACCGGTGGGAGCAAGAATCAGGGTGCTTTCGCCCCGCGCGATCGCCGGCCAGCCAAGCCGTTGTGGGGCGGTGGGCTGCTCGAAGACGGCGCGGAACCAGTCTGCCGTCACCGGATGGAAGAGTTCCAGCACATTTCCGGGCTGCACATTTGACGCCGATCGACTTTGCTTCTTCACGGCCATAAAGGTCAATCTCAAGGATAGCGGTTGCCGGGTCCTGACAGTTTGATAGCGCAACAAACCCAGGGGTACCCGAGACTTGGATGCTCTTGGCGGCAAAAGACACATCTGTGTTGCGTCCGGGCTCGGCTGCCATTACGCTCAGTGGACGATGCAAGCAGGCGAGAATGGATTCACTCCGGAGCTACTGCGGCAGTTGACAACGCGGGCGGCCGACGCGGCTGACCATGCGTACGCGCCGTATTCAAAATTTCGCGTGGGCGCCGCATTGCTGCTGCAGAACGGAGCAATCGTCACCGGCGCCAACGTGGAGAACGCCTCTTACGGCCTTACCATCTGCGCGGAGCGGTCCGCGGTGGTTCGCGCCGTTGCCGAGCACGGGCCGGAAATGCGCGTGCTTGCCTGCGCCATCACCAACTTGAACCAGGCGGCAAGTCCCCCGTGTGGGGCTTGTCTGCAGGTATTGAGCGAGTTCATGATGCCCGCATCGCGGGTTATTTTTCGCGGCGATTCAGGCTGGGAAGACTACCGCTTCGAAGAGGTTTTTCCCCACCGTTTCAAACTGCTAACGGCAAAGTAAGGAGAAAACAGCTTGGGACGATTGACCGGGTTGCTGGGGCTGGTGGCAATCTTATTTCTTGCCTGGCTGCTTTCGACCAACCGCAAGGCCATCCGCTGGCAGACGGCTGCCTGGGGGCTGGGATTGCAGTGGATTTTCGCGGTGCTGGTGCTGCGTTTCGACGCTGGGGAGCGCGCCCTGGCGGCGGCTGGGGACGCGGTCAACCGCATGCTGGCCTACGCCTTTGTTGGTTCCGGATTCGTCTTTGGCGATCTGGGCAAGCAGCACTCGTCCTTCGGGCTCATCATTGCTTTCCAGGTTCTGCCCACGATCATCTTTATCTCGGCTTTTTTCGCGGTGTTGTATCACCTGGGCATTATGCAAATCGTGATCAAGGCGATGGCGCGCCTGATGCAGCTGACCATGCGCATCAGCGGCGCCGAGTCGTTGAACGTGGCCGCTAGTATTTTTATGGGGCAGACCGAAGCGCCGCTCAGCATTCGGCCCTTTCTGCCTGGAGCCACACAATCGGAACTGATGACCATCATGACCAGCGGGATGGCGCACGTCTCCGGCGGCATCATGGCGGCTTACATTCTTTACGGGATAGAGGCCAAGCACCTGCTGGCTGCCGTGATCATGACTGCGCCGGGCACGATTCTGGTCGCCAAGATGCTGGTTCCCGAGACGCATACTCCCGCCACCCTCGGGCGGGTAACGATGCCGGTCGATGAACAACACAGCAACGAGAATCTGTTGGGCGCGATTGCCCGCGGGACTATCGACGGCGGGCGCCTGGCTTTCAACGTGGGCATCATGCTGATCTCGTTCCTGGCGCTGATCGGTCTTTTGAATGGAATGCTGGGTGGGATCCACAACTGGCTGGGCGGGCACCATGTTCCATTTCCGTCGAGCCTGAATGTAATCCTTGGCTTCGTCTTTGCACCGGTCGCGTGGCTCATTGGAATTCCCTGGCACAGCGCGCACCTGGTGGGGAATCTTCTGGGGACGCGCACCGTAACCAACGAACTGGTGGCCTACGCGCTATTGGGCGCGCAGAAGTCCTCGCTCGACTTTCGCTCCTTCACCATCACTACGTTTGCCCTTTGCGGGTTTGCCAATCTTGGCTCCATCGGGATGCAGATTGGTGGCATTGGCGCCCTGGCGCCAAACCGGCGGAATGACCTGGCCCGTTTGGGATTGCGGGCGATGCTCGCCGGAACCATGGCTAACCTGATGTCGGCTTCGATTGTCAGCGTACTGCTGCGCTGATTTGTAGTTTCTTTGGGGGGCGCGGTTTGGAGAAAAGCATCTTCACCAAGGCGGAGGAAGCAGCGGCTGCCATCCGCGAGCAAATTGCGGTCACGCCGCGCGTAGCCATCGTGCTTGGTTCTGGCCTGGGCTCATTTGCAGACAGGATTGAGCAGGCGGTTGCCATCCCCTACACGGCCATTCCCCATTTCCCTCAACCCACGGTCGAAGGCCACAGCGGCCGGCTGGTTATTGGCGCCGTCGCCGGAACTCCTGTCGCGGTCATGCAGGGCCGGGTGCACGCCTACGAGGGATACACCCCGGAAGAAGTCACTTTTCCGGTGCGGGTTCTGGGGCGGCTGGGGATCACAACCCTGGTGCTTACCAACGCCGCCGGCGGCGTTCGGCTGGATCTTCGCCAGGGGCAACTTGTCCTGCTGTCCGATCACATCAACCTCACTGGCCGTAATCCTCTCGCCGGCCCCAACGACGAACGCCTGGGGCAACGATTCTTCGACATGTCGAATACCTACGCCAAGCGGCTGCGCGCGCTGGCCCACGCTGCGGCCGAACACCAGCAGATTCATCTTCCCGAGGGAGTTTACCTCGGTCTCTCCGGCCCCAGCTTCGAGACGCCGGCGGAAATTCGGGCCTTTCGTAGTTGGGGGGCGGATCTGGTGGGTATGTCGACCGTTCACGAAGCAATCGTTGCCCGGCACATGGGGATTGAGGTACTCGGCATCTCCTGCGTGACCAACATGGCCGCCGGCATTCTCGATCAGCCGATCAACCACCAGGAAGTGATGGAAACAGGGGCTCGCGCACAGGCCGACCTGACGAACCTGTTGGCGGAGCTGCTGCCGGCGCTCCAGCAATAGGGCAGCGTGCGGCAAATTTAACAAGCGCGGGCGGTCGAAAGATCAATTCGTTTTGTTATTCTTGATAGTGCTATGCCTACGAAAAAAGAGCTTCTGATCTCCCCAATCCAGCACATCGACATCAAGCAGCACAACGTTGTTCCCCTGGTCGATGCGATGCAGTCCATGGCTTACAGTTCCCGTGACCTTGCCCGGGCTGCTTCCATTTATGAGCGCATGCTGCGCGATCAGGATTGTGGCGTAATTCTCTGCCTGGCCGGATCGCTGATCAGCGCCGGGTTAAAACAGATCTTCGTGGATCTGCTGCGCAACAACATGGTCGATGCGGTCGTGTCCACCGGCGCCAACATCGTCGACCAGGATTTCTTCGAGGCGCTGGGATATAAGCATTGGATCGCCGACGACCTCTACCGCCAGGGAACGGAAGATGCCACCCTGCGGGAGTTAATGATCGACCGCATTTACGACACACTCATCGATGAGGAAGAGCTGCGGTTATGCGACGATACCTGCCGCATCATTGCCGACTCCCTGGATCCCCGGCCGTACAGCTCGCGTGAATTCATCCGTGAGATGGGCGCCTATCTCGAGAAGCAAGGCAAGACGCCAGAAAAGGGGGGCGTGGACAGCATTATCTTCGCTGCCTATCAAATGGACGTCCCGATCTTCGTACCTGCTTTCAGTGACTGCTCGGCTGGCTTCGGGTTGGTGGCCCACCAGCATGGCCGGGGCGACAAGCCCAAGGTCTCGATCGATTCGGTGAAGGATTTCTACGAGCTCACGCAGCTGAAAATCGCCAACCCCACGACGGGCCTGTTGATGATCGGCGGCGGCGTGCCCAAGAATTTTGCCCAGGATATTGTGGTAGCCGCGGAGATTCTTGGCCTTGACGCCCCCATGCACAAATATGCCATCCAAATCACAGTTGCCGACGTTCGCGACGGCGCTCTCTCCTCGAGCACGCTCAAAGAGGCCAGCTCATGGGGGAAGGTGGACACCACGTACGAGCAGATGGTCTACAGCGAAGCCACACTCGCACTGCCGTTGATCACGGGCTACGCGTATCACAAGCAGGCGCAAGCGCAGCGCAAGGGGCGCCGCTGGTCACGCCTGCTGGAGCCGGTTACAGCGTAGCGACCGGGGCTGTTGGAAGTCGGGTCATAGCCCATCCCCCGCGTCGTGTGCTTGCACTGACCCAATCTAGGGTAGTACTAAAGTGGCAGCTGAACTCGTTCTTTTTCTGTGGCTTCCGCCCCAGAATGCGTATACTTCGAGGCATCCCCCAGCGCGTAGGATTGCTGAATGTTTGGGGGTTCACCTTGTCTCTGCTTCTTGGTGTCGTCGGTTTTAGTTATGTTGTGCTTCTCCTCGGATTCTGGTCGTTGGGCCGAATGTCGGCGCTGTCTGACAGACTGGTGGAGAGCCGTGCCAATGTAATTCCGTTCCATCGCGGTTAATTTTCAGAAGAGCCAGTGTGTCTGCGACGCCAACAATAGAACGCACTGCTTATCCACTGCGGTTTTCCCCCGATCCGACCCGTTGGAGGTGCGTAAGTTCTCGCGGCGTGTTTTCGTGGGACTCCTTTTAGTCACTGTCATAGACCGAAAGGCGTCACCTATACTCACGTTTAACATGGGCCAGTTTCGTCTCTTCTACCGGGCGGGCTGACTTGGCGAGATCTTATTTAATAGACCCGCATCGATCGGTTAAGCGTGACCTGGCTTCGAGATAGGCTGCCGTCCACCATATTTTTCGCGGTTGCGCTGCTGCTCTCTGCCTACGGCGGCATGGTATTGCTGCTGGGCCGCGGAGGCACTTTCTCCGCTGCCGTGATTACCTGGGCTTGCGCCCAGGTTCTGCTGATCGCTCTTTGCGTGCACAGCTTTCTCGATGCTTCCCGCCAGGATGAAGCCGAGTGGCAGGTGCAACAGGTAGCCCAGCTGCAGCGAAGCATTCTGGACTCGGCCGGTCCCATGATCCTGGCCACTGACCTGCAAGGCAACCTGCTCATCTTCAATCCTGCCGCCGAACGAATGCTGGGCTTCCGCTTTCATGAGGTTGTGGGTCAACTCAACGCCCACGATCTTTTTCCAGAAGGTGAACTGGAACGCGTGGGACAGCTGTTAGTTTCGCGCCTCGACCGTTCTCCCGTCATCGATCTGGATCCGGTTTCGCCGGAACTCAAGCACTACGTGCAGTACGTGACCAGCTTCCCGGTTAGCCGTGTTCGGGGCTTTGAGATCCTTTGCCGGCGCAAGGATGGGACTACGTTTCCCGCGATGGTGTATCTCTCCGCGGTGCGCAACACCGAAGGAGCGCTGACCGGTTTGCTGGCTATCGCTACTGACCTGACGGCAACCAAGCGCGCCGAGCATGCCCTGCGCGAGAGTGAAGAGCGTTATCGCGACCTGTTCGACAATTCCCAAGAAATGATTGCCACGCTGAGCCCCAGGGCGAAATACCTCTATGTCAACCCGGCATGGCAAACCTGCTTTGGCAAGAGCGCGGCCGCCTTTGAAAGCCTCATTAGTTTCGAGGCTGCCTTTCCTCCGGAGATGCAGGCGAATGCGGCGGCGCTATTTGACCGCGCGCTGCGTGGCGAACGCATCGATCACGCCAACTTACGGGTGCAGGACGCAAGCGGGATGTACCGCGAGCTGGAAGCAAGCTTGAGCTGCCGCCAGGATCGTGGCGAACCAGTCTCGGTGCGCTGCATTTTCCGTGACGTCACCGCACAGTACCAGCGCGAACGCAGGTTGGCCATGCAACTCGCCGTCAGCCAGGTCGTCGGGGAGTCCACCACCTCAGACGAGGCGCTGCCGGCGATGCTTGAATCGCTGGGAACCAACCTGGGTTTCGATATGGCGGGTCTGTGGTTTGTCAGCAGCGACCATCACACGCGATATCTGGCCGGCTGGTACGCTCCCGATCGAGCGTGCGCTGAGTTTCATCGTGACAGCATCGGACGCGTTCTGCAGAAGGGTAAAGATCTGCCGGGCAAGGTCTGGGAAGCCGAGAGCCCCTGCTGGATTGAAGATCTGCAGGAGGATCACGACTTTCTGCGCGGCGCCTCGGCCCTGGCAGACGGCCTGGTCACCGGCTGGGGGGTCCCTGTCCGGGTGGGCAACCAGGTTATCGCCGTGGTCGAGTTTTTCAGCCGGCAGAAGCAGCGTGAAGATAGCGAAATGATGGCCACTGTGGAAACGGTGTGCGCGTCGATCGGCCAATTCATGGCCCGCTCCGCGCAGGAGAGCCGCCTGGAAGAGCTGAACCGGCAGAAAGAATCGATTCTCAACTCGGTTGCGGACGGCATCTTCGGAACCGACTCGGCGGGCCGGATCGTTTTCGTCAACCCGGCAGCCGCCAGTATGCTGGGCGCCCACGCCTTCGATCTGATTGGACGCACCGTGCACTCGGTGGTGCATGAAGAGCGTAAAGGGCGGGAAAAGTGTTCCGATCAGTGCCGTACCGGGCGGGCCTTTCTGGTGCGCGAAGGCACCAGCGGACAGGATGTGTTCTACCGCAAGAACGGGGCATCGTTCCCGGTGGAGTTTTCGGTAACGCCCATGGTGGAGCACAACGTGGCGGTGGGCAGCGTGCTCAGCTTCCGCGATATCAGCCAGCGTTACGCGCTGGACCGCATGAAGGATGAATTTGTATCCACGGTAAGCCACGAATTGCGTACGCCGCTCACTTCCATTCGCGGATCGCTGGGACTGCTGTCGACCGGCCTGCTGGGTGAAATGGGGGAGAAGGCGGCCAACCTGTTGCGCATCGCCGTCACCAACTCTGACCGGCTGGTGCGCCTGATCAACGACATTCTCGACCTGGAACGTATGCAGTCAGGACGCGCACCCCTAACCTATCGCCTCTGCGACCTGGAGGAGCTGGCGAAGCAGGCCATTGATGCGATGACTCCCATGGCGGAAGCTGCCAAGGTGCAATTGCTGCTTGATTCCGGCCCGGCACAGGTGGAGGTGGATCCAGATCGGTTGCAACAAGTAATGACCAACTTGCTGAGCAACGCGATCAAGTTCTCTCCGCCCGGATCGCAGGTGACGGTTTCGATCGAGCGGCTGCTGGATGGTGTCACCATCAGCGTGAGCGATAACGGCCGGGGCATTCCGAAGGACAAGCTGGAGTCGATTTTCGACCGTTTCCAGCAGGTCGACGCGTCCGATGCGAGGCAGAAGGGCGGTACGGGATTGGGTCTTGCGATTTGCCGCACCATCGTGATGCAGCACGCCGGACGCATCTGGGCGGAGCGGAATGCCGATCGCGGCTCTACTTTCCGTATGTTCTTGCCTTCGGTCACGCGCGAATCTGATCCGTTGCGTCTCGGCGGCAGCGCTGCGTCCCCGGCGGTCAGCACACCTTCGATCCTGGTCTGCGATGAGAACCCGGAAAGCCGATCAGTGCTGGTTGAGAGCCTGAGGCAGCATGGTTATTCCGTGCTTGAAGCCGCGACCGGCGATGAAGCCGTGGTGGTGGCCCGGCAAACGCCCATACAGGCGATCCTGCTGGATATGAGCCTTCCCAGTCTGCATGGCTGGGAGACCCTGCACCTGCTGCGCGACGATCTGCGCACGGCGGCGATTCCTGTAGTGGTGCTAAGCGCCTTTGGCGCTCTGAACGATCCCGAGGTGGAAAAGGCGGCCGACGCCTGGCTGGAGCAACCCCTGGAAACAGAATCGATGCTGGCGGCGCTCTCCAAAGTCTTGCGCGTAGAACGGCAACCCTCTCGTGTGTTACTGGTAGAGGATGATGCGGACCTGGCCAAGGTCATCCTGGCCACATTCGAGCGCGCCGGTGTGCAGGTCCATCACGCGTCTACGCAGCGCAAGGCAATGGAGTTGTGTGTCTCGTCCCGGCCGGATTTACTGATTCTCGATATTGGCCTGCCGGACGGGGATGGTTTTGGACTAGTGGATTGGCTACGCCAGCAACAGGAGATGAAAAAGTTGCCTCTGGTCGTCTATTCTGCCCAGGACTTGAGCGAGAGCGAACGTACCAAGCTGCGGTTAGGCAATACAGAGTTTCTGACCAAGGCGCGCGTCCAGTTGCAGGACGTGGAGACACTGGTGCTCTCGATGTTGCGGCAGCAACAGGAAGTCTCCGAGGTACCTTCAGGATGGGATGGGAACGCTTCGCCTATTCTTTAAGCACTGCTTCGGACCCAGATACCTATGACGCGCCGCATCTTGATCATCGACGATGAAGACGACATCCGCCAAGTGGCCGCGATGAGCCTGGAGACAGTTGCCGGATGGGACACCGTTCTGGCTAACTCGGGTAAGCAAGGAATTGAACGGGCCAGCGCCGAGCAGCCGGACGCGATCCTATTGGACGTGATGATGCCGGAAATGGATGGGCCGACGACGCTACTGAAGCTCAAGGCCAGTGGTAAAACCTCTCACATTCCCGTTTTACTACTGACGGCAAAGGTACAGGCTCCGGATCAGCGCAAGTTCGCTGCGATGGGCGTGGAAGCAATTCTGTTCAAGCCCTTTGATCCACTCACGCTGGCCCGGCAAATCTCTGCCGCGTTAGGTTGGAAAGACGAGAAATAACCCGTTGACAAAAAAAGACCAGAGCTCCGCAAAAGAGATAGAGCACACCGCCGCCGGCGCTGCTCCGCGGCCAGAAGCGCAGAGCCATGAGCAAAAGCTGCAAACCATGCTTTCAGCGCTTTGGGAACGTAGCAGGCACACCGTAGCGGAGCGAGCTGCGCTGTTACAGACGGCAGGCACGCTGCTGATAGAAAACCGCATGGATGAGGCGACCCAGCAGCGTGCGGTGGATTCCGCCCATAAGCTGGCAGGCGTGCTGGGGACCTTCGGCTTACCCCGGGGAACCGACCTGGCTCGGGAAGCGGAGGGACTTTTTGGCCAATCGACGCGGCCCGGCAAAGTGGAGATGGAACGACTGCAGGTGCTGCTCGCGGAGCTAACCCGTCTGATCGACCGCGGCCCGGTGGGACCGCGCTGAAAGCCCGTTGGCACCCTGTCGTATTGGGTGCCTTCCTGAGTTGTGGTGGCGCAACTCCTGCGTTCCCACAGCGGCGCCAACCACTAAAATGGAAGCATGAACGATTTGGGCCGGCTGCTCATCGGTTTGGGACTCGTGCTGGTCATCGCCGGCGGGTTGCTGCTGATGCTGGGCAGGACTGGTCTGCCGTTGGGCCGGCTCCCCGGAGATATCTCTTACCGTAGCAAGAATCTCTCCGTCTACTTTCCCCTGGGAACTTCGATCCTGCTAAGTGTCCTGTTATCTGTCGTCTTCTACTTGCTCTCCCGCTTTCGGCGCTAACCATTGCCTCGCGTGTAGACTCATCGTTTGGTGGAGGCAGCGTGGCCAATCCGGAAGAGTCATTAAGCCAGCTGGGACTGGTTTTCCCGGAGGCTCCAGCCAACCCCCGGCGGGTATGGCGTGTCGGACAACTGGTCGGCGAGGTAAGGAACCACATTGAGCGCGAATACGCGGATGTGTGGGTAGAAGGCGAGATCTCAAACTACCGTCCGGCGCCGTCCGGGCATGTCTACTTCACCCTGAAAGACGGAGATTCCCAACTCCCTGTCGTGTTGTTTCGCCGCCAGGCATTGCTGCTGCGCTTTCGACCGGAAGATGGCCTGCAAGTGCTGGTTCGGGGACGGGTCTCAGTCTACGAGCAACGCGGGCAGATGCAACTGGTGGCCGAGTTTGTCGAGCCGGTGGGCGCGGGTTCGTTGCAGATCGCCTTCGAACAGCTAAAAGCCAGGTTGCAGAAAGAAGGTCTTTTCGAGGCAGGCCGCAAGCGGCCCCTCCCCGCCTTCCCCCATTGCATTGGCATCATTACGTCTCCCACAGGGGCAGTCATTCGCGACTTCCTCAATGTCGCCGGGCGGAGGCACCTGGCTCTCCATGTGCAGCTCTACCCTTCCGCTGTGCAGGGCGACTCGGCGGCCCTTGAAATTGCGGCGGGCATTGCATTCTTCAACCGGTCGCGCACCGTGGACGTGATCGTGATCGCCCGCGGTGGCGGATCGCTCGAGGATCTGGCTGCCTTCAACAGTGAGTCTCTGGCCAGGGCCATCGCCAACTCTCAACTGCCGGTTGTCTCCGCCGTCGGGCACGAGACAGATTTCACCATTGCCGATTTCGTCGCCGACCTGCGGGCTGCTACTCCCTCGGCCGCGGCGGAGCTTTTGACCGAGGCGCAGCATAAGGTCGAGGAGCGTCTTGAAGAACTTCACCGTCGTTTGACCCACGCCTGCCGCTACCTGCTGATGCGCGCCCAGGAACGGTTCGGCCGGCTCTCCGCGCCGGCCACTTTTGCCAGCATGAGGAATGCCCTGGCACGGCGCCAGCAGCGGGTGGATGAGTTGCAGTACCAACTGGACGCCGCTTGGCACCGCCAAAGCCGCCAGGTGACGGACCAGTTGCAGAAACTCGAATCCAGGCTTTTGCGGCAGGATGTAAGCCATCGCATGCGCACGGTGCGCGACCGGCTCGCAATGCTGAATGGGCGTATCGTTCGCGCGCAACAGGAACTGTTCTTGCGATCGGCCGCCAGGCACGCGCGGGTGGAGGGACTGTTGCAGACGCTGTCTCCGTTGGCAGTATTGAATCGTGGCTATGCCCTGGTTTTCGATGAGGCAGGAACGCTGGTCCGGGAGGCGTCGGCTGCGGCGGACGGGGGCCTGATCACCACACGATTCGCTCACAGCACGCTTACCAGCCGGGTGCTCGAAAGGAAGTCGTCCCAAACCTAATCATGAGAAAACTTTTTGGAACGGACGGTATTCGTGCGGTTGCCGGAGAGGCACCGCTGGATCCACCGACTATTTTCGCCACTGGACTTGCGCTGGCCTCCTCCCTCAAGAATGTGTCGGCATCGCCACGAGTGCTGCTGGGGGCGGACACACGTGAATCGAGTCCCTGGATTTCTGGTGTGATCTCTGCCGGCCTGCGGAGCGGTGGCGCCGAGGTGCTGAATGCCGGCGTCATCACCACGCCCGGGGTGGCCTACCTAACCCGAAAACACGCGTTTGCCGCAGGCGTGGTGATTTCCGCTTCGCATAACCCCTGGCAGGACAATGGGATCAAGGTATTCGGCGGCGATGGGTATAAGCTCCCCGATGCCACTGAGCTGGAAATTGAGGAGGAAATTTTTCGCCGCCTCAAGGACGCGCCCGCGCTGGACGGCAAAGCACTCAACACACTCCCGGCCGACCCGGCCTTCCGACGGGAATATGAGGCCTTTTTGCGCAAGGTGGTGCCGCATTTGAACCTTGCGGGCAAAAAGATTGTGATTGATTGCGCCAACGGAGCTGCGGCCGTGATCGCGCCGGAACTATTTCGCTCTTTTGGCGGTGAGATTCACTTTACGCATGTGACCCCCAACGGACGCAACATCAACGATAACTGCGGGGCCCTGCATCCTGAAGTTGTGGCCGCGGAGACAAAGTCGCTGGGCGCTGACCTGGGGATTACCTTTGATGGGGACGCCGACCGCGCGCTCTTTGCCGACGCCCACGGCCGGGTTGTCAACGGCGACGGGGTCATGCTGGTGGCGGCCCGCGATATGAAGGCAAAAGCCGAGCTAGCCGGGGATCTGGTGGTGGCTACGACCATGTCGAACATGGGTCTGGAGGCCGCCTTGCGCAACAGTGGTATCCGTATGTTTCGCGCACCCGTGGGCGATAAGTACGTATTGGAGATGATGCAGAAGCACCAGGCCAGCCTGGGCGGCGAGCAGTCGGGTCATATTCTTTTTCTTCGCCGCAGTACGACCGGTGACGGGTTGTTGACCGCACTGGTATTGCTCGATACTCTGGCGCGTTCGGGCAAGCCACTGCATGAGCTGCTGAGCGACCTACGTGTCTTCCCGCAGGTGATCGTCAATGTGCGGGTGCGCGAGAAGCGGCCGCTGGAGCAGATTCCCGCTGTGGTTGAGAGCATCCAACGGGCAGAGACCGACCTGCACGGCAACGGCAGGGTGGTGGTGCGCTATTCCGGCACCGAGGCCCTGGCACGGGTCATGATTGAAGCCGAATCGGAACAGCAAATGCGCGAACACGCCGATCGTATTGCCCAGGCTATTCGGGTAGAGATTGGAATTTAGACAAGGAGTAAAGCTTATGATCACCGCCATACTTCTGCTCGCCCTTATGCAGCCGCAATCTCCCGGTTTGGCTACCGATTCTGCGCCGGATGCCAATACTCCCGCGGTACGAACGGAGAAGCTCACTCCGGCTGAGGTGAAAGCGTTGGCGGACGCCAACCAGGCGGTCGCGGATGCCCAAGCCAAGCTGATTCAGGCCAAGGCGGCACTGCAGGGCACTACCGAGGGCATTGAGCAGGCGCATCACGCAAATACGGACTGTGGCTGTTACGTAGAGAGCACCGGGCGCGACTACGACAAAGTTGAATTCAAGGGCGACACGATCATCATTCACCACATTCACGAAGCGCCGGGAAGCCTGACCAACAAGCCGGCTCAGTAAGGGCGGAGGTCTGGGGGGCTTTGAACTCCGCTAAACCCTCTGTAGAAGAACATTTCCAGGAGGGAGCGTTCACACAGAGATCTCTCCACTCCGCTACCCCGGATTTCCTGTGGGGGTTGGTGGCGTTGATGAAGTGCATGCGGCTTTCCTTAATGAAAGCCGCACCCGCGATCCTGTCTAGTGCCGCGTACAGGCAATCCGGGTACGCTCCGGTCCCACGGCACGCCGGGACAGGCGAGATGACAAGGGGGAGGGTGGCGCTTCTATGGAGAGCGTTTGCTATACCAAGGGCGAACCTCAAACCCTACTTCAAATCGCGCCAGTTCGGCCCAGAGCCGCAGTCCACCACGATCGGCACTTTGAGCTCGATCACGGTCTCCATTTCGTGCCGTACCATTTCCTTTACCTGCTCAACTTCCTTTTCCGGAACATCGAAAAGCAGTTCGTCGTGGACCTGGAGCGTCATTCTTGCCGCAAATTTCTCTTCCCGTAGCCGGCGGTCGATGCGGATCATGGCAATTTTGATCAAGTCGGCCGCCGTTCCCTGCAAGGGTGTATTGACTGCCGTTCGTTCGGCAAACCCACGCAAATTGGCGTTGCGGCTCTGCATGTCGGGGATGGGACGAACACGGCCGAAGAGGGTGCGCACCTTTTGCTCTCTGCGCGTCTCTTCAAGCAGTCGATCGATATAACTGCGAACACCGCTGTAGCGGGCGAAATAAGTTTCGATGTATAGCCTGGCTACATTCTGCTCAATCCCAAGTTGCTGAGCCAATCCGAAGGGTGAGATTCCGTACACAATACCGAAATTCACCGCCTTGGCGCGGTCGCGCGTCTGCTTGTCCATCGCTTCGGGCGAGATGCCGAATACTTCTGCCGCGGTGAGAGTATGAATGTCCTGTCCCTCGGCAAACGCCCTCACCAGCAGGGGATCTTCGCTGAAATGCGCCATCAGCCGCAATTCGATCTGGGAGTAGTCCGCGGAGATGAGCAAATTTCCCGGGGCGGCGATGAACGCCGCTCGAATCTCGCGGCCCAGCTCGGTCTTGATGGGAATGTTCTGCAGGTTCGGATTGGTGGAAGACAGGCGCCCGGTTGCTGTACCTACCTGGTTGAAGGTGGTGTGTACACGGCCCTCAGCATCGGCCAGCAACGGCAATGAGTCGATGTAGTTGGACTTGAGCTTGGCAAGCTGCCGGTATTGCAGCACCTGGCGTGGAACCTCGTTATGCTCCGCCAGCTCCTCGAGCACATCCACGGCGGTTGAAACCACCTTGCCTTTTCCGTACTTCATCGGCTTGGGTAAGTGCATTTTGTTGAACAGCACATCGCCGAGCTGTTTGGGTGAATTGATGTTGAAGCGATGGCCGGAGCCCTCGAAGATCTGCTCGCTGACGCGATGCATTTCCACCGTCAACCGGTCAGACATGGCGGCGAGAACGGAACGGTCGATGCGCACACCGGCTTCTTCCATCCGCAGCAGGACCGGGACCAGCGGCAAATCGATGTCGCGATACACCTGCGCTGTTCCCAACGATTCCACATCTTCTTTCAGCGTCGGCGTCAGGACGCGGATAGCGTGGGCCGACTCAGGCACCAACTCATCCCCGGGCCCCGGCAATGCGCGGCTGCTGAACCGTGCGACCACATCGCCCAGGCGATGCGTGGTGTGGGTGGGGTTGATGAGGTACGAATAGAGCATCACGTCATCCACCGGACCAGCCAGGGGCCAGTGTTGATCCGTTCCGTGCGCGCCGAGAATGCGCAACGCTGCTTTCAGGTCGTGCAGCAACTTTGGTGTTTGCTCTTCGGCCAACAGCATACGCAGGGGCTCGCTATCGAAAGCTGTGCGATCCAGACAAAAGACGAGGGCTTTAGCTGGCTCGGCGGAAACCGCAATCTTGAGCGTCCTGGAAATGGGTTTCTCGGGCGCCGCCGTCTCGGGGTTGTCGAAAAGGCCCAGCGACATAGTTTTGAGCTGCGGCTCTTCTTCTTCGATGGCTTCGGTTTCTTCCTCGGCCACCTGTTCGGATACAGCTTCCAGCAAAGTCGTGTCGAACGCCAGCGCGAAGCCCTGGGCGCGGGCCAGTTCGACAAAGCGACTTACCTCTTCGGGCGACGGGTCGACCACAACGGAGAGCGGCGTTGCTTCTAATTCGGGCGCCAGCTCTTTGATCATGGTGGTGAACTCGAGCTCATTGAACAGAGCACGGCATGCACTTACATCCGGCGCCTGGGTCCGCATTTTCTCCAGGTCGAGTTCGACCGGAACTTCACAATGGATAGTCACCAACTCTTTGCTCAGTAACACCATCTCGCGATTGTTCTGGAGCGATTCACGATAGGTTTTGCGTTTGACTTCCGCGGCATGATCCAGGACTGCCTCGACGCTCCCGAACTGCTGAATCAGTTCGACTGATCCCTTGTCGCCGATCCCGGGCGCGCCCGGGATGTTGTCGATGGAATCTCCCCGCAGCGCCATTACGTCAATGACCTGCTCGGGCGCCACGCCGAGCACCTCCACCACTTTGTCGCGATCGAGAATCAGGTTGTCCTTGACTGGGTTGAGCACCTTGACCTGGCCGTTCACCAGTTGCAACATGTCTTTGTCGTTCGAAACCACAAAGACGTCGTGGCCTTGCTCCGAGGCCTGCCGCGCAAGCGTGCCGATCACGTCATCGGCTTCGAAGCCCTCGGATTGCAGAATGGGGATACGGAAGGCTTCCAGCGATCGGCGGATGAACGGCAACTGCTGCGCAAGGTCGGGAGGCATTTCCGTACGGTTTGCTTTATAGCCTCCGTAATCGAGTTCGTCGAAGGTCTGCGTCTTGATATTCCATTTACGCACGGTGGCGATGCTGCGTGATCGCTCGTCGCGAAAGACGGCTCCGCTCACATCGAAGACAGCGGCGAAATACTCCGGCTGGAAATCGCGGCGGAGTTTGTTGATCATGTTCACGAAGACAAAGGTGGCGGCCGTAGGCACGCCGGTGCGTGTGGACATGGGGCGCTGTCGCTGCATGGCGTGGTAAGCGCGAAAAATGAACGACATCGCATCCAGCAGGAAAACGGGCTTCTTTGCCGGATTCTCCAGCTTCGGGGGAAGATTGGTGGTCGAAGCCATCGTTGACGAGTCTATCTGTTTTGCGCGGTTTCGTGGCATAGCGGGGATCGCTCTTACAATCAGCACTGTGCTGGTCTCCGACTTCGACTTCGAACTGCCGCCTGAGCTGATCGCCCAGCAACCCCCAGCGGAACGTGGTGGCAGCCGCATGCTCACCTTAAGCCGGGAAACCGGGTTATGGCAGGACTCCTGGTTTGATCACCTTCCTGAGTTGCTCAGGGAGGGCGATGTGCTGGTATTAAACGACAGCCGCGTGATCCCCGCTCGACTATTCGGTGTGCGCCTGGGCAAAGGCGAGGCGGCGGCGGGTGCTGTCGGGAAGGTGGAAGTGCTGCTGACGGAGCAGGTCAGCGATTGGGAATGGCGTGTCCTGGCGCGTCCCGCCCGCAGGATGGCGGTGGGTCAGGAATTAGCGTTCTCCGGGCAGGACGGCGGCAATCTGCTACATGCCACGGTCGCAGGGGGTGGGGAGTTCGGCGAGCGCCTTTTGCGCTTCACGCCGGTGGATGATTTCTTCGCCCGGCTGGAGATCCTGGGGCATGTTCCGCTGCCCCCCTACATTCGGCGTCAGGACCAGACGCTTGATCGCGAGCGTTACCAGACGGTGTATGCGCAGCAGCGCGGGTCCGTCGCCGCACCCACCGCCGGGCTGCACTTTACCCCAGAGGTTCTTGAGCGGATTCGTGCCCGGGGGGTGATCATAACCTACTTGACTCTCCACGTCGGGCTAGGGACGTTCCAGCCAGTGCGAGTGCTGGAGGTGTCTGAGATCGAACTTCATACGGAACGGTACTCCCTGCCGGCAGAAACCGCTTCGCAGGTTAGCCGCGCGCTCGAAGACGGGCGGCGCGTGGTGGCGGCCGGCACTACGACGGTGCGTGTGCTGGAGCACTGCGCCAGGATTGGCAGGCTAAAGGCCCATGCCGGCACGACCAACATCTTCCTCTCTCCCGGCTCGCGCTTCAATGTAGTCGGGGCGCTGCTTACCAACTTTCATCTGCCACAGTCGACGCTGCTTATGCTGGTGAGTGCCTTTGCGGGCACAGAGAATACGCTCGCGGCCTACCGTCATGCGGTCGAAGCTGGTTATCGCTTTTTTTCCTACGGAGACTGCATGTTTATCGCTTGATGAGGCAGTGGAGCCGCAAAGGGCTGGCCGACAACTGGGTCAAGCCCCGAAATGGCGCTCCGCATTTAATCGTGCGCGTTCCAGGGCTGCTTCCAACTCCTGCCTCTTGGCTTCGATTACCGCGGGATCGTCGATCTGAGGCGGTTCGATATACCTGGTCCAGCTAATGGCCACGCGGGAGAATGGCTTGGGGATGAGGAAGCGGTCCCAGGATTTGAGCACCCACGCCTTTTCGGGATGCGCATACACGGCGCCGATGGGGTAGCCGGTCACCAGCGCCAGCTTCACCGCTCCGGGCTTGGCCTTATATACGGGGCCGCGAGGGCCATCCGCGGTGAAGGCGGCCGGTTGGCCTCGCCGGAGTCCTTTGGCGAGCGCCATGAGCCCGCTCCCGCCCGCCCGGCTGCTCGATCCACGTGCCGTTGGAAAGCCAAGCAGCTCAACCGAACGCGCAATCAATTCGCCGTCAAAGCTGAGGCTGATCAACATCGCGGGCTTGGGCCAATGCTGAAAGAAGTGAGCATTGAAATAACAGGCGCCCGGAATCAGGCACCGGTGCCAGAAGCACCAAATTTGAAGTCCGGGGAGTTTCCCCGGGGCAGCGCCCGGCTCCACAACATCTTCATAGCGCAGCGTTCGACGGAGTGCCCCAAGCAGCAAAGCGACCAGCGGCGGAACGATGGCAAGGGCGAGCCGCTGGCCGAAACTGAACCTCTGGGCGGAGTCGTTCACCGAGCGATTCTACAGGCTTGGAATCGACGGCAATCCCCCTGGCGTGGGTAAGCTACTTTAGTAATCCGGCAAAGCTGCCAATCCGCCACTTGTTTTGTTGCGGATAGCGAACCCTCGTACCTCGCCGCGTGTGAGTGGCGCCTCCCAGGTAACCATAGGCCTGGCCGGATGGGGAGCCTCGCTGCCCCGTTTGTGTACAGGTAATAGTGAGATTGGCGCATTTCCGGTCCGCGGCTGCTCACGTATACAGATACTCATTATGAACACACACAAACTTGCTACAACTTCGCGTGTCTATTCTCTGCCAAGGACTGGAAGCAAACCGTCTCTCGAGGACAAACTCGACAAGGTCTTTCAAATGGCCGAGCACATGGACGCCAGGTGCGTTTACATGCTGGACACGCACAAGCGGCGCCCGGTTCTCGCAGCCCGATAGCGCCGCTGCTCAAGCTTCGCTAGCTGGCTTTTGCAATTCGCCGCTGCGGTACCGGCGGCGCCGGACTAAAGCAGTCGACCGTGTACTGCACGAGGCCGCTGCCGAGGTTATGCAGCTCCCGTTCCACGATCGCGCGAACCGGAGCCGGCGGCGCCACCGCGCGGAGATTAAGCAACAGCTCCAGCTTGCCGGCGGGAGACGCATCAAGGTCCCCTTCGACGATCGGTTCCTGCCCGTTGGCGCATACCGCTACCTTCAGGAAGCCCGTTGGCGAAGTCACGATTGCTTTCATGTGAGCGATGGCGATCTTCTCCGCGCTGAGGGCGATATCTAAATTGTCCAGCAAGGGTCCCAGCAGCATCGCCGGAGAAAGCGCTCGATCCGGTTCGAAGACTGCTCGCAGGTTCAACCAGGCAAGTGCCGCCTCCGCCCGCGCATACTCCGCGTAATCAATCTCCAACATTTGGTCGCCGGTGGCGATTGTTCCAGAGAGCACCTCGTTCAACCACGCTGCGACCCCCTGGCCAGTCTTCGCGCTGAGCTGGCGTACATGCGGGGCTGCAATCCCGGGATAATCGGAATAGAGATCCGACTTGGTAAAACACACCAGATCGGCTTCCTGCAATTGCTTGTCGAAAAGAAATCGCATATCGGCGTCGGCATCCTGTGCAAGCATGGCGCGTGCCCGGAGCGGATCCACCAGCACGGTGAGCGGCGAAAGCTGATACTCATCGCTGTACTCGAGCAGCGGACGGAGTACGGTTGCCGAGAGATCTGTACAGCTTCCCACCGGCTCGGCAAAGATTACATCTGGCGCATACGCGCGGAGATCCCCGACGGCGTCGATCAGGTCCGAAAGACGGCAGCAGAAACAACCGCCGGTAACCTCTCCGGAGTGCATGCCCGACAAGGCCGCATAGCGGCTGTCTACCAGGTCCGCGCCCTGGTCGTTCCATACCATCGCGCTGCGCAGACCACGCCGCTCAAGCTCGCGGGCTGCGGCGAGAATCAAAGTGGTCTTGCCGGCTCCAAGAAAGCCCCCCACCAGCACAATCCAGGGCCGGGTAGAAAATGCCTGCTCATTCATGCGCTCACCCCGGAGGGATGGGAATTCCCCACTATCTCCATAGCCCACTCGTAGTTCTTGTGCCTCTCCGTCGATCCCTGGAAACAAGACTCACCATTTTGCCACAAGCGAGGTGCAACTGTTATGGTTAGCGGTTGCGTCACTGTTATGCAGACTCCCGACCCTGTTCAAGTTTCCTCCATCGTCCGCCGCGCCGTTTCTGAGTGCATTGCGAGTTTCAAATCTCCTGATCCCGGGCCCACTGCTTCCGGAACGACGGACGCCGACGCGTGGGAGATTTTTCGTTCGCCCGCGGCGCAGGTTATCAAAGAGGAAATTGTCCTAACCGGGAAAAAGCTGTGGGAACGGCAATACGTAGACGGCAACGGCGGCAATATTTCCGCCCGGTTCGCGGGAAACTTTGTGATCTGCACTCCCACTTTGTGCAGCAAGCATGACCTGAGTGTGGAGAGCCTGTGCCTGGTAGACCTGGAGAATCGGCATATCTGCGGATCTTCGCGGCCGACCAGCGAAATTTTGTTGCACCTGGAAATTTATAAGGCGGTCGCCGCCGCGAAGGGCGTCGTACATTGCCATCCTCCGTATGCGACCGCGCACGCGATCGCAGGCGTCGTGCCGCCACTCAACCTGATTCCCGAGCAAGAGGTTTTTGTTGGTCCGGTAGCCCTTTCCCCATATGAAACGCCGGGCACGCTCGCCTTTGCCCAAACGGTTCTGCCGTTTGTGCAAAAGCACAACACCATTTTTCTGGCCAACCACGGAATTGTTTGTTGGGGCGACACCGTTACCCACGCTGAGTGGTATGTGGAAGTGGTGGACACCTACTGCAAAACAGTTTTGATCGCGCGCCAGCTGGGAGTGAAGATCAACGAGATTCCGCCCGCCAAAATTGACGACCTGCTTGCGATCAAGAAGAAGCTTGGTTTGCCCGATCCACGGCTTGCGGCAGAACCCGATAGCGCGGCCCCGGCGAACTTGCCGAGTTCTTCCCGACCGCTGCGGGAGGAGGAAATCGATCAATTGGTTTCCGCCTTAACCTCGCAGGTAATGACTTTCCTTGAAAAAAAAGGATGACCCACACCGCCAATTTCGTAGCCGCCGACCTGGGCGCCTCAAGCGGACGGCTGATGGTGGGCCGATGGAACGGCCGCTCGTTTTTGCTGGACGAACTCCACCGGTTCGCAAACACCGGCGTAAGTGTGGGAGGCAGCCTGTATTGGGATGCGCTGGGGATTTGGTCTCAGTTCGAGGCCGGTCTCACCCGCTACCGGTCGCGTTTCGATGATGCCCCGCAAGGCATCGGAGTGGACGCATGGGGTGTGGACTATGCTTTGCTGGACCGATGTGGGCGGTTGATCGGCAATCCTCGCCACTATCGCGACGCGCGGACCGAAGGAATGCCCGCGCTGGTATTTAAGCAGATCCCTGAACGGGAGCTTTTCGCCGAGACGGGGGTGCAAACCATGCAGATCAACACCTTGTTCCAGCTCTTCTGCATGCTGCAAAGCGGCGATCCTCAATTGGAGTTTGCCGAGACGCTGCTGATGATTCCTGATCTTTTTCATTACTTCTTATGCGGCGAGAAGCGTGTCGAATATTCCAATGCGACAACAACGCAGATGTATTCTGCTGCCCGCAAAGACTGGGCGCGGGAGATGCTCGCGGCCATTAACCTGCCTGTTTCGATCCTTCCCGCCGTGGCGCAGCCGGGCACGGTCCTGGCACCGGTACGGCAGGATCTTCTGCGCAGCACAGGCTTCAGCACCAGTTTCCCCACCATCGCCGTCGCCTCGCACGATACGGCAAGCGCGGTCGCTGCGATTCCCAATATGGATGCCGGCAGCGCCTTTATCAGCAGTGGGACCTGGAGCCTGATGGGAGTGCTGACGGCAGGGCCGGATACTTCAGAAGAAGCCCTGCGCCTGCAGTTCACCAACGAAGGCAGCGCGGATGGATCGAGCCTGTTACTGAGAAACATTACCGGGCTCTGGATCATCCAGGAGTGCCTTCGCCATTGGGAAAGAGAAGGCCGTCACTATAGCTGGAGCGACATTACGTTTGCCGCTGCGGAAGTAAAGCCATTGCAACGCCTGTTCGATCCCAATGCAAAAGAGTTTCAGATGCCGGCAGACATGCCGGCGGCAATTCGCGCCTACTGCCGGACCACGCAACAATCTGTTCCCGAGACGGTAGGGGAAATCGCACGTTGCGCGTTTGAGAGCCTGAGTTTAAAGTACCGCTCGGTGCTGCAATCTCTGGAACAGCTCACCGGGCGCCATCTTGAATCCATTCGCGTAGTCGGGGGTGGCTCGCTCAACCACTTTCTGTGCCAGATGATCGCCGATGCTTGTGACCGGCCGGTTATTTGTGGACCTGTCGAAGCCTCGGCGCTAGGCAACGTGATGCTGCAGGCAGTGGCCACCGGCCATCTGCACGACGCGGCGGAGGGCAGGGCCGCCATCGCTGCATCAGTAAACTGTGAATTGCTGGCGCCACAGCGGAGTGATGACTGGGACGACGCTTATATACGCTTTAGAACGATCGAGTCTCTCACCGGCTTGCCTCTATGAACGATCGATCGCAAAGATCCAACTGAGTCAGGAGAATCGCAGATGTCATTCTATGCTGTCCCGATCCTGGAAACGCCCGCGCCGGTCGCTCCCGGCGAAGTATTGCTCATTGCCAGTGGTGACCTGCGCCAATCGGCAAACAAGGTCTGCTGGCCGGCGCAGTCCGAGATGGAAAAGCAGCTGGTCGAGGCGCTGGGCGCCGAGGGCTATACACTGCGCCGCGCGCATCCGTACCGCGAAGATCTGGGGCACGGCTTCATCTCTAGCCAGCGCATGGGCATGGATGTTTTCATGAAGATCCACCCTGACGCTCCGATCATTGTCGCCGAAGCAGTATGGCAATACAGCCACAATGTTTTCTCTGGCCTCGAGCATCATCGCGGGCCAATTCTCACGGTGGCCAACTGGTCAGGCCAGTGGCCAGGTTTGGTCGGCATGCTGAATCTGAATGGCTGCCTGCACAAAGGCGGCGTAACTTTCAGCACCCTGTGGAGCAAGGACTTCAAGGATGAGTTTTTCCGCCGTGGTCTACGGCAGTGGTTGAAAGAGCATAAGGTCGACCACGATCTGAGCCATGTGCATGATCTTGAGGCTGCTACCCTGGCAAACGCAGAAAAGGAGTTGGGAGTAACACTGGCGCGCAATCTCAAAATGCGCAAAGCCATCCTCGGCGTTTTCGATGAGGGCTGCATGGGGATGTATAACGCCATCGTCGAGGATTATCTTCTCAATCCGACGGGAGTGTATAAGGAACGTCTCAGCCAGTCGGCATTGGTGGCTGGCATGGCCAACGTAACCGATGGTGAAGCACACGCCGTTCGCGCCTGGCTCGATGGGCGCGGGTTTACTTTCGTTACCGGTACGCATGAGGAGACTGAGCTGACGGATGGGCAAATCCACGGCCAGTGCAAGATGTACATTGCGGCGATGCGGATTGCCGATGAATTCGGCTGCGACGCAATCGGGATCCAGTACCAGCAGGGATTAAAAGATATGGCGCCGGCTTCGGATCTGGTTGAGGGGCTGCTCAACAACGTGGACCGGCCGCCCGTCTTTGATGTCAATGGCCGGGAACTGTATGCCGGAAAGCCGCTGCCGCACTTCAACGAGGTGGACGAATGTGCGGGGCTCGATGCTCTCACTACCAACCGGGTTTGGAATGCGATGCAACTTGATCCCGCCACGACGCTGCATGATGTTCGCTGGGGAGAGCATTACACCGGAGGTGACATTGATGAGTTTGTGTGGGTTTTTCAAATCTCCGGCGCAGTGCCCGCGTCGCATATCGCGGGAGGCTATGCCAAGGCCCGGAGCGAACGGCAGCCGCCGATGTACTTCCGCCTGGGCGGGGGCACACTCAACGGAGTTTGCAAGCCTGGGCACGTTGTATGGAGCCGAGTGTTTGTAGAGGGTGGTGCGTTGCACGTTGACCTTGGCCGGGCAACGGCGATTGAGTTGCCTGCCAAAGAAACCGAGCGGCGGTTGAAGTCGGTCACTCCGCAATGGCCAATCATGCATACTTTGCTGCATGGAATTACTCGCGACCAGTTTATGGCGCGCCATCGGGCCAATCATCTGAATGTGGCCTACGCTCCAACCAGCCAGGTAGCGGACCAGGCCCTGGCAGCCAAGGCAGCGATGATGGCGGAGCTGGGCATCCAGGTGCACCTTTGTGGCGATTGAAACAGTGAAGATTACTTAAAGGACACCCGCATCGATGCTCGTGCCATTATCAGCGGAGTCGAAGGCAACGAACAGTACGGCGTCGCAACCGTTAGTTCCCAAGGGAATAGCTTTGCCGTTTTTCCTGGTGACGGCGCTGTTTTTCCTTTGGGGCGTCCCCAGCAATTTGAACGACGTGCTCATTCGCCAGTTCATGAAGTCGTTCGCCATTTCCCGCTTTGAGGCTGGTTTGGTGCAATCGGCGTTCTATCTGGGTTATTTCTTATTGGCCATTCCCGCGGCGCTGTTGATGCGCAAAAAAGGCTATAAATTCGGCATTCTGGTGGGGCTGCTTCTTTTCGCCAGCGGAACCTTTCTCTTCTGGCCTGCTGCTCTGCTCGGGCGCTACGGGTTTTTCCTGTTTGCGCTTTTTGTTATTGCCAGTGGGCTTTCTTTCCTGGAAACGGCCTCCAATCCCTTCGTAGCCCAGTTGGGGCCTGCGGAGAGCGCGGCGCGCCGCCTCAATTTTTCCCAGGCATTCAATCCTTTGGGCGCCATCAGCGGAGTACTGGGCGGTACGATCTTTATCTTCTCGGGCATTGAGTTGACGCCGCAGCAGGTTGCCGCCATGCAGGCAGCCAACACTTACGATGCGTACCTTAAACATGAAACCATGCGTGTGGTGGTGCCCTACCTAGTGGTTGGGATGGTTGCTCTGCTCTGGGCCGTCATGATCGCACGAACGAAATTCCCGGCCATTGCCCGGGAGCACGAGAACGAACAGCAGGACCACGGGAGCTTCAAGGAGCTGTTGCGTTTTCCCAATTTTCTATTCGCGATCGTCGCGCAGTTCCTGTATGTAGGCGCCCAGGTCGGTACCTGGAGTTACTTTATTCAGTACGTGCAGGATTCCACCCATCAGCCGGAAAAGGTCGCCGGCTATTTCCTTACCGGCACGCTGGTTGCTTTTGGCGTGGGCAGGTTCAGCTCCGCCGCGCTGATGCGGTATGTCAAACCGGCTTATCTGATGGGGATTTACAGCCTGGTAAATATCTGCCTGGTAGCGGTGGGAGTTGCCTTTCCTGGCTGGGTCGGGCTTTGGTCCATCTTCGCCACCAGCTTTTTCATGTCCGTCATGTTCCCCACAATCTTTGCGTTAGGCATCGACGGTCTGGATCAGAATACAAAGATCGGCGGATCGTTGATCGTGATGGCAATTGTCGGGGGCGCCGTGCTGACACCGCTCATGGGCTGGATTTCTCAAGCCCAGCACAGTATCGCGATTGCCTACATGGTTCCCCTGGTTTGCTACTGTGGAATTGCTCTCTACTCTTTCGTCGGGGTCCGCATGAAGCGCAGGGAGCCCGTGGTCGGAGGTAACCCAGCATGATCACCAGCAAGGCAATCTTCTCGCTCGCCACGGCGTTGCTCATGATGACCGGCGTTGCCGCGGTTGCGCAGCAGCCGGAGAACGTGGTGCAATGGCAGACCAGGCTGGGGCAGATTCTACCGCTGCTCGGGCATCGTAACTGGATCCTGATCGTTGACTCGGCCTATCCGCTGCAAAGTTCCGCCGGGGTGGAAACACTGGAGACGAATGCCGACCAGATTAGTGTCATTCGGGGAGTGCTTGGCGCAATCGATAGCTCGATCCATGTGAGGCCGGTTGTTTACATGGATGCGGAACTACCGTACGTGCCAGAAAGAGACGCACCCGGAGTGGGCGCTTATCGTGAACAGATCAAGGCGGTGCTTGGCGGCCGTCCGATAACGTCACTGCCACACGAGCAGATTCTCGCGAAGGTTGACGAAATCGGAAAGACCTTCCACATCGTCGTGCTAAAAACCACCATGACGGTTCCGTATTCATCCGTCTTTCTGCAACTCAATTGCAAATACTGGGGCGACGACGCGGAGGCCAGGCTGCGCAAGGCGATGAGCTCGGCGAAATAGCCTAGCTCCTATTCTTCATCACGAGCCGGGGCAGTGGAGGAGCAGGCGTTTGGTATTTGCAAGTTTGAACGGACAACAGGGTGTGTGGATCCCACCCTTCGCGGAAGGCGCGAAGGATGGGGCACCCCCTCTTGCGACTCTATCGACAGCTTCGGTCCTGAATCTGGTGAAAATGCGTGCTAGCTGTGTTTCGGGCCCAAATCGAGCAGTGCGACCGACTTGAAATACACAATGTCGTCGTCGCTATGGTTCTGTAATCCGAACCAGCCTTTGTCCGGACGCAGGCCCCGATCCGGCTCGTAGGACATCTTCTTGGGCGGAACGGGTTGTCCTTCGGTGTAGTCTGTCACCTTCACGTCGTTCACAAACACCTGGGTGCGCGGGCCTTCGATCCGGATCAGCATGGTGTTCCAGTCCGGCCCCGGCTTGCCCGGCTTGGCCAGAGGCTTGGTCAGGGAATAAAGCGTCCCAGTGACGTGATATTCGTCTTCGCCGCTGGTTTCCGGGTGATTGTCGATCTGCACTTCGTATCCACGATTCACCGGCATCCACGGTTCCGTTGGCTCACTGGGAATGCGGATAAAGACACCGGAATTGTCGTTCTGGTGTTTCATCCGGTACACCACGCGAATCTCACAGTCGCCTACTGGGCCGCCGTCCCAATAGAGCAGCCCCATGCCACCATGTGGTTTCAGCAGCCCGTTCTCCACGGTAAAGCCGCCCGGCCCAACATGCTTCCACCCTTGTAGGTCATGTCCATTGAAAAGCTGTCGCCAGCCAAGCTGCTTGGCCGGCGCCAGCGTCGTGGCGCAAACCAAAGCCAGTACCGCCAACATCCGTGTCTTGCCCATCGCTCTCCTCGGTGATTAGTAAGAAGCTCAGTTTAGATCGTTTCTCCTTCCCGCGGATTGGTCGAGAGGAGAGGGCTGCCCACAGGCGCTGTGTGGCCCGGCAATTTTGCGTGTAACATTCCATTGCGCGTGGGGCGTTCGCAGTACACTCGCTGAAGGGGGCGAAGCCATGAGCGGCAGCGACCTGTTACTGACCTGTAGTGACTGCGGTCAAGAGTTCACTTTCACCGCGGGAGAACAGCAGTTCTTCCAGGAGCGGGGATATTCCTCGCCCCGGCGCTGCAAACCTTGCCGCCAAGCCAAACAGGGCGCCGCCGGAGGTGGCCAGGCCCCGTCCCATGCCCCCCGCGACGCCGGCTACGGAGGCGGTGGTGGGGGCGGCATGAGCACGGGGACAACCGTGGTCTGCGCCAGCTGTGGACAAACCACGACAGTGCCGTTTGAACCGCGCGGCGACCGTCCGGTTTACTGCAAGAGTTGCTATCGGCCCAAACAGGGTGGGGGTGGAGGCGGTGGGGCGGAAGGCAGAGCCGCGGCGGCGGCGGGGGTGGTGGCGGCGGCAACCGCGACCGGGACCGGCGGCGTCACTAAGCCGGGAATTAGCCAATAGTTGTATGGCCTCCTACATCTCTAGCGCAGGATACTGCTCCCGAGGGTTAGAGCATGGAGCAGGTTTTGTTGGACATGTTTGAGCACGCACGCAAGCTGGTAGTCGAGACCGACCGCAGGCTGGCGGAAGAAAACGACCGCATCCGGGAAAAAGAGCGGGAAGGCAAGCTACTGGAGCTCTCTGCCCAGATCGAAGCGGCCTTTGATTTCACCAGCAAGGAGAAGTTGGAACTCGATCCTCGGTTAGACCTTCAGGATGGCAAGCCTACAGTTGAATTTATTGTCCGCAGCCTACGCGCAATTTTCGTCCTATCTCCGCAGAATGAAACAACTTGGACCCTATGCGCGTTAGAAGACGGGCGCGCGCCTCAATCCCTGGGAGACTTCCAGGGTGGCACCAAGGGCGACGCTTCCTCACGTCGCTTGGCCGCTGCCCGGATCGTGACGGCGATCGGGAACTGGTCGCAAAAGGGTCAGATGGTAACCGCCAAGAAGCCTGTGCAGGCAGACCCAGCCGGACGATGGCAGGACACAGCGGTGCCGGTCGAACTTCAGGAACGGCGGGAACCAACTTACGGCACCATGGGCAAGTTTCTCGGCTACTAAGGCGTTTCCCTTCTTCCCCACACTTTATCAAGCTCCCCCGGGCCGGGAGACGTGGCTGCAAAGCTACCTCTCCCGGCGAATCCTTCTCCGCCGAAAGCCGACTAAGATGGGTGGGGAGGTATGGAGCGATGATCGTGCGCGCATCGTCCGCGCTCCTGCTACTGCTGTTTATGCTGGGCTATACCGCGAACGTGGGCGCCCAGGATGGCAAGCAGCAGCGCATTGCGGACCTGGCCTATAAGGCCGAAATGGCAAATGAGGGCACGGACTGCCCGGATTCACCGACCCTGGAAGACCGGAACGAATGTCTGAGCGATGTTCGGGTTGAGACCTACAAGAACTACAACCAGTTTTTCAATGCGCTTCGAGAGGCGCTCATCCAGGCGTCGCCGAACGATGCTAATGCCCTGTCGCTCGATGGGACCGAGGTTGTCTGGGAAAAATACCGGGTGACCGCCTGTGACGCGATGGTGAGGGTCTACGATACCGGGACGGTCAAGCATCCCGGTTCAACCGCGCCCAACGCGCAGATCCGCTGCCTGATCCAGTTGACCCGCAGCCGTATGCGCGATCTGAAACAGTTGTATGAGCCGACACTGTAGGGGGACCGCAGATCTCTCCGCTACCTATGTGAAAAACATTTCCAGGATGGAGCATCGACACAGAGATCTCTCCACTGCGCTACCCCGGATTTCCTGTGGAGGTTGGTGGCGTTGATGAAGTGCATGCGGCTTTCCTTGATGAAAGCCGCACCCGCGATCCTGTCTAGTGCCGCGTACAGGAAATCCGGGTACGCTTCGGTCCCACGGCACGCCCGGGCAGGCGAGATGACAATTCGTTGGCGTGTGGAGACTAGCGATTCGAGGATGTTTATCGCAAGGTGGGCCCGCAGGCCATGCCAACCCGGTCGAAAAACATTTCCAGGAGAGATCTCTGCGTGGCCTTTTGCTGTATATCCGAAAGCAGTCCCCAGAGTAAAAATCCCCGTCCTTGGCCCTATTGGGTTCAAGGACGGGGATGGTTTTGTGGGGAGTCCTAGCTGCAACCGCTGGTAGAGCCGCAGCTCATGCATCGGTAACAGCTACCATTGCGCACCATAATGGCGCCGCAGGTATGGCAACTGGGCGCGTCTCCCATGTCGAGATACTCCTTCATGGCGTCTGCCGCGTGAAAGATCGCTCCACCGCCCTTGCGGGCCTCGGGCGCTCCGAAGATTCCGCGGTCTTCGACATTGAAGTTGGGCAACAATGGCCGGCTCTGGCCAACGGCGCCTGCTTCCGGCACGATGCCGCTGGCCGGCGGCCTGGTTTCATACTTTCCCGGTTCAAAACCGGAACCGGCGGGCTCAGTCTCTTCCAACTCACTTGCTGCGGGAATTAGCGCGGGAGCCGCCAGACCGGAGAACAAGCTCAGCTGATGCCCGGAAAGGAAGCGCAACTGCAGCCAGCGGAAGATGTAATCCATGATGGACTTAGCAAAGCCAATCTGTTCGCTGCCGGTCCAGCCGGAGGGCTCAAAGCGGGTGTGAGCGAATTTTTCGCACAGAACCTTGAGCGGAACCCCATGCTGCAGCGAGAGCGAAACAGCCGTGGCAAACGAGTCCATGAGCCCGGAGACGGTAGAGCCTTCCTTGGCCATCTTGATGAAGATCTCACCTGGCTGGCCGTTTGGATAAAGGCCAACCGTGATGTAGCCTTCATGCCCTGCGATGGAGAATTTATGCGTGAGCGAGGCGCGTTCCTCCGGCAGGCGATGACGGACAGCGCGGGGCGGCCCCTGAGTCGGCTCCGGTTCTTCGCGGAGCGCGGCGGCCTGGCCCAGGTTGACGGCGTTGGCGATCGACGCGGAGAAAGCATTGGCGGCGGTCACCACGGAGTTGGCGGTCACCTCGAGCCGAGCTGAGACCTTGTCCTCAAGCAACCGCAGGTCTTCCGCGACCGAGGCGGTGTCACCCTGCGCCATGGCGGCAAGCACGCGGTCGGCGGCAGCGCTGGCAGCGACATCCGCAACCGTTTCCGCGCCCAGCGCATTCTTAATCACCTTGGCCTTGTTGCCATCGGAAACGTTGAGTGGTTGAGCGCCTTTGGACCCGTCGCGGTAAACGGCGACCGCTTTGAGGCCCAGACGCCAGGCTTCCGTATAGGCCTGGGCGATATCGTCGATCGTCGCTTCGTGGGGCAGATTGACGGTTTTGGAGATGGCTCCGGATAAGAAGGGCTGGGCAGCGGCCATCATTCTGATGTGACCCGAGGAGTGAATGGAGCGCGTTCCCTTGCTCGGCTTGAAGCTGCAGTCAAATACCGCGAGGTGCTCGGGCTTGATCCCGGGTGCGCCCTCAATGGTGCCGGTGGAGTCGATATAGCTAACGATGGAATCGACCTGGGGATTGGTGTAGCCGAGCTTGAACAGGGCCACGGGCACGGTGTTGTTGACGATTTTGATCATCCCGCCGCCGACCAGTTTTTTGTATTTGATCAGCGCGAGGTCAGGTTCGATGCCGGTGGTATCGCAGTCCATCATGAAGCCGATGGTGCCGGTGGGGGCGAGCACAGTGACCTGCGAATTACGGTACCCGTGCTGCTCGCCGTGAGCCAGTGCCTGGTCCCAGCAGTCTTTGCTGGCCTCTATGAGCGAGGCGAGCTGGGGCGTGGTGAAAGGCTCGGCGGAGTTGGCATGGCCGATCTTATTCACCTCGGCACGGTGCATGCGGATGACGTCGAGGAACGGCTCACGATTGACATAGAAGCCGGGGCAAGCGCCGCCACGCTGCGCCAGGCCATTGGCTCCATCCGCGTACTGGGCCTGCTGGCAAAGCGGGGTCGCAGAGACCAGCGCCGGAACCCTTTCCGCCAGCACGGAGGACTGCAGGTAAGCCTGCCCGCACATGATGGCAGTGAGCGCGGCAGCAAAGTCTCTGCCGGCGTCGCTGTCGTAAGGCAGGCCAAAGGCCATCAGCAACGCACCCAGGTTCGCGTAACCCAGCCCCAACGGCCGATAGTCGTGGGAGTTGCGCACGATCGATTCGGTCGGGTAGCCGGAATTGTCAACCAGGATGTCCATGGCCGTGATGAGGATGTCGATGGCGTGGCGATACGCTTCCAGGTCAAAGTTACCCGCCGGAGTTACGAACTTGAGCAGGTTGAAGCTGGCCAGATTGCAGGCGGAATCGTCCAGGAACATGTACTCGGAGCAAGGGTTGGAAGCATTGATCCGACCGGAGTTCTTCGAGGTGTGCCACTTGTTGATGGTGGTGTCGTACTGCATGCCGGGATCCCCGCACTGCCAGGTAGCCTCAGCGATTTTGCGCATGAGGTCGCGGGCCTTGTAGACCTTTGCTGGCTCCCCGCCCTTAACCTTGCGGGTGGTGAAGTCCTGATCTCGCTCGACGGCACGCATGAACTCGTCGTTCACGCGAACGGAGTTGTTGGCATTCTGGAAAAAGATCGAGCTATAGGCTTCAGAGTCCGGACCAGAACCGTCATACCCGGCCTGCATCAACGTCCAGGCTTTGACTTCCTCTTTGGCTTTGCACTCGATGAAGTCGGCAATATCAGGATGGTCGACGTTCAGGATGACCATCTTGGCTGCCCGGCGGGTCTTGCCGCCAGACTTGATAACCCCGGCAAAAGCATCGAACCCACGCATAAAGCTCAACGGCCCGCTCGCGGTGCCCCCGCCGGAGAGTGTCTCCATCGATCCGCGGATGCTGGAAAGGTTGGTCCCGGTACCGGATCCCCACTTGAAGAGCATGCCCTCGGTCTTGGCCAGGGTCAGGATGGAATCGAGCGAGTCGTCCACCGAGTTAATGAAGCAAGCCGAGCACTGGGGATTGCGATAGCCGGTTACCGAGAACTCGACCGCGCAGCTGTGGGCATTCCAATGCCAGTTCTGTGCATCCGAATTTGGCTCCAAGCGATCGCAGCCTACGTTGAACCAAACCGGCGAGTTGAAGGCCGCTTTTTGGGTAACCAGCAGATGAACCAGCTCATCGTGGAAGATTGCTGCGTCTTCCGGAGTAGCAAAGTAGCCCCCGGCGATACCCCAATCACGAATGGTTTCCGCCACCCGGGCGACGAGCTGACGGACACCAGTTTCGCGGGCGCCAAACTCTCCCTGCGGAGTTCCAACGTGTCCGTGGAGGTACTTGGAGGCGACGATATTGGTCGCGGTCATGGACCAGTCGGTGGGAACCTCGACGTCTTTCTGCTCGAAAATCGTCCCTCCCGTCGCATCTGTGATGGAGGCGGTGCGGCGTTCCCAGGTCACCTCGCTGTAGGGAGAAATGCCAGGCTTGGAGAAGAGGCGGGTGCAATGCACGCCGGTGTTGGATTCGGGCTTCGGCACGGAGTGGCTATAGTGGGCCGCCCAGCCATTGACAGCAGCGGAAGTTACGGAATTGGTGGCCTCGGCCATATTTCTCCTCGCAATTTATAAGATGACAGAAAAGCCAGCCCCCGGCGCTCGTGCTGGCGCCTCGCGGAACAGGAGTGAACCGGTCTTATTACGAACCCAACCCAGGCTCAGGCGAACAAAAAAACTGACAAAAACGGTGTAACCGGACATTCAAAGAGCAAGACCGTGAGATGCGAAAGTACCGCTCTCCATGGCGTCTGTCAAGCTAGAACCACTACATCTAGTAGTTTATATGCATATCCCCCCCACAAACGCCTGAACCCTGGGAACCAGCTGTGGAGAACTGCGGGAATCGGCCAAGGGCGCGGTTTTGAGAATCTCAGGGGAGCGTAAAGCGTCTGAAATGAGGCTACGCCCGGGTAGGGTAGCGAACAAGCCATGGCCACTGTGAGTTTGGCGGAGATCTGTGGATTCAGTGGATAAGACGGATCGTTACCGTGGCGATCAAGCTTCAGGTGGAGCGGATGTCGCGCAAGAATACAGGGCCGCGGGCGCGGCGCTTGCAACCTAGCTGGTTCGACCCGCTTTTCTTTCCGATTTCTAGGTCTTCGCCGTCATGCCTTTGATTACGCGGTAGATGGCCAGCAGTAGGATCGCACCCAGCAGCGACATGATGAAGCCGGCGCGCTGTCCTTCCTGGTACAACCCCACGTGACTCCCGATGAAAGTCGCCAGCAAGGCGCCAGCGACGCCGATCAACATGGTGATGAAAATCCCGCCGGGATCCTTTCCGGGCATCAGGAACTTGGCCAGCGCGCCGACAATAAGGCCGATAATTGCTTCCCATAAAAGGCTGAACATTTATTCGCTCCTGGCTTGGAAGATGTTGTTACGCAGGCCCTCGGCAACAACGAAGGCTTCGGGGTTTGATCGATCCGACAGGAAATCACATCGTGCGCCACCGCGCTCAATCGCACGGCGGCACCCGAGGTGAATCAGTTATTTAGACAAGTTCTTGGGCGATTTCTTGTTCAAGGTGCGCAACAACTTTGCCGCGGCGGGTGGAGGAGGCACCACCTTGTCGAACACGATGGCCTTGGCGGAAAGCTCCTTCCCGTAAAGGTTCTTGTTGGCGTCGTTGTCGGGACGCAGGGTGGAACCGGCCAGGGAGACTCCGGCGAACAGTCCACGCGCGCGCGAGTAGGAGAGAATCTCTGCCCGCATGGTGATATCCGTCTCGGCAGAGGCATTGCGTCCGACCGGGCCGGCCGCAGCGGAGGCATCGCCACCAATCTTGACCTTGCTGGTGAGAATGTTGTCCGCGGATTTGGGACTCATGAGCAGGAGGACGAAATCGGTGGCCTGGCCGCCCAATTGCAGGCCAAAGCTCGCGCCTTCAAGAGCCATCATGGTTGGTGCGCTCCACGGACCGCGAAAGTGCCCACCACTCCGGCAAGTCATCACGCCGCGGCCGTAGCTGCCCCCGAAAATAAAGGCGGCCTTGAGCACGGACGGCAACACGACAACACAGTCCGCTTTATCAATCACGCTCTGTGGAATGTCGTCGGGAACGTTCATGATTTCGGAAATTACGTCTCCCGCGGCCTTCACTCGATCCACTTCTTTATCCTGCCCAAAAACGGGCAGAACCATCAGGCCTGCAAGGCTTAGCGCCACTACTGTTCTTCTCATGCTCTCTCCTTAGGATCTCAATAACATTGCAACAAAAGGCGACATCTCACGCGATCGGCCCGCCGAAAGACGGATGGAGTAACCCCTCCGGTAACCGCTGAAGATACTATACAAGTTTCTTTTGAATATCAATTGACAGATCGTCGCGATCTGCCTATCGACGGTAGATTAGGCCGCCTTTCATCACGAACGAGACGTGCTCGAGGGCGTGGATGTCGTCCAATGGATTACCGGGGACGGCGATCACGTCAGCATCGTACCCGGCCTTGAGGGCCCCGATTTCATGTTCCCAGTCGAGTAACCTGGCTCCGTTGAGCAGGTCAGCCTGGAGCACTTCGAGGGGCTTCATCCCGTACTGCACCATTAGCTCAAACTCCCTCGCCTGGGTACCGTGGGGAAAGGGCCCTACATCGGAACCCACCGCCATGGGCACCCCGTGGGCGAGCTGGCGGCGAAACTGCTGGGCGTGAAAATCGAGTTCCTGACGCTCGTGCGCCGCGTCTCCTGGGGCCTCGGGGTGGGCGGCGAAATACTCTGAGATGGTAAACGTCGGCACCGCGTAGATCTGCCGTTCACGCATCAAGCGCATGGTTTCGTCGCTGAGCTGGTATGCGTGGTCGATCGAGGCCACCCCGGCCTGGGCGGCGTACAGCGCGGCAGGCTCCCCGGTGCAATGCACGGCAATTCGGGTTTGCAGCCGCGCCGCTTCCGCGACAGCGACGGCCAGCTGGGCCTCGGAGTACTGGACAATGGTGTGAAACTGGCCATCTTTGAAGGAGTCCTGGCCGGTTTCGTAGATCTTGATGAAATCCGCCCCGTCCTTGATCTGCTGGCGAATTACCGCCACCAGCTCGTCCGCTGTATTGGCGTAGGTCGCGTTCGAGAGCACGTGCTGCTCGGGGTTGAAGTGCATTGCGTCTTCGTGGCCACCCAGAACGCTGACCGCGTTGCCGCTGATGCGCAGGCGCGGTCCGGGGATAAGCCCCTGGTTAATGGCGTCGCGGACCGCGGTATCGGCGGGTCCCGCTCCTTCCGTGCCCATGTCGCGCTCAGCGGTGAAGCCGGCCATGAGGTCAGCCTTGGCGGCGAGCGTGGCCACGATTACCCGCTGCGGGACGGATTCGGTAACGGTCTGCAGATCCTCCGCTCCCGGATGGAGAAAGAGGTGTACGTGAGCGTCGATAAGACCCGGCATCAGCGTCGTGTCGCCCAGATCGATGGTTTCGGCTCCGGGAGGGTGGGCAACCGACGAGCCGGCGGCAACGATCTTCTCTCCTTCGACCAGGACTTCTCCGGGCGCAACGATTCGGCCGGCTTCGATGTCGAGTAATCGCGCGGCATGCAAAATGACCGGGTGCGATGGCGCGGCATTCTGCGCCGGCGCCAGGGGCGCGAGCAGGAGGGATACGGCAACCGCCAACAGGCTCGAAATTTGAGCGTAGGGATTCTGCATGGCCAAAGATGGCTTGCAGGATATCAGGTACTTAATTGCGCGGGACGGGCCCGTATTACCATGGTCCACACGATGCGGCTGAGCCGAAAAGTCCGCGAAGTCACTTACCACTTCGACGATCTGCGCGACCTTTTGGCCAAGGCGTCGCCTTACCGGTCGGGGGACGATCTGGCCGGGTTGGCGGCAGAGAGCGCTGAGCAGCGTGCCGCGGCGCAAATGGTGCTGGCTGACCTGCCTCTGAGTGCGTTCCTACAGCAGGCGGTGGTGCCCTACGAGAACGATGAAGTCACGCGGCTGATTATCGATACCCATGATCCGCTAGCCTTTGCCCCGGTAAGTTCGTTTACGGTGGGGGATTTTCGGGATTGGCTGCTTTCGGATGCCGCGACGGGCGAGACGCTGGCGGCGCTAAGCCCGGGTTTGACGCCCGAGATGGTTGCGGCGGTCAGCAAGCTGATGCGCGTGCAGGATCTGATCCTGGTGGCGCGAAAGATACGCGTGGTAACGCGGTTCAGGACCACGGTCGGTCTCGAGGGCCGGCTTTCTACGCGATTGCAGCCGAACCATCCGGTGGACGACCCTGCAGGGATCGCCGCCTCCATGGTCGACGGCCTGTTGCTCGGCTCGGGTGATGCTGTGATCGGGATCAATCCGGCCTCTGACAGTGTGAACAGTGTGAAAACGCTCTTGGAGTTGATCGACCACGTGCGGTTGAAGTATGGCATTCCGGTGCAGAGCTGCGTGCTGGCGCACGTTTCGACCCTCATGGTGGCACTGGAACAGGGCGCGCCGGTCGACCTGGTCTTCCAATCGATCGCCGGCACCGAGGCAGCCAACCACTCCTTTGGCGTCAACCTGGGGCTATTGGACGAGGCGTGCGCGGCGGCCCGGGAGCTCAAGCGTGGGGCGATCTTCGAGCCGGCGGCGGATGGGGGCAAGTCCATTGTTGGCGACAATGTAATGTACTTCGAGACGGGCCAGGGGAGTGCACTCTCGGCGGATGCCAATCATGGGGTGGACCAGCAGACTTGTGAGGCGCGCGCCTACGCGGTTGCCCGGCGCTATCGGCCAATGCTCGTCAATACCGTGGTAGGGTTCATCGGGCCGGAGTACCTCTATGACGGCAAGCAGATTATTCGCGCCGGCCTGGAGGACCACTTCTGCGGCAAGCTGCTGGGGCTGCCCATGGGGTGCGATGTCTGTTACACCAATCATGCCGAAGCCGACCAGGACGATATGGATGTCCTGCTGACCCTACTCGGCGCAGCGGGGGTCAACTACATTATGGGTGTGCCCGGGGCGGATGACGTGATGCTTCATTACCAAAGCACGTCATTTCATGATGCGCTCTATCTTCGACGGGCTTTGGGTTTGCGGCCGGCGCCGGAGTTTGAGAAGTGGCTGCACAGTGACGCGCGACTGCGGCTGAGTGTACCGGCTTTTCTTGGAACGCCCGAACATCGATGACCGATGAGCTGGATCGAAATAATCTGGATCTGGCGCCCGCGGAGATGTCTCAAGCCGCGCGCGAGGAGTTGCGTAGTTACACCCCGGCGCGGATAGCGCTGGAACGCACCGGGGTGAGCCTGGCTACGCGTCCGCTGCTCGATTTTCAACTGGCGCATGCGTGCGCGCGAGATGCGGTTCATGCGGCTATCGACGTGCGCATGTTGTGCGATGAGCTACGGCGCTGCGGACTGGCGGCGCTGGCCCTGGAGAGCCAGGCCACGGACCGGGCTACGTACCTGAGGCGGCCGGATTTGGGCCGCGCATTAAGCGAGAGTTCGCGGGCGCTGCTGAGCCCGGGGACATACGATGTGGTCTTCGTCATCGCGGATGGGCTTTCGGCTCTGGCCGTGGAGCGCCATGCGATTCAGTTGCTGCGCGCGATTATGCCGTTGCTCCCTGGTTGGCGACTGGCTCCGGTTTGTGTAGTGGAGCAGGGCCGTGTAGCCGTCGGCGACGCGATTGGTGAGGCGCTCCACGCACGTTTGGCGGTGGTGCTGATCGGGGAGCGGCCAGGACTCAGCTCACCCGATTCTCTGGGCGCATACATTACCTGGAACCCGCGGCGCGGGAGGAAAGATGCAGAGCGGAATTGCATCTCTAACATACGGGAAGAGGGATTGGGCTACGCGGCGGCTGCGAGCAGATTGCACTATTACCTGGAGGAAGCGTTGCGTCTGGAGATGACCGGTCTCGCACTCAAGGACCCTGCCGAAGACCTCGCCGGGCTGCTTTAGGTGGCAGTTACTGTGGCAGTATTAGCGCAAATAGGTGCGGAAGAAAGCGAGCGTTCGCTGGGTCGCTGACTCCATGGCGTGGCTACTAAATACGTGGCCCTCGCCGGCATAGATTCTGTCTTCGCAGGTAAAATCCTTCAGCTTGCAGAGCCGGATCAGCTGGCGAGCATTGACCAGCGGGATCTGCTTATCGTCCTCGCCATGCACGATGAGGAGCGGCGGCAGGCTTTGTACCTGAGAAAAGAAATCGTTGGGAAGCAGGCCCGACCACTCCGCGATTGCGTCTACTTCGACTGCCTTGCTAGAACCGGCAACCAAGGCGACGGAAGCGCCCAGGGCATGCCCGTCGAGGCCAATTTTTTTGTCCCGCGGTATGGGGCGCGTGCGCAGTTCGGTAACGATGTCTTCCACTACCTGGGCCCAGCGCCGGTAATTGGCTGCGTTGGCGTCGGCGGTGAGGGTGACGCTCAAATAATCAGGGACCAGGACGCGGAATCCGTGGTCGGCGTAGAACCTTGCCTGGGTGTGCCCGAGAGCGGTTTCGGAGGGGCTTGCGCCCCGCAGGTAAATAATCGTTGCGGTGGCGTCACGGGAGTTATAGACCGCACACGAGACCGCTCGGCCCTGGCTTATGAAGGTGGCATATTCGAGCGGAAGCGTCTCGGCGTGCAGAGCGATAGCGGCCAACCAAAAAAATGCGAATGTAAATACCCGGGCAGCAGACATTTCAAAGGACCTTGAGGACAACCAGCGTGAGGTCGTCATGTTGTGGCGCGCCTGCAGTAAACCGGTCCGCGTTGGAGATGACAGCGCTGACGATCTCCTTCGCGGGGCGCTCAATTGTCATCCTGGCGGCAGTGATCAGGCGTTCTTCTCCCCACTCCTCGTAATCACTGGTCATGGCTTCGCTGATTCCATCCGTGAAGGCAACGAGGGCGTCGTAGGGCTGCAACTGGATTCGACCCTGCTCATACTGAACCTCGGTAAAGATACCAAGCACCGGACCGCCCGTCTCCAGGCGCTGCACCATGCAGCCGACCTCCGGGTCGCAGAAGCTATCTTTATCCGGGCCCGAAGGACGCAAGAGCGCGGGTGCATTGTGCCCGGCATTGACGTAGTCAAGAATGCGCGTAACGGGGTCATATTCGCCAAAGAAAAAAGTGACGAACCGATTACCGGTGGAGGAGTCGTAGATGATGCGGTTAAGCCCCTGGATGAGCCGGGCCAGATCGAGCGTGCCGCTGAAGGTAAGTCCATGCAGGGCGGACCGGATGGACGCCATCAACAGGGCGGCGGAGATTCCTTTGCCGGAGACGTCACCGACGGCGATTCCCAGACGGCCGTTTTCGAGGGCGATAAAGTCGTAGTAGTCCCCGCCCACCACCTTGGCAGCACGGCTATAGCCTCCGAAATCAATCCCCGAGACGACGGGGTAGATCTGGGGCAGAAGGCGCTCTTGCACCAACCGCGCGATCTCGACTTCGCGCTCGATGCTTTGCCGTTCCGAGGACTCCTTGGCCAGGCGGTGGACCAGTGCGTTGTTTTCAATGGCCAGACCTGTCTGCAAGGCTACGGAGGAGAGTAATTGGCGGTCGGAGCGGGAATAGGGTTCCTCGCTTCGCTTGGGACCCAGGGCCATCACCCCGATCAACCCGGATCGACCGGGCAAGGGCAGCAGGAGTTCTGCCTCCAGCCGATTGAGAATCGAGACCTCGGCCGCCGGAGCCAACGCCAGCCAAGGGTCGGGGCGCTCGAAGTAAACCTGCTTGGGGCTGCGCTCAATCGCCAGAGCGCGGATCGCCGAGGAATTGTCAGCCAGGGAGACGTCGAGCGTGAGAGGAATCCCCTGGGCGTACTGCAGGTTGAAACGATTTCCCTGGCGCAGCAGGAACGAGATCCGATCCACATGCAGCGTTTGGCTGATGCGCTCCGTAATGGTCCGCAGCAACGGCTCCGTTTCCGTAAAGCTACGCGCCTGTTCCGACAGCTCGATCAGGATCTGGTCGACGGAATAGGCCTCGCGGAAGAATCGCCGGTCTAACCATAAGGAAAGAGGCCGGGAGACGCGGAGGCGCAGAAACAGCACTACCAGGACGAATATTACCGGCGAGATGAGCTCGGCTAACTGGCCGGAGGTGTGGGAGAAGCGAAAAAGCCGCAAACCCAGAAAGGCAAGAACGATCGCTTGCAGCACCCACAGGGTACCGCGGGCAAAGGCGTAGCGCGCGCCCTGGCGGAGAATGATGCGCAGATCCAGCGAGCGCTGCACGATCACGGTGTAGGCCAGGGAGAGGGGAAAGAACGTGAACAGGACGGTAACGGTAAGCAGCGCCCATGAAGGCGCTAATTCCATCATCGGCTTTGCCAGGAAGGTAGAAGTCACCAGCAGAATGAGCACCGGACCCAGGCCGAGCAGCGAACCGGCGGCCACCACTCCCAGGCGACGGCGGGCATCCGCCCCGGGAACGGTGAATAGCTTAACTACGATCGCAGCGATGAAGATGCAGAGGGAGATTGCCGCAAAAACGTTTCCCGCGAGTTCAAGAGGATCGGTCGCCCAGAGAAATGGCTGGATAAAGCGGATGTGGTACAGCAGCCCATATTGAAGAATGAACGTGGCCGGAACGAAGGGAATCTGAGGAACAATGATGAGCCACTTGATCCAGGGGTAACGAACGTCGGTGCGCGAGCGCACCGGAAAATAGACGCTGAACAGGATCAGAGAGATGAACATCCATCGTTCTGCGAAGATCTGCCAGAAGATGGTGAAGGACAATAGAAATCCAGGAAAGTATCCCGATCGACCGACAAAGGCCGGCACTACATTCATGATGCCCAGCAGAAGCCACGCGTTCCAATCGAACGGTCTTGCCAGCACCGCCCAATAGCCAAGCATCAGGCAGAATAAGGGAAAGAGCAGTACGAGGACGATGTTGATCAGCCAGCCGGAGAGGTTTGGGGTACCGCTGCGCCGTGGCATCAACTCCACTTGCGCGGTGTGTACTGTTCCGGCCTGATTGCGATAAGCGATGGCGACGATTTGTCCGGGATGAGCCGAGAATGTCTGGCGAATGAGTCCCGCCATCCCAGTGAATGGAATACCGTCTATGGAAAGCACTTCATCCTGCGCCTGCATACCGGCTCGTCGCGACTCCGGCAATGGCTGCACCAGATACCGTGCGGTGTGGGAGTACTCGAGCGGCAGTCGCGCCCGTTGGGCATTGAGAAAGCTGTCAAACGTAGCGGCGGTGCTCGCCGCGTAGAAGAGCAAAGAACCCACAACCACCATGGCCAGCAAGAGATACGGAAGTTTGGCGAGGTTCGTTTGCATGGACCCAATAGGCGGCATGGTAGCAGACCAACCACTGTCGAGTTTGCCGGCGGTTGACATTGAGCGAAGAGACGGTTAGCTTTTTATCAGTTATGCAAGTCCGCACCCACCATCATCGTCACCACCATCATCACGTGACGAGCGTGTCGGCGGACGGTTCCGGCCAGCGATAAAGGCCAGGAAACCCAGGATCTAAAAGCCCGCCGGCGCGAAATGCGCGAAGCGGGCTTTTTTTGCGTTTGGCGGAAAAGAAGGAACCTGAAAAGAGGGGAAGGTACGGGCGATGATCGAAGAGTTGAGTCTTGATTTTGCGAAGATGGATGGGCTGCTGCCTGCAATTGTGCAGGATGCCGCCAGTGGAGAGGTTCTGATGGTGGGCTTTCTGAACGAGACAAGCTATGCCAAAACGTTGGAAACAGGCTTTGTGACGTTTTGGAGCCGGACGCGGCAGAAGCTTTGGATGAAAGGCGAGAGCAGCGGAAACCGGCTGCGCGTCGTTTCCGCCGCTACCGATTGCGACCAGGATACGCTTCTTTTCCGTGTCGCCGTCGAAGGCGACGGGTTGGTATGCCATGAGGGAACCGTGAGCTGCTTCACGCGGCCGATTGCACTGCCTGTAGCGGCAAAGAAGGAGGCGCGGAATGGCAGATAAGCTGAAGCTCGGTATTCCCAAAGGGAGCCTGCAGGATGCGACTATTGCGCTTTTTGAACGTGCCGGCTGGCGCATTTATGCCAACGGCCGCTCGTACTTTCCCGGCATCGACGATAGCGAGATCGAGTGCATGCTTATCCGCGCCCAGGAGATGGCGCGTTATGTGGAGAAGGGAGTTCTCGACGCGGGGCTCACCGGCATCGATTGGGTGGTCGAGAGCGGACTCGATGTGGCCAGCATTACTTCGTTGACCTATTCCAAAGCAACGCGCTCCAAGGTGCGCTGGGTGCTCGCGGTGCCCGAAGACTCCCCCTTTCAGAAAGCCGAAGAACTTGCCGGGAAAGTGATTGCGACGGAACTGGTGGAGGTGACAAAGAACTACTTCGCGGGCAAGAACGTGCCGGTAAAAGTGGAATTCAGCTGGGGCGCTACCGAAGTAAAGCCGCCCATGCTGGCCGACGCCATTGTAGAGGTCACCGAGACGGGCAGCTCGCTGCGGGCCAACCGCTTGCGCATAATTGAAACCGTGATGGAGAGCGAAACGCATTTGATCGCGAATCGTGCGGCGTATGGCGATCCCTGGAAGAAACAAAAAATCGACAACATTGCACTCATGTTAAATGGAGCGATTGAGGCCCAGGGCCGGGTTGGCCTGATGATGAATGTCCAGAAGAAGAATCTGGACCAGGTGTTGGCGATGCTGCCGGCGCTCGATTCGCCCACCGTCTCCACCCTGAGCGATGCCGGGTGGGCGGCGGTGAATACGGTGCTGGAAGAGAGCGTGCTCCGAGACGTGATTCCCAAGCTGAAAGGCGCAGGGGCAACGGGGATCGTCGAGTATCCCCTCAATAAGATTGTTTTCTGAGAGAGCTTGGTGAATCCCACCCTTCGCGAGAAGCGCGAAGGATGGGGCACCCGGTCAGTCACGCTGGGACCGAGGAGTTCGCAAAGAAGGAGCATCTGCATGAGGCTGGTAAGGACACAGGGCCGTGGGGGCGCGCAGGCTCGGCAGATCCTGAGCGATTTGGAGCTGCGCGGCGCCCGCAGCACCGCCCGGGCGATGCCGGTAGTGCAGCGAATTGTAGGGGAGGTGCGCAAGGGTGGGGACCAGGCGCTGCGCCGCTACGCGGCGAAGCTGGACGGATTGCCCCGGCAACTGCCGTTCGAGATAAGCCGTGCTGAGATGGAGCAAGCCTGGGAAGCAACTCCCAGGGAGCTCCAGGCGGCGCTCAAAACCGCGGCGGCCAATATCCGGAGATTCGCGACCCGGCAGATGCCCAAGGAATGGAGCACATCGAGTGCTGGGCTAACCACCGGACAACGCGTCCGCCCGCTCGGCGCAGCCGGCTGTTATGTGCCCAGCGGACGCTATCCGTTGCCTTCCACCTTGCTCATGACGGTGATTCCGGCGCAGGTGGCCGGTGTGCCGCGAATCGTGGTGGTGTCGCCCAAGCCCGCTAAGGAGACGCTCGCGGCCGCAGCACTCCTGGGAGTTACAGAGTTTTATCGCGTAGGGGGCGCGCAGGCGATCGGTGCTTTGGCCTTTGGCACCGAAACCATCCGCCGGGTGGACAAAATCGTAGGGCCGGGCAACTGGTATGTAACGGCTGCCAAGAAAATGGTCGCCTTCGATTGCGCCATCGATATGCTGGCTGGCCCCACGGAAATTGTGGTGACGAGTGAAGACGGCGATCCAGTGGGGGTGGCGGCAGACCTGGTGGCGCAGGCGGAGCACGATCCTGAGGCGCTGGCGATCCTGATCACCAGCAAGGCCTTGCTGGCGCGCGACGTCGTCAGGGAGGTAGGGCGGCGGGTCAAGAATAATCCCATCGCGAGGCAGGCGACCGAGCGCAATGGCCTGGCGGTAGTGGTGGGTTCGGTCGACGAGGCACGCGAACTTACCAACCGGTTGGCTCCGGAGCATCTGAGCGTCGACCGCCGGGAAGACCTCGACTGGGTGCGCAACGCCGGTTCAGTATTTATTGGCCGCTATTCCCCGCAGCCAATGGGCGACTACGTTTCCGGGCCCAACCACACCCTACCGACGGGTGGAGTGGCACAAGTGAGGGGTGGGCTGAGCGTAATGGATTTCCTGAAAGTGATTACCGTCCAGGAATATACCCTGGCCGGGTTGCAGAAGCTGGGACCAGCTGCAATCGCGCTGGCCGAGGCTGAGGGATTGCACGGTCACGCCGAGGCGGTGCGAGCAAGGGGGATCGATGGCTGAAATCGTATTGCAGCAAGCACCGGCGCCGCGAGCCGCGGTGCAGCGGATGCATCCGTATCATCCTCCCCTCAGCGGCCGGGAGGGGCTGCGACTGGATTTTAACGAGAACACGGTCGCCTGTTCTCCCCGCGTGCTGGAAGCGCTCAAAAAGATCGCCGCCGCAGACCTGGCAAAGTATCCGGAACGGGCCCAGGTGGAAGCCAGGGTTGCCCAGGAGCTGGGACTTGTGCCGGAACAAGTGCTGCTTACCAATGGCGTGGACGAGGCTATCCACGTGCTCTGCCAGACCTATCTCGATCGCGGTGACGAGTTTCTCTTTCCTACCCCGACCTACACCATGTACGAGGTCTACGGCTCCTGCACGGATGCAACGGTCAAGACGGTGCCATCGAGCGAGGATTTCGCTTTTCCACTCGAGCCGCTGTTGGCTGCCATCACGCCGCAAACCCGGCTGGTCGCGATTGCCAGCCCCAATAGTCCCACCGGCACCGTGGCCACCCGGCGGCAGATTCTGCAGATTCTCAATCGTGCCCCGCATGCCGTGGTCCTGGTGGATGAGGCCTATTACCACTTCTGCGGTCAGACCGTGGTCGACCTGGTGGGCCAGGTTCCAAACCTGGTCGTGGCCCGCACTTTTTCCAAAGCCTATGGGCTCGCAGGGCTGCGCCTGGGAATGCTCGCCGCTCCGGTTGGGATTCAACAGTGGCTGCGGACGGTTATTTCTCCCTACAGCGTGAACTCCCTGGCGCTGGCCTGTCTGCCCGCAGCGCTCGACGATCGCGAGTACCTGCAGTGGTATGTAGAGGAAGTGAAGGCGGCGCGTACGGAGATGGTGGAGAGCCTGCGCCAGCTGGGGGTACCCCAATGGCCCACCCAATCCAATTTTATTTTGCTGAAGATCGGGCCCCAGCACGCGGAATTCGTAAGGGCGATGCACCGCCGTGGCGTGCTTACCCGAGATCGATCGAAGGACCAGGGTTGTGCGGGATGTGTTCGCGTGACAGTAGGCACGAGGGCTCAAATGAGGCAGGCGGTCGGCGCCTTAGCCGAAGCGTTGCAAGAGATCGGATGGAAGAGGGCATGATGGCAAGAAAGAAGGCGGTCTCGGGGAAGAAGCGCAAGCTGACTGCGGCCCAGCCGCGCCACGCCACAATCGACCGCAAGACTACCGAGACCAAGATTCTGTTGAAGCTGGTTGTGGAGGGCGGCGGTCGCTACCAGGTCAAGACCGGCATTCGCTTTTTCGACCACATGCTGGAATTGTTTACGCGTCACGGGGCCTTTGACCTGGAGTTACATTGCGATGGCGATCTGGATGTCGACCAGCACCACACGGTGGAAGATGTGGGCATTGCGTTGGGCGAGGCCTTCGATCAGGCGTTGGGCGACAAGAAAGGAATTCTGCGGGCCGGATATTTCCTGATGCCCATGGATGAGACCCTGGGCGTTGCCGCGGTCGACCTCAGCGGACGAGTGGCCTGCGTGGTCAAGACCAAGGTCAAGAAGCGCCTGGTGGGCGATTTGCAAAGTGAATTAGTGGAAGATTTTTTTGACGGCTTCGCCCGTGGTGCGCGCGCCAATGTGCATGTCGCAACCATGTACGGACGCTCCAACCACCACAAGATCGAAGCGCTGTTCAAAGCTTTTGCCCGGGCACTGCGCGTTGCCTGCTCCAGGGATAAGCAACTGGGCGAAATGCTGCCCAGTACCAAAGGTCTGTTGTGAGCTCGAAAGATGAGATCGCGGTTATCGACTACAAGGCGGGTAACCTCACCTCGGTGATGAAGGCGCTCGATGCCCTCGGGCGCCAGGCGACGGTGACGGCAGATCCAGAGGTAGTGCGCAGGGCAAAGAAGGTGATCCTTCCCGGGGTAGGTCATTTTCAAGCGACGCAACTACTCGATGAGACTGGCCTGAGCGAAGCAGCGCGCGAGGCAATTGCGCAGGGTGTCCCTTTCCTGGGCATCTGCGTGGGTTTGCAGTGGCTCTTCGCGGGCAGCACCGAGGCGCCGGGAGTGAAGGGGCTGGGCCTCTTCAGCGGGCAATGCGAGCGATTTGCGCCAGGGGTGAAGGTGCCGCACGTGGGCTGGAATGACGTGCGCGTCGATCCCCAATCGCAGCTGATGCGCGGCGTTGAGGACCGCTCCTTCTTTTATTACACTCACTCTTTTCGAGCTCCCGTCATCCCTGAAACAGTTGCAGTTACCGAATATGCCGGAGCATTCTCTGGCGCGGTAGAGCGGGATAACGTTATGGGCGTGCAATTTCATCCGGAAAAATCCGGAGCAGCCGGCATGCGTGTGCTCAGGAACTTTGTGGAGCTGGAATGCTGACCAAGCGCATCATCGCCTGCCTGGACGTTCGCAGTGGGAGGGTGGTGAAGGGAGTGCAGTTTGTGGATTTGATCGACGCGGGAGATCCGGCGGAACTGGCCAAGCGGCATGCCGCGGCGGGCGCCGACGAGATCGTTCTGCTCGACATCACGGCCACCCACGAGGGCCGCGGCACGCTGCTTGACACCGTACGGCGAACCGCAAAGGAGCTGTTTATCCCATTCACCGTGGGCGGCGGCATACGCTCGGCCGAGGAGGCGGCGGCGGTTTTCGACGCCGGGGCTGACAAGGTAAGTATCAATTCCGCGGCAATTGCCGATCCGAATCTGATTGATGCGATTGGGCGTAGCTTTGGCGCCCAGGCAGTGATCGTTGCCATTGATGCCAGGCGAGCCCAGGATGTCGATGACCCGGTTGGCCGGGCGGAAGTTTATGTGAGCGGAGGGCGCACGCGCACCGGCCGCAACGCAGTTGCATGGGCGCGTGAAGCTGAACTTCGCGGTGCGGGCGAGATTTTGCTGACGTCGATGGATGCCGACGGTACTCGCGGAGGCTTTGATTGTGAACTGACCGCGCGGGTGAGCGAGGCGGTGGAAATTCCCGTGATCGCCTCTGGGGGCGCCGGCAAAGCAGAGCACTTCGCCCAGGTGTTCCAGGCGGGTAAGGCGCACGCTGCGCTGGCGGCGAGCATCTTTCACTTCGGCATCGCCGATGCGAGAGTGCTCAAGCAGGAGCTGGCGCTGCGGGGCGTCCCCGTGAGGTTGCCATGCTGATTCCATCGATTGACCTGATGGGTGGGCGCATCGTGCAGCTGGTGCGGGGAGAAAAGCTCAAGCTGGCCTTCGACGATTTTGAATACTGGATTGGCCGCTTTCAAGCCTATCCCCTGGTGCAGTTGATCGACCTCGATGCCGCCATGCGGCAGGGCGAAAACAGCCAACTGATCGCGCAAATCGGCAAACGGCTGCCGTGCCAGGTGGGCGGCGGCATTTCCACGATTGAAAAAGCGGCCGCGGTGTTGGGCGCCGGGGCACGGAGGGTGATTGTGGGGTCAGCCCTTTTCGGCGGAGCAGGACTGGTAAACACGGAATTTGCCTGCACCCTGGCCGAGGCAGTGAGCGTGGAGCGGTTGGTCTTCAGCGTGGATACGAAAGAAAGGCGAGTGGCCGTGAAAGGTTGGAAGGAGCAGGTGGAGCTTACCCCTGACGAGGCCATTTCCCAGCTTGAGCCGTATTGCAGTGCCTTTCTTTATACGCATATTGATCGGGAAGGAACTATGCAAGGCTTTCCTATCGAGGTGGCGCAGCGGCTGAAGCAAAAGACCGGGCGGCAGTTGATTGTGGCTGGCGGCATTCGCGAACAAGCCGAGATTGACGCCCTGGATGCGATCGGAGTGGACGCAGTCGCCGGTATGGCGGTCTACTCAGGAATTTTGGCCACCTGATAGCGGTTCGCTAAGGTAGTTGTATATCTCTTGCCCTGCCGCTGCTCTACCGCTGGGATTAGCATCTCGACACTGCCTCGATCCACGGATACACTTCCCAATAAGATGCCCGGGCCAGGCGGATCGCTTCGGCGGAGGGAAGAGCGTGGCAACCACAGTTACAAAAAATGCAGTCAGCGCGGCTCCGCAGACGTTGGTCAACCCGGGCAAGCGGCTGATCTCACTCGACGTGGTGCGCGGCATCACGATAGCCTTCATGATCCTGGTGAACAACGGAGGGAGTGGGAAATACAGCTACAGCCAACTTGAGCATAGTGCATGGAATGGCTGGACCTTAACCGACCTGGTGTTTCCATCGTTTGTCTTTATCGCCGGCATCTCGATCGTCTTTGCCACCGAGTCCCGCCTGGCGCGTGGCGAGTCGAAAGCAACCCTTCGCCTGCATGCCCTCAAGCGTTCGCTGATCCTGTTCCTGCTGGGGCTCGCAGTCAACGGTTTTCCGTTATTTCATCTGGGAACGCTGCGCATCTACGGCGTACTGCAGCGGATCGCGATCTGCTTTTTGTTTGCCAGCCTGCTGTACCTCTGGAATAGCCGTGCCTGGGTAGCTGCCACAACCTTGGTGGTGGCGTTGCTCGGCTACTGGATACTGATGCGATGGATACCCATTCCAGGAATCGGAGTACCGACCCACGACGTGCCTTTGCTCGATCCCAACCAGAATTGGGTGGCCTATCTTGACCGCAAGCTACTATCCGGCCGGCTCTACGAGGGGGTGCGTGATCCTGAAGGACTGCTCAGCGATATCCCCGCGCTGGGCACAATCCTGCTCGGTGTTCTCACTGGTATCTGGTTGCGGCGGCCGAAATCACTCACCGCCAAAGCGGTAGGGCTGCTGGTGGGTTCCATCAGCGGATTATTCCTGGGTAATTTATGGAATTTCTGGTTCCCCATCAACAAGAAGCTCTGGACCAGCTCCTACGTGCTCTTTGCCGCAGGCTGCACCTTGTTGCTACTTGCCGTCTGCTTTTATGCGGTCGAGATCAAGCAGTGGACCCGGGGCTGGACGTACCCATGGCTGGTTTTTGGATCGAATGCCATCACGGCTTATGTGTTCTCTGAATTTCTCGCCGCCACACTTGACACCATTCCTGTGCACGACGGCGCCAGGATCATTGATCTTCAACAATTCATCTACCAGCGATGGTTCTTTCCCCTGGTGAATCCCTCCTTCGGATCGCTTCTTTATGCCATCGCTTTTGTTCTTGTGTGCTTCCTACCGGTTCTGCTGTTGTATCGGAAGAAAATCTTCATCAAGGTCTAGCTCGGTTCCTATCGATCTCTTCCTGTGCGCCGTTGGGGAACCGCGCCGAGAAAGAGGAAGACGGCCCCTGCGAGCGCATCGAGAATCGCAGCCGTCAAGTTGCGCTGGGGCCGAAATTCCACCACCGCACCTAGCAGAAACCCGGCCGCGGCTACAAAGTAAAAATATCTGGACTTCATTGCTATTACGGTAGCAATGTGGCGGAGCGAGGGCAATGCGGATCCGGCTTTGCCAGGAGCGTGGAAAATGGCGGCAGACGCGATGCGATTGGCCAAGCGGCTGGACGAGGTGGGATTTTCAGACATCGTCCAGGTGCGCAACAAGGTAATGGAACTGCGTGCGGCGGGTCAGACGGTGCACGCCTTCCATGGTGGAGAGCCGTTCTTCGAGACTCCGAGCTCAGTCAAGTACGCGCTGCTGAGCGCGGCCGTCGAAAACAAGACACGGTACGCCCCCTCTTCGGGCCTGGAACCTCTGCGGCAGGCGATCGCGACCAAGCTGAACGAACGTAACGGGCTCAAGGTCTCCGCGGAAAATGTCATCGTGACCGCGGGGGGAGCGCATGCGCTGTACGTTGCCTTCCAGGCGGTTCTCGATCCGGGTGATGACGTGTTGCTTTTTTCTCCTTATTGGACGCCCATCCGGGAGATGATCACCGGTTGCCAGGCGCGGGCGCTGCTGGTGCCTACAGCAACGGCACGTAGCGCGGGGTTGAGCCGGACGCTCGAAGACTTTGCCACTCCGCACACGCGCGCAATTTACTACAACACGCCGCAGAATCCCACTGGTACCGTCTTCTCTCGCTGGGAAGCAGAAGAGGTCGCAGCGTTCGCCAGGAAACATGACCTGCTGGTGATTGCGGACGAGGCTTATGAAGACCTGGTGTACGACGGCGAGCACTTCTCCATCGCATCGTTGCCGGGGATGGCGCAGCGCACCATCTCGACGTACACATTTTCCAAGAGCTACGCCATGACAGGATGGCGCGTGGGCTACGCTGTGGCAGCGGAGCCCTTCATGAGCGGGCTCCGCAAGTTGGTACTGTATTCGGTGAATGGGGTTTCAACGATGACCCAATGGGCCGCTCTGGAAGCCCTGCATATTCCCCGGAGTGTGCTCGATGCTCGCCGCGAGGAGTACCGGCAGAGACGAGACCTGCTGGTCAACGGCTTGAACGAAGTTGGCCTGCCATGCGAGATGCCGGAAGGGGCCTTCTACGCTTTTCCGCAGGTGACGAGGATTAGTAAAGACAGCCGTATCGCGGCCAGGATGCTGCTGGCCAAGGCACATGTGGCGACAATTCCCGGCGTGGTTTTCGGTGGTCAGGGCGAGGGCCACGTTCGCTTTGGCTATGCTATCGATCCCCAGGCCATCGAAGACGGTCTGGCGGCCCTGAAAAAGTACCTTATCCCCTAAACGTGGGAGTCCCTTAAGAGGAACTTTTCCCCCGCGGGTGCACACTTCTGCTTCGGTTCGCACGTCAAATATGAGAACTTCATCTATGACAAACGTCATTGTGAGTGAGCGGAATTGCGGTGCGTTCCGTGGATCTCCGGGGAACCGCTCCAATTCCACGGTCCCGGAACGGCGATGGCAAGCGTTCGTATCAAGCTGGAACCCTGTGGCAAAAGATCCTACAAAATACGAGTAACTTGCACCCAAACTCTCACCACTCGAATCAAAGGCCTTGTATGACGTTCTCCACGAGATCATCTGTTCTTGTTTTTGCATTCCTGCTGGGAGGCATTTGTTCCCTGGGGGCCGAAGCAAGCGTGGATGAAGCTACCTCCGAAGGTTCGATCGCCAAGATCCAAGCCCCGGTCGCTTATCTCACGGCTGCGTCTCCGGAACTCATGGCGGACGCGGAACTGCCCGACGACCCCGGCACTGATGTGCAGCAGCAGGTCCAGGCCACGCCTGGCGCGGCTCCCGCAGCGAGCACAACCCCCGCGGAAGACCCGCTCGCCCAGGGCAGACAGACCAAGCGGATTCTGTACGTGGTTCCCAACTTCCGCGCTGTCAGTGCAGATCAACACCTGCCGCCACAAACGGTCAAGGAGAAGTTCAAGACCGCTATGTTGGACAGCTTCGACTATTCCTCGTTTATTTTCGTAGCCGGACAGGCTGGGATTGCGCAGTGGACCAACTCTTATCCTTATTTTGGCCAGGGCGCCAAGGGATACGGCAGGTATTATTGGCACACACTCGCGGATGCAATTAACGAAAATACCTGGGTGGAGTTCATCGTTCCTTCCATCCTGCATCAAGACACCAGGTATTACACATTGGGCAAGGGGCCATTTGGTAAGCGCGTGGGTTACGCATTTACGCGAGTCCTTATTACGCGCACCGATTCAGGCCACAGAGCGTTCAATGCAAGCGAGGTGCTGGGAGCTGGTGCATTCTCGGGTGTCGCTAATCTCTACTATCCCAGCCAGGAACGGACTTTCACCAAGACCTATCAACGGTGGATTACCAATCTTTGCATTGATGGTGGTGTCTTCGTTTTCAAGGAAGTCTGGCCGGATATCAACAATGCAATCTTTCATCAGAAAGATTGAGTCCGTATAAAGAAACAGCAGGTCCCTACGCTACCGCTACCCCGGATTTTCCTGTCGAGGTCAGTGGAGTTGGCGAACTTCATGCGGCTTTCCTTGAAGGAAGCCGCACACGCGGGCATGTCTGGTGCTGCGTAACAGGAAATCCGGTCTGGTCCAAGAATTTTTCCAGGAAGGTCCGCAGAATCCGGGCACCCCGGCAACTTTCAGATTGTGCGCATCGCTGTCCGCGGTTTGACGCCAACGGCAATCGGCATGCGAGAGAGCTCCGCATCGGTTGAGGCGTCGGGCACCGAGCAGCCGGGCGTAATAATGTATTTGCTTCCTGCCTGCTCCCGCGCCAGCGTCCACTGCCGCCGTATGTCCTCTGTCGTTAGGTGATCGAAATCCACCTCGTCCACTCCACCCGCGATCGGTTGGGAATAAGACTTGCGCATCTCAGCGATGGGAATTCCGCTGGTCTTCACGGAGTAGTTAATCACCGGCGCTGCAAAGTCCCGGAACTGCTCAATGTAAGGTCTCTCCAGCGTATGCAGATGAAGGAACGTCAGCTTAGTATCAGCCAGCGCCGCGAGCACACGCTTGTCGTAAGGGCGGCTATAACGCTCATAGTCGGACACGGAGCCAAACTTGCTGGTGGCGTTGAAAATGCTGACTAACGTACCCGAGCACCCTATCTCCTGCGAACTGTGGATATGGTTGATGGTGGATTGGGTGATAGCTTCCATCGCCTGCTCCCAGGCCGAAGGGTGCGCCTGTTGGAAAGCATGGATGCTGTTGATCACGTCACTTCCGTCCTCTGTACTTTTCTTCCCGGCAAACTCCGGTTCGGCTGCCAGTAGCAGCATCGCCGTCATGTAGGGACCGTATAACGTATCAATAAAATACGCGTCACCATTCAATCCGTCGCGGATCAATTCCAGGGTGTGCAGTTGCTCGGGATAAGGCGTCTTCAAGGGCTGTAGCTCATACCATTTGCCAGTCGTCGATCGTGGATAGTCGAAGTCATTCATGACTTTCACAAAATCGGTATCGTACCTGCTATGGAATTCAAGGTGGTCTTGCGCCTCGAGTTGTGCCGTCGGGCGTTTGTAGTGGTGCCACAGGCTGAATGGCGGGCGGTCCACATCGTCTCCGCGCAGCGCGCGGTCCACTCGTTGCTTGCGGGTTAGCCGGGCAGAAAATGCGGAGCTGGATGGGACTGCGGTCAGCGCGGCTGCAGAAGCTATCGCAGAGATGAATTGACGGCGATTTAGCAAGTGCGGTTCCTTTCGGTGCGAAGCGATCAGACCAGGGGCGCTCAACGCCAATGAAATGCATTGGGGAAGAGTTCAAAGTCCGCCGTTTGATGTTCTTGGTAATAAATTGACAAAACGTCGAAGCGGACCAGCTCCGGTGTATCGGGCAACGCCTGCAGGTATTGCCGCGCCATCCGGCGAAGGACCCGTGTCTTGTCGTCGTCAACGGCGGATTCCGCGGTAGCGATGTTCCGGCTGGTCCGCGTCTTCACTTCGATAAAGCAGAGAGTCTGATTTTCCCAGGCTACCAGGTCGAGGTCACCACGAACCTTCGCGCTGCGCCAGCCGCGCGCCACAATGATGTAACCGCGGCGCCGCAGATAGAAGTAGGCTGCCTCTTCTCCGCGACGCCCCAGCTCCAGATGGAACGGGGCCGCCGGTTGTATCCTCAGGCGGCCAGCGAGAGAGTCGCTGGCATGAACAAACTCCTCGAGCAGGCGGAGGCCGAGCATGGGCTCCATTGTCTATGGTGCGCGGCCGTTTGCCAACATTTCGCTAAACTAGTGTTAAGGATTGAAGTGAAAGCCCCAATCACCATCTCCAAGGAAGACTATCTGAAGGCGGTTCTCGAAGCCGAGAGCGAAGGGCAGGAAGTGATTCCCGCAACCCTGGCGCATTGGCTCTCTGTTTCCGCTCCGGCGGTCACGATGGCACTGAAGCGATTGCGCCGTGATGGCTATCTCGAGGTCAAGCCGGACGGCATCGTGCGGCTCACACCCAAAGGCAAGGAGACAGCCTATCGAACCGCGCTGCGGCACCATTTGATCGAACGCATGTTGGCGGAGATGTTTGGTATGGAATGGTACGAGGTGCACGACGAGGCGGAACGGCTGGAGCATGCGGTGTCTCCTGCCTTTGAAGCCAAGCTGCTGGAAAAACTGGGAGCCAAAGGAACCTGCCCGCACGGCAATTGGGTGTTGCCGGAAAGTCCTGAACAGCGCGGTAAACGGGGAACGGTATTGCTTTCAGAAGCCCGGGAGGATGCCGGGTACACCGTGGTAAGCCTTTACGAGCGTGATCCGAAATTGCTTCTGTTCCTCCACCAGGCCGGTATTGCGCCGGGTGGCCGGGTGACTGTATTGGCGAGGAACTACGACCGGACGATCTCGATCGAGACCACCGCCGGCCGCTCCACGCTGGGCCACCCGGCAGCGGAAAAGGTCTGGGTTAAACGGCGAACTGCGAACAAAACGTAACCGCAGAATGGTTTTAGAATCATCTGTGTAACGGAGGTTTTCCGTTGCGATTCCCAAAGTAACGGAATCGTGAAGAGTTGTCGCATTGTGAACTGGTCCCGTTGAGGTAGCCTCGATGCGAATGAGGAATCTTTCCTTCATCTGGTTCGTGGGTGCGGTTGTGTGGTGGATTGATGCCGCCGTGGCTCTCCACTACAGCAACAAGCCGCATGCCATCCTGGCGCTCGCGGTTGCCTGCGTATTCTTCGCCGCCGGAATCATGTGGGTGAAGAACACCGAAAAGCGGTGAGGAGAGACTCGGCGCGGCAAACCCGCCGACTAATAATTCGGGTAGCGTGCCTCGCTGAGGTCTAATTCGCGTTCGATGTTTCTCAGCAGTTCGTCGTTGATCTTGTCTTCATTGCGCAGCATGACGGCGGTCGAGCGTTCCACTGCGCGGAGTTCCCGGGTAAGGTTGAGTTGATACCGTGCCAGGACGAGTTCCCGTTCCGGCTTCAGCTGTGCGCCCCCGGCTTGAATCAGGGTGATTCGCGTGCTGTAGTGGCGGAGCATGTCTTCGTAGATGGGCGCGTGCTCCGACTTTCCATCCCTAGCCAGCTGTCTAAGGTATTCAAGCACCGTGTTCAGGATCAGGAGACGGGCCTCCTGCTCTTCAAGGTTGTAGCTCCCGGTGGTGGTCAGGCCGAGTTTCCTGATAACCGCCGGCAGGGTTAGCCCCTGCAAGACGAGGGTGGCAAAGATCACGCAAAAGGTGAGGAAGATGATGACGTTCCGCTGCGGAAAGGGAGAGCCATTCTGCAATACGGTCGGTAGGGAGATCGCCGCGGCCAGCGATAGTACCCCGCGCATTCCCGTCCAGGCGACGATAAAGACCTGTTTGCTGGGTGGTTTGGGAGCCCTCTGATGCAGCAGATGGGTGCGGATCCAGTAGGCGATCTCGGCCCCCGGATATACCCAAACGATGCGAAGAGCCACCACTAGAATCGCGAACAACGAACCGTATCGCGCGAGTTCCCCGGCAGAAAGGTTGTGAATTCCGGCCAGAATGAGCGGGAGCTGGAGACCCATGAGGATAAAAACAATGCCGTTGAGCGCAAACTCAAGTGTCTTCCAAACGGCTGTACTGTCCAGCCGTGCATTGGCGGATAGGATTTCGGAGTTTTTGCGGCCGAGATAGAGGCCGCAAACCACGGCCGAGAGCACCCCCGATGCGTGAATCCCTTCGGCTGCGAGATAAGCGAGATACGGAGTGGCGAGGGAAAGAGTTATCTCCACTGGGGAATCGCTTATCTGGAGGGATGCCCGATGAATGATGAATGCGGCCAGAAGCCCAACCGCCAATCCACCGCTGATGAGCCAAAGCAGTTCCAGCAACGCGAGGCCAAGCGTTGGGCGCTGCCCGGCGACGACCAACGCGACGGAAAACTGCAGAGCAAGCAGGCCGCTGGCGTCGTTGACCAGGCTTTCGCCTTCGATGATGTCGACGATCCGCTGGGGAAGACCAAGGCGCTTCGCGATTGCGCCGGCGGCAATCGCGTCGGTGGTGGAGACGACGGCTCCGAGAACTGCCCCGAGGCGATAGTCAAATCCGGGAATCAGCCAGCCGGTGCCGAGGGCAATGCCGAGCACAGTAAACCCTACCAAACCAAATGCCAGCATCAGGATGCTGACCAGATTGTTATGGAAGTCCCGCCAGGAAGTGTTAAAGCCACCGATATACAGCAGGGGAGGCAGAATCACCAGAAAAACCACATCGGGGTTGAGCGCGATGCGAGGCAGATTGGGAAACAGCGAGAGAACGACGCCGCCAATGAAGAGCACAATTGGATAGGGCGTTTTGAAACGCTGCGCGAGGGTAGCGAGGCCTGCGACCAGGAGCACAAGAAAGAGCAGTGTCAGCTCGAGGTGGTGAATACCAGTAGCCTGCAAGGAGCGCTCTCCAGAGCTTCCAGATTAACCCAGGGAAGCGCAGCGGCTGCCGGCTGTCAAACGGCTTCTCTGATCCCACGCCGTGCGCCGGGTGGGATCAGAGAACCGTGCCTCTGAACGCCCTAAACCGTCGCCGAGGCGAAGCTGGCAGCGTGCGCGTGTTCCTTCTCAGTCTGAGCCAGGCAGCGCTCGAGAATATCGAGGGCGATGGTGACCTCGTGCTGATTGACGATAAGGGCAGGGGCCAGTCGAATGGAGGTCTCTCCGCAGCCGAGGAGCAGAAGGCCCTGCTCAAAGGCGAGGGAGACGATCCGGTCGCGGAGTGCCGGCGCCGCCTCGCGGGTCAGTTGGCTCTTGACGATTTCAATCCCGATCATCAGCCCTCTGCCGCGAATCTCGCCCACAATCGGATGCCTGGCAGGCCAATCGTGCAGGCGAGAGAAAATAGCGTCTCCCATGGTGGCCGCGTTCGCCAGTCCCTCGCGTTCGATTACGTCCATGGTTGCCAGTGCTGCCGCGATCGCCACCGGGTTCCCGCCGAACGTGGATGCATGCGAACCGGGCACCCAGTCCATTAGCTCCGCGCGGGTCATACAAATCCCCAGCGGCATGCCGGAGGCTATGCCCTTGGCGATACAAACCATGTCAGGTTGAACGCCGGAGTGCTCCACCGCCCACCATTTGCCAGTACGGCCTGCTCCCGACTGCACTTCGTCGACCACCAGCAGAATTCCGTGCTTGTCACAGATACGGCGCAGCTCCTGCATAAAGATATCCGGGGCCACAACGTAGCCGCCTTCTCCCTGGATGGGCTCCACGAAAATAGCGGCAACTTCTTCGGGCGGAAGGGTGGTCTTGAATAGCTTGTCTTCGATGTAGCGCGCGCAACCGAGGGCAAAGCGCTCTTCTTCCTGCGGTCCACCGCTGCAGCCGCGATAGGCATAGGGATAACGCACATGCGTGACCCCGGGAACCAGCGGGGCAAAACGGCGCCGTTGTTGCGGCTTTGAGGCGGTGAGCGAGAGAGCCCCCATGGTACGACCGTGAAAAGCTCCAAAGAACGCGATGACGTTCTGGCGCCCGGTATGGTACCGGGCGAGTTTCAATGCGCACTCGATGGCCTCAGCCCCAGAGTTTCCGTAGTAAAAGCGATGCGGACCGGGCATGGGAGCAATTGCCGAGAGCCGTTCGGCGAGCGTCACCATGTGTTCGTAGTAAAAATCCGTCCCCGAAATATGGATTAGTTCGGCGGCCTGTTTCTGGATGGCGGCGACAACTTCGGGATGGCAGTGCCCAGTGGAAGTGACGGCGATGCCAGCGGCAAAGTCCAGGAACTCATTGCCGTCGACATCTTCGACCCGAGATCCGCGTCCGCGCTTGGCCACCATGGGGTAGGAGCGGGTGTAGCTGGGGGAGACATAGCGATCGTCTCCGGCGACAATCGCGCTGGCCTTCGGACCAGGCAGCGGACCTACGATCCGCGGGCCATATTGGGCAAGGATTGAGCTGCTTTGATGTCCATTCTTCTGCATGATGCATTCTCTGCTTTCTCGGCGTTCTCATGCGCCGGGCCTATAGAGGGCGAATAAAGAAACCGCCGCCGATGGAAAACAAGGCGGGCGGAGGCAAGGCAGAGCTTCGGCGGAGGGAAGCTTAGTCGCCGCCGAAGAGACTAGGTCGAGTGCAGGCGGGCAGCACGCTGAGGTGCTTGCGTGGCGCGAGAGGACGCGAAGACCGCCGGAAGCAAGAAACATGCATGGAAAAGCCGCCGGTTTCGGTAGTGCACCGTCTTTGGCTTTCCAGGCACATTGGACGCAACCCCTTGCCCCATAAGGTTAGCACGGGCCAAGCGCCCGGCGACAGGCCTAACTGCTCCGGAACTGGGTCGGCCTCGGCACGGGGGGCGCCGCGGACCCGGACTGTCGATCTGGAATCGTTGATGGAGTGCAGTGGAATCGCACATCTCGCAACAGCACGAGATATGGGGCACCCAAGTTCGGTCGCCAGATCGAAAGTGAGAAGGCTACTTCCGTTTCCAGCGAGCGCCGTCTTTGGAATCTTCAATCAGGATCCCAAGCGCGGCCAGTTCGTTGCGGATGCTGTCACTACGGGCAAAATTGCGGGCGCGGCGAGCCTGCTCACGCTCGGCAAGCAATGCATCGATCTGCTGGTCGCTCAGCGAATACGCAGCTACCAGTTCGGGGGCGGCCTGCCCGCTGCGACCTTCCTCTTGCGCCCATTGCAGGGCTCCACGGGCAATCTCCGCATCCCGGTCTTCGAGGATCGCAAAGACCTCGTCGAAGCTGCGCAGGACTTCGTTGATCGATTGCACGTTGCCGGCAAAGAGCTTGCCGGAGTCGGCAGCCACATTGCCCGCCCGGACCAAGTCAAAGATGGCGGCTCGAGCCTCCGAGGTATTCAGGTCTTCTGCCAGCGCCGCGGTGAAGGCCTGCTGTGCCTTTGCAGTTTGCGCTTCCAGTTCCGCATTGAGTCCTGCCGGCCAGTCTCCCCCACGGATTCGCTGGGCGAAAGTGCGCACCCGGTCCACTGCGCTGGCCGATTCCGCCAAGCCTTCCATAGTGAAGTTCAGGGGATGGCGATAGGGCACCGAGATAAGCAGAAAGCGGATGGCGGACGCCTTGTACCCCTTGAGCAACAAGTCCCGCAAAGTGAAAAAGTTGCCCTCGGATTTCGACATCTTGCGCCCATCGACCAGCAGAAACCGCACGTGCATCCAGTGGTAGGCCAGAGGCTTTCCGGTGGCCGATTCCGATTGAGCGATCTCGTTCTCGTGGTGGGGGAACATCAGGTCTTCGCCCCCGGCGTGCAGGTCGAAACTCTCGCCGAGATACCTGAGCGCCATGGCGGAGCATTCAATATGCCAGCCGGGGCGACCCGAACCCAGGCGAACGTCCCAATGGTGTTCGCCCGGCTTGGCGGCCTTCCATAGAGCAAAGTCGCGCGCCGAATCCTTGTCGTACTCGTCCAGGTCCACCCGCGCGCCGTCGCTGATGGCGGAAAAATCCTTCTTGGCCAACTTGCCGTACTCTGGAAATCCGGCAATGCGGAAATACCAGGAACCATCCGGGGCCTGATACGCGAGGTTCTTGGCCGCCAGGCGCTCGATCAGGTCGACCATTTCAGGGATATTCTCGGTCGCCCGGGCCACGATCTCCGGACGCTCGCAACTCAATGCCTCCAGATCCTGGAAAAATGCCCGCTCGTATTTCTCGGTGTACTGCGCAATAGGGAGATGAGCGGCCGCGGCGTTGCGGATGATCTTGTCGTCGACATCGGTGATGTTCATCACCTGTCGTATCTTGCGCCCCTGCTGCTTGAGAAAGCGGCGTAAGACATCCAGCTGCAGGAAGGTACGAAAATTGCCGATGTGCCCGTAATCGTAGACCGTGGGTCCACACACATAAATGCGCAGGGTCTCGCCATCGGATGGAACGAGATCTTCGACAGTGTTAGTGAGTGTATTGAAGAGTCGGATGGTCATCCGCGGTGGAGTCTTCTAACGAGCAATTTTGTAGCCAACTGCCAGAACCAGCATGCTCCTCATCCTAACGTCTGCGACGATCTACCGTCCACCGGCTGGTTTCAGATCGCAAATGGTTACGGTAGCAGCCGCTTGACTTCAGAGACAGACTTTCCCTTCCAATGGCGGTTGAAGTTTTCGAGCGAACAGAGACTCACGCTGCGCATGCGGTCCACGTAGAGCGCGCCGGACAGGTGGTCGATCTCGTGCTGCAGGATGCGCGCATGCCATCCGGAGGCCCGGATTACCCTGGCTTGGCCCTGCTCGTCGAGATACTCGACCGTTACTTTGCGCGCGCGGGGCACCAGAGCGACCAAGCCAGGCAGGCTCAGGCAACCCTCAAAGAATTCCACGTCCGCCGCGGATTCGAGAGTCAGGACGGGGTTGATGATGACCTGAAAGGCGACCGGCTTTCGCTCCCGCTCGGCCAACACCTCACGGCCAATGTCCTTCAGATACTCTTCCCGGTCTTCGATGACTGCCAGCTGCAAGGGCAAACCGACTTGGGGCGCAGCCAGGCCTACTCCTGGTGCGTCCCGCATGGTCTCCCGCATTGCGGAGATGAGCTCCTGAGTACTGGGCAGCACGATTTCCTCGGGCCGTAGCGGCCTTGCCCGGCTTCGGAGCACGGGCTCACCCACCGCTCTGATTTTCAGGATCACGGCTTCGTTTCCCCTACCAGGTCCGGGTCAGGGACTATCAACTTGCCTTGTGATCCGAGAGCCAATGAGGAATTTGCCGTCAGGTCGAGTGATGCGAAATCCAGGGCGAGAAATTTTGGCCAGGCAGCGGCCGCGATCATGGCCGCGTTGTCTGTGGAGAGAGGAACCGTCGGGAACGCAATCGGCAGGCCCCGGCTGGCTGCTTCCGCGGTAAAGCGCGCCCGCAGCTCGCGGTTGGCGGCGACGCCGCCCGAAACCAGGACGCTCTCCGCGCCCAGCGCCTGGGCGGCCTGGAAGGTCTTACGTTTGAGATCCTCAACCACGGCGCGCTGGAACGAGGCGATCAGGCCCAGTGTCCTGGCATCGCACAACGGGAGTGCATCTGCGGGCCCGGCCAATGGGAGCGCCGCCAGGGCTTCGCGCCGCTGCTCGATGGAAGGGTAGAGGTCGTGGATCTGAACATAGCGAAGCACGGCGGTCTTGATGCCGCTGAAGGAGAAAGCGAATCGTGCGGCGTCGGGTGCCGCCGCGGGGCGATGAGCTTTTTGTTTGACCTGGGTCAGGGTAAAGGCGACGGATGAGGCGTCCCCGTGGGGGGCCAGCGCATCGATCCATGGTCCGCCGGGGTAGCCCAATCCCAGCAGCTTGGCGACCTTGTCGAAGGCTTCGCCGGCGGCATCGTCGAGTGTGGCGCCCACGTTGCGATAGGCAAATCCTTTGCCCTGGTGGCGCACCAGATAAAGGTGAGTATGACCGCCGCTCACCACCAGGGCAAGGGATCTCCCCGGGAACTCGGGACCGGCGGACTCACCGTGCTCGGCGAGCATTTCGCGTTGTGCCAACAGAACGGCGTGAATGTGACCCTCAAGGTGGTTGACGGCGAGGAGAGGCTTGCCCAGGGCGAAGGCCAGGGACTTGGCGTAGGCGACCCCGACCAGGAGTGCGCCTGCCAACCCGGGCCCCTCGGTCACCGCAATGCCATCCAGGTCAGAGAAGTTGACGCCGGCTTTGGCAAGCGCGGCGCGGACCACAGGAACGATATTGCGCAGATGCTCGCGGGAGGCAAGTTCCGGAACTACACCCCCATACGGCGCGTGGACGGCGATCTGCGAGGCCACTACGCTTGAGAGCGTGCGCCTCCCCCGCTCGACTACAGCGGCTGCGGTTTCGTCACAGGAGCTTTCGATGGCAAGAATCAGGCCGCTGCCCGGACTCTGGGCATAAGCGCCTTCAGCACCAGAAAGCAACTGGCTGGGTTGACTCACGTTTCTATAGTAGTAGACATGGCATTATCGGAAGGCAACGCAGCACAGGATGTGGCAACCGGGATCGTCGACCGGCTGCGCGCCGCCGGCCATCAAGCCTTCTTTGCCGGCGGCTGTGTGCGCGATCTGCTTCTGGGCCGGGAGCCCAAGGATTTCGATGTCGCCACCAGCGCGCCGCCGGACCAGGTGCTGGCGCTGTTCGAGAAAACCTTTGCGGTAGGGGCGCACTTTGGCGTTGTTTTGGTATGCAGCCATGGTCCGGAAGGCCAGGAGATTGTGACCGAGGTCGCTACCTTTCGCAGCGATGGCGCCTACTCCGATGGCAGGCACCCGGATGCGGTGAGATTCTCGACCAGCCCGGAAGAGGATGTGAAACGCCGCGACTTCACCATCAACGGAATGATGCTGGACCCCGGCCTGCTTGCTCGAACGGGCAAAGTTCAAGATGCAGTACTGGACCTGGTTGGTGGAATCGAAGACCTCAAGGCCGGCTTGATCCGTGCCATTGGAGTTCCTGCCGCGCGCTTCGGTGAAGACAAGCTGCGCATGTTGCGCGGGGTGCGCTTTGCCGCCCGCTTTGCCTTTATCCTGGAACCTGCGACGGCACGGGCCATCCAGCAGTTGGCTCCTGCCGTGAGCCAGGTGAGCCGCGAACGGGTTCGTGAGGAATTGACCCGGATGCTCACCGAAGGGCGGGCAAGACGCGCGTTCGAACTGCTCGATACCACCGGGTTACTTGTCGAGGTGCTGCCAGAAGTGGCGAAGATGAAGGGCGTAGCGCAGCCTCCGCAATACCACCCGGAAGGGGATGTGTGGGTGCACACATTGCTGTTGCTCGACGGATTGGCTGCCGGCTGCCCGGTGGCGCTGGCTTGGGCAGCCCTGTTGCACGATGTGGGCAAGCCAGCCACTTTTCGCATTGCGCCGGACCGAATACGTTTCGACGGTCACGTGGAAGCAGGGGTGCGCATCGCGGAAGATATTTGCCGGCGCCTCCGCTTTGCCAACCACGAAACCGAACAAATCTTGTCGCTCATCGCGAACCATATGCGTTTTGCAGACGTGCGCAGGATGAAGGAGTCGACCCTGAAGCGATTTTTCCGGCTTGAGCAGTTCGAGCAGCATTTGGCGTTGCACCGGCTCGACTGCCTGGCCAGCCATGGATCTTTGGAGCTGTACGATTTTGCCCAGCACCGCTTTGAGACATTACCGCACGAGGAGGTTCGGCCGCCGCTGCTTTTGAGCGGCAAGGATCTCATCGAAGCCGGGTACCGGCCTGGGCCAGAATTTAGAGAAATGCTGGCAATGGCGGAGGATGCACAGTTGGAAGGGGCTGTTCACAGCCGCGAGCAAGCGCTAGCGGCAATCAAAGAGCGCTGGCCCCGCGCCTGAAGCGAGAACCTCTTCGCTCCCCAGTCTGAAAAAACCGCAGGTCTCTCCTGTCTCCCAACCAGTGTCGGGAGACAGGAGAGTCAGCCGCTACTTCTGGGCGTGTTCGAAACGCTTGTTGATCTCGTCCCAGTTCACCGTACCCCACCACGCGGCAAGATAGTCCGGCCGCTTATTCTGGTACTTGAGGTAGTAGGCGTGTTCCCAGACATCGTTTCCGAGAATGGGATAAAGTCCCTGAGAAATCGGACTGTCCTGGTTCGGGGTGGTAATGATTTTTAGCTTGCCCCCTTCGAATACCAGCCAGCCCCAGCCGGACCCGAACTGCTTCGCAGTGGTTTCATTGAACAGCTTCTTGAAGTCCGCAAAGCTACCAAAGTCCTTCTTGATTTGGTCGGCGATCTTTCCCGTTGGGTCGCCGCCGCCGCCCGGCTTCATGATGGCCCAGAACATGGAGTGATTCACATGGCCGCCGCCATTGTTACGCACCACACCGCGGATGTCTTCCGGGATGGTGCTCAGGTTGCGCAGCAGATCTTCGGCGGCATGCTTGCCAAGTTCCGGATGCTTTTCAATAGCTCCATTGAGGTTGTTGACGTAGGCGGCATGGTGCTTGTCGTGATGAAGCTTCATCGTTTCGACGTCGATGTTCGGTTCAAGCGCGGCGTAGTCGTAGGGAAGTGGTGGCAATTCGTAAGCCAAAATATCCTCCTGGATTGATCCCTCATCCCCTCGGGATGAATCTGGGACCAGCTTGCCCGGATCGTGGGCATGGTGCGGTTAGGGAAATCAAAGGGCAAAAGCTACTGGACGCAACGGTTGCGGCCCGATTGCCCACTCCAATATTGCGTCTCCTTGCTATCGGATGCAACTCAGCCTGTGAGGGTTCTGGTTTCAAAACGGATTTATGAGCCAGTAACCTCGCAGACGCCCTCTCCCGGTAAGGAGGCTTTCGGCAGAAGGCATAGGTTTACACTCAAAACAGCTTGCTGTGCTGCCGCTTTCGAAGTGTTCCTCTGCGTCTACTTTTGGCTTTGAGAATAAATTTGCATTGACCCGGACACGACTAACCCGCAGGCAGCTTTTGCGCCAGGCGGGCGCTACTGGAGCGCTTGCCCTGGGCGCCTCAGGTATGGCCGTTAGCGAAGCAGTGCAGGAAAAGCCGGCGCCCACGGCTGCGACCACCCCAAAAACCGAAGGCCAGGCAGCGGAAAAATACGCCCATCCGCCGGGTGTCTTTATCAACCGGCCGCTTACCCAGGTTTCCCGGATGGCGGGCGCCATGCTTGACGATATGGAAGGCCGGAACTGTGATTTTTTCTTTAACGAAGCGAGTCCCAAGAGCGGCCTGGTTCGTGACCGTGCCCCTGTTGTGGGCCGCTCCCTGAGCCGGGTGGCGAGCATCGCGGCGACCGGCTTTGGATTGAGCGCCCTGTGCATTGCCGCCAAATATAACTACCTTCGCCCCCTCGATTGCGAGCAGCGTGTGGAGAAGACCCTGGCCTTTTTGCTGGAGGAATGCCCCCACGAGCACGGTTTTCTCTACCACTTCATTGACATCGATAGTGGGCAGCGGCTGTTTGGCAGTGAGTTGTCTTCGATTGATACAGCGCTCCTGCTCTGCGGAGTGCTGCACTGCCGTCAGTTCTTTACCGGCAACACTCGCATTGAGGCCCTAGCGACCACGTTTTACCGCCGCATTGACTGGCAGTGGATGATGAACGGGGGCACTACGCTCTCCATGGGCTGGCTGCCCGACCAGGGCTTCCTGAAGAACAGATGGGACATTTACTCCGAGTTGACCACCATGTACCTGCTGGCAATCGGCTCGCCGACTCACCCCGTTCCGCCCGAAGCGTGGGAATCGGTGCAGCGGCCTGTCGTGTCCTACGGCGGAATCGATTACATCAGTGGCGCCGCGCCACTTTTTATTCATCAATACCCCCAGGCCTGGTGTGATTACCGCAACCAGCGTGACCGCCACGCAAACTACTTCACCAACTCCATAGCCGCGACCCGGGCGCACCAGCTCTGGTGCCTGGTGCAGGGGCAAAAATATCCCTGGATCGATCAGGACATGTGGGGCATTTCGGCATCCGATTCCCGGCAGGGCTACCGGGTTTGGGGCGGACCCCCATCGATTGGGCCGTTGGACGGAACCTTGGTGCCTTGCGCTGCCGCAGGCTCGCTGGTCTTTCTCCCGGCGGAATGTTCTCACGTGTTATTAACCATGCGGGAAAGATATGGCGATAAGCTCTACGGGCGATATGGGTTTGCCGATGCTTTCCAGCCCAAGGCTGGCTGGTATGGCGACGACGTGATCGGAATCGATGTCGGCATCGGCATGTTAATGGCAGAAAATCTGCGCAGTGGTTTTGTCTGGGAAGTGCTTCATGAAGAATCGAGAGATCGCCCATGCCATGCGTGAGGTTGCCTTCCATCCCGATCCCGACGCAAACACACAGGTCCTCTAAAGAAGCCCAAACCCTTTGGGCAGGGTAATTTCAAGTCCTTTGTAACCTTGGGCGCATCCATCCGTCAGGTACTCTGCAATTCTGTTTTTTTAGGCGAGGAAAGCGACACGATGACGGATCAGGCTTCCAGCTACCGCTGGATTGAGGGGCAAGGCCCTGCCTTTGGCCAGCCCGGCGCGGAGCCCCGCTGGACTTCCAGCAGAAAAGACGCAGTAGGCATGGCGTATTCTGCCGCCAGCCGCATTTGGTACACCATCTCCCACGGCATCCTGAATGAAATTTACTACCCCACCATTGATCGGCCGCAGACCAGGGATATGGAGTTTCTGCTGACCGATGGCCGTACGTTTATCCACGAAGAGAAGCGTGATCTTGAGCGCACCTTCGAATATATCGACGCCAGTTCATCGGCCGTGCGCCTGACCAATTCCGATCGCGAAGGCCGCTACAAAATAACCAAAGAGATCATTGCCGATCCTCATCACCCGGTGGTTTTGATGCGGGTGCGAGTGGAAGGCGACGAGCGACTGCTTTCGCGCATGAAAGCCTATGCCCTGCTGGCGCCACATCTGGACGTGGGTGGTGCAGGAAATTCCGGTTTTGTTCTTGACCTGGCGGGCAAACGGGTGGTGCTGGCTGCGAAGAATGGCATCTCGCTGGTGATGGCGGCAAATTGCGGATTCAGTCGCGCCAGCTGCGGCTATGTGGGCAGCAGCGACGGCTGGCAAGACCTGATGGACAACCTGCAAATGGACTGGGAGTTCGGTTCGGCGACGGATGGGAACATCGCCCTTATGGGCGAGATCGATATTAGTGTCATCCGCGAGTTTGTGGTGGCGATCTCGCTGGGCGAGGGCCATCACTCGGCCTTAACCACCGCTTTGGCCGCAGTGACCACGCCCTTCGATGAGAGCCTCAAGCGCTTTATCCAACAGTGGCATCGGGCGGCGACGCCGGAGACGCTTCAGGCCGCCTCTCAGGATGCTGGACGCCTTCTTCAGGTAAGCCAGAATGTTATTTTGACGCACGAAGACAAATACTATTCAGGGGCCTTCATAGCTTCGGCATCGATTCCTTGGGGGGAGTACAAGGGCGATGACGACTTGGGTGGCTACCATCTGGTCTGGACCCGGGATATGGTGCAGAGTGCCACCGCGCTTCTGGCCTGCGGCCGCGTCGATACGGCCCGGCGGGCGCTGGTGTACCTTGCCTGCACGCAAAAACCGGATGGAAGCTTTGCGCAAAACTTTTGGATCAATGGAACGCCCTACTGGAGCGGCATTCAACTGGATGAGGTCGCCTTTCCCGTCATCCTGGCGTGGCGGCTGTGGAAGCTCAATGGCCTAGGGGCTTTTGATGTTTTCCCGTTTGTCGAACGTGCCGCCGGATTTCTAGTGCGCCTTTCCCCTGTGACCCAGCAGGAACGCTGGGAAGAGGCATCGGGCTATTCTCCCTCAACGCTAGCCGCGTTGATCTGTGGTTTGATCTGCGCCGCCGATATCGCTCGCGCCAACGGAGCAGCGGAATTAGCCCAATTTCTCGAAGAGCACGCGGACTGGATAGAATCTCACCTCGAAGAATGGACGGTAACCGACAACGGCACCCTGCTTCCGGGTGTCACGCGGCATTACATGCGCATTCGTCCGCCCCGATGTGGAGATCCGTATGCGCACGATGGGTGCGACCAGGAAATCGTTCGCATCAACAACCGCGGACCAGGGGAGAGAGTCGAGTTTGAGGCTCGAAACGTGATCGACGCCGGCTTTTTGGAATTGGTTCGGTATGGCGTTCGGCGGGCCGACGACCCGGTGGTGGTTGATTCGCTAAAGGTCGTAGACTACGCACTCAAGGTGGAAACGCCCGTGGGTCCGTGTTGGAGACGCTATAACCATGACGGCTACGGCCAGCGTCATGACGGCGGTCCCTTCCTGGGCTGGGGCCAAGGTCGCGCCTGGCCTCTGTTAACTGGGGAGCGGGCACACTACGAACTAGCTGCGGGCCACGATGTCCGCCCGTTTATCCAGGCCATCGAAGGTTTCAGTTCCCAGGGGGGCATGCTGCCGGAACAGATCTGGGACGCTCCCGACATACCGGAGCTTGGATTAAAACTTGGCAAATTTACTGGGGCGGCCATGCCTTTAGTGTGGGCGCACGCGGAATATGTCAAGCTTCTAAGGTCGGTCACGGATGGTCAGATCTTCGACCGGATTTCCGCAGTTGAACAGCGATACGGTCAGGGCAAACGGTCCGCCGCGGTCGAGGTTTTCCGGCTCAACCGGCAGGCGCGGAGCATCGTCGCAGGAAAAAAGCTGCGCATGCTTGCTGAGGAGCAATTCTGCCTGGTGTGGACGGTGGATGACTGGCAAACGGTGCGCACGACAGAGAGCCGGACCGTGGGTTATGCAGGCCACTTCGCTGATATGGAAACCGAGGCGGGCAAGCCCGGCCGACTGATATTTACCATGCGCTGGCGATTGAACAGCCGCTGGGAGGGCCGCAACTTTGAAGTGGAGATTGATTCTGCCTTGCCAGGCGACGATTAGGAGACCGAAGTGCGGCGGGCGTCATCTTAGGAACAAACAATATCGAAGTCGGAACGCGACTGGCGCTGAACGGGCCGAGAGACGTGAACAGGAAACCGCAGTATTCTCGAAAGGAAGGGTGAGGTCGTTATGAGCGAACTGGATCAGTTGTCGATCAATGCACTGCGGTTTCTAGCCGTGGACGCCGTAGAGAAGGCTAACAGCGGGCACCCGGGAGCGCCGCTGGGCGATTCTCCCATGACCTACCTGCTCTTCCATGAGTTCATGCGGCACAATCCGGCGAACTCCAAGTGGACCAATCGGGATCGCTTTGTGCTGTCCAACGGGCATGCGTCGGCTATGTTGTATTCGGTTCTGCACCTCACCGGCTACAAGGTCAGCATTGAAGACCTGCAGCAGTTTCGCCAGTGGGGCTCCATCACGCCCGGCCATCCGGAGTACGGCGATACCGACGGAGTGGAAGTGACCACCGGCCCCCTGGGCCAGGGCTTCGGCATGGCGATGGGAATGGCTGTAGCCGAGAAGCACCTGGCGGCGCGCTATAACAGGCCGGGCTACGACATTGTCGACCACTTCACTTATGTCATGTGTGGCGACGGCGATTTAATGGAGGGTATTTCTCACGAGGCCGCCTCGCTCGCCGGCACTCTCCGCCTGGGCAAGGTTATTTGCCTGTACGACGACAACCTCATCTCGCTGGATGGGCCGACGGAGCTCTCGTTCACGGAAGACGTGACCGAGCGCTTCGAGGCGTATCACTGGCATGTGCAGATGGTGGACAACGGCAACGATCTGGATGCCATTTCCCAGGCCATCAAAATCGCACAGGGGATCACGGATAAACCTTCTTTGATACGGGTACGGACGGTCATTGGCTACGGTAGTCCGAAAGCCGGCACCAACAAAGCGCACGGCGAGGCGCTAGGCCCCGAAGCCGTGAAGGCGACCAAGAAAAAATTGGACTGGCCTGAAGACAAGACCTTCTACGTTCCGGACGAAGCGAAGCAGAACTGGCTACAGGCGGTCGACAAGGGCAAAAAGTACGAGCAGGAATGGAACGACTTGTTTGCCGCCTACAAGAAAGAGCATCCCGACGTGGCCGCGGAGTTTGAGCGCGTGCAGTCTGGCGTTTTGGCTGCAGGATGGGAGAAAAATCTGCCTGTCTTCAAGGCGGACGCCAAACCGATCGCCACGCGTAGCGCGGGCGGTGAGGTCATGGATGCCATCGCCCAGGCGGTGCCCGAACTGATCGGGGGTGCGGCCGATCTGACCACGTCCACCAAGACGATTCTGAAGACCGGCGGCAACTTTCACCTTGATCCTGCCGGCCGCAATATTTTCTTTGGCGTGCGCGAGTTTGGCATGTGCGCGATGGTCAATGGGATGGCCGTTCACGGCGGCCTGATTCCCTATGGGTCGACGTTCTTCTGCTTCAGCGACTATTGCAAGCCCGCCATTCGTCTGGCGGCGCTCATGCAGGCGCACTCGATTTTCGTATTCACTCACGATTCGATTGCGCTCGGTGAAGATGGGCCGACGCATCAGCCGATCGAGCAGCTCACCATGCTGCGGGCGATGCCGCATCTGACGGATTTTCGCCCTGCGGATGCGAACGAGACCACGGCGGTGTGGCGGCTGGCCCTGGAACGCAAACTGCCCGCATTTATGGCTCTTTCGCGGCAGAATTTACCCATCCTGGACCCAGAGAAATACAACGTAGCCGAGGGTGTTCGCAAGGGCGCCTACATTCTTCAGGACGGCGGCGCTTCCCCGGATGTATTGTTGGTTGCGGCCGGGGCGGAAGTCTGGCCGGTTCTTCAGGCGGCGGCGGATCTTAAGAAGGAAGGCATTTCCGCCCGAGTGGTCTCCATGCCAAGCTTCCGAATTTTCGAAGAGCAGCCCGACACATACAAGCAACAAGTCTTTCCGGATCATCTGCCCGCCCTGGCGGTCGAAGCCGGTGCGCCTATGTGCTGGTGGAAGTACGTTGGCCGCCACGGAGACGTGATCGGTCTGGAGCGCTTCGGCGCCTCAGCCCTGGGCACCAAGGCGCTGGAAGAGCTAGGCTTTAGTCCGGCCAACATCATCAAACGGGCCAAGCAATTGCTGGAGCGGGTGCGGCCTGCTGCAGCAGTCACAGCGGGCAAATCGTAGCCGGGCGCTCGCGAGAGAGCAAATCTGTGCCTGCCAACGACAGGCTTCATGCGGTTTCTGGTGAGGGCTCTTAGCAGGAAATCCGGGTGTCTCGGACCGTTACGAGACGTGGGATCTTTTCGCCTACAGGGCCGAACAGACGAGCGCAGCTAAGCAACGAAATTTCGGGAGGCCTTCATGTCCGAGATCAGCACAATTCTTTGGGATGTGGGTGGCGTCCTGCTGACCAATGGGTGGGACCATGTCGAACGGGCTGCCGTGCTGGAGCACTTCGCGCTGGACGGTGCTGCATTCGAACAGCGGCATGAGATCGTTAACGATCCGTGGGAGAAGGGACTGATGACGGCGGAACAATATCTCCTGCAGACGGTCTTTTACGAACCGCGACCCTTCACGCCCGCGGCTTTTCTTCAGGAGATGAAGCGGCGTTCCGTCCTATTACCCCAAGGGGCCATGCGAATCCTTCAGGAACTCGCAGCATCAGAAGAAGTGGAACTGGCGATGCTCAATAACGAGGCACGGGAGTTGAACGACTACCGCATTGAGCATTTCGAGCTGGGCAGATACTTCGATGTCTTCCTCTCTTCCTGCTACCTTGGACTGCGCAAGCCGGACTGCAAAATCTTCGAGTTGGCGCTCGACGTCCTGCAGCGTGACCCGGAAGAAGTAGCATTTATCGATGACCGGCAAGGCAACTGCGACGCGGCAAAAGCTTTGGGAATTAACGCAATTCGCTATCAGGATGAAGCACAATGCGTGCAGGCTCTTGAGCAGCTAGGGCTGGTCGCGGGCGTAAGGACGTAATCACCGAAATAGTGAGCGAAGGAGCAAGTCGCATGGCAACCATGGAAGTGAAATTTTCTCCCGAAGATTTGCAGGCGGCACAGAGTGCCGAGCGAATTCCTGAGCCTTCGATCGTGGTCATTTTCGGCGCTTCCGGCGATCTGACGAAACGCAAGCTGTTGCCAGCGCTCTTCCATCTGGAGCAATCCGGACTTTTGCCTTCGAAGTTTTCCGTGGTCGGTGTGGCGCGGCGTCCGCTGCAGGACGAGTTCCCGAAGGATATGCGCGAAGGGATTCTTCAATTCGGCGGAGTGAAGGAAGGCGAGAAAAAGCTGGACGAGTTCATGGAGAAAGTCCGCTACTTCGCGATGAATTTCGACGACCCGGACGGCTACGGGAAATTGAAGGCCCTGCTTGAGAGCATTGACGAGAAACAAGGCACCAAGGGCAACCGGCTGTTTTATCTGGCGACGGCGCCGGAATACTTTGCCGACATCATTGAACAACTGGGTGCGCATGGGATGGCAAAGCCCCAGCGCGGTAAGGTGCATACCATCATTGAGAAGCCCTTCGGTCATGACCTGGCTTCCGCCAAAGCGCTCAACGACGACGTAAACCGCGTCTTTGCGGAAGACCAGATCTTTCGCATCGATCACTATCTGGGCAAAGAAACAGTACAGAACATCCTCGTCTTTCGTTTTGCCAATGGAATCTTCGAGCCGGTCTGGAATCGTAACTACGTCGATCACGTACAGATCACGGCGGCCGAGGATATCGGCATCGAAGGGCGCGGACCATTCTACGAAAAGGCCGGCGCGCTCCGCGATGTGGTGCAGAACCATGTCATGGAGTTGCTGTCGTTCGTTGCCATGGAGCCGCCGGTCTCTTTCGAGGCGGATGCCATGCGCCGGGAAAAGGTCAAGGTCTGGCGCTCCATTCAGCCCATCCATCCCGCCGATGCGGTCCGCGGCCAGTATGGTCCAGGCATGGTGGACGGTAAAGAGGCGAAAGGCTACAGGCAGGAGGATCGCGTCGACCCCAACTCCGGCACGGAGACATATGCCGCGGTGAAGATCGGCATCGAAAACTGGCGTTGGGCCGGAGTGCCGTTTTATTTGCGAGCAGGCAAGCGTCTGGCCAAAAGAGCGACCGAGATTACCATTCAATTCAAGCAACCACCGCAGTTGCTATTCAAAAGTCAGTCGGGGTCGTGCAGGGAATTGCAGCCCAATCTGATCACCATGCGTATTCAGCCGGACGAAGGCATTTCGTTGCGATTCGGCGCCAAGGTGCCCAGTCCAAATATGGAAGTCTGCCCGGTCAACATGAACTTCAGTTATGCGGATGCGTTTGGCAAGTCATCGGCGAACGGCTACGAAAGGCTGCTGTTGGATGCGATGCTGGGCGATGCAACCTTGTTTGCTCATCGTGACGGCGTGGAGGCCACGTGGTCGCTCCTCACGCCAATTCTGGAACAGTGGGCCAGCAACAAGCCCAAAGATTTTCCCAACTATGCCTGCGGCACGTGGGGACCGAAATCCAGCGACGAACTCCTTGGCCGCGACGGACGCAGCTGGCATAAGCTCTAACGGGGATTTGACACGGCATCGATAATAAAGCTGCATGGCTGAGAGCATAGAAGTTCTTTATTACGTTGACACGAGCGCCGACGGCGTAAGCCGGCGAACGGCGCGGTATATGGTCGATGGTATTGTTGCGGCCGTCGCGGCAAGAGGCAAAGCGCGGATCGCCATCTCCGGCGGGAACACCCCAAAGCATACTTTTGAGTTGCTGGCCGATCAAAGCGCGCCCTTCTACAAGCAGATTCCCTGGGATAAGCTCGAGCTGTATTGGGTCGATGAACGCTGCGTACCGCCCGATCAGCCGGATAGCAACTACCGCATGACGCGGGAGGCGATGCTCGACAAGGTGCCGCTGGGCAAAGCGCAGATCTTTCGTATCCAGGGTGAACTCAATCCGGAAGAAGCTGCGGCCAGGTATGAGTTCGAAATCCGGCAGAGCTTTCGCCTAGAAGGTGCGGAGATACCGATCTTCGACATGGTCGCGTTGGGCATGGGCCCGGACGGACACACTGCGTCGCTGTTCCCCCACACCGAGGGACTTCACGAGATGATGCGCCTGGCCATCGCGAATCACGTATTGCAGAAGGATGCCTGGCGGGTTACGCTCACCTGGCCCGTGATCAACCGGGCGCGGGACGTCTTCTTCCTGATTGAAGGCGCCGACAAAGTTGACGCACTCAAGCAGGTGTTCCTTGGGGCCTATGATCCGGAGTCATTTCCATCCCAGTTGATCCGGCCTGCCAGCCGCCGCATTACGCTTTTCCTGGATTCCGCTGCGGCGGCCGCTTTGCCTCCGCCCGGCGCCAGTTTGCCGGGCAAGCTGGAGATCGCACGATGATCCTGGCTGGAGATGTGGGCGCCACTAAAGTTCACCTTGCCCTCTGCAAGTTTGAGCGCGGACAGTTGTTGACCGTGCACGATCATAAATATTCCGCCAGGGAGTTTTCCGGGTTGGAGCAGGTGGTGGACGCCTTTCTGGACGAATGCAAGCAGTCCATTGGGCAGCCTGTGGATGTGCTTGCGGCCTGCTTTGGGGTTCCCGGGCCGGTACGCCATGGCCGCCTGAAACTAACCAATCTCCCCTGGGAACTGGACGCCGGCCAGTTGGCGGTCGACCTGAAGATAGAGCACGTCTTTCTGATCAACGATCTCGAGGCGAATGGTTATGGCATTGCCGAACTCGCGCCTGAACAGATTCTTGTTCTGAGCAAAGGCGACCCGGATGCCGAAGGCAACCGCGGATTGATCGCCGCGGGCACGGGGTTGGGAGAGGCGATCCTGGTGTGGAATGGTCACACCTACCAACCGATGGCTTCGGAAGGCGGCCACAGCGACTTTGCCGCGCGAAACGAGGAAGAGATCGAACTGCTGCGCTATCTGCAAAAGACGGTGGGTGGCCGCGTGAGCTCAGAGCGCGTCATCTCCGGCCTGGGGCTGGCGAATGTCTATGCGTTTTGCCGCGATGTGAAAGGGCTGGACGAGCCGGCGTGGTTGAAGGATCGCATGCGGACCGAGGATCCGAACGCAGTTATCGGTGAGTTGGGCGAGTCCGGCGCCAGTGAGCTTTGCGTAGAAACTTTAGACATCTTCGTCTCCGCTTATGGCGCTGAGGCGGGTAACCTGGCATTGAAGATTCTGGCCGTGGGTGGCATGTATGTGGGCGGAGGCATCGCCCCCAAGCTATTGAAGAAGATGCAGGATGGTACCTTCATGAAGGCGTTCACCGACAAAGGCAGGTTGAGCAATTTGCTGGTGCAAACGCCGGTCCGCCTGATCCTGGAAAGCCGGGCCGCGCTTATGGGAGCCGCCGCCTTTGCAGAAGCCCGGGCGGCCGAGATAGGTGGCCACTCCGAGCGCGCACAGTCGGTACAATTAGCAAGCTCCTAGGAGAATCTGGTATGCAGATAAGAACGCCGCAACGGTTTGCCGGCGCAATGGTTCTTGCGGTCGCATTATTGGCGGCGAATCCGCGTATGGCACTGGCCCATGCGGTGCTGGTGAGTTCCACGCCGCAGAAGAACGCAGCAGTGAGCGGCCCCGACATCACGATCAATCTCAAGTACAATTCGCGCGTCGATGGAGCACACTCGGCTCTTAGTCTGCTCAAACCGGATGGTACGGTGGAAAGAATTTCCACCCTCACCCAACCTTCTCCCGATGCGTTGTCGGCAAGCGGCCACGGTCTTACGAAGGGCGCTTATGTTCTGCGTTGGCAAGTATTGTCCAGTGACGGCCATATCACGCGAGGCGAAGTCCCCTTTCAGGTGCAATAACCTTGGAAACTGTCTCCGGCCACGAACGTGGGCGCTAGACCTGGAATTCTGAATGCCCACGTATCAGCTTTTTCAATTTGAGATGACAGCTTGATTTGGCTCCTGCGGGATATTGATCTTCTGAGCACGTTGCTGCGAGCGGCAAATCTCTCCTTTGAGGCATTGCTGCTGGGCGGCGTCATCTATCTGTTGGCGGTTGCTCGTCCGGCGCGAGCAAGTGCAACGGTCGAGTCCTTCTGCCTTCGCGGTATCCGCTGGGCTGCCGTGGCCCTGGCGGTTTCCGAGGCGGTTACGGTAATTCTTTCCAGCGCATCGTTGCTTGGTGACAGCGATCTGCATGTTCGCGATCTGCTCGACGCCAAGTTTTTCCAGGCGGGGATGAGCGCCGCTTTGCTGGCGGTGTTTTTGTGGATTTGTGCGCGGATGAAAAGCCGGAAGAGTATCGCGGCCATGATTCCCCTGAGCCTGTTGCTGCTGGCGGCCGCAGTTTCTACCAGCCACGCGGCCGCTCGCATGGACCGCCGCTTGTTGCTGGGTATTGTTACCGCATCCCACCATCTGGGAACGGCCGCCTGGATCGGAGCCATGCCCTTCCTTCTGCTTTCCCTGGCGCGCTCGGAGAGCGTAGAGGAAGCGCGCACCATGACCAGGCGTTACTCCACAATGGCTCTCATCAGCTTCGCGATCCTCGTCCTGGCGGGGATCTGTCTAGCCTGGTTCTATGTGGGCACGTGGAATGGCCTGTACGGGACCAGCTATGGCGTACTTTTATTGGCCAAAATCTACCTTCTGCTGGTGATGGTCTCCATGGGCGCCGGGAACCTGATGCTGGTACGGCGATTGGACACCGATCCGCAGCCGTTACTACTCAAACTCCGACGGTTTGCCGAGGCGGAGATTGGGCTGGGATTTACCGCCATTCTGGCTGCTGCTTCCATGTCCGCGCAACCGCCGGCTGTGGACGTGCATGACCAGGTTTCGCTCCCGGTCATTGCGGCGCGCATGCATCCGGAGCCTCCGCGCCTGAAAAGCCCTGCCGCCTCGCAGCTTACCCCGCCTACTTCGATGGAAAGTGCGGTCCGGGAGACCGAGTTCCAAGGGAACGGCGGCAGCGACGACACCGACCACAAATGGTCGGAGTACAACCATCACTGGGCAGGCCTGATAGTATTGGCCGCCGGATTGCTCGCTTTGATGAGCCGGCTTCCCGGCATGCGCTGGGCGAGGTTCTGGCCGCTATCCTTCGCCGGTTTATCAATTTTCATTTTGTTGCGGGCCGACCCTGAGAACTGGCCCCTGGGGCCACGGCCTTTCTGGGAAAGTTTTTCCTCTCCCGATGTATTGCAGCATCGCGCAGCCGCTGTGCTGATTCTGGGCTATGCCGTTTTCGAGTGTGCCGTGCAAGCAGGCAAATTGAGGGTACGCTGGGCTCCGATGATCTTTCCCGCTATGTGCGCGTTGGGAGCCGCAGTTCTGCTCACTCATAACCACGCCCCCAGCGATGTGAAAGAAGACTTGCTGGCCTCTCTCAGCCATACACCCATCGCGCTACTGGGCGCGACCGCCGGATGGAGCCGGTGGCTTGAACTGAGGCTGCCCCCGGGCCGGGCATCCAGGTTCGCGGGTTTTGTCTGGCCGCTCTTTCTGGCCGCCGCCGGCCTGGTTCTGGTCAACTATAGGGAGATCTAGAGAGGCGTTGGCGAGACGGTGGCATAGACTGTCAGAATGTCAATCGGAGACCTCGCTGCTTGCGGGCGTTGAACTGGATTTCTCGAAGACCTGATCTCGCAAGCGGCCTCGCTCTCGCTATCAGCTTGCTGCTCCCCTCCACGGGAGCGGCCGCTCAACGGCTGCCCGGGTTGGCGCGTCCGCAACACTACACACTGCAACTCACGCCAAACCTGCAGACCGCGACCTTTAAAGGCGACGAAACCATCGATTTGACATTGGCGGAGGCCGCCGATTCGATCGTGCTGAACGCCTGGCAACTCAGGGTCGGCCAGGTCACGGCACTTGCAGGAGGTAACAGCTTAACCGCGGCAGTATCGCTGGACCCGCACCTACAGCGGGCTACATTTCATTTTGCGCACAAGCTCCCTGCCGGACCGGTCACCTTGAAGATTGGCTATACCGGCATTTTGGGCGGAAACCTGCGCGGCTTCTACCTGTCCAGAACGTCCACGCGGAATTACGCTGTCACCCAATTTGAGCCGACCGACGCGCGCCGAGCCTTCCCCTCATTTGACGAGCCGGCATACAAAGCCACGTTTGACGTAAGCCTGGTTGTGGCCCAGGGGGACACAGCGATCGGAAACACGAACATCGTCTCCGACAGCCCGGGGCCGGCGGCCGGCGAACACACCATCCGCTTTGCCCGCACGCCGAAGATGTCGACGTACCTGGTGGCATTCCTGGTGGGCGACTTCAAGTGCATCTCCGGTCAGAGCGACGGTGTGCCGATCCGAGCCTGTGCCACTCCTGACAAAGTGCAGTTCACGCGGTATGCCCTCTCCGCCGCCGAGTTCTGTCTGCATTATTACGACGAATACTTCGGCATCAAGTACCCCATGCCCAAGCTGGATATGGTGGCCGTGCCCGACTTTGAGGCGGGCGCCATGGAGAACTTTGGAGCTATCACCTATCGCGAGCAATCGATGTTGCTGGACGAGAAAAACGCCTCCGTGGATGCGAAGAAGGTGGTCGCGGTGGACGTGGCGCACGAGATGGCGCATCAATGGTTCGGCGACATGGTGACGATGGAGTGGTGGAACAATATATGGCTGAACGAAGGTTTTGCTACCTGGATGTCGCACAAACCATTGGCTACCTGGAAGCCAGAATGGGAGATTCCAGAAAGCGAGGCCTCTGAGCTCAACACGACTCTCGACCTCGATGGAGGACGGGCCACCAGGCCTATTCGCGCTCGTGCCGACACTCCGGGCGAAATTAACGAGATGTTCGACGGCATAGCATACGGCAAGGCCGCAGCCGTGCTCCTGATGATGGAGAACTACCTCGGCGAACAGACCTTTCGCGCCGGCGTGCATGGCTATCTCCAGGCGCACATGTATGGGAATGCTACCGCGGAGGACTTCTGGAACGCTTTGAAGGGGTCGAGCGGAAAGCCGGCCGACAAGATTATGGAGAGCCTGGTTACGCAGCCCGGGGAACCGCTCCTGACTTTTGGCGGTTTTCAAGAGGGCGGTGTTGAGGTGACGCAGAAGCGCTTCTTCCTCGACCCCAAAACGACAGAAGATCAGGAGCGCTCCTGGATCCTGCCGGTTTGCCTGAAGAATGGCGGCGATCAAGCTGACTGCCCGATCCTCAACGGCAGAACGCAACGTCTGCAGACCCCGCAAGGGCCTTTCTTCTATGGCAACGCCGGCGGCAAGGGCTACTACCGCAGCCGTTACGACCCCACCACGTATCAACAACTGTTGCGCCTGGTTGAGACGGAACTTACTGCTTCGGAACGTATCACTTTCCTGGGAAGCCAATGGGCGCAAACTCGTGCCGGCCTCGTCACTATAGGTGATTTTCTGAATCTGGCGGCTGCGGTTCGCGACGATAGGAGCTCGTTCGTAATCAGCACTGTCTCGACCGCTTTACAAGTCATTGACCAACAGGTGGCCTCAACGCCGGAGGAGCGCGAGCAACTCGCCGCCTGGGTGCGCAAGAACTTTGCTCCTGCGCTCGAGGGCCTTGGTGGGCCGACTGGCGAGGATTCGCCGGGCAAGAACCTGTTGCGCGCCACGCTCTTTGGCCTGGTGGGCAGTATCGGCGGTGATCCGCGGATCGTCGCCCAGGCTCCCCAGATATGGGCCCGATATCTTCATAACCCCACCTCCGTCGACCCAACATTGGCAGCCCGGGCACTCACTGTCGCCGCGCAAAATGGAGATGCGATATTTTTCGATCAGCTACAGCGACTCTGCGAAACATCTGGCGATCCTCAGGTTCGCATCCAGTCATTACAGGCCCTGGCGAGCTTCCGCGACCCCACCCTGGTCACGCGCGCCCTGGATTATGCGGTTTCTAAAAAGGTGAAGAACCAGGATGCTTTGAGATTAGTCCAAATCGAAATGGGCGACGCTCACACGCGCGATCAAGCCTGGCAATACATTCAGCACAACTGGTCTCAAGTGGAGGCTCAACTCACACCCTGGATGGGAGGTGCGTTAGTTCAGTCAACGGGGAGCTTCTGCAGCCTGGAGCGGAAGAGCCAGGTGAGCGAATTTTTTGCCAGGCACAGCGTGGCAGCAACCTCGCACGCGCTTGACGTGGCCCGCGACCGCATCACGGATTGCGTGGATCTGCGCGCGGCACAGGGGCCCAATATGGAGCGTTGGTCGCATACCCAAGCTGGTCTCACGTCAAGACCGGCACAGTAAAAAGATACAAGCTTGCTGCGCTCCATCGCTGTGCACGAGTGTCTTCCGGGAGCCAAGCGATCCTAGGGGGCTTTGGGATGGGAGTTGCGAGATTTCCCGCCTTCGTCGCAGGGCTAATGAAAAATGCTTTTTACAGCGCACCACTAGGTCTGGCGCCCGCCCTTCCAGAATTCCTCGTGCAGACGAGCCCGGTCGGCGCCATGCAGGTCCAGCATTCTTTGCGCGGCCTCCGCGCTTGAGAGGCTTTCGACGGTCACTTCGACCGACTGCACCTGGTGCCAGGGATAGACGAATTTCTCCCAAATCAGAAATCCTGATGAGGCCCAGCCTTCGAGCAGCCCGGTCACTTCCTTCTTCACGTCGTTTTCGTGGCGCACGGGAAGCAGTTCAACTGTTTCGCCGCTTATGAGACGCGCTTTAACGTGGGCTATGAGCATTGCATGTTCTCCTCGGTCGATCATGATCGCGATTTTTAGATGCAGAAAATGCTCCAACTCGTGGCATTGCGTATACAAACGGGGCAGTATTCCACAAAGGTTGTAGGGTGAAAGGCGATCTGTCACTTGAGTGGATACATTGCTTCTGCTTCAATCGTGAAGTGAATCCTGAGCCGAAACTCCCCGTCTCCACGTCGCAGCAGCCGGTCACTGGCCAGGTCATTGAGTTCGCAGATCTTCGCCTTTCCACGCCGATGACGGGCCAGCCCGTGGTGCTGCTCGAGTATGAAGACCGGCGAGGCACTCGATCCATCCACCAGGTGGCGCTCACCTGCACTGGCAAGGGCCGCGGGGGCCTCATCTACTTTGGCGGCTACGACAAAGGCAAGTTCAGCATCTTCCGGGCCGATTGCATTCACCGCGTCGTAGCGATTTAACGTCCCTGTTTCCCCGCAAGATGGATCTCCTCTAAAGATCTCCCCGGCGCGTATTGGCCACCTTCCCACCCGGCAAAAATTCCCTCTTCAACGCAAACCGCTGATTGTAAAGAACAAGTAGCCATCACGGGTTCCTTTTAAGGTGTGCCTGTGGCCGGCGAGGGTGCAATTTAACATTTTTCTTCTATCAATCGGCGAAAACCGTTCCATTTTGCTACGCCAAGGTGTAGCCTTTCGGTACTCCCCAACCAAATTCTGCAACTAAAGTGTTAAAGGGCAAGCGATAACCCTTTAAGCAGCATGGGTTCGTTTTGTGGCTCTAAATTGGTTGCAAGTTTATAACCTCCCCGTAGACTAGGGGATGACCGAACGAAAGTTGTAGAAGGGGCCGCTGCCATGTTCGTTACGCCATCGAAGTTTTCCGCGAAATTATCCGCGTCGACGTTAATTCGCCTCTCCATTGCGGGGGTCGCTTTCGCCGCTTCCAGCGCCTGGGGACAAGCGCCCTCGGTTGTGGTGGATGCACAACAGATTATCGGCAACGGGTACAACAACCCACAGTCCGTAGCGGTTTCCAAGAATGGAACCATCTTCGTCGCGGACACGAGCAATAATCGGATCGTCGCGCTGACTCCCAACCCGCCCGGCACGGGAACGAACAACGTCGTAACCATCACACCATCGACCATCGTGCTCTCGAGCCCGCAAGCACTTGCTCTTGACGCGGCGGGAGACCTCTTTGTAGGAGACATGCCTAGTAGCGGCGTGGGCCGCATCGTCAAGCTGACTGGCGACGGAAAAGGAAATCTGACAGGAGCTGGAAGTGTATATTTCTCCGGCTCCCCTCTGACTGATCCGATCTCGCTCGCGGTCGACAGTGCAGGCACCCTGTTTATTGGTGACTACCCCTTGAGTACTGGAGCGGGGGCAATCTATACGACGGCTTCGGCCGGAGCGACACCGCAGCCTTTGGCGGTCACGGGTCTCTCACCTCAACTCACTCCTGCGGCCTTGTTGAGCGTTTCGAACAATCTGTACATCGCGGACAATGGTGATGGCGTAAGCACGATTGGTGGCCTATATGTTGTGCCTACTACCGGCGGGGCCGCCCAGCAGGTGGCCACGCAATCTTTCGTAATTAATCAGCCTTCAGGTCTGGCGGTAGATCCCGCCGGTGATCTCTACATCCTGTCGATGCTCGGCTTGACGGGTAGCGTATACAACTCCGGCCAGCAGGTTCTGGTGATCCCGGCCGCTTCGCCGACCACTCCTTACATTTACCCCAGCACGGCACTCAACACCAGTACCAGCATGGCGCTGGACCCACAGGGTAATCTGGATATCGTTGAATTGTTTACTGGCAACGCCGGAGACGTTGTTCAGCTGTCAGCTCTTAGTCCTGTCAATATGGGACAAATCGCCATCCGGCAGGCCGGGCAGCAAATTTCGTTCAACTTCGAATTCAACCAGCCCACAACTCTCAACGGATTTCGTGTAATCACGCAAAGCGACACAAGCCAGGAGGTTATCCAGGCGCTGGGAGGGACCTGCCCTACCGGCAAGATCACGACTTTGCCCGGTGGCGGCCCCGCTGTCTCGCCATCTTACCCCTACACTTGCAAACAAGCCTTTTACGGCGATCCTACGTTTCCCGGAATCCGGTCCTCATCCATCCAGGTAAAGGGCCCTGCCGGTTCGATCATTGCCTCCACTGCTGTTTATGAGACTGGCCTTGGGGGCGCGGAAACTACTTACCCACTAAACGCCTCGGCCACGGCAGCTGGACTTGAGCAGCCGCAGGCGGTGGTGGTTTCGGGTCTCAACCGGAAGACTTACATCGCCGACACGCAGGCGGGTCTGGTGTACTACACCAATGGGGTGGGAGGCAAGACGATAACCCCTGTCTCTACCGGGGCTATCACCCTCCAGGCGCCGGCGGCGCTCGCTCTAGATGGAGCCGGCAATCTGTATATTGGCGACTTCAATCTTGGCGAAGTGGTCAAGGTACCGCAAACCACGGGCGCCGCGGCGTCCGTCCTGAATACCGGCGGCCTGTTGCAGCATCCGATTGCGATGGCTATCGATTTTGCCGGGAATCTTTACATCGGCGATGCGGGCAGCGGGGGGATCGAAGCAGGTAGCGGGAATCCTGGCTATGTAGTCAAGGTTCCGGTTGGAGGCGCTCCCTTCAAGATGACGATTCCTACAGTCTCAATTATCTTTCCCCAGGCTCTAGCTACCGATCCCACCACAGGCGCCTTGTGGATTGGGGACGGTGGTGACCCGTCAAGCGTTGGCCAAGTGGTAAGGCTTTCCCCTGACGCCAGCACCGCGACTGCATTCCCGCTCGACGGCGTAACCAATCCGACCGGTTTGGTTTTCGATCCGGCGGAGGACCTTTATGTACTGGACGGCACAGCGAATACCATCACCGCGGTGCCGCCTGCTTCCACCGGCGTTTCGCCTTACCTGGTGGGTTTCAACAACTCCTTGTTGGCCAGCGCGAGCGCGCTGGGTATTTCCGCGGGTGGGCAGAGCTTCATTATCGGGAATATTGGTGCGGGCAGCAGCAACAGCCTGGTGTATGTCGATGGCAATCGTTCGACGCTGCTCTTCGGAGACGTCAAGGTGGGAAGCCAAAGCCAGCCCCAGACGGCGACCGAGTACAACATCGGCAACGCCAGTCTGACGCTTGCCACGCCGTACTACACCACGAACGCGCCCAATACCGCGTTCAGCGTCCTCAACAGTTCTACCTGTACGAATGGCCTGGTTCTGGCTGCTGCGCATTCGTGCACTATGAACATCGAGTTCACGCCGGGTTTCATAGGGCAGACGAGCCAGCAAATCACGGTGCAGAGCAACGCCTACAATCCCGGAGCTACTAGTGGTGCTCCATATCTGACCGTGAAGGGAACCGGGACCAACAGCGGCGCCATCGCGCACAAGAAGAAGTAGAGGGAAAGAGCGGGGTGCGTTGGATTTGAGCAGTGTCAGTATAGGTGTACCCGTGCCGGGTTAGGCGAGGCTGGATTTTTCTTGATAAAAATCCAGTCTCGCAAGGTGGCCGCTGGGTAAGTTATTCCTGATACTGCTCTAGCGCTGCCAACTCAATTTTGGATAATACGTAAGCTGAATTGAGCCGGTAAAGTCGTGTTGTTGACCTGACGCCAGGGCCGGGACCTTCCAAAACTCTACCTGGCCAAAGGCGTTGAGCTCCAGATTTTCTTTAAGACGCAGAACGGCTTTCACGTTGAAGTCGTTCTGCGTGGTGCCTCCGGGAATGAAGCTCTTGGAGACTTTTGCGTTGCGGTAGCCCACTTGAATGTATTCTTTGGGACTGAGCCAGTCGGTTAGCCATGCCTGGCCGCCTTTGCCTTCCCGCCCCATCCAACTGCCGAAGATGTTGCCCTTGTTGGTGTAGCCATCCTTATATTCATATTCGTAGTAAATAAACTGGCCCCCTTGATCGGAGGCGACGGGGTCCGTCGATACTCCCTCGACTCGCAGCTCAACATGCGGCAGCCGGGGAAAATGGGATAGGTAAAGGCCCGGGTTGACGGCGGCGCGGCGTGGGGCAGAGACAGGGCTTACGTCATCGTGCACGATGGAGTCTGAGTAAAGCGTCAGCCATTTCTCTACCCACGGTAACCTCCAGGTAAAGTCAAAGCTGGAACTCCGGAAGCCAGGATCGTTTCTGCTCTCTTTCTCAGCCACGCTCACGTTACTGAAGCTGGTAAAGCTATGCCAGAACGAGCCGAAGGTGAGGGGCACATGGCCCTCTCCCGCGAAGATGACCACCCGTGAAAAACCGAACTCCAGATTCCTGGTCGGCTTGAAGGCGAATTTTTGCGCGTGGACCCATGGAGCATTGGGATAGCGATGTCCTTTCAGCGAGCCAAACAAAAACTCGTAGCGGAAAGGCCCCACGACGTCGGAGAGCCCGGGAATGCGCAGCGGCACCACACGATTGACCCGCAGCGCATAAATCGGCTCCGCATTATTGCTCAAGGCCATGCTCCCCGCCTGCGTCGGACCCCAGTAGTCATCCGCCTTACCGACAGAAAACACATGGTTGGCCACGGAAGTGGCGAGGTTGGCATTGATCAAACGAAAGACGTTGGTTTGGGGCACAGGCTCGGGGGGTAGTGGCGGCGTGCTGTCTACTTGCGCGATCAGGGCCTGCACGGATTCAGCATAGGCCGCGCGTCCCGGGGCGTGCTGATATTCGGCGCGAACGTCAAGCGAGAAGTGGTAGGCCTCAGCCCAGGCGGTAAAACCATCGAGAGCATTGAAGCCCTCCTGATAAGGTCGGCCGTAGTCATTGATGATGGTCTGTCCAAAATGAAAGGAGTCATTGAGGGGCGGCCCCTTGATGTACGCATTGCGGGTGTAGACGATCGTGGAGTTTGGCCTGAGGTGTGGTCTCGCCGGCGTGCTCGCCAAATTCTGCAGCTAAGGCCCGAAAGATGTTCCAGGCTTCCTGGTCCTGCGGGGTGACCTGCAGCTTGGCATAGGTTTCCTGGAGGATTTGCAAGCAGCTGGTACGCGTCCAGGGGCGCATGTCGAGGTAAGCAGAGTCGGCGTAGCCCAGGGAGAATAGCCGTTCGAAGGCAGGATAGATCCAGCTATCGAGCGGTACATAGACCGTGCCGTAGTTACTTTGGCTCGTTTCAGAGCCGGAGAAGACAGGCTCAAGGGCCGACGGCAGTGTAGGCGCGGGGGCAGTTTGCTGGCACAGCAATGGAAGGCCTGGCGCCGTGCCCACCGCAACAATAAAAGCAAATCGAGCCAGAGCTCCCGGCATTACTCTTTGCTGCCGCATGCAATGGCCCTATTCCGTTCAAGGTTCAAAAAAGCTCTCCAGGTCGCGACGAGACAACTGTGCGCCTGCATTGAGGATATCGCAGTGGCGAAAGAATCCCTCTCCGCGGTGGGGAGGAGTTCTCAAAACGATTTCAGCGTGGAAGATTAGGTCTCTCGGGTGGCCGACCACTGGGCATGGCCGTATTCACCCAGTTCCACCGTCCCGCTCATTGAATTACCGTCGGCTGTGCCGCTGAACGTATAGTGGATGTCGTTTCCACCCACCGGCATCATGCTGTGGAAGTTTACCTGCTGTGCGTGAATCTTCCCGGTGAGATTTCCGCTGTAAATCTCACCCTGATGAACGCCCGTAACCTCTCCATCTTTCTGCTCCAGCAAGAAACGTTGCGCTCCTTCGCCGCATAGGTATTTCATTTGCACTTTCCAGATGCCAGCGATATTCGCCGGTGCACCTTGTGGAATCTCAGGCGCAGAGAACTTTGGCGGATGTGACAGCGTGGCGAAAAGCGCGTCCGCCACGATCTTGTCATCTCCCGGCATCATCATGTAGGGCATGATGGTGATCGAGCTTTCCATGTGGTCAGGACGAGTACCACTGGACGCATTGAACTGGATGCGAGGCGTGCCCTCATCCAGCGTCTTCGCCAGTTCGCTACCAGTGATGTTAAGTGTATTGGCATCCCACTTGATCAATAGCCTGGGGGCGTGATTGGACAGATCCTCGGGCATCAGGTATTCGGTGGTCACGGAGGGCAGAGGCTTGACCTTGGCTTCGATATTGGCAAGCCAATCCTTCCAGGTGTTCCACTCGGCCTTGTGGTCTCGCCTGGTCCACATCTCGACCGCCGTCAGCATGCCCATGATTTCTTCCTTGCCGACTTTCATCGAGCGTCCCACATTGTGGTGTGGCGCAGCCTGAAACCAGGCCGCCTGGGCAAATTCCTTTTGGTCCGAGCAAGAGTCCCGCGCACTGTGGCCCACGCATGCATTTGCCCCCGCTGTATCCAACGAACGTCGCGCCTGCCGCGAGATGAATATTGGGGATGGTGAGTTCTTCGGCTGCGGCATCTACAAAGACGGGAATGTTTCTCGGTTTGGCAGCCTGACAAATGCTAGCAATGCTTAACGGGCCGCAGGCCGCAGCCGGGGATGACAGGATATAGATCATCGCAGTCTGCGGACCCATTTCTGCCTCGAGTTGCTGTGGCGTTTCTACTTCGATTACTTCTACCCCAAGCAGACGTGAACCGATGTCATAGGGATTGCGCGAGTGACTGGGGATAATCACCTGGCTCTTGAGACCACCTTTCGCCAGGTAAGGCATCTTCTGTGATTTTTCGGGATCGGTTCCGGCATATCGAGGCCGCGGTGGCGCCAGCGATAGCGGCTGCGCACCCCGCAGTCACGATACCCCACTGCGCTCCTGTGATCTGCGCCAAGCGAGCGCCGACCGCCGCCATCAACTCGTCCATCTGCACGTAATGATGAGAAGCCTCTTCCATCGCCTGCTTCACTTCAGGCAACGAGAGTGAGCCGCTGATGATGGTGTAGGTGCCCTTGGCATTGACCAGCGGACGCACGCCGATCTGCTCGTAAAGATTCGGGCCAACGGGCACTGAAACAGGAGAGGTTTTCGTCGCATGACTTGCGGCGGGCAACAGCGAGGTGGCTGCTCCAGCCATCACTGAGCGCTGCACAAACTTGCGCCTGCTCAACTTTGACTGCGATAAAGTTTTCATGTTGGTTCCCTACTTTCGCAGGATTCTTTAGAATCGTGTTGCCCACCGGAAACGGGCCCATCGAACAAGGCTGGTGGTAGACAAAGTGTGTGCCATGCTCGCCCGAGAGTCAAACCTGTCTCGCTGCATGAGACGATCGCGCTTCGTTGCAGAACCGTTTCTTGACACCATAAGAGATCAACAGTAATCTCGTCTTCAATATCGGCCCCGCACGTCTCGCTCTCCGCGAATTTCTATCTGAGAGGCCAATCCTTTGCAACGCACAGTAAAAATAGCGTCCTTCTCTTGCCTATCCGCCATTGCGATCTTCGGAGCGCTTTCGGCGTGGGCGGCAATCACCGGTTCCATTTCCGGCGTGGTTACTGACCCGACGGGCGCGGTCGTGCCCCGGGTGACCGTTGTCGCCACCAGCGTTTCGACAAATGTGCAGAGCACTGCAGTCACCGATGCCAAAGGCTTCTATAGTTTTCCAACGCTGAAGGTTGACACGTATAACGTCACCACCAGCCAGCCCGGATTCCGCGACTACCAACAGAGCGGGGTAAAGATCGATGCTAATTCTGCAATTCGAATTGACATCACCATGGAACTCGGCGCGGTGACCAATACCGTCAGCGTAAAGAGCGATACGCTGCAAGTGGAGACGCAGAGTACGCAAAATGGTGTGGTCATCGACGGCGCAAAGATCACCTCGGTGCCGCTGAACGGGCGCTCGTTTATTGACCTGCTGGCTTTGCAACCGGGGGTCTCGCCTTACAACGATGATTCCACTACCTCAGGAGTTGGGGCGACGACACTGTCGGGTGATCAGGGCAATGGCTCCCAATCGGTGAACGGCGGCCGGGTTGGCTCCAATGCATTTATGGTGAACGGCGCAAATGCGGAAGAAGGTGTGCACAACGGCGCCGCGATGATTCCCAACCTCGATTCCATCGCGCAATTTCGCATCATCACCAATAACTTTGACGCGGAATATGGAAACTACAGCGGCGGTCAGGTCAACGTGGTAACCAAGTCTGGAACCAATCAGTATCACGGGAGCCTCTTCGACTTTCTGCGCAATACCGATCTGGACGCAAGAAACTACTATTCGCAGACGCGCGGCGTTTTCATCCAGAATCAATTCGGTGGAACCGTCGGCGGTCCTATCCGTAAGAATAAGATTTTCTGGTTTGGCGACTACCAGGGGACTCGTCAGATTCTCGGTCAGACCCAGAGCTACCCCACACCCACAGACGCTGACCGGACGGGGAACTTGGTAGATCAGACCGGCACCCCGAGCATGCCAAGTGGATTCGGGACAAAGTCAGTCTTTGGAACCGGGTGGGCAAGTAATCTCGAGCAGACACTGGGATACCCGGTTTATCCCGGGGAGCCTTACTATTTTGCAGGCTGCACGACCGCAACCTGCGTCTTTCCCAACGCCGTTATTCCCCAGAGTGCCTGGTCGCCAGTAGCGGCCAATACATTGAAATACATCCCTGCCACCAACGGAGTTTCGCCCGCGGGGACGCCCATTTACTCGACCTCGGCCTACAACGGAACTCTGGCCGACGATAAGGGGAGTTTCCGGATTGATACTCCTACGCGATACGGATCTCTCTTTGGCTATTACTTCCTGGATAAATTCAGCACCGTTAATCCATATAGCCAGGTAAACATTCCCGGCTTCGCTGCCGCGAATCATGGCATGACCCAAATGATCAATCTTGGGTTGACCACTACCTTCAATGCGTCGACGGTCAACGATCTTCGTCTCGTATACCTGCGGGATACAAACCAGACAGGAATTCCCACGGCGGGGCAGGGCTTGGGGGTTACGCTTGCCCAACAGGGTTTCGTCACCCCGTGGGGACCGGCGGGTGGTATCTCGGCGATCAGCCCCGCTTATGAGGGCGTCACCAATCTGATGTTCAACAACTACAGCCTGGGGGTCCCACCCGATGCGCTCAAGCAATACAACAACACCTTCCAGATTATCGATAACGTCACGAAGATTTTTGGAACACATACATTTCAGTTCGGCACCAATCTTCACTACAACCAGATCAACGAACGCAACTACGATTGCTACAACGGATGTTTTACCTTTGATGGCTCCGAGACTGGCCTGGACTACGCCGACTTCCTGATCGGTGCACCGGTAGAGTTCACACAGGCCAGCCAGCAGCTGCTCGACTCGCGCAGCAAATATTACGGATTCTATTTCCAGGATAGCTGGCGCGCGACACGCACATTGACCGTCAATTATGGCTTGCGCTGGGAAGTAGCGACGCCCTGGTACGACACCCAGAATAAACTCGAGACGGTCGTTGCCGGTGAGCAGTCGTTGTCATTCCCGACCGCTCCGGTCGGGCTGGTAGTACCCGGGGACCCTGGAATTCCGCGCACGCTGGGCCCGACGAAGTACACCAACTTCGGGCCCAGGATCGGCTTTGCTTATGCCCCGGATGTAACCGATGGATTCCTGGGTAAGGTCCTCGGTGGCGCTGGAAAAACCAGCATACGTGCCGGCTTTGGCATCTTTTATAGTTCCATTGAAGACGCGACCGGCTTTGTCGAGGTCGGCGACGCACCTTACGGACTGTACTATGACGTGCAAACTACCCAACTCGCAACCCCGTTCGTTGATCGTCCTTCGGGCACGAATGCGGGCGTAAAGTTTCCCTTCACCTTTCCTCCAACCAACGTTTCGCCCAAGAATCCCGATACAACGTTCAACTGGACGCAAGCGACACCCATTGGTGGCTCTGACTATTACTTTCCTAAGAACAAAGTTCCATATGTCGAGGAATTTGAATTGTCTTTCCAGCGCCAATTGGGAAGCGCTACTGTCCTGAGCGTGGACTACGTGGGTACAGTAGGCCGGCAATTGTTGACGTTTGAAGAGTCGAATCCCGGGGATCAATCCCTCTGTCTTTTCCTGAGTAACCCGGCGAACGTGGCCCCTGGTAGTACGCAATGCGGCCCGACAGGCGAAGACCAAATCTACACCACGGCATCCGGCCAGACGGTCAGCGGAACAAGGCCAAACTTCGGTATCAACTTCAGCAGCAATCCTTATATGAAGACAGCCGTCAGCTCCAGCTATAACTCGCTGCAGGTAAGCCTGGAACACAACGAAAAGTACGGCAACTTCTTGCTCGGCTATACCTATTCCAAATCTCTCGACAACGGTTCTGACTCCTTTGACGCGACCGATCCGATCAATCCCAGTAGCAGCCGGGCGCTCTCCATATTCAACGTTCCGCATGATTTTGTCGCAAGTTATACGGTGCAGTTGCCCTTCGACCAATTCGTCGGCAAGGGCGACATAGCGAAGCGATTCACCGCTGGGTGGGAGGTTTCGGGCGTGACAACGTTTGCCTCGGGAGAGCCGGTTCAGATATCCGAGACCGACGACAATTCGCTACTCGGCGCGTTCAACGCAAATCCTGATAAGCCAGATTACGCGAGCGACGGCAGCCCTCTTTTCATCAGTAAGAATCCCCGTACCGGCAAGCCATACTTCAATCCCGGTTACTTTGTTGCGGAACCGATCGGGCAAGTGGGTAACGCCATGCGGCGATCCTTCTCTGGCCCTGGCATCGACAACTACGATATGGCTCTGCTCAAGAGCACTACCATCACGGAGAACTCTAAACTGCAGTTTCGGGCAGAAGCCTTTAATATTTTCAACCACACGCAATTTCAAAATCCGTCGGGAAACTTTAACAACAGCGGCCTGGGTGGATTTGGCTATGTGAACTCAGCGCGCGATCCCCGTATCATGCAAGTTGCGCTCAAGTTCCTTTTCTAGGCTTGTGCTTCGCGGCTTGTTGGGGAAACGAGGTTTCTGACGAATGAAGGGCTGGCGGCAAGGTATTTACATCCAGGCCGTGCTGCTTGGCTTGCTATCGGCGACTGGCTCGTACGCGCAGCCGCCGGGCGCCGCGATCTTCGCCTCCAATTGCGCTGGCTGCCACGGTTCGGACGGCCAGGGCGGTGAACACGCGCCCAACATTGCCACCTCCCCCGACGTTCAGCACCTTGCGGACCTTGATCTGGCAGGCATCATCAAGAATGGAATTGCCGGCGCCGGGATGCCCGCGTTCTCATCGCTCAAGCATGCGGAAGTAAATGATGTGGTCAGCTACTTGAGAATCCTTCAAGGCAGAGGAAACATTGTCAAACTTCCCGGTGATCCTGATCGGGGCCGCACCTTGTTCTTCGGCAAGGCGCAATGCTCCGACTGTCACATGGTCAATGGTCGAGGGGGTTTCATCGGCAGCGACCTCTCGTTTTATGGCGCGGATGCCCCGGCAGACCAGATTCATGCCATCATCCTTGATCCCGATAAGAATTTGCCTGCGAGCAAAAAAGCCACCACTGTCGTTACACTCACAGGGAAAAAGATTACCGGGATGCTTAAGGTCAACGATAACTTCTCGCTTACGCTACAAACCCTGGACGGCGCGTTTCAGTTCTTGCCCAAGTCCCAGCTCGCCCAGGTGGACATCGGCTCTCATTCCCTGATGCCCGCCGCAACACTCACCAGCAAGGAAGTGGATGACCTGGTCAGCTATCTTCTTCGCACGGGAGACGAAGGCGCCAAACAGTCTCCGACACGGCCAAAGTCTGACGATGAAGATAATTAGAGATTTAACGGTGGCACGCAACGTGGCGATCGTCTCTTTGCTGTTCGCCACGTTCTTGAAAGCGGATACTGCGACCTTTTCGCTTCAGGCTATGGAGCCGGGGTTCTGGAAACTATTCGATCACCAAGCGCAACTCACGAAAGTCGCCACTGGCTTCGGCTTTACGGAAGGGCCTGTCTGGGATGAAGCAGGCTATCTGTGGGTAAGCGACGAAATAATCAACAAAATCTTCAAGCTAAACACGGTCACCGGCCAAAAGCAGGAGATCATCTCCCTGGGCGACCCCGACGGCAATACTTATGACCGCCAGCATCGGCTGTTGGATTGTGCGAGTGTTCTGCGGGCGATCATTCGCCTGTCACCTGACGGAAAAAGCTACGTAACCGTCACGGACCGCTACGAGGGCAAGCGGCTCAATAGCCCCAACGACGTGGTGCTTGGCCCCGACGGCGCTACTTACTTTACCGATCCCACTTCAGATCTGCCCAAGGGCGAAAAGCAGGAAATTCCATTTCAGGGCGTGTATCGAATTGCGCTCGACGGCCAAATTCAACTTCTTACGAAGGAGCTTAGCCAGCCTAACGGTCTCGCCTTTTCGCCCGACGGCAAGAAGTTCTACGTAGACGATTCGGAGCAGCGCAATATCCGCGTTTACGACTTCCGCGACGGCCGTCTCAGCAACGGGCGAATCTTCGGCGTCGAACCAGGTGGCCCCGACGATGGTGAACCCGATGGCATGAGGGTCGATCGCCAGGGCAATCTATATGTGGTTGGCCCCAAAGGGATATGGGTTTGGGATCCCCTGGGTCATCATCTGGGAACAATTGTCGTGCCTGAGCAGCCTGCGAATCTCGCCTGGGGAGAATCCGATTACGGGACCCTATACATTACGGCGACCACGTCGGTGTATAAGATATCGACCCGTGCGCATGGTTTTATTCCCTATCTATGAGGGCTCAATGATCGCTCAAGTTCATCGCCTGTGTGTGCTGTTTGTCGCGGCATTCGCTTTAACGGCGTCCGCCCAAACCCCTGGCGCCGCCTACAGCCCTGGTCGTCTGGTCAACGGAACGCTCTATGTATCCGGGCAGACTGGTTTGCCTGCGAAGGACTTTCCGGGGCAAATGGACCAGGCGCTGCACAACCTGCAGGCGGTCCTGCGTGGATCCGGAATGGGTTTTGGCAACGTGGTGTGGATGAACATCTACCTGACCAATACTCACAACCTGCCCGCAATGGAGGAGGCTTATTGGAAATTGATTGGCTCCGACCCCCCGGCGCGGACTGTGCTGACGGTTGCCGCGCTGCCGGAGGGAGCCATGGTCCAGATCAACTGCATAGCAGTCGCAGGCTCCAGGAAAGCGATTTGGCCGGACGGATGGCCGCGCGGGCCACGTGTAGATCCCCCCGCAATTCTGGCGGGCGAAATCCTGTACCTTTCGGCGCAAGGAGGAAAGGATCCGCTGACGGGAAAATTGAAGGCAGATTTTTCTGCACAGACCAGGCAGGCGCTGGACAATGTCGCCACCGTCCTCAGTGCCGCCCACATGAGTATGAAGAATGTCCTGTGGGTAAATCCTTATTTCAGCGTGAGCGGGCAATACGACGTGATGGGCAAGGTATACAAGACTTATTTTGAGTTCGGGAATACTCCGGGCCGCGGAACCATTCAGGTTGTGGACCTTCCTCACGAAGAACACATTGTGTTTAGTTGTATTGCGGGAGCCGATCTGAGCAAGCGCAAAGCAGTTCGTCCACGGAATATGCCGCCCAGCCCGACCGCGAGCCCGGGAATCCTTTACGGCGACACCTTATACCTCTCGGCGAAGGACGGGTTTATCCCGGGCCAGGGCATGGTTACACAGATATTTGATTTGCAACTGCGGCAGTCCATGCGCAACCTCCTGGACGGCCTGGAAGAAGTTGATATGGATTTCTCCGATGTCGTTTTCAGCACCGTGTATCTGCGGCAAATGAAGGATAACAAGCAAATGAACGACCTATACGGCACCTTCTTCAAGCCGCCCTATCCTGCCAGAACAACCATCCAGCAGAATTTCGAGACGGATGAAGAGGCCGCTGAGCAGATCTCATTCATCGCCGTAAAACGGCAAGGCAAGTAGATGGAAACCGGCTTGGCGATGAAGCGCAGAACGTTCATGAAGTGGGCAGCGGCTTTTCCGCTGCTGGCGCAGGTCGGCTTCCACGAGGCGTTGGGGACCGGGTGGGCGCAGGTTTCCCGTAACTCCACTGACAATCTGTACACTCGCCTGGGCGTAAAGCCATTGATCAACGGGCGGGGAACCTGGACTTATCTCAGCGCCAGCCTGGAACTACCCGAAGTGAGAACCGCCCAAGTAGAAGCATCGCAGCACTTCGTAAACATCTTTGATCTGCAACTCGCCGCAGGCCGGCGGCTGGCGGAGCTGACGGGCGCCGAGTCTGGCATGATCACTTCGGGCGCGGCCGGCGCAATGGCGGTTGCGACCGCAGGCTGCATTGCCGGCACGGATCCCGACAAGGTTTGGCAGTTACCCGATACTACTGGGCTGAAGAATGAAGTCGTCATGGTGGGCGGCCGGAGCGTCTTCGATAGCGCCATCCGTCTTGCCGGAGGCAAGCTCGTTCTCGCCGATTCTGCTGAGCAGCTGCCTAACGCGATTAACGGCAACACGGTGATGGTTTACACCACATCGTTACCCGAGCAGCTGGCCAAAGAGATCGCCATCTCCAAAGATCATCATGTGCCCATCTTCATGGATGCGGCGGACGGCATCCCTCCGGTAGAAAAACTTCAGTTGTTCGCGAAGATGGGCTGCGACCTTTACACTTTCAGCGGAGGCAAGGGCCTGTGTGGGCCACAATCGAGCGGCATTCTGCTTGGCCGTAAGGATCTCATCGAGGCCGCGCTCGCCAATAGCAATCCCTGGGAGGGCGCCGTCTGCCGCCCCATGAAGGTAGGCAAGGAAGAGATCATGGGCTGTTTGGCTGCGGTCGAAGCCTGGCTAAAGATGGATGTGCCGAAGCTCAACAGAGAGTGGAGTGCACGCGTGCAACGCATAGCCACTCTGGTCGGAACAGTCCCGGGCGTGAAAACAAAACTCTATACGCCGGAAGAAAACCAATGTCCGACGCTCAGTATCTCCTGGGACCAGAAGGCCTGGCGTTACACCATGGCTGATTGCGCGAAACAGTTGCTTGAGGGAACTCCAGGCATCGCTGTTCTGACTGAAGACAACCCGAGCGATGTGTTGTCGCGAAAGTCGACCACGGTGAAACCATCAAATGATCTGCAAATCGTTTCCATGACGCTGCGACCGGGGGAAGAAATCATCATAGGCCAGCGAATACGGCAACTGCTCACGCAAGCCCGGCGTCAGGTGCAAACTTAGTGTGCCGGATCTTGATAAATCCAGGCATGTCTTTTTTTTTGTGACATGGGAACTTAACAAAGATTGACCACCCGACCTTGAAGGGGAATCCCGATGAGAATCTATTTTCTAGCCGCGGCCCTGGCGGTTTCTCCCCTAAGTGCTTACGCCGCTCCATGCCAAATCCATCCCGTGGTCTACGAAGGGTGGCAGGCGCAGCAGGTAGCGAACGATTGGGTGCAACTCACGTTTGTTCCCCAACTCGGGGGCCGGCTGATGCAGGTTACCTTCAACGGTCACGCCTATCTATTCGTAAACCCGGTTTACAAAGGGAAATACATTTCTCCCACGGAAGCTGCCGGCCGCTGGATTAACTATGGTGGTGACAAAATCTGGCCGTTGCCGGAAGGTAATGACGATGAGCAACACTGGCAGGGAGCTTCCACCCCACTGGACGACGGTCCCTACGCCTTCTCTGTGCTCACACAAGGTCCGCGGTGCACGGTGCGGTTGGAGGGGCTGCCCGACCCACCCACGGGACTGCAGTACACCCGCGAGATCAGCATAGGCAGCGATTCCCCGGAGATTTCCTTCCACGCCATTACCCGGAACTTCACCGGCCACTCCATCACCTGGGCGGTGCAGTCGGTCTCTCAATACAATCTCTCCGACGCCAGCGATCCCAAGCAATACAATCACGACTTCTGGGCGATTACCCCGCTCAACCCAAGCTCTTCCTATTTGCTTGGCTACCATGTGCGAGATGGGTTAGCAAACGATCCTTCGTTCAGCGTAAAGGATGGATTATTCCGGCTGAACTGGAAATATCTTGAAAGCGAAGTATGGCTTGATTCCACCGCCGGTTGGGTCGCGGTAATCGACGGTGCGACGCAATATGCGATGGTTGAAAGGACGAAGCACATCGCGGGTGCGGACTACCCCGACAAGGCCACGGTCATTTTTTACAAGAATGGTCCATCGGTTCAATTGAACCCCAAGGGTATGCCTTATCTCACCTCCACCAGCCTGGAGGAGACACCCTACTACATGGAAGCAGAACTGAATAGCCCCATGGCTGTCCTCGGGCCGGGGCAGACCTACACTTTCGACACCAACTGGTTTCCCTCACGTCTTAGCCGCGACCTCAACACGGTAACGGAAGCGGGTTTAGTCGGGAAACCCCTGGGCGCCCGGCGTTCCGGCGGAAAGATCGAGCTCTCCGGTAGCTTTGGAGTTTTCTATCCCGGCGAGTTAAAGGCTTACCTTTATGACGAGGGTGGTCTGGGAACGAGCGAGGTTTCACTCCAGTCAGTTCGCCCGCAGGATCCGGTTCTACTCCACCAGGCGATTGATGCAGATAAAAAAGTAGCTCGAGTTTCTATTCACCTCATCGATAGCAATGGCGCCGATCGCGGAGCACTGGGAGAAGTATTGGTTACCATGAGCGATGAGGGGCACTGACCGCATGAACCTCTGCCGAGCGATGCTTATTACGTTGTCTGCGCGTGCGGGTTGGCCATCATGCGTCGCGCTCGAAGACTCGGCCGGCGTGCAACCTGCGCAGTTGCTTTCCCAGACCATTACGGACGACTGGCCTTCCTACAACGGCGACTATACCGGCAGACGCTTCAGCAGCCTGGTGCAGATCACTCCACAAAATGCCCCGCACTTGCAGGCCCAGTGGGTCTTTCACAGCAAAACTCCCGGCGTCCTGGAAGCGACACCCGTAGTGGTGAACGGCATCATGTATTTCACGGGTTCGAACGATGCCTTTGCGCTCAATGCACAAACCGGAGAAGTACTCTGGCACTACGCCCGCACGATTTCCAAGGGCCTTATTGATGACGCCTCGGGCCATATCAACCGGGGAGTGGCCTTGCTTGGCACGCGCCTGTACATGGAAACAGACAACGCTCACCTGCTCTGCCTGGATGCGCGATCGGGCAACTTGATCTGGGACGTGGCTTACGCGGATTGGAATAAAAACTACGGGGCCACGGGGGCTCCCCTCATCCTTAAGGACAAGGTGTTGGTGGCCACATCTGGGGGGGACGATGGAGTGCGCGGCTTTATCGCGGCTTTCGATGCCACCACGGGAAAACTCGCCTGGCGGTTGTGGACGATTCCGGCCCCGGGAGAGTTCGGTTCATCAAGCTGGCCTGGGGACACTTACCTCCACGGTGGTGGAACGGCATGGATGCCGGGCACCTATGATCAGGAGTTGAATACCCTCTATTGGGGCACCGGCAATGCATCGCCGGATTATGACGGGGGCGTCCGGCCCGGCGATGACCTGTACACCGCCAGCCTGCTCGCCATCGACCCGGACACGGGCAAGCTGAAGTGGTACTTTCAGTTCACTCCGCATGACCTCTATGACTATGACGGCGTGGAGACTCCGGTTCTTGTGAACACGCAAGTTGAAGGCAAGCCCAGGAAGCTTATCGTGGAGGCGAATCGTAACGGTTACGTTTACGTGCTGGATCGCAGCAACGGAAAGTTTCTGTCGGCAACGCAATTCGCAAAGCGTGTGACCTGGGCTAAGGAGATCGATAAGAATGGGCGCCCGGTGCCGAGTGATCTGCGGCCCTCAGCAGACGGGGCATTGATTTGCCCTGGCGTAGAAGGAGCCACTAACTGGTATTCGCCTTCTTATAGCGAAACGACGCACCTCTTCTATTTTTCGGCACTCGAGAGTTGCACAATCTATTTTCTCAAGCCGTCAACCTTTAAAGAAGGCGAAGAGTATTACTCCACGGGAACGAAGAACGATCCAAACGAGAAAGGGGAGCAAACTCTTCTTTCCTTTGACCCACTGACTAAGAAGTTTGTCTGGCGTTACCCGCAGGCTGGAGACACCCACGGGTGGGGCGGAGTGATGACGACTGCGACTGGCCTCGTATTTTTCGCTGACAACCAGGGCTTCTTTGAGGCCGCAGACGCGAAAACGGGAAAATCGTTGTGGCATTTCAATACCGGCCAAAGCCTTCACGCCTCGCCGATGAGCTACTCTGCAGGCGGCAAACAATACGTGGCCATCGCGTCCGGCAGTGATCTATTTAGTTTTGCGCTGCCTTGAAGGAATCGCAGATCTCTCCGCTGCGCTACCGCTTCGGTCCTATCTGAACGTCCAGAGCCAGGGGGTCAAGTGCGGTTTCATTTCCCACATCTCGCAAAGCGCGCGAGATATGGGGCACCCGCAGGGGTGGCTGGGGGAGAGTTTGCAGGAGAGTTCATTACAGACTTCATCCGATGCGCAGCGTAGCGGGGAGATTTGCGTTTCTACGCCAACTCCAATGCGATCCTCTTGGCATCCGGTTCCATTGGGCCAACGCGAAAGCTGCGAATTTGCCCAGCGTTAAGAGCCTCCGGTTTAGGGGCAACCGTGCTGGGACCACCCGTCCATCGCGCCTTCAGCATGGAACTCAACGAAGAGAGGTCCACCTTGGCCTCCCCCGCCGGCGCTTCGGCCGCGGGACTATCCTCCCTGATGCGGAACGCTCCCTCGATACCTTCGCCCAGCTCCACCCTCGCCAGTCCTTGGGCAACCTCGAGAATGCGTCCCGTAACCAAGCTGCCCTGCGGATGTTCGGCAAGATATTCATCCACGCTGACGTTGACTCGTTGCTTCATGCTGAGGCGCAACTGCCGCTTCGCCTTGTCCACTTCGAGCACCTGGGCCTTGACCACCTGGCCCACCCTGAGCACGTCCTGCGGGTGGTGGATGTGCTTCTCCGCGCTGATTTCGCTCACGTGAACCATCCCTTCGACCCCATCCGCAAGCTGCACGAACGCCCCGAACTTGGTAAAGCTGGTAATCGGTCCTTCGATCGCCGTACCCGCCGGAAATTTCTGTTCTATCTCCACCCAAGGATCGCCCAACGTCTGCTTGAGCCCCAGCGACAACCGCCGTTCGCCCATGTTCACACCCAGGACCACCGCTTCCACGGTGTCTCCCTGCTTGAGCACATCGCTCGGCTTGCGCACTTTCTTAGCCCAGGACATCTCCGACAAATGGATCAAGCCCTCAACTCCCGGCTCTATTTCAACGAAAGCTCCAAAGTCGGCCACGCGTGTCACCACGCCGTGCACCCGGTCTCCAGCCTTCAACGTTGCCGCCACTCCATCCCACGGGTGAGGAAGCAGCTGCTTCATGCCCAGGGAGATGCGCTGTTTAGAAGGATCGATCCTGATGACCCGCGCCTCGATCTGTTGCCCCACGGAAAGCACGTCTTCCGGCTTGTTGACCCGGCTCCAGGAAATATCACCCACATGGAGCAGCGCATCCACTCCGCCGATATCCACAAACGCGCCGTACCCGGTGAGGCTACGCACCTCTCCGTGCACCGTCTCCCCTTCTTTGATCTCGGTGTAACGCCGCTCTTTGGTGGAGCGCTCTTCCTCTTCCGTGACTGCCCGCCGGTCAACCACTACATCTTCGTCGTCTACATCGAGCTTGATAATGCGGCAGCTAATCTGCTGTCCGACCAACTTCTCCATGTCGGCGGCGTCGCGCGCTCCGCTGCGTGAGGCAGGCATAAACGCCCGCACGCCCACATCTACGCTCAAGCCGCCTTTGACCAGACCGGTCACCGTCCCGGCGATGGCGGCCTTGGCGGTGAACGCCTGTTCTAACGATGACCAATCCCGGGGCTGTTCCACCTTAAAGCGCGAAAGCTCGTAATAGCCTTCTTCGTTGCGCCCTTTGACTGCCACCAAGAGCCGATCGCCGGCTTTTACAGTTTCATTGGCACTTTGAAAATTGACCAGCGGCAGCACCCCTTCGGTCTTATAGCCGATGTCGAGGAATACCGAGTCGGCAGAGACAGCGACGACTGTCGCTTCGATCTGTTTGCCGCCAGTTTCGCTCTTGCGCGAATGGCTCTGCTCGTATTCCGAAAAAATCGCGCCGAACGATTCGCCGCTCTCGGCGGCAGCTTCTAGTTCCGTGTTGTCGGGGTGGGGATTATTGCTATCAGGCATGGGAAAGCCAAGCAACTTGTTGCTTGATCCCGCTCAGGATACCACCACCAACCAGGGAGGAGGTCTAGTCCTCCTCTTCACGCTCACGAGGCACGATCATGAGGTGCTTGAGCGCGGTGCCGCGCAGCAGGCTGATGTTCTGCGGCTTGCCGGCACGCTCCGTAGTCAACAGACGATGCAGATCGTCGATACCGCCCACCGGTTGCGCGGCAAAACCAACGATCACATCACCCTCCTCCATGCCTGCAGCCGCAGCGGCCCCGTTTGGAGTGAGCGCGGTTGCCATCACGCCGGAGGGCAGCGGCAGCTTATATTCGTAAGCCAGGCGCCGGGGAATCGGCACATTCTGTGCCCCCAGCCCAATCGAGCTGCGCCGCACGCGGCCGTACTGCAGTATCTGCGCCACCACGTACTTCGCCGTGTCGATGCCAACGGCAAAGGAAAGTCCCTGGGCACCCATGATGGTCGCCGTGTTCACGCCGATCACGCGCCCAGCGGAGTCCAGCAGCGGCCCGCCTGAGTTGCCTGGATTGAGCGGTGCGTCCGTCTGGATGATCTCTTCCATCATCCGTCCCGACGCCGAACGCATACTGCGGCCCAGCGCGCTCACCACCCCGGCCGTGACAGAGAACTGAAACCCGAACGGATTGCCCACGGCGATCGCGATCTGCCCAATGCGCAGTCGTTTGGAGATGCCCAACGGAGCAGGAGAAAGCACGGCATGCTCGGTTCTGAGCACAGCAACATCCGTATCCTGGTCCTCCCCAATCAGCACCGCGCCCCCACGGCTGCCATCCGTGAAGGTCAAAGAAATCCTGGCCGCCCGATGAACTACGTGGCTATTGGTGAGGATCAACCCGTCGGGAGTAAAAACAAAGCCCGAGCCTGAGCCCTCCTGGCCCGGCCGGTTGGCGCGGCGTGAGCTCTGAACGTCGATTTTCACCAACGACCCGCTTACCCGCTCGACGGCTTGGGTTACCGCCCGGGAGTAATTATCCAGCAGATCGGAATCGTCAAACCTGCTGGAGACAGCAGCCGCATCGTTTGCAAGTACGGAGTTCTGTTCCATTTGCCTCACCTCAAATCGCAACTAGTCCGCGGGTAACGCCAATTGTCACCGCTTCTGTTCGACTGCGTGCGCCGAACTTGGCCAGCACCGAGCTAACGTGGAACTTCGCGGTGTGTTCTGAAATGTTGAGATGTGCTGCCACCTGCTTATTTCTGAACCCGCGCGCCATAAGGCGCAGGACCTCGACCTCTCTTGCGGTCAAGGCTTCTGTCAGCCGTATCGCGTCTACCGGCCCGGAGGGCAAGCGCGGCAGGGTGACAGCAAATCCGGCTACCGTCGCTGAGATGGCGGCAACCAGTTGTTGTGTGGTGGCCTCCGCCGGAAGCACGGAATAGATTTTCATCCGCGCCGCGCTGCGCACCATGGCTGCGCCCGGCTCCGCCGCCAGCAGCACCGCCGGCGTTTCAGAAAACACTTCCGCTAACGAGCTGCGATGGCCCACCCTGCCCAGAAAAGCCTCTCCTGCCCCGATCACGATCGCGTCCGGATGATCGCTCTGCACGCGAAACGGTAGAGTCGACGGCAGCGCCACCGCTAGCACTCTCAACTCCAGCGCAGTGCGCAGAGCTGCGAATTGCCCCGCATGGAGCAGAGACTCCACACAGGGCAACACCACCAGTCGATCGAATAGATCCTCAGCCACGATCCGCCAGCACTACGGTCAGGTCCGTTTTCACGCCCCCGCGGATAACCGTCACAGGGATCGAGTCGCCCACCTTCAGGCTGGAAAGCTGATGCTGAACGTCGTGCACGTTATGCAGCAGGTGGCCGTTGAACGACAGGAGCAGGTCGCCCACCAGAATTCCGGCGGTAGCACCAGGCGCCTGAGGTTCCACGTGCAGCACCAGCAAAGCCTCGTCAAATCCTTCGGCGAAGTGCGTGCGCAGAGTAGGGGGAACCGGAACAGCCTGCATTGCCACGCCCAGGAAAGGGCGAGGCACATGGCCGCGTTCAAGAATGGCATCCACCACGCGATCGATAGTCGCCGCCGGCACGGTGATGACCGCATTGTGAGCCAACGCTGAGCTGTTGATACCCAGCACGCGGCGCCCTTCGTTCACCAGGGCGCTGCCAGATTGGCCGACATACAGTTGCAGGTCCGGACGGATAAGCCGATCCACCTGTCCACCGCGCCAGGTACGCCAACTACCGCCGAGGCGCGCGACGATCCCCGAGCTGGCCGATATATCGCCCAAAGCCGAGCGGCCAACCGCCAGCACCAGCTCGCCCACGCGAACCGACTGGTCGCCGATGGCCTCGACCGGTCGGGCCGCACCCTGGTCTACGCGAAGCACCGCGAGATCGGTTCCGGCGTCGCTGCCGGCCAGTGTGGCTGGGATTGGTTCGCCACGGTGAGCGACCTGCAGCGAATCACTCCGGCGAAGCCCGTGACGCACCGTCACGACCACCCCAGGGCGCCAAACCACGCCGCTCGAAGTGGATCGGCCGCCTCCGTGCACCGTCACGATGCTGTCCTGCACTGCTTCAATTGCTTCTGCGATCGACTGGGAGAGCCCGCCCCAAATTCCTGAACTTCGTACTGCTGTTGCCATGATGTTCTCCGTTGAAAGACAAGATCATGGTGACACTTCAGAGAGCGGCGCACATCGCCCAGATGACTAGGGTCGCCCAACCTCAACCACAGCCAACCCCTGGGCAGGAATCGTCAGTGTAAGGGAGCCGGAATGCAGGTGCTCCAGCTGTGACGGGGCAGGCTGCTCCACGTCTCGCAACTGTCTCAGTTGCTCTCGGCTGGGATAAACGGGTTGGCCCATCTTGTCGTACGCTGCCAGCACATCTCCGTGTGCGTGGTCGACGCGGCTGATACGGACGGCGGCGTTGGCCTTGACACCCTGAAACGTCAACGTAATCGACTTGGCCGAAACAGTTACGCCGGGCTCCGCCAGATTCCACGCCGCGAGCACCACCGTACCGTCCTTCTTCTTTGTCACCAGCACATCGTTTGCCTCTTCAGCAATTCGCTGGTCGCCCAGCGTGTGCAGGAGCCGGAAGACGTTAAAGGAAGGTTTTGGCAGGTGATCGATGGCGATCAGCCCGAATCCACCGAAGAAAGGTGTGCGGATGACGCCCTGTTCCTCAAAGACATCAGAAAATGTCCAATAGGACATCAGGTTTACTTTGCCGTCGCACTCACGAATTGTATTGGCCAGCCAGGGTCCCATATAAACCGAATCGGTGATTTCGCGCTCGCTCATGTAGGTAGCGTTGAATTCGCTCCAGATGAGCGGGATATCCGGCCGCGCGGAGGCCAAAATCTGGGCATGCACCTTGTCCACTGCTGGGCCGAGCATCTGGTGCGGAGCAACGTCCGCAGTGTGCCCCAGGATATCCATCGCCGTGTCGTTGCCATAAGCGTGGGTGGAAACGAAATCGAGCGGGACCTGCTGCTTAGTTGTATGCGCGATGATGGCATCGACCCAGGCCGCCTGCGCCGTTGCGGGCCCCCCAACCCGGATCCGCTGGTTTACTGCTTTGAGCGCACGCGCCGTGTTGTCGTAAAGCGCAAAATACGTTTCCTGCGCCGGGCGCCCGGTCCAGAAATCGATGTTTGGCTCATTCCACACCTCAAAATACCAACTTGACACCTCATCGATGCCATAGCGATCGATCAAGTGCTGGGCGAAGGCGCGGATCATTGCGCTCCACTTGGCATAATCGGCCGGCGGAGAAACGATCGGCCGATACCAGAATGGGTGGTAATCGAGCCGCGCCGCCAGCAGCTTGGGCATGAAGCTCAGCTCAACAAAAGGCTTCACTCCATTGGCCAACAGTCCGTCGTAGATCTGGTTAACGTAGTCGAAGTTGTAAATCGGATTGCCTTGCTTGTCCTCGCCGTAAACGCCGACCTCGTCGTTCAGAATCGCGTGGAAGCGAACGTAGCGGAAGTCGGTAATCTGCTTGACCTGGCGCAAATCTTCCCGGTAGCTCTCGCGCATGCTGAGCACGGCCCGGCCGGAGCCGAACATCTGCTCCCAAAAATGGGGAAACGGTTTGGCCGCCCCGTGGGCGTCGATGCGGATGGTCTCCTGGGTCGTGGTTTGTGCAGGAGTATCAACAGCGGAGGCGGTAAGCAGGCCCAGAGTCACGGCCACGCAGGGGAGGGAAAAGATGCGCATGAAAGGCCTCCGGACTAGTCAGATGCTTCGCCGGCGGACATAGAGCCAAACACGGAATCAAACGCGCTTGGCATTCACCTTGGTGGCGAGCCCAACTCTTTCCAGCAACCATATTCCCACGTAGTTGACGTCGAGCTCGTACCAGGCCATTCCGTGGCGCGCTGAAACCGGGTGCGCGTGGTGGTTATTGTGCCACCCCTCCCCGCCCGTAAGCAGCGCCACCCACCAGTTGTTGCGCGAGTCATCGCGGGTGTCGAAGCGGCGCGATCCCCAGATATGGGTTGCGGAATTGACCAGCCAGGTTACGTGTAGGCCAACTGTAACCCGAAAAAAGATCCCCCAAAGCGCCCACGGCCAACCGCCTGCTGCCAGCAGAGCAAAGCCAAGCACGGTCACCGGGAGCCAGTGGAACCGATTCAGCCAGCGGTAGAATCCCTGCTTCATCAAGTCCGGGGCGTAACGCTTGAGGATATTGCTGTCATTATGCAGAGAGCCGTTCAAAATCCAGCCCATGTGCGACCACCACTTGCCGTCTCGTGGCGAGTGAGGATCGCCCTCTTTGTCGGTGAATTGATGGTGCAGCCGGTGCACGGCGACCCAATACACGGGGCTACCCTGTAGAGCCATGGTGCCCAGGATGGCCATCGTGTATTCCAGCCATTTGGGAACCGTATAGCCGCGATGGGTTAACAGGCGATGGTAGGCCATGCCGATTCCAACGTCCTGGGTAAGAACCCAGGTCACGGTAAAGACTGCCAGGGCCGACCAACGAAACTCGAACAGCGCCACCACCGCACCGAGGTGGAAGGCGCCGATGATCAGGGCGAAAGACCAATGAAATCTGCCCTGATGTGGCTCCAGGGCCTTCTGCAATTCGGCTGTTTCTATTGCAGCAGTGGCCGGATCTGTCGCTGTTGCCATCGGTTTCACTCCGTTCTCTCTCAGTAGGCTAGTAGCCGCAAGCCCCCACCGGTGTAAGAGTTGCGTAATACCTGCTCGCTGCGGAATCTCCTCTTACCACAGCTCCATGCGTGCGTTGAGGGCGGCCAATTGTAGCCAACTTTCATCAGGTTGTGGTTGTTTGGAAATCGGTCGTATACTGAATATGCGACCACCACGGTCGGAATTGCATCTCAAGGATGAAGCGAGAATGCTAAGGCTCACCAAGAAGGCGGACTACGGTTTGATGGCGTTGAAATTCCTCGCCGAACGTGCCGACATGCCTTCCCTGAGTGCCAAGGATATCGCAGAGGCTTACGGAATTCCGCCCCAGTTGCTGGCCAAGATCCTGCAGCGGCTTACCAAAGCAGGGCTGCTTCGTTCCCATGCCGGTACCAACGGCGGATACGCGCTTTCGCGGGCGCCCGAAGACATCACGGCCTTTGAGGTGATTGGCGCCATCGATGGGCCACTTTTTATCACTTCCTGCGCCACCGGCCCGCACGGATGCGATCTGACGGACAGCTGTACCGTCAAGGAGCCGTTACGCAAGGTGAATGAAAGTATCTCCGATGTGTTGAAGGCGATTCGTGTTTCAGACCTGTGTGAACCTGAGCCCAGCCGGAAGTACCACGGAAAGCCGATGGAATCCATATTGGTCAGCTTGGGTGGCTGAGTCGTTGCAAAATTAAGTATGAGATTGTTTAAAAAGCAGGAGAGCAAATGAGCACTGTTGAGAATTCAGCAAAGGCCCTGGTGAACGTGAAGCTGCCAATCTACATGGATGACCACGCGACCACACCGATGGATCCCCGCGTGCTCGAGGCAATGATCCCCTATTTCAGCTCAAAGTTCGGTAACGCAGCCAGCCGCAACCACTCGTTTGGATGGGAAGCGGAGCAGGGTGTCGAGCACGCTCGCGAGCAGGTGGCAAAGCTGATTGGCGCCACCGCGAAGGAAATCATCTTTACTTCCGGCGCGACCGAGAGCAACAACCTGGCCATCAAGGGCATCGCGGAGATGTATCGCGAGCGCGGCAACCACATCATCACCCAGGTAACCGAGCACAAAGCGGTTCTCGATTCCTGCAAGCGGCTGGAAAAGTACGGCTACCGTATCACCTATCTACCGGTAAAAGCGGATGGGCTGATCGACCTGGAGGACCTGAAGCGGGCGATCGATGACAAGACCATCTTGGTCACCATCATGATTGCCAACAATGAGATTGGCGTCATTCAGCCAGTGGCGGAAATTGGCAAGATCTGCCGCCAGCACAATGTGATCTTCCACACCGATGCGGTTCAGGCTGTGGGCAAGATTCCGGTTGACGTGAATGCCATGAACATCGACTGCCTCTCCCTGACCGGGCACAAGATTTACGGCCCCAAGGGTTGCGGCGCGTTGTACGTCCGGCGGCGCAATCCCCGGGTGCAGATCTCGGCGCAGATCGACGGTGGAGGCCATGAACGCGGTATGCGTTCGGGCACGCTGAATGTCCCCGGCATCGTTGGTCTGGGCAAGGCCTGCGAGATTGCTCAGCGAGGAGATGGCGGCGGAAGCAGAGCGGTTGGGCAAATTGCGCGATAAGCTAAAGAACAAGCTGGAAGCCAACCTCGACTACGTCCACGTCAATGGGTCGATGGAGCACCGTCTGCCGGCGAACCTCAATGTGAGCTTTGTCTATGTTGAGGGGGAGTCGCTGCTGATGGGTATTAACGACGTTGCCGTTTCGAGTGGTTCGGCCTGTACCTCAGCCTCCCTTGAGCCGTCGTATGTATTGAAGGCCCTGGGACTGGGGGACGATGTTGCTCACAGTTCAATTCGATTTGGTCTGGGCCGCTTTAACACTGAGGCTGAAGTTGACTACGTAGCCGACAAGGTAATCGATGTAGTGCAGAAACTTCGTGAACTTTCGCCGCTGTATGAAATGGTGAAAGAAGGTATCGACATTTCAAAGATCGAGTGGCAGGCGCACTAAAGCATTTGCTTTTGGTGTAACGCACGATGGCGCTGAATACAAGGCAAGGGAGAAAAAATGGCATATAGCGACAAGGTAATTGACCACTACAACAATCCGCGGAACGTGGGCCAGATGGATAAGAGCCAGTCTGAGGTGGGTACGGGTCTGGTCGGCGCGCCGGAATGCGGCGATGTCATGCGCTTGCAGATCAGGGTCAACCCGGAGACACAAGTGATTGAAGAGGCAAAGTTCAAGACCTTCGGCTGCGGTTCGGCCATTGCTTCTTCTTCGCTCGCCACCGAGTGGGTCAAAGGCAAGACGGTCGAAGAAGCGATGCTGATCAAGAACACCGACATTGTGAAGGAACTGGCGTTGCCGCCGGTTAAGATTCACTGTTCGGTGCTCGCGGAAGACGCGATCCGCGCGGCCATCGGCGATTGGAAGAAGAAGAATGGCGTAACCGAGACGGCGGAAGCTACAGCCTCGGTTGCTCGCTAAACAGAAGGCAAGATGGAACTAGCTGTCCTCAATGCGGAAAACGCAACGCCGAATCAAAAGGGCATCCAGATAACGCCGCGCGCCCTGAAGCGAATTCGGGCCGCCATGGCCAAAGAAGGGGTCTCTCCTGAAGAGGGGGGACTCCGTCTTGGTATACAAGGTGGCGGTTGTTCCGGTCTCTCGTACAACATTCGCTTTGACTCTCAGCCGCGAGAACGCGATCGCGTGTACAACTTTGAGGATGTTCGCGTCTTCGTCGATCCCAAGTCGTTCATCTACCTGCACGGCATGATTTTGGACTACGAAGAGACGCTGATGCGGCAGGGCTTCAACTTCATCAATCCCAACTCGACCAAGTCTTGCGGTTGCGGTTCATCGTTTTCGTCCTGAGGATCACCTCGGACGCGGAATAGTGAAGCAGCCAGCAAAATGAATGCTTTTGAAGGGTACGGCCTTCAGGCCGTGCGTAACTGCTGTAATTGAGCGCGGCTTCAGCCGCTGAGGGGCCGCTTTTTGCGGTGATTGCACAGTTCCCGCAGCCGCTGGATGGTAAAGTCTATTCCGCCCTATGCAAACGATTGAAACAGTCAGTGCCCCGGCGAAATGCTGGTCCTGCGGTCAGGAAGTCGCGGGCGGGCAGCCGTTCTGCGCCTCTTGTGGCAAAGTTCAGCCGCCGACTCAGGCCGACTACTTTGCCATGTTCGGCCTTCCGCCCAAGCTCGCCCTTGACCTGCAGACGCTGGAAAAGCAGTTCTACCGCTACAGCCGTAAGCTGCACCCGGACGTCCATGCGCGCGCGACGCAGCAAGAGCAGGAGTGGAGTCTGTCACAGGCCTCGCTCTTGAACGATGCCTATCGCACTTTGAAGAGTCCGATCGAGCGCACCAGGTACCTTCTCAAGTTGGAAGGAGTGCAGCTCGAAGAGGAGCGCGGTCAAGGCAATCTGAATCCGTCCAAGGTGCCGGTTGATCTATTGGAAGAAGTCTTTGAGTTGAACATGCAACTCGAAGAGCTGCGTCAGAACCAGAAGATGGGTGAAGATGATCCGCAGTTGCGCGGCGATCTAGAGACGGCGAAGAACCAGTTTGTGGGGCAACTCAATTCACTCGATGACGAGCTGCGTTCCCGGTGGACTGCCTGGGACACGGGGTGGGAGCAAAACGACGCAGCCAAGAAGACCGCGGCCAAAGAAGCGATGATTGCCCTGCTGCAGCGCAGGAGCTACTTGCGGAACCTGGTTCGCGACGTGGAACAGACTCTGGGAGAGTCATAAGAGTTATGGCGGAAGAGCGCGTAGTCGGTATCGACCTGGGCACGACAAACTCGTTGGTCGCCTTCATGCAGGGTGATAAGCCGGTGGTTATCCCAGGGGAAGACGGACTGAACCTGGTGCCCTCGGTCGTAGCGCTCAGTCCTGCAGAGGACGGCGCCCGCCCTGCCATGATGGTGGGCAATGCGGCGCGGCACACTCTGCTGCAGGCGCCAGGACGCGCCATCTACTCGGTTAAGCGTCTCATGGGCCGCGGGGTGGAAGATGTTGCCGAAGAATTGAAGTTTTTCCCCTTCCGGCTGGTGGATGACATTCAGGCCGGCGAAGTGCTACGCATTCGCCTCGGGGACACGGAATTCACGCCCCCGGAAATCTCCGCCCACATCCTGCGTCAGCTCAAGCGAAATGCGGAGCGCTACTTTGGCGCGGCGGTCACCCAGGCCGTGATCACCGTGCCGGCGTATTTCAACGACGCTCAGCGGCAGGCGACCAAAGATGCGGGACGCATGGCCGGGCTCGAAGTACTGCGCCTGGTCAACGAGCCCACCGCGGCTGCCCTGGCCTATGGCCTCGATCGGCAAAAAGAAGGCATCATCGCGGTCTATGACTTCGGAGGCGGAACCTTCGACATCTCTATCCTCAAGTTGCACGAAGGCATCTTTGAGGTGATCGCCACCAACGGCGATACGCATCTGGGCGGCGACGACATCGACAACCTGCTGATCGCCATCGCGCTGGATGACATTGCCGGCGACTCCGGGAGTGATCTGCGGCAGCAGCCTGACGCCATCCAGGCAATCCGCAAGGCCGTTATCGAAGCCAAGATCGCGCTTTCCTCGCAATCGGTGGCGCAAATCGATGTCAAGCTACCCCAAGGCGCCCGCTACCTGCGCGAGTTGTCGCGCGAGCAATTTGAGCAAATGATTCAGCCGGTCGTCGCCCGCACCATCACGCCTTGCCGGGACGCGCTGCGCGATGCTCACCTGACGCCTGATCAGATCGACGAGGTTGTGCTGGTTGGCGGCTCCACGCGAATCCCCGCGGTACAGCGCCTGGTCAGCGACGTCTTTGAGCTGCCGCGCCGCGGCAAGGCGCCCCGCACAGAGCTGAATCCGGATGAAGTGGTCGCCCTGGGAGCGGCCGTGCAGGCCAATATCCTTGCCGGCGGATCCAAAGCGACCGAGGACATGCTTCTCCTTGACGTGACCCCGCTATCCCTGGGCATTGAGGCTCTGGGAGGAGTGGTGGCCAGGATCATTCAGCGCAACTCAACCATTCCTGCCTCCGCTTCTGAATCTTTCACCACCGGAGTCGATGGGCAGACGAACGTCGCCATCCACGTGCTGCAGGGTGAGCGGGAGATGGCGAAGGATTGCCGCTCGCTGGCACGCTTCGATCTCAAGGGAATCCCACCCATGAGCGCCGGCTTGCCGCGCATCGAGGTCAAGTTCCTCATCGATGCCAACGGCATCCTTCATGTGTCCGCGCTGGAGCAGCGCAGCGGCAAGCAGGCGGAGGTTTCGGTAAAGCCGGCCTACGGCCTGACCGACGAGCAGGTGGAATCGATGATTCTTGAATCGTTCGATCATGCCGAAGAAGATATCCATTTGCGCCAGCTGGTCGAAGCCAGGAACGAAGCAGAGACCATCCTCAACGCGTTGGAAAAAGCTCCTTCCAGCCCCGCATGGCAGCTGCTCGAAACCGCTGAGCGGGCACAAATCGCCTCGCTCAGCGCTGAGTTGACCGTACTGAAGAAGGGCGACGATCTGTCGGCGCTCCGAGCCGGCACCGAAGCGCTGGACAAAGCCACCCACCGCTTTGCCGAGCTCATGATGGACGCCGCGGTATCGAGTGCGATCAAGGGCCAGACGATGCAATCAGCAGACGACAAACTGGGTGAAGGCCCCACTGCCCCGCATCCCATCGCACAGGCCGAGTTTCATTGACAGAAAGAAATGGCTAGAAAGTAATGGCAAAGAGATGAGTCAGAATCAACACGAGACAACGAGTGACACGGCGGACAACATGGTCCACGTCACCTTTCTTCCCGAGGGCCGAACGGTGGATTTCGCCTACGGCACTTTACCCTACGGGCACCATGGCAAGCCCATGTCGTTCCTCGACGTGGCCGAACACTTCGACATTTTTCTCGACCACGCTTGCGGCGGCGCCTGTGCCTGCACCACCTGTCACCTATGGACGAAAGATGGCAGTGAGTCGCTCTCCCCGGCGGACGACGATGAACTGGACCGGCTCGATATGGCGGCAGATTTGCAACTGAATTCCCGCCTTGGCTGCCAGGCCGTGATCACCGGGCCCGGGAACTACGTGGTGGAGATTCCCAAGTGGAATCGCAACTACGTTTCTGAGGGCAAGCCGCTCAGCCTGGCGGAACAAAAGTGAGGAGCTGACCATGGCACGTGAGATTACCTGGAGTGACGCGGAAGAGATCGGCATCCAGTTGCAGGAGAAATTCCCTGACCTGGATCCGTTCACGGTGCGCTTCACCGATCTGCACAAGTACGTGACCGAGCTGGAGGGTTTTGCCGACGACCCCGCGAAGTCGAATGAACCCAAGCTTGAGGCCATTCAGATGGCCTGGCACGAGGAATACAAAGACGCGCAGTAGCGCACACAGCTCGACGCCCTGCTCCGCTGATAGCATCGCTGTGTGCTACTGACTCTTGAAACGTCCCTGCAGTTCGTCAAGGGCATAGGCCCGCGCATCGCCCAGACGCTGCAGGAAAAGCGCATCGCTACCGTCGAAGACCTGCTCTACCACCTCCCCTTTCGCTACGAGGACCGTTTACGCCCGCAAGCCATTGAGGAACTGGTTCCCGGCGAAATGGCCAGCCTGATCGGTGAGGTACGCGGCATGATTCTGCTGCGCACCCGGCGCATGCCCATCTTCGAAATGACCGTAGGCCAGGGCCTGAGCAAGGTAAAGTGCATGTGGTTTCACGGCACCTATCTGAAAGACCGGTTCAAAGCCGGACAGTGGGTGGCCTTGTACGGAAAAGTAGAAGCTTCCCGCACCAGCAACAGCTTCAAAATGATTCAGCCCCAGGTGGAAGTCCTCCCCGACGATCACGACGACGAGGAGTCCAAGCTGCTGGAGGTAGGCCGCATCGCTCCCGTCTATGAGACGCTGGGCAACAAGCTGGCCTCGCGTTGGCAGCGGCGCGTTATCTGGAGAGTGCTGGAAGAGGTCAAGGGCCGGGTCCCAGAGACGCTTCCCCTGGCGCTTTGCCGCCGCCTGGAGCTCCCCAGCCGGGAAGAAGCGCTGCGCCAGGCGCATTTCCCTGAGGCTGGAACCTCGATGAGCGAGCTTCAGTCCTGGGGCACGCCGGCGCAAAGGCGCTTGATCTTCGAAGAGCTTTTCTACCTCGAACTGGGCCTGGAGCTAAAACGAAAAAAATTCCGCCAGCGGCAAGGTATTCCCTTCGAGACTAACGAAGCCGTGCGGTCAGCGTTGCGCCAGGTGCTGCCCTTCCACCCCACCAAGGCGCAAAAGACCGCTTTGGGAGAGATTGTGGCCGACATGCGGTCGCCGGAGCCAATGCGGCGGTTGCTGCAAGGCGATGTAGGTTCGGGAAAAACCATCGTGGCACTTCAGGCGATGCTGGTGGCCATCGAGAACGGCTACCAGGCCGCCCTGATGGCGCCCACGGAAATTCTGGCTACTCAGCACTTCCTGGGGGCTCGCAAGCTGCTGGAGCGGTCGCAGCAACGCTACAAAGTGATTCTGTTGACTGGGTCGCTCGATGAGGATCGCAAACGCGCTAATCGGAACCTGATCGCCCGGGGCGAAGCACAATTGGTGATTGGTACCCACGCACTCATCGAGGAAAGAGTCGATTTCGCCAAGCTCGGCCTGGTGGTGGTCGATGAACAGCACCGCTTCGGCGTGTTGCAGCGCTTCCGCTTGATGAAGAAACCCAATGCTGGAGAACCGGACGTCCTGGTAATGACCGCAACCCCGATCCCCCGAACCCTGGCTCTCTCTCTCTATGGCGATCTGGATCTCAGCGTACTGGACGAATTGCCGCCAGGCCGCACTCCCATTCTCACGCGCCAGGTCTCCGATGCCGAGGCTGACAAGGTATGGGATCTGGTGCGGGCGCAAGTTCGACTGGGCCACCAGGCGTATGTGGTCTATCCCGTCATCGAAGGCGCCAAGGACGACCAACCGGAGTTGGATTTCGCCGCTGGAGAAGCTGACCAGGAGGCCGGCATAGCCGCCGCCAACAGCAAGGGCAAAGGCGGCAAGCCTGGCTTGTTGTTCAAAAGGGTTTCCCCTCCTGCCCCCTCGCTCAAGGCCGCCACCGACATGTATCAGGAGTTGAAGGCCGGAGCTCTCAACGGTCTCCGCCTAGGTTTGCTGCATGGACGGATGGATGCCGACGAGAAGGAAATCATCATGCGCCGCTTCCAGCGCCGGGAGATCGATGTGTTGATCGCAACCACCGTCATTGAGGTTGGCGTCGACGTGCCAAACGCAACCATGATGGTGATTGAACATGCGGAGCGTTTCGGGCTGGCGCAGATGCATCAGCTGCGCGGACGCGTTGGCCGGGGAAGCGCCAGTTCCCATTGCATTCTGATGACCGGGGGAAAAATCTCACCCCAGGCAGAGGAACGTTTGGCGGCCATGGTACGCACCCAGAACGGATTCGAGCTGGCCGAGCTTGACCTGCAACTGCGCGGCCCGGGAGAGTTTTTTGGCACTCGCCAGGCGGGCATCCCGGACTTTCGCGTCGCCAACCTGGTGCGCGACCGGGCTCTTCTCGAGCTGGCCAAAGTAGAATCGGCGTCGTTTGTGTCGCAGGCCGGCGAGGCTACCGAAGAAGAAAAGGCTAAAGTCTGGAATCGGCTGCGCGAAGCCTGGCAACGCCGCTACGGCCTGGTAGACGCCGGCTGATTGAGAGTGAGTGGGCTATGAAAGACTGCCGGCTCCTCTCCAGGAACTCGGGAAATGAAAGCCTGGGAGTGTTTCCCGGAACTTGAGGGCAAGATCGGTTAATTTCCCACATTTCGCCAAAAGCGGGCGAGATATTGGGCACCGGAGCTTGTGGCATGGAAAGAATTGAGACTGGTTCTGACAAGTCAGGCGGCGAAACTGTCGCTTCCGCCGAGCTGCAGTTTTAGTTCTTCTTCTTTCACCATCCAGATTTGCAATTGCACTTTGATGATCTCAAGGGAACAAATGTACCGGGTGGCGGCGTCCAGGGTTGCCCCATCGACCGCCGGAAGCTCGCGAGAAGGCAAATCGAACACGTGGGGGGTGCAGCGGCAAAGTTCTGTCAGCAGTAGATGCGATGCAGCGGTGAGTTGCAGTCCTACGGAAACCAATGCGCTGTAGATCTCGACGCAGATGTCGCGGGGAAACTCAAAGACAAAACGGGCCGTTCCCAGATCTACGTAAGAGCGGCTGCGTATCCACGCTCCACAATCGGGAATGATTCCGCTGAGCCGTGGGATGACCAGGGTCTGGTCTTCGGGCAACAGCGCAGTCAGGTACAGAACCTCATCTGTGAACGGCTCAGGCATCGTGGTGGTTTCGAGGACTTCGATCATAGTTCAGGAACCTTGAATATACCGTGCTTGTAATCTTGATCGGCCCCGTAACCGCAATCTTCAACGGCGGGACAGGTACCGAGGTCAGACGTGGTGATGACCGTAGGGGATCCCATGGTAATGTGTTCAGCATGCTGATCGGCACAGGCGTGGACTTGATCGAAGTAGAGCGGATTGCACGTTCGATCGAACGCTTCGGTGCTCGCTTTGTGCAGCGCATTTTCACCGATCAGGAGATCGCGTATTGCAGCAGCAGGCGGGCAAGCGCGGAAAGCTTTGCGGCTCGCTTCGCCGCCAAAGAGGCGGGCGCCAAGGCGCTCGGAACGGGAATCAGCAGGGGAGTCACATGGAATGAGTTCCAGGTCGGTCGCCAGCCAGGTGGGCGGCCGGTTCTCGAACTGCGCGGCCGGGCCGGCCTTCTGGCCACGGAACTCGGTGTGCGAACCATCTCGCTCTCCCTCACCCACACCGCTAACCTGGCCGTAGCCATGGTAGTGATGGAAAGCTAAGAGCTGCGGCGGCCGGTATCCGCCATTATGCCAAGCGGGGCGAAAGCGCCATTTGATATGCTCAGTCGCAGCGGGGAAAACCCTGCTGCACTCGCTTCAACCCGAGGGGGTCTGTGCCAAGCCAGCAGGAAGTCCAGTGGTCACAACTAAAAGTGGGCGTTCTCGTGCTCGTGGCCTTGGCAGCCTTGACTGCTCTCATCTTTCTTATGACAGGAAGTACCGGAGGCATATTCACAGGAAAGATCACCCTTCGCTCCTATTTCGAAAATGCCGCGGGTCTTAAAGTGGGCGCCCCGGTCAACCTGGAAGGAGTAACCATCGGCAACGTAACCACGGTCAAGATCGTGCCCCAGCGTAAGCTCACCCCGGTCGAAGTAACCATGAAGATCGGAGCCAAGTTCCAGGACGCGGTGCACACTGACTCCACATCCAGTCTCGAGACCATCGGCGTTCTCGGCGACACCGTGGTAGATATCAATAGCAAGAGCGCGATCGGGCCGCCGGTTCACAATGGCAGCGAGCTCAAGACCAACGAAACCCCCAACCTCTCCGACGTGATCAAGTCAAGCCAGGGCACGATTGAACAGCTGAATACCATTCTGGCCAAGGTCGACCACCTCGCTGACTCCCTGAACTCAACCAAGGGCTCCATCGGCGAACTGATCAACAATCCTGATCTCTACAACAAGGCTGTTTCGACCTTGAATGAGCTGTCGCAGCTGGTGGATTCCGTCGCTAACGGAAAAGGTTCGATTGGCAAGCTGGTCGCAGACGATACCCTGTACAACCACGTCAACGATACTGTAGCGAAGTTGGACAAGATGGCAACCGGTCTTGACGAGGGGAAGGGCACGTTGGGCAAACTCCTGAAAGACGAGACCCTGGCGAACAACCTGAACCAGTCTGTGAGCAGCGCCAACCAGCTTCTCGCTGACATCAACGCCGGCAAGGGCGGCCTGGGGATGATCGCGAAAGATCCGCAGTTCGCGGCCAAACTGCGGGACACCGTCGACAAGCTCGATTCCGTCTTGAACCGGGTCGACAGCGGCGAAGGAACCGTTGGCCAGCTGGTGCGCAACCCTTCTCTCTATAACAATCTTGACCAGACGCTGACGGAATCGAGGGGGCTGATCGCGGCCATCCGCGAGAACCCCAAGAAGTACCTCACCTTTCACGTGAAGATCTTCTGATCGCCCTTCCCACCGGCTCGGTACGCGCTTGAGTGGCCCTCCGGGGTTCCGTAAACCGCCATACTATTTTGTTTGAAAGGACCATCCGGCTTTTGTCCCGTCCAAGTAGCAGCCACTCATTCCCCATCGTGCATCAAGGTCCCGTGGGGGAGGCCGCCCTAGCCGAAAGTTGTTCTAGCTTTTACAATTGGCGGTAGGATCCATTTTTCATACAGTTTTAGCTGCACAGGCAGCCCTAGACCGCGACAGCGACCAGGATGAAGGAAACGCATGAAGTTCAGGAAATTCGGCCGGATTACTCTGGCCTTGGCAGTATCCCTTGGAACGGGGATGGGAGTGACCTCTTGCAGTACGGATCACACAGTCGGTTACTTTTACGTTACTGGCTCGCAATACAATCAGATCTCCGCCTTCAGAATTGATAACAATCTCGGACAACTGACGGCGATTCCGAACTCTCCTTTTGGCTCCGGCGGCTTCAACCCAATCAAAGACCTGGTCACGAATGCGGGCCGATTTCTCTATGTCCTGAATGCGGGGTGCGGGGGAAACTCGCAGGTTGCATGCCCCCCCGGCACACCCTCGGACCAGACCGGCGCAAACATATCCCTCTTTACCATCGGCGGCAGAGGCGCCCTCAGCTTCCAGGCGAGTTATAACAGCCAGGGAAACAATCCGATTTCGATGCAGACCGATACTACGGGCAGCCGTCTCTTCGTCCTCGATTCGACCGTCCCGGATCCAACGACCTGCACTGGATATGTGAGTTCGAACCCGGCCACCATCTGTGGGGATATCACTGCTTTCAACATCGATGCCAATACCGGCAGGCTTTCCCTGATCACCAATCAGACGGTTAAGAATTCGAATGGCACCAATCTCTCGTATTTTCCCGTAGGCAGCGCTCCCATCAATTTCTACGTGGTTCCGAGTAACACGTATGTCTACACCATCGAGAAAGGGAGCGGAAGCGCCGCAGATCCGTCGCAGGCAGTTTTCGTCTATGGGCAGAATGCCGGCCAGTTGACGCTGACGCAGAACACACCGATCCCCACAGGCGCCACCAATCTCACTTATATTTACGCCAGTTCAAAGTACGTATACCTGATCGACGCGGAGAACGGGACGACGGCCGGCCAGATCCTGCCCTACACGGTCGGCACCAACGGCGCCCTGCAATCCCTGGTTGGCGGCCAGGTGGATAACTCCGGTACAGTGGCCAATCCGGGACCCATGATCGTTGACCACCAAGGCAAATTCCTATACCTCGCCAACAAAGGACCGAATTTAACTCCGACCAGCCCCGCAAGTTCCGTAAGCGCGTTCTTTATCGATCAGACTACGGGGAGATTGACAACCTTATCCGGGGGAGGGAGTAACACCAGCACCACCTTTGGCGCCGGCTCCGCACCCCAATGCATTCTTGAGGATCCGTCAAACCAGTATTTGTATACGGCTAATTATGCTGACAGCACGGTGACTGGAGCGGTAATCAATTCGACCACGGGAACCCTGACCACGCTGCGCAAGGCCAGCTCCTTTACTGCGACCGGACAGCCAACCTGGTGCACGGCTAGCGGTACATTGTTCTAAAGCTTTTCTCGAACAGGTGCGTGCGGCGGCCGGATAACGCGATCGACGCACGCGGACCAGTCTCAGGGCTTGGGTGGCCGAAAGCGACCCAAGCTTTTACAATGCAAGAGGGACTCAAAGACTCTCTATCTATAGCTCTGCTGCGAGCTGCAGCCCTGCTCCATGCTGTCGTTGGGCCAGGATGAAGGAAGCGCATGAAGTTCAGTAAATTCGGCCGGATCGCACTGGCCTCTGTTGTATCCCTTGGTCTTGGATTCGGTCTTACTGCGTGCGGACCCAGCAACACGATTGACTTTCTTTACGTCACCTCTTCCAAGAACAACCCAGGGCAAATCAACGTCTACAAAGTGGATAGCGAAGCGGGAGCGTTGATCCCGATTCCAGACTCGCCCTACTCTTCGGGCGGCCGCAATCCAGTGGCAGATGTCGCGTCACCGAATGGCAAGAATCTTTACGTGGTCAATCACGACGACAACACCGTTGTGGAATTCGCGATTGGAACCGACGGCAAGCTCTATCCCCAGCAGACATGCAACATGCCTGGTAGCTATCCGGTGCAGCTCGCGGTCAACAAAGCGGGCACCTACCTCTATATCGTGGAGACTTTCCAGCCGAACTACAGCACGAATATCCCCGGACCGGGGGCTTTGGTGGTCTTCCCGATCAATTCCACGGGTGGCCTGGGCGCCACGGGTAGTCTTTGCGCGCCGGTCGCGAACGGCAACAACGCGTTCTTTCCCGTGGGCAAAAGTCCGGCAGCCGTCAATGTGCTGGTGAGCGGAAACTATGTATACGTAGTGAATGAGGGCGATGCCACGCTCTCCGCGTTTCAAGTTGCTTCGAGTGGTGCTCTCAGCTTGATTGCCACCTATCCGGTTGGGGTGGCTCCGAATGCGATTGCCAGCGATCCGACGAGCAAGTTTATCTATGTTACCGATGGCGCCGCCAACCAGATGATTGGTTTTCTCGTTCAGGCCAACGGCACATTGATCAACATGCAAACCCCCTTCAAGACGGACAACCTTCCCGATGCAGTTGCCGTCGATCCCCGGGGCATCTACGTTTACGTAGCGAACTACAACGCGAACGATGTGAGTGCCTACGTCATCGATCGAGGGACGGGAAACGCAACCCAGATCTCCGGCACCACCACCTATGCCGTGGATGCCGGTCCGCTCTGCATCCTCATCGAACCGGCGCTAGGTCGCTATATCTACACCGCGAACTTTCTCGGCAACACGGTTTCGGGTCTCTACTTGAACCCCTCTACCGGCGCGCTATCGGCGGTGCAGAATACACCGTTCAAGGCCGCCGGGCAGCCCACCTGTTCAGCAGTCATTACCCACGGCAACCATTCTGTCGAGGTTGTGCAACCCTAAACGACAGCATTCAATCGGCCACCTAACAAAGAGAGGCCTCTCTAGTCGAAGGGCGCTAAATCGAGTGAAGCCTCTCTGAACAAAGGGCACGGCTCTAGCAGTGCCCTAAAACCGCCGCTCGAAAGGGCTTTCGCCCTGAGGTACGTCTTTCCATGCGTCCCGGCCGGGTTCTACTTTTCCTCTTCCTCTGCATTGAATCCAGCGCAACCTGCTGCGTTGCCCAGAAGCAAAGCAGCCCATCCCTTCCAGAGAACCCCACTCCGCAACCGGCCAAGCCTACCGGCTTCCTGCCAAGATTTGTTGAGTTTTATCGCCAGGACTGGAATGGGACAGCGAACCAGGGTCCGGCGCCGCCCCGGCGTGGACCGCCCTCGCCCCTTGAATCTCCACCATTCCCCAACTCCGACTGGTCTTATGGAGGATCGCCTGTTCTTGGCGAAGCGGACACCAACAGCTACCCACTGATGACCGCCTGGAACGGCGCCCGAAGCCGCACTAAAGTCTACGGTTGGGTCGAACCCACACTGAACTTCAGCACTTCGGCAAACCGCAATGCGCCGGTTGCCAATGACGTCTATTCCAATCGTTTCGAGATGAATCAGTTGATTGTTTATGTAGAGCGGCTGCCCGATTCGGTGCAAAGGGAGCATTTGGATGTGGGGTATCACCTGACCGCGTTCTACGGAACAGACTACAAATACACTACCGACAAAGGCTATCTGAGCTTCCAGTTACTGATCCACAACCATCAATACGGATTTGACCCGATTCTCGAATATGTCGATATCTATGTACCTAAGGTTGCGAAGGGAATGAACATCCGGGCCGGCCGATTTATTTCCATACCAGGTATCGAAGCCCAACTCACACCGAATAACTACATGTTCAGCCATTCTCTGCTGTACTCGATTGATCCATTCACCGATACCGGAATTCTTGCCACGGTGCAGGTGAATGATCGTTGGCTGCTGCAGGCCGGCATCACCGGCGGCCATGACGTAGCGCTGTGGACCAGCGATGCGCGACCCACTGCCACCTCTTGCCTCAGCTACACCACGACTTCGGTGAATGACAATATTTATCTCTGCGCCAACGGCATCAACAACGGCAAGTACGCGTACAACAACCTTCAGCAATACGATGGCACCTGGTATCACAGGTTTTCCCGCACGTGGCATACGGCGACCGAGGCATATGTGATGTATCAGCGTGACGTACCCAGCACTACCGGCTCAATCAAGCCCCAGCCCAATACCTACGCGGCAACCTGCCGCCCCGGCCTCGAGACTTGCTTGGCGCCGGAGTACGCCGCGGTGAATTACATCCTGAAGCAAATTTCCGCGCACGATTTTGTCGGCTTCCGCAGCGACTTGCTGAACGACAAGAAGGGCCAGCGCACCGGGGTGAACACCAAGTACACCGAAAACACGCTCATGCTGAGCCATTGGATCGGGTCGACAGTCCAGATGCGCCCGGAGATTCGTTCCGATCACGCGTGGGATCGAAAATCATACGACCGGGGCACGCGCAAGAGCCAGCTTACTGTTGCCAGCGACGTGATCTTTCATTTCTGAAGGGAATTACGCGGTACGGACGGCGCTGGGCTCAAGAAGCCGGCTGATCCAGGTTCTTCCCGGCCGTTCGATCAGCCGCTTGGTCAGCAGCGCGGCAACAATCAATAGCAGGTAAGAAATCCATGGATCGAAAACGATCAGCCCGCTCCTCTCCAGAAAATGCGAGTCGTGCAGCAAACTCCAGAGATTAAAGTGCAGCAGGTACAGGCAATAGCTGGCCTCGCCGATGGCGATAAAAGGAAGCAGTCCAAAGAAACGAGCAATCGTGTTGCGGCCGGCCAGGCATAATACGACACCGCCAAAGAGGGGCATCAGCAGGCCGTCGTGCATCATGGCGTAAGGTAACCGGTCGCCCAGGCAAAGAATCAGGTAGATCGCCACAAAGGCAAAGATCCCTATCGCCAGACGTTTGCGGCTCTCCGGCCGAATCTTCTCGTTCAGAAAGCCCAGCGCCATGCCAAACAGAAAAGATGGCAGGTGCTGTAGCGGCATGAACTTTAATGCGCGCATCCAGATCCCGACAGAATAGCGGTCGGGGTGCGCGTCGCCATCGGGATTGAAGTGCATGTAAAGCGCCGGGAGCACCAGGCTGCAAAGCCACGCGGCCAATAGGATCATCAGCATGGTCCGCACCTGCCGCGGACGGCGGCGTGTGATCAGCCAGGGGAACAGTAGATAGAAGAACGCCTCGGTCGACATGGTCCACGCAGGCGTATTCCAGAAGGTAGACAGCACCGGATGCCATCCTTGCAGCAGAAGCGGGGTAAGGATTAGCCCCAGGCCAAAGTCCAACCGGGTGTGCGCGTTCACCTCCTGCAGTAGCATGCCCATCGAGAGCAGCAGGCTGAAGGCATACACGGGATAGAGCCGCGAAAAGCGGGCGGACCAAAAACCTCGCGCGGTCAGCGCTCCACGCTGGGCGCGATCCGCATAGTTGTAGGTGAGGATGAAGCCGGAAAGCAAGAGGAAGAAGCTGACGGAAATGTATCCGCCGTTCACGATCGGGCTAAGCGGCCCAAACGAATGAGGATCGGCAAAGTGGAAAAAGACCAGGTTGAGCGCCGCGAAACAGCGAATCCCGGTAAGAGCAGGCAACTGGGAACGACGTGGAGCCGCCGCTGGCTGAACCAGCATTGGGCCTGACTGTGCAGGGGCTACCCGAGGCGGTACCGCAGGCATCGGCCGTGCCGTCGCCTGAAGTGCCGGGGGGCGCTCCGCGAGTGTGCTCTGGGGTGTCAGGCAGTCACCAGGGAACCGACCTTTTCCCCGCTCACCACACGCAGGATGTTGCCCGGCCGGTTCATATTGAAGATAATCATGGGCAAATTATTGTCCTTGCACAGGCTGACTGCGGTGCTGTCCATTACCTTTAGACCGAGTCGCAGGATTTCCATGTACGTAATTTGCTCAAATTTAACTGCATCTTTGGTAATAACAGGATCGGCATCGTAAATCCCTTCCACTTTTGTGGCCTTGAGCAAGACGTCAGCCTTGATCTCCATGGCGCGCAGGGACGCAGCCGTGTCGGTGGAAAAGTAAGGATTGCCCAAGCCGGCGGCAAAAATCACCACGCGCCCCTTCTCCAGATGCCGGATAGCTCGTCGCCGGATGTAGGGTTCAGCGACCTGGTTCATCTCGATGGCGGACATGACCCGGGTCTGTACTTTGCACTTTTCCAGCGCATCCTGCAGCGCAAGCGCGTTGATTACGGTAGCCAGCATTCCCATCTGGTCGGCGGAAACGCGGTCCATCATGCGCGCCTGTTCGGCCACCCCGCGGAAGAAATTGCCTCCGCCCACCACGATAGCCACTTCGACGCCTAGTTCCCGGGCCGCCAGGATCTCCATAGAGATCTCGTGCAGCCGGGCGACGTCCACGCCAAAGCCACGGTCTGCAGCCAGCGCTTCTCCCGACAGTTTGAGCAGCACTCTCTTGTACATTCATGCAAAGTATCGCACATCCGGCAGGAGCCGCTATCCCTAGGAGGAGGGCCAATTTACCTCCATTTGAGAGGGAGTCTATGAAGCTTTGCTGAATGCCGGCGGCGCCACGGGCTTTCCCGCTCCGGACCAGCCTATTTCTTGCTCTTTCTCACGACTGGCCCTGCTTCGCGCACCCCGGCGGGCGCTTCGAACTTAACGAAATTCTTCTCGAACTTTTCCGCCAGCATGTTGGCCTGTTGATCGTAAGCCTGGGGGTCTTTCCAGGCATTACGGGGATTCAACAGCTCCGTGGGCACATCCGGGCAACTGACGGGTATGCTTAAGCCGAACGCCGGCTCGGTGACGAATTGGGCGGTACCAAGCCGGCCATCCAACGCGGCGTTCACCATAGCACGGGTATATTTCAGGCTCATACGCTCCCCAGTACCGAAAGCGCCGCCGGTCCAGCCGGTATTCACAAGCCAACACTGGGCGTTGTGAAGCTGCAGCCGTTCGCCAAGCATCTTCGCGTAGACGGCCGGAGCCAGCGGTATGAATGGCGACGCAAAGCAGGTGGAGAATTCCGGCACCGGTTCGCTACCCAGTCCTGCCTCCGTTCCCGCTAGCTTCGCCGTATACCCTGAGAGAAAGTGATACATCGCCTGCGCCGGACTAAGTCTCGCAATCGGCGGCAACACGCCGAACGCATCCGCAGTGAGAAAGACCACGTGGCTAGGATGTCCACCTACGCCAGGGATGACCGCCTTGGCGATGAACTCCACTGGATAAGCAGCCCGGGTGTTCTCCGTATAACGGATGTCGCTATAGTCCGGAGTCCCCGTCTTGCTATCGATCACCACATTCTCGAGCACCGCCCCAAACCGGATCGCATCGTAGATCTGTGGTTCCTTTTCCGGCGACAGATCGACACACTTGGCATAGCAGCCACCTTCGATGTTGAACACGCCGGCTTCACTCCAAGCGTGCTCGTCGTCTCCGATCAGCCGGCGCAGGGGATCGGCGGAGAGCGTGGTCTTGCCCGTGCCCGAGAGTCCAAAGAACAGGGCAGTGTCTCCAGCTTTTCCCAGGTTTGCCGAGCAGTGCATGGGAAATACATCGCGAGCGGGCAAAAGAAAATTCATTACGCCGAAGATCGACTTCTTCATTTCACCGGCGTACTTTGTGCCTCCGATGAGAATGATGCGTCGGGTGAAATCCGTGATGATGAAGGTACCGGAGTGAGTGCCGTCGCGCTGGGGAACAGCCTCGAACTCAGGAGCGGCAATCACTGTGAATTCCGGCCTATGGTCCCTGAGTTCCTTCGCAGGCACACGAACAAATAATTGGTTCACGAACAAAGCATGCCAGGCGTATTCGGCGATCACTTGAACAGGCAGTTGATAATGCTTGTCAGCCCCGGCATACAGATCGAGAACATAAAGGTCGCGCTCTCGCATATGTGCCGCGACCCGCGCCAGCAGGGATTCGAACTTCGCCTCGTCGAAGGGTTGGTTTACCTTCCCCCAGTCGACGGTATCGCGGGTAATGGCATCCTGAACGATAAACTTATCTCGCGGCGAGCGACCTGTCCGTGCGCCGGTGAGCGCCACCAGTGCGCCATTATCAGCCAGGCTTGCCTCACCCCGTGCAATTGCAGCTTCCACCAGTTGGGGGACGGACAGGTTTCTGTGGACGTGGGAGCCTTCCACCAGCTTCCCGGTCATCGTGCTTGCCTTGACTGAATCCACTCGAGACTCCTCTGCGCGGCCGTTCAGGTGAGTTTACGCAAGCGCGCCAGTACGGCGAAACCCCCTTGGCGCCAGTTTCGCTGCTGGTTACCGCCAAAGCCATGACCCCAGCAAAGGGCTCAATAGATGCCGTGCGGCTATGAACCCGGCATCACCGGCAGCTCGGGCAGCTGGCTGGAGTGCTTGGCTTCTTGCATGACCGCGGCAACCTGCTCCAGCACCTCGGCAATGCTCATGGTGTACATCTCCCGGCCATTGTCGTAGCCGCTCTCCGCTGCCTGCTTCAAGTAACGGCCGGCTACCTGGGCCGCCAGCCGATCGGTGATCACGTGACCAGAACGTTTCTTTTGTTCTACCCACGCCTCCGCCGGCATGGCGATCCATACTGGCCGTCCATTCACCTCAAACCGAATATCAACTGCGTCGGCGTGGCGGGTTGCGATAGCGACGACATTCGCTGTCCACCGGCAATGAAGGTCTTCGCGGGTCCAATGGTCGGTTACGTGGAAATCTTCATACATGAGTATTAGCCTAGAACATTTCTGTTGTTACGTTGTGTCGTTCGGAGACGTATATTGAGCTTTTCTCTGGCCGCCTCAGCCGTTCAGGTTCGCAGGGTAAAAGAAATTAGAAAAAATTAAAAAAGAAAGATTATTTCGCCGATAATCCGCGTCCAATTAGGCGACACTAGTACGAACTTTTGACCGTGTTTGAGGAGTAACAAAAATTGGTGCATAATCCCGAAACAATACAGCGATTCGAACAAACGCTTCGCCGCCAGGAAAAGCAGTTGGAGCATTCTATGATCTCCGCGGTTGAGCAGGGCCGCGAGGTGGCAGCAGACAGTGCCCTGGATGCCGCCGATCAAGCCGTGCAGTCCTACCAGAAAGAGATGCTTTTCAGCCAAAGCACCAGTGGTCACGAACAACTGGCGCTCGTCCGCCTGGCCTTGAAAAGGCTGGACGAGGGCACCTACGGAGAGTGCATCCACTGCGGCAAGACCATTGGTCTCAAGCGGTTGGAAGCGCTTCCCTGGACTCCATACTGCATCGAATGCCGGGAAAAGATCGAAAACGGCGAGATCGAAGATCCAGTTGCCGCGGCTTGAACTCGCCGCCCGCCTTTAGCCTGCGCCGAGGTTCGTCGGTTTGACCCACAAACTTCGGCGCTGCTAAACTTTACAAGCCCACGCAGAAACGGCCAAAGGCTTAGCTGCCGGACTGCGACCCCTCCTACGAATGGCTTGTGAAGGAAATTAGTGGACACACAGACACGTCACGCGCTCAAACAGGACCGTTTGGTCGAAGCCACCAGGACCAGTGTCGGTTGGTTTCAAGAAAATAGATCGACCGTCATTCGTGCCACTGTCGCGGCTATTGTTTGCATAGCCATTGTGGTGACCGCTTTGGTTATTTACAGCAAACGCTCATCAACAGCCGAGCTGGCTTTTGGTGAAGCGATGGACACGTATAACGCTCCCCTCGCACAGCCGGGACAGCCGCCGACTCCGGGGGAAAAGACTTTTGCCACCGCGGCTGAACGCTCGAAATTGGCAAACCAGCAATTTGCCCAGATCGCGAACCAGTACGGCTTTTTTGAGGCAGGCAAGACTGCCCGCTATTTTGCCGGCTTGACTGCCATTGATCTTGGCCAGACTGGGGCGGCGGAAACCTACCTCACCAAGGTTGCGGACGGGCATGACGCCGCACTAGCCTCGCTGGCAAAGCTTGCCCTCGGCAACCTTTACCAGCAGACCGGCCGCAGTAGCCAGGCAGTCGTCCTTTACAATCAGCTCATTGCGAAACCAACCAGCACGGTGCCGGCGGATGCGGCTCGTCTGCAATTGGCGGCCCTCTATGAAAAGACAAATCCGGCCGAAGCAAATAAAATTTATGCGCTGCTGAAAAGTTCCAAGTCCGCCGCTGGCCAGATAGCGGCCCAAAAGCTGCAGCAAAAGTAAAGCCGCAGATTTGATACCCGGGAAAGGACGGAAAACTTTCCCGCAGACACTTCAGCCCCGTGCCCTGGAATGCGCGCGAACCCTAGCGGCTGAAGTAGAATTAGCACCCAAACTGTACTTTTTTGCAGTCCGCCGGGTCATCCAGCGGAATGCATCAGTGCTCGGGTTTTGTCGCCGTTGCTCCTGGCTGCTGCACGGCATCGGTTTGAAACTTGCGATAGTCGTCGAAGCGTACGTTGATTTCAGCGCGGAAGCCAGCAACCAGGAACGCACGCGCCTGCAAGTGCAGCGCGATTGCCGTGGGTAGCCACGCCTCATTGCGGATCAGCGCCTGATCGAACACTAAATTGCTGCCTTTGGCGATGGATGCGAGCAGGCCAAAGCCCACATGGTAATTCTCGTCGAGCGTCGCGCTCATGCGAGCCACCTCACGGTCCGCCTCGTCAATCCAGATTGTGCCGCTTACTTTCTTCAGCGCCTCTTCGTCCCTTCCGTGAGTCTTGGCGTGTTCATCCCCCACAAAATCAAAGGCGATCGTATCGCGACTGTTCAGGCGGACACGGCGAGGCCGTGAAAATGTAACAATCTGCAGCAGACGGCCAACAGTGATTTCGTCCTTGTCTGGATTTGTATACCCCGGCTGCGAGATCTTGAGGACTTCCTTGTTTACCCGGTCTTGTTCCTTGCGCGCCTGGTCCGGGGTCAGGTCGTTGCCATCTTTGCGAACCAGTTTCTCCACCCGATGGCCGTTTACAAAAAAGACCTCGTGTTCTTCTGTTTCCGTCTTTTTCGTGTTCCCGCTACTGTCCAGTTGCCGCGTGGTTTGAATGGCGCGGAAGGTGTAGTTCTCCCTCATCTTGTCCAGTTGCTTCTGGTGCGCTTCCACCTCGCGCAGCATGGTTGCGGCATCCGGCAAGGCAGCCGGCGGCGTGTTCCCCGCCCAGCCTGACCATGCCAACAAAAACAGCAAAGCAGCCGATGCACTCCGTGGGTTGAAGAGCATGCGCGTGGGGCCCCTTCTGGCGGCAACAGACATCTTGCCCTATACCGCTCATCTTAGCGTAGGCTGTTACAACAAAATGCTCCCGCTGCACCCTTGATGGGATCGGGGGTTTCTTGTTTGAAAGGAAATCAAAACGATGCTGCATTTGCTCTTGAAGTGGGTCCTCGGCGCCCTGGCGCTTTTGGCCGTGAGTTATCTTGTCCCCGGGTTTCGGGTGGTGAACTTGCCCTCCGCGTTGGTGGCGGTCCTGGTGATTGGCTTCCTGAATATGACGCTGGGTATGCTGTTGAAGCTGGTGACCCTGCCGTTCGGGATTCTCACCCTGGGTTTGCTGTTTTTGGTAATCAACGCGTTCATGCTCATGCTGGCGAGCAAGATTGCACCAGGGTTACAAATCGCAAGCTTTGGCGCCGCCTTTATAGGAGCGGTGGTGTTGGCTGTGGTTCATGTCCTTATCGAAGCGGTGCTATAAGCTCCGCCCGAAAGCGCCTCACTGCTGGGTGGAGTCAGGGGCTACAGGCTGGAGATCGGGGGAGAGATGAGCGTGGGGCGCGGCAACGCCGCGTGGCAATGGCGCCAGGGCACCAGGCGGGAGCACGGCCCTGGCTGATGACCCTGACCTCGATCGCCCGCGTCCCTGGTTAACGGGTATGGGCTGCACCGGAACTGGCTGCTCCGGCACATGAACCGCCGAAGCTGTTCCAAAACCCCCCGCCGCAGGCGCGATGATTCTCGGGGAAACGGGGGAAGGCAAGCTCTGGGCACTGGAGTGAGAGTGAAAGACCAAGTTGCGCAACGCGGGATTCAAAGCGACCGCGGATAGTGCAACACTCGCCGCCAGGGCACAGGCGGATAGCATACGGGGCGTCAGAATGGAAAATCGGCTGCGCTGACTTTGCAGACGAAGGTTTACCCGCCTTTCCAAACCGGATGGGGGCTCAGCGTTCCCTAGATGGTGCAGGGTTTCGTCGATTTCCGATTGTAAGGTCATTGCAAGCTCCCTTCCTGCCCCAGCAACGCCGCCAGCGCTTGCCGGGCACGGTAAAGCCTGGAACGGATGGTCGATTCGGTTGTCTTCAGCACCAGGGCAATCTCCACGGTTGACAGCTCTTTCACCGCGGAAAGCAGCAAAACCTCGCGCTCCCTCGCCGGCAGAGTGTCGATCAGCCGCATAATCCTGGCGTGACGCTGGGCGGTAATGACCATCTTTTCCGCACTCATCTCACCCGCCGGCAGAACCCGTGCCAGGTCTTCAAAATCATCGGTTTCGGGTCGCGTCTTTGCCCGCCGCTTGCGGTCGAGGACCAGGTTCCATGCGATGCGAACCAGCCACACCCGGTAATCACGCACCTCGGCCAGCTTATTCAGGTGACGCAGAACACGCAGGAACGTCTCCTGCACTACGTCTTCCGCATCCGCTGCGTTGCGTGTGACCGAATAGGCCACACGGTAAAGCGTGGTGGAATACTCTTCCACCAACGCGGTTACCTGGGCGCGCGCATCCTGCTCTGGTTTGGCCACTCGCTCGGCCTCCAGCCATCCGACGAATTGTCCTTCAACGGTTCCCATAGCCAGTCGGTGCCGTGAATACTGCAACTGTCGTCTATAGAGACGCATAATACGCCCTTTCCGCTCGCCGGCGAACAAACCGGCCGACCTGGCCCGGGCCAGATTTCTTGCTGACTACGGACGCAAGCGGCATCTATGATCATTCGTCATGGCCGACGCTCCGACAGCTACTGGTGTTCGTCCTGTGCTCAAGCGTTGCTTGCTGGCGGCGTGCTGGCTCATTCCTGCAGCCTGTGTCAGCATGTTGGCCACCCAGGCAGAGACTGATCTGTCAGGTACATACCAGGGGCGCGCGCCAGCCGCCGACGAAGCCCGGCGGGTCTTCACCCTCAGCCTGGCCGAGGATGGAACGGCGATTCTGACCACGTTGTACATTGGCAAGAACGACGCGACTCAGCATGGCCGTTGGACGCACAGTGGCAGCCAAATTGTGCTCACTTTTGACCCCATGGGACCAAATCAGCCTCCCGGCCCAATAACCTTTCGTCACCATGACGACGAACTCCACCCAATTCGATGGGATCCGAGCGAGTGGGGCCGCCATGGGCCGCCTGTCCTTCACCGCTCCCGGTCCAAGGCAGTTTCCTGGGGGACGTCACCCGGTCGGCCCTCTCCCTTAATGCAGACCGCGCAGAACGGCTTTTGATGATGGGCGCGTTTTACAACATCATGCTCGGGTATTTCTTCGGCTTCGCGTTGGGGGTGGGCTGTGCGCTGGCAGTCTTCTACGCTATCTATTCTGGTGGATACAGGAAGGCAGTTGAGGATTCCCTGGCTCCAGACAAATCAAAGCGCTACCGGGAGGCGATAGCTGCGGCGGTTCGTCGCAGCGAAAAAGCCAAGGTGCATGAGTGATTGTGCGGCTGCCTTAGGCGTAATAGACTTTCAGTTCCTTCAGCGAAGGTAGAAAGGCCGGGTGCACTTCTACCGTCAATCGCCCTGCCTTCACTCCGGGATCGGCGCCGGCGATCGCCAATGCTTCCTCGGCGCTGCCGGCTGCGATGATCGAGATCCCGACTACGGGCCCATCGTCGGTAATTGGACCGGCAAGCAGATAGCGCCCGGCTTCGACCTGTTCTCGTATGAATGCCAATTGGCGGGGCACCAGGTCGGCTACTTCCGCGCCGTGGGTATCGTTCCATCGCTCGCCCTTACGCAAAAAAGCAATGAAGTAGGGTTCGACGTTGCGAGGAACATTCTTCATTCGCGGCTTTTCGCTCGACGAGGTTTCTTCCGTCATGGGCAACTCTCTGAAGGGCTATCGATAAACCTTGAGTGTATCGCGACCTCATCTTTGCAGGGGAACGGACTGAAGGGTCACGGGTTCGCAGGTCGCTACCGTAAAGTGAGAACCGCATACCAATCGCCGGAAGATCCGCCCGATCCCTACCTGGCCGCTTCTTCGAGCAACTGATGCGCCGCTTCGGTCTTGCCTTCCTTTTGCAGCAACGCGGCGTGCTGCCGCAAGATCATCCGCCGTTTCTTCTCCGTCGACTGAGTGCCCGCGGTCAGAGACGCTTTACGGAAGTTGTCTTCCGCCGCTCGATAATCGTGGTCGGCCTTCTCGGTCTCGCCCAATTGAGCGTAGATCATCGCTCGATGCCAGTACGCAGTGCTCCACTCGGGCGAGCCCGGCTTCACCGCTTTGGGCACCAGCGCTACTTCCAGATTGAACTCCTCCAGCGCTTCTTTCTTGTGGTCGAAGGCTGCCAGGGCTATGCCGTATTCATCGTGCGCCATCATCTTGTCGAGGGTTCGTAACCGCGGTGGATACTGGTCTGCCAGATCGCGCTGCTGCTTGCAATAGTCGAGGGAGAGCGGATCCTGCGCAGTGAGCAGATTGACGCACTTAACCATCAACTTACCCACTTGCTCGCTCAGTTCGTTGGCTTTGTCCTCATCGCTGAGCGGAGGGGTTGCGGGCACTGTCGCCTCGCCCGGCTTGACCGGTCCCACCGTCTGCTGTTGCCCTGGTGCTTGTTGGCAAACCGAAGATTGCGGTTGCCCGGCCAACATGAGGAGGGCCACGCAGCTGCCGATGTACACCCGCATATTACCCCCGTCGAATATCCCATTCCGCGCATATTGATTATGCCGGATCAGCACTCGGCCAGGGCGTTCACGAAGCTCCCGGTTAATAGCACTATTGTGTAGTTAAGATGTGTTGTGCTTCCTTGTGTCTGCCCACGTGCTCCAGTACGTCGGCATGCTGCTTGCGGACCCGCTGACGCAACTGGGTGAAATGCTCGACCAGGGTCTCGTCGCCGCCCGCGGCCGCGATGGCTTTGCTAAAGGTATCCTCCGCGGTACTAAGATCCCCGGCAGCATACTCCCATTGTCGTAGTTGTTGATAGGCGGTGGCACGATGCCAGAACGCCACAGCCCACTGCAGGCTATCGGGCTTCACGGTGCTTGCCGGCAGCAACTCGATCTCTCGATTGAGAACCTCCAGCGCCTGTTTAGGCTCATGGGCGATCGCCATCAGCGCAACCCCATAGTCATCTTCCGCCACCATGCGCGCCATCCGCTCCGTGGCTGGGCCGTTTTCGGCGTCGTCGAGTTGCGCTTTGCAAGCTGCGACGGCTTTTGCATCCTGTGCCTGCAACAACTCTGTGCAGGTCGGTGCTTCCCTGTGTGTCCCCCCTTGTGCGGCGCCTAAACGGCCCAACAGGAGAACTGCTCCACCCAAGACCGCTAGTTCCCTGAAAAATCGCAATCGAGATCTCCTCCTGAAGATGCGGCCTGCAGGCTGTAACGGTCTTAATGAAATCCAGGCTAAGACCTAGCTAAGACCTATTTTGCGGCCGCGGTTCGCGTGTCGTGCAGTAGTACGACCGCTGCTTCGAAATGGATGCGCATGATGCCCAGCGTCCTTCCTTCGGGCGAATATCGGAGACACATCCTACGGTGCGACGCGGATAGAATAGTATGCAGGATGTCTCACCGGCTCTACTACTCCGACCCATTGCTGGCCTCCTTCGATGCCCATGTTTCCGATATCCGCGAGGTTTCCCGGACTGAGGGCCGCTCGCTGTGGCAAATCGCCCTCGATCAGAGCGCTTTCTACCCCACCAGCGGCGGCCAACCGCACGACACCGGCCTACTCACAGCTACCTCGTCGGGCGGCGCTCTTCTCGAGGCTCCGATCCTCGCAGTGGAGGAGGATGAGCAAGGAGAGGTGTGGCACACCACACCGAAGCCTCTATCCGCCGGAACCGCTGTACGCGGGTACATAGACTGGAGCCGCCGCCGCGACCACATGCAGCAGCACTCCGGCCAGCACTTGCTATCCGCGGTGATGTATCGCCGGCTTGGCGCGGCGACGGTTTCGTTTCATCTGGGCGAGATGACTTCGACGATCGATCTCGCTCGCGAAGCTATTTCCCCGGAGGAGTTGGAGCAGGTAGAGGACGCAGTCAACGAGATCATCGCCGAAAACCGCCCGGTCTCGATGCGTACCATCCCGCGCCAGGAAGCCGAGATGCTGCTGGCCGCCGGAACTCTGCGGAAGTTGCCGGAAAGAGAGGGAGAAATCCGGCTGATCGAGATTGACGAGATCGATCTCAACGCCTGCGGCGGCACCCATGTCCAGGCCACCGGCCAAATTGGCGGGCTGTTGATTCGTGGAACCGAGCGCATGCGGCAGGGGATTCGGGTGGAGTTCGTTTGTGGCTTGCGCGCGGCGGTGACCGCTCGTCAGGATCTGGGTACGCTCACCCATGCCGCCACCGCGCTATCGGTTGGCCGCCTTGAGCTAGCGGAGGCGGTGGATCGGCTGCTGGCGGAGAACAAGGCAGCGCACAAGGCAAGCCAGAAACTCACCGAGGAGCTAGCCGGCTACCATGCTGCGAGCCTGCTCCACGAGTATCCGTTGCAGGAGAAGCCCAGGGTTTTGCGGAGAGTCTTCCCTGATCGGGATGGCGGTTACCTCAAGCTGCTGGCGTCGCGGCTGACCGCCTCCGCGCCAAAAACCTGCGCGTTGCTGGCCTCCACCCAGGAGGAACCGGCCAGGGTAATGGTGGCCGCGAGCGCGGATTTGAAGACGGACTGCGGGACCCTGCTTCGTGAGGCGCTTGCGGGCTACGGTCTGCGGGGAGGCGGATCGCCCGGAATGGCGCAGGGGCAAATTTCCCGGGCTCATCTGGATTCGCTCTTTGACCTGCTGGAAGCCCGTTTCAGCCAAGTCTGAACCCTTTTTTGCTGCCAGCCTAGTCCCGCCAAAGAATGGCTGGTCGCCACAACAATTGGGAAATGTTTTAAACTGATGCTGGTCGTCCCTGTCTTGTGGGGCTATAGCTCAGCTGGGAGAGCGCCTCGTTCGCAACGAGGAGGTCAGCGGTTCGATCCCGCTTAGCTCCACCAAAAATCAACAACTTGCCTGAGACACATCCTTCGAACAATCTCGCTTTGCAAACACCAAATACAAACAGCCATCCCCGACCAATAGGTTGGCCGGGGATAGCTGTCTGTTATGTCGCTACACGTTTCCTTTCCCACATGGGTGAAGAAATCGCAGTCCGTTGTGGGTTGTCAAACTGTCTTAAAAGCCGAATTTGATCCAGAAGCGTACATTCCTGGCAGTACTGACACGAGTATTGCCAGGGTTGAGGTAAGTATTCCCGCTCCCGATATGAAGAATGTTGGTATCCAGAGGGCCGACATCGTTGTGGTTCCCTACGTCTTCAGCTTCTGCGCGAAGTTCGAACCGGGCCGACTCTAGACGAGTCCAGGGTGCAGGAATATCCTTTTCTACCGCAAGATTCCAGACTGTCGACCCCGGGTTTGTGTAGCTATTGCGGCCGATTTCAAGCGGTGTGATCTCAGCTCCACCAGCTGGCAACAGCCAATGCACCTGGTCAGGGGTGACCGGCACCAGGTTTCCAGTAGAGTTCACTGCGGCCAAATCAAAATATGAGCCGGGAGTGGTAGTTACACCGAGATAAACGCCATCAACTCCGGCTGTGTCCAGCGCCTTGGTACGATTACCAAGCAGTGGTCGATCATTAAAGGCGCTTCCATCGCCGTTCGTGTCGATACCGCCGATATTAAATGTGCCCGGCGGCCCGGATTGCAGCTGTGTCACACCGGAAATGGTGAAGTTTCGCGTCGCACCGCTGAGCAGGAGATCCGCCCCACGGTTTTGGGAGTGAAACCCGGCCGGTGACCACACATAAGAAACGGAGAAGTATTGACGGTAGTCGAAGGCTGCCGGCCCCCAATCCTGAGACCGTCCGCCAGGGGCAAAATTAGCGGGGTAAGACGTGGGCGAGGGAAACAGGGAAAAGACTTCTGACCCATCGTCAAAATTCTTCGAATATGTGTAAGCCCCGCGAAGAAATAAGCCCTTTGCGAATTGCCTGGTTACGTCGATCTGAAGGCCGTCGTATTGCGATGCAGCGGAATTTTGACGGCCGTCGATCGCGCCGCGATCAGGGTTTAGGCGCTCTCCAGTGTTGGCGTCAAAGTAATTGTAATGCTGGTTTGCGTACAATTGCCGGCCGCGGCTGCCAACATAGTTTACGGTCAATTTAAGTTGAGCTGGGAGCTCCCTTTCGATCCCGAGATTCCATTGATAGGTCCGCGGATTAACAAGATTCTTATCCACACTGAAGACGTCACTCTGCGGCGTCAATTGCGGCTGGATCGTTGCAAGGAGCCCGGTGGCGTTCCCCAATCCCGCGCCCTGGGTCGAAATGAGCGTTCCGGTGGGTGCGTTCGGCGAGGCTTGGGCCGTATTGGTTGCGATATTGCTAAAGCTGGTGTCATAAAAGATACCGAATCCACCATGAAATACCGTTTTTCCAGCACCCAACCAGCCAATACCGTTAGGCGCATACGCGAAGCCAATTCGTGGTCCAAAGTTCAGTGTGTCAGTGTGAATTTTGTATACCGTGTCGATAGGAGCGGTTAAATTCTGAATATCAATCGCGGGAAACGGCAACGCATTTCCGGGATCAGTCAAATAATCCCAGCGCAGTCCCGCGTTCAGAGTGAACTCAGGGCTCAACTTGATATCGTCCTGGACAAAGAATGCGGTCCTCCAAATGTGAGGATCGAAGCGCGTGGGACCAAACGTTTTGGTTGCCGATCCCGAGGCGCCCAGGTTGTTGTCGAGAAAGTTTCCCAGCCCGGAAGGCCCGCCGCCGCCGGTGAAGGTGAGCAGGCCAATTGCGTTCTGTGCAACGATGTCGGTCTCCAGAATGCGGCCAACGTCCGCGCCGATGCGGAAGGAATGTTTTCCGACTACCCAGCCCACCGTGTCCTGAAACTGGTAGCCATCTTCGCCGGTGCCTTGTGGGATGTTCTGCGATAAGCCCAATTCGGGAATCCCATCGTCCGAAAAGTTCAGGTTGTATATCTTCGACGCAGGATTGGCGAGTGCAGACGGCAAAGCCTGGAAGTAGAAGTGGAGACGGGTCTCCGACGCCCGCAATTCATTCAACAGTCCTGGCGAGAACACGTGCGTCCAGTTACCAGATGCAAGCTCCGTAGGTCCGCCAACCTCACCATCAAACCCGGGAAGACCGGAAGTGTTGAGTCCCAAATCAGGCGTGAAGTTGTTGCGGTCGTGCAGGTAGCGAAAAGTGAAGGTATCCTTTTCGCGCGGAATGTAGTCGATCCGGTAGAGCCATTGAGTGTCAGGCGCTGACAGTGGCACTGGCGGCCTCTGGTAAAACCCCGTAGTGATGATGCATCCACTGGCCGGGCATATGCCACCATTTCCAATCGTCGGCTGGCCCACGTTGATATCTTCAATAACTCCCAACGACGCCTTGTACTGATATTGAGACAGGTAAGAGCCATCGCTCAACAGCGTCTGCAGCAGCGCAACCTGGGGTCCGCCGATTGCGGTAAGCGTCGCGTAGCCATTGGCATCGGGCAGCTCGATCTGGCCCGACGATTGGTCGCCATAATAGCGGGTGAACTGAGTTCCCCCGAAGGCGAAGATCTTGTTCTTCCAGATCGGCCCCCCGGCGGTGAACCCATATTGGTGCTGGTCGTAGCGCGCTTTATTGGCTCGACTGGTTGAACCCACCCGAGTAATGCCGTCGACGGCGTTCAAGCCGGATCCTGAGTAAAGCTCGAAAGCCGATCCATGGTACTGGTTTGTGCCGGCTTTAGAGATCAAATTAACTACTGCGCCGCCGGCTCGACCGTATTCCGCTGAAGCGGAGTTGGTAAGCGCGATCACTGATTGAAACATATCGGGAATCTGCGGCTGAAACGCCTGCCCACCCAAACCCACGTCGTTGATATCCTGACCGTCGAGCATGAAATTGTTGGCCCGCGGGCGCGCGCCGTTGAACTCCACATGCTCATACTGGCCGTAGGCACCGCCTGCATTTGTACCTGCATCGTTAATGTACTGTGCACCGGGGAGAGTGGCTGTTAGCTCGACAGGGTTCAGCGAAAAGATAGGCAGCTGAGCGAGCTCTACGGATCCGAGTGAGGCCGATAAATGCCCATTGTCCGTATTCACACCGTTTGTATTTGCGACTACGTCGACCGTCTGAGTGACCGCCCCTACCGTAATCACAGGATTGTACGAGGTGACTACCGAGGCACGAACGATCAAGCCTTTGATATCAAAGGACTGGAAACCTGGTGCATCCACGTGAATGCTCCACGTTCCCGGATCGATCGCCTCAACGCGGAAAGAACCGGTGGAGTTGGTGGTGGTCACGCGGGTCTCCTGCGTATCCTGGCTTACGACTGTAACGGACGCATTCGGAACTACTGCTCCCTTTGGGTCTCTGACTTCGCCCGTCAGCGTACCTTTACTGGTTTGCGCGAACGAGTGCCCACAAAAGGCCAATAGTGCGACCGCGACAACCAAGACAACCCACTTGATGGGATTCAGCATTCTTTCCTCCGGTAAATAATTGTCCCCAACCTCTTGTCTGAGACGGTCGGAAGACTCATGAAATTCTGCGGGACTAGAAAGCCCTCCTGCACGTGGGCTGCCAATGTCGTCTGCAGCGAAACATTCGGCAGAGCCTCACAATCAGGACAATTTTTATGACAAATTGGGGCCGATTACGCACCAATACGGTCTACCCGTCACTCGACGTCATTCGAACCTTCGTTTGTCACGAAATGGGCAGCGGAACGCTCTCTTCGAAGGGTGGCCTTTTCTCTTACCGCCGCAGAATCAAACCCGGACTACTAGCGAACGTCTTGATGGGGCTAGGAAATCGAGGTAAGTAGGTGACGCCGCAACATCAAAGCTGATCAGGCTCAGGCAATATTTTTCCTCAGCCCGGCTGCTTTTCGGGGCTATCAGGAATCCTTGTTTTGAAACTATTCCGCCGTCAGGGTTTGAATCGCAAGTGAACCAATTCCCCAACTCCATCGATTTATGGAGATAATGGTCAATTTCCTCCCTCGGGAGCCTTTCCCGATCGACCAAGAAAAATTACTCCGCAGCTAATATCTCACTAATATATTTTCGATCTTCTTGAAGCCGCGGCATTTATATCTAGATTTCAGAAAATCTGTTTTAGTGGACTATGGATTTTCATAGGACTTTGATCGGGATGTAATCACGGTGGAATGAATGAGGTTGAAAAATGGCGACGTAATTATTCGTCCCCACCTGGAAGGGCCCGGATTTTGGAGCGTCGGGAATGTGCTGAGAATTTGCAAGGCAAGAGACGTCTGCATAAAACCCCGCCCGGACGACCGAGGTCAGGATTGAGCTTGTGCTTGCATGACGCTGCCGACTTCGGAAGCGAGCGCTCCCACAGGGTTGGAAATCGTCTTCACCGCGATAGAGCCTAGCGGCGCGCCGCGCCGATACATCAGGTAAGCTGCAACCACCCCGGAAACCACAGTGGCTACAAGAAACAGCTTGCTCAGTCTGTCCGCTTTCATCACTAGACCCTCTCCCAAACGGCTGCACTGTCAAATGAGCTGCTTATGTGAGGCGGAAGGGGAGTGTGGAGTTGCCGCAGCACAAAACTAATGTTCGCTATCCGCCGGCAGCGAATGTATTGCAAGCACTTACCTTGCCGCTGCTGAAACCGCGGTTGAACCATGACACCCGCTGCTGCGATGAGCCATGCGTAAACGAGTCAGGGGTCACGTATCCCTGTGCCATCTTCTGCATCCGGTCATCGCCCACCGCAGCCGCGGCTTGCAAACCGGATTGCACATCCGCCTGGTCGATCAACTTACGGTCAGCTGTCGAGTGGGCCCACACCCCGGCGAAGCAATCCGCTTGCAACTCCATAGCGACGGATAGCTGATTGCGCGCTCGAGGGTTTTGCTGCTGCATTGTGCGCACTTTGCTTTCGATGCCCAACACATTCTGTACATGGTGCCCGATTTCATGCGCGATCACGTAGGCCTGGGCAAAATCCCCCGACGCACCGTACTGCCGTAGCTGGTTCCAGAACCCAAGGTCCAGATACACCTTCTGGTCCGCAGGGCAGTAGAACGGTCCGGTCGCCGACTGCGCCGCACCACATCCCGACTGCGTATAGTCGGTGAACAGCACCATCCGCGCCCGCGGGTAGCGGATATTCTCCGCGCCGAGTATCTGGGTCCAGGTATTCTGCGCATCGCCCAGAACAAAAGAGGCGAATTGTGCGGAGAGGTTCTCTTGAGCAGAGGGCACCCGCGGGGCGCTCTGCTGCACGTTGGCCGCGCCACCACTCGCGAAATAAGCGCCAATGTAATTGCGGCCGGTTACCAGGCTGATCACCAGCAGGATCAGCAACCCCACGATCCCAAGGCCGCCTCCGCCGAAGCCGCCTCCTGACTGACCTCGCCGATCCTCAACGTCGCTGCTAAGACCACCAGGAGTCCAACGCATAAAGTGCTACGAGTTTAGTATGCGCGGCCTTGGACTGCAGGAAAAAAGTATGGAATGCGCGATTCAGGCCAGAAAGATTTTAGCTACATGAAGGCCAATGCGATGCCCAGCAGAGCGGCGAGCATGTGGAAACCAAAGGTGCGCAGCAAATTGCGGACTTCCCCGGTGTTGCGGGGCACGGCGGCTGTGGATCGGCGGGAAGGCCGGACGGCTGTTGTGGGGCCAGGGGGACCGGCGGTGGTGGGGGATCCCATGCAAACCTCTTTCCATTTCCTGAGATTATCGACTCATTCAACGGGAAAGGACCGATCTTCCATCTACACCTTTAGTGCAGTATTGCTACGGATCGTGGAAACAACAACGTCCGCACATTCACTGCGCCGAAAAGCAGCCTTTCCCATCTGCTCTAGACATGCGGCGCTTGCTCGCATGACCGCATCATAGCCAACTAAAGGCAAGCAACGATGGCGTCCCGAGGTACCCCGAATCGGCTCGTTCCGAACGCTGGTTTGGCCGATGATTCGTAAGACAGGAGCGTCCGTGCCACTACGCAAGTTGAGCAAGAAGCCCGACCCCCAGGCCAGCGCGACTCCAACTCAGGCGCAAACTGATCTCGATCGGCCAACGGCAGACGAGATCTACGAGCAGGTTTCCCGCAACGCGCGCCATGAGCTGGAGCGGTCAGTCATCGGCCTTCTTATTTCCGGGCTCGCCGGTGGAATGACCATGGGCTTGACCGCGTTGAGTACCTCCATCGTGATCGCCAAGCTCGGCCGGAGCCCGGTGGCCGGGTTCATTGCCGACCTTTTGTACCCCATCGGATTTATTGCCGTCATTATTGGCCGGGCACAGCTTTTTACAGAAAACACGCTCTATCCGGTTGCCCTGATGCTAGCCGAGCGGCGGCACGGGCTGAAGACGCTGCGTCTATGGGCCATCGTTCTGCCCAGCAACGTTCTTGGAGCGTTCTTGTTCGCGCTGCTCGCCGTTCGCACTGGCGCCCTTCGTCCCGAATTTGTTGCCGCGATGACGCGACTCGGGATGGAGGCTGCCAACGTAACGGCAAGCCACGTCTTCTGGAGCGGCGTTATTGGTGGCTGGATCATCGCGCTGGTCGCCTGGCTGGTTAGCGGCAGCCACTCCATCACCGGTTCCGTGATGCTGATTTGGCTACTGACGTTTGTCGTAGGACTCGGAGGTTTCGCCCATTGCATTGCCACCAGCGGCGAGATCCTGGCGGCCATTCTCGATCATCAGCTCGCGATCTCTCGATACTTCGCTTGGCTTGCTCCGGCAACGTTGGGCAATATATGTGGCGGCGTGTTGCTTGTCACTCTGCTTGAGTATGGCCAGGTGAAAGGCGGAGAAGAGCAGGGGTTCTATCGCTAGTTTTGCAACAGTCCTTTTTGACAGCAAGGCAGCGCACCAGTCCACCCTCCCCCGGAAGGTTAGACTCTGAGGAGGGCGTCTCAAAATGAGCCCAGGATTCGAAGACCATGGTCGATAGCGAGAAACAGAAGTTCGCGCCAATTGAAAGTTACGCTCTTATCGGTGATTGCGAGACGGCGGCGCTGGTCGGTTTGGATGGTTCGATCGACTGGCTTTGCTGGCCGCGTTTCGACTCGGATGCGTGTTTCGCCCGGCTGCTGGGGACAGAAGAGAACGGCCGCTGGTTGCTGGCTCCCACGGCCAAGGTGGCGAAAACGACGCGCAAATACCGTCCTCATACCCTCATTCTGGAAACAACGTTCGAGGCCGATGATTTCGCGGTGATGCTAATCGACTTCATGCCGATTCGCGGCACCAACTCTGACATTGTGCGCATCGTGAAGGGAATTCGCGGAAGCACGCCGATGAAGATGGAAATGTCATTGCGATTCGACTACGGCGCCACCGTGCCGTGGGTTACGCGTAGCGAAGGTGCGATCCACGCAATCGCTGGCCCCGACCTGGTTGTGCTTCGGACTGCGGCGCCGCTCACGGGTGAAAACCTCACGACTGTGAGCGAATTCACCGTAAAAGAGGGGGAAACTGTCGATTTCGTGATGACCTATGGCGCCTCGTACCTGCACGTTCCGCGCGCTATCGACGTGCATCGTGCGCTCGAGGAGACACAGAAATTCTGGGAACAATGGGCGGCCAAAAGCACCTACCAGGGGGCCTACCCCGACGCCGTGGAGCGTTCCCTGATCACTTTGAAAGCCCTCACCTATCGGCCAACGGGGGGTATTGTGGCTGCCGTGACCACGTCTCTTCCTGAACAGCTTGGCGGCTCTAGAAATTGGGACTATCGCTACTGCTGGCTGCGCGACGCAACCTTTACCCTGCAGGCTCTTATGCACGGCGGGTATTTCCAGGAGGCCAAGGCTTGGCAACAGTGGTTACTGCGTGCCATAGCCGGCAGCCCCGATCAAGTCCAGATCATGTACAGCATTGCCGGCGACCGTTACCTCCCAGAACGCGAGATTACCTGGCTCACGGGCTACGAAAACTCCAAACCCGTGCGCATCGGGAATGCGGCGTCGGAGCAGTTGCAACTCGATATCTATGGAGAGGTAATGGCTGCGTACCACAACGCTCTGAAGCGGCTAGGCAAGGACGGCGATGTCTCCTTCGCCATGCTACGCGGAATGGTGGAGCATTTAGAGACAATCTGGCAGCAACCGGACGAGGGCATTTGGGAGACACGCGGAGGCCGGCAGAATTTTACATATTCCAAGCTGATGGCCTGGGTTGCTTTCGATAGGGCCATCAAAGTGGCTGCGATCTTGCACGCCGGAGCTCCGGTGGAGAGGTGGCAGAAGCTGCGGACCACACTTCACGACGAGATCTGCAGCCAGGCGTATAACCAGGCTCTGGGCAGCTTCGTGCAGAGTTACGGATCCGAACAGCTCGATGCGTCCTTGCTGCTTATGCCGATTGTGGGATTTCTTCCTGCTCAAGACCCGCGTGTGCGCGGCACGCTGAAAGCGATTGAAAGTAACTTGATGTCTGGCGGCCTGGTGTTGCGCTACAACACCCAGAAGGTCTCCGACGGCCTTCCTCCCGGCGAAGGAGTTTTTCTCGCCTGCAGTTTTTGGATGGTGAGCGCGCTCAAGTTGCAGGGGCGCGACGACGACGCAAGGAAGCTTTTTGAGCGGGTGTTGGCACTGGCAAATGATGTTGGGTTGCTCGCCGAGGAGTATGACACGGACGCCAAGCGTCTGGTGGGCAACTTTCCCCAGGCGTTCTCGCATATCGCGCTGGTGAATGCTGCCTTTGATCTGGCCGAGCCAAACGGCGGGAGCCAGCCTTCACAGCTATAGTTTGTCTTCCGTCTGCATCCAACATGGGGCGCCCTTAAAAAGTCTGCGCGGAGGAATTTCATGCATGTGTTTGAGGTCTGGGCTCCTCGAGCGGCCACCGTCGAGGTCATGGTTGGAAAGGAGAAGACTGCCCTGGCCAGCAAAGGTCGTGGCTGGTGGTCTGGGGAAGTCGCTACGGCCGGGCCAGGCACGGACTATGGGTTCGTGCTCGATGGCATGGAGCCCCCGCTTCCCGATCCGCGCAGCCGGTGGCAGCCGAATGGCGTGCACAGTGAATCGCGCATCGTCGACGACGGTGCGTTTACCTGGACCGACAGCGGTTGGCAAGCCCCGCCTCTCTCAAGCGCGCTCATTTACGAGATGCATCTCGGAACCTTCACGCCCGAGGGAACCCTCCAAGCAGCGGAGTCTCACCTGGATTATTTGAAAGATCTTGGTGTGACGCACCTGGAGTTGATGCCGATCGCGAATTTTCCCGGCAAGCGTGGATGGGGTTATGACGGGGTCGATTTGTACGCAATCTTCAACGCCTACGGAGAACCCGACGACCTTAAGCATTTCGTGAATGCCTGTCATGGCAAGGGGCTTGCCGTGCTGCTCGACGTCGTCTACAACCACCTTGGGCCGGTGGGCAATTACCTGGAGAAGTTTGGACCTTACTTTACCGGGAGCCACTCCACTCCGTGGGGTGGCGCGGTCAACTTTGAAGAGGCCGGTTCCACCGAGGTTCGCCGCTTCCTGATCGACAATGCAGTGATGTGGCTGCGGGACTACCACCTGGATGGGTTGCGGCTGGATGCCGTGCATGCTTTCAATGACCGCACAGCCATTCACTTTCTTGAACAACTTGCGGGTGAGGTAAGAAGCCTGGAGGCAGCACTGGGAAAGCACTTTGTCCTGATCGCCGAAAGCGATTTGAACGATCCGCGAATTGTAAAAGCCGAAGAGGCGGGCGGCTACGGTCTTGATGCTCAATGGAGTGACGATTTTCACCATGCGCTGTTCTCCGTAATCTCGGGCGAGCGTGCAGGGTATTACGCAGACTTCGGTACCCTCGCGGAACTGGCGAAGTCATTGCGTTGCGTGTTTGTCTATGACGGCAACTATTCTGAGTATCGTGGCCGGCATCATGGCCGCCAGGTTGTCGGCCTTTCCGGCCACCGTTTTGTGGGGTTTGTTCAGAACCACGACCAGGTTGGCAACCGTGCCAAGGGCGAGCGTGTAAGCCATGAAGCCGGCGTGGGCCGGGCAAAGATTGCTGCCGCTCTCGTACTCACTGCGCCATTCGTGCCCATGCTCTTTCAAGGGGAAGAGTTCGGGACTTCCGCGCCATTCCTGTATTTCACTGACTACGATGATCCCGAGCTGGGGCGGGCGATCTCCGAGGGACGCAAGAAAGAATTTGTCGCTTTCGGCTGGAGCCCGGATGAGATTCCGGATCCTCAGGACGAGCAGACTTTCACCAACTCCAGGTTGCAGTGGTCCGAGATAGGCGACGAGCCGCACGCATTGCTGCTCAAATGGCACAAAGACCTTATCAGCTTGCGGCGCAGCAGGAGCGAGCTATCGGATGGCAACCTTAACGCGGTGCAGGTGCGATTCGACGAACCGGCGCAATGGTTGGTTCTGCAGCGCGGAGCTCTCCACGTTGCTTGTAATCTCGGGCAAGCCCCCGTTGAGATTGCAATCGATGGCAGCGCCGAATTGTTGCTGGCCTCCGATAACTCGGTACTCCTGGTCGGCTCGACCATTAAGCTTGGGCCCGATTCCGTGGCGGTGGTATCTGTGCCGTCCAAAGCCTGACTTGAAAGAACCGCAGATCTCTCCGCTGCGCTACGCTCTGTCGAAAAACATTCCCAAGAGGGCGCATCCACACAGAGATCTCTCCACTTCTCTTCTCTACGGTCCCGGCGTGCCGTGGGACCGTAGAGAAGAGAAGTGGAGGGACCTGCTGTTCCGCGGACCTTTCCTGAAATGTTTTTCGACAGAGCGTAGCGCAGTGGAGAGATCCGCGGTCCTTCTTCCGCGCGAAGAGTACTTCAAATCACCGCCGCCAACCCCAGCGTTAGAAGCAAGCCGACAACCGAAAGCAACGTCTCGCTGATCGACCAGGTCTTCATGGTATCGGCAACGCTCATGTTGAAATACTCCTTGACCATCCAAAATCCACCATCGTTGACATGGGAAAAGATGAGCGACCCTGCGCCGGTAGCGATGGCCAGCAATTCGGGGCGAACACCAGGGCTCTGCAACAGGATGGGAGCAAGGATACCGGCTGCGGTAGTGAGCGCCACTGTCGAGGATCCAGTTGCCAGGCGAATCAGCGCAGCGACCAGCCATCCCAGCAAGAGCAGCGATACGTGAGCGTGCATCGCAACTGAGACAATCGCCTGCGAGACGCCGCTATCCTGAAGGATGCGCCCAAAGCCGCCACCCGCTCCGATCACCAGCGTAATGTTGGCGGTGGGCGCCAGACACTCATTGCAAAATTTGAGAATCTGCTCCCGGTTGAAACCACGCATCGTCCCCAGTGTGAGGAAACTGACCAGTAGCGCGACCAGCAACGCGATATCGGCGCTCCCCAGCAGGTGCAGCGCGCGGTTGGCTCCGCTGCCGGGCGTCGTAACCAAGCCGGCCCAGCTTCCGGCCAGCATCAGTAAAACCGGCAGCAGGATCGTGCTGATCGACATCGCAAAGCTGGGCAACGCGCGATTTGGATCTTGCTCAACGAACTCTTCCGCCATCGGGTTGTGCGCGTCGAGAATGATTCTCGGCGCGATGATGCGGGCATAGATGGGTCCGGCGATCGCCGCCGCGGGAATGCCAATCAACAGCGCGTACAAGATCGTCCGTCCCGCGTCAGCGTGGAAGATCGTAACCGCCAGCATGGCCGCCGGGTGTGGAGGCACCAGCGCGTGGACCACGGACAGTCCGGCCAGCATCGGCAGCCCAACCAGGATGAGCGAAGTACGGGTACGCCGCGCGACCGTAAAGGCAATCGGTATGAGGAGTACGAAGCCCACCTCAAAGAAGACGGGCAAGCCCACGACCAGCGCCGCGCACATCATGGACCAGGGCACACGGCGCTCCCCGAATAGTTGAATCAAGGTCTCCGCGATTCGTTCCGAGGCGCCCGACTCGGCCATCATCTTGCCCAGCATGGTGCCCAGCCCGACCACGATCGCAATGTGTCCCAGCGTGTTGCCTGTTCCGGTCTCGAAAGAAGCCACTATGTTCTGTAGCGGCATCCCGGTGGCAACCGCCAGCGCCAGCGAAACCATCATGAGCGAAAGGAAGGGATTGAGCTTGGCCACCGCGATCAGCAGGATCAGCGTAGCGACTGCACTTGCAGCGGCGACCAGCAGGAAGAAGCCGTGGTGGTCAATCATTGGCGGGTGGGCGTAAATGAACCACAGGCTCTCTCGCATTCGCAAACAGTCTGAGATTAAGGGCGGCGTAGAAAGCGTCCGCCCCTGTTTCCCGTGGCATGCCCGTCCTCGTAGGAGAGCACACCGTTCACCCAAACCGCTACGATCCCTTCGGCGGGGCAAATTGGGTTGCTGAAGGTAGCCGTATCCCTGATTGTCTCCGGGTCAAAGAGAACCAGGTCGGCATGACAGCCGACTTTGATTTCTCCACGGCCGGCCAGCCCGAACCGCTGGGCGGGCAATCCGGTCATTTTATGCACCGCCTGTGTCAGCGGAAAAATCCTCTGGTCCCGGCAGTAATAGCCCAGCACCCGGGGAAAGGTCCCCCACAGCCGGGGGTGCGGCAGCAGATCGTTGGGCAGGCCATCAGAGCCGATCATGCTCGCGGGATGTTGCAGAATGCGGCGCACATCCTCTTCAGACATGCAGTGGTAGATGGCGCCCGCGGGCTGCAGCCGCTCCGCCGCCTTCTTCTGCTCCAGACCCCACGCCAAGGCAATCTGTTGGAGCGTCTGGCCGGCGACTTCTGGATGCGGTGTCGACCAGGTAATAACAATCCGGACGCGCTCATCCACCTGGCGAAGGTCGAGCGTGCTGGAGGATGCCGCATAAGGATAGCAATCGCACTGCACCGGCTGTTCGGCGCGCGCCTCGTCCAATGCTCTAAGGACCTCTCCGCTCCTGCCCCAGTTCGCGATGCCGGCACACTTAAGGTGCGACAGGACGACCGGCACGCGGCATTGCCGTCCCACGTCGAAAACTTCGCGCATGGCTTCGAGGATCTTTTCCGCCTCCGTGCGCATGTGCGAGACGTAGATCCCACCGGCGGCGGCGAGCGGCTCGGCCAGCGACAGAATCTCTGGCGCGGGAGCTGCGTTGGCCGACAAGTACGCGAGGCCGGAACTCAGCCCCAACGCACCGTGTTCCAGCGCCTCTGCCAGCTGCGCGCGCATGGCCTGGATCTCCGCCGGGCTAGCCGCACGGTCGAGGCGATCCATGTGATTGTTGCGCAGGGCTGTGTGGCCCACCAGGGCAGCTACGTTGACCGCCGGTGCGGCAGCGTCGACAGCCGCGACATACTGGGCGAACGTGGGATAGCAAAAGGCGTCAGCATCTCCCAGCAAATTCATCGGGTCGGGGGGCGCCCCATTCAACTGCACTGGCGCCGCGCTGATGCCACAGTTGCCGACGATCACCGTGGTGACGCCCTGCGATAGCTTCGCCAGCATCTGCGGAGCGCGGATGACGATCGTATCGTCATGTGTGTGCACATCGATAAAACCAGGAGCGAGCACCCGGCCCTCTCCTTCGGTGACCTGGCCGGCGGTGTACCGGGAAAGGTCGCCAATGGCGCAGATTCGACCGGCATCCATCGCTACGTCGGCCGTCTGGCCTTCGCCGCCGCTGCCGTCGACGACCAGTACGTTCTTGATCAGGCTGTCACAACCGGGCATCGCGCGCTCTCCCACGAGCCTAGCCAGAATAACGGAAATGAGCCAAGACCCTCATTCTTGCTCTAGACTGATCAGGCGTGTTCCAGTTAAGGAGGGTACACCATGACCGATGAAGATCTGAAAGCAGAGATTGAGAGGCTGCGCGCGGAAAATGATCAGCTCAAAACCAAGACGCCCCGCGGGCTGAGCTTGAAAGTGAGTGAAAAGGGAGGCGTCTCGCTTTACGGTGTCGGCCGCTTTCCGGTGACGCTCTACAAGGAACAGTGGACGAAGATACTTGGCATGAAGGAAGAGATCGAAACCTTTCTTCACACCAACGCTCATTTGCTGAAAACCAAGGAATAACACGGTGGGGCTGGGAGCAAAGGAACCTGCGGTGGAATCTCCTTGCGCAACGGACCAAAGGGTGGCCCATGAGCCGAACGTCATGTGAAGTTAGTTGGAGCCATTGAACTTCATGCGGCTTTCCTCACAGAAAGCCGCACGCCGCGCTGTGAGTGGAGCCTCTAGCAGGAAATTCGGGTAGCTCGGCCCCCTTTGGCGAGATGCGGGAAACGGGGACCTTGATCTCCGGTTTTTTGCACGGCCCACCGGCGATAGAGCCCCTCAGCTCTCCCGGTCGGCGCGCGACAGCCGCTGGTTGCGGATCGCCTTGTGATCCACGTCGCGTAGGCTCTCAATGTTCGCCAGCACCTTGTATATCGCCACCACGATGGCGTCGATGTCAGATCGCGGCCCGAGAAAAATCTGGTGCGGGAACCAGACCGCCTCGTGATAAGCAGCCTTTTCCGACTCCGGGCAGGTGTACATCGTTTTCAGGTCGAGTGGTCGCTCACGGCCCCAACTCAGCGCGGGGAAATCCGCCGGATCGAGTGGAAATAATGAGCTGCGATACACCGGCTCATAGAACAACCCGTCGCAAGGTATACCTTCCAGTTGCAGAGCGGCCACGAAAGCGGCCCGCGCCACACCTTTTGCCTGCTCGGCAAAGTACTTCATCACAAAGCCATACGGAGCTAACGTCGTAATACGTGGTTCCGGCTTTAGAAACCCAATGCCCGCGGTCTTCTCGAGTTGTTGTTCAAAGTAAGCCATGTTTGCCATGCGAATTGCGCCTTGATCGGCAAGGCTTTCCAGCTGCGCGCTAAGCAGCGCTGCCTGAAACTCACCCAGCCGGTAATTGAAACCGATCGTTCGATGGTGAAATTCATCGGTCACGCTGGCCCGGCCGGCATTGATATAGGTCTGCACCCGCTCGTGGTATTCCAGGCTGTTGGTCAGAACGATGCCGCCCTCGCCGGAGGTAATAAGCTTGCTCGATTGAAAACTGAAGGCGCCCAGGTCACCGATCGATCCCGCGCCTTTGCCGCGCCACTTTCCCCCATGAGCGTGCGCGCAGTCTTCAACAATCTTCAGCGAATGCTTGCGAGCCAGATCCGGCAGCGCATCCATATCGGCGAATCGCATGCCCAGGTGTACCGGCAACATGGCGCGGGTCTTTGGCGTGATCGCCGCTTCGGCTGCCCCGGCATCCATGCAATAGGTATCGGGATCTACATCCACAAAAACCGGCACTGCATTCACCAGCAGCACTGGACCCACGGTGCCCTCCCAGGTGTAAGCAGGGACCAATACCTCGTCGCCGGGGCGGATGTCGATGGCCTTGAGTGCGGCCTGAATAGCGACCGTACCGGTGTTCACGCATTGACCGTAGGTCGTATCGTGCAACTTGGCGAAGCCGGTGGCGAACTGGGTAGAGTACTTGCCGGGGAATGGTTGCCCGCCCCAGGCACGACTGTGCAGCACATCCAGAAGCCGCGCCTCTTCTTTATCTGAAAATAGTGGCCAGGGTGTAAACGGTGCGGTCCGCACCGCACAGCCACCGAGAATTGCCAGTTTTTCCATTTCTCTCCTCGCTAACTCTTTGCGCCCGCCAGCCAGTGCACGAGATTCAACCAAAGCGCGGCATAACAGGGCCAGCTGGTAAAGGCCGGCGGTCCCCAATGCGCGCTGCAATCAGAGGAAAATATCGCTGTTCGGCCCGCCTTGACAGTTCTGACTGCTATCAAGGGGTCGCCCCCGATCGTGGCGATCAGATGAGCGTCTGGCCGTAGCGCTGCGCGATTGTAGCCCAACATGGCCGGCCAGTTGGTTAACCCTTGGGCAATCGGATGATTCGCGTCGACGGTCTCGGGTACCACGCCTTGCGGATTTTCCCGGCGATCATCGTGCGCCGATAACACTACGGGGAGCACATCTTCGACGGGTGTCCCATGGTAGGCGGCCTTGCCTTCTATTCCCTGGAAAGTGAAATAACCGCCGATCATCAGCAACGCGCCGCCCTGTTCGACGTAGGTCCGGAGTAAGTCTAGGCGGTTGCTGGTAAGTTCCGACCTTGCAAAAGTGCTGTCGCGGAGCAAGAGTGTGTTCGCCCCAATGTCGCTAAGAATCACCACGTCAAAAGACGACAGCGCCTCGAGGCTATCGGGAAACCCATTGGCCGCCACGTGGCACGGTTGATACGTCACATCCACGCCGCCAGCCCGCAGCGCGGCTATCATCGCCGTACCGCCTTCCATGTAAGTCGAGGTGGTGAACGAATCGAACCCCTTTACGTGGAGGCTGTGGGTCATCCATGATTCGCCCGCGATCAGCACGCGCGGAGGCCCGGAGGGGAACGCGTTCATCAGATTCTTTCCTTGTGTCTCGTCGCTTTCAACCGGCGCCCACTGGCACCCGCGGGCGCCACGGGACGTTGATCGATAACGAGTCTAGCATCTATTCCGCGAAGAAATTCAAAGCGATTAGATCACTGGGCAAGCGGGCGAATTCCCTATTGAATGTCTTTAGACTCGGTTAAAAACCGGCGAGAGATTCCATCGCCAGGGTAATTTTTTCTTTACTTTGCCCCGTGGCGATGTTATTCAACCAACAACACTAAGCCCTTTGTCGGTTTCCCGGCCCCTCTCAAAAAAGCAAAATAAGGTTTGTCCCTCATCAGGAGGCAAGGATGAAATCCATTCTTAAGTGGCTTCTTAACCTCTCGCTGCTCGTGTCTCTTTTTTCCGCCCCTTTTTCGTTCGCCCAAATAGACAAGGGCACGATTGCCGGTTCGGTGAAAGATGCCCAGGGCTCCGTTGTCCCCGGGGCGAAGGTTACTGTGACCCGCACCGACACCCAGCAGGAACGGTCGCTGATGACGGATAAATCGGGCGCGTTCAGCGCAGAACTGCTCACGGCAGGCACCTACTCCGTTGCGGCGGAAGCCTCCGGTTTTACCAGGGCTGTGCTCGACGGCGTTCAGCTGGGTGTCAACCAGGTGATAAGAGTAGATCTCGAGCTCAAAGTAGGCAGCGCCAGCCAGACAGTTGAGGTAACAGCCGCGCCGCCGATCCTATCCACCGAAACATCGTCGCTGAGCACCATCGAGACGGGGCAGAGGATCGTCAATCTTCCCCTCAACGGCCGCAACTTTACGCAGTTGGCGTGGCTTGGCCCAGGCGCAACGCCCGGTTCCTCGGCCGGCATCGGCCTCACCACTTCAACGGATGATCCTCGGCAGGGCGTTCAGCTTGCGGTGAACGGGCTGTTCGGTTTCGACAATAACTTCCTGCTGGACGGTGTGGACAACAACGAATTTGGAGAAGGCACCATCGCGGTCCAGCCTTCGCCCGATGCACTGCAGACCTTCAGCATTGAAGAGAGCTCCATGAAGGCGGAGTTCGGGCGCGGTGGTGCGGCGGTGAACGCTGTGCTCAAGTCAGGCACAAACTCGTTCCACGGAGGGGCGTTTGAATACTTCCGTAATAGCGCGCTCGATGCCGCAAACTTTTTTGCCACCACCGGCAAGCCGCCGTTCCATCGAAACCAGTTCGGGGGATTTGTCGGCGGACCCATTATCAAGGATCGCACCTTCTTTTTTGCCGACTACCAGGGTACGCGCTACAACGAGGGTGTTACGTACGTCAGCACCGTGCCCACGCAAGCGGAACGCAACGGAGATTTCTCCGCGCTCAACCTCGACCTCTACGATCCATATACGACGGCGCCCGACGGCTCGCGCGCGTTGATTAATTCAGCCAATCCTGCAGTAATCCCAAACAGCCGCATCGACCCTGTAGGACAGGCGATCGTGAATCTGCTTCCCCTGCCGACCGTGAGCGGAGCGCTCACCGGCAACTATGTCATTAGTCCTAGCCAGACCTATTCCGACGATCAATTCGACGCTCGGGTCGATCACGCTCTGCGCCCAACGGATCATCTCTTCGCTCATGCGGGCTACGAGCGAATTGTCTTTTCCAAGCCGCCGCCGCTGGGCGTGGCCGGCGGTTGTTGCAATGGCATCGGAAGCCACATCAAGACTCGCTATCAGAACTACGCCGTGGGCGAGACCCACACTTTCAGTAACAACTTACTCAACGACGCGCGGTTCGCTTACATCCGCTTCGGAGTGGGCACCCTCGGCTACAACTCGGGAAAAAACATATCGGAAGAGGCGGGTATCCCAAACGCGAATCGAGGCGACGCCAACACCTCTGGTCTCTCCCTCTTCAACCTCTCCGGATACGGATTCGCTAACACCATGGGCGGTCCAACCTATGTCCCGGAATTGGTTGCTGACAACACCTACCAGGTTGCGGATTCCGTAATCCTGATCCATGGCCGGCATTCGATCAAGTTCGGTGTCGACTTCCGCCGCATGCAGCGCAACTTTTACCAGTCACAGGCTCCCGCCGGGCAGTTCACCTTCACCGGACAGTTCACGCAGAAACTGAACGCCAGCCCGGCGACCCGAACTTCTCCGGTGAGCAGGGCAATGCCATTGCCGACCTGCTGCTGGGAATTCCCATCGCTCGCGAACAGGATGGTCTAGCCGGTAAGGATCCCACGCGCTACTGGGAACTGGGCGAGTTCGTCCAGGACGATTACCGGGTGACGGAGAAGTTGACCTTAAATCTGGGATTCCGCTACGACATCTTTTCCCCAGTCGGAGGCAAGGTCGGCAACTTTGATCTCGCGCGCGCCGTGCTGGTGAACAACTACGGACCGAATGCGGTCTCCAATGCCGGCGTGAAATTCGACCTGAGCGATGTGGGGCCGCGGTTCGGCTTTGCCTACAATGCGCTGGGGAACGGCAAGACGGTAGTCAGCGGCGCGTTTGGAGAGTTCTACTCGCCCGAAGGCAATCAGTTCAACGATATCGGCGAAAATCCACCACTGTTGCAGTATTACTCCGCAACAATTGACGGCAAACACGATACCCACCGCGGCGACTCTGCTCTCGGCCGGCTTCCCCACCATTCTCCCGTCGATTGATCCCGCCAATCCGACCGGACAGGTCAAGACCAACGGTCCGAAACGGAGTGCGCCCACGTGTGCTCGAGTGGAACCTGAGCGCGGCGCAACAACTCGCCAATACGGTTTCTCTACGCGTGGCCTACGTGGCAACTCGGGCGACCGGAATCTGGAACAACGAGGTCTCGAATCTAAACCAGCCCTACCAACCGCTGGACTCAAACTTCTCCGATTCCACCGGCAATTTCGGGCGGCCCTATTTTAGCGAGCTACCCGGGCTCGCTTCTATCTATCCCATTGACTATCCCAATTTCAGCCTGTTGTACAACGCGTTGCAGACCAAGCTCGAAAAGCGGCTCGGCAACGGCGCGACGTTCCTGGCGGCCTACACCTGGTCGAAAAACCTGGGTACTTCGAACGGACAAGTCGGCGGCCAGATCCAGAATGCCCACGATGCAAAGGCGCAGTATGGCTACGTCGATCCCGATTACCGTCACCGCTTTGTCGCCAGCTTTACCTACGAACTTCCCTTCGGACGGGGGCGCGAGTTCGGCGCTAACCTCAATCGCGCGGTCGATTTGGTAGCCGGAGGATGGCAGACCAGCGGTATCGTCACCGCGCGAACCGGCGAGGCGTACACCGCGTTCCTTTCCTATGATCCAACCAATACCGGCACTGGGGGCCCGTGGCCCAACCGCATTCACAATCCTTATGACTTCTCCTACAACCTGAGCGGTCAGGCCGCGTTGGGTTGCCCCGCCAACGGAAAGCAAACGCTCACCTGCTTCTACAACCCCGCGGCGTTCGTCATCCCACCCCTCGCTTCAGGACAGCTCGTGGCCCATGAATTCGGCAATTCAGGCAACGGAGCACTGCGTGGGCCGGACCAGGTAGATGTGGACTTCAGCGCGATCAAAGACTTTCACATCACCGAATCACAAACGGTCCAGTTCCGCGTTGAGCTATTCAATATGCTCAATCATCCTCAGTTTCAGATTCCTGGCGCCAACCCGAACGTTCCCGGCGGCCAACAAATCACCAGTACGCTTACAGATAACCAGCGCGAGATTCAGCTGGCCTTGCGCTACACCTTCTAACTTTAACGGCGGCTGATGTCGCGAAGCACCCGGCGCGCCGAAAGGGAGATGACCGCGCCGGCTACCACCACCAGAGCCAGGGCAACTCGCAAACCCACCATTGCGGAAGCCGACCCCACCACCGGCGGCCCGACCAGAAATCCGAGATACCCAACGCTGGAGGCGGCCGCAATGGCCGCACCCACACCTTCGGGAGTTCTCCGCGCCGCGGCGCCGAATATCAGTGCGACCATGTTGGCAGTGCCAAATCCGGCGATCAGCAAACCAATCATCGCCTCAACATACGTCGTTCCAATGAGCGCGAACCCAAAGCCCAAGGAGACGAGAACTCCTGAAAGGCGTAGCAGGCTGGTGGCGCCAAGTTTTGTATTGAGAGAGTCGCCGATAAAGCATCCACTCATCATGGACAGGGAGAATACGGCGAACCCGGTGGCTGCGGTCGCCGCTGAAACGTGAAGCGCCGACCGCAGATAAACGGCGCCCCAGTCGCCAATCACGCCTTCAACAAATAAGGCAAGGAAAGCAACGGCGGCCAAGCCCCACAAGTGCCGCGGGATCAGGCTCCATCGCATGGAACCATCGCTGGGCGCGCCCTCCCGAAGTAAATACGGCCTGCTGACCAGTGCGGTCACAATCATGGCAACAGAAGCAAGCGCCAGATCCAGCCTTGCACTTGCGTGGTGTCGCAGCAGGATGCTGGAGAACGCCGCGCCAACGAGCCCTCCCAAACTCCAGAATCCTTGCAGTGAGCTCATCACCGCCGAGCCGTACGCACGTTCGGTAATTACCGCCTGCGTATTTGTCGACACGTCCGCCATTCCTCTGCAGACGCCAAAACAGAATGTTGCCAATGCCAACCAGGGCAGTGATTTCGCCCAGGGCAGCACACACAAGGCTCCGGCGTAGCATATTTGGCCCTTCCATGCGATTCCGGAACTATCAAAGCGACGTAATGCGCTTCCAACCAGGGGCATGGACAGAATCGAACCCAGCGCCAACGTGAAAAGTGGAAGCGTGAGCTGCGCGTTACTGAGCCGATAGTTCTGCTTGAACACCGAAATGTGCGCCGCCCAAACGCCGAAGGCGAAGCCATTGCCCACAAAAACCGAGGAAACCGCTCTACGCGCGGATATTGCCGAACTATCTCTCATGCTTTGTGCTTGCTTGCTCCGAAGCGGTACTATTCGAAAGACTCCGCGCTTGCACCTCCTAATGTATTTCGTCCCGGGTCATTGTGCGTATCGAAGAGGCAAGATCCTTCATGAGGAAACAGACTCCAGGACGCGTACTGGTTGCCGGATCTGTCGTTGTACTACTGGTATTGTCATCGTGCAAAGAGCAGGGAGCCGGGATTGAGACTCCGCTGGCCAGCGTCTCGGGACCCCAGGATCCTGATCTGCGGGTGAATCCGGCTGGATACCACGACCGGCATTTCTCCGGCCCTGTGTACATTCCCCGGTCTTCTCCCATGGAAAACGGGACTACCGCGTATGACGTGACTTATCAGGACGGGGTTACGGTAATCAGCAAAGACGAAACGATGCGCCACCTGGTCAACATCGATCAGGATGGGAGTTATCGTTTTGACTCTTCGGCTAACCAGATCGCCAAACTCCAACCCGGCACTGTGCTCCTGCTCTCCGGCCTGGCGTTGTGCACGGTCGTCGATGTGCAAAAGACGCCAAGCGGCTACTCGCTCAAGACAGGGCCGGCCAAGATCACTGATGCGATAAAAAACGGCCGGCTCGAAGGCGTCTACAAGATCGATTTCAGCAGGATGCGAACCGCAAAATCATCGTCTCTGCAGGAAGGGCTTCCGTTCAGGTCTTCTTTTTTTGGCGTTGTTTATGCCGGCGGCGCCGACACCGCCGAGGCGCAAGGCGTAGCGGATTTCGACGTGGACTTCTCCGGTTACAACTACCACGTGAAATTTACTCCGGGCAACGACCGCATCGATATTCAGGCGACTATCAAATTTGGGGGCAGCCAGGGAACCCTGGCGTACGAAGGTATTGGTTACCTCAGCAATTTTGTTTCAATCATCAAGATGCGGATCAAGGATGGCCAATTAACTACTCTTGGCTTTACCAATTCGAATCTTGACGGTCACGCCGAACTGAAGTGGTATGCCGCGGCGAACGATGACGATGACCTCGGGGGCCGTGGCCAAAGTCACTTCCTGGCCGGCCGAGCTTTTAAAGAGCGCGCTGCTCTCCAGAGCGGCTTATCATGTCCCGATCCTGGTCGGAGCGGTCCCCTTCGATTTGAGAATTTCCCTGGGCTTCAGTTTCATTCCAGCTTTCACTTCGAAGAACAGCGTCGTGGAGGGCAGCAAGCTCATCAAGTACAGTGGAAGTGGCGGATTCCTACTCGCGAACGGCGAAACAAAGCCGTCGGGGTCGATCAACGTACAGGGCGATGTTGCTGAGCACGATAACAAAGTGCTGGCCATCGGCCCGGTGGGCTTTACCGCGGCTACGGAGGCGCCGCGTCTGGAGCTGACCATGGGTTGGCCGCCCGCGACCGCGCCTGTCGCGGGTTATCTCAACTTTGTCGCTTCCTATGGAATTGTCACCAACGGAATGGCCAGTCCAATTCCGTGCCAGACCAACATAATGGCGTTTAGTGTCAACGCTGGAGCTGCCTATACGTCTCCGAACACCTTCGCCACCTGGCTTGGGCTGGCCACAGGAGCCTCTTCTTCCGTGTCGCTCTGGCAGAAAACGATTAAAGCCGCCGGCCCCGGCGGTCTTATATGCCCCACCTGAGATCCGGGTATCACAAAAAGAAATTGTTACGGATACGTTTACAGCGATGAAAATTGCATACGTATCCTTTACCCTAAATAAGGTGCTCGCCAGGGCCCGGGTGTTGTCTAAGAGCCAATTCTCTGAGGGTTGCAACAAATAGTTGCCCGGCAGCATCCTATCCCTGCTCGGCTGAGAACCTGAACAGGAGCAAACAAAGGACACTTTCGATGAAAAAACACAATCAGTACCGTACAACGGTAATCTGCGGTTTGACTCTTTTGCTCGCAGGTTGTAACAAGCAAGACAATTCCAAGGTAAACTTCGAATCAGCTATCAATAATTACTACAAGGCGCAGCCCGCCTGCCTTTGGCAGGAATCGAAGAAGTTCCCTGTGCAGGCTGCCACCTCTGACGACGCGAAGACAGAAGGCTACGATGCCCTCACGGATGCGAATCTGCTTACCCGCACAACTGCCGAGAAGAAGGTCTTCATCGTCGCTTCCAAACAGGTAAACAACTACGATTTGTCCGCCCAGGGACGCTCCGCATGGACGGCGGACTCGACGCAACCAGGGTATGGGAATTTTTGCTACGGTCATCGTGCAGTTGATTCGATCGATAACTTCACCACCGGGGTCAATGGCACGGGTATGAAGACCGCCGAGGTGAATTACCACTACAGCTTGGCTGACGTACCGGGTTGGGCCAAGACCGAGGAGATGAAGACAGCGTTCCCGTCCCTGAACGGTGCGTTGGCGCAAAGCCAGCCCGGCCAGGATTCGCTGGTAATGAACGGCGCCAACTGGCAAGTGACGAAATAGAAAGAATCATCAACGCCGCCATCGTGTGGGAACTCCACTAAGAATCGAAAATGGAGTTCCTGCCGAGGTCCGGTAGCATCGTGCAGAAATCCGCGTTTTCTATTTCGTCTCGGTCTCCAATCCGAAGACAAGCAACGAACGCGCGGTAACCCCGTACGCATCTCCAACCTTGAAGCTACCCTGTTCGCTGTTGTCAGTAATATTGGTGTCTACCAGCAAGTGCCAGATATCACCGCCTGGGCATTCCGGCAAAGTGAATTCAACCAGATCGTGATGGTCGTTAATCACGATCAGCAAAGTCGCTTGCCGTCCTCTCTGCCTGATCCCTGTCACCTGGGCCCGCCCATCCAGCAACATGCCAAAGCAGCGCATGCCCGTGTCGCCCCAATTTTCTTGCTGCATTTCGGATCCGTTGGCGTTGATCCAGGTCAGATCCTTGACTCCGAGTTCCTCGTTGTACTGTCCGGTAAGAAAAAGATTGCGCCGCAAGATCGGATAATTGTGTCGCATGGCTGTCAACCGGCGAGTAAAAGCGATCAGCTCTTCGCCTTTCTGCCGCAACTCCCAATTCAGCCAACTGATCTCGTTATCCTGGCAGTAGGCGTTGTTATTGCCTCCCTGAGTTCGGCCAAACTCGTCGCCGGCCACCAACATGGGGGTTCCCTGGGCCAGCAGCAACGTTGCCAGAACGTTGCGTATCTGGCGCTTGCGCAATGCGACTATCTTGGGATCGTCGGTTGGCCCCTCCACGCCGCAGTTCCAGGAGCTATTATCCGAACTTCCGTCCTTGTTATTTTCGCCATTCGCCTCGTTGTGTTTCTCGTTGTAACTAAACACATCGTTCAGGGTAAAGCCGTCGTGAGCGGTGACAAAGTTGATTGAGGCCCAGGGTCTGCGACCCTGATAATTAAAGATGGATCCGGAAGCACAAAGGCTCTCCGTGAGCGCGGCTGCCGGGGCCTTTCCGGTCCAGAACTTGCGCGTCGTGTCGCGGAATTTGTCATTCCATTCCGCCCAACCAGGAGGAAAGCCTCCCACCTGATACCCACCCGGTCCGCAATCCCACGGCTCGGCGATGAGTTTTACTCTGGCCAGGCATGGATCCTGGCTACAGGCCTTGAGAAATCCGCTCTGGTTATCAAATCCGTTCGGCTCTCGCGCCAGAATCGTCCCCAGGTCAAAACGGAAGCCGTCGACGCGGGTCTGTTCTGCCCAATAGCGCAGGCTGTCAGTGACCATTTGAATCACCCGCGCATGGCTTAGGTTCAAGGTATTACCCGTGCCGGTGTCGTTAATGTAGTAACGCGGCTTATCCGGCAACAAACGGTAGTAGCTTGCGTTATCGATCCCCTTGAACGATAGCGTCGGACCGCGTTCGTTTCCCTCCGCGGTGTGGTTGTAGACCACGTCCATGATCACTTCAATGCCGGCGTCGTGAAGACGCGCGACCATCTCTTTGAACTCACGCAACGCATGCCTGCCGTCGTGGGCGTAGCGACCATCGGGGGCAAAGAACCCAATCGTGTTATACCCCCAGTAGTTGGTCAAGCCTTTTTCCAATAGCTGGCTGTCATTGATGAAGAAATGGACCGGCAACAGCTCGACCGAGGTCACGCCCAGCTTCTTGATGTACTGCACCACCGATTCGGCGCCGAGTCCTGCATAGGTGCCGCGCAGCGACTCCTCTAAGCCAGGAAACTGCTTGGTAAATCCCTTCACATGCAGTTCATAAATAATCGTGTCGTCGAACGGCACACGAACCTCGCTCAGCACACCCTGACCATGCCAATCGAAGTTCGGATCGACCACCACGCACTTCGGCATAAACGGGGCACTGTCCCGCTCGTCGAAGGTGGTGTCATCTCCGGATTCCATCTGGTAGCCAAATATCGCTGGATCCCATTTGAGCTCGCCGATGTGGGCCGTCGCGTAGGGGTCCAGCAATAGCTTATTAGGGTTGAACCGATGGCCGTTCTCCGGTTCATACGGCCCGTGCACGCGATAGCCATAAACCGACCTGGGACGCACATCGGGAAGATATCCGTGCCAGATCTGGTTGGTGTACTCGGGCAATTCGATGCGTTCCAGTTCCTTTTCGCCGTTTTCGTCGAAAAGGCAAAGCTCCACCTTGGTGGCGTGAGCGGAAAATATAGCGAAGTTCGTGCCATTTCCGTCCCAGGTAGCGCCCCGTGGATGGGGCAGCCCTTCGCACATGGAAGCGGCGCGTTTTCCGGTCGTGTTCGCTTCATTCGTCTCGATCAGAGTTGTTTCAGGCATTTGACGTGATCCTGTGCTCCTAAGATTTGGCCCCGGCCAGGCAGTGTGAGGTGAAAACAACAATGTGATGCAGAAAAATGCTCTTTAGCTGGTTCAGACCAGGAGCCCATCCCTTTCCCCTCAGGCTTGCTTTGAGCCCCTCAAAACGAAGACGAAGAAAATTTGAGCCCTCGCTGTTATGCAAAATGGGTCTCTACGGTTTTGCTACGGGAGTGAGCAATCCCTGATCCCGCAGCCATTGTTCCAGCAGAACCGGCCATAGATCCAGCGCAGCGCTGCCCGCCCCCATCCCGCTTCCATGGTCTCCGTGAGTGAAGATGTGCATCTCCGCCGGAACTCCCGCAGCGATCAAAGCGTTATAGAAACTCACACTGGCGCTGACCGGCACCACGCGATCGTCCGACGTGCTGTAGATGAACACCGGTGGCATTTGCGGCGTAACGTGCAGGCTCGGGGTGTACTTCTGTTCATCCTCCTTGCAGGTTTCAGGGGGGATGGTCTTGATCACCGAGCAATAGCTTATATAGTGCCCGCTCGGCTGCATAGCGTTCAGCCAGGGATAGCCAAGCACTACATAGTCAGGCCGGCTGCTGAGCCGCTCGACTGGGTCTTCGGCGTCCGGTTTTCCGGCGTCGAACAGCGTGCCGGCGGCTGCTGCCAAATGGCCTCCAGCGGAAAATCCAATGAACCCAACACGGTTAGGAAGATAGCCGTAGTCCTTGGCCATGGACCGCACCAGCCGGACTGCCCGTTGCGCGTCCTGCAATGGAATGGGATACAGATACTTTGCTCCCAGCCGGTACTTGAGCACAAAAGCGGTAACGCCGCGGGCTGCGAACCAATCAGCCACTTGGCGCCCCTCAAGGTTCATCGCCAGGCCAACGTAAGCTCCTCCGGGAGCAACGATCACTGCCGATCCAGTGCCTCTTCCCTTCTGGGTGAGAACGACCGTGAGCGTGGGTAAGTCTGCCGGGAGGGTGCCAGCGACCTCGGCTGCGCCAGCCGGCCACAACTGCATTGTAGAAATGTCGAAACCGGGATCAATCACCCGGGTCGCGCCGCCGGCGTCCTTGGTCTGTGCGTTGACGATGCTGCCTGTGAGCATCCACAGAGCCAGCGTAAATAGCTTCTTGCTCATCTCTACCTCTCCATGCCACAACGATAGTGCCCCATTTTAGGAGCTAAATGCCTTTGGTGACCATTCATCAATCTATCTTGATGATCGCGAACCATCCCGGAAGGGCCCTTCCGCCCCCCTCGAAAGGATCGTCCTCGCCGGCTCATTTCCCAACGGCTGGCCGGGAATGCCGCGACGTCAGGGGCTGGATTCACAGGCAATTCTCCAGATTTACCGTTACCAGGCCTGTGGAGGCGTCCATTCCTGGCTATCCCACCGTCGCACGTTCTCCCTGGCTCGCGCGGTGCGCGCCATCCCAAATGGTTGGTTGAGATTGGCCCGAATTAGGGTTTCGTGTCGCCACAGAGAGTTCTACCTTGGGAATCGTCGCTGCACAGTTCCTCCACAGTTGCTCGAAAGGTTGGTCCCCCCGATGCTGAGCGCTCAAGTTGCTGTCTATGCCTTAAGCCCATTTCCTGCGGTTGTTTCACCCCGGATGAAGTTTCCTGTTGGCAAAGCCGCCTTGCGGCCCACCCCGGCGCTCAGTTTGGTCGACGCGGGTACGTATGGAAACCGAATGGCGAAGCACATGCACATGGCGGGCGCTCCCATGATTAGCGTCAGGACCCAGCAAAGGGCGCATCTTGCGGTCACTCGCCTACGCTCCGAGATGGCTCTTATTGACCGCACGAAACCGTTCCCGAGCGAACGTGCATTCACCGTCCAGTTGTTGCTGACGCCGGTTTCGCCAGTCAAATTGTGGCTTCACGGGCGACCGGTGTCGGTGGACCCGGTGCAGCAGGAGGGGAGCGTAAGCATCATCCATCTGGAGCGGGAACCCTCACTGTACTTTGGGAGCGCGTTCGACATGTTGCAGTTCTACGTGCCGCGCGCTGCCTTGGATGAGTTTGCAGACGAGAATGATGGTCGCAGAACGGAGAGTCTCGACTGGCCCTTCGGAAAGGTCGATCCAGGGTTGAGAAATCTTGGATTGTGCCTGTTACCCATCCTGGAGAAGCCCGAACTTGCAAGCGAGTTATACGTCGACCATCTGGTGTTTGCGGCGCACGCTTACATAGCCCGGACCTACGGCGGAATCAGGATAGCTCCCCCGGTTGCGCGCGGGGGTTTAGCCCCCTGGCAATTGCATCGCGCCACCGACATGCTGAAGGCGAACCTGGACGGACAAATCGCTCTCGCTCAGGTAGCTCGCGAATGCAAGCTATCCGTCAGTCATTTCGTCCGCGCCTTCAAGCAAACAGTTGGGCAACCGCCGTATCGCTGGCTGTTGCAGCAGCGGATCGACGCAGCCAAGGAACTTCTGCTGCATTCCGGCCTGCCCATGGTAGAAATCGCACTCAAATGTGGCTTCGCAGATCAGGCCTGTTTCATCCGCGCTTTCCGGAAACTGCTCAACGCCACTCCCGGGGAGTGGCGCCGCACCCGGTTGCAATAAATCCGTCTAGCGCCGCAGTTAAAAAGCGAAGCTCTCGAGTCGTCCTTCCATTTTCGGGCCCAAATGGACTTAGTCAAGGCTGTCGATTATCTCCCCCAGAAACCAACTCCTACGCTCCGTCTCGTCGATCCAGAGCTCGATCAGGCTGGCTGTCGCTACGTCGTTGTGGCGATCACATACCTCGTGTGTGGTGCGAAGAAATGAGGTGAGTTGCCGGTTGTCGGCGAATAGCTCGCTGAGCATCGCCTTAGGGGAAACATGAAGACCGTTGTTATCCTTGAGCCGTTGATGTCCGGCGACCTCGCTGATGGAATGCAATGTCGTGGCGCCCAAATTCCGAGCTCGTTCTGCAACCGGATCCGTCATTGCAAAAATCTGGTCCGCTTGCTCATCGAGAAGCAGATGATAGTCCCTGAAATGCTTGCCGGACATATGCCAATGAAAATTTTTGGTTTTGAGATAGAGCGCGAAGAGATCCGCCAGCAGGTTTCGTAACTCTCCGGATATCTCTTCAACTGCTGCGTGATCCAACTGCCCAACGCTCTTCTTTGCAGCCGCTTTTTCGCTTTTCACCTCAACTGCCTTATCTGCCGTTATCATCGTCGTCTCCTCCTGTTTGGCAATGTGAAGGCTCCCTGCACATTGCCCACTTCCATCGATGCAACAAACTCACGAAACGTTCTTTAATCTTGTTTGAAAACATTAAGCCTTCGCCGCGTTGCCCACTTTCGTTTGATCCTGGATTTCGTCGATCGCAGCAATAAACGCAAAGTCCGAGCAAGCTGGAACAAGATAGCAGACCTGGCGCTCTACTAGCGTTGTTGAGAGACTCGAGAGACGATGTAACGCTTTACGTATAACTCTGGCCGTAGATCTGAGGACTGTATGCCTGATGTTGAACAATACGATGCCGTTGTGCTGGGCACTGGAGAAGCAGGGAAGTCCATGGCCTGGCATTTGGGTGGCAGCGGAAAGCGGATCGCGGTCATTGAGCGCAAATACCTTGGGGGTGCCTGTCCAAACGTGGCCTGCCTTCCAAGCAAGAACCTGGTTCAGGGGGCAAAAGTCGCCTCATATTTCTCCAGAGGCGAGGAGTTTGGCATCTTGACGGACAAGTGGGCCGTCTCCATGCCTGCTGTTCGGGCGCGCAAGCGGCGGATGGTCGAAGAACTCCACCAGATTCACGTGGCTAACTTCGCCCGCAGCAAGGCAGAAATTGTAATGGGCGACGGCCGCTTCATCGGCGACAGGACCCTGAAAGTATCTGTCCTTGGTGGAGGAGAACGTGTGCTCCGTGGGGAACAGGTGTTCATTAACACCGGTACGCGGGCCGCGATCGATAATATACGCGGCCTTGCGGAGGCTTCTCCGCTTACTCATGTAGAGGCGCTGGAGCTGGATGTTGTTCCCGAGCACTTGTTGATACTTGGTGGCGGCTTCGTCGGGCTTGAATTTGCCCAGGCTATGCGGCGATTGGGCAGCCGTGTAACCATCATGGAGCGGAATGAGCGGCTCGTTTACCGCGAAGATCCCGACGTTTCCGAGGCAATCACTCAACTCTTCCAGGATGAAGGCATCGTTACTGTGGCAAATACCAGCCTGGAGCGGGTAGAGGGAAAGTCTGGGCACGGCGTGCGGCTTCACGGTTCCCGCCGCCATTCTGAGATCATCGTTGAAGGTTCTCACCTGCTGGTCGCGACCGGCCGATTGCCGAATACTGAAGGTATCGGACTCGAACTGGCCGGAGTAAGGACAACCAACAAGGGCTATATCGAAGTGAATGATCGGCTGGAAACCAGCGCCCCGGGTGTTTGGGCGCTCGGTGACTGCGCCGGCAGCCCATTTTTCACGCACATTGCGTTCGATGACTTCCGCATCGTTCGTGACAATCTCGCGGGGGGCCAGCGAACAACAACCGGAAGACAGGTGCCATCCTGTCTGTTCATCGATCCCGAACTCGCCCGGGTGGGTCTCGATGAAACACAGGCAAAACAGCAGGGCATTCCCTACCGGCTTGCCAGGATCCCCATGGGAGCCGTATTAAGAACCCGGGCAATGTCTGAATCCCGCGGTTTTCTCAAAGCGCTGGTCAGCGCGACCGATGACAGGATCCTTGGGTTCACCGGCTTTGGCGTTGGCGCCGGCGAGACGATGGCGGCGATTCAACTCGCCATGAAAACAGGATTACCGTTTACCGCCCTGCGCGACCTGACGATTGCTCATCCAACGCTGGCGGAAGGCATCGTGTCGCTGTTTTCAGCGGTGCCTGCTATCAAATAGATAGCGTCGTAGCCTCTTTATCGCTTAAACCGCCAACCCGCCGACCGCAAGCACGATGAGCAGCCCCCCGACAAACAAGTCCGCAAACGACCTCTTTGTGCCAGGGGGCTGCGTCCTCGTGATGAATCCGTCTAACCAATCCACAGCTTCACCTTCGCCAAAACGTCAGCTCGCGTTAGCAGTACTTCGTGCGCGATGCGCCTGGTCCCCCACGCTATGCGCCGTGATCATCGACTTGCGCAAGGCGACCTTGGCTCTTGCCAGACGAGACTTCGTCGCAGGAATAGATATGCCTATATTGCGGGCAATCTGTTTCATGGAATGCCCCTCCATTTGTCCCAACTCAACAACCGACCGCAGGGCATTCGGCAGGCGGCAGATGGCCCGCTTCAAATGCAAGGACCTCTCATGTCCAGCGTAATGCTCCTCGGGGCTCGCGGAGTCGTCCGCAATTTGCCACGTCTGCCACGTTTCTCCCTCAGCGGTGGCGTCCATCGAAGTCTCCAGGCGGATCCGCCTCTTGCGTAGAATCATCAGTGCGGAGTTGATGCCGATGCGCGTGAACCATGTTGCAAAGCTGGATCTGCCGTCAAACTGCTTCAAATGCAGGAAGGCTCTCATCATGGAATCCTGAAGCGCATCTTCTGCATCCTCGCGATTCTTGGTCACGCCGTAGATGGTGTTAAAGACACGTTTGGAGTTACGTGTGCACAATTCTACGAATGCCCACTCCTGACCTTCTTGTGCCGCCGCGATCAGCATATCTTCGCCCATCAAGCTGGGTTCAACGCGATGCGCATAACTGCTGCTAACCACACTGCAGGAACTCATTCAGAACACCTCGCGAAAATTTTTGAGTAACCTCTGTAGACAAAACAAAAGTAATTTAGCGAGACGGAGATAGCTTGTTTGAAATTGCTTTCAATTTGCTGATCTTGCGGGAAGGGGCTTCTGTGTAGCGGGGGGCCACGCGATCATCGCTATCATCAGCAGCGAAGCAGCTCCAGGAACCAGCAGACCGATGCGAAGTGATCCGGTTCCGGTGGAAACCGTTCCGGTCAGCCAGGAGAGCACAGCTCCTCCCAGTCCGGCGATCGCGAACACCCATCCTGCGTTGCGCGACTTTCCAATGTCCGCCAGAAAGAGCGAGAGTATGAGTGGAAAGACGGGTCCCAATGCCAGGCCGGTGAGGGCCGATCCAGCGAGCACAGTGGTTGGTCCGTGTGCCGCCAACAGGAGCGAGATCCCTGCAGCCGTGACCACGACGGATACAAGGTAGAGACGACGCTCCGGCAAAAGGGTCAACAATGCCGCTGTCAGCGCCCGGCCAAGCAGCAAGGCCGCCCAAAATGCAGCAACCGCCAGGCTGCCGCGGGAAAGGTTCCAGGCGGTGACGCGCGTAGCATAGGTGCTCATCCAATTCGCAAGGGAAGCCTCAATCCCAACATAGAGAAAAGCGAGCAATGCAAAGTAGGAGATGATTGGCGCTTCTCCGCTTCCAGCTGGGGCAGCGTCAAAGTCTGCCGCCGCGCCCAGATCATTCTCGCGGGTTAAGAGCGGTATCAGCGCAAAGGGGAGGACCATGAGCCCAAGCACGCCGAAGGCAGCGCTGGGTCCGGCGCAACACAGAAATTGAGCCACCACGAGCGGGCAAGCCACGGCGCCTGCGCTCCACGCAAAATTCAAAACGGCCAGTGCTGCTCCTCTGCTCGTTGGAGAGCGCCGGCTGACGAGCAGGTTGGTCGCCGTCATGGCCACTCCGAGCCCCAACCCATAAACCACAAAGGCCGTCCCACGCGCCGGTATCGATCGTTGTCGCAGAAGAAAAATACTGATGGCTCCCAGGGAAAAGAGACCATAGCCGGAGGCCAGTGTCTTCCATAAATTGCGGCGGACCAGCAGCGACCCGAAGGCGGAGGCGGCAAATTGCAGAAGCAACAGAACGCCTGCTTCTTTGTCGCTCAGGTGCCACTTCGCAGAAGCCCGCGGCAGGATCGTGCCCAGCAGCACGGTGCCTACTCCAGTGAAAGCGAATCCCAAATGGAGTTGAGGCGCCAGCAAACGCAGGCGAAAGGTCTTGGCCGCACTGTGATCTGCGTCAAACATCCAGAGTGGCGTTCTTTGGGTAACGCTTCGCGGTTTCCCTCTTCATCAATGTACGCGTTGGCCGCCACATAACGACACGGAAGTCGTTGAAACCCGGAAAATGCGACGCGCTTGCCTGAGAAGAAATCAGCGAACCTCCCTGCTCCTCGCTATAGCAGCGGTCCTCCGTGTGGTTTGACCCTGTGGGCTGCGATTGTTACACTCAAGATGCGGGGTGGAGCAGTCCGGTAGCTCGTTGGGCTCATAACCCAAAGGTCCCTGGTTCAAATCCAGGCCCCGCAACCAACACAATCACAAGTACTTCGCTATTCCAGCCGGATTTCCCTCCGCGCCTCGGCCGTTCTGGGCGTCCTGCGTGATCCGCATGCTCGGCGAGCGCGAGCAACTTTTCAAAATACATGCGCTCCGTCCGACGATCCCCACTCAGTTTCGCCGCTTCGGCTGCCCCATAGAGCGACCGAAAGCGGTTGGGCTCCTTCTTCAGCGTCGCTCTGAATTCTTCAAGAGCTTCGGAAGGTCGCTTCGATTCCAACAAGAGCTCTCCCAGCAACTCACGAGCCGGCGCTAGCGGCCCCGGGGTGACGGGACTTTTTTCGGTCAGGTCTTCCAAACCTGCCGCAGCGCGCATGCCGGAGATCGCATCCCGGGGCTTACCTCCAGCAAACGCCAACCACGAGACCACTTCCTGACGTTGAATGTCAACCTGGTTGGCCCAGTAGTCTTCTTTCATCCGGATCAGCTGTTTGCGACTCTTTTCCAGTGACTGGATCGCTGAACGTGCGGCGGCCTGGTCCTTCAAATGCGCAGCTCCTAAGCCCTGGGCAAAGTAGGTGATTGCCTCCGTTTGCGGAAATCGGCTGGGAGTGGGCTTTAGTTTTGTGGCTTCCACCCACGCTCGACGCTCCAGGGCGTATCGGGCAGGCATGGCTGCGTAGGCGAAGTACGCTGTTGCGGGACTGCCGGCTCCGCCGATGACCACGCCTGGATCGAATCGCGAAAAGATCTGGGTGGCGGATGCGAGCACTTGCTGAGCCGCATCGTCCTCGGCGGTCTGCAAATATGCGTAGACCATATAGTCACAGGCATGCAATTCATCGACCGGCTGGCCGGCCCTTCGTGCGGAGGCGGCAGAAGCGATATTGGCATGGATGGAAGCCTGCCACTCGCCCAGGCGCGTAAAGGTGTGCGAAGGCATGTGCAATGCGTGCGGAGTGGATGGAGCAATCTCGCTGTAATGCTTCTCCGCCCCAGCTGCGCGCTCGGCAAGCGGCGGCGCGTCGTAGGCATGAATGATGTAGTGTGCGAGTCCGGGATGATTTGGATACCGGGCGTAGAGGCTTTCCAGTATTTGCCCTGCCCTGAGCTGCCGAGCATAGGTTTTATCCGTGGGGTCGGCGGCGGAGGCCAGGGCCAGTGCGTAGAAAATGGCCGCTTCCCTGTCCTCAGGATAGGCCGCGCTGACGGCAGCCATGGCATGCTCGTACGCGAGGACGCGTGCACGCTGATCAACATTGTCTGTGTCGGTGAACAGATGGGCAACGGCCTCCACAAAGGCACGTTCGCGTGCGGTCTTGGGATTCGCCGCCCGTGCGTGGCTGACCGCTTGCATGCCCTGCTCCAACTGGGCCTGAGGTCGAAGACCGGGAGCAAAGGGGTTGCCCCAATCGCTCAGCGCAATACCCCAGTAGGCCATCGAGCAGGACGGATCGCTCGCCAGAATTGCGTGGAACGCTTCAATCGCGCGAGCAAATTGAAAGGAGTGCATCAAGGCCACGGCGCGATCGAATTGAGGTTGTGTCCCGCTGCTGCACGAGGTAGCGAAGTTCACCGTGCCCAACTCCTCCGGAGAAGTCGGGTGATCTGTGCGAGCGAGCCCCGCCGGCGAACACAAATGAGCCAGGAGTATCAAGAAGAAAGCAAACTGAGCTCGCATCGTGTTCCTTTTCGCAAAGCGGCATGACGACAGTCCACAACTAACTATCCAGACTTTGCCATAAGTCTGGCGACAAGAGGCCGCGGCGGCAAAACGAACAATCAGATCTAAATGCGGCGGCTCGCTTGAATAATCAGCGACCCCACCTGGAACCGCGCAAACCCGCGATGATTCTTTGCCTTCTATCTTCCAGCACTCCCAGGTTCGCGAGCACCTTCTGCTCGTTGTCGGGTATCGGGTGAGGCGCAGGTTCGTAATTCACACAAATTGTGCCACTTTTATCCATCTCAGCCCAGCAAAGGACAACGCGTGCCCCCACTCGTCCAGCCAGCCGCATCATTTGTGGCTTAAGTGGTTGGCCTAAATCTTCGTCCAACATAGCCGCGAATCTTCCACCTTCACGCAACACGGTTCGCACACGTAGCAGGGTTGCGGGTCCGGGCGGAAGAGCCTTGACCCCCTCTGCAATGCCGGCTGGTATCCATCTTCCCTCTCCGGTGATGTTGGACGGCGCAGCAATAACGGAGTCGGGTGGAACCCCCAAGTCTAAGAAGCCCCGAACCATGACCTCGGCCAGAGGCAAATGAACGGAGCAATAGAGCAATCCTGCCTCATCGGACTCAGTCTTGAGCAAATGCTCTGCCCCGGTTACTCGATATTTGATTGGAAAGGATCCGCCACGGCTAAGCTCATGAAGCCAGGTGTCCACGAAGGAGGCCTCGTAACGTGCACAGTCGCTGGAGCCGGCCATTCGAGCGATTGCCGCCTGGATCCGGCCCAGCGCCAGAACGCCCGGAAACCAGAAACGCCGCGGCACAATCGATTGGAATAACTTCAATCTGCGCCGCAGCGAAAAGATTTTTTTAAGTGGAACTACGATTTGTCTGGCGTTCACCCCTTCTATTGCTACGCTCCATCCAGTGTCTTTGTCAGTTCCTCTTAAGTATCACAAAGCGCGCTTCCGCGAACAGTTCCTCGCTTTTTTTGGGAACGCCGGCGTTCGAGGCAGAGCGGGAGGCGCATTGTCGCGCTCGAGAACCGCGGTCGTTGCGCTACACTCTTCATGGCCCGTAACATTCACAGATCACACGAGTATGGGCGCAACCCGGCCTGGAGGCCGTGCTGCTGGCAATTTGAAGGGTGATTGAGTGACGGGAATCATTGCGGGGATCGGCTGGCACATGGTTGGCGCGGCATCGGCTGCGTCGTTCTACGCTCCCATCAGCAAAGTCAAGCGCTGGACATGGGAATCGACCTGGGCAGTTGCCGGCATCTTTTCCTGGGTGATATTGCCTATTTGTGTAAGCGCCATACTTCTACCTGACTTGCGGGCGTTCTACGGATCACTTGATTCGGCCGTGGTCCTCCGGACTTTCCTGTTTGGCTGTATGTGGGGGGTGGGCAACGTAAGCTACGGCCTGACCATGCGATACCTCGGCATGTCGCTCGGCATCGGAGTGGCGATCGGTGTCACCCTGGTGGTTGGAACGTTGATCCCACCGCTCATCCACGGTCACGCCGCCGAACTTGTGAACACGCGCGGCGGCCTGCTCACCCTCTTGGGCATTGTCGTTGCCCTTTGCGGCGTCGTTATTGTTTCCGTAGCGGGGCATCGCAAAGAGCTTGCCCTGGGCTCGGAACTTCGCGAATTCGATGTGAAAAAGGGTCTGTTGCTGGCCGTGATGTGCGGCATCTTTTCCTCCGGGATGTCTTTTGCCATTGATGCGGCCGGCCCCATTCAAGCATCTGCGTTGGCCCTCGGGGTCAAGCCGCTTTATGCCGCCATTCCCAGCTACGTCGTCATCATGGGCGGGGGTGGCCTGGTCAATTTCGCTTACTGCTTCAGTAGGCTCTTCTTTAAGAAAGAGCTTTCGATCCGGGCCGACCTCGCTCTACCCGGCGCCACCCTGTTCAAGAATGGATCGCTCGCTGCCACCGGCGGGATCATGTGGTATCTCCAGTTCTTCTTCTACGCCTGGGGTGCGGCCTCAATCCCCGCAAACTACGCGTACGTAAACTGGATGCTGCATATGAGCGGCTACGTTTTGTTTGGGGGGATTGTGGGGCTTGCGCTGGGCGAATGGGCTGGTGTGGGCTCCAAGCCAGTTCGCCTGCTATGGGGCGGCATGCTGGTCATCATCGCCGCGGCCAATATCGTTGGACTCGGCATGGCCTCGTGACACGCTGCTGTGTGCAGGCCGTATTCCTCAGCTGGCAATCTCAATCTCCAACTGCTCGCCTTCGTGCAGTTGAATAGGATCTGCAAAGTACACCGTCGCCTGTTCCTTTGCCTTCTCTAAACGCGCGGTAAGGTTTTTGGCGCCTACTTGCGCCGTTACTCGCGACCCCGGCGCGGCGAGCGCGCACGACCGGCAGGGTAAAGCGCCGGCGAGCACCTGGATCGTGAGCCGAACGCTCCCTGATTGTGTGCGTTTCAGCGTGTAAGTGCCCCACCCGGTGCCCGTCGCCCAGAAGCAATGGAAGTTATCATGCGGGAGCCGAGGCAGGGTCACAACATGACCGCGATCCCCTTCATAGTGGAAGCCGCTCAGAGCCACAACACTGGACCACGAAGACATGGCCCGGGCGTAGTGGTGGCCGCACTCCGCTTCATCCCACGGGTTGCGCTTGACGCCATCGTAGCGGGCACGAAGATTTTCAACGTACTCCACGCCTTGAGGAATCATCCCGGAGTAAAACATCAGCGCCGCCGTCGAATGCTCCAGCCCCGTCCATGCTTCCGCGTAATAGGGAAAGGGAATGTGAGGGCGAGGTGCCTTGCCATAATCACAAACCACCACCGCTGCTTCATCATTCAGCGCATAGGTACGCTGCACGGTGTTATGGTCCACCAGGCTGCGCTTGTAGTTGTAGCGATAGATCGAATCCAATGTGGTACGCACGTGCTCTGAAGAGACAAGCGGTCCGAGTCCGGCAATGTCCGCGAGGTACTGCCCCAACAACTGATCGATCAGGCATCCGCCGCCAACTTGATATTCCGGTTGTTCCGTATTGTCACTGCCGAAGCCGCTTATGAGTTGCGGTGAAATTTGATCGCGGCGATAGCCCCGAATCTGCTGGATATAAAACTCCCCGCGAAAGAGATTGGTATCGATCCAGCGGCTGCCCTGGTCGAAAAGCCTGCGATACTCGTTGGCGGATGCATCATCGCCGGCGGCACGCCCCATCTCTTCCGCTGCGCGCAAGGCCCCCAGGTAATAGATCCCGCACAAAGGATTCGGCCCGTAGAATTCAACATCGTAGGTCGTATGCTGCACTCCGTCCAGGACACCGTCACGGTTTGCATCCCAGCCTCCCGGGATCCAGGCGAACTCCACGCCTTTCTTCACCCGTGGCCACATCATCTTCATCCACGCTTCATCACCGCAAAGCTTCCAGTCGAGATAGGCGTGGATGATCTGGCCCATCTGCCCATCTGCTGCTGCGATGTGGTATCGTTCTTTGCCGTCGGGAAGCAACTGGCGGAAGCGCATGCCGCCCTCGTCGTCCATGCTGTATCCGAACGCAGCTTGGCGCAGGGATCGCGCGTACGAAGGAAACAGGAACGCGGTCGCCGTCTCGTAATTCCATACATGGGTACAGTTCCCGAAGCAGCAGCCACTGTGATCGTCGGAGCCCTCGAAGCCATGAAATTCGCCGTCCGCGGTACGGAAGCACGTAGTCGTAGCCAGCGTGGAAAGATTCGCGCTCGCCGCTTCTTTTACCGCCGCCGGCAGCGTGCTGGCGGCAAAGGCATTCACGAAAGTGCGCGTGCGAAATTCCAGTGACGCCAGGTTCGAAGCGGTGTATTCGGCCACATCCCACGCATCCTTGAATCGCGTGGCATAGTAATTGCCAATGATCGTTTGGCCCTCGCCCTTGGGGTAATCCCATCCGCACCACTCCGGAGTGCGGTTGGGGAAATGCCAGGCTAACAGGAAAGTGAATTCAGCAGATGCGCCGGCAGCTATCGAGCTTTGTTGGCAAAGTGCCCCCACCGCGTTGCGTGCATCGGGCTCGTTGAGCAATTCTCCATCCTGCGAAAATGCGTCCCAAAACAACATCGGCGAATTCCACCAACGCCCTTTGGGCCAGCCACGCCAGTGGGAGGTTCGCGCATTTGGACTGGTAACGGCGGTAAGAACGAAGCTGCCCCGCATCGGGTCCCCGGCGGCAAGGCTTGGATTGGTCATTAACAGACCCTCAAGGCCACTCGCCGTGCGGTACTCATTGAGACGCAGATCCTGCGATTCACGCGCGACGTCGGGATTCACGGAGGCCTTTATAGGGTTATCGATAGAAAACGAAATCGCAACCTTCGCAGCGGAACGAGAGGGGTTGCTCACGCGATAGCGCAGGATTGCCACCGGCAAGCCTGAGGCGTCAGGATCATGCGGAATAAAAGGTGAGAATGCCTCGAGTTCAATCCTGACCGGGAGGCTCGGATCTTTGAATTCCAGGTGCGCCAGCGGATACTGCGCTGTGAATTCAGCCGTCGCAATGCGGCTCAACCCGGGTGAATTGCTCGAGCCCAGGCCGTCCTGTCCCTCATACGGTGGCAGAATGCGCGCTTCCAGAACTCGCGTTATTGGCTTCGCATCGCCCGCCTTAATCCAGATCGAGGGAAACGCATAGGAAGGAGAAAAGCCTTTGTTCGGCCGGTTGAAAATCTCCCAATCCCGCAGTTGACCTCGCCCGCCTAAGGCTACGCTTCCGGCGGCGACGCCTCCCAGGGGAAAGGCGAGCATCTTGAGCTGTTGGCCGGAGAACACCCGGGGATAAGAGATTTGCTCAGCGGTTGCTCGAGTTGGTTTCTTAACCTGGTGGGCCTCAGCCTCGGCCAACGCCGGCCAGTGAGGAATTTGCGTCGCGCCGATCGTACCGGCAGCCTGCTTGAAAAAATCCCGGCGCCCTATTCGGTACTTGTCCGTCATCAGTCCCTCAAAACTTCCTACGCGTCTCTCAGTCTAGTGCAGACGGGCAACCCGTTGATTCACTTCTTGCGATACTTTGCCCATATCGCTCTTCTGCAAACGGTAAGTGTCAACCAACAGGTCGCCGCCAACATACACCTTGGCGAGGTTCATGGCATTGCAGGCCAGGACCACCGCAGCATAGTCATCGACGATCGGTCCGCGCTCCACTAATTTGGGATCGACCACGAGAATGTCGCCAAACTTGCCCACTTCAAGGCTGCCTACTTTGTCGGCCACGCCCAGAACTTCTGCGCTTCCCATGGTGTGAAAGCGCAGTACATCGACGGGCTGCAGAACCTTGGCGCTTTCGTATTTCGCCCGGATAACGTACAGGCCCATGCGCATATTTTCAAATGGGTCCGGCAGGTCTGAACTCCCTTCGCCATCCACACCCATGCCCACCTTGATCCCCATCTTCTGGTACTTCGGAATATCGGCAATGCCGGATGCCAGCCGCCCATTCGACATTGGATTCCAGACCATCCCGGAACCGGCGGCAGCGACCGTTCTTAAGATTGCGTCATCTGTATGGATGAAGTGCCCAAAGCTCACGTTCGGGCCCAGAATGTGAGCATCCGTGATGTATTTGAAGGTCTCGCGCTGCTTCTCCTGGTTTACTGGAGATTCAAGGAAATGAATTTCCGAGTAGAGATGGTAATCGCGCAAAAAGGACGCATCGAGCAGCATTGCCTGGGGACTCGTGACCCATCCGGAGTACGCCATTTTAAGAACCGTTGGGCGAGATAGATTCGCCTTGGCATAGGCAAGAAATTTCTCCAGGTTCGCCCGACGGAGCGCAGGCGTTGAATTGCCCGACGGCTCGTAGGAATGGATGAAGCGAATTCCGGAATCGAGCTCGGCGCGCCACTGAGCTTCTTCAAACGCCTCATCATCCTTTCGGGCATATGCGAAGTTGTAAACAGAAGTGATTCCATGAACCAGGTGATCCAGGGCGCCTTGCAGGGTAAACCAGTAATAGTCTTCCGGCCGCGTGCCGAGTTCCCGCGTTTCGAGCGTTTCCACCCAGCCTGTCATGGCAGGGTATTGGTAGACATATTGGTCGGTCGCCAGCCCGCGAAAGGCGCTTTCTGATAAATGACTGTGCGCAGAGATAAAACCAGGCAGCACGAATTTCCCTTTTGCGTCATAGATGGTCTTTGCCTGAGTGCCTGCCGGCGGGCTGCCCTTGCCGACCGCTTTGATTTTTCCGTCGTTCCCAACTAGAACGTAGCCCACGAAAGGCGTTGTCTGTCCTGGCTTCATGGTCAGGTTTGTACCGTTGACGATGAGCAGCTTGTCCTCGCCCAACACGCGTCCGGGAGCCAGCAAAAGGACGACAACAACCGCGCAAAAGAAGCCCCATCGACGGGCAAAGACCATGCCTCGGATCCTCCACCTGAATTCGCGGCCGTTTCTTGATAACAGGGGTTATAGAGTACCAGAGGCCGGACAGAGATCTGCGGTTCGCACGTTGACGCGGCCTCAGCTGAGGACCGCGCTCTTTCCGTAAGCCGCTGCAACCCTTATTGCCCCCGGTGGCGTCGGATCACCTCCAGCACGTCCTCCGGGACGTCGAGCGAATCGCTCTCAATGGTCGTCTGCCCGCCAGCCTTCAGCAGCGCCTCAACCGTCTGCGGATAGTCTCCCGTGTCGCGGTGCCAGCTATGTTCCGAACCATGCAGCGCCCAGCTGAGAGGGGTTCCATTGTGCTCCTGCTCCTCTACTTGCACGGGCGCGTCGTGATCGAGCAGTTGGCGCACCATCTCTACGTTGCCGTGCCACGCAGCCCAGTGCAGGGGGGTTTGATCGTGCTCTCCACGCACATCGGCAGGCCACCCGGCACCGAGCATCATGCTCACACTTTTTGTGTTATTACGCACCGCGGTTCTAAGAATTAGGCGGCTTGCTTGCGGGGAAAGAGTTCGCACGACATCGGGGTGTTTCACGAGCTGCTCGTTGGCCAGGGCTTCATCGCCCACGTCACAGGCCTGAGCGAATCGCAGAACCAGCGAGCTACGCTGCATCAGCAGACGAAACACCTCCTCGTGACCGAACTCTCGGGCCAGCATATGGGGCGTCTTGCCCCATCCGAAACCGAAGATATAAATGCTGCCGCCACTTTGAGGATTCTGTTTGGGGAGGTGCTTTTCAGACACTGCCATTCGCACCGATGCGGGATCCTCATCAAGATGCCAACGAACCAGGTCCAGATCGCCCACCGCGGCGGCCATTAAAATATCGGTCTGGGCCCCGCGAGAAATCAAATAGCGCGCCACTTCGATTCGGCGCGGCAAGAGCGCGGTCATGTACTGCGCGGCCGTCGACTCGTGATCGATATCGCGGAGGTTAATCTCTGCCCCATGGTCAAGCAGGTAACCGGCAATCTCAATGCTGGAAGCAAAGTGTAGCGGTGTCTGGCCATCGCCGCCGCGAGCATGCACCAGCGCGAGGTCAGACTGGATGAGCTCCTGCACCCGGCCGAACATGCCGAGGCGTGCGGCTGCATGAACATCCACGTACGCACCACGTTCGATGAGATATGGTGTGAGCGCCGGGCTCGAGCTGTCGAGCACGCCAAAACCGCCGGCCCACCATCGGGTGCGCGCGTTGATGTTCGCGCCGGCGTCGAGCAGTACGTCGACCATTTCGCGATTATCTTTATTCACGGCGCTGAATAGTGCCGGCGCGTCAAAGCCGTAGTTGGGCAACGGTTCATCCAGTTTTGACTTTAACGCCGGATGGCGTGCCAATACCTGGCGCACCAACTGAGCATCGTTCGCGTTGACGGCTACCGTCAACGCTTCCATTGGGTCTTCCGATAAGGAGCCCACATGGGATTTCAACTTCGACCAGTTATCAAAGCCGTATTCGCGCGCGATCACGTGCAGTGCGTCTGCGAGTTTGGGTGTGGACGCTGCATCCGACCGGCCAAGCCGTTCTATGGCCGACGGTTCGCCGTGCAGAAATTCACGGTGCAGCTGGCGGGCTTGCTTTTTGAGATGTTCGAGGTTGGGGCGCGCAGGTAATTCGTGTGCAGGCATAACTCACTCCTTCGTAGTCGCCCGTGGTCCGCTGCGCCGGGCAGGAGAGAGTGGATGTCGGATAAAGCCGAACTACAAGGTGGGATAGTCCCTTTCCGCGGACAGGGTGCACCCTTGACGTGCCCTTTAACTCTAGCAATCGCGGCACCGAGAAGGCAACTACGCGGATACGCTAAGCAGGTTTGCGTCGTTTGCTTCTCGCTACGGTGCGTCGGGATGAAACTTGAGCGGTAGATTCCCGGATGACCAGTTCCGGTTGGACGACCACCTGCTTGGCGTAAGGCGCTTTTGGGTGATTGATTCGATTGAGCAGATATTCCGCTCCCGTCTTCCCCATTTCACGCAATGGCTGGCGAATGGTGGTCAGACTCGGGATGCCGAAGGGGGCGCTTAACACGTCGTCGAAGCCAATAACGGAGACGTCGTGGGGAACGCGGAGGCCGGCTTCATGCAGGGCGCGAATGGCGCCCACGGCGGCGATGTCGTTGAATGCGAAGAGCGCAGTGAAATCTCTGGTGCGCGACAGCAACTGCTTGACCGGGCCATATCCCAACGCCGGTGACCAACTGTTCTCCGTGAGTCTAATAAGCAACTCCGGATGTAGCTCGATCCCGAACGCGCGGGCTGTCTCCATGATCTCTCGCCAGCGACAGTCCGTGTCGACTGTCTCCTCCTGGCCTCGCATGAAAGCTACTCTGCGATGTCCCAGGTCAGAGAGGTGCTTGAGTGCAAGACGAGCCGCCTGCTTATGATTTAGTTGAATATTGGTCACTCCAGCCACGGCTTGGTGTCCTGAAATGGACACTATAGGAACTGGAATCCGTGAAGGAGTTGGAGTGTTCACCAGTAGAAGGCCGTCCACCGACCTCTCCAGTAACATCTTCGGATATTCCTCGAGTAATTCCGGTTGCCAGTAGTGGGCGGCCAGCAGGTAGAAGTATTTCGACGCCATGAGGTACTCTTCGACGCCATTCATCACCAGCGTGAAGTAGCCCTCGCTCATCTCAGCGACCAGAACGCCAATGGACATACCGCGCTTTCGGCGAAGCGATCGGGCAAAGTAATTGGGCCTGTAGTGAAGCTCGCTGGCGGCGGCCAGGATTCTTTTCCTGGTTGCAGGTGGGATCGCCTGCGCCGCCGGCGAATCGCTCACAACGACAGATACAGTCGTCAGCGATAAGCCAAGATGGCTTGCCAATGTTCGGAGCGTTACTCTTTCGAGTTTTTCAGCCGACTTTTTGCTGCTCAAAATTTTCCTGAGGAACCGTTGAGAAGGTTGACGCCTCACTACTATCCTAGTGACGGTCGAACATGTCCATAGGTTTCTCCCTCTAGCGGTCATTTTTTTTCGCCGACGAAGAATGACAAAGAATTTCCTTGACACACCGGAGACTGGTGCATTCTACTCAGGCGGGAAAAGTTACAGAAAGGTTTCTGTTCGCTACAGAAAGGTTCTGTAGGGCTGCACGCGTCTCACAGGCCTGTGAAGAGTTGGCCTGTACGATCGCTGTCCCTCACTCTGTGCGGCTCCGTATCTTTCGCAAGAGATTTGCTGATCGGGACGTAAGTGCTGGAAAGTGGAGAAGTTTAGAAAAGAATCTTCACCCCAAACTGAATTTGCCGCGAGGTGGTGGCCGTTGCACTGATAACCCCGGCAGTTGCGGATGGAGCAACTTCTGCTGTGGGCGTCTTTGGCGTTGGGCCGGAGGTGTAGACAACCGGGTTTGGCGTGGTGAAGTTGGCGTGATTAAGGATGTTAAAGAACTCCGCCCGGAACTGCACGCGAAACCGCTCATGGATCACAGTGTTCTTAGCCAGCGAGAGATCCAGCTCGGTGAGGCCCGGACCAGTGAGCGTGTCGCGGCCTACATCACCGAATGTCCCCGGATAGGGCGCGGCGAAAGCTGCGGGATTGAACCACTGCCTCACCGTCTTGGGGTACAGCGGACCTTGAAAATCGGGGGTGAGGTTAGGGCGCACTGGGTTGCGTGAGTCGCCGTTGCCGGTCGGGTTGTAACCCAACTGCGGCGAAAGAGGGAAACCGGTCTGTAGAGTGGCGATCCCGCTAAGCGCCCAGCCGCCGGTCACTTGCGCGGGTAGCGGAGCGCGGTCAAAAGGCAGCTCCCAGGTGCCATTGATCGCTCCGGCATGGCGGATGTTGGTCGCCGCCGGGCCATAGTCGAGACCTGGATTTCCCGGATACATGACGTAGGCGGGAGTGTTCGCCGAGACGCTGGTGTTCCAGGCAGACCCGTTGTCCAGGTTGCTGGCGAAAGTGTAAACTCCGCGCAACTGCAGCCCCTGCGACAACCGGCGCCGCACATCGACCTCGAGGCCGTTGTAGTTGCTGCTTCCCTGCGATACCCATGAGGTGGTGTTGGCGACTTTAGGGTTGGCCTTCGTTGTCCCAGCGTAGAAGACAGTTCCTGGAGCGAGAACTCCAGGGCATGGCGAAGCCGGGCAGAGTACGGTCGGAGGCGTGTTCTGGTCTTCGGAAAGAATCTGATGGTATCCGTGTGAGCCAACATAGCCGATGGTGAGCGAGGTAGCCGCGGCGATTTGCTGCTCAATCTTGAACGTCCAGGCTAGTACCGTGGGAGTGTCGAGGTTCGGCTGCACATTGCTGGGTGAGATTTGTCCGCTGCCGGTGGCCGTTCCGCTGGCGAGCTCGGGAAGCTTATCCACGGTCGTGTTAGTGAACGAAAGCGTGGTGTTGAACGGCGCAGTCTGGTCAAGCCGGTAGTCGAGCGTATCCAGCAGCGCGCGGTGCACGCCGAAGCTCGCCCGCACAGCGGTCTTGCCATTGCCAAAAAGATCGTAAGCCAGGCCGACGCGCGGTTCCGGCATGAACTTGGCGCGATTATCCGCAAGAGCAGAGCCGCCGATGGTGGGGTTCGTGTTGATGACGCCGTCGGTAAAGCCGTAGTTCGATGCGCGGCTGTGGGCCTCATTCCAACCGTTCGTGGACTCTGACCGCAAGCCTGCGCGAAGTTCCAACCGTGGGCTCACTTTCCACGCATCTTCGATAAATCCCGCTCCAAAGAGAGACCGCCAGCCAAGCTCGGTGGGTGCAGGCACAACGGTGAAGGTTGCGACGCTGCCCTTCAGAAAGCTACTCAGAGTCGAGAAAGATGCCTGCCCATATTGGTTCTGCGCCAGGTTGTCATTGGATTGCAACCGCTGCAGCCATACGCCTACCTCAACCTGGTGTTGTCCGTGAGTCCAGAAAATATGCTCGTCAACGGTAAACAGGTTACGTACTGCCTGGTTGTTGCTGCCGGTGTTCGCGCCTGCGAGGGTAACCTGCGACGCACCATTTGAGGCCGTGCTTCCCGCAATCACGATCGCGCCGACAGGCTTGCCCTCGACCCAACCAGGTACTGAGTCGGGTGCCTGACCGGTGAAGTAATAGGCCGCCCGCGAATAACCGAAGCGGAGCGTATTGAGCAAGTTCGGCGAGAAGACGTGCTGTTCCTGGGCACTCACTACTTGCTCCCGCAGCCGCTCGTAGATTGTCGAGTAAGGATTTTGCGATGGAGTGTTTGCGGCACTGTCATCCACTGTGTAGACGCCAAAGAGCAAATCGTTCTGGGTCAGATTGGCGTCGACCCGGGTCGTGCCGAAGTCTTCGCGGATATGCTGTGGCGGATTAGAAAAGGCCTCCGCGATACCACTCGGCTTGCCGTTTGGGTTGAGCAACTCGGGGCCATTGGCTACCGGCCAAAGAGCCAGGAGCGGCTGGACCAGGGCAGAAGCCGCTGCCCGCGATGTATCGTCGGGTACAAAGCTGACGGCGCTCAGGCCGAGATGCTGCCGGTAACCTTCGTAGTTGCCAAAGCCGAACAGTTTGTCGTGGCGGAGCGGACCACCGACCGCAGCGCCAAAGTCGTTGCGTTGAAACTCGGGAATATTTGCCTGGTCGAAATAGTTTCGCGCGTCCAGGGCGCTGTTGCGCAGAAACTCATAGACAGAACCGTGGACCTTGTTTCCGCCTGACGCAGTGATGATCGAAACCTGCGCGCCGGTCCGCTTACCGTAGTTGGCGCCATAAGTATCGCTGACCACGTTAAATTCGCGGACTGCATCCACGCCGAGCAGCTGCCCGCTGGTGCCGCCGGGGGTCACGTTGATAAGCGAGGCTCCCGTGTATTCGATACCGTTCAGCAGGAAGAGATTGTCCTGCGGGCGCCGTCCGGAAACGGAGTACATATTGCCCACAGAGGAGTTTGATGTGCCCACGCCGCCCGACCGCTGGGTGGTGTAGCTCACGGATGCGGGATTTAGCTGGATAAGCTGATCGAAACTACGGCCATTGAGCGGCAACTCTTTTACCTGCCGTTCATCCACCAACCCCTGCGATTGCAGGGTCGAGGTGTCCACCACGGCCGGGGTGTCCACCACGGATACGCTCTGTTGCACGCCGCCAATCGTGAGCGCAAGGTGCAGCTGAACATTCTGGCCAACGGTTAGCGCGATCCCGGTGCGGTCGAGCGGCGCGAAGCCAGTGAGCGAAACAGAGACTGTGTATATCCCAACTGCCACAGACGGGGCAGAGAACGAGCCGCTTTCACCGGTGGTTACTTTGCGTTCGCTGCCGGTTTCATCATTGCGAATGACCACCTGCGCTCCTGCTACCGCAGCCCCCCCTGGATCAACGACATCGCCGGAGATGGTGCCACCGACCATCTGCGCACTGCCTCTAGGCACGCAAAATAGAGCCACAGACAGGCTGCAGAGCAGGGAAGAGCGAAGAACAAGGTGCAAATAACGCATAGGTACACTCCTAAAAGATTCTTTCGCGCCGGGCCGGAAACGCATGCGAACTAGCGGCTACAACAGAGCCACAAGAAGTGCTGCGAGACCGAAGTGCGAGATACAAATCTGCGGAGGATAGCGGTGCCCAAGTGTAAATCTCCTGAGACATCTATTTAATTTGAATGAGTGCTGCCGATTGTGAGGGGCGAATCAGCAAAGCTGAGCCTGCTGCGAAACTTAGCGCAGGCAACAACAGCTAACCTGCGCCGAGGAGGCGCGGTTGCAGTGAACAATACGATTTGGACCAACTGTCACAATAAGACACTAACACAAGAACTGTCGAAAACAATACTCCCGGAGCAGAAGGAAAGTCAGACACATTACCCCAAGAACTTACCTTAGTGTTGCGACGGTGCAGTCTGGTGGCTCGATTCCATCGACGGCGCGAACGTAGTCCAGCGGTTAGCCTCCGCATCATGCGGTCCGGCCGGCGCGGTCCATAAGTCGGCGCTGATGCCGTTCAGGTCGTAGACCACCTTTCCGTCCTTGATGGTTAGTTCACAGATGAGTTTCTGTTTGCCGTCCAGGCGTTTATTGAGCATGTCGGTAAAGCCAAATTTGCCGGTTTCCAGACGGAGCACCGCGACATCGGCGATCGAGCCCTCCGAGAGATTGCCAAGCTCGTCGTGGCGAATCTCGTGTGCCGGGTGCGAGGTCATCTCCGCGATGACCTCCTTCAGCGGAACGTTTACTGCCATGATCTTGTCCGCAACATTGAGCTCGTCCTTCATGGCGCCGTTCATGCTGGCGACATGAAGGTCGGTCGAAATGGAGTCTGGGATAAATCCCGCTTTGATCATGGGAACCGCGAGCGACCACTTGAAGCTGCCTCCGCCCTGGCCTACGTCAAAGTAAATCCCTCGCTTGCGGCCTTCGATCAATGCCTGGCTGGGACCCAATGTGACTGGATCCTGTTCATGACGAAGCCCCGAGTACATGTGCGTGTAGATATCGCCGGGCCGCAGCTTTTTAGTCATCAGGTCGTAAATAGGCCGCGTAGGACGGTCGCTGCCGAAGTCCACCATAACCGGGATATTGGCTTTGGTTCCGGCAATGACGGCCTGCTCCACAGGGGTCCACTCCGGGCCATCAAAGTGCGCGGTCTTGATGCCCACGATCGTGTTCGGGTATTTGAGTGCCATGGCAGCTGTGGCTTCTCCGTCCATGTCAGCCATGTTCTGCTCATAATGCCCCCCGCGCATGCCCGCGCCGACGATGTTGAGCATGGCGAATACGCGTGTCTTCGAGCGATCGATAATCCGATCTTTAAAATCTTCAAAGTTTCGCCAGCCCGAGCAGCCGGCATCGACCACGGTGGTGACGCCCACCCGGAAAGTAAAGCCATCGGGAGGCACGCTATTGTCGCCGGCATAGGAGTTTCGCTCCCCCGTCCCGGCATAGACGTGAACGTGAATGTCGATCAGCCCTGGCGTAACATACAAACCCTTTACCTCGACTGTCTTGAGCGCCGCGCTGGACGGGATCTTTGCGGCTACTTTGGCGATCTTGCCGTCTTTAATGGCTACGTCCATAACGCCATCGATGTGGTTCTTCTCATCGAGCACGTGTCCGCCGCGGAGCAGGAGGTCGTATACCGGCGCTGCCGTCTGGGCGAAAGCGCTCAGGCCTGCGGTCAGCGCAAGTGCAAAAGTAAAGCGGAAGATCTTGCTGTACACAATCGTCTGCATCATTTTCCTGGTTGTAGTGGATCGAATCTGTTCACGCGTTGGGATGAGAAAGGACTTCATGAAGCCGGCGCCCAACGATCTCCGCTTCACCGGGCAGCAGCATCCAGGTTCCCACCACGATGGTGTTCTCGTTGGAGTGCGGTCCGAGACGGCCGGTTGAACCGGTCGCAGGATTCAGCTCGATGGGTGGCCGCTGCGCGCGTAGCTTCTCCTGTACTTGCTTGGGTGTGATACCCACCGTTTGCGGATCGTAAGCCAGGATCAGGTGAGGCACATGGTTCGCAATCTCCGGCATAAAGATCTCTGTCTTCATAGTGGGAACATCCTTTACCGCGCGGATAATAATATCGGCGCGCCGCATATACTCGGCCTGGTTGCGCTCGTCGCTCTGTTCCAGAAGCCAATCCACGGCCGCGACCATACCCACAATCTGTTCCTTGGCCACCTTCATGCCCCGGCCCACGGCGTCCCCGGTGGGGTTGTTATTGGCCACCGCCAGATCGGTCAGATGCTTGCGTCCGAGCAGCAGCCCGGCGTTTTGCGGACCGCGAATTCCTTTGCCGCCGGAAAAACAAACCAGATCATAACCCATGGCCGTGTACTTCCACAGGTTTTCGATCGGCGGCATGTCGGCAGCCGCGTCCATGTGACATGGAACATCGTGTTGGTGAGCAATGCTAAGCCATGTCTGGCGGTCGATCTCACCCGCTCCCGCGGCGTTGAAAAAGTTGGTCATGACCGTCTTTGGCGTGAAGGCATGCTTATAGTCATCGACCGTGACAACTTCGACGATCCGCGCACCGCACAGCAGCATGGCGTGGTCATACTCGTAGCGGTGCGCTTTCTGAACGATGACCTCGTTCTTCATGGTCCCGACTTCCTCGGGGATTTGATCTGGCTTGATGCCGTTGGCGGATACGATACAAGCCGCGGTGGCCAGTGTGAGCGCGCCCGATGCCCCTGAGGTTACAACTGCTCCCTCGCAGCGCAGCTTACGCGCCAGGTACTCTCCTGAAGCCCTCTGCAGGTCAGCCAGAACCACGGGGTGCAGCGCGGCCTGCGCAACGGCGCGCTGAACCTGGGGCGGCATCACGGCTGCTGTGAGGTAGGTGTACGTCCCGGCCGCATTAATAATCGTTTCAACTCCCAGCTTCCGGTAGTAGTCGTCCGCAGATCCGGGATCTTCTGCCGCGGCGAACGCTTGCTGTCTGGACCCCAGCAACCCATTTGTGCCGATTGCCGCAAGAGCGGCCTGGGACCAGCCGAGAAACCGCCGCCGGCTAAGAACATAATTACTGGACGACATTGAGAAACCTCCGATTACAGCATGAAACCGCGAAGCAGGACCGCAGATCTCTCTCCCTACGCTACGCTCCAGTCAAGGTGAAAAATTTGTTCCACAATAAGAATTGTCATCTCGACCGGAGCGTAGCGTAGTGGAGAGATCTGCGGTCCTCCTTCCATCAGCGTCCGATGCATTCGTTAAGCGCGTATAGACATCTTGTGATGGAAAATGTTGTTCGGGTCGTAGCGCCGTTTCACTTGCTGCAGAAACGGGTACAAATCATGCGTGCCGTAATACAGCTGCGGCCAGAAGGGGTAGGCGAGCATGTCGCTATCCGGATAGTTGATGTAGCAGCCTTCGTAAAATTCGTTGGGGAATGGAGTGCCGGCATATTGCGGCTCTACATGGAGCGAGTAAAGTTCCGTGTAGAATTCCCGCATCCACCGCAGGCGGCCCGCATCTTCGTCCGCGTGGTCCCAATACTGCTGAAACTGCACCTTCATAATCGAGGACCGGTGCCAGCTTGAAGTGACTGCGGCCGTCCCCTTCGCATTGACGGCGCCTCCATAGGAGTCCACCGCCATCACCGAACCACGCAGGTCAACCCCGGGGATCCTCCGCGTAAGTTGCTTGTAAATGCACTTCGCCTCCGCACGGGTAAAATTTTGTTTCATGTAACAGGACTTGTACGCCGCACGCCCACTATGCCCGCTGCCACTATCGCCAATCGTCGCATCCAGCCATAACAGCTTATCGACGTTGTATCGCCCTACACTCTGCCGGGCGACCGGGCTGCGCGGTGCAAACCGCTGGTCCCCTGATGCCGGCGCACGTTTCTCCGCCGGACCGAAGGCCTGAAAGCGATCGAGAAACTCCTCTAATAGCTTCAGGTCGTCACAGCGTCCATCCGGGTTGCAGAACTGCAGGGAAAGTCCAAACCTGCCGGAGGAGGCGTGTGTGAGGCCGAGCCCGGAAAAGAGTCCCCACGTATCCGGTTCCGTGCCTCGCTGGGCCCAGTAGTCTCCGAACGCCATGAGGATGGCGGCGAAGTTGTCCTCGGTCATAGTAGCCCAGTCAAACGACAAGTGGGCGTTTGCCACTTCAAACGGCGCCACGGGCAACCGGTCGAAAAGAAAGCCGGTGATCACGCCGAAGTTTCCACCGCCCGCACCCCGCGAGGCGCGAAAAAGATCAGGATCGTGCTCCCGGTCCAATCGCTTGAGCTCAACGTGTCCTTTGCCATCTACGGTAAGAATCTCAATCCCCGATACCCAATCAATCGTGAGGCCATGCAGCCGCGAAAGCACGCCGTAGCCGCCCCCGCTTATGTGTCCCCCGGCGCCCACGTCATAGCAACTACCTCCGGGAATGGTCACACCGTGCCGCTTGTACAGGTCAAGATATACTTCGCCCAACTGCTGCCCAGGACTTATGCGGTATCGCGCTCCGTCTCCTGCCACGCTGCCATGGGTCAGCAGGCTCAAATCCAGAATCACACCGCCCGGGTTGTTGACCACGAAATCCTCGTAACAATGGCCGCCGCTGCGGACCGTGGGGCGCTTGCCCGCTGCGACGATGCGCTGCAATGCTTCGGCCGCTTGCTCGGCGGTCTCGCACAGTTCAATCTCACTCACCGCCTCCGCCTGGTCGTCCCAGCGAAGATTCCGGCTGCTCTGCAACATCGCGTAGCGCGGATCGCTGCGCGTAATCCTGATTGCCATCGATCGTTCCAACCTAAATATTAGATAAGCGGCGAGTGAGGAGCGCCACGAATGGATTTTAGAAAGAGCCCGGGGAAGAATAGCCTGCGTTCCGCGCCATCAGCCACACGGCCAAGAGTGCAAACTGAGCGCAAAAAATTGATTCGATCGAGAACGAATACAGCGGCGATCCAGTCGCCCGATGAGCAAAAACAAGTATTAGGGTCAGCAGCACGACCAGGCACGCCACCGCCGCACGGCGGCCATATCGCGCCGGAGTAAGAACTACCGTTGCGCGCGGAGCCAGTTGGCCGGCAATCCGGGCAGCGAAATCAGCCGGGATGTTCGGTCGAGGAGCCGTCTCCAGCACGAGGACGATCTTTGCATCGAGCGAAGCGTAGTTCATCTTGTCTTCTGCCATGTTGTTCCCCTTTCCGCTTCTTGCTGCCGTTGGATACCATCGCGAAGCTTTTTGCGGCCACGGTGAAGGTGGGTTCGCACCGTGCCGATGGGCAGCTTCAGCGATTCTGCAATCTGCTCGTAACTGCGCTCCTCTTGATGATAGAGCACCAGCACGGTTCTCTCCACGGCGCTAAGCCTCTGCAATTCATTCTCTACAGAATACCGGAACTGTCTTTGGACAAACTGCTGCTCGGCGTCGGGACTCGGATGATGCAGCCGCCCTTCCCAGTCTGCATCCTCGTCAGAGAACGAAACCAGGGGAAGGTCGTCACGTCGTCGGCGCTTCCATTCGTCCTGTGCCACGTTGGCGATGATGCGATACAGATAGGTGCTGAGCAGGGCCTCCCCGCGAAATGCCGGCAGAGCACGGTAGAGCCGTAGAAACACCTCCTGGGCTAGATCATCGATATGCTCGCGGCTGCCGGTGAGGCGAATCAGCGTGCTGAAGACCATGGTCTGATGGTCCCGGACGATCTGCTCGAAAGTGATGTCGGCGGCCAAGGAGGGTCAGACTGCGAATTTGCCTGAAAGTTTCATGCGTCGGATGAAACTCTCAACCAGGGCGACAGTCTAAGGCGGCCAGAGAGGAAGGTAAAGCTTATGAATCTGAGCCCATTTTCAGTTCCACTGGGGGCCTTTGCGGTCGCTATCGTAGCCATTGTTTGCGGCGTTGTCTCGGAAGCATACAGGCAAAGGCTAAAGGCCGAGCAACGTTTGGCGATGGTGGCGCGTGGGATGAGCGCTGACGATATCGACAAATTGCTGGGCAAAACAAGTAGCGACGATAAACCGGTCAAAGACCCGCTCCGGAGCCTGGCGAATACGCGCAGGACGGCGATCGTGCTGATCTCGAGTGGCGCCGGGTTGGTGTTGTTCTTTCTGACGCTCACCTGGATCCTGCATGAGCACGATGTGTTGTCCGGGGCCGCCGTAGGCTTCATTCCGCTGGCCGTCGGCGTAGGCTTCCTGATCGACTACAACCTGCAGAAGCGCGACTTGTCGCGCTATGGGCTGGAGGTAGGGAGTTGAACGATCGACCCTATCGCAAGCCGCAGCGCGTTTACGGGCGATCCATTCTAAACCATTGCAAACATTGATGTTTGCCCCGGAGATTTTGATACGATCAGCCTACAGAGTCGTACCGGGGGGAGAAGAATGGATCTGATCAGGAACAAGGTCGTCATTGTGACTGGAGCCGCTGCGGGCATCGGCGCCGGGGTAGCTCAGCTATTTGCAGAGGGTGGAGCACATTTATTTCTCGTCGACATTGACGGCCCGGGGATAAAAAAGCTCGCAGAGGATTTGCAAAGTAAAGACGTCTCTGCTTTTGGTTTTGAGGCCGATGCCCGCGATCGCGAGGCTATGGCGAAGGTTGTTGAGGATGCGATCTCCCGCTTCGGGCGGGTCGATGTCTTGATCAATAATGCCGGAGTTTATCCCCGGCAGACCTTCCTGGAGATGACCGAAGAACAGTGGGACACCATGCAGGACATCAACCTGAAAAGTGTGTTTCTTTGCACAAAACTGGTGATGCCACACATGGTTAAGCAACGATCCGGCGCGGTTGTGAATATCTCATCGGTCACGTTTTTTACTGGCCTGAAGCACTTGACGCATTACATCTCGACCAAGGGAGGCATGATCGGGTTTACCCGCGCCCTGGCCAGAGAGATGGGCGAGTATAACGTTCGCGTCAACTGCATAACTCCAGGCGGAATCGAAACCGAGGGCGAAAGAAAGCTTATGACAAAGCAGCAAGCGGACACGGTAATGGACCTGCAGAGTCTCAAGCGGCGTATCGGCCCGCTTGACATTGCGCGCGTGTGCTTGTTTTTATCCACCGAGTTGAGCGATGCCATGACCGGCCAGACACTCAACGTGGATGGCGGCTGGATCATGTACTAGTCCCAGCGCTTAGACAAGGAACTGCCGCAAGTATTCAGAGCTGAGGGCGAGCGCCTGCTTTCGATGTGCCAGGTCGCCCTCATACTCCCGGTCTTCGATCTCCACGCAGAGCGGACCGTCGTAGCCCGAATATCCGAGAGCGCTGAGGAACTTAGCCCAGTCTATGTCCCCACGTCCTGGAAGCTTTGCACTATGAAACTCCAGCGGATACGCCAGGATACCCACTTGATCCAGCCGCTGCCTGTCCACCGATACATCCTTGAGATGAACCCGGAATATGCGCGACGAGAATTCCTTGAGCGGCGTGACATAGTCCATTTGCTGCCAAAGCAGGTGCGACGGATCGTAATTAAGTCCGAAATTCAAGCTGGGAATCTCCTCGAACATGCGCCGCCAGATCGCGGGACTCGCCGCAAGATTCTTGCCGCCCGGCCATTCGTCAGCAGTAAACAGCATGGGACAGTTCTCAATCGCAACCAGAACGCCCTGATCTTCAGCGTACGCGATGAGATCCCGCCACACGGTCAGAAAGCGAGGCCAGTTGTCCTCAACGGAGCGAGTCCAGTCACGCCCCACGAACGTACTTACCACCCTGAGGTTGAGTAATTTCGCTGCGCCAATAACCCGCTTGAGGTGCGACGCCGTCGCCCTCCCTTGTTCCTGATCCGGCGAAAGCAGATTTGGGTAATAACCCAGACCGCTGATTTCCATGCCGTGGGCCCGGGCAAGGTCCAGGATCCGCGCCGCCGCCGGCGGTTCGAGTTTGCTGACGTCGATATGGGTTACACCGGCATAGCGGCGATCCGCCTTTCCCGGCGGCCAACACATCAACTCCACGCAGCTGTATCCTGTCGCCTTTCCCAGGGCGAACACTTCTTCAAGCGTGAGCTCAGGGACAATCGCACTTACGAAACCGAGTTGCATGCGGAAGAGAACCTAATGTTTCGTTGAGCCAGCCACCATCATGCCAGAAAACCAATCGCCAAAGCTGAAACTACGGCGAAGTAAGCCAGCGGATAAACCCATTTCCCCGCGGAATGCAATCTTACCGCCAGTGGTCGCCTGCCGTATTTCTGTAGGAGGTAGACGGCTGTAATCTCAAAAATGCCGGCAAAACAGAAGAAAAAACTCGCCAGAAAAACAGCGTCGAGAAAAGTGATGTAGCCGGTTCGGGGCAGGTCTCGCGTGATGGTGAACTGGAACGCAACCATTGAGAGCAACATGGTCATAGGAATCTTTAACAGCCAGTCGAACTCCTTCACGTCGATCCAGAAGGAGACCATGGGAATAAGAGTCATCATCAGCAGCGGCAAGAAGATTTTCCACAGATAAAAGCCCGACCGCCGCGTAACCACGAGCTGAAAAAGGGCCTCGTTTGTCGGGGGCAGGAATGGGTCGTCCGTCATCTTGTCTGTTGAATAGCTTAGGCCCTGCAGATGCCAGGCAGCGAGCTGAGTGTGCTGATCGGCGCTGATCCCGGTTCCCGCCAGGGCCTGGGGTGCGAAGTGAATCTGAAAAGCTCGCGAGAGAAAGGGCTGATATTCAAAGCGGAGCACCTGGGTGTCGAAGGGGAATTTCCGTAATTCGAAATCATTGGAGTAAACCCCATCAAAGCGCTCTCGATACGTCACCGTGCCATTCTTGTCTGCTTCCAGCCAATATTGGTTCGTCTTGTGTGAAATCGAGTTGGCGCCCTCAATAGGTGGCGTCCAGAGATCTTCCAGGCGGAAGGAACGAAGTGTCTCTTGCTCATCCTTGTTTGATATTTGATCAGGAGTCAACGCAAGCCGGGGATCCTGCCATTTGCCAGTGAGAAAGCCGCCGACCTCGAAGCTTTCCCGCGTTTCGTCGATGGCTACGAAGTTGGTGATGAAGAGCCCTACCGAGACCTCCACCGGCGTTTTGCCGCCAGTTGGAGAACGATGAAGGTCCACTTCGGGACTTTTCCCCGTCACCTCTGCCGCACGGGTTAGCGGAGCGAAGGTGAGTGCCAGCGCCAGTGAGCAGAATATTCCATTTTGCAAAAAGCAACGCTTCATGAAGTCATCAGAAAGGAAACAACCTACTGTACCAGAAAGGAAAGAATCGGCCTGCGTCACTCATGAATGGCCCACCCGTCTCTAACAGGCAACGGAAAAAAGCGGTTCGCTATAGGCCGGGATTGATCCCCGGCCTATAGCTACGTAACCGTTGTGGCCTTTGGGCCCTGAGGCGTGCGATTCCGAAAGATCTCTGCTGAATCCGGCAGTCTTTCCGCAACCTGCCAGGCTCACGAAAAGGGTTCAAGGAGGTGGGGACATTGATTACAAAGCAAAATTAAATCTGCGCGACACCGCCATCCACAAACAGCTCAATGCCGTTCACAAAACTCGAGTCGCTTGAGGCCAGGAAAAGCGCCGCCGTTGCAATTTCCTCTGGTCGGCCGATCTCACCCCGTGGAATCATGGAGGCGAAGTATTGCTTCGCGTCCGGTCCGAGCGGATCGAGAATCGGCGTGTCGATCGTTCCCGGACTGAGTACATTCACTCTTATTTTCCGCTCTTTGAGGTCGACAAGCCACACCCGCGCAAACGAACGCACCGCAGCTTTGCTCGCACTGTACACGCTAAACGCGGGGAAGCCCTTGATGGTCGCGATCGACCCGTTCATAAAGATCGAGCCTCCATCGTTGAAGAGCGGTAGCGCCTTCTGTACCGTAAACAACGTGCCCCGCACATTCAGGTTGAAGGTGTTGTCGAATTGCTCCGGAGTAATCTCCCCTAACTTCGCTAGCTCGCCCATGCCGGCGCTGGCAAAGAGCACGTCAATTTTCCCTTTCACTTTCTTGACAGTCTCATAGAGGCGATCCAGATCGTCGAGATTCGCAGCATCGCCTTGAACCCCGGTTACATTGCGGCCGATCAGCTTCACCGCCTCATCCAGCTTGTCCTTCCGCCGCCCGGTGATGAACACATAAGCGCCCTCTTCAACGAACAGCTTTGCCGTCGCCAGCGCCATGCCTGAGGTTGCCGCTGTAATGACCGCTACTTTTCCGTCCAGCTTACCCATCGCACGCTCCTTAGTTTCCTGTTTTCCGTTATATGGTTACCGCAGCCCGCCACCGGCGAGGATTTGTTCACCCGTCAGCCAGCCCGAGTCGTCGGAAGCGAGGAACACTGCGACTGAGGCGATATCGCCGGGTTGACCCAAACGGCCGAGCGGGGTCTGGGCGATGGTTGACTTCTCAAAGTCGGTATCGTGGATACCTGCCGCGTGGGTGCCCTCAGTCTCAACCATGCCGGGGTTGATGGCGTTGACTCGGATCTTCTTTGGGCCGAGCTCGCGCGCCAGTACGCCGGTGATGGCGTCGACTGCACCTTTCGTTCCGGTATAGATCGAGGACGCGGCGGGCGTGATGCGGCTGACAACGGAACCAATATTGATGATGCTGCCGCCGGCGCCGATGTGCTTGAGCGCTGCCTGCGTGGTAAGCAGCAAGCCCAGGACATTGATGTTGAAAATCTTGTGGAACTTCTCTTCGGTAATCGCCTCAATCGGGGCAAACTCATAAATACCCGAGTTATTAACCAGAATATCGAGACGGCCATAGTTCTTGATTGCTGCGTCGATAATGCCCTCAGCTTCGGCTGCCTTGGAGACGTCGCCTTTTACGGCCACAGCTTTACCGCCCGCCTCGGTGATGGCGTCAACCACGGTCCTGGCCCCGGACTTGCTGGAGGCGTAGTTCACGACGACGGATGCGCCTTCGGCGGCCAGAGACTTGGCGATGGCGGCGCCGATGCCCTTGGACGCACCGGTGACCACTGCTACTTTTCCCGCGAGTTTGCTCATTATGCATTTCCTCTCAAAGTGCTGTTGCTTCAGCTAGAGATGAAAGCAGTGCGCTCAGGATTCAATTGTTCTGATTTAACGAACTATTAACCCGTCAAGGTTTCGTCGACTCGCCTTCATGGGCTAACAGTGGCGGAACTGGGAACACCCAGTCTTTTGCTTTAAAGTTTTATTTCCACACTGCCAGCAGGCCGCCGATTATCAGCAAGCCCACCAGCCAATAGCCGGTATTGATGGCAAAAAGTCTCACCGGCCGACCCTCATAAATCCCCTGGGGGAACTCAGTTGCGGCAAAGAAGCCAAGCCAGCACAGGAAACCGATGAAGGCGCCCGTGGGATAGTTGGAGGCCCCAGACCATAAGATCACATGGAGCAACACCAAAGCGATCAGCAGGTCTCCAAGGAAAGAGGCGATCATGCCAATCGCGAGACCCTTCTTCGGGCCGTCGGGAACGATGTCGAGCGCGGCCATCCAGGGCTTGGCAAAGAGGGCGGGAGAGTACCACGTGGCGCCAAGCAGCCACAGGATCAGGGCTGATACCAACACTGCCCAGGGATTTATATGGTGCAGGTGATGAATGGGCCAATCCACAGTGATCTCCAGCGGGCAGTGAGGAGCATTTGCGCGTGCGATTGACTTTGCCGCAAGACCAGAATAGCTGTCAAGTCGATTGGGCTATCGCCGGGCGGCCACGCCTGGGTTCCGCGCTGGCTGTTCATCTCCGGACAGCCGATTCCGATTGTGGCCACCATCCGGCCTGCGGGTAATCGGCCACACATCTTAATGTCTGCGGAACATATGAACCTCCTGATCCGTACCTTGGCAGTGTGATTGCTTCGTCTTGATCAGACTGTCGTGCCAGGAGTCTCAATGCTTTCCCTGTTTCGTGATTTGCGCATCGCCGTTCGTCATCTAGCAAGGTCCCCCGGGTTCGCCGCCATGGCCATCATGATGCTCGCGCTTGCCATCGGGGCAACCACTGCAATTTTTTCTATCGTTGAGAGCGTCCTCCTGCGCCCGTTGCCCTTCCCTGATTCCGGCAGGCTTGTGGTGCTGTCGGACATTCTCCACGGTGTTGAGGTGGGCGGGAACGGCGAGGCCGGTGTGACCGCGCCTGATATTCGCAACTATGTGCGAGACACCCACAGCTTTACCAGCCTGGGCGGGTTTGGGGGCGCCGGCTATGAGCTTTCGGGAGCAGGTGACCCTGCAATCGTGAACGCAACCCGCATGAGCAGCGGAGTTTTGCCGGCGCTCGCAGTGCAGCCGCTCCTCGGCCGCTTCTTTACGCAGCAGGAAGACGACCAGCATCAGCAAGTGGTCGTGCTCAGCTACTCCACCTGGCAGAACCGCCTGCATGGTGATCCGAACATCCTGGGTAAGAAGATTCTTCTCGACCGCAAACCCTACGTCGTCGTCGCTGTGATGCCGCGAGATTTTGAGTTCCCATTGAACCCCGGCCACCTGAACCGGAGTGAACTCTGGGTTCCCATGAGTTTCAGTCCGCAGGAAGTATCACCCTCAGCCGCAGCAAACTGGAACTACAGCATGGTGGGGCGGCTGAAACCAGGTGTTACGGCGGCGCAGGCAGTGAGCGACGCCGACCGCGTGGCTCAGGAGACGGTGCGCAATTTTCCCTCCTACATGGCCGGATTTAGCATGCACTCGGTGGTCAGGCCGCTTCGTGAGGAAACCGTGGAGCAGGCTCGACCTCTGGTTCGCACCTTGTTTCTCGCCGTGGTTGTAGTGCTTCTCATTGCATGTGCCAACCTTGCCGGACTGCTCCTGGTGCGCGCCATCCGCCGCCAGCGCGAAATCGCGGTCCGCCAGGCATTGGGGGCAAGCTCGGCGACACTGCTGTGGCAGGCGATTCTGGAGAGTCTGGTATTGAGTGGGACCGGAGGCATCGTGGGCCTGGCCCTCGCGGCAGTTGCGCTGCGCCTTGGTGTGAGCCTGCTGCCCGAGACACTGCCGCGTGTCAACGAAATCGGCCTTGACTGGCCCGTGGTAGGCTTTGCCCTTGCTCTAGGTATCGTCACCGGAGTGTTCTGCGGCCTCGCCCCGGCCTTTGCCGCCATTCGCACCAACCTGAACGACACACTCAAGGAGGGGGGACGCACCGGCAGCTCAGGTGGCGCCCACGCGCGGCTGCGCTCCGCGCTCGTGGTCACGGAGATCGCTGTTGCGCTGGTTCTGCTGGCATCTTCGGGACTGCTGTTGCGCAGCTTCGAGAAAATGCGTCAGGTCGATCTGGGCTTTCAGCCGGATCACACATTGGCCGCCGCTTACGGGCTACCCCGGAAACAGTACGCCAATCAGAACGCCGTCGACGAATTCAATCGGGAACTGGTGCGCCGCCTGCAGCAATTGCCCGGAGTCAAGAGCGTGGGCTTGACCTCATTCCTGCCCGCCTCAGGCAACAACAGCAACAGCGTCTTTATCGCGGAAGGGTACGTCCCGCCAAAGGATGGAGCAATGGACCTGGCGACACCCATCCAGGTTCAGGGCGATTATTTTCAAGCGATGGGGATTCCTCTGCTGCGCGGAAGATTCTTGAACGCTGACGACAACCGAGGCAAGCAGCTGGTTGTAGTTGTGAACCACAAGCTGGCTGAGCAGTCCTGGCCGGGGCAAGACCCCATAGGCAAGCGGTTACGCATGGGAACGCTAGGCATGACGACTCCCTGGGCCTTGGTGGTAGGCGAGGTCGCTGATGTGAAAGAGAACTCCCCCGATATGCCAATCAAGCAGCAGTGGTACACAACAACCGATCAATTTGCGGCAATGGCGGGATCTTTCGCGCAGCCTGACGACTTGTTTGGGAACGGCGGATACATTGCGCTGCGGACGGCGATGCCTCCGGAACAGATTGAGAATTCGCTCCGCGCAACCGTACACACCCTCGACTCGCAACTGCCCTTGACGCAGGTTCAGACCATGGAACACGCCATCTCCGAGAGCGAGGCTCCGCGCCGGTTCAATACCGCGTTGATTTCCTCCTTTGCCGCAATCGCGGTCTTGCTGGCGGTTCTGGGAATCTATAGCGTGATTGCGTTCTCCGTCGCAATGCGCGTCCAGGAGATGGCCATTCGCCTGGCGTTGGGCTCACAGCGCGCGGAAATCGTTCGCCTGGTCGTAACCTCGGGAGCGAAGCTGGCAGTGATCGGTTGTGCGATTGGCCTGGCGGGAGCCCTGGCGGTTTCCCATCTGCTCCGTTCCTTGCTGTTCGGGGTCAGCGCCTTCGATCCGCTGGTAATGACGTTGGCTGCCCTCTCACTCCTGCTCCTCTCTCTGACGGCCTCTCTGTTGCCGGCTCGGCGAGCCGCATCGGTAGACCTCTCGCAAACCCTACGGGCCGAGTAAGCTACGCTCGCGCCCGGACCGGTGCCCATGTTCGCCCCAGCGTACCTGGCCGAAAAAGCAGGGCGAAGCCCCACCATTGCCCTTGCTAGGAGATTGAGCCTCGACTGAACTTCTGCTTCCTGTTCCGGCTACTCGCTGCGCAAAGCATCGATCGGATCGATGGATGCGGCGCGACGTGCGGGGACGAGGGTAGCCAGTATCCCGGCAACCACCAGGGCACAAACAGCAAACCCCAGAGCCCACACATCCATTGCTCCGGCGCCGTATAAAAGCCCCCGCGCTAAATGACCCAGAAGCAGGGATAGCACAATGCCAGGAATCGCTCCCGCCACCAGTATGATCAGCGTCTGGCCCAGAAGAAGCGCTTGCACTTGCCTGCGCGTGGCTCCAACCGCCATGCGAACGCCAATCTCCGAAGTTCTTCGCGCTACCCGGAACGAGAGCAATCCATAAAACCCGAGCGCCGCTAACCCCAGAGCCAGTGCGGCAAAAACACTTGTAAGCCGCGCCAGCAACCCCTCTGTGGAGAGCCCATCCATAAACTCGGTGTCGAGCGCCACAATCTCGGTCACGGGAAGACTTGGGGCCAACTGGTGCAGCGTGTTGCGAATCTCTGTGGGCAGAGTCTTCAAAGATCCACGAGATCTCACTTCAATCGTCCCCACCGGCTGCGGGTTCTGATCGATCGGGAGGTAGACAACCGCGGGAGCGGCAGAGCGCAGGCCATCGGCAAGTGTGTCCGCAACCTCACCCGCAACCAAAAACTCGTGGTCGTTCTTGTACCCGATCCAGTGGCCGACAGGGTTTGCATCACCGAACAGCTTGCGCGCATACGTCCGATTCAGGATCGCGACCTTCTGCGAACGGTCGTTGTCTGCTGCTGTGAAATCTCTTCCTTGCAGCAGAGCGATTCCGAGCGTACGGAAATACCCCCGGCCCACATGATTTTCCTCTCCATGTATCCGGCCTTCTCCTAGCTTCGGACTCCCATATACATGCATTGCAGTGTTCCAGACGCAGCCCGGGATCGCGCACATCTGCACTGCTGCGTCGCGAACCGCGGGCAGAGCCTCGAGCCGTTCAATCGCAAGATTGTAAAACGCAGACAAATTCCTTTGCTCGTCTGCGAACCCAGTGCTTCTCATATCCAGGTGGACTGAGAGCACATGCTCGCGATCCATGCCCGCGTCTATGCGGCTGAGGTTGCGCAGGGTCTGCGCAAATAGAGCGGCCGCGCAAAGCAACAGGAGCGAAAGGCTCACCTGGCTGGCCAGCAGTAAATTCGACCACCTTCGCCCCGCTCTGCTTTCACCGGATTGGCCGCCGATCCTGGAACTGCCGATCCTGGAACTGCCGATCTTGGACTTGACCGTGGTGGCGAAACTCTTGCGCGTGATCAGCCACGCAGGTAACAGCCCAAAGCCAGTTAATGCGGCAAGCAGAAGTGTGGCGCCCGCCACAGACGCCACCAGTCCCATCCGCAGGTCGATGGGAATCAACTGCCCTCGTCCCGATGCCCAGTGCAGAAGAAGCGCACTACAAACGCGGCCCGTGACGAAGGCGAGCATCCCACCCACGGCCGCCAGCACCAAAGCTTCTATCGCCACCTGCCGTAGTACTCTTGCCCGGGGAGCCCCCAGTGCAATGCGGACGCTGATCTCGCGCTCGCGCTGCAGCAACCGGGCCATCTGCAAGTTCGCCAGATTCAGGCAACCAACCAGAAGAATCAGCACTGCCATCGCCATCAGAATGACGAGTGGTAGCGAGTATCTCTTACCCAGATCACCCTCCCCGTTCGTAGCGGGGAGCAACTGAATGTGCGAAGCCAGGATCCGGGAACGGATCTGCGGGTCCTTTGACGCGCCCGCAATCAGCGACAGATCCGACGCGAGCGCTGAGGTCCAATGCGCGCTCACGGCAGGCTTGACCGCATCGGGCACACGGGACAGCACCCAAAGCCAAAAAGTGGATGGTTGGTCGAGGTAGGACTTATCCTGCCCCACTCCGTAACCGGGCCCAAGTGAGTCGAACCATGTTCCCAAGCGGCCGGTCGTTTGTGCGGCGAGAGGCAGCCAGGCGTCGGGAGCACTCCCCTGCACGACGCCGTTGAAACCCTCTGAAGATACGCCGATGACCACCACTGGAAGGCCGTTGAGAGTCGCCTGCTTTCCGACAATCGACCGGTCAGCGCCGAAGTGTTCTTTGAAGAAGCCATAGCGAAGGATGACAGGCCACTGCGCCTGCTGACGTTGGTCATCGCCCATCTGAAAGAACTGCCCAGCCGATGGCGAGAGACCAAGAACACTGAAGAAATTGTCCGAGACAAGCTGAAACTCGATTCGGCTTGCTGCTCCGTTCGCTTGCTGTAGAACGGCCGTGCCAATGCCCGAACGGGCGAAGACGGGTGCGTCCGCGTCCGTCGCTTGGCGCAGACGCCGGTAAGCGGGATAAGAAAAAAACCACTGCGCATCGAATGGTGACTTGACCGCATGCAGTGAATAGATTTGCCCTGGCTGCTCAACTGGCAAATGCGCTAACAGCACGCCATAGAGCAGTTGAAAGACAGCGAGATTCGCGCCGATGCCGAGCGCCAGGGTGAGCACCGTGGTGGTAGCAAATCCCGGCGACTTGCATAACTGGCGAAATGCATAGCGGAAATCGTTCCACATATCTAGCCTCTGAGTGAGAAGCGGTAAAGCCAGTCGCCCCCCGCCCATTGCGGATAGTTCGTGCCCCAGGCATTGTTGAACAGGCTCACGTGAGCGCCCTTGCCTTGATCGGGGAGGTCTTCGCTGAAGTTGATAGGAGATTGCGGAGCAAAGGCGATCACAGGCGCATCTAAGGTCTTGATGACCAGCCGCTCGTTGCCGTCAAGACAGGTAAAGGTATCGGTGACTGCGTGCATTCGCCGGCCGCCTCCGCGCACAACCTCGGCTGGCGATACCTCGTGGTTCACTTTGCTTAGACTCCAGGTCGTTGCCTGGACCGTCTTCGGAGAAAAGCTGAGCCAAAGCCCCTCCGGCATGCGATTCGGCGCCTTTCCCAAAGCGTAGAACCGAAGCTCGGCGACCGCGTCTTTTTTAGGACAAGTAATCTCGAGGTACATTGATCGCGGCCACGCGACCAGTCCACGTTGCTCGCTTGCCGCGTCCTCGATAGCCAACCTGGCGAGCATGCGATGGCTTTCCTTGGTTTCCTCAATCCATAAACCCGTCATCGTCGGGAGCCAGGTTCTCGATTCCGCATGAAGCTTCTCAATGTTCGGTTTGCCAAAGTCTTGTGGGGCCCACCACTCGTTGCTGCGAACATAAGAAGAGAGGAAGCTAATGTAGTCAGCGTGGGAAAGGGTTTCGTAACTGAATAGCGCGAGTGGGTGTTCCGGCGAGGCCCACGATTTCCCGGTGGTCGTGTTTACAAACTGCTGGATACTTCCTGTCTTAGGATCGAAGGCCACCTCGAAGTGCGCAGTCCGGATAGAGCGCGATGCATCCGCGCTGTGCATGGTTGCGGTGTCCGGCGCAATCACCTGCAGCGTTTGCAATCGCGTCCGAGCTTCTGCTTGTAGCATTGGCGGCAGATTTGCCAGGCCGGCGTCGATGTCGTCTCTCTTTTCCTGCCAGCTTCGCTCCATGATCTGGTAGTTCGGTTTGTCCAGATACCGGGCCAGGTCTTTAGGAGCGTAGTGTTCATGATCAATATAGCGCTTGGTGTCGGTGCCCCAGGTGTGTTCCGGCGCAAGCGCCAGGCGACGGAGCAGCTGCCGGTCGGTCGCATCGCCGCTTTTGAAGTGGCCACCCGTAATCCATTCGTTGCGCAGCCGCGCCACCTCGCGATAACGCGCCACCTTGATTGGGTCGCTCGGCGCTCCGTAAATCCAGGTATCTCCAATCTCCGCGGTGACTACGGGCAGACTGGCGCGGGCGTCTTCCATTGCTGCTGCAACCTGGCTTAAATTCGCAGCCGACACTTTCGCGTTGGGGAACCGCGCCCGCATCTCCTTATAGATATCCCTGATTTCCTCCGGAGTATGCGGCCCGGAGTTATCGTTTCGCACGCGGATCGACACGGCAAGGTCCGAGTTGGGGATATGCACCGTACTGCCGTATTCGTGCTTGTGATAGAGCACGGCAAGCGAGCTTCCGTCTGGGCTCTTCCAAAGGAAAACATCCGGAACCTCGGGTGGAGTGCTCGCTGGGTTGACACCAATATCAAGCAGTCGAATACCACCGGCTGACAGCGGTGGAACAATGCCGCGCGAGTGGCCAGGCACATCCGTCATCTTGCCGGCGATGGTTTTGTACCCGAAGCGTGCATCCAATGTTTTCGAAAGCCCGAGGCAGCCCTCGATCATCGAGCGGTCGAGCATCTCAGTTTGCCAACTGAAGGGGAGCGCGTGCCACGCGATATCTCCCGCTAACACAGCCTGTTCCATGCGCTTTCGTTCATCGCTGCTGGCCTGCTCCAGGTATTCGTAGAGGAGCCATGAACCAGTGGTCCAGATATACCGGTCTCCGCCCTCTTGCCGTGAGTGCGCGGCCAAATCGATGGCTTGCGGATAATATTTCTTGAAGTAGGTAGCCATTACATTCGCCTGGGTGTCGGTGAAGCCGACATCCAGATGGCACTTGAAAACCAGAAGAACCCGCTTTATGTCCTCATCGACCGGCTCATCGACAGCCTTCTGCCCAAAAGCTGCTCTACGGAATTGGGAAACCGCCGCCGTCAAAACTGCTGATTTGATGAAATCTCGCCTTCGCACTAGAGCCCCCAGGAGTCCGCAAGAGAAGGTTACAGGAGTGATCGCAGTTCTTTCTACGGGCGGGCGGATTCCGTGCGTCCAGGTTGCAGCAACCAACCGCTGCGGCTGGCCTGGTCTTGGCCAATTCTTCGCAAGTGAGTATATTTCCGTTTCATGAAGCAAATTCAATTCTCGAAACTCCTTGCGTCCGCGGCACTGTTCGCCCTGACCATTCCTCTAGTCGCCCAAACGCCGGCCGCAGCCAAGCCTGAGGACACGGATGTATGGGCGCCGGTTCCCACAGTGGTAACTCCTGGCGCAGCCTGTGGGGCGCCGCCTTCCGATGCCATCGTATTGTTCGACGGCAAGAATCTTGACCGATGGATCTCATCCCGAGATAAATCGCCTGCTAAATGGACAGTGGCCGACGGCGTGGTGACCGTGGTCAAGGCGCAGGGAAATATCCAAACCAAACAGAGCTTCAAGGACTACCAGCTGCACATCGAATGGAAAATTCCCGAGAACATCACCGGCTCAGGTCAGGCTAGGGGCAACAGTGGTGTGTTTTTGGCCTCAACTGGGCCGGGAGACTCCGGATACGAGTTGCAGGTTCTCGATTCCTACAACAATTCCACCTATGTAAACGGTCAGGCGGGCGCCATCTACAAACAGGCGATCCCGCTGGTGAATGCGAATCGCAAGCCGGGAGAGTGGCAGACTTACGACGTCGTCTGGACAGCACCAACATTCAATACGGATGGCTCATTGAAGACCCCCGCCTACGCCACAGTCTTCTTTAACGGCATCCTGGTGGTGAATCACTTCGAGTTGAAGGGGCAGACATTGAACACTGGTACGCCCTTCTACAAAGCCTACGATTCCGCGCCGATCGAGCTCCAGTCGCACGGCGACAAGAGCGAGCCTATTAGCTTTCGAAATATCTGGGTAAGAGAGCTACCTTAACTGTCGCCACAACGCGGGCTGAGATTTGCGCGACGCCGCCAGGTCACGGCCGAAACCAACAACTCCCTATGGCCGAGTCCGGCTAGGTAGTAGGAGCCAGTGTCGCCCGCAGCCAACTGGCAATATGGGCGAAGGCGCTGTCACACTGCGGGAATCGCGCCAACGTCCCCGGGTGCACCGGAAAATTGTGGTGCATGTCCGGCGCGTGCAAATGGACCACGGCAACGCCCGCAGCTTTTAGCTTCTCCGCATACGCGATGCCTTCATCGCGCAGCACGTCATACTCCGCCGTCGAAACCAGCGTCGGCGGAAGCGCCGGCGCCTTCTGTAACCGAAGCGGCGACACATTGGCGTCGTCGGGCGTCACATTGGGCGCATACTGCTCCCAGAACCAACGCATAAGGTTCGCTTCCAGCCCATACCCGGTCGCATTCTCCGTGTAGGAAGGATGATTGGCGCTTGGGTGGTCAGTGACGGGATAGAGCAGCAACAGGGCACGAAGCTCTTGCGGCTTACCTGTGCCGCACAGCCGGTTGGCTGCCGCCGCGGCCAGCCCGCCGCCGGCGCTATCACCGCCGAGCCCCAGCCGATTCGCGTCGCCACCCCACTCGCCAGCGTGATCAGCGGCCCACTGCACGGCGGTGAGCGCATCTTCCAGGGCCTCCGGATAAGGATGCTCAGGCGCAAGCCGGTATTCGACCGAAAAGACGATTACCCCGGCCGCCTTGCTCAGCAAGCGGCAAAAAGGGTCATGCGACGCGACGGAACCGGCTGCCCACCCGCCGCCGTGCAGGTAGACCAACACAGGCAGCGGCGCAGCGGCGCCAGGCGGCGTGTAGAGACGTCCACCAAGGGCCTGGGAGATAGCTACATCCCGCGTCGCAACGTCGTTCGGCAGCCCGGGGATAGAGGCGCGGCTCTCCAGCGCCCGTATTAAGCGTGCCCGTGCCATGAGCAACCGCTCCTCGTCTGTAATAACCGCCGGGGCGCCTGCAGCCGCAGCCTGCTCATCCAGAAATCGTCGCAGTGCCCCATCGATCGGTTTCCGCTCCCTCATCCCATTTCTCCTCGAACGCCCCTGCCGCAGCGGTCACTCCGTCGTTCAAATTCTTAGCAAAGGCATCATACCCCTGGTCCGCGTAGGCAAAGCGTAGCGGGCTCCGGCCTTCCTTGGCCAATTGGGCCCAATTGAGTATATTTGCGTCTCATGAAGCGCATTCAGTTTTCCCGACTCCTTGCATCGGCGGCTCTGGTCGCCCTCGCCGCTCCTCTATTCGCCCAAACGCCGCCCGCTCCCAAGCCTGAGGATACGGAACTGTGGGAGCCGGTTCCCAAGGTAGTAACTCCGGGCGCGACCTGCGGAGCGCCTCCTTCCGATGCGATTGTGCTCTTTGACGGCAAAAACCTTGACGAATGGCTTTCGGTGAGAGATAAGTCACCCGCCAAATGGACCGTGGCAGACGGCGTCATGACGGTGAGCAAAGGCCAGGGGAACATCGAAACCAAACGGACATTCAAGAATTATCAGCTTCACGTCGAATGGAAGATTCCTGAGAACATCACCGGTTCGGGCCAAGCCCGAGGCAACAGCGGCGTATTCCTGGCCTCTACCGGGCCCGGCGACGACGGATATGAGTTGCAGGTCCTTGATAACTACAACAACAAGACGTATGTAAATGGCCAGGCGGGAAGCATCTACAAGCAGGCAATTCCCTTGGCAAATGCAAATCGCAAGCCCGGGGAGTGGCAAACATACGACATCATGTGGACTGAGCCTACCTTCAACACTGACGGCTCGCTGAAAACTCCAGCCTACGTCACGGTCTTGTTCAACGGCGTTCTGGTGGAGAATCACTTCGAATTGAAGGGGCAAACGCTGTACATCGGCAAGCCCTTCTACAAGGCCTACGATGCTGCTCCAATTAAACTCCAGGCGCACGGCGATAAGAGCGAACCCATCAGCTTTCGCAATATCTGGGTGAGAGACCTGCCCTAAAGTTCGCCAACGCGAGTAGCATTCGCCGGCTCATGTAAAGATCGAATGGTATCGATCTTCCAGCCGAAGCAATGCGCCCTGAGGGACGGCCGCCCTGTAGGGTGGCCATCCCTCGAACGCCACTGCTTCTACTACCAGTAGCGAATCGTCAGTTCGTCCGCATAGATCTTCACAGACCCACGATCCTTCGCGCCATCCAGTTGAAAGTTCAGGTTAAGCACTCCTTCTCCCCAGTGTAGCGAGAGCGCACCGTTTCCCGAGGCGTTCTTGAGCTGCTTGTAGGTCCCGTCGAAATTCACCCAATCGTACGTCACGTCACCCTTACTGTCCCGGTGCGACGCAATCTGGATGTGATGCCACTTCTTGGCGGTCCAGTTCTTTGGGGCACACGCAAAGCCGCTCCGTTGCCACTTGGGATGATTGCTCTTGATCAGAGAGTATTCCCACTGCCCCGTGTTGCCAGAGCACTGGAAGGCGAAGATTACTGTTTTGCCATTCGAGATCACCTGGTTCATATCCAACTCGAGATTAGCCAACTCCGATGGCTCCTCGAGATAAACATAAGTGTCGTAGACAAAATGTGTAACCTGCGTGTTGTGAGCAAACGTAAGAGAAAAGCGTTCCCCGCCCTTGCCTGAGTAGGACATGTAGAATTCCCTGGCCTTCTTATCTACGGAAGGGCTTTCCACGGGATACTTTGACGACGCTACCGCGCTCCCCGGTGTTCCTGAGTCATGGCTCCAGAACCAGCGACTCGATGCGGTAAGATCGCCAGATGACTTGGCGCTCGCCGGAATCTTCGCATACGACGGAACAACAGAAGCCTCGTACGTCGAAAGATCGGCAGCCTCTTCCTGTGCAAGCGCAGGCGCCGAAGTTATCGAAAAAAACAGAATTGCATAGCCGAAAAGTTTCATGGTTTCCCTTTCGTGATTGAGTAGAGGTTTCAATAGGCTCGTCCGCTTCCTGTCAGCGGCGAGTCGAGTAAGGGCGCGTATTTTTCACCGGGCTAGTCGGAGAGAGAAGACGCTATGCGCCTGACAGCAACTCGACAACCTCATCTTTTGATACTCCGTAAGCTGCTGATGCATGCGGCTCAGCCGGAACTTACGAGGTAGTAACTCGACTTCGATGAATAAGTGGGAAAGACTATCTTCGGTACTCCACTCGTACTTTCGGGGTTCCTCGATATCTCGACTCACTTCTCGAATTCGAAACCCAAGGCAGGAATTCAGGAGTATTCCTAAACCGAATAATACATAAATAGTTCGCCAGGAAAAGCACTATTATCGTCGATTTGCCCAAATACTTTGGGGTACTTTACGCATTTGGCACACACATGAAAATAGTTCATTCATCAGGAAAAAACACGCTACTCCAGTAGTAGTAGTTACACCTCGCGGCCGCTGATCATCGCGGCTACGCATTGATCGCGTACCCCGTTTATTACTCAGATGAACACTTGTTATAAGAAGAGAAGTAGCGCATCGGGACCGAAGCTAAGTGGGCGCGTACATTACCGGAGGTAGAGTTTGCGGCAGCACTTGCTTTTATTTTTAGACACGAAGCTTGACCCGCTATGTGGGACCTTGGGGTCACGGCTCAGGGAGAGGTTGGGTTATCTCGAAGCAGGGCGAATGCAGTCGTTACCACGCCACGCTCCCGGGCGCCATTTTGGCGCCTGGATGGGCCACTTCAAGCTCTTCTCGCCGTCCGGGAGTACAGTCGTCAGCACCCAATCGATGCGGGCAGTTGCGTCTTTAAGAATCGATTGCAGTGACTGATCGTTTTCCACCGACGCTGAAAGCACAATCGCCGTCAACGCATTCCGGATATGATGGTTCACTTCGGCGGCGATCTCCATCCTGCGCGCCAGAATCATGCGCCTGTGCTTCTCATAAACCATCAGTAAATACGAGAACACCGACGCCACGATACAGGTGTACAGATCGGACGCATAAACCTTGCTTGCATGATGCACCAGCCAATCCAGGCCGAAACCGCAAACCCCGACCAGTAAACCCAGCAACAGAGCCGAAACAATGATACGGGCATCAAGGAACGTCCCGAACCGAAAGCGGCTATCTCTAAATAAAGCTTTAAGTGTAGTTTCTGAGTCGCGGTGCGGAGGCTCCGCGTGAGCGATGTCGGTCAATATAGTAAGCATCTTCCATGCCTTGAGTAAGCGCCTGTGGAACTTTCCCCGGGATTGAACCTCGGCGGCCCTTGCTACGAGCGCCTGAACATGTATGTGTTTGCTTCGTTCTCAATACGGACTGAGGGCGAGCGAAAGACATACTCGTTGTAGCATCCTCGGTAGCCGGCTAATCGAGCAACCGGAACGAGAAGTGGAAACATTAGCTTCTGCATGAGCCGCGGAGGGTTGAGGATGTGGATAACATCGTCGAATTCCGTAGCTATCACCGCAAGCTGAAGCAAATTCGGCATCCCTTTCTCATTCGTCTTCCCATCCTGCGCCAGGCCAATCATGTTCCGGGTAAAAGCTTCAAATCGAGAGGCGCCAAGCCGGTTGACTGGCCGGATATCCATCTGCAGCATCGAATCACAAATTCCCGCATTCCAGAACCTATGCCGCGCTCCGGGAGGGATGTCGATGGTCTTGCCCAATTCGGCGACGAACGTCTCGCCATCGACGAATATACCTACGCGACCGCTCACCACGGTCAGTCGTTCGTGGATCGACGGATGTAGGTGGAGCGGGGAACCGAAACCGGTTCCCCGCATCTCCAACTCGACAACCAACCGCTCCCCCGCGGTCTCGCGGTTGCCAAGAACAATGGTCGCCCGTTCGCCCGTGACCGGATTGTCAAACACGTCGCCCCGTTTGAACATATAAAACCCTCGGGGCGGACCGAACGCCCAGATCGCGCCCGTACCGCTAGTCAGTCTTGCAACCAACTAGATAGGCGCAGTAAATATCAGAGAACCAGGACTAACTAACCAGCCGCTTGCGGACCGCGTAAAGAACGATCTCAGCGGTATTGTGAATGTTCAGCTTCTGCATCAAGTTCGTTCGGTGGCTCTCGACTGTGTATGGGCTTATGTCCAGCAAAAGGGCCACGTCCTTGTTTGTTTTTCCCTCGGCAAGTAGTTGCAGCACTTCCTTTTCGCGGGCCGTCAAAAGGTCAAATGTATCGGAGAGACCTTGATGCTTAAGTACACGCATGTAGTCCTCAAGCAATGTCTCATTGATCGCCTGGCTGAAAAACGGCTTTCCGCGTGCCACAGATCTAATGGCTAATAGCAGATCTTCTTCAGCGGACTCCTTCAACAAGTAGCCCTTGATGCCCGCATTAAGAGCCCTTAACAGATAACTCTCATCCGCGTGCATGGTCAGCATGATGATGCCTATCTTGCCATTCAGCTTCAGTATCTGTTCCGCCGCTTCTATGCCGTTCAGTATGGGCATAGCGACATCCATCACCACGATCTGTGGCGACAATGTCGTGGCGAGCGATACGGCATCCCGGCCGTTGGCCGCTTCTCCTACGACCTCAAGCTCGGAGTACTGCTCGAGAAGGAGCCGCAGGCCTTTGCGTACCACGCCGTGGTCGTCCGCAATGAGCACTTTCAGGTTCATGGTCTCTCTTGCCTTCTTTAAGCCTTCGGCTTCTCAAAATCGCGGCTTGTGGTCCTGAACGTTGTAGCAAGAGAATGATCACTGGCCCATCCCGTTCGAGAGGCAATCCCTCTCAACCCCAACGATATGAGTACGCGGCTCCGAAACAAATCCCGTGAAGACACTATAGGCATCCCCGAAATGACAGCAAGCATCCCCAGCCGGGGAAGGCTGGTTGTCAGGATAGGCCAGCGCCGGCCGGCAACTCCAGGCTGATCAACGTTCCCCGGCCCGGCTCCGATGACACAGACATGCGTCCCTGTAGGGCGCGAACACGCTCCGTCATTCCCAACAGCCCGAGACCGGGAGTCTTGAGAAGCGCATCGAATCCCCTCCCGTCATCATGGACGGAAGCAACCACCCGAGATTCATCCTGCTTGACCACGACGGTGATCCGGCTGGCGTCGGCATGCTTCCCACAATTTGTCATGGCTTCCTGAATCGAGCGGTACAAACAGAGTCGAAGGGCTTCGGGGAGGTTGTCGAGCTTGCCTTCGATGTTTACTGACACAGGGATGCCGCATCTGCGGGAGAATTCTTTTGCCTGCCAATGCAGCGCGGGTTCGAGTCCCAGATCGTCGAGCATGGAGGGTCGTACCAACAAGGCGAGATTCCTGACGGAACGCAGGGCTTCCTCTGCAAGGCGTTTCACGCTTTCGAGTCGCTGGCGAAATTCGTCATCCGGTTCATAACGCGACAACGTTGCCAATTCCATTCGCAAGCCGGTTAGTAACTGGCCTACCTCGTCGTGGAGTTCTCGAGAGATCGTCTTTCTCTCCTCCTCCTGAACCCGCACCAGTTGGTTGGATAAATGCCGTAGTTCCTGCTCCGCCCTCTCCGCGCGCTTCCTCTCCGCCTCTGAGTTATTGTCCAGGCGATACATGTATGCCGTGCTGAATACTGCAATCGCGCATTCCAGCAGCAGAAGCATTAGCGTCGCCGCGATCGCGAATTCTCGCAGCTTGGTCTGCTGCCCTTCAATCTCCTGCTCTTCCCGGGCGAGCCTTGCTTGATTGAGCGCATCGATCCGGCCGGCGAGATCGAGAACCCGTTCCGGTTGATTTTCCAGCTCACTGAAGAGCATCTGTTGCCCGTGTTGCGCACGCCAGGTGCTAAGGCTCTGCTTAATTGAACTCCAGTACTGATCCAGGCCCTGCTGTAAAGTGAGGATTTGCGGCCCCTGGTTTGCACCGATCAAACCGGTCAGGGTGGCGCAATCAGCAAGTGTGTTCACCTGTAGCTCTGTGATTCGGCTCTCAGCATCAACCAGATCCGGGTTGCTGAAGCCACTCTGCTCGATGAGCGCGCCTTTGTTGATATTTGCCTGTATGTCTGAGATAGCGTCGTCCGCTCTCTGGTAGATCTCGTGCGCGGTCTTCGTGTGTTCGTGAATCCGGGCAGCCTCTCGTGAGACCAGCCAGGCGAAGAGTGTCGAAAACAGGAGCAGAGCGCCAAACGATACGGCGACCGCGGGCCAGAGTCTAGCGCGCATACTACAACCTTACCGGATTTGCATCGCGGTGGCTTAGTCAAGACTGGCTACGGAATCAGCACATCGAGCACATCCCGTGGCTCGGGGCGAACGCGAAAGTCGGCATGCGCGCCTGCGAACAGGATGGTCCTGTCGCGTCCGATAATATACGTCGCTGGCAACGGCAGCCGCCAGCTCGCGTCCCCATTGACCAGCGGGATATTTACCAGGATGCTGCGATAGTACTGTTGCTGCGAAGGTGCGACCGAGTATGCCAGTCCGAATTGGGCCGCCAGCTGGCACCCGGCATCCGTGAGAACGGGAAATCCCAGCCCATGCTGAACCGCGGTAAAGTCGTTCTGCCGCACTGTCTGCGGGGAGATCCCGATGAGCAGTGCGCCGCGCTTGCGGACAGCGCTGTATAGGTCCCTCCAGGACTCGAGTTCGGTCACGCAGTACGGGCACCAGCGCCCGCGAAAAAAATTGATAACCAGCGGCCCCAGCGCCAGCAGATCAGTGCTGTGAACAATCCGCCCGGCGGCGTCCGGAAGAGCAAATTCCGGCGCCTGGGAGCCAACTTGCAGGATCCGGTCCTCCACCCCTGCCGCGTACAGCTCCGCAACCGCGCGCTCGCTGATCTCAAGGCGTTCCGGCTGAACAAGGTTCCGCGTGTTGGCCGTGATCTGGTCGAGTTGGTCTTGCAGCTTTGACATAAGGCTTCTCTAGCGAAATTTCCCAGCTGCTGAACGAAAAGCTCTTTGGACCAAGAAAAACACGCTGCAGAAAAGTCGGCATTCTGAAGGTTACGACCTTAAGGCCGTACCAAAAATGCTCTCAATGGAACCCGGCTTTAGCCGCCAAGGGAGAGATTTCTCCTTCAACCGCGCTTTCCACAGCGAAACAAAAAACCTCAATGATCTTTATCTCTGAAGTAACCTACGAGCGTTTTGACGGTCGCAGCTCATAAACGGCTTCAAATAAAATTGCTTTTTGACAAAAAGCACAGCCAGAGGTACCTCTCGTGGCGAGAGACCGCTCTAGCGACCCATCCCGCGCATACCGCCCAGGGCGCCCATCATTCGGCGTTGCATGCCGCCGCCCTTCGACGCGGTCTTGAACATCTTACGCATCTGCGCATACTGGCGCAGAAGCTGGTTCACTTCCTGCACGCTGGTTCCTGACCCGCGCGCGATCCGTTTGCGGCGACTGCCTGAAATAATCTCGTGCTTGTCGCGTTCCTGCTTGGTCATCGAGTTGATGATGGCCTCAATGCGCGTAAACTGCGATTCGTCCACTTGTCCGGCCATCTGCTGTATTCCCTGAAACGGGCCAACCGAGGGCAGCATCTTGAGAATGCTTTGCATCGATCCCAGCTTGCGAATCTGGCGCAACTGGTCACGAAAGTCTTCAAGCGAGAAACCGTCGCCGGAGAGAGCCTTGCGGGCAAACTCCTCCTGCTTCTTCTTGTCCAGGGTTTCTTCCGCCCGCTCAATGAGCGTCATCATGTCGCCCATGCCGAGGATCCGGCTGACGATCCTGTCCGGATGGAAGGGCTCAAAGGCCTCCGGCTTTTCCCCAGTCCCAATGAACTTGACCGGCTGGCCGGTCACATGGCGGATGGAGAGGGCTGCGCCACCACGGGCATCGCCGTCCATCTTGGTGAGCACAATGCCAGTCAACGCCAGCTGCTTATGAAATTCCCCGGCAGAGTGGACCGCGTCCTGACCGGTCATCGCGTCGGCTACGAAAAGGATTTCCTGCGGGTTGAGCAGGTTCTTCAGCCCTCGCATCTCCTCCATCAGCTCCTGGTCTAGCGCCAGGCGGCCGGCTGTATCGACAATAAGCGTGTCGCAGCCTGAGTTGATGGCTTCTCGGCGCGCCTCTTTCGCCAGCCGCTCCACCAGCGCCGGGCCCGGGGTCTCGCCCTTGATGTCACCCTCGTATAAATTGACTTTGATTGCATTCGCCACGATCCGCAGCTGCTCCCGCGCAGCCGGACGGTACACGTCGACTGACACCAGCAGGGGCCGGTGTCCCCCTTTGCGCAGCCACGCAGCTAGCTTGCCCGACGTAGTGGTTTTGCCCGATCCCTGCAAACCCGCCATCAGGATCACGGTCGGCGGCCGGGAAGCGAAGTTGAAACGGGCCGTGTCTTTGCCCAACAGGGCTACCAACTCGTCGCGGACAATCTTCACCACCTGCTCCGTAGGGGAGAGAGCCGTCATCACCTGCTGGCCCACGGCCTGTTCCCGGATGTGGTCGATAAGCTCCTTGACCACGTTCAGGTTGACGTCGGCTTCCAGCAACGCAACGCGGATTTCCCGCAGCGCGTCCCCGATATTCTCGTCGGTGATGGTGCCCTGACCACGAAGGTTCTTAAATGCCCGTTGCAGCTTGTCGGATAGGTTTTCAAACATGGTGACACTTTAAGTCTAACCGAGGGAGGGGGATTCCGCAGGCGCACCGGGGTTGAGGCAAATCCCCGGTGCGCGCGGCCTGGAGCTACTTTTTGGCCTTCTTCGCAGGTTCGCTCAGATTGGGAACATCGATGCCCAGCGCGGTGGCCAAAGCTATCTGATGATCCTGTTCCTGCATCAGGATTTCGCGGATGTGTTCTGCCATCGCAAATTCACCCAGGGCATCGCATTGCCGCACCCGGTCGCGATAGTTGCGGATGGTCTCATTCTCGTTGTCCAGGTCGAAGCGAAGCATTTCCTCCGCCTTTTCCGAGGTTTTGACCGGCTTTGGGACAACCACGGGCATTCCGCCAAGGTAGTCGATCTGGTTGGAGAGAATGATTGCGTGCTGCAACTCCTCAGTTGCATGCACCTCCAACTCGCCCGCTATGTTCATGTAGGCGGCGCCTTTCAACACCTGGGAGTAGACAACATAAGCGATGATGGCCTGGTACTCGCGGGCCAAATCCTCATTGAGTAGGTCGATCAGTTTTTCGCGCGTAATCGCCGGCGTACTTTCTTCGATTGCTGGGGGCATAGTTCTCCTCGTTCCTGACGCTGTGGGTGACTCTCTTTCCAAAACACTCATGTTCCTGGAAGAGTATGTGTGTGCTTTGGTGCAGGTTACGGGCAAGAGGTTGCAGCCGCCCATCGTATGGCGTGAAAGAAGCTTTCGGGCTACTTGAAAGCGCGTCTCTGGGGGGCTCCTCGCTGATTCAAAAGAGGTTGTAGTAGCAGCCGGAGGAAATCCACCGGGTGCCCGCGACTTAGGCGGCATCCGGGGGTCTGAAACACCTAGATCGATGTTTGCGGAGTCGCTCGGCCATGCCTTCATCCTCGGGTTCTATTGTGGGACTTTCTTCCCGTATTCTGGCAGCTTGCCTCATCCTTTCCCTGGCGCAGGATCCGGCAACGCTGTTGGCCGCCGGTGCCCTTTGGCACAGCAAGCGTGCGCCCACCCCGCAACCGCTGACCGAAACAGAACGCGCAGCGCATGCCTTGAATCGGCTCACCTTTGGCGCGCGGCCGGGTGACCTGGAACGGGTTCAGGCAATCGGCGTCAAAAAATGGATTGAGATGCAACTGAACCCTGAAAAGCTCGACGACCGTCTGCTTGAAGCGCGGTTGCAGAGCTTTCCCGCGATGCGCCTCAGCCCCCAGGACCTGCTTCAGGCTTTTCCCTCGGCGGCGGTGATTCGTGCCGTGGCTGACGGCAAGCTCCCTTTGCCCGGCGATCGCGTAGAGCACGCAATCTACCAGAATCAGGTCTTCGCATACGAAGAAAAGCGGCAGAAGCAAGCACAAGACGCCGCTCGCCCGTCCAACGCCGAGCCCGTAGGGGCGGCCGATAACCACATGCCAATGGCGCCTGAGAAGACCGACAAAGATGGCGCCAAGCCAGTGGCAAGCGAAACTGTAACGGCGGACGCGATGGCCCTCGATGACGTCGCGAGCTCGCCTTCCATCACCGTCCACGAACAGAAGCTGTTTGCCGACCTGGCCTCTACTCAGATTGTGAATCTGTCTCCCGTTCAACGGTTGCAGCGGCTGGTGAATATGAAACCGGGCCAGCTTCGCGGCTTCATGAAGAGCCTTACCCCGGAAGAACGTGCGCAGCTGACGTCTGAAATGACGCCGCAGCAAAAAGAAACAGTGGTTGCGCTTTTAAATCCCACGCTGCTTGTGGCCGGCGAACTGCTGCAAACTCGCCTGCTCACAGACATCTATAGTCAACGCCAGCTGCAAGCGGTAATGACGGATTTTTGGCTGAATCACTTTAACGTCTATCTGAAGAAGGGCCAGTTTGCTCCCTGGTACCTGGTGGATTACCAGCAAAACGTAATCGCCCCCAACGCCATGGGCAAGTTCGAAGATTTGCTGGTGGCGACCGCCAAGAGCCCAGCGATGCTTTTCTATCTCGACAATCATTCCAGTATCGGCCCGCATTCGATAGCCGCCGCCCGCGCCCAGGCCAATCCGGCCGCTAAAAATCGCGACCCCGGGCTCAACGAGAACTATGCTCGCGAACTGATGGAGCTGCATACCCTCGGCGTAGACGGAGGGTATACACAGAAAGACGTTACGGAAGTGGCCAAGGTCTTTACCGGTTGGACCATTGAGGAGCCGCGCAAAGGCGTCGGTTTTACTTTCAATGAGCGGCGCCACGAGCCGGGTCCAAAGTATGTGATGGGCCAGACCATTCAGGAAAATGGCGAGCAGGAAGGTCTCGCGGTGCTGCACCGTTTGGCAACCAGTCCCATGACAGCACATCATCTATCCCAGGAGTTGGCGGAGCGTTTTGTCAGTGACACCCCGCCCCCGGCGCTGGTCGACCGCATGGCAAAGACTTACATGCGCTCTGGCGGCGATATCCGGCAGGTACTACGCACCATGTTCTCTTCGCCGGAGTTCTGGTCTCGCGAGGCCTATCGGGCCAAGGTAAAGACTCCGGAAGAATTTGTACTCTCGGCCGTACGGGCGACCGGGGGTGAAGTGGAGCGGCCAGCCATGGTGCTGAACGCAATGGGCCAGTTGGGAATGCCCTTCTTTGGCTGCCAGACCCCGAATGGCTACTCGTGGAGGGCTGGTGCGTGGGTAAACTCCGGTGACCTGCTGACCCGCATCAATATCGCCTTGGCTTTGGCGAGCCATAAGCTCGGCACATCGACTGACTTGGATGCGCTGATGAAGATCAAAGGTCCGGATGCCGCCTCCGCCGGGGAAAAGGAAGCGAAGCTGGAAACGATCTTCCTGGACGGGGAATTGAACCCGCAAGCGCGCCAAACAGTTTTGCAGCAAGCCGGCCAACTTGCGGCGCAGGGACCAATTACTTTGCCGGCTCCTGACCCATCCAGGCAAGGCGCCAGGCAAGCGGGAACCCTGCCCATCCGAGCCGCCTTCGTACAAGTGATGGATCTAGCGACCCCGATCCCACCCCCAGCCGATAAACAAGCTGCACTGGTCGCGGGACTATTGCTGGGCTCTCCCGATTTCCAAAAGCGCTAGCGCCTTCCGGATTTTGGGGGCAGTAGCACCTGGCTCAGCAAATCCCGGGGAGCGTCGTGGGAGACCTGAGTTCTCTCAACCCGTTACTGAGGCGTGTTGCCGCTCGGCGTGCTGCCGAAACCAGAACCGGAACCTGGCCCGGAACTCGACCCGAACCCCGACCCAGGTCCAGATCCCGACCCAGGCCCGGAACCAGAGCTCGATCCGAACCCGGAACCAGGCCCCGAACCCGACCCGAACCCGGAACCAGACGAACCAAACCCCGATCCAGTCCCACCACCAAACCCCGTACCGGAAGTGCCGTTTGTTCCTGTCCCCGAGCCGCCATCCATTCCGGACGACGCCTGCACCGACATCTGTGATTGGTCAAAGACAAATTCCCACTGGTTGTAATGAGTCTGCTTTTTATAAATCTTGATCGACGTCTTCTTGCTGAGCAGGCCAACTCCCACAATCGGCGCTCCACCGAAGCTGGCGCCAGGGCTACCAAAGGCGCTGCTGCTGCTGCCGCCAGTCGTTTGCGTGCCGCCAATCGGTGTCGAGCCGGGCACGCCGTTCGTTCCCCCAAATCCTGTAGACGAACCGTTGTTGCTGCCGGAGCTGGTATCGCTACTGCTGCCGCTGCCAATGACTCCACTCGACGACCCAATCGTATTGCCGGTACTGTTATTGCCGGTGCTCGGATCTGTACCACCCGCGGTCGAACCGGAAGAGCCAAAACCCGGCCCGGAGTTTCCGCCGGTGGGAGACGTTGAAGAAGAAGACCCGAATGGCGAACTGCCGCCGCCAAACGCCGAACCGGAAGAACCAAACGACGACCCACTCCCGCCGCCGAACGAGGAGCCGGAAGAGCCAAACCCTGTAGAAGATCCAAACCCTCCGCTCGCAGTGCCGCCTACACCATTGGCGCCATTGGTTCCGTTCGTCATCCCCGTCATCCCTGACTGCATATTGGTTTGCCCGAACAAACCCATGGCCGGAACCCGGGCCTCGCCCACATGGATCAGGCGCCAGTCGTCTTTGCCGGTCATCGGATCAAGGTAGCGTTTGCGCAGGAACCGCTGATTTTCTGTCTTCATCAGCTGGTCGATGCTGGTGGGATAGCGCCCAAACTTCTTATAAAACACCTGAATCGCGCGCGCGTACTGCATCCCGCGATGAACGGTTTCAATTTCCTTATCCCTGCGGATGGATTCCGCCATCTTCGGCGCTGCTATCGCCAGAGCAATCGTGATCAGCAGGACCATGACCAGAACCCCCAGCAACAAAAAGCCGTCTTCATTGCCGGACCGCGACGCGTTGTGTCTCATTGTTGGCTTCATGGTGGCACTCACTGACGGAGCGGGAGCGTTTGCGTGTTGTGGTAAGGAATGTCTTCCACCTGGACCGAGGCGGACCCTATTTTTACCACCCGATAGCGACGGTCGACAACATCACCCTCAGACGCGATAAAGATATCGTCTCCGTGCAGCAGGAATACCTGTTTTTGCCCGGTCTTCTCCGCTGCGTAGCCATAGAAACCGAGATTGATGGGTGGCGGAGGTGGCGGAGGCGGCGGACCGGTATCGACATGTGCCTGGCGCACGGGAGCGATCGGCTTTGGTATATCGGTTGGGGCCGAGAATTGAGAGAAGATGTTCCGTCCGTGCCCTGTGTATTCGAGCGACTCAGCCTGGCGCATGATTTCTGGATGCAGCGTCGGGTCAAGCGCCGCCAGGCCGCCGATCCTTGCCGCCTGAGGGCCATAGGACGGCACAGGCGTCCCCTGTTGGGCCGTCTCGCTTCCGCCTGAAGTTGTGGCTGCTGGTCCTGCCGGTCTTGGTGTAGTCACCACCGTGGGTGCCGGCGCGGGGGCGGGAGTCGGGGAGGGGCCGAACGTCTGCCATAGAAAACGTACCAGCAGAATCAGCATGACGAGTCCGAGGCCGCTCGCCAGGTACACCTTCTTCTTGTCTTCAGTACCGACCTTAATCGCCATCAGCGGTTTTCCTCCTCTCCGGAGGCGGGCTGTTCGCCTTCCGCGGGTGGCGGCAGATCTTTCAGGTCGGACGCATGCAAGTAGGTAATAAGCCGGAGACGAAGATTCACCAAACCGCCTTGTTGGCCGGTGAGCGTCAGACCGCTGACAAGGAAGAAGGTCTTGCTCCGCTCCAGGCCGTTGATAAAGTGCATGAGCGGTGCGTACTCGCCGCTGAGGCTGGCATCCAGTCGCAGCTCAGCCAGACCGGCCAGTGCAGGTCGGGGAGTATAGGCAAGGTTGGTAAGCCGCACTCCATCTTTGAGGGCGAGATCATTGATTGTCGCGGAGATGGTCGAGTAGGCGGTGGGCAGACGCGCCGCGTAAAACTCATCCGCCTGGGTCCGCGAAACATCCACCTTCTGCGGTAGTCCCTTGAGCGGGCTCATCTCGATCTGCAGTGCCCGATAGGCGCTCTGTTGCTCGTGCAGTTGGTCGGGCCCGGCGGCACGCAACGTGCTCCAGGCGAGAAAGAGCCGCACGCCCAGAACCAGGTTAAGGATCAAGAGCAGGGCCACACCGGCAATGTGCAGGTTAAGCAGGCTGAAAGGACTGCGGCGAAGTAGCTTCATTGTGCGGCCGCCTTGCGAACGGCCGGTGGGCGCGGAGATTGGAGCCCAACTTTAGGCGAGGCCTTAGGTGCGGGTTTAGGCTTCTTGGCGGCGGCCGGTCTGTGCTCGTGTTGACCGGCAGCAACCGGCTTGGCAACCTGCTCCGGCAATGGATTGTACTCGGCCAAAAGATCGAAGTTGACGTTTGACGCGGTATTCACTTGCTCGACCTGCCGCCCGTTCTGGTTGCTCTCCGCAGTCTCCCTGGCCAGGCGGGGGGCGAGGAAACGGTGGGAGTGTTCCAGGTTCCGCACCAGGTCAACCCCCCGATCATGTGCGCCGCTGACACGCAGGCGAATCGTCACTTTGCCGTCGCGGGAGGAAATGACCGGGTCGATGTTCAGCACCTGCACGCCGGTGGGCAGCACATTCTCCAGGTCCATCATTACCGCGGTCCAGGAAAAAGCCTTGCTCGCAAATACCCGGTTAAGAAACTGCGCTTGTGTCAATACCGCCGCATTTTGTGGCTCGCGCATCTGCGCCTGAAAAGCCTGCCGTTGAGATTCGATCGCCTGAATATTCTGTTGCACCGTCGTTAGCCGCGCCTGGGCTTCGGAAGCCTTGCGCTTTTCTGAGGCCAGCAGCAGCCAGAGCGGCACGGCGACCACCGCCAGCAAGACGATAAGCATCCTCAGCCTAAGGTACAGCGGGCCAAGTTCGACGAAGGGACGGGAAGCGAGATTGAGTTGGACGCGCATCAGTTGGCCAGGGCTCCGACTACACCGGCAAGGATGCCGCCAGGCATGTCCTTGTTCATTCGAGGCGTAGGAACAAGGTCACGCACCGGAATACCCTCATCGCCCATCAGCCGGATCAGCTCCTCCGGTCCACCCAGCCCACAGGAGAACAATTGGCGCGGGGGTGTATCCAGCGTATCCTCGAAATAAGCCACCGCGACACTTACCGATTGCTGCAGCTCTTCCCTCGCATGTAATTGGTTTTCTTCTGGTAGCCATTCCTTTTCCGTGAGCTCCAGGGTGCGGTGAAGCAGCAGTTCATTCTGCCGCGTGATGGCCGTGGTCACGGAGCTTCCGTTGCGATTGATCACCAGCGATGGTTCCTCCACGCTGATTGCGGCCAGCGCTGCCAGGGTGCTGGGTAGAACCACCCCCGGCTCGTAGCCGGCTTCGCGCACCGCGCTTTCGTATTCGGCCACAACCGCCGCCGGGGAAACGGCGACAATCACTCGCACCAACCCTGGTTTTCCGGGCATGACCTGGTAGCTTACAGCGGCGTCGTCCACCTCAAAAGGAACCAGCTTGCGCAGCCGGAAACGGATAATCGGCAACGCTTCAGCGACCTTGGAAGGCAGCAAGTCAAAGTCCAGCAGCAGCACTCGGACAGCCGCATCGGGCACCACCACCGTGACCTCGTTTTCTTTGTCGCTGATTTCTGCCAAAGCCTGACGCAGCGCGCCGGCGACGGCGGCGCGGTCGGTTAAGTTGGGCGTTTTCAAGCCGGCGGTAAGCACTCCAGGGCGAAAAGGCGCAAATGACGAAACAATCTCCTGCGCAGCCTCGCCCGGCCGGGCGGCGACCACGCCGGCGCTGGTAATCTCGCAAGCCAATCGTGGACGCAGCGCATTGGCTTCGGACGGGAAAATACGGTTGGTGATCTTCGCAAGCATTTTCTCTTAACTACCTCATCCCGAGTGCAACAGATCGAAGGTAAGCCATCTTTCGCGCTCTTTGCGAAGGGTGGGAACCTACAAATCTCAATACGCGCAAATGTCTAGCGGAAGGCCTCGATAAACGTAACCTTGTTGATTTCCTTAAGTGTGGTCAAACCACGGCTGGCGCGGTCGATAGCCGATTCGCGCAGAAATTGCATGCCTTGCGCCTGCGCCAGCTTCCGCACTTCGGAGGCTGGCTTTTTCTCCAGAATAATTTCCCTGATCGGATCAGTCAGTTCGAGTAACTCGTGGATGGCGGTTCGACCGCGATAGCCGGTACCCGCGCACTCAATGCAGCCGGCGCCCTCGCGAAAATCAAAACTACGCCAAAGCTCCGGGTCCAGTCCGCTGTTACGCAAAAATTCATCGTCGTAGCGCACCGGGTGCGTGCAGTGTTCGCAAATGGTGCGCACCAGCCGCTGGGCAAGGATGCAATTAAGCGCCGAAACAAAGTTGTACGCTTCCACGCCCATGTTTAGAAAACGGCCAAGCACGTCGACCACGTTGTTGGCGTGGACCGTGGTAAACACCAGGTGGCCCGTCAGCGCCGAATTGATGGCAATCTGCGCCGTCTCCTGGTCGCGGATTTCACCCACCAGGATCTTGTCCGGGTCATGGCGCAGGATGGACCGTAGTCCTCTGGCAAAGGTCAGCCCCTTCTTCTCGTTCACCGGGATCTGGGTGATGCCGCGAATCTGGTACTCCACCGGATCTTCAATGGTAATGATCTTGTCTTCGTCGCTCTTGATCTCGTTCAGCGCGGCGTAGAGCGTCGTCGTCTTGCCCGACCCGGTAGGGCCGGTGACCAGCACCATCCCGTAGGGTTCGCGGATATAACGCCGGAACCGGCGCAGATCGTCCTCTCCGAAACCGACAACATCCAGCGTGAGCTTGCGGAACTTCTCGCTCATCGACTCTTTATCGAGTACGCGCAGCACAGCGTTCTCACCATGCACCGTGGGCATGATAGACACGCGGAAGTCGATCAACCGGCCCTTATAGCGAACCCGGAAGCGCCCGTCCTGCGGCACCCGGCGCTCGGCGATATCCAGTTCGCTCATGACCTTGATACGCGACAGGATGGTGGAATGATGCTCGCGAGCGATCGGCGCCATGGCCGCCTGCAGTACGCCGTCGATCCGGTACTTGATCACCAGTGAGTCGTCGTAGGTTTCCAGGTGAATGTCAGAAGCGCGGCGCTCGAGCGCGGTAAAAATAGTGGTATCCACCAGCCGGATAATGGGGCTGATGTCCTCTTCTGACGTGAGCTTCTCGATTGAGATGTTCTCATCGCTATTGTCTTCGGCGGAGATCACATCGAAGGTCAGGCCCTCGGAGGCCTCGTCGAGCACCCGCTGCGACTGCTCCGTCTTCTTCAGCAGGTCGGTAATCTGCGATAGGGTCGCCACCCGGGTGATAATGCGCTGGCCCAGCAATCCACTGATCTCGTCCAGCACCATCAGACGGCTGGGATCGCTCACGGCGATGATCAGCCGGTCTTCCATCTGCTCCAGAGGCACGAAGTTATAGCGGAACATCATATCCACCGGCACGCTGCGGAACAGCTCGTGCTGGATGCGAAAATTCTTCAGATCGACGAACTCACAGCGATAACGATGGGCGAGCGCCTGCGAGCGCGTGACCTCGTCCGATTCCGATACAGCCGTGGTGACAAGTACGGTGCTTTCGGCCATGTAAAACTCCTAACCACAAACTAGGCAAAATCGGAGGGTTGAAACCATCCCGGCAGGCGGTTCGCTATCCTCCTCAGTGGCCTCCCATGGTGCTCGCTTGCCCAAGAGAGAAGATGGGCAGGTAAAGCGCAATCAGGATAACCACGACAACCGAGCCCATCACAATGAGGATGGCGGGCTCAATAAGCGCCAGCGCGGCGGTCAGCGCCGTCTGTACGTCCTCTTCGAAAAACTCGGCGACCGAGTTGAGCATCTGGGGCAAAGCGCCGGTAGACTCACCGACGTCAATCATCTCAACGGCCAGATCCGGAAAAACAGCAGTTTTCTCCAGGCTCTGGGCCAGGCTCTTCCCCTCGCGGACACTGCCAACCGAGGCCATTACTGCCTGGGCGATCGTGTTGCTTGAAATGGAGCGTGCCGCGGTTTCGAGCGATGGTACGGGCGGCAGTCCGCCGGTCAACAGGCTGGAGAGGGTGCGCACGAAAAGCGCGACCTGATACTTGCGCCAGATATTGCCAAAGACCGGCATGCCGATGCGCATGCGATCGATGCGAGACGCTCCAGCGGCAGTCTGGCTGTAGCGAAAAAGCACGTAGATAATGATCGCAATCCCCGCCAGCACCCAAAGGATATAGTGCTGAAAATTATTCCCGACCGTCAGCAACATGCGGGTCACTGCGGGCAGATTGGTGCCCAGTTGGTCGTAGAGCATGGCAAAGCGCGGCACCACGAAGCTGATCAGGAAGACGAATAGCGCAATGACCATGGTGATCAGCAGAATAGGGTAGAGAAGCGAAGCCATCAGCTTCTTGCGGAACGATAGCGAGATACGCTGGAACGCCAGGTAGCGTGCCAAAACGTCTTCCAGTTGTCCGCTTCGTTCTCCCGCCAGCAGGGTAGTGGTGTAGATCAGCGGAAAGCCGCCCTGGGCTTCGAAGGCGGCGGAAAGCGACTCCCCGGTGCGCACCCGCGCGGCCACGTTTTCCAATTGTGCGCGGAATGTCGGATTCTTCTGCCCCTTGACCAGCATATCGAGTGAACCAAGGATGGGCAGGCCGGCGCGGATCAGGGTCAGGAACTGCTGGTTGAAGATGATAAAGGCTTCGAGGTTAGCGCGCTTGCGGCTGCCCCCCACGCCGCGCATCCCCCGCGGCCGCACCGAGTAGACGTAATACCCAGCCTGGGAGAAACGGTTACGCAACTCTTCCGCGGAGCCGGCGACCTGAACCTGCTCCTGAATGCGTCCTCGCTCATCTGCCAGCTTGATTACGTACTCTGCCATGGGCCCCCTACCAGTTTACCGGGATACTCTTGCTGCTGCCGCCGCGTGCGCCGGAAGCGTTCCCAGCTTGCCAATCTGGCCGTGGGGACCGGCGGCCCAGGGCAGGCTGAGAGCGTTCCAATTACCACTATCGAGCCATTGCCAGCTCTTGCCGTCGTCATACGAGATATCAGATCCGTTGCTGCCGGCACTTATCCAGGCTTGGGCGGTTGTGTCCCAGGCCACTGCTGAGCGATAGCCATGGGGCGGTTTCACGGCGGCGTTCCAGTGTTCTCCTCCATCGGAGCTATAAGCCGCATTCCCTTTGGTGTCATCTGGCTTGCGATAATTTCCACCGACAGCCACTCCATGCTTCTGGTCGCGAAACGCTAAGGAAAAGACGCCGGAGGAGTCGTTTCCGCTTGCCAGCGGTGTTTGCCTACTCTGCCACTCCCCGATTGAGTCTCCGCCACTTGGCCGCCGGGTCCGCAGCACCCTCGCTTTGCTTGTTCCCAACCAAACCCAGTCCTGGCTGGCGGTCATTGCGCTGTTGCTGGCGGCAAAAAACGATTCGTCCGCGGAAACCAATTCCGGCGATCGTTCTGGCGTCCAATTGCGCCCGCCATCCAGGGTCACGAACAGTACAGGATGAGTACGTGTGCCACCCGGCACTGGATCGCCATAAATGAGGCCGTGTTGCCGGTCGAGAAAGACCATCCCGTCCCAAAAACCGCCCGGCGCGTCTGGGTTGGCAAACAGCAGCTTCCAGCTGCTACACCCATCCGTCGTCTGGTAAAGGCGCGACTGGCTGCCAGGTCCGCTCGACAGCGCCAGGGCATTTTGCGCGTCCCACGCCCAGACGCTCCGGAAGTCCAGTGCATTGGCCTCCGGTGGCACGGCACAGGGTTGCCATTCGTAGCCGCTATCCTCGCTGCGCAGCACGGTTCCGCCCGTGCCGCTGGCCCAAACAATCCCGCCGCTCACAGCATGGATTCCCCGCAGGCCAGCAGTCGTCCCACTATTCTCAATCTCCCACGGGCCGCGATTTCCCAGCGTCTGCGCTCCTGAAACCAGCGCCGCCAGCACGGCTGTTGAACTAAGAAATCTTCTGAGCATTTTGGGATCTCTCCCGTGGCAAGGTCAGTTCAAATCGGAGGCAAACCATCAATCACCGAAACCCCCGGCGGCGGGCGAAACACGAAATCCGCATCCGGCGCGGGAGCATCTGCTTGCCCGTCCTTGAACGTGAACACGGTATCCGCCCCATCCCGTTCGCTGATGTTCATCGAATGAATCACCCCGTCAGCGCTCACTCCCAGCACGATCTTTACCACCCGATCCTGCATACCCTTGGGAACTCCTGAAAGCTGAAGCCCGTCGGCGGTGCTCGAAAGCGTCAATCCCTCAAGCTCTTTCTGCAGTTGTGTGTGCCCAAGCAGAAACCTCAGCGGCGAACGAAGATCGTCCAATTGCGTCGCCGATAAACGCTCCACTTGCGCATCCCCTGGCGAATAGAACCACGCATACTTCCCGTCCAGCAGAAAAATCTTCCCTGCCGGATGCTCATAGTCCCAGCGCATCTTGCCCGGTTTGCGCAGCAGCAGCGTGCCGCTCTCTTTCCGCTCGATGCCCAGCCCGTGAAAGGTTTCGCTGAATCCGACCCGCAAGGAGTGCAGGCCGTTGTAATACTTATCCACACGCTGCGCCAGCTGTTGCGCGGTAAGTTCTGGCTGAGCGGTAACCCGCGGGGCAGGGATCAAAGCCAGCAGCACAAACGCGCCGGCAAACGTGAAACGCATTCGAGTAGGACGTGCAGCAGCGATTACGCTAACCCAGCGCCTACTGAATCGGCTGGGTGCAATTGGTTCCGCCAGCCATATCAGCCTTGATTTCCCCCGCCGGGTCGATGCAGAACCCGCGATGCCCCGACTTGCCAACCGACTGCGGAACCGCCGTCGCCTCGTAGGAGGTGTATTGGTCCTGATTGTTCACCATCACCTTGGTGCAGTTGACGATGTTGAAGGTGTAGCCAGATTTCTGTCCACTGGCCAGATCTCCTTGCAGCACCTGTGCTGCCGTAGGAGTCGGAGGACCCGCGGTGGCGCTGCCGCCAAGCGCCGCCAGCGAGCAGGCAAAGCCGTTGGTAGGAAAGTTCGTCTGATATTGGATCTGAGCCTGGTAAATCGCTCGCAGCGATTGGATGGCCGAAGTTTCATCCGCCTGGGCCTTCATGCTGATGAAGTTCGGGATCGCGATCAGCATGAGAATGATCATGATCGACATCACGATCAGCAGTTCCATCAGGGTAAAGCCGCGCTGGCGATTGCGGAAGGTGGTGGTACAGAGCATCCTGGTATTTCGAATCAGCTTCATGGGTTTTCCCGGTGGGCCTCGAGGCCCGCAACTTGCGGTACAAGTCTATCAACTCTGGTGGCCGCTGGGGAGAGTACCGCTACCAACGAGATGGACGCACCATTCAGCAGAAACGCTCGCTCAACCCAGCTTTAGCAAGCCAGGTGGCGACGGCCGATCTTGAGCCCATCGAGCCGGCCTAACAGCGTTACCGCAACCTTATCCGGGTCAAAGAGCGAGTTGGCCATAGCCATTACCTGCTCACTCGTGACGGCCTCGACCTTGTCCATGATCTCGTCCACGCCAAAAAAGTGTTCGAAGTACATTTCCTGGCGGGCCAGGTTCGACATGCGGGACATCGAGCTCTCAAGGCCCAGAATGATGTTGCCTTTGAGCTGGTCCTTGGCGCGGCGCAGCTCCTCTTCCGGCAGGGCTTCACACTTGAGACGGCGAAATTCGCACATGATCAGCTCAATCACCTGCAGGCAGTGAGCCGACGAGGTGCCCGCATACACGCACAACGAACCCGTATCGCGATAAGGGTTCAGATCACTGAAGATCGAATAAGCCAGCCCATGTTCCTCGCGCACTGTCTGGAAGAGTCGCGAACTCATCCCGCCGCCCAGCACCGTATTGAGCAGCAGGGTTACGTAACGGAGCTCATGCGCAATCGGCGGCGAGGGCACGCCCAGGCAAAGCTGTACCTGTTCCAGAGCCTTCTTGTTGCGCAACACAATCTTCGAAACTGTCTGCGGCGCCGTCTCCGCAAGCTCACCCGTAGTGGGCGCAATGTGGTCGAAGCGGCTTGCCACCAGGTCCACAAAGGCATCGTGTTCCAGGTTGCCGGCTGCGGAGAAAACCATATTGTTGCCGGAGAAACGCTTGCCGTAGTAATCGAACAAAATATCCTGCTCGAAGCGTCGAACCGTCTCCTTGGTTCCCAGGATCGGTTTCCCTAACGGGTGGTCCTTCCAGAAATTCTGAGTAAAAATCTCGTGAACCAGATAATCGGGATTGTCCTCGTCCATCTTGATCTCTTCGAGAATCACGCCCCGCTCGCGAAGAATGTCTTCGTTGTTGAAGACAGGGTTCAGCACCAGATCGGAGAGAACGTCGAGCGCCGTGGGAACATGCTGGTCGAGCACTTTCAGATTGAAGCAGATAGTCTCTTTGCCGGTGAACGCATCCAGGTTTCCCCCGATCGCATCGACCTCGCGCGCAATCAGCTTGGCCGAACGGGATTGCGTGCCCTTGAACACCATGTGTTCGACGAAATGAGAAATGCCGTTCACCTCCGGCAACTCATGCCGGGAGCCGGCTCTGATCCACACACCCATGGCAACCGACCGGATATGCTCCATGCGCTCGGTCAGGATAGTAAGCCCGGAAGGTAGAATCGTGCGTCGAATGCTGCGTTCTGTCACCATCACAGTGTAGCGGCTTTCCCCCGCCTAAAGCGGATTTCCTCTGGGCGATTACCAAAATGCGCTCCAACGCGCTGCATCCGTCTGCACCGTTTTATGTGCAATAACCCCTGCCACAACCGCACCGGAGAGGGTGCTATGCTGCGAAAAGAGGGGCCGTCGATGCCGGAGAGGGAAAATCTCGTTCAGTTCTTAGACGAAGCAGCCAAGCCTCCTGTTAAGAACCTCTTCGGCCTTTCCCATCAACAGCTTACCGAGATTATGGAGCAATACGGGCAGCCCGCCTACCGCGCCGGCCAGCTCCTCGAAGCAATGTTTCAGCTGCGTGTTGACTCACTCGACAAGGTGAGCACCTTACCCTCCTCCCTGCGCCAGGAAATGGCTGCCGAGGGGTGGACGATTGCCAGACCCAGGATCGTCGAGACTTTTCGCTCGGTAGACGGAACGGAACGCTACCTGGTGGCCTGCCAGGACGCGCAGACCGTCGAAACCGTCTGGATGCCAGGAGGCGATGGAGGAGAGCAAGGGGATCCAGAGGCCGCCGGCCCCCAGCGGGCCACCATCTGCGTTTCCAGCCAGATTGGCTGCGCGGTTAACTGCCAATTCTGCCTTACCGCCAGGCTGGGGTTGCAGCGAAACCTGTCCGCGGGAGAGATCGCCGGCCAGGTAATTGCTGTCCTCGACCGGCAGGCAGTGCTCGTGGGGCGCGACCGCATTAACCTGGTCTTCATGGGTATGGGTGAGCCCTTTCTCAATTACGACGAGTTCATGGCCGCGGTCCGCCTGCTGGTCAATGAAGCCTCGCTGGCCGAATCCAGAATGACGGTTTCTACTTCCGGGATTGTGCCGGGCATTCTGCGCCTTGCCGGCGAGAAGGTGAGGCCCAGGCTGGCCATCAGCCTGAACGCCCCTAACGATGAGATCCGCGAAGCCCTCATGCCCATCACGCGTAAATGGAAGATCGAAGACGTGATTCAGGCTGCCGGTCAATTGCCTCTAAGGGCGCGGGAGCGGGTCACCTTTGAATACGTCCTGTTGGGTGGGATCAACGACGGGCTCGAACACGCCGACGAGTTGGTCGATCTGGCGCGCACGGCGCCGATGCCGGTCAAGGTGAACCTGATTGCCTGGAATCCCGGCCCCGGCATCGCCTACAGCATGCCCTCGCCAAAGCAGGTGGAGGCGTTCCAGCAAAGACTCATCGCCCGCGGCGTTACCACCTTCCTGCGCCGGCCGCGCGGCAGAGACATCTACGCCGCCTGCGGCCAACTAAAGCGAACCCTGGCCGAGATCCAACCCGCCGTCGTCTGAGAAGGGCTGCCACAAATCCGGCAATCAAAGCCCCCTAACGCCGTCCCGTAACGCCCAACCGGAGCACAGCGTCCGCCACCCGATCCGCGGCGTGGCGGAGCACATCCCCCTCCGCCGCAAAATCCCCCGCGATACAACGGACCCCCAAAGCCTCAATCGCCTCGATGTCGGCTGTAATCGGGGAAGCCCCCTCGACCGCGTAGCGATCCAGCAGAGTCTGCGACACCGGCGCCGTATTCACCAGCGCATAATCGAAAATCGCATGGTGCGCGTGTTCATAAATGCGCTCGATATGCTGCGACGCGGTCAGATTGAGGCTCTCATTCGCCTGCGTCATTAAGTTGCAAATGAACACCCGCACCGCGCTCGACGAGGCCAGCGCCTCGGAAACCCCTTTCACCAGAAGGTTCGTAACCAGGCTGGTGAAAAGCGAACCCGGCCCGATCGTGATCAGGTCGGCGCGTTCAATCGCTTCCAGCGTTTCCGGCAGCGGTTCGGCATCGGCCGGTTCCAGCATAAGTTCCACGATGCGCTGCCGGCTGGCAGTGATGTTGGTTTCCCCACTCACCACCGAACCGTCGTCCATGCGCGCGGCAAGCGAAACGTTCGCGTTGGTGACCGGATAGATATGGCCCCGGGTGGCCAGGACCTGGGAAGAAAGCTTGATCGCCTGGGCAAAATCCCCCGTGATCTCCTGCAGCGCAGCGACGAAGAGGTTCCCGAAGCTATGGCCTTCAAGACCTTCGCCCGCCGTGAAGCGGTGACGGAACAGCCGCGAGATCAAATGTTCGTCTTCCGAGAGAGCCACCATGCAATTGCGCAGATCGCCTGGGGGCAGCATATTGAAACTCTGCCGCAACCGTCCACTGGAGCCACCGTCGTCGGTCACGGTGACCACAGCAGCCAGGTCGGAGATGAGGCATGTTGCGGCTTCACAATCGCTTGCCGACTGGTGGGGCGACGCGACATAGCGGCGCAACCCGCGAAGCAGAGTGGAAAGGCCCGTGCCTCCCCCGATCGCTACCACACGAATGCTCGTCCGGTCGGTGCTGCGTCGAGCCGCAATGGTGGGGGATTTCGCGGGCCTTGGCTTCGCCAAAATAGGGGAGAGGGCTTTCACCATATCAGGATCACCAGGCTCGAGCAGCATCGGGAAAACTCTGGCCGGCGGCCACATTGCCAGACTGGATTTTTTATCAAGAACAATCCATCCTGGCCGCGCCCAGCCCGGGTATACCGATTCTGATACTGCTCTAACCTACGCACCCGGAACACCGCTGACGATTCCCTGAAAGCGGGAGCGATACTCAAGGAACTTCGGGGTAGAGCAATTCGGTGAAACGGGGATCATCGGCCATGTCCTGGAAGTCAGAATCGCTGCGCGCCTGGATGCGGTTACGCGGGCTCAGTTCAATTGCCTTGGCCAGATGCTCGAGGCAGGGCTCCGCCAGCCCGGTCATGCTTTCGAGGATCGCCAGACCGTAATAAGCATAGTCAGCAGCCGGGTTGGTTTTGAGAATTCTCTGGAATTGGTCGCGAGCCTCTTCATAGAATCCCGTATTCAGCAGCGAAATTGCATAGTCGTACTGCTCCTCCGTGTTATCGAAGGACAACCCGCTCTGTTGAGCATGCCGTTGGCACGCGGATAGATAGACCCGTACCCGCTCCAGAATCTCGACCGGACCGTCCTGGCTGAGCTTTTCAAAGACCACCCGGGCCTTCTCGTACTTGCCTTCATGCATCCATTGCAGCGCGCTCTGGTACTCGTTCAAGGATTTCTGGTGCGAAGCGTTGGGCATAGGGCGGGCCTTGCCTTCTATAGTGCGCGGGTTGCGCCGAGCGGGGACACCCTGACCTGCGTTTTGCATAACCCACTTTTCTCCCTCCCGTTAGGCAACAGGAGTCAACATAAACGAAATATTAAGGATGTAGCCGCAACCGGCTATCAGAATCGTTTTTATACGCACCCAAGGGGCTTGCGTCAACCCGTCAACCCGTGCGGCATCCTTGGCAAGACTGTAGCACGGGAGGAAAGGGCCACTCCTTAAGGCGAGGTCTTCATTCGAGCGGAATACACCGCCGGGTTGAGCGCTGGGTCGTTATACATCTTTAGTTGGCGATAGAGCTTGAACCTGCGCTGCCGGTTCAGTATCTGTTGCCACAACCGGTCGAGGGCTCCGGCTAAGTCATCCCGCTGCTCGACCAGGATCTGCAGCCGTTGCAGGTTGCGCTCTCCATGGCCCGGAGGTGCGTGAGGACGGTCGATCTCTTCGCGAGTATGAAAAAGCTTGAGCGACAGAATCGATAGGCGGTCAAGGATCAGCCCCGGCGATTCGGAATGCAGCTCGGCGCCCGGCGCCGGCAAACCCTGCTGGCTGAGAATATTCAGCAGAAATACATCGCACTGTTCAGAGAGATCGTTGCGCCGTTGGTTGGCGCGGTCGATGAAATGCTTGATCCGGGCCAGGTCGTGGTCGCTCGCCTCCGGCGTACGCGCCTCATCCTCTGCGTGCCATAGCTCGAAATTAGCCAGATGCTGTTCCGCCACCGTGCGCTCGAATCCGGTGAGCGAGGCTGCCACGGCAGGAACCTCGCCGTGCCATGCGGTCGTCAGACGGTCATGCAGAGAAGTGATTTCTGCCGAGCTAAGGATCAAAGGTCCAGATGGGTTGGAGGGCATGTCGTCACTACCGCGTTCATGGTACTTGGCCCACCCAAGTGGGTGAAACTGAGCTGAAGAGCTCGGCCTTGACCGCCTGCGGGAAAATTGGCATTGAGGGTAGGCCGGGGATTTATCCCCAGCGCCAACCTAAACCAATCATTACGGCCGTTAGGCCCTGAGGCATGCTCTTGCACACATCTTGGCATGACACACCAGGATGTTCTGCGTAGGTAGCTCCAAGACGTGGTGAGCTCGGTGGGAATCGAACCCACGACCCACGCATTAAAAGTGCGTTGCTCTACCGACTGAGCTACGAGCTCAACTCCTACTCAGTTTCCAAAGTACCACAATGGCGCCGCATGGCAGGACCGATGGCAGGGGGGCCGCGTCCGGGATATGTTAGGGGATTAAAGCTCCCAGGGGAAACTGTCGAAATACAAAAGTATGGGCTTGCCCGTTTCCGAAGGAGACACATGGATGGAGTGGCATGACAGAAAGACCGTCTGACTCGGAACAGAGCCCAATTCCGGAGGATATCGCGACCCTTTACTCCCGGGCCCATATGCAGGGAACCAGGTACTGGGACTTCTCTGCGTCCCGCAAAGAGGTGCGGGGCCAATTTCGCCACCGCATGGTCAGGGAGCAGGCAGAGCGGCCCGGCACGCCGCCCGCCCTGGCCCAACGCCAACCCTTGCAAGAGGTCCAGCCTACGGTCGAGTCACCCCCGTTCCAGCCGCAGCCGCGCCCCGGTCCAGTCCGCGCCCCGGTGCCCAGGCCAACAGGCGAGGCAGCAACACAGCCCAGGGACACCTCCACTCGCTGGCATGCACTGCACTCTGTTTTTGCTCCGATTGAGGAATCCGCGGCTCTTCCGGTAGCCCCCCCAATGGGTCTCGAGCAGAGGCCACCTGTCGTTGCCTTCTTTTCCCTGGCCGGCGGGGTAGGAAAGACGTGCCTGGTCGCCACCCTGGGGCGTGCCCTCTCCGCCCTTGGCGAAAATGTGTTGCTGGCCGACACAGCCACCTGCGGACTGTTGCCCTTCTATTTCGGGTCCCGCGAGTTCAAGCCGGGTGTCGTTCGCACCTTCTCTCCTCCTTCTTCTCCTGCTCAAGGGACGGAAAGCGATTCGCCGGTGCATGTTCTAAGTCTTGAGGCGGAGCGCTACCCCGGGGACGGCAGCGAACATGACCCGTTGCTGGGCGAGCTGGTGCGTGATGGGCAGGGCACAAGCCGCATCCTGGTGGACGTGGCTACCGCCAGCCGGGAAGTGACTAGCCGCCTACTCCTGCTGCGGCCTCTGGTGATCGTACCCATTCTGCCCGACATGAGCTCAGTGGCCAGCTTGGGAGTGATCGACGGATTCCTCTCCAGGCCTGCCCGCTTGCCTGGCGGGGAGGGTCTCGCGAGCCAGACCCTCTACCTCCTGAACCAGTTCGATTCCGCTTCGCCGCTGCATTTGGATTTGCGTGAGATGTTGCAGCACCAACTCGGCGACCGCCTGCTCCCCTTCGTGCTGCGCCGTAGCTCCGCGGTGAGCGAGGCGCTGGCTGAAGGAATGACGGTGATTGACTACGCCCCCGGGTCGGCAGTCGCCGAAGATTATTGGAATCTGGCCGCCTGGCTGCGCAGTGTCGTCGCGCCGGCCGAGGTCGGATTCGGTGGGGTGCGCTGGAGCGAGCGATGACCGGCCCCGGGCCCCAGCCTCGCCGGCTGGCGTGGCCACTGCGCGGCCTTTGGCGAATTCTCCTGGCCGGCGCGCTGACCCTGGCAGTGGCCGTACTCTTCTACCTGGCAGCGGTCGAGATGAGCTGGCCGCAACAGGCCGTCCTCGCCCTTGTGCTGATGACTCTGGCCTTCGGCCTCGATCGCAGTTCGAAATCCCACGTGATCACCCTGACCATGATGGGGATGTCGTTATTTGCCACCTGCCGCTACGGCTACTGGCGTGTGCACCACGTGGTTCTCTTCTTCACCGATTCCCGCAGCCGCTGGGGATGGCTCGATGCCCTGTTTATCGTCATGCTGGTAAGCGCCGAAGTCTATGCGTTCGTGATCCTCGTGCTCGGCTATGTGCAGACCGCGTGGCCACTGCACCGGTCGCCCGCGCCGCTGCCTGAGGATCCGGCGGCATGGCCGGAAATCGACTTGCTGATTCCTACCTTCAACGAGCCGCTCAACGTGGTGCGCTATACCGCGCTGGCCGCAATCAACATCGATTGGCCACCGGAAAAATTGCATGTTTATATCCTCGACGACGGCCGTCGCGAAGAGTTTCGTGCCTTTGCTCAGGCAGCCAATGTCGGCTACCTTACCCGCACCGGCAACGAAGGGGCCAAAGCCGGTAATATCAACCACGCCCTGGGCCAGACGCAATCGCCGTACGTAACCATCTTCGATTGCGACCACGTGCCTACGCGCAGTTTTCTGCAGATGACGGTGGGCTGGTTTTTGCGTGACCAGCAACTGGGCATGCTGCAAACCCCCCACCACTTCTATTCCCCCGATCCATTCGAGCGAAATCTCAATCAGTTCCGCACCATCCCCAACGAAGGCGAACTCTTCTATGGCATCGTGCAGGACGGCAACGACTTCTGGAACGCCGCCTTTTTCTGCGGCTCCTGCGCGGTGCTGCGCCGCAAGGCCCTGGCCGAGATCGGCGGAATCGCGACTGCGACGGTTACTGAAGATGCGCACACTTCGCTGCTGATACAGAAGAATGGGTGGAACACGGCCTACATCAATATTGCCCAGGCTGCCGGGCTGGCCACTGAAAGCCTCTCCGGCCACGTAAACCAGCGGGTCCGCTGGGCTCGCGGCATGGTGCAGATCCTGCGCCTGGACAACCCTCTCTTCGCTCGCGGGCTGAACCTGGCGCAGCGTCTGTGTTACTTCAACGCCATGGCGCACTTCATGTACGCCCTGCCGCGGTTGATCTTCCTCACCGCGCCCTTGCTCTACCTAATCTTCTCCCGCAGCAATGTGCCCGGCTATTGGGCGGCGATCCTGGCATTCGCCCTGCCCCACCTGGTGCTTTCCAGCAGCACCAACTCCCGCATCCAGGGGCTGCACAGGCACTCCTTCTGGAACGAGATCTATGAGACCGTACTGGCTCCCTACATCCTGATACCCACAATCATGGCCATGATCAATCCCAGGTTGGGCAAGTTCAATGTGACTGCTAAGGGTGGGGTAGTCGAAGAAGCATATTTCGATCACCGCATCGCCCAACCATTCGTCTTCCTGCTGGCAATCAACCTGCTGGGATTGGTCATGGCGATTCCCCGCCTGGTCCACATCCCCGGATTTCTTTGGCTTTGGGACGGCCGGCACCCCGGCACGGTGGCCATGAACTGCGTCTGGTCGTTCTTCAATATCGTGATCGTCAGTGTGGCGACGGCTGTCGCCCGGGAGGCGCAGCAGCGGCGTGGCCAGGTACGCATCACCGTCGCATCGCCCATCTCCGTGGTGCTCCCCAATAGCGTGGTCGTCCCTGCCGATACCACCGATCTTTCCAGCAGCGGCGTCTGTGTCAGGTTGGCCGACCCCTTGGAACTGCCTTTAGGGCAGGAAATTCAAGTTGTCTTTCGCGTGCGCAACGGCAACGCCGCCCTCCCAGTGGTGGTCCGGGGCAGCCAGGGAACCGAGCTGCGGCTGCAATTCAACGCCTTGACCCTGGACGAAGAGGCGCTGCTGACAGAAGCACTCTACTCGCGCGCCGATTCCTGGCTCGGCTGGGGTGAATCCCGCGAAGTGGACCGCCCCCTGCGCAGTCTGGGCAGGATACTGCTGCTCTCCGTGAAAGGTTTGCGCATCGCAGTGGGCAGTCTGTTTCCCGTGCGGGGGGCGCCCAAACTCGATCGCCCCGCTCTGGGCGCTACCCGGATCAGCTCCCCGTGCTTGGCGGCGCTGCTGCTGCCCGGGCTTCTGGCCTTCAACGTTACGCCGGCAAGAGCCGAGTTGCCCGTGCCCAAGACGTCCGGCTCGACCTTGCCCCTCCATCCCGCCCGAACCAATCAATCTCTAAGCCAATTCCCCAGCCAATTCAACGACCAGTTCACGCTCCGCGATGCCGGTGTTCATACTCCAATGCAACTCGACGGCCGCGTCCGCTCCCAAACCGTCACTTTCTCTTTGCCCGAGATGGAGCTTACCGAGAAAGCCAGCCTGCACATCTACTACCACCTGGCGTCCAGCCCTGCCAGCAGCACTCCGCTTGCCATGCGCGTGCTGCTGAACGGAACCGAAGTGGCCACTCTGACAGGGGGCCTTGGCGCTGGACCAGGCACCGCGCAGCACCAGCACACCCGGCTCCTGAACCAGGAAATGGAGCAGGAAGTAAATCTGCCGCCCGAGTTGTTGGTGCACCAAAATCAGCTCACCTTCGCTTTCCCTGAGGAGTTGCCCGGGCCGTGCCAGCCGGCCGCCAACCCGCAGCCAGAAGGCCGTGTCGAACCCGAGACGCGGCTTGTCCTCAGCGGCAGGCTGCTGGCAGTGGCCGAGGATCTCACCCGGCTGCCGCTGCCTTTCCTTGATCCATCGTCGTTGCGCCGGTCAAGGCTCCCAGTTGTCTTCTTAAGCGAGCCCTCGCGTGCGGCGATCCAGGCGGCGGGGATCGTCGCATCCTATTTCGGAATGCTCGCCGGGGATCACCAGATCCTTTTTCCCGTAAGCGTCGGTCCAATCCCCTCCGGCAACGCAATCCTGATCGTGGAAGACCCAGCCCTGTTGCCGCCCGGTCTGGCCATTTCTTCAATCCAGAACACAGCGGCGGGCGCCACGGTCGCGATCCGGCCCAACCCGTCCGACCCTGCCAGCAAGCTGCTGGTCCTCCTCGGCAATTCCGCCGCGCAGCTGGTGATGGCGGCGCAGGCGGTCGCCCTCCGCTCGCCCCAACTCACTGCCGATGCCGCAACCATCACCACCCTGACCGTACCCCCGACCCGTCAGCCTGACGACGCCCCGCGCTGGTCGCGGACCGAGCAGCCCATTGCGCTGTTCGACGCTGCCGGCAACATCGCGCCCGATAATGGGTCGGTTCCGGTCAACGTCTACCTGCGGCTCCCACCGGATCTTGCCTACCTTAATCGGGTCAGCGTGCCACTGGCGTTGGAATACCGCTACAACCAGCTGCCTCTGACGGGCGAGTCCACAGCCCAGGTGGTCGTCAACCAGAAATACGTGGGCGCCACCCTGCTGCCCGCCGGTCACAGCAAAGCAAGAATCGTTCGCGGCCACATGGAGCTGGCCACAGACACCCTGAGGCCCTTCTCCAACTCGCTGGCGATGTCCTTCGCGTTCCGCTTCGCCCATCAACCGGCCTGCAACGGCGCGAATCCCCCCGGGATGACAGCGGCGCTGCTCAGCAGCTCTCACCTCGACCTGCGCGGCGTGCCCCACTGGGCTACCTTGCCCGATCTCGAGCTGCTCGCGAATGCCGGTTTTCCCTTTACCCGGTATGCGGATCTCGACCGCACCACCGTGGTTTTGCCGGCGCAACCCGCCGCTGGGGAGATCGCTCTCTACCTGATGTTGATGGGGCACTTCGCCGCTCAGACCGGGTATCCCGCGTTGCGTGTCCGGTTGGAAGATAGCCAGGCCCTGCAGCAGGACGCGGACCGGGATTTTCTGGTGATTGGCAGCCTCGACGATCAGGAAGGCATCGGCAGCCTCGCCTCCGTGTTGCCTGTGTCGTTCGCTGGTGGCGGCGTAGATATCGAGCGGCCGGAGAGGAACTTCCGGGCGCTTCAGGATGTATGGGATTGGGTTCCCGGCCATTCCGGTACTTCCCCTGATACCGGACCCGATCGCTTTTCCACCATGCCGGATGCATTGATAGCCGGCATGGAATCGCCTTTCGCGGCTGGCCACAGCCTGGTCCTCTTCGTGCTCCCATCCCACTCCGCCGCAGGCCTGGCGAGTGACGGCGGTTGGATGGCCAGCTTTCTCGACGTTGCGCAATCCAGCGCCATCTCCGGCTCATTGAGCATCGCCCAGGGCGGCCAATTCTATTCCTACCACCTGCGGCGCGGTACCTACCACCTGGGCAACTTGCCCTGGCGGCTTCGGGCGGACCTTTGGTTGACGGAAGCGCCATGGTCTGTTCCCGGAGGCGTGCTCGCTTGCTGCTTGCCTCTCGCTCTGTGCACTCGCGGGTGGTTGGAGCGGCGCGCGATGGCCCGCTTGGCCGGTACGAAAGTTGATTTTCATGGTTAGCCGCTTGGTCCTGTCCGGAGCATGGTTCGTGGCTGCGGCCGCGCTTACCTTCTCCACCGCAGCAGCTTCGCCGGCTGAGCGCTGGCCACTGTGGGAGGGGTACGCGTCCGCCTTCCTCGACAACACCGGGCGGGTCGTCGATCGCCAGGGAGGCAATCGCACCACCTCCGAAGGACAGTCGTACGGACTTTTCTTTGCCCTGGTCTCGAATGACCGGGACCGCTTTGACCGGCTGCTGAACTGGACCAGTAATAATCTCGCCGATGGCGACCTGGGAGCGCGCCTGCCCAGTTGGCTCTGGGGCAAAGATCCCGGGGGGCAATGGAAAGTGCTCGACCCGCATTCTGCCTCGGATGCCGATCTGTGGATTGCCTACACTCTGTGCGAGGCTGGAAGGCTCTGGCGCCAACCGCAGTACGGCCTGTTGGGCCGGCGCATGATGGCGCTGATCGCGGCCCAGGAAGTGCAAGATCTGCCAGGATTCGGGACCATGCTGCTTCCCGGTCAGAGCGGATTCCATCCTGCACCGGATACCTGGCTGCTGAATCCCAGCTACCTTCCCTTACCCCTGCTTACCCGCTTGGCGACGATCGATCCTACAGGTCCCTGGCATGGTATTGCCGCCAGAATTCCCTTGTTGCTGGCCAGAAGCGCCCGCCAGGGCTTCGCCATGGACTGGATAAGTTATCGCCCGCGCGACGGATTTCAGCCAGCATCGCTGCCCGGAAGCTCCGTCTCCCCCGGCGGCAGCTACGACGCGATCCGCGTCTATCTGTGGGCCGGCCTTACCCATTCCGAAACAGCCGGGCAAACCGAAACCTTGCTGGCCATTCCAGGGATGGCGGACTACCTGGCCACCCATGCGATTCCCCCGGAGCACGTGAATAGCGCCGGCATGATCGTGGGTGGGGAAAGCCCCGTCGGCTTCTCCGCGGCCCTGCTTCCCTACCTGTACGCTCGAGGCGCAAAGGCCGCTCTGACGCTGCAAGCAGCAAGAGTGACAACCGAGCTTGATCCGGCCACCAACCTCTACGGCCGGCCGCCGACGTACTACGACGAAAACCTCACTCTCTTCGGATTGGGCGGCCGGCAACACCTGTTCAGCTTCGGACGCAATGGCGAGCTCCAATTGAAATGGGGCCAGCCATGAACGCAGAACGCAACAAGCCGGCGGGTACCCCATCCTTCGCGGCCTTTGCCAAGGGTGGGATCAAAGCCAGCAAGAATCGCTGTAGCCGCTTCTTTGGCCGCATTCCCCAGCCTGCCGTGATCGTCACCGTGGCAGTACTCTTCCTGTCCCCCGGTCCCTGGAGCCATGCGCAGTCGAAAGTGGATCAGGCCGTGGCGGAGAAAGCGCGTTCGCTCGAAAGCCGAGGCCTTACTGACCTGGCTGCACAAACGTGGCAGCAGCTGCTGCTCGCCCAACCCGACAACACCGAGGCCCTAGCCGGCTTGGCGCGGGCGGCAAAAAAACAGGGCAACAATGCTGAGGCGGCCCGCATGATGGAGCGCTTGCGGCAGATCAACCCAAAGGATCCGCAGATTGCCGCCATCGAATCGACTGTAAGCAACAAGGCACAGAACGCGCGCCAGGCACAAGCCGAGGCCCTGGCAGGCGCACGCAACTATACCGGCGCCATGCAGATCTATAGGCAGATGTATGGAGACCACCCTCCGGATAATGTCGCGCTCGAATATTACGACACCGAAGCGGCTACAGAAGAGGGAAGGAATCACGCCATCGCGGGGCTGCGTGAACTTGCCAGGCTCCATCCTCGCGACGGGTCCTACCAGGTGACCCTCGGCCGCGTGCTGAGCTACAACCCCAGAACAAGAGCCGAGGGTGAAGCCATCCTGCAGCAATGGCCACAGGGTAGCGGGGCCCAGTCCGCGTTGCGCCAGGCATTGCTCTGGGATGCGCAGAATCCCCAGGCCGGCGGAGCCATCAAACGTTACCTGAAAGACCACCCTGACCAGGAGCTGACCCAGCAACTCCAGGCAACAGAAACCCGGCAGTCCCAACAAGCCAGGGAGCCCGTCCAGAACCCGGCCGAGCAAGCCGCCTACGCTGCGCTTCGGGCCAATGACCTGACTCTGGCCGAGCAGGAGTTTCAAGCGCTGCATGCGAAAGAACCGGCCAATCCCCGCGCCTTTGCTGGCCTCGGCTTCGTGCATATGAAGCAGGGCAACTTCGCCCTGGCGCAAAGTGACTTCGAAGCAGCCAGGAAAAACGGATCGAAGGACCGGGCTGTTGACGCTGCGCTCGACACCGCGCGCTTTTGGCTCACCATGGGGGAGGCAGGCAAGGCTCTCGACCAAAATCAGATCGATTTGGCGGCCCAACGTTATCGCGAAGCCCTGGCTCAGCGGGCGGCAAGTCCAGAGGCGCTGGCAGGCCTGGCCGGTACCCTGCTCCGTGCTCGCCAGAACACCGAGGCCGCGCAGATGTATACCCGGTGGATCAAGGTCCAACCCGGCTCCGTCCCGGCATGGCGGGGACTGTTCACCGCCCAGGCCCAGGCAGGCCAGCCGCAGCAGGCCCTGGCCACAAGCAGGCGGTTTCCCGGTCCGGTCCAGGCCACACTCGAAGCCGACCCGGAGTACCTGCTCACTCTGGCCGCAGCCTACCGGGCCGCGGGCGACAACGCCAGGGCTGGCCAGACCCTCGACCAGGCACTCAACTTGCCCTTCCCCGACGGCGGCAGAAAGATGACGGCCGAGCTGCGCATGCAGTATGCCGCGGTCCTGGCCGCTACCCGGCGTTACCAGCAAGCAGCTGGCCTCTACGGTCAGGTAGTCGCTGAGCAACCAGGCAACTTAGCCGCCTGGCAGGGGCTCATCAATAGCCAGCACCTGATGCATGATGACTCGGCCGCGGTTGCCACCGTGGAGAGCATGCCGCCGGAGGCCTCTGCCGCCGGACGCCGCGATGCGGGATTCCTCCGCCTGATCGCCGCAGCCTACCAGCAGCAGGGTCGCGACGAGGAGGCGAAACGCTTGCTCGAAGAGGCAGAAGCGGTTCTCGTCCAGCAGGGAAGCGAGCCTTCCCCCGATCTTGAGTTGCAAATCGCCGGCATCGAACGTCAGCGCAACCGTCCTCAGGCGGCGGCCGCGCTCTACCGCACGGTGCTCGAAACCGATCCCCAGCGGGTGGATGCGTGGAATGGGTTGCTCGCCGTACTCCACCAATCCGGAGAGAATCAGCAGGCGCTGGCCGCGGTTGCCAGCATCCCCGCGCAGGTACAGGTTGTGCTCTCCGCGAACGACGATTATCTGCTTACGTTGAGCGCAATTTACTCCTCGACCGGGCACTCTCGCTGGGCCCTCGCCACCCTGGCGAAGCTGCAGGCGCGGTACGCCGCGCAACAAACGCCGACTCCTGTGGATGTCGAGATTCAGATCAGCTGGCTGTTCTTTGCCTCCGGGGATGAAGCAGCTCTCTATCCCACACTCATGCGTCTCGGAGGGCGCAACGACCTCACCGACGGGCAGCGGAGCCAGGTACAGACCATCTGGGCAGCGTGGAGTGTACGCCGCGCTGCGCAAGCAGTTACCGCGGGAAATACGCGCCATGCCCTGGAAATTCTCAATACAGCTAGGGAAGCACTGGGCGGCAACGCGGCGGTGAGCCGCTCTCTGGCCAGCGGTTATCTCACTGCCGGCGATGCGCCGTCGGCATTAGGCATCTACCAATCGCTTGACCTCACCTCGGTGGCGGATTACCAGGGAGCCATTTCCGCGGCCCTTGCAGCGCAAAATCTCAAGGTGGCCGAAAACTGGCTGCGACAGGCACTCGAACTCTTCCCTCGCGACGGCCGGGTCCTCGGTCTGGCGGCACGATTTGAACAGGCCCGCGGCGACAACGGCAGGGCACGCGATTATTGGAAGGCATCGTTGGCGGTGAGTCCCAACACAGGCGCTGCCGACCGGCTGGCTCACACTCTCCGGACCCCCATGGCGGGCTTGCACGGTGGGGAGCCACTCAAACCCGCCGACAAGTTGGCCTCACTCCTGGATACGGAATCAGGCCAGGTCCGGCGAACCGATCTGTTGCCAGGAGAATCGGAAGACGCCCCAGCGCTGATCGCTCAAGGCGCCCCAATTCCTGAACCGAGCCTCCAGATTCGCGCCCACACTTTGCCGAGCGGGGGCGGGGAAAAGCTTAGCGATTACAGTCCAGGCGCGGAAATCGCGCCGTCCCATGTTGACGGTGTGACCCCCACCCTCGCGCCGATCTCGCAGTTTACCCCTGGGGGCCAGCCGGAGGTTGTCCCGGAGAGGTTGCAGGCAGCAACGGACGCGTTGGCCTGGGCAGGGAATCAAACCAATGCTTCGTTGGACAGCACCCCCGCACGAGCGGCCCCCCTTGCAGACCCCGCCGGGCGGCTGACGTTACGGTACGCCAGCGTACAGCCGGCAAACGACCCGCAGGAGCTGGAGGCGCCCAGTCACCAGGTAGTCCCACAGGGTTTAACCGATCAGCAGTTGGTGGAAACCCAGTTGCCGCCGCTACGCAGCAACTACGTTCCTGCCCTGCCCATCCTGAACACGAACCAGGAGGCACGGCAACAAATCGCTGCCATCGACGGCGGTTTCAGCCCCTGGGTAGGTGGAACAGGAGATGTGCGTCATCGCAGCGGGACACCCGGCTACGACCAGTTGACGGCACTCGAGGCTCCTTTTGAGGCTTCTAATTTGCTCGGCACCGGAGCCCGGCTCACCATGATCACCACGCCCGTCTTTCTCGACGCCGGCTTAGCCGATGGGACATCCACGCAGAGCTTGGGAACTTTGCCCGTGGGCAAAATCCCTCCCCAGCAGGAAGCGGCCGGCGTAGCCAGCGAGTTGCAACTGACTGCCAATAACTTCGCAGCCCGGGTGGGTCAAACTCCTTATGGCTTCCTCGTAACCAACATCACCGCGGGCGTGCGCTGGCGCCCCGCTGGGGGTCCATTTACCTTCGTCTTCGCCCGGGACGGCTCTAAGGAAACGCAACTCGCTTACTCCGGCCTGCGCGATCCGGGGTCGGCGACGGCGACTTTCGATGGAAACATCTGGGGCGGCATCGTCGTCAATGCCGGCGATGTGCAGGTGGCCCACGGCGGTGCGCTTTCTGGGTTCTATGTCGGTGCGGGCGGCCAGTACATTACCGGCCAGCATGTGCTTACGAACAACAGGATCCATGGAAATGCCGGCGCATACTGGCGCTTGCTCACTCTGCCCGACCTGGGCACTCTGGTGCTCGGAGCCGACTTTTTCGGAATGCACTACGCCCACAACCTGCGCTATTTCACCTATGGGCAAGGCGGCTACTTTAGTCCCGAAGCATATTTTCTGGCCGCCGTGCCCGTAGTGTGGACCGGACACTACGGCCCGGATTTGCATTACAACGTGCGAGCCAGCATTGGCGCGCAGAGTTTCCAGGAAAATTCCGAGCCCTACTATCCGCTCGACCCACAGTTGCAGGCTAAATACGGTGACCCCCTGGAGCCGGTGCGCTCGAGCGTAGGCTCTAACTACGATGTGCAAACAGAAATTGCCTACCGAGTGCAAGATCACTGGTGGATCGGCGGCTTTCTCGACTTCAACAACACGCGGGACTACGCAAGCCAATCCGGCGGCTTCTTTGTCCGCTATCTCTTCCGGCCGCAACCGGTTTCCGACTTTGGCCCCATCGGAGCCTTTCCCCGCGACGGCTTCCGCCCTGTAATGGTCCCCTAGCTTAAAAACTCCGTCCTACGCTTTCTCGCCAATTTTTGATTTCACGCAACCCGCATCTCTGCGAACCAAAAGCGATTCACTTGAGTTTGTCGGCGTCCGCAAGCACAATCGAATGGCGCATCGGGCGTCGAGTCATATGAGGGCAACTCAAAACAAACTGACCACTTATGTGAAGGTTTCCGTCACGGCGGTGATTCTCATGGTGACTCTCTTGCCCACCTGTACAGCGGATGCCTTTGCGCCGAGTGAGATCGAGCGTGGATTCCAGAGCATGTACAATCTGGAATTCGATCTCGCCCATCAGGATTTCTCTACCTGGGAGCGGATGCATCCCGAAGACCCCATGGGTCCGGTTTCGCAAGCGGCCGGTTATCTCTTCGGTGAGTTTGCCCGTCTCGACATTCTTGAGAGCCAGCTTTTCACCAACGACAAGACCTTCGAGTCCCGCGCAAAACTTGCTCCTGACCCCAAGGTCCGCGAGCAGTTTTATGGCGCGCTGGATCGGGGCAACCAACTCGCCGACACTGCGCTCAAGCAGCATCCAGACGACACCAACGCGCTTTTTGCCCAGGTCCTCGCTTTGGGGCTGCGATCCGATTACGTAGCCATGATTGACAAGCAGGATTTTGCCGCGCTCCGTTATATGAAACAAGGCCGGATTCTTGCGCAACAGTTACTGAAGCAAAAACCGGACGCGTATGATGCGCTCCTGGCTGTCGGTATTGAAAACTATCTGACCGGCATCAAGCCTGCGCCAGTGCGTTGGATGCTGAGCTTGGGCGGTATCGACCCTGACAAAGAGCAGGGCATTCGCGAACTGCAGCAAACGGCAGCTCATGGAAACCTCCTCAAGCCCTTTGCCAAACTGTTGCTGGCAGTGGCCGCCTTGCGCGACAAGAACAACGCGCAAGGCTGTGGTTTACTGCATGAGCTGGCGCTCTCCTATCCGCGTAATCCGCTCTACCGCAACAACGCCACTGAGTGCCACTGAACAAAGCCCTTAAGCCCTGTCAAAGACAGACCGGTAGCGCACCTTGCTTTATTTCAGGGCAAGACTTTAGTCGCCGTGAAGGGTACGGGCTTCAGCCCGTACATAACTACTCTGGGAATATGTTCGGCTTTAGCCGCCGAGGGGTTCTTTGTCGCCGAAACTGTACTTTTCCCGCAGCCTGTTCAGCCCCTGAGGTGCTTCACTTCTGCCCGGGCAACTACCGCTTGGCCTTGCTGATGGGGACCACCTGCACCGTGGCATCGCGAATTTCCGCCAAAAACCGATTGATCACCGAACCACGCAGCAAAATATCCAGCCGCGATCGCGCCGATTGCCCGAACACCACGTGCGAAATGCTTTCCTGTTGGGCGAACTCAATCAGCGCATCGGCCACGTTTTTGTCTTTCAACACAATCACCTGCGCGCCGAGTTCGCGTGCCAGACGCTGATATTCCTCCATGCGTTGGTATTCCTCCGCATCTCCGTGCCGCGCATCTTCGTCCGGTGACTCAACGCGCACCGCGTACCAGTTAGTGGCCAAACGGCCGGCAATGCGCGCTCCCACTCGCAACAAACGCTCCGCCCCCGGGCGCGGCGACAGGCAAACCATCACCTTCTCCGGCATGGGAGCCTGTTCCAGGCCCTGGCTGCGGCGATACTCCGCCGCGCGGGAGCCCACTTCTTCCGCCGTGGTGCGCAGGGCGAGCTCGCGCAACATACTCAGGTTGCCCTTGCGGAAAAAATTGGCCAGCGATTGTTCGATCTTCTCCGCGGCGTAGATCTTGCCCTGCCTCAGCCGCGAACGTAGTTCTTCCACGGTTACATCCACGTTCACGACTTCATCGGCTCGTTTCAGAAAGCTGTCCGGGATCGTTTCCCGGATCTGGGTATCCGCGGAGCGGGAAACCGAGTCGTTGAGGGTTTCCAGGTGTTGTACGTTGACCGCCGTCATCACATTGATGCCAGCGTCCAGCAGTTCCAGCACGTCCTCATAGCGCTTGCGGTTTCTCGATCCCGGCACATTGGTGTGCGCCAGTTCATCCACCAGGCAGGTGTGAGGGTGCCGGGCGAGAATCGCATCCAGGTCCATCTCCTCCAGCACGACGGACCGATAAGGGATGGCGCGCCGGGGAATAAGCTCAAGATCTTTTACCTGGTCTTGTGTGTCCTTCCGCCCATGTGCTTCGATCAGGCCGATGACCACATCGATGCCCTGCTTCTTCATCAGGTGGGCATCTTCGAGCATCTGGTAGGTCTTGCCTACGCCGGGCGCTGCCCCGATGTAGACGCGAAGCTTGGCGACCTCGGGCGCGGCGGGTGGGATGTCGGTCGAGAGGTCTGTCATGGCCCTTGCGAGTCTAAGGTATTAACCGATTTCGATGGGATGCCGCGTGGCCACGGCAGTGGCGACGGGGAGAGTAAAGCTGAAAGTTGCTCCATGGCCTAGTCGGCTCTCCACGGAAATCTGCCCACCGAGCAATTCGACCAGGCGGCGCACCAGGGCGAGCCCCAGGCCGGTGCCCTGATCATGAGCGGCATTGAATCGGCCGAAAATATTTGCCAACCGCTCTGTTTCGATGCCCCGTCCCGAATCCCGTACAGAGAATTGCACTTTGTCCTTCTGTTCCTTTGCCTGCAGCAGGATGGTGCCGTTCTCGGGAGTGTAACGCACTGCATTGCTCATCAGGTTGTCCATGATGCTGCGCAGGGCCCGGCGATCTCCATTTACGTGCGACAGGTCAGCGAACGCCTGAATCTGCACATCGATATTCTTGGCCCGTGTGTCGTCGCGCGCCCGTGAGCAGGCGTCGCGAAGAATATCGATGGGGCGGAATCGATCCATGCGGATTTCGCGCCGCCCCGTATCGATTTCGGAAACCTCGATCAGGTCGGACATAAGGTTGTTAAGGCTTTCCGCTTCCTCCTCGGCTCCATGAATTACATCTGCCTGCAAGGGCCGCAGTTCGCCCGCGAAACCTGAGGTGAGCGTGTACAGGCTCAGTCGCAGTTGCTCTAGCGGCTGGCGGAGCTTCTGCGACGCCACGCTGAGGAAGCGCGTCTTAAAGCGATCGATATCCTGCATCTCGGTGATGTCCTCGAGCACGCTGACGGCCCCCAGCAGCTTCCCCTCCAGATCGCGCATAGGCGTGGTGCGGAGACGATAGCTGCGCTGTCCCTCTCCCAGCTTCATGGGCAGCATGGCGGCTTCATCTTCGCTGGCAATGGACTGCCGCATCGAAACCGCGTCACGCACAGCGCGCAGAATCCGCTCTCCTCCCGGCGTGTTGGTCAGGGCCATGCGATCATCGGCGGCTTCGCCCAGTACTTCCTTGGCCGCCTGGTTCAGCTTCAGAACGTGGCCCTTTGCGTCGGTCACGATCACCGGTTCGAAGATGGACTGCACGACCGCATCGGAGAGCTGCTGGTCCATTTGTTTACGGCCATATTCGGTGTCGCGCAGGTCGCGCAGCCGCACGGCCATGCGATTGAGCTCCGTGGCGATCGTGCCCAGGTCATCCCGCGTGCGCCACTCGATGCGTTGCTGCAACTCGCCCTGCCCGATGCGGCGAGCCGCGGCTGCGGTGCGGCGGATCGGACGGATGATCGAGATCAGAAAGCCCACGGATAGCACAACGCCGCTTAACATGCAGATCGTGGTGATCGCCGTAGCCCGCCGTGCCAGCGCTGCCCGTGTCTGTACGGCCGCTGCGGCTGGGACCGACGTCTGGCGATCCAGCGCGGCCGCTTGGTGAAGCGAAAGGGAATCGTGCAGGCCCACCGCCAACAGAAGCGACAGAAGCAGCACATAGCCAAAAATAAGTCTCTGATACAGCGTCAACATGGACGTTCACTCCCCAGCTGTCGAAGACTCGGTTGTAGGCCGCGGCATGCGGCTCTGACTTTATTTTGCGCCTTCCCCGTTGTGAAGCAAAGCTCCGCTGAGCTGGCAAACGCGCACACCGGCGTTGACATACGGACAAGGAAAATTCGTCGCTGCCCGCGCGGGTAGCACGACCCAGGTCGCGCCCAGGGGAGTAAGACGCGCCAGCCGTTCGCTATCGGTTGCGTCGTTGAGATGCGCCGTGGCCTGTGAACCTCGCCACCAGGGAACTGCGGCCTGACGAAAGTTGCTGGCGATGCCGCCATCTTTGTACCAATCGGCAACCGCACTTCTCTCCGCCGTGGCCCGAAAGCCCTGGGCATCCTCCCCGGTGCCTTCCACGTAGTCGTTATCCAGCCCGAAGATCGCATCATGAGGAGTGTTGGCGCGAATCCAGAGAAAAGCCTGTTGCCATCGATTGCGTGGCGTGAGTCCGGGCCATTCCACATGGTTCGAGGATGGGTAGGTGATTCTCTGGCCTGTAAACAGGGCAAGCAGCACCGCCAGGTAGACCACGGCGGCGACACGGCGATGCTGTCGTGCCAGTTTTCCCAACATTCCGCCAGCCAGCAAAACGCCGGTGATGTAGACGAACTGGAAGGCGCGTAGCACTTGCACTCGAGCCAACAGCAGGCTTCCGCTGCGATGCACAAAGCAAACCGAAGCCAGCAGCGCGCAAACGCCCATGACCGTAGCAGCGATTGCCAGCGAGCGCACCGGTGGTGCAACTCCGCTGCGCACGCCGGCAATTCCCAGCAGAAGCAGCGGCATAACCAAGCCCAGGTATTCGTACCATTGCCAGTGAGAAAGAAAAAAATAAGAGCGGCTAAGCACTGCGCGGTTGTAAACCAGGCTGGGGTCGGCATCGCGAGTAACGACGAAGACGAAGGCGCACACCAACCATCCGAATCCGGCGGCCAGAGCGAGGGTCCGCCACATCCGCCGCCTGGCAAGCGCGAGCAAAAGCATGGCAATGGCCGCATAGCCGGCCATCAAAGGATGAAGCAGCGCCACGAGTACAAGCCAAAAGCCTGCGTCCAACCAATTTTCGTCGAGAATTGCCGCCAACGCGAAGAGCGTAAGTGCAGTAGAAAACGAGCGCGCCGTAACGTAAGGATCCATGATGGAAAGCGACGTACCCGCTACCGGCAGAGTGAAACAGCATGCAGCGAGAAACGCGGCGCCCCAGCGCGAGGAGCGATCGCGAAAAATCCGCGTTGCCACTTTCCATGAGCCAAAAAGAAACAGATAGATCGAAACCAGATGGCAAGCCAGAAGCAAGCCCAACAGCGGGATATGTCCCCACCGAACCAATGCGGCAAGCACATGAGCAAAGATCGAAAAATGGGTGGGCGCTACAGCAAACACCGCGTCCGGTCCATACAGGCCGGGGTTCGCCAGCATCTTGATACCGGCTACATAAACAGCGCCGTCATCGGCCAACGGATGGTACCCATGGACCAGAAGCACGGCCGGCGTAACCACAGCAATGCTGATCCCCGGATGCCGATCGAGAAATGAACTTTCCGGCAAACTCTCCCCTATATCTTTAGAAATCGATCCGGCCTCAAAAACTGAATTGTTGATGAAAAAACGCTTTCTCTCCAGCAACCGCTCTTGATGGAAGCGCCCATTCCCCCTTTGTCATCCCGCCTGTCGAACGAAATCACCCTAATGCTGCTGATACCGCCCAAGCACGTCTTCGAGCGTAACCACACCCTCGAGTGTTCCCTTACTGGCACGATTCTGAATCGGCAAAACCGGCCACCGAGCCAGGTAAGGGATAGCGCTATCCAGCGGCAAATCAGGAAACAGCAGCGGCGCCCGATCCGCCTTCAGGGCGCGCTCCAGAACCGTATCCGGCGTCTGCGTAGCCGCAATCGAGGTGTACTCGCCGCGATTCATGGAGTACCACGAACCATCCCGAAGTTTAACCAGCAATGCCGGAGCGTCGGCCACTCCCAGCTGGGCTGAGACTTCCTGCAGGGTCGCCGTACCCGGGAAAATAGGAAGTGTCACCGGCCGTAAAGCATCCTCCAGGTGCAAAACGCTCTCCTCACGCTGTTCTTCCATTGAAGGCAGGTCGAGCCCGTCCTGGTGGGTAAAAGTTTCGAAAATCGGATAAGGCTGCAGGCTACGCGACACCAGGTAAGCAATGGTGTTGGCCAGAATGACCGGAAGCACAATCGAGTAATTCCCACTAACCTCCAGAACCATGAACACAGAGGTCAGCGGAACCCGTAAAAATGCAGCGAAGAGAACGCCCATTCCCACCAGCGAGTACGAAGCGACCGAAATGGGAAAGTTAGGAAAGAAAATCTTCTCGAATGTTCCGATCGAGCCGCCCAGCATAGCTCCAATGAAAAGCGTGGGAGCGAACATCCCACCCGGCGTGCCACTTGAAAACGAAATCGTCGTGGCCACAATCTTGAGCAGGACCAGGGCCAGCAGAAACTTCCAGGTAAATTCGCCGTGCATCGCCTGATCGATGACGCTATATCCCGGTCCCATTACCTGGGGAGCACCAAAAAAAGCGATCGCGCCCACGATAAGCCCGGCGATTGGGGGCTGGATGTACCAGGTCCATCGGGGCAGGCCGCGCAGCACCGGCCGCAGGTAGCCCAACGCCTTGGAGAAGATCAGTGAGGCGATGCCACCAGCGACGCCCAGCACCGCATACGCAAGCAGCTCCTGCGGACCCTTGAGCGTTACCAGCGGAATGCGAAACATCGGCTCCGCGCCCCAGAACCAGCGCGCGACCACCACGCTCGAAATAGCTGCCAGCACGATGGAGCCAAGAACCGCGGCGCTCCACCGTCCAATCACCTCTTCGACTACGAAAAGGATCGCCGAAATAGGCGCATTGAAGGCAGCGGCCAGCCCCGCGGCGGCGCCAATGGGGGCAAACATTCGTAACCGTTCCCGCGATAAATTGAGCCGGCGGCTCACCATGGAAGCGACCCCGGCGCCAATTTGCAGCGAAGGATCCTCCGGCCCCAACGAGAATCCGCCGCCGATCGCCAGCGCAGCCGTGAGGAACTTCCCGATCACCGTCTTGAACGAAATGTAGCCGTTGTAGATATAAAGCGCGGCCTTGGTCTGGTTGATGCCGCTGCCCCGCGCCCCGGGGAAGACCAGCTGAACCATTGCTGCCACCAGAAGCCCGATGCCCATGGGCACAACAAACAGCCGGTATTGGCCCGGGTGCGGCGATGACCCCAATGTGAGCACCTGGATCCAGCTGATGGCCACCCGGAAACAAACCACCAGCAGGCCGGAGATCACGCCGATGAAAATAGAAAGAACCAGAAAGAGCCGCTCGTCCCGATTGGGGGCCAACTTGTGGGCATCCGCCGGGTTGGGCCGATAACGCTTCTCAGCCGCAACATCCACCGGATCCACGCCACGAACCGGGTCGATTCCGGAAGTTTCGATGGCTGTACTCATTCTTCCTCCACCTGGTTAGGCGCCTGGGCGATTCGCAATAGCATCGCGTCGTCCCCCCCGGGCGCGCCGCAGACCTGCTGCGTACTCAGCTCCGTGTCATAGATAAGCTGGATCTGCGTTTGTGCGAGCTCGGGATCCTCCTCAAGGTCCGCTACCGTGATCTTGGCGGGCAGCTGTTGCCATCTTGCCGTCAGGGCATCAAGCGGATTTACCGGGGGGGCCGCCGCCGCGGGGTCCGCCGCTGGCGGGGTTGCATGGCGAGAGAAATGAGACGCCAGGCTTTGCAGCGGGTTGGAGCTTGGCTGCTTGGCGGCCGGAGTGGGCGTGGCCGACGCGGAATCCTTTGCCGAGGCCAGGGCACTGTCTTGCATGCACTCCGCCAGCCGGGCCATGGCTAACTTCCGGTCAGCGAGAATGCGGGCGCTACGTTCATGCAGGCTCAATCTTGAGGAAGGATAGAGCTGGAGCAGGCGGGTAGCCTCGCTAAGCCGGTCCCGGTTCTCCGCAACAACCGCGCTCGGCTCTTGATCGATACCGGGGCCCTCCAGCCCGCGTGCAAGATACCGCCTCGCTTCCAGGTAGCGTCCCATTTCAAAGGCCGTACGTCCTGCTCCCTCAAGAGCCTCCCGCAGCGAGGGGTGGCGGCTCAGAATGTTCTTGTAGAGGTGCAGGGCGTCGCCGGGATCCTGAGCCTTCTCCATGGTGCGGGCAATTTCTAACTGGACGCTGATGTCGTCCTGGGGGGCATTCCCTGCGGCCACCAGCAACTCGCTTCGCGCCTGGTCCGGGCGTTGTTGGGAAATAAGGTAGTTGATGAGCTCAAATCGAACTTCCCTCCGCCGCACATAACCATCTCCCTCCCAGTTACCGTAAATTGCTTTGTGGTAGTCCTCAATGGCCTGGCTCACATCCCCCTGCCGGGCGGACAGCCGCGCGAGTTGAAGATTGATTAAGCCGCTGCCCTGCTGCGTTTCCAACAGCGCATTAAAGTAAACCGTGGCCTCCTGCACCCGGCCTGCCGATGCCAGCGCTTCCGCCAGCTTGATCTCTGTGCTTTGCTGGCTGGGGGAGTACGCCAGTGCCGACCTGAGTGCGTCGATCGCCGCCTGGGGCTTCCCAGCCTGGAGGGCCTGTTCCCCTCTTTCCAGCCACCGGTTCGCTAGGGCAACCTGGTGGGAGGCGTAAGATTGGTAGAGATAGTTGGTTAGCACGGCCAACAACGCCGTGATCGCAAACAGCGTTACCAGAGAGAGCGTATCCGCAAAAATCAGACGGCGCCGCTTTATACGGTCGCTGGCAGAGAGCGCGGTCTTGAGAGCGAAAATCGACACGCTCTTAAGTCTACTTGGTTTGATTCGTCGGGAGTGTCCTTAGGAATGAGCCAGCAAACCACGCAGGAAATTCACTTGCAAGATAAGCAACGAGCCCTGCAAGCAAGATTGCTCTCGCTCGAAAGCGTCATCGTCGCCTATTCCGGCGGAGTAGATTCAGCTTACCTGGCCTACGAGGCACATCGGGTGCTTGGACAACGCATGCTGGCGATTATCGCCGACTCTGCCAGCCTGGCCCGCTCACAATACAAAGACGCCCGGAATTTTGCCCAGGAGCATGGAATCCCCCTGCGGTCGATCCAAACCCACGAGCTCGAGCGCGAGCAGTATGCGGTCAACGGGCCCGATCGGTGCTTTCACTGCAAGGACGAACTCTTTAGCATGCTCGAGCAGGAGCTGGAACACACCGGCTTCCGTGCCCTTGCCTACGGCCTCAACCTCGACGATGGCCAGGACTTCCGGCCCGGCCATAAAGCCGCGGCGCAGCATCGCGTAACCGCCCCGTTAGCCGAAGCAGGCCTTACCAAGGCAGATGTCCGTACTCTGGCCCAGCAGGCAAATCTGCGCGTTTGGGACAAGCCCGCTTCGGCGTGCCTCTCCTCACGCATGGAGTATGGACGGCGCGTAACCCCGGAGGACCTAGGCATGATCGAGCAGGCCGAAGATTCGCTGCGCGGCCTGGGGCTGAAGCGTTTTCGCGTCCGCCACCACGGCGCCATTGCCCGCATTGAGATTGCCGAAGAAGAAATGGCCTCTGTCCTCCAGCTGGGAAGAATGAAGGCCATGGCCGCCGTGGTGCGCGCGGCCGGATTCCGTTATGTTTCGCTCGATTGCGAAGGATACCGCTCGGGCTCTATGAACGAGGTGCTGCCAGTTGAGGTACTCACCGGCTTCGCGGCTTCCCCGGCCAATTCGGGTGTGGGGGAGTAAGCCGATGCGCATAGGGTATCTGGAATGCTTTGCCGGCATCAGCGGCGACATGCTGATGGGCGCATTGGTGGATGCGGGCGCCCCTATTGAGCTGCTGCAGCAAACCACCGCGTCATTGGCCTTGGGAGCGCAGTTACGTGTTACCCGGGTGGACCGCAGCGGCATTCAATCCAACAAAGTAGACGTCATGGTCAACGGACAACTGCACGAGCCTGCAGCCAATACTGGTCCGGTCGAGCAACCAGAAGAGCACACCCACACCCATAACCACGATCACCCGCACAGCCATGGTCATCAGCACGAACCCACCCCCAAACATCATCACCACCAGCACGAGCACGGTCGCAGCTTGCCCCAGATCCGCGCAATACTCATGCGCGCGGACCTGAGCAGCCGCGCCCGCAACCTAAGTCTGACTGCCTTTACTTTACTCGCCCAGGCAGAGGGCCAAATCCACGGCGTCCCTGTCGAAGAGGTTCACTTCCACGAGGTGGGCGGGATCGATGCCATCGTCGACATCGCCTGCTGTGCCGCCGCGGTCGATTCTCTGGATCTGGATGCCTGGTATTGCTCGCCGGTGAATGTCGGCGGCGGCTTTGTCAATTGTGCCCATGGGCGTTTTCCCGTGCCCGCCCCGGCGACCGCGGAATTGCTGAAGCATCTTCCCGTCTACTCCGCACACGTGCAGGCAGAACTGGTCACGCCCACTGGCGCAGCCTTGCTGCGAGCGCTGGATTGCAAGTTTGAAGCAACTCCGGTGTTGCGGACCCAGGCGATCGGTTACGGAGCTGGATCCCGCAACCCGGACCGCTTTCCCAACGTGCTCCGCGTGAGCATCGGCGAAATTGACCAGTCGCCGCACTTCACGCAGGATAAGGTGACCGTTCTGGAATGTGCCGTCGACGACTTGAGTCCCGAGGTTCTGGCCCACACCGCGCAGTTGGCGTTGGAGCAAGGTGCGCTCGACGTCATGAGCAGTTCCGTGACCATGAAAAAAGGGCGCCTGGGAACGCTGCTGACCGTGCTTGCGAAGCCGGCGGATGCGGCCCGTCTGCAGCAGCTGTTGTTCCGCGAGACCAGCACCCTGGGCATCCGGGTTCGGCAGGACGACCGTGTCATCCTGGCCCGGCAAAGCACCCCGGTACAGACGGATTTTGGTGTGATTCATATCAAAGCTGGTTCATGGCACGGAGAAGAGTGGAACGCAGCCCCCGAGTTTGAAGACTGCCGTCGGGCCGCCGCCGCCTTCGATGTGCCCTTGAAGGTTGTCCTGCAGGCCGCAATGGCTGCCTGGCGCACCCGGCAGATGGGGACTGCGGAGCAGCCAACCAGCGCTACCCTGAATGCAGGATCGCGATCATGACCGAAGAAACCATACTCGAGATGTTGCAGCGGGTCCGCGACGGCGGCCTTCGCCCAGAAGAAGCCATGCAGCGTCTCGCGAACTTGCCTTACGAAGAAGCAGGGTTCGCCAAGATCGACCATCATCGCCGCTTGCGAACCGGCTTTCCGGAGGTCATTTACGCAGCCGGAAAGACGCCCGCGCAGGTAGGCGAGATCTTCTTCCGCATGGCCGCCATGGGTGGCGATGTGATGGCAACGCGCGCCGACGAGGCCGCTTTCGCCGCCGTGAAAGCCCTGGTCCCGGAGGCTATCTATCATCCTGTGGCCCGCATTGCCGCGCTCAGGCAGACTTCCAGCCACGAAACCAATACCCTGGGCGCTCTCGCGGTACTATGCGCAGGCACCAGCGATCTGCCGGTTGCTGAGGAGGCCGCGGTAACGGCCGAGGTCATGGGCGCTGGCGTTCGGCGAATCTACGATGTGGGGGTTGCCGGCCTGCACCGCCTGCTCGCCCATCGCGAGGTCTTACGAGAAGCCGAGGTGGTCATCGTGTGTGCAGGGATGGAAGGCGCGCTGCCCAGCGTCGTAGGCGGTATGGTGGGCGCACCGGTTATTGCCGTGCCCACCAGCATAGGTTACGGCGCCTCGTTTGGCGGCATCGCAGCCTTACTGGGCATGCTGAATTCCTGCTCTCCCAACGTAACCGTGGTCAATATCGATAACGGATTCGGCGCCGCCTATGTCGCGTCCACCATCCTTCGCCGGATTCACCTCCAGACCGGAAAAACCGCCGTGCCGGCCGGAGAAATGGCCAGCCGGTCGTGATTTTTGCCCCTGGGGCGCATTCCCTGTGTCACCGGGTAGCCTGATTTTCCCGTTGCCCCTGTTGCCCGGCGGACGATATCTTATCTCCTCAGGAGAGCCATGGCATCCACTGTTTGGAAGGGCTACATCTCGTTTGGCCTGGTGTCGGTGCCGGTGCGTCTCTATGCCGCGGCACGCGAGCAGCATGTCAGTTTTAATCAGATCCACGAGCCTTGTGGCTCGCGCATCAAGCAGCAGATTTTCTGCCCGGTTTGCAACCGCGTGGTGGAGCGCAGCGAGCTAGCCAAGGGCTACCAGGTTGACCGCGACAGCTATGTACTGGTCAGCAATGAGGAGTTGAAGACCCTGCAGGCTGAATCCTCCGAGGCCATGGAGATTGCGCAGTTTGTCTCGCTCAGCGAAGTCGACCCCATCTATTTCGAGGCGTCCTATTACTCCGCCCCGGAAGACCCGGGCCGGCGTGCCTACTCCTTGCTGCTGCAGGCCATGGAAAAGCTCAACGTCGCTGCCATTGCAAAAGTCACGCTGAACCAGCGGGAGCAGATTGTCCTGATGCGGCCTTATCATCACGGCATCGTGCTGCACACCCTCTATTTTCCCGCTGAGGTTCGTGAGGTCGCCGAATACGGCAAAACCGAAACCATGACCCTGCAAAAGCCCGAGATAGAACTGGCTGAGCAATTCATTCGCCAGCTTACGGCAAACTTCAATCCCGAGCAGTACAAAGACGAATATCAGGAGCGGGTACTGGCCCTTGTAGAAACCAAGCGGGCCGGGCAGGTAGTCGCCGGGCAACCGGAAAAAGCCAAACTAGCCCCTGTCATCGACCTGATGGAAGCTCTCAAGAAGAGCATCGCGGAGCGAGGCGCCCCCACACTCGTCGAGGCCACCAGCAAGAAGGGCCCAAAACCCGCCACGGCAGCGGACGCCAAGCCCACCACCCGTCGCCGCAAAACCGGCTAGCCACAATCCTCATGATCTGACGGGTGCCCCACGTTCGCCCAAGCGTACGTGGGCCGAGGAAGGCGGGCGAAGCCCCACAATCGCTTTTGTATGGAAGCGGTTTGTCTCACAGAAGTCAGGGAAGTGAAGGAAACCTCACCTGAAAGCTTCCTGGTGCAGTAGCACAAAGGTGGGCGGATTCAAGGTTGAAGTGCACAGGCAAGTAACCCGCAGGGGGGCATAATGCGCTTAATGCGCTTAATGCGCACCTGTTTTTGCGCCGCAGAGACCTTAGAGGGTTGCAGAACACGTCCCAAAACTTCACCTGAGACGCGAACCTCAATGTGGGTCTTTGCATCAGGCAGCCTGTGTTTTCGGAACAACACAAACTCTGGCCGCGAGCACAACCAGGCTGATCCACAGGAGATCCGCTCCCAGCAAATGAACAATCTGCATCCAGACTGGAGCAAGCATCACCACATCCGCGACCCCAAGTCCGTACTGCAGCGCCAATAGCAGGACAACCCCTACCGCCAACCCACGAATCGCGGGTCGCGACGCACTCCGCACCAGCAGCCAGCAAATGAACACCCCGGCGATGACTGCGGTGATTGGGTGAACAACCCGCAGCCGCACTAGCCAACCACCGCTCCCGGAGAAGTCCTGTGCAAACGCAGCGCCAATCGATGTAGCTGGAAACAGCGTGTCGCTGAGCGCCGCCAGCGTTCCACTTACGCCTACCACCAGGGTCGCCGCAAGCCCGGTAATCGTCAGCGGCATTTGCGTAAAACCCACCGACCGCCGATGGAACGCTTCACGGCGCGACAAAAAGTGAGCCGCCAGCGCCAGCGCTCCCAGTAGCAACAGGGTGTTTGCCAAATGTAAAGAAAGATAAACCGCGCGTGCCGGAGACCGATTATCCGCGGTGAGCCGTAACAAAACCAGCAGCGCGCCGATCAAAGCTTCGTTGAAAGTAAGCGCCGCTGCTGCCACTGCGGCGACCCGGGCAAGATGCCCCGCCGCAGTAGCCCGAAACGTCCAAACTACCAGCAGCAAAACGGCAATTACAGTCACGCCGCTGGTCATTCGGTGAGCCAACTCAATCAGCGTAGCCAACCGCGGATTGGTCTGAAGCACCACGCCATTACAGAGCGGCCAATGGTCGCCGCACCCCGCGCCCGAGCTGGTGGCGCGGACCACAGCACCCCACAAAACCACCGCCACGTTATAGGCCAGGACTCCCCAGGCGAAGCGGGTAAGGGACGCCGGAGGGCGGGAAGCGCTGACGACCGGAAGCGTGTGGGCAGAGCTCATCGATTCCCCTCTGCTCCGATTTTACTCAGCCGGCCAGCTCCTTGGCTCGCTGGGTAGCCCGCATGACGGCCTTGATCAACGTCACCCGCAGGCCACCCTCTTCCAGTTCCAGGATGCCATCAATCGTGCATCCCGCCGGCGTGGTCACAGCATCCTTGAGCAATGCTGGGTGGTAGCCGGTTTCCAGCACCATCTTGGCCGCGCCGAACGTTGTCTGGGCGGCCAGCAACGTCGCAATATCGCGTGGCAGGCCAACCTTCACACCGGCTTCCGCCAGGGATTCCAGAATGATGTAGATAAACGCCGGCCCGCTGGCAGAAAGCCCCGTAACCGCGTCCATATGCTTCTCTTCCACCACCACGGTCCGGCCGACCGTCGCGAACAGAAACGCAGCCAGATCCAGCTGCTCCTGGGTAGCGAATCGTCCACGGTTAAGCGCCGCGATCCCCGCCCCCAGCATCGATGGCGTATTCGGCATCGCGCGCACCACCCCGATTTCCATTCCTGCGGCGTGCTCAATGGCCGTCGTCTTCACCGACGCCGCAATCGAGATCAGCAACTTCTGCGGCGTAAGGGAGGGGCGAATCTGCTTGACCAGCTCTGGAACTGTAATGGGCTTAACCCCGATCAGGATCAGATCCGCTCCGTCTGCGGCAGCCACATTGTCCGTGGAGACATCCACCCCCCACTGCGCGGAGAGCATCCCCGCGCGCTCCTCATGTTCCACCGTAGCCACAATCTGCTCCGGCTCAAGCACTTTGGACTTGAGAAACGCCTGCAGCAGAATCCCACCCATCTTCCCCGCGCCGAGAATCGCTACTTTGCTCCCGGCAAGCGAAGGTCTGGCTATTTGTGTACCCATCGAATCTCCCTTAGCTATTTTTGCGCCTTTTGCTGAGTGGTTGAGGCGGCAATCCAGGCATCGATCCGCTGCTGCAACAAATCGAGAGGCAGGGCGCCGGAATCAAGCACCTGGTCGTGAAAGGCTCGAATATCAAATCGATCTCCCAGTGCCTGCTGCGCTTTGGCTCGAAGCTCGAGCAGTTTCAGCTGCCCAATCTTGTAGCCCAGAGCCTGCGCTGGCCACGCGATGTAGCGATCTGTTTCGGACTGGACAGCCGTCTCATCGATGCCTGAATGCTCGTGAAAGTAGTCGACCATTTGCTGCCGCGTCCAATGCTCCGAGTGGACGCCCGTGTCCACCACCAGCCGGACCGCGCGCCAGATGTCGGCCTCCAGCCGCCCAAAGTCGTTGTAGGGATCCTGGTAGAAGCCAACCTCCTTGCCCAGCCGCTCGGAGTAGAGTCCCCAGCCTTCGGTGTAAGCCGTGTAGTAGTTGTACTTGCGAAACTCCGGTATGCCGGTAAGCTCCTGCGCAATGGATATCTGCAGATGATGCCCGGGCAGACCCTCGTGGTAGGCGATCACCTCCACGGCATTGAGCGGCCGCGCTGCAAATTTGTACGTGTTCACGAACACCGTACCCGGCCGGGAACCGTCCGCGGTTCCATCCACGTAGTAGGCCGGCGGCTGATCCTTTTCGGCATAATCCGGCACCGGCGCCACCACCAGTTGCGCTTTCGGCAAACGCCCAAACAGCTGGGGGAGTTTAGGCCGCATTTGGTCGAGGTATCCGCGATAGGCGTCCATGAGTTGTTCTTTGCTGGTGGGAAAAAGCTTGGGGTTACTGGCGGCCGCAGTACTCAGTGCTTTGACGTCGGCAAACCCCAGCTTGTGCGCGATCGCCAGCAACTGCTCTTCGTCCTGCTTTACCTGGTCGAGGCCTATCTGGTGAATCTGCTCCGGCGTCAGGTCGGTCGTCGTACTCTGCTTTACCCGAAATCGGTAGTAAGCATCTCCATCCGGGAGGGACCATATCCCCGGATCAGTGCGGCCCCCGGGAATATACTGCGATTGCAGAAACTTGCCGAAGCGAACATAGGCCGGCGTCACTTGCCCGGCAATCACAGCCAATAGCTCTTGTTTGATATGCGCCTGCCGCGCCGCGGGTATCGAAGCTGGGAACTTTTTGAGCGGAACCGCGAACGGTCCGTCCTCAGGTTTTTGATTGGCAATGCTATTGACTTGTACCAGCACCTTTTGCAACAGGTAGGCGGGCGGCTCGCGGTGGTCCTCCATACCGATAGACATATCGTCGGTGACTTGCTGGAATGCGAGCGGGACCTTCTTAAGACGAGCAATGTAATCGTCGTAGTCCTTTTCTGAAGAAAAAGTAAGTTCAGAGACCAACTGGGGAAGATCCACCTGCAGGCCATAGAACTGGTTGACTGGCATTTCCCACGGCTTGAACCTGGCCTCCTGCTGATCCTCAATCAACTGGCGTACCAGCAATTCTTTGCTCAACACCTCCTGGTCTGGCATGCCGGTGGTATCCACCTCGGCCAGCCGGTTCAGAAACCCTCGATCGCGGGCCAAAGAGTCGTTATAGGCTTGCACGGAAAAATCCGAGAGCCGATCGTTGTAACGGTTATCGCCGATCGAGGAGGCGAACTCCGGCTCGTGCTTGAGGCGGTCCTCCCAATAGTCGGAAAAGATCGCATTCAGCGTTTTTGAGCGGTCCGCGACCGGCAGGATTTTGCTTGCCGGTGGAGTGTTTTGGGCGTCCAGCAAGACGCCTGGGGCGAGAGCGGCTAAGACGAAAGGGATCGCGATAAAACTCGGTATTCGTAACAAACGGGTTCCTGTGCTCGCAAGAAGTCAGTAAGCGCAGTGTATCGACAATTCGCAGAAGCGAACAGGGCCGGGTGGGGCCCACGGCTAGGAGTGAGCCAAGGTCAATTGCAAAGGGAAATGACGGCCTACGCCATAAGTTCGTCCCGCTTCGTGTCTGGGGACTGCATCGGCAACGCAATGTCGGTTTCGAGCATGCGGTAAAGCGTAGACCTGCTGATACCCAGCTTGGAGGCGGCGCGCGCTTTGTTGCCATCGCATGCCTTCAGCACCTGGAGAATATGCCGCCGGATCACTCCGTCGAGAGTGAAGTTTTCGGGGATGGCTGGCTCGCCGTCCCGCGTGCCTACCGGCTCCAGAGGCAGGATGACCAGGTCGATAGGCCGCAGCCACTGTCCCTCCCCTGACAGGCACGCCGCGCGAATCACGCTTTCCAGCTCACGCACATTGCCCGGCCACGGGTGGCGGAGAAGGATGGGAAGCGATCCGGGACCCAGCCCTTGCAAGGGCCTTTGCTGCTCACGAGAGACGGTATCGATGAACATCTGCGCCAACGCCGGAATATCTTCCTTGCGATCCCGCAGGGGCGGCAACGAGAAGGAAACGGCACTTAGTCGATAGTAGATCTCAGGCAGAAACGCCCCCGCCAGCACCTGTGCCCGAAGCGATCTCCTTGCCGTGCAGATGACCTGAACGGGGGAACTCAATGGCCCGGGTTTTTCAGCCGAAATCGAGGTTTCGAAAGAACGTATGTAACGCAAGAGCTGTGCCTGGGGTTCCGCCGCCAATTCGTCAATATTGCGAATCAGCAGGATGCCGTCGGCCGCCCTCCGCAAAGCGGCGCGCAGAAGTTCCGAGCGCAACTCGCCATTCCCGCCGGTCTCGGCTAAAAATAATCCTCCCGCCTCTTCCGCAACCAGGCTGCCCTGCCCAGGATTTCGCGCTTGAATATGCCTGACGAGAAGGTGCTTGCCCGTGCCCGTCTCGCCTTCAATCAGCCCCAGACGTACCCGTGGGCCAACCTGCTGCAGCTGCTCACAAACCCGGCGCATTGCCAGCGATCGTGAAACCAACTCAGGTAATGGGCCGGATGCCGGCCGGCGCGTGGGCGCCCAACGACCTGGTTCCCGGTTCGGTTGCATCGGCTGATTCATCCATCCACCTCTCGCTTCCATCGCCCCATTTAGCTCATCACCGCCGGCCCAATCGAGAGATTCATGGACCCGGAACACGTATATGTAGATTTCCGTTTAGCGATGCCGTGGTGGCGCCGTATGGCTCATAGGCGCTTTATCGGCGAAGCACAAGAAGAGTTGAATTAAGGAAGGCGATAATGCAGCGGACAGGAACCGAATGCGCCCTGTGTGTGACGATTAACCAGACCAAAGACCAAAAATCCGAATACGCTCCCGCCACGATGACAATTCGTCGATACGAATGTGTCGTTCAGCCCCGCGTTGCCTCGTCTAGGCCTTGACCGGACGGAGCCGGGACGATATTGCGTCAGAAGCAATCATCCCGTCGCGGATGTGAACCACCCGGTGCGCGTATTCCGCGATGTCCGGTTCATGCGTTACCAGGATGATGGTATTTCCCTTCGCATGCAGTTCATCGAAAAGCGCCATGATCTCATCGCCCGTCTTCGAGTCAAGATTGCCGGTCGGCTCGTCGGCCAGAATGATCGAGGGCCGGTTCACCAGCGCCCGCGCGATCGCCACACGCTGGCGCTGCCCGCCAGACAGCTCGTTGGGCTTATGGTTCATCCGCTCTTCAAGATTGACCGAGCGTAAAGCCGCCTTGGCTCGCTCGATCCTCTCATCGGCAGGGGTCCCGTTATAGATCAACGGCAGCTCCACGTTGTGCAATGCCGTCGCTCGCGCCAGAAGGTTGAAGGTTTGAAAAACAAACCCAATCTCGCGATTCCGAATCCGGGCCAGCTCGTCATCGTTCAACTCACTCACCAGGTGGCCGTTCAGCCAGTACTTGCCCTTGGTAGGCGTGTCCAGGCAGCCAATCAGATTCATCAGCGTTGACTTGCCCGATCCCGATGGACCCATGATCGCGACATACTCATTGTGCAGAATGCGCAGCGTGATGCCACACAGAGCGTTGACCACCTGATCCAGGCCCATGGTATACGTCTTCCACAAGTCCTCAACCACGATGACCTCACCCTGCGCCCCATCCTGCGCCGAGTCGGTTTGCGTCGCGCCGGATTCGAATGCCATCGTTCGCTCCTGTTTCGCTAACGTCCCGTGGGGGTTGCCGCTTAGGAAGATTCCGTATTCTGCGTCGCCGTCGTCGCGTTATCCCGCTTCAGCTTAACGTCGTTCTTCAGTGTACGCAGCACCTTATAAGGCCCGATCACCAGTTCATCCCCTGGCTTCAGGCCGCTGGTGACTTCAATGTCGGTCGAACCGGTGATGCCCGTAGTCACCGGAACAAACTGCGATTCCAACTTGCTGCCATGCTTCTTGAGCAGGAAGACGCCCTGAGTCGTCTTGTCCGAAGCCGCCGATCCACCGCCGCTCGGGGTCGACGCGGCGTTCACCGTCTGCATCGCTCCACCGTTGGAAGCCGCCGGATCCCGCATAGTTAGAGCCTGAATGGGGATGGCCACCACATTTTGCCGGCGCGCCGTAGTAATTTTGGCCGTGGCCGACAATCCTGGCCGCAACTCGGGGGGCGGATTTGAGAGCGTAACCACAACCTTGAAATCCTTCGCCTCTTCTGTGCCCGTGGTGCTCTGGCTGGTGGCGATGCCGGTCGAGCGCAGAATGGCCTGGTCGCCTACTTCCGTCACCTGGCCGGGAAAGACTCTGCCCGGCAGGGCATCCACCGTGACGTCGACCGGCTGGCCCATGGCAACGTTCACAATATCGGTCTCATCGACCTTGACCTCTGCCGTAATGACGGACAAGTCCGCCAATGTCATCAGCGTGCTGCCCTGGGCATTCTGAATGCCCACCACCACGGTCTCTCCTTCGCGAACCGGCATATTCGTAACAATGCCGTCAAAGGGTGCGGTGCTGACCGTCTTGTTCAGCAGATCGCGATCGCTGGTCAGGTTGGCCACAGCGGTCCCCAGCTTACCCCGGGCAGACGCGGTCTGGGCCCGGGCTTGCACCAGGGCTGCTTTGCTTTGTTCCAGGGTGGCGACGTCGGTGTCGTACGCGGCTTTTTTCGAATCGTATTCTGACTTGGCGATCAGCTCGGCTTTGTAAAGTGCCTGTGCACGCTGCCAATCGAGAAGCTTCTGGTTCAGATCCGCTTCGGAATGCGCAACCGTCGCCTCTGCCGTCTTCTCAGCGGCAATATAAGACGCTATATCGGTATCGGCGGATCGAATACTGGCCTGCTGCGCTTCCACGCCCGCCTGGGCCTGAACGCTCTCCACCGTGGCCAGGACCTGCCCTTTCTTTACCCGATCGCCTTCCTTCACGTACAGATGCGTAATTCTGCCGAAAGACGTGGCGCCGATATTGACGTATGTCTTGGGCTTGATCTGCCCCGTGCCGTTGACGATGGATACCAGGTCCTCACGCACCACCTTGGCCGTAAGTACCTTGGTGTAACCGGATTGGGCGCGGACGATGGTGAACGCCGTGATACCGGCCGCTACCAGAATGCCGCCTGAGATGAGCAGTATTTTCTTCAGATTCATTGGTAGAACGGCATCTCTGTCCTTGTCTCTATCATACGTGGAACCGGCGGTTGCGGTTCCGGCCACGCTCGCCCTCACGCAGTCTTTGAACAGATTCCAATGCCTGCAGGACGGCGATAAGGTCCCCCCGGGAAGAGCTTGTGGCTTTACAATGGCCGCCCCGCTCCAGCGGCCGTAGTACCGCCCTTTTGGTTACCCCCGGGACGGCATCAACCGGAAGATAAAGGGAGAAATGATATTCCCCGCTTGAATTCGGTGTTACCGAACCTTAAACTTAATAGGCCGTACGGGGAGTATCGCGCAACCTATGCTGAGGGTCCATTCTGCCCTTTTCCTGTTCATGTCATTGGGGCTGTCGCCCGCTCTAATCGCGCAAGCGGCGCCCAGCCAGTCGTCTCAGGCCACCACTCCGAATCCGTCGGCCAACCCATCCGATCCTGGCGCCCAGGACCCGCTCCACCGGCCGGTCAGCGACAAGGAGAAATTCAAGCAGCAGAAGGAGCTCAGAAACGAGCTCAAAGGGCCCTATAAAAAGTGGGTGGACGAGGATGTGCGCTGGATCATCACCGACCAGGAACTGAAGGCTTTCAAAAGCCTCTCCAATGACGAGGAGCGGGACAATTTCATTGAAACCTTCTGGCAGCGGCGCAACCCGGACCCTGATTCTCCTGAGAACGAATATCGCGAAGAGAACTACCGGCGAATCGCATACGCCAACGAGCATTTTGCCGCCGGCAAGCCGGGTTGGAAGACCGACCGCGGGCACATGTACATCGCCTATGGAAAGCCTGACAGCATAGAGTCTCATCCCAGCGGCGGCTCCTATGAGCGCCCCATGGAAGAAGGCGGCGGCGAGACTTCCACTTTCCCCTTTGAAACCTGGCACTACCGCTATATCGAGGGTATCGGCGAAAACATCGATATCGAGTTTGTCGACACCTGCATGTGCGGCGATTACCACATGACCCTCGACCGCTCGGAGAAAGATGCTTTGCTCCACGTCCCCGGCGCCGGAGCGACCCTGGGCGAGCAGATGGGGACTTCGAAGAGAACCGACCGCTTCAATGGGGGTCTCGAGAACCTGGGCGGCGGTCCCATGGCGAATTCGAATCAAGCCAAGGAGTTTGACCGGCTGGAGCAGTTCTCCAAGCTCCAGGCCCCACCCGCGGTCAAGTTCAAGGATCTGGAATCCTTCCTGGTCAACCACAAGGTATTGAGCGGACCCTTCTTCCCCTTCGAAGTCCGTACCGACTACGTCAAAGTGACCGAGGATACTGTACTCGTCCCCTTGACCCTGCAGATCAAGAACCGGGACATCACTTTCAACACCAAGGATGGCGTGGCCAAGGGCGAAGTAAACGTCCTGGGGCGTGTCGCGACCATCACCGATCACGTGGTGCAGACTTTTGAGCAGACCCTCGAAGTGGAAGAGCCCAGCGAACTGTTGGGCAAAGCACTCGATCAGGCTTCCGTCCACTGGTGGGCTTTGCCGCTGCGGCCGGGCCGTTACCGCGTAGACATCGCCATCAAAGACGTAAACAATCCCGACCACGTGGGTACCTGGGCAGAAGGCATCGTGGTGCCCAAGTACGACGATGAAAAGCTGTCCGCATCGTCGCTGATCTTGGCCGACAAAATGGAGCAGGTGGCCACCAAGCAGATTGGCACCGGGCAGTTCATTATCGGCAACACCTATGTCCGGCCCAGGGTCAGCGCCGGGCCTGCGATTGCGGTCAGCTTCCACCGTAGCCAGAAGCTCAATTTCTGGATGCAGGTCTACAACCTGGCCATCGACGACAAGAGCAAACAAAACGCCGCCACAATTCAGTACCAAATTATGGATATGGCGTCTAACAAAGCGATCCTGGATACCTCGGAGAGCAGCGCGGCGTTGGGCGACAACAGTGCCAACTCCGATCAACTGACGGTGAGGAGATCGGTGCCTTTGGCCAGCCTGCAGCCGGGCAAGTACCAGGTCAAGATCACCGTGAATGATCATGTGTCCAAGCAGCAGGTAGCGCAATCGGCCCCGTTTACGGTTGATTAATGCTCTGATAAGCTGCAACTAGTGACTTTAGTGCCGGGGGCGCCGCAATGCGTGCCGGCGGTTGAACTGGGTTCCTGCAATGCGTTTCGAGTGAGTAGCGTATTGAGTGCGTAGAAGGTATTGCCAAATCGCAGCACTGGTGGTGATGGCCGTCACCGGCCTTCTTCCTGCCTCCGGCGCGCCTTACCCGGCAACCGTGAGCGGGGTAGTGTGCGACGGCCGTGGAACGCCGCAGATGGGCGCCATGGTCGAACTGATGGCTGTTGACGCCACAGTGGTTGCCAGGGTTTACACCAATGCCCGCGGCGCTTTTTCTTTCGAAAACATCTTCCCTGGGACCTACCAGGTAAAAGCAACGGGAGACTCGTTTCTTCCCACTTTGCGTGAAGATTTGCGCTTGCGCGCCCGCAGCAGGGTCATCGTAAATCTCACCCTGAGCACGCTCTTCGAAGCAATTCAATGGCTCCCGGCTGAGCCGCGCTCGCCAAACGACCCCACAGACGACTGGAAGTGGACTCTACGCTCCACCAACAATCGCCCATTATTGCGCTTCCTCCAGGATGGTCCGTTGGTCGTCCTCTCCGGGGACGATCACGGCTCAGCTCCGCAGTTGGCAGCCCGGGTTTCCGTCAACACGTCCTCGGGTGAGTTCGGACAGGGTGGACTTCACCACGCGTTTGCCGTGGAGCGCTCCAGTGTTGCTGGTGGTCATCTGATTCTTCGTGCCAATCTGAGTCCAGAACCCGCGGATAGTTCGGAGTACACAGCGGGATATGAATTGGCGCTTGGCCCGGAACGGCAAATCCGCAACGTAGCCACCCTGCAGCAGATGAATGTCGAAGGCAGCGGAGCAAACCAGGGCTTTTATACTTTTCGCCTGCGCAGCGCCGAAGCCGTGAATCTGGGTCCAAACGCTTCCATGGAGGTGGGCAACGAGGTCCAATCCATCCATGGCCCTTCCGCGACAACCGCCAGTCTGCCCTTCGTGAATCTTGCCTGGCATGACGACGGCGCCCGCGTGTCGTATCGGCTTGCGACGTCGCCCGAGCTGCAAAATGCGGGGGATCTTGCGGAAAGTCCCACCCTCGCACCTGTGTTCTCAGAAGTGGACGGCCGGGTGCGCATCGAGCACGGCCTCCACCAGGAACTCCGGCTTGAAGACAACACCGCGTCCCGTCGCGCGATGGTTGCGTTTTATGAAGACCAAGTGCAGAGTCCGATCATTGGCGGCGGCGGATCGTTATCCTCGCGGGATCTTGCTTCGGGCAACACTTTGTACGATCCGGTCACCCAAGCGTTCCGCGTCACCGGCCCCGGTTACACTACGGGCGGATTCAGAGCCGTAGTGGCGCAAAAGGTCGGAGCCTCGACCTGGGCAACACTTTCTTATGCTGATGGCAAGGCGCTCGCTTTTGATGCACCCGGCTCCGCGGTGACGGTGGACGAGGCTCTACAGGGCTTGAGTCAGCGCCGGGCGGAAGCCATCACCGCGTCGGTCGATGGCCGGATGGTACGCACGGGAACAGGCTGGCGAGCCTCCTATCGTTGGCAGCCTGCAAACACCGTGACGCCGGTCGCGGTTTACGACAGCTTTGGACAAAGCGCATACCTCAACATCCTGATTCGCCAACCCATTCATTGTGGTCATCTGCTGCCCAACGGAACCGAGGCGTTGGTGGATGTTCGTAATCTGCTCGCGCAAGGCTACCGCCCTTTCCTCACCCGCGATGGCAATACGCTCTATTTCGCCCAGGATGAGCGCTCGATTCAGGGCGGACTTTCCTTCTCCTTTTAGGTCCGAAGCCTTCCCGCAGAAAACTGAGATTGCTTCGCTTTCGACCCTCGCGCGCCTGATTGTGTTGCCCGAGTAACAGCGGTGACGATTATGCTATATTTTGCTAGGGAGAGCGGCACGTAACTGCGCCCGGATCCCACGAATGTTGCCCAACATTCGGCCTTCCTACCTCCACGGACGCGTAGCTCAACTGGCAGAGCATTCGACTCTTAATCGACAGGTTGGTGGTTCGATTCCACCCGCGTCCACCACGTATTCCAGCCGCGTTCGTTGGCATCGAGCGCACCGGAACCGCCGCTCGCAATTGCAAGTGCTGTCCTTGTATCAGCAACTCCGTGCATCGGGAACTCGCAGCCGGCACTTTGCGTAGTATCTCCTCTAGAGGTACACGCCATGTATTGCAGCGCCTGTGGTCAGTCTCTGGACGCTTCTCAAAGGGTCTGCCAGAAGTGTGGCTGGCAGTTTGCTCCGATTCCCGCGCCTGCTCCCTTGTCGTATGAACCGACCCGCGTCCATCGCCACGTGCAAACCCTTTCGATTCTCTGGATCGCCTATAGCCTCTGGATCCTGCTCCACTGGGCGATCGCGGTTGGCTTTCTTTCCGGCGCTTTCACCAACTGGGCCCGGATGGGTCATGGTTTCGATGAATCCTCCATATTCCGTTCCATGCACATGGGTTGGCTGGTGCCGCTCATCACGGTGATTTTGGTCGGGCGTGCCGTTCTGTGTGCTGTGACCGGAATAAGCCTGTTGCAACGCGCATCGTGGGCGCGCGTGCTTGCCATCATTACCGCGGTTCTCGGGCTGATTCACCCGCTGGCGGGAACGGCATTAGCCGTCTACACACTCTGGGTTCTTCTTCCCTCCGCTTCCGGTCTTGAATACCAGCAGATAGCGACACGTCAGACAGCCTGAATCAAAGCGCCAGGGACAACTTTCTATTTAGATTTAGCGGCAGAGAGAGTAGTATCCCGGACAAAACCTGCAAATGGATTTCGCGGGCATACATTCAGGGGCTCTCATGTCCGATACGGTTAACGCGGAAACCTACCCGCCTCTCAGCCAGATTGAGCGGGTGATCGATACCTTCATAGCACCTTCGAAAACCTTCATCGACATTCTGCGCAGCTCTGCGTGGTGGCTGCCGTGGCTGCTGAGCGTAGTGGCCACGCTGGCGTTTAGCGCCGCAATCCAGCAGAAGGTCGGATGGGATAAGACCTATAACAATATTCTGCTGCAGAGCTCGCCGGCACAGCAGGATCGGTTGGCTCAACTGCCGCCGGACCAGCAGGCGAGACAGAAAGAGATAGGCACGGCAGCCACTAAATATATCCTCTGGGCTTCTCCCCTTCTGGGGCTGCTGTTCGCGGCAATCATCGCCGGGGTGTTGATGCTTACGCTGAATTTCGGCCTGGGCGCTCACGCCAGGTTTGACCAGATGTTCGCGGTATGGATGTACGCGACCCTACCCTGGCTTGTTCAGGGAATCCTCGGCATCATCGTGCTCTTCGCCGGGCTGGACGCTGATTCGTTCAATCTCAAGAATCCGGTGGGCACAAATATCGGGTATTACTTGCCTCCAGATCTACCCCAGTGGCTAATTGCGTTTTGCACTGCGATCGATGTTGTCACCGTCTGGGTATTGATCCTGCTGACAATCGGCTGCGCCACTATTGGAAAAACAAAGCGAACCAGTGCCGCGGCCGTAGTGTGGGGCTGGTGGATTCTGGTCACCCTGGTGAAGGTTGGAGTCGCGGCAATTACGTAGCCAGCTTCCGCCGGCGGTTGCGGATGACTGGGGAACGGTAAAGTAAAGCTGGCCGCTCCCAAGCCGTTTGTGCCTAGACTGGCTGCTCTGCGTGCCGCTGAGTTAAATCGGCTGCCGCTGGCAAACCCGTGAGCTCGCTACCCGGGCAGCTCATATCACTTCGGCGCCGCTCTCCTACGGTCCCAGTTTCGCTGGTGTACACGGATTGAAGCCCAGCGACTGCGCTGTGACGGGAGCCGGAGGAGTGGGCGGTGATGCCCAGGGAACATTGTTGAAGTCGAAGAAGTCCAACAAGTCCGGCTGCACCGCATCGCGTGCAGTGAGGTGCGCCGTAGGACTGATGAACCGGCTTTCGACGAACTTGATGACCGCCGTATGGTCCATCGGTATGTGCGAAACATAATGCCGCCGGGTGAAGGGCGAGATAACGATATTCGGCAACCGGAAGCCAAGTTGTGCGGCAAAGCCGTGCACCGTCGCCGCGTCTGTGGGATGGGTCCCTGGATAGTTCGGCTTCAAGTCGCAATGCTGGGTCGCCGGTCGGACGGCGGGCAGGCAGGGCTCGTAACTGTCGGGATTTACCGAGATCGTTGCGATATCCGGAATTGGCAACAGAGCATGATCGGTAAAGTCGTTAGAGTGGCCGGGCACCGGCGGAACGTGGTCATAAGGCCCGCCACCCTCGTCGTAGCTGAAGAAGAAGACAGAATCCTTCCATGACGGACTGGCCATGAAGGCATTCACAATATTTGCCACTTCCGCCTGTCCAACCAGGACCGATTGGCCCGATCCAGGGTGCTCGTCGTTGACGGAACCAGACTCAATGAACGTGAAACTGGACAGCGTCCCATTGGCGACATCGGTGTAATACGTCGTAAGCGGCGCAATGTGATTTGGATCGATGCAGAAGGAATTCGAGGCATCGCCTACCACACTCGAAGGTTGAGTCGTGCCGGTGCACGGAGTCTTGGCCGTATTCTTGTATAAATACCTGGTGTCATAGAACAGATAGCCCAGATCGGTTGAAGGCTCAGCCGCGGAGCCCGTACCGCAGTCATCATCGCCGACCAGGCAAGAGCCCGCGGTCTGCGTGTAATAAACCTTCCAGGAAACGTTGGCCTTATCGAGTGCCTGGAAGATTGGTTCAGCAGCGACCCCGCCCAGTTTGTCACCGCTATAGCCCGGATCAAGAACCAGACCCTGCGTCGTGCCGCCCGTATACGTTGCGATCCGGTTGGGGGTGCTCTTGCTCGCCAGCGGCGAGAACCAACGATCGGAAACAGCGAACTGCGAGGCCATGTAGTAGTAGTAGTTCAGGTAATCCTGATCGTAATAGCCCATCGCCCGCTGGCCCGCCAAATCGGTAAACGCCCCATTGCAATTGCCGGAACTCGCGCAGTAGGTGGCGAAGCCTTCCGCCGTGTGGACAAAGCCATTCTCGTTAATATGACGAGAGGTCGTGAAGTCGTACCGGCTCACATCGCCATAGCTCGACAGCCACTCGGAGCTGTCGTCGTCGATGCAGGTGCTGCGCAGCTTGAAGAGCGGGTACGAAACACCTTCATCGTTCGAGTTGCTGATGTTCAGCTTGTCATCAATGCCATCCACTTCATAGTCTTTGCCGTCATCCCCAATATTCCAGCCGTTGGTTCTGCGGTAAGGATTCAGCATGCCGAAGTAATTGTCGAAAGTATGGTTCTCCTGCAGCATGAAGATGACGTGATTGATGGATTGCACGTTGCCGGCTGCGGTTACAGTCACAGTCGTGGTGGCTGAAGCATTGCCGCTGGCTCCGGATGCTTCCGCGGTATAGGTTGTGGTGGAAGTTGGACTCACGGCTTGCGATCCGCCGGTCGCAGCCAGGGTGTAGCTGCTGTTGTCCGAACCTGTCACCACGACAGTGGTGGCGTTTGTCGCGGTCACCGTCAATGTTGAAGACGCACCAGTGGTGATGGATGCTGGGACGGCGGTGATGCTTACCGTAGGTGCGGGTGGGTTTACGGTCACCGTAGTGACAGCCGATGCAGTTCCCCCTGTTCCTGTCGCAACCGCGGTGTACGTCGTGGTTGCGGCGGGAGTGACCGCCTGGTTTCCGCCGTTCGCCGCCAGGTTATAGCTGCTGCCGTCCGAGCCGGTCACCTGCACGGTAGTCGCATTCGTCGCAACTACGGCCAACGTGGACGACCCTCCGGCCGTGATGGATGCCGGATTGGCCGAAATAGCGACTGTCGGTCCCACAGGCGGGGCCACCGCGACCACGGTCACCGTGGTGACCGCCGTTGCCGTCCCTCCCGCGCCGGTCGCAGTTGCTGTGTAGGTTGTCGAGCCGGCAGGAGTGACCGCCTGTACGCCGCCGTTTGCCGCCAGGTTATAGCTGCTGCCGTCGGAGCCGGCCACTACCACGGTGGTCGCATTTGTTGCCCCAACAGTCAATGTGGACGAGCCCCCCGCGGTAATCGAAGTGGGATTCGCCAGAATGGTCACGGTCGGTGCGGCAGGCGGAGTTGCAGATGTGACCGTGACCGTCGCGGTAGCAGAGGCATTTCCTCCCGCCCCCGCGGCCTTGGCTGTATAGGTCGTGGTTGCGACAGGGCTTACCACCTGCGTGCCGCCGGTCGCAGACAAGGTATAGCTGCTACCGTCTGAACCGGCCACCGTCACGCCGGTGGCATTCATTGCCGTCACCGTCAACGTAGAGGATTGGCCCGACGTGATCGAAGTTGGATTGGCCAGGATGGTCACTGTTGGCGCCGCGGGAGGCGTTCCTGATGAGACTGTTATCGTCGCAGCAGCAGAGGCATTTCCTCCCGCCCCTGTAGCACTGGCGGTATAGGTCGTGGTTGTGGCGGGACTTACCACCTGGGTGCCGCCGGTCGCCGGCAGCGTGTAGCTGCTACCGTCCGAACCGGTCACCGTCACGCCGGTCGCATTCGTTGCCGACACGGTCAACGTAGAAGATTGGCCCGCGGCGATCGAGGTGGGCTTCGCTGCGATGGTCACGCTCGGCTTGGTCACGGGTGAATTGGGTGTAACCGTCACGGTCGCGACCGCTGATGCTTTGCCGCCTGCTCCCGTTGCGCTGGCCGTATAGGTTGCGGTCGCGCTCGGTGTGACCACTTGTGTGCCGCCGCTGGGTTGTAATTGATAGGTGCTGCCATCCGACCCGGTCATCGTCACCGCAGTCGCATTCGTGGCTGTTACGGTTAAAGTCGAAGAGCTTCCAGCGGTTATCGAGGCGGGGCTTGCCGACAGGGTGACGGTGGGAGCAGGAGCCGGTGTCGCCGGAGCCACTGTCACTGAGGTAGCCGACGACGCGTTTCCCCCAGCACCGACAGCATTCGCAGTATAAGTCGTGGTAGCCGCGGGACTGACTGCTTGTGAGCCTCCGCTCGCCGACATGGTGTAACTGCTGCCATCCGAGCCGGCCACCGTAACAGCGGTGGCATCTGTCGCAGTCACGGTCAACATCGCGGAACTGCCCGTTGTGATCTTGGCCGGGCTGGCGGCGATACTCACCGTCGGCATGGCTGCTGGCGTGGTAAAGTGGGCGCCGCCGCAGCCAGTAACCAGCAGCATAAGCGGAACCATGAATACCATCGCCAATGGCGAAGAAATCCAGCAGAAAGACCGATGGGCGCACGCCTTCATGAGGGTGTATACCTTCTATTTTCCAGGGGAGCGAGCCACGTCCGCTCGATTGTCAGATTTGAAAAAGCAACTCAGCACCAAGCAGAAAACATTCGTCAGCAGGACCCGCTCTCTATTAGGAACGGTTGGTTAAAAGTGGACAACGTGCCCCTTGCTACGACGAACGTATTCTTGTTCTCCAGGGGAAGAGTGATTCGGCAAAGGGGGGAAATGCAAGCCGCGTTCACTCTACTGACACTGTACTCTAACAACGTCGTCCACCAATTTATAAACCCCCATAATTTAAATCAAGACATTTCATCAGTACTCAAATCCAGTACTCGCAATATTCGTTACGTAGAAGATTCGCCCTTGGAAATGCCGGGCTGGGCCTTCCTGGTCGGCCCTGGAGAGCATTGCTGGTGCGGATCGGCTTGTCTCGGCCCCGGGCTAAGGAGTGAAGGTAGGCCAGACTCTAATGAAGTGGTGGGGAGTGTGGAGGAGAGGCTCGAGGAGGGAATCAGTTCATCGCATCACTTAGGTAATCAATATTAGGTTACTGATGATCAAGTCAATGCATTACTACTTTCCGGTAAGGTTGCCCCTCTCTTGCTGTACTGTTACTTTCGTTGCATGCCCGAAACACGATTGTAGGAGTGACAGGATCAGTCTAGATCCCTGCCAATTCTGACCGGCGGTAGAAAAGGGTTCCGCAAGTTGAGCCCCGCTAGCCCCGTCCACGTTTATGATTCGCTCTCTGCCTCCCCCCGGCTGATAATTTGTCGCGGTAGTCCGTCCCTCGGGGTAAGGTGCCTCTGTATGTGTGAACAATCGAGCTTTGTTTGCTCTGCTGTCGTCTCTCGAGTGTCCGCCATGGTTAATACCCCGGCCAGTTTTGTTGTGCGCAGCCTGTTGATATTGACGCTGTTCTGCCTGACTGTGGCAGGCGCTTTAGGGCAGACACCGGTGCCGGTAACAACGTGGCGCTATGACCTGACTCACGCGGGGCAGAACACCAGCGAAACGGCGCTTACGCCGGCCAATGTGAACGAGGCATCGTTCGGCAAGCTGTTCTCGGTTGCAGTCGATAGCACTGTCTATCCTCAGCCGCTGTACATGCCCGGGCTGACCATGAGCGACGGCTTAGTGCACAACGTTCTTTTTGTCGCAACTTCGAACGACTCGATTTACGCCTTCGACGCGGACTCGAACGGCGGTGCGAATGCCAAGCCAATCTGGCACATCAGCCTGCTGACGGCAGCACACGGCGCAGGCGCGGGCGCGACTGCAGTGCCCTGGCAGGATACCGGTTCGCCCGACGTTGCTCCGCAGATCGGTATCACCGGCACACCGACGATCAATCCCGCGACCAACACAATGTATGTGGTCGGCGCGACCAAAGAAAACGGCGTTTACTTCTCTCGACTCCACGCCATCAACATTCTCAATGGCGCTGAGCAAGCGAACAGTCCCGTGGTTGTCACCGCGACCGTCGCCGGAACTGGCACCGGCAGCGCCGGCGGAAAAGTGACCTTCAGTCCCTTGTGGCAGAACCAGCGCACCGCCTTGAATTACTACAACGGGTCTGTCTATTTCGGCTACGCCGCGCACGGCGACGATGGACCCTGGCACGGTTGGCTCTTCGCCTATAATGCGACTTCTCTCGCGCAGACTGCGGCGGTCTGCCTCTCTCCCAATGGGTTTGGCGCCGGCATCTGGGAGGCGGGCGCAGGCCTTCCGATCGACACTGATGTCGACGGCGGAAGGATGTTTTTGACCACCGGCAATGGCACGTTCTCGACCTATCCGCCAATCAGCGCCAGCACTGAGTTTGGCGAAAGCATCATCAGCTTCAACCTGTCTAATGGAGGCCTCACCCCCACCGATGCCTTTACCTCGTTCAACGCCGAGCATTTAAACGGCGGCGATATTGACCAGGGTTCAGGCGGCATCCTGATGGTGCCCGACCAGCAGGGTGCCAATCCTCACATCCTCGTGCAGGCCGGCAAAGAAGGGCGGATCCTGGTAATCAACCGTGACCATCTGGGCGGCAAAGCGCCAACCGCGGGCACATCCAACACCAACATTCTTCAGGACATTCCGAATCAGATAAAAGGGCTCTGGAGCACGCCGGCCTATTGGGGCGGCAAGGTATATATCTGGGGCAACGGCGATGTGCCCAAACAGTTCGATCTGGACAGCGGTGTAATGAACACCGTGCCGAGCTCCCAGTCGAATATCACGTCAGCATTTCCGGGTGCGTCCTTTTCCGTCTCCTCGAACGGACCGCAGGATGGCATTGCCTGGGCGGTGCGGTCAGACTTGTTCAACACGCACGGGCCAGCTGTGTTGTATGCGTGGAACGCGAACAGCCTTACCCAGACCATCTATGAGAGCGACACCAATGCCAAGCGCGACGCCGCCGGGGCTGCGAACAAATTTTCCGTCCCGGTAGTGACGAATGGCAAAGTGTACGTTGCGGCGAACGGACAGGTGGATGTATACGGGCTGTTCAATGGGCAGGCCACTACCGCTTCGCCTGCGATTTCGCCTGACGGCGGCAGCTTTACCGGGAGCCAGAGCGTCACGCTCTCCTCAGCGACCGCGTCCGCGAGCATCTACTACACCCTCGACGGCTCGGTGCCAACCCCGGGCTCTACACCCTATACCGGTCCCATCACCCTCAGTACAGATACGACGCTCAACGCGATCGCCAGCGCGCCCGGGTTTGTCCAGAGCGCGGTGAGCAGCGCTACCTTCACTTTCTCCAGTCAGACGCCCGCAGTCACTTTTTCGCCAGCAGCCGGCACCTACAACTCCGCGCAGCAGGTGACCCTTTCAACTACGGATGCCAACGCGAAGATTTACTACACAATCAATGGAGTAGGGGGCGGCACTCTCTACACGGGACCGATCACGGTTGCAACGTCGCAGACGATCAACGCCATCGCCATCGACCCCAGCTTGCTGAATAGTAATCTCGTGAATGCGGCCTACGTGATTCAGGCGGGCGGATCGTCGATCAACTTCGGCGCCGGGTTCTCTTCCACTGCCGGATTGGATCTCAATGGCAATGCCGTCGCCACCGACGACACTCGATTGCAGTTGACCAACGGCCTGCTCAACGAGGCATCCAGCGTCTTTTGGAACCAGCCCATAGGAATTCAGTCGTTCACCACTACCTTCGAGTTTCAGTTATCGCTTGCGCAAGCGAACGGCTTCACCTTCACCATTCAGAACATCGGACCCAAAGCGCTGGGTGGAGACTCTGCCGGCCTCGGTTATGCCGGCATCGGAAAGAGCGTCGCCATCAAATTCAGCCTCTATAACTATGAAGGTGGGGGGAGCAATTCAACCGGGGTGTACACAGATGGGGCGTTGCCCACCGTGCCTGCCGTGGACTTGACGCCAAGTGGCATTCAATTGAGTAGCGGCGATTCCATCATCGCGAATGTTACCTACGACGGCACGACGCTCACCATGAATCTTCTTGATCTGGTCACCAACAAGACGTTCACCCTGACGCGAGTGATTAACATTCCCCAGATCGTTGGCGGAAATACCGCCTATGTCGGGTTTACAGGTGGTACAGGAGGACTCACATCGAGCCAGAAGATCCTGACCTGGGTTTATAACTCGCAAACCGTCGCTTCGACCGCCGCGCCAACATTCTCTCCGCCCGCCGGCACCTACAGCACCCCGCAGAGCGTCACCCTGGCGAGTACAACGCCGGGTTCGTTGATTTACTACACCATCAATAATGTCGGTGGCGGCACTCTCTACACCGGTCCCATCCCGGTGTCCACGTCGGAGTCGATTCAGGCCGTCGCCATCAGCCCGCTGGGAACCAGCAGTATCCCCAGCGCCGCTTATGTAATCCAGGCCTCAGCTCCCACTGCGCCCACCTTTTCCCCGCCGCCGGGCACCTACAGCACCGCCCAGAACGTTACCTTGAGCAGCACAACGCCGGGCGCATTGATCTACTACACCATTAATGGTATCGGTGGTGGAACGTTGTATACGTCGCCGATCCCGGTTGATACATCGGAGTCAATTCAGGCCGTCGCCATTACCCCCGAGGGCATTAGCACCATCCCAAGCGTGAACTACGTTATCAACGCCGGTGGGGCGACGATCAATTACGCGGGCGGATTTACCTCGAGCGCCGGACTTTCGCTACTCGGCGTCGCCAGCGTCGCGAATAGCGCATTGCAGTTAACGGCGGGTGCGGATGCAACCGCGGGCGCGGCGTGGTCGAGCGCTCCGATCAATATCAACACCTTCACTACTGACTTCGAGTTCCAACTGGTAAACCCCGTCGCAGACGGCTTTACTTTCACCATCCAGAACGACAGTGCCTCCGCGATTGGGCCCGTGGGCAGTGGGCTTGGTTATGGCGGAGCTACCCCGGGGGCGGGCGGAGGCATTGGAAAGAGTGTTGCGATAAAGTTCGATGTCTACAACAACCTGGGGGAGGGCACGGACTCAACAGGTTTTTATACTGACGGCGCGTCGCCGACTCTTCCCGCGACCGACATGACCTCGTCCGGGGTGGTGTTGCGTAGCGGGCATGTCTTTCACGCGCATATCACCTATGACGGAACAAACCTGACGCTGCTGTTGACCGACACCACGACCTCGGCGTCATTCACCAAAACCCAGGCAATCAATATCCCCTCAATCGTCGGGTCGGCAGATGCCTGGGCCGGTTTTACCGGCGGCACCGGAGGCTTGAGCATGACAACCCGCATACTTAACTGGACATGGAGCCAGTAGACCTTGATAGAGTGCTTAGCGATTTGCGACACGAATGGTACTTCGGTGCACAAGAACAGCCAGTGTTTTCTGGCAACCGTCCCCTCTTCGTCCTGTAATGTTACTGTCACTCTCGATAAAAACAGTTCTCGTATGAATGACTGGCCTCGTTTAGCCAGTTGTCACGTGTTGAGCGGAGTAGGGTTCGCGTATTGAGCTAGAGTCCGCCAGTTTCAAGCACTTGACCGTTTTCTGCTCTTCCTTCCCCCGGTTGACTATGTCGTACCTGTAATCCATCTGCTTTGGGGAAGGTTTGTCTGCATGTTCGAATATCGTAAGCGTGTCCAATCTGTCCTCCCCCGTCAATCCGCGGCTACCGGGCTTTCAACCAGGCTTGTGCTATGTGGCTTACTCGCCCTGGGCGGAGCATTCTTCCTGCCCGTGCATAGTCTTTCTGCCCAGACACCCACGCCGGTGACAGTGCCGACGTGGCGCTATGACCTGACGCATGCAGGGCAGAACACCAGCGAGACCGCGTTGACTCCGGCCAATGTGAGCGAGAGCTCGTTCGGAAAACTATTTTCGCTGCCCGTGGACAGCACCGTCTATGCCCAGCCGTTGTACGTCCCAGGCCTTACCATGAGCGACGGCCTGGTACACAATGTTCTCTTTGTTGCCACCGAGCACGATTCCATCTATGCCTTCGATGCCGACTCGAACGGAGGCGTGAATCTAAATCCGATCTGGCATATAAGCTTGTCTAGTACAGCCCACGGAGCGGCAGCGGGGGCGACGACGGTGCCATGGCAGGACGCTGGTTCGCCCGACGTTGCCCCAGAAGTCGGCATCACCGGCACACCCGCCATCAACCCCGCGACCAACACCATGTACGTGGTGGCCGCGACCAAAGAGAATGGCGTTTACTATTCGCGCTTGCACGCCATCAACATTCTGAATGGTGCGGAGCGGGCCAACAGTCCCGTCGTGATTCAGGCAACCGTAGCAGGTACAGGTACGGGCAGTTCCAACGGCCAACTCTCTTTCAGTCCCTTGTGGCAGAATCAGCGCGGCGCCCTCGACTACTACAACGGATACGTTTATTTCGGCTACGGCGCGCATGGAGATGATGGACCCTGGCATGGATGGTTGTTCGCATATAATGCCACGACCCTGGCGCAAACCGCGGTGTTGTGTACTTCGCCCAACGGGTATGGCGCCGGCGTGTGGGAAGCCGGTGCAGGCCTGCCAATCGACGATACCGGACAGATGTTTCTTACCACCGGCAATGGCACCTATTCAACCTATCCACCTTTTAATGGAAGCAGTGAGTTCGGTGAAAGCATCGTCAACTTCAATATCGCGAACGGCGGGTTGACGCCTACCGATGCATTTACGCCGTTTAACGGGTCTCATCTTAACGGTGGCGATCTTGACCAGGGTTCGGGCGGCATCCTGATGGTGCCCGACCAACAGGGCGCGAACCCGCACATCTTGGTACAGGCGGGCAAGGAAGGCCGGATCCTGGTTTTGAATCGCGACCACCTGGGCGGCTATGCCGCTGGGGCCTCCTATAACACCAATATTCTTCAGGACATCCCCAATCAAATAAACGGTTTGTGGAGCACGCCGGCCTACTGGAACGGCAATGTTTACATATGGGGCGACGGCGATGTGCCCAAGCTCTTTCAGCTAAACAGTGGTGTGATGGATACCACGCCATCGAGCAAGTCAACCATCACGTCGGCATTTCCCGGCGCGTCCTTCTCCGTTTCCTCCAACGGAGCGCAGGATGGAATCGCCTGGGCGGTCCGCTCAGACCTGTTCAACACTCATGGAGCGGCTGTGCTGTACGCGTGGCCGGCGACCGATCTATCAACCCCGCTCTATGAGAGCGATACCAATTCCACCCGCGACGCAGCCGGAGCTGCCAACAAGTTCTCCACTCCAGTAGTTACAAATGGCAAAGTGTACGTGGCGGCCAATGGCCAGGTGGATGTATACGGGCTATTCAATGGGGAGCCGACGGCGGCCGCGCCTGTGATCACACCCGACGGCGGCACATTTGGCGACAACCAGAGTGTTACGCTTTCCAGCGCAACCTCGTCCGCAAACATCTTTTACACGTTGAATGGTTCGGCGCCGACACCCGGCTCGACGCTCTATACGGAGCCCATCACAATCGGCGCAGACACTACCTTGCGTGCCATAGCCAGTGCGAGCGGGTACGTCCAGAGTGGAGTCAGCAGCGCTACCTTTACCTTCTCTGATCAGACGCCCCCAGTCAGTTTCCTGCCCGCAGCCGGAACCTATACCGCCGCGCAGCAAGTAACTCTCTCAGATACAGATACCGGCGCGAAGATTTACTACACCACCAATGGGTCGACGCCCACCGCTTCTTCCGCCTTATATAGCGGCCCAATCACTGTCTCGGCGTCGCAGACCATCAACGCGATTGCCATCGACCCCAGCTTGCAAAACAGCAACCTCGCAACAGCGGCCTATCTAATCCAGGCTGGCGGATCGTCGATCAACTTCGGCAGCGGCTTCTCTTCCACCGCCGGACTGGATTTAAATGGCGACGCCGTGGCTACAGACGATACCCGCTTGCAGTTAACCAACGGCCTGCCCGACGAGTCCTCGAGTGTCTTCTGGAATCAGCCCATCGGCATTCAGTCGTTCACCACAACCTTCGAGTTTCAGCTATCGCTCGCGCAAGGGGATGGCTTCACTTTCACCGTCCAGGGTGTCGGACCGAAGGCTCTTGGAGGAGGCTACGCCGGCCTCGGCTACTCAGGAATCGGCAAGAGCGTGGCGGTCAAGTTCGATTTCTATAACAATGCCGGCGAGGGCAACGATTCAACCGGCGTGTTTACCGGCGGGGCCTTGCCCACGGTGCCTGCTGTCAACCTGGCGCCAAGTGGCATCGAGTTGAATAGCGGTGACGGCATCCAGGCGACAATTACCTACGATGGCACCACGCTTACTGTGAATCTTCTTGATCTTGTGACCAAGAAGACGTTCACGTTTACCCGCGTGATTAATATTCCCCAGATCGTAGGCGGAAATACTGCGTACGTCGGGTTCACCGGTTCCTCCGGCGGCCTTACCTCCAGCCAGAAGATCCTCACCTGGACGTATGCAACCCAAACCGTCAGCCCGGCGCCCGCGATCAACTTCGCCAGCGGGTTTAGTTCCACTGCCGGCTTGTCGCTTGTAGGAGCCGCCAGCGTCGGCGCTGGCGTGCTGCAGGTGACCCTGGCGCCCACTACGCAAAGCAAAGGGGCGGCATGGTTTAGCACTCCAGTGAACGTGAGCGCCTTTACCACGGACTTCAACTTCCAGCTGCTGAGCCCCAAGGCAGATGGCTTTACTTTCACTATCCAGAACCAGGGTGCCTCCGCAATCGGACCCGCGGGAAGCGGCCTTGGTTATGGAGGATCCAAGCCGGGCGCAAGCGGCGGCATTCAAAAAAGTGTGGCGGTGAAGTTCGATATCTATAGCAACCTGGGGGAGGGTACGGACTCGACAGGTTTCTATACCGACGGCGCGTCGCCGACGACTCCCGCAACCGACATGACCTCGTCCGGAGTGGTTTTGCGTAGTGGGCACGTCTTGCACGCGCATATCACCTATGACGGGACAAACCTGACGCTGGTGCTGACCGATACAACCACCTCGGCATCGTTTACCAAAACTGCGGCAATCAATATTCCATCAATCGTTGGATCGCCGAATGCCTACGTTGGTTTTACCGGAGGCACCGGCGGTCTCAGCTTGACGACACAAATTGATAGTTGGACGCTAACGAGCCAGTGACGGCGGGCAACGGATGGCCCGGAAAATTCTCCGAGGCCTGAAGCGTGGCTCGCTGAATCTATACCTCAGTCTCCCGGCCAATTCATACGTATTCGCAGTTCAGCGTAATAGGAAGGTGTCTCGATATGGCTCAACTTTCCGGAACTTGCACGACCAGCACCACGCGTCTATTATCCGGTGGCAGAATAACCAACCATTTCTTGCTCGGTCTGCTTGCGCTTACCTGGCTGGTCTGCGCGGCGACGGCGAACCTGGTGGCTCAGACACCTACAGCGGTGACCGTGCCGACGTGGCGCTACGACGTGACCCACGCGGGGCAAAACACCAACGAGACCGCGCTCACTCCAGATAATGTGACCGAGAAAACATTTGGCAAGCTGTTCTCACAGTCGGTGGATGGCTCAGTCTATTCGCAGCTACTGTATGTGCCCGCCCTGAAAATGAGCGACGGCCTGGTGCACAATGTCCTGTTTGTCGCCACCGAGCACGACTCAATTTATGCCTTTGACGCGGACTCGAACGGCGGCGCAAATGCAAAGCCCATCTGGCACATCACCCTGCTGGATGCTGCGCACGGAGCGGGATCTGGCGCAACCACCGTGCCCTGGACAGACGAGGGGTCGGAGGACATGGAACCAGAAGTCGGTATCACCGGCACCGCTGCGATCAATCCGGCCACTAACACCATGTACGTCGTGGGCGCCACCAAAGAGAAAGGGGACTACTTCCTGCGGCTGCATGCAATCAACATCATTACTGGTGCGGAGCAGCCCCACAGTCCGGTGGCGATCACTGCAACCGTAGCCGGCACGGGCACTGGCAGCTCCGGAGGAAAGCTTACCTTTAGCCCCTTGTGGCAAAATCAACGCGACGCAATCAATTACTACAACGGCTATGTGTATTTTGCTTTCGGTTCCCATGGGGACAACGGGCCATGGCATGGATGGATCTTCGCATATAACGCAACGACGCTCGCCCAGTCGGCCGTGATATGCACCTCGCCCAACGGGTTTGGCGCCGGGATATGGGCGGCGGGGGCAGGGTTGCCAATCGACGATGACGAGGCGGGCGGCCGGATGTTCGTGGTGACCGGCAATGGCACCTATACCACCAATCCGCCGTTCGATGCCAACAGTGAGCTCGGCGACAGTATTATCGATTTCAATCTTGCGGATGGCGGCCTCACGCCGACTGATTCGTTCGCCTCCTTCAACCAGGCAACGCTTTCCAAGGGAGATGCCGACCAGGGTTCGGGCGGCATCCTGATGGTGCCGGACCAGCAGGGGTCGCACAAGCACATCCTGGTTCAGGTCGGTAAGGAGGGCCGCGTCCTGGTGCTCAACCGCGATGGCCTGGGAGGCTACCTCCCCAATGCCAAGTCAAACACCAACGCGCTCCAGGACATCCTCGGTGCGACCAACGGCGGATTGTGGAGCACGCCCGCTTATTGGAACGGCAACGTTTATATGTGGCCCAGTGGCGATGAGGCAAGACAATTCCCGCTAAACAGCGGCGTGATGGATACAACGGCCGCGAGCAAGGCCACTATCTATTCAGCATTCCCGGGCGCTTCCTTTTCGATTTCCTCCAACGGCGCACAGGATGGTATTGCCTGGGCGGTGCGCACAGACCAATACACCAGCCATGGCCCGGCGTTTCTCTATGCCTGGGATGCAACTGACCTCACCAAAATCCTTTGGGAGAGCGACACCAACACCACACAAAACGGTCCCGGCCGTGCCAACAAGTTTTCCACTCCGGTAGTAACAAATGGCAAAGTGTACGTCGCGGCCTACGGCCTGGTGGATGTATACGGGCTGTTTAACGGAGAACCGACCGCGGCTGCGCCCGTGATCACGCCGGGCGGCGGAACATTCACCAAGAGTCAGAGCGTCAAACTCTCCACCACAACCGCCTCCGCGGACATCTACTACACTCTGGACGGCTCAGTTCCGACGCCGGGCTCGACGCTTTATACGGAGCCCATCACCCTCAGCACCGATACCACCCTGAACGCGATTGCGAGCGCCCCGGATTACGTCCAGAGCGCCACCAGTAGCGCAACTTTCACGTTTACCGATCAAACCCCGGCTCCCGCCTTGACACCCGCCGGCGGAACCTATACCGCCACGCAAAAAGTAACTATTTCCGATACTGATACGAAGGCGAAAATCTACTACACCACCGATGGATCGACGCCCAAGGCCTCGTCAAATCTGTATGCGGGTCCGATTACTGTCTCCGCATCGGAAACCATCAATGCCATTGCCATCGACTCCAGTTTGCTGAACAGTAATGTGGTTTCGGCAGCCTACGTGATCCAGGCCGGCGGATCGTCGATCAACTTCGGCAGCGGCTTCTCCTCCGTAGCCGGTTTGACGTTGAACGGAAGCACGATCGCTACCGACGACAGCCGTCTGCAGTTGACCAACGGCCAGGACAATGAGGCCGGGAGTGTGTTTTGGAATACGCCTATAGGAATCCAGGCATTCACTACTGATTTCTCGTTTCAGCTATCGCAGGCCCAGGCAGACGGCTTTACCTTCACGATTCAGAATGTCGGCCCTACGGCGCTTGGCGGGGCGGGTGGCGGCCTTGGCTACTCCGGTATCAACAACAGTGTAGCCATCAAGTTCGACATTTATAGCAACTCCGGGGAAGGTACGGATTCAACCGGCGTGTATACCGACGGCGCTCAGCCTAAGACTCCGGCTGTCGACATGACGTCGAGTGGTGTGTTGCTGAACAGCGGTGATTCCATGCTGGCGCACGTCACCTACGACGGCACCACTCTCATCATGAATCTGCTTGACCTCGTGACAAACAAATCATTCACGCTGAAGGATCCCATCAATATTCCGCAGGTAGTGGGATCGAATACTGCCTATGTTGGGTTTACGGGTGGCACCGGTGGCCTTTCAGCAAGCCAGAAGATACTTTACTGGACATACGCTACGCAGTCTGTGACCCCGATTACATCTGCACCCGTGTTCTCGCCGGCGGCGGGCACTTACAGTACTGCGCAGAACATTCAATTGAGCAGCAAATCGACCGGGGCCGTCATCTACTACACCACAAATGGCACAACGCCAACCACGCAATCCGCTGTTTACAAGAGTGCAATCCCAATAGGTGCAGGCACTACGACGATTGAGGCGTTTGCAGTCGCCACCGGATCGTCGCCCAGCTCTGTGGTCACGGCAACGTATGTTGTGGGAGGAGCGACGACCGCGGCTCCGACCTTCAGCCCCGTGGCCGGTACTTACACCACGGCGCAAAACGTAACTCTGTCCGACACGACAGCAAAGGCAGTCATCTACTACACGACCAACGGAACGACGCCCACCACTTCCTCAGCGGTATATTCGACGCCCGTCAAGGTCGCGACGACCGAAACCTTGAAGGCCATCGCAGTGGCGCCCGGCGATCAAGCCAGTTCAACCGCCGTTGCCGCTTATACGATCGGCGCGGCCTCCACGATTAATTTCGCAGGCGGATTCAGTTCGAAGGCCGGCTTGTCGCTTGTGGATGCGGCTACGGTCACCAAAAACGTACTGCAGTTAACCCTGGCCGGAAGCGCTACCGACAAAGGCGCCGCATGGTCAACCAAAGCGGTGAATATCAGCTCGTTTAGCACGGATTTCGAATTTCAATTGCTGAGTGCGAAGGCAGACGGTTTCACCTTTACTATCCAAAACAAAGGCGTCTCAGCGATAGGGCCGGGAGGTAGCGGGCTTGGCTATGGAGCGTCCGTGCCCGGTGGCACGGGCGGAATCGGCCGGAGCGTCGCCGTCAAGTTCGACATTTATAGCAACCAGGGAGAGGGTTCGGACTCGACCGGCTTTTACACGGATGGTGCGTCACCGACGATTCCTTCGACCAGTATGACGGGCTCGGGTGTCACGTTAAACAACGGCCATGTATTCCATGCCCACCTCACCTACGATGGAACAACCCTGACCCTCCTGCTGACTGATACCAAGACCGCGGCATCCTTCACCAGGAAACAGGCAATCAACATTCCGTCTATCGTGGGGTCGCAAACCGCCTATGTCGGATTTACGGGTGGCACGGGTGGATTAAGTATGACAACGCAGATACTGAACTGGACACTGACCAGCCAGTAAGACACAAACAGGGCGGCCGTTGCAGCCGCCCTCTTCCCGTCGTACAACCCTTCCTGCGACGAGAGGTGCTGCGTTAACTGAAGGCGGGATCGATAATCGCACGCACAGCCTGGACCGAATCAACCGGGAATTGTCCCAGCCGGCCATGCTCTCGTATCGTCGCTTCATCGGGAGCAATATAAATGCAATACACCTTGTCATCCGTGACGTATGACTCGACCCACTGGATCTGCGGACCCATACCTTTGAGTACGCTGCAGGACGATTGTGTGATAGCAGCAAGTTGTTCACGCTCAAGCTTGCCGGCGCCCGGTATGGTGCGCTCTATGATGTATTTGGGCATAGGATCCTCCGAGTTCCCCATGCTAACATTCTCCTTGGCGTGTAGATATTGCATGGCTTGAGAAAAATTTCCAGTGCCCTCTCGAAAATTGAGATAGTCGGCAGCGCTTTTTGCCTGGAAGTTATCCCCTCCTGGGCGCTCCCCGGCATCTCATTTACGTGAGAGGACCAAACATGCCAACGGCAAAACCATGCGTCAAACTCGAAGATTGGGCGGTTGTGCCAACTCAGCACGTAGTGAGTTATCGAGAGTTACGGCCCGGGAACCTGTTAGTAGGTAAAGTATTCGGTCATCCAAAAATCCAGGAGGGAATGTTTATCCTGACCTCCAGGATCGTGAGCTGTGATACGAACAATAAGTTCGCGGAAACAAAAAATACCGCGTATTGCCTGGGCGAAGCTAGTTGCGAATACAAGGCCTGGGCGCTCCAGCAAGAAACAGGAACCGCAGCTTAGAGTAGCCGCGGAATTACCTCGGTCGCGGTGCCCAACACGATCTCATCGAATGCCGCGGCATTGAGTGGCTCTTCCGGTCCCACATAGATGGTGCGGATGCCCTGCTGGATAGCGATGTCTACTAAACCTGCGGCGGGATAAACCGAACCAGAAGTGCCCACGACCAACAGTTTGGTCGCTCGTTCGAGCTGCCTGTAGATACCTTCCATGTCCAGTGGAATTTCGCCGAACCAAACAATATGCGGACGAATAGACGAACCGCATTTCCCGCAGACGGGGAAATCTCTCTTCGACTCATACAGTGCCTGGTCGGGAAACGGCAACTTGCATGTAACACAGCGTGATGCAAAAAGACTTCCGTGCATGTGATGTATGCGAATGGAACCGGCGCGCTCGTGCAGGTCGTCGACGTTTTGCGTGCAAAGATAAAAGTTGTCGCCAAGCTGCTGTTCGATCTCCGCTAATGCCCCATGAGCAGCGTTGGGCTTCGCGGCCAGCGCGTCACGCCGGCGCATGGAGTAAAACCGCCACACCAGTTCGGGGTTTGCATACCAGGCTTCGGGGGTTGCGACCTCCTCTACTCGATATCCATTCCACAACCCCCCGGAGCCGCGGAACGTAGCCAGCCCACTTTCTGCGGAGACACCTGCGCCCGTGAGGACGAAAAGCCGATCATTCGGTGTGAGCTTCACGATGAGAAAAGACTAACTCTTCTCGAAGGCCTACGGCGAATCTCGAGAGCAGCAAGAGCAAATCCCGAAAGGCTTTGGTTGCGCCGTACTTATCTTAGGTTAGCAACAGGGGCTGGAACCGTGGCGGCGGCGTGTTGGCCTCCGTTGCGCCGGACTTTTGCTTCTGCGACTGGAGGCGCCATCTTGCGACAGGCAGAGGGCACGTTTGCCATTTGCTTGGCGAACACCAGGTAGCTTGGACGATCTGGTTGCAGGGTAACCCAGTAGCTGTGCGGAGAGAGCAGCGGCCTTCTCTGTTTCAGCATCTGGTTCTCCAGGATTTTCACTCCGCACAAGAGGTTATTCCTTGGCTGGAGGATCGTCTTTCCCGGATCCTTTTCCGCAAGCGGCTTATCGTGGTCCCAGTCAAAGTCGCAGCCATAGCGCTTGGAGTCCATATAGGTTAGCTGCAGCAGGCCCTCGCTGCGGACCATCCGCTTGGTAACTGTGTCCTCTTTCGCCACTTCTGGTTCTGTATGGCGGACATCCGTCGTTGGCTTCAATCCCGCCTCTGCCCCGGCCAGCGCCTGGAATGTATACGCCCAGAATGCGCGTCGATCCGCATTGCTCATGACCGCAAACTGCGGGCAGAAACTTCGCACGCCCGGGGCTATCCTGGGTGACAACATCGCCGGCGATAGTGCCTGCTCTACAATCCGATCCCATTGCGGGTCCCACGATTGTTCTCCCAGTTCCTGCTTCTTCTCCGCAATTGGCGTTTGTGGTGCTGTTTTGATCTCTGGCCTGGGGGCCGGAATAGGCTGTTGCTCGACTGACTTTCCGCAACCCACCGTCACGAGTCCCACGCAAAGTTGCAACGCGGCCGCTCTCAGTTTCGCCATCAGTGTCATAGGCATCGAAGATTAGATGCGAGTTTGTTCCACACCGTGAGGATGCTGCCGTTCACTTTTTCATCCGGCCGCCTGCCTTCCTTGAATCGTTCCAGTAAAATCGATTCAAAGTGAGACCCAGCGAGTGATATGTCTGAACTCCTCCAGATCGTCTCTCAGCCTTTAAAGCCTGGCGCTTCGCCGTGTGAACCAGGCCGGCGTTCAAGAGCTGTTCTGTGGATTCAGGGTGTGACGCTGCTGTGGATGGTGGTCGAATGCGGCGTTTCGCTCTACGCGGCAGCGGCTTCCCACAGTTCCGCGATGCTGGCATTTGGCTCAGATAGCCTTGTCGAGTTGCTATCCGCGACGTTAGTGTTGCTGCAATACTTCTCGCCCAAAACAATTTCGGAACGCAATGCGGGTCGTATAGCCGGCGTGTTGCTTTTCGTTCTGGCGCTCGCCGTCGCCTCCGCGGCATTACTCTCACTAGCCCTGCGTCTGCGGCCGGAGACGAGTCTCCTTGGGATGGCAATCACGATCGCTGCTCTCGGTGTCATGCCGATTCTGGCCTGGCTAAAACGAACGGAAGCACGGCGAATGAACAACGTCGCTTTAGCAGCGGATGCGTTGCAGTCGGCTACTTGCGCGTACCTGGCGCTCATCACCCTGGTTGGCCTGGCGGCCAATGCGGCTTTCCATATTCCGTGGTTTGATTCGGTGGCGGCACTCATCGCTGTGCCCGTCCTGCTTCGTGAAGGGCAATTGGCTTGGCGGGGACATGTCTGCGGTTGTTGTTAAGATACCCGCTTGCTACCGCGGGGAATAAGAAAAGTGCTGGCGAAATCGCAGACGCTGCGGTAAACTACGGCAACCACGAAGGACAACGACATGTTAATTAACCCCAAAACACGATCCCTCGCCCAACTCGTCCAGCCCAACGGCGTATCGGACTTTGCCGGCTTGAAGGATGTAGAGCGCCTCTAGCGCCCTTCGTTTCTAGATTCACGAAGGCCCTGAGGCGCAGCCTCAGGGCCTTTCTCATTTCCCGTGACGGGAACGGCTGCTGGGGATACTTCCTTTGTTGATTTCCATCCGTTCGCCGAGGCATAAGTGCCTCGCGATCCACCAGCATTCCCAGTGAGTGATCTATGCTCGTTTCTCGCAATAAACACAACGCGATTCGTGATGTTCTGGCCTTCCTTCTTCGCCACTGGCGAAGCGAAGCCTGGCTGGTGAACGGTGTTGCACTCTCTATGGTAAGTGCAACCATCGCTGACCTGTTCATGCCGGTCTTCGCCGGGCGCATGGTGGACGCAATTGCCATGCAAACCGGCACTCATCGCCAGGCAATGCACGCCGCACTTTGGGCCTTGGCCGTAATGCTGCTGTTGGGCAGCCTCCTGGTTGCCGGCCGCCACATATCGCTGATGGGCATGAGCCGGCTCACCGTGCGCTTGATGGCCCGCATTGCCGGCGATGCGTTCTATCGCCTGCAGCGCTTCTCAACCGACTGGCACGCGAACAACTTCGCCGGGTCGATTGTCCGCCGCGTGACTCGCGGTATGTGGGCGGTCGACCTCATGAACGACACCTTGCTGCTGGCTTTGCTGCCCGCGCTCATGGTGTTGGCAGGCAGTTCACTGTTGCTGGGCTGGCACTGGCCTTCGATGGGATTGATCGTGGCGATTGGCGCGACGCTCTATGTTGGCCTTTCTATCGCCCTCTCCCTTAACTACGTATCGCCCGCGGCCCGTCTGTCGAACGCACAAGACACCCGGGTGGGCGGCGCCATGGCGGATGCTGTGACCTGCAACGCAGTAGTCAAATCCTTTGCAGCAGAAGCGCGTGAAGATGCCCGCCTTGCCCGGGTCCTCGACAAGTGGAGCCGCCGCACCTATCGCCACTGGACCAACGGTACGCGCAGTGGCACCATGCAGATGATCGTGTTGCTCGCGTTAAGGGCTTCTGTGACCTTGTATGCGATCTGGCTATGGTGGCAAGGCCGCGCCACACCGGGCGGCGTCACGTTCGTGCTCACCAGTTATTTCATCGTGCACGGTTATCTACGCGATGTCGGCCATCACGTGGCCAACCTGCAGCGCAGCGTGAACGAAATGGAGGATGTGGTCGAGATGAACGTATTGCCGCTTGGGGTGGCCGACCGGCCAGGCGCGGAAACAATTCGTATTGCCAGGGGCGAAGTGGTTTTCGACCGCATCACGTTCCGCTATGGTGCGCACACCGAGCCGTTATTCCAGGACTTCACGCTGCGCATCGCGGCCGGCGAGCGCGTCGGTTTGGTGGGTCACTCCGGCTCAGGCAAGACCACCTTCGTCAAGCTTCTGCAGCGGCTTTACGATCTGAATGAAGGCCGGATCCTGATCGACGGGCAAGAGATTGCCCGGGCTGCTCAGGTGTCGTTACGGTCACAGCTCGCACTGGTGCCGCAAGAGCCCCTGCTCTTTCACCGTTCGCTTCAGGAAAATATCGCCTACGCTCGCCCGGAAGCGACTGCGGCGGAGATCAGGCGCGCGGCACAACTCGCCAATGCACACGACTTCATCAGTCGCCAGCCGAAGGGTTACGCCACGTTGGTTGGTGAACGAGGGGTCAAGCTCTCCGGCGGGGAACGCCAGCGAGTTGCGTTGGCCCGTGCCTTCCTGGCCAATGCGCCCATTTTGATCTTGGACGAGGCGACATCGAGCCTCGACTCAGAATCAGAGGCGCTCATTCAGCAGGCGATGGGTCGTTTGATCGTAGGCCGCACCGCCATTGTGATTGCTCACCGTTTATCGACGGTGCGGATGCTGGACCGCATCCTCGTCTTCGATCAGGGACGCGTGGTCGAAGAGGGTACCCACGAGGCGTTGGTCCGCAAGACAGAAGGCACCTACAAACGTCTGTTCGAGCGCCAGGCCCTGGGATTGTTCGTGGAGGAATCAGACATGGATGAAGCGGAAGAGTTAAGCGCCTGAAAACCTGAGACGTGCCCTAGTGCAAAAAGCTCAAGGGGGTACCCCATATCTCGCACGCACTTTGTGCGAGATATGGGAGCCACAACCCTGAATTTGCGAAGAGCAAACACTACTTCCTGACGCGATAAATTACGTGCCAGACTTTTCCATTTTGGCTGTCAGTAATGAAGATAGACCCGTCCGGGGCTTGCGCTACGCCATCGGCACGTGCGGCCGCTTCGACGGGAGTCATCAAGGGGTCCTTGCCGGCAAACCCGCTGGCAAAAATCTCATACTTACCGGACGGCTTTCCCCCCGAGAATGGCTGGAAGGTAACGTTCGAGGGCGACTGCGGCAGCGGAGCGCGGTTCCAGGAACCGTGGAACGCGATGAACGCTCCCCCTCTATAGCGAGCGGGGAACTGGCTGCCGGAGTAGAACATCACATCCACCGGTGCCCAGTGTGCCGGATAGCTCGCGACCGGCAGCGCGAATGCGCTGCAGCGCCCCACTGTCTTGCCGTCACCGCCGTACTCGGGATTCAGCAGCAGCTTTTGTTGGCCGTAATCGAAAAAGCAATACGGCCAACCAAAGTTCAGTCCCTGAGTTGCGCGATACATAGGCTCGGCAGGGCGCGTCGCATTTTCTTCCGCGGTGAATTTGTCCGGCCATAGAACATCCAATTGGTCCCGGCTATTCATTACGATATACAACGCACCATCGTGCCAGGTGATTGCCGGCTCCTGGCGAAGTCCGGTCACAAACTTCTGACCGTCCGACTCCTTCTGCTGCAGCTTGTTTTCGTCAAATTTCCAGATGCCGCCATGCGTTTCCAGCAGCGGGCACGGGTCCTGGCCGACGACGCCTTTTTGCCGGTCCTGTGACTGGCAGGCATTCGAGGGAGAGCCGATATTGATGTACAGCGAACCTTTTCCATCAAACGCAATGCCCTTGTCGTGATGCTCATGCTCTTTAGGCAGGTCCTCGACGATCACCTCAGGCGGCCCGGCGGGCTTCAGTTGTCCCGGAGTCATCTTCCACCGCTCGACCGAGTCCACCTTGGCCACATAAAGATATCCATTGCGAAGCGCAATGCCTGTGCTGCTTCCCGTCCCGAAATTTTCCCGGGTCTCGAAACGGCCGTCGCCGTTTTCGTCGCGCAATGCCACGACCCCGCCACTTTCGCCCCTGCCGCTTTGCAGCGCAACATACAGATCGCCATTGGGCGCGACCACAGCGTGCCTTGCTGAACCTAACCCGTCCGCCGCCACCAGTGCACAGAACCCTTCGGGCAGCGTCAACCCCCCATTGTCTTTATCGCAGGCCAGCGATGTTCCCCCATAGAGCCCGAGGCTGGTCATACAACAGGCCGCGCCCACTAGCAATCCAAGGATCGAGCGTTTTGAACTCATTGCAATCTCCGGATGCTTAACAACCATACCGATAGGATGTGCAGTACGATCACGGTAGTGTAAATCTTTTTGAGGAGTCGACGCTGTGCCTGCGAAAAAGACGGTTCTACTTTGCTTCGGACTTATTACCAGTGGATTCTCGTATCATCTTCTCCCCGGCCAGTCCGCACCCGCATCGGCCGATGGCATCTACACCGCCGACCAGGCCCATCGGGGCGAGGCAATGTTTAAAAAGCAGTGCGTGTCCTGTCACGGGGATGCTTTGGATGGCGCAGGCCCCTATCCGCCGCTCAGCGGGGATGAGTTCCTCGCCAAGTACCAGGGCCAGCCCATCGTTAACCTCTACGACATGATCCAGAAGCTGATGCCGGCCGATAAACCAGGCTCGCTGACCCGCCCCGAAGCCGCTGACCTTCTCTCTTATATCCTCAGCTTCAACAAATTACCCGTTGGCAAAACCGATCTGCCCAGCGACGAAGACAGCCTGAAGAAGCTGGTGCTTCCCAAGCCCGCACCCAAGGCATAAGCCTGGAGGAAAGTAACTGTACCGCGAGCATGCGACTGGCCGCTGGCGAGTAAAGTTTGTAACGAACCCTCCGCCCCGGCCACCCATGCGGGTGCCCCATATCTCGCCCTGTTTCGGCGAGATGTGGGAAATGAAGCCACCCTCTCCCCTTGGCATCCCGCCTGCCCCGGCGCGCCGTGGGACCGAAGTGGAGGGCAACTGTTACAGGTGATACCAGTGATCGGCTCCAAAAACCAGGCCAAGAGTAATGAGGGCGATAACGATTTCCCCCACCGCTCCAACAATGAAAGGGCGCGCACCCTGCTTACTCAGTTCGCGAAGATTGGTACGCAACCCCACACCGGCGAAGGTGAGCAGAAACGCCCAGCGAGACAGGTTCCCCACCGCAGCCAGCTGTGGCTTGGTGAAGAAGCCAACCGTCGCCAGCAGGGAAATAAGCAGAAATCCTAAAATGAACTTGGGAAATTTCCGCCACAGGAAAGCGCCCTTGTTCTGCACCTCGGCGGCCTGTCCTTTCGATGCCCAGTAGATGGCATATCCCAAAACGATAAAGCCGATGGTGGCGTTGCGGCAGGTCTTGGCCAGGACTGCGACCTTGCCCGCTGCGTCGGAGTAAAGCGCTCCGGCGGCCGTAGCCTCTGCGGTGTTATCCACTGCCAGCCCGGCCCACAGGCCATACGCTCGATCACTCAGGTGCAGCGCGTGCCCCACCAGCGGAAAGAGGAAGAGGGAGATAGCTCCCAACAAGAGAATGGCCGCAATCGCGTAGGACGAATCTTCTTCGTCGGCATCGATCGCGCCCTGGGCAGCGATGATGGCCGACACTCCGCAAATCGAAGATCCAACCGCAAGCAGGCTGATCAGCTTGGGCTTAAGTTTAAATGCGCGGCCCAGGTAGGTCATGAAGGTAAGCGCGAGCGCCAGTTCAATAGCGATTAACAAGAGGGAGAGACCTCCCAGCCGGCGTACGTCGCCAAGCAAAAAACGCGCGCCCAGCAGGACGATTCCAGCCTTGAGCCAGAATTCATAGGTCGCAACCCCGGAGCGAAAAATGGCGGGTATGCCCACCGTATTCGAAATGGCCAGGCCAATGAGGATAGCCCAGAGAACGTATTCAATATTCGGCAGCACCAGGTGGTGCGCCTTGCCGTAAGCGGCGATGAAATGCTCGATGAACTTACCCGCATAGCCAACAACGGCAAGCAGCAGAATCCCTGGAATCAGGCTGGCGGCATTGCCCGGCCGCGTGACGGATCCTGTCTTAGTTATAGGGTCAGATTTCGTGACTGTGGAGATTGCCATAAGTCTTCTCTTTTCTCGCTATCAATGTTGCAGTTACCAGGGAATGCTTTTGACGGCGCCGAAGCGGATGAGCAGAGCCGCGGCGAATGCCACGATAACCGCCCAGGTGTCGAGCGAAAGGGAAAGCCGGTTGGCCGGTGTTGGGCTGGACATGTGCGAGTACTCCTATGGAGATAACGGTCGTCTTTTGGAATTTCAGATGGGAAGGGGGGATAGAACTAGCAACAACAACAGGCGGAGAGCCTGTTCATCACAGTGCAGGCAACGATGTGGCGGGGCAGGTACACGCAATCGAGCCTAGCACAGCCTCAAATTCGACGCAAGAAAGGCCGCAGCCTCTTGGCTTCTGGTGCGGAGAAAACCAAGACCGGCATGGCTCGTCCTTCAATTCGAGCTGATCGAGTACCGGACGACGAGCCCTTCGACATAAATTACCTCTACACTTCGATCGCCAGTTGCATATTGGTAGGTCTGTGTTTTCAATCCATCGCCTGAAACAGATTCTGAAAGTTGCTTTCCTGGCCCGAGCAAGTTGGTTACATCCTCCATCTTCATGCCGCGCTTGAGTTGAGCCGTCGGCGGTATAGCCGAATCGCCGGCCGGGGTTGGCGGGGCCGACGCTTGTTGCGTGCTGTCGAAGCTTACATAGTCCGCCAGCAGCTTCATCACTGCCTCGGGTGTTTTTTCCTCAGCTGGGATCGAGCCCGACCAGCGCAGGTTAAATCGCGAGCCCCCTCGCATGCGAGCGTCGGCTATCTTTTGTGCCTTGAGTTGGCTGGCAACCTGGGCAGCGCTCTGGTTATTGGCATCCTGACGTTCCCGCCGGGATCGTTCCCGGTCCAGGTCCTTCTGCAAACTCCTTTTTTTGTCGTCGTCGGTCGTGTTGGCGATTTGGTTCTCCAACTGCTTCTCGTAATCGCTCTTTTCCACGGGCTTGGCGGTAACGGTTGCGTTGGTGTCATCGCCGAACGTCCCGAAGCCGCCCCCATCCAGTTGAAACTCGATTCGGTCATCTTTCACCACCACCGCGGTAACTCTGGCGGTGTCTCCTTTACGAATCGCGGCGCCGCACTGCTTCAGGCGGTTAGCATATTCCTTCCAGTTCATCGGGGTGTCTTTGTTGTATCGCAGGTCGACGCCCTGCTGGGTGCCTGGCATGTCGATCTTAAGCACTACCTCCTTGCCGGTGAAATAGCTCTGCAGCGCTCCCGGACTTGTCTCGGCATTCAATGGCAGCAAGCAAACAGCCGCGGCCAGAAGTACTACATTTTGCACGGATCGAAACACGGTGCCTTCTCCTCAGTCCCTGGCAGGGGAAGGCATGATGATAAGCGAGGCGCAGTCTCCGCTCAACTGATTAATGGCCGGGTGGGTGTCCCCCCCCAGCGGTGAGACTGTACAAGAGAAGGTTCGAAAAAGTACCAACCCTCCCCCGGTACATCCCGCCTGCTCCGGCGCGTCATGGGGCCGCAAGTGGAGACACCCGCGGTTCCCTCTATCCCACGAGCTCCGGGAAAGAGACGAACCCATAATGTAGTAGTGTCTGTTACAACAGGGGCACTCCGGGAAAGGCCAGATGCCTTTACTGGCAGCGTAATAACACGTAAGCAGTAGAGGCTGATTCAAAGTAGCACGGTATAAATCAACTAGAACAGCAAGACTGATTCCCACTGCCTTGAATACATCAGGCCTGAAACAAGCGTAGCAACGCACGTAAGGCGACTGCGCACGGCAGGCAAACACCAGGAAAGTTCGTTCGCACCAGGACCCTGCGCTTCAGTGCGCAGTCGCAAGGGTGCGCTTACACGAATGTACGGCTCCATAGTGATATGGGGCGAACCTGTTGGGGCAGCTCCACAACGCTGGTAACCTTCAGCCGCCGAGATAAAGGAATCTTGCCATGCATCTGAAGCTTCGTCGTACCCTGATGGCCGGTTCCGTCAGCGGAATCCTCCTTCTCCTTACGGCGTGTGCCAGTAACAGCGGTTCCAACCAGGCTCCGTCGTCCCTCACGGTATCTGTAACTGGAGCGGCTACGGTTGCCCTGGGTTCGACTGCGCAGTATGCGGCGAGCGTCACCGGCTCAAGCAACCAGGCGGTCACCTGGAATGTGAACCAGGCCGCGGGTGGCAATGCGCAGGTGGGCACCATCTCCCCGGCGGGTCTTTATTCCGCGCCCACGGCCATGCCTTCGTCTGGAACTGTTGTCATTGCCGCCGTCAGCGCCGCGGATTCCAGTATCTCGGGAATCATTTCCGTTACGCTCCAGGCGCCTGGCAACACCGGTACAGCAACCTCCGTAACCGTGACCGGGCCGTCCACCATCAGCATCGGAACTCCGGCTCAATACTCGGCCGCTGTTGCCGGCACACAAAACCAGTCCGTGACTTGGGCTATCAATGGCGTAGCCGGCGGCAATGCAACCTTCGGCATGATTGCGTCGAGCGGGCTCTACACGCCTCCCGCGACTGTGCCCACCGCAAATGCAATCGTCATTACTGCGACCAGCGCAGCCACTCCCAGTGTCTCCGGCAATTTGAATGCGACTATCCTCGGCCAACTGCCGGTTATCACCAATGCGGTTGGCTCGACTGCGGATAGTGGCCTCCATTTCCTCGTCGATATCCAGGGGACCGGATTTCTGAATGGCGCCACGATCCTCATCGGCGGCCAGGCTGTGACCACGGATGCAGTAGCGCAAAACGACTTGCAGACAACGGTTTCTGATCCCTCTGCGCAGCCAATGCAGATTAGCGTCGTAGTGCAAAATCCGAATCCAGGCGGCGCCCAGTCAACCCCGGTAAATGTTTCGCTGACGCTTCCTGTGGTTTCGGCCACAGCAGCGGCACGATTTTTGGATCAAACAAGTTTTGGCCCGACTGCGGACAGCATCGCGCACGTCCAGCAGATAGGCCTGCAAGCGGCGTTGACCGAGCAATTCAACCAGCCGGCCACAATGTATGTCCAGCCTCCCGCGACCGTTACGGAGTGTGCTTCCTCGTCGAATTACAGTTGCACGCAATCGGATTTCGTTAAGGTCTCGGCCTGGGGTAACGACCAACTACGCCAGCGAGTGGCCATGGCTCTGAGCGAAATATGGGTAGCGCCCATCCGGGAAAGCAACGCCATGCCGTTCTATCTCAATACCCTGGCGACCGATGCTTTCACCAACTACCGCACTGTCATGGAGGATGTAACCCTTTCCCCCCAGATGGGCCAGTATCTCAATATGTGGAACAGCGGTGCGCCGGCCAAAGGACAGATCGCAAATGAAAACTTCGGCCGGGAGATGATGCAGCTCTTTACCATGGGGCTGAATCTTCTCAATGCCGACGGAACCCCGCAGACCGATGGCAGCGGCAATGCTATCCCTGCATACACCGAGCTGCAGGTGGAGGCGTTTGCGCGGGCCTACACCGGTTGGACATACGCCAACGCCGATGGTAGCTCTCCCGCGGATTTTAACTGGTCTACCGCGAACTGGAATCACGCGATGGTGCCGGTCGAAAAACGCCACGACACGACCCAGAAAATCCTTCTCAATGGAACTACGCTACCCGCAGGTCAGACCGCGGAGGACGATCTGAAGGGCGCGCTCGACAATATCTTCGCTCACCCCAACGTTGGTCCATTCGTCTGCCGGCAACTCATTCAGCATCTTGTTACCGGTAATCCCAGTTCCGGATATGTGCAGCGTGTTTCCGAGGTATTTGCCAATAATGGAAGCGGAGTGCGCGGCGACATGAAAGCCGTGCTCACGGCCATCTTTATGGATCAGGAGGCGCGCGCGGGCGATGCCCAGACCGGCGATCAGGCGGAGTCGAATCCTGCGGTCGACGGCGGCCATTTGCGCGAGCCTTTGCTTTGGACAATGAACCTGGTTCGAGGGCTTGCGGCAACCCAGACCAATCCGGGCGATGCTTATCCCTTCGTCTCCTTTATGTCGTCCTTAAATCCTCTGGGAGAGGTGCCGTTCAACCAGTCGAGCGTGTTCAATTACTTTCCGCCCGACTACTTCATCCCACAGACAGACGTCAACTCGCCCGAGTTCGGCCTGGAAAATACCGGCACGATCGTTCCTCGTCTGACTCTTGCCAACAACATCATTCACAGTAAGGTCCCAGGACTGACAGTAGACCTGAGCGCGACCAGCGCCATCGGGCAGAAAGCCAGTGATCCAGCACAGCTGGCGGACTACCTCGGAATGCTATTCATGCATAGCCAGATGCCCACCGATATGAGACGCGACTTGATCACGGCCATCTCAGCCATTCCCGTCACGGACCTGCAGTCGCGGGCACAGATTGCGGTCTACCTGGTGGTCACGTCCTCGCAATACAAAGTCATTCACTAACGCGCTGCAAGGCGAGCAGAAAGAGGAGTGCTATGCGTAATAGTCGTCGTAGCTTTTTAGCAACTGCTTCCATGGCCGCGGCCGGGAATGCGCTTGGATTTCGCCCGTTCGGCATGTTGAATGCACTGGCGCAAACAACTGCCGATTACAAAGCTCTGGTTTGCATCTTCATGTTCGGCGGTAATGATGCGAATAACATGTTGATTCCCTTCGACACCGCGGGATATCAGAATTATTCAACCGTCCGGGGCGGGCTGGCGCTGCCCCAGAACACGTTGTTGCAACTCGCGCCGCAACCCCATTTCGCTCTTCACCCCAGCATGCCCGAGGTACAGTCGTTGTTCAACAGCGGCAGCGCAGCCTTTGTGGCCAATGTCGGCACCCTGCTGTCGCCCACCACTGCAGCCCAATACCAGGCCAAACAGGTGGTGCAACCCACCAACCTATTCTCTCACCCTGACCAGCAGATGGAATGGCAAAACCAAATGCAGAATGCCGGGGGAACTACCGGCTGGGCCGGCCGCATGGCCGACAAGATGAATAAGCAATACAATCCGGGAGCCCTCGTGCCCATGATCGCCTCGTTGAGCGGTGACGCTTTGTTCTGCAACGGGAGCTCTACCTCTCCGGTTTCCGTCTCCTCAGGGGGACCAGGTGCAGCCACATGCAGCGATCATTCCTATTGCAACTCTCGCCAGCAGACAGCGCAGCAGTTCTCGACGCTCAGCAGTGGCGTCTCGTTGATACAAGCGGACAATGCCATAACCAACAACGCTTATGCCTACAACGCGACGCTAGCCAATGCCCTCGGCGCGGCCTCCCCGCTCCAGACGGTCTTTCCCACGACAGGCAATCCCTTTGGCGCGCAGTTGCAAGAGGTCGCCAGATTGATCCAGGTGCAGGCCGCATTGGGAGTGACCCGGCAGATCTTTTTCGTGGGTTCCGGTAACTTCGACACGCACGGCGGGCAGTTGCCTCTACAGGCGGCGCTGCTCTCGCAACTCAGTCCCGCGCTCGGCGCGTTCTACCAGGCACTGCAAGAGATGAACCTTACAAACTCTGTTACCGCCTTCACCTGCTCTGACTTCGCTCGCACCCTCCAGCCCAATTCCGCCTCCGGGTCAGATCACGCGTGGGGTAGCCATCACATGATCATTGGTGGCGCGGTGAAAGGAGGCAAAATCTACGGAACATTCCCCACCTTGGCATTGGGAGGCCCTGACGACGCTGGAACCAATGGCCGGTGGGTTCCTTCCACCGCATCGGCGCAATACGCTTCGACACTGGCCCAGTGGTTCGGCCTGCCGGCAAGCGACCTGCCCTATGTATTGCCCTACATCGGCAACTTCAGCACCAATAATCTGGGCTTTCTGGGTTAGCCGCCAGAAAGCCTAGACCAGCATCAACTTGTAGAACCGGACCCCGGGCACGGGATTATCGTTGAACCGCTCAATCTCCTGGAATCCCAGCGACCGGTAAAGTTCCCCCGCCTCCGGCATGGCCTCACTCACTGTGTCGAGCACAACGGCGCCGCATTCCTTTGACCGCGCCCACTCAATGGCGCTAATCACCAACCCGCGTCCCACGCCGCGACCGCGAAAACGCGGTTCCACCCAAAGCCGCTTCAACTCGGCTGCACGCACGCCATCCTTCAGCACTCTTTGCGTAATCGCGACGCAACCCGCTTGCTCGCCTTGAATCCTCGCCAGCAGCAGGTCCGCCTCTTTCTCCGCATACTTCCCGGGCAAGCCGCGGAGTTCTGCTTCATAGCCCACAATGCAAACGCTGCCAGAGCCCGAGGGAGAGGCTTCCAGGTACTGCCCGTACCTGAATAACAGCAGGCGAGCCTCCTCCAGATCCTCTGGCCAGCGCGCCGGCGCAATCTTGTATTCTTTTTCCATCTCCGGCATAGGTTTCATGTAGCAGCTTACATTGCGCGCGGTGCTGCACTGTCCATACAATCGCGGGCATGAAGATATCGGCGCGTAATCAGTTGCGAGGCAAGGTAGAAGCCATTGTCCTTGGAGTCGTCACCGCAAAGGTCGCGGTTAGGGTCGGCGAGAATCTCATAGAGAGCGTCATCACCCGGCAAAGCGTGGAAGACCTGAATATCAAAATAGGAGATGAGGTCACGGCAGTGATCAAATCAACCGAGATTATGCTGATGGTGGACTAGCTTTCTAAAAAAGGGCCAAACGCCGTCCATTTCTCGAGGCTCTGATGCAACAAGAAAGACATTCGCTTCTGGAGCCGTTTGACCGCTCTCCATGGCTGGTGCTTGCCGCGCTCGCTTTAGTGGCACTTCTGTTTCCGTCTGTTGGCTTTGGGCAAGCCGTCTCCGCCACCCTGCTGGGTAACGTCACCGACAACACCGGTGCGGCACTGCCGAATGCAGAAGTCCTGATCCTGGAAAGCTTAACCGGCATCGTGCACAGGGGGGTTACCAACACGAGCGGCAACTTCACCTTTCCCGACCTGACACCGGGCACTTATGCGGTAAGTGTCGAAACCAGGGGCTTCAAAAAGGAGGTTCGGACGAACGTGGAAGTGGTGGTCAACACCACAACGCGCGTCGATCTAACCTTGCAGCCCGGCGAAGTGACGGAGAGTGTCGTAGTGACTGGTGCTCCGGCCATCATGCAGACCGACCGCGCTGACGTGAGTGCGAACATCGAGGCCCACACTCTGGCCAGCATGCCCATCTCCGTCAATCAAAACTTCCAGAGCGTGCTCACCCTGGTGCCGGGGGTTGGGCCTCCGGTCTTCCAGCACTCGCAGTTTTTCAACGCGGCGAGTTCTATTCAAACCGAGGTAAATGGCCAGCCGCGCGAGGGTAACAGCTACCAGATCGAAGGCATCGATGACGATGAGCGAACAGGACTTCTACAGATCCTGATCCCACCGGCACAATCCATTGAAACCGTGGACGTCTCGACCGCCAACTACGAGGCTGAGCTAGGCCGCGCCGTCGGCGCCGTCACCAATGTGATCATCAAGTCCGGCACCAACCAATTCCACGGCTCAGCTAGCGAATACCTGCAGAATAGCGAATTCCAGGCGCGCGCCTATTTCAACAAAGGCGTCGGCCATCTGGCTTACAACTATTTCGGGGGTGGAGCCGGCGGCCCCATCATCAAAGACAAGCTCTTCTTCTACGCAGACTACTATCGCTCTCCCGACCACGAAGCCAACTCCAACATCCTCACCATTCCACCCACCCAGTGGTACACCCCCAATGCAGCCGGGTTTATCGACCTGAGCGGTCCGCTAAGCAGCACTGGCAAGGGCCAAATCTACGATCCCACAACCGGGAGCGCGTCTGGAGATGACCGTACACCTTTCCCCAATAATCAAATCCCTATCTCCCGCGTGAACCCGGTATCCCTTGCCCTGCTAAAGTTGTTGCCTCCACCGAATACGAACCTCGCCAGCAGCACCACCGCCCCAACCAACGACTTTTCCATCAACCTTCCTTTCCAGAAAACGACCACTCGGTACGACATCAAAATCGATTACCAAATCACTCAGAAAGATGGCCTGAGCGGCCGCTACAACCACGAGAGCATTAAAGTTTTCCAGGCGCCGGCTTTTGGCGCGGCCGGCGGCGGCGCGGCGCAGGGCGCCTTTGCCGGGACGGGCAACTCTGGTATTTACAGCACCGGTTTGAACTACCACCGGACTTTCTCCGGGACTCTTCTGACCGAAGCGCGCATTGGGGTGGCAAATTACGGCAACAGCGCGGTGCCCACTGGTTATGGGACCGACTACGCCACCCAGGCTGGTATTCCAGGGGTGAACATCAGCCAGTTCACCAGCGGGCAAGTCGGCATCATTCTGCAGGACTTCAGCAACGGCGCCACCACACCGCTCATCGGGTACTCCCCTTCGCTCCCCTGGATTCGCGCCGAAACCAACATCGATGGTGTCAACCACTGGACTAAGATCATTCGCAACCACACCGTCAAGTTCGGTGTCGATGTACGGCGGGTCCATGACGATCTGCTTCAGGACCAGACCTTCAGCGCGCGCGGAGCAATCACCTTTACAGAAAACAATACGTCCGAACCCGGTGCTCAAACCAACGTCGCCAATGAAATGGCCAGTTTTCTTTTGGATGTCCCGTCACAGGTAGGACGGGATCTCAATACCTACTTCCCAGCGTTCCGGCAATGGTGGTTCTTCGCCTTTGCCGGCGATAAGTGGCAGGCCACGCCTAAGTTGACTGCGGACCTGGGAGTTCGCTGGGAGTTTTATCCTCCAGCAACGCCCAAGAGTGCCGGCGGCTTTTCCAATTACGACCCGGCAACAAACTCCCTGGTCGTTGCCGGCGTAGGTTCGAACCCATCGAATCTCGGATTGCAGACAAGATATACCTACTTCGCGCCGCGGTTGGGATTGGCTTACCGGGCCACGGAACAGACGGTCGTGCGCGGAGGCTTCGGCATCAGCTACACTCCGTTTGAAGACAATACCTACGCCTACAACTACCCGGTTCGCGCCAACAACAGTTACCAGCAGCCCAACCCCTATCAGCCTGCTGTCCTGACCGATGGATCTACCGCAACATTTCAGGCTGGCTTCCCGGCGCCTTCTCCGATCGTCGTTCCCGGCAATGGCGTCATTCGTCCTGCGCCGTTGAGCCAGGCGTACGTAGTGATTCCCAGGGACTATCACAATCCTTATGTGGAATCGTGGAATGTGGCCGTTCAACAGGGTCTGCCGCAACAGTTCACCTTGCAGATAGCCTACGTAGCCAATCACGGCGTTCACATAGGGGCAGCACAAAATATCAATCTGCCGCCGGCGCTGGGAATGGGCACCGCGGGCGAACCGGAATACATTGCCTACAAGCGCAGCGCGGCCACCACGGTTTATTTTCTCGGGTTCTCGTCGAACTACCAGTCTCTGCAAGTGCAGTTGAATCGTCGCTTCGCCAAGAGCCTGGGGGTCATCACTTCGTTCACCTGGGGCAAGGGTCTGGGCTACCAAACCGGTGACGACAGCAATCTTTATTTCTGGGTCGATCAGCGTCACAACTATGCACCCAACGATTACGACCATCGGCTCAATTTCGAAGAGAGCCTGAACTACGAGCTGCCCTTCGGTCCAGGCAAGCAGTGGCTTAATTCCGGTATCGCTTCTTCGCTGATAGGCGGATGGAAAGTATCAGCCATCATCTCTCTCTATTCCGGTCTCCCTTTCAATGTAAGCGCTAATGCGGGAACGATAAACACCCCAGGGCAAGGCCAGAATGCGAACCTCGTGGCCCCGTTTCATGTGCTCCATGGGATTGGCACGGGCAACCCGTGGTTTGATCCAGCGAGCTTCGCGCAGCCCGCCGGCTGCCCCAAAACTGGATCCTGCCCAGTGGCCTATGGAACCGTTCTCGGTAACGTGGCCAGGAATGCGTTCTATGGTCCCGGATACATCCAGGACAATGTCTCCATCTTCAAAACTTTTGCCATCTGGGAAAGCGTCTCGTTAGAAACGCGTGCGGATGCCTTCCAATTGAGCAATAGTCCGCAGTTCGCCAGTCCCCAGTCCTCCCTTACCAGTACCACCTTTGGAAAGGTGACCAGCACAGTGGGAAGCGGTACAGGAATTAATGGGATAGGAGGCGGCCGTTCGATCCAACTTTCGGCCACCATGCGCTTCTAGCTGGCCATGAATTCTTTCCTGCCCACGAATCCGGGTGCCCCATATCTCGCCTGCCTTTGGCGAGATGTGGGAAACGCAGCAGTTCCTACCCGAAGTCTGAGAGGTTGTTCCACTGAGATTAAGCCCGGCAACCAAAGCCCATTATTCCTAAGCGTGTTTCCCCAACACGCTCCTGTATACGGAGCATGTTTCGACCCGCGACGGAAAGGCATGGGCAGCATAATCTTCTTCGCTCAGTTGAAATTCGTCCCGCCACACTTTGCGCCATGAGGGATTGGCTGCCAGCAGCGATTCCAGATCCGGCTGGATATATACGATATAAACCTCCCGCGGTTCACGCGCCAAAGCTGCCTCGAGGTTGGCCAGCACACCGTTAAACACCGGAGCTTCAAACGGGTTCCAAAGATAGATCAGCAACGGTCCTTCTGGGAAAGGGAACTCAGTCGCATCGGCCTCGATCGAGCGAACGTCGCGGCAGCGCTGCGGCCCTCGATAGCTGGCGATGTTGGCTACCGCGATCGAATGCAGCTTGGGAGACAGTTCTACCCCGGCAATTGCACGAAAAGGATACTCGGAGGCAATTAACAACGCGCGCCCTTTGCCCGATCCCAGATCGACGAAAGTATACTTTTCGAAATCCAGATGCAGCCGGTCAACGATCTGCCGGAATACCGACGGGGCCACACCAAAATATCCTGCGTTGTACAAGTCTTTGCGGCTGCCGCTGAGCAGGTCTTCGCCTGACAGCAGTCCGCTCGTCTCCACCCCAAATTGCTGGTCAAAGGGATGGACGGCAGCATACTCTTTCGGAGAATCAAGAATCCCCGGCGCTCGCCGCAAGCCTCTCTGCAGCAACCTGGTCGCCGTGCCAATCACCCCACGCTGGGCAAGAGACTTTCGCAGCCGGTACCGGATCCGCCGCAGGTTCAAAATCACAATCTCCCTTGCCCGCAGTCCGATGTTAGTCCAGCCGGCGCGGACTTGTTGTTCCCGCGGGATCGGCGCCCGGGAAGATTTCCCCAGCCGAGCCGCATCTAACTTATAGGCATCGCTTTACGCCTCGCGGTATCTCATCGAACACGAGACGTGGCAGAAACCGGGGCCTTTTGTCTCTATAATGACCCGCATGCCCATGCCACTCTGGATAGCTGCGGGGGAGCCTTCGATTCCAGTAGGAATCGGAGGATCTTCTTGCGCAGTGGGCTACTCTGTCCAGGTCGTGCGCGGCCCTACAGCCATCCACGCGGTGGCGTCGGAGATCTCCCAGTTGCGGGAGCGCACCGGTCAGGACGGCAATCCTCTCCTCTGCCCGGATTTCTTCCTCGGGCGTGTCAGCCTTTTTCCCGCAAATCAGCCGGTGGTTCTCCTGGTCCGCTCGGCGGAATGCCTCGAAGGAGTTGTTTATCTCTACGAGAAAACATTTTGCGGCTTCTCCACCGGGTATCTTCGCGGCTTCGATCATCTGACCGGCGAGAGTAGTGTGATAGCACATGAGCATGTCCGCGCTGCGATCTTGAAAGTCGCCATGCTGCAGCTTTTTCTCAGAACCAAAGCGCGTGTCGCCTGGGCCACTGTCTGCCAGGACGCAGGCAAAGCCGGGGGAAGCAGCCAACAGAAGCTGCATCATCTGCGCGTCCAGGTAAACAGTATTTGCCGCGAGCATCGACTCAAGCTCGACGACACATTTGAGACCACCCTGGGTCACTTTGGACACCACACCAGGAGAAACCTCCGCTACTATCGCCGCCGCGCAGAAAAGGAACTAGGCGTATTGTTCAAGCCGGAACTCGCGCATGCAGAGTGCGACGAAGCTTTGCAACAGCTGCGAAAGCGAGTTTTTCAACCGTTCCCGGCGTCGCTCGCCGAATGGCGAAAAATGGATGAGTTCCTGCGCGGCCAGCCGGGATATTTCTCCATGGGCTTGCGCGCCAACGAGGAATGGATTAGTTATCTGGTCGGCCTGCGTATGGGCAAGCTCACGTATGTGCTCTTGCAGATAAATCACAACGGATTTGCACGCTATTCTCTCTCCACCGTGCTGCGATCCTATTTCTTTGAACATGAGATTGCCCGTGGGCAACAGGAAATTAAATTCGTGAACGGAACCTGCGCCCTCTACCAGCGTTGTTGTGAACCCGATACCTGCGTGACCGTATCGGCACGCCGTGGCATTGCGGCGTTCGTCATCTTCAACTGGATTGCGCCCTGGCACAGTGCTCCTGACCACGCCCTCAATATGCAGCGTTGGACCGCCAGTTAACCGGGAACTCGTTTCGATACCAACCAAAAGGTTGAGACTTGTCTCCACCCCCTACGCGATGACAGTCCCTGTGGCAATCAGATACCCTGTCCAGTTTGGCCCGCCGCGAACAGACGGGTGCCCGATCCTTTGCGTCCTTTGCAAAGGGTGGGAAAACCAGGACCAACTCCTGAACCTAAACCGCCAGCCGTAGCTGAGGGCGATAAGAGTGCCAAGAAGAATGCAGGCAACCGATTCCACGCTTCGCGAAAAGCGGGATGGGTGCGCCCCCTGGCTAGCGCCTGCGCTTATGTTGCTACTGGCTGGATGCCATTCCTCCGGGCTCCCAAAACCCGGTACCGAGGCATATAAGAACGAGGTCAAAGCGTTTTACGTGGGCTTGGCCGCTCTGCAGGTAGGAGACGACGTCCGCGCCGACAGCACCCTGGAGCATGCCACGCAATTGGCCGAAGGAGAGCCGGCGGGTTGGGCAAACTGGGGCGTACTCGCCTTGCGCCAGGGGAACTTTGAAGTAGCCGCGCAACGGCTTGGGCGAGCTCAGAAGCTGGCTCCGGAAAATGATCAAATTCACTACTTGTCGGGAGTGCTCGAAAGTAAACGCGGCAATCCGTCGCAGGCTATCGTTGAATTGCGCCAAGCGGTACAGAGGAACCCCAGTGCCTTGCGGGCCATGTACTTGTTAGGGCAGGAAGTCGAGCGTCAGGGTGACGCAAACGGTGAGGCTGAGTTTCAGCAGTTGCTGCAGAAGATCCTCGCCCAACTGCCGGGAAATCCGGCGGCTTTGCTCGAGTTGGGGCGCGTGGCCGCAAAGCGGGGCGATGCACAAACACTTCGCTCGGTGGTGGCAGAGATTGGCGCACATGCGGCAACCTGGCCGCCGGAAGTGCAACCGCAGTGGGCGGCGTTGCAGGCCGCCGCCGCGGGACCCGATCCGCGAGCGGCGGCGGTTCGCATCGCATTTCTGCGCAATTCGTTGATGCGGACGGCAAATTTTAGGCAAAGCCTTAGTCTCATACAACCGGCTGCGGGCAACGAGGCCACACCCTTTACTCGCTTCCTGCTGCTGCCCACGCCCACGTTTACTCCTCCACCGGCCGATACGGCCATTCGCTTTCAGTCCCAGGCCGTCACCGCTTCTCCACAAGAAACTGAAGGCCAGCCGTGGAGTTGGATCGGAGCCACCTCACTGGAGGGGGCCAGCGCACCAGTAGTAGCCGTCGCCAACAGCCGTGTAGTCAAGCTGGCGACGGGTGCGGCCTTTCCTTTCCCCGGCGGGTCAGGCAGCGCGCCGCTGGAGCCCGAGTCCATCTTGCCCGTCGACTTCAATTACGACTTCAAAATGGACCTCGTCCTGGCCGGCGAAGGCGGCGTTCGTTTCCTGCGTCAGGAGAACCCAGCCTCGTTCACCGACGTAACCGCCCAAACCAAGTTGCCGCCCGCCTTGCTGAATGCCGGCTACACCGGTGCGTGGGCAATCGATGTCGAGGCAGATGGAGATATGGACATCCTCCTCGGTATCCACCAGGGGCCTCCGGTGGTGCTAAGAAATAATGGAGACGGGTCGTTTACTGCAATACATCCCTTTGCCGGCATCTCCGGCGTGCGCGGCTTTGCCTGGGCCGACCTGGATGGCGACGGCAATCCCGACGCCGTCATGATCGATGGCGTGGGCGTGCTGCACTTCTTCCACAATCAAAGATCGGGAGTATTTCAGGAGCTGGCGCTGCCTGCCAATCTACCCCGAATGATAGCAGTGACGGTTGCTGATGCCATTAGCCCGGGAACCTTGGCGCTGGTAGCCGTAGGAGAGACCGGCGCTCTGGTCGCGATCACCAGCGAGGCGGGAGGCTGGAACATGGTGCAGCTGGGGAGTGCACCTCGGTTTGCCGGAGAGGTTCGCCTGCGGGCTGCCGATCTCGATAACAACGGCGCCGTGGATCTGTTGCTGCTTCCCGTCGCGCCCGGCCCTGGGTACCCTCCGGGCGCTTTGCTCTGGTTGGGCAATGGCGCGCAGAGCCAACAGAAATTCACTCTACTCCCCCAGCCCGCTGGTGCCGCGCGCGTATTCGACGTTGCCGACCTGAATGGCGACGGAAGGCTCGATTTGCTGGGACTCTCCTCCGCTGGGCAGCCGCAACAGGCCCTCAATCAGGGGACCAAAAACTATCACTGGCAGATCCTGCGGCCACGAGCGCGCCAGGCTACTGGTGACCAGCGCATCAATTCCTTCGGTATCGGAGGGGAAATGGAACTCCGCTCCGGCCTGCTGGTGCAGAAGCAGCCAATGACCGCGCCGCAGTTGCACTTCGGCTTGGGAGAGCAGAGCGGAACCGATGTAGTGAGAATCTTGTGGCCCAACGGGATGGAAAACGCCGAGTTCGCGTTGCAGGCTGATCAGCAGGTCCTGACCGAGCAGCGGCTCAAGGGCTCCTGTCCTTTTCTGTTCGCCTGGAACGGCAAGCAGATTGGCTTCGTGAAAGATGCCGTGCCATGGGGTTCGGCAATCGGCTTGCAAATCGACTCGGTGGGTTCCCCCGGAATCGCCGCAACCGAAGAGTGGTACAAAATAAACGGCAATCAACTAGAGCCGCACAATGGCTACTACGACCTGAGAATCACCGGCGAACTATGGGAGACGTACTACTACGATTACTTGAAGTTGATGGTGGTCGATCACCCCGCCGGCACCGAAATTTTCACCGATGAACGCTTCGCGGTTCCCCCCGTCAAGCTGGCAATTACCACCGTCGCGCCCCCACACCCCATTGTGAAAGCTACTGATGATCAAGGCGCGGATGTGACCGCCATAGTCAACAGGCTCGACGGCGAATATCTTGATACTTTCGGGCGCGGGCAATACCAGGGGCTGACCCGCGATCACTTTGTCGAAGTAGACCTGGGCAATCAGGTACCAGCCAGTGGCCCGCTATGGCTTATAGCGAAAGGATGGCTGCACCCTACGGACTCCTCCGTGAATGTTGCCATCAGCCAGGGAAGCCACGAGAAGGCGCATGCTCTTAGCCTCGAAGTCCCGGATGGTCAGGGTGGATGGCGTACCGCCCGGGCGAACCTTGGCTTTCCGGCGGGCCGGAAGAAGACGTGTCTCATCGACCTGCAAAATGTCTTTCTGCCTGCCACGCCGCATAAGATTCGCTTGCGGACCAACCTCGAGGTCTATTGGGATTCCATTGAGTGGGCGCAGGGCCTGCCGGCTACACAGCTCAGGGTCACGCGCCTTGACCCGTCGCTGGCCGATCTGCACTATCGTGGATATTCCGTGGTGAGGCAGGCAAATGCTTCTTCGCCCGAACTGCCCGATTACAACCGGATTGCCGCCAGCAAGCAGGTCTGGCGCGATCTCGAGGGATACTACACCCGCTACGGCGACGTGAGCCCATTGCTCAAAAATATTGACGACCGCTACGTGATCATGAATGCCGGCGACGAGATTACCTTGCACTTCGCCCAGCAGCCTCCGCCACCCGCCGGTTGGGTGCGCGATTATGTCATCGCCGGAGACGGATGGATCAAGGATGGCGACTATAACTCAACCTCCTCTCGAACCGTGCAGCCTTTGCCTTACCACGCAAAGAGTGAGTACAACGAAGCTCCTGGCAGGCTTGAAGATGAGTGGGTTTACCGTCGTCACCCCGAAGATTGGCAGAACTACCAAACACGTTACGTAACATCCGATTCCCTTGACCAGGCACTCAGGAGCAGTGCAGCCCAATGAAAGCAAGCATCACTGCAAGAGTCCTGCTGGCCATCTTCTTTGTCGGGCTACTATTAACCCCGCTCGCGATCAGAGAGGTTTCCGCGCGAAGAGAAGAAGCGCAGGCAAAGCTGGATGAGAGCCAAGCCCTGGCGCGATATGGCTTCCATTTGCAGGAGGTCTCGCAGCAGGCCGGCGTCCACTTTGTACACCAGGCGCCCGAACTTGACCCCAAGCTGGAAGGAATCATGCCCCAGGTGGCGTCCATGGGTGCTTCCGTATCCGTGGTTGATTTCGATCGCGACGGCTGGCCAGATCTGTACGTAACCAACAGCAAAACCGGCAGCCTCAATTGCCTCTATCGCAATATGCGCGATGGCACGTTTCAGGATGTTGCCGCCCAGATGGGCTTGGCCGCCGTGAACCAGCAAGGTACCGGCGTCTCCATGGGCGCAGTGTGGGGAGATTATGACAATGACGGTTACGAAGACCTCTTCTTGATTAAGTGGGGCAAGCCCGAGCTATTTCACAACGACCACGGCCGCGGCTTTACCCGGGTCACCGAAGCGGCCGGTTTGCCCCCCTGGATCAATGCCAATACAGCTGTCTGGTTTGACTACGATGGGGACGGACTGCTCGACCTGTTCGTTGGCGGCTACTACTCCGAGAAGATCGATCTATGGCATTTGAGTACCACGCGCATCATGCCCGAGAGTTTTGAGTACGCGAAAAACGGCGGCCGAAAGTTCTTGTTTCATAATCTTGGCAATGGCAAGTTTGAGGAGGTCAGCCAAAAGGCCGGAATCCAGAGCAATCGTTGGGCGCTGGCCGCTGCTGCTGCAGATTTGCGAGGGAGCGGACACCCCGACCTGTTTATCGCCAACGATTACGGCGTCTCCGAACTCTTCCTGAATGAAGCGGGCCACTTTAAGGAATCGGGCCAGGCGACCGGCATAGGTTTCGCGCCCAAGAGCGGCATGAACGTCGCCTATGGAGACATCCTCAACCAGGGTAAATACTCGATCTATGTCTCGAATATCTCAGAAGAAGGCGTGCTGATTCAGGGAAACAATCTCTGGGTGCCCAGGGAAGGTGAGGCTGGTTTGAAATATGAAAACCTGGCCCGCGATATGGGCGTGGAACTGGGTGGCTGGAGTTTCGGCGCGCAGTTCGGTGACCTCAATAACGATGGCAATCTGGACCTTTATCTAACCAATGGATACGTTTCTCTGAGCCGGACGAAGAGCTATTGGTATGACTTTTCCCGGGTGGCGGGCGGCAACAGCAAGATCATTGCCGACGCCGCCAACTGGCCGGCAATGGATGGCCGCAGCTTATCCGGCTATCAACAAAAAAAGGTCTGGATCAACGATGGCGCAGCAAAGTTTGTGGATGTAGCCCAGGCTGTGGGTGCGACCGATAACTATGACGGCCGCTCGGTGGCGATGGCGGATCTTTGGAATCGCGGCGTTCTCGATGTGGTCGTAGCCAACCAGCGTGGCCCGCTCCTGATCTACAAAAACACCGTCATAGAGGGGAACGAATGGCTCGAGTTTTCCCTTCAAGGCGCCGCCAGCAACCGTAGCGCGATCGGCGCGCAGGTGGTTCTTTATTGGAACGGCCGGCAACAGTTGCAACAGGTTTCCGGTGGTAGCGGGTTCGCAGCGCAGAACGACCGCCGGCTCCATTTCGGGTTGGGCAAGAATCCCCAAATAGAAAAGGCAGTCATTCGTTGGCCCTCCGGCAAGGTACAGACGGTCGAGAACCTTGTCCCGGGAAAGCTCTACAATGTAAAGGAGGCTGAATGAGTCACCAGGTTTTGGTTCCAGGCAGCACGCACCCTGTGAGATTTGCTGCGTTGAAGCGATTCTTCAGCCCCGCCAACCGCTATCTCTCCCCACTACTGATCTCCTGTGTTTTGCTGGTAGGGCAGTTGTCCTACGGTATCCTCGAGAGTTACACGCGCACCCTGTTGGCCATTGCTACCAGCCTGGCCGCCGAGTTGGTTCTTTCGCGCATCTACCTGGGCAAGTGGCCAAATCTGGCTAGCGCCTACATCAGTGGCATCAGCGTCGGCATCCTGGTGCGATCCCCAGCCTTCTGGCCCTATGCCCTTTGCGCCCTCATTTCGATCACCTCGAAGTACGTGCTTCGCGTGCACGACCGCCACATTTGGAACCCATCCAACTTCGGTATCGTTGCCATGTTCATCCTCGCCTCGGGTACGGTGGCGGGATTGAGCATTCAGTGGGGAAACTTTGTCTGGCCCATGATCGTGATCTGGACGTTGGGGTCGGCGATTATCTGGCGTCTGCGCCGCTTCCACATCAGCGCGACCTATGTGGCGTCCTTTTTAGCGTTCGCATTGCTTCGCAGCTGGATCACCGGAGATCCATGGCGCTCGGAAGTCTCGCCCATTACCGGGCCCATGTACCAGCTCTTCATCTTTTTCATGATTACCGATCCAAGGACGACCGTGCGCTCAAAAACGGGCCAGTGCATCACCGTCTTTTGCGTGGCCGCGGTCGAGATGGTGCTGCGCCTCCACCAGGCGGTCTATGCGCCGTTCTACGCACTTTTCCTGGTGGGACCCACGGCCATGCTATTGGAAATGTGGATCGATTCCCGACGCGCTCGCCTCGTGGTCGCGCATGCCTGAAGGCAAACTGCTGCGCTGCGTGACCTGCTGGCTAATGACGAGTATCTCCGGGCTCGCGATAGCCCAGAGCCGGCCGTCGGGCCCTATCCATTTCGTCGATGCCACGGGGGCGTCGGGCATTTCCTTTCGTCACCACAGCGGTGCCTTTGGAAAAAAATATCTCCCCGAAACCATGGGCAGCGGCGTCTGCGTTCTGGACTACGATAATGACGGCAATCAGGACATCTTGTTTGTGAACTCGATGGACTGGCCAGGTCACGGCTCAACCAAATCCTATCCCGCCCTCTACCACAACAACGGAAACGGAACCTTCACCGACCGCACCCGGCAAGCAGGGCTGGCAATTGAGACCTATGGTATGGGCTGCGCCGTAGGTGACTATAACAATGACGGACTGGAAGATATCTACATCACATCGGTCGGCTCCAATCACCTGTTCCGAAACCTGGGCAACGGCCATTTCGCCGATGTGACGGCGCGGGCGGGTGTAGGTGGCAGTGGATTTTCGAGCGGGGCTGTATGGTTTGACTACGACAACGACGGCAAGCTTGATTTGTTTGTTGCTCACTACGTGGAGTGGTCGGCAGAAAAAGATCAATTCTGCTCTCTCGACACAAAGAACAAGTCGTATTGCACGCCTCAGGTCTACAAGGGCGAGAGCGCCAGGCTTTATCGCAATCGCGGCGATGGAACGTTTGAAGACGTTACCCGGCACGCGGGCTTATACGACGCGACCAGCAAGTCTCTCGGCATCGCTCTGCTCGACTATGACAACGATGGCTGGCTCGATTTGCTGGTAACCAATGATACCCAGCCGAATAAGCTCTACCGCAACAATCACAATGGCACTTTTTCAGATGTTGCTGTACCGGCTGGTGTGGCCTATAGTGACGCGGGCGCAACCCGCGCGGGCATGGGAGTGGATAACGGCGACTATGAAAACTCCGGCCACCCTGGGCTGGTGATCGGCAACTTCACCAATGAGGGCATAGCGCTTTACCGTACCGACGGCTCGGGTTTATATACGTCCACTTCCGAGACCACCGGTCTTGATCGCTGGTCGCTACAATCTCTCACCTTCAGCACCTTCTTCTTCGATTACAATCTCGACGGTCTGCTCGATATCCTGGCGGTGAACGGGCATGTCGCGGACGATATCAGCGTGACCCAGCCGCACCTGAAGTATGCCGAGCCCGCCCTGCTATTTCGTAACCAGGGAAAGGGTATGTTCGAAAATATGTCCACGAAGTTAGGTCCTGCACTGCAACGTCCGATAGTGGGCCGGGGCGCCGCTTACGGGGACTTCGACAACGACGGCGATCTGGACCTGGTCATAACCGAAGCGAATGGCCCGGCAAGGTTACTCCGTAACGAGAACGGCAACCAGAACGATATGCTCCGCGTAAAGCTGACGGGCACGCGCTCCAACCGGGACGGCATAGGAGCCAGGCTCACACTCCAGGTGGATTCTCATCTTCAGTTGTTACGTATGGTAAAAACCGGCTCGGGCTATTTGTCGCAAAGCGAGCTGCCGGTAACTTTCGGACTAGGCAAGCCAGATCCAGCAAGAAGAATGCGGCTAACCATTGTCTGGCCCAGCGGCCACAAGGACGTCGTAGAAAGCATCAAGCCCAATCAGTCCCTAACGGTGCAGGAAGGCAAGGGAATTGTCACCGCGCGTCCAATCGTCTTTCAACACTAGAAAAGGGAGCACCCCACTAACCTTGTCATCCCCGCCTGCCCCGCCCGTCCCGGCTTGCCGTGGAGCGTGCCGTGGGAGCGAAGCCGAGGGATCCGCAGTGCGCGCTCATGGCTTTACCGATGTCGGCTGAAAGAATCCAGCCTTCTCCAGCATCGCAACAACTTCCTCGCGGCGCGCGCCTAGCTTAGACCCTGCATCCAGCAGGTCCTCCGCCAGCACCGGATACCAGTTCTGCCGCGCTGGATTACCGAACCCACCCAAATTGAAAGGCTCTATCAACCGCCTCACTTTTTCCGTAAACGCCCCCGTCTCATCCGCCCTTTGAATCGTGTGTGCCCGCTCGAGCATGGTACGCAACCCCGGTCCAAACTCAGGGTGCTGATCTAACAAAAATCCCGGCGCCAACTCCGGCTTCTCCAGCCGCTGTGCCGTCTCACAGAAGCTCACCGCGGCAAAGTACAAAAGCGAAACCGCGGTAAACCCATCCCAATTCCCCATCGTCGCGTACAGCGCGCCAATCAGCCGTCCCGCAGCCAGCAAGTCACCTTCCGTCAGTTCCGCATATGCCTGTAGTTGCGCAGCAAGGTCACCCGAATCATGTCGCTCCAGGATCCGCGCCAGCCGTTCGATACCCATCAAAGTAAGGGCAAACCCACTCGACAGCAGCGGGTCAACAAAACCAGCGGCCGACGGCAACATCGCCCACTGCTTCCCAACAATCGTGCGGCTGCGAAATCCCACCACTGGTATATGCCGGAATGGCTGGCAAGGGCTCGCCTGTTCGAATTGTGACTGCAGCGCAGGCAACTGCGCGAGAAGCCGCCGCCAGGCCGGCTCGCCTTCGCTCAGCGCCAACTTCTCAGCCACAGCTGACGTAGCTGCGACGCCGGCGCTGGTAATCCCGTTATTGAAGCGAAGCACCCATATCCAACCACCTTCGAAAACATGATGCACGGCCGCATCATCGATGGGATACGGATGCGACCCGCCCGAAAAATCCGCCCGCGCAGCCCCAGTAAAGTGGCTGTAGAGGCTCTCTCTCACCGGAAGGCCAGGAAACGAAGACTCCTCCAACTGCAAGGCGCGATGCAGAAAACCCCGTGGACCCGTCGCGTCGATGACGAACCGGGCATGCAAGTCGAATGGCTCATCGCCTGTCCTACCAACAAGAGTTGCACCATCCTCCCCGAAATCGAGGGTCTCGATCCGAACATGGTCGCGGTAGTCCACTCCAAGGCTCTGCGCCTCCCTCACCAGAAAGTGATCTACATCGGCACGGTACCAATGGGTGTCGGCGATCTCATCATGCGGGCTCGCCGCCACCAGCAACGGATCTCCCGAACTCGCCGCGCCGTTTCCCAAACCGTGATGAAAAAAAGTAAAGCCGCGCTTAAGCCCGCAGGCAATCTCCGGATAACTGCGCTGCCAGCTTCCCCATTTCGCCAGCGGAGCAATCCGCGGCAGATCGTAGGTCGCGCATAACCTTTCCAACAACAAATTGCTCAGCGGCGTAGTGGATTCACCGATCGCCATACGGGGATGGGCTCCCTGCTCGAGCAGCGTGACGGAAAGCCCAAGTCGATGAGCAATCATCGCCATCAGGCTGCCGCCAAAGCCGGCGCCTACCACCACCAGGTCAAATTCGCGTCTCAACTAGCGCCACCGCAGCGTGCGCAGGGAATCCTACGCAGCACCTCCTGCTGCAAGTTCATCGCGCGCAGGCGGACCGCACGCTGCGCATGGCAGTCGGTACATGACTCGCGCAGCCCCCACAAATCCGCGAAGACCCTGCCCGCCTTAAGTCGCAAGCCGTACTCCATTGCGCCTTCAAGTGTATGCAAAGCAGGCAGCACAAATTCACCGCTGGCCATCAGTGCCTCCATCGCGCCATTGCCCGCGCGGGTCGGGATCAGCACTGCTGCGGTTGCGCCGAGTTCCATGGCGAAGTCCAAAGAGCGCTCCGCCCAATGCAGCGCCTCTCTCGCGGGCACGAACGGAGGCTGCACCAGGATAAAGACGCGAAGATCCACCCCCTCGCGACGCAGGAAGTTTGCCGCACCCGAGAACTGATCGAGCGTCATGCGCTTGTTGAGCCTGGCGGCCCCTTCGGGATGTACTGTCTCCAGTCCCATAGCGACTTCCAATCTTCCCTCGAGCAAATCGCGGAAGCGCAGGCATACGTCGCCGATAAGCGCCGGGTGATTCTCGACAATCAACCTGGTAAAGCGACGAGCGCGCTGCGCGATAGCCGGGTAGTCCTCGGGAGGAATCGCCTGAGGATCAAAAAAGCTGCCGCTGTTATAGAGCTTGAGTTGGCGCGCCGGCGGAAGATGGAGCAGCGCGTGATCGATCTGTGCGGGAATAGCCCCGGCCGGCACCGTTTCCGTAAGCGTATTACGCCACAAGTCACACATCAAACACCGAAACGGGCACTCCCGATTGGTAAGAAAGACAGTCGCAACCGGCTCGACAACCCCGCCCTCCGCACACTCCTCTTCTACAAAATACTCATAAGGGATAAGCGGATCCAGGTTCTCTCGTGCAGGACGCCGGCTTACTATCCAGGCGTCACGTTCCCCAGCCCTGTCGGGGTAGAAGGATGGCAATAAGCCGCTCATGGGTACAACGACAGAAACCTCTGGCGATACTCCGCCTCGCGGAACGGAAGCCTGGAATGCAGAGTGGCCTCAGAAGCTGCACCATGTTGGAATCTCCGTTTCGAGAACACCGGCATATCGAATCCCGTGATTGCCTTAACTCCACGCGACACAATTTCGCCCTTCAGCGGATACAGCCGTTGCACGTCATAGTTGGTCAGCGTGATGAAGGGAATTCCCTCCGCCACCGCGATCACCGACGGTTGCGTAAACGGACTAAACCCACGGAAACCGAAGTGGTGGGCCGGAGCGTAAGTTCGGCTATAAGAGCGGCTAAGCCCACCGCTGTAGGTCAACGAATGCTTGATCTTGCCCACGCCCCAACCCTCCTGGTAGAGCATAGGATTATTGATGACGCTACGAATCGTAAGCTCGGGGTTCTGCTCGATGGGATAGTCCTTCAGGTTTTCGTCCCCACCGTCGCCGTCGACCAGGTACAGCCAGTCGGGATAGCGTTGGCGCAGTCCACGGCATAACGCCATCGCCATGGTTGCCGACTGCACATCGAGCGCTTTGTAATCCTCGATCACCCGGATGGTTTCGTCCACGTCGAGCGAAGATGCATCCGCTTCGATCGGCTCGAGAAATAACCCCAGGCCAAGTGCGTCGAGAAAAGCCCGGGCCTGCACCACGTCTGGGCCGTCGTCTATCTCGAGCACGAAGGCTTTCAGTCGCGAAGGAGTTATCCCCAGCTTGAGCATCACGTGATAGGCCGTAAGAAAAACACTGCCGCTGTCGACGCCGCCCGAGAAGCACACGCCAATTGGCTCGTGGGCAGGCACCGTCGGCAGCCACTGCGCGAGCTCCTCGGCAAGTGCGCCAATGTATGCCGCGCCAATCTGATCCAGGTCGGTGCTCAGCCCCCCTTGAGAGGGTGTAAAAAAACGCGTGTAAACCGGGTCGGGATCGGGGCAGCCGATCAGCTGGAGCGCCACCACATGATGCGCCGGAACCATCCTCGTATAGCTGGGGTGGAACTGCGCCGCAAGCCCTTCCGCCTTCAGCCAGTTGTAAATAGTATCAATCCGCGCCGCGACAATCAGCACCGGACCCTCCTGGCGTTTTGCCAGAAAGTACCGCATCGGGCGATCGAGCGACCGCGCCATTTTCACCGTCTTGCCCTCACGGGCAACCAGCGCGAACGAGCCTGCAATGCGGCCTACTGCATCCGCGGAGCCGTGCAACACAATCTCTCTCGCATCTTCGACCGAGAGACGATAGAGCCGGTTCGCTTCCGGCTCGGTGAGATCAACTACCCGCTCAATGTACTCCTGCTGCATCGCGTCCTCGCCCCAGTGCTCACGCTCGGTTCAGGATAGCGCATTCCCTCCGGTCCCCGATTCTCCGTCAATGTCTCCGCCAAAAGGTTGATATGCGTATCATCCCCTGGGTTGTTGACCGTCGGGCGCGATTCAAGCAACCTTACGCAGACAACATGACACGAAAACTTTGCACCCTGCTTCTCCTTCTGGCGGCCGCCACCAGCACTTCGCTCTCCCAGAACTCCTTCTTCGCCAACTGGGAGGCGCGGACCAGTGCGATTCAGGCCCAGCAACCGTCCTGGCCGCCGCCGCTCGTCGCCCCCTATCCCATGCTGATCCAGGTCTTTCGCGCGGACTTCACCCGCCAGATCACACCAACCCATACCGACACCTGGAATTACGGCGCAAGCCGTGGGTTGAACCTGATCCCCGGCTTCAGAAGTGAATTCGATTTCTACTACCCACCCTACCTTCAGCACAACACGCCCAAAGTCAAGGATGGTTTCGGCGACGTCGGCTTCTTATACAAATATCGAATCCTCTCCAGGAATGAAAAGGAGGGCAACTATATGTTGAGCGCGCAACTCACTGCCACCCTTCCCACCGGCAGTCACACCAACGGTAGCCCTGATTCGTCGGTATCGCCGACTCTTCTCTCCGGCAAAGGCCTTGGCAAATTCGATGTCATTTCCTGTCTTGGAGGAACATTGCCTACCGAAGAAACAAAAAAGTTGGGCCGTTCCATTGGCTGGAATACGACAGCGCAATATCACCTGTCCAAATATGTGTGGCCAGAGTTGGAGGCAAATGCAACCTACTTCTTTGGTGGAAAAAATGACGGCAAGATGCAAAACTTCCTGACCCCTGGCATTGTCTTCAGCAAGTTCAAGTTTCATCCTGACGACGCCAAGAGCCGCGTTGGCGTTGCCTTCGGCGCAGGCATGCAGATGGCCACTTCACACTTCCACACTTATAACCACGAGCTCGCGTTTACCTCGAGATTGATCTTCTAGCGCTGAACCGGCGGTAGGAGGGTGGGCGCCGGCTTCCACCTTTTGGTCGAGGTCGAGTCCGTGCAATGGCGCTAGAATCCGAGTGCGATCCACAAGACCACGTACCCCGGAGAGGAAAAGGTAGAAAGGTTTGATGGTCCGTCTTCGCCCCTTCGTGCTCATAGCAGTACTGCTGATACTGTGGCAGTTTGCCGTGACCCGGCACGCCGTCCATCTTTTGCCCACGCCCTGGGGAGTCGTTCAGGGTATGCGCGACCTCTTACCCCATGGGCTCCTCTTCAAGTACGTGGTCGCCTCGCTGTTCCGCGTCACCTGGGGCTTTGCCCTGGCCGTCATCCTGGCCGTGCCTTTAGGGCTCGTCATTGGTTGGAACCAGCGAGCCGAAATGGCGTTCAATCCCCTTATCCAGATCCTTCGCCCGATCTCTCCACTCGCCTGGATTCCAATTGCCATCCTCTGGTTCGGTGTCGGGGATCTCTCCGCCATCTTTCTCATCTTCCTTGGCTGCTTCTTCCCCTTGCTATTAACCGCCGTCAATGCAGTGCACGGCATTCCGGCGGTCTATCTCAATGCGGGCCGAAACTTCGGGCTAAGCCCCGCCGCCCTGGTCGTCCGCGTTCTCTTTCCCGCGGTGATTCCACAACTCATCATCGGCATGCGGATTACCTTAGGTGTCGGTTGGCTGGTCGTGGTGGCGGCTGAGATGATCGCGGTGAACTCCGGGCTCGGTTTCCTGATTGTGGATGCTCGCAATGCCGGCAATCGCTACGACCTGGTTGTCGCCGGGATGGTCATCATTGGTCTCATCGGCCTGTTGCTCGATGTGGGCATGCGCTCTCTTGAGCATGTGAAGTCGCTACGCTGGAGCTACTCGGAGGATTAGTTGGGAAAAGCGAAGCTACAAGCCGAGCATGTTCACACCGTATTTACCCGTGACGGCAAAAGTACGCCCGTGCTCCAGGACATTAGCCTCGATGTCGACGAAGGGGAGTTCGTTTGTTTGCTCGGCCCATCCGGCTGTGGCAAGTCAACCCTCCTCAGCACCATGGCCGGCTTCCTCTCGCCCACCAGCGGAGCGATAAAAATTGATGGGGAAGTAGTGCGTGGGCCCGATCCGCGCCGCATCTTCGTCTTTCAGGAGCGAGGCGTTTTTCCCTGGCTCACCGTCGAAGGAAACATTGCTTTCGGCCTGTTCCGTTTGACGCCCGCGGAAAGGCAGGAGCGGGTTGCGCGCTATATCAGGATGGTAGGCCTTGAAGGCTTTGAGAAGGCCTATCCCGCCGCACTCTCCGGCGGAATGAAGCAGCGGCTTGAAGTGGCACGAGCCTTGGCCGTAAATCCAGACATGCTCTTTCTCGATGAACCGTTTGGCGCGTTGGACTCCATCACACGGCTCATCATGCGCGGCGAACTGCTCCGCATCTGGGAGGCAGAACGCAAGACCATCATCTTCGTGACCCACGATATCGATGAGGCGGTACAACTTGCCGACCGGGTGGTAGTGATGAGCGCGCGCCCGGCAACCATCCAGCAAATCGTGCAAATCGATATACCGCACCCCCGTGACATCAGCTCCGCGCGCTACCTTCAACTGCGTGACGGTATTTTCGGCCAGATTGGGCTGGCGCACAAAATATGAACTCCCTTGCCGAACCGAGAAAGTGGGAGCGGTTCTTCTGGCCGCTACTGGCCAGCGCCCTCTGTCTCGCGCTGTGGCATTATTCCGTCGTCTGGACGGCAACAAAAATCTTTCCCTCGCCGCGCGACGTAGAGAAGGGAATTGCCGGGCTGATCCACAAGCAAGTGCTTTGGCGCGACATCATCGACTCCCTGCGCCGTGTAGCCATCGGCTTTGGCGCCGCGGCCGCGATCGGTATTCCAGCCGGCCTAACCCTGGGCTGGTATCCCGCGGCTAACCAGGTGGTGAACCCGGTGCTCCAGATCCTTCGCCCCATCAGCCCTATTGCCTGGATTCCTGTCGCCATTATCCTGCTCGGTGTGGGCGACCATGCCGCCACCTCGCTTATCTTTCTGGGAGCGCTTTTTCCCATCATCGTCGCTTGTGTCGACGGCGTGGCCAACGTGCCTTCCGTGTACCGGCTCGCCGGGCGTAACTTCGGCCTGGGGCCGATCCGCCTCCTGACCCAGATCGTCTTCCCCGCCGCCCTGCCCAAAATCATTGTCGGTTTGCGCATCGCCCTCGGCATCGCCTGGCTGGTGGTGGTCGCAGCAGAAATGGTCGCTGTCGACTCTGGCCTCGGCTACCTGGTTATCGACTCGCGAAATTCCGGCAAGCATTACGACCTCGTGGTTGCCGCTATGCTGGTGATCGGCTTGATTGGCCTAGTCCTCGACACTTGTATCCGGCGTCTGGAGAAAATCAAATCCGTTCGATGGGGATTTCGCGATGAGTCTTAGGCGCAAAATGCTGGTCCTGGTCTTCGGTTGGCTGGTGCTCATTACAGCCTTGCACGCCTATCTCAACGTGAATTGGCCGGCGGTCCTGAATGACTATCGTCCCCTGGCCCAGCGAAAGATCACGGTTGCCTATTTGCCTGTCACCTGCCAGCTCACCTGCCCGGTAACCGACTACATCTCTAAATTCTCAGACAATGGCGAACTCTTTTTGCCCCGCATGTTCCAGGGTTTCCCCGAGATGAAGGAAGCGCTCATCTCTAACAAAGTACAGGCGGCCTTCATTGTCGCGCCCATGGCCATCGCCCTGAAGGCACAGGGCGTTCCCATCAAGGTCGTCTATCTGGGTCATCGCTACGGCAGCGCCGTAGTGGTTAAGAAGGGCGGCCCGGTCAAAACCTTCGCCGACCTGCGCGGCCGGACCGTCGCCATCCCCAGCCGCTTTTCCGATGAGCGCCTACTGCTCTTCCGCGCCATGAAAGTCTGGGGAATGAAGCCGGGCGACATCAAGATGGTTGAAATGGCTCCGCCCGACGTATCCGGCGCTCTGGCCGCCGGCGCCATCGACGGCTTTTCCATGGGCGAGCCGTTTCCCTCCCAGGCGGAAATCGCGGGCTTCGGCCGGGTTCTCTTCCAGGCCCGCGACTACTGGCCAGACTACATGTCCTGCATCCTGGTCGTACGTCAGGATCTGATCGACACCCGTCCCGATGTGGTCCAGGTCCTGGTGGATGGCATCGCCCGCTCCGGCCTCTGGCTCGACCAGGGCAAGCCTTACCGTGAAGACGCCGCCGACTTCGTCGGCCGCTTCTACTACAACCAGAAGCCTGCTTTGCTCCGCTGGGCGCTCACCAAGCCGTTGGACCGGGTTATGTACGCCCCGCTCGCCCCGCGCAAGCCAGACTTTGACCTGGTGCGCGATCTCATGATCGAGACCGGCGTACTGGATAAAAAGATCGAGTTCAATGAATACGTCGACACCCGGTTTTCCGATAAAGCAACCATTCAAACCGCCTGGAAGTATCAAGCAGGCATAGCGGTAGCAAATTAAGTTTGCCGTTAAGGAGACTCAATGATTCGCCGGCAATTTATTCAACTGGCAACTCTCGCAGGGGCTGGCATGTCAGCGCTCGGCGCGATCGCGGCATCCGAGCAAAAATCCGTGACCTACCGGATTCAGGGTTTTAGCTGCGTCACCTGTGCGGTGGGGCTCGATGTCATGCTCGAAAAGCAGAAGGGCGTACTGCAGGCCAGGTCGAGCTACCGCGACGCCACTACAACCATCGTGTTCCATCCGGCGCTCGTCACGGAACCGGCGTTGCGTTCCTTTATCGCGGAGGTGGGCTTCCATGCTGAGTGAATATTCGGTAGTCGCGGAGATGTTAACCAGGGCGTTGGGTCTCCGCCAACCCCCTGTAGCCCTGTGCTTCACCGAGTCGGTGCCGCAGGGGGTGGGGGAACACAACGGCCGCGTGGCCGCAGGCTGCCGCTTCTGGCAAGATGCCGCCACCGCTTCCTTTGCCACCTCTGCCGCCGACCACAGCATGTGCGCCGTCGGCGTCTACACCCACAATCTGCCCTTCTCCCCGGCGGCAACCGTGGATTTGCAGGAGGCTCTCCGGGTCTTCGGGGAGCTTGACTATGTAAGGGAAGAAGACGTGGCGCAGATACCCGTACTGGGCATCCGGCGGGAATATGTCCTTTACAGTCCGCTCGACCGTACGCCCTTGCCCCCGGACGTGGTTCTCCTGTTCGTCAGCGCCGGCCAAACCCTCATCTTGTCCGAGGCGGCGCAGCAGCTTGAAGGTCAGAACCCGCCGGCAATGGGCAGGCCTGCATGCGCCATGATCCCCCAGGTGATGAATACCGGGCGTGCCGCCTTGAGCCTCGGTTGCTGCGGAGCGCGGGCCTATCTGGACATACTGACCGACGAGGTGGCTATCTTTGCCATCCCCGGAAACAAGCTCGAGGCCTACGCACGCCGCATCCAGGCCCTCGCCAACGCGAATGCTGTGCTCTCGAAATTCCACGAAATCCGCCGCCAAAGCATTGCCGGCGGGGAATCCCCCTCAATCAAGGATTCGCTGGCCGCATTGACCTCCTAGCACGTCGGGTGCCCCATCCTTCGCGCTCCTGCCAAGTTTGGGAGACGCGAGCCCAAAGCCCGACCACCCAGGAAATTCTCGCCATTTTAATCGCTTCCTTGCTGTCTCTCCCGTCAGATCATCTGCAGCGAGCCTACTTCTGAGAGAATCTAGTCCTAACGACGACTTTGTCATAAATTGGGACATCTAACCCGTTAAGTCTCATCAGGGAAACGGAGCAAAGCAATGGCAACGGCAGTGAAAGTACAGCCTCTTACCCAACGAGCCGCCTGGAAGGCGCTCGAGACGCATTATGAGCAGCTTCGGACTGTTCCTCTACGCGCGTTATTTGCCGATGATCCTGAGCGCGCCGCCCGCTTCACCATCGAGGCCGCCGGCCTTTTCCTGGACTACTCCAAGAACCGCATCACCCTCGAAACCCGCAAGCTCCTGCTCCAGCTAGCCCAGGAATCCGGCCTGCGCGAACGCATGGACGCGATGTTTCACGGCGACAAGATCAACGTCACCGAAAAGCGGGCCGTCTTGCACGTGGCCCTGCGCGCGCCCAAAGGAGAAGCGATTTTTGTCGACGGAGTCGATGTCGTGCCCGCGGTCCACGAGGTCCTCGACAAGATGGCCGCATTCTCCGACCGCGTCCGCAGCGGAGACTGGAAAGGCCACACCGGCAAGCGCATTCGCAACGTCATCAACGTCGGCATCGGAGGCTCGGATCTCGGGCCCGTGATGGCCTACGAAGCGCTCAAGTACTATAGCGACCGGTCCATGGTCTTCCGCTTTGTCTCCAACGTCGACGGCACCGATTTCGCCGAAGCCGTAATCGATCTCGACCCGGCAGAGACCCTCTTCATCATCTCCTCTAAAACCTTCACCACCCTGGAGACGATGACCAACGCACATTCGGCTCGCGACTGGGCGCTGGCCGGCCTCAAGGGCGACGAGACAGCGGTCGCTAAGCATTTTGTCGCCGTCTCGACCAATGCGGCCGAGGTTACAAAATTTGGCATCGACACCGCCAACATGTTCGGCTTCTGGGATTGGGTCGGCGGCCGCTACTCCATGGATTCAGCCATCGGCCTCTCCACCATGCTGGCCGTCGGCCCGGCGAATTTTGCCGCGTTGCTCGACGGCTTCCACCAGATGGACGAGCACTTTCGTACTGCTCCCTTCGAGAGCAATCTCCCCGTCATTCTGGGGCTGCTCACCGTCTGGTATACCAACTTCTTTGGCGCCCAGACCATGGCGGTACTGCCCTACGAGCAATATCTCAAGCGCTTTCCTGCCTACCTGCAGCAGCTCACCATGGAAAGCAACGGCAAGCATGTAACCCTCGAAGGTGAGCATGTCGATTACGACACCGGCCCCATCTATTGGGGCGAGCCGGGAACCAACGGACAGCACTCGTTTTACCAATTGATCCATCAGGGAACCAGGCTTATTCCCTGTGACTTCATCGGTTTTGAAAAGTCGCTCAATCCGCTGGGCCGGCACCACGACATGTTGTTGGCCAACGTCTTTGCCCAGGCTGAGGCACTGGCGTTCGGCAAGACAGCCGAGCAGGTCAAAGCTGAAGGAACGCCGGACTGGCTGGTTCCCCATCGCGTGTTTGAGGGCAACCGCCCATCGAATGTCCTGTTGGCGGAAAAACTGACGCCAGAATCACTGGGCAAGCTGGTCGCGCTCTACGAGCACTCGGTATTTACCCAGGGCACCATCTGGCAAATCGACTCGTTTGATCAATGGGGCGTCGAATTGGGCAAGGTGCTGGCTCAGCACATCATCGGAGAAATTGAAAGTCCGGCGAATCCTGCGCTCGAGCACGATGCTTCAACCAACAACCTGATTTCCCGCTACCGTAAGCTCAAATAAGAAGAAAACTGAAAACCGAAAGAGGAGCAATTCGATGCAACTAGGAATGGTGGGTTTGGGCAGAATGGGCTCCAACATGGTGCGGCGTCTCATGAACAATGGCCACACTGCCGTGGTCTACGACAGGTCGGCGCAAGTGGTCCAGGACCTCGAGAAACAGAAGGCGGTGGGAGCTTCTTCGCTGCAAGACATGGTAAGCAAGCTCTCCAAGCCGCGGGCGATCTGGTTGATGATCCCCGCCGCGGTTGTGGATCAAACCATTGCAGAGATCGCGCCTCATCTTGAGTCCGGAGACATCCTGATCGACGGAGGCAATTCCTACTACATCGACGACATCCGGCGCAGTGGCGAGCTCGCGCCCAAGGGAATTCAATATGTCGACGTCGGCACCAGCGGTGGCGTTTGGGGTCTGGAGCGAGGTTACTGCCTGATGATTGGCGGCCCCACTGCAGCTGTCGAGTATCTGGAGCCGATCTTCAAGACAATCGCACCCGGCATCGGCGATATTCCCCGCACCGAAGGGCGCGACAAAATAGGCGGCACGTCAGAGAGCGGCTATTTGCATTGCGGGTCAAGCGGCGGCGGTCACTTTGTCAAGATGGTGCACAACGGCATCGAGTACGGGATCATGGCCGCTTACGCCGAAGGTCTCAACATCCTGCACGGCGCCAACATCGGCACCAAGACCGGGGAGATTGATGCCGAGACCACGCCCCTGCGGGATCCCGAACACTATCAATACGACTTCAACCTGTCGGACGTGGCGGAAGTGTGGCGGCGCGGCAGCGTGATCTCTTCCTGGTTGCTGGACCTGACCGCAGCGGCGTTGACCAAGAGTCCCGCCTTGTCGGAGTTCGCCGGCCATGTCTCCGATTCAGGCGAAGGTCGTTGGACAATCAAAGCGGCAATTGACGAAGGAGTGCCGGTGCCTGTACTGACCTCGGCTCTCTACGAGCGCTTCAGCTCGCGCGGTGAAGCCGATTTCGCAGACAAGCTGCTGTCCGCCATGCGCTTCGAATTCGGAGGACACAAAGAAAAATCGGCCAAATAGATCAAACGTTAATGCAGTTCCGAAGGGACGGGCTGAAAATAGCCCAGCACGCAGTGCTGGGTAGGCGACTTCTAAGCCCTTAGGTACCGTCTTGAAGGGTATGGGCTTCAGCCCATACATAGAGCAGCCCAAACTAGATGGCTTCAGCCTCTGAGGGAAATTTCATTTCGACCAGCGGTACCGGATGGCGCCCGTTAACGCGCGACCGTAACCGGAATCCCTAAATCGTCGAACTCCTCGGAATACATCTCATCTCTGAGTTGACGCCCTTCCGGAGATGCCTGCGACAGTATGCTGGCGTAGATGTCACGCGCCTTCCCCCGGTCTTCATCACCCATCAACTCAGTCGTCCCCAGTTCTTCTTGTAAGCCATGTGCATGGAGCAAGGAATAAAGGGTCATCGCCCGGGTACGTTCTAATGCATTCACGACCACCATCAGCACAAGATTGTCACCAGAGTGCGGGACGACGGTGGCGCTACTCACCTTCGCCTGCGTCATCATGATGGCGATAATCCCCAGCGGCTGAGTCGACCGAAAACTCACCAGCGAGGTTTTTCCCGCCGGGTTGCGGTCAAAAACAAGCGCTTGTTTCTGGTGGTAGTACTTTGCCAAAAGGGCGCCCAGTTCGCGCGCACGGTCATTCGGGCAACCGTCGATCATCCCGGAGTTCTCCGCCTGCCCCTTCCAGATCCCCACCCCACCGTCGATTCGTGGCTGCTGGCAAAGACGCTCCGCCAGGTGATGGGCGGCCGCCAGGTAGTGGATTTGTTCAAAAGATTCCAGCGATTCTTGGGCGCACGACATGGTCAGAAGACCCTTGGTGCTAGGGCTTACAAACACCACGCTCTGCGCCGTCAGCGCATGGAGCGATGCTAAGGAAACAATCAATGCAGTAAACGCCGTTCTCCTCATCGACACCATTTCTCCTGTGTCAGTAAGAATAGGCCATAGCGGCCCCTCTTTGCAGAGCATTGCTGAGATAGGGACGGTGCGAAGATCTTAACTTTCCGTATCGCTCGAGTGCGGAAACTCTACTCCCGGCTTCAAACGCTCGTAGACGCTTCCTGACTGCACCCGGGTCGCGACCATTTCGAAGAATTTGGCCCGGAGGCCCGGCTTCCAGATAAAAATATCCGTACACGGCTCAATAGGTTCGCAATACCTTCGTAGCAACAGGGAGGATCCTCCAACAAAGTTGATCGACTCCTGTTTGCACCCAATCTCATGCTCTAGCATGAAGGCTCGCATCACCGCTGAAATGGACTCTTTCTTGTAGTGCATGTCATTCATCTGCAGGTCCACGTAGGTAACCCGATTGCGCCGCCAGCCGCTCAGGATGCTTAGCCATAAGCCATTCGGCAACTGCAGTCCCATGGAAAAGAATTCCGGATTCGAGCGCAGCAACCGATCCCGCGCGTGGAAGAATTTGCCTGGGCGAAGTGGCGTCGACCTGGCTTCCAGAGCCAGCGTCGCGTCCAGCGCCTGTTCCCGATCGAGAACCGGCAGGAATCGAACGTTGGCGCTCTTTTCCAGTTGCTGTCGCTTGCCCGCGAGGCTGCGCCGGGTGCGAGGTCCCAGCCTGGCCAGCATTCCTTCGTAAGTGCTCTCCAGGGCCAGCTTGTGCTGTACTTCTATCCCGTGAAACCGTCGGTAATTGCTGGGCGGCCCCATCAACTCAACACACCGGGCCGCCGCCGCCTTGACGGTGATGCTGACGCCGTGGATTCGCCAGTTCTGCAACAACAACTGGGTCGCCAGATGCACATAGCGCAAGCGAAGCGCTTCCCGGCCGGCCACCAGGCCTTCCCCGATGTAGTCTCCACCCCGGAATAAGCCGAGCCCGATGCCAAGCCTGGTGTGTTCGTAGAAAAGAACACAGGCTTCGAGTTCTCCGTCCCGGTGAACCAGCACCGCCGCACATCTTCTATTTGCCAGCGCATTTGCCGCGATGAAGTATTCCGGGTCGGTGGTGAGGTCGTCTTCCTGGCCACAGCTTTCCCGCAGCCGGCGAATCTCGGCCAGACATGACGTTAGCTCCCGATTCCCCACGACCAGGTGCATAGCTCGCGTGCAGTCGCCGAACACCGGGCCGGCGCTGGAATCCTTACCTGCCGTAACCCTGTCCGATCGTTGACTGTGATCAATCAACCCGCTTGAGCTCACTTTGTTCATCCCCGAGGCGCTAAGAGACTAATCGCCACGCTGCCGTTGTACATGAGGAGTGGGGAAGCAACAGATGGGGGAAACGAACAGCAATCGATAAATCTTGGTCCCAATAACGCTGTCACTCTGCGCCGTCTTCACGCTTTGTTTTTTGAGTGAGTAACAACCGCCGGATGTGACGTTGTACCTAGAGTGTAGCACTTCGTAAACCGCCACGGAGACGGTGTTTGCCACTCTCTTCCAGCCGCAGACTGTTGAACCGCCAGACTTTTAAGTTAGTCCGGTCCCTTCGCGGCGCCGGTAATAAAGAACAGTGACCCAAAATGCTACAACCAGCAATCCATCACATCCCACGCTCGTCCATGCGGCGCCACGCCACGAATAGCGCGGCAAGATAACCAGGTTCAGACCAACGTTGATCAGGGCCACCAATACCTGCACTCCGGTGCGAGCCCGCTGAAATCCCGCGCCAGAAAGCGCGTCCGCCAAAAACGAGTGAAGGCAGCGGAGCAGGGGAATGAGTGCCAGCCAGCGCACTGCCGGAACCACGTCGTCATACTTCGATCCCAGAACGTGCGGCAAAACCGGCGCGAGCAACCACAGCCCGGCAGACGCCACGGAACCATAGATCACTGCTTTCCCAACCAGGGATCGGGCGTAGGCATAAGTGGCGCCGACGCCGCTCACGCCTATGCGGAAGAACTGTGGGTAGGCGGCTGTCGCCAGCGAGCGGATGGGGGTCATGCTTACATCAATCACGCGATAGGCCGCGGCATACACGCCGGTAGATTCCAGATCCGCCAGCTTGCTCAGCATGATCTTGTCGATGTCGTTATAGACCGTCGCGGCTGACCCGGCAATGCTGAAAAACACCCCCTCCGCAACATCCTCCCGCATCGCCCTCACATCGATAACCGGCCTCCCCCACAGCTGCGAACCCTTGGCGACTGCATAGCTTGTGCCCAGCAGCGTACTCAGCAGATAGACCAGCACCCATCGCTCGAGCGTAACCGGATGCATGACCGCCATCAATCCAACGATGCCGGCGAGCCGCAGCGAGCTGACGACCACGTTCTGCATGGATGTTTGCTTCATCCGGTCCATGGCGGCAAAACCGAATGCGGCCAGCTCGGTCACCTTCAGAAAGACCAGGTCCGCAAGGCACACGGTCATCCCTACCAACAATGCAGTCTTCAGTCGCAAAAGAAAGCTGAACCCAACCGCGAGAGCAGAAAACAATGTTCCCGAAAGCACGGTGAGCAATATTCCATTGCCCCAGCACACCGCGGCGATCCGTCTACCGGAGCGCACATTCTTCACAAACAGATTTTGCGTACCGATGCCGGAAAACGGACCCAGAAGAGCTGCGAGTGCCACCACGGTTACGAATGCGCCATAAGCATCCGGTCCCAGAGAGCGGGCGACCAAAACAAAATAGGCAGCTTGAATCACCAGCCTGAAACCGTGCCCAATGGAGAGGTGGGTGGTGTCCCTGAGCAGGCCGCCGGTCTTCATGCGCGCCGAAAGAGTCATGTCTGTCCTAGCTATTCGTGAGAACGATCTTGCCTTCCACCGAGCCCGTGGCTAATAGTTCGAGGGCCTCTTTCGCTGCCAGGAGCGGAAATGCGCGATAGATCAAAGGGGCAATCTTTCCTTCGCCGATAAGCGCGAAAATCTTCGCTAGATCCTCCCGAAATGGCTTCGGGTTTTTTCGATACAAGTAGGTAATTCCATAGAATGCGCCTCGCCGGCCACGCAAACGCGTCCCCACAAACAGGTTGGCGAACATACCCAGAGTCGCAAGCGAGCCTGAAACGGTCATAAAGCCGTAGCTCACAATCAACCCGCCACGCCGCGCTGCCCCCGTACAAAGACCGATGTTCGCGCCGCCAACGGCATCGAAAACATAGTCGACACCCGTGGGTTCGAGCGAGCGCGTAAGTCGATCAATGGCGCCGGCGGTGTAGTCAATAGGGATCGCTCCCAGTTCGCGCACGGTTCCATGCTTTTTCGCGGAGGCAGCTCCATAGGTTTTTGCTCCCGCCAGATGCAGAAGTTGCAGCGCCGCGGTGCCCACGCCGCCGGCGGCCGCCGTAACCAGTGCTGTCTGCCTCGGCTGCACCTTCGCTGTGCGGTGGATCATTTGCCAGGCAGTGACATAGTTGAGAATTGCCGCCGCCGCTTCCAGGTCTGAAACTGCGTCGGGAATGGGCAGGAAATCTTCTGCCTCACGCGTGATCATTTCGCTGAACCCACCATGGACTGTCAGCGCAGCGACTCGCTGGCCCACCTGGAAGCCGGTGACATCCGCCCCGGCTGCGTCCACAACGCCCGCGACTTCGTACCCCGGCACAAAGGGAATTCTCGGCGCGTACATATACTTGCCCGCAAGCATGGCCAGGTCGGTCGAGCCAACGCCGGCTGCGCGTACCCGCACCCGTAACTGTTTTGCGCCAGGTTCCAAAATGGGAAATTCCTTTACCTCCAGGACTTCGGGCCCGCCTTGCCGCGTCAACACTACGGCTCGATATCTTTCTGCCATACCGTCCTCCAGATTCTGCGCGGTTTTGCCAGGCCAAGGTTAATATTCAAGGCTAAGGAAATCCGGGCAACCCGCTGGCCAGAGGACACCATCCAAACAATCTGCAGGATCTCCGCCCGCACAATGTTAAACTTTGCTGGTCAGACACAAGATTGAATGAATCTCTCTAATCCAGTTCGCCCAAGGCTTTCGAGATTTACTTTTGTGTTCTTCTGCTTGGCGGTTTCTGTGTTCACCTGGGGCCTTCAATATAAGCTTTCTCTGTACTATCCGCCTCATTCCATCTTCCACCAGATCCCGGAAGCAAAGCTGCTATCGAGAAACGAGCAGTCCACGCCTACCGAGGCGTCTCTCCTCAGCAGCGCTAAATTCCCCGGCGACCGCACGCAAAGCGGCCTTGTCATCCTGACCCTTTTTGCCTGCATGATGCTGCTCCGGCCTGTTCGTGCGCGCCACACTGAACAAGAATTTGCGCGACCGTGGCTGGTGTCTTTGAGCGCGCGTCTGACTGCGTTTTTCTTTCGTCCCCCTCCGGCCTTCGCTTAAATTTCAAGTCCTGGCAAAGCATCCATTTAGGCGCAGATAGTTCTGCACCGTCGAGCTTTTCTCCGCTCGTGCTCGGCCCGGGTACGTCGCTGCCCTGCTGACGACCCCGTGGCCTACTTGAAGGTATAGGTGTACGTAAAACATGCCAAAGCGAAACGTCTCAATTTTGCTGCCGAGTTTGGCGCTCATCGCCGCAACTCTTATATCTGCCTGCAAAAGCAAAGGCTCCGACGCGGATGCTGCGGAAGTTGCGTCGGCGACCGTCGCCTCTGTTCAGCGGGGCTCGATCACACATGCCCTGGCCTTAGCCGGACAATTCCAGCCCTACCAGGTGATCGACGTTCACCCCAAGGTTTCTGGATTCATCAGGCACATCTACGTCGACATAGGCGACAAAGTCCGCGAAGGGCAGACGATCGCCGTCCTCGAAGTTCCCGAGTTGCAGGCCCAATTAGAAGGTACGGTTGCGCAGGTCGGTGAGAGAAAGGATGAGATCGTCCGAGCCGAGCATGATGTCGACAGGGCAGAGGCGGAGTATGAATCTCTGCACGCGAATAACGCTCGGATGCAAGAGGTGGCGAAAGCCCAGCCAGGTTTGATCGCGCAACAGGAACTGGATGACGCCCGGTCGAAAGATCTTTCCGCGTCCGCTCAGGTGGATGCGGCGAAAGCAGGCCTTGCTGCGGCGCGCGGGGCTTCTCAGGTAGCGGCGGCGGATAGCGACAGGGTCAGGGCGATCCAGGGATACACCAGGGTTACCGCCCCAATCGACGGAGTCGTCACCTGGCGTTATGCCGATACCGGCGCGCTCATTCAGTCGGGTCGGGATTCAAACGATCAGGCTCTCCCCATCGTAAAGGTCTCCCAGATCAGTCTGCTGCGTTTGCGCATGCCGGTGCCGGAAGATGCGGTGAAGTACATCAGGGTGGGTGACGAAATGCAGATCCGCGTAGATGCCCTGGGACGCTCGTTTACCGGAAAGATCGCTCGATTTACCCGCAGTGTCAATTTCGAAACAAGAACCATGGAAACTGAGGTCGATGTTCCCAACCAGGATCTTTCCATCGAACCCGGAATGTACGCCAACACCGAACTACAACTTGGGCACGCCCAGAATGTTCTCACCATTCCCGTAGAAGCACTCGTCTTGCGCGATGGCAAAGAAATGGTTTATGTGGTCGACGGCGAGAACCGCATCCGTCCACGGCAAGTGCAGTTGGGCTTGGAGGGATCGAAGCTCGCAGAGGTCAAGAGCGGTCTGCATGAAGGAGAACGCGTGATCCTCGGCGGTCAGGCAAAGTATCAGCCGGGTGAGTTGGTCCGTCCCATCCTTACCCAAACACCAGCCAACGATGTTACCCGCGCGCCCAACAGCACCATCGATCTGCATGATGATCAGGGGGGAACACAGTAATGCCGAAGTTTGCCCTGAGATATCCCTTCTTCATCATCATGCTGTGTTTGATGGTCATGTTGGTCGGCGTCTTCACCGTGTTCAGGATGCCCGTCGACCTCTTCCCCAGGATAGATATACCCGTTGTTGTCGTCGCGACTTTTTATAACGGTATGCCCCCGCAACAGATCGAGGCGGATATCACCAACACGTTCGAGCGCTTCTTTACCCTCGGCGCCAATATCGATCACTCCGAGTCCCGCTCGCTGACCGGCGTTAGCCTCATCAAGATCTACTTCAAGCCGGGTACCGACCCCAATGCCGCGCTCAGCAACATTGCCAACCTCGCCATGGCCGATCTGCGCCGCCTGCCGCCGGGCACGCTGCCGCCCGTCGTCCTGGGTATGGATGCGTCCAGCCAGCCTGTCTGCCTGGTTACTCTCAAAGGCCAGGGCCTCAACGAAACACAACTCAAAGACATCGCCCAATTCCAGGTGCGCAATCAGATATCGAACGTTCAGGGCGCATCCGTTCCCCAGCCTTACGGCGGAACTTATCGCCAGATTCAGATCTATGTCGATCCCATTAAGCTCGAGGCACATAACCTCAGCCTTAACGACGTCGTCGAGTCCGTTAACAGTTCCAACCTCATCCTGCCCGCGGGCGACGTGCGCATAGGCAGTAAAGACTACAACATCTACGCCAACAGCCAGTTTCGCGACGCACAGCAGATGAACTCCATGCCGCTCAAGTCGTACGGCAATTCATCTGTGCTCGTCGCCGATGTCGGTCATGCTGAAGACTCCGGTGCTCTCCAATACAACATCGTTCGTATCGACGGGCAGCGCTCTGTATACGTCCCCATCTTCAAGCAGGGGGGCGATAGCAACACCATCACCATCGTGAACGGCATGAAAGCCGCTATCAAGCGCCTGGTCGATATTCCCGACAGCCTCAGGACCGCCGTGGTCTTCGATCAGTCGATCTTCGTCAAACTAGCCATCAAAAATCTGCTTAAGGAAGCGTCGATTGGCCTGGTGTTGACCGGGATGATGATTCTTCTCTTCCTGGGGAGCCCGCGCGCGACCTTTGCCGTGCTGTTGTCGATACCGCTTTCCGCGCTCGTCTGCCTGTTATTGAGCAATGCGATGGGTGGTTCGATCAACACCATGCTGTTGGGAGGCTTGGCCCTGGCCTTCTCCCGCTTGATCGACGATTCGGTGGTGGTGCTCGAAAATATTTTCCGCTTCATGGAGATGGGCGTACCGCCTCGCGTCGCAGCCGAGCAGGGCGGCATGGAAGTATCTCTCGCCGTCCTGGCCGCGACTTCCACCACATCAATCGTTTTTTTCCCGGTGCTGTTCCTCTCCGGCGTCAGCAAATATATCTTCACTCCGCTGGCGCTGGGGGTCGTGCTCTCCATATTCGCCTCTTATATCTTCGCCATGACCGTGGTGCCCCTCTTCTGCGCGACCTTTATAAGCATCTCGCATGAAGAAGCGGGGCCGCGTCACGAGAAAAGGTCCTTCTTCCGCAGGGTCGTTGATGGTTTCAATAAGCATTTTCAGCGTCTGCTGGAGTGCTATGAAACTTTGGCCAAGCGGATCCTCGTAAGGCCTGGCTTCACAGCTACGGTTATCCTCGCCGGGGTCTCTCTCGTGATCCTGCTGCTATTCCCTTTCCTCGGGCGTGCCTACTTCCCCCGCACCGATCCGGGACAGTTTGTCATTGATGTTCGCATGCCAAGCGGCACGCGCCTCGAGGTCAGCAATCAGTACATTGCCCGCGTAGAGAAGATCATTCGTGAAACCGTAAAACCCTCCGACCTCGGCATGATCGTTTCCAATATCGGCGTTTACCCCGATCTTTCCGCCATCTACACCACCAACGCCTCCATGGATACCGCCTTCGTGCAGACCAGCCTGAAAGAAAATCACAGCGTAGGAAGTTATGAATACATGTCGCGATTACGACGAAAGCTTTCCCGCGAGATCCCGGAGCTGACAACTTATTTCCAGGCCGGGGGTCTGGTTGACTCAGTCATGAATCAGGGCCTTCCCGCTCCCATTGACGTCCAGGTGAGTTCCATGAGCCTGCGCGGTGCGTACGACCTCGCACAACAATTGGCGCTCAAGATCAAAGCCATTCCCAATGTAAGTGACGTCTACATACCTCAGGATCTCAATTATCCCGGGCTCTTGCTGAACATCGACCGCGAACGCGCCAGCCTGATCGGCCTGTCCGCGAAAAATGTGGTAGACAACGTAATCACCGCACTCACTTCCGACGGCATGGTTGCGCCCAGCTACTGGATCGATCCCAAGACAGGCAACAATTACTTGGTCACGGTTCAGTACGACAACCACGTTATCAACCACATGAGCATGGAGGACTTCAAGAACATACCGCTCCGCGGAGTGCGTCCTGCCGGTTATTCCTCCGCCGAGCAGGGTAGAGTCGCGGGTGATAGCGCAAGCGGTCTCTGGGTTGGCGCCCACAACGCCGGTTACACGCCTCTGGGGTCGGTCGCGGACATCAGGGAAATCAACACTCCAACCGAAGTTGACCATTATCAAATACGCCGCGTGATCGACATCTACGTCGCCACCCGGGGCGAAGCGCTGCAAGGGGTTGGCAGGGACGTCGACAAATTAGTCGCGAATACCAAAACCGACAAGAACACGACGCTCAAGGTGCGTGGCGCCGCGGTCAGCATGAAAACCTCGTTCAAGGAGTTCGGCCTTGGCCTCCTCATCTCCATTGCTCTCGTCTACCTCATCCTGATGGCACAATTTACATCCTTCATTGACCCCTTCATCATCCTCATGGCGATTCCCCCGGGCCTTGCCGGCGTAGTCATGATCCTGGTCTTTACCGGCAGTACGTTGAACATCATGTCACTGATGGGGATCGTCATGATGACCGGAATCGTTGTCTCCAATAGCATCCTCATCGTTGAATTCTCCGGCGTCCTGCACGAAACAGGACTGCCGCTGCTTGAGGCCACGGTCCAGGCATGTAAGGTGCGTCTGCGCCCCATTCTCATGACGTCTTTGGCGACCCTCCTGGGAATGATTCCCATGGCGCTCGGCTCTGAGGCGGGCAGCGAGCAATACGCCCCGCTCGCGCGCGCAATCATCGGTGGGCTAGGCGTCTCTGTAGTCGTGACCGTGTTCCTGGTGCCCGCCGTATATCTGGTGATCCACCAGCGCCGTGAGCAGAAAATCGAGCGCCTCGAGGAGTCGGAGGCATGAGAGAAGTCCGCGCCGTAATCATCCTCGCCCTGTTCATCGTACCGGCCGCACGGTCGCAGGTGCTTTTGGCCCAATTGCCCAGCGCCCCCGTAGCCGCTCTCAACTTGTCCGAGCAGAATCCAGGACGCGCGCCCGCCGCAACCGTCGATGAGCAACTCACGCGCGTGCAGGCGGAACAGATGGCGTTGAGGAACAACCCGCGCATCAGCGTCAGCAAATTGCTGGCAATGGCCCAGCATCAGGTCGTGCGCCAGGCCCGCGCTGCCGAATTCCCAACGGCGAATGGCGCAGTCACTGCCGAAAAAGCATTGGACGCAAGTCGCATCTCCGCTGGTTCGCTCACCTCCTCGCGGCTATTTACCCATGCCGGGGTCGGAGCCGACGTAACCCAGCTGATCACTGACTTCGGGCGAACCCACAATCGGGTGCTCACGCAGAAGCTGCAGGAGAAAGCAGCCAATGCAGATGCACTCGCCTCCCAGGAAGAAATCGTCCTGGCAACCGATCAGGCCTTTTATGACGCTCTGACCGCACAGGCCATTCTTCAGGTCGCCAAACAAACAGTGAGCACTCGCCAGGCAACTGAATCCCAGGTAAACCAGATGACGCAGAACAAGCTAAGGTCCACGCTCGACCTGAGCTTTGCGGATGTAAACCTGTCGCAAGCGGAACTCCTCCAGCTCGATGCGCAAAACAATGCGGACGCAACCATGGCTACGCTCGACGCCGTCCTCGGTTTAGACCACGAAACCACTTACTCTCTGGTCGACGATTCAGCGCAAAACGATGCCCCACCCCCTGACTATGAGCCACTCGTCCAGACAGCGCTGGCCCAGCGCCCTGACTTGCAGTCGCGGGTTTTGAGACAGCAGTCTGCGCAAAAATTCGCGCGCGCGCAGTGGGATCAACTCCTCCCCTCGATCAGCGCCCTGGGCACGATCGGGTCCGTGCCCATTCGCACCGACCAGTACTACACCTCGAACTGGTGGGGAGCGGTCGGAGTCAATATGAACATTCCCCTGTTTGACGGCTTTCTGTACGCTTCCGAAGCTAAGGAAGCGGTCTATCGATCCCGCGCGGAGGCAGAACGAACCAGGGATCTACGCGACCAGATCGTGCGTGACGTCCGCGCAGCCTGGCTGCAGGCGAATACCGCCTATCGGAGAATTGCCGTGACCGCACAACTGCTCAAGCAGGCGAATCTCAGTCTCCAGCTGGCCCAAACCCGCTACCAGCTAGGACTCAGTTCGATCGTCGAACTCAGTCAGGCGCAACTCCAGCAAACCAACGCCGCCATCGACAACACCAACGCGCAGTACCAGTACCGGTTGAGTCTGGCCACCCTCAATTATCAGATCGGCGCCAATCCGTGATCCACAGATTTGAAACCACATCGTCGGTTAATCCTTCTCCCCCGGCCGCGGAAAAGGGGACGCCCCACATCTCGCTGGTTTTTCGCGAGATGTGCGATTTCCACAAACGTTAGTTCAACAGTGCAATTCGGTGAAGCCGCGTCCAGCCAACCAGCAAATCCTTTATCCTTTGACTGATACGCTCAAAGGGTGACCGGCTTGCTCTGTCGTAGTCTCGTATTGTCATTGCTGTCCCTGCTGCTTTCTCCAGATATGCGGGGCCAAACCACCGCTGCGAGCCAGCCCTCCAAGACTCCGGATTCGCCACCCCAGACCATGGGCGTCACGACCGGTGGAACCTACGCGCCGGTGCTCGACTCCGAAAAGCGCCCAATCACCGCAGGCGGATTTGTAAAAACCGGCCCCGTCGTTTTTCAGGACATTGCCGCCAAGGCCGGCCTTACCACCTGGCGCCACACCATGGGCTCCCCGCAAAAGCAATACATCCTGGAGGCCCCCGGATCGGGAGTAGCCTTGCTGGACTACGACAAAGACGGCTGGCTCGACATCTACATGGTCAACGGCTCTACTTATGACGCCCTGTCCGGCAAGACCGTGTCTCCTCACGCGGCCCTGTTCCACAACAATCACGACGGCACTTTCACCGACGTCGCCGCCAGGGCCGGCGTGACCAACGACCGTTGGGGATTCGGCGTGGCCGTAGGCGATTACGACAACGATGGCTGGCCAGATCTCTTTGTCGCCAACTTCGGCAAGAACCGCCTCTATCACAACAACCACGATGGAACCTTCACCGACCTGGCGGAAAAGGCGGGTGTGCAACTGGGCAACTGGTCGAGTGGACCCACCTTCGGCGACTACGACGGCGACGGCAAGCTCGATCTGTTCGTCTCCGGCTACGTCCACTATGATCAGGACCAGCCGCCCGGGCTCAATCAGACCGCGGTCGCGGCCAGCTTCTGCCAGTTCCGCGGTGTAAACGTGATGTGCGGCCCCCGCGGGCTTAAGGGCGAGCAGGACCATCTCTTCCATAACAACGGCAACGGCACCTTCACCGACGTCAGCCAGAAAGCTGGGGTGAGCGATCCCAATGGCTATTACGGATTCACCTCCGTCTTCGTCGACCTCAATAACGACGGCAAAGTGGACCTGTTGGTGGCCGACGACTCCACTCCCAACTACCTCTACATCAACAAAGGCAACGGCGCCTTCGAAGACGACAGCTACGCCTCCGGGTACGCTTTGAATGAAAATGGACGCGAAACCGCTTCCATGGGTGTCGCCGTCGGGGATTATCAGAACACCGGCCGCTTGGGCCTCTTCAACACTACTTTTTCCGACGACTACGATGTGCTCTACCGCAACGACGGCGATGCCAACTTTACCGACGACAGCTATGCCGCTGGCGTAGCCGAACCCACCGTGCCCTTCCTTGGCTGGGGCACTGAGTTCATTGACTACGACAACGATGGCTGGAAAGATCTATTCATCGCTAACGGCCATGTCTACCCGGCCGTCGACCAGTACAACTGGGGCACCAGCTTTGCCGAGCGACCCCTGCTGTTCCACAACCAGTTAGGCAAAAAGTTTGACCTGGTGCCGCCGGTAGAAGGCACCGGGCTCGCGGTAGTTATTCCTGCGCGCGGCGCAGCCTTTGGCGATCTCTTTAACGACGGCCGCATCGACGTAGTGATCAATGTCATCGACAACGTGCCCACGCTCTTGCGCAACGTCAACCCTGATCACCATCATTGGATAGAGCTAAGTCTGATCGGCGGAGCGAAAAGTCCCCGCGACGCAGTCGGCGCCGCAGTCTATCTCACCGCAGGCGGCTTGCGCCAGCGCGGTGACGTGCTCTCCGGCGGTAGCTTTGTCTCGTCCAACGATCCACGGGTGCATTTTGGCCTGGGCGATGCCGGCCGGGTGGATGCAGTGGAGATCCACTGGCCCAGCGGCTTCAAAGAAAAAATTAAATTGCCCGGGGTGGACAAAATCTTCACCGTGGAAGAGGGTAAGGGCGTGATCGGCGACGCGCCGAGCCGCAAGAAAAATTGAAGTGCTGAGGAGACATGAACCAACAGAACATGCAATTTCCCCATCGCCGCTTCGACCCCCTGCGCGGCCGGTGGGTTCTGGTTTCCCCACACCGCACCCAGCGCCCCTGGCAAGGCGAGGTTAGCCGTACCGACGTCAAGCCGGCGCTGCACTACGATCCGGAGTGCTACCTTTGTCCCGGCAATGCCCGCGCCGGCGGAAAGCGTAACCCACAATACTCTGGCGTCTTTTCCTTTGCCAACGACTATGCGGCGCTGCTGCCTGACTCGCCGAATATGCTCACAGAGAGCGCCCACCGCTTGTTGCGCGCGGAGAGCGAGCGCGGCGTCTGTCGCGTATTGTGCTTCCATCCTGACCATAGCTTGACCTTGGCAGGCATGGAAGTCGCCGACATCGTCCATGTGGTGGACGCCTGGACCGCGGAATTCATCGAGCTCGGTGCGCGTCCGGAGATTAGCCACGTGCAGATCTTTGAAAATCGAGGCGCCATGATGGGGGCCAGCAACCCTCACCCTCACTGCCAGATCTGGGCCACCGAACACATCCCTGACGAACCTGCGGCCGAGTTGGCCAACCAGCTGGCCTATCGTCAGCAGCACAACGCCTGCCTGCTGTGTGAAACCCTGACCATCGAGCTCCAGCAACGCCATCGCATCGTTTGCGAGAACCAGGAATTCGTCGTCCTCGTGCCGTTTTGGGCAGTCTGGCCCTTCGAAACGCTGGTGCTCAGCCGCGCCCACCTCGGCAGCATGGATGCATTCAACGCCGCACAAACCCGCGGCCTGGCGGATATTCTGAAACGCCTCACCATGAACTACGATCAGTTGTTTGCCACCAGCTTTCCCTACACCATGGGATTCCATCAGCAGCCGACCGACGGACAGCCCCACCCGGAGTGGCATTTCCACGGCCACTTCTACCCTCCGCTGCTACGCTCGGCAACCGTGCGCAAATTCATGGTCGGTTTCGAAATGTTAGGCATGCCGCAACGGGACATCACACCCGAGACGGCGGCGGAGCAACTGCGCGCTGCGGCGGCCGGAAAGTGACCATGCCTCGCATTCGTCGCATGTGCGCGTTGCTGCCGTTCTTTCTATCGCTCTGTTTAGCCGCGCAAACTATAGCCCCGGTGATCGCGGTCGATCACGGGCCCAATGAGGGGTCGCAGCAAGCCAAGCCGTACGTAGTAATGGTTTCGCTCGACGGTTTCCGCTACGACTATGCCGTCAAGTATCACGCCAAACAGCTGCTCTCCCTGGGAGCCCAGGGTGCGGTCGTCCCCGAGGGGATGATTCCTGCGTATCCCTCTCTTACTTTCCCCAACCACTACACCCTGGTTACCGGGCTTTATCCGGAGCACCACGGCATTGTGGCCAACAGCTTCTATGATCCGGTCCGCAAGCAGCGCTACTCCTTCACCGACCCGGCCACCGATACCGACGGAACCTGGTACGGAGGCACGCCCCTGTGGGTGCTGGCGGAAAAACAGGGAATGCGGAGCGCATGTTTCTTCTGGCCCGGCTCCGAGGCGGCGATCGACGGCGTGCGGCCCAGCTATTACCTGAAATTCGACAACCATTTCCCCGACGAAAAGCGGATTCAACAGGTGATCGCCTGGCTTCGTCTGCCGGCGGCGCAGCGTCCGCATTTCATCACTCTCTATTACTCAAACGTCGACCATGCCGGCCACGAGTACGGCCCTGACAGCCCGCAGACCGGCGCCGCCGTTGGTTTGGTCGATAAGTTGGTGGGAAACCTCTGGGCAGATCTTAATCAGTTACAGCTACCCATCAATCTGATCGTCGTCTCCGACCACGGCATGGAGCGGGAGCAGGGGCCCTGGATCGATCTCGACAAATATACTGACCTTTCGCATTTCGTTACCGTGGGATCGCTGCTCTATCCCGATTCCGATGCTGCAGCTGCAAGGGCTTACCAGGAACTAAAGATCAAGAGCGATGCGTTTACCGTCTACCGTCGCAATCGCGTACCGGCTGCTTTTAAGTACAGCACCAACCCTCGCGAAGGCGATCCCATCATTGTTGCGAATGGACCGTATGCGATTCGTGCCCAGGCGCCGGCCAACGACGATCGGCCTCCGGAGGCGGGTGCACACGGCTACGATCCCCGGGCGATGAAGTCCATGCGGGCCCTCTTTGTCGCCGTCGGCCCGGATATTCGTCCTGGCTCGGTCCTCGAACCCTTCGAGAATGTGAATGTCTATCCACTGGTGGCGGCCATTCTGGGCCTGAATGCTCCCAAAGTCGATGGCAGCTTGAGTGTTTTGTCCAAGATCCTGAAAACGCCCGTGGCTGAAGATGCTCCCTAGCGCCGAAGTCCTGCTCGACAATCCAATTTGGTACGCACTATCCACCGAGCAGTCAAGCTTCGCGCAGGGCAACCAGCTTGCCAAGCGCTTCCCGAGTGGTGTGGCGCCGTTCGCGGGATTGATGAATCAATCCGCGGCCACTTACAGTGCGCTTGAGGAGATAGTGTCGGGCAACGTCATCGCCTTATTTCTCGACTCCGAACCGGTCCCGCCCAGCAACTGGGAAATGACTCACACCGGGCTCATGTATCAGATGGTTTATGAAGGGCCACCTCCCATAGCGACTGATAATGAGTTATCCCGCAAACTGGAACAAGCCGACGTGCCTGAAATGACGGCTCTGACCAAGCTGACGGAACCAGGTCCCTTTCTGCCCAGAACCATCCAACTCGGTACCTACCTCGGAATTCACCATGAAGGCACGTTGGTGGCGATGGCGGGAGAGCGCCTTCACCTTACCGGCTATACCGAAGCCAGCGCTGTCTGCACTCATCCTGATTTCAGAGGCCGTGGCTACGGAAACCTTCTGCTCGCGGCCGTGATATCCGGAATTCTCCAGCGAGGCGAAACCCCGTTTCTGCACGTGCGAAAAGAAAACGTAACTGCCATCTGTCTATACGAAAAAATGGGATTCACGGTACGCGCCCAACTGCACCTCGCAGTGATCAAGAATCGCTAATCTCAACCCCCCAAATGAGTTGTCATCCCGCCTGTCCCGGCACGCCGTGGGAGCGTAGCCGGGGGGTCTGCAGTTCCGCGTGGCCACCTCCTGGAAATGTTTTACGACCCAGCGTAGCGTAGGAGAAAGATCTGCGGTCCTCGTTCTCCGCGCGGATCTACTCTCCTCGGGAGGTATCCGATTTTGCAGCGCATTCATCTCTCTGCGATCCTTCCCATCCTGATCGTCGCCGCGATGGGGCACGCCCAATCGCCGTCCACGCTCGTTGTTCCAACTGGATCCTCCGTCAATCGCCGCATCGAAGTCCTCATCCGGTCCCAGTTTTCGGTTCCCCCGGGCTACGACATTCTCATCGGTAACAAGACCAGCAGCGATATTCCCGGCTACGATACCCTCACCGTTACCTTTGTCCACGCGGGCAAGCAAACTACCACCATGTTTCTGCTCTCCAAGGATTGCCGCACGCTCGCGCGCCTGGAAACCTTTGATATCAGCCAAGACCCATCGCTCGCGATCGACGTGGCTGGCCGCCCCATTCGCGGTGACGCCACCGCCAAGGTAGAAATCATCAATTTTGACGACCTTGAGTGCCCGTACTGTGCACGCCTGAACAACGAACTCTCGGCCGACACCCTCAACCACTACAAGGGCCTGATCAAGATCGTTTACAAGGATTACCCACTCGACGGCCATCCCTGGGCAATGCATGCCGCGGTGGATGCCAATTGCCTCGCCGAACTGAGTGCAACCGCCTACTGGGCTTACATCGATTATGTGCATGCCCACGGAGAGGACATAAGCGGCGCACAGCAGGAGCCCGCCAGGTCTTACCTGGCCCTCGACCATATTGCTGGCACCTTCGCCGAGCAAAATAAAGTCGACCAGGCAAAGCTCACGATGTGCCTCAACCGGCAGGATCAGTCGCCGGTGGATTCGTCTCTAAAACTCGGCGCTTCGCTCGGGATTAACGCCACACCGCAAGTATTCGTCAATGGGGAACGCCTGCAAAGCGGCGCGCGCCCGATCGATGAGCTATGGCCCGCCATCGACCGCGCGCTCAAGGCGCAAGGCATTCAACCTCCGCCTAAGTGAATCCAACTAGCCCTCAACCTGCACCAATTTACCCAACGCCGCGGCCGCGACACGCAACTCCTCATCCCGCGTCAAACAATCCGGACACAGCCGCAGCCACTCCCCACGCGCATCGCAAATGACACCTTCGCGGCCAAGCCTGGGTGGAAACTCCATCGCGTTCGCCAGGCGGATACTGAGAAAAGCTCCATGCTCAGCGTCGCCGCCGGTCACGGCGGATATTCCGGCATCGCTCAAGTATCCCCGCAGGGCTGCAAGTTGCCCAAGGCTGTATGCACGGAGTCTCTCCACGCCCATACCCAGCGTAAACTCCAAACCACTGCGCGCCTGGTACCACGTAAGCACGGGTGGAGTGGACTCGAGAAACGCGTCGCCGCCTTCCTTGAGCACCGGCAACTCCGGCCGTTCGTAAGCAAAAGAATCGGAATTGGCAAACCACCCCGTGTCGAGCGGCCGCAACTGGCGTTCCAGTACTTCGGGAGCAATGTAGAGAAAGCACGCACCCGGTCCGCCGCGAAGATATTTGTAACTACCGCCGATCAAAAAATCGGCTCCCATCTGCACCACGTCGATGGGGATGACACCAACCGCGTGGTAGGAGTCCACCAGCAGCCTCATTCCCCGCTGATGGCAAGCGCGTGCCAGCGTGTCCAGGCCTTTGACGATCTGCCCAGTCATGAACATCACCTGGGAGACAACCACCAATCCTGCTTCATCGCCCTCGTTCACTGCCTCGATGAGCGATTCAATCGTGAACTCGACCTGCGCATTGGCCTCCACCCACTGAAGCTCGATGCGCTCGAGCGCGGCATACTGCTTGAGTATCACGTCGACAGAGTCGAACTCTCCCCGCGTGCTGATCACGCGTGGCTTTCCTGGCAGTGCATTCAGCACCGCCCGCAGACCCTGACCCGCAGAAGTCTTGGGAATTACGCAATCGCTTCTCCTGCTGCCGATGAGCGTCGCAATCCGCGCGCGAAACGCCTGGCGCTCTTCAAGCCACCCATCCCATGCATCGCCAAGCTTGCCATACCAGAGCGCGGTCGCTTCGCCTACGTCGTCCGCCATCCCATCCAGCGGCCGCCCCAGAGAGTGATTGGCCAGGTAGATAGAGTCGTTCGACAAGACTCGGGAGAAGAGCGGAGCAACATGCTCCTGAATAAAGTCCGGCTTTAACCAACCGTTGCCCAAGCGCGACATGGCCTGATGAAGCGCGGAGTTCATCGCTGCAATAACCCGGTTCGCGCCGCGAGCAATTCCGGGAAGAACGTTAGGTCGAGCGCTTGTCTCAGAAATCCCACCCCGGAAGAGCCCCCCGTTCCGGGCCGAAATCCAATAATCCTCTCCACCGTCTTCATGTGGCGAAAGCGCCAAAGCTGAAAATACTCTTCGACATCCACCAGCTTTTCGCACATTTCGTAAGTATCCCAATGCTTCCGGGGATGTTCGTAAATCTCCCGAATCACCTGCACCACTCCATCGTTCTTCCGGTACGGCTCGCTCCAATCGCGCTCCGTGCATTCGTAGGGGATGGAAAACCCGCGCCTTGCCAGGTGCCGCAAAAACTCGTCATAGAGGCTGGGCGCTTCGAGTGCAGCTTTCAGCGCGTCATGGATGACTGCGTCATTTTCGAATACGCGAATCGCATCGCGATTTTTGTTTCCCAGCTGGAACTCAAGCATCCGGTACTGGTACGACTGAAAGCCGGACGCGTTCCCTAGGACCCCGCGGAACTCCAGATATTCCGACGGTGTGAGGGTTTCCAGAACCGCCCACTGATCGAATAGCTGCATCTGGATCAGCTTTGCCCGCGCCAGGATCTTGAAGCACGGATCCAGCTCGTCGTGCTGGACGAAGCGGATCGCAGCCGCGAGTTCGTGAATCAGTTGCTTGAGCCATAGTTCGGCTACCTGGTGCTGAATGATGAAGAGCATCTCATCGTGATGAGGGGGCGAAGACAAGGGGCGCTGCTGCGCCAGCAACTCTGCCAGGCACAAATATCCAGCGTAGTTCATCCTGCCCGCAAAATCCGTCACGATCCCTGGTTCGAGCGGTCTTTGATTGTCCTGCATAAGGGTCCACTCTACGACTGCCTGGCCAACTGGGCAACGTCAATTGCGCGCCGGCAACTCACACTGGCCGCTCTCCGGGACCTGATATAAAAGTTTTGCCGGCACTTCGCCAGCACTTCCACGATATCGACGGGAGGCAGAATGAAATTGACGCAATCGGGTGTGGCGACTGGCATTCTACTGGTTTCATCCTGGGCGCACACCCAGACTCTGCCGCCGGATGTTACCAGCAAGGTGGACAAGGTCTTTGCCCAGTGGGACCGGCCGGATTCCCCAGGTTGTGCTTTGGGCATCTACCAGAACGGGCAAATCGTCTACCAACACGGCTACGGCATGGCCAACCTGAACGACGATGTGCCCATCACCCCGGCCACCGTCTTCCACGTGGCCTCCATGTCCAAACAGTTCACCGCGGCTTCCATCCTCTTGCTCGCCCAACAGGGAAAACTTTCGCTCGACGACGATGTACACAAATATGTTCCTGAACTACCCGACTTTGGCGAGCGCATCACTCTTCGCCACCTGCTCCACCACACCAGCGGAATTCGCGATCAATGGGCACTGCTGGAATTGGCCGGCTGGCGTTACTCGCAGGACCTCATCACCGATGACGATGTCATGTCCGTGCTCGTGCGCCAGCAGGCGCTGAACTTCAAGCCCGGTGAGAAATACACCTATAGCAACAGCGGCTTCACCCTGCTGGCGATCATCGTCAAACGCGTGAGCGGGATGTCGCTGCGTGAGTTCACCACCAAGAATATCTTTGTTCCGCTGGGCATGAACCACACCCATTTCCGTGACGACCACGAGGAGGTCATCAAGCACGACGCCCTGGGCTACGAACAGGACGGCAAGGATAAGCCCTTCCGCATGAGCCTCACCAACTTCGACACCACCGGAGCTACCAGCCTGCACACCACGGTCGAAGACCTGCAACTCTGGGATGAAAACTTCTATCATCCGCGCGTCGGTGGGCCCGCGCTCATTCAGCAGATGCTCGAGCGGGGCAAACTCAACAGCGGTCAATTGCAGGACTACGCATCCGGCTTGCAGATCGGCAAATACAAAGGCTTGCCAACCGTGGACCACGGCGGGGCGGATGCAGGATATCGCTCCGATATGATCCGCTTCCCCGAGCAGCATTTCTCTACCGCGGTGCTGTGCAATTTCGCCGACACCAATCCCAGTTCGTTATCCCGCCAGGTCGCGGACATCGTCCTCGCCAAAGAACTCGCTCCTGCACCCGCCGTCGCCAACGGCGCGGCAAACGTCACCCCGGTCCCCATGACGCCGGAGCAAACGGCCGCCATCGCGGGAATGTACTGGAGCCGCGAAGACGATGATTTCACCAACGTGCAAGTGAAGGATGGCAAGCTACAAATCGATATCGGACAGGATGATTTCCATGAGTTGAAGCCGTTTGCCCCGGCCCACTTCCACATTGCCGATGTCCCCTGGGGCGGCCACGTCGATATCCATCCCATCGCCGCCGATGGGGGACAGCCGCGCCATCTGGAGCGTTCGTTCGACGGAGGCAAGCCGGAATCCTACGAGGCCGTCACCATCTTCAAACCCACCCCCGCGCAACTGGCCGAGTATGCGGGTGCTTTTGTCAGTCAGGAGATCGATCCCATTTACCGCATCTCAATTCAGGACGAAAAGCTGACACTTGACCGGCTCAAGCACAAACCCGATACGCTTCGACCGGCCATGCGTGACGTTTTTGTCGGCGACATCGGGACCGTCCGATTCACCCGCGATGGCAACCAGCGCATCTCTGGTTTCATCCTCGACGCCGGCCGCATTCGCAATTTCCAATTCACCCGAAAAGCCAACTAGCGCACTGCGTCCCGGGTACTGTCACAAAGTCGGTTACCCTCACATCCAAAACAGATGGGTGCCCCATTCAAGCCGTTTTTTGGCTTGGGCGGGAAATCTCACAGCTGCCGCCCCCAAACCCACTCATCTAATTCGGCAAATCAGCAATCTGTACATGATAAGGTTCGAGCAAACTCCCCGTAGCGTGATCCACATTGGCGCGCGCGATCTGGTAATTAATCTGCGTTTGCAACAGGTCGAGCGCCGACTGCGCGAGTTTGGTTTGCGAATCGAGCACAAAGAAATTCGTCTCCGCGCCCAGCTCATATTTACGCTGGTCCGCAGCCAGCGATTTCTGCGCCAGATCAAAAGAAGTTTTGCCCGCCGCAAGCGTAAGCTTTGCTTCCTCTAGTTCATGGACCGAGTCGTTCACCTGTCGAATAATCCCTTCCCTGGTCATTCGAGAAACGTAAAGATCGTGGCGCCGTGACACCAGCGCAGTGCCGAGATTGGCCTGTGCGCCCCGATTCCTCAGCGGAAGATTCAACGTCAGTGTTCCCCCATACCCGGGAAAGCCAAAACCAAATAGCTGGTTGAAGGAGCTGCCAAGTCCCCCCGGCGTGATCAACTGTCCAGTGTTCAGGTCGTACAGGTTTCCTCCGGCGCCGCTACTTTGGTAGAAGCCAGTGAGCGAAAGGTCCGGCAGCAAACCGTTGTGCGCCACCCGAATACTGGTCTCATCATTCGCGATTGCGTCGTCGGCCGCCGCAATCTCCGGCCGTGCGTTGAGTGCCTTCTTGAGCGCCTCCGCGGGATCAATATTCTCCAGTTCGCCCTCCGGTTCCGGCTTCTCCGTAAGATCCAACTCGAGCGCTGCGAACGAGGGATCCTGGTTCGCGCCGATGGTCAGGCGAAAGGCTTCCTGCGCTTGCTTGAGAGCGTATTCGCTTTGGATCGATTGCAGGCGGCGGGCGGCAACCTCCGACTGGGAGCGATAAATATCCAGCGGAGCCAACGCGCCCAGTTCCAAAGCACGCTTGTCGTGCTGGTAACTGGCCTCCGCCAAATCAAGCGACCTGCGCTCAACATCGACGCTTCCCCGAGCCTGCACCACCGCCCAGTATTGCATGATCACTTGCAGAATGGCGTCGTTCACCTGGGCTTCGAAGCTGGCCCGCGACTGCCGCAGACCGCGCCGGGCAATCACCAGCGGAGCCATATTGGCAAAGCGTCCGGCATTGCGCAACAACGGCTGAGTAAACTGCAGGGTGACAAATGAATTGAAATAAGGGTTAAAAAAGTAGAAGGCGTTATTGGTAGAAGTGCGATTGCTGGAGAGACTGGCAGATAGGGTTGTCCCGGTCGAGAACGTCTGCGTGTAGCTCACCTGGCCTGCCTGGCTGAGGACGTCTTGCGTGGCGTTGCTGTTGTCTCCCACCCCCTGAAGCTGGGTGTATCCCGGATACGAATAGCGGTTGATATTGAGGATCCCTTGCACCAACGGGTCGAAGGGTTTGTAAGCGCCCAGCAATGCAAATTTCTGCGCTTCCACCTGGGTTTCTTCGATGCGAATGTTGCTGTTGTTCTCGAGCGCCAGCAGAACCGCATCCTGCAGCCCGAGCCGGAGCTTGCCATCGGCCACGTAATCCTTCAAGTGTTCTGCCGCCGGCAGTGTGCCCGACTTCACCTGCTTCGTCAGTAGCGTTTTGTAGCTTTCGGCCGACTGCGCAACCGCGGGAAGAAAGGACTGCAACAAAAGCAAACAAAGAATTCCAATACGAGAAAAACCCATCTTGACGCTCCGCTGTACGTTCAAGGCAATCGGTGTTCCATGAAGAGGGCAGGCAATTCGCGTGGCTCATCCATCCTCATTCATAGCGTATTGCCTCCACCGGATCGAGTCGCGCCGCCTTCATGGCCGGATAGATCCCGAACACCAATCCCACGCTGATCGACACCAGAAACGCAAGAGCGATGGAGCTTGCAGTCACGATCGTGGACCATCCTGCCAACCACGCAATCAGGCGTGACAACAAGAAGCCAAAGATGATGCCCAGCGTTCCGCCGGCAACCGAGATGGTGGTCGCCTCCACCACAAACTGGCGCACGATGTCCGATTGCTTGGCTCCCACAGCCCGGCGAAGCCCAATCTCCCGCGTGCGCTCGAGAATGCTGGCCAGCATGATGTTCATGATGCCGATGCCGCCGACGAAAAGCGAAATGGATGCAATCGCCACCATGACTGCGTTGAACAGACGTTCCGTGCGTCTTTGCTCGGCCAGCAGTTCGGCGGGCACAATCACGCTGAAGTCATTCGCCCCATGGTGCGACGAATCGAGAATCGCCGTGACCACCTGTGCCGCGGAGGTTATATCCGCGTTCTCCTTCAGGTTCAAATAGATCCCATCGATCTCATCCCTCACCTGGCTATAGCTGTCTTCCAGGCGAAGGATCGACGCCTTGAGCGGCACATAGATGATGTTATTGGCATCGACGCTGGGCACACCGGCGATCTCGGCCTGCGCACTGAGTTGCGGGCTCGCCACGCCGATCACGCGAAACCATTGCTCGTTGACTTTCACATATTGACCGATCGGGTCGGAGGCCCCAAACAGGTTCCACTTGGCGGCGATGCCCAGCACGCAGACAGGGGAGCCATGGTCCTCGTCCTGATTGTCGAAGAACTTGCCGCTCAGCAGGTGAAGACCCGCGATTTGCTGAAATTCCGGTTTCACTCCGTAGACCGCCGGAACATCCTGCTGCGATTTTGGAATCGTCTTGGAAGGAGTAAGCCGCTTGCGCGGAGTCGACGCATGGATGCCCTCCACGTCATCCAGCATGACCCGGTAGTCCGCAAACGTAAGCCCTGGAGAAATCTTGCGAACTTTCTGATGGGCTTGCCATTCCGTGGTTTCCTTGGCCTCGACGATCAGGTTGCGCACCCCCATCTGTTCAATAAGAGCCATCACTTTCTGCCTTGCACCGGCGCCAATCGACAGCATGGCAACCACCGCCGCGACGCCGAAAATCATTCCCAGCATGGTCAGCAGCGAGCGAAGCCCATGCAGAAAAAGGTTCTCGATACCCAGGCGGATATCCCGCAGCCACTGCTGGTAACCGGGATCTACGCTGTGGACAAGCAACGCCATCTAAGGGGCCCCTCCGCCGGCAGTTGAAGAGGAGTTGGGGCTGGCTTGTTTTCTCGGAGCCGTTGGATCGATCATGGCCACCCGTGTTCCCTCATTCAGGCCTTCGATCGCAGCGCGGCTTTCCGTTTCCGCTTGTATTTTCACCTCTCGCTGTTCATAGTCCTTGCCCTGCTTTACGTAGACGAGATGTTTGCCGTCCTTGAAAAATATCGCCTGCCGCGGCAGCGAGAGCACGCCTTTCCTGGTGTCACCCAGAAACAAAAGCTCGGCGGTCAGCCCCGAACGCAGCCGTGCGTCCGCATCTTTCAGCTGGATAGAGACATCGAAGGTGCCGCCGGCATCGCCCTCGAAAAACAGACGCGTAGTCATTCCGCCGACACTCTTCACCGTCCCGTGGTATGTATGGCCAGGCAACGCATCGAAGACGACCTCTACGGGTTGGTTCGCCTTGATGTTGTTGTGGTCGCGTTCGGCGATCTTTGCCGTCAGTTCCAGGCCCATGGGATCCACCACCCGCGCGATGGCGCTCCCCGCCTGCGCCTGGTCGCCCGCGCGGTAATCGGGAAGAGACATGCCGGTAAAGAAGAATCCGCCGGCCGCGTCCACGTTTTTTTGAATCGAGATCAGCCCATCCATGGGTGCGGTGACGCTCATCTTATCCATATTCTGCTGCGCCTGGTCCATCTCCAGTTTCGCCTTGTTGTATTTCTCCTGGGCCAGGTAGATCGCCGCTTGTCCCGATTGATGATGGGACTCGACGTCCTTTTGTAACTCCGCCTGCACCCGCTGCGCCTGTTTCAAAGCAGCCTCATTTTTTTGCCCATCGAGCGCGCTCACAATCTCGTTCTTCTGCACGTCGAGTTCCGCTTGCCGCACATCGTACCGGGCCTTCAAAAGCGCTACTTTGTCTTGCGCGGCCAGCACGGCGGCATCTGCCTTTGCCTTGGTAATCTCCTGCTCGGCCTGCAACAACTCTGAGCGGCTCTGCTCGAAGGTGTAGCGCTGCTCGCTCGGGTCGAACTCAATCACCACATCTCCCTTTTTTACCGGGACGCGGCCCGCCAGCAGCCGCGTGATCTGCAGTGAGCCCCCGCCTACCGCCGGTGCCGCGAGCATCACCGTATGGCTCGCGCTCAGCTCGCCGGTACTGTGGACATTCAGCTCCAGGTCACCGCGCTTCACCAGGCTGGTGGGAATATCGTCGCTAGCCAGCGCCAGGCGGGATCGGCTCATGCCGATCCCAACCCCGAGGACCACCGCGAGACCGGTCGCAATCGCTGCCCAGCGCACGAAAGGCCTGAGTTTCATCTGCCCTTACTCCTTACCAGAAGGATCCTGAAGCGCCACCCGATCCCCGGGCTGTAAACCTTTGGAGACCAAAATACGATCGCGGCTTCTCCGGCTCACTTCGATCGGCTGTTCCCGAAATTTCGCACCCTCCGCCACATAAGCCACTGTCTGTCCCGACTTCTGAAAAGAGGCCTGCACCGGAATGGAGATGGCATCGGGAATCCGATCGACCACCACGGTAATCTGCGCAGTCATGCCCGGCTTCAGTCGCGGGTCCTTCTGATCGAGCACAATCTGCAGGTTGAAATTGATCGGGATGGGCCAGCCCGCCGTGAAGTCGGTGGTCGCGATGGTGCCGATCCGTTCCAGCTTGCCAGAAAATTGCCGGTCGGGAATCGCGTCCAGTTGAACCGTCGCCGGCTGGTTGGTCGTGAGTCGCCCGCGATCCGACTCGTCCACCCGCGCCGTCACGCGCAACGTGGAAACATCCGGGAGTTCGGCGATGGGCGCACCCGGCCACACCCGCTCTCCTGGCTTGAACTGAGCTTCGCCCCCCGGATGCCAAACGGTTACCAGGTTGACCAACCCGGCGGAGGGTGCAAGCAAGGTCATTTGCCCCAGCGCGCGGTCGGCGCGCTCCAGGTCATACGCCGCTTTCCGGCTCACGTCCACTTTGCTGTCGATGTTTGCCCGGCTCACTGCGCGATCCGACTTGAGCTTTTGTTCTACTTCCAGGAGTTTTTGCTGAGCGTCGGCCACTTTCAGGTTGGCTTCGGCTCCTTCGATTTTGGACACGATCTCCTGCTTGCTCGCGTCCAGCTTGGCTACTTCCACATCGTATTGCGCCTTGTTAACGGCAGTGATGTCTTCTTCATCGGTAAGACGCGATTGCGCCCGTACCTGCTCGATATCCGCCTGCGCCGATTTCAAGGCCGAGGCAAACTCCGCTCGATCCTGCTGGGTCTTTGACTTGTCGAACTCTACGATCACGTCCCCCTTCTTCACCTCGGCGCCGCTGGTGGCCATCTTCAGAATCTGCAACTCGCCGGCCTCGGCGGGAGCTGAAATCGACGCCGACTTCGTCGCTTTCACTTCGCCGCGAAACTGCACCGTGTCGACGAACTCTTCTCGCTTCACCTGGAACGCGGGAATCGTGGAGGAGCGATTGGAGTAGCGCACCAGGCCGAAGATCCCTGCGCTGCTGGCCAGCAACAACAAGATAATGGCGAAGATGGTGCGCCGCTTCCACAGGTTGGAGATGCGGTGCATCATCGGGAGACGTCCAGCGCGGCGGAAAGTCCAGGCAGCAACCGCGGGTCGGTGCACTGAACAGACCAGGTGGTTGAAAAAGTGCGCACCCGGGCGGATAAGTCGCCGCTTTTCCCCATGGGATCGATCACTTCCAATTCGGCTGGGCAGAGGATGTCGGGGTATGCGTCCAAATGTAGCTTCGCTTTCTCGCCGTTGTGCAAAGTCAGTACATCCTGCTGGTTGACCAGAACCTGCACTTCCATCGCGGAGGGATCGACCACCTGCATGAACGGGACGCCGGGGCGGACCTGATCGCCCTCCTGCACTTCTCCCATGCTTCCCTCTTTCCAGATGGTATTCAGCACCACAATCCCGTTGATCGGGGAATGAACCTGCATCAGGGCTGCGTTCGCCTGGGCATGCAACATGGTTTCGCGAGCCCGGTCCCGTTGGATTTCCAGGATGCGAATCGAGGCTTGGGCCGCCTTCCGTTTCAGCGCGAACGTTTCCTTCAGTTGATCCAGGGTCGCCTTGGCTTCCTCCAGATTCTCTCGCGCCTTTTCCGCGTCAATGCGCGACATGAGCTCGATTTTCTGTATCTCCAACTGCGCCTTGACCAGGCTGTCTTCCGCCACCCTCATTTCCGTTTCGTCTTTAGCCCGGGCTGCATCTTCTTTCGCCTGTTCCTGCAGAACGTCATCCGCCAGCTTGCTGTTTTGCGCCTGTTTGTCTAAGAAATCGCGCATCTGGGCCTGGCGGTCAAACTCCACCAGAAGGTCTCCCTGCTTTACGCTGGCCCCGGCCGCTCGAAGGCTGGTGATCGTGAGCGTGCCCTCCTTCGCTCCGGCAAGAAGCGGCGCCAGGATGGCGCGTGCCCGCACCGCCTGGGTCGTGCCCTTCAAACGCAGCACGCCAGCGGCTTCCGCTTGCGAAGTTGTTGTTGCGTTTTCCGGGGCAGCCGTCTTCTTGGTAAAAGCCAGCCACACGAGAATTGCCAACCCGCCAAGAAAAACAACTGCAGCAATCCACGGCCACAATCGTTGGCGCCACCAACTCTTGTCCGAATCCCGTCGCAAATCCCGGCTCGGATTCACAACCTGGTCCGGCGGCGAAGAGGGTTCCGTGCCTGGCTCAGCAAGAGGGGATTGCATGGGACCGTACTCCTGTCACGCGAAGTGGCTCTTGGCGCTCTGCGCCCCTCCGTATCTTCCGGAGAAGGTCCGTTCATCAGGAACGAGCGAAGTGGAGGGACCTGCTCTACCCCTGTCCAACAGCCACTCTTCGATCAAAGTAACAACCCTACCCTTGTCAACCCGCCTGTCCCGGCGCGCCCTGGGAACGAGCGAAGCGAAGGGACCTGCTCTACCCCTACTCCAGCAGCCACTCTACGATCAAAGTAGCAAACCGCTTCTCTCAACCCGTTGGCGCAATTCATCCCCAGTAGCCGGCGTCGGCACAAGCTTTGCAAGTTTGGACGAAGTTCGGGACGCTTTCGTTCACCAATATTTCATGGCTGACATTCGAGGGAGCTGTTTGTGCTATTCCTGTCACCTTGATCTCAACGCAGCCCTGACTTTCACCAGCCGCTCGATTCGATCGGCAGCCTCCCCGGCTCCGCCAAACTGGCGCATCGACTCGGCGACCCTGCGAGCCGAACTACGATAACCCGGCTCCTTCAGCACCCGCTGCACTTTCGCCCGAAACTCCTCAACATCGATGTGCTTTTCGCCCTCCGCGTCGTTCACCGGCATCACCATCTCGCCCGCGCCTAACGCCAACAAACGCCGTGCGTTGCACTCGCGTTCGGTTATGGTGGGGATGATCACTGCCGGCGTCCCCGCGGACAATCCCATCATCACCGAACTGTGACCGCCGTGATGCACCATTAGGTCGCAATGCGCAGCCATGGCAATCCCCGGCAGATAGGCAGCATGGTGGAAATTCGCCGGCAAGGGTCCGATTTCGTCCGGTACTTCCTGGTATCCGGTGGTGAGCACAACGTCCACCGCTGCATCGCCCAGAGCGGCAATCGCCGCCCGAATCACCACGATCGAATCGGCAGGAGTCGACGCGCCGGCATACCTGGGGTTGCCGGAATAAACCCACACGACCGGCCGGTCGCGGCCGAGGGCACTGACCCATTGCGGTAAAACCGCATCGCCGCGCTGCCAGAGAATAGGGCCGATGTAGGTAACCTTGGCGGTGGCAGACACCGGGTCCGTCTCCGGCGTGCCGACAATCAGGGAAAGGTCACCAGCCAGCAAATCGACCGTGCGCTCGACCGGCGCGACCCCATATTCGGCAGCCACCTTGTTGAACTCCGGCGCCGCGCTCGGCAATCCAGCTGGGCGCTCCCCAGCCCACCACACAAAGCCATCGCTTTGCGGATGAAAGCTCCCCTGCGAAACGCTGGCCAGCGGGACCTGCAGAATGCGAGCGGCCAGGCAGGCGAAGGGGCCAAACGAATCGACCACCATATCGGGGTCGTAATCACGGATCAAATCCACGTGCAGAGCCGTCAGTGCCCGGACCAGTTCCTCATTCGCAAACAGGGCGGCAAACAACTCCTCGACGTCCCACGCCAGGCATACCTGCAGCAGGTCGCCGGCGTAAGCGGGCACCGGACGCGTCGGCATGGGAAGGTTTTTCAGCCCCGCCTCCGCGATCAGTTTTGCCGGCGCGGGCGCGGGATTGAACATGGCCACCTCATGGCCTCGGTCCGCCAGTGCCCGCGCGATCGGCGCTAGGCGCGTCGGCAAGCCGAGGTCGTTTGCCGGCAGCATGGTAAAAAGAAATCTGCCCATTTGCGCTTCTCCAGGACTGTCTTGTGGATTCTTGATGCAGTTATAAGCCAAACTCAAGGCGGCGTCACCGCGGAGCCCTGCCAACTCTCATCTTCCCCGCCCAGTTACAATCGGGAATGACGATGCCTCCGACCGAAGCAAAGAACAAACCGGGCCCCAGGACCAAAAAGGTCGCGACTGCCGGGGCCGCGGTCCCACCGTCTGCCCCGCCGCTGGGCGAATTGCGCTACGACCCGGCGGAGATCGAAGAGCGCTGGCAGCAAATCTGGGATGCGCAGCCCGAGCTTTACCGCGCCGAACCCGAGACCAGCGGCAAGCCCAAGTATTACGTGCTTGAGATGTTGCCCTATCCGTCCGGCCAGTTGCACATGGGCCACGTGCGCAATTACGCCATTGGGGATGCCTTGGCGCGCTACATGTGGATGCAGGGCTACAACGTCCTCCACCCCATGGGATGGGACGCCTTTGGCCTTCCTGCGGAAAACGCCGCCCTCAAAAACCACACCCCCCCGCGCGAATGGACCCTGCAGAACATCGCCGCCATGCGCCGCCAGATGCAACGGCTGGGGCTGAGCTATGACTGGCGGTACGAGATAACTACGTGCCTCCCCGACTACTACCGCTGGACGCAGTGGTTTTTCCTCCGCATGCTGGAGCGCGGGCTGGCCTTTCGTAAGCAGAGCAAGGTGAACTGGTGTCCCCTTTGTGCGACCGTGCTGGCCAACGAGCAGGTCATCGACGGTTGCTGCTGGCGGCACGAAGATACCGTGGTTGAGCAGCGTGACCTTGAGCAGTGGTTTCTGCGCACCACCGCCTATGCCCAGGAGTTGTTGGACGGGCTCGACCAGCTGCCCGGCTGGCCGGACAAGGTCCGCACCATGCAGCGCAACTGGATCGGCCGCAGCGAAGGGGCCACCGTTGAGTTTGTCCTCGACCCGAACTCCCGGGAATCGGAGCGCCGCAATGGCAAAGCTCCTCTGCCTGCTCCCGAGGGGTTTGTCCCCGGCTCGCCGCTCGCTCCGGACGCTACCAGGATCCCCGTGTACACCACGCGGCTGGATACGATCTTCGGCGCAACCAGCCTGCAGTTGGCCCCCCAGCACCCGTTGGTGACCGGCTTTGCCCAGGCCGATCCCAGGCTGGCCACCGAAGTGGCAGCCCTGGTCGAAGAGCAAAAAAAAGCGCGTGAGGCGGGTGATCCCGCCGCCATCGAGAAGCGCGGCAGCTTCACCGGGCACTTTGCCATCAACCCCTTCAACGGAGAGCGGGTACCCCTCTGGGTGGCCAACTACATCCTGCAGGAGTACGGAACAGGCGCCGTCATGTCGGTTCCCGCGCATGACCAGCGCGACTATGAGTTTGCCAAAAAGCACGGCATCGAGGTGCGCATCGTGGTGCTACCCCGGCGCAGCGGCGAGCCCCCTGCCGCCGGGCAGCCCGACGAGCCCGTGTTGCCCTACACCGAAGAAGACAGCCTGCTGATCAACTCCGGGGAATACAACTCCCTAGGCTGCCAGGAGGCACAACACAAGCTCGCTGCCTTCGCCCGGGAACATGGCTTTGGCCAGCCTACGGTGACCTTCCGTCTCAAGGATTGGGGCGTCAGCCGCCAGCGCTACTGGGGTGCGCCGATTCCTGTGCTCTATTGCCCCACCGATGGCATCGTGCCCGTGCCCGATGACCAGCTGCCCGTCCTGCTTCCCGAGCAGATCGAAATTACCCAGCAGGACGGCTCTCCGCTCAGTCGCGTGCCTTCCTTCGTAAACGCGACTTGTCCCCGCTGTGGCGGGCCGGCGCGCCGCGAAACCGACACCATGGACACCTTCGTCGATTCGTCCTGGTACTTCTACCGTTATCCCGACGCGCGCAACGACGCCGCTCCTTTTAGCCGGCAAAAGATCGACTACTGGTTTCCTATCGATCAGTACATTGGCGGGGTAGAACACGCCATTCTGCACCTGATCTACTCCCGCTTCTGGACCCGGGTCATGCGCGATCTCGGCTTGATCGGCAATGACGAGCCCGCCACCCGCCTCTTTACCCAGGGTATGGTCATCCGCAACGGCGCCAAGATGTCCAAGTCCAAGGGCAACGTGGTCTCGCCCGACGAGATGATTGCCCGCTACGGCGCCGATGCCACCCGCATGTACGCGCTGTTTGCCGCGCCGCCCGACCGCGACCTGGAATGGCAAGAGGATGGAGTCGCCGGAATCAGCCGCTTCCTCGGCCGGGTCTACCGCCTGGTCCTCCGTTACCGTGACCAGGTGAGCCACCGCCAGAACACCGGTCAAGCAGTGCCCGCATCGCCTTTGGCCCAGGCCCTCTTGCGCAAGTTGCACCAGACAATAAGCAAGATCACCCAGGACTTTGCCGGACGCTGGCACTTCAACACCTGTATTGCCGCCGTCATGGAACTGGTCAACGAGATCGTCGCCGCCGAACCCGGCTTGGCCGGGATGCCGGCGGAAGCTTCTGCGGATCTGCTGTCGGCAATCTTGCCCGCGCTCATCCTGTTGCTGGCGCCCTTCGCCCCCTATCTCGCGGCCGAACTGTGGACCGTCACCGGTGGGACAGGTTCCTTGCTCCGCCAACCGTGGCCCGGCTTCGACCCCGAACTGGCCAGGGAAGAGGAGTTGGAAGTGCCGGTGCAGGTCAACGGCAAGCTTCGCGCCGTCGTTCGTCTGCTACCCAACGCGGGAAGCGAGGCCATGCAACAAGCAGCCATGGCGGAAGCCAAGGTGCAGGCCGCCATCGCCGGCAAACAGGTAGTCAAGGTCGTGGTCGTGCCCGGCAAGCTGATCAACATAGTGGTCAAATAGGTTCGATGATATTCAAGGCGAGCAGCAATTCATCCCAGGCGGCCGAGCCTTTAAACATCGTGGTCAAGTAGGTTCGATGGCCGTGCGGGGAACTCAATCCCTGGTCCACATTTGCGCAGCCATCTGGAAGCGCCCCAGCCTGCTGGGCTGGGAGCTCCTCTGGCGTTGGGGTTTTGGCATTCCCGCAGCGATCGTTCTCTATCACCAGGGCGCAAAAATTGTGGCCGGTGTTGCCCTGGAAAATCTTTCCCTCAGCGACCCTCTCCAGGCCGGACAACAGTTGGCGGCCACCGCGGCGGCTCTGGCTCCAGCCGTAACCCGGGAAGCTCTCTGGCTCGTGCCCCTACTTACGGTAGGTTGGGCAGTCGTGTCCGGGCTCGGCCGCACCGCTGTCCTCCGTCGGCTGGACCCCGCAATGCACGGGGCATCCCTCACCCTCATCCTGCTGCAACTCCTGCGCCTGGTGGCTTTGCTCGCTGCCTGCACGGGGTGGTACAGCGCCATCCACTGGGCGGCGGATGCGACCCTGAATAGCGCCTCACCCAACCTGGTCGCCTACAGCGCCTGGGTGATCTGTCTCTCCCTGGGCATCTTCACGCTGTGGGCTTTGTTGAGCTGGATCTTTTCCATTGCCCCGCTGCTTGCAGCGCTTGAGGGCACAGGCGTCTTCATGAGCCTGGCGCGCAGTCTTCGCCTGGGTCCACTGGCCGGCAAGCTGGTCGAAGTGAACCTGGTGCTGGGCATCGTCCGCCTGGCGTTGATCGTGCTGGCCATGGTGTTCTCGGCCATTCCGCTACCTTTTGAAGCCGACATGACCGGCGCCGCGTTATACCTCTGGTGGGCGGTGGTCACGTTGTTCTACCTGGTGGCCAGTGATTTCTTCCAGGTAGCAAGGTTGGCCGCATTCGTCCAATTCTGGCGCCTCTACCACGCTGAAGCGGGAACGCCGCATGAACCCTGATCCGAAGCGAACGCCACAGCTCTCAACCAGAGAACTTTTTAAAATCATCCTTGCTCACTTAAGAAAACCCTGAAAAACTGAAAGATGGATACTTCCTCGATCGTCATCCTGGATTTTGGCAGTCAATACACCCAACTCATCGCTCGCCGCATAAGGGAACAGAACGTCTTTTCCGTGGTGCTTCCCTGTACCGCATCGGTCGCCGAGATTCGCTCGCATCATCCCATTGGACTGATTCTTTCCGGAGGCCCGTGTTCGGTGTATGACGCGGACGCGCCCGTCGCCGACCCCGGCATGCTCGCCATCGGATTGCCCATCCTCGGCATCTGCTATGGGCTCCAGTTCCTCACCTACCACCTCGGCGGCAAAGTGCGCCCGGCGGACAAGCGCGAATACGGCCCCGCCCAGGTGTCGATTGTGCCCCAGGCGGACAACCCCTTGTTCGCTGGTTTGCCCACAACGCTCGACGTATGGATGTCGCACGGCGATGAAGCCCTGGAGCTGCCGCCCGGCTTCTCCCTCACCGCGCGCACCGCCAACGCCGTGGCTGGCATGGCCGATCCGGCGCGCAACATCTGGGCAGTCCAGTTCCACCCCGAGGTCCGCCATACCCCCCGCGGCACCGACTTGTTGCGCAACTTCGTCTTCGCGATTTGTCATGCCGAGCCCAACTGGACCCCGGCCCAATTTATCCAGTCGACGGTCTCCGCCATCCGCGAGCAGGTAGGCGAGGGCCACGCCATCTGCGCCCTCTCCGGAGGGGTCGACTCTTCCGTCGCCGCAGTGCTGGTGGAGCGCGCTATCGGCGACCGGCTGACCTGTGTTTTCGTCAACAACGGCGTGCTGCGCAAGGATGAGTTCCTCCAGGTTCAGCGCAACATGCGCGACAAGTTGGGACTGCGCCTGATCGCCGTTGACGCGGGAGATCGATTCCTGGGGCGTTTGGCCGGGGTCACCGATCCCGAGTCCAAACGCAAGATCATCGGCAGCGAATTTATCGCGGTTTTCGACGATGAAGCGCGGCGCATTCTTGAGAATCAGCAGGGAGGCGCCGAAGTGGCCTGGCTGGTGCAGGGCACTCTCTACCCGGATGTGATCGAGTCGTCCTCGGTCAAAGGTCCGTCCCAGACCATCAAGAGCCATCACAATGTCGGCGGCCTGCCTGCCACCATGAAGCTGAAACTCATAGAACCACTGCGCGACCTGTTTAAAGATGAAGTCCGGCGCATCGGCCGCGATCTGGGAATGCCGGCGGAGATCCTGGAGCGCCAACCTTTTCCCGGCCCCGGGCTTGCCGTGCGCATCCTGGGAGAGGTGACCCCGGACCGGGTCGCGCTGCTGCAGGATGCGGACGACATCGTGGTCAAAGAAATCAAAGCTGCCGGGCTCTATCAACAAATCTGGCAATCCTTTGCCGTACTGCTCCCGGTGAAAAGTGTCGGGGTCATGGGAGACCAGCGCACCTACGCCTACACCTGCGCGATCCGCGCCGTGCATTCTGAAGATGGCATGACTGCCGACTGGGTGCCGCTGCCTTATGAGTTGTTAAAGAAAATTTCCAGCCGGATCGTCAACGAGATCCACGGCATCAACCGCGTCGTCTACGACATCACGTCCAAGCCGCCGGGCACCATCGAATGGGAATAAGGCGTATGGCGGGGGTGCCCCATCCTTGACGGGTTTACTTTCCGGCGAGGGTGGGATAGGACAATCTCGACCAGAGCCTATCCCACCACTCGCCGCACTTCTGGCTAAGCCAGGGCTAACACATCCGCAGCCGTGACTCCGACCTTGGGAAACCACGAGTGGGCCGCTTCCAGACTGTGATTCACGTTCTGGATATTCTTCACGCCCTGGTCGTTGAGCCAGTCTTCAAAAGCCTTGGCCCCGCCCTTGGCGTACACCGCGATGCCGTCTTTCCACGTAGCCCGGCCACACAGCACGCCATTAAACGTGGTCCCGCTTTCCGCCGCCAACTCCAGGGTCTCGGTGAAGACCGCGTTGCTCACTCCAGCGGAAAGATAGATGAAAGGTTTGTGCGTGTTGGCCGCCGCATCCTGAAAGTGATGCAGCGCCTCAGCCCGCGTATAGGCAGCTTCGCCTTTGAACGCCTTGGTGCCCTGGACAAATTCCATCTGGACCGGAACTTCTACCTTGAGCACATCGATCAGGTATTTCTCCTTGCCGAATTCGGCCATCGAACCAGAAACGATGTCCGGCTTTTTCTTCGCATACTCGATCGACTTCTCGCTGTTGCCATGCACGTCGTACCCGACAAATTCGAGAAAGAAGGCGATGTCGTGGGCCTTGCATTCGTCGCCGATGCGCTCAATGAATGCGTGCTTTTGATCGTTGATGTCGCTCTTCTCGTAGGGAGTGTAGTAGAGCAGCACCTTGATGCAGTCCGCACCCGCTTCCTTCAAGCGCCGCACCGACCAATGGTTCAGCAGGTCGGGTAGCCGCCCCTCCTGGTCCGCGTCGTAGCCCGTTTTCTCATAGGCCAGCAGCAGGCCTTTGCCGTGGCGCTTCTTCGACGCGGGCAGCCCATATTCCGGATCGAGCAGAATCGCCGACGCGTAGCGCGTGAGGACGTCGGTAACCAGTTCCTTGAACTCGATCAGAGCGGAGTCCGGCAGGTCGGCAACGCCCTTCTCTTTTGCCAGCGACTTCTTCAGCGATCCCCGCTGATCCATAGCGGCTGCGGCGATCACGCCGCGTGCATCCGAGACGGCCTTGAGTCCGGCCAATTTTCCAGCTGTCAGCTTGGTGGTTGTCATTGCTTGTTTCCTCTCAATTTTTGCCAGTTGTGCCCGCGGCTCATTCTATCTGAAGGTCAAACCCGGGAGTGCTTGCGCCCGCGTATTTTCACACTGGATCCACGCCTGTGCCGCCGTACCGCCCGCTCCGTGGAAATAAAACTCTAGCCCGCCGCCAGCGCCGCCCGCTGAGCCTCTACCAGTTCGATGATCCCCCGCTGCGCATGATCCATCATCTCCAATAATTTTTCCCGGGGAAAGGCATTGCGTTCCGCCGTGGCCTGCACCTCTACCAACCCGCCGCCCTCCGTCATCACCACGTTCATGTCCACCTCTGCCTGGGAATCCTCTTCGTACGCCAAGTCGAGCAGCGTTACCCCTTCGACGATGCCCACACTGGTAGCCGCGACCAGTTGCGTCAACGGCAGCTTTTTCAGTGTCCCCGCCTCCACCAGCCGGCGAAAGGCAATCGCCATCGCCACGCAGGCGCCGGTGATCGCCGCCGTGCGCGTGCCTCCATCGGCCTGCAGCACATCGCAATCCAGGATCACCGTGCGTTCGCCAAGAGCCTGCATGTCGACCACGGAACGCAACGAGCGCCCGATGAGCCGTTGGATCTCATGCGTCCGTCCACCCACCTTGCCCCGCTCCGACTCGCGCGCAGTCCGGGTCAATGTCGCCCGCGGCAGCATGCCATACTCCGCCGTGACCCATCCTCGCCCGCTGTTCTTCAACCATCCGGGCACCCCGGTCTCGACCGTTGCATTGCACAGCACCCGGGTGTGGCCAACTTCGATCAGCAACGAGCCCTCGGCCATCGAGGTGTAATGAGGCGTGAGACGTACCGGGCGCATCGCACCGGGCGCCCGGTCTTTGGGACGAAAGAATACTGCGGAGGATTTTTCCTGCTGCTTCATCTCCCGATTGTATGAGAGCGCCGGTTCCAGCTGGACCGGATCTCTCAGCCCCGCCGCCTTGCCCCCATAAGTCTCCGGCGGAGACACCGGATCTCCGCTTCCCGTTTCAGGATCGGCACCCCACCTCTTCCCGAAATAGGACGATCATCGTAAGCCAAACACTCTTATACGGTTAGCGCTCCCGCCACCAGATTCGACCTCCCATTTCGGAACAACCCCCCCAAAAACATCGTCCCCCACCCCCCTCCCGCCACCTCTCCCTTTTTCCCTCTAAAACAAGCGCGGCTAAGGACTTAGCCACACCCCGCCACCGCATCCTCAACTTTGGTCCCCTAACTGCACTACCACTTGCATCCCGCTTCCCAAGCAGGAATCAGCAGCGATGAAAGCGTGGTGATGAAAGCGTGGTGAAAAATGTGCTGTGAAAAGCGTGATGAAAAAAGCCTGGTGAAGAAAGTCTCCTGCTCATCACATCGGTTGCGGCTCGCACTAACCAACCGGCACGAGCCAAACATCTGCCTCACGCGATCAACCGCTCAACATAAACGAAATTTAATCCTGCGGCGCAGAGAAGTCTTGCTTTGCAGGTTTTCCCTATAGGTTGCTGAAACTTCTCATGGGAACGGTCGATACATTAGGCAACGAAGTTCCCCTACCAAGTCAGGAAGGATCGTACAATGGCGATAACAACCCCTGTTACATTTCCCGTTGAACCTATGACGCGGCCTGCGGAACGCACCGGCAAGCTTCATCTCCTGGTGGTTGACGAGGACGCTGCAATTCGTTCGGCGTGCTCGGAAATCGCGACCGACCTGGGCTTCGTTCCCCAGACTGTTTCGACCATCGCAGCAGCGCGTTCGCTGTTGCGCGACCAGGGTGTCGACATCCTGTTGCTCGATCTCAGTGCTCCTCTGGGCGAGGGCCTGAGCCTCTTGAACGAGATCAAGGCGCTCAATCCCGGGCTGGTCGTGGTGGTGATGACTGCCTACGCAACCGTGCCCGCCGCCGTTGAAGCGATGCGTACCGGCGCCACCGACTATCTCACCAAACCCTTTGCCCTGGATGAACTGGCCACCGTCCTCGAACGCGCGACCGAACATCGCCACGTAGAGGATGCCAGCCGGCGCTTGCGCGAGGCCCTTCGTTCGCCCCAGGGCCTGGGCAACATGATCGGCCGAAGCCCGGAGATGGACAAGCTTTACCGCATCCTCGCCAAGGTCGCGCAAAGCTCGCACCCGGTCCTGATCCTCGGAGAAAGCGGCGTGGGCAAGGAACTAGTCGCTCGCTCCATTCATTCCAATGGTCCGAACGCCGACCGCCCGTTTGTTCCCATCGACTGTGGCTCGCTGGTCCCCACCCTGATGGAAAGTGAGCTCTTCGGTTATGTCAAAGGGGCCTTCACCGGGGCCAATCGCGCCAAGGACGGCTTACTCGCTTCGGCTCAGGGTGGCACCGTCTTCCTCGATGAGATCGGCGAGTTGCCCCTCGATCTGCAGGCCAAACTGTTGCGCGCCCTGCAGGAAAAAGAAGTCCGCCCGGTGGGGGCCACGCACCGCATCGCGATCAAAGTTCGCATACTGGCCGCGACCAATCGCGACCTGCCCGCCATGGTGGAGCAAGGGCGTTTCCGCAAGGATCTTTATTACCGGCTGAGTGTCGTCAACCTGCGTATCCCCCCGCTGCGCGAACGTAAGCAGGATATCCCTCTGCTTACCACCCACTTTCTCGAACGCATGGCGCGCGAAACCGGCACCTCTCACACCATGAGCGACGATGCATTGCGCACCCTGGTCGAATACGACTGGCCAGGCAACGTCCGCGAACTCGAGCATTCCATCGATCGGGCCTGCACCCTCTCCTCCGGACCCATCCTGCACCTGGGCGATCTCCCCACCCAGTTGCAAAACTTCCATCTCCAGAGCCGTCGGCCGATCGTCGTGCCCACTCCAGCTCTGGCCGCCGCCGCAAACGGACGTGGCCCCGTCCTGCCACTCGCCCAGTTAGAGAAACAGGCCATCCTCGAAACTCTGCGCAAACTCAACGGAGACAAGCTGCTGGCGGCCCGTCTCCTGGGTATCGGCAAGACCACGCTCTATCGCAAGCTGAAGGAATATGGCATCAGCGGACCCGACGCTGGAGAAAACGCCAGCTGAAGCACAGTTCCCGTTCTCAACTCGACCCCTTGCTGCGACCAGCACAACCCTTCGCATTCTTGCGTTCTTCATTCTTGCGTTCATAAGGAGATAACCGTGAAGCAGTTCATCGTGCCCGCACCCATCCAGAATAGTGTCCTGATCATTAGCCCGATGGCCGACGCCGAGGGGTTCGCGGCCTCACTCGCCTCCACCCTGGGCTGCTCGGTGAACATTGCCGCTACGTATCGGGCCGGCGTGATGGCCCTTCGTCACCGGGAATACTCGGTCGTGGTAGTGGACGACTGCATGGCCGAGGCCAACCCCGCCGCCGCCGACCTGTTGTGGCAAAGTTTCGGCATGGCGGTGCCGGTGCTGATCAATTTCGCCTTGTCCGGCAGCTCCAGGCTCGCTCGCGAGGTCCAGGCCGCGATGGTGCGCCGCGAGCGCCAGCAGGCCTTGGCCCTGCGCGCCGCCGCGTCTCACCTGGAAAGCGAACTGAAATCCGTCCTGACCGGACTGCTCCTGCAGTCCCAACTCGCACTGGCCGAACCCGAGCTGACCCCAAAACTCGCCGGCAAATTAACCCTGGTGGCTGAGCTCGCGGGCGATATGCGGCAGCGGCTGGAAGGGGTCAATGCCAGAAGCAGCGCGCCACTCGTCATGTAACGCGTCATCGAACGCGTGATGGAACGATGAAATCGGCTGGCGGTCCCGAACCCACCGGCGATTTCGCCAGGCAAAAAAAGCCAGGCCGTGGTGTAAGCTAAAGGTCGTTCGCAGACGCCCGTTCCGTCGGCCCGTAGTTTGCTGAACGGGATTCTCCCTGGATTCAGACCAACGAAGCTCAGCCAGGGTGATTCGATCGCCGGTCGATTGCCACCCAGGCGAACCGATGATCGCCAGGGGTCGATCGCTCCAAATCAAGTCATAGTTAACTCTGATGAAAGTAACTCTGATGAATAGTAACTCTGATGGACGATCAACTGGTACATCCGGCCAAATTGCATCGAGACTTCGCTTTGAGGGAGAGAATTATGAAGAAGCACGCAATACTCAGCCCGGCTTATGGCACGGCGGGTCGCTTACAGAAACGGACACCGGCTGCGCTCGCCACCTTGTTGAGCTTGGGACTGACCGGGATCCTTCTCCTGGGCGGATGCAACAAGGCGCCCGCTCCCCCGGCAGAGTCCACCACCGCACAGGCCACGCCCGCGCCGGAACCGGCTGGAGCTCCTGCCCCTGCGCCCGAGCCTGCCCCCGCTCCCGCACCGCCCCCGGCCCCGGTAGTGCCGCCTCCTCCTCCTCCTCCCAAGGTGTACACCGTGCGTGCGGGCACTCCCTTGGTCGTGACCATGGGGCAAACCGTCAGCGCCAAAGACAACAGTGTCGGCGACAGCTTTAGCGGAAGCCTGGCCCAGTCCGTCGTAGTCGGCGGCGTCACCGTGCTGCGTGCCGGCACCCCGGTCACCGGGACCGTGGTCGCCTCTAAAGGGCAGGGCAGGTTTAAAGGTGACGGCGCCTTGGGTATCGCCATCCGCAGGGTGGGCAATTACTCGGTCACGACCAGCTCCTATGAGAAGACGGCCGGCGGCAAGGGCAAGCGCAGTGCCGGGTTTATCGGCGGCGGCGCTGGCGGTGGCGCTCTGATTGGCGGCTTGGCCGGCGGGGGCAAGGGCGCTTTGATCGGCGGTCTTCTCGGCGCAGGCGCGGGAACGGCGGGAGCCGCCTTTACCGGCAACAAAAATGTGTCGGTCCCTGCCGAAAGCGTGGTCACCTTCAACCTCTCCGCGCCTCTCACCGTCACGCTGGAGAGGCATTAGCCCAGGCTTGCGTGGGTGGCCGGGCAAACGGCTGCTCACCGGGTGGTGTCGCGGAAGTGGGATTGCGATGCTGCTCGAAGTTGCAGATACTTGACCTTCGTACTCCGGAGGCAGAATGTACAGCGAAGCCGCAACCCGGGCGCCGCGGAAGCATGCGAACGGCTGGATCACCATACTGGCCCTGGGTTTGTTGCTTGCCGCCTTACTCGCCTGCCTGTATGTTCTGATCGGATTTCCGGCGGAGGCGCAGGCGGTCACGAATTCCACCCCGGGGCCTGGCCTTTCGTCCACTACGACCACAACCCAGCCTCCGCGGCGGCAGTATCCCCTTGCTGCTTCGCCGGCGGTCAATCCGCCGCCCGCCGCCGGGCAGTCTGCCCTCGCCGCTCCAGCGCGCTCAGATGCCGCTGCCGAAGAGCTGCAGGGCGAGCTGAGCACGGTTCACGACCAACTGCGTCAGTCCCAGGAAAATCTGCAGCAGGCGGCGCAGGCGCAGCACCGGATTCGTATCGCTTCCGCGGTGTTTCTCGCCGTCTTTGCCATCATTGCGGCCCTGATTGTGATCCAGGTCTATGTGCATGCCCGAGCCTGGGACAGCGATTCGTCGCGCGCGGTCGCCGAAGTGGAGACCGTCGCCGCGCAGCTCGATGTATTGCGCGATTCGCGGGAGGATGCCCGCAGCGCTCTGCCCGGCTTATTGCAGGAGGTGGGCGAGCAACCCCTGAGTTTCCAGGAGGAGGGCAGCGCCTTTGCTCCACGTTCCTTGGCGATCATCGATGACATCGACCATCTGGCCTACGTCGGCCAGGGTCGTCTCGTCTTTCGCGACCTGCCTTCGGAGCGGGAAGCAGCGGTATATCTCAATGGACTCCTGCTTTCCGCTGTTTCCCACCTGGCCCGTCAGGATCCGTGGACTGCCTTCGCCCGCCTGGACCAGTTTTTTGCCCAATTAGGCCGCTTTCCCGACGCGGTCGAACGGCGCCGCATCGCCCAGGGTTATTCCTACCGCGCGCTCGCCGCCTACCAGGTCCTGGAAGCCCATGACAGGGAACCTTCCTGGCTGCGCAAAGCAGAGCGCTCTCAGCTCGATTCGCTGTCCAAGCAGGCCTTTGCGGATATCGCTCATGGCGCATCCGTGGACCCCGACTGGCGGCACACTACCTTCGTCGAAGCTTTGCTTTGCAGCCGCTTTTACACCCCTCAGGAGACTCCCGACTCCAGCTCGCGCAGCGATCTCTTTGTCCGCGGCCTCCGCCGCGCGGTCACTCTGTATAAACAATTGATCGAGGAACGGTCCTATCGCGGCCCGGCGCGGAGAAACCTCGTGCGCTCGCTCAAGCGGATCGCGGAGCAGACCGGAGAGAAAGGTGATTTCTCCGATTTTGGCTATGCCCTGAATTCCTTCCCCAGCGACGAGGAACTGGCCGATGAGGCGCTCGCCGCCCGCCAACCCGCTTCCCAGGACCGGTTTCTATGGCAATGGCTGCTGGGCGACGAAGAGCTCTTCGCCAACGTCGAGCGGCTGAACCTCGCCGAATACCGTGCCTTCTGGATCCGCATGCTGGACAGCAAAGTCCATCTCCGAAACTGGAGAGCGGACCTTGCCGAGTTGCAGCAGGCGAAACCCGTGATGAAAGATTGGAGCGTCCAGCTGTTGTACGCCGAGCCGCCGATTACCCTGGCCAATTCCATAACCCGGCGACAGGAGCGCTTTGACAGCCCGGCTTCGGGCGCATGACCGTCGAGCGCCATGCAACAAAGGTCTACAGGTAGCCCGGAAGTTACTACCCAGGCGGCTGACAACGCCATGTTCTCCTTCGTATCATAGGAATGTGCCCGTTTTGAGGATGGGCTATCCATTACGGGCAATGAAGGAGACACGATGACCAGCAAGAGCGTAGAAAAGCCAAAGGCAACTGCCAAGCCGCGCAAAGCGGCAACAAAAAAGCAGGTTCCTGCCGAACCCACGCGGGAGCAGATCGCTCGTCTGGCAGAAAAGTACTGGGCTGAGCGTGGCTGGCCCGAAGGTTCGCCGGAACAGGATTGGCTGCGTGCGGAACAGGAGCTGAAGACAGCCTCCTAACCGGGCGCCGGCCCTCGCCCCTCCGTACCTTCCATCGGCCTGTCCTGCAACGAATCAAAAGGGTGCCCCATATCTGAGCGCGCACTTTGCGCCAGATGTGGGAAACGCGGACCCCAATTTGGGTCTTTTGCAAAATCCCTCTCAGGTCTTTGTTGCCCCCAAGGAACCGCCCCTAAAAGGGCCCCAGGTGAATAATCCATCTCTCCGCCTAATGGGTGGCCCATTCAAGCCGTCTTCGAGCTTAAGTGGGGCGGTTTTGCCAACCTCAGCCCGTCCCGTATAACCCGCCAGTTCTAACCCCCCATCCCCAATCCGGTCACACTTCCGTGACCTTGAGTCTTTGCGCGGTTGAACGATACTTACAACACGGAAAGGCGGACTGTTTTGCTCTTTCCTTGTCCTACTTGTTTGCATCTTTTTCTGCCGCGTCTCGTTACCCGATGAAAAACGAAGTGCTCGACCTTTTGATATTGGGCCTGCTTGTGGTCCTGTTTGGCTCCATCTACCGCAAGCGTGCAACCTCTCGTCTGCGCAGCTGGGTTATCGGCTGGGTACTCGTTCTGCTGCATTTCGCAGCACTCCTGATCCCCGCCCTCTCCAGTCGCGGACAAGCGCTGGTCGATAGCCTGAGCATTAGCGCCCTGGCGCTCTCCGGCCTTTGCTTCCTTCTCTCCGCGCAAGCCATTTTCTCCCGGCCGCTGGGCCGAACACTGGTCGTCCTGGGCCTGGGTTTGCCGGCAATCTTTTACATCAACTACGTGCTTTTCGCTGGTTCCCCCGCTTGGCCGCTGTACGCCGCGGCCGTCGCCATTGCTGCCGCGGGCATCGTGCTCGCCTGGCAATTGTGCCGCGGACACTACCGGGTTCAGACTGCCATCACGCTGGCTTTCTCGCTGGCAGCAACCTCCACCGTCTTCGCCATCGCCCACCGCCAGCCGGACCTGGGCATCCTGGCCATCCTGTCGGAAATCTTCTTCACCTTCGCAGCGCTTTACTGGATGGAGTTCCGCCGTTTCTCCACTGGCGTCGTGACCGCTGCGCTGGGCCTGGTGGCATGGGCCGCCGTATTTCCCGTCTCCCTGCTTTGTGACCAGCTGTTCCCCGCCGGTCAAATTCCTCCAGGACTGTGGAACGTGCCCAAATATTTCGTCGCCTTCGGCATGATCCTTACCTTGCTGGAGGACGAGTTCCTGGCCGCGGGCCGCGCCGTGGAACACTACCGCCTGCTGTTTGCCGCCAACCCGCATCCCATGTGGGTCCATGATCCGGAGACGCTCCGCATTCTCGAGGTCAACGATGCCGCGGTCACCCACTACGGCTACTCACACCAGGAATTTGTCGCCATGACGCTACAGGATCTGCGTCCTACCGAAGATGTCCGGGAGATTCTCAAAGAAAATTCCCTCACCAATCCCACCAAGCTTTCCGGGCCATGGCGCCATCGCCGGAAAGATGGTTCCTACATTCAGGTGGACACCGCTACCCATTCGATCGATTTCAACGGCCGCAAGTGCAGCTTCGTCCTGGTGCAGGACGTCACCGACCGCCAGCTGATGCACGAGCAGCTGGTGCATCAGGCCCACCACGACCTGCTCACCGGCCTGCCGAATCGGCTTCTGCTGGAGGATCGAATGCAGCAAAGTCTGGCCCAGGCCGCCCGCTATGGTCAACAAGCCGCGATCCTCTGCCTTGATCTCGATGGATTCAAAAAGATCAACGACACCTTCGGCCACGCCGCCGGCGACCTGTGCCTGCAACAAGTGGCCGAGCGGATTTCCGCGCGGCTGCGCGCCGTCGATACCTTTGCCCGTACCGGCGGGGACGAGTTTGTCATCGTCCTGGGTGAGCTGGCCAGCAGAAATAGTGCCCTCATGGTCGCCCGCAGCGTGCTCGAAAGCATCAACCGGCCGATCGAGGCCGATGGTTCCGCGTTGAACGTATCGGCGTCGATTGGGATTGCGATCTACCCCGACGATGGCGCCGACGCCTCCCGCCTGCGCCGCGAAGCCGACGCTGCGATGTACCGCGCCAAGCAGGCAGGCGGCGGCCAGTATGTTCTCGTCTCTTACCAGCCCAACGCCTCGGCCAGCGAAGGTAGCGAGCTGGAGCGATTTATGCGCGGCGCCCTCAGCGGCGCCCCCGCCGATGAGGCCCTGGAAATCCATTACCAGCCCCAGTACTCCATCGCCGGCAACCTCTGCGGCCTGCAGGCCATCATGCGCTTGAATCATCCCCAATTGGGCATAATCGCCGCCGATCGCTTCCTGCCCATCGCAGAGGAGTGCGGCCTGATTGTTCCCTTAGGCAATTGGCTGCTGGAACAGGTGTGCCGTCAGAGCATCGAGTGGCAAAACCAGCGGCTTGCGCCACCGAGAATATCGTTTTGCGTCTCTCCGCTGCAGTTTCTCCATTCTGATTTCTCCACCCGGGTGCTCACAACCGTTACTCAGCTCGGCCTCGACCCGCGACTGCTCGAACTGATCGTTACCGAAGGCACCGTCATGCGCAACCGGCCCGAAGTGGCGGAGCAGATGCGCGGTCTGGCCGCCTTGGGCATTCACTTTTCCGTGGCTGACTTCGGCACCAGTTACTCCTGTCTGAGCCATCTCCACCAGCTTCCCGTCAGCACCCTCAAAATCGACGGCTCCTTCGTCGAGGGCATCGCTGATCCCAACGGGACCTACACCATCGTGCAAGCCATCATCGCGCTCGCGCACGGTCTGGGCTTGAAGGTGCTGGCCGAAGGAGTGGAGCGTGCTGACCAAATGGAGTGCCTGCGGACCCTGGGCTGCGATTTCGTGCAGGGCTACCTGCTTTCCCCCGTTCTCCCGGCTACCGGTGTGCCCAAGTACCTGGTGCCCGCCGCACCCGCGGGCATGAGACATTCCCGGCGCTGACCTCTCCAGCTGGCCGGTTTCCCTCCACGCCTATAAAATTCTCGAGGATCTGCGGCAGACCGCCCGGATCCACCGCCCGGACGCATCCAACCCAGAACCGCAGGCAACGGACGGGCCTGGGGAAACAATCCGCTTCAGGCAACGATGGCGACCGGCTCCACGATCACTCCCCAAAAGCAGCAAAGTATCCGCGCCCTGCAGGCAACGAACTTCTTCCTGGCGGATGTGCAGACCGGCCTTGGCCCCTTTCTCGCGGCCTATCTCGCCGGAGCAGGATGGCAGCCCGGACGCGTCGGAGTCGCGCTGACCGTCGGCGGTGTCGTCACCGTAGTACTGCAAACGCCCGCGGGAGACATTGTCGATCGAGTTCGAGCCAAGCGGTTGATCCTGATTGCGGCCTTGCTCGTATTGGCTACCGGCGCGGTGCTCCTTTCGCTGACGGCAAAACCATGGGCGGTTTACACCTCCCAGTTCCTCATTGGCGCAGCCGGACCGTTTCTCGCCCCGACCCTGGCGGCCGTCACCATGGGACTGGTCGCCGCGTCCCGGTTCGATCGCCAGTTTGGCAAAAATCAGGCGTTCAATTCCGCCGGCAATGTCTTCTGCGCTCTGCTCATCGCCGGGGTCAGCCGGCTCTTTGGCAACCGCGCCATCTTCATCACCGCCGCCGTGTTGACCGTGCCCGCCATGCTCGCTGTCCTGTCGATTCGCGGTCAGGATATCGATTATCAAATGGCCCGCGGTGGCCCTTCTGCCCGCGCAAATCAACCTGCAACCGATCAACCGGTGGGGGCAGCATCCGTTATGCAAACCCTCTTCCGCGATCGGGTGCTCCTCATCTTTCTCCTCTGCGCGTTCTTCTTCCATTTCGCCAACGCCGCCATGCTTCCCCAGTTGGGCGAGATGCTGTCCAGGGGTGCAAAGGCAACCGCAGCCCCGTTCATGTCTGCTTGCATCGTGGTGACCCAGGTGGTCATCGCCTGTTCCGCTGCCGCCATCGGCCGATATGCCAATGTGCACGGGCGAAAGCCGCTCCTCTTGCTCGGTTTCGCGGTTCTCCCTATTCGCGCACTGCTGTATACGCTGGTTCGCAGCACCGCCGGTTTGATTGCCGTGCAACTATTGGATGGGGTGGCGAACGCCATCTTTGTCGTGGTTGCGATCCTGGTCATCGCCGATCGCACCCGGGGTACCGGACGCTTCAACTTGATGCAGGGTGCGTTAGCGACAGCCGTCGGGCTGGGCGCGGCCCTCAGCAACGTATTCGGGGGGAAATTGATCCAGTACTACAGCTATCGTGTCTCCTTCCTGGCACTGGGAGCGCTGGCAGCCATCGCTCTGGCTCTGCTTTGGCTCGGCGTGCCAGAAACCCTGCCCGGCGCCGAGCAGGCGTGATCGATCGCCTGCGTCCATACCCTCGTCGGGTCCTGGGAGAAACGGCTCCATGATTCCTCCCGCGCTGGCTCCTCTCCTTCTCTCCGCTATCGTTGCCGCCGGCATCCTGCTGATGCTGGTCCGTGCCCGGGGCATCCCGGAGGTGTATTGGATCAGCGGGAGCGCGCTGCTCTTGATCGCTCTCCGCCTCGTGCCCCTCCATCTCGCCGGCCATGCCATCGTCCAGGGAGTCGATGTTTACCTGTTTCTTGCCGGCATGATGTTGCTCTCCGAACTGGCCAGGGAGCACGGGGTATTCGATTGGCTTTCCGTCGCCGCGGTACGAGGTGCACACGGCTCCTGCGCGCGGCTTTTCACCCTGGTTTACCTTGCCGGAACCGTGGTCACGATCTTCCTGTCTAACGATGCCACGGCCGTGGTTTTGACCCCGGCCATCCTGGCGGCCGTGCGCAGAGCCAGGGTCCAACCCCTGCCTTATCTCTTGGCCTGCGCCCTGATCGCCAATGCGGCGTCCTTTGTCTTGCCCATCTCAAACCCGGCAAATCTGGTCGTCTTCCGCGCCGGCGTCCCGCCCCTCGGTCCATGGCTGCTCGCGTTCGCTCTCCCCTCCGTGCTATCGATCGCCGCAACCTATGTCGTCATGCGCGCTGTCTTTCGTAAGGATCTCCGCGCTGTCATCGCATGCGATGTCGAGCCGCGGCCGCTCGGCAATCATGGCAAGCTGGTCCTGGCGGGACTCGCTGGAATGGTGTTGGTCCTGCTGGTCGCTTCTTCCTTGAAGAAGGATCTGGGCCTGCCGACCTGCCTGGCGGCGCTGCTGATCACCGCCGCCGTATCCCTCACCACGCGAAGCAATCCCCTCCGGCTGGCGCGCGAAATCAGCTGGGGAACCCTGCTCCTGGTAGCTGGGCTCTTCGTCCTGGTGGACGCGGTCGAAAGCATTGGCGCGCTCCATTGGACGCACGCCTGGCTGGCCTGGGTACAGAAGCTAGCTCCCCCGTTGGGCGCCTTGATCGCCGGCTTCACGGTTGGCCTGGCCAATAATCTGGTGAACAACCTGCCCCTTGGCTTGATCGCCGGCAGCACCCTGCACGCTGCACACGCCGGCGGTCTCATCGCTCACGCGGTCCTGATCGGCGTCGACCTGGGGCCGAACCTGTCGGTCACTGGTTCGCTGGCAACCATCCTCTGGCTGCTTGCCCTGCGTAAAGAAAAACTCGATGTAAGCTTTAGCCGCTTTCTCCGCCTGGGAGCGGTGGCAATGCCGACCGCATTGCTGCTCGCGCTCGGCGCAGCAATCGTGATGCAGATGCTGTTGCAGTCTTCTTAGACGTGCTGCTTTGCCGCCCCGACGCTAGGGTGCCGCAATCACCGCGCACGCAATTCTGCTGCCCGCGTTGCCCGTCGGGTCCGTCATCATATCGTCCGCTTTCTCATGAATCACGAAGGCCGTGCCCCCGTTCGCAAAGACCGAGTTCTTCGCGTCCTTCTTGAGAGAAATGCTTTGCGTCACGAACGAAACATGGTCGGTGCCGTCGGCCATCACTTGCAGGTTGATCGGCATGTCGCCCGCATGCGCGCCCTTGGGATTTTTGATTCCATGTTCCTTGCCCTCAGGGTTAAAGTGACCGCCCGCCGACTTGAAATCGGGCGCATCGCATTTCGCGCTCTGATGAACGTGCAGGGCATGCTCGCCTTCGGGAAGGTTCATCAGATTCAGCTTGACCTTAACCCCATTCCCGGCAGGCGTGAGCGTCGCCGTCCCCGCGTCCTGACCCGTGCTGGTCTTGAACTCCACATCCATACCCTTGTTCTTGAACATCGCCGCGGACGCCGAAAGCGCCAGCAAGGCCGGCACACAGAGGGAGATCTTGAGCAATCTGGTCATTCTGTTCCTCGCATGATTCGCCGGGATTTCCCAGCGACACCAGCATACTCGATCGCCTGCGCCCCGGGATTAGTTCGTAACTGCCACGGCAACGATACTTTCGCCGGAAATTGCTCTAAAGGGCCTGGTATCAAGGTAATGCACAGCAAGTGTTATGTACGCCCGGAACCCACGAACCTAGAGTGATAACAACACCGAGAGCCAGCATGATTCCTCGTATTCTGATCATCGATGATGAAGCTGACATTCGTGAAGTAACCGCCCTCAGCCTCGAAACCGTCGCCGGCTGGCAGGTGATCCTGGCCCCCTCCGGCGCGCAGGGCATTCGCCGCGCTTCGCTCGAACAACCAGACGCCATCCTGCTCGATGTCATGATGCCTGACATCGATGGCCCCACCACTTTTCAGATTCTGAAACAGAACGGCAACACCGCCCACATTCCTGTGCTGCTGCTCACCGCGAAAGTACAAGGCCAGGACCGGCGTAAACTCGACGAGCTGGGAGCGGCCGCGATCCTTTCCAAGCCATTCGATCCCCTGACCCTCGCCGACCAGATTTCCGACGTGCTCGGCTGGGCAAAGCATGACGTCGCCAGCCCCGGCCCCTCCGGCGCAATCTCCCTAGCCGGCGACTAACCGAAAACACCTCGGTAAATACATCGGTAAATACATCGGTAAATACCTGGGTAAATACCTGGGTGCCTCTCGCAAGCCCGCTTTTGGGCTTGCGTGGGGCACCACATCCGATGCCAACGGTTAGTCGGCGTTGCCGCAGTCCCCGCTCTTAAAATCGACGAAAACCATCCCCACCCTAGGTAGTCGGGCGCGGCTTGACTGCGAGGAAGACCGGCGGCAACGGTTTCCCGTTGATATCCGTGAGCTTGGGGTCGATCTGTTTGGTGTCCACCAGGGTCGTGGTGTCAATCAAATGCAACTGGTTGTCCCCGGTGGTCCCGGCAAAGAAAATTGTGTTATCCGGCGAAAAAATTCCCGCCACCGGAGCCAGCGCACCGCCCGTAAGCTTCACGCTGCCCAGCGTGCCCAGGGTGCCCGCCTGCGTCGAGGGCTTGTAGACGGGCAGCAGCGCGCCCCCCGCGGGCGGAGTCGTCGCAGCGCTTTCGTAGGTAATGAAGGCCTCGAGCGAGTTTGTGGCGGCAACCACCTGGTTCACGTTGGTAAGACCATAGGCGGCGAGCGAAGTCTGGTTCGCCACCGGCGGGGGATTGAAGATAATGCCCGTGGTTTGCGAATTGGCGTCCGACGGACAAGCGTCGATGGGCACAGTGATCGAGAGATCCGTCAACACTGGCGGATTGGCCGAGGCGCCGATGATGTGTTTGCCATCCGTGGTCGAGGCCACGTGGTCAGAGGCCACCGCAACCGTGGTCGCTTCAGGGTAATTCACCACCGGCTTTACCGTGGTTTCCGGGCACTCGCCGTACGCCGAGGTCGGCGATCCGGAAAGAAAGACTGCGGCCGCGGGTATGGTCACGACCAGATCGGGGGAACAGAACTTGTTGTACGTATTGTTGGGGTTTGCCGTGGTGTTGGGCGGATAGGTCGTCGGATTCGTAGGGATGGGGCTGGTCGTGTTCGTTGCCGGGCAAATGCCTGAGCTGGTCGTCGCTTGATCGGCGGGCAGGGCCTCGATCGACCAGCCCGTGAAATTGTTGTGGATGTAAAGCACGCCGTCGCCCACGATGTAAACCGTTTGCCCATCGGCGGTAAACGCCGCCTTCTGGCCAATCCCGGCAAACGAAGTATAGGAACTCGACGAAGGCGTATAGAGATAAAGCACGCCCCGCAACTGGTCGTTGATGACCACGGCGGTGTTCGTGGGCGACACGGCAAGCACCACTCCCGGCACCGCGGGGACCTCGGCCGCCAGGCTGTTGCTGCTCGCCGTATACGTCATCAGCTCGTGATAGCTGCCGAAATAAAGCGTCGTCCCCGTCGGATCCAGCACCATGGAGTTCGGCGAGTAAGGAAGCTTGATTTGCGTGCCGATGGTCCCGGTCGAAAGATCGATGGGCACGAAGTACGGCGAACCCGGGCTCGCCGTCCAAATGTAATTGCTGTTCTTGCCCGGAGACGTGATCTGCACAAAATTGCTGATCGCCGGGACGCCCGTGCCCAGGGTGCCCATCTGATTGATCGGGGCAGGGTTGCAGGTCGTCGGCTGGCAGATTGCGGTGATGGCGGAGTTGGATGGGTAGGAAGCGGTAACCGAGCCCGTCGAGGTGACCGCGATGCTTCCGGGGTTGGTCGATACATAGCTCAGCGGCAGCCCGTTGATTACGTGGTTGTTCACGTCGGTCACCGTCGCGGTAAGCGCCAACGGGGTGTTCAGCGTGATGCTCGCGCTGGTGGCGCCGGTCGAGGCGACACTGAGCGCGATCTTCGAGGGCGGGCAGGTGTAGAAGTAGCCGGCGCTGCTGCTCGTCTGGGCAATGGTGCCGGTAATCAGCGTCGAACCCGGCGCTTGGGCGGTGGCGACACCGTTCTGGTCAATCGTGACCACGCCGGGGCTGGCCGAAGAGTAAGACAGGTGGCCGATCAGATTATTGCAGTCGGGAACCGTGGCCACACCGGTTGCCGGTGGCGGCTCACAGAGAAGAACCGGCTTGCCCGTAGGAATCGTAGGACTGGGGCATGCGCCGGTCGTCCCCGTCGACGAGCAATACGCGGTGCCATCGAGCTGCGAAGTCTCGCCTTGAGAAATGCATTCAGGCCTGCCGGTCGTTTGGTTCGTCGGGCCTGAAACCGAAAGGCTGGTGATCGGGGGATGGGAATACACCGCGACCTGGTTGCTGGTAAATCCTCCCGCGCTCGCCGTCATATACGCGATCCCGGTCTTGTAAGTCGGAAGGCAGGTGGTGTACGCCGCCACCGCGGGGGTGTGAAGGTTCCATGTCCCGCCGCAAATCGCGCCGGTGGGCGATACATCGGCGATCGTCCGGTCCGTGGTGCCGTAGGTATAGCTGCCCACCGAGGCCGTGCCCCCATTGCAGTTCTGCGCCGATGGCGATTGCAGCTGAGAAGTCTGCGAAAACGCCACCGAAAGACCCGTCGTCTGCGGCTGCAGCGAGATGGCTACAGGCTGGGTCTTCAGGTAGCCATAACCGGATCCATTGCAATAATTTGAATTCTTGTTGGCACAGCCCTGGAGAGAAAGACCCACCGGAATGCTAAGAAGAGACAACACTACAAAAGTCAAAAACCGCTGCATGAAACCTCCCCGCCGGGTGTCGCCGCTCCCGGCGGTTGATGAACTGCCACTTGCCTGAGCACTTGTTCCACTAACCAACTCTGCGCCAGACGGATGCTCCAACCCTTGTTGAAGCGTGCGTTGCCCAATCGCTGGCACCGTAGACACCGCGTCGATGCGCGTGCAGAGTTGTGCGTGGTCAACATCCTAAGTGTAGAAGGGACTGGGCCACGAGGCAACAGGGCAGGCTCAACCCTGCGGCGGCATGTATTGCTCAAACCATGACAACGCGCGCGCCAGCACGTCGCGGCGATGCTGCGCCGACTCGAAGTGATGGCCCTCGTCGGGATAGACCACCAGCTGTGCCGGCACGTGTTCCGCGCGCAGCGCATGCCAGAATTCAAAGGACTGGGGCGCCGGACACTCCCCATCCCGGTCCCCCACCACGATCAGGGTTGGCGTCTTTACGTTGCGGATAAAGTCGATCGCCGAACTCCGGGCGTAGACCTCGGGGTCGTCGTACACCGAGGCGCCGAAATACGGGATCATCCACTGGTCGATCGAGTTCTCCCCGTAGTAGCTCTTCCAGTCGGCAATGCCTGCCCCGGCCACCGCCGCGTGAAATCGCTGCGTTTGGGTTACCGCAAACATGGTCATGAAGCCGCCGTAGCTCCACCCGGTCACGCCAATGCGTTGCGGGTCGATCGGCAACTTCGCGCTGACCGCGTCCACGCCGGCCAGGATATCGCGCAGATCGCCGTAGCCGAAATCCTTACGGTTGGCCTGGGTGAAAGCCTCTCCTTCGCCGAAACTGCCGCGGGGGTTCGGCATCAGCACAAAGTATTCGAGCGCCGACAGGGCAATCGGGCTGTAACCCAGCCCCGGCCAACTGGGCAGCACCACTCCCGCCGGGCCGCCATGTATTTCGACGACCAGAGGATATTTCTTCGCTGGATCGTAATGAGCCGGGTAAAGCAGCCAGCCCTGTACGGCGAACTTGTCGCTCGTCCAATGCACGGATTCAGCCTTGCCCCACAGACTCTTGCGGTCATCGTTGTAGTGCGTCATCGGCCAGATTCCCCGGCCCAGCTGGCCAAGATAAACCTCCGGGGGGTCGGTGAAGGAGCTCCGTATATAAGCAATCCAGCCGTTCGTCCCCACCGACAGGCTTTGCTCCAGCCGCCCGTCCCCGATCGAGGGGGAATTGGTTGTGTAGCTCGTGGTTTTCCCCGTGCCCGGATCGAATCCCTCAATCTCCGCCGCCCCCGAGTGGACCCAGGAAACCAACAACTGCGGATGTTCACAGCAAGCGGCCGGTCCCACCACGCCAACCGTAGGCCGGCGCCACCCGATCCAGACTGCCGTCTTATCGGAATTGGGCGTAATGTCCTTCGCCTCTCCTCCCGCGGCAGGCAGCAGATAGAGGTCACCCCCCGTCGCTCCCTGGTCGCTCATCAATCCGCCAATGAAGGCGATTTGCTCGCCATCCGGTGACCAGCGGGGCACGGCGATCTGCAGGCCATGCAGCGGGCCCGGCGTCTGTGCCGGCGCCAGCACCGATCGCGGCTCGCCCCCCGCCAGCGGCTGGGTATAGAGCTGCGCTACCCACCAGTTGTTCTCCCCCGGAGGAGGCGCCGCCGTGTAAGCCAGCTGCCGTGAGTCAGGCGCCCAATCGTATTCGTAAACGTGCAGGTTGGCCGGGGTGATCTGCCGAAACTCGCCGCTGGCCGTCTCCACCGCGGCGACCCGCTGGATTTCCAGACCCTCGACGCCGATTACGCCCACCAGCGGCTTAATGGCAGCCGTCGCGCTCGCCGGCCGGGTCGCTCCTTCGATATACAGAAACGCAAGATGCAGGCCGTCCGGGGAGAAGGCCACGCTGCTGACCCCGCCGTGCAGGTGGGTAAGCCGCCGGGGCGCCGGGCTGGCTGCGCCCGGCGTCACCATATAGATGTCCGCTTGGCCCATACTGCCGGCAGGGGCATTGCAATCGGAGGTGAATGCCAACTCTTTGCTGTTCGGGGACCACGCGAGATTCTTTTCCATGCAGGGCGTTCCTGTGCCCGCGGTCACCCGGCGAGACCGGGCCGGGTCACCCGTAGGGGCAACTTCGATCTCGCTGGCGCCGTCCCTGGACGCAGACCAGGCGATCAGCTGGCCATCGGGTGACAGCGCCGCCTCATAAACCGCCCGCGTCTGCTCCAATTCCGAGATCACCTGCGCAATCCGTGGATCGAGCGGCGGGGAGGATTCGGCAAAGCCGGGAAAGCCGGAGAACGTGACCGCGGCGAACGTGACCGCGGAGAACAGTGCGGCAGAGGCGAGGCGGGACAGGGGTACGGACATTTAGCAGGGATGCTAGCACACCGCTCGTCACCTCAATGGAGGAATGAAGATTCGGCAAACTCTCCCCCAGCGACCCATGCGGGTGCCCCATATCTACCGACGCGTTTGTCGGGAGATATGGGAAATGAAGCCGCCCTTGTCTTCTGAACCCCCCTTACCCCCAATACCGAACCGCAGTTCCGCGTTTCCCCCAAGCCATTGACTGGAATCAAGCAACTTGGTATCTTTAAAAGGTTCCGCATAAGCCTGAAAAGTGCGTGCAGCTAGCGTGCTTCAGAAAGGCAGCAAGACTTTGCGGCCCATTCGTCAGGGTCCCTTCAAAACGTTCGCGTGATGCAGGGGAACAATCGCATCGGCCTTTGCGACACCTCCCGCCTGGGGAGGCTATGCGGGCCGGAACTTCGAAACGGAGCTGGCTTCTTTACTGGTGCCCGGTTCGGCACGAGGCGCAACAGCGCGTAAGCGCAAATGTGCCCGGGTCCACACACCGCCCAGCAAAGAAACGCGCGGCCACCGTCGAAGTTCTCGTCTGGTATTGAGCAAGCAGGCGCGAAGAAGCGGATGTCTCTTCGTGTACAGAGGCCGGCGAGCCGTATTTCGCCCACGCAGTGCGTGCGCAGTGGAAGTTTTAAGGAGTGAGGTTTGCCTACATTCAGTCAGCTCGTGAGAAAGGGCCGCACCGCGGCCCGGTACAAAACCGCCTCGCCGGCTCTGCAGGGATCGCCCCAGCGGCGCGGTGTCTGTACCCGTGTTTACACGCAAACGCCTAAGAAGCCGAACTCGGCTCTGCGTAAGGTCGCCCGTGTTCGCCTGACCAACGGCGTCGAGGTGACCACCTACATTCCCGGCATCGGCCACAACCTGCAGGAGCACTCGATCGTGCTCATCCGCGGGGGCCGCGTGAAAGATCTGCCCGGCGTCCGCTACCACGTGGTGCGCGGCACGCTCGATTCGGTGGGCGTTGCCAACCGTAAACAAAGCCGTTCGAAGTACGGCGCCAAGCGTCCCAAAACCGGGGCGAAATAGTTAAAGCGGAAGGAATACAAGGTTTTCTATGCCGAGAAAAGGACATATCGCGAAACGGGAAGTTGCCGCCGATCCGGTGTACAACTCGTCGCTGGTCACAAAGTTCGTCAACTCCATGATGTGGGACGGCAAGAAGTCGACCGCGCAAGGCATCTTCTATCAAGCCATGACCAACCTGGAGCAAAAGGGCGGAGACGAAGCCCTGAAACTGTTCAAGAAGGCCGTCGAGAACTGTAAGCCCCTGCTTGAAGTGAAGACCCGTCGCGTGGGCGGCGCCAATTACCAGGTGCCGATCGAAGTCAATCCTGAGCGGCGTACTTCGCTCGCCATCCGCTGGCTGGTGACCTACGGCCGGGCGCGAGGCGAAAAAGGCATGATCGACAAGTTGACCAGCGAGCTGCTGGATGCCGCCAATGGCCGCGGCGCAGCCATGAAGAAAAAAGAAGACGTCCATCGCATGGCGGAAGCCAACAAGGCGTTTGCCCACTATCGCTGGTAGGCGAACTTAAGTAGAAGCATGCAGGGCCCGGCGCTTAGAAGGACCGAGCGGTACCGGGCGCAACTAAGGTAGCAAGAAGAATCGCGAGTCTTACGTCTCGCGCGAGAGTGAGAAAATACCGTGTCTCGTCTAGTACCACTCGATCGTTGCCGGAACATCGGAATCATGGCGCACATCGACGCCGGGAAGACCACAACGACGGAGCGCATTTTGTTTTACACCGGCATCACCCATCGCATCGGCGAAGTGCATGAAGGCACGGCGACGATGGATTGGATGGCGCAGGAGCAGGAGCGCGGCATCACGATTACCTCGGCTGCCACCACCTGCACCTGGCGCGATATTCGTATCAACATCATCGACACTCCAGGCCACGTGGACTTCACCGCCGAGGTGGAGCGCAGCCTGCGCGTGCTCGACGGCGCCGTCGCCTGCTTCGACGCAGTCCACGGCGTAGAGCCGCAATCGGAGACGGTGTGGCGGCAGGCCGATAAGTACGGCGTGCCCCGCATTTGCTTCATCAACAAGATGGACAAGATGGGCGCCGATTTTGAGCACGCCATCGATACCATCCGCAAGCGCTTGAATGCCAAGCCAGTTGCGATCCAGATTCCCATCGGCCAGGAGGCTGCTTTCAAAGGGGTCATCGACCTCATTGAGATGCGCGCCATCCTGTGGCATGACGAAACCATGGGCGCCAAGTATTCGGTAGAAGAGATTCCCGCAGCCATGCTCAAGAAGGCGGAAGCCTTCCGCATGCAGCTGGTCGAGTCGGTGGCGGAGAACGACGACGAGATGCTGCACAAGTTTCTCGAAGGCGAAACTCCCACGGCCGCCGAGCTGCGCAAGGCGCTGCGCGCCACCACCATCGGCATGAAACTCTTCCCGGTGCTGTGCGGCAGTGCATTCAAAAACAAGGGTGTGCAGACGCTGCTCGATGCGGTGGTCGATTTCCTGCCCAGCCCGCTGGATGTTCCTCCCATTGAAGGCCACAACCCGGACAACATGGAGGAGATCATCCTTCGCCATGCCGACGATAGCGAGCCGTTGACCGCGTTGGGCTTCAAGATCATGACCGACCCTTTTGTCGGCCAGCTGATCTTTGTTCGCCTCTATTCAGGCCACCTGAAGACGGGCGACACGGTGCTCAATCCGCGTACCGGCAGAAGCGAGCGTATTGGACGTTTGCTCAAGATGCACGCCAACAAGCGGGAAGAGATTGTCGAGATCTATGCCGGCGACATCTGCGCCTGCGTGGGCCTGAAGAATCTGATCACCGGCGACACCATCTGTACCGACAAGTCGCCCATCGTGCTCGAATCGATCGACTTTCCTGCTCCGGTCATCCACGTTGCCGTGGAGCCGAAGACCAAGGCCGATCAGGAGAAGATGGGTATGGCCCTGGCCAAGCTGGCGCAGGAAGATCCCACCTTCAAGGTGCATACCGATCCTGATTCCGGGCAGACCATCATCAGCGGCATGGGTGAGTTGCACCTGGAAATCATCGTCGACCGCATGATGCGCGAGTACAAGGTCGAAGCCAACGTCGGCAAGCCGCAAGTGGCTTATCGCGAGACCATCCGCAAGGCGGCAGAGGCCGAGGGCAAGTACATCCGGCAGACCGGTGGTTCGGGTAACTACGGCCACGTGAAGATCCGCGTCGAGCCCAATGGGCCTGGCAAGGGCTTCGAGTTTGTCAACGACATCAAGGGCGGTGTAGTGCCCAAGGAATACATCAAGCCCACGGAGCAGGGCATTCGCGAGGCTCTGCAGGGCGGCGTGTTGGCTGGCTACGAAATCGTGGACGTGAAAGCGACCCTGTTCGACGGCAGCTACCACGATGTCGACTCCAACGAAATGGCGTTCAAGATTGCCGGATCGATGGCGTTCAAGGAAGCAGCCCGCAAGGCAACGCCGGTGTTACTCGAGCCGGTGATGTCGGTCGAAGTGGTGGTGCCTGAGGAGTACATGGGAACCATCATTGGCGACCTCAACTCCCGCCGGGGCCGGATTGAAGGCATGGAGCACCGCGCCGGATCGCAGGTCATCAAGGCCAATGTGCCGTTGAGCGAAATGTTTGGCTATGCCACTCACATGCGCTCTTCGACCCAGGGCCGGGCGAATTACTCGATGCATTTCAATCGCTACGAAGAGGCGCCGCGTTCGGTGTCAGAAGAGATTATCGGGCGCAACCAGGGCAAATAAGCTTGGCTTTTCAAGCGGGCTTGACGGGCGTTGGAGAGGGTTTAAGTTTTACCGGGGATGCCTCGCCGCAGCGAGCATTATCCCCGGTAAAACGCGATGTAATCCTTGGGCCTTTAGGCCTTGAGGCATGCTTTGAAGGGTACGGGCTTTAGCCCGTACATGAACTGTGGCAATACGAGGGGCTTTAGCCCCTGAGGAATAACTCCTCGGAATTAACCGATTTAAGAACTAAGAGAGGGACGAGATGGCGAAGGAGAAGTTTGACCGGTCCAAGCCGCACGTGAACGTGGGAACGATTGGGCATATTGATCACGGCAAGACGACATTGACGGCGGCGATCACGAAGGTATTGTCGAAGCACAATCCGAAGATCCAGTTTCGTTCGTTTGATTCGATTGACAATGCGCCTGAGGAGCGGGAGCGCGGGATTACGATTGCGACCGCGCACGTGGAGTATGAGACGGCGAACCGTCATTATGCGCACGTGGATTGCCCTGGCCACGCGGATTACATCAAGAACATGATCACCGGAGCGGCGCAGATGGATGGCGCGATTCTGGTGGTGGCGGCGACCGATGGTCCGATGCCGCAAACCAAGGAGCACGTGTTGCTGGCCCGCCAGGTAGGGGTTCCCTACATTGTGGTGTTTCTCAACAAGTGCGACGCGGTGGAAGACGAGGAGCTGACGGACCTGGTGGAGATGGAAGTACGGGAGCTCCTGTCGAAGTACAACTTTCCTGGGGACGATGTGCCGGTGATCCGCGGCTCGGCGTTGGGTGGGTTGAACGGGGAAGCACAGTGGGAAGCCAAGATCGATGAGCTGATGGATGCGGTGGATAAGAACGTGCCCTTGCCGGCGCGTGCCATTGACCAGCCGTTCCTGATGCCGATTGAAGACATTTTTTCCATCTCGGGCCGCGGCACGGTAGTGACGGGCCGCATCGAGCGGGGCAAGGTGAAGGTTGGCGAAGAGTCTGAGATTGTGGGCTTCCGCGAGACGCGCAAGACGGTAGTTACCGGCGTCGAGATGTTCAAGAAGCAGCTGGACGAGGGATTGGCTGGAGACAACGCAGGTCTGTTGCTGCGCGGCATTGCCAAGGAAGACGTGGAGCGCGGGATGGTGTTGGCCAAGCCTGGCTCGATCACGCCGCACACCAAGTTCAAGGGCGAGATTTACGTCTTGAGCAAGGAAGAGGGAGGTCGTCACACTCCGTTCTTCAATGGCTACCGGCCGCAGTTTTATTTTCGCACCACGGACGTGACCGGGACGGCGAAGCTGCCGGAAGGCACGGAGATGGTGATGCCGGGTGACAACGTGCAGCTGGAGATTGAGTTGCACACCCCGGTAGCGATGGAAAAGGGTCTGCGTTTTGCCATCCGCGAAGGCGGACGCACCGTAGGCGCCGGCACCATCAGCGAGATCATCAAGTAGGTAGGTGGCTGCCACGTAGATATGGCCGTCAGGCCATATCTACGTGGGTGTAGGTATGGGCTTTGGCCCATACACAAGCCGGGCAAATCACGGGGCCTTTAGGCCCTGAGGTTACGGGCCATCAGGCTCTGCTCGCTAAACGTTTCATGTTGGTTCGCACGAAGGGGTTGAGATGGTAGGACAGAGAATTCGCATTCGGCTCAAGGCTTACGACTATCGGGTACTCGATACCTCGACGGGCGAAATTGTCGAGACGGCAAAGCGTACCGGGGCCCAGGTCGCGGGTCCCATTCCGTTGCCGACCGTAAAAAACAAATATTGCGTGCTGCGTTCCCCGCACGTTGACAAGAAATCGCGCGAGGCCTTCGAGATCCGCACTCATAAACGGTTGATCGATATTCTCGAGCCCACGCAGCAGACCATCGATGCGTTGATGAAGCTGGATCTTCCAGCCGGCGTCGACGTGGAGATCAAGGCATTCGAGAAGTAGGCAGGAGAGCACATGTCGGTGATGGGAATTCTGGGCAAGAAGATCGGGATGACGCAGCTGTTCGATGACAAGGGTGACGTACACCCGGTCACCGTCCTGCAGGCGGGTCCCTGCGTGGTGACCCAGCTGAAGACGATGGCGGGCGACGGCTACAGCGCGGCGCAGATTGGTTTGATCGAGTTCGTCAAGGGTGGCAAGGTGAACAAGCCGATGGCCGGCCACTTCGCCAAGAACAACGTGCCGCCGGTGAAGCTGATGCGCGAAGTCCCCCTGGAAGTAGTCAAGGGAGAGGACGGCGAGACCGAGGTGCTTAAGGCGGGCGACAAGGTTCTGGTAGACATTTTCGCAGACGCCAAGTACGTCGACGTGATTGGCACCAGCAAGGGGCGCGGGTTCGCTGGCGTAGTCCGCCGCCACCACTTTGGCGGTGGACCCAAAGCGCACGGACACATGTTCCAGGTGCAGGGCTCGATCGGAGCTTCCTCTTTTCCCTCGCGCGTGTTTCCCGGGCAGCGCATGCCGGGGCACTACGGCGCCGAGCAGGTCACCGTTCGCAACCTGCGTATTCGCGGCATCGACCTGGACGAAAACCTGTTGATGGTCGAAGGTGCGATCCCGGGTCCGCGCGATGGTTACGTGATGATTTCAAAATCCAAGGCGCCGCCGCGTGAGCGTCGTGGCTTTGGCGGCGGCGGCACAGTCGATCCGTTGAAGGCCTCGAAGAAGGCTTCCGGTGGCAAGCCCGCGGGCAGTAAGAAGAAGTAACGGCGGCAAGGCGTCTTAAGGAAACGTATATGGCACAGATTGATGTAGTAGATCTCGCGGGGAACAAAGTCGGCTCGTTGGAGTTGGCGGATGAGATCTTTGCGGCGGACCAAATCAATGAAGCTCTGCTTTGGGAAGCGGTGAAGCACTATCGCGCCGCCCTGCGGCAAGGCACCGCCGCCACCAAGAACAAGAAGCTGGTCTCCGGTTCCGGCAAGAAGTTGTGGAAGCAGAAAGGTACAGGAAGGGCGCGCGTCGGTTCCGTGCGGTCTCCCATCTGGCGCCACGGCGGCACGGTCCACGGACCTCAGCCGCGAAGCTATGACTATGCCTTCCCCCGCAAGAAGCTGCTTGGCGCCCTGCGCTCCGCGCTGGCCACCAAGTTGGCCGACGGCAAGCTGACCGTGGTCGAGAGCCTGGAACCGGCCGACGCCAAGACCAAGTCCTATCGCACCGCGCTCGACAAGCTCGATGCCAAACGGACCACCCTGTTGGTCGAAAGCGGCCAGGAGCCCAGCCGGACCCTGCTCTTGGGTTCGCGCAATCTCGATCGGGTGGAGTTGATGTTGTCCAAGGAAGTGCATCCCTACGATCTGCTGCGCTACGAGCGGGCGATTTTTTCCCGCGCCGCAATTGAGCAATTGCAGGAGTCGTTGAAGAAGACTGTTTCCCGGCGCAAACTAGCGGCCGGCTCGGAGGTGGCGTAATGCCGACTCTTTATAACGTAATCCGCCGCCCGTTAATTACCGAAAAGGGCCTGGGCGTCAAGGAAGTGGAAAGCACGCTGGTGTTCGATGTAGCCACCGATGCGACCAAGACCGAAGTCAGGCAGGCCGTCGAGACGCTGTTCAAGGTAAAGGTTCGGAGCGTGCGTACAGCTAACTTTCTCGGCAAGGAACGCCGCCGGGGCAAGTTTTCCGGCTTTCGCCCGGATTGGAAAAAGGCCTACGTTCGTCTGCAGAAGGGCGAGAAAATGCCCGACTACGTCAACGCGATGTAATGCGGTAGACCAACGCAATCGTAATTGTTTCAGAAGTTAAAGACTGTTTAGAAGTCTGTGTCAGAAACTAAAAGCCGGGTGCCCCATCCTTCGCGCTTTTTTGCGAAGGGTGGGAAAAGAGAAGTTTTCCCAGGATAGAAGTTGTGAGCTAAACGATGCCGATCAAGACATACAGACCGATCACCCCTACGTTGCGTTTCCAGACATCCCTGGTAAACGACGACATTACGACCAATCGCCCGCACAAGCCGCTGTTGGCTGTGAAGCAGCGCACCGGCGGACGCCGTAATTCAGGCGATTTGACCATTCGTCACCATGGCGGTGGCCATAAGCAGAAGCTTCGCCTGATCGACTTCAAGCGGGATAAGTTTGGCGTGCCGGGCAAGGTGGCCTCGATCGAGTACGATCCCAACCGCTCCTCGCGCATCGCGCTGGTCAATTACCTCGACGGAGAGAAGCGCTACATCATCCAGCCGGTCGGCCTCAAGGTGGGGCAGACGGTCATGAGTGGGCCTGAGGCGGACATCCTGGTGGGCAATGCGTTGCCCCTTAAGAACATTCCTTCCGGCACCACGGTGCACAACGTCGAGCTTCGGCCCGGCAAAGGTGCGCAGATGGTTCGTTCCGCCGGAGCCTCGGCACAGCTGGTGGCCAAAGAGGGCGACTACGCGCTGCTGAAGCTGCCTTCCGGCGAAACCCGCCGGGTGCTGGTGGCCTGCATGGCGACCGTAGGCCAGGTTGGCAATACCGACCATGAGAATGTTTCCATCGGCAAAGCCGGACGGAATCGCTGGAAGGGTATTCGTCCCAGCAACCGCGGCGTCTCCATGAACCCGGTCGATCACCCGCATGGCGGCGGCGAAGGCAAGACTTCCGGCGGACGTCACCCCGTCACCCCGTGGGGACAGCCCACACGTGGTTACAAGACACGCAACAACAAGCGGACCGACACCTTTATCGTCAGTCGCGCCAAGAAGTAAGCCCGGGAACCAAGCAAAGTACTGAGGAGTTTCGAATCTATGGCACGTTCGACAAAAAAGGGTCCGTTCATCGATACCCACCTGATGGTGAAAATCGAAGCGATGAACCAGACGAATGACAAAAAGGTCCTTCGTACCTGGTCCCGCCGTTCGACCATCCATCCGGATATGGTGGGGCACACCATCGCGGTGCATAACGGCAAGAAGTTTATTCCGGTCTACGTGACGGAGAACATGGTAGGCCACAAACTGGGCGAGTTTTCCGCCACGCGGACGTTTAAGGGGCACTCCGCCAAGGCGGCCGAGTCCTCCGCCAAACCCCGCTAAGAAGAGTTTAAGGGAAGAAACCAATGCAACTGGAAACACAGGAATTCCGGGCCGAAGCGAAATTCCAGCGCGTATCGCCGCAGAAAGCTCGGCTGGTACTCGAGCTGATCAAGGGGCGCCGCGTGGGAGAAGCACTGGAGACAGTGGCCTTCACCAAGAAGGGTGTCGCGCCGCTGGTCGAGAAAGTGCTGCGCGCGGCCATTCAGAACGCAAACTATCTCAGCCAGGAGCGCGATCTCGATCTGGATGTAGACAACCTCTATGTCAAGACCGCGCTGGCCAACGAAGGACCGCGTATGAAGCGGATCCGTCCGGCGCCGATGGGTCGCGCCTTCCGCTATCAGCGCAGGCTCGCTCACATCATCATTACCGTGGCGGAGCGCAAGCGGGCCGCATTGGCCGAGACCGTTGGGTCGGAAACAGCGGCTCCCAAGAAGCGTCTGGCGAAGGGCGCGGCGAAGAAAACTGCGGCCAGGAAAACCGTGGCCAAGAAGAACGCAGCAAAAAACTGGAAGAAGGCCGCGAAGTAGGTTCGAGGAAATTATGGGACAAAAAGTTCATCCTTACGGCTTTCGACTCGGCGTCAACAAGCCATGGCGGTCACGCTGGTTCGTCGAGCGCGACTACGACAAATTGCTGATCGAAGATGTGCACCTGCGTGAAGAGTTGAAAGAGAAGCTCAAGGCGGCAGGCGTCAGCTCGGTCGAGATCGAAAGGCCCGGCAACAAGCTGCGGCTCATCATCCGCACCGCGCGTCCGGGCATCGTCATCGGCCGCAAGGGCGCCGAGATCGAGAAGCTCAAAGTCGATTTGCAGAAGCGCACCAACCGGGAAGTGTTCATCGACATTCTGGAGGTGAACAAGCCGGAACTCGACGCTCAGCTGGTGGCCGAGAACATCGCCCTGCAGCTCGAAAAGCGCGTTGGTTTCCGCCGGGCCATGCGTAAGGCGGTCGATTCCGCGCTGCGCTTTGGCTGCAAGGGCATCAAGGTTCGCGTCTCGGGCCGGTTGAACGGCAACGAGATCGCGCGCTCGGAGTGGTATTTGCAGGGGCGGCTTCCTCTGCACACTTTGCGCGCCGACATTGATTATGGGTTTGCCGAAGCGCGCACCACCTATGGCGTCATCGGCGTGAAGACCTGGATCTATCGCGGTGACATTTACGAGCAAAAGCGCCGTCAGCCGCAGCCGGCCGGCGCCAGCGGAGTATTTTAAGTTTTTAAAGGCGGAATTTTATGTTGATGCCAAAGAAAGTCAAGTACCGCAAGCAGCAGCGCGGTCGCATGTGTGGCAAAGCGTGGCGCGGCTCCGAGCTCTCCTTTGGGGATTATGGGCTCAAGGTGATGGAGTGCGGCTACATCACGGACCGGCAGATTGAAGCCAGCCGTGTGGCCATGACGCGTTTCATCAAGCGTGGCGGCAAAATCTGGCTCCGGCTGTTTCCTGACAAGCCGGTAACCAAGAAGCCGGCCGAAACCCGTATGGGCAAGGGCAAGGGCGCTCCCGATCACTGGGTAGCCGTCGTTCGCCCCGGCAAGGTGCTGTTCGAGATGGAAGGGGTTTCTCCCGAGATGGCGGCCGAAGCAATGCGGCTGGCTTCGAACAAGCTGCCCTTGAAGACTCGATTTGTCATGCGCCATGATGTCAAGCCGACAGCGGTAGCCAAGTAGCGGATACGAGAGAGAAGAGCAATGGAACCGGAAAAGATTCGTAACCTGAATGATGAAGAGCTGGTACGGCAGGAACGGCAGTCGGCCGAGCAACTGTTTCGCCTGCGCTTCCAGATGAAGCTCGGCCAGAACGAGGGCGTGAAGAAGCTCCGCGATCTGCGCAAGGACGTCGCCCGCATCAAGACCATCGCCCGCGAGCGGGCACTGGGCCTGCACGGTGCCGCCCTTCAGCCGGCGAGCACCCCTGCCGCCAAGCCGGCCAAAACCAAGAAGGCCAAGGCGGCCGGAAAAGAGGCTCGTTAGCCATGACGGAAGCAGCAGCGGTTAAGCCGGAAACCCGGCGCACAGAGAAGATTGGCAGCGTCGTTTCGACCAAGATGCAGAAAACCATCGTAGTCGAAGTGGAAATGCGCAAGACGCACCCCAAGTACAAGCGAGTGATTAAGCTCAGCAAAAAGTTCTACGCCCACGACGAGCAAAACTCCGCGCGTCTCGGCGACGTTGTAAGGATTCGCGAAAGCCGTCCCCTAAGCAAGCTGAAGCGCTGGACTCTGGAAGAAGTCATTCGCCGGTCCTCCCTGCCGCAAGCCGAGGAGATCGCACAACCTGTTATCTAAGGCACGATTTGGTGTAGGCCGGGGATGCCTCGCCGCAGCGAGCATTATCCCCGAGCAAAGAAGGCGCGGTTTGGTGTAGGTCGGGGAAGCCTCGAGGGACGAAATCCTCGGGCCTTTGGGCCCTGAGGCAAGCTTCTGAAGGGTACGGGCTTAAGCCCGTACGTTACACAAGCAAACCCCGGCCGGCTTTAGCCGCTGAGGGAATGTTCAAGCAAGGCGACGAAGTAAGGAGATACGAGTATGGCCGTACAAATGAGAACCATGCTGGAGGTCGCCGACAATTCCGGCGCGCGCAAGCTGCAGATGATTCTGCCACTGGGCGGCTCGAGCGGCAAGAAAGCCGGCCTGGGCGACGTCATCACTGCCTCCGTCAAGGAAGCCTCGCCCGACGGGCAAGTCAAGAAGGGTGTTGTCGTCAAGGCAGTCGTGGTGCGGACGCGTAAGGAATATCGCCGCCGTGACGGCACCTACATCCGCTTTGACCAGAACGCTGCAGTCTTGATCAACGACGCCGGTGAACCGGTAGGGACCCGCGTATTCGGTCCGGTCGCTCGCGAACTGCGCGAGAAGAAATTTTTGAAGATTGTGTCGCTGGCCCCGGAAGTACTGTAAACCGGCCAGCCAAAGTGAGGAATGTATGGCATTGAAATTACAGCGCAACGATACGGTGGAAGTCATTACCGGCACCGACAAAGGCAAGCGCGGCCGCGTACTGCGCGTGTTGGGCGATAAGGATCGCGTGTTGGTAGAGCATGTCCGCATGGTCAAGAAGCATGTCCATCCCAATCCGCAGCGCAACATCAAGGGTGGCATTGCCGAGCAGGAAGCGGCAATTCAAATCTCCAACGTGATGTTGGTCTGCGGTACCTGCGGCCCAACGCGTGTCGGCCACAAGTTCGAAGGCGATACCAAGGTTCGGGTGTGCAAGAAGTGCGGCCAGACCCTGGCGGCGAAGAAAAAGTAATCGCAACCGATCACGCAACGGTATACGGGCAAAGCCCACTCCGGGACCGTGAAAAAGAAAGAGACAGATTATGGCGAAAGTAGTAGCGAGACTCAAAGACAAGTACCAGAAGGAAATCAGGCCGGCACTGCAAAAAGAACTGGGCCTCGATAACCTGATGGCCGTGCCCCGCCTGGAAAAGATTGTTTTGAATATGGGTCTGGGCGAGGCCACACAAAATGTAAAGCTGATGGATCCGCTGGTAGCGGACCTGGCATCGGTGGCCGGACAAAAGCCGGTGACCACCCGAGCCAAGAAGTCCATCGCCGCCTTCAAAGTGCGCGAAGGCATGCCAATCGGCGCCATGGTCACGCTGCGCGGCGACATCATGTACGAATTTCTCGACCGGCTCATCTCCGTGGCGCTACCCCGCGTGCGCGATTTCCGCGGCGTCTCCACCAAGAGCTTTGACGGCCGCGGCAACTACACCCTGGGCATGCGCGATCAGCTGATTTTCCCTGAGGTCGACTATGCGCGGGTGGAAAAGTTGAAAGGCATGAACGTCACCATCGTGACCACGGCCAAAGACGACAACCAGGCGCGTGCCCTGCTACGGCAGTTCGGCATACCTTTCCGTCAGACGGCATAAGGAAGAGAGACAAATGGCAACTACAGCGAAACGAGTTAAAGACGCCCGCAAGCCGAAATTTTCCAGCCGCCAGCACAATCGCTGCAAGATCTGCGGCCGGCCCCGTGCGTACCTGCGCAAGTTCGGCCTATGCCGCTTGTGCTTCCGTCAGTTGGCGCTTCGCGGAGAAATCCCCGGGGTCGTCAAGTCAAGTTGGTAAGTAACCGTCCCGGTATCACAACAACATTCCCGCTGGTTCTGCGGCTTAGTTAGTTCGTAAAGCCGAAGCGAACGGGGAGTGGAGGAGAGAGAATGAGTTTGACCGATCCAGTAGCCGACTTTGTGACGCGCATCCGCAATTCCATCCGCGCGCGCCACCAAAAGCTGGATGTTCCGGCATCGAAGCTGAAGACCGAGATTGCCCGCATCCTTAAGGAAGAAGGCTACATCGCCAACTACAAGGCCGCCGAAGAAAACGGCCGCGCCGTCCTGCGGGTTTACCTCAAGTACGGCGCCAACAACGAGGCTGCCATTCGCGACCTGTCCCGCATCTCGCGTCCCGGCTGCCGTGTCTATGTCGGCCGCGACGAAATCAAGCGCGTGCAAAGCGGGCTCGGCATCAGCATCATGACCACGCCGCGAGGCGTAATGACCGGCCGGCAGGCGCGGCGCGAAGGCGTCGGCGGCGAGATCCTCTGCGAGGTCTGGTAAGACAAGGAATTTGAGAGCAGCGCAAGTTGCTCTCTGGCTGCAGTGGAACGGTGGCAACTGGCCGCCGCGACTCGCAAGCCGTGAAGGATTGAGAACAGTATGTCGCGTATAGGCAAGAAACCGATTCCGTTGCCCGCAACCGTCAAGTACACAGTGCAGGGCAACACCGTGCTGGTCGAAGGACCCAAGGGCAAGCTGACCGCATTGCTGCCCGCGGGCATCACGCTCGAAAAGAAGGATGGGACCCTGAACGCGGTCCGCGAGAAAGACTCACTCGCTGCGCTGCATGGCCTGACGCGCGCGCTGGTCTCGAATGCGGTTGAAGGCGTGACCAAGGGTTGGACCAAGGACCTGGACATTGTCGGCATCGGCTATCGTGCCGAGCTCAAGGGAAAGGGCACAGTGGTGTTTACCCTGGGCTTCTCGCATCCCATCGAGTTTCCCTTGCCCTCCGGCATTGAAGTCACCATCGACCCCAAGCAGACCCGGCTGACCATCAGCGGCATCGACCGGCAAAAGGTTGGCCAGGTGGCCGCCGACATGCGCTCCCTGCGTAAGCCCGATCCCTACAAAAACAAGGGCGTGCGCTATGCGGGCGAGCGTCTGAAGAAGAAGGTCGGCAAGACCGGCGCTAAGTAACCGAACGGGGCTGCAGGGCAGCTCCGCTTTTAGGAAAGGGAAGAACAATGATTCCGTTAAGACAGAGAAATGTAATTCGCCAGCGAGTGCACTTTCGCATTCGCCAGAAAATGGAAGGCACCGCGGTACGTCCCCGGCTGAATGTGTACCGTTCGCTGAACCACATCTATGCCCAGATCATCGACGATGCCAAGGGGGAGACGATTCTCTCCGCCTCCAGCCTGGCCGCCAAGATCAAGACTGGCGGCAACGTAGCCGCGGCCAAAGAAGTGGGCAAGCTGGTCGCCGAGCGGGCCATCGAAAAGGGCATCAAGCGGGTGGTCTTCGACCGCGGCGGTTATCTCTACCACGGGCGCATCAAGGCCCTGGCGGATGCGGCGCGCGAAGCAGGTTTGGAATTCTAAGTTAGGGACAGGCGCGGCTAGAGAGCGGCGCAGAAGGATCGGACAAGAGCATGGCAATACTCAAGCGGAAACTGGACGCCGGGCAGTACAACCTGAAGGATCAGGTGGTGTCCATCAATCGTGTCACCAAAGTGGTCAAGGGCGGCAAGAACATGTCCTTCGCGGCGCTGGTAGTCGTGGGAGATCCCTCTGCCGGCGTCGTAGGTTACGGCTCGGGCAAGGCGAAGGAAGTGCCGCAGGCGATCCGCAAGGGCATCGAGGCGGCCAAAAAGAATCTGGTGCACGTGAACCTGTCGGAGACCACCATTCCCCACCAGGTGCTGGGCCGTTTTGGCTCCGGGCATGTATTGCTGAAGCCGGCGCCGGAAGGCACGGGCGTCATCGCCGGCGGCGCGGTGCGCGCCGTGATGACCTCGGTCGGCGTGCAGAACGTGCTCACCAAGAGCCTGGGCACGGCCAATCCGCACAATGTGGTCAAGGCCACCTTCGATGCGTTGGTGCAGTTGCGCGATCGTGCCGAAGTCGCTGCCGCTCGCGGCAAGCAGGTACAGGAGCTATATTGATGGCAGAGCAGGAAGCAAAATCGATGATGCGCCTGGAGTACTACCGGTCTTCGATTTCCACCCCGGAAAAGCACAAGAGGGTGGTCAAGGGACTGGGCTTCACCCGGCTGAATCAAGTGGTGGAGCGTGAAGATACGGCATCCATCCGTGGCATGGTCAAGACCGTTCCGCACCTGGTGCGGATCGTAAAATAAGACCACATAAGCGAGTCGGACCGGCTTTGACCGGTCTGGCGTTGAGCGAGGATAGTCATGGCAAAGAATCTTTCTAATTTGCGGGCGCCCAAGCAGGCGAACACCGGCAAAAAGCGTGTTGGCCGCGGTATGGGTTCGGGCATGGGCAAGACTTCTACCCGAGGCCACAAGGGACAGCGTTCCCGTTCCGGCTCCCACATGATGCGCGGCTTTGAAGGTGGTCAGATGCCCTTGCATCGCCGCCTGCCGAAGCGTGGTTTCACCAACATCTTCCGCACCGAATACTCGGTCGTAAACCTGAGCCGCATCGCCGAACTCCATGAAGAGTTGGGCAAAGCGGAGTTGACGCTCGAAGCCTTCGCCGCCAAGGGCCTGCTCAAGAAGCGTCACGGGCTGGTCAAGGTATTGGGCGATGGTGAGTTGACCGTTGCGGTCACCGTGCATGCGCACAAGTTTTCCAAGTCGGCCCAGGAAAAGATCGAGAAAGCCGGCGGCAAGGCTGTCCTGGTCGCCTAACTGCGGCCTTATGGCAAGTTCACGATCGGTAACGACACGGGAAACGTATGTTTGAGAAGATCCGCAATATCTTCCGCATTCCTGACCTGCGCAAGCGGGTCTTGTTCACGCTGGGCATCCTGGCCGTGTATCGCCTGGGCTCGCAGATCCCAACCCCCGGCGTCAACCTCAAGCTGCTGGCGCAATTCTTCGACCAGCAGGCAGGCAGTGCGCTCGGCCTGGTCGACCTGTTCAGCGGTGGCAACCTTCGCCGTCTGACCATCTTTGCCCTGGGCATCATGCCCTACATCACCGCCTCCATCATCTTCCAGTTGCTGACCGTGGTGTACGAGCCACTGGCCAAACTGCAAAAGGAAGGCGAGCTGGGGCGGCGCAAGATTACCCAGTGGACCCGCTACGTCACCGTCGTGCTCGGCGCGGTGCAATCGCTGGCCATCGCCCTGACCCTTTCCCACGGTTCCGGCGGCGTTTCCTATGTCTTGAACCCAGGACCCGGCTTCGTCCTGATGACCATGGTCACGCTGACCACCGGCACCGCCTTCATCATGTGGCTGGGTGAGCAGATTACCGACCGCGGCATCGGCAACGGGATGAGCCTGCTCATCTTCGCCGGTATCGTGGTTGGCCTCCCCCGCGGTATTCAGGATCTGATCGACAAGGCCCGCACCCAGGCATGGGGCTCCTTCACCATTCCGGCTCTGGTGATCCTGGTGGTCATGATGATCGCCATCGTCGCCTTCATCGTCTTTGTGGAGCGCAGTGAGCGGCGTATCCCGGTGCAGTACGCCAAGCGGATTGTCGGCCGGCGTCTGATGGGCGGCCAGTCCACCCATCTGCCCCTCAAGGTCAACTCCGGCGGCGTCATGCCGGTCATCTTCGCCAGCTCCATCCTCTCCGCCCCGCTGCTCTTTGCCGGCTCTGGTTACGTGCGCAACAGCGGATTCCTGACCCGGATTTTTGATGGCCTGCGTCCAGGAGAACCCTGGTATGAGCTGCTGTATATCGTGGGCATCGTGTTCTTCGCCTACTTCTACATCTCCATCGTTTTCCGTCCCGATGACATTGCCGACAACATGCGCAAGTACGGCGGGTTCATCCCCGGCATTCGTCCCGGCCGGCGTACTTCCGACTTCGTGAACGACGTCCTTACCCGGATCACCCTGGTAGGCGCCCTTTACCTGATCGTGATCTCCCTGATCCCGCAGATCCTGATCAGCGGCATTCACCTGAACGATCTTTGGCTGGTAGGTGGGTTCTTCGAGCAGCTCCCCACCTGGGTCACCCACGGCTTGAACGTAAGCTTCTACTTCGGCGGGACTTCGCTGCTGATCGTGGTCGGCGTGGCCATGGATACGGTCAACCAGGTGGAGTCGCAGCTGATCATGCGCCACTATGATGGCTTCTCCCCCCGCAGCGGCCGGGTCCGCGGAAGGCGGTCGTGGTAAGACCATTACCCGCGGCCGAAGGACTGCAAACCGGCCCGGACGTTGATGCGGGGCGCAAGCTGATCATTCCCGGCCCCATGCTGCTCATGGGAGCTCCGGGAGTAGGCAAGGGAACCCAGGCCAAAGGAATCATGGCGGCCTGGGGGATCCCCCAGATCTCGACCGGCGACCTGCTGCGCGACCACAAAGATCGTGGCACCGCCCTCGGCCTCCTGGCTCAGCAGATCATGGACCAGGGCAAGCTGGTTCCCGACGACCTGGTCAACCAGATGGTGGCCGAGCGGCTGGCCCAGCCCGATACAGCCCGCGGCTATATTTTGGATGGCTATCCCCGCACCCTGGCCCAGGCGGAATGGCTCGACAACCGGTTGGCCAACGGGGAAGCAACGGCCAATCCGTCTGGCCTGCCGCTGATTGCAGTAAGTATTCAGGTAAGTTATACTCAGTTGTTGCGTCGTATCACGGGTCGGCGCAGCTGTCCAACCTGCCAGCGCATTTACAACGTTTACCTGCAGCCGCCGAAACTAGACACGGTATGCGATGTGGAAGGCACACCGCTGGTCCAGCGCGCGGATGATGTGGAAGCAGTCTTCCATGAGCGGATGCGCACGTATGCGGCGCTGACGGCGCCGGTGGTGGAGCATTATCGCGCCAGCAGCCGGTTCGTGGAAGTGGATGGCGAGCAGCCGGCAGAGGAGGTAATGGCGGGCATCATGGCCGCGGTAGCGCGACTCAGATCCCAGACTTAGCTGGCATAAAGGGGTTTTCGGGGTAAGTAGCCCCGAAGTTCGCCGTGACTTAATAAGACGTTGAGTGAAAGAGAGAGTTGAAAAAGGCCAATGGCCATCATGATCAAGACGCCGCAGGAAATTGAAAAGATGCGGCGCAGCGGAGCAGTGGTTCGCGAGGTGCTGGAGCATGTGCGCGCACATGTCAAGCCTGGCGTCACTACGCTCGACCTGGAAACGGCGGCGGAAAGCAAGATGGCAGAGCTTTGGAGCCACTTCCCGCGTTCAAGGGCTATCGTGGCTATCCCTGTGTCTTGTGCACTTCGGTGAACGAGCAGGTGGTGCACGGCATCCCCTCCAGCGACCGCGTGCTGCGCGATGGAGACATCGTCTCCATCGACTGCGGTGTGGTGTTGGACGGCTACTACGGCGACTCGGCAATTACCGTTCCCGTGGGAGCCGAGGTAGCGCCCAGAGACCAAGCGGCTGCTGGATGTGACCATGGCATCGCTCGAGACCGCGATCAAGGTAGTGCGGCCGGGAGCGACGCTGGGCGATATTGGCGCGGCGGTGCAGGAAGTGGTGGAAGCGGACGGCTTCAGCGTGGTTCGGGAATTTGTGGGCCATGGAATTGGAACCCGGATGCATGAAGATCCGCAGGTTCCTAACTACGGGCAGCGGGGAGCGGGAACCAAACTGCGCGCGGGCATGGTTCTGGCCATCGAGCCCATGGTGAATGTAGGCAAGCCGGGTGTGCAGGTATTGAGCGACGGCTGGACAGCGGTAACCGAAGATGGAAGCTTGAGCGCTCACTTCGAGCACACCGTCGCGGTGACGGCCGAGGGCGCTGTAATTTTGACGCAGTAGGCAACAAGGCCTGTGGGATGCGTATCACAGGCGGAATCGGGATAAAGTTTGTCGAAGGAAGACGCGATTGAAGTAATGGCAACTGTCGTTGAGACGTTGCCCAACGCGATGTTTAAAGTCGAGCTTGAGAACAAGCACCAGGTTCTGGCGCACGTTTCGGGACGCATGCGAAAAAACTTTATTCGCATCCTTCCCGGCGACCGGGTAGCGGTAGAGCTCAGTCCATACGATCTGACCCGGGGCCGGATCGTTTACCGCTACAAATAGCAGTCAGGAGTCGTCGTTATGAAAGTTCGGGCATCAGTAAAAAAGATTTGTGACAAGTGCAAGGTCATCCATCGCCGCGGTGTGGTGCGGGTGATCTGCGAGAACTCCAAGCACAAGCAGCGCCAAGGCTAAAACTCCGTCGCTGTAACAAAGCAAGGGTTTTGAACAAACGTCGGAACCGGGAAGTTTAACTAACAAAGAACCAAGGGTGCCCCATCCTTCGCGGCATTTTGCGAAGGATGGGAAACGCAAATATAAACTGAGGGTTTTTCCCCCTCAAAACAGCACTGAAGAGGCTAGTTAGCCGGGAGTTCGCCCATTAGAAGGCTTGCGTTGAACCTCTCCAGCAGCTTTCACCAATAACCGCTGGCGCCGGCGAAGCTGCCGTCAGCAAGCAAAAGGATCAAGCATGGCACGTATTGCTGGCGTCGATCTGCCCCGTCACAAGCAGGCAAGAATCGCGCTGACCTACATTTTCGGGATCGGCAACCCTCGTGCGCAACGCATCCTGGAGACGGCCAATGTGGACCCGTTCAAGAAGATCCAGGATCTGGGCGAAGACGAGGTAAACCGTATCCGCCAGGTGATTGAGAACGAAGGCCAGATCGAAGGCGATCTGCGCAAAGATGTCTCGATGCACATCAAGCGGCTGATTGACATTCAGTCCTACCGTGGACTGCGCCACCGGCGCAACCTGCCCACTCGCGGCCAGCGTACCCACACCAACGCGCGCACCCGTAAGGGACCGCGTAAGGGCACCATCGCGGGCAAGAAGAAAGCGACGGCGAAGACCTAATGGCGAAGCAGGAAGACAAAAAGCAGGGAGCCGGCAAGGCTGCCACAAGAACAAGAAGTTCAAGAAGCGCGAGCGCAAGAACGTTCCCTACGGATTGGTCTACGTTCAGGCCTCGTTCAACAACACCATCGTGACCATCACCGACGGCCAGGGCAACACGCTTTCCTGGAAGAGCTCAGGTTCGCTCGGCTTCCGCGGATCGCGCAAGGGCACTCCCTTTGCCGCCCAGCAGGCGGCCATGAACGCCGCCAACCAGGCGCGTGACCATGGTCTGCGTTCGGTCGATGTGCGGGTAAGTGGTCCGGGTTCCGGCCGTGAGTCTGCGGTGCGCGCCCTGGCTGCGGCGGGACTCGATGTCCGCTCCATCCGTGACGTTACGCCCATTCCGCACAACGGCTGCCGTCCGCCCAAGCGCAGACGCGTCTAAGTTTTTGCAAACTGGTGGACCGGGACGAAGGACGCTTCCTTAGGAAAGCGATCCGTAAACCGGTCGGCCTCTGAAGTTAAGGAGAAGAATACGTGGCACGTTATACCGGACCAGTCTGCCGCCTTTGCCGTCGCGAAGGCACCAAGCTCTTTCTCAAGGGCACCAAGTGCTTTTCTGAGAAATGCCCTATTGAAAAGCGCAACTTTGCCCCTGGCCAGCACGGCCGCGACCGCAAGCCCAAGATCGTAGGCTATGGCCTGCAATTGCGCGAGAAGCAGAAAGCCAAGCGCATCTATTTCACCCTGGAAAGCCAGTTCCGCGCCTACTACGAGAAGGCTTCGCGCTCCCAGGGCGTCACCGGCGAATTGCTCTTGCAGCAGCTCGAGCGTCGTCTTGACAACGTAGCCTTCCGTCTCGGTTTTGCCAGCTCCCGCCGCCAGGCGCGCCAGATCGTGCGCCACGGCCATGTGGAAGTCAATGGCCGCAAGGTGAACATTCCTTCCTTCCAGGTAAGCGTGGGCGACGAGATCAAGATCCGCGAAGGCAGCAAGAAACTCACCGTACTCGAAACCTCGACCGAGTTCGCCAGCCACCAGGTAGCGCCCCGCTGGCTACAGGTAGATCACGCAAATCTTTCGGGCAAGGTACTTGCGCTGCCCAAGCGTGAAGACGTGAATCTGCCGGTCAACGAGCAGCTGATCGTCGAACTGTACAGCAAGTAAGACGTAGAGCATCAGATTCAACCAACGAGGGAGTAACGAGCACGGCCGTAGCAGAATGCTTCGCGACGCTTGCCGTGCATGGAGAGGAACACAGCTATGCTTTGGAGAGGATTCCAAAAACCCAAACGTCTCGCAGTCGATACCGAGACGCTCACCGAGAAATACGGCAAGTTCAGCGCTCAGCCTTTTGAGCGCGGCTTCGGCACCACCATCGGCAACGCGCTGCGCCGCACCCTGCTTTCCTCGATCGAAGGCGCAGCCGTCACCGCGGTCAAGATCGAAGGCGTACTGCACGAGTTTCAATCGATCACCGGCGTCGTCGAAGACGCGACCGACATCATCCTGAACCTCAAGCAGATTCCCTTCAAGCTCAATGGGGAAGGTCCCAAGGCGCTTTATCTGCGCGCGGACCAGCCGGGCGTCGTCACTTCCGGCATGATCGAGGCCGACGGAGACGTCGAGATCCTGGACAAGGATGTCTACGTTGCGACCGTGAGTGAAGGCGGCAAGCTGGACATGGAAATGCGCCTCAAGCGCGGCCGTGGCTATGTCTCCGCCGACAAGAATTTCGATTCCGATCTGGGCATCGGCTTCATCCCTGTGGACTCGGTTCACTCCCCGGTGCGCAAGGTCAACTACACCGTCGAAGCCGCGCGTCTGGGTCAGATCACCGACTATGACAAGCTGACCATTGAAGTCTGGACCAATCGCTCGGTTCTGCCCGCCGATTCGCTCGGGCTCGCCGCCAAGCTGCTCAAGGACCACATGAGCATCTTCATCAACTTCGAAGAAGAGATCGAAGCCGAGAGCGCGCACGACGAAGGCCGAATGCAGTTGCGCAACGAGAACCTCAATCGCTCCGTAGAGGAGCTTGAATTGAGCGTGCGCAGCTACAACTGCCTGAAGAACGCGAACATTCAGACCATCGGCGAACTGGTGCAGAAGACCGAACCGGAAATGCTGAAGACCAAGAACTTCGGCCGCAAATCCTTGAACGAGATCAAGGAAATTCTTGCGCAGATGGGCTTGTCCCTGGGCATGAAGATCGACGAGCACGGCAACGCGGTGCCTGGACCGACCAGCGTATTGCCGGCCGCGACCTTGGCGGCGAGCTACAACCGTTACGACGATGAAGAGGACGACGACGAAGAAGATCTCGAGGGGATCGATGTTCCTCTCCAGTCGGAGCCGGAAAACTTCTAGAGCAATCAGGGTGGCCGGTGATCGCCGGCCACCGCTTAAATTTTCGCAGGAAAGAGAAACTCATGCGCCATCGCAATGCAGGATACAAACTAGGACGCAACACCAGCCACCGCCGCGCCTTGCTGCGGAACCTGGTAACGTCCATTCTTCTCGAGGACCGGGTGGAGACGACCATCACCAAGGCCAAGGCCGCCCGTCCTCACGTAGAAAAGCTGATCACCTTGGGCAAGCGCGGCGACCTGCATTCCCGCCGCCTGGCCCTGTCTTATCTGCAGACCCGGGAAGCGGTCTCCCGTCTGTTCGACACCGTGGCGCCCGCGTTACGGAGATCGTGCCGGCGGCTATCTGCGCATCGTGCGCACCGGCTTCCAGAAGGGCGATGGAGCCGAGAAGGCCTTCATCGAACTCCTCGGTTCCGAGCACGAGCTGGACGAGAAGCGCCAGAAGCGCGCCGAAGCGCGCGCCAAGCGCCGCGAAGAAATCGACAAGGCAATGTCCGAAAACCAGCCGCCCGATGGCAGCGGAAGCAGCACCAACGCCTAGCCCCCGATAATTAGTAAACCTGAGTGCCCCATTCAAGCCGCGTTTTGGCTTGCGTGGGGCTGTTTTCGCTGCATCTTCCATCCCACTCTGATTCCGTAGAAGTGTTTCTCCCCAACCGGTTTACAATCTGCGAATCGAGTCAGGGTCCAGGGTCACCGGCGCGAAATGCCCGGATGGGGAGGATCGGATGCGAAAAAATCACGTCGGCATCATCGCGTTGGCATTTGCTCTGCGGATTGTCTTACCCGACGCAGGCAGCCACTCACTGGCACAGGCCGCGAAAGCTGCCTATCCGGCGATGGCTCCTCTGGACCAGTATCTGATCTCTGACGAAAAATCCGAGATCGCTCTGGCTCGCAGTGCCGCACCCGCTTCCATCTCCGATCAAGCCGAAGTGATGGTGCTGGGACGTGAGGGATATAAGACCGCGGTAAAGGGCGCCAATGGCTTTCTCTGCATTGTAGAAAGGTCGTGGGGGCAGGGCACGGATGAGGCGGAGTTCTGGAATCCCAGGATGCGCGCCCCCCATTGCTTCAACGCGCAAGCCAGCAGGAGCTTTGCCCTCATCTATCTCCGGAAGACCGGACTTGTGCTTGCAGGCAAATCAAAGCCGGAAATCGCCCACGCAATCGCGACGGCGCTGGATAACAAGGATCTGCCCCCGCTCGAGCCTGGCGCGATGGCTTACATGATGTCCAGGCAGCAGTATTTAAACGACGCTGCGAAGAGCTGGCACCCGCATGCGATGTTTTTTTCCCCTGGCGACATGACGAAGAGCTGGGCAGTCAACGATCCCAACTCACCTGTCATGGCAGCGAATGACCCGGAGGAACGCGTGACCATTCTCTTCGTCCTCGCAGACAAGTGGTCCGATGGTACAGCGGCTCCATCGAACACGCCCTGAAGCGAAACCCGTCGCTAGCCCGCGGTCATGCTCGCCATACGCGCTTCCATTTCCTCCGGCGACACATCTTCGACGTGCGTACCGATCGTCCAGTGATAGCCAAACGGATCGACAAAAGTTCCAGTACGATCGCCATAAAACTGATTCTTCACCGGACGCAGAACTTTCGCACCCGCGGCCACGGCTTTTTCTGCAAGTGCATCGACATCCTCGACGTAGAGCATCAGGCTGACGGGTGATCCATGGTGATGTTTGGGGCCGTACGCATCCATTTGCGGGGCTTCATCGGCCAGCATAATCCGAGAGTTGCCGATCAGGATCTCCGCGTGGCCGATCCGGTCTCCCATGGGCATACGAAAGAGTTCCTGCGCGCCGAACGCCTTGCCGTAGAAATCGATCGCGGACTTGGCATCCTCGAAGATAAGGTACGGGGTCACAGAGCGATATCCGTCGGGAATTGGCTTGACCATAAACAAACTCCTCCTTCCATGGACGAATGTCCAGTCCCAGGAGTATAGACCTGCCCCGCTCAACGAACTTCAGTGATGGGGTGTAGCCCCGGACTTTAAGTCCGGGGTCGCGGGTTTTCAAACCCGCGAAAACGCATTATCGTGCAAAGACCGGGCTTTAGCCCTGGTGAGAACCCAACCAACGGGGGGAAGTTCCTGACCACACGGGAATGAACCCACATCGGGCCTGGTAGGTACCCTGGCTGCATCTCTACCCGCCGCCACCTCAGACGAGCGATCGACCATCGGGTACATTCCATCGCAGGCGCCAAGGTACGTACCATTCTCCTGAACCGAGTAGACTGTGGCTGGCAAAGTCCGGGACAGGCGGCAAATAACCGCTCTGAACGCCTGACATCTCTTGAATCCAAGCCGAATCGTACTGCACGCGCTGCCCCACTTCAGACCAGCGGCATGAGAGATTTCCTGTATCCGTTTGCCATGCTAATTTCATCGCAGCGAGCCCCCGATGTTTTGACAAAACCGAAGCCCATTCTACGCCCAGAGCGTGGTAGCGATCTCTCGGAAAAGCAGGATCGACGAAACTTCTTACGGATTGCGCGTCTCGCCGATAGCCCTCCCCCTTGCCATCCCGCCGGCTCCGGTGTGCCGTGGAACAGCGCGTGCGAGGATTCATGGCGCTGCTGGATTCGCGGCCGCGGTGTAACTGACCTTGGTGTTGTTGTAGGCCAGGATCCCGTGGACGACACCTACACTGACGGGCAGTAGCCGCTCAATCCAGTGTTGATCAATCCTGTGCAAGCCATACGTGCCCAGCACCACCCCGGTCATTTCCAGCCCGGAGGCGGCGACCTGCCCGCTCCAACCGTATTTCACCAAAGGCCTTGCCAGTGGATCGCCCTCGACCAGGCCGTGGCTGATGAAACGTTGGGTGGTGATGGCGTCGGCGGTCATTCCAAGCAGGGCAACCGCCATCAGGCCAAGGTTGGAGGTGCCCCAGAAAGGATGGACGGCGTTCGGATGGTATTCGGGCGGCTGCCATGAGATCGACTTACCCAGCCCCGCATAGAGGCCAGCTGTGATCTGTGGATTGTTTTTCCACGTCACGCACGTGTCGCATATCCAGATGGCAGAATGCCCGTAGCGGATGATCAGATCTGCGAAGTCCACTCGGACGTGGAGACGGCTCCGCGGCGAAAATTCGAACCCCGCTCCGGCTTTGCTTGCAAAGAATGTCCTTCTGGCGTGCGTGTAATCGGTAACGATGGTCGTTCCATTTGGTTCCCGTACAAACTCTTCGCCGGTGGTTACTTGGCTCCAACTCACGAATCCGGACTGGGCATCGAGGAAGAATCCATAGTTCCTGCCTCTGGCTTCGGCCCTAACGCCGGCGAGGAATTCCGAGGCACGGCCTCCAACCACCGATCCATCCACAAAGTATCCGTCAGTGACAATCGATCGCGGCAGAACATTAAAGTCTGAGTCGAGCGCGAAATGCGGGTTGAGGTTGAAGGCCACGCCGGCGCCAACCCCGAACTGAGGAGTGTTGCAGTGGGGAAATTGAAAGCATCCCCCAGTCCGCATCTCGATCGCCTGCCCGCCGAGTTCGAACTGCCGAAGAGTAGTCCGATCCGCTGGTGGTGGGACTGGCGCGACATGGTCCTGTCCAAAGAAAAGAGGCGTAAACGCGTACACGGCACAGAAAGCGAGTAACCTGGAGGGCCGCACTCGCCTAGCATAGCAAACGGTTCAGGTACCCTCTTTCAGGTAGTTCCGGGGACCTGTTCCTTCAACTCAAACACGGAAGGCTGGATTTTCAGCGCTACAGTAGAAATTCGTAGGGCCGGTTTCTCCTGCACGCATTTGTGATCGCGCCCAATCACTTTCATCTGCTGCTGGCACCCGCAGCGGAGACATCGGGTGTGATACGGGTGTAGCCCCGGACTTCTAGTCCGGGGGGTCGGGTTTTCAAACCCGCGAAAACGCATCATCTTGCAAAAGCCGGGCTTTAGCCCTGCGTGAGAACTCGCTTCTTCGCTACGGACGCTCTTCGCCGCCTGCATCCGATCCGCGTCGCTAGTCCGCGGGGCAGGAGCCCCGCTTTTCAAAATGCAAGAATGAGTGACCAGCCGGAACTACCCCCATGGTGAAACCGTCACGCGGTCTCTCTCGTTCAGTAACAAATCAGAGGGTGGGCGGGTACAAACTCCAAGTGCAACAAAAGCGGGTTTGATGATTTATAGCACTCCAGCAGTCGGGTCTGTTGGAAAGTGGGAAACGCAACGGTCCGCTCGACCGTGTCGGTATCGAAACGAAGGCTAATCAAGGTCCAAGTTTCCACGGCGAACCCCTTCCAAAATGACGACTGATCCGATTGTCATTGGTCCGTCTGTCCGCCTTTGGCCCGAGTGAGACCTGGCAACGCCACCCTGCAAACGGCCGTATACAACAGATCGGACAAAAACGCCGAAATAGCCTCAGAACGAGGGCAGCGTTTTTGGACGAAGAATTGCTTCCTGTCGCTTTGTTCTAAGTTGATAGGGCGTCCCGTATGGAAACACAGGTCCGAACTCCAAACACGATCTTCGGCCAACCACAGCGGTTCTTGGTTCCGCTCTTTCAACGACCGTACGTGTGGAATCAGGAACAGCAGTGGGAACCCCTCTGGAGGGACGTCGAGCGGGTGGCACTTCGACTGTTGAAGAATCCGGGAGCTAAGCACGAACCACACTTTCTCGGCGCGGTAGTTCTGCAGCAGGTGCAGAGCCGGACCGGCGAACTCCAAGAGCGAATGGTCATCGATGGCCAGCAACGACTAACCACGCTACAGATTCTTTTCGATGCTCTCCACGGTGAGCTCTTTAGGATTGATGCTGACGTCCAAGCTGGCCGCTTAGAATACTTGGTCCAGAATGACAAACGTTTCTGCAAAAACAACGAGGACAGATACAAGGTCTGGCCGACCAATCGCGATCGACCGGCATTCAATGAGGTGATGGCTGCGCCGAATCCAATCGACTACAGAGTTTTGAAGCACCAGACATCGCGACTCGTCCAATCGCATCGATTTTTCTCAGAACAGGCGCGGAAATGGCTCACTTCTGAAGGAGCGGAACAGCAGCATCAAAGGGCTGATGCCATCGAGCGTAGCGTGCGTGAGCTGCTGCAATTGGTCGTGATCGATCTTTCCGTCGACGAGAATGCACAGGAAATCTTCGAGACTCTGAATGCGCGTGGCGCTCAGCTCACGGCGGCTGACCTGATCAAGAATTTCGTCTTTCAAAGACTGCAGGAAGCCGGGGCTGATGTAGAAAGGGCGTACGAGAAATACTGGAAGGATTTCGAAACGGCTTTTTGGGAAACTGAGGTTAGCGCAGGTCGGCTTAGATACCAGAGATCATCACTTTTTATTAATCACTGGTTGATATCGCGCACGGGCGAAGAGATCGTCGCACGCGAGGTCTTCTCTCGGTTCAAAACATTTGCGGATCATGAAGCGAACGTCCCTATGGACGGACTGCTCCAGCAAATGTCACGGGCCGCTCTTGTATATCGCAGAATCACCGAGGAAGGGGACAATACGACGGGTCAGATTGACCGCGTGGGCTTATTCGCCTATCGCATCAAAGCGATGGAAAGCGACGTGATGAAATCAGCCCTGCTCGCACTGCTTGATCCGGAACAGCCGGCCGTCGCGGCCGGCATCATCGAGTCCACGCTGGACGCCGTCGAAAGCTGGCTTACGCGCAGAATGTTGGTTCGCGCGACCACAAAGTCGTACACGCAGGTCGCCGCGGAACTCGTCGCCACCATCAGACAGGCGCCACCTAACCTGATAGACCAGAAAGTCCGATCCTATCTAACGTCGCAAACCGCCGACGCCAAGTACTGGCCGGATGACAACGAGATGCGATCTGAGCTGACGAAAATGCCGATTTATCGAAAGATAAGTCGTTCGCGGCTGCGGATGGTGCTCGAGGCGATTGAGGACTATCGACGTGGCTATCGCCCAGGCGGGAAGGAATTTGCGGGTATGCGCGTTCCCAGAAACGGGTTCTGGGTAGAACATATTATGCCTCAGAGTTGGGAAGCCGCTTGGAAAGCACCCATGGAGGGCACACTTCAAGATCGCGCCCAACGCATACACACCTTCGGAAATCTTACTCTGTTGACTGCCAGGCTGAATAACGCCGTGTCAAACGGCCCGTGGCTTGGTGACACCGGGAAAAAGGCTGCTCTTCAAAAGCACGACCTGCTCATCGTGAACCGGAATTTGGATTTCTTTTCAGCCGACGGATGGGATGACGAATCAATCATGAAACGAACCGGCACGCTGATCCAAGATGTCCTCGATATTTGGACGGTCCCGCCCGGTTATACCTCATCTACCGTGCGGGATGTCCCTCTTGCAACTCATTCAGTCGACCTTTCGGATTTACTCTCCGCTGGCCTAATCGGTGTCGGCCAGAAGGTCTTTCCGAAAGCATTGAATCTAAGAGAACATACCGGGCAGGTCCTTTCCGACGGACGGATTGATACGGGTGGACATATATTCGAGACACCCTCCGGGGCAGCTAGCCATTTGCGGAAGAAATCCACGAATGGATGGAGTTTCTGGTTGACAGATCCACAAACCAAAAAATCACTTGCATCCATTCGCAGAGAATATCTCGATAAAGCTTCGCCAGAATTAAACCTTATTGACGACGACGATGACACAACGCCAGTTGACGGATAATTTCTTACAGTCGTAACTCCAGGGCGAAGTTAGGGGAAGACGGAGTCAAACCTAATTAGTCACCAGACGAAAAAGCTAGTGACAGACGGATCGTTTATCAGCGTAATAATGTAACAAGCACCAACGGACCGTCTGTCACCGGGTTTCCTGTCACCGGGTTTCCAGTGTTGAAAGTCGTCACCGGGACACGAAAGATCAGCCTCAAAGAATCGCTATATTTGGGGCAATCTAATCGTCCTTCGTCCGTCGAAAGCGGAGGCCCTTATGTTGCATGGCGTGTGCAAGATGTGCTCGGAGGAAGCCGATCTCCTCGATAGCCACTATCTGCCCAAGCGGGTGTACTCAATGAACATGGCCAAAACGCTGAAAAATCCCAATCCCGTAACGCTCACGCATGGGCAAGCTATGCAGATTTCAGATCAATTGCGAGGGCACACATTCTGTGCCGAATGCGAGAAACGGCTCAACAGCGGCGGCGAACGGTGGGTGTTGGCTCACATACCCAAAGATTACAAGGAGCCCTTTCCCCTTCAGGATGCTCTGATCCCGGTCGACCCGGCAATCTTCGGCGACAACATCAACATTTACGGGGGGCGGAAGCTTGCAGCCTTCGACATGGATCAGTTGATCTATTTTGGAATGAGTGTCTTTTGGCGGGGTGCCTGTCGAGAATGGAAAAGTTCAAACGGAGCGGTTGCTCCTCCAGTAGATTTAGGGGAGCACTACGAACCTATCCGCAAGTTCCTGTTGGGAGGTTCATTCCCACCAAATGTTGCATATCGTCGTTCTTATTCATAACTTAAAGCCTGTCGCGAATGCCGCCCTACCTGTTCAACGTGGAAAAGGTGGTTACGGCGATTTCTATTGGTTTTATATCAACGGTCTCGGCTTCATGCTTTATTTGGAAGAACGTTTTCCCCCTGATGCAGAGCGCCAGTGCGCGCAACACGGAGTCAATGGACCAGTAGTCGTCGATAGGGCATTCGGCAATATGGTCTACGCGTTTCTCAGAGAGTTGTTAGAAGGAAGCAAGATATCTGAAGGTGTGATGGGCCTGCTGAAAACTTCCCAAACCGACACGTCCGATATTAGCAAGCAGTCACAATGATGAGACCGGGTCAGATCGCCGGCTCAGAGGAGGTAAGGGGGAGATAAGGGGACACGATTCTAATCCCATTCTTTCGCGGTCACTTCCAAACTGTCCCCGCTTGTCCCCGAGTGATAGATTGGCATTCGCGATCAAACAGGAGTGAATCTCCATGTTGCCACCACCGCGCGCTGTTCTGCTCGCCGCCGCCCTCTTCCTCTCCACCATCCCCCCGTCCCTGGCTCGCGCAGCCACCGGCCCCTCCCACCACGACAGAAATACACCCGGATCGCACCGTCACCTTCCGCTATCAGGCTCCCGGCGCAACCAGCGTCGCACTCAGCATCGACGCCAGCGCCAAGCCGCTCCCAATGACAAAAAATCCCGCCGGTCTGTGGACCGTGACCACGCCTCCTCTGCCGCCGCAAATTTACGGTTACTCCTTCGATGTCGATGGCCAGCCCCACTTCGACCCCAACAATTTCCTGCACATGCTGCCCAATTATTCCTTTGTCTGGGATCAGTTGGAGGTGCCCGGCGATGCGCCGCAGATGTGGGATATCCAAGCCGTGCCCCACGGCGAGCTGCACCTGCACCACTACACCACCAAGGTGGTCGAGGGACTGCCGGCACAGCAGGACGATTACATCGTGTACACCCCGCCCGGCTACGATGCCCGCGCCCACACGAAATACCCGGTACTCTACCTGCTGCACGGCTGGGCCGGGGACGCGCATGAGTGGACCTCTGGGCTGCAGGCCGACAACATCCTGGATAATCTCCTGGCCCAGCATAAAATTCGGCCGATGGTAGTGGTGATGCCGCTGGGCTACGGGGACCTGCGCTTTCTAGGCAGCTTCGGCGTGGTCTGGCGGGATCGCGCGCTGGTGGATCACAACACCACCCTCTTCTCGCAGGCGCTGCTGGCAGAAATTATGCCCCGGGTGCAGGCGGAGTACCACGTGTCCGCCCGGCGTGAAGATCGCGCCATCGCGGGCCTGTCGATGGGCGGCCTGGAGAGCCTTACCATCGGCCTCACCCATCCCGCGCAGTTCGCCTACATTGGCGCCTTCAGCTCCGCAGTCCATCTGCTGGACCCGGCGACGCAGTTGCCGGGCATGGATGCCGCGAAGCTGCGGCTGCTCTGGATCGCGTGCGGCGTGGATGACGGCTTGCTGCCAGCGAACCGCAAGTTGATCGCCTATCTGAAGGAGAAGGGGCTTCCTGTCACCGCGGTGGAGACGCCCGGCGCCCACCATTTCAACGTCTGGCGGGATAACCTGGTTCAGTTCGCGCCCCTGCTATTTCGCTAGAAAACAAACGCGGGACGGCCGCGGTAACCTCCCAAATGGCAATCCCGGCGCGAAATATTTTCCGGGTGCCTTGCACCAATCCCGGAGCAGCTATACCTTGATAGCAGACGATTTCGGCAGATAGCGGATTCTCGCGTTCCCGCTCTTGTCCGGCAGTTGCCGGTAGTCTCGGCCTACACGCGAGCGAAGGACAGTCTTACCGCTGTCCGGTGCCACACTCGATCCCTGTCCCAAATCCAATCCCATCCATCCCGCCGCGGCGGGATTTTTTCTTGCCCCCTCACCGGAGCGTTCCATCGCTAATCTCGACACCCCAAACGAATTGTCATCCCGACCGTAGCGGAGGGACCTGCTGTACCCATACCCTCCTTCACTCAACCTCAACCAACGGAGCCACCTATGCCTAAAAACAAAGTCACCGACCCCATCACCGATCAGGAAATAGCCTTTGTCCACCTGGGCCTCTCTGGAACCATGACCGACTCGCAGGCGGCCGAAGCCGTAGGCCTCAATCCCGATACCGCCGCCCACACCAAATCCAAACCCAGTGTCCGCGCCTACATCGAGCAGCGCGTCCGAATGCAGCAGCCGGTGCAACAACAACACCTCGCGCAGGAAATCGACGGACTACTCCGGCCGAACCTGGACCGCGAGCAAGTCCTCGCCCGCCTCTGGGAAATCGCCAACCTGAGCCCGGAAATGACTCGAAACAGCGTTACCGGCCAGGTCAAGGCGCTCACCCTGATCATCGCCATCGAAGGCCTCATCCCAGACCGTCGCGCCGCCTCCGCTGACAAGAAACCCGTTCCTCCGCGCAACCCCCCGCAAATCTATCAGTCCGCCTGGCTTCGCCAGCAGCAGCAAACCACTGACCCCGGGTCGAACCCTGTAGCAGAGGCGCCTGCTATTCCTCCAGCCCAACCCGCGGCCGGCGCGCCTTCAAACCCCGCCGAGTCCACCATCACCAATCCCATCAGCCGCCCGGAGACCCAACCGCCGCCCAGCCCCGCGTTTGCTCCAGGCCTCAGGGTCCCCTACGGAGTCCACGAAAACCGCTTTGGCCGCCGCCGCTGACCAAATCCTTCCAAAAGCCGCAAAAGGATCAAATTTTATTCAATTTTATAAACTGCAGGCTTCCCCTGGCGCGCTAAGACGTATGTGAGCATCACGGATGCGATCGCGAGACCGGCCATACGCAAGCGGTGTCTCTGGTCCCATGTCTGATGGACCCGCTGCGAATCAGCCCCACCTTCCGCCACGCGAGTATTGAGCGGAACCAGGAAAAAGATAAAGTCGGCCCTATTCCGTCCGCAATGCCTGCATCGGATCAAGACGCGACGCGCGCCAGGCGGGAAAAATGCAGGCAGCCGAAGCAATCAACAGCAGAGTAAGAATCACTGTGGCAATTACAGGCGGGTCATACGGCTTGGTTCCGTAAAGCATCGACCGGATGAGTTGGTTTGCACCTGCGCTGGCGGCCAAGCCGAGAATCAGCCCCAGGAGCGCCGGCCGCAGCCCGTCGAACAAGACAAGACGCAGGATCTGTTGCCGCTGCGCGCCCAGAGCAATGCGGATCCCGATTTCCGGCACCCGCTGCGTCACCAGGTACGAGGACACACCATACAGGCCTACCGCGGCCAGCAGTAGCGACAAGGCGGCGAAGGCGAGAATCAGATTGGCTGCAAATCCCTGACTGGCCGTGGTCTTGCCCAGAATCTGATCCATGGTCAGCGCCTCGTAGACAGGCAGCTCCGGTTCGAGGGCCGAGATCTGTTGCTGGATCGGCATCGATATGGCCAGCGGATCGACGGAGGTCCAGGCCACGATGGTAGCCTCGCTGGTCCGGTCGGGAATGCCCGAGAGGATAGGAAAGTACATGGTGGCCTCGACCGGCTTGGTAACATCGTAGATCGTGTCGCCAACTACGCCGATGATCTCGTAATTCTCCACATTGGTGTCCCAGCCGCAGCGGACGTGCTTGCCAATTGGGTCGTCGCCCGAAAAAAACTGATCTACGAATTGCTTGCTGACAACGATGTAATGGTTATTGTCCAGGCGCTCGTGTTCGGTGAAGACCCGGCCCCGCAGCAAAGGAATCTGCATGACGCTGAAGTACTGCGGGTCGGCGGTCAGGGTCATGGCGTCGTACTGCAGGCTGTAACTCGGCGCAGGCCGCTCCAGGATGGTGAAAACTCTGTCGCCCTGTGGCCCTGATCCGGGCGCAGCGGAAACCAGCGCCGCCCCGCGTACGCCCGGCAACCGGCGCACGCGCGTCAGCAGCGACTGGTGGAAGCGCAGCACTTTGTCGCTGGTATCGTATTGGATTTCGGGCAAGCCGAATTTCATCGTCATCACACGATCGATACGGCAGCCGAGATCCGCCATGCGCAGACGCATGAAGCTCTTGAAAAGGAGTCCGGCTGAGACCAGCAGCATAACCGTGAGCGCGATCTCGACGGTAAGCATCGTCTTGCGCAGCCGCGCCCGTGAGGCGCCGCTGCTGGCCGATCGTGAAGAGTCCTGCAGCGCCGAGAGTAGCCCTTTGCCGGTGGATGAGATTGCCGGCACAAGGCCAGCCAACAACCCGGTGATCACCACCAGGCCTGCGGCAAAGGTGAAAACCCATCCATCGATATGCACTTGGTCGGCCCGGGGCAGATTGCGCCAGTTGGCAGCGAGCCAGCGCGTCGCAGCGAGCGACAGCAGCAGGCCGAGCCCGCCACCGGCCAGCGCAGATCAGCAGGCTTTCGGTCATCTGCTCGCGAATGAAGGCAAGCCGGCTGCCGCCCAGTGACCCGCGGATAGCAACCTCCTTGCGACGCGCGGCAGCCCGCGCCACCAGCAGGTTCGAGACATTGAGGCAGGCGATCAGCAGCATGCAGCCGACCGCGCACAGCAGTACCAGCAGCTGTGTTCGCACACCCCGCACCAGGTCGTCGATCATCGGCCGCGACCAAACATCTTCAGCGACAGGCTTGGAGGCATTGGCGAGATGTATCCGGTACTGCACCGCGCTCACCTCGCGCGTCGCCGCTTCCACGCTCACATCCGGCTTCAGCCGCGCAACCACCTCGCTCTGGTGACCGTCGTGGATGGCATAGTCGCTCTCTGAAAAGGTTTGTGCGTAGGGCAGCCAGTATTGGATACGGGCATCGGGATAGGTAAACCAGCTTGGCAGTACTCCAATGACGGTCGTCGGGATGGTGTCCAGATGAATCTGTTTGCCGATGATAGAAGGATCTCCGGCAAAGCGCCGCTGAAAGAAGCTCCAGGTAAGCAGGACCACCGGCTCGCCTTTAGGCTGATCTTCGGCTTCGGTGAAGGTGCGGCCAAAGGCGGGGGCAACGCCGAGCAGCGAGAAAGAGATTGGCCGAGCCGCCCGCGCTCTGCGCGACTTCGGGCAGTTCGGAGTGCACGCCGGAGAAGATGCCTCCGTAGCCGCGCATTGCTGCCATGTCTTCAAAGCCGTGGGTCTGGCTGCGCCAGTCGCGATAATCGCCTGGCGCAACCGCATTGAATCCGTCGCCGACCCTGGTTCTGGCGAAAATGCTCATAGAGCATTACAAGTTTGCCGGGATCGCGAAATGGCAGGGGCCGCAATAGCACGGCACGCACCATGGTGAAAAGCGAGGTAGTTGCACCGATGCCCAGCGCCATCACAAGCACGGAAACGATCGCAAACTCGGGCGAGCGTAGTAGCGTGCGCGCGCCGTATTTCACGTCGCGCACCAGTTGCTCCAGCCAGCTCCAGCCCCAGGCAGCCCGCGTCTGCTCACGAATCAGCGTGGTGTTCCCGAAGGCCCGCAGTGCCGCGGTACGAGCTTCCTCTGCAGAGAGCCCACGCTCCCGCTGCTCTTCCTCCTCGTATTCCAGATCGGACAGAAGCTCCCGCTCAAGGTCGGCATCCCGCTTGCTTGCTCCGCCACCATCGCATCTCAGCTCTCCTCAGTTGCGGGCCACATCACGCGGCCTACCGCTTCCGCCATCTGCTTCCATTGCGATTCCTCGACCACAAGCTGTTTTCTGCCTATTTCTGTGAGGCGGTAATACTTGAACTCGCGATTGCGATCCGGAGCCATCTCCCACTTCGAGGTGACCCAGCCTCGTTTCTCTAAGCGATGCAGCGCAGGATAGAGAGAACCATGCTGCATCTGCAGAAAATCGTTTGTGGTCCTCTGAATGTGCTTGCCGATCTGATGCCCATGAGCCGGCCCATAAATAAGCGTTCGCAAGACAAGCATGTCCAGCGTGCCCTGCAGCACATTCGCCCGTTGTTGTGCCTGTTTCCTGGTCATGGAAGACATTCGACCCTCGATGGGAAGTGATGGTAGACATTCGACTATCCATTTGTCAAACCGAAGTCCTTTGTCCGGGATGCCGGTTGCTCTTTCCCTTGGCGATTGGCCACCGCTCGACTCGGAAGGCACTAAAAATAGCATCGAAATGAGTGCTAATCTGTGCATCGAGGAGACTGATGCGCACAACCATTGCTCTCGACGACGAATTGCTCAAGCAGGCGGAGTATTACACCGGTATTAAGGAGAAAGCGGCGCTGGTGAGAGAAGCGCTCACCCGGCTTGTCCGCAACGAGGCTGCCCGGCGCCTTGCGAGTCTCGGAGGAAGCGACCCGGCGGCGGAAGCCGCGCCGCGTCGCAGGTGAAACCTTGATCCTGGTTGATACCTCGATATGGATTGACCACCTGCGAAGTCCCGACGTCAAACTCCAGCAACTGCTTCAGAACGATGAGGTCGTGACTCACCCGTACGTGCGCCTGGAGTTGGCTTTGGGTTCCATCGCCACCCGTGAAAAGGTGCTGGCCGACCTGGCTCTCCTGCCGCAAGCTCCCATCGCGGCGACCGACGAACTCTTTCGCTTGGTCGAGGTCCGGAGACTTTACAGAAGAGGAATCGGCCTCACCGACCTTCATCTGCTATGTTCGGGCCTTCTTGATAAATCGATCTCGATTTGGACCAGAGATCGGCAACTGGGCGACATTGCAGACGAGTTCGGACTTCTGGCTTCGCTGCCCTAGGCAGATGGCCCAAGTCCCGAGATGCCGGGTCGAGCGCGCGGTATCCCACATCCGCCAAAACCGGGCAGATATGGGGCACCCAGGGTTCCATTACGTATGGGAAAGTTGCAACAAGCGACGGCTCGTCAATGAGAGCCAGCCCCTACTCCACGTGGTAATTAGGAGCTTCGCGAGTAATGATCACGTCGTGTACATGGCTCTCCCGCAGCCCGGCACTCGAAATCCTGATGAAACAAGACTTCTCCTGCAATTCCTGAATGCTGCTGCACCCCACATACCCCATCCCCGACCGCAACCCGCCCACCAGCTGGTACACCATCGCTTCCAGCGGTCCACGATGAGGCACGCGTCCCTCAATGCCCTCCGGCACAAACTTGGCCAGCCGGTTCTCCCCGTTCCGCTCCCGCGCCACCACCCCTTCCGTCGAAGGCAAATCCTCAATATCGCCCTTCCCCTGGAAGTACCGCTCGCCCGAACCCTGCGACATCGCCGAAAGCGATCCCATCCCGCGGTAGGTCTTGAAGCTGCGCCCCTGGTAAAGGATCGTTTCCCCCGGGCTCTCATCCACCCCCGCGAACAGCGAACCAATCATCACCACGCTCGCCCCCGCCGCAATTGCCTTGGTCACGTCGCCGGAGTACTTGATGCCCCCATCGGCAATCACCGGAATATTATGTTCCCGCGCCGCCCGGTAGCACTCGCTGATCGCCGTGATCTGCGGCATTCCCGCCCCCGTCACCATGCGCGTGGTGCAAATCGATCCCGGCCCAATACCCACCTTCACGCTATCCGCCCCAGCCTCGATCAGCGCTTTGGCCCCCTCATACGTGGCCACATTCCCCGCCATCAGCGCCACGTCAGGAAACTGCTTTTTCACCGCGCGGATCGCCTCCAGAACACGCGAGGAGTGCCCATGCGCCGAGTCAATCGAGAGCACATCCACGCGAAACCGGACCAGCTCCGCCGCCCGCTCCAGAAAGTCGCCCGTCGCGCCAATCGCCGCCCCCACCCGCAGCCGCCCCTGGTCGTCCTTCGCCGCGTTGGGATACTTCAGTTTCTTCTGGATGTCCTTAACCGTGATCAGGCCCTTCAGCTCATACTGCGAATTCACCACCAGCAGCTTCTCTACCCGGTGCTTGTGCAGAATCTTTTCCGCCTCTTCGAGCGTGGTGCCCACCGGAACCGTGATCAGGTTCTCCCGCGTCATCACATCGCCGATCGGGATGTCGGTGCGCGTCTCAAAACGCAAATCGCGGTTGGTCAGAATCCCCACCAGCTTCTTGCCCTGGGTCACCGGAACGCCCGAAATCTTGTACCGCCGCATCACCTCCAGCGCGTCCGAGATCAGTTGCTGCGGCTCGATGGTCACAGGATCGACGATCATCCCGCTCTCCGAGCGCTTTACCTTATCCACCTCGCTCGACTGCTGTTCGATCGTCAAATTCCGGTGGATCACCCCCAGTCCGCCCTGCTGCGCCATGGCAATCGCCAGGCGCGACTCCGTCACCGTGTCCATGGCGGCGGAAAGCAAAGGGGTGTTGAGCGGGATCGAGCGCGTGAGCAGGGTTTGCGTGTTTACCTGGGCAGGAACAACGTCGCTGTACGACGGCACCAGCAGAACGTCGTCAAAAGTAAGAGCTTCCGGTACGGGTGTCTGAATCATAAAAGGGGACTTGGAGCGGATTTCCTGGGTTACCTACACTCCTCCGCCGGCAACGCGATCCAAATGGTTAGCGTAGGAGTTCGTTCTTGGATGCAGGTCAGCCTCTGAACGCTTCTGTTAATCCTACAGCCTGTTTCGCCAATCCACGCGAACCCAGGTTTATGCTTGACTAGTCAACTCCAGCCAAAAGACGGCTTGAATGGGTCACCCATGAGCTTTATATCCGCGGTATGCCGGGCGAGGGAAAAAGGTTTTGTATCAGGGCATGGCTTTAGCCATGCCATAAATGGCTGCAAATATGTCGGGCTTTTAGCCCCTGAGGTATGGGCACCCCACCCGCCGCCGAGCGTTGAACTTCCCCGGAAATCGGCGTATCCTTAGCTTGCAGACGAATTTGTCCTTTGGCTTCGCCCTAAGCGCAATAGCGGAGAAACACGGAGAAATGAGTGGGCGCAAGCCCACTTTTCTTTTGGGTCAGAATGCTGCGCAGCTCGCGTCCCGGCCCAGCGGCGAACCATCTTCATCTGAAGCGGCAATTTATGGCATTGAGTATCGAACAAATCCGCCACGCGGCGGATCGGGTCGCGGCATCGCACGGGTTAGACGTGGTCGAAATCGAGTATCTGGGTGGGAGCAAGCAAAGAATCTTGCGCGTCTTCATCGAGCAAAACCCTGAGCAGCGGGCGCGCCGGGCAGAAGAAGCCAACGCCAAACTCCAAACCGGGGCAGCCGAGGGCGAAGAGCAAAGCCTGCTCGAGCATCTCGGGGCCGAAGGCGTTCCCCTCGATCAGTTGGCCTGGGTCACGCACGAAGACTGCGAGCGCTTCAGCCGAGACTTTGGCACCCTGATCGACGTCGAAGATCTGGTGCCGGCAAGCGACTACACCCTGGAGGTTTCCTCCCCAGGGCTCGATCGCAAGCTGGAAACACGGGCCGATTACCAGCGCTTCCAGGCCAGCCCGGTGAAAGTGCGAACCTTCACCCCCGTCGCGGGCAACCGCCACTGGCTGGGCAGGCTCACAGAAGTCAGGCCGGAAGGAATCGTGCTCGACCTGACGGCAAAAAAGAAGAAGGGGAGCAGTAAAAGTCCGGCTTTAGGGCAAACCATCGAGATTGCGTTTGCCAACATTGAAAAAGCCAACCTGGCTCCGGAAATTTAATGACCACCGCCCGCCGGCCGCGGGTGCTGTTGAGCAAATAGGTAAAAGAGAGAAACCATGGCGAGTGTTCTTTATCAAAGTATTGAAGCGTTGAGTCGGGATAAGGGAATTGATCCGCAGATCGTCGTTTCCGCGGTGGAAGATGCCATCGCGCTGGCCACGCGCAAGTACTACAAAACCCAGGAAAATATGCGCGCCGAACTCGACCGGGAATCGGGCGAGATCCGGGCCTATGTCTACAAAACCGTGGTCGAGGCGCCCGAGCAACTGGAAGACCCCGTCAACCAGATCACCCTCGACGACGCCCGCGCACTGGCCCCCGAAGTCGAGACTGGCGGAGAAATCCGCTACTACAAGCCGACCGACGTGCTCGGCCGCATCGCCGCCCAGATGGCCAAGCAGGTCATCTTCCAAAAGGTGCGCGAAGCCGAACGCGATACCGTCTATAAGGAGTACGCCCACCGCCTCGGCGAAGTCCTGAACGCCACCGTCAAGCGGCTCGAGCTGCAGGACGTCATCTTCGACCTCGGCAAAGCCGAAGCCCGCATGCCCAAGCGCGAGCAGTCGCGCCTGGAACAGTTCGCCATCGGCGAGCGCGTGCGCGTCGTGCTGCAGCGTGTCGACCGCGCCGCAAAGGGCCCCCAGGTCATCGTTTCCCGTGCCGTTCCCGAGCTGGTGCAAAGCCTCTTCCAAAGCGAAGTGCCCGAGATCTACGACAACACCGTGGTCATCCGCGCCATCGCCCGTGAAGCCGGCGAGCGCACCAAGATTGCCGTCCTCTCTCGCGATAAGGATGTCGACCCGGTCGGCGCCTGCGTAGGCATGAAGGGAATGCGCGTGCAGTCCATCATCCGAGAGCTGCGCGGCGAGAAAATCGACATCATTGAGTTCAGCGAAGAAATCACCACCTTCGCCGAAAAAGCTTTGCAGCCGGCAAAAGTCAGCCGGGTAAGCATCACCGATCTGGGCGAAAAGCAGATTGAGGTGATTGTTGACGATTCCCAGCTGTCTCTGGCCATCGGCAAAAAAGGCCAGAACGTCCGCCTGGCGGCCAAGCTCCTGGGCTGGAAGATCGACATCAAGAGTGAGGAAGAAAAGCGTCAGGAAGTCGAGCAGCAGATGCAGGCCATGAGCGGTGGCCCGTCCACTCCCATCGAGCAGGTTACCGAGCTGGGCGAGCAGATCATTCAAAAGCTCGTAGTCGCCGGCATCACCACGGTCGAAGCACTGGCCGACATGACGCCCGAGCAGCTGGAAGAAATCCCCGGCATCGGCGAAAAAACGCTGGAGAAAATCAGCCTGGCCGTTCGCCATTATTTCGGCGAATACGAGCCCGGCGAAGAGCGTCCCGCCGTGGCAGAAGCCAAGTCAGACGAAGAGCAGGTCGCGCAAGCCCGGGCCATCGAAGATGCCCAGGTCGAAGAGGAGCTCGACGCTCTCACCCTTGACCAGGAGGGAGAGCGGGAGATTCCTGACGACGAGGACGGTACCGGGCTGATCAACGACGATATAGCCCGCGAGCGTATGGAAGAACTCACGGAATCGGGTCCCGATGTCGGCGAGATCGGCGCGATTTCCGAAGTACCCGGGCGCGACGATACCAGCGAGACGCTCGCCCGGCATTCGCCGAACTACGATCTGGCCAGGTCGGAAACCGTGGATGACGGCAATGTAGAAGAGCCCGGCCAGCAGACGAAAGAGGATTCGAAGGTAGATGAAGGTGGCGTTTAAATTGAGCGCTACCGCGTGGTTGGGTGAACACATTCCACGTTTTCAGAGGATAATAATAGTACCTGTCATTCCCACGGGCCGTGAGGTTGCGATGAGAGTCTGAGTGACAGCGGGTTGGATACAAAGGGGCGGATGAGCAAAGTTCGGATTAACGATTTAGCACGCGAGTTGGAAGTAAAGAGCAGGGCGATTCTTGACGCCCTGACGCACGTCGGTGTCACGGAAAAGAAGACACACTCCAGTTCGTTGGAATTTGATGAAGCAGAGCGGGTTCGCCAGCACTTCCAGCGCAGCGGGAAGAACGGCGCCGGGTCGCCCAAGGCAGACGCCGAGCCAAAACAGAAGATTGACTGGTCGCGCGTGTCCAAGCCGGGCGACGTGCTCAAAGCCATTCAGCAGAGAAAAGACGAAGCCGCGGCCGTAGCCCAGCGGCCTCCCGTTCCTCCGCCCCAGGCAGTCCGGCCGGCAACCCCGGCAACCCCGGTCATTGTCGCCGCCGCGTCGCCCAGCGTCGCTGCCCCGCCGCCTGCCGTATCGCGGCCGGCCGTCCCCGCGCCGTCGGCCCCGAGTCCGGCAGCGCCCCCGAGCTCCGCCGCGCAAACTGCTTCCGCCCAGGCTCCGCCGCGCCCAAACACGGGTGGTCTGGCCCAGCGTCCTCCAGCCCCACCGCCGCCTGCACCGCGGCGTATCGTTCCCCAGCCCCGGCAGGAGCCCCGAATTGTAGTCGCGCCTCCGCCGCCAACACCGGCGATTGCCGCCAAGCCGCCTACCGGTCCAGTGGTCGCCAAGCCTCCGGCTCCAGGGACTGAAGTGCGTCCACCGGCTACCGCCCCCGGCATGGCCAGGCCTGCGGTGCCAGGGATCGAGGTGCGCCCGCCCGCGGCTGCTTCGGGAGCGGTTGTTGCCGCCCCAGCTCCGCCCAAGCCAACGGTGCCCGCTCCGCCATCAGCCCCCGAGGTCGCCGCTGTAAGTTCGTCTGTCTCCGAAGCGTCAGAGACTCCGAGCGCGCCCCCGGCGGTCGCTGCCCAGGCCCCGCCGCCCCAGGTCCCACGGCGCGTCATCATGCCGCAGACCGGGCCGCGTCCCGTGTATACCGCGCCTATCCCGCCGCCCGTGGCACAAGCAGCCGCACCCTCCGCCGGCGCTACCCCGCCACCAGGAGGCGTCATTCAGCGCGGACGGCCAATCTTCGATCGTGGCCGCCCCGGCGGTGGACCCGGATCAGGTGGACCCGGTGCCGGTGGATCGGGTTATACCCCCCGCCCGCCTCAGGATGGGCCCGGCGGCGCTCGCCGGCCTATGCACCCGACGCGAACCAGCCCCGGTGGACCTCCCGGCGCAGGCGGACGTCCTGGTTTTGGCGCCCCGCGCCCCGGCTTCGGCGCAAGGCCTGGCTTTGGCGCGCCCCGCCCCGGTGTGGGTGGCGCAGGCGGCCTGACTCCGCCTCCAGGCGAAGCTCCCCGGCCGCAGCGTGCGGCTCCGCAGCAGCGTCGCGGACGCCAGCAGTACCCCAAGACCAAAGAAGGCCCAATGAAGGGCTTCGCGCCACCGCCGCGTTTTGGCGGAGCGCAGGTCCCTCAGGAGCCGGTGCCCATCACCCGCACCATCACGGTGACAGAAGGCATCAGCGTAAAAGATCTGGCGGAGAAGCTGGGAGTTCGCGGCAAAGACCTGATCGCTTCGCTGTTGATGCGCGGCGTGTTTGTCACCGTCAACCAATCGCTCGACGCAGAGTTGGTCAAGGATGTCGCCACCCAGTTCGGCGCCGACACCCAGGTCATCACCTTCGAAGACGAAATGGCCAATGAGGCGCTCGAAAACCTCATGAGCGACGAAAACGTCAGCGAGATTGAAGTCACCCGCCCGCCGGTAGTCACGGTGATGGGTCACGTCGATCACGGCAAGACCTCGCTGCTCGACGCCATCCGCGAAACCGATGTTGCCTCGGGCGAAGCCGGTGGCATCACCCAGCACATCGGCGCTTACAAGGTACGCATCGCCAAGAAAGACTCGCCAGCCTTCGGCCGTGAGATCGTGTTCCTCGACACCCCGGGCCACGAGGCCTTCACCCGCATGCGTGCCCGCGGCGCAAAAGTAACTGACATTGTTGTCATCGTGGTTGCAGCCGATGACGGAGTCATGCCCCAGACGCTCGAAGCCGTGGACCACGCCAAAGCGGCGAACGTGCCCATCATCGTCGCCGTAAACAAGATCGACAAGCCGGATGCACAACCCGACCGCGTCAAACAGCAATTGGGTGATCGCGGATTGGTGCCGGAAGCCTGGGGAGGTTCGACCGTATTCGTCGACGTCTCCGCCAAGAAGAAACAGAACCTCGACCTGCTGCTCGAAATGATCTGCCTGGTCGCCGATCTGGGCAACTTGAAGGCCAGCCCCGACCGCCCTGCGGTTGGCACGGTCATCGAAGCAAAACTCGATCGCGGACGCGGCGCCGTCGCCACCGTGCTGGTGCAGAACGGCACCTTGCGCGCGGGCGACAGCTTCATCATGGGCAATACCTTCGGCAAGGTCCGCGCCATGTTCGACGACCGCGGCCGTCCAACGCAGGAAGCAGTACCGTCTACTCCGGTTGAGATCCTCGGCTTGGAAGGTATGCCCGATGCGGGCGACACCGTCCTCGTCGTATCCGATCGCGACAAGGCCAAGGGCATCGCGCAGTATCGCAAGATGAAGGAGCGCGAGTCGCAGCTGGCGAAGTCTTCGCGCGTCTCGCTCGAAGGTCTGGCCGAGCAAATCAAGCAGGCCGGCGTCAAGGAACTGCCACTGATACTAAAGGGCGACGTCACCGGTTCGGTCGAAGTGCTGGCCGATTCGCTGCAGAAGATGTCCACCGAGAAGGTGCGCATCAAGGTACTGCACACCGGCGTAGGCGCCATTACCGAAAGCGATATCCTGCTGGCCTCCGCGTCGAATGCCATCGTCATCGGCTTCAACGTGCGCCCCGAACGCAAGGCCGCCGACCTGGCGGAACAGGATGGAGTCCAGATCCGGCTGCACTCGATCATTTACGAGTTGCAGGACGAGATCAAGAAAGCCATGCTGGGCCTGCTCGAGCCGACCATCAAGGAAAACTACGTTGGCCGCGCCCAGGTGCTCAACATCTTCAGGATTCCCAAGGTGGGAACGATCGCCGGTTGCCGCGTGGTCGACGGCTCCATCAAGCGCGATGCCGAGATTCGCCTCATGCGCGATGGAGAACAGGTCTTCAAGGGCAAGCTCTCGTCGCTCAAGCGTTTCAAAGATGATGCCCGCGAAGTCACCAACGGCATGGAGTGCGGCATGGGCATTGCCAACTTCAACGACGTTCAGGTGGGCGACACCATCGAGGCATTCGTAACCGAGCGTGTAGCCGCTGAGCTCACCGCTCAGTAGCTCATGAACCTCGAACAAATCCAGGCAGCCATCCGCGAGCAGCAAGTGGATGGCTGGCTTTTTTACGACCATCATCATCGCGATCCAATTGCCTATCGGATCCTCGGCCTCAGCGACTCGATGCACGTCTCCCGCCGCTGGTACTACCTCATCCCGGCCAACGGAGAACCCCGCAAGCTGACCCATCGGGTCGAGCGGGAAAAACTCGCGTCACTGCCAGGCGGCGGCCAGGCGTATTCCTCCTGGCAGGAGCTCGAAGCCGGCCTGCGCACCATGTTGCAGCCGTACACGCAGCTCGCCATGCAGTACTCGCCGCGCAACGCCATCATGTACGTCGATCTGGTGGATGCGGGAACGATCGAGTTGCTGCGCGAGCTAGGCAAGACCATCGTCAGCTCCGCCGACCTGGTCAGTCGCTTCGAGGCCGTTCTCACCGCGGATCAGATCGCAAGCCATTACCAGGCGCAGCGGCATATCGACGAGATTCTCCGGGAAGCCTGGAAGCACATGGCGTCGCGTGTTCGCGGCACTCGCTGAACGAGTATGAAATGATGCGCTGGTTGCAGGAGGCGATGCGGCGTGCAGGCATTGCCGATGGGTATGGGCCGAATGTCTCGGTAAACGCCAACAGCTCTGATTCGCACTACGAGCCGACCGCGGCATCTTCCAGTCCGATCACTCAAGGTGATTTCGTGCTCATCGATATCTGGGGCCGAATGGACCGTCCCGCGACCTGCATTTATGACATCACCTGGACCGGCGTAGTTGGCCGCAGTCCCAGCGATCGTGAGCACCAGGTTTTCTCAGTAGTTGCGCAAGCGCGCGATGCGGCCATCAAGACGGTGCAGGATGCGTTCGCCAAGGGCACTCCGATTGCAGGCTGGCAGGCCGACGATGCAGCTCGAGCAGTGATTCGAGACGCCGGCTTTGCCGAATACTTCACTCACCGGACGGGCCACAGCATCTCCACTGAAACCCACGGCAACGGAGCCAATCTCGACAACCTGGAAACTCACGACGAGCGCCTGATTCTGCCCTACACCTGCTTCTCCGTAGAGCCGGGAATCTACCTCCCGGAATTCGGCGTACGCAGCGAAATAAACATGCTGACCGAGCCCGGCCGAGCCGTAGTCACCGGCCCAATTCAAACCGAGCTGGTTCGTATCTAAGGTTGATGCAGGCAAAAACCGCAGATCTCTCCACTACGCTACCCCGGATTTCCGGTTTTGGTGTAGGCCGGGGATTTATTCCCGGTATAAAACGCAACGTAACCTTGTGGCCTTTAGGCCTGAGGCATGCTCTTGAAGTAGGTAGCACACCTAGTGGCGGATGAAATACATAATCCAGCTGGCCGCGATCACAGCTGCGAGAAACAGCACAAAGCAATAAGCTCCGTAGCGGACCATCGCTTTGGGGGTGCTGCGCTGCGTGATGCCGAAAATAATCGAGGCAAACATGGCGAACAGAATGACTGTACTGAAATGAGAAAGCGCCAGGTTCATGGCTTTCTCCCGACAGCGATACTATGCGCATCCACGGCGGAAATCAGGTTCAGCAATCCCGCCACCACCACAAACTTTGCTCCATAATCCGCCGTCACCACTTGCACCGGGGCCTGGCCGAGTCCGAGCCCGTGGCCAATCAGATACAGTAACCCCGACCCGAGGTCACCCAAAAAACCCAGCATGTCCAGCAGGTCCGCGGTATTCGGGGCGTAAAGCCGGGCGCCCATCATCATGCCAAGGACAAACATGCAACTGATCGAAGCCAGGATCAGAACACCACGGCCCCAGCGTTTGAGCATCAGGTGCCCAGCACCGGGGATAAGCCAGCCGGCGATCAGGGTCATATAGCCCAACCGGCTAGCCTTCGATGCTTCTGATTTCCTAACCTCGTCTGCTCTTTGCGCCATCATTTAAGAATACACAAGGACTGCTGTTTCAGGCACCTGCCAGTAGCGCGGGAGTCATGCCCGAGCCTTCGATCGCCGCTCCCAAACCATGGCGTCGAAGGTTTGCCGGGTGACGAACCCACTGCGGTGGTAGAGCGCAACCGCCTCGGAATTCTGCCGGGTGACGGTGAGCGTGAGCGCTTTGAATCCGCTTCCGCGCAGCGCGCGGGCGCAGTCAGCCAGAAGCCATGCGCCCAGGCCGCGCCGGCGATACTGACGGCTGACACAGATCTGGGTCACGTGGCCAACATCCTCGCGCACCCGCGAGCAAAGCAGCAGGGCAGCGATCTCTTCGCGATCGCGATACGCTAGCACCCGCGAGGCCGAAGGATCGAAAATCCCGCACCCTGGAAAGCGAACGATGTTATGCAGAAACCTCAACGAGCCGGAGACGGACCGGTACTGATCGTTGATAACGCCGTCCAGATGGCCCTCGTAGGCGTGGGCGATGAGGTGGCCGGCGGCGGCAAAGTCGCTGTCCTTCCAGGCGCGCAATTCCAATCCCTCGATCCCCTCGGGCGGTCCTTCGAGGAAGGCTTGCGGAATCAAGGTCCAGCTCCATAAACAGCCGCTCGTAGATCTGAAATCCCGCGTTGCGGAGGGTCTCCGCATGGGTACCGTGCGGGCGCAGCAGCAGTTGCGATTCGATGCGGTCGACGCCGGGAGAATGTTGCAGCAACTCGATCATGTGTTCCAGCAGCGAGCGCTCGACATCCGAATGAGCATCGGCATTCGTGGCCGACGGCATGGCGAAAACATCGCCAACTAGAGCCTTCTCGCTCTCGTAGACGCAGAACACGTAACCGCAGATACGGCCATTCTCAATGGCGACGTAGCCGGGCAAAAGACGGGAGTCGAGGTATTGCAGCAGCAGGTTGGCCGAAGCATGAAAGTCCCAGCGAAGGCGCTCGTTCCAGACACGGCTCTCCGCCTCCAGTACCGGCTTGAGGTTGCTGGCGGAGAAATGTCGCAAATCGAGAATTTCCAGGTGCAGGGCCGGCGTCATTCTCCCTCGATGCATGGCCAGGTTCAGACCGTCCCCTTGCCCGCAGCGGTTGAACAGGAGTGTACGGCACCAACCTATCCTCTGGAAACCACTTTGGCGACTTTGCGTTCGGCGAGGGATGAAGAAAGCTAAGGCTTGGCAAAGACCTGGTAAACCGCAAGATTTTGTGCCGGATAGGAGAACAGCGGTTGGTAGGATCGGCCAGCCAGCAGTGTGTGCAGTTGGCCGACGTACATTTCCCGGGTTATCAGGATGTGCTCGCCAGGCGGGACGCCGTCCTGCTCATAGTTGTCGACCAGGTGATTGCGGTAAAAGGAAAGGCCGTATTCCACGTCGCGCCGTACCTTGTACACCGCCACTCCCTCGTTCGGCCGCGCGATCTGGCTGATGATGGCAGCCAGCGGCCGGGCCGAATAGGCTGCGTCCAGCAAGCGGATGTTCTTCTTGGTCGAGGAGAGTGCCGGCAAGCCAAAGAATGGGCCGACGCCGAAGATAAACAGCAGCATGATGACCAGCGGAATCATGGTGACCGAGCGCAGGCGCGTGACCCCGAAACGGGCCACGACGACCAGTATCAGCAGCGCGGCCGCGAAGCCGCTGGAAACCGCCGGCAGCAGAATGCTGGCCGGCGGCCAGACCCCCGGATGCCCGATATGCCACGGCAGCAGCAGCACCAGGATGATGGTCACCGCGGAAAGCAGAGCATGCAGCAGAAGCAGCCATGCATTTAGTCCCTTCTTGCGAATGCGATTGATGTAATCGCCGGTGAGAATGGTGAGCGGCGGAATCGAGGGCAGAATGTAGCCGGGCAGCTTGGAGCGGGAAAGCGAAAAAATGATGATCGGGAAAAGCGTCCACAGAACCAGGAACTCGGGAAAGGCGTCGCCCCATCGGGAATGGCCGACGTAATGGTGCTTGGTAAGCCGCGCCCGCCACTCTGCAATCGATTGCTGAATCGCGTCCACCAGGGCGCGCATGGCGATCACCGACCAGGGCATGAGCGCGAGCAGCATGATGGGGAAGTAGTACCAAAAGGGCTGCTCGTGCATGTAGCGGTTGGTGGCAAAGCGTTCCAGGTTGTGTTCCAGGAAAAAGACGCGCAGGAAATCGGGATTGCGCCGCTGCACAGCGATATACCAGGGCAGCACCATGGCGAAATAGAGAAGCAAGCCGGGGATCCAGATGGTGCGGCGCAGCAGCGACCATTCCCGTCGCAGCGCCGGCGAAGGTAGAGGATAATCACCAGCGCCATGACGGGAGCCACCGGACCCTTGGCCAGGGTAGCCACGCCGACGAAGAAATAAAGGTCGAAGAGCCAGAATTTCTTCCCCGTCTCATACCACGCATACCAGCCAAGCATGCCGATGCAGAAGGGCGCGGCCAGCTGCATGTCGGTGGAAGCTCCGCGGGCGAAGCCAATGATGCCGGCGCAGGAGGCGGTGATCAAGGCCGCATCCAGTTGGCTCCCTGGCCGGAAGCGGCGCAGGTGCAGGTAGATCAAAGCGACCAGGATGAAAGCAAAACTGGCCGACGGAAGACGCGCCGACCAGTCGTGGACGCCGAACTCGAGGAAGGCGAACATCGCTCGCCAGTAGTAAAGGGCGGGCTTCTCCAGCCAGGGATGGCCCCACAGAACCGGGGTGATGTAGTCATGCCGGGTGAGCATCTCCCGGGCAATCTGGGCGTACCTGGGTTCGTCGGCGCCGACCAGGCCAAGGCCATCCCCGCCGAAGACCGGCACCAATCCATAGAACAGGAAAAAGGGGGTAAAGACAAAAAGGCTGACGGCCTCCAGCGTGTCGTGCAGGCCAGGGAAACGAGCTTCCAGCATCTTCAGCCCGGAGCTGGGCCGATTAAGGACTTGAGGCGTTCCCGGCATTTCTTTTTTCTCAGCCATCGGTTCTGCCAGGCAGTAAGACCACGACTCCAGAGGTTGCAGCGAGACCACCTGTTCTACTAGAAGCCCTTTAGCCAAGAACGAAATCGACCGAACCCCCACATCGTCATGCGCCCCTACGGCCACAAGGCTATCAGATTCAGAGGTCCTGCGAGAGGATGGAACAGGCATCCGATGAAGCCACGCGAAAAGCAACCGAGTGGCGCACAAATGGGCCGGAGTGGAGGCTCAAACGACCGCCTTGGGTAGAATCGACGGCTGCCATTTCACTGCGCAGGTAGGCCAGGATTCGCTCTGTGGCTGCTGGCAGCGGGCCGTCGAGTGTGCAGCCGCTGGCGTTTTCGTGGCCCCCGCCGCCAAACCGCTCCGCGATGGTGGCCACATTCACCCGGCCCTTGCTGCGCAGGCTCAGGCGGACGCGATGGTCGCGCAGTTCGCTGAGAAACACAGCAACCTCGATCCCTCCAATGCCGATGGCGTAGTTGACGATTCCTTCGCAGTCCTCCTCCGCCGCCTGGGTGCGGTCCATATCGTTCTCCGTCACCCACAGCCAGGCCAGGCGTCCATCCATGTTGCAGGTTGGCCAGCGCAGCGCCGAGCAGGAGCATCTTCGCGGCAGGGTTGGAAAAGTAAACATCCTGCGCGATCAGTACCGGATCGGCCCCGCGGCGAACCAGGTTGCGCGCCAGTTCAAAGGTCTGGGCATCGGTTCCTTCGTAGCAGAAGGACCCGGTGTCGGAAAGCACGGCGGCATAGAGGCAAGTGGCCATCTCGGGTGTGATGTCGATGCCGGCCGCGCCGGCCAGCTGGTAGATCAGCTCCGCAACCGCGCAGGCGCTGCTGTCGATCCAGTTCACGTTGGCGAATGCACGGCCGCTGGTGTGGTGGTCGATATTGATCAGGAAACGGTTCTCCAGTCCTTCCAGCCGGGTGCGCGCAATCCCGTCACATTCCAGCAGAATGACTGCGTCGTAGTCGCCCTCCACGCGGCTCCAGTGCCGAACCAGCGCCGGCGCAGGGCAGCGACCGGTAGATGTAGGGAACCCGGTCGCTAAGGGCCATGTCGGCATTCTTGCCCATGCGCTGCAGCATCATCCAGCAAGCAAGCACCCCACCGACGGCATCGCCATCGGGACGCGCATGCGCGGTCACCAGCAGGCGGTCGGCCCTGGCAATAGAGCTGAGTACCGCGTCGATGGGAGCAGTGGATTGCATGAATCGCAGGCCGGTCAGGGAAGCCGTTACTCCTTGGTGGATGGGGTCGCTCGGGTTTGCAGCGGACCGGCTTTAGGGTCGGGTTTTTGAGTCTTTCTGTTGCGCCCAAGCAGTTCGTCGATGCGCAACTTGAGGTCCTTGGATTTATCGATCTGGAAGGACAGCTCAGGAACGTGGCGCACGCCCATGCGCTCCAGCAATTCGTGGCGGATGAAGCCACGGGCTGCGGTCAACGCTTCTCGTGTTTTCTCTTCCTCTGCCTCGCCGCCGTCGACGGCGATGTAGACCCGGGCGGATTTGCCGCCAGGGTTGAGAACCACTTCGCTGACATAGGCGAAGCTGATGCGTGGGTCAGAGAGCTCGCCCACGATCATGCCGCTGATCTCTTCGCGCAGCGTTTCCGCAACGCGATCCCGATGGTACTTTCGTGCCCGTGGTTCCACCATAGAAAAAGTCCTTAGCTAAACCCCTGAGAATATCAGAAAACGGCCCATAGCCTATTCCCCGGGTTCCTCGTCCAGTTCCTCGTCCAGGAAGGTGCACCAGGAGTCGGCAACCTGGGCGCCCAGGTCATTGGCGATGCGCACGGCCGCATTCTCCACCTGCCGCATAAGGCCGGAAAGATAATCGCGCGAGCGGGAGATGGCGGTCACGCCGATGGTCGCGGACTGCCAGGTGACCGCCTCGTCCAGTTCGGCAACCGAAATATTGAAGCCGTGACGCAGCTTCTCTTTGAGGCTGCGGACCACCTGCCGGCGGTCCTTGAGCGAGTGCGCCTGTTCGATGACGCAATTCAAGCGTGAGGGAAACGATGGCCATGTTGATTCAGAGTCTCAACTTATGCCAGGGCTGTTTCCGCCGCAGCGATAAACTCGCCCGGCTTCATCGCCGCCAGCGAACTGCATTGCATCAGCCCTTTGCGGCAGAGAGCATCGCCACGAAGCTGCAGGCAAGGCGAACACTCCGGCTGGTGGAAGAGGCTGCGTGCTGCGCGGTCGCAGTCGGCCGGAAGCGGTGCGGATGCGCCGGGCCGAAATAGCCGATCGCCGGCACGTCGTAGAACGAAGCCAGGTGCAAGGGCAAAGCTATCGGGAGCGATCACCAGGTCGGCTGCGGAGACTTTTCAAACAGCTCCTGGACGGAACCCTGGCCATAGGCGACGACGCGCTCCTCCGTTGCGAACTGTTTCACAGCTCCCGCTGCGCCATGGACCACGATCGTGTGCTTGGGAAAGGCGCGCAGCAGGCCGCCGATGATGCCCGTCCATTGCTCATCGGTGAGCTGCCTGGCCCGCCACCCGGCTTCTGCCGCGCAATAGATATAGGGCTGGGCCGGCCGCATCGCCGGTGGTGATGCGTACTCGCCGCGGTACGAGGCGAGCGGCTGGCCTCGTCCCGGCAGATCGAGCAGTTCGAGTTCCACGTCTCCGTCGTACTTGTCTTCCGGTCGGCGAATCCTGCCTGGCCGATAAACCGCCTTCACCACCGCCGAAAGCCAGGGCCGAACGCTTTTCCATGCGAAGAAGCCACCCTCCGCATAGAGCAGGCTAATGCCCTTGAACCCATCCTGTCTTTCGCTTGCTCCGCGCCAGCAGAGAGAGCAGCAGCGTGGTGCGGCTGTCGTCCAGGGCGAAGACCAAGTCCGCTCGCGGGATCTCAAGAACTCTGCGCAGCAAATCCGGCTTTCTGTCACCATGGTCGACCACCACCAACTTCAGGCGCGAGTCCAGCAGCGGGTATACCTGCCCGCCCTTACGGTTGGTAATCAACGTGACCTCGGCATTGGGATAGCGCCGGCGAAGCTCAAAGAGGAAAGGCGCCTTCAGCACGTAATCGCCAAAGGTGCGAAAACTCAGCAGCGTAATGCGCTGGATGGCATTGTCAGGCATGACTCTTTGCGTAATGCCGCCGCTGTTAACCCTGGTAATTATAGCGTTGTGCGATGACCATAAGACGGATGGTGGCGTTACGTCTTCCTGGATCGCGATGGGGTGTTGAACCGCAAGATGCCTGAGGGCGCTTACGTCAGCGACTGGGCGCAATTTGAATGGCTGCCGGGAGCGGAAGAGGCGATCGCCCGTATGAACCGCGCTGGGTTGACCGTGATCCTGGTCAGCAATCAACGAGGGATCGCTTTGGGCCTTTACACTGAGGCCAGTTGGAGCGTGATTCACGCCAGCATGCAGAGTCATCTGGCACAGCACGGCGCGCGGCTGGACGCTATTTACTATTGCCCTCATGACACCGGCGTGTGCCATTGCCGCAAACCGGAGATTGGGCTGTTTGAACAGGCGCTCAAGCGTTTTCCCCAGGCTACGGCACGCAATAGCGTGGTTATCGGCGATTCGCTTTCCGACATCCAGGCTGGGCAATGCTAGGGATGAAGACCATCTTCATCGAGGGAGAAACAGATCGTCAGAAGGCCGGTGGTGTGGAGGCTGCGGCCTTGGCTGACGCCGTTGCCGGCTCTCTACTGGAAGCAGTCGAGGCGGAGCTAGGTCTCAAATAGCCTTGAAGGTTTTCCTTTTGCCGATCGATCAAAAACTTCGGAGGGCTTCGGCCCATGCTAAGACTTCTACGGCGCCACTGCTTCCTTCAAGTACTCCGCTAGCAGCCGCCCGTAGTGCATCCAGGTATAGTTCTCCGTCACTGTTCTCATTGCAGTTCTGCCTATCGATTCGCGCAAGCTCTCATCCGAAGAGACGGTCGAGATTGCTTCCGCGAGAGCTTTCCGAATCATTCACCGGAACATAGATCGCGCTCTTTCCATGCTCCAGGGGCAAGCCGCAATTCTCTGTCGTGATGATAGGCAAGACCGGCAGCGGCTGCTTCCATTGCGGAGCGCGACGAGCCTTCGGCGAACGTTGGAAAGACAAATAGGTCCGCACGGGCAAACGCCATCGCGACCTGCTGCGGAGGCGCGAAGGGGGTGTGGGTAAAAAACAACTCGTCAGCCGCCTGCAGACAAGGCGCGCCATTGCCCAGATTCCCCATCAACTCCAGACGAACATCGAGGCCTGATCGCCGGCAATTGCGAATCGCCTCCAGCAAAAGCCGCACGCCCTTGCGAATATCGAAGTTCCCGGTAAACAAAATCCGCACTGGCCCGTCGATCCGGTAATCGCGCTTCAGATCGAAAAAGTCTTCGCGTACGCCCAGATAGGCGACTCGCACCTTGTCCGCAGGGTAGCCCTGTTCGACAAAAGTCTTCTTCACGAAATCGGAGTTGACCAGCAACAGATCGGCATCCGCGCAATCACGCAGCACCAGCTTCCACAAGTCCGCTCGCGGATCGTAGCCGGCGGGCAAACCGAAGCGGGCAAACTCTTCGCGCAATGCCTGGTGCATGAAGGCTGGATGGGCAATCGAATGATCGGTGACAATCGCCAATCCATTGCTGCGAGCTCTCCGAATCGCGCCGGATTGGCCGGCTCCGCTGCGCACCAGCAGCACATCGGCATTTTTCAGGTATTTCCGGCTGCCCCAGGCGGCCACACGAAACTCCATGCCATAGGCAAGATCGAGAGGAATCACGCCGCGTACGCTGCACCAGCTTGATGAAGGTTCCGGCGAACTCGACCCAGGCTATGGGAGTGACCGAGACTCCTGGGATGGTGATCTGCCGGGCAGCCATGCGCGCGGCCAGGTGCTTTTCGCCGAGGAATTTTCCCAGCAGATCGACCAGGCCGTGCTGGTTTTTACCTAGGGACCCAACCGGTGAGAAAGTTTACTTCGACTCCGGCGGCGGCCAGAGCGCGGGCTGTTTCGTGGAAATGGAGCTTGCCGAATCCCGTGGCAATGATTGCTTTCAAACCCTACTCTTCGACATCCACGCGGGATTGGTAGTAGTCGTTGTAAGCGCGGCCATAGTATTCGGCGTAATCGGACGATTGCAGATCCACCGCGTTCAACACCACTCCAAGCAGGTGGGCTCCGGAACGCAAGAGGATTTCGCTGGCGCGCGCGACCACATTCCTCGAGGCCTGTCCGTAGCGCAGCACCAGCACGACGCCGTCGCTGATCGGACACCAGCACGGCGGCATCGGTCACCGTCAAAACCGGCGGAGTATCAATCAGGATGAAGTCATAGCTGGCGCGCAAGCCCTCAACCAGCCTCTGCATTTGCAGCGAGCCCAGCAGCTCGGCGGGCATCGGCGCGATCGGGCCGGCAGGAAGAATATGCAGAGAAGGCACGGCCGGCACCGGGACGATCGCGTCCTGCAGAGTGGACTTGCCCGTCAGCACCGAGGTAAGACCAACCTTATTGGCGATCCTGAACCGCAGATGCACGGAGGGCCGCCTCAGATCAGAGTCGATCAAGCAGCACCCGAGCGCCATTCAGCGCAAACACGATCGCCTCCAGCGTGGTGATCGACGTCTTGCCCTCGGAGGGCTTGGCGCTGCTGACCAGGATGACCTGGGGCGGCGTGCCGGCGCGGGAGAGAAGGATCGTAGTGCGCAGCGACCGGTAGGCTTCCGCCAGCCGCGACCAGGCGCCGGGAACGGTGGAGGTGGCATCCCGGACAAAAGTTTCCGGGCGAGAGCTGCTTGGCGTCCACCTGCGGAACCACGCCCAGCATGGGCAGGCCAAGCCGTTCCTCGATGTCAAAGATGGTCTTGATATTGGTATCCAGAGCTTCCACCAGGAAGGAAAGGAGCAAGCCAAAGCCCAGCCCGCAAAGCAAGCCCAACATCAGGTTGACCGACTTGCGTGGGGAACTGGGGAAGTCGGGAGCGTCGGCAGGATCGATCTTGCGAATATTGGTGGAGTGCAGACCGGCGATGATGCCTGCCTCCTGCAGTCGCTGTTGCAGCCCGTCGTACAGCGATCGGTTGGCTTCGTATTCCCGCCGGGCCAGGGAATATTCGACCGCCTTGGAATTGCCCATGTAAGCCGAGCTTTTTTCCTGCTTCCAGCCGGCGCCGCAGCGCGTCCTGATTCTGCGTGGCCGCGTTCACCTCTTCCTGCGCCCGGGTAAGGACAGTGGCTTGCTCCTGCTTCATGCTCTGCGCAATTTCCGCCAGCTCCGAGCGAATCTCCACCAGCCTGGGATTCTTGGCGCCATACTTGGCGTTCAGGCTGGCGTACTCGGCTTGCAGTTCGGTGTTCCGTTGCTTCAGGCCGACCAACACAGGATCGCCGCTCAGCGTGGCCAATACCTCGGGCGGCGCGCTCTGCATCGTGACCAATTTGGCCTCGGCAACCAGCCGTTGCGATTCGGCCTGGGTCACGTCGTGGCTGATGTCGACCAACCGGGAAAGGACGATGCTCTGCGTCTGATCGATGCCCACCAGACCGATATCCTTCTGCACCGTCAGCATGTGCTCCTGGCTCGTTTCCAGGCGGTTCTTCAGATCGCCCAATTGCCTGGCAAGCCAGTCTGAGACCTGCTGGGTCGCAGCGTAATTCTGGCTGAAGTTGTGCTCCACGTAATTGTCAATGAGGGTATTGCAGATGATGGCCGCAAGCTCGGGATTCCGCGCCGTGTAGCTGAGGTCGAGAATGTTGGTGTGGCCATAGCGTTCGGCCGCCAAACCCGCTTCGAAGATCCCGATCAAGCCATGCCGGTCCTGAATCTTCGACAGATCCCAGACATGATTCGAACCCAACGGTAAGAAATCCTTGTTCTGATCCAGATGCAGCGACTGAATCGTCGCCATCGCCAAAGTCGAACTCTTCAGGATGGCGATTTCCGTATCCAGCTTGGTGACGTCAATGTATCCGCTATCGTAGCCTCCGCCTGTATCCACACGGAACTGGTCGGCGGTGTCCTGGGTAATTTCGATATTCGCCGTGGAACGGTATTCTTTAGGCGTGATGGCATTCTCAATAAACCCGGCGCCCGTGCCCAACAGGGCACATGTCAGCACCAGCCAGATATATTTTTTCCCGATCAGGAGGAAATGCTGCAGGGTCTGACCGTCGTTTAATCCCAGGGTGAGAAAGGCACGCTCGCGCTCGCCGGCTTCGCGATATTCGGGTTCTACGAGCGGCTCCGATGGTGGGGTATAGACACTCATGCGCTTGGAAGTTCACCGAACGGCAAATCTGAAATGTTCAGTGGTGGAGCAGCTGAAGAACCGCCGGGAAGAACGGTCTGCCGTCCCTCAACCCCTACCTCCACCTGCCGGAAAGTGATCGGATTTCTTTCCTTTAGACTCCAGATTATAAAGTGCCTTCAGGCCGTTCACCAATCTTTCTCGCCCGGTGAACCAGTGTTACAAGAGCGGTATCAGATTAGGTATACCCTCGCCGGGTTTGGCTATTGCTGAGTTCTGCGCACGCGCGCCCGAATGGCGGACTCCACAGCGCCGGGATGACTCAGGATGCGTTCGATGCGAAACAGATACGCGCGCAGAGTATCCATCGCGGTCCATCCCCGGCCGCGGGAGAGGGAAAACATGCGATCCGCATCCGCCTTCATCATTTCGCTATGGCGTCGCGAGCCGGTGATGGACTTGGCATGAATACGAAACAGGGCCAGATCCTGGTCGAGATAGTTCACTCTCGCGCCGCGCCGGACCATGTCCACGACAAGTTCGCCATCCCAGCAGGAGCGATTGTTCACGTTGAATCCTCCCGCCGCTTCAAACGCGGTGCGCCGGAAAAACGTGGCCTGTTGCAGCCAGGTGGCTCCTCCATAAAAGTAGCGATCCAGGGTGAAGCCTGCGGCCCGGATGCGCCGGATGCGCTTGCCATGGGCGTCGACGGTGAAGCCGTTGCCCATCACAATGTCGCAATCGGAATTTTGCTCGAACACGCGGGCTACGCTTTTCATTGCTCCCGGCAGCAGCACATCGTCGGAGTTGAGAAACCCGAAGATATCTCCGGAGGCGTATTGAAACCCTTTGTTCAGACCGTCTGCCGCTCCCTGGTCGGGTTCAAAAATGACTCGCGTCAAGCGGCTGGAAAAAGCTTGTATCAGCTCCCGGCTTCCGTCCGTCGAGCCCGGGTCCACGACGATGTATTCGATGGCAGGGTAATCCTGCGCCAGTACGGAGTCGAGCGCTTCCTCCAGATACTGCCGCTGGTTGAAAGAGATGGTGACAACACTGAACTTCATCGGCAATTCGCTACCATTGGCTTGTCGTGCGCGGGGCTTCATGTGTCCGCTTGGGAACGTGCTGCTAGCGGGTAAAGAAGTACGCCTGTGTGGCAAATCCGATGGCAGCGGTGATCGCGACCTTCGAGGCCGCTTTGAGATCACTCGGCGGAATGAAAACGATGTCGTCCGGCTGCATAATAATGTCCACCGAGCGCCCTCGCAACACGTCTTCCAGCCGGATTTTTTGCACCACGCGCGTACCGCTTCCCGAGCTTCTCAGCAGCAGGGTTCGCTGCCCCCACGACGATGGTTTAATTCCCAGGGCCAGGGCAATAACCTCGGAGAGCGTGGTGTGGTTTGAATCGCACAGCGGATAGGCTCCCGGCCGGCCCACGTTGCCGCCTACATAGACCACTCCGCAACGGCTTACCAATACGGTTTCTCCCGTCTTGAGTTGCAGTTCGGCGTTGTCATTTTCGCGCAAAGTCGGATCCCACAGAACGGTCTGCGGATTTTTCATCGAGCCGCTGGGGAAAATCTCGATCACATGTCCGGCCCGGTCGGTCACGCCTCCCGCCTCAGTGAGCATGTCGATCAATCGTTTGCGGCCGGCCAGCGCGTAGATTCCCGGGGATCGCACTTCACCCAGCACGGTCACGCTGTAACCGAATTGCTGGGTAGTAACGATCACCCGCGGATCACGCAGGATCTGATTTTGGACAAACAGTTTTTCGATTGCCCTGGCCGCCTCGATCGAGGTCATGCCCTCGATATGGAAGAGGCCCGCGTAAGGGATCGCGATCTCGCCTGCAGGCGACACGGGCATTCTCACGGAGTACTCGGGAGCGTCGAAGATCTGCACCTCGACCACGTCTCCGGGATGGATCGGTCCATAGCCAAGGCCTGCTCCCGAGGCCGGCCCCATGGGCGTCGCATCTCTGGTGGAACGGCTGGGTGACGCTGCCGCGGGCAGCGTCGATTGGGGAAAGATCGGCTCCAGGGTCGAGTTGGGAGAGGAGTTAGTGGGCGCGGGCGTGATCTCAATCGGCGCCGGGTTCTGCGAGGACAGGCCGCTGCTGTCGGAACTTTGTCCCTGGGCCCGGGGAGCGCACAGCGCAAGTTGCAGGATGGCCACGGCGGCAAGGGCCGTGGCGGCCGTTTTGAGATTTCGCCAGACTGCCTGCATCGCTAAGAGCACTTCTCCTTGAGCATTCGATATTGGAGCACTCAATATGGAACCACTCGAGTTGCCGCGCAAATCCACTCCCACCCCATCACAGTAACAGGAGAAATGCGGGAAAGCATTTGCGCTCTTGGAGTGGAGTTCAACTCATTACGTGGTAGCGCTGCCCGGGTCGCGGACGGTTCGTTGTTTCACCGCCTGTGCTGGAACTCCGGCGTAGACCGTCCAGGGTTGCAGGTCCCGCGTTGCCACCGAACCGAGGCCGAGTATCGCTCCGTCCCCCACATTCACCCCGGGGGAAACAGAAGCGCGTGCGCACACCCAGGAGTAAGCCCCCAGGCTCATGGGAAACGAAATCAGGGGGAATGCCGGATCGTTGTATTCGTGGGTGGCTCCGCAGATGTAAGCCTGCTGGGAAACGATGGCATGTGATCCCATGGTTATCGGGGAAGGGTTGTAAATCTCCGCCTCGTCGCCCAGGGTAACCCCGTCGGCGCACACCAAGTTCCAGGGCGCCCACACCCGGGACCTGGGATAGAAGTGGCAATTGGGTCCAAGCTGCGCGCCGAAGCAGCGCAACAGAAAAGCTCGCCAGGCATGGAAGGGGCGCGGCGAGGTGCGAAACAACAGCCCGCAACAGATAGACCAGGCAAGCCGGCGTATGCGATTCGACACCGGAAACGAGGGCCTAAGGTAGGGATCGACGGATTGGGCTGATTGAGACATCTCTTATTTATAAAGACACCACAGTCCGCGGCATTGCGGGAAGAAACGAATAGTCTCTCGACGAATGACAGGGCCATTCGTTGAGAGACCATTTCCTATATTCGAGAGCGGATGAGCAGAGGGTTCGGCTTACTTAACCCGGAAGAGGACCCCGAAGCTAAGAGTATAGGGCTTGAGCTTGGTGTCGATGGTATAGCCGGGAGCCCCAGGTATAAATCCAGGGGGGTAATAGTGGCTTCCCAGATCCCAGAGCTGATATTGAAAGTCGACCAAACGAAAATTTACGACCCGGCTCTTGTGATAGTCGACGCCGCCGCCGAACTCGTAAACGATGCTGCTGTCCGTCTGGCCGGTTTTGTAGGTAATGTTGCCGGGACCGATCAGGAAGTCGCCATAAGGGCGAAAGCGTTTGTAGATGTAGTGAAGCTCGGGGCCGAACACGATGGTTTTTTGCTTACCGAAGGTGCCCGTGCTGTAGGTGTAGCGGACGCCGAGCGAAGGCTGCCCGAAGACGAACCGGCCCAGGCGAAAATCGGCTCCGCCGGAAAAGCCCTGGTTCCAACCGTTGGCGTCCTCAAAATTGCTGGGAGGATGATTGCCTGGTGGATAGTCGAGTGTGGAATTGAAGTCGGTTTTCACCAGAGCGTAGAGCCCGTAGACGTTGATCTGACTTCCGGCGCCCCTGATTGCGGGTACCACCTGGGCATGAGAGGCAATCGGCAGTATGGCTCCCGCCAGAAGAACCGTGAGGGCTAGTGCTCTAGAGAGAAGTCGCATGATGGCCGCCCATGAAATCAAGTATGGATTCCTTCGGTGTCTGGAGATATCAGAACGCCAGGGCCGAGATGATCGCATTCCACTCCCTGGTTCAGCTGCCATCTCGCAGGCGGAGTGCAGCCATGAAATAGAGCATGTGCTGCATCCATTCGTTTCTACCAAGTAACCTCTCTGGTTACAAATCCAACAATAGTTGCAGCACTACTACACCTATGATGCCCAAAACGGGCGGATTGTAGTTAATCCCAATCCGGAACTGTAAATAGAGAAACCGCTCTCGAAGCTGTAAGAACGAAAACCTCGCCGCTGGCCTTTAAAAGCAACGGTGCGAGGCATTTTTTTTCAGCAGCCTTTCCTGCCGATGCACGTTCAGGGTAATCAAAACGTATCCGTCTGTCTAGGAGAGAAACGACGCTGTGTCAGATCAGAACAGCGAAAACAATTAGCTCGCGAGGTACTGGATGAATATGGCACCAACGCAACATCAACTCACCGTGATAGCCTTTTACACGGCACACCTTGGGAAACAGCGACAGCGTCACTTGGTTGTGTGCAGGATTGGGCCGGAACCTCGCAGGGTAATAGCAGGGAGAGCACTCGGTTGACGCGAATTCTCAGCTGGGCTCAGCGCTTGCACTAAAAAGTTCGCATGTTCTCATCCCAACTCGCCGCGCCATAGAGCAACACTCCTGTTACGTTGGTGCGGATGGTAGCCGCCTCGGGGAAAATGCTCTAGCCTGATCATCAGTGGCCTGATCGCACTGCATCCGGAGTTTTCATGCCTAAGACCGCCCTACTCATCGGCGCCGGCCCCGCGGGGCTCACGGCAGCTCTGGAGTTTCTTCGCCGTTCGGATGTGCATCCCATCGTGCTCGAGGCCAGCCAGGAGATCGGCGGCATCTCGCGCACCGTCCGGCACAATGGAAATCGCATTGATATCGGGGGGCATCGGTTTTTCTCCAAATCCGACCGGGTGATGAACTGGTGGATGGATTTAATGCCACCGGAAGCGAGCGCGGATACGCAGCATGCCCTGCGCCATCAGAATAAGCAGCGAACGCTCAAGACGACGAGCCAGGGGCCATCGCCCGAGACCACGGACCTGGTGATGCTGGTCCGGGCGCGCAAGAGCCGTATCTACTTCCTGCGCAGATTCTTCGACTATCCCATCAAGCTGACCGCGGACACGCTGGGCAAGCTGGGTTTGATGCGCACTCTCAAGATTGGTATCAGCTACCTGAGGGCCAGGCTCTTCCCGCGCAAGGTGGAGAAGTCGCTGGAAGATTTTCTGATCAACCGTTTCGGCCGGCAACTGTACCTGACATTTTTCAAGTCCTACACGGAGAAGGTCTGGGGTGTTCCCTGCGAGGCCATCAGCGCGGAATGGGGAGCGCAGCGCATCAAGGGACTTTCGCTGACCACCGCTGTCCTGCATTTCCTCAAGAAGGCTTTTGCCTTCCAAAAAGAAGAGGCGATCCAGCAGAAGGGGACGGAGACCTCGCTGATTGAGAAATTTCTCTATCCAAAGTATGGCCCGGGCCAACTCTGGGAGCATGCCGCGGACGAGATTCGCGCCCAGGGAGGAGAGATTCTTCTGGGTTGGCGCGCCACCCGGCTGTTTGTGGAGAACAATCTGGTGACCGCGGTCGAGGCAGTCAGCGATAGCGGTGAACGGCGCCGTTTCGCCGCCGACTATATTTTCTCCACCATGCCGGTGCGCGAATTGATCGATGCCATGGATACCGCAATCCCCGGGGAGGTTCGCGAAGTAAGCGACGGCCTGCAATACCGCGACTTCATCACTGTGGGACTTCTGGTTGACCAGTTGACGGTGCGCGAAGCCGATGGAGGTCCGCTCAAGGACAACTGGATCTACATCCAGGAGCCGGATGTACTGGTGGGACGGCTGCAGATCTTCAACAACTGGAGTCCTTACATGGTTGCCGACCCGGCAAAGACCTGGATAGGCCTGGAGTATTTCTGCTACCAGACCGATGCCTTATGGAAGATGGCGGACGACGATCTGAAGAAATTTGCCATCGCGGAAGTGGAGAAAATTGGGATTCTGCGGGCTTCGGAGGTGAGAGACGCGCATGTGGTGCGCGTGCCTAAGACGTATCCTGCTTATTTCGGCACGTACGACCGCTTCCACATTATTCGCGAGTTTCTCGACCGTTTTGAAAATCTCTACCTGGTGGGCCGTAATGGGATGCACAAGTACAACAACCAGGACCACTCCATGCTCACCGCCATGACTGCCGTCGATAACATCCTTGCCGGCATCCGGGAAAAGGACAATGTCTGGTCGATTAACACCGAGATGGAATATCATGAGGAAGAGAAGACGGAAGCGCGAGCCTCCGGGCCCGTTGCCAAGAGCACTGATGACGTGAGGGCGACCGCATAGAGCCGCGCAGCGGAGCACGAGTTGCTCATTAGGGTTTTTTTCATCGGTCCATCGGTTGGATCTGATTGATTTTTTCGTTACGCTCTTGCACGATTTGACTATGGCTTTCCCGGCAAGAAAGTAGTTTCATCAACTTGATGTACAGGCGGACACAGAGGACACGATGAGCGAATCGATTGCAATCACGGTAGTCGGATCGGGTTACGTTGGTTTAGTGGCGGCCGCTTGTTTTGCTGAGATCGGCCATCGGGTCTTGTGTGTGGACAACGATGAAGCCAAAGTAAACCAGCTGAACCAGGGCGTGGTGCCCATCCACGAGGAGTTTCTTCCCGAGTTGCTGGGAAGGCACCGTGCCAGTGGTCAGGTTCAGTTCACCACGGACCTTAGCCATGCCACGCAGGCGTCGCAGGTGATTTTCATCGCGGTCGGAACGCCGCAAAGCGAGGCGGGCAACGCGGATCTTTCCTACGTGGATGCGGTGGCCAGCGAGATCGCGCGTTCGATTGAAACCTATAAGGTCATTGTTGAGAAGAGTACAGTGCCGGTATACACCAACGACTGGATTCGCCGCACCATCGAACGCAATGGGGTATCGCGTGATCTTTTCGACGTAACCTCGAATCCGGAATTCCTGCGCGAAGGCACGGCGGTAAAAGACTTTCTGCACCCGGACAGGATTGTGCTTGGCGCGAACAGTGAAGAGGCGGCGCGCTTGCTGGCCGCGATTTACGAGCCGCTCACGTCGGGCAGCTACTACGAACGTTCGGATGCGGTTCCCGGTGGCAGGTCGGCCGCCGATTGTCCGCCGATTCTGCACACCTCCACCAAGGCGGCTGAGATTATCAAACACGCTTCTAACGCGTTCCTGGCTATGAAAATTTCCTTCATTAATGTAGTGGCCAACCTGTGCGAGGCGGTGGATGCGGATGTGGAGCATGTTGCGCGTGGTATGGGGCTTGATCAGCGGATTGGCAAGCGTTTCCTGAATGCCGGCATCGGTTACGGTGGCTCTTGTTTCCCCAAGGATGTCGCGGCTTTTCGCTATGTTGCGCAACAACTGGGTATCGACTTCGGTTTGCTGGAAGAAGTAGAAAAAATCAACGAGCTGCAAAAGGAGCGGTTCTTTCAGAAGATTCGCTCTGCGCTCTGGACCCTGCGGGGTAAGCGCCTCGGAGTGCTGGGCCTCGCCTTCAAGGGCGGCACAGACGATATTCGCGAGTCTCCCGCGCTCGAGATCATCCGGATGCTGCTGGATGCGGGCTGCACGATTTGCGCGCATGATCCTGCCGGCATCGAGCGGGCTAAAGTGGAAATGCCTGCCAACGCCTGTCTGCAGTACACAGAGGATCCCTATGCAGCTGCAGATAACGCGGATGCGCTGGTGATCCTCACGGACTGGGCGGAATTCGGCCGCCTGGACCTGAAGAGGCTGCGCTACACGTTGCGGTATCCCATCATTATTGATGGGCGCAACCTTTTCGATCCCTGGGTGATGCAGGATCTTGGCTTCACCTACCTCAGCGTAGGCAGGCCTTCCCAGCACACGTCGATTGAGTCTGCATCGACCAAGCGCTGGCCTTAGCGCTTAAGTCAGGTTCAGGCAGTGGGGCGCGGCCGGCAACGGCGCGTCTTTGAGACGGGGGAAACCGCATTTGACGACTCATCGTGTCCTGGTCACTGGCGCCGCCGGCTTTCTCGGCTCCCATCTGTCCGACGCCCTCATTGCCCGAGGGTGACAGTGTGGTCGGTGTAGACAATTTTGCCACCGGCCGTGCTGCCAACCTGGCCGGCCTGCGTCGTGAGTCACGATTCACCCTGATCGAGCAGGACATTTGCCAGCCATTCGATCCCGGCCAGGTCGACTACGTTTTCAACTTCGCGTCGCCTGCCAGTCCGGCCGATTATTCCCGCCTCGGCCCGGAAACGTTGAATGTGGGCTCTATTGGAACCAGGAACGTCCTGGACCTGGCGCGAAAATATAATGCGGGTTTCCTGCATGCCTCTACTTCTGAGTGCTACGGCGACCCGGATGTTCACCCCCAGCAGGAAAGCTATTGGGGCCACGTCAACCCCATTGGCCCGCGTTCGGTGTACGACGAGGCCAAGCGATTTTCCGAAGCGCTTATCATGGCCTACCATCGCTACTACGGAGTGGATACGCGCATGGTGCGTATCTTTAACACCTACGGCCCACGTTTGCAGCCGACCGACGGGCGCGTGATCTCCAACCTGATGATCCAGGCTTTGCTGGACGAGGACCTCACCATCTACGGGGATGGCACGCAGACCAGAAGCTTCTGTTATGTCTCCGACTTGATCGCGGGCATTCTTCTTCTGTCTCGTTCCAGTGAGCATCTTCCTGTGAACATCGGTAATCCTGTGGAGTGGACCATCAATGACTGCGCGCGCGAGGTTCTGGCGGTGACGGGCTCGCGCAGCAAGATCCGCCACGAGCCTTTGCCGGTGGACGACCCGATGCAGCGTTGTCCGGACATCACCAAGGCGAAAACTCTTCTGGGATGGGAGCCGAAAATCGCTCTCCACCAGGGGCTTGAATTGTCGCTCGAGTACTTCCGGGCCAGTTTGCCAACCCCGGCCGCGAAACCTGTGGCATAGGATTGGCCTTCGGCTTGAGGCTAAAGCAGATCGCAGCGATCCGTGCCGATCCGTCGTGTAGTTCTCACCAGGGCTAAAACCCGGTCATTGGCAGATGATGCGTTTTCGCGGGTTTGAAAACCCGCTTCCCGGACTAAAAGTCCGGGTCTACACCCTGCTTACATGATGGGTTGATTGGGGAGTCCAGGTGCGTCCGTTACAATCCTTGGGGAAAGCTCCATCAGGGGTAAGGGATGCTCAACGATTTGTCGCCAATTGTGGTCACCGGCGGAGCTGGATTTATCGGTTCAAACTTTATCCTGGATTGGCTCGCCCTGGCGGGCACTCCAGTCGTCAACCTCGACAAGCTTACCTACGCCGGCAATCTGCAGAACCTTGCCTCCGTTGAGCGGCATTCCGGCTATAGCTTTGAACAGGGAGACATCTGCGATCCGGCCTTTCTCGATCGTTTGCTCGAGCGCTACCAGCCACGCGCCATTCTGCATTTTGCGGCGGAAAGCCATGTCGATCGCTCTCTCTCCGGCCCCGAGGCATTTATCCGCACCAATATAGACGGCACCTTCCGGCTGCTTGAGGCCACTCGGACGTATCTGGCGAAATATACCCCGGAAGAACGCAAGATATTTCGCTTCCTGCACGTCTCGACGGACGAGGTGTATGGCACCCTCCACCCTCAGGATCCTCCGTTCGAGGAGACCACCGCTTACGCTCCGAACAGTCCCTACGCCGCTTCCAAGGCGGCCTCTGACCATCTTGTCCGCGCTTACGTTCATAGTTACGGCTTTCCCGCGGTCACCACCAATTGCTCCAACAACTACGGTCCTTACCAGTTTCCCGAGAAGCTTCTGCCGCTGATGATCACCCATGCGATCGCCGGCAAATCGCTGCCAGTGTACGGTGATGGCCGGCAGGTCCGCGATTGGCTCTACGTAGGCGATCACTGCTCCGCTCTGCGGGCGGTACTCGAGCGCGGGCAGATCGGCGAAACCTACAACATTGGCGGGCGCAACGAACAGGCCAATCTCGACACGGTGGAGTTGCTGTGCAGCCTGCTCGATGAGATGCTGCCCAATTCACCCCAGGCGCCTCACCGTGGCTTGATCAGCTTCGTAACCGATCGGCCCGGCCACGACCGCCGCTATGCCATCAACGCCAACAAGATTGAGCAACACCTGGGTTGGCGTCCCGCCGAGACTTTTGCTTCCGGCCTGCGGCGGACCGTCGAGTGGTATCTTGCGCATCAGGATTGGGTGAAGCAGGTGACCAGTGGCGCGTACCGGCAATGGATCGATCAAAATTATGCCCACCGCGGGGGCGCTCGACAATGAAGGGAATCATTCTCGCTGGTGGTTCCGGGACCCGCCTCTACCCTGTCACACACGTGGTCTCCAAGCAATTGCTGCCGGTCTACGACAAGCCGATGATCTACTATCCCCTGTCGGTGCTTATGCTGGCCGGCATTCGCGAGATTCTGATCATCTCCACTCCCGCGGATACGGCGCTGTTCGAGCGGCTTCTGGGCACCGGCGAGCAATGGGGGATCTCCTTTCAATACGCCGTGCAGCCGACTCCCGATGGATTGGCACAGGCGCTGATAATCGGCGAAGAATTCATTGGCGGTGCGCCGAGTTCCCTCATCCTCGGGGACAATATTTTCTACGGCCACGACTTTGCCCACAGCCTTCAGGAAGCGGCGCAGATCAAGGATGGCGCTGTCGTTTTTGCCTACCCAGTCTCCGATCCGGAGCGTTATGGCGTGGTGGAGTTCGATGCTTCGGGCCGTGCTTTATCGATCGAAGAAAAACCGGAGAAACCAAAATCCCGATATGCGGTCACGGGGCTCTATTTTTTTGATGGCGCCGCGTCGCAGGTAGCGCGTCAGATCGCGCCTTCTCCCCGAGGCGAACTGGAGATTACCGATGTCAATCGCTGGTACCTGGAAAGGGGCAAGTTGCGTACCCAGGTGCTGGGGCGGGGCTTCGCGTGGCTAGATACGGGGACGCACGACTCCTTGATCGAAGCCGCTATCTTTATTGAGACCATCGAGAAACGGCAGGGGCTGAAGGTTGCCTGTCCGGAAGAGATCGCCTATCGCCTGGGTTGGATCGACGCCGCGCGACTGGAGAAGCTGATTGCCAGGGTCGCAAAGAGTGGCTATGGGAAGTATCTCCGCTCGGTTTTGGATGAGCGCGTGTTTTGAGATCCGCGTTTTACCCTCGTGGACGTAGGGCCGCGAGAAAATCCTCTGCCGGTCGCGTGTTCAATACGTCATCCTGGGTCAGCCATGCGCGGCGCAGTTGGCGAATGCCATAGTGCATCGCGTCCAGATGGCTGATGTGATGCGAGTCGGTGTTGATCACGATGTTGCAACCTAATTCCCGGGCGTGGCGTAAGTGGATGTCGCACAGGTCGAGCCGGTCGGGATAGGCGTTGTGCTCTACCGCTACTCCTGCTTTCGCCGCCTGCTTGAGCACCGAGGTCAAATCCATTTCGTAACTGTCTCTGCGCAATAACAAACGCCCGGTCAAATGTCCAAGAATCCTGATGTAAGGATTCTCCAAAGCCTTGAGCAAGCGCTCCGTCATCTGTTCTTTGGGCTGCTGGAAGAGCGAGTGAACGCTGGCGATCACCACATCCATCTGCGCCAGCACTTCATTGGAGAGATCGATTGCTCCGTCGGCCAAAATGTCGACTTCAATCCCGGTCAGCACGCGCATGCGGCCACCCATTTGGTCATCCACTTCGCGAATCTGTTTCAGGTGTTCCAGCGCGCGCTTATCATCGAGCCCGTTTACCATGGACAGATTCTTTGAATGATCGGTGATGGCAATGTAGGCATAACCGCGGGCCAGAGCTGCTTCGGCCATCTCGAGTATCGTGTTGCGCCCATCGGTGGCCACGGTGTGCATGTGCACATCGCCGCGTATGTCACCGGGCTCGATCAACCGAGGCAGGCGTTGCTCCGCTGCTGCTTCTATCTCGCCCTGGTTTTCGCGCAGTTCGGGCGGGATCCAGTCCAGGCCCAGGGCGCGGTAAATTTCCTCTTCGGATGCGGAGGCTACCATCGTGCCGTCGTCCAGGCGCGCCAGGGCGTACTCGCTCAAGGTGTATCCACGCTTCAAGGCTCGCTGGCGCAGCGTGACGTTGTGCATTTTTGAGCCGGTAAAGTATTGCAGGGCCGCGCCGTAGGAGGACTTGGGCAACAAGCGCACGTCTACCTGCAGGCCGCTGCGCAGGCGGAAGCTTACTTTGTTCTGACCCTTTGCCAGCAAGTCGGCGATTGGGGGATAAGCCGCGGTGTACTCGACTGCGGCGGCAACCGTGTCTTCGGCGCATGCCGGACCGGTGACCAGCAGGTCAAGATCGCCCACGGTTTCCTTGCCGCGACGCAGAGACCCGGCCGGCATCACCTGTTCAATCCCGGGGAATTGCTCCAGGTAGAGGGTTACTCGTTCGGCCGCGGCTTCCGCGTCATCGAGTAGAAATCGGCCGCTGTTCTTGCGATAGTCGGCGATGCCGCGCGACAGTTTCTCAATCAGCTTTTGTCCAAAACGCGGCAAGGCAGCAAGCTTGCCTGCATCGATGGCGGCTTGCAACTGTTCTACGTCGCTCACCTGCAACGACTCCCACAGCAGCGCCACAGTCTTCGGTCCCATGCCTGGGAGCTTTAACAATTCCAGCATGGTGGGCCGATACCTGGTCAGCAGTTCGTCGCGTAACTTCAGGCTTCCGCGGGTTTCGATTTCCTGGATGTTCGCGGCCATGCCTTTGCCGATGCCTTGAATGGCAAGCAGCCGGCCGGGGTCGTTTACGAAGGAACTGAGTTGCTCGGTACTGTTCTCCACTGCCTCGGCAGCCCGCCTGTAGGAGCGAATGCGAAACGGGTCTCCCGCGGCAATCTCCAGCAGGTCAGCGGTTTCGCCCAGTAGCTGCGCAATGGATCGGTTGTCCATCCGATCATTCTATCCAGCCTTATGTCCGGCATTGATCGGCGCATAACAAGAGTGAGCAGGAAACTCATGGTGAGCTTCCCGCCGAGAATTTTCAGGTGAGGTATTCAGGCTACTTCTTGAACTCGGGTTACGGAGTCGGCTTGAGGGCCTTTCGTTCCCTGGACGATATCGAACTCCACCTCGTCCCCTTCCTTTAAGCTCTTGTATCCATCGAGTTGGATGGCGCTGTAATGAACAAACACGTCGGGTCCGTCGTCCCGGCCGATAAAGCCGTAACCCTTCGCGTTATTGAACCACTTCACTTTGCCTTTATATTGAGCCACTCGCCTGTTGACCTTCCTTAACGCGAATCGAGCATGAGGAAAACAAACTGCTCTTCCTTACAGACGCATAGCGGGCTCGATTGGTTTTCCTCGAATGTCGGGCGAATTGCGTGCAGCTTCCAGAATCGTGGCCGACTCTGCCCTATTTTTTGTTCTTTTCTTTCGCAGATCGCCGGAGCAGATCGTAAAGCATCACTGAAATCAGTGTTTTACCGTCGTGAACCTTGCCTTCTTCGATCATGCTCAGCAATCGGGAGAGAGGGATCATTTCTATTTCCAACTGCTCGTCGTATTCGGGCTGCGCCTGGCCCAGGGTAAGGCCCTCGGCAATAAACACTTGCATCCATTCGCCCAAAAAGCCGGGACTGGCGAAGTAGCGGACCATTTTCCGCCACCGTTTGGCCTTAAAGCCGGTTTCTTCGAGCAACTCGCGCTTCGCGGCGGAGAGGGCATCTTCTCCCTCCTCCATTTTCCCCGCAGGGACCTCAAGCAGATATTCCCTGGCGGCGTGACGATACTGGCGCTCCATCACGACCAGGGGATCACGCTTGCTTTTTGTATCGTCGATGGCGAGGATGACGACTGATCCGTTATGACGGACAACGTCGCGGCGTACTTCTCTGCCGTTCTCTACAATCTGGTCGGTGTAGACGCGAAACAGCGGGCCTTCGTAGCTTAGCTGAGATGAGATTACTTTTACTTTAGGGGATTTCTGCCTGGTGCCCGCTTTGCCGGCATTGCTCACGGTTTTCTTGCTTACCCCTGTTTTCAATGCTGGTTTGCTCGCCATGCCACTCCTTAGTGTGCCGAATAATTTAAAGTACCATCCGGTAAGCAGGTCATGAACAGGCGAGCCAGGTCGCAGCGAAGCTTCGCGATCATCGGACCCGGCAACTGGGGTAGCTCGCTGGCGCGTGCCCTGGTTGCCGCTGGGGCGCCGGTTCGCGAAGTGATTGTGCGTCCAGCCAGGGGTGCTGGGTCTGGCTACGCAAGATGGCTGCGCGCCTTACCACTCACCACTTTCGATCGCGCCCAACTGGATGCCGACGTGCTCTGGCTCTGCGTGCCCGATGCCGCCATCGCCAAGGTGACGGAGCGCCTGGTGCGCCGGGTTGTCGCGCGCGGGAGGAGGCTCGACGGGCAGATCGTCATCCACTCCAGCGGAGCGCTTAGCTCGGAAATTTTAGCGCCGGCTGCGCGGTTGGGCGCCGCAGTGGGCTCGGTTCATCCCGTAATGACATTTCCCGGCCGCACGCCGGTTCCTCTGCAGGATGTTCCCTTTGGTGTGGAAGCGGACGCTGCGACGCGCCGCATCCTGAACGGCATCGTCCGGCGAATCCGAGGCCGTCCGTTTGCCGTCGAGGCGGCAGGCAAAGCGCTCTACCACCTGGTCGGGATGCTCTCCTCGCCCTTGCTGGTGAGCCATCTGGCAGCGGCCCAGCAGACGGCGGCGTTAGCCGGGTTCACCCCTCGACAGGCACGCCGGCTGATTGAACCCATCGTCCGGGCTACCCTCGACAACCTTTTTCTCAAGGGAGCGCGTAAGAGCTTTAGCGGCCCGATTGCGCGAGCGGAGGAAGCGACAATTCGTCTGCATCTTCAGGCCCTGGAGTCCCATCCTATGGTCGCGGGGGTGTATCGCTCACTGGCGCTGCATGCGCTGGAGGCGATACCGGGTCCGGGGAAGAAGAAGCTGCGCCGGTTGCTCGGCTGACGCGGGCTTTCGGGAGTTTGGGGACACCGGCATTTGTTGCTCAACCAGCGTGAGAAACTATTGCAAGGATCAGAAGAGGAATGGCGATGGACGACCTGAAGACCGAGTGTCATCCCATTTCCATCCTGCCTGGCCTGAGCCGGCTGTTCCTTGACTACGCCGAGCGCCGTGAAGCGCTTGCGCCTTTCTATCCCGCCAGTGCGTACGCCACCGAGTGGATGACCGCGCCGCCCATTCTGCCGCCTGCTCATCGTGCAGCCCTTTGCGACTTGCTGGAGCAGCAGAACCGGAGCTTCGGCGCCGGGGATGGCGCTCTCCAGAACATCACCCGACTGCGCAATGGCGCGGGCGCAGTGGTCACCGGCCAGCAGGTCACGCTCTTTGGCGGCCCGCTCTTCACCATACTGAAAGCGGCGACGGCCATTCGCAAAGCGAAAGACGCCACTGTCGCGGGCCGGCCGCATGTTCCGATTTTCTGGCTGGCCAGCGAAGATCATGATCTGGCGGAAGCGGATCACGTAACGTTACCCAGCCGTCACGAGCTCAAGACATTGCGGCTGACGGGCGACCATCTTGCTCCAGGGAACGGGAGTGGATCCGCGGTTGGCGCGGTGACCCTGGGTAAGACGGTTGACGAGCTGGTAGCCCAGGCGGCGGAACTGCTTGGTCCGGGACCGGTGCTCGATGAGCTTGCCGATTGCTATCGGGAGGGCAAGAGCCTGGCGCAGGCTTTTGCGCAATTCATCTCCCGGACATTTGCCGCCGAGGGGCTGTTGGTGGTGGATGCCTCCGCTCGCGCCTTCCATGCGCTGGGCAGCAACGTACTCCGCGAAGGTATCGTGCGCGCCGATGAGCTGCGGGTTACGCTCACTGATCGCGACCAGCAGCTGGTTGCCGCGGGTTATCACTCCCAGGTTCTGGTTCCGCCGAACTCGAGCCTGCTGTTTCTGTTCGATAGCGACTCCGGCGCGCGAATTCCTCTGCGGCGAACGGCGGAGGGTGGGTGGCAAGCGGCAAGGCGTGCCTACACTACCACCGAGCTGCTGGCTATTCTGGACGCGGAACCCGAGCGCATCAGTCCCAACGCCTTGTTGCGGCCGGTATTCCAGGACGCCATCCTGCCCACTTCCGCCTACGTGGGCGGGCCCGCGGAGATTGCCTACTTTGCGCAGTCCCAGGTGCTCTATGAGCGCATCCTGGGGCGCACGACGCCCATCCTTCCCCGTCTGTCGGCGACGCTCATCGAGCCCGCGATCGCCGGCCTGCTTGCGCGGCACGAGGTTTCGCTTTCCGATGTGATCGAGAGCGCGCTGCGGGATCCGCTGGAACTTTCTCAACGGCTGGGGGCGCGGGCAATCTCGGTGGTAGGGAAACGTAAGCTTGCGGCGGCCGGGAGTGCGCTGGATACCGAGCTCTCCGCCCTGGCCACCTACCTGCACTCTCTTGACCCTGGTTTAGGCCGCGCCGCGGATGTGAGCAGTTCCAAAATGCGGTATCAGATGAACCGGATGCGCCGGTTGGCGGCGAACTACGAGCTTAGACGCGAACAGAGCCTGGGCCGCGACGCCGCACTGATCGCGCTCAACCTTTTCCCCGATCGCCATCCACAAGAACGTGTTCTTGCCGCCGCATGGTTTCTCTCCCGTTACGGCGATGGTCTCTCTGCGATCCTGGTGGAGCAAGCGGGACAGCAATGTCCAGGCCACAAGGTGATCTGGCTGTAATGGCCGCCGGTCCACTGTCAGTTGTTCTAGAATGTTGGCAGCAATGAAGGCCACCCCCGTCAAGCCGTTCGATGTTGTCTGCCCCGATTGCGGGGCTGTGCTGAAGATCGACCCTGAGACCAAAGCGATCCTTGCCCACACTTCGGCCCCGCGCAAGCGCACCTTCGAAGATTTTGAAGCGGCGGCAAAAGCCATGCGCGAACAGGATGTGCGCAAAGAAGATATTTTCCGGCAGTCGGTCGAAGCGGAGAAAAATAAGCAGCAATTGTTCGACAAGCGGTTCGAGGAAGCATTGCGTAAGGCGAAGGAAACCCCCGACGAGGGACGCCCTCTGCGTGAATTCGATCTCGATTAAACATTTCTTCGCATCTAAGACAGAGTTGAAAGAGAGAGCTATGGGAATCACACACATTCCGCAGCAAGTCGCATCTTCCGTGCAAGGCGCGGCCGAAACTTTGAAGGTCCAGGGCAACCGCCTGCTCGACGGAGGCTGGGACAAGAATTGGGTGCGAACGGTGGCCGCCGGCTCGCTGGTAACCGGAGCCGTTCTTCTGGCCACCGGGAAACGCAAGTCCGGGTTAGCCATTGCTGCGGCGGGAACAATCTTCGCTCTGGTCGAAGATCCCGAGGGCGTCAAGAAGGCATGGAACAACCTGCCGGATTATCTCGATAGCGGACACAGCCTACTGGGCCGGTTTGAAAAGTTTGTCGGCGAGCTTACGACCCAGGGTGAAAAGCTGCGCACCATCGTGGAAAAGGCCGTTCGTCAGGCTTAGCCGATGCCGAGCTGTTCGCGCGCTTTCTGACTGATGCGGTCCGGCGTCCAGGCAGGCTCCCATACCAGGTTGACCAGGGCTTCGCTGATCTCGGGTACGCCTGCGAGACGGTTCCGCACCTGCTCCATTATCGTGACGTGGGATGGGCAGCCCGGCGAGGTCATGGTCATGTCTACTTCCACGCGCTGCCTGGGAAACGCTCGTTTCGATCTTTCATCCGGGGTCAGCCTCACGGTATAGATCAACCCCAGGTCCACGATGTTCACCGGTAGCTCCGGGTCGTAACAATCCTTCAAGGCAGTCAGAACATCGTCTTCGCTCAGGGCCATATTAGTTTTTGCGCTCCACCAGATAGCGGGCCACTGCCTTCAACCGATCTGCCCTTTCACCGTAACTCTCCAGCTGTCGAAATGCCTCGCTGATCAACCGCTCCGCATCCTTAACACTCTGGTCCACTCCATATACGGCAGGCCAGGTTGCTTTCTCGCTGGCCACATCCTTGCCCGCAGTCTTTCCCAGTTGAGACGAATCCTGGGTTACGTCCAATACATCGTCCATGATCTGAAAGGCCAGCCCGGCCTTGCGTCCGAAGTCCCGCAGGCGCACGATGTCTGCTGGCGCGCCGCCGGAGTAAATTCCCCCGGCCATCAGGCTTACCCGGATCAAGGCGCCTGTCTTGGCGCGATGGATCGCTTCCACCAGTTCTGCCGTGGGCTTGAGCTCTTCTGCTTCCAGGTCCATCACCTGGCCGCCGATCATTCCATCGACCGTTCCGGTCGCCTGCGCGATGGAGCGCACAATTTCCACAGTCTGCCCAGCCGGGCATTGCATGCCGGCCAGCACTTCGTAGGCCTGGGTCTGCAGGGCATCGCCAGCGAGGATGGCAATCGCTTCGCCAAAGGCGACATGGCAAGTCGGCTTGCCGCGGCGGAGATCGTCATCATCCAGCGCGGGCAAGTCGTCATGGATCAGGGAATAGGTGTGGAGCATTTCGATTGCCGCGCCCAGCTCTTCCACCCCTGTCGGTAGCTCACTGGAGGCGTCGATCATTCTTGCCGCTTCCAAGCACAGCACCGGCCGCAACCGCTTGCCTCCGGCAAAGACGCTGTGCCGCATCGCCCGGTGGATCGATAACGGCACCTGGTCCGGCGAGGGGAGCAGTCGATCGAGCGCTTGATCGATAAGCTCCGCGCCACTGCCCAGAATCTCACGTACACTTTGCGGCATTTTGGTAATCATACCCGACGGTGGAGGCGCGATTTGCGTTCCGACACGGCAACCATCGCGAGCGCCAGCAGTGCGGCCAGGGAGATTGCGCGTCCAGAGATTACGTCGCTGGTCGCGCTCCATTGAACCTGGATGTCGTGTGCTCCCGCGGGCACTGGCACCACCATCAGGCCGTCTTTTCGTAGGGGGCGATGCGGTTCTGGACTGCCGTCGACCGACACTCGCCACGACGGATAGTCCATCAAGCGCAGCACTGCATACCCTGCTTCCGGGGTGACCACCCTCATTACCCAATGCTCTCCGTTCGACTGGCTGGTGTCCACCCGCGCGGTGATGGCGCCGGGGTTCCCGGGGCGCCAGTCGGGATTGTTCCCCTGTGTGCCGGCGGCGGCATCCTGCGTCGGCGCGCGCAACACGCGTACCAGCGGCAGATCCTGTTGGATTAAAGCGTTGTCAGCGCCGCGAGGTGTGTACTCGTCGGTGCCTTCGGTGCCCTGTCCCTGGCGGAACTGGGCAACCTGGGCCGTCACCGCGTCTTCGTCGTCGCAGGGTTGAAAGAACAGAAACCCGCCGCCGAGGGACAAGGCGACGACCAGTGTGCCCGCGACCATCAGCGGCCACCGGGCTCGCGTGGCCGCCCAGCCGGCCATGGCAGCGAGTGTGCACGCCACCAGGCTTAGCGCCATCAACCACCGCCAGGGAAATTGTAGAAACTTCATGTGCGGGGCGAGTTTCCAGAGGACACCGCTCAGCGGTAGTTGTAACAACAGGATGACTGGAAGCGTCGCCGTGAGCGCAATTCTGGCTGCTCCGCCGGCCTGCTTCTTCCTCGCCAGGTAGGCTGCGCTCGCGGCAAAGGCAAGCTCCGCAAGCAGGATCCACGATGCGGTGCGCAACACCTGGTCATGAAAGGGATTTGCCGTGTGGGCAAAGAGGAAGCTGTCTTCGGGCCGCATCCCGGGAACAATCGCGCGGTAGATCTGTACCCACTGCTGCTCGAAGGATGCGGGCACGATATAAAAGGCAGCCAGCGCCAGGCCCAGGGCCATGCCCCCGGCCGCGCGCCATGCTGGCCATGGGCTGCCCTCGGCCGCCCACATTGCCAGAGCCAGGACGGCCAACAAATAGCTGCCCACGACCGCGGCGGGTGAATTGGTCAGCCACAAAGCGGCGATTGAAAGGGCGAGCAACGCGATTGATCCCCTTCTTCTAAGTGCGAAGAGCACCATCAGCGGCAGCCATGCGCTGGCCAGAAGCTCGCCGAACGCGGCCCGCTCGTAGACCACGAACATCGCATAAGGGTTGGCGATGTAGAGGCAAGCTGCGAAGGTTGCCGCGCCGGCCGGCGCCCATTCCCGGGCCAGGAGGTACATACTGCATCCGCCGGCCAGCAGGGCCAGCAGTACAAAGAGCGTTGGGGCAGCGTGCCAGGTAAAGATAGCCCCCAAGAGCGCGCCCAGAAACCAGGAAGCCGGGGGATAAAACACCAGGCGCGGTTCGCCCGCGCCAAAGTTGGCAGACTGCACCCAGTGCGGGTAGAAAACTCCGGTATGCCAGGCGCGGGCAACTTCTAGCCAGGAAAGCAGGTGGAAATCGAAATCATGCCCGCACGAGTTGCCGCGGAAGGCCAGTGTTCCCGCCGCGAGCAATGCCGTGCAGGCGATCAGAAGGAGCGGCATCTATGGCCTCACTTGGAGGTTGCGGAAGGATGCAGGCAAAGCGTACCTCAGGGGCTGAAGCCCTAAGTATTGTTAATCATTTACGGCACGACTAAAGTCGTGCCCTGATGGAAAACGGCGCTTTTCCGCAGGCTGCGGGTCCCTCCACTTCGCCATCGCTCCGGTCCCACGGCACGCTCCACGGCAAGCCGGGACGGGCGGGGCAGGCGGGATGACAATTCAGTCGTCTCTCCACTCCGCTGACGCTCTGGTGTCACGGCAACAGGCGCAGAGTGTGGGTGGTCGACGCGCTTATCGCCGCTTCTGTGAAGGGCATGGGGAAGGTTTTGCCGGCGTACCAGTAGGGCCATTGGTCCAGGTAGTGGGGGCTGAGCGGATCGCCTGACTCCCCCATGACAATGTTTTCTGTCGAGCCATCCACGTTGCTCCAGTCCACGGTAAGTCGCTGGCTAGCGCCGAGAAGGCCGCGCACGTGGTTGATGGTAGTCTCGTCACCGGCTAATGGATGCGGGCCAGTGCTCGTCCATCGGGCAAAAAACGGCAGCAATCCGTACAAAGGGTGCTTTACATCGATCACATGCTGGCTGCCAAACGTCCAATTGGTGAGCGTTTGCGGAGCATGATTGTCGGCCATACCTTTGGTGACTGCGGCCGCGATCAGTTCATCCCAACTCTTGTATTTTGCCGGCAGCCACTCTGATGGCGCCTTCTCCACCATTTCTTCCTGGACGAATTCCTTGTTCTGCCAATCGTAGAGCTTCCAGTCCGCGCCCAGCTTGGGCTCGAGAACCAGCGGCCACAGAGCCGTCTTGGTGGCATCGACAATTTCCGCCGCAACCGAGTCTGTGGTGAGTACGCCATCCCAGGTTCGAAGCAGATCCGCGGCCTGGCGAAGTTTCGCGTCCGCATTTGGCACCCGGTCAATGGCGTACGCGAATCGCTGGGCCAGTTCCCGGTCCACTTCGGAATACCTGTCCGTTTGCAGCGTGAGCATATCCGCCGAGGTAAGGCTGGTGTGCCCGGAGAGCCATTTCCAGATGCGCTCATTGCGATAAGGCGGCGCCCAGTTGAGCGCCAGGGGGTAGGGATATCCGTCCGCAGTGATACGCGAGTTTGCCGTGGCGAGAATCCCGTTGCTAGGATCGAGCACGTTGGGGAGTTCCTCGAAGCTCACGTTGCTTTGCCATTCGTGCTCGGTGTCGGCCGCGGTTCCCGTTTCTACGATCGGCACGCCGCTTAACCCGGCTGGCCGAATGGGGATCAGGCCCACCGCCTGGTAACCGATGTGCCCCTGGTCATCCGCATAAACTACGTTCTGTGTGGGGAACAACCATGCGCTCAGCGCCTGGCGGAATTCTGTCCAGTTGCCGGCTGCGTCCATGGCCTGCAGCGGGATACCGCTCAGCTGTGTGGAGTACAGGGTCCATTTGAGCGCCAGCATGCGCGTCTCGTGGGGTAGCAGGGGAGTGATCACCGGCCCGTGGTCGGTGGTCTCCACATCGACGATGACATCGTTGCCGAAACGTACGTGAATGTGTTCGCGGTCGTGCTCCGGCTGACGCCATCCGTTGCCCGACCAGTACTCGCCCTGGGGATTGGTCTTCTCTACATACACATCCTGCACGTCGCCGTTGAGCGTGGTGTAGCCCCAGGCGATGTGTTCATTGTGTCCCTCGATAATGAAGGGAATGCCCGGAGTGGTGACCCCCGCTGCGTGAAAGCTTCCGGCCTGGAGGTCTTCTTCATGCCAGATATCCGGGATGGAGTGCTCCAGGTGCATATCGTTCGAGAGCATTGCCTTTCCGCTGGCGGTACGCGCGCCGCTCACGGCCCATTCATTGGAGCCCGGCTTGCAGCTGTTGCAGCCGTCCGATCCCAGCTTGAGAATTTCGCGCAGGCGCAGCAAGTCTTCCAGGCTGGTTTGGGATTCGTCCAGCGGCGCTTCGGGGATATTTTCCTGGGGGGCGGTCAGGTCAGGGAGGGACTGGGTGGGCGGATGGTCGCGAAAGGTGGTGATCGGGTAGAGCTGTGCAGCCAAATTCGGCGCCAGCTTCGCTTCAATTTTCTCCCGCTCCAACTTCCAGGGATACAACGTGTCCAACCGCGCGACCATGTTGAGCGCGACCAACCAGGAATCGACGGGCTGCCAAGGGCGCGGCTTGTAGCCGAGGAGCCGGAATTCCGCCGGCAGGTTGTCCTGGTGGCTGGCGATGTATGCGTTGACCCCCCGGGCGAAGGCTTCGAACAGGCGTCTCTGGTCTTCCGGCATGGTGGCGGTGAGGCGTTCCGCGGCGGGCCGGATCTGGAGCACCCGCTGCACCTTATCGTGTTCCACCACGCTCGAACCCAGCAACTCGGCCAGCTCGCCGGCGGCGAAGCGCCGCGCCATATCCATCTGCCATAAACGATCCTGGGCCACGACAAAGCCCTGGGCTTCCAGCAGGTCATCCATGGTGGCGGCCTGAATATGGGGGATGCCATGGGAATCGCGGCGCACCAGCACGGGCGCGGAGAGGCCGGGCAGTTGCAGGTCGCCATCGAGCTTGGGCAACTGGTCGCGCATGGCGGTCCTTAGCCAAGACACGCCGGCGGCGATGCTCACCGCAGCTACGATCAACAGGACGATAACCAGCCCAGTTCCGATCCTCACCCAGAGCGGTAGCCTCCGCCGCGAAGCGCCCACCTCAACTTTCGCCATCATTTGATCTCGTCTTCTTGCGCTCATTGTCTCACCGCAGGCCGGTTTTCCGCGGTAACAGCTTGACACATCACCGCCTCCCGGCAATCCTAGTCATTCGTTGACTGCAGTCTGGTTTGGTCCGGGGAGAGGAATATACCTGTTTGAACGTTCGCGTTTTCTACCATGATCGGTGCTTTGACGGTGCATGCTCTGCATCGCTGTTCATGCGCTTTCACCGAGAATGCATTCGCCCGGACGCCCACTACGAGTTTCACGGGCTGGTGCATCGCGCTGGGGCGCTCTTTCAGGAGTCCGACTTTATCGGGGACGAGAATGCCATCGTCGATTTCAAGTACAGCGCTTCACCCCGCATCACCTGGTGGTTCGATCATCATCTGAGCGCTTTTCTTACTCCCGCTGACCAACAGCACTTTCTCGAGGGGCAGCGTGATGGCACAGCGAGTAACCGCCACTTCTACGACCCGGATTACACGTCCTGCACCAGTCTCATCGCTCACATCGCGCAGACTCGATTCGGCTTTGATGCGGCGCCGGTCGCCGATCTGATTCACTGGGCGGATATCGTGGACGGAGCGCTTTACGAAAGTCCCAAGGCCGCTGTCGAGATGGCCCAGCCCGCCATGAAGCTCACCCTGGTTATCGAATCGAGCCAGGATCCGGAGTTCATTCCAAAGCTGATTCCGCTACTGACTTCGATGAGTCTCGGTGAAGTGCTGCAACAGCCCTTCGTGGCGGATTTGCTTCCTCCGCTGCTCGAACGTCATCGCAAGTCGCTGGCGCTGATTGGTGAGCGCACGGAGGTCGCCGATGGCACGCTTTACTTCGACGTTACGGATCAGCCGCTTGAGGGGTATAACAAATTCGTTCCTTACTTTCTGCATCCCGAGGCGACGTATAGTGTAGGCCTGAGCAAATCCAGTTTTCGCACCAAGGTTGCGGTGGGGTCCAATCCGTGGACCAAGGCCCGGCCTGACCAGATGGTCAACCTGGCGCAAGTGTGTGAACGGTACGGGGGTGGCGGGCACGCCCGCGTCGGCGCAATCTCGTTCCCACCCGACCAGGGTGAGCTTGCTCGTGCTGCCGCCGCAGAAATTGTCTCTGAGCTTCGCGCCCACAATCCTTTCCCGTGAGAGATAGACCGCAGATCTCTCCACTCCGCCACCCTCCGGGTACGCTCGGTCAAAAAACATCTCGACTGCTGTTCTTTTCGCCAGTAGTCCAGTCTTTCTGGGAACGGTTCGTACCGCGTGAGGCAGCCAATGAAACTCTATCGCACCGCCGCCGGCTACATCGTCGAGCATCAGAATCAATTCCGTGCAGGCGTTGACCCTTCGTGGGACGAGTTAGTCACCCATGACGATCTCGAATCCTATTTGGCGAAAACTCTGCACCAACAGAAGCCTCTGCAGGCTTCGTCCCTAGCAGAGATTGAGCATTTGCTTTTGCCGCCTATCGGCAGCCAGGAAGTGTGGGCCTCTGGGGTTACCTACTATCGCAGCCGCAATGCCCGCATGGAAGAATCCAAGAGCGCCGGTGGCGGCGACTTTTACGACCGTGTGTACACCGCGGAACGTCCTGAGTTGTTCATGAAAGCGACGCCCAGCCGGGTGGTCGGCCATCGCGGCAAAGTCGCTATCAGGCGCGATGCAACCTGGTCTGTGCCCGAGCCGGAGTTGACCCTGCTGGCGAGCCCAAAGGGAAATATCGTGGGCTATACGATTGGAAACGACATGAGCTCGCGGGACATCGAAGGCGAGAACCCCTTGTATCTGCCGCAAGCCAAATTCTATGACCGGGCTTGTGCGTTGGGGCCGGGGATACTCGTTACCTCCGAACCCATCCCGCCCTCGACTGAAATACACATCCAGATCCTGCGTGGCGGGAAGACGGTCTTCTCCGGCTCTACTGCGCTCACCGAGCTCAAGCGGAAATTCAGCACATTGCTCGAATATCTCTACCGCGACAACTCGTTTCCCCACGGATGCTTCCTGCTCACCGGAACAGGCATCGTTCCCCCGGACGAGTTCACGCTGAACCAACTGGATGAGATTCAAATCACCATCAGCGGCATCGGGACGTTGATCAACACTGTGGGTTAAAAGGAAGCCTATTCTTTCGGGGCGTTGATTTTGTAAGTCAGCTTTTCGGATTCGAAGCGTCCGCTGGGCGCCTCAATGCCAGCGGCCTTCAGCTTCTCCTCGTCTTCGGGGGTCGCGCTGGGACCGTCATAGACCACGTGGAACTCGTAGTTTCCGTGGGCATTGGTGTCGACGCCCATGGCCAGCGGCCGCCTTATCTCGTAATTCTGGCCGGGCTTGAGTGGGAGCCACTTCTTTGCGCGCTCACGAATATCGGGCAGCCCACTGCCGTCCAGTTCAAGGCCGCAATCGGCACCGGGCTGCGGCTGGCTCGAATTCTCAGGGGTGAACTTCACATCCAGCCAAAGCGCGCCTGGGGCGCTCTTGCATAACAGAGGTGGGTCGGGGATGCGCAACAAATGGCCCGACTGGTTGAGAATGTGAATCACCAGGATCGGCTGCTGCTCGGGCGCCGCCATGTCGAGAGAAGCCGTCAATTTAATGTCGGGCTTGTTCGTCTGCCTGGCGCCGGCCATTGCCGCCGGCAGCAGCACGGTCAGTCCGGCGATCAGCAGAGTCCGCATAAAAACCTCAACCTACGATCCTAGTACATTCTCTGTCTAGCTTGCTCGTCCTGAATAAGCACAGTTACGGTCGTTCCAACTCGAAACGGTCAGTCGTCCGCGCGTAGGTTGAACCTGCCATGCGACCCACTGCGTGGAGTTTGTCAGGATCGATGCGGAAGTTCTCGATGAAATCTTCGCGGACATGAAAGCGCAACACCTCACCCAGAACGAGGCTTCCTCCTCCTGGCTGGTCGCTTACATGCACCACCTGGCGCAGCCGGCATTCCATATGGACATGGCTTTCCGCTACCCGAGGCGGTTTGACCAGTTCGCTGGCGATCGGGGTCAGGCCAGAGAGTTCGAACTCGTCCACTTCCGGACCCACCTGGGCTGCGGTGGCGTTCATTCCGCCGACAAACTCCTCGGACACGATGTTGACGACAAACTCGCGCGTCGCGATCACGTTGCGCAGCGTATCTTTCGCCATCGGGGGTACAGGGCGCAGCATGGGACAAAAGACAACCACTGGCGGATTTGCGCTGCAGGCGGTGAAGTAGCTGAAGGGGGCGAGGTTCCTGACGTTATTTTCATCCACGGTTGAGACCAGGGCGATCGGCCGAGGCACGATCGACCCGATCATCAACTTGTAGATATCGTTGGTGGAATGGTTTGCTGGATCGAAGGCCAGCATCTGCCCCACGTCCTTAAGGCTTTCACTCATGCAGTCTCCAATCAGGTGAGATGCATAGAGTATTAGAGATTGCCGCGCTCCGCCTGCTCCCGCTCAATTGCCTCGAAAAGAGCTTTGAAATTGCCCTTGCCAAAACTACGGCTCCCTTTTCGCTGGATGATCTCGAAGAATAGAGTTGGCCGGTCTTCGACGGGCCGGGTGAAGATCTGCAGCATGTAGCCTTCGTCGTCGCGATCGACCAGGATGCCAAGCTTCTCCAGTTCGTCGATCGGCTCGTCAATCCGGCCGGCGCGCGCCTGGAGCGCGGTGTAGTAAGAGTGGGGCACGCGGAGAAACTCGATGCCTTGCCTCTGCATGCAGCCAACCGTGTGCACGATGTCGTTGGTGGCCATGGCAATATGCTGTACTCCCGGCCCGTGGTGAAACTCGAGAAACTCCTCGATCTGCGACTTTCTCCGGCCTTCCGCAGGCTCGTTCAAGGGGAACTTGACTCGGCCGTTGCCGTTGGCCATCACCTTCGACATCAAGGCTGAATACTCGGTGGAAATGTCTTTGTCGTCGAAGTGCTGGTAGAGCGAAAAGCCCATCACGGTGGCGTAAAAGTCTACCCAGCGGTTCATCTCATTCCAGCCCACATTGCCCACCACGTGATCGACATGCAGCAGGCCGGTCGGCCGCGCGAGGTGGTCTTGTGTTTTTGCAACGTATCCGGGAAGGAATGGCCCATGGTAATTCTTGCGCTCGACAAAGGTGTGAATGGTATCGCCATAGATGGCGATCGACGCCTTCTTTGCGCTTCCGTTTTCGTCGGAAGTCTCAAACGGCTCCTGCACGCTGCGCGCGCCCCGGCGGATGGTCTCTTTCCAGGCAAGTTTGGCATCGTCTACCCAAAGCGCAACATCGCGAACGCCGTCGCCGTGCAGCCGGATGTGCTCCGCCACTTCGTTGTCAGGCCGCAGGGGTGTGGTGAATACAAACCGTATTTTGCCTTGCTGTAGCACGTACGAGGCGCGGTCCCGCTGGCCCGTCTCGGGGCCGGCGTACGCCACCAGGCTGAAGCCCATGGCCATGCGATAGAAGTAGGAAGCCTGGCGTGCGTTGCCAACGTAGAACTCGACGTAATCTGTGCCGTTGAGTTGAAGAACGTCTTCGCTTGCTTGTTGCTCGTGGTGCGTAAGGGTGGTCATAAAAACTGGTTACTCCTTGGGTCGCCCGCATCTCTCAGGGCCGGAAGAAAGATATACCTAACGGGTGGTACTTGGATAGGCCCCCGAAGGTAGGATAACTATTGGTGTACATCGCCGATGGGGTACCTCCATTATCGGCTACCGCACTCTAGCTTTGATGCGCTTCGATGGGAATTCAATGCTCATTCGAGGCAGGCGCGGCGGGGGAGAGAAATTCATGGCCAGTTCAGCAACACTCGGGGCAGCCGAGCCTTACTTGATCCAACAAGAGTGGCCCGCCTACACAACGGAACAGCATGCGACGTGGGCTGAGTTGGTTGGCCGCCGCATGCCCCAGATTGAATCGCATGCCTGTGAGGAATACCTGGACGGTTTTCACCAGATCGGGCTGCGAACCGACCTGATTCCAAACCTGGCCGAGGTAAACAAACGGCTTACCCCACGAAGCGGCTGGAGCGCCACCGCAGTGAGCGGCTTTTTGCCGCCCGACGCCTTTTTTGCCATGCTCGCGGCCCGGCAGTTTCCTACCACTACCTGGCTGCGCAGCCGGGAATCGTTGGCCTACATTCCTGAACCGGATATCTTTCATGACGTCTTCGGCCATGTTCCCATGCACGCGCACCCGGTGTTCGCCGATTTCCTGCAGCATTATGGCGTTGTGTGTGCGGCTTTGACGGACAACGATGCTCTGGAGAAGATGGGTCGCCTGTTCTGGTTTACGGTTGAATTCGGTGTGATCCGGCAAAAGGGAGGCATCCGCATCTACGGCAGCGGGCTCATTTCCTCGCAAGGCGAGTCCAGCTATGTGATCGAGGGCGGACCCGAGATTCGGGACTTCGATGTGGACGAGGTGCTGAATCAGGAATTTTCCACCTCTGAGATGCAGCCGGTTCTGTATGCGGTTGACTCCTTCGACCAGATTTACCAGGCCACCCGCGAGGCCGAGCGGCGTCTTTGCCACGGGCGCTGAGAGCGCACGAGCGGACCGCAGCGGCGAAAGTCCCTCGATTTTCTTCTGATTGTCACAAGGAGTGGTGCACAATTTGTGTAGAAGGGGAGTTCCGTGCCGCGCATCCACTTTCAGCAGCAGCTGGCTGCACTAAAAGATAAATTGCTGGCGATGGCCGCGCTCTCGCAGCAAGCGGTGATCTCCTCCGTAGACGCTTATCTGCAGAGAGACGCCGGGCTCTGCCAGTATGTGCGGGAGAACGAGACCGCCATCAACACCGCGCAGCGCGAAGTGGATGAGATGGCCTATGAGCTGCTGGCCCAGGAACAGCCGATGGCCATCGATCTGCGCTTTATTCTGGCCGTCATCAAGATTAACGGCGACCTGGAACGCATTGGCGACCAGTCAATGAGCATTGCCATCCGCACGCAGGAATTGCTGGATTATCCCGAGGTTGACCTGCCGGTGGATATCGCATCCATGGGCGAACATGCCTCCCGCATGATTCGCGTTGCCATCCAGGCGTTGCTCGACGCGGATGCCCAGTTCGCGGATTCGGTTGTGGTGATGGATGATGAGATCGACCGGATGAATCGCGTAGCCCGCAGCGAACTCATGAAAGTCATGGAAGAGCAGTCGGACGTGAGCTTGCAAGCGCTGAACGCGATCATCATCGCTCGCGCGCTCGAGCGCATTGCCGACCATGCCACCAACATTGCCCGCGACGTCATTTTCTGGATCCGGGGGGCTGATATCCGGCACCAGGTGAGTACGGCAATCGATTGAGGCAATTTGGGGGATTCCCCGGGATGTATTGACTTAGGCCAGCTACGGGATTACCGTTAAGGCATGTCCTTCTACTGTCGCCGTAGCGCTGGTTGTTGCGTGATCCCATCGCGCCGCACGGGTACGTCCTAGAAGAATTCAGCGATTCATCATCTTCGGAAACCCGGGCGTCGGCACCAGCGACGCGCGGGTTTTTCGTTTTTAGATCACAATTTTCTGCTCGATCCCGGGGGAGAGCATCGATGGCCGACGTTAAAGAAACTAAAGCCCAGCGCATGGAGCGGCTCAAGCGGGAGAAGAACCCGTGGGAGGCATTTGAGGAAATCCGCGCCTTCGCCGCCGAGGGTAGAGGGTCGGTGCTCCCGGAATGGGCGTCCGCTTACTTCAAATGGTGGGGGGTCTATACCCAGGGAGACGGCGCCGGGGTATTGGGCGGGAAAGGCGGAGAAGGCAAAGCGACCGAGTTTTTCATGATGCGCATCGCGTTGCCCAACGGTGTCGCTACTTCGGAACAGATCGAAGTGATCGCGGATATAGCCGCCAAGCACGGCCGGGATCTTGTCGACATTACCGTTCGCCAGGCGATCCAGTTGCATTGGCTGACGATTGAAGAACTTCCCGGCATTATCGAACGGCTCGATGCCATTGGGCTCTCTCCCCGCGGCGCCTGCGGAGATGTGGTTCGCAATGTGACCGGCTGTCCCCTGGCGGGGCTGGACGCGGACGAGGTTCTGGATGCGTCGCCTTTTGCCCTGGCCGCGGCCCGTGACCTGAATGGGAACAACGAGCTCTACAACCTGCCGCGAAAATTCAAGGTCTCGATTACCGGCTGTTCCGCATGGTGTTCCTATCCGGAGATCAACGACATCGGTTTGACGCCTGCTGTGCGCACGGAGGGCAATGGCCGCGAAGCGGGATTTTCGGTGCGGGTGGGCGGTGGTCTCTCCGCTGATCCGCACCTCGGGGTCCGCTTAAATGCTTTCGTGCAACAAGACCAGGCGGTCGACGTTATACGCAAGATCACCGAGCTGTTTCGCGACCAGCAAGGATTGCGGGAAAGCCGCGACCGGGCGCGCTTGAAGCATCTTTTTCTGCGCGAAGGATGGACCGCGGAGACCTTTCTCGCCGACCTGAATCGCCGGCTTGGCTACCAACTGGACCCCGCGGTGGAAGAAGCAATTCCCGATGACGTGAATCGCGATCACGTCGGCATCCACCGTCAGAAGCAGGCGGGCCTCTGCTACGTGGGCCTCTCTGTGTTGCGCGGGCGGATGACGGCTGGCCAGTTGAGCGCTGTTGCCGCGCTGGCCAGGCACTTCGGCAACGGCCAATTGCGCACCACCGTCATGCAGAATCTGCTGGTGGTGAACGTACCCACCAGCAAAGCTCAGGAGCTAGCCGGGGAACTGGAGGCTCTCGGCTTGCCGGTGCAGGGGTCCTCGTTCTGGAGGGGCGCGATCGCCTGCACAGGAAGCGAATTTTGCAAGCTGGCCATTACGGAGACCAAGGGCTTTACCCGTTGGATTGTCGACGAACTGGAAGAGCGGCTGCCGGGCTTTGATCAGCAGCTCAAGCTGCATGTGACCGGCTGCCCCAACAGCTGCGGTCAGCATTGGATTGCCGATATCGGGATGGAAGGCAAGAAGCTGAAGCACCAGGGCAAGCTGGAAGATGCCTACTACTTTTGCGTGGGCGGATCGGTAGGCCTGCATCAGCAGATCGCCAGGCCCGTGGGTTTCCGCTGCCTCGCCACCGAAGTGCCTGATGCGCTGGAACGATTGCTGACCGGGTATATGCAGGCACGTCATCCGGGCGAAAATCTACGCGCTTACTTTGCGCGTTCGAGCGATGAGGAACTGCGGGAGCAACTGGCCGGCGAGGTGCTTGAGCCAGTTTCCAGGGACGCTGCCCCGGTTGGCGGTAGACATCTTGAGTAACGGCGAGCAGAACGCGAGCCTTTTCCCCATGTTCCTGAAGCTGGCGGGCAAGAGATGCCTGGTAGTGGGGGCTGGGCCGATCGGTTTGGAGAAGGTGGAGAGCCTGCTGCGCTGCGGGGCCGTGATCCGGGTGATTGCGCCCCATGCCATCGAGCCCATTCAGCAGAGGAACATAAGCGGGGAGATTGAATGGGTGGCGCGGCAGTATGCGCCCCAGGACGTGATCGGCTGCGATCTTGTGATCGCGGCCACGAATGATCGCGAAGTCAATCGGGCTGTTTTTGAAGAAGCGTCGCGGCGCTCGATTCTGTGCAACACGGCGGATGATCCGCCGCTGTGCGACTTCTTTTTTGGTTCGATTGTGCAACGGGGCGAACTGCAGATTGCTATTTCGACGGCGGGTCAAAGTCCTGCGCTGGCTCAGCGGCTGCGCCGTGAGATCGACGCTCAACTGCCGGCGGATCTGGGAGCGTGGCTCGACGAACTAGGACAGCTGCGGCGCGAGATCCTGCAGGCGATGCCCGCCGGGGGTGAGCGCAAGGCTCTGCTGCATGAGCTGGCGCATCGAGAGGTTTGTGGCGCGCCATCCTGTCCGGCGAGAGCGTTTGCGACGTCAAGGCGAGAGGTGGCGCAGTGATCAAGGCGGAGACAGGCAAGGTCTACCTGGTCGGCGCGGGCCCCGGCGATCCGGAATTGCTTACGGTTAAGGCCGCACGGCTGTTGGCTGAAGCCGGCGTGGTGTTGCATGACGACCTGGTGCCCCAATCCATCCTCGACCTGGCCGGGAAAGAGGCGCTGATCATCAGCGTCGGCAAGCGTTGCGGCCGGAAGAAGATCACCCAGGCGGCGATCCATGATTTGATGATTGTTTCCGCGCGCAGTGGGCTCGCCGTGATCCGGCTGAAATCGGGAGACCCCATGATCTTTGGGCGGGCAGCGGAGGAAATCGACGCGTTGCGCGAAGCCGGAATCCCATTCGAAGTGGTGCCGGGCGTGACCGCGGCTTCTTCCGCGGCAGCCTTCCTGGAGGCTTCGCTCACGGATCGCCGGGTGGGATCGAAATTGATTGTTTTGAGCGGCCACCACGCCGCGCGTGTCGTTCCCCAGCCTGATCTCTGGGCGGGTGATTTGCCCCAGGATGCGACGCTAGCCATCTACATGCCGGGGCAGGACCTTGCCCGAGTGGCAGAGTCTTTGCTGAGCAGCGGCTTGCCGCTAGCCATGCCATGTGTGGCGGTTACGGACGCCTCTCGCCCCGAGGCCGATTACACAGCTGCCAGATTGAGCGGCCTCGCGAAACTGCCAACATCGCCCGCGCCCATGCTGCTGCTGGTTGGTTACGCATTCGAGGCAGTGTTGAGCTCTCATCCCCAATTAGCTTCTGCTCTTTCCCATAGCTAATGCCGGTGTCCCATATCTCGAGCTGGTATGAGATATGAGACACCCGGGATTCGTGATCTTTATAGAGAAGAATTTACTGGCATCAAATCCCTTCCTCTTCGTCTCCATGTCACTCAGTTTCAGACACGTATACTGAAGCCCTGTTCGAACCACCCGATCGGAGAGCATGAAGATCATCTCGACGGCTACCGCCTTTCCTCCGCACTACTTCCAGCAAGAGGAAGTGGTCGAAGCGCTAAAAACCCAATGGGAGCAGGGCCTGGAAAATGCCGCCGTATTGGAAAGGCTTCATTCCCGCACAGGGGTGGCAGGCCGATACTTCTCCCTCCCGCTGGAGCAGTATCCTCCGCTTGATACCTGGGGCAAAACCAACGACGTCTGGATCGAAACTGCCCAGCGCCTGGGTGAACAGGCCATCGACTGCGTGCTGAGCAAGTCGGGTGTGGATCGAAAACAGATCGGCGCCTTGTTCTTCGTTTCCGTAACCGGAGTATCCAGTCCCTCGGTGGACGCCCGCCTGGTTAACCGCATGCGCCTTTCACCCCAGATCAAGCGCAACCCCATCTTCGGGCTGGGCTGCGTTGCCGGAGCCGCCGGCCTTTCCCGGGCCGCGGACTACGTTCGCGCCTATCCTGACCAGGTTGCCGTTCTGCTCTCGGTCGAGCTATGTTCGCTTACCTGGCAGCGCGATGACTTCACCGTCGCCAACCTGATCGCGACCGGCCTCTTCGGAGACGGCGCGGCGGCGGTGCTGGTTGCAGGCGACCAGGTGAAGCTCAAGGGGCCCAGGATTCTCGGCAGCGCCTGCTCTTTCTATCCCGATACCGAAGGTGTAATGGGCTGGAAAATCTCGGAGAAAGGATTTCAGGTTGTGCTCTCGCCCGATGTTCCAGCGGTGGTACGGGAAAATCTGGGACGCGACGTGGATGCCTTCCTGGCTCAACACGGAATGACCCGCGAGCAGGTCGACTCCTGGATCATGCATCCCGGTGGCCCTAAGGTGCTCGACGCAGTGGCCGACGCCCTGGGACTGCACGATGGAGAACTCCAGCTGTCATGGGACGCATTGAAGCGTGTGGGCAACCTGTCCTCCGCGTCGGTGCTCGTCGTGCTGGATGAGGTAATGACCCACCGCCGGCCGAAGCCGGGAGCACGAAGCGTCCTGGCGGCGATGGGTCCGGGATTTTGTTCTGAGATGTTGCTTTTGGAGTGGTAGCTGAGGAGAACGCCCCGTGATCCGCTGTGACGCACTGATCGCCGGAGGTGGTCCCGCCGGGCTGGCAGCCGCGATCGCACTGCGCCAGAAGGGCCTGGACGTTCTGGTGGCCGACGCGCTTCGTCCTCCCATCGACAAGGCCTGCGGCGAGGGGTTGATGCCGGACGCGCAGAAGGATCTGGCCGCCCTCGGCATCGTAGTCAGCAGAGAACACGGCGCCACTTTCGAGGGCATCGCATTTCTTTCCGGACGTCATGAGGCAGCAGCGCATTTCGCGCGCGGCGGCGGCATTGGCCTTCGCCGATTGCAGCTCCATTCGCTGCTGATCGATCGATGCCACGAACTGGGCGTAAGACTGGCCTGGGGCAGCCGGGTATCCATAAGCGGGGAGCACTCCTGGCGACTCGATAATGAACGCTGCGCTTGTCGCTACCTGATCGGCGCCGACGGACAGACCTCCCCCATCCGGCAGTCGATTGGCCTCGGCCCGGGAAAGGTCATGAGCCGTCGATTCGGTATGCGCTGCCACTACCGGGTAAAACCCTGGAGCCGGATGGTAGAGGTTTATTGGGGTGAACTGGGGCAGGCTTACATTACTCCCGTTGGGCCGGAGGAAATCTGCGTGGCCACAGTGGCCCGGACACCGGCTGCTCGAATGGAGGCGGTACTTTCCAGCCTGCCCGGGTTGCGGGCGGGTTTGCAGGGCGCTCCGGAGATCAGTAAGAGACGTGGGGCGCTTACCACCACTCGCAAACTGCGCCGTGTGACCGCCGGCAACATAGCCCTCACCGGCGACGCTTCCGGCTCCGCCGACGCCGTCACCGGGGAAGGAATTGCGTTGTCGTTCCGCCAGGCTGTGCTGCTGGCCGAAGCGATCGCGGTCGATGATTTAGGCATCTATGAAGCGGGTCATCCAGCGATTCTGCGGATGCCGCATCTCATGTCCAGGGCCTTGCTCCGCATGGATGCGTGGCCGTGGATGCGGGACCGGGTCATGCGCATACTATCTGCCCAGCCGCATCTTTTTGCGCACCTGCTCGCCGTGCATCTCGGCGAGCGCTCCCTGGAGGATTTATTTTTTGGCGACACGCCCGCTGGCCGAGGACCTATTGAACAAAATCTGTACCGCATTTAAGCGAAGCATCGTTGCGTTGGCCTTTATGGCCGCAGGCAGCGCTCAGCTTGCGCAAGGGCAGAAGGGCCAGGGTTTAAAAGTAGTACTCGACCCAGCGCACACCGAAATCCATTGGAAGCTAAGCGGCCTGCACACCACGCATGGCACGTTCAAGCTGAAGAGCGGCGAGCTGTTTTTTAATCCGGCAACCGGTTTGGCAGAGGGTGAAATCCTGGTCGACGCCACCACGGGAGAAAGTGGGAATGCGGCCCGCGATAAACGCATGCAGAACGAGGTGCTGGAAAGCAATCGTTATCCTGCGATCTTCTTCCACCCGACCCACATCAAAGGCGCATTCAAGGCGGGGGAGGGTTCACAGGACCTGGTAGGCGAGGGAACCTTCAACATTCACGGAGCCGATCATCCGCTGGAGCTGCCTTTGAAAGTGCAGATCGCCGCAGGGGTGGTTACGGCTACCACACAATTTACCGTTCCCTATGTGGATTGGGGAATGAAGAATCCCAGTCGATTCCTGTTGAAGGTGGGCAAGCAGGTGGAGATCGACGTTGCCGCCAAAGGCGCCCTCAGCCGAGTGGAATAAACCTCGCTGGACTGGTCAGCAAGACACAACCACGCCGCGCGGGCCCTGGGGTCGGGCTCGTTGGTTGGAACCGCCTTCTACATGTAGAAGGTTTTGATCGCGTCCCAGGCGTAGATTCCAATGATTGTCGCGGTCAGAATACTGGTTACGCCGGTGAAAACCCTTAGAAACGGCTGGATCTTTGCCAGCTTGGCGATGATCGCGTCGTTTTCCTTGTGCTGGCGGTCGGAAATGTCGTCGAGAAAGAGCTGATCGTCTTCGTAGCGGGTGATGGTGCCGCGGTAAAGCAAAAGAGCCAACAAGCAAACTGCGAATACGGCCCAGACTATCCACAAAGTGGGAATAACGTGCATAATGACCTCCCGGGAAGTTCTCCAGAAGTCCCAGATACCGAGCGGGTCCGTAATTGGCGGGCTCGGAGGGTAGGAGGGGCTTTCGGCTAAGAAATATAGTCCCGGGAAGGGTGGATTGCCCAGAAATTTCTCATTTACCCGCCGGATTCCCGGCAACTCGTCCGCCCCCGGGACGCTCTCAGACTGTGTGTCCTTTTTAGGAGCAAAAATGAACGGCAAGCGCATTCTGGTCATCGCTACAGTTTCAGGACTAGCGTTTCTGGCGGGCTGCAATCCTCCACCCTCGGACCAACGGCTGCAGGAACAAGCGGCTCAGGCAACAGAGACTGCAAAAGAGCAATCGAAAGTGGCGCTTGACCAGGCCCGGGTGGCTGCTAGCAACGCGGAGCGGGCGGTCAACGATGTTGCCGCGGGGGTTAAACAAGGCTTGAATAGCAATGCCGGGCCGGCCGGAGCAGCGCCCCTGGATCTGAATAGCGCTTCGGAGACCGATCTCGCGTCTCTGCCTGGCATTTCCCTGAGAAAAGCGGGGCAGATCGTTCACCACCGGCCTTACACCTCGTCTCATGACCTGGTGAGCTCCGGCCTGCTGACGGAAGACCAGTTCAACACGATCGCGCCCAAAGTCACGGTAAAGTGAGTCGATATAGGGGTTGGACGCATCTAGTGAGGACTGGATTTCGGCTTGTCCGTACGCTTTATCCGGTTTAAACTAGGAAGGTAGCAAAGGGAGATAACCAAGATGTCCAGCGTCGCCGAACCGGTAACCAATCTGAACCCAGTTTCCACTCCCCTGACGCTTTCGCCCCAGGCGGTCGCGAAGGTTCACGAAATCATGGCAACCCAGGATCCTTTGCCGGCAGGTCTGCGCATCGGCGTGGTGGGTGGCGGGTGCTCCGGCTTCCAATACTCCATGTCCTTTGAGAACCAGGCGGGCATGATGGACAAGGTTTTCAAGTTCGACGACCTCAAGGTTTTCGTGGACGCGACCTCGCTGATGTACCTGAATGGCTGCGTTGTGGATTACGTCGAGACGCTTGAGGCGGCGGGCTTCAAGTTTGATAACCCCACAGTGAAAAGCACCTGCGGTTGCGGATCCTCCTTTAACGTCTGACCCGAGCGTTCAGTCTTTAAGAAAGGGGCTTCGCCAACCGGCGAGGCCCTTTTTACGTTAGGTCACAATATTTCCCTGCGAACTCCGTCTTCAGGTTAGAAGCACGATGGCGAGTCTGGATCAAGCAACCGCGGAGCAGAACCAATGGATCACGCAAGCGGTGGAGCGTGACCAATCCCGGCTGCGTAACTATATCCGCAAGCAGGTACTGGACCGGGAGGTCGCGGAAGACATTCTGCAGGAAGTTTTCTGCGAACTGGTTGAGGCCTACCGGCTGGTAAAGCCGATCGAGCACGTAAGCGGCTGGCTGTTCCGGGTAGCGAAGAATCGCATTGTCGACCGTTTTCGGGGAAGAAGGATGGAATCGCTCACTGCAACCAAGGCCGGCGAAGATGATGTGCCTGTGTCGCTGGAAGACCTGTTGCCATCCCTAGACAGTGGACCGGAAGCGGCGTATGCGCGCGGTGTGCTGCTCGACGAAATTGACGAAGCGCTCGAGGAAATGCCGGAAGAGCAGCGGGCAGTCTTCATCGCCCATGAATGGGAAGGGTACAGCTTTAAAGAGTTGTCTGCGGAGACGGGGGTGAGCGTGAACACGTTGTTGTCGCGCAAGCACTACGCAGTGCAGCATTTGCGCCGCAGGTTGCAATCGATCTATGAGGAGTTCGTGAAGAAATGAGGCAAAATATGAGACGGAAATGGTATTTGAGAGTACCTGGAATTATCTTAATCGTAATTGCGGCGGTTGCACTTTTTGGTACCATCGTGCAACATCTGTGGAACTGGCTGGTGCCCGCGATTGTGGGATGGCACGCGGTCAACTTCTGGCAGGCCGTCGGCATCCTGCTGCTGAGCAAGATTCTCTTCGGCGGCTTCCGCGGCCGAGGCGGAATGCATTGGCGGCACCGTATGGGGGAACGATGGGAAAAAATGTCTCCCGAAGAGCGGGAAAAATTCGGCCAGGCGCTGCGAGGGCGCTGTGGCCATCGCGAATGGAAACCTGAAGAGCAGAAGATTTAAAGAATTTCACTTTTAATGAGGCATGAAATGGACTCCACTTACCGGGCCACTACCCTGACCGCAATCGGTGAAAAGCAGACACCGGTTGAGCTGGAGATGGAAAACGCCAGGCTACAGAAGCTGGTGGCTGATCTCCTGGTGAGAAATCAGCAGTTGAGGGTCGAGCTGAAGGCGGCTCAGCGCGTACCCAGTCACTAAGCACAAGCAGAAACCGTCCGGCCGGTTGTAGCCGCCCGCAATCGTTGCTATCCTCAGGCTTCCTTCCTGGAGGCCTGAGAACCCACTTGACACGCCCACAACTCGCTTTCCTCGCCCTGAGTTTGATTACTCCTTCGTGCCTCGCGCAAGCGCCGGCGGAGCTACCGGTGTGGGCATATCCCGATCACTTTTCGATGGGCTCCGCCGCGCCTTCGACCGGCGCGCCGGAGGTCGAACATCTTCCCGGCAGCAAGGCGAGTTACACCAAGGCGGAGATCGGCAACATCTTTGTTGTTCCGGATTGGTATCCGGATGCACATCCGCCGATGCCCGAGGTGGTTGTCCACGGACGCAAGCCTGATGTGTACTCGTGCGGCCATTGCCATTTGCCGAACGGCCAGGGACGTCCCGAGAACGCGAGCGTCGCCGGGCTATCCACGGGCTACATCATTCAGCAGATGGCTGATTTCAAGAATGGATTACGCACCGGGTCCGATCCCGACATGCTCTCCGTGACCACCATGGTGAAGCTATCGAAAGCAGTCAGCGACGAGGATGTAAAGGCGGCTGCGGCTTATTTTTCTTCCATTCCGCTCAAACCGTGGATTCGTGTCGTCGAGGTTGAGCAAGTGGCAAAGACCAAGCCGGCTGGAGGCATGATGGTCGTGGTCGCCGGCGGAGGGACCGAGCCAATCGGCAGCCGTGTGATCGAAGTGTCGGAGAACCTGGAGAGGACGGAACTGCGCGATCCGACTTCGGGTTTTATTGCCTACGTTCCCAAAGGGAGCCTGGAAAAAGGAAAGGTTCTGGTGACGACGGGTGGTAGTGGAAAAACCATGCAGTGCACCATGTGCCATGGCCCCGACCTGCGCGGAATGGGGAACACGCCTTCGATCGCGGGCCGGTCGCCGAGCCAGATGACCCGCCAGATCATTGATTTTCAGAGAGGCACCAGGAACGGTCCTTCGGCGCCGATGATGAAAGGGGTGGTCAGCAAGCTGACCATCGACGACATCGTAGCCATCACCGGTTATTTGGCGTCACAAGCTCCCTGAGGTAAGAGAAAGCCGCAGGTCCTCGGCTTCGCTCCCACGGCAGGATCCACGGCAAGCTCCACGGCAAGCTCCACGGCAAGCTCCACGGCAAGCCGGGACGGGCGGGACGGGCGGGACGGGCGGGATGACAATTCAGAGCGAGCTGCCCACCCTGCGATGTAGACCCCCCTACAGCTGCGCGGGTTCCGCTGACGGGGGAGTCTTCGGCTTCCTGCTGAAGAATTCCAACAGCGACTTCACCAGCACGTAGAGCACGGGAATAAAGATCAAATTCAGAATGGTCGAAAGCAGCATACCGCCGACTACCGTGGTGCCGACAGAACGTCTCCCCAGCGAGCCGGCGCCGGTAGCAAAATACAGCGGCATCACGCCGAGGATGAAGGCAAAAGACGTCATCAGGATAGGCCGCAGGCGAAGCTCGGCCGCTTCAATCGCTGCCTCAAAGATTGACTTGCCCTGATCGCGGATTTGCTCGGCAAACTCGACGATCAGAATCGAGTTCTTCGCCGAAAGTCCGATCAGCATCACCAGCCCGATCTGACAATAGACGTCATTGGCCATGCCGCGCAGGGCAACCAACCCCAGGGCTCCCAGCACCGCCGTCGGAACCGCCAGCAGAATGATGAACGGCAAGAGCAAAGCTCTCGTACTGCGCGGAGAGCGTGAGGTAAACCACCAGCAACCCCAGGCCGAAGATGAGCACCGCCTTGCCAGCCGGCTTCAATCTCCTCGAGCGACAGCCCCGTCCAGGAATAGGTCATGCCCTGGATCATGTTCTTCTTCGCCAGATCTTCCATGTTGGCAAGACCTTCACCTGTGCTGTAGCCGGGAGCGGGCGAGCCATCAATTTCCGCTGAACGGAAAAGGTTGTAGTGGCGTGATCACCTGCGGCCCCGAAGACTGCACGATGGTCACCAGGTTATCCAGCGAGACCATTTGGCCGGAGTCGGAACGCACATAGAACTTGCGCAGATCGCCAGGGGTCATGCGAGTGCATTGTCGCGCCTGCACGTAAACACGATAGGAGCGGTTGTTGTAATTGAAGTCGTTGATGTAGGCACGAACCCATGAACACGCTCAACGTGGAGCTGATCTGGCTGAGGGGCACCCCCAGCGCCTTGGCCTTTACGCGGTCGATCGAGATCAGCAGTTGAGGATCGTTCGCGGTGTAGCTGGTGTACAGGCCGACGAGCTTCTTGTCCTGGCGGCTGGCGCCGATGATCTGGTGAGCGACGCGATCCAGATCGGCCAGCGTGTTGCGGCCCAGGTCCTGCAGCTCGAAGGCGAAGCCGCCGAAGTTGCCCAGACCCTGAATGGCGGGCGGTTCGAAGATAGCCACGATGCCTCCGGGCACCGCCAAACAGCTTCGGGGACAAGATCGCGGAAGATTTCGTCGGCCGAATGGCCCGGCCCTTTCTTCTTGCGCAGGTCGACGGATTTCAGCGGAACGAAGATAAGTCCATAGTTGGACGAACTGCCGCCGCTGAGACTGAAGCCCATGACGGCGAAGGTGCCGTACACATCATCATTCTTGCGGATGATCTTGACTGCGTTGTCTGCGACGCTGGGTGGTGTAGGTGAGCGAAGCGCCTGGCGGCGTCTGCACAATGCAGAGCAGGTAATTCTGATCTTCTGTCGGCAAAAAAGCGCTGGGCACGTGCTGATAAAGGTAAACCGTTCCCGCCAGGCCGCAGATAAACAGCACCAGCACTACGTAGCGCAAACGCAACACCTGGCGTATCAACTTGCCGTAAAGAAGCGTACGTGGAGTGGATGCCGCGGTCGATCAGCCCAAGCAGCCCGCGCTTATGCTTTTCGCCGCGCAGGAATATCGCGGCCAACGCCGGCGAAAGCGTGAGCGCGTTGAAGGCCGAGATCGCGATGGAAAATGCAATGGTGAGGGAGAACTGCTTGTAGAGAATGCCTGTTGTGCCAGGAAAGAAAGAGACCGGCACAAAGACGGAAATGAGCACCAGCGAAGTGGCGATGACGGCGCTGGTGACCTCTGCCATGGCCACGGAAGTTGCCGTGTGGGGATCGGAGTGATCTTCGTTGATATGGCGCTGGACGTTTTCGATCACGACGATGGCATCGTCCACCACCAGACCGGTAGCCAGCGTGATGCCGAACATGGTCAGCGAATTGATGGAAAAATCAAAAATCTTGATGAAGGCGAAGGTGCCGATCAGCGAGACCGGGAATGGTAATGGCGGGGATGATGGTCGCGCGCCAGTCGAGCAGAAAGAGGAAGATGACAATAATGACGATGACGATCGCTTCGCCCAGGGTGCCCACGACTTCGCGGATGGAATCGCCGATGACCGTGGTGGTATCGAAAGGCATCTGGTACACCAGGCCTGGGCGGAAACGATTTGGACAGCTCGTCGAGCGCTGCCTTGGCCTGGCGATCTACGTCGAGCGCGTTGGCATTGCTGAGCTGCTGCACGCCCACGCCAATTCGCGTCGAGGCCGTTGTAGTTCAGGCCGGTGGAATAGGTCTCCGCACCCACCTCGGCGTAGCCAACATCCTTTAGCTGAACTATGCCGCCGGGGCTGTTCTTGATGATGATGTTGTTAAACTCTGCCGGTTAGGAGAGCCTGCCGATCACGCGTACGGGAATCTGATAAGCCTGCTTCTCATCGGAAGGCGGCTGGCCTACCTGGCCGGCAGGAATCTCAACGTTTTGTTCTGCCAGCGCGTTGGTAACATCGAGGCTGGTCAGGCTGCGAGCCGCCAGCCGGGCCGGATCGAGCCACAGACGCATGGCATATCTGCGCTCGCCGAAGATCAACCACATCGCCGACGCCGGGGATCCGCTTGAGCGCATCCTTCACATAGACGTCGATGTAGTTGCTGATGAAGAGATCGGAGTAGCGATTGTCGGGAGAAAAGAAGGCCGCCGCGAACACGAAGTTGGAGTTGACCTTGGTGATGGTGATGCCGGTGTTGTTGACTGCCTGCGGGAGGCGCCCGGTGGCGGTGGCGACGCGATTTTGCACATCGACGGCGGCGATGTCGAGGTCGTAACCGGGGCGGAAGGTGGTGGTAATGGCGCTGGTTCCATCGTTGGAACTGGTGGAGGAGATATAGCGCATGCCCGGCACGCCATTGATCTGTTGTTCCAGAGGAATGGTTACGGCGGATTCGACTGTCTGTGAGTTTGCTCCCACGTAGTTGCTGGTGACCGTAACCTGCGGGGGCGCCAACGTGGGGTACAGGGAAATGGGGAGCGTTGGAATGCAGACTGCCCCGGCGAGAATGATCAGCAGAGCGCAGACAGTTGCAAAGATCGGCCGGCGAATAAAGAAATCAACCAAGAGAACGCTCCCTGTTGCACGCACGGCCCAAAAGCCGGTGAGGACTCATCGATCAAAAAAAAGAATTGTCACCTTAGCCGAGGGGCTGTACCGGGGCGCCATCCATCAGGAACTGCAGACCCGAAACGATGACCTTTTCCCCGTTCTGAAGCCCGCTCAGAACTGCGTAGTTGTTGCCTACCGTGTCACCCACCTGATGGGCCGCTGGCGGGCAAAGTATTTGCCGCCCTGGCTTTGTGGCAATGTACACGAAGGTCTGTCCGCCCAGCCGGGTGACAGCCAGCACGGGTACTACGGGGACAGCCGAAGTTGTCCAGACCACCCGCGCTTTGATCTGCTGCAGGTTCCGCAACTTGCCCAGATCCGTATGAACCGGCGCCTTGGCCAAAATTCCTTGCAGCTGGTCGTCTACCTGGGGAGAGACAAAGTCGATCGCGGTGCGTTCGAGCTCATGCTCCTGGTTGTCGAGAATGATGACTTGCAGGCCTTTGCGGATCTGCGTGACACGCTCTGTAGGGATGTAGATGTAGGCTTCGAGATCGCGGTTTTCATCCACGGTGGTGAGCAAGGTGGTGGGGGAGACATAATCGCCCAGATGCACGGGTACATCCCCCACAATACCGTCAAAGGGAGCCGCAATGTGGTAATAGCCCAGTTGCTTTCGCTGGCTGAGCGTGGTGGCTTGCGAAGACTCGTAGTCCGCCTGGGAGTTTTTGTAAGCCTGTTCCGCCTGATCGAATGCATCGCGGCTGGTCACGCCCTGTTCGAACAGCTTGCGTTGCCGCTCCACCTCAATCTGGTTGTATTGATAGACGGCTAGTTTTTGTTGTTCTGTCGAGCGCGAAGAGGCGACCGTGGCCTCCTGCTTAGCAGGATCGATCTCCATCAGCACCTGGCCGGCGCGCACATGATCTCCCGAGTGCGCATAGAGCTTTACCAGGTTGCCGTCGACCTGGGGATTGATGGTGGCGGAGCGACGGGACTTGATGGTTGAGACATATTCATCGTATTGCGGAACCGCGGCTGCGGCGATGGTCTCAGTTTGCACCGGCATGGCTTGCGGAGCTGCTGCCGGCGGCGCTTGCCTGGCGCAGGCCGTCAACGCCAACGCGGCGAGGGGCAGAAGGTGTCTGGTCCGGAGGGGAAGCCTGGTCAAAACGAGATCCTCGGGTACTAAGAATGTGGGGGAGCTCAGCTGGGCACAACTGTCCAGAATCGCTCCATGTGGCTACAAAGGCTGTTCAGAAACAGATGCGGCAGCTGGCAACACCAGCTTCATTATTTTGTTTCCCTTGATGTCAAAGGGAATAGCTATGCAAAACGTGCTACTTGGATGAATTGATGGGAAGGTTGCTTCAGAAAGTTTATCCAGTTTGAGCAGAAGGTACTTGCCTGCGTCTCGATTCGAAAATTGATGGAGCCGGCTGCCCTGTCAAGGAGGTCAATCAAGTAACGAGGACAATTTTTCCCGTGTGCTGCCCAGATTCCATGCGCCGGTGTGCGTTTGCGGCGTGTTCCAGGGGAAAAGTCGTATCAACGACTGGCCTCAACTGTCCGGTTGCGAACAGTGGCCAGAGATGCTGCTCCACGGCGCGAGCGAGCGAAGACTTTTCCGCCACTGTGCGGGGACGAAGCGTCGATCCGGTGATGAGCAGTCGGTTGATCATCACTTTGCGTAGATCCACCGTTACCTGGCTCCCGCGTGAAGTGGCGATGTGCACGAGCCTGCCCCCGGTCGCCAGCAGATCGATGTGGCGGGCAAAGTAATCTCCTCCAATCATGTCCAGGATGGCATCGAGGCCGTGAGGCTGGGCCCAGCGGGCCAACTCGCTGGCCCAGTCGGCGTGGTAATTCATCGCGGCTTGAGCCCCGAGGCCCAGGCAAAAATTGCATTTTTCTTCCGTTCCGGCGGTAGTGGCGACCCGAGCGCCAAAGGCGCAAGCAATCTGGATGGCCATAGTCCCAATCCCGCTCGAGCCGCCCTGGACCAGGAATCTATCGCCGGCAAAGAGCCTCCGGGGCTCGAAGAGGTTGGCCCACACCGTGATGGCGGCTTCTGGAATGGCTGCGGCTGCGGTCAGGGAAGAGCCGCTGGGTACCGGCATGCATTGACCTTCAGGCACGGTGCAATATTCGGCATAGCCTCCCCCGGAGAGCAGAGCACAGACCGCGTCACCCACCTGCCAACGGGACGAGGCCCCGGCGTTGAGTTCGGCGATGTGGCCGGAAACCTCCATCCCCAGGATGGGCGAGGCGCCAAGCGGCGGCGGATAGTGCCCTTGCCGTTGCAGCAGATCTGCGCGGTTGATGCCAGCCGCAGCCGTGCGCAGCAAGACTTCCCCTGGACCTGGGTGGGGAACGGGCCTGGTAACAAGACGAAGCACTTCGGGGCCGCCGGCGGCTTCCACATCGATACAGCGCATTTGCTCAGGAGTTTTGGTCACAGCGGCTTCGATTCGTTCGCCACAGGTGCGGCGCGCCAGGAGAAGGGGTTGAAGTCCGCCTGGGTGTCGAAAGCATCGACATTCTCTACTCGTTTGAGCCAGGCGACGCAAGCATAGGTGAACGGCGTGGCCAGCGTCTCGTAGGTCACCTTAATGAGGTATGAGGAGAGCATGAGCCGAAGCAGGGTGTTGGAGGAAACCTGCCCGGCGAAGGAGATAAACATGACCAGGAAAGTGTCGAGGGCTTGACCGACGATGGTGGATCCGATGGTACGGGTCCACAGCCAGCGTCCGCGAGTAAGGACTTTGAGCTTGGCCAGGGTGTAGGAATTGGCGAATTCGCCGGTCCAGTACGCGATGAGGCTAGCGGCCACGAACCGGGGCACAAACCCGAAGACGGTGGCGAAGGCCTGCTGGTTGTGCCACCCGGGGTCGGAGGGGAGGGCCACGGCGAGGGCTCCCGCGGCGCTGAGCAGAGCGGAGGCGAAGAAACCGATCCAGATGGCGCGCCGCGAGGCTTGGTAACCGTACACCTCGGTGAACACGTCGCTAAAGATATAGGTGATGGGGAAGAGCAATTCTGCCCCGCTGATGGTCAGGGGCCCAAGACGGCAGACTTTCTGCGCGACCAGGTTCGACACCAGAAGAATGACGACAAAGATGAGGACCAGGGTATCGAGGTATTTATAGCGGGCCATGGCACTGCAGTTATAGCGCAGAAGGTGCGGGAGGGGAGGGGAAAAAGTCCGCAGGGGAGGGGCGAGGAGGCGGGAGGAGGCTTTTTGACACGTGATTTCCTAGTTGTTAAAGTTGAGGTTGGTCGACCTCCGGCCGGCCCGAAGGCTACGGGCCAAGCAAACGTCCCCGTCGTCTAGCCCGGCCTAGGACACCGCCCTTTCACGGCGATAACACGGGTTCAAATCCCGTCGGGGACGCCAAATGAGCACTTACTTTTGGGGTAAAGGTATGCTCTTGGGGGCGTGTTCGTTTGGTATTGTCCAGAAAATTTTGTATACGCAGTGTTGTATATACAAATCCGACTGAGCCGCCAGGCTTCATCGAACCATTGACGCCGACGGGATGGAAACCGTAAACACTGTACCCGAGGGCTGAGCCTTGGCTCTGCTCCGAACTCGTATGGTACCCCCGTGCTTACGCACGATCCCGTTGGATACCCAAAGGCCGAGTCCGATCCCGGTAGCTTCTTTCGTAGAGACGAAAGGCTCGAAGATGCGCTCCATAACCGCCGGAGAGATTCCGTGTCCGGAGTCGGCTACAACGATCTTTACGCTGGCGGGACGCTCCTTCGCCCAGCTTCTGGTTTTCGTGACCCGCACACGTAAAGATCCGCCGTGCGGCATCGCGTCCATCGCGTTACTGACGATGTTGGCGATGACCTGGCGCATCTCGTCGCCGAGACAGGTTGCAACCGCTCCCCGTTCACATTCAGCGTTCACGCGGATGTTCTTACTCGCCAATCGCTGACCGAAGAGGACAAGGACCGAGTCGACGATATCGCAGATGTCGATCGGCACCGGTGAGATCGACTGTTTATGGAACCGGAGAGTCTGTGTGGTAATGTGCGCGACTCGCCGCAGTTCATCTTCGGCGGTCTGGAGATAGCTCTTTGTATCCGACTTGAGCGAGCTGTCCTGTAGTGCGAGATAAAGGGAGTTGGTGACGCCTGCCAGAGGATTGTTGATCTCGTGTGCGATACTGGCGGCGAGCCGGCCGGCCGTCGCGAGCTTTTCCGACTTGCGCAACGCATCCTCGGCCAACTTCTGGTCATGAGTATCCGTCAAGCTTCCGATCCATCGCTCGACCTGGCCCGCATCGTTCCTGAATGGAACTGCCCTGGCGAGGAAGTACCGGAACATCCCATCCTTCCGCCGCAAACGGAATTCGTTTAGATAAGGCTCTCCGGTTTCGACGGAGTGGTTCCAGATTTTCAGTGTTGGGGCGAGATCATCCGGGTAGACCAGGTCCAGCCACTGAATGTTGGTCCTCTCGGCTTCGGTCACGCCCAGGTAATCCAGGTAGCGCTGATTGCAGTAGGTGTTCTCGCCCAAATCATCGGTCATCCAGATAAGCTGGGGCAGGCTATCGGCAAGGATATGAAAGCGTTCCTCGCGCTCTCGCAGTCCGCGTTCGGCAAGCTTCTGGTCGTGAATATCCGTACAACTGCCGATCCAGCGCTCTACATCTCCGGCTCCGTTACGCACGGGAACTGCGCGTGCAAGAAAGTGGCGATATACCCCGTCATGCCGGCGCAGACGGTACTCTACCTGGTATGGCTCGGAACGTTCTATAGATTCGCGCCAGGCGCCAAAGATCTTTTCCAGGTCCTCCGGATGGAAGCGTTCCCGCCACAACGGGATAACAGTTTCGCTCGCTACGAGGCCGAAGTACTCAAAGACGCGTTGATTGCAATATGTGGTTTCGCCCTTGGAGTTCGCCATCCAGATAAGTTGAGGTAGGCTCTCGGCCAAGGCACGAAAGCGCTCCTCCCGTTCTCGCAGTTCGCGCTCTGCCTGCTTTTGTTTGCTAAGATCCAGCACGAAACCGACGTACTCATCCTCGGAGTCCTCCAAAAGGGCATAGCCGCACAAAATCGGTACACGACTGCCATCCTTGCGGATGTACTCCTTCTCGTAAGGCGCGCAACTTCCGCGCTCAGCGGCCTCCCGGATATGCGCACGGTCCAGGTGGGCATATTCAGGAGGCGTCATCGTATCCCAGCGCACCAGGCCAGCTTCCTGGTCCTCGCGCGTATAACCGGTCATTCTGAGGAGTTCATCGTTGCTCTCGCGGAAAGCGCCAAACCGATCCGGGATAGCAACTCCCATCATGTCCGATTCAAAGAGCTTGCGGAAGCGCGACTCACTGACCCGGAGAGCTCGCTCTGTTTCTTTCTTTTCAGTCACATCCCGGAAGTAGATGGAAACGCCATGCTCCGATGGATAGCAGTGACATTCGAACCAGGTGTTCAGCGGTTCCGGATAGAAGTTGTCGAAGTGGCGCGGGATCCCGGTTTGTAAAGCCTCGCGGTATTGCCTGCCAAACTCCGAGTCCGCCGCATGCGGAAAAAGCTCCCACTGCGTTCTGCCAATCATCTCCTCAGGCCGCAAAGCAACGATCCGCGCCGCCTGCTCGTTCACATAGGTGTACCGGCCCTGCTTGTCCAAAACCACCAGCCCATCGGTCGTGCTCTCCAGCACGTTCTTTAGGTTTGCGGCGATGGTGTCGCGCTCGCGTTCAGCTTTCAGCTTCGCTGTAACATCGTGGGAGACGACAAGGATGCCGCAAACCACGCCCGCCTCGTCGCGAACAGGACTATAGCTATATGTCCAGTAGAAATCCGTCAGGGACCCCTGTTGCAAAATCGGAATGAGCTCGTTCTCGAAGTAAAGTTTCGCTCCCTGCTCCAGAACTGACCTCAGCTTCGGTCCCAGAATATGCCAGGCTTCAGGCCAACAGTCCTGCCCGGTTTGCCCTAAGGCATCAGGATGCCTTTCCCCCTCCAGCGGCACGCACGCATCGTTGTAAAGTACAACCATCTCCGGCCCCCAGATCAGGAGCATGGGAAACTGGCTCTCCAGCATAATATTGACAGCGCACAGAAGGGTTTCGGACCATCCGGATATCGAGCCGATTGCAGTCGTTTCCCATGGGTACCGACGTATCCGGTCGGCCATCTCCCCGTCGGCAAAGATCCGTGCGCTCTTAGGTTTCAGCTGATTTTCGTCAACCTGCGATGTCGAGGCTCGCCCAAGGAGCATGACGCCTCCAATCAAACCTATTGTGGATGCAACCAGTAAATTCTATCGAGTAGGTGCGGCTATGGGTCAAGCGATGGGCGGAGTATTGTCCAGAAATTTGTATATGCAGTATTGTATATACAACTGCGATCGAGTTGGGACGGGCCGAAGAGCAGCAGCAACCAGCGAAAGCATGGCATCAGTTGTGATACGGCTTCGCGAGCTTTTCTTGATCCCTTGCACCTCAGCCGTCAGGATCGGATGGTTGAGGAGGAGGAACGTTGGCAGACCATCGGGATGGTGAACGGCGCCCTGATCGTTTTGGTGGCCTACACCGTGGTTGACGAAGAAGGAGAAGTTCTTCGTATCATCTCGGCACGCAGGGTCACTCGGCAGGAGCGAATGGAGTATGAAGAAGCGAACCAAATCTAAAACGCTCGTCTACGAACTGAAGGCTGACCGGCCGCTGACCGCCCGCCAGAAACGGGAAATTCAGGCGTTAGCCGCAATGCCCGAAGAAAAGATTGACACTTCGGACATTTCCGAACTTCCGCCGGGAGCATGGAAGCAAGCAGTTCAAGGCAAGTGGTATCGGCCCGTGAAGCAAGCTGTATCCATTCGCCTGGATGCGGATGTCCTGGCATGGCTCAGAGGCAAGGGTGATGGTTATCAAACCAAAGTGAACGGCCTCCTCCGAAAACAGATGTTGGAGGAAATCAGCAAGTAGGAATGGAGTCTGCCAGAGGCAATTGCACCTTTGACGATCTATTGGGAGTCGGGTGAGCAACCTGCGAGCCGCTCTCCTGCGCTACGCCGTCGCTGAGTTACTCATTGACATTCTTGTGCCCAACTAACAATTCTTAGTTTCGCGGTGAGGTATGGTCGAGGTCAGCCTTCATCTGCATTCGCTTACCTTACTTATAGGTAGAGAGGAATGTGTCACGTGCGGCTGCTTTCCGTCACTCAGCAAACCATGCGCCATTTCAAGTAATCTCTTTCCATGAAAAATGCGCTGGTTCTACGCGACCTGTTTTTCGGTCGCTGTGTTTCTGCCTGTACCGTTCGCAGTGGTTTTCTTCATACACTCAACATCCGCCGGCTCTGCCTGCCGCTCATATTTATGCTGGCGGCAACTGCAGGCGCACAGAGTCTGCAATATGGATCGAGATTTCTTGGTGTGCAGATGGCGGCGGATCAGCCCAACTTTCAATCGCTTGCGGTCGATTCGCTGGGCAAGAGCAAGCTCAGTTTGAACGTGATGTTGCCGCTTGTCGAGCCGGGACGCAAATATGAGGTCTCGCACAACGGCAATGCCATCGAGTACCGCTTCGCGGGCGCAAGCGATGAACCCGCCGCGTGGAGTTTCACGTTCAGCGAGAAGGGATTTGTCATCCGGTCTTCGTATTCCAAAAAGAATCCGCCGCAAGCTCTGGTGTGGAACTTTGATCCCGGCGGCAGCCACGCAACGCTGCTGGGATTGCTCAACGACCAGGGGGAGATGCGCCTGCCCGCGCTGCTGAACTTTCCCGACCACGGGACGTTTCGCATCCTCAGCCCCGCTTCCAACAATGTGCCCGGATCGTCCAGCCTTACCCTCGGCTATGACGCAACGCGCGGCGCCGAGAATTTCATTCGCGTCACCTTTCCGCCAGCATCGGAGCGGCGTCCGCATGTTGAATACCAGTTGGAAGTAACAGCGGTCTATCCTGATGGCCCGGGCATCGATAACAATTCCCTTTACGACGGCTATCGCAGGGATTTTCTCAACATTCTTCAGATCAATCCGCGCCGCCGGGTGCTGGCGAACAATGCTGCCAGCGACGCGGTGGCCTTTACGGTTTTTGAATACTCCATGATGGCGGTTCGTATGCCGCCGCTCGCCGATGGTTTGAGCGCAAACGATATTTTGCGCCAGACCCTCGACCGCTATGTGGGTGGAACGAAGGGCTATGGAATGAGGCATTACGACGACATGGCCGATTTGAAAGACGATTACCTGGATACTTACCCATCGCTGGTGATGGCAACGTCTGATTACGTGCAGGCCAGCCATGACAGGGAATGGCTTAATCGTAACTATTCGGTCATCAAGAGTTGGGCAGACAAGATGATCGAGTTCGATCGGGACGGTGACGGCCTGATGGAGTATCCGCTGAGCGGAAATGCAGGTTCCTGGAAGGCAAACTGGGATGTAGAAGAGTGGCCCGGCGACTGGACCAAGATTGTCTCAAGTCTGCATCCCTCGAACTGGTGGGATACCATCGGCTTCGGTCATAAAGATGCCTATTCCAATGCGCTGGCCTACAAGGCATTCCGGGATATGGCCGAACTTGCGCGTGAGGCCGGCCGTCCGAGTGATGCTGAGCTGTATAGCAGCCGTGCGGAGATGTTGAAGGCGGTGTATTACACGACGTTCTTCGATCCTGCGACTGGGGTGCTGGCAGGGTGGAAGAGCGCCGACGGCAAACTGCATGATTACTACTTCACCTTCGTGAATGGAGTTGCCGTCACCTATGGAGTGGTGACTCGCGAACAGGGCAACCAGATTTACGACAAGCTGATGGCGAAGATGAAAGAGGTTGGATACGACCGCTTCGATCTTGGGTTGCCGGGAAACCTGATTCCTATTCGGCGGGAAGATTATGTCGTCCGGCAGAGGGATTCGGGCGGTTCCGATAAGGCGGATGGTTCCGGCGGTTTTCCGTTTTATGAGAATGGCGGCGCGACCGCGTGCTATGCGTATTTTACGATCGAGGCGCTCAAGAACCTCGGGCGAACGAAAGAGGCGGATGCCATTCTTTTCCCTATGCTCAAAGCTTTTGAAGCGGGTGGATTTCAGGGGTACGGCCCGGGCGGAAAGAGTTATGACTGGAAGGCCTGGGACGGGGCTCCGCACGGATACGAAGGTTTGCTGGTGGATGGGTATCTCACTTTGCTCGCCGCGGCTCCGCCACAGAAGTGAGGATTGAGTTCCGGTCGTGTCAGCTTTGGAATTGCAGGATTGCTTTGATCTTATTTCCCTCGCCTCGCAGCATGTCGCGAAATCCGGCTTCTCCCTCCTCCAGCGGGTATTTTGTGACCCAACTGGTGTCGAAGTCGCCGGCGGCCAAGAGCTGGGCGCTGCGGCGGAGATCGTCCATCGATCCAGAATATGTACCCGACACGGATTTTTGCCCGAGGGTCAAGGCATAGCTATTGAGCTCGATTCGGTCTTCGTGCAATCCGACCCAAACCACCATGCCGCCTGGTTCGACGAGGTCGAGGGAAAGGAGTTTGGTCTCGGCGCTGCCGACTGCATCAATCACAAATTCTGCGCGCTCGCCATCCCAGTATTTCAGGGTTTCGGAGGCCAGGTTTTGGCGCAAAGCGTGAACCGTCAGGTCCGCTCCCAGCATTCGGGCGGCCTCCAGACGCTCAGGAATGCGGTCACTGATCACCACGTTTGATTGATATAGGCGCTTTGCAGCGAAGAGACACATGAGCCCGATGGGCCCAGCTCCGATAACCACGACTCTTGACCTTCTGGCATTCGCTCCTTGACGCATGGCATTGATTCCGTTCGCGAGCGGCTCAGTGAATACGGCAGCGGCGGCGGGAACGCCTTCGGGCCAGGGGATCAGAATTCGCTCTGGAACCGCCACGTATTCGGCAAATGCTCCCGGGCGATTCATACCGAGGACCTGCCGGCGGAAACAGAGATTAGTGTCGCCTCGAAGACAGGCAGAACACTCTCCACAGTGAACCAGAGCGTGGGCGATCACCTGGCGCCCTTTAAGCCAGCCGGCCTGGGCGCTGGGCGCCTCTTCAATCTGGCCACAGAATTCGTGGCCCATGATCAAGGGCGGCGTCCTGCGTTTGCTGGCCTCGCGAAATGTTTCCAGCTCCGACCCACAAATACCGCAGTTCGCAACCCGGACCAGCACTTCTCCGTCGCCCAGCGCCGGGGTAGGAACGTCTCGGATCTCAAGTTTTCCCCAGGCCGGGTAGTAGAGCGCCTTCATCCTGAGCCCCCGTCGCGGTCGTATTGAGCCGGACTAACATAGCACATGCAAGCGCTTAAGCGCCATTACTCGAGGTTGCAATTTCCAAGAAACCCGGGTTCTGTGACCCAGGGAGTTCCCTTAAGGGGAAAGACCCGTGAGCGAAGAAGCCCGTTTTTGTTGGCCTAGAGGAGGCTATTCGGGCGAATTGTTTACAAATTCAAAAATTTGCCTGTTGACAAGTGTGCGAAGCATCGATTACGGTCATCATCGCTTGGAAGAACCAAGCGCTTAGAGCGGCAGTTTTTCACTGACCGCCTTTACTCCAAGTAAGCGGAACTGACGGTTGAAATTTTTCGGAGGAGATTGCAAATGAAGTGGTTTCGGATACTTGTTCTCGGAGTCCTTGCGTTCGCATGTCTCAATGGATCTTTCCTGCTAGGGCAATCAGGCGGAGGCTCCGTGGTTGGCACCATCCACGACCCTTCCGGAGCGGTTGTACCAAAGGCCGCGATTACGCTCACCAATATTGAGACGAGTGCGGCGCTTGCCACGAAAAGCTCATCCTCAGGCGAGTATGTCTTCCCCCTGGTTCCGGTAGGTACCTACACTCTAACGGTGTCTGCAGCGGGCTTCGAACGAGTCGAGCAACAAAATATAACCGTCGGCCTGAATAAGACGGTTGAAGTGAACGAGGCGCTCCCCGTCGGAACTGCAACCTCCACGGTCCAGGTCAAGGGGTTGGCCACTCAACTGGAGACAACCACCTCGCAGGCCGCGACCACGATTGACCAGAAAACCTTCGACGATTTGCCCATCGCCATGACCGGAGCGGCGCGCAGCGTGACCAGTGTTGCCGACCTGATGCCCGGCGTCTCGGACACTGCTGCCATTGGGTATGGATCTACGGGCGCGCAAGGGCAGGAGTTTTCGACCACGATTAGTGGTGGGCAGGCCTGGGGCGGTGCGGTCATGTATGACGGCATCCCCTTCGTTTCCGCCAATCAGAGCGGAGATTACCGCATCCAGCCGGTGCCGGTGGAAGCGTTGCAGGAATTCTCCCTGGTACAAAACAATTTCTCCGCCGAATTCAGCCGGACGCCGGGCGGCAACCTGACGTACACGACGCGCAACGGAACGAATGCTTTTCACGGGCAAGCCTATGAGTATCTTAGGAACACCGACCTTGACGCGGCAGGGTATTTCGCCAGCAGCACGCCTATTACCCACCAGAACGAGTTTGGTGTGAATGTCGGCGGACCGGTCATCATTCCGCACTTCTTTAACGGAAAAGACAAGCTGTTCTTCTTTGCCTTTTATAGCGGATTCCGGCTGGCGGGCGGAGTTACCAACAGCTTAACCACGATTCCTACCATGGCAGAGCGGACTGGCGACTTTTCTGGCCTGGGAAGAAATATCTACGATCCAAGATCGACTGTTTGCGACAGCTTAGGTAACTGCACGCGGCAGCAGTATAACTACAACGGAATTCCGAATACGATGTCGCCCGCCCAGATCTCTGCCACGGGAATGGAATACATCAAATATCTTCCGACGCCGATCAACAACAATCTGATCAATAACTTTCGTACCACCGGCGTAAACAATGTAATAGAAGATCGTTGGGGTGGCAGGATCGACTACAACCTGAACGAGAAGAATCTTTTTCATGGATTCTTTTCGCTAGGCCCGATCAACACCGCATCTTACAACTCGATCTTTCTGGCGCCTATTGCGACTTATGGCGCCGGGGTAGGGTACAACAACCTAGCACTTGCCCGCCTTGGGTACGATCACACGTTTTCCCCATCCCTGCTGATGCACCTGGGTATGGGATACAACTACGACACGCAAAACAGCACCGCACCCTATAGCAACATCGTGAATAACTTCGGCATAGGGAACGCGTTGCCGATTACGCCGCAGTTTTATTGCAACCTCAGTCTCTGTCCCTACGCCAGCACCGGAGGGGGTGGCGGCGGCACCAATACCGAGAACACTTATATTGAGAGTGGCTTCGTCTCCTGGGACAAGGGCAAGAACCAAATGAAGGTCGGGGCCGAATATGACAGGATTGAAGGCAATGTCAAGTCCCTGGACAGCATCGTCGATGCGATGAATTCGACCGAAACTGCATTTCCCGGCAACGGCAACACGGGAGATGGCTTCGCCAGCTTGATGGCCGGCGCGTTTGACACCGTCCAGCAGACCGACAATCCTTTCGGGGCTGAGAATCGCTTCCAGTACCTGGCTTTATATATCCAAGACAACTACAAGCTGTTCCCCAACCTGACCCTTAACCTGGGATTGCGGTATGACATTCCGTGGACTTTGAGCGTGCGTAACCATGTCAATGGTGTACATGTGGCGTCAAGCTTCGACCCCTCGCTTCCGAATCCCGGCGCGGGGGGTATTCCGGGAGCGCTTATTTACCAGGGGACTGGTCCAAACACCTGCAACTGCTCCCGTTTGGCGGACACCCGCTACACCCTGGCGCAGCCGCGCGCTGGTCTCGCCTTTCAGCTGGATAACAAAACTGTGATCCACGCTGGCTACGGCCTGTACATCAGCATTGACGGATCCAGCAATGGAAACGGCTTTGGAATTCTGGCGGATGGGTTCAATGCAAATGTTGTGACCAACACGGTGAACAACGGGGTCACGCCGGCGATGCTGGTGGAAAACGGCTATCCTACCTTCACGCCGCCGCCCTTCATCAGCCCCACCTTCGATAACTTTTCCGGGACCAGCTGGACACAAAGGTCAAGCGGACTTCCTGGAATCATCAATGACTACACCCTGAACGTGCAGCGGCAAATTCCTGGTTTTCTGCTCGACATATCTTATGTCGGCAACACGGGCGCTCACCTGGGATCGCGTCTGATCAATCCTAACCAGATCCCGATCAGCTATGTCGCGGAGTACGGGGCCAACACTCTATCGTCTCTTTTGAGTTCGCCCTCCGGGATAGCCAGTGGCGTTGCCGCACCTTTTCCTAATTTTTCAGCTGATTTAGGAAATTCAGCCACTGTTGCTCAAGCGTTAAAAACCTATCCGCAATACACCGGTATTACCGTGGTTAAGCAAAATACCGGTCACTCGAGCTACAACGCGCTGCAGGCAAGGCTGCAACGTCAGTTCAGTAATGGATTCTCCATGCTGGCGAGCTTTACCTACGCCAAGCAGATGAGCAATGCGGAAGATGAGATCGGCCAATTTAATGATGGGCCGCAGGATACGTACAGTCTGCAGGGTGAATACGTGGCCGCTCTGACGCAGCCGCCGCTGACTTTCGTCATTTCCTATAACTACGAGCTACCTTTCGGCTATCAACGAAAGTATCTGAATCATGGCATCATGGCCTCGCTCCTGGGCGGCTGGGGCATATCCGGAATTCAACACTATCAAAGTGGAAACCCGATGTTCGAAACTACGGTGAGCAACACGCTACCGATCGGCAACAGCCTTCTTCGTCCTGACTTCGTTCCAGGTCAGTCGCAAAAAGCGCACTGGACCGGTAAGTTCAACCCCCATACGGATCTCTATATCAACCCCGACGCGTTCACGGCTCCCGCTCCCGGAACCTTTGGCAACGTGCCGCGCAACCTAAGCCTTCGGAGTTTCGGGCTTTACGACGAAGATTTAAGCGCAAGGAAGAACTTCCATGTTTGGGAATCTATAAACATGCAGTTCCGGAGCGATTGGTTCAACGCGTTCAATCGGACAGCCTTCGGGACTATATTTACCGGAACGAACAATCCTGGAGTGCCCAACTCCGGCTTCGGCTCAATTGGCTCGCAAGGAAATCAACCGCGAACGATTCAATTCGCGCTCAAACTGTTGTTCTAACCAATGCCGCTATGGGGAGTGTGGGAGGGTAAAGCCGCTTCCGCACTCCATCTGGCGCATTTGCATTTTAGAGCGGCAGTTCTGCTCCATCGAATTTTCCCCTATGACACGCTTCAACATCCGAGGGGCGCATTCCGATGCTGTGGTGGCGCCTCCTCGCAGAAATTAGAAGCGGCGCGCTCCGGCGCGCGTGATGCGTTGGGTCTTAGCCGATGCAGGGAAAACCGCGGTAAAGGTATTCTTTCGATAGATTGAGAAGGAGCATTTGAATTGTCGGAAGATGGAAAACAAAAGGAGACGCTGAGCCGGAGGATCTTTCTCAGCAGCTCCCTCAGTGCGACGGTTGCGTCGATCGCATTGCCGGGAAGCCTGCCTGCCGCTGTCGCAGGCAGCGTTGAACAGCAGGTGGTGCCTGAGACCTCGGAGATCGCCTTTCGCTCGGCTAAGCCGATCTGGCCGAGGGGTCGCGAGAAAGAGATGAACCTCTTTGTCGGATTCCGAGCTATTTTTGCAGCGCCCCGCGGACAACACGTTCAACTGCGAGTTGCCGGGTCGACACTTTATCGTATCTATCTCAATGGAGAATTCTTCGCATCGGGCCCCGCTCGCGGCCCGCACGATCATTACCGGGTAGACCTTTGGGAAATTGCTTCTATCCTGACAACGGGCAAGAATAGCGTCTGCATCGAAGTCGCTGGTTATAACATCAACAGCTATTACGTTTTGAATCAGCCTTCGTTCCTCCAGGCGGAGGTCACGACGGATTCAAACGTGCTGGCTTCGACCGGTGGAAACGGCACTTTCTTTCAGGCCAGGATTCTCTCTGAACGGGTGCAGAAGGTACAACGCTATTCTTTCCAGCGCGCTTTTTCCGAGGTTTATCGCGTTAATCCGTCCTCTGCCGGGTGGCGTGAACGCGTCGATGCTTCTTTCTCACCCGTCCCGTGCTCTAGTTTTGAGCCGCGAAAGCTTATCCCGCGCCGGGTTCCAAGTCCTGCATATGCGAAGCGGCAGCCTGAGCAGGTAGCTTCTGAAGGAACCTTCCAATGGGGCGCGATCGGCCCAATCAGCCTGGCACAAGATCACTCTGTACCCTTTGGCGCCAAAATCAGTCCCCGGCTTCTTGGCTATCCGGAGCAGGAATTAGCGGTGATTCCTTATCTCGAGCTGCAGAAGACCGAAACGGTTGTGAACCGCCGAATCGATGAACCCTACCTTTGGAATCAGCCCCTGCGGTTGCGCACCAATGAGTTCAAGACACTCGATTTCGGCATCAACCTGGTGGGATTTTTTGGAGCGAGCGTAACGGTCCATACTTCCACAAAGCTCTACTTCACGTTTGATGAAACCCTGACAAACGGGGATGTGGATTTCAAGCGCCTGATGTGCGTCAACATCGTCGCTTACACGCTGGCGCCTGGGTCGTACAAGCTCGAAACCTTTGAACCTTACACGCTTCGTTTTCTGAAGCTGATGGTCCTTGAGGGAGAGTGTGAGGTCGACCACGTATATCTGCGGGAATACACTGCCCCCGATGTCTGGACCGCTCACTTCTCGTCGAACGATGAAGGGCTTAACCAGCTCTTCGCCGCAGGCAGAGAAACCTATCGCCCCAACGCGGTTGATTTCTATACAGACACGCCTTCCCGAGAGCGAGCGGGATGGCTTTGCGACAGCTCTTTTACGGCACAGGTTTCCCCGCTCCTGAGCGGGCATAGCAGGGTAGAAAAGTGCTTCTTTGAAAACTATTTGCTGCCCGATCACTTCTCCTATATTCCCGAGGGCATGCTCCCCATGTGTTATCCCGCGGACCATTATGACGGAGGGTTCAACCCCACCTGGTCCCTGTGGTTTTTGGTCCAGTTGGAACAATACCTGCTGCGGAGCGGAGACAGCGGATTAGTGGAAGCCCTGCGGCCGCGTGTGCTCAAGCTGCTCGACTACTTCCAGCCATTTCGGAACGACGATGGCCTGCTTGAGAAGCTGAAGGGCTGGGTTTTTATTGAGTGGTCGAAATCGAATGATTATGTGCAGGATGTAAGTTATGCGGCGAACATGCTGTATGCCGCGGCGCTCGCTGCGGTCGGGCGCATTTACAATCTGCCCGCACGCACGGAGCAGGCGGAAGCGCTGCGAAAGGTCATCCGCGAGCAATCGTATGATGGTGAGTTTTTTGTCGACAACGCGGTGCGTCAGGGAGCAAAACTTGTTCCCACCCACAACCGGACGGAGACTTGCCAGTACTATGCTTTCTATTTCGACACTGCATCTGTGGAGAAATATCCCAAGCTGTGGGAGACGCTGCATACTGCATTCGGCCCGGGACGCAGGACTACGAAAGCATTCCCGGAGATTGCTCCATCGAACGCCTTTATGGGTAACGTTCTGCGTCTTGAGCTTCTATCGCGCGCTGGTCTTACGGATCAGCTTGCCGGCGAAGCCAAGTCTTACTTTCTATATATGGCTGAGCTCACCGGCACATTCTGGGAGAACATGGGTAACGAGGCCAGCATGGATCACGCCTTTGGATCGCATATAGTTGTTTCGCTCTATCGCGATATCCTCGGTCTCTACGAGGTGGATATGGTTCGCAAAGCCGTCCATTTGCGCTTTACCACAAGTTCGCTTGAGATGTGTGAGGGACGCGTTCCCACCCCGGATGGATTTGTTTCCATGCGGTGGACGAAAACTCCAGGTACCCTCACGTATCAACTCGATGTTCCCGCTGGCTACAGTGTCCAGGTAGAGAATCTTTCAACATTGACTGTCGTGCAGAAGCGGTTCCCCCGCGGGAAAGTTAATTATGGTTACAAGATCGACGGAGGATACAAGTAGGGAAGTGCCGTTCGCTTGCGAGCGACGATCCAATTGAGGTTGTAACTGTGAAAGAGAAGCTCCGCGTTGTCATCACCGATTATGGGTTTCCCCATGTCGCGATCGAGCGGCGTATCCTCGAGGCCGCGGGCTTCGAACTGAATACATTCCAATGCAAGACCGAGGAACAGGTCATTGAAGCGACCAAGAACGCGGATGCGGTCCTGGTGCAATTTGCGCCAATGAATCGCGCCGTGATTGCACAATTGAGTCGCTGTAAGGTCATCGTGCGCTATGGTGTTGGGATTGATAATGTTGACCTTGAGGCCGCGCGCGTGCGGGCAATCATCGTCTGCAACGTACCAAACTACTGCATCGATGAAGTGGCTGATCATAGTTTTGCCCTTGCCATGACATTGACCCGCCAGATCCTCGCAATCGACAGTCAGGTTAAACAAAGCGTTTGGAGTAATACTCCGCCGAGGCCCATGCTTGCCTCACGCCAGATGACCTTTGTCACCATTGGTTTTGGGCGAATCGCACGAGCGCTCCTGGAACGGGCGAGAGCCTGCAAATTTAACGTCGCCACCTGCGACCCATACCTGGCTGCCAATATAGATTTGCCCAAGGGTGTGCGGAATCTGAGTATGGAGGAGGCCCTCGCTACCGCGGATATTCTCTCTCTCCATTTACCGCTCACCCAGGCCACCCACCACTTGATCAACGCCGATACCCTTGCGTCTCTCAAACCCACAAGTTTCCTGATTAATACTGCGCGTGGTGGCCTTGTAGATGGCATCGCTCTTGCAGACGCACTCAACGGAGGCCGGTTGGCCGGCGCCGGACTCGATGTCTTTGAGCAAGAACCTTTGGCGGCCGATCATCCGTTACGCAATTGCGCCAATGTTCTACTTACGTCGCACGTTGCCTGGTACAGCGAGATCAGCGGTACGGAGTTGCAAAAGATGGCCGCCGAGGAGGCGGTTCGGGCCCTATTCGATCAGCCGTTACAGAGCCGCATCGTCTAATGTGAGTGAGTGCGTCACTCATAGTGCGCTCAGCCCTGTAGGGTCGCACGGAAAGGTCCGCGTTCTTCTCACATCTCGCCAAAACCAGGCGAGATATGGGGCACCCGAGTTTATGGAGCAAGCAAGATGCCGAGTGAACTTCAGGTTCAAAGTAATGCTGCCGCTCAAGAGCAGGCTCGATGCTAGGAACCGGTGCGGCTTTGGTCATTCTGGGGGGAGTGATGGAGGGGCTATTTACCCTGCCTGTGAAACTCACGCCCAAGTGGTCCTGGGAGAACATCTGGGGGTTGGGTTCCCTGGCCGCTCTTGCCCTGGTTCCAGGCCCGCTACTCGTATTGACCGTCCCGCAATTTTGGAGGGTTTACGCAGCAACGCCTATCTGGGCCATTGTTTGGACTATCTTATTCGGCGCTGGCTGGGGGGCAGGTGGCATCTTTTTTGGTCTTGGGGTTTCGGCGCTCGGGCTTTCCCTGGGAACTTCCTCGATCATGGGGCTGATTGCAATTGGCGGTTCGGTCGTCCCCCTTCTATTGCAACATCACAGTCAACTGTTGAGCAAAAGCAACGTTGCTCTGTTTGTAGGAATAGCTGTCATGCTGGCCGGACTCATGGTGTGCGCTTACGCCGGCAGACTCAAGTCGGCGGCTCCCGCCAGGTCCAACGACCTGGCCGTGTCGTATGGCCTTGGTGCGCTCTATTGTGTTGCCGCGGGTCTGTTGTCTCCGCTGGTGAATTTTGCGCTCATTTTCGGAGCCCCGGTTGCGCGAGCAGCGACGGCTCGGGGAGTGCCGTTGGCCTCTGCAAATAATGCGATCTGGGCAATTGTTTTTGCCACCAACTACCTCTTGAACGTCGCCTATTGCGTCTATCTGGGACGCAAACGAGATAGTTTTAGGAAGTTTACGTTGCCCTCGACCGGCTATTACTGGCTTCTGGCCATCGCGATGGGCCTTCTGTGGGCGGGCGGTATTGTCATATACGGGCTCGGTGCTTCCAGGCAAGGAGTCTACGGACCCGTCTTTGCTTTCCCGGTGATGCTGATTGTCTCTATCTTGACGGGTAACCTGACGGGGGTGCTGTTGGGAGAGTGGCGGGGAGTCATCCTAAGGGCAAAGCGGACCATGCAACTCGGTGTTGCCATGATGATCGGGTCGATCATCATACTGGGCTGTGGCAATTTGTGGAATCAATAACGAGCTACAAGGGGCGCGCTCGCGAGTAATATCTCGACCGGGGGTGAGTTGCTGATTAATTACCGGCCGGCTTCCACGACATCCTTGGTTTCTTCGAGGAATGCGCCGATTGTCTGGGTAACGAGGCGCTCGGCAAACACGGGATCGTGCGTTTTAAGCGCATCGATGATGCGCTTATGCTGCTCAAGGCTTCTCACCCATTGGTCCTGCTGAGTCCGCGCTCCTTGAACACGCATGACTACGAAGGCAAATAGCGGCAGGATGATCCGCTTGAGACCTTGTACCAGCATGGCGTTGCCGGTTTTCTCCGCGAGCAGAAGGTGAAATTGCAGATCGCGCTCATAGAACGCCTTGAGGTTTTGGCATTCGATTGCGGAGCGCATATCTGAGAGCGTCTGTTCGAGCTCCCCGAGGTGGACCTTTTTCTGGGCTACGATGCGTGCAGCGTAACCCTCCAGGACAGCCCGCAGTTCATAGCTATGGTTGATGTCCTCTTCAGTAAGGCGAGTCACCTGGGCTGTGCGGCCCGATCCCTTCTGAACAAATCCTTCCGCCAAAAGAATGTTGATTGCCTCGCGGACGGAGGTTTGAGAAATCTTGAGAAGCTTAGCCCACTTGACCTCGACGATCTTTTCTCCCGGAGCAAACCGCCCACTGATAATCTCCTGTCTGAAGTAGGCGGCAAGATTGTCCTTTACCAGCAGAAGGTCCTGTTGCGAGTGCTTTGTCGCCAGCGGAGAGGACAGCATAGAGTAAGTCACTCCATTTTAGCATGGTAGAAGCGATGTAAGTCCTCAGTTTTCGCGGGGCCAACCAACCCGCAGAGCCTTCATTCGGCGAGTTCCGGCATAGTATCCTTTTGGTGTCACAAACAAGCCGCCCGTCATGAGACCTAGTGAGCCCGAATCGTCTCCATAAAAATCACTTTGGACCTTGGGCTCCGGCGCCCTACTGTGCCAGAGCCTTAGCCGACGAGGACTAAGCTAATCGCGCGGAGTCAAGGAGACAAACAGTGAATCGGAGAACGGCGATAGCAAATAGATTCTCGGGCAAGGTTGCGATTGTGACCGGCGGTTCCGCGGGGATTGGACGCGCGACGGTTGTTGAGCTGTGTCGCGAGGGAGCCTCCGTCGTTTTTACCGGGATTGAGCCGGAGCCAGGCGCGGAAACGGAGCGGGAACTGACACACGCAGGATATGATGCGCGCTTTCTGCTTGGAGATATGGCCGAAGAAGCATTCGCGACACGCATTGTTGAAGAGACAGTGGAAGGGTTCAAGAGAATCGACTACCTGGTGAACAACGCCTTCTCCTTTGCTGGGAAGGGGCGGGATGCGACTCGCCAGGATTGGCATCGAGTGTTTGATGTCGGTCCCATTGCCTATGCGCGAATGGGGAGTTTGGTGGCTAGCGAAATGCAAAAAGTGGGCCAAGGTGCGATTGTCAATCTTTCAAGTATTTCGGCTTTCATTGCACAAGCGAACCGCTGGACTTATAACACGGCAAAGGGAGCAGTTCACACCTTAACCAAGTGCATGGCGCTGGATCTGGCGCCGTACGGAATCCGGGTGAATAGCGTGAGCCCGGGATGGATCTGGACGCGAGAGGTTGCCAAGGCGGCTGCTGGAGATCGGGACAAATGGGATCCGATCTGGGGGCAATTCCACATGCTCGAACGTTGCGGGGATCCAATCGAGGTGGCGGCAGCAATTCTGTTCTTGCTGAGTGATGATGCCTCTTTTGTGACGGCCGCGGACCTGCCGGTGGATGGCGGTTACCAGGGACTAGGGAGCGAAGGTCTGGGCAACAACAGCCGATTCGCCGGCTCGCAATAGTCAGAGCACTGAGGCAGGCTAGGGAAATACTACTTTTTCGAATCTGCCGTCTCGTCTACCTGAAGGATGCGATCTCCAACCACATTTTTGAGCACTTGGATAATGCCGCTGGGCCAATGGATTTCTACGGTTTCCGCAGATGGACTTGACCCCAGTCCAAAATGAGGCCGCGGATCACTTGAGGACAGATAACTGCCGGCAGTCGTGACAGTGACCCACTGCGGACCTCGAGGCGTGACAACTTTAACGACTGCGCCGATCCCATCGCGGTTGCTCTTATGACCGACCAGCTTCAGAGTCAACCAGTGATTGGTAGTTTGCGTTTTGTTGCGCAGAACATGAGCGGGACCTCCGTTGGTAGTCACGACCGCATCGATTCGCCCATCGTTGTCGATGTCTCCGATGGCCATCCCGCGCGCGGCCCATGCCTCATGGAAAATATTCCCCGATATGGACGAGACATCGACCAGCGCCTTGCCCGTGTTGCGCACCAAGAGCATTGGCTCCCGATAGCGCAGCTGGGGAAAGCTTTTTTGCACGGTGTCGAGGTCGTGTCCCTGTGCGATGAGCAAATCTTTCCAGCCGTCGTTGTCGTAATCCAGAAAGCGCACTCCCCATCCTGAATGCAAGAGCGTCATACCGGCGACTCCGGTCAGATAGCTCGCATATTCGAAGCTGCCGTCCCGGCTATTTCTGTAGAGCGCGTATTTTTGGTTGGCTAGATCTGTCACGATCAGGTCGGGAAAGCCGTCGTTATCGTAGTCCGCCAAGTCGACTCCCATGCCTGCGAAGACCTGGCCGTCTCCATCGACGGCAACTCCCGATTCAAGGCCGACTTCCTCGAAGGTCCCATTCCCTTTGTTGTGAAAGAGAAACTCGACCGTGGAATCGTTTGCGATAAAGATATCCGGATGGCCATCGCGGTCGTAATCGGCGATAGCGATTCCCAGTGCTTTTGCCGGTTTGGCCAGGCCCAGCTTATTCGCAACCTCAGTAAAGCGGCCGTTGCCGTCGTTGTGGTAGACGAGCATAGATATCGGTTGGAAATGATCGGGATGACAATATCCGCGATTGTCCTGGGGACCACACCAGAGGTCCTCCCAATTCCAAGCGATGTAGCGGAGCACAATAAGATCGAGCAGGCCGTCGCTGTCGATATCGACCCATGCCCCGCTGGTGGACCAACCGCTGCCTGCCACACCCGCCTGATTGGTAACGTCAGTGAACTTGCAGTGGCCGTCGTTGTGATATAGGCGATTCCCGCCGTAGGCAGTTACGTAGAGATCCTCTTTACCGTCGTTGTCGTAATCACCCGCCGCGACTCCCATGCCGTAGCCGGCGCCCTGCAAACCAGCGTTCTCGGTGATGTCTTCGAATTTCCCATCCGGTGTCTGGTGGTACAGCCGGTTCCAATAATCTTTGCCGGCCTTTTCCGGGATCGTTCCCTTGGGAGTGGGATCGGAAATAGGGGCGCCATTTACCAGAAAGATGTCGAGACGCCCATCGCCGTCGCAATCGACCAGGGCAACACCCGAACCCATTGTCTCGATCAGGTATTTTCTGGAGGTATGCGGCGCTTGGTGTGTGAAATGAATCCCGGAGGCGGCCGTAATATCCACGAACTTACCGGGCACCGTAACAGCGGGCGACGCGGCAGGGAGAGTATTCGGTTGTGCGTGAACCGGGAGAGGTAGAATCAGGCAAAGCAAGTAGCAACTTACCGCAAAGTGGATTCTTAGCCGCGAACACTGCCGGCGCGACGCCATATTTCGTCCGCGTTGGACTGAAGCGGTTGAGCTGCTCTCCGCCATTCGGCGGCAGATCAGCTTGCGGTCGTTTAGCGTCATACCAGGGGGCATAGACTGCGGAGCTTGTGGAATTTCTTCCTTCCCTCTCAGTGTAGCCCGTGCCGCAATGAATTACCCCCAAACGGATATCATGGCTGGTGACCGTACTCTGCCCTGAAAGCTTGAGGTAAGTCGTCAGTTTGGGAAATAAGGCTTCAATGCTAGTCATGGAAAAGTCAAACCGGGAAAAGTGGAAGATGAGGCTGGTGAGCTCGCTTTTCTTAACGGTCGTGTTTTCGCTTCGGGCCTGGTCGGCTCCCTCTGCGTCCGACAAAATGTCTGAAGCGAAAGGGCTGATCGACGCCAGGCAGCTTGACGGCGCGGAGAAGATCATTGTTGCCGAGATGATGACGGCACCCCGGGACGCCGATTGGATAACTCTTCTGGCGCAGGTCAGGTTGGGCCAGAACCGCACGCAGGAAGCGTTGCAGTTGCTGCAAAATGCGGATCAACTGGCCGGCATTACCGCTCCCCGAGCGATGCTTATCAGCCTCGCCGAAAGCCAGGCGGGGCACATGGATCTGGCCGAACCGCCGCTTCGCACTGCCATTCGGCTGGATCCCTTCAATGCATCGGCCCACTACTTCCTGGGACGCCTGCTCTATACAGACAATCGGTTCGATGAGTCGATCGAAGAAACGAACAAAGCGATTGCGCTCGCACCCGGCTTTGTTCGGGCTTATGAAAATTTAGGGCTGTGCTACGAGGGAAAGCATAATCCGGAGGAAGCGGAGAAATGGTATCTCAAGGCGATCGACCTCGAGGCCGGCAGCGAAAATAAGACGGAGTGGCCGATGGTTGATCTGGCTACGCTGATGATCCATGAAAATCGCTACGCCGAAGCCAAACCGTATTTGACCCAGGCCCTCAACATCAATCCCCACAATATCCAGTCCTTGTTACAGATGGGGATTCTGCTGGAGAGAACGGGAGACCTTAAGGGAGCATTAGACCAGTTTCGTGCGGCGATCCAAAGCGACGCGGGTGGGGAGCAACCGGGACGCGCCAGCGCCTATTACCAAGCTGCTCGAGTGTGCAAGAAGCTCGGATATACAGACGAAGCAACGCAGGATTTCAATAAGTTCAACGAACTCCACAATAAGCATTAAAGTCGCTTTGCTGTAAGTCGAATCATGAAGGCCGAAGGCGCTTCCGAATTGCCACAACCATTCACGCGGTGACTCTTTCGCAGGCAGTAACTCTTCCGACATAGCGCGTGCCAGATGCTATGATTTGCCCATGCGGGGCTGCCCCGGAATTCAATGCGTGATCGCATTATGTGCCGCCTGTTGCATGGCACAGCCAGCAAATCCGGGAGAGTTTGACGATCTCTTGAAAAAAGGCTCAGCCATGAGCCAGCAGGCAGACTATGTACACGCAATTCCGTTACTAAGACGGGCTACGGAACTTGCACCGCAGAATTCCTCGGCGAATTTTCTGCTGGGGGAAGCGCTACTGCAAAGCGGCCACCCGGCCGATGCCGAGGCCCCGTTGCGGATCGCTGCGCAGGCAAATCCGGTAAATGAGGCGGCGGAAGGCTATCTGGGTGACGCCGAGATGGAGCAGCATGAGTTTGCTCTCAGCGCGGAAACCTTCCAGACGGCCGTAGCCCGATCGCCGAACTCGGAGCGCGCTTTGCTATGGTGGACTGACTATAGTTTGGAGCGTTTCCGCGTATTGGCGTTCTGGCTGCGCAGCTCTCCACGGGGGAGAGCCGCGGTGTTGAGATCCGCCGCCGAAAATGGCAAGACCGAATTGGTGGCGAAGGAATCATTGTTGCGACAAGCCGCGGAGTTGGATCCTGCGCTCAATGGGATCTGGGGAGACCTGGGGGTAGCGCAGGCCCAGGTTGGTCAGGACGCAAAGGCTGCAGCCAGCCTCAAAATGGCGCAGCAACAGCAGCCGGAGGCCTCGTCAACTTTGGAACTTGATGCATTGGTCGAGGCCGCCCGCGGGAATTGGTCGCAGGCGGAGGCAAGGCTTGTCGACCTGGCTGGACGTTCGCGCGCCGGCTCGCAGAAGGTTCTCTCAGGGTGGCCGCGGAGATTGGTCCCGGACGAGAACGTAAAAGGCGCGGTTTGGGATTGTCTACGCCAAGGCGCCGGTCGTTGCCCATTGAACAACTCGCCGGGAAGCATTCTGCCCGCCGAGAGACTCTTTCAGGAGGGACGTTGGGAGCAACTGGCGGCAATGCCTGCTCCGGCGCTGGACACGGCGACCGAGTGGTTCTGGCGTGGCGTGGCATTCGGCGAGTTGGGTGATTGTTCACGAGCGATTCCGGCCCTGGAACGTGGACTGAAGGCGGGGGCGGAGACCGCTGGCGCGTGGCTGACGAGTTGCTATGAGTTAGAGGCAGTGCACACCGCTGACCAGTTACAAGCCCAGGGAAAAGAAGCGTCGGTTCATCAGATCCGTGGTGACATTTTGCTGTCTATCAGGCTCGATGCATCGCAAGCCGTGAAGGAGTACACGGAAGCGCTCCGCCTGAAGCCAAGGAATCCAGAGCTATTGGAGAAGCTGGCCGAGGCATACTTCAGCCTCGGAGACATGGAGCGGGCACGGGCAAGCGCGCAAGAGGCTCTCGATCAGAATCCGCACCGCGAACCAGTGCTGCGATTGTTGATCCGAGTTGCGATGAGCGAACGCGATTATGCCACCGCTCTTGCGCTCCTTGGCCGCCTGGCTGCGCTCGAACCTGACGATGCCTGGACGCGCGTGCAACGAGGAACGGCTTACGCACAGACGGGGAACCCGGAAGAGGCAGTGCAATATTTGAAGCCAGCCCTGGATGCCGGTTACCCCGATGAGAAGGGCGCGCTGCATGCGTTGCTTGCCGGACAATTGCGCAAGCTTGGCCGCAACCAGGAAGCCAGGAGCGCGACGGACGAGGCGATCAAGCTGGCCGATTCGTTCCAGACCCATACGCAAAGCAAACCAGATGATCATCCGTAGGCCAGGGTTTTTGGAGAGCACCGCTATGCTTGCGTCATCGAAGGAATTCGGGCGAAGGGCCGGGTGCTGGATCGCCTTCGTCCTTCTCATAAACAGCGGCAAGACGCTCGCGCAGGATGTGCCCACGCGCTCGGCGCCCATCGTCAATTTCTCCGACATCGCAGTCAAGGCGGGCCTGACGGCGAGCAATATCTACGGCGGGAAAGACACGAAGAAATACATCCTTGAAACCACCGGCAACGGTGTCGCCGTCATTGATTACGATAACGATGGCTGGCCCGACATCCTTCTGGTCAACGGAACCAGGCTCGACGGTCTTTCTTCAGGCGAGGCCGGGACCAATCGCCTGTATCGCAACAATCACGATGGAACGTTCACGGATGTGACGGAGAAGGCAGGACTCGGAGCGATGGGTTGGGGGCAGGGTGCGTGTACCGGGGACTACGACAACGACGGATGGGAAGATCTCTATATCACCTACTACGGCAAGAATCGGCTCTATCACAACAATCATGGTGTCTTTAGGGAGGTGGCGGAGCAGGCCAGTGTCGCCGGATCGGGAAAGGAGTGGGGAACAGGTTGCGCGTTTGTGGATTACAACCGCGATGGGCGGCTCGACCTGATGGTCGCAAATTATGTTCGCTATGATTCTGCAGCGGCGATTGCTCCCGGAAACGGAGCGTCCTGTGTTTGGAAGGGTGTTCCGGTGATGTGCGGACCACGCGGGTTGCCGGGCTCTGTGAACATCCTTTACGAAAATCTGGGCAACGGGAAGTTTGCGGATGTAACGCAAAAAGCGCATATCGATCGTACCCAGGGGAAATATGCTTTCTCCGTTGTGACCTTCGATTACGACGACGACGGCTGGCCAGACGTTTATGTGGCCTGCGACAGCGCTCCCAGTATCCTCTACCACAACAATCGCGACGGGACCTTTAGCGATGAAGCCGTAACCGTGGGGGTCGCTTTCAGCGAAGAGGGGCGCGAACAAGCAGGAATGGGGGCAACCGTCGCCGACTATAACGGCGATGGAAGGCCCGACCTTTTCAAGACGAATTTTTCCGACGATACGCCGACGCTCTACCGGAATGATGGAAATGGAAACTTTACGGATGTGACCATCGATGCCGGCCTGGGAAAACATATGCAGTACCTCGGCTGGGGAACAATGTTCTTCGACTTCGATAATGACGGATGGCCCGATCTGATACTTGCCAATGGGCATGTGTATCCAGAGGTGGAGAAATTTCATCTGGGATTCGATTATCAGGAGCCGCGGATCCTGTACCACAACAATGGTAACGGGACTTTCACCGACATCTCCGCGCAGGCGGGAACGGGCATTACAAAACCATTGCCTTCACGAGGATTGGCGGTCGCGGACTTTTGGAACAACGGACAGGTTGCGGTGTTGGTGTCCAATATGAATACAACCCCGGCACTCCTGGTGAATAGCGTGGTCTCGCTAAACCATTGGGTCGAGTTGCGAACGATTGGCACCAAGTCGAACCGCGACGGGATAGGAGCGAAGATTACGGTCCAGGTGGGGAAGAGGGCTCTTGTAGACGAAGTGCGGAGTGGTTCAAGCTACATTTCGCAGAACGATCTCCGGGTGCATTTTGGACTGGGGGCGGCCAGTCAGATTGATTCAGTAACAGTCCGATGGCCAAGCGGACTGCTGGAGCGATTCAGCGGAATTTCGGTCGACTCGATTCACACTTTGACGGAAGGTAAGGGAATCTCAGTTGCCACCCGGCACTGAGCTGGTGTCTGTTCCCGGTTGCCGTTTTCCGGCTTGGAGCACGCGGTATACCAACCCTCCCGGCTGGGTCAATGCAGTGATGTCCTTGTTCAGGAGCGCTGCCGGCGCGTTCCAGATCGACCAGTTAAACCAGTAATCCCAGCCATAGTTGACTTCGCCGGTGTCGCCGCCGGCGCTGCAGCAATTAGGGCCATCCCACATGTATCCCCAGGTAAGGTAGCTGAGCGCCAGATTCTTGCGCAGAAGCTCCAGTCCAAAGCTCTTCTGCCCTTCGTAGATAAATGTCATCGCATTCCAGATGACCTGGTGGTTGGTATAGACATATTCCCCGGTGAGGTAACCTGTTTTGTCCGAGGTCCAAAGAGTCCCGTCGGGCATCGAGTAGATCGGAGGCATACCGACCTTGCTCAGGTTACAAACCTTCTCACGCAGGGTCGAGAGCACGCGGCGAACATTTTCCTTTGGAAAGACCTCGGGCAAGCCGCAAAAATGCGACCAGTATTGGCCGTTGAGTTGCGGCGAATAGAAAGCGTCGAGAATTTTACCGGACTCAGTGTCGTTATAGACAAGGTAGTGATCGCCTTTCCAAAGATACCGCTCCATGGCTTCCTTGCCGGCGGCGATCAAGACGTTCAGGTAGCGGACCTCGACGGTGTCGCCCATTGCCCGCGCCCACGCCTTAAGCATTTCGGCGCCGGCCAGACGCAGGCCGCCCGGGTGAGTGACATAACCATACATGGAACGATCTTCGAACCATTCGATATCGTTCCAGGCATGTTGCCGATGTGGCGGCATGGCGATAATTTGCGATGGTCCAAGATCAGGACGCTGGCTGAAGGAATACTCCAGAGCTTTCTTCACCGAAGGGTAGAACTCCTTCATGAAGGCTTGGTCTCCGGTGATTTTCCAATGCAGGTATGCGGTCGATACGTAGCAGAAGCCGGAGATCACTTCCTGGTAGTCGTACGACATGGGATTCGCCGGATCGGCCCAGCGACCCATTAGCTGGGCGACGTCGCCGTTCTCTTTTTGTGTCGAACGAATGGCGCGCAATAGGGACAGAGCGCAATCAGGAAAGAAGAACGAAAGCGTCGGTCCCTGCATGCCCACATTAGAAAGCGTGCTCATATGCGGGCATGCACGCGGCGACTCTTCCAGGGCGAAGAGCCCGTCCTCCGGCTTGCACCAGCCTCCAATGGGGTCTTTGGCCTGAGCCCACATACTGCAGGGCGCGAAGTAATAGAGAGAGTTGATCAGGGCGTCCGCCAGCCATCCGGGCAACGTAGGGTCTTCGTAGATCGCTGATTGCCAGGCGATGATACGTTGCAGTAACTGTTCGTGATTGTGCTCAAGAAAGCTGGCAACCTGGCCCGCATCGGCAAAGCGCGAGGCATACATGTGCGTGAAGCGTTTGCCGGTGGTGGAAAGCGTCTCTCCCTCGGGAGCATAGGTCATGATCCGGCTTCCCCCGGTACCGGGGTTGCCGTTGCCCTCCCATTCGGGCGCGTACCATGCCAGGATGATACGAATTACTTTTTCCTCGCCTGGGGGGATGTTGTAATCGACCGCCAGTGACGAACCACCATCGTCTTGTTCACCGGTGGAGGGCAAATTCCTTTCCGCGAGATCCCAACTCTTTCCATCCACGCCCAGACCTGCACCTGAGCGCACCGAACCCTCACCGATTGCCGCCAGCACGTAACTCATGCCCCACGATTTGTTTTCCACCCAGACGCCGGAAAGTCCCGCAGGTGGCGTGCGGCGCGAGATTTGAGCAGGAGGCATCACAGGTTTCATTGGCAAGTCAGGCCATCCAATCGAAGAGTCCCGGGTGTGATGTTCGTCGAAACCGGGGAAGTTGAAGATCAAGCAGCCCTTCTGCTCGGACGGTCCAGTGTTTCGGAGATGTGCCTCAAAGACAGCGCCAGGAGTATTCGACGCTTTAGCATCCCCGGGTATGAAAGCCGACCAGCAGCGCAGGCCGATTTGAACTGGGGTGTCAGCCTTGTATTCGATGTCGGCAATGGGATAGTGTCCCCAGTATTCACTTTCCTGCATTGAGCCCAGAACCTTGAGCCCCATCGTCGCCCGATTGTTTCCAGCGTAATTCTTCGTTTGGGCAGTGCCGAAAACCCATGATCGGCCGCCGCTCGCCAGGCCCATGTAGGGGATATTCAGGGGGCCACCAATGGGCGTGAGGTGATTGAAGATGGAGGTGTAACCGAGTACTCCAGAGGGCTCCAGATACAGCGCGCCCGTGTCGACGCCGCCGAGCGGCATTCCAGAGCAAGGATAGAGTTTATCGACGTAGCAGGTGAAGTAACCGGCTGCCTTAGTGCGATAGCAGATGCCGGATACTTCTTTTGCGTAGCCGGCCGCCTGGAATGTGTTCCATTGCGAGCCCTCCAACCCGGACTGGAACAGCCGGTTAGGCTCTTTCGCGCTTTCCGGCGCGGTAGTCTTAGGTGCGTTGGTCTTCGAGGCAAAGAGATTGATGCGTGACCAGTTCAGTGCGCCAGCGGCTGCGGAAACTCGCAAAAAACTACGACGCGAAAGCCCAGGTCGCATCATCCCTCTGCCTCTGATTTCTCAAGGCCCTCAAACCCCAGTCCTATTTAACGGTCGTGAAGTTATCCGACGCAGTGACGCTATCCGCCTTTACGTCGGGGGCAAGTTCATACGGCGTTTTCGCGTCGTGGAAGTCGTTGCCGAAGAGATGAATGTCATGGGTATTGGCTCCGGCGATCTTCAAAAACAGGTTGGTGCCTGGGAGAGCCTCCATATCTCGCAATGTAGCGTTGGTGACCCGGTTTAGCAGAACCGCAGGGATATTGCGTTCAGGCCATGCTGAATTCCCGCTGAAGCCGTCCACTTGCAGGCGGTCAACATCTTCGAGAGCGAGGGCGCTTTCCCACTTATCAAACCAGGGCTTCTCCCAGGTGACTTCGATATTCCTGAGCCGGAGGTTCTTCGCATAGCGAAAACTCATGGCGTGCACCGCCGTGTCGTAAGGCGCGGCTGGATCGCTGGATATAAAGAACTTGATATTTTCAAAAGTGACTCCGTCCAGCCAGCTATCGGGATGGCCGTAGATGGTAGAAGCTCCCTGGCAGTGCACGATGACATCGTGAACGATTATGTTGTGAATTGAGCCTGGAGATTCGGTGAGCTTAACCGGCTCGCCATTCCATTCGCTGTTCCGCTTGAGTTCGAAGTTGAAAGCGTTGCCGTCTCCGGCCCAAAACCAGTCAAAACGGTGAAGGTCCATGGTGAGGTTGGACATAACCACATTGCTGATGGTGCCACCGGTCGCAATCTGAAGGGTGACACCACGGTTGGTGTCAAAAATAGCGCAATTGTCGATCAAGATGTCGCGAATAGCCAGATTGTTGCCTTCGCTGAACTTGATTGCAGCAGATGCGGAAGATAGCCGGCAATTGGTCACAGTGATGTGTTCGCAAGGAGCGGTCGGCCCCCACTCATCGATCCCGGAGACAAAGACAATGCAATCATCGCCGGTGATAATCGTGCTGTTGGAGATGCTGACGTCGTTGCTGCTGACGAGGTCGATACCATCGGCCCAAACCGCTTCCTTCAGACTGGTGTAGATGTAAATGCCGTCGATCACCACCCGGGAGCAGGCATAGAGGGCGAAAGTCCAGCTGAAGGAGCGGACAAAAGACACGCCCGTGATGCTCACGTTCTTGCAGCGGCCCAGCCACAACAAGTGAGGATAGACCTGGCGATCCGGGTGGCCCATCGGATAAGACCGCATCTGGGACTTGTTCAGGGTTGTTACCAGTATCTTGTGGGGGAAGTTACGCTCGATCGTATCGGGGGCCCAGAAATACTTGGCTTGGCCGTCGACCGTGCCTCGCCCTGCGATCGAAATATCTTCGAGGTCTTCGCCATAGAACAACGCATCCGTTGACTTGGACTTATGCAGATCAAAGGCGGCGGGATCTTCCGAGGCAAAGAGGGTGGCGCCGGCTTCAAGATAGATGCCTACATGGCTGCGCATAAGAAGAGTGCCGGACGTGTATTCTCCGGGCGGGAGATACACCGTTCCACCACCAGCTGCGGCGGCAGCGTCGATGGCTTTCTGAATCGCGGGCCGCGCATCATCCGACTTTTTACCGGTTGCCTTATAGTCCCTGACGTTAAACACCGTCTTTACCCGAAAGACGGCTTCGGCGCTGGCGTGAAGGCAGGAGAGCCCCGCGAGAAACAGCGGAAGGGCAATTGTGACTACGACAAATTTCCTGGAGCTAAGCCTTCCCATCAAACTACCGTCCTTTCGGTTAATGCTTGCGCAGGCGCTTCCTTGCAAATTCAAAGCGAAGCGCACTTTACAGCTGTGGATGCCGGCGAGAGCCCATCCGACCTGGCTTGAAGGGTGATTGTCCCCTCACGCCCAAAGGGACGCAGAATGGCCAGGCACCTTCCGCGAAATGTCCTGCAGGTGGACTCGTGGAAGCTGGTTACATCCTTAGGGTTGGCGTTCCCAACGGCAGCCAACTCTCCAGCGCCGTCGACATGGAAGTCGATCTTGCGGACGATATCGGGGACCGGCACGCCTGCTGCATCTGTTATCTCTACTGTGATAAATGCCAAATCATCCCGCCGGGCAGAAATGGTTCGGCGATCCACTTTGAGGCGCAGCCGCGCAGGCTTCGCCACCGTCTTGAATGTAAGGGAATCGATTTCCTTACCGTCTTTGAAGGCGACGGCACGCAGTTCACCTGCGGCATAAGGCAAGTCAAACTGGGCGATGAGCCTGGCCGATTCGGGCATGGTCCTGGAGCCGATCTCTTTGCCGTTCAAAATAAGTTTGACCTGGTCTCCGGAGGAATAGACACGAACCTTCATGGGCTTGCCCTCATAGCCGGTCCAGGTCCAACTCCGAAGCTCGTCCAGCCATCCCCAGTTCGCGAGTTCTTCTGTTCTTCCCGCGGGCAGCGGGCGCTGAACCGCCATCTCAAGACGGCTTCGTCCCCAGAGAACATCTCGATAGTAGGATTGCGGTTTCTTGTCGCCGATGAGGTCGATGTCGCCGCAGTAGGCGTTGAACCAGGGATATTGCTGTCGCCACCATGCCGGGGTTTGCGAGAGGATCGAATGCCCAATCGCCGACTCGCCAAGGTAATCAATTCCGGTCCAGACAAAATCTCCCAGCACGTAGCTCAGCCGCTCCGCACTACGCCAACTATCGTAGGCTTCGATGGGAAAGGATTCCGTGCCCATCATGATGCGGTTGGGAAACCGCTTGTGATCTATTTCGTACTGCTGCCACTGGTAGTTATAACCGCCGACATCCAGATGCAAGAAGGCGGGATCATTGGCTTGCCACTCGGGCAGGTTATGGTCGTAGGGCCCGGGGACCGCCATGATGACAGGCCGTGACAAATCGATACTCTTCACCGTGTCGCGGAGCTCTTTGGCGATGGCCACCCCTTTGGGTTCGCGACGGCCGTCGATCTCGTTACCAATGCTCCAGAAAATGACGCTGGGGTGATTTCTATCCCGCAACAGCATGCTCTTGAGATCCCGTTCCCACCAGTCGTCGAAGTAGAGGTGATAGTCGTCGACATTCTTGCCGAGATTCCAGCAATCGAACGCTTCATCGATAACCATCATCCCCAGCCGGTCGCATGCTTCGAGAAAGGCGACCGAAGGAGGGTTGTGACTGGTCCGAATCGCATTGAAGCCATTCGCCTTCAGGATCTCTACACGCCGCTCCTCTGCGCGGTCAAAGGAGGAGGCGCCGAGAATACCGTTATCGTGGTGTACGCAGCCGCCTTTGAGCTTGACCTGCTCCCCGTTGATGCGCAGGCCGTGCTCGATATCGACCTGAATGCTGCGAATGCCAAACGCAACGGTGGAGCGGTCGATCGTCTTTCCCGCCACAATAAGTTCGACTTCCGCTCGATACAGTTGCGGGCTTGTAGCCGACCACAGTTGCGCAGCTTTGACATCAAAAGACTGAACCAAGGTGTATCCGCCGCTGGCTGGGAGATCCGCCGCTTTCTCCGCGGTTCCCGCAAGTTCACCGTCGGGACCAAGGATTCTGCTGCGAGCGATCACGCGTTTCGAAGTCTGGCTCCGGTTTTCCATGGCGATAGACACTTCGACGGTCGATAAGTCCGCCGAGACGTTCGGAGTGGCTACACTCACGCCCCACAGTGGGATCCGTACCTCGCCGGTCAAAGTAAGCCATACATGGCGGTAAATTCCCGAGCCTGAATACCAGCGGCTATTTGCCCCTTCATTTCGCACTCGAACGGCCAGGACATTCTCGCCGTCTTGTTTCAGAAAAGGCGTCAGGTCATACGCAAAAGGGGTGTAGCCGTAAGGATGCGTGCCGACAGATTCTCCGTTGATCCAGACTTGGGAGTTCATGTAAACGCCGTCGAAGCGTACTTCAGCCTGCGCACGCCGATCGGTGGCGGGAAGCAGAACGCGCTTGCGGTACCAGCCTGTTCCGCCTACAACCCATCCCGTTGCTTCCTGGCCTGCGCTCAAAGCCATATCGAAGGGACCAATCCTGGTCGGTGTGTTGCCACCAACCCAAACTGTGCCCTCGCCCGTTGCATCGGAGGTTGGAACGAGGTCTTCGATGCTCCAGTCGTGGGGAAGATCCACTCTCCGCCACTTAGAGTCGTCAAACTCTGGGTGTTCCGCGCCGGCGACATCTCCACGGAAAAAACGCCACCCCTGATCGAGAGACTGTACCCGCAGACGACGGGAAAGAGGCGTGACTTCAGAAGCCTCGGCGGCATTCATGCCCCCCCGCCCCGGCTTGCCTGAAGCTGCTTGTTCAAATAGCGGCAGCGAGGCGAACCCGGCAAGCCCTTTCAATGCGTCCCGGCGACTGACCTTGCGAGAGTCCTGTTCAGACTGCTTCATCGAACTAGTCAACCACCTCTTGGTTGTCGCAACGGTTTCACCGGTCGTAGGACGCGGCAAGCGCTTGAACCTTTAAGCGAGCAAACAATAATTGATCTGCGGTGACCTTGTCAAACTTTCCCTCGGGATCAGCCAGAGGGCGAACGTTATCGGAGGTTATCTACTCATATTCAAGATTCTAAAGGTTTGCAACGCCAGCATGCCTTGAGTTTCCGGAAAGCTTCCGGGGATACCAGGGGTGAGAATGGGAAATGCTCATCATGTGGCACTTAAGCGCTTATTGCAGTCTTGAATTTGAGAAAAGCGCTTTCAGCCCAATTTTAGATAGAGTGCGGTGTAGCGATCTGGCTTCTGAAGCCGTATGCGAGTTTTTCCGCCCCGCAGGGTGATCGGCAGATCCCTTGTCTTTGGCCACACGACTTGCGCCGCAGTCACTGTCAACCGGTGCGGATCAATGGAGATTTCAATCTCCGGCGTCGGGCGGAGTTCTCCCTTGGTCGCGAGTTGCACGGTGTCGAGGAGTTGGACCAAAACCAGCCGCTTGCCTTCATCGTGGAAGAAAGTACCATGCACGTACTCTGAGAAAGGATCTGTCCGTATCTCCGCCAGCGGACGCGGCACCAACGCCCGTATCAGCCCAGGGATCCAGTGCTGAATCCAGGATGCGCGCCATTGCATGGCCCAAAATATGGGAACGCCCAGATATAAAGATTGGCCCTTGCCGAATCTGTTAAACGCCACGGCCGTTCCCGCCGTTTGCGGCCCGGGAGGCGGGGCGCCCCATCCAACCCACTGGTCGTGGGAAACGTCTTCCGCAAGCAGAGGCAATCGGTAGCGCATTACCTCCTGGGCGGTAGTTGCCTTGATTGTGATGAAGGGTCCCGGCAGCCCCACAGTGCCTTTCGACAGCGCCTCAGCGAGAGAGTGGCCAGCTGATTCCAAGTAAGTGGAGATGGCGTTTCCTTCTCGCTGCTTGCCAGTCGCGTCATAGGCGTAGGTTGTCACTTCCGAGACATAGTCGACGCCGAATACATCCGCGAGGGCGAAGTTGGTCCGCGACTTGTAATTCTCATCCAGCAAGCCACACCGGTAGCTGGAAATCAATGTCCCGCCCTGTTGCACCCATCGACGAATTGTCTCCGCCTGTGCTGCAGACAGCGCCAGCACTTCCGGAAGAACCAATACCTCGAACTGGCCCAGAACTTCCGGCTTCAAGTTGAAATCGGGTAGGCTTTCCACTGGACGGCCGGCGTAGGTCAGAGTCTCCAAAGCGCCCAGGGTGGAATGGCGGAAATCATAGGGACGCTTCTCTGCTTCGAACTCTTTGCGAGTGAGTTCGCTGTAGAGCATTGCAGTGCTCAGCAGCGGTTCGAGGTCTGGCCCCAGAAGGCAATCGACGTTGCGGACGTCTTGCCAGGTGTTCTTGGCAACGGCAAACCATCGGTTGGAAAATCCCTGCCCGTCCAGTCCGCTTAGAACTGGTGCATTGCCCACAAAGAAGCTTCGCGCGTTTTGAACAATCAGCGCGTCCGCCTGTACTCTTGCCAGGTCAGCAGGGTAGGTATCGGAATAGCCGTACTCGGTAAAGATACCGGCCTGAAAATAGGGGCGGCCCCATCCGCGCATCAGAATGGATCCGAGGGCGACCCCGGTGGGGCAATCCAGAGGTTCCGCGTAGATATAACTGACCCGCTGCATGATGTCGTTGGGAAACGATTCGGGGCCGCCGTTGAGGGAGATTAAAAGATTGGGACGGTGCTTGCGGGCTCGAACGATGATCTCATCCAGCATATCGGTCATCGTTCTTCGCTGATGCCATTGAAAGCGACGCTCCCAACCCTCGCGCGTCTTGAAGCCTTCGCGATAAGGATCCCCAGGATACTCTTTGTTCCAGGCAGCCTCAGTGTGGCGGCAGAAGCAGAACGGATTTTTCCGCTGCCGTTGTACATGGCAAATTGGATGCCAAAGATGTCCAGGAATAGTTCATCCACTTCATAGCGGGAGAAAATTTCGTCCATCATGGCCAGCACATACTGGCGGTAAGGCGTATCCAGGCAGACGATGTGCCAACGGCCGTAAAATCTTTGCGGCACTCCTTCTTCGTTCACCCAAGCCCAGTCAGGATGGCTGATCGCGCATTGATTGTTGAATTGCAGGCAGTAGTACGCGATGGTCGAAATGCCGGCTTTGCGCGCCAAAGAACACTCGGTTCCGAACAAGTCAAACTTCAAATGCGGGTGACGCACCGCTGAGTCGCTGGGATAAAAGGCATATCCCCAATGGTCTTGCGTGTAAAACATGAGGCTTTCGGCGCCAGCATCGCGGGCGGCCGCTATAGCCCCTTCAAGGTTGATATCGAAGGTTTGCTGGGGAGGAGTGTGAAACTCCCACTCCATTGCGCGGTAGGTGCGTTCGGGCGACACCAGGCCTGCTTGTCGATGCATGCGTTGCAGCTGATCGAGATCAGGAAAAGCACTCTTACCCGCCGCGGCGGGGAGGCTATTCGACAGCACTAGTCCGCCCGCGCTCGCGCTAGCGAGCTTGATAAAAGTCCGTCGGTCCGTGTTGGATAGATTGTGTTTGCTGTGCAAGATAGTTTTTCCACTTTACCTGGTAAGCGGGAGCACCCGCGCTCACTTACACATGATCTCTTCCCACTCTCCGGCGAACATGTTCAGCTTGGCATCGGGATTCTCAGGATGTGCACGGATCAGTTCCTCGTTCACGTCGACACCCCACCCTGGCTTTGTAGGAACGGCATAATGGCCACGTTCGACCCGTGGAGTCCCAGGAGTCAAATCGCATCGCCAGGGAACATCGTAGTCTTCAAAGGTCTCCAGAATGTCGAAGTTCGGAATATTCGCGCAAAGGTGCATGGCAATGACCGTGCCGAGGGGGCCCCGGCAGTTATGCGGAGCAACGCTCACATAAAACGTTTCGGCGATCGCGGCGATCTTTTTCGTCTCCAGAAATCCGCCGCCGTAAACAATATCCGGTTGAATCAAATGCGCGCCCTTGCGGGAAAGCAGGTCGAGAAATCCAAACCGGCTATAGGTGTGCTCACCGGTAGCAACGCGCAAGGGAGAGGCCGCGACGACCTGTGCCATGGACTCATGATTGTGAGCGGGAATTGGCTCCTCGCACCAGCGTGGCTGGTACGGCACCATGGCGCGAATCGCTTCGAGAGCCATGATCGGACTGAAGCGGCCATGAAACTCGAGCATTAAATCAATCTTTTCACCCACGGCGCCCCGCACGGCCTCTACGATCCGGCAGGCGGTTCTCAATTCTTCGCTCGATAGTTCTCTGCCGCCGGGGCCGAAGGGGTCAAATTTCATCGCTGTGTAGCCGCGACTGACTACTTCCCGGGCCCGATCGGCAATCTTCTCGAGATCTCCCTGGAAGGCGTACCACCCGTTGGCGTAGACCTGGATTCTCTTGCGAACCGCCCCGCCGACAAGGTTGTATACCGGTTGGCCCAAAGCTTTCCCCACCAGGTCCCACATCGCAGTCTCGATTCCCGCCATGGCGGCAAACATAATCGGACCGGTGTTGTGCTCGATCTGATACAGCTTGAACCACAGGTCTTCGATGTTGAAGGGGCTCATGCCGATGACATATCGCCGGCCAAAATCGAGGATCAGATCACGGACGGCCGATTCCTTCCATTCGAGCGTTCCATCACCCCATCCGATGAGGCCGTCATCTGTCGTCAGCTTGACGAAGAGAAAATTCCGCCACGTCGTACCGGTCAAAAAAACCTCAACGTTGGTAATCTTCATCGAGTTGTTACTCCCATCCACCGCGTGTATGTAAGTTCCTGAAACCGCTAATTGCTTTTGAGCTGCCCAAGCCCCACCATCAGGGCCCGGAGTTCCTGGCTCACCGCGGCATCCACCGGGCTGAGCGGCGCCCGCGAAACACCGATGGGTATGCCGCGAAGGACGGCGCTCTCCCGGCAAACGGCCAGCCAGTGGGGACTTGCTTCATTCGTCCCCATGGCCCGGTATTCCAGCCGGATAATGGGAAGGACGCGCAACCAGAGCGCTCGGGCTGCATCGAGGTTTTTCTCTTGAATCAGGAGCCGGCATAGCTCGACTGCCAACGCGGGCGCGATCATTGGCATTCCGCCAATCCAACCGTCCGCCCCAATCGCCAGTGCGGCGAACGCCGTAATGTCGATGCCGGCAAATATCGGGAAATCCTTGCCGCAGAGCAGCCGGGTGTCCTGCACTCTGGCGATCTCCATGTGGGACCACTTGACGGCGTGGACTACGTCCTCCGCGGCAAGCATCTGGATCTCTTCCGGCGTAATTTCGATGCCGGTCAACACCGGGACATTGTAGACCATGATGGGTAGCCCGACCCGCTCACGGACGCGACGGAAATGATTCAAGACGTCTTGCTTCGGGGGACGCAGGAGATAGGGAGCCATCAGCATGAGCCCATCGCAACCGATGGACCGCGCATGCTGACTAAGTTCGATCGTTGTCGCGGTGCTGTAGTCGCTGGTCCCGGCATAGATAGGTACGCTGCCGGCGGCTTCTTCCACGATCGCTTCGAGAGCATTCATTCTTTCGCTGGTACTCAGGGCGACAGGCTCACCGGCGCTGCCGAGGGGCGTCAGACCGTGTACACCTTGACTTAGCAGGAAGCGTACATACGCACGCGTGCCCTGCGTACTGAGTGAGGCATCGCTGTTGAAGGCTGTGACAGTCGGAGCGAATACGCCGCCCAAGCGCGGTTTCTTTGGAAGATCGGTGGCCATGGTGTCTCCTATATGAATTTACTGTTCAATCTTTTGTTCGGGACTACGGAAGCGCGAATGCAACATAAACGGCGCCCGGGGGAGACTTGGGATCTCTCGACCCACAGGTCGCGATCACGATGTATTGTTTGCCATCAACCATGTAAGTGGCTGGAGTAGCCACACCCGCAAAAGGAAGTTCCGCTTGCCATAATAGTTCTCCCGTGCGGCTGTTGAATGCCCGGATCTTACGGTCGAAGTCAGTGGCGGCAATAATCAACAAACCCCCGGCAGTCACAATGGGACCACCGTAGTTTTCGGTGCCCGTGTCTTTCAATCCCTTAGCAGCTAATTCCGGATACTCGCCCAAGGGGATTTTCCATAGATATTTCCCGGTATTCAAATCGATCGCGTTCAACGTGCCCCACGGGGGCGCGACTGCGGGATAGCCATCCAGGTCGTCGAAGCGCGTGTAGCCAGTGATGCTATAGGGCGTCACTGTGCCGGCAGCCTTATCTGGTGACGATGAGTTTGCCGCCCCGGAGGCAGGCAACGCCGTGTCGCTCGCCGCGCTCGTGTTTCCATCGTCTCTTCCGGTCTGGAGATACTCAAGCAAGGCATCCAGTTCCGCACCTTGAAGGTTGGGAAAAGAGGACATTCTTCCTCTGCCCTGATGGATGATGGCGGTAATTTGCGGCGCCGTGAGCCGGCTGTATACATTTGCGAGCGAAGGGTAGGCCGGAGGAGCGCCGGAACGGTCTATGCCATGACACACCGCGCACTGGCTGCGATAGGTGCTCAGGCCGATGCCGGCTGAGGGATCGTTCCTGACCAGCGTGGTGGTGAAAGCAACTTGATTGGCATTGATGTAGATGACGCCGGTATTCGGATCGACAGCCGACCCACCCCATTCCGCGCCGCCACCGACGCCGGGAAAGAGGATGGTCGCCTTGCCCAGGACGCCGGGAACAAATTGCTGCCCGCCAACGAGGGTACGAAGCTGCTGTAGCGCTGCAGCGCGTGCCTGCGGCGTTCGATTGGTAAGCGTATCTTCGGTCACAGCCTGGCGCGTATACGGCGCAGGCAAGAGCGGCACCGGTTGCGTGGGCGAGGTCACCTCCCCCGGCACAGTGCTGGGTGGAACTTTGCGCTCTTCAATCGGAAACAGTGGCTGTCCGCTTGTCCGATCGAAGACGAACACCCATCCCTGCTTTGTGGTTTGCGCGACCGCATCGATGCTCTTGCCATTTCGCTGTACCGTGATCAAAGCGGGCGGAGAGGGGAAATCCCTGTCCCATAGGTCGTGGTGAACGCCCTGAAAATACCAGAGGAGCCTGCCCGTCTCCGCATCGAGGGCGAGCATGGAATTGGCAAACAAATCGTTGCCAACGCGGTCACCGCCATAGAAATCAAACACCGCCGATCCGGTAGGCACGTAGACGATGCCGCGTTTTACATCGAGCGCCATCCCCGCCCAGTTGTTGGCAGCGCCGGCGGTTTTCCAAGCGTTTTTGGGCCAGGTATCGTAGCCAGGCTCTCCAGGATGAGGGATGGTATGGAATCGCCAGCGTAGCGCGCCGGTGTGAACATCAAAAGCGCGAATGTCGCCAGGAGGCGCCGGTGGCGTCTCAGGATCTCGGCCACCGACGATGATCAGATCTTTGTAAACAGCGCCGGGACTGGTCAGCCCGATCGACTGCAAGGTGTAATCGCCTCTAAGCTCTTTTCGGAGGTCAATAAATCCACCTTCGCCAAAGCTTTTGATCGGCTTGCCGGTAGCAGGATCCAATGCGTACAGCAGGTTCCTCATGCCGGCGAAAAGGCGGCTCTCTTTTCCGTCGGTCCAGTAGGAGACACCGCGGCTGGCGTCAGGCTCGTGCACTCCGGAGTCGAACGTCCAAAGCAATTTGCCCGAAGCCGCGTCAAGAGCGACCACCTTGAGGGATGGCGTGTATGTGTAGAGAACGCTTCCCACAATTACCGGGGTTGTCTCCAAACTTCCCTTTTCGCCGGTATCGAAGGTCCAGGCGACCTTGAGTCTCTTCACGTTTTCGCGGTTGATCTGCGAAAGACCTGAGTAATGATCCTGAGCGGGTTGACCACCATAGCTCGGCCAGCCATCGCCTGTCTGCTGCACTGCAGCCGCTCCATGCACCGCCGCATTCAACCTGCGCGCGGGAGCGAGGCCGGAGGCCAAAGTCAAAGCCATCGCTGCAACAAGTCGCGATCCTACCCACGATCATCGATTGATCCCAAAGCACAAGTGAAAGATAGGCAACGCTGCAACCCGTGGCTACTCGTTATCGCTCAAGGCTTCCGGATAACGTTTTCTCATCCAGCCTAAAGCCATTCGCCCTGCATACTCTACACCCCGCCAGGCAGGATCTTCCAGCTTGTATTGATTGCGGGAGCGAAATCCAGATTACCGGAGAACAGCAGAGCGGCAATTAAGGCAGAGCGAAGGCCACATAAGCCGCGCCTTGTGGACCTTTCGGATTTCTCGCTCCGCTGGTAGCGATCACCACATATTGCTTGCCATCGACGATGTAAGTAGCCGGAGTGGCCACGCCGGAAAAGGGCAGGTCGGCCTCCCAAAGCAGCTCTCCAGTCGTGCTGTTGAAGGCCCGGATCTTTCTATCAAAGCTGGTCGCGCTGATAATGAGCACGCCACCCGCGGTGACGATGGGACCGCCATAGTTCTCGCTGCCGGTATTTTTCAAGCCCTGGGCGACTAGCTCCGGATAGGTCCCTAAGGGCAGCTTCCACAAATATTTGCCGGTATTCAAATCGATAGCGTTCAATGTGCCCCAGGGAGGAGCGACCGCGGGATAACCATCGGGGTCGTCAAATCTGCGATAGCCGGCAAAGACGTACGGCATCTCTTCGGGCGCCTGGGTCCCGGCTTCCTCGGTTTCTGAAGCTGCGCCGTTGTCCTTGCCCGTTCGCAAATACTCGAGCAGCGCATCGAGCACGTCGCCCTGCAAACCCGGAAAAGATGACATTCTGCCCCTGCCCTCATGGATTATGTCGGCGATTTGCTTCGAGGTGTAGCGTGTGGACACGTCCACCAGCGAGGGAAAGGTTGGTGGAGAACCAGTGCGGTCGATGCCATGGCACACGGCGCACTGGTTGCGATAGGTTTGTACACCCAGGCCACCCGATACGTCCCTGCTGACCACGCTTCCGGTCATCGCAATGTCGTTGGAGTTGATATAGATGACGCCGGTGTTGGGGTCGACCGCGGACCCTCCCCATTCTGCTCCGCCGTCATACTCTGGAAACACGACCGTCTGCCTGCCGAAATCGAGGGGAACGAATGGTCCATCGCTGTGGTACCCGCGGAATTCCTGGACCGCCCACGCATGTGCCTCCGGGGTCCGATTAGTAAGCATGTCCTCGGTCAGGCGCTGCCTTGCATAGGGAACTGGCTCCAGCGGTACCGGTTGCGTAGGGGACGTCACTTCTCCTGGAACGGTGCTTGGCGGGAATTTTCGCTCTTCGACTGGGAAAAGCGGCTTGCCGTTGGTCCGGTCGAACAAGAATAGCCATCCCTGCTTGGTTGTCTGCGCGACCGCGTCGATGCTCTTGCCGTTGCGCTTCACCGTAATTAATGCGGGTGGGGAGGGGAAATCGCGGTCCCATATATCGTGATGCACGCCCTGGAAATGCCAGAGGAGTTTGCCCGTGGCTGCATCGAGGGCTAACAATGAATCCGCGAACAGATCATCGCCCACGCGATCGGCGCCGTAGAAGTCAGAAACCGCCGATCCGGTCGGTACATAGACAATACCGCGCCGGAGGTCCAGGGACATGCCAGTCCAATTATTGGCCGCGCCTGCAGTCTTCCATGCATCTGTGGGCCAGGTATCGTAGCCCAACTCTCCGGGATGCGGAATGGTATGGAACCGCCAGCGTAAGGCGCCCGTGTGAACGTCGAATGCGCGGATATCCCCTGGGGGCGAGGGCTGCGATTCCGGATTGCGACCGCCGACAATGATCAGATTTTTGTAGATGATTCCCGGGCTGGTCAGGGCGATCGATTGAACATGGTAGTCTCCCCTGAGTTCCTTCCTGAGATCGATGCGGCCGCCTTCGCCGAAGTTCTCGATGGGCTTGCCTGTACCCGGATCGAGAGCATAGAGGAAATTCATGATGCCGGCGAACAATCGGCTCTCCTTCCCGTTGGTCCAATAGGTGACGCCGCGAGAGGGTTGCTTGCCGTCGATCCCTGAGTCGAATTTCCAAAGGAGTTTGCCAGAGGCGGCGTCGAGAGCAATAACCTTGAGAGAAGGCGTAAATGTGTAGAGAACGCGCCCTACAACCACCGGGTTGCACTGCAAGCTACCGGTTCGAGTGCCGTTTTCTCCGAGGTCGAAGGTCCAGGCGGTCTTAAGTGCCTTCACATTTTGCCGGTTGATTTGAGAGAGGTTTGAATAATGGTCCTGCGCTGCCTGTCCTCCATAGACCGGCCAATCTTGCGCCGTCTGCTCAGGCGAAGTTTTTGCTGAAGCCGCCGTCCGCATCAAAAAGGGCTGTGAGAGCCACGCAATGAAACCAAGGAACGTCGCTGCGATGGCAGGAACCTTGCGCATGCCAAACCTCAATTTCCACAATACCGTACTTCGTCTCTTGCTCCGTATACTCCGGAGCAGAATACGATAGGGCAGTCAAGAAGGCCGAGGCACGAATTTGCGGCGGAGTTCAGAGGGTTTGATGAAGAGACGAAATATTTTAAAGGGACTCGCGGCGCTGCTTCCGGCCTCGGCCGCGCTGGGACACTATTCGGCGATGGCCGAGCCTATGCGCAAGAAAGTAAAGATTACCGATTTGAGAGCCATGGTCATAGGAAGACCTGGCGGCAACACCCTGGTGCGCATCGATACAGATGCGGGCATAAGCGGATACGGCGAGGCCTATTGGGGATTCGGAATAAAGGACGTAATGCTGGGGTACCTGCGCGACGCCGTTGTGGGCGAAGATCCGCTGGATATCGATCCTCTCTATACGAAGATGATTCTCCGCACCGGTGGAGCAGGAGCCATTGCCGGTGTGACCGTAACAGCGATCAGCGGTGTTGAGATCGCGCTCTGGGATCTTGCCGGCAGGCTTCTTGGCCAACCGGTCTGCAAGCTGCTCGGCGGTCAATATCGCACGGGCGTGCGCGTCTATCTCACCAGCAGTCCGGAGAATTTTTTAGATCCAGGGTCTTGCCGCGACTGGGCGGCTGTGGTCAAAGAGCATCCCTATGGCTTTACGGCTGTGAAGACAGACATTCTCCGTCTGGGTTATCCCAAGGAGAATCTTTACGACACGGTCTTCGCCAATGCGCGCGGGTATAACCGGCAATTGACGAATGAAGATCTGGACAACAACACAAAAGGATTCACCAATGTGCGCGAGGCATTAGGGTCGAATTTTGGCATCGCGGTGCATACCCACTGGGAGTTGGACTGGGACGATGCGCTCAACCTGGCGCGCGCGGTTGCGCCCGTTCGGCCGATGTGGATCGAGGATCCCTTGCCTCCGGACTTTTCCGATTCGTGGGTCAAGCTCACCGAGGAGTCTCCCGTACCCATCCTCACCGGTGAGAATCTCTACACCAGGCGTGGTTTTATGCCCTTTATCGTTCACCAGGGTTGCCATATTGTGCAAATCGACATACCCAAGGCCGGAGGTTTATTGGAGGCCAAGAAAATCTCAGATCTGGCCGACATCTTCGACATGCCCGTGTGTTCCCACAACGCGTCTGGTCCGCTCGGGGCGGTTGCCGCGGCGCATAGCGCGGCGGCTATGCGCGATTTCAAAGCTCACGAACTCAGCATCGGGCGGCTGAACGGAAAATCCAACGATTTGCCCTGGGGACATATTGTCGGCGACCCGGTGAAGGCCTGGGAAAGCTTGGTGATCCACGATGGGCCATTAGTGAAAGACGGCAGAATCCTCATACCGGATAAGCCTGGATTGGGCGTCGAACCTAACCTGGACTATGTTCGCGCGCATCTGGCTCCAGGCGAGACCTGGTGGGGCTGAGTAAAACCGCGCCCAGTCCGGTCGTCAGCCTTGCTCGCGTTAGAGCTTCTTCATGCTGGCCTCAATGTACTTGAGGTATTGTGCCTGACGCTGTGGGTCCAGCTTTTTAGCGGCGCTGATCGCTGCCTGGTACGCGGTGAGAGCCTCGTCCTTTTTGCCGACAGCCGCCGCCGCGTCGCCCAGTACCCATTCCGGGTACAACTGGCCCGGGGACAGCTTTACGGCTTCCTCAGCCAGTGCCAGGGCCTCTTGCGGATGGTGTGCCTGAAGCTCGTCCTGGGCCAGGAAGGCGCGGCTTAAGCCGCCGACCGTCTCCATATGCACATTTCCCCTGTAGACCAGCACGCCATAGTCGATCTCCTCATCCGGTGTAATGGTCTGAAAAGCGCGATAGGGATTCATCTCCTGGCTGGGCCAGAGGCTGCCATCCACTTCCCCGGCGCTGAGCAGCACGCTTCCGTGAATAATTGCCGGCACTGGTTCGGTGCCGGCACCCCCCAACCCGTTGGGTAGAACGTGGCAATGGACTCCGTAGGTTTCCGGATAAATGAAAGGTCGCACCGTGTAAGCAAACCAACAGTCCTCGCTCGAATGCCGGTCCTCCCACTCCTTTACCTGGTAGAGTTGCCGGCCCCAGTCGACATTGGAGTCGTTGAGAACTCGGTGAGCGTTGCGCGCGCCGCCCCAGGCTTCGTTGGCATAAGCAAGCGAATTTGGAAAGACGCTGAGTGCCGATGCAATGTGCGCCGCAATCAACGCCACGCAGAGCAACAACCATCGTCGCGACCGCGGCGCCAGCACCGCCACACCGGAGCCCGCCAGGATCGCGGCCAACACGTACATCAGGAGTATGTGCCGCACTCCAATATTGAGTCCGTTGATCATGGCGACGGCCAGGAAGACTGCGCCGGGCAGCAGTAAATATGCCAACGGGCGAATGCGATCGTGATCCCGCCATTTGCCCAGCTTGCCGGTGACGATGGCAAACCCAGCCAGACCCAGTAGCGCGATCAACCCCAGAGTTGTCTTGATGGCCAGAACAGCGGGGAAATACCACAACACCCCGTGCGGGTACCATCGCCCCAGGATGAAGGTTGAGAAACCCTTAGCAAAGACGCGCACATCCACCATCCCGAACAGATAGGATTCAGGCAAAAAATGCAGACGCGCCATCCACCAGATGATGCTTCGTTCGAGGCCCGATAAAGACTCGGAATAGGTTGCCATCGAAGGGATCAGCTGCAGCCCCGCCGGGCGCGCAGCATAGCGAAAGCCGTAAAAGGCCCACAACACCATTACTGCCACTACCCCGATCGCGGCAAACGCAGCCGCCATGCGCAATGCAAGCCGCGCCCGTGGTGCTGTGGGCGCAAAGGCAATCTCCCATGCGATCAGCACCAGCAGCATCGGAGCGAGCAGAATCCCCGAGTGTTTCGTGGCGAGTAGAAGGCCGGCCGCTACGCCAGCGATCGACAAACGTAACAGCGTCGGGTGCTTGACATAGCGATAGAAAGCGTAGATCAACGCTAGAAAGAACAGCGCAGCCCCGATATCGGTGGTTACCAACCCGGAGTGCGCCAGCAGGTTCGGATCAAAGACCGCCAGCGTGAGAGCAACGAGCGCCGCCGTTGTTCCAAACCATTCGCGCGCGGCAAAGAAGATCACGAGCGAAAGGGCAATTGCCAGCAACGCGGTCGCCAGCCTCATGCGAAAGACCAGCCGCTGGCGTCCGCCGTCGTTGTGCATTAGCCAATCACGACCGCCGAGGTAGGCCTCACCCTTGAAGTAGATTCCTTTGAGCGGCGGAACCCAAAGCTTCTCACCTAACACGGGCAGAGTAGCCAGCAACTTGACTAGCGGTGGATGCTCAGGATTCAGCCCGTAGTCATGGTTCTTCCACATCCTGTAACCGGCATACATGTGGTCTTCTTCGTCGAAGGTCAGCGACTCGCGGTGCAAGACGATCACCACCTGCACCGCCTGTACGGCCAACAACGCAATGACTGCCAGCCATACCCGCGTCCTGCTGTTTGGCACGTCGCTTTACCTCGTTGTCAGGATCTCGGAGATTCTACGCTTCGTTCCGGGGGTTCGCGTTACTGCCGGATCGCCGAACCTGATTTCCGGACCAAGTTATTGGGTAATCGTGTAAGTGGCCGTTGATACGGGCGACGGATCGTAAAACGCGGTAAAGGATGCCCCATCAATAATCATGTCGAGCGGAACTGGCGTGTTTGCCGGCGAGCCGTCGATCTGGTACTGGTCGCTTACATTCGATCCGAACCCGGTCTCCAGGTAGTCGGTTGTGATCGTGCATCCAGTTCCTGCCGACCCAATCGGCCTGTTGGGGCACATGCTGGGATCCTGCATGTCGTACACATGGCCATCGAGAATCAACTTGGTGAAGTACTCACAAGGAAAGGCGGTCTCTCCACTGGAGCAGGGCTTGCTGGTTAACTCCGAGAGTTTCCAATGATCTTCCTTTACCATGCTGTGCCAGGCATTGGCGGCAAAGGTCTGGGTAATGCCGGTCGAGATCCACGGAGTATTCGTAGTCCCGCCGATCTGCCAATTCGCTGCACTGGTACAGGCCTTGCACTGCATACCGAACTGCATGTTGTAGTTGTCGGTCTTGTCGAAATCCTGCTGGTCGTGCTCAAAGGCGGAAGCCTGGGCCGAGTTGGCTCCATAGAACACATTTGACCTGGAGACAAACCAGGTACAGCGGTCGCACCTGGCGCCCTTGCGCGGCCACAACGCATTGGTCTGGTGGTTGGCCAGCGGAGTCTGGGTAAACCGCATGCAGACGCCATCGCCATCGGGCATGCACGCCGAGCCATAAAGGATCGTCCCACCGGGCGACGAAGCAGCTGCCGGTGTGCAACAGTTATGGTAAGGAGGAGTGGGGTTGAGCGGCCCTGTACATCCGCCGGGATTATCGTTGGCGCAGGTCTCCAGACTTTTCCAATTGGCCATCACATCGTCTTCATTCGGAGTTTGCACCCCCACCACGCCGGCGATTGCCTTCAAAGTAGTATTCCCCGACAGCTGGATTGGGCCGCTGTAAAGCGTCGAAGTGTAGTCCGGCGTCGACCCGTCGAGCGTGTAGTAGATTTGGGCGCCAAGCGTGCTGGTGGAGAGCGCCACCGTCTGCGAGCCAGCGTAGGCGCCAGGAAGCAGGGAAAAGCCAGGCGCCGCTGCCATGGAGCCCTCCGCCGTGTAGGACGCGCATACCGTAGCACTCTGTACCTGGCCGGTAGCGGTCGCGTTCGCGCAAATGGCTCCCGTCTCGTCGAGGTTAATACCGATCAGGCCGGTGTACGCGGCAAGCGGAGTGCACGGCTCACTCGCAGACTGGCACCACAGAATCCTCGCCCCTTCTGCCGTATCCGCGATGGATGCGCCTGCGGCCAACGTAATCACCGGGGCAGGAGTGGTTGGCCCGTAGGCGTATACCACCGCGAGCCATAACCCCACCGTACAAATCACGGTAAAGGTTTGGAGGGTGAGGGCAAGCGGCCGTCCAAACCAGGCTGATGACCTGGAACGTTGAGGTCCTGGGGGGCTCTTCATCACTCCACACTCATTAGAGAACGCGTATGGCAGAGGCTTGTTTGCCATACAAACCGGTCCGAGTATAGATGAAGCATCCCATCAAGATTCAACAAAAACCTCTTGCCTGGGTGAGAGTTTCGAGAAAACGTGATCCCGGGATGATTTTGCACGGGCTCAGCGCGCAGTCGCGTTCGCACCCAGAGCGACTGGCCCCCAGACGGAGATTTTCGGCGACGAGAACCAATGGTCTGGGATATGTCTGTGGCGCACTCGAACGGGTTCCGTATCCCTGGAAACGTGCTGGGGTATGCTGTATCCACGATTGCGAATGGGCAAAAGGCATGATCAAGCGACCTGCAAAGAATGGGCGGAGCAGGGCGGGGGAGAAGCCTGGCAAGATGGACATCCGCACGGTCGCGCAATTGGCGAATGTGTCCATTGCCACGGTCTCGCGCACCATCAATCGGGTATCGACGGTTAACCCGAAGATGGCCAAGCGGGTGTGGGAGGCGATCGAGAAGCTCGATTACTTTCCCAATACCCAGGCGCGGGCGCTGGTTTCGGGTCGCAGCCGGCTTCTGGGGTTGATCGTATCTGAGATCACCAATCCTTTTTTCCCGGAGCTCATTCAGGGGTTTGAAGAGATTGCTGTGGAGCACGGCTACGAAATTCTGATCGGCTCTACCAACTACGATCCCCAGCGCATGTCGCTTTGCATTCGACGAATGCTGGAGCGACGGGCGGAGGGGGTAGCGGTGATGACCTTTGGAGTAGAAAAACCGCTGCTCGAGCAATTCGCGGAACGCAAAGTGCCACTGGTCTTTGTGGACGTGGGCCCGGACAGTCCGGGCATCAGCTTGTTGCGAGTTGACTATCGCCACGGAATCCGGCAGGGGGTACAGAATCTGGCGGTGCTGGGGCATCGTGACATTGGCTTTATCAGTGGGCCAAAACGTCTGCACTCTGCGCAGTCTCGCCAGGCAGCCTTTGTCAGTTCACTTGAAGAATGTGGCGTCACGTTAAATCCGGCGTGGGTGGTGGAAGGTGACCACACGATGGAGGGCGGGATCGAGGCTATGGATCACCTGCTCAAATTGAAGCATCTGCCCACGGCAGTGATGTGCTCGAACGACATGACGGCCATTGGAGTACTGCACCGGCTCTACCGGGCTGGGCTCCGGGTGCCCGACGATCTTTCGGTCATCGGCTTCGACGACATTCACATTGCGCAGGTAACCATCCCACCGCTGACCACGATCCAGATGTCATGCTTTGAGTTGGCGCAAGCGGCGGTAACGGCGTTGCGCGCGCACGTGGAAAAAGGCGGGGAACCAAAACGCAGCTACAAAATCAACACTAACCTGGTGGTCCGCGAATCGACAGGTTTCCCAAAAGGCACGATGCGTGATCTCCGTAAGGCTGCGAACAGTGTAAAGCGTGTTCCTGCTGTGCAGTCGAAGAAGCCCTCCGGGTGACTTGGGGAGCGCATTACGCCTAGGCGATTGCAACCAGGTAGCCTCTGTGATTGCGTCTACGGTATTCGCAGGAACGTTTACCCGGCGGCCAGATGGCAATTTGTTGCGGGCGGTTCTCGCGCACAAAACACTTAGTGAGCAGCGGAAGCCCGCACCGCCTGTGCCAGCGAAGCCCGGGCTTCCGCCGACTCCGGCTGATAGGCCAGCACAGCGCGAAACTGGCTTGCAGCTTGCGCCGCATGTCCCTGCTTCAGCAGGATCTTGCCCAATGCGAAATGCGCGGATGCATCCTGTGGAGAAACCAGTAACAGCTTGTGGTATTCGAGCATCGCCTTATCCAGGTTTCCCATAGATACATAGGCGCTTGCCAGGCTGCCGCGCGCGTCTGCATTCGCGGGCTCAAGGGACAGCGCGCGTAGCAACTCACTGACCGCGTCCATGGGACGGCCCTCCTGGCGCAGCTTCTGCCCGGAGGCGAGGTGATCTTCAGCGGTGTCGTTGGGTATGTATAGGGAGTGCTGGGGGAGTTCTCCAAGTGGTATGCCGGCGGTCTCGAACGATCTTAATTTCGCCTGCATCGCGTCGTCGGACGGAGCGAGCCGTGCAGCCCAGGCGAAGGCTTCTAACGCACGCTCGCCGTCGCCTTGCCGCTCATAAGCGCGTCCGAGGTCGAACCATGGCTTCGCCTGCCCCGGCAGTAGAGAGATGGCGACCGTCAGCTCCCGTATCGCGCCTTTCACATCACCCGCATCGGCCTGCATGAGACCAAGATTGTAGTGAGGGACGCCATCTGTGGGATTAAGCGCGATGGCACGCCGGAACGATGCGATAGCACCTGTGAAATCCCCTCGAGACCCCAGCGCAAGGCCTTCGTTGCTCAAATGCATCGACTCAATCCCTTCCGGCTGCAACCGGGCAAGATCAGCGGCCTCTTCGAATTCAATTTTGGCAGCGGACGTTCTCTTGAGGGCTCGCAATGCGCGGGCCAGGGCATAGTGAACATCGGCCAAATCAGGATTAAGGCAAAGCGACCGCAGCAACAGCTGTTCTGCTTGCGCCGGTTTACCCAAGCGAAGCAGGAGCTTGCCCAGGGCACTGCTTGCTTCGGGATAATCGCTCCTGGCTGCAATGGCTGCTTCGTACTCACCTTTGGCCTCTTGCGGGTGATCACTTTTCTCCAGTGCAACCGCCAGGTTGAAATGCCCTGCCGCCGAAGATGGCTCGATCGCGATAGCTCTCTTCAAGACCTCCACCGCCTCATCCAACTGGCCGAGATTGGTCAGGCCGGTACCAAGGAGGTTGAGAGCGTCGGTGTAATCCGGCTTTTCAAGAAGAGCAGCGCGAGACTCGGCGACCGCCCCCGCCCAGTCGAGCTTGTTCTGGGGATCGATGATGAGTATCGATCCGAGCCAAAAGTGGGCCTCTGCGTAGTGGGGATTCATTTCAACTGCTTTTCGGAAAGCCGCCTCTGCTTCACGGAAATCCGCAGTCTTGCTATAAAGCAACCCGAGCTGAAACCAGGCCTCGGCATTTCGCGGTGCAAGCAGGACCGCCGCTTCCAGGTCGGCCGCCGCGTGGACCAGGTCACCCTGGACAATTTCTTCGGTTCCATCCTGAAGAAGCCTGGCGGCGTCAGCGTCGATAGCGTTCGCCTGGACCGTTCCACCGAGGATTGCGCCGAGGAACAACCCGAGGCTCAGCTGGCCTGATTTCTTCATTACCTATCAATCTATTCTTTCCGCACCCGGGGTTGAAATGCCTCTCTTCAAGATCCGCTCACTGCCCCGTTACCTTCAGCAGAACAGTGGCGTGCGAGGGCAGCGACAGCGTGAGGGCGTCACTGCTTCCCAACTCCTTGTGCATCCATAGGTCGCGGGCACTGGCCTTGGTCGCGTCGATGCCAACGGATTTCCAGGGTAGATGCACAGCCTCTTCTGTCTCGCCGAGATTAGACACGGTTAGATACTTCGACCGTGAACCCGGAATATTGGCGATCCACGCGATGGTGTCTCCCTCGCGATAGCATTCGCGTCCGTTGCTGCTGTGCTGGTTCACCTGCAAGACTTCAGGGTTGGTCAAAATATCAATGGTGAACGCATCGCTAGAGGGAATGTCGCCTCCAAACATCAGGGGCGAACGGAAGATAGCCCACATGGACATCAAGGTGTATTGCTCATCATGCGTTAGCAGGCTGGAGCGGTCGTCTCCGCGCTCGGCGCGAATACCGATGTGGCCTAGGGGGAGCATATCGGCATCGGGCCATCCACCTGCATGTACCTTGCCCTGCCACGTCTTCATCAGGTCGAACTGCTTCCTGATATCGCTCCATCGGTCCCAAAAGTCGTTGGAGATGCGCCACAACTGAGCATTGGCCTTCAGATCTTCGTACTGATCTACCGGAGCGGGACCAGGCGAGAGGCTCAGTACGATGGGGCGTCCGCTCTTCTTAAGAGCGGTGCTGAGCGCGTGGATCTCGGGTTTCTGGTACGGCTGGCTCATATCGTCCGCCTTGACGTAGTCCACACCCCACGACGCGTAAAGCCGGGCGATGGAATCGTAGTAAGCCTGCGCTCCGGGCTTCGACATATCGATACCGTAGGTATCTTCCATGCCCTCCCACCTGGCGACGTTGGCTTTGTCGGCGACATCCGCGGCGTGGTACGGGGTCCCTTCGATGGGAAGATTCTTGTCGACCGCTTCGCGCGGAATGCCGCGCATGATGTGGATGCCGAACTTCAGACCTTTGTTGTGAACGTAATCTGCCAGCGGCCTGAAGCCGGCGCCATCAGCCGCCGATGGAAAGCGATTGACCGACGGAATAAAGCGCCCATATTGATCGATGGTGACCGCACCACGCGGGATATATCCGTGTGCGCGGGCGTTTGGCTGGAACCACTCGATATCGACAACTATGTAGCGCCATCCGAATCCGGCCAGCTTTGATGCCATGGCGTCTGTGTTGGCTTTAACCTCGTCCTCCCGGACGGTAGGACCAAATGAATCCCAGCTATTCCAACCCATTGGGGGAGTGGGCGCCAGCATGGCACCGCTCGCGGCAGCCGACCGGGTGATGCCAAGTACCACGCCGAGCGCTAGGATGCTGCAGGTCAGATTACGAAACGCTCGCTTCATTCGAGGATTCCTGGGAAAAACGTAGCTCGGAGTAATCGTTTACTCCCCTTTAGAGGATTAGCCTTTTAAAGACTGTCTGCGGCATGAGAAAACATCTGCTCGCAACTGTCAAGACGCGGGAAAAGGGCTATGGGGAAGGCATGCCCTCTGGGAAATCCGGGGTAGCGCATCGCAGAGAGCTGCTGTTTCTCACGCTCCACACTTACCCGCGATAGGCATGCACTTTGTCGCAGACCAAGCGAAGCTTATCCTCAAGGTTGCCCGATGCGGTCTTAAAGGAGTCTGCGTCGATGGTGAGAGGCGCCCCGAGGACAACAAGAGGTGCGCCGTACTCAGGAGTGCGGATTGCCTGTTCAATGGAAAGACCGCCAACCGCCTGGACCGGCACACGCACCGCCGCAACGACTTCTCGCAATTGATCGAGAGGACTGGGGTACGGCTTGCCCATGGCCGCCAGGCCGCGGCGCTCATCGTAGCCAACGTGATGAATTACAAAATCGCAGCCAAAATCTTCCAACCTTTTCGCCGCGGCCACCATATCCTCGGCTCCGAGGTTGTCTCCCATGACTTGTATGCCAAAATCCTTTCCCGCCTGCACTACGACCTTGATGGTCTCAGGGTGAGCGCGCTCCATCACTACGACATGGGTTGCCCCAGCCTTTGCCATCATCTGGGCTTCGAGCCAACCGCCGTCCATGGTCTTTAAGTCGGCAACGATGGGAACGCCGGGAAATTCGGCGCGCAGGGCACGAACACCGTTCATTCCCTCGGCGATGATGAGAGGAGTACCAGCCTCCAGCCAGTCCACGCCGGATCGGATGGCGAGGTGCGCGGTTTCGAGAGCTTCGGGAATGGAAGTAAGGTCAAGCGAGATTTGTACGATGGTATTCATAATTGGTTTGCGGCTCCACAAGACTGGCGGATCACGAGTTGGCACGGCAGCCGCTCGCACACAGATTTCTCCCGTGAGCTGCGCTTACCTTCGATGCGATCAAACAGGATGTCCGCTCCGCGGCGGCCCATCTCAGCAATCGGTTGTTGCACGGTGGTCAGCGGGGGCTGGGTGAATTGCGAAAACGCAATGTTGTCAAAGCCGGCGACTGCAACATCGGATGGAATCCGGAGGTCCATTTCACGCAACGTTTGCATCGCCTGAATGGCCAGCATATCCATGCCGCAAAAGAGTGCCGTTGGCCGGCCCTTGCGGCTGAAGCAATCGACGATGCTTTGGCGTTGATACTTCCAGACGTGCTCACCGCTGAATGCAAAAGCATCGAGTATCCGCATTGCGCGTTTTTCCAAACCGGCCTCGGTCACGGCGTGATCGAATCCAGCAAGACGTTCTTTGCCGACCGGATCCCATTCGTGAACGGGGTGGAACGCGAAGGCCAGGCTCTTGTGTCCCAGGCGGATCAGATGTCGTGTTACGGCATAGGCCGCTCCGAAGTTATCGGCGACAATCCTGGTAAAGCGAGTGCTGGGGAGATTCTGCTCCAGCAGGATTACGGGGACATTTCTCTTCTGCAATTCGACCAGGTGTGCGTCCCATCCCGCGGTGCGTTTTGCGAATGGGACCACGATGACGCCTTCCACCCGCCGGCGCAGCAGCATGCGCGCGTACTCTGTTTCTCGCGCGATGCTGAGGCGGGCGTCGCAGAGAATCACGTTGTAGCCGCGATGGAACGCAGCCTCTTCAATTTTCTCGATCAGCGACGCGAAGACCGGATGATCGACCATGGGAACAACCACCCCAAGTGTCTGGGTATGGCCCCGTGACAGATTCTGCGCCACTAGGGAAGGTGCGTAGTTGATGGCCGCGGCCCGGGCCAGAACCCGCTCCCGCGTGACACTGCTGATGCGGTTCTGATTCGTGAGAGCTCGCCACACCGTGGTGGCCGAGATGTTCAGATCGGCAGCGAGGTCATGAATGGTTGGCGGATTCTTCATTGCTGCTATTGGAAGTAACGATCTATTTTGTTCTTGAGGAAGCGGACCGATCCCCGTAATTCCTCCATCCCATCCACTCCATCTTCAATGGAAATCCACGAATTGAATCCGACGGATTGAAGTGTGGAAAAGATCTTGTCGTAGTCGTTCATTCCTTTACCGATTTCGCCATGGGAGAGTCGGCTGGCGTAGCCCATGGAGTTCTCCTCTTTACGCAGATCCTCAATCGTTCCGTGCTTGAGATAGCGGTCGCTGGCATGCATCGAGACGACCCGGTGTTTCACCCGTTCGAGCAGGACGAGGGGATCCTCACCCGCCAGGATCGTATTCGAAGGATCGTAGTTGACACCGAACCAGGGTGAATCGATTTGGTCGACAATCTCCGCAAAGACATCCATCTTCTGGGCAAACTCCGGGTACTTCCAATAGTTGTCCTTGTAGTGGTTTTCCATAGTCAAGACGACATCGTGTTCCGCGGCAAACGGTAGCAATCCTGTGATTACGCTCACCACCTGGGCGACGCCTCTTTCTCGCGTCAGCTCGGGGCGGCGCTGCCCCGACAGAACGCGACAAAACCTGCCCCCGAAGAAAGCGGTGATCTCGATCATTCGCTTTTCGCGATCGATTTCTTTCTGTAACAGGAGCGGATCGAGTTCGGTGAAGTCGGGAGAGCAGCAGAGCATCGGCATCGCCAGCCTGTGCTTGTCAAGGGCAGCCTTCACCTGCTGGAGAAACGTCTCATCGTCTTCGAGAAAGCCCGAATAGAATTCGAGCCCCTCGACGCCCAGCGTTGCGGCAAGTTCGATCCATTCGAAGACGGTCATGGTGCGATGGACGCACAATTCGTCCATGTAGCATTTGGGGAATGCGGCAATCCTGGGCTTCATGAGAGTGTTCCTGCAGGACTTTCTTTGACGGGATTCCTGCCAATGACGGGGTATTGCTCTACATCGAGAACGGCGCCGTTGATGAGTGCCGCCTCGTCAGAAAGGAAGAACACCGCGGCCCAGGCAATATCTTCCGGCGACAGCAAACGGCCTGAGGGCGCAAATGTTCTGGTTACCCTGGTGGGCCAGTCTTCGGGTAACCCCTCTTTCATCTTCAACGCGAATTCATTTGGCGTGAGCGTCCAACCGACATTCAACTGGTTCACCCGGATCCCCTCGACTCCGTGTGCGTCCGCGAGGTTTCGCGTCATGGTCATCAGGCCGCCCTTGCAGACTGAGTAGGCTAACTGATTGCGCTCGCCACAGTATGCATTAATAGAGCCGATATTCAGCACCCGGCCTGTACCCTGCTTGCGGAAGTGGGGAAGCGCAGCTTGAATCAAAAGAAAGGGCGCCCTCAGGTCTATAGCCACCGTGCGATCGAATACCTCCACATCGGTATTCTCGACGCTTCCACGCGTGATTGCTGCTGCATTGTTGACCAATCCATCGATTCGGCCAAAGTGGTTGATCGTCTCGGCGATGAGCCGCGAAGGCGCTTGTGGATCTTCGAGCGAACCGATGACGAAGGACGCTTGTTCCCCTAGCTCGGCCGCCAGCTTTTGCGCCGCGTCTTTTCGTCTTCCATGGATCATGACCTTCGCGCCTTCACGGGTGAAGATTCTTGCCATGCCCTCCCCGATACCAGTCGTTGAACCGGTTACCAGGATCACTTTTTCCTTCAGGCGCATACTTGCTCCCAGATTTTTGTGAAGTTCTTTTTGCCTTCGACCACGGTGCGTTGTGGATCCTGCCAGAGTGACCCGCTGAGATGCAACTCTGAGAAAATCTCAAGCGTATAGGCGCCGGTGTAACCGCTGTTGCGAATCGCCTGCAACAGTGCAACCAGGGGTATCTTTCCCTCGCCCGGCAGGTAGCGGTCGCCGATGGCGCGGGGATCACGCCAGTCGTTCACGTGAACGCCAAAAATCCTGTCACTGTATTTTTGAATCATGGCTACAACGTCTGCTTCTTCCCAGACGTGCCAAACATCGACAAACAGGCCGAACTGCGGATGATCCACGCCTTCGATCACTCGTCCGGCATGGGCAAGGGAACAGAGGAACGTGTCGACATTCATCAGGATCGGATTCAGCGGTTCGAGAGCCAGCCTGACTCCATGGTCGGCGGCTATTTTCGTGACCGCTTTGTATTCCGCGACGGCGGTTCGATAGGCCTCGTAGTAGTTTCCCTGGGGTGCGGCGCCGGAAATCGTCACCAGTGTCACGCCGGGAAAATGTCGTCCGAAAAGCTCAATACTTCGCCGTAGCTTAGCCATCCGCTCCGAGGGCAGCTTTGGTTCAGGGCGCGGGAAGTCCGGGAACAAGGAGTGAAGCGCGGGCTGCACACTGACGACGCGCAAGCCCGACTCCACAAGTTGCTGAAGCTGAGGTCCAGGATCGGCCGGGTCGAGCTTAGCCTCGCAGACCTCAATATGCGCGATGCCCGCCGCTTGAAAGAGACCAAGATCCTGCTCGAAGCTTTGCGTCCAGGTGGTGTACTGGCTCACTCCAAACGGAAGTTGGGTCATAGATAAATGCGTCCGGCACCGGCGGCGAGCGAGGTTTGCGTCATGGCTTGAGGACCCCTTTCACGATTGCGCCCGAATGCATCGCCTCGAATGCATCGTGCCAGTCGCTGAGGGGCGAGACGCGGTTGAGGATAGGGTCGAGATCGATCTTGCCTGTGGCCAACAACGAAATGACCTTCTCCCAAATCGGCCAGTTGTGCGAGAAGCTGCCCTGAAGAGTGACTGCTTTCTGAACCAGTGGGTCCAGCGAAAAGTTGAGGGGTTGCGGCCCCCAACCAACTTTGGTGATTTGGCCTGCGGGACGGATAATGTCGAGAGCGAGCTTCAGCGAAGCGGAAACACCGGCGGCATCGATCACCAGGTCCACTCCGTAACCATCGCCAAAATTCTTCGCCCACTCAACCACGTTTTCGCCTTGCGCGCCCAGGGTAGTGTCTGCGCCCACGACCTTAGCGGTCTCGAGCCGGTTAGCATCTGCGGGAATGCCAACGACGATAATGTGGCCGGCACCTGATAGCTTGGCCATGATCGTGCAGAGCAGGCCAATCGGCCCCGGCCCAATGACAACGACGGTGTCTCCTGGCTGTATGTGGGAATTGACGCAGACGGCGTTATAGGCCACGGCGCAGGGCTCAGTCAGCGAAGCTTTTTCCAGCGCCAGTGATGCGGGAACGCGGTGCAAGCAGCGCGCCGGTACCTTGACAAAGGGGGCCATCGCTCCATCCACTCCATAGCCGAAGCCGAGCCGCTTTGGCTCCAGGTTATAGAGGCCCTGGCGAAGGAACGCCGAGTCGGGCGGCAGCACAGCGGCGGTTTCGCTCACCACGCGATCACCCTCCTTGAAGCCGCTCACACGGCTGCCTGCCTGGGCAATGTAACCGGCGAACTCGTGGCCGAGCACCACGGGATAGTTCACAGGCCAGCTCTGTTTGCCGTTGTATTGATGCAGGTCGCTGCCGCAGATGCCTACGGCCTCCACCTTGAACAAAACGTCCTCTTCGCCGATGCCTGGCATTGGCAATTCGCGAAGTTCCACCGAGTGCGGTTCTTTTGAGTAGTTGACCAATCCGACCATATAGAATAGTGTGCGTAATCGGTAACGCAAAATCAACCAAATTGAGAAAAGCCCCCTAATCTTTCGCCCTGGGGCGAAGGAGTGGAGGGCAAAATAAAAATCCGCGCTCGCTTTGCGGGAAAGTGAACGAGTGGCTACAAAACTTAATTTCTACCTGCTGAAGAGTGTGGCTGTCGGCGCTCTGGGTGGACTTCTTTTCGGCTTCGACACAGCTGTGATTGCCGGCTCGCTACCTTCGCTCAGAACGCTGTTCGCGCTCTCGCCGTTGCAGGTTGGCCTGACGGTTTCGATTGCCCTGTTCGGCACGGTGATTGGTTCGATGCTTTCGGGCAGCCTGGGAGAGCGCCTCGGCGGCCGTGAAAGCCTGCGAATTTTCGCCGCTTGCTATGTTATCTCTGCGCTCGGCTGCGCTCTAGCGCCTAATTGGACGTTCCTGCTGATCGCCCGGTTCATCGGCGGACTCGGGATTGGTGGTTCGTCCGTGCTTGGCCCGGTATATATCGCGGAGCTTTCTCCTGCCAGGTGGAGGGGCAGGATGGTAGGCACTTTCCAGATCAACATTGTGGTCGGGGTGCTGGTGGCCTATCTGTCCAATTACCTGATTGGTCTTGCCTCACTGGGCGCCCACGAGTGGAGGTGGCAGCTGGGAGTGGCCACCATACCGGCGATTCTCTTTCTGGTTATGCTCTTTGGCATTCCGCAAAGCGCACGCTGGCTGGTCACCAAAGGCCAAATCGAACCAGCACGCCAAGTACTCGTTCTGCTCGGATCGGAAAGTCCCGGCACAGAGCTGGCTGAGATCGTTGAGTCGATTCATCCCGAGCGTGCTCTCCAGGCAGAAGCGTTGTTTCAGTGGAAGTACCGCTTTCCCATATTCCTGGTAATCGCACTGGCCGTCTTCAATCAGCTGACGGGAATCAACGCAATCATTTATTACCTGAACGACATTTTTTCCATGGCGGGATTCAGCAAAACGTCCAGCGCTCTACAAGCAGTGGCCATCGGACTTACGAACCTGTTGGCGACGCTGTTGGCGATGACGCTGATCGACCGGATCGGCCGTAAGACGCTCCTGCTGATCGGCTCGGTTGGGATGGTTGCCAGTCTTTGCGGCGTCGCCGCGGTCTTCTTAACCCATAAGCACCAAGCGAGCCTATTGCCGCTGCTGATTTTGTACATTGCCTCGTTCGGAATTTCCCAGGGAGCTGTGATCTGGGTATTCATCAGTGAAGTATTTCCCAACCGTGTACGAGCCAAGGGGCAAAGCCTGGGTTGCTCCACCCACTGGATCATGAATGCTCTCGTCTCCGGAGTTTTTCCGCTGGTGGCTACCGGATCAGCAGCGCTGCCTTTCCTCTTTTTTGCCGCGATGGTCCTGGTGCAGTTCTTCGTGGTGCTATTTGTGTTTCCCGAGACCAAAGGGGCAACGCTCGAGGAGATGGGGAGAAAACTGGGTATCGCGTCCTAAGCCTGTTTGGCATTCCGTAGTCGCATTGGCATTTATGAAACGAACGCAGTCCCCAAAAACGGCCTGGAGCTATCACTTGCCGCACCGCGCAACTCGTCTCGCTCTCTTGTGTTTTGTCCTTGCGCAGATCGGGGTACATGGAGTGCTGGCTGAGACCGATCCACAGCCTTATCATTTCTCCCCCCAGGCGGCGGCAGCGGTAGAGCGCTTGAACCTGCTGAGCAGCATTCCCGCTGCCGACTGGCAGTACCACGTGGGTGACATTGCAGACGGTGAGCGCGCAGACCTCGACAGCAAACAGTGGCAGATCATCCACCTGCCCTTTGTGGCATCGAAACAAGTGATCTGGTTACGCCAGTGGGTTGTGATGCCGAAGACCCTCAGCGGTTACGACCTTACGAAAGGCCAGGTCTGGTTCCACCTCGACCTTTTCGGGACAGGACCTGGGCCTGAATATGCCTATCAGATCGTCTATTTCAATGGCCTGCGGGCGGCGGAAGGACGGCATCTGGGAAAACAACTGCTCTTCGCAAACGCGAAGCCGGGAGATAGGGCGCTTATCGCGGTAAAGCTGTTGGCAACTGAGTACGAAAAGAATCTTGAAAGTTGCAATCTAAGAATCGATACCGACCACGATCGCCCCTCCCCTGAGAATCTGCATGCGGAATTGCTTTCGGCCGGCGAACTTCTTCCGGCCATCGTTCGTGAGCCAGAATCGCTGGCAAAACAGGAGAAGGTACTTGATTCGGCGGCGACGGCGATTGACCTCGCGGCACTCGATAGCAACGATCAGAGCAGATTTGATGCTTCGCTGAGGAACGCACAGTTGGCGCTCGAGCCCTTGCGGCCTATTCTGCGGGACTACTCAATACACCTGACCGGGAACGCCCACATTGATGCCGCGTGGCTTTGGACCTCGACCGAGACGGTAGACCAAGTGCATTTCACGTTTGCCAATGCGCTGCAAATGATGAACGAATACCCGGCTTACACCTTCGCGCAGTCGACGGCACAGTACAGCGAGTGGATGGCCGACAAGTTTCCAAACCTCTTCAGCGAAATTCAGCAGCGGGTCAAGGAGGGCCGCTGGGAACTTGTAGGTGGCATGTGGGTGGAACCCGATTTAAACATGACCGATGGGGAATCCCAGGTTCGCCAGCTTTTGGTGGGAACCGAGTATTGGCGCAACAAGTTCGGTACTGATGTCCATGTTGGCTGGAATCCTGATTCCTTTGGTTTCAATTGGCAACTGCCACAGATCTACAAGAAGTCGGGAATCGATTATTTTCTTACCGAGAAACTGGTTGAAAATGAGACGAATCCATTGCCGCTCAAACTCTTTTGGTGGCGCGCACCCGACGGCAGCCGCGTGCTGACTTATATTCCGCATGACTACGTCATCGGGATTGATCCCGTGGATCTGGCCGCTGATCTTGCCCGGGCTGTGAAAATGAACCCCGGCCAAGACGCATTGCTTCACATCTATGGCCCGAGCTTTGGCCGCCTGGCCGTAGATACCGCGCGCCAGGATCTGGGGAGTGGAGTGCGCTGGATGCAGCCTGAAAGAATCTATCCGAAGGTGGAGTTTGGGACCGCGGAAAGCTTCTTCAAGGGCGCCGCAACAAAGGCCGCGGTTGACTCTCCTGTGTGGAACTATCGCATCGCTGCTGCCGGCAACATCGCACTTCCTGCGCCTTTACCGGGCCAGGTGATTGTGCCGACCTGGGATGATGAACTTTATCTCGAACACCACCGGGGCACGTACACGACACAAGCCAAGCAAAAGCGAAACATGCGCGAAGGCGAAGAGCGGCTATTGAATGCGGAAAAATACTCGGCTCTGGCGTGGCTCGACAATCAACCCTATCCGGCTGCGGGGCTCACGGAGTCATGGAAGCGGCTGTTGTTCAACCAATTCCATGATGTGGCGGCAGGCTCGGCGATTGCTACCGTCTATAAAGACGCGCAGAAAGACTACGACCAAATACGGTGGACGACGCAAGAAGCCTCTTCCGCGGCCCTGGAGGCAATCGATGCACACGTCGATACACGCGGCCCGGGCAAGGCAGTTATCGTCTGGAACCCATTGGGATGGGGCCGAGGCGGAATCGTCAACCTGCGGGTGCAGATGCCCGAGGCCGAACCCGAAGGTATTTCCGTCGTAGACTCTGGCAACCATGTGCTGCCGTCCGAGATCGTATCCGGCGACCTTCGTACGAATACTTACCAGTTACTGGTGCAATTGGAACAGGTGCCCTCGTTGGGCTACGCAGTTGTTTACGTGGTACCCGGCAAGCGGCCATTCGCGAGCGACCTGCATGCGAGCGGATGGACAATGGAAAACACTTATTTGAAGGTGAGTGTGGACTCGCATACGGGCTGCATCACCAGCCTGTACAACAAGCGAGAAAAATTTGAAGCCCTGGCCGCGGGCGGGTGCGGAAACCAATTGCAGGCCTTTCACGACCTTCCGTCCAAGGATGATGCCTGGAACATCGATATGGGCACCGTAGACCACCCTATCCCGATAACGCAGGTAGATGCTGTCGAATTGGTGGAGAAGGGCCCGCTGCGAAGCGCGATTCGCGTAACCAGGCATTGGCAAAGCTCGACCTTCGTGCAGCAAATTGTGCTCGACGCGAATACTGACCAAGTGGATGTGGTCAACGACATTGACTGGCACGAGACCCATGTGTTGTTGAAGGCAGCGTTTCCCCTGGCCGCCTCCAGCAAAATGGCGACTTACGAAATACCTTATGGAGCGATCGAGCGGCCTACTACCCGCGAGAACAGTTGGGAGCAGGCAAAGTTCGAGGTTCCGGCACTACGGTGGGCGGACCTCGGCGACGCAGAGCACGGTTTCTCGCTGATCAACGAGTCAAAGTATGGGTATGACTGCAAAGGGAACCTCCTCCGGCTTTCTCTGCTGCGCTCGCCCATTTGGCCGGACCCGGACACAGACCGCGGGCGCCAACACTTCACCTATGCGCTCTACCCGCATGGCGGCGACTGGAAGCGCGCGCTGACTGTGCGCCGTGGCTACGAATACAACTACCGGCTAACCGCCGCGCAAGTGGAGACGCACAGCGGCGAATTGGGTGCAACCCACTCATTTGTGAGCATCGCACCGCAGAATCTGGTGCTGACCGCGGTCAAGAAGGCCGAAGATAGCGACGCGCTCATTCTCCGTTTCTACGAGTCGGCCGGCACACCGTCAGTTGCCGATATCACGGTGCCGAGCGGCGCGTCGAGTTACGCCGTAGTGAACCTGATGGAGCGCGAGACCCAGGATGATAGGGCAATCCACATCGAAGGCTCTGAGGGCCATCTCAAAATGCCGGTAGGCGCGTATTCCATCAACACGGTAAGAATCGACTACAAGGATCAGCGGTCCAAGAACTAACGAGCTGTTTCGTCGTTCTTTTCCCTGCATTACAAAGAAATCCGTTTAGAGCGAGATATACAAAGATGACACGAGCCTCTGTTCGATTGCGTTCTTACGGCGATAAAGGCCTGGCGGAGGCGGCAATCCTTGTCTTCATTCTGCTAACCGGTCTCACGCGAACCTGGGCACAACAGACGGATGAGGCCCGGCAATTTGATATGTATGCTCCTCGCCAGACAGAAGCTGCCGTGAAGTCTCTCTCGCCGCAATCTCAGACAGTGATTGGCGAGCTCGCCAGGTTTCAGTCTCTGTCGATTAGCCGTTGGAAATATCACAAGGGCGATATTGATCGCGGCCAAGCGGCCGCAATCGATGATTCCTCCTGGGAAGAAGTGAGCCTTCCGTATTTAACAGGGACAAAAGACACCGTATGGCTGCGCAAGGTGATAGAGGTTCCGCAGTCTCTCGACGGCTATGACTTGACTGGATCCAGAATCTGGCTCGAATACCCCGAGGATGACAAGCTGACGCTTTACGTCGATGGGCGGCGTGTGGCGGAAGGTGAATCCCTCGAACCGATCGTCCTATTCAATTCGGCGAAACCAGGTGACAAAGTATTGGTCGCCTACAAATTGTGGGACAGCAACGGCAATCAGCGGCTTGACTCCACCGATTTTAAGGAAGTGCCGGAAATCGTGGCGAAGATCGAATTTGCACAAGATCGTCCCAACCCGGCTGATCTTTATACCGAGTTTGTTACCGCAGCGCTGATGCTTCGCACCCTCTCCAACAGCACTCCAGGAGACCGTGTGACGTTGGAGGCGGCGATCGGGAAGGTGAATTTACAGGCTCTGCAATCCGGGGATGGGCAAAAGTTCGACCAGTCGCTGCGCCACGCTCAACAAGCGCTCGAGCCGCTGAAACCGCTATTGCAGACGGCGACCTTCCACGTAACAGGCAACTCGCATATCGACGCGGCGTGGCTGTGGCCGTGGACGGAAACGGTGGACGTGGTGAGGCGTACCTTCGGTACCGCGGTTCAGCTCATGAGCGAGTACCCCATGTACACCTACACTCAGTCGGCAGCGCAATATAACGAATGGATTGCTGAGAAGTATCCCGATATCAATAGCCGCATACGGCAACGCATCTTCGAAGGGCGTTGGGAAATTGTAGGCGGTATGTGGGTCGAGCCCGACCTGAATATGCCGGACGGCGAGTCGCAGGTAAGGCAGCTTCTTATCGGCAAGCGAACCTTCAAACAGTTGTACGGAGTCGATGTCCGGGTGGGCTGGAACCCCGATTCCTTCGGGTACAACTGGCAGATGCCGCAGATCTACAAAAAGTCAGGAGTCGACTATTTTGTTACGCAGAAGCTTGGCGCCAATGAAACAAATCCGCTCCCGTTCAAACTTTTTTGGTGGCAGTCGCCAGATGGCAGCAAGATACTCAGCTATCTGCCGCATCACTATAGCAATACCGACCTTGATCCCGTACGTCTCGCGAACGACCTCGTAAAATCACGGACCCTCGCGCCCGGTTTGTTGGAATTCATGGATTTGTATGGTGTGGGCGATCATGGCGGCGGCGCAACCCGCGCGCTGCTCGATCAGGGTGTGTACTGGAGAGAATCCGATAAAGTGGTTCCGCAATTGAGCTTTGGCACTGCGCAATCATTCTTCAGCAGTGTCGAGACGAAGGTTTCACCGAATTCTCCCACCTGGAATTACAAGGTTGTGGCCCGGGGCGCAGATGCATTAACCACACCGCGGCCCGGGCAGATCAGCATTCCCACATGGAACGACGAGCTGTACTTCGAGCATCACCGGGGTACCTATACGACTCAGGCGAATCAGAAACGAAACATGCGGGAAAGTGAGGAATGGCTACTGAATGCAGAGAAATACTCTTCGCTTGCATGGGTCAGGGGCGAGAAATATCCCAGCGATGAGTTGGACGAAGCCTGGAAGAAGGCTCTCTTCAATCAATTCCATGATCTCGCGGCTGGATCGGGCCTCGGCGTCATTTACAAGGACGCGCAGCAGGACTACGACCAGGTGAGCTGGGCCACCGAGGCCGCATCTGCAAAGGCCCTTCAGGCTATGAATGCGTTCGTAGACACAGGCGGACCGGGGCGACCCGTCATGGTCTGGAATCCCCTGGGATGGAACCGTGGAGGCATGGTTAGGGTCAGTGTACAGATGCCGCAGGCAGAAAATAATGGCCTTTCGGTGCTGGATGCGAACAACCATGTTCTACCCTCCGAGATTCTATCGAGCGATACGCAGAGCAATACCTACCGGCTGCTGGTTGATGTCAGGGAAGCGCCTTCTCTGGGGTATACCGTTCTACACGTGGTGAGCGGAACGAGGCCATTCGCGAGCGATCTTCGCGCCAGTGGATGGACAATCGAGAACTCGCACTTGAAGCTGACCGTCGATCCCCATACCGGCTGCATTACGAGCCTTTATGACAAGGTAGGGAGGTTTGAAGCACTGGTTGCCGGCGGTTGCGGTAATGAATTGCAAGTCTTTCACGATGAGCCGCACTCCGACGACGCCTGGAACATCGATCCGGGAACCCTCGATCACTTCACGCCGATCCGGGCGGAATCAGTGCAGCTGATTGAAAAAGGGCCGCTCCAGGCGGTGATCCGCGTATCCCGCAAGTGGCAAAGCTCGACCTTTGTGCAACAGATTGTACTCGCCGCAGGTTCAGACCAGGTCGAGATCGTCAATGATATCGACTGGCATGAAACCCACGTCCTGCTAAAGGCAGCGTTTCCTTTGGCAGCCTCGAGCAACATAGCGACCTACGAAATTCCCTATGGCACGATCGAGCGGCCCACGACAAGGAACAACAGTTGGGAGCAGGCCAAGTTTGAGGTGCCGGCTTTACGTTGGGCAGATCTCGGCGATGGCAAGCATGGTTTCTCGCTGATCAACGAATCGAAGTATGGATATGATTGCCAGGGGAATGTGCTACGCCTGTCGCTGTTACGTTCACCTGTATGGCCGGATCCGAACGCCGACAAGGGCCATCATCACTTTAGCTACGCGCTCTACCCGCACCGGGGAGGTTGGAAGAGCGCGCTCACGGTTCGCCATGGCTACGAATACAATTACAAACTCAATGTTGCTCAAGTGGAATCGCATAGCGGTGAACTACCGGCAACGCGATCTTTTGCAAGCATCGAGTCGAAGAACCTGGTCCTTACCGCCGTAAAGAAGGCGGAGGACAGCGATGCGCTCATCCTGCGGTTTTATGAGTGGGCGGGGAGCGCGACCGAGAGCACGGTTCATGTTCCGGCGGGGGCAACCTCGGCGACCCTGACCAATTTGATGGAGCATCCCGAAGGACAGGCTCTGCCAATCCAGGGCTCTGATCAGATCAGAGTAACGGTCGAGCCCTACTCCATCGTTTCCGTGCAAGTGGAGTATCCGCGAGCTTCGCTGAACGGCCACGCTGCAAAATGAGAAACTGCGGTTTCTCGTAACACTATGCTACTTTACGGCCGTTCCATACGAAGAAACTCTACCCAAACGCGACACCCTGCCTCTTTCGGACTGCAGGTATAGAGTCCAATCTGGCACGGCTGGTCCGGACTGGATGCCAGATGGGCTATGCGCATCATCGTCCAGGGACCACTTGCGGAGGGCGCATGTTCGACGATGAAGTCCGGCCCTTCCCGGCGGAGTCTCAGACAGTAGTAAAGTCCTGCGTCTGCCTTCAGGCTGGGATAGGGAAAGGACTGCATTGACCAGTCAGAGTAGCCATTGTTTGTGACTACTGTGCCGAGCTGGCTTGGGCCGTCAGACAGAAATTCAGTGGATGCTTTAAGCCAGCAGTCTGCCGAGAAGCGAGCCATCAATCCGGCCTGGTCGTACTGATGCGCCAATTGGCAGTGGATCCCAGTTGTGACCACGATATCGCCGGAGATCTCCGCATAGAGAACGTGGCCGTTATCAACACGAAATCCGTAATGCGTCTTCTGCCAGAAATCCGTCAGGGCGTCTGGCTCTATTAGCAGCCGCAAACGATTGGGCTCGACGCGCCAAACCGAAGGCGCGTTCATCCACTTGAGCAGAGGGTCGAGGGCCTCGCGGGAAAATGTTTCGTCCAATAGAGTTTGCGGCATTGGTTTATAGCATAATCGTGATCGTCGCCATCTATCCAGCCAGAACCTCTGATGGACCCTCGAACGTGTACGGCATGCTAACCTAGGAATCGCCGTGAAGAAACAACGCAAGCGTCCAACGATACGCCACGTCGCGGCCGCAGCCGGCGTATCCCTGACAACTGTTTCCCACGCGTTGAATGGCAAAGGTCGCGTCGATCCGGAGACGGTGGAAGCAATCCGGCGGGTCGCCGCCAAGCTAGGCTACGCCGCCAGCACGGCGGCCCGGAGCCTGCGAACCAATCGGACCAGCATACTCGCGGTAATGCATTCCCGGTCCACCGCCCACCACGTGTCGCTCATCGAGCTGGACTATTTCATCCATCTGGTCGCTGGGGCATCGGAAGCTGCGGCGGCCCGTGGGTATCATCTTGTGTTGCTGCTACCCACTTCAGAAGGGGATCTCGAGCGGCTCCACGTCGACGGCGTTATCCTCATCGATCCGACCCGGGGTGATCCGTTGTTACGCTTGCTTCGCCGCCGCCGGATTGGAGTTGTGACCACCGGTCGCGACCTGGACGCAGGCGAAGATGCCAACAGCTGGGTTGACAACGACAATGACCGTGCCACTTTCCTGATCCTTGACCATCTGGCGGACAACGGGGCGAGACGAGTGGCTCTGCTGACGACACCTTCTGACTACTCCTACAGCCGCGAGACCCTGAAGGCCTACCATAAGTGGTGTAAGGCCCGGGGACAGGTAAGTTTGGCAAGAGAACTGCTCGGCAGTATCAACGAGTCGCTCGCCTTTAGCGCCACGATGGAAATGCTCAGGGCTCGCAAGCGCCCGGATGCGATCCATTGCGTCACTGATCGTTATGCGATGGGGGCGCTGCTGGCCGCCAGGACTCGGGGCCTCCGCGTGCCCGAAGATCTTCTCATCACAGCGGGCACTGATAGCGACACCGCGAGACTGACCGATCCACCCCTGACAGCGCTGGATCTGCATCCGAGGCTCGTCGGTCAGCATGCGGCGAACCTTTTGATTGGCCAAATCGAGGGCACAACCCGGGATCGCAGCGTTGTCGTTCCTGTAGAAGTGATCGTTCGCCGCTCTTCCTCTCCATTGCCCCATCGCTCCAAATCAAACAAAGATGTCGTAAATTTGAGGATGCCCGGTTCTTTAGCCGCAAAGGTTGGAAGCTAGGGCCTGCCTGTTCTATTTTGACCCAAAGGTCAGATGCTCTCTGACAACATCATCCTGGATAAGAGCCTGCATTTCGCCCGCGGCTACAATCTGTCCCTTCTCGATAACAAATCCACGATCCGCTATGCTGGTGGCGAATTTCAGGTTCTGTTCGACCAGCAGCATTGCGAGATGCTGTTCTGTCCTGATCTGGCGCAGGATATCGCCAAGTTGATGGACAATGCTCGGCTGAATACCCTCCGACGGTTCGTCGAGTAGCAACAGCCGGGGCCGGCCTGCAAGCGCTCGCGCGATCGCCAGCATTTGCTGCTCTCCGCCGCTTAAGGTTCCTGCTGCCTGGGTTAAGCGGTGCTTCAAGATGGGGAAATACTCGAACAGGTGATCGGGGATGGCGCCGAGTTTTCCTGTACCAATCAGCGTTCCACTGCGCAGATTCTCTTCCACTGACAACTTGCCAAAGACCAGGCGGCCTTGTGGAACATAGCCAATGCCGCGTCGTGCCCGCTCGTGATCGGGAAATTTCGAGATCTCCCGCCCGTCAAGAAGGATGCTGCCTTTGGTGCACTGGAGAACGCCAATGATCCCGCGCAGAAGCGTGGTCTTGCCCACACCATTGCGGCCGAGCAGACACACGAGTTCGTTTTTCCCAACCGTAAGATCGATCTCTCGGCAAATAGTGCCCTGCCCGTAACCGAGATCCACTCGAGAGAGGCTCAGGAGCATCAGACCTCTTCTCCTAGATAGATCCGGCGCACTTCTTCATTGGCTGCGATTTCATCGAACCTACCCTCGCACAACACTTTGCCCCTATACAGCACTGTGACTGGCGCTCCGAGCTGACGTATAAAGGCGATGTCGTGTTCGATAACGATTGTGGTTTTGCCCTTGAGAACCGACTGAATGAGCCGTGCTGTCTTTGCCGTCTCGGCCAAAGTCATGCCCGCTGTGGGCTCATCAAGCAGCACCAGGCTTGGCTCGGTCAACAAGACCATGCCAATCTCGAGCCACTGCTTCTGACCATGAGAAAGATCGCGTGCGCCGCGGCCACCCTCCGCGGCCAGATCGAGCCGCACCAGCATGTCTTCTACCTTCGCGAGGGCGGACCCATGCCGGTTGCGAAGAAGATCAAAGACGCTGTTGTGGCCTGTCGCTGCCACCATCAGATTCTCCCGAACCGTCAAATCCTGGAAGACAGAAGGCGACTGGAACTTGCGACTCACGCCAAAACGAGCTATCTGATAGACGCGGCTGCCAGCAACGTTCCGCCCATTGATGAGTATTCGTCCTGAATCCGGCTTATCTCTCCCGGTGATCAGATTGAACAGCGTCGTTTTTCCTGCTCCATTCGGCCCGATGATGCAGCGCAATTCGCCGGTCTTGATCCGCAGCTCCAGACCAGCGGTTACATTCATGCCCCCGAAGTGTTTGTAGAGCCGCTCAATCTCCAGCACGGCGCTCATCTTTCCGACCCAGAATGCCACGCAAACGCGGTTGGTTCAGTAACCCAACAATGCCGTTCGGCCAGAAGAGCACAACCATGATTGCCAGCACCCCAATAAAAAGTAGCCACAGAACCGCAAATTGATCGGAAAGAAGGGTTTGAAGATAGTTGACCACCAGCGCGCCGATAAACGCGCCGGTAAGTGTCCCGCGGCCGCCCACGGCGACCCACACCAGAACGGCGGCGGAACGTTCCATACTCAAGAGATCGGGTGATATGAACCCAACCGGCACGTAAAGCGCCCCAGCAAAACCAGCCATACCACAGGAGATAGCAAAGATAGTGAGCTTGATGAGGGGCACGTTGTAACCAAGAAATTCGACGCGGTCTTCGTTCTCCTTGATGCTGCGGAGTACCCGTCCGAAATCACTGCGAACGATAGAGCGGGCGAGAAATAGGCAGGCGATCGCCGCCGCAACCGCCAAATAGTAAGCAGCACGGGGCCGGTCGAGATTCAACGGCGGCAAGCCTGGAAAGCTGATCCTGGGCGAAGGAAAATCATATAGGCCGTTCATGCCGCCGGTAACGCCAAAGCTGACGATCGCGATCGATTGCACCACACCTGTCAGGGCCAGCGTCACCACGCCGAAATAGACTCCGCTTACTCGTCCGTAAAACAGGAAGCAGCCAAGGACCAGGCCGAAGATCATGGGCAGCACGATCGCCGCCAGCATCGCAATGTAGGTCGCGCCGGGGAAAGGAAGCGCCTTGAGCACGATGCCCATAATGTAGGCGCCCCCGCCAAAGAAGATGGCGTGGCCAAAATTCACAATCCCGGAATAACCCCAGATCAAATTAAGGCTAAGCGCGAAAATGCCGAACACAATAAATTTGGCCAAGATCGCGGTGTGGTAGTCGCTCGAAACCAGCGGGAAAAAAGCCAGGATGCCTGTGAGTACTGAGAGGCCGCCGACCTTCCATTGTTTGATGGCCGATTCTTCGGTCATCCGGTGATCCCCCTCGGCCGCACCCGGATCACGACGATCGCCAACATGACGACCAGGATCTGGGCCACGACCGGCCGCAGGAAATAAGACGCAGCTGCTTCGCCACTGCCAATGAGCAAGCCGCCCGCGATCACACCGTAGAGGCCGCCAATGCCCCCGACAATAACCACCATGAAGGCTCTTGACAGCAGTGTGAGCCCCATATCTGGATCGATAGTCACCAACGGGCTCATCATCGCGCCGGCAAACCCTACCAGGGCAGAGGCAATGCCGAAGGCCCACAAATCAGTGCTGCGCGTGTCGATTCCAAGAGCCCTAGCCATCTGCCGGTTGCTGATCACGAGCCTGATCTTGAGACCGAAGCGGGTCTTGAAGTAGAGGACGAAGGTTAGTAGCGTGATCGCGGCAGTTACTGCGATCACAAACAGCCGATAGGTTGGATAGTCCGCGCCCAATATCCTTGTGCTGCCGACGATAAGAGAACTCGAACCAGGATGGCCCGAGCCATAGATCAAACGGACGATCTGGCGCAATACGATCGACACACCCCAAGTGGCGAGCAATGTATCGAGTGGTCGCTGATACAGGCGTCTTATGATTGTGCGCTCGATAAGCATGCCAATCGCGCCGACCACGATTGGCGCCAGCACAAGACCCCACCAGGGCGAGATGCCCAGCATGTGCAAGGTAGCAACCGTATAGGCCCCCAACATGAAGAGCTCGCCGTGCGCCAGGTTCACGATGCCAAGCATGCCGAAGATGACCGCAAGGCCAAGCGAGACGAGGATAAGGATCGCGGCCATACTGAGGCCGTTCAATAACTGAACGAGCATGATCTCTCATCCTCCTTCTGCGTGGTTCGTGGCCTGATTGCACTTATACCCTGCATTTTGTCCTTGCGGCGACCCGGCCGAAGTCTTTCAGCACGTCGAAGCCGCCGTCGGCACGCACCTCGGCAATAATCTGATGAAGGGCGGCATGGTTAGACACGCCATCAATGGTTATCGCACCCTGCGGAGCGTCGAAACTGGCGGCGCCGAGCGCATCCACCGTCCTTTCCACGTCGAAAGTGCCGGCCTTCTCCACCGCACGCTTCCACAGAAAAACACTGTCGTACTGCGCCTCGCCCATGTTGTTCAGCACGGCATCCGGGCCGTAGGCTTTTTTGAAATCGGCAACAAACGCCCGGTTGACAGGAGTGTCGATCGCCATCAAGTACGACACCGAGCAGAGAATGCCTTTACGCAATTCCGGCTGCAATGCCGGCACGTATAGCTCATCCATCAATGTCGACGCAATCCGGGTTTTTCCCAAATTAAAGTCATAAAACTGTTTCAGGCAAGTTATGAGTCCATCACCGCCGATGAAGGGGAAGAAGACGTCGGGAGAGGACTCTTTGATACGGCGGATGATCGACGACCAATCACTCTGGTCGAACGGCACAAACTCTTTCCCTGCCAATTGGCCGCCGTGTTTCTTGAGCAGGCCCTCGATCAGGTCGATCGAAACGCGAGGCCAGATGTAATCCTGGCCAACACAATAAAATCTCGGTCCGCAGTGTTCGATGAGAAAGGGAATAAAGAAGTCGAGCTGCTGGTTTGGTATCGCGCCTACCGAGACGAAGTATCGTCCGCAGGACGTACCGCCCTCCCAATAGGTCGGATAGAAGTATGGGGTGCGATTACGCGCGGCATACACCGCGACGGCGGCACGAACGCTGGAGTAAACGACACCGAAGAGTGCCTTCGCTCCACCATCCTGAACCATCTTCAACGATTTCTGAACGGCCACGTCCGGGCTGGTGTTGTCATCCTCAGAAAGCATTTCGATCTGCCTGCCGAGCACACCATTCCGCGCATTGATCTGGGCGACAGCAAGTTCCATACAGCGCTTCATCGATGGACCCCAAAGCGAACCATCGCCAGTCAGATGAAAAAGGCCGCCAATTTTGATCGTTTCTCCGCTGTGGCCGGAGAGAGTCCGCGCAGCCTTCATGGCAACGCCTGTGAGCAGAGCGCCCGCGGCAATCTTGCCCAGATCGCGACGCGTGATGGCCGAATTCGACGATAGATCGGTCTTCACGCTGTCGGTCATTCACTCTTCCAGCAACGATTATCTGCTATATTGCGCCTACTTTGCCGGTGCGCTGGTAACCCGCAGAATGACTGGTGCCCCATCCTTCGCGCTTTTGCGAAGAGTGGTCTCCAACGAACTCACTGACCGTTTTGCCCCTTGGCACCATTCGCGCCTTTGGCACCCCCTGTTCGCAGCAGTTTGAAGAATTCTTCACTACTCATTACATCGCCAAGTCCGGTCGCAATGTCCCTCAGAGCGGCGATGTATTGGCCGGAGCCCGCCTGCTCAAAGAGCGGATCGTTCACCGCAGAGGTGCAATCCGCGAGCACTGCCAGGCGATAATTTCGTGCGAAGGCATCGTTCGCTGTATACCGGACACAAAAGCCCGTCGTTACACCAATCATGATGAGTGTGTCCACTTCGGGCCGCTCCCGAAGGGCTGTGTCGAGGATGGTCCCGTCGAAGGAGCTGTACCGGCTCTTCGCGAAAATCAGCTCCCCTTCCGCCGGATCCAGCTCAGAGACGATGTCGGTGGCGTAAGAAAAATTCCTGTGACGCCCCGATGTATCCGCTCCTTCCGGAGGCCAGCTGGGTCCTTCGGGAGTGCCTGCCTTCCACGTCGGCCATTTGTCCGCCCATCGGCCAACATCCCAACCGTCGCCCCGCAGACCCCACTTTGAATACATAACTGTAATTCCAGCCGCGCGGCAACGATCGATGACCTGGCGGCTGGGCGCAATCACATCCAGCCCGGAAGGCGCACCATCTCCGCCGGGAAGGTACGCAGGCTGTCCAGGCTCAAGAAAGAACCGCTGCATATCGATGACGAGCAGAACCGTCTTCTTCGGTTCGATTTTGGTCACCACCCGATAGTTTCTGTTGCAGATGCTATCTAAATCGATGTTGAGCACGCTCACAATATTCCCTTTATCTCTTGATGCGAGGATGAAGTGCGGTCAGGACAAGGAAATTATAAGCAAGAAATCTGACATTGCCAAAACGTTTTGTCAATGGTAGAGTCGCTCCATCGCTTTTCAGGCCACTCCAGGGAAGACTTCACTTTCGGTGACTCATCGATGGGTGAAATCCGTTTGACGGCGCTGGCGGCTATGACCCAGGGCCATGGCCGTATGTGGGGTAAATCTTCGAATTTTGAGGAGGTTCTTGCCAGATGAGAGCACTGAGGCTAACTCTCTATATTGCGCTGCTCACCGTTTTGCCCGTCAGGCTATGTCCTGCCCAAACAGCGCAGACGTCGTTACGCGGAACCGTGCACGACCCCAGCGGAGCCGTGCTGCCCGGTGCCCAGATCACGATCACTAACTCAGATACCGGCTTCGTTTCGACCCGGAAGGCTGATGGCCGGGGTGAATACTTCTTCGAACAGATTGCTCCCGGCAACTATGTCGTCGACGCGACCTCTCCTGGTTTCTCCAAGCAGGAATACAAGCTTGAATTGCTGGTGAGCCAGCCAGCCACATTAGACATCAGGATGGAAGTCAGTCGTGCCGAAGCGGTGGTGGAGGTCAATGCCAACACGGTAACGCTCAATAACACCGATGCGACGATCGGAACGCCTTTCAACACAGCCCAGATCCAACAGCTGCCGTTCGAGGGCAATAACATCCTCGATCTTCTGAGCTTGCAGGCGGGTGTCCTCTTCCTTGGCGACAAAACGTCACAACAACAAGACACCGATAGCCGCAGCGGCGCCGTCAACGGCGCACGTTCTGACCAATCTAATGTCACCCTCGACGGACTGGACGACAATACACAGACCAAGGGCTATGCGTTTACCGGGGTGCTTCGCCCTACGCGCGACTCTCTGGAAGAATTTCGCGTAGTGACCACCAACGCGAACGCGGATTCCGGCCGTTCCTCCGGCGCCCAGGTGACGCTGGTGACACGCAGTGGAACGAATCGACTCCATGGCAGCGCCTACGAGTATTACCGGCCCACCAATACGGTGGCCAACGATTGGTTTAACAAAGAATCGCAAATCTCCAACGGATTGCCGAACATTCCGCCAAAATATCTTCGCAATACTTTCGGCGCATCGCTGGGCGGCCCGGCCCGTAAAGACAAACTGTTCTACTTTCTCACCTTTGAGGGGCAAAAGATTGCTGAGAGTGCCCAGGTTACCAACACCGTACCCAGCGCAGCGTTTCGCCAGGGCAACCTCACGTATAACAATGTGTCGGGCACTCTAACCACGTTGAATCCGAGCCAGATTGCCATGATGGATCCTAACTGTTCCGCCAATGGCACGTGCCCCCTGGGCCCAGGCGTCAATTCGGCGGTCCTTAGCTACTTCGCTAAGTACCCGGTGTCGAATATCAATGCCGGCGGCAGTGGAGACGGCTACAACCAACAGGAGTTCACGTTCGCTTCGCCCAACCCGTCAAACCTGAACACCTACATCGCGAAACTTGATTACAACCTGAGCAGTCATCAGCAACTCTTCATCCGCGGCAACCTTCAGGGAGACAATTCCGCTTCACCTGAGCAGTTTCCCGGCAGTGTTCCAACGTCGGCGCTGTACTCGAACAACAAGGGCATTGCCGCGGGAGATATTTGGACGATTTCGAATTCCCTGATCAATAACCTTCGTTACGGTTACATCCGTCAGGGTTTCGCGAATCGCGGCGCCACCGATTCAAATTTCGTGAACTTCAGCAGCATCAGTGCATTCACATCAACCGGCAACACCTCGCAGATTGTCACCATCCCCGTGAACACGATCGTGGATGATCTCAACTGGACCAAGAAAGAACATACCTTCCAGTTTGGCCTGAACTTCCGCGGCTTTACTAACAATCGTGCCAGCGACAACACGCTCTACACAAGCGCGAATGTTACGGCGAACTACCTCACGACGGGCAGCATCGCCGGCCAGGGAGGGAGCCTCGACCCGGGAGCCTTTGGTCTGCCTGCCGTCAATCAAAACTTCTACGGCGCTTATAACAACGCCATCTCAGACATTACCGGCCTGATCACACAAGCCTTCGCTTATTACAACTACAAGGTAACTGGAAACGATCTGGATACGCTCCCGTCAGGCGTGTGGCCGAGTCGTCACTACCTTTCCCATGAGTGGGAATATTATCTGCAGGACACCTGGAAGGTAAGGCCGAACCTGACCTTGACCTACGGAATACGCCACTCCCTGCTGGAGGTTCCCTACGAACGCAACGGCCAGGAAGTGATGCCAAACGTAAATCTTGGGCAATGGTTTAACGCCAGGGCAGCGGGCGCTGCGTCGGGCCAGACCATTCAGCCCAACCTCGAATTTGTGCCTGCCGGAAAGGCAAACCACCAACCAGACCTATGGACAATGGACAAGCTGGATATTGCTCCTCGGGTCGCCTTTGCATTTTCTCCTAACACCTCGGGCTCTCGCGTTTGGGAAAATATTTTTGGGGCGAACGGAAAAACAGTAATTCGCGGCGGGTACGGTATCTATTACGATCACTTCGGCCAGGCATTGATTGACGCCTATGACGAACAGGGCGCTTATGGACTTTCTACCAACGTATCGAGCGGAATCAATGCCACGGTGGATACTGCTCCGCGATTTAGCGCCTTCAACCAACCGCCTACTTCGATTCTCCCTCCCCCGACTCCCGGAGGCCAGTTTCCTGTAATTCCGGGCCAAGATGGCGCCCTGGCATGGAGCATCGACCAAAGCGTGAAAACGCCTTATTCGCATGTCTTCGATCTCACTATCGAGCGCGAGCTCCGCGGTGGCAACATTTTTCAAGTCACCTACACCGGAAGGCTCGGCCGCAGGCTGATGCAGATGCGTGATTTGGCCACTCCCCTCAACCTGGTTGATACCCAGGGGGGCGGTACTTTCTATCAGGCTGGCACTCAAATGGCACAATTGGTGGACGCGGGAACGCCCGTCTCCGCCGTACCGAAGATTCAATACTGGGAAGACATGTTCCCTCTAGCCGCTGGTAACGGGCTCACGGCCACCCAGAATCTCTACGCGTCACAATTTGGCCCCAACCGTGGCAATGAATTGAGCGCCTTGTACACGCTTGACTACGGCTATGCGCCGGGTGCGCCAAATAACGAGCTTTACCGATTTTTTGATCCCCAGTTCGGGTCCATAGAAACCTGGTCTTCTAAAGGAAACAGTAGTTATAACGGTATCCAGTTCTCCCTGCATCACCCGGCGAGTCACGATCTGCAGTTCGATGTTTATTACACGTACTCGCAATCATTAGATTTGGGATCGGACGCAGAGCGGGCAGCCACCTCAGGATCATTTATCTGGAGCCAGATCATCAACGTCTACTCCCCACAACTCAATCGCGGGGTGTCTGATTTTGATACCCGCAACGCAGTGACCTTTAACCTGCTGTACGGGTTGCCCTTTGGCCGCGGCCGCGCGTTTGCGTCAAATGCCAACAGGTTGGTCGACACTTTGATTGGCGGATGGAACCTCAACGCAATTGCCCACTACACCAGCGGGTTACCCTGGACTGCAACCGATGGCTTGGGCTGGACGACAGACTGGAACGATCCGAGTTGGCTTATCCAAACCGGGAAGATCGCGAGCGGCGGGCATCAGAAAAATTCCCAGGATGGACAGCCAAACGCGTTCAAGGATCCGGTCCAGGCGCTTGCCAACCTTCGGCTCCCCTATCCTGGAGAGGCGGGGCAGCGAAACAATTTCCGCGGCGATGGCTACTCCAGCCTGGATAGCGGCATGTCAAAAGTATTCGCAATTACTGAACGTCAGCAGATCAAATTCGCAGCTGAGATCTTCAACACATTCAATGACGTCAGGTTCGACCCCCATACGGTGCGGAATAATCCTTATGGTGGAAGCAGTTCCTTCGGTGACTACATCTCGCCTTTGCTGACACAAGGACGGCGTATGCAATTCTCGCTTCGCTATAGTTTCTGATTGAGCCACGAACGCGGGTGCCCCATATCTCGCCCATTTAATTTTGGCGGGATATGGGAAGAACGCGAATCTTCCGTGGGACTCTCGGGCGGAGAGAAAAGCTTAAACGGCGTGGGGCCAGGATTTGTGAGATTTCCCACATCTCGTAATAGCACGAGATATGGGACACCCGCATTCGTGGCACGGGAAAACTGAGGGTGGATGCTTGCAGTTCTCTCTAGAACATCCAACTGAGTGATGCACTAGACCAATGGTCGTCCGTGCGGGCACCAATAACGCTTATAGACCCTGGTCCAGCGAGCAGACCGTAGTAGCGGCCCATCCAATAGGCCAGAAGCCAGTCGTTCGGTCGATCTTCCCGCGCGCCGTCTCCTCCGATCACCAGATGCGTTGGCTCCGAGTCCCAGTTGCACAGACCCATCTCGCTGCGCGGCAGAATCTTTGTGAGGTTCCCCTCCTCGACGCCCGGCGTTGTGTCGATGGAGATGTCTTCCCGCTTGCTATTGTCTACAGTCCAATCGATCATATCGAGCGGCCAGTCGCGCAGCGTGTCCACGGCATGGGCCAGTGAGGTCCGCTTGCCCGAGAAGTGGTTGTAGACAAAGTCGTAGAAGGGGTCGCCATCTTTGCCCGCAGTAGCGTACCAGCTATCCAGGCTCTTTGTTCCATCGCTGCGGACGATAGGAAATAGAGGATAAGTCAACAAGTCGTGATAGACCATGGTCATCAGTTCGTCTTCAACGCGTGTGCGCTCCGAAGGTGTGTCAAAAATAGCAAGAAGCATATTACTGGCATAGCCCTCTTTGTTGATTAGTTGGAGTGCAGAGTCAAGATATCTCTGCTTATGCGTCATGTGATACGCCACGCCCAGGTATTCGAGTATCTCGGCCGAGTTTCCCGCTCGCTCCTGATACCAATTGGGATCGTTATTCATGCTTTCGGGTGACCAGTTTCCCCATCGCGTGGCCGTGCCATCAATGTCAACCAGAAGGTAGCCGTGATCGACGATGCCGCCGATGATCCTATCTACCTGATCGGCCACTAACTTTTTCTCTTCCTCGTCCGCCGCCAGATCGTAGTAAGCGGCATACCCGAAGAGATGGCCGTCGACCTCGTCTGAGCTGGCATCACGCTTCCAAAGCCATTGGCCGTCAGAGCTAGGCACCCAACGTTTCTCGATAATTTTTTCTCGCAGCTCGTTACGCCCAATCTCAGCCACCTGCTGCGGCGAAAAAGTGGTATCTACCTCATGACGAGGCGCAGTTCCAATAGGCAGCATGGAACGCGCAATGAAATGCTGGGTGCCAGTGATGCGCTGCAGGGCGAGGAGTCCATGAAATGCGGCCTTCGCTTCCTCGCGCGCAGCCGGATCATGGGTAACGTAGTACCGGAACGACTCCATGGCCAGGTACATGCCTGTATGCTCCCCATCGTTGTCGTCATCTTCGATGAAGCTCTTGGAGAGATCTCCCGGGGTAACCAGCACAGCGGGGCCAATCAAGCCGGGCGAGCGCAAATGGCGCGCACGAATAATATCCAGAAAGCGATCCGACTTTTGTTCCAGTGTGAGCTTGAGTTGGTAGATCCGGTCGACCCCCCCGCCTGTTGCGATCCACGCCGAGCCATCGCTGGCGATAGCCACGTCGCGTACGTCGTTGCTCTGCAACCATCGGCGGCTATGGCGCAGACTCCAACCGTGGTCGCGGTAGCGCGCTACTCCCAGGCGCGTCCCGATCCAGAGACGGCCATCGGGTTCGACGGCGACCGAGGATACATAGCGATTGGGGAGCCCGTCCTTGACTGAAAGCGAGCGAATCCGGGTGGTTTCGCGATAGAAATCGACACCGCCCGTACTGGTGATGGCAATCTCCCCCGCGCCCAGCGACCGGAGCGAACTTATATTACTGCTCAGAACGACCGTTGGTTTCGAGTACCTGGTGGAAAGAACAGGCTTGTGGGAAAGATCGAGCAGATATAGGCCACTTGCCGTGCCTACCCAAATACGATCGCCCTCAACGGGAAGCACACTACGGATGGAAGTTTGCGTGCGGGCGTCAATGCGGTTGGCCGTGGCCCCATCGATTCGCCAGATTCCGTGAGGGCCGGCCACGACGAGGGTTGCCTTGCCTGACCTGGGGTCGTCATACTCGCCGATCGCACTGATAAGCGTGTTCGAGATAACCGGCCCACTCACGGCTCGAGGAGTTACCGTGTACAGGCCATTCCATGCCGCGGCCCAAATAACACCGGAGGCATCGCGATGCAATGCATACACCGGCCCCATATCGGCACCGCCTGACGGAGTCTTCCAGACGCTTTCATCAAGGTAGCGGACACCCGCGCCGGTGGCCGCCCAAACGCGGCCTGAGTGATCAAGAGTAATGGAGCGTACGTCATTCTCCGCCGTTGTAGCGAGCGGGTGCGATTCGTGAACGTCCTGATCAAAGGGTACGTCGGGGATGGGGCTCACTTCCTGCCCCGGCAACATGGCAGGAAGCAGAAGTAATACCAGATAGAGAAGCCGGGCAAGGCGAGTTTGATGAGGCTCCCGCCCTGGGATAATCTCCTTTTGCTCTGTGAGCTCTATGTTCTGAGTGTAATGGTTGTGGTAGCCGCGTTTGAAGGTTTTCTTATCCTGGTCGATCAACTTCATACGCAATCTTAACCTGACGATCCCGAGTAGAAAACCATTTCTACCTCAGGAGTGAAAGTAAGTTTTCGACTGCCGGCAAGATACGACTAAGTCAGGTCATGAGGGATAGCTGCTACTACTAAAGCTGGGGGGCCCGCCCTTCAAGTTCTCCGCGAAGGGCGGGGCACCCCTGACCTCCAGGTCAGTTCAATACCCTGTTCAACGATGTTGGATGAAACTCCCGTCTTGTAAATCAGTCATCGCCTGCCGGAGTTGCTCTTGGGTGTTCATCACAATCGGTCCATACCACGCAACCGGTTCCTCGATCGGCTTCCCCGAAACCAACAGGAATCGAATGCCTTCCTCGCCCGCTTGCACCATGATCTCGTCTCCACGATCAAAAAGCACCAGCGAGTGGTTACCGGCATCGTAGATGGGGGACGCGTCGGGCCGCGCGGTCTGCTCGGTCAAAACCGCGTGGGGATCCGACCCGTCGCGGAATGTGCCCGAGCCCGCGAACACATAGGCGAACGCATTGCGCGTGGTCTCTACCTTCAGCCGCTTCCGCCGGCCGGGAGCAACCGAGATGTCGAGGTAGTTTGGATCAGCGGCTACACCTTCCACCGGTCCTCTCTTGCCCCAGAAATCGCCGCAGATAACGCGCACGTGGGTGCCATCGTCATCGGTAACCTCGGGGATTGCGCTGGCCGGAATATCCTGATAGCGAGGGTCGGTCATCTTTAACGATGACGGCAGGTTGGCCCACAACTGGAAACCATGCATGCGGCCCTGCTGATCGCCTTTGGGCATCTCCTGGTGCAGGATGCCGCTGCCGGCAGTCATCCATTGCACGTCGCCGGCAATCATCTTGCCCCGGTTGCCCAGGCTATCGCCGTGTTCGACGGAACCCGCGAGCACGTATGTAATTGTCTCGATCCCGCGGTGAGGATGCCATGGAAATCCCGCAATGTAATCTTTCGGATTCTCGTTGCGAAAGTCGTCCAGAAGTAGAAATGGATCGAATTCCCTGGTCTTGCCGAATCCGAAGGCGCGCTGCAACTTGACGCCGGCGCCCTCGATGGTAGGTGTTGTTTCTATGATTTGTTTTACTGGGCGGAGTGACATGTGATTTCCTTTCTCCCGCCAGGGAGCGCCGTCTTTATAGCATTCGCCCGGCGGTCCAGATAATTCAAGCCTTTACGAATTGCACGTCGAGCGTGATGGTAACCTCGTCGCCGACCAAAAGGCCGCCGCTTTCGAGCGCTGCGTTCCAGGTCAGTCCGTAGTCTTTGCGGCTAATCTTCGTGGTCGCAGATACGGCGACCCGGGTATTGCCCCAGGGATCTTTCGTGGGTGGGGTTGGGCCTTCAACGGAAAACGTCACTTCGCGCGTTACTTCCCGAATGGTCAGGTCCCCCTGGATGGCTAGTTCTCCATCCCGGACAAGGTGGATGCTTGTTGATTTGAAAGATAGAGTGGGGAACTTCTCCACGTGGAAGAAGTCGGCGCTCTTCAGGTGCGCGTCGCGTTGGGCGTCGCGGGTCTCAAGCGAGGAGGCTTCGATCACGGCTTCCACGTGAGAGTGGGTCAGGTCGCTTTCGTCCAGGGTCAATTTCCCGGTCACTTTGGCGAAATGGCCCTTCACGTTAGAAATCATCATGTGCTTGATCTTGAACTCGGCGGCGGAGTGCGCCGGGTCGATGTTCCATGTTGTGGCGGCGGTGGTGGCTTGCGAGGTAGCTGAGGTGCTCATGTTGGTTTTTCCTTTCGCCGGTTTAGATGCGTTAGAACGATAATCGTTTCAACAAATATATGGCCGAAAATTAAACGGCTTCCATCTGCGAGGCGTGCAGCAATTCAGTGAGTGCCCGAAGCCGCTCCCGGCCCAGGTGCCCGAGTTGCTTGCGGTGAGCTTCCTGTACTGGTTCGTCGAGCCGGCTCAGGAGCTTCAATCCCTGGGGCGTGATCCGCGCGGTCACCATTCGCCGGTCCCTGGTGTCCCGGGAACGTGAAATCAGGCCGCGCTTTTCCAGGCGATCGAGAAGGCGCGTAATATCCGGGTCACGTGTGATCATTCGATTGCCAATCTCACCGCAGGGGAGCCCGTCGGGTGCACCGCGCAGGATGCGGAGTACGTTGTACTGCGTCATGGAGAGATCCTCTAACTTGAGAACCGCGATCAGCCCCCGGGAAAGCATGTCTGTAGCACGCAGCAGGTCCAGGAAAGCAGCTTCCTCCGGATGGATCGGGCGCCGTCGCTGGTCCGATTGAACCGCATCTTTCATGGATCCATATTAGTCGTTATAACGATTATTGTCAAGACGGAGTCCTCCTGTTCCTCAATTTGCGCTTCGATGCAAATCAGTTGCCTGGGTGAGGGTGAACAATCCGGCATCTAATATTAGTGGTTGTTTGTTCGCAACCGAATCCAATGCCGGCCAGACTCTGTTTCGAGGAGGCCAAGCGGCGAGGCCAAGTCCTATTGAGCAAATTATTTCGCCCCATCCTCATCTTCCTGCTTCATCTGGGATATTTCGGCCCGGTGTTGATGGGTATTCTTGATTCTTCGTTCCTGTTCCTCCCGTTCGGAAACGATCTACTGGTGGTCATCCTGGTGTCGCGCAAACATCAGGGGTTGCCGTGGTATGTGCTTGCGGCTGCGGTGGGATCGACCATCGGGGTCTACGTGCTGGCCACGGTTTCCCGCAAGTTGGGGGAAGAGGGCATCAAGAAGATGGCGGGTCCCAAGAGATTCGACAAGCTGAGCCGGATGATCGAAAAGCACGGGTCCAAAGCGGTGGTGCTTGCGTGCATTGCGCCCCCGCCCTTTCCTTTCACAATGGTGATTGCCGCGGCGGCTGCGCTCGACTACTCCCAGCTTCGCATTTGCACGATCAACTTCTTCACCCGGGCAGTACGCTTTGCCATCCTGGGCCTACTTGCCATCAAGTTCGGACGCGCCATTCTAAAAATTGCCAACTCCGACACTTTTCGTTGGAGCATGTTTGTGTTTATCGCGCTCTGTATTGCCGGCAGCGCCTTCTCCATCTATCAGTGGCTGAAAAATACCCGTTCCGGAAAGAAGAACTAGTGCTAGCGTCGATTCATTCTCAGCAGGAGGATTGCCGTAGATGTCGGGGAAACTAAGGGGTAAGGTTGCTGTGGTCACGGGTGGTGCTCGCGGGATTGGTTTGGCTATCGCACAGCGATACGCCGCCGAGAGTGCGCGGGTATGCATCGCAGACATTGCTGCCGGGGAAGCCAAGATTCAGGCGGAGAAGATTGGCGGCAAAGCCTTCTCGGTCGGCTACAACGCCGGCGATGTTACCTCCATACGCCGGATGGTGCAGCAGGTCGTTCAACAAGCTGGAAGCATCGACATCCTGGTTAACAACGCGGCGGTCGTCGAAATCGGTCCGTTTATGGAAATCACAGAGGAGACCTACGACCGCGTCTTCAACATCAACGTCAAAGGGCTGCTATTTACCTTGCAGGCCGTCGCCACAGTCATGATCGAAAAGGGCAAAGGGGGCAAGATCATCAATCTTGCCTCCCAGGCCGGCAGACGAGGTGACCCCTTGGTCGCTGTGTATGGCGCCAGCAAAGCGGCCGTCATCAGCATGACGCAGTCTGCGGGGTTGGCCCTTATTCCCCACCGCATCAACGTCAACGGCATCGCCCCCGGGGTCGTGGACACACCCATGTGGGAGCGGGTGGATAGCCTGTATGCCAAATATCAAGGCCTGCCTATTGGAGAAAAGAAACGTAGAGTGGGCGCAGCCGTTCCTTATGGCCGCATGGCTGTGCCGGAGGATCACGTGGGCGCCGCTGTCTTTCTCGCCTCGCAGGATAGCGACTACATCGTCTCCCAGACTCTGGGAGTGGATGGCGGTAATTGGATGGCCTAACCTGTCGAGCAAAATTGTGCTTTGGAAACACCACGTCCCTCACCCCTCACAAATCCAGGTGCAGCCCCCGATGGCTGGTTACTTTTGTCTGGTTTCCCGGCAAATCTGGACCATTCGTGGTAGATGAAACAACCCAAAACCCTGTCAGAGTGGTGAATGCATTCTCGCGGAGCATCGACGGGAATACGTCTGGAAGGGAGCGAATTCTGATGAAACTCCTCATGCTGAGCCTTTTAGCATTTACCGGGGTAGCCCTCGCCGCAGACCTTGCGCCGGTCAGCTATCACGAGGGAACCCTTGTCTCCTTCGATTTGCAGTCTTCCGGAAGTAACTGCACCCTCATTTCAGAGTCGACGTGCAGCGACGCCTATCGCGCGCAATACATAGTGAAGTCGGAAGGGGTCGTCTATCTGCTCACCCCCGTAGCCACCGTCAGGGGCAGCATCGTCGAAAGAGCGACCCTCGGATGGGGCAAGGCTCTGACCGGTTATTCCTCGCTCTATCATCAATTGCCGGGGACGCCGCTCGAATTGCGGGATGACGGCAGGCATGTTTTTGCCAGGGTGGGGAATCGGGAATCCATGTACACCGCCATTGAGGCCCAACAGCATTAGGCCCGGGCGCCCGCCAAAAATCTCCTTATGTAACGATTCACCGCCCGCGCACACTATTGTGTATTGACGTCTATGGCGAGCGAAGCCTAGCTGTGCGCCCGAATGTGACTATCAGTGATGCGGTTGCCGTCGTGGATCAAGGAATCCGTTGATGCTGGCCGCGGAATCGCGGGGCGAACGTCAGGCGAAGACCATCTGCATCTCTCACCGGTGCTGGTTACCAAAGCGCGCCAGCGTAAGGTTCCCAATTGGTCATGCGCTAGCGAATCTATGTGCTATTTAAAAGCATTCTGCGCGGGGGCATCATCAACGCATGGAACTTACGAAGACAAATCTTGAATTGTTGCTTGAACTTCTGTCTGAGTGGCAAGCGGTCGAAGCGTCTACATCCGGCGGGAAACCCGTCGCCGGACGGTTGCCCGACATGCAAGAGCTACAACGCATTCTCTCGCACGGTCCGGTGAGTGTACTTACCAGCAATGATCACGATTGCAAATGAGATTTCGGCAACGTGCTACGGGCAGGCTTAACTCCTACAGTAGCAATCAAAGGATTGTGGCGTACCCAAGTTGAAGGGAAACGCCTTCGGTCCAGCGCTTTCTATGGAACCGTCCCCTCCTTCTTGTCTTCCCGACCGAAGCGGCAGCGCGTGTACGCCCCTGTCCACCATCAAACGCTAACGGAAGCGCAAATGCGCCTCTGTCTTATGTAACCTTCCCGTCTGTGCCGCGAGGGGCTCTGGACTGAGTCTTTCTGGCGAGCCTAAGCTTTTTCTCAAGCTGAAGCTGCTGCAGTTGGCTTAACGTGATGCCAAGCTTGGCCGCTTGGGCACGAAGGTCTGCCCAGTCGGTGGGTGCTTCATGCTTAGCGTCTTCAGGGCCCTCGATAGTGTCGTCACTCATGGCAGCTTTATCTTACGCTGCAGGGGACGAGAGGGCTGCTCGAAGGGCCTAACCATGCACGGGTTGAAGTACACGCAAATGTGCGACCACATCATGCAATCAGTATCTCCTGGCGCCTTGGCTGCCCCCCGCTTTGACCATCCGCATGGACGTATCGATTCCCTGCACCCCTTCCCAGCCGGCAATCTGTTTCGCACTATTTCGCTTGTGGGATCGTTAAAAATCAGTATTTTCGTATAAACAGCGGAATTTGCAGCATCTTTGGGGAGGCTTTCTTAATGAAATTGCGTAACTACCATTACATTTCTCTCTGTTTGATCGTGCTGCTCGGCGCCGTGCAGCTATGGGCAGACGTGACCGGATCGATTCTTGGTTACGTCCGCGATAGCTCCGGCGGTGTCCTTCCGAACGCGACCCTGACCGTCACCCAGACTTCCACCGGCTATACCCGCACGGCCACTACAGATGGATCGGGCTCCTACAGCATTCTGGCGTTGCCTCCAGGAAACTACCGCCTCACCGCCTCTATGGCCGGTTTTGAAAATGGAGTCATTGACAAGATCGACCTCAACGTCAACGACGCGCTGAAGTTTGATTTTGTTCTTAAGGTCGGCAACGTCAGCCAGACCGTCTCTGTCGACGCGAGCACAGTCCAAGTCGATACCGCGACCACGTCGATGGGTACGACCATCACGTCTGCTCAGATCCTGGCCATGCCGCTAAACGGCCGTTCGTACCTCGACTTGCTGTCACTTCAGCCCGGCGTCGCTCCCGCGAATACGCAGGGCAGTTACAACGACCGCTCGCCCGCTTCTGGCCTCTACGGCTCGTCGGGCAACGTCTCCACCGACGGTCAGCCGGAGTGGGCCAATGCCTTCCTGGTGAACGGTGCCGAGGTCAATGAAACCAAGAACATGGGCGCCGGCATGATCCCAGACGCTGATTCGGTCGCAGAGTTTCGCCTGATCACCAACAGTTTCAGCGCTGAGTATGGCAAGTTCACCGGCGCGGTTATGAACACGGTGACTAAATCGGGGACCAACAGCTTTCACGGAACTCTATTCGAGTTCTACCGGAACCAGGGGATGGACGCGGTCAATTACTTCGACACTACCAAGGCTGAGTTGAAGCGGAATCAGTACGGTGGCGTCCTGGGTGGTCCCATCTGGAAGGACAAGCTTTTCACCTTTACGGACTACCAGCAAACTCGGCAGAATGCGGGAGCCAGCACAGGGCTGGTTCAGGTTTTAAGTAATGATGAGCGCAACGGGATCTTTTCCGATGCCATACTCAATACTCCGGTCAAGGGGGATACCTGGGCTGCGACCCTTCAAGCCCGAGGGGGCGGAACGATTAACGGCTCGGGCGGCGTATGTCAGCCTCCAACATGCACTCCTACCCTCTATAACCAGCTCGGTACGGCGGTGATGACGACCGACAATACCGGCGCGAGTGTTCCGGGTCACAACATTTCTGCTTACATCGATCCCGTGTCCAAGTTGACATTGCCGAACGTCCCCATGGCAAATCAGCCTGGCGGCTTCGACTATAACAACTCGAGCCACGTGGGATCCATCGTCGACACCAACATGGCCGAGCGAATCGACTTCGTCAATCATAAGACGGGTGACTGGTCGTTCTACTATCACTACGACGATGCGACCGCGACCATACCCGTCTACAGCCAGGCGACCACCAGCTTGCCGACGTTGCCCGGTTTTCCAATCAGTCAACCGTCGCGGAATCAGCTGTTCGTTATGAGCAACACAAAGACCATAGGAGCTACCACGGTCAACGTCGCGCGCATCCAGTTTTTCCGCAGCGCGGTTCACACGGCAAACCCGTCCAGCAGTTCAGCGATTCCTTCCTACTCTCAGTTTGGATTCAATACAGATCCCACCACCGGCGGCCTGGTTAATAGCGGACCTCCAGGATATCCCTCGGCCATGCCGACCCTTTATTTCAACAATTTTGCCGTTGGCAACGACTGGTTGAATCTTTATCAGCCGGAAACGAACTACGGTGTTGGCGATACGGTCAGCAAGACTATGGGCAATCACTCCATAAGCTTTGGCGGCGACTTCCGCTATTACCAGCTGAATGCGCGAAACACCTGCGGCCCCAATGGTTATTTCAACTTCAATGGAGTTGAAACGAATGCAGACGTTTCCGATTACTTTATCGGCGCTCCCAGTTCCTTCATCCAATGCTCCATCCAGCTTCTCGACAACCGCAGCCGTTACGGTGGGCTCTTCGCGCAGGATTCCTGGAAGGCGGCTCCTTCCCTAACCGTTAACTACGGCCTACGCTGGGACGTCGCCCGGCCGTGGAGCGACGTCTATGATCGCGTGACCACACCGGTTCCGGGAGTGCAATCGGTCAGGTTCCCCAACTCTCCGCTCGGCAACCTGGTTCCAGGAGATCCGGGTGTTCCCAGCACAGTTTCTCCCACCCGGTGGCGTAACTTTGGACCTAGGATTGGTATCGCCTACGCGCCCTCGGGCGGCTTTTGGGGCGCGGCAGGTCAGACCAGCATTCGTGCAGCCTTCGGTCTTTACTACCTGGGGGTCGCGGATAATGGCAATTTCGGTATCCTGGGCGATGCTCCATGGGGCCTCTACTGGAATTCATCACAGCCGCCGGAGTTCAATAGTCCCTACATCACGCGCGCAAACGGCGTCTCGCAAGGGCAGAAATTTCCCTTTACCTTCCCGTCGGGACCCGGACCGTTTCCGAATTTTGAGTTCGGCAACCTCATGCCACTGTACGTGCCCGGCTACTACTACAAGAACAAGACCAACACTGCCCAGCACTTTAACCTCTCTATCCAGCGGCAACTGGATAAATCGACCGTCCTGACGGTAGCGTACGTCGCGACCCAGGGACGCCACATCGAGCATGGTGAAGACTTGATTTATGGTGATTCGGGTCTCTGCTTGTCCCTTGCGGGTTGCGGGCCAGGCGGCGAAACTGGCGTCTATTCACAGGGTGGCAATACCACCTACGGCACTCTGGTTGGCGCCATCAACAACCAGGCCATCAGTCCCAACTATCACAACGCCGCCGGAGGTCCGGTCGTAGCATTTGCCCAGGCCACCTGGCTGCAGAACTCGGGAAACTCTAATTACAACTCGCTGCAGGTGTCGGCGGAACGCCGTGCCCACGACATCAGCTACTTGTTGGCCTATACGTACGCCAAATCATTGGACGACGTCGGCGCCAAGTGGGACCCTCGTGATCCGGCTCGGGCCTATGGGCAATCGTCGTGGGACATGCGCCATAACTTTGTAGCCAGTTATACCTGGAGCCTTCCGTTTGAGCGCTTCCTTGGCGCCCACCGGTATAGCCAGGGATGGCACCTAACGGGCATCACTCGCTTCAACACGGGTTTTCCAGTGAGCCTTAAGAGCAGCGGCGACGTGGCGCTCACCAACATTGGGCTTGACTATCCCACCCAGGTGGCTCCAGTCCAGAAGATGAATCCGCGGAGTGTGTCACATGCCTACTTTAATACAGCGGCATTTGCCAATAACCTCAGCTGCGGCTACGAAGACTGTGGCGTGACCGGCAACTCTAAACAGTATCTCTTCCATGGACCGGGGACGATCAATACGGATGCGGGCGTGGGAAAAGACACGAAGATCACCGAGCGTACGTCTCTCAACTTCCGCCTCGAGTTTTTCAATATATTCAATCATGCTAACTTCCTCTCCAACTCCGTGATCGGCGATGCGAACAGCAGCCAGTTCGGTCAGGTCACTAACACGGCCCCCGGCCGCGTCGGTCAGATCAGCGGCAAGTTCATCTTTTAATCCAAACCCACGGTGCAATCACCGTGGCTCACAAAGAGGGGATGCGAGGCATTCGCATCCCCTCTTTGCTTTCCGCCCGCGATACCCCACATCTTCGAAATCTCAGAGTTTAGGTTTACGATTGCTAGAGGAGAGCCGAGATGCCAATCCTGTGGACTCGCAGGAATTTTGTAAGGATGCTGGGGAGCACACCATTGTTGGCGGCGATTAGCGGCCGGTCAAGTTGGCCCGCATCGCTGGTTGCCCCACCGGCCGCCCCTCGAATAGCCTACATCGGGGGAGAGCAGGGGATCGGGGTGTACTCGATCGCCGCGGATGGGCTTTTCACAGAGCAGCAGATGGTGGCCAGCCCTTATGCGGTTGCGATGGCGGTCAGCGGTCCAAATCTCTATGTAGCCAACGGTATCGCCGAGTATGGTGGTCTTCCCCGCGGAAGCGTGGAGGCATATTCCATGGATGCGCCGACTGGCCGACTGCAACTCAAGAACCGTGTGCCCTTGTCGCTTTCAGGCACATTGCCGCGAGACCTGGCGGTCTCCCCGGATGGACGCAGCGTCGTCATCGCTGTCCATGGTGGCGGCGCGTATAACGTGTTACCCATCCATGAGGATGGGCGACTGGGTGGTGGCGTCTCGGGGATTCTTAAGGAGACCGGTTCGGGACCACATCCCTTGCAGGCGGCAGCGCATCCCTCAGCGGTGCTGTTTGACCAGATGGGGAGAGTGCTTACAGCGGACCAGGGCAGCGACATGCTGAGCGTGCTCTCGCTCAGGGGTGGCGAGTTCACGGTCGGTGGCCGGCGCGATATTGCTGCCGGCTGCGGGCCGGGTAGCCTGGCGATCGATCCTGAAGGTAAGCGACTGTATGTGGCGCACGCACTTAATGGGTCAGTGTCGAGCTTCGACTATGACACGACGGAGGGCAGGATTCTCGGTTGCAGGCAGACGGTTCGCGTTTCGGCAGCGAGTGAGATGGCCGCGTTAGCGTTGCTTCCTTCGGGCGACGTGCTATACAGTTCGCACGGTGACGGTATCCAGGCGTGGAAGATTGCAGCGGATGGCGAGTTGCAATCGTGGCCCGGAGTAAAAGGAGTGAGCGCAAGAAAGCTGCATGCACCATCGGATGGCAAAAGCCTATTGGCCGTGTGCGGTGATGCGGTACTGAGGATGAAGATTGATGCGGTTACACGGGCACTCGGAGTACCCATCAAGGTCGCCTCGCTTCGAACGCCGCTAAGTATCGCGACTCTGTAGTTTTCTAATTTTTCCCAGCGAGATATGGGGCACCCACAGTTGTCGCCAGAAATGGAGTTCTCGCGCGGATACTTGCCTTAAATTTTCACCGCGAAGACCGCGTCGAGGGGAGCGCCAGTGACGGAACCGCGAACGTCGGTGAAGCCTGCCGTCTCCAGCAAAGCGCGAAATTCGCTCAAGCTCCGCTCCTTGCCCTCCGTGCATACCAGCATATTCAGCGACTGCAGCTGGGCTGCGATAGGGCCGGTTTTCTCTTCATTCAAGAGCTTCTCTGCCAGAAGAATCCCGCCGCCGGACGGCAAGTGTTCGTAGATGGCCCGCAACAGGAGGCTTACTTTTTCGTCTGCCCAGTCGTGCAGAATTCTTCCCAGGGCAAACAAATCTGCGTGCGGAAGTTGCTCTGCATCGAAGAAATCGCCCTTTATGATCTCGATACGTGAAGATACGGAGCACAGAGAAACCCGTCTGTGGACAGAATCGATAACGCGGGGCAAATCGAAGAGGATAGCGTTCATTCCGGGATATCGTTCGCATGCTGCAATCGCCAAATGCCCGGTGGCGCCGCCAAGATCTACAAACTTCTTAAAACGTGATAAATCGAATGCGGCAACAACCACGGGAGAACTCAACGTCCCGAAGCCATTCATGCCCTCAAGAAAAGCCTGCATGTCTTCCTCAGTGCGGAAGAAATGATCGAATATGCCGCCGTCCGCATGGAACGCTTCCTTCCATTGCGGGCCGCCTCGTCGAATCGAATTTTCCAGGTGTGCCCAAAGCTGAAAGAGGATCTTATCGGAGTAGACAATATAGCCGGCTAGAGTATTCGGAGTTCCGCGGCAAAGATAGCTACTGGCAACAGGCTTGTTCTTGTAGATGTCACCCTGCCGGGAAAGAAGACCGAGTCCGACACATGCATCCAAGAGCCGTTCCACAGGCTCGCTTTGCAATTGGAGTTCGGCCGCGAGGCTCTCCGCAGTAGAAGGTTGGCGCTGAAGCGAGTCAAATAGGCCCAGGGAAGTCGCGACGAACATTACCTTTGACGAGCGAAATGCGTCGATGAGTGCAAGCACCGGAGCGGGATCAACGGAAAGGGTCATGACCTAAGCAATCTCCACCAGAACTCTGTGAGCAGGATCAATCCCGCAACAAAATAAAATAGCCACGATGCAAAGCACAGAAGAGATGACGAACGGCACATTCCACCCATACGATCCCAGCAAATAGCCCAACAATGCGGGTGAGATAGCGCTGCCCAAATTCCCGAAGGTGTTCATGATCGATGCGATCGAACCAGCATAGTCGCCACCGATATCGAGAGGGATCGCCCATGACACACCCACGGTTAGTTCGAGACCGAAAACTGCGATGCACGAAAGAAGAACGGAGGCGGTGGTGTTGCTCGTGTACGTAGCAGGCAGAATTGATCCCGCCGCTATGAGAAACCCTATGACTGCAATTCCACGGCGCGCCGCGCGAAGACTGCCGGTTCTCGCCGCCCACAGGTCCGAAAGCCAACCGCCCAGCAGATTGCCCGCGGCGCCGGCAATAAATGGCAGGCTGGCAAAAAAACCCATTTGCTTCAGGTTCATTCCCCGCGAATCGTAGAGATACTTGGGGAACCAGTCGAGATAGATATCGATGCTATATCCGTAGCAAAAATACATCATGGCCAACATCCATACTGTGCGGCTTTTCAGGATCGTCCGCCAGGGTACGGAACCGAGCGAGTTTTTCGACGGACTCAACGGCTGATTGATCACTTGCAGTTCCGCGGCGTTCACACTGCGATGATCAGCCGGCCGATCCCGGTAATACCAGTACCAGCTCGCCGCCCAGGCGAGGCCGAGGATGCCAAACAGGAAAAACGGCATGCGCCAGCCGAAGCGGATCATGATGACGACCACCAACGGGGGAGTAAGGGCCGCGCCCAGTCGAGACGCCGCGTGTGGGAGCCCTTGCGAAAAGCCACGTTCCTCGGGCGGCATCCAATGCGAGAGCGAACGCGTTGCAATCGGAAAGGCTCCAGCTTCACCAACACCAAAAAGAAATCTGCAAATACCAATCGAAGTTGAGCTCCAGCAAAGTGCAGTCAACGACGTAAAGAGCGACCACCAGCAGACGATGCATGCAAGGGCCCGCCGCGGTCCGACTTTGTCCCCGAACCATCCACCTGGTATTTGGAACAGGGCGTATCCCCATCGAAACGAGCTGAAGATCCACCCCACCGTGATTGCTGAAAGTCCAAGATCACGCTGGATCACCGGCATGGCCGACGAGATGTTCACCCGGTCCATGTAGGTGATGATGTAAGCGGCTACGATAAGGGCGAGAACAACGTGGCGAGCCCGCGTCGGTTTTAGAGGGTTGGTTGCCCGGCTTGAACTTCCTTCAACATTCAACATGGGGGAAAACGGTCTAACTTAAAAGACAAGGCGCTTCTGGAGGTCTTCTATTTTCGCAGCAGAGACGCCGGGAACCGCCGCAACATCCTTCCAAGTCTTGAAGTTGCCATTCTGCTCGCGATATCGAACCACGGCTTCGGCCTCGTCCTTGCTAAGCCCGAGCGACGATTGCAGTTCTTGCCCACCGGCCTTGTTGATATTCACCGGTGCGGATGTGGTGGCGTCCGCCGTTGGGGAAGCAGGAGCCTGGTCCCCGGCGGTTGCCGCGGCCGCCGGCAAGGCTTTTTGATCGAGAGGCCCATAATTCTTGGAGAGATACTCGATCACCGTGTCCATCTCATCGTCCGTAAGGTCGGCTCCGCGCGAAACCATCTGGTTCACTACTTGTGCCCACTCGGTATGAGAGGCGCGCTTGGAGGTAACTACCGAAAGCGAGTGGCACACGGTGCAGCTCTTTTGTACGACCGGTTTGCCGTCGCCATCGGGCATGGTGGCAGCGCTCGCTGCAGGCGGGGTTGACTGAGCCAACGCGCTCGCCGATGCGAGCATAAGGATCGCCCCAAACGCGACCAGCCTGATCATAGATTCCTCCCGCAGTTACGGTAACGCATAGGCGACTACCGAGTCGCCAGCAGTGGTGTCAAAAAAACTGCCTCCCGAAGCGATTGTCACTACATACTGCTTGCCATTTTTCCCTTGATAAGTCATCGGGACAGTATATGACCCGGTATCCATCTTAGTCTGCCAGAGCAGCTTTCCGGTCTTGCTATCGAACGCATGGAAGATTTGATCGTTGCTCGCCGCGATGAACAACAATCCTCCCGCAGTTGAAATGGGGCCGCCAAAATTCAGGCTCCCGGTATCGTGAACGCCCTTGGCGTCAAGCTCAGGTATGGTTCCGAAAGGTATTTTCCAGGCAACTTCGCCAGTGTTGGCATTGATTGCCCAAAGCTGCCCCCACGGCGGTTGCTGGCATGGCCAGAATTTGTCGTTGTTCCAAAAACGCGCATAGTCGCCCCAGGGGCTATGCCGCTCATAAAGAGGATCGGTGCCATCAGGATTCTTGACCAGCTTCCCCACATCGCCCAGGTTGTTGGTGTTCACGAAGAGATATCCCAACTTGGGGTCGGACGACATTCCCGGCCAGTTCGCAGCCCCGATCGTGCCTGGAAATTCAATAGTCAGTTTTAACCCGAAGGGCCTGTAGGGGCCGCCGCTCTCCATTCCACCTTCGGTGGCAAACAAGTCTTCACAAAGCTTTTTCTGTTCCGGCGTGACCGTGGCAATCTCATCGGGCTGGAAACTATTTCGCCCCAGCGGTGGAGGTTTCACCGGGAAAGGTTGCGTCGGCCACGCCTCCTCGCCGGGCACCTTGCTCGCAGGTACCGGACGCTCCTCTACGCCAAACACCGGTTTGCCATCGCGCCGATCCAGAATAAAAAGAAGCCCATTCTTGCCCAACACCGCGACCGCGGGAATCTTAACGCCCCCCTTATCCACATCGATCAGAAGAGGAGCCGATTCCAGGTCGTAATCAAAAAGATCGTGGTGGACTACCTGGTAATACCATGCCAGTTTGCCGCTGTCAGCGTGCAGTGCAACCACAGAGGTTCCGAAAAGATTCTTCCCTTTTCGATCGGGTCCATAGAAGTCGTAACTTGGCGAGCCGAAGGGAAGAAACACCAGCCCTCGCTTCAGGTCCACGCTCATAAAACCCCAAACATTGGTTCCTGAACGTTTTTGCCACTCATTCTCCGGCCATGTATCGTGCCCAACTTCTCCTGGGCGAGGCACCGAGTGGAATCGCCAGACCAGCTTGCCTGTATGGACGTCCCACGCGCGAATGTCGCCGGAGGCGCCTTGTGCAGGTAATTCCTGAACCGCGGCCCCGGTGATCACCAGGTCTTTGTAGATAGCCGGGGTCGAGTTCATATCGTACTGGGCATGCGGGAAGCCGTTGTCCGCGTCGGCCTTCAGGTCCAACGAGCCATTCGTGCCAAAACCAGCCGTCGGCGTTCCCGTCTTAGCGTCCAGAGAAATAAGTCGTCCGTCGGAGGTTCCAAAAAATAAAGATGCCGGCGTCGTCTTATCTCCCGGCCAGTAAGATACGCCCCGGGCGCCCGCACGGCCGTGGTCTAACTTATAGGTCCAGATTTCTTCGCCAGTGTCCGGATTGAGAGCAACTATCGTTGCGTAGGGAGTCGGCATATACATAATGCCGTTCACGACGATCGGTGTTGCTTCACTCGCGCGCCTGCCGCCGCCCCGGCTGGCCGGTCCGGATTTCACCGGTCGAGGTCCGTCCTTCCGCATGTGGTAGGTCCACGCGAGTTTCAGGCTTTGCACGTTGCTGGTATTTATCTGGTCCAGCGGTGAATATCGCGTGCCACCGCCATCGTGGCCATAGGCCGGCCAATCTGACTGACACCAGGCCACTGATACCGGGAAAAGTAAAGCGAAAACGGCGGTAAGGATCCGAGGTTTCAAAAGCTGGATTCCTCTCTACGTGGCCCGATGATACTGCTTATCGATATCTCTAATTTTTATCACGCCAAGCGTGAAGTTTCCTGCGTCCGGCACTGTTGAGCACAAAAGTTTAGTGTCGTTCGATCACGCAGCTTCAATTTCGCGAAATTTCGCGACCTGACATACTGTGGGAAATGAATCCGGATGTTCTTCCGGTAGCATAAGGTTCAGAGAGGCTATGCAATGTCTTCCTTCTGGATCGCAAAGTATTTCCCGGCGCGCATCCTTGGCGTGCATTCCATTGTTCTGGCAATGTTCTTAGGAGGTTCCTGCGTGATTTCTGCCGAAACCCATGATGTGCAAATCAGCAATGGCATTCTCCAGGTAACCATTCACCCTCCCGACCCGATTAGCGGCTTTTATCTTGGAACCCGCTTCGATTGGTCAGGCATCATCGGAAGCCTCAAATACGCCGGTCATGACTACTACGGCCCATGGTTCTCGAAGATGGATCCCACCGTGGTGGACTATATCTGGCAAGGCGAAGATATCATCGCGGGCCCTTGCAGCGCGATTACCGGGCCAGTGGAGGAGTTCTCCACCAATGATGAAGCGCTGGGTTTTAGCGAGACCTCTTCGGGGGGCACGTTCCTCAAGATTGGCGTAGGCGTTTTGCGAAAGCCTGACAGTGCGGCATACAACATGTTCCGCCTTTATGAAGTGGTCGACCACGGCCAATGGTCGGTACAGGTAAAGCCGCAATCGGTCGACTTCACCCAGAGAGTCAATGATCCCTTATCTGGCTACGGTTATCTGTATCAAAAAACGGTTCGCCTGGTGCCCGGCAAACCGCAAATGGTGATCGAGCATCGCCTGACCAACATTGGCAAGCGACCGATCGCCACCAGTGTTTACGACCACAATTTTTTGGTGCTCGATCATCAACCGATCGGGCCCGACTTCACCATTACGCTGCCGTTTGAAATTCACCCCGCGAAACCGGTGAATCCGGCACTCGGGGCTGTGAGTGGCAAGACCATCTCTTACCGCCGGCAACTAAAGCCACACGAAATTTTCGGAGTCGGTATTGGGGGCTTTGGAAAGACCGCGAAAGACTACGAGATCACGATCGAGAACAAGCACGTGGGGGCCGGAATGAAAATTACCGGAGATCGGCCCCTCGAAAGCGAAGAGCTTTGGTCCATACGATCTATCCTCGCCATGGAGCCTTTCATTCACATGTCGATCGAGCCCGGCAAAGACTTTACCTGGAAATACACTTACGACTACTACACCATCGGAAAGTAATGATTGTCTTGTGTCGGTTGTGAAACAAACCAGACCTGTTTGTTGCGCAAAAAAGAGAAATCAGGAACCTACTCACCTTTTGCCCAGGCCATGCCGTCGGCGCCCGGGCCCACGTCGATAAGGTCCTTAACTGTCCAATCGGAAAGATTAACTACCGCCACCTTGCGGCTTTTGTCGCAAGAAACGTAAGCCACCTGGTTATCAGGGCGCACCAGGATCGCCTGCGGTCTGACTGGCATGTCCAGTATGTGTTCAACTTTCATGCTGCCAAGGTTCAGCGCGGATACTTTGTGTATCAGTGGATTGGCAATCATCAGCCACTTACCATCAGGCGTAACCGCTGTCCCGTAACCAAGCCCCGGCAGTGGCACCCACTGGCTAATCTTATTAGTAGCGGTATCGATCACCGCCAACTGCGGTTTCGTCTGATCCGACGTGAACACTTTACTGCCGTCCACGGAAAGCGAAATACGCTGAATCTGGCCCGACACCGGAATAACAGCGATCGTCTTGCGCGCATCCAGATCCAGAACGGATACGGTCCCAGGGCCTACATTGCTGGTATATCCGCGGTGTCCGTCGCGCGAAATCACCAGCATGTGCGACTGGTCCTGATCGGTGGGCACCGAGCCGATAATTTTTAAAGTCTTCGGATCAATGATGCTGATCGAGCGATTAAGCTCCGTGGTCACGTACAACAGGCCATTCCTGGGACCAAACACCGGGCAATGCGGCCGCACGCCTTTACCAAAATCGAGGTTGCCGATCACCTTGCGTGAGGCGATGTCGATCACCACCATGTTGGTGCCATCCGTTCCCGGTTCACCCACACCGGAGTTCCCATAGATGGGTACATAGGCCTTTCGGCCATCCGGAGACACGGTAAGCTCGTGCCCCGTAACTCCACCCTCAGGAACCTCAGCCACTTTCAACGCGGTTTTGGAATCAACAATTCCAACGCTGCTGTCGCCCTTGACCGCTACCAACAATAGTCCGTCCCCGGCGGGGCGATGCATTGATTGAGCCCAGATACACCAGGAAACAAGAGCCAGGGAAGACAGCATCAAGGTAGCTTGCACGCGTCGCATATTAAACTCCGTTCGTAGGTTTCGAAATAAAGTGGAAGCGCGGCAGGTAGGATCGGCTACTCCGTTTTCGTTCGGGCTTCCTCAAGAATGCGGCGCGCGCGGGCCGGATTGAACACGCCGCAAGAGCAGAACCGCGTCATGTACGTGACTGCTTCGTCCGGTGTCCGCCGGCCCTCCTTCACCCAGTCGATCATCTTCTTGGCCAGGCTTGAGGAAATCATCCCGTGACCGCACATGGTGGAAAGAGCAAGCGATTGCGTGCTGGGCAATTTCTCCGTAGAGCCTTCGAAGCCGAGAGAGTATCCGACACTGTGGCGGGCGATTCCGGCAAACTTGCAACACTCCACGGCGCCCTGCACCGATGCCGACATGTTAACGGAAAGGCCGAGATCCGCCTCGGCTGCGACCTTGAGGAACTGCTCCGCTGCGGCCTGGTTGTCGAAGATGGCCACCACCGATGCCGGCTCGGTGAGCCCGTCGATAACCGCCCGGAAATCCGGAGTCATATCGCGCTTCCAGTTCGACGAAGTATGAAGATCTTTTGCCGGGCGCAGCGAGCCACCGTGAACCGGGTCCCCGATATTGACCGGTTTGAAGGGGAGCGCCAGTTCAAGAAACTTCTTCAGCTTAGGCAAGCTACCGATTTCGTTCTTGCCGTTGCTGGGCGAGGCAAAGACGATATAGTCGTCGTAAAAACTTTCGGCAGTGCCGTAACGATGGAGAGTATTGGTCATACGTCTTGGCCTACAGGCACTGCCTTTGTCTGAGCTTTAGCTTCGAGTGGGTTGGTAATTCTACCCAGTCCCATGTTTGTCTTGGCCCGCTCTATCTTGTAACCCAGCCGCTCCAGAATAGGAGCGACGACCTTCTCTTCACCGTGCTCGTCGCACCGTGTGCCAACACCCAGGGAAATAACAGTATCGACTTCTTTTTCGACCCTGTGTACCAGGCGAATAATTTCTTCAGTTCTTTCGACGCCGACTTTGATTTCAACAATCGCCGACATCACTTTCTCATTGAGTACATCCTCGCGTATGGTGCCGGTGGCAACATCGGTCATGAGCAGCGTAAACGGATTCCGTTTCTCAAAGGCCACCCCAGCCTCTGCCAACGCCCAGGTCATCTTTTGTATATCTCGCAGCCACACACCAACACCCGGCCGGCCAAACTCGATGGTGAACCCCACTTCGCCTTGCTTTACCCGATTCGTAACATCGTTTGTTTTTACTTCTTCGGTGCCGCGGCCCTGCACGCCCGTCGACTCGTGGGTTGCTCTCGGATCGGAGAATGCGCGCCGCACCACACGCGGCCATTGCAGTTCATCCGGCTCGAAGGCTGCAGTCGGGCAAACATCCGGCTCAGGATCGAATCTTAGCCGGCCCAACTGAAAAAACTTCCGAATGCTGCGTACTACGGAAGGATTCAAGTGCTCCGTACTCAGGCCGTTGTAGCAGGCATAACATTCCACGCACTCATCGCGGTTGATGGTGGCGCGCTTGATAACCGGGTCAATGTAGATTGCTCCCATAGGGCAAACATAGGTGCAATTTCCGCAGGCAACGCATTTGTCAGGGTTGATTTTCATTCAGATATTTGGCCTAACCTACTTACAAATAAAACTCGGAGACTACTATTATTTTAGCATCGCCCGTTAGTGCGTCTGAACGATGCCCGGAAACGCGTCGGCTCCTGCCTGCGCTGATCTCCCATCTTCTTGCGGAGTTCCACCACTGACTCCAATCGCCCCCACAAGGTGGCCATCAAACATCAGTGGGATCCCGCCCTCAATCGGCATCGCCCCCGGAAGCTTGAGTATTGGCGTGTAGCCTTTCTGTATCACGGCGTCTTCAAACATTTTGGTCGGTCTCTTGAAGAAGACCGCACTCCGTGCTTTGCCCAGCGCAACGTCGAAGCTGCCAAGTTGGGCGTCATCCATCCGCTCCAGGTACATCAAGTTTCCGCCATCGTCCACGATAAGAACGAACATGTGCAGATGGTTGGCGGCGGCCTGTTGCTCGGCGGCGGCAGCCACTTGTTTGGCAATCTGCAGAGTGAGTGCCTTCTTGTCTGCCAGTTGTCCCTGCGAGGGAAGGATTGCGACCACAGCCAGTGCGGCGAAGCAAGCAAATTGTTTCGTCAAAGTCATCTCTCGTTCCTCCGCGTGCGCGATTCATTTTCCCGTGTAAGTGATGCGCCAAATCGAGCCGGAGCCGTCGTCACTCACCAGCAAGGAGCCATCCGGCGCAGTGGCTACGCCCACTGGGCGGCCCCAAACGCTGCTGCCATTCACGACAAATCCAGTCAGAAAATCTTCGTATTCACCACTAGCATGGCCGGTCTGGTGGAGTGGAACACGAATCACTTCATATCCCGTTCGGGGTGATCGGTTCCACGAGCCATGCTCGGCAGCAAATATGTCGCCTGCATATTCCGCGGGGAATTGCTGGCCGTCATAGAAGGTCATCTCCAGCGAAGCATTGTGCGGCTGCAGGATCACATCCGGCGTGATGACCTTGCTCTTCAAGTCAGGACGTTGACCGGCCAGTCGGGGATCCTGATGTGACCCCATGTACCACCACGGCCATCCGTAGAAGCCGCCTGGTTCCACGTGAGTAATGTAGTCGGGGACAAGGTTATTGCCCAGCTCGTCGCGCTCGTTGACAGAACACCACAGCTCGCCAGTCTTGGGATTGACCGCGATGCCGACAGGGTTACGAATCCCATACGCGAAGGTTCTTTTATCGGAGCCATCGGGATTGAACTCCAGGATGTCCGCTCGGTCCTTCTCCGCGGGTGTATCGTCGACATTTTCCTGCGACCCCACAGAGACCAGCATCTTCTTGCCGTCGGGAGAGAACGCGACATCTCGGGAACGGTGGTGGCCGCCGCTGGGCAGGTCATCCAGATGCTGCGCGGGTCCCGTCGCCACCATATCGCCGCTGTGATACGGAAACCTCACCACGGAGTTCATATTGGCGACATAAACCCACTGCGGGTTTGGGCCCAACGGATAAAACGCAATGCCGAACGGCGTATTCAGGCCGGTGGCAAAAACCTGTACCCGCTGCGGCTTTCCGTCCTTCGTCATCCCGCGAAAAACTTTAATGTCGCCGGCGGTCGTCTCGGCCAGAAACATATCACCGTTCGGTGCTCTGCGAAGAATCCGCGGATTGGTCAGTCCCGTTGCATACAGCCCAACCGTAAAGCCCTCCGGAGCCTTCGGCCACGCGTTTTCCGGACGGGGAACAATCGTCGGGCCGCTGGCCGCGGACTTCGACGCAAAGGGCGCGGGTAGGTCCACAAGTGTAATGTGACGAATGGTTCCCGGCTTTTCGTAACGATAATCCGTAAACGGCGCCGTAGGTGGGGGAGCGTCGGCAGCCACATCAGGGGCAGGCGTGGGCGTTGCTGGGGTGATCGTAGCGCTGCCGGCACTCAGCGCCTTTACAAAAGTAACCAACTGCCAGCGCTCGGCTGCGGCCAGGCTTACCCACGAAGGCATCCCGTTGTCCGCGTCACCTTTGGTGATGTACCAGAAGAGCGCCCCATCAGGCACACCTTGCAATGCTCCGTGAGCCAGGGGAGGCACATTGCCAGTTCCTTCCGCCGAAACTCCGTGGCAGCTGGCGCAGTGGCTCGCATAACTGGCTTTTCCGGCTGCCACGGCAGCTGTCTGGCCGTCGTAGGGATTTTTCTCCGCTGCGGCCACCGCCGGCGCATTGTGAAACGCTGTGCTCTGAGCATTTACAGAATAAGTCGCCGATAAGGCTACGAAGGAAACACTCAGTAGCAGGGTAGTTCGACACAACACCGTAGGCATAAAAAATGCTTTCTTTAGTGACCGCTCTTCTACCTAAACAATTATTTCCAGCCGCAACAAGCGAAATAGTGCGAAATAGGTTTGTCCCAGATCCCCAGGCAGCGGAAAATGAACTTGATTGCGGAAGCATGATGAAAACATGGTGAATAAAGAGACAACGATGGGCACAACAAGAAGAAATCTCACCGTTCTGGTTTTGCTGGGTGTCATTTCGCAGTTGGGTCAGGCGCAGACCATCGGCGACAACATCGGCCTCTACTTTGGCGATTGGCATACTTCGCAACCGCAAACCATCCGCGGCTCGCTCGAAGAACGCGACATTTTGACTCGTGGAGATGGCCTCCATCCTACCGGTCCAGGCGCCGTCTTCCGCTTTATCAATTCCTACAGGTACGCAACCCTGGCAGCGGGTTCATCCACTCAAACGACCCGGCTCGCCGGGCAACAGGAAATCTATTTTGTCGCTTCCGGCCAGGGCACGGTGGCGGCTGGCGGAGAAACCGCCGGGCTTTACCAGAACGTAGCCGTCCTCATGCCGGCCAATTTGGATTTCACAATCGCGAACACGGGCAATGAACTGCTCACCATGTATGTGATCAATGAGCCGACTCCCGCCGGCTTCCGGCCCAATCCCCGCATGCTTGTGCGCAACGAGAATACGATCCCGATCGTTTCGAGCAATGGCTTCTGGGCGCACATAGCGAAGCCCTTATTTGTAACCGCGGATGGTCTGGCCACACTGGAGAGTGTCGTGACGGTGACACTCGACCCGCTCACTCTCGGTAAACCGCATCCCGCGCCTGGCGAGGACACGAGCGATATCGAGGAGGTATGGACGTCCTTGTACGGCAACAGCCTGGTGCTGGTGGGCAACGAGGTGCGCGAGCAGACTCCCGGAATGGCGTATTACCACATTCCAGATAACCTCACTCCGCATACCAACATGAATCCAAGCGCCGAATCTCAGGCCAAGTTTCTTTATTTCGCCCGTTACCGGCCCCACGAAAACCGAAAATAGCTTCATGGAGGCCACCAGCATGCGCGGTATCAACGTGACGTTGTTATGCGTCGGGGTGTTTGTGCTGGCTTCAATGGCCGTGGCACAAACGACCGCGGACCGGATCGATCTGTATTTCGCGGATTGGCATTCCTCGGCGCCAAGCATGACGCGAGGCTTGCTCGAAGAACGAACGATTCTTACCCACGGCGACGGAGTGAACCCTACACAGAAGGGTGCCGTGCTCCGCTTCATTGATTCCTTTGCCTACGCCACCTTGGCGCCGGGGGCCTCGACCCGGCAGGCACGCCTCAAGGGGCAACAAGAAATCTACTTTATCGCGTCGGGCAGGGGCACGATGACCTCCGGCGGACGAAGTGCAGATTTGTACAAAAACATCGCCGTCCTCATGCCCGCAAATCTGGATTTCACCCTGAAGAACACGGCGGACGAACCGCTTACGATGTATGTCGTGAATGAGCCGACGCCGCCCGGGTTCCGCCCTAATTCCGCGATGCTGGTTCGTGATGAAAACACGATACCCATCACCTCGAGCGACGAGTTTTGGACCCACATCGTCAAGACGATCTTTGTTACCGCGGACGGCCTAGCCACCCTGCAGGCCGTCCTGACGGTGACGCTCGATCCCCTCACCATCGCGCGGCCCCACCTGCACCTGGTGGACTACGCGGACACGGAGGAGGTGTGGTCGGCCCTGGACGGTACGAGCCTGGCTTTTGTCGGCAACCAGCTAAGACAGCAGACTCCCGGGATGGCGTTCTATCACATCCCAGATGACAAAACACCTCACACCAACCTCAATCCGAGCCCGAACGCCCAAGCGAAGTTCTTCTACTTTGCGCGCTACCATCCACACGAAGCCAGAAAGTAGCGGTAGCGCCGAGGCGCCCGGTTTCGCACTATTTCGCTTGTTTACCAGGCAAAAACTTGTTTACTTAGCTAGGTTGGCAAAGATAGGGAGACAAGGATGATAAGGCGGACCCTCGCGTTCATAGGGCTATGTGCATCGCTGGCGCCGCTAGCCATGGCACAGATCACCGGGGACCGGATCGACCAGTACTTTGGAGACTGGCATAACGCCACCCCGCACACCATCCGCGGCTCCCTCGAAGAACGCGATATCCTTACCCGTGGCGATGCGGCCAACCCAGCGCAAAAGGGAGCAGTGCTCCGCTATGTCAACTCCTATACGTACGCTACGCTGGCGCCGCAAGCATCCACCCAGCCAACCCGCCTCGATGGCCAGCAAGAGATCTATTTCGTCGAGTCAGGCAAGGGAACGGCGACGGCTGCTGGAGAATCCGCCGACCTTTTCCGAAATATCGCGGTGCTGGTGCCCGCAAACCTGGAGTTCACCCTCAAGAACACGGGCGACCAGCCACTCACCATGTACGTAATCAACGAGCCTACGCCTCCCGGCTTTCGCCCCAACACTGCGATGCTGGTCCGGGATGAGAACAAGATCCCGGTTAGCTCAACAGATAGTTTGTGGTGCCACATCGTCAAGCCGCTGTTCACAACCGCGGATGGTCTGGGCACATTGCAAAGCGTGCTGACGGTTACTCTCGATCCGCTCACCATCGGCAAGCCGCACCTGGTAGACCATACTGACATCGAAGAAGTGTGGACTGCCTTGTACGGAACGAGCCTGGCATTCGTTAGCAATGCTCTACGGAAACAAACCCCCGGCATGGCGTTTTATCATGTGCCCGATAACCTGACGCCTCACACCAACATTAATCAGAACGAAGATTCGCAGGTAAAGTTCCTTTACTTCGCCCGTTACCATCCGCATGAAACCAGGAAATGAAACAGGAAATGAAACTGGAAGTAGAATGCGAGAGGAGACCCCGCACATGCGCCGTGAAAAAATACTTTTGCGATCTGTTGCCGGGTTGATCATCGGCGTGGCCTCGGGCCTCACCTCGCTCGCCGTAGCGCAGACTACCCCGCCGCCGGCCAGCAGCGGGACAGCCAACGCGATCAACGGGATCGATTCCTATCCCGGGCCCGGTCTGGTCAAGTATCAGAACACTCCGGATCCGATGAACCGTCGAATCGACATGTTCATCGGCGACTGGCGCGATTCCATGCCGCGCGTGGAGCACGGCTCGCTCATCCTGCGCGACATTCTCACCAAAGGCGACAACTTCGATCCGGCAGAGATGGGCGCAGCTCTCCACTTCACCAACTTCTTCGCCTATGGCCGCCTCGCTCCCGGCGCCTGGACCACCCCTTCCAAACTGGACGGCCAGCAGGAGATCTATTACATCCTCGGAGGCGAGGGTGAAATAACCGCGGGCGGCGATACCGCCAAATTGCACAAGAACATCGCTGTCCTCATGCCCGTCGGGCTAGAATTTGTCATGCATTCCATGGGTGACGACCCGCTCACCATGTACGTCATCAACGAGCCAATTCCAGACGACAATGGGGTTGTAGGAAACCTGCACCGCGTACCATTTCATCCCAAAACAAAAATGGCGGTGAAAGACGAGGGAGTCGCGCGCCAGAGAACTCCCGCGGGCGGTGATCCCTTTATCGTTGGAGGCGCCTCAGGCCACTGGGCGCATATTGTCAAGGAAGTATTTTCCCCGGCAGATGGCCTGGCCACCGAGCAAAGCGTCATCACTGTAGAACTCAACCCTAAGACCATGGGCGAGCCCCATCCTCACAGGCCCGGCCAGGAAGAAGTCTGGGCCGCCATTGACGGCAGTACTCTCTTGTTTTTGGGTACACAGTTGCGCGTGCAGAAGCCGGGCATGGCTTACATGTTGCCGCCAGATGGAATCACCGTCCATTCCAACATCAATGACGGTGACAAATCAGTGAAGTTCCTATATTTCGCGCGATTCCCTCAGGATGACAACTGGACTCATGCCGTTACCACCAAGAAATGATTCGTCCGTCCTCCGCTCCCCGCCCGGTTCGGAGCCCCGATTCCTCGGTGAGAAGCACAAATAATGAAATTGTTCCGCTACCTTGTTCTTCTCGCCGTAATCCTCTCATCGTTACCCTATGCCTGGAGCGCGCCCGCTGATGAGTACTTTGTCTATTTCGGCACCTACACCGGGTTCGGATACATCGGCTATGACATGCTCCCTCATGGAGCCAGCACCAGCAAAGGGATCTACGTAAGCCGCTTTCGCCCGGCAACAGGAGAAATAAGCAAGCCTGAACTGGCGGCAGAGATTGTCAACCCGGCATTTCTTGCCGCCCACCCCAACGGCCGCGTCCTCTATGCTTTGACGGAAGACCCGCTCTCGCTCGGCCCCAACTACGACCACGAATCGTTCGTCACAGCCTTTGCCATTGATCCAAGGACGGGCAAGCTGCATCTGCTCAACTCTGTTCCGACAGGAGGGTCAAGCACCTGCTACCTCTCGCTTGACACCACCGGACGCTACCTGCTGATGTCGAATTTCGGCAGCAGTACGGTTTCCGTATTGCGTATTCGCGATGATGGTTCATTGGGCGAAGAAACCGCCTTCATCAAGCACCTGGGCCACGGCCGTGATCCCCTGGTGCAGTCAAAGCCGCACCCACATTCCATCGACATCTCGGCAGACAATCGTTACGCCATCGTCTCCGACCTGGGGATCGATAAAGTATTCATCTACAATTTCGATGCGGCGACAGGGAAGTTATCTCCGGAGAGCGCCCCCTTTGTCGAGTCGACTCCCGGAGGGGGTCCGCGGCACTTTACCTTTGATCCATCCGGAAAATTCGGTTATTCGCTGAACGAGATGAGCGGAATCATTTCGGCCTTCGCCTGGGATCCTTCGGCCGGAACTCTCACCCGCCTGCAGGATGTCAATACCCTGGCTAATGATTTCATTGGCTTCAACGACAGTGCCGAGATCCAGGTTCTTCCCAGCGGAAAATTTCTCTACGAGTCCAATCGCCGAGGCCGAGGCCCCGCTTTGATCGGGCCCGACACCATCGGCGTGTTTGCCATCGACCCGGTTAAGGGGACGCTCACCGAGGTTGAACAAGCGCCGACGGTAGGGCACACGCCGCGAAGCATCGCCATCGACCCGACGGGTGCCTACCTGTTTCAAGCAGGTCAGGTCACTGCCAATGTCGCTCTTTTCAGAATCAATGCGGAGACCGGAAAGCTGACCCCAACCAACACTAATTTGAAGGTCGATGTACCGGTCTGTATCAAGTTTGTCCCGGTGCATCCATGACGGCGTCTACGAAAGGTAGCTTTTCAACGATCCTTCTCGTCCTCATGCTGGGCCTTGCGCTTTCCACCAGCCAGTTGGCCGCAGGCCAGAGCAACGAGTACTTTTTGTATGCCGGAACCTACACCGGCTTTAAGTACATCATGCACGGCAATCCGACCGGGGAAAGTCACAGCGAAGGAATTTACGTCAGCAGGTTTCGACCGGCTACGGGAGATCTTACAGATGCCCGCCTGGCGGCTAAAATCAGCAACCCTTCCTTCCTCGCCATTGCCCCCGATCACCGCTTTCTCTACGCAGCCAGCGAAGATCCTCTATCCCTCGGGCCCGCGCGGGATCACGAGTCCTATATCAGCGCTTACGCCATCGATTCCAAAACAGGAGATCTGCGGCTCCTGAATACCGTGCCGAGCGGCGGTACCAGTACCTGCTACCTGTCCGTAGATAAGACCGGGAAATACGTGCTTACGGCGAGTTACGGCAGCGCCAGCATTTCCGTGCTTCGCGTACGAGGAGACGGCTCCCTGGGCGGAGAGGCAGCCTTCGTAAAGCACATTGGGCACAGCGCCACCCAAACTCAGGCGCATCCCAGTTCCAACGATGTATCGCCGGATAACCGGTTTGCCATCGTTGCCGACCTCGGGCTCGATAAGGTGCTGATCTATCGCTTCGACTCTGCGACGGGCGCGCTCTCTCCACTTGATCCGTCATACGCCGCCGTGGCAGCTGGAAGCGGCCCAAGACATTTTGTATTTGATTCCGCAGGCAAGTTCGGATACCTGATGAATGAATTGAACGGTGTAGTGACTGTTTTTGCCTGGGATCCCGCGCATGGCACCCTGGCCAGTCTCCAAGAGGTCTCCACGCAATTCTCTGACTTTGTAGGCAGCAACCACACTGCGGAAATCCAGATTGCGCCCTACGGCAGGTTTCTGTACCAGTCCAATCGCCGCCTGCGAACCGACAATGTGCGCGGGCCCGATACCATCGGCGTTTTTGCCATCGATCCGCAGAAAGGCACTCTCACTTTAGTCGAGCAGACGCAGACCGGCGGCATTATGCCACGCAGTTTTGCCATCGACCCCACCGGCAACTATCTGCTTACCGCGAATGAACTGACCAACAACGTCGTTGTTTTTCGCATCGACCAAACCACAGGCAAGCTGACCAGGACCGGCAAGGAGATAACTGTGGAAACCCCGGTTTGCCTTCAATTTGTGCCGGCGCGCTGATTGCAGTGGAAGGAGCCCAAATTCGTGAGTCGGACCGGCCGCACGTTTTGCTTAGTCTTATCTTTCGCCGCATTGGCTTGCCAGGCAGCGGTAGCTCAGGACTTCTTCATGTACTTCGGTACGTATACCGGCTTCAAATTCGTGAGCCACAGCGCTACCCAGGGAGTAGGAGAAAGCCGCAGTAAGGGGATCTATGTCAGCCGATTGAACAGTGCGACTGGTGAAATGAGCGAGCCCCAGCTGGCCGCTGAGATCCTGAATCCCTCCTTCCTTGCCGTTGATCCCGACTCACCGGTTTCTTTACGCGGTCGTCGAAGACCCTCTTTCCCTCGGACCGCCGCTCGATCACGCATCCTACGTGAGCGCCTTTGCCATTGATCCTGCGACCGGCAAACTGCGTCTCCTGAACACCATTCCCACCGGCGGCACCAGCACTTGCCATATCTCCACGGATAAGACCGGCAAGTTCGTGTTGCTGGCCAATTTCGGAAGCGGCAGCATCTCCGTGGTGCAGGTGAAGCCGGATGGCTCGCTCGGCGAGCTCACTGCGTTCGTGCAGCACCTGGGGCATGGGGCCACGAATTTACCTGTTCAGTCGGGACCGCACCCGCACACCATGGCCGTCTCCCCCGACAACCGGTATGTAGTTGTTTCCGATCTGGGGGTAGATAAAGTCTTCATCTACCACTTCGATGCCACCACCGGAGCCCTCTCGCCGCTCGACCCTCCGTTTGCTGCTGTCAAACCAGGCGGGGGTCCGCGCCGGTTTATTTTCGATGCCGCGGGTAAATTCGGCTATCAACTCAATGAGATGGGCAGCACCCTGATCACTTATGCGTGGAACCCTACCCTGGGATCGTTAACCCAGTTGCAGGAGGTCTCCATCTTGCCCCCCGGATTCGATGGCAGGAATGCAGGCGCGGAAATGCAGATCAGCAAGGATGGAAGATTCCTCTACCAGTCGAACCGGCTAGCCCGCACCAACGCGCAAGATCCCAGCAAAACCGATCGGCTCCCCGGGCACCATCGGAGTGTTCGCGATTGCCCCGGACAAGCACACGTTGTCCTTGGTTCAGCAGTCCCCGTCAGGCGGGGTTATGCCGCGTAACTTCGGCATCGATCCTACCGGCCACTTTTTATTCGCCTTGAATCAGCTGTCAAACAATGTGGTCGAGTTCAAGGTAGATGCGGCGACAGGGATGCTCTCGAAGACTGGCCGTGAAATCAAGGTCGACACGCCCGCCTGCCTGCAGTTTGTACCGGTGGTATAACCGTATCGTGATCGCGCCAACCGCTTAGGAGGCAGCCAGCCCAGTGCAACAAGCCCGGTATCTCTTTTGCTTCATTCTCGTCTGCGTGTTGGCGCGCTCGCCGGCCGCGACGGCTCCGGCTCAGGACAAGGATTACTTCGTCTACTTTGGAACCTACACCGGGTTCCGCTTTGTGCGTCATAGCAAGACGCAAGGCGTCGGGGAGAGCCACAGCAAGGGAATCTACGTAAGCCGGTTCAATGCTGCGACCGGCGCTCTCAGCGAGCCCGAGCTTGCCGCAGAATCCATCAATCCTTCCTTCCTCACCATTTCTCCGAATCATCGCTTCGTCTATGCCGTAAATGAAGATCCCCTCTCGGTGGGGCCGCCGCTCGATCACGCCTCGTATGTGAGTGCGTTCGCCATCGATCCCGCGACTGGCAAGTTGCGCCTTTTGAATACTCGTTCCTACCGGCGGAACGAGCACCTGCTTCATCTCCATGGACAAGACCGGCAAATATGTGTTGATGGCCAATTTCGGAAGTGGAAGCGTTTCCGTAATCAAGGTCAAGGACGACGGCTCGCTGGCGGACCTTACCTCCTTCATCCAGAACGTGGGGCACAGCGTAAACCCTGCAATCCAAACCGAGCCACATCCTCATTCCATCCTGGTTTCGCCGGACAATCGATACGTAATCGTGTCTGATCTTGGGACTGGACAAGATCATGATTTTTCAATTCGACGAAAAAACAGGAAGAGCTCTCTCCGCCCGATCCTCCATTTGCCGGGGTACTACCGGGCGGTGGTCCGCGGCACTTCGCGTTTACTCCTTCCGGTAAGTTCGCTTACCAATTGAGTGAGATGAGTGGGATCGTCGACGCTTTCGCCTGGGACGCCGCCAAGGGGACGCTGACCAACCTGCAGAGTGCCCACACGACTCCGCATGACTTTGCCGGCGATAATCACAGCGCAGAGATTGAGGTTAGCCCGGACGGGAAATTCCTGTATGAATCCAACCGGCGCAATACCGGTGACACAGGATGGGGACCCGATACCATTGGCATATTTGCCATCGACCCGGAGAAGGGAACCCTGTCGCTGGTTGACCAGGCATTGAGCGGCGGCATCATGCCCCGCAACTTCGGGATCGATCCCACTGGTTCGTATTTGCTGGCTGCCAACCAGGTATCCAACACCGTTGTCGTGTTCAAGATTGATAACGCCACCGGCCGCCTTTCAAAAACCGGCAACGAGGTCAAGCTGGACACCCCAGTCTGCGTCCAGTTCGTACCCATCCATCCCTAATGGACAAGGCGGGTGGCCCAGGTCTCGCTCTTAAGACCTGCGGGTTCTGCGATGCCACGCAGCCTGACGTTTCGTACTATTTCGCTTGTTTGGCCAGGGCAACAAGCTTTAACGTTTGGAACGGGGAACTCGCAGTAATGATCCTGTCATCCGCAAAACGTCTCACATTGCTGGCGTTCTCGCTCTGCAGCGTTGCCCTAATTCCCTGCGTGGCGCAGACCGTTGCCAAGCCGCCCGTCAAGACGCCGGCCACCGGCGGAAACAGCTTTAGCGGCCCGGATGCCATTCGTTACGAGACTGGCCGCGACCCCCAGGATCGGCGCATCGATAGGTTCATGGGAGACTGGCACGACTCAACGCCTCGCCATGAACACGGCTCCCTGGTGTTGCGCGACATTCTGACTCACGGAAACAACCTGAACCCCCCGCAGCCCGGCGCAGTCCTGCAAGCCGCCAACTTCGTGGCCTACGGACGTCTTCAACCGCGCGATGTGACCACGACCGACAAGCTCGACGGCCAACAAGAGATCTACTACATCGACGGCGGCACAGGGGAGATAACCGCCGGCGGCAAGACAGCCACTCTGCACAAAGACATTGCTGTCTTCATGCCCCAGGGGCTCGAATTTGTCATGAAGAACACAGGCAGCGATGACCTTACGATGTATGTGGTCAATGAACCCGTGGCGAAAACCTTCACTCCCCGAAAAGACATGCTGATCACGGATGAGAGCACCGTGCCCGTCAGAACGCCGATGGAAGCGTCCCCCTACACTCTCCCCGGAGCTTCAGGCCATTGGGCTCATGTGGTGCGCGACCTCTTCTCCCGAACAGATGGCCTGGCGACGATCGGCGACATCATTACCGTCACCATTAATCCCATGACCATGGGTGAGCCGCACCCCCACAACCTGCATCAGGAAGAGATTTGGGTCGCCATGGATGGGACCAGCCTGGCCTTCATTGGTACCGAGTTAAGGGTGCAGCCTCCGGGAATGGCCTATATGATCCGGCCCGACATGACGATGACCCATTCCAACATCAATTCCGGTGACACTCCGGTCAAGTTCCTCTGGTTTGCCGGCTCCTCCGCCCCCAAATGAAACTGCGAAATTCCCTCGCGAAACCGAGAATCCTTCCCCTTGTCGCGTTCCTGATTCCGGTTCTCCTGCAGATCGGCTGCAATGGGAGTCAACCGAAAACCATCAGGCTCGCCGGCGATGAGTGGTTCCTCAACAGCCTTACCAAAACCGGGATGATCGCGGTTTACGAACAGAAGACCGGCGTGCACATCGAAATCTTACATAAGAATGACCGCATCATTATGAGCGATCTGGATCGGGGCGCCACCGCAGACAATCCCGGTTATGACATCGTGGTGATGCGCCATCGCCTGCTGGGTGCGCTCGTCAAAAAGAAGCAGGTTCGTTCCATCGATTCCATGTTGGCGGACCCGGCGGTCCACGACACGAGTTTTCAACCTCAACAGCAGTTTTTTTTCAACTGGTGGCGCGAACTCAGTTGGTACGGAGACAAAGTCTACGGTTACCCCTACACTGGCCTGACCGCCTATCTTTGCTACCGCAAAGATCTTCTCGACGACCCCGAGAACCGGCGCAAGTTCAAAGCGCGCTATCACCGTGAGATTGCCGTGCCTACCACGTGGAAGGAATACTCGCAGTTAGCCGAGTTCTTCACTCGCCCTGACCAGCAGTTCTATGGCACTTATATTTCCGGCAAGCAGGGGCTTGCCCTTTGGTATGAGTGGCTCAATTTTGTTTACGCATTTGGTGGAAATATTCTGGATACACAACACGGTTGGGAATACGGCGACATTGTGGTCAACTCCCCGCAAAACGTCGCCGCTACCGAGCAGTACATTCATCTCATCCCCTTCAGCCCGCCGGGCACCCTCAGCTATGGGTGGAACGAGGCGCAAGGAGCCCTGCAGCAGGGGCACGCATTCATGGGCCTGCTGTGGAGTGATCAGGCTCCCCTATTAGAAGACCCGGCCACGTCGAAGGTCGCAGGCAAGATGGGTTACGTGCTTATTCCCTCCAACACCTCTCAGCCGTTCAGCCAGTTGGAGGGGCTCACGTATCTGGTTCCTACCGAATCACAGCACCCTCAGGAGGCATATAGGTTCATAGAGTGGGCCATGTCGACCCAGGTCCAGGTTCCACAAACGCTCGCAGGCAGCACTTCGATTAGAAAATCGGTGTATGACGACCCCAGCGTGAAGGGGAAACCATACACGCCGCCCTTTCTCGCCAGCGTTCCCGTAGGCAAAGAAAAGCCAACCATACCGGAGTCGTCGCAAATGACAGAGGCGGCCGAGCGCCGTCTCTCTGAGATCGTTACGAAGAAAGAATCGCCGCAGAGCGGCCTGGATAAGCTCGCTGTCGACCTGGAAGCAATCCTGGGAAGCAAAGTGCGATTACGTTACCCCGTGCATCAGCCATCATGATGGAGGAACAAGGAACATGAAATCCTGCAGTTGCTTAATAGCCTTCTCGCTTCTTTTGCTCACCGCACCACTCACCGCCGTTGCACAAGACATGCCTGCGGGAGCGTGGGCGGGTACCTGGGTTGCGAATACTGCAAAGTCCAAGTTTCCCGGTCCCGCACCCAAGGCGGACCAAGTGACCATCCAGCCGGATGGAACCGTAGCCGTCCACGTGGAGAGTTCGGATGGGAAAGTAAGTGACTGGTCCTACAAACCGCAAGTGGGGAAAGCCGTGCCCATTCAGGGCCGGGACGGAGTCACCGTGGAAATTGTTAAAGTGAATGATTTTCGGAACAATCAGACCTGGAACAGCAAAGGAAAGGTCACTCACAGCTACTCCACATTATCGAAGGATGGCAAGGTCCAGACCTTCCACGGTGCCCCCGGCACGTATAGGGCGCCCGGGGGAACCAAGGAACTGCCATTCAGTGAAGTCGTTGTCTACGAAAAACAGTAAAGCAGGAGGAGTAACCGAATGAAATCGAATGTGATGAAGCGAGCGTTTTCGCTGTTATTGCTGGCGATCCCTTTTCACCTCAGCGCCCAAGACACGCCTGCCGGCGCCTGGGCTGGAACCTGGAAATTCAATCTGGAGAAGTCGAAGTTTCCCGGAAAGCCACCGCAAGCGGACCAGGTTACGATCGATCCCGACGGCACCATCACTGTTCAGGAAACAAATTCAGAAGGAAAGACCAGCAGTTGGTCCTATAAGCCGGAGCAAGGCAAAGCCGTTCCCGTTCAGGGCCGCGGTGAGAACGTAACCGTTATTGCGACGAAGGTCAATCCTTACAAAACAACGCAAGAGTGGAACTATAACGGCCGCGCCGCCAAGAGCTATGCCACCCTTTCAAAGGATGGCAAGGTCCAGACCTTTCACATGTCGGGAACAGACAAGCAAGGCAAACCCTTCAAGGAGTTAGTGGTCTTCGAGAAGCAATAGCAGGGCCTTTGAGGGTAACTCAAAGAGATCTGCGGGTTACCCTTTCGGTTTATTTGTACTGAACTGTTAAGCAGACTTGTCGGCCCCCTTGCGATCACGCTGCATCTGAGATCGAAAAAGGAAGTACACCGGAACGCCGATCAAAACGATCAAAACCCCAGGAATCGTGGTGGCGGGGCGATACACAAACAGAACTACCAGAATCACAGAAGCAGAAACAATGTACAGGGCGGGAACAAGGGGATAACCAAATGCCCGGTATGGCCGCTCAACATCAGGGCGAATCTTCCGCAAGCGAAATACTCCTGCGATGGTGAGTATGTAGAAAATGAGCGCGGCAGAGATGATGTAATCCAAAAGGTTACTGTAGAGATTGCCGTAAGTTCCGGTCGCGGGCTGATAGGTTCTGATCAATACCAACACCGCTGACCAGACGCCTTGCATGACCAAAGCCGAGCTGGGCACGTTCGCGCGATTGAGGTAAGAGGCCTTCTTGAAGAAGAGCCCATCCAATGACATGGCATAGTAGGCGCGGGCCCCAGAAAGAATCAAAGAATTCATACATCCAAATGCTGAAATGACGATGGCAACCGCAATCAGCACTGGGCCGGCCGCAGGGAAAATTGCCTGCATCATGGTCGCCGCCACACGGTCGGAAGGTGCGTGCTGTACGGCGCTGAACGGCAAAACCACGATATAGGCGAAGTTGGCTGCGAGGTACAGCCCAATGACGATGAACGTTCCCAGCGCCAGCGACAGGGGCACATTTCGCTTTGGGTTCTTAACCTCTCCGGCGCTGAACGTGATGTTGTTCCACGCATCCGCCGCGAACAGGGAACCGATTTGTGCGGTGCAAAGGGCGACCAAAATGCCGAAGGCTGTCAACGGAGAAGGCGTATTTCCGATCGAGGTAAATCCGTGAGGCGTCCACGCATCGCCGAAGTTTGCTTTGACTACGGAGGCCTTCCATCCGATCAGGATTCCTACTCCAATCACGGCGAGTAGTGAGCCGATCTTCATTGTCGTAAAGACATTTTGGACGCCCTTGCCGTATTTGAGTCCATTGGTGTTGGTCCACGTGAGAAACGCGATAACCAACAGTCCGACGAACTGTGCCGTAGAGAGGGAGATTGCGTAGGTAGGTAAAACATGAATCGGCGCAATAATGTAATTATTTTCCGCAATATGTGGCCAAAGCACACCCAGGTAGCGCGCAAACCCGATGGACGATGCAGCGATTGTGCCGGTTTGAATGACCAGGAAGAGTGTCCAGCCGTAGAGAAATCCCCACAGTGGGGAATAGGCTTCGCGCAGGTAGACGTATTGGCCGCCCGCGTGCGGCATCATCGCTGCCAGTTCTCCATAAGAGAGCGCAGCAGTGAGGGTGAGTACGCCGGCGATTACCCAGGCTACGAGCAGCCAGCCGGAACTCCCCACCTCTCGCGCCATTTCGGCGGCAACAATAAAGATTCCCGAGCCGATCATCGATCCGGCGACGATCATCGTTGAATCAAAGAGCCCGAGGCTCCGATCCAGATGACGTTGTTCCCCGGCGACTCGAGGCTTTTCGATCTCCCGCTGCATTGCGCTGCCGTTGTTCGATAGACTCAAACGATGTCTCCGTGCCCGCTTAATTGATTTCGGGTGTATACAAGGTAACCAATCCAACCCGCCTTTGCCTCAACAAAAGCGGAAAGGAACCGCAGAGATCTGCAGTTCCTTCAACGAGCAACCAAATCCTTGGTAGCGCCGCCCTACGGCTTTCCGAGAAATTCAGAAGTCATCCGGTTGAATTCCGCCGCATACTTCGCGTGGATCTTATGCTTTCCTTCAGGAAAAACATGAAGCATCGACCCGGCGATTCCCTGACAGATTATCCTGGGATGGAACGCAGGTACCAGTGGGTCCTTCTCGCCATGCAAGATCAGGGTTGGGCACTCCACCTTGCTGAGTTGAGAACCGTAAAGGTCGCCGCCGGCCGCGTATAGCCTTTCCAATCCGGCAACATATCCCTCCCACAGGGCATCGAGAGAATCACCATAGGTTCGCCTCATCGCATCCGCATCCCGTGGCGACCACGACGATACAGAACGCATGGCCTGGAAGGCAGCGATCTCTTCCGGCGACAGGTAGGAGTTCCCGCCCCATATCACCAGCCGTTGAATGCGCTGCGGAGCGTTCGCGGCCATAAGCACGCCGATGTTCGCCCCGTCACTCCAGCCGAAGACGGTAAACTTTTCATGGCCCAGCGCCGTCATCAGCGCCAGCACATCCTGCGCATCTCGCTGATAAAAGTCGAGTGGGTAGTCGCGCTCCGGCGGCCTCGATTGGCCATAGCCTCTTGGATCCGGCGCAATGACCTGGTAGTTTTGGCTGAACCACTGCAGTTGATGCTCGAAATCCGCCTTACCCGCACCCAGTGCACCGGGGACGAATACTACCGGCGGCCCGGATCCATACGTCTCGTAATACATCGAAAAGCCGTGCAGAGCGAGCTTCGGCATGAGTCTTCCGATGGTGAGATATCAATACTCGGTAGGCTGGCTTCTCAGGCCCAGGATGGAACGAGCCTGGGAAGCAGTTGCAACCGGCCGGTTCAATTCATGCGCGATGCGAACCGTTCGCTGCACCAGTTGGGCATTGCTCTTGGCCTTCTGCCCGCGAGCGTAATACACATTGTCTTCCAGTCCAACCCGTACATGGCCGCCCATCAAAGTCGCGAGCGTGGTTAGCGGGAGCTGGTAAGGTCCAATGGCTGAGCATAGCCACAAAGCGTCCTGGGGAAAATCTCTGAGCAGATCTAAAACGTTATCCACGGTCGGGAAGCTTCCCGTTTGATAGCCCATGACGGTCTGAATCCAATAAGGCTTTTGCACCAGATCGTTTTCGATCAGATATCGCACACCCCACGCGCAACCGGAATGGTAAATTTCCAACTCAGGCTTAACCTGGTGACGCTTCATCAGCGCAGCGAACTCGTGAATCAGGCCATATGTAAATGGTATGCATTCATCCACCTCCAGGGCGGGACGCGGATTCGGCAATGGTGCGAGGCGTGCCTTCAGATGAAAGCGGCTCATGTCCGGCGCCAGGTTCAACGATGCAACTTCCGGTCTGGCTTCGATGGAGGAAGCGCGCTCCTCCATCGTCATGCCGGGCCCACCCCCGGTAGTTGCGTTGATAATGATTTCGGGGCAGCGCTCGCGGACCTTTCCCAGAACTTCCCGCCAGGGTTGAGCGTTGCGCGCGCCCCGGGTAAGATCCTTTGGATCGCGCGCATGAATGTGGACCATGGCCGCCCCGGCGTCATAGGCGGCCCCGACAGACGCAGCGATTTCGTCCGCGGTTTCCGGGATGACGTCGTTTGCTTCCTTCCCCTGGATGCCGCCATTGCAAGCTACACAAATGATGAGAGGAGGCATGCCTGTCCGCACTCTCTCCATGAATTCATGCGAGTTGGTGTAATCAAACCAAGGCGGCAGCGCGGGTGGCTGTGAATTTCCTTGCTGAGGCACGGCTTTCCTTTTTCTAAATCCGGTTAGTCGATCTCTCTCTGAGTCTCGCAGTCCTGAACTCAGTGAGTGCACAGCCCAAGCTGGACGATCGCCGTTTCAACGACTCTAAAGTCACTATAGGAAAACAAGTTTTCGCTGACCCAACAAGCGAAATAGTGCGAAACCTTAGGCCGTGCTGCAGCAAGCAACGGAACCTTCTATCGCTTGACCGCAAGCGAAAGATAAAATGCGCTTGCATGAAAGGTTAATTGCGGTGTAATCTCGCGGTAACAGTTCTGTGGCTTCTAGCATTTTCCGCATTTCCTTCAGTGAGCTAGTCGCTGTGGCTGGTTGTTCGGCTCGGTCCATGCCCCTCTTCTAAATGAGCGAAAGCTTTGCAAGTTCACAGTGAGTCCTCTGACCCTGATGATTAAAGAGTTGGTGTCGACAGTATCGAACCCTACCCAATCCAATGGATTGAGAGTCGACGCTGGCCGTCTGGACTCCTGGAAAGAAATAGCCAACTATTTTCGTCGCGAGGTTCGCACCGTTCAGCTTTGGGAGAAACGGGAAGGTCTTCCCGTTCATCGGCACTTTCATAAACAACTCGGCAGCGTGTTCGCTTTCCGCTCTGAGCTCGATGCCTGGAACGAGCAGGTATCTCTCAGGGGCGGCGACCAGAAGTCAGACATAGCTAAACAGCTCGAGACCTCGAAGCTTGTTCAAAGCCGTGTACCGGGTCACATAACCGTCCGCGTCGAACCACTCCGTAACCAAGCTGTTGGAGAGCAGGCTCTTTGCGCCGCGATCGCGGCGAAGACTATTGCAGTTCTGGAGCAGCTCAATCCTGGACAGTTGAGCGTTGAAGTTGCGCCCTCCTCCGAAAAGGGCTGGTGTAAAAGTGTCGGCGAAGATACTTCCCCGGAGCCCATAGCCGACTATGTATTGAAATGGGGCATCCAAGATCACTGCGGCGGCTTACGGGTTCATGCTGAGCTGTTGCTGGTTGAATCTGGAACCTTGGTTTGGTCGCATAAGTATCAATGCGAGCGGAGTGATGTTGATGGAATGCCCGGTTATCTGGCGGATCAGATTGTTCTGTGCGTTTGGCTCAAGGTCATTTCGTCGCCGCCGTCGTGTCGATTCACCAAGCGCAACGAGAAGCCTGGTGCTCGAGCCGCCTATCTAAAGGGTCGATATTTTTGGAAGCAGCGAAACGAGGAAGGCATGCGCAAAGCCATCCAGTGTTTCGAAGCGGCGGTTCAGGAAGATCCTCATTTCGCCCTACCGTATTCCGGCCTTGCCGACTCTCTTACTTTGCTTTCGTTCTACGAGATCGTGCCTCCTTCGCAGGCGATGCCGGCGGCGCGCCGGGCGGCGCTTAAGGCGATCGAGCTCGATCCTGATCTCGCCGAGGCGCACGCCTCGCTCGCCGATATCCAATTTCACTTCGATCGGGACTGGCGAGCGGCGGACCGCGAATATCGCCGCGCGATTCAATGCAATCCCGACTACGCGCTCGGCTATCACTGGTATGCGAATCTGCTGGCTGCGCAAGGGCAGCATGAGGCTGCGCACATCGCCATCATGCACGCCCTCGAGATCGATCCGGTTTCCCTGATCACACTCGTCTGGGCAGGCGTCACATCTCACATGGCTCACCGCTTCGATGACGCCATTAAGTACTACAAAAGCGCCCTGGAACTGGATCCCGATTTTGTTTGGGCTCACATGTACCTGGCGCAGGCACTGGAGCAGAACGGCGACTTCAAGGAAGCGGTGCGCGAGTTTGAAAAAACGATAAAGCTTTCCGGCGGCAACAACTGCGTGCTCGCCATGAAGGCTCATACCCACGCCGTTGCGGGCGACACCACATCTGCCCGCCAGATTCTGCACGGGCTGAAGAGTTCCGCCAATCGTCAATGCATGCCCTCTTATGACATTGCTGCCACCCACGCCGCGCTGGGTGAAACCAGGCAGATGGCTTTCTGGCTTAATCGCGCTTGCAATGAACGAAACATGAAGGTCTTCACCCTGATGCAAGATCCGCGATTCGATCAACTGCGGCACCAGGCCGAGTTCAAGGAAGTGGTCAATCAAGTAGGCCTGACACTCTACAATCCGAGCCGCGTCGCTCTCGGCTAGCCGCCATTGTTTCGCAGTGGATGGACCTGCTGTTTCCCCTCCAACATCGAATCTCGAATTGAGAAAACAACGAAGGCGTGACTTTCGTTCTCCTATTTCAATACTGGCAAAGCAAACGCAACGTAAGCGCCCGCGATTGGAGCCCTCAATGCCGGATGTCCGGGAAGGTCGTGCGTGCGTGTTGTGGCTTGCGCCGCCGCGCAGAAGACGACATATTCCCGCCCATTCACCTCATAGACGGCGGGCAATCCCTCCAGGGCAGCGTCAAGCGTGGCCTCCCAAATAACCTTCCCCGTCTGCGAATCGATCGCCCGCACTTTGCGGTCCCGCGTGCCGGTGAAAATTAATCCTCCGCCGGTCGCCACCGGGCCGGCTTTCGGGAAATGCGACCCTGTGTCCTTGAAGCCCTGGGCCGCCAGCTCAGGCACTTCCCCCAACGGAATCTTCCATCGGATGGTTCCCGAGTTCAGATCGTAAGCGATGAGGGAGGTCCAGGGTGGCGTAATCACCGGCAGCCCGCTACTGGTAAACATGAAGCCGAACCCACTCCTGTACCGGCCATCGGCAAGCCCTTCTGCAGAAACCGCTGCCGGTGTCGTAGCACGCGCAGGGTTGAGAAGATAAGCTAGCAAAGAGTCCAGAGCTGCGTCCGGCAGCTTTGCGAATGCGGGCATTGGTCCATCGCCCTGCCTCACAATCGCGCGGATCTCTGTCGGTGTCCGGGTCGATCCGATATCGACCAACGATGGAACTGCTGGGGGCTGCCCCTGTAAATCAGCTCCGTGACACACTTGGCAATTTGTAGCAAACACTGCGCGCCCACGCTGTTCGGGAGAAGCCGTTGCTGAGGCTTTCTCCGTTTCATTCAATTCCAGCTTGAGCATCGCCGGAAGATCCTTGGACACAACGTAAAGAAACCCACCACCCGGATCTACCGCAGCCCCGCCAAAATTGGCTCCGCCATTATTTCCCGGCATCTCGATGGTATTTTGCAACCCTGGTGGTGTGAAAAGTCCTTGGTTGTGCGCCTTCAGGATCTCGTCGCGGAATTTTGCCCGCTCCTCGGCGGGCATAAAGGGACTGAGATCATTGACGGTGAAACTCTGGCGAGCGAACGGAGGTGGGTTCGTAGGAAACGGTTGTGTGGGCCATGTCTCCTCACCGGGCATTTCAGAATGGGGTACCGGGCGCTCCTCAATCGGCCAGAGGGGTTCTCCCGTGTCACGATTGAACACCCACACAAAACCCTCTTTGCCCGCCTGAGCCACCACGTCGACCGCCTTGCCGTTGTGACGAACAGTCAGGAGCTTGGGTGCGGTGCCGTTGTCATAATCCCAGATGTCATGGTGCACCATCTGAAAATGCCAGATAAGCTTGCCCGTCCGCGCGTCGATGGCGAGCAGGCAATCGCCAAAAAGATTCGCTCCCGTTCGATTTGCGCCATAGAAGTTGTATTTAGGGCTGGCCGTCGGAACGTAGACGATGCCACGCTTTTCATCAAGCGTGAGCCCACTCCACGCGTTTGCGCCGCCAACCGTTTTCCATGCGTCTTTGGGCCAGGTCTCGTAGCCAAACTCACCAGGATGGGGAATGGTATGGAACGACCAGGCTAGCTTCCCGGTAATCACATCGTAGGCACGAATGTCGCCCGGACCCGACTCATATTCCTCGTTGGTCGCCGAGCCCAGGATGATCAGATTTTTGAAGACGCGTCCGGGGGTCCCCGACTGGACAAGCGTCAGGCTGTTCGGGTCGCGGCCCAGGTCTGCTCGCAGATCCACCAGGCCATTGGTGCCGAACTGCGCAATCGACTTACCCGTCCGCGCGTCGATCTCTTGCAGGAAGTTGTTGACGGAAAATAACAACCGGCGATCCGAATGGTCTGCACTCTCCCAATAATTGATTCCCCGGTATGTGATCAGCCTGGTGTGCGGAACTGTTGCATGGGCCCACAGTTCCTTGCCGGTTGCAGCGTCAAGCGCGACGATCGAGTTCTGCTTGGCCAGAACATACATCACCCCGCCGACCACAATCGGGTTGAATAAGTATTTGTTTTCGTCACCGGTAGTATATTTCCACGCGACCTGCAGCTTATCGACATTCGATCGATTGATCTGCCCCAGCGCGGAATATTGTGAGGAGTCAGGGCCGCCTTCGTAATCGCTCCAGGTCGTATGTGCTTGTGCGGCAGCATCGCATGGCGCACAGACGAATGCGCTTAGTAACAGTGCCAAGCCAGGATTCAGCACAACGGAGCCAACAGTAAGCTTGATCATTGACGCGATTGTAAATGCATTACTCCCTTTGCCCCACGAATGCGGATGCCGACCAAAACAGTTTGTTCAGGTATCTTGACTACAAGCAATATCCAACTCAGACCCCAATGGATCGAAAATGCTGACATCGCTCGAAGGACGGTCGGTAATCGTAACCGGCGCCAGCAAAGGCATCGGCAAAGGCATAGCCCGCGTGTTTGCCGGCAAAGGCGCCCGAGTGCTCATCGCCGCGAGGGACCTCGTGCAGGCCGAAACCGCCGCCGCCGAAATCTGCGCGAACGGTGGCGTTGCGATCGCCGTGGCCGCCGATGTTTCTACCGTGGAAGGCAATGCGGTCATCGCCGACGCTGCAATCACGCGCCACGGTGGCATCGATATCCTCTGTTGCAACGCCGGCATCTTCCCCGAAGCGAAAATCACCGACATGACGGCCGACGATTGGGATCAGGTCATGGGCATCAATCTGAAAGGGACCTTTCTCTCCGTCCACGCCTGCCTGCCTGGGATGAAAGCGCGGGGCAAAGGACGCATCATCCTGACCTCATCCATCACCGGCCCATTCACCGGCAATGTCGGATGGAGCCACTACGGCGCCAGCAAGGCTGGCCAACTCGGTTTCATGCGCACCGCGGCCCTCGAACTCGCCCCACTCAACATCACCGTGAACGCCGTGCTTCCCGGCAACATTCTGACCGAAGGCGTCGAGGCCCTGGGTCCCGAATACATCGCCAGGATGGTCGCGGCTATTCCTGCGCGCAGGCTCGGTTCCGTGGAAGATGTGGCCTATGCCGCCCTCTTCCTGGCCAGCGACGAAGCGGCCTTTATTTCTGGACAAACCATCGTCGTCGATGGCGGCCAGGTATTGCCCGAGTCCCATATCGGGCTACACGATGCTTACTAAGCTCCCCGGCGAGCCGTCTCCATCCGGCCGCCGTTTCGCACTTATTCGCATGCCTGGAATTTCGCCATCGCTTTACAATCTGAGCACCGTTGTTCAGCTCGATTTTTTTTGAGGAGTCCCAGGATGGCTTTGCCTATTGCCCGCCTTCTATCCCGTTTAGCTGGCATTTCAATTTTCCTCCTGGCGCCATCTATCTCCCTCCTGGCGCAATCGCCGGTGCCGCAGCATCCCCTCGACGGACTCACCAGCTCAGAGTACTGGGCGGTGCACGACATTCTTCACAAGAGCGGACACATGACGCCGGATACAGGTGTCTCCACGATTGTGCTGCATGAACCACTCAAGAGCACGGTGCTGGCCTGGAAGCAGGGCGATCCCATCGAACGCGAAGCCGATGTGATTCTTGAGGACAAGGGCCAGACCATCGAAGCCCGGGTTGATCTCACCGCGGCCAAGCTGGAGTCGTGGAATGTGATGCCTGGTGTGCAGGCTCCTTTTACCACCACGGAATTGCACGCCTTCAGTGACATGATCAAGAACGATCCACGCGTGCAGGCAGGCGTTCAAGAAGCGCGGCCTTGACGGACATGACCACCATCCACTGCGGCGCCGGTCCGCTGGCCTTGCGAGTGTTTCCAGAGCAGGAGCACATGCGCATCGGTTACGGTGGTTGCACCGATGCCGACGGCCAATACCACACCTGGGGCCGGAACATCGAGGGCCTTTGGGTGGTAGTGGATATCACCGGCAAGAAGGTCCTCCAGGTAATCGACACCGGCGTGATTCCGACCGCGAAGTACGTAGGTGACTTTGAGGAGGCTGCGGAGATACCGCGCGAAGGCACCAAGCCGATCGTGATGAGCCAGCCGATGGGTCCTTCCTTCAAGATCGATAAAGGTGAAATCACCTGGCAGAACTGGCATTTCCGGCTTGCGCCTCGATTCACGCGTAGGACCGGTATTGAACCTGGTCAGCTATCAGGATGGTTCGAAGTTGCGCTCGGTACTTTATGAAGGGTCGTTCTCCGAGATGTATGTGCCCTATATGGACACAGACGAGGGATGGAACTCACGTTCCTTCCTCGATGCGGGCGAATTTACTCGCGACGGCCTGCTGCGAGAGATCGATACCGAACGACTGCCCCGCCAATGCGCATTCATCTCCGGGCTTTCTACGACGGACACTGGAACACCCCTGCTTCGATCTAAGGAGGCCTGCATTTTTGAGCGGGCCCTCGGCGACCCGGCATGGCGCCACAATGAAAACGGCATCATGGCCGGCCGCCCGAGCCGGGAGCTGGTGATGCGCACCGCCGCGGCCATCGGCAACTACGACTACATGATGGACTGGATCTTTCAGCAGGATGGAACCATCCGCGTTCGTGTGGGCGCCACTGGGATTGTGGAAGTGAAGGGCAGCAAAGATGTGGTCGCTCCCGAGACGATGACCGACGGCATCCGCAACACGGAACACTGGTTGCTCCCAATACCGTGGCCGTCTATCACGATCACTATCTCTGCTTCCGCCTGGACCTCGACGTCGATGGCCAGAACAACAGTTTCATGGTAGATCGTCTGGTAGCCTGAAAAGATCAAGGCCCGTACCCGCACCAGCATCTGGGGCGTCGAATCGACGCACTGCGAAAACCGAGAGCCAGGCCATCATGGATATCGATCCGCGTAAGCCGGCGATGTGGCACTTTGTAAGCAGCACCGAACGCGGCCCTCTTGGGTTACCCGACCGGCTTTGAGATCATGCCCGAGGCTACGGCGGTTGATTTCCTCTCCCCCGATGACCCCTCTTTGAAGGTCGGCGCATTCGCGGAACACCAACTCTGGGTTACTCCTTACAAGCCGGAGGAGCGTTATGCCGCCGGCGTTTACGTAACCAACAGCAAGGGTGGAGAAGGCCTGCCGGCATGGACGAAGGCCGACCGGCCCATTGAGAACACCGACATCGTGGCCTGGTACACGCTTGGCTTCCACCACGTTGTGCGCATCGAAGACTGGCCCGTGATGCCAACCCTGTGGCACGAATTCATGATTCGCCCCATAAACTTCTTCGCCGAGAACCCGGTCATGACCCTGCCGCGCGAGCCTTGATGTCGCTAACTGATCCAAGTCCCGTTGGAAAGGGCAAAAATAGCCCAGGATCAAATCCTGGGCTATTTTCGCGAGATGTTACAAGTGAGCCGATCCTTCCTTTGAATTTTGCGGCAGAGCACAACGTGCTGACGGCATCTTCTGCGAATGACTCTTTTCTTCGTGGGGTTCGAACTTCGCAGCCCGCGTATAAAGATAACGCCACTCTTGGCGAAGGGCCACCGCCACAACCGCGCCATAGATGTTGGCAGTCGAAGAGAGTTTTAGCCCCTGCATCACCCTCTCGCCCACCTTTAATTGGACGCCGTAGGCTATAAGCGTGCCATGAAGGACGACCGTGTTATTTTCGAAGATAGTTTGCGTGGCGGTGGCAGGGGGCTACCGCCTGCTACCCACGAGCGTGAATCGGCCTTCGGAGCTAGCCGCGAGCTTCGCTATCGGCTGGGCATGATACAGATTTGCACCCGGGAAACGAGTTGCGCTCTTTTCAGAAAGGGGTAACGCTTTGAGGTTTCCTCAATCGCTGCGCGCTCGATGGTTCTGGTGTTGTATGTTCTGCCTCGTCTGCTATGTGCCGTGGATCTTCTTTTCAAAACTCGGGGGCAACGAGATCCCACCCCGGACTATGCAGTATTTGTATAACTGGGGTGGTGTACCTGTAGGTCTGCTATTCCTGGCCTTACGCCGCTTCCGCATGGAGCGAAGCTTCAAAGGGATTGCGCATGGCCTGATTGTAGGTGTGCTTTCAGGTCTGGGCCAGCTGTTTCTCTTCGGAGCCTACCGCGGCTCGGCGAATACATCCGTGGTCACGGTTATCACTTCACTTTTTCCACTCGTGACCGTCATCCTCGCCGTCATTTTTCTCCGCGAGCGGCTAACCCGCACCCAGGTAGCGGGAATCGCTTTTGCGGTGATTTCCATTGCCATCTTTTCCCTCTGACGGAGAAAGCTTCTGCATATCTCATCGCTTTGGTTCGTGATCGGTGTTCTTATTGCCTGGGGTGTCGTGGGCGTTTTTCAAAAGCTCGCCACCAACTACATCTCTGCCGAATCAGTCATGATCTTGTTGATTGTCGGCTCATTTGCCATACAACCCTTCGTCTTGCCGCAACAGCCGTTGTCGTCTTATTCCCACCGTGCTGTGGTCTTTGGCTTGCTCAGCGGTTTGCTCAGCAACCTCGGCTCCTGGGGGCTATTCGCGGCCATGAGGCTCGGCGGTTCTGCTTCCATCGTTACCGTTCTGTGCGCCTTGTACCCGCTCCCGGTCGCTCTGCTCGCTCCACTGGTCCTTCACGAGAGCATTAGTTGGTTGCAGTCGATTGGTATCGGATGCGGCATCCTAGCGATAGTACTTATTTCTCTTCCCGCGCCCGTTGCGTCGAACACCGGCCGCGAAACCGCTTCGTCGTGAATAACGCCGACAGCTAATGTGAGCCTTGTGGTCGTGGTTCTCTCTGCCAGCAGCGTTTAGGTTCGCGTTCGCGACTGCCGTGCTGAACCTTGCCCGACCCGACCCACCGATTCAATTTCCCTGTAGCCGGTAAAAATCACGGCCCAACCGTCCCGGGTGTGCACGGATTGTAGCCCAGCGACTGGGCGGTGACCGGTGCCGGGGGCGTCGGCGGCGTGGCCCACGGAATATTGTTGAAGTCGAAAAAGTCCAATAGGTTGGGCTGGGCGGCATCACGCGCAGTCAGGTACTTGCCGTTCCCGATGAACCGATCCTCCACGAACCTGATGACCGCCGTGTGATCCATCGGCACATTCGAAACATAATGCTTCCGGGTGAACGGTGAGATCACCATGTTCGGCAGGCGGAAACCAAGTTGAGCGGCAAAACCCAGGATCGCGGGAGCATCGCTCGCATTGGCGCCGGGGGAACTGGGACCCAGATCGCAATGCAGCGTCGGCGTTCCTCCGCTCGGAACGCAGGGGTTATAACTATCAGGATTCACTGCGATCGATGCAATGTCGGGTATCGTACCCAGGGACGCGTCGGTGTTGTCGTTGGAATGTCCGGGCACGGGAGGTACATGGTCATAGGGCCCGCCGCCCTCATCGTAGCTGAGGAAAAAGACGGAATCACTCCATGACGAGCTGCCCATAAAGGAATTCACCACCTTGGCAACCTCCGCCTGACCATTCAGAATCGTCTGCGCAGATCCGGGATGCTCATCATTGACGCCGAAACCCGCTTCGATGAACGAGAAGCTGGGAAGCGTTCCGTTGGCCAGATCGCTGTAGTACTGCGACAGTGGCGCGATATGGTTTGTATCGATGCAGAAAGAATTGGACGCGTCGCCCACCACGCTCGATCCCTGGGTCACACCCGTGCAAGCCCCTCCGCTCGGATTTCCACGCAAGTACTGATACGAGTACGTTAAGTACGAGAATGAGGTTGAAGGATACAGAGCCGCCGCCCCACCCGAACAATCGTCTTCGTTGAGACAATAGCCGTTGGTAATGGTGTAGTAGATCTTCCACGACACCTTTGCCGTATCAAGAACCTGGAAAATGGACGGGATACTGAGCTGAGAAAGATGATCGTCATTGCCTGGATCGAAGACCAGACCCTGGGTCGTACCACCTGTAAAGGTCGCGATGCGGTTCGGAATGCTCTTGCTCGACACTGGCGAAAACCACCGATTCGACAAGGCAAACTGAGAAGCCATGTAGTAGTAGTAGTTGAGGAATCCCTCATCGTAGTACCCCATCGCGCTCTCGCCGTTCAGATCCGGGAAGCTGCCGGAACATTTGCCGGAATTCGCGCAACTATTGGCATAGCCTTCCGTCGTGTGGACAAAGCCGTCTAGCTTGATCGGGCGCGTGTTCAGAAAGTCATACCGATTCACGTCTCCGTAGCTCGCCAGCCAATCGGAACTCTCATCCTCAACGCAGGTAGTCGCGAACTTGAAATACTGGAAAGCGGTGCCTGCATCGTCCTGGTTGTTGATCGTGTTCAGCTTGTCGTCGATGCCGTCCACCATGTAGGTGTTGCCATCGTCGCCCTTGGTCCAGCCCTGTGTGCTGCGGTAGGGATTCAGCATTCCGAAATAGTTATCGAATGTATGGTTCTCTTGCAGCATGAAGATGACGTGGTTGATCGATTTAACCGTGCCCGCGGCATTTACGGTGACTGTAGCGTTTGCCGACGCATTACCGCCGGAGCCGCTTGCCTCCGCCGTATAAGTTGTGGTCGTCGTGGGGCTCACAGATTGTGTTCCACCGGTGGCATCGAGCGGGTAGCTGCTGCCGTCGCTTCCACTGATCGTCACTCCTGTCGCATTGGTCGCGTTCACGGTGAGGGTAGACGAATTTCCTGACGTGATCGAGGTGGGGTTGGCGGCGATGCTGACCGTCGGCACGGGCGCCGCTGTCACCGTGACGGTGGCGTTCGCCGTAGCGTTCCCTCCCGTTCCAGTCGCGGTCGCGGTATACGTCGTGGTCGAGGTCGGGCTAACCACTTGTGCTCCTCCACTCGGCTGCAAAGTGTATGAGGTGTTGTCCGTCCCGGTGACCGTAACCCCGGTAGCATTAGTCGCGGTCACCGTGAGCGTGGACGAGTTTCCCGAAGTAATCGAGGTAGGCTTCGCGGTAATCGTGACCGTCGCCGCCGCCTGGGTCACCGTAACGGTCGCGGTCGCGGTGACTTTGCCGCCGGTTCCGGTCGCGGTAGCCGTGTAGGTCGTCGTAGTGGTCGGGCTAACGGATTGTGATCCTCCACCTGCCTGCAGCCCGTATGAGGTGCCGTCGCTTCCCGTGACCGTCACTCCAGTGGCATTCGTCGCAATTACGGTGAGCGTAGAGGAACTTCCCGAAGGGATAGAAGTAGGCTTGGCGGTGATGGTAACGGTCGGTGCTGGTGCAACGGTCACGGTAGTCGTCGAGGTCGTCTTGCCGCCGGTTCCGGTCGCAGTAGCCGTGTAGGTCGTAGTTGTAGTTGGACTGACGGACTTTGTTTCGCCACTTGCAGGCAGAGTGTAGGAGCTGCCATCGCTTCCCGTGATGGTTACGCTGGTGGCATTCGTCGCCGTCACGGTCAGCGTGGAGGGGCTCCCGGAAGCGACAGTAGTGGGATTGGCCGTGATCGTGACGGTCGGCGCCGGGGCAATGGTCACCGTAGCGGTCGCGGTGATCGTGCCGCCGGTTCCGGTGGCCGTCGCCGTATAAATCGTGGTCGCCGTCGGGCTTACGGATTTTGTTCCGCCACTTGCCTGCAGGGTGTAGGAGCTGCCATCGGTTCCCGTGATGGTCACGCCGGTGGCATTGGTGGCGTTGACCGTAAGGGTGGACGAGCTGCCGGAGGCAATCGTGGTGGGATTCGCGGTGATGCTGACGGTCGGCGACGAGGCAATGGTCACCGTCGCGGTCGCGGTGGCCTTGCCGCCCGTTCCGGTCGCCGTCGCGGTATAGGTCGTGGTCGCCGTCGGGCTGACGGATTTTGTTCCCCCACTTGCCTGCAGGGTGTAGGAGCTGCCATCGCTTCCGGTGACCGTTACGCCGGTGGCATTGGTGGCGTTGACCGTAAGGGTGGACGAGCTGCCGGAGGCAATCGTGGTGGGATTCGCGGTGATGCTGACGGTCGGCGACGAGGCGATGGTCACAGTAGCGATCGCGGTGGCCTTGCCGCCGGTTCCGGTCGCCGTCGCGGTATAGATCGTAGTGGCCGTCGGGCTAACAGATTTTGTGCCGCCACTTGCTGCCAGTGCGTAGGAGCTGCCATCGCTTCCCGTGATGGTCACGCCGGTGGCATTGGTGGCGTTGACCGTAAGGGTGGACGAGCTGCCGGAGGCAATCGTAGTGGGATTCGCGGTGATGCTGACGGTCGGCGACGAGGCAATGGTCACCGTCGCGGTCGCGGTGGCCTTGCCGCCCGTTCCGGTCGCCGTCGCGGTATAGGTCGTGGTCGCCGTCGGGCTGACAGATTTTGTGCCGCCACTTGCTGCCAGTGCGTATGAGCTGCCGTCGCTCCCGGTGACTGTTACACCAGTGGCGTTGGTCGCTCCCACGGTAAGCGTGGACGGACTGCCCGATGCAATCGTTGTGGGGTTGGCCGTAATGGTGACGGTCGGGACACCCGCCGCCACTACCGTCACGGTCGCAGTAGCAGTGGTCTTGCCGCCTGCATTTGTCGCCGTCGCCGTATACGTGGTGGTCTTTGCCGGGCTGACGGCTTGTGACCCGCCGGTCGACTTCAGCGTGTAGGAGCTGCCATCCGTTCCAGTGATCGTCACCCCGGTAGCGTTAGTTGCCGCCACGGTAAGCGTGGAGGAGCTGCCCGAGTTGATGGAAGCAGGCTTCGCGGTGATGCTGGCCGTCGAGGCCGCGATTACCGTTAAATCGACCTCTTCTTTAGTCGAGCCCCCACACTTGTCCCACTCTTGAACGTGAGTTTTTTGGGCTCCCTTGGGCAGGGTCAATTCGTAGTTAAGGCTTGCTCCCTGCTCCACGTAGGTCTTTGTACTGCCGATGTAAATACCAATCGATGCCACTCCCTTGGCACAAGTGGAGGCGGTGGCCGACGCCACATAATGCACTGGTGAGGTAACAGTCGCTCCAGGCGCCGGAGAACTCACCGTCACCGCTGCGAAGGCATGCACCGCGAAGAGCAGGAATGGAAGACAGAGGCAGCGAAGAGCTCGTACTACTCTGCTTTCGGCAATCCCCTTCGAGCGGACGCATTCGAGATAACAGGATCTCACTGGCTGGCTTTCCTATCGGCCTTCGCTGCAGAGATGACCGTTTCCCAGGGGTGGAACCAGGCAGCCGCATACACAGGACTTGCGCGTGATGCTCGGAGCTCCGCCAATGTGGCGCGTTCCGTAGCATTAACCCGGCTGGGGGCCGAACCAGGAGTAGTGATTCTTATTCTTGATGGCGGGGGAAGTAATTGTCAATCGCTTCGTGGTTCGTTACTTTGGTCACTTTCAAGCGAAAACAACCTTCGCCCAACCAGGCATATTTTAGGGGGAGGGCGGGCAACAGGTATTTAGAAACCCTGTTGCCACGAGCTTAGTTCCCCAATGTTGCCGCTGTGCAGGGGTTGTAGCCAAGCGTTCCGCTGGTGACCGGTGCCGGCGGGGAAGGCGGTGTAGCCCACGGAACTCCCGAGAAATCAAAGAAGTCCAACAGGCTTGGCTGCGCAGCCTCGCGCGCAGTCAGGTAGTTGGAAGTGCCGATAAAGCGGGTCTCGACGAATTTCAGGATTGCCGTGTGGTCCATGGGTATGTTGGAAACATAATGCCGCCGGGTGAAAGGCGAGATCACCATGTTTGGCAGGCGGAAGCCGATCTGAGCGGAAAACCCATTCACCGCGGCTGCGTCGCCCGCATGTGCCCCGGGGTAACTCGGCCGAAGATCGCAATGGGTAGTCGACGCTCCAGCCGGCAGGCAAGGCTTATAGCTGTCTGGACTCACTGCGATGGTCGAGATATCCGGAATCGCTCCCAGCGAAGCATCGGTGTAGTCGTTGGAGTGGCCAGGTACAGGCGGCACGTGGTCGTAGGGGCCGCCGCCCTCGTCATAAGAGAAGAAGAACACTGAGTCATTCCATTCCGGGCTGGCCATGAACGCGTTGATAACCTTCGCTACTTCCGCCTGACCGGTCAGAACCGAATTGCCCGAGCCAGGATGCTCGTCGTTGGCGCCGTAACCCGTCTCAATAAACGCAAAACTGGGAAGCGTGCCGTTGCTAAGGTCGCTGTAATACTGCGACAGCGGGGCAATCTTGTTGGGATTGATACAGAAGGAGTTGGTCGAATCGCCCACAACGCTCGACGGCTGCAGACCGCTGGGACAACCGTTGGTCTTTTTCGTGGGATTGCCCCTCAGAAAATTGAACGAGTAGGTCAGGTTGGAGAAAGCGGTCGCGGGGTATCGGTCTGCCACTGTTGTACCGCAATCGTCATCGTCGACGCAGTATCCCTGGGTGTCGGTGTAATACACCTTCCACGATACGTTCGCTTTATCCAGCGCATTGAAAATCGTCGGGATTGCGAGTTGAGGAAGCTTATCATTTCCACCCGGATCGAGCACCAGGCCCTGGGTGGTGCCTCCGGTGAAGGTAGCGATTCGGTTGGGAACGCTCTTGCTGGCGATCGGCGAAAACCAGCGGTTCGATACCGCGAACTGCGAGGCCATGTAGTAGTAGTAGTTGAGGAACCCTTGATCGTAGTACCCCATGGCACGCTCGCCGTGCAGATCGGTGAAGTTGCCCGAGCACGTACCCGAGCTCGCGCAGCTTTTCGCGAAACCTTCTGCCGTGTGTACGAAGCCGTCCATCACGATCTTGCGTGTCGTAAGGAAGTTGTAACGGCTGACCGAACCAAAACTGGCCAGCCAGTCGGAACTATCGTCGTCGATACAGGTGCTCTTGAGTTTGAAGAGCTTTAAAGATACGCCCTCATCATCCTCGTTGCTCTTGGTCAGTTTGTCGTCGATGCCGTCTACGGTGTAAGTCTTGCCGTCATCGCCGACGCTCCAGCCCTGCGCCTTGCGGTATGGATTCAGCATTCCAAAATAGTTATCGAAGGTGTGGTTCTCCTGCAGCATAAAGATCACGTGATTGATCTGTGAGGGCTGGCCTCCGCCGCCCCCCCCGGACGAGGTTACGGTTACAGTTGCCGAGGCGTATGCAGATGTGCTTGCCCCCAGCGCCTGCACCGCGTAGCTCGTGGTCGCCGCTGGAGTAACAGGGATGGTGCCCCCGCTGGCTGGGAGGGTATAGGTGCTGCCATCTGTCCCGTTCACTGTAACTTGCGTGTCGTTGGTTGCTGTCACCGTCAAAGTGGATGATTCCCCGAGAGTGATCGACGCTGGTTTCGCTGTGATGTTGACCGTGGGCCCCGTTGGCGTGCCTCCGGTTACGGTGACGTCGATCTCCGTTTTCGAGGCGCCGCCGCACTTGTCCCATTCTTGAACGTGAGTCTTCTGCGCTCCCGTGGCCAGCGTCAGTTGGTAGTTAAGGCTCGCCCCTTGCGCCACGTAGACCTTGGTGTTGCCCACGTAAATCCCGATGGATGCCACGCCTTTGGCGCAAGTGGGGGCCGTGGCTGTTGCCACATAATGGGCCGGCGAGCTGACCTTTGCACCATTCGCTGGACTGCTCACAGTCACCGTTGCCAAGGCAGGTGCCGCAGATAACACAAGAGATGCCACAATGTACCGGAAACAGTTCATGATCCCACCTTCGGAATTTACTGCGCGCACGGGCCCGCGAGACTACGAGGTCTCGTTGAATTAATTCTCTGTTCACCGGCGCTTTCGCGCGGCGACGACTGTTTTCCGAAAGGGGGGTGGGAGCAGCAGCCGTAATCATAGGACCACAGGTGGCCCTGAAAAAACATCAAAATCGCGTGGGATGTTTCGCCTTTATAAAAACCGGAGACCGTTTTACCGGAACCAGCCGAACATCTACCGCCGTTTATGTTGCGGGAACCGGCAGTGATTGTCAATCCCATCCTCACTTGATTACTCTTATTCGCGCTTCGCTCAGAAGATGATTACGCGATCCCCATTACTCCACCCTGGTGCTGTTACGAGATGTGCGAGACGCGGACCTCGATTTCGGTATCCCCAATTCCAGCACTGTGAATCGAAGTACAGCGTCTCCCACCTCTATCGAGGAGCCAGAAGCGAGGCCCGGGGACCGCGGCCGTACGCTTGTGTAAACACCTTATAGAACTGAGCGTAGCTGCCGAATCCCGCGGCATAGACAGCTTCTGCCAAAGTCTTCTGAACCGGTTGCCGATACTGTTCCCAAAACCGGGACAAGCGCAAAGAATTACGGTACCGGCTCAAGGGAACACCGATCTGCCGGCAAAACGTTCTGCTTAGGTAGGCCTCACTCACCCCGCAGGCGGTGGCCAACTGGCCGAGATTCTGTTCCCATTCGCCTTCGCTTAGGAGCTTGAGCGCCCGCCGCACTGCCGGGTGCAACGCCACCGCATCTCCCAATACCCTCCCCGTTCGGCGGCTCCGCCAACTCAGCAGCAGCAAGTGGTGTAGCCCGGCGTTTAATCCATCGGGGTCGCCATGCCGGAAGCAAAAGCCCGAGCCCACGCCGAACCCCGCCTCCCGGTTGAGCAGGTCCGGGTCCAAAGAACCCTGCATCAGCGACTCCATCGTTTTACGAATCAGATCAAACGAGTCGGGTTCCAACAGAGTACTCAACACTCCTTCGTGTTCCGGGTTCCTCTGCTTCAAAGCCTTGTACGGATCCGTGTGGCACGATCGGGCAATGAGTGATGGCTTGAAAACCGCCACGTACGTCTGGGCATCATCGGAAAGATCCACCAGCTGATGTTCCTGTTCTGGAAAAAGCCACAGCAGGTTTCCCGATCGAAAGGTAAACCTGCGTCCGCTTACCACGTAGGTGATCGATCCCCGCACGACCAGGTTCAATTCCAGCTCGATATGGTGATGGCTCTTCAGCTTAGGCGGATTTCTGGTGGATTCCGCCAGGTAAAGGAAGCCATCGTATCCTCTGCCGAGTTTTAGATCTTCCAGCATAAGGACAAAATACGATAACTTCCGGGCACCTGTCGAGAAGACATCAACTCGCAGGCTCTGTAGCCTGAAGGGAGGGAATCGATAGGAGCGTCGCAAAATGAGCCAGGCTGCCAGTACCGTTGTGACGCCTCCCATGAAACTGGATTACAGTTTGACCGGCATCAACTCCACTGTGGCTGTGGAGAAAGGCCTGGCGGAAGCAGAGTGGTATCAGTGTTCCGTACCACGCGACATCATGCGCGGACTGCTGCAGCGCCGCGACGGTCCCGCCATTCGCGACACCATTCTCTGGTTTGCCCTGATCCTCGGGGCCGGTTATGCAACCTATGCCCTGTGGGGAAGCTGGTGGGCCGTCCTGCCTTACATTCTCTACAGCGTTCTCTACGCCTCGACCTCTGATTCACGCTGGCACGAGGCCGGCCACGGAACCGCCTTCAAGACCGACTGGATGAACAACGCCCTGTACGAAATTGCCTCGTTCATGATCATGCGCGAGTCCACGGTCTGGCGCTGGAGCCACACCCGCCACCACAGCGACACCATCATTGTCGGCCGCGATCCCGAAATCGCCGTGCCCCGTCCTCCGATTTTGACCACAATCGTAAAGACGTTTTTCAATCTAGGCGTCTATCCGAAATATTTCCGGCAAATCGTTCTCCACTCCTTCGGGCGCATGTCCGCAGAAGAGAAGACCTACATCCCCGAGACAGAATTCCCCAAAATCTATCGCAATGCGCGCATTTATGTTGCTCTCTATATTGCTGTGATCGGAGTTGCGATCGCGACCCGCAGCATTCTGCCGCTCTTGCTGTGCGGTTTGACGAATCTCTTCGGCACCTGGCTTGCGGTCACCTACGGCCTCACCCAGCACGCGGGCCTGGCTGAGAACGTGCTCGATCACCGTCTCAACTGCCGCACGGTCTACATGAATCCGCTCCATCGCTATCTGTACTGGAATATGAATTACCACGTCGAGCATCACATGTTTCCCCTGGTGCCTTATCACGCCTTGCCGAAACTCCATGCCGCCGTGAAGGATGACTGTGCCACCCCGTATCCAGGCATTTTTGCCGCCTACCGGGAAATCGTTCCCACCATCCTGAAGCAGATTAAAGACCCGGCTTATCACGTCAAGCGTCAGCTTCCCCAACCTCAATTGCGCGTGATTGCGGGCGGTCATTCATCCAACGCCAATCCGGACACCGAGGGCTGGATCGAAGCTTGTGTTTCCGCTGACCTGGGCCCTGCTGACGTTGTGCGCTTCGATCATGGCAAGAAGACCTTCGCTCTCTATCGCACCGAGGATGGCAGTCTCTACGCAACCGATGGACTGTGCACACACGGCAATGTTCATCTTTCCCAGGGCCTGGTGAAAGGGAACATCATCGAGTGCTCCAAGCACAATGGCCGTTTCAATCTCATCGATGGATCGCCGGCTCGCACTCCGATTTGCCGCGGGCTGGCTACCTATCCTATCGAGGAACGCAACGGCCGCATCTTTGTTAACGTAAGCCGGGCCGGCGGCGCGGGCGCGCGTCCGCAAAAGAAGTACCAGCTACGCGTGGTCAGCAACCGCAACGTAGCCACCTTCATCAAGGAGCTGGTTCTCGAGCCGATGGAGGGAACCGGTGAGGTTTCCTTCACCCCGGGCGACTACCTCCAACTCGACATTCCCGCCTACGACGCGATTCGCTTTCGCGACTTCGATATACCCCAGCCATTCGCAGACGTCTGGGAGCGGCAGCACGTGTTCGATCTGGTGGCCCACAATCCCGAGCCGGGCCGTCGCAATAACTACTCCCTTGCCAGCAATCAGCAGACCGAGCATGTGTTGCGTTTCAACGTCCGCATTGCGACGCCGCCGCCGGGGCAGGATTGTAGTCCGGGCGCTGGGTCCAGTTACGTCTTCAGTCTCAAACCGGGCGATGTTGTTACCGGCATAGGCCCGTTTGGTGACTTCCATATCAAACCAACGCAAAGGGAAATGGTGTACATCGGCGGCGGCGCGGGCATGGCTCCCCTGCGAGCTCACCTCTCGCATCTTCTCGAGACCAGCAACACCGCCCGCAAGATCAGCTTTTGGTATGGAGCGCGGTCGAGACAGGAAATTTACTACGAGGACTTTTTCCAGAATCTAGCGGCCGCACATCACAATTTTGCCTTCAACCTCGCGCTTTCTTCCCCGCTGCCCGAGGACGACTGGACTGGCCATCTGGGCTTTATTCACGAAGTCGTGCTGCAGAAATACCTCAGCGAACATGTAAACCCCAAGGCGGCCGAGTACTACCTTTGCGGTCCGCCCCTGATGATCAAGGCCTGTACGAAAATGCTCGCCGACCTCGGTGTGCCCAACAGTCAGATCTCCTACGACGAATTCTGATTGAAGGGGACAAGAGCATTTTTTAGACCCGCTTGCGCGCACCATCCTCCTGTTGCGGCGGCACCTGTTCTGCTTCCGGAAGAACCGGTTCGGGGAGATGCGCGGTTTCATATTTAGCGCGGATGAGGGATTCCTGTGCATTGGGCAGGGTTGGCAGCTTGATATCTGCCTGGCGGAAGCGGAATGCCGGTGTCAGATCGCCGAATGTGCTCCGCCGCCACTCACTGATGTTTGGCTCGCGCACGCCGGTGAATTGCTCCAGAAATTGAAGCACAGAAGTGTGATCGAACGGTTGACTGCAAACCCAGCCGCCGGTAGTCCAGGGTGAAACGATGATGCACGGCACACGGAACCCGGCGCCTATGGGAAGAAGGTTCACGAACTCGTGAGGAGTACCGGCGGCAGGAACCGGAGGCGCCACATGATCGAAGATGCCGTCGTTCTCATCGTAGTTCAGTATGAATACCGTCTTCGCCCAGACATCGGGATTGGCCGCGATGGCATCGATCTTGCTGGCAACAAAAGCAGCTCCATCGGCCGGCATATAATCTGGATGCTCCGACTGATAACTGGTGGGAATAATCCAGGAGACAGCGGGTAGTTTATCGTTCCGCGCGTCGTACTCGAACTGGCCCTCCGCTCCGTGCTCCATTGCTTTGCCATGCAGAGGAGAATGCTTTGCAGCCCCCTGGAAAACTTTGAACGTCTCCAGCATATTGCAACCGTAGTTGTCTTTTTGCTGATACACCTTCCAGCTGATGCCGGCTTTCTCCAGCCGTTCGGGATACGTAGTCCACGTGTATCCGCCCTTGGGCGCTGTATTGTTGAGGATCGGCCCGCCATGCAGGCCATCGGGATCGATCGCGCCGGTCATCCAATACATCCGGTTCGGCCAGGTCGGACCGAACACCGAACTATGGTAGGCGTCGCAGATGGTGAATGCCTCCGCCAGGGCGAACTGGAATGGAATGTCTTCCCGCTTGTAGTACCCCATGCAATAGGGACCATGCGGCCCGTCTGCCTTGCGATGGGCAGGAAGCCATTGATCCATCGCCCCACCGTTCCAAGCTTCGTGTTGCACCGACCAGGCGTGGCTGGTCGATGGAATCTTTTGCGCACTACTCTTGCGGGTATCCAGGTGAAAGGGGAGCAGGTATCCACTGGGATTCAGCGTATCCGGCTGGTAGAAGACGGATTTGCCATCCGCCAGTTTCAGCGCCGCTGGATCGCCGAACCCGCGAACGCCGGCCAGCGTTCCAAAGTAGTGGTCGAATGAGCGATTTTCCTGCATCAACAGGACCACGTGCTTGATGTCTCGCAGTGAGCCACCCTTCGGAGGGTTCTGGGCCAGCAATCGTCGCACGTTCGGCGGCATGAGAGCAGAGGCTGCGGCCGCCGCTGAAATTCGCGCCGCACCTGCGAGCAACCTGCGCCGCGTAACCCAGGAACCAGAAGCGAACTTAGCATCCATCACTCGAAAGACCCCTTTATTGCCGATGATATTGGTTTTCAAAATCATAGCGCGATGGCACAGCCGGACACCGCGGCGAAATCCGTTACGAACAGGTCGAGCATGCTCCACGCATTGCTTGACGGCTGCGCCAGGCATACCACGCGCTCTTCGAGCGGACTAAACGCACAACCCATGCGCGAAGCAGACATTGATTGACGTCCTCAATTGCGCTATGAACGGTTTCACTTAGCCGAGCTATTTGGCAAGGTCGACTTGATCGGGCTTGAGGTATTTGATGAGCACCACCTCGTTGCCCGTTTCGCCATAAATCAACTCGTCGATGATGTGCTGGGTTAGCAGGATCCCAAAGCCGCCTGGTCTAAGCCCCTTCTGTTCGCGGATCGCGGCGTGACGGATTGGGTCGAATGGTGGGTTCGCAGTCGCCGCGTGATCGACTTCCTCAAGCGAGAAACCTTCGCCTGGATCCTTCACCCGGCACAGCACCATCCGCTTTGCTCGGACATACGAAATCTCAACATGCTGCGTGGACTTGAAGTGAGCACCGTGCTCGATGGCGTTCATCAGCATTTCACGGAAGGCCTGGGCTACGGCATCTTTCTCCTTGAGAGGGAGATTCGCCATCTCGTGAATGAACTGGACCAGCCGGTCGGCAGTTTTGCGGTCGCAACGGGCAACCAGGTGCATAAGCTCTGGAGTGGCGGAAAGAACTTCTATGCCTTCATCCCAAACCGGTCCGGTTGTGGCCAGCAACAGCATTTGTTCAAAGGTGGTCATGGAGTACGGCGCGGAGAAGTAACTGAACGCGCGTTCGCGCATAGCGGCGATCACATCGGCAGGTGTACTTTCCGAGGTGATAATGATCAGCCGCACATGGGGGCGGACGATCCGGATCTGGCGCAGGAGCTCCACATCCTGCTTCCCCGAGGTTTCCTCGCCGGTCAGGACAAGCTCGTAGGCTTTGGCCTTGAGCATTTCCAGCGCGGACTTGTTGTTGCTTGCGCGCGCGATGTTCCAGGCGGGCAACACCTTGCTTACTGCCAACTCGACCTTGCTGTCAGAGCCGACCACAAGAGCGGTTTTTCGCGGGCCCGCCCGCCCGAAACTCGTAGAGCCGCCCATGGATCACCGCCTGGGGTCCATCATAAAGCCAACCCTGTTGGGCGCGGTGAGTGAGCTACTAGTTCATTTTCATCCCAGGCATGGCCGTGTGATCCATGTTGTCGTGACCCTGATCGTCATCGTCGGTGGACCAGATCTTTTTAGAATCGGTCTCATAAGGATAGACGTGCACCATCCATCCAAATATATGCGGATGAAACACGCCGCCGGCTGCCTCACAGGCTTCCTGCGTGGTGATGGAGCCTTCCAGTCCGAACTTTGCGTCCGGGCCGAAGTAGGCTGCTTTCTGGCCGGCGGGCGCTTTGCAGAAATTTACATGCTGATGCCAGCGCGCTATGCTAAGCGGAATCCGGTCGTTTAACTCTTCCTCACTCGCGCTCACCGCGTCGGTGTACATCGCTCCTACCAGTTGGTAGCCTCCGTTCGCGGTCTTCTTGTAGAGCAGGGAGGTCGGTTTGCTGGGATCGAAGTGCGATCGCGCCATCGCACCGTACTCGTACTTCGTGAAGTGATATTGAGCCTGCGGCACATCAGGCAGAAATATCTGATAACCATCAGCCAGAGCCTTTTGATAATCCTGGTAGGGCGCCATAGCCAACTTGGCTGCCGCCGCCACTGAGTCCGCCTTCTGCTGATCGCCGGGTTGTGGAGGCCGAAGCGCTGTCATATACATGTGGCCGGGCATGGAAGCCATACTATGAGTGGGCATGGCGGGCGCTGGTGGGCTCTGTTGCGCTGCGTGGGCCGCCAGCGCGGTCATCAGGCAAAACAAAGCTATTTGCGTGGCCGGAATGCAAGACCGTTGAGTCCGGGTAAGCTGTGACATTACGATTTACCTCGAAGCATGTAAAAGTAAAGACGGATCAGGGTTGCCCCTGGTTGCTCTGCCTGGCTTAAATTCCTGAGAAGAACCCATCATCACGGGATAGGGGTGGCCCAGGTCTCGCCTTTGAGACCTGGGGGTTTACCGAAAATTCACCAAGCGGAACAGCGATACTATTCGCACATTGAGGACGCGTACCTGCATGGTGCGTAAGTCCCACCCGGAGATTCTCATGGCAATGACCGTAATTCAACACGTGCTTTCACGGTTGCGCTCACTCGGCATCAGCGACGTTTTCGGAGTTCCCGGCGACTTTGCTTTTCCCGTCAACGACGCGATCAGCGAAGATCCGCAGATGCGGTGGATTGGCTGCTGCAACGAGCTGAATGCTGCTTATGCCGCCGACGGCTATGCGCGCATCAAGGGCTTCGGCGCCATCTGCACTACTTACGGAGTGGGAGAGTTGAGTGCACTCAATGGTATCGCCGGCGCATATGCTGAGCATCTTCCATTGTTTCACCTGGTAGGTGCTCCCGGAATGGGAGTGCAGGCGGGGCGCGCAGTGATGCACCATACCCTCGGCAATGGTGAATATAACTTGTTTCAAAGGATGACAGAGCCGGTGGTTTGCGCGCAGGCGGTCATGCATCCGCAGAACGTTGCGCTGGAAACGGAGCGGCTCATCGCCGAGGCGCTTTATCATCGTCGTCCGGTGTACATGGCTTTTCCCGCGGATCACGCGAACCAGGCGGTGGCCAGCGCGGCCCAGCCTGTGCCCGCGGCGGGGAGCGATCCCGATTCTCTCTCCGGGGCTGTGGATGCGATTGTCGCGGCAATCGAAAAGGCGCGTGCGGCGTGCATCTTGCCCGGCATCCTGCTTGCACGGCTGGGCCTGCAATCTGCCATGCAAGCGGTCGTTGAGGCTGCCGACCTTCCATTCGCTACCATGTTCATGGACAAGTCGGTGCTCGACGAGCAGCACCCTAACTACGTTGGGATATACGACGGCGCGCTGATGAACGAAGGTGTCCGCGCGCTGGTCGAAAGCAGTGACCTGGTGTTGGAGGTGGGCACTATGTTGTCCGACTTCAACAGCGGGGCATTCACCGCGAAGCTCGATCCGGCAAAGATCGTCAACCTCCTGCATCATCGCGTACGCATCGCCGGAAAAACTTTCCCCACCGTAGAGATAGGCGACCTCCTGCTGGCGCTGGCGCCGCGGCTGGCGAAACACAACGAGTGGAAGAAGCCGCAGGTTAGTTCGCTCGGCGAAGTTGTGGGAACAGGCGCCGATCCGATCACGGCTCCGGCGCTCTATCCGCGATGGGCGAAGTTCCTTCGGCCGAATGACATTCTTGTGGGTGAAACGGGCACCGCCTCGATGGGCCTTGGTTTTGCGCAGATGCCGTCGGGTGCATCCTTTCACAACCAAACACTCTGGGGGTCGATCGGGTGGGCCACACCCGCCGCTTTCGGGGTTGCGGTTGCGGCTCCTGGGCGACGGGTCGTGCTAGTCACGGGCGACGGCTCGCACCAGCTTACGGCGCAGGAGGTGAGTCAATTCGGCCGCCTCGGCCTGCGGCCCGTGATCTTTGTGCTGAATAATTCCGGTTATCTTATCGAGCGGCTTCTCTGCAAAGATCCCGCAATCGCCTACAACGATATCGCGCCCTGGCGCTACACAGAGCTGCCCCATGCCTTTGGCTGCGATGACTGGTTCACGGCACGTGTCACCACTTGCGGCGAACTCGACCAGGCGCTGGACACCGCTGCGAGTTCCGGCAGCGCTGCGTATATTGAGGTGGTAACGGATGCCTATGCAGCCTCACCGCTGGCTCTGAAATTGCACGAGAGTTTGCGGAGTCTCTATAAATCATGAATTGCGGTTGAAGTTATGAGTACTCCGGTAAGCAGCATCGATTTCCCCACGCGCGACCTGGTAGAACTTGGCGTGGGCTATGTACTTATCCTGACGGCAATTTGGACCGTGAATCCCTGGCAGCGAGTTTTCTACTGGATTGCCGTCGCATGGATTGTCGCGACCACCTGCCTGCGGCGTCCTACATGGAAGGCACTTGGGCTCGGGCTATCAGGCCTGGTGCGGTCATCCTGGGTGGTGGCGGTTGCGTTGATACTTGCAAGCTTGGCGGTCGCGGCGGCCTATCGGATGCACACGTTGCACCGACTCCATGGCCCCACGCCAGTGCCTTCGCATATTTGGGGATACGTTGTGTGGGCGCTGGTGCAGCAATTTTTGCTCCAGGCCTATTTTCTGCTTCGCCTGTTGCGATTGCTGCCGGGTAAGGGGCCGCCTATAATTGCCGCCGCCGTTTTATTTTCGCTCGCCCATTTGCCGAACCCCGCGCTCACGCCCATCACCATGGTTTGGGCGATCGCGGCCTGTGCGCTGTTTTTGCGATACCGGAATATCTACGCGTTAGGCGTCGCACACGGAATCCTGGGGCTTTGTGTTGCAGTGATTGTGCCTGACTCCATCCAACACCACATGCGGGTCGGCATTGGGTATTACCGCTACCATCATCGAAACCAGACGCTAGACCTAACCCGCGCCGAACCTCAGTGAGGAATGTGCCGTAAAATGCTACGCCTCGTGGTTCCGAATGTAGCAGGCTGAACGGAATCGGTCGCGATGACTCTACTTGCCAACAGAACTGCCGATCAGATTGAGTATCCACCGTGAGCCGTAACGCATAGCGCCATCGTTCACACACCAGGAGCGTCACTCGAAGCTGAGTGACGTTTTTGTTTACCGTCCAAACTGCCGAAGATGGTGATCGGCGTGCAAATATCCCCACCGCATCCAGTCGTTCCCGCTCATTTGGCCGAATATCGGATGAGGCAGAGTTGGGCTTGGTAAGTCCCGGCAAAACCGGTCGAAGGTGGCAAGCAGCGACGCAAGATCCTGGCTGAAATCGACCGGAAGGGAACCCCCTTTGCCTTGTTCAATCTCCGGGCGAGTACGAAACCCGTGGGGCCACTGCCCCGGCGATTTCAGCGCCAATGACTTCAGCAGAGTTCGCTGTACGAAACCAGTTGCTGGGCTCACATTCTTTTCACCCAGGGCGACCTTGTAGGAGTCATCCAGATGGCACACCATTTGATGAGCAGACATAGAGCCCCAACGCGCCGCATCCTGTGGTGACAGCTTGGCGAGTCGAAGAGGTATACTTTCCCGATCCGTCAGGTTGTTCAGCGTCTTCACGATAAGCACCCTTGCAAGCGGCTTTCATCACTTAACGACGACTCGATGACATTTCGATTGCATCTTGCCGGCGAGAGAGTCAGACGAGAAGCTGGTTGTGCGGCCCGCCGCATCCCACCAGATATAGTCGGATGCGGCGTAGCGTGCGCCGGAACCCGAACTGACATTTGCAAAAATCAGAGATTTACCGTGGACAGGAAGAATGGCGAGGCTGTTTCCCCCACCGTTTACGTATTCAACCGGAAACGCCGCCGCGGGCAGACCCATGGCGACACCCTGGGCGTCGCATTGGTATTGGATGGTCTGTCGCGAGATAGGCTGCGAGCCATCCAGGTGAATCGTCAACTCGGTTGCCGGGGCCAGCGTGCTGAACATCAGCGCGCCGAATCCGATCATGATTCGTTTCCAGATTGATTGCATGAACCGCCTCCTCGATTTGTACTGTGCGCTCCCATGACAGCGTTTGTTATAGGCCTTCCGCCCGGACCAAATCAAGACAGGTTCGCGCGCCACATGTGGCGTTTCACTGGTAAGATCGTCGGGAACAATTTGACCGGAGCGTTATGACCTATAAGCCGAATCGCCGCAGCTTCCTCATTGCAAGTGGACTTACTGCTCTTGCTTCGACCAGAGTTTTTGGTGCAAACGATACCGTTCGTGTTGGAGTTATAGGAGCCGGCGGCCGGATGCGGAACCTGCTGGATGCCGCCGACGAATCCGGCACCCCTTACCAGATCGTTGCCGTGAGCGATGTCTACGGGCCGCACCGCGACGAGGTGAAGGAGAGGTCAAAGGGCCTGGCGACTATCCATTTGGATTACCACGAGGTGTTGGCGAAAGACTGCGATGTTGTGATCATCGCATCGCCGGACCACTGGCACGTGCGCATGGCGGTTGACGCCGTGGCTGCGGGCAAAGACGTGTATCTGGAGAAGCCGGTCACGCATACCATCGAAGAAGGGGCAACCCTCTCTCATGCGGTTCGCGGCAGCAAGCAAATTCTCCAATGTGGCATGCAGCAGCGCAGTTGGACCCACTTCCGCAATGCAGTTGATCTTATTCAAGGGGGCAGCCTGGGGCGCGTCACCCAGGTTCGAACCTATTGGTGGCAAAACTACAACAAGGCGACCTGGGTACCCAAACCGGTGGATACGCAGGCGCTCGACTGGAAGATGTGGCTCGGTGGCGCTCCCGATCAGGCGTTCAGCGAGGAGAAATTTTACCGCTGGCGTTGGTATTGGAACTTTGGCGGCGGCGGCATGACCGACCTGTTCACACATTGGATCGATGTGGCCCACTGGGCCATGAAGTCTGACCAGCCGAAAGAGGCGTTTATGCTGGCGGACAAATACATCTTCGAGGAATGGGACTGCCCTGACACCATCCAGGCAGCGCTTCGCTACCCCGGATGGGATGTGGTGTACGAGGGCAACATGAGTTCGTCTATCGACGACGGGGGGCTCGAGTTCCGGGGCACGGACGCGACCTTGAAAATCGACCGCAGTGGCTTTGCCATCTATCGCGAGGGCGTGAAGAAGGGAAATCCCGTACTCCACGAAGAAAGTTTCCTCGATGGCACCACCACTCACATGCAGAATTTCTTTTCCTGCGTCAAGACCCGCAAGGAGCCGAATGCGCCAGTAGAAACGGGGATTGCCGCGGCGCGCGCCGGACAGATTGCCAATCTTGCCTACAGGCACACCGGCCAGATCAGTTGGCCGCCAAAGGGTTCGGCATAGCTTGTCGAGCGTTCGGCAACAGGCCGCTTTCGACCAACACGGGCGGCCTGCGGTGCCTGGTGGCCTGTTCTTAGGCGTAAGCCCACCCCAGCAGGTCACCGTCCTTCCACCGCATGGTTGAGATCTCCAACCCGAAGGGCAGACCATCCGGATAGAAGCCGCCGGGGACGACAACTGCGGGAACACCAATGATGTTTACCCAACCGGTATCGCTGTGCGGGCCACTGCTTAGCTGACCATCCTGCGGCATGGTCTCGTCGGGCGGCGGCATCTGTGCCGCGGGGTAGACAAAGCCATCCAGATGCAACCGATCTATCGTGTCCTCGTAGGCTTTGAGCGCCCTGCGCCGGGGAGCCAGAAAGTTCGCTTCCACTTGCGGATCGCTCTCAATCGTGGTCTGCGTCGCGCCCGCGCCGCCAACAATCGTGGCCGGCAACGGAGACCCCGTCGTCTTTTCGTATTCGGCGGCCGAATGGTACTGGGCGGGTCCATAGCCGGCGAGAAATCTTTCCGTTCCTTCGCGGACGTAGGCGACCGTACTGACTCCGGACACGATTTCTGCAAAGCTTTCGGGCAGAATGGAATCATCGAAGACGATGGCGGCGCCAGCCGCGCGTAGCCCGTCCAGCGCCTTCATGAACGCTTCGCGAGTCGAGGATTGTAGCGGGATGCGTGCACCTGCCCTACCGGTTGCGGCCTGGCTCGCTGGCTCCTCTGCTCGGATGCCCTGAAATGGAACGCCTGCGCCCTCGACTATGAAGGTGGGAACGCCGAAGCGTTTTCCCTGGAGTGAATCTGTTTTCAGGTAGGCGGTGTACGGACCTTTCTCTGCAAGGGCGGCGGAGCCGTTGGTCCCGGGATCCAGCGGATCCTCCGCTGCCATTACGTCCAGTGCGATGGTGGCATCGGTGACATCGCGTGCGATTGGGCCGGTGTCGTCGAGCAGCCAGTCCAGCGGGCAATGCCGGCAATGCTCACCAGGCCTCGCGTCGGCAGCATGCCCACGACAGAGCTGGTTCCTGCCGGCATCCTGATCGAGTTGGCGGTGTCTGTTCCGTTTCCGAGCAGAGCAAAATTCGCGGTGACGGCGGTAACCGTGCCGCCGGAAGAGCCTCCGGGACTGAAGCGCACATCATAGGCATTGCCGGTGCGGCCATAAGCCGAGCTGCGATTCGTATCGCTCGCGGCAAAATCCGGCATATTGGTTTGCCCGAGGATGACCGCTCCCGCAGCGCGGAATCTGGCGACGATCGTCGCATCCCTGGGTGCGATTAGCTCGTGCCCCGGGATGGTGTAGCCTTGCCATCCATCTGTGGTGATCAGTCCTTTCACCGAGGTATTCGCTTTGGTGAGGATGGGAACGCCCCACATCGGACCGCGCCTGTAACGGCTGCCACCTGTGGCAGCTTCGGCATCCTCGCGGGCCGCGGTGGCGAGTGCTCCCGCTGCATCCACATTCTGCACTGCTCGGTAAATCCCGTTATATGTCGCGATGCGCGCGATATACCAGCGCACGACCTCGCTGACCGTGTATTTATGGCTGCGGTACATCTCCTCGAGGTGGGGAATGGTTACCTCCATCAGGTCGCGAGTCATCGCAGTTTGTTCATGGGACTACGGCGCCGCTTGCGCGTGGCTCTTACTCAACACGGTGAGTAAGATAAGCAGAAAACAGAGATGGGCTCGATTTTTCATCGCATCGGTTGGCGTCTCCGCGAAGGCAGTGTGTGCTGACGCCCGTCACACGGTCGCGATTTGTGCAGTCAGGTTTATCCGTGCTTGTGCCGGCTCCTCGGCCGCCAGGCGGCGGATGGACAATACAGTGATGTCGTCGTCCTGACCGAAGGCGCAGGCCGCTTCGACGATCTGCTCGGCGGACTTTCCTTCCTGAGTTAATCGCTGTACCCGTTCAAAGCCGTACAGCTCGCCGCGACCGCTGCCTGCTTCGACAATGCCATCCGTATACATGGTCAACGTTTCGCCCTCGTGCAGGCGGAAGGCGAGATCCTCGTAAGCCGTCTCGGGAGCCACACCCAGCGGCAGTGATCCGCGCAATGGCAACTCCTCGCCATCGCGGAACGGTGCTAAATGTCCGGCGTTGGCTATGGTTGCGTCGCCGCTTGGGGTTACTCGCAACACCACACAGGTCACGAAGCCATCCTGGACTCGCCCGCATAATCTGCGATTCATTCCCTGCAGTATTTCCGCTGGTTCATGGGTGTAATCGGACATGGTACGCAGGGTACCCACGATCAACGAAACGGTCATGGCGGCCTTGAGCCCTTTGCCACTCACATCGCCAATCACGATCAACGTGCTTGCATCGGGTAACGAGATCACCTGGAAGAAGTCACCGCCCAACTCAGCCGCGGGCTTGTAAACACTGTCGATGGCGAATCCCGGAACCGCGGGTACCGCTTCGGGCACGAGCACTCGCTGCACTTCCCGCGCCGACCTCACTTCCATTTCCATGTGTGTCTGCCGCCGCCGTTCGCGATATTGCTCGCGTGCCACAGTGAACAACAGGGCCACGAACACCAGCGCATCCAGGATGGGACGCATGTCGAAGCGGTATTCTCCCACGGAAAACCCGACACCTGCTAAAACCTCGAATAGGCCATCCCAGTGGGTAATCTGCACTCCCTGGCCAACGATGCCAAGCGCGAAGACCCAAATGCCGGCGGAGAAAATGATAAAGGCGAGCGGCCACAGATCCGTCTGCCTGCGCCGTCGCAGACCACCGATCAGGATGGGAACAATATAGAGCGGTGCAACGGTATAGATGGCAGTGGTGATGGCATCGGTCCACACCACGACTTTTCCTCCATGCTGCCAGAAGAAGATAGTGATCATGTCGACGGCCTGCGCGGTAAGAAAGATCAACGCCACGATCAACGTCCGCCGTCTCCACGATCGATCCTGATCCAGGCCGAAGAGGGCAAGCATGAGCGCCCAGAGAGACAACTGAGAGACGCACGTGGAAAGTTGCTCGTAAAACTGGCTGGCAACAAAAGTAGTGTCACTGCGCAGGATGCCGCGAAATCCGTCTATCCCAATTCCAATTAAAAACAAGGCCAGCCAGAGATACAGCCATCTCTTCCGCTCTCGCACGAAGAGCAGCAACGAGATCAAACCGGTCACGAGCATCAGGGAGGAGGAGATCAGGGTGGGCAGGAATTGACGTTCCCGCGCCATGGTTCTTGCCCTGATCAACAGTGCCAGATAAGCCGAATCCCCGATTCGTGGAGCGAGCGTCAGGCCTCCCATCGTGGTGGGATCGGCAGACGCAAGCGTCGCCTTCCACACCCGCAACGCCAATACACCGTAGCTTGATGGCAAAGTGAAGGTCACGGCGTGGGGAGTAGTGCTCCATTGGGCGTGCGGCGGGAAGCCGCCATCGCTGCCAATCTTCTTCCCGTTCCAATAGAGCTCATAGGCGTCCTGGACTGGCGGCATCAGTATGGTTAGCGGCCCGTCACCGGGGGTAACCTCGATCGGCTTGCGGTACCAGGCAAAGCCGATATACGACGGATGGGTCTGGGCACCCCAGGTTTTGTCTCCGCGTAGTTGCTCCCATCCGGAATCGTCATAACCTGGCTGCGCCCAAGCGAGATCGTCGCCGGTGTGGAAATGCCAGTTCCCCGTCACCTCGGCAATTCCCTTGCCCGGATTTTGCGTTCGGAACGCAATCGAATCCTGGCCCCAAAAGGGAAGGGCGACGCAGAACAAGGTAACCAGTAGGGTGAACTTCAGAGTAGACCGAACATCGCGATTGGCATTCACTTTGAAGAATACCTCGGGTCGAAAGCAAGCAGGCCGGTAGTGGTGCTTTTGAGAATACGGTGTTTCTTCTTGGCTGGCCAAACAAACCGGTGACGCTGATAGACTGCTGGCACTAGGTAGAGACATCTAATTCTGCTACGCTGCCGGGGACAATGACCGTCGCTGAGGGAACACAGTTTGGGCCCTACCGCCTGCTGGAAAAAATTGGGGCAGGCGGAATGGGAGAAGTGTATCGTGCGCTCGATACCCGGCTGGAGCGCGAGGTGGCCCTCAAGCTGGTCTCCGATAGCTATCTCGGGATCGGGCTGGGGAGTGGATCGCCCTCCCCCGTTCACGACACGCCCGGGCACGGAACCCCACATTCAGGTTCGCATCTTTCCCACGAGCGTTTTCTGCGCGAGGCAAAATCCGCAGCGACCCTGAACCACCCAAACGTCTGCGCGATCCATGACACCGGGGAACAGGATGGGCGGCCCTACCTGGTGATGGAGTTGCTGCGTGGGGTGACGCTGAAACAATATCTGGCGGCTGCCGGCGGCAAGGGATTGGCTCCAAGCGAGGTGATCTCGTTTAGCCAGCAAGCGGCCGCTGCTTTGGCTGCCGCACATGCGAAAGGCATCATTCACCGCGACATCAAGCCGGCCAACCTGTTTGTGCTGGAGGCAGCGCGGGGCAAGCGGCAAATCAAGATTCTCGATTTCGGCCTGGCTAAAAAGCAGGATGGTCACGCCGTGGCGGATTCACGGCTGTATGCCGGGCCAGGTTCCGCGTCTGGCAGCGACGGCAATGCTGACCTCACGGCCGCTGGGCCAGGGACAGCGACTATGGAGCTGACCAGCCCAGGCTCAGCTGTCGGGACTGTCGCCTACATGTCTCCCGAACAGGCAAAGGGTATTCCTCTCGACGCACGGACAGACCTCTTCAGCCTGGGAACGGTCATGTACGAGATGGCTATCGGGAAGACGCCCTTCGCCGGAGATTCAACCGCGGAGGTTTTTGCGGCGCTGCTCAAGGAGAATCCGCCGCCTGTGAGCACGGTGAATCCGGCGATGCCGAAGCGGCTCGACGCAATCGTGGAAAAGCTGTTGCGCAAAGATCCGGCGCGGCGATATGCGACCGCTGAGCAGCTGCAGGAGGATCTGGAAAGTCTGGAGACTTCCGGCGCCCGTCCGGCGCAGAAGGTCGCGGGACCGAAGTGGTCGTGGGTGGCGGCTGCGGCCCTCCTATTGCTGATCGTAGGCGGCCTGGCATGGTGGAAGTACCGGCCTGCTGCGCCGGCAACAACCGAAACAGCAGAACGTGGAGTGGGAGTCGGGGGCGGCGCACCGCAAATCAGCAAGGACTCGATCATCCTGGCGGATTTCGTGAATCGAACCGGCGACCCGGTTTTCGAAACCACGCTGAACCAGGCGCTGCAGATTGACCTGGAGCAGTCCCCGGTCATCAATATTGTCAGCCAGCAGCACCTGGCCCAGAGCGTCAAGTATCTGGGCAAACCGGAAGGCACGCCGGTGACCCCGGAGATTGCGCGCGAGATCGGCGAGCGCGAGGGGATGAAGGCGATCATCACCGGAACCATCGCTAACCTGGGTAAGGAATATGTGATTACGTTGTCCGCGCAGAACACCGCGACGGGCGACGAGATCGTGAGCGAACAAGCCCAGGCTGCGGATAAGGAGCATGTGCTGGAGGCGCTGGGCAGGGCAGCCGCCGCGATCAGGGGCAAGCTGGGCGAGGATCTGGAAAGCATCAAGAAACTGGATACTCCCTTTGGCCAGGCGACGACAACTTCGCTCGAAGCCTTTCGCGCGTATGCATTGGGGGACAAGGCGCATGAGAAAGCGTTGGATATTCCTGAGGCAGAGGGACACTACCTTCGAGCGGTAGAGCTCGATCCCAACTTCGCCATGGCCTATGCGCGCCTGGCGGTGGTGTATCTCAATTCAGGCGAGGTGGCGAAGGCGAACAAGTATTTCGCCAAAGCCTATACCCTCTCGAAGAACGTGAGCGAGCCCGAACGGCTCTACATCACAGGTCACTATTACCAGAACGTGACCGGCGATATGCCGAAGGTGGTCGAAGCGCTGCAGGAGTCCATCCAAACCTACCCGGGGCAGGTGGCCAGCTATATCAACCTCAACGCCGCGTATTTGGCTCTGGGCCAGTACGACAAGGCTCTCCCTTATGGACAGAAAGCCGTAGCGATCGATCCAGAGGATTCGATAGCTGCAGAAAATCTGCTGGTTGATTATGTGGGCTTAAATCGGATGGCAGAGGCTAAGGCGGAGATGGAGCGGGCGGACAAGCTGGGACTGAATGTCAGTACGGACGACCTTGCGCCCCATCTTCAAACCTATTTTCTGTTGGGCGAGCCGAAGGAAGTGCAAAAGATCATGGCCCAGGTCGCGGGTCGTCCAGACGAGTTCCTGGCAACTCTGGCCCTGGCCGGCACGCAGCAGTTTGCGGGCCAATATGCAAAAGCCGCCGAGACCACGCAGCAGGGTTTTGAACAGGCGGGGCGAGCCAAGGCGCCAGACGTCCAGGCCGGTCTGGTGCTGTCGAATGCCGAAGCCCGTGGGCTGATAGGCCTGTGCGAGGGCAACGAGGCAGTGGTACAACAGGCGCTCGCGCTCGATAGTAGCAAGCAAACCCAGGAAGCCGCGGTTCTTGCCGCAGGTGTTTGCGGCAACGGCAAGCTGGTGACGACCCTGGCGCGGGAGTTGAGCGAGAAATTCCCCGAAGATACGCTGGTCCAGGACGTATACGTACCGCTGGCCAAGGGCTTCGTTGCCCTGGCCGAGGGCCGGCCGCGAGAAGCAGTGGACGATGCGGTCCCTTCCAGGCCCTATACCGCCAATTATCCAAGCGCTTATTTGCAGGGTTTGGCGTATCTCCAGCTGCATGATGCGGTCCACGCGATGAGCGCGTTTCAGGCCGCTGTACAGTCCCCTGGAGGCAACCTGACTTCAGGTCCTCCGTTTTACGCCCAGGCCCAACTCGGGTTGGCGCGGGCGTATGTAATGGGCGGCGACAAGGTGAGCGCCAAGAAAGCCTACGAGGCTTTCTTGGTGACCTGGAAAGATGCCGATGCAGGCCTGCCCATGTTGGTGGCGGCGAAGAAGGAATACGCTGCGCTTTGAGGTCCTGAGAGTTTCGTCCGTAACAAAATCAAAGGAAGTGTACGTCCAGGTTTGTTGCACGAAAGGAGGTCTCACAGTTAGGTAGATCCACTGGTAGACTGCTCCCCAGGAACGATGACGATCGCAGAAGGAACACAGTTCGGTCCCTATCGACTGCTGGAGAAGATCGGCGCCGGCGGTATGGGCGAAGTTTATCGGGTACTAGACACGCGGCTGGAACGCGAGGTGGCGCTGAAGTTGGTTTCAGCGGCCTATCTTGGTGTAGATGCGGGCAGCGGATCGCCGGCCGCGACCCCGCAGCCGTACGACACACCGGCCACTCCCCACGGCAACCATCTCTCCCACGAACGGTTTCTCCGCGAAGCGCGTTCGGCCGCCACGCTTAACCATCCCAACGTCTGTGCTATTTACGACACCGGGGAACAGGACGGCCGTCCTTACCTGGTAATGGAGCTGCTGCGCGGCGTAACACTGAAGCAGTATCTCGCCGAAGCCGGAGGAAAAGGCCTCGCCGCGGATGAAGTAGTGGCCTTCGCCCAGCAGGCCGCCGCAGCCCTGACGGCTGCCCACGCCAAGGGGATCATCCATCGCGATATCAAGCCGGCAAACCTGTTCGTCATTGATGCCTTGCGGGGTAAGCACCAAATCAAGATTCTCGACTTTGGCTTGGCTAAGAAGCAGGGCGCGGTCGTCGCCGGCACGCCCGGGAGCGGCAGCGACGCTGAAACTGCGGTTGGGCCAGGCGCGGCGACGTTGGAGCTGACTAGTCCCGGCTCCGCGGTAGGCACGGTTTCGTATATGTCGCCGGAGCAGGCGCGGGGTTTGCCGCTGGACGTGCGAACCGACCTTTTCAGCCTGGGAACCGTTATCTACGAAATGGCGACGGGCAAGACGCCGTTCGGGGGAGAATCCACGGCGGATGTTTTTGCTGCGCTCTTGAAAGAGACTCCGCCGCTTGTAAGTGCTGTCAATCCGGCCATGCCGAAGCGGCTGGATACCATTGTGGAGAAGCTCCTGCGCAAGGACCCGGCGCAGCGTTACGCGAGTGCCGATCAGCTGCAGGAAGCACTGGAAAGCCCGGGTACCCAAACAAGCCATCCCTCGGGAAAAGGGAAGTGGCCCTGGTTGGCAGCCGCGGCGGTGCTGCTGCTGATCGTGGGTGGATTGGCTTGGTGGAAGTATCGGCCTGGTCCTGCGCCGGCTTCGAATGGAACAGCACAAACCGGCGGTGCAGAAGGCGGAGCCGGAGCACCCCAGGCGACTAAGGATTCGATCATCCTGGCGGACTTTGTCAACCACACCGGAGATCCCGTTTTTGACACCACGCTGAACCAGGCGTTGCAGATTGACCTGGAGCAATCGCCGGTCCTGAATATCGTGAGCCAGCAGCACCTGGCGCAGAGCGTGAAGTACCTGGGCAAGCCGGCGGATACGCCGGTGACCCCGGAGATCGCCCGGGAGATCGGCGAGCGCGAGGGCGTGAAGGCAATCCTTACCGGCACGATCGCGAACCTGGGCAAAGAATATGTGATCACGCTGTCTGCGCAAAACACCGCCACCGGGGATGAGATCGTGAGCGAGCAGGCTCGCGCTCCTGATAAGGAGCATGTGCTCGATGCGCTGGGCAAAGCCGCCGCGGCCATGCGGGGCAAGCTGGGCGAGGACCTGGAGAGCATCAAAAAATTGGATACTCCGTTCGGCCAGGCGACTACCCCATCGCTGGAGGCTTTTCGCGCCTACGCATTGGGCGACAAGGCGCACGTGAAAGCACTGGATATTCCTGACGCGGAGGGGCATTACCTGCGCGCTATTGAGCTCGATCCCAACTTTGCCATGGCCTATGCGCGGCTCGGCGTGGTCTATATCAATTCGGGCCAGGTGGAGAAAGCAAATAAATACTTTGCCAAGGCTTATTCGCTTTCAAAAAATGTAAGCGAGCGCGAGCGGCTCTACATTACCGGGCACTACTACCAGAACGTAACCGGCGACATGCCGAAAGTGGTCGAGACGCTGCAGGAGGCTATCCAGACGTATCCGACGCAGATCGATAGCTATATCAATATCGATGCGGCCTACAGCCTCCTGGGGCAATTTGGGAAGGCGCTCCCCTATGGAGTGAAGGCCGTGGAAATGCAGCCGGAGGACTCGATCGCTTCGGAAAACCTGGTGGATGATTACCTGGGATTGAATCGCATGGCCGAGGCCAAGGCAGAGGTGGAGAGGGCGCTGAAGGCGGGGCTGGACAGTAGCACTGAAGATCTTGTGGTCTATATGCAGGTGTATTTCCTGCTAGGCGATTCGCAGCAAGTGCAAAAGATCATGGCTCAGGTGGCGGGGCGCCCGGATGAGTTTCTGGCGACCCAGGCTTTGGCAATCTCGCAACAGTTTTCCGGTCAATATGCGAAGGCGGCGATGACTGTCCAGCAGGCTTTTGAGCAGGCAGGGCGGGCCAAGGCTCCCGACGTCCAGGCAGCAGCGCTGCTATCGAATGCAGCAGCCCGAGGATTGGTTGGTTTTTGTGACGGCAGCGAGGCCGTGATCCAGCAGGCGCTTTCCCTGGACAGGAGCAAGCAAACCCAAGCCTATGCCGTTTTTACCGGAGGAGTTTGTAATAACGGCAAGCTGGTGACGTCGCTGGGGCAGGAGATTAGCAAGAAGTATCCTGAAGACACGCTCATCCAGAACGTATATCTGCCGTTGGCCAAGGGATTTGTAGCCCTGGCGGCGGGCCAGCCGCGAGAAGCGGTGAACGATGCTGAGCCAGTCAAGCCCTTCGACGCGAACTATCCGGGCTCCTATTTACAGGGTCTGGGGTATCTCCAATTGCATGACGCCAGCCACGCCGTGAGCGCGTTTCGTGCCGCGATGCAATCCCCCGGAGGCAACCTGACGACCGGCGCGCCGTTCTACGCGCAGGCACAGCTTGGCTTGGGGCGGGCGTATGCGATGGGTGGCGACAAGGCCAATGCGAAGAAGGCGTACGAGGGCTTCTTCTTAGTCTGGAAAGATGCGGATCCGGATCTCCCCATGTTGGTGGCGGCCAAGAAGGAATACGCCGCGCTCTAAGCTTTGGCTCTCCTTAAGCAACACCCCGAAAAGACAAGTCATTCAAAAATCAGGCTTGACTGGTAGACTGCTGGCACTACCCGGCAGCTACGTACGATGACCGTCGCAGAAGGAACACAATTTGGTCCGTATCGCCTCCTCGAGAAGATCGGGGCCGGCGGTATGGGCGAAGTGTATCGCGTGTTCGATACCCGGCTGGAGCGCGAAGTAGCGCTGAAGCTGGTTTCTGACAGCTACCTGGCTACCGATGTGGGCAGCGGATCGCCGGCGGTCACTCCGCATCCTTCCGGCTCGCCCGGTGCAGGTACGCCGCACTCCGGAAGCCATCTGTCGCATGAGCGATTCCTGCGTGAGGCCCGTTCTGCGGCGACGCTGAACCATCCCAACGTGTGCGCGATTTATGACACCGGGGAGCAGGACGGGCGTCCCTACCTGGTAATGGAGTTGCTGCGCGGCGAGACGCTCAAGCACTACCTGGCGAAAGCCGGGGGGCACGGCTTGTCGCCGGAAGAAGTCATAGCCTTTTCCCGGCAGGCGGCAGCAGCCCTGGCAGCAGCCCACGCTCAGGGCATTATCCACCGCGACATTAAACCCGCGAACCTTTTTGTGGTAAACGCAGGGCGCGGCAAGCGGCAAATCAAGATTCTTGATTTCGGGCTGGCTAAGAAGCAGGCAGGTTTGGCCTCCGTGGATTCCCGGACGTTGGCCGGTCTGGAGAGCAACGGCAGCGCCGACCTCACAGCGGCGGGGCCGGGAACGGCAACCCTGGAGCTGACCAGCCCAGGGTCTGCTGTTGGAACGGTAGCGTATATGTCTCCGGAACAGGCACGGGGTTCGCCCTTGGACGGGCGGACGGATCTGTTCAGCCTCGGAGCAGTCATCTACGAGATGGCAACGGGAAAGACGCCCTTTGGTGGCGGCTCCACAGCGGACGTGTTCGCGTCCCTGTTGCGAGAGAATCCGCCACCGGTGAGCACGGTCAAACCGGCGATGCCAAAGCAACTCGATCCTATCGTGGAGAAGCTACTGGCTAAGGATGTGGCAGAGAGGTATGTGAGCGCCGATCAGCTTGAGGCAGATCTGGATGCCCTGGATGTTCACGCTCCCGCTCCTGTGACGTCGGCGGCTGTGGCAGCGGCCGCTGAGGCGCCGGCAGCAAATTTCCGCAAGTGGCCCTGGGCTGCGGCCACACTGTTGCTGTTACTTATTGCGGGTGGGCTAGCGTGGTGGAAATTCCGGCCATCTCCGGCGCCTGCGAGCGGCACTGCGGAGACCGGCGCCGTCGGCACAAGCGCGGGAAGCGTGACTGCGCCCGCGGCGTTGAAGGACTCGATCATCCTGGCTGACTTTGTCAACCGCACTGGCGATCCCGTGTTCGACACCACGCTGAATCAGGCGCTGCAGATTGATCTGGAGCAGTCGCCGGTGATCAACATTGTGAGCCAGCAGCACTTGGCGCAAAGTGTGAAGTATCTGGGCAAGCCGGACGGTACTGCGGTGACGCCGGCGATTGCGCGCGAGATTGGCGAGCGCGAGGGGGTGAAGGCGATCCTGACCGGGACAATCGCGAACCTGGGCAAGGAGTATGTGATTTCACTGGCGGCGCAAAACACCGCCACTGGGGATGAAATCGTCAGCGAACAGGCACAAGCCGCGGACAAAGAGCATGTGCTGGAGGCCCTGGGCAAAGCAGCTGCAGCGATTCGAGCGAAGCTCGGAGAAGATCTGGCCAGCATCAAGAAGCTGGACACTCCCTTCGGACAGGCGACCACCACTTCGCTGGAGGCGTTTCGCGCCTACGCACTGGCTGATAAGGCCCACGGCAAGGCGCTCGACATTCCTGAGGCGGAAGGTCATTACCTTCGCGCTATTGAGCTTGATCCTAACTTTGCCATGGCGTATGCCCGCCTGGGCGTGGTGTACATCAATTCCGGCCAGGTCGCGAAGGCCAACAAGTATTTCGCCAAGGCCTATGAACTCTCCAATCATGTGAGCGAGCGGGAACGGCTCTACATCGCCGGCCACTACTACCAGATCGTGAGCGGGAATATGCCCAAGGTGATCGAGACGCTGCAGGAGGCTATCCAGACGTATCCGGGGCAGGTGGATAGCTACATCAACATCAACGTGGCCTACGTGAACCTGGATCAGTTAGAAAAAGGTCTTCCCTATGCACAAAAAGCCGTCGAAATGCAGCCGGACGATGCCATCGCCTCAGAGAACCTGGTGGGCGACTATATAGGCCTGAACCGGCTTGCTGACGCCAAAGCGGAAGTGGATCGGGCGCGCAAGCTGGGACTTGACGTCAGCACAGATGACCTGGTTTTTCATCTCGCGGTGTATTTTCTGTTGGGTGAGCCCAGGGAAGTGCAGCGAATTATGACGCAGGTGGCTGGCCGGCCGGATGAATTCATGGCGACCCAGGCCCTGGCGAGCACACAGCAATACTCGGGCCGGTTTCGCGCGGCGGCGGCAACCACCCAGCGGGCGTTTGAGCAGGCCGGACGCTCCGATGCCCCGGATGCGCAGGCTGGTTTACTGCTTGCCGCTGCCTCGGGCAGAGGGATAGCGGGTTTGTGTGAAACAAGCGAGGGGACGGTACACCAGGCACTGGCACTGGATAAGAACAAGCTGACCCAGGAGAGCGCGGTGTTGGCGGCGTCAGTCTGCGGCAACGGCAAGCTGGCGTTGCCCATGGCACTCGAGTTGAGCAAGAAGTATCCCGAAGACACGCGGATTAAAGGCTTGTACCTTCCGCTGGCCAAAGCGTTTGCGGCCATGGCGGCAGGCCAAGCGCAAGAAGCAGTGGATGCCGCCGACCCAGCCACGTCCTGGGACAAGGGCTACCCGTCATCCTATTTGCAAGGTCTGGCATACCTCCAACTGCATGACGCGGGTCATGCGGTAAGCGCCTTTCAAGCCGCGACGCGGGTTCCCGGGGCCAGTCTGGTGGTGGCGATGCCTTTTTACGCGCCCGCACAGCTGGGTTTGGCTCGGGCCTATGCAATGGGGGGCGACAAGGTAAATGCGAAGAAGGCGTACGAGGCTTTCTTTGTGACCTGGAAAGATGCGGATGCGGATCTGCCGATGCTGATGGCGGCGAAGAAGGAATACGCTGCGCTCTAAACCCTGGGGCACCCCTTGCTCTGTTACCGAGACAGAATACAAGTCATTCAAAAAACAGACGTGACTGGTAGACTGCAGGCACTCAGGCTTTCAAATTTGCTACGCAGCTACGCACGATGACCGTTGCCGAGGGAACACAGTTTGGTCCCTACCGCTTGCTCGAGAAGATCGGGTCGGGCGGCATGGGAGAAGTGTATCGCGCGCTGGATACGCGGTTAGAGCGCGAAGTAGCCCTTAAGCTGGTCTCCGACGGCTACCTGGTTACAGACGTGGGTAGCGGTTCCCCTTCGCCGGCGCACGCCACTCCGCATTCGGGTTCGCATCTGTCCCATGAGCGTTTCCTGCGGGAGGCGCGATCTGCAGCCACGTTGAACCATCCCAACGTTTGCGCCATCCACGATACCGGGGAGCAGGACGGCCGTCCTTATCTGGTGATGGAACTGTTGCGTGGAGAAACGCTGAAGAAATACATGGCGGCTGCGGGAGGCAAAGGGCTGGCTCCAGACGAGGTGATCTCGTTTAGCCAGCAGGCCGCGGCGGCCCTTGCAGCGGCGCACGCCAAGGGAATCATCCACCGCGATATCAAGCCGGCAAACCTGTTCGTATTAGAGGCGGACCGTGGTAAGCGCCAGATCAAAATTCTCGACTTCGGTTTGGCCAAGAGGCAGGATGCACTGGCGGCCGCGGACTCACGGGCCTTTGGTGGGCCCAACGGCGACCTGACAGCGCCCGGGTCAGGGACAGCGACGCTGGAATTGACCAGCCCAGGCTCAGCCGTGGGTACGGTGGCGTATATGTCTCCGGAACAGGCCAAAGGGCGAGCCGGTGGATGCACGGACCGATCTGTTCAGCCTGGGAACAGTGATCTACGAGATGGCCACGGGCAAGGCGCCCTTTGGGGGAAGTTCCACGGCGGAAATCTTCGCTGCGTTGTTAAAGGAAAATCCGCCGCCTGTAAGCACAGTCAATCCGGCGATGCCGAAGAAACTGGATCTTATCGTGGGGAGGCTGTTGCAGAAGGATCCGGCCATTGCGCTACGCGAGCGCCGACGCGCTGCGGGGAGATCTGGAGAGTCTGCACACGCCCGCCACGCTCCAGACTGAGAGTGCGGTTGCGAAGCGGCAGAAATGGCCTTGGGCAGTTGCCGCGGTGGTGTTTCTGTTGCTTGCGGGTGGGCTGGCGTGGTGGAAGTACCGGCCTCTTTCTGCGCCGGCAACAGGCAGTGCCGCGGTAAACTCGGCCGGGGCCGTGCCGATGGCGACCAAGGATTCGATCATCCTGGCGGAATTTGTCAACCGCACCGGCGACCCCGTCTTTGACACCACGTTGAACCAGGCGCTGCAGATCGATCTGGAGCAGTCGCCGGTGATCAATATCGTGAGCCAACAGCATCTGGAGCAGAGCGTGAAGTATCTGGGCAAACCGGCGGACACTCCGGTGACGCCGCAGATAGCGCGAGAGATCGGCGAGCGCGAGGGACTCAAGGCGATTCTCACTGGGACCATCGCGAACCTGGGCAAGGAATATGTCATTACCTTGACGGCGCAAAACACTGCGACCGGCGACGAAATCGTCAGCGAGCAGGCCCAGGCCGCGGACAAGGAACATGTGCTGGATGCGCTGGGCAAAGCAGCTGCGGCCATGAGAGGCAAACTGGGAGAGGACCTTTCCAGCATTAAGAAGCTGGACACGCCCTTTGGACAGGCGACGACCTCATCTCTGGAAGCCTTTCGCGCGTATGCCTTGGGCGACAAGGCGCACGCCAAGGCGCTCAACATCCCCGAAGCGGAAGGGCATTATCTGCGCGCAATTGAGTTAGACCCAAACTTTGCCATGGCGTATGCGCGGCTGGGGGTGGTGTACCTCAATTCAGGCCAGGTTTCGAAAGCGAATTATTACATTACCAGGGCCTATGCGCTGTCGCAGCATGTGAGCGAGCGCGAGCGGCTTTACATCGCAGCTCACTACTACCAGAATGTCACCGGCAATCAGACCAAGGTGATCGAGACGCTGCAGGAGGCAATCCAGACCTACCCTGGCCAACTGGACAGCTATATCAACATCAATGTCGCATACCAGAGTCTGGGTCAGTTAGAGAAGGCGCTCCTCTATGACCAGAAGGCAGTGGAGCTACAGCCGGAAGATACGATCGCGTCAGAAAACCTGCTGATCGATCTCTTAGGGCTAGACCGAATGGCCGAAGCAAGAGCGGAGATGGCGCGGGCGCACCAGCTAGGGATGGACGCCAGCACGGACTTTGCGGCGCTCGCAGTCTACGCGTCGTTCCTCATGGGAGAACCGGCGGGAGCGCAAAGGATGATGCGGCAAATGGCGGGGAGGATCGACGAGTTCACGGTTACCCAGGCCGTGGCTTCTACACAGTGGTTTGCAGGACGATACAACGAGGCGGACGCGACAACTCAGAGGGCCTTCGATCAGGCCGGCCATGCCAAGGCGCCCGATGTGCAAGCAGCGGCAATCCTGAACAACGCAATGGCCCGAGGATTGGCAGATTTGTGCGAAGGGAATGACGTGGTAGTCAAGCAGGGCCTCGCGCTCGATAAGAGCAAGCAGACCCAGGAGCTTGCAGTGTTGGCTGCCGGTTATTGCGGTGACGCCAAGGTAGCGACGCCTTTGGCCCAGGAGCTAAGCAAGAAATATCCCGAGGACACCCTAATCCAGGATGTATATCAGCCGCTTGCCGCAGCGTTTGTGGCCTTGGCGGCGGGGCAGCCTCAACAGGCAGTGAGTCGCACTGAAACGGTCGAGCCCTACAACGCTATTTTCCCTGGCGCCTACGTGCAGGGGTTGGCTTATCTTCAACTTCATGATTCAGCCCACGCCATAAGCGCTTTTCAAGAGGCGATGCAGTCGCGTGCAGGCGCCCTGGTGTCGCAACAGGCGCCGTTCTATGCGCAGTCGCAGTTGGGGTTGGCGCGGGCGTACGCGATGGGCGGCGATAAGGTGAACGCAAAGAAAGCGTACGATGCGTTCTTCGTAACTTGGAAGGACGCCGACCCGCAGTTGCCCATGCTGGTGGCGGCGAAGAAGGAATATGCCACGCTTTAACGTTTTGGGATTTGCCCAGAAGCAGGTTCCACAGGAAGATAGCGGCACTGGTAGACTGCTCCCCAGACACGATGACGATCGCTGAAGGAACACAATTTGGTCCCTACCGGCTGCTGGAGAAGATCGGCGCGGGCGGCATGGGCGAAGTGTATCGCGTGTTTGACCCGCGGCTGGAGCGCGAGGTTGCACTGAAACTGGTTTCCGCCAGCTATCTGGCGGCCGATGCCGGCAGCGGGTCACCTGTCGCGACACCGCAGCCGCACGACACGCCGGCCACTCCCCACTCCGGTAGCCATCTGTCGCACGAGCGGTTCCTGCGCGAAGCGCGTTCGGCGGCCACGCTGAATCATCCCAATGTGTGCGCGATTTATGACACGGGCGAGCAAGATGGCCGGCCCTACCTGGTCATGGAACTGCTCCACGGCGTGACGCTGAAGCAGTATCTTGCGACCGCCGGGGGAAAAGGCCTTGCGCCAGATGAAGTGGTGGCATTTGCCCAGCAGGCTGCGGCGGCTTTGGCGGCGGCTCACGCGAAGGGCATTATCCATCGCGATATCAAACCGGCAAACCTGTTCGTTGTGGATGCCTTGCGGGGCAAGCACCAAATCAAGATCCTTGACTTCGGCTTGGCCAAGAAGCAGGGCGCGGTGGCGAGCGCAGACTCGCTCGTCCCGGGCGCGCCGGGGAGTGGCAGCGCGGACGAGACCGCTGTAGGCCCAGGCAACGCAACCTTAGATCTGACCACTCCCGGCTCGGCCATCGGCACAGTCTCGTACATGTCACCGGAGCAGGCGCGTGGTTTGCCGCTGGACGCACGCACTGACCTGTTCAGCCTGGGGACGGTCATCTACGAGATGGCGACGGGTAAGACTCCCTTCGGGGGCGCCTCGACGGCGGATGTGTTTGTGGCGCTGCTGCGCGAGGACCCGCCGCCCGTAAGCACGTTGAATCCCGTCATGCCGAAACGGCTGGATGCCATCGTGGAGAAGCTGCTGCGTAAGGAACCGGCGCAGCGGTACGCAAGCGCAGAGGAACTGCAGGAAGACCTGGAGAGCGTTTACGCTCAACCCACCTTATTGCCGGTGAAGCCAGCTTCAGCCAGAAGCAAGATGTGGCCTTGGGCAGCGGTCGCACTCGTTCTGCTGCTGATAGCGGGTGGGTTGGCATGGTGGAGGTACCATCCTGCCGCTGGGCCTCCAGCTGGTGAGGAAGCCGGAACAGCCACCAGCAACGGGCAAGGCGGAACTCTGGCCGGACCCACCAAGGATTCAATCATCCTGGCGGATTTTGTCAACCACACGGGAGACCCGGGCTTTGACACAACGCTGAACCAGGCGTTGCAGATCGACCTTGAGCAATCTCCGGTGATCAAGATTGTGAGCCAGCAGCACCTGGTGGAGAGCGTCAAGTACCTGGGCAAGCCGGAGGGCACGCTGGTGACGCCGGCGATCGCGCGGGAAATCGGCGAACGCGAGGGGATGAAAGCCATAATCACCGGGACGATCGCGAACCTGGGCAAGGAGTACGTAATTACGCTGTCTGCACAGAACACCGCCACCGGCGATGAGATCGTGAGCGAGCAGGCCCAGGCTCCGGATAAGGAGCATGTGCTGGAAGCGCTTAGTAAGGCTGCCACGGCCATGAGGAACAAGCTGGGTGAAGCCCTGGGGAAGATCAAGAAAATTGATACTCCCTTTGGCTTGGCAACCACCCCATCGCAGGAGGCTTTCCGCGCCTATGCCCTGGGTGACAAAGCACACGCCAAGGCGCATGACATTCCGGAGGCGGAGGGCCACTACCTCCGTGCGATCGAGTTGGACCCCAAGTTCGCCATGGCGTACGCCCGGCTGGGCGTGATCTACAGCAATTCCGGCCAGGTCGCCAAGGCAACCAAGTGTTACTCGAAAGCGTATGAACTCTCGAAGAACGTGAGCGAGGTTGAGCGGCTGTACATTGCCGGCCACTACTATGAAAGTGTGACCGGCGACTTGCCTAAGGTGACCGAAACATTGCAAGAAGCGATTCAGGCCTACCCGGGCCAAATCGACAGTTATATCAACATCAACAATACTTACCAGAACCTTGGCCAATATGAGCAGGGCCTCCCCTATGCGCAGAAGGCTGTGGAGATGGATCCTCAGGACGCCATCGCCGCACAGAATCTCTTGTCTGACTACGATAGTCTGGGCAGGCTGGCGGACATAAAGACGGAAGTAGAGCGGGGTCGAAGGCTGGGTCTGGACAGCAGCATGGATGACCTTGTGACTTACCTGACGGCGTATTTTCTGCTGGGTGACACGGGCGGTGTGCAAAGTGTAATCGCCAAGGCGTCAGGACGGCCCGACGAGTTCCTGGTGACCCAGGCGCTGGCCGCGACGCAGCAATACTCAGGTCAATATCGAATGGCGGCGGCCAGTGAGCAACGAGCGTTCGAGCAGGCGGGCCACGCCAGGGCTCCTGACTCCCAGGCGGGCTTCCTTGTGAACGGCGCGATCGCCCGGGGACTGGCTGGGCTTTGCGAGTCGAACCAGGCCGCCGTCCAGCAGGCGTTGGCGCTGGATAAGACCAAGACAAACTCAGGCGGCTGCAGCCCTGGCTTTCGCGATTTGCGGCAACGGAAAGTTGGCGCTTCCGTTGGTGGAGGATCTGGGCAGGAATTATCCCCAGGACACGCTGATCCAGGATGTGTTTGGCCCGCTGTCCAAAGCATTCGTGGCGCTCGCGGCAGGCCGCGCGCAGGAAGCAGTGGATACTGCTGAGCCGGCGAAGCCGTATGACGCGAATTATCCGGCTTCTTACTTACAAGGTTTGGCTTACCTTCAACTACACGATCCCGGCCACGCGATGAATGCTTTTCAATCCGCGCTTCGGTCTAACTCGGGCACCCTGTCGGCATTGTTCGCGCCGTTCCGCGGGCAGGTGCAATTGGGGCTGGCGCGCGCGTATGCCATGGCCGGCGACAAGGTAAGCGCGAAGAAGGCTTACGATGACTTTTTTCTGACCTGGAAAGACCGCGGACGCGGACCTGCCCATGCTGGTGGCGGCCAAGAAGGAATACGCTGCGCTGTAAGAAGCATCCCTAAGCTAGATCAAAGCCTCTCATCGTGTGCGAAGCAAAGGAAACAGGAGAAGTGTTGCGTCGAACAATCTGCATCCCCTGCGTCGTTCTGGTCCTGCTAATGGCTGGCTGCAGTTCTGCTTATTACAAGACGATGCGAACGCTGGGCAAGGAGAAGCGCGACATCCTGGTGCAGCGCATCAAGGATGCCAAGAAAGATCAGGATCAAACCAAAAAGCAATTGCAAACCACGATGGAATCGTTCCAGGCGCTGACCGGATTCCAAGGCGGTTCGCTGGAAAAATCTTACAAGCGCCTCAACTCCGATTACGAGAGCGCCAATTCGCAGGCGGGCAAACTGCACGACAAGATTCAGTCGATCGACCAGGTGAGCAACGATTTGTTCAAGGAATGGCAGGGTGAAATCGGCGCAATGAGCAATGCGAAGTTGAAGGCGCAGGATACCGTAATGCTGCGTAACGCAAAAACTCGTCAAGCTACTTATATGCGCGCGATGCGGCGCACCGAAGACCAGATTGCGCCGGTGTTGAAAGCTTTTCAGGATCAGGTGCTGTTTCTGAAGCATAATCTCAATTCGAGAGCCATCGGCTCGCTGAAAGGCACCTCGGCGACGCTGCAGGGCAACGTCGCGGACCTGATCCAGAGTATCGACGCCTCCAGCCAGGAGGCCGACAAGCTCATCTCATCCCTCGCTGCTTCCGACAACAAGTAGAGTGGCTGCGGCCATCCATCTGCGAGCATGGCATCCGCGTATAATTGCGCGACTTTACTTTTCAATGAGGAAACATGACGACGGCAGTGAGCGCGCCTGTAACACCCGAACGCATCATGCAGTTCACCTGGGGATTCATTCCTCCGCTGGTTCTGGAGGCGGCGATCCGCCATCGCGTTTTTGATTTTCTGGACGAGGGTCCGAAAACTATTTCTGAAATGCGTGAGAAGACTGGCGCTTCAGAACGCGGGCTGACCGCGATCATGAACGCCCTGGTGGGGCTCAATTTTCTCGGCAAGGATGGGCAGGGCAAGTATTCGCTTACCCCCGAGAGCGCCGCGTTTCTGGTGAGTACCAAGCCCGGGTTCCATGGCGGCATCATTCGCCATTGCAGCGATCAGATCATTCCAAAAATGCTTCACTTGAATGAGATTGTCATGAGCGGAGAACCCGTTGAGGCGGTCAACCAGGAAGGGCCGGGCAGCGACTTCTTTGCCCAGTTCGTGAACGATATTTTTCCCACGAGCTATCCCGCGGCGCAGGCGCTTAGCCGGCATTTGCTGGCCAATGCCGAAGGGCAATCAGCTCGCGTGCTTGACCTCGCTGCCGGCTCAGGGGTGTGGGGAATCGCGATTGCACAGGGATCTGAGCAGGTCCGCGTAACCGCGGTTGACTGGCCCAATGTTATTCCCGTCACCACCAGAACGGTTGCTAGGTTTGGATTGGCCGGACGATTCTCATTTGTCGGCGGCGACCTGCTCCAGGCTGACTTTGGCAAGGATCACACGGTGGCGACACTGGGTCACATCCTGCATAGCGAAGGCAGGGAGAATAGCCGGGCGCTGCTCACCAAGACATTCCATGCGCTCGCCCCCGGAGGCACCATCGCAATCGCTGAATTCCTGGTGAATGCGGATCGAACGGGCCCGGTGAACGGGCTGTTCTTTGCCGTCAACATGCTGGTGAACACCGACAAGGGAGATACATACTCACTTGAAGAGATCGGCAGTTGGTTAAAGGATGCCGGATTTGTAAATACACGCACACTCGAAGCACCCGGACCTTCACCGCTGGTTCTCGCGACCAAGCCGTAGTTTCGTGAGATTCATGATAATGGCCGCTCCGTATTGCTCGAAGCGGCCATTTTATTTGTTGCAGCGTTTCGGGCTATTGCAATTCCTCCACGCTGCGGGCAACGAACACCGGGCTTCCTGTTGCCGGATTTTTTAGCACAAGTCCGACCACGCGGAGAGTAAGAGCTGAATTGCCGCTGAGGTCACTTAAGCTGGTTAGGCCACCCAGGTACTGGGTAAGCGGTGTGGTGAAGACGGTAACGGGACCGTTGAAAAGAACACCGGCCAACCCATCGGAGTTGAATGAGAACGTGCCGTTGCCGGTGTTTGTGCTGCCGACAACCCATGTACCGGCATGACCCTCATGACGAAGAACGATGCGATGTGCGGTCACCGACTGCGCATCGCTGGCGCCACTCAGCGGGCCACCAATGCTGATGTGCTGCCCGGGCACCAGGAGGCTCGAGTTAAAGAGGAAGTTGGTGAGGGGCGTGCGCAGCCTATAGATGAAATACTTCTCGCCGCCAGTGAGATTGATATTGGCAATCTGGCCCAGTGTGAGGCCGGTATCGGCCGGCAGTTCGGCCCGGACGAAGAGGTTAAGCGAGTTCGCTGCGCCTTGTGCCGGTGTCGCGTTGGTCACGAGGCCGGCAGCCCAGTAACCGTCTTGCGACAGAATGCCAACGCAGTCCGCGCCGATTGTTTGGCTGTTGGGCGAAAAGGAGCCGGAGACCTGAACGATGGAACTGGTCGTGAGGTTGGTTATGGATTCGTTGTTTTCGAACTCGGTGTTACCCGAAAGTTGGACGGTGTATTGCCGGCCATGCGGGCCCTGCACGACGAACGAATCGGTCGAAGTGTCGATGCTGACGACGCCGGCGTCGAACTCGTCGATGTATCGTTCGGGATCACTTGCGCTCAGTGCTTTGAGGTCCAGCACCGGTGTTACCTGGCCGGTGATCTGTCCGTTGCCGTCGGCCTGAATGGATTTGCGCAGATCGAAATCGAAGCGGAGTGCATCCATGTCGCCGGCGTTTACGACGAAAGGAGTTGCCAGGTTGATGGTGACGACGGACTGAGTCAAAGTAGCCGGCATGCTGGCTATGCTTGGCGGCGCGCCGGTTTGGGTATTGAGGTATCCGATGGTGGCGTTGCCCAGGGTAACGGTGGCGGTGGTGTAGGTGCCAGTGGGGATCGAGTTGAAGTCGAGCAAGGTAGAGAGACCATTGAAGCGTGCGAAATCAACCGTCTGTGCGCCATTCAGAATAGACACGGGCGTTGATGTGCCGTCGGACAGCGTAATGCTCTGCACGCTGACCGCGAAAGACACCACGCTCGGAAGTGGAGCGTCGGTACCGAGCAGATACACCGAGCCGGTCTCTCCGGATGTCGAAGTGGGACTATTGGTTGGTGCGCTGCCAGAGCCGGCGCTACAACCGGCGATGCAAGCGAAAAGCGCAATCATGAAGAACACGCGAAGCCCATGGAAAAACTTCATATAGCTGCCTGCTTTCTTAGTTGTCTAAGTTTGTGCGGCGCAGCAACGGACGCAAGTTGCTCTGGGATTGCCGGCACTGTGGGGGGAAACACGCTTCTTTAACGCAAAGTTTCGGAAAGAGATGCAACTTTAGAGGGAGGGAGGTGTCCTTTTTAAGGACAGATATGGACACCTGCCGTGCGCCAATCCCCTGGCAGCCTATTGGGTCATGGTAAGCACAAATGTCTGGGAATGAGTAGGCACGGAAGGACCGGACGCAGTTACAGTGACGTTATAGGTCGCGGACTGCTGCGGTGGGGTGCTTCGAAACGAGGTTCCGCAACCGGCCAGCAGAAGCATAAAGAGGGCCAGCAACATCCATCGGGAGTCACCCGATTTCTTACGGCTGAGCCTTAAGAAGAACATCGAAACGGGCGAGACCAGGGCTAGGAATAGTCCTGTTGGAGACCGCATCAGCAGGCTGCTGCTGGTGGTGCTGACCGTCAGCTTGGTGCTCTGGGTCGCAGTCCCGAGGAGCGTCGAAGGAGCAAAGCTGCAGTCCCAGCCGCTGGGCAGCCCCGAACAGGCAAAGGCAACCGCAGCGTTGAAGCCATTTTCAGGAGATACTGTGACCGTCAAAGATCCCGACGCACCCTGTGCCAGGGTAAGCGAGGTGCTCGAGAGGGTGAGCCCGTAATCAGGCGAGGCCATGGTAGCTGCAGTGATGGTTACTGATACCGCGCTTGACGAGGAAGCCTGGTTGACTGCGTCTCCGCTGTAGAGAGCAGTCAATGAGTGAGTTCCGACCCTCAAGGTGCTGAAGGAGAGGACTCCGTTTCCGGTAGCCAACGGAGCAGAGCCGATCTCCGTGCCGCCGTCCTGAAAGGTGACGGTGCCTGTCGGTGTAGAAGTCCCCGAAGTCGGTGCCACTGCCACGGTTAGAGTGATCGGCTGACCCGCGACAGACGATGTGGGGGAAGCCGTAAGCGTCGTTGCGGTTGCTTGCAGAAATTGCACCGCGTTGACTGTCACGGACACGGCGCTCGATGTGGATGGTCCGTCCACGGCGTTCCCAGCGTAGGATGCAGTGATGCTATGCGTGCCCACGCTAAGGGATGCAATAGAGAAAGCGGCTTGTGCATTGGAGAGGGAGGATGTATCTAATGAGGTGGAACCGTCGAGCAGGGTGACATCGCCGGTGGGTGCAGAACCTGATGTAGCTGTGACAGTGACATTAAAGTTTGTATTTTGTCCGGCAGTGATTTGTGCCGTGGAATCTGAGATCGCAGTGCTGGTAGCAATGACGGTGGAAGCGCCGGGCAGTACGACAAACAATGTGCCCGAATAGCTGGGAAAAGCGTAACTGAAAGAGTCGCCGGGGATGGGCGCATCGGAAGGGTGAGCGATGGAGGTTAGGCTTGCTTGAGTGTAGGTATAGACCTGGGCGGTTGCCGGCAGATTCAGGTTGGCGAGCGCGATGGTGCTGGTCAACGGCCCGGACGTCTTGTTAATGACCAGTATGGTCACCGCATTGTCGCTTGACCTCTGGGCAGCGTAGATGGATAGCTGTCCCTGATCGGTGCTAGCCGCGCTGACCGAGGTATCGCCGAACTGGCTTCCGATACCGTCATAGTTTCTGAACATACGAAACGCATAGGCGATGGGATCCTGCGGCGCCGGGGCGCTCCACATATTCGCAAAGTCGATCGGCTCCCGGCCGAAAATGCCGAGGACGTCCATCTCGGCAATTGCATCGACGATCGATTTCTGACCACTGTCAATGCTGTACTCAGAGAGCGACAAAAGAGTGCCGGGATAATTCGCGCTGATCCAGCTACGGAAGCGTGGGATTAATTGCATGGGCCCGTTGAAATCCCACTGCTCTACCCATGTGCCTCCGTTAAATGTCGGATCCCACAAGGTGCGTGTGGAGGCAAGCTGTGCCGCCGGCGTAGACGTGTCGAAGTAGTAGTGTTCATCGAAGTAATCAAGGATGCGCTGACCGTGCGCCTTGTCGTAGGCGGCCATTTGTTGCAGGTAGTATTCGCCGGCGAATGCGCCGCCCTGCTGGCTGGTGTTGCCGATCCAACCGCCGAGGGTGAAATCGGAGGGGCCCAGAACCAGCGCAGAGCTATCGGCCTGCTTGATCGCTGCTGCATATTGCTGGCCCAGCTGCGTGATCGTCGGGTAGTCGGCGCCATTCGGCATCACGTCCCGATGGGTATTGGACCATCCATAAGGCTCGTTATCCAGTTGGTAGAACTTAACTCCGCCATTGGCGGCGGTGCCGAAGGTGGTGACCAGATGCTGCACCCATTGCTCCTGCAGGCTGGTGGTGTTGTCGATGTGGTTGGCATAGATATTGTTGTCGATAAGTTGCGTTCCGTTCGTGGTGAAGCTGTTGCCGCAGTTATCTCCATTTGGGTGCACGTAAGGGTTAGTAGATTGTTGCGCCCCATAGACGGAGACGGGGAAGCTGCAGTTCCATGTCGATGTCTTGTTGACGTAAGGCAGAATCGGGATCGTAATGAGGGCGTCAGCAGGTTTATAGGTGTTAACCATTAGATCCGCTGCCGCGCTGGGTACTGGTGTAGCCTCTCCATTTCCGCCCATGAAGTACCAATCGAAGCCCGCGTTGCTTGAATCCACCAGCCAGTTATAGCGGGATGTACCGTCACCTCCCCAGCGGATATTGCCTACCTGGATCTCTTTCGCGAAGGTTGCATCGAGGCCGTAGTTGGCGATTCCATAAATGTCTGGGCTTATCGGATGGCGGGATGCAGCAGCGTCGACGGTGAGCGTGGGGGCCTGGGCAAGCGCCAATTGACAGCCGCCGGCAGCCACGGACATTACCGCCAGGAGCAAAGCTCTGGACTGTACCTGATCGAGTCGCATGGAGGGCCTCGCAGTCAAGGTCTGACACGGGCAGGGTACCGTTAACTCAGTTACTCGATCCAGTTACTGATGGGGGAATAAGGGTGGCTTCGCTATTTGCCGCCACCATACGCGGGCGACTCAACCTTCTTGAATCCCGCCGGCACCTGGAACACTGAAGTAGGAACCGCCTCCCGCGAGAAGTTTGACTTCTGCATCGTAGTTTCCATCAAGACGGTGCTCGATGCAGTCTGCGTTCCTGTCGCGGTTGTTGTGGTGGTAGCCGGTGCCGCCGCGGTTGTTGCCGCAGGTGCAGGTGTAGGTGTGGCCGCCTTCTTTCTGTGGAAGGCGCCCAGCGCGGAGCTGCCCAGTGCGGATCCGAAGACGCCCATCCGGCTCGCTTCCGATGCGGCTGTCTCGGCTGCTGTATCGGTTGCTACCTGGCCTGCAACCGAACCAGCGGAACTGGTGGGCGTTGCGGCCGCTGGTGGGGGTGCGGTTTGCGCAGTCGTTTGAGCCGCCCCAGGCCCGCTCCCGCTCCCGCTCCCACCCATGCGCGTTACCTCCATGACCCTGGTGCCCTTCAGCTTTGCCATTTCCTTTCCCATCTGCGCCATGGCTTCGCCAGATCCTGGCTTGGCGCCGAAGAGTTGCGCCATCCCTTGATTCTGCTGGCCCATCTGGGCCATCTGCGCCTTGAACGCCGTCATGTCCACACCGGCCATCAACTTCTGGCCCATGCGCATATCGAAGTCCTGGATCTCCTTTACCTCCGGTGGGTCGGGCGCGATCCACGCATCCGAGGTGATGACATACGTCATGCTGTTCACCGCCTCGGCGGGAGGCGCATTTGCGTCGGTCACATGCATCTGCATGGTGACGATCTGCTCCTGGGCGGTAAGCCCGTTGATTTCTTTTGTCACCCCGGTGTTCTTTGCAGAAACATCAAAACTGGTCTGCAGATTTGTTTGTGGCTGTTGGGCGCCCTGCTGTGCCTGCGCCTGCTTCATCTTCGCCTGGGCGTCTTCCATTTGCTTGGGCATATTCTCGAATGCCTGGCGCATCTGGGCGAAGGTCACCACGGTATACGTCTTATGAAGAGTGTCGATGTGAATGACTTCTTCTTTTTCGAGATCGGTAATCTCGGTTGAATCCTTGCCCACCACCGCCTTCTGGTTGCCGTGCACCATGGTCACGGTATTGACGGGGGCGAACATGTTGCTCACCGATTTGCCGAGAAAACTAAGCGACTTGAGCGAATCGACCATGGAGCCACCCGTGATCTGGGTGGTCTCCTGATAGCTTGCGTCGGCGAAGCTAAGCTGGCTGGCCAACAGGATGACGCCAGCGACTGCTATCTTGCGGATATTCATCTCTCCTCCATACTTCTTTCAATACTGATTTGCGAGCCGTTCGCGTTACACAGACTTATAGAACCTGGCGCCATCGGTCGGCAAAGCAACCCGCCGGTGCCGGAGTTAGTGCTGTGGATGGCGCTCATTCAGAAGCAGCAGCGGCGTCGCAGTGGTCGATTTCTTTGCAGCCGAATAGAAACCACAGAAGCGAAAGTGTTGCACGGAGCCAGACCGCCGGTACGGTCGAAGATCGTCAAAGCGTGCCATAGTCGGCGCTAATTATAGGCCCGGAAGATCGGCTTAAACCAACCATTCTTATCGATTAGATTTAACCATTTCGAGCATATCGTTGGCCCGGTGAACTCGGTCCCGGTCGGCCCGGCTTATCCTTCGTGGGCGGATGAAGGATTTGGCACTTCGTCACCCGCAACAGTCACCTCGAAGTAACCTAAAGCCGATCAGGTTGATGTCAGAGGTCGTGCAGATAAACAGAAACGATTTCTCCCGGCGGCGAGAAGGACCATCGGAGTTTTCCGCTAGGGCCTGACGTTGAGTGGGGTAGCCTTTGCAGCCGGCAAGGAGACATTCAGGATGCCCGCCACGGTGGGGGCGATCTGGCGCATATCGATTACGCCAAGATCGCGGTGGTGGGCGATCCCGGGCCCAGCCATGAAGAAAGAGGAGCGCATCTCCGGGAATTCGGGCGAAAATCCATGGCTGCCCCTGGCGCCTTGCACTCGCTCGACAAGCTCGCCGGTGAAGCGTTCGCTGGTGTAATAACCGGGCTTTAGAACAATGAGGAATGCCGCGTCTGGAAAGCCACCGCGCTTCTTGATCTCGTCGCGATCAAGAACTGCGAATACTCCACTGTTTGGATCGGCCGCGAGTTTTTGTAACAGGAGTTGCACTTTTTGTTTGGTTTGGCCATCGTCCGCAACCCTGAGCATGACGGGGGCCATGCCACTGGCGAGCCAGGGCTGCGCTCTCCATGAAGTAATCGTCACCGTGCGTGTGCCATGGCTGGTCTCCATGAACCCTGCTTTTACGAAGGGAATATAAAGATTGACCAGATGGGTTATGGGAACGAAACCATGGTCGGAAACAATCAGCACCACAGTCGAAGGGTCGTTGGCGCGCGCCGTCGCCGCCAACTCAGAGACCATGGCGTCAATCGCCTCAAGATCCTGAATAGCTTCCAGGCTGAACGGGCCGTGATCGTGCTCGACTTCGTCGAGCGAGCTCAGGTGGATGGTCATGAAGGCCGGTTTTTGCTTGCGTAGAATCTCCAGCGCGTAGCGGGTCTTGACCTCGTCCCCATGGCGGCTGGTGTCGTTGCCCATCATGTACGGCCCCAGTTGCGGCTCCATCTGCGCCAGCATCGTGGGCGGGCGTGAAAGCGCGGCCATCAGGTAGCGGTCGGCGGGATTCAGGCTTTCCGCCGGACCCCCAGAGCGCCAGTATTCGGGAATCAGGTAATCAACATCGGTAGCGCCGACACTTACCGGCCAGCCTACGCTTGCCGTTCGTAGACCGGCATCGTGTGCCACCTGCCATAAGGTGGGTACGTGGATTTGCTGCGCATACCAGTACCACGCTCCTGAAAGTTTGTCCTCTGGGTCAAACTCTGTGTTGTTGTAGATGCCGTGTTCGGAGGGCGAAACACCGGTCAACAGAGTGGTGTGACTGGGATAGGTAACGGTCGGCCATACTCCGGTGACGCCGTCTGCATATACGCCGTCGCTCACCAGGCTGCGGAGGAAGGGGATGTGTAAACCTCTGGCATCCGCCTGGGTTACATATTCGGGCTTCATGCCGTCGATCGAGATCATGAGCACCGGCGCAGCGGAACCGGACTGCGTGAGCGCGAGAACGAAGACCGCCAACTGCAAGCGAAGGAGACGTCGAGGCACTCAACCACCATTCCTTGCGCGCCATAACGCGCCGTTGATTGGATCAACCACTCCATCCGGAGCTTTCGCGTCCGGGAACTCGCGCTGCACCGCTGCCATGAGAGCGGCCCTGACCAGGGGAACGTTTTCGAGTATGCTGCCGGTGAGCGCGATGGGCGGCGTCCATGTATCTAGCTTCGCGGCGAACTGCAGCCGACGAACGACCAGGCGGACCAAATAGCCAAGCTCTTCCCCTTGCTGACGAAGTACCGATAGGGCTATCTCATCACCGGATTCGGCGCAATGCAAAACGACCTCGGTCAACTTCGAAAAATCGGGTGCGGGAATGCTGTTCGCATATTCCACCAGACCTTCGAGCGCCGACAATTGCCAGTAGTCCATCACCGCCGCCAGCAGCGACGTAGTCCGCTCTTCATCCCTGGCCAGGAAAATCGCGCGCAGGCTCTCCAGACCGATGCGATACCCTGACCCCTGGTCGGCCAGCGCCGGGCCCCAGCCCCCCGCCCTGAGCAGCAATCCAGTATGGGTGCGGCCGGCAACATTAGATCCTGTGCCCGCGAGCACCAGCACGCCCGGCTGTCCTGGAAAAGCGGCGTCGAGTGCGATCTCCACATCGCCCAGGATGAGCAGTTCGCCGCCGATTCTTGCTGTCATCGACTGCTGCAACCAGTCTCTGACCAGGGGAACCGTCTCCCCGGCAGTCCCCACACAGGTGCGGCTCACCGAAGCCATGGAGACGCCTGTTTGTGCCGTGAGTTGGGCGAGCGCTGAGTCCAGGTTAAGGCTGGCGGTAGCCGCATCCACGCGCATGCGTTTGATGGTGCCGGTGCGCACTCTTGCCAGCTCTCGCGTCTCGTCAGCGAGCACGTAGTCGGTCTTCGTTCCCCCGGCATCCAGAGCGAGAAAGAAACTCATGGCTCTATCCAACGCGGCCTATGCAGCTTCAAAATAGGCCTCGATTTCTTCCAGGGTTTTGCCCTTTGTTTCCGGCAAAAAGAACGCCACGGTCAACAAGTAAATGAGGGTGAAACCGCAGAACAGAAAAAACATCATGGAGTATCCGTATTTGCCCACCACTGGCAAGAAGATCGCCGCCAGGGTGGTAGAGACCATCTGGTTGATGACCAGGGCTATGCTCATGCCATTCGAGCGAATACGGGTTGGCATCAGCTCAGACAATGCGAGCCATACGCAAACGCCGGGGCCCAGGGCATAGAATGCGACAAAACCGTACAAGCCTAGCGCAACCAACCAGCCATGCACCACATCCGGGACGGGGCCGATGTAGGCGTGTTCAATGGTGAGGGGCGCGGTGCGGGCTGCATCGAGATCCACCAGGGGGTTGCGGAAAAACGCCTCCACCTTGCTGGAAGGGAGGGTGCTCTGGCGATCGATCTCGACAGCGCCTTCGCCTGCGTCCCCGGAGCGCAAAGCCCGGGTGGTGGCGGTAAATCCACCATAGGAATAAATCACAGTCATGGACAGGCGGTCCAGTTGGAAGCCGCTTCCTGCGAAAGCATCTGGCGGCAGAAGGCGGCGCGCATCGGCTTGGTCGAATTGAAGCTGCAGGTTCTGGTTTGGCCCCACAGCCGTTTGTATCGCGCTCTTCACGTCGTAGCGGTGCCTTTCCGCTCGAAGGAAAAGGGCGCCGACCAACAGCAGGCACACGATGATTCCAGAGGTGCCAAGCAGAAACAGAAACTTGCGGCCTTTGCGATCGACCAGCGTCATGCCTACGAGGGTCATCAGGAAGTTGATAAAAGTGAACAGTACATAACCCCAATGCGCGTGCAGGTCCGACAAGCCGCTTTGCAACAGGATGTCAGTGTTGTAGCCGATGATGGAGTTGATGCCGGTGGCCGTGTTGCAGAACAGAATGACGCAGGCCAACAGAAAGGGAAGAACGTATTTCCGCCGCAGCAAAGAATCTTTGATCGCCCCTACGGCCGAGGAGGCGCGTTGGGCGGAGAGAGAGGTTTGCTCCATTTCATCCAGTTCGAGCGTGGCCTGCTGGTGAGTGCGCGACCGAAGGAGTGCGTTCAGAGCTTGTTCTTTTTTTCCCTTCCTGAAGAGCCAGCGAGGCGATTCGGCGACAAAGAGGCTTCCGGCCACAAACAGTAGGCCGGGGGGCATTGACATCCAGAAGATGCGCCGCCACGCCTGATCTTTCACGCCGAGCAGGTTTGCCGGCGAGGTAGTGCTCATGAGAGCTGCGACGCGGTAGCTGTAGTAGATGCCTATGACTGCCGCGGAAAAAATGCCCAGAGTCAGTAGCCACTGGAAGGCGCCGGTGCCCTTGCCCCGGTCTTGTGCGGAGAGGCATTCCGCCAGGTAAAGAGGAACGACCATGCCGACCAGTCCGCCGCTGACGCCTTGCAGAAGGCGGCCGAAGAACAGAGGGGCGAAGCCGTGAGAGAGGGCAATGACCGGAATGCTGAGGACAAAGATGGCTCCGCTGAGGATCATCAGCGGCTTGCGCCCGAGCCAGTCGGCCAGCAAGCCGGCGAAGAGAGTAGAGAAGACGCTGCCCAGCAGTACCGCGGCGACGATGATGGAGAGCTGGCCGGCGTTTAATCCGGAGGTCGCCTCAAGGTAAGGCAGGGCGCCCCCGATGATGCCAACATCTACCCCGTAGAGCAGACCGCCCAACCCCGCGACAAGGAGGAGAAGACGGTTATACGTGCGCGTGTTCGTGAGTTCGGCAGAACTGGGCATGATAGGAACCGGCGAAGCGGATTGAACTCCGAATAAGTAGAGTAACCTGCGAGGGTTCGAGACGTGTGCCAAGACATGGGTGAAGAACCGAACTTCTTTGCAAAGAGAGCTGTTACGCTCGCGCGTACCACGATTCTTTATGGCTAGTAGGCAGGCACTTGCACGGGTTCCCCTCCTGCAGCCGATTCCAGCTCTACTACCGGGGGGCGCAGTCCTAGCTTCGCGAGAACGATGTAAATCAGAAACCCGGCAGCGAACGCATAGAGTTCAGAGGGATTGTCGGCTTTGACCCAGGAGGCAGGAATCCCGGGGATATGCTCTGGGATGCCGACCAGGAAGCCGACCACCCAGGCGATGCAGCCGGCCCAGTTGATGCCCACGCGTGGCCCCGACCATCGTCTGCCGGCGAGGAGGTAATCCGCTACCATCGCCCCGCATATCGGGCCAAACGATGCAGCGACAATACTGAAAAAACCCACCAGGTTGTCAGCCACGCCAGTGATGGCCAGAATGGCGCTCACCGTAACCGCAGCCATGGTGGATACAGGCCGGGAGATAGTGGGGAACATGGTGCTGAAGCTGTTGGCTGCAATGAAGGCGGAAAAGCACGTGGGCACCAGACAGGCTGCAGCGAACAGAAAGAACATCGCCGGCGCCAATGCTCCTACGCTGGCAATTGCGGCAGTGTAATCGTAGCTGTGTGGACCGCCATTCCGCCCCAGGTAGCCGGCCACGGATAACACCGCGATCCCGCCGGCAATTACAGCGCCGGCGACTACCCCAGTGAGCCCTCCGAGCATGACGTCTTTTCTGCTGGCGTTGTTCATGCCGAAATCGGTACCGGCCGCACCCGCCGTCGCGAAGAAACCAATAGTGATGAGCAGAGCATTCAGGAAACCGGTCAAGGGCTCGTGCACCGGTGGCTGATATTGGGTGATGCCATCCTTGTTGGCCCACAGCACGATCAGCATCATGAGGAACGGAATCCAATTCAAGATCTTGGCTATCTGCCCGACATAATGGATTCCTTTGATGGCGACCCATCCGAGGCTGTAGAGCCATAGCAGCACGATGACGATGTGCAGTGGCCTGGACGTGAGGTTCAGGGCCTTCATGAGGAAGCTCGAAGCAACCGCGCCGTCCACCGCCACCCAGCCAACTTGCAGCAGGCCCATGAGCACACCTGGGATGAGATAGCCACCCGTGGTGCCAAAGGTTGAGGTGCCCACCACGTAGAGTGTGCGGCCGGTCTGCATGCCGAGCATCGCCGGCACATAATAGTAGAGTCCGAAGCAAAGCAGCCCCGCCACCAGTAGTCCCCACAAGGAGACACTCACCGTCGTGTGGCTAAGCGTCGGCTCCGACAGCCGGAGATAAAAGCCGACAAACAGGAAAATACCGAAGTAGCTGGGGAAAGTGCTTTTGTACCACGGAACTCTGGAGGAGAGCGGTACCGGAACCGATCGACTCACATATTCAGGCACGGTGCGTTCCATTCGGGCTCCTTGGCTGGGACCGGCAATTATAGACGTTTCAAAAAGCAGCCGCCCAGGAGACCACGAATCCTATTTCCTGTTAGGGTTTGTTGGATGTGCCGCGCACGAGGAGACGAACGATGACAACAATCGATGAACGCCTATGGGCGGTTGCCCTGCTTGCGATCATTGCTGGGCTGCTGGCCGCCGCCCCCGCGTCAGGGGCGAACAAACACGACCTGCGGATCTATTTCATCGATGTGGAGGGCGGTCAGTCGACACTTTTTGTCACTCCGACTGGGCAGTCGTTGCTTATTGATACCGGCTCACCAGGAAACGATGGCCGGGATGCGGCCCGAATTCTTGCCGCAACCAAGAGCGCGGGCATAGGCAAGATCGATTACGTGTTGCTGACCCATTATCACAGTGACCACACCGGGGGCGTACCCCAGTTGGTTGCCCGTATCCCTGTCGGCACCTTCATCGATCACGGGCCCAATATCGAGCCCAACGGAACTACCCAAGAGGTCTACGCGGCCTATCAGCAGTTACTGGGCACGGGAAAGTACAAGCATATCGTCGCTCAACCAGGCGACGTGCTGCCTATAACAGGCATGAAAGTTACAGCCATCAGCAGCGACGGCAAAGTGATTGATCATCCTTTGCCGGGAGGCGGAGAGGCGAACCAGTATTGCAGCGTGCCGGAAAATAAGCCAAGCGACGCAAGCGAAAACGCGCATTCGTTGGGCGTGCTGATCAACTTTGGAAAACTCAAAATCCTCGATTTGGGCGATCTCACCTCGGATAAGGAAAGGCTGTTTATGTGTCCGGTGAACCTGGTGGGAAGCGTCAACATCCTGGTGGTTTCGCATCATGGCTTGAACGTTAGTTCCAGTACGGCCCTGGTCGACGGCATTCATCCCCGGGTGGCCATCATGAATAACGCGGCGCTTAAGGGCGGAGCGCCGCAGGTGATCGACGTCCTGACAAAGTCTTCTGACCTGGAAACGCTATGGCAGCTTCATTATTCGGAGGAAGGGGGCACAGAGCACAACACGGCCGCGGAACATATTGCCAATCCGCGGGGCGCAGACCAGGGAAACTACTTTGTGCTGACTGCGAACCCTTCCGGCAGCTTCATGGTTTATAACTCCGGCACCCGGCAAACCAAGGACTATGCAGCCAAATAGGAACAAAGCAATAAGGGAGCATAGACCTTGATTGCAGTGGATTGGGGTACCAGCAATTTCCGTGCTTTTCTGCTTGACGCGGAGGGAGCGGTTCGGGCGAGGCGTTCTTCACCCCGGGGAATTCTCCGTGTGGAGGGTGGGAATTTCGAAGCGGCCTTGCGCGAAGAGTTGGCCGAGTGGCTGGGCGCGGGTGAGACGCACGTTCTGATGTGCGGCATGATCGGTAGCCGCCAGGGTTGGGTCGAAGCAGAGTATCTTCCTTGCCCTGCGGGGATTTCAGACCTTGCGCGCGCCGTGGTTCAAGTGCCATTCTCCGGGGCGGAAGTGTGGTTGGTCCCGGGGGTCATTGGAGCCGACGCTCAGGACGTGCCCGAAGTGATGCGTGGCGAAGAGACAACCGCGATGGGCATGACGGATGTTTGCGCCGGAGCCGGTCTGGTTTGCTTGCCCGGAACGCACTCCAAGTGGATTCACCTTCAGGAGGGTAGGATCGTGAGCTTTACCACCTCAATGACGGGCGAAGTCTACAGTGCCCTAGCGAAGCATACGATCCTGGAGCGCATGATAAAGGCTGGCTCTGCAACAGACATCATTGCGTTCCGTGATGGTGTGGCTCGCTCCGCAGATTCAGGCGGTCTACTTCATCATCTCTTTGGGGTGCGGACACTGGCATTGCGAGGGCGACTTGGGGAAGAATCGGGCGCTTCTTACTTATCCGGCTTGTTGATTGGCCACGAGGTTCGTGCGGCCACGCCTGCCGCCCTGGTTCACTTGGCGGGAAGTGGGCCGCTGTGTGGACTCTATAAGCAGGCGATCGAGGCTTGCGGAGGCAGCGCCAAGGTTGGAGACGAAGATGCTGCGGCACACGGGCTGGCAGCAATTGGCAGGAGGCTGCATTGGATATAAGAGCATGGCTGGAACGGTGCCCGCTGGTCGCTATCCTGCGCGGGGTTCAGCCGGGCGAGGTGGAGTCGATTGGTGCTGCTTTGGAAAGGGCCGGTGTCTCGATCATCGAAGTGCCTCTTAACTCGCCCAGTCCCATTGAGAGCATTGCGATTTTGTCGCGCATGTTCGGCGACCGGATGCTGATTGGAGCCGGCACCCTCAGCCACTCTTCCCAGGTGAGCGAAGTGGCGGCCGCTGGAGGCAAGCTGATTGTGACTCCGCACGCGGATACTGCGATCGTGCGGACGGCCAAGCGAGCGGGTCTATTTGCGCTGCCGGGCTTTTTCAATCCCACTGAGGCTTTTGCGTTGCTCGAAGCCGGCGCGGATGCGATCAAGCTTTTTCCCGCTGAGGTTTTGGGTCCGCCGATGCTCAAGGCGCTGCGTGCAGTGCTTCCCAGGCAGACAATCATTATCCCGGTGGGCGGAGTCGACGTGCAGCAAGTTGCTCCCTGGCTGGATGCAGGAGCGCTCGGTCTGGGCGTCGGCTCATCGATTTACAAGCCGGGAGACGACGCCAGGATTGTCGAAGCAAAAGCGCAGGCTCTGATGGCAGTGGTGCGCGCTCACAAGAAGGCCTAAACATCGAGAAGTGTGAAGGAGACGTCCTATCATGAAAAGAAGAGCGTTCCTCCGTTCCCTGGCGGCCACCGCGATCGCGACCGGCGTGCGCGCTGTACCGGCCTTCGCGGTTCCTCTCCCCAGGATGAAAATCACCCGGGTGCGCGCTTATTTGCCGCCCAATCCCAATCCTCTGCTAAACCAGAGCGATGTTGTGGTCACAATCGAGACTGACGCCGGCATTACCGGCATCGGCGAGGGTGGTTCGAAAGATACGTTGTCGCCGTCAGCGGGCCGGCTGATTGGCCGAGACCCGCAGTACATTGAGCGTCTCTGGCAAGACATGAATCGTGCTTTCTTCTACCCCGCAGGCCGGGAGAGAACCGACGCCATCGGCGCACTTGATCTTGCCCTCTGGGATATCAAGGGCAAGGTGCAGGGTTTGCCCGTTCATCAATTGCTCGGCGGCATGGTTCGTAACTACTGCGAGTGCTATAACACGGCCGGAATCATTCCGGGTGTCACCGAGGGTATGGGCATAAAAGACCGTGCACGGCTAACCATGGAGGCGGGCTATCGCGCTTTTCGGTTCGGCGCGATGGACCTGCCCATCAACACCACCTTCAACACCCGCGAGCGCATCACCCATCTTCGCGACGAATGCGCCCAGGCACGAGAGGGCGTGGGCAAGGATGGCGAATGGTGCATCGATTTCCACCAGCGCTTTGATTTGCCGGACGCGATACGCGGCTGCAACGAGATCGAAGATCTTGCTCCGTTCTTTGTCGAAGACCCGGTTCGCACCGAGGCGTTTCTGCAAGACCTGCCTATCCTGCGCAACAAGGTCAACGTTCCCCTGGCCGCCGGGGAGGAATGGGGAAACCGCTGGGACTTTAACCGCCTGGTGGAAAATCACGATATCGATTTTGTGCGCGCTACGTTGCCCAACGTTGGCGGCATCACCGAGATGATGAAGATTGCCGCGATCTGCGAAACGCACTTTGTCGGCATCGTACCGCACTTCACCGGGCCCATCGCCACGGCCGCACTGGTCAACAGTCTGGGCACCTTCTCCGGGCCCTTGCTTATGGAGTACAACTACCAGGGCCGCACGTTACCTCATCTGCCAGTGTGCCTGGATTTCAAAGACGGCAAGCTTTACCCCAACCAGCGCCCGGGCCTGGGTGTGGAGCTGGACTACAAGCAGCTTACCCAGATCGCGGAAATTACCGAACCCGTAACGGCTCGGGCGCAGACTTATTTCCGCCCGGATGGGTCGATCACCAACTGGTAGAGCGCGACAGGAGGCGGTATGACAGCTTCAAGTGGCGCGGGCGCTGTGCCCGGCAGACCCAGCGCCCGCTGGGTGGTGGTTGCGCTGCTCACTTTGGGCATTATCATCGCCTACACCGACCGCATCAATCTGTCTGCCGCTCTGCCACAGATTCGCCTGAGCTTCCCACTCTCGGCGCAGGCTTCGGGGATCCTGCTTTCGGCTTTTTTCTGGGCTTATACCTTGTTACAAACGCCGGCCGGATGGGTGGTCGACCGTTTCGGCATTAAGTGGCCGTATGCGTTGGGCCTCTTCGTATGGAGCGCTGTCTCCGCAGCGACGGCGCTGGTTGGTTCCCTGGGCGGCCTGATCGCCGTTCGCATCTTGTTGGGCATCGGCGAGGCGATCGTTATCCCGGCCAGCATGCGCTATATCAGGGAAAGCTTCGCCGAACGCGAGCGGGGTTTACCCATGGGCATTCTTATGTCGGGGACCAAGTACGGTCCCGCAATTGGAGCGCCGGTTACGACCTATCTTGTGCTCAGCTATGGATGGAGATGGATGTTTGTACTCAACGGTGCGCTTTGCATTCTTTGGCTGGCGCCCTGGCTTCTGCTGGTCAGGGATGACAGCAGGAATGGAATTGTGCCTGTAGGAAAGCGCGAGGGGAAGACGGTTTCTCTGGGCGCCATTTTCCGTACGCCGTTTATGTGGGGCACCTGCCTGGCGACTTTTTGCTACATGTACTTTGTCTATTTTTGCATGACGTGGATGCCGACCTATTTCAAGGAGCGCTTTGGGTTGTCACTCGCGGCGTCAGGTTGGTTTACCTTCATGTCGTTTGCGGGCACGGGTACGATTGCGATCCTCTCAGGCTGGGCTGCCGATCGGCTCATCGCCGCTGGGCGCAACGCGGTCACCGTGCGGAAGGCATTCACCATCGCAGGTTTTGTGCTGGCATTCAGCGAAGTATTCGGAGCGTTCTCGGATTCCACTACGGTTGCTCTTTTCCTGGCGGTGTTTTCGCTCAGCGGACTTGGTCTGGCCACCGCGAACTATTGGGCGCTGACCCAGACTTTGACGCCGGCCTCAGCCTCCGCGCGCGCGGCGGGGATACAGAACACCGCCGCGAATACGGCGGGCATCGCCGCTCCATGGATCACCGGCTTCCTGGTGCAAAGGACCGGACACTTTAACGCGCCGCTGATCGCGGTAGGTTTCCTGCTCATGGTGGGTGTTGGGTGCTACCTGTTCCTCATCCGGGAAAAGTACGCATTGCGATAGAGATGGCAACAGTGGGGGACCTGCGCTTTCATCTCAGATGAGCGGAAGGCTCTGCTCTATCAAGTGGCGGGTATCGGCCACCGGATCGATGTCCGAGTCAGACTCCATTGAGTAGTAGCCTCGGTACCCCGAGGCTTTGGCGATGTTGTAAAGCTCGGACAAAGACGCCGTTCTGCGCTCGCCCTTGATCGACTCCGCGTCTTTGACGTGAGAGATATTCCAGGCGTGGGCAAACATGTGTTTCACGCTCAGAGCGTTGAATCGTTCGTCACCGCCCATGAGGCCGTTGCCAAAGTCCGGGAGGGCCCTCAGGTACGGAGTGTCTGCTAGTTCGATCGCAGCCACAACTCTTGCCGCAGATTGCAGGACCGGGTCGTCATTCTCCAGATTAACCGCGATGTTGCGTGTGGCAGCGTAGTCGAGGGTCGGCTTGAGCGCGCGCACGGCCTTTGGCAGATCAGAAGTATCGGAACACTTCGGGATCCAGACGCGGATGCTGGGCGATCCAAGCAGCACGGCGACATCGATCCAGTGGCGGTAGCGGGCATTCCCATGATTGCGTTTTGCTTCATCGTCGCTACACAGTTCAACCGGCTCATCCACCGGGATGTTCACGGTGTAGACGCCGGCAGCATCGAAGGCCGCACGCAGTTTGCGGATCTCGCTGGTGTCAGTAGAGGAAAAGTGGGAGTTGAGCGGCTCGATCCCCGGCACCCCAAACTCCTTCTTCACAAAACGCCCAAATGCGGCCAGATCCATTCCAGGCTTTTTAGGGTCGCGATCGTGATTTCCGGGTGCGACGAGAAAGGCCCGGAAAGGGTAGCTGGCGACCGCGATGCGGGCGCGAGGGTCGACCGGAAAGGTTGCCCGGGGGGGCTCGATGTCTGCCCCGAAGGCAGCACTCACGGAGCAGAGCAGAGCTCCCTTGACGACGGCACGGCGAGTGAGTGAATTCATTCGTTAATTATCCATGCAAATTAGAAGCTGCGAAGCCAGACTCAGAGGATGTGACCTCGGACACAATGCGAAAGTCGCCGGGGGTGATGCCACGCCATAACGCAAGCCGGTACGCGGCCGCCTGCAGGGGAACAATTTCGAAGATCGGCGCCAGTAGCGGTGCAACGTCAGGCCAGGGAACCAGCGAAGGTGCATGACCGCGGGTGTCGCTCGGGTCTGCCGCAGGACCGATCCAACGGACGGTGGCGCCAGTGGAGAAAATATCGTCGGCCAAAGTCCGGTCGAGAAATTGGGTGAGCAGCGGCGTACCGAAAACCACGGCGCAGAAATCGCCGGAAAGTATTTCAGCCGGTCCGTGTCGAAACTGTCCTGAGGACATGGCCACTGCCGCGGTCTTAGCTGTTTCATGCAGCAAGAGCGCACCTTCGTAGACGGAGGCGAGAGCGGGTCCGCGGCCCAGCAAATAGAGCGGGCCGTTCATCACCAGGGCTTGCCAGGTTTCGCTCTCGCGCAAGCATTCGTCGATGTGCGCAGAGAGCGCCGGCAGCGCCGCGCTGCATGCGTCGCTAAGCTTCGCGCTCTCCGCCGCCAACACTTCCTCCACCAGCAGCAGCAAGGTGATCACGGTGCCGGTATAGCTCTGCACGGCGATGAGCTGGTCAGCCAGGGACCCGATGGGCAGAGTGATGTCAGAAATCTTTTCGAGGCTGGAGCCAGGTACATTCGTGACCCCAACCACTGCCATGCCGGCCTGGCGCATTTTTTCAGCGAGCAAGATCGGCTCGATCGATTCACCCGAGCGGGAAATCACTACGCCCAGGTCTCCCGTGCGTAGCGAAGCGACGCCGTAATGCAACAGCTCGGCGCTCTCGACGGCTTGCACCGGGTATCCCCGCTGCACTAGCCGGCTTACCGCGGGCAAAGCGCCAAAGAAGGATCCACCCATACCAGTGAATATCACCCTGCCCTGTGCCTTACGGATGAGTTCAGCAGCGGCATGTAGCTTTGCGTGCTGGTTGCTCTGGTGCAACGCCAGCACGGCTTGAAGGGATGCGGGCTGCGCGAGCATGTTGTCCAGCATTGGTAGCCGGCTCATGCATTCTTCCTGTTCAGCCACTCATCGACGGGGCGCTGAGCCGTGTTTTTGTACGGCAACTTCACTTTCTGTCCCAGTCCCGCCGACGCATACGCGGCATAGACCGCCTCCAGCACGATCTTGCCGTCTTCTCCTGTGGCTTGCGGGGCTTCTAACCCGCGTATGGCACGGGCGAAGTGGCGCATCTCCTGCGGGAAGCCATAATTCCACATCTCCTCAAAGACCGGGTAGCTCCATCCAATGGTAGTCGGCGCCTTTTCGACGGCGTAGCCGAATCCATATTCACTGTAGGTGGGCAGTGCGTTACCCATGTGAAGGTTGGCAATGGTCAGGCCGCCCTCTCCGTAGATCTCGATACGATCTTCCATCCCGCCCCGGCGAGCCCAACTATTCTCGATGATGCTGAAGGCATTCCCTTCGAACTCGATGACCGTCACTGCTTCGTCATCGAGTTGGGTCTTGTCACCGTGGACGTAGGTGCCTAGGTGAGAATAGGCGCTGAGCATTTTGGGCCGGCCCAGGAACCACCAGGCGAAGGCGATTCCGTGGCACCCCAGGTCGAGCAACGCTCCGCCGCCGGCACGCTTCACATCCCAAAACCAATCCGCATGGGGTCCGAAATGCTTTTCGCTCTGCTTGATCAGGTGTACTTTGCCAAAGGCGCCGGAGTCTGCCATTTCCTTCGCCTTGACGTACTTGGGAGTGAAGAACAACTCTTCGGCATAAAGCAGTAGAACGCCGTTTGCGCGGCAGGCCTCGATCATTTCATCCGCCTCGTCGGGCGTAACGCAAAGCGGCTTCTCGCAGATAACGTGCTTGCCCGCCTCGGCCATGGCGACAGTCATCTCGCAGTGCAGGGCGTTGGGGGCGGTGATGGTAACCGCCTCAATCTCAGGGTCTTTGGCCAGGTCTCTGTAGTCGGAGTAAGTGCGCGGGATTTTGTAACGCTCGGCCAAGTGCTTGGTGTGTGCCGCTGTGGGGGAAGCCACAGCGACAACCGTCATGTCGTCTTCAATCATGCTGATTGAGTAGGCGTGACAATCCGCCTGGAATTGCGAACCGATGATGCCTACGCGTACCGGACCATTCTTCATCATTACCTCTTCTTATGGCAGAGCCTGATTATAGGAGGAGGCCCGCTTGCGCGTCGCCCGGGATTGTTTTGAGTCACTGACCGTACCCACAACCGATTCACTTAAGGTTCCTAAGACGGGGCAGTGAAGAATTTTCCTTGATCAGGGTGCAATGTAGCACACGAAGGCAATCGTTTACGAGTGCCGCGAACGGTGACGTCAGAACCAATAAGGGCTAAAGGCCTTCCGCGGAAACGGTTAAAGTATTGTGACCCCAATTGGCTGGTCGCATTACTGGAGAGCGGAGATTAGCTTTAGGCTCAGGCGTTCATGCGCTCAGATCGCACAACGGCGCGCTCCGTACGGTTGTCTAATCGGCGCAAGGGTCATAGATAGGTTCGCGCTGCGACATCGGGTTGACCTGTCCGATCATCTACGGTAAGGTCATGCTCGAGGGTAGCAGGAAAGCGGTTTCAGAAAGCCATTTCGAAACAAGTCCGCGATTCCAGGACAGCGTGGCCAGATGTTTGCGATGAAACCCTACGGCAATCACGGCTTTACCCGGCAGACGTTCTTTGGAATGTTTGTCTTGGTCCTGCTCGCGCTATGCCTTAGCGTGGTAGCCTCCGGGTGTTCGCGGCATGCCACGGCCGTGGCGGAAACTCCCCTCACTTTCACCAAGAACGTGGCGCCGATTTTGTACAACCACTGCGTAGTGTGCCACCGGCCCAGCGGAATTGCCCCCATGCCCCTGCTCACGTATGAACAGGCGCAGGCATTTGCTTCGCTCGTACGTGACCGCGTTGTCAAAGGGATCATGCCGCCCTGGTTTGCAGATTCCCCGCATGCTCAGTTCGCCAATGACCCGAGGCTCACCAGCCAGGAAATCCATACGATTACGGCATGGGTCGATAGTGGTGCCCCCCAAGGTGACCCGCGAGATCTCCCTCCACAGCCCGAGTTCAACGGCGGTTGGCAGGGAGGGCCGCCGGACGCTGTTTTTTCCATGGCGACCCCTTACACCATTCCGGCCCGTGGCGAGGGCATGTACGTGGATTTCACGATCCCCACCCACTTCAAAGAAGACAAATGGATACAAACCGTTGAAGTCTTGCCGGGAAATTCAAAGGTGGTTCATCACTCCAGCCTTGGGCTGGAAGTTCCTGCGCCCGACGCCACAGCGGTTCAAGACGGCAAAATCTACGCTAAGTACCAATACAAGGTCGGAATGCTGCATTTCATCCGCTCCAGCGCTCCCGTAATTAACGACGGCTGCAGCTCGCCGTGGGGTGGACAGTTTCCGGGTTTTAAGACGATTGAAGAAGATCGGAGCAGTGGTGGTGACATCGGAGTGTTCCTGCCGGGGCGAGGAACGGAGCGGCATCTGCCTGGATACGCGATCCGCATCCCTGCAAACTCTAAATTCACCCTACAGATGCACTACATGCCGGATGGAAAAGTTGACACGGATCAAACCAGAATTGGTGTCTGGTTTGCAAAGGAGCCCATCAAGGCTCAGGTAAAACGGGTCGAAATTTGGAATATGCTCTTCAAGATTCCAGCCGGTGACCCCAATGTTCGTGCCACATCGTGTTACACGTTTCCGCAGAGTGTGAAGATCCTTTCCTACACAGCCCACATGCACTATCGAGGCAAGGATATGACACTTCAAGCGACTTATCCCGACGGCAGAACGGAAACCCTCATTTCCATCCCCCACTACACGTTCAATTGGCAATTGCAGTATGTTCTCAAAGACCCTAAACCGATTCCCAAGGGAACTGTCATCAAGACGGTTGCGCATTTCGATAATTCCGCTAACAATCCTTTGAATCCCGACCCCACCAAAACGATTCGTTGGGGGGAACCAAGCGATTCCGAGATGATGGGAACTTGGATCGAGTACACCGACGATCCCGCTCAAACTCCTTCGCCACAAGGCGATCCTCAGATCGCTGCGCGACCTAAAGCGACGTTTAAGAACTGAAGAGCTTCGATGCCGGCGCAAAGCAACTCTACCTTTGCTCGACAACCTACCCCGATCGATCCGGTTGTTTGGCGGCGGATTTGACTCTAGCTGAGTGACGTCGACTTCAAAACATACGTCTCACGACGCTGGTCCGGTGGATTTACGGACGACTAATTCCGTATTCAATATGTATTCCGCACCTTCGTGGCGTTTTAGCTTGAGCATTTTTTCGAGCGATTGAAAAGCAGTCACTCCGAGCAGCTCACGAGGGACACTGATTGTTGTCAACGGCGGTCTCGCCAGGAAGGCAAAGGTAATGTTGTCGATACCAATGATGGAGACATCTTCAGGTATTCTCACTCCCGCTTCTTCCAACGCGTTCATTGCTCCCATGGCAATCAGGTCACTTCCGCAAAAAATGACAGTGGGGATTTTGGGCGCCGAGAGAATGGCGCGCACTGCGGCAGCTCCAGCATCGACCCGATAATCGCTGCTGGTTACCGGAAAAGGTTTCATGCCTCGTTTCGTCAACCCGGAGACGAGAGCGCGTTTGATGTTTGCGGCCGTGCGATTTGCTTCCGGGCCGGCGATCACCGCAGCCCGTCGATGACCTAACGCAACAACATGCTCGATCGCTTGGAATACCCCTCTGCTGTAGTCAATCGAGATGTTGCTGACGAGTTTACCGGCAGAGCATAAGTTGGAAAAAACGACGCCAATGCCCGCGGCCGTCAACTCGGATGTAACGGCATTATCAATCGAAGACGTCATGATCGCGACACCTCGGACGTCACTCTCCACCAGCTTGCGAATCACGGATTGCACGCGCGACGGACTGTATTCGGTGTTCAACAAAAGAATATCGAGACCCCTGTCCCACGCAGCAGCCTGGAATCCTCGAATGACCTCAACAAAATAGGGATTGGCAATTTCAGAGATGACCAATCCAAAAAGATCGCTCTGTCCGGTCGCCAACCTTCTAGCGTGCACATTCTTGTAGTAATTCAACTCATCGACGACTTCGAGTACACGCTGCTTTGTCGTTTCGGAAATATAGTGCGTTTTATTGAGCACTCGCGACACGGTTGCTGGGGAGACACCGGCCCGCGTCGCGACATCCCTCATCGTATAGACCATCGTTCTTCCCTTTCCATGCGGCCATAAAGCTCGGATCGAACCCTCTTCATTCAACCATAAGCCTAATCGGGAAAGCTCTTCGCAGCCGTGAGTAGCATTTGGCAATATGTCTAAATTGAAAAATTCGGGCTGCGTGCGGGCTTATAGCCGAGCACGGGGACCTACAACACACCTTGAAAAACTATGTTGACAAAGGGCTAAAAGACTCTATATTTCTATTTAACCGATTTAGGAAATCGGTTTCCTAAGGGAAATTAGCAAAATCTCCCCAAGTATCGCGGCAAAAGATGTTCCCGCCGTGCCGTAACCGCACGCCTGTCAAATGAGCGCAAGACCCTAGTCCTTTACAGAACTATCGCTATAAGCACGCGTGTCACATTGAGGGGGAACAATGACGAAATGGAACAGCGCCGAGACAACTTGCCCCACGCGGGTAGAAACTGCACGAGACGCGCAAGCCAGCCATCGGCTTTTCGGCGTTCGCATCGCGCCACGCTTTGTGGCTCTTCTCCACGTCGCATTGTCGGTCGTACTGCTGCTCGCCAGCGTCAGTAGTCGCGCACAAAGTACGTCCGGAACGGTTTTAGGAACTTTGACCGAACAATCCGGGGCGGCTGTTACCAATACACGGGTGATGTTGACCAACATGGGGACGGGCGACACGCGCCAGGCCACGACCAACGGATCCGGTTTCTACCAATTCGTAAACGTGCCTCCAGGCACCTATCGCGTTACCGCGGCCAAGCAAGGTTTCAAAACCATCACCCGCGAACCCGTCGAGTTACAGGTCGAAAGCTCGGTTGAGATCAATCTGCAACTGGAAGTTGGCAGCGAAAGTCAGGAGGTGACGGTAACCGGGAGGGCGCCCTTGATCCAGGCAGAGACGTCTTCTCTGGGTACAGTCATCGACGGGCGGGAAACTGACGAAATTCCCCTCAATGGCCGCAACCCTATGAACCTGGCTGTCTTGGTGCCTTCGGTCGTGGCGCAGGGGGGTGCTCTGCAGAATCCGGTGGGCGCCAATATATTTGCCTGGGGGAACTATCAGATCGGCGGTGGCATGGCGAACCAGAGCGTTACGTTTATCGACGGATCTCCCGTCAACACCGAATACATCAATCTGACCGCCCTTGTACCAACTCAGGATTCCATCCAGGAGTTTAAGGTCGACACAAACAATCTCTCCGCGGAGTATGGACGTCTCGCGGGGGGCGCGATCAACTTTAGGACTAAATCCGGGACCAACGAACTCCATGGCAGCCTTTGGGAGTTTTTACGCAACAAGGTGCTGAATGCCAATACCTACTTCGGCAACCAGGCAGGCCTCGCCCGGCCGCCTTTCACGCAAAACCAATATGGTTTCAACGTTGGCGGACCGGTCTATATCCCGCACGTTTACGATGGCAGGAACAAGACCTTCTTTTTCGTTAATTGGGAAGGTTTTGGCCTCCGCCAGGGAGAGACGTTTACCGAGACGGTGCCCTCCGCCGCCGACAGAACCGGTGACCTGACCGACCTGGGCACTCCCATTTATGATCCACTGACGACCTGCGGTGCCTCTCCGGGAGTGGCATGCTCGCCCACGCAAAATCAGTACGATCGCGCGCTATTTCCCAACGCTGTGATTCCGCAGAACCGATTGAATCCCACAGCGTTGCTTTATTTGAAAGAGTTCTTTCCCGCGCCGAACGCTACCGGCGGAGCCCAGAATGTGAATAATTTCACGGCCAACGCCAGCCTCGGCGGCAATAACTACCAAACTGTCGTACACATTGACCATAACTTTTCTGAGAAACATCACATCAGTGCGCGCTACAGCTACTGGACCGTGGCAAATCTGCCCGTTGATCCTTTAGGGACAGGCATCTGTCAAGCTAATTGCGCCACCGATGGCGTCACTAACAACTTCACCTTTAACGATACCTACGCCTTTAACAGCACCACTATCCTGGATATTCGGGCGAGCTACCTGCGTTTTGTCTACACCGGCTTGCCTTTGTTAAACAAATACAACCTGACCAGCATAGGCATGCCGGCATCGTTCGCCTCGCAGGTGCAATATCCCGGACCGCCGATCATGAGCATATCCGGGTTTGATACCGCTGGAACATTCAGCAGTGGAGGTGCGGATCTCGTGGTCGAGGATACGACTGACGACGATCGTATCGCCGGTAGCTTAACCAAGCTTTTGGGCAACCACACGCTCAAGTTCGGCGGTGAGTACCTGCGTGCGGTCGATAATTTTGTGCAATCGAATAACCCTGCTGGCTCCTATTCGTTTAACAACGGGTTTACCGCTCAGAATCCGGAGACTGGCGTGGGCGGAACCGGTCTAGCATCGTTCCTGCTCGGCTATCCCGTGAGCGGAAGCATAAGCGCTGTGAACGCCGTCGCCTCTGAACAATTGTATCCGGGAGTTTTTGCCAACGATGATTGGCGTGCCAGGCCGCGGCTGACGCTGCATGCAGGGATTCGGTGGGAAGACGGATCTCCCTGGACGGAAAGACACAACCGGATGAGTTACTTCGATACAAAAGCGATTAACCCGCTGTTGCAGGCCGCCGGTCTTAATCAATACCCTGGTTCGGTGGAACTGGTTTCCTCCGCCACGCGCAGTTCAAGAACTAACATCAATAACAACCTGAAGCAGTTCTCCCCCCGCCTAGGCGTCACTTACGAAGCCCAGCCAGACACGGTGCTCAGCGCCGGCTACGGCATCTTTTGGCTGCCAACGGATATTGCATTTTCCCTGGATCCGAGTGGCGATCCTATCAATGCCTTCAATTCGCCTTTCACGTCTTCCATCAACAATGGTTTGACTCCGGCAAACAATATCAGCAATCCGTTTCCCGGCGGCATCACGCCGGCCCCAGGCCGCGATTCCAGCTTCCAGGGAATCCTGCTCGGCACCGGAGTCACATCAGCTTTTCCCAACAACCCGTATGCCTACGCACAGCAGTGGAACGCAGGTATCCAACAACAACTCGGCAGCAGTTCAGTGGTGAGCATTGCCTACGGCGGTTCCAAGGGAACGCACCTCCCCCTCTACCAACTCCAGCAAAATCAATTGCCGGACCAGGACCTGGCCCTGGGAAATGCACTGAACAATTCCGTGCCTAATCCGTTCTATGGGGTGATCAACCCCAACTACAGCACGGGGGCATCCACGGTCGCGGCAGGTCAGCTGTTGCTTCCTTATCCGCAATACTCGGGAGTGGCGATCGCCGGCGCCGGCCGGGCTGCTTCCACTTATAATTCGCTGCAAGTCAAAGCACAAAAACGATTTGCCAACGGAGCCTCTATCAATGCGGCTTACACTTTCGCAAAATTCATAACCGACACGGATACCCTTACTTCGTGGCTCGAACCCGCGAGTGCCAGTCAATATGGCAGTCTGCAGGACAATAACAATCTGCAGGGGGAGAGGTCGCTCTCCAGTAACGATGTCAGACACAACCTGGTTATCAGTTATGTTTATGATATTCCGGTCGGACGGGGCAGAACCTACTTGTCCAACGCATCGAAATTAGCGGACTACACCATCGGCGGCTGGGGGTTGCAGGGAATTACCACCCTCCAATCCGGGCTTCCCCTGGGCTTTGTTACGAACGTGAACCTGACTAACTCTTTCGGGGGCGGTTCCCGGCCGAACTATACTGCCGGATGCTCGAAGACGGTGACCGGATCAGCCGTCTCAAAGCTCAACAACTGGTTTAACACCTCGTGCTTCACCCAGCCAGACGCCTTTACCTTCGGCAATGAGCCCAGGAACGATGCTCAGCTGCGAGCCCCGGGAATCGCAGACTGGGATACCGCTGCGGTCAAAAGCTTTACCATCAGCAAGGCTCGCGAAATGAACGTCCAATTTCGGGCGGAGGTCTTCAATCTCTTCAATCGTGTACAGTTTGGGTATCCGGGATTGACGCAGGGTGCGTCGAACTTTGGCATTGTGAATTCGCAATATAACTTGCCGAGGATTTTCCAATTCGCGCTTCGGATGAACTACTAGGGCGAACGAGGACAAGGAAGCCAGGACGTCGATGGATCCCAGTGGCAGGGAAGAGGTCCTGTGCTGCGCAAAATTGTTATGTTGGGCCTTCTTGGTTCCATTGGCGCCGCGTCGAGCTTTGAGGTCTTCAGGCCTGCCGGGATCAGCTTCGTACTGCGCAATTCTCCTACCCCACAAAAGTATCTAATCGAAACAATGGGTGGTGGCGTCGCGCTGTTCGACTACAATCGCGACGGTCTCCTCGACGTGTTTTTTGTCAATGGCGGCAAGCTGACTGCTTCTATGCCAGTGCCGGAGACGTACGATCGATCGGATCCAAAATACTGGAATCGGCTCTTTCGGCAAAACCGGGATGGAAGTTTTACAGATGTGACGGAAACCGCAGGTCTGAACAAGGCCGGAGAAAGTAATTACGGAATGGGTGTCGCCGTCGGTGACTTTGACAACGACGGCTTTCAGGATCTATACGTCACCAGCTACGGGAAGAACATTCTGTATCACAACAATGGGAATGGCACATTTACCGATGTAACGGGAAGGGCTGGCGTAGCTGCCGGCGGATGGTCGGCCTCCGCGGGTTTCTTCGACTACGACAACGACGGTCTCCTCGACCTTTTCGTTACTCGTTATATGGAATGGGATACAAAGCACAATGGGCTATGCGGGGGAACGGTTCACGTTTATTGCCCTCCGGCAAACTACCCAGCAACGACAAATCTTCTTTATCACAACAACGGAGATCTAACGTTCACTGACGTCAGCAAGCCATCTGGAATCGCCGCAGAAAGAGCGCGGTCCCTGGGTGTTGCTTTCAATGATTATGATGGCGACGGGTATGCGGATATCTTTGTAGCGAATGACGGGATGCAACAATTCCTCTTTCACAATAACCGCGATGGAACTTTCACAGAGCGAGCTCTCGAGACCGGTGTAGGTTTCTCCGATGAAGGGGGGCCGTTTTCCGGGATGGGCGTTGATTTTCGCGACTACGACGATGATGGCTGGCCGGATATCATAGTTACGAATCTCGCTAAGCAAGTGTATGCACTCTACCGAAATGACGGTCACGGATCGTTCAGCTATCGAAGTTTGCCGGCAGGGTTGGGCGTTCTTTCCGCGGGGAACTCGGGTTGGGGTGTGCACCTGGAAGATTTCAACAATGACGGCTGGAAAGATCTCTTTGTAGCTCAGAGCCACGTGATGGACAACGTGGAGCAAGCAGATCCATTGTTACATTATCTTCAGCCGCCAATGCTCGCTATCAATCACGATGGCAGATTCGAAACGGGGAATCCGGGGACATCTACGCCGGTCGCGGGAAGAGGAGCGTCCTTCGGCGACATAAACAATGACGGTTGGATGGACGTGGTCGAGTCTGTCCTGGGTGAGAATCCGCTATTTTTTCGAAATCGCGGTGGAGGTCAGCACTGGCTTACTCTCGCACTGGAGGGCACTCGGAGCAATCGCGATGCATACGGAGCCATCGTGCGTGCAAACGGACAAACGCAGTATGTAAACTCTGCAGGAAGCTACCTGAGTGCGAGCGATAAGCGAGTGCATTTCGGCCTCGGAAACGCAAAGTTGGCCGATGTGGAGATTTTATGGCCATCTCGCGCCCATCAGAGCCTTAAAGGAGTAAGCGCCGATCAGATTTTAGCGGTGCGTGAGCCGGCGAAACCATGATTTATGCGGTCGTGTTAAATCTTGCATTTCACGCTGCCGTTTGTGGTCTTATTCAGAGCGAGGGAGCGGGGACGGCCGCAGTCACGCAAGGACAAACAGGTACAGCCGTTACGCAACTTCAAAAGGCGATCGACCTGGCCCCGCACGAGGCTGCGGGCTATTTCAATCTGGGGGTTGCCTATTCGCTAAGACGCGATTATGGAAAATCCGTTCCGTTGTTGAGAAAAGCGCTTGAACTGGATCCGGGGATGGCTGTCGCGCACCAATATCTGGGATATGCCTTGTTGGCACAGGGCTATGCCGCTGAGTCGATTGCGGAATTCAAGGCAGTGAATGATCAAGCTGGTCTCGGCATCGCTCAATTGGAAATTGGAGAACTGCCATCGGCTGTGCAGAATCTGCAGGCTGCACTCGTAGGCCGACCGAACGATCCTGACTTGCTGTATTATCTGGCGCGCGCTAGCGGACTACTCTCCAAGCAGACATACGATCTCCTGATTTCGACTTATCCGAACTCTGCCAGGGCAGACGAGGCGTTGGCCGAGAACTATTCCGCGCTGCGTCATGTGCAAGAAGCGGAGACCAGTTACCTGGAGGCACTAAGGCTAAGGCCGGATTTGCCAGGAGCCCACTTGGCTCTGGGTCAGGTTTATGCGTCGGCCGAAAAATGGAACCAGGCGGAAGATCAATTCAGCGCCGAGGTCAAATTGCAGCCCGGGAGCGCCGAAGCAGCGTATAGGCTCGGATTCTCACTTCTCCAGAACGGCAGAGCGCACGAGGCCCTTGTCGAGTTGAAACGTGCGAATATCCTGCAACCAGATATGCCGGAAACGCTTTACGCCCTGGGCAAGGCGGAGTCTATGGTTGGAGACCATCTGGCAGCAGAAAAGGACTGGAATCATGTGCTCGCGCTGGAGCCGACCGGTCAGCTTGCGTCGCAGGCGCACTATGGGCTGGCCACGCTTTACCGTAAGCAAGGGCGTAATGAGGATGCGAAACGCCAGATGAAATTATTTGAGGACTCTCGCTCCACGCCGACACAATGAAACGCTATCCGGCTCATCCATTTTTTCTGTTCAGCCACTCATCGACGGGGCGCTGGGCCGTGGGTTGAAAAGGAAGGCTCACCTTGCGTCCCAGACCCGCCGAAGCGTAGGCGGCATAGACGGCTTCGAGCACGATCTTGCCGTCTTCCCCGGTGACCTGAGGGGCCTCCAAGCCGCGGATGGCGCGGGCGAAGTGGCGCATTTCCTGGGGAAAGCCGTAATTCCACAGCTCTTCGAAGACCGGATAGCTCCAGCCCGTCGTCGTCGGCGCCTTTTCGACGGCGTAGCCGAAGCCATACTCGCTGTAGGTAGGCAGCGCATTGCCCATTTGCAGGTTAGCAATGGTCAGGCCGCCCTCGCCATAGACCTCGATACGATCATCCATGCCTCCACGGCGCGCCCAGCTATTCTCGATAATGCTGAAGGCGTGACCCTCGAACTCGATGATCGTGACCGCCTCGTCATCGAGTTGGGTCTTGTCCGCGTGGACGTAGGTGCCAAGGTGGCAATAGGCGCTTAGCATCTTAGGCCGCCCCAGGAACCACCAGGCGAAGGCGATACCGTGGCAACCCAGGTCAAGCAGTGCCCCGCCGCCCGATCGCTTCACATCCCAAAACCATGCCGAGTGCGGCCCAAAATGTTTTTCGCTTTGCTTGATCAGGTGCACCTTGCCGAAGGCGCCGGAGTCCGCCATTTCTTTCGCCTTGACGTACTTTGGAGTAAAGAAAAGCGACTCCGCATAGAGCAGTAGCACCCCGTTGGCGCGGCACGCCTCGATCATCGTATCGGCCTCGGCGAGCGTAACGCAGAGCGGCTTTTCGCAGATGATATGCTTCCCCGCCTGCGCCAGGGCCACCGTCATTTCGCAGTGTAGAGTGTTCGGGGCGGTTATGGTCACCGCTTCAATCTCCGGATCTGTCGCCAGCTCTTTGTAATCGGCGTAAACGCGAGGGACGTTATAACGTTCGGCCAGTTCTTGCCCGTGCGATTTGGTGGGGGAAGCCACCGCCACTACCGACATATCGTCCGGAATCATGCTGATCGCGGACGCATGACAGTTTGCCTGGAATTGCGAGCCAATGATGCCAACGCGCACCGGTCCATTCTTCATAACGACCTCTTCTTCTCAAGAAACTGGATTCAAGAACGAGCGGGGCCCTGTGCCTGGCAGATAGCGATGATTTTCCCGGGTCAGCGTGCAATGTAGCACACCAGCCGAGGGTTTGCGAGTTTGCCGCAAACCCCTTAGGCGTTAACTCCCTGCGAGGGTAAAGACAAACGCACCTGCGGCGCGTGGTGGCAGCAAATCTATGTGCGGAACGAGCTTTCGCCCTGGGAAAAAGCCCTTCAACCTCCGTCGGGCTGTGCGTTTTGACCAGGCGCAAGAATGTCCCGCGCAGCCAAAGTGAATGGTTAGAGTTTAGTCTCATCCAGCCCGTCCCGGCGCTTACTCCCGTTGCCTAGCGGAGTGGCGATCAGGCAAAATTGAAAGGTACGCCGCGAGTGCGGTCTCCGGGATTACACCGTGGACGGGCCGCCTCGGGAGGCCCTTTGGAAACCGCTGCGTATCGACGCCTGCTTATTCGTGTTCTCGCTTTGCCAATCGTTGCCCTGGGCCTGCTCGCGCTGATCCTGGCGTACGGTTTACAACAGGTACAACAGAGTGCCCGCCGGCTGGACCATTCCGATCAAGTCATCGCACACGCCAACAACCTCATTAAACTGATAGTGGACGAAGAGACCGGTCTTCGGGGATTTCTGCTCACCCACGACGAGAACTTTCTTCAGCCCTATCGGGAGGCCAGTCGACAACTGGAGCCCGAATTCACAGCGCTTTTCAACCTGCGAAAGCGACATCCAGAACAGACAGCCCGGCTGCAGCGCCTTCAGGCCGCGTCCCGCGCGTGGCAGCGGTATGCCCAGACTGCGATTGCGTCGACGCCTGTATCTGATTTGAAATCGCAGATGCTTGAGCGAAAACGCGAGATGGACACTATGCGTTCTATCGCAGACGATTTCCTTTCCACTGAGGAAAGCATACGTGCTGACCGGTCGTTCACTGCTCTGCGAGTCGATAAAGTCACCCTCTACGGGCTTATAGGCCTCGCCATTCTCCTTGGGCTGCTACTCGCATGGGAGGTTCGCCGCCTCTTCCAAAAACTTGCGAGCACTTACAACCAGCAAATCAGGGAAGTAAAGCGCTGGGGAGATGAATGTTATGCCCGCGAGCAATGGCTGAATACCACGTTGCGCAGTATAGGGGACGCGGTGATCGCGTGCGATCCCGCGGGCCAGGTGGTGTTCATGAACAGAATCGCTGAGCAGCTCACCGGATGGACAGAGAAGGAGGCGGATGGAATTCCGCTTTCTGAAGTCTTTGTCATTTTCAATCAGCGCACACGGGCGGTTGTCGAAAATCCGGTAGAGGCAGTGCGGAGGTCGGGCAAGGTTGTCGGGCTTGCCAATCACACTATTCTGGTTCGCAAAGATCGAACCGAGTTCCATATCGACGATAGCGCCGCGCCCATCCTCGATGCGAACTCGCGCATGATCGGCATCATTCTGGTATTCCGTGATATCAGCGAACGGCATACCGCCGAGCTTGCGTTGATGCGCGCAGAAAAGCTGGCGTCAGCAGGGCGCCTGGCGGCCGCCATAGCCCACGAAGTTAACAATCCGCTGGAAGGCCTGGTCAACCTCGTTTACCTGGCCCGTAGCGAGGAAGATTTGCAAAGGATTCGCCGGCACCTTAGCGAAGCTGACCGGGAGCTGCAAAGGATCGCCCATATTACGCGCCAATCCCTGGGGTTTTATCGCGACACTTCTTCCGCCGGCCTCTTCCGTCCCGATGTTGTCACGCGCGAGGTCTTCGACTTCTACTCCTCTCGCGCGGCCAACTCGCGGGTTAGTTTGCACGTGAATATATCGACGGAACAATCGGTATTCGGTAATCCCGGTGAACTCCGCCAGGTGCTTTCCAATCTCCTTGCCAACAGCCTGGATGCTTGTGCGGAGGGAGATGCAATCTGCGTGAGAGTTCGTGTGGCAAAAAGCTCGAGCTATCCTGCCGTGCTGGGTGTGCGCATATCCCTGGCGGATACCGGCTGCGGCGTTCCGGCCGAGAATCTAAGCCGCATTTTTGAACCCTTCTTCACCACCAAGAAAGACACCGGCACGGGGTTGGGGTTGTGGGTATCGCGTGAGCTCATAGAAAAACACGGCGGCCGTCTCAGCGTCCGCTCGAGCGTTTCATCGCGGCGCTCGGGTACTGTGTTCACGGTGTTTCTACCAGCGGAAAATGCAGCCGTGCGATGAACAGTAACCGAATTTTAATGTGGGAGCTTAACGACGAAAGATTAATATGCGAAAAAGGAGAGTCAATGCCAATTGCACCAGAGGCTGTCTTCCATTATGAAGTTCAGAAGTCTGGGGATGAAAGCACGCGTTCTGTTACGACAATCACTTGCCATGGCAGCTTGGTGAGCGAAACTTCAGGTCAAATCATGCAATTAGTGAAGCCCCTCATACCCATGGGCCGGCGTATCGTGCTCGACCTGACAGACGTAAGCTACTTGGATGGCTCCGCTCCGGGGCAAACGGTTGGGCTCAGAGTCTCAGCCGTCAAGGAAGGCTATTGCCGGCTGGAATTGTTCCAACCGCCCTCGCGAACAAAAAGGCCGCGTGGTCTTTTGAATCTGACTCAGCTGTTCTCGTCTCGCCGCCGCCCGTCGCCGCCGGCAGGGTTCCCCTCGCTCGTAACCGAATATTAATATCGGGCTCCAACACCGAAGACTAGTATGGCCAGAGTTCGGATGAGGAGGAGAGTGAATGCCAGCCACACCAGAGACTGTCTTCCATTGTGAAGTAGAGAAGTCTGAAGACGAAACCACCGGTGCGCTCACGACGATCATTTGCCACGGCAGGCTGGTGAGCGAAAACTCAGGTCAAATCAAGGAACTGGTCAAGCCGCTTATACCCCTTGGCGGCCGCATCGTGCTTGACCTCACCGACCTGAACTACCTGGACAGCTCAGGCCTGGGAACGCTGGTAGGACTCAAAGTGTCAGCGGTGAAAGAGGGGTATTGCAAGTTGGAATTGGTCAACCTGTCTCCGCGGGTAAAAGAACTGCTCCGCCTCAGCAACCTAAGCCAGTTGTTCGCTTCGTAGGCGCATTAGTCTGCTGCATTCCCAAACGAGGCAGCCCTTCGGGGCTGCCATTCTTTCTTCACCAGAAAGGCGGGTGCCCCATGTCTCGCGTTCCTTGCGAGATGTAGAAAATGCTGCGGCTGCCCTCTCCATGAGCGCCCAGGGCTCAGACCAGGTAACTTGGCGCTGTAACTAATAAGCCAATGACTGATTCGTTCTAGCTGCAGCAGATTCGATTACCGGCACCGCGTCGTTGTTGCTTACTGCGACTGAACTCCCCCTAAAGTACCGTTTCCGTTCGTGACCAGCCGAAGTATTTTCAAAACTGTCACTACGGCGAGCGTCGCGCTTTCCGACCTCAAATGCCCAACTTAGATCGTTCAAGTGCGGAGCGTAGTATGTCGGCAGCCAACTTACCAGTAAAGTGGCAGAGCACAACAGCAGCGTTATGCCTCGCCATCGTTACCAGCTTCACGGCCGGTTGTGGCTTCAGTCTGAATGAGGCCAACGTTGCGAAATTATCTGCCATCTCCGCGGGTGGCAATAACCTGCGTGTCACGCAAACGATGCAGTTGAAAACCGAGGCGCCGGTTGTCTGGTCGGTGAACGGTATTCCCGGAGGCAACAGCGACATCGGCACCGTATCAAGCACTGGTGTCTACACAGCCCCGGCGATCGTTCCGTTGCCTAACAATCAGGTGACGATTGAAAGCACCTCGGAGATTTATGCGGCTTCCAAAGGCAGTTACGCTGTCAGCGTTCTAAATCCGATTCCCATCGTTACGACCGTTACGCCCGGAGCGTTCTCCGAGGGAATGGCGCAAATTGTAGTGAACGGATCAGCCTTTATCTACGGGGCGCAGATCCTATGGAATGGTGTACCGGTTCCGACCACATATTTGTCTGGCAATCAACTTGTAGCTGAAGTCACGGAAAATATACCTGGAACTTATCCGGTGACGGTGGTCAATCCTAATCCCGGTTCGGCGTCTTCTCAGCGTGTGAACGCGCTGGTTCAGCCGGGCCAGGTAGTCATCCAGCTACAGCCCTCGGAAACCAGCGTCCGGGTCAACAACACCATCACCATCAATCCCACCGTGACGGGCTCACAGGACACGGCGCTTACCTGGACAGTCAACGGCATCGCCGGCGGTAACGCACAGGTCGGCACCATCAACGCGCAAGGCGTCTACACCGCGCCGGCAGTGGTACCCAATCCGAACCTGGTGGTGGTGCAAGCTACCAGCGTGGATAATCCCAACTCCGTCATGATCGTGAACGTGCAGGTGCTGAACCCTGTACCGATCCTGCTCACCGCCACGCCATCGTCGCTCAACATCGGTTCGGCGACCGTGGTGCTTACCGGCGGAAATTTCATCAATGGCGCCACCGTGTTGGCCAATGGCTCTCCAATACCGACGCAATTCAACTCGTCCACGCAACTCACGGCGACGGTCGACCCCACGGTTGCCGGACCGTTTGACCTGCAGGTGCTCAATCCCAATCCCGGCGGCGCCGTTTCCGCCGACGTGGTGGAGCAGGTGGCAGGAACGCCGCCGACGCCGCTGGTTCCGCCTGAAGACGCTTCTCGCTTCCTGATGCAGGCAACGTTCGGCGGCTCAGAGGCAGACGTCAACCACCTCTCGACCATTGGCTATGACGCGTGGTTTGCGGAGCAGTTTGCCATTCCTAATACACTGCATGAGCCCTATGCCGAGCGGGAAGTTATGCTCAACACCCAGCCGGCATGCGCTGCAACCGACGCGGTTTGCAACCAGAAGCTATTCCTCGGGACGTTTGGCGACCAATACTACGAGCAGCCTTTCTGGATGACCGCACTCACCGGCAAAGATGCCTTGCGGAAGCGAGTACAGTTTGCGCTCAGCGAACTGTTCGTAATCTCCGGCCAGGATGCGGTGTTGGGTCAAGACCCACGCGGTATCGCCAGCTACTACGACATGCTGGGCAACGATGCATTCGGCAACTTCCGCCAGTTGCTGGAAGACGTGACGCTGAGCCCCGAGATGGGAATTTACTTATCCACGCTAGCAAATGACAAGGGCGACGCCACGCGCGACCCTGATGAGAACTACGCGCGCGAAGTGATGCAGCTCTTTACCATCGGCCTGTGGCAGCTCAACCCGGATGGGTCGCAGCAACTGGACGGCAGCGGCAATCCGATCCCAACTTATTCCAATACCGACGTGATGGGCATCGCCAAGGTTTTCACCGGATTCAGTTGGAATATGGGCGGGAATACCAGCGATCAGGCCTGGTCTGGTTATGGCGCCTCCTATGCGGGTCCAGGCTTTGGGCAGGATCTTCTGCCCATGACGACTTATCCAAGCCACCACTCCACCGATTCGAAGGTCTTTCTCACGACCACCATACCGGCTGGTTCGTCGGACCCCTCGGCCGACCTGAAGATCGCTCTCGATGCCCTCTTCAATCATCCCAACACAGCGCCATTTGTTTCCAAGCAGCTGATTCAACGGCTGGTGACCAGCAACCCAAGTCCCGCGTATGTGCAAAGAGTCGCCGCGGTGTTTCAGGATGACGGACAGGGAGTGCGCGGAAATCTGCAGGCCGTCATTACCGCCATCTTGATGGACGATGAGGCGCGCAATCTGGCTGCGAACACCAGTCCTAACTATGGACGGGTGCAGGAGCCGGTGCTTCGCTTTACCCACATGGCACGTGCCTTTACCGCGGAGTCGCGCAGCGGCGCCTTCGACGGCGGCACGGCGGAAGATCCTGCCTGGGGCTTTGGGGAGATGGCCTCACGCTCGCCCACCGTCTTCAACTGGTTTGCTCCCGGCTTTGTGCCCGCCGGCACCAGTATCGAGGCGGCGGGGCTGACGGCGCCAGAGATGGAGATCACCGACGTGACCACGGTGATCGGCTACCTGAACAGCATGCAGAATGCTGTGTCTTCAGGCTACGGCAACAACAACGACATTTACATGACGTTGTCTACGGAAACGGCGCTGGCTAATGACCCGCAGCAATTGCTCGATCGCGTGAACCTGCTGTTGCTGGGCGGCCAAATGTCCTCCACCCTGAGCAGCCAGATTCTTGCCGCGATCAGCGCCATCCCCGTGCCTGCTGGCGGCGATCCTACTTCGGTCAACAACGCGCTTCTGGCGCGCGCCCAAACCGCGATTTTCTTAACCGTCGCTTCGCCTGAATACACTGCTCAGCATTAACGACGCGGCACGACAAGGAGTTCATCGACCATGCGGAAGATCGACCATTCACGACGCCAGTTCATGAAGACGGCTTCCTATGCGGCGATGGCCGGCGTCTCGGCCAGCCCAACGCTACACAGCATGCGCGCCCTGGCGGCGATGACCTCGCACGCCGCGGCAGCCTCTTCTGACTACCGCGCCCTGGTCTGCGTTTACCTGCAGGGAGGCAACGACGGCCACGGCACGCTGATCGCCACCGACCCTGACTCCTTCTCCGCCTTTACCCAGGCGCGCAGCGGAGCGGAAGGGCTCGCGTACCCGTTGGGCTCGCTGCTGCCGATTACACCCACGACCCCGCAGTCTGGCCGCACCTTTGCACTCAACCCGAACCTTATCGGAGTGCAGAATCTTTTCAACGCCGGCCGCGCCGCCCTAATAGCGAATACCGGAACCCTGATCGAACCAATCACCAAGGCCCAGTGGAACCAGGGCAATGCGCCTTTGCCCAGGTCGCTGTTTTCGCACTTTGATCAAAGCAATGCATGGGAGTCGATTGCCGCCGATGGCGCTAACCGTGGGTGGGGCGGCCGCATGGCCGACCTGCTAGAGAGCATGAACAGCGATACCTCGTTTACCTGCATCAGCACCAGCGGCACCACGCTTTTTCTATCCGGGGATACGGCGTTCCAGCTGCGCGTAAGCTCGGCCGGTGCATTGGCCGCCAACGGGCTCACCAACTCGCTGTTCGGTTCCGCACAGGGCACGGCGGCGTTGCAGGCAATTATCGGCGCCGACAATACCAACCTGTTTGCCAAGGAATATGCCGTCGTGGTTCGCCGGTCTCTCGCGGCGCAGGCAGCCCTGGCTGCGGCGATGGCGCCTGCTGGTCCCACCGGCGTGCCCAACCCCACGCAATTTCTCGATCCCGCGACGGGCAAGCTTACAGACAATCAACTTGCCACCTCGTTGCAGACAGTCGCTCGTGTGATTGCTGGGCGCACGGCTTTGGGTGTGACCCGCCAGGTCTTCTTTGTTGAGCTGGGCGGTTTCGACACACACGATACCCAGGCCAAGCGGCTTTCAACTCTGTTGAGCCAGTTGGGCGCCGCGTTTGAGTATTTCGATCAGCTCATGATTACGTCGGGGCTCAGTAGCCAGGTGACCCTCTTTACCGTGTCTGACTTTGGCCGAACGCTTACTGCCAATAGCGATGGCACCGATCACGGCTGGGGCAGCCATCACATTGTTGCTGGTGGAGGCGTCGCCGGCCAGAATATTTATGGCGAATACCCGGTGGTCGGCGCCAACCAGGCGAATGATGTCGGCGCGGGACGGCTGATCCCCACAACCGCCGTCGAGCAGTACGGCGGAACACTCGCCCGCTGGATGGGGCTCTCCGATAGCCAGGTGCGCGACGTCTTTCCCAACTTCGGCAACTTTGGCAGCGACCCGTATCTCGGATTGATGGGCTAGGAAGTTAGGAAAAGGAAAAACCGCAGGCCTCTAGAAGATGCGCTTCCATTACAGGAACGGTTGAATCAATCGCGCCAGGTCATCCGGTTCAGCCAGAAAAGCATCATGGCCGTGAGCGGAAACAAGTTCCCGATGCTGGCAGCGGACGCCCGCCTTGACCATGCGCGCGGCCAGGGCGGCTATCTCCGCCGGCGGAAATAGCCAGTCCGAAGATATCCCCACTAACATCACCTCCGCCCGTATCCGGCCAAAGGCTGCTTCAGAGGAGACGTATCCCCGCGCGAGATCGAATGTATCCATGGTCCGCGTAATCGCCAGGTAGGCGTTGGCGTCAAACCGTTCAACGAACCGTTCGCCCTGATAGTCGAGGTATCCTGCGACATCAAATCGCTGCCCGCTAAGGCCATGACCCTCCTCATGCGACGAAGCCCAGGGATCCTCACCAGCGCGGTCTGGCTTGCGGGCAAACCGATGCTCAAACAACTCAGCCGACTTGTAAGTGCAGACCGCCAGTGCGCGGGCCAAGGCCAGCCCTTCTCGCGGTGGCCGCTCCGGTGAGTAGTGGCCACCCATCCATGCCGGATCGAGTTGGATCATGCGCCGCTGCAGATGGTTCAAACCGAGGCCCATGGCCTGCAGTGGCGCGGCGCCAATGGATATGACACGGTCGACAAGTTCGGGAAACAGGACCGCCATCTGCAATGCCTGCATGCCGCCAATGGAGGCGCCCATGACCAGCTTGAGTCGATGGATATTGAGCTCGCGAAGCAGCAGCGCCTGCGAGCGCACGATGTCGCCGATGCTGACCAGGGGAAAGTTAGGCCCATAGCGGCAGCCGGTCAGCGGATCGATCGAGCCCGGCCCGGTAGAACCGTAACAAGAGCCGAGCATGTTGATGCCGATCACGCAGTTGCCGGCCGCCCGGAGGTCAGAGAAAAGGCGCGGCCACCAATCCGCTACCCGGGCCGAGCCGGAGAGCGCATGGGCAACCAGGACCACATTGTCGCCGGCCTTATTGGGCTGGCCGTAGATCGCGTAGTGAAGGGTGGGTGATTGCAACACGCCGCCAGCTTCGAGGGAGAAAGCCTCGCCTGGAGAAAAGTCTCCCTCGAAACCCGGTTCGACCAGCGCCGCGCTGGGGCTGACGGTCATCGTGCGCTTAGTTCTTCCACCGGCCGCGCCGAATGCCCGTTGGCTTCCTCAATGGCATCGTTGAGGTCCGCGAGAATATCGCGAACGTCTTCAATTCCCACCGATAGCCGCACCAACTCAGGGGTTACGCCGGTGTCGCGTTGCTCCTCGACGGTGAGCTGCGAGTGAGTAGTGGAAGCGGGGTGGATGACCAACGACTTCGCGTCGCCGATGTTGGCCAGCAGGGAGAAGAGCTTCAGCGAGTTGATCAGTTTTTTGCCCGCTTCAAACCCGCCCTTGATGCCAAACGTTACCAGCGAGCTTTGCCCCTCTGGCATGTATTTTTTGGCCCGCGCGTAATACTTGCTGGAAGACAGGCCGGGATAGTTGACCCACTCGATACCCGGATGATTCGCCAGGTGCTTGGCCACAGCGAGCGCGTTCTGCGAGTGCCTCTCCATGCGCAGGTGAAGCGTCTCAAGCCCTTGCAGAAACAGAAATGCATTGAAAGGCGACAGCGAGGCGCCGGTGTCGCGCAGCCCCTGCACGCGGGCTTTCAGAATAAACGCCAGCGGGCCAAAAGCCTCTACATAGGACAGGCCGTGGTACGAAGGGTCGGGCTCCACAAAGTCACGGAAGCGGCCTGAGGCCTTCCAGTCGAACTTGCCTGCGTCGATGATGACGCCGCCGATCGAGGTTCCGTGGCCACCGATAAACTTGGTGGCCGACTCGACCACGATGTCGGCGCCCCACTCGATGGGCCGCGCCAGAATTGGCGAGGCGGCGGTGTTGTCGATCATAAGAGGCACGCCCTTTTGGTGCGCAATGCTCGCCAGAGTTTGAACGTCGGCAATGTCAAGCTTGGGGTTGCCCAGCGTCTCGGTGTAGACGGCCTTGGTTTTGTCGTTGATCGCGGCTCGCAGGCCGTCGAAGTCGTCCGCATCTACAAAGCGAACCTGGATACCCAGCTTCGGTAGGGTGTAGTGGAAGAGGTTGTAGGTACCTCCATAAAGAGAAGTGGTGGAGACAATCTCGTCGCCCACGCCGGCGAGCGTAGTGATAGCCAGCGTTTCGGCGGCCTGCCCGGAGGCGGTGGCCAGCGCGGCCGCTCCCCCTTCAAGGGCGGCGACGCGCTTCTCGAACACGTCAGTGGTGGGGTTCATGATGCGGGTGTAGATGTTGCCGAACTCCTGCAGTCCAAAAAGCCGCGCGGCATGGTCGGCGTCCTGGAAGACGTACGAGGTTGTCTGGTAAATGGGAACGGCGCGCGATCCGGTGGCGGGGTCGGGTTGTTGGCCGGCATGCACGGCAAGTGTTGCGAGATGCTGCTTAGCGCTTTCTGACATCTGCCTTCTCCTGTGGAACGTGAGAATGAGAAAGGCCCGCAGTCTGGGTGGACTGCAGGCCTTTGGAAACTTGGTCTATGGAGCTTTCAGCCCTTTGACCAGCCTCGCAAAACGCCCGCAATGAGGCGTGTACAGCAACAGCGTGCCTGGGCGGACGGGATGACTGGGTGCAAAGCCATAGTCCACAGTATTAGTCCAACCAACAGCCGCTGGCAAGTGGAGCGCCCAGGGACCGCGGCCGGCCCGCCGTTTTCGCCTAACCGCGGTTTCGGCCGATGAACCTAGGGAATGGATGGAAAGGGATGGCTTGACAGGTTCTGACGCGAAAGTGTGATCTATCCTGGCAATTTTCGGGGAGTAGTATGAGTTCCGCGTCCATCTGACCCCGTCGTCAGGAAAGGAGGCGAAATATGAGAGACCTTCACTGTCGCAGGTCCTCCGGCCTCTGTGGTTGGTTAGCTTTATGCATTGCGGTGTGCGTTCACACCGCTTTCGCCGAAACGTTGAACCCGTCTTCCTCCGCCACCGAAGTGGCCACCGCACCCTCGGCCGCCCCGCTCTCTCCAGAGCTCGCAGGCGATCTGCTGATGGCGCATAAGAGCTATGCCGCTGCCATTGGCGCCTATGAACGCGATACCGGCCGATCTGCTGTACTTTTGAACAAAATCGGTGTTGCCTACCATCACCTGTTTGCGCTGGAGGAAGCGCGCAAGTATTACCAGATGGCGTTGGCAATCAATCCGGCCTATGCCGATGCCCTCAACAACCTGGCGGCTGTCTACCATGGCGAGCACGACTACCGGCAGGCGGAGCGCACCTATAAGCAGGCCCTCAAGTATGCCCCGAGTGCGGCAATTACTTATTGCAACTTGGGCACGGCCTACTTCGCCGACGAGAAATACAAGCCTGGCATGGAGGCCTATGGCAAGGCTCTGGCGCTGAATCCCAACATCTTCGACCCGAAACAAGGTCAGATCATTCAGGAGACCAGCACGCGCCGGCAGCTGGTGGCCGTCAACTATTACCTGGCGAAGACCTACGCCGCCGCGGGCAAGATGGAGGAAGCACTCGGCTACCTGCGCAAGGCGATGCAAGCCGGATTTCGCGACCGCAAGCAGTTAATGAAGGATAAGGAGTTTGCCATGCTACGCGCCACACCGGAGTTTCACGCGCTGATGGTTGCGGAGAGTGGGGGTGAATGACGCAGGTTCAACAAAACAAAGCCGCCGTCATTCTGTAGGATGGGCTCTGAGGTCCTGGTGCCGATGCCGGTCGTAGATTCACCAACGCAGGAGACGGACCTGGCCGCCGCGCTGCGGGATTACCGGACTGAGTCCGGACGAACTTTGCTGGAGTTGGTGGAGGCATCGCCGGTGTTGTTGATCTTCCTTCGCCATTTTGGGTGCTCGTTTTGCCGCCAGACTTTGGATGAGGTGTCCAAACTCCGTGGGGAGATTGAGGCGCGGGGCATCCGGCCGGTCTTCGTCCATTTGGGAACACCGGAGCGAGCCAAGCCTTATTTTGACTATTACCATCTATCGGATATAGAGCGGGTGAGCAATCCGGATGCGTCGCTGTATGCGCGGCCGGTTTTCAAGCTGGGGCGAAAGAACGCGTTCTCGCACTTTCTGGTTCCCACGGTGCTGAAGGCGTGGTTGCAGGGCGGGATCCGGAAGCATGGCATCGGCATGATCAAAGAAGATGCGGATCAGATGCCGGGCATCTTCTTTCTGCGGGACCGCGCGATTGTGCGCGCGTTTCGCTATAAGACGATTGCGGATGAGCCGGACTATTTGAAGTTGATTGCTTGAATCAGGCGCAGGGTTCTCGCTCGGGATCGCAGCCCAGCAGATAGCGGAAGCTCAGAACAAACAGAAATTCCAGGTTGCCGATGAGATACCGTCTCCACAACCTGCGTGGTTCTTTGAGTAGCCGGTAGCACCACTCCATGCCGATATGGCGAATCCACCCAGGTGCGCGCGGCACGCGGCCAGAGATCATTTCAAAGGTTCCACCGACGCCCACCGCAACCGAGATGCGCAGGGGGCGGATGTGTTGATCGATAAAGTATTCCTGCTTAGGCGCGCCGAGCCCGACGAACACCACGTGGGGGCGTGCGTTGGCCAGTCGCGTCAGTACCGCATTCAAGGTGTCGGCATGCTTCTCGAAGTGCAGGGGTGGACAATCCGTTCCCACGACCACCAGGCCGGGATAGCACTGGGCGAGAATCTGTGCGGACGCTGATGCGGAGCCTGGCGAGCCTCCAAGCAAATAGACGCGGAGACCGTGGCTGGCGCCTTCCTTACACAGATCATGAACGAGATCGACGCCGGGGCAGCGTACGACGGGTGTTTTGCCCAGCCACTTACAAGCGAGCTGGATGGAGAACCCGTCGGCGCACACATATTCGGCTCGTTCGAGGCATTTACGAAAACGGCGCAACCGCTCCGCCATTACATAAAACTGCGCATTCGCGGTGACGACGTGTCGGGTGGACTCCGAAGTAAGTGAGTTAAAGATCAAACGATCGGTAAGCTCGTTGGGGGGATAGTTATCGACATCGATGAGGCCCACCGGAATGCGCTTTTTTTCCGCAGGTAGACTCGCGCTCAGGAGTCTAAGTAACGTCTGTGCGGAAGGCGACGAACCATCCGGTTCCGGAAGATTGAATTTGTTCTGCGTCGCCACGAAGAACCCCCAATGCGTGGGATAGATCGACGACTCGCGTGCCCGTCGTACAGGGGGATCGCTCAGCCGGGCCAAGTCTGACAATGGACCAGCGGCGAGCGGCTAAAGGTAACCGAAACGATCCCGCTGAAGCTCTACCTTACCGTAAACAGGGCCGTTATGCGCAAGAAAATGAGGTTACCAAGGTGATAACTCGTTACGGTTTGGGTTACAGAGTATTGCTCAATTTAACGACGTATTTTGTGCTGTGATTTTCGGAGAATCTACATCGCTTAACACAACATTATGTCCGCCAGGCTCATTCCCCATTCACTCAGAATGACTTAGCGCGAATGCCGCGTTCTTGGGTTTGATCGTAAAGATCCTCCAGCGTTCGATAACAGCGATCGATATCAAAGCGGTCGCAAACAAAGGTCCGCGCCCTCTGCCCGAATGATCTGTTCAGGGCAACGTTATCGAGCAGCGTCGCCAGAGCTGCGGCGAGGTCATTCGGAGACTCCTCATCTACCAGATAGCCTGTCTGGCCATCGTCCAGTGTTTCTGGTATTCCGCCATTGCGGGTCGCCACAACGGGGACGCTCATTGCCTGGGCTTCCAGCAGCACCAGCCCCAGAGCTTCCGGTACTTCGCCGCCGGCCGTGGTGCTCGGCGCGCAGAGCACTGCAGTTTCGCGGAGCAGTTCCCGTATTTGCCCTGGGGTTCTTTTACCGAGAAAGCAGACAGGCAAGCGTTGCTCTGTTGCCGTTCTCTTTAGCTGATCCGACTCCGGTCCCTCGCCGACGATAGTTAAACGCGCGTTCACACCGCGATCGCGCAAGAGGTGCAAGGCTTCGATTAGGTGGTGGACACCCTTCCTCCGAACCAGCCGCCCCACGAAAATGATTGATAGCGGATCGAACTCGCCACGAACGCCGTCAAAGAAGCGACTATCAACGCCCAGGTAGTTTGTCCGCACTTTTTCCGGCGGGCAGCCAAGCTCGATAACGCGGTCTCGCCAACTCCTGGAAACGCAGATGACGTCACTCGATTGATGCAGTAGGTGTGGCAATCGCCGCCGGTAGAGGCGCTCATAGAGCGACATTGGAGCTTCCGCTTCGGCCCCGAGCTTCACGTCCCAGCCGTGGAAGGTCACGATGAGAGGGATACCGAGTCGCTTGGCGACCGTCATAATCTCTGCCCCACCCGTGCCAAAGTGGGCATGGATTAACTTGATTCGATGGCGCTGAACGAAAGCACTCAGTGTGCTGTCGCTGCCAGTAAGCAAGAAGCGGAGTTCGCGAAGCCGTGCGGCCGTGCCGGCTTCGAACGCAAAAGATGGGTAACCATTGAGTGGGGTGCCGTCGACGCGTCGGCGGCCTGCGAAGACGGGTCGATAACGCCGCAACCGCTCGGCGTGTTCCCGCACATAATGCTGGACTGTCGACAGCAAATGGGGTGTGTAGATGAGGACGCCGGGAAGGTCTACTTCAGCTGGCGCCCCCAGGCCGAACGTATTCGACTGTGAGGAAGACACCTCAGCGGGAGTAGAGGCTGATAATTTCACAAGCGCACCAGATCTGGTTCCGCGGCAAGCGCTCGAATGAGTTGCCGTCCGGCGTCCACAAATCTCTGTTCCGACATCAACCGCGCATTTGCCGCGTTGCGGCCCTTCTGGCGTGAAGAAACAAGGGTGATGCCATTTGGGTTGTTGGCCATGGCTGCTCCGATGAGAACGTCGCCGAGATTGTCTCCGAGCGAGAGATCGAAGCCTGCCACGTCAGACAACCGGCGGATCCTCGCCGCGTCTGATTGCATCCAGTTGCGAAGAGGGACCAGTGCGCGTTGAACAGCCCTGTGAGTGATGGTGAAAGTTCGCCGGCTGCTGCTGGTCGAGGTCGAGAACGCTCCAGGAATATTGCCATACGTTGAAGAAGCTCGAATGCTGAGCACGGATGGCCAGTGTACTTTCGTAGGACGTACCGGTACCAAGTGCGCGGACCAGACCCCTGTCGCGTAATGTTTCCAGAAAATGCAAAAGTTCGTCTGTCACTTTTTCTGGGGTGACCTCGTGCAAAAGCAATAGATCAAGGTAGTCCGTCCGCAATCGACGCAGGCTACCGGTCAGCGAAGTCTCAACCGATTGAATATCGAGCTTTGTATGTGCTGTCAATCCTGTGTAGGCAGATGCACCGACGCGCCGCGTCAATGCCGGCACAAGCTTTCGAATTGGCGCTGCAAGGCTCCGCACAGACATGACTGCCCAGGCATGCCGAGGCCGGGTGATGCCCACCTTGGTTGCTACGGTTACATCGTGCCGCCGGTTCTTCAGGGCTTCCCCTAAGACTCCTTCTGCGGTCCCCATGCCATAGGGGGGTGCTACATCAAAATGCCGGATGCCGGCATCGTTGGCCTCATGAACAAGGCGGATACTATGGCGGCGGCTCGAACCTGCGGCCAGAGCCGCACAGCCAAACCCCAGCACGCTGGTCGGTTTTGCGCAGCCTGGGAGATGCGCCATCAAGACGCTCTCCGGCCGCTCGTAAGATGATCGGAGAGCCTGAGACCAAGCGAAATGGCGGTGAAGGTTGGATTCGCAAAGCCCGTCGTCGAAAAGGTTGCGGCTCCGGCCACATAGAGATTCTCCGCGCCGTGTACCCGCAGATCGCGATCCACAACGCCCTGTGCCGGCGCAGACGACATGCGCGCCATGCCCATCTGGTGGTTCCCATCGTCTATTTCGGAAAGGAAAGCCGGGTCCCGGGCCATCAGCAACGGATTGAGGTCAATGCGCGCTAGTTTTTCCCTCTCGAATAAACTGGAAATCATTTCGCAGAACCGCGCCATTGTGTCGAGTTCGACCCCGTCGATGAGCCAATCGACCTTGACGAGCGGCATACCGAGCGAGTCCCGCTCTGGCCGCAGTTGCAGGCGGCTTGTCTGGAGAGGTATTTGCTCGGAGGTAAGGCGAAGCTGGATGCCACGGTCCGAAACATTGTAGGCGCGGCGATGGAGCAGGTACCGAAGAGTCATAGGCAAGGCAATGCGAGACACGGGAAGAACCCTCCCTGGGATTCCCAGAAGACTCTTGTCGATCTTGCCTCGCAGGAGCGCCTTCACCAGCACCTTTAATTTATCCAGGTCTTCCTTGTAATCCGAATTGAATAAGAACATGGCCGCGATGCCCAGCAACCGTTCGCGCCGCTGAGCCGATTGGGAGAGTTTGATCTTCGGCGTATATTTCAGTCCCCGCAGCATGATGCTGTCGAACAGCGCATGAAAGCGGTCTGCCTCGATAGGCGTGACAGTCCCTGCATAGGCGTCGACATGATCGGTGAAGCCGCGGCCCAGCCACGGATTATCTGCCCAGGGTGCCGGGCAGCCGTAGCTGAGTGGGAGCGAAAGCAGTCGCGCGATCTCAATTGTTCCGTTCGCGAGCACGAAATGACGGGCCCTGAGATCGTGCGTTGCGCCATCGGCATTTCGCAGGACGACCTGCCGCACGGTCCGCATATCTTCTGCAAGAGAAAGGCTCGTCACCGGAGCATTGACGATGACGTGCAACCGAGGGTGGTGCCTGATCTCCTTATCGAAGACCTTGGCGAAGTTCGGCTCGGGAGTCCAGCGTGTCAGGAAAACATCCAGGTCTTCCCCAAGTCCGGCGTAGGAGTCTTCAAGGTACGCCAGACCTCGTCGTCGGATTTGCGGTGCTCTAAACCCAGAAGATCGAAAGCTCTTTCGTAGTATGGATCGAGGTCGGGGCGGTGATTGCACCAACTTTCATCGGCCACCCAGGGGCGGTTCTCAAAGACAATCGGATCGAAAGGAACGAGTTGTCCTGGCCATGCATTGGTCGTGCCTCCCAGGGCCCTGACCCGCCCGGCGTGCAGGCCTTCCAGCGGATAGCCGCGCCACTTGGCCGCTTCGAAGAACTCCTGCGATTTTTCTCGGCAGTCGACCCGGCTTCGACAACGATCACCTCGGCTCCACGCCGCACCAGCTCGACGGCCATGGAGAGACCAACAGCTCCGGCTCCCGCAAAATGAGAACGTCTGCAGCTAGATCAGCCGGAGGCCGGGATCGGCGAAAATCAATCAGCAAAGACACGCTCTCTTTCTTGGGGCGTTCCCGTGAGGCACAGCGCATTCACTCCAGAGTAAGCGAAAAAGGCCACGACCGCTTCAGGCCAGCCACTTCCTTGCTACGCGCTAAGTATGTAAACCCTCCGGTTCTGCCCGCGAAGTCCCCACTTCTGGGGTACTCAAGAAGAAGCTGTCCCGAAGCTTCCGACGTGCATCTGGGGTTATCATGAATGTGGCGAACAAAAGCGCAATAGTGACCGGAGTGGGAGAGCCCCTGAGGACACACTCCGCCAATAGCCGACCTAGGGCCCGGACGCTTGCGCGGTCTCGCACAGCGGTCCCGAGCACGACCCGGCGATGAAGCGGGAATAAGCACGGCGAGTTGATGAGCGAACGATTTTGCTGACCCCAGGCAAGACGCTTTCCCAGCTCAGCCCACTCGTGATCGTGGCACGTTGTTCCGGGGAGTAATAGACCGAGAGCGATTCGGCGACAATCTCAAGCTTCACTCCTGGGGTGAGTTGACACGGAAAAACCAGTCCATATCCCGGAAGCTTTTCAACTCCTTGCTAAACGGAATCTCTAGAAACAGCTTGCGGGAACAAAAGAAAGTGGACGTCTGAAAATAGCAAAGGAAGTCGAACATGTATTCGCAGATGCGCTCCTTCGGGCGAGGAAGCCTGCGCGGCCGCACTACATCTTCCCTGGCCGGAGAACGCTCCAGGAACTTGGGCAGACAAGGACTCGGTCGCCGCCGCTGGAGAGGGCCACCGCCAGTTGCTTCTCAATCTTGCCTGGAAGCCATTCGTCGTCGTCATCCAGTAAGGCAATCCACTGTCCGCTGGCTGCACGGACATGAATGTTCCTTGCTTCTGCGCCCCCGACTCTTTCCCCGAGAGGGATAACCCGCAGTCGAGGGTCGGGGATTTCAGCGAGCGCTCGGAGCGTCGCGGGTCTGGTCCATCGACTCCTACGATCACTTCGAGCCCGCGAAAACTTTGCTCCAGGGCACTCACCGCAGCCCGCACAACGAGGCCCGGCCGATTGCGCGTAGGGATCACTGCGGTGACTATCGGATATTCAAAATTCATAATTCCCCATTAAAGAAAAGCGTCCTGGATCAACCTAGCGGTATCCATCGTCATTGAGAGATCGGATCGACCCTAAGTAAGCGCATAGATACTTGCACCTGTTGCAGCCGCCACCACACCACTTGCCTGAACCGCCAAGTTACGTAAGTAGCTGAAAGGAACGTAGACGATATCGCCCGGTCGCAAGGGAATATCAGGCTGTTTCCCCTTCTGCATCGCACTCAGCTGCAACGTTGTCCGTATACCCGGGCACCGTCTTTACTAATCAAACGCGCGTGCGAAGGAACCGCAGAATGGTTGGTTCCGCCGGCTGCAGCAACTACCTGAGTACGGTCAGCTGCGAACTGTTGTTGTTCATGACGTATCCACCAGGGGCTTTTACGTCCCCGAGTACATAGACGAGACCAGCTTCAGGAATGATCACTTTGTCGCCCGGATATACGAGAACCGTGTTGTTGATCAGATTCGCTCCTTTGTTGGAGAGAAAAAATGGTCTCGCTGGGCTGGATCACTCTGGGTTCGATGGTGATTGGTCGATCGGCGACCTCGGTTAGTCCCCCTGCGGGCGCGATCATGTCGAATATGCCGCGCGGCGCAGTGATGGGAAATGCGCCTGGCAATTTGACTTGGCCCAGGACCGTGACGCTTTGCGTCGCATATTGGTTGACCGTTACCGTGACCTGGGGGTGAAGCATTAATTTATCCGCGATCAGATCTTCTCGAATTTCGCCGCCGCCTCGGCCGGAGTCATCCCGACTAGATGGATGTTCCCGAGCAACAACATCGGAATGTCGCCCGCATCGGTCACGCGGGGACGTTGGGCCAACTCTGGCGTTTCGAAAACCTGGACATGCAACTGGTCACCAGGCCCGATCAGCAGGCTTTCCGCCGGCAGGTTACTCGGCATGTTGCCGAGGCAGGCCAGGCAACATACGAGAACCGAGGTTGTAGCGCTCACGCACGCCTTCCCCCCGGACGGTCTGCGGAGGCGTAGCCGTAATAGTTCTGAGAGGCGTAGGAGCCAGGTTTCACCCCGTTGAGCACAATACGGACCTGCGCGCTGTCCACCTGCTCTTCCATGAGCTGGTGGGCTCGTTTGAACGACGAACGCGGCGTTAACCCGCAACGGGCGACCAGGATGGTTGTGTCGGCCATTCCAGCCAAGGCGATCGCGTCGGTTACCGCCAATGCCGGAGGACCGTCCAGAAGCACCAGATCAAACTCTTCACGCCAAGCGTGAATCAGCCAGCGCATCCGTGCGGAGTCGAGGAGCTCGGCTGGATCCGAGGGAATGGGGCCGGCAGGCAAATCACAAGGTTGAATAGTCCTTCGGACGCAAAGCCGCGTCCAGCCCGGACTCGCCATCTTCCCGCGACGCCAGGGTGGTGCTGAGTCCGCTCGGTCCTGTCGAATCGAAATCCCGGTGCATTCTCGGCCGTCGGAGATCGGCCTCGACCAACAGAACTCTTCGACCCTGCTTGGCGAACAAGACCGCTAGACTCTTGGAGAGGGTACTTTTCCCCTCAGCCGGCAGCGCGCTGGTAATCAGCACTACCTTAGGTGGTGCGCCGCTCTTGCTTAACAACAGAGAGGTCCGTAATCCACGGACCGCTTCCTAAAAGGGATGCTGGAGATTCGGCCGCCTCTAATTCCTTGGCGTTCCGTCCGGGTTTAAAAACGGCACGATTCCAAGCAAGGTCAGGCCGTACAACTGCTCCAACTCATCTACGCCCTGAATCTTATCGTCCACTATCGTCCATTAGGAGAGACGTACCTCCACCGGTGAATAGACCAGCTACCAGAGCAATTGCGAGATAAACCGGCACATTGGGCTTTGCGTTTAGCGGGAACTCTGCCCGGGTCGACCACCGTGACATTGGAAGACCGCAGCCCCTCGAACACTCCGCCTTCCTTGAGTCGCTTCGAGCAGTCCGATAGAGAGCGCGGCTGTCGTTCGCTTCCTGACGAGCAATCGTGAACTCGACCGACTTGTCATTCAGCTGTTCGGCAGTCACGTGAGCACTCTCGTAGTCGGCACGAGTGCTCTGCTCGGTTTGCTGCGCGATCTCGGAGTCGTTCTTGGCTCTTGCGTTGCGACGGGAGATTTCCGCGTCTATCGACCGATTGACGCCCTCGAGTGCTGCGCGTCTCCTCGACGAGTGTGGGATAGGCCGGTCCATACTTTGCCTGATCATGCGCGATCTGTTGTGCCAGTGTCGCCTGTTGGGCGCGCAGAGTCTGTATCAGGTCGAAGGAATTGTTCGTGACTCGTGAGGATCCTCCTATACTCCTGCCTCCGAGGCCCGAGACCATATCTGCATTTCGCTCTTTACCACCTGGTAAAGAGCACCCTTCATGATTCGGTTCGCTTCGGCCGCTGACAGCGCCGTCGTCTGTTGCTGGAGGTGATCGAGCACCGTGCTGTAGATCTGAGGCTTGCCTTGGGTATCGGTATCTCCCAGGCTAAAGACTCCCATGCCCTTCTGTAGCTGAGCTACCTTCCCTTCCAGATCCTCGCTCTGCTTACGTAAGATCCCAGCCGTCCGGAAAGCCACGACGACGCTTGCGAAGTCGCAGAGAGCCGAGTCTGAATTGTGTAATCGGTTAGACCCTGAATCAATTGGTTCACTATGGCCGCGGCGATCTTCGGATCGGAGCTTAGATAGCCATGTCGATCAGCCGACTACCGGTATCGACCTTGACCTTAAGGTTCTTGCTGAATACCTTAAACACGTGGGCGCGCCGTACCGGCGAATCTTCCAGGCTCGCATTGTCCGGATCGCTCACACCACTGGGCGAAAGCAATCCAACAATCCAACCGACCGGACTGAAGTTCCCCTTGAAGTCCTTCGTACGTTCCAGGTTTAGGTCTTCTATGACCCTCAGGGCTAACGTGTCGGACTGAAGAACTTCCGATTGCGTCTGCAGATCCAATGCCGCGTTTAGGGCGTCACCAGGACCTCCGGGGCCACTCATCATGGTGTCCAGGCCCAGACCATCCGGGCTTTCCTTCTGTATCTCGAAACCGCGCTCGGGTTGTAGCGTCGCGTGCAAACGATGCAATAGATGCTGGCCATGATAAAAATGCCGGCAATGATGCCCCACAGGACGCGTCGCCGTCGTCGATAAGATCTGGGCAAGGTCACTCAGCGAGATATTGGCATCTGAATGAGTGGCCTTCGCTAATGACTGATTCACTTGGTTTTCGGTCTCCTCTGGCTGCTTGCTTTCGAATACACCCATGGCTGGGCTGTCTGAACAACAAACCTTGAAAAACCTCGCTTGCGCTTGCGGTTACTTGTCCCGGTCTATTTGAGATCGCGCCTCTAAAAAGGCCATTGCAAGCCGAAGCTAGACACAGTTTGAGTATCTCTCAGATTGTTACCCCCGTCATCGTTTTCCGCCCAATTTTATGTCAAAAGTAAGGGTTATCTACTTGGTTACTGGCGTACCCGGCTGCACCGAATCGCTTGATAGGGCGGCCCATGATGCCTGTTATGATTCGCTCGGAAGAGGGTTGATCAGGGCTTTAGGGTTCCGCCACGCTCCTTTGTCGTATCGATTCCCGTTCCGCTCGGTGATAGAGCAAGTTGGCATTGAATCGAGAGAGATTATTCCGGTACACCGATGATTGATGAGAGGATGCATTGGTGAAAATTTCGACGCAAACCGCTCCCCAGGTTTGAAAGCAAAGGCGTGGCATCTATTGCTTGGCTGGGTGATCGCGGTCCCCTTGCTATTCTTTGCCGCCAACGGAACACTGATACCTGAGAACAGGCCGGTGGCCTTTCGCGCCACGGCTACGGAGGACCCGGGTGGCGGCTGACTTGCTCACCGGTTGGGATTAGCGATCGTTATTTCCATATGCGCTTTGTTGGTCTTCTCCCGCTTGCCAGCAGTGTCGTCGATTAGTCAGCGAATGAAGACGCTAGTTGCATTTCCTATTCTTACGTTGTTATCGAGTCTCTGGTCATTGCAGCCGAAGCAAAGCATGGTGAGCGGCGTAATACTACTGGTATTTACACTGTTTGTTCTCTATATCGGCAGCAATTTTGCGCCTCCCCGTCAGTTCGAGTCGCTGTTCCCAGGCGGCGGTATCGCGCTCTCACTCAGCATCGCCCTGGTTCTTTTTGCGCCGGCCATCGGTAAGACAGCTGAGGGTTGGCGTGGCATTTTTGGCCATAAGCAAAATTGTGCCGCGGCTGCAACCCTTTTCCTCGTAACCGGTATGCATCGCGACTTCTACACTTTTCAACAAATGTTTCGGGTCATCTACGTGGCGATGTGCGCTATCTTGATCGTGATGTCCCAGATCCGGGACTCGGGCCTGGGGCTTGGCGGTCATGGCCGTGTGTTTGTCGGTTACTCTCCGGTTGCTCCAGAGAATACCAGCAAAAGACGCGTTGCTCGTCGTATTCGCAGGCGCACCCGTCGTTGCTGGCCTTTCGTATCTTATCGCTCGTTTTGCTTCATTCTCTCTATCTGGCGTCGGTAAAGACCCGACACTAAGTCAGCGCACCATCATCTGGGCGGCGGTATGGAACGAAGTCGCTCGGCATCCGTGGCTTGGCTACGGATACAAAGCTTTTTGGGCAGGTCTGAAGGGGCCGTCACTCAATGTTGTCCTGACGTCCGGGTGGGTTCTGGCGCAGGCGCAGAGCGGCTATCTTGACACCTGGGTTCAGCTAGGTGTGTCTGGCGTACTGCTGGTTGCGCTCATTGTTGGCCAAGCCGTCAGGAATGGAGCCCGGTCCTTTGGGGAAGCGGCCAGGATAGTTATGTGCGCTGGTGCATCGTGGTGATTGTGTGCGCTTTGGTCTACAACATAGGCGAGAGCGCATTCGGCACGGTTGGATTGATTTGGTTCCTTTTCTTACTTGCCTGCGTGGGTTTGAGCGAGACCGCACGAGCTATGTATAGTGGGGCTGTCCGGGAAGAACATCCAGTTTGCCTCTTCCCATCGCGGGAGTTGCTGGCTGAATGAGATGCCTCCTCCGTTTTCGGGGAAACTGGTTAGGCGGATTTATCATCAAGATCGAGTTATGCAGCGTCGGCTGGGTCCCGCACGCTTCTGACTGCCCCAAGCCCAGGAAAGTAAAAGAGGAGAGACGCAAGGCCTCTCTGAGAATTGTGTGGTTGCGTGCTCATAGCCTTTGAGTTTAAGGATCAGGCGCGGGCCACGGGGTTCCAGCCATTGAGTGCAAGCGAAGTGTGTGAAGTTTGAGAGGTGTTTCTGAACCTGTTGGCAAGGGTGAAGCGGGAAGGCCTCGTCAGGGACACAACCCACCTGTCTATTGCACAAGGGCTTAGGCTGGTCATTCAGGCCGAGGACTTCGTTCTCATCGCGCGCTCTTTAGGCCCCGATTCTTATGGAACCTTTGTCACCTTGGTTGCGATGGCTGGCGTACTGGGCCCATTTTCGGGCATGGGCGCGCCGAATCTGTTTATCAAAAACGTGCGTTCCGGTAAACGTGAGCCGGCGATATGCTGGGGCAACGGATTACTGCTGACGATAGTGTCAGGTACTTTGTTTTCCGCCCTTACGTTAGCTGTAAAGTATTTGCTGCATTTGCGCACGGGGCTCCAGGGGCTGGTCTTGTCAGCGTCCTCACCTCGCTCTTGGAAAAGTCACCGAACTGGCAGCATTCGGTTTTGCTGCTTCTGGCCGGATGAAAGACAATTCCATCCTAACCGTAGTCGTAAGCTTACTAAGGCTGATCGGGATTGCCGTATTGGTGGCGGTGATACACAAGGTTTCCCTGCAGCAATGGACCGTCGGATATCTGCTGACGAGCATGCTTGGAACACTGTATGTGGTGATTAAAGCATCGCAACTATCGGGTCGCCCGAGAATTCAGCTCGTGGCGTTGAGGGAGGATGTGACGGAAGGCATATTCTTCAGTATTGGCAGCTCAGCGACCACCGTATACAACGATATCGACAAGGTGATGCTTAGCAAGTTGTCGGCCTTCGCATCGACGGGTATCTACGCCGCAGCGTACCGAATCATTGACGTGAGCATGACGCCGGTCCGGTCTCTGGTCGCGGCCGCATACCCGGAGTTCTTCCGCAGAGGCGTAGGTGGCATTAGCGCAACGTACCGTTATGCGCGCCTTCTCATCGCGAAATCAAGCATCTTTGGCGCGCTCACCTTCGTCGGGTTGTGGTTGATCGCTCCGGTTTTCCCGCATCTTTTGGGACGAAACTATGAGGCCGCCATCCCGGCGCTCCGTTGGCTAGCTTTGATCCCGCTGCTGCGCTGTATTCATGTGTTTTTAGGGGACGCGCTTTCCGGCGCGGGATTTCAGCGCACTCGCACCGGGATCCAAGTACTTATTGCGCTGGTCAACGTTGGTCTCAACCTGCTCATTCTACCCAGGTACTCATGGCGCGGCGCCGCATGGACGAGCCTCGGCTGCGACGCGTTGCTAATGCTGCTCTTCTGGGTCGCTGTTGTCTACTACGCTCGCCAGGAATTAAGAACGCACGGCCGCTTCACGTAGCGCGAACGTACCTCACTTCACGCTTTTCATATCAGTTCGGATTTAACCAATGCTATGCTAGCTTTGATACGACGCACAGAGTCGCTCGTACGGCGTGCACCGCGTTCCGTCGCGGAGTTTTTGTATCCTACAGGCACGTGTTTAGCAAGTGTGCGAGTGTAGCTGAAGGCGGCGCAAGTTACTTTTCAAAAGGCAGCGATGAACAATCCAGGGCCTGTTCCTCGCATCTCTCCCTCGCGAGGCGTGCTTACCCTGGCGTTCGGCAAGCCGCGCTTTATAGAGCAGGCGAAATCGCTAGGCCGCTCGCTGCGACTCCATGCCCCGGGAACGCAGAGCGCCATTGTGACAGACTCAATTGACCTCGAGCTCAAGGAGCTTTTTACACAAGTTATCCCGTATCGACGCGAGTCGGCTCAAGCGTCCGGCAAAAATTACACCTCAATTTGTACAGTCCATTCGAAGAAACCCTATTCATTGACAGTGACTGCCTCGTTCTCGGCAATCTAGAATCGTTCTGGGTGGCTTTCGCCGGGCAAGGTTTCGGGATTCCCGGATCTAAATTCCTGCAAAGAGGATCCACTGACCCCTATCTCGATGTGGCCTTTACCTTGGACCATTTCGGGCTCGAAAAGCTGCCGAAGTTTAACGGGGGCACCTACTACTTCAACCGCTCGGTGAAGCCGCTAGCTTCTTCGCGACCGCTCGCGACCTCCTCGCCAACTGGAAGGATTTACGCTTCGCTGAATTTCGACGGGACGGCCCGGCCGATGAAGCAATCGTTTCTGTGGCTATGGCGATCCATGGTTTGCGTCCTACATCGATGGGCAGAGCTGGTATGTATACGCCTACGTCGTACAGAGGTCCCCTGCTTCTCGATGTCATTAAGGGCACATGTTCTTTTGAGAAAGAAGGCGAAATGGTCTCGCCAGAGGTCGTCCATTTCGCCGGGGAGTATTCGTTTTGTTTCGCCTACCCGCGGGAGTCGGCAAGGCTAAAAGCACATTGTGGTGGGAGCGCTCGCCCCTCCTTTTGCTCAGGGCGTATGCAACCTCATTGTTGTGGCAAAGCACCCGACGTTCTCCTGGGCTAGCGGCAGTGGGCAGACGCTGGATACGGCTCTATCGAAATCGCGCTCGCTGGTTCAAACGGACGTCAACTGCTTGACTTCTTCAACTGAATGGCCGGTTCCGATGTTGACAACAATACGGCAATCTTGAGTAGTGCACTCGTTGCAGGCAAAGAATAAGCTGGTATTGGAGTTGAGATGAATAGCTGGGTCCTAGCAGCGGTGACCGCAATTGCATCTCTGACCTTGCAGTTCAGAGCAAATGCACAAACAACAATCGTGGACGCCGAAAGTTATTTTTGCATGGAGATTCAAAATCGAAGCACCGGGGCTGCGGTTGTTCAGTCAACTTGTGACGGAAGGCAACATAATTATTCACCGTGGCAGAACAACCTGACGGTTACGCTTTGCTTCGGTATGGTAATCCCGAAAGGTGTATTTCGGCTCGACCAATCGCGGCTACCGCAGCCGGAACGGTAACGACGGCAAGTTGCAGCGCCCTAGACACCGGGCAGATGTTCAAGCCTATTTTGCAAGGAACAGGCGAGTACGCGCTTCTAAATCGACACAGTGGTCTCTGCGTCTCAAATGCGGGAAACACAGCAATCGGAGCCGATCTTTCCCTGCTGGATTGCGAATCGAAATCGGCGACCCCATTTCTCCTGCCCGGATGGGTACCTTCAAAACCCGCACGTCTTGCCAAGACAGTCGCAGGGATCTGCAGCAAATGACCACCCTACCGCGAGCGGCCTTGTAATCAGCGGCCTGAAAATCAACGGGGACTATACGCTTTACGGTAGCAAATTCGATGGGGCCGTACTCACCAACTCGACCATTTCCGGCACACTCAAGATTGACGGCCTACAGCATCTCTATGAGAAATGCAACCTTTGAATTCGATCTGGTTTAGAGGCCAGGCGCCCACCAACGAGTAACAATCGATGGCAACGAAATTTCTGGAACAGCGAACGATTGCATTCACATAGATGGTGGCGCCGCACACCCGACCCGTGTGCTCATCGAGAGTACTAAATTCATGACTGCGGAGCCATTTTCCCGGCGAGTGATCTTTACCACGCTATCGACGATCAAGTACCGGATGTCGTTAGTAGAAATAATCATATCTGGAATGCTAAGGCCGCAATCAGTCTCGCTCCAGCGGTGTCGTTGACGGAAATGTCATCGAGAGGCTAACTAATGGCGGAGCCATCGAATACTTCTCCAATCACGGAGCGCCCGATCATAGTAGCCTCGTCCTCGAAAATAATGTGGTTCGCTGAACCCTGACCAATCCACCAAACGCAATGGGAACGAATCGGGGGCTCGTCATCCTGGGAAACGGAATTGGGACAGGAGGCAACCTGTCTCCTCCTTCATTTTGCAAAACAATACTTTAGAGGTTCTCAATACTGCTCAAGACTATAGCGGTAAGTACTTTGTCGTCTATACGCAAATAGCGCTACCCAATGCAAAGCTATCTAGCAATAAATACATCAACCTTATTCCGAATGGCCAGTACATCGGGCCTATTCCCGTCGAATTCGCGCCAAATGATGTACGTTCCCATTCGCCTGAATAACACTCACTCAGGGAGATCTCCACGCAACGACAGTGACGGTTTTTTAGAAGCTGCGGCGCTAAACGTCGCGTATAACTGGGGGATTGCCAGGGAAGCCCAATAAAGCCAGGAGCAGGATCAGATGGACTCTGACGGCTTGATTTTGTTGGGATCCGAAATCAAGTTGAGGTAGATAAGTAGGCGAAGGTACATCTGCGATGCTGTGACTACGAAGCAGCTCGGCCGTTTTGATGATTTTGTTGAATCTGAGTACTCATGAAAGTTCCAATCCGAAAATTGACGATCGGGCTACTTGGAGTGGAGGATCCGGCGGATGTGCGGAGCTACTCTGGCACTCCGTTTCACCTCTCTCATTTTCTTCGGGCAGCGGGGAATTCTGTTCGCGCTCTGGGACCGTACCCTATCCGGTATCGCGTCATCGTGAGAGTTCAGAACAGGCTGCTCAGGACATTTCTAAATCGGCAACTACTCTGGGAGCGGCATCCAATTATAACTAGGCAGTATCCAGAAATTGTAGACAGGTATGTTCGCCAGAATCCAAATGTGGACCTGCTACTTGCGACCTCGCTCTTTGCTGTTGCGAACGTGCAAGCTTCAGTACCCATAGTTCTATGGGGGGATACGACTGTAGCTGGGGTTCTCGAAAAATATCCAAGGTATGTCAGCCTATCAAAGCGAGAGATCGCACGCGCCCATGCTATCGAACAGCGTGGGCTGGATGCTTGTGACCGGACGTTGATCTTTTCGAATCAGTGGGCGGCCGATGTCGCGATCAACTCGTACGCTTTGGATCCGGGCAAAGTTCGGGTGATTACGTATGGTCCGGGTTTGCTGCAGTTTCCGGCAAGGCTGAGATTTCAAAACTGCTGGCGTTACGCAGCCAGGATCGAATTAATCTGATTGTCGTCGGCGTCCATTGGCAGCGAAAGGGCGTGGCCAAGGCTATCGAAGTCGTGGAGGAGTTGAGAGCACGCGGCTTGAATGTGCAACTCACGGTGGTGGGCTGTCTACCACCCCCGGATTTGTCAAACCTGGCTACGTCTCACTCCTAGGCTATATACCAAAGTTCAATCCAGAGGGTGTCAGGCGCCTGGCGAAATTAATCGGCGAGAGTCACCTCCTGATTCTCCCTACTGTAGCGGAATGCGCCGCCGTCGCTTTGACGGAGGCAAATGCTTATGGTTTACCTTTTCTGGGCTCAGATGTAGGCGGCAACTCTTCTCTTGTCCGCCAGCACTATAACGGCATCCTTTTGCCATCTTCATCTCAATGCATCCGCTTGGGCGGACGCTGCAATGTCCATCCTGCGTGACCGCGGGACTTACGAGCGTTTTGTCTGGCAGGCGTACAACTTTTTTCACGAGCAGCTCTCCTGGGAAAACGCTGTATCCGAGTTTGAAGTAGCCGTACAAGAATTGCTTGGAGCGTCGGCACCTACGTGGCAGACGAGCAATGTTGATTCCGGCTCACTGTAACCGTAAGGGCAACGCGCTACGAGTCGTTGCCCTTAGGAGGAATGGATCACATGACCGTCCTCATGGTATGACTTCTCCTGTTGCACCGTCCTCGCATTCCAGAAAGGGATCGTCGTGGTGTTCGTCACCACCCTTGAGAGAAGCGGTGTTCCACCGAGGGGCTACTCTATAACAACTTAGTGGCGCTCTCGGCCTGGCGCGGACCAGGTCTGGTTGCAGGGTTGACTCGCGGGGCACGTCGACTTCCCGGAAGGGTTGGGACCGGTACGTGCGCTGGTGCATCACGACGATTGTATGTACATTGGTTTCAACGTCACCCTAGTTCTCATGGGATGATGAATGTGGTGTGGCTTGTTGCTGGTTTCGTGTCTGTCGTTCGGAGGAAACGATTTAGTCCAAACAAGTCGGGCACTTCCGCGAAGCCCAAGAGCAGGGGTTCAGGCGTGCTCGGTTAAAATAAAATTTCGACTAACCTCCTTCTTCCTGGTGTTTGCGGAACCTTGAGGCCGGTTGGGCGATCTGATTCCCTCGATGTCGCGTCATCAAGAGCCGGTGGAAGACCGCAGGAGGCGGCATGGACTCCGTGCAAAGACACCTACCAATGTCTCCCCCGCGGAGTGCTTTCGGTTGCTTTTGGCCACCCCAGCTACCTCGGCATGGCAAAATCACTTGGCCGGTCTCTCCGGCTGCATGCACCGTCGGTTTCGACAGCTATTGTGACTGATTCTCCAGACGCGGAGATTGCAAGAGGCTTCATGCATGTTATTCCGTACAGAAGTGAGTTTGGTTGCGATGTTCGCCAGAAACTTGATCCGCCCCGTTACAGCCCCTTCGCGGAGACGCTCTTCATTGATAGCGATAGTCTCGTCCTTAGCAATCTCGATTCCTTTTGGGAAGGTGTTCGAAGGGAAATACTTTGGGGTCCCGGGCTGGCGGGTGCTGCGCAAGGGCGAGCGCGACCCTTATGTCGATGTCGATTTCATCCTTGGGCGCTTTTCGCTTGAAGAACTCCCGAAGTTCAACGGCGGCATTTACTACTTCACGCGCTCGCCGGAGAGCGCTCGTCTCTTTGAAACTGCGCAGGAGCTGCTCGCGGACTACAAGGAATTGCGCTTCCCGGAATTTAGAAACGATGTCCCTGCTGACGAAGCTATCTTATCTGTCGCGATGGCGCTGCACGGACTGAGCCCAACATCGATGGGGCGCAAAGGCATGTGGACGCCGATATCGTCCCGTGGGCCCTTGGACCTCGATATAGTGCTTGGCACTTGCAGCTTTGAGAAAGAAGGTCACATAGTCTACCCAGATGTGGTTCACTTCGAGGCGGGTATAGCGGTTGTTTTGCATATATACGTGAATGTGAAAAATTGCGACTGTACTTTGAGGGTAGGCGGCTTTCCGCATTTGGATGGTGTAAGTTGTATGTTCGCGGTGGGTCCTGGGACGGCTTGCGGATATTCAGGACAAGGCTCAAAACGTTCTTGAAGCGCGTTGCGACGGGCCGCTTGCTTGAAAAGTTTCTCGGTCTTGCATCCAGCAAAGGTATCGGGAGGTTTTAGAAGCCATAAGGCTGGGTGTTAGCGAATGAGGGCGACCATGGCCGTCATCTCCATCAAAGTCTCCGGATGTATGCGAGCGTGGTGGTGTCTGCAGCATCCGGCAATCTCGCAAACCGCATAACGGCATCGATCGGATCATGGAGCAAACTGCCCAACCTAGCATCGACCGATGTGTACACCGCTGGGTACCGCGTGACCGACGTGATTTGTTCGATTGCGAGCGCTGTTGAAATCGGCTACTCTACGTTTCAGGGGGGATTGCCTTGCAGACCTAAGTAAATCCTATTCATCAGCGTTCTATTCTGGGCAGGTCGGGGGGTCCACGAGATCAGCGGACATAATCCTTCCTGTGCTATTTGCGCTCGTGCACCCGCAGAGCATCTTGGACGTCGGTTGTGGAACAGGAACTTGGCTTGCGGTGGCTTCGGAACACGGAATTAGCGACGTGATGGGCGTTGATGGTCATTGGATGAGCTCAATCGCAAAGAGAATTCCATCAAGCCGTTTTAAAGCCATCGACCTCTCACTACCGTTCGACCTTAACAGGCGGTTTGACCTTGTCATGTCTCTAGAGGTAGCTGAGCACTTACCCGAGACGGCGGCACAGACCTTTGTAGAATCATTGTCCCGGCATGGAGACGTGATACTTTTTTCAGCGGCGGTTCCGCAGCAGGGAGGAACAACCCATGTCAATGAACAATGGCCATCGTATTGGATCAAACAGTTTGCTGACTCAGGCTTCAGCGCGTTCGACTGCATCCGAACCCAAATATGGGAGGAAAAATTCGTCGATCCATGGTACGCGCAGAATATCTTCTTGTTTGCCAATCAATCGGGGATCGCTCGCTGGCCCCAATTACGTTCAGCTGCACAGTTGCACCAGGCACGGCCTCTACAAATAGTTCACCCCGGTTTGCTTGACCGTGCACGTTCTCAAAGCACTAGCCCTGGAGTGAGGAGTGCTGCGAAGATCTTGATGAAGGAAATCCAGGGAAAGTTGAAGACAGCGTTTTTTCTAAACTTGCGCCAGTAGAGCTGCTGTTGCGGAATATCAACGCTTAGAGGGCTCAGAGTAGTGGCGGCCGTTGGTCGGCCTGCGATCGAACTGTCAGACTGCTCGACGAGTTGCTTCCGTCTTCAAGGTCTACGCGCAAGTTGTAAAGATTTTGCCGCCTGTCATGCTCCTCACACTTCGAGTAGCGGTGGATTGGCCACAGTCTGCGATTTGAATCACTTTGGGAATTGGCGGATTTTACGGGAAACCTCAGACGACTGCTGGTCGAGGGCCCCTTTTTGTATGTGCAGGTTTTCCGTCATTTGATAAAACGGTACCTACGCATTGGCATTGCGTTCCGACAGATTGGCTTGGTACAGTGAGTTTCCTGGATCCGTACCGTGGGAAATAGCAGGTTTAATTCGGAGACCGTAAGTTCGGAGTTCATCGGTTGAGATTAACAATGTTCGTGATGAGTGGATTATCCGAGTGTCGCCCGAGTGTTTGCTAAGCTTTATCGAAGATTCCGTCGAAGCAACCGTGCAAGGAATGCCTCGTGGCTCCTTCTGGTTAAGGAATCTCCTTTCTGGTCCAGGCGATCTACTTCGTTATTATTGCCCGCCTGCTCGGCGTTGTGGAGTATGGGATCTATGCGGCGGCGGTTGCGCTAACGTCGATCCTTAGCGAATACAGTTCCCTGGGCTCGGGATTGGTGTTCATGCAGCATGTGAGCCACGACCACGGGCGCTTCTCCGTGTATTGGGGAAACATCCTGGTTTCCACTCTCGGTCTCGGTGCTCTGCTCTCTGGTCTGATCTCTTTTCTGGGGCCTCATCTCGTGAACTCCGCAAGTCCAACGCTGCTACTCACGGTGGCGATTGGAGATTGCGTGTGCCAACAGCTCACAGTTGCTTCAAGCCAGGTGTTTCAAGCATTCGAGAAAATGCGGATAAGTGCGGTTCTGAATACCAGCATCAACCTCTTGCGCCTGCTGGTGGCCTGCTTCTTGCTAGCGACCAGGCACCATGCGGTGGCAACGCAATGGGCGGGGGCGGTCCTGATTGTCTCTGCCCTTGGAGCGCTTGCAGCGGTGGTAACCGTCACCTTGAATTTTGGAAAGCCGGCATTCTCCGCGGCCCTCTTGGCTGCGCGCGCACACGATGGGTTCATCTATTCAGTGTCCGGATCAACTACTACCGTGTACAACGACATTGATAAGGTCTTACTCGGTCATTACGGCATGAATGCGGCAAATGGCATCTATTCAGTTGCTTACAAGGTCATCAACATGAGCAACCTTCCAATGACATCAGTCTACTCAGCCGCCTTTCCCAAGTTTTTTCGACTTGGGGTCGGGGGGATGAGAAGGACGGTACCTTTCGCCCAGAAGTTGGTCAAGAAGACCTCGATATTGGGGATCGCATCTGCAGCGCTCATATTCATTTGTTCTCCTTTGATCCCTCATATCCTTGGGGCAAACTACGTCCAAAGTGCATCGGCTCTCCGATGGTTATGTCTTATTCCCGTCTTCAGAAGTTTTTCTCTAAGCGCCGGAGATGCCATTGCTGGCGCAGGGAACCAGCGATTCAGGCTCTATTCGCAGATCGTCGCGGCCAGTCTCAATCTGGCTCTCAATATCTATCTCATTCCACGCTACTCCTGGCTGGGTGCGGCTTGGGCGAGTTTGCTTACCGACGGTTCTCTCGGAACGATGAATTGGGTGGTAGCGTTCTATTTGGTCAAGCAGGAGGTTCTGGCAGAGGTCGCAATCTGACTCGAGAACGGATGAATGCAATAGAGGGAATCAGAATGATTAGGGGTGCTGCCCCAAGGTTCCTGACGAGGAAGCCGCTTTGATGTTGAGGCAGACCGGCATTGAGCATCAGCGGCAGTAGCCTGATCAACAGCATGAGAAAGCGCCTTCCGCTTTTCTGTGTGGAGCGGATACTCGACGTGTGCGAAACGAACGAGACTACTCCCCTAAAAAATAGTGAAACTCCCGAGTACCTTCTCGGTTAGGATGGCATTGTGACTGCAGCCACGGTGCAAAACCATCTTTCCCCTCCGGTTGAGCGCGGAACTAAGTCTCGAGAAGTGTTCGTCGTTCAGGTTTTACGAGCGGTTGCCGCGATTTTGGTCATCTTACATCACGCCGACCAGCAGACATTTTCTTTTGGCACGATAGGCGTCGACGCCTTCTTCGTTGTGAGCGGTTTCGTCATGGTCATCTCGACCCTGAGGCTCCGTTCGCAAGACGGGGCCGCCTGGACTTTCTTGCGCAAGCGCATCATCCGGATCGTTCCGCTCTACTGGATCTTCACTATGGTCCAGTTGGCGAGAGACCGCGTAGTAGGGATTCATCATACTAAGTTGGAGCTTATTTGTTCGCTTCTCTTCGTCCCCTACCGGGGCGATCGCCCTTTGGGATTGATATACTTGCCAATCTGCGGTGTCGGGTGGTCGCTTAACTATGAGGCGTTCTTCTACGTCGCCTTCGCCGTCTGTCTGTCGCTACGAAGGTCCCCTTTCTGGCTCATCCCGGTGTTTGCTCTTCTTGCCTTGATTGGTCTGCATCGCCCAGAGCAAAGCATCGGTGTAATGTCCCTTCTTAACTACCGCCTGGTCCTTTTTACTGGTGGAATGCTTGTTGCCAAGCTTTACATGAAGCGGTTGATGCTTCCGCCGGTATGGGCTCTTCTCCTTTTAGGAGTCGCCATAGGATGCGTTGGGAAATGGCATCACGATTCATACTTCGTGCATATGGTTGTATGGGCGCCCGCTGCGCTTGTAGGGACATATGCCCTGCTTACCTTCGAGTCCTTCGTTTCGAAGCATATGCCTCGTTTCCTGCAGCTTTTGGGGGATGCCTCCTATAGCATCTACCTCTCCCATTTGGTTGTGGCGTTTGCGTTTCTTCACGCTGTCTTCAGCACCTTTCCGCGTCTCCACGTTCTCATCAATAACTCGGGTTATATATGCCTGAAGCTTATCGTGGCATGCGGGGTCGGCGTTCTCATTCACAAATTGATCGAACAGCCAATCTTGCGTCGCTTCTCGGTATGGATTGGAGGGCACCCCGCACTGCCGGCAGGATGAAGCGGACTCTCTTAGGAAAGCAGATGTGTCGGCCGTTGATATGTGCCAGCGCGCTGGAGGGTCCAGCTAAAAATACTGAATACGCTGAGTAGTTTGGTCCGGGATATTGTGAATCGACGCAGTAAGGGGGAAACAGATGCTAGTGCTGCCGCGGGAGCAATCCTTCTCAGCCTTGACTACTGGCTTCAACCAACGCGCCGCTCAGTGTTGGGAAGCCCATTTCGCGACCACAGTGCTTTTCCGTTGCAGCATTTTGCTGGCCCTCGCCATGTACCCCTCCGCCGAGATCCTGGTGCGCGCAGCAAGAGAGTCCCCATCCGGCCGCGGCCACGGTACTTCGAAACCCCGGATGAGACTCACTTTTTATTCGCGGAAGAGCACCGCAGGCCACTCAAGGAATTATTGCTATGGATGACGTGTACCCATTGCGCGGAGCGCCAACGACTCTTCACCAACCGAGTCCTGTAAATTTGGTCGTGCCGCACGCAATGGACAGTGGTAAAGCGGTTTCGCTCTGGACTTTTTCTATCAGGGAAATAAAGGAATTGGAGGGCCAATATCGGTTGTAGAGATGCCCACGATAGGACTCCAGCCCAAACGGGAAATCCAGAAACTGCCGCTCCTGCTTTGCGAACGCGCTTTGCACCAGCGCAAGGTGATTGCTGGCAAATGCGTCGTCGCTGTCGATTCTGGTCGTAATCAGATACGGTGTGCGCACCAGCCCCGTCGCCGCGATGCTGCTCGCGATCACCTCATCCGTCAACGGTCCATCTATCCACACCGGCACAACCAGCGGCGCATAAGATTGCATCTTCTCCCTTAGCCAATCCGGGCTCTCCGCATCCATGAACATCAGCCACGTGAATTCCACATCCCGCTGCGCAGCCATGGAGGGAAGACAGTACTGCTCGAAAGGCGCCAATCGCTGCTCGATCCAATCCCTCTGCAGCCGCTGGGGCGGCGGCGCAAAGCTGAGGATGGTATTGAATCTTGTCAGAACCAGATGCGTGAATTCCTTTGGCATACCCCTAATACTGATGCGGAAGAAAACCAAATACAACCCCCGGCAGGGTTACTTTGGGGGAAGGGCAATGCTGCTCGAAAGATGCAAATTACCACCCGGGTGATGGCTAAAACCGTCGATTTCCAGCCACCAATTACTTCGGTGACATCTTATCTAAGTCGTTACTTTTAACGTTACTAAACAAGGTGGTAGCTTGGTGTTGGCTTCCAAAGCGACCTTTCCCCCGAGGTCCGGCGGCCAAGCTGATCGATCGGCACCCCCATTGCTGAGTACGGATCATGCATTCAAATTGTGGGCGTGCTGCAATTGACACAGCTGTTGCTTTGTTAGACGCTATGCTCAAATGAGCCTCCTTAACGCCAGCGCCGCGCTACCCAGAGCGAGTCTCATGCTTGATGCAGACCGAACGACGCATCTGATCATCGGCGAGCAGAAGATGCGCACGTTTACCCCGGAGATCCAGGAACTCCGCCAGCGCTGTGGTCAGCAGGATGACCTCCTCACCGACCCGCTGTATTTCATCGTCGCCAATACCCTGAAAGACGTGCGACCTGCCGCAGTGCTGATTCGCCGCAATCATGAGCTCGTAGCCTGCGTCCTGTTCTACGAACACTGCCGGCTCGGCCTTGGCCTCGGCCTAATGCGCGGAGGAAACCACATGGGCGAGGGTCTCGTGATCGCTCCCGAGGTGTTTCGCCTGCAGTACATCCAATTGGCAACGCAAGCCCTGCTGAAGCATTGGCGCATCCACGGAGTAAGCCTCTCCATCAGAGAGGGCTTAGACCACTGCATTGAGGTCATGGGCCCTAAGTGCAAGTACCGGATGTTCGCCGAAAGAAACATTCGCAACACGCTTCCCCTCGAAACCAGCTATCAGGCGTTGCTGGCCAGCCTGGGCCCGCGCACCCGGCGCAGCCTCCAGGGAAAGCGCCAACAACTGCAAAAGAGCGCAGATGTCGAGTTCCTCCCCTGGCTCGAGCCCGCACAAGCGTTGGAAGCCATGTTGGCCCTCGAGTCAAGATCGACGCCGCCGCGGATCACCGCGTACTTTCATGCTCGCTTTCACCTGCTCAGCGAGAACCCTGACTCTTATTGCATGGGCTTGCGCTTGCCGGATGGCACCTGGTTGAGCATCTTGAGCGGCTGGCGCCGAAAAGGGATTACCTACGTCGACCTGCAGATGAACGATGTGCGCTTCAAAAAGGAATCGCTCTCCGCCGTGATGCGCGCCTTTATGCTGGAACATGAAATTGCCTGCAAGCAGCATCTCGTCAACTTCGTTGGTGGCACCTCCGTATTACTGTGGCGATATTGCCGCCCAATGGAGCAAGCCACAGATATTTTTCTGTGGAAACCCAGCCTTCGCGCCATGCTCTTCAAAATGTTCGGCCCGCGAGTGAGACCGCAAAGCGTCCACGACCGTTTGAAGGCCGAAGCAGAAGAACAGGCTTCGGATCTCATGGAGAACTAACGTTGGCAGGGAATCGACCGGGAAAACGCGAAGCCAGAAAAACTAACGGCGATTCTCCTCGTTCCCTCTCATCGAATCCCTCCCCCGAAAGAATCGATGAATGAGTTGGTGAAGAATCGCCGCTTGAGAAGAGCATACTTCTTCTGCAGGATTTCGCCATAGTCCTTGAGTCATCCAACGGCGAATTGTAGTAACTGCATGTAGTAATGACACAAACCGCAGTCCTCATCTCCTTTCTAATCAAGCGCAGTATCGCCGCCGGGCTTGACACCAGGCCAGCCATCCCCTGGTAATGACAGCAGGAGACGCTGCCCCATGCACGTGGTTGATCTGATTCGGAAGAAGCGCGACGGCGGAGTTTTGGCAGACGCCGAAATTGCCGCCCTGGTCGCCGGAGCAGCAGACCAATTCCATCCCGGAGTATCAGCTTTCCGCCTGGCTCATGGCCGTGTTCTGGCGCGGTCTCAACGCCGGAAGAGCTGCATAGCCTTACCACCCACATGCGCGACTCAGGCAAGGTGCTCGATTTCCGCAGCCTTCCCGGCCGCCAAGGTCGATAAGCACTCCACCGGTGGCGTGGGCGACAAGACCTCGTTCCTGGTGGCGCCCATCGTGGCCGCTGCCGGGCTCTATGTGCCCATGATCTCCGGCCGCGCCCTGGGCCACACCGGCGGCACGCTTGACAAGCTTGAGAGCATCCCCGGCTACCGGACGCACCTGCAAGAGCAAGAGTTCTTCGCAGTGCTGAACACCTGCGGCCTCTCGATCGTCGGCCAGACAGAATGGCTGGTGCCGGCGGACCGCACGCTCTATTCGCTGCGCGACCGCTCGGGAACCGTCGAGAACCCATTTCTGATTTGCGCCTCGATCATGAGCAAAAAACTCGCGGCTGGCCTCGACGCATTGGTGCTCGACGTAAAAACCGGCTCAGGAGCCTTTCTGAAGCAAGAGTCCGAGGCAATCCACCTGGCCGAGCTCATGGTAGACACTGGCAACAGCGCCGGAACCAGGACGGCCGCCCTCATCACCAACATGAACCAGCCGCTTGGGCGCATGGCCGGCAATGCAGCAGAGATTGTCGAATCGGTTGAATTGCTACGCAATCACCGTCACCCGCTCACCGAAGATCTGCGCCAGCTCTCTCTCCACCTCGCCGGCTGGATGCTCCACCTCGGAGGGAAAGTGCCGAACCCCGAAGACGGCTACCAGCTTGCGGAAGACCTGTTGAACAGCGGACAGCCGCTGGCTAAACTTCGCTGCATGATTGCCGCCCAGGGTGGCGACCTGGAATGGTTTGAGAGTCCGCAGTGGCTCCATCGGCCCACTTATCAACACGATGTAAAGTCCCCATCGGCCGGCTTTCTCTCAGTGATCGATTGCGACCAGGTAGGGTGGGCGGTACAGCGCTCTGGGGCTGGCAGAACCGCGGCCGGCGAAGCTGTTCCGCTCATGCCGGCGTGGAAACGCACAAGAAGCTTGGCGAGCAGGTCGCTGCCGGCGACAAGCTTTTTACGGTCTATGTCGAGCAGCAGGCTCGCCTGGAGCCGGCCGTCGCCATCCTCAACCAATGCTTTACGCTCAGCGCCGAGCCGCCGGCTCCGCAGCCTCTCATCTATAAGGTCATTGCCTGAGATCTGCCGTTTGCACTTATCGCCCGTACTCCAGCCCGTTATCGAGTCCTGACCCATGGACCGGCTGATAAGGCTCGACGGCAAGAATATTGCCCAGGATACTTCGTTCCTGCGGCGAGAACTGGGCCTGGAACTGGCTGGAATTCATCATCGCCTCCCGTTGCTCGGGCGGATACGCGCGCAGATCACGAAAGGCCTTCTTGACTAACCGCTGCCGGTCGACGGGCAGGGCACGAAATTCCTGCACTGAGGCGCGCACCTGTTGACGCCCTTGCGGGGTCAGGTGCTCCATTGCCTCGATATGATCTACGGTACGTTGCCGCTGGTAGGGGGGCATCCGGTTAATCTGCCGCAGGCGATAGAGCAGCTTTTGCTGCGTTTCTGGGCTTAGCTGCTTGAACCCTGGCTCGTTCTGCAGGGCCTTTTCCTGCTCCTCCGGAGACAAGTTCCCATGCCGTTGCAGCCACGTGCCAAGATGTGGCTGCTGGTTGTTTTCAAATCGTGGGTGGACAGGCTGTTGTGGGCCGCGAGCGAAGCAGAGACTGGGAGCAACTGCTAACGGCAACACCAGCAGCAGCGTGGCATAGACAATACGAGCGAGCTTCCCCCCGGGGGAGCTCCTCTCGAGATCTTTGCGCGCTGTCATGGTGATGCTCTCCAAAAGGGCTAGATTAACCGCGTGTGTCCGCTATGTTGCGCAGTGATTAGTTGGAGGCGCCGCTCGCGCTATCCTCGTCCCCATCCAGGGCATTCAATTGCTGAAAAAGCTGCGCATTCCCGTCATAGGACTGCAAATCGCGTACCGTGGCCGAGGTCTGGGGTAAAGGCGTCTGCTCGCTCTCAAGCAAGGCAAACGTGCCGCCGCCAATCACCAGAACCGTAGCCAGGGCTCCCGCCGCAAGCGGGCGCATCCGCAGGTTGCTGCCGAAGAGCAGCCATGCTTTGGCGCGCTCAAACAAACTGGCCGGGGCGGCTGCCTGCTCCGTTCGCAGCCGCGCATAGAGCTTGGCATCGAAGAAGGCGCTGGGCTCCGGAGCATGCCATTCGTCCAGCAGCTTCCAGGTTTTTTCCATTGCAGCCAGCTCGCCGGCACACTCCGCACATTCCGCGAGGTGCTTGCGGGCCTCTTCAGGCAGCGGCTCAGATTCGAAGAGCAATCCAGCCAAATTCTTATTCATCTCAGGGCAAGTCATCATATTCCTCAAATTCTGCTAAGCGAAGTCCTTCAGGTTTTCGCGCAAGGTCTGGTAGGCCCGAAATAGCAGGGACTTGGTAGCGGATTCGCTCAGCTTGAGAACCTCACCAATCTCCTTGTAATCCATATCCTGGTACTTGTGCATCAACACGGCGGTCCGCTGCCGTTCGGGCAGCGCCATCACGTGCTGGCGAATCGCGTTCATTCTCTCTTCGCGTACCAACCCCTGCTCTACGCTGAGGGTACTATCCGCTACGTCGGGGGTGGTGCCCGTTTCAGGGTCGGGCTGGTCCAGATATACATTCTGCGCCGTCCGCTCATACTTGGTATCGCGCGCGTGGTTTACGCCCAGGTTGGTCGCGATGCGATACAACCATGTACTAAACTTTGCCTCGGCGCGATACGTTTGCCGCGAGCGGTACACGCGGAGAAAAACCTCCTGCGCCAACTCCTCGGCCACCGCCTGGTTACGAGACATGCGAAACATGAAATGGACAATCTGTTTGCGATACTTCTCGATCAGGATGCTAAAGCCTGAGTCGTCTCCTTCGCGAACGCGCAACATGATTTCAGCGTCGGAGAGCTGCGACCACTCCACCCCGGGCGTATGGACCGGCATACCCTGCTGCGCGCCCTGGAACCCGTTCTGCGCTATGGCTACGGTACCCATACCGTTTCTAACCCCACGCTCCTGACTAGGTTGCGCGAAAGCGGCTGAGTTTTCTTGATCTTGTTCCGCCGGGCCCTTGCCCTGGGGAGGGCCTCCCCCGGGGGGCGGGGAACCGTGCTGCTCTGGGGGAGGAAAAGCCATAACGTGAGTGGATTGTACCCGTTGCCGCAAGCCGTGGTCTCGCCCAGTTTTGGGGGATACGCGAGTGGGCGGGCGGATTTGGGAACGCCCGGCCCCTGGGCCCTCCGGGAGAGTTCGTGTAAACTACGGCTTGCGCCCGGGGCGCTTAACTCAGCGGTAGAGTGCCACCTTCACACGGTGGAAGTCGCAGGTTCGAATCCTGCAGCGCCCACCATAAACCTATTAAAACCAATGCGTTGTGGCCAGGATAGGGAGTCTTAATCCGGTCGGTCACGGCGCTGCCGCGTTTCCCAATGCACCTGAGATCGGGGGAGGCGACACCCCCAGGCTGCAGAACCAGTGAAATGCGCTAAGGCCGGATCTCAGCGCCGCCAGTAGCAAGCGGAAAAGAGTGGTCGATACGAATCCCCGCGGGCGCGATCGCGAGTAGATCACATTGATGCTCCAGGCGGGAATCGTATAGAGATCGCCGGCATGGAATGGGCCAATCCGGTTCCTCACCGGCCAATCGTAAAGCACATTCTCAATCGCGCTATTGAAAAACCTTGCCAGGCTCAGCACGCGCTGGCTGTACATGGATGCGGGCAAACGCGGAATACGGCTCCGGTCGCGAAATCGAATAATTAGGCTGGAAGCCTCAGCCGCATGTCTCAACGCCGCGGTCACCCCGTTCGAAGTCATTGGGTCAACCATGGCGGCAGCTTCGCCGGCCACGAGCCAGTTGGGTCCAGCCGTTCTGGCAAAGGCGCGGCAACGAAACGATGTGGTTCGCGGCGGGTTCCTCCCCGGGTCATGGCACAGGCCGCGCAGATCAGGGAATCGCTCCAGTTGCTCCGCGAAAATGTCTTGCGTGCTTAGCCCCCGCTGCCGCTTCGCCTTGACTGCTTCCCCCGGAGACACGTAGCCCACACTGATCGTTTTGGGATGAATCGGTATCTGCCAAACCCACTCCATATATCGTGGTCCCGCGCCGTCGGCGTGAAGGGTGGTTCCCTCGATGGATTCAGGAACGGTGAAGTAATCCCACATAGCCACCTTATGTGGACCGTACTCATACACCGGCAACTTGAATATCCGCGGAAATAGACTGGCACTCGACCCCGAGGCGTCAAGAAACCATCGAGACGCGATCCGTTCCCCTTGCGCGGTCACAACCGCGTTGACGGTCTTTCCCGTCGTCTCCACATGCACAACTTTGTCGCTAACCAACCTGATTCCTTTGCCGAGAAAGATCTCGCGCAGTGCCTGGTTCAGCTGACCGCGATCCACATGCAATGTGCGCAGATTGACGTTGTATGGGGGCTTCCCCAGCCACTCGCCGGGGATATAGTGCTGCTGCGAGCCATCTCTGAGTTTCAGAACAACATGCCGCTTGTAGGTCGCGATGCCTAGTGCGAGCAGATGCTCCATAGGCAGGCCGAGTCCCTTCAGCAGATCAGGCGCCGACCAGTCTAACGACTCACCTACCGGGTCGCTATCGACGGGATCGGCCTCGATGCACACCACCCGCAGGCCTGCATTGGCAAGATGAATCGATGCTGCCATACCGGCGAGACCGCCACCAATGACCGTTACCTCCGCCTGTACGTGCTCGTTTTGCATTAGCGTTTTCTACTAACTTCTATGCGTGGTTTTCGAGATTGAACGAAGGCATGGCCCTCTTGACATTGTGAGCCTGGCAGAGATGCCGGTGGGAATGTGCAATGAAAGCAGAAAAGAACTCCAGCAAATTCACACGAAAGCGGCTGGCGACTGGTGACGGAAACCGTAAAGCGGTGAGGTCCAGACCATCGGCATCCGCAATGCGCTGCCTGAGGGCGGCCTGGGAGATTAGAAAATGCTCCAACTCCGAAGTAGGAGAGCCCAGCAGCCGTGGCTGAATGCGCGTCGGTGCTCGCATCTTGATGATGGGCCGCGCCTCCATTCTCCAAACCATAACGCGCCCGGCCAGGTTTAGGGTGAAGGGTCCTTCGCTATGCAGCTTCAGTTTCCTGCTCGTCTCCAGGGCGGAGTCAACCGCCGGCAAGAAAACTTCATTGGTAGCGCGCAGGTGCGCAAGATTCTCGGCGATAGACCAGCTTCCCGGCCGGGGCCGCCAGGAGAGCTGCTCCTTGCTCAGGCCGGCACAGAGTTTTGCTGCCTCAGCGTCGACCGCCAGTGTTGCTTCGCTTAGCTCAACTGTCTTCGCCCACTGAACACGATCCCTGAAGGCGAAGGACCTACTCGTGACGCCAAACATTCTGCTCTCCCCAACCCTGAATTTCCAGAATTCGAGTCTGAAAGCTCAGACCCCTTCACCGAGTCGCCTGTGCCGCGGCGGCGTCTACGAACGCAGGGGATGACGCGTGAGAATAGTAACTCCTGCGTCGGCTGGGCGCCTCATCCGAAAGGTTGAGATGAGTCTCGATCCTTTCAAGGGGCCAGCGCTTTTGCGACTGCTGCCTGGGCCAGGGGAACCATAACCGTGAAGCCAGCCTGGTTCGGATGCAGCCCATCGTCCGACAGGTCGCGCTGCAGCAAGCCCTGGCGATCTGTCATCGCGCCGTAGTAGTCCAGATAAATGTGGCCGTTTCTGGCGCAATAGCTCTTCAACCATTTGTTCAGTTCAAGGATCTCGCTTATCGGCCGCTGCTCAAACAGGAACTCGGTCTCGGGATGGTAATTGTTCACCGGCAATACCGAAGATAGAACCACGTGGATGCCATGCAGGCGAGCCAGTTCCGCCATCGAAGACAGATTATTCTCGATATCCTGAATGCGCATAGGGCCAGTGTTCCCGGCGATATCGTTGGTGCCAGCCAGAATGACAACGACTTTCGGCTTCAGGTCGATCACGTCCGGACGGAAGCGGATCAACATCTGCGGAGTCGTCTGGCCGCCGATGCCCCGGTTGATATAAGGCTTCCCTGGAAAGTATTTCGCTAAAGGCCAGCTGTCCGTTATGGAGTCCCCCATGAATACAACGCGGTTCTCCCCCGGCGGTGTTTGCAGCGCGGCATTTGCAGCGCGGTATCGGTCCAAGCCGCCAAAATCATTCATCCATGTCTTGGCCATCGATGCCTTATACTCTTCCGTCCGCTTGGACGCAGTTGTAGGAGTCTGTTGGGCAAGCGCACCGCAACAATAGGCCAAGATCAACAGGCCTTGATAAAACGTGAGGGAAGAAAGTTTCACCGCAATGCGATCTCCTTGCACTCGTCCGCTCGATCGGGACACAAGCATAGTATCAAGCCGACTTTCGAAGATGCGTTCTTACCGGACTTCTACGTAATAAGGGTTGGTGGCCTCTTTGAGAACAGCTTTTGCTTCTCGATGTGGGTTCCAGAGCATCTCGGCGAAGAGCGCCACGCTGAACGGAATCTTCTCTTCGAACATTCCATCCTCTACCAGGCCGAGCACAGACATCTCCGAAGAGGTGCAATCGCGTACTTCCGCAAAGAAACGCAGCGCCTCGGGGTAGTTCTGCAACCACAAATTGTTAACCAGGTCCCAGCGCGGCTGACGTTCCCGTGCGCGATTCTCGATAAATATCTCCGCTCGTTCCCCCATGATGTATTGCCCGTGATGTTCGGACTCCGTGCGCCAACGCATCTGGATCCATCCCTTGGCCACCATGGAGAACTCGGCGTGCTCGCGAAAGGTCGCGAGCTTCTTTGAGTATTCCCTCGTTTCGATGGGGCTATTCAACATGGCTGCGATGTCGCCCGCTGTATTGGTCGTTAAAGGATCGTAGGAGTACGGAATAACGCCGGCGTCCTCCCAGACAATTACAATGCGAGGGTCCAGGCCCCTGAGATACGTGTAGTTGGTGAGGATCGACGAGGCATGGAGTCCCCACTCGAGCTTCATTTCCGGATATTGCGCCAGCACCGCACCTGCAATATCGTTCACCCAATCGGTCGCGAGTTCAGCGATCGGCTTACCTCCGCTCTCCAGATTGCGGGTCTCGGTGAAGGTTTGAAAGTAAATTGCGTCCATGCCCAGATGTTGGTAGTGCTTTGCGATCTGGCATAACACATCTTGTTTAATCACCTGGCGATCGCTGTTGCTGTTGGGGTCGAGGGTGCTTAGGTCGTATCCCCAGGAAAAGCCAAGAACAACTTTGATGCCGCGCGAATGCGCGTAGTCGATAATCTCCTTGCAGTTCAAGGGCGGTACATCATTCCAGAAGTTGAGGCGGTTCATCTTGAGCCGTGCCATGTTGTCGATGAATCGGCGGTAGTCGTAGACGGTGTAGCCCCAGCACCAGATACCCCGATTCTCAACCAGCGGGTGCTCTTGTGCGTTGAACTCCGATAGGGTGTCTAATGCCTGGCGCTTATCTTTCGGATCATCCGGAAGGATACTAACCAACTTCTTGTTGAATTCAATCACCCCGTAGAGAACCCCCGCCGCGTCTGTCCCGGCGATGACCACGAGTTTCCTGCCAGGATCCCAAGGTGAACGAGCACAAGCAATGCTGAAACCTTCGGATTGGGTCGGGGCCTTCAGAAGGCCTCGTTTTCCGAGATCGTCGATCAGAGGATTATTCGCAACGGTGCCGATCAGAACATGATTTGCCTCATGGTTTAGTGGTTCCGCCGCCTGGTGCGCTTCGATCACGTAAGGCACAAACCGTTGTAGCGTGCGCTGCACCTCATTAGCCGCAAATTCCTCCACGCCAAGATAAGTGCCGTAGACCAGATGCCACCGGGGTCCCGGGAACCGCGGCTCGTAGCCCTTGCTTGCTTTCTCCAGGCGATCTGTTGAGCACTCGTCCGCGGGTTCAGAAGCAGCACCTGTCTCCGCGTTCGCAGTGCTCACCGGCAACATAATAGGAGTGGCCGCCAATGCCGATCCGGCTACCCCCACGGTACCGCGAATGAAAGTGCGGCGTGAGATATCTGGTCGTTTCATCGTTTCCTCGGATTATTTCTTTGTTACACTTTCATGGCCAAAAAGAACGGGCAATCTGGTTCTCACGCAGACTCTTCAAGAGTTCGCCCGGCTCAGCACTACCACTGCGATCAACAGCGCGCCGATTCCGCCATATAGCCAGCCCCGTGATCTTGACGGAGCATGCCGCCACTCTCCCAGCCTTAGACCCACAAAATTAGCCACCAGCAATCCACTCACTAGGCTGAGCGGCCACCCTATCGCGGTTCCAAGCTTGCCCAGTCGCGGCGTAGCCAGGCCGTAGACGAAGATACTTCCGCCATACAAAACTCCCATCAGAATCGTTAGCCAATAGAGAGGGAGACAGCCCTTCTGGCTGAATTTTGTGAAACTGTTATTTCTCCAAAGCAAATAGCTACAAAATCCGAGATTTGCCAAAGATCCGGCGCCAAGCATTACCCACCAGATCAGGTTCGTACTTGCGAATTGGCTTAGCCCTTCCGCTCGTGCATGGTCGGCGATCGGCTGCGAAAGGGTAAAGCCGATGTTAAAGATTGCCGAGAGAATGCCTGAGCCGGCAGCCAGCAGAACAACGAAACTCAATGGACGCGGAAGTCCAACCAGATTTCCACGATCGATCTGAGCGTTCGATTCGGCAGCGTTTTCTCGCATCCGTCCGGCAACGCCACAAAGCACAATACCGGCCATCGCGATGGCCACTCCCGCCAACATAACGATGCCCTGCCGATGAAAAAGCTTTTCCGGTGCAAGGTATAACAAGGGCAAAACGGAGCCGAGCGAAGAGCTGATGGCAAGGACAAAGGTGTTCGCCAGGGAAATACCGATCGCACTCACACTCTGTCCGAACCTGATGGCCCCGAATCCCCATATGAACCCGGCCAGGGTAGCCACAAGCAATGCGTGCACGGGTGAATGCATGAGGATGATCCACGCGTGCGGAGTTGTTCCGGCAACGATACATGCGGGAAAAACTACACAGGAGATGACTATGAACAGGCCCCAAACATTTTCCCAGTTCCAACGGCCCAGAAAGCGCATGGGAAATGTAAATGTGCCGTTCAATAAGCCGGAGAGCAGCGCGAACACAATACCGCCGAGGATGGTACCTGTCATCATCCCTCAGCCGCCCGCTCTGTTTTCAATTGCCCTCTTTCAACTCCGCCACCCGTTTTCGCGAAAGTCATACATCAACAAGAAAGACTATGCCGATAGAATTAGACTATACATTAATAAATGTGGACTATATCTTAAGGGAAAAGACAGTCCGCGAAAGGCCATGGCGAATGCACAAGTCAGTCGAAGCGCTCAGGAACTCGCTCGTGGTCTCGTGTCAGGCCTCGCCCGGAGATCCATTGGAAAATGTCGACGCCCTGCGCCGGATAGCTCTTGCGTCAATCCAGGGAGGAGCTGCCGGGTTGCGCTTGAACTCGGCCGACTGCATCGCGTCCGTCCGTCGCGACACAAACGTTCCCATCATTGGAATCAAAAAAGCATATCTGCGTGGCCGGCTTCGCATCACTCCGGATTTTTCGAGTGCAGTCGAATTGGCTCAGGCTGGTGCGGACATCATTGCACTGGACTGCACCGATCGGCTCTGGCCTGGCGGAGATCCTTGGCAGCAAATCCTTGAACGCATTCGGAACGAGTTACACCTGCCTGTTCTGGCGGATATAGCAACCCTCGAAGAGGCATTGGCCGCGAGTGCTCGGGGCGCCGACTTGATTGCCACCACCTTGAACGGTTACACAGAGCAAACGCGCGACGTGAAGGCCTTTAACTGGGATTTGCTGGACGAGGTGGTTCAGCGAACGAAGCGGCCGGTCATCGCGGAAGGACATATTTCCACTCCGGCGGAAGCAAGACGCACGATCGCAACCGGAGCCTGGTGTGTAGTCGTGGGCTCGGCGATTACCCGGCCGGCGAAAATAACCGCCGGCTTCGCAGATGCGATCCGCGCTGGATCGGAATCGGGCGAAGTGATCGCCGTCGATATTGGTGGAACCTCGATTAAGGCGGGCCTGGTGGGTCGTACAGGCCACATCCGCGCTGCGGTGCGCATTCCCACGTCCGCCCAGGGAGGACGCGAAGCAATTGTTGCTGCCACGACCCAGGCGGTTGATCAGGTTCTTCTATTTGCCCGCCAGCAAGAAGTTGAGCCCGTTGGTGTGGGCATCGCCAGTGCAGGTGCGATTGATATTGCGACCGGTTCGATCTTTGCCGCAACAGAGAACTTGCCTGGTTGGTCAGGTTTCGACTTGCGCACATTTGCGGAGCAACGGTTCGGGCTGCCGACTCGCGTGGAAAATGATGGTCACGCTGCCGCGCTCGCTGAACTGTATTTCGGGTCCGGGCGCTCCTTTCATAGCCTTGTGGCCATCACCCTAGGCACTGGTGTAGGTGGGGGAATCATTCTCAATCGCAAGCTGATACGAGGGCTGCACGGTTTTGCAGGAACCTTTGGACATTCCACGATTCGTATGAATGGCCGGCCTTGCAGTTGCGGACAATCCGGCTGTCTTGAAGCCTATGTTTCGGCCACAGCACTGGGGCGGGAGTATAGGAGCCGCGCAGCCTGCGAAGGAGAAGACGACGCGGCATTAGCGGTTGAGGTCAGCCGCCGCGCCGCTCAAAAAGATCCTGCGGCGCTCGAGGCTTATTCCGTTCTCGGTGGGTATCTGGCAGAAGGAATCGCCAACCTCTTCAACATTTTGGACCCGGAGGTTGTGATCGTTTCCGGTGGATTAGTAGAAGGCCACCCTGAATTCATTACACAGGTAGAGCAGCGGGTCGCCCGGGATTTGCATTTTGGCGATCTACGCCGTCCGTGCGTCCGGCTCTCCTCGGGCGGCCACCAGGCAGGAATACTAGGCGCTGCCGCGGCGGTATTCAATTTTCAAGAGCAAGCAGGTTGATAAGGGCATGTGAGTCACCCATGAAAACGACGCAGACGGACGCATTGCTAAACCTTCGCATAGACAAAAACAATCCCGAGCCCGCATATCTACAGATCGCCGCCTTGGTCAAAGAACTCTTGAAGGCGGGGAGAGTACCGTCGGATTTGCCCATGCCGCCTGAACGGGTGTTGGCGGAGCGCTTCGGGGTCAGCAGAATGACCATGCGCCAGGCGAATGACTTATTGGAGCGTGAAGGGTTGATCGAAAGGCATCGCGGACGAGGTACGTTTGCTACACCGAATCGCATCGTCAAACAAGAGCAGGAAACTCGGAGCTTCAGCGAGGAGATACGTCGTCGAGGTGGAATTCCGTCATCGCGTCTGATCTCGTTCCGAACGATCCATGCTTTCGGCGCTGCTGCCGAATACTTCGGCGCCGGCCCTAAAGAGACCCTTTATGCGATCGAGCGGGTTCGCTTGGCGGACGATATTCCCATCGCCTTTGAGTCGGTTCAGATTCTTTCCCGCCTGTGCCCTAAGCTTGAACGCTTTAACCTCGTCGATTATTCGCTCTACCAGATTCTGGAAGAGAACTATGGAATCCATCTGGGCAGAAGTGAGCAAGAACTTTCGGCGATTCAGCCAACCAAGCTACACCGAAAGATGCTCGGCATGCGGCAGAACGCAGCGGTCCTGCTGGTAAGACGAAAAACATACACGGTCCAGGAGCAGCCGGTGGAACTCGCGACCACTGCCTACCGCGGCGATCTATATACCGCTGTCGTATTGTCCTCCAGACCGCGCAAACCGCTGACATCGTCTGTTCACTAGGGAGCTTGTTTCCCGGCTGTGAGAGGTGTCCATTATCGGAATCAATTCCGAAAACTCTTGACATGCTTTTGGCGATATTGCTAACGTGGGGCGTTGCCTGGATAAAATTTTGGGGACTTTGACCCCAGCACTCCTCTGAACCATCCACCACGGGTCCTACACGTTGCGGGTAAGCGTACGTCTAATCGTTGTTAGAGACGGCCAGGCAGGAAGGTATTCTCGCATCCGGGCCGTTAACCTCGATGACCCTTGGCGTTTTAGATCTGACGATAGTGTAGGTGCATGATCGATCGCCGTAGTTTTCTCACAAGGTTGAGTGCCTCGGCGGTTCTGGCTGGGGTGCCGTCTTATGGCAATGAATACATTCCCCAGGTTCAGGGTTCCCGGGTGCGCATTTCGCTGAATGGCGAGTGGCAGCGCCGCCTCGACGGACTGCCATACGGCACGGTCACGGTTCCTTCTTCGATCCGCCCCTCTGGCTATTACACATTGCATCGGGCATTCATGCTTCCCAAGCCGGCGCCCGGGCAGCGCTCCTTTGTGCACTTCGAAGCAATTACCTATTGGGGAAGAGTGACGATCAATGGCAAGGTTTTGGGAACCCTGGCGCCCTACGTTCCCTGCGAATTTGAGTTTACCGACGTAGAGAAAGTAGGAGAGAACGATCTCCAGGTGGAGATCGTGGATCTGACGCCTTTGCCGGATGGAAGCGGCAAACCCGAACTCGCCCTCGGGGTAAACCCTGGTTGGGAGGCGTATGGGGGCATTATCCGTGATGTGTGGGCGGAAAGCCGTTCCGCTGCCTTCATCGAAAATGTACGGCTCGCGTACCTATTGAGCGAAGACTACGGCGCCTGTAATGCGACTCCGTCCATAATGATCGCGAGCGCGGCAAAGGCTAACGGTGAGGTCGAGATCGTCCTGTCGAATGCCGGCACCACGGTTGCGCAAGCCAGCAAAACAGTTCCGCTCAATCCTGGCCTGAATGCAGTGGACATGCCCTTTACATTCAAGGATCCAGCACTCTGGTCGCCGGAAACCCCCAACTTGTACGAGTTGACCGCAACCCTCAAGACCGCGTCCGGAGAAGATAGTTGGTTCTGCAAGACTGGTTTTCGCGACATTCGCGCGGTGGGCCGCGAGTTTCGCTTGAATGGAAAAAGACTCGTGCTCAACGGTGTATGCCGGCACGACATGTGGCGTGAGCAGGGTTTCACTTTATCCAGGACCCAGCAAGAACAAGACATGCGGATGATCAAGTTTCTGGGCTGCAATTTCGTCCGTCTGGTGCACTACCCTCACGATCGCAGGATCGTCGAGCTTGCCGATCAACTCGGACTACTGGTCAGCGAAGAGCCAGGTTATTGGAATATGGATTTCACCACCATGGAGCGCCCACGGGTTGAGTTGGGCTTAACTATTCTTGAAACCACGATCCGTCGCGATTGGAATTCTCCGTCGGTAATGGCCTGGTTGCTGTCCAATGAGTGCGAGATGACCGAAGCCTACTTAAAGGAGGGCAAGCAGCGCTGCAACCAATTGGATCCCATCAAGCGATTGGTTTCCGCCGCCAATAGCAGGGACGCCAAGAAGGTCAAGGCCATGTTCGTGAGCGCGGACATGGACTTTTTCGATCAACATCCCTACACCTACGACGTGGAAGACTTTGCCAAGGAGGCAGAATTTGATGGCTCCTCGAAGCCCCTCACCTTCACGGAATGGGGTGGCAAAGCGATCGGCCAGAGCCCGCTCATTATGCAAAACAGTGTCGATCGCCTGATGGATTTGGTAGAAAGCGGAGAGTTGTCAGGCCACATGTTCTGGTCGTGGCAAGACATGCGGCAGTACAGCCGAATCGACCGCGAAATGCGCGACGGCATATTGGAATCAGGCGTGGTTACTGAAGCACGCGAGCCCCGCGAACTCGTTTACATGGAGTTAGCTCGCTTGTTCGAAATGCGCCGCCATGCGATCGATCTACCCGACACCGCACCCGAAATAATTCCTCTCAGATGGTCTCCCTGGTCCAATAAGAACACATTCGAGCCTGTCGATCTGCAGCCGCTCGCAGAAACACCGGATGCTGCGCGCGCATGGAGCAGCTTTAAAGTGATCATGGCCAAATATTGGGCAAACATCGCGCGCACCCACTGGAAACGAACCGGGGAAGACCTTCTACTCTGGCCGCAACATACGCTTGAAATCGGTGGAGTTGAATTTCAATTTCCTGTCGTTAACCGACGTGTACGTCCGCTGGTGCTTACGCCAGAGGTTTCGGAGATCCTTATTCCCGTGGATCGCCCATGCTTGAGGCTCCACATCCTCGGACAGGTGACATTTACCGAGGGGTTTCCTTTAGTGGGCAAAGATGGTGACAAGATCGCAACCTACACTCTCGAATATGCCAACGGCAGAGCGCATGAGATTCCACTGCGCAACGGATATGAAGTGGCGGAGGCGAATCTCATTCACGACGCCGGACGGCTCGACCCGATCACCACTGAAGCCCAACGAGGGTTGATTTACGTCAAAGACATCGCTCGTGAGCAATACCAGATCCTCCTCCTGTCGATCCCGGTCGAGGCGGGATTGATGCGGATTCGCTGCAAACTGAATGGTGAGCAGCCGCCCTTCGCGATCTTTGCCGTCACGGCGGAGCAATCCTGAAGTCGGCTTTAGGGTTCGAGCAACTGGTAGAAGAGGAGAGCATGGCTGAAGCGGAGTTGCAACCTACCCGGAGCGCGGTCGATCTGAACGGCGACTGGGAGAGGTACATTCATGGCAAGCTTATCGATGTAATCAGCGTTCCTTCATCTCTGCATCCTTCGGGTCTTTACTGTCTGCGCCGTACTTTTCTCCTTCCGCGTTTGGCCAGCGGCGACAGGGCCATTCTTCATTTCGATGCCATTAACTACCATGGGCGCATTTCTCTAAACGGACACGAGCTGGGCACCACGATTCCTTATGTACCGCAGGAATTCGAGTTTACCAATCTGGCGAGCGAAGGCCGCAATACCATCGAAGTACAGATTGCCGACGCTCTGCCCGAACCCGACGGCTCAGGGAAAAACGAAATAGAATTCGCGTGCCCTGGAGGCTGGGAGCCGTATGGCGGCATTATTCGCGATGCTTATGTAGACGTCCGTCCCGCGGTCTTCGTCGACAATGTCCGTTTTGGTTACATCCTGAGCGACAACCTGGAAAGCGCAGCCTGCACTTCGCAGGTTTTCCTGTCCTCTTCGCAAGAGCAACAGGCAGAGTGTGAACTGTCGCTATGGTGGAGAGACACTCGGGTCGCAATGGGCACCGCGACACTCCAGCTTAAGCCTGGGATTACCGAGGCTGAAATCAAATTCGATGCTGGGTCGCTGGTACTTTGGTCGCCGCAAGAACCAAATCTCTACCAGTTGAGGGCGCAGGTCAAGACATCTGCCGCGCAGGATCGTTGGCAGTGCCGCACGGGCTTTCGGGAACTCAAGACGCGAGGGAACGCTTTCCTGCTCAACGGAAAGCGATTAGTGCTAAGCGGCGTGTGCCGGCACGATTTGTGGAAGGACCGGGGATTCACATTGTCTCGCCGGCAGCAAGAGCAAGACATGCGGATGATCAAGGCCATGGGGTGTAACTTTGTCCGGCTGGTGCACTATCCGCATGACCGCCGCATCGTTGACCTCGCACAAGAGCTGGGCCTAATCGTCAGCGAAGAACCAGGCTTTTGGAACATGGATTTCGACAAGCTGCCCAGCGCGCAGATTGATCTTGGATGCAAGATCCTGGAACAAACAATTCGTCGGGACTGGAATTCTCCGGCAGTCGGTATTTGGCTACTCGGAAACGAGTGCGCATTTCCGATGTCCTATTTGAAACGAGGCAAGGCGATCTGCGACAGGCTCGATCCGATTCGCCGGTTGATTTCTGTAGCCCAGACGTACGGCAAGTTTCCCGCGGTGAAGAATACCTTCGACGAGGCCGGCCTCGATTTTTACGATACCCACGCTTATGACTACGACTGGCAAAAATTCCCCAAGCTGGTGGAGTCGTTTGGCTCCGCAAAGCCTCTCACTTTTACCGAGTGGGGATGGGAAATTGCAAGTCGTCAAGCGGAGTTCTACGAGCGCGACATCGATACGTTGCTCGGCCTGATCGAGGATGGAAAAGTTTCCGGGGCCTCGTTCTGGAGCTGGAACGATGTGCCGCAGTACACTCGCGAAGATTGGTCAACCTACAATGGAATCCTCCGTTCCGGTGCAGTCACAGAGAATCGAGAGATTCGCGAGCCCATCTATTCCAGGCTCGCGGCATTGTTTGCGGGAAGGCGAGAAATTGCACTTGGGCTTCAGCCACGTCCGAGAGCCGTTCCTTTGCGGTCGGTGCCGTTTTCTCCCGGGAGCAGTTTTAAAGCGGCTGACCTGCAGGCGTTAGTCAATTCTGACAGCGGACAGCAATCCTGGGCGGCGTTGCAAGCGGCGCTGGAAAAATTCTGGGCGGCCAGCGTTGCTGACGACCAGTGGAAGCGTACGGGATCAAAGTTCGTTTTGTGGCCCACGCAGGACTTGAGAATCGCGGGTGTTTCCTTTATTCCACCCACCGTCGAAGGTCACGTGCGCCCCGTTTTGCTGACGGCAGAAACACCCGAGATGACAATCCCCATCAATCAGGCATGCAGCAAGTTGCATATACTGGGTCAAGTGAGTCTACCGGTAGGCTATCCAGTCAACGGGAAGCGCGGGGATGTAGTTGCCACTTATACTTTGCTGTACGCGAGTGGGAAGACTCAGACCCTGCCGGTTCGCAATGGGTTTGAGGTGGCTCAATCGAATCGTATTTACCAGGCGACCCGCATTGAACCGATCGCCGTTGTAGCTCAACCGGCGGTTGAATATATAAAAGATGTCGTCCGCGAGCACTATCAAATTCTGCTCTGGTCGGTACCTACGCAACGAGACAAACTAGTGAGCCTGCGTTGCAAGCTGAACAACCAGCAGGCGCCGCTCGCCATCTTCGCAGTCACGGCTGAGCAAGCCGCCGGTCGATGAAGCTTCCGGATAAATTCAGACTAAGCGCTCAAACGTGTCGGAAGGCATTCCGATACGTTTGCTAAAAGAACGCAGCCAACGATACGATGTAGGTCGATATCAAAATCCAACCATTTCGCAGGGGAATAAGCATGGACGATCGGCAGTTGTTGCGTAGAAAGTTTCTCGGGAACCTGGCCCTGCTGGGCGCAGCTGGCGCAACTGCCGGCTCGACTTCACTGGCGGCCCAAGTCAAGAGCAACGAAAACGAATACCGGCTTCCGGAATATGCCTGCGCGCAAAGCTACCGCTCGCTGAAACAATCCAGTTACGACCGCACGGGAGGCAACGGCGACGCCTGGCCGATTGCCGCGGGTGGTACCAAGGAGGTTTTCAGTTCCGACGGACCCGGCGTGATCACTCACATCTGGTTCACCATCGCCGCTGAAAGCCGATTTCACCTGAAAGAAATTGTGCTGCGCATCTATTGGGATGGGGAATCGAAGCCCAGCGTGGAGGTGCCGGTTGGTGACTTCTTCGGCCTGAACACGGGGGAGTACAACCTGTACCAGTCGGCATTCTTGAATTGCTCCTCGGTCAAAGCGCTGAACTGCTATTTCAAAATGCCATTTCGTAAATCTGCTCGTATCACTGTTACCAATGAGGGAAGCGAAGAGGTCGGTTCCTTTTATTCGAACATCGATTACCAGCTTGTGACCTCTCTCCCTGAGAGGAGTCTTTACTTTCATGCGCAATATCGGCAAGCTACGCCGAACATCGCGGTAAAGTACGCCTCAGGAGATAAAGAACTCAACCTTGACGGCAAGAACAATTATGTCTTCGCCGAAACCCGCGGCAGCGGCCACTTGATGGGCGTAACCATGGGCGTGCTGCAAAATCACGATCGCTGGATGGGCGAAGGCGACGAGATGATCTTCATCGACGACGACAAAACCCCAAGTATCAACGGAACTGGCACCGAGGACTATTTCTGTGGCGCCTGGGATTTCGGGGGCCGCGGCGAAGCCGTGCCCTTTGCGAATTTATACAACGGAGCCCATTTGATCAGCGCAGCGGAAGAAGCGGGCGGCCGTTATTGCCTTTATCGCTGGCATGCGGACAATCCGGTCACCTTTCGCAAGTACCTCAAATACACCATTGAACACGGACATGCCAACAACCGCGCCGACAACTTCTATTCGGTGGCGTACTGGTATCAGACCGAACCATTTACCGACTTTCCACGGCTTCCTGCGGCGGTTGACCGCAATCCGGTTCCCAAAGTCTGATCGACAAAGAAAGCCAACGCTAGCTGAGATCGAAATATATCTCGTAGGGCTGATGCCTGCCCGTGCGGTTGAACGGTACGAAGCGGCTCTGCGCTCCGCCCTCTAAAGGAAACGCAGCGAGGCATTCCGTTTCCAGCGTTCCGCTGGAATGTCCGAGATGCTCAGGGGCTGGCGTTCCCGAACCCAGACAAGGGGACCGCGAACCAGCGCCACGCGTTTCGGATGCTGTTCGTCGACCGGAGCCAGAAAGAACTTGAGGGGCAGACGAATTTCCATTTGGTCGTGCGGCTTCCAGGTTCGCCGCACCGTTGCCCAGCTTCCGGGAGTCGCGGTTACAGGCTCCGGACGGCCATTGATCGTAACAGTAACGCCCTCTTCGGCCCAGGCCGGCACTCTGAAGCGTAAAGGGAACAGCGCGGCCTGCGGTGAGGCAATCGTCACCGTGACGGTGTCGGTTTCAGGATAGGAAGTCTGTTGCTGCAGAACGACATCCTGCTCGCCAAACTTCCAGGTTACCTCCGAAGGAATGAAAAGGTTGATGTAGAGGCCTTCCCGATCCTTGAAGTAGATAATGTTGTGATAATCAGCGACCGCCTGGGGATAGGTGCCCGAGCAACATGGCCACGTCTCTCCACGGTGAGTCTCCTCTTGATATACCTTCACGCAGCCACCCAGCCGATAGTCAGAGTAATAAAAGGTGGACCCGGTCGCCTGCTCGGGCAACGCTGCGCCGATGCCGTTGTAGGCAAGCCGCTCGATCCAGTCGCCGTAGCGCGCGTCGCCGGTAAAACCCATTAAGTATCGCGAAAGCTTGAAGCCGGCCCAACTGCCGCAAGGCGTCTCGAAGCTGTCTGTGCGGGCTTCAAGCGACGCACCCAGTTCTCCATTCGCGGGGAGCAATTGCTCCCGCGGGCCGTAGCCGCCTGTAGCGAAGCATTGCGTGCGCTGAAGGTAACTGTAGGCATTGACGATGGCTTTCAGATATAACGGGTCGCCAGAAACGCGGTAGGTCATGGCGGCGCCGCTCAGAGTGTTCACATGGCTATACGCATGCAGGTAGTCGGCGTTTGGCTTCTCTTTCGCGTATGCCAGCCAGTATTGGTCGTAGTGCCATACTTCCGCAAACTTCTTGAACTTGGGGTCGCCCGTGTTCAAATAAGCGCGGTAGAGGTTCTCGCTCAGCGTGTACCACTCAGAACCGCCCTCACTGGCTTGCCGGGGAGCCATGCCGATCCGGCTACGATCGAGATTCTCGATTGCCCAATCTGTAATCTGGTCGACATAGACCAGGGCCTGCTTCTCCCCAGCGTACTCATACAGGTCGTTGAGCCCTCCGATCGTCTTCTCGTAGGTGTAGTGGTAGACGTTGGGACGCTTCGAGTAAAAGAAGTAGCCGTCGGGCGCAATCGTCTTCCCCCACTCATTCATAAGGAAGACGGCTTTCTCGCGCAGCAGTTGGTCGTTGCCCGCTTTCGACATGCGAGCCATGCCGCCGAGAAACTGTCCGAAGGCATTAAAAGTATCGTCTCCATACCAGCCATCAAGACCGGTTCCCGGCGCGGGAAGACCCGCTCTCTGCCGGAAGCCAAATAGCATGGAATCGTTCGGTATGTTGTAATAGGTTGCTTTTGCCGCCTGGAACTGGCGCGCCAGCATGCCGTCGAGCAGGTGAACTCCTTCGTAGTTGAATGGCTCGAGCACAACTCGCGATTTCGTAACTTCCGGAGTGACCGCCGCGGTTCGTGTGCTCGCCGACCCCAACGCAGGAGCGATTGCCGTGCAGGCTGCCAATTGTGAAAACCGACGTCTCGTGAGAATCATGCTACGCACCGACTGGTGGAGTCATGGGCCTGGGGCCCACCCAAGTTGATGAAAAACAACTTCAATGCAGCAGCTACTCTCCGTTAGAAGCGCTGCCCTCTCTCTGTCATCTCGCCCGTCCCGGCTTGCCGTGGAGCGAGCCGTGGGACGGAAGCGTAACGGAAATCCGCGGTCACCACCGCTGTCGAATCTCTCTGCACTCGTTACGTATTTACTGTGGACTCCCGAACTTCCGCACTCAACGCGATCACCGAACTGACAAGTCTTTCCATCTGCTCTTGGTAGACCGAATCGAACGAGAGCGTTGGCTGACGCATACGAGAATTTGGCAGCACTCCGCGTTTATGCAGCACTCGCTTTTCAATGTGAAGCGCAAGTTCCAGGTGCTGCAAAGCAAACGCCAGGTAAGGGATCAGTTTCTGAAACAATGCTTCGGCCTGGTCTTTCTTTCCCTGGGTATAGAGCTCGTACACCCGTACATACACCTCAATGCATGCCGCGCCGGGCATGACCGCGGAGGCGCCGTGGTTCAAGCCGTCGATCATGGCGATACCACCCAGCCCGTAAATGATCTGTACTTGTCCCTTGCTCTGTTCCACAATCTCGGCGCATTTACGGCCCGGCAGAGTCACTTCGAGTTTGGCGAATCGGAAGTTCGGGTGCTTCTGTGCCAGATCGACAAAAACTTTTGCCGGCAACCCAGCCCCGGTGAAGTCCGCGTCCTGAAGCATGACCGGAATCGTAAGCGCATCGCATAGGTGGCCGTAGTAGGTGATAATTTCTGCCGCGGGCAGCGGCGCAGTTCGCGGAGCGGTGACCATCACGCAGTCGGCCCCTACTTTTTCCGCGTACTTCGAAAACTCAATGGTGCTGTAGGTCGAACCCGAACTTGTAGCGGCAATCGTGGGCACGCGCTTCCGCGTATGGTCGACCATCACGTCCACAAAGTGGAAACGTTCCTCATCCGTAAGCTTATAGAACTCAGAGCCGAAGCCGGGTCCGCAGACCGCCGCTGCTCCTGCCTCGATGGCAAAATCTATCTGCTTACGCAGTGCGTCGTCGTCGATAGTTTCGTCTTCGCGAAAGCTGGTCGCCATCACTGGCGTAACGCCATTCAGTCGTAGCATAGTCTTTGGTTCCCCTTCGTGGGCCTGCAACAATATACGCGCAGATTGTCAGATATTCAACCGCTTCGGAACACGTTCCGAAGCGGCTTTCCTGGTGTTCAATCAGTTGGTCGCGTCGGCTTTGACAATCGGCAGGCTGATGTAGCTCGCTTCACTTGGCGCATGCCAGATCCTTTGCGTTGCCTTCTCATAATCCCCCGGCTTCGCCTCAAAGATGTTGGTCACAAACTGCTGCGGATTCCGGTCATATAAAGGAAACAAAGTGGATTGAACCTGAATCATGATCCTATGACCAGGCAAAAATGTGTGATTCACCATGGGTAAGCCAAAGACATAGGGTAACGGCTGGTTGGGCTTGATAGGCTCTGGATGTTCAAAGCTAGTCCGGTACCGGCCACGGAAGATATCGATCCCGATAGGCAACTCGTATCCGCTCATCTCGAGCGGCGGGGCTATCCTGTTCGGCTCAACATCAATTAGTTTTACCGCCCAATCTGAGTCGGTACCGCTGGTTGAGGCCACAAGGTGGACCACCGGCTCGCCGGAGAGTTTCATCGCCTCTTTTAGCGGCGCCGTGACATACGTCAGTACATCGGGTCGCCCGTCAACGAATCGTTGATCGGTCACCAACCAGGTTGACCAACCCGTCCCGTCAGCGTTCACCGGTCGAGGCCGGTACGGCACAGGCTTCGCCGGATCGGACACATACTCGTCGAACTTTGCATCGTCCGGGGGCGGAGCCTCGAAGGACAGCCCGCCGCCTGAGGTCAGGTACATAGGCGTAGGCGCGACCGGGCATCCCTTTTCGCAACTGGCCGGAAAAACCTTGGGTCTATCCCAGCGATCCAGGCCCGCGTCGTAGATGAGTATGGGCGGAGTATCAGCGATCGGGGCGCCTGGTTTCAGGTATTGGTTGAAGAACGGCAGGAGCACGTCGCGGCGCCATTGAGCGCTGGTATCAGTGGCCCAGGTCAACGGGCCAAGCGAGCGCCCATCGTGGTTCGCCTGGCTGTGCGCCCACGGTCCCATCACCAGGTAGTTCATTGAATCTGGAGTACCCTTGGCCTTCAACGCCCGGTAGCAGTGGATCGCCCCCCACATGTCCTCCTGGTCCCACAGCCCCTGTTCCCACATGGTCGGAACGGTGAGTGGCCGTTGCACGATCAGCTTATCGAGGGCCTGGCTCTGCCAGAATCCGTCGTATGCCGGATGCTCCACCATCACCCGCCAACCCGGCAATTGCTCCATGCCTTCGGCCTTGGCGAATGCATCTGCGGAGCCAGCGTGCAGAAAGTTTGTGTAGTCATCCGTGCCCTCGCGCTCGACGTGCACTCCCTCTGCCCGTTTGCTCGTCTGGCCGAGGAAGTAGTCAATGTTTGGCTGGCGGAAGGCCCCGTAATGAAACCAATCGTCTCCCATCCAGCCATCCACCATTGGGCTCTCCGGGGCCGCCACCTTCAACGCTGGATGTGGATTCAGTAGGGCCATTACGACCGTGAATCCCTCATAACTCGATCCGACCATCCCCACGCGTCCGTTCGATTCCGGCGTATTTTTGACTAGCCAGTCGATCGTGTCATAGGCATCGGTTGTATCGTCCGCGCCTGTCGGGTTGTAGCCTGATCCCACCGGTGGCGGAGTCATGAGGTATGGGCCCTCAGATCCGTACTTTCCGCGCACATCCTGGTAGACCCGGATATAGCCGGCCTCCACAAAGAACTGGTCACTGATCGGTAACGCCTCGACCATGCGGCCGCTTTTTGAACGAGTTGCTCGCGATGCTGCGTTGTAGCAGGTGCGCGTCAGCAGGATAGGTGCGCTCTTCGCGCCCTTCGGCACCACAATCACGGTGTAAAGCTTTATCCCATCCCGCATCGGGATCATGGCCACGCGCTTGATGAAGTCGCTTTCCTGAACGGGCGCCTTGAAATCAGGAGGCACATCGTTTGCGGGCATCTTCTCTTGTTGTGCCGCTCCCGTTGCGAAAGCAACACAAAACAGAGCCGCAAGGGTCGCGGCGATGCAAATCGGCCTGCGCCTGGCTTCTCTCATGCGGTTTGGCGGGTGCAGTGGTGCGCCGGGCAATCCCGGCAGGAGGAAGCCAACTCGATCGAGACGAATAAATTATGCAAAGACCTCAATATCCCCCAGCCCATGACTGCATTTCGGTTCGGCGATGCCGCCCCTTAGACGCTCGATCCGGTCAAGCGGCGCGAGCCCAGGCACTTCTCGAAATTATACGTTGAATCGTTTCGTTTATTTGCTTATTCTGGCCAAGTCTTGTGCAATCTCGTGAACCGGGGAGCAAGGGCAATATACCTGCCTCTGTTTTCCATATTGTTCCATAGTCCCATACGTTAGACGGACCAATGAGAGGACAGGTTGGGAAGACCACGCAAGGCGCCGGAATTGACGACAAAGGCCACCTCTCCCGAGGTTTCTCCCGACGACCCTGCCGATGACGTGATGATGGCGGCGGAGCGTCGGACCCAGATCGTACAGCTGGTACGCATCAAGGGCCGGGTCAAAGTGAACGAACTGAAGAACCGGTTTCGTACATCGGCAGTTACCATCCGCAACGACTTGAACGACCTGCACCAGAAGGGTCTGGTCATGCGCTCGCACGGCGGCGCAGTGCGCACCGACACCGTTCTTCGCGAATCACCCGTATATGAGCGCCTGAAACTTTATTCAGAAGAAAAGAGCCGCATCGGAGCAAAGGCTGCGACCCTCATCAACGATGGCGAAACCATCATCCTTGATTCCGGTACGACCACTCTCGAAATCGCGCGCCAGATCAAGAACAAGCAAAACCTCCAGGTGCTCACTAACGGCGTGAACGTCGCGATGGAACTGCTGGATGCCCGAGGGGTTCATACCTTCATTGCATGTGGAACGGTTCGCGGCGATTCCGCGTCGATCGTAGGTAGAACAACAGAGGAGATTTTTGATCAGTTTGCTGCCGATAAATTGTTTCTAAGCGGCGCCGGATGTGATCCGGATTTTGGCGTGAGCGGCCCCAACCTGGAAGAGATCATGGTAAATCGCGCTATGCTCCGCATCGCCCGCGAAATCATTCTGGTCTCAGACTCGACCAAATTCTCCAAGCGCAGCATGTCGCGCATCGTTGCCTTTAGTGAAATCGACACGGTAATCAGTGACACTGGCATGTCCGCAGAGATCCAGAAGAAGATCCAGTCTTTTGGCTGCAAACTGATCCTCGTATAGCGAGCATTGCGACCGAAACAGCAGAACGCTTTATTTCTGCCTTATGCTCCGCCCGGCAACGATGATGACGATGAGCCGGAGCGCCCGCTTTGCAGGCGAGGTAAACAGCAAGCGGCGGCGAGTGCTGCACACTGATTTCTTGACACGCTGAAATCGGCCACCCATAATGAAGGAAATTGAAGGTGAACGAAATATAATGAAGCCGACATGCTCGGCCAGATTCCGAGGTGTCTGCACCATGTTGCTCTTCAAGAAATCAAGCCTTGCTCTCCTCTCGCTCTTCCTTCTGCTTTCTTTCCCGCTTTACTGCGCCGCTCAGACCAAGCCCTACCGCGTCCTACTGGTTATTTCCAAGCAATGGAAAGATCCCCGGAGCTTCCTGATAAGTGGCGGTGGCGAATTTCAAACCATGGTTACGCTCTTTAAGTCGTGGGGAATTCCCTTCGATATTCTCCGGCTCGATCAGACGATCATGGATCCAAATCAATTCACCGACTTTCAGGGGCGCCCCCGCTATGGCGCAATCGTCTGGGATGCGCCGGATGCAATTTCATCCAATGATGAGGAGTTGCTCGCCGCGGCGGTGGAGAAACAGCACATTTCGCTCATCGCTATCGGAGATCGCATCCAGCAGCCGGTAATTCAGCGGCTGCTGGGGGTTCACTATAAGGGCGCGTGGATGCACAGTTCGCACCCCATGGTCGTGGGCCAATCGTTTCTTCTTCAGGGGCTGCCCACCGATCTTCGGACAGACGGTCCAAAGATCATTGCTATGCAGCGAGTTCAAGTCGACCTTCTCGATGCGCACGCGCTCGCTATTGCTGATGGAGTGCCGCAGATTACCGAGCGAGACCTCGGCAATGATACGCGGGCTATTTGGATCGGCGGCGACGTTGCGTACATGCTCTTGTATCAGCCCCTGCGTACTGTTTTGCGTCGTTCCATCACCGAGGCTGTTGGATATGCGCTGGAGAAAACCTGGACCAACGATATTGTGCTCACCATGGACGATTTAGGGAACGCCCAGAATTCCTGGTTGGAACATTGGCACTATCCCGCATTAAGCCAGGAACAGATCCGCCGCTATCTCATCGAGCCACTCAAGGCGCACCATGCCATCCTGTCCATCAACACGGTGCCAGGCTTTGTGGACGATAAGCTGCATCGCATTGTGCCCAGCTGGCAGCAGCAGTTCACCGATGAGTTCGGAACCAAGCAGGATTATGTTTCGACCAAGAAAGGCCTGGACGAAGGCATCGCCGAGGGCGTGTTTGAAATTGAGAGCCACGGCTGGACGCACATGCAACCGGACCTGACCTCGCCCCCGGGACCGTGGTGGGGATCACCGATTGATCAGCAGCGCGCCGAAATGGGATGGTATCGGGAGTTTTACGATTTGCGCCGCGATCAGGAGATCCCGGCCGCGGAACAGACGTTCCACATGCTGCAATCGGCCAAGTGGTTGACAGCCGAATTCGGCATTGTCCCCCTGGAGTTTTCAACCGGCGGTAACGGCGTTTCCAGGAGCCCAGATAACAACACCTGGAGGCTAGCCGCGGAGGCGGGCTACGGCTATTACGGTGGGTATCTCGGCAAGGATCTCGCGGTAGAAGGCCGAGCCGACTCCAACGCGGATTTTGGCGGCACAGATGACGTACCGTGGCTGCTGCCCGCACCGCCCGATGGCCATGATCGCGGCGTTGCCCACGATCCGACAGGATTTGCCAAGGTCTTCGAGCTTCATCCCAAGGGCATTTTCATGGGGCTGGATGAGTACATCGGCTATCAGCATAGCGACATTCAAAACGTTCCGGCGGAACAGGGTGTGCAACTGACGGTGAACTACGATCCTCATTACTGTCGCGCATTAATCGCCAAAGGCTCCACGTGGGACCTGGATATGTCGGACTGGTTGCGGGCAAGAATGAAATCTTCGGCGATCATCGTGGATGGCAAAAAGGCCGGCGCAGTGCAGCAGGAGTTGACCGCGATCTCGTTTGCACCGGGTACTCAGACGCATACCATCGAGCTGCGTTGAAATGTCAAGGAGAGGGAACAGATGCGGCGTACGACGTTCATAGGACACTGGCGTGAGGCGATTCTGGCCGGAGTCGTTTTGGCGGCCCCGTTGTGCGGTGCTGCGCCCATTTCTCCCGAAACCATCGAACTGCCGACGGGATGGCGCATGGCTTCCTCCTGGAACGTGGTCCAGGACGGAAGCGCGATCTCACAGTCATCCTATGATGCTTCGAAGTGGCACAACATTAAACGTATGCCCGCCACTGTGCTCGAAGTGCTCCAGGAGGACGGCACTTATCCCAATCTCTACTTCGGAAAAAACCTGGCCGACTCAGTTCCAAAGGACCTATTCAGGCAGGATTGGTGGTACAGAACGACGTTTACCGTGCCGCCTGGGCACAAGCTCCAATGGCTGGATTTCAAGGGAATCAATTACCGTGCCGAGATCTGGCTCAACGGTGTTCGGGTCGCCAATAACCGGCAAATTGCGGGCATGTACGACGAGTACGAGCTCAACGTAACCGGGAAGGTAAACGTTGGTTCGGAGAACGTTCTCGCTGTGAGAGTCACTCCTGAACAGGCGTTCGAAGATGTGGATGGAGTGGAACTCGCCGACTCCTGGCACGATTGGATCAACTCCAAATATATGGGCATCAGATTCGCCGATCAGCAGATTGGTATTTCTTATGTGCCGGACAGAAACGCGGGAGTCTGGAAACAGGTCTACTTGCGGACCACCAATGAAGTCGTAGTCAAGAACGCCTACGTCAAGACGGACCTTCCTTTGCCGGCGACAAGCCCCGCCGCCCTGACCGTGTACTGCGATTTGAAAAATGGCAGCTCCTCCCCGGTCTCCGGCACTCTGATGGGAGAGATCGATCGCGAAGGCAAGGCCCCGCTGTCGTTTGAGCAAAAAGTTGAACTAGGGGCAAATGAAGAGCGAGAGGCGCAATTCTCGCCGGACACAGTTCACCAGCTGCTCATTGCCCATCCTGATCTGTGGTGGCCGTATCAATGGGGTCAGCCGAATCTATACCACCTGAAGCTTCGCTTTGAAGTTGCAGGTACGGTTTCTGACTCGACGGAAATTCAATTTGGCATTCGCAAAATTACCCAGCATCGAGATACCGATAACCAATTCCCCGAACTGGGAGGAGGAGGGAACTTCTATCTCCAGGTAAACGGGATCGACTTTCTGATGCGTGGTGCGGACTATGAGCCCGACCTTCTGTACAAATACGACGAGGGTCGCGAGGACGCAATCCTCCGTTATGTGAAAGACATGGGCTTGAACATGCTTCGCTGGGAATCAAAAATCTCCAGCGAGCACGTGATCGAAGAGGCCGACCGGCAGGGCATTCCCGTGATGTTGGGCTGGATGTGTTGCAACCAGTGGGAGAGGTGGAGCCAGTGGGATGCCGAAGATCAGCGAGTTGCCCGGGAAAGCGTGCAGGCGCAGGTCAGGATGCTGCGATCGCATGCTTCCGTTTTCATTTGGGCAAACGGAAGTGACGGGCGCGCACCCGATGATGTCCGAGCGGAGTATCACTCGATTCTCAACCAACTGCATTGGCAAAATGCCGTAGTAGACACGGTTTCTTCCTTTAATAAGGACGCTCAGGGCAAGGTCGCCTGGGACGGCATTCGGATGCAGGGTCCCTACAGTTGGCGGCCCCCCTCCTATTGGTTTAGCGATCAATACAAAGGCACCACCGGATCATGTGCTGAGCAGGGTGACAACGAGAGCATACCGCCGTACGAAAGCCTGAAAAAATTTATCCCTCAGGACAAACTCTGGCCGATTAACGACTGGTGGTACTACCATGCGGGCGCGACGGAAGGAAACTCGACTTTGGTGAATGTGACCCGCGCGGTCGACAAACGCTATGGGCCTTCGAATGGTGCCGAGGAGTTTGCGGATAAAGCACAGCTCAGCCACTACGAGAACACAAGAGCGCAATTCGAGAATTATGCTGCCAGTGGCTGGAGCAATCACAAGATGACGCTCTACTGGATGCTGGATAGTCATTGGCCGTCATTCTTCGGCCATATCATCGATTACTATCTAAAGCCCGGTGGTGTCTACTTTGGCGCCAAGCAAGGCCTGAAGCCGGTCAGCATTGTTTACGACTACTATGCCACTGGAGACCGGAGCATGGCTAAGATTCGCCTCGTGAACGAGACTCTGGCTGCCATCCCCAACGTAACCGCCTCCGTGTCATTTATCAATCTGGATGGGGCAATAAAGTTCAACTCGACCAAAGAGCATCTGAACATGAAACCGATTTCTGCGACCGAGGCCATGAACGTGCCTCGCGTCAAGGGTCTCAGCCCGGCGTTCTTTGTCCGTTGTCAGCTCAAGAGCGGCGACGGGCACTTGTTGGCTGATAACGTCTACTGGCAATCAACCACAGACGACGATTTGGGATCGCCGGAGACTGAAGATGGTTTCAAGCTCACACAGCGGAGCTGGGCCGACCTTACCGCGCTAAATCACATGCCCGCCGCAGACGTTGCCATGGGTAGCAGCGTGCAGCAGGCAGAGGGATGGGTCACCGTCACGCTCAAGCTGACCAACCGCTCCACGGCGCCCGCCTTCTTTATCAGAGCGGAAGTCATCGGTGGTTCCGGGGGGGACGAAATTCTGCCCACCCTCTGGGACGATAACTATGTGACCGTGTTCGGTGGCGAGACCAAAGTATTACAAGCGCGGTATAAACTGGCGGACGCTCCATCTTCCCCACCCTATCTACGGCTGAAGGGGTACAACGTAGCCGTTCAAGTGGTGCCACTGAGCATCCTGTATGCATCTGTTGAGTAAAGTGCGGGTGCCCCATCCTTCGCGTTCTTTGCGAAGGGCGGGATCCCACGATAGAAGGAGGTCGATTTTGTATTTCTGTTTACCAGCCGTAGAGCCGAATCACCCCCGTATGCCACAGTGACCGTTGTACCTCGCATCTACTGCTAAACTGTGCCTTCGCTACCCGGTTGCTCCGGAGGTGACCCTTGGAACAGAACCGACAGAAAGCGCGCAAGAGATCCGTTGGCGTTGCCCAGGCCCTCCTCATCTTACTCTTGGTTTCCGCGCCTACCTGCGCAGTCGCGCAGACCTCCGGCCCCGACCAACAAAGGAGCGCATGGCAGTCGGGAACCTACTCGCCCCGCAACACTGCCGCGACTGCGGCCCCCAGCGAGCATCAGCATCCGGATGCAACAAATGCTCTCTTAGGCGAAGATCTACCGGCTGTGCCCATCCAGCCGCTGGCTCAGCAAGCGCGGCGACTTGAGGCAGCACTAGAGTTTCTGGGTCAGCCGCTCCTCAAGAGCACTCAGGATGCAATCAATGCAGCGCTCTCCCAGCACGAAGATCAGGCTGCCGCAAACGCATTACAAAAAGCGTTGGATCCGTGTGTACTCGCTATTGTCGACATCAATGCGGAAAGTCGCGTCAAAGTGGCGCGTGGTCTAGCTGACCCTGCTCTCATCCAGGGTGGGTCGCGTTTCTTTTTGGTAAAGGTGATCAATCGAGCAGGAGTTACCTCAGCCCTTTCCGCAACCAGTCCAAATAGCGGAGACGTATATATTCGGTCGACTGGAACTCCGTCTCCGCCGATGTCGTTGACCGAAACCGACGTGCGCGATCGTTGGGCAAACATCTCGATCGTCAAGAGCCCCCCGATGGAGCAGCGGCTTTTTGGCCTGCCCGTGGAGTACCAGCTGCTCGAAGTCTACAGCCGCGACGCGGGCCAGCGGTCGGCCCAAATCAGCTTCAATGTCGGGCAAGGCACGCAAGACATCGGCTTTCGCAATGACATCCTGGTCCTGTTTCACGCCGAGCCCGTGCACCCAATCGAATTGCATATCGCCGATGAAGCGGGCCGGCCCACCATGGCGTCGTTGACCATACGCGACCGGTTCAATCGGGTCTACCCAAATCCTTCAAAACGCCTCGCACCCGATTTCTTTTTTCAACCGCAGATCTATCGCTCCGACGGCGAGTCAATCTCTTTGCCTCCTGGTGACTACACCATCGTGACGACTGGTGGCCCGGAGTATCGCTCCCAGGCTAAGCAGGTCACCGTCGATGCAAACGGTCCGCAGGAGCTTAGCTTTAAGTTGGATCGCTGGGTGGACCCATCGGAATTTGGCTGGTATTCGGGGGATAGCCATGTCCATGCCGCCGGATGTTCCCACTACCAGAACCCGGCCGAGGGCGTTCTGCCCAAGGACATGATGCGGCAGATAGAAGGAGAGAAACTCAACATCGGTGCGGTGCTTACCTGGGGGCCTGACTACTATTATCAGAAGCAGTTTTTTTCAGGTCATGACGACCCGCTCTCACAGAGCAAGTCAAAGATGCATTATGATCTCGAAGTTTCGGGCTTCCCCTCCAGCCATGCCGGCCACCTTGTCCTCTTGGGGCTTAAAGACCAGGATTATCCAAATACTAAAAAGATCGAAGACTGGCCTACTTGGGATATGCCGATTCTCAAATGGGCCAGGAGCCAGGGTGCGGTCGTGGGTTTCGCCCATTCGGGGTGGGGCCTGGAAGTTGCAGATGACCACGTTCCCAGTTTTCAGATGCCCGCGTTCGACGGCATTGGTGCCAACGAATACATCGTCGATGTTACACAGCCGGATACGGTCGACTTCATCTCCGCCGGCGACACGCCATTCGTGTGGGAGCTGAGCATTTGGTATCACACCTTGAACGTGGGCTTTCGCACCAGGATTGCCGGCGAAACAGACTTTCCCTGCATCGACGACGCGCGCGTTGGTGAGGCCCGCAGTTACGTAAAGAGCGACGGACCTCTCAGCTATGCAGACTGGCTCGTGGGTTTAAGGTCGGGACGTAGCTATGTATCCGATGGACGTGCCCATCTGATCGATTACGCTATCGACGGCGTCGAGGTCGGCACGCATGCGAGTGAGGTGAATTTGCCATCCGCCGCAACCGTCCGCGCTTCGGTTCGCGTTTCCGCTCTGCTTGATCCAGTGCCCAATCCAACGATCAAAACACTGTCCTATGACCAGAAACCGTATTGGGCCATCGAACGCACTCGCATTGGGAATTCCCAGGACGTTCCACTTGAGATCGTTGTTAACGGAAAGGTGGTGGGCCAGAAGAAGATACCCGCCGACGGAAGCATGCGAAGTGTGTCGATCGACGTGCCGATTACCCAGAGCAGTTGGGTTGCCATGCGCATCCTGCCGGCCGTACATACAAATCCGATATTCGTTATCGTAGGTAAGAAGCCAATCTGTGCGTCCCGTGCAAGTGCCGACTGGGATCTCGATGCAGTTCATCAGCTATGGACGCAGAAGGCGCCACGCATCTCACCTGCTGAGCTACCGGCCGCACGCGCGGCATACGACCATGCCACGGAAGTCTATAAACAGTTGCAAACCGAATGCACGAGTGGACCGTAACAACTGGTTCAGGAGTAGAAACAAATCTGCAACGATGCGCGACTCTTCTCGGGGTCACGCCTCTCGTGCTTTGTATCAGGGCCCGACTTTAAAAGCTGCGGAAACCGTCGTTTTGTATCAGGGCATGACTTTAGTCATGCCGTAAATGACTGACGACACGTCGTGGCTTTAGCCCCTGAGGCACGTCTTGCCTGCCCCATCCTGTCCACTAGCCAGTAGAAATAAGTTGATTCCGGTCAGGCCGCCTGATTGCGAACCAGGGCTTTCAACTCGTGCCGGAAGGCTGCCCGGAGTTCGTCGTCAGAGAGGGTGACCTCGGTCGTAAACGAGATGGTACCCAGGCATCGTTCCTGGTCCAGGTAGACCTTCCAGTCGTACCCATATATGCCGCTTGAATACTGGCCGATACTGATCCGGGGAAACCTGTCTGCCTGTTCCGAGAGAATCCGCGTCAGGCGCTGAACCCTTTCCGAAATTTCCATTTCCATCCTCGGGTGCTCCTTCGCGCCCAGTTTCTCTCTTAAACCAAGAACAAGTCCAGTGGAAGTGAATAAAAAATTCAAATGTCCACTCAGGGAGGCCAGAGCAGGCCACATTAAGGTATCGCTGGACTGTCGGGATTACCATAAAGCGCAAGGATCCATGACGAAGAAATTGCTTTGCCTTGCCACCTTCCTTCTCTGCAACAGTGTCGGCATCTGCCAACAAGGTTCCCCGAACACGATCGAACCTGGCACGATCCCCGCGCCGCCTGACGTGACCGAGAGTATTCGCGTGACAACGACTGTCGAGCCGCTCCCCCTCTTGGAGAGCAATCGGTCGGTGGAAGTGCTTTCACAGCACGACCTGCCCCCGTTCCGTGACAGCGTGGTCGATATTCTACGCAGCGATAGTTCGCTGAATCTTCAAGCTCGTGCTGCGGAAGGAGTGCAGGCCGATCTCTCGTTGCGGGGAACGACCTTCGAGCAATCGCTCATTTTGATAGACGGATTTCGCGTGAACGATCCCGAGACCGGGCATCTGAACCTGGATATTGCCGTGCCGCTAGATGCGGTTAGCACCCTGGACATTCTGCATGGTTCGGGTTCGACCTTTTATGGATCGGACGCGATTGGCGGCGCAGTGAATCTCATCACCAGCGAACCCGGCTCTGGATTGAGCATCGTTGCGCGGTCGGGCGCCGGCAGCTATGGGTCGCTGGAAGAGCATCTGCGCGCAGCCTATGCAACCGGTCGCTTCGCGGAGCAACTGGCCGGCAGCCGTGATACTTCGGACGGGTTTATCGCCGACCGCAACTACAGCAGCAACGCTTTGGCCAGTGAGAGTTGGCTCAAGTGGAAGCCCGGCGCCACAGATATTTTGTTGGCTGCAAGCGACCGGCCCTACGGCGCGAACCAGTTCTACGGCCCGTACCCTTCGTGGGAGCGGACCAAGGGCTGGTTCGCGAGCATTCAACAGCCATTGGGCGTGCAAACGGCGGCGAGCTTCGGCTATCGGCGGCACAGCGATTTATTCGTTCTCTTTGTCGATCAGCCGGCGATCTACGAGAACAATCACGTCACCACCAGCTACGAAGCAGCGCTCCGCCGGGCCGACGCCCTGGGCCCGAACACAACGCTCTCGTATGGACTCGAAGGGGATGGCGACTCCATTCATAGCAATAGTCTCGGCATACACGCCCGTAACCAGGAGGCGGCTTATGCCAACCTGAGCATGCGCGCACTGGGCAGGTTTTCCATGTCCCTGGGGGCGCGGGAGGAATTGTTCTCCGGCGGCAACGATGTATTTTCGCCCAGCGTCGCCTGCGCGTTCACTCTCACCAACACCCTGCGTTTGCGTGCCGCTGTAGGGCATGGATTCCGCCTGCCGACGTACGTAGACCTCTACTACTCCGACCCAACCACGATTGGCAATCCGAACTTGAAGCCCGAGTCGAGTTGGAACTATGAGGCCGGCCTGGAGTGGCTCGCTGCCAATGGAAGGTTCTCGCTCACTGCAACAGGTTTTCGCTTGCAGGAGAAGGACGCGATCGACTATGCGAAAGAGGAAGCTGCAACCGAAATGCTGACGTTAGCCGAGCCGTGGCAAGCCATCAATGTGCCGAATCTGAACCTTACCGGCGCGGAGGCCAGGCTGAACATTCGTGTGCGCGCCACGGGTCAGGTACGACTGGGCTACACGGCCGTACAGGCAGGAAGTCCGCCGGCGGGCATCATTTCTGAGTATGCGTACAACTACGCAGCGCAGAACGCCGTCTTTGGCTGGACAAGTCAGATTCCCGGAACCTGGGGACGGCAGATCTCGGCGTATACCCAAGTGAACGTCGTTCAGAAAACAGGTCGTACGGCCTATCCGCTGTGGGACGCAGCCCTGGCACGCAATACCGGCAGGATACGACCGTATCTGCGGTTGCTCAATTTGAGCAATACCGGGTATCAGGAGATTCCCGGGGTGCCACTCCAGGGCAGAACCCTCATGGGCGGGATGGAGTGGAATTGGCAGAAGCGCTAACGCTATTTTGTAGGATGCCATTCGCCGGATTTTGTTTATGAGGAATCCCGGAACGCATTCCGATTAGAATAAGAATGCCATGGTAAGGTTCTCAGGAAATATGACTGCCGTGATAACCAGCGAACTGCATCCCCGCGAAAGCAGAGTTTGATGAAAGCGCAAACCACGTTCTTTGGCCTGATCCTGTCTTTGTTATTCATCTCCTCGGCTCACTCCGCTTCCCCTCCGCAGCCCATGCGATGGAATCCTCAGTCGTTTTCAATCGGGGGCCGCGACCTGATTCTGATCGGGGGTTCCATTCACTACTTTCGCGTGCCTCCGGCAGAGTGGGAACCAACATTTCGCAGGATGCATGCCGACGGTTTCAATCTTGTCGATACTGTAATTCCCTGGTCCATTCATGAGCCCGAAGAAGGAAAAGTCGACTTCAGCTCTCTGCAGCAATTCTTCGACCTGGCTCAGAAATACCATCTGTACATCGTTGCCCGCCCCGGACCCTACATATGTGCCGAGTTCGACCAGGGCGGCTATCCCCGGTGGCTTTCCGGCAAGGGGATCAGCTTTCGTTCAGATAGCGCTGCGAGCCGGGAATGGGCCAAACATTGGTACGACGAGATCATGCCATTCCTGGCCCGGAATCAGGTTTCCCGCGGCGGCCCTGTAGTCATGGTGCAACTCGAGAATGAGTACGGGCACCCGCAATATCTGAGCGACGATGAGAAGAAGGAGCACTTGCGGTTTCTGTTCAAAGTCGCCTCTTCTTATGGATTCGATATTCCTCTCATGGGCAATGACACCCAGTTTGCCTCCGACATCAATGATCCCATCCTCTCGCAAATTTACGGCACGGTAGACGCATATTTTGGCGGCTCCTACAAGGGACTCGAACGGATGCTCACCACACAGCGCCAGCTCAACCCGAACATGCCACTGGGCACCGCCGAATACTCCATGGCTGATCCCGCCGCCACTCTGCGCACCATGCTTGGCCTGGGGACCGCCGACCTTGACTTGTACATGTTTCGCGGGGGTTCGCAGTTCAACCACGCAGCTAAGGGCTTTGAGAACTCCAGCTATGAGGTGGACTCTCCGCTGGTGGAGGGTGGCTATCTGCTGCCAACCTATTACCCACAGAAACTGACCGCATATTTTCTGCGGCAGTTCGGCTCCGCCTTGGCGCAAGCCGAACCCGCGCCTGCTGTGCCAACGGCAGACGATCCAAACCTTTGGGTTACGCAGCGCAACCACGATAAGCAAGGATTTCTCTTTGTGCGCGAAGAGTCCGGAGGACTCACACGGTTGTTGCACTTGGAGGCGCCCAGCCAGCAACACATTACGTATCACGATCCCCAGTCAGGGAAGCCGCGGGTCATCCCTCAATGCTCAACCATGTTGCTCAAGAGCGAGCAATCGCGCCTGATCCCTTTGCAGTTGCCGCTCAGAACAGACAGCAAATTGGTCTATTCCACCGCAGAGATGTTGGGGCTCTATGGGTATCCGACGAAGACCTGGTTGGTGTTTTACGGCGATCCTGGGGAGCAAGCCGAGGCTGCAGTGGCATTTTCCCAAAAGCCTGCGGAGTTGCACCGTGATGCGATTTGGAGCGAGTCCCAGGGTGAAGCCACCTACCGGATGCAATTCGGAATCGGAGACCAGGTTGTCGCACTAACCAGCAATATCTCGTTCCTCCTGCTTTCGCGGCAACGTGCCTATCGAGCGCAGGAATGGATGATGGGCGGCGATCGCGACTTGGTCATCTCCGACGCGGACGAAACAGAGACCGAGTCTAATGGAAGCTCGGCCACCCTTCACTTGCAATTGCGGAGTTCGGCCGGGCAGTTCACTGTTTTGTCGGCGCGGGATCTAGCCAGCGTTCGTTCCGGTGACAGCACCGTGCCGGTGGAGCCCAACTCCGGCGGCCAACAATTCGACCCCCGCATCCCCGATTCCAACGCCACCGTCCTACCTGGAAGAGTTCGCGCCGTCGGTTCCTTCACGACAGAAATAACCGGCACGAGTATGACCGGCCATCCGCTCGAGTCTCTTCCCAAGCTGGGCATTTGGAAAAAGGGAATTACGCACTACCATGCCAGCTTTCCGGCACGCGACAGCATGCTGCACTTCAACTTCTTCACCGACGACTACAAAGCAATCTACCTCAACGGGAAATTTGTGCACGAAGCCTCCAATCGCGCCCGGGATGCGATGGCTGGAAGCGAGTATTGCGCCGCAAGCCAGACCTGCACGGCCGACATCTATTATGTCGATACAGCGAGACCAAAAGAAGATCTCGGCCTGTGGCGCATGGATGAGGAGAAGGGGCTCAGATCCGTCGAGTGGCTAAACGGAGATTCGGGCGATCCGGTGCGCGTTGAATGGAAAATTGCGTTCTCCCCACTCGATGGTCTGCATCGAGCCTCGGGAGAACAGGCTGGGCTGAAAACGATGGAGTACAACTTTCCCACCCCCGCTGTGCAAGGCGGAGAGGCGGTATGGCGTGTCCACGTGCCCGCGGTGGAAGCATTGGTTTATGTAAACGGAACCTACCTGGAACACCATGAGACCGACGAGGATGCAGCGGGTTCCGACGGCCGGCCCGGAATCTATCTGCCCTCATCGATGCTGAAACCGGATGGAAACGAACTTTTGCTGGTAATGTTGGCTTCGCCACCATCCGACCTCGGACTACCCATTATCCAGGCAGACGCCGACAGCGTTCGCAAATCATCCACTGTGGTGCTTACTTTTGCGGCCAGTCGATGACTCGCATCGCTGGCCGAACCACGAGTCTGTTCTCAATTCATTAGAACGAAAAAGGGAGGCGCTAGAGTGAAGCCATACTTGCAACTTGCAGCTTTGATGTTGTGCTCACACCCACTTTGGGCACAGTACTCCGTTCAGGATCTACCCCAGTTGCAGGATTACGAATCACACCGCGCCTCCAGTTTCGATCCCACCGGAGGCAATCATGATTACGTAACCATCAATCCGGGAGAAACAGTAAAGGTTTTTGACCAGGACGGGCCTGGTGAAATCCGCCACATCTGGACCACTCTGCCGCCCTGGTCAGAGGCATACGCCCATCAGAAAGTTGTTATTCGTGCTTACTGGGATGGCGAGACCCAACCGAGTGTGGAATCTCCCATAGGGAACTTTTTTGGTATCGCCTTTGCCAGGCCGCCCGTCTTTCAGTCCGCGCTCATCTCCGTGTTGCCGGCGCAAGCCCTCAATTCCTATTTCCCCATGCCCTTCCGTAAGCACGGCCTCATCACCGTAACCAACGAAGGCAGCAAACCCATCACCGACTACTACTGGAATATCGACTGGGTCAAACTGCCCTCTGTCGCTCCCAACACTGCCTATTTCCACGCTCAATACCGCCAATGCACTCCATGCAAAGGCTGGTACAACGGCAACATCTACGGCAACGATTTCTCCGGAGCCCGCAAAGATCCGCGCTGGTTCAACAAGAGCGGTGACGGCAACTACGTCATTCTCGATGCCAAGGGCGAGGGGCAATTCATCGGCGTGATCTTCTCCGTGTTCAACAACCAATGGGGAGCATGGAACGAAGGCGACGATATGATCTGGATCGACGGCGAACAGCAGCCCCGAGTCCAGGGAACCGGGGGTGAGGACTACTTCAACAGCGCCTGGGGCTTTGGGCAACTCTATACAACGCCGCTCGTGGGTCTGGTCGAGTTCTCGGGTGAAGAGCCGGGCAGCCGCTCCACCATGTACCGCTGGCACATCGACGCTCCAATGCGGTTCCATCAATCCATTAAAGTCACTATGGAAGACGGGCAGGCAAACCTACGCTCCGACAATATCTATTCGGTCGCCTACTGGTATCAAACCGAACCCCACGTGCCATTCCCTCCATTGCCGCCGGTCGAGAAACGAATTCCTAAGCTGGCCTTTACCGGCGGGGCGGGCCAGGATCCGGCTATGAAGTGAGGCAAAAGTGATTTTCGGGACGCATTCCGATAAATTCTTGACGCGAGTTGAAGCCGTCGACTATATTTTGATGGCAGCCAACAACCTCTTTCATCCACCAGGCAGCCTAAGCCTGTCCCTGGCCCTCGGAGATCAATAAGCACTCATGCGAATCGTTAATGTGGAGACATTCCTCGTAGGCAATCCCTGGAAAAACTGGCTCTTCGTTCGGGTCGAAACCGATGAAGGGATTTACGGAATCGGCGAAGGCTCCCTGGGCCAGTTTTCCAAAACCGTGGAGGCCGCGGTCCACGAGATGAAGTCCTTCATCATTGGGCTGGAAGTTTTTCAAACGGAGTTACTGGTCACCCGTCTCTCGCGCTTCGTCTATGCCGACGGTGGTCAGATCAAGATGTGTGCTATTTCGGCGCTCGAAATCGCCTGCTGGGACGCGATTGGAAAGGCGCTGAAGCAGCCCATTTACAACCTCGTGGGCGGTCGTGCCCACGATCGTATTCCAGCCTATGTCAACGGTTGGTATCGCTGCGAGAGAACACCGGAAGCATTCCACAAAGCGGCGAAGTTCGTCGTGGACAAGGGATTCTTTGCCATGAAGTTTGACCCGTTTGGGGCGGCAATCAACCGTCTCACGCCCGAAGATGAAGATTTGTCCATCGATCTGGTCGCCGCCGTCCGCGACGCTGCCGGCCCTAACGCCCTGCTCGCAATTGAGGCTCATTCCCGCTTCTCTCCGTCTTCGGCGGTTCGCATCGGCAAGCGCCTGGAACCGTTCAAGCCGGCGTGGTTTGAAGAACCAGTACCCCATGGCAATATTCAGTCCATGGTGGAAGTGGCTCGCCATCTGGATATCCCGATAGCCACTGGTGAAAGCTTCTCCTCGAAACAACAGGTCGCAGAATTGCTGAGGTACGACGCCGTCGACATCATCAACATCGAGCCGCTGCACATGGGCGGCATTCTCGGCTCGCGAAAAGTCGCAGACATGGTGGACGCTCATTACGGCACGGTGATTCCCCATGCCGCCCAAGGTCCGATCTGCACCTTGGCTTGCTTGCACATCGACATCGCAACACCGAACTCCTGGTTACAGGAGACCTTTGAAGATTTCAACGAGCCGTGGGAACGCGATTTGCTCACCAGCTTTCCTAAAATTATCGATGGATACTTCGAACTGCCCACGGGACCAGGAATTGGAGCGGACCTCAACATGGATGAAGTACTTCGTCATCCCTATCACGACAGCCCAGACATGTTCCTCTTTGAGGATGACTGGCAATTCCGCAAAGCCAAGAAGTAGGTCGTCTTTCCCGGCCACGAACCCGGGTGCCCCCATATCTCGCGCTCTCTGCGAGATGTGGGAAATGCGCTGATTTCGACCTTAGATCCGTGAAATAAAGAACGCGAGATATGGGGCATCCAGTAGTCCTTACATTGACTACGCTGGAGATTTCTCCTTTGCGGCGCCCTCTCGCAGCGCAGCGAACCTTCCGCCCGCGCTGGCCAGCAGAAGCAAGCACCCGCTCAATGCCATCACTGCCGACAATATGAGCAATCCACCTTTAAAATTTCCTGTCGATGCGCGCACGGATCCCAGAAGGTAAGGTCCGCAAAAACCACCCAGGTTTCCAACAGCATTGATGAGGGCGATCCCTGCTGCCGCGCCAGTGCTGCTCAATAGGCTGGTTGAAAGTGCCCAGAATGGCACAGTCAGGCAATACCCCGAAACCACAGCGACGCTGAGCGCAGCGATCATGGGACCCACGCTGCGGGAATAGGCCGCGGCGGGTAAAGCCAGCATAGACAGAAATGCAAATGAGGCTGCGTGCCAGCGTCGTTCGCCCGTGCGGTCCGAATGAATTCCCACCAGCACCATAATCACTGCGGCAAGAATATAGGGGATCGCCGAGAGCATTCCAATTGCAAAATTGCTCACATCCGAAAGGCTATGGATCAGGGTTGGCAACCACAAGATGACGCCATATCCGCCAGTATTAAAGCCAAAGGATGCGATGGCCAGAAGCCAAACACTACCACTTGCGAATGCGGGTAAGAGTTGTGCCCGCCGTGATTCGCCCAATTGTGGTTGTTCTCGAGCAAGAGCCGTGACTAGCCAGCTGCGCTGCTCATCTGTCAGCCACGTAGCTGTCTCTGGCCTGTCAGATAAGAAAAAAACACCAACTGTTCCCAGCAGAATTGCCGGCAGTCCTTCCAGCAGGAAGAGCCATTGCCAACCCGCCAACCCTCCCGGCTTATGGATCCCCAGCAGTGTTCCTGACACAGGTCCGCCCACGATGCCCGAAACTGGTTGCGGCGGTCATGAACCACGCCAGGGCGCGTGCGCGTGCTTCGATGGGAAACCACTTTTTTAGATAGAGAACGATTCCAGGAAAGAACCCGGCCTCCGCCAAACCCAGGCAAAACCGCAGAATATAGAAGCTCCGCGGGGTGGTAACAAATATCAAGGATGAAGAAATGATCCCCCAGGTAACCATCAGAACAACAATCCATCGCCGGGCGCCGACGCGCTCAAGGATCAGATTGCTCGGCACCTGGAAGAGAAAATAGCCCAGGAAAAACATGCCGGCCGCGCGTCCGTATACCACATCATCGAAACCGAGCTGCTTCTGCATCTGTAATGCGGCAAACCCGACATTCATCCTGTCGAGGTAGGCAACGATGTAAAGCAGAAACAAGAAGGGAATCAGGCGCCTGGTGAGTGTCGAGACAACGCCAGCCTCCAGGCTTTCAGTCGTCACCGGCATTCTGTCCACATAGGATACTGGTTAAGAGAACCGCAGATCGCTCTTTCGTCGAGGTGACAAATCTATCTCACCAAAAAAGAATTGTCATCCCGCCTGCCCCGCCTGTCCCGCCCGTCCCGCCCGTCCCGGCGTGCCGTGGAGCGTGCCGTGGGAGCGAAGCCGAGGGATCTGCAGTCCTTCCTCTCAAAACACCACAGGCAACGTCCTCAGCATCCGGGAATTCGGCTTGGTTAAATCCCATTCCGGCTTATCGTCCACCAACCGAAGCTTCGGCAGACGATCAAGAATCGTCCGAAACACGATCTGGCCTTCGGTTCGTGCAAGCACTGCGCCCACGCAGAAGTGGATGCTCAAACCAAAAGCAATGTGACGATTTGGCTGCCGACGGATATTGAACACATCTGGGTCAGCAAAATACGCAGGATCACGATTCGCTGCGTTGAGCATTTGGAAGACTACTTGTCCCTTCTCAATTTGTTTGCCGCCCAGTTCCGTGTCGTGTTTCATCAGGCGCGGTTGGCGCGAGACGGGGCTTTCGTAGCGCAGTACCTCTTCCAGGGCAGAATTCAGAAGCGACGGGTCTTGCTGCAGCATGCGCCACTGATCGGGATGATGCAAAAGCGTGTAGACACCATTGCCGATAAACGATGTGGTGGTTTCGTGGCCCGCAACCAGCAGCGTGATGCACGTATAGATCAATTCCTGTTCGGAGAGTTTCTCACCCTCGGATTCGGCGGCCACGAGATGGCTCAAAAGATCTTCACGCGGCTGCCGCCGTCTTTCCTTGATCAAATCCGTCAGGTACTGGCGGATTTCTATCAAGAGCCTTCTGCGAGCGCTCCAAAATCGCCTCGCTGGGCTTGTTCACTCCCTGAAAAGCCAACAATCCGTCCGCCCAGTCTTTAACGTTGGCTTGATCATCCAGGGGAACGCCCAATATACCGCCCAGAACAGTGAATGGCAGCGGAACCGCAACATCCTTGATTACATCCATCTGTCCGTCAGCCAGCGCATCGTCCAATATCTTGTCGATGATCGCCTGGATGCGCGGGCGCATGGCCTCGACTCTGCTGGCATTGAAAACCGCCGTAACCAGGCTGCGCAAGCGCGTGTGGTCGGGCGGATCAGAATGGATAAGACTCTTGGCGCGGAAGTGGTCCTCGAATGTCTTGAATTTGGCCCGGGACTCCGTAGGAAGATACTCCACCACTTTCGCCAAACGGCCTTCATTTGAAAAGCGGCTCACATCCCTGAACGTGGGCACGACGTCGTCGTATTTCGTAACGATCCACCCACCGATGGACTCACTCCAATGGACAGGATCCTCCTCACGCAGCCGATGCAGGGTAGGATACGGATCTGCCAGGAACTCCTTGGAAACGAGCAATTCGTCCAACGTATCTGTAGCCATTTTCATCACGGGGTTATCCTTGTCCAAATTAGATCTGTGCTGTGCATCCTAAAAAAGCTATAGTAAGCATTCGGGATGCGTTCCGAAGTTTCCAGAATTATACTATGCCCGCAAAGCCTGGTGGCGGCCGCGAATGACCTGCCAAACGACACCGTCGGTAGTTCTACACCGCAATGAAGACAACACGTAGGCAATTCCTTCATGCCTCGGCCGCGGTTACGCTCGCGGCCGCGCAGCCTGTGCGTGGCGCGCCCGTCGTTACCCCTGATAACAAAAATCTCGACCCCTTCCAGATTGCCCGGCGACATGCCCTAGTAAGAGACTTGCCCAGTCCCGATTTCTTCGAGGGGATGCTCCTGGGCAACGGAGATATCGGCGTGTGCGTGGTGGTGCGGCCTGACGCGCTGGGGCTGCACATAGGGAAAAACGACTGCTGGGATATTCGCGTAAGCGAAGAGGGCAAAGAAGACCTTCTGTCGTTTCCAGATCTCTTGAATCTCTGGCAACGGGCGAGCGAAGAGGCCAAACGGCTGGGCAAGCCGGACATGTTGTTCATTGAAGACAACATCAGCTTCTTTCGCGACTACACGGAAAAATTGCAAGCTTCATATGAGCAGCCCTGGCCGCGTCCGTGGCCCTGCGGCACGGTCTGGGTCCACTGGGATTCCCGCTGGGTCGAACCTCGCAAACAAGTGCTCGACCTCGGCAACGGCCTGTTCACGCTCAACCTGAACTGTACCGGCCTGGTGGGCTCGCCGCGTGCCGTCACGCTTTCCTGCTTTGTCGACTGGACCACCGGCCTCATCTCAGTCTCGAGCGACGGGCCTGTGCCCGTTCTCTCCGTCGATTACTATCCCCAACTCGACAAAATTCACGACAAGTCGAAACCTGAGTGGGGCAAGCTCCCGCCGCCTGAGACCAGGGTCAATGCCGGTAACAGCAGCGCCGAGTTTTCCTGCTTTCAGTATTTGCCTGCCTTGGCGCCGACCCCCACCATGCCTTCGCCGCCCAGGTCCAGGACTGACCGAAACTTCTCATTGTGCGGCAGGGTGGCGGGCCACTGGACAGTCGCCCCGGAACCGGCGCCCAAGGCCATCTCTCTGGCCGGAAGCGGCCCGCAGAGTCTCCGTCTGGATATTCAGTTGGCAACTCCCCGTGACCTGCTCCTCAAAGCCCTCCTGGACAAGGCAGCCGCTTCCCACGACCTTGATCCGTGGATTTCCCTGTCCCAGAATCAAGCCTATACTCCAGAAAATCTCGGCACCAGCTCGTATGCGCACCAGCAAGTTATCCAGAGCGCTGGCATCGCATCCTCTCAGCTGCAAACCAACTCTGAAACGTGTTGGCGGGAATTCTGGTCACGTTCCGCCATCGAGTTGAATGATCAGGAATTGGAAGGGATTTGGTACCGCAACCAGTACTTTCTGGCCTGTTGCCTGAAGAAAGGCAGGGTAGCGCCGGGCCTGTTTGCCAATTGGTCCACCGGCGAAATCGGCACCGAATGGCATGGCGATTACCACCTGGACTACAACTGCCAGCAGGTTTTCTGGGGCGTGTTTTCCAGCAATCACGTCGAGCAGCATCAGCCCTACGTGGAGCTCTGCCAAAATCTGTTGGCCATTTCGGAAAAATTTGCTCACGACGCTTACGGGCTGCCGGGCGCTTGCTTTCCGCTCACGGCTTTTCCCGTCCCGAGTCAAACCATGCCCTTTTCCGCCCCACCCTGGGCCTACCAGGTCAGCATGACTCCTTGGACCGTCCAAAGCCTGTGGTGGCAATATCTCTACACCCAAGACGAGGACTATCTCCGCCGGGTATACCCCATGTTGCTTGCCGCCGCGCGCTTCGTCTCCGCGTACGCGAAAAAAGGTGCGGACAGTAAATATCACATCGAGCCAACCGTCTCGCCCGAGAACTGGGGCTTTACCGTTGACTTCCGCCTGAACAAAGACGGCATCTTCGATCTTGCCCTGATACGATTCCTGCTCAACGCTGTCATCGAAGCCTCAACCGTCCTGGCTATCGATGCAGGCGAGCGCGGTCAGTGGAAGGACGTCCTGGGAAATCTGGCGCCCTACCCAACCGTGAACGGCCCCTACGGCGAAGTTTGGCTCGATGTAGTGAACGCCCCGGCAGAGCATGTCTACAACGTCCCCATTACACTCGCGCCGGTCTTTCCCGGCGAGCAAGTAGGTATCACACACGCAACCTCGCAGTTGGAGATTGCCCGGCTTACGGCGCAAACCGTTCGCCTCGAAGGCGGCAATGATCTGGTCTATCAGCCTCTCATTCGCGCTCGTTTAGGAATGCTCGATTTGGAGTGGTTCAAGCGTGAAGTTCGTTATTCCACTCTGCCCAACGGCGTCGCCAATGATCGAGTTCGTCAGATCGGCGGAAGATACGACGATTCAACCAACTACGACTTCATGATGCGCATGGGCATCTGGACGGAAAATATGGCGCTCCCCGCGGTCCTCAACGAGTGCATGATGCAGAGTTACACCAACGTCATCCACCTGTTTCCGAATACCCAAAACCTTGGACCCGCGCGCTTTGAAAATCTGCGCGCCGCGGGAGCTTTTCTGGTGAGCGCCACCTACAACGGAGAGACCGTGACTCATCTTTCCCTGCTCAGCGAAAAGGGAAAAGCCGCCCGCATTGCGAATCCGTGGAATGTAAGTGCAATCAAAGTGACAAGGCTAAGCGATCTCGGGCGCGTCCCGGCGCGCAGCGAGGGAGAGATTTTCGTGTTCGATACCATGCCAGGGGAGAAATATCGTATCGAGCCCGTGCGTTAAAGATTCGCTCCGCTGGGCGTTCTAAACTCGGTTCTTTGAAGGGTACGGGCTTTACAACTCGCGGAAAAACGCGGTTGAGGGTATGCCGGAGATTTATCCCCGGCATAAAAACGTTGTAATCCTTCTGGCATTTAGGCCCTGACGCATGCTTTTGAAGGGTACGGGCTTCAGCCCGTACAGAAGAAGTGCTCCGCAACGCAGGCGGCTTTAGCCGCCGAGGGACCATCTAGATCCGACACTGTATCTTTCCGCAGCCTCTTAAGCCAGACTGGGCCATTCATCGATTTTTTAGCGAGGGAATCATGCACGATCGTCGTCGTCGCTCAGCTGTCAAAAGCCGTCTTGCTTTGCTGATGGTCCTCACCGCGGCCGCTCCCCTTTGGGCGCAGAGCTCTCCCGAGCAGTTAAAAACCCTGCTCAAGGACGAAATCGTGCCGCCGGCCGTATCCCAATTTCAAATCCAACAATACGTCGTCGAACATGCGGCCAAGCCGCCCCAGGTGCCCGCGAATTCTGCCCAGTGGACCGCTGAGGCTGCGCGCCTTCGCCAACATCTGCTGCAGGATGTTGTCTACCACGGTTGGCCCAAAGAGTGGGTCAGCTCACAGCCGAAGTTCGAAGAAGTGAAGGTTGTCGAAACCGGCGCAGGTTATCGCATAGTCAAGTTGCGTTACGAAATTGTCCCTGGCTTTGAGTCCAGCGCCCTGCTCTATGAGCCCGATAAACTAACCGGCAAGATGCCGGCCATCCTCAACCTTCACGGCCATGTGGGGCCTCCCGGTTTTACTGTCGAATTTAAACAGAAACGGTGCATCAACTATGCCAGGCACGGGATCATCGCGCTGAGTCTCGAATGGTTCTCCTACGGTGAGCTCGGCAATCCCGAAAACGAACATTGGTATGGCGCGCACCTTGATCTGGTGGGGTCGAACGGGATAGGTATCTTCTACCTGGCCATGCGGCGGGGCCTCGACTACCTGTACAACCACCCCAATGTGGACCGTAACAGAATTGGAGTAACCGGCCTCTCCGGAGGCGGCTGGCAAACCATTGTTCTAAGCTCTCTCGATGAACGGGTGAAGGTCGCGAATCCGGTAGCAGGATTTTCTTCCATCCCTTCACGAGTGGAAGTGAAAGAGTATGGAGATATGGGCGACGTTGAGCAATCGGCGACAGATTTCGCGCAGGGCTCAGATTACCCTTACCTGGTAGCCCTCATGGCTCCTCGGCCAACTCTGCTTACTTATAACGCAGAAGATGACTGCTGTTTTCGCGCCAGCCTGGTAAAGCCAGTTGTCTTTGACGATATTCGTCCCTTCTTTTCCCTCTACGGAAAAGACGATGACTTTCAATGGCACGAGAATCTGGATCCCGGCACCCACAATTACCAACTGGACAATCGCCTCGCTGACTATCGTTTCTTCAGCAAACAATTCGGTCTCCCGCTCATTACCAATGAAGATGGAGCTGCCGCAGAGCTGCGGAGTTACGATGAATTGCTCGTAGGGTTGCCCAAAGACAATCTGACCCTGCTGACACTTGCCCGCAAGCTCGGGAATGAAATTACTCGTCAACCCATCCCGCCCCAGCCAGCTTCCCAGGGAGCTTGGGCGCAATCCCAACGGACAACGCTCAAAGACGTCGTCCGTTATAAGCCTGTCGACATCCAGGAAATCTGGAAGATCGCCATGACCAAGCATCAGGACGTTCAGTCCATCTCTTACGTGTTTCAGATGAGCAACAGGTTAAGCGCGAACGGAGTTTGGGTACGTTCCATTGCGCAGAGCGGCGACACAGCCCCGCTGACGATCGTTATGAATGATCACGGCAAGGAGGCGGGTGCGGGTACCGTCTCTGATCGCCTCAATCGAGGTGACCAGGTGCTTGCCCTTGATTTGATGTTTACGGGGACCTCCTGGAAAGACACCTACCCGTTTCTGTATGCACAGATGGTCGATGCAGTTGGCGACCGCCCCCTCGGGATGCAAGCAGCTCAGCTGATCAGGGTCACGCGGTGGGCTGCACAGCGCGCCGGCGTCTCCAAAGTGCGGCTCGAAGTGGCGGGTATCCGCAGCCAGGGCGCCGCGCTCGTGGCCGCGGCCCTGGAACCGGAATTGTTCTCTCAGATCGTAGTGCGCGAAGGCATGCGCAGTCTGAGCTACCTGCTGGACACTCCCGTGCAATTCTCTCAGGCGCCGGAACTGTTTTGCCTTGATCTTTACAAATACTTCGATATCGACAGCCTGGAGGCGATGGCTGCACCGGCCGAGATTCGCACGACTGTTGAGGTTCCCCGCCACTGAACCGTCACCATGGGCTGTAGAATTAAGTTTTCCGGGTTATTCGAGCGTCCCATTTTCCGGCCATGTTGAGGGATTGATGAAGAAAGCACGCAAGAGTCGCAAAGTCGATTACGACAAGAATTTTGTCGGCGTCGCCCAGAAAATGTTCGCCATACTCGAGTCGTTGAGCCAGCAGCGCAAAGCAGGGGTGTCTCTGGACGAAATTACGAGCCTCAGCGGCTTGCCCAAAACAACGGTTCACCGTCTGCTGTACTCAATGAACAAGCTCGAGTATGTGGAACAGGATCCTGTCTCGAATCTTTACTCACTCTCTGGAAAGTTCTTTGAGCTGGGTACAAATGCTTTGCCGTATCAGCGGTTGATGGCCATTGCCAAGCCGCTGATGCAGAGATTGCTTCTGACCTTTGGGGAATCGGTGAACTTAGCCGTACCTCAGCCAGGAAGCCTCATGTACATCCACGTCGTCGAAAGCCCCAAGGCTCATCGCGTCGCGGCCACGGTCGGAGAGCAATCGCACCTTCATTCCACCTCGGTTGGTAAATGTATTGCTACCTACCTTTCGCCGGAAGAGCGGCAGCAACATCTGACCCGCTACGGTATGCCCTCGATGACTCCCGCGACCATTACCTCTCTGGAACTCTTCGAGCGTGAACTAGCCCGGGTCCGAGTAGAAGGCGTGGCCATCGACGATGAAGAAAATTTGCCCGGCATCGTTTGTGTCGGTGGCCCCATCTTTTCAAGCGCAGCAAAGCCGGTCGCTGCGCTCAGTGTCTCCGGGCCAAAGGCTCGTATGAACAGCAACCTTCCGGCGATCAAGGAAGCTGTGCGCGAAGCCACGCGGACCATCTCCGCGCTGCTGGGCGGTACTAGTCCTAGGCGAAGCGAAGAAGACATCAACGAGAGGCCTACGATAGCCCTGGCGCCCTCTGAAGCCCATCCAACTCGGTAGAAATTCGTCAAGGGAAAACCGCGAATCCGTCCATACGGAGTTGTCATGGGCCCGCGGCCCACCTAGGTTGAAAAATACGGAAGCCAATCTTGACCCCACGAATGAATTGTCATCCCGACCGCAGCGGTAGCGAAGTGGAAGGACCTGCTGTTCTCTTAACCAGAATTGAATCCAGAGGGAGGTGCGGGTGCCCCATCCTTCGCGTTTTTTTGCGAAGGGTGGGATTCCACGCATCCCGCCGTGTCACGGTTCTACCGCCACTCTTCGCGTAGAATTCGGAATCAATTCCGCACCGCCGCATGAAACTTGACAGCCTTTCCCGTGTATTGCTAGTCTTTGCCAGTTCAAGAGCAGTTTCTTCCCCAGCAACGTCAGGTCTAAGAACGCCGTCGTCATCTCCTAAGGATCTACAGCGTGCAGCCGCTCTTTCATCTCCAGATCCGCCGCACAACCCGCGTTGACCGACGTAAAAAAAGGATCATCCCTTGCTACTAAAACTCAGCGCACTGGATTTCGCCATCATTGCGTCGTATTTCATCATGGTTCTAGGCGTCGGATACTACCTCAAAGGTAGGATTCGCACCTCATCCGATTTCCTTCTTACCGATCGGTCCCTGACCCATTGGATTACTGGAATTGCCTTCATGTCCGCCAACCTCGGTTCGCTCGAGATCATGGGGCATATTGGAAACGGGGCTAAGTATGGCATGCGCACCAACAATTGGTACTGGATGGGTGCCATTCCAGCGATGGTCTTTTGCGGCTTGTTTATGGTCCGCTATTACTATGCGAGCGGCATTCGCAGTGTTCCCGAATACCTGCGAATGCGTTTTGACCACCGCGCGCATGCTCTCAACGCTGTCAGCTTCGCATTTGTCACAGTGCTTATGTCGGGCATCAATATGTTCGCCTTTGCCATTGTGTTCCACAGCATGCTGGGATGGTCGTTTACCGCCAGCGTTCTCCTCGCTGCGTGCGTCGTGCTGCTCTACACCTTCTGGGGTGGCCTTGCATCTTCCATCTATAACGAGGTGCTCCAGTTCGTCCTGATTGTCGTCGGATTTCTACCCCTCTCTTTCCTCGGATTGCGTGAGGTGGGAGGCTGGAGCGGTCTGGTCACGCGCCTGCCCCAACAATACCTCCACACGTGGAAGGGAATGGGCGCCGCGGGCGATCCTCTTGGTGTCGATTGGTGGGTCGTCGTGATCGGGCTAGGCCTGACCGCGGGCCCATCCTATTGGTGTACGGATTTTCTGTTAGTGCAACGCGCGCTCGCCGCCAAAAATCTTGACTCTGCTCGCAAAACACCCCTGGTTGCGGCGATTCCAAAAATGTTTTTCCCGGCAATCGTTACCTTGCTTGGCATGGTCGCTCTCGCCGTTGCACCCCAGATCGTGACCAAGGATTACAACCTCGCGTTGCCCATGCTGCTCGGTCGCTACTACCACAGTGGCATGCTCGGTCTGGGCCTCACCGCCCTGCTCGCCAGTTTCATGTCCGGGATGGCGGGAAATATCACGGCTTTCAACACTGTTTTTACTTACGACATTTACCAAACCTACCTGGTGAAGGATCGGCCCGATAATCACTACCTGCACGTGGCCAGGTGGGCGACCATCTGGGGTACGGTCTTGAGTTGTTTCTCCGCCTATATCGCCCTCAACTTCGATAACTTGATGGACTACATGCAGTTGATCGGTATCCTTTTCCTCTCGCCGTTCTTCATCGTCTTTCTGCTGGGCATGTTCTGGAAGCGTACCTCGGCGACCGCCGGATTTTACGGGATGATCGCCGGCATCCTTGGTTGTCTCGCTGAGTATCTCTTATATCGCCTCGGCATCCTGCACTTCCGCAGCCCGATGGCCTCCAATTTATGGATGGCTGTCTGGGGCTTCGTGGCTGGATTAACCATAACTGTTGCAGTTACTTTTACGACGGAAGCTCCCGACCCGGAGAAGTTGAAGGGGCTTACGTATTCCGGTTCGGCAAGGCTGCGCAGAAGCGGCCGATGGTACCAGACTCCCGAATTCTATGCAGCAGTAGTCATGGCGATTTTCGTATATCTCAACCTGAAGTTTTTCTGAAGAACTCATTCTTTGTTGAGGCCTCTATGGAAATATTCCCCAACGTTCATGAGATCCGGTCGCTCTTCGGCAACCGCTATATTCTCCAGTATTTGTTCGTAGGCGATAAGGTCGTGCTCCTGGATGCCGGCGTCATCGCCACGCCAGACTCCGCAATTTTTCCCTATATGGAGAAGATCGGAATTGCCCCCCAGCGCCTTTCCATGGCCATCGCAATGCACGCGGATGGCGATCATCACGGTGGATTGCCGGCCATCCGGGACGCGTCGGCTTCCACCCTGCTCGCATGTCATCAAGGCGACCAGGCTCTGATTGAAGACCCCGAGAATCTTTACCAGAACCGATATAACTTTCTCGCCCGCGATCACCAACTCGGGTTTGGCCGTGAAGGCATGGTCCACTCCCCTCGCCCTTGCAAGATCGACCTGCTGCTCAAGGCCGAAGAGACGATAGAACTTGCGCCGGACTGGAAGCTGCGCGTTTGGCATGTCCCTGGACACTCCGAGGGCCATCTCGCCATCTACGATGAAAAAAATCGAGCGGCGTTTACTAGCGACGCGGTGCAGGCGAATGGATGCCCCACCACCACCGGCGCCCTGGCCTTTAGCCCGACCTACTACGCTGTGGATGCCTATCTGGCGACTGTCCAGTTCCTGGAAAATCAGCCCATCGATCATATCTACTCCGGCCACTGGCCGTCGACACACGGTATTGAAGTGAAGGGCTTTCTCGATCAGACGCGCGAGTTTGTGGAAAATGCCGACATTGAGATCAGGAATCACCTGGCGAACCACCGTGGTGGCGTTAGCCTGAAGCAGCTCATCCATGCGCTCAGTCCGAAACTCGGTGCCTGGCCGGAAGATACCGGTCCATTCCTGCAATTCGCCCTATACGGCCACTTGCTGCGAATGCAACAACGTGGTCTCGTGCGTTTCACAAATGGAACTCCCATCGAATACTTTCTAGTCTGAAGTTTGCTTCATGGAACGAGTTCCGAAGTTTCCTCTCCGATAGCCGTGGTCCGCCGAAAAGCGGTCCGAAGTGGCCGAAAAGTGGTCCCCGGGCGGGCTCCTTTGGCTCTTCCGTTTGAATGATCGGAATACATTCCGATTGCGTTGACAGCGCTTGGACAGGATGTTATCGTGGTCTTCGTCTCACCGCCCCGCTCAGGAGGGTTGCTTACGAACGCTTTGGCAAATCTCGCGGGTGTTGTGCCCCCAATGTTTACCCCCTTTTGTGAAGATGACCGCATCGACGCCGCCGCGCTGGTCGTGGAAGCCCGGTTCCTCAAACAAAGTGGGGCTTCGGGGATAGTCGTCGGGGGAAGCATGGGGGAAGGTGCCGGCCTTTCTGAAGCCGAACTCGCCGAGGCCGTTCGCCTGGTGATCGAGGCTGTGAACGGCGAAATTCCCGTGCTCGCCGGGGTGATCGCCGATTCGTCGGCAGAAGCCGTCCGCCTCGCCAAAGCGGTTCGCGATGCTGGCGCAGCAGGATTACAGGTGCCTCCACCGCATTTTCGTCCCGCTGCGGAAACACGCATTCTCGCCGAATATTATCGTGCCATCACCGACGGCTCCACCTTGCCCCTCATCATCTACAACGTTATGCCGACTGCTGAAGCCGCGGTGGAGTCGCTCGATGAGTTAGTCGTTGCCAATCCTGCAATCGTAGGCGTAAAGCAAAGTGCCAGAAATATGCACACGCTCGCCGCGCTGCTCGCTACCATGCGCGGGAAGGTTAAACTCTTCTCCGCGATTGACGACTTGATCTATCCGTCGTTTGTCCTGGGCGTGGACGGAACCATCTCCGGAACATCGGCTGTTTTTCCCCGCGAGATCGTCGACATGTTCAACGCTGTAAAAGCCGGCGAATATGATCGTGCGCGCCGGCTCCATGAGAGAATCGCACCCGTCTGGCGAGCCATCGATCATCCTGACTTTCCCGCGCGGTCAAAGTATGCCGTCACGTTGAGCGGCAGGCCGATAGGGAAACCGCGGCGCCCCTTCAAGTCGCCTACAGGAGAGGCAGCCCGCAGCATCGAACAGGCGATGCAGGCCGGTGGTTTTTTCGCCCCCAGCGAAGCCGTTGCGTCGAGTCAGGCGCGGGCAATCGCGAGATGAGTGGCCGGTCGCAAAACATATATTCCGCTCGTTGCGGTAGCTTTCAGAAGTAGAACTAGCAATCCGGACTTGATGCGAGAGCGGACATCGTGCAGAAACAAACACTGACAGCTGGTGTGATCGCAAGCGTCGTGGTGCCATTTGCCCCAGACGGTCAGATCGATGCAGATCAACTTCGCGCCGAAGTGAAGCTGCTGGACGAGTCGCCGGTCGACGGGCTTTGCGCCGGAGGAGTACTCAGCGGCACAGCCGGCGCCCCCGCGGAAGAGCTATATGCTCTCTGCGCGGGGATTCGACGCGCTTCGCGAAAGCCACTCTTTGCCATGGTCTTCCCGGATATCACCGTGGAAGCGCTGGAGATGGCGCGTGCCGTTGCCGAAGCCGGCGCAGAGGCAATCCTTGTCGCCCAACCGCACTACCTCTGCCAACCAGGAGAATCTGGCCTGGTCGACATGTTCGCAGAGTTGAAGCGAGCGGTTTCTTGCCCACTGCTCCTGGCCGATTGCTTCCCAGAGGCAAAAGTGGATTTGAAGACAACCGGCAATTTAATCAACAGCAGGTTGGTGGATGGGGTTTTACAATCAGCCGATGTTCATTCCCTGGTCGATCTTCTATGCTCGCACCCAGTCGTTCCCGTTTATTCAGGGATTGAAGATCTTCACTATGTGGCGCTGATGCTTGGCGCTCGCGGTATCATCTCAGACTTGGCAGCCGCATTTCCTCGTGACGTTCCGCAGCTATATCATTCCTTCCAAAGCGGAAACCATCAGGACGCCAGACTCCATCATGAACGGTTGGTACGCTTGTGGCACGTGCTGAGCCTCGGACCGGAACGTGAAGCCCGGGTGCGCTCGGCGCTCATCGCCCAGGGGCGCAAGGTGGGATCGGCGCCGAGCCCGTATGGCGAACTGCGCGCCGAGGTGGCTCGCGAGATCGCCGGCACTCTGCACCGTGAAGGGCTCACAGTAGCGGGATCCGCATAGGTCGCTACGTTCAAATCAAGCGAGGCAATGTGGATTGGGGACTGCAAGATAAAGTCGTAATCATTACCGGCGCTGCCAACGGAATTGGCCGCGCAACTGCAGCGCTGTTTTCCAGTATCGGCGCCATCGTGGTCCTTGCCGACATAGATTTCGCAACTGCACAGGTCGCATCGCGCGAAATTGAAACCGCAGGCGGCCACGCGTGGTCGGTCCAGTGTGATGTTAGCCGTCAGGACTCCGTGCGGGCGATGGTTGACAGCGTAGTAAAGCGCTTCAACCGCATCGATGTTGTCCATGCGAATGCCGCAATCCAGATCAACAAAGAAGCCATCGAAACCACCGAGGAAGAATGGGACCGGCTGCACGGTGTGAATATGAAAGGCGTCTTCCTTACCTGCAAGTACACCATTCCAATTATGCAGCGTCAGAAAAAGGGAGCTATCATCATCAGCTCCTCTGGTCATGCCTTCGCCACGTATCCGAACAACTCAGCCTACGCGGCTACCAAGGGCGGGGAACTGGCCTACATGAGGGGACTGGCCCTGGATTACGCCAAGGATGGGATTCGCGCAAACTGCATCATTCCGGGAGCAACCGACACTCGCTTGGTACGCGGCTATATTGAGGAGTCCAGTAATCCTGAAGAAACTCGAAACCGCCTCCTCGGCAGCATACCCATGGGCCGCCTGGCAAAGCCCGAGGAAGTCGCCCGAGGAATCCTTTTTCTCGCCTCCGACTTCGCCTCTTACATCACCGGCACAAGCCTGGCAGTCGACGGCGGTCTCATGGCTCACGGCTAGTGCGCATGGTTGAGAGATCTGCGGTTCCTCTTAAGCAGCATCCTGGCTTTCCTGGAGGAGTTGTCTAGGCCAGCGGCCCACCGAACATGACCAAGTCGGTCGCTAAGTTCAACGCCCCAAATGAATTTTCATCCCGACCGGAGCGTAGCGCAGTGGAGGGGACCTGCTGTTCTCGTAACCAGAATCGGAAATGTTTTTCGACCGAGTTGCCATGGGCCTATGGCCACCCAACGTGAGGAAAATCCGCTGAAGGGTACGGGCTTCAGCCCGTACATAAGGCTTGCAAAACTAATGGGCTTAGCCACTGAGGGAATTTTTTTCAATCGGAGCGTAGCGTAGTGGAGAGATCTACGGTTCTCTTAACCGGAACAACAAACAAATGCCATTGAACTCTGACTTTCGCGTTCCAAGCTACAAGGTTCCCGTGCTGGCACGGCCTGATGTATGCGTTATCGGAGGCGGAGCCTCTGGCTTGGCGGCCGCCGTGGCTGCAAGCCGCATCGGGCTGAGCGTCTTGATCGTCGAGAAATATGGCTTTTGTGGCGGCGCCACGGTCGCTGGATTAAGCGGCACTATCTGCGGCTTGTTCAGCAGTGGCCCCCGTCCAAAACAAATAGTCTTTGGCTTCGCGGCGGAGTTCCACGACCTTATGGCCTTTCGCGGCGGAGTGGGCGAACCCCTCCCGTTTGGTAAGACCCTACTCGTACCTCATGAGAGTGTCGTCTGGAAAGAAGTTGCCGACGGTCTGCTTCGCCAACAGCAAGTGCGCACTTTGTATCACACCCACTTTTTGCGCGCATTTCACAAGAACAACCGGATTGACGCGTTGCTCGTACAAGCCAGGGAAGGCCAGGCCGTCGTCCAACCGAAGGTCGTCGTGGACGCTTCTGGAGATGCCGAAGTAGTGCACAGCCTGGGAGGAGAAACTACGCTGGGTCGCAAAGGCGTGGTGCAAACCCCAACCATGATTTTCCGTATGGGCGGCGTCGATATGCACGCATTCATGCAGCTCGATCCCGCTGAGATCGATCGAAAAATCGTCGAGGCTAATAAAGCGGGAGCCTTTTGCCTTCCCCGTCACCACGTATACCTGTTCCCCATGCCCAACGGTCATGAAGTGCTTTGCAACATGACCCGCATTACCCGGCCAGATGGTTCGGTGCCGCTAGGCATTTCAAGCGACGATATCTCGTTTGCCGAAGTTGAGGGCCGCCGCCAGGCCCGTAGTTACGCGACATTTCTACGCGAACGTATCCCAGCCTTTGCCCACGCCTATTTAGCCGAAACCGGCGCGCAGGTCGGCATTCGCCAGACCCGGTCGATCGTCGGAAAAACCAGGCTTACCAATGACGATGTGCTGAAAGCTCGCAAGGCCAAAGGAGCAGCGACCTTCTCCGCATGGCCCATCGAGCTCCATAGTCAGGATGGGCTCAGCATTCGCTACATCGAGAATGACTCCTACGATATTCCGTTTGAGACGCTTATCCCGGAGGTCGCTTCCAATCTTCTGGTTGCCGGCCGCTGTATGTCGGCGGAACATGAGGCGCTGGCTTCCGCGCGGGTCACGGCCCAGTGCTTTGGAATGGGCTATGCAGTCGGAGCTGCTTGTGGCTTGATGGCGAATGAGAACATCCCGGCCCAGGACTTGAGCGGTCAGCAGGTAGCCGATTGGATGCACACCAACCACCTCAAGACCGCGAAAGAGAGATAGCCATGTTGCGAAGTAACTTTGAACGAGGCACCACGCGTTGGGCCGTAAGGCGCAGTCAGTGGTTTGCCATGGGCCTGAAAGAAGAAGACTTTACCAAACCGAAAATTGCCGTCATTAACTCCTCTTCCACTCTTTCCGTGTGCTACATCCACCTGGACGACGTATCGAAGGCGGTGCAGGAAGCCATCCGCAACGCTGGAGGGCTGGCCTTTGAAGTACGTACCGCGGCTCCCTCGGATTTTGTAACCTCGGCTGCGCTCAAAGCACGGTACATTCTGCCCACTCGCGATCTGGTGGTGAATGACATAGAAGTGATGGTTGAAGGAGCCTGCCTGGATGGCATGGTCCTGCTCTCCTCATGCGATAAAACAACCCCGGCACACCTCATGGCCGCCGGTCGCCTCAACATACCGTCAATTGTGGTGCCATGCGGCTATCAGCTAGGCGGAAAATGTGGCGGCCGCGAGGTTGATATCGAAGAAGTCTACAAGGCAGTTGGCACCGTTTGCACCGGCGCAATGAAAGTGGAAGAACTCGAAGATTGGACTCGGGTGGCCATTCAGGGCCCGGGCGTGTGCGCCGGCCTGGCGACCGCCAACTCGATGCACATTCTGGCCGAAGCGCTTGGCATGGCGCTCCCCGGAACCACGCCAGTGCGGGGCGGAAGCGAGAAGCTGTTCCAGGTTGCTCGCCGTGCCGGGCAGCGCATCCTTGAGATGGTCGAAGAACAGCTCCTGCCCCGGCAAATCCTCACGCCAGAAGCATTCCACAATGCAGTCGTCGTAGCCATCGCCCTTGGCGCCTCCGTGAACACGGTGCGTCATCTGGCAGCGACTGCGACCGAAACCGGGCTCGACCTGGACATTACCCGTCTGTTCGAGGATCTCGGCGCGACGGCCGTCCAGATCGCGCGCATCAAGCCGAACGGGGAAGATCGCATCGAGCACTTCGAAGCCGCTGGGGGAACGCGAGGAGCAATGAAGCAGTTGCAGAAAGCTCTGCGCCTCGATGCGGTGAACGTAAGTGGAAAAACCCTGGCAGAAACTCTTGCCGAGCCGATGGAAGTGGATGAATCGATCATCCGTCCAGTCACACGGCCATTTCGCCCTGAGCCCGGGTTGATCATTTTGCGCGGCAATCTAGCCCCGGACGGCGCCATCGTCAAACTCTCCGCGGTTCCCAGTGACCTGCGAGCTTTTACCGGCCCTGCCCGCATCTTCGAAGATGAGGACGAAGCGATCAACGAGCTCAAAGACGGCAAAATTCAGCGCGGCGACGTAGTTGTTCTGCGCATGATGGGGCCGGTCGGTGGCCCTGGAACAGTTTTTGCCTGCAGCTTCATGGCGGCTCTGGTCGGCGCAGGCTTGGGAGATTCCGTGGCTGTCGTCACGGATGGAGAACTATCCGGGCTAAATCGCGGAATCACCATCGGTCAGGTCATGCCCGAAGCAGCAGCCGGCGGTCCCTTCGCCGTGGTGGCCGAGGGAGAATCCATCCGCATCGACCTCGATAAAAGAAGAATTGACTTACAGGTGAGTGATGCCGAGATAACCCGTCGAGTGAGCGAATGGAAGCCTCGCAAGCGGCACTTGAAGCCCGGGTGGCTGGCGATCTACGCCCAGGTAGTTCAGCCAATCTCCAAAGGGGCCGTCCTGGGAAACCGCGCGGAGTAGTGCACCCGGCCGCGACGACTGGGGGGTGCCCCATCCTTCGCGTTTTTGCGAAGGGTGGGATGCCACAGATTTAAAACTGTCCGGAAATTGTTCGCAACCACCATCAAGGCTGATCAGGAGCAGGATGGGACGGCTCCTGCTTCGCTAGCCGCGCAACAATTTCACTTTCCCGATGGGCAGAAGCGTGATCGCCCAGGTGCGAGTAAGTACTGGCCAGAGCAATATGAGCCTGGGCGTCATTCGGGGAAACCTTGACCACATGCTCCAGCAATGGTCGAGCCGAGGCATAGTCTTGCAATTTCAAAAGAATCACTGCCGTCTTGAACTCGATGCCAGGATCTCCTGGTTTCAACCCCAGTGCATGCCGGCTGGCACGAAGAGCTTCCTTGTAATGGCTGGCATCCATCTGCGCCAGCACTTCTCCTAATGCCACCCAGTAGGGGACCTCGTTAGGATGTTCCTTCGCCAAAGCCTGAAGGCTGCTCGCCGCGCCGGCTAGGTCGCCATTGCGAGCCCGGCTGGCTGCCAGCAGGAACTTTGCCCGCTCCAGTTTCGGGTCGAGCTTCACCGCTTCCTGAAGTTCAACTTCGGCTTCGCGAGAACGGTTCAGGCTATATTCGGCAAGCCCCAGATCGTAGTGGAATTGGCCATAGTTCTCGAAGTGAGACTGAACGGCGCGCAGAAACTGCTCCGCAACGCCAAAATGTCCCCAACCTATCAACGCTTCCGCGAGGCCGAAGTTGTACTCGGCAGAGTCGGGCAGCTGTTGCGCGGCGACTCCAAGCTCTTGCGCCGCTTCCTCGTACTTTCGTTCCCGCAGGAGTGTTTCACCTAACGCGCCATGTAATTCCGGCGAATCAGGGTTGGCGGCAAGGGCCAATCGCTGCCGGGTCTCAGATCGCTCCAGTTCGCTCTGAGGGTGGGCGCCGGCTTGTGCGGCTGCAACCGGGGTTTGTACTGTCCCCCAGGCAAGGGCAAAAGCGCAAATCGCGGTCGTAGAGTTGAACAGGCGCCCGGCCTTTTGTTTCTGCTTGATCATCACGGCAAGTTTACCCGGAACGGGTTGCTCATAGCTCTTTTTGCTATTCGGAAGCAATTCCGAAATATCTTGACACCATTCGATAGCGGTTGCTATGCTTTCGCAAGTTTTGCAAAGGAAAGTTCTTCCTTCTTCCGTGCCAGGGCGTCCTCATTTCGGTGTCCATCTCAACTCAATGATCAATCGTCGCAACTTCCTTGGCACTTTAGGCGCATCTGTGGTGGCCGCGGCCGTACCCACTCTTTCCGCACAGCAACCAGAAGCGGTCACTCAGGGTTCCCGGTCTCGCTTTCCCCTGGGTGGTGAATGGGAATACCGTGTTGCCGGCAAGCTTTACGAAATAGCACTTGTTCCTTCCTCCCGCCGTCCCAGCGGATATTACAGCCTCAATCGAAGCGTGACTCTTCCCCACCTCGCATCCGGCCAACGGGTCTTTTTGCACTTCGAAGCCATCACCTATTGGGGCCGGGTCACGGTAAATGGCAAGCCCTTGGGCGCCATGGGACCTTACATTCCATACGATTTTGAATTCACCAGCCTGGCCAAAGAAGGCGAGAACGCGATTCAAGTAGAAATCGCCGACCTCGTGCCGCTGCCCGACGGATCTGGCAAGGCCGAGATTGCCTTAGGCGTCAATCCCGGGTGGGAAGCCTATGGAGGAATCATCCGCGATGTCTTCGTCGAAATACGGCCGGCGTCGTTTGTTGAGAATGTGCGCCTTGCCTACACGTTAAGCGAGGATTATCGCAATTGCAGCGGGCATCCGCGGGTGATGGTGCAGAGTACCGAATCGACCTCAGCCCAGGTGGAAGTTGTGTTGAAATACCGCGGAGCAGAACTCGCGCGCGACACCCAGACCACCCAGCTTAAACTGGGTGCAAATGAAATCGAACTCAACTTCGACCTGAAAGATCCAGCCTTGTGGTCGCCCGACCAACCCAACCTGTATGAATTGGCCGCACATATAAAAACGGCGTCCAGTGAAGATCAGTGGAGTTGCGCAACAGGCTTCCGTGATATCCGGGTTGAGGGCAGGGAATTTCGCCTCAACGGCAAGAGGCTGGTGCTGAACGGCGTTTGCCGCCACGACATGTGGAAGGACGAAGGCTTCACCTTGACCCGCCGCCAGCAGGAACAGGATATGCGGATGATCAAGGAGTTGGGCTGCAACTTTGTTCGCCTCGTCCACTATCCTCACGATCGGAACATCGTCGCCTTAGCTAATGAACTGGGATTGTTGGTCAGCGAAGAACCTGGCTTCTGGGGCATGAACTTCACCACCATGGAGCGTCCCCGGGTCGATCTCGGGTACATGATTCTCGAGACCACCATCCGCCGAGATTGGAACGCACCCGCGGTAATGGCGTGGTTGCTTTCCAACGAATGCGTTTTGACCGAGGAGTTTCTGGCTGAGGGCAAGCGCCGATGCAACGCCCTCGATCCGATTCATCGCCTGGTCTCGGTGGCCAATGACAAGAGCGCAAAAAAGGTCAAGCCGCTCTTTATTGCCGCGGGCCTCGACTTCTTCGACCAGCATCCCTACACCTACCATGTGCAGGATTTCGCCCAGGAAGCGGCCTTCGACGGTCCCAGCAAGCCCTTGACGTTTACCGAATGGGGCGGCAGGGCCATCGGCCAGACCGAGCTGGTTATGCGCAAGACCGTCGATAGTTTGATCGACCTCATTGAATCGGGGGAGTTGTCCGGCACCATGTTCTGGTCCTGGGCAGACCTGCCGCAATTCAGCCGCATCGACGACGAAATGTGCAATGGGATTCTCGAGTCGGGCGTCGTCACTGAGTCGCGCGAACCACGCGACGTGGTGTCGATGGAATTGGCGAGATTATTTGCCCTGCGGCGCCATGAGGATGAGCTGCCGGACACTACTCCGGAGATCCTCCGGCTCCGCTGGGCGCCTTGGGAAAAGAGCAGCAAATTCGATCAACTGAATCTGCAATCGTTGGTGGAAACCTCGGATGCAGCGCTCGCCTGGAGCGGCCTCAAAAAACGCTTTGCCGACTACTGGAAGCAGGTCGGGGACGAGCAGTGGAAGAGCAGCGGAGAAGAGTTTGTTCTCTGGAAAGAAAGTGAAATCGAGATCGCAGGCGTTGCGTTTCGCGTCCCCGCCGTCAGTGGACGCGCGCGGCCTTTGATCCTCACGCCTGAAGCCCCGCAGCTCACGATTCCAGTTGGCGGTTCGTGCCGCAGAGTGCACATCTTGGGTCAGGTAACGCTGCCCGAAGGCTTCCCCGTGGTTGGTAAGGATGGAGAAACAATTGGCAGCTACACCCTTGAGTATGCCAACGGCACAACTCGGGAGATTCCGTTGCGCAGCGGCTATGAGGTTGCGCGATCGAACATCATTCAGAGCGCATCCCGTATCGACCCGATCGCCACTGAGGCGCAGCCGGCATTGCTCTTCGTCAAGGATATTGCCCGCGAACAGTACCAGATCCTGCTCTATTCCATTCCCGTCGAGGGTAAAGAATTAGCCAGGATCCATTGCAAGCTGAATGGCGAGCAGGCGCCGCTGGCACTCTTCGCCGTCACGGTTGAGAGATAGAGGATAGTAATGGCGCAAATGGAACCGCTGAATCCCTTCCGTACTGTCGTTGATTTGAACGGTGAGTGGGAGCGGTATATTAACGGCAAGCTCTACGATGTAATTCTGGTGCCATCGTCCCTCCGTCCGTCGGGCACTTACCGCCTCAAGCGCACTTTCCTTCTTCCCCGCCTCAGCAACGGGCAGAGAGCATTTGCTCGATTCGAGGCCATCACCTACTACGGAAAGGTTTTTGTTAACGGCCATGAATTAGGCAGCATGATTCCTTACCTGCCGCATGAATTTGACTGCACGCAGCAGGCTGTCGAGGGCCGAAACACCATTGAAGTAGAAATGGCGGACGCCCATGCTGAGCCGGACGGAGCAGGCTCGGACGCGATTCGATTTGGTAACTGCGGCGGCTGGGAATGTTATGGCGGCATCATCCGTCCCGTGGAGATTGAGCTCCGCTCGGCGTCATTTATCGATACTTTGCGGTTGAGCTATCAGCTTGCTGGCGATTATCAAAGTGTCGCTTGCAAAGCTCAAATTTCTGTTGCTTCGACCGACGCGCAGTCGGGCACCTGCGTACTCACGCTTCTCTCCGGCAATTCAGAAGTTGCGCAGGCAACACAAGACATTCAATTAAAAGCGGGGAGCACCGAGATCGAGCTAAGCCTCGATTTGAAGGCTCCATCCCTCTGGTCGCCAGAGGAGCCAAACCTCTACACCTTGCGCGCCGAGCTGAAAACCCGATCCGCACAAGACCGTTGGAGCTGCCGGACAGGTTTCAGAGAGTTCAAGACTCAGGGCCGAAACTTCCTCCTGAATGGGCAACGGGTGGTATTGAACGGAGTGTGTCGCCACGACATGTGGCAAAACCAGGGTTTCACCTTGTCCCCCAGCCAGCAAGAGAAAGACATGCGGATGATCAAGACCATGGGCGCAAACTATGTTCGCCTGGTGCACTATCCGCATGATCGTAGGATCGTGGATCTAGCCGAAGAGTTGGGGCTGTTAGTCAGCGAAGAGCCCGGGTTCTGGAATATGGACTTCGCCAAATTGCCACCCAGCGAAGTTGATCTCGGTTGCAGCATCCTGGAAGGCGTCATTCGCCGCGACTGGAATTCGCCGGCAGTCGTCATTTGGCTGCTGGGGAACGAATGCGCTTTTCCGCTGAGCTACCTCAAGCGCGGCAGAGCCATCTGCGATCAACTCGATCCCATTCATCGCTTGGTGTCTGTTGCCGATTTGTACGGAAAGTTTCCCGCAGTGAAAAAGGTTTACGACGATGCCGGCCTCGATTTCTACGATTGGCACAAGTATGAATTTTCGAGTGAAAAGTTCATAACCCTCCCAGAATCCTTCGGGCCAGACAAACCTTTAACTCTGACTGAGTGGGGATGGGAGGATGCCGGCGACGGAGATATTTTCTACGAGGGCGATTTCGACGGCTTGCTCTCTCAGGTGGAAGCGGGAAAGATCGCCGGTCACGCCTTCTGGAGCTGGAACGACGTGCATCAATTCAACCGCATCGATTGGCCCACTCACAACGGAATCCTGCTTTCCGGAGTAGTCACGGAAAGCCGCGAGATCCGGGAGCCCATCTATTCCCGGCTGGCGGGTCTCTTTGCCGGCAGGCAAGAAAACTGCGGTGCTCCCGCCCCCGGCCGACTCACTCTAACGCCGCTGCAATCGGTTCCCTTCTCACCGGGGAGTACATTGCAGATGGTCGATCTACAGCCCCTGGTGGATTCCCCCGCCGGCCAACAAGCCTGGCAAGCACTCGAGGATAGTCTCGAAAAATTCTGGGCCAAAAGTGTGGCTGACGATCAGTGGAAGCGAACCGGCTCTCATTTTACCTTGTGGCAAACCCCCGAAATGAAGATTGGGGGCGTTAGCTTCCGCTCACCGTTGGTAGCCGATCATGTTCGGCCCCTTCTACTGACCGCCGGCGCGGCAGAAATCACCATTCCTATCGACCAACCTTGCACCAGGCTTCACATCCTGGGCCAGGTCTCTCTGCCCCTTGGTTATCCGCTAAGTGGTGGTGAAGGAGAGACGGTCGCCGTTTACACGCTGCAGTATGCCAACGGAAAGACGCAAACCCTACCCGTGCGCAACGGGATTGAGGTAGCCCAATCCAACCGCATTTACCAGGCCACGCGCATTGACCCCATCGCCACTGCCGCGCAGCCGGCGGCCGAGTACATCAAGGACATCGTCCGCGAGAGATACCAACTCCTGCTATGGTCGGTGCCGATAGAAAATCACAAATTACTAAATCTGCGCTGCAAGCTAAATGGCCAACATTCGCCCCTGGCCATCTTTGCCATCACCGCCGAGCTGAAGCGTTGAAAGCCGAGTGTCCCATCCGTCGCGGCATTTTGCGAAGGGTGGGATACGCCAAACGCTATTTCTTGTAAGTCTTCCCGAAGTTATTCCGAGTATTCACCACGCTGAACGTGCCGTCCGGCATAGCAGAAGCCTTAATCCAATTGCCATCCGTCTCATCGAAATTCGCGATGAAATCTTTGGGCGAATTATGTTCCGGTCCCGCCGCGATCGCATAATGCAACTGCCACAGATCCTGCAACCCCGGCGAGTCGTGTACGATCTGCCACGCTGTCGCATCCCCGCCTTTATGAGCGCTGTTGATGTCAACCGCTACCCGCGCATGTATCGCATGGACCAGGTCTTTGGAATTTGAGAACGAGAAGCCGTGATGGCTAATCAGAAAGAGATCAACCTCTCCCAGCAGGTTTCTGGGGCAAACCAGAGCCTGCTCCTTCGCCCGGGTCAGATCTCCCAAATCAAGAAACCGAAAACTTCCATACTTGATCATCACGCCAAGAGAGGCCGCATTCTCGCTCGGATCTACGGGCGCCGCCGGTTCCGAAGCACAGTAAGGGTTTGGCTGGCCCGCGCCGGGTAAGGGTGAGGTGATCGCCTTACCTGCCGCGGTAAGTACCTCAACGCTGATTCCGGGCACCGGAATCTTGTCTCCTGGCTTGACGACAAGATGCCTCGTCGTGCCGATCCCTTTCAGATAGGCAGCATAGCCTTCAGGAGCCAACTCATCATTCTCGGTATTCGGTCCATGATCGATAAAAGTACCCACCTGCAGATATTTGAGCAGTTGAGGTACGCCTCCCACATGATCGGTGTGATAGTGGGTGATCACAACGTAGTCGATCTTCTTCACGCCGGCATCTTTCGCTACCGCCGCGATTCGCTTCGCGTCCCGATCCTCAAATCCTGGCCAGCCGGTATCGACCAGCATGGACCCGCCCGAAGGCGACACGATCAGCGTCGATTGCCCGCCCTCGACATCGACAAAGTAGATCTGGAGCGGCTTGCTCTGTCCCGCGGCAGACAGCAAGCAAAAAGCACTAAGCACAACCAGGCCGAAAGGCAGGCGCATCTGAAAGGCTCCTCGAATGGTCCAGGCACTTGCATGCCGTATTTGAGTGTACCAAGAAATTCGGAATGAAGACCGAATTCGCGCCTACGCCCATGCGTCCCGCGCACTATACAATTCCCGGTATCCATGTCTAAGGCTTATTGGTTGGGATTGCTGCTTCTCCCGCTGGGGGTCAAAGCCTCGGGCCCCATTTATCGTGAGGTTCCACCCGCCGAATCTGGGATTACCTGGGTCCATGAGAGCGGCCGTTCGGCGCAACGATACCTTCCCGAAACCGTGGGCGCCGGTGTGGCGATCTTTGATTACGACAACGACGGTTGGATGGATATTCTCCTGGTGAACTCCGGCCCCTCCACCTTTTATGATCCTCAGACACCCCTTCACTTTGCCCTCTACCGGAACGATCATGACGGTACCTTCAAGGATGTAACCCAGGAGGCAGGCGTCACCACGGCGCTCTTTGGTATGGGAGTAACGGTTGGCGACTATGACCATGATGGTTATGACGACATCTTTATTTCAGGCGTCGGCAAGTGTGTCCTCTACCACAACAATCGCAACGGAACCTTTACCGACGTCACTGCGTCGAGCGGCATCAAGCCTACACAATGGAGCAGTAGCGCGCTCTGGTTTGATTACGACAACGATGGAAAGCTCGACTTGTTCGTCGGTGAATTTGCCGACTACGCGAATAACAGGCTTTGCAGCCAGGCTGAGTCCTACGGCGGGATGGGTGAGAAGAATAGTGCGGCTGAGACAGGCTACCGCTATTGCAATCCGCGCGTGCTTACACCCCTGCCCAGCCATCTCTATCACAACCTTGGCGATGGCAAGTTTGAAGACGTCAGCCAGGCCACCGGAATCTCTTCCCAGCCGGGCAAAGCATGGGGCGCGGTAGCGGCAGATATCAATGGTGACGGTTACACAGATTTGTTTGTCGCCAACGACACCATGCCCAACTTTCTGTGGGCCAACCGCCAGGGAAAGACTTTTGAGCAAATCGGCCTGGAAGCCGGCGTAGCGTATAGCGTTGACGGGCTCCCTCGCTCCGGCATGGGAGTAGACGCCGGCGACATCAACCACGACGGGCTTGAGGATCTGATCGTCGCCAATATCGATATACAGACAGCCTCGCTGTACGAGAACCGCGGTCATGAAATGTTCGACGACGTCAAAGACAGCACTAGGCTGGCCCCTGCGACGATGTGGCTCAGTGGGTGGGGCTTGAAGCTTCTCGATTATGACAACGACGGCTGGCTGGATTTGGTTTTATCGAACGGGCATCCCGACGACTTCGTCGCTCAGGAAACAAATGGCATCAAGTACCGCCAACCGCTTTTGCTTCTGCACAATATTCAGGGAACAAAGCTGGAGAACGTGAGTAGTTCCGCGGGTCCAGCGTTTCAACGCGACTATTCGGCCAGAGGTTTAGCGGTCGGAGATTTAAACAATGACGGCTATCCTGACATCGTGATGACTGAGAATGGCGGCCCCGTGCATCTGCTGATGAATACAGCGCAAGCCGGCAGCAACTGGCTCGGTCTAAGTCTGGTTGCAAAGTCAGCGAACGCCGCCGCGGTGGGCGCCATCTTGCGCTGGAGCATCGGTGGAAAAATCCTGACACGGCAAAAAACATCAGGTGGAAGCTTTCTGTCCAGCCACGATCCGCGCGAAATCATCGGCGCCGGAAAAGGCAAAATCGACTGGGTAGAAGTGCAGTGGCCGCGGCCCAGCCACCACATCGATCGCGTTCTACATCCTGCAATGAATCGCTACCTGGTGATTACCGAGGGCCAGCAAACAATCACACCTAAAAAAAACCCAAAATAAACAAACCATAAGGGTACGGGCTCCCCACCTTGCGAAAAGACGCTGCTCTGTATCAGGGCATGACTTTTAGGCGTGCCAAAAATAATCGACAATACGTCGCGCTTTAGCCCTGAGGTCCCCGTACGGTCCCCGGCCGTATATAGATACTTGCTGAGCTATATATGTAACCGAAACTGTGGCCGGCGCTAACGCATTTGAACCTCAACCACCCGCTTCACTTTCTCCTTCGCGCGGATCTCTATCGGAACGCTCTTCTTCAAAAAACCATCGAGCACGTTCGCGTCCGTCCATTCCAGGTCCCACCCTCGATCGATCGCCATCAGCCGGTAGCGCCCGGGAACAACATCGAACAGGGAGAACGTGCCGTCAGAGTCGCTCTGGTCACGGCGGAACAAAATGTGATTGTCCTTCGCATCCTCGGGCGCCAGCAGGATCATCATTCCGCCCACTCTCTGCCCCTCGGCCTCCGCCCACCCATCGACCTGACCATACCCCGCTCCGACCACGATCTGCAATTTAGGAGCCGTGCCCGTCTTTACCTCCAGCACCCGTCCTTTCACCGGAGAGTTCGGTGACGAAACCCGCGCCAGGTACATTTGCGGAACCCTGCCCACCACTTCATATTCGCCGGCAGGGACACTCAGGGTAAACTCGCCGCTCGGGTTCACGGTGGCGGAATAGTCCTGGCGCGGATGCGCGGAGAGCAGCGCGATGCTGGCCGGCGGAATCTTCCCATCGATCGACGTCACCCTGCCCGTCACGGTCACTTCGTCGGCGGCGCTACTCTCACTCAACTCCGTTGCGCCGCCCGCAATGTCCGTCGTGAAATGACTCGACTCCAATTGACCATGGTCCGCTTCCCGGGTCATTGTGACCTCATATCGCCCGGGTACCAGGCCTTCGATCTCCATCACACCGTCCTTGCTTGATTGCATCCCGGTGGGTACTCCTTCCAACTGGCCAAAGATGAATTGCGAGATCCCCACACTCGGGTTCTCGCCGGCAGCAACCGGTAAGTGAAGGTGCATAGCGCGCTGAGCAGTGAGAGTCATGTCGACTTCAATTCTCTCGCCGCCCTTTACCGGGATCGGAGTCGCTTCCTCGGAGTCCGTTGCGTTGGCATAGAACGTGGTCGCATACGCTACGTCGAGCGCGGAATTGCTCGGGCCCGGTTGCCCGCCATCCAACGCCACCACGTGGGCATACCAGGGTTGGGCCGTGACAGCGAGGTAGTGGTTGTCGGGGGAGACGTTGTGAATCTCGTACATGCCCCGGTCGTCGGTCATCGCGACCTGCCGCTGCTGAATCGAACGGATCCCCTCCCGCTCCAACTCCTCAAACAGTCTCACCTGCGCCCTGCGAACCGGTTCCCCGGCTTCATCGCTGACCACACCGTAAAAGATTGCCTGCGGGGTTAGATTGAAAATCAATCCTTCAGACTTAAGTGCCGGTCCAACCGCGATGGCGGTGGAGTAGTTCTCGTGCTCCTCGTAAGACTGCGTGAGATAGCCCCGCTTCGTGGCGGTGAGCCGGTATTTTCCTAACCCCAGGCCATCAAACACGAACTGCCCGTCGTCTCCGGTCGTCATCGAGACGGAAGGGCTCCGTTCCGTGGTCGGGCTTATCTCCACCATGCATCGTGCAAGTGCCTGCCCGCTCCGCGCGTCGACTACCTTGCCGCTGATGCGCCAGCTATGGGAAGACGAAGCCTGTTGGGCCGCTAGCCCGCTGGAAATGAGCACTACAACCCATAACCCAACCAGCTTCTTGCGTTGATAGAGCATCTACGGTTCTCCCGCAAACAACTGTAGTTGCATTTCTGCCTTGCCGTTCGGGGTGAGCGTCACTTCCTGGCCAAAAGGAAAGTAACGTTGCAGCGCCTCGGCATTGCGGTACGGTAGTTCTTGCTGGTGTTTCATCGCCATGACCAGGTAGCGGCCCGGGGCAAGGCCTTCGAACGATCCCTCAGCGGTCGAAAACACCCAATAGCCCTCTTGGGTTAGGTTGCTAAGCGGAATCACAAGAACAGAGTTCGCCTGCCTGCTGGCACTGGTCGTATCGTTCGAAGTGATCGACCACTTCACCGATGCGGAATCATTCCGTAGCGTGGCGCGCATGGTGCAGCCGGGAGCGCCGGCTGCCATCACCAGTGGTTCTCTTGTCAGGTCCACGTTGCCGCACGAAACGGAAGCCACGTACCACGGCGCTTGTACATGCGCTTGCACCGCGTAACGGCCAGGCTCAACATCCCGAATGATCAGCGGATCGTCGGATTCTGGCCGCTGCCCGCCGCCCGAATGGCTTAGGGTCAGCGCCGGGTACATGCGATAGGGGGCGCCCGCGTCGTTGCTCTCCAGCGCGAGGACCAAAGACGGAGGCGAGCTCGAATGTGCATTTTGCTCGTCGGTATTAACCGACTGGTACCCGATCTCGACTGGAATCGTCGCCAGCGGTTGCAACGTGATCGAGACCCCCTCGATCGCCGCCTGCTCAACAGAAATCTCTCGCGTCCCGGACCACTGTTGTGGTTCGACAAAGGAGTGCACCTTAAGGCGATAGGATCCGCTGGCCAGCATCAGCTGAAACTTGCCCGTCTCCCGATTGAGCCGGAGCACCGGGCTGACCGGTTCACCGTCCTTTGTCTCTACCTCGAAGCTCATGCCCCGGCCGGCTCTCCCGTGTACCACTCCCGTCACCGGATAGAGTTTCTCGGACGCGGGGCTCATGTTGGCCTCAACGTGGTCGCCGGCAGAAAGCGTGAGCGCGCCGTTGGCTTCATCGCCTCCCACCGGCGGATAGTCTACCGGCACGAAAGCGACGGAAGAAGCTGCCTCCGGGAAACCTTCCGTCTGGAAGCTGCTGGCAAGACGATACTTGCCTGCCTGCAACTCCGCAAAACGGAACTCGCCTTCCACGTTCGTAGTCGTGGACTGAATCTGCCGCCAATGCGTCAGCCCGTTACGCACGTCCAGACTCTTCAGATGGATAGGTAGATCCTGAATCGGCTGCCCATTCTGATCAGTGACCGTCCCGGAAACGATAGCTTCTGGAATCAACCGCAGGATGACGGGTCCACTTTGCGTGATCGCTACGGAGTCTTTGGGAAAGTAGCCTGGCTTCGATGCGTAAGCTGCCCCGCCATCTTCCACAACATCGTCGAATTCAAAGTTCCCGTTGTGATCGGTAAGCGCGCCATGTTGGCTGCCAAGCTGCACCAGTGCCCGCGAGATGGGTTCACCGGTAACGCTATTCACAACCTGTCCGCTGTAGCTATATGCTTTGGGCTCTTGGCTCCTGCAGTTCGTCGTAGCAAACGCCAGCGCCAAAGAAGAAACCAGCCGGAACATTTTGCCAGGAATCGTCATCCACGCCAAACCTGCAACGCTTCACAGCGTAGCACCCGAGCCATTTTGGGAAGAATTCAGGGAATGGCATGCTTGGAAAGTGAGATCTGCGCTTCTCTCCACTGCGCGCCGGTCGAGATGACAAGTCGAGTCCCGCAGGGACGGGCCGAGAATAGCCCAGGACGTCAATCCTGAGTATTTTGAAAACATGATTCAGCCCCACCAGGGACGGCTGAAATCACACAGGACGGAGTCCTGGGTGTCTCTACCCGTTCTCCAACATTCCTCACGCCCACAATTTAGCCCCTGTCGCGTGCTCATTCGCCGGGAGCCCGCAGTCTTAGCTAGCGAAGGGACGAATAAATTTGCGGAAGAACTCGATTGTAACTGCGACAGCGGCGTACAGGAGCCCATTGAGGATGGGAACCACCCACCATGCAGTTCGCACCGCCCCGATAGGCGGGCAAGACGCCCACATGATCGCGCTCAAGGCGGGTGTCAATGGCGAGTAAAGGTTCAGCACCGCACCCATAACCACTACCCAGCACACCGCGACGAGAGCGCCCATTACAGCAGAAATGGTTATGCGTTTCTTCATGCGAAGTCTTTGTCTTCTCCGGTGCCGGTTACCAAAAGACACCCGGGGTTCGACGGTCTTCTCAGTGAGAGAGTACCCCTTTTTGGTCATCCCATGGTCTACGCTATGCAAACATCCTGTTAAATTCGGGCTTCTCCAGCATCGAAGGATGGGGCACACTGGAAAGAGAATGGGTCCCCTCCCAGTACCAAAGTAACTCCATTGTTACAAAACACACAGAATCGCCGGAGGTAGCTCTGCATAACTGTCCGACTGCCGGTCAATCCTTAGGGACGAAGTTTGCCTTCCGGGTGGCAAACGCTGCTCTCTTGGCCGTATGCGCGTTGTTTGCTCTTCACGCACAAGAGGTCACGGGCAGGCGATCCTACCCCGCCTCCATGCAAAGCTTTCAAATTCCCAGTCACGGATCGCAACTCAACGCGTTCGTCTACGTAGCGGCGGGCGCCGGTCCGCATCCGCTGGTCGTACTGCTGCATGGCTTCCCCGGTAACGAGCGCAATCTTGACCTGGCGCAGGATATCCGCCGCGCCGGCTGGGACGTCCTCTACTTCGACTACCGAGGCTCCTGGGGTTCGCCCGGTGATTTCTCTTTCTCCCATGGCATTGAAGACACGGCCGCCGCGGTCGATTATCTACGTTCGCCCACCATGGCGAAGATCTTGCGGCTCGATCCGTCCCGCGTCGTGCTCATCGGGCATAGCATGGGTGGCTTCCTTGCCGTGCAGGACGCCAGCGCCGATCGCACCATCGCCGGTGTGGCGCTTATCTCCGCTGCTGATTTCGGCGGGCGCATTCAACCTGTCTGGAAAGACCGCGAACAGGAGATCATGCAGCGGCTGATTACCTCATACAACAACTACGGCATGGCCCCACTCAGCGGCTGCACGCCTGAAAGCCTCGCCCATGAAATGATGGCCAACGCCGCACAATGGAGCTTCATGGCGAAGCTCAACTCGCTCAAAACGCGGCCGACACTTGTCGTTACCTCAGACGATGCTTATGCCCATGACGACCAGGCGTTCGCAGCCGCATTACGCCGGGCTGGCAACCCTCGGGTCGCCACGCTCCATCTGCCTGCCGATCATGTCTATTCCGATCAGCGCGGCGCTCTCTCTTCCGCGGTGCTTCGCTGGCTGGCAACCGTGGCTACACCGCCCGCCCACTGAAGATCCAGGGGCTGATGCTCCCGGATCAGTGGGAATGGTGGTGGTAGTGGTGATGATGATGGTGATGGTGTTGCGCGAAAGCGGAGCCCGTAAAAAGCATGAGCATGGTAAACAACAAAGCCTTTTTCATTCCCACATCATAACAACAACCCGGCAAAGTAAGGCATGGCGCAATGGATGCATGATCGGCCCACATGCTCGATTTTGAGACATGGATTCGACCGGCTAAGCCGGCCGTTTAGGAGAAATCCGCAAGCGCGCTCACCCCGGCATTCCGCTTCTGCCGGCTACGGAAAAAGAAAGCCAGCGTGACCAGCAGGTAAGCGAAATAGAGATAAGGCAGCCATGAGTAAGGCGCGGCGGGCACTGGATACAGGGTTCCCGCCAGCGTCATCACCATCGACCCGCCCCCCAGGATCGCCACTGCCAAAAGAGGCGCCGTCAACGCACCCTGCCGCTTCAGCTTCAGTGGCAAAGCAACGCAGGTAAGTCCATAAATGGTGATAAAGCCGTAAACCGCAAACGAGCCCAGCCAGCCATAGATATCACTGCCCGACACGCCCATGCTGGTGAGGGCTAGCGCTGGAATGAGAATGACGATTGCCGTCAACACCACCGCCAAATGAGGGGTCTCGTTGCGCTGATGCGTTTTGCAAAATCGAATGGGTATCAATCCGTTATGGGCCATCAGCAGCAGGATGCGCGCCGCAGCGGTGATGCAGGCAAGCACGCAGGCAAACATGCTGATCATTGCGCCGGCATCGATCAGCAGGCCAAGTACCGGCAACGCCGCCTGGTTGGCAAGCAGGTGCATGGGCGCATCCGTCTTGTCTAGGGCGAAGCCGCTATTGCGAAAACCCAATACTTCGGCGTACACACACAGCACAAAGAACACGCCCGAGCCCAGCGCGCATTGCAAAACCGCCCGCGGTATCGTTTTGAGCGGCTCGATCGCCTCGTGGCCCAATGCCGTCGCACTCTCAAACCCAACAAAGCTGAAAATCGCCAGCACTAACCCCAGGCGAATGTCAGGCAGCGAACTGCCCTGGAGCCGCAATTGCGGCCAATCCAGGTGGGGGCCCTTCTTCCACAGAACGATCAGCAGCACCACCAGGATGCAGACAACCGACACCCCCTCTAGCCACAACATGGCCTGCGCAGAGAGCTTCACGTCACGATAAGCCATGGCTGCCGCCGCGCAGACGCACACCAGAATCAGCAGTGAGGGCGAAGCGATGTGACCGGTAAACGACTTCAATAGAATGTTCGTATACAGCACAAAGCCGCCCCCGATCGAGGAGCCGGTCGCTACATATCCCAGCAGTAGTGCCCATGCTGCGATACTGGCTACGACAGGCGGAAGCGAATCCGTGGCATAACTGTACAGCGAGCCGGGCGAGGCTGAGCGGCGTCCCAGCGCCCCGATCAGCAGTGCGACCAGGGTGATCTGTACCGTAGCCAGAGCATAAGAGACCCATGTTCCATTGCCGGCCAGGGCAAAAACCAGCGGAATGGTCAGTACCGGTGAGGTGGTAGGCGCGATGACGGCGACTGATTGGGCCAGCGTTTCCCACGAAGTCAGAATGTTACGGCGGAGGCCATATTCCGTCTGGCCAGCGGGAGAGTCGGCGATAAGTGCAGTTGGGTGCTCGGGCGGCAGCTGTGCGTCTCCAGAAAGCTGGTTGAAAGTAACTCAAAAAGTTGTGGGCGACGATCAAGGAGGGCCTGAAGAACGATGTCTTTAGTGTGCTGGGAACACCAGCGGGAAGTCAAAGGATTTCGAGAGGACGGGCGAAAGTCGGCCGCGCTCGTCGCTGAGCACGCTCTAAGCCTCTACGATCTCCCCAAAAACGCCAGCCTCCAGCTCGTCAGCCTCTCAGAAAATGCCACCTATAAGGTGGAAGTTCCCTCGGGCCGGCACTGGGCGATGCGGGTCCAGCGAAAGGGATATCAATCGAAAAATACCCTCGCTTCTGAGATTGCCTGGCTCCTCGCGTTGCGCCATCAAGCAGTGGCCGCGACTCCGGTTCCAGTAGCCGGGCTGGATGGGGAATTTGTTCAGGTCGCATGGCCCCCTTCGTTACCGGAACCGAGAAACGTGGTGCTTTTTGCCTGGGAGAACGGACAAGAACCCGGCCTGGGCATGGACCTGCGCCAATGCTTCAGGGGTCTGGGAGCGCTCACTGCGAGCATGCATGCCCACAGCCGCGCTTGGGCCCGACCGGCCTGCTTCGAACGATTCACCTGGAACTTCGAAACCACCCTGGGCGAGACTCCGCGTTGGGGAAGGTGGCGCGATGGCTTGGGCATGGACCTGGCCAAGCGCGATCTGTTTGCCCGCACGGCAGATCTTATTCGCCGGCGCCTGGAGTGTTTCGGCAGTGGAGAGGATCGCTTTGGTCTCACCCACTGTGATCTGCGGCTGGCCAACCTGCTTACTACGCAGGCCGGCGAACTCAAGGTGCTCGATTTCGATGATTGCGGCTTCAGCTGGTATATGTACGATGCTGCAACGCCGATGTCGTTTTACGAGCACCTGCTCGACGTACCCGGCCTGACCGAGATCTGGCTGCAAGGCTATCGAACCGTGAAAGCAGTATCCCGCGCAGAGGAAGAAGAGATTCCCACCTTCGTGATGTTGCGTCGGCTCCTGCTGGTAGCCTGGGTCGGTTCCCATGCAGAAACCGACCTCGCACGATCGCTCGGCATCACGTTTACCGGGCAGACAGTGGATCTTTGCTTTGCCTACCTGAAGCGTTTCGGGTGATTCACCCGTCCACGCGCACCATGATCTTGGAAAACCCATTTGGGTTTTCGCTCCAGGCCTTGATCATTTCCGGCGCTCGCTCCAGCGGCACGATGGCGCTGACCGCTTCATCCACCGGAAAGCGATGTTCTTCCAGCATGCGGATCACTTCTTTAAAGTCGCCGGGAAGGGCGTTCCGTGAGCCCCGAATGTCGATTTCCTTCTGAACGAAAAGCTTGGTCTCGTACGCCACCGGCTCTTTGGCGTAGCCGATATAAACCACTCGCCCGGTAAAGGCGACCTCGTCGACTGCGCTACGAAACGTCTGCGGCGATCCAACCGCCTCGATAATCACATCCGGCCCCCGCCCTCCGGTCAGTTCAAGCAGCCGTTCGTGCAGAGGTTCCTTCGTGGTATTGATGGTGTCGGTAGCTCCGGCGCGCAGGGCAATCGCCAGCTTTGCGTCATCCAGATCCACCGCGATCGTCTTAGCCCCACGGAATCCAGAAGCTGCCACGGCGCCCAGCCCTACTCCGCCGCACCCAAAAATCGCGACTGTGTCCTGGGCGGTTACCTGTCCTCTCCCCACAGCATGCAGGCCAATGGTCAAGGGTTCCACCAGGCACAGTTCCTTGATCGACAACCGGGCTGGATAAAGCTTCTCAGCCGGCACCGCTATATACTCCGTCATCGCTCCGTTGCGTTGTACGCCCAGCGTCTCATTGAACTGGCAGGCATTTGGCCGGCCTCGCAGGCAGCTCGGGCAGCTGCCGCAACCGAAGTAGGGAGACAGGGTAACGTCCATGCCTGCGGCAAGTTCGGGATGCGCCTTGCTCGGCTCGGCAATGGTTGCGGCAACCTCATGACCAGGGATACGAGGAAAACTCACCATGGGATTCTTGCCGCGATAGGAGCTCAGGTCCGTTCCGCAAAGCCCAATCATGCGAACCTTGAGCAAAACATCGTCATTCGTCGCCACTGCATCGGCAACTGTCTCGATCGAAACATCGCCCGGTTCTCTCATCACAAATGCTTTCATAGGATTACCTTACCTCCACTCAAAGCCCTTTCCCATGCAACAAACTCGCCATCCCAAACCGCCTTTCCGACCGACGCGAACGCCCCAAATGAATGCTCATCCCGCCTGTCCCGGCGTGCCGTGGGAGCGAAGCCGAGGGATCTGCAATTCACCCGCACCTCACCCCTGATTCTCAACCCGCCCGGAGGGCCACACATAATTAAACACCGGCGCCAAAATACCCTTGACCTCACCCAGCAGTGCCTTATCCGTAGAACCCTGCAACAACTTAAGACTGCTTTCCACCTCGCGTGTAGTCGCCATACCAATCAGCGTGCTCGACACATATGGATGATCCAGGCAGAAGTGCAAAGCCAGCTCAGCAATATCCACCCCCCGCAGCCGGCAAAACTCCGCAGCCTTCCTTCCCGCGTCGCGTACTTCCGCGGGCGCCGGGTGCCAATCCGCCGGGCCATTCTCCGTGAGAATACCCATGCACAAACCAGCTGCATTGATCAGCCCGATCCCGCGCTCGCGGGCGAATTTCGTCAGAACATCATCCATATCCGTGTTCAGGAGGTTGTAGTGGCAATAGCTGAGGATGCTATCCACCGGCACAGCTTCGGCGATATGCCGCAAGGCTTTCGGAGGATAACCCGTAATCCCGACGTACCGCGCCTTACCCTGCTCCTGCAAACGGCGCAATGCCGGTACCGTCTCATCGATAACCTGCTGCAGGTCGCCAAACTCCACATCGTGAACCTGAAACAAATCGATATAATCAGTCTGCAACCGTCGCAGTGACTCATCCATGCTGGCGATCACACGCTTGGCAGAAAAATCAAACTCAGCGAATCCATAGCGTCCGCACTTGGTCGCCACGATCGCGCGCTCGCGCCTGCCCGCCAACGCGGCACCCAGCCGTGTTTCCGCCAGCGTAATCCCGTAATACGGCGAGCAGTCAAAGAAGTTGATACCGCTATCCACCGCCAGGTGAATTGCCCTCGCGGCTTCGGCGAAATCAACCTTGCCAAAAATGTCGCCCAGGATCGACGTCCCAAACCCAATAAGCGAGAGGTCAAGATCTGTCTTACCCAGCTTCCGGTACTCCATCGTATCGGCCTCGCCTATTGGTTAACGCCGCTAGCCAAAAATCCGCCATCGACCACGAGTATCTCGCCGGTGGTGAACGACGCCGCATCCGACGCGAGGTACACCGCCGCACCTACCAGCTCGTCGGTCTTGCCAAACCGGCCGATGGGCGTCCGCATCTTGAATTCCCGTCCTCGCTCCGTGTCATCTAGCAGCTTCGTATTGAGCGACGTGCGGAACAGGCCGGGGGCGATCGCGTTGACCAGCACTCCATGCCGGGACCATTCCACAGCCAGCACCTTGGTCAGCGCACCCACCGCTGCCTTGCTCGCACAGTACGCGGCTACCTCGGAAAGCCCTACGTAGGTTGCCAGAGATGCAACGTTGATGATGCGTCCGTAGCCTCGGCTGAGCATATGTTTCCCGAACACCTGGCAGCCGCGCAGCGTGCCCGTCAGATTGGTGTCGATAATCCGTTCCCAATCTTCCTCTGGGAAGTCGAGCGTAGGCGCTCGCTTGGTAATGCCGGCGCAATTAATCAAAATGTCCACTTGGCCAAACTTCTCCAACACGTCGTCGCGCAGCGCTTCCAGCGTCGCTCGATCATGCACATCAGAGGTCCGGCGCAGTGTCTTGCGTCCTCGGTCTTCAATCTCAGCCGCGGTGTGCTCCACCTGTTCCTGCCTTCGCGAAGAGGCGACCACATTCGCCCCGGCGTCCGCCAGCCCCAGAGAAAGAGCATAGCCAATCCCGGTGGTGCCGCCCACAACCACTGCGGTCTTTCCCTGCAAATCAAAAATGGAAGTACTCATGGAGGGGGGTTCTTTCGGGCAGATAAGTTATCGCTCGTTTGACCGTCGATACGGTAAGAGCTACATTGAGTCTATATCCACGGCAGAGTGCCGGCGAGAAGAAATGGCTGCCGAAAAAATACTCAGGATCGACCCCAAAGACAACGTCCTCGTAGCCCTCACCCCACTTCCCGCGGGGGAACCCATCACCTTCGCCGGCGAGCAGTATGTGCCGCAATCTGAAATACCCGCCAAACAAAAATTTGCCATACACGATCTCGCCCCCGGAGACGAGGTCATCATGTACGGCGGCATCGTCGGACTCGTCCGCCACGCGATCCCCCGCGGAGGTCTGCTCAGCACGCGGAATGTTCAGCACGACGCCTCAGGCTTTGGTCCCAAGGTGGGCAATTATGTCTGGACCGCTCCCGACATCTCCCGTTGGTCTACGCGTACCTATGCCGGTTACCACCGTGCCGACGGACAGGTCGGCACCCGCAATTACTGGCTGGTCATTCCCCTGGTCTTTTGTGAAAACCGCAATGTCGACGCACTGCGCGAGGCCTTCGAAGAGGAACTAGGCTACGGCCGGCCTAAGCTTTACCGCCAGCAGGTGCGGCAGTTGATCGAAGAGCATATCCAAAGTCCGCGAGCAACTGAGCGGGACGAACTTACTACCGATCGCCAGGAGCAGGTCTTTCCGAATGTGGATGGAGTAAGGTTCCTGGTCCATGAAGGTGGTTGTGGTGGCACCCGGCAGGATTCAAAAGCGCTCTGTGGGCTGCTCGCCGGTTACATCCATCATCCCAACGTCGCCGGCGCTACCGTCCTGAGTCTCGGCTGCCAAAATGCACAGCCCTCCATCCTGATGGACGCGCTACGCGAACGCGACCCTGCCTTGCATAAGCCGGTTCTGATGTTCGAACAGCAGAAGTCCGGACTGGAATCCGCCATGCTGTCCGAAGCCATTCGCGCCACCTTCGAGGGCCTGATCGAGGCCAACCGTCTTACCCGAAAGCCCGCTCCTCTCAGCAAGCTCACGGTCGGTTTGAAGTGTGGCGGCTCCGATGGATTCTCCGGCATCTCTGCCAATCCCGCCATCGGTCACGTCTCCGACCTGCTCGCTGCGCTGGGGGCGAAATCAATTCTGTCCGAGTTTCCCGAGCTCTGTGGAATGGAGCAGAGTCTGATCAATCGCTGCGTGCAGTCAAGCGATGCCGATCGTTTCATCCAGCTGATGCGCGACTATGCTGCGCGTGCCAAGGCGGTGCATTCCGGTTTCGAAATGAATCCTTCCCCGGGAAACATCAAGGACGGGTTGATCACCGACGCGATGAAGTCCGCCGGTGCGGCCAGAAAGGGCGGCACCTCGCCTGTCGCTGCGGTCCTTGATTATCCCGAGTACGACAACACCCCTGGCCTTGCTTTGCTATGCACTCCGGGTAACGACGTCGAGTGTGTAACCGCCCAGGTGGGCTCGGGCGCCAACGTAGTTCTCTTCACCACCGGCCTGGGAACTCCGACCGGCAACCCGGTCGCGCCCGTCATCAAGCTTTCCACCAATTCGATCCTCGCCGAACGCATGTCAGACATCATCGACATTGACACCGGCGCGGTCATTCGCGGGGAAACCACCATCGAACGAGTCGCCGAGTCGATCCTCGATTTGATCATTGACGTGGCCAGTGGAAAAGTAAAAACCAAGGCCGAGCAGCTCAACCAGAATGACTTCATCCCCTGGAAGCGTGGTGTCTCCCTTTAGAGAACTTGCATGCTAAGAACTGGCATCCTCAATCCCGCCATCAACTCTCTCCTCAGCCGCATCCGCCACACCAACACTTTGGTGATCTCCGACCGCGGATTTCCTTATTGGCCAGAAATTGAAACCGTAGACATTACTCTCATCGACGACATCCCGAGGGTGCTGGACGTATTGCACGCGATAAGAAACAACTTCGTGGTAGCGCAAGCCTTCATGGCCGAAGAGTTCCTCGCAGTAAACAAGGCTGAAACGCAAGCCGCATTCGCGGCCGCGCTAAAGGGCGTGCCAATGGTCTACGAACCCCACACAGTCTTCAAAAAACGAGTACCGCACGCCATCGGCCTGATCCGCACAGCCGACACAATCGCCTACGCAAACCTGATCCTCGAATCCGGCTGATCCGCAAAAAGGACGGGTGCCCCATCCTTCGCGTTTTGTGCGAAGGGTGGGATAACAAGGCTCCCCAGCGCGATCCATCTCCCAAACAAAATTGTCATCCCGCCTGCCCCGCCCCTCCCGGCTTGCCGTGGAGCGGGCCGTGAGACCGGAGCGGTAGCGAGTCGGGGACCTGCTGTTTACTGAACCAGTCTCCGAAGCAAAACCAAACCGTCAGATTACAACCCCAAAACGTGCAACAGACTTGGGTACCCCGCGCTCTTTGCGAGACATGGGAAAATAACCGATCCAAACCAATAACTCTTAAGCAGGCTTTCTGCCCAATGCGCGCCGCAGCACCAACTCCAGAGCCTGCTTTTGCTGCTCGTATTCCGTCTCGGAGAGGCGACCCTGAAGACGGTCTGTCTCCAGCGTAAACAGTTCGTCCTTCAGCGCCGCCAACAAACCACCGCCGCCTGGGGCTGGAACAGCGTTCGCCGCGGCAACCTCAGGCGCATCCCCCGGTCGGCGCAGCAAAAAACCCGCGCCGATCGCGAACACCACGGTAAGCGCCCCTAAAATCCACCACTTGTACTTATCCAGCGGATCGGGGGTATCGATCGGCGCGCCTAGTCCCCCGCCCGGGCGGGTATCGTTAGCCGCCGCTGCGCTCGTATTGGACGTCGTCGAGCTGTCATTCGCCTGGCTATCGGCTGCCGCCGCCTGCGTATCGCGCGGCATGGCGCCCGAACCGGAAACGGTGAAGGCGAAAGGATGCGAAGCAGTACCGTTCCGTGCCAGAAACGTCAACGCTCCCGGGGTCTCATTCAAAGACTCGAACGTCGCCCCTCCAGCCGGTTTAAAGCTCATGCTCTTGGGCATCATCACTACAAAGCTATCCGTCGTTGTGGCGAATCGCTGGTCAAACGCCAGGCTGCCGGAGTACGGCAGGTGATACCCCAGCTGAAACTGGGTCACGCCCGGCCGCAGAGGAAACAGAAAGGCATAATGGCCCTTATCGCCCAGAGGTACCGGCGAAGCCTGAACCGGCATTCCCCCCGGAGCCATCGCCGCCGAACCTTCAATCTGTGCATCCGGTGGCAGATAGAACTCGTAGGATCGCCCGCTGAACTGCGTGCGCGGTGGATTTGAGTCGTTCTTGATAAAAAAACTCTGGGTCACATGCAGCCCCTGCCCATCGGTCTCCACACGCATCACGTTGGCTACTGTACTGACCCCGGCCACCACGGCCGCCACGTCAAACACTTGCACATTCACATTGGGCGTATTGGGCGGAGCTGGCTGGAAATAAGCCGCCCCCTCATGATCCACGCGGATAAGGTGCATCCCCGGATCGGGCGCATCGATGGAATAGTGGCCCTGGCCGTCCGTCTTGGTGTGCGCGATCTCCTGCATGCGTTGATCGAGCGCGATCAACACCACTGTGTCTCCTGCCGCCGGCGTGTGTGTAGTGCCATTGGTCACGGTGCCCGTGATGGTGGCAGCGCAAGCACTGAATGCAAAGGCTGCGCACAGCAGGGCAGCAAAGGAATGGTGCGCTCGAATTCCGCGCGGCTTCTGGTTCGGTTTCATACTCATCTTTCTGGTAGCAGCGCAGAGAAATCTGCAGGAACTAGAGCGCGACATGCAACTCCAGCTGGTCGATTTCCGCCAACACGGCGGCAGTCTCGTTCTCCAGTGCGGCGCGCTGTGCCGCGTAATCTTCCGCCGTATACTTGCCCGCGCTGTATTCGAAATTCAGGTCACGAAGATTCTCGTACAACACATCTTTCTGTTCGCGCAGAAAATCAAGCCGGGTTTTCGGAATCTGCCGCGCGGTATGCCGCTGCGGGTAAAACACAAAGGCAAACGTAGCCAGCAAAAGAACGCCGCACGCAATCGTACTCATGGTAGTGGAACCTCACGGCTCGCCAGGGATCTCATATTTGCGTCTCCCGGCGTATGCGATCGCGGGTCGCGGCAAAACCAGGGGTATCCGGAATGGCCGGCATGGGCACCGTGCGCAGTTTCCAATTCCGCACAATCAGCAAAACGCAACCGATTCCCAGAAAAAGCATCAGCGGCGGCACAATCCACGCGACATGGTTGAATCGCGTGAACCGGGGCGCAGCCAGAATCACTGGACCGTACTGCTCCTGAAACTGGTGCAGGATCGCGTCATCGCTATCGCCCTTGGCAATACTTGCCGACAGTTGCGCCAGCATCCCAGGCGCAACCGGGCAGCCCACATGATTGCATTCGCCCAATAGCTGCGTACAGCCGCAACCACAAATCAGCTCATGGCTGTCTTTGTAGAATCTCGCTGTGGAATCGGTTGCACCGGCAGTGACCGCGATCACAATACATAGCAACAGAAGCTGCGAGCCGCGAACGGCACTCCTACGAGAAAGCAATCGCCGGTATTTCAATCGTGACCTCTGCCGGCTACTGCCACTTCACGCTCATCCGCCAATTGCGGTGCGGACGGTTTCACACCCTCGGCAACGCCACTGCGGGTGCGGCCAGAGGCCAGCGCCGCGCTGAGGTTCGGAGCCAGCGCGACCAGGGTACCAATCGCCACCACCACCACTCCGATCCAGATCCACGCCATCAGCGGGTTAAGAAAAACCTTGATAATCGGCAAGCCGCTGTCGGGATTCTTGCCGGCATAAATCACATACAGGTCCCAGGCCAGCGTGGAATGGTTGGCCACCATGGTCTGCGGCTGTTGCGACGCAACGTAGAAACGCTTCTCCGGAGCAAGCTGGGTAATCTTCTTGTTGCCGCGATAAACATCGAGCAGGGCAAACTCGGTGTCGTAATTCAAATTCGTATCCTGGGTAAAACTCGCACATACGATCCGGTAGGGCCCGATCGATATGCTTTGCCCATTGTTCATTTCCTGTTCGCGGCTCTGGTTAAAGGCGCCGCCGGCGATGCCAATAAAGATGACCACCACTCCGAAATGCACCAGGTAGCCGCCATAGCGCCGAGTGTTGCGCCGGGTCAGTTGGACCATGGACGCAAAAATATTCTTGCCGGTGTGTTTGTGGATGACGTTCGCGCCACGCAGAAACTCAGAGGTGATGGCCGTGACTACGCCCGCGCCCAGAGAGAAGGCCACCAGCGAATAGAACGTGGCCTGATCGTTCCAGGGGCGGAGCCCAACCGCCATCAGCACGATTGCCGTCACCACAATCGCCGCCGTGGGCAGGATAAAGTTTCGCCGGATGCTCTTGAACGATGCACTGCGCCAAGCCAACAGTGGGCCAATCCCAGTGAGAAAGAGAAGGAACAGGCCAATCGGCAGCGCAATCCGGTTGAAGAACGGCGCCCCGACCGTGACCTTATTACCCTGGGCATACTCCGAGATGATGGGGAAGAGTGTTCCCCACAGAATGGTGAAGCAGGCGGCGAGCAGCACCAGATTGTTGAACAGGAAACTCGATTCGCGCGACACCAGCGACTCCAGTTTGTGCTCTGACTTGAGATGGTCTCGCTGCATCAGGAAAGTGAATAGGCAGACGGAAAGCACAATCACCAGAAAGGCGGTGAACCAGCTGCCGATGGAGGATTGGGCAAAGGCGTGGACGGAACTCACCAGCCCGGAGCGGGTCAGATCTGTGCCCAGGATGCAAAGCATGAACGTGCTGAAGATGAGCCAGACGTTCCAGTTCTTCATCATCCCCCGCTTTTCCTGCATCATCACCGAGTGCAAAAAAGCAGTGCCGGTGAGCCACGGCATCAGGGAGGCATTCTCTACCGGGTCCCAACCCCAGTACCCGCCCCACCCCAGCACGGAATAAGCCCAGTGTGCGCCGAGGAAGATCCCGCAAGTCAGGAACAGCCACGTCACCATGGTCCAGCGGCGCGTAATGTGAATCCATTTCTCGCCCGGGTAGCGCATCATCAGGGCGCCCAGCGCGAATGCAAAGGGCACGCTAAAGCCAACGTACCCCAGGTAAAGCATCGGAGGATGGATCACCATCTCCGGATACTGCAGTAGGGGATTGAGACCAAATCCGTCGGCCGGCGTCTGCCCCTGGACCAGGGCGAACGGAGGCGCCGCAAAGTTGAGCAAAAGCAGAAAGAAGATCTGGATGCCGGCCAGGATGGTGGAAGCGTATGCGGTCAGCGTGACATCGACTTTGTGCCGCAAGCGGAGCACGAACCCATATCCCGTCAGCAGCCAGGCCCACAGCAGCAATGACCCTTCCTGGCCGGACCACAGGGCAGCAAACTTGTAAGGTCCAGGCAAGGCACGGTTGGAGTGGTGAAGGATGTAGGAGACAGAGAAGTCGTTGGCGAAGGCCGTGTAAACCAGGGCGAAGGCGGCGCAGGTAACCGCAACAAAGCTGCCTATGCCTGCCCGTCGGGCCGTTTCCGCCAGCCTGTCGGGAGACATCCGCCCACGCGATCCGCTGGCCAGTTGGCGCAACGCGACACCGCCAGCTAGGAGGGTATAGCCGCTCAGAACAAGAGCAAGGAGGAGAGCAAAACTTCCAAATTCCGGCATGAGAAGGTCACAAGCCCTTCCAGATTGTCGCAGAGGCAGACGGGTAACGGCAATCGGAGCTTAATCGGAGCTTAAGCGGAGCGGCGCATGCAATCGCCCAGCAGCTCCTGCACTAGCTGGATAAGGCTATCGGGATCGCACGGTTTCAGCCGGAACACCACATCCAACCCGGCGTATGCCGCTTCGGCATCGGGCAGCCCGCTCAGCACCACCACCGGCAGCGTATAGCCGCGGCCGCGCAACTCCGCCACAAACTCCGGGCCACCCATGATCGGCATCAAATGGTCGGTGACGACTAACCCGATGGCGTTCGACGCTTCGCGGTCGTCGAGGAACTCGAGCGCATGTTGACCGTTTGTTGCGATCAAAACTTCCCGCCCGCAACTCTCCAGGATTGCCCGGCGAGTGGCCGATTGAAGGTAGTTGTCATCCACAAGTAATATGCGCGAAGTCATTCCCAAGGAGCCCGGTTACCCTCTCGCAAATTGATGAAAGGATCATGAAAACGGTTGCCCCGCCCGGGAAGCTTTTTGCCACGGTATTTCTTCAGTAAGCAATCGCCCAATTTGCCCTAAACCGGACCGAAGTGAAAGTGAAGTTCCTGGACGCTGGCGATGGGCGTCCCGTCCTTGGTCGCCGGCCGGAAGGTCCAGGTCTTCAGGGTGCCGATCACGCTGGATTCGATCCCGTAGCCCAGGGTATGCAGAACGGCAAGGTCGGCGACCTTGCCGGTGGGATCGATGGTGACATCCACCACCACGTCCCCCTGCACCCCATGGGGCAGCACGGAGAGGTCGGGCGCTGGGCTCGGAGAATAGGTTGTCAGCGCTATCTCAACCGACCCCGATCCCCAGGAATCTGAGCCCTGGCTCGAGTCCGGAGCAACCGCGGGCGCCGAAGAAACACTAGGGGAGGGAACTGCCGCCGGGGCCGTAATCTGAGGGGTTCGCGGATGTGCAGTCGGCGGTACCGGCTTGCTCCTGGCAGGCGAATGGACCATCGTAGAGGAGGGTGCTCGGCCCGGCAGGTACGCCAGTTCTACGTGGGTGCCGGCTGCCGTACCCGGCAAACTGAAAACCCGCACTGGCTTGACCCGGCTGGCAAAAAGCAACACCAGGGCCACCGCGCCGTGTGCGCCCACGGATAGCCACGTTGACCTCGGCAAGCGACGTTTCGGAAGCGCCTCAAACATAGTCTTCCCGAGTCCATTCTAACCAGCCAAAATCGCGCCAAGGCGACAATCTCATTCCGGGACTAGAATTGCCATCCCGAAACACTGTCCTGACCGCGGCCCACGGGTGCCCCATATCTCGTGTAGTTGCGAGATGTGGGATTCCGCAACCGCCCATTCGACAGTCTTTGCTCCTGAAGGATTTATCCAGAACATCTTCCTCTCATGCCCCTCACTCATGCGCAGGCAGCGCCTCCGGCATTGCGACAATACCCACCCCGCCACGAGCATCCCGTTCCAAAACCGGCGCATACAGCCCGAGCAACTCTCGCCGCCACCAATCGCCCGTCCGGCGCTTCTCCTCGATCGAAGTAAACCAGTACCGCCACAACACAGCACGAACCTGAAGCGGAGGCCCCTCCGGGAACGGATTCCCCGCAAACAGCGCCAGAACATCCCCGTCATTCTCCAGCAGGCGCTGTTCCGTGCGCGGGACCAGGGGATTCTGCTGCCACGAACCAAGTGAGGCAAACCAAAGATTCCATTCAAACCGCGGCTGATACGGCGCGTACACTCCAGGCGCCCGGTTCACCGCCTGCGGCTTGAAACGAAACCGGTAAGGCACCCAGACCTGGCCGTCGCGAGACCCTTGAAACTCGATCTCATACCGTCCCCTGGTCATCACCGCGAACAGGCCATATTGGTTAGCGATCCGGAACGGCTCCACCATGGCCACAGGCTGCATGGGCAGAGGCAAACGGCCAAAGACCATGGAGACGAGTTCCACCATAGTCACGTAGCCCACCAGCATGAGCAGCACTGCGCTCACCGCCAGGCCAGGTCCTGCCGGCGCCCCTTGAGCGGGAGCCAATTGCGGGCCCGTTCGCCTGACCCACCGGCGGAAGAATCGGTCATCGAGCAACAGAAATCCCAGCGCCAGAACCAGGTAATTCAGAAACGTGTAGTTAGCGGTGAAGATCACGCCAACTTCCCACGGGGTAACGATGCAAAAGCACATGACACGCCAGCGGCGGGGGAGAAACAGCATCCACACGATCGCCAATTCCAGCGCCAGGGTAGAGAACGCGCTGGCTACGTGGAACCAGTGGGGCAGGTGCTGAACGTACCACCCGATCCAGGTGGGCAGGGGGCCGTTCTGGTAATACTCGTCCATCGCCGTCAGGTGCCGCCACTCGGGGTCGCCGCTGAGCAGCTTTACCAGGCCGGATTCGAAGTAGATCCGAAACCACTCCCACTGCAACAGAAACAGGCTGGCGCGAGAAGGCGGATGCCCATACCCCAGCCCCGGACGCCACCCCGGAGGCGCGAAGAAGAACGCCAGGAACCCGGCTTCCAGAAGCATCCCGTCCGATTGATAGCCAGAAAAATCCTGGGCTGCGCTCACAAAGGAAAGGAAGCAGATAAAGCAGGCCGCCAACATCCCGCGCGGCCAGACGTTCACCGTAAGCAGCAGCGAAGCCGCCAGGCCCACCCAGCAAATCGCCATGACCATATGCGACCCGCTGGAAAGCCACAACAAACTAGGCGCAAACCATACCCGCGCCACCGGACCGAACGATTGCGCCACCGCCTTTAGGTAAGCGTCAGCAGGCAAAATGCCATTAGGTCCAATCAGACCGCGGATCTGAAAGAGCAGCGACACAAACGCGGAGCAGTAGATCAACCCCAGCGATCGCAGGAAAATCCAGCGCGGTGCCAGCCGGTCCGCCGCGCCCTGCTCAGAGCTGAACAGCCAGTGGAGTGTAGACCAGGAAGGATTCACTGTGACGGTGTCCAACCGACATCGTCGAATATACCCCGCTCCTCCCCAAAAATAAGAAGGCGCATCTCAGATGGATGCGCCTTCGCGTAGGTGCGCTTTCAAGCACCTTTCCCCCGGAGGGGAGAACGTCGCTGTATTCGATTCTGAGTTAGCTGCCCTGGTGAACCACCACGACCTTTTTGCGTCTGGCCTTGGGCTTGGTTACCGGGGTCGGTGGCGCGGCGGGTGCGCTGCTGGCCACTAACCACGATTGCGCAGCCTGTACCACTGGATCGTTGCTTTCGAGCGGCATCACGGTGGTTGAGGGAAATACCTGGTCCGGCGTAAAGCCATCAGGGAACGCCTTGCCCGTGCGGTCGGCGTCAATCGCGGTCGTAAGGTAAAGTTCCGCGCCATCGTCCAGCTTGAAGGGCTGCACAGCCGTCGATTTTCCCGCCGTGTGCGTGCCAAAGAAGCGCGTGCCGGGGCGCCCGTGGAAAGCAATGGTGATCGCTTCCGCTGAGCTTGTTGTGCTGCTGTCGACCAACACGGCGACCGGTGCGGTCGGCGTCATCAGAACGGGCGCCTCATCCAGGCTCAGCGAAACTGTCTCCAGGCCGGCTGGATTGCGGGTTCCGGTCTTGCCGTCCTGGTAAAACCAGGTGACGTTTCCGTCCGCCCCGACAAACGAGCCGACTGCCCCATCGCCTAGAATCGGACCAATCCCGGTCAACATGGGCCACATGTTCCCGCCCGTGTTGCCCCGCAGATCAACAATCCAACCCTTGGGATTTTGTGCCGAAAGATCGGTCAAAATGCGCCGGACATCCGCGGCGTAAAGAAGCAGCCCGTCGTTATCCTTCGCCGAACAGCGGGGAAGCACGACGTAACCGAAGTTCTTACCCTGCGCGGTGATGATATGGCCTTCCGGCAGACGGCGAGAGGCGAACGCCGTGGGTACAGGCGTGTCTGTCCGGCTCCCCACGGGCGCGGCGCTCTGAGCTTCTCGCTCCGCTTGTTGCATCAGCGCGATCTGATCGGGATATAAGCCTGGGGGCAGGCGAAGATGGCTTCCCGGGTCGCCCAGCTGCACCAGCGACCAGTAGATCGCCGGGTAGGTGTCGATCGGGTTGAACGCGCCCCCCGCGCGTTTGAACGCTTCTGCCCTGAGCGCGACCCAGTCGATGCTTTGACTATGCAATGAGTGCTGCCGCATGACATCGATGGCGTTGTCCAGAAAGGACGCAGCGTCCGGTGTAATCGCAGTCGGGCTAACCTGCGGCTTGGGTGGCGGCTTCTTCCCAGCCAGGCCAATGGTCGGGCTGAGGAAGAGCAAGGAACATGCGAGAAGTCTGATTTGGTACTTCATGGCAGAGCAAGGCTAGCATGACTCTAGTCACCATTCTGATCGCACAAAGGTTGCAGAATGCAACAACTTGAGGCCGTCTGCATAATTACGAAAGTTGTAGAAAGACACAGAGGCGGTTGCACAACAAGAATCGAAACAGAAAACGTTACATATGAAGATGGAGCGGCGGGACAATACTTCAGTGGCTTACCGGGAGTGCGAAGTCCACGCCGGCGGCGTGGTTGGCCTCCACTGTTTTCGGCACATTGATCAGCGAGAGCGGGATCTCCTGTCGTGACTCGTCATCGAGAGCATAGAGCGTGCTGCCGGTAATGGCGTAGTTATGCACCTGCGCCGGTGGGCGGCCATCATTGAAAATCAAGGTTGTCGCCGGCTGCAGCTTCACCGGCGCCTCCTCCGCTTGGCCCTGGTACGCGGGCCGGAAGATCGGCGCGGCGTTCGCATTCAATTCAGGCCCTGGCGCCAACGGCATTGGATCCTCCGGGCCGTCTGGCTGGCGGTCGTCCGCCTGTTGCTGGCCGCCGTCGCCGCCCTCATCGTTTCCAAAAGGCAGCCCAACGTATCCCACCGGCAAACCGTAGCCAAAGGGGATCAACGCCGGATAGGCCCCATAAACATAGGGGTAGCGTCGACGATATTCCACCCCACTGTGTCCTTCGCCGCCCGGGTGATGGGGTTGGAACGGATGTCCCGGCTGGGACGGCGGGTGGTGCGAGGATGGGCCCTGAAAAGACCGCTCGGAAGGCGGAGCGAAACTGCGGGCGGGCCCTGAAAACGAAGGTGCGTGAACTGCTCCCCCCAGATTTGCCGGAGCGGATGTTCCGTGTTGGGCAAACAACCCCGTTTGCAGCAAAATCCCGCTTGCCAAACAACCCAACGCAAGTTGAAAAGGGCGCCGCATACCCTAATTCTAGCCCTTTTGCATACCAGACGCTCTCCCTTGAATCAACCAGTGCAGTCCGTCACTAATGGGGCCGCGAAAGCCGGGTGCCCCATCCTTGCCGTGCTTTTCGGCAAGGGTGGGATGAGACGCGGCTCCTAAGGCAACAACGGGAAAGGGCCCAACTCGGCCGAGGAACGAACCGGCGCCTTGGCCCAAACCGGCATGGCAAGCTCAGGCATCGGCTTTGCGATAAAGAATTTTCGCGTGTGCCGTGAGAGCCACCGCGCACCCGAATTCGCTTTCTTGCGCCGCGCACTGTCCGTGCTGATACCCGTCCCGGCATACATCTTGCGGTAAAGCTTAGACAAAAAGATAAATGCAAACCGCGAGCGTAGCGTAGGCGTGCAATCGGAACGTTTCCAGATCGAAGAAAAGCTGTAGAAGCGGTCCCAAACACCCTGGGTTCTGTTGCTGATCTCCTGCGAGCTCATCAGCGCGTGGGGCATGAACATCTTGGGCCGGATCGCCGCCGGAATCAGCCAGTATCGCGTCACAGGAATGCCCTCCACGTAAACCGGCGCTTTTTCCTGCTCCTTCTCCCAACGCAAGAAGTCAACCGTACCCGGAAAGGGTGTCAGCATCACAAACTGCGCAAAGGCCAGGCCCGCTCGGGAAGCCAGATCTGCCGTCGCCTTGAAGGTGTCAGGCGTATCCGAAGGCAGCCCAAAGATAAACGATCCCAGCATGTGCAGCCCATGCTCGCGAAACGTCTGCAACTGCTTTACCAGGCCTTCCCCCGAGAAATTGAACTCCTTGAAAACCGACTTCAGGCCCTCCGGCGTAACTGCCTCAACGCCCACCAGGGCGCCCTTGATATTCGCCTTCCGCATGGCATCGAGATACTCCGGATCCTCTGCGGATTCCATGGTTATCTGGGTGAAGAACACCATGTTCTTCGGCAGCTTTGCCAGTTCACCCATCAGCGCGAATTTATCGCTGCGGATCTGCTCCAGCTCCGCCAGCTTGGAGTAGTTTTTCTGCTCCCTCGCGAGCCGCAGATCGGTCAACGTGACGGGATAGAAGTTGTCGTCTGCCAGGGCAATAAACCGGAAACCCTGGCGCCGCAACTGAACAATCTCTTCAATGACGCTTTCAAAACTGCGCTGTCTTGGCTTCTGCCCATCGGTGCGCCACACCGAGCAAAATGAGCAATGCTTCGGGCAGCCGCGAACCGTCTGCACCGAGGCCCACATATACTTATCCGGCGGCAGCAGGTCCCAGCGAGCCGGAACAAATTGGTCTGCATCGATCCGGCCCCCTTCGTAGATCGCTTCCGGGGACCCTTCGCGACAGGCGTACAGCACTTTCGACCAGATCACGTCCCCATCTCCCTTGACCACAGAGTGGGCGTGACCCAACTCCAGCGCTTCTTCTGGATAAAGCGTGGCGTGAATGCCGCCATAAATAACCCAGGCGCCGCGCTCTCGCGCCATGCGCCCCACCTCGTAGCCCCGCAGAGCGTTGCCCGTGTGGATCCCAATGCCGACAAAATCTCCTGACTGGATATCCGAGGCAACCAGTTGTTCCAGCGTCTCATCGACGATGATCGGATCGCCCAGAGAAGGCGGAGTCGCTCCCGCCAGAACATAAAGCCAGCGTGGGGTGATCACTGCGGTACCAAAAGAGTGGTCGCTGGGATTAATGAGAAAAACTGCCATACATGAACGGTCCTTTCGCGAGGCCAAGCGCTCCACAGCTAACCCCTGCTTCCTGGCGGACCTACGGTATTCCGCACAAAAGGCTGGAGTTACGATGACAATGAGTCGCTAGAGCTTCTTGGAAGGAGCAGAAGAGATCACGTTTGGCAACGTGCTAAGACTAACCTTAATGACTGGCTTTGTGTATAAAATATGGCGCAATATGGCGCAAGGTCTTAACTGATACGAACTTCGGCGTCCGTCTTCCCAAAGTGGATACGGCAATCGGCGCCCAGCAATAACACCTCATTTGTTTTCACTTCCATCAACGAGCCGTCCTGGCTTCTGCGCATCCACTTGCTCCCTGAGAGGTTCTTCAGCCCCAGCGGGTTCGAAACAACTTCCCCCAAAGGCGTGCTGAAGTTGTAAGTATCGCCCTCCAGATGATGGGCAAAAAGCTGCGTGCCCGGGCTCAACACCACTAGCTGTGGTCCATGTGCGGCGCTCATGCGCATGCGCGGAGGATTGCCCAGCACTGAACGGCAGCCCCAGCAGGGATCGAGCGTCTTCCTTTGCCGCACCAGCTCCAAATCGAAGAAGTTTTCCGCCCCGCAGTGCGGGCAGTAAAAAATCGAATCCCGCAGCGCGCACATCTCCTTGCGCCATTCGTTCTCCATCACCCGCGCATCCGGATCGTGCAATCCCACAGTAAACGCGCGCGTAAAAAGCTTGCGCAGCGAGCCGGGATAGATCGGCCAAAAGCTCAGCGGATTATCGTGTACCCCCGGCTGCGGGCGGTTCGAATCGTTATCCGGGTCGAAGATGAACACCGGCTCCCGTGCACATAGCCGGTGCGATTGGTCGGGATCGGAGGCATCGTAGGGAAGCGTGAGCTCCCGTTTGCCCTTCAACGGATGGCCAATCACAAAAATAAAAAACAGCAGAACCGCGAGAGAAAAGCGATCGCTGCTGGCGTTGGGTTCAACCACGTCGTTCGCTACTTCGGGCGCCATAAAGCCCGGCGTGCCCTTGATGCTGCCCGGCTTCAGGTTCACGTCCACGTTGTCCGTATCCGCAATGCGGATATCTCCCGTTTCGGGATTAAAAAAGACATTCCCGAAATTGATGTCGCGATAGCAAAGTCCGGCAGCGTGCAGCTTCAGAAAACTGTGCGCCAGCCTGAATCCCACAATGGTCAGTACCCTGAATGAAGGTTCCGTCTGGCGGCGCATCAGGTCGACCATGCTGATAAAATCCGGCGTCTTGATGGGCATCAGGTACCCGCCATAAGCGTTGCTGCGGGGATACGAGACCAGGTCGAAAGGCCACAGAAACTGTTCCGTGGGCGTGCCGCTGTTGATGGCTACCTTCAGCCGCTCCCACAGTTTCTGGTCTCCTGCCAGGTATTCGGGCCGATACCATTTGAGCGCGTAGTGCGCATCCCCAATGCGCGCGCGATACACTTCGGCCTGCGCCCCTTCGCCCAGCGCATCTTCAATCACCGCCGCCGATTGCATATTGCGCGCGATCAGCACCTGCCCCGGCTTCAGCATCCCCTCCATCATGCCTGGGGCCTCATTGCGGCGGATCCGTCGCCGGAGGCGGCGCTGCGGCAACCGGCGCCAGAGTTCCTGTGATTCCCTTTGCAAACGTGATCGTGACAGGTTCCTCCCCCAATTGGATATCCTGTCCCAGGCCAACCTTCCGCCCGGTACTCACCACCCACGTATCCTCTTTGGAATCGTTGAACAGAAAGAGCGGACCATTCTCCCGCTTGCTTGCCACCCGGGCATAATCGTCCGGCGGTTTCTCCGCCTTTGCCTCCGGGTGAATGAAGCGCGACGGGATGCTCGATGCCTTATGCAGCGGCATCGCCTTCCCGTTCACCTCCAGCGTCCACTCCGGTTGTCGTTGAGCCGCGACACTGGCTGGCGGCACAGGCTTCTTCGCCGCCGGAGCGCTGCCCATAGCGGGCGCAATAGGAGTTCCCGCCGGCGCATGAGGAAAAATCCGCCCGTGAAAAACCGCCAGCGCGATCGCGATCCCCGCCGCAACCAATAGCAGGATGGTATTGCGCAGCCGCCGGTTATCCTTGCGCGTCTGTTCTACCCGCTGTGCAAGTTCCTGCAGCTTCTGTTGTTGGCTGCTATGACGGGCTTTGAGTTGTTCAATCATCGCCGACTTCGAGGCCGCGGTCATCAGCGGCCGCGGAGCCTTCGTTGGACCCGTGGCCGCAGCTCCCAGATCATCCTGCAAAATAGCCAGCGTAATGTCGTCGCCGCTCCCTTGCTGCGTAGCCTCGGTCAAAATGGCGGGCAGCTCCTCCGCCAGCGATCCGATGCCTTGTTGGCGGATGATCTCCAGGTAGTCCTGGCCGATCTTTAGAAAATCCTCATCGGAGCGAAAGGAGTTCGCATAACCATCCGTCGACAGCAGGACCATTGCCGGCAACGGACCATCCGTCACCCATGCGGAGCGAAAGTCCTTCCACGCTTCCTGCTGGCACAAAGAGGTCGTTTGGTTGGCAATCAGCCGGTCGTCCGGTGGCAGCGGCCGGGTGGTGGTTCCATCCGCGCTCACGCTCAAAATCTCGCCATCGCCGAGTTGCAGGTAGAGCAGTATCTTGTCCGTGGCCGCCGCTGCCAGCAGGGTCGCGCCATAGGCCAACTCAGGAGAAGCCAATACCTCCGTCCGGCCCTCAGGCCCCTCTTCCTTTTCCAGAGCCGTCAGTTCCACTTCGCTGAACGGATTGTTTTCAAGATCGGAATGCACAGCTGCCAGCCATCCACTCACCAGCTTGCGTTCCAGCTCATGCACCTGCTCGGGGACAAAGGGCACCAGCCCGTTGCTGGCCACGGACTCGCGGAGAAAGCTTTGTAGCGTCGCGGCCGCCGTGCTCACCGCTAAGGCTGAACCGATCTGGCTGCGAAAGTGGCGTGGGCTGCCATGCCCGTCGGAAACAACTGCCACTGCCACAGTTCCTGGTGTGCCGGGAGTAACCGTGCACTGCGCCGCATCCTGATTGGGTAGCCCGGAGCGCTGATGGGAACTGCCCCGAACACAGGCATGCGCTACTTTCCAGCTCATCGTTTCACCTCAGCCTCGTCTTTCTCTGCTCATGGCTGGCCCAGGCCTGAAAGAAACTACCACATGGCATCATCATCCGCCGGCGGCGCTGGAACCGCCAACGGCTCTTTGCCCGGAGACGTTGCCGTCACCGAGGTCGACACATAGCGGAAATAACGCACCAGCTGCTCTGCATTGTCTACCCGCAACACCGGCTTTTCCGGGTTATCGACAAACTTGCGTAATGTCTCCTGATCGGCATCCTGCCCGATGGCAATCGCCTGCCGCACCGCGCGACGGCCCCAGGGTACATTCAGCAACGCCTGCAATGCGCCCTTCCAGTCATCGGTGGGCTTACCATCGGAGATGAGCACGATCTGCGGCGGCAGCATGCGGGCATCCGCCGGCATGCTGTTCATTTCCTCGGCCAGCAGGGCAAATGCCTGGCCCAGGTCCGTCTCCCCTTCGGCGTGCAGATCGACCCACTTGAAATCGCTCAGCAAAGTCGGTGTGGCGATGTGCCAGGTCGCTCCGCTGGAAAAGCGAATCACGCGCACATAGAACTGAACTTCAGGATTGCCCTCCGCCGCCTTCTTCATCGCCGGAATGACTTCGCGGATCGCATTATTCAACGCTTCGATCTTGCCGCTGATCGCCATCGATCCCGAACAATCCAGCAGCCAGATAACGTGGAGAGGTCTGCCCGCATATTCTCCCCCAGGTCGCACCGCCATCTCTTCTAATCTCCCGTTACTCGCGCAGGAACATCAAGGCAAAAACTCGCTGAACCAAGGGCAACGCTTCACAGCTTGCGAAAACGCGCCCTTTTGTATCAGGGCACGACTTTACCCCTTGCAGAAACACACTGTTCTGTATCAGGGCACGACTTTAGTCGTGCCGTAAACGATTGACAATACGTCGGGCTTTAGCCCCTGAGGTACGTTTTTTCCATGTTCTGTCCGCAATGAAGATACTTTGTGACCCCAACGGCTAACGATCTCGGCTTTAGCCGATGAGGGATACCCTCTTCCCAACCGGCTCTTGCTAAGACCCCAAAGGAATGCCCTTAGTCAAGCGGAACTGAAGCACCGTCTCAGCACTGACCTTTACGGGCGCCGGATGCGACGTGAACGCCCCGGTCGCCCCGCCCGCCCCAGCCCCGGCGATCGCCCCGGTGCCGGCATGATGAAACAGCTTACCTGTCAGAGCGCCAATCGCAGCGCCCGCCGCGCTGCCGATCCCCGTCCTCTCCGCGGTCCTCACCCCTTGCGAAGGTCCGTCCACGCCCTTGGATGAGCCGGAGATGTGCATCAGTTTGCCATGCGCCGTCAGCCCCACCAGGGCAAACTCCACGTGCGATTTGCCCGACATCTTCCCGCTCTTATCGATCTTCACCACCTTCAGCTGCGCGCTTGCTCCCCGCGGCACCACAACATTGCCATCGCTGGTTAGCGGAGTGACCACCGTTGCCGGAAGCACATCGCCTACCGACGCGTTATCCGAATTGAAATCGCTATCCAGGCGCACCACTACCGAGGTGCCAACCGGCATGACCGAGGATTTCCTCTGTCCGGATCCAGCCCCGTTCCCATGGTTAACATCGGTTGCTGATTGCCCTGCCGGCGTGTTCGACCCATCCGCTGCCCCAGGATTCTGCGCCGGCTGCCCATTCGGCCCATCGGCCGGCAGTGTTGGGTTCTGCCCGCTCACCGGGGGAACATTATTATTTGCGGGAGCGGTAGGCTGGGGATGGTGCAGCAGCGCAAAGGCTAACCCCGCCACCGCCAACAGGCCCACGCCACCCAACACAGCCTTGTTTTGATTGCTCAGGGCGCCCAGGGTACCGGGTGCCCCGGTTTGCTTGGCAACCGGCGGCACACTCGCAAAAGCGCCAGGGATAGACCCTGCCGGCCGATCTGCCGCTGCTCTCTCCGCAGCCGTCGCAACCGTCGCAAAACCGTTCGCTGCGGGTACATCCTGCACCCGATCGGAGCTGCGTCCCAAACCCACGCCCAGCGCATACGACCAGGTATCCACCGCGTAATTCGCAATCTCAGGAGCCAGCCCCCGATTGTCCTCAAGCCGCTGCACCAGCCGCGCCCGCATGGCCTCCGGCGTCATCGCCGTTTGCCAGGATGACTTTAGTTCGACCGGAATTCTCTCCTCCAGCGCGCCCACGATTGCGGAGATCTCCCGTCGATGGCCCCCACAATAATCCTTCAACAAACCTTCACAACGATCGCGGTCCTGGAACAGACCATCTCCGTTCTTCTCGATCAGCTCTTTCAGTTTTTCGCGAGGCACTGCGGTTTCCATTTTGCCAACTCCCCCGGTTGATTCGTCCTGCCTTGGGCTGGCATTGCTCAGCCCACTTCTCCGTCGGTGGAACCAAAATCGATCTTCGTCCCCGGAGCCAGTTTGATCGTCTGCCCAGGCGCGATCTGCCGCCGCGTCCCGTTCCCTGACACCACTTCCCAGGCTGAGCTGGACAGGTTCGTAAGCCCCAGAACCGATGGATCAGCGGGATTGCGCGTGACCTCAGCAACCGGTCCTCCGGACGACTGTGCCAGCAGACCCGGCACCTGGTGCTCAAGCAGACGCAATCCGGGAACGATGACCAGAAATTTGCTGCCTACTCGCAAACGATTGCTGCTGCTCCCACCTGCGGCAGGAGAAAACTCCTGCACGGGGGCGGCATCCGCGGCCAAGCCAATCCTGGCAGCACCCGGAGCGCTCGCCACTGCGGGAACATAGGCTGGCGCCGGAGCGCTCACCACCGCCGGAACATAAGCCGCCGGCCTGGGTTGAGCCCCGCCAAAAATCACGCTCGGTTGCAGCAGGCTGCGATTCGGCGAGATCTCGCGCGCCTTAAGCACCGCGGCAGCAAGCACCGCGTACGACAATAGCGCGATCGCCGCCTCCAATGGCACTGTATCCATGCTTACCACCGTATCCCATAGCGCATGCGGGATAGACGCGGAAACTAGGCCAATCAGCAGTATCTTCCAACGCTGCTCCGGCTTGATCACCGACAGCCCGATGAAGTATCCGAAATAACCCGCGTAGGCCATGTGTCCAAAGGACAAGTCGATGGAACGGATGATGAGCGATTTGATCCCCGGAGCCGTTCCCAGCAGGTTGTAACCCTGTTGGATCAGTGCCCTCAACTGATCGAAATTCATCTTGTCCATCGCCGCCTCGGTGTACTGGCTCCCGACCACTCCGCGGAATGCCAGGGCCACCGTCGTCCATGTATTCACCAGGTTCTGCGGAACAAACTGCAACAGCGTTTCCATCACCGCGAAGCCGCCTCCGGAAGCCGCGCCGATCAGAATGCCATCCAGCGGCTCTTCCACCCCAATCTTGGCCCGCACCTCCGGAGTCATAAAACGGGCCGCCCCTACCAGGGCAAAGATCGGCAGCGCCTTGACCGTCTCCTCAAAAAAACCAGTCCCGAGAAAATGCTGAATGAACAACTGAATGAATGGCGCGTTGTCGTTCGGCTCTCCCCCGGCCAGGTGGAGATGGAAAAACTCATACATCCACACAAAGTAATGATCGACCTTGAACAGCCATAAGTAATAAGCGGTGAACCCGGCGGAGCCCAACAGGATGTACCAGGACTTGTTCTTGCCGATCATCCGGTAGATAAAATACAGGCTCACCATGGTCAGGAAAACGGCCAGCATGATCAGGAAATTCGACGTATAGATCCAATCCCGCGGATCCATCCAGTGCTTCCCATCGGCGGCAACGATCGGATACTCGATCGTTGTGGTGGTGCCGAAGGTGGCCATGCTGAAAAACACCACAATGCAAAAAAGCACCGGGCCGAGCTGGGCGGTCTTCCCCAACTCGTTCCACTTGGTGATGACCGGGATCAGCTGGGAGCGTGTAGCCTCACCGCCTTGAACCATCGCTCCGCCGGGACGCTTTGCCATAAGTCCTTCTCCTCGCTGCAATTGCGCAGTTTCAGCGGAGCCGGCTCCGCTCCGGCTGGTGCCGTGAGCCAGAGCACTTACCTTGAGATTTTTTTACGTTGGGCGCCCAGCAGGGGAACTCACCGCTGATCGAAGCCGGCCCGGACGTCTGCATGCATCACCATTGACAGAAAATAAAAGGGGACAGAGACAAAGCGGGGGCCTTGAATGGCCTTCACTTTACCACCTGCGCAAAACCGCTGTCGACGAAAAATGCTCGTGACGCTCCCGGACAGAATTGTCATCCTGAGAGGCTGTGACTTGATTAATCTGTTACCCGGTTGTTTCCCACAAGCAGAATTGTCGTCCCGCCTGCCCCGCCCGTCCCGGCTTGCCGTGGAGCGTGCCGTGGGACCGGAGCGCTAGCGAAGCGGAGGGATCTGCTGTTCCCCCCTCCAATAGCAACCGGTCTCGACGGAAGGGCCGCCCTACCCTTTGTCATCTCGAGCGAAGCCGAGGGATCTGCAGTCTCTTTTCCTCACCTCAAAAAACCCTCAAACCAAACAAGCCAACCCAGTCAGGTGCGACTTGTGTGCCGCCACCGCAATCGCAACCGCGCCCAACCCGTCTTCCCCGGTGATCCGCGGTGCCCGGTCGCTGAACACCATGTCCACGAAGTCGTTAGCCTCCACCACGTAAGCCTCGCGAAACCGCGAAAGGTAATGATCCTCCAACTCATAGCTGCCCTGGTTCGGCATCATTAGCGTCGCCGGGTTTCCCCGAATGGTTCCCACCAGGATCGAACCCTTTGCCCCCACAATTTCCGTCCGCACATCGTACCCATACAGGCATTGCGAATTCGACTCGACATTCCCGATCGCTCCACTGCGAAATTTCAGGTTCACCACCCCGGCCACCACATCCCCAAACTCCGCAACCTCCGGCCGAATCGCGACCGTGGTAAACGCGTGCACTTCGGCAACCTCGCCAACCAGCCACCTGGCGAGGTCGAAGTCATGAATCGTGTTGCTGAAAAAAATCATCCCCCCGACTCTCGACTTGTAAGCACCGATCGGCGGCTTGTCCTTATCCCGCCCAATGGATTTGAACGCCACCAGCTCGCCAATCTCTCCCCCTTCGATCTGCCTGCGCGCGGCCGCGTAGGCCGGGTCGAACCGGCGCATGAACCCCATCTGCAGCCGGACCCCCGTCTCCGCAACCACCTTGAGCGCTTTCTGTGCACTCTGGACATCAAGCCCCAGCGGCTTCTCGCAAAGAATGTCTTTGCCTGCCCGTGCCGCCGTTTCGACCGCCGCCGCATGAAACTTGTCCGGCGAGGCAATCACCACCGCCTGAATCTCCTTGTTCTCGAGCATCGCCTCCAGGCTGCTGTAGGAGTGCTCAACCTCCAGCTCCGTCGCCACCGCCTTCGCGCGGGCGCCGTCCACGTCCGCCACCGCGACCAGCTTTGCCTGGGGAACCAGCCGGCGGAAGTTCTCCGCATGCCGTTTGCCCATCGCCCCCACTCCCAGTACTCCCACCCCCAGCTTGCCCATGCCTTTTGTGCCCTCGTGAGAAAATAGCTCCTTGGTTTCGCCCGGGCTTGACGAGAAAGCCTAGCCCCTGCATGATGCAATATAAGCGGTTAGGAGGAAGCCTTCAAGTCCTTCCAGCGAAACCATTTAACCCACGCAGAGATTTTCACGGAACGAGGTCCACCAATGACTCCATCATCCCGCTTCAACTTTGCCTCGGCCCCCAACAGCTGGGGGGTTTTAGACTATCCCGGCCCATCCTGGGAGCAGAGCTACCAGAGCATGTTGGATGAGATGGTGTTCGCCGGATACACCGGCACCGAGTTGGGACCGTATGGCTTTCTGCCCACGGACCACAAGCTGCTGGAAAGCGAACTCTCCCAGCGCAAGCTGAAGCTACTGGGGTCGTTTGTCCCCGTCGTTCTCAGCGACCCCGCTTCTACCACGACCGTCGTAGAGCAGATCCGCATCGTGGGCGGCCTGCTGGCTGCTCTGGGCGCGCCCTTCCTCGTACTTGCCGACGCGCAATCAGAAGAACGGGACAGCATCGCTGGACGTGTCCCGCTAGACGGCAGCAAGGGTTTGAATGCCCAGCAATGGAAGCAAGTGGCCAAAGTGGTCGCGGAAGCCGCGGCAGTGACAGAGGAGTTTGGCTTGGACCTGGTCTTTCATCCCCATGTCTCAACTTACGTTGAAACCCCGCAGGAGACAGAGCAGTTCTTCGACGTCACGTCCGCTTCCAGGGTCGGACTATGCCTGGATACAGGACATTGTTTCTACGCCGGAGCCGATCCCGCTGCCGAAGCGGAAAAGTATCGCGAGATTCTCAGATTCATTCACATCAAGGACGTCGACAGCAAGGTCCTGGCGGAGGCGCGCCGCGCGCAGATGAACTTTGAGCAGGCGATCGCAGCCAACGCCTTCACTATCGTTGGCCAGGGCTCGATCGATTTTCCCGCATTCTTTCGCGTCCTCGACCGCAACAACTATTCGGGATGGATGGTCGTCGAGCAGGATGTGACCTTCGGCGCGACGCTCGTGCCACCAGTGGAGAGTGTCGCCGCCGGTCTCAAGTACCTTGAAGAAGTCGCCGCGACCTTCGATCAGTCTAAAACCCGCTAAACCAATAGGTTTGTCGATCTTTCCCAGGGACGAATGCGGGTGCCCCATATCTCACAACATTCTTTGTTGGGAGATGTGGGAAATGAGCCGATTTCGCCCTCAAGCGCTCGAAGAAGCCAAGAGGCCTCAAAGGCCATCGGCCCCCGCTACCGCGAGAAATTCTGCATGTAGGTATCGCCCGGCATGCCCATGCTGCGTGCTTTATCGACCATCTTGGCTGCCTCGTCGCGATCCATATCACCACCCAGGATGACCAGGTACACGCTCCGCCCTGGAGGGCTGAAGACTGAAACCTTCAGGTTGGGATGCTTCCCGCTGATCCTGTCCGCCATCTCCGTGGCCTGCGGCTGACCCTTGTAGGTGTAGGCAATCACATGCCACACCGAGCGCCCGTCAGAGCTGGTCGTCGTAGCGGCCTGTGGAGAGGATACCGGCGCGGCCCCCGCCTTGAGCTCGCGAGTGGACACCGCCGGAGACGGCTTGGCTGCGGAAGGTTTCTCCACCGGCGCGGCGGCCACTTCCGGAGCGGCCGCCTGCGTGGACACTGGCGCAGCTGCGCTCTCTGGCGGCGTCGCAGATCGGGGCCGAAACACCAGCCACCCGATAAGCACCAGCGCCGCAACTGCCAAAGCAACGTAAAGCGCCATCGGTATGCGCTTGGCGAGAGATTCCTCTTCTTCCAATTCCAATGGGCGCGGTTTCGCCACCGCCACCGCGGTCCCCTCGATGACCCTCGCCGGCCTGTGCTGCGCTACCCTGCCTCGCACGTTCGGTTCCGCAATCCCGGCCTCCAAAGCCGTAGTTTCCGAAGCCGCAGTTTCCGGGACCTTGGTTTCCGTAGTCTCGACCGCGATGGGCGGGGCTTGAACCGGTGCAGGAGGGGGCACTGGCGGGACCGAACTAACCACCGGCACTGGCTTCAATGCATTGCCGATTTGCGCTAAGGTCCAAAGCCGGGCGAACGAGTTGCGGATAATCTCCGCGAACGGCGCCGGAATGCGATTGATCTGCGCGTCCGTCGCAGAGAGCCCTTTCCGCTGGGTGAACGCATGGAACAACGTTGCTCCCACCCCTGCCACATCAGCGGTTTGGCCGGCCGGGTTTGCCTGCAGGCAATCGCTGCGCAGCTTTACCGTCTCCGTGGTCGCCAGCACGCTGGCAGCTTCCACATGACCGTGCGACATGCCTTGTTGGTGCACTACGGTCAGCGCGCCCACCATTGCTTCGGCTACCTCGCGCGCTTCTTCCGGGCTTAGCGCCTGGCTCTGCAAGACATCGGAGAGGCTCTGTTCGATATGCTCCATCACCGCATAGACAAAGATCGTGTCGTCCAGGCTGGCTTGGCCCACCCGGGTGATGCTGACCAGGTTCGGATGTTTCAGGCTTTGTGCCGCCTTAAGCCGGGCCACCACCTCGTCTGCATCCGTCAACGCTTCCGTAATGCTGATGGTTGCGGGGCCGCGCTGCGGCTCGTCCGCCTCCGTCTCGAACCACGCGCTTCGGCCCTCGGATCGCACCAGGCGATGCAACGGATAAACGCCATCTATTTTCTGTCCTTCCAATTCATTCCAAAACTGCATGGTGTCCTTAGTTCCCGAAAAGTAGGGTATGAGGGTATTGGAGCAGAGCTTGCGCGTTGGGGGAAGCCCCAGCAGGAGCATAACGCGTATTGGTAATGGGATAAAGAGTGGCCAGGGTCAACGCGGCTCCTGCTTTTAAGATGCAGTCCGGCCGCGAATGGCTGATGCAGCCCGGGGGGGAGCCGGGCTGCACTCCGTGGTTCGGCTTACGCGATCTTCTCGATATTCGGCCTTGCGAAGTTGCTGGTCCGTGCCAGCATCGCCATTCCTTCGCGGGCCATTTCCCGTGCCATCTGACGCAATTCGTCAGGACGTTCATTGTGGATCGCGGTGAGCTGTTCCAGGGCAGCGGCGGCGCGTAGCTTGGCCACTCCCTGAAATGCCGCCTCACCGGTATTTCCGCAAGTATGAAGAATGCTATCCGAGGTAATCCTGAAAACATCTTCGCCCTGGATGACGAAGGCTACAAAATATTTTTCAGGTGCGGGAATAGAGCTGTGGGATGCCATGAGCACTTCCTTTGGTGATTTCAAAATTCAGTGCAGAACGGTCTTTTGAGCGGCCAGACAATACACTATGTTTTGCATACTAGAAGCATGCCGATGGATGCAAGCGTATTGAGCGTAGGAAGCAGTAGAGGGAACCGAGTTAGACTACCCGCCTATTTTTTTCGCAGTATCGCTTTGAACATGGGAGCGCCCCACGTTCCCATCGCCAGCACGCTTCCAAACAGAAACACTGCGTCGATACTCTCCCGCCCTTCGGGTGACCAGTAGACAGGCGCCAGGTTGAGCCACAACGCAAATTCATCCAGTGTCAGCGCGGCTCCCACGCCATACAGGATAGACATGAGCCGGCTGAAAAACAGCGAAGCGGGGGTATTGGAGGAGCCCACTTCATTGAGGTATCCGTATCCCACGCCAAGCAGGATGAGGATGCCCCACACCAAATGGTGGATATGCCGCCCACCCATAGTTACATATTGAAACGGCCCAATATGGTGTTGGATAGAAGCGACCAGCAGCCGGACCGCCAGGAAAGTGATAAAGAAACTGACTGAAGCCAGAAACATCCTGCGATGCGGCCGATCCGGCAGGTTGTCATGCAGGATAACGCCAAGCTTGGTCAGATGCAGCAGCAACAGCATGATCGCCGTCACCGCAACAATGAACAGCAGCAGGATCCATTCGCCTGTCAAATGCATGGGGTGCTAGCAATCTACCGCACAATCCAGCCGCAGCAAAGTCCCGAAACGCACCGGGACCGTCTTAAAACAGGACGGGTGCCCCACGTTCGCCCCAGCGTACGTGGGCGAACTAATCTTGGCGGTTCCTATAGATTGTCATCCCAACCGAACCGCCACTCTACCCCTTGTCATCTCCGCCTGCCCCGCCCGTCCCGGCTTGCCGTGGGACCGAAGCGCAGCGCAGTCGAGAGATCTCTGTGTGGATGACCCCTCTTGGAAATGTTTTCGACAGAGCGGCAGTGTAGCCGACAGAACTGCAGTTTCCACCCAACCTCAGGAAAACAAAAATTCCTTGGTTCGCAAATCCTTGATGTTATCCCGCAGCTTGGCCGCCTTTTCAAACTCGAACTTCTTCGCCGCCTCCCGCATATCAGACTCCATCTTCCCGATATACGCATCCAGTTCCTGCTGCGTATTGAACTCCGGCAGCGACTCGTCCTGGCTCGTAAGGTCCGCATACTCCGCCTTGAGAATATGAACCAGTGACATATCGAGCGACCGGATGATCGACGTGGGAGTAATCCCATGCTCCTCGTTATGAGCCTGCTGCACCGTTCGCCGTCGATCCGTCTCATCGATAGCGCGCCGGATCGAATCCGTTATCACATCCGCATACAGAATGGCCCGTCCCTCTAAATGCCGCGCCGCCCGGCCAATCGTCTGGATAAGCGAACCCGCGGACCGAAGGAATCCCTCCTTGTCGGCATCGAGAATCGCCACCAGTGAAACCTCCGGCAGGTCCAGCCCTTCCCGCAGCAGATTGATCCCGATCAGCACGTCGTACTCACCACGGCGCAGATCGCGCAGCAGCCGCACCCGCTCCAGCGTTTCAATCTCCGAGTGCATGTACCGGCACTTCACCCCAACCTCGGAGTAGTAGCCGGACAAGTCCTCCGCCATTCGCTTGGTCAGCACCGTCACCAGGACTCGCTGGTTCCTCTCCACTCGCAGCCGAATCTCTGCCAGCAGGTCGTCAATCTGTCCCCGGATAGGCCGAATCTCCACTTCCGGATCCACCAGCCCCGTAGGCCGGATGATCTGCTCCACCACCACCCCGGCTGACTTGGTCAGCTCATACGGCCCGGGCGTCGCGGAAACATAAATCGTCTGGTGCGTCCGCGTCTCGAACTCCTCAAACCGCAGCGGCCGATTGTCCATCGCCGAAGGCAGCCGGAACCCATAATCCACCAGGTTCTGCTTGCGCGAACGATCCCCATGCCACATCCCGTGCAACTGGGGAACCGTAACGTGCGACTCGTCAATAAAAACCAGGTAATCGCGCGGGAAATAATCCAGCAGCGTAGGCGGTGGTTCGCCCGGCAGCCGCCCCGAGAAGTGCCGCGAATAGTTTTCAATCCCATGGCAATATCCCATGGACTTGATCATCTCCAGATCGAACCGCGTGCGCTGATGGATGCGCTGCGACTCCACCAGCCGCCCCTCAGACTCCAGTTGCTTCTCCCACACCGCGAGCTCTTCCAGAATCGACGCCACCGCCGTCTTCTTCCGCTCTGGCTGCACCACGTAATGCGACTTCGGATATATCGGCAACCGCGCATACTTCTGCCGCACCGTGCCAAACAGCGGATCGATCTGCGACAACTCCTCAATCTCGTTGCCAAACAGCTCGATGCGATACGCCATTTCGTCGTATGTCGGATAAACCTCGATCACATCGCCGCGAACCCGGAACGTGCCCCGGCGAAAATCGCCGTCATTCCGCTCGTACAGGATCTCCACCAGCCGCCGCGTAATATCTTCGCGCCGGATCTTCTGCCCCTTTTCCAGCAGCAGCAACATACCGTAGTAGGCCTCCGGCGATCCCAGGCCATAGATGCAGCTCACCGACGAGACAATGATCGCGTCCCGCCGTTCAAAAAGGGATCGCGTGGCCGAAAGCCGAAGCTTGTCCAGCTCCTCATTGATCGTGGCTTCCTTCTCGATGTACAGGTCGCCGGAAGGAATGTACGCCTCCGGCTGGTAGTAGTCGTAATAAGAGACGAAGTACTCCACCGCGTTGCCCGGGAAGAACTGCTTGAACTCGTGGAAAAGCTGCGCCGCCAGCGTCTTATTGTGGGCCAGGATCAACGCCGGGCGATTGGATTGCTCGATGATCTTGGCCATGGTGAACGTCTTGCCCGACCCGGTAACGCCCAGCAGGGTCTGGTGCTGTTCGCCCGAGGCCAGGCCGGAGACGAGCTCCTGGATCGCGTTGCCTTGGTCGCCACGGGGACGGTAATCGCTGACTAGCTGGAAATCCATGAATACCTGTGTAGAGTGTGAAGCGCGGCGACCCGCCGAAGGCGGTACAGGGTCGGGAAAAGCGCAGGCTTAACCTCAATTATAACGGCTTTACAACCGGGGCAGCCGAGGGTAGGCCCCCTGCTCGTGCACCATGCGGCGGGTGAGTACGATCAAGCCACCGACAGCAGCGCAGATCATCAGAATAAGCGGCAGAAAGATGATTGGTGGCAGCACCGTCCGAGCCGGGCTGATTGCGCCTGCGTCTTGATGCAGGTGTCCTCCGAAGATAACCACGCGGCCGCCGACCTTGGATTGACCGGCCAGCGTAATATTGCCGCCAAACGCAAGAACATTGCCCGCGACCGGCCCATTCAGAAAAACATTCCCGGCGAACACCCGTACGCTGCCGGCAACCCGTCCCTCTACTTCGGCGGAACAGAGAATGCAGCTGACATTATGTAATACCTGGCCTGGGGCCACGGCCACATTCTTGCCCACGTGGAGTGCATCCGGCGAAGACGGCCCGGCGGAGGAGGGTAGCAAAAGCAGCGTACAAAGAACGAACCGCCCTGGAAGCATGCGTACGGTTTCCTCGGGAAACTCTCATTCCATCACCAACGTTTGCACAATAAAAGTGGCAACTCAGTTTCCACCCGCCGTCGCTTCACACCAGGTGCAGCGCCGTCGGATGTTTCGGTTGGCCGTACCGAAGTGGAGAGATCTCTGTGTTGATGCTCCCTCCTGGAAATGTTTTCCAACCAACCGGCACTGCAGCGAAGGAACCCCCAACCCCCCAACCCCCCAACGAAACCCCGGAATCGGGTAATGTGAGAACGATGTCCACCAACCTCACAAGCCGCCTCGCCGCGATCCTTGCCCTCGCCGCTTGTCTTCTCAGTGCAAGTTACGCGGCAACCGCCCCGACCTTCGGCTATAAGGTAGTCGCCAAATACCCCCATTCCACCGCCAGTTACACCGAAGGTTTCCTCTATCTCGACGGCCTTTTTTACGAGGGCATCGGCATCGCTGGACAATCCGCCCTCCTCGCCATCCAACCCGAAACCGGCAAGCCTCTGCAAAAACGCGAGCTGGCCCCCCAGTATTTCGGAGAAGGCATCGTCGATTGGGGACCCAACATCTATCAGTGGACCTGGAAGTCGCAAATCTGCTTTGTCTACGACCGCTTCAGTCTCAGACCACTCAAGCAACTCACCTACACCGGCGAAGGCTGGGGTATGACGCGCACCGCCAAAGAGCTAATCACCAGCGATGGCACCGCGACCCTCCGTTTCCGCAATCCCGACACCTTCAGGGAAACCCGCCACATCGTCGTCAAGGATGGAACAAAGCCCATCGACCAGCTCAACGAGTTGGAGTACATCAAGGGCGAAATCTACGCCAACATCTGGCACCAGGACCGGATCGCGCGCATCGATCCCCACGACGGACACGTAATTGCCTGGATCGATCTCGCCGGCTTGTTGCCCGACGACCAGAAGGTCAACGATGAATCCGTCCTGAATGGCATTGCCTACGACTCCCAGCACAACCGCCTTTTTGTAACCGGGAAGCAATGGCCGGCCATCTTCGAAATCAAAACCGTGCCCCGCGCCCCAGACAAGCCCCACCAGCAATAAATATGGAACCGTCACCGCTACAATTACCACCCGCCCCCCGGGGTGGGGGCTGGCCGCTTTTCCGGCCGGTCGCGAAGTCAAACCGAGAAATCTGAAATGATTTGCTCGTTTCCGACACTATCTACTGATGGGACAATATACCCCTGCAAGGCATTGCATCTGGACGCGCCACCCCGCCGAGGGGCAAAATGCCGGAGTGGTAGATTTGTGACCGCCGAATCGGGTAACTGAGTCGCTTGCGGCCCAACCCCTTGTGAGATCAAACTCCCCAAAATGCCTCTTCACGTCAACTCCCGGCTGGGCCCCTACGAGATCCGGTCCATGCTCGGGCAAGGCGGTATGGGCGAAGTCTATCGCGCCCGCGATTCCCGCCTGAACCGCGATGTTGCGCTCAAGGTCCTCCGGCAGGACAGCGCAGCCAGTGCCGACCATCGCAGCCGCTTTGAGCAGGAAGCCCGTGCGGTCGCTGCTCTCAACCACCCCAACATCGTCTCCGTCTACGATTTTTGCGTCGAAAGCGGCCAACAATTCATCGTCAGCGAACTGATCGAGGGCGAGTCCCTGCGTTCGATCTTTACCGGTAAGGCAATCCCAGTCCGCAAACTCGTGGATATCGCCGCCCAGGTTGCCGATGGCTTGGCGGCGGCCCACGCTGCGGGATTCACCCACCGCGACCTCAAACCAGAAAACATCATGTTGACCAGGGAAGGTCGCGTCAAAATCCTCGATTTTGGCCTCGCTCGCCGCACCGCCGCAACAGCAAAGAGTTCCGACGAAACGGTTATCCCCGATGCCGAGGTCACCAGGCGTCTCACCCGCCAGGGCGCTTTGATGGGAACCGCCGACTATATGAGCCCCGAACAAGCAGTCGGCCAGGAAGCTGACTATCGTTCAGACCAGTTCTCCTTCGGTCTGGTCCTGCACGAGATGGCCTCCGGTAAACAAGCCTTCGCCCGTGCCAGCACGGTCGAAACCATGGCGGCTATCGTTCGAGACGAGCCGCCTCCCATCGACGAGAAAGTGCCCCCGCCGCTGCGATGGATCATCGACCGTTGCCTGCAAAAAGAACCTGCGCAGCGATATGAGTCAACCCGCGATCTCTTTCAGGACCTGCGTACCCTGCGCGACCATTTGTCCGAGTCGTATTCCAGCGGAGCTTTTACCGCAATCGCCCCTCAGGCGAAGCCGCGCCGCTGGAAGATCGCTGCTGTTTGCCTTGGCGGAGCCTTCCTCGCTGCATTGTTCGGCTACCTCCTCAGACCAGTAGGGCAAGACATCGGAAAGTATCGCTACACTCCGTTCGCCAGCAATGCGTTACCCGGAGTCTGGTCTCCCGATGGAACCGCTGTAGCCTATACCGGCTTTGCCCCTGGCGCCTCTCAGGTATTCCTGCGCTATCTCAATTCGCCGGTCCCGCTTCAGCTTACCCACCAGCCCCACAACGTCGCGCCGGTCGGATGGTCGGCCGACAGGACCCACCTGATCTTGGCCGAAGACACCGGCGCCGAGCAACCGCCCTACGATAAGTTGTACTCGGTTCCCACCGTCGGCGGCGATCCTGAGTTCATCATGGACTTCGACTGTCTCGCCACCTGCGCCCTGTCACCCGATGGAAAAGTGCTGGCGACTTTCGCCCAAGGTCGAGACAAGAATTACAGCATCCTGGTGTCCGACCCGGTCGGCTCACCATTGCGCCCCTATGCTCCCGCTCCCTTCGCAACCAAAACCATCATTGGCCGCCCTCAGCTTGACTTTTCGCCGGATAACAAAAAAATCCTGCTCTTTTACGGCGGTGAGAACGATAAGCCCGAAGCATGGTTGTTGCCCTATCCGGACCAGGGCAAATCGCCACATCGCGTGCTGCAGCAGCTCCCCAACGTCACCGGAGATCCTTCCTTTTCCTGGATGCCGGATAGCCGTCACATCGTGGTCTCGCTGACCGTCGACCAGCACTCGACGTCTCACTTGTGGATGGCGGATACGGAGTCTGAGGATCGAACGCCGCTCACCACCGGAACCACCGATGATTCCGTGCCCGCAGTCTCTCCCGACGGCAAAAGCATCCTCTACTGCCAGGAAATTCATAGCCTCGATGTTGTCTCTCTCTCGCTTGAGGATGGTGCTGCCAAAACGCTCATTACCACCGGCCGGATGGACAGCGATCCCGCATGGGCGGCGGACGAGAACAAACTGGCTTGGGTGACCAACCGAAGCGGTCCGTGGGAGATCTGGTTTCGTTCGCCCGATGGTTCCGAGAGGCCGGCAATCACTGCTGCAGACTTCAACGGTGCGCCCACCAAATGGTTTATGACTCCCTCGCTGTCTCCCCATGGCGACCGGCTCATATTTACACGTGTCGATACCTCCGGGATCATCCGGCTATGGCTTTCCTCCCTGGCGGGCGGCTCTCCAGTCCGGCTTACGAACGCGGAGTCGGGCTCAGAATTCGGTGGTTCCTGGTCGCCCGACGGTAGCCGCGTGGTCTATCACGAGTACATCGGCGGAAAAGGATTACTGAAAATTGTAAAGACGAGCGGGGGCGCCACGCCACTCGCTCTGGCCAGCGAGGCCAACGTTTCTTCCATAGCTGCATGGTCGCCATTCGGGGATTGGATCACCTACGCCGACGAAAAGGGTTGGCACCTGATCTCTCCAGACGGTAAGAACTCAAGATTTCTCGGAAAGATCACGACCGACTATCTCGCGTTTTCCAAAGATGGAAAGCAACTCTACGGCATCATGACTGGGACAAATGCGAGCGACCGGGACCGTGCCGCGCTATTTTCTCTCGACCTGGCCACACTGAAACAAAAGGTGATCAAAGAACTCGGCAAGGACCTGCAGCCCTCCGATATTGTTGCCCCGGGAATTCGCTTCAGCCTTGCTCCGGACGGCAAGAGCTTTGTTTATGCGACCGAAAAACGGACCACCAGCATTTGGAATCTGCAAGGCTACAGCCAGCCCAACTGGTGGAATCGACTCTTTGGGAGGTAACGCGAACCCACCTGGTAATACCTCGCTAAGATGACCGCCATCGCCGTATCTTCAGCGAACATTGTAATTTTCCTTTGCATCCATTCCGCGATCGAAACGATCGAATCTCTGACCGGGCAGACGGATCGAATTAAAAGGGAGTTCGCATGGCCGAATACACAAAAGATGCTGACGCTGTCTCTCGCCTTTCCCGCGAGCAATTTCGCGTCACCCAGCAGAGCGGTACCGAACGCCCGTTCGAAAATGCCTATTGGGATCATGATGCACCCGGCATCTACGTGGACATCGTTTCCGGTGAGCCGCTGTTCTCTTCCCTGGACAAATTCGATAGCGACTGTGGCTGGCCGAGTTTCACTAAACCCGTTGACTCCGGGAATGTTGAAGAGCGCCCTGACAATACCCACGGAATGAGCCGCATCGAGGTGCGGTCGAGCCACGCCGACAGCCACCTCGGGCATGTATTTGACGATGGCCCCAGGGATGCCGGAGGATTGCGCTACTGCATCAATTCGGCATCTCTCCGCTTCATCCCCATCGACGAGCTAGAAAGCGAAGGCTACGGTCAATATCTCAAGCTATTTGAACCAAAAGAGGAGAAATAGAAAATGTCATCATCGAATGAAACCGCAATACTCGCCGGTGGCTGTTTTTGGGGCATGCAGGACCTGCTACGCCGCTACCCGGGTGTCATCTCGACCCGCGTCGGATACACCGGCGGGGATGTTCCGAACGCCACCTATCGCAATCATGGAAGCCATGCCGAGGCGATCGAGATCGTCTTTGACCCACAGAAGCTGAGCTATCGAAAATTGCTGGAGTTCTTTTTTCAGATTCATGATCCAACCACGCCCAATCGGCAGGGTAACGACCGCGGAGCCAGCTATCGCTCCGCCATCTTCTATACGACGGAAGATCAGAAGCGGACCGCGGAAGACACCATCGCCGACGTCGATGCCTCGGGGCTTTGGCCTGGAAAAACCGTGACCGAAGTAAAACCTGCCGGTCCCTTTTGGCAAGCTGAGCCCGAACATCAGGATTATCTGGAACGATATCCAAATGGCTACACCTGTCACTACATCCGGCCAGACTGGACTCTTCCTCACCGAGCCGCGCTGGTCAAATAAAGTAACTCTGTGTGTCGAACCAATGTCGGGTGCCCCATCCTTCGCGTCTTTGGCGAAGGGTGGGATATCACGAACCCCGGCTTTCCACCCTCAATCCAGAAAATTTCCTTAGCCTCTTGCGTCCGTCCCGCAGCGAATATACTGTGGTTGCAGACGATTTCGGCAGAAAGCGGATTCTCGCGTTTCGCTCTCTAGCCGGCAGGCGCCGGTAGTTTCGGCCTATACGCGAGCGAAGGGCAGCTTTACCTCTGTCCGGTGTCACGCCCTATCCCTGTCTTAAAAAACCTCTGATCTCAAGCATCCCGCCGCGGCGGGATTTTTTGTTTATGCCCCACTCACCGCGCTTTGCTGCGCACTGGAGCCACCGTGTCTAATAAAGTCACCGACCCAACCGATCAGGAAATCGCCTTTGACCGCTTCGAGCACCCCGCCCTCGCCGAACAACAACTCGCCGCGCAGCAAACCGAGGAATTACGCCAGCAGAACCAGCGCCGCGAGCAAGTCCTGGCCCGCCTCTGGGAAATCGCCAACCTGAGCCCGGAAATGACCCGAGGCAGCGTAACCGCCCAGGTCAGGGCTCTCTCCATGATCATAGCCATCGAAGGCCTCATACCAGGCAAGATGACAGACGGTCGCGCCGCTTCCGCTGCGCAAAAAACCGCTCCTCCTCCTTCGCCCGTCAACGCGAAAATCTATACCTCCGCTTGGCTACGCAATCAGCAGGAGCAAACCACCGCCGCCGGCCCCAGGAAGGAGGAACCTGCGACTCCCCTGGTCGACCCCGCGCAGGACTCGCCTTCCCAGCTGTCCATCAAAAAGGGTCCCTTCGGACACCGCGATTAACTCCAAAAGTCTCTAAAGCAGGCAAAACCATGAAATTTTATTCAATTTTATAAATTTCATTATCGAAACCAAGGCCGGGTGCCCCATATCTCGTGTTGTCAAGAGATGTGGGATTCCGCAAATATTGACCCTGGGTTCGTGCCTGTGCCTGAGGTCGGGGGTAGTGCGTCTTCGTGGGTACTGCTGTATAACAAAACCGGTGGCGGCCAGGGATGTACCGAAGTTCGAGGAGACGAAGGTCCGCTCGACACCATCGTGATTGATCACGCTGAGATGCCCTCCCCAAATTAGATGGGGGTTCATCCCATTCCCAGATATCAATCTATGCGAATTGCAGACATCGCTCCTCTCGCCGGACTCGTTCCTGCCTTGGCGCTGCCGGGATTTTCGTCCGTTGCAGCGCAGGATGCGCCGACTGCTGCCATTGTTGGCGGTTCTTCCCAGCTGATCACCGGCCATCCCTTTACCGCGATCAAGTATGCCCATCGCGTGAAGGTACTTCCGGATGGAAAGTTACGATTTATTCGCAATGAGCGCTACCCCACTCGAATCGCACGCGATGCATACGGAAGGCTGATGATGCAGGTCATCCACAGCGATGATTTGCTGCCCGAGTGTGATCGGTTGGCCATGCTTGTTCCACCGGTTTGCCCAGTCTGGGGCGTTTTCGTTATAGACCCGGTGGCTCACACCGTGACCCATTGGCTGGAAGGAGAAAGAGCCGGGAAAGCCGCGGCTGATTTCCCGCTGACTCACTCGCGGCTGGAAGAGGCAGCCGATGCATCGTCCTCGCTGCCTGCTCTCGAGCCCGATTTCAGCGAAGAAGATGGCGAGGTGAGCACCGTAGACTTAGGCGACAGCATTATCGAAGGCACTCGTGTTCACGGCGTGCGATCAACCCTGCGCTACGACGCAAATCACGACGGCCGAACTGTACATCGCGAGCGTGTTCATGAAGCGTGGACGTCAGAGGAGATGCAGCTCATCGTGCGCGTCATCGAAGGCGATCCGAAGGGGGAGGAGACCGTTTGGGGTCTCGAGAATATATCGCTTGCCCCGGAGGCATCGCTATTTCACGTCCCCGATGCATATCGTCTTCCTAACGCTTACGGGACGCATCACAACGAGTCGGATTCGGGATGCGCAAAGGATTTCGAGGATCCGAAATCCTGGTTTGCTGAGTAGCTGCCCTGCTGAGCAGGGTAGCCCGTTCACCCAAATTTCCCGGAGGGGCCGCTTCGGACACCGCGATTAACGCCAAAGCCTGCAAAAGCAGCAAAAACCTCGAATTTTATTCAAATTTATAAATTCCATTTCCAAACCAAGGCCGGGTGCCCCATCTCGTGTTGTTATGTGGGATACCACAAATATTGATGCTGGAGTCATTCCTGTGCCCGAGGTCGGGGATAGTGCCTCTTGGTGGGTACTGCTGTCTACAAAAACCGCCTCGATCAACCCGAAGTGATCCCGCGTACCGCCTTCAAACTCAGCGCCACGGAAGTTCGCCCTCATCGTCGAACGGCCACTCGTCCGCAGAGCCGGCCCCTTTGTCAACACCGATCCTGATCGCGTCAGTATGTGGGCAAGTTCTCGAACCCGCGCGTTGCGCACCGGATACACCTGTGGGAACCGGATAGCCTCTACTTCTTAGCAGAAGGCGGAAGCATCCCGTTCATTCGGAGATAGCTCGCCATCTGTGAGTAATGGTCCTCAAGATCATCCGTCAACTCGATAAGCGCCCGCGCCCGCGGCTTCTTCGCTCCGTGGAAATAGGTAATCGTTCCGCCCAGGCTCGAGTCCTGCAGCCCGTCCAGTGCCTTCTGGCAGGTCTCGAACGATTGCTTGAGAATGGTCACCAGCTGGTCCTTCGGCGTCGTGTCCGTGACGGTCGGCCCCTTGCCCGGGCCGTCCCCCGAGAGCATTCCGCACACACCGAAGTTCGCCTGGATGACATGCGAGACGATCTTCCCGTACGTCCACTGATCCGGTGTCGGGTGATATCCGTACTTATCGACCGGCATCTGCTCGGCTGCAGAGACTATATAACTGGACTGGCGCTGAAAAATTTCCCTCGCACTCGCCACTACCGGGTTCGACACATCCTGCGCAAGCGCACAAGCCGAAGCCGCCGCCAGCATTATCCCAACCACCACAATCTTCACGCGTCACCTCAGATTCATCCTACCTTTTGTCCGGCCAGAAACGAGGCTTTCTATGCGCCCTGATCGACCACCCGATAGCGCAGAAAGAGGTAATCTGTTGCACTTTTTGCGCTGATAAGGTTCCACCAGGGAGCCGTCGCCGGAGAAAACTGAGCATTGGCAACCAGGCCCGGTCTGGGGTGCAATGCGTCTCTCCCTGCAATCTGAGGCGCCACTGTCAGGAAAAGTTCATCCATCACCCCACCTGTGAGAAATTCACCAAAGAGCGTCGGGCCGGCTTCGTGCAGCAGCAACTTCACTCCGGCTTCCTGCCTGAGCAACCTGAGGATCGCGGAAGGAGATATGCGCTCCGCTGCCGTAGAAAGCGCCTTCACCTCGATTGAGGCGAGCGCCTCCGATCCACTTTGCGACAACCTCCGTTTACCTGCTTCCGTAGTCAGGATGAGCACCCTGGTTCGCGGTGTATGAAACACGGCGCTGGTGAGGTCCAGTCCGCCCGTTCCCGTGACAATCACTACGAGGGGATACTCCAGTTTTCCCAGCACCTCGGTTCGATACTTCTGGTATAAATCCTTCGCTGCCGGGTAGACGGCTTCCGGGAGCCAGGAACCATGCGGACCAGCGGCATGAAGCGTCCCCGAGCCCACTACCACCGCGTCTGCTGAGGCCCGCAACAAACCCATAATGAACCGGTCTTCTTCGTTACAGTCACTGATCTGAGCTCCTTCCGATTGCCCCGGCAAATTGAAGCTCACGACGCCGTCGAGCGTCGACACGAAGTTTGCGATGCAATAGGGACGTTCCTCCGGAGCGGGTGGAAAGGAAAGATTTCCGTCGTATCTGGCGCGAAGCTCGTCGGGGAGAGCCGTTTCCGAAGGCTCAGTGGGTTGGGTTGCGAACAGCGTACGAATAGGCTTCATTAATCAAAAGGCTACTTCAATTCACTGTCAACTCGTAAAATGACGCACGATTATCGACTCATCCATGAAATGGTGGCGAGTTCCTCGACCAACAGTCGGATGAGGTTTCCTCCCATGTCGACGGATTTCTTCTCCCTCTACTTATGTGGAAGTTCGCCAATGAACATGTCGGACGAACCCGAGCCTTTCAATGTGAAGGCTCCAAAGTGGGCTGTGCCGGAGTAGCCACCAGACACAAACACATTTCCAGCCGGATCGAGTCCGAGCGACGGAGAGGTTCCCTGAGTCTCCCAGATCCCGAGGTCTTCCGCGTTCTGCTGCCACATCAATTTGCCGTTCGAGTATTTTCGAACAAACATCGTCGGGCTTGGCCCGGCCTTCCCTGGAGAGATCACTGTATACGGTCTGGAAAGCCCGGCGATGTAGAGGGAACCGGCTCCGTCGTACCTGACGCTGTTGCCGGTTTCCTCCTGGGTGCTGCCGTAACGAAAGGCTCGCTGCAACACGCCGGCTGAGGTGAAAGTGGCGGCGAATACATCGGGGGTATACGGATTGGTGAAAGAGCCACCGCCGAGATTGATGTTCGCTCCAGGCGGTTGCGAGGTGACGATCGTCTCGGCCTCGGATGTCCCGTCGTCGTCTACGTTGCCGATGAAGCCGGTGATGCTGACTTCGCCATTGGCCAGGGCGGCGACGGATGTGCCGATGGCCTTGTAGCCGCCGATATGGTTCACCCATTGAACATCGCCCTGCTTGTTGTACTTGGCGATGAAGGCGTCGCCGGGATAATCCGTGTTGCTTTGCGCGGGGCTGAAGCCGGTGACGGTGATGTCGTTGCCATTGGCGCTGAAGAAGGTGGTCTCGTTCTCCATCCAGCCGGTGACATAGGCATTGTCATCGGCATCGACCGCCACTCCCTGGGGAAGGCTGTTGGGGCTGGCCTGGTTGGGCTGGGCCCACTGAAAGTCGCCGCCGGTATTGTATTTGGCCAGAAGCGTGTGCCATGTTCCGGCGCCGGAAACCGTGCTGGAGGTTCCATTTTCAGAAGAGAAGGTGGTGTTTGCCTGCGCCTGCATGCTGAGGTAGACGGAGTCGGCACTGGAGTTGATGGCAAGTCCGGTGCCACAGCTCAAACCCCCGGAAGACGAGACGCCTGTTTGAATCCATACCAGGTGGCCGGCGGAGGTGTACTTTGCCAGAAAAGTCGTTTGGCCGTTGCCGCTGACGCTTTTCGACTTGTGATCGGTCGAATTGAAGGTGGCCTTATTGGTGAAGGAGCCGGTAACGTAGACGTTGCTTTTGCTGTCGAGGCTCAAGGCCTGGCCGGCATCCTCTTCGGCTCCCCCTCCGGCCTGCAAGACCCAGAGAAGCTTCCCCGAGGCCTCGTACTTAGCCAGGAAGATATCCGTACCGCCCTGGGCGACGAGCGTAGTGCTTGAAAACTTCGCTTTCAGGCTGAACTGGCCGGTGACGTACTGGTCGCTGTTGGGTGCAACTTTGATGGCGTTGGCGACGGTCAATCCGTTGCCCCCTGCGCTTGTGGCCCGCACCCACGCCGGGGTTGGATTAGAGTTGCGGATGCTTTCTTGAGTTGTTTGAGCCAAGGCGGGCACTGCCAGTAAGGCAATACCGAAAGTTAGAACTGACTGCAATGCTCGGTCTTTCATGGAACTTACCCTCGACTTGGAGGTCTTGCAAGGCACCGTTCGGGGGTACGGACCATGGGTCGCAAATGCGACGCACAACTCTAGCACACTCAATGAGCCCACGTACAAAGGGGAAAGCCGGCCGCATGATGCGGTCGTGCATCATCCGCGTCTCCGGTCATCTCGCAGGCCGTGCCCAAGCAGAACTCAAGCTTGCTATTGGGGCTACCGTTCCCGTTGCTTCATGAAAAGCCCATGTCGCCCGCAGTACTGGAGGCGCCGAGAGGCACGTCCGGGCGGCGCTTGAAGTGGTTGCTGATGCGGTCGAAATAGAGGTAAATGATGGGCGTCGTGTACAGCGTAAGCACCTGGCTGAAAAGCAGCCCACCGGCAATGGCCACGCCAAGCGGCCGGCGCAGCTCCGAACCCGTGCCCGTGCCAAACGCCAGTGGGAGCGCCCCGAACAACGCAGCCATGGTCGTCATCAGGATGGGACGGAAGCGCAGCATGCACGCCTCGAAGATCGCGTCCCGCGTGCTCTTGCCATGTTCCCGCTCCGCGATCAACGCAAAGTCGATCATCATGATCGCATTCTTCTTCACAATGCCAATCAGCAGAAAAATACCGATGATGGAAATAACATCGAGCTCGCTGTGAAACAAAATCAGCGCGATAATCGCGCCCACACTCGCCGAGGGCAGCGTGGTCAGAATCGTGATCGGGTGCACCAGGCTCTCGTACAGCATGCCGAGCACAATGTAGATTGCCAACAGCGCCGTGACGATCAGCAGCGGTTCGGTCGAAAGAGATTTCTGGAATGCCTGCGCCGTGCCCGCGAACGTGCCCCGCACTGTCGGCGGCACGCCGATCCGCTGCTCCATCTGGTCGATCAGCTTGGTCGCCTCGCCCAGCGAAACTCCAGGCGCCAGGTTGAACGAGACCGTCACCGAAGGAAAGAACGAAGAGTGATTGATGCCCAGCGGCGAAGTGGAGGCGGTGGCATGAGTGAACGCATTCAGCGGCACCACGCCCCCGTTCTCCGAGTGCACATAGGTCGACTTGAGCGTCCGTGGGTTCACCAGAAATTGTGGCGCGGCTTGCAGCACAACGTAGTACTGGTTGAGCGACGTGTAAATGGTGGAAACCAGCGACTCGCCAAAACCGAAGTACAACGAATTATCAATCAGCTGCGGAGTGATTCCGTAACGCGCAGCGGTCGCGCGGTCATAATCGAGCATCATCTGCAAACCGCGGTTCTGCTGGTCCGTGATCACGTCCTTCAGCTGCGGCATCTTGCGCATTTCGTCGTACAGCCGCGGTCCCCACACGCTGAGCGCTTCCACCGTATCGCCTGAGAGCTGGTATTGATAAGCCGCATTGCTCTGCCGCCCGCCAACCGAAAGATCCTGCGACGCCTGCAGGAACGTCGAGGCGCCCGTGAGTTTTTGCAGCTTCGGGCGCAGGCGATCGACCACCTCGGCCGCACTGATGCCCCGCTCCGCCAGCGGTTTCAGGGTCACGAAGGTGAAGCCGTTATTGATCGCCCCACCACCAGGGCCGCCCTGGCCGCCGGTAAAACCAACCACGTACTTTACCGCCGGATCAGCCTGGATCACTCTCTCCACATCCAGCACGGAATCGCGCATCGATTGAAACGAGGCATCCTGTGCGCCCTGCAGGCCGCCCTGCATCAAGCCCGTGTCCTGCAGCGGAAAAAATCCCTTCGGTACCCGGCCAATCAGCACCACGTTCAAAGCCAACGTAGCAACCAGGGTAAGGATGATCAACACCGGGTGTGCGAGCGACCAGATCAGGGTATGGCGATAGCCCGCGAGCACCAGCTCAAACGCGCGCTCACTCGCCCGGTAGATGTGATTGTGAGCTTTCGCCGCCATGGGCTTGAGCAGGCGCGAGCACATCATCGGTGTCACCGTAAGCGACACCAGCATCGAGACCGCAATCGAAGTGGTCAGAACAAACGCGAATTCGTGGAAAATTCGGCCCACAATGCCACCCATAAAAAGGATGGGCACAAAGACGGCAATGAGCGAAAGGCTCATCGCGAGCACGGTGAAGCTGACCTCCTGTGCCCCCTGCAACGAGGCTTGCATGGGGGGCATGCCTTCTTCAATCAGGCGCGTGATGTTTTCCATCACCACGATCGCATCGTCCACCACGAAGCCGGTCGAGATGGTCAGTGCCATCAGCGAGAGGTTGTCCAGGCTGTAGCCCACCAGGTACATCACCCCGAAGGTGCCGATCAACGAGACCGTGACCGCGACGCCCGGAATCAAAGTCCCGCGCGGGCTGCGCAAAAAAGCGAAAACCACCAGGATGACCAGGATGATCGAGATGACCAGCGTCCGCTCAACGTCGTTGACCGAAGCGCGAATAGTGGTGGTCAGGTCAGTGGTGATAGTGAGGTTGTCATCCGCGGGAATCGAAGCCCGCACCGAAGGCAAAGCCGCCTTCACGTGTTCAACCGTTTCGATTACGTTTGCCCCGGGCAGCCGGAAGACCAACAAAATAATGGCGGGCTGCTGATTGACGAAGCCGGCCGCGCGCAGCGTCTGAACCGAGTCGTAGACGTTGGCGACGTCGCCCATCCGCACCACGCCTCCCTTGCCGTTCGATCCAACGATCAGCGGCGCATAATCCTTGGCTTTCGAGATCTGGTCGTTCGCGCTGATATCGGCGGTGGTCGAATCGTTGGAGATCTGGCCCTTGGGACGGTTGGAGTTTTGCTGGCTGATCACCCGCGCCAGGTCCTGCAGGCCGAGGCCGTAGCTGTTCAGCTGCTGCGGGTTGGCATCAATACGCACCGCGGGCAGCGAACTGCCCACCACCTGCACCTGGCCCACCCCTTCCACCTGCGAGAGTTTTTGCTGGATGACGGAAGAAGCGGTGTCATAAAGCTCGGCTTTACCGTGGGTGTTCGATGTCAGGTCCAGCACCAGCACCGGAGCGAGGGCGGAGTTGATTTTTCTGTAAACCGGGTTGGCTGGCAGGTTCGCCGGCAGGTAGGTGCGTGCCGCGTTGATAGCCGCTTCCACATCCCGGGCCGCGCCGTCCACATCGCGCCCCAGGTCGAATTGCAGCACCACGGAGGAGACGCCCAGCGTGCTCGAGGAGGTCATCTGCGAAACCCCGGCAATGTGGCCAAACTGCCGCTCCAGTGGAGTGGCTACCGAGGACGCCATCACCTCCGGACTTGCGCCGGGGAGCGCCGTTGCTACCGTGATAGTTGCAAAATCAATCTGCGGCAACGAAGAAACTGGCAGGTTGAAAAAAGCCAGCATCCCCGCCAGCGCGACCGCGATCGTCAGCAGCGTGGTCGCGACAGGCCGGCGAATGAAAGGGGCGGAGATGTTCATGCGCCGCTGGCTCCACTCCCTGAACTGGCGCCGGAATCGGCGCGGGCGATGGTCGCATGCGAACGGCCTGAAAAGCGGGTAGCAATACGGTCGAAAAAGATATAGATGATAGGCGTGGTGTACAGCGTCAGAACCTGGCTAACCAGCAGGCCGCCCACCATGGCAATGCCGAGTGGTCGCCGCAGCTCAGAGCCGATCCCGCTGCCGAATGCCAGCGGGAGGCCGGCAAACAGCGCGGCCAGGGTAGTCATGAGGATAGGCCGAAAACGCAGCAGCGAGGCTTCAAAAATAGCTTCGACCGAGCTCTTGCCGTACACCCGTTCCGCTTCCAGGGCGAAGTCGACAATCATGATGCCGTTCTTCTTCACAATGCCAATAAGCAGGATAATGCCGATAACCGCGATGATGTCGAGCGACTGCCCAAAAAGCCGCAATGCGAGCAGCGCACCTACACCCGCCGAGGGCAGCGTGGAAAGGATGGTGAGCGGGTGAATGAAGCTCTCGTAAAGCACGCCCAGCACAATGTACACCGCCAGCAGCGCCGCGATAATCAGCAGCGCTTCATTGCGTCCGATCGCTGTGTAGGCGGCGGCGGTTCCCTGGAATCCCGCGATCACGCTGGCCGGCATATTCAGGTGCGCTTGCGCGCGCTCCACCGCGTCGACCGCCTGGCCCAGCGACGAGCCTTCTGCAACATTGAAGGATACGGTTACCACGGGAAACTGGCCCTGGTGCGAGACGGTCAGCGGAGACGGCTGCATCTCGAAATGTGTAAAAGCGGAGAGCGGCACCGGGGTAGGCAATGTGCTGGTCGAGGCCGAGCCGCCGGCCGAAGCCTGGCCCGAGGTTTGGTTGCCCGGCGAAGACGATCCGCTTGAAGATGACCCGCCTGAAGACGACCCGCCCGAAGATGACCCGCCTGGCGACGAGAGCGCATTGGTTGGCGTGCCGGTCGCCAGATTCGAACCCGTGGGCAACGCCGTGCTCGATGCATTGTTGACCGTGTTCCCCTGGGTGGTTAACGACGACGACGAACTGCTGTTCGCTGCCGACGAAAGCTGTGTGCCCCGGGTGGTTGAAGAGTTTGCGGAAGAAGAGGGGTTGAGCGTGCTCACCGAGCTGGCGGCAGAGGTATTGCGACCCGAAGTGGACGCGGCAGCGACCGCACCCGTGGTGTTGGCCGCTCCCTGCACATACAGGCTGTCTAACTTCTTGGGGTCTTTTTGGAACTCAGGAACGGCTTCGAGAATAACGTGGTACTGGTTTGACTGGGTGTAAAGCGTGCTGATCTGGCGCTGCCCGAAAGCGTCGTAAAGCGTGGAGTCAATCGTGTCGGCAGTGATATTCATCCGCGAGGCGGTGGCGCGGTCAATGGAGAGCTGCGCGGTAACCCCGTTAGGCTGGTCATCGGTAGCTACATCGCGCACCTGGGGAAGCTTGCGCATCGCGTCCACCAGTTTGCCCGTCCATATAGCCAGTTCGGCCGGGTCAGGGTCTTCCAGCGTGTACTGGTATTCCGTGCGGCTGGCACGGTCGTCCACCGTAAGGTCCTGCACCGGCTGCATGAATAGCTGGATGCCGGGAACATGACTGAGGCTTTGTCCCAGGCGCCGGATGACCTGCGTCGCTGTGAGGCCGCGGATAGAGGGGTCTTTTAGATTGATCTGGATGCGCCCGCTGTTGAGCGTAGTGTTCACGCCATCGGCGCCAATAAAGGATGACAGGCTTTCGACCGCGGGGTCCTTGAGGATCTCATGAGCCAGCTGTTGCTGCTTCCTCGACATGGCGGCGAAAGAAATGGATTCAGGAGCCTGCGAAATGCCCTGTATGATCCCCGTGTCCTGCGTAGGAAAAAAGCCTTTGGGAATCTCGATGTAGAGCACCACGGTCAGCACCAGCATCGCTGCCGCCACCAGCATCATCGGCGTCTCATATCGGAAAACCCAACGCAGGCTCCGGCCGTACGCAGCGATGATCCGGTTGAAGAGTCCTTCTGTGTAGTGGTAGAAGCGAGTCTGCTCCGCTTCTGGTTTATGGCGCAGGATGCGCGCAGCCATCATCGGCGTCAGCGTGAGCGAGACAAACGCCGAGATCAGGATCGTGACGCTGAGCGTGACCGCAAACTCGCGAAAAAGCCGCCCCACCACGTCGCCCATAAAAAGCAGGGGGATCAGCACCGCGATCAGAGAGATGGTCAACGAAATGATGGTGAAGCCAATCTGCTGTGCGCCCTGCAGCGCGGCTTCCATCGGAGGAAGACCTTCCTCAAGATAGCGGGAAATATTTTCAATCATCACGATGGCGTCATCGACCACGAAGCCGGTCGAGATGGTAAAAGCCATGAGCGTCAGATTGTTCAGGCTGTAGCCCAGCGCTTGCATCACCACAAACGTGCCAATCAGCGAAAGCGGCACGGCGACGCTGGGAATGATGGTCGCCGAAAGGCTGCGCAGGAACAGGAAGATCACCATCACCACCAGGGCGATGGTGAGCATCAGCTCAAACTCAACGTCACGGACAGAGGCACGGATCGTGTTGGTGCGGTCGGTGAGCACCGTGAGCTTGACCGAGGCGGGAAGCGTGGCCTGCAGATGGGGCAGCAGCTCTTCGATGGCGGTGACTACTTGAATGGTATTGGCGCCCGGCTGCCGTTGGATGTTGACAATCACCGCTGGCGTCTCGTTCATCCACGCCGCCAGCTTGGTGTTCTCAATACCATCAGTGACGGTGGCCACGTCGGTGAGCATCACCGGCGCACCGTTCTTATAGGCGACCACCAGGTCGCGGTAGCCGGCGCTCGAGAGCAACTGGTCATCCGCATTGATCTGGAAGTTCTGCGCCGGGCCGTCGAAGCTGCCCTTGGCCGCGTTCACACTTTCTGCCGTCAGCGCATTGCGCAGGTCTTCAAGATTAACGCCGTAAGCAGCCAGGGCAGTGGGGTTGGCCTGTACCCGGACCGCGGGCTTCTGCCCGCCGCTGATGGTCACCAGGCCCACACCGCTGAGCTGCGAAATCTTCGGCGCAAGACGCGTGTCGACCAGGTCTTCCACCCGCGACAGCGGCATCGCTTTAGAAGTGAGAGCCAGGGTCAGCACCGGTGCGTCCGCCGGATTCGATTTGCTATAAACCGGCGGCACAGGCAAGTCGGTAGGCAGGTAACCTTGCGCCGCGTTGATTGCGGCCTGCACTTCCTGCTCGGCCACATCGATGTTGAGGTTGAGCGAAAACTGCAGCACGATGACCGAGCTGCCGTCCGAGCTGGTCGAAGTCATCTGCGACAGGCCGGCCACCTGTCCGAACTGCCGCTCCAGCGGCGCGGTCACCGCCGACGACATCACCTGCGGGCTGGCGCCTGGATAGAAAGTCTGGACCTGGATGGTCGGGTAGTCGGCTTCCGGCAGTGCGGAAACCGGCAGCGTCGTGTAGGAAGCGAGTCCAATGACCAGGACCGCGACCATCAGCAGTGCGGTCGCGACGGGCCGAAGGACGAAGGTGCGCGACGGATTCAACGTGTTTGCCCGGCGGCACTCTTTCCGGCCAGAGTGCCTGCGGCAGCGCCATTGCCGCTCGCCGCATTTTGTTCGATGTCAACCTTCGTGCCGTCTTGCAGCTTGTCAAAGCCCGTGACCGCGATCGTGTCGCCCGGGTTCAGGCCCTCGACGGCAGAAGTGTTGCCGTCCGTGGTCTTCTCCACGACGTTTTGGATCGTGGCGGTGTTGTTGCTGTTGACCTTGTACACAAACGCTTGCACCCCATTGCGCTGTACGCCGGCGCTGGGAATCAGCATGGCATTATGCAGCGTGTTCACCAGCAGGCGGGCGTTGACGAACTGGTTGGGAAAGAGGGCGAGATCATGGTTGTCAAACTCTGCGCGGAACCGGATAGTGCCGGTGGTGGTATCAACCTGGTTGTCGATAGTCAGCAAATGGCCAGTGGCGATCTTGTTCATCTGCGACCGGTCGAAGGCGTCCACGGGCAGAGCCGTTCGCCGCAGTATCTGCGAGCGTACCTGCGAAAGATTGTCTTCCGCCACGTTAAAGACCACCGTGATGGGCTGCAGCTGTGTAACCACCACGAGTGCATTGGAGTTGCCGGCGAAGATGGTGTTGCCGGGATCGACCAGGCGCAGGCCTACGCGGCCGGAAGCGGGTGCGGTGAGATGACAGTAACTCAGCTGAACCCGCTGGTAGTCCACCTGCCCCTCATCGTTCTTCACCGTGCCTTTGTATTGCTCGACCGCCTGTTCCTGGTCTTCCAGGGTCTGCCGGGCAATGGCGTTCAACGCCGAGGCTTTTTGGTAGCGCACCAGGTCGATCTCGGCTTGCTTAAGCAGTCCTTGGTCGTGCTGCAGGGTTCCTTCCGCCTGCTTCAGTTGGGCCTCGTACGGACGGGGGTCAATTTCAATCAGCGACTGCCCCTTGCGGACCATCTGCCCTTCGCGATAGTTGACCGCGATCACTCTGCCCGTGACCTGGCTGTAGAGGCTGACCGTAGAAATGGGGGTAACCGTGCCCAGGGCGTCCACATGGATGCCAATGTCGCCTTCGCGAACCGTCGCGGCCTTGATAGTAACGACCGTAGGCTGGTCGAGCGCGCTCTGGTCGGGTTTGGGCTTGGATTTGCGCGCAACTAACAGCACCACGACAAGCGCCAGCAGCGCGATGAGCACGATGCCAAGCCAGGGGCGGCGCTTTTTCCTGGCGACGGACGAGTCGGCAGGGAACGGATCAGGATGCAGGCTCGCTTCTGGGCTCTCCATAGGGTGCTGCAACTCCGGCGGATGACGTGGTTTATTTCTATAGCCTTACCAGTACTTTAACAGTCAGCTGGTTAGATGAAGGAGGGCTCTGTCGGATTGATTTTCATTACGGCCATGGTGCCATCGCAGGCCTTTGAAAAGGGAATTGACAACCAGCCCTCGCCGGGTTAACTTTGCACTGTAAAGTGAGAGCAGCATGAACGATCTCCACAAGGCGCTGGGCGATATCAGTAGCATTCGCAGGCAGGTGGCCCGCAGCACGGAGTTTCGTGGCTACGGTCCGGCAACTCTGGCCACGACCGGTGTGATCGCCATCCTGGCCGCGAGCGTCCAAGCCCTGTGGCTGCCCGAGCCGGCTGGCCACATGCAGACCTACCTCGGCATTTGGATGGTCACCGCCATTCTATCCGCGGCCCTGACTGGAGTACAGATGTACACCCGCACCCGCCGCATCCACTCCGGCATGTCGGAGGAGATGCTCCGCATGGCCATTGAGCAGTTTTTGCCGTCGGTCGGTGCGGGCCTGCTGCTTACCACTGTGCTGGTTCGCTACGTACCGGCAGCTTTGTGGATGCTTCCCGGAATGTGGCAGGTTATTTTCAGCCTCGGCGTGTTTTCTTCCTGCCGTTTTCTACCCCGTCCCATGATTGCCGCAGGGGCCTGGTATCTAATGACAGGACTCATCTGTATTGCCTTCGCAGACAACCGCGCGCTCTCTCCATTGGCCATGGGCATTCCTTACGGAGTAGGGCAACTGCTGGTCGCGGGCATTCTGCTTCTGACCACGGAGGAGGGCGCAATTGAAAACTAAGGCTCGCGCCAACCAAGGCCGCTTCGCCTACGAAGGGCTCGATCGAGTGATCCATGAGCGCGCGCGTCTCAGCGTCCTTACCTCCCTGATCACCAATCCCAAAGGGTTGACCTTCGGTGATCTAAAGCAGCTGTGTGCCTTGACCGACGGCAATCTCAGTCGGCATTTGCGCGTCCTCGAAAACGCAAAGATGGTTGAGATTGCAAAAGGTCACGACCGTAATCGACCCCAAACGGTCTGCCGTATCACGAGCTCGGGCCGTAAACGCTATCTCGAATATCTTTCTACGCTGGAGCAGGTGGTGCAGGATGCCGTGAAGGCAAGTAAGGAAGAACCGGCTGTCAGGCTGTTACGCGGTCTGACCCCGGCATAATTTTTTTGTGAGGTGACTTTACGATGCAAAGTAGTTTGTCTGCGTCCATTAACTTTGTAGTGCAAAGTGAAACGAGCTCCGGATTGCACGTCGCCATCATCATGGACGGCAACGGCCGATGGGCTGCAAGACGCGGATTGCCCCGCGTCGCTGGCCATCGAGCTGGAGTTGCCGCCGTACGGCGCGTCGTTGAGCACGCACCGGACTTGGGAATCGCGCGGCTAACCCTCTACGCGTTTTCATCGGACAACTGGCGTCGCCCGGCTCAGGAGGTGCACAGTATCTTCTGGCTCCTGCGCACCTACTTTCGTGTCGAAACCGAAAGGCTGAAGCAAAGCGGCGCGCGGCTTCAGGTGATCGGCCGGCGCGACCGTTTGCCGCTGCCGCTGCGGCGGGAAATCGACCGCGCGGAATGCGCAACGGCAGCGGGCCGGCGCCTCCACTTGCGAGTTGCCATCGATTACTCTTCGCGTGATGCCATTGCCCGCGCCGCCATGGGAGTGGCCGGCATGCTTTCCGCTGACCAGCCGCCATCGGTGGACGTTTTGGGATCCGGCCTGATCCAAGCGTTGACCGCAGACAGCGGAGATGTTGATCTGCTCATTCGAACCGGCGGTGAGAAGCGTCTTTCAGATTTCCTGCTGTGGGAGTCGGCCTATGCGGAGCTTCTGTTCACCGACTGCATGTGGCCGGACTTTGACGCCGGCGATTTAAGCGCGGCGTTGGCAGACTTCAGCCGCAGGGAACGTCGTTTTGGCGCTGTACCCGCAGCAGGTGCGCGATGATCGCGCCGGGCGAATGCTAACGCAAGATTGGAATCTCTACGACACCAGACACGTAGTCTATCGGCCCGCACAACTCAAACCAGAGACGCTGAAAGCGGGATATGACTGGGCGTATCGCGCAACCAGCATGTGTCATACCTGCTCTTCTTAAGAAGAGGACGGGTGCCCCACGTTCGGCTCAGCGTACGTGGGCCGAAAACGAAGGGCGAAGCCCACCACGGCCTTTAATTTGTTGGCGCCAGAGCGGGCGGATGGTGAGTCGAACGGGTAGTCCGCGCCTGGTTCGTTATTGAAGCAATTGCTGGATGTGGCTCTCGAAGTTGTCCTTGTCAACGATGCCCGCGTGAGTTACAGCAATTTTCCCTTGCCGGTCGATTAACAAAGTTAACGGCATGGACTGTAGCCCGAACTTCTGTCCCATCGCTTCATTGCCCATGACCACGGGGTATTCCATGTGCTTTTGTTCCAGGAACGACTTAACGACCTTCATGCCTTCGTCGTCCATGGAGACCCCGATCACGGCGAGACCACGGTCTCGATACTTCTTATCAAACTCCACATACCAGGGAATCTCGACCTTGCACCCGCCGCACCAGGTAGCCCAAAAGTCGAGTAGCACAACCTTCCCCTTATAGTGGGACAACGTCACCGGCTGCCCGTGCGAGTCTGTAAGCGTAAAGTTAGCAGCGAGCTTTCTCTGCCCGGCAGGAATAAGCGTATCCGCCGCGCCACGCTCCTGCGCTGGCTCTGCATGAATCGGTTTCTGTACACGAGCCAGACCGCTCGTCATGAATACAACCCCCAAGGCAATTGTCAAAATGCGCCTGGGCATCGCCGGCGATGGGTGCACAACATCCGCGATCTTCACTGGTCGCTCCTCTAGAGGGTTTAACGGACGATTCTAGTCTTCGCCACTGTCAAGCGCCTACAATGAACGCAATCTTATGAGACCCGCCTGGGCATTCACGCTCCTGATCTTTCTCCCCGCCACCGGCGGACCCGGGCAACAGAGCGATACCGGCCAAACCACCCTAACCGTGCGCTCCACCTTGGTGGAGTTGCCCGTCCTGGTCAAAACCAAGTCCGGCCAGATCGTCTTCGAGCTCACAGCGGATGATTTCGTGGTCACCGATGACGGCGTCCCACAACATCTCACTCTCGATCAGGATACCGATGCACAGCCGTTGGCATTGGCCATTTGTGTGGAGACGGGTGGCGCCGGAGTGCGCCATCTCGGAGATTACGGTCAACTGGATGCGATCCTCGACGCGCTGGTCGGCAACGTTGAGCATCGCGTCGCAGTGGTGGGCTTTGACAGTACGCCGAAGCTGCTGCTGCCTTTTACGACAGACACAGACGCAGCCTCCAAACAACTGGCGAACCTGCAGGCGGGCGATCCCGGAGCGGCTGTATTGGATGGAGTAGCCTTCGCCGTCGCACAGCTGAGAACTCAGCCCACAAACTATCGCCGTGCCATTCTGCTGTTGAGCGAGACCATTGACCAGGGCAGCAAGACCACCCTGAGTGATGCTCTGCGGCTGATCAGCGACACCAACACGACCATGTACAGCTTCGCATTTTCCAGTACCCGCGCTGCCGTGTCGCATGAGGCATCCAAGTCGAATCGCCCCGAAGAGCCAGGCCCCGCGCATGGCTGCTTCAGCCATGACGGAGCCGACGCTGAGTACGAAGGTCATTACAGCAAGCAGGTGCTCGACTGCATTAGCGATCTGGCTCCGCCGGTACGCCTCGCCACTATGGCATTTCTTGCCGCCCGCAATGAGCTGCGCACCAAGACCGCGGAATCAATCGCACAACTCACCGGAGGCGAGTATTTTCATTTTCACAATGCGAAGGATCTGAACGCGGGCATCATTGCCGCTTCCAATGATGTGCCTAACTTCTATGTATTGAGTTTCCACCCCACATCGCTCACGCCCGGCTTGCACGTACTGCATCTTGAACTCAAGAATCGTCCCCAGTTGGTGGCCAGGTCACGAAGCGAATATTGGATCGAGCACGACACCGCACCTTGAAGGGGGATCTTGAGTCAACGCTTGCCGGCGAGACAGAGTTCAATCGCCTGCTGCCAATGGGGACCGCTCGCCATGTCCCTCTTTCCCATTGCCTGTACGTCGTCGTTTGTAGCGGCGTCCAGGGCCGTACGAGCATAGGTCACCTCCACCCCGGTGCTGGAAGGTTCGAGAGCGGTCAAGCGAACGTCCACTGTCGAAACCACGGCTTCGGGAATGAAGGACACATACTGCATGCGCCCTGCCGCCAGATCGAAAAGCGTATTGACCCACACGCTCTTGTGCGGACCTTTTTGAATTCTGAAAACCGCTCCTTGTATATCCTTGCCTGGTTGAGGGTAAAGAAATTCAGGATTCCAGTCCTCCCCAGCCCAGCAGCGTTCTCCTTGCGGGCCGAAGAGACCGGCCGCGCGGTTCAAGGGCGTCTTCATGGTAAAGCGAAAACTATTACTCACGTGAGCCAGGGAAACCGCAGTTTGTGTTGCATCCAGTCCCTTGTTAGCCATCGTGACCACCCATAGCAAAAGTAAACATAAGGCGCCTTTCATTTGCGCTCCTTCAACCGATGGCTATCGGAGGCGTGAAGCGTCAAGCCGTAGATGTTCCTGAATTGCTCGATCTCTTTCAAGGTTTGTGCCGAGAATGCAGACTTGCCTTCAAACGCGTGCAGCACTATCCCTTCCAGCAGATCGCCCAGGCTCATGTCCTTCAATTCAGCGACTGCCTTTAACACTTTCAGTAGCCGCTTCTCCATCCGGACGCCGGTTTGGATTCGTTCCACTTCGATCGGTCCCTTGTTTTCCATCGCGTACCAATGTACCACGGTACATTAGACCGGCCAAGCCTGAAATTGCTTTCGCCCCGTTCCCGTGTGACATACTTTGCTCGAGGCAGCTGCAAGGTCAATTGGCCCGCCGCATGCATCTGAAGATAAGAAACAAAGGAGCAAAACGCGGATGAGTTATGAACCCAATGCGAAGCGATACGACGGAGCGCAGTTTCGCCGGTGCGGGCGATCGGGAATCGTTCTGCCCCCAGTCTCCCTTGGGCTATGGCAAAACTTCGGCGGCGTCGATGTTTTCGAAACCGGCCGGGCTGTTGTCCGGCGTGCGTTCGATCGTGGGGTGACCCACTTCGACCTGGCCAACAACTATGGGCCTCCGTACGGGTCGGCCGAGGAAAACTTCGGAGAGATTCTGCGCAAGGATTTTCGCGATCATCGCAATGAGCTCTTGATCTCGTCCAAAGCAGGGTGGGACATGTGGCCCGGGCCCTACGGTCTTGGCGGCTCGCGCAAGTATATGCTGGCATCGCTTGAGGAAAGCCTGCAACGCATGGGCCTTGAGTACGTCGACATTTTTTACTCGCACCGGCCGACCATGGACGTGCCCCTGGAAGAGACTATGGGAGCTTTGGCGCAGGCCGTGCGTCAAGGCAAGGCCTTGTATGTAGGCATCTCGTCCTACAGTCCGGAGCGCACGCGCGAGGCGGCGAAAATTCTAAAAAGCGAAGGGGTGCCTCTGCTGATCCATCAACCCTCCTACTCCATGCTTAACCGTTGGGTCGAGAAGGAATTGCTCAGCACGCTTGAGGAACTCGGCGTGGGCTGCATTGGGTTCTCGCCCCTGGCCCAGGGCCTGCTGACCAACAAGTATCTCAAGGGAATACCGGAGAATTCGCGCGCCAAAGGCGAAGGATCGTTTCTTAAAGAGTTCTTGAGCGAAGAAAACCTCAAGCGTGTGCGAGCGCTGAACGAAATTGCCAAGGGGCGTGGGCAGACCCTGGCCCAGATGGCGATTGCCTGGGTATTGCGTGACCGGCGGGTTACTTCCGCACTGATCGGCGCGCGCAACGTAGAGCAACTCGACAACTCTCTCGATGCAGTCAAGAATTTGCACTTTTCAGACGCGGAATTGAAAGAGATTGATCACCATGCCCAGGAAGGCGCGATCGATCTATGGAAAGAAGCCCGCGAAGGAGCGGCGTAGCGAGCATGCCCCGTCCGGTTTCGCCTTTGCGCGAAACCGGGGGGATACTGTATGCATGCTCACCACGGTAAAGACCGTATTGCTCCTCTCGATCGTTCTTTTTCCCATGACTGCCTTTCAGCAGAACACGGCTGAACTTTCATTTCCCGAGCATTATCGGGAGTGGGTCTATCTCACCTCCGGGTTCGATATGAGTTACAACCCAGGTTCGCAGGCAAGCGACCACCATACTTTCGACAACGTCTTTGTTAACCCGGAGGCGTACGAGGGGTTCCTGAAGACGGGTACCTGGCCGGACAAAACCACCCTCGTACTTGAACTGCGGGGCGCAGCGGGAAAGGGTTCGATCAACCAGAGAGGGAATTACCAGGGCGAGACCATGGGAGTTGAAGTGCATGTGAGAGACGAGGCGCGCTTTCCCGGCAAGTGGGCCTTCTTCGGCTTTGATGACGGCAGGACCGCGAAGATGATCCCAACCTCTGCCGACTGCTACAGTTGCCACGCAGCCCACGGGGCCGTGGACACCACATTCGTCCAGTTCTACCCAACGCTGCTGCCGATTGCCAAGTCCCGGGGAACACTCGCTGCTGCCTACCAAAAAGAGACTGGAACGCCGGCACGGTAGCAGCGGTTCATTCCGCTCGCAGAGCTTCGATCGGGTTTACCCTCGAGGCTTTCCGGGCAGGGAAGTACGCGGCCAGGCCGCCACACGCCAACAATAGTAAGGCGACTGTCGTCAGAGTCCAGGCGTCGTGCTCGGCGACGCCATAGAGAAAGCCGCGCACCAGCTTACCGGCTGCGATGGCGAATCCGGTGCCGATGACGACGCCGGCAATCACCAGGGTTCCTGCCTGGCGCAAGACGAGCCACAGTGTCTGCCACCGCTGTGCACCCAGCGCGATGCGAAGGCCGATCTCCCGAGTGCGCTGCGCAACCACGTAGGCCAGCAAGCCGTAGAGCCCGCTGATGCAAAGAAGAAGTGCTGTGCATCCGAAGAGTTCCAGCAGATGTGCCGCCAGCGTTTGGTTACCGTAGGAGTCCGCGACGATCTGGTCCATGTTCGTGAAGGTCGCATTGGCAAACTCCGGGCTGGCTTGGGTAAGAAGAGCACGCAGCTCTGGAGTGATGGAAGCGAGCGGTCTTTCCGTGCGCAGGGCCACATCCATCGCCATGCTTTCTACGTTGTGGTAGAGGTTGCTGTCAGGGGTTATCTGCGGAATGGCAACCTCGACCTCGGGTTGCGGTTCCATAATCGAGCTTTGCCGCGCATCGGCGAGCACGCCCACAACCTGTATAGGCTGGTCCTTCCGCATGTCCAAAAGGTTCATGCCGAGAACTGAATTCGGATTCAGTGGATCGGGAGCATTCGCCCGCGCAAACGCGCGATTGACCACGGCCACCGGCGGCGATCCAGCCGTATCCTGTTGATTGAAATATCGCCCGCTCACCATGGCGAACCCGAAGACCTGCCGCGCTTCCGGGCTCACTGCTCTGAAGATCGATGTAATGGGGTTGTCTTCGGTCCGATGAGATCCAAAGCCCTTGCCCACCAGGGAGAGCACCATCTTGAAGGTCTGGCCCAGCGGCACCTCTGTCATGAGCGTTGCGGCGCTTACGCCAGGCAGGTGCTGCACTCGTTCAAGCAGCGGCTGGTAAAGCTCCGTCGTCATGTTGCGCTGGTCGAAGCGATAAGCAGGAATGGTAAGGTTGGCCACCAGGATGTGATCGGTGCGAAACCCGAGAGGTACGTGGCGCAACGCATAAATGGTTCGCAGCAGAAGTCCGCAGCCCACGAGCAAAGTGAGCGACATGGCAATTTCCGCGATGACCAGCGAACTGCGGATGCGATGCTGGCTGCGGTTGGTTCCACTCTGCTGCCCACCCTGTCTGAGCGCCGGCTCGATGGGCCTGTGCGCCGCGAGAAAGGACGGCCATACCGAAGAGAAGATTGTGGAGAGCAGGGTAAGCCCTATCAAGGCCAGAAGGATGGTGCCGTTTGCCCTGGCCGATATTTCGAGCGGCAGGTGAGAAGGTATCTGTTTCTCGAATACCTTGATTGCCGCCAGTGCGAGAAGACTTCCCAGGATGGAAGCTACTCCACTCAGGACCAGGCCTTCCACGATGAATTGCTGCATGATCCTTATAGGGCTGGCGCCGAGCGCACCGCGCACTGCAACTTCGCGTTGCCGCGCCGTGGCGCGAACCAGGAAGAGGTTGGTCACATTGACGCAGGCGATCAGCCAGAGCACGCCTGCCGCCGCGAAGAGCGCCATGAGCGCTCGCTTCAGGTCGGCGTCTACCAGCGAATCGGCGTATCGGCCGACAAGCACATTCGATCTGCTCTCGCGAACATCGGGATCTTCATAAGTTTTTGCAATCTGTGCCTGGAGCGTTTTCAACTCGGCTTGCGCGGTAGCCGGGGAGACGCCATCTTTCAGACGTCCAATCGCACTGTAACTGCGTGGCCGGTCCTTCAGCCCCTTATCGTCTTCCTGCAGCTGAACGGTGGTCCAGACCTGCGGGCTCGCCGGTTCCACTCCGAAAGCGAATCCCCTGGGCATGACCCCGGCAACCATATACCTTTTGCCGTTCAGCAAGAGGCTCTTACCAACGACAGCTGGATCCGCGCCATACATCTGTTGCCGGGCGGCATCGCTTAACATGATTGAGTTGACATTCTTGCCGTCGGTGAACGGATCGGCTACTTCCTCAAAGCCATGGCCCAAGGCAGGGCGAACACCCAGGGTAGGAAAAAAATTTGGGCTGACACGGCTCAGGTCAACTTGTAGCGAGCCTCCGGCGCCCTCAAGAAAGTTACCTCCGGCGCCGCCCGCATAGTAGGCAATCTGCTGGAAGGTTTTGTTCTGCTCTTGCCACGCTCGCAGATCAAGGTATGCCACACCGCGATTGAAACCCGCCTGTCCGTGGGCATAGGCCTCATCAAGGGTCACCAGTTGCTCAGGATGGGGATACAGCAGGGGCCTAAGCAGAACCTGATCGACCACCGTGAACATCGCGGTCGCTGCTCCGAGACCGAACGCCAGCGTAGCGATGACGGCGAGAGAAAAGCCGGCAGATCTGCGCAACTGGCGGAAAGCGCATCGTATGTCCTGCTGGAGTGCTTTCAATCTCCGACTCCTCAGCAATGTGCGGAATGGCGAGACGCCATGCACTGATACAAAACCGAAGCTGGCACTTCCGCAATGTCTACGGAACGACCATGACGCTCGCCTGCCAGAATACAGCTTTCTTGCCGGTTGGATCGAGCACCGAGACCTGGCAGTCATACTCGCCCGGTGGAAGCTGTTTGAGCGGAATGCTGAAGCTGAAGGGCATCGTTTGCAGGCGATTGCTCAAGCCGGTCATCATCTCCATGGGAGGAGTTTCGTAGACCTTCGCTTGTTCGCGATAGAAGCTCACAAACGCGACTAACGGCTGAGCGGCGGGAACGCCTTGCTCATACCCCTGCAAATAGACATACATTTCCTGCCCCTGGCGGAAGACCCGGGTCACGCTGGGAATCAGTTTCTGCCCGTTCTGCACCAGCGGGTTGACTGCTTCCTCTTTATCCTTGTCCTTGGTTTTTTCCGCGGTGTAAAGAGCGTCTTTCAGTTCAACCCGCTGGCTGCTCAGCACCACGGAGCTGATGGGCACGTGGGTGGTCTCCTTGTTCAAATTAGGGATCACGAAGTTGGTTTGATAAGTGCCGATTCTGCCCGTCTCATCGTCGCGTGCGAGAAACTTGATCATGTACTTGCCCGGCAGAAGCGTGAAGCCGGTATCGTATTCGATCGGCCGATGTGCGAGCTCGGCGGCGGTTGCGTCGGAGAGCTTGATGTTTACATTGTCGCGAACGTTGGTCACCGTCGTGCCGCCGACCAGGTCTTTGATTTCGCCAACGAAGTCGATGAGCGTATGTTCTGCGCCGCCGCGCTTGGCCAGGGCTAGCTCGCGGCCGGGAATCTTGACGATGATAGGCACAAAATATTCCGCCCGGTTGAGCTGGAAGTGGTCGATCTCCATGGCGATGGAAAGCTCGGTGATGGGGTCATCGAGCATCAGCGCATCTTCGAGTTGACGTTCCTTGTCGACGGCGGTGAACCGGCTGAACTCCTTATCCGCGTAGTAACCCTGGCGGTAATCGAGTTTTGCCGTCACGTCTTGTACGAGCGAAATCTTGACCCGGCGGAACCTTCCGTTCCGGACCGTATTGGTGGTGTAGTAGCCAACCACGTAGTAATCGGAGACGGCTTGCTGAGCCTGAACGATGCCGCGGGTCAGGTCGTTGGAATCGAATAGGGCCTTGCCTCCCGTGTCGCCGGCGAGCGCGAAGAGAGTGTCCTGTGACTGTTGGAAGTTGCTCGTGGTCGCGGTGGCGGCTGTCCCCGAGTACATGCCCACATTGCCGGGAGAGCCCTGCGTGGCATCTCCCAAGGGAGCCTCGGCAACCAGGCCGCGGGCATCGATGGGCCAGAAAGAAACACCCGCTCGGATCGCAGCGTCGACGGTGGCGTGCAGCTGCGCCTGGTTGTCGATGCCGTTGAGCCGCAAGCCGCTGGCGAAGTAGATAAGAGATTTCTTTTCGTTCAACTGGCCCAGCATTTTGGCCGCAGTCTGCAGGGCGGAGAGCTGGCGGTCGGTGTTGAAGACGTTGAACTCGCTGTCGTCCTGGCCGAAGGCGGCGCCGGTGTCGGCGCTGCTGGCATCGTCGATAGTTTCCGCGGAGCCCTGGCCTTCGCCGACGACAAGCGTTTCAAGGATGCTGAGCAGCTTGTTGCGATCGGCAGTGAAGTCCTGCAGGATGTCGACCGAACCACCCTGGTAGCGCAGGATGGAAACCAGGTCGACCGTGGTCATCTGGGTACGGATAAATTGTTGCGCTGCCGAGAGCGCGCGGAGTTGGTCAGCCGGGCGCATGGCAGACATGTCGAAGTACAGAGCAAGCAGCCGGCGATTTTGATAGCGGGTCGCTCTCCGCATCTTCGGGAGAAAGCTGCGTTCGCGTGAGTTGCTTGTAGAGCTTGATCTCTTCGCTACCGGGTTTGGCAACCGGCACGGGAGCGGCGTTCTCGGTAAGCGCCTGGTGCTCGCAGAAACGGATGGTCTGCGGAGCGCCATCTTCCGTCAAGGTAAAGTCTTTGGCGGTGAGCCCGGGGATAAACTTGCCCTGCTTATCTTTAACCACGACGGTTTCAACCACCAGTTGCGACTTCACGGAGACGGTGTAGGGCTGCGTGTCCCCCGCAGGTTTGTTTTGCCCGATCTGCTGAGCGGTCGCGACCGCAGTCGCGGTTGGCAGAGTGACCGCGAGCACGGTTCTTAATAGGAAGAACCGCAGAAGTGGAGAGATCTGCGGTTTTCTTTGAAGCCGGTTGAGAAAATGTTTCATGTCAGAACCTCAGCCGGAGTGTGGTTTCGATGCTGCGCATTGGGTTGGCGGCAAGGGGAAGACCAAATTGCGTGCTGTTCACGGTCGTGTTCCAGCCGGTAAATACGGCGTGGTTCAGCAGGTTGGTCGCATCGATCCTGGCGTCGAGAAAGAAGCGGCCGCTGGGGCGGAATGTTCGTGCCAGTGACGTATCCAGGGTGAATTGGCCGGGACCGGTAATCGAGTTTCGGCCTGCGGTTCCCCATTCGCCGATGAGCGGCGCGGTGTAAGCCGCACCGTTGAGATGCACGTTTGCATGCGAAGCATAGATGGGCTCCCCGGTGGGGTTGGGGCGGATAGTGCCGGTGAACCCTGTTCCCGGAACGGCCGCTAAATAAACAGGTGTCTGGGGCAAGCCAGTGCCGGTGACCACTTCCGTTAGCACGGTCCACTCCTTGAGCAGCCTGCCGGCCCAGCCGCCCATCAGCGTTCCGCCGCCCAGGCCTTCGCCGCTGGTGTACTGAACCTGCAGATTCAACAGGTGACGTTGATCGAAGCTGGAAAGCGAACGCTCCGCATGCAGGTTAAGCCAGTTCTGCGCGATCGCTGGGGTTGACGCTGTCGAGCTTTGCGAGCTGGTGGCCGACGTTCCGCTCCCGCTTTGCCCGTTCGAACTCTGGCCGGAATTTTGACTTTGGCCGCCAGAGGGCGAAGTGGAGTTTTGCCCCTGTGTACTTGATATGACATGGCCCTGGCCGCCAAGGATCGCGTCATCGTCAATTGACTTGGAGAAAGTGTAAAGCAGCGAAGCAGTAAACCCGCTACGCAGCCTGCGGCGCAGCTGAACCTGCCCCGACTGACGCGTGGAGTCACCGCCCGAGGTTTGGTAAACGAATCCCGCTTGACAGTCAGCGCAAGGACTAGCTGCGCCGATGGGGTAAGTGTTGGGCAGAAATTGCTGCACTCCGCGTGTGCCCTTTACGCCGAGGTAGGTCGCAGTGAGCTGGAGCGCTCCGGGCAGATCGCGTTGCACGGCCAGCTGCCAGAGCTGCGCATAGCCAACTCTGAAGTTGGGATCGACCGCAAACGTGTTGGTGGTTGTGGATAGGCAGGGCACGAAACCATGGGCAAGCGTCAGCGGGCAGGCAGGACTGTTCTGCACGCTCAAACTTGTTGAGAGTGGCGACTGCTGGGCCAACTGCAACGCGGAGGTCTGATAAACCGAAGTGTCGTCATAGATGCCATACCCGGCGCGGACAACCACAGTCGAAGCCGGGATAGGCCGCCATGAGAGACCGACGCGCGGCTGGAATCCGAGAAAATCCGGGCGGATCAGCGAGCTGGGATAATGTTCGCCGGTGAGCGGTCCCACTGGATCGGTAGCCAGCACGGGAGCGACGTCGGTAAAGCCGGGAAGAACGTCAAGATTGACCAGCCGCCCCTGCAACTCTGTGATGGGCGCACCATAGTCCCAGCGCAGGCCGGCGTTGATGGTGAGATTGGGCAGGATGCGCCAGTCATCCGTTCCGTAGAGGTCGTAGGCGGGCTGGCGAAGATATTTATCCGCGTTGCCAAACGCGACAGCGCTGGTATCGGGCACGCCGATGAGGAAGTCGGCCAGGTCCGATCCTCCGGTGGTTACGTTATTGGCCGTGCCCTGCGTGGCGGCGCCGGTAAAGGTAAAGGTGCCGCGAGGTTCCTGCTGGAAGAAATCGTTGTACTGCTGTTTGCGAACATCGCCGCCAACTGTAATGTTATGGCGGCCGCGATAGAGGGCGACTGACCCGGAGAAGGCGTCGGTGCGGGCGCGATTGAATTCGCTGTTCTGATCGGTGAGCGGCGTGATGCCGCTCGAGAAAGTGAGCGTGGGCGGTCCCCAGTTGGTTGGGTCCTGGTTGTTGCCGGAGATGCCGGCATCGCCGGAAATATTTTGCCGGTTCTCAAAGTAAGGCACGATGTTGGTTCGCAGGCGGCTGAAGCGATAGCCCGCGTAGATAAAGAACCGCTGGCTGAAGCGGTGTGACCAGTTGATGTTGGTGTTGATGCCGAGAAGATCGGTTTTGTCCGTGAAGGCGAAAAGATTTGCGACGCTGCTTCTTGTGCTCTGGAAGTTGAAACTGCCATAGACCTCGTCTCTGCGGCCGAGCGTCTTATCCAGGCGCGACTGGAGCGCGTCCTGATGGGTGCTGTTAAGAATCGGCACCTGGTAGTTATAGAGCGAATTGCCGGCAATGTCAGGCGCGGGATAGAGCTGCAACAGCGCCTCGGCCTGGCTACTGACTGGGACGATATTGCCAGGGAACGGCTGTCCGGTTTCGGGATTATAGACGATGAGCGGTTGGCCCAGAGGGTTGACCAGACCCGAGAGGTCGCCCGCCCGCTCCGCCTCGGTGGGCACAAGGCCAGACTCGGTTTCTGCGGTGTTGTCACGCGTCCACTCGTAGGCCACGAAGAAGTTTGGTCCATGCGGCAACAGGCGCGGAATCTTGATGGGGCCTCCCAGCGTAAAGACGCCGGTGAAGCGATTGTAAGAAGCCTTGGGAGTATTGAGACCGCTCAGCGAATAGGGACGTGCGTCGGTGGCGGAGTTGTCAATGATGGCGGCGAGGCCGCCGTTGTAAAGGCTCTTGCTGTTGTATCTTCGGTTGCCGAAGGCCTGGTCGAGCGAAAACCGCGAGGTCGCGGCGTTGTTCACGCTGCCGTTGACCAGGAAGCCGTCTGACGATTGCTGGTTTGCATCTTCTGGCGGCTTGGGTATTTCCGCCGCGTTGTCGCCGGCCGCTCCCGGCGCCGCAGCTTTTTTGGCAGTCGCAGGTGTAGTGAGCGAAGGAACCGGGGCTGGTGGCAGCGTGGTTAACTTCGCGATCTGGTCAAGAGGGAGCAAAGTAAGCTCCCATTTCGCTGCTGGTGTGTTCGGCGCGATGGCGACCTCGGCATGGACGGTCGAGAAGCACTGCATCTCGATCTCGATCTGCCATGTGCCGTCGGGCAGATCGGCAAAGTTGTAGTTGCCTCCCTGTCCCGAGACGGTAGTAAGTTTTTTGGCGCCCTGTGTAACCGTTATTGTTGCTCCAGGAACTGGCAAACCGCCGAAGGTGACCTGGCCGTGGTATGCAGAGGCCGCGGCCATGCCCGGGAATGCCAGCGTTGCAAGGGCGCAAACGAGATAGAGAATTCTCCACATGCGCCCCCACGCCATCGATGTCGCCACTCCCCAGTGTTTGCGTCGCGTCAGTTTGCCGTTGGCTTCTCTACATGGTCGATAACCATAACATCGGCAGGCGCCTTGGTGGCGTCGAGCTTGAGTCCGATCTGTTCCTGGATGGCCGTGTAGAGATTCGGTGGCGCGTTCGCGGCGTCTGTGGGCGGGGGAATCTTCGCTCCCATGCCGGCGAACTGCGAATCGTCTGGCGTCCACAGGAGGGTAAAGTCGAACCTGCCGGTGAGCCCGGTCTGATTGAGAACAGGCCTGTCGAGCACGACGCTCTGCATCAGGCCGGTGAAGTCGGCCATATTTGCATTGCGAACGCCCAGGTCACCCAGCTTCCCGCGGAAGAAGAGCCCAGGGAGCCCGTTGGGATCACCCTCACTCTTGGTGAGCTTGGGACCGCCCTTGGCGACGCTCAGCACGTAGACAGAAAGCTCCTTCTTGTCGGGATGGAAAGTGAGTTTGTAGCGCTCCACGACCATCTTCTGAATCATGATCTTCCACTGCTTGCTGCTGGGCGCGCCTTCGCCGTCGGGCTTGGCGTCGATATCGAATTTGTCTGTTTCTGCCCAGGGCGGCAGGCCTATGAGTTGTTTCGCCTGAACGTCGTAGGCAAAGCAAAGTATCTGAACCAGGGGCTGATTGATGATCTGGAAGCGATTTCCCCGAACGACGAATGCTTTGCGCTGATCGTCCGGTTTGCTCGGCTTGATGGTGGCGACTTCAAAACTGGGGTTGGCATTCGCGTCCATCGGCGGCAGTTTGGGGGTTGGCGGCGGGATCGTCCACTCCGTCTCCGGGGTGGCACGCGCGAGATTGAGAGGGAGCGGGGTTGGCCCCTGCGTCCAGTTGCCGGTGATTGTGTTGCCATCGCCGCTTAGCTTGCCTTCATACGTCCCGCCGATCATGGTGAGCGTCATTTTTACCGTCGAGCCTTCCAAGGTGATTTTGGTCACGGGAAGGGGATCACCGCCCTGGTCAATGCTGTAGAAAACCGCCTTGTACCCGCCACCGTCCTTTGAAATCTTGACCACGGTGCGCAGGTCTCTGCCCGCGTGGAGCGTGCCCTGCCAGGTATCGGCGATGTTCTGTGCCGGGTTTGCTTGTGCGCCAACTTGCAGGAGGTGCGGAAAGCCGAAGACAGCTGGCATCACGAACACTGCGACGGTGGCTATCGAAAGCAAGAGGTTCCGGGAAAAATGCAATTTGCGCGCGATCGGGTCGGTCATGTTTCGGGCATCCTTTCTTTAGATCGGGCCCAGTGACTCTGAACAAGTAACCGCGGAGGAATCGAAAGTGTTATATAAGACGTTTCCACTCCGTCGTTTTGTTCACCGGCCGCGAACTATATTTTCTCGTTTGTGCTGGCGCCTGACTTTCCGGCGGTCTCCGCACTTGATCGATGACCAATACCTCGTTACCTCATCGGGCGCCTGTTCGGCTGAACTGTGAGTCGTCGGGTGTCCATTTTAGGACAGCGTCCTATCTGCCGATGGGCACGGTTTGATCGACGCTCGGGCGGTCGAGCACTTTCTTAGTTTTTCGAAGGCGGCTCAATATGATCAATGACCAGGACCTCTACGGGCGCCTTGTGTGATTCCAGCTTTAGTCCAAGCTGTTCCTGGATCACGGTGTAAATCGAAGGTCCGGTGGCCTCGGCCGGCGCGCTTCCCTCCTGGCTACCCGGCGGCGCCGGGAGCGTGCCCGCTCTCTCATCCTCCGGCGGCCACTGCATAGTGAAGTCGTAGTTGCCGGCGAGCCCGGTCTTGTCGAAAACGTTATGGCTCAGGCGCTCCGATAATATTCGCGTGAAGCCTGACATAGGGATGGCTTGACAGGTTAGTTTGCCGTCCTGGATCCAGATCATGCCAGCGCCGCTGTGGCCGTCGGGGCCTTTGATCCCGTTGGGGTAGGTATCGCCCGGCTTTGCTTCATGAAACTTAGGGCCGTTCTTGGCAAGAACCAACTCAAACACGGGGAGTTCTTTGCTCTCGCGGTGGGTCTTTAGACCGAAGCGCTCGGCAAGAAGAGGGCGAAACATAAGTCTTCGCTGATCTAAGCTAAGTTTCCCCAGGTCGTCGGTGGCAGCACTGTCGACTTTCGCCTCTATGTCGTAGCTGTGCGAGCTGATCCAGTTCGGAGCTTTGACGATTTGGTTTTCCTCGACGCCGTATGCCTCGCGGATCAGCATTTTCAGCGGAATATTTGTGGCAATGAACCCGTTGGGAGTGAAGCGAAGCATTACCGGGCCGTCGCCAGCCGATTTATCCGGTTTGATGGAGGCGACTTCAAACGTGGGTATCGTAGCGGCTGGGTTCGCGGCCGGAGCCTCGGTTTTTGTAGCGATGATCTGTCCAAATGAGATTGGGACAGCTACGGCCACTGCTGCGGCAGCAATCAAAAGTAGTCGGCCGCCCCAATTGGGTCCGCGCGTAACTTGCTCGCTCATCGTTCTCGGCCCATCACTGGCTCAATCCACCGGTCGCGTATAAGTTGGACATGGAACGCGATTATATTTCTTGCCGCAAAGAGATGTCGCGCGGCATTTGAGCTCTTCTAATTTCCCGCAGGGCGGTTGACGTCGATGTGGGGTATTGGTGCTCCACCCTGTCCAAGGCAGTTGATCTCAAACCCAAAGCCGCTGGCCGCGACAGGCCCTAAAACGATCAGGTATTCTCCATCCGCCAGGCTCTGCTTCGGTTGGATCGTCAAAACACCGTCGGAGAGAGGAGATGTTGGCATAAGCGCACGCGCAGCGGACCTCCCTTCCTTGCCGGACGCGGCTACGGTTTCCGCGGCGTGTTGGTCGACGAAAATTAGACTAGCTGATCTCTGGTTCAATAGATTCTGAAGTTGACCTCGATGTTCACCGTTACGGGAACAGGCTTACCATGGAGCATCGCTGGTTTGAACCTGTACTGCTTCGCTGCCTCGACAGCTTTCTTGTCCAGGCCCATTCCTAGATGACGCACCACCTGGACACGCTGGGGGTTTCCTTGTGGGTCCACAACCAGGGAAAGTACGCAGACGCCTTGGTACTTTGCCTGCCGGGCCTTTTCCGTGTATTCGGGGTCAGGCGCAAAAACAAGCTTGGGTGCAGAAACATCTCCCCCGACGTGGTATAGGTGTGGCGACGTCGCGTAAGAATTCGATTGCTCAGCAACAACTGCGGTTGCTGGTTGCGAGTCTGCCTTGGCCTGCGGCGATTGCGCGATGACGCTCGGCTCGTTCAACAAGCCGAAAATGATCGGACCCATAACGGCCGCAAGGCCGACAGCTGCCAACAACAGTCTTCTGCCAGAACCAAGCTTTTCTGCTGAACCGCAAGTCATGATGCGAACGATGCGCTTTTTGAGATCGCCACCCGTAACCCCGGTGATGCAGGCCAGCGGCGCACCAACGCATAATTTGCAGGTTTCTAAAATACTCTCAGCATAGATTTGCGGCGGGTTGCCCAGGCGCAACACCTCTTCATCGCAGGCGCGTTCGCGCTCTTCGATGAGGCGCGCCCCCAGCCACCAAACCAGGGGGTGAAACCAGAAGATGGCTTCTACGGCCATGTGTACAGCGGCGGCCAGGTTGTCGCGACGCCTCACGTGCGAGAGTTCGTGAGCAAGAATTGCTTTCAGGTGGGCATCCTGGAGATGCGCGGAAATCGGCGCCGGCCAGAGCAAGGCCGGCCGCACGATGCCAAAGATCCCCGGCTCGAGCGAGTTGCCCGAGAGCAAGATCCGAATCGGCCTTTGCGATCCTGTCATCCTTTCCAGGTGGCGGAGCGCTTCCACTTCACGCCCATGGCTCACAGGCAGCGCGCGGTCGATTGCCGCCGCCACGCGCCGCCAGCGCGACAACCACAGACCCAACACGATGATAAAACCGAAAAGCCACACTGACCCCAGCAAGGGAAGCAGATATGTGGCCGTCGCCTCACGGCTCGCGGACACCACCACGAAGGTAAAGGGTTGGCCTATTTCCTTAGCCGCTGCATAAAACCGGCTCTGCACACCCAGAGAAAGATGCAGCCCGGCGAGTTGGCCGCCGAGCGCGATCAACAGCGAAAAGGGAAAGAGAAACTTCAAGGACGCCGCGAGTAAAAGGCGGTAACGAACCTGCGCACGATTGTTCCGCAAAGCGAACGCCAGGAGAACGGCCAGGAGCGCGAAGAGCGTTGACTGCCAAAGATGATTGGCGAGCGCCGGCGCAATCGCGGAGTATTTTGGGATCATGACTTGTCCTTCCTTTCCAGCTTGCGGAGCACTTTTTCTGCTTCCTTGATGTCGTCCAGGGTGAGCTTTCCGGATTCAATCAGATGGGCCATCACAGGCTGCGAGCGTCCGCCGAAGAGGGCCAGCAGGTCATCCACCAATCTCCGCTGCGCAGCGCTGCGGGAAACGGTTGCCGCGAAGATGTGGAAGTTACCGACCTTCTTTACCCGGCGAACCACGCCTTTCGTTTCCAGGCGGTAGACGGTGGTCTGGATGGTTGTATACGCGGGCCTGCGCTTTGCGGGAAACGCCTCTTGAATCTCGCGGATGGAAACTTCGCCTTGCGTCCAAAGCGTGTCCATGATCTGGAATTCAAGCTTCGATAGTTTAGGCTCAGCCAACGGTTCCTCCTACGTATGTTCTATTTTCTACTACGTGTGTTTGTTTTAGTCAAGAGCTTGTAGTAGGTGTGCAATGGAAGAGTTGTGGATGGGTCGGGAGGCTAGAGGTTGAAAGCCGAGCCATCCCACATCTCGTAAACAGCACGAGATGTGGGGCACCCCTTGGTTCTGTTTGGTGGACAAAGGGTCGAGGCCCTTACTTGCACTCGAAGGAAAATGCCGCCAAGCTATTGATTGGGGGAGTGCGAATTCTCACGGTCCAGCTCTTGTAGTTGGCGATGGATTTCTTCATTCTGAAGATCCTCCATCTGCTTCCTGAATTCGGGACTGTTCATCTTTGCCGCGGCGTCTGCCATGCTTCGCTGCGCGTCCTCCATTTGCCGTTTGAATTCGGGACTGTTCATCTTTGCCGCGGCGTCTGCCATGCTTCGCTGCGCGTCCTCCATCTGCCGTTTGAATTCAGGACTGTTCATCTTTGTCGCAGCCTCAGCCATGCTTCGCTGCGCGTCCTGCATTTGCATTTTGAATTCGGGACTGTTCATCTTTGCCATTGCCTCTGCTGCCTGCCGCTGCGCGTCTTCCATTTGCTTCTTGAACTCGGGGCTATCGATCATCGCCCTGGCATCCGCTGCTTGCCGCTGCGCGTCTTCCATTTGCTTCTTGAACTCGGGGCTATCGATCGCCGCACGGGCCTTTTCTATCTGCTCGAACGCGTCTTCCATCTCGTGCCTGGTCTTCTCGTCGATCTGGGCTCGACGTTGCGGGGCAGGGTGCGCCTTGGCCTTGGGACGAGGGGAAGCCGCCGGCGTCGGAGCCACGGGCGGCGTCGCGACCACCGGCGGGGTTTGCGAAACCGAAGGCATATCCTTCGTGGCTTGTGATGGAGCGGCCGCTCCCGACTGTGCCATTGTGGGAGCAACGTGAAACATCGCCGCCATCGCAGCTACGGCAATCGTCACCGCCGCCCCGCTTACCAAACGGATCGCTTTCGCCCTGACTTGCAAAGTTGTTGTTTCCGTCAGTCGCATGATTCGCTCCTCTAGTGTGTGGCTGCTGAACAGACCGAGAAATTGCTCCTGCCCGGCGATGGCTTGCCCTGTCATCATGCTGTGCGCCAGAGCCAGCAGGCACTTCGCATACCCGATCTGGGACTTCATCTCCTGTGCGGCCATCGCATCACAGACCATCTCCCGCGTCATGCGTATCCGCTGCTGGACCTCGCTGACTACCGGATGCCAAGTCAGCGGCAGAGCAACGAGTTGGCAGACGACATTCATCAGATAGTCCCGCCGTCTCACATGGGCCAGTTCGTGGCATAGAGCCGCGCGAACTTCATCCTCGGAGAATTGGGCAAAGCCCTCCGGTAATAACAGGACGGGCGCCACCATGCCCACAACTACCGGGCTCGATACCTCCGCCGATTCGCGGAGTTGCGGCAGTTTCACTCGGAGCCGGCGGCCGTAGTCGTCTAACGCCGTGCGATTGCGATCGCAGAGGGCCGTCTCTTGTGAGTTCTCGACCAGGCGCCGAGTAGCACGCCACGACCACGCAATACGGAGCATGGAAAAGACGATCGTAGCCATATACAGCCTTACCAGCCAGTGAGTGGCGCCGGCAGCCAGGCGGACGGTTCGCGTTTGCGGAACGAAGTAACGTGAAGGCGGCAAAGTATGTTGCGCATTCGCAAGCGGAGGCAGAGAATCCTGGCGGCCGGCAGGGAGTTTTGGCGTGAGTACCGCGAGGGGTTGCGGCGTTGTGCCCATCCCGTGGATCGGCAGCAGCACCGCCAGCCCCAGAACGGCGAGCCATATCCGATGCTGCATCTGCGGCCCTGGCTTTACAACTCGCACCAGCAACCATGCGCCCCCAGCGAGCAGGGGAACCTGCCAAAGGGCATTGACCAGGTACTCGACGAGCGCTTGCTGCATCATTGCTTCTCCTTCTGGACGCGAGCTTCGGCTGCGGCCACCTTTTCGGCAATCCGCGCCAGTTCTTCCGCGCTGATCTGCTGCGTATCGACCATGGCCATGAGCAACGCCTCGCTGGAACCACCGAACATCCGCTTGACCAGGTCGCTCAAGGCGCTGCCGGTTGCCCGCTCCCGGCTCACTGCGGCCCGGTAGCGGAAAGCGCGGCCTTCCTGCACCCGTTTCACTTTGTTCTTGCGCAGCAGTACGTTGAGCATGGTTTGCACCGTCGTGTAGGCGAGATCCGCCTTGTAGCTTGGGCTGCACCTCGGCTACGGTGCAGGGGCCGGCCTGCCAAAGAACCTGCATGATTTCCAGTTCCAATGGGGTGAGTGTTTGATTTTTCCTGGGCTGCGGGGTCAAGCTGATTCTCCTAAACTTTAGTAGATTAATACGACGGAACTGGGGTTTGTCAACTAATCTTTTAGGAGCAAGCCGGAAAAGGAGGTTCAGCCCTGACAGGCCAGGTTTTTGGCCTCGGCTGCCAGAGCCAGAGGCCAGTCGGCGGGCGAGTCGACCAGGCAGTCCGGGGGCACAGTGATCGAGCGTATGCGGGGCCAGGCCATAGGAGCAGCCCATGCTCCAGGCGCCCGCATTGCGCGCGGTTCAGGATGTCCACGTCGGAGTCGCCAATCATCAGCGTCTCTTGCGCGGTCACGCCCGCTTCCGAATCAGGGCCAGCAGCCCTTCGGGGTCGGGCTTCTTGGTGGCGAAGCTGTTGCCGCCGTAGATGCGAAAAAAATAAGGGCTGAGGCCGAGAGCGTCACAGATGGCCTGCGACGGTCCGATCGGCTTGTTGGTCAGGACCGCCATGGATCGCTGGCTGCGCCCCCCGGCTTCGAAGCGCAGGCTGTCGAGCGACGCAAACACACCGGGTAAACGTAGGTCTGGTCCAGCTTGTGTTCGCGATAGTAGTCGAGGAAGTAGGCGAGAGCAGAATCAAGAAAGGCGGGATCCGCGGGCTCGCCAAGGGAACGGCTGACCAGCCGCGCCGCGCCGTCGCCGATGTAGGTGGAGATCACCGGCTGGGGTAGCGGCGGGCGGTCGAAGTGATGCAGCATTGCATTGACCGAAGCACAAAGGTCGGCTCCGGAGTCGATCAGTGTGCCATCGAGGTCAAACACCAGCAGCCGGAGCGAAGCGGCCGGGATGGGGCGAAAGGTCCTGAACATCTTTCTACTTTAGTCGATGCAGCTGCGGTCCGGAGGTCTATTCCGGCACCCGCCAGCCGTTCATGGTCAGCACCAAGCGTGGCCTGGTCCTGGGCGTTTCCAGAGGTCGCCTTGGCGAACGCAGGAAAGGCCTTTCGCATCTGGTCGGAGTCTGCCCAGCCCGGAACATCCATCATCTTGTAGTGGTAGTTCACCTGGGTGGTTTGCTGCCCGTTGACTACCGCGGGCGGGGTAAAGCCGTCGATGCTGGTGACCACCCGATGGCCGTAGCAGAAGCGCGGCGGCACCGTCTGCCATAAGTGGTGAGCTCGTATCGCTTGACATGGATGTCTCTGTCTTCGAGCGACTTGAGCAACCCTGCAGCGGCCAACGCATCGAGGCCCTTTTTCTTCTGGGATCCTTGTCGCCGCCGGCGGTGCTTGCCTCGTAAGGAAAGCGAATTGCCTCGAGGGAACAGGCAATCGTCGTTGTTACTATAGTACGCATTCAGCGCGCGGGTGAAGTTCTTCCGCGTGGCCGCCTTGATACCCGTTGCATCCTGCCAGCAAGAGCACCAGCGAAAGCGCTGCTCCTGGCGCGGTAAGATCTGATCGTTTGTCTTGCCATGAGTGTGCCCTCAAGCTTAATGCTTTTCCGCCGGCTACGGGAGCTTTTCCGTGGCAGCGAAAACGCAAACGCAACCAGTTGGATGCTGCTCATGATAGGGTGAAGGGCGATATGGAAAAAAAAAATCAGCGGGTTGTCCTGGTTACGGGCGCGTCTTCCGGCATCGGACTGGCTTGCGCCACGCATCTGGCTGGACGTGGCTTTCGTGTTTATGGCACTTCGCGGCGAGCGGCGCCGTGAGTCAATCCCGGGCAACCTGACCATGTTGACCTGCGACGTTACCGATGATCATTCGGTGGAGCAGGCCGTCGCGGCGGTGCTGGACCGCGAGGGGCGGCTGGATATTGTGGTGAATAATGCCGGGATGGGGATTGCCGGACCGGTCGAAGACACTTCGACCGAGGAAGCCAAGAGGCAGTTCGAAGTCAATTTTTTTGGCGCTCTGCGGGTCTGCCGCGCGGTATTGCCGGCGATGCGCAGGCAGCGCAGTGGCTACATCGTCAACATCGGGTCCATCGGCGGGATTCTCGCGATCCCATACCAGTCGATGTACAGTGCGTCCAAGTTTGCCCTGGAAGGGCTGAGCGAAGCGCTGCGGATGGAGGTAAGGCCGTTTGGAATCCGGGTGGTGATTATCGAGCCCGGCGACCACAAGACGGCGTCTCACGCAGAATCGTCAGCTAGCAATGATGCCTGAGGGCGGATGTCTACAGGCAGTCTTTTGAAGCAGCATTGGCGCAGACGGCGCACGATGAGCAAAGCGGTCCTGGCCCGGAGCAGGTCGCGCGCCTGCTCTACCAAATCGTGAACAAGCGCAATCCGCGGCTGCGCTACACGATCGGGCCTGTGGCGCAGCGCGCGGCGGTGTGGCTCAAGCGGCTGACGCCGTACAGCCTTCTCGAATACAGCATGCGCACGTACTACGGGCTGGGCGGCTAAAGCAGACGAAGGCTGAATGGGGATTTGTGGTTCCCACCCTGTGCCAAGAACGCAAAGGATGGGGCACCCGACAGTTGGTAGGGGGTCGCTTTCTGGGAGAACAGACCGGGTGTCCCATCCTTCGCGGTATTTTGCGAGGGGTGGGAAAAACGAAGGTTGAATGTGAGGATGTTCGGTTTTCCTACCCCATCGCCAACTACTGGATGTGGATGTCGCCGGAGCCGGTTTCTGCCTTGATGGTGGGGCCGCCTCCGTTGACGGTTCCGTTCACGTGGTGCTTGTCCAGAGAGCCCCGCATGGTGAGCGGGAAATCGGATTTCACCGAGCCCGAGCCAGTCTCCGCATCGAGGGTGAAATGGCGAATTGCCGACGCGCAGGAGGATGTCGCCCGAGCCCGTCTCCAGCTTCCATGGCGAGGTTGGTTGGCCGCCGATCTCCAGGCTGCCGGAGCCGGTTTCTGCCTTTACCGCCCCTTGCACGTTGGCCAGCTTGATCGAGCCGGAGCCGGTGCCCGCGACCACGTCGCCCGCAGATCCGAGCTGGGCGCGAATGTCACCCGAGCCGGTCTGCAGCGCTCGTGGAACCCATCAGGTTAGTCGCCTCGATCGATGCCCGAGCCGGTCTCGAGCCTGGAGCCGGCGCCCAGCTTGTCGGCACGGATAGATCCTGACCCGGTGTGTGCCTTAACCGTTCCGCTCAGATTGGAAAGTTGCAGGTCGCCGGACCCGCTCTCGGCGGAAAGCATGGTGTTCGCCGGAGTGGTGATCTCGTAATCGATTGAGACATGACGCATGTAGTCGTCGCTGCTGGTGCGCTCCCACGCGAATGATGTTGCCCGCCTGGTCAATGGGGGGATTGCGGCCACCTTGGCCACCGCGTCGTCAGAGGAGCCTCCGAACCAGCTATTGTTGCTCTTGACGTGGCCAACGATGTGCACCTGGTTGTCCGAGCCGGGGGAGACGTGAATGTAACCGGAGCCGGTGGAAACCTGCAGTGTGACCGGACCGTTCACCCCCAGGGTGCGGTCGAAAGACTTTTCCGCGGCCAATGCAGCCGGCAGATACATGGTCATGGCAACCAGAATGCCAGCTGCCGCTTTGCGGGAGGTTCCATCGGGTTTGCATATAGCCCTCCTTGGGCTTATGAGATCTCATGCCTTATTGATACGCAAGGGGAAGCGGGGATGGTTCCCTTTAACCCGGTATCATGACGTAATGTGCCTCCGTTTTGGCCCGGTGCGAAATGGTTGAACTGATGCTCTTTCGGACGGTTTCCGTCGCCTTGCTGATCCTGGCGAACGGCTTCTTCGTGGCGGCGGAGTTTGCCCTGGTGAGCGTGCGGGAGACGCGCATCGAGCGCTTGATTGCCCTGGGGCGGCCCGGAGCCCGGGCAGTGCGCCGCCTGCAGGAGAACATGGACGACTTTCTGCCCGCGGTGCAGCTGGGCGTCACCCTGTGCAGCCTGGCCCTGGGCTGGATCGGCGAGCCGGCGGTGGCCACCCTGTTTGAGCACTGGTTCAATGGCATGCCCCACGCGAAAGTGTACGCCCACCTGATGGCTGTGCCGATCGCTTTTGCGTTGATTACCTACCTGCATGTGTTGCTGGGTGAACTGGTGCCCAAGTCGCTCGCCCTGCGCAAGGCGGAGGTCCTGGCGGTTGCGGTGGCCGGGCCCATGGACGTGTTTATCCGGGTTACGCGTCCGGCGGTGCGGCTGATGAAATGGTCGGCGCGAGTGGTGCTGCGCCTGTTTGGCACGGAGATGATGCAGGGCGGAGAAGTGCATTCGCCGGAAGAGCTGAAGCTGATCGCGACCGCCTCCCGCAGAATGGGCATGCTGCCGGTCTTTCAGGAATCGCTGATCCACCGCGCGGTCGAGCTCAACAGTGTGCCCACGCGCGAGATCATGACGCCGCGGCAGCGTATCTTTTCCCTGCCCAAGGACATGCTCATTGAAGACGCAAACGCGCGCGTGGTGGAAGAGCAGCACTCCCGCGTGCCGGTTTACGATCCGGCACACGGACCGGAGCACATCGTGGGCGTGGTGTATTCGAAAGACCTGTCGCGCCTGATGCACTTCCGCATGACCGCGCAAACCCGGTTTGCCCGCGCCCCCTTTACCGAACTGCGGCTGGGGCAGGTAATGCACGATGTGCTGGTGGTGCCCGAAACCAAGCCGGTGCTGGACCTGCTGAGTGAGTTTCAGCAGCGGCGGCGGCATATCGCGATCGTGGTCGATGAGTATGGGTCGACGGTTGGCCTGGTCACGGTGGAAGATGCGATTGAGCAGATCATCGGAGAGGTGGAAGACGAGTTCGATATTGGTCCCAGGGCCGCTTTGCAAACTACCTCAGGCGCAGTGGTGCTGGACGGTGGCATCAACCTGCGTGACCTGGAAACGCAGATGAACTGGCACCTGCCCCGTAACGGGGGGGTGGAAACCCTGGCAGGTTTTCTGCTGACACGGCTAGGCAAGATCCCAACGGGTGAGGAGACCGTGGACTTTGAAGGAAGAAGGTTCACAGTCGTGGAAATGCACGATCACCGCATCAGCCAGGTGCGTGTGGAACGGCTGGAGAACCAGGCGGAACATGCGGAGCAGCGCAGTGGGGGGAAGGTGGCCGTAGGTACCCGAGGTCCTGCTGGCCGCGATACCGGAAAGGGCGAAGGTTAGCCGGTTGGCGCTGCTCAAACGATTGCTGTATATCCTGCCCGTGATCTGGCTGGTGGTGTCGATGGTTTTCCTGCTCATCCACCTGGTGCCGGGCGACCCGGTGCAGCAGATGCTGGGGGAGGGTGCAACCGCTTCAGACCTGTCGGCGCTGCGCCATCAATACGGGCTCGACGCGCCGCTGAGCCTGCAGTATGTGCATTACTGGCGCGGTGTACTGCATGGAGACCTGGGAAGGTCGCTGCGTCTGAATGATTCCGTCGCGCACCTGGTGTTGACGCGCTACCCCTACACGCTCGAGTTGACGGTGGCCGCCCTGGTACTGGCCCTGGCGCTGGCCATTCCCGCAGGTGTGTTAGCAGCGCTGCGCCGGGCCCGATGGCAAGATAGCGCGGTCGGCGTGGTGAGCCTGCTGGGTCTTTCCTTTCCCAGCTTCGCCCTGGGCCCGATCCTCATTTTGCTGTTCTCGATCAAGCTGGGATGGCTGCCGGTCTCGGGCGCCGGTTCGCCCGCCCACCTGGTACTGCCCGCCATCACCATGGGCGGCAGCCTGGCCGCGATTCTTACCCGCATGGTGCGGACCGCGATGCTGGAGGAGTTGAACCAGGACTACATTCGAACCGCGCGAGCCAAGGGCTTACCTGAGCACGTGGTCGTCTACCGCCACGCGCTGCGCAATGCGATCATCCCGGTGATGACCCTGGTAGGTTTACAGTTTGGCGCCCTGTTGGCGGGCGCAATCGTTACCGAAACCATCTTCTCCTGGCCCGGGATTGGCCGGCTTACTGTCTCAGCCATTTCCAATCGCGATTACGCCCTGGTGCAAGGTTGCATCCTGGCCGTCGGCCTGACCTATGTGCTGGTCAACCTGCTGACCGATTTGCTGTATACCGTCGCCAACCCCAGAATCCGGAGCTGATGGACTCCTAGCCGACTGTCACCTTCTGGGCGAACACGCCGGCAAACGCGTGGCGAACCCCGAAGAAGACTATGAACCAAAGGATCGCCGCAAGGATTGCGGGCGGAAATCCCGCGGGAAATAGAAACGCATGAAAGAGCAGAATATTGAAAATCACCGGGCCGAGCAGAACGAGAGCCAACGGAATGAACTGGCCAATAATCAGCAGCAGGCCGCCTATGGCTTCAATCAGAAACACCACCGCCAGGTAGTGCGAGACAAAGAGCAAGCCCATGTACTGTCCGGCCGGGCCTGGGGGCATGGGCATATGCAGGAAGTTCAGAAACCCGTTGAGTCCGAAGATGAGAAACATCAGGCCCAGCAGGATGCGTGCGACGAGAACTGCTATTTTCATTTTGTCTTCCTCGTGAATGGGCTAAGTTTTTTTGAGGCGTATGCGGCTCCCCAAGGGGAGCCGCACAAGTCAACGATAACTATAGAGGTGTTTCTAGACGGCGATGCTCCTAATCTGTTGCAAATGCGGTTGCAGAAACAGGCTGCGATCGACCGCTCCTGTCCGAAGCTGCGCTGTTCCGCCGGCGGTGACAAATGTCACGTCAGTAATCCCGATGAATCCCAAGACAGTCGTCAGGTAGGGGTCGATAAAATTGAACGATGCGAGGGGCGTTCCTGCTTCATAGACTCCGCCAGTGGCTACAAGCACAGTGGCTTTCTTGCCCGAGAGCAGTCCCTTAGGCCCGTTTGCCCCGCCGTAATCAAAAGTCCGCCCGCCGCGGACGATCTGGTCGATCCAGAGCTTGAGGACCGAGGGGATGCTGAAGTTATGCATGGCGACGCCAAAAACATACTCGTCAGCCGACTCCAGCTCGGCAAGGCACTCTTCTGAGTAGGCGAGCAGTGCCTTCTGCTCTGGGGTTCGGGCTTCGACGGTAGTAAAGGCCGCGTAGATCCAGGCTTGATCGACGGGTTTAGGGGGATTGGCGGCCAGATCGCGATCGATAACCCTGCCGGCCGGGTGGGCGATTTTCCAATTGCTGACAAATTCGCGGGTCAATTCGCGGCTGACCGAGGTTGCCAGCGGACTCGTATCCAGATGTAATAGCGTCGCCATAGTGGATCTCCATTAACAACATGCGTTGGTTATACGTCGCTTGTTGTTGAGTATAAGACGACGATCGTCGTTTTTCAGATTCTTTTTAATGCTGGATGCGCTCTAATAGCCGTGACCATGCCGATTTCTGACTGCCAAGTACGCGATCCGCGGATCCGCCGCACCCGGAAGCTGCTGCAGGGGGCCTTGGGGAGTCTCATGCAGAGCAAGAGCTTCGATGAGATCTCCGTACAAGACATTACGGAAGCCGCCACCGTGAACCGGGCCACCTTTTACGACCACTACACGGATAAATACTCGCTTCTGGAAGCGATGGTCGCAGGTGGGTTTCATGAATTTCTGCATGAGCGACAGGTTCGTTATGAAAGTGGCTGTCCCGGCGCGTTGACCGCCATCATCCAGGCCACCTGTGATTTCCTCGCCCAGGTTCACTCGGGCGGGGCATGTGAGCGGCAGAACGCCTTTGCACCGCTGATGGACGCTGCCATTGCAACGGCTATCCGGCGTTGCTGGTGGAGGGGATGGGGCGAACGCAACAACCATTGGCTGGACCTGTCGATGTGGTTGCGGCAGCAGCCAGTGCCGCCATCGGCGGCGGGGTGAAGCAATGGTTGTCTACGCCAGACCGTACGTCTGCCGAGATTTTCGTGCCCCAGTTGCTGGGGCTCATCCTGCCCATGCTGGACGCAGTTTCTACAGCAGAGTCACCAGTTGCGGATCAAGTATTTCCTCCCGGATAGTGACCAGGCCGAGCGAAATAGGCAGGGAGAAACGGCGCGGTCCCGCACTCCCGGGGTTCAGGTAAAGAATGCCCTTGCGCCATTCGATGAGCGGCCGGTGGGAGTGCCCGCTAATGACCGCCGAGAATCCTGCGGCGGCGGGATCGAGATCGAGCGCGTTGCGGTCATGCAGCATATAAAAGCTGTGACCATGGAGGGTGACCACTTCCGTGGGCGGCAGGTAGCCGCAAGGCCCCAGCACGTCGATATTGCCGCTGATGGCGGTGACGGGGGCGACATCGCCGAGCTTCTCGAGAATCGTTGGGTCGCCGACGTCGCCAGCGTGGAGGATGTGATCGACCCCGCGCAAAGCTGGAACTACCTCCGGGCGGAGCAGGCCATGGGTATCGGAAATAACGCCGATGAGCGCTCTGCGTGCAGTCATAAGCCGATCAGCAAGCGGGTGCGTGGGTCGAGGTAATCGCGCAGCGCGTCGCCAATGAAGTTGAACGAGAGCACGCAGAGCATCACGGCGATAGCCGGGAAGACGACCATGTGGGGCGAGTCGAACAGATGCGAGCGCGCGTCGTTGAGCATGCCGCCCCAGCTCGCCGCCGGCGGTGGTAGTCCCAGACCCAGAAAGCTGAGTGTGGCCTCGGCAAGAACCGCGCCAGCCATGCCGATGGCCGACTGCACGATGATGGGTTGCAGGATATTGGGCAGGATGTGGCGAGTGAAAATGCGCAGATCCGAGGCGCCCAGCGCGCGCGCGGCTTCGACGAATTCCCGCTCTTTGACGGCCAGGACCTGCGCCCGGACCAGGCGCGCGTAGCCTACCCATCCGCCGATGGCCAGGGCGAGAACCAGGTTGAGCAGGCCGGGGCCAAGAAAAGCCACAAATGCGATGGCCAGCAGAATGCCGGGGAACGAGAGAAAGGCATTCATGACAAAGACATTGAGCAGGGTATCGACCCGTCCGCCGTAAAAGCCGGCGAGGCCGCCGAGAACCAGTCCCAGCGAAAGCGAGAGGCCAACGACGCTAACGGCAACCATCAGCGAAAGCCGCGCACCCGAGAGAATGCGGGAAAAGATATCGCGGCCGAGTTCGTCGGTGCCAAACCAGTGAGCTTGCGAAGGCGGAGTAAGGCGATGGGTAAGGTCGATGGCGGCGGGGTCGTAGGGCGTGATTGCGGGCGCGAGCACGGCAATGGTGACGAAGAGCAGCAGTAAGAAGATGCCAATGACTCCGAGCGGCTGGTGGCGGAGAGTGCGAGCGAAGGCCATCGAAGGTCATGATCGCATATTGGAGTGGTTGCGGAGCGGAACATGGTGCTTTTGGTGTACATCATGCGCGAGTCCTGCAGGGTTAGGGTGGGTTGATACGATGAGGAGAACGCGATGCGCAAACGATATTGGCTTTCGGCGATGGCTCTGGCCGCAACCATGGCGGCAATGCCGGCACTGGCACAGCAGTCGGCGGAGCAGCAGGTGATGGAGCTGGCCAATGCCGATCGGGCGCAGCACGGATTGGCTCCCTTGAAGTGGGATCCTGCGCTGGCCCAGGCCGCAGCCGAACATGCGCAGTTGATGGCGCAGCAGCAGGCGCTGTCGCACCAATTTGCCGGTGAGCCTGACCTGGTTGCCCGGGGTGGCGCTGCCGGTGCGCATTTCCGTTCGATTGCGGAGAACGTCGCGGTGGCTCCGAACCCGGAGGCGCTGAACCAGGAGTGGATGAACTCGACTCCTCACCGGGCGAATATCCTCAATCCCACGATGAACGGCATCGGTGTGGGCGTGGTAAAGGTGGGGCCAAATTACTACGCTGTCGAGGACTTCGCCGATAGCGTTGCCCAGATTGGGCCGCAACAGATTGAGCAGAAGATCGGGCAATTGTTGCAACAGAGAGGGCTGCAACCCGCAGGTTTGACCGCAGGCTGCCCGAGCAACCTGCGCGTTGGACCAGGGCTCGGCAGGAGGTCCGCGACCGATGTTCATCATGCGCTGGGAGGGAACGGATTTGGGCCGCTTGCCCGATGTTCTGGAAGAGAAGATTGCGACCGGGAAATATCACAAGGCCGCGGTGGGCGCATGCAATTCGGGCAATGCCGGGGGAGGATTTACAACCTACAAGATCGCGGTGCTGCTGTACTACTGAGTGTCGGTAGGAAGAGAAATGCTGTTTTCCTATCTCTGCGAGCAGCGTCTTACCGCGCTGCGCTGTGCTCCAAAGTCTCGGCGCCCTCCCCTACTTTGGTAGGCTCCATCTGCAGCACATTGTTAAAACGGTTGAAGTAATTGAAGAGGCCAATCGCCGCCATAAGCTCGACAATCTCACCTTCGTCATAAAAGGTCTTCAGGTGGGCGAACTCTGCATCGGAGTAGCGGTTTGAGTCGAGCGTCATTTTTTCCGCGAGGTGGAGCGCGGCCTTCTCCGCTGGAGAGAAATCGTCCCGGCTTTCAAATTCGGCCAGGTGGTCGAGCTGCTCGCTACTCCAGCCAAGCTTGCGGCAGATCGCGGTGTGAGAAGCGAGACAGTAGTCGCAGGCATTCAGCTGCGAGGTACGTACGATTACCAGCTCCTTTAGCCGGATGGGCAGCGTGCCGGTGTTCAGGATCGCCTCGAAATGGGCAATCATCGTGGCGAAAATTTCCGGCCGGTGGGCCACGGTGCGAAACATGTTGGGCACATTGCCACGCTGGCGCATGTAACGGTCGTAGATTTCTCCGGTAGACTCGGAGACCTGCTTGCGGTTAAGGCGGGAAAGACGAGGCATGGCGGTTCATCCTTGGGAACAACACACTCATTTTACATTTCATCCCCGTCAATATCATTCGGCGCCCGCCCGGTGGCGGCGGCCTGAAGCGTTTTACCCTTGCTCTATGACCTTTCAGGGTACGGAGAAGCGATGATCGACGTCGCAGTCATCGGAGCCGGTCTGGCGGGACTCAGTTGTGCCTTGTCGCTTGAGGCCGCGGGTGTGCGGGTGACATTGCTGGAGGCGAGCAACCTGCCGGGTGGCCGGGTTCGCACCGACAGGGTGGAGGGTTTTCAGCTCGATCGTGGATTTCAGGTGATGCTGACGGCCTATCCGGAGGCGCGGCGGTTGCTTAACTACGGCGCCTTGCAGTTGAAAAAGTTCGAACCCGGTGCGCTGGTTTGGCACGGGGGCAAATTCCATCACTTTGCCGATCCCTTCCGCAACCCCTTGGCAGGGGCCAGGTTTCTGTTTGACCCGGTGGTTCCGGTGGCGGATAAGCTGGGTGTGGCGAAGCTCCGCGCGCGGGTGCAGCGGGGCTCGTGCGAAGAGATGTTTGCGCGTCCGGAGAAAACCACGCACGACTATTTACAGTCGGTTCCATTCAGCTCAACCATGATCGAGAGGTTCTTCGAGCCGTTTTTTGGTGGAGTGTTTCTTGAGCGGGAACTAGTGACTTCGAGCCGCTTCTTCGAGTTTTTGTTCCGCATGTTCTCGTTGGGCGACACGGTTGTTCCAGCGGGAGGAATGGAACAGATACCGTTGCAATTGGCGGCGAAGCTCCCTGCTGGAACGCTCGAGACCGGTGCGCGAGTGAGCAAGGTTTCGCGGAATGGGGAATCTTTCCAGGTAGAAATTGAGAAGAGAGAGAAGCTGGAGGCGCGCGCGGTAGTGCTCGCCGTGGCGGGCAATGAAGGCAACGGTCTGCTCCGCGGAGTTGGCGGCTGGAGTGTGCCCGAGGTGCGGGCCTGGAACAAGACCACGGCATTTTGTTATGCCGCGGAGCGAATGACGGTGGATGAACCTATCATCCTGCTGAACGGGGAGGGACGGGCGGCAGGACCGGTGAACAATGTAGCGGTGATGAGTGCAGTGTCGCCGGCGTATGCGCCCCCGGGAGCTCATCTGGTGGTAGCCAGCGTGGTGGGCGAGGCGCCGGAGGAGCATGCCGCCCTGATGCGTCTGGACGAAGGCGTGCGGGCGCACATGGGCAAGTGGTTTGGCTCCGGCGTGAGCCGCTGGAGGCTGCTTGGGGCTTATCCGTTGGCGCGGGCGTTGCCGCAGCAAAGGCATGCTGAGTGGGAACAATCGACGGTTCGGCTCGGCGGCGCCGGAGCTGTCTATATGTGTGGCGACTACCGTGAGACCGCCTCGATCCAGGGCGCCCTGGCCTCCGGAAGACGCGCCGCGGAGGCGGTTATTCAGGACCGGAAAGGGTAATGGGCCGGGTGCCGTGGAGCCCTCTGGGCAAGAAGATAATGCCATCGTTTTGACGGATGGGATTGGGTTTGCGGTAAAATCGAAGGCAGTTGCGAAGTTGCCCGCCTGGACACTCCTCAGTAGCTCAATGGCAGAGCATTCGGCTGTTAACCGAAGGGTTGTAGGTTCGAGTCCTACCTGAGGAGCCAAATAATCAACAATTTAGTAAGGATGCATCGAGGTGAAGCTCGCCCGGTGTTTCTTGGTGTTCGACGACTCACCACGCTTGAGAAAGGCGCCGTGAGGAGGTCGCTGGACTTACGTGCTCTGTGATAGCGATCACAGACGGCAAGCCGGTACCAGGCCAATCGGAAGGCAGAAAGGACCAGCGGGTTTTCGGTTCCGATCAATTCTGATTGCGACGGACTGTTCTGCCGCGAGCGCGACCGCGGTTAATCTGGCCGCGGAACTTGCCAAACAATACCACACCCGCCTTTACGTGCTGCATGCCGTTACTACCCGAGTTCTACGTTGGCATGTCTGGAGCAATTCCTGAACTCGCATTCGCTGATCTACAGACCGCGCGCGGGCAACTCCATAAATATGCGGATTACATTCCTGAACTGCTGGTTAGGCCGTTGCTTTTCGACAGCCGTTGATGACCGGTGATACTATTTCCGCGCATTTTGTTAGGTCGCACGTTGTATTCCAAATACCCTTTAAAAATCTGGCTAAGAAGAGAGGAATATCGCTATGAGAAGAAGCGGATTCGCAGTGGTTGGTATGGTTGTTGCCACGTGTTTGTTCACCCACGGAGGGACGGTTGTTCACGCTTCGGATTGGGATGGTGATACGCAGTCGGCGTGCAAGCTGCTGCCCTCGCATGCTGCATTGCGTACTGCGCTGGCTGCAGCACAGATGCAGTCGAATGGCGGATTCGGCTTGAACATGTGGGGTACGGTGGTCAATCGGGATGGAATCGTGTGCGCAGTTGCATTCACGGGAAGTTCCCGCGGCGATCAATGGCCGGGTAGCCGCGCGATCTCGGCACAAAAGGCGAATACCGCTAATGCGTTTAGCCTGCCTACGCTGGCGCTTTCGACGGCCAACCTGTACACCGCTACACAGCCAGGAGGCAGCTTGTTCGGTTTACAAGAGAGCAATCCCGTCAGCACGCAGGTGGCCTATGGAGGAGACCCGACGCAGAATGGCCGTGCGGACGATCCGATGGTTGGGGGAAAGATCGGCGGTGTGAATGTATTTGGTGGCGGGTTGGCTCTTTATAACGCCGAAGGTGTGTTGATTGGGGGCCTGGGTGTGAGTGGGGATTCGTCGTGTGCGGACCACAACATAGCCTGGCGCACGCGGCACAATTTGAAGCTGGACTATGTGCCCGCGGGGGTCAGCGGCGATGCGACCCGTCCAGACAATATCGTGTATGACATTGCCAACCAGCCGGGGTTTCAGATTGGCGCGAGCGCGAGTGGCTGGGGCCATGCGACGTGCAGCCCGGCGGCTACTACCATTTCGAAGTCGCTGCCTGTGATCCCGTAGCCCGGAGGACGTGTGGCTAGGCCAGGCGCTCCGATCGTCACGGCGCCTGGCATGGTCCTTCGAAGGCCATGCTTGCCACTTTCTTTCCTTTGCCTTCTTCGATGGTGAGGTAGCAGTCGATCGGCAAGTTCGTATAGCGTTCGATGAGCCCGCTGGGCTTTGGCCATTTAACTTCGAGCCAGTCAATTTTTGTGTGGGCTCCAACTCCCAGCACAACGCGGGGGTCGTGCGATGCAAGATAGCTGCCACCGCCAACTTTCAGTCGGCGCCGTCTGAGGTTACCGGCTTGCCAGGTAATGAGCGCCCCAATGGCATCGCGGTTTGCCTTCTTGCCGATCAGATTAAGCCCCAACCAGTGGTTGCCGTGCGCGGCGGTGTTGCGCAAGAGGAGAGGGGCGCCATTATTCACCGACACCAGGACGTCGACGGCGCCGTCATTATCGAAATCGCCCAATGCCATGCCGCGCGCTGCGAACCGTTGATTAAATATAGGGCCTCCAAGGCTGCTCACATTTTCGAAACGGTGCTCGGATCCAACTCCCTTACTGCGAAATAGCAGCATGGGCTCGGCATACTTCACCTCGTCCGTTCTGGTCTCGACCCGGTCGTCGGGATGTCCGTTGGCCAGAAAAAGGTCGACGTTTCCATCGTTATCGAAGTCGACGAACTTGAGCCCCCAGCCACTCATGAGCAGGGTGCTTTCTCCAATTCCATTACGCATCGCCTGATCATCGAAGGTGAGGTTGTGCTCGTTGTGGTAGAGGGAATACTTTTCGTGATCGACGTTGGCTACGAAAAGATCCATCCAGCCATCGCAGTCGTAGTCTGCAGAATCGACGCCCATGCCGGATCGCGGGCTGCCATCTTCGCTGTATGCGATGCCGGACTCAACGCCGATGTCTTTGAATTTACCTTTGCCATCATTGACCAGAAGAAGATTGGCAACGGTGTCGTTGGCTACGAACAAGTCCATGTTGCCGTCGTTGTTGATGTCGGTAGCGACCACGCCCCAGGCTTTGCCGAGATACTTCGCGATCCCGGATTCTTTGCTGACATCAGTGAAGGTGCCGTCTCCGTTGTTGTGGAATAGCCAGCTTGGCATGGGAGCGTACACCCGCGGCACGCAATAATAGCGCTCGCCGGTGGCCGTGTTGCCACAAAACTTGTTCAGCTGCCTGGTGAAATCGACAAACCGGCACACGAACAGATCCAGTCTTCCGTCATTGTCATAATCGAACCAAACTGCGCTCGAAGCCCAGCCTGGCGCCTCCACTCCAGCTTTCTTCGTGACGTCGGTGAAAGTGCCATCACCATTGTTGCGATAGAGAATGCTGGCGCCGTATTGCGTCACATACAGGTCAGGAAAGCCGTCGTTGTCAAAATCCCCCACCGCCGCTCCCATCCCATAGCCACCTCCTGGGACTCCAGCCTGTGCGGTGACGTCAGTAAATGTGCCGTTGCGATTGTTGCGGTAGAGGGCATTGCGCAGGGGCGGAGACGGATCGTAAAAATCGCAACGGCCGCTGTTGACGAAGTAGAGGTCCATCCAACCGTCGCCGTCGTAGTCAATAAAGGCGCAGCCTGCTCCGGTCGTTTCGGGCAGGTAATATTCCTGCGACCGGCCGTTGACGTGCTGCCAGCTGATCCCACTGGATGAGGGGGGAACCGGAACGAAGAAGGGGCTCGCCGCCTGCGAGGCAGTTGTTTCAGAAGCTGAGGCGCGCCAAAGGAGAAGAGGAAAGGGCGAACATAGGCTGCTGCTACCCAGGCCTGACAAAGCAATGCGCTTCAGGAAAGCGCGTCTGGAACTAGTATGGCGGAAGGGAGAGCTGGATTCCGGCAGCACCTAACGGCTCACACCTTTCTGGCGTCCGCTCGCAGGCATGTGATTGCTGAACATAAAACCCTTTCACACCATCATAACGAAAGGGGGACTTCCGCTCACGGCTTAAGGGTGCGCAGATATTTGATGACCTGACCGATCTTAGCCGCGGTGAGCTGGTCCCCGAATGCGGGCATGCTGTTCTTGCCCTTGGTGACCACCTTTGTCAGATCGTCGTCGGTCATCGCTTGAACCTCCTTGGAGTGGAGGTTAGGCGCTTTCAGCGCCTGGCCAAGCTTCGTGTTGCCAGTGGCGTCGTCTCCATGGCACATGGCGCATCTTGTTTTGAAAGTCGCTGCCCCGGGTGAGGGATGGGAGCTATCCTGCGCAATGGCAGGTAGCGAAGCGGCACAGCCGAGCAACGAATAGAGAACAAGCCGTCGGCCGGCGCTAATGAAGCTCGGGACAGAGAAGTGAGGAATGACTCGACCTGCTGTTCTCATGGCTACCCAACGTTTCTAAGTAATCGTTCGAAGGCTAACTGCTCACCAGGGGCAGCCGCGCGTCTGGCTGTTTCCAGCTTGAGCGAAGCCAGACATGATCCGGATCCTCCGTGACCATCATGGCTCGCGAGGTGCCGGCTAGGAAATTCAGATAGTAAATGTCGTACCCGGGCCCAGCCACAACGGGATGGTATCCGTCGCGCACCAGCACGGCGTCACCATCGCGCACCTTCAATATAGAATCGCGGGCGTTGTCGGAACTGTAAAGATTTTGAAAGCCAAAAGCGCGAGGACTCTTCATGCGGTAGTAGTAGATTTCATCCAGGTCTACTTCCACTGGTGGATTGTGCACCTCGTGCTTGTGTGGTGGATAGCTCGACCAGTTGCCCCCTGGGGTATATACCTCCACCACGACTAACTTATCCGCCGGAAAATCAGGGTTCATGACGTCGATAATTTGCCGCGACGCGTTCTCGCCGCCGCGCAGGTTGCTGGAGATGTCTTTTGGAGTAACCAGCCTGGGCTGCAGCTTGGCGGTTGAGGGCACGCGACACTCGGCGAACTCGCAGACCGATTCGGCTTTCAGCAGGACGCGATTCGACGACGGAAGATACAAGGCATAAGGCGGTCCATCGAAGACATCCTTTCTGCCCCCAATCAATACTTCCCCTGCGCCCCAGTCCGCGGTGCAATGTCCGCCGAGCAACACCAGGGCCATCTCTTCATCCTCTGTTTTGAGGGTGAGCGTATCTCCGGGGACCAGGCGCCGAACAACAAGGGTCATCCACTCCCAACCAACTTCTTCGCGAGAGAACCGGAGCAGTTCGCCAGATTGACCTGGTGGTAGATTTTGTGAATGCACGACAGAGGTATTTGGCTTCATTCGTTTGCTCCAGCAAGCTGGCGACCTAGTGGAATCGCTTTCCTCGCAAGACTTTCTTTACAGCGGGGTCAGAAGAACTGGGGGAAGTGGATGTCCATTCTAACCGTTTAGACTATATCATTGCAATCTTCGGCATCTCCTATTTGCGACACGCCAGTGAGACGGCTAGGCTCGCTTGCCGTCGCGCCAGGCGGACCCTTTCCATTGTTGCTTGATATATTCCGCGGCTCTGAACGCAACTGCCTGGATGGTTAAAGACGGATTAAATCCGGCGTCTGTTACCAAAACGCTTCCATCCGTTATGAACAAGTTATCGATGTCATGGCTTTGGCAATAAGAACTGACCACCGAGGTTTTGGGATCATTTCCCATTCGGCAGCTGCCATTTTGATGATCTCCAACGCCGCCCCTGGCGTTTTCGCCATGCCAGGTTTTGATAGCCCCTGCTTCTTTCAACAGTTGTTCCTGCTTGGCCATCACAAAATTGGCGACTTCAAAGTCTTCCGGAAGGTAGGAATGAGTGATCCTCGCCACCGGCACACCCCATTCGTCGCGCACCTTGGGATCGAGATCGATGCGATTTCTCTCCTGGGGAAGAGCCTGGCAGTTGCTGCCGAGATGGATATAACGATAGAAGTATTTGCGTTGGAAGTCTTTGTGGGCCTGCCCCCACATGGGCTCTCCGGGAGGACGGGTTCCGGCGAATTCAATGGGTAGCGTGCAGTAGTAGTTGTAGATATAACCGCCCCCGCGTATTTCGCGGCCGCGCGGATGATTCCAGTCATTGAATGCAATGGAGGGGCCGGGCCCCTTATCGTGGGGGATCTCATACTCGAAGATGCCAAAAGCGTCAGCTCCGGTATGGTCATTCAGATTTCTGCCCACCTGGCCGGACGAATTGCCCAGCCCATGCGGATGAAACTTGTCGGCTGAGTTAAGCAACAGCCGGGCCGATTCGGTCGCCGAGCAAGCCACCACGATTAAGTCGGCATACTGTTCGTGTCCCTGCTTTTTCCCATCGAAATACTGCACGCCGTTGGGGCGCCCTTTGCTATCGGTCAGGATGCGGGTCACGAAAGAATCTACTCGCAACTCGCATTTCCCGGTCTTGAGGGCTAGAGGCAACATACTGGCTTGCGTGCCCGACTTGGCGTTCACTTCGCAGGCGTGAGCAAGGCACCAGCGGCATTGAACGCAAGGGTAGCGATCGTTATAGGGCTGGGTAAGAATGGCGAAGGGAGGTGGGAAAGGATGCCAGCCGAGGCGCAAACCAGCATCGCGGACGATCTCTCCCTGCCGGTTGATGGGAAGCGGGCGAACCGGGAAAGGCTTCTTTCGGGGTTCTGCGAATGGATCGGCGCCGGCCAGGCCGGAAACGCCAATCTCATACTCCGCTCGCTCGTAATACGGTTCGAGGTCATCATAAGAAATTGGCCAATCTTCCACTGACGTACCTTTGACCGTGCCGTAGGTCGACTTCATGCGGAAGTCTTCTCGTTTGAAGCGCCATGCGGCGGCTCCATAGGCCAGTGTGGCTCCTCCGACTGAAGCCGCGGTCTTTCCGTAGGTCTCATCGACGCCCGGGTAGACCAAACGCGCTGTTTCGCTATCGGTGTAGCGAAAAGTGCGGGGGTTGGCGAAAACAGATGGACCATATGCCGGGGGGAGGGAGTACTGCGACTGCAACTCGGAGTGATCGAAGTCGTCGGTGGTGTAGTGGTTACCGCGCTCGAACATAACGACCGATAGTCCAGCCTGCGCGAGTTCCTTGGCGAGGATACCCCCACCGGCTCCCGAACCCACCACCACTGCATCGACTTTGTTTAGCGGCACGGATTAACCTCCAAAGCCGATCATTTTCCAACTCTCGCCGTTTCGATTCGCGCCGTGCTCAGGATCACCGTAATAGCCCTCGAAGATGTGCTCCCGGATCAAGCCAAAGAATTCCCGTGCAGTTGGCTCGCCTTCGATTCCTGCTTCAAGGCTGCTGAGGATTTTTTTTTGTTGCTCGGAGTTCAGGGATACGAAAGTTTCAGCGGCAAGCTTCTGGCTAACCTTGTCTACCAGCTTGAGTCCAGCCTCATAACGATCTATATAGAATTTTCCGTAAGGGCCGGCAAGTTTGCCGTCTATGAAGCCCACTACCCCTGCTTCCTGGCCACCGGGATAGTCGTCTTTAGGGATGAGCTGCTCTGCTATGGCGCCCACCGTGGCCGCGTGAGGAGCGGTGAATATCTTGTAAGCCGGGGGTGCGTCCGCGGTGGACAATTCTCCGAGCGCCGGCCAGCCAGTCATGGCCACGGTCCCGCTGGCCGCGATCGATTTCACGAAATCTCTTCTGTCCATTTTTGCTGCTGACATGGCGCCCTCCTCGGGAGGGAGTGTGACCGAACGAAGCGGTTAGCCAGACTGCCGTAAGAGGGAAATGTATATCAAGCGCTAGGGGAAAGTCGATCTGCAAATCCTCGTTCGCAGGGTGGGCTTTGGTGGAACGTTCACCACTCCCAGGGATGATAGAGGCCGCCCACCCATAACGCCCGGTCGAAAAACATATTTCCGAGAGGGGTCCGCGGAACCGCAGATGCCACCAGTTCGCTGCGTTTCGGTCGGGTGACAATTCGTTTTGGAGTGCAATGAGTTTTTTGATGTCGACCGAAACACAGAGATCCGCGGTTCTGGCAGGGACTTCATTTTGACCAGGACTGGAATGTCGCGTAATAAATGCTTGACAACGGATTAAGAAGCTCCTATACCAGCTTTTGGCAGCATATAAGCGATTAGATAGGTAGTCGGGGGCTTGTGCTAAGCGCTTTGATCTTTCCCTGAGGCGGTTACACAGCCGGATTTCTTAGGAGGAGTCATGCGATTTCCAAGGTTTGATCTGGGCCCCTCATGCCGCGTAGCCACAGCACTGCTATTCACGTTAGCGCCCGTCGCGCTCTATGCGCAGGTTGACACAGCGAGCATTGTCGGCACGGTCAAAGATGCAACCGGTGCCGTGATCCAGGGCGCGCAAGTCACCGTCCAGAATGTGGCCACTGGCGAATCGCAAACCGTCAAAGCGAGTGACGCCGGAACCTATGTCTTCCCTTATCTGAGAGTTGGAAACTATACCGTCACCGCCGATGCCACCGGATTCAAAAAAGTGATTCGCGACGGCATCACGCTCGACGTTCAGGATCGCAAGCAGGTGGACTTCAATATGCAGGTGGGCTCCAACAGCCAGGAGGTCACCGTCACCGACAGCGCTCCCTTGCTCGAAACCCAGAACGCCGATGTTGGAACTGTTGTCGATTCGCAACAGGCTACGGATCTACCCTTGAACGGCAGGCGCTACGATCAGCTATCGCTGCTGACTGCCGGAGTCAATCCGTCGAGCGCCTCGTTCCAAAGCCGCGCTGAAGGGGTTTTTAGCGTGAACGGAAACAGCTCCACTGAGAACAATTTCGTTCTCGATGGCGCGGACAACAATTCCTACACGACCAACCTGCAGGATCAAAGCGCCCAAAGCGCCCAGCCGGCGGTCGATTCCCTGGCGGAATTCAAGCTGCAAACCCGCGATTACGATGTTGAGTACGGGCGCAGCGCGGGCGGCGTGATCAATGCCTCCATAAAGTCCGGCACCAATGAAGTGCATGGAGATATTTATGAATTCATCCGCAACGATAAGTTGGATGCAAATGATTACTTCCTGAACCGGGCCGGTCAGCCCAGAGCCGCGTTCCGGCAGAACCAATTTGGAGCCACGCTGGGCGGCCCCATTCTCAAAAACAGGCTGTTCATCTTCGGTAATTACGAGGGAACCCGGCTGGCCGCCGGTCAGAGCCTGGTCGGAACCGTTCCAACACCGCTCATGCGGCAATACAATTTCAACGAGCTGAGTTCGCCGCCGACCAACCCCACCTACCCCGGAGCGCCGGCGAACTGCATTGTGGCCGGCGTTGTGAATTCCAGTTGTGTTGACCCCGTAGGGGCAAAGATCTTCGCCCTCTACCCGCTGCCCAACACCAACCTGTCACAGAATGGACAGTTAGGCGCCTTTACCGGCAATAACTATATTTCCAGTCCTACTGAGTCGCGCAACTCCGATCAGGGCGGCACTCGCGTGGATTACAAGATCAGCGACAGGGACAACGTCTATGGTCATTATGTTGTCTTTGACCTGCGCCAGAATATCCCGGGAATCTTCTCATTAGTCGATCCCATCGCAGACGGCACCGCTGGATCCACCCAAGGGATCAACGATGACCGTGGCACGAACATCACCTTGGCATGGGTTCACATTTTCAACCCCGCTTTGATCAATGACGCGCACTACACGTTCAATCGAGCGGCGTCGCATTCCACCCAGGCTACGCTTGGGGTGGACGCTAATAGCCAGGTTGGACTGAACGGAATTCCGGTATATCCGGGCGTTTCAGGCGGACTCCCGGAACTGGATATTTCCGGTTTCTCGCAGTTGGGAAGCCCACGCTGGCTGCCGCAGAATCAATTTGCGCAGATTTGGCAGTTCAAAGACACCATCACGCTCATCAAGGGAACTCACAGCCTCAAGGCCGGCATCGAGTGGCGCCGAGACGCGGATAACTTCAGCGATCTGTGCTGTGATCGGGGTTTTTTCAACTTTAGTGGTCAGTACACCGGCAACCAGGGCATCACCGACCTTCTTCTCGGGATTCCGAACTCGTCCGAGTTGGAAAACTTGAACATCGCCCATATCTATCGCAACGGGTTCAACTGGTTTGTTGCCGACAGCTGGAGGGCGAAGCCAAAACTCACGATCAACTATGGCGTGCGATATGAGTATGAGAGCCCGCTCTTTGAACGCGACAACCATGTAACCAACTTCATCCCAACGCTCAACGGCGGCCAAGGTGGCCTGTTTACTATTCCCTCGAACGCGTCCGGCACCTTCAACCGGACCACCGTCCACCCCAAGCTGGATAACTTCGCTCCCCGGGTAGGCATCGCCTATCAGCTCTCCCCTAACCTGGTCCTGCGTACTGGGGCTGGTATCTACTTCCAAAATACTTACCGCTATGGCAGCGAGAGCCAATTACCGCTCAACCCCCCGTTCCTCACCGACCACGCCCTGAACAACTCGTTGGGCGCTGCGCCCGGTTTGTTTCTCAAGGACGGGTTCCCCGCGGGGTTCACTGATCCTGTGAGCATCGACGACATCGCGGCCGTTAGCCAGCTTCAGATTCGCTCCATTAACTCACATCTTGTACCTTCCGATATTTATGAAGGAAGTTTCGGCCTCCAATACTCGGTCAGCAGAGATCTGGCGGTTGAGATCAACTACGTGTTCAACCAGGGCCAACACCTGTGGAGCCTTACCAACGAGAACCAAGGGCATCTTGACAATCCCGGGAGTCCGCCAACGATTCCGTTCCCGCAGTTCGTTCAAGGCACTAGCCCGACCTTTGTAGAGTGGCTGGATAGCGACCTGAATTCAAGCTACAACGGTCTGCAGGTCAGTGTGGACAAGAGAATGTCCAATGGCTTCGCCTTCCATGTGGCCTACACCTGGAGCAAGGCTTTGGCCCAGGGAAGCGACTTTGAGGCCGGGCTGCGCGGCATTCAGGATCGCTACCACCTGAATAAGGAATGGGGTCTGTGGGATAATGACACGCCACAGCGTTTCGTCTTCAGCACCACTTACGGTTTGCCAATCGGTAAGGGGCATGACCTCAATCCGTCTGGTTTTGCCGGCAAGCTCGTAGACGATTGGCAACTGAACGCGATCGTGAACTACTCGGATGGCCAACCGATCACCCTCTCGCCGAGTTCCAACTTGACCGGGGCGGGGGGTGGCGCCAGGCCCAACTGCATTGCCACACCGCATATCAATCAGACAATCAACCACTGGCTTGATCCAAATGCTTACTCGGCCCCTTTGCCGTACTACTTCGGCACGTGCGGACCGACGCCGGGGCCAAGAAACCCTGGGGTCTCGAATTGGGATACTTCCGTCTTCAAGAACCTGCCCATCTCGGAAACGAAATACTTCCAGTTCCGCGCGGAGGCTTTCAATCTTTGGAACAAGCCACAATTCGGCGTGCCGAATTCGACTATTGACACGCCATCTTTCGGTCAAATATCGAGTCTCGCCACCAACCCCCGGCAGCTTCAATTTGCCCTTAAGTTTATTTTCTAAGGGCACAGCGAGCGCAGGGGAGGTCAGAACAACGTGACCAGAGAACTGTGATTGATTCAATCCGCGCGCGCCTTGTAGGATGAATGACCGGCAAGTTCACGGTGGAATTGACCACTTGTGTGGTGACAGATCGAACGGAGTAGTCGGCCATGATGGAGCGACGGAAGTTTCTCAAGGTTGCGACGCTGGGCGCTTTGGCCTATGCCTGTCCGGTCGAGGGGCTCAGCGAACAGAAGCCGCAGAAATTCAAGATCGGCATGGCCGCAACCACCTGGCTTGCTACCGAGCACTCGACCGCGATGTATTGGAAGGCGGTCGAGGCGATTTCCCAGTTGGGAATAGGCGCTACCGAAGCGGACAATAGCGACGCCCATCTGGACTCCGCTTACGGCGCAGATCCTGCTGCGTTCGTTACGCGATCTCGCGGAATTGGGGTACAGCTCGAAGGTGTCTACCAGGCGTTGCCGCTGCACGAGCGCAAGAGCTGGCCGGCCATTATGGCGAAGGTCCGTTCCGACGGGAAATTCCTGAAGGCGGCGAACGCGAAGTATATTGCGTTGGGATGGGCTCCGCCTGCCTCCGTTGGAGGCAAACCCTATCAGCGAACGGCAGCGGATGTGCAACAGGTAATTCGCGCAGCGGACGAGGCCGGCCGCATTGCGAGTGAAGAGTATGGCATCCTCGTGGCCTTGCATGCGGAACGGGATATTCCGAAGGACGTCGTTGTCGAAATCCTCGACGGTACGAATCCCAAGTACTTGAAGTTTTGTGCTGATGTGGGTCACTTGGCAGGTATGGGACTCGATCCACTGGCCATGGTGAAGAAGTATGCTTCGAGGCTGGCAGTGAGCCACTGGAAAGACTTTGATCCAAAGCTGCCGGGCCCCTCTTATTTAGGATCGAACGCCACCGGAGACTTTGTCGAGGTGGGGACTGGGACAGTCGATTTTCGTGGTTTGGCCGCCTTCTATCGGGAAATTGGCTTTGACGGATGGGTGATGTTGGAGCTGGATCACACGCGCCTGCCGAGTATCATGGAAAGTGTTCGCCAAATGAAGGCATTTGTCACCGACCAGTTGAAGCTTCAGTTTGTCCCGCTGCAACACTAAAACTGCTGTAGCCGGGGTCCGATGCGTTCCACTGAGCCGGCAAATCTCGGCCAAACACATGAAGATCTCTCGACGGATTCACTGGCAAGGCGTCGCTCTGTCGCTCTTGCTCGCGATCCTTACCGGCGCCTCATTCGGGCAACAACAGAATCCATTGAGCGCAGTTCGCCGGGAGCTCGATAGCGGCCACACCGCGGAAGCCATCCAAACGCTTGAGACTTACCGCCATGATCATCCCCTCGATGCAGACGTTTGCAATCTGCTGGGCATCGCCTACGACAGGACGGGTGATGCGGACAAATCATTGCAGATGTTCCAGGAGTTTGCGCGCCTGGCGCCCAATCGACCGGAAGCTTTCAATAATCTGGGAGCGGCTTACCTGCGTGCCAACAATCCGGACCAAGCGGAGGCTGCTTTTCGACATAGCCTGACTCTGCGCCCCGGCTCAGTGGATGCACTTTACAACCTCGGGGCCCTATTAAATGCACGGGGTAAGTATTCCGAGTCAGAGCCGCTTCTGCAGCAGGCGTATCAGCTGGAGCATTCCGGCGCGGTCGCGTATGAACTGGCCGTGGCGATGGCAGGCGTGGGCGACAAGAAAGACGCGTTGAAGATTCTTGAAACGGCGACTCCACCCAAGGGAACGAATGCCGCTCCGTGGTTGAAGCTCGCCGGGACACTCGAGTTAGAACAAGGAAAACCGGAGGCCGCTTCCAAAGCATTGGATGCGGCACTCCTGTTGCAGCCGGAGGACCTCGAACTTTCCTATGATCTGGCCCTGGTTCGGCTCCAGCAGGGCCGGGTGGGCGCAGCGATTCCATTACTGGACAGGAGTCTGGCGCAGCTACCCGCGAGTTCGAGAGACCTGCGTGAAGGCACGTTACTGGCGTCGAAAGGATTTCCGCAACAGGCTTTGATGCGCTTCGAACAAGCTGCCATAGAAGATCCTGCTTCGTACGATGCCTTGTACAACATTGCCGTCTTGCGGCTGGAAAAATCGAATAGTCCCAAAGATCTGGACGGCGCGCTCGATGCAGTTCATCGAGCTATGGCGGTGAACAACACGGGCGAGCTGCATGACCTGGCGGCTGATATTTACGAGCGCAAGAAAGACTACAAAAACGCGCTGATCGAGTACCAGGAAGCTACGCGTATGGACCCTGACAATGCCCGGTTTGCGTTTGACCTTGGCTCCGAACTGTTGCTTCATGAGAACTACCAGGCGGCGGAAACCATTCTGCACGCCGCGCAGGCTCGCAATCCACAGTCCTCGCAAATCTACCTGGCGCTGGGGGCCGCGGAATTTATGGCTGGCAAAACAGCGGATTCGGTGGATGCTTTTCTGAAGGCGGTGGATCTGGATCCGAATTTTGAGCCGGCTTATCTTTTTCTGGGTGAGGCTTACACTTTTTCGGGGGCCCGCTCGGAAGAAGTACTAGCGAAGCTGGCCCACCTTGCCGCCAGGGAACCGCGAAGTTTTGGGGCACAGTATTACTATGGCACCTGCCTGGTAGTGGCGATGAACAACGACGGAACATTGGCGAATGCGGCCCTGGCCATGACCGCCTTGAACCGGGCAGCTCAACTGCGGCCTCGAGATGCTCGTGTGTACTACCAGATGGGCGAAGTACTTCGACTAGAGAAGCGGCCGGCCGACTCGGTGCCGTATTACGCGAAATCCATAGCCATGGATCCCGATTATCCGGAACCGCTCTATAAGCTGGGTCAGGCGTATGTTCGCCTGGGAAAGCACGAAGAAGCGCAGAAGATGTTCGACCGCCATCGTGAGGTCATGAGCAAGCAGGAAGCAACCCTGGATCGGCGCTCGAGCGAGATTCAAAGCTTTATTGTAAGTATGCGAGGAGTCAACGACTCTAAGGAGAATCCGAGGCACAACTGACTTGCTGCCTATCGCTTGAGCCATTCGTCATAGCGCTTAGAAGCAGCCTATCCCTATGCAGCGTTGCTTTTTCAGTAAATACGAGAAGATGGATAAAGCAACGTTATAAGCGCTTTGACAAGGTGAGCCAGAGGCTGTGTAATGTTATACGTCCGGCGGAGCGGGGGGTCCCGCTTTTGCAGTAAGATGCCGTCAAAGGAGAGATCATGACCAGCGTAACCGGTGTGACTTATCGCAGTCCCCTACATGAAATGACGCAGGCTACACCCACCTGCCTGTGGAATGATTCGTCATCCATTTCTGAATTGACCTACTCCATGGAGCACGGAGGGGTGGGGGCCACCTGCAACCCGGTGATCGTAGTAAGCGGCTTCAAAAAAGAAATGGCGTTTTGGAAGGAGCGCCTGCTTGTCCTGATCGAAGAGTACCCGACCGCTACCGAAGATGAGCTTGCGTGGCTTGTTGTCCGCGAGATGTCGGTGAAGAGCGCTGCGCTGCTGCTGCCGGTTTTCGAAAAGCATGGTGGGCGCAACGGCAGGCTCTCGATACAAACAGACCCACGGCTTTTTCGCGACACCCGGGCGATGCTAAAACAGGCTGAAGAATTTGATCGGCTGGCTGCGAACATGATCGTCAAAATCCCGGTCACCAGCGCGGGCATCCCGGCGATTGAGGAGGCAACTTATCGCGGGATTAGCATCAACGCAACGGTTAGTTTCACTTTGCCACAGTGCGTCGCGGTAGCCGAGGCTGTTGAGCGAGGGTTAAAACGGCGCGAAAAGGAAGGGAAACCGATCGCCGCGATGGGGCCGGTGTGCACCATTATGGTGGGGCGTCTCGACGACTGGTTGAAGTTCAAAGCAGAAAAGGAAAACATCACGCTCGATCCGGGATACCTGGAATGGGCTGGAGTCGCGGTATTCAAGAAGACTTATCAGCTCTTCCGCCAGCGAGGCTATCGTATTCGTCTGCTCTCCGCAGCCTTTCGCAACCACATGCATTGGAGTGAGTTCATTGGCGGAGATGTGGTGATTTCGCCTCCCCATGCGTGGCAGGTTCGCTTCAACGCCAGCGACATAGAAGTTCGGTCGCGCATCGACGACCCTGTTCAGCCTCATATCGTGAGCGAGCTGCTGGCAAAGTTTGCCGATTTTCGCGTCGCCTACACGGAAGACGGTTTATCTCCCAAAGAATTCGATTCGTACGGTCCGACGCGGCGAACCCTGCGGCAGTTTGTTGCTGCGTGTTCTGATCTCGACGCCCTGGTCCGTGACGTATTGATTCCCAACCCAGACCTGGCTTGATAGGGGTCTGCCGGGGGAGAAACAGACTGCGGACCGGGTTCGATTGTGGTTTAGATTGTTATCAAGGGGATTCGCGCAAGTCCTTATAAATGAAAGCCGATTGCGCTCTCTATGCAACAATAGTAACCTGTAGTTATTGGTCCCCGGCTACTGATAACCGAAGGGTTGCAGGTTCGTGTCCTCCCTGAGGAGCCAAATAGATCAACCAGTCAGCTTCTAGCGCTCATCGTTGACTCCCAGGTTTGGGGAGACGTTGGGGACCCTCATCGGATAACGCCTTCCGTCTCGCGGTCAGACTGGATTTACACGCACACGATTCGAACGCATAAGCGCGTTCGGAGCGACTCGACTTTCTGCTTGGCTTCTTACTGTTGGAGTTCTGTAGATTGAGTCGCCTGGTCCCTTGCAGAGATTTGATTGCGGAAGGACCGGGCAGCAACGAAGACATTGTGGTTTTTGAGCGGTAGCAGGCAGTACTGAGGCAGCCAATTGGGTATAAATCGAAGGTTTTCGGCTGCAGTCGTAATGTGCGTCGTATGCTTTGCCGACCTTACTGCACGGTCACAGTTGGTAAACGCCGAACTGAATTTGCCAGACGATCCATTTGCCAGCCTACAGCAAGCAAATACCGACAGTTCGACAGCGCCTGTTACTCCGCCACCCACTGTTCAGAATGCTTCCCCTCAAAGCTCAGCCGTTCCATTAACCGCAGAAGAACAGCGGCAGAAAGCGGAAAGCCAGCTCAAGCAGCAAGAGAAACAGCGGGTTTTTGGTGTGATGGCCACGTTCAACACCACTACGAACAAGGACGCACTTCCTTTGACCAGCGGCCAGAAGTACCAGCTGTTCTTCAAGAGTGCGACCGATCCGTGGCCCTTTCTGCTTTCTGCTTTCGGTGCAGGCATTGACCAGGCAGAAAACAGCTTTCCCGCCTATGGACAGGGCGCGCAGGGGTACGCGAAACGATTTGGCGCCAATTACACTGACTACTTCACCGGCAATCTTTTGGGTAACGCAGTGCTGGCGAGCATATTGAAGGAAGATCCGCGCTATTATCAAAAAAGTACCGGCAGTTACACGGGCCGAGCGCTATGGGCGGCAACCAGCACGGTGTGGTGCAAGCGCGATAACGGCACCTGGGGTCCGAACTACGCCAACGTGATCGGTAATCTCATGGGCGCTGCCGTTTCCAACCTTTACTACCCGGAAGAAGAGCGCACCGCCGGCGATACCATTGAACGTGGATTATCCGTAACAGCCGAAGCGATCATCGGCAGCGAAGTCATCGAATTCTGGCCGGACATCGTGCGTCACCACCGCAAAAAGCAAGCTGAGAAACTCGCGCGGCAGGCGGCACAGGGAAGTGTACCTGCTGCTCAACCCGTTCCGGCGACCCCCTCCCCCAAGCCTTAAGTTTTATTCCGGTTATTTCGCTTCCACCGATTCCGGGTGTCCTATATCTCGTAACAGCTCGAGATATGGGATACCGCAGGTGTAAACCCCTAGCCTTCTCGGTCGATCAGGAAGCTTTGGATCGAGGTTCGCGGTATCCCACATCTCGTAACGACACGAGATATGGGGCACCCGGCCCCTGCTGCCCTTATCTGTACTGAACTATCCGCTATCGTGGCGTTACCTTGACCACATTCGCCCGGCAGGACCGGACCCCCTGGCAGGCTTCGGGGCGCAGGTCTTTGGTCAGGCAAATCTCTACCGCCGTCAGGCGGTTATTACCGCAACTCAGGGCGAAGCTCCCAGGCGCATAGCTGGGATTCGCGGCTGCAAATCGCGCCAGCAGGTCGTCTGGCGTGACGCCATCGGCGTCGCTACCCGAACCGATGTTTGCCGGAACCCTTACCGCCGCGAATGCCTTGTGAATCTGGGCAAAATATTCGTCGGCTCCCAGGCCAGAGCATGTACCGTGGGTCTGCCACTCGTGTTCTACGAGGCTGGCCGTAGGAATAATGTCTGTGTCCGCCTGAGGATTTGCTGGTCCGGGCGCATCGCCGCAATGCTGCGGATAGTCCCCGTTGGTAAACTGCGGCCACAGACCATGGACTACAAAGCCCAGATTACGCCCGCACTCCGGACTGTCGCTGTGGGTTGCGCAAAACTCCGGCGACCAGGAGAGGTTGAGCAAGTAGAAGTCGAATTGTCCCGGCGTCCCCTGTTCTTCCGGGCGCCCGCGCCGGGATCGGCGTCCTCGGGTTCTCTCGTTGTTTCCTGAGTAACCGGGAGATTCCTGTGCCTGATACGGGCGGGGTGCCGCTTCTGGATTTCTTCGCGGCACAGCTGGTGGTGGAGCGGTGTTATTGCAGCCTACGGCCGTTAGCATCAGCAAGAAGGCGAATCCCAGTTCTATTCGCGCGAAGCATCTCTTCATTGTCTCGATCGTGCCTCTATCCGGAAGCTCCAGCTTACATCCTCGAGCCGCGCACTGGGCCGGAGCATCGCACTCAATCGGCTTTAGACAATGAGAGTCGCGCGCCTACGTGGAAACAATCTCATAGGGACGCATCATCTCGTTGGCAGCGTGCTCCAAGGTGTGACAATGCCAGACGAATCTACCTGTATAGCCATCGAAACGCACAATGATCCTAGTGACGCCGCGCGGTTCCGCGCGCACCGTATCTTTCCAACCTGCTTCGTTCGCAGCGGGACCCGTGGCCGGCCCGCGGAAGGTAAGTGTCTTGGTTGTCAAATAACCCGGTACGAAGATGGGTTGGCGGTCGAGAACCTGGAAACGCACCTGGTGGAGATGGATGGGATGGGTATCCGGGGTCAGGTTGATCAGTTGCCAGATCTCCACGGAACCGTGGCGCGGCCGTTCCGTGATCGGGTCGTGCCACCTGCTCCCGTTGAGGAGCATGCTCATCGGCTTGCCAATGAGGTTATCGTACTCATTCAACGTCAGGGTCCGGGTAACAACCGCTTCCCCTTCTGGAATTGGGACGAACGTTTCCAGCGTCCGGGGAAGGGAACTCGTATCAGTTACTTTTTGCCGGGATACGCGAAATTGCAGCAAGGGCAGGATGTCATTGCGCAGGACGATGCTTTCACCCGCGTTCTGGGAGAAATCCACCACCACATCCGCACGTTCCCCACCGGCGAGTTGCAACCGCTTTACCTCGACTGGTCCTGCCAGCAATCCCTGGTCGGTTCCTATCTGAAAGAAGTTCTGCCCATTTTCCAGGGTGAGGTGAAAGAAGCGGGCGTTCGAAGCGTTCAGGATGCGGAACCTGTATTTGCGCGGCTCGACTTCCAGGTAGGGTAACAATTTGCCATTTACCAAGAAGCAATCGCCAAAACATTCGGGAACCCAGGGACCCTCCGGGTTGAGGGAAATGGGATAGTAAAGTTGTCCATCCTGGCGCAGCATGCGATCACAAAGCAGCAGGGGAATCTCGTATTTCCCGCGCGGCAGATTCAAATCATCTTCCCTGGTGTCGCGAAGCAGGTATGCCCCGAACAGGCCCGCATAGATATTCAGCCGTTCGATGCCCATCGCATGGTCGTGATACCACAACATCGCCGCGCCTTGCTCGTTGGGATAAGAATAGGAAACGGATTTTCCTGTCGCATACCAGCTCTCAGGGTAGCCATCGCTCTCCGGAGCCACCCTGCCGCCGTGCAGATGCACAACCGTTCTCACGTCAGGGTGATCGTCTTCCGCGCCGCACAACTTGTGGTCGATGGGCAGGAAATGTTTTTCCGGCAGCTGGTTCGCCCACTCCACGCAAATTGGCTGCCCCCGGCGCGCTTCTATGGTAGGCCCGGGAAACGAGTTGCCATAGGCCCAGAACGTAGTTGGCGGCACATCTCGATGTACCCTGGCGGCGATGGCCCTCATCTGCAGACGGTACAGCATTGCCGAGGCTGGGTTGGAGTTGCTCCGCGTGCTCAACACGGGCACGGCCGTGGGAGGTATCGGCAGGGGATCGACGAACGGCTCCAGGTTGGCAGCCCGGGTTAACGGCGGCGCAATCGCTCTTCCAGTTTGCATGGAGGAGCGCTTGCCGCCCGTTTCTTCGGCCAACGAGGCTGACGGCGAGGCAAGGCCAAGATCGCGGGATAATTGCGACAGAGATGCAAGGCTAGTGCGTAAGAGGAATTCGCGTCGAGTGGAGGCCATTCGTGATTAGGACGGTTTTGAAGCCCCTTTTAGCGGAAAGGCTGGCCTCAGGGGCTGAAGCCCATCGTATCTATACATGTATGTACGGGTGAAGGCCCGGACCCGTCAAGAGTATGCCGCACCCTTCCTTTGGGAAAAGTGCGGCTCCACTGAATCAGCTGTTACAGGCCACTACTGAGAGACGACCTCTCCGGTCGACGGATCGAGAATGACTCGTTTGGCCCTTTCCGCATCCTTGAAGTTGAACATGTTTTCAATCGACCCAGCCAATTCATCGAACGATCCCTGGCCGATTCGCTCTTTATTGAGCCAATTATCCTCAACGAAACGAATAATGGAAGTCTGGTCGGTCAGCGTGTGATCCACAAAGTTCGTTTTTGCATACGGTGAAATGACGAGGATCGGCAACCGGGGACCATGGCCGCAACGCGCGGTGGCGTGCTCGTTATAAGAATCGATACCGGGCAGGATCCGTTCCTGATCTCCGCAAACTCCAGTACCGTCCAGGAAGTCGGCAACGCCCATCGACGAATTGACGATCGGGCTGACCTGGTGGTCATACCAACCGTCGGAGTCGTCGTAAGTCACAATGATGGCCGTTGAATCCCAGAACTTCGATCGCTCGATGAAGTTGATCGTCTTGACGAGAAATTCCTGCTCATCCAACGGATCAGACTCGCCGGAATGTCCGCTCTGGATGGTTTTTGGCTTCAGAAAACTGACGGCGGGCATATTTCCGGCATTCACGGCATCGATGAAGTCATGCAGATCATATTGATGGTCGGTGTTGTCGCCGCTCCTGCCAATCTTTCCGACGGACGAGGGACGCGTGTGCTTCGGGTTAGCGGTCGATGGATAGTACTGAAACGGCTCCCGGTGGGGACTGTAATCATTGTCGTCGGTCACGCCGGTGACGGTTGAAGAACTGCTGCGATCGCACCCGGACGTGCCGTTTGGGTTGGTGATGGTGAGATCGAAGCCCTCAGAGAACCATCCCCAGGTAACGTGGTGCGCGTCCAGCAAGTTGCCGATATTTCTGCCGCCCAGATAGGCCAGATCTTCCGTGGTGTCGGAACAGACGTCATTTTCCGGATCCGGCTCGCCTATTACTGTGAGGGAGCCCGCGCCGCCGGGGACCTCATCGCTGTTGCCATTGATCAGGTCGATCACACCGTTCGTCTGTCCGGAGATCAGGTTCACCGCGCCCAGCGTGCTGTCACCGAAGGTTGTCTCGAAGTAGTTGTCGCTCATCGCATACTTTTGCGCGTAATTCCACAGTGCGGTGACCGTGTTTCCGTCAAAGTAAGCCATCGCCAACCCGGTTGTATTGAAAGGAGCGGGCACATGCTTTTCCGGGTTGCCCAGGGCATTGCCGGCGGCACCGGTGTCGAGCGGGAACCGGTCCATCTTGCCCTTGTCAAACGCCATCTGCTCGGGCGAATAGTCGTTGTCCTGGTCATTGGTCGAAGCCTGATTGCGACCCAGGCGGAAGGGATTCGCTGCGCCTTTGCCGTTGGCAGGGTTCAAGTTAGGATTCCTGGTCAGCAATTCCGGAGTGAATCCGTTGACCTCGGGGGTGTGGGGTTCTGCTACGAACTTCGGTTCGTCCTTGGGATTGAGCGCATGGGGGTAAGTTCCGAAATAATGGTCGAAAGAAATATTTTCATCGAAGATCACCACCACGTGTTTGATGGGAGTTTTGGTGGCGCCGTTTTCGTTCTCGGCGCCCAAGGCCAGGGGAGCCTGCAGCCCTATTAGAAGCGCCATACCCAATGCCATCATCCGGTTCATTTGCTCTCCTCATGTTCGAAAGGACACAGCGGAGTCTACCCGCCCTTCTTGAGGGTCCGATGATTAATCCGTGAATGCTGAATGAACAGTGTTGGGTTTTGCGATGGGATGCTATTCCGCCGATCTTCTAGAGATTTCTTGGGGTTCCGACATCGTTTCTACTTCGGAATCCTTTCGAGCTTCAGATCATCCGCAGACCTCGAGTCAGGCTGGGGTACAGGTCCAGATTGAAGGCTACAACTGTCACATCTGACAGTTGACAAAGACCACGGCCGGGACCAATGATCGTAAACGGAATCGCGCAAAGTCCCGCAGTATCCATAGATCCGCTTGCATCACCCTGCCAGGTAGAGGCACGGCTATGGTTTTCGAGCCTGTCCTGTTTTGCTCCCGCGGTATCAGTTGCAGTTCAGGAAAATGGACTCGGTCGCCTCGCCTGCGCATGGGTGAGTGTCACGGGTTCATGCGTGTTTGCGTTCTGTAAATGAATTTGTGTCAAGACGGGCTTGTTGTTACAGGCCCTCGTACAAGTCAAAGAAAGAATGGAGTGCAAATATGAGCAGCTATAAGCCTCGCATCGCGGTTACTCTGAGCACCGCGTTGTTATTGTCACTGTGCCTGATCGCGTGTAACAAGTCGGCGCCTCCGCCAGAACAGGCAGCGGCGCCTGCACCTGCGGCTGCACCCGCCCCCGCCCCCGAGCCGCAGGCTCCGGCTCCCGCACCCCTCCCTCCCCCTCCCCCACCTGCCCCCCGTATTCTTCCCGCTGGAACCAGCTTCTCTACGCGTATTTCCAGTTCATTGAGCTCTAAGACGAGCAACGCGGGCGATAGCTTTAGCGGCGTTCTGGCGAACTCTGCACGCCTGAATGGAGACGTGGTTATCCCGGCAGGTTCGTCGGTAAGTGGGGTCGTCGTTGGTGCTCACTCCGCGGGAAAATTCAAGGGTGCGGCCACGCTGTCAGTGAAGCTGGTGTCTGTGAATGTGAATGGACGTAGCTATCCAATCCAGACTGCTGCCATCAGCCAGGAAACCAAGGGCAAAGGAAAGCGAACCGGTGCGATGGTCGGCGGCGGAGCAGCGGGTGGTGCGCTGATTGGCGGCATTGCCGGCGGTGGTAAAGGGGCGTTGATCGGAGGCGCTGTGGGCGCAGGCGCCGGAACGGCGGGAGCCGCATTCACCGGGAACAATCGGGATATTGAGTATCCCGCCGAAACGGTCCTGCCGTTTCATCTCAGCAGCAGCTTGAATCTGGGAACCGGCGGAGGGGAAGCGCCCGCGCAGCAATAAATCCGGTGACGAGAAAACGGCCCTGCGAGCTTGCTGCGATTGGTTGCACGATGTGCGTAGAAGCAACGCGCAGGGCCTACTCCCTTTCCATTGCGGGTGACTCCTGGCCACGAACGCTGGCGCCCTCAACGTTTATTTGTTGGGTGATGCGGGAAACGATTTCCACGAAAGGTCCGCAGAACCGCAGGTCGGTCCACTTCGTTCCCACGGCACACCGGGGCAGGCGGGATGACAAAGGGGAGGGCGAGGGCGGCTTCATTTCCCACATCTCGCAAAGAGCGCAAGATATGGGGCACCCGCATGGGTGGCTAGGGGAAAGGTTGCCGGAAAGACTGCCACCAGAGCTTTCTGCTACTTAACTTTCTGCCAGGTTTTATCCACACTGTAAGTGGTCATTTGTTGGGCAATATCCGCAGTCTTCTCGCCCAAATCTTTCTGGTAGATGATTCCGTTCTGGTTTACCAGGAAGGTCATGACGCCACTCGCCCGATAATCCGCCGGGTAGGCGACAAAGCCAAATCCTTTGGGGCTGGCAAGCATACGGTAGTAGTAGCCGTGATAAGGAGTACGAGTTCCAGAGGTGTCGTAGCCTTCTTCCGCGGCCTGCGCGAGCATGGGCCCGGCGGGGCTTTGGGGTTCCCCTTCGTTCGCTTTCCAATATAGGCCGTTCTGCTTGCCTGGCTCGCTTACTATTTTCAGCGCATAGGCGCCTGCTGATTGGCCGTCGTGGCCGCTGGCTGCGTAATCGCGCTGAGCCGAGACAATTCCTTTGCACACGTTGATGGCAGCGAGCTCGTTGTGGCCGATGCGCCTATATAAAATCTCTTCCTTGCCCGCGGCTCCGTCCCAATACCATTTGTCCCCGGCATGCACCAAAGGGATGGGGAGCGGCCAATCATCTTTGCCGACCTGTAGAGTGAAGTTGCCTCCGCCTGACGGTACCAGGGAGTGACCTTCGCTGTACCACGCAAGAAAGGACGCACGCTCTTTGTTATCAGCGACAGAATCGCTGGAAGCGACGACCTGTTCGCTGCCCGGGCCAAGGATCGCGTTCAAGTCCGTGCTGTCCTGGCTGCGTACAGCCTGGATGAAGGCATTTAGCGCCTCATGAGGACTGGAGAAGGTTTTTTGTCCGGCAGCCTGGGCATAAGCACAATTGTTATGAAGAAGACTCGCCAGCAAAACGGCGGAGAGAATGACCCGAGAGGCAATCGTTGCAATGATGTTCATCGTCCGTACCCTCAAATGCTTTGTGCGGAATTCCATTCAGTTTCGCCAACTGGATTCGGCGCTTATCGCTTGCGGCCTTTGGTTGCGCCCATACTGGCCTGCCCACGGTTGCTGGCAGCCCGCTCCGATTTCGCGCTCCCACCCTTATTAAATGCGCTGTTATTGCCTCCTCCGCGATTCTGTGGCTGTTGCGGAGCTGGACGGGCCGCCGGGGTTGCCGCGTTCGCAGGGCGCGCCGGGGCTGCACCGTACCCCCGGTCGCCGCCCCTCGCCATGTTCGTATTGGCTGCGGGCCGGCTGGTCGCACCTGGGTTCGAAATGTTGGGTCGACTGTTGGCACCCGCGTTGGCAGTATTTGGTCGATTCGGGTTGTTCGCCCCGGGGCCAGAACCCGCGTTCGGGCGGTTCATTGCGGCGACGTTATTGCCTGCATTCGGCCGGTTCGCTCCGGGGTTGGCGCCTCCGCCCGGTCGGTTCTGCCCAGCGAGGTTGTTGCCCGCGTTCGGCCGATTGGCTGCCTGCAGGTTTCCGGGATTCGCAGCGGTCATGCCGGCTCCGGGTCTTTGATTGGCAGTATTCGGGCGTGCTCCCTGATAGGTGGATTGGCCTTTCCAATTTGGCTGGCCGGGGCGGTTGTTGTTTGCGCCGAGAGGAGGGTTCTGTCCACCACCAGGCCGATTGTTCCCATTAGGCCGATTATTCACGTTCACGTTGTTGTTGTTATAGCGGTTGTAATAGTTGTTGTTAACGTTGACGTTGACCTGGCGGTTGTACTGGTTCCAGTGGTAGTTCGGGGGAGGGTGGTATCCGTAGGCTGGGCGATACCCTGGATAGGCAGGGCGATACGGAGGTGGATAGTAAGGGCGGCCGCCGTAATAAACGCCCCCGTAACCCCACGACGGGTAGGGATAGTAATTGTTGCGATTGACGGCGGCACCCACCGCCATGCCGACGCCGAAAGAGAGCAGTCCGATGGCGACGGCTGAGCCCGTGCTGACCCCGGATTGTGTGGGCGCCGTGGTCGTTACCACCGTTGTGGGCGCGGGAGTGTTGTAGATGGTTACCGGGTTGTATTGCGGAACATAGACAACCTGCGGATTGGCTGGCTGGATCTCGACATACTGCTGGCCATTGTCGGCCTGCTTGGTGGCGACGGTCATTTGCGGGCTGGACTTGAGGTTGCCGGTCTGCTGCGCCTGCAGGCGCTTGGTCTGAACCGCGTTCATCACACCCTTTTGATCCGCCTGAAAATACTGACCGAGATCGCGGGTCCAGTCGATCTGCTGACACATGTTGTCGACGACCTGGGGAAAGTTCATGAGGTATTGCATGCTGGGGCTGAAGCCAGCCTGTTTGGCGGCGTCGGTCAGCGCATCCCCCTTAAGATTCTGGTTCTGGAGCAGCCAATTGCCGCCGTCCAGAACCTCTTGCGGATTGGTAGACGCGGTGAGAATCTGCGCCAGCAATTGATCGGGATAGAGCGCGATCGGCGCCACGACATCGTCAATGCTCATTTGCGGGGCAGGCGGAACTGCGTTCGCGTCCTGGGCCGGTGTGGCCGCTGTTTGAGCAGCACCTGGGCTGGGCGCTGGACTTTGCTTCGCATTATTACAGCCGACCATGACACTCGTCGATGAGACCACGGTAGTCAGAAGCAGAGAGGTGTAGGTACGTAGAACGGGATTCATTCAGACTCCTCGAAGAAAGAGCTTGCCATTTGTCTTGCCCCGATGAGCTGGGAGATAAGTTTGGGCCTAATTGTCATTCTGTTCTCAAACCGTCAGTTGTGGGTTGGACTTTCGAGCCGGTTGCCAGGGCCAGCGGCCTTCCATCTCTACGGCAAGAGACCAGCTCAGGAACGTACGTGTGAGGATGACGAGAGCCAGGATTCCGATGCTGGTAAACGTAGGTGCGATCGTGACCGTGCGAATGACATCGGCTGCCACAAGAAACTCTAAACCCAGCGAAAGCGCTCTGCCTAGAAAAAGCTTGTATTTCTCGTAGCTGCTATCGGACGGCCGCCTGATCGCCAAGAGGAAGCGGATGGACCCAAAGAGGAATGCGCCCGCAATGAGAGCGACCGCCATCGAGTCGATGGCCACTGCGCCAACTTCGATCAGCGTATGCGAGGCGTCCATCATCCGTGGGTGCTCTTTTTGCGCCTAGTAATCTTCCCTCTCCCGCTAATAACCGGTGTTTCGCACCCTTCCCTCGATGCATGGCGATTATTCGCCCCCACAAGGCTGTTGCCAACTGTCACTTCTGACAGGGAGACGATCGACTCATTGCGGCCGTTGACGATATTGGCGGGGGATATAGCCTGATTTACAACGGGGGAGCCGTGGTGTAGCATCGGCAGTTCAACGACCGATCCACAGTTGCACGCTCAGACTTGTTCCTCTATGCGCACCCCCATGGGTTGGCGAAAGTGGTTGCTGGTGATTGTGGCTGGGGCCTGCGTATGGGCGCTGGTGGAAATCGCGCTACCCTCGCCGGGGACGGGCGCATCCTCACGGGTCGGACAAACTGCATACGCGACCACGGGTGTCTTCACCACCGCGCATCCCACGGTATCCGCGGCGGTGAAGGATTTTCTGGATATCCATCCGGAACATCCCGTGCAGCCGATAGCGTACACGCACACCGTTCATCTCGCCCAGGGTTTGCCCTGTACCTTCTGCCACGTCGGTGTGGATCGGGGACCCGAGGCGCGGATTCCCGGTGTGAAGGTTTGCATGACCTGCCATCAGGCGGTTGCCGCCGACCGGCCGGAGATCAAGAAGATCGCTGCCTATAAGGCGCGCGGCGAAGAGATTCCCTGGGTACGTGTCTACAGTTACAGTGAGTCAGCTCATGTGCGATTTAATCACGCGCCGCACATTCGCTCGGGCGTAGCTTGCGCCACCTGCCACGGCGACCTGACCAAGCAGACAACCGCCGAGCGCAAAGTGGATCTGAACATGGGTTTTTGCATCAATTGCCACACGCAGAAAAAAGCTTCCCTCGATTGCGAGACCTGTCACTACTAAAAGTCCTTGTACCGGCAAACTACATTATGGAACGGCGTGACTTCATCAAGATCTCGGCTCTCTCGGGCGTCATGGCGACGCTGGAAGGATGCCACAGCGCGGAGAACCAGCTAATCCGCTTCATTCCTGAGGAAGAGCTCGTTCCCGGCATCGCAACCTGGAAGCCAAGTGTCTGCACCCTGTGTTCCGCGGGCTGCGGGCTGCTGGTGCGCGTTATGCAAGGGGACGCGGAAGTTGTGCGTCACGGCCAGCGCGGGGTGATCAAAATGGGCCTGGCGAAAAAGCTGGAAGGCAACCCCACGCATCCGGTAAACAAAGGAAAGCTCTGCGCGCGCGGGCAGGCGGGGCTGCAGGTGCTCTACCATCCCGACCGCATCACGCACCCGATCAAGCGCACCGGCCCGCGCGGCTCCGGCGAATTTCAGCAAATTACATGGGAGGATGCGCTGAAGGAATTGGCTGCGCACCTCACCACTTTGCAAGGATCTGGGTCGCTGGCCTTTTTGTCGCGTCCTCTGAGCGGCCAGCGGCGCGAGTTGATCGAACGCTTTCTGAAGGCCTACGGCGCGCCTCCCGCGGTTTGGTACCAACCCTTCGACGAGGCAGTGCTGCGCCAGGCTAATCTATTGAGCTTTGGCCACGCCACGCTGCCGACGTTCGATCTGGGCCGTGCCGACTATGTGATCTCGTTCGGCGCCGATTTTCTTGGCACCTGGAACTCGCCGGTGGCGCAATCGGCGGGCTATGGCGAGATGCGCCAGGGGCGGCCCGGACGCAGGGCGAAATTTGTGCAGGTGGAATCGCGCATTTCGCAGACCGGCGCCAACAGCGATGAGTGGATTCCGTGCCGCCCGGGAATGGAAGGCGCGCTGGCGCTGGGCATTGCGCACGTCATCCTCAACGAAAAGCTGGCGCCGCAGGGTGCCGGCTCGCGAGCAGGCTCTCTCCTCGCCGGCTGGTCAGCGGGACTGCCGGACTATGCGCCCGGATCAGTGGAAAAGCAGACTGGAGTAAGCGCAGCCGTGGTCAAGCGCCTCGCGCATGAGATGACGCAAAGCGGTTCGTCGGCCGCAATCATTGGGGGGGCGCCGCTGGCGCACACCAACGGCCTCTTTAACGCGCTGGCCGTCAATGCTCTGGAATCGCTGGTAGATACGGCTCCGATTCTGGGCTTCGCGCCTCAGTCGCCTTTGGCCGATGCCGTGCCGGCCGCGAAAGCTAGCCTCGCCGGCCTTAAGGTGTTGGCGCAATCTGCCCCGCAGTTGCTGTTGCTCTACGAGGCGAATCCTATTTTTTCGGCGCCCCCGGCATTGCGCATGCAAGAGGCGATCGCCAAAATTCCTTACATCGTCAGTTTCGGCAGCTTCATTGACGAAACGAGTGCCCAGGCCGACCTTATCCTGCCCGACCATTCGTCACTCGAGTCATGGCTCGACGGCGTTCCCGAGTCGGGATCGTTGCAGGCAATTGCCAGTCTTGCTCCGCCCGCCGTTCTACCTCTGCACGAGACGCGACCCATGCCCGACGTGCTGCTTGGCCTGGCGCATCAACTTGGCGGCGAGGTTGCGAAAGCCCTCCCATGGGTAACATTCGACGCTATGTTACGTGCCGCGTTTGTTTCCTTGCGCGCGCGCGGCGGCTCCATCAATGCCAAGACCGACGATGATTTCTGGGACGCGGCACAAGCCGAAGGCGGCTGGTGGAGTGGCCCATCCACCGACCCCATCACGCCGGCGCGGAGTGGCGGCAGCAAACTAATGGTAGTCGCGTCCGCGCCTGAATTTGCCGGGAGTTCTGCGAATTTTCCCTTCCATTTTCTGCCTTATGTCTCGCAATCATTCGGCGATGGTTCACTGGCGCACTTGCCCTGGCTGCAAGAACTGCCCGATGTGCTCACAACCGCGATGTGGTCCAGCTGGATCGAGATCAATCCCGGCACGGCGGAGCGATTGGGTATCAAGGCCGGAGATCTGGTAGAAGTTGGCTCGCAACAAGGAAGCGTGCGGGCTCCCGCGATTCTTTCGCCTGGCATCGCTCCCGATATGGTCGCGATGCCGGTGGGCCAGGGACACGAAAATTTCGGGCGCTTCGCCAGCGGCCGTGGGGTGAACCCGCTTTCGATTCTCGCAGCGCTGGCGGAGCAGGAAACCGGGTCCCTGGCCTGGGCCGCAACCCGGGTGAAGATTTCGCGTGCGGGCGGACCGGAGCAGGCAAAGCTGGTATTGTTCGCGGGAGGAATGAGCGGCTTCCCCCACGAGGAGGAACGGCGGTAGGTCTCGGTGTCAGGGAGCAACACGAAGGACGGGTGCCCATCCATTGCGCTTTTTGCAAAGGGTGGGATCCGCAAACACGGATATCGAGATTTGTTTTCCCACCCTTGCCGAAACCCACGTCAAGGATGGGGCACCCGGTACTTTCTGACGGGGGAAAGGGAATAGGTAATGGCTCACAAGTGGGGACTGGCAGTCGACCTTGACCGCTGTACCGGATGCGAAGCTTGCGTGGTCGCATGTCACGCGGAAAACAATATCCCCACGGCGGGTGAGGATCAGGCCGCGCGCGGCCGTGCGATGCACTGGATCCGTGTCGAGCGCTACTGGGAGGGTGATTTTCCCAATCCGAAGGTCCGCTTTCAACCCGTGCTTTGTCAGCAATGCGACGAAGCTCCCTGCGAGCCGGTGTGCCCCACCTACGCCAGCTATCACACGCCCGAAGGCCTGAATGCGCAAATCTACAACCGCTGCATCGGCACGCGCTTTTGCGCCAACGCTTGCCCCTATAACGTGCGCTTCTTTAATTTCTACAACCCCAAATGGGATATGCCACTACAACTGCAACTTAATCCTGATGTCTCGGTGCGCAGTGTGGGCGTGATGGAAAAGTGCACCTTCTGCGTCCAGCGTATCAAGTCAGCGGAGATTCAGGCGGAAGCGGAAAAGCGCGATTTGAAGGATGGAGAATTCACCACCGCGTGCGCGCAGTCCTGCGCTTCCAAGGCCCTGGTCTTCGGTGACCTGAACGATGCCACCAGCGAGGTCTCCCGCTTGGCGAGCTCAAATCGGGGCGCTAAGTTGTTAGGCGAACTGGGCACCAAACCCAACGTGACTTACCTCGAACGAGGCACCTGGCAAGATGCAAAGAACGGCTGAACAAATTCAGCATGACCTGCTGCGGCCGCTCTTCCACAGCAGCGGGAAGTACTGGGTCGCGCTGGCGCTAGCTAGCAGCCTTCTGCTTGCCGGCGTGGCTGCGTTTGGTTACCAACTCTATGCCGGAATCGGCGTTTGGGGTCTCAACTCTCCCGTGTTCTGGGCCTTTGACATCACCAACTTTGTTTTCTGGATCGGCATCAGCCATGCCGGCACGCTGATTTCCGCGATTCTGCGTCTCACGAATGCCACCTGGCGGCGCCCGGTGACTCGCTGTGCCGAAGCCATCACCGTTTTTTCAGTCCTGATTGGCGCGATTATTCCTCTTTGCCACATTGGCCGTCCGTGGCTCGCTTTCTGGATGATTCCTTACCCTAACCAGCGCCACATCTGGCCCAACTTTCGCTCGCCGCTCGCCTGGGACTTCTTCGCCATTACGACCTACCTCACTGGCAGCTCCACTTTTCTTTATCTGCCGACCATTCCGGACTTCGCCGCGGTGCGTGATGCGTCGACCGGCCTGCGCAAGAAGATCTACCGCGTTCTGGCGCTGGGTTGGCAGGGAACGCAGCGCCAGTGGCAGCGGCTGGAAATTGCCATGCACATTATGGCCATCGTCATTATTCCGGTTGCCGTCTCAGTCCACACTATTGTCTCGTGGGATTTTGTCATGACGCCGGTGCCTATGTGGCACTCCTCCATCTTCGGCCCATACTTTGTCGCTGGAGCGATCTTCAGCGGCATCGCCGCTCTTATCCTGGCCATGGCCTTGCTGCGCAAGCTGCTGCACCTGGAGGAGTATCTCGAGCCCATTCACTTTGAGAATCTTGGCAAGCTGCTGCTCACGATGAGCTTGCTTTGGTTCTACTTCACTTTTGCCGAGCGCCTCACCACCTGGTACGGCAACTCGCCGCCGGAGATGGCAGTTTTCTGGGAGAGCATTCGCAAGCAGTTCGCGCCGCTGTTCTGGATCATGGTGTTTTGCAACTTCATCATCCCCGTGCCTATCCTGGCCATCAAGCGCCTGCGCACCATCACGGGAACGGCAATCGCATCGGCAACCGTGGTGGTCGGAATGTGGCTGGAACGCTTTCTTATCGTGGTGCCCCCGCTCGAGCACAAGTTCCTACCGTACTCCTGGGGAACGTACCACCCCACCTGGGTGGAAGACGTCCTTATGGTTTCGAGCTTCGGCTTCATGGCGCTGCTCTACCTGCTATTCGCAAAATTGGTGCCTATGATTTCCATTTGGGAGATGAAGGTCGGACTACAGCCGCACGCCAGGGTGCGAACGGCCGCCGCGCATCATCGTGGAGTGGAGTTGCCCGGGCCGCTGCCCACGGATGCGATGGAATGAAAGCCCTCTATGCTCTCTATGCCGACCCAGAAGGTGCACAGCGCGCGGTTGATTCTTTGCGCGCCGCTAGCACCGAGCTCAAGTTTGACCGGCGGCAAATCGTCATCGTCTCCGGCGAGCCTCATGAGGGGTACCCATTTGCCGACGAGCACGCTACCGGTGCTCCTTACCGTTGGGCGGTGCTGGGGGCCGCTGTGGGTGGGACCTGTGGCTATTTGCTGACTACGCTCTCGCAGAAGTCCTACCCGATTTTCACTGGCGGCATGTCGCTTAGCCCCGCGTGGACGAATGGCATCATCGTTTACGAGATGATCATGCTCGGGGCCATCCTCACCACGCTGGTGGTTTTGTTGATTGGCGCGGGGTTGCCGAATTTCAAAGGCGGCCTTACCGATCCTGAGATAGGAACGGGAAAGATCCTGGTAGGCGTCGTGGATCCGCCGGAAAGCTCCAGGGCGGAACTAGAAAGGCGCCTGCAGCAAGCAGGCGCCTCGGAAGTAAAGCAGTTCTCTGGAAGCTAGTAGGGACGATCGGTTAAGATCCGGCCTTGATGTTGGTTACGTGGATCGTCTTTGTGGTCGCGTTTAACGTTCCGGTCACGGTCACTTTTGCACCCGCGAATGCGGCTGGCTTCTTCTGGTCGTCGAGTTGATAGGCGGTCTTGGTGGCGGGGTCGTAGAGTGTGTATTTTCCGCCCATGTTCACGCAGCGATTGGTACAGTCCTTCGGACTTTCGCTCTTTCCGGCCATAACCTGGTGCCCACCCAAAGCAGCGCACTGGCTATCGATAATCTCGCCCTTATAGGTCTGCGGACCCTGGGCAAAAATGCTCAGCGAAGCGAACAAACAACCGGCACTCATCGCTATTTTTTTCATCTCAATCGACACTCCAGTCTCATAATTGCGCGACTACGCGACGTCCGGGATGCTTTCATACCTATTCCAGCATTGTCAACGCCTTACGAGACCCAGCGGCGAGCTGATCAAACCTAATCGCGACCGCGAATCTTGGTAAGCAACCTGAGAATCTCCAGGTACAGCCACACCAGCGTGACCATTAGTCCGAAGGCGCCATACCACTCCATATATTTAGGAGCGCCCATGCGCACGCCGTTGGCGATGAAATCAAAATCCAGGACAAGATTCAGCGCGGCAATGCCAACGACGATCAGGCTGAACCCAATGCCGATGGGTCCTGAGCCGTTGATCGAAGTAAAATGAACCCCGAAGAAACCCAGCACAAACTGCAACAAGTAGAACAGCATGATGGCGCCGGTGGCGGCCACGATGCCCATGCGAAACTTCTGCGTGACCGGAATCAATCCCGAGCGATACGCGAGCAACAGGACCAGCAAAGTGCCAAAGGTGAGGCTGACGGATTGGATCGCAATCCCAGGAAAGCGCAGCTCGAGGATCGACGAGATGCCGCCGAGAGCCAGGCCTTCGAGCAGAGCGTAAGCGGGGGCAGTTACGGGAGACCATTCCTTTTTGAATACAGTAACCAGCGCGCAGACAAATCCGCCGATGCTTCCGATCCACAACCATGGCAAAACAGCCGCAGGAGAATGCGATTGCGTAAACAGGTGCCAGGTCCAGGCTGCCGTCGCGATCGAGCAGAGCAGCAGAAGGCCGGTCTTGTTGACCGTACCATTCATGGTCATCCCACTGCCGAGCTCGGCAAAGCCCTCAAACCGCTTCTCGCTCAGTACGGGATTCGATGTCCTCATCAGTTGTGCCACGTCGCACTCTCCTTGCAAACCTGTACAGTCATCATTTTACGGCAAGGAGAGCAGACTTGGATGTTTTGGGGTGGAAAGACAACCCGGCTAAGGGATCCCACGGAGAAGCCACAGAACTCATTTCTGCGGCGTGGCGTGTGTGCTGGTCCCGCTCTTGGAAGTGCCTTTTGGCCCGGTCACGGTTCCACTTGTCGTCGTAGTCCCGTTTCCATTGTTCGTTGTCGTACCAGAAGCGCTGGTGGTACCGCCTTTAGGCCCAGTCACGGAACCCTGCTCGGTCGTTCCGGTGTGAGTTTTTGTAACGCTCCCCTGGCCGGTCGCGGTATTTCCAGTGGCGCTGGTTGCCGTGCCGGTGGCGGACACCGTTGTGCCCTTGGTCGATACCGATCCGGTTGCCGTGCCTCCCCGGCGGCCGGTCACCGTTTGTTGGGCAAAGGCAGAAGAGAGTGCCAAAGAAAGGACGATGGCTGCGGATACTGAGTTCTTCTTCATAACGTCTCCTTATTTGAGCGGTTTTCTACCTTGCGCCTGAGCGCAAAGCCGGCGTTTCGCCGATGACTTGATTGTCAGAGAGCCGGCAGCCTCGGGGCAATGGTTCCGGACACTTCCTTACACTGACGGTGCTAACACAATCGTGGGATCGCTCTCACACCTGCAGCGAGAAAAAGAAGTGGCGCCTTGCCCGGTTGCCGGCCTTTCGCCGGCTATTTATCTCGGCTTAACAAGTGGTGACTACCGTTGAGCTGCCGCGAGCGATCCGAGATATCCCATCGTTTATCCTTTTAATTGTTTCCAGTAGAGGCGTGGGTTCCTTATCCATCGCGCGCTTTTTTGCGAAGGGGTGGGATAACCGGATCTCATTTCATGACGCGGGGGTTCGATTTCGATGTCGCATCCCGGAGCGGATGTTGCGATCGTGGGCGCGGGGATCCTTGGGCTGGCCCATGCCTACATGGCCGCGAAGGCGGGCAAGTCGGTCGTCGTGATCGAGAAGAGTCCGCGGGCGGCGGGCGCCTCGGTGCGCAATTTCGGCATGGTGTGGCCGATTGGCCAACCGGCCGGGGAGATGCTCGAGCTCTCTTTGCGCAGCCGCGAATTGTGGCTGGAAATTCTTACCCAGGCCAAACTTCCACGCCGTGAAACCGGCTCGCTTCATGTTACCTACCGTCCGGATGAGACCGCAGTGGCGCGGGAGTTCGCCGAACTTGGCCCGCAGTTGGGCTACCAGTGCTTGTGGTTGGAACCGGGCAAGGTTCTGGAACGCTCACAGGCGGTTCAGTCCCAGGGACTCGGGGGGGGTCTATGGAGTAGCACCGAATTTACCGTCGACCCTCGCCAGGTTATCCAAGCCCTGCCGGGCTTTCTTGAAGAGCGGTACAACGTTCAGTTTGTTTTCGGAACCGCAGTCACGGCCATAGAAGACCTGGTGCTGTATACCGGCGCGGGTCACTGGCACGCGGAGACTGTGATTGTGTGCAGCGGCGACGATTTCGAGACGCTTTACCCGCAGTACTTTGCATCCAGCGGCCTGACCCGTTGCAAGCTACAGATGATGCGCACCGCGCCGCAGCCCGATGGATGGCAACTCGGTCCCTCGCTCGCCGCTGGGCTTACGCTGCGCTTCTATCCTGCGTTCCAGGTTTGTACGACGCTCGGGGCCCTTCGCCGGCGCATCGCGGCCGAGACGCCCGAGTATGACCGCTGGGGAGTTCATGCCCTGGTTTCGCAAACGGCGGATGGTGCGCTTACGCTTGGGGACTCGCATGAATACGGGCTCTCCGTCGATATTTTCAACAAAGAAGAAATCGACGACATCATTCTTAATTACACGCGCCAATTTCTTCGCGCCCCTAATCTTGCTGTCGCCGAGCGATGGTATGGTGTCTATGCCAAGCATCCTGAAAAGCCTTTGGTGGTTATGCAACCAGAAGAGGGCGTTCGGATTGTCGCTTCACCGGGGGGTTCCGGCATGACGCTCTCCTTTGGGGTGGCGGAACAATCGATCCGCGCCCTGGGCTTCGTCCATGCCTGACCTCAGGCCGACAGGCAATATCCCCGCCGTGTTCCTCGACTGGGCTGGAACCGCCGTCGACCACGGGAGCATCGCGCCGGTCAAGGCGCTGGAAGATATCTTCAACGATTACGGCATCACGGTTCCACGGCCGGTGGTTCGCAGATATATGGGCCTGGCAAAGAAAGACCACATTCGCAAAATACTCGATGAGCCGGTAGTGAAAGAGCAGTGGGCCGGGCTGCACCACGCACCCCCGCAAGAGCGTGATGTCGCCTTGATTTATTCCCGATTCGAGCCGCAGATGATGGATGTGTTGGCCGGCTACGCTACCGTCATTTCTGGCGTGGCGGGTACGGTGGAGACGATGCGCGCACGAGGCATGAAGATCGCAGGGACTACCGGCTATACCCGGCCGATGCTCGACCGCCTGGAGGCGCTGGCGGCCGAGCAGGGCTATCGGACCGATCGCTCCCTGGCTCCTGAGGATGCCGGCGGAGGGCGGCCCTTTCCGTGGATGGTGTACCGGCTCGCCATGGAACTCCGCATCTATCCACTCTCAGCTTGCGTAAAGATTGGCGATACGGAAGCCGATATCGCGGAAGGCCGGAATGCCGGCATGTGGACCATCGGCGTGACCCGCAGCGGAAACGGCGTTGGATTAACGGAAGACGGTTGGTTGCGGCTCGAAAGCGCCGAGCAGAAAAAACTTCTTGCTCACGCGGAGCAGGAGCTGCGTGCAGCAGGAGCACACTACACCGCGGAAACCGTTGCCCATACGCTTCCTCTACTCGACGAAATAGGGCGCAGGATCGCGAGCGGCGAATGCCCAAAATGAAAGGCGCCCAGCTTCCCCACGCCAGCCCGAACGCCCTGGACAGCAGGCGCGTCACCCGCTGGCATGTGCTTACGATCCTTTTGTTGTTCCTCGGCTATTCAGGCTATTACTTCTGCCGCTCGGATTATTCCGTCGCTTTGCCGTTGATCATTGCCGAGCAGGTGCGGAAAGGCACACCGGCAGGAGTTGCCCAGATAAGGCTGGGCTCGATTGCATCGCTGGGAGTGCTTGCCTACGCCATCGGCAAGTTTCCCAGTGGAGGACTTGCCGATCGCTTCGGCGGCCGTCGCAATTTTCTGGGCGGGATGTTCGGATCCATCGTATTCACCGTGCTCTTCATGGTGGGCGGCGGCTTTCCCATCTTCACTCTCGCCTGGCTAGGCAATCGGCTGGTGCAATCGCTTGGATGGACCGGGATGGTCAAGGTCACCTCACGCTGGTTCTCATACACTACCTATGGCAGCGTGATGGCAGTGCTCAGTCTCAGTTACCTATTCGGAGATGCGGTCTCGCGAGCCATCATGTCGCTGATGCTGGCGCATGGCTTCGGCTGGAGGGGACTGTTTGGCGCAGGCGCCGCCTTGCTCAGCGTGCTTCTCTTGCTGAACCTTATCTTTCTGCGAGAGTCGCCTGCCGCCTATGACCTTCCATTGCCCGAGGAGAACCCACTTAATTTATTTTCCAGCTCAGATGCAGTCGACGGGCAGCTCAACACAGCGCAAATCTTCCGCACGTTGCTTAGCTCCTACGCGTTCTGGCTGGTCTGCGGACTTTCTCTCGGCGCCACGCTGCTCCGCGAGACCTTCAATCTCTGGACACCCACGTACTTCACCCAGATGGTTGGCATGACCAGCGCACAGGCCGCGAGTGGGAGCGCTCTCTTTCCCTTCTTCGGCGGCATCTCGGTTTTGCTCGCCGGCTTCCTTAGCGATTATCTGGGGCCGGAAGGCCGAAGCCGTATTCTCTTTGCCGGCCTCTTTCTCTCCGTGCTGGCGTTGCTGGGACTCGCCGGTGTGTCGATGCACGCACCGCGACTTATTCCGCTTGCCCTGGTCGCAGCCGTAGCTTTCTGCCTGCTGGGACCTTATTCGTATCTTGCCGGCGCAATGTCAATGGATTTTGGTGGCAAGGAGGGGAGCGCCACCGCCTCCGGCCTGATCGATGGTTTCGGATACCTCGCTGGTGTTCTCTCCGGCAACAGCATGGCGCATTTAGCAGTGACCTACGGGTGGCAGAAAATGTTCCTTGTATTGGCCGGCGTCGCGGCGCTTACCAGCGTTGTCGGCGCCCTTACCGTTTGGCAACAGCACCGTCGCGCGATCGCGATTGGCCTGTTGCGTCCTGTGGAGGGACAATGACCACAATGGCCGCCAATCTCGATGTCACCGCGATCAAGTGCAAGCCAGCTGAGTTGGTCGTGACCTGGCAGAATACGACTTACAGCGTATACACCTCTCTATGGCTGCGAGACAACGATCCTACCCATCGCGATGCCAGTACGGGTCAGCGCCTGGTAAGCCTGGTGGATCTTCCGCTGGAACCGAAGCTGCACTCGGCTGAGTGCTGGCCGCCGGGCCACATCACGCTGAGCTGGGATGACGGAAAGAGCAGTGTTTTTTCCGTCAGTTGGTTGCATGCCTACGACCGCAGTCTACGCATCGGCTCACGCCCGATGCGCATGCCGTGGATGGGGCAGCCGGCAACGGATTTTGCCTGGTGTGACTACGCGGAGTGGGTCGGCAACCCCGCCGCTCGGGAAGATTGGCTCTATTATGCGGGCCGCGATGGGTTGGCTTTTCTACGCAATGTTCCTATCGAAGACTCAGAGGTGCTCCGCGTCGCCGGTCGGATTGGCTTGGCTCGCGAAACCGACTGTGGACGTATTTTCGACGTGCGCAGTGTTGCTGAGCCGGACAATCTCGCTTACATAAATACGGAGCTGCGGGTCCACACTGACAAGCCATATTGTGATCCTGTACCTGGCTTCCAGTTGCTGCATTGTCTCTCTGCCGCAGGCCAGGGCGGCGAGAGCATATTCGTGGATGGAATGGCGGCTGCCGAGCGTCTACGGGCTCATGACGCCGAGGCCTTTTCCACACTATGCCAAACGCCCATCCTTTATCGCTTTCAGGGCGCTGCCGTTGATTTTGCCGCGGAGCGAACCATGCTCGAGACCGATACACAAGGGCAGTTCCGAGCCATCCATTACGACGATCGCTCCATTGCCCCGCTGCCCTTGAAAGGCCCTTTGCTCAAGAAGTACTATTCCGCTTACCGAAAGCTAGCGGAACTGCTGAACGATCCTGCCCGCACGGTCATCTATCGGCTGCAGCCGGGCGATCTTGCGCTGTTCGACAACACACGCTTGCTCCATGGGCGCAATGCTTTTCCACGCGATGCCGCGGGCGAACGAGGTAGCTGTCATCTGCAAGGCTGCTATGTGGACGCAGACGGGCTTTACAGCAGGCACGCGGTACTTTCACGCGAAAGGATTTCGAATCATGGCAAACATTGAGGGTCTGGTTGATCTGCTCAATGAAAAGGGAGGAGCCGCTTATTTTGGCGAGCCTGTTTCCGTCCTCGAGCACAGTCTGCAGGCCGCCCACTCGGCTGAACTCGCCGGAGCGGCGCCGGCCAGCATTGCCGCCGCGCTGCTGCACGACGTTGGCCATATGCTGCACGGGCTCGACGAAGGGATCGCGGGCCGTGGACACGACGGAATGCATGAGGAGCTTGCTGCGGACTATCTTTCGCGCTGGTTTGGAGAAGAGGTAACGACGCCGATCCGTCTGCACGTCCCCGCCAAGAGATTCCTCTGTTGGCAAGACCCTGAGTACCTGGATCAGCTATCTGCCGCATCGCTCGAAAGCCTTCGCTTGCAGGGCGGCCCCATGAACGACGAGCAGGCTGAAGACTTTTTGCGCAACCCGTTCGCGGGTGCTGCGATTGCGCTTCGCCATTGGGATGACGCGGCGAAAATACCTGGCCTGCGTGTTCCCAACGCGGGCTACTATCTTCCAATACTTCAGGCTGCGGCTTCTGCCAAGGCTGCCTCTTGATGGGTTGGTCCTTTCCTGTGGAAACGCGGGGATATCAGATACTTACTTTCGCTTGGCGGACGTACCTCACTTGAAGCTTCACGAGTCCTGGCATATACTCCTGTATATGCCATTTGGCAATAGAGACCGAAACCATGAAGAGAACAGCCAAGATCTTCATGAATAACCGCAGCCAGGCAGTACGTTTGCCGAAGGAGTTTCAATTCGCAACGTCCGAGGTATTCATTCGCAAAGAGGGAGACGAGGTAATCCTTTCCGCCCGCCCCCAGGACTGGTCGGCGTATTTGACTTCGGGTCCGGTGGCCTCCGATGAGTTCATGGAAGGCGTTGAGGATTTGCCGGTGCAGGAGCGCTAGACCGGATGGCCGTCTACATGCTCGATACGGACATCTCGTCATATATTATGAAGCGCTCCGAGGTGGTCTTGAAGAGACTCCAACAGGTTCCCATCGGCGATATCTGTATCTCCGTGATCACAAAATGTGAGCTCATGTTTGGCGTAGAGGTATCACCGTGGCGACAAAGAGACCAGGCAGCAGTGGACGCATATCTGCGGCACGTTGAGATACTTGACTATCCCGATGAAGCTGCTCTCCACTATGCGCAGATCCGCGCTGGGCTCAAGTCGACTGGAGGCATGATTGGTGCGCAGGATTTGTTGATCGCTGCGCATGCGCGTTGTCTCCAACTTACGTTGGTGACAAACAACATTCGGGAATTCGGAAGAGTCCAGGGCCTGAACATCGAAAATTGGACCGAGCCGACCCCCTAATCGATAGACCCACAAACGACATAACGATCATTCTTTCAGGAGCTGCTCCCGTGCCGGCAAACGGACTATCGACCCCTGAGAATGCCCCTTCGCTACTGCTGCGCGGGCTGCGAAAGGCCTTCGCGGATGTGGTGGCGGTGGATGGTCTGGACCTTGAGGTCACGCGGGGAGAGTGCTTCGGCCTGCTCGGACCGAACGGCGCAGGGAAGACGACTACCATCGAAATTTGCGAGGGGCTGACGGCTCCCGATAGCGGAACCGTTGAACTGCTGGGGCTGAACTGGGCCAGCAACGAAAATGAACTGCGCCAACGTATTGGCATTCAACTGCAGGAGACGCAGTTTCCTGACAAGCTGACGGTTGACGAAACCCTGCGGCTCTTCCGCAGTTTTTTTAACCACGGCCTTCCCGTGGAGGAGTCGGTGCGAACGGCGCAACTGGAGGAGAAGCGCCACGCCCGCGTGGGCACACTCTCCGGCGGCCAGAAGCAACGGCTGGCCATGGCATGCGCGTTGGTGGGCAATCCGGAGCTGCTATTTCTCGATGAGCCCACGACCGGGCTTGATCCGCAGGCACGGCGCCACTTGTGGGACCTGGTGGACGGCCTGAAGCAGGCCGGGCGCACCATCATCCTGACCACACACTACATGGACGAGGCGGAGAGGCTATGCGACCGGGTGGCGATTATGGATCATGGCCGGATCATCGCACTCGGCAGTCCACAGCAGCTGATCGCCTCCGTCGGCGGCGAGCATATCGTGGAGTTCGCGATTACTGGACACGACACGGGAGACGACGTGATCGATCCTGCTGTGTTGACCTCGATTGCCGGAGTGCAATCGCACCGCGTGGATGCAGGGCTGCACCAGCTTTCGGTTCGTGAACTGCACACAGCCGTGCCCCGCATCTTTGCCACGCTCACCGGTCAGGGGCTTCACCTGAGCGAGTTCCGCACCCACTCAGCCACGCTCGAAGATGTTTTTGTCGGGCTGACAGGGAGGAATTTGCGCAATGAGTAAGCTCGAGCAGAGCAGTCTCTACCAGCTGACGATGGTTCGTTTCCGGCTGTTTCTGCGAGAGCCGGAGGCGATTTTCTGGATCTTCGTTTTCCCCATACTACTGGCCGTGGGGCTGGGGATTGCTTTCCGCAATCGCCCGGCGGACGTGCTGCAAGTGGGCGCAACCACGGCGCAGCTTACCCATGCACTCACCGCCGACAAGGGGCTGGCGGCAGTCACGATGAACGAGGCGGAGGGCACCCGAGCGTTGGCTACGGGCAGCATTCTGCTGCTTGCCATCCAGGCTCCGGGCGAGGTCTTGTACAAATACGATGACACCAACCCCGACGCAAGGAACGCCCGCATGGTGGCCGATCGCGCGATCCAGACGGCTGCCGGGCGGCGTGAGGCCGTGCACGCCGAGAATCAACTGGTACACGAAACCGGATCACGCTACATCGATTTTGTGGTTCCGGGACTGCTGGGGATGAACCTGATGGGCTCTGCGATCTGGGGGATGGGCTTTTCAATTGTCGAGTCCAGGCAGAAGAAGTTGCTTAAGCGCCTGGTAGCCTCGCCCATGCCACGCTGGCAGTACCTGGCATCTTACCTGCTGTCGCGGTTGTCGATGCTGGTGATTGAGGTGGTGGGTTTCCTGGCGTTTGCCCGGCTGGTATTTGGCGTGCCGTTTCGCGGGTCTATGTGGCAGTTGGGTTTCCTTTGTGTGCTTACCTCCATGGCATTCTCCGCGCTGGGGCTTTTGGTGGCTTCGCGGGCCAGTACGATGGAAGCTGCCTCCGGATTGATGAACCTGGTCATGCTGCCTATGTGGATTTTGTCCGGAGTGTTCTTTTCCGCCACGCGGTTTCCGGCAGTGATCCAACCTGTGGTGCGGGCACTGCCGCTGACGGCGGCCATCGAAGCGCTGCGGGGTAATATGCTGCAGGGTTTGAACCTGGGCCAGTTGACCACCCAGATGAGTATACTGCTCGGCTGGCTGGTGGTGTCGTTTGCCATCTCGCTGCGTATCTTTCGCTGGAGATAGTGGCTGGAGAAGGAACTGCCGGTACAATCGGCCTGACGGCACGGTAGGAAATGCCCGAAAAGCGAATGCCTGGAACGACCACGTCTGCGCAGTCCACTTCAGCCAATCCCCTCTGGGGACCGTATCTCAGCGAGCGCCAGTGGGGAACGGTGCGCGAAGACTATTCCAGTAACGGCGACGCCTGGAACTATTTCCCCCATGATCATGCGCGAAGCCGTGCCTATCGCTGGGGCGAAGATGGGTTGGCAGGTATAAGCGACGAAAAGCAAAGACTGTGCTTTGCCCTGGCATTGTGGAACGGACAAGACCCCATTCTGAAAGAGCGGCTGTTCGGCCTGACCAACGGCGAGGGCAACCACGGCGAAGACGTAAAGGAGTACTACTACTACCTGGATGCCGCGCCCGATCACGCCTATCTGAAGATGCTCTATAAGTACCCGCAATCTGCGTACCCCTATACGCAATTGCTCAACGAGAATCGCAGTCGTGGGCTCGAGGACAATGAGTACGAGCTGATCGATACGGGTGTCTTCGATCAAAATCGCTACTGGGACGTTTTTGTCGAGTACTTCAAGGCCGCGCCCGACGATATCCTGGCCAGGATCACGATTCACAATCGGGGTTCCGAACCGGCCGAATTGCACCTGCTGCCCCAGCTGTGGTTCCGCAATACATGGTCGTGGAATTCGCCTTCAGCCAAGCCGGAGATCATCGCGGCTCAATCGACCGTGGTCGCAAACCACCCCGACCTGGGTACCTATCATCTCTACGCGGACGGTCATGCCGATCTGCTATTTTCTGAGAACGAGACCAATGTCTCGCGCCTCTACGGAGCCCAATCGGAGGGTTACTACAAAGACGCTTTTCATGAGTACGTGGTGCATGGAAATCGAGCTGCAGTGAACCCGTTACTGCGCGGCACGAAAGCGTGTGTACATCTCAGAGAGCGGGTCGACGGCGGCGGTTCGGCAAGCTTTCGCCTACGCCTCTCGAAGCGTGAGCATACAGCGCCCTTTGCTCGCTTCGACCACATTGCCGCTGTCAGAAAAAGCGAATGCGACAATTTCTACGCCGGAATCCAGGCTGGCATGGAGCAAGACGAGCGCCTGGTACAACGGCAGGCCTTTGCCGGAATGATATGGAACAAACAATATTACAATTATGATGTTCGCCGCTGGTTGGCGGGTGATTCCAGCGCCCCACCTCCTCCCGCGGAGCGTCACTTCGGCCGCAACTCCAGCTGGCAGCATGTCAACTGTGGCGCCGTTTTCTCCATGCCGGACAAGTGGGAATATCCCTGGTTTGCGTCCTGGGACCTGGCGTTTCATGCGGTCACCTTTTCCTTAATTGATCCTGAGTTTGCCAAGCAGCAGCTCATTGAACTGCTGTATGTCTGGTATCTCCACCCCAATGGCGAACTTCCTGCCTACGAGTGGAATTTCAGCGACGCCAATCCTCCGGTACACGGATGGGCGGCCTGGCGGGTGTTCGAGCTGGACCGTAAGTATCGGCGCAAACAGAACCCTGATGATCCCGGCGACCTTGTGTTTCTGGAGCAGGTCTTTCAGAAACTACTGCTCAACTTTACCTGGTGGGTTAACCAGAAAGATCTGCATGGCCGTGACCTGTTTCAGGGTGGTTTCCTTGGCCTGGATAACATTGGAGTTTTCAATCGTGACGCGACTCTCCCCAATGGCGCATTTCTCAGCCAATCCGATGGCACCAGCTGGATGGCGATGTACACCCTGGCCATGATGCGGATCGCAATTGAACTTGCGCAACACAACCAGGTCTACGATGACATGGCGACAAAGTTCTTCGAGCACTTCCTATATATCGCTGGGGCCATGACCGATATGGGCGGCCGCGGTGTTGGACTTTGGAATGAGGAAGACAGCTTCTACTACGACGTGCTCAACCTGCCGAACGGCCAGACCGTGCCGCTGCGGGTCCGCTCCATGGTTGGGTTGATCCCACTCTTTGCCGTCGAGACGCTGGATCCCGAACTATTACAGAAAATTCCCGTATTCACCAGCCGCATGGATTGGTTTCTTACGCACCGTCCTGATCTTGCCAAACTGGTATCCCACTGGTTCGTTGCCGGAAAGGGCGATCGCAATCTGCTCTCGTTGCTGCGCGGGCATCGCATGAAGGCACTCCTGGCGAGGATGCTCGATCCCAACGAGTTTTTTTCCGATTACGGTATCCGTTCTGTGTCGCGATACCATCTTGCGCATCCATACACACTTTGGGCAGAAGGCCGTGCACTTACTGTTGACTATGAACCGTCTGAATCTCGTTCGCGCCTATTTGGTGGCAACTCGAACTGGCGCGGCCCAATATGGTTCCCGGCGAATTTTCTAATCATCGAATCTCTACAGAAGTTTCACTACTATTACGGCGACGACTTCAAGGTCGAGTGCCCCACCGGCTCAGGGGTGTTTATCACCATCGACCAGGTCGCCGCGGAACTAACGAAACGCCTGACAAAAATCTTTCTCAAAAATGATGAAGGATTGCGCCAGGTCAATGCCTTGTATCCCCGGTTTCAGACAGACGAAAATTTTCGTGATTATGTGCCTTTTTACGAGTTCTTCGATGGGGACACGGCACGAGGCGCCGGCGCATCCCACCAAACGGGATGGACCGGGATCGTCGCCAAGCTATTAGAACCGCGCGCTGGCTACGAAGGGGCGCTAAAACCGTAGCATAACGAAAGGAATGCCATGTCACTCGCGAACAAGGTTGCAATCGTCACAGGGGGCAACAGCGGTATCGGCAAAGCCATTGTGCTCGAACTGGTGAATCAGGGGGCTAGTGTCGTTATCGACTACGTATCTCATCCTGAAGCCACGGACGCGATCGAAGCCCAGATCGCCGCTTCGGGCGGTCGGGTGATCGGCGTTGAAGCGGATGTGAGCAAACTGGATGACCTGCAGCGCCTAGTCTCCTCCGCCGTCGAGAAGTTTGGCCGTGTCGACGTCATAGTGAACAATGCCGGTGTAGAAACCCGCACCTCGATTCTCGATACTACCGAAGCGCAATACGAGAAGGTGATGGAAATCAATCTGAAGAGCGCATTCTTCGGGACCCAGCTTGCCGCGAAACAGATGATCAAGCAGGGTGGCGGGGGGCGGATCATCAACATCACATCTATCCACGAAGATTGGCCCATGCCGGGCAACACCGCCTATTGTCTTTCCAAGGGGGGCATGCGCATGTTGACCAGAACGGCGGCTGTAGAACTGGCTCCTCACAACATCCTGGTCGTGGGCGTGGCGCCGGGTGCGGTCGCGACGCCAATTAATCTCTCCACCATGACGGATCCTGCGCTCCTGCAAAAACTGAACGCTGCGATTCCCCTGGGCCGCATGGCGAAACCGGAGGAGATCGCTACCGTCGTAGCTTTTCTGGCTGGAGATGGAGCCAGCTACATTACCGCAACCACCATCATCACCGACGGTGGGATGATGCAGAGCAGCCCCGGTCTATGATCGCGGTCTCTCGAAGGTTGAGACAGGCGGCTGTTGGCGCAGAAATACGTGGGTCCCACCGGGCGGCTGCCGTTTGGAATGCCACAGAGACTTTTCCGGCTTGCGATCCAACGCGATAAGTTTTCATTCGTTCCGCCTCTCGAAGACGACAGGCGAAATGGATTAGAAAATATCACGGCAGCGGCCTTTCTTACTCCTCTCAATCCTTCGACTGCCCGCGTTCGATCAGGGCGCGCAGCTTTCTCAGCCCGCGAAGCACAGTCGCCCTTTCGCTGTCACTTGCGCCACGCAATGCGCCTTTCAGTGGACTCATGGCGAGTTCCGGCATGCGAGTGGATAAAAATTCGTGGACCGCGTCGGACGGAGTGATGACGGTAGCGCGGCCATCCGCCTCATCTTTGCGGCGGACAACCATGCCCTTGGCCTCCAATCGATCGACGATGCCGGAGACGGTACTGTGCGCCAGGTTGATCCGTGCACTGAGCAGTTTCAAGCTCAGGCCTTGTGATCGGACTAATGCCTCCATGACCATTCGTTGTGGCCCGGTAAGGCCGCCGCGGGCAAACTCGGTTTCCAGCGGCTCGCGCAATTTCTGCCGGATGACGCCCAGATGCTGATCAACCTCTTGCGCCAAATTCGACAAATCCTCGTCGGTGAAAGACAATCGGGAAATTTTATTCTCCTTTAAAAGCAATAGGGGATTAACGATTTCACCTGCTGCTGATAGCGTCGATAGTCGACTCCGAATCGTTCCAGCATAAACCGCTCCTCCATTCTGGACTTGAGCCAAAAGGTGAGGAATAAGACCCCCACACCAAGCAGGCCGCGAACCTCCCCGACAATGAGTGCGACCCCGAGCATGGCAACCAACAGACCCGTGTAGATGGGATGGCGAACAAGGGTATAGGGTCCCCGGCGTATGAGCGTGTGATTCTGCTTTAACGTAACCGCCGCGCTCCAATTGCCACCGAGGTGCAGGCGCGCCCAAATCGCGAACGCGATGCCCAGAAGAACCAGCGACAACCCGCAATCGCCGGCAAGATCAGAGTGCGGAACGAACTGCCATGCACGCCAGCCGGACTGGAAGTACTTGGTAAAGACAAGACAGAAGGCAAGAGATCCAAGCCCCACTACAAGTAGCCGGGAGCCGGCGGATTGAATCCGAACCTCGGGCTTGGTGTTGAGCAAACCGAAAAGCCATACGGCGCCGAGCAACAAGAAAAGATCGAGGGCGATCTTGTAGAAGTTGAAGTGCATAGAGCATCTCCGCAATATACGTCGTATGCGACGTATCGTATGCGACGTATATTAACCTGCGCCACGTGCCCAATGCAAGCGGAAGGGGAGGGAAAATGGGCGGATCGGGCGGGAACATGGTAGAAAGTGGGCACACGTTCGCGCCTGTTGAGGGTCTCTTTAAGATCCTGGATCGAATTCTCGGCTGCCTGCTGATACTCGGTGGCATCGGCCAAACGCTTAGGTCACTCCGGGTCTACTCCAGCGACCAAATGACGCTGCTTTGGTCACTGAGTTCCAGCCTCTTCATCGTTTTGTTGGGCGCCCTGAGCGTCTTGCGGGCCGGGCTCCCGCACGACACCGCCCTTGCATGGTTATGTCTGGTCGCTGGACTCCGCTTTATCGTGAGCAATCTTCGCTTTGGTGTGGTCTTCGTCATAATTACCCTTTGTCTTTGTGCGATGTGTGGGCGCACCCTTATCATGGAGCGCTGAGTCTAACCGGTAGCAACGGATACTGAGGGGGAAAATGAAATTCGGAGTTAACACGTTCATCTGGTCCGCGACCTTTGATTCATCTAATTTTGGCTTACTCCCCAGCATCAAAGAGGCCGGATTTGATGGGGTCGAGGTACCCCTGTTACGGCCAGCTGAGTTTGCCGCGCCCAGCATTCGTAAGGCGCTCGAAGCCCATGGCCTGGAATGCAACGCATGCACGGTTCTAGTGGATGGCTTTAACCTGATCAGCGCGGATGCCGACATTCGCCGCCGCACCCGCCAGCACCTTGAAGAGGTAGCCAAGGTTGCGGCCGATGCCGGCATCAGGATTGTCGCAGGGCCTCTTTACAGCCCGGTGGGCTACTTACCGGGGCGTCGGCGAACCGCCGATGAATGGAAGTGGGCGGTTGAGGGCTTTCAATCCGTTGGCGACACGCTCGCCGCCAATGACGTTACTTTCGCCATCGAGCCCATTAACCGGTTCGAAACCTACTTTCTTAACACGGCCGCGGATGCCGCGAAGCTGGCCGCGCAGATTGGCCATCCGAATATCGGCATTCTCTTTGACACTTTTCACGCCAATATTGAAGAAAAAAACATTGCCGCTGCGTACCACACTGTTGGGCCGTATCTGAAGCATGTTCATACCTGTGAAAACGATCGCGGAATACCCGGATCCGGGCATGTGGAATGGGAGGAGGTATTCCAGGCGTTGCGCCAGTTGAACTATGATGGATGGCTGACCATCGAAAGCTTTGGTTTCGCGCTCAAGGATTTGAGTGCGGCCGCGGCAATATGGCGAGACATCGAACGCACGCCGGAATCGATCGCCTTCGACGGTATTCAGTTTTTGAAGAGGGGCGTGGCTGAGGCTGCTGCCAATCAGTTGCCCTGAATTTAAGGCAGTGTTTGTCTAGGTATCCTGGATTAATCGGAGATTTTTGATGCCCCAAGTGGTTCGCTCACCAAAAACATATGACGTCTGCATAATAGGTTCCGGCGCCGGAGGCGGAACCGCCGCTAAGGTTCTGACCGAAGGTGGATTGAACGTTGTGATGCTGGAGGCGGGCCCGCGACTGAACCCCCGCAAAGATTACAAAGAGCATGTGTGGCCTTACGCGCTGCCCCATCGCGGAGCGGACGTTGGCGGCCGGGCGCTACATGAGTTGAACACCGAATTTCTGGCTCCCAACGGCTTCTGGGAAATCGAGGGCGAGCCCTACACAACGGCGCCCGGCTCAAACTTTCGCTGGTTCCGTTCGCGTATTGAAGGCGGTCGAACCAACCATTATGGACGCATTTCCCTACGCATGTCGCCGGCGGACATGAAGGCTCGTTCGCGCGATGGCCTGGGCGACGACTGGCCGATTTCTTATGAAGAGCTCGCCCCCTATTACGACAAGGCCGAATCGTTTATTGGCGTCTTCGGGTCGAAGGAGAATCTTGCGGATGCGCCCGATGGAGTGTTTCTTCCTCCGCCCAAACCGCGCTGCACGGAGACCCTGGTCAAGAAGGCCTGCGATCAGCTGAATATCACCTGCATCCCCTGTCGCATGGCGATCCTGACAAAACCGCTCAATGGCCGTCCGCCCTGTCACTATTGCGCGCAATGCGGACGAGGATGCATCAGTGCGTCCAACTTCAGTTCCAGCCAGGTGATGATCCCGCCGGCGCAGGCGACCGGGCGATTCACCATGATCCCCAACGCCATGGCGCGCGAAATCGTTGTGGGCAAGGATGGAAAGGCGCAAGCGGTCTCCTACATCGACAAAACCACGAGCAAGGAAATGCGCGTCCATGCCCGGGCCTTTGTGGTGGCGGCGAGCGCGTGCGAATCCGCCCGCTTATTGCTCAATTCGCGATCCACGCTGTTTCCCAATGGGTTGGGGAATTCCTCCGGGGTTGTTGGCCGTTATCTTACCGATTCCGTTGGCAGTAGTGTGGCCGGTTATTTTCCCCAATTGGCAGCAGTAGCGCCGCACAATCACGACGGTGTCGGCGGCCTGCATATGTACATGCCGTGGTGGAAGGCCGATCGCAAGAATGACTTTCCCCGTGGCTATCACATCGAGTTTGGCGGTGGCCGGGGTATGCCGAGCGTGGGCGAGTTCGATGGAGTATGTAGCGAGCATGAGGGCTACGGCGCATCGTTGAAGCAGAACATCCGTAGCAAATATGGCACGGTCATTGGATTTTCCGGGCGCGGGGAAATGATCCCCAATCCTGATACGTATTGTGAGATCGATCCGGCGGTCGTTGATAAATGGGGCATCCCTGTGCTTCGCTTTCACTTTGCGTGGAGCGACTACGAGCTCAAGATGGCTAAGGATATGCAGGAGACGTTTCACTCCATTATCGAAGCGGCCGGTGGGACTCCTTTGCACAGCCGATCCAAGCCGGGTTTGCAGCAGCGTCCTTACGGCATTTCTGAAGGCGGAGAGATCATTCACGAACTTGGCACGGTGCGGATGGGCGACGATCCGAAAACCTCGGTACTGAATAAGAATTGCCAGGCGCACGATGTCAAGAATCTGTTTGTCGCCGACGGCGCACCCTTTGTGACGGGTCCTGACAAAAATCCAACGCTCACAATCACGGCGCTGTCGTGGAAAACCTCGGAGTACGTGCTTGATCAGGCTCGAAAAGGGGAGATATAGCATGTCTGTATCCCGGCGTGATGTATTGAAGTCTCTAACCATAGGGGCCGCGGCGACTTCAGTGTTGCGGGTGATTCCGCTTGAGGCAGCGGAGTACGCTCACCACATGATTTCCGCGGAAAAGGCAGCGACCAAAGCGGCCGTATATACGCCGAAGTATTTTCAGCCGCAGCAATATAAGACGCTACAGTCGCTGTGTCAGACGATCATCCCCGCGGACGCGGATTCGGGCGGAGCCATCGAGGGGGGGGCTCCGGAGTTTATCGACCTGCTGACCAGTGAAAACCCCGAATTTCAATTGAAACTCGGTGGCGGCCTGATGTGGCTTGACTCAGCATGTATCGATCGCTATGGCAAAGTCTATCTCGACGCGACTGGGCCACAGCAAACGGAAATCCTCGATGCCATTGCCTACAGCAAGAATGCCGAACAGGATCCTAGCCTGAGCCAGGCGGTCGAGTTCTTCGCTTTTTTGCGCAAGCTCACAGCGGATGGCTTCTTTACCAGCAAGATTGGCATCCAGTATCTCGGTTATATTGGCAACGGATATTTGACAGAATTTCCCGGCTGCCCGCCAGTGCCGGGTGTTTAGGCCACCTCGCACCTCGATACTCGTACCTGCGGCGCAGCCAGGCCAAGCCTTCCGAAGTGCCGGCCCTGGGCCGATACTCGCATCCAATCCACCCGTCGAAAGCAAGCTCGTCGATCAGGTCGAACAGATACTCGTAATCGAGTTCGCCATGGTCCGGCTCGTTGCGCGCAGGCACACCCGCGATCTGGATATGACTCACGTTCTTTCGGCCCGAGGGATCGAGATACTTGCGAAGCTTCATACTCACATCGCCTTCAACAATCTGGCAGTGATAAAGGTCCATTTGCACCTTGACTGTGGGGCTGGCGATCTCGTCGACAATGGCATGTGCCTCATCCTGCCGGTTGAGAAAGTATCCCGGCATATCTCGCGTGTTGATCGGCTCGATCATCAGCTGCGTGCCTGTTGGTGCAGCGAGTTCGGCCGCCCACGCCAGATTGGCGATAAAAGTCTGGCGCATAGCGGGGCGTTTGACCGTGTCTGGCTGCACGCCGGCCATCACGTGCACGCGCGGGCAAGCCAATGTTTGCGAGTATTCGAGCGCGGTCCGCATCCCCGCGCGAAACTCTGCTTCTTTTCCGGGCAGCGCAGCCAAGCCTCGTTCCCCCGCAGCCCAATCGCCGGGAGGAGCGTTCAGCAATACCTGGGTCAGGCCTTGCGCCCTTAGCCACGACGCCAGTTTTTCCGCCGGATACTCGTAAGGGAACAGGTACTCCACCGCTCTAAACCCGTCTGCAGCAGCGGCAGCAAAGCGCTCAGGGAAGGGGTACTCCCCATACATCATGCTAAGGTTTGCGGCGAAACGGGGCATGCTTGTGAGCTCCTCTACCAGGATGCGCCAAAGTGCTGGCGCAATTGCTGGATCTGCTCCGGCGTGAGCGGTGTTGGCTTAGGGTCGGAGAGCAGCCACAGCCGGGCAGTCTCTTCCAACTCTTCGAGCGCAGCCATTGCGCCTGCGAGTGTGCTGTGCCACACGTTTGGTCCCAGGCGTTCCAGCATGACTGCGCGAATGGGCGTGCCCTCCGCTTGCATGCGCGTAATCGTTTGCCCCACCAGTTCGCCAACGGCGGGGTCTCCAGGACGGTGATACTCAATCAGCGGTACATGACCCACCTTCATGACGTAATACGGGGTAATTGGAGGCAGGATGTCCTCCCGGCTCCAACTCCCGCTCAACGTCAGCGCAACCAAGTGCGTGGAATGCGTATGAATCACGCACCCGGCGTCTGCATCCGCAGCGTAGATGCGGCGATGTAATGTAAGTGTTTTGCTGGCGCGCTCCCCACTCAATTGAACGCCGTCCGGGCCCACTTTGGCCAGAACCTCCGGCTTAAGAAAGCCGAGGCATGCCTCCGAGGGTGTGATGAGAAAGCCGTCGGTCAGGCGAACACTAATGTTGCCCGCGGTGGAATGAACATAGCCGCGCTCAAACAAGGAACGGCCGACACGACAAATCTCTTGCCTGAACGCAAGCTCGTTCATAAGTCATGCCACCAAAGAAGAGGATTCGGCCAACGTCAGATCCTTATGCGGCGGGGGGAGCCGTCTGCTCTTTCTGATACTGCCGAATGATCGAAATGAAATCGTGGTCGGCTGATAGCCCCAGCCTGCGCGCCCTCGCGCTCTCGAATATGGCGGCCCATCCAAGCATAAGCCGGGCGATGGCTGGATCCTCTTCGAACCGCACCCTCTCGCGAGCGGCACGACCGGCCACCGCTTCCAATGCATCCAGAATCTCACTCACGCGAACAGTAAGCCCGGGCAGGTTCACCGCCGTGCGGCTACCCCAGTCATCACGCCCCGCCTCCGCAGCCATGATCAAACCTTCGATGGTGCGTTGTGGCGAGGCGACCGCTACGAGCGTCTCCGGTGGCACCGGACACACTGCCTGCTGTCCGTTCAAGGGCTCGCGCACGATGGAGGACAGAAAGCTTGACGCAGCTGCGTTCGGGCGGCCTGGGCGCACTGTCACGGTCATCAGTCGCACGCTGCGCCCATCGACAAACCCTCGACGGCTGTAGTCCGCCACCAGTTGTTCGCAGATAAATTTCTGTATCCCATACGAGGACTGCGGCACGGGCAAGGTATCGTCATGGATCACCCGCGGCATGGGTAAATCGGCATCGCCGCCGAATACCGCCACCGAACTGGAGAAAACTAAACGCGGCCTGCCTGCTTCGCGTAACGCATCGAGCAGAGCCCGCATGGTATCCACGTTCGAGCGCAGACCGAGATCGAAATTTGCCTCGCACTCGGATGAGACGGCTGCGGCGAGGTGAAACACCACATCGAAATTCTCACGGCGCAATGCGGGGCACTGATCAATCAATGCGCCTGTGTAAACGCGAACCGATGGATCATGGGCCAGGTCGGACGCCGGTGGCCCCAGGTCCGCCAAGACAAGTTCGCCCAGCGGCCGGTCCGAAAGGTGCTTGCGATGCAGCAGGGTACGCGCCAACCGGCTTCCGAGAAAACCTCCGCCGCCGGTAATGAGCACTTTCATCGTGTTCAGCTTACTGATTGTCATTCGCTCTCTTCCTGCATTTTGTTAGTTCGGCGCATTCCATCGTATCGCTTGAACCGAAGTGTTACCTAAGTAACCTATATCGATTGGTAAAAATAACAAATTCATTCCATAACAAAAACTGTCATTGCAGCGTAGCGCGGTGGAGCGATCGGAGGTTCCCTTATTCGGCGACGCGCGCTGTTCAGATACCGTGGGAGTGGAAGGTTATGGCCAAAGTTGTCAACAAGGATTCTCCTATCGACACCGTCGACGAGGCGACCGCGGAGACGTCGATCGCTGCGAAAGCGATTGGGCGGAAAATGCGGCGCCTTCGATTGAAGCGTTCCCTGGGGTTGGTGGAAGTTGGGCAGCAGGTTGGGCTTTCTGCCAGCTTCCTTTCTCAATTGGAAAATGGCCGGGCAGTCCCAACGCTGAGAAACCTTGCACGCCTCGCGTTGTTCTTCAAAAAGGACCTTTGCTATTTCTTTAGCGAAGCGAACGAACCCCTGTTTCGTATTTCCCGGGCAAAGGACCGAATTCGCCTGCTTGTCGGGGAGAAGGGTGATCCCTTTCTGATAGCGGAAAGCATGAGTGTGTTGGCTCCCGATCGAAACATAGTTCCCTGCATAGCGGAGTTGTTGCCCGGTGCTGCCGAGTTTCGTCCTTTGTTGTTTTCCGGACTGGAGTTCGTTTATGTCCTTGACGGCCCGCTGACGCTTGCCGCCGAAAGCAAAACGGAACTGCTGCAAACCCACGACAGTGCATGGATCGGCGGCAACGCCCAGCGGCTGTATCGATGCAATGAAGGTAAGCCTGCAAGAGCACTTATCATCACTTTTGCCGTCCAGCCATAGGATCCGCCATTTGGCTTTCGCTCCCGGCTTTCTGTTCAGAAACTTTTTGCTTACAGTTGTGATTCGCAAATGGCTTGCGGAGTGGTATGTCTTTTAGTGGACGAGGAAGCCCATGGAGCAACACCACAAACCCAGCGGGCCGGTTGATTTGCTGGCCGAGGATCCAGCGAGCGCATTGACGCGGAGGTCATTTCTTCGCAAGGGGGCCGCTGCGATCGGCGGGATAACCGTCGCATCGACGGCCGCAGGCGAACCGGGTATGGCGCAGACTAGCCAGAAGGCGCCGGCACCCTCCTCCTTTCTTGACCTGCTGCGTGTTCCCGACGCAGTGACTGCATACACGAGTTTTGCGAAGATGCTGCCGGCCGGCAGAATCGCACTGCGGGCAACGGGAAGCAAGTGGGCGTCGGGCCGCATCCTGGTCGAGAGTGTGGTCGACCACAATGCATTGATGCTGACGCTGGCTGCTCCATCAACTTCGATCGTCGCGGTGCATGTTCGTTGGCGGGCGCTCACGGCGCGCGATCTACGTGCGTTGGGCGATGCATGGGAGCGCAGTTACGGTGATCTGGGCTGGCGTGACCTTGTTCCAGAGCGCGTCATGCCATGGTACTTCGCCACTTCCGATGGATTTGCGTGCCATGGCTACGGCGTCAAAACTGATGCGGCCGCACTGTGCTTCTGGCAACTTGATCCCGAAGGTGTGTCGCTCTGGTTGAACGTCGCAAACGGCGGTAATGGGGTCGAGCTTGGCCAACGAAGATTGACCATGGCCACCGTCGTAAGCCGCCGCGGCGTTGAGGGGGAACATTCGGTTGATGCGGTCGCCGGGCTCTGCCGCGCCATGTGTGCTCGCACGTCGCGCCCGACCGTGCCCATCTATGGCGCGAACGACTGGAACTACAGCTATGGCCAAAGCACAGCGGACTCTATCTTGCGTGACACGGACTTCATCAGCGAGCTCTCACCTGGTGGGGGTCCACGGCCGTTCTCGGTAATCGACGAGGGCTGGCACAATGGCACGCCGCCCTGGCCGGATATGGGTAAGCTGGCGCACGACATCAAGCAGCGGAAGGCACGCCCGGGAATCTGGATACGGCCGCTTCGGGCGCCGCGAGATGCCGCGCCGGGGTTGTTGCTGCCAGTGGCGCGGTTCGGAGAAAAAAAGGACAGGGCGGCCGAGCTCGCCTACGATCCAACTATCCCGGAGGCGCAGGAGAGAATTCGCGCCAAGGTTGAAGAGATCACATCATGGGGTTACGAGATGCTGAAGCACGACTTCACCACGTATGATCTGCTGGGCCAGTGGGGCTTTGAAATGGGTCCGCTGCCGACTCTGCCAGGATGGTCGTTGCATGACCGGAGCCGCACCAACGCAGAGGTGATCGCGGGGCTCTATGGGATGCTGCGCGAGGCCGCCGGGGAGGGGACATTGATCGATGGGTGCAATACCGTTGTCCATCTGGGCCAGGGTGTCTTCGACCTCCAGCGCACCGGGGACGATACCAGCGGCCGGGAGTGGGAGCGCACGCGGCGCATGGGGGTAAATACGCTAGCGTTCCGGCTGCCGCAGCATGGGATCTGCTACTCGGTTGATGCGGACATGGTCGGCATTACGGATTCTGTGCCGTGGGAATTCAACCGGCAGTGGCTCGAAGTGCTAGCCCGTAGCGGAACAGCGACCATCGTCGCTCCGGGCCCTGCGGCCCGTGGGCCGGAGCAACGGGCTGCGTTGCGCGACGCCTTCGCGATTGCAGCTGCAGGTGGTATCGCGGCGAGACCGGTAGATTGGATGGAGACCAGTACACCCGAGCGTTGGCAGCCAGGCGGGAAAGCTGGCGCGCAGGAGCTGCGCTATCGCTGGAGCGGGATGGATGGGGCTTCGGCATTCTTCAGTTCCTAGGCTCAGATATCCTGGCAGATAACCCAAAGTTGATAAAGATCCTGAGCGAAGATATAACCATGGGCGGAAGGGGTGAACTCTGCATGCGACTTAAGCGGCGCGACGCATTGAAATTGATGGGGAAATTGCTGGGCTTTTCGGCAGCCTGGGCAGGGACCCGGGGCGCGATAGGGGAAGTAGCCAACCTTCCGGTGACGCCAGGACCTTTCAAAGGGACACGCGGGTCCCTCGACGCCTACCAGGTACCCGAATGGTTTCGTGATGCCAAGTTTGGTATCTGGTCTCATTGGGGACCTCAATCCGGCGTGGAAGATGGCGACTGGTATGCGCGCAACATGTATATCCAGGGCAGCGAGCAATACGAATATCACGTAAAGACCTACGGGCATCCTTCGAAAGTGGGCTTCAAAGATCTCATCCCATTGTTCAAAGGCGACAAGTGGGATCCGGAACATTTGATGGACTTGTACGCGAAGGCGGGCGCCAAATACTTTGTGAGTATGGGTGTCCACCATGACAACTTCGATATGTGGGCTTCGAAGTACCAACCCCGCTGGAACTCGACCGCGATCGGGCCCAAGCGGGACATCGTCGGCCTTTACAAACAGGCGGCGCGCAAGCGCGGCCTGCGTTTTGGAGTAAGCGAACACCTCTCAAATAGTTTTGACTGGTTTGCGCCGGCGCATACCAGCGACACGACCGGCCCGTTGGCAGGTGTGCCCTACGACGGTGTGGACCCGGCATTTGCCGACCTTTATCACAACTACGCGGGAATGCCTCTGGACTTTGCTAAAACCGCCAAGGCCATGGGCCGCGTGGCGCCTGACATTTGGAAGCAGCAATACTTCAACCGCATTAAAGACCTGATCGACCAGCATCACCCCGACCTGCTTTACACCGATGGCGGCATTCCGTTTGGGGAGTACGGGTTGGCGACCGTGGCTGAGGTCTATAACGTGAGCGCCGGCCTCCATCAGGGAAAAGTAGACGCGGTGTACTGCAGCAAAGACGCCACTGACTGTCAGGTGGGGACCTGTATCGTCGATCATGAGCGAGGCATTTCCGATGCCATCTCCAATATTCCCTGGCAGACAGACACGTGCATTGGCGATTGGCATTACAAGAAAGGCCAGGTATACAAGACGCCGAAGAAGGTCATTGATCTTCTGGTGGATATTGTGAGCAAGAATGGCAACCTGCTTTTGAATTTCCCCTTGCCCAACAGCGGCGAATTGGATGCCGAAGAGATGAAAGTGCTCGAAGGCATCACGGCGTGGATGGCTGTCAACAGCGAAGGGATTTATGGTTCCCGGCCGTGGAACATCTACGGCACGGGACCATCGACCGCAGTAGTCCTTTCTCAGACAGGCTTCAACGAAACCAAGCAGCCGGGTCTGACTGCGGAGGATGTACGATTCACCACCAAGGGGAAATTTCTTTATGCCTACGTGATGGGGATACCGGCTGGCGAATTCGTTATCCAGTTGCTGGGATCAAAAAGTACGCAACAACCGGGAAAGATCCTTGATGTCCAATTGCTGGGTTACCACGACAAACTGCATTGGAAGCAGGAAAGCCAGGGTTTGAAGATCCGCATGCCGCTAGCCAAACTGTCTGAGATAGGTATCGCTCTCAAAGTGACGCTGGCCTGAAGCAATGGTGGCAATGTGCCAATGAAAGGTCTTAATGCGAATGAGGTTTCTGGTGAGCGCTCTTGCGCTTTCACTATCCGGGCCGCTTTGGGCGCAAGGGGTAGACAACTCCATGCTTCTCCATCCGCCGGCGGACAGCTGGCCGCAATACCACGGTACGTATAACGGGCAGCGTCACAGCAAGCTCAACCAGATCACGCCACAGAATGTAGGCAAGCTGGCGCTCGCGTGGGCTTTTCAAACTAACCAGGACGCAGAAATCAAATCCACCCCGCTGCTGGTCGATGGGGTGCTGTACTTTACTGTTCCAGACAAAGTTTGGGCCGTTGATGCGCTTTCGGGCCAGCAGGTCTGGCGATACATCTACCCGCCCAACCATGGTCTGCATATTGGCAATCGTGGCCTGGGCATGTACAAAGACTGGCTCTACTTCCTGACCCCGGACGGCCACCTGGTTTCTCTTAACGCCAGTGATGGTACCGTGCGTTGGATCGTACCAGTAGCCGATGCTTCCAAGGGATACTGGACGAGCATGGCCCCGCTTGTTGTCGGCAATCACGTACTGGTCGGTACTTCAGGCGATTTCGATAACCTGGTTGGCTACATCCGCTCGATCGATCCTGAGACCGGGAATACGCAGTGGCAGTGGGACGCCACGCCCGCCCTCGGGACACCACAGGCAACCACGGGCGGCAACACCTGGATGACGGGCACGTACGATCCCGACCTCAACCTGGTGTACTGGGGTACCGGGAACCCGACGCCGGTGCTTACTGCCTCGTCTCGTCCCGGAGACGATCTCTACACCTGCAGCATCGTTGCCTTGAACCCTGACACAGGAAAGCTGGCTTGGTCATTTCAGCCATCGCCTCACGACACGCATGACTGGGACGCCGCCGAGACCCCTGTCCTGGTTGATGGAATGTTTCAGGGCAAGCAGCGGAGGATGTTGTTGCAGAGCTCCCGCAATGGCTATTTTTTCGTGCTCGACCGAACGAACGGGGCCAGTTTGCTAACCGTTCCTTTTGGCCCGGTTAACTGGACTCTGGGGGTCGACAAGCAGGGGCGTCCCATTCCCAATCCGGCCAAGGAGCCGGCGCCTGATGGACGTTTGATCGCGCCGGACGAGGGGGGCATGGCGAATTATCGATCTCCAAGTTTTGACCCTCAAACCGGGCTGTTCCTCGTATCCGCCCATCCGAGTTACAGCATCTACTTCGCCAAGCCGGCGGATGGTACCTACGGATGGGCCGGGGCCGACTACGGTCTGTGGGGCAAGGGTGTTATCGAGGCGATTGACTACCAGACGGGCAAGATTCGCTGGACCCACGAGCTGGGCAGGGGATCTCCGGACGCGGGCATCCTTACTACGGGGTCGGGGCTTACCTTCACCGGCGATGTCAAAGGCAATGTTCTTGCGCTCCAAACCAGCACGGGCAAGACCCTCTGGCATGCCGGCTCAGGCGCAAGCATGGATAACTCGCCCATCAGCTACGAACTCGGCGGCCGGCAATATGTGTTAACCACCAGCGGTTCGGTAGTGTTCGCCTGGGCTCTGCCAACCCCGGGGACACCCACCGGCGTGGCCAGCCGGTAAGAACAAAAACCGCAGATCTCTCCACCACGCTTCGCTCATCGTCTGCGAACGACAGAAATCACGCAACTCCTCGCCGCTCTTGGGCGCCGCGAGTACTGTCTCCGTCTTCCATACCCAGACGCCATGAATGAAGCTTGCCTGGGCAACCGCCTTGCTGGCGCCGGTCAGCAAAATCCAAAACAGGCAAAGCGTGATCGGGGCGGCGCGGTGGGGTTCGATTGCAAGCCTCATTCGGTGATCCTCCCCGGAGCGGCTCCAAACTAGCATGCCGGCAATGCGCGGACAAGCAAATGTCACTGCGAGCTTCAGGTCGTTTCTCCCTTGTGCTAGTGACCCGGGGCTAGGTAGGCTGGTTGGCACTGGGAGGTAGGGAAAAAATGCAACGGACCGGGATGGTGTGTGGTGTGGCGTGGGTGGGGCTGATGCTTTCGGGAGTAGCGCTGGGGCAGGGAACGCCCGCCACGCCGGCATCCGGGAGCCCGTTGCCGAGCGAGGTGCAGACGGCCTACGCCCGGGTGAAGGGAAACATAATCAAAGCGGCGGAAAAAATGCCGCCAGAGAGCTACAGCTTCAAGCCCACGCCGGATATTCGTACCTTCGGCCGGGTGGTCAACCACGTGACCGAGGCCCAGACTCACATTTGCGGCGCATCCAATAATTCCGACCCCAGCACGGCGCCAAAGATGCCAGCCGAAACCGCGGACAAGGCGGCCATCGTGGACGCGCTCAAAGCATCTTTTGCCGAATGTGACAAAGCCTATGCCGGCCTGACCGACACCAACATGACAGAGATGCTCCAGGCAGGTCCGGTGAAGCGATCCAGATTAAGCCTGCTTTGGGGCAACGTCGCGCATGACAACGAGCAGTACGCCACGCTGTCGTTATATCTCCGACTTAAGGGATTAGTGCCCCCAAGCAGCGAGAAATAGCTTATTGGGGTTTCTTTTTCGCCTCCGGCGGTTTACCGCCTTTAGCGCTTCCGCCTCCAGCGGAACCGCCCGCGCTACCGGCTTCAGCGGCAGCCTTGCCAGCCGAGCCGGCGCAGTTAGGATCGACCGGTTTCACTGCCAGGCGCATGGTCGCATAGGTCAAGCCCGGTATCGCATTGTTCGCCCGGGTCTCCAGGGGATCGGTGGTATTGGCGTCCTTACGGACCAGCCAGCCCTGATTGAGATCGAGATCCGGCAACTCCTTGGCGAGCTGCTCCGTATCCTTCTTCGCCACCATGACGTAGTCGCCATTGAGCAGCCCGATATAGGAGTCGTCCCGGCCCGGATCACTCATCGCTTGCTGGGTCGCAACCGCCGTTGTGAGGTTGCCATTCATCACGAAACGAGTGCGGTCCTCCCAATAAGCGAAAGCCTCGCTGAAGGCGCTCATTGCCGGCACGCTGACCGCCGGTAATGCCACCATGGGCGCAACCAACTTGGCTCCGGTGATCATGACCTTGAGCACCTTTACGAATTGGGAATCATTGGGGGGCTGGCTCACATTTACGGCAAGCTTGCCCGAACCCTTGGGTAGCAAAATATTGCTGGTGGAGCTAACCGCCTGTTCAGACTTGAACCCGAGTTGGTCAAGGCTGGGGATCTTGCCGCCCAGGCCCGGCTTGAGAGAGGCAATCGCGGTCCAGGCAAGGGGAGCAACCAGGTTCATATACGCGTGCGTCTGGCTGGCGTCGATGCGTAACTGAGAATTGTTCAACTTCGAGGCGCCTGAGCCGGGACGGTACTTCGAGAGTTGAATACTTACGGCAACATCTCCGTCATGGTCGAGTAACTCGTCGTGACTGATGTCCGTAGCATAGCGAAGCTGTTTTGCCTCAGCCTTGTAGTGTAAGTACTGGGTCTCCGCCGTGGGATCGGCCAGGCCCGCGGTGCCTGCGCGGCCTCCCTTGTGGTAGTCAGGGCTGGCGGGATTAACACTGTCAAAAAAGCCGTTCCAGAATTCGTATGCATCGTGCGGCGCTTCTTCCATGGAAGCCTGCCCAGACCCGGGCAGCGCAAACGCTTCGTCTGAACCGAGCAGGGCCGAGGCAAGCGCAAGAACAAACGCATTGCCTGAAAAAGTCCGGCGGGAGATGGACATAGTGACTCCTCAAAACCTCTGGCTTGGGGGGCCGACGCAGAAGGGGGAAACAGTTAGCAGCATACCCTAAGCGAGTGAAATGCGCCTGAAAATCCGTGCTACAATCTGACGAATTCGCCCCCCGGATTTGAGGTCCATGTTAGTCGCGAGGGCTCCTCTCGTCGCCTTTTACCTTCTTCTGCCTGCCCTTCACGCGTCAGCGCAGGCGAAGTATGCGTTGCTTATCGGCATCGATACCTATCAACCCCCAAACACAACGGTGAAAGCTCCGCCAGGGGTAAGCACGGGCCGTTTTGCCCCCGGGGCTCCCCTGTTTTATAACCTCACTGGTCCCACTTACGACGTTGCTTCTATGCGCGCCGTGTTAGTCAGCAGTAAGTTCGGCTTTCCAGATGATCCACAGCATATTCATGTTCTTGAGAACGCTGCAGCGAGTCGAGCAGCCATCCTGGAGGCAATGAATAAGTACCTGGTGGAGCAGCCACAAAAGGGAGATGCTGTCGTCCTTTATGTCGCTGGGCATGGCTCGTTGCGCGTCAATACCAAATCCAATAAGCAAATCTTTGACCTTCAGGGAAAGCCTACCCCGCTCGAGAACACGATTGTTCCCGCCGATGCCTATTTAGGCGCGGAAGATATTCGCGACCGGGAGATGGCCCGCATTTTCAATAAAGCACTGGACAAGGGAATTCGCCTTACGGCTATCTTCGATACCTGCCACTCAGGAGGTACGGCGCGCGGGGCTGAAGTAGGACCGCGGACAGTAGCCCGCATGTTGGCGTACGACCCTCGAGATGTGGCGGAAGCGCCTGACACCAACTCAGACGGCACACCGGTTGTCGCGCCGGAAGATCGAAAGGACAATGCCGCGTTAGTTCTGGCGGCGACCCAGGTGGACCAGAAAGCCAAGGAACTTCCCGATGCTTCACCCCCGCACGGCGTTTTTACCATGGCATTGGTGGACGCGCTGCAGGCATTGCCTGCGAATATCCCCGCGATTGATCTTTGGAAACGTGTGCAGGTTGACCTGGAAGTGCAGGGCTTCTCTGACCAGCAACCGGTACTCGACGGAACCAGGCAGCGCAAGCTGGAGCCGTTGTTCGGCGGCCAAGCGGACCAGGGTATGGTGCGTGCGGCCGTGATCAGCGTGGATGACGATGGGGTGGTGCTCGACATCGGTTCGGTATCGGACATTGGGATTGGCAGCGAGTTCGTCGCCCTCGCTCAGGGGCAGGGCGACAAGGTGACGCTGCGCATTACGGCCGCCCTGGGGATCAACCGCTCGGTGGCGACCGTTGTTTCGCCGGTGAGTGGGAAAGTTGCCACCAAAGAAGTGTTCGAGTTGACCAAATGGGTCCCGGCAGACAAGCCGGCCTTGTATTTCTGGGTGCCGTCTTCGAACCTAACCCAGCCGCAGATTGCGTCCGCGGTTACTGCGGCTCGATCGTCGGGCGTTCGCCTGGTGAGTGATCCTTCAATCGAAGCCTGGAACTATCTCATCGCCTGGGACGGCTCGAAGTGGACCATCGAGAAGGCTGGCGTGCGCGGCACTGACGCTCTGGGAGTTACCCTGACCGCGGCTCTGTTAAAGGCCAAAGTACCCACAGGCGCGCTAGTTTGGCTTAACCTGCCTCCGCCGGCAGAAGTAGCAACTAACCTGCTGATGAATGACCCGCGGAGCGCTGCGCAAACTACCGCCAACGAGTCGCAGGCGATGTATCTACTGGCCGGCCTGGTAACGGACGCGGGTCCGGCGTACGCATGGTACAGCCGGAGCGAGTTGATCGCTGGGCGGCAAACGCCCGTGGGTTACGGCAAGGGCTGCTCGCCAGATTCGCCATACCCCATTCGCACTAACTGGATATCCTCGTCCGCGGCCGACGGCCAGACAGCGGCCGAGCTAAAGCAGCTTGCGGCGAAGCTTGCCAAGCTAAATGGATGGCTACAGCTGCAATCCAGCGTGACCGCCGACCTGGACTATCCGTACCATTTGGCCTTGCAACGTGAAACCGATCTTGCGATCGCAGAGGATAAAGGTTCCAGCTACAAGGGCGACCTCTATCAGTTCGTATTGCAAGCCCGCGGCGATACGCGGACTAGCTCACGCTGGGTGTATGTGTTGGCGATCGATTGCCAGGGCAACGGCCAATTGATGTTTCCCACCGAGGGCGGTGGCAATCATTATCCCCAGGAAGATGGGCGGCTAGAGCAGATTCGTTTGCCCGGGGTTCAATTTCATATCTCGGAGCCGTTTGGAACGGACACTTACATCTTGCTGACCACATCGACGCCCTTATCTAACCCGGATGCGCTGAACTTTGACGGTGTAGTGCGAGGTGGCGAGCGAGGTGCTTCGTCTCCACTCGACGCCTTGCTCGGCTCTACCAGCGCGGGTACTCGGGGAAGCGCTGCCGTGATGCCTACCGATTGGGGAGTTGAATACCTGCAGATGCACAGCCAGCCGAAAAAGGCCGCAGATAGCGCCGCTAAAGCCCAAGAACCTACCTTGTAAATCTCAGATTTGTATCTCCATAGAGCACATAGGCGAGTGCCGTGGGGTTGCCAGTGCTCTGGTAGACCTCGCGCCGCGTGCGCTCGAGAATTTCGCTCACGTCGGCTGGTCCAGTCTGCATCTGTTGCTGTAGCAGTTGGTAAAAGAGTACCGAGAACCTGGCCGCGACCTGATCGTTCACTGGGAATAGCGCGCCAATGTATCCGCTGGCGCCTTTGCTTAGTACCGCGGGACCCCACCCATCCACAAAGTTGCCGGTATGCCGGGCTTGCCCCACATCGCATGCATTGAAGAAGAAGAAGGTGCGGCTCGCTGGGTCAGCCTTGGCTATACCGCGCCAGGTAGTGGTATCCAGCTCACCATCCTCCAGCAGGATCGCGTAGTCGCCATCACTTGGATTCAATTCCCCATGCCCAGCGAAATGGACGATACCTTGCGGTGGGTTGCTAAAGAGTAGCTTCAGCCCATCCATATTTCCGGTTACCGCGCTGTAGCCCTTCAACCGGGCTAGTCCCTCGGTCTCCACTGCTTCGCCGTCCAGCGAACGGGATCCACTATAGTGCGGTGCAATTACGAACATCTTTTGCATCGTCTCGGCATATGGAGGACGTTCTCTTAGTCCACCCTCTGTCATGTGCCAACGTGCCACCGAGTAGTCAAGACCAAGAAAGTTTTGCCGCCCTGTGCCGTCTTCGCGAACCGGCCGCATCAACTCCCAAGGGATATCCGGATTATCCGAATAAATCTGGATCGTACGAAAGTTTTTACCGCGAGCCTTGACCAGGGCCCAAAATGCTCTCTTGAACACGTCGGGAGCATAGTTGTCGTAGAGCTGTTCGCCAAATCCTTCGGCGCGTTCGCGGCTTGGAGCAGGCGCTACCAGCTCGGATCCGCGCCCCGCACTGCCGGGCGAATGTTGCGCGAGCCATTCCGAAAACCCTTTTGAGTCTTTCAACGTGCCGGTGTCCAGCCCAACATAAGGAGAAAGCACCGTCACTCCTTCGTTCTTGATGATGAGCGTCAGATCAGGCTGCGGAACTGTGTTGCTGAACGTTGAAGATGTATCTGCGACCGCCCCCGAGGTTTTCACCGTCGGCCGGTCCGGCGGCACTTCTAAAGTTGCTGCCGGCGTCGTGCTGGTGATCTGGATATCGCGCCCAATACGTGCCAGGTATCCCCCCTTGTAGGAATAAGTGGCTAACACGTGAACCGTTCGGCGCGCGACTGCAGTGGGCCCCGCTTTCACGTAGAAGATGGCCGATGTCGCATCCCCCTGGCGTGGCAAGTCGATACTGCTGATGGCTGTTCCGCGAGTAAATTGGAGTCCGGGTGCTGAAAGAACGACATCCAGTTTCCAACTATTGTCCTGCGTGGGGGGCAGTGCGAGCACCAGCTTACCGTCTGCCGTGGTAGCGCCGTTCATAATTTTGGCGTCTGGGGTCTGTTGCTGTTCGGTCAGCGAAACCTGGATAGGAAATTCCTGGTCCGGAGGCACCGCGTCCGGGCAGTCCAGCATGGGATATCGTTCGATACGTTCGTTCTGGGCTGGAGTGACCGGCGAAGGAGCGGAGGCCCTGTTTGTCTCCGTCGACATGTCGTTGCCGATGGAGCTACTCGTTGTAGGGGGTGCACCGGTGGGGGTCGGCCGAAAAACAAACCAGATCACAACAGCCACGCCAAGCAGCACCAACAGGATGGTCTTTACCGAGATCGCGCTTACAGCGGAGGACAACCCGCCATCTTTCGGTTTCGGCGATAATCCTGTGCCCATACTGAACGTCCGCGTCGTTTTCTGCCTTGTCAACAAATGCGGGTGCCCCCACATTTCGCCTTTTGTTGGCGAGATGCGGGAAATAAAGCCGCCCTCACCCCCTTGACTCTGGAGGGACCTGCTGTTTCGGGAGAGCTGAGCGTGGCCTTCGAAGTCAGTCTAACTTATGATAGCGATCTTGCCGTCCGGCGTCTTGGTAAAGGCATGCAGCGTCTTGCCCGCCTGATCCATGTGCCGCAAGGTCATTAGCTTTGCGGTAACCGAGATATGGCTAAAGCCGTAAACCTTCTGGGCGTACGGTCCGCGCTGCGCCTCATCAATCTTAAGTGCGTACAAGTCCGCGCCCCCTCCTCCGGAAAGGAAATGGCTGGTCGGCTGGCCCGCGAATTCCAGATGCTGCAAATCATGATCGTGGCCTGCCATGTACAGCTGCACGCCGTATTTGCGGAATAAGGGATCCCAATCGCGAATCAACACCGGATGATCTCCGTGCGGTCCATCCGAGTAAACCGGGTGATGAGCAATGACCGCAAGATAAGGAGTAGTGCGCGGACGCTTTAATTCAACCTCGAACCATGCAAGTTGCTCTGCCTGTTGCTGCGGTGTCAGCGTAAAATCCCGCCCGAACCAGGTCTTATCCGGGTGCGGCATGTTGCTATCGAGCGCCAGGAACGTAATCAGCGGATTTTTTGCCGGAAACTCAAAACGATACCAACGGGATGGCAGGGTAAAGCGCGTAGGGCTGCCGCCGTATTTTCCGCTGCGCGCGTACTCCAGCTCCGCATCGACTTTGCTGTCGGGCCATCGCTGATAGTCGTGGTTACCCAGCACCGCATAAGCCGGGCAAGGGAAGTCGCCGGCGGGATACATCTCTTCGAACTGTTTTTGCCAACGGGGAGAAGTGGCCCCTCCCGCCAGTTCGCCATACCAGTTGTCGCCTAACATAATCAGCGCTTTTGGGTGAACAGAGTGCTGTTTGGCATAAGCCCGCAAGCCGGCGGCCACCTGGGTTTGGGCCGCATCATCTTCGTAACCCCAATCGCCAAGAATCAAAAGCTCTGCGGCCGCGGGGTCGGACGGCACAGCCCCAGCGAATTTCGGAAAGGCGCCGAGGCTGGCCAGTGCACTGAAAGCGAAACTCTGCCGCAGAAACCGCCGGCGATTGAGAGCAGGAGGGGTAAAAAGCACGGGCATAGAGGCAGGTGGTCCCAGTTTTCCTTTGGCCTTAGTGTACTGGAATCACCCTGTCGCGGGTTGATCCGCCTGCCGTCGGCGCCAGCGGTAGGCGGCTATGGAGTTCTTCCAGAAAAACTTTTCCGAAGCTTTGTGTCCTTTGGTTTGGACGTAAGTGCGTACCACAGAGATAGTTTCGGAATACGTTGCGTGATGGTCACTATTCGGCCAGTCGCTGGCATAAAGAACGTGATCCTCGCCGAAGATGTCCCACAGCGCGTCAAGCTTATCTTTGTAAAATGACGCGCCCACCGGCGCTTTCTGTTCAGCGCCGGCAGCGATGACCTCGGAGAGCTTGGCAAACACGTTTTTGTTTTGCGCCAGCTGCCGCAACAGCGACCAAAACTCGTTGCGGGCTGCGGGCTCGGAGGGGACCGGCGCCGTGGGTAGGTGGTCGATCACAATCCGTAACTCCGGAATATGGCCGGCGACGCCGGCGATGGCCCGAATTAGACTCAGATCAGGATTTGCGCTGTCGAGCGTCAGGCCGCGCTCTTGCAGCATTTTCACCCCGGCGAGAAATTCCGGCTTCTGTCCGTCGATGGCCAAGTCCCGATCCCACAGGTTGCCGTAGCGAATCCCCAGAAAAAGAGGATTTGCGTGCAGTCGCTCCAGCTCTTTTCGAAAGGACGGTGTACCGGGAACCAGGTCACCGATCATGCCCACGATGATGGGATTTTTCGCCGCGATATTGAGCACCCAATCGTTGTCGCTTGGCAGCGGACTAGCTTCTATCTCGATGGCGCCCACCACGCCGAGCGGGCCGGCAATGCTCGCGAAACGATCGGGAAGGGCGGGTTTGTAGAGGGCGATATCCGTCTTTTCCGGCCAAGGCACGCCGCCCGGGCGTGTTGGGTCGAAGAGGTGAATGTGGGTGTCAATGACCGGTATTGCCGGGGGAACCGCTTCCGCGACCCGGCTAGTGGCCAAAGCTGCGGCAATGGTTGCCCCAACCCTAAGCAGCTCACGCCTTTGCATACAAGTCTCCTCTTCGATGTTTTCGGTGCATTCCAAAGAGAAGACCGGGTGCCCCATATCTCGTTTAGTTACGAGATGTGGGATTCCACGGAGCTCCGTTCAATGTGGGCACCCTTTGGGTTGTGGCCGGGACGTAGGGGGTTCTCAAAATGCCCAGTGTCACCAGCCACGCCACAGTAACAGAAGAAATGCTTTAGAATGCTGCTTTGTTCGGAGGAGCTTTGCAAAGACGCAAATTCTTAACCTCGTCTCTGGCTGCAACGGCCGTTGCTTTAGCGCCCGGCGATTCCCAGGCACAAGCCCCCGCGGCCAAATCCCGCGAATACTACGAACTCCGTAAGTATCACCTGCAGAATGGCCCACAAGCCAAGCTGCTCGAGCGATATCTCGCGGATGCCCTGATTCCCGCCCTCAACCGGCTCGGCTTCTCTCCTATTGGCGCCTTCAACCTCGACATTGGCCCTGAAACCCCTGTCGTGTACCTGCTTATCCCCTCGACCACACTGGAGTCGCTGGTTACTGCTGAGCTGCAGTTGACGAAGGATGAGGAGTTTATGAAAGCCGCTGCGCCATTCTGGAACGCGCCGGCAACTGCGCCTGGTTTCACGCGGGTCGAAAGTTCGCTCATGATCGCCTTCGAAGGCCGGCCGCGCCTGGTCGTTCCTCCCGTAACCGCACAGCACGGCAAGCGGGTATTTCAGCTTCGCACTTACGAGAGCCCAACCAACCAGGACCACGTGCTCAAGGTGGAGATGTTCCACAAGGGCGAATTCGAAATATTTGAGCGCGCCGGCTTCTGGCAGGTGTTCTATGGCGACACCCTGATAGGCCCTGGTTTGCCGCAGTTGACCTATATGCTCAGTTTTCCGGCGGTCTCTGAGATGGATGCAAAGTGGGATGCGTTTCGCAATGACCCGGAGTGGAAAAAGCTGTCGAGCTTACCGAGATACAGCTCCGAACCGATCGTAAGCAATATTTCCAACCTGATTCTTATGCCGGCGTCGTTTTCCCAGATATAGGGCCTGGTCACGGCGTTGGAACGGCGGGTGTGTCCCCCTCTTCCTCAAGGCCGAGCTCATTCAGGCCCTTGCCTCCGTGCTTCTCCAAATCCGCGAAGAGTCCTTCGTCCGTGAGGTCGAGGGCATGAGCATTCTTCCAGTCGCGGCGAACGATTTCATGAAGGCGATCGACGATATGCTTATCGTCCACCTCGATCGCTAATTCGCGCCGGCTGTCGAAGCTGCCCGGGGCCAGGTTGATCGACCCGATAATGGCGCGTTCTCCATCAGCCAGCAGCATCTTCGCATGTAGCTTAAGCTTCTTCAGTTTGCGAACTTTGATGCCCACATCGTTCAAAATGCGCAGGCCGCCAACGCCCTCAATCAATTTGTCTTTCTTGAGCGTGTGCGCCGGCCGCGCCATCACGTGGACCTTGACTCCGCGCTCTCTTGCCCGAACCAGGCACTCAATCATCATCTGGTCCTGATAGCGTTCATTTTGTAACCACAACGAGTGCTTGGATTCGTTGATGAATTTGCTGATCCGCTCTCGTCCATTGCCGCGGCACCAAATAAGATGCTGAGACGTGAATTCCTGGCGGTTCCAATCTGCCTCGAAGCCATTGATAATTTCTTCTACTTCGTGGGGGTGCGAAGTAACGATCGCGTAATCGCGAGTTCCGGTCAGGTTTCGCGTCTGCCAATTCATCGACTTTACAAATGCCGTTGTATCGTCAATCACCATTGACTTTTCGTGGGTAACATCGAACGCAGGGTTGCTATCGCGAACTTCGACCCCGGCCGCTTCCAATTTGCTGCGGCTGGCATCGTTCTCTGAAACTCCAGAGCGGCGCATAGGGTTCAGCATCACCCGCACGCGAACACCCCGGCGATGGGCCGCAATCACCGCATCCAGAAGCGATGGGTCGGTAAAGATAAACATCTTGATGCGCAGTGACTTTGTCGCGTGATTGATCGCGTCCAGTATGGGCTGGATCGAGTCGTCGGGAAGAACGATTAAATGCCGGGACACAGTGGCCTCTAAAGCGCGGTTTTCGCCGCGGCTGTATCGAACTGTACACTATATAACTCGGCGTAGGTTCCACCTAACGCCAGGAGTTCGTCGTGGGTTCCCTCTTCCACGACCAGTCCGCCTTTCAGCACCATAATCTTATCCGCATCGCGGATTGTGCTCAGCCGGTGCGCGATGGTGAGCACCGTTTTGCCTTTCATTAATCGTTCCAGCGCTTGGATGACCAGCCGCTCCGATTCAGCGTCCAGGGCCGCGGTTGGTTCGTCGAGGATCAGGATCGGGTTGTTGCGTATGATTGCGCGCGCAATGCCGATACGCTGTCGCTGGCCACCGGAAAGCGTGTCGCCCCGATCGCCGACGAACGTTTCATAGCCATTGGGCATCCGGGAAATGAACTCGTCCGCGTTGGCCAGCTTTGCCGCCTGGATTATATCTGCCTCGGTTGCACCCGCGCGCCCGTATGCGATGTTCTCTCGCACCGTGCCCCGGAAGAGTACTGTCTCCTGCAGCACATAGCCGATCTGGTCGCGCAATGACTGTAATCGATAATCGCGAACATCTATGCCGTCCACCAGCACTTTGCCGGCGCTCGGATCATAGAATCTCGGGATCAGGCTCATGATGGTAGATTTGCCGCCACCCGTCGGGCCCACCACGCCCACCATCTGTCCAGGCTTGACGGTGAAGCTAACATCTCGCAGCACCGGGCAATTTTCTTCGTAGGCGAAGGCCACGTGATCGAAGACGATCTCGCCTCGAATCGGTTGTTCCATGGCATTCGGCTTTTCCGGAAGGATCGCATCCGCATCGAGAATCATCTGGATGCGCTCTACCGCCACCGCCGTCTGGGCAATCGAGTTATTCATGCTCGCCAGGTCTTTGACCGGTTTGAAGAATGATGCCAGGTAAGAAAGAAAGACGGTCAATTCTCCGGGCGTCATCCCTCCGGCAAGAATCAGCAGCGAGCCCCGCCACAGTACGAAAGCAATGCAAAATGAGACGATGACGGAAACGATTGGCGAGAGCAGCGCCTTGACCTGGCGTGCCTTGAGCGCGGCGGCTACCGTTGCGTGGCTGACCGCGGCAAGTGCCGCCTGCTCCAACTCTTGCCGTCCGAAGGCTGTGACTACGCGAATCGACTCTAGATCCTGTTGCACGACCGCAACGATATTACTTTGCTGCTTGCGTACTTCGTGGGTGGACTTCTTGATTGCTTTCTTGAACCTCGAAGCCAAGAGCAGCAGCAGCGGGGTGATCGCCACTGCGATCAGGGTGAAATCCCAGTTCAAGCAGAACATCACCACCAGCATGCCCAGGATGGTGAACATGTCCACCACGATGCCAAGTGTAGCGGACGAAGCAAAATTTTGAATGGTGAGAACGTCGTCGGTGATGGTGCTCAGCAGGATGCCGGCTCGATGGCTGTCGTGGTAGCGCATCGAGAGATATTGAAGGTGGTGGTACGTCCGCATGCGGAGGTCGTTGGCTACCCACTGCCCGACGCTTTCGGTGTAATAGTTAGCCACGTACGACGCGGAAGCGTTCAAGATGGCGATGAGCACTACGGCAGCCGCCGCCACGGCCGCGAGATGAACTCGATGACCGTGCGACAGAAGCGGCTGCAGCAAGCGGGCAATCCACGGGTCGAGCTTGTGGCCGACGACTACGTTGTCAAGGATGATCTTGAGCGGCCATGGCGCGGCGAGCGTGGCCATGCTCTGGACAAGCATGGACAGCAGGATAATGGCGAGGCTTATCCGGTAAGGGCGAAGCAATTCGCTGATAAGGCCCATCATGGGCCGGCCTTTTGGATCATCCTCTTGCCGCGTAGCCACGCCAGCTATGGAGGGTTCCACCACTCCGCATACCTCGGCACAGGGGTTTGTACGTTGACTACACTCTAAACTTTATCCTGCCTGCCTGTCGCCAGAATCTCGACCGGAAGCCGTCCAAACCGTCGGGTTCGTGGATTGTAAAGTCGCACTTGCAATCACTCAGCGCTTGCGACCAGGTTGTAGATTTGGGCGCCATACTTCTCTACCGTGCCCATTCCAATGCCCGGAACGGCCAGCAGGGCACTGTCGCTCTTCGGCCAGGTACTCGCGATATTGCGCAGCGTCCGGTCTCCGAAGATACGAAACGCGGGCATGTTTCTGCGCTTCGCCTCCGTTAATCGCCAGGCTCGTAATGCCTGTTCCAGCCGAGCTTGGCGCTCCGGCGGAACTTCGGCCTCAGCTATCTTCGCCGGTCTGCCTGGCAACGACGCTCGCTTTTTCTCTCGTTTGGAAGTACCCGCAGGAGCGGCGGTCTCTCTCATCACGAACCGGGCTGCCTGCTTGTCATCCAAATTCAACCCGCTCGGCGAGATGCTCACCGTCCGGTAGGGAATCCGTTTTCCTTGCTTCTCAAAAACAGCGTCTGCAAACGAAATCAGTTCTGCCCGCGCCATCGCGCCCAGAACTTCCTCAAAGTTATCCCGGCTCATTTCGTTTTCCGGGTAGAGATCGGAATGCAGTTTTCCCGTCGATTTTCCGGGAAAGGATCGCAGCTTTTGCAGCACGCGATCACAAGCGGTTCGCTCCGCGCGTGTCGCTCCGCGAAATCTCTGCGCAACACAGTTGGCAGGTGCGCAAAAGTCGCAGATTCCGCAGCCCGCGCCATCGTCTGAGGTGTCGCCGAAGTGGCGAACCAGAGACGTCATCCGGCAATGATGACTCTCCGCGAAGCGGATGATTTCCTCCAGCTGATCCTGCTTCTGCTCCGCCTGCAGCGTGTAGGATGCGCGCCAATTCTCCTCGCCTCGACTTACATTCTCCGCATAGTCCAGCACTGCGCCTTTGTGGATCCAAAGCTTCTCCAGAACCTTGTCGAAAATATCCTCTTCCATCACGACCAGTTTGCGCACCGCCTCTTTGCTTTGCGATTGGGCGCCGAGGAGAGCAAAGATGCGGTCCAGCAATGCAACCGGCGGATAGTCCCGGCCGAAAAAGAAGTCGTGGGTATGGCGGTCCGCATAGGAGTACATCAGAATTGCGCGGCTGGGCTTTCCGTCGCGCCCCGCGCGCCCAATCTCCTGGTAATAACCTTCCAGGCTACCCGGGAAGGCAGTATGAATCACCGTGCGTACATCCGGTTTATCAATGCCCATGCCGAAGGCTGTCGTGGCTACCATCACCTCCAGCTTGCCCGCCATGAATTCTTCCTGCACCCGCCGCCGCCGTTGCGCGTCCAGGCCGGCATGGTATCCCGCTACGCGAAACTCACCCGCCCACGATCTGGCCAGCGCTTCGGCTTGTTTGCGCGTCGGCGTGTACACAATCGCCGGACGATTCTTTGCTTCCAGCAGAATCGCCAGGGCAAGTTGAGGACGGTGGGAAGGCAAAGCCTCCACAACCTCGATACCGATATTCTCCCGGCGAAATCCATGGATAAAGTGCTTGACCGTGGACAGGCCAAGTTGATTCGCGATGTCCTTCTGTACCAGCGGTGTCGCCGTCGCGGTGAGCGCCAGCGCCGGCGCGGGACGAAAACTCGGCAGATACTGCCCCAGCATGCGGTAGTCAGGGCGAAAGTCATGGCCCCATTGCGAAATGCAGTGCGCTTCATCGATCGCGATCAGCGATGGTTTTCGTTTGGCCAACATCTCAGGAAAACCTGCCACGCGCAACCTCTCCGGAGCGATAAACAGGAACTGAAGGCTGCCTTTCATGTACTGGACGCAAACTTGCCGCGAGCTCTCACGATCCCGTCCGGAGTGGATGCACTCGGCAGCCAAACCCAGTTGCTTAAGCTTGCCCACCTGGTCGTCCATCAACGCGATCAGCGGACTAATCACCAGTGTGGTTCCCCCGCGCGCCAAACCCGGCAATTGATAGCAGAGTGATTTGCCGGAGCCGGTCGGCATCACCAGCAGCGCGTCTTCTCCTGCGGTCACTGCCTGGCACACCGCTTCCTGGTTGGGCCGGAAGCTGGAAAAGCCAAACACACTTTGCAGCAGTTGACTCAGCGTTGCATCGCCGGCGATTACCTTTCTCGCTGGAACGTCTCCTGGCGCCGCAAATTCGGCCGGGCTTGGGTGCGCAGCCGCGCGGGCTACGGGCGTAGTCTCGCTCACCCGGCCCACCACCGAGCGCACGTATTCACTGATGCGCTCGAGAAATGGATCCAGCTGCGCTTCGCCGTGCTGGATACGGTTCAGGATGGCCTCCCATTGCCCTGTCATCGCCGGACTTTTCACTTCCGGGTGCACCACTTCAATCAGGTGTATTCCTTTATCGGTAGCCTCGAGGCTCTTGCCCGTTCTGATGACATAACCGCGCTTCAAAAGCACTTCGATGATGGCTGCCCGTGTCGCCGGAGTACCGAGTCCCGTCTCCTTCATGGCGTCGGACAGTTCTTTCTCATCCAGAGTCTTGCCCGCGGTTTGCATGGCGGTCAGTATCGTGGCATCAGTAAAGCGTTGTGGCGGGCGGGTCTTCTTTTTCAATGCTTCCACTTTCGTCACCTTCTGCGTTTGACCCTGGGTGAGGGTTGCCGGCAGCGCCTGATCCTTCTGTTCAGCTTCTTTCTTCGGCTCCCGGCTGCGCAGATCGACGTCGAGGACCTTCCAACCGGTTTGCCGCACCACCATCCCGCTGGTGCGATACCTGTCCACGGTCGGCGGCGTTGCGGTGCGTATGGCTGTAATCACCGTGGTTACTTCCTGCAGGTGATCGTCATGCCACGCCATGAGTAGGCGGCGGCAAACCAGGTCGTAGATCTTGCTTTCCTCATCAGACAGCCTGCCCGGTTGCATCGCAACCGTTGTGGGAATAATGGCGTGATGGTCGCTGACTTTGCTGTCGTCGACATAACGCTTGCCCAGAATGCGCTCCCCGGTCCCAGGAGCCACGCGGTCCTTATAAGTTCCGGAAATAGCTGCCACAATCCTGCTCAGCGTCTCAGCAACGTCCGTCGATAGGTGACGGCTGTCGGTTCGCGGATAGCTGATGACTTTGTGGGCCTCGTACAGTGCCTGGGCCAGGTCGAGGGTCTTTTGCGCGCTGAAGCCGTAGAGCCGGTTGGCGTGCCGCTGCAAGTCCGTCAGGTCATAGAGCAGGGGGGGTGGAATCCGCACGGTTTCTGCGCCGAGCGTCTCGATTGCGGCTTGGCCAGTCCGCGCCCGCGCCATCACTTCGTGGGCTTCCTGGCCATCAGCCGCCAGTCGCGTGTTGCTTCCGTCTTTGCTTTCGTTTGCTACCTGGGGACGGAACCAGGTTCCTTGATAGCTGTCCGTCGCCTGGAAGGTGGCAACCACCTGCAGATAATCCTCAGGCACGAAGCTTCGCAGGGTGAGTTCGCGATCTACGATCATGGCCAATGTCGGGGTCTGCACGCGGCCCACTGAAAGCTCCTCGTTGTAAACCACCGAATACGCCCTAGACAAATTCATGCCCACCAGCCAATCGGCCCGGCTGCGGCCGCAGGCAGCGTTTGCCAGCCGGTCGTACTCGCTGCCAGGACGAAGGTTGGCAAATCCCTTACGGATGGCGTCTGGGGTCAGGGAAGAGATCCATAGCCTGCTGAACGGCTTCTTGCTTTTGCTTGCCTCATAGATGTAGCGGAAGATCAGTTCTCCTTCCCGCCCGGCATCGGTCGCGCACACGATGCGCGAGACCCGCGAAGAAGTGAGGATCTTTTCCACTACTTCGAACTGCTCTTTGCTTCGCTCATAAACAACCAGGGGCCATTGATCCGGCAAGATGGGCAACGTCTCCAGCCGCCACTGCCGCCACTGGGGATTGATCTGATGCGGCTCGGCCAGCGAAACCAGGTGCCCAATGGCCCATGTGACCACGTAGCCGTTGCCCTGCAGGTATCCCTGACCCCGCTTGTCTGCTCCGAGAACACGGGCAATGTCACGTGCAACCGAAGGTTTTTCGGCCAGTACAGCGACCGTCCCGGAGTTAACTGCCGTCATGGTAGTTCTCAGTCTAACGCCATCCCGCCGGGTTCAGCGGGTACCGTTCGGGCACCTTCTGTCATTACGGCCTCATCCTGGGAGGGACCTCCGGCTCCACTTTGAGCCCTCCCGGAGAAATGTTCTAATCCATCTGTGGACGTCTCCCTTTCTCAGATAAAGCAAGCAGAACAAAGAATTCGCGATTTCATCTACTTCTCCCCTTGCCAGCTCTCGGCCGCGCTCTCAGAGATGACCGGCCAACAGGTTTATCTCAAGCTGGATAATCTGCAGCGAACCGGCGCTTTCAAAGAGCGAGGGGCACTCAACCGCATTCTGCTGCTGAGCGACGACGAAAAGCGCCGGGGAGTCGTTGCCGCCAGTGCGGGCAACCACGCTCAGGCCGTGGCCTATCATGCTACCGAGCGCGGCATCCTGGCGCGTATTGTCATGCCTCTCATGACGCCGCTGGTCAAGATCTCAGCCACCCGCGGGTTTGGGGCGGATGTTATTCTTCACGGCGCGAACTACGACGAGGCCTGTGAGGAGGCGCTCCGCATTTGCGCCCAGGACGGCATGACCTTTCTCCACCCCTTCGATGATCCCGCGGTGATCAACGGTCAAGGGACCATCGGTCTTGAGTTGCTGGAGCAGGTGCAGGGTCTCCAGGCCGTCGTCGTACCCATCGGGGGCGGGGGACTCATCAGCGGAGTGGCCTGCGCTCTCAAAGAGAGCAATCCCGCAATTCGCGTCGTCGGGGTGCAGACCGAGCGACTTCCTTCCATGTTGCGAGCGATCGAAAAGGGAGAGCCGGTTACGCTACCGGCGGAAGCGACCATCGCCGACGGCATTGCTGTCCGCCGCGCCGGCGATGTCACCATGCCCCTGGTGGAAAGTTTCGTCGACGAGATCGTCACTGTCGATGAGGAGGAAATTGCCAACGCCATCCTGGTCCTGCTCGAGCGGGAGAAGACCCTGGCCGAAGGAGCCGGAGCTGTAGCCCTGGCCGCCTTATTGCAGAAAAAGACTTCGTTGCAAGGCGAGCGCACCGCTGTGCTGGTTTGCGGAGGCAACATCGATGTAAGCCTTCTCGCCAGGATCATCGAACGCGGCCTGGTGAAAGACGGCCGCCGGGTTCGTATTCGAGTCCATCTTGCTGATCGCCCCGGAGCGCTGCATCAGTTGACCAAAATCCTCTCCGATCAGCGGGCAAATATTGTCGAGACCTTACACAACCGTGCTTACTACGGCGTCAATCTGGGCGACACTGTGATCGACATCACGCTCGAAACCCGAGGCGCCCCGCACATCACCGCCATTGCCAACGCTCTGGAAGCAGAAGGCTATCGGTTTGAGCGTATCCAGTGAAACGATAGGAATATAAGGCCAATGCAAGAATTTCTAAGATTGAAACGCCTGCCGCCGTATGTGTTTAACATCACCGGCGAGATGAAGGCCGCCGCCCGGGCACGCGGAGAAGACATTATTGACTTCGGCATGGGCAACCCCGACGGCGCCACGCCGAAGCACATCGTGGACAAGATGATCGAAGCAGCAGGCAAGACTGCCACTCATCGCTACTCCTTGTCCAAAGGCATCCCGCGGCTGCGCAAAGCGATTTGCAACTGGTACCTCAAACGTTATGATGTCGAACTGGATCCGCTGACCGAAGCCATCGTTACCATCGGCTCGAAGGAAGGCATTGCCCATCTATGCCTGGCTACGCTCGATCGTGGCGACGTAGTCGCGGTGCCGAGTCCCAGCTATCCCATCCACATTTACGGGCCGGTTATCGCCGGGGCCAACGTACGCGGGATTCCGGTGCACAGCACAGACGATTTTCTGGCTGAGCTCGAGCAGAGTGTCCCGCTGATGTACCCCCGTCCGAAAATGTTGATCCTGAACTTCCCGGCGAATCCCACAACCCAGTGTGTTGATCTGGCTTTCTTCGAACGTGTGGTTGCTCTGTGCAAGGAGTTCCAGATCTACCTGGTGCACGATTTAGCCTACGCCGATATTGTCTTCGATGGATATCGCGCACCATCGATCCTGCAGGTGCCGGGAGCAAAGGATATCGCCGTAGAATTTTTTACTTTATCCAAGAGCTACAACATGCCTGGCTGGCGCGTGGGCTTCATGGTAGGGAATCGGGAGTTAGTGGCCGCCTTAGGCCGTCTGAAAAGCTATTTTGATTACGGTACGTTCACCCCCATCCAGGTGGCATCGATTTTGGCCTTGGAAGGTCCGCAGGAGTGCGTGCAGGAAATCTGTGAAACCTACCGCAAGCGGCGCGATGTGCTGGTAAAGGGGCTGAATCAACTGAACTGGCAAGTGCCCATGCCGAAAGCAACCATGTTTGTCTGGGCCTCGATTCCCGAACGATACAGGTCGCTCGGCTCGCTCGAATTTTCCAAGAAGCTACTGACCGACGCGAAGGTCGCAGTCAGTCCAGGTGTCGGTTTTGGAGAGCACGGCGATGAGCACGTGCGCTTTTCATTGATTGAGAACGAAGAACGAACGCGGCAGGCCTTGCGGGGAATCAAGCAGATGTTTCAGCAAGAGGGCTAGCACGACGAAAATCCTGGTGTCCCACATCTGTGTTCGGGAAAGACTAGAAAGGGAGTTCTCACGCAGACACTTTTGGCGAACTGCAGCCTAGAGCTTTGTCGGCCAGCGACGGGCGCTGTGAAGCAAGGCTAGAATTCGCACAGTTGCGCCCTTTAAGCGATACGCCACAAGATAGGGTGTGCCCGGAATGACTAATTCCCGTGTGCCTTCAATTCGTCCGACACGGCCCATCTCAGGGAAGTTGACCAGGTTTTCTACAGCACGCAGGATTAGGTCTAACTGCCTTCCGGCAGCGGTCGGATGTTCCGAAACGATGAAGTCATAAGCAGCCGCAAGCTGTTCAGAAGCCTGTCTGGTCCACAGGGTTCGATTCACTGTTTCGCTTTTGGCTTACGTGCCGTCCAGCTGCCCGCAGTTTTCCGGAGCGTTTGATGATCGATCAGAGCCCCCGCATCATCCTGGCGAATGCCTTCTTCGATTAGCTCGCGGTGGTACTCATGAAGCGAGAGATATTGACTCACAGCCTCATTGATGACAAAGCTTCTGTCCCGCTGCTGCGCCTCCGCGACAGAATCAAGCGCAAGAAGTTTGTCTTGCGGTAAACGAAAGGTGATCGTTTTCGTAGGCATATATACAGAATACAGTAGAATACGAGAGAATACGGAAGCGAATCCGCAGATCTCGGCCCTACGCTACCCCGGATTTCCCGTAGACGTTGGTGGCGTTGTCGAACTTCAGCGGCTTTCCTTACTGAAAGCCGCACAAGCGGTGGTGTCTGGCGCTACGTAGTAGGAAATCCGTAGCGGATTTGGAGAGATCTGCGGTTTTACTGACAAGCCTTAGATCCGAACGACGGCAATTCCGTGGGTCGGCAAACCCTTAAGGCTTGAGAGCCTCACCCTGGCAAGCTGGATGGTCGCATTGGCAAGTAAGCTCTGTCATGTCTTTGGCGTCCTCGCAGGTCTCGCTGCAGTACTTTTGCTTCTCGGGGGGAATACAGTTACAGGCGGGGTGGGCACATGTCTTCACGTCGGTCATTTGTTCTCCTCCATCAACACTCGTTTGATGCAGATTTTGGCGATGCGGACCGGGACATCAATGAAAGTCGTGTGAATGTACCTCAAGATCGCTGAAGGCCAGTAGTTGTATGCGCCTGGCCTTGATATGGATCACCCCATCCTGGTTCTGCAATGCCCCCTCAACCAGTACAAATTTGCTGCGCGTGACCACCACACGCTCCCGCTCATAAAGATCGGGGGTGATGATCACATTGGCGATGCCAGTCTCATCCTCCATAGAGAGAAAGATAAATCCCTTGGCCGTCCCTGGCCGCTGCCGTGCGATCACACAACCTGCTGCGCGTACATACTGGCCGTCTTTGCAATTCCGCAATTCGCTCGCCGTCATTACCCGCCTCTTCTTCAGTTCCTGGCGGCGATAATGCAGCGGATGCCGCCCAATCGTCAGACTCGTGCCGGAGTAATCCGCGCTCAGCCTTTCCTCCGTGGTCATTTTCCGCAGCGGTGAGGGGCTGGAGACCTCGTGTCCATGAGGCTGTTTCAGCAATGGACCCACCGGCCTGACGGCTTCTTCTACCTGCCAAACCGCATCCCGCCGATGCTCGACACCCCCAAGACTATTCAGAGCCCCAATCCGGGCCAGCAGCGTGAGCTCTTTGCGATGCAGCAGCGGTACACGCAGCGATAGATCTTCGGCGGAGCGGAACAAGCCGCACATCCTTCTGGATTCGACGATTGCTTCTCCCAGATCCTGCCGTAGACCCTTGGCATACATCAGGCCCATGCGCAGCGAGAGCTCACCATTGTTTTCATGCTCGATTGTGCATGGCCATTGCGAAATCTGTACGTCGATCGACCGTATGCGCAAACCATGACGTTGTGCGTCCTTAACCAGTACAGCGGGCATGTAAAAGCCCATCGGCTGATTGTTAAGAATCGCGCAGGTGAATGCAGCCAGATGGCGTACCTTGAAGTAGGCCGAGGCATAAGCAATCAAGGCAAAGCTGGCAGCGTGGGATTCAGGAAAGCCATATAGCGCGAACGAGGTGATGTTTTGAATTATGGTTTCCTGGGTAGCTGTATCCAGGCCGTTCTTCGTCATGCCACTTCGCAGTTTTACTTCCAGCTGCTCCATCCGTTGCCACGAACGGCGCATGCCGACAGCACGCCGCAATTCTTCTGCTTCCGCACCGGAAAAATCAGCCACGGTCATGGCCATGCGCAGAAGCTGTTCCTGAAACAAAGGAACTCCTAATGTTCTTCTCAATACGGGCTCCAGCGATGGATGGGGGTAAGTAACTGCTTCTTTATTCTGCCGCCTGCGCATATATGGGTGCATCATCTTGCCCACGATGGGCCCGGGCCGGATGATCGCCACCTGCACCACCAGGTCATAAAACTTCTCCGGATGATTGCGCGGCAAGGATGCCATTTGCGCCCGGCTTTCCACCTGGAACATACCCACCGTATCCGCATGCTGCAGGGTTTCGTACACCAGCGGATCCTGCGGGAGGTGTGCCAGGTCGACCGGTTCGTCGTAATGCTCGGCCACCAGGTTCAGAGAATCCTGGATCACCGCCATCATGCCCAATCCCAACAGATCCACTTTGATGATGCCCAGATCGGCGCAGTCTTCCTTGTCCCACTGAACCACGGTACGGCCAGGCATGGATGTTCGTTCCAGCGGCACCACGCGATCCAGCTGACCCTGGCATATCACCATCCCTCCAGAGTGCTGGCCGAGATGCCGCGGCAGGTCCTGAATGCGCATGCACAGCTCTAAAAACTTGTGGATCTGCGAGTGTTTGACATCAAATCCGGCATGGCGAAACGAATGCTCCAGAGTGTCGTTTTTCCCTTTCCACTCCCACTGCGACACCAGGCTGGTGAGGCGGCCCAGAGTCTCGGGATCGAAGCCCATCGCCTTGCCAACTTCGCGCGCGGCCGACTTGCCTCGATAGGTAATTACGTTGGCGGTGATCGCCGCGCCCAGCTCCCCATAGCGCCGGTAGATGTATTGGATTGCCTGCTCACGCTTATCTCCGGAGGGCAGATCCAGATCAATGTCTGGCCATTCGCCGCGGCTTTCGCTCAGGAATCGTTCAAATAACAAGTCCATGCCGATAGGGTCCACAGCGGTAATTTCCAGCGCATAGCAAACAGCGGAGTTCGCCGCGCTCCCCCGGCCTTGCACCAAGATGTCATTCCGTTTGCAGAAATCAATCAGGTCCCAAACAATCAGAAAATAACCGGCAAACCCGAGTTTCTCAATCAGGGCCAGCTCATGTTCAACTTGCTTTTGTGCTTTTTCCAGGAACTTGCGATTGTGCTTGGCTCCATATCTCCTCATCACTCCTTCAGCCGTACGCCGCCGCAGAAAAGTATCCATGGTCTCGCCCTCCGGTACCGGATAGCGAGGAAATTCATAGCCCAGGCCATTCAGCTCAAACTCCAGCCGGTCCGATAGAGCCACAGTGTTCGCGATGGCCTGGGGCAGATCTGCGAATTTATCCGTCATCTCCATCGCATTCCGCAAATGGCGTTGGCCATTGACCGTGAGCAACCGCCCCGCATGGTCAAGGTCGGTATGGTTACGTATAGCGGTAAACACATCGAGGATTTCTCTGTCGTACACGGTGGCATAACGAACACCGTTGGTAGCCAGAATCGGTAAGTGCAGCTGTCGGGCAATACGGAGGGCAGCCTGGTTGCGCCATTCTTCTTCCCGCTCCCCATGACGCTGTAGTTCGACATAGACATTTTTTGGTCCGAAGAGTTGAACCAGTTGTTCGGCAACCTTTACAGCTGCTGATTCGCCGCCGTGCATAAGCGCAGCCGCCACCGGGCCCTCATCGCCGCCGGTCAGGCAAACCAGGCCGGAAGAATACCCGGCAAGCTCGTCGAGCGTAGCAGCGCCTTCGCACTTGGTCGTCTCGCGCATCTTGAAGCGGGTAATTAATTGACATAGATTCTGGTATCCGGCGCGAGAGGTACATAACAGGGGAAGGCGAGCAGGCTTCGGGAGCATGGCGATGCGGCAACCATGCCGGAGGCATAAGACGCGTGCCCAGGTTGGACACCGCAATCTCGGCTCCCACATGTGCCCGCACACCATGCTTGCGGGCAAGCGTATGGAATCGCGCTGCTCCGTAAACTCCATTTCGATCCAGCAGGGCCATAGCAGGCATATTGAGCTCTACGGCGCGCTGGATCAGATCTTCAGGCAGGGAAGCGCCTTCAAGAAAACTGAATGCGCTGGCCGCATGAAGCTCCACATAGCGTTCAGTCATACAGCGCTTCAATCTGCCAGTGTCCCTGCGTAAGATCGTGTGTCAAGCAGCAACAAAGCCAGGTTGCCTTATTGGACGCGTTATTAGATGTATCATGTGCCCGCGCCACCAGGTCCCATTGTTCGAACGACCACAGAGTAGGTCTCCACCAGTCTCCGCCCGAAGACCATGGCCCGTAGGCACGTTCGACCGTATAGCGTTTATCCCGGAAGATGAAGGAGTCACGGTTGACTATCGCTCACAGCCACGGTTACTGCTTCCGCGGGCCGTAGTTGCCGCATGGCAACACGCAGCGTTGCTGGTTTCGATTTGCTCGAAGCAGAAGGCGGAACAACAAACGGTTCTACATGAAATGCATCCGGCTGGTGCGTATCTTTCAGCACCACCTGGCCTGCGCAACCATCGCCTACGATACTGCGAATCCGCGCCAGGGTTACATCCAGCCGCATGGGTTCCGGCACCTGGGGAGAAAAAAGTCCAAGTTGTACTTTGCTGGTGCTGCCTGCCTGTGCGCTCAAATCAGCGAAAGAATTGCTGCCTGGGGTGGATGCGCCTGGAGATCCAGGTGTATTAGCTTCAGCCATAGTTTTCGGTCATGATTTGGTAGTGCGGGCCGCACTGTGCGAATATGTGAAGTGCCGTTTTCCAGGCGCAGGAGAAGAGTGATTGCAGCCAGGGACAATATGCTGTGATTGGGCACGCACGATGAGCTGATCGAGCATCACCCCCAAAATAAAAAGCAGCGAATCCAGCAATTCCACTGGCGAGTCTAGTTCCATTCGCTCTTCGAGAGCAAAGCCGGCTTCGATCGGGCTAAATAAATGCGGCAACTCCCCCCGTGCCAGTAGTCGTAGTTCTTTACCCTCTTGCCCCAGCCGTGCAATCAGTTCTGTTTCCTTGAGATTTGCCAAGGCTCCCAGAGTAGTGATGCCCCACATGGAAAATGTTTCTGCATGTTCCGGAGAAAGGTCGAGCACCGTAAGTGGTAAGGGCGCAAGCGCTGCGCATTCCATTCCCCGCGGCACTACCCGTATACCGGCGCGTTTTCTCGAGTCGAAATGCAGCCCCCGCGCCAGGCACCGGGCTGCATGAAAGTTACTGCTGATCGCGATCGAGGCCTGTATGCCAAGGGCCTGTGTCTTTTTGAGTAGGGTCTCACCCAGCGCATCTGGGGATCCGAAGAGGGTTTCCGTACCGGCAATGTCGATCAGACAGGTAAAGCTACTGTCGCTGCTCAGATCTTCAACCCGTGGAGAAAAACCGCAGCTACATTCCAGTAAGGCTGCACGCGCTGCTGCTTCTTCTCTGCGCAAGCGTGGCAACACTACAGCGGCAGGAAACATCTCCAGTTCCAATTTGCTCATGCCGAGGGCTATTCCAAGCGTGAGTGCCGCACCATTGAGTGAGCACACTTGCTCGAAAGGTGGTTCACCATCGAGCACTGCGATTGGGCTATGCTCGAGTTCCGGCCGTAAGCGCAGCAATGCCTGGAGAGGAAATTCTCTTGCATACGAGGCAAATGTATCGTGTCGTCATCATCGGCCTGCCCAAACGGTTCTGCCCCGCCATTGTGCTGTTTGCACGCTTTGTGGCTGCTTTCGCAGGGGAAATACATTCCCGGGCTGGGCAAAGCGCTGGCGGGCTAACTCCGCCCGATGCTCGAGGCCAGTGAAGAGAGTCGAGTCGTGGGCAACCACGCTGCCTGGTTCAAGGTGTAGCACCAGGCCGGCGCTGTTCCGTGAGCAGCCATGCTGCGTGAGCAACAAAATATTCAATTGCAAGCGTTCGGCTGCAGTGCGAAAACGAAACCACGTCGCGAGTGGTACACGCAGGGCATATTCTGCGTTCAGGCTGCCCATATCCAGCACAATGCAACTGAAGCCACCAGCCTGGAGCAGTAGATCCGTTACCCTCAATGCCTGTTCCAGCCGCGACCAGGACTTTCCCCTGGGTGCAGCTTTTATACTCACTGGTGGCAATGGAACAGGCTGTGGGCTTTGCTGATTGATTACCACCTTGCCTTGCGGACGAGGTTTATGCAGCTCTTCGGCGCAGCGAGGAGCCGTAAGAGTCGGGCCCAGCAAATCGCTGACCGCGGTAGAAAGGCCATTGGCTTCCGTTCGCGGATGGGCTCCTCCTCCCTGGGGCAAACCTGGTTTCGTCTTGCTCTTTTTTTCTGCCATGCGAAATCCACGCACGGTGTACTGCCTTGGCGGACTAGAAGGGGGAGACCCGCAGCGTATCCATAGCAGCCGTGTTAGGTCAATTCCCGCAGCCGCTGCCGATTCAGGATGCAGGGCATCGGAAACGTCTACCCAGGCACACACCTTTCCTGCCTGCGTCATGCCGGCGACGAAAGTGAGCGCCAACGAGGTCCGCCCGGAGCATTCTGGCCCAACAATCTCACTGATAGTACCCACCGGCAATCCGCCGCGCAGTAAAAGATCGATCTCGCGAATGCCAGTGGCAGCCAGAGGACTGGCAACTCGCGGCAATGGTGAGAGCGCAGAAGGGATTTTTTCTGCCAGGCGGGCTTCTATTTGTGCGCGCAGATGTTGAGCGGTAGGCATAGGCATTATCTTCGCCTTATTTTCGCCTATTTCGGGTCGTTCGTGTCAATCATTGCTTGTGGGAAAAGCTCCGACGTCTATTTCAACTCTATGAAAATAATAATCTTACGTGTCTAAATGGAATTGTGTACGGGTGAGTACCGGGTCTCCATATCCTGCCTGCTCTTTGGCGAGAGAGTAGGAAATTTCTCAACTTCCACCCCAAACCCCTTAGCTTCTGGCACTATCGGACAGTCGCGCGGAAGACCCGCGTTCTCCCCTCATCTCGCAAAAAATCGCGAGATATGGGTCACCCAGGTTCATCGCAAAGCTAAACGAGAATCGCACTCCATGAGTGGCCGGGTTGGAATTCGCAGTTCGGGCATAATCAACTAGACGGCGTCTCGAAACAGTGCATAACAAGCTTGAGAGATAATGAATACATATGAGAATTAGGGGCTGAATGATCCTGATCCTTCTTCGTTACGCATTACTGGGAATGGCAACGTTCCCATTTATCTACTACCTGATCGCTCTGTATAGCTGTTGGCATTTTTTCCGGCACAGCCCTAACTACAGCCGGCAAGGTAGTGGATTTACTCCGCCGGTAAGCAACCTTAAGCCGGTGCGTGGGCTTGACCCCGAGGCATACGAAAATTTCGCGAGTTTTTGCCGCCAGGATTATCCCCAATATGAAATCGTCTTTTGCATAGGAGATACTGCTGATCCCGCATACCCAATCCTGCAAAAGCTTATTCTTGATTTTCCCCAGTGCGATATCCGGGTCTTGATCGGCTCTCGCCGGGATGCGGTTAATGACAAAGTGGCCAAACTAGCGCGTATGGTGGCTGAGGCCAAATACGAGACGCTGGTCATTAGCGATAGCGATGTCCGGGTGCAGCCTGACTACCTGCGGTCCGTGGTCGCGCCGATGAGCGATCCCAAGGTTGGCGCGGTCACTTGTATGTACACTTCCTGCCGCGACACGACATTTACCCAACAGCTCCAGTCGATCGGCATGCTTTCCGATTTCTACCCCGGGATATTGGTCGCCCGGGAACTGGACGGGGTTAAATTTGCCCTGGGACAGACCATCGTGACCACAAGGCAGAATCTTGAAGGTTTCGGAGGCTACCCGGCAATTGAAAATCGTCCCGGAGACGACCTGCTGGTAGGACGCATGATCGAGCAGCAGGGACTGGAAGTCGTTCTCTTTCCCCAGCCGGTGCAGACGGTTGCTGATTTTCAATCGATGCAAGATCTGTTCATTAAACGGCTGCGCTGGATGACCGTCATGCGGCATATGCGGCCCTCGGGACATATTGGGATGGTCTTCACACAAGGTTTGCCCTGGGCCATTCTGGCCGTGATCCTGCGTCCCACTTTGTCCACGGCTCTTCTTTACCTCGGCGTATATGCTCTGCTGCGAGTTGTCGTAACGGTCGGCGTGGGAGTTTGGGGCCTGCATCAAAAAGGCGTCTGGAAGCTCCTCTATATCATCCCTCTTTGGGATGCGACCGCATCCATCGTCTGGTTATTGAGTTTCACTCGCAGGACTATCACCTGGCGCAAAGTAACCTATCGAATTCGTGAAGGAATGCTGGTCCCCGTCGAGCCACAAACACACGCGGTTGTCGAGCCGTCGCGGCAAGGGTAAGAAGCACGCATGGGTGCAAGAGTTGCAGTGGCTGGAGCTGGTATATATGGCGCATCCATTGCGATTCGCCTCGCCGAAGAAGGGCATTCGGTCGATCTTTTCGACCCTCTTGGCGTCTTGAATGCCGCTTCGGCAATTAATCAACATCGAGTACATGCCGGGTATCACTATCCGCGCAGCCCGGAGACGATCGCCGAAATCCTTGAGGCGCGGGCGGAGTTTCGCAGCAAGTTCCTGCCGGCGATGGTCGCCCCGTGCGCCAGCTATTATGCGATTCCGCACGAGGGGTCGCGCACCTCTTCCCAGGTTTACGAGCAGGTCATGGCCGACCATGGTTTGAAGTTGACCCCGTGCAAGCCAGATTGGATCAACTTCAACTACATCGACAAATGTTATGCGGTTGAGGAGGATATTTACGACTCAGCTATCCTGCGCCAAATGCTGGAGAAGAAGATCGAGGCGCTGAACATTCCGTTGCACCCATCGTTGTTCCTTCCAGAACAGCGATCAAGTTACGACTATGTCATTTGGGCGGTGTACGGTTTAGGCCCCAGCCGTTCGATGTTTAAGGCTGCAAAGTACCAGGTGGCGGAGAAGATCCTCATTGAACTCCCGTCCAAACTGCAAGGTATCGCACTGGTGGTGGTAGACGGTCCGTTCACTGCGTTCGATACCTATGGAAATACCATCTACTCGCTCTTTGGCTCAGCCAAACACACGAATCACTGGTCTTCCACGGACCCTGAAGCCGTCATTCCGCAGCAATATCAGGATGTATTGAATCAGCCGATGTTCGTGCGTGTTCCCTTTACGCGTTTTGACGCCATGCTGCAGGATTCTTCGCTTGCAGTTCCGGCGGCTGCAGACGCCGTCTATCTGGGTTCGAGGTTTACGATCCGAGTAGTCGAAGATGAGCCGGGAAGTGATCGCCGGATCCTCTACCTGCGGGAGTCGGCGCCAGGCGAGTTGCATGTGTTTTCCGGAAAGGTCGTAAGCTCGTTGAAAGCGGCTCGGCTCATTTCTGAAAGAATCGGCGGCGATGACGGCTCATCCTGAATACGCAGTGATTGGCAATGGCTATTGGGCCAGCGTAATGCAGGGGATCCTGGCGCAGCAGTCTAAGGTGGCAGTCGTTGCGAACACCCGCAGGAGGCCGCAGGAGACGGGGCAGGACTATCAAACGCGCATGCAGGCGTCTTTGAGAAAAACGCGGGCGCAAGCGGCATGGCTATGCGTGCCTCCGAGTGAAAATACGCTTCACCTGGCGACGGCCGCGGTGAACAACGGAATGCATGTTGTGGTCGAAAAGCCGTGGATCTGGGAAGAACCTGCCTGCCAGGAACTCAAGGCGCAGGCGAAAGCGAGAGCCGTCCTGATCGGTGTGCATCATGAATACTGCATGCTGGATGCAGTGCAGGCGTGGCGTTCGCAGCGGGAGGATGGAGCCGGCTTAAGGTTTCAGGGTCGATTCACGACGAGCCGTCCGGACAAGCACAACGTGCCGGCAATACAAAACCTGGGATCGCATCTATTTGCAATCTGGGCATACGCTGTGCCTGAAGCTGCGGTCACAGATATTCACTGCGGGTATGGCCAACCGGACGAACGTGTGGTGTCTCTTGAAAATGGAGAAGGTCCGGTTGCCGCCATCGATTTCACAATCAACAGCGAGCAGATCATTCAACGCTTCATCGCCAGGTTTGAGCAAGCGTTGGCCGGAGACCCATTTGCACTTGGTCTCGATTTTGCATTGCAGGTATTGCAGGCTATGAATGCCTACCGCGAAGGCCTCGCCGGCAAACTTTTCGCTTGACGTCAAAAGGAAAAGAAAGAGACTAAAGCCTACATCTGGAAGTCCACGCGGGCTGCTTCAACTGCACCAACACCGACCGCTTCAGCCTGCCCGATTCCGGAGTTGGAGACGGGACCTTTGGCATCATTTCTTCAAATGCCGCAGACGCGCTACCCCACAACATGCAACTCGGCATAAGGTATGAGTTCTAGGGCGTAGTGCGACGCTGAACATCCCAGACGATGGGCACCCCACATCTCGTGTTGTTACGAGATGTGGGATAGCGCGAATCTTCATCGTCCGTCTCAGTAATACAAACACTGTAGATCGGGATTAAGTTGCGATTCGTCCACTCACTGAGCAGATTTGACAAACGCTTGCGAAGGCGCTGGGGATCGGCGTGGGTTCCGGGGTTCGCGCCACTTCACTTGCGGAAGGAACATGGAAGTATCTACCCGGTCCCTATACCGCACCGTGATATCGATAAGCGAATCCAGCAGCGAGTCGGAAAGAAAATGCGGGGTCAGTCCCAGGTCAATCAACTTGGAGTGTTTTGCGTTGTAGTAATGCTGTTCGGCTTCAACTCGTGGATCAGGCAGATAATCAATCTCCACTTGCAGCCCCATCTGCTTGCCGGCATGCTGCACCTGGTGCGCTAAGCCCAAAACGGAAAACTGCTCGGTGAACTGGTTGAACACGCGGAATTCCCCGCGGGCTGCGGGATGCAGGCAAGCCAACTCGACACAGCGGACAGTGTCACGAATATCCAGGAAACCACGCGTCTGCCCACCCTTGCCATAAACCGTGAGCGGATGACCAATCGCCGCCTGGGCGCAAAAGCGATTGAGCACGGTGCCAAACACTTCGTCGTAATCAAACCGATTGATCAGCGCCTCGTCCATTGCCACTTCATCGGTCATGGTGCCGTAAACCACACCCTGGTTAAGGTCAGTAGCCCGCAGGCCCCAGATCTTACAGGCGAACATCATGTTGTGGCTGTCGTGCACCTTGGAGAGGTGATAGAACGATCCCGGCTGCTTGGGGAATGGCAACAAGTCCTTGCGGCCGTTGTGTTCGATCTCGATGTACCCTTCCTCGATGTCGATATTGGGCGTTCCGTACTCCCCCATCGTGCCCAGTTTCACCAGGTGGCAATCAGGCTGGAATTCCTTTAAAGCAAAAAGCAGATTCAGCGTGCCAACCACATTGTTCACCTGCGTGCCAACCGCATGGTTGCGGTCAATCATGGAAAACGGCGCGGAGCGTTGTTCCGCAAAGTGGATCACTGCCTCAGGGGCAAAGTCCCTGACCGTCGATGCCATGAATTCATAGTCCGTGATGTCGCCCACGAGAAGCTCGATCGACTTGCCGGTAAGCTCATGCCAAACCCTCAACCGTTCCGCAAGCGGTCGGATCGGAGTCAGCGTCTGGACTCCGAGTTCGTGGTCCCAAAGACGGCGCACGAAGTTATCGATAATGGCAACGGAATGACCACGGTTGGAAAGGTGAAGAGCGGTAGCCCAGCCACAGTAGCCATCGCCTCCAAGTACAGCAATCTTCATAGTGCCTCCGAGGGAGTAAATAGTTCGAATGAGTCGCGGGCGAGCGCAAGTGCCGAAGTATTAAGTCTAGCAGGGACGCCGTTCTCCTGAAGCTGCGCAGCGGCGGTGAGAGGATAGTTGGTAAAGGCTATCTTGCCCCCCGCCATGGCCACGACGTGAAGCCTATCGTTTCCCACCAGGACTGAGATTCGGGGGACAGCAGACATTTTGGTCACCAGGTAGTAGCGGGATGGTGTGCGCCATAACCGGGCAAACTCTGAATCGTTAATAAAGACATTGGGTGCGTCCGGGGCATAAGAGCCGTATTCAAGATTGTTCAATCGCCCGTTCAGCATCAGCTCCGGGCGGCGGCTATAAAACGCAATGGAGGAAAAGGAGTAGTAAGGGCCGTCCACAACGACCATACCTGGAGGCGACAGATTGATGGCTCTCGCCAAAGGGCGCGAAGAGAGAAACGGATCGAACGTGACCATGGCCAAACGCGCCGCCTGAAAGAAAACAACCATCATTACCGCAACCGCCAAAAAGGCGCGTCGGCCGCCCCCCCACAATGTGCCGGCAGTGCCGATAAGGAAGGCAACCGCAGCCATGCCGAGAGGCAAGCGCAGATAGGCGAACGAGCTAATTGTCAGGTCTTCCATATGGCCCAGGGAGAGCTTATAGGCCGTAGGATGTTTGCTCAGAGCGGTGGTAATGTCGCCCGGGGTCGGCACATGGCGAACGTCGATCAGAATAGCAATCGCCGCCAGGGCCGCGAAGGCAGTGATAATGCTCAACGCGCGTGTACCCCAGCGAACCCGGCTCCCGCCCACCGCCATCGCCGAGCCCAGCAGCAGAGCCAGCGCCGGGTAGCAGGGCATGGAGTAGTACTCCTGCGTTGTGGAAAAAGTAAAAAAAAGAAGCAGGAAGCCAGTCCAGCACACCGCCAGTAGACGCGTACGGCCAGCGCGGTCGATCGGCCGATACGAGAGCTTCACAACAGCGGGGAAATAAACACTCCAGGGAAACAGCCAGATCAAATGAAATAACCAGAAATAGAGCCGCGGCACCGTGGCGTAATCCCGTGGGTAGCGCAAATTGAGAAAGCGCAGCAGCTGCTCGTTGATGAAATAAAACCATAAAAAGCCGTGATACACCGTCCCGCCGCTGTGCATCGTAAGGGAAAAGTAAGGTGGATTGGCAAGCGTCGCCAGCACATGCCATGGCGCGGCGATCAGCAGGAGGATGGCTAAGCTCGTCCAGACATGAAAACGCTTCCAGGTGGCGATCAAAAACAATCGGCGGGTGATAAGCAGGTAGGCAATCGCCGCGCCCAACGGAAAGACAAGCGCGATCAGGCTTTTGAGCAGCAATCCGGCGCCCAGGCCGGCGGCCAGTACATAGGCCCAGGCACGGGGGTGAGGTTCCTCATCGTCCAGCACCCGCAGGAAGGCCCACATCGTGAGTGCGATGGTGAAGGTCAGCATCACATCGGGGATCAGGATGCGGGTAAAGAGAAAGAGGCCAATGCAGGTTGCCATGCACAGCCCGGCATAGAAGCCCGCTGTTCTGCCAAAAGCCCATTTGCCGAACGCTGCTGTCAGCCACGCGAGGCCAATCGATGAAAGCGCAATCGGTATCCGCGCCGCCCAGTCGTAGCCGCCGAAAATCTTGTAGGCAATGGCCATCAGCCAATACACCAGGGGCGACTTCTCCAGGTACATCACTCCATCCAGACGTGCCGTAACCCAATCGCCGGAGTCGAGCATATTGCGGGCAATCTGCCCCTGCACCGCATCGACGTCATCCATCAGCGAAGGAGGGGAAACGAGTGCAGCCCAAATAAATGGCTGCGGCAATCAGGAGCAAAATCGCTAGATAGGTGTACCAGCCCCTTCGGCCACCAGCACTGGTAGTTTTTGCGTCGACGCGGGCGTCGACTGGATGCGCCATTGTTTCATCCAGAAAAACAGGATCATTAAACCCCATAAGTGGTACCCCAGGTTGGCTCGTCTTTCCAAGTGAAGCTGCAAGTACCGTTCTCGATGGTATCGGCGCGGAAAAGGTCAGCGTGCTCAGAAAGGCCTTCTTTCAAAGTATCAAGCAGAAGAGGACGAAGAGATCCGCGGAGCCACTCGTGCGCGGGAATATCGAAGCCGACTTTCTTGCGATTGAGAATCGATGCCGGCAGTTTGTCCTTCATCAATTCCTTAAGCAGCAGTTTTTGGCGCGAGCCTCGCATCTTCAGCGTTTCGGGCAAAGTGGCGGCAAACTCGACGATACGGTGGTCGAGAAAAGGCGGACGCACCTCGACCGCATGGGCCATGCTCATGCGATCGGATTTCACCAGGATGTCATCCGCCAGATAGTACTGCTGGTCAAACGCCAGATATGGATACAGACCGTCATGAGCCACCAAGCCCACTCCAGGATGTCGCCCATGGCTCCAGGCAGGGGACGGCGCAATAACGCCGCCTTGGCCGCTTCGGAGAAGGTTCCATTCCAGTGGATATGGGCTCGTTCCGGCGACAGCAGGCAGCCTTCGAGAAAACGCTTGAGCTTGTATTCCAGGCTGATCTTCTCATCGGAGACGGGCCAAAAACGCAAACCGTCCAGAGCCAACCGGATCACGTCCGCAGGCACGGTCCGCATCCGGCGGGCCAGATGGTTGGCGCGATAAGTAAGGTAGCCGGCGAAAATCTCATCTGCTCCTTCGCCGCTCAAGGCCACCGTCGCGTGCGTCTTGCACATGCGGGAAAGAAACCACACCGGCAAAGCCCCTGCATCGGCGCTCGGTTCATCCGAGTAATAGGCGAACTGCTCGATGGCGCCCTGCAGATCCTCCTGGGGGTTCAGGTCGAGCTGTTCGTGATCGGTTCCGTAGTGCGATACCACCCGCTGAATATGTTCTGTCTCGTCAAAGCTGCGGCCGTTGAAGGAGATAGAAAAGGTCTTCAAGCGCGCGTGGTTTGTGCCTGCCGCGTAATGCAGGATGGTGGAAGAATCGATGCCGCCGCTTAGCCACACGCCCAGGGGCACGTCAGAGAGCAGGTGCTCGCCGACTGACTGCTGCAACAGAAAATCCAGCTCCTGCTTGGCGCTTTCCAGGTCGCGAACCCGCGGGGCGGCGTCGGGCAAGCGCCAATAGCATTCCGAGTGCACCTGGCCGTCGTGCCACTCGTACCAACAGCCCGGAGGCAGCTTTTCCACTCCGTCCACCAGGGTCCACGGGCAGGGAACGTAATTCAGAGACAGATAGCAATCCAGCCCTTCCATGCTCAGGCGGCGCTCCACTTCAGGATGGATTAGGATCGCTTTGAGTTCGGAACCAAAGAGCAGGTCCTCTCCATATTTCGCCAGGTAGAGCGGCTTGATGCCCATCCGATCGCGGGCCAGGATGAGGCGACGGGTCGACTTGCGCCACAGAGCGACCGCGAACATGCCGCGCAGGCGGGAAAAACAAGCAGTGTCCCAGGCCAGAAAAGCGTAGAGCACGGTCTCGGTATCGCAATGGGTATGAAACTGGTAGCCGAGAGCCTCGAGCTCAGGACGCAGCTCCAGATGGTTGTAGATTTCCCCGTTGAACACGATGACCGTGTCGCCGTCGCTTGAGATCATCGGCTGATCGCCCGCGGCCAGATCGAGAATCTTCAACCGGGTTGCGCCCAGGGAGCACAAGCGTGATGAGAAGACGCCCTGTTGGTCCGGTCCGCGATGGGTCAGGGTTGCGGTCGCCGCGCGAATCCGATCGGGGTCGGACGTCCAACCTTTCTGGGTAAAGCCAGCAATGCCACACAAAGTGGAAACACCTCTCCGAACACAAATGCCCCGGCGGAGCAATTCACCAAACTATAGTTATAACGATAGTTGCTGCTGCACGCCGAGGCAAAAGCAAACTTTCGCCACGGTCTCTGTCATGATTCGCATACGGCCGTGAGCAAGCGCCGGCTAATCCTCGAAGGGCACGCACTTTACAAGGCGCTGAAAACTCGGTTTAGGGCATGCCGGGAATTTCTCCCCGGGATAAACATTGCCCAATTATTGTGGCCTTTAGGCCCTGAGGCAGGCTTTTGCGCCGGACCACGAACAAGGATCAGGTGCCCCATTCTTGGCATTTTTGCAAGGGTGCGGACACAAGCTCCACCCCGACAGTCCGAACGCTTTTAGTACAATCAAGCTTGTAGTTTGCGGGCTCCCTGCTAGATCTGTGAGTGGCGAGCGCTGCCCGGTCGGGAGTGAATGACGTTACAAAAACCGCTGCACCTTAAAACGTTTTTGTTGATCCTGGTGATGGTGATCGCCAACCCTCTGGGGAATGTTTTGTTGGGCAAGGGCATGAAGCAGGCTGGCAGTCTGCAGGTATGGCCTCCTGCGGAAGCGCTGCATACCGCCTTGCATGTTTTTGGTACTGGCGCCGTCTGGTTGGGTATCGCATCGTTGCTCACGTTCTTCCTGGCTAACCTGCTGGTTTTGACTTGGGCAGACTACAGCTTTGTCATGCCCGCCTCTTCCATCGCCTACGGAGTCTCCGCACTGCTCGCGTACTTCATGCTGGGGGAGCCCGTTTCCCCCTTGCGCTGGTTGGGGATCGCTGTCATCTGCATGGGTGTCTTTGTCGTCGGGCAGACCAGCCCGCGAACCCTGGAGCACAGTTAGCCTTGCCTGAGGCCATCCTCCTTGCGCTGATCGTGGGGGCCGGCACGGGCGGGGAGCTGTGCGTCTCCCGGGCCATGAAGACGGTTGGGGAAGTGAAGGATTTTCGTCCCCAGGCGATCGTTCGGGTGATTCTTCGCGCCCTGCGGCTGGGCTGGATGTGGGCGGGAGTGAGCTTGATGGCGCTGGCGTTTTTCTCTCTCCTTGGCGCGCTTTCCTTTCTGAATGTAAGCTTTGTTGTGCCCGTAACTGCCCTCAGCTACGTAACCGGCGCTTGCGGAGCCGTGTTCTTCCTGGGCGAACGTGTCAGCCCACAGCGTTGGACGGGCGTCTTTCTGGTAGCGGTTGGCGTAACCCTGGTGTTCCTGGGCAATCGCTGAGCATTCCGCGCAAGGGACGATCGAAAAGCTGCCGCATATTCGCGGCACCAACAGCATTGCGTTCCGTGAGATCGTGATGCTGGCCATCGACTCGTTTCGCCTCAACCAGATTCGCTTCGCGCTCACAGCCCTGGGTATGGTGATCGGGACCGCCTCCTTGATCCTGGTGGTCACTATCGGGCTTTCCGGCAGAAAGTATGTGCTGACCTCCATTCAAAACATCGGAACTAACCTCGTATGGGCTGAGTACGCCGGGCTGTCCGATGCCAGTATCGCGTCCGTGCGCGATTTCCTGACGGTGGATGATATGCACGCCGTCGAGCAGCAGATACCTGGCATTCAAGCCGCATCGCCGGTACTTAACCTCCACCAATTTTTTACCAGCGGCGGGGGAAGAGAACGCGATGTCCTGATCCTCGGAGTGAACCCGGAATACGCCGACATTCGCCGGCTCTATCTCAGTGCCGGACGCTTTTTCGATCAGCAGGATTCGCTGGCGCATAGTCAAGCCGCCCTGGTGACGGAGAGGTTTGCCGTGACCCAATTCGGCAGCGCAGATGAAGCCGTTGGCCAGACGCTGGCCATCTCCAACGTGCCGTTCGTCATCATCGGTGTTTTTCGCGAGAGATTCGCGACCTTTGGCCAATCGGAAATTGTCGACGAAACGGTGCTTATTCCGTACACCGTGGCGCGCTATTTCACCGGCACCGACGCCGTCAACCAGATTTACTTCTCCATGACCGACCCGGGCAGTGTCCCTTGGGCTACCGAGGCTATTCGTAAGGTAATCAAGTCCAGGCACCGCTCAGAATCCGTGTACGACGTAGGCAATCTGGCGGAAGTCCTTTCCATGGCAGGGAAAACCGCCACTGCATTCAGTATTGTGCTACTACTGTTTTCGCTCGTGACCCTGCTGGTCAGCGGGGTGGGCATCATGAACATCATGCTGGCCACGGTGCGTTCAAGGATCCGGGAGATTGGCATTCGCAAAGCATTGGGAGCGACGTTCCGGGAAATTCAGCTGCAGTTTCTGGCAGAGGCGGTATTGATCTCGCTGAGTGGCGGAGTGGTGGGGACGGTTCTGGCGATGGCTTTGCCGTTGTCGATTGCCTTATTTACCAATTACCGGCTTCAGGTGTCATGGCTATCGGCGGTGATTGCCATCCTGGTTTCATGCGCGGTAGGCATCGCGTTTGGCACGGTCCCTGCGTCTCGGGCGGCGCGGATGGACCCGGTGGAATCTCTGAAGTATGAGTAGGATAGAGGCAGGGATACGCTTTGGCGACGCTCGGGCTGGAAAAAGGCGAGCATTTTTTGGGGGTTGCCGGAAAATTTTCCATTGCACTTGTCGTATCAGCGGTATATCCTAAAAGAGCGTCGAATACGATTTTGGTTCTCAGCTCGTTCTGCTTTAGGAGTCCGCACTACCTGCAGATACCCCGATTGAATTCAGCGTCATCTCGTTACTAAGGAAGATACACAATGGAACAAGGTACAGTGAAATGGTTCAACGATGCCAAGGGGTTCGGCTTTTTGAGCCGTGCGAATGGTGAGGATGTTTTCGTGCACCACACAGCGATTCAAGCAAACGGCTTCCGCACTCTTCAAGAAGGCCAGGCGGTTCAGTTCAACGTAACCAAAGGCCCTAAGGGTTGGCAGGCAGAGAACGTTCAGGTTCTGTAGTCTGTAGTCAGCTTTCGAAGGAAAAGACGGCCCAATACCGTCTTTTCCTTCAGTTCACCGGCGAATATTGGCCCCCAAAAAACGGGGTCCGTCCTGTAAATCTTTCCTGCGTCCAATAATCAACCTCCCTTCTTCTCCTTATTGCTGCAGCATAATCTCGTGAACTTGTGAGCCGAAGCAAAACCGGATAGCCTAAGCTCTCTAAGGAGAAACCATGTACAGAGCCTCTGTCCTCTTGCTGCTCGTGTCGTGCGGGTCGGTCCTGGGTTGCGACACTGGCAGCACCGCACAAAATGTCAGCACGACTGGCTGGAAAGGCCAAAAAGTCGGCAAGAGCTCAAATATCGCCGGACCTGTACCCAGTTCAACCACCGGCACCCCGGGAAACATCCAGGATCCTCAGCCAAAACCGCCGCAAGACGAACCCAAAGCTACGCAGAATCTCGACAGCGACTAACCCTGCTGGCAACGGCTGTTAGACTCGCAATGAACGCATATCACTAAAACTGGAGTGCTGCATGGCTGAGGGTGAAGTAACCATTACGGTGCGACCGAACGGACCATTTCGCGTGGAAGGTCCGATTAAGCTGATCGACGCCGACGGCAAACAATTGGATCTTGCTGGCAAACCCGCCATTTCTCTTTGTCGCTGCGGAGCATCGACCAACAAGCCATTCTGCGATGGAACCCACTCCAGAATAGGCTTTCAAGCAGCCGCGGCGGTCGTTCCCGAGTCCCGCGAAAAAGGCTGAGTAAATAATAAAGCCCCTACCTTTGCACGGGTGCCCCACGTTCGCCCCCGCGTACGTGAGACGAACATGGAGGGGCAAAAGCCCCTCGAATGCTTTTACTCAATCAGCGACGGGTTTTGCTCCGAAACAGTCTTTCGCCCGCGCTGGCGCTTTGATAGGTCCACGACGGCGTACCAAGTTCGGTCGGCTACTCCTCACTGACCAAAGGCAATTTAGGCCTTCTCCACAACCGCTGAAGCAGCGATACATCCAACATGCTGCGGGCAAAATCCCCAAAGTTGTCTCCCAGCAACCGTAGGCTTTCGCGCAATACATAAAACGCGGTGAAGATGTCCCCCGCCAACAGCGCGATCGCAGCGCCCCGCAGACGGAGCGAGGTAACATGCATCAATAACCAGGCGAGCAACAGCGCCACACAGGTGGCGGCCAGCATAGCTCGCGCCATCCTCTGGTGCTGGTTGGTGGCCATCGGCACTACCGAGCTGGTGAACCAAAACGCCGAAACCACCATCTGCAGCAACATGATGTTCAGTAGCACGGGGTCGGTCGGCACCTTGCCCACCGTCCAGACTCTCCAGATCCAATCTCCCAGAAGCGCCACCCCAAGGGTGATGGCCAGGCACAGCAACAGCGAAATCTGACATGCTCGGCGGTGCAGCATCCGCGCCACGTCCATGGCGCCTATGCCGAAGGCGGCCGACATTTCCGGCCAAATTGAATTGTTGATCAGGTTCATTCCCTGTACAGCGCTGCGCGAGATGGTTCGCGCCGTATTGAAGGTCACCACCGCGATCGGACCCATCACGTAGCCAATTACCACCAGAATGCCCTGGAGGTTAAGCGCGTTTACCAGGGGGAAACTCATAAAGGAAAGCGCAGGACCGGTCAGGCGGCGAATAACCGCCCATTGCGCATGCCGAATGCCGAAACGAATCCACGGCACTTCGCGCTTGAGCAGAATCCACAGTGCGAGTACACCAACCGCATTCACAGCAACATACAGGACAGTAACGGGAACTGGCGACAGGCCCAAAGAAACGCCAACGATGGTGCTCAAAAACGCAGCCAGCACCACCAGGCTCTTTGCCATGGTCCCCAGCGGATATTTCCCGACGCAGCGAAACGCCGCCTGGAACAGCGTCTCCTGCATGCCCAACAAAACAGCAAGTCCAAGCAACAATACGATCACCTTGGCGTCATGGTCGCTGATGGCGTGCATATGCAGCCACGTGCCGAGTGGAAGCAGCCAGACCGACGCGATCAGCAGCACCCCCAGCAGGCTGGTAATGACCGTCGTGAGCACCCACACACTCTGAAAAACAACCAGCGCCTGCTCGAAGTTCTCCCCCGCTGCCAGCATGGTCATCTCATTGCCGGCAACGCTGCCGAAGCCCACATCGCTGAGGCCGAGATAGCTCGGAATCGTGTTCAGCAGAATCCACTCGCCGTACATGTGCACTCCCCAGTGGCTCAGGAAGACAGGTACAGAGAAGATCTGCGTCAGTGTAGTGGAGAGCCGGCTGAAAGTGTTGGCGCCGAATCCAGCAATCAGTCTGCGTTGAAGACTGGGTGTGCTCATGGGGAGAGTAGCACCATCGTACATGGACCTCGCGTCCCCTGCTTGATGTAACCTTAACGGTGTTGGTCATTTACAGGACAGTTGGATAGCATGAAAGCCCTGCTTCTTTCGCAATACAATCAGCTCGACATTGCGGATGTCCCTGCGCCCATACCGGGTGCGGACGAGATCCTGGTGCGTGTCGCGGCCTGCGGAATCTGCGGCAGCGACGTACACGGCTACGACGGCACTTCCGGCAGGCGGATTCCGCCCATCGTCATGGGCCATGAAGCGGCAGGCGTGGTAGCCGCAGCGGGCCCGGGTGTGAGCAAGTTCAAGCCGGGCGATCGCGTAACCTTCGATTCCACCGTCTACTGCGGCCAATGTGAGTTCTGTCTCCAGGGAGAGATCAATCTGTGCAATAACCGGCAGGTGATCGGTGTCTCCTGCGGAGACTTTCGCCGCGCAGGCGCGTTTGCTGAGTATGTCGTGGTGCCCCAGCGCATCGTCTATCACCTTCCTGATGCCCTCGCGTTTCAGGACGCGGCCATGCTGGAAGCTGTCTCGGTTGCGCTGCACGGCGTGCGCATTTCGGAGATGAAGGGGCGGCGAAACGGTGCTGGTGATCGGAGCGGGCATGATCGGCTTGCTCACGCTTCAGGCGGCGAAAGCCGCAGGAGCTTCCCGGCTGCTGGTCGCCGATATTGATCGCACCCGCCTGGAAAGGGCCGAAAGCCTCGGCGCTGACGAAACCCTGCTGCTTTCGGGATCAGCGCTGGCACAGGAGATTTCCCGCCGCACCGGCGGCAGAGGCGTGGACCTGGTTCTCGAAGCAGTCGGCCGGGAAGAAACGATTTCCGCCTCCATCGCCAGCGTGCGCAAGGGTGGAACCGTCACGCTCATCGGCAACATCTCTCCCGAGGTCAAGATCCCGCTGCAAGTGGTGGTCTCCCGCCAGATTCGGCTGCAGGGTTCGTGTGCTTCTTCCGGCGAATATCCCAAGGCAATGGAGTTGATGGCCAGCGGACAAATCCAGGTAAAACCATTGATTACCGCTGTTGCTCCTCTTAGCGACGGACCGCAGTGGTTTGCCCGGCTGCATGCGGGCGAGCCGAATTTGATGAAAGTAGTGCTGGACCCAGGCGCTTAGTGCGGATGGAGAAAAACCCTGTCAGGTTCTAACCAACCAAAGGACAAGCAATGACAAATCAAGCGTCTTTATCGACCGCGTGCCGGCGCCTGCCGGTGTGGTGTCTGCTGCTGCTGGGTTGCGCAAGCACCGCGTGGGCCGCCAGCAAACCGCTGCAGGTATATTTCATCGATGTCGAGGGTGGTCAAGCTACGCTCTTTGTGACCCCGGCAGGCAAATCACTGCTGATCGACACCGGTTGGGCAGGCAACAACGGTCTTTACGCCGATCGCATCGTTGCCGCGGCCAAAGACGCGGGCATCAGCAAAAATCGACGATTTGCTGATCACCCACTATCATGCCGACCACGTTGGGGGCGTGCCGGAGTTGGTTCAGCGAATTCCAGTCGACACCTTCATCGACCATGGACCCAACCGTGATCCCTCCGACGCAGATACCACGCGAGGATTTGACGCTTACCAAAAAGTTCTGGCCGGCGGCCACTATCGGCCACATCGTGCCCAAGCCGGGCGAAGCATTTCCGATTAAGGGGATGAAGGTGCTGGTGATCAGCGCCGACGGCCAGTTGATCGACAAGCCATTGCCCGGCGCCGGCGAGCCCAACACCTATTGTGCGGGTACGGAAACCAGGCCGCCGGATCACACCGAAAATGCCTACTCCCTGGGAGTGCTGATCACTTTTGACAAGACGAAAATTCTCGACCTCGGCGATCTCACCTGGGATAAAGAGATGCAGTTGATGTGCCCGGTAAACAAGCTAGGCAAGGTAGACATATTTGTGGTCTCGCATCACGGCTTGTTTCAGAGCTCGAGTCCTGCATTGGTCGAAGCGGTCGCGCCCCGCGTAGCCATTATGAACAACGGCGCCAAGAAGGGCGGGTCTACCGCGACCTTCGAAACATTGGCAAAGTCACCCGGGCTCGAGGCGTTATGGCAACTGCATTTCTCCAACGAGGCGGGCACCGAGCACAACATGGCGGAGGAGTACATCGCGAACCCGGCCGGTACGGATGCGGGCAATTACCTGAAGTTGATCGTCAACAAAGGCGGCAGTTTCGCGATCTTCAATTCGCGGACCGATGCGACCAAGGATTACGCGGCACGCTGAGGCTCGCTGGGGATCCTCTCCATGCGGCCCAAGAGAAATATGTAGGCCGCTATTCCTATCGACAGATAGATGGCGGAGACGCCGAATGCCCAGCCGAACGAGTGCCGCGCGGTGACCAGGTAGCCCGTCACGATGGGCGCCAAAATCCCCGAAACCTGGCTGGAGAAATTCTGAATACCGCCCAGGGTGCCGACACTGCCCCGCGGACCAATGAGCGACGGTATTGACCAGCCCACGGCGGAGGCCGAGGACAGGCCCCCCAGTGAGATGCTGATCCATATCAGCGCGCTGGTGGCGGTCTGGGCGTAGGCTGCGCCCAGAATGCCGAGACCCATGTGGTGCCCCCGATCAGCACTGCGCGCTGCACCCGGCTAGCATTCCATCCCCGCTCGATCAACCGGTCCACCAGCCATCCGCCGATCAACAGTTCGCACGCCGCACCAATCAACCACGGCACGCCTGTGTACAGAAACGAGTGCAGCAGGTCGATGTGCAGGGCGGAAGAGAGATAGCTGGGTAGCCAGGTTAGCAGCAGATAAAAGACGTAGTTATAGGCACCGAAGCCGAGGGTTACCCCAATCACTTTTGGTTGCCGTATCAGGTAGCCCAGGGACGCAGTTTCTACAGGGAGAACGTCCCCGCCCGCGTCCTTCTCCAGAATGTACTCTCGCTCCTGGGCGGTGAGACCCGGGTCATCGACGGGATCACGATAGACTCGGTAGAAGAGCAGAAAGTAAAGGAAGCTGACCATACCGGTGGCGGCAAAACTCCACCGCCAACCGGCCTTAAGCAGGAGAATCCCGATAAGCGGCACCCCGATCGCCGATGCGAATTTGGCTGCGCCGTCAAAAATCGACGTAGCTGAACTCCGCTCCTTTGCAGGAAACCAGTAGCCAATGGCCTTGGCATTGGAAGGAAACGTAGGAGCTTCTCCTATGCCCAGCAGAAGGCGTGCAGCGAAAAAGCCGCCCAAGTTGGGCGTGACAGCAGCGGCGAATGAGGCGAGGCTCCAGATGAAGGTGCTGATGCGCCCCACGCGGCGCACGCCGAATTTGTCCAGCACGATGCCCACTGGGAGCTGGCACAACGCATAGGTCCAGTTGTAGGCAGCGGAGAGATAGCCAAAAGTGATATTCGAGATCGCGAAGGTGGTAATGAGGGCGGCGTGGGCAACCGACAGATTGACCCGGTCGAAGTAGTTAACCAGCACGCCGATGCCAAGCAGAAAAGCAATCCGCCACCGGCGTCTGGGAATCCTGAACTGGGTGGCAGTGCTTATGCTAGGCATAGGTGAAAGCGCACTGCCTAGACTAACCTAGTCTGTTCCAGTAACAAACCAGGGGTGCCCCATATCTGAGCGCACACTTTGCGCCAGATGTGGGAAACGCAAATGCCGACCCAAAACAGTCAGTGGAGCGACGCGTCTCCAAAAATCGGCGCAAGTGTGCGCTCAGAAAAACCCTAGCTACCCGCCGGCTTCTTCTTCGCCTTGCGCTTCACATTGCGTCCCGGAGAAGCCACAGATGCCTGTGGCGCAACGGAAGATTCAATGACGCTGCGCATCCAGTAATCCCCATCGGCATCCACTTCAATCCCGTGGACCTCGCGCTCGAACCCGGGGAACTGCTTGCCAAATTTCTCCAATGCCAGCAGAAGACGAATTGTGGGGCTATCGCTGCCGCCCAGCCGCTCCCCCGGCATACGAACCGGGATGCCAGGAGGGTAGGGAACCAGCATTACGCCCGCCAGGCGACGCGCCATATCGGAGATGCGAACTTTCTCCGTGCCATTTCGTATCAGTTTCTGATACGTCTCCGCCGGCGTCAGCACCGGATCCGGGATCCACATCGCATGCCTGGTGCAGCAGATTCGTGAGATCCAATTCCCCCATGGCCGCATGCATTTCGTCGCTCAGTTCTTTCAACGTCATGTCGCGGTAACGCAGCGGATGTTCCGCGACCAAGTCGGGCAGCGCCTCGTACAACGTGCCCTCGTTATCGTAGAGCCGCTTGAACTCGAACAGCGTTTCCAGCAGGCTGCCCCATTTTCCCTTACTGGTTCCCACGGAAAACAGGATCAAGGCTGTGTAGTCGCCGGTGCGGGCAATCTCCACCAGCCGTGCATCGAGAAACTCGGTCAGGATCGCCGCCGGGATGCCCCAGTCCGCCAACTCTCCACGGGAATTGATGCCGGGCATAAGGATCGTGACCTTGGTCGGGTCGAGCATGCAATAGCCGTCGGCGATGTCCTCATCCCTGAAACCATGCCAGTCTTCCTCCGGCTTGAGCGTCCAGCATTCAGACGACTGGATGAGCAGTGAGTCGGGCGTCTCCTCAAAGAGCGAAGTCTCCCCGGTCATCGGATCGGTGACCGTGTCCGGCTGATAAATTCTGAAGAACCATTCGTCGCCGTTCGCCGAACGCAGTCGATGCGCAATCGAAGACATGGCTTTCCGGAAGCTGATCGCATCCTGAATCGTCTCGTACATCAGCGTCGGGCCCGCCGGCTCGTCCATCATCGAAGTGGCCACGTCGAGCGACGCGATCATGGGATAAAACGGTGAAGTTGTGCCGTGCATCATGAAGGCTTCGTTGAACTGGTCGAAGTCCAGCGGCGCCCGGTCGCTCAGCTTTACGTGGATCATCGATGCCATGGAGAACGCGGCCAGCATCTTGTGCGTCGATTGCACGGCGAACAGCACCGGACGGTCGGGCATATCGTCGGGCACATCCATGGCGAAGCGCCCGCGATAAATCGAGTGGAATTTTGCGTAGGCGTACCACGCCTCGTCGAAGTGGATGCGGGGCACACTGCGGGCCAACTCGCTGGTCACCCGCTGCACGTCATAGCAAAAGCCGTCGTAGGTGGAATTGGTGACCACCGCGTAGGTGGGATCCTGCGACGACGCACCGGCGCTGAAGGGGCTTTCTTTGATCAGTTGCTGGATGTGCTCAGGCGAGAACCGCCGCAGCGGCACCAGCCCGATCATTCCATAACCATTTCTGGTGGGTTTGAAGTACACCGGCCGGGCACTGGTGACCGTGAGCGAGTGGCATATCGACTTGTGGCAGTTTGCGTCCACGAGCACGATATCGTTGTTACCGATGACGCCGTGGCCCACGATCTGATTCGAGGTAGAAGAACCGCTCAGGACATAAAATGTCCAATCCGCTCCGAAAATGCGCGCGGCATTCCGCTCCGATTCCGCCGGAGGTCCGATGTGATCGAGCCACGAACCCAGCGAGGAAGTAGAGATTCCCAGGTCCGCGCGCAACAGGTTCTCGCCGAAGAAGCGATGAAACTGCATGCCCACCGGATGCTTCAGGAAAGCCACGCCGCCCATGTGCCCCGGCGCGTCCCACGAGTAAGCGCCCTGGTCGGTATATTTCTTGAGCTCGCGGAAATACGGAGGCAGCAATTGCTCGTTATAGCGGTCGACGGCGAAATCGACCCGGTTGGCGATGAACGCTGCCGTGTCTCCGAATAGATGGATGTACTCGTGTACCTGCTTCACCACTTCCAGCGGCAGCTCGCTTACCAGCGTCCGGTCCGCGATCAGGAAAATGGGAACCTTCTTATTTCTGCGGCGGACGGCGCGGATAATCTTCAGCGCTGCGCGCTCGTCGAACTGGTGCTCTTCTTCAAGGTCCCAATCGAGCAGGATGGCGCTATATGATGGATCCGACTTCACCATCGAAAGCCCGTCCTCCGGCGTCGATGTCCTGACCACCTCGTAGCCTTCTTCGGTGATCGCGTCGCACAACCGCTCCATGGCCCGGTCCGATACGGAGTTCGTCCCACCCAGTTCACTGGCAATCAACAGTACCCAACGCCCATCACTCATAATTCGCAGTCTCAACCAATCTTGTTACGTGCATGTTTCAATCCTTACATGGAACCGCAATCGACGGCTTGGTAGCCTGCACCAGCTTCTCGACCGCCGGAGCAATCATGTTCAGCAGCACAGCCTGCGGCTTCTCGGAAGTTTGCAGAAAGGCCAAGTTGCCGGGCTTTCCAATCAGCTGGAGCGCTGCCATGCTCCCGCAGGTAGCCAATCGCGTCCAGACCCACCTGTGAGACTTGATGAAGATTCTTCGATACCGGCGCCAGCTCCTGGGTAAGGTCGGACCTGGGCAGCAGAGGCTGCAGTTGCGCATCGTTGTCGCGCCACAGCACCAGCCATTCCTGCGCCTGTTCCCAATCCTCAGGCGCAGCCTTTCCCGCGACGATCCGGTCGACTATCCCGAGAAACTGGCGCGCTGTGTCGCTTTCCGGAGGAATAGCGTCCACTAACCGGTTCAGCGGCGAAAAAGCATCGTAGGGCCGCAGATCTCCCCGCGCGTAGAGGCGGGGAGGCTGCATTACGTCGCCCATCACGCGCAGTGGCAATGGATCAGGCTCGCCCGTCATGCGGCTCAGCATGGCCGGGATAGCTGGAATTATGCTCAAGACCGTAGCTATTCAGCTTCTGCGAAACTGACCGCCAGCCGCGCGTACATCGAGATGCACGTCGCGGGTATCGCGCGGCGACCAGAGCCGTTCGGCAATGGCAGCGGTCCGCGGCCAGATGCGGCTATCGACATTCTCCGGCGTGACAAATTCCGACCACATCGTTGCCTCTCCGCCCAGGATGCGCTTGCTCTCTTCGCTCGCTGAGGGTGGTCGGCCCGTCACCCTCGGGGTCGGCTGCGTAGTGCTCTGCCGCAGATTGGTTCAGATCGATATAGTATCCGGCCGACAACAAGTGCGCGATTTCCGCCTCGCACCGCCTGGCCAACAAACTGCGGCCCGTTCCAGGACTGGATGACAACGTCTTTCGGCGTGCTGGGCTGCAGAACCTCGTCCCAGCCCACCATGATCTTTTTGTGGCCGGCGACAATCTTCTGCACTCTGCCGCTGAAGTACGCCTGCAGCGCGGCATTGTCCTTGAGGTTGTGCGCCTTCATGAACTGCTGGATGCGCGGGTTCGCGTCCCATTCCTTGCCGTTGCACTCATCGCCCCCGATGTGAAAGTACGTATCCGGGAACAGGCCGGTCATTTCGCCGATGAAGGTGTCGAGGAATTTGTAGGTGCTTTCGCGGGTTGGGTCCATCGCGGGGTTGAAGACGCCCCACTCGCGCTCAATTTGATACGGGCCGGTCCCGCTGGCTAAATCCGGGTAACCCACAAACCAAGCGGTGGCGTGTCCGGGCATATCAAACTCCGGCACCACGCGGATGCCGCGATCGCGCGCGTACTCGATCACTGCACGAATTTGCTCCTGGGTATAAAAAAGGCCGTCGGAGCCCTTCTCCTGCAGTAAGGGGAAGCGCTTGCTCTCCACCCGGAAGCCCTGATCTTCCGAGAGATGCCAATGAAACACGTTCAGCTTGACCGCTTCCATGCCGTCGAGAGTGCGATACACCACATCGAGCGGCATGAAGTGCCGGCCCGCGTCCAGCATCAGACCCCGCCAGGGAAATCGTGGCTGGTCGTCGATCGTCATTGCCGGCGCTGCGAAGCCGCGCGGCGTAATACGGACGAGTTGCAAAAAGGTTTGCAGGCCATGCAGCACGCCCAGGGGATTGGCGGCTTCGAGATGAACCTCGCTCGCGGTAATCTGCAAATGGTAGGACTCGTCTTCATCCACCAGTTGAACGGGCGCGCTCGGACCCTTTGTCGTGATGAAGAACGTCGGCTTGTTGAGCACCGCTTCGCGCCATAGCGGAATTCCGGTTTGCCGCGAGAGAATATTCAGGAACCGCTGTTTGGCGCGTTCCAGCCGCGACTCCCTAAAGCCTTCGAGCGCGATGCCAAATCCGTTATTGATAAGAAATTCGCCGGTTCCTGGCTTTACCTGTGCCGGGAGTGGCATCAGTGGCAGTGGTGGGGCTGCAGCCTGGCCACCCGCGCTACCGGCAATCAGCGTGCCAAGCAAAAGAGTCATGAACAATTCGGAGCAAGCGAAACCTCAGACTGCAGCGTAAACCGCGCTCAACGATTCTATCTGCATCTGGCTCCGCGCGGTTGGTGCCCGCTCGGCGTTAGTGTTATAGATAACCAACAAGGATGGACTGCCAATCATGCTAACCGCCGCCGTTTTCGAGCACGAGATGCTGCGCGAGATCTATCAGCAGCCCATGGCGCTCGCCGACACCATCGAGCGCTATGCCCCCAACGGCAAACTGGCCATCGAGGTTTTTCAGCCCGTTGCCGATGCGCTGCGAGGCAGGTCACGACTGGTGATTGCCGCCAGTGGCTCGAGCCGCCATGCAGGCCTCGCCGCGGAGATCATGCTGGAGGATCTGGCCGGGCTTGTCGTCGACGTCGAATATGCCAGCGAGTATGTCTACCGCTCGACGCACACCATTCAGGATCCGGGGGTCCTCGTGATCTCCCAATCCGGTGAGACAGCCGATACGCTGGCCGGACTGCGTGAAGCCAAGTCGCGCGGTTTGCCGACGCTGGCCATCACCAATAACGACCGCTCCAGCATGGCGGAGGAGGCTGACGCTTCTTTGCCCACCTGCGCCGGCCCGGAAAGGCCATACCCGCGACCAAGAGCTTTACCACGCAACTCGCAGTCTTGTATTCCCTGGCGCTCTACCTGGCTCGCATGCGGGGCAGAATGACTTCGCCGGCAGTCGAAAGCCATGTTGAGGATCTGCGCAGGTTACCTTCGCTGCTCGAGCCCTTCCTCGAAAGATGGCAGCATCAGATCGCAGCCATGGCGCCATCGCTGAAAGGGTCGCGCGCCTTTCTCTATCTTGGCCGCGGTGTTCACTACGCGATTGCTCGGGAAGGAGCGTTGAAGCTGAAGGAATCGGCATATCTTCAGGCGGAAGGCTATCCGGCGGGCGAGTTGAAGCATGGTCCGAATGCGTTGGTGAGCCCGGATTCGCCGCTGGTAGTGATCGCCACCAGTGATCCCTCGGATCCGGACGCCATGTTGCGCTATCGCAAGGTCCTGCAATTGATGAAGGACATGCGCGCGCAGGGTGCGACCATACTGGCCATTGCAACCGAGGGAGACAAGGAGGCGGCCGCGCTCTCCAATCACTGCATTGAAGTTCCTCGGACTGAAGATTTGTTAGCCACGATGTTAGAAGTCGTGCCTCTGCAACTGCTCGCCTATCAACTGGCCATCCAGAACGGCATCGATGTAGACAAGCCTCGCAACCTGGTGAAAGCCGTCCTGCAGGAGTAAGCGGGCAAACCGTATCTCTCCCCCCGCATTCGTCGCCGGGAAAGACTCGAAATGGAGTTCTCACGCAGACACGAAAGCCCCACCACAACCTCCCAACCGCACCGAAGTTATAATGAAGCAGTAGACACACGCTTATGGTCACCAAAAATCTTCCCCTGGAATCTCACCCTGGCAACCTGTTGATTTCGGAGCGAGATCAGACCTTCGACGCTTTTCGCCGCTGGGGCCATCTGCAGGCAAAACTAGACCCGCTGGGACAATACCTGCTGCCGCAACCCGTCCCGGAATTGAACTTCGAGGGCGAGACCGCCGAGCAAGCCAAGAGGTTCTACTGCGGAAGCGTCGGGGTTGAGTTCATGCACATTCCAGACGCGGCCAAGCGGGAATGGATCCAGGAGCGCATGGAGCAGGCATCGCCCGCGCCCGACCAGCGCCAGGTTCTGGAACGGTTGACCCAAGCCGACCTTTTCGAGCAGGTGATTCAGTCGCGCTATCTCGGCACGAAGCGATTCTCGCTCGAAGGTGTTACCGTCCTGATCCCGTTCCTCGACGAGCTTCTGAACCACGCCGCGGATTATGGCGCGGAGAAGGCGGTGATGGGAATGAGCCATCGCGGCCGTTTGAACGTGATGGTGAACACGTTCGGTAAGTCCGCCGCCGACATCTTTTCAAAATTCGAAGACGTGAATCCGCGCAGCATCCTCGGCGGAGGTGACGTGAAATACCACGTGGGCGCCACCGGTCAATTCCTTACCCGGACCGGCGGAAGGATCAGCCTGCACCTGGTATCGAACCCCAGTCACCTGGAAGCGGTGGACCCGGTTGCCATGGGCCGCGCCCGTGCACGGCAGATCCGTTTAGGTGAAACCGGGCAGGTCAAGGTGCTGCCCGGTGCTCATCCATGGTGATGCGGCCTTTGCCGGCCAGGGCATCTGGGCAGAAACGCTGAGCCTCGGGACGATGCCCGGCTTTAGCGTGGGCGGCACCATTCAGATCATCGTGAACAATCTGATCGGCTTTACCGCGGACCCCGATGAATGCTATTCGTCGCGCTTCTCCTCCGACATCGGCAAGCGGCTTGCCGATTCCCATTTTTCACGTGAACGCAGAAGATCCCGAGGCCGCCATCCGCGTTGCCTCGCTGGCCGTCGAATACCGCTACACGTTCCACACCGATGTGATCATCGACCTGGTCGGTTATCGTCGCCACGGCCACAGCGAGGTGGATGACCCCACCATTACCCAGCCGCTGCGCTACGCAAAGATCAAGAATCATCCGCCGCTTTACGAAATCTATGCCCGGCAGATCGGAGTGGACCCCTCCGCGCGGGTAAAGGAAATGCAGGTAGAGCTTGCCGAAGCGCAGAAGCAAGCGACCCGGATGACCAAAAGTGCCCTGCTGGCAAAGCTTCCCGGCTATTGGTCGAATTATTCCGGCGGACCCTACAAGCCTGAATACGAGGTTGACACCGCGCTGAGCGCCGCCGCAATCGAGGAAATCAGCAACAGCCTCACCATCGTATCCGCGAAATTTTCATATTCATCCCAAGATCAAGAAGCTGCTCGAGCAACGCAGGGAGATGGGCCGCGGCGAGCGGCTCTTTGATTACGGCATGGCGGAAGCCCTGGCCTTTGGCAGCCTGCTGCTGCAAGGCACGCCGGTCGGCTCTCCGGACAAGATAGCCAGCGTGGAACTTTCAACCAGCGACACAGCGTGCTGGTCGATATCGAGAACGAACACCTCTACCTTCCGCTGGCGAATCTAGCCCCGAATCAAGCGCGATTCGAAGTCTATAACTCCATCCTTTCCGAAGCTGGGGTCTTGGGTTTCGAGTACGGTTACAGCCGCGATTATCCTGAGGCCCTGGTTCTGTGGGAGGCGCAGTTCGGCGACTTTGCCAACGGTGCGCAGATCATCATCGATCAATTCATCGCATCGGGCGAAGACAAGTGGGGATTGCTCAGCGGACTGGTTATGCTGCTGCCTCATGGCTATGAAGGTCAGGGACCCGAACACTCCAGTGCCCGCGTGGAACGCTATCTGCAATTGGCCGCGCACGACAATATACAAATCTGCCAGCCTTCGACCGCCGCGCAATATTTTCACTTGTTGCGCCGGCAGGCGATGAGAGCATGGCGCAAGCCGCTCATCGTGTTTACTCCCAAAAGCATGCTGCGCAATCCAGACGCAAGTTCGCCGCTGCCAGAGTTTCCAGTTGCCGCGCTTCCAGAATGTCCTGCCGGAAACAGAGATACAGCAGGTCAAGCGCCTGCTGCTCTGCACCGGAAAAATTGGTCACGAGTTGCGCATCGAACGCGCCAGGCACAAAGACAGCACCACCGGCATCGTTTTTCTGGAGCAGCTTTATCCCTGGCCGGAAGCGGAACTTGCTGAAGAAATTGCTCGTCATCCCGAAGCCCGCGAAATAGTTTGGGTGCAGGAAGAGCCGGACAATATGGGCGCGCTGTCCTTCGTCGTGCCCCGTCTGCGCAGGCTCTTTCCTGAACGCAGAGTACTCAGCATCAAGCGTTCGGCCGCAGCCAGTCCTGCGACCGGCTCGGCCAAAGCGCACGACCTCGAACAGAAAACGCTGATCAGCCTGGCGCTTCGCGACGAAGGCAAATAGCAGCCGCGTTCACCAGGGCTGGCTGTCGCAAGGTGTACAAAGTGGCACACGTCGGGATCTTTTCCGCCCGGCTACGCGCTGTTCTCCGGGCTCTCCGCCTGGGTGGGGGGCCCCTCGATCCACATCGATTCCAGTTGGCGAAGTTTGTTGGCTAAGAACGCCACGTCGCGCGCGCTCACATCTTCCAACTCCGCGCGCGCGATCTCGTGTTGCAAAAAGTTGAATGCCGGCCGCATCTCTACCGGGAAATCATCACTGCGAAGTCCGCGGAGCATTTCCCACGCTTGAAGAAGCAGTGTCCGGTCACCCGTCTGCGATCCCTCGTGCGCCAGCAGCGAAGCCGCGCGTCGGAGTCTTTCATGAGCATCCAGTTTGGTCATGGGTACACAAAGTGTGACAGAAACGGTTGAAATCATCTACCGTGGCGGTGCCCTTTTTAGGGTGCGCCGCCTGGTTCAGCAAAAAATTGATGCGCGGTGTCAGGGTCGAGCCCCGAGGCAACCCATTGCCGGGGTTTTCTCCTCTGAGATGTGAACGAAAGGTACGTGTTTTCCTCAAACCATGTGGCCCGGCGGTTGACATAGAATCGAAAGCGGCGGTGGCGAACCGGCGATGAACACAACATTGGTGCAAACAAACACAGCGCCGCTGTCGACTACAACTTTCGTCTACCGTTGGCCGAATATGTGCGCAGCCAGGCGTTGCCTGTGGATAAACTGGGACATCAACCGCGCCTGTATGCGTTGACGCGATTGATCGGCAATGGCTTGTCCTATGATGACGACGTGGTGTACGCGGCCGCATGGCTCCACGACCTGGGCGTCTTCATTGGCCATCGCCCCGAAGACCCAGATGAACTCGCCCGCTGGGATTGTGTTAGCTACGCGATGCAACATGCGCCGCTGGCCCTTCTGCAGTCGGGTTTTCCTACAACAAAAGTTGCAGGCGTGGTGGAAGCGATCCGTACCCACCAGCCTCATCTGACTCCTGTCTCAATCGAGGGAACGATCCTGCGCGACGCCGACATTCTCGAACAGCTCGGAGCCATCGGTATCCTGCGCGTCGCGGCGAAAATAGGCCGGGATACTCGCTATCCCACCTTCACCGATGCCGCAGCCACATTGCGCAAGAGCCTCCTGGAGTTGCCTGAAAAGCTCCAATTGGATTCGGCCAAAACGCTGGCTGCGCCAAGGGTCGCTCTCCTTCAGGCATTTCTTCAAGAGCTGGAGAAAGAAACGTATGGGGCCCTTTGCTGAATTGGGCCCGTTATGGTTACCGATGATGTTCCAAGTTGAGCTGATAATGCGTGCTGTGTGAGAAACTAACCGTTGCTACGCCATCGAGACAATAAAAGCTGGCCTGCGTCGGATCGCGTTTGGGGGCCCCCTACATGAAGCTTAAGAACGCCAAGGTGGTAGTTTGTGGGGCCGGCGGTTTCATTGGCGGACATCTGGTCAAAAGCCTGCTGCAAAATGGCGCCAACGTCATCCGCGCAGTAGACCTGAAGCCGATGAGTGAGTGGTATCAGAGCTCGCCTGCGGTTACCAACCTTGTACTGGACCTCAAAGACAAAGACAATTGCATCACCGCGGTGAAGGGCGCCGATGTGGTCTTCCAGCTCGCCGCCGACATGGGCGGCATGGGCTTTATCGAAAACAATAAAGCGCTGTGCATGTTGAGCGTGCTGGTCAATACCCACATGCTCATGGCCGCGCGGGAACAGGGAGTCGAGCGCTTTTTCTATTCCTCCTCCGCCTGCGTGTACAACGGCGAGAAACAGAAATCTCCAGAAGTGATTGCGCTCAAAGAAGACGACGCCTATCCAGCTCTTCCCGAAGACGGCTATGGTTGGGAGAAACTCTTTAGCGAGCGTATGTGCCGCCATTTTGAGGAGGACTTCGGCTTGCAGTGCCGGGTCGCTCGTTATCACAATGTCTACGGTCCCCTGGGTACCTGGGCCGGCGGACGCGAAAAGGCGCCAGCGGCAATTTGTCGCAAAGTTATCGAGGCCAAGGCCTCGGGCAAGCATCAAATCGAAATATGGGGCGACGGAAAGCAGACCCGTAGCTTCATGTACATCGACGATTGCACCTACGGCACGCAGGCGATCTTGGAGAGCGAATATCCATGAGCCCATCAATCTGGGCAGCAGCGAACTGGTTACCATCGATCAACTAGTCGATATGGCCGAAGATCTCGCCGGGGTCAAGCTGGAACGCAAATACAAGCTGGATGCTCCAAAGGGCGTCAACGGCCGCAATAGCGATAACACCAAAATCAAGCAGTATCTCGGCTGGGAGCCTTCGATCCGTCTCAAAGTGGGTTTGGCAAAAACGTTCGCCTGGATCGAGAGCGAAATGATGGCAGTACCAAGAACGTAATCAGCCTTACCGTGATTGGTGATAGCACTTTCACGACGGCGATCTAGACTGAGGCTACGAGAGTGGGAATGACCGCAGTGGCGACAGCAAGCGCGCAGTTCCGGCAAATTCTGGGGATCCGATTCTTCGTCGGAAACGCAGATGAAGCCATCGCCCGCATGAGTTCGGGCGGGTTGCTGGTCGTTCCCGCCGCCCCGGCGCTCAAAAACCTCGCCCATGATCCGGATTATCGTGAAGCTCTCCAGGGCGCGGATCTGGTCATTACCGACAGCGCCTTCATGGTCATGATCTGGAACCGCCTCAAGCGCGATTCCATCCGCCGGGTTTCGGGCCTCAAATATCTCTCCTCTTTGTTGAAGCAGCCGGACTTCTTTCAGCCGGGTGGCAGCTTCTGGATCATGGCCGGCGAAGAAAGCGCGCGCCGAAATTGTGCGTGGCTGCGCCGCCAGGGAATTGAGTTAGCTGCCGCGGACAGGTATATCGCGCCGCTTTACGGTAAGACCATTTATGACCCGGCGCTCCTCAAGCGAATCGATGAACTGCGCCCTCGCCATATTGTCGTGACTCTTGGAGGCGGCACCCAGGAGCGCCTTGGCCTCTATCTCAGAAGCGAGCTCAACTGCAAGCCTTCCATCCATTGCATCGGTGCAGCGATCGCCTTCCTGAGCGGCGATCAAGTACAAATCCCGCGCTGGGCTGACCGCATGTATCTGGGATGGCTGTTTCGCTGTCTCTCAGATCCGCGCCGCTATATGCCGCGTTACTGGGATGCTCGCAAACTGCTTTCGCTCATGATCGAATATGGCAGCAGCCTGCCCGATCTTCGCAAGAGAACTGCACCGGCAAGTGTGGAACTGGCAACCGTACTCAACGTCCCCACAGCCAAGGACTGCATCACAGCTACTCCAACCACCTCACATCAATTCTGAACCCGCCCCGGGCAAGCTTTCCGCTTATACGTTCCCCGAGCGGCGAGAGCCGAATCGCTCGGAACATCGTCGGCGGGCGGTTACTTCTACAACGAATCAAAGGATCCCACATCTCGTGTTGTTACCAGATGTGGGATCGACTCTTGATGCGTGTTCTTTTTTGAGGGTTGGCATTGCGAATGCAGTCGGATAAGGCTCCGCGTGCTTGACTCGTGGGCGGATCCTCTCCTACTGAGCGGTCCGCACACTCGCGCGCTGCGTCTCTGCGTGCTTGGCAGCAGTCTCCAAAGCCTTTGCCTGGGGCAGATAATCGAGCGCCTTGTTGATCATCGGATCCCAATTCGCCCGTACCTTCAAACCCTCTTCCTGGCCAAACTGGGTGGTGAAGATCTCGGCCTTGATGTTGGCCTTCACCCAATCCATCACCGGCGCCAGTTCCGCATCGGTGTAGGGAATCTGCTGGCTGGTTAGAAACTGTTTGAACGCGTCCATCACTGCATCGTCTACCTGAAAATCTTTGCCGACAGTCCGGTTGGCCATGTAATGCTTGGCGAAATTAAAGAACGCGTAATGCTCCAGTAACTCATCCTGAACGGGAACCGACTTGGGAGTGTCAATCTTGTCGTCGGGTGTGATGCCGCCCCCGCCGAACACGGTTCGTCCGGAGTCGGTGGCCTTCACCTCGCGACTCTTCGTATCCTGCGGCTGGTCGTGGTTGTAGTAGTAGTCGTAGAGCGAGACGCCGTTGTAATTGCGCTGAATCAGTCGGCCGCTGGGAGTGTAGTAGTGATAAGTTGTGAGCGCCAGCCCGGTGTTCTCAGACAAAGGATAAACCGTCTGCACCAGTCCTTTGCCGAAGGTGGTCTCGCCGGCGATGATCGCGCGATCGTGATCCTGCAGCGCACCGGAAACAATCTCAGCGGCCGAGGCGGTGCCGTGATTGACCAGCACCACGATCGGATATTCATGGCCACCGTTGCCATGGGTCGCTCGATAGGTCTGTTCCGGGAAAGCACGGCCGCGCTGGGAAACAATCACCTGGCCCTTTTCCAGGAACTTGTCGCACACCGCCACCGCTTCGCTCAACAAGCCGCCGGGATTTCCGCGCAGATCGAGAATCAGCCCATCGATGCTGCCGAAATGATCGAGCGCATCGGAAAGCTCTCGCCCCGTTGTCTCCTGGAAATTGGTGATGTGCACATAGCCCACATTCGGCCGGATCATGTAGCTCAGGTCGATGCTGTTGTGCGGAATCTCGTCCCGGATCAAATCGAATACCAGCGGCTTGGCCGCACCTTCGCGTGCGATCGTTATCTGCACGTGGGTGCCCTTGGGCCCTTTCAGCACGTTGGCAACATCTTCCGAGTTCATGTTGTCGGTGGACTTGCCGTCCACCGCGACAATTACGTCTCCGGGCCGTATGCCCGCCTTGAAGGAAGGTGTCCCTTCAAAGGGACTTACCACGACAATCTTGTTGCTCTGCGGCTGAATCAGCATGCCTACGCCGTAGTATTTGCCGTGCTGATCTTCGCGCATCTTGGCGTAGGCTTTCGGATCATAGAAGCTGGAGTGAGGGTCGAGCACCCGCAGCATGCCGGGAATGGCCCCATCGTAGACGGCCTTCTCCGCCTTGTCGCCGGTTAACGGCTCGGCATAGTTCTGTTCCACCAGGTTGTAAACGTTGGTGAAGGAGCGCAAATCGTCGCGCAACGCGGACTCATCGGAACTGGATTGTGCGCCCAGCCTCTGGCTTACCACCGTGCCGAGGAAACCACAAATCACAAAGAAGAGGAGAATGGAGAACAAAAACCGTCGTGTGCGGGAGGCCATAATGGCGTAATCCTCAGGATCCGGAGGCGCAGGGAAGAGGCGACCCTGCTGCGCGGCCCGGGGTCTTCTTGACTCGAAGTATATCATTGGACGTAAGCTGATCTGATACGTACTCAGCCGGCGAAAACAACAGAAAATCCGCTCTGGTCGCTGGCCCCGGTTGGGTGCATGTCGCCGGATCTGGCAAACTAACACGTAAGGGCTAGAGGCTTTTTACTTCTGGTGTAGACGGGATGACGAATGCTCTTCTTTGGCGGAAGCGAAAACCCATAGGCCGATCCACTTAACAGCTGTACGAGATGTCCATATCCATGATGTTTTTTGAATTCCAGCAATCAGCGAAAATTTTGCTCTTGAGCGCGACGTCTAAGCGCCGTCCCCGCCCTCGCCCAGAATCCGGCCACTCCCCACGGCCCTTCCGAACCGGCGCCCCCGGTCACCGGGAAAGTGGTGGAAGACATCGTTGCCCGCGTGAATGACCAGATCGTTACTCAATCGGACTACGATCGAGCGGCGGAACAGCTGGAGGGCGAAGCCAAGCAGCAGGCCGTTCCTACACGCGAACTAGAGCAGAAAAAGGCCGACCTGTTGCGCGATCTGATTGACCAGCAGCTGCTGCTCTCCAAGGGCAAGGAACTCGGCATCACCGGCGAGACCGAGCTGATCAAAAGGCTGGACGAGATCAGAAAGCAAAATCACCTCGATTCGCTTGAGGACCTGGAGAAAGCGGCGCAATCACAGGGCGTTTCCTATGAGGATTTCAAAGCAAAGATCCGCAACGGCATCATTACCCAGCAGGTGGTGCGCGACGAGGTAGGCCGGCACATAACCATGTCGCCGTCTGAGGCACAGAAGTATTTCAAGGACCACGAAAGTGAGTTCGCCCAGCCCGAATCGGTAACCCTGAACGAGATTCTGATCCCAACTTCCAAGGCCGGAACCACAGCCGAGGATCCGGCGGAGTTAGCTGCGGCGCAAGCCCAAGCTAACGCCATGGAAGCTAAGCTGGCGGCGGGAGCCAAGTTCGAAGATCTGGCCAAACCAGCCCCCACCGACCCTGCCGCACCCAAGAGCGTCGCGCTGGGTGAGTACCGCCGCGGAATGCTGCCCAAGGAAATTGAAGATAAAGCTTTCGCCCTGAATGCCGGCCAATATACGCAACCCATTCGCACCAAGCAGGGATTCATCATCCTGCAGGTTACCCAGCACAATGCGGGAGGGGACTCCAGCTATAAGCAAGTGGAACCCCAGGTGGAAGAAGCCCTCTTCATGGAGCGGATGCAACCCGCCCTGAGGCAGTACCTCACCAAGCTGCGCGAAGAGGCCTATGTAGAACTTAAGCCGGGAGTGGTGGATACCGGGGCCAGCGGAAACGAAATGCGCTTGACCTACAGCGCCTATACGCCGCCCGGACCCAAGAAAAAGAAGAAGTTTGCCCGCGCCCGCTTCCGCGGAAGGGACCGAAGCGCCACCGTTCAGACTGCCACCGCTAAAACACCAGCGGCCGGAACGACTGCTGCCGCCGGCACGTCTACGGCTGCGGGCGGTGCGGCCACGACTGCAGGCGCTACGGCAACAGCGACCGCCCCCGCCGCTACTACCCAGCAAGCCAGCAATAACCAGAACGTGATGAAGCCGGGCAAGCGAGAGAAAATCCGATTCGGGCAGGCGCCTCGCGAGTCTCTGCCTTCCTCGCAGGTCGCCTCCGCCAACGTGCCCGCGGACCCGACCCCTGCCGTTACTACGCCTGACGTGCGCTTCGTAAACCCCGATGGCAGCGTAACCAGCACGGCCCCTGCGGTGCCGACCCAAAAGACGCGCCTGAGCAACCGCCCGCCGGTGCACAAGGTAAAGGCGGACAAGTCCACCTCTCCGGATGCGCCGCCGCCCGCGACCGCCGACGAACTGGCCACGCAGAAGGTGCAGGATTCGCCGCTGGGGCTGAATCCGACTGCAGCACAGAAAAAAGCCAAGCAGAAGGCCGACAAGACCCGGTTATCAGAAAAGCAAAAACCACCGGATCAAACGCAGCCTTATCTTGGCGCCCAACCGCAGCCCGCAAACGGGCAGCCCGCCGCCAGCCAGTCACCCTCCCCCACCACTCAGCCGGCAACGGGTTCTCCGCAACCCTAAGCTCAAACGCGTTTCGCCGGGCGCCCGGGGCGAAAGGAACGCAGGCGAAATGAAAGAGATCTACGTCGCGGATGTAGCCAGTTTCGAAAACCAGCCAATCGTCTCTTTCTTTGCCGTGACTGCCAAGCAGTTGCGCAGCCGGAAAGACGGCGGCGGCCAGTATATGGCGCTTACCCTTGGGGACCGCACCGGCCAGATCGAATCCCGCATGTGGGAAAACTTTGCGGATACGGCCAGCAGCTTTGAGCCGGGAGACGTGGTGAAAGTCCGCGCCGAGGTCTGCCGGTACAATGGGCGCCTTCAACTGAACCTCGACAAACTTCGGATCGCCAGTGCCGACGAGTTCGATCTGGCTGACTATGTTCCCCGGACACAGAAAGATGTTGAGGAATTATGGTCGGCGTTGGTGCTTGCCGTCGACAGCTTTTCCGATCCTTTCCTGCAGGCGCTGGTGCGCTCTTTTCTCGACGATCCAGCTTTCGCTAAAGCATTTCGTGAGGCTCCTGCCGCTAAATCTCTCCACCATGCATGGCTCGGCGGTCTGTTGGAGCACGTGGTTTCGCTGCTCGGCATCTGCGACCTGACTGCGCGCCATTATCCCGAAATCCACCGCGATTTGCTGCTCACCGGCGCCATCCTCCATGACATCGGAAAGCTGGAAGAGTTGCGCTGGGGCACCAGCTTCGATTACACCCTGCAAGGCCAGCTGGTGGGGCACATCACCATTGGCATCGCGATGATCGAGAAGAAGCTGGCGGCGCTGGAAGGTTTTCCCCCTGCTCTTCGCATGCTGGTCGAGCACATGGTTTTGAGCCACCACGGAAAGCTGGAGTTTGGTTCGCCTAAACTGCCTATGATTCCCGAGGCAGTTCTGCTCCACTAACTCGACGATCTTGACGCCAAGATGCACCTCATGCGCAGCGAATTTGAGCGTCACGAAGCGCAGGGAGGCCAGCCTGGCGAAATGACGGATTGGGTGCGCTCCATGGATCGGCCGTTGCTCAACACGGCAACATTTCTCAAGCCCAGGCCCCAGCCGGAGGAGTAGTACATGAACTATTTATTGAAGACCGAGCCAACTGCATACTCGTTTGCGGAACTGGTCCAGGAAAAAGAAACTGATTGGACAGGCGTCACCAACCCGCAGGCGGTCAAGAATCTTGCGGCCATGAAAAAGGGTGACAAGCTCGTCATTTATCACACCGGCGACGAAAAATCCGCCGTTGGCCTGGCCCACGTCAAGTCAGTGGATTTGTCTGATCCCAAAGTGCCCCTGGTTCGTATTGCCGCTGGTGCGGCGTTGGAGCGGCCAAAAACCCTGGCTGAAATCAAGCAGCAGTCACTCTTTCAAACCTCTCCCCTGGTTCGTCAATCGCGGCTCTCTGTAGTGCCCCTTGACGAGGCCCAGTACGACTGGATCGTCCACAACTAAGAAATTAGGTGGAGAGACCTGCGGTCTTCCTGTGGCGCGACGAAAACCTCTGCGGCAAACCCTCCACCATTAAAATCGTCTACAATCAAACCCTAGGCCCAACACACAAATGCTACGTTTTTCAACGGCTGGTGAATCCCATGGCGAGTGTCTGATCGCCCTCATTTCCGGCCTGCCCGCGGGTCTCGAAGTCGACTCGGAATTCATCGACCACGAACTCTGGCGTCGCCAGCAAGGCTACGGCCGTGGCGGTCGCATGCACATCGAGCAGGACCGGGCCCACATTCTCTCCGGGGTGCGCCATGGCAAAACCATCGGTTCCCCAGTTTCGATGCAGATCGAAAATCGCGACTGGAAGAACTGGACAGAGGTTCTTCCCGTAGCTGCGGGCGATCCGGAAAAGCACAAAGCCGTAGCTTCGCCGAGGCCTGGCCACGCCGACCTTGCCGGCTCGCTGAAGTACGATTTTCCCGATGCTCGCTATGTGCTCGAACGCGCCTCCGCGCGAGAGTCCACTGCGCGCGTCGCGGCCGGCGCCTTGGCCAAGTTGCTGTTGAAGTCCCTGGGCATCGAGGTCGCCAGCCATGTAGTGCGCGTAGGCCGGGTGGATCTGCCGCGCATCGCCTCCTGGGAAGAAATCTGCCGCACTGACCAAGCGCGATGAGATCCTGTTGAACTGCGCTGATCCTGCCACAGAAGCGGAGATGAAGGCGGAAGTAGATCACGCCTTGCGCACCGGTGACTCCATCGGCGGCGTCTTCGAAGTGGTGGTTCACGGCGCGCCTCCGGGCATCGGCACCTATGCCAACTGGGACGAACGGCTGGATGGCTTGCTCGCCTGGGCGGTGATGTCGCTGCAGGCGGTCAAGGCGGTAGAGCTAGGCCAGGGAGTCACTGCGGCCGAGTCCTTTGGCTCCGCTGTTCACGACGCCATCGGCTACAGCGCGGAAGAAACCGAAGCGGCGCCGACCCGATTTACTCGCGAGCGCAACAACGCCGGCGGCATTGAAGGCGGCATCTCAAACGGTGAAGATATTGTCGTGCGCGGCTATTTGAAGCCGATTTCCACTCTCGCGCCGGCCGCTTGGTTCCGTCTCCTTTAACACCCGGGAGTCCACCAAGGCGGCTTACGAGCGCTCCGATGTCTGTGTTGTGCCGGCCGCGGGAGTGGCCGCGGAAGCGATGGTGGCATTCATCATGGCGAAGCTGGCGCTGGAGAAGTTTGGCGGCGACTCAGCCGGAGAACTCTGCAGGAATTACCAGGGATACCTGGAGCAGATTCGCCGATTTTAGAAGCACTTTTACTATTGCTCTTATCGAGGCGACGGGACGAAACGCAGCCATTCCGCCAAAGAATGGCCGCACCTGGCAAATCCCTCCTCCTCAACGAAATAGTAAAAATGCTTAGGAAAGACATCTCTGCCGTATGGTTTATCCGATCGTCAAGTTTCCCGACCCGATCCTGCAGCGGCCGGCCGAGCCCGTCACCGTGTTTGACGAGAGCCTACGCAAGCTGGTCGACGACATGTTCGAGTCCATGTACATCGCCCATGGCATCGGCCTCGCGGCCCCGCAGATCGGCATTCCCAAGCGCCTGACCGTGATCGACCTCAGCTTCCAGAAGACTCCGGAAGACAAGATCGCCTTGATCAATCCTGAAGTCGTCACCAAGGAAGGAAAGATCTTCGAGGAGGAGGGCTGTCTCAGCCTGCCGGACATTCGAGAGAAGGTCGCTCGTGCCGCGAAGGTGAAAATACGCGCCCAGGATGTGAACGGCAAGTGGTTTGAACGCGAAGCCGACGACCTGCTGGCCCGCGCCTTTCAGCATGAAATCGACCACCTGGACGGCATCCTCTTCATCTTCCGCATCAGTGCGCTCAAACGCGATTTCGTGCTGCGCAAGATTCGCAAATTGCAGCGAGCCGGGGAATGGTAAGCGATGAGGCTCATCTTTTGTGGCACTCCGCAGTTCGCCATCCCCACACTACAGCAGCTGCTGGCCGCCGGCCACACCATCGAGCTGGTCGTCACTCAGCCTGACCGCGTGCGCGGCCGCGATCAGGATCCCTCTCCGCCCCCGGTCAAGCAGCTGGCACGCGAAGCCGGCTTGCCAGTGGTGCAACCGGAGAAGATCAAGAACAATCCTGATTTTCGTGCCCGCCTGGAAGCGATCAAGCCAGACGCCATTATCGTGGTTGCTTACGGCCGCATCATTCCGGAGTGGATGTTGAAACTTCCCCGATTGGGTAACCTCAACCTTCACGCTTCACTGCTTCCCAAATACCGCGGCGCCGCTCCCATTCAGTGGGCGGTGGCCAACGGAGAAAGCGTGACCGGCGCCACTACCATGCGCATCGACCAGGGCCTCGACACTGGCGATATTCTGCTGCAGCGCGAAATGCCCATACAGCCCCACCAGACAGCCGAGGAGCTCTTTCCTTTGCTGGCCCAGAGCGGGGCCGGCCTCATGATCGAGACCCTCGACGGCCTCCAGGCACGCACCATTCATCCCATTCCCCAGGACAATGGGTTGGCCACCCTCGCGCCGATCTTGCAGCGTGAGGATGCCTTGGTCAACTTCTCCCATCCCGCCGCCGAGATCTACAACCGCTGGCGCGGTTTTCAACCCTGGCCCGGAGCCTATACCTTCTTTCGCGGCAAAAAGTTGACCTTGCATCGTCTCTTGCCTGCCGGACCCATCGCTGCTTCCGTCCCGCCCGGCCAACTGCAGCTGGAAGGGGATCGCCTGTTTGTGGCTGCGGGTTCAGGTACACGGCTCGAGCTCCTGGAAGTACAACTGGAAGGGAAGAAGAAACTCCCGATTGCGGACTTTCTGCGCGGCGCGGCTCCTCATCCACGCGAGAGCCTGGGCGCGGCTTGACGCCATGAGTCGTTCCGTAGCGCCGGCCCGCAAGGCTGCATTTGAGGTCCTGCTGGAACTCAGGCGAAAGCCGGAGGCACACAGCGATTTTCTGCTTCGTTCCAAGCGGGTGGAATCTCTTTCTGCGGTAGACAAGAATCTGGCCACCACCCTGGTCATGGGAGTGCTGCGATGGCAACTGGTACTCGAGCTGCGCATTCGCGAAACGCTGACCCGCAGCAAAGGTCATTTGGCTGACCCGGTACAGGTTGCTCTGGAATTGGGAGCCCTCCAGCTTTCGCTTCTGGACCGTATTCCGCCGCATGCCGCCATCAACGAAAGTGTGGAACTCGCCCGCCAATCCGGAAATACCTATGCCGTAGGCCTGGTGAATGCCGTCCTGCGGAAGCTCGTGCAATCGCCCAAACTCGACGCCGATGACGCATTCGCCGCTCATCCACCGTGGATGCTCGAACGATGGGTCGCGGCCTACGGCGTCGAGGCGGCATCTGCCATCTGCCGCTATGACCAGCTTCCTCCACCGACGACGGTTCGGCTTACCTCCGCGACGGAAGGCTTGCAATGGGAACCGGGAAGTTTTGTGGTAAGGGCCGGCCGGGTGCTAGCCGGCCAACTACCCCAGGGTATGCGCCTTCAGGATGAAGGTTCGCAACTGGTAGCGGAGTTAGCCGGTAGCGGCACCGAAATTTTGGATTGCTGCGCCGCTCCGGGAGGGAAGACCGCTATCCTCGCTGAGCGCAACCCTGACTCTACGATTACTGCCTGTGACATCAGCCCGGGCCGCCTCAAGGCCATGCAATCGATGGGACCCAAAAACATCCGCTTCCGTGTCCTGGACGCCACTGCGCTTCCTTTCCGCGAGCAATTCGACTTGGTGCTCTGCGACGCGCCCTGCAGCGGAACTGGAACCATCGCCCGCAACCCCGAAATTCGGTACCGGGTCACCCTGGAAGAATTAAGCCGTCACCATGAACGCCAGGTGAGCCTTCTGGGTTCGGCGATGGGCGCCCTGCGTAAGGGAGGCAGGCTTATCTACTCCACCTGTTCGCTGGAGGCCGAGGAGAACGAGAATGTGGTGGTAGAGGCACTGGAGCGCCAGAGCGGCTTCCATCTGCTCCCCTGGAAGGAGCAAATTGAGAAGTTTGAGGTCGAGGGCACGCTCCACACGGGCACAGCCGAGCGATTTTTCCCCGCCGGTGCGCCCGACCATTTCCTGCGCACTCTCCCCGGCTCCTACCCCGGAGACGGCTTCTTCGCCGCCTGCCTCACCCGAGACTAATCTGCGGTTTCATTGTCCCCAAAACGAATCTCAACTGCGGCTCAAGCAATTGACTTTACTGGGCGACCCGCAAGGTGACAATCATTCCCGGTTCCACCCGATGCCCCGCGCTGGGGCTCTGGTTCAGCACCGTCCCAGTAGGATCCACAGTGTCCGCCGGAGCCATGAACCCCGCCGTGTCATCGGCCCCCGGTGCGTTGTAATCGTTATTCTGCACCGGTCCTACCTTCATCCCCGCGTGCACGATCAGCGCTGCTGCCGTCGAAAGCGGCAATCCAATCAACTGCGGCATAACCATCGCGGGCGTCGGGTTTGGCGCTGGAGTGCTTATCAGCAGGCTCACACTGGGTCGTTCCACGCCGGCTGCCCCCTGCTGTGGATTCTGCGCAATGACTGTGCCCGCCTGAGCGCCGCTGTAGGGCATCAGCGCCGCCTCGTCAAGCTCCAGCCCCAGCCGGCGGACTTCGATCGCCGCTACTCTTTCTTGTTGGCCCACAACCTTCGGAATCGCCACCCGCTGCGGTCCCAGGCTCTCGGTCACGCGCATCCGCCACTCCCGCCGGACGATAGCCCCGGGCAGAGGAGATTGGGCCAGCACCCGTCCCGCGGGCACGTCGACGCTGTAGTACTTGTTATCGATGCCCAGGTTCAATCCCATATTGGCCGTCCTGTGCACCGCCTCGGCTACGGTAAGCCCCTGCAGATCCGGCACCTTCACCTCCGCACCATGGATAGCGAAGTGCATCGTCATTACCGCCGACACCAGCCCCGCCATGGCGAGCGCCAGCGCCGCGAGAACCAGCCGGAAGAAATTGATCATTCGCCGGCCTGATCGTAGGTGATTACGTGTTCGATCACCGCCGTCTTTTCCAGCATCTTCGAAACCGAACAGTACTTGTTCTTCGACAGCGCGACCGCATCCTCCATAGCTTTCACCGACACTTTACCGCCCACCAGGTACGTGAGCTGGATGTGGGTAAAAACGCGGGGAGATTCGGTGGCCGCTTCGGCAACAGCCGAAACCTTGAGTGAGGTGAATGGTTCGCGCTTTTTACGCAAAATCGAGACCACATCCACCGAGGTGCAGCCGCATAAAGCCATCAGCACCAGTTCCATCGGGCTGGGGCCGCCCAGGTGGGCGGCATCCCCATCCAGGCCAACGTGGCGGCCGGTACGGGACTCTGCATCGAACTGGTCGTCGTGTAGCCAGGTGACACTTGCGAGCATGCCTTGAGTTTATCCAGTTAAGCCATCGCCCGGGCATGACCCGATAGCGGACGACCTCACCTGGTTAACCCAGCCTTTACGGCTTCACTGCGCGGTATAGGCCCGCGATCCCGAGACTATAGGGTGTCCAGGAAACCTGCTTAAAGCCGACCGAGCGCATGGTTTGCAGCAATTCAGGAGGGGCGGGAAACTGGTGGACTGAACTGGGAAGATAGCGGTACGGTCCCGACACCCCCGAAATCAGCGACCCCACGGCGGGAAGAACCCGGCGGAAATAGAAGGCATACAGCTTGCCCATCACGCCGCCGGGCTCGCTGAAGTCCAGGATGCCTAACTCGCCTCCAGGCTTCAACGTGCGGTAAAACTCTTCCAGCCCCGCCCGGTAGTTCGCCAGGTTGCGAAAACCGAAGGCGGTGGTGAGCAAATCGATCGAACTGTTGGGCAAAGGGAGATGGAGCGCGTCCGCCTCGAAAGCGATCGCTCCTCTCGGACCGAACTTTGCCGCGCCGCGCACCAGCATCTGGTGGGCGAAGTCAGCAGCCAGCACCGGCCGTCCATCCTTCGGCCTGCGTTGCAGCAAAGCCAGTGTCATATCTCCGGTCCCGCAGCATAAATCGAGAATCTGCGCCTCGGGCCGGGCCAGCACCGGGCGAAAAGCACGCGCCGTCCGCCACCACCAAACCCGGTCAATATTGCAGGAAAGAACATGATTCAGCAGATCGTAGCGAGGGGCGATCTGATCGAACATCGAGCGCACCGCTGCTGCTGCGCTCGCTTCGTCCCCGGTTCCCTCCGGTTGTGCTCCAGAAGCCACCACGGCTACGTGGCTCCGCGGGATAGCCGGCGAATCGAATCGATAGCTGCCAACACCTCAGCGTCGGTCACGTCCTCAACCACCACCGCGTTGCCTAAGCCCTGCAGCAGGACAAAGCGGCGTACCCCACCCCGGTTCTTCTTGTCGCCGGATGCCGCCTGTAAGAGGCGCTTATCGCTGACCGAAGGCAGCGGCGGAGGCTCAAAGTAGCGCATCAGGGATGCAATGCGCCGCGCGGCTTCTGCTGTGACCAGCTTGCGTTCGAGGCTGATATCGAGCGCCGCCAGCATGCCCCAGGCGATGGCTTCGCCGTGCAGCAGTGCACGATAGCCGCTGGCCGCCTCGATCGCGTGGCCCAGGGTGTGGCCGAAATTGAGAATCATGCGCACCCCGAATTCGCGCTCATCCGCAACCACCACTTCGGCCTTGATCCGTATCGAGGCTGCGACCATCTTTTCCAGCGACGCAGGCTCGCCCTGGTCGATCTGCTGCGCGATTTCTCTCGATAAACCGGAAGAGCCCCGCATCCCGGATCAGCCCAGCCTTGATGCTTTCATAAATGCCGGCGCGCAATTCCCGCTGCGGCAGAGTACGCAGCAATGCGATGTCTGCAACCACCTGCTTGCGGAGGATAAAAACACCCCACCAGGTTCTTCCCCGTTTGCAGATTCACTGCCGGTCTTACCGCCCACGGACGAATCCACCTGCGACAGCAGGGTGGTCGGTATCTGGATGTAATCGATCCCCCGCATATAGATGGCGCTGAGAAACCCGCCCACGTCGCCGGTCACGCCGCCACCGAAGGCGATCAGCAGGGAAGAGCGGTCCGCTCCGGCTTTTGCCATCTCCGTCGCCAGCCGCTCCACCTGGCTCAGACGTTTGTGACGCTCCCCTGCGGGCAGAAAAAGTACGATCGGTTCCCGCGGAGCAAGCGAACTCCGCAAACGCTCGCCCCACAGCGCCCAGATCTCGGGCGAGGTTAGAACAAAAATGAGCTTGCGGCGGCCGTCGACCGGCGCCATGCGCCTGGCTAGGGAATCCAGGATGCCGCTTCCCACGGAAACGGTATATTGCCCTGACTTGGTCGTGACAGAAATCTTGCGCACGGTTCGTCCATCGTATCGCAGTGCTCGCGGGTGGTTTGGGCAGCGCGACCGGTCAGACCAGCGAGGCCGCCGTGGCTCCCGCGATCACCAGGACAATGAAGGCGAGCGAAACCACCACCGGAACATGGACCCATTTCGCCAACAGCATCTTGCCGCCGACGAAGCCGAGAATCACAGCCAGGCCAAAGTGAAGAAAGCGCAGCCGGTCGAGCAAGCCGGCCAACAAGAAATACATTGACCGCAGTCCGAGAATGGCAAAGATGTTTGAGGTGTAAACCACGAACGGATGGTGGGAGATGGCCAGCACTGCGGGCACCGAATCCATCGCGAACACCAGGTCAACCAGTTCGATGGCGATCACTGCCAGCAAAAACTTCGCCTCTCGGATTACCCTCCCAGCGCTTGGTCCATCGCGCAATCCATTTGGCCGAAGCAGGCGTTTGCGCCCGCCTTCCTTCCTCGCAACAAGCGTACCGCGGCAACCACCAGCAATGCGCCGAAGAAGTACTGAATCCATGCGAAGCGCTTCAGCAGTTCAATCCCCGCAAAGATGAACACTCCACGCATGACGATGGCGCCCAGGATGCCCAACAGAAGCGCTTTTCTCTGCGCGTCCGCGCTCAGGCCAAAGGAGCGGAACATCAACAGAAAGACGAACAGATTATCGATGCTGAGGGAGAGCTCGATCAGGTAGCCGGAGGCAAATTCGAGCGCCGTTTGATGGCCCTCGACATGAGCCGATCCAAACCCCGAAACATGCGGCGAGCAAAAGCAGAAACAGGACAAAAAGAAAATTGCGCCGCGTCTGGGTAGATTCTTTACCTCGACCGAGAACCGCCAGGTCGGCGACGATCAGCACCAGCACGACCACGTGGAAGCCTACCCAGTAGGCGATCGGTGCGCCATCGAGCATTCTGCAATCCTAGCCTACGGCGCCTATTACAATCCTTATGCTCTATGGGTCACAGCAAGCTTCCAATGCCACGAAGATTTGTCGTCACCAATACCGTGGTTCCCCAAAAAGAATTGTCGTCACGCCTGCCCCGGCGTGCTGGGACAGTAGCGGAGGGACCTGCTGTTCCGTTCAACCCCACACAATTTTCCATTTAAACTCACCGCTGGTTCAACAACCGGATCGTCTCCAGGAAGACCTCGCCCACGATCGTGAGGCTTTTTGCGCTCAGCTTGTCCATCGTGTCCTGCGGCGTGTGCCAGAACGCATTCTGGTATCCGTAATCGAAATCGATGATGTCGGCGCAGGGCACACCGAGTTGCATAAACGGGGTGTGATCATCGCCCACCGGTTCTTGCCGCTGGAAGAAGTACGACTGGTCGCCAAACTTCGCCGCAGCCTGTCCTACCACGTCGAGCAGCCACTGGCGTCGAGCTCAAGTCCCGTTCCACATCCAGATCGCGGTCGCCGATCATATCCGCCAGCAGAAAGGCCTTGATGTGTTTCAGCGTGCCGTCGGCCTGCCACTTGGCCGCGAGGTGCGCAGCTGCCGTAGGTCGAGTCCGTGTCCGTCCACCCTTTGATCGCCTCTTCTCCGTCAAAGAAAACCAGCCACACGCTATACCCATCCAGCTTCTTCCCCCGGAAGCTGTTGGCCAACTCGAGCAACAGCCCGGTGCTCGAGCCGCCATCGTTCGCGCCCACGTAGCCGGTATCTTTCAGCGGGTAATTGGTGTCGTAGTGGCTGGCCAGGACGATGATGCCATCCTTGCTGCCGGGAAATTTGACGATGTAGTTGGTCATGGCCAGCGGCCCGGCGGGTGTGGATGCGGTGAAGCTGTCCTTTACCAGGTCGTCTTTGGCGAACTGCCGTTCGAGGAAGGCCTGGGCCTTGGCATGTCCCTTGCTTCCCACCCAACGCGGCCCGGTCGCGACGAACTCCCTGGTGTACGTGAGGGCACGATCGCCGTCAAAGTGGGGGAGCGGCGCCTGCGCGCCTGCGCCCGGGTCACTACACTTATCGAGCAGCAGAGAAGCGCGAGCGAGCGAAGCTTCATGTCTGTTGCTTTTAGCCGGTTTCTTCGCGTCGGATGGACCATGTAAGCGACCCCAATGCTGACCAGGTAGAGCACCAGCATCGGCGCTGCAAAAACGCACATCGTCAGCACATCCGGCGTGGGCGTGATGATCGCCGAGATGATGAAAATAACCAGGATGGCGTAGCGAATATTCTTCCACAGCCAACCTGCACTCACGATGCCGAAGAGGGCCAGAAAAAATACCAAGATGGGCAACTCAAAGGTGATCCCCAGGCCCAGGATCACGGTCATGAAGAGTTCGGTGTACTCGCCGACCGTCACCATCGGTCTGAATTGAGAGCCGTAGCCGATGAGAAAAGTCAACGCGCCCGGGTAAACGTAGTGATAGCCGAAAAAGGCGCCGGCTAGAAACAGACCCACCGTGGCTGTCATGAAGGGCAAGATGTAACGCTTCTCCTGCCGGTAAAGGCCGGGAGCGATGAATAGCCACACCTGAAACAGGATGAAAGGCGACGCCAGGATGGCGCCGCACACCAGGCTGATCTTGATGAAGAAATTAAATGGGTCTACCGGGTTCAGATAGACCAGGTGAGGGTCCAGATTGTGCGCCTTGAGCGCCGAAACGATCGGCTTCTCCATGAACCCAGCTAGCTTTTCGCGGATGCTGTACGCGACGAAGAAAGCGACAATCAGGTAGATGCCGGAATGAATGATGCGCTTGCGCAGCTCCTCCAGATGCTCCAGGAGGCTCATGCCCGGCAATTCCGCTCTTTCCGTCACCGCCGTACGGGCCCGGTCCACAATGTCAGTCATGATGGGTGGTTGCCTGCTCCGGCTCGTGATCGAGGCCATTGGTGGACAATTCCGGGTGGTCTCCAGCGACCGCGTCTAACTCCGCGACTTCCTCGTCTACCGGGATCACCCTGGAAGACGGGCTATCCGTGCTCACCGTCGTTCCATTGCTGGGCGGCCGTATGGTCAGCTCCTCTGAGGCGGTTCCGGTTGCAGGCAATGCAGGCGTGGCCGTCTGGGCCGCGATCTGGCTTCTGCCGGTCGGCCTGTTCGGCGGCCCGTAACTCTTCCTCAATCTGCATCTTGAACTCATTGCTGGCGCGCCGGAACTCGAGCACCAGCTTGCCCAGCTGCCGGCCGATTTCCGGCAGCTTCTTGGGGCCAAAAATTACCAGCGCCAATCCGAAAATGAAGATGGTATCGGGCAAACTCATCGCATTGTCATGATACCTGCCCCGCCAAGGCCCCACAAATCACCGGGCGCGCTCAAGTCGGGTGCAGGCTTCTGCCTCATAAGAGGAACGTTCCAGCCTGACTTTGAGATGTTCTGGGTGTATTACCATAGGTTTTGAGACGAAGGTCGTACTTATGAAGACATTCTCTCTGGACGAGGCGCAATCGCTGTTGCCGATTCTCGAATCCCTGCTGCGGCGGGCGATCGATGCCAAGGCGAGCGCCGGCGTGGTCGAAGCAGAATTGCAGCTGCTCAGCCAGAACATCTTCCTCTCCGGAGGAATGCTGGTCGACGTCGCTGCCGTGGCGCGTAAGCGCATGGCCCAGCGCGCCGCGGTCCAGCAAGCCCAGGATGCGATCCAGGAAATCGATTCGATCGGCGTCCAGGTAAAGGATCTCGATAAAGGATTGCTGGACTTCCCATGCCAGGTCGGGGACCAAATCGTTCTGCTCTGCTGGCAATTGGGCGAAGCGAAAATTGACTACTGGCATACCGTAGAAGCCGGATTCCAGGGCAGCCAGCCGCTCGACGAACGTTTTCTAAAGAGCCGTCCTGAACGACCAAACTAGACCGATCCCTCCGTCACTGCAACGGCGCTTGACCCTAAACAGCATTTGCCATCTCTGCCGATGTGGCAGAGATCTGCGGTTTCTTCAACCTGCACCTGAATCGTAAGGAAGTACCTGGCCCTAATTCCCCAGACGGGTAACTAAATCGACCCTGCCGAGTCTCTCTCACTAACCTGCACCTACCTTGCCCGCATGGCTGTTAGACTGCAACCGGCCTTCGATGCACGAAAAGCACACCACTCACGCCAGCCTTACGCTCCTGCTCGGCACCCTGATCACCGACCGGCAGGGCCGCGTGCAGGGACGGCTCAAAGACGTCGCGGTGGCCACCGGACCGGCCGCGGGCAATGTCGCTGGACTGCTGCTCAAAACGCGGGAGGGCGCCAGGCTGGTCGCCGTGAAAGACGTGCTGCAGACGCCGGCCGGAACCCTCGAATTGCGTGAGGATGCCGTACTGCAACCCCTGCGCGGCGATGAAAACCTTCTTCTTCTCCAGCAGGACGTGCTCGACCGGCAAATCATCGACGTGCACGGCAGAAAAGTGGTGCGGGTCAACGATGTCGACCTGCAGTGGTATCCGCAGAATGGTCGTGAAGGGCTGCGGGTCGCCGAGGTCGCCGTCGGGACTGCGGGGCGCGGTTCGCAGGCTGTTCAAAGGCGTGATGCCCAGGCACACGCTGGCAGAACTTCGCCATGCACTTCCGCGCCAGCATCATTCCGTGGGAGTTCGTGGACCTGATTGAAGTCGATCCCGCGCGCCGGGTGAAGCTGAAGATCGAGCATGAGCGGCTCGCCAGCATGCACCCCTCCGATCTCGCCGACATCCTGGAAGACCTCTCCGCCTCAGGAGCGAGAAGCGATCTTTGTCTCCCTCGATGAGGAGGTAGCGGCAGAGGCGCTGGAGGAAGTAGACCCTCGTCTGCAGAAGTCTCTGCTCGAATCGCTCGATTCCGGCCGCGTCGCCGACATCGTGGAAGAGATGGATCCCGGCGCCGCCGCCGATCTGCTGGCCGAGCTCTCCGACGAGCGCTCCGAGGCGATCCTCGAGGAGATGGAGCCGGAAGAGCGGCAGGAAGTTGAGGATCTGCTCGAATTCCGGGAGGATTCCGCTGCCGGCAGAATGACCACCAATTTTGTGCAGGTGTCCTCCCGTCGCTTCGGTGGCGAGATGCGGTGCGTGCCCTGCGCGAGTTCGACGGCGACCCGGAGGGCGTAACCGAGATCTATCTCACCGGCCACGATGAGGTGCTCGAAGGAGTCGTCCCGTTGGCGCGCCTGATCCTGGCGCTTCCGGAGACCCGCCTTGCGGTGCTTGCCGAACCGCGCATTATCTCCTGTCCTGCGGAAGCCCACCAGGATGAAGTTGCGGAACTCTTCGACAAGTACAATCTGCATGCGCTGCCGGTAGTGGATAGCGCAAACCGATTAGTGGGCGTTGTGCAGGCAGACCATGTCATCGCATTTCTGCGAGCACAGACAATGAACAACTGCTGCTTTGCTCTAGATCCATAACGTGTTCTGGGATTGCCAAACAGCGATAACCTGAAATCCAATTTGAAATCTTCACCCTGACCGCATGCTCAAGCGCTGGCGAATCCGCATACTGCTCTTCCTCGCCGTGCTCGGCCCGGGCTTCATTACCGCCAATATCGATAACGATTCCGGCGGCATTCTCACCTACTCCAATGCCGGAGCCCAGTTCGGCTACACCCTGCTCTGGACCATGATCCCCATCACCGTCGCGCTTGCTGGTGGTGCAGGAAATGTGCGCCCGCATGGGGGCCGTCACCGGCAAGGGCCTTAGCGACCTCATCCGCGAAGAGTTCGGCCTGCGCATGACGTTCCTGCTCATGCTGCTGCTGGTCGTGGTCAACTTCGGCAACGTCATGGCGGAGTTCGCCGGCATTGCCGGCAGCATGCAGCTCTTCCACATCAGCAAGTACATTTCCGTGCCCCTGAGCGCCTTATCGATCTGGTTGCTGGTGGTCAAGGGAGACTACAAGGGGGTCGAAAAGGTCTTTCTGGCGGCGTCGGTTTTCTACATCGCCTATATCGTCACCGGCGTTCTCTCGCAGCCCAGCTGGCACGAGGCCATGGTGGCCACGGTTGAGCTGCCCAGGGGCTCTATATGGCACTCTAAAAGTTACATTTACATGATCGTGGGTGTGATCGGCACCACCATTTCGCCCTGGATGCAGTTCTACCTGCAGTCTTCCATCGTGGAAAAGGGGGTCACGGCCAAGAGCTACCCGGCTTCGCGTCTCGACGTCATCATCGGATCATTCTTCACCAACATCGTGGCCTGGTTCATTGTGGTGGCGTGCGCCGCCACGCTGTTTGCCCACGGCATGGGAGCGACCTGGGCGAAGCGGCAGACGCGGCCCAGGCGATGAAGCCGCTGGCCGGGACGCTATGCTTTCCTGCTGTTCGCCGTCGGGCTGTTCAATGCTTCGCTCTTTGCCGCCTCCATTCTGCCGCTTTCCACCGCCTACACGGTATGCGAGGGGCTGGGCCTGCAGTCCGGCCTGGATGGCGGTTTCAAAGATGCGCCCGTCTTCTATTGGCTTTATACCCTTCTGGTGGCGGGCGGCGCCATCGCGGTGCTGTTTGTTCCCAACGCCAAACTGATCAGCATGGTCATCCTGTCCCAGGTGTTGAATGGCGTGCTGCTGCCCCTGGTGATCGTCTTCATGCTCCTGCTGATCAATCGCAAGGACCTGATGGGCGAATACGTAAACTCCGGCTGGTTCAATGCCGTGGCCTGGCTCACCGCGGCCGTGGTTATTGTCCTCTCGCTGGTCATGATGTTTACCGGCGGAGCAGGCTAGCGTCTGTAATACGATGTGGATTCAGGGTCTATCTTGGACGTCAAAGCCGCCCCCAACTCTCCCACCGAAACCGCCAAGCGGAGCACCTCCTCGGCTCTTGGCTGGACAATCCTGCTCTTCGCGTTGCTTTGGATTGCCTTCTATGGCCTTTTCCGCACCTTCCCCTACCTGAAGAATGGCTCCGACGTTGTGTTTGACGCCAAGCTGCGCTGGGAGGAGAAGGGACAGATCTTTCCCGCCGATCCCTCCGTAACCCGGGTATTGATTTTCGGCAACAGCAAGATCCTCGCCGGTTTTCTTCCCTCTCTGTTCGACCAGATGAGTGCGGCGAATCAACTCCAGGTGTCGTCCTTCAACTCCGGTTTTCCTGGCAGCGATTTGTTCCTTCCTCCGCTGAAGGCCATGTGCGAACGAGGCCAGGCTCCCAATGTGCTGCTGCTCACGCTGCCCTGGAGCGCTGATCCACCCCGGCGCGGAATCTTTCATTTCATCCCCGACGACCACGCCGTCATCGACGAGCTGTTTCCCTTCCGAAATCTGGTGAGAGATCTTACCGCCTTCCTGCTCAGTGCACCCAGCCACGGCGGCGTAGTGAGTTACTATCGCGAGTCGGAAGAAAACGAGCGCGAGGTGATTGCCGAGCGGGGCTACCATCTGATCACCGAGCAGAGCCACTTCCCCGGGGGGCGTCTGCCAGATGATTTCCATCTCGAATCCGACCAGCCTACAGAAGTGGTCCAACGCGATGCGCCCGTCCAAAGCGCGCAGATCGGGCAACTGAACCAACTGCTGCAGCAGTATCACATCAATTGTTACTACGTGCCCTATTACCTCCGCGGTGGAGAAGCCGCGGCCGCGGCAGCGTATGACGCGCGCTTTGCCGCGCTGTTGCAGCAGACCACCCCATGCAAGCTCCTGGGCCCGGATTATTATCTTTACCCCAACCAGCTCTTTGCCGATCAGACGCACTTGAATAAAGCTGGCGCGCGGGTTTACACCGAAGCGCTATTTCAATTGCTGAAGGGGCGCGCATGCTCTTCAATAGCTTTCAGTTCCTGTTGTTTTTTATCGTAGTGTGGCTGCTTTTTCTCCTCACGCGCGGCACCCCGCGCAAAGTCATTCTGCTTATCGCCAGCTACTACTTCTACATGTGCTGGAGCACGCGCTACATCTTTGTGATCTGGGCCATCACGTTGATCGACTACGTGGCCGGCCTGCAAATTGAAAAAGCAGAGCAGCCCGCGCGCCGCCGCTTGTACCTGGGTATAAGCCTCTTTTGCAACCTGTCGCTGCTGGTCATCTTCAAATATTTCAATTTCCTGACCGGCTCTGTTCGCAGCGCGAGCCATCTGTTTGGGCTGCAGTATGATCCGCCGTTGCTGGCGATCATCTTGCCTGTCGGCCTCTCCTTCCACACTTTTCAGGCCATGAGTTACACCATCGAGGTTTACCGGCGGAGGGTGCCGGCGGAAAGAAATCTGCTGGAGTACGCCCTCTACGTCGCCTTCTTTCCCCAAATGGTCGCCGGGCCCATCGAGCGGCCCTATGAGTTGCTGCCCCAATTTCATCGCGAGCCCAAGTTCGCTTCGACCAGGTTCGTGCCGGCATGGTGCAAGCTCTGTGGGGCCTGTTCAAGAAGATGGTGCTGGCCGACAATGTCGCTGATTTTGTAAAGCTCATTTATGACACGCCGCGGCATTACAACGGGGCAGCGCTGTTACTTGGCCACGCTGTTATTTTCCATCCAGATTTACTGCGATTTTTCCGGCTACACCGATATCGCGCTGGGCCTGGCGCGGATGATGGGCTACGAGTTGCGCATCAATTTTCATGCAGCCCTATTTCAGCCGCTCGGTGGGTGAGTTCTGGAGGCGATGGCACATCTCGCTATCCACCTGGTTTCGCGACTACGTCTATATTCCGTTGGGCGGCAATCGCGTGAAACTATCCCGTCACTACGCCAACCTGATGATCACCTTTGTGATCAGCGGCCTCTGGCATGGCGCCAACTGGACCTTTGTGGTCTGGGGGTTTCTGCACGGTTTCTATCTGATTGTGGCCCAGGCCACGGCGCCATGCACGCAGCGGATTCACCTCAACCGTGTGCCCAGGCTACAAGCCGTGTGCAAGACTGCTTTGACTTTTGGCCTGGTGACCTTCGCCTGGATATTCTTTCGCGCCAATACCGTAGGAGACTCCTGGTTTATCGCCACCCATCTTTTCCCATTCGGCCGCCTGGACCCCTTGTTGCTGAAAGTGGGCGGCTTCAGTCGAGCCACGGCGCCCTACCTGGTGTTTTCGATAGTCGCCATGTTCGTGGTCGAATGGTGGATAGCCCACCCGGAGCGCACTCCGCGACTTTGGTCAGTGCCGGCGTTTCGAGCCCTGGCCTACAATGCCTGCATCTACGCCATCGCCTTCTTCGGCTTCTTCGGCCACCGCGACTTCATCTACTTCCAATTCTGAACTGAGCGTCCAAACGAAACAGTCGCGGGACGTCTGAGAGTTACCCAGGACGTAGTCCCGGATAACTGAAGCTTTAGACTAGTCCCGTAGGGGCGGGTGAAAACAACCCAGTACGGAGTGCTGGAAACGCGGTCGGGCCGAAGTCAGAGCAACTTCCCCGCTGCAAGATCCCTGATCAGAATGCGGTCGGCGGCAAGGAAGTCATACCGCGTCAACTCCCGCAACGGGCACCATCGCAGGTCATTGAAAATCCGGTTTGTCATCTCCCCGGCAAACTGGTGAACCGCAAAAAACTGCAGATCGATTGCGCTTCCGCTGCGGTAGGTATGGCGAGTGTGTGCCACCCGGTCGCCGATATCGGCAGCAATCCCCAATTCCTCATCCAGTTCGCGCCGCAGTGCCTGCTCCGCGCTCTCGCCGTTTTCTACTTTGCCTCCGGGGAATTCCCACTTCAACGCCATCGGCTGATCCGGCCGCCTTTGACAAATAAGTACCTTCTGTTCGCGCAGGATCAGCGCGGCCACCACGAGCCGAACTACCTTCGCTTCAGTTCTTGGCCGGCTGGATTTGAGGTCTTTCCGCACGTTCATATGATTTTAGACGTTCCCCAGGTAAGACCGTCTGCGGCGGTCCTGAGCTGTCATCACGATTCTGGGATAATCCCATCCGGGTAAAATACCGGCCACCCACTCTCCTTCGCCACTTGTAGCAATGCCGGCGTGGGATTCACGGGAAAGGCATGTCGTGCGATCTGCAGCATCGCAGCGTCGTGAATGGAGTTTCCAAACACCACATCGGGAGTGGGAACTCCCGCCTTGACCAGCGATTCGGCCTTGCCCTCGTCCGTGGGCACGTCGAGCAGTTTGCTGGTGATGATGCCGCCCACCACCTGGGCTCGCGCCGAGATGACCCGGGACGCCGGAATATTAAAGCTGCGTATGCCTTCTTCGATCACCCAATTATTGGTCGAACTGACGACCCAGATCACCGTTCCGCGATCATTCAACGAGGCTACCAGGGAATGCATTTCGGGAAAAATCTTGTCCAGGAAACGCGACTTGAAGAACGCAGCCGCCGCCTGGCGGACTTCCACTTCTCGCAAGCCGTCGTAGATCTGTACCATCTCCCCGCACATCGCGAGTTCCGATACTTTGCCGGCAAGATAAAGGCGGTAACGGGAGTCGATCCAGTCGCTCGCATTGCGTGACACGATCCCCTCTTCGATCGACCAGACCATAAAGTCGTAGCCCGAGTCTCCGTTCCACAGCGTCCCATCGCAATCGAACACGGCAATGGCGGGCTCTCGGGAAAGAACAGATTGAACGAAGTCTGTGGCGGAAAGAGAGATATTGTTGCTGGACTTGATATTGATCAAGCGGAAAGGCACTCCTGACGGGGCACTAGCCCCCTTAAGTATTGTCGGCGATCTCACCCTATTTTGCACTCCTGCTGTGAAATGTCGATCAAAGCTGCCTCTCTTGGTTCCCGCGTCGGCCGTGCTGCGTTGCTCGATGGCGCCCGCAGCGGATAATCGAGGGAGTGCCCGCCAGCAAACAGCCCGCCGGCTCCCGCAAGAACCGGAGTGACATCATGTCCCAGTACCTGGCCTACCTGCGGGTCGAAAAAGGGCTGCGGCCGCTCACCTGCGAAGCCTATCAGCGGGACCTGTCCCTCTTCGCCGAATACCTCGAAGGCGCCCACGCGCTGCCCTTGACCGCCAGTCAGCCGCAAGTGGCTGGGTTTCTCGAGCACCTGCAGAAGCATGGAGTGCAGTCGCGCTCCATCGCCCGCAAACTTTCCTGCCTGCGCGGCTTCTACAAGTGGCTCTTGCTGGATAAGCAAATTCGCCACGATCCAACTGTGAACCTAGAATCCCCATCGTCCTGGAAGGTTCTGCCCAAGGCGTTGGCGCAGTCCGAGGTGAATCACATGATGGATCAAGCCGGCACGGCGGCCAATCACCCGCAGGCGGATGCAGTCGCCCTACGCGATCGCGCCATTGTGGAAATGCTTTACGCCGGAGGCATTCGGGTTTCCGAACTTACCGGCTTGGGCGTTGAAGATCTCTCCCTGGCCGAGGGACGCATGCTGGTGCGTGGCAAAGGCGACAAGGAGCGCATTGTGCCCCTGGGTCGTGCGGCGCTGGAGGCTTTGGACGTCTATCTCGTCCAGGGCAGGCCCGGGTTGGCGATCCGTCCCCGCGAAAGCAGTCTCTTTCTCTCCGTGCGCGGCGCAGCGCTCACCCGCCAATGGGTATGGCGCCTGGTGAAGCAGTTGGACGCCCGGGCGAGCCCCCATGTGCTGCGCCACAGTTGCGCCACCCACATGGTGGAGAACGGGGCTGATCTCAGGACCGTCCAAACCCTGCTTGGGCACGCCGATATCTCGACCACGCAGGTCTATACACACCTGGCATTGGGCAGGCTGAAAGCCGTGCATCGGGCCCACCATCCCCGGGCGACAAGACTGGCCGGAAAATGAAACCTGAAGAGCTAGCGGAGGAGTTCCTCGCCATGCTGGCCCATGAGCGGGCTGCCTCCCCTCACACCCTGCGCGCCTATCGGCGGGAGGTATCCAGCTTTGCCGCCTACCTGGGGCCGGCTGTGCAAATGCGCAACGTCGATCACCTGCGGATACGCAGCTATCTCGGCGAGCTTTACGGCAGGGGGTTATCCAAGGCGTCGGTAGCCAGGTCTCTGGCTGCGATAAGATCGTGGTTCCGATGGATGGCTAAGGCCGGCCACGTGACCAGTAACCCGGCCGCGCTGGTGGCCACTCCGAAATTGCCCAGGCATTTACCCCGTGTGCCCTCCATCGAGCAAATGAACAACCTGGTGGAAACGGCGGAGACGGCCGCTGCGTGGCCGGAGCGCGATCGTGTGATCTTCGAGCTCCTCTACGGTTGCGGCATCCGCAACGCGGAGCTGGTGGGTCTCGATGTGAAAGATGTCCACTGGGCGCGCGAAGTAATCCTGGTTCGGGGTAAGGGGAGGAAGCAGCGCTATGTTCCCTTGGGCGATGTGGCGGCGGACGCCATTCGTGCCTATCTACCCTCTCGCGCCGCCAAGGTCGCGGCTAAGCCAACCGATGCACTGTTATTGAACCTGCAGGGAAAGGGAACCGGTCGTCTGACAACCCGGAGTGTAGGCCGTATTGTGAAGCGGATCTCACAAGCTAAGGGGCTCCCGGCCGAAATCCATCCCCACACGCTGCGCCATGCCTTTGGCACCCATATGCTGGAGGAAGGCGCGGACCTCCGCGCCATTCAAGAGCTACTAGGCCACGAACGTCTTTCCACCACCCAGCGCTACACCCAGCTGACCGTGGGACAAGTTACGCAAGTCTACGACCGCACACATCCCAGGGCCAAATAAACAAACCGCCCTACACGCTAAAAGGCCATCCAGCACAAACACCCCTACAGCGAAGCAATCGCCGTAGCCTCATCGCGGTGCAATGCGGCGTACTTGGTAATCCCCACCATAGTAAAAACCTTCTGAAAATGCGGCGTAAGCCCGAATGCGGCAATCGTCTGATCCGCCTTGTTAGCCTCCATCAACATCTGGATCACCAGCGCAATCCCACTGGAATTGATGTATTCCACCTTGGAGAAATCGATCAGAACCGGCCTGCTTTTAACCACGCCCTCATAGGTCCCGAGGACCGTATCCCGCGAACTGCTGGAGATGTCGCCAGTGAAGCGAAGAACGGTAACCGGCTTGCCATTAGCCGCCAGGACCTCATCAACTTTAGCTTTCGTCTCCGTCTGCACTTTACTCACTCTCCTTGGCAAGCTTGATTACAAGTCGCACATAGCTTCCGTTCCCAGGACTGCCCTTGACCCACTCCGCTTCATCGACCAAAGATTGAATTAAGAACATGCCCATTCCCCGGGGATCTTCTTCCCCATGCATCTTGCGGTCGATGTCTGGCTTGGAAGGTGCTTTGGCGATACCGGATCCGGTGTCCATCACCTTAACCTCCAGCGCTTCATCGCTGGCGGAAAGGATGACACCAACGCAGAGGTTACCATCCAACCGGTTCCCGTGTTCGATGGCGTTGATGCACGCCTCAGCCAGGGCCGTCTTCAGGTCTTCAATGCGATCGTCGGGGAAACCCATGAGCTTGGCAACGCTGGCGGCCGTGCCCATCGCTACTTTCTCGAAGCCCAGCCGCGATGGCAGTCTTACTTCCACCGCTGTGCCCCTGGTTTCAACCATTTGCTGTTTCCTCGCTTACGCAGTTTCAAGGTAGGTATACATCGAAACAGCAGAGTGTCCCGTGGTTTTCCCCCGAAGAAAACCACATCTCGCGATCCCGGTGGCGCAAAGCAACTGTGAAATCTGCTCTACGCGTTCATACGCACCAGGGCCAGTGCCGTCATGTCATCCTGCTGCGGCTCACCCCTGGAAAACTCAGTCAATTGTTGCCACAGGACCTTGAGGATAGCAGTACAATCCTGCGACTTGCACTCTCTAAATGTTGCAAGCAAACGCTCTGGACCGTATTCGTCATCGCCCTGAAACACTTCTGTAAGACCATCGGTATAGAAAAGAAGCCGCGACCCAGGCTGGAACGCGAGGCTCTCGGACGTGTATTGCATCATCTCGACCAACCCGATCGGTGTACCGCTGGCCGCGATCTCGTGGACCGTCTTATCCGCTGAAATCAGAAACCCGGTGTTGTGTCCTGCATTGACCAGCTCGACGGTGTGCGTTGCCGGGTCTAATTTAAGAAAGATTGCGGTCACATACCGGCGGCGGGCCTCTTCGCCTTCGCCATAGTGGTGTTGGTTCATCCGGGCGGCTAGTTCGGCCAGCGGCAGCCCAGCCAGCGCCATTGCGCGAAAGGCCGACCGAAACGAGGTGGCCACAATCGCGGAGGCCAAGCCCTTGCCGGCCACATCCGCAACCACCATGATCTCGTCCCCATCCGGCAGACTCACAATGTCCACGTAGTCGCCGCCTACCTCGTAACAGGTACTCGAACGTATGGCGACCGAGTAACCGGAAATCTCCGTCATTTGCTGCGGCAACAGGCTGCGCTGAATGGCGCGTGCGGCGTCCAGATCCTGCTGTACCCGAGCCCATTCGACGGCGCGATCGTGGTAATGGGCATTCTCCACCGCAACGCCTGCTTGCAGCACCAGACCTTCTAGAAAATCCTGCTCATAGAGCGATAGCGTTTTGCCCAACCCAGGGTTCACAACCAGCTCGGTCAATCGTTTTCCGTCTTTGCTCAGCAGTTCAAAACGGGCGCAGCCTTCCCAAGGCTCCGCAGGCATATCACCCACGGTCAAAGATGGCTCCGTGACATGGGCGCCCTCCATTTCTAACTCCCGCACCACAATACGCAGAACCGACTCCAGTACCTCTTCTGGCCGCACCGCCGCATGAACCTGGCGGGACACTTCCAGCAGCGCCTGCAGCCGGGCAACCTGCTGCTGCAGGTCAATCAAATCGGCCTGGTTTTTAATAAAGGAAGAAGTAGACATCGAAGGATGGCATCAATCTAGCACAAGGTATGACGAACTGACGCGGACTGTATACTAGTAGAGGCTGCAACGGTCGAGCTTCACCCCCGAAGCTGCTGAGAAATCCCGTTCCTACAAGAGCTAACCTATGGCAACCAAAATAGATCTTCCCGTCCAATCGAAGTTCTCCGAAGAGGTAGCAGAGTGGATCGAGGCTTTCGACGACCTGATCGTCGACGAAGGTCCGGTCCAGGGCGCTGAACTGATTGCCGCGTTGCGGCAGCGAGCGCGAGAAGCCGGAATCTCAAGCCCCAGCGCGCTCACCACCCCCTACCTGAACACCATTCCCAAGCATGAAGAGGTCCCGTACCCCGGAGACCGCAAGCTGGAGGAGCGGCTGGAGAGCCTGATCCGTTGGAACGCCATGGCAATGGTTCATGGCCAGAACAAGAAAGACGCGGGAATCGGCGGCCATCTCTCTACCTACTCTTCGCTGGCCACCCTGCTCGAAGTTGGCTTCCATCATTTCTTCCATGCCACCTACGGCGACCAGCCGGGCGACTTCATCTATTTCCAGGGTCACGCTTCGCCCGGAGTCTATGCCCGAGCCTACCTCGAAGGCAGGTTTGATGACGAGCGACTGCTCCACTTCCGCCACGAATTGCGTGGCAAACCCGCTCTCTCCTCCTATCCCCATCCCTGGCTGATGCCGGACTTCTGGCGCTTCCCAACCGTCTCCATGGGCATTGGTCCGCTGAACGCCATCTACCAGGCCCGTTTCATGCGCTATCTCGAGAACCGCGGCCTGATCCAAAAGACGGAGCGCAAAATCTGGGCCTTTGTCGGCGACGGCGAGACCGACGAAGTAGATACTCTCGGTGCGCTGACCGTTGCCTCCCGGGAAAAACTCGACAACCTGATCTTCGTGGTCAACTGCAACCTGCAGCGCCTCGACGGTCCCGTGCGCGGCAACAAGCGCATCATCGACGAGCTGGAGGGTATCTTCCGCGGCGCCGGCTGGTGCGTCATCAAGGTAGTGTGGGGCAGCGATTGGGATGAGCTATTTGAGCGCGACCAATCCGGCCTGCTCTTGAAGCGCATGGAAGAGTGTGTCGACGGCGACTACCAGGCATTCAAGGCCAAGGGCGGCGCCTACCTTCGTCAGGAGTTCTTCGGCAAATATCCTGAACTGCTCGAGCTGGTAAGCGACAAGACCGACGAGCAACTGGAGAACCTGCATCGCGGCGGCCATGACCCAACCAAGATCTACAACGCCTACAAGAGGGCGATCGAGCACCGTGGATCACCTACCGTCATTCTGGGCAAGACTGTGAAAGGCTATGGGATGGGCGCCAACCAGGCCCGCAATGCTTCCCACCAGGAGAAAAAACTCACCGACAGCGGCCTGGCTCAGTTTGTAAAACGCTTCAAGATTCCCGTACCCGAGCAACAGGCCAAGGCGGGTAAGCCCTACCGGCCTGCGCCCGACAGTCCGGAGATTATCTACCTGCAGGAGCGCCGCCACGCTCTGGGTGGCTACCTGCCCCGCCGCGAAGTGCCGAAGCTGGAATTCAAAGCGCCCGCGCTTAGCTCATTCAGCGAGTGGACTGCCGGGTCCAAGGGGCGCGCTGTTTCCACCACCATGGGCTTCGTCAGCATCCTGCGCCATTTGCTGAAAGACCCGGCCATCGGCAAGTTGATCGTGCCTATCGTGCCCGATGAGGCAAGGACCTTTGGCCTGGAGTCCGCCATTCGCCAGGTGGCCATCTACGCCAGCGAGGGACAGAAGTACGTTCCCCACGATAACGACATGCTGCTTTACTACCGCGAAGAGCAGGATGGCCAGATCCTGGAGGAAGGCATCACCGAAGCAGGCTCTATGGCTTCGTTCACTGCCGCCGGAACCGCCTACTCCAATTATCGCGTGCCCACCGTCCCGTTCTACATGTACTACTCGATGTTCGGCTTCCAGCGTGTCGGCGACATGATCTGGGCGTTCGCGGATTCGCGCGGCAAGGGCTTCCTGATGGGCGGGACCGCCGGCCGCACCACCATGTTGGGAGAAGGCTTGCAGCATCAAGACGGGCACAGCCATGTCCTTGCCAGCACCGTCCCCACCTGCTTGAGCTACGACCCGGCCTACGTGTACGAGTTGGCCGTAATCCTGCAGGATGGCATCCGCCGCATGTACCAGGAAGGCGAAAGCGTCTTCTACTACATCACTATGTACAACGAAGACTACGCCATGCCCGCGATGCCTGAGGGCGTACGCGAAGGGATCGTCCGCGGCATCTATCGCTTCCAGGCTGCGCCGTCAGGCAAGGCTACTGCGCAGCTCTTCGGCAGCGGACCGATCCTCAACGAAGTCGTGCGCGCCCAAGGCATACTGGCAGAGAAATACGGAGTCCAAACCGATGTTTGGAGCGTTACCAGCTACAACGAGCTAAGGCGCGAAGCGCTGGCGGCAGAACGTTGGAATCGCCTCCACCCCGCGCAGCCGGAAAAGATCCCGTACCTTCTCGAAACGCTCAATGGAGCCGAGGGTCCAATTATCGCGGCCAGCGATTACATGAAGGTTGTCCCCGATCAGCTTGCACCCTGGCTTTCCGGCCGCCTGGTGTCTCTGGGCACGGATGGTTTTGGCCGCAGTGATAACCGCGAATATTTGCGCCGCCACTTCGAGGTGAACGCCGAGTCCATCGTGGTGGCTACGCTCTCGAGGTTAGCGCGCGATGGAAAGTTCGACACCGCGCGAGCCCAGGAAGCGTTTGCAGAACTGGGAGTGGATGCAGAAACCGGCGACCCAGCCTACTTGTAATCAGTGGGCTTTCTGCTCCACGCCGGTCGCCAGGCGCAGTCGCTGAAGGGGGACTTCACTCTACGTCCCCACCACAGCCACATCAGCAGCGCCATGATGGCAACCATCCCGGTGGCGAGCGGGCTGCCCTCGGGACCAGTCGTGCCCCCGCTCCACAGCAGGGACCCGATAGGGTGTGCACTGAACAAGTGGCCCTGCGCCACCATCCCACTGTCCGAAGTGCCGTAGAAGTATGTCTGTGCCCAGTCCCAGCCGGCGTGGCAACCGACTGCCCACCAGAGCGAGCCGGTATACCAGAGACTGAGGCATAGCATGAGGCCGGTGGCAATAATTCCGTAGACGCCAACCTTGGTCTCCCCGGGATTGGTCCCGTGCGAAAACGCAAACACCAGTGAGAGCAGGATCGCACCCCACCAGAACCCGATGCCCCGGGTCAGCGCGAACTGCAAGTAACCCCGCAGCGTCGATTCCTCGAACACAGCGACCATCAGGAACATAAAACCCCACCCGAGGGCGTATCCCCAGATCGCGCCGCCGTGCAGTGCCTTGCCATCGAAGGCCAGCAGACGCGCCTTCCACAACACCAGCACGAGTGCTGAGAGCGCCGCAAATCCGCAAATCAATCCCGAGAAAAAGCGTATCGCCGGTGTATCCCCTTTAAACCCATAGGCCAGCGGAGATTTGCGCTCGACCAGCGCCATGAGTATGGTCGCCGCGATTGCCGGCAAGAACTGCGCCACCTCCAAAATTAGTGCCAACCGGAGGGGCAGCACCGTGATATGGCGAACCCCAGCAAGATACGGCCGGAGCATCCACTCCGTAAGAACCAAAAATGCAATATAGAGCACGGCGAAGAGAAGCGCCCCCCATCCCGCCCGAATTCCCTCCGGGCCCCAAAATACCCAGCGCGCGTCCCGCTTAGTTGGTGCCGGAACCAATACATCCTCGTCCAAGATGCCTCCCAAAACCGCGTTCCCCGCAACAACTCAAACCAAAAACGAACAGAGAGTCCGGAACGGGTGCCCCATATCACGTGTACTTACGAGATGTGAGATACCACAACACTCCACTTCAAGCCCTCAAACATCAACCGCGTTCTACCCAAAAACGAACGGATGGTCCTTGACGGGTGCCCCACGTTCGCCCCAGCGTACGTGGGACGAAAAAGACGGGGCGAAGCCCCACGAAAGCTCTGCATCTACCCAAACTCTAAGACCCGGGGGTCCCCGGAACCCCATGCTGGTTTACCCACAACTGAGCATGCTGCATCTGCGGCAAACCAGAGTCCGCACTCTTCCACGCACTCAGAAACTGCCTGTAAGCCACCGTGCCCTCCCCCGCGTTGCCGCTCTTTTCCTCTGCCAGAGCGATTCCATAAAGCGCGAACCCCGAATTAGGCCGCTCCGTGAGCGCTCGCGCAAAGGCCGCCTTGGCATCAGTCCATCGTCCAGCCGTCATCATCGCCGCGCCTTCGCTCTCCGCCACCGGCCGAACATAGAACGGAGGCTCATGGTACCCCAACTCCTTCTCCTCTTTCTGAGCATTGGCAAACAGCTTCTCGGCCTCGGGAACATTATTTTGCGTCGCCAGCATAGAACCACGGAGTTCAAGCGACATGATAGACAGCATCTTCAGCAAAGGTTGGGGCAGAGGATCGGGAGACATGCTCTGATTTCCTGCAGCAGCCTTCGCCTCCTCCTGATCCTTGATCTGCTGCGACATCCGCCACAAACTGGCATCCAGCAACACCGCGTGCCGCTCGGCAACATCCGGCTCGTGTGCTTCCACCGATTGCATCCCCAGGGCAAACTGCGATAAACCGCCTGCTAGAAATTCCATGTGTGGCATGGAATGAGCCACGTTCCCCGCATTAATCAACTGAACCACGCGCTCCCAGTCGGCCGTACGCAAAGCCACCGGAAGCTCCGGATTCAGCCGGGCAATCGAATCGCGGGGAGACCAGGGATACAGCGTGTCTTCCAGGTGCCCCCGTGCTGCGACGAGTTTTCCCGAAACCGCCGTTGCCTGCCGCAATTGGCCCGCTTCCAGCAGATTGGCAATCGAGTACATCAGGTTGTGGACGTAATTCCAGTCATTATCGACCGCAATCCGCTGTTCGCGCATGTATCTTTCATCTGCCAGCGCAGAAGCATCGAATGCCGCCTGGGCCCGCGCATAATCACCAGTACGGTAAAAGATGTGGCCCGGCATGTGCACCATGTGCCCGGACGCAGGGGCCAGCGAAGCCAGAATCTCCGCGCTATGCAGAGACTGTTCCGGGTGCGGGCTGGCTTCAACGGCATGGATCCACAAGTGGTTCGCCGCGGAATTCTGCGGCTCCTCCTTCAGTACCCCTTGCAGCAGTTCGAGTGTTTCTTTCTTGCCTTTGCGCGGCTCGCCTTTATCGTCGTAGCCGTCAGAAACCGCCTGCGCCAGCGACATGCGGGCGTTCGTATCCGTAGGATTCTCTTTCACGAGCGTGCGCAGAACTTCGATTTCCTTATCAAACTTGGCTTTCTCTTCCGAGCCTGCCTCGCGAATGGCCGCCTCGTGCGCATCGGCTGCCTGGATGTAGAGCTTCTCCCGTGGCGTCGCGTGGGCTTCAAGAGCAATCGCCTTGGCTAGAGAAGCCTGGGCGTACGTCTTGGATTCGCTGTGGCGGAAAATCTCCGCCTGGTACAGCCCCCAGTAGCACATCGCGCAATTCGCATCGGCCCGAATGGATTCCTCAAACGCTCGCGCGGCCTCGTAGTCCCAAAAATCGTAGAGCAGATTCACCCCCTGCTCGAACCACAATTGCGCCTGCGCATTGGCCGTTATAGGAAAGCGAACGTTGCCCACGCCCGCGATATGTTGTGGCGCAGGCAGCTGCTCCGGCGGCACTGGATCGCCAGTATCGGAGGTGTGACCCATGTCCATCTGGCCAAGAGCGCACCCGGCATGGAGCAGGATCGCTGCGAAAGCACTGCTGATCTTCAGCTTGCAGAAAAATCGCTTGTCCATAGGGTTATCTTGCCCGTCTCTTCCCGCTTCCCGCCGCCAGGGTATTCTGCACCAAATACCCAGGGTGAACTAAACTAGAGTAAAGCAGTTTTCGCAGAAGGCCCCCGGGGCAGCAAAGGAATTATCCATTGATCGCAAGCACTTTAACCAAGATCTTCGGAACCAGTAACGAGCGCGTGATCAAGCGGATAACGCCCATGGTCGAACAGGCCGGGTCGTTGGAGCCGGCCATGAAGGCCCTGTCTGACGAGGGGCTGCGCGCCAAGACGCTGGAGTTCCGCGCCCGCATCGCCGCCCGGCTCGACGGCATCGAAGATGCCGAAGAGCGCACGGCGGAAGAGAAGGTGATCCTGGGCGAAATCCTGCCCGAGGCCTTTGCCGTGGTGCGCGAAGCCGGCCGGCGGGTCCTGCAGATGCGCCACTTCGACGTCCAGTTGATCGGTGGCATGGTGCTCCACCAGGGCAAAATCGCCGAAATGAAGACCGGTGAAGGCAAGACCCTGGTTGCCACCCTGCCTTGTTACCTGAACGCGCTGGCCGGCCATGGCGTGCACGTGGTGACCGTCAACGACTACCTCGCCAAACGCGACGCCGAATGGATGGGCAAGATTTACGAGTTCCTCGGCCTGACGGTCGGCGTGATTGTCCACGACCTCGACGACAGCCAGCGCCGCGCTGCCTATGGATCCGATATCACCTACGGCACCAACAACGAGTTCGGTTTCGACTACCTGCGCGACAACATGAAGTTCGAACTGGCCGACTGCGTGCAGCGCGGCCACTATTTCGCGATCGTCGACGAAGTTGACTCCATCCTGATCGACGAAGCCCGCACCCCGTTGATCATTAGCGGGCCCACCGATCAGACCACGGACAAATACGCCCGCGTGAACCGCATCCTGCCCTCGCTTGAGCAGGGCGAAGAGATCGAGCGCGGCGAAGAGAAGATCCTCACCGGCGATTACGTGGTCGATGAGAAGCACAAGACCATCAGCGTGACCGACGAAGGCTGGGAGAAGATCGAGCAGCTGTTGGGCATCGGCAACATCGCCGACCCAGAGAACTGGGATTTGAAACACCACGTCGAAGTCGCCATCAAAGCCCATTCGCTTTACCGCCGCGATGTGGCCTATGTGGTCAAGGATGGCGAAGTCATCATCGTCGATGAATTCACCGGCCGTCTCATGCCTGGCCGCCGCTGGAGCGATGGATTGCACCAGGCCATCGAAGCCAAAGAAGCGGTGAACATTCGTCGCGAAGACCAGACTCTGGCCACCATCACCTTCCAGAATTACTTTCGCCTCTACAAAAAGCTCTCCGGCATGACCGGAACCGCGGAAACAGAAGCCACGGAATTCGAGAACATTTATAAGCTCGAGATCGTGGTCATCCCCACCAACAAGCCCATGCGTCGTCAGGAAAATCCCGACGTGGTGTTTCGCACCGCCAAGGAGAAGTATTTCGCCGTGGCCGACGAGATCGCCCGCCTGCACGAAGAGAAGCAGCCTGTGCTGGTAGGCACCACGTCGATTGAGAAGTCCGAACTGCTCTCGACAATTTTGCAGCGCAAGGGTGTGAAGCACGTGGTGCTCAACGCCAAGTTCCATGAACGCGAGGCTGAAATCGTGGCCCAGGCCGGGCGTCTCGGCATGGTCACCATCGCCACCAATATGGCCGGCCGTGGTACCGACATCGTGCTCGGTGGTAACGCGGAGTTCGCGGCCAAGCAGGAACTGCTGAAGCGCGGCGCGGCTCAGGCAGTCAACGCGGCTGAGGGTGCCATCAATCCCATGGCTGCCCCGGGCATGATCCGCTTCTACTACCAGGGTCAGGAATTCGAAACCAGACAGGAGATCTGGGACAAGGCATTCGCCCAGTATGCCGCGGCCGCGGATCGCGAACACGACGAGGTGATTGCTGCCGGCGGCCTGCACATCGTGGGCACCGAAAGACACGAGTCCCGTCGCATCGACAATCAGCTGCGTGGGCGCGCAGGCCGCCAGGGCGACCCCGGCGCCTCGCGCTTTTACCTGTCGCTTGAAGATGACCTGATGCGCATCTTCGCCAAGGAGTGGGTCTCGAACCTGCTGCAGCGGCTGGGCATGGAAGAAGGTGTGCCCATCGAATCGCGCATGATCAGCAGCCGCATCGAGGCTGCGCAGAAGGCGGTGGAAGGGCAGAACTTTGAAGCCCGCAAGCACCTGCTTGAATATGACGATGTCATGAACAAGCAGCGCACCGCCGTGTACGGACTTCGCCAGCAGTTGCTCGAAGGGCTCGATCAAAAAGAACTGATCCTCGAAGACTATGTTGCCAATCTTCTCAGCGCAGCGATGGAAGCTCACGCGCCGGAGGCCATGCATCCCGATCAATGGGACGTGAACGGGCTCAAGACGCAGCTCGCTTCGCAGTTTGGCATCGATCTGGAGAAGGAAGGCATCAGTCTCGACACGCTGAACCGACACGAATTGGGTGAGGCGCTCTTTGACCGCTTGAAAGAGAAGTACGAGACGAAGGAATCCATCCTGGGCAGCACCACCATGCGCTTTCACGAACGCATGGTCATGCTGAGCGTGCTCGATGGTCTATGGAAAGACCATCTGCTGAGCATGGATCACCTCAAGGAAGGCATAGGTCTCCGCGGCTACGGCCAGCAGGATCCGCTGGTTGCCTACAAGAAAGAATCCTTCGACATGTTCGAAGCTATGATGGGGCGCTTTCAGGAGGACACCGTCCGTTATCTCTTCCTGATGCAGATCGTAGGCCCGGATGGCCAGCCGGTTACGGAACTGCCGCGCAGAACGGCGCCCGAGATCTCCAGTCAAGTGGTCCCGCCGGTCGTTCCGCTCATAGGGCCGCCCATCCTGGAAGGCAACGGGGCCCGGCCTCCCGCTGCCCCCGCGCCGTCGCGGCCAGTGCCGGTGCCTGTGCCCGTACGCGCACCGTCCACCACAATCGATGCGTTGGAGCAGGAGTTTCAGCGCAAGAAAAAGCGCGAGCTCGAGCAAGCCAGGATGGCTGGAGCGAATGGAAGTTCCGACGCCCCCGCGCAGCGCCGCACCGGAGAAAAGGTAGGTCGCAACGACCTGTGCCCCTGCGGCTCCGGCAAAAAATACAAAAAGTGCCACGGAGTCGACGCCTAGTACGAGCAAACAAAGACCGCAGATCTCTCCATCACACTAGAGATCTGTAATGAACTCTCTCCCCAGCCACGAAAGCGGGTGCCCCATATCTCGCGCTTCTTGCGAGATGTGGGAAATGAAGCCGCCCTCGCCCCTGACTTTCCACCCCTCGCGACCTACACGGAAATAAGCCTACCTACACCCAAAACCTCTCCGGAACTTCATCAAACGTAAAATTCTCGGCCTTCGATCCGGATGCATCCCGCCAGCTCTCAAAAATGCGACCGTAACTGAGCGTAATGAACTGGCCCTCGCTGATCCCCAACTGTTGCGCGGTCGAATCGATCCAGTCACTGGGTCCTTCAAGCTCCGCATAAACTCCCAGCGGTGTTTCGTCGAGCACGCAATGTCCTCGAGCATCCGCCCATTCCGCGCGCCACTTTTCGTAAACAAATACAGGCCCGAAACCGAGCGCCTCGAACACTTTGCCCAGGACAGGGCCATCCTCCACCACAGTCTCGGTTTCCACGCGGCTTTTGTGACGGCCCTCTTCGAGGTTGCTGGGAACACTCTTATGCGTAAGCACCCACTTGTCCCCATATTGCCGAATGCGCAGGATTTGCCGTGAGTTGCGCAGCCGGCGGTCGGGCGTATCATACAGCGTGTTTCTCTCCATCGTGCGCGCGGTGACACGCGAGAAACCAAGCGCCGGCAACTTTCGCTCGAACGCGTCGCGGTCCGTCAACCGTATTTTCACTTCCGTTTCCATGGCCTGCATAGGCCGGAGTCTATAACACTCGGCACGTCGTGGGAAAATGACACAGACCAACCGTGACCGTGAAAAATACATTGCGGCTGCACGTCGATGCCAACTCCATCGATTCGGCAACATCGATGGCATCCTTGCGTCACGCGGCGGAACTGCTCCGCAAGGGAGGCACCGTAGCCTTCCCCACCGAAACCGTCTATGGATTGGGCGCCAATGCCCTTGATGAGACGGCGGTTCAGGCTATCTTCGAAGCCAAGCAGAGACCCGCGTGGGATCCGCTGATCGTGCACGTAGTCAACGAAGAGCAGCTACAACAAGTGGCCGGCGAAATTCCCGGCAACGGCCGGGTATTGATGGAAGCCTTCTGGCCTGGCCCCTTGACCTTGTTGTTGCCGAGAAATCCACGTGTACCGCGAATCGTTACCGCCGGCCGCGACCGGGTAGGAGTAAGGATGCCGCAACATCCGGTGGCCCGAAGGCTCATCGAACTCGCTGGAGTGCCCATCGCGGCGCCCAGCGCGAACACCTTTGGCCGAACCAGCCCTACCCGCGCGGATTTTGTGCTGCAGGACCTCGATGGGCGTATCGACGCCGTGATCGACGCCGGTGAAACGTCCCTTGGCCTTGAATCCACCGTGATCGATGTATGCGGTGAGCCGCCTATCCTCTACCGTCCCGGTATGGTGACCTTGCAGCAGGTTCAGGCACTGTGCCCATCGCTGATTGCCTATCACGAGCCGCTCGAGGCCGCACCCACACCACAGGCCCTGCCATCCCCAGGCGTAGGTCTGAAGCACTACTCCCCTCGCGCACGGTTGGTACTGGTGGAGTGGTCCCCCGCCCACGCGGCAACCCTTTTGCAACTCGCCAACGAACTACAATCCGAAGGGCAGGTGGTAGGCATTATGTTGCCAACCGCTCTTGATAATGGCCATCGCGAATGGCCGTTCAAAATCTATCGCTGGGGTAATCTGGCGAACTCGGATGAGCTCGCCCGGCGTCTCTTTGCCGGACTCAGAGAATTGGACGCCGCCGGCGCGAGCGTCATCATCTGTCCATTACCCAAAGACGAGGGCCTCGGAGTCGCCATTCGCGACCGCCTGTTCAAAGCCGCCCGATAGAGCGGTATTAGAGGAACTCTACCCAGCGGATGCCTTACCGGACCGGATTCTTTATCAGGAAAAATCCATCTTCGCCGAAGCCGGGGCGGGTATGCCAATTCTGATACTGCTTGAAAGCCCCGGCCTACGCCCGGCTGTTTTCCCCAGCTTTGAACAGGTATTTGATGCTTGACTTATAGACGAGGGTACGAACGCCGCCTTGCCGAACTTTGATCGCGTTACGGTCATACCATTCGATGTAGCCGCTGATCTGCTCGCCATCTTCGAGCACGAAGGTCATCAGGGTCTTGCTCTGAATCTGCTTTTGCAGGTAGAAGGCTTCCGCGTGCGAACTCTCCGCGGCGGGGTCGTACCTGTAGTAGTTGGGTTGCCGCGGAGAGATGGCGGCAACGCGGGTGGGATAGCGAGCAGCGGCGACCCCTTCGGGCAGCCGTGGTCGAATCAGCTTACGCGGCCCCGCAGGGCTTACCGAAGGCAAAGTCGAAGGATTCTCTCCTTCGGTCTTGGTCTTCGCCTTTGCCTGTCGCGCCTCGTAAATGGGGCGCACCGGGATGGCGGAAGGGTCTGACATTTTTCTTTAGGTGAAGTCTGGAAAGTATGATGCAGAATCTAGCCAAAGGGGTTTTACTGCTAATTCTGGCGTCAAATCGCGTCTTTACCTGGAAAGACCCACGGCGAACGAATCGAGGGCGAGGGAGCGCAGCAGGTTGCGCCGCATTCCGTGTTCCACCTGGTCCAGGCCGCGGACCGCCGCCTCTATCCATGCCACATTCACGGTTTGCGAAACCCGGGTCAGTTCGGCCGCCAGATCGATGTTACGAATCAGGTGGCCGGTACCCGAAAGCAGTAGCAAGAGGTCTTCGAGCAGGCTGGCGAACGCATGCAGCAGCGCGCTGGTTTTTTGCTGGCCGTCAGCTCCCGCGCGGTAGGTCTCGGTCACCCGGAACAGAGCTCCAAAGTCGGTCTCTCCACCGTCAGATTCCCCGGTGGCGTTGTGCAGCATCACAAGTGCGTCCTGGCGGCTGGCGAGGTAGCCCTCGAGGTCGAAGCCAATAGCCTGGCCGACAGCGCCTTCGGCCAACCGCGCGACCAGCGCCCGCTGCTTCGGTTTCCAATCCGTACGCCGCACAGCCAGCACCGCTTCGATCTCTTCCGTGGGCAGCGCACCCAGGCGAAAAATACTGGAGCGCGAGCGAATTGTAGGCAGAAGTTCTCCAGGATTTTCCGCCAGCAAAATAATGTGCGCGTAGGCGGGCGGCTCCTCCAATATCTTCAGCAGGGAATTGGCCGCTTCCTTCATGAAGGCCGTGCTGGTAAAGATATAAACCGCGCGAGGAGCATCGGCGGGTAACCGGTAGATCCGCTGCAATACGCTCCGTATTTGGCCAAGCTTGATCAGCAGCTGTGGAGGATCCGGCGGGATGACAACCACATCCGGATGGTTTTGGATAAGGATGCGCGTCTCCTTCTTGTCGACCTCGCGCAATTCCTCCCTCGCCGCGATAGCTTCGCTCACCCTCTCGGCCAATGGCAGGGAGAGCGCGATGCGCGTGCAATTGTTGCAAACTCCGCAAAAATCCGGCAGGCCGTCGCTCATGGGGTGCTGCAGGCAAGCCATGGTCTGCGCCAGCATGATGGCCAGGGTGTATTTGCCCGCGCCGCGTGGTCCTGCGAGGATCAGCGCCGGGGGCATCCGTTCCGCCGCAATCGCCGCTCGCAAATGGCGCACCGTTGCGACATTCCCTGCAAATTCATCGAAGCCCACACAAAGAGACTAGCAGAGCGAAAACAGTTACCGAGCCTCAGGCAAAAACATCATCGGATACTTGGGACGCAGCGTGATCTTCGGCTGAACCTCGACCTTCTGTCCAGCAACGAATCGCAGCCGCCATCGCTGCGCAATCGTAGCCAGCATCAGCACTCCTTCCATCCATGCAAAGGCCTCCCCGATACACTGCCGTCCTCCAGCACCGAAAGGAAAATAGGCAAACCGCGGCCGCCCCGCCTTCTGCTCCGGCAGAAAGCGATCAGGATCAAAGCGTAGCGGATCGGGAAAATACTCCGCACTGCGTTGAATGATGTATTGGCTGAAGAAAAAATAAGTGCCCGTGGGAAACCGATAAGGTCCCAACTCGACATCGGCGATCGACTGCCGCCCCATGGCCCATGCCGGCGGATACAAGCGCATCGACTCAGCCAGCACCATCTCCGTATAGCGCAACTGTGGCATGTCCTCCAGTGTGGGCAGGCGCCCGCCAGCCGCGGCCCCAGCACCGCGTCGATCTCCGCATGCATGCGCGCCTCCGCGTCAGGATTTTGCGACAGCAGGTACCACGTCCAGGTCAACGCGTTGGCAACCGTCTCATATCCGGCAAGAAAAATCGTGAGCACTTCATCCCGCAGTTGCTCGTCGGTCATGCCGGAGTGGTCCGACTCCTCGTCACGCGACGCCAGCAACATTGAGAGCAGGTCGCCGCGGTCCACTCCGTCCGCGCGATGGTCCGCGATCATGCGCTGGACAACTTCATCCAGCCGGGCCCGGGCGCGGCGAAAGCGGATGAGGCCAGGAATGGGCCAATGCAGGTAAGCCTCCGCCCGGGGGAGTGCGATCAGGTAGTTGTAAAGCTGCATGATGACGTTGACCTGGTCGTTGATCTGCAGCACATCCCCGGTCACGTCTGTGTTGAAGAGCGTGCGCGCCACCACCTCCAGCGCCAATTGCATCATCTGGGCGGCAACGTCGATGGGCTCCTTTGCCTGCCACTGGTCTCGCATGTGCGCAGCGCGATCCACCATGATCGAACCGTAGGCCTGAATGCGCTGGCGGTGGAAGGCGGGAGCAGCAATCCGCCGCTGGCGCCGGTGCACCTCTCCATCGCTGGTGATGAGCCCCTCCCCCAGCAAAATCTTCATGCGCCGCTGCGTCCGCTCTTTAATAAAGTGTTGCGGCTGGTTGATCAGAATCTCGTGAATGAACTCGGGCTCGTTGATGAAGACGATATGTGAAAAGCCCAGCCGGTAATGAGCCATGCGACCGTAGGTCTTCGCCAGGTGCTCGAACAGCGCGATCGGATTGGCCGGCTTGAAGAAACGGCGCAGCAGATAAAACGGCAGATTCAGTTGCAACCCTGGCGGAAAACGATAGCCGTCCTGCTCCAGCACGATCCATGGTTCTTGCGATGCTGGTGAATAGGTTGTGCCCATTTGATGCGCCTTCGCCGTTGTCAGCGCAGCAGGTTCGCCGCCGACAAACGTCCTCGTACCACTTGTACGATGCGCTGGTGCACTTCTTCAATGGAGCCATCGCTGTCGATTGCGACCACACGCAAAGGCTCGCGGGCAGCGATCTCCTGGTATTTGTCAAACACGCGGCGATAGAATGCGGAGTTTTCTGATTCGAACCTGTTCTCGTCGCTCCCGGTCGTGGCCACCGTACGTTCATTGCGGCGTCGTGCCCGCGCCAGCGAGACATCGAAATCCGGCAGCAGCAACAAGGTCAGGTCGGGCTGCAGGCCCCCACATAATGCCGCATGCAGTGCTCCCACCACTTGGCTGCCCAATTGACGGCCCCCGCCCTGGTAGGCTTCACTGGAATCCGTAAACCGGTCGCACAGCACGATATTCCCCGCCTGGAGTGCGGGTTCAATGACCTCGGCGATCGACTGCGCTCGATCAGAGAACATGAGCCCCAACTCTGCGAGGGGAGAAAGCCGGTCTGTGCGCGAATCAAGCAGCAAGGCACGGATGCGGTCGCCCACCCGCGTACCCCCTGGCTGACGCGTCCCCGTTACTGCCAATCCACTCGTCACCAGCCACTCTTTCAGGCGGCGAAGCTGCGTACTCTTACCCGACCCATCCAGGCCCTCGAACGTAACAAAAAACCCACGCGGCATGCACGGAGTTTATCCGTTCCACCCACAAACACAAACCGCACGTCCCTGCACCCCGCGACGGAGTGTTCATGGGCTTGCAACCCACCTACTATGATGAAAATCGGCTGAAGGGTACGGGCTTCAGCCCGTTCGTAAGGCAAGCAAAAACTAAAGGGCTTTAGCCTCTGAGGGCAGGGTCTTTCGACCGAGCGAAGCGCGCTGGAGCTACCCCGCAAGAACCAAATCCGCAATCTCAAGCTCCAGCCCTTCATAACCGCTGCGCACATTCTCCCGCAGCTTGTAAGCAATATGCACAACCGACCCCTGCTCCAGCCCGAGCCCCTGAACCCGGGCACCCCAGTCCCACCCCAACGCCGCCCAACTGGCGCCCCGAGCCCCCTGAACAACCTGGAGGCACACATGCCGGTCCTTGATAGCACGAACCGGAGCGGTCAAGCGAACGTTATACGCCACAAAGACGGGTTCCTCGTTGCCATTGCCCAGAGGCTCCAGCTGGCGCAGCCAGCTAAAGAGCGCACTGGTAATTTGGTCCAGCGGCAACACTGCGTGGCAGCGCAGCGTAGGTTCCGCCCTCTCTCCATTGAGCGCTGCCCACGCCGCGAGCCTGGTCTTCAAGTCCGCCAATCGTGACACCGGCAGGGAAAAACCAACCGCGTGCGAATGCCCTCCGAATTTCGTGAACAGCTCCTTGCAGCTTTCAATCGCGTTCAGCAGATGAAACCCTGGCACCGACCGCCCGGATCCATAAGCCTCCTCACCCTCCACCGCGATCACAAGAGCCGGAAGCCGCATGCGGTCAACCACCCGCGAGGCTAGAATCCCAATAATGCCGCGATGCCACCCCTCGCCTTCGATCACGATGCAGCGGCTCGCCGCAAACTCCTCGTCTTCCTTGAGGCGCCGCTCGATCTGCTCCAGCATGCCCGCTTCTGTTTGTTGGCGCTCGCTGTTCAGGCGATCGAGTTTGGCGGCTAATTCCTGCGCCTTCACCGCATCACGGGTAGTAAACAGCTCCACCACATCGGACGCCACATCCATGCGGCCCGCAGCGTTGATCCGTGGCGCGATGCGGAAGGCCAGATCGACCGCGGTAAGCCTTCGCTCCGCCGGGTCCAGTTTGGCCACCCGCATCAGCGACCGCAGGCCTGCACTCGCCGGTCGTCGCAACTGCTCCAGGCCGATGCTGGCGAAAACCCGGTTTTCCCCCAGGAGCGGAACCGCGTCCGCCACCGTGGCGATGGCCACCATCTTGAGAAACGACGGCAGAATCTTGTTGCGCGTCCGTTCCCGATCCCACGCCTCCAACAGGGCCTGGGCCAGTTTGAACGCCACTCCGGCGCCACAGATGTGCTTGCAGGCGTATCCACAACCCGGCTGGTTGGGGTTCAGGATGGTGACAGCTTCCGGCAACCGCGCGCCGTGCGGCAAATGGTGATCGGTAACAATCAGGTCGAGTCCCGCCCGGGCCGCCGCCTCCGCTGCAGCAAAATCGCGTATCCCGGTGTCGACGCTGACCACCAGCTTTACACCCTGCCCGGCGGCTGCGGTAAGCACCTCCGCCTGCATCCCGTAGCCTTCGCGAAGCCGGTGCGGCACATGGAAATCAACCGTCCCGCCAAGCATCTCGATCGCCGTCTTGAGCAGAACGATCGCCGTAGTGCCGTCGACGTCGTAGTCGCCGTAGATCAGGATAGGTTCCCGTCCGGCGATGGCCGCTTGCACCCGCGCCACGGCCGCAGCCATGCCTTGCATGGTGTAGGGGTCAAGCAGGTGTTCCATGCGGGGATGAAGAAAAAAATCAGCCTCGGCGGCGCTCTGTACTCCGCGATCCGCAAGCAGTTCGGCCACTATCAGTGGCAACCCGGCGCTCTTGGCCAGCGCGGATGCAGCGGGATTTGCCGGAGGCAATACCCATCGAGTGAGAGGAGCCGGGTCACCCGCGCCCCCGACCAGGTCGATCGGCACCGAGGTTACGGCTTGCGAGCCGGAGCCGGCAGCATTCACCCTTCTTCTTCGTCCTCATCGTCTTCGAAAACAAAGTCTCCGAAGTCTTCTACAAACTCCAGCAGCTGCTGGTAGCGCTCATACCACGGCGTCGCATTTTCGTGCACGAAGACGATGCCCTGGTGGGCAAAGCCCAAGCTGGATGTATCCAATCTTGCCCACGTAGTTCACCAGGTACTGGGCCTCGTGAACCTCGGCTGCGGCCTCATCGGGAAAATTGTCGTCGCGAATCTGCTCCAGCAGCATCGCGATGTCGTCCTTCTCCAGCATCACTTCGCTCATGGTCACGAACGGAGCAGACGCGCTCTTGGCCATCTCCACAAAGTCTTTCCAGCTATCGGGATTGTCTTCGTCTTCCCACAAGACGGTTGGCAGGTCTTCGGTGATAAATCCAGGCAGGCGGCGCATCGCGTGTCCTTCAATAAACGCCACCATGTCATCTTTAAGAGAGATCAGATCGTCGGGCTGCATATTCGCGCCTCTATTGTCGCAGATGTTTCCGGTATTTCCTCCAAGGCCCGGCGGGGTGGAGACGGAGACGGACGCCGGAAAGCACCGGATTCCGTGCAGCCGCGCTCCTTGGCGTGCGCCGGGGAAGAGCTCCAAATATGCTATAGTCCGGGTTAGATCACATGATTTTTTCGCGGGAGTACGTCAATTATCTGGCACGCCAAACGGTCAACCAACTGATCGAAGCCAAGATGATCCGGGCGGGGAAAGTTTCTGTCGTTGCTGAGCGTGTCAACGCGGCCATTCTTGAAGAGCTGTCTCTGGAAGACCGCATCAACGAAGAAGTGCGCGTCATCCTCGACGCCTACCAGGAAGACATGCGCCGCACCGGCGCCAGCTACGCCGAGATGTTCAAAAAAGTGAAGCAGGAGCTGGCCCGCAAATACAAGGCGGTATTGTGAGACTCTCTCGCGACAAACTCAACAAGCTGGCGCACGTGGTGGCCGACACGCTTGCCGAGACCGATGAATGCGAATTCCTGGACGACCGCAACACCATTCGCCAGGAGGCGCGTAAGGCGCTGGAAAAGGTCCTGACCGAAGAGATGAAGATCGACCAGGCCGCTCGCCTGAAGATTGCCTCCCAACGCAAGATCATCGTCGAAGGCAGCCAGGAGTGGGACATCCTGTACCGCAAGTATTACAACGATGAAGTAAGGAAACTAGGCGTCTAACGCCTGTGCGAAAAAGAGTCGCGAAACCGCACTGGGTGGCCCCGGTCTCGCATTTGAGACCGGGGTTTTCCGCATCATTAGCTTTGGTATACTAGGCTTTGTTTGATCCCACCCATCGTGGCGTCATGGTGTAATTGGTTAACACGCCGCCCTCTCAAGGCGGAGAGTTCGGGTTCGATCCCCGATGACGCTACCAAGTAAGCCCAATAAAATCAATTGATTGCAGCAAGGTCTGCGAGCATCATTCTCCTCCGGGCAATATGCGGTGACCGCTGTGGTGGCGAAAGTCGCTGGGAAGCGGTCTTAGGAGCGCCGCCCTTTTTTGGGTCGACAAAAGCCGAACCTAGTGCAGAGTTATTTGTCCGGGGTGCCGATTCCGCCAGCTCGGATTCCTCTGAATGGTCGATGAGTGACGTGGCGATAATGTACTTATCGGGGTCGTCCTGAGGCCAGGCTTTTGCAAAGGCAAAGTCCTTGCCATTTATGGTACGTTAGCCTTCCGGAGCCGGGATCGCGACCGGCTTGCGGCCTTCATCTTCTACCTTTACATTTCATCTATTCCACTCGTGCACCAAGGTCCCGATCCATTCTTCAAGGCGGCATCTATGAATCGGCGTTCTTTCCTCTGGCGGGGCGTTTGTTCTTCGCTTCCATTTTTTGCAAGGACCAGCTTTCCTCAGCAGGTTGCGTCGCTGTCGGTCTCAAAGCCGAGTGATACCAACCTCGCAGCCTTTGCGCGAGGACTTACTGGAAAGGTCTTTCGCCCTGGCGATCCGAAGTACGAGGAGCTTCGGAAAGTCTATGCAGCCAAGTTTGCCGCTCATCCCGCGCTCGTCGTGCATCCCGCCAACCCACAGGACATCCAGGCAACCCTGAGCTTCGCAAGCTCAAACCATTTGCCTCTCGCTGTACGCTGCGGCGGCCACAGCTATGCCGGATATTCCACCTGCGATGGAGGTCTTGTGCTCGACATGTCCGGCTTCCACAGTATGACCATTGCTTCTGACAAGAGTCATGCCCGTCTGGGCGGCGGAATGTTGTGTGGTGCGGTCGAGATTGAGACTGCAAAGGTGGGAACAGCTTCGGTGCTCGGGCAGTGTCCTTCCGTGGGCGTAGGAGGGTTTCTTCTCGGAGGGGGCGTCGGTCCGCTGATGAGCAAGTATGGTCTAGGCTGCGACAACATCCTTGCCGCAGAACTGGTTCTGGCAGATGGACGCATGGTAAGCGCAAGCGCACACGAGAACCCCGACCTATATTGGGCTATTCGCGGTGGCGGAGGCAATTTTGGGATCGTCACCGAGTTCACGGTTGCACTGCACCCTGTATCAAAGGTCCTTGCGGGGATAATCACGCTTGAGTCAGCGGACACGCGCGAGTTATTGCGGGCGTTTAGAGAATTTGTTGCCGCGGTTCCAGACGAGCTGACCCTAATCGCCATAATGTCCGGCCGCCCCGGTCACAAACCTCAAATCGACATTGAGGCATGCTACTTAGGTGACCCCGCCGAAGGCGAGAAAGTGTTGGCGCCTCTTCGTCATCATCCGAGCGCCGTCGAGGACACGGTTCAGATAAGGCCGTATCTCGAGCTTGAGCAGATGACCCCCGCCGTCATTCCGCCTAGTTATGAGGAACATTGCAGCGGCTTTTTCCCAGAACTTGATGAGCAGCGAATCGAGATTTTCGCGCATGCATTTTCGAGCGCGCCGTTTCCCGTCGAATGCTTCCTCGTTCATCTTCACGGCGCGGTGTCGCGCGTGCTGGTTGCGGCGACAGCGTTTCCTCTGCGCAGGACTGGGATCACCTTCGACGTTGCCGCCCCCTGGAAGCCGCCAGATGGGCAGCGAGCCGCTAGGGCGTGGATTGAGGCGTTGAAAACGAAGCTGCCTGTGGACGAAGATGGCAACTACGTGAACGTTATGGAACGGGAGGGAGAGAACAGTGTGCGACTCGCCTATGGCGCCAACTACGCGCGGCTGCAGCAGATCAAAGCGCGATATGATCCCCACAACTTGTTCTTCCTCAATCAGAACATACGGCCGGCATGATGGCCCGGCAAGCAGGTCCTATGGAAAACTGGCGGATGGCCTGCTGTGCCGGCCGACCCGCAAACACAATGTAGACTTGTTTTTCCAACCTGCTTGGGGGTTGAAGCGCCCTGTTGACACCCCACAGAGCCCCTTGGTGGCCGGACGAATGTGAGTTCACCCTCGATAGCCCAATCCGAGCATAGGTTCTTCTCTGTCGTGGCAGTCTCTGTCACGGTGACCATACTCGCCGGATTTGTACCGCTCTATACGTTGCGCCTCTTGCATCACGACCCCAATCTGACACTTCTCGTGCATGCCCACGGATTCGTGATGACCGCATGGGTCGCGCTGTTTCTGACACAAACTTTGCTAATCGCGAGGCATCGACTTGATCTGCACCGTCGACTTGGGATGTTCGGCGTGGGGCTTGCAACGCTGGTAATTCTGGTTGGCATGCCCACTCTCGTTCATTCGGCCGCACGCCGGTCGCACGATATTCACAGCACACGGTTTCTCTGGATGCTGGTTGCTTTTGACGGTATTGCTCTGGTCGTGTTTGCATGCCTGGTTGGCATGGCGATTCTTCTCCGCCAGCGTGGCGACTATCATAAGCGATTGATGCTGCTGGCGACGCTCAGCCTGCTTGGTCCCGCATTCGGGCGTCTCACGGCATACGCGAAGGGGCTTCGAGGCGACAGCGATATCGGGGTGTTGCTGCTTTGCGCCGGGACCATTCTGGTTTGCACAGTCGTCGACACGGTCAGATCGCATCGGCTGCATCCGACGTTCGTCTGGGGCGGAGCCTCCGTCATTGGCATGAACGTGGCCACCTATATAGCTAAGACCATGCTCTAGAGGGCAAGCCGCGCCGGTCGGCTAATGCAGAGGTCTCGGCCTGGACCGCAACAAAACCCAAGTGTCCTGGCACTCACCCTTTGGTTCGCAAGAACCGCTCTACTGCTTGGCTCCGCCCTTTGCCACAGTCCCGGCCTGCAACTTCTCTTCCCACTCGGCCGCTTGCTTCGGCTTACCCCAGGCTTTATAGAGTTCGACCAGCCGTTCGCCATCCTCTTGCACAAATACTCTTGCGGGGGCCGTCATTTTCCCTTCCCGTTCTTTCATGCCCTGATACCCCGACAGCAACAACGGTTCCGCCTCCACATACTTCTTCTCGCCCATCAACGCTTCTCCCAGCAGGCTCTCCAGGTTATATCGCTTCCAGTTATCCGGCTGGCTCTTGATTTCGATGGCCAACACCTCGCGCAGCGCCGGCTCCGCCTTTTGATACTGGTGAAGTCCCATGTAGTCCTTGCCGATCATGGTAGTTGCCGTCACGTTATGCAGGTCTTCCGGTCCATTCCTGGCGGTGCTCAATTCCTTAATCTTCATCTGCAGCGGTAAGGCCTGGGCATAGTGCTTATGCGTCTCATACAGGTAGGCCAAATTCGACATATCGCTCAACGTGTCAGGATGGGTAGGCCCAAGAACGCGCACGTCCCGTTCTATCGAGTCCTTGAATGTGCTCTCGGCTCTGGCTGTGTCACCTACGCCCTCATATGCTCCTGCCAGATCTCCCTCGGCCACAAGAGCCATAGGCAGGTCAGCGCTCCCGCTGCGCAGGAAGCCTGCATAAGCCTGTTGCTGCGTGGCTAGCGCCTGGGCATATTTGCCTTCCTTGCCGTATAAATTTGCCAGCGTTTGTAGGGTCGACAATGTATTTGGATGGTCTTTGCCCAGCAGTTTGATATTGCCCTCCAGAACCTGCTGCAGGAGCGGCTCGGCCAGCGCATATTTCTCTTGTCCCATATACATCGTTGCCAATCCATACATCTCGCGTAATACAAAAGGGTGTCCTGGCCCGTAAAGCCGCTTGTAACTCTCCAGTCCCTTGACTAAGAGCGGCACGCCCTCTGCATACCTTCGGGTGTATCGATAGAGCGTCGCCAGGCTGTCGCTGGTATCCAGCGTCTCGATATGGTCCAGGCCAGGCCTTCGCAGCTGGATTGCGAGAGCCTGCTTGAGCAGTATTTCCGCCTTTGCGTAATTGCCTTGGCGCATGTAGTCGACCCCCAGCGCCTGCATGGCGGTTACCGTACGCGGATCTTCGGGGCCAACTGCGCGTGTCAAGCCTTGCACCACTTTCTCCGCGAGCCCAGCCGCTTCCGCGACACTTCCTCGCGCCGCTTTGATGGCAGCGAGGTTGCTAAGATAGCTGAGCGTCACCGGATCTTCAGAGCCCCGATAGCGCGCGCTGAGATCGTAGGCCTTCTGAAATTGAAACTCCGCTTGCGGGATCAGGTACAGATCCAAATAAGTGTTGCCAATTGTGGAGCGGATGTCCGCCTCAACCAGAGGTTGTCCGGGGAATTTGTCGCTGATAGAACCCGCAGCACGGTCCAGGAGGGTCCGCACCTTCACATCCGGATCGATCTTCTGTTCCAATCCGCTTTGCTGCTGCGCGCTGGCTTGGGAGAGCAAACCATTTTGCAGAAAATCGGTGACCGCTTTGGCGGTGGCCGCTTCCGCATCGGCCCGGTCCCGCTGCCTGGTAGCTGCCCGCTCCGCCCTTCGCGCTCGCACCGCCTGCCACGTGCTCACCACTGCGCCCAAAACCAGCAACACAACAAAGGCTGCTACCGTACCCAACAGGCCACGGTTCTTGCTGGCAAACTTCTGCAGTCGGTACGCCGCCGAAGGCGGTCCGGCTTCTACCGGGTCGCCGCTAAGATAGCGCTCTATGTCCCGAGCGAATCCATTGGCGGTTTCGTAGCGCCGAGTGCGATCCTTCTCCAGCGCCTTCATCACGATCCAGTCCAGCTCGCCCCGCAACAACTTGGGCAATCGTCCCGGATCGGTCTTACGCTGCTCGCTAGTAGTCTGAAGCGTTTCTTTCGACTGGCTCAAGCGGCTGCTGGGGCTGAGCGGCTCGTCCTCGCGAATCTTGCGCAGCATCTCGAAGTACGCCGATTGGCTTGAGGCCAGCGGCGTAACTCCCGTGAGCAGCTCATAGAGCATCGCGCCCAGCGAGTAGATATCGCTGCGTGTGTCCACATCCACTGCCGACTCCGCCCGCTCCGGGCTCATGTACTCGAGCGTCCCAATCACTGCGCCAATCTGCGTGAACATGGCCTCGTTGGCCGGTTGCTCGCCAGTTGCCTTGGCAATACCGAAGTCGATCACCTTGGGAACCGGCTTGCCATCGTAGATGGCCACCAGCACATTCGAAGGCTTGATGTCGCGGTGAATAATTCCTTTCTGGTGCGCGTGCTGGATGGCTTGGCAAACGGGAATGAATAATTCCAGCCGTTGCCGGACGGTGAGCTGATTATTGTCGCAGTACCGGGTGATATGAGTGCCCTTGACCAGCTCCATGACAAAGTAGGGTCGTCCGGAGTCAGTGGTACCTGCATCCAGTACCTTGGCAATGTTGGGATGGTCCATCAGCGCCAGGGCCTGTCGCTCGGCCTCAAAGCGCAGGATGATCTGCTCGCTATCCATCCCCTGCTTGATGATCTTGAGTGCTACCTGGCGATGCACGGGGTATTGCTGTTCGGCAAGGTAAACGACGCCCATGCCGCCAGTGCCGATGGGATGAAGAAGCTTGTATGGTCCGATCAGCGATCCCGGACCTTCTTTAAGCGGGGACCCTACCGGCGGGGGAGCAATGAAACCCGCCGTGTCGTCCGGATTGCTCTCCATCGTTGGCGTCTGGGGATCTGTGTCCTTTTCCGCGAGCCTTTGCTCAATACGCAGCCGCAAACCCGAGTCGCCCCCGCAGGCGACATCAAGGTAGTCAGCTCGTTCTATCGGGTCGGTTTTGCTCAGAGCCGCGGCGAAGATTGAATCTTCATTCATCTACACAGAAGGTAACCAAAATCTCGTCCACTGAGAAGGGACCGGCCACCACACTCCCCCCATTTTGGCGCAGCAAAATCTGCGGGTGCCCCACCCTCTGCGTTCTTCGCAAAGGGTGGGATCCACGCACACCTGGCCTAATGTCCCTTTGGCTTCCAAAAATCCGGATCCGACTTGATCAACGCATCTGGAGGATTGCTCATCGTGGGATTCATCACAAACAAATTGTCTTGTCTCGATTCGACACACGCAGCTTCGAGTTCCTCCAACTTCTTCATATTTTCCTTACCCATGGCCTCCACAAAGTTCTTGTCCGAAGCGAATTCGGCGTCTAGCGCGCTTCCGCCCTTTAGCGTTGTCAAAATCAGGAATCCGCCGCCGGGGATACCGTAAGCCTCTTGAAAAGCAGCCCAGTGAGCGTCGGGAGCGCCTTTCTTATAGCCGGCGATCACCAGCTTCACCAGTTCCTCCCATTCGCTCATATGACCAGGCCGAATTTTGAAGAGCATGACCGTCTCCATGTGCGATCCAGTCCGAAAACCTGGATTAAGACTCAGATCATCCCGCAGCGTCCACACGCTGGAATCAGTCCCTGAGAGCATATCGCCGTCAGCGACATCGGTTTGCTCAAGTGAAGACATAAGCGTCTTGTCTTTGACCATATTCATGTGCTGCTCTTCCATAGCGGCAAACGAGGGGTAGCCATACATGAACAGGACGCGTGGCGGACCTGACAACGCGCTGAGGGCATAGTAGGTTGGCGCGGCTTTGTTGCCAGCCATGGCGTCGACATACCCTTTCTCTGTCGACTCATGAGGAAAGCCGCCCTTGCCGGGCTTGGTGAACTCGCGGGAAAGGTACAGGATTTTCGGTGTAGGCATGACGATGTCTTGAGCGAAGCCAACCAGAGGCGCGCTCAATAGGACAGACACCAGAAGGGGGATCGCGGAAGGTTTGGTGCAGAATGGCAGCTTCATAACTCTTTCTCCTGGAGCGCTCGAAACGTGAGTGAAGCAGACGAAGGGGAGCCGGCGATCTGCTCAACAACGGCATCGCCTGCAATGCGGCCGAGCAGGACGAAATAATCTGGTGCCTGCCCGCCAAAACGATTTTCCCTGGGAAAATTAAACCGAAAAGAAGATGCGGGTGATTCTAGGCACTCCATCCGAGCAAATCAAGGGAATTACGCCCACGATTTCCTTGCCACGAACGCAGGTTGCCAGGCCGGCAGGCCCCCACCTGCGAATCCAACTATGATTGCCTAAGTCAGCAAACACCTTTGTCCGCGGGTCGCTACTTTTCCATGGAAAGGCGCTTCTTATGAATCATCGTTTTGCCCGGGTTCTTCTCTCCCTGGTCACCGCCGCGTCTCTACCCGCAACTGGACAAAATGTTTCCGCCACCCTGCCCAATGGCCGCCGCATCACGCCGGCAGGAGCCTGGATCAAGGTCGCGCCTTACCCCTATACCCTGGCTCTGCGGCCACGCGCCGATCAGTTGGTTGCCCCTTCCATCGGCTGGCCGTTCTCTCTTAACATCATCGACCACGCCCACGCGGACGCCTCCGTGCAGAGAATTCCTGCCGGCAGAAAAAACGATCCTGAGGTCCAGGTACACACAGGAGTGATCTACTCCCCCGACGGGAGTCTGCTGTATGACACCACCGGCGACACCGGTGAAGTCCACATTCTCTCTACCCAGACGTGGAGGCGCGTGGCCAGTATTCCGCTGAACGGTCCTCTGGGCGGCAAATCCTTTGTCGAGAGCTTCGCCGCGGCCATCGCTCTCAGTCCGGATGGACGCCTGCTTTACGTCCTCGATCAGGGCAACTGGCGTGTCGTAATCATTGACACCACTCGCCGGCAGCGCGTCGCTTCCGTACCCACCGGTAGCAACCCTTTCTCCATTGCCCTCTCCCCCGATGGCTCCCGCCTTTACATCACCAACTCCGGCCTGTTTGAGTACCAGCTCATCGGCGGCGTCGACAAGGACGACATCCTCAAGACCGGGATCGCCTTCCCTCCCTTTGGGTATCCCTCCCGGGCGGCGCGCGAAGGCGTGGTTGTGGACGGGCACAAGGTTCCCGGGTTGGGAGATGAAAACGATCTCCGAGGCAGTTCGCTTTGGACCTACAACATCGCCGATTCCACCCGTCCGCATTTGCTCGGCCGGCTCCGGCTGGGAGAGCCCATCGGCCCGGATAGTGAGAGCGCAGCCGCCGCCGCGCTGGGCGGAGCTTCGCCCAGCGGCGTGGTCGCCGGCCGCGATCGCGTGTATGTCGCCCTCGCTCACCAGGATTCGGTCGCTGTTATTGATACAAATGGAACCAGCCTCCTGCATGAGATCCCGCTAAGCCCCTTTACCGGCAAGGATTTCGTCGATCGTCAGGGCCGCGCGTTGCGCGGCGTTATGCCCGCCGGTCTCGCCCTCTACGGCCAGCGCCTGTATGTAACCGAAGCTGGAATCAATGCCGTCGCAGTCATTGACACCGCATCGAACAGCGTGCTCGGTCAAATCCCCGTCGGTTGGTTTCCCACAGCCGCCGCCGTCTCTGAAGATGGCAGTACCCTCTACGTGGTAAACACCAAGGGCAAGGGAAGCGGACCCAATGGCGGAGCCTCGTTCCATCCCGTAAATACCGGCAGCTATGTCGGCGAGCTGGAGTTCGGCAGCATTTCGGTCATCCCGCTCGCAGGCGAATCGCATCTTCGGCAAACGACCGCGGCCGTGGTCAGCAACAATGAAGCCGCCCTGGTTCCCGACGCTCATCTACCCCATTTGCGCCATGTCTTCCTCATCATCCGCGAGAATCGAACCTATGACGAGATATTCGGCGACATCCCTGGTGGCGACGGCGACGCAAAGCTTGCCCGCTGGGGGCTCAACGGATGGCTTTCGACCGCACCCCAGGACAAGACCATCAGGGTGACCCCCAACGCCCACGCATTAGCCCAGCGCTTTGCCACCAGCGACCGCTTCTTTGTCGACAGCGATGTTTCCGCCGACGGGCACCGCTGGGCTTTGGGAGCCGCCCCGACTCCCTGGTTCCACATTGCCTGGACATCCAACTATGGCGGCCGAAGAACAGAAAATCCCTTGAGCGCAGCGCCGGGGCGGCGTGCCATCGGTGGCGGCGCCGATGCACCCATGCCTGAAGATGAACCTGAATTTGGCACCTTGTGGGAGCACATTGCCGGCGCTGGCCTTACCATCCGCAACTATGGCGAAGGCCTTGAGGTGGAGGGTGGCGAAGAGGTGGACGGCTCTGAACCTTCCGGGCAGCGCATGGTGCTCAACGCGCCCGTCCCGCAGCCCGTCTTCACCTCGAGTGACCGCAACTTTCCTACCTTTAATCTTGGCATTCCAGATCAATACCGCTATGACGAATTCGCCCGGGACTTTACCCAGGTGTTGCGTGCGGGCAATGCTCCCGCATTGATCGTCATCCGCCTTCCTTGTGATCACACGGCCAGCCCGCGAGCCCGTGACGGTTATCCCGACCGCGGGTCCTATGTGGCTGACAACGATCTGGCCTTAGGCAAGATCATGGACTATCTCTCCCACAGCACTATCTGGAAAGACAGCGCCGTGTTTGTTACAGAAGACGACGCTCAGGCGGGAGTGGACCATGTTGACGCTCATCGCAGTGTCCTGCTTGCCATGAGCCCTTATATTCGCAAAGGCGCTATCTCTCACCGCCACTCCAGCATGGCCAGCATTCAGAAGACGATCTACGAATTGCTGGGGTTAGGGCCATTGAATCTTGAAGACCGGCTCTCCGCTGACCTGAGCGATCTCTTCACCACCGCCCCCGACCTCACCGCCTATGCCGCCCAGCCGGCTGACGCGCGAGTCTTTGATCCATCCAAAGCCCGTCTGGCGAGGCCAAAGAACGCACAGCAAGCGAAAGAGCTCCTCGACTGCGACGATCCAAAGGAGATTGAAGCCGAATTCCGCCGCGAGGCACGCAAAAACCGAACCACCCGCCTGGGCGGACAATGACAGTGATAGGACTGAGACGGGTCTTCCAGCCTCTCGGCACCCGGACGTGGAGTGAAGGGTACGGGGTTCAGCCCGTACATAATCGCTGTGAAATGAGCGCGGCTTTAGCCGCTGAGGGACAGTGCCGCAAAAAAAGAGGGCGGGCCCGAGGGCCCGCCCTCTTTCGATACCAACTCTAGAAATCCAACCTGGCCGAAACCTGTCCCGTCCGCGCCCCACCAAAGTCAGACCCAATCGTGTTGTTAATCAACCCAAAACTCGGAGAGGCAATATTAACGTTAGGATCTCCCAGGTTGGTGTGATTGAGCACATTGGTAAACGTGCCCTCCAGGCGAAAATTCAACCGCTCGGTGATGGGAAATACCTTGCTCAGGCCGGTCGACAGATTGACCGTCCCCGGACCCACAATGGTGCCTACTCCCGCATTGCCAAATCGGCCAATCGGGTTAGGCACTGGTCCAGTGCCGCTCCCCGTGGTGCAGGCTGTTCCTGGAACCCAACCCGGATAACCCGGGCAGGTCAAGGACGCCGGGTTTACCCACAGATACCGCGTCCGGTTTGAAGGTTTTTGGCTGACGTTGGGAACCTTATCCCCGTACTGGTTGCGATGGCCGCCGTCAAAGCCCGTGTTCGTGCCGTTCAACCCCGAACCGGTACCGGAGGGATCTCCCTGTCCGTTAGGGAAATAGGGCGATTCAAACGGACCCGACTGCCATAGGAAGATTCCGGCCAGCCGCCAGCCACCTATAGCCAGGTCGGCGATGCGGGACATAGAGGATCCAAACTGCCTCCCGCGTCCAACAGGCAGGTCGTAAACCGCGGTGGTGTTCCAGCGCTGCCGGCGCGTACCGTAGACATTTCCAAAATCAACATAGCGGGCCAGAACCGACGATGCCCGCGAGCCCCCGTTCTCTCCAGCGAAGCCGCTGTTATTCGCAGGTCCCTGGTTGTCGGCCAAGGCTCGGGCGTAGGTCCACGAAGAATCGAACTGCAGCCCCTGTTGGAACCGATGACCGAACTCTGCCTGCAACGAGTGGTAGCTCGCGTTCGCACCCGTTGCCCGCGTATTGATACGGCCCCAGTTGGGATACAACCGCGCGCTGAAGGGCTGGTTTGCCGCCGAAACCGTGCTCGAGAAGGGCAGCGTGTTTTCATCCGGAGCCCATACCAGCTGATGCGTCTCCGAGCCAATATAAGACAGCCGCGTCGTATATCCGGAACCTATCGAATGATCTACGCTTAACGACCACTGCTCCGTATAGGGATCTTTCCAGTCCGTGCTGTTCGCCGTACCGAAATAATCCTGTCCGTAACAGGTGGAGCATCCGGCACTCCCCGCGCCCGCATAAATCTGCGGCCACTGATAACCAACGGCGTGGGTTACCGGGTCCAGCGTGTTCGTGTATTGGGTTGTCTGTGCCTGGAGAGTCCCGGTCAGAGAATAGAAAACCGATCCCAGCACCGTGATGTTGTACATCCCAAAACCGCCGCGGATCGCCGTCTTGTCGTTGTCGAACGGACGATAGGCAAAGCCGAACCGCGGCATAAAGCGGTAATGAGGGTACTTTTTCAAACCCTTGGGGTAGCCTGCCTGGCTGTTCGAAAGCACCGGCATGCAATTTACGCCGTTGATCGTGCTCCCCGTGGAAGATCCGTACGGAGTGCAGGCGTTGGCGCTGGCCAGAAAGGTAGTGGCTAGCAGGCTTGAAGCGCCATCGGGGTAAATGGATTCGCCCGATCCCGGAACGGGAACAAAGTTGCCGATATCTCCATGAACGTCGTAATAGCCGGGGTGCAGCTCATAGCGAACACCATAAGTGATCGAAAGGTTTTGACTCGCCTTCCATTGATCCTGGGCAAAGAAGTGGTAATGGGTCGATTTGCCGTCGTTGTCTTCCTGCACCACGTCGTAGAACGTCTGGTAGGGCAGACCGAGGAGGAAGTCGGCAAAGTCGACGCCGGTAAAAAGCCCACTGCTGTTCTGCGTGTTGTAGGTGAACGTGCCGTAGTTGTCCGAGCCGTTAAAGCCCAGCGGAGTGATCGCTTGCAGTGTCCGGATATCGGTGCCGAACTTGAACTCGTGATGTCCCTTGGACCAACTCAGAGCGTCGGTATAAACGTAGGTATGAGACTTGGTCAGTGAACTCAAGCGGTCGGCATTCAGGGGACTCACGTTGTTAAAGTCGACCTCCGGGATGCCGTTATAGAAAAGGTTCTGCAATCCGTTCAGGCCCAGACCTTCGGTGAAGGTCTTTCCATTGAAGCTGTTCGATGTCCCGGTCGTGGATAACGTGAAACCAAACCCGAATTCATTGATGATGTGCGGATTAACCGTGTAGTTTGCGCTGATTTTCAAAACCCGCGTCTGGTTGGTGTTCTGCGCCGAGGGCACCGCTAATGGCTCGATGCTGTTCGTAGGAAAGTTTTTCCAGGTGAACCGGCCCCACACGAGAAACTTCTGATTAGCGCCAAGGTATTGGTCACCGCGAACGTCGAATTGATTCGAGTGCCCGCTGGTGTCCTTGTTCACAACATAGTTGGGTGTCCCATCATCGGTATAATCCGTGGGGTCGCCTACGTTCGGGTCGGGATAGAACGTCAATAACTTTGCCGCGGCCGCATTCACCGCAGGCAGAGCCGTTCCATAACTCCCCCCGGTGAATGGATTGGTAAGACCGGTAAATCCGGTAGAGACATACTTTGAGAAATCGCCCATCTTCATCAGAGTGCTAGGTACTTTATAAAGCTCCGTCGACTGCGCCGGATGCTGCCACCCCTCGAATGCGCCGAAGATGAAGGTCTTGCCGTGACCGTTGTAAAGATGCGGGATAACTACCGGTCCGCCAAAGCTACCGCCGTAAGTATTACCGATAAGCTTGGGCTTAGTGGTGGTAGTAGGATACGTATAAGGAATCGCGTCAAACGCTGCATTCTGGAAGTACCAGAACGCGGATCCGTGAATCGTATTAGTTCCGCCTTTGCTGATCACCGTAATCTCGCCCGGCTGGCCAAATTCAGCATTATTCATTGCTCCATCCGCGCGCAGTTCCGAGATCGATTCAGTGGAAGGAAAAGCATCGGCAATGGGTGAATTTCCCGTTGCACTCTGAACAGTAATGCCGTCGACCGAAACCTCAGTCTGAAACGGTAACCCTCCCTGCAGCGAAAAGGAGCCATGGTCCGCTTGCACGCCCGGAAGGGTGCCCACGATATTCAATGCGCTGGTGCCGCTGGCGCTGGCGCGGGTATTCACCGGCAGATTCGCCGCCTCGGCGGCCGAATACACCGCGCTGATCGAAGGAGTGTCCGTATTGATTGCGCTGATTGTGTCCGCCGAGACATCAACCTCCTGCTGTATGCTGCCGACCACCAGGTCTACGTCAATACGCAGCTGCTGCCGGGCCGCCAGCGTAACCCCCGTCGTCGCCCACTTTTCAAACCCCGCCATCGTCACCTGCAGCGAATAATGTCCCGCCTTGGTGTCAATAAACTTGTAATCGCCGCTTGCGCCGGAGGTGGCGGTACGGGTCGAACCTTCATCAACGTTTTCCAGCGTGAGCGTAGCTCCCGGAACCACCGCTCCGGCCTTGTCCTGTACCGTCCCGATAATGCTGCCCTGGATAGATTGCGCCAGACTATAACGGCCTAAGGAAATGCAAAGTAAGAAGACGGTGAGGGCGGCGAGAATTCTGCGAGAACCTACACTCGACGGATGCATGGAAACTACCTCCTGAAAGAAGAACAAGGTTGCGGGACTGTGCACGGATGCATGAAACGTCTATTGTTGGCGGGCCCGATACAAATTCCCAGTAAGGCGAAGATAGAGAGGTATCACGTTAAATCTGCGGCTGCGCGACCGCCGCTAGATCTGCGCTTAGATCCCGGGTAAACCAACCATGGCCTGATAGTTGAGTATTGATGGAAGGGTATCGGGTCCAGATTAGAGAATTGTGAATTTGCTTTCAAGCTATTTATTAGCCAGCTTCTTCTGCCGCGCGCACCGCCATATTTCGTTCCTATGGAAAAACTAACGGCCAGGTTTTACTATCCGGTATGCCCGGGGGCATTAGTCCTCTAACTTCGGGCTGCGAGAGCACGGGTCTGCGCCAGGTAAATGATCGCGCTGATACTAACCACCGCGCACAGCCCAATGAATTCCGCGCGCGAGGCCAGGGCAATCATGAACAGCATGCTCCCAATGCCCACCACCGTCGCGCTTCCCAGCCTGCGAAAGTTGAGCGGCGGGCCGGCCAGGGCCACACCGTTGCGTGCCAGCCGCCATGCCCCGGCGCAGCCAGCCGCATAGAATGCGGAACTGGAAAGCGTCGCCAGCACAGCAAGTTCGGCAAAAGTTCCCGTCAGGGCCAGGCCCATGGCGAGCGCCGCATAGCACAGAATCGCGACGTGGGGCACATGCGTACGCGGGTGAACCCGTCCCAGCACCCGCGGAAGAAGCCCGTCGCGGGCAAATGCAAACAGAATGCGTGGGCTGCCCAGAATGTCGCTTGAAACCCACCCCAACATCGAGAGCGCGGCCCCGGCAAGCATCAACAACCGCAATGCTGGATGGATCCGCCCCATCGCATCCGCCAGTGGCACTGTGGAATGGGCAAGCGAAGCCCCCAGAATCCCTTGTGCAATCGTCTGGATCGCAATGTACAACAGCGTTACCGAAACCAAAGCCGTCGCCAGCGCCTGGGGGATCGTTCGTGCCGGGTTTACTACCTCTCCGCTGGCACTCAGTCCAACTTCCATGCCGGTGAGTACGAAGAGAGCCAGGATCAAGGCGCGGCCCAGGCCCTGGGTGGTGGGCGCCACCGTCTGCACAAAATTCGCCCGATGGATCGCCCCCACGCCCACCACCAGGAAAATCAACAGCGGAATCAATTTCACCGCGGTCGCCCAATCAACCAGCCGCGCGCCCCGCGCCACTCCACCCAGGTTGACCAGCGCAGCACCGCCAATTACGCCGACTATCACCACGGCGTGGGCTGGAGCCCGCAACGGCGGCGGCACCAGGGTCACCGCCGCGTCGGCCAGGGCCGCGGCGACACCGCCGCATGCGAGTGCGTCGCTCAACCAAAAAAGTGTGCCCGCGATATAGCCCATAAGCGGGCCAAAAGCGGCTTCGATATAGCCGTAAGGGCCTCCGCTTGTCGGCATACGGCTGCCGCCCTCGGCGAAGCAGATTGCCACCGAGCCGATCGCGACACCGCAAAATAAGAACGCCAAAGGCGCGTAAACACCCAGGCACGCAGCAAGCGCGCCCGGAACCGCGAAGATGCCGGCTCCGACCACCACATTGATGAAATTCGCGGCCAACGCCCTTGGCCCGATTGCCCGCACCAATCCGGCATCTCGATGGCTCTCGATCACTGGCAAAATGTAGCATGGCCTTTCCGGCGCCCGATAGCCACCATGTGCCACCGCTCCAGGTACCCCAGTTGAGCCGGGTAGCCCACGTCTCGAGTTTGAGACGTGGGTTTACCCATGGGTGTGACGAATATTCTCTCGCGACAGGCAACCCGCATGCTAAACACCTAACTAAATCCGCCGATAAAACCTTCAGAGATCAAAATGACGGATATCAGGGTCCTTCTCGTCGATGATGATGAGCTTTTGCGCATGAGCTTGACCTGCGTACTTGAACAATCTGGCTTTACCCTCACCAGTGCAGCCAACGTAGCCGAGGCGCTAAAACTCATCACCGGCCCTGAAACCTACGACGTGCTGCTGAGCGATTTGCACATGCCGGGCGCCGGTGACGGGCTCACCGTCGTGAGCGCAATGCGCCACGCCAATCCTCAGGCGGTCACCCTGCTGTTAAGCGCGTTCCCTGAAATGAATGCCGCCACCCAGGCCATCCTGCTCCAGGCCGATGAGATCCTCGTCAAGCCCATGGATCCCGGCTCCCTCATCCAGATCATCCGCCAGAGGGTCGCCTCCGGCCCACTGCGTACGCGCACCATCGAGACCATCGCAGTCATCCTCGAACGCACCATGGAAAGCACTATCCAGGACTGGTTCAGGCGTATCCAGACGCAGGAAAAACTGATGTCTATCCCCATGAACTTCGAGCAACGCTGTGCTCACCTTCCCCTGGTGTTGAATGACCTGATATCCCGTCTCCGCTCCCAGCGGCCCATCGGCTCCAACGAACTGATGTCCACCGGCGCTGCAAAACACGGCTTGGACCGCTTCAAGCAAGGCTATACCGCTGCGATGTTGGTCGAAGAGTCCCGCCAGTTGCAGGTCACTATCTTTCAAACCTTGCAGAACAACCTCACAAACATTGACTACAACCTGTTGCTGCTTGGTGTTATGACCATTGCCGATGAAATCGATTCCCAACTTAGCCAGGCGATTGACACCTACACTGCCAAATCGCTCTGCGCCGCTTGCGCGTAGACAGCCAACTCGTGCCCGGCCCTTCACTGCATCGCACCGTATCCCCCGGCGGAGAAGCCAATGCCTGACCAGGACCACGCCGGCTTTCAGTTCCTCGCTGAAAACAGCATCGACGTGATTTGCCGCGCCAGCGTCGATATGGTCTTGTACTACGTATCTCCCTCTTCCTTCCGTGTGCTGGGGTGGAAACCCGAGGAGATGATAGGCAAGACACCCGCCGCCTTCGTCATCCCGGAAAATATTCCCGCTCCTCCGGAACGCCTCTGTCCTGGCAACAACAATTCGCCCACCATCGTTCGCATGCGAAAGAAAGACGGTCAGCTCGCATGGATAGAAATCAAACAACGCCTGGTGCGCGAGCCTTCTCCGACCGAGCCCGGAGAAACAGTCATCGTGATGCGCGACATCACGCAGAACAAGGCATTGGAAGAAAAACTCGCGGCCCTCGCCCTGACCGATACCGGGACGGGGCTTTCCACCCACCGCGCATTCGACGAAGCCTTGGAGCGCGAGTGGAACCGCATGCTGCGAGAGGGTTCACGCATGTCCCTGCTGTTGCTCGACTTTGATCACTTCAGGCAATTCCACGGCTGGCAGGAGCATGTGGAAGGAGATAGTTGCCTGGCGAAAGCCGCCTCTGCCGTTATGCGTACGCTGCGGGTGACTGATTTCCCTGCACACTACGGTCATGAAGGCATTGCTATCATTCTCCCCGCCACTGGCCCTGGCGGGGCCAAGGCGGTCGCTCACAAGGTGCGGTCTGCCATCGAGCTTCTCCGTGTCCCTCTTATCGCCAACGTCGAAACCAAGGGTTGGGTCACGGTTAGTATCGGCATCTCGACCGTCCTCGCTCGCGCCGGCGGAACCCCGAAGATGCCGGAAATCCTCCTCATCGCCGCCCATCATGCCTTGCTCAAAGCGAAGCATCCCGAAGCGGAACACCCGGCACGGCGGAAAGAGTCAGCCTAACTCGGCGGATACATCAAAACCTTAATCGCCTTCTTGTCTTCGCATAGTGCAAACGCGGTGCGCCACTCCGATAGAGGTAGCCGGGTGGAAACCAGGTCATCCAATCTCACCCGGCCCTCGGCATAGATCTTCATCATTCGCTCCCAGGTTCGCGTCGTGTAACACACCGAACCGGACATCGTCAGTTGCTTATAAAAAATCTGGTCGATAGGGAACTGGATTTCGCGTCCGCAAATTGCCACCTGCGTGTAGCGCCCCATCGGACGCAGCGACTCAAGGCATCCGCGCACCGAGCCCGGGTGCCCCGCGCACTCGAAGGCTACATCCACTCCTGCTCCGCCAGTGAGTTCCTGGATCGCTTCGCTCAAATTCTGCTCACCGACATTGATTACTGCCGCTGCCCCATTCCTGACCGCGGCCTCCAGGCGATTCTGGTCCCCGGCGGCGCCGGCGACGATGGTCTTTATCCCTTCTGCGACCAGCAACTTCAAGCAAAGCAGTCCGATTGGTCCTGGCCCGGAAACCAACGCAGTGTCCCCGATGCGCACATGAGAGATCTCCGTCACCGCTTGCACCACGGCGGCGAAAGGTTCGCTCAGCGCGGCTTCTTCCAAACTGAAATTGTCGGGAATTCTATACAGCTGGTCAGGACGCAACACCGCGTATCGCGCGAATGCGCCATTCACGCCGTGACCCATCCCTCGGCGATTGGAGCAAAAGATAAAATATCCAGACCGGCAATAGGCGCACTGGCCGCAGGTAACGGCTGTCGCTCCCAGGCCAGTGACGCGTTCCCCCAGCGTGGCGTTCTTCACGTTGCGGCCCACCTCTACCACAGTGCCCGAAAACTCGTGCCCCAGAATCACCGGAGGGTAGTTGCGAAACGTATCGTGAAGCACATGAAGATCGGTGCCGCAAATTCCACAGTAAGCAATCTCCAGCTTGACCCCGTTGTCTCCACAGTGGGGCTCTTCTACTTCTCGTATGTCTACGTTGCCTTCGCCACTCGCATACTTGACCAGAGCTTTCATGTAGGCAGCATCCCACAAATCTCGGTGTCACGAAAGCATGGCTGTTCTTCAGCAGTCAAGTTGCCACAACGCGAGCAAGTGTCTCCGTGCCAGCCGCAGTGGTAATCGGCGTTGGCTCCAGGGGCATCCAGATATTGAATATGGTCCCCGGCTTATCCGATTCAGTAACGGTGCGGGAGCGAACGCGAATGTGCCCACCCTGCTTCTCAACCATCGACCGCACCAACCAAAGCCCCATGCCCGTGCCCTCATCTCCCTTGGTGGTAAAGAACAGCGCAAACAGGCTTGGGCGGTGTTGCTGGTCGATGCCAGACCCTGTATCGGCAATCGTGATGGAGTACCCGGGTTGCCCTGTGGCCGCGGGAGAACGCCGCAGCTGCACCCGAACGAAGATACGGCCGCGCGAACCAATCGCAGCGACTGCATTCTGAATCAGGTTGATGAGTATCTGCCGCAACTCGCCCGCATACGCTTTCAACGGCAAGGGCGCCCGAAGTCTCCGCTGCACCGAGATACCGCGCTCAAGGAATTGCGGTGTCTGCAGGTCGAGGATGCTATCCACCAGTTCACCCAGCGACAGTGCTGCTGGCGTGCTCGTCTTGCGGAAAAGCGACAGCGTGCTCTGGGCAACCTCGTCGGCGCGCTTCAGTTCGAGCGAAGCAGTCTTCGCCAAGGCCACAAGGTCGGTTGGCATTCTTCGGTCCGCAGCCAGCAGGTAGAGCAGATTGCCCGCTGTCTCCAGCGGATTCTTGATCTCATGGCTGATCGACGCGGAGATTCGTCCCGCCACAACCAGCTTCTCCGACGCCACCAATGCACGCAGCGCCTGGTCCTTTTCCTGCTGCGTGGTGGAAAGCATATCGAGGAACTGGCGAATGGTCGCGGCCAGCGCTGGCGAGGCACGGGCGAAGAGAATGGCAGTGGGAACCGAAGCCGCCGCACAGAAAACCTTTACCACCGCAGCCAAGGGATACACCGGCCACCAAACCGTAATCAACTCCATCAGGTGAGTGGCCCCGCAGGCGACGATAAATGTGCCGAACGCAATCAGGATCCAAAGATAGGCCCGCAGATCCTGAAGGGAGCGCAACTTCCCGGCGATCCAGAACAAACAGGCAAAAATCACACCGTACGAGATCGCGATCAGGGCATCCATCGTCACATTCGTCCACACCAGCCACGGCTGCTGCAGGTAGCAGTAACGGTGGGGAAGGTAATGTGGTGAGAGCAGCCGGGCAAGCACGCCGGTGTGCGCGAGCACCTCAAGCCCGAGGATGGTGAGGACGGCGGCGAGAAGAAGTTTTTTCAAAGCAACTACCCGGGGCAAAACTAACTCAACAAATCTTACAAAGGGAGTCTAACCCATTTTTCCCGGTCGCAGCGCCCCGACAGGAACCTGGTGCATTAGGTTTGTCAATTGTTCGCGGCGTGACACAATAGGAGCAATGGCTTGGGTGCGGGAGGTGCCGCGCTATGAATACTTTGAAGACCGCCTTTCTGCTGACTCTTCTTACCCTGTTTCTCATCTTCCTCGGTGCTCATTTCGGTGGCCGCAATGGAATGATTCTGGCGTTTATTGTCGCTGTCGGGATGAACTTCTTCAGCTACTTCTATTCCGACAAGTTGGCTCTTTCCATGTACCGCGCGCAGCCGGTCACGCGGGAGCAGTTACCGCGCGTCTACCAGATCGTTGAGCGCATTCTGCCTCGCATGGCGCTGCCCATGCCCAGGATCTACGTCATCCCCAGCGATTCGCCGAACGCGTTTGCTACCGGACGAAACCCCAAAGCATGCCGCCGTTGCCGTAACCCAGGGTATTCTCAATCTGCTCAATGATGAGGAGCTCGAGGGTGTACTGGCGCATGAGTTGGGGCATGTGAAGAATCGCGACATCCTGACCAGTTCCATCGCTGCCACCCTCGCCGGAGCAATTACCCTGCTGGCACAGTTCGGGCGCTTTGCCGGTGCCTTCGGAGGAGGCGGCAGAGACAACCGCGGCCGCGGCATCGGCGGCCTCTTCATGCTCATCCTTGCGCCGATCGCGGCCACCCTTATCCAACTAGCCGTCTCCCGGTCCAGGGAGTACGAAGCCGATGCCACCGGGGCGCACGTCACGGGAAATCCCTACGCCCTGGCCAGCGCCCTGCAAAAGCTCGATGCCTATTCCAAACGCGTGCCGCTGCCGGCTTCGCCGTCGACCGCTCACCTGTTTATTGTCGCGCCCTTCCTGGGTGGAGCAAGCTTAGCGAATCTCTTCTCTACTCACCCGCCCATGGCGAGTCGCATTGCGCGCCTCACCGGCCGGCCACCCATGTAGCAAACATCGCAGAGCAAGGAAAATGCGAACTCTCTTTCACTCTCTCGTCTATCTCGCGCTCGGCCTCTGGCTGGGCGCCCTCGTCTTCTTTGGCGCCATCCTCGCGCCCATCGCCTTTAGCCAGCTGCCGCCGCTCTTCGCCACTCCCGCCGCCGGCATTCACGCCGCGGGCCTGATCGTTGGCGGCTCCCTGGTCCGCCTGCATTGGATGGGCCTGCTCTGCGGCTGTGATTGTCTTGGCAGTCCTGGTCCTCGCCCGCGCGCATTACCGCACCATCATTCCGCAAGCCGTTCTGGTGCTCGCCATGATGCTGCTCACCGGCTACTCGCAATTCTCCATCATTCCCCGCATGGATACGGCACGCGAGTCCATCGGCGGAAATGTAGACGCCGTGGCTGCAAACAATCCTGGCCGTCAGATCTTCGACCGTCTCCACCAACGCTCCGTCCACGTAGAGGGTCTTGTCCTTTTATGCGGAGTGGCCGCGCTGGTCGCCACCGCCCATTGGTCGCGGCGCGAGATCTAGCAACCGTCCCCGCCAACAGCGATATACTTGCGTGAGTGCGCCGCAAGGCCTTCAGCAACAAAAATCTCTGGCGCGCGAGCGCCGTTTGCCTGGACGGCGAGTCCCATGAAAACTGGCATTATCGGTTTGCCTCAAGTAGGCAAAACCTCTCTGTTCAAAATCCTCACCCGAGCCAAGGTGGAAACCCCGGCCTACTCTAATCCGCGCGAAGCCCATTTAGGAGTGGCCAAGGTTCCCGACGATCGGCTTGATAAGCTCGCGGCCCTGTACAACCCAAAGAAAATCGTCTACGCCACAGTGGAGTACGCTGACGTAGCCGCCGTCGGACAGGAAGCCCTCAAAGAGACCGCCTTCCTCACTCACCTTCGCGACAACGATGCGCTCATCCATGTATTGTGCGCATTTGAAGACGACTCCATCCCTCGCGTCGGAGGCATTGATCCGCTGCGCGATATCAAGAACGTCGACTTCGATCTGATCTTTTCTGACCTGACCCAGGTCGAGAAGCGCCTGGAGCGCCTGGAAAAAGATCTGAAGAAGATGCGCACGCCCGACCTCGAAAAAGAGAACGCCCTGCTCTTGCGCTGCAAGCAACAACTGGAGCAGGAGAAGCCGCTCCGCGAAATGGAAATGTCAGCGGAAGAGAAGAAGCTCATTCGCGGTTTCATGTTCCTCTCGCAAAAGCCAATGTTGTTTGTGCTCAACATCGCGGAGAGCACGACTCTGGGCGCCGATCTCGAATCCGCTGTATCACGTTACAAGCTGGGAGAAGTTTCTTCCCGGCCGAACGCCGGCGCCACCGCCATCTGCGGAAAGGTCGAGGCCGAGCTCGCCGAGATGAGCGATGAGGAAGCAGCCGAATTTCTCTCCTCCTACGGGCTGGTCGAAAGCGGCCTGCGCCGTCTCATCCGCAAAAGTTACGAGCTCCTCGGCCTGGTCTCCTTCTTTACTGTGGGCGAAGATGAGTGCCGTGCCTGGACGATTCCAGTGCACTCCCGAGCACAGGAAGCTGCCGGCGCGATCCATTCCGATCTGGAGAAACATTTCATTCGGGCTGAAACCATTCACTGGGATACGCTCCTCAGCGCCGGTTCTGAAGCCGCCGCGCGTTCCCAGGGAACACTGCGGCTGGAAGGCAAGGACTACCGGGTTGAGGATGGCGATGTGATGCACATCCGCCACAGTGGCTAGAACGTAATGTCGAACTTTTCACTTTCGCTGGCACTCGGCCTCGTGGCTGCGCTGGCCGACGTCCTCGGCGCCTTGATCCTGGTGCGAACCCAGTGGGAAAAGCGCTATCTTCGCTACTTTGTCGCTCTTGGCGCTGGCTTTATGCTGGCTGCAGCCCTGCTCGAAATGGTGCCCGAGAGCTTTCGTCTTTCCTTCCGCTGGACTCCCCTGCTGGTCCTGGGCGGCTACTGTCTCATCCATCTACTCGAGCACACCATCACCCCGCACTTCCATTTCGGAGAAGAGACACATCACGACGAATTTCTCTCCATCCGCACCAGTAATTCGGTGGTAGCGGGGCTAGCGGCGCACTCTCTGTTTGACGGTGTCGCCATCGCATCCGGCTTCGTGCTCTCAGCCTGGCTGGGATGGATCATTTTCGTAGCCATCCTGCTGCACAAACTGCCCGAGGGCTTCACCGTTGCCTCGGTGATGTTGGCCAGCGGCCACAGCCGTGCGGCCGCCCTCACCTCCGCCGTCATCGTCGCGTCTGCCACATTGGCCGGGGTATTGGTGATCAACTTTTTCCCCGGCTGGGTGCGCATCGGTCTGCCGGTAGCGGCAGGGGTAGCCATTTACGTCTCTGCGACAGACCTCGTTCCCGAGGTCAACCGTGAGCCCGGCATCCGCATGGCCCTGGTCTTCTTCGCGGGAGTAGCCGCCTTCCTGCTCTGCAAGTTTGCAGCCGACGGCCTTCTCCGCTGAAGACGTTCTGACTCTTTCTTGGCCACCAGGGCGGGTGCCCCATCCTTCGCGTTGGCTGCGAAGGGTGGGAAGCACAAAGGCAGATCGGGATCGGGATCTAAGCCGCCAGCCGATCACGCAAAGCCTTGACCCGGTCATGCGCCGCTTCAATATGCCGCTGTTGCCGCAACAACATCTCTCGCAGCGGCAAGGGAAAGTCCTCGCTGGCGAGCGCTTCCTCATAAGCCCGCTTGGCCTCGTCCTCGCCCTGCTCAGCGGTAGCCAGCAATGCATGGTCGCCGCCGCCCAGCCGCGCCTTCAGCTCTCCCCATGCGCGATGAACTTTTCCCGCGGTCGAGCTACCCACCTTTACATCCTTCACTCCAAAGTGGTGCAACTCGTTCTCCAACTCCGCGGCAAAACCCGCCCGCTCCAGAATTTCTTCACGAAAAACCCGGCGCGCTTCCGGGTCCTTCAAATTCTTTTCCAATTCAATGAAACCCTGGTGCCCGTCTCGCAATGTCTCGATAAGGTCGCGCAGAGTATCTTCCGTCTTTTTCAGGTTTTCTGACATTTTGCTTACCCTCTCCCACTTCAGATGTACGTCCCGCAGAAGGGTTGTGCCGTAGAACGGACACCTAACCCTGTATAGTGTGGTGGTTGCAGACTACTGGAAGGAACAACTGGGCTCAAATGAAGATCATCGTCTTCGGCGCGACAGGAGGAACCGGCAAGCTGATTCTTACCCAGGCACTGGCTAAGGGGCATTCCGTCACCGCCTTTGTCCGCAACACCGAAGGGCTCCCCCAGGACCCGCACCTTCGCGTAATCAAAGGAGACGTGCTCGATTTCCCAGCAGTGGTCGACGCCATCCGCGGTCACCGAGCCGTGCTGTCCGCTCTCGGCGCGCGCTCCCTCAAGAAATCAGACCTTCTCGCCAACGCCCTGCCCAACATCCTTGAGGGCATGCGCCAGGAGTACGTGACCCGGCTGATCGTGCTTGGCGCTTCAGGCGTTCATCGGGATTGGGGCAGGTATCAGAACGCTCTTACCCGAATCGTCTTCTGGATAGGCAAAAACACGGCGCTCCGCCATCCTTTTGTCGATCAGGCCGAGCAGGAGCGTCTACTGGCGTCGAGCGACGTTGATTTGGATTACACCATCGTCCGCGCGCCCCGTCTGCTGGATGGGCCCTTCACCGGAAACTATCGAGTCCTGCCCGATGCGCTGCCGCCCGGTGGCCTGAATATCTCCCGTGCTGACGTCGCCGACTTTATGTTGCTGCAGCTCACCGATCCGCGCTTCCATCGCCAGGGCCCTTACATCGCCGCAAACGACGACTAAATGCCCTAGTGTCCCATCGCTTCGCCAGGCGCCGCCTTGCGCTTGGGCGGCCGCCTCATGACAAATGGCCACGGAACCAGCACCACCGCCACAATACTAAGCACCCAAAAAGCATTCTGGTAGCTCAGCATCGCGGACTGCCGCAGCAGCTGCTGATAGGCATACCCCGTGGCCGCAGCCTTGGCCTGCGCGGCAGACTGCCCCGCGGCCATGAGCGCGCCTCGTGTCTGCGCCAGAAAATTCTCATATGCAAAACTGCCGGGAATCAGGTTTGCTGACAGCGCCGACTGGTGGGTTTGCTGCGTGCGCGTAAGAAATGTTGTCAACAGCGCCGTGCCCATACTGCCGCCAAAATTACGCGCAAAATTGGAGAAGCTCGAAATCTGGTTGTTCTTCCCCTTCGGGACGCCGACATAATTCAACGTGCTGATCGGGATAAAAATAAAAGACAGCCCCAGCACTTGAAACACCCGCCACAGTACGATGTGTCCGAAGCTGACGTTCAAGTCGAGCCGGGTCATGTTGTACAGCCCCAACGCGGTCGCCAGAAATCCGATGGACACCATGAGCCGGGCATCCATTCGCGACACCAGGCGCCCCGCAACCGGCATCATCACCATCAGCACCAGGGCGCCTGCGGAAAGCGCCATCCCGGCGCGTTCCGCGGTGTACCCCAACAGGCTCTGCAAAAACTGTGGGATCAGCACGGTCGTGCTGAAAAGCACCATGCCCAGAATGAATTGGAAGCCGACCGCGGTGCCAAAATTGCGGTTCTTCAGCAGCTTCAAGTCGACGATAGGATCGGGGTGCCCCCACTCCCACCACACGAAAAACACCAGCGCGCAAACCGCCAGCAGGAATGTCAAGGTGATGGTGCGATCGCCGAACCAGTCCTTCTCCTGTCCCTTGTCGAGAACAAACTCCAGGCAACCGACGCCGATGGCCACCAGGCCAAGGCCCATCTTGTCGATGGGATTCTCTTTCGCCCGTTCCTTCACCAGGTAAGGAGGGTCTTCGACCATCCGGTTGCTCAGCAGGAGGGAAATAATGCCGATGGGCAGGTTGATGAAGAAGATCCAGTGCCAGTTGAAGTTGTCGGTGATCCATCCGCCCAGCGTTGGTCCAATCGCGGGCGCCGCCACCACTGCCATGCCATAGAGGGCGAACGCCTGTCCTCGTTGCTCCACGGGAAACGTATCCGCCAGGATGGCTTGTTCGCTGGGGGCCAAACCGCCGCCGCCCAGACCCTGCAGGATGCGGGCCAGGATCAATATTGGAAGAGTAGGGGCAAGCCCGCAAAACAGCGAGCACACGGTAAACAGCGCCACGCACGTCATGTAAAAGCGCTTGCGTCCGAATCGCGTAGAAAGCCAACCGGAAATGGGCAACACGATGGCGCTTGACACCAGGTAACTGGTCAGAACCCAGGTTGCTTCCTCCTGGCTGGCGCCCAGGGTCCCTGCCATGTGCGGTAGAGCGACATTAGCGATGGAGGTATCCAACACCTCCATGAAAGTAGCCAGCGTTACCGTAAGCGCAATCAACCAGGGATTGTGTTTAGGGTGCCAGCCCTCCACGGAAGAAGGGTGAACTGCCTTGGGCTTCTGCTGCGGAGCTAGTGTCGCTGTGGCCAACGGGTATCCAGGGCAAAGGTGTTTTCACAATTGTACGAAAACCCTCAGCCCTGAGCTTTGGCCTTCCTGCCATCCGGAGCGATGGGGTTGGGACCCACCTAAACCTGATAGCAATCGGTATCCCGACGACTGCAGTGGGCTGGCCGGCTGTTTCCTCGACCGCACTAACAATTCCAACCCCAATGCGCCTCTCCAACTGGCAAAGGCACACAGGGGACGACTCCCCCCTTAGTCACCCAAACCCCATTAATCCACCTGCTGCTTAGCCTTATAACCATCTCGCGCAATGACGTCGTACTTCATCGGATGATGCTTTTCGTCCTGCATCTTGAGTGGCTGGCCTTCGTTATCCACCAACTCCACTCGGATCTTCCGATAAGTCCCATCCTGCTTCGCGTTCGTGGGCGTATACGTCAGCACGTACTGATTCCTGATGGAGTCATTGATGGCGTGAAAAATATCCGGCATCTCCCCCTGAAAGCGGGGGAAGAACGACATACCGCCGGTCATCCGGGCAAACGTAGACAACTGGTTATCGCCCTGAAGATAGTCGATCTCCTTGGGCCCGAACATGCCGCTGCGCGCGTTGCCTGTGATCCTTGCCGTCGCTCCTGTGCCGATGCTGAAGATGGTCACATTCGGCGTAGCCTTGATCTTCGCCAACACCTTATCCAGGTTGATCTTGCTGAACGAATCGATGCCCGAAGCAATCAGCACCACATATTTGCGTCCTTCAATCCGGCTAAGCCGGTCCAGGGTTGTGTACACCGCGTCGAACATATCCGTCTCGCGAAAGCCGGGAATCGTCAGCATGTTCAAGGATTCGTAGACCTGCCGCTTATCCTGGGTAAAGTCGGTCAAAATCTGGGTCTTCAGGTCAAACGTCACCACCGCGATGTAGTCATCCGGCTGTAACTGCTGGGCAAAGGCATACGCAGCTTCCCGCATATCGTGGACAAAGTACCAGTTGGTTGACGCAAACTCGCATAGCAGCACCGCGGTGATCGGCGCCCGGGTACGCTGAAAGCCCACCACTTTCTGCGGTACGCCATCCTCATAAACGCGGAAATTCGTAGGTTGCAAATTGGGCACAAACTCATGCGTTTTCTGCAGGATAACCCCCACATCCAGCGTCACTTCCGGAACATCGACCCGCAGTGAAAAGTTGGTCAGACCGGCCGGGTTTTTCACCTTGGGCTCGGGTGGAGGAGGGGGCACATCCGGCTTCTCGCCCTTTTTGGGAATAGCGATCGCGCCATTGTCTGCGCCCGGCCCCCCGGAATCGGGGCCGGAATCGTCCGGAGGTTGTTGCTGAGCAGTTCCAGTAGCCGGGGTACTGGCTGTCGATTGTTGTCCGTGAGCCCGGCGCACCCACGCCCAGGCCCCCACCCCAAGCAAGAACACCAGCAACGAAAGGAACAGCTTTTGCCCTGATTTGCGACGGATACTCGCCAACATCTCTGAGTAATGAAACTTCATCTAATACCTCATTGAAATTAAAAGAGGAATCCTGCAACGCAGGCCCCTATGCTCGGACGGCCTGAACGTCTAATCTGTAGACGTGTCTACGAGCCGTACATCAACTCGTTTTTTGCTTTTGACCGCAGTTTTTGTCTTTGCGGCCACCCTGGTTGCCCAGGTTACTCCACCCTCGTCTGCTACGGCTGGCGTCTTTCCCCTGTCCGAGGTGCACCGCGGCCTCCATGGTGTGGCCTACACAGTCTTCGAAGGCACCCAACCCGAGGCCATGGACGTGGAGATACTCGGGGTGCTGAAAAATGTCCTCGGACCCGGTCAGGATATGATCCTGGCCCGTCTCCACGGCTCCAAACCAGAGTACACCGGAGTGGTCGCCGGCATGAGCGGCAGCCCCGTCTACATAGACGGCAAGTTGTTAGGCGCGTTGTCCTACAGAATTGGGCAATTCAGCAAGGAACCCATAGCCGGCATCACCCCCATCGCTGAGATGCTGGCCGTCAACGGCGCCGTTGACCCTGAGATCGTTTCTCCGGGCGCACGGAATGTCGCCATGTGGTCCGCCCCGGCCTCAACCACCGCCACCGCGGATGCCACCGACATCCACCCCATCGAAACGCCGCTCCTGCTCTCTGGCTTTAGCCCGGAGGCGATCAAGTTCTTCCAGGACCACGTATCCCTCATGGGCCTTATGCCCGTAGCAGGCCTGGGTGGCAGCTCCGACGATTCCCACGCCGATTCCGCTCCGTTGCTCCCCGGATCGGCGGTAAGCGCCCTCCTGGTTCGTGGTGACCTGGAGATTGCTGCCACCTGTACCGTCACCTACGTCGACCCTAAGCAGGTATTGGCCTGCGGCCATCCCATAACCCGCTACGGTAACGTTTCCATCCCCATGACCAAGACGGATGTCGTGGCCACGCTCGCCTCGCCGCTGAATTCTTTCAAAATCGTCAATACCACCCAGACCATAGGCGCCTTCACCGAGGATCGTTCCTCGGCCATCCGCGGCGTACCCGGCCAGTCCGCCCGCATGATCCCGGTTGCCATTCATACCCATGGCGGCCTGCGCGATCGCACCCTTCATATCGAGGTCATCGACAATCCCGATATCACTCCCGGGGCGCTCATGGTTTCGCTCTACGAGTCCCTTCTTGAGACCAACAGCTACAGTGAAGAGCTCACCTATGAGCTGCGTGGCACGGTGTCGATCGACGGCTATCCCGCCCTTCATCTCAATTCATTCATTGCCCCGACCGAGGGGCTGCCCTCCGCGCTGCGCACCGCTCTTACCGTCGGGCAGCGCTTCCAAACCGTCTACGGCAACTCCGCGCGCATACGCAACGTCGAGCGCATCGACCTGGATGTCGATTCGCTTCCCGGGCGCCGCAGCATCCAGTTGGAGCGAGCGCAAGCCACCCAACCGGCGGCCCATCCCGGCGATACCATCATGGTGGAAGCAACCCTGCGACCCTTCCGCGGAGATCCAAAGAATATCCGCATCCCTATCCCCCTTCCCCTGACCTTGAATCCTGGGCCATTGCGTATCCTGTTCAGCGACGGACCCACCCTTGATCGGCTCACCACGGCATCCGCCGCGGCCGAAGGCCCGCTGGAATTGAGCAGCATCATCCACCAGTTGAACGCGGCCCACGAAGACGACCAGCTCTATGTCACTCTCCTGCTGCCCAATGCGCAGGCCATCGTCGATGGGCGAACGCTGGCGTCGATTCCCATTTCCATGGCCAATGTGCTGGAACCATTACGGACCAATCGCGGCATCTCGCTCAACGGCGAATCGGTTGTTCCCGTAACCTCGATCAAGGTCGACGCCATGCTTACTGGAATGCAGGTCGTGTCGCTCGAAATCGAATGAGGTAGACTTACGCGGGTCCAGCTTTCTATTTCATTCCCCAAGGGCAACGTATTATGCCGCTCATCCACGGATTCGCCACGCATGCTGCTGGCGCCGAGCTATTGCCCTACAAATACGACCCCGGTGACATCAAGCCGAACGAGGTAGAGATCGCCGTCTCTCATTGCGGCATCTGCCGCAGCGATATCCACATGGTCGACAACAACTGGGGCATCAGCCAATATCCCCTCATCCCCGGCCACGAAATCATCGGCAAGGTCACGACCACTGGCAGCGGAGTGCTGGGGCTCAATTCCGGTGACCGGGTAGGCGTGGGCTGGCTGGCCAACTCCTGCGGGCACTGCGAGTGGTGTCTGCAGGGCGAAGAGAATTTGTGTGCTGATGGCCAGGGCACCTGCGTGCACCGTAACGGCGGCTACGCCGACCGTGTGCGTGTCAACGCGCGCTTCGTTATCCCTATTCCCGAAGGTCTCGAGAGCGAGCGCGCCGCGCCCCTTGCTCTGCGGCGGCGTCACTGTCTATAACCCGATTCGTACTCATGGGGTCAACCCTGCATCGCGCGTTGGCATTGTCGGCATCGGCGGCTTGGGACACCTGGCAGTGCAATTTGCCCATGCCTTTGGGGCCGAAGTCACCGCGTTCTCCAGTTCCCCCGCCAAGGAAGCGGACGCTCGCTCGCTGGGCGCCGAGCACTTCGTCAACACCCGCGAAACCAAGACTCTCAAAAAACTTGCCGGCCATTTCGACTTCATCCTCTCGACTGTGGAAGCCGACCAGGACTGGAGCGCCTATGTGGCAGCGTTGCGCCCCCACGGCACTCTATGTTTTGTCGGAGTTCCGCCTGGAGTCTTGGGGCTGCCGGTCTTCCCGCTCGTCTCCGGACAGAAGGTTGTCACCGGCAGTCCAGGTGCAAGCCCCCGCATGATCCGCGAAATGCTGCACGTAGCCGAGCGCCACAAAGTGCAAGCCATCACCGAGCGCTTCGCCATGGCCAAAGCCAACGACGCCGTAAACAAAGTAAAAAAGAACCAAATCCGCTACCGGGCCGTCCTGGCTAACTAACCCAACCGCTCCGAGTCTCACCAATCAGAAGCTCAAACTCTCCTCTCGCAACAAATGAGAGGGTGTCGCACATCTCGCGCTGTTACGAGATGTGAAACGCAAACCTCGATTGAGGAGCTTTTTGACTCTTTTGCCCCACGAACATCCATTGGACGAGAATACCTTCACCCCGGGACGGGTGCCGCAGGTTCGCTTTTATCCCAACATTTGTGGTGACAAAAGCACCCTAGTAGACTCGGTGCAGCATGATGCCTCGCGTCGTAACAGCAAGTCTATTGGCCCTCGTCATTTATCCCCACCTACTGCCCGCCCAGGGAACTCGCCTTTGGGTTCAATCCCGTTACGACGAATTCGAAAAGGGGCAGCCGGAAAGCACAGCCATAGCAAGCCGAGGCTACCTGGAAGCCGGGCCAACTCTAACATCGGTGCTCCTGACCCCATCCACCTACATCTGGGCCGTGGCCTCCGATCCCCAGGGCAACGCCTATGTCGCCACCGGCTCGCCCGCCACCGTTCTGAAAGTCTCTCCCACCGGCGCATCGACCAAGCTCTTCACCAGCAAAGACCTCACTGTCCAGGCGATCCGCGTAGGTCCTGACGGCTCCGTCTACGCCGCAACCGTACCCGGAGGCAAGGTGTACCGCATCAAGCCGGGCCAGACCGGACTCGACGACACCACCGCCACCCTGATATTCGACGCGGCCGCCACCGCTCACAACCCGGGCCCGGCCAAAGACCAGGCACGATACATCTGGGATCTGGCTTTCGACCCCCAGGGTTCCCTCTACATCGCAACCGGCGGACCCGCCGCAATCTACCGCGTCGACGTATCGGCGCCCACCCCGCATGCCGAAGTCTTCTTCGAAAGTGACGAGCAGCATATTCGTTGCCTCCTCTTTGAGCCCAACGGAAATCTGATTGCCGGCACCGACGGAGGCGGATTGGTTTATCGCATCGGAAAAGACCGCAAGGGACTGGTCATCTACGACGCCCCCAAGCGTGAAGTAACCGCACTCGCCGAGTCCTCCGACGGCCGCCTGTACGTAGCCGCAGTCGGCGAGAAGACCAAGAGCGCCCTACCCCCCCTGCCGGTGCAGGGTCTCGCCGTGGCCACCGCCACCATCACCATCGTTACCCCAGGCTCGGTACAGGCCTCCAGCAGCAATGGCCTCATTCCGGATGGCTCTGAAGTTGACGAGCTAAGCCCCCAGGGAGCACCCCGCAAGCTCTGGGTTTCCCGCGACGACGTTGTTTATGCGCTCCGGGCCACGCCCCAGGGACTGCTAGCCGCCACCGGCAACCGGGGTCGGATCTATCGCGTGCAGGAAGATGGATCCTTCGTGGACCTGGCCCGAGCCGCCACCGGCCAGGCAACTGCCTTCGCCAATGCCGCCGACGGAATCTATGTAGCCACCAGCAACACAGGAAGGCTGTACAAGCTTTCCAGCCAACCCGCCGCCAGGGGAACCTACCTGAGCGACGTGTTCGATTCCGGAGTCTTCTCCCAATTCGGTCGCATGGAAGTAAACGCCCGGGACGACGGCGCAACCGGGGCGTTCGAGATATTCGCCCGCTCCGGCAACGTGGAGAATCCCGAGCGCAACTGGAGCGAGTGGAAGAAAGTAACCCCGAATGCCGGACCCGCCGGCGTGCCCAGCGCGCGCTTTATTCAATGGAAAGCGGTGCTTGAGCCAGGCGCCAGGGTCGGCTCGGTGGGCATTGATTACCTGCCGGTAAACATCGCACCCGTAGTAGATGAGATTGCCGTCGAGCCTGGTGCCCGGGCTAACCAGACCGGACAGCAGCCAGGCCAGCCGCAGCAAATCAGCATTAATCTCCCCTCCGCCCAGACCGCGCTCAGCTATGTGCAGGACCCTGGTACCGCCCCCCTGTCAGCCATCAAAGACCGTACCGCCGTGACCGTGCGCTGGTCCGCCCATGACGACAATGGCGACGAGCTCGTCTTCGATGTGTACGTCCGCGGGGACGGCGAGAAGAACTGGCGGTTGCTCAAAGCTCGCCTGACCGACCGTTTCTATTCCTTCGATTCCATCCGGATTCCCGATGGAGGCTACCGCATGCGCGTGGTCGCCAGCGATTCCCCAGCGCATATTTTGGGCGATGCACTCTCCGGCTCGCGCGAAAGCGACCATTTCATCATCGATACCACCCCGCCCGTGCTCACCGCGCTTGAGGGCAGCCTGCACGACGGAGTTCTCCACGCCAGCCTGGTCGCTACGGACGCAACCTCGCCCATCGCCCGCGCCGAGTACTCCGTTGACGCTGGCCTCTGGCAGTATCTTGAACCGGTGGGCAAACTCTCCGACGCCTTGACCGAGCGCTACGATTTCTCCGTACCTCTCACCGCCATTCCTCAACGAACTCCGCCTGACGACGAGCCGGCGAGTGCCAAGGTGCCCGTCGCCGATCCTGCGGAACATATCCTCACCGTGCGCGTCTATGACCGTTTCGACAACGTAAGCGCGATCAAGACCGTAGTTCGCTAAGCCATGCGCTTCGAACTATTTGTCGCCACGCGGTATCTCCGGGCCAAGCGTCGCCAGGCAGTGGTTGGGGTAATCACCGTTATTTCCATCGCGGGTGTGGCGGCTGGCGTAGCCTCGCTCATCATTGCCCTGGCCATCACCAACGGCATGCGCCGCGATCTGCAGGAAAGGCTGCTGGGCTCAACCGCCCACGTTCAATTGATGCGCATCAAGGGCGACGGCATCCGCGGCTGGCGTCCCTTGACCGCGCAGCTGGAGCAGCTTCCCCATGTCAAGGCGGCCGCGCCGGGCCTCTATGAGCAGGTCCTCATTTCGAACGGCGCCCGCTCCGTCGGCACCCTGATCGAGGGCGTCGTCCCTACGCAGGAACGGCGTGTTAGCGACCTGCTCTCGACCGTCACCCTGGGCAGCGCAGCCGCCCTTGAAGCAGAAACCTCGGACCCCGAGGCCGCTCCACCCATCGTGATCGGCTACGACCTCGCGGACACCATTGACGCCAGGGTAGGCACTACCGTCCTGGTCACCAGTCCGCAGGGCGAGCTAACCCCCCTGGGCCTCATTCCCAAGTATCAACCCTTTCAAGTAGTGGGCATCTTCCATTCCGGTTTCTACCAATACGACTCGCAAATGGCCTTCACCAGCCTCGCCGCCGCGCAGCGCCTCTTCGGCGAGCCCGATGTAGTTTCGATCATCTCTTTCAAAGTGGATGACCTCAACCACGCCGATCGCATCGGACGTTCCATTGAGCAGGCTGCCGGCCCCGGCTTCATGACCACGAATTGGATGGAGCAAAACCGTCCGCTCTTTCGCGCACTGCAACTGGAGCAGATCGTAACTTTCATCGTGATCGGCCTGATCGTTTGTGTCGCCGCGCTCAACATACTCACCGCGCTGACCATGATGGTGATGGAGAAGACCCGCGATATCGCGGTCATGATGTCGTTTGGAGTAAAGCCGCGCCAGGTGAGAATGATCTTTCTGCTGCAGGGACTACTGATCGGCTTCACCGGAACCGTATTGGGCCTGATCGCCGGCTACACGCTTTCCTGGGTCGGGGGTCACTACCGCTTCATCCATCTCTCCGCAGAAGTCTATTCGATCGATTATCTGCCCTTCGCCGCGCGCTGGACAGATGGCCTGATCGTGGCCGCAGTAGCCTTCGCTGTGTCCCTCTTGGCGACACTCTACCCCTCCACCTCCGCCGCCAGAATCCTCCCCGCCGAAGCCCTCCGCTACGAGTGACCATCCATCACTCATGGAAGGGACTGCTTTAGCCCCGCCGGGAAATCTGGCGCATAGGGATCGGCTTTAGCCGCTGAGGGATGGTTCTTTGCATAATCCCCTCGGAGACTCAACCCACAGTTCTCTATCTTGCAGAGACATTCCCCATCGAATCGAACCCCGAACCTCAAGCATCAAATGAGTGCTTCGATGTGTATTTCCTAGCAACCCACCGACAAACCCTCTTCCGTTTGCGGTGCATTAATGATAATGAAAGATAGGTCAACATTGATTACCGACCCTAGAGGCACATGATGGAACTGGGCGCCGCCGCAGACGAAGCCACCGCAGGCCGTCCGCTGGCGCTCGAAGTCGCGCTCGACCGCGACTCGCAAGCCCTGGTAGAAGTTCGCCATCTGCGCAAGGAATACGCCACCGGGTCCACCCGCCTGGTTCTATTTGAGGACATCAACTTCCGGGTCAAGCCACGTCAGATGCTGGCTGTGGTAGGTCAATCCGGAGCGGGAAAAAGCACACTGTTGCATATTCTGGGCGCGCTTGATACCCCTTCCGCGGGTGACGTATACTTTAACCAATCCCTCTTGCGCTCCTTCTCCCCCACTGAGGCTGCGGACTTTCGCAATCGCCAAGTCGGTTATGTTTGGCAATTTCACTACCTTTTGCCGGAATTTACCGCCGCAGAGAACGTCGCGCTTCCTCTTCTGGCGCGAGGCACGTCAAAAAAAGAGGCAATGCTGCAAGCCATGCATTGGCTAGGCGAGGTGGGCTTGGCGGATCGCTCAACTCATCGCGCAGGTGAGCTTTCGGGCGGGGAGCAGCAGCGGGTTTCGATAGCGCGGGCGCTGATTACCCAGCCCAAACTTTTGCTGGCCGATGAGCCGACAGGAGATCTGGACAACCAGACTGCGGATGCCCTGTTCGGCCTGATTGAGCGCCTGCATGCAAGCTACGGTCTTACTTCCGTCCTCGTTACCCACAACCTGCCCCTCGCGCGGCGTTGTCAACGAGTGTTACGGTTAGGCCACGGACGTGTTGAAGAGGTGTCGCCGCTGGACCTCTAGGCGGAGGCGTGTTGTTGACCAGGCAACGGCTTACCCCAAACGGGTGAGTCGTTGGAGTGGCTGAACCGATATAAGATTGTGAATAGCAGCTTATGTCCGCACCCAGCCGAGTAATTTTCCCGGCGTTGATCACTCCGGGAAGATGGAACAGGACGAAAGTTTGTCCCTGATCATTTCAGGGGCAGCTTTTAAGGGGGAACATGTTCGAACGGTATACAGAAAAGGCGCGGCGCGTAATCTTCTTTGCCCGGTATGAGGCCAGCCAGTTTGGTTCGCCATACATTGAGACTGAGCACTTGCTGCTGGGTCTTCTCCGCGAAGACAAAGCGCTGACCAATCGCTTTCTCCGCTCTCATGCCTCGGTTGAATCCATCCGGAAACAAATTGAGGGCCACACCACCATACGGGAGAAGGTTTCCACTTCCGTCGATCTGCCCTTGTCCAACGAATGTAAGCGTGTTCTGGCCTATGCGGCGGAAGAAGCCGAGCGACTTTCCCACAAGCACATTGGTACCGAGCACCTCCTGCTGGGCCTGCTGCGCGAAGAAAAATGCTTTGCCGCGGAGATATTGCACGAGCGCGGGCTTCGCCTGCTCGCTATCCGTGAGGAGCTGGCGAGAGCCACGCAAGAAAAGGCGCCCCCCTCACAGCGCAATCGCGAATCAAGCCTCCTGGTGGAGTTCTCCCGCGATCTAACCCAGGCCGCGATGGATAACCAACTCGATCCCCTGGTCGGTCGCGATCAGGAACTCGAGCGGGTTGTCCAGATTCTCTGCCGCCGCACCAAGAACAACCCGGTCTTGATCGGCGAGCCCGGAGTCGGCAAGACGGCCATCGTTGAAGGACTCGCCCAACGCATCTCCGACGGCGAAGTACCCAGCTTCCTCGCCGACAAGCGAGTCCTGGCCCTTGACCTGTCGCTCATCGTCGCCGGCACCAAGTACCGCGGCCAATTTGAAGAGCGCCTCAAAACCATCATGAAGGAGCTGATGGAAAATCAGAACTCCATCATCTTCATCGACGAGCTGCACACCCTGGTCGGCGCAGGCTCGGCCGAGGGTTCTCTCGACGCCGCCAACATCCTCAAGCCGGCTCTTTCCCGCGGCGAAATTCAGTGCATCGGTGCAACCACGCCGGCCGAATATCGCAAGTCCATCGAGAAAGACCGTTCGCTCGAGCGCCGTTTCCAGGCAGTCAAGGTGCCGCCTCCCAACGAAGAAGACGCCATCAAAATCATCATGGGCATCAAGGACCGCTATGAGAAGTTTCACGCGGTCAGCTACACCGATGATTCGATCCACTTCGCGGTCTCTCACTCCAATCGCTACATCCCCGATCGGTTCCTTCCCGATAAGGCAATCGATCTGATCGACGAGGCGGGAGCGCGTGTCAAGCTGCGCCAGACCTCGTTGCCGGAAGAGATCACCGAGGTGCAGAAGCGGATCAAGTTCATCGTCCATCGCATGGAAAACGCGATTGCCAACCATGAATTTGAGAAGGCGCGCTTCTACTCCGACGAGGAACGCAAAGAGCGCGAGAACCTGCGCGCCCTGCGCGACAAGTACCACCTCGACGATTCAACCGCCGGCATTGTCGGCCGCGAAGATATCGAGGACGTGGTAAGCCGTTGGACCGGCGTTCCCATCACGTCGATCAAAGAGGAAGAAACCCAGAAGCTCCTCCGCGTCGAAGAAGAGCTGCACAAGCGCGTCATCTCTCAAGACAAGGCGATCTCAGCCCTCTCCCGGGCGATCCGCCGCTCCCGTGCTGGGCTCAAGTCACCCAATCGTCCCATCGGTTCCTTCCTGTTCCTCGGCCCTACTGGCGTAGGCAAGACGGAGATGGCGAGGACCCTGGCTCAATTCCTCTTCGGCAGTGAGAAGGCGCTGATCCGCTTCGATATGTCGGAGTTCATGGAGAAGCATTCCGTATCGAAGCTCATCGGTTCGCCTCCTGGCTACGTGGGCTACGAGGAAGGCGGCCAACTCACCGAGCGGGTCAAGCGTTCGCCTTACTCGGTGGTCCTCCTGGATGAGATCGAGAAAGCGCATCCTGATGTCTTCAACATCCTGTTGCAGGTTTTTGAAGACGGCCAACTCACCGACGGTCTTGGCAACACGGTCGACTTCAAGAACTCGATCATCATCATGACCTCGAACATCGGTGCTCGGCACTTGCAGCGCAAGCAGGGCCTGGGCTTCCAGTCCGATCGGGAAGACCTCCTGATGGACAAGATGGAAGAACTGGTCAAGAACGAGGTGAAGCGGACCTTCAATCCGGAGTTCCTCAACCGTCTGGATGAAGTCATCATCTTCATGTCGCTCTCGGATGCGGATCTGATCCAGATTCTGGAACTGCTCGTACAGCAACTGAACTCCAACCTGATTCAGAAAGCGATCACCTTGTCGGTAACCGAAGACGCCAAGAAGTGGATTCTTGATAAGACCTTGGTTGACCGCACGTACGGGGCGCGTCCATTGCGTCGCGCACTGCAGCGCTATGTCGAGGATCCGTTATCGGAAGCCCTGATAGCCGGAGGAATCTCAGAACGTCCTGCATTCCTCGAGGTCTATCTCGAGAACAACCAGCTCTTCTACCGCCCAGTCAGTGAAGTAGGAGAAGACAAGTCCACCGGCATCCTGCTCTTCAGCGCCTAAACATAGAACTACAAAAAGGCCGGGGCCAAATAGCCCCGGCCTTTTTTATGTCCGCCCATCGCACTCAATTAAGAAAGAACGGGTGCCCCATATCTCACCGCGTCCTTTGCGGGGAGATGTGGGCCGAAAAACGAAGGGCGGAGCCCACCATAGCTCTAACTCTGTTGACTAGGCAATGTCACGGTTCGAAGAGAATCGCTCCTCAGGTCCCGCAAAAAGTCCGAAGAACAAGCTCCTCCGGTTGAGCCGGCGTGGCATACCGCTCCAGCCCAGGCCTATCGTCATACGGGCGCGACACAACATCCAGCAACTCCGCAAAGGGCTGAAAATCCTGCCGCGAGACGGCAGCCCGAAGCGCCGCCTCTACCATGTGGTTTCGCGGGATGAACGCCGGACTGACCCGCCGCATCCCCGCCGCAAGAGCCTCCCGCGGGACTCGCTCTTCCTCCAGGCGCCGCAGCCAGCCAACCGCCCACGTGTCATAGGCCACAGGATCGGCAAACAGAGCCCGCACCCCCCTGCCATCCCCGTCGGCGGCGTCAGACAGCCGGCGAAACGTCAACGTGAAGTCGGCCTTGTTCGCCGCCATGCGCTCGAGCAGGTCCTGAGCCATCGCCGCATCCCCCTCGTGGTCGGTCTGGAACCCCAGCTTGCGGCTCAAGCCCGCAGCGTGAGCCGCCTCAAACTGTGGAACGAAAGCAGTCAGCGCCTCGTTGGCCGAAGCCACCGCTGTCTCTCCACTCCCCTCCTCCTGCTCCAGAACAGAAAGCAGAGCCTCCGCCAGCCGCGCCAGGTTCCACTGTGCAGCGCGGGCTTGGTTGCCATAGGCATAGCGGCCGTAATGATCAATGGAGCTGAACACCGTTGCTGGATCGTAAGCTTCCATGAAGGCGCAAGGCCCGTAATCGATGGTTTCGCCGGAGATAGAGGTATTGTCCGTATTCATCACGCCATGGACGAATCCCAGCATCATCCACTGTGCAACCAGCCTCGCGTGACGGGCGATCACGCCCTCCAGCAGCGCTCGATACGGCTTCTTCGCCTCGGCCGCCTCAGGGTAGTGCCGTGCGATCGCATAGTCCGCCAGCGTGCGCGTCCCTTCCGTGTCGCCGCGCGCTGCGAAATATTGGAACGTGCCCACCCGAAGGTGACTGGCCGCGACCCGGGTAAACACCGCCCCAGGCAAAACTGTTTCCCGCATCACCCGTTCCCCCGTGGTCACCGCGGCCAGCGCCCGGGTAGTTGGAACGCCCAGCGCCGCCATAGCCTCGCTCACCAGGTACTCGCGCAACACCGGCCCAAGCGTTGCCCTGCCGTCGCCGCCGCGCGAGAAGGGAGTTGGGCCGGAGCCCTTGAGCTGGATGTCGTAACGCCGGCCGTCGCGCCCCACCACCTCGCCCAACAGGTCTGCGCGGCCGTCGCCGAGTTGCGGCACAAAATGCCCAAACTGGTGCCCCGCATAGGCGAGCGCCACCGGCTCAGATCCGTCGGCCACACGGTTGCCCGCCAGAATCTCCACTCCCCGCTGGCTCTCAAGTGCATCCGGATCGAGGCCCAGTTCCTGTGCCAATGGGACATTTAACCTCACCAATCGCGGCTCTGCGACGGGCGTCGGGTCCACCCGGGCAAAGAAGCGTTCCGGCAACCGCGCATAGGTGTTATCGAAATAGAAACGCAACACTTCAGCCTCTCCGTGCAAGCTCATAATCCTGGCGCACCGCTTCGCTCCCGTACTTCCGCTCCAGGCGGCGGACCATAAAATGCCCTTCTGCCAGGCTTTGAAAGTGTTGGCTAAACAGCACGTTCAGTGTCAGGCCACCCACTGCTCCTGCGATGGGCACCAACTCCGCGGCCACCTTCTCGCTGACCTCGACCCCAAAACGCGAAGCGATCTTCCCCACAAACGAAATCAGGGCGGGCGCGCTCTCTTTGGCCATCCCTTTCCGGGTCACATACGACACCGCTTCTCTCGTCACCTGAGCCAGTGCCGCCCGGGTTGCGTAGTATGCGCTCTCCGTCGCCTCGCGATGACCTCCTTGCGGGCCCAGAGCGAAGACCTCGAGGCAAGCCAACCCGCTCTCCGGGCTCGCGAAATCCTCACCATAGCTGCGTGCAATCTCCACCACGGAGTGCAGCATCACCGTCGTCGTAATCGGCAGCTCCACCAACAAGCCGGGCAACCCAAAAAAGCCGCCAACAGCGCCCGTAAGCGCGGCTGCGGCTGTATGCGAGCGCTTGTAAACCAGCCCCGGCGAGTTCGTTCGGTGTGCCTTGACCGCGACCCGCAGGCACTGCTCCAACGCTCGATCGACAGTTACCTGGATAGCCGACTGGACAGGGAAGGGAAGTCGGCGCATAAGCGCCTCAATCGGCAAGCCGAACTGCGCTGCAACCTTCATCGCGAAGCCCTGTGTTTCGAGCTTTACGACTGCAGCTTTGAGATCCGCGTAATCCGACGGAGAGAGGTTGCTCATCTTACGCCGCAGCGGACCGAAGCCATTGTTCCATCTGTTCATGGCCGACCAGGCCCGCCTGTTGAAACACCGTCCGGCCTCCTGAAAGAACAACGAAGTTGGGAATCCCGCGCACATCAAATCGTGCCGCCAATTCCGGATGAGCCTCTGTGTCTACCTTGAGCACAATCGCTTTACCCGCCATGTCCAATGCGGTGCGCGCAACCTCTGGCGCCGCCGACCGGCAAGGCCCGCACCACGCCGCCCAAAAGTCCACCAGCACAGGGACCGTTGCATTCTGCAGAACTTCGTCAAACAGAACCGGATCCGCCGCCAACGGTTCCGCAATCGGAGCGAGCGCACTCTTGCACGCGCCGCACCGTCCGGTGCTAGCCAGATGCCGCGCAGTAACACGATTCTTTTGCTTGCAATCAGAACAAGTTCGAATAACTGGCAAAATGGTCCTCTTAGAAACTCAATCTCTAACCATCAGATGCGATATCCACCAGCATTTCTTCAACCAGTAACAGAATTGTCATCCCGCTTGCCCCCGCCGCGCACCTGGCCTTCCTGTTCGCAGCGCTAAAGAGAGCAGCGTTGTGCGGTTTGCTGTAAGGAAAACCGCATGGAGCTTGCGCCGTTACAGAACCTGACAGGAAATCCGGGGAAGCCCAGGGATCTCCAGTTCTCCAACCCCTCAAACCAACCTCTGCCGCGCCTGGTACACACTCAAATTAACAAACGCCGCTCTTAGCAGCGGCGTAGCCACATCGTGTCCTGCTCCACGTTCCAGCAGATCACCCAAAATCTGCTCCACCTCCACCCGCGCGTTCTTGCTCATGTCGCGATACATCGACGACGTCAGGACCGACCCCGGCGCAGTCAGCAACTTTCGCGCCCACTCCACGAAGGCGGTGCGTGGAGCATACCCTTCGGCTGAGGCGATCGCGCTGCATTCCTCCAGAATCTCGAGGGCCCCGGCGCTGCCCCCTGTCACCGCCTCGATCTCCCCGATCGTGCCCCGGAACAGGCAAGTGGCCGCTCCCAGGCTCGCCAGCATCACCCACTTCTCCCACATATCCTGCAGGATATTCTCCGAACCTTTCGCATCGAATTTCGCCCCAAGCATGGCTTCGTCGACGGATCGTACCCGGGCGGAGGAACCCCCGCCCAATTCCCCATAAATCAGCTGGTGCACCTTGGTCATCTGCACAATGCGTTGTTCCTGATCCACGTCGGCGGCAATCAGGCACACCCCGCCAATCACTCTCTCTCCACCAAATCGGCCGCTCAGCATCTCCAGGTGCCGCATTCCATTCAGAAAAGGAAGAATGATCGTATCCGGCCCCACCGCCGCCGCAAAGCTATCCATCGCCGCCTCCAGTGAGTAGGCCTTTACGCAAACAAGAATAAGGTCATAAGCGCCGGCGATTTCCTCCGCAACGATGACTGTAGGCGCGATCGTCGCATCCCCATAAGGACTGACAATGTGCAGACCGCGCTGGCGTATCTCCTCGGCTCTGCCCGCGCGTGCAAGAAACGTGACATCTCGTCCCGCTTCCGCCAGTCGCCCGCCAAAGTACCCACCCACCGCCCCCGCACCCATCACCAGTATCCGCATCCGTATTCCTGCATCTTCAGGGCAGCAGCCCAAATTCCTTACCCAGTTGCACCGCCTGGGTACGACGCTTTGCTCCCAGTTTCTCGAACGTGCGGCTGCAATGGGTCTTCACCGTGTTCTCGCTCACATAAAGCTTGCCGGCGATCTCGCGATTGCTCAGGCCCACGGCGATCAGTTTCAGGATCTCAAGTTCACGCGGAGTGATACCAAGGTCTTCTCGTTTTCCCTCGTTAGCGACGAAAGGCTCTCCCCCCTGAACAAGGATTTCCTTCCCATCCACCCCCTGGCGCTTTCCTGTCAGCCGGATGCCGAGCCAGATACCAAGAACAGAAAACGTTGCCGCGATCAGCCCACCGTAAATTTCAAACGAATGTTCCATCACCAGGAAGCGATACTCACTCCACTTCAGCAGGGTCACCAGGGCCCCGCCGACCAATCCGAAAATGAGCACGTGCCGCTTCATAAGCTCCAGAGGAAACATTTCAGCTCACGATTGTACGACGCTGCTGAGTTTTCGAAACGTGGCCAGATGGCAAAGGATTGCCACCGGAACAATGAATGCCGGAAGCAGGACAAACGGAAAACTCAAGATAGCGACCGTCGGCTGGTCGAACGCGAACCGCTGAAAGCGGAATGGCGCGGAGAGCATCGCCCGCGCAAATGCATTCAGCACGCTGAGCAGGCAGACACTATTCCAAATCAGCAACCCTCGCCTGCCAATGTGCCCCCTGCTGAAAGCCCACCAGATCAGCGGAGCAGTGAGCCCGACAAGTATGTCGAGGTTGCCTCCCTCAAACGTCATGAGCGCCGGCACCTGCTTATAGAGGAAGAGCCAATAAAGGTTCAGCTCAACCAGGATGCGAACCGAGTGCAGAAGTACGCACCACTTAAGGTCCATCCCGTCTACCAACCGTCTGCCGGCGGTAATCGCGAACAACCCCGCGATAAACAGCAGAGGAGGCGCAATTGCCAGAAGCAGATGAGGTGGAACTGCGTTGGTGACCTGGTAGAACCCGGAGAGAGCCAGGGCAGACTGGACGCATATCCAGACCAGCGATCCTGTAATTGCGGCCTTCGAACCCCGAACTGCCTTGCCCAAAGCCAATAGAACCAAGAGCGCTGTGAGTAGGAAGAAGACGATGATCGGCAGCGGCAGCAGACTCATTTCAGATCCATGCGTCCCGTCCATCATAACTGTGCGGGATTACGAGCCGCAGCCGGGCAAAATGCTAACCTACGATACGATGGCGGAGACCTTCAAAGAGCAGTTTGCCCGCGGATACCAGGCGCGCCGCGAAAACCGCCTGGCGGACTCGCGCGCAATCTTCCTTAAGGCGGTACGTAGCGCCGCGGAAGAGGCAGATCGCCCCGATCTAGCCGAAGCGCTTTGTGGCCTGGGGCAAGCTGAGCGAGGTATCGGAAGCCTTGAGGCCGCCCGTCACCACTACGCAAGCGCTGCGCTGCTATATCGCCAGATTGGACCGCCGGAGAGACTGGCCTATGCGATCCGCCACGAAGCGGACATCCTTCGCGAGGCGAGCCAGCCCGCGGAGGCCGAGCCACTCTACCTCGAAGCTGAGCAAATCTATCGCCAACTCGGCGAAGAAGCCACGCTTGACCTTGCAAATACTCTCCGGGGACTAGCGCTGGTGAACGAATCATCCGGCAGAACCGATGCTGCCCGATCACTCTTCGAGCAGGCCCGCGACCTGTATGTGAAGTGCGACGTGGAAGCAGGCGCCGCAGAGTGCAACCAGAGACTATCCAGGTAATGTCGAATTTATGAAGTGGCCCCGTGCCTCAAAAAAAACCAAAGCCCCCACCAGTGTCACCTGGTGGGGCGAAGGTAATGCTTCTTTTGAGTGATGGAGTAATCGTGAAGTTCGAAACCGAAAAACGAGAGAACCACGCAGATTCATTTGTTCATGTAACGCGAACAGCAGGTTTGAAGCGGTCATTTGTACTAACAGCGATTCCCCTTTACTTACCGAATCTCTCCCCCGAAAGAATCGGCAGGTGAGGAGAATCGCCGCTTGAAAAGAGCATATCGTTTTCTACGGAATCCGCTATGGTGCTTGGGTACGAAATCAGAAAATGGTAGTTGTAGTTGCCCTTGAGCCTTCATTGCCCTGACCTTGACCCGGTTGGGGCACCTTACTGCCGCTGCCGTTACTAACGTTTCCCCTTCTGAAGAAAGCCCGTCGGCGTACATCCTCCCTGGAAAAACTCCAGAAACTCCTAAATTCTTAGTTGACAAGGAAACCTGGACGGCATATTGTCCTAAGAACTTAGGAGAATCGATGGATGAAGACCTCCGGCAAAGTCGGCCTGACCAAGCTTGAACTGAGGATCATGCAAGTGATCTGGAAATGTGGCCGCTGTACGGTGAGCGCAGTGCAGCAGGAACTGGAGCCGCCCCTGGCCTATAACACCGTGCAAACCATGTTGAACATTCTTGAGCGCAAGGGAAAGCTGAAACGTGGGCTACGAGGGCGCGCCTACGTTTACAGCGCAGCCATCACCGAGGCCAGGGCGCTTGGTCAGGGCGTTCGAGATCTCATCGATCGCATGTTTGGCGGCTCCAGCGAAGAACTTGTGATGAGTCTCCTCAAAACCGGCCAGATCGACGCCAAAAAGTTAGCCGACCTCACTCATCGATTCAACGAGAAAGCCGAGAAGCCATGAGAAACCTCGAGTTCTGGATTTTGGCCTATTTGCTGAATTCCCTGTGGCAGGTGCCCTTGCTGTTTGCCGCGGGATGGCTCGCCGCGCGGGCGCTCCGCCCGGTCGGCGCTGCCGCTGAGCATAAGGTCTGGGTTACGACTCTGCTGCTCCAGGGTCTGCTTCCGGCTTGTTCGATTCTGGATTGGGCTTGGTTGCGCACCCTCTCTCTTTGGGGCTGGCGCCCAAGCGGGGCGGGGGAAGCGAATGTCTCAGTCATCCATGGGCGCGGGAGCCGGAACCGAAGCGCTTCAGTTGCCGGGTGTGCTCCTTGCAACCACCGCGATCCTCTACCTCGCCGTAAGCACCTACTTCATCGCCAGATTTCTGTGGAGAGGCACAACCATTTCCGCCATGAGGCGAGAGGCCGAGCCGGTCCTCCTTACCGGCGAACCCGCGCTCTTCTGGATGCAGTGTTCGAGAAGGTTCGAGATCGACGATGTATCGATTGCGGCTTCGTCCCGAATCTTCTCACCCGTGACCATGGGAGTTCGCCGAAAACTTCTCTTATTGCCCGTCGCAATGGTCGACGTTTTTTCCCAGGGGGATCTCCATACAGTCATCGCGCATGAGTTTGCCCACATGCACCGAAAAGACTTCATGAAAAACCTGCTGTACGAGTTGATGTCATTGCCCGTGATGTACCACCCGCTGCTTTGGCTTACTCGCACACGAATCACGGAAAGCCGTGAAATGGTCTGCGACCAGATGGCGGCTGCAGTCACGGGACAAACGGAATATACCCGCTCTCTCCTGCGGCTGGCGTCCCTGCTGCTTGGGGAAACTCTGGTCAGCACACCGCACACCATCGGAATCTTCGATGCCAACACATTTGAAAGGAGACTTATGAACCTCACCGAGAAGCACAAAGAGATTCGGGGCATGCGCCGGGTGGCCATAGTGACTGCTTGTGCCGCATTGGTTCTGGCGACTTGCGGATCGGCATTGGCGCTGGGCATGCATGTCAATTCGGGTTCAGCAGGCGGCGACAGCGGCGCCTCAAAAACACCACCCAAACAACTCACGGTGCCCGCTGAAGTGATGGCTCAGAACATCTTGACCAAGGCCATACCGATCTATCCGCCGGAGGCAAAGAAAGCAAGAATTCAAGGTACGGTCGTACTGCGCGCTCTAATAAGCAAAGATGGAATTGTAGAAAATCTGCAAGTCCTCTCCGGTCCGCAAGAACTGCAACAATCGTCCCTCGACGCCGTGCGCCAGTGGACCTACAAGCCCTATCTTCTGAACGGCGACCCTATCGAGGTTGAGACGACGGTGAACGTGGTCTACTCGCTCAAGGGGTAGCAAAACTCTAAACTTTCACAGACCACAAACAATCACCGTTTCGTATAGGGCGCGGCTTTAGCCGCTGAGGCATGCTCTGAAGGGTACGGCCTTCAGGCTGTACGTAAATACTTTGCTATGAATCCGGCGTTAGCCGCTGAGGAACGGCTTGCCCCGCTCGTGGTGGAACGCTATTGCTCAACCGTCGCAGCCGGCTGTCCAGGATAGAGGTCGAACTCCGGATGGGTGCCACCCATCATCCACTTGTCGAACCAGCCCACGATATATTGCAGGCGTTCGATGCGATGCCACGGCTCGCCCGACCGCGAGAGTTCGTGCGTTTCCCGGGGAAAAACAACCATAGCCGTCGGCCGCTTCAAGTACTTAAGCGCGCGGAACAGTTGTTCCCCGCCAGAGTCTTCCGGCGTGCGGTAGTCCGATTCACCCAGCACAAACAGCACCGGGGTATGGATATTTTTGACAAACGTAATCGCCGACCGGTTCTTGTAATCCTCCGGATCTTCAAAAGGCGGCGCTTTGAACCATCTCGGCTGGAACAGCACAAAGTCCGCCGTGTACCACCACGATGCCCAGTTGGAAATGTCGCGCTGGGACACAGCCGCCGCAAACCGGTTCGTGTGCGTAATGGTCCAGTCGGTGAGCACGCCGCCACCACTCCCGCCCGTCACGCCGAGCTTCTTCTCGTCCACGTAGCCACGCTTCACAAGTTCGTCAACCCCGGCCATCAGGTCACGATAGTCGTCACCCGGATAGTGATACTGAATAATATTTCCGAACTCCTGCCCGTAGCTCGTCGAGCCGCGCGGGTTCAGGTACAGCACCACATACCCTTTCGCCGCCATCCACTGAAGTTCGTGATCGAAAACCCAACCGTAGGCAGCGTGTGGACCGCCATGGATGTTCAGAATGAGCGGGTACTTCTTCTGCCCGTCGAAGTCGGGCGGCTTCTGTATCCAGCCCTGAATCCGCTTGCCGTCAAAACTGCTGTAGTTGATTTCCTCGGGCATCGTCAGATTCAGTTGCGACCAGAGCTTCTGGTTAAAGTCGGTAATCCGGGCTTGTGTCCCGTCGCCGCCCACTGCGAACAAGTCGCCGATCATCACCGGCGAAGACACCAGGGCGACCATCGTACCCGCCTCCGCGCTCAGCGAAAAATCGAGCACCGCCTCGTCGCCGCGTGTCACTTCGGTAACCGTGCCTGTTTGCGCGTCCACGCGCACCAGGGGCGAGCGCCCGTGCTTCTCCACAACATCGAACAACCAGCTCCCATCGGGCGACCAGGAGAGCACGCGTCCGCTCCCGCCCCGCGGCGCCGCATTGTCGCCGGAGACGGAACTACCTATATCGAAGTCGTAGCCGGCGGTCAGGTTCCGCGCTTTCGCCCCGGGCGCAACATCCATTACCCACAGGTCCATTTGCGAATACGAGCGGATGGGCTCGGCGACCGCCCCGTGGAAGGCCATCCGGCTACCATCCGGGCTCAGCACTAGGTCACCGATACCCATCGGAACATTGGTCAGCTTTTCCGGACTCCCGCCCGTCGCAGGTACCGAGTAAATATCCGTGCTCGGCGGTTCATAGTAGGGCTCTTCGATACGCTCGGTAAGGAAGTAAATGCGCGACCCATCGTGGCTCCAGACGATCTCACCCTCATCGAAGTTCCCGCTGGTCAGTTGCACCGCCTTGGCCACTTCATCAGAACCCGCGGGTACCTCGATCAACCAAATATGGGCGTGGCGCTTGGGATCGAGATAACCCGAATTGTTACTGCGATACACCGCGCGGTTTATAACGTGTACGTCCGATTCGTGCTCGCTCTCCCCTGAGCTATCGCCCGCCTTCGTACTCTTCTTGTGATCAGCCTTCTGCAAATCCTCCTGCGTAGTGGAGCTCTCAAAGGCGATCCGCTTTCCGTCGGGCGACCATACCGGCCCGGAGGCCCCTTTGGGCAAATCCGTGATCATGGAAGCCTCCCCGCCGGCGAGCGACAGCATCGCCAGTTGAGCTGGTTTCGGCTTGCCTGCGTCGTCCTTCTCTCCACCACGAACCAGAACAATGTGCTTGCCGTCGGGTGACCAGCGTGGCTGGGCGTCGTGCTTGCCGTTCGTCATCCGGATAGGCGCTACCTTGCCATGTGTGTCCGCGATCCAGATCGAGGTCTCATAGCCAGTACGCTTCTCGTCTACGGTGACGCGCGTAAAGGCGACCTGCTTGCCATCGGGTGACACCTGCGGATCGGCAACCCAAACAAAGTTGAATAGATCTTTCTCACTGATCGGGCGCTTTACATCCTGTGCAGCCAGTGAAGCAACAACCGTAAGCAGCGTCACAACGGAAAGGTAATTCCTCATGCGTATCCTCGATTGCAACGATGTTACTGCAGGCGGAATGCCAGGATCATGGAGTGGGACAGAATTACGAGATCTGCGGTTTCGTTAGTCAGCTGCGGAGATTTTTGCCACACGGGCGCCTGTCGTTTCAAGAATCGCTGCGACTCAAACTGCTGGCGACATCAGGATCCAGCGTGAGTATCTTGTCAGTGTGGGTCATCTTGAGAACCTCAAGCAGACGGCGAGTCGTCCCCGCGAGGCGGAGTCTGGATCCAGCCTGTTGGGCTACGCCATCAAGGTAAAGCAATACTCCGAGCCCCGAGCTGTCGGCGTATTCAACCTTTGACAGATCGAGAATCAGAATGACTCCCCGTTCGCCGGCCAAGGTCGCCAAGTGGGTCTTAAGCGCCTGCAGTTCATCACTGAATACGAGGCGGCCATTCAGTTCCACCAGTAGGACGTTCTTCTGGGGACGTCGAATTATAGATTCAAGCACCATGGCAGCTCACTTTAGCATAGCCGTAGCGGCGATCGGCCTTTGCCAGCTACCCCTTACCGCGCTTATCGCGCTTATTGCGCACCCTTTCCCCGGCGATCGGCCTTTGCCAGCTACCCCTTACCGCGCTTATCGCGCTTATTGCGCACCCTCTCCCCGGCGATCGGCCTTTCCCAGCCACCCTTACCGCGCTTATTGCGCTTATTGCGCACTGTTTTTCCCGGCCATTTAAACTCTCTAGGGGAACGCCGAGGGAATCGTGCTGAAACGAGTCCGGGTCATCGATTCACACACCGGCGGCGAGCCCACCCGGACCGTCATCGAGGGTGGCCCAGACTTAGGCCACGGAAGCCTGCAGCAGAAGCTGCTTCGCTTTCGCCAGGATCACAACGCCTTCCGCCGCGCCCTGGTCACGGAGCCGCGTGGTTCCGAGGTTATGGTGGGAGCCTTGCTTTGTGAACCCAGCCACCCAGACTGCCTGACCGGCGTAATTTTCTTCAACAACATCGGATGCCTGGGCATGTGCGGCCATGGCCTGATCGGCCTGGTCGTGACCCTCGCCTATCTGGGTAGAATCAAACCAGGACACCATCGCATCGAGACCCCCGTGGGCGTCGTGGGAGCCACGCTGAATCAAGACCACACCGTAACCTTCGAGAATGTACCCAGCTACCGATGGGCCGCCGCCGTCCAAGTTCCCGTGCCAGAATACGGTCCGGTCACCGGCGATATCGCCTGGGGCGGCAACTGGTTCTTTCTAACCGCACATCCCAGGATAGACCGGGCCGATATTGCCCAACTGACCGCGTTCACCTGGGCGATTCGTCAAGCCCTCATCGCCAACAACATCCGGGCAGCCAAGGGTGCGGAGATCGATCACATCGAGCTATATAGTCCGTCCGCTACGCCAGGCGTAAACAGCCGGAATTTTGTCCTCTGTCCTGGCAGGGAGTACGACCGTTCCCCCTGCGGCACCGGGACGAGTGCCAAATTGGCCTGCCTCAATGCTGAGGGGCTTCTCGCGCCGGGCGAGGTCTGGCGTCAGGAAAGTATCATCGGTAGCATCTTCGAAGGCCGGCTGGCGCTGCAGGATGGAAATCTTTTGCCCAGCATTACGGGCTCGGCCTTTATTACCGCGGAGTCGACCCTTATCCTTGATCCTAAGGACGCCTTCTGCTGGGGCATCACCGAATCGTAACCAGGAGCAAATCATGGAACTGGCATTGGAACTGAAACCCGTATCCCTCATAGGATTTGGCGATGGCGCCGCAGCAGATGCATTTACCGGGATGAACCCCGCGACTGGCCTGCCGCTGGAGCCAACCTTCTTTTCCGCCACCACCCAGGATCTGGAGCGGGCGGCCGACCTGGCCCAAACCGCGTTTCCCATCTACAGCAATCTTTCCGGCAAAGACAAAGGAGCCTTTCTCCGCCGCATCGCCGCCGCCATTGAAGAAGTGGCGCCGGCCATCATTAAGCGCGCCAACCTGGAAACCGCGTTGCCCGAGGCGCGCCTGCAAGGCGAGGTGGGCCGAACCTGCAACCAGCTAAGACTCTTTGCCGAAGTTGTGGAAGAAGGTTCCTGGGTCGACGCCCGCCTCGACACCGCCGATCCCAACCGAAAGCCGGCGCCCAAGCCCTCCATTCGGTCCATGCAAAAGCCTCTGGGCCCGGTCGCTGTCTTCGGCGCCAGCAATTTCCCCCTGGCCTTTTCCGTGGCCGGAGGAGACACCGCCTCCGCGTTCGCCGCAGGCAATCCGGTGATCGTCAAAGCCCATCCGGCGCATCCTGGGACCAGCGCCCTCGTCGGCAATGCGATCCGCGAAAGCGTGAAGGCCTGCGGCTTGCCAGAAGGCGTTTTCTCCATGCTTTTCGACGCTGGAGTGGAAGTAGGCGTCCAGTTGGTCAAGCACCCGGTGATCAAAGCAGTAGCTTTCACCGGATCCATCGCCGGCGGTACGGCCCTCATGAAGCTCGCCGCGGCACGCCCCGAGCCAATCCCCTGCTATTCCGAGATGGGGAGCATCAACCCGATCTTTGTGCTGCCTGGCGCCTTGAACAAGCGGGCAAGCGCGGTCGCCACCGGCCTGCAGGCCTCCTTCACCCTCGGCGCGGGACAATTCTGCACCAAGCCGGGCCTGGTGCTCGTACCCCAGGAAGACGGAACCCCGGGCTTTATGAAGGAATTGGGAGAGCGGGTCAGCGGCACCCCAACACAAACGCTCCTCACCAGGGCAATTGCAGACCGTTACACTTCTGCCATCAAGGGCCGCTTATCGGACGCGAACCTCCTCGCCCAGGGAGCTAAGATCGAAGACAATACCGTCACGGCGACGGTACAGGCATCGCTCTTTGTCGCGGATTACCAGGACCTCCTCGCACATGAAGATTTGGCCCAGGAAATCTTTGGTCCCACAACCGTCGTCGTCGGCTACCAGGACCGGAAGCAATTGCTGGCCGTCGCCGAGCAGCTGGAAGGTCACCTTACCGCGACCCTGCTGGGCGATGAAAGCGACCTCGCCGACTACGCCGACCTCATCGAAATCCTCACTCGCAAGGTAGGCCGTCTGGTCTTTAACGCCTATCCCACCGGGGTCGAGGTTTGCCACGCCATGGTGCACGGAGGGCCATTTCCCGCTACCAGCGACGGACGCACGACATCGGTCGGGAGCCGGGCCATTGATCGCTTCACGCGGTTGGTCTGCTACCAGTCCTTTCCCGATGCCGCGCTGCCGGACGAGCTGAAGACCACGAATCCGCTGGGGATCATGCGCATGGTCGACGGAGACAGAACGCGCAAGCCTTCCAATTAGGCGAAGTGAAGGGTGGGATCCGCTGTAAACTTCCTGCGACGACGAAATGGCGGGTGCCCCATCCTTCGCGTTCTTTGCAAAGGGTGGGATCTACTAAAAATTTTCTGCGACGACCAAAGGATGGATTGTCCATGACATTTGAGGATAAGAACAGAAGGGATTTCCTGAAGATCAGTGGCGCTGCACTCGCCGGGACTACTCTCTCGTGGAGCGCGTCCAGCTACGCGGCCATCGTGGGAGCCAACGATCGCGTTCGGGTCGCCCTGGTTGGAGCGGGCGATCGCGCCAAGGGTGCCCTGGTGCCTGCCTTTCAGGAGCATGCAAAGGAACTCAACTTCGAATTCGTCGCCGTCTCTGATATCTGGAACCGCCGCCGTGACGAAGGTGCCGCATTTATTCAAAAGCAGTGCAACAGCCCCGTCGCCAGTGTGCGCAATAACGATGAGCTCTATGCCCGCAAGGATATCGACGCCGTAATCATCGCCACCGCAGACTTTCAACATGCCTTGCATGGCATCGAGGCCGTGAAGGCGGGCCGCGATGCTTACGTGGAGAAGCCGACCGCCCATACCATGCCGGATGCGCGCGCTTTCCTTGCCGCGGTTAAGCAGACCGGGAAGGTCGTGCAGATCGGCACCCAGCGCCGCAGCACCCCCAGCTATCAGAGGGCCTACGAATATATTCAGTCGGGGAAGTTTGGCGACATCGTGATGGTGGAGATGACCTGGAACGTCAATCAACCCGGCCGTTGGCGGCGTCCGAGCGTTGTCCCGCTGTTGAAGGAGCAGGATACGGATTGGAAGCGCTACCTGCTCAACCGCCCCTATGAGCCGTTCGACGCCCGCAAGTATCTCGAGTTCCGCCTCTTCTGGCCCTATTCCTCCGGCATCCCCGATCAGTGGTTGGTCCACCAGATCGACACTGTTCACTGGTTCACCGGTTATCCTCATCCCCGCAGCGTGGTCGCCAACGGCGGGATTTATCTATGGAAGGACGGCCGCAAGAATTGGGACACCATGACCGCCGTCTTCGACTATGGCCCGCTCGACGATCCGACGAAGGGCTTCCAGGTGATCTATTCCTCGCGCATGACGAACTCCGCGGGCGGAGTCAAGGAGATCTACTACTCCAACGGTGGAATGCTTGATATGGATAAACAGTGCGTCAACTCGACGGGCGGAATGAGCGCGGGAGCCGCCGCGGAAATGGGCATGAAGGCGAACCTGCTGGCCGACTTTTCGCTCAGTGAGACCTTGACCAAGGCGGAAACCTCCGCCAATACCGGCAACGATCCCATGACGTCGGCCAACATGCGTAACTGGATGGAGTGTGTTCGCTCCCGCAAGCGGCCCAACGCGAGCATCGAGGCTGGATACAGCCATTCGGTTGCATTGTGCATGAACATTGCCGCAATTCAGACCGGCCAGCGTGTGACCTTTGACGACAAGTCACAAAAGGTGATGGCCGGAGACAAGGTCTATGAATAAGTTGTTCCTCGGCTTCCTGCTGGCAGCCTGTACTCTGCAAGGAATGGCCGAAAGTGCAAAGGGAGTGCAGGTAGTTGCCGACGAAGCCCATCAGCGCGTCGACATCACCGTCGACGGCAAGCCCTTCACGTCCTACGTCTGGCCCAGTGTGCTCAAGAAACCGGTGCTCTTTCCGCTCATCGCAGCGGACGGCACGGACGTGGTCCGAGGCTTTCCTCTCGCGCCTCGTCCTGGCGAACGCGTCGATCATCCCCATCACGCCGGCATCTGGTTCAACTACGGTGACGTAAACGGATTTGATTTCTGGAACAACTCCGGTGCCATTAAGGCCGCCGACAGCGGCAAGATGGGGACTATCCATCAGCAGAGCATCATTTCCACCAAAAGCGGGCGAAACCGCGGTGAACTGATCGTCGCATCGGTATGGACCACGGGCAGTGGCCACGACATTCTGGAGCAGAAGACCAGATACATCTTTTCCCGGCAAAAAGACGAACGGATCATCGACCTGATTGTGACCCTGCACGCGCGCGATCGTGTCGTCTTCCACGACGATAAAGAAGGCCTGTTAGGCATCCGCGTCGCTCGCTTTCTGGAATCCGCTGGCGAAAAAGGCGGTACCTTCAGCGATGCGAACGGGAGGCCCACGGAGGTGCAGTCTTCCAACCTCCCCGGAGCCACCGGAGTGTATCTCACCAGTGATGGGAAGCAAGGGGACCAGGCCTGGGGCACGCGTGGCCGCTGGTGCGCATTGACCGGAAACACGGCAGGCCACGAAGTAACCCTCGCCATCTTCGATCATCCCGGAAATCCAAATTATCCAACCTACTGGCACGCGCGAGGCTACGGACTATTCGCCGCAAATCCATTGGGCCAGCACATCTTCGATGCAAAAGCGCCGCCACTCAACTTCACCCTGGACAAGAATCAAGACACAACCTTCAAGTATCGAATCCTCCTGCTGCCCCGAGCCCCGCATCCGGGAGAGTTGAACCAGGACGCCGACACCTTCGCCGCCCAATACCATTAACTCTCGTCCTGGAACATCTCCCGCTAAACAAATCAGTGCTGTTACCTCTCCTCCTCCAGCAAATCAAAGGGCGCGCCATACCCCGGATTCCTGTACGGATTGTTGGAACCACCGAAGTGTAGTGGACCCCTAAACTGAGACACGGCGGAGGTGGGAAACGCGACCCTCCATGTGGGTCTTTTCCTCTCCCCAAACAATTGTCAAAAGGGAGTAGCCTACTGGAGATGATCAAAACGAAAGCCGAAGCATTCTGCGACCAAGAGCAGCAGGGAGTTTATCGCGCCATCCGTGAGCGGCGCGATGTGCGTTCCGGCTTTCTGCCGGAACCGCTGGCCGACGACGTCCTGCTGCGCCTGCTAGGAGCCGCGCACAACGCGCCGTCCGTCGGTCTTATGCAGCCGTGGCGGTTCATCGTCATCCGCTCCCCCCGCCTGCGCGGGGAAGTACGCACTTTGTTCGCCCAGGCGCAACAACTCGCCGCAAACTCCTACGAAGGCCAACGAGCAGAACTTTATCGTGGATTAAAGCTGGAAGGCATCCTTGAGGCGCCGCAGAATTTATGCATAGCCTGCGACCCGGTCAGCGAACGAGGCCATGGATTAGGCCGTCACTCCATGCCCGAAACCGCGATCTACTCTGCGGTATGTGCGGTGCAGAACCTGTGGCTAGCCGCACGGGCAGAAGGAATAGGAGTCGGCTGGGTAAGCATCCTGGATCCCGAGGCTTTGAAAAATCTACTCGGCATCCCCAGCCACATGGCGCTGGTTGCCTATCTCTGCCTCGGCTATGTCGACGGATTCCAACCTAGCCCCGAACTGGAGCGCGCCGGATGGGAACAGCGCATCCCGCTCGCCGACGTTATCCGCATGGAACACTACGATGGCGACCCGCTGCTTACGCAACCATTGCGGTAACCTTATTTTCTCGCGCGGCGAATTTCTTCAGTCAAAATAATCGCTTCGGCAATTTCCCGGATGGCCTTTCGCTTTTGCCGGCTCTGTTTTTGCAACGCCAGGTAAGCTCCTTCTTCATCCAGATGCAACTCGCGCTGCAGAATTCCCTTGGCGCGATCCATCAACTTCCTCACCTCGAGCCGGTCAGCCAGCAACACGCGCTCGCTCTCCAGGCGCGCCATTTCCAGTTCAGCGCCCACCAGAAAGCCAACGGTGGAGATGAGTCGCACCTGCCGCCGGCTGTGGTGATGCGGCTTGCGGTGCTGCACATTGATTACCCCCACCAGCTTGCCACGGCAGAGGATAGGCACAGAAAGGAAGGCTTCGAAATGATCTTCCGGCAAGTCATTGAACATTTTGAAACGGGGATCGCTTGACGCCTGGGAAGCTATGGCCACTGGCTGTTGGTGCATAGCAACCCATCCGGTGATTCCCTGGCCCAGCGGCAAGTCGAGTTCGTCCACCAGGTCGGCATGTGGATTCTTTGAAGCCCGCAATACCAGCTTCTCTCCTTCCAGCACATAAACAAAGCACGAATCACACATCACAACCGTAGAGACAAAATCCACTACCCGCTCGAGCACTGCATGAAACGGGTCCGCTGCTGCCATGCGGCTGCCAATCTCGTGCAGGAATTCGATGTCTAGAACTTCCTCGGCCCTTGAGCCTTCTTCGGTCATTACCCCACACCCATTGAATCGTCAAGAATAAGAACTATGCGACATTCATTTTGCAGTTGCTTTCGGTCGTCGCTCCCATTACCCTGAATTCCATCGTCGGGCCAGTGCAGCGTGTCGCACGGTTTCGCGTGGTGAACGTTCTCTCTGTCGAAACGTAAACCCCTCACCACTGGCCGGCCTTCCTCATCGCACTCTGCTGTGACAGCTTCCAAGTCGAAGACTGAAATCTTTCTGTTTTTCCACCCCGGCCTCCCGAGGGATCGATGTTTTCCCCCTGGGCAAAAGTTGTGAGCGCAAATGCTATGCCGTTTCCGTCTGAACGCACGCGGTCATTTCCTCTCTACCTTGCCGTTGTGGTCGATGCGAATTCGCCGGCTACCAGAGCTGGCGCAAAAACCCGCTACGGCGGCCCAAGTGGCACCGTGCCTGATCACCCCCGCGCTGCGATTGCGGAGCCTGTGTTCGCACATCAACAGCAATCCGGAAAGGACCCATTCTACCATTTCCTCCAACGCCGGCGAATCTAGCCCGGCCCACCTTCAGCGGCCCGAAGAGCTCTGCAGGAAATGAAGAGAGGAGCATACATGGGATTGAGCAGGCGCGATTTTCTGATGCGGGTGGGACAGGCAGGCGGATCTGGCGCCGCCTTCACCATGATGCAGTCTCTGGGCTTGTTGCCTATCACTGCGTCGGCCGCATCCACCATTGAGCATCCCCAGGGGTCCGGCAAGGGAACCAGTGTCGTCATCCTGGGTGGCGGCATCGCCGGACTGGTCTCGGCCTACGAGTTGGGAAAGTTGGGCTACACCTGCACCGTGCTCGAAGCCCGGGAACGCATCGGCGGAAGGAACTGGACAGTCCGCAACGGGACCAGGGTCAATTTCACCGACGGCTTCAACCAGACCTGTGTGTTCGGCGAGGGCCTTTACCAGAATGTGGGGCCGGCCAGGCTCCCGTCAGTGCATCAGACCATGCTTGGCTATTGCAAAGAGCTAGGGGTACCGCTGGAGGTCGAAGTCAATACCTCGCGCAGCGCTTACTTGCAGGGAGACAAGCTCAATGGCGGAAAGCCGGTGCAGAACCGCCAGGTGGAATACGACACGCGCGGCCACGTCTCCGAACTGCTGGCCAAAAGTATGAAACGGGGCGCGCTCGATCAGGAATTAAGCTCTGGTGACAAAGAGCAAATGGTAGAGTTTCTGCGCCAATACGGAGCTTTGTCTCCCGACCTCTTCTACAAGGGATCGCCGCGCGCCGGTTACAAGATCAGTCCGGGAGCCGGCGACCGACCGGGTGTGCCCAGTGACCCCCTGGACATGCGTGCCTTGCTGTCGGCTCACTTGTGGAGAGAGTTGATGGAAGAGGATGAGATCGACTGGCAGGCGACCATGTTTCAGCCGATCGGCGGGATGGACCAGATTCCCATGGCCTTCAAGAAAAAGCTGGGCAGCGTGATTCGTTCCCGCGCGGAAGTCGTCCAGATTCGTCAGGATGCATCCGGCGTAAAAATTGTTTACCACGATCTGGCGACGGACAAACACGAGACAGTGAGCGCGGACTACTGCATCTGCGCTTTGCCGCTCACCATCCTCAAAACCATGGACACCGACTTTTCTCCGCAACTGAAAGCCGCGATCGGCGGCTGTTACTACGACTCCGCTTACAAGATCGCCTGGGAGTCACGCCGCTTTTGGGAGCAGGAGTGCAACATCTACGGGGGCATCTCTTTCCTCCGCCAGCCGGTCGATACGGTCTGGTATCCCAGCGCGAAGCTCTTCTCTGAGTCAGGCATTATCCTGGGTGGCTATGGCATTGAAAACGGCACACAGTTTGGCCGGTTACCGGATCCGGAGGCGAAGCTCGCTTCTTCTCGTCGTTCGATCGAATTGTTGCACCCTGGCCGTTCGCAGGAGCTGAAGAATCCCATCTACGTGAGCTGGGGACACATTGCCTACAACCTGGGTTCCTGGGTGGGGGGTGCGGAAGAGGGAGCCCCACCGGGCTACGAGGTTTGGATTCAGCCGCAAGGCCGCATCTTCCTGGCTGGGGACCACACCAGCTATATCGTCGGCTGGCAGGAGGGCGCGGCTCTTTCCGCTCACCGCGCCGTCGACATGGTCGCAGCCCACGTGGCCAAGGGTTAGCGCGCCATTTTCGCCAGGTAAGCGCTGAGCGCTGCTTTTTTGCTCTCGGTTACCGGCCCCGCTTCACGCCACAGGACGCGGCCCCCCCTGTCGGTCAGCAGCAGGACTACCTCCTGCTCGGAATGGACCTGCAGAGCGCGAAGAAATTCTGACTTGTTCACATAGAGGGGAACGGTATAGCGCCGCGGTTGGTTAGGCGGCAGACTGCCGCGCAGGGAGGCATTCAGCCACCAGCGATACAGGGCGTTCTCGCGTTGAGAGACGGGAAGAACCCAGGTTTGTATCCTGGGGGCGTCCAAAACCAGCACGCCAACCCAGCCATCGACGATCGGCTGTTGATCCCGTTGGAAGGAAAGCACCAGCAGATTCAACGGCGTAGCGAAATCTCCGGGCAGCGTGACTTTCGCCCTGTCCAGCGCATACGCTGTGACCGAGGGTAAAGCCGCCGTTGAAGAGTTCTGTGCCAGCGCGATGGGAACGGTAAAGAGGGTAAGGGCCATCGTTCCAAGCAGTCGCATTCTGTATGGGTGGCCAGCCACGAGAGCACTATCTTAACGCAGGGTATCGCACGACGCCTCGGCGTATCATTAAGAAGTGAGTAGCCCTATGTCTTTTGTCTCCGAACGGCACAATTTTCAAACTGACGATGCTCGCCTGCGCCCCGTCGCCGACAAAGTGCTGGCCTGCGAGCGTCTCGACTTTGATGACGGCGTCGCGCTTTATCGCTCGGGAGACATCCTGGCGGTGGGCTGGTTGGCCAATCATGTGCGTGAGCGCCTGCACGGCAATATTGCCTATTTCAATGTCAACCGGCACATCAATCCGACCAACGTTTGTGTGGCGGCTTGCCGGCTGTGTGCCTTTGGCCGGAAGAAAGATAGTCCGGGGGCATACACCATGGCGCTGGAAGAAGCGTGGCAGATTGCAGCCACTGGCTACAGCGAAGCGGTAACCGAGTTCCACATTGTCGGAGGATTGCATCCGGATCTTCCCTTCGAGTATTTCCTCGACCTGGTCTCCGGGCTCAAGCAGCGCTTTCCGCTGGTCCACATCAAAGCCTTCACCATGGTCGAGGTGGCCTACCTGGCTCGCCGGGCCAAGTTGACCATTGCCGAGACGTTGACCAGGATGAAAGATGCTGGTGTGGATTCCATGCCGGGTGGCGGCGCCGAGATTTTCTCCGATCGCATACGGCACATCATTTGCGATCACAAGATTGACGGCGACGAGTGGCTGGAGACCGCGCGCACGGCTCACAAGCTAGGCCTGCGTTCCAACGCCACCATGCTCTACGGGCATGTCGAGAACGACGAGGATCGCGTCGACCATATGCTCCGCTTGCGCGCCGTGCAGGATGACACCGGCGGCTTTCAAACATTTATTCCGTTGGCCTTCCACCCTGCCAATACTGCCCTCGACCATCTGCCTACGACGTCGGGTCTTACGGACATCCGGCAGATCGCGGTGGGCCGCCTGTTGCTGGATAACTTTTCTCATATCAAAGCGTATTGGCAGATGATGACCTCGAAGATCGCGCAGATCGCCCTCCGCTTCGGCGCCGACGATATCGATGGCACCGTGGTGGAGGAAAAAATCTATCACGACGCCGGTGCGACGACGCCCCAGGGCATGCGTCGTTCCGACCTTGTTCGGCTGATTCGTGAAGCCGGCCGCGAACCCGTGGAGCGCGACACGCTCTACCGCAACGTAGTGCGCCACGAAGATACCTTTACGGTTGCGGTTTAGATTTCCTCGCCGTATCAATATGGACGGCCTGAAGGCCGTCCCCTTCGGAAGCCTGGCTATTCTCTTTCAAAGGATCGATCAGATTGGTGAAGGGTAATTCTTTCCTGGCCACGAATGCGGGAAATGAGCGGATCTCGCTCCTTAAGTTCCGTGGGACAATCTCACGCTGAGGGCAAGGAGTGAATTCAACCCTCCGCGCGGCGCTCTGCTGGGGGAGGGCTCAAGTGGGGCACGGGACCCCAGGATTCCGCAACGTCCTTTGGCGGCGTAGGTGGCGTTGATTGGCGTGCTTTTTTCTTGCGCCGCACCTCGCGCACAGCAACCAGGATCAGCGCGGTAAAGGTAATCGCCAACAGGACGATGGCATATCGGCCGTGCAATTCGGTCACTTCGCCATACAGCAACGCGAGCCCCACAAACACAAAGAAAACGTGGGCGCAAAAGACCTCGAGCGATGCTTTGCCCAACGTCAAAAAAGGTTCAACCAGCACCACCTTGGTGAGATATTTCCGCGACCAATACACCATGCACGAAAACGCGAACAGGTTCAGCATGCGCAGCGGACCAATCTGCCATTTGTCCAGCGTCATGCCAAGAGCTTCCTGCGTGAGGTGAGGGCCGAGCCAGTCATGGCGTACGCCCAGAAAGAAAAGACAAACAGCGCTGCTCAATGGAAAAACATATCCTGGCAGCCTGCTAAACGGGTTCTCACCCTGTGCGGACCGGGCGCCCAACCACAACGCCAGAACCCAAATCGCTTGCCAGGCAAAGAGGTTGAATGCGCCAGTCTCCTGCAGCGGAATATGCAGGCCGGTGGCATGCACCACCAGGGCATGCACCCAGGTGCGCAAACCAAACTGTGCCAGCAGCCATACCAGCCCGCTAACAATCAATATTTTGTTCCAACCCCGCCGCACAGAGACATTGAGAATGTATGGCGTGAGAAGCAGGAAAGTGACATACATGGGCAGTATGTCCAACAGGGGCGGGCAATAGATCAGAAGCACGGATCCAATGATTGCGGTGACCGGGTGGGCAAGGTAAAAGTTGAGCAGGTTGTAAATCGCCGCACGATGAGTGTGCGCCGCGAAGGCGGCCGCGATGGTGAACGCCATGAGCGAGCATGATCAGGTGATAACCGTAGATCCGGAGCGCCCGCTTCCAGAGTTTGCTGCGTACTCCCTCGCTGTCTTCCTCAGCCTGGTGAATGTAAAGCGTCGCCACCAGCATGGCAGACAAAAAAACGAAACCTTCCGCCGATGAAACAAACCCAAAGGGTTGATTGACCAGATCACTGAGGCGGGTGGGCAGGTGGGTCAACGTCATCCAGACCAGGAAAAGTCCCCGCAGGGCGTCCAACTCGGGACGGCGCTTGACCTTTCCCAACCGGAGCACTTTTCGTGACGCCGTCCTCACATCCATCCGCACGCACCTGTACTTCGGGTTTTCCGGCTACTACCAATTCAGACGCAGTTCAGGCCCATAGGTTGTGGAAAGAGATTGACCCCGGTACCTAATATGCGGGAATCCCGGTGATGCTCTGTCCGATGATCAGTGCGTGGATATCGTGTGTGCCCTCGTAGGTCTTGACCGATTCAAGATTCATCATGTGGCGCATGACCGGATAATCGTCGGTGATGCCATTGCCTCCGAGGATGTCGCGTGCCATGCGCGCGCATTCGAGCGCCATCCAGACATTATTCCGCTTGGCCATGGAGATATGTTCAAAGCCCACCTTGCCGGTGTCTTTTAGCCGCCCCACCTGCAGCGCGAGCAGCTGGCCCTTGGTGATTTCGGAGATCATCCAGGTCAGCTTTTCCTGCACCAGCTGGTGGCTGGCAATCGGCTCTTCGCGAAATTGTTTGCGCAACAGCGCGTACTGGAGAGCGGTGTCGTAGCAAGACATGGCAGCTCCCAGTGCTCCCCAACTGATGCCATACCGCGCCTGATTCAGACACATGAGCGGCGACTTGAGCCCCCCTGAACCGGGCAGCAGGTTGCATGCCGGGATGCGCACATCCTGCAAGGAGAGCCCTGAGGTGACCGACGCTCGCAGCGACCACTTGCCGTGTACATCGTAGGCGGAGAAGCCGGGGCGGTTGGTTTCCACCAGAAACCCACGGACCCTGTCGTCCTCTTCGTCCACCTTGGCCCAGATCACGGCGACATCGGCGATGGAGCCCGAGGTGATCCACATTTTCTCGCCGTTCAGTACGTATTCGTTGCCTTCTTTGCGGGCGCGGGTCCGCATACCGCCAGGATTCGAGCCGTAGTCGGGCTCGGTGAGGCCGAAGCAACCCAGCTTTTCTCCCGTCGCCAGCAACGGCAGCCATGCATCTTTCTGCGCGTCGCTGCCGAAGGCGTAGATGGGATACATGACCAGGGCGGACTGCACGCTGACAAAACTGCGCAGTCCGGAGTCGCCTCGCTCCAGCTCCTGCATCACCAGGCCGTATTCCACGTTGGACATGCCGGCGCATCCGTAGCCCTCGAGGCTGGCGCCAAAGAAGCCGAGTTGGCCCATGGGCTGGATCAGTTCCTTGGGAAAGCGGCCGTCGCGATTGCACTGCTCGATGATGGGGATTACATTGTCTTCGACAAACTGCCGGGTGGTATCGCGCGAGAGAAGCTCGTCGCCGGAGAGCAGCCCGTCAAACTGAATAAAATCCACGCCTTTGAATTTGAACGCCATTGCCGTAGGCACCTCAGAAAGCTGATAGCAAACCCTTAAGAGTAGCAGAGAAACAGCAGGTCACTCGCACTGCGCTGCCGCTCCGGTCGGGATGCCAATTCATTTCGCGAAAAAGCTTCGATGAAGCGAAGGCTTCACCTTCAACAGAATTGTCATCCCGACCGGAGCGGTAGCGCAGTGGAATGACCTGCTGTTTCTCGCCCTACGACAAATATTCCTTCAGGAACGGATCGTCGCTGTGCACCAGGTCGTGCGTCGAGCCATCGAACACGATGTGACCGTCATGCAGCACGAGGAAATTGGTTTTGGGATCCAGGCCGCCGTTCGGGAATGGGAACCATGTGGTTTTGTGCGCGGTCGAAAGTGTGTGTGGCCAGGGTGAAGGCGTCCTGCAGGCGATGGGTGACCAGCAACGAACTGGTGCGGTAAACGTCGCGCTGCTTCATCACCAGCTCGATGATGGTGGTCGAAGTGATCGGGTCCAGGCCTCCCGGTAGGCGAGTCGTACAGCAGCAGGTCGGGCCGGTTCACCACGGCCCGGGCAATCGCCACCCGGCGCCGCATGCCCCCGGATAGCTGCGATGGATACTTGTCCAGGGTCTGCTCCAATTCCACGAAGCGAAGGGCCTCGGTCACCCGCTGGGTTACTTCCGCTTCCGGCACTTTCTGCTCCATCAAGCGGTAGGCCACATTGTCCCGGACTGTGAGCGAATCGAACAGGGCGCCTTCCTGAAAAACCATGCCGATGCGCCCTCGCAACTCGAAGAGCTGCTCTTCCCGCATATTGTTGATCTCTTCGCCGAAGATCGTGATGGTTCCGGAATCGGGCCGCATCAGCCCATTCGCGAGCTTGAGCAGGACGCTCTTGCCGCTGCCCGCCGGACCCAGCAGAATCCGGGTTTCGCCCGGAGATACGGTCAGCGAGATATCTTCGAGAACCTGCTTGCCTTCGAAGCCGATCGAGACGTCATCGAAAACGACGACCGGCTGTGCCGGATCTTCCTGGGTTGTCCGTGGCTGCGGGCTGGGGCGCGGTGCACCATAGCTCAACAGCCGAAAACGCCGATCATGAACCGGCTGATCACGAAGTCGACAAAGATGATAAGCACAGAGGAGACCACCACCGCCTGGGTGGTGGAGCGGCCCACACCCTGGGTGCCGCCGCGCGTGTTCATGCCGTAAAAGCAGCCGATGCTGGCAATGATGAAGCCAAAAACAACCGGCTTCACCAGGCCCTGAAGAATATCGGGATAACGCAGGGTCTGATAGGCCGTATGGAAATACTGGGAACCATCCTGTCCCAGCATGAAGACCGATACGAAGGCTCCGCCCATGGTACCGACGGTGTCGGAAATGATGGTGAGGAAAAACAGCATGATCACGGTGGCGAAAAGCCGCGGGGTCACCAGCTTTTTCAGTCGGATCGGTACCCAGCGCCCGCATGGCGTCGATCTGTTCTGTCACCATCATCGAGCCCAGTTCGCTGGCCATGCCGGATGCGTTGCGGCCGGAGACCATGAGGCTGGTGAGCACCGGGCCCAGTTCCTTGATCATGGAAAGGCTGACCAACTCCCCGGTAATCGCGGTGGCGCCGAACTGCGCCAGCGAAGAAGCGGATTGCAGAGCGAGTACGCCGCCGGTGAAGAAGCCGGTGAGGATGACGATGGGCAGCGATCCTATCCCGATCGAGTCGGCCTGGGTAATCAGATCGGCGAAGTAGTGGGGACGCTGAAAGATATTGCCGATGGCCCGGCCGGCGAGCAGGGCATAGTCCTGCACCGCAACGACGCCCTTCTTGGCAACGCTTTCAATCGAGTCGATAGGCATACTTTAAATCGTAGGGACGCAAGCCGAGGGTACCACATGGCCGTCCGTCCGCTAATCCTTCAGGCGCTTCTTGATCTCGATCGAGAGGCGCTTGATCTTCTGGTTGAGGGTGGAAAGCGGGATGCGGAATTGCTCCGCCGCGTCGGTCTGGTTCCACTTGCAGCGCTCCAGTTTGTCGATGATGATGCGGCGCTCGATGTCTTCCAGAATGTCGAACAAGGAGGCGTCCGGGTTGTGCTCCAGCAGGCTGGAGGAGTAGCTGCGGCCGGTCAGGTGGCCGGGAAGCAGATCGAAGCCAATAGCCGGGGTGGAGGAGAGAACGACTCCGCGCTCGATTACGTTTTCCAGTTCGCGCACATTGCCAGGCCAATCGTAATCCATCAGCACGCGCATGGCTTCCGGCGCGAGCGTGCGCGGCAGGCAAGTCGTTCTCTTCGGCGTAGCGCTTGAGAAAGCTCGCCGCCAGCAGCGGAATATCTTCCCGCCGGGTACGCAGCGGCGGCAAATCGATGGTGATGACGTTGAGCCGGTAGTACAGATCTTCGCGAAACTTGCCTTCGCGCACGGCCTGCCGCAGATCGACGTTGGTGGCCGCCAGGATGCGCACGTCCACCTGGATCTCGTGCACCCCGCCCAGGTGCATGAAGCGCCGGTCCTGCAGCACGCGCAGGATCTTGGCCTGCGTATCCATTCCCATGGTGCCGATCTCGTCCAGGAACAGGGTGCCGAAGTTGGCCACCTCAAAAAGGCCCTTCTTGGCGGCAACAGCGGAAGTGAACGCACCCTTGACGTGGCCAAAGAGGGTAGATTCGAGCAGATCGCTGGGCATGGCGCCCGTATTGACGGGCACAAAGGGTTTGTCCCGGCGAGGGGAATTGGCATGGAGCGCTTTCGCGATCAGTTCCTTGCCGGTTCCGCTTTCGCCCTGGATCAGGATGGTGGAGCGGGTGGGAGCTACCTGCGCCACCAGGTCGAAGATGCGCAGCATCGGCTCGCTTTTGCCGACGATATTTTCAAAGTTGTAGCGCTGCTTGAGTGCCCGCTTGAGCTGGACATTCTCTTCTTCCGCGCGATGCCGGGCCACCGAGGCGCGGATATCGGCCAGAAGCTTTTCGTTATCCCAGGGCTTCTGGACGAAGTTCTGGGCGCCCGCCGTTCATCGCGTCGACCACGTTGCCGACGGTGCCGTAGGCAGTGATCATGATCACCGGCAAGTTGGGGTGGCGCTCGCGGATGCGGGCCAGAATCTCCAGCCCATTTTGCCCGGGCAGCGCGAGGTCCAACAGAACCAGATCGTAGGATCGGGTATCGATGTATCTGAGTCCGGCCTGACCCTCGGGGGCCGATCCACCACGTAGCCTTCGAGCAGCAGCAGAGTCTCCAGCGATTCGCGAATCGCCGCTTCGTCATCGATGATCAGGATGCGGTGTCCTGATTCCGGAGATATTCACTTTGCCTTGTAGGGGGAGAATGCCGACTTCAGACATGCGCGGGATTCCTTACCATGGGGAATTCGAGATGGAAGGTGGTTCCGTTCCCAACCTGGCTTTCTACCTGGATCTTGCCGGCATGTTCCTGGATGATGCCGTAGCTCACTGCCAATCCCAGTCCGGTGCCCCTGCGCTGGCCCTCGCTGACCGTCGACTTGGTGGTGAAGAAAGGGTCGTAGATGCGCTGCATGTGTTCGAGCGCGATGCCTGAGCCGGTGTCGGAAACGTCGACCGCCACCACGCCCGTTCGCCTGGGTGGCTACGCGCAGAGTACCGCCGGCCGCCATAGCGTCCTTGGCGTTGAGAAACAGGTTGAGAAAGACCTGCTGCAGTTTGCCCGAGTTGCCCAGAATGGGAGGCAGATTATCTTCGAGCGTAGTTTCCAGGTGAACCTGGGAGGCGCGGAATTGGTGTTCCAGCAACTTCAGTGTGTCCATGATGATGTGATTCAGATCGAGCGCCGTGAACTCCGCCCCGCCGGTACGGGAAAAGTTGAGCAGGCCGTTGACGATTTCTGAGGCACGGAAGGTTTGCTGCGTGATCTTGTCCAGCATGGGAGCGACGCGTTGATCTCCCCGCACCTGCTTGGCGAGCATCTGGGTATAGGAAGAGATCACCGCCAACGGAGTGTTGACCTCGTGGGCTACGCCGGCCGCCAGCAAGCCAATGGAAGAGAGCTTATCCGCTTGGGCGAGCTGTGCTTCGAGCTCCATGCGCTCGGTAATGTCATCCACGATTACGATGCGGCCGACGACTTCAAAGTTGCGCGAAACCAGGGGAGCGATGGCCACATTGGCGCAGCGGCTCTCGCCGCTGCGAGTCTGCAGGCGGAAGCGATAGAGGTTATGCACGCCCGGCTCATCCTTCAAGCCGCAGGAATTCTGTGACAAACTCGGCGGGCAGAATGTCTCGCAGATTTTGCCCTACCGCCTCCTGGCGCGACAAGGCGTACATCACTTCCATCTGCGCGTTCCAGCTCTCGACGCGCTCTTCCAGGTCGACGGCAAACACGCCTACGTTGATCGATTCGACGATGTTCTCGTTGAATTCCTTCAGCCGCTCGTACTCGGAGATTTTCTGTTCCAGGCTGGCGTAAAGGCGCGCATTCTGGATGGCGATACCGATGTAGCTGGCCATGGATTCCAGCAACTCGACGTCTTCGCTGGAGAGAAAGTCTCCGTTCGTGGTGCGGCCCAACCCGATCACGGCGATGGTCTTCTGCTGCAGGCGGCAAGGAAGGTAGTAGTTGAGATCGAGCGAAGCGGCCGCCTGCCGCTCCTGATCGGAGAAGTGAAGCACCTGCTGCGGATTCTCAAGGAAGATATGCGTGCCTGCGTCGGGTTGATCGAAGTTGAGAAAGCCGAGTCCGGAGAGGTTCTCCGGGACCTGAAGCTGGGCCGGCAGGCCGTGACTGGCCATGAGTGCGTATCCGCCATCGACGCGAGGGAAGAAAATGGCAACGCGCGCCACCAGCAGCGTCTCCGACAGCCGGTCCACGATTGATTTGAGCAATCTATCCAGATCGGTCTGCGAACTCAGGCCGCGGCCAAAGGTGATCAGGGTCTGGCGGTAGTCATAGCGCTTGCGGTCGAAGACCCGGTCCACTCGATCCTGAATGGCGCGCTTGAGAGGTTCGAACAGCTGAGCCGTGATTATGATGGCGGCGATCAGCCCCCAGGCCCCCGCGCTCGGCAGGCGAGTGTGGACCAACTCCGCCGCCACCGCGACCGCTCCGAAGTAGAGACCCACCAGCGCGGCGGTGGCCAGGGTGTAGGTGACGCCTCGTTTGAAGATGAGGTCGACATCCATCAAGCGGTAACGCACGATCGCCCAGCTAAAGGTAAGCGGCAAAAACACCAGGCAGATGCCTGCCAGTTTGAGCAGAATGCTGGGAACTTGAATTCCCCACAGATAGGGAATTACATCCAGCACCGTCAAAGGGATGACGGTGAGCAGAGTGCCCCGGGTCAGCCACTTCAACTGCTGGCGGCGCAGCGGGTTCTTTTGCCGCAGATAGTTGCGGAAGAAGACCAGGGCAGCCAGCACGTAGTAGAGCGCCAGGTAGCCCATGGCGAGCTGGTTCAGCCGGGTCATCAGCAGTTCGGTGGCCTGCCACCGCCACACTGCCATCACCTGCAGGCCGATCACGGCCAGGCCGGGAAGGTAGATGAGAGAGTAAATCCAGTGCCGTCGGGATGCTGGCCGCTCTTCCGGGAATGCCAGGGCAAAGTGCAGAAAAAGAGCGGGTTGCAGCGCTCCCGCGAGGATCTTGCCCCAATAGATGGTCCAGTCGAAACTGTTTAACCGGCCGGTGTAATTGAACGAGTACAGGACAAACGAGGCCAGGCAAAAGACGTAAAAGTGGGTTGCGCGCGGAGCCGTCCACCGTCGGAAGAGGACGTAGAGACCGATCGAGAGATAAACCAGGGCAATCAGGCGCAGTCCCTGGTCCCGGCTGCGGTCCGCGGGCTCGAGGATGACCGAGGCATGGATCGGTACTCCCGAGCGGGTCAGCAGATAGTCTGCCCGGCGATAGATTCCTGTAGCGAACCATTGCCGGGTGAGTGAAGACATGCGGGGAGTGGGGACGCCGTTGGCCGATATCAGCAGATCGCCGGCCTTGATCCCAGCTCGTTCGCCGGGGCCATTGAGCACTCGTAGCGCTTTGAGACCGCCGGGAGCCTCTACCCACGAAACCAAGTCGGTGGGCAGGGAGAAGGAGCCTTCTTTGGCAAAATTCAGGGAGGCAAGGATCGCTGCCGCCAAGGTAAAGCCTGCGAGAAGAACCACGGCAACCCGAATTTGAAACGGCCTAAGCATCGCGTCGGTGCGCAGAAAGAACAGCAACTCCTATGACCACAAGCACGCTGCGGACCAATAGGAAAATTGATGGCAGGGAGCCTCCGCATGGCGTGGCCCACTTGCAGGAAAAGTATACCCTTGATTCAACGAGAGATATACGCTGCCGGCGGACTTCGAAACCCGCTTGGTCAACAGCGCGAAAAAGCGGTTTGATGATTTCCTCTCGCGGATATGACAGGACGTATCGCCTTATCCTGTTTTTGGGAACAAGAGCGACCACTGCACTGTCCCTTTTCGCGGCTCAAATGGAGACGTTGCAAGAGAGATCGCTCGGATCCAACGGGTAAACTCGGACATCTTTTAGCTGGTCTTTGTGTTCCTACGTGATTTGAATAGAATGTGAATCGGCAAGGGGCTGGCATGGCGCTCGCACACTGGATGTTAGACGGGTTTGGAGGCATCCAGGTTGAGAAGCGCTGGGTTCAGGTGGATGGGCACCGGATGCACGTGCTCCAGGCGGGGACCGGACCGGAGCTAGTTATCCTGCATGGTCTGCTGGGCACCGCAGCTACCTGGGAGCCGACCATCCCGAGGTTGGCGGCCGAGTCGACGATCTACGCTGTGGACGCGATCGGCATCGGCGAGTCGGATCGTGTGCCGGGGATCGATGCCAGGTTGGAGGCGCAAGCCGACAGGTTGGTGCTGTTCATGGATGGGGCCGGAATCCGCTGTGCCGACTTCTTGGCCACCTCGCATGGCGGATCAGTGGCCCTGATGCTGGCCGCAAAATACCCTGGCCGGGTGCGCAGCCTGTTACTCCACGCGCCGGCGAATCCCTTTTCTCAACTTGGAGATCCCCTTATCAACTTCTACCTGTCAGGACTAGGGAGTTGGTTCGCGCACCGCATTCCCAGCCTTCCGGAGCCCATGCAGGCGCTTGCATTGGGACGGATGTACGGAGATCCGACACGGCTCCGGGAGGGTTCTCTTTGTAAGTACATTGACTCCCTGCGCGTTCCGGGTACGGTGGAGTATGTGCTCAGCATGTTGCGCACGTGGTTTGACGATATGAACAGGCTGCGGGATGCGCTAAAGCAGGTTCGTCAATTTCCTGCGCTGCTGTTATGGGGTGACCGCGACCGGGCGGTCGCGCTGGAGTCGGCCCAGCAGTTACAGCAGTGTTTCAGCAACGCGGAGTTGGCCGTGCTGCCCGGGACAGGGCACCTGCCCTATGAGGAGTGTCCGGAAACCCTGACCCGGATCGTGAACTCCTTTCTGGCTCGGCTGCGCGGCCAGGGTGAGGCCGGTCCCCGGTTGGTGGAGGGTAGGGTCTAGCTTTGTAGCAGGGCAAAGAAATATTTCTGTCCTTGGCCCGCCGGCTAGCCAAAACGCGCATACTAGGTCTAATAGCTAAGCGTGGTGCGCCTGCGGCGGACGAAACGGCGTGCGATAAGGGGTTGAGATGATCAAAGTGCTGCGCAAGAAGCTGATACCGGCCGAGTGCCTGTTCGCGAGTAGCCTGCTTTTGGCGGTGCTGCCCGGGTACGGACAAAATAATCCGCAAACCAACTCTCAGACGCCCAGCGCGTCGAACGCCCCGGCTACCTCGGCGCCCGCTCCTACCTCGGCGCCACCCTCATCAACACCTATCGGTTCTCCCCAGGCTTCGAGTGATCCGACAATGCCGGGGATAAAACCTGGCAGCGTCGATGATGTAAACGCGGTAGGCACACGCGACATCGGCGGGCGAGGGATGGGGAACTGGTATTCCACTGAGACCGAGATCCGCATGGGCAAGTCGTATGCCATGCAGTTGGAGAAGAGCGTCAAGTTTGTCAACGATCCCGTGGTGGTTGAGTACGTGAATCGGATCGCGCAGAACCTGGTCAAGAACTCTGACGCCAAGGTACCCTTCACCATCAAAGTCATCGATTCCGATGAAGTCAACGCGATGGCGTTGCCGGGCGGCTTTATGTATGTCAACAGCGGCTTGATCCTGACCGCCGACGATGAAGCGGAAATGGCGGGGGTGATTGCGCACGAGATCGGGCATGTGGCGGCCCATCATGCGGTGCGCGAGCAAACCCGGATGAACTATGCGCAGCTGGGCACGATTCCTCTGATTTTCATTGGCGGATGGACAGGATATGGCATCTACGAGGCAGCGCAGATTGGCATTCCGCTGACCTTTCTCTCGTTCTCGCGTGGGTTTGAGTCACAGGCCGATTTTCTTGGTGTGCAGTATATGTACCGGGCGGGGTATGATCCGCAGGCGTTTGTCACCATCTTTGAAAAGCTGGAGAATCTGGAGAAGACGAAGCCGCACTTGATTTCCAAGGCGTTCTCGTCTCATCCGCAGACTCCCGACCGTATCGAGGCGACGCAAAAGGAGATTGCCACCATCCTGCCGCCGCGAGCCGAGTATGTGGTGACCACTTCGGAGTTTGATGATGTTAAGGCGCGTTTGGCCCGCCTTGAGAACAAGCGGAAGCCGAAGGACGGAGGCAAGGGAAACCAGCCTACGTTGCGCCGCGCCAGCAGCACCAACAGCGACCCGAATGCGCCGGATTCCTCGCAGCCCGGCAACGATCGGCCGACGCTGCAACGCAGAGATGATAACTAGGGGTTTTGGAAAGAGTTACCCCAGGGGCTAAAGCGTGGTGAGAACCATGTTCAATTCCTTCCTGACCACGAAGGCGGGCGCCCTATATCTCGCGTTCTTTGCGAGATGTGGGAAACGCTACAACTGCCTACCCGAAGCTTGAGTATTTCTTGCGGAACTTGAGGGCAAGATCCGCACCTTTCCCATATCTCGCAAGGAACGCGAGATATGGGGCACCCGCTTGGGAAAGGTCGAAATGGAGTTCTCACGCCGACACTAAAGTCGTTTGTGGAGGCGGCCCAGAATGAAAAAAGGCCGCCAGCACACAGCTGGAGGCCTTTTCTGCACTCAGCCGTTCAGCATCCTTTTTTGCATTTCGCCAGGATGGCAGCCTGCAGGCGCTGGCGGAGCCCTTCTGGCAACTCGTAAATCTCGTGATTGCGGTAAATCTCAATGGTCTTTTGTGTAGTGCGCATCGTGATCACGCAGTGCTCACAGCCCTCAAGGTGAATCTGCAGATCGGCGACCAGGCCGGTTGGTACCTGGTGGTCGAGAAAATCACCGAGTTGCGCAAGAAACTCTGAGCAGTTCATTTTGTCCCATCCCCATTCTTGCGGAAGTAACGGCTCAACCGCTCTCGCAACTGCAGCCGCGCCCGCAGTAGCCGCGACTTTACCGCAGGCACACTCAGACCAAGCGTCTCGGCGGTCTCTTCCGTCGAAAGTCCTTCTACGTCGCGCAAGACAAAGACCACCCGGAACCCCGGCGGCAGCCCTTGTATCGTCTTGCGCAGAATCTCCGCCAACTCCGACTGCCCATACATCATTTCCGGGTCGGGTCTCCACTCGGCCAGGTCGCGAGGCATGGAACCCTCCTCGGTCTCCACGTCTTCGTCGATCGATACCATCCGCCCGGTCCGGCGCTTGCGCAAGCGCATCAGCGACTCGTTCACGGCGATGCGGACCAGCCAGGTGTAAAACTTCGAGTTTCCCTGGAATTGCTCTAATTTCTCGTAGGCCTTCAGGAACGCATCCTGAACCACATCCTCCGCATCCTCCCGGTTCTGGGTGATGTGCTGCGCGATGCGAAACACCTGGCGATCGTATTGCTTTACCAATTGCTCAAAGGCTTGAACATCGCCCTGGCGCGCCCGGTTGACCAACAAAATGTCGGGGTGAACTTCTTCACTCCCTTGTGCTTGGATGATAGGCATGTCAGTCGGGTTCAGAAATTCGACCTTTCCGGATGAGGAGGACATTGGCGGCGGCTACGTTTCCTCCTCATACTAAATGGGCATGGTGGCCCAGGGCAAAATAGGTAACCTGCGGAGTAGGTGCAGGTTCTATGCCAGGCAAGCGACCTGCTCCCGATCTGGACCGTCTGCGGTGTTGGATCGGGTTCCCGTTATGGGAGGTAAAGGGAAGAAAGCATTTCGCAACCAAATTTTCCGCTTAGAGTCTTTATAAGAGCCAATCCGCTGCATGCAGGGAAGAGTTGGCGGAGACGACCCATCCAATGTTGACTGCAGATTTACGAGCTTTTCTGCCCTGGGCATTGCTGCTGGCCGTGAGCGGGGCGGCCGCCCAAAGTACGCCCGCGACCAGCCACGCAGGGGCATCCCACCACCATCATGCGGCGGGTGCGGGTTCGGCCGCGCACAGTAAGGCTAAGCAGCCAACCACCCATGTTCGCCACGTGAAGACCCATCGCAAGCCGCGCAGCGCGCGGAGTATCGCGCGCAGCCGGAAACTGCAGCAGGCGTTTGTCGCCTCGTCGCAACTGCGGCCCATGGCCCAGGAACTGACTGCGATGCGTTCGCCGGCCGCGTACGCTGGGGTCACCTCGTACGCCCATGCCCACACCGGAGAAGCCGCTTCCGCAGCCTACCTTGCCCTGGGCCATGCTTACCTGCTTGATCATCGCTACCCGGAAGCGGTGGCGAGTTTTCAGAAGGCGAATGCCCAGGGCAAGACCCTGGATGACTACGCCGACTTTCTGGCTGCTCAGGCTGCGATGGAAGCAGGCAAACCTGCCGATGCCGAGAACCTGCTCAAGGGTTTCGCCGCCAAGTATCCGGAGAGCATTTTTGTCGGCCGCCTGCCGGTGATCCTGGCCAACCTGTCTCTGGAGCAAAACGATCCCCAGACGGCGCTGCATGTTCTTCACGAGCATGCGGAGGACGCCATCTCAACTCATGCGGATTTTCAGTTGGCACTGGCGCGTGCCAACCAAATGGCTGGGAATGTGAATGAAGCGGCCCGGCTTTACCGGCATGTCTACCTGAGCTTTCCTCTGAGCAGTGAAGGGCAGCAGGCCAAGACGCAACTGGCGGTGGTGGGCGCGGTGCCCCCGTTGACCGTTGCCGAACGCAGAGCCCACGCGGATGCTCTCTATGCCGGCGGACACTACGCCGAAGCAGGCGAAGAATATCGTGCGCTGGCCAACGATTCTGCGCAGTCGGATCCCCAGGCGAAGAATGCCCTTCTAGTGGCAGCCGCGGAATGCGACTTCAAGACCAAGCGCCTGAGCAGGGAAGAAGTCGATGCGCTGCCGGATACGCAGGATGAGAGCGGCGCCCGCCGGCTGTATCTTGCCGTTGAGCTGGCGCGCAACAAGGACGATGGCGATAAGCAGCGTGCGCTGGTGGAGCAGATGGAGCAGCGGTTCCCTACCAGCCCGTGGTTGGCGGAAGCGCTCTACACTTCGGCAAACATGTATCTGCTGCGCAAGGACTATCCCCAGGCGATTAAGTATTACACCGAACTGGCCACGAGTTTTCCCGCTCACCGGTTTGCCCCCAGCAGTCATTGGAAGGCGGCGTGGCTGAACTATCGTTTGGGAAACTACTCCGAAGCGGCGGTGCTGTTTGATAAGCAGATCGCACTCTATGCCGGCGGTAAGGAGATTCCCGCGGCTCTTTACTGGCGTGGACGCCTCTATTCAGACCAGGAGCATCAACCCGCCATGGCTGCGGCCTATTATCAGACCGTCTCCCGGGCGTTTGAGCATTATTACTATGCCCAGATTGCTCGCGACCGCCTGGCAGAGCTTGGCCCGGTGACCCCGGCGGAGGTAGCGATGCTAAGCAATATTCATCGCGAAGAGATTCCGGCACTTACCGACGATGTTCCGGAAGACGATGAACACGTGATCAAGGCCCGCCTGCTGGCGAACGCAGGATTGAATGAGTACATCCCGGTGGAGATCCAGGCGGCAGATGGCAGTGCGCAATGGGGAGCCTTTGCCGAGGCGGAGATCTATTCGTCGGACGGGGAAAACTTCCGTGCCATGCGAGTGCTCAAGCGGGCAATTCCTTTCTATGCATCGGCGCCGATTGACACAATTCCGATGGGCTACTGGAAGATCCTGTTTCCGCAACCGTACTGGAGCTCGATCGAGCAGGAAGCCAGCAAGAATGGGCTGGATCCCTACATGGTAGCCTCGCTGATTCGTCAGGAATCGGAGTTTAACCCGGCGGCGATTAGCGGCGCCAATGCCTGGGGGCTGATGCAGTTATTGCCTTCGGTAGGGCGTTCCATGGCGAAAGAAGAGGGTATCCGGCACTTTAGCGAAGGCGAGCTGCTGAACCCTGAGACCAATATTCGCCTGGGTACGCGCTACCTGAAACAGACGTTGGATAAGTTTGACGGTCATGCTCCGTACGCCTTTGCGGCTTACAACGCGGGGGATAGCCGGGTAACGGATTGGCAGGCGATCGGCAAGTACCACGGCATGGATGAGTTTGTGGAATCGATCCCCTTTACCGAAACCCGCGATTACGTGCAGGCCATTCTGCGCAATGAGTCGATCTATCGCGAGTTGAATAGCAACAGGCCGCCGCCTCCGTCGAGCGCGATTGCTCAGCAAAAGGCGATCACTACTGCGCAGTAGTGGGCGTTGCATGTTTGGTGCATAAGTCTCGGGAATTGATCGAGGCGAACGAATCGTGCATTGACGAAAGGAAAACTCGCGGAAAGAATGAGGTCAACCTTCCGCTGGTGGAATCCGGAATGTTGGCAACAAATCTTCACCTCGGCAGGTGACTCGGCCAATGGGTATGCATCCCCAGAACAGGTTCCCCAGGCTCACGATTGTAGCTTCGACTGACAAGAAGCCAGGCCAGCTATCAGGCCGGCTGCGGTGGTGGGGGCCTCTAAGCCCGCTCCGGCTTAATCTCGATCAGCCGGTGCATGCGTTGCCCGACCCCATGCGAGTCGCAGTGATGCCTGTGCGGCCGCGCGGCCTAACATTCCTGGCGTTGGCCGGAATCTGGAAATTTCTCAGTCGATATCTTATTACAGGGGCATCGCGGCAGGGTGGCGCCGCGGTTTTGTCTTTCCGTCGCTGCGCCGCGCAGGCACAACTCTTCCATCGCGTGGCGGTAGACCAGACATTCGCTAACAAAAGAGCAAGTGGCAGCGTCGGTTGGAGTAGCGAAGCCGCATCGCGGGAGGGAGGCAGAGGATAGCAGAACGGGTCCGCACGGTAACAGCAAGGAGAGCAGGGCAAAGCAGGTTGCTGCACGCTGCTGAGTCTAGTGGAGCACAGGTCACAGGATCGCACAGGAGGAATGGCATGTTGACAGAGCTTGAATTGCTTGGAGAGTGGATTCCAGAGCAGATGGAACCTGGAACCCTGTTTGTGCTGGAAAACACGGGTGCGATGGGCGAGGCCAATAACCCGTATGTCGCCGTGTTGGCTTGTCCTCACTGCGGAGCATTAGGGCTGATTACGAAGATGCAGTATGTCGGTATGGAATCGATGATATGCGGTTCGGATTACTGCTCTTCGGAGTACTACCTGAAAGATGAAGGAATCGAATACCGAAAGCCGCACTAGGCTCTGAGAAAATCCACCCCGGGGAGGCAGGCTCGCGGCATCAAGCGAGCGGCCTCCTTTTTCGTTGCACCTTCTAAATGCCCGCGTATTCCCAGCCGGAAGATGCTGGTGGAGAATCGAGATGAGTGGCGACCCACCCAACCAATTGCGACGCTTCGCTGTGAACCCCGCGGACCATCGTCGCGTTCGATACAACCTGCTTGACGCTGCCAAGTACGATTGACGACGCCCCTGCTGAAGAGACCGTATATTTAAGGGTTTTGGAAAGCCCGAGTTCCGGAGAGAGTTGCCGGGGACGCCACCGCGTTTGTGGCATACATCGGGTAAAGATCACTAATCCCACCGGCAACGGTTCGCATCCGGCCGCCCCCCAATGCTCATGTACCCATCGTTGCGTCTGGCGAGGAACCCCGTACTCCGTCGCTTGCAGCGAGCCTTCATAACGAGAGACCATGCCGCGCTTGTCAACAACCGCGAACTCACTGGAGTAGCAGGCCGCGCCCGCACGAACGAACTCAGCAATCAGGCCTGCGTTGCCGGGTCTTCGGCCAGGGATTACGATCGCGCGATCGCCCCAGCCGAGGACACTGGCGTGGATGAACGTGCGCCTCCGGCTTGCCTTTGCCACGTAGAGCGTCAAGGTCGAGCGAAAGCGATCAAGAAATTTCGTCTGGTCGCCGCAAGTGTAGAGGAGCCGGCGATTGCGATAGAGCCCGTACGCCGGCTCGATCGATTTGGAACTGTGGTCGTATCGAATCAGGGAGTACTGCGGGATAGCAGAGGCGGAGAAGGATCTCTTACACTCCAAAGGAAGGGAGAGCAAGGCGTCACGTAGTAATTCAAGCTGATTCGCGGAAAGCCCGAAGCGAACACCGAATAAAGTGAGCCCCAGGGCACTCGACGGCTCCAGGCTTCTCGGGCTTATGCGCTGCGAGCGATCCGGAGAGTGTGGGATAAGTCCTAAAGTTTCTGAAGTGTTGGCGATCAACTCATCAGACAGCGACATAGTATTTGTCCTTCAAGGGACTTACTAACTACCACAGATATCAAGAGGGAGAGGAGTAGATCAGGGGAGGGACTCGGCCAGTTGTTCCGCGATACAGAAAGACCGAGCGCGGGTCTGACGCGCGACCAGCCGGTATCAGCTTTCGTGGCCCCGATAGCACTGTATTTTGTGGGGCGCCCTGAGTGTATCGAACAAAAAGGAACAGGCAAACAAAATATCCACTTGATCGTCGGATGTTTTGCACGAAAGTCGATGTAACGTGGCGAGGCAGCGATTGGTAACTAGGCAGGAAGGCCACACATTACTAATGTCACCTTCGTCTTTGGCCCCTTGTGAATTGACTTGATGTTCACAGGCGGAGTTTATGGGCCGCCACGCTTCGCTTCCGGCGCTGCTCTTTTTCGAGCAAGCCCTTGCGCTGTGCGGGTCTCAGAGCGTTGCGTTCCACGACTCATTCCGTTAGCTGCCGGGATTGCGAATCCTTTGTCTGCCGAGCCGAGCAGCTTCCATACCACTTTTGCGACATAGATTCTTCTGTGGAGGTGTATGAATCTTAGACAGGCGATGCGTCCTTGAGTAATACTTATAGGACAATCCTCCCTCTTGGCTTCGGCTCTTGTTTCCTCTGTATTGAAGTCCTTCTCTGCCATGGTTCGGTCGGTGTTTGAGGCAAAATTTAGCGGTCCAGATTTCTCAAACAGGATTTCCGAATAGATCGTACCGTTTTCGCTTACAGGTTCAGAACCTCTCCTAATTTGTTGTGCTGGCGCACACACCGTGCGTCATCGCTGCCCTGAGCGCATTTCGCGAATGCTTGCGGGTAACTTCGGTTATCTGCTTCGGTAACTTTTAGCTATTGGTCGGCCGGTGCATCGCCCAGAATCGTTTTTGCCAGGACAGGAAGATTTATGGAAGACATGTTGCGAAGGAAAAAGCCGGCGAACCCAGGGCGATTGGCCTTAGTCTGGGGTGTGATCTTCGCGGCGATGATTTTCGCAATGCTGGCGGGTTGTGGGTACAGCGGACCGGTTAACAATGCAGTGGCGTTCGGCGGCAGCGTGCACGGTGGCCATCAACCGGTCAGCGGCGCGACCATCCAGCTTTACGCCACGGGTACGAGTGGAGTTGGCTCTGCAGCGCAGCCCTTGCTTAGCGAGGCAATAACGTCCGACAGCGACGGCAACTTTTCCATCCCTGCTACCTACACTTGCCCTTCCTCATCTTCTCAGGTTTACGTCGTCGCCCGGGGAGGCAATCCCGGGCTCGCTTCCGGCGGGAACAATCCGGCTCTTCAACTCACAGCGATGCTGGGGTCCTGCAGTAAACTCTCCGCCGGCGGTGCTATCTCGGTCAACGAGGTCACCACGGTTGGATCGGTCTGGCCCCTCGCGCAGTACATGAAGTCTCCGACGAATATTGGTTCGGCAAAGAACGATGCTTCGTTCCTTGCCGCGGTTTCGACAGTGCCGGAATTCATCAACATTGCACAGGGAAGTTCGCCTGGAACCCCTGCAGCCACCAGCTATTTTGCTGAGAACAGTAAGCTTTACAGCCTGGCCGACGTTCTCGCCGACTGTGTCAGTTCTTCAGGCGGGGTGGCCGGCGACGGCAGCCCGTGTGGCCATCTGTTCTCGATTTCCGCTCCAGCCGGTGGCAGCGCTCCGACCGATACGATGACGGCTGCAATGCGCATCGCGCAGAGCCCCGCCAATGCGGTGGCCGGTATCTACGGCTTGGTTGCGCCGGACACCCCTTACCTGCCGGCGCTGGTGGCGGCTCCCCCAGACTGGACCCTCACTCTCACCTACCTGGTTGCCACTCCAACCATCTCAGCGGCCACGGGAACGTACGTCGGGGCACAGCAGGTAACCATCAGTGACTCAACGGCCGGAACCACTATCTACTACACCACCGATGGAACGGTTCCAACGACCTCATCAACTATCTATACGGGGCCGATTTCGATTGCGGTCTCATCGACGGTGCAGGCGATCGCGGTTCTATCGGGATCGCAAAGCCCGGTCGCCGCGTCGGTGCTGACCATCACTTCGCCTTTGGCGCCGGCAGCGCTCGCGTTCATGCAGCAGCCTTCCGATGCGGTGGCGGGGGCCACAATCTCGCCGGGTGTTCAAGTAGTGGTACAGGACGGCAACGGAAACACCGCGGCGGCAGCTACCAATCCGATCACAATTTCGCTGGTTGGCGGCGCCGGGCTGGGAGGAACGCAGACCGTCATCCCGCAAAACGGCATTGCGACCTTCAGCAACCTCACGGTTAGCACTCCTGGAAGCTATACCTTTTCGGCGACCAGCCCAGGCCTGAGTTCCGCAACCAGCTCCAGCTTTACGATTCGCGCGCCTGGCGGAACTGCTACATCGCCGGTGAAACTGGCTTTCGCGCAGCAGCCGACCAACGCGTTGACGGGGGCTGCCGTCTCTCCCGCTGTCCAGGTGGTGGTGGAAGATGCCAATGGGAACACCGTGACGGCGGCAACTGCTCCAGTCACGGTTGCTCTTACCTCCTCCGCGGGCCTGGGAGGCACTCTGTGGACGACCATCCCGATCAATGGCATCGCAACGTTCGCTAACATCACCGTCAGCACCGCGGGCAGCGGATACACGCTGTTAGCCACCAGCCCGAACCTGTCCTCGGCAACCAGCGCCAGCTTCACGATCAGCGCACCGGGAGGCGGCGCTCCTCCGCCTCCAGTAAAGCTGGCATTCCTGCAGCAGCCTTCGAATGCGTTGACCGGCGCCACGATCTCACCGGCGGTCCAGGTGGCGGTCGAAGATAGCACGGGGAATGTAGTGACCGCCGCCACCAATCCTGTAACGCTCGCCCTCTCCTCGGGCAGTGGCCTGCAGGGAACGCTCACCGTCGTGGCGCAGAAAGGGATTGCGACCTTCAGCACCCTCGGTGTCAGCGCGGCCGGAAGCTATACATTATCTGCAACCAGCTCAGGGCTTACTTCCGCGACCAGCGCGAGCTTTACCATTACTACGCAGGGAGGCGGCACTCCTCCGCCTGCAACGAAGCTAGCATTTTCGCAGCAACCCTCGAATGCGCTGACCGGGGCCGCGATCTCGCCGGCCGTGCAGGTGGCGGTGGAAGATAGCACCGGCAATGTTGTGACCACCGCCACGAATTCGGTAACGATCTCTCTTGCCGGCGGTAGTGGGCTGGGAGGAACGCTCACGGTTGCCGCGCAGAATGGCATCGCCACCTTCGGCAACCTCTCTCTAAGCGCGGCCGGGAGCTATACGCTGTCTGCGGCCAGCTCTGGCCTTACTTCGGCGGTCAGCGCCAGCTTTACCATCAGTTCGTCAGGGGGCGGCACCCCGGTGCCGGCCAAACTGGCGTTTTCGCAGCAGCCCTCGGACGCATTCATGGGCGCCGCCATATCACCTGCGGTTCGGGTAGTGGTTGAGGACAGCAATGGAAATGTCGTGACGTCTGCCAGCAATCCAGTGACGCTCGCCCTTCAGGGCGGCAGTGGTTTGGCGGGAACGTTGACCGCAACTCCTCAGAATGGGATCGCAATCTTCAATAACCTTACGGTGAGTGCTGCCGGAAGTTATACGCTGTTGGCAACCAGCCCGAGCCTGACTTCGGCAACAAGCACAAGCTTCACGATCGCCAAGGGTCTTAGCACCGTCGAGTCACTGGGCGCCATTCCAGCGAACCAGGCCTTTAACGGACTGGGTTTCAATCTCACTACCTCAAATGACTGGGAGTTCAAGATGGCTGCGGCGGCGGGGGCAACCCACGCTCGCTACCAGTGCAGCTGGGTCACCACGGAAAACCAAACCGCTCCGCCGAACAATACCTCCGAATCGCCACAGTTCACCCTTCAATCGGATTGCCAGGCGGCCTTAGTGTCGGCAGCGAACGTCGGAATTCACTCCACGATTGTGGCGGCCTACGGCGCTCCTTTTCATCAGATCCTCACGGTCTACGTCCCCGCGGGTGCTTCTGCTGGGGCGAAGAGCATCCAGGTCGAGTTTGCCTCCGGCGCCGGCGGAGATACGCTCTCCTCGATGGCGCCCTTTTATGACACGATCATCGGCTCTTCAAAGAACCCGATCACCAACAAGCACTCCTATGCCGGCGGCCTGATCACGGGGGTAACGTTGCAGGATTCAACCCACGCAACGCTAACGCTTGCTTCCGCTCTGTCATCGGCACTGCCTGCGAACACGAGCACGGAGTACGTCATCAATGAGTACCTGTATCCGCCTCCGGCATCGTCCAGTCCGACAGACCCCTCTGTAGTGGCATACGCGAAATACGCTGCATTCCTCGCCAGCAAGATCTCGGCATCGGGTGTCAGCGGAGAGGTCGAACTTTGGAACGAGCCGCCGTGGTCCGATGATCCGTGGGATAACCGGGGCGACTACTATGATGTTTGGCCGGGCAGCCCAACGCCTGGGCCGCAGGCAGCCAATTATCCGAATGCTGGATTTGTCGCAGCACTGCAAGGGGCCACGCCGCCGGCCGGAACCAATTACAACTGGGGCGGAACGGAGAAGTCCGGAGCAAACTCGGTCTTCCTCATGATGCCCTCGAACACCGGCGTTGCCTTTAAGCAGCCGAACAACGCTGTCACCACAGAATCTTTTCACCCTTACGGGAACAATCCAGAAGACGAACTTTGGAGCGCACCATGCCTTGCCGCCACCATCAACCCATATCCCGCTGCACCGAAAGGTTTCAGCGCATGCAATTTAGGCGACAAGAATGCCAACATTGCTTTGGCTGTGCAAAACAGCCTGGTGCAGCAAAGCCGCAACTCCAGTTGGGGAATCGGACATAATATAACCGAAACCGGGATCGCCACCGCGACGGTCGATCAAGCCCACCAGGCGCGTTTTATCATGCGCCAGTTTCTGGGCTATCAAGCCGCAGGGGTCACTCCAGTGCAGTTCTATCGCCTCTATGACGACTCGGGCGGGGGGTTTGGTTTCGTTGATCCGTCGACCCACGCTCCCTTGCCATCGTTAGTAGCGATCGCCGGTTTGATGTCAGACCTCGCGGCGATCAGTAACGCCGCGGTTGGATCAGGCTCTCTGCCATCCATCGTCAGCTATAGCGGGACCTATCCACTCGATACTGTCTCAATGGTAGGTACCCGCAGTGGGGATACGGTGAACTCCGTTCTCTTCGCCGTGTGGCAACGCAGTAATACCACGACCGGCGTATGGGGGGCACTTGCTTCGCCGGCCCCTGCTCCTGTTGTCGTCCAAATTCCAGCCAATGTGAATGTCGTCGGAGTCATCAACCTGGATACACGGGATGCGGTATCGTATACAACATCCGGACAGCAGATTACATTCAACGTGGGCGACGATCCCGTTGAAGTGTTGATAGAGCCCTGATCCTGAATTTTGCAGGTAGCTCCTGCGGCGGTGTTTTCTTCTGCTGCGGGTATCACGTTCCCGGGGCGTTTGTGCTCGATGCCTGGGCCAAGTCAGCTTTTGATTCCAGAAGCTTCTCATATACGTCGAGATAAGCTGCTGCCATGGTCGACCATCTCATCTCGAGGGCGCGCTGACGTCCAGCGATTGCCATCGATCGTCTTTTTTCTGGATCGTGAAGCAGGTCTGTCATGAACCCGGCAAGACTGTCAACGTCGTTTGGATCATCCAGTATCTCGCCGCCCGCTCCCAGGAAATCGGATGCGCCAAAATTCCCGGAAACGATGATTGGTAGTCCCGACGCCATGGCCTCGAGCACGACAAGTGGGTGAGCCTCATATCGAGAGGGAAAGACGAACAGATCCACTGACTGCATAAGAGCCGGAATTCGTGAAATCTTATCCAGAAAGAAGACACGCTCGTTTACCCCAAGTTCTCGCGCGAGCGCTGGATAGGGGCTGTCCTGCACTTTTCCTGCAACGGCCAGGTGCAGTTCCGGCACTTGCTGGAGAGCGCGTAACACGGTGTCAAGGTTCTTGCGAGAGGTCCGGATGTCACCCACGAAAAGTGCGAGCGGAACGTTAGAAGGTAAGCCAAACGAGGATCGATCGGAGATCCCCGGCTGGAATTGATCTGTGTCTACTCCGTTGTAGATGACATTGATTCGTTCCGAAGGCACGCCGAGCAATGCGATTTCCTGTGCGAGGAGCCGGGAAACAGCGATGACTTTTGCCGCACCAATGAATGCTTGCCTTTCCCAACGGGAGTTCAGGAAAGTGTACAGTCGCTGATACAAAGAATAAGGAGAGAAGGATAAAAAGGGATAGTAGACGCTCTTCCGCCATGCGGTGTGAACAAAATGCGCCGCCACAATATCGGCGTGCTCCCAGGTAACGAAGCCATTTGCCTGCACAAGATCTACTTCATGGCGGTGGCGCCGCAGCCAATGTCCACTGCTCCAGGCAAAGGCAATGTTTTTGAGCAACTCAGTCGGCAACCGCTCTTGTCCAACGCGAACATAACGAGCAAGAGGATGATTTGCAATCTCCTCGGCGCAATGGGTGGCGAGAATCGTAACTTGGTACCCACGCTCCAGCGCGGCCCGTACGATTTCGTAATTTACGCGCCCTTGACCATCGTTGCGTTGAAACCGATGAGAAACGAACGCAAGCCGAGCCAGTGGAGACGGACCTTCCATGCGGCGCTCTTCCTTTCGAACCTCAGTTAGTAGTTTTTCCCAGCCGTTGGCTAACTGCGTGTAATTCCCGCATCGTGCCGCGGGAATTCACGCGCCTGCCCGGGGAATTCACAGAGCCGCGGTCTACCGGCCGATCAATTCGCATTACGAGAGCAGGAATTGAGCCATCAAGTGATTGAAGCGCGAAGCAAATGCGTCGACCGAGAAAGCCTGTGCGCGGAGAAAAGCTTGTTGTTCAATCGCGATCCGCCGCTCTGGGTCCCCCAACAATTGAGTGACGGCCGAAGCAAGGAGGCGGGGGTTCCGAGCCGGAATGAGAATCCCGTTCACTCCATTTTGGATCACTTCCGCAGGGCCACCGACATCACTCGCGATGACGACCTTGCCCTGGGCCATAGCTTCCACAACCGACATCCCAAACGGCTCTACTCCCACCACCGGGTGAACGATCACGTCGGCCGCGGCTTGCCAGAGTGGCACTTCAGTCATCGGCCTTTGCCCTGCCAGGAGGAACTGCTTTCCACGATTCAAGTTTCGCACCATGGAATCAATCCTCTCTGAGTACGGCTTGTCGAGTGGATGTTGGCCGCCCACGATAAACAGCGTAGCGTCAGGGTAGCGGCCAAGGATTGCGTCCGCGGACTCAACGAAGATGTGGGCGCCCTTCCACTCTTCCAATCGGGCCACCATACCGACAATGGGGCTCGTCTTCGGCAGACCCAGATACTCCCTCGCCTGTTCCTGATCTAAAGCCTTGTCTGGGGACAATGCGATGCCGGGATAACAGATGTGGCTTTGCCGCCTCGGCAATATTTGATCCTGGCCCTGCTTGGAAGTTCTGGAACAGCACAGAACTGCTTTTGCCGGGAGCATCGTAACCAACCGGTCGAGTATCCCGTGTGGAATGCCATGCTGAAACCAAACCGTCCGGGTGGGCAAAAAAAGCGCGGCTAAGCTCACATACATGTGAGCCTTGTGCATCCAGGAGACTACCAGTCGAAGCCTCTTTGCCTTAATCCAGGAACGTAATGCTCGAACCGTAGCGAAATAATTTCCCAGATGAGACAGGTGAGTGATGGGAAATACCGTCGTGTCGTATCCAAGGTCACGCGCCTCGTCAACCAGAGGCCCGTCCTCCAGGAATGCACACACATACTGATACTCCGGGCGAGCCTGACGCAGGAGATATTGAAGGAGAGCTTCAGCGCCTCCTTGCTGGGAGCCTAAAGGCATCACGATACCGATAGCGATCCGCTTCTCTGTCATTGCATCCCGCTCGGCAGCGGCTTCAATGTCTTGATCAATCGCTGCAAGAGCCGCTTCCATCATTAGATCAGTCACCCTCCTGCAGCGTTGATTGTTTGCGCTTCGCCCTGGACATAATCGCGAGCGCCCTAGGCTGGCGATGAAGTCGTACGTATTCTCCGTAGTAGTGTGAGGATCTCATGCCTTCGTATGATTATTCCTGGAGGCCTCACCCCTAAACGGTACGGAAAGTTGAGCATGATAAAGATGAATCGCAATATTGTAGCAAGCATGAGTGCACAACCAGCTCCCTTCACACCAAAGATCGGAATAAGCCAGTAGAGAAGGGGTATTGACGTGACCAGTCCACATGCCTGTAGTAAGGTTACCGTCCCGGGAAAGCCCGAAGCCAAAAACGCTTGCGATAGAACTGAGGTCAAACCACCGAAGATCGCTTCTATGACCAGAAATGGGAGGACTAACGATGCGCCGGTGAATTTTGTGCCATACACCAGCTTGAGCAGAAATCCTCCGAACAGGAACAGCGGGAGCGAAGCTAAAATCATGACAACAAGCGTCATTCGCGCGGCCCTGCCGGTTATCGAAACAATTTCCTCCTTGGTCCGACCGGAGGATCGTGGAAGGCTGACGGGGATCACCGCATTTGGTAGTATGGCCAACACCCCCGCGGCACTTTGCGCGACGACATAGAGGCCCATGGACTCCGGGTTCAACATGCCGACCACGAGGATGCGATCAATCTGAGCCGCGATCGTTCCAAGCAGATCGATCCCCCATGCGCGTACCCCATAGCCTAAAAGAAGCTTTGAAGCTGGGACGACGGATCGAAAGGTGGGCCGGAAGTGCTTCCATACCCAAATGGCTATCCAGATCGTGGCCGGCGTTCCAGCCAGTAAGTAGGCAACGGCCGCACTGTTGGCAGTTAGCCGGCCGCTAACTTTTTCAGCAACCAGGATGATCAGAACCGACAACGGGGAAAGCACACGAAAAAGGTTGTAGTTTGTGAATGCGCCTGCCGCCTGTACTTGTGCTGTGATGGTTACGGCGCAGAGTGCGAGTGGAGTCACAATGACCCACACTTGTGCAAAGCGAACAGTTTCGGGGGAATAAGTGTGCAGTGAATACGGGATGACCGCAACGCCGATCAAGGCTGCGAGAACCCCAAACAGGACGCTCAACACGAGAGCGGCGCCACTCAATTCGCTGGCACGTTCCGGCTGCCGCTTGAGGAAGTACACCGTCGCAACCGGAATGCCCAGCGTCAGCGCATAAGCAAGAAACTGGGGCCACATAATGATCGCGGCCAACGACCCGCGTCCGCCCGGGCCCAACGCTCGAGCCGTGATTACACCTGAAACAATGTTTCCGCCCTGTACAGCAATGTTTGCTACAGCCGTCTGAGCGATGGCGGATGCACCGGTTTTTGCCCCAACAAATCGGCGCATGAGCGTCTTCAACAGGATTTCTCCATCTCATTGTCAGCGTGTAGTGACAAGGTTTATGCCGTGCGCCGAAACGCCATCCGGGAGCATCGTTCAGCTAACAGGTCTGTCATCCCGCGGTTTTCAGCCTTCGTCCGGCTTTCAATGCGGTCATTTGCCTTCGGTCGCTCCTACTCACCGATGTCCATCGCAGTCGCCAGAATCGCCGGGCAATCTGAATAGTAACGTGGCGCGACTCGTACAGTTCAGGTTTCGAACTGTTAAGGACGCATCACAAAGAAGTTCCAGCCGGATGGCTTGATAATATAGCATTGTCGTTAAGCTAGGTAGGTTTAAGGACATGAGATGGTCCAGTAAAAGGACATGAGATGGTCCAGTAAAAATTCTGGAGACCTGTGAGTTGTTGATAGGCGCCTGGATTCACAGTCCCCCTTAGAGACCTGTCCAGCCCACCAGGCTGGATATCGAGAGAATGGTCATACATATCTCTCGGGAAGCCGCGATTGCTTTGACCGATTCCCCTGTAAGGTCATCGTTTTCATCTCGTACCTTTCATATGACAGAAACATAAGTGCCGAAGCCGCTTTCCAGGCGTTGGTGTAAACAGGGGCCTACGAATCGGGCACGCCATGATCGGCTTGACAGGGGACTCGATGCGAACACTCCAGCTCGGGGCGGAGTGGCACACGGAACGTGCCGGTGGTCTTAATTCTTACTACTATGAGCTGATCCGCCATCTGGGGCCAACCGGTACGGCTGTGCATGGCCTCGTGGCAGGCTCTGACAACATACGCAATTCAACCGGCGGAATGGTCGTCGGATTTGCGCCACACGATGAAAATCTTGCTAAGCGCATATTGTCAGTTCGGCGGGCGGCCCTGGACCAGCTAGCTCAAACCAGGATTGATCTCATCGCATCGCACTTTGCCTTATACGCCATGCCGGTCGTCGATCGCCTGAAGTCAACCCCAAGCGTAGTTCACTTTCATGGTCCATGGGCCGGAGAAAGTAACATTGAAGGTGCGAGCGGCTACAAGTCACGATTGAAGGCGAGCCTGGAGCGGGCGGTGTATTCACGCGCGAGACGCCTGATCGTGTTGTCAGAGGCGTTCAAGCGGGACCTTACCGTCAGGTACGGAATCGCTGAAGACCTGATTCGCGTTGTACCCGGCGGCATCGATATCGAACGATTCAACGTTCTTATCTCCCGATTAGAAGCACGGCAACGACTCGGCTGGAGTCTCGACAGACCCATCCTCCTGAGCGTGCGCCGGCTGGTGCGACGCATGGGTCTCGAAACTTTGATAGATGCAGCAAAACTCATGGTGTTGAAATGCCCGGATGTTCTGCTTTTGCTCGGCGGTACTGGTCCTCTTGGCGGCGAGCTGCAAGAGCGCATTGTCGAGCTTGGTTTGGAGAAGAATGTCGGGCTCCTGGGCCGAATCAGCGACACAGATCTCGCGCTGGCGTACCGCGCGGCCGACATGACTGTTGTTCCGTCTCAGTCGCTCGAGGGCTTCGGTCTCATCACCCTTGAGTCTTTGGCATCGGGAACTCCGGTGTACGTTACGCCGGTTGGCGGCTTGCCGGAAATTGTTGAGCCATTCGCTCGAGAATGCATCTTCCCCAGCACCAGCGCGATCGACATCGCGACCGTTCTTACCGAGGCGCTGCAATCGGAACGGCCAGTACCCTCGAGCGAAGCTTGCCGTCTCTACGCGACGCAAAAGTTTCCCTGGCCGCGGATTGCTCAGCGGGTTCGCGCAGTGTATGACGAAGCGGTTTCGTGATGCCTGCCGCAGTTCGAATTGCGCCCTCGCACTTGTGCGCAGCTGCAGGCCTGTCCGGGTAATACCGGATGTGGACAAGATCGTAACCAGCTTCAGTTGGCAGGGTTACTGAAGTGTTACCAGGTAATCAGTGCGAGCTACTTGGCGGGCTTTGCGGACGATTGTGGAGCTAACTCACAGGCAGGAGCGTTCTTGCCCAGCGAGGGGCCGGGCTCAGAATGTTACCATTGGCTTCGAAAGAGCCACAGATAGTCATTACTCTGCGTGCAAAATTTTTCGTGTATGTGCCGCCCGAGTGAGAGACTGAATCGAGCGCTGACAGTCCGGAAGACTTTAACGAAGTTTGTGTCATCCGGTGTCTGTCGGGCAGTGTACTATCAGTTATGAGACAATCAAGGCCCCCCCTTTGATCGTTTTGACTGCACTGGATTAACGATCCTCGCAATGAGATCACATGACGCAACCCTGATGCCCGAGGGCATTATGTGATCGTGGCTTTCTGAGGGTCCCGTGTGGTTCTTGACTGGTTTTTTAGCCTTGTGGCCGGAACGAACCAGGCCGTTGATTCTGAATTTAGGAAGACTCCCCCCAACCTCCCCGGTGAACTTTCTTTATCGCCGACGCGTTAAAGAGAATGGCCGGTCAGCAAGAAGAGCAAGGCATGCGCCCTTATCACCGGGTCATTGTTTGAATTGTCAATTTGAGGAAAATGAGAGATCACATGCCACAGGCAGATATGAAAAGAATCGCGGCTCGTAGCACAAGCATCATGCCTCGACCTTCGGTCCATGAGTCTGGCTCTGAGTCCGACTCCGCATCGTCCCTCGGCGATATTTTCCACATGCTGTGGGTACATCGGTGGTTCATCCTGATCTGCGCGCTTACGGGCCTGGTTTGTTCGATTTTGTATGTGGTTGTAAAAACTCCGGTATACCAGGCCTCGGCTACGATTCGTATCGACCCTAGTAGAGCCGGGTCGCTCGGTCTTGGGGACGCTGCTGCGGGCCAACCCGCGGATACCAGCGATATCATTCACACTGAAATCGGAATCATCAAGGGTGATGCGGTTGCTATAAAGGCTCTCAACTCGCTTTCCGATGAAGAGTACTTCGCCTACTCGGGCGTTCTTCGAGACGGCCTGATTCCGGAAGAAGTGGGCGCCCTTTCAGCGTCCCAACAGAGATTGATTGACGGGCTGGAGTTGGCGACCGAAGTAAAGCAGGTTGAAGGAACGCAGTTGGTGGACGTGACCTTACGTGACCGCAACCCTCAGATGGCGGCGACGATGGTCAATCACCTTATCCAGGCCTATGAAGTTCAGAACTTCGCTAGCCGCGACGAGTCGGTGGCGCAAGTACGGAAGTGGTTTCTATCGCAGATGGCCACGCTCAAGCAACAGGTCGACACGGCTCAAAAGAAGCTGGCTGACTTTCAGGAAGCAAACGGCATCGTTGGCACGGATGGAGCGAATAACACGATCACCGATCGGCTTCGCTTTCTGAACGACAAGCTGGCGGCGGCCCAGGCAGATCGCATTACGAAAGAGGCTCAGTTGCGTGCCGCCAAAGTGGGTGATCCCGGTGCTCTTGCCGCCCTTTTCCCCAACCCAAAGCTTGACTCGCTGCAGAGAGAGCAGGGAACCCTCTATGCACAGTACGCGCAACTCGCGGCAAAATTTGGCCCCAAATACGGGCCATTGGTAGACCTGCAAAAGCAGATGAAAGCGGTCGACGGAGAAATCAAGGCCGATGTGCAGTCGGTTCAGAACCAGCTGTACCAGCAATACGACGCCGCGAACACCGCCCAGAAAATGCTCCAGGGCGAATATTACCAGCAGACCAAGCTGGCCTATTCCCTGAACCGCAACCAGGCGGAGTATGCCGCGCTGCAATCGGAGGTTACTTCAAGCACGGAGCTCTACAACAGTCTGCGTCGCAAATTGCAGGAGGCGGGTATAAACGCCCAGGTGAGTGGCGTGAATACCATGTCGATAGAAACCGCGCGGGTTCCGTCGAAACCAATCGAACCCAAGAAAGCGCTCGTCATCGCCAGTGGGACGATCATCGGTCTCTTCGCGGGTATAGCGTCGGCATTCTTCTTTGACACGACTTCGGGCAAGGCGCGCAGAATTGCTCAGATCGAAAGGGAAGTCGGATATCAGGTGCTGGCTACGATTCCCAGCGGCCAATTAGCGCTGGCAACAAGTAATGGGTTCGCCGCCGAGTCCCTTGAGATCTCTCCCAGAAAATCTTTGATTACCCTACAGCAGCCCGACTCAAGCGGTGCGGAGGCATATCGATCATTACGCGACGCTATTTCTCTCTCAGCGCGCAGGCGGCCCATCAAGACGCTGCTGGTTACCAGCGCTGTACCAGAGGAAGACGTGGAAATCGCCATGGCCAACTACGCCATCGCCGTCGCTCAATCGGGTTCCCGAGTTCTTGTAGTGGATGCAGACCTCCGTTGCCCAAGCATTCACCTATGTTTTGGGGTCGAGAATGAGCCCGGATTGAATGACCACCTCATGGGTGGAACAGTGCCGGTGGCGCATAGCCAGCCGTTGACGGACGTCAAGAATCTCTCCCTGCTTACGGCGGGGAAAAAGGGTGCGCTGCCCTCTGAAAGTTTGGCGTCAGAGAGATTCTTTTCAGCTCTTCTGCAATGGGAATCGGATTTCGATCTGGTTTTGGTTAAGGCCGCTCCCCTTCTCATTGACAGCACCAGCCTGCTCCTGGCGAACCGTATGGATGCCGTGTTGCTGGTGGCATGCTACAACAATGCTCACCCTCAAGAGCTGGCACAAGTTCACGGTCTGCTCAGCCGAGCCAATGCCCGGGTGGTGGGTACCGTAATTAACAACGTACCGAGCGCAGGTGAATACCTTGAGAGCCAAGAACGGCTTGGACTACCGCGCTATGCATAACCAGCGCTTCACGGGAGATCGACTGCGTCAATTCCAGATCCTGCAGCGGGGAGGCAACTTCATGTGGCGTTTCATCTTCATCGGTCTTTTAGTGCAATCAGTTGTCTGCGCGAATGGACAAAGCGCGAGCACGCCTCCCTCCGTTGACCCTGCCGCGCCGGCCCAGACTAACCCGGTTATGCTCAAAATTGGCCCCGGAGATCTGCTCGACTTACAGGTGTTCAACACGCCGGAACTTTCTACGCAGGTCCGGGTAAGCCAGGATGGCCTGATCAATGTGCCAGACGCAGGCTCAGTTCTGGTTGTTGGGCTTACTCCTGTGCAGGCAAGTAAGGCAATCGAGGCCAACTTGCGCGAAGCAGGGGTGATGCTTGAACCGCATGTGACGGTCTTTGTTAAGGAGTATGCAAGCCAGCAAATAACTGTTCTTGGAGAAGTTAAGAAGCCCGGAACGTACCAACTGCTTGGCCAGCATTCCCTCTACGAGGCTCTTTCCGCAGCGGGAGGGGTTACGGATCAACAGGGTTCAACCATCGCTATCACCCACCAGGATGATCCCACTCACACCGAAACCGTACCTGTGAGCTCACCCAATTATTCTCAATTGCAAAGACGCACCACGATAAAAGCCGGGGACACGGTTGTGGTCTCGCGAGAGGAGAGTATCTATGTCGTTGGCGATGTGGCCCATCCGGGAGAGTTCTTCATTCGAAGTGGTCAACATCTCACGGTATTGAACGCCATCGCGTTGGCGCAGGGGTTGAATCCTACCGCAAAAACGTCCAAAGTTTCGATCATACGCAGGAGCGGTGACGGAGCGATCACGATTCCGGTGAATCTATCGCACCTTGACGATACCACTGAGATCATGCGGCTCCTTAGGCCGGACGATGTGCTGGTAGTCCCTCGTAGTGGCGCCAAGTCGTTTATGAGCGTCGCTCTCCCGGGCATCACCGGCGCCGTAGCGGGCTCAGTAGCTGCCGCTCTTATTTTGCACTAACTGTACGCTTGATGAGCCGGTCCCGGCTTGCGTGGCCGATTTGTCTGCATGGGGGATCCTCTTGTATTTGCAATGTCGATTGTTGTGTTGCGCGCCTGTCATACGACGGCGTTAGGGCAAAGCATGCAGTCCCCTTTCTGAAATGCAGGTCGCTTAAACACCATGAGAAGCTCTCTTACCATCCCGCAGTCACGACAGCTGTCACCTGACCTGATGATGTGGGTAGGTGGTCTTCTTTGCGTCGGCATTCTCTGCTTTCTCATGCTCGAAGGACAGTTCAATCTGTTGTTCGCGGTTATTATCGGGGGCAGCCTTTTGCTTGTCTCCTTGCGCGACAAGCCCACAGCGCTCCTCCTGACGCTCGCATATCTTTTTCTGATGGGAGATTTGCGCAGGATTTTCGCGGTAACGGTCGGTCAACCTACGCTGGATCTTCTCCTGCTCATTGGTCCTGCGATGGCGCTCGTGCTGGTTCTTCCCCGCTTTGCGCGTCTGCAGTTTCGGACTGCCCTGTCGAAGGCAATGTTGTTCCTGCTTGTCGTGATGATTCTTGAGATCTTCAATCCCAGGCAAGGTGGTCTCGCCGTCGGCCTGGCTGGAGCGGTCTTCTACATTGCTCCGCTCCTTTGGTTTTGGGTGGGGCAATCCTTCGGTTCGCCCGAACTCGTGGAAAAGCTGTTATACCGTGTGATATTTCCGCTGGCTTTGTTGGCATCTCTCTTGGGTTTCGTTCAAAGCTTCATTGGATTTCTTCCCTACGAACAAGCGTGGATCGATGTAGCAGCAAAAACCTATACCTCTCTTTATGTTGGAGCCTCCATCCGACCGTTCGGCTTTTCCGTCTCTGCGGCCGAATACCTGGCGTTGCTGGTTCTCGGCGCAGTCGGTACGGCGGCGGCGTATTTCGGGTCCAGGCGTAGGTGGGCACTTGTCTTTCCGATCTTGATCGTGAGTATCGTATTGGCCTCCGGCCGGACGGCCGTACTCAGAGTGATCGTTGTGCTTGCCCTGGTGTGGACATTGCGCAAACAGAAAAGGTTCAGTTTTTCCCAGTTGGTGCGAATAGGTTTGTTGGCCACGGTAGGTTTGATCTTAGTGGTGATGATCGCCGCCAGGTTTACCAGCAGTGAGGGGACATCGACTGCGAAGGATTCAGCTGTCCATAATGCTTTGAATCACCAACTCGGCGGCCTAGCTCACCCTCTGGATCCACGTTACTCGACTGCCGGACTGCATAGTGGCATGTTTGTGGATGGAGTCGTTCAGGGATTTACCAATCCGCTCGGTTTCGGTTTGGGCCGGACAACCCAGGCCGGAAGTAAATTTAACGCGGACGAGAGCGCGGGCAGCTCGGAGGTAGATATCAGCGACATGTTTATCAGCCTGGGTCTTACCGGAGGCTTGCTATTCCTGTTCGTCGCAGGCGCCGCCATGTACCAGGCTTTCGAGTATCTCAAGACAGTTCGAAGAACGATCAGCCTGCCCGTGATCGCTATCCTTGCCTCTGCGCTGGGATCATGGCTGATCGGCGGCCAATACTCGATTTCCTCGTTGATGTTGTTTCTTGTCGGCGCACTCACCTACACGGATAATGCGAAATCCAGAGACATTCCGGACTACAGTCGATCCATAGAGGACGTGCGAAGCTGGAGACCCTGATGAGCGGGCGTTCGACGCTGCTGTCAGTGTGATTGTTGCTCGCGATTCAGCCGATCAACGGGGCCCGGATGCGTTCCCAAAGCGGCGACCGGGGACTCGAATAGCAGATCTCGAAAAGCATCTACCTTACCTTGTTGAGCAATCAGGAATCGTCGCCAGGATTGAACTCCCAATCTCGGTGTAAATCGAATAGCCTGGATCAGCCCGGGAAATACTCCGGTGCCGATCAACGAAGACCACACGAAAAATACCAGCCGGCGAAACGGGCTCAGAGCATTCCAGGTGGCCAGGACAAGGTTATAAGCATGGTCACGGAACGTGGTTTCATCCTCAAGCGCGGCCACACCAATGTAGTGAGCACGGTGGTTAGAGTAATGATCGACGACTGCCAGTGGATCATACGCCAGCTTCCATCCTCTGGATTTGATCGCCACGGAAAAGCACATATCTTCATTCGCCTGGGTGCCGGTACCCTTGAGGCGGGTGTCGAAGCGTACGTCGGCAAAGGCTCGGGCGCGGTAACTCATATTGGCGCCCTTGAGAATGTCGACTTCACGGATCTTGCCGAAACCCAAATGATGATTGCCGATAGCCCTGCCGGACCATTGAATTTTTCCCACGACGGACTCCTGGCGTTCGTCGAAGGTTTCTCCTTGAATGCAGCGGTCGCGGCCGCCGAGCCCTCCCAGGCTGGGGTCGCTCCTGAAATGTTCCATCACCCGCTTTAGCCAATCGGGATGCGGAGCAGTGTCGTCGTCGATGATCGCAAGTACATCTGTCTTGCATGCGTCGAGTCCGGCATTGCGAGAGGCGACGGAACCGGGTACGGAAACGGTGATGATTCGAATGGGCAGCGTACTGGGTGAAAGATTGCCGAGAGCGGATCTCGTCTCCATATCGTTATCGCGCACGACTACGAGAACGTCATCAGCCGGGAGCGTTTGCTTTGCCAGTGCGCCCAGGCACCTCAGCAGCTCGCTGGGTCGACGAAGGGTCGCAATTAGAACCGCGACTGTTCGCGGCATTTCTTCGCCAGTTGCCGGTTCAAAGTTCGTTGGCGCAACATCGGGCATGTTAAGACTTCCCTGATCGACGTTCAAGGCGGAGAAAGTACCAGTTTTACCTGCGACTTCGTGGCGGGTTCAGCAGACCGCAACTTTGACCACGGCAAGGCTCAAGCGGGTACTCCCTCCTGCACGGGGGTCAGTCCGACATTGGCCGTCGCCCGCCGGCCGGCCACGAATCCCAGGTGTTCGGATTCCGGGACGGGCGCGCCGACTTTGGCCAGAAATGCGCGAAGCCGCGCTTGGAACACGTCGATGCCGAAGTTCTCGGCGTGGCGGCGCAGCGCCATTTGAGACCAATCTACACACTCAGAGTGGGCGATGGCCGCGGCCAGGTCTTCCGGTGTCTGGCGATCGAAAAAGATGCCAGTGACGCCATCGATAATGGTTTCCATCGCGCCCCCGGCCCGGTAAGCGATCGTAGGCCGACCTGCGGCGGCGACTTCAAGCGGAGCCATACCGAAATCCTCTTCGCCGGGAAAAAGAAGCGCGCGGCAACGGGCGGCGTAGTGTTCCACTTCCGCATCCGATGCCCTGCCCAGGAAAGAGATGGTGGGGCCGGCTTTCGCCATCAGGCGCGCGCGGTCGGGGCCGTCGCCGATAACCAGCAGCTTTCGTCCCAGTAAAGTGCAAGCCTGTACGGCCAGATCGATGCGCTTGTAGGAGACCAGCCGCGACAAAACGATGTAGTAATCGTCCTGCTCGGCTGAAGGCCGGAAGCGAGCGAGGTCGATGGGCGGGTGGATGACTTCCGCAATGCGCCCGTAGGCTTTCAGGATGCGCGCGGCGACCGTTCGGGAATTAGCGATGAAGTGGTCAGGCTGACGCGAGGCGCCTACGTCCCACTGGCGCAGACCACGGATCAGGTGAGGGAGTAGAAGGCGTTTTGCCGCTCCCATCTCCTCGCGCGCCGAGTAGTCTTCAAAGCTCCAGGCCCAGCGCATGGGCGTATGGCAATAACAGACATGGATTGCGTCGCTATTGGTGTGCACACCCTTGGCGTATCCCGACGAGCTGGAAAGAACCAGGTCATAGCGGGAAAGATCCAGCGACGGCACGGCCAGCGGATAAAGCAGGAAGTAAAGGCGGTAATACTGCTCCATCCCAGGCAGTTTCTGCATCCAGGAGGTTTTGACGGGCACGCCGACCAGACCCGGCGGCATCCGGTCCGGCAGCGCGACCGTTGAATGGAGGGCCGCGTCAGGAAGCATGCGCATCAACTCTTCGGCGACCTTCTCGGCGCCGCCGAGCTGGGTGAAATAATCATGCACGACCGCAATCTTCATGAAGCCTCCAAAAGGTGCTAAACGGCGCCGGACCGTCTGAGCACGGCGGGTAGTGTTCGAGCAAGAATCTTGAGGTCCAATCCGAGGGACCAATCGTCAATGTAAGCAAAATCGAGCGCGATCCACTCGTCAAAGCTGAACGAACCGCGGGCGGAGATTTGCCAGCTGCCGGTAATCCCTGGCCGCACGCTGAAACGACGCATCAACTGGGCTCCGCTGAAAAGCGAGACGTCTCGCACGCTCATGGGGCGGGGACCAACCAGCGACATATCGCCCAGTAACACATTCAAAAGCTGCGGCAGCTCGTCAAGCGAGGTGCGGCGAAGAAATCGCCCAACCGGCGTGATTCGAGGGTCGTTTGCCATCTTGAAGATTGGCCCGCTGGCCTCATTTCGCTTCTCCAAAGCGGTCATAAGTTCGGGTGCATTGCGGACCATGCTGCGAAACTTCCACATACGAAAACGGCGGCGACGCCAGCCGTATCGCTCCTGCACGAAGAAAACCGGCCCCGGACTGGTGAGCTTGACGGCCACGGAAATGAGGAGAAATATCGGCGCCAGCAAGATCAGGCAGAGGCTCGCGATTGCAATATCAAGCGCGCGCTTGACAGCCTCGGCGAAGCGGTGCGCTTCATCCTTGGGCACAAGTTCCAGGAAGATAGCGGCGCGCTGACGAAGTTTCTTGCCGTGCACCAGGCTGTAGAAGTCATTCAGGCAAACTACCCGAACACCCGCAGCCTCTGCCATAGAAGCGGCACGTTGTGTCATGTCGTAGCAGGAGCGCGAGGGTACCGCCAGAATCAGTTCGTCCACGGCATTGTGAAGAAGATAAGTGGAGAGGTCGTCGATTCGGCCAATCAGCCGGCCAGCGATATCGGGCGGCATCAGGGCAGGGTCCCGGTCGTCTACGAAGCCGAGCAGGGTTTTGGCGCCGTGATGTTGAACGCGTAGCTCTCGCCAGGCCTTCGCCGCCCGGCGACCGCTGCCTACGATGACGACCTGCTCCGGATCTCCGATTTTCCAACCCAGGCGTGGATTTGACATGAAGACCCGAGTCATCTGATAACAGAAGGCCGCGATGAAAAACGCGGTCAGAATCCGTGGAACGGGCCCTTCGGCGCGACTCGTTTTAAGGAAAAGCGCGAGCACCGCGGTCATGATGCCAACGCCCGCGACGGTCATCAGCAATGGACGAAGCAACTCGGTAAATCGGCGATAGAGGCCGAGTTTCTGCATGCATTGCTGCCAGAGCACAGCGAAAACGATTGAAAACGAGGCGTTCAACGGCGTGAGCCGCATCTTTAGAAATTCACTGAGACCGCCGTGAGGCATGTGTTGTTGATTGGCCCAGACAACGGCGCCCACCGCCAGCGCTAGCGCCAGCAGGCTGTCGGCCGCCCCAATCAGCGAACCGGTATTTGGCTGTCGTGTCATGATCTCTCCAAGCGCCTGGTGGCGCCCTCTGGTGATGGCGCGCCGGCAAAAGCAATGGCGGGGCAACCGGTCAGTTCAGTACCAACACTTACGTAGACCGGCGTTACCTCACGCCCGGGTTTGAATGCGACGAGTTCTGTGAGGCCAGGGGAGAATTCGTTGAGACCGAAAGTGAGCACCTTCGCCGCGGCGGATGGCACGATGGCCCCCCGTGTAGAAAGCTGCTTAAAGCCTGGACGATCCATGCCTCTCCTGCTCCCTCTGTGAGGACGACAATCTCGTGAAGAACAACTAAGCTGCGGCTATGCGAAGCGGGGGGAAGAAGGCCTAGGGCACATACAACAAACTACAAAAAATTCAAGAACTACCGAGACTTAATGCCTGCATCTCGCCCTGCAACTGGAAGATTCTGGAATGCAGAATCAGAATCAAGCCTGCCTGGCTGGAGCGAGAGTTGCGTGGCTCTAAGGTTCCTACGCCTCCCCCATCGACCGTGTCGCTCACGTAAAGGGCGAAAGGCATTTTAGCTGTCCGAAAGGAAACTTTTTTTTTAACCCTTCGACCAAAAGATGACCGGGAGAAACTTCACGTTTATCTCGCATCTCAAACTACCCGGATTTCCCACTTCAACCGCTCAACCGAATTGTCCCGGTGTACTCCCAAAAACGGTTCGACTCATGATTGATTCAGGTGCGCTAGTTCCTTCTGGATAATGAGACTACAAGCTGAGGTCGAAAACATTATGTAGTTCGCCAGGTCTTGCTCTGACGAAAGAATCTGGCGGAACACGCCACGCCCTGTTGCAGCTAAGGAACGTGGTTGACGGGGGGGAAATTCGCCAAACCCAACCCACATATCGAGGGGATATCGAAAATAAGCTCGTTGCCTATGTATAGCAGTCTGGAGGAACCAATGGCCATAAATCTGGGTTAAAAAAAAGTAACCGGTGAGTAACTACCAGAAACCGCCGTCAGTAACTACAGGCTGGGAATTGCGAGCCTAAAGCAGAGAAAGCACGATGCCGGGTCGCACACTGGGGCCGTTCCTCCAGTGCAATTACAATCTGCCTACCATGTCAGACCTGGATAGTCAGATTCCACTACGCGTGCTCTTCGTGGACCACACGGCCAAAATGGGGGGCGGGGAGATCGCGTTGTTGAATCTGGTCTGTAACCTGGATAGGAGCTTTGTCGTTCCCATCGTGTTGCTGTGGGCCGATGGCCCCTTGGTAGGCCGTATCCAACCCTATGCGGAAACACATGTACTTCCTCTGTCAGAAGCCGTTGGGGGGGCTGCCAAGGACCGTCTGGGGTGGAAATCGCTGCTCCAGTGCAAGGCGGCTCTGCTGGCATGCTTGCATGTGTTCAAGGTGGCCCGGCTCGCCAGGCGGATGAAGGTAGACGTGATTCACACCAATTCGCTTAAGGCCGATATCATTGGCGGCCTGGCGGGGCGGGTGGCCCGCGTCCCTGTTATCTGGCATGTGCGCGACCGAATTGATTCGGACTATCTGCCCTCTCAGGTAGTGCGCACGTTCCGTTGGTTAGGAAGGATCATCCCGGACTTCCTGATCGCAAATTCGCAAGCTACGTTGGCGACCCTGGGAGTGGACGAAGGGCGGAACGTCCAGGGCAAAGAGCGAGCGAGCGTGGTGCACGACGGCTGCAATGTTGCACCGCTCAACGAAACTCATCTGCCTCCCACCGGTGGTGTGCGGATTGGCCTTATCGGCCGAATCAGTCCGTGGAAGGGACAGCACATCTTTCTGCAGGCAGCGGCTCAGCTTCATCCCCTGTACCCTACGGCCACCTTCGAAATTATCGGCGCTCCGCTCTTCTTCGAACGTGAATACGAAGCTCGCCTGCATGAGTTATGTCGCGATTTGCAGCTGACGGATGCGGTTGAATTTGCCGGGTTCGTGGTAGACGTGGCAGCGCGCATCGCGCAACTCGACATTGTTGTTCACGCCTCAACGACGGGCGAGCCGTTCGGCCAGGTCATCATTGAAGCCATGGCTGAGGGAAAACCTGTTGTTGCCACCAACGGCGGCGGGGTTCCCGAGATCGTGCAAGACGGAATCACCGGGCTGCTTGTGCCCATGGGCGATGCACCCAGAATGGCGGAGGCACTTATTTACCTATTGGATCATCCGGAAGTGGCCGTGCGTATGGGGCGCGATGGGAGAGAGCGCGTGCTCGCAAGGTTCACGATTCAGAGGACGGCGCGCATGGTGGAATCCATTTACAGCCGGGTCCTCAAAACGCCCTTACCCGCCCACCGTGAAGCAAACAAATGTTAATTTCTTTTTGCAGAGCAATGATTGGGGCGCGGTTACGGTGGTTCAACTAATGGTCACGACGATTTGCGAAGCCTTCTCACGCTCCGACGACCCGGGTTGGTAACGCTTTTGAAAACTCTGGTAAGCGATTACCAGAATTATTGGTTTTTACCTGGACTGGAATGTATTCTTGGCGTACAGATAGTTGAAAAAAAATTGCAGTAAGAGTAGGTCTTTTTGTTGCCGTTCTTTGGCGCCAAATCTCACGGTTGCCAGTCGAGCTTCTCGGCAGAACATAAAATTGTCTTATATTGACTTCTTCCTCTGGTGCGGTAAAGTAAGTACTTCCCCCCGCTTACACGATGAGACGAAACACCGGATGATTGGTGTGTACCGTATCTAAAACCACCTCGGGCTATGAGATCCCTTAGTCTCAATCTCAAGGATTTTTTCTTGCTTTGCGCGGAACTCTGTACTTGCTCACAACGATCTTCGGATCCGTCACCTAGCAGTCAAATAGAGAGGATAACTATGACTACATCAGTCGTTGCACCCGAAGTGCAGAACCTGACATCCATCCGGCTGAAGGTCGACAGCGCGATAGATACTTTGATTGCGTCTCTTCCCGACCCGAAAGAGCTTGGCCGCGAAGAACGCCGTGGCATCATCGCAAGATACACCGCGGTCCTTGAGGGGAATTTCATTTACTGGATGACGGCTGCCTATCTATCCGTTCAGGCAGAGGAAGCGCGTCCGTTGCTGCTCGACAACCTGCGCGAAGAAGTGGGAGATTCCCATCCCGCAATGCTGAGGAGATTCGCCATCGCGGCGGATGCTTTTCCTAAGGACACGGACGCCCTGGCGGTGCACGACGACCTGACGAACGTGCGTTTGTACCTTGGCCGGTTGTCCGGGGTGCAGAACGTGCTGACCATGGCGTTCTTTGAGGGTTTCATCCAAAAGTTCATGGCCTATCTCGCCGATCTTGCAGAAGCACAGGGGTCGACGGATCTGGAATACACTGACGTGCATGGTGTTTGCGATATCGCCCATTCCCAGGGTCTGTTCGTTGCGCTTTCGGCGGAAATGGCAGTGAACCCACCTGATCCATCAGCGGACCTCTTTGAGGGCGTTGACCTGCTCAGCACTTTGATCGAGCAAATCGTTCACTTCCAGCCAGGTAAGGATCTTGCAGCCTGATTTCTTCCGAGAGGCAAAGTAGGTGCAAACTCACTATTCTCTCGACAAGGAGCGGCAGGAGCAGGCAGGGTACTTCCAGGTACCCGGCGCTCACCTGTACACTGTGGTGCACCGAGTGGCAGATCCTGTGGCTCGGGTTCTGCTCGTCGGAGCATTCGCCTCGGAGCGCCACAATTCTTACATTCCCTGGGTGCGGTGGGCTCGTTACCTGGCCGCGAAAGGGGTTGAGGTTCTTCGATTTGATTATCGGGGAATTGGTGAGAGCGAAGGCGTTTTCGAAGAGATGTCTTTCCCCGAGTGGAGTCAGGACGTCGAGTGTCTCGCCACCTGGCTGGGGGATCTCGACCCCAAGGTACCACTTTTGTTGCACGGCCTGGAAATGGGCGCGCTGCTCGCGGGTAGAGCTTTTCACCAGGGGATAGGGGACGCTTTGCTGTTGTGGGCTCCGCCCGCGAATGCAAATCAAGCTCTCCGCTCGACGCTCCTTCGCTGGGTAGGCCTGGCCCAGATCTTCAAGTATGGGGACGAGCGAAAGCCTCCCTCGGCGTATATACGGGAGTTGGAGGAGGGCTCATTTATCGAAGTAGATGGCTATCAATGGTCCGGCCGGCTCTGGCAGGAGTCTTTTGCCTTCCAGTTACCGTCTACTCTCGCAGATGACGCCAGTGCTCGCTCAGAGTACAAGAAGCCGGTCAGAATTGTTAAACTCGGCAAGGAGGCCGTGCCTCTGGTCAAAGGTGGAGTCCTGGGGTACGACGAAGTGAAGGACTTTAACTGGTTATTCGCAGAGAATTGGGACTGGATTTCAGGCAACCTCGGTAACGATCAAGGAATTGAGCGAAATGAAGCAGGCGATTGAAACGCGCGAGGTGTTTTCGATTGACGGTCTGGGCGTGGAAGTTCGCGGTACCTACCATCTTCATAACCGGACCTCCGGTTTCGGTGGGAACCCGATCGGTCGAGACCGTATCGGTATTTTGCTGCTGAATTCATTGTCGCTGCCCAGGGCCTCGACGGGCGATTCCGCGGTGTACTGGGCCGATTCGTTCGCGGAATTTGGCTATCCGTCCTTTCGCATCGATCTGCCAGGCATGGGTGACTCTGGCGGTATTATTCCGTCGGAGTTGCTGAGCTATATCGCTTCAGGCGGCTATGCGGCTGTTGCTACCGCCAGCGCAAAGCAGTTGGTTCAACGCTTTAACCTTTCAGGAGTTGTGATCCTCGGGCTGTGCGCCGGGGCAACATCTGCAATCTATGCGGCCGCCGATTGCAAGGAATGCTCAGGCCTGGTTTTGATGGATCCGCCGTTCTATCTGCCGCAACCATTAAGGCCTCAGGTCCGGCGTACGTTGACCGACTGGGCGGCCCGCAGTAGTGTTGGCGGTCTGCTCAGCGATTTCTACGACCGGTTGAAATACAGCCGTCTGCTACTTCGCGGGAACCAGCCTCCAAAGAACGCTAACCTTGCTCTTCTTAGCCGGTGGAGAGACGTAGCATCGGCGGGCTTGCCGATCCTGGTGTTGAAGGCGCCCGAGGCTAAGGCCTCCGGCGCTAAGCCGCGGGTGGGTCAATTCGATTACTTGAAGTATGTTCTCGGGTTAGCGGGCCGTAAGAGTCGGGTTGTCATTGAAGTCATTGAAGGTGCGGATCACCCGTTCGCGAACCGGGTGGGACGGGCGGGTGTTCGCCAGCAGGTGGAAAAGTGGTTGACCAGCTGTTTCCCCTTAGAAAAGGGTGAAGAATCGGCGGCCAGCCCAGTGCAATCCGTGCACTCCGACACAAATCAGGAATGTGCAGATCGCGAGTCGATGTTTGCCACAATTGATTGCGCCTTGGAAAGTTGAACAATGACCATGCGAACCGAGATCGTAGCTCAATTCAAGCAAGTTGCCCAAGAACAGGATAAGCGGTTGGCGCCCCTTACCGACGACCTGGAACTTCTCAACTCAGGGCTTGACTCGCTATGTTTTGCGATCCTGGTTGCGCGCCTTGAAGATTCGCTGGGGGTCGATCCCTTCACCGCCTCGGAGGATGCTCGATTTCCCGTGACGGTCGGCGACTTCATCAGCTTCTACGAGAATGTTGCCAAATAACCCTGGATCTCTTTGGGCCTCGCTCAGCGCGAAGCGCAATTTGTCTTCCTGCTCCGTGTTCGGCACCAAGGCGAGCGCCTCCTGGGGTAGCTTGGTCTCTGGCTCTTGTCTTGGCGGACGGGGAAGCGAGCTTCGCGGGCGATCTGTTTTGCTTGCGATAGCCGACCAGCTCACTGCAGCTGCAACGCTTATCGAACTCGACGGTATTGCCAGCCGTATCGTTCTCTGCCCCCCGGATCTTCCGTTGGAGCATCTTTCGTTTGCCGCCAGCACCGCCGCGGTCAATGCAATTGTCTCTGACCGGAACAGGTTTGAACTGGACCCTCCGTATCCTGCATCTTTTGTTCCCTGCAGTGAAGCGATTTTGCCGCGCATTCGCGACCGGGACGAAACGCAGCCAACGGAGTGGGTACTCCTTACTTCCGGCACGACGGGATTGCCAAAGCTGGTGGTGCACACGTTCGCTAGCCTGGTGGGCGCCATCACTGTCGGCGGGAGCCCCCGGTTAGACCACGTAGTTTGGAGCACCTTCTACGATATTCGCCGCTATGGAGGGTTGCAGATTTTTCTACGCGCCGCTCTGAACGGAACATCGCTGGTGCTTTCGAGTGCCCAGGAGACGACCGCGGATTTTCTCGCGCGGGCAGCCTCTCACGGAGTCACTCACATTTCCGGAACACCCTCGCACTGGCGACGCGCCTTGATGAGCCCGGCGGCTCGCTTCATTACACCGGAGTATGTACGTTTGTCAGGAGAGATTGCCGACCAGGCCATCCTGAACCAGCTACGATCGTTCTACCCGCAGGCCAGCATCTCCCACGCTTTTGCTTCGACTGAGGCCGGGGTCGCCTTCGACGTCAGGGATAACACGAGCGGTTTTGTATCGAGCGTCATCATGCACACGCCGGGCGTAGAGATGAAGGTAGACAATGGCTCTCTGCAAATCCGATCAGAGCGCACAGCGAGCCGCTATTTGAATGAAGGGGCTCGGCCGCTGAAGGATGCGGATGGGTTCGTCGATACCGGCGACGTGCTCGAACTGCGAGACGGCCGCTACTACTTTGTCGGCCGGCGAGACGGCGTCATCAATATCGGGGGTCTCAAAGTTCATCCGGAGGAAGTCGAAGAAGTGATCAATGGGCACCCGGAGGTTCGCATGTCGCTGGTCCGGACAAAGAAGAATCCCATCACGGGTGCTCTCGTAGTTGCGGACGTGGTGCTGCGAAATGCAGAGCGATCGATGAATGGCAACGCTCATTCCTTGCAGCAAGCCATCCTGCAGCTATGTCGTGAGGCCCTTCCCTCACACAAGGTTCCGGTGTCGATCAACTTCGTTTCTGCACTGGCGGTAGCTGAGACTGGGAAGCTCATCCGCCGCGATGCGTAACGTCATCGTCACCGGTGGCAGCCGCGGGTTGGGCCTGGGGATAGCTCGTAAGCTTAGCAGCGAGGGATTTCGTGTGATCGCCATCGCGCGTAAAGAATCGAGCGAGCTTACGTCGGCCATGCAGCAAGCTGAAGCAGTCCATCCCGGCTCGTTGCACTTTATGGCCTTTGACCTGGCGGATATTGAAGGCATTGCCGACTTGATCAAGACCATACGCAAAGTGTTCGGGCCGATCTTTGGGCTGGTAAATAATGCGGGGATAAGTTCCGAAGGCGTGCTTGCGATGATGCACAATTCCACGATTGAACAACTGGTGCGTGTGAATACGCTCTCACCCATCGTGCTCAGCAAATACGTAGTGCGGTCCATGATGGCCGACGGTGGCGGCCGCCTGGTCAATGTTTCCTCCATCATTGCCCAGACCGGTTATAGCGGGCTGTCGGTTTATGGCGCTACCAAAGCCTCAATCCTCGGCTTTACCCGTTCGCTCGCCCGAGAGGTTGGCCGCACTGGCATCAACGTAAATTCAGTCGCCCCCGGATTCATCGATACTGACATGACGAACAGTCTCACCGACGAGCACCGGCAGCAGATCATCCGCCGCAGTGCGCTCAAGAGGCTGGCGGAAGTCGAGGATGTCGCGAATGCGGTTGAGTTCCTGCTCAGCGACCGGGCTAAAAATATCACGGGAACGGTGATTACCGTCGACGCCGGGAGTACCGCTTGAGCAATCTTCAACAAGAGGCTCCCAGAACCGTTACGGCCACCGCCGCGAGGGCCTGGATGCGCGCTCTCCAGCTGACGGCTCCGATCGCGCGCAATCCAAATCGGATATTCTCCACCGTGATCGGAGAACTCGGCGAACAGCTGGGAGACACGCCGGCGCTGCTCTCCGAGCGCGAGCGCATGAGCTATCGGTCGCTAGCTGAGCGTTCGAATCAGTACGCGCACTGGGCAATGGAGCAGGGTATTGCCAAAGGCGACGTCGTCTGCCTTATGATGACAAACCGGCCTGAATACTTTGCCATCTGGTTGGGCATCACCAGTACCGGCGCGGTTGTCGCCCTGCTCAACACCAACCTGGTTGGCCCTTCGCTGGCGCATTGCATCCAGATCGTCGCACCCAACCACCTCATTGTTTCCGCCGAGTTCGTCGATCCGCTCGTCAAAGCGTTGTCCGGCATCGCGCCCGCGCCAACTGTCTGGACACACGGCGTCGAGCGTTCGCCCTTCCCGCGGATTGACACAACCGTTGATCGGCTATCCGCCGAAATGCTGAACGCCCCGAACCGGCAACCGGTAACGATCAACGATCGCGCCCTTTACATATACACCTCCGGGACCACTGGACTGCCAAAAGCCGCAAGTCTGAGCCATGCCCGCATCATGCAATGGAGCTATTGGTTCGCCGGGATGATGGACGCAGGGCCGGCAGACCGGATGTACAACTGCCTGCCCATGTATCACAGTGTCGGTGGCGTTCAGGTGGTGGGCGCCACGCTCGCTGCCGGCGGTTCCCTGGTGATCCGGGAGAAGTTCTCGGCCCATCGATTCTGGGATGACCTGGTTCGTTGGGACTGCACACTCTTCCAATACATTGGCGAGCTTTGCCGATACTTGCTGCACACGGCGCCCTCGCCGCATGAAACCGATCATCGCATCCGGATGGCCTGCGGCAATGGATTAGCGCCCGAGGTTTGGAATGACTTCAAGGACCGTTTTCATATCCCTCACATTCTGGAATTCTATGCAGCCACCGAGGGTGCGGTCTCATTATTCAACGTCGAAGGCGAGCGCGGAGCAATCGGACGTGTCCCTGCTTACCTGACCCATCGTTTTTCGCCGGCATTAGTGCGATTCGATGGAGAGAAGGGCGAATTGCTCCGCGACCAGGCGGGGTTTTGTATCCGTTGCTCCGCCAATGAAGCCGGCGAAGCGATTGGCAAAGTCGTGCACGACCCCGGCAGCAGGTTTGAAGGGTACACAAACCAGGAAGCCTCGGATAAGAAAATTCTCCGCGATGTCTTTGAGACGGGGGACCAGTGGGTTCGTACCGGCGACCTCATGCGAAAAGACGAGAGAGGTTTTTTTTATTTTGTCGATCGTATCGGTGACACCTTCCGCTGGAAGGGTGAGAACGTCGCGACCTGCGAGGTCGCGGAGGCGATCTGCGCTTTTTCCGGAGTCAAGCATGCCATCGTGTATGGCGTGACCGTGCCCGGCTGCGACGGCCGTGCCGGCATGGCCGCGCTGGTTACGCAGGATCCATTGAATGTGGCTGGATTGCGAACGCATCTGATGCGCTGTCTTCCCGCGTATGCCCGGCCTTTATTCTTGCGTATACAGACAGACATTGAAGTGACCGGCACCTTCAAGTACGCGAAGACCAATCTTGTCAGACAGGGATTTGATCCGTCAGCGATCGACGACGATCTCTTCTTTGATCACCCTGAACAAGGAGCATTCGTTCGCCTTGACCGGGAACTGTATGAACGAATCCAGATTGGCGGCATTCGTTTTTAAAGGACTTTGCTGGTTGCCGTTTCAGCGGGAAGGGGTGGCAAATGGTCATTGATGAAATCCGGGACGATTTCTCCCGGCTGCAGTCCGACATTGCGGATGGCCCCATTCTGCCCAGGGTGGAAGCGGAAGAGATTCGAACCTACCTCGCGTCCCGCTACGATTTCGACCGGCCAGTGGCGCTTGAAGATGTGATTGCGGATGTAGAAAAGATGTTACGCACGTGGCAGGTTCAGGTAACGCATCCCCATTACTTTGGACTGTTCAATCCCAGTGTCACGCTGGCATCGGTCGTTGCCGACACCATCGTCGCCATGTATAACCCACAATTGGCGAACTGGCGAACTTCGCCGGCGGCTAACGAGATTGAACGGCACACCCTCGCGTGGCTGACGGAAAAGTTCGGCTTACCGGCGGACACAAGAGCAACGTTCACCAGTGGCGGGACGGAAGCGAATCTCTCCGCGGTTGCTGCCGCATTGACACGGGCATTTCCCGCATACGGCGAACACGGGCTTCGCAGCCTCAACAATGCGCCAACAATTTATCTGACGGAGGAGACCCATCACTCGTTCAACAAGATAGCCCATATGACGGGGCTCGGGCGGCGCGCGCTGCGCCCGGTCTCCACTAGCCGCCTATTAAAGCTGGACGTGGGCGATCTGGAGAGAAGAGTTGCCGAAGACCGCAAGGACGGGTTCGCCCCTTTGATGGTTGTGGGATCTGCAGGGACGACAGCGGCTGGTGTGATCGATCCCCTGGCGGAGATTGGCCGCTTCTGCCGCGAGGCGGGCCTATGGTTTCACGTGGACGCGGCCTGGGGCGGAGCTGCTGCGATTTCGCCGCGTCTCAGAGGTTATCTCGCTGGGATCGAGAATGCCGATTCGATTACCTGCGACGCGCATAAGTGGTTCTCTGTTTCCATGGGAAGCGGAATGTTCTTTTGCCGACATCCGGAGACCGTTGCCGAGACCTTTCGCGCCGATGTTTCGTACATGCCGGGCAAGAAGGTAGGGCCGGTTTTTGATCCATATACAACTTCGGCACAGTGGTCGCGCCGATTTATCGGATTAAAGTTGTTTATGGCGCTCGCCGAGCGGGGTGAGGGGGGATACGCCGAGATGATCGAGCACCAGACCCGCATGGGAGATTTGCTGCGCCATGAACTGCAAGCTACTGGCTGGCATATCGTCAACTCGACGCCGCTGCCCCTGGTTTGCTTTACCCGCGAGGGGCTCGTTCCCTCTGAGTTTCTCGCCGCTCTTCATCTGCGCCAGATTGCGTGGATGTCGGAGGCGCGTATCGCCGGCGTTTCTGTAGTGCGCGCCTGCGTCACCAGTTTTAGAACCACCGAGTCGGATATCAAATGGGTCGTGAGCGAGATGAATCGCTTGCTCGAAGTGCCTCCCACAGATCGAGCGAATGGCTTAGCGAAGGACTCAGGGAAGGAGTGGGTGAAAGCAGTAAAACAACCCACAAGTAGATGAGCCGATGAAAACGGAAACCATTGCCATTCACAGCGGCTACGACGTCGATCCAACGACGAAAGCTGTTGCTGTGCCTATTTATCAGACGGTCGCCTACGAATTCGAGAGTGCAGACCATGCAGCGGCGTTGTTCAACCTCGAGGCCGAAGGATTTCGTTACACCCGTATTCAGAATCCAACTACGGCAGTGCTGGAGAGGCGTGTCGCCGCTCTCGAGGGTGGACTGGAGGCCCTTTGCCTGAGCAGCGGTCAGGCAGCGGTATCGTACGCGGTGCAGAATGTCACTGAACTGGGATGCAACATCATCTCGACGCCGCAACTCTATGGCACCACCCACACACTCTTTGCCCACATGCTGCCTAGCCAGGGGGTTACGGTTCGATTCGCCGAAACCGATCATCCTGAGGCGATCGCGAAACAGATCGACGAGAAGACCCGGGCAATTTTTTGCGAAAGCGTCGGTAATCCAGCAGGCAATATTTGCGACATCGAGGGATTGGCGCTCAAGGCGCACGAACATGGAATTCCACTGATCGTCGATAACACCGTGGCGACGCCAGTACTATTGCGGCCGATCGAATATGGAGCCGACATCGTGGTCAATTCGCTCACCAAGTTCATGGGCGGTCATGGAACAACTTTAGGTGGCGCGATTATCGATAGCGGCAATTTTCCCTGGCGAGAACATGCTGCGCGCTTCCCCATGTTCAGCCAGCCAGACGCGTCTTACCATGGCCTCGTTTACACCGATCATTTTGGTAAGACCGCTTACATCCATCGCTGCCGCAGCGTCTATCTGCGGACCACGGGGGCGGTTCTTTCGCCGCTCAGCGCGTTCCTGTTGCTACAGGGCATTGAGACCGTAGCCTTGCGCATTGACCGGCACGGAGAAAACGGCAGAAAGGTCGCTGAGTTCTTACGCGGCGACCCCAGGATCGAGTGGGTCAATTATGCAGGATTTATCGACAGTCCCTATCACGCGCTCGCGCAAAAGTATCTGCGGGGCCGCGCCTGCTCCTTACTATCCGTTGGTATCAAGGGAGGCTTCGCTGCCGCAGTCAGATTCTATGACGCGCTCCATCTGGTAAAGCGGCTGGTTAACTTGGGTGATGCCAAATCACTGGCATGCCATCCCGCTTCGACCACTCATCGGCAGATGTCAGCTGAGGAGCAGCGCAGCGCCGGCGTCACGCCGGAGATGATTCGCCTAAGTATCGGGATCGAGCACATCGACGACATTCTTGCCGATCTGGATCAGGCTCTCAATGCGACGGTACAAGTGGAATCGACGGCTGCTGTTTAATACGAGGGAGTGCCCGGAGAAGGCCAATGCCAGTTTACCTAGACCGAACCGACAGCCATCCCCGAAAGGATAGCCAGCCCTTTGATGCTGCAATCAGCTTGCGACATGGGCGGTCCGCGGCGGAGTTCGAGGAACGGTCGAGCAAGTGCCTGCGCGTCGGGTTAATCAACAACATGCCGGACGCGGCGCTCAAGGCCACGGAGCGGCAGTTTTTGTCGCTGCTTGAATCAGCATCAGACGGCATTTCCATCCATCTATCGCTGTACGCGCTTCCCGGTGTTCCCCGCGATAAGGCGAGCCGGCAACATCTAAGTGGTTCCTATTCGACTGTAGAGGGGCTGTGGGAAAAGTCCTTCGATGGGTTCATTGTCACCGGCAGAGAGCCATTGAGTCCGGATCTAAGAGACGAACCGTATTGGAGGAGTTTCACCAACGTGCTCGAATGGGCGAAGGGGAATACCCGCTCCACGGTCTGGTCCTGTCTTGCAGCACACGCTGCCGTCCTCTCTATGGACGATATTGGGCGGATTAAATCCAGGGAAAAAGTTTTTGGTGTGTTCGAGAATATGCGGGTCTCTCCGCACGGGCTGACTGCGGATTTGCCTATACGTTTTAAGCTTCCACATTCTCGATGGAACGGCATACCGGAAGAGGCGCTGGTCGGTAGTGGATATAACGTACTATCGCGAAGCGACGAGGCGGGAGTGGATACGTTTGTCAAGCAAGAGAAGAGTTTGTTTGTTTTTTTCCAGGGGCATCCCGAATACGAACCAGACACACTGCTGCGCGAATATCGCAGAGACATAGGCCGTTATTTCCGCGGGGAGATGGATACCTGGCCCACAACACCGCGAAATTATTTTGACCAGGCGACCGAAGAGTTGCTCCGCGCACGGGCCAAGAGCCTGGGCGGCCGCCGGAACGAAAATGTGTTCGCGGAACTATCGGGAGCGTTGGACGAACAGAAGCTGCAGAACACCTGGCAGCCTGCCGCCCGCTGTCTCTACAAAAATTGGCTGCACTACTTATGCGCTGAGAAGGAAAAGACTCTCAGTAGGTCGACTAAAATTCAGGCTACCCCGGTTGTTCATCGCAGTGCGGGTCCAGCGGCTATTTGAATCTGCTTATGGCGGAGCGCATCTAGCTTTACTCTCTCTGGTGCGGCATAAATGTGGACCATTCATGGGTCATTCATGTGAGATGGCCAGGTTGGCCAAGATGGTTCTGAATGACGTCCGGGTATGTGTTGGCTTTTGCGAATATGGCCGTTGAGATGGCGCCTACTGCATAATTTCTGGACCATTTCCTGCTGGTCGGCGACCGGTATTTTACAAAAATCAGGCGAAAGACGGTATAAAGTCAGTAGCGGCGCAGATGGTTGGTGTTCATAAGCTCGTTGATTTGCCCTGAATTTGTTTGCTGCTCTTCAAACCGTCTAATCAAGAATTGGGGAAGGATCAGGTGCGATGATCTCTGTTTTGTCGACGCCATCGGAACGTGCAGTCACCCCTTTGGTGAAGCAGCTTCTGATCAACAATCGCTGGGTGGCCAGCGAATCCGGCAAGACCTTCGCGACCGTAAATCCTTCCACCGGCGACGAGATCTGCCAGGTTGCCGAAGCCGGATCTGCCGACGTAGAGAAAGCGGTCAAGGCGGCGCGCGCTGCGTTTGAACAGGGACCATGGAAAAAAATGCGGGCATCTGAGCGAGGACGCCTGCTGCACAAACTTGCCGACCTGATCGAAAAACACGGCGACGAATTAGCCCGTCTTGAGACGCTCGACAATGGCAAACCACTGTCGGTGGCGAAAGCGGTAGACGTCATGAAGACGGTGGCATGCTATCGCTACTTTGCAGGCTGGGCAGACAAGGTTCAGGGAAAGACCATCCCGATTGATGGTGACTTCTTTTGCTATACCCGCCATGAGCCAATAGGGGTTGTGGGGCAGATCATTCCCTGGAATTATCCGATGCTTATGCAAGCCTGGAAGCTTGCTCCCGCGCTGGCTACCGGCAATACCATCGTAATGAAGCCGGCCGAACAGACCCCTCTTTCCGCACTGCGGATTGGCGAGTTAATCATGGAGGCCGGCTTTCCCGAAGGCGTGGTGAATCTCTTGACGGGCTTTGGGCCCACCGCCGGCGGCGCAATCGCCCATCATCCGGATGTAGACAAAGTGGCTTTCACCGGGTCGACCGAGGTCGGACGGCTCATCATGGAAGCGGCTGCCAGGTCCAATCTGAAGCGTGTCACCCTGGAGTTGGGTGGCAAGAGCCCAAACATCATCTTTGCAGACGCTGATTTCGATGAAGCGGTGGAAGGTGCGCACATGGGCCTCTTCTCCAATCAGGGCCAATCGTGCTGCGCTGGCTCAAGAGTGTTCGTGGAAGAGACCATCTACGAACAGTTTCTCGAAAGGAGCGTTGCCCGAGCCCGCAAGCGCGTCGTTGGTGATCCTTTTGATTCCCGAACCGACCAAGGCCCGGTGGTGGATGAAACACAAATGGACCGAGTGCTCGGCTATATTGAATCGGGCCGCGACGAGGGCGCTATGCTGGCCTGCGGCGGCGCCCGTCTCGGCGATCGTGGGTACTTCATCGAGCCCACGGTTTTTGCCGATGTCCGGGACGATATGAAGATTGCTCGTGAAGAAATTTTCGGCCCCGTTATGAGTATCATCCCTTTCAAAACGCTCGATGAAGTGATTGCGCGGGCAAATCGTACCAACTATGGGTTGGCTGCGGGTGTATGGACGCGAGATGTGAAAAAGGCGCTTGCTGTTGCCAACGGAGTACGGGCTGGGACGGTTTGGGTGAACTGCTATAACGTTCTGGATACTCGGGCTCCGTTCGGCGGGTTCAAGCAGTCGGGCATGGGGCGTGAACTGGGTGAGTATGGTTTGCAGGAGTACACAGAAGTTAAGACCGTTACTGTCAAGCAGTGAAGGAAAACTTTTTCAGCGGATTGTGGCTGCCTCGGGTGTCTGCTGCATCCAAGTAGACCGAAGCAAGCATAAAGACGGCCGCAAAGAATACTTTTTGACGATGCCTTTGGGCGCCCGGCCCGTACCGGACGCATCTGGAAACTCAGCATGACAGGCGCACGCGGGCCACGCAAATGAAAAGACGCTGACAATCCAGGCGTAGACCGAATTGTTGTCAGCGCATACGAGGTTAGAATGGCTCCTCCATTGCTGTCGGGTCTGCCGAACACCAATACAAGTGCCGACCCGATGATCACCCCCTCTTCCGTGGTTTCTTTATTTGAGAGACAGGTCGAAGCACAGCCGTCGGCAACGGCTTTGGAGGTGAATGATAAGACCTTTACTTACGCTTATTTAAACTCCCGGGCAAATCATTTAGCGCGCCAGCTCAAGACGAAAGGTATTGGGTATGGGGACGTCGTAGCAATTTGTCTCAGAAGGACCGAGAATCTCGTCATTGGGTTACTGGGCGTTCTCAAAGCGGGCGCTGCCTATCTGCCTCTGAATCCGACCGACCCTGCGCTGCGTCTCGGCCAAGTCATTTCTCGTGCCGGCGCGCACCTGGTGGTGACCGATGCTCAGAGCAGGAGCAATCTTCCCCAGGGATCGCGGGAAATCGTTTTGCCGGATAGGCAGCTGATTGAAATGCAGGACGTAAGCGGCGAGCCTGTCGAACACTCTCCTGAGGCCACGGATTTGGCGTATGTAATCTACACCTCCGGGACAACAGGCAACCCCAAGGGCGTTGCCATCACTCACGGGTCACTCGCAAACGTCGTCGCCGACATTGCGCAACGCGTGGCTTTCGCGGAAAGCGCGAGTTGGCTGGCCGTGACTACGGTTTCGTTTGACATCGCGGCGCTCGAGCTTTTTTTGCCTCTAAGTTACGGGGGGATGGTGATTCTTGCCTCGGAAGATGAATCTCGATTTGGCAGCGTTCTTGCCAATATAATCCGCCGCAAAAGTCCCGCCGTAATGCAGGCAACTCCGATTACCTGGAAAATCCTCCTGGAGTCGGGCTGGTCTGGTTGCGCGGATATGACGATTTTGTGCGGCGGAGAGCGTCTCGACCGTGACCTGGCTGACAAGTTGATCGACAGATCTTCTTGTTTGTGGAACATGTATGGACCCACGGAGACAACGATTTGGTCGACCGCGTCCAGAGTCTCGCGTGACGATGAGTTGGTGACGCTGGGCAAGCCAATTGCAAACACAGTGGTTTACATTCTCGGTCAAGAAGGACAGCTTCAGGGCATCGGCGAAATTGGAGAAATCTGCATTGGCGGGGCTGGTTTGGCAATGGGTTATCTCAATGATCCCGAGCTGACGCGGCAATCCTTTTTCAACGCGGAGATCGGAACGTCGGGAAGTATCCGCTTGTACCGCACCGGCGATCTTGGTTGCTGGAACGAGAAAGGTGAGTTGCAGTTTAACGGCCGCATCGATCATCAAGTAAAGATTAATGGCTATCGAATCGAAGTGGCGGAAATAGAGATGGTGATCCGCAGGTATCCAGGCGTCGTGGATGTTGCGGTCCTGGGCGTCGAAGACCCCGCCCATCAAAAGCGCTTATGTGCCTTTGTGGTGGCAGATAGCAATGCTGATATTGACGTGGATGGCGTGGTTAACCATTTGGTACAGCATCTGCCAAGATACATGGTTCCGGCAAAGTTCTGGTTTCTGAGCTGCCTCCCGATTACCAGTAGCGGAAAACGAGACATCGTAGCCTTGGAAGCTCTTGCTAAGGGGGAGAAACAAAGTTAGCGCCGATCAGACTCGGCCGTTGCCGTTGGTACCCCGGGCAAGAGCGATCAGGAAGAAACGCTTGAGGGGCAGTTCGTCCCGGTGTCGCATTGAACGAAATTCAGCGCCATCTTCCTCATTAAAGTGGAAGTCGTAATCGGACGGCGGAAAGAAGGACAATATCTTATCCACCGAGCCGCCATATTTCTCAAGCCCCACCCCACTGTGCACTTCGATAAAGGCGTCCGGTCGAGCGGCCAGGGTCTTTCGAGCACCATCAAGAGCGAAGCACTCATAACCTTCTACATCGATAAAAAGCAAGTCCGGACTTCCAAAACGATCGGCGAGATCGTCAATGCAAAAGGCGTCAACCTGCACCTGACCGCCAACCGCAGTGCCGTCGTCCACGCTGCCGTTTAGGGCTTCGCTGAATATCAACTTGCCGGAATTTCTAGCGACCGCGGCATGGAGAATCGTACAATTTCGCGCGTCATTCAGCTCTACATTCCGAACCGCCGCATCAGCATTATGCTTGCTAGCCTCAAGTGCCACGATGGCGCCCTCTGCGCCAACATACCGGGATAAGATGAGAGCAACCACACCCTGATGAGCTCCCAAATCAAAGATCCGCTGTCCGCGGCGCAACCGGTTATAGCTCTTCAGGAGCCGGAACTCAGGCAACTCCGGCCAATCGTGGTCGTACCAACCTTCTCCAAGGCCATCGACCAGCTCGATGTCGAGCGGGAATGCTCCGTACGTGTGCCGCACCTGGCGGACTTTGTAGCTCCTCAATTCGTGATGCAAGCGTAGCGACCGGAGGTGTCCCCACAATACGGGCGGAACGATTGATCGGATTAGGCGTTTCAAAGAGTCACACTCCATGATGTAAGCACCAGCTGAAATGCTGTGCCGGGATCAAGGCTGGGCATGTAATGCCGAAATACTCATGCTTGAGTCTCATCCTTGAGCCCATCTTTTAATAAGTTGCGAGTTCGGTCGGACTCGCTTGAATTGCACTGAGGGGGTGTCAGTCGAACTCATTATACAGATTGAAAATTTCGCGCAAATGGCAGCAGAGCCACCGACCGTAGACTCCGCCGGCGCCTGACCTATGTGGAGCTGTTAGGGCAAGAATCTGATGGGTGAATTCAGCGGTCCGTGCCTGTTGACTTGCGCGGTGGCCTGTGGCTCAGGGTGATCGACCGGGCTCTCTCTGCGAGAGTGGCTGGCGGGCACAACGCCGGCCGAGGTCCGCCCAAGTCCGAAGAGAACCAAAGGGTTGGATAGGGCAAGAGCGGCGCTTAAACGCTTATTCTACTTAGTTTCCGAGCCCCAGGCTCGTCGAGAACGGGGATAGAGGCAAACCTTCCCAAGCGGTCCGCTTTGTGAAGCGCCAGTCAAAAATATTTGCTAACGGCTTATATGCTTTAGGTTCTTCGTATACTATTTGAACAACCCTCCCCAAAGGGTCCTCCCAGCTGTACGGTTCTTCAACATCAGTGGCTAGCAAACGCTCGATCAGATCACGATTGGGGATTCGCGGCCTCTAAATTCCACGGTCAGCTGGTGTGGCGGTGTGGCTGCAATTGCGGCTCTCGTCCCACCGAAAGAGGGGGTCATCGTGCAGCATTCTTCCCCCACACGGATCTCGATGCAGATCAAAATCGCGTCCGAAAGCCGGAAACGATGGTCGAAGATGGTGGCCTTCACCACCGTAGGCCTCTTGTGCGTCTTGTGGACTGCGAACATGGCGGCGCAGGCCGTCAATGTACTCACCTGGCGTTACGACAATACGCACCAGGGCCAGAACACGCAGGAGTCGATTCTTACCCCAACCAATGTAAACACCAACACGTTCGGCAAACTCTTTAGTCAGACCGTTGACGGTAATGTCTTCGCGCAGCCGCTTTATGTAAAAAATCTCACGCTGCCGAATGGAACGACGCACAACGTCGTCTTCATTGCTACCGAGAATGATTCGGTGTATGCGTTCGACGCCGATAGTAACGGCGGTGCAGATAGTTTGCCGCTGTGGCAGGCCAGCATGCTCAGCACCGCCCATGGAGCGGCGGCGGGAGCGACGACAGTTCCATCGACAGATGTGCAGAGTGGTACCGGGGACATCAATCCTGTAATCGGCATCACCAGCACTCCGGTCATTGATCTCACCGCTGGCGCCATATTTGTTGTGGCTGCGAGCAAAGAGAATGGCACCTACGTGCAAAGACTGCACGCCCTCAATATCCTGACCGGTAATGAACTCTCTGGTAGCCCCGTAGCGCTCTCTGGGTCCGTGCCCGGCAACGGCAACGGCAGCTCGGGAGGCAAGCTCGCGTTCAGCACTCTGTGGCAGAACAATCGGGTGGCGCTCGGCCTCTTTAATGGAAGCATCTACATCGCTTTCGGGTCCCACGGCGACGATGGTCCGTTTCACGGCTGGGTATTGGTTTACAACGAAACCTCCCTTGCTCAAACGGCCGCCTACTGCACCTCGCCCAATGGCAGCGGAGACGGTATTTGGGGGGCTGGAGCGGGAATGCCCATCGACACGGTAAGCGCGAACGGTCGCTTATTTTTGACCACGGGCAATGGCGATCTGACCGATTACCCTCCCATTTCCGCAAGTGTCGACTTCGGTGAAAGCGTACTTCGCTTCGATCTGTCAAATGGAGGCTTTACCCCGACAGATGCATTTACAACATTTAATCAGGCGGCGTTAACAACCTCTGATGAAGATGTGGGTTCAGGTGGCGTCCTTATGCTGCCTGATCAGCCGGGAACCTATCCCCACTTGCTGATCCAGGCCGGCAAGGAAGGCCGGATTGTCGTGCTTAATCGCGACGCGTTGAACGGTTACTCGCCGGGAGGGACCAGTAACCCGAATGCCGTACAGGATATTACCGGGCAATTGCAGGGCCCGGACTCGGGCTTGTGGAGCACACCAGCCTATTGGAACGGCAACGTCTATATGTGGGCGGAGGGTAATCCGCTCAAAATGTTTACGCTCACCAACGGCGTTCTGTCATCGACATATACCGCCAAATCCTCGTTTAGTTTGAACTATCCGGGAGCCACGCCAGTCGTATCTTCGAATGGAACGTCGAACGGCATCTTGTGGGCAATTGAGACTGACCTTTACAACACCAATGGATCGTCGATCTTGTACGCCTTCAACGCCACCAATATCGGGTCAGAACTTTACGGCAGCAACCAAAATCCTACTCGTGACGATGCCGGGCCGGCAATCAAGTTTCAGGTTCCCGTGGTCACCAATGGCAAGGTTTACGTGGGCGCCGGCCACCAGTTTGATGTGTATGGCCTGCTCAGTTCCGAATCCCAGGCGCCTGCGCCGGTGTTCTCGCCCCCCGGCGGCGCCTACCCCGGAGCGCAACAGATCACTCTCACAGATTCGAACAGTAGCGCCGCAATTTACTACACGACCGATGGTTCCACGCCTACGACGACGTCGACGCTATATAAGGGAGCTTTCCAGGTTTCGTCAGACAGCGTAGTGCAGGCGATCGCCAGCGTGAGCGGATACCTGCTGAGCCCGGTGGCAAGCGCAACCTACAGCTTCGCCACCCAGGCGCCTGCGCCGCAATTCAGTCCGGCCGGCGGAAGCTATACGACTCCCCAATCTGTCACCATTACTGATAGCACTAGCGGGGCGACGATTTACTATACGACCGATGGATCGACCCCCACAACGGCCTCAACCGTCTACACCGGCCCGATTACCGTTGGCAGCAACACCACCATCAGCGCAATCGCTGCCTTTACGGGGGAAGCCAATAGTAACGTGAGTACGGCCACTTACTCGATACAACAGGCCGGGACAGTAATCAATTTCAGTAACGGCTTCGCGAGTGTTGTGGGAATGACCTTGAATGGAAGCGCAACCAACGTAGACGACACTCGTTTGCAGCTAACCACAGGTGTTGAAGACCAATCCGGGAGCGCGTTTTACGACACACCGACCAATATCCAGGGCTTTACTACCAACTTCACCTTTCAGCTTTCCGACGCGCTGGCCGACGGAATGACCTTCACCATGCAAAACGTCGGGCCGACAGCTCTGGGCGGAAATGGGGGAAGTCTGGGTTACGGACCCAATCCCAACACGGCAACCACGGGCGGCATCGCTTCCAGCGTCGCAATCAAGTTCGATTTCTTTAGCAACGCCGGTGAAGGCACCGATTCAACGGGGCTTTATGTGGATGGCGCCTCGCCTACTGTACCCGCGATAGACATGACGTCGTCTGGAGTGATCTTGGCCAGTGGCGACACGATGATAGCGCAGATGACCTATGACGGTACAAATCTCGCTATGACCATTACCGATATCGTTACGAACGCGGTCTTTACCCATACTTTTCCCGTCAACATTCCCGCGACGATCGGCAGCAATCTGGCCTACATCGGCTTTACCGGCGGTTCTGGCGGAAATAGTTCCAGCCAGAAGATCGAAAACTGGATGTTTACCTCGCAGGCGCCATCACCAACATATACCCCAACCCTGTCACCCGCCGGAGGCACGTTCACCACGGCACAAAAGGTGACGCTGAGCGATGTCACTCCTGGTGCAGTGATCTACTACACGACGAACGGTTCGACCCCGACAACCTCCTCGGCTATTTACAGTTCACCCATCACGGTAAGCAGTGGCGCGGTCACGATCAAAACTTTGGCAAAGGCGGCGGGATTGAGCGCCAGTGCGGTTGCCAGCGCGACCTATACGATCCAATCGCCAGTAGCGGCGACCCCGACTTTTTCGCCGGCCGCCGGGACTTACACCTCTGCACAGTCAGTGACGATCTCCGACAGCACCCCAGGGGCGGTGATCTACTACACCACCAACGGCACTACGCCGACCACTTCGTCTGCCGTTTACAGCGCGGCAATTCCAGTGAACGCCAGCGAAACCCTGGAAGCTTTGGCTGTGGCGAGCGGATACGCGCAGAGTGGAGTAGGCACCGCGGCCTATGTGATTCAGACCAGCACGGGCACCGGCATTAATTTCGCCAGCGGTTTCACCGCTACTGGTCTGCAATTGAACAGCGTTGCCAAAGTAAATTCCAGTAATTATCTGGAGTTGACGGATGGCAGCACGAACGAAAGTTCGAGTGCGTTTTGGACGACGCCGGTCAATATTCAGTCCTTTACGACGAACTTTACCTTCCAGCTGACCAGCGCTTCCGCGGACGGATTTACGTTTGTTATCCAAAATGCTGGTCTCAGTGCGTTGGGAGGAAACGGTGGAAGCCTGGGTTACGGCCCGAACCCCAACACCTCCACCACGGGGGGCATTGGCAACAGTGTGGCCGTCAAGTTTGATTTCTACAGCAACGCGGGCGAAGGGACCGACTCCACAGGCTTCTATTTAAATGGTGTCACGCCCACTATGCCGGCGGTGAGCATGACGTCTTCCGGGGTTGTTCTGCTGAGCGGTGACACCATGGCGGCGCAGCTTACCTATGACGGAACGACGTTGACGCTGATACTCAACGACACGGTCACCGGCAAGAGCTTTAGTTATTCGTCAGCAGTCAATATTCCGTCGACGGTCGGCGCCTCAACGGCCTACGTGGGCTTTACCGGCGGCAATGGCGGTTTGACCGCGATCCAGAACATCAAGACCTGGACATTCACCTCGGGAACACCCAAGACCGCGGCCAGCCCTGCCTTCAGCCCAAAGTCAGGCACTTATAGCACCAATCAAAGTGTTTCGCTGAGCAGTACGACCTCGAATGCGACCATCTATTACACCACCAACGGGTCGACACCAACGCATTCGTCCAATGTCTACAGCGCGCCCATTGCGGTGGGCAGTTCCGAGACGATTGAGGCTTTAGCCTCGGCGACTGGGTATGCGGATAGTGCGGTGGTCAGCGCGGCCTACGTAATTCAACTGCCGGCAGCGGCAACGCCAACGTTCTCGCCGGGCGCTGGGACCTACACGTCTGCGCAGTCGGTGACCATCTCCGACACGACGGCAGGGGCGGTGATTTACTACACCACAGACGGATCGACGCCAACGACATCCTCCGCGGTTTACAGCGCGGCGATTCCTGTGAGCGCCAACACCACGTTGAAGGCCCTGGCTACGGCAACGGGCTACTCGCAGAGTGCGGTTGGGAGCGCAGCCTACGTGTTTCAAACGCCGGCGGCGACACCGACGTTCTCGCCGGCTGCGGGCACGTACACTTCGGCGCAGTCGGTGACGATCTCCGACACGACGGCAGGAGCGGTGATCTACTACACCACCGACGGATCGACGCCGACGACATCCTCCGCGGTTTACAGCGCAGCCATTCCTGTGAGCGCTAGCAGCACGCTGAAGGCGCTGGCAACGGCCACGGGATACACCCAGAGTGCGGTAGGCAGCGCCGCCTATGTGATACAGACTAGTTCGGGCACCAGCATCAATTTCGCCAACGGTTTCACCAGCGCTACGGGTCTGCAATTGAACAGTGTCGCCAAAGTAAATTCCAGCAACTATCTGGAGTTGACGGATGGAGGCGCGAACGAGAGTACGAGTGCGTTCTGGACCACGCCGGTCAATATTCAATCGTTTACGACGAACTTCACCTTCCAGCTGACAAGTGCTTCCGCGGATGGATTTACGTTTGTCATCCAGAATGCTGGTCTCAGTGCGGTGGGAGGGAATGGTGCGAGCCTGGGTTACGGACCGAACCCCAATACCAAGACCACAGGCGGGATTGGCAATAGTGTGGCCGTCAAGTTCGATTTCTACAGCAACGCGGGCGAAGGAACCGATTCCACAGGCTTCTACTTGAATGGTGTCACGCCCACTGTACCGGCCGTGGACATGACGTCCTCCGGGGTTGTTCTGTCGAGCGGCGACACGATGGCGGCTCAGCTTACCTATGACGGTACGACGTTGACGCTGATATTGAACGATACGGTGAACGGGGAGAGCTTTAGTTATTCGTCGGCGGTCAATATCCCCTCGACGGTGGGCGCCTCAACGGCTTACCTGGGCTTCACCGGCGGAAGCGGCGGATTGTCCGCGATCCAGAACATCAAGACCTGGACATTCACCTCGGGCACGCCAAAGACCGCAGCCAGCCCGTCCTTCAGCCCAAAGGCGGGCACTTATAGCACCAATCAGAATGTTTCCCTAAGCAGCACCACGTCGAATGCAACCATCTACTACACCACTGATGGGTCGACGCCGACGCACTTGTCTAATGTGTACAGCGCACCGATTACCGTGAGCAGTTCCGAGACAATCAAGGCTCTCGCCTCGGCGACTGGGTATGCGGATAGCACCGTAGCCAGCGCGGCCTACGTGATTCAACTGCCGGCAGCGGCGACGCCGACCTTTTCGCCTGTCGCTGGGACTTACACATCCGCACAGTCGGTGACTATTTCCGACTCCACCACGGGAGCGGTGATCTACTACACCACAGATGGATCCACGCCCACGACATCGTCAGCGGTTTACAGCGGAACCATCAAGGTGAGCGCCAGCAGCACATTGAAGGCGCTGGCAACGGCATCGGGCTACTCGCAGAGTGCGGTGGGCAGCGCGGCCTATGTGATTCAAGCCGCGGCCGCGGCGACGCCAACGTTCTCGCCTGCTGCGGGAACTTATAGTTCGGCGCGGTCGGTGACTATTTCCGACAGCACGCCCGGGGCAGTCATTTACTACACAACGAATGGGAGCACGCCTACCACGTCGTCTGCCGTTTACAGTTCCGCGATCGCGGTGAGCAAGAGCAGCACGGTGGAGGCCTTGGCGGTGGCGAGCGGCTACGCCCAGAGTGCGGTGGGCAGCGCGGCCTATGTGATTCAAGCCCCCAGCATCAATTTTGCCAGCGGTTTCACCAGCGCTTCTGGTTTGCAATTGAACAGCGTAGCGAAAGTCAGCTCCAGCAATTATCTCGAGCTTACGGATGGGGGCGCCAGCGAGGGTACGAGTGCGTTCTGGACCACGCCGGTCAACGTTCAATCATTTACGACTAACTTTACCTTCCAGTTGGCGAGTGCTTCCGCGGATGGATTTACGTTTGTCATCCAGAATGCGGGTCTCAGCGCGCTGGGAGGGAATGGCGCCAGCCTGGGTTACGGGCCGAACCCGAACACAAAGACCACGGGTGGCATTGCCACGAGTGTGGCCGTCAAGTTCGATTTCTACAGCAACGCAGGCGAAGGGACCGACTCCACGGGCTTCTACTTGAACGGTGTCACGCCTACGGTACCGGCGGTGGATATGACCTCTTCCGGGCTTAGCCTGTTGAGTGGCGATACGATGGCGGCGCAGCTCACCTACGACGGCACTACGTTGACGCTGAATCTCAACGACACGGTCACCGGCAAGAGCTTTAGTTATTCGTCAGCGGTGAATATCCCCTCGACGGTGGGCGCCTCAACGGCGTACGTCGGCTTCACCGGCGGCAGTGGCGGATTGACTTCGATCCAAAACATCGAGACCTGGACCTTCGCTTCCGGCACCCCATAGTAAGCCTCGAAGGCGTAGCACTCGAGGCTTTATCCATCCCGCCAATGGGAGCAAAATCGGGGAACCACTAAGGCAGGACTGGCGAGTTTCCTTGAATCAGCCAAATGGCTTTCTGATTCGAGGGTATTCATTGTCCTCTCTTCGCAGCAGGGCTGGGTTGGGCAATCAAAACAACAGCCGCATATCGGTATACTAGGCTCTCTCGGGATCGGAACGAATCCGTCCTGTGCTTCAACGGTATGCCCGGATGGCGAAATCGGCAGACGCAGCGGACTTAAAATCCGTAGCCCTTGAATGGGTGTGGGGGTTCAAGTCCCCCTCCGGGCACCAGTCATCCGACATAGGTGGGCCACACCGCCCATGACGGCTCCCGCCGAGATGACAAGATATATAGTTTGCGATCACTTCTACCCCTCTGCATTGACAGAAATTCTCCACTGCTGATAAAAGTGCTGCAGGCTCCCGCGCAAGCATTCGTAAGGAAACGAATGCTCAAACCAAAATGAAAGCGCCAATTCTTTGGCGGGAACCCCCGCATTTTCCGCTAACTCATGTATCCACCCAAACGACCAATGCTGGCTCACATTAAAAACGTAACCCTCCCGATCGTGCTCCTTGCGACGCTCTCTGTCCTCATCATGAAGTGCGGCGATGCTTTGGGGCAGGAGTTAATTGTTGATTCCACGCCATCGCACGTCGCCAATGTATTTAGCCCCGTGCGCGCCATGGGGGGTGCCGTGGACCGCATCGAGACCAGGGCCGCGGACAGTGCCCTGGAGCAGCCGATGCTCAAAGAGATTCTGGGCGCAGGTTGGCAGGTGGTTTCTTATCGCCAGAACACGGAACTCGAAGCGGAAGCGTGGCATTGGAATCCAAACGGCACCTGGAGCGATCCGTCAGGGAAGGGTTATTTTACCGGTCAGGCAACGCCATCCTCCGAGCCTATCGAGCACTCCTTCGGATATGCGCTGGCGCACCGCGGCACCACGATGGACAGCGTGGAGCAGGGGTTTCACTACTCGCGTCTCACCGACGGAGACGCCGATAGCTACTGGAAAAGCAATCCATATCTGACGCAACGGTTTACCGGCGAGGATGATGAGCTCCTTCCCCAATGGGTAATCCTCGATCTGGGGAATATGCGCACAGTAAACGCGATGCGGATCGCGTGGGGTGAGCCGTATGCTTCGCGCTACCGGGTGCAGTTCTGGACGGGCGGGTCAGAGAACCCACGGAAATCTGCTACTCATGGCATTTGGCAGACCTTTCAACACGGAATCGCAGAAGGGCACGGGGGGACCGTGACCCTCTCCCTAACCGATGTGCCTGTTTCTGCGCAGTATCTGCGCGTTTGGATGACGGCTTCCTCGAATACCTGCGATTCGCACGGCCCTGCTGACCCACGAAACTGCGTGGGATACGCGATTCGCGAATTATATGCCGGAAGCCTTGCCGAGGATGGAACCTTCACCGACCAGGTGGAGCACGCTGCTGGTCCATTACAGAGCAGGACGGTTGCGTCTTCGGTCGACCCCTGGCACGAAGCGTCAGATAAGAATGAGAATGGCCGAGAGCAGGTGGGCTTCGACCGATTCTTCCAAAGCGGCATCACCCGCGGTCTTCCCGCGATGGTTCCCATCGCGATGATCTATAACACTCCAGAGGATGCAGCCGCCGAGGTCGCCTACCTTGAAAAGCGCCGCTATCCCGTCTCCTACGTCGAGATGGGCGAGGAGCCGGATGGGCAGCAAATGCAGCCCGAGGATTATGCCGCGCTGTATCTGCAATTCTCCACGGCCCTGCACCTAGTCGATCCAAATATAAAGCTCGGCGGTCCCTCCTTTGAGGGTACAAACGAGGACATTGAAGTGTGGCCGACTCCGGATGGGCGAGTCTCCTGGTTGGGCCGGTTTATCGATTATTTGAAAGCACATGGGCGTGTGGGCGACCTGGCCTTTATGTCGTTTGAGCACTATCCATACGACTGCCGTTCGCATTGGAAGGACCTTTATCGCGAGCCGGAACTGATCACCCACATCATGAAGGTGTGGAGGAATGATGGCGTTCCCAGCGGCGTTCCTCTCATGATGACTGAGGGCAATATGTCGGCGTCCAGCGGAGGCATGTTTCCCGACATCATGGGAGCTCTCTGGCTGGCGGATTTTGAAGGCGCGTTCCTAACTGGCGGCGGGGCCGCCGCCTACTACTACCACTACATACCAGAGCCGATGACGCGGGGCTGTGACGCGGGCGGAGGAAGTTTCAGCTCCATCCAGGTCAACAGCTATTTCAAGATCAAGGGTTTGCTCTCGCAATATTTTTCCACTCAACTGATCACGCAGGAGTGGGTACAGCCCGTCGATGAACCGCACCGCCTTTTCCGCGTGAAAAGCAATCTTCTGAATCAGGATGGTTCCGACCTGGTTTCCGGTTACGCAGTGTTGCGCCCCGACGGACAATGGTCCCTGCTTGTGATCAACAAAGATCACGACCATGCACATTCGGTGGCCATCACGTTCGACGACGCTGGTCGTAAGCAGCATTTCCGAGGAACGGTGCACACAGTAACTTTCGGGGCCGCGCAATACCAGTGGCACAACCGCGAAGAGAATAGCTACGCCCGTCCGGATGGGCCCTCCGTCCAATCCGAAATCACAGCCGACTCGCAGAACCTATATGAAATCCCCAAGGCCTCCGTAGTCGTGCTGCGCGGCAAGGTGGATTAAGGCTCGGCAAAGCAGGATCGGCCCGGCTCGGTCTATTGCGAAAGCGGGCCCTCATTCCCAGAAAATGCTTGACAGTAAACGGAAGCAAACGACACAATAAGGCGCAATCAAGCGGATCCTCTTCGGTTGCTCCCGATGTTGACTGTCCTTTGACGTAATGCATTCTCCATCGTCAGCTCCGTGAATAACAGGCCCGGTGCTAACCGCTTTGCGAGTTTCTGCGAGTTACGGCGTTCAGGGGGATTTAAATGAAAGCCAGTCGAATGGTGCGCGTGTGGGTCTGCTTGATATCCCTTTGCTGTGCACCTTTGGTGATTTTTGCCCAAGAGGGAAACTCAAGCATAACCGGTGTGGCCACGGATTCGAGTGGCGCTCAGATCCCAGGCGTGCAAATTACCGCCTTGAACACCCAAACAACACTCCACCAGGTGGTGAAGACCAATGCTTCCGGGGTGTACTCGATCTCGCAGCTTCCACCGGGGGATTACCGCATCACGGCGGAGCACGGCGGATTCCAGACATCCATAGAAAACGTCACCTTAACCATTAGCCAGGAAGTCACGATCAATTTCAGTTTGCACGTGGGCAGTGAAACCAGCACGGTTACCGTGAATGCCGGCAACATCCTCTTGAATACGACGACGGCGGAGATAAGCAATGTTGTCGACGAGAACACCATCAAGGAATTGCCTCTGAACGGACGAGACCCTTCGAGTCTCGTTCTACTTTCCCCTGGAACAATGAACCTCATGACTACATCGATTGCGATGTATCCAGGTTCTAACAATTTTCTCGACGAGCAAGGAGCGTCCGTGGGCGGCGGACAGCAAGGGAGTGACTATGCTCTGCTGGATGGGGTGCAGAACATGGATCTCTATTACAACTTGACCGCGCCCTTTCCGAATGCGGATGCCACTCAGGAATTCCGCGCCATTACCAGCAACTTCGGGGCTGAATACGGCTTTTCGACAAACGCAGTGATCAGTGTCAGCACCAAGGCGGGCACGAATGCATTCCATGGGGGCGCGTTCGAGTTTTATCGAGACGGCGGGCTCAACGCAAAGAATTGGTTTAGCGGTCAGGGGAATCCGCTGAAACGGAATCAATTTGGCGGATTTGTCGGCGGCCCCATCAAGAAGGACAAGCTATTTTTCTTCACCAACTACCAGGGGACCAGGCAAAGCGTTACCCAGGGAACGATCACAGAATTTACACCAACTACGGCTATGCTCAACGGCGATTTCAGTGCCGTACCGGTAACCCTCGGGGCGCCTTTCACCACCGTGAACGGGGTACCCAATCAGGTTGACCGTTCCTTGCTCAGTACTGCTGCGATTGCGATTGCCCATGACATGCTCCCTCTCGGACAGGACCCTGCCACGGGGCAAGTAACGTTCGGCGGCCCTCCCGTGATTACCGACTACAACGAGGGCACGGCTCGCCTCGACTACACATTATCGAACAGCCAACGCCTGTTCGTGCGCAGCTTTATCCAGACTTTCAATATGCCGGTTGCCGCCGTCAAGGGCAACGGGCTTTCGGCGTCAGATGCTCAGTCCGGGCAGTATTACAACGAGATTGTGAGCCACACCTGGTTGCCCAATCCGACCTTCGTAAACGTGCTGACAGCAGCATGGATACGCCTTGCAGTAGACAATGGGAACGTTCTTTATACCAACTCCGATCAGCCCTTCTGCTTGTCCAACTACATAAACATCGCGACCGCAGGCTGTTATATGCAAGGCCCCAGTGTCAATGGTGGTTTTTCCATGGTTACTGACGAACCGAATGATGATGTACGAGTGACCTGGGGGCTGTTGGATCACATAACCAAGACAAAAGGGAAACACATCATTACCGCGGGCGGCGATTTCATGCACCACTGGCTTAATACGACGACCAACTATCCTGCACCCGGAGTCTTCAATTTCAGCGGTTATGTAACGGGGTTCGGATTGGCGGATTATGTCCTGGGAGATGTAGGAAGCTTTTATCAAGGGGCGTTAGAGAACTCGCCGTCGAAGCAATGGCAACTGGCACTCTATGCGCAGGATCAATATAAGTTGAAACCTAATCTGACGTTGACGATGGGCCTGCGGTGGGAACCGGATTTGGCTGCAATTTCCCTCGACTCGGGCGCCGCATTCATTCCTGGGCGGCAAAGTGGACGATATCCTCAAGCGCCTGCCGGAATGATTTTCCCTGGCGATCCAGGCCTGAATATGGCCCTCCGCCCATCGAGTTACAGCAATTTTCAGCCGCGTGTTGGCATAGCCTGGCAACCTTTCGGTCCGTCAACCGTGTTGCGTGCGGGCTTTGGCATATTCGTGGCGCCGTTGGAATCCGCACAAATCAACGAAGCTGTCGGCGTTGCTCCCTTCAGCCCGTTTTTCAATTTTGTGGGCGCTCCAGGCAGTCCTATTTCTTTTCAGAATCCCTGGGCAGGCTTCGCTGTGACCGGGGGCGTAAGCCCCTTCCCGCCATTCACCCAAAATCCAAATGTGCCCGCAAGTGAAGCGATCTTCTTAAAACCTGTCACCATCTTTGACTCGTTCGCCAGAAACTTCCGCTTGCCAAAAACTCAGAGTTGGACGGTCTCGGTCGAACAGCAGATTACCAGGAGTCTTGCCGCCCATCTGGCTTACGTAGGAAGTGAGTCTTACCATCAAACAGTCAACATAGATCAGAATCCGGGGATCTATGCCAATGGCGGAAATCGCATTTATCAAGACTACTCAACGATCTTTGAAAACCAGAGCCTCGGTACGGCCTCCTACAATTCATTGCAGGCCAGCGTGGATCAGCAGCTCGTAAGAGGCTTGCAGTTTCATTCAGCCTTCACCTGGTCCAAAATTATCGATATCCAGGGACTGAATGATTCGGCGTTCTTTTCTTCGGGCCTGGCCAACCCTTTTGACATTAAGTGGAACCGCGGGATCGCCGAAATGAATGTTCGCCTGGTCTCGATCAGCGATTTTATTTATACGACGCCGGCCCTCAGCAGGAGCAACGGCCTGGTAAGGCAAGTAGCGGGCGGATGGGAAATCAGTGGTATCTGGACCATGCAGTCGGGGTATCCTTTCAGTATTGTCGGGGGCGATGGCAACAACAACTCCGGAGCTCTTCAGGGTGGGGACCGCGCCGATTACGTTCCTGGCCAGGCGTTTGAGGTACACCAGGGCAGTAAGGCGCAGTGGCTGAACACTTATTTCAATCCCGCGGCTTTTGCCGTGAATCAGCCAGGAACTTTTGGAAATTCGGCGAAGAACCTTCTCACCGGGCCCGGTATCAATACTGCGGATATGGCCTTTATGAAGAACTGGCATTTCGAGCAAAAGAATCTTCAATTCCGTGCTGAGATGTTCAATGCGTTCAATCATCCGAACTTCGGCATGCCCAACAACGATCCCTCCACCAGCAATGCAGGGCAAATTACGTCGATGGGACCCATCGCTCCGAGGGTGATACAGCTGGGCGCGAAGTTTACGTTTTGAGAAGCGAAACGGTCGTGGGTCGGCATTGGGTGCGCCACTCCCCCTGCAAGTTTCTAGCAGCCACTGCTTTCGCGGCTCTAATCGTTTGCCTGCCGCAGGCTGGTTATGGATCCTCGCCCTATCCGTGGGCTACCTACTACGCTACCCGGCGGATCCATCCCATCACCATCGACGGAGACCTGTCTGATTGGCCGGGCGTTTCTGGTTTCACCATGAACCAGGAGAAATTTTTCTTCGTCGGCCAGGGTATGTCCTCTGCCAAATGGGGTGGACCCAGGGATCTTTCCGCGACCTTTCGCGTGCAGTGGGACGAGAAGTATCTCTACCTGGCGATCCAGGTAACCGACGACAAAGTTACCGAGCCGCACGGTTCGCTCGTAGCTGGCGCGGAGACTGGTTCGTGGGATGACGACGGGGTCGAGGTGATGTTAGACGAAGACGGCTGCTGCGCAACCCGATACTATATCGGGGATCTGATCCACCATGAGTTTCACTTTGTTTACAGCGCGCACCATCCCTTCGTCTTCGACAATTTTTGGAGACCAGAGCCAGGAGCGCCGCGTGCCATGTTTCAATTGCCTGATGGCACGCAAGAGCCGCTTGCGTTTCCTGGGGAGGTCATGGCGAAGAATGATGTTACCGGCGTCTTCTCCAAGCCGCCTTACGACGGAGAGTTTGCATTCAAGCGAACCGAAGCGGGTTATAACCTTGAAATTCGCATGGCGCTTCCTGGGGCTACGATGGCCGCGATCAACCACGGCGGCCATCCCATTGGCTTTGACATCGCCGTGAACGACAACGATCTCGGCGCGGGACCGCTCAAGCAACAGCTTCACTGGTCCGGCATGAATGGTTTGTTCTGGCGCGATACCGGCCTCTTTGGCACCCTCATTCTTGTGAACCAGTAGTGTTGCGGCAGAAACCTTGAACCTATGAAGAGACGATCGTTGATCAAAGGCTTATTGGCGCTGCCAGGGGTTCTACGCGGTGCGCCGTTGGATGGTCTTTTGGCGTTTGCAGCCGAAAAGTCCGCCTCCCGTCTGGAAAGGATTCAGAACGAGTTCATCCTGCTTCTCCCCGGGGAAAAGGAGATGCTGGCGCAGCCAATTCGTGCCAATCGGATTTCCATGGAGAGTGCGTCCATTGACCTGCAGGCAGGCGATACAACGAAGACCATTAAGGTCGGTGAAACCTCTCAGGGTTGGAAGCTCCTGACCATCTTGCCCTGGCACAACGGTTTTACAGTCGCGGTCCTGGAAAAGCACGCCACGCATCAAGGCGTGATCGCCTTTGTAACCGCGGAAAGAGAACTGGCAAGAATACCGAAACAGATCGGTGATCTTTCTCAGATTAAGCCGCGCCTGCATGGTGTTCAGGAGGCGAAGTTCAAGCGGCCCGAGAAAAACGCTCCCAGGCCAGATACCGTGGGCCAGTACATTCTGGCTTCTGACGAAGATCCGTCCTATGAGAACATCGCGGCGTTGGGACCGGAATATACAGGTTGGACGCTGGTATCCGATGAAGGTGTCGGACCCAGAGCTCGCTTTGGCTGGAACCAGACGGCAAGAGCAGGGAATACAACAATAATCCGATGGTCTCATGGGCTCCCGATCCCACTGGCAGACGATTTAACCCCGCTCCCCTTTTGCCTCTCCCTTATCTCTATGCCTACAAGCCCGGCTACAGCAAGCGAACCATGCTCGGGGGCTTCCTGCCCGCTGCAGATATCGGTGTATGGAACCCTGACAACAAGGTCGGATACGAGGTCATGATGGTGTTGTCGCCCGGGCCCGAACGCAAGCCCATGGCGCGTATTCGAGCGACCTTACCGGTGGGTCAGCCAGTGATTTTTCACGCCATCGGTGGATCGGCAGACCCCGATACCAGCGGCGGCTTCATGGACCGGTATTGGAATTGCACCCCCGATGAGTTCTGGCAAGCAGCCCTCGGGTTGTGGCAGCGCTGGTCTGACTTTTTTGATCAACAGATCGAAGTGGATATTCCCGATCCATGGCTACTGCAGGCGGCTAAGGCCGGCATCGTTCTGTGCCGCTGCAGTTATCGCGGCCTGGAGCCTACCTACCAGATTGGCGAAGGTGGGTATACCAAGATACCGGAGCGAAGTCACGCGCTGTTCCCGGTGGCGCATTACGAATTTGTTTGGGCACAACAGTTGTGGAATCTCACTCGCCAGGTGGATCCCTACTTTCAACACTATCTCGATCGGTATGTGCTTCCCAATGGAAACTTTGTCTACAACACGCAGGAACAGGTCGAAGCAACACTCAACACGGGAGTCTTTCTACAGAACTCAGCTCGTGCTTATGACTACACTGGCGACGTAGATGCGTTGCGTCAACGTTTAACGGTGCTTCGCCGGATGATTGCCTATGTCATGGCCAGGCGCGATTATACTCGGCGTGTGTTTGCCGAATCAGATCCGCGCCACGGCCTGATTTGGGGCTGTGCAGAAGCAGACAACGGTGACCCGAATGACGACACACCGAACGCCCACCTGTACTACTACCAGAACTCGGCATGGATCTGGCGCGGCCTCAAGGAGCACGGCCGCTGCCTACAGCGTGCAGGCGCCGATCATTCAGACAAGGCGCTGGTCGAAGAGGGCGTCGCGACTTCAGAACAGGCCAAACAGCTTCGAGTCGATTTGGAAAGGGCGCTGCGCTTCACCATGAGTGCGCGCGACAGCGAGATGAAGCAGGCAGGTATCACCCCCTTCACCACGTTTGACACGAAGCGCAAGCCCACGGACCTGGCCAGCTATGAGAATCATCGCTACATGATGGATTGGTGGACGGCGGATTGGGGCGACGCCGATCTCGACATGGGGCACGCTCGGCACCGTGCCATTGCGGGTCGAGAAGTACTTGGAATGAACGTGTCAACGGATGAAATCTACAATGTAGACTCGGGCACGCTGATGACTTCAAACTTTATGGAGCACGGCACGCTAGCCTACCGTATACGGCTCGCTGATTATCGGCCTTTCCTGCTTACCCTCTACGCGAATCTTTGCTTCGCCATGGACTGCGGAACCCGCTACTCGCCGGAAGACGCGCTCATCCCTGGAAGTTACGCAGGAGAAGGCGACTCGGGAGGTTGGTCTGCCGTCATCAACAGTGCCCTGCAGCCTGCGATGGGCCTTCGCTGGCTCCTCTGCTACGAGGAGAACGATCAGGATATTGTTCACTTGCAAAAGGCTGCTCCCAAGCATTGGTTTACCAGTGGAGAACGGATCACCGTCAAGAGATCCCCGACGCGTTTTGGTTTGATAAGCTGGAGCACCGAATCCGCCAAAAGTAGCGCTGGTTGGAACGTGACGTTGGATTTGTCGCAATGGCAGACACTGAATGCTCAGATCATTATTCATCTGCATCCGGCGGACGGACGGCGCTTGAGTACGGCAAGTGCTGGCAAAATCGTTGAGAACTCAATTGTGATCCAGGCCAGCGCCATGACTGACACCAGGCAGATTTCGATTCAGGTGACCTAATTTGGTGGGTCACTAAGAGTCGTTTATGTCTCTTTCCTTGCCACGAAGGCGGCTGCCCCATATCTCGTCTTTTTTGGCGGGAAATTGCACAGCTCCCGACCCGAACCCTTTAAGTTTTGCTTTTTCCCTGGAGGTCCGCACGAAAAAGTCCGCGTGCTTCCCACATCTCGAAAAAAAGCGCGAGATATGGGCACCGGCGTCCGTGGCAGGGCAAAACACGTACCAGTTACGCCTAAGACAAGCTGCCATCCAGTAAAATCAGGGTCTCCGCGAGAACGCAGGCGCCCTTTGCACAATCCTCTGGTTCAGCCCATTCCTCGGGTGTGTGGCTTCTGCCGTCCCGGCAGGGCACAAAGATCATGCCCATCGGGGCGATACGGGCGACGAACACGCCGTCGTGCCCAGCCCCGCTTGGCAATCGGGTGCTGCTGAATCCCGCCGCTCTTGCTGCTTTCTCAATGGCGTTCTGAACCGTTGGCGAGCACGCGGTGGGCGACGTCTGGCTCAGTGGCGAGACACTCAGGCGTAAACCCTGATCATGCAGCTTACCTTCCGTCTGCTTCCATAACTCTTGCTCGAATTGGAACAGAACGGCTTCGTCGGTGCTGCGTGTCTCCAGAATCATGCGCACCGACGCCCGGAACCGCATTGATCGCATTGGGCTCGACTGATAGCTTGCCCACCGTCGCCACCAGGTATGGGCTCTCCGCCGGTTGCAATCGCGCCAGCTGGTCGACCGCACGGATGAAGTCCGCAGCCCCCACCAGCGCATCCCGGCGAAGCGACATGGGAGTTGTTCCCGCATGATCGGCGCGACCTTCGACGGTCACCTCATAGCGGCGGATTCCTACAATTGCCGTCACGATGCCGATCTCGGCATTTCTTTCTGCCAGTACAAGCCCCTGTTCAATATGCAACTCGACGTACGCGGAGACCGAATCCTTGAGCCGAACAGGGCCGCCTAGCCGTCCGGCGGCGCCGCCCACGCGATCGATCGCGGCAGCAAGCGTGAGGTTCGAAGGCAAGCTGCGCGCGAGATCCGATTCCGTCAACACGCCGGCCCAACTGCGGCTGCCAACGCAGGAAACACCGAAATCGCTCGGCTCTTCGGCCAGAAAGTCGACGACTTCAAGAGGATGCCGCAAAGAGATTTGCTGCTCCCGAATTGACTGCGCGGCTTCGAGGCCCGCAAGCAGGCCCAATACGCCATCGAAGCGGCCGCCCGCTGGCACGGTATCGGAATGCGATCCTGCGACCAGGGCTCCTAAATCGTGGCCACCGCCTGGACTTCGTCCAACGAGATTTCCACCCGCGTCTACCTCCACTTTGAGGCCAGCCGCCTGGAACTCTCTCTCCAGCCAGGTGCGGCCCTCGGCAAATGTGGGATCAAAAGCACGGCGGGTCCAGGGCTTCGCCGGATCTGTGAATCGGCTGAGAGCTTCAATACGGCGCCACAGCCGATCGGAATTTATCTTCACCATGTGGGGCGTTTGTTACGATCGGGAAGGCTGATGCTATGCCAGCGCGAGATTCAGATTCTCAATGGCTTCGTCAACCTCTGCCGTGTTCTTGTAGCCAACCGTAACCGCATCGACCCCAGCATTTCTGAAAGCGAATCGCATGGCAGCCTGGCGGTCGTCGCGATTGGTGAACCTGCCTTCGCCCACCAGCTTCATGCTGATCACACCCATCCCTTGAGCGTGAACCTGCTTCACATGTGTAACCACTTCGCTTACATTTCCAGGATCGTTCGTGGCATAGTCTTCGGCGTCCATCTTGACGCCCTTATGGTTTACTCGGATCATCGCAACTTCAAGCCACTTGTTTCCCGGAAACTGGCGCAGCGCGGGCAGCCCATGCACTGACGCACCATGGGCAACCACTGCTTTCTTCTCTTGAGCCTCTGAAATGCCATCCTGCCACTTGAGCGTGTCGGTTGGCCAGGTTGCACTGTGCTGGAAGTGCAGCAGCACTATGTCGAAGTATTCGGTCTGAGCGAGCTTGCGCAACTCGTCGATCTTTTCCTGCGGATTCACTCCGTCATGGGTCGTGACCTTGGTCATAAGCCGGTAGCTGTCGCGCGGAACGCCCTGCAGCGCGACGCCGAGCATCCGGTGCATGTCGCCATACGATTCCGCCGTCTCAAAGAAGCGGACGCCGCGCTCGTGAGCGTGGCGCACCAGCTTCGTGAACTGCTCCTGCCCCAGGTCGCGCTGTACCTGGCCAGACATGCTGCCCGTGCCAAAGGCGAGGCGGGTCACGTTTACACCGGATTTGCCCAGCGTCACCCAATCCGTAGCTGTCTGGGGTTCCGCCTTCAGAGCCAGGTTTCCCGCGCCCGCGAGAGCCCCCGCGGCGAGTCCGGTCTTGAGAAATTCACGTCTGGAGTAGTGAGCCATGGTTGCTCCCCCGTTGGGCCGAATCTTACCACAGCGGCCGGTTGATTTCCTGGGGGCCGGGATTCCATGCTTCGGGGAAGAAGCTGTACATTGGCTTCATTATGAAAAAGTTTGTGAACCGTCCGGAAGACGTGGTGGAAGAAATGCTCCAGGGGCTGGTTGGGCTGCACCCGGGATCGGAGCGTTTGCCCGGGCACAAAGCCCTGGTCCGCGCCGATGCGAAAAGGGTCCGTGACCGGCAGGTCGCGGTGCTTTCAGGTGGAGGCAGCGGCCATGAGCCGGCGCATGCGGGCTACATTGGGGCGGGCATGCTCAGTGCCGCGATCGCCGGAGAAGTCTTCACCTCGCCCAGCAGCGACACGGTGTTCGCGGCCATCAAGGCGGTGGCGGGAAAGTCCGGCGCGGTATTGGTGATCAAGAACTATACCGGCGACCGGCTGAACTTCGGCTTGGCGGCTGAAATGGCGCGGGCCGAAGGTATTCCGGTCGAAACCATCGTTGTGGATGATGACGTTGCCCTCAAGGGAACGGCCCGAGCCACCGGTGCGCGCGGTCTCGCGGGCACGGTTTTCATTCATAAGCTGGTGGGGGCGGCTGCCGCCCAGGGCGCTAGCCTGGTCGACGTTGCGGCTATGGGTAAAGCAGCGGTTGCCTCTTTGGCAACTATGGGTGTGTCTTTTTCAGCCGATACCTCCCCTGCGGTTGGCAAGCCGAGTTTTGAACTCGGCGAACGTGAAATGGAGCTCGGGCTTGGCATTCACGGGGAACCGGGCTTTAAGCGGACAGAGCTGCAACCTGCGGACGTACTCACGGAAACTCTGTTGGCAGAAATTCTGCGGTACGGACGTTTCGGTGATGAGAAAAGGGTGGCCGTGATGGTCAATAACCTGGGCGCAACCACCGAAATGGAGCTTGCGATTGTAAGCCGTCACGCACTGAGCGTTCTCGCAAGCAAAGGTTTTACCGTGGAGCGAATCTACGCCGGAACATTTCTCTCATCGCTCGATATGGCGGGACTTTCGATTTCCGTTCTCGGGCTGAACGACGAGCGTTTGCGTCTGCTCGACGCGTCGACCACCGCGCCTGCGTGGCCCAATGTAAGGAAACACCGCCCGGGCAAAATAGCAGCGCAGCGGCTGGCTCAAGTCAGGCCAGCGATAAATTCTGGCGGCGGAGCGCAAACCGATGCCGGCAGAAAAGTACAAAGAGCTGTTGAGGCCGCATGCAAAGCGCTGATCGACGCTGAAGACGAGCTTACCGAGATGGACCTCGTGACCGGTGACGGCGACCTGGGCGCCAGCATGACTCGCGCGGCCAAAGCAGTGCAAAGCACAATGGGATCGTATCCCCTTGATGACGTTGCAGCCACGCTCAAGGCGCTCGGGCACACGCTCCGGCGAGAGTTAGGAGGGTCCTCCGGGCCCCTCTACGGGGTGCTCTTTCTGCGTTGCGGCAGTGTTTTTGAGACCTCAAAGGCAACGGGTTTGGCGAAATGGGGCGAAGCGCTCGACCAGGGCTGCCGGGCTATCAGCGAACTGGGCGGCGCCAAGCCTGGTGACCGCACCATGCTGGATGCGCTCGACCCATTCGCCAAAACAATCCAGGAGGGTATAGAAGCTGAGGCGCCGGGCGAAGCAGTCCTCGTCGCGGTAGAAGCAGCGGAGCGCGGCGCAGCGGCGACGGCTCAAATGCAACCCAGTCTGGGTCGTTCCAGTTATCTTGGCGACCGTGTGATCGGCCATCCTGATCCGGGCGCAATGGCGATCGTCGTGTGGCTGCGTGCGGCCTGCGAAGCGCTGTTTTCCCGCTAAAGTTGCATGCCCGTTTTGGTACGACCATCTGACGCGCTGCATCCTGCAAGGTTGATGGCTGGAGGCCCAACTCTATAATGAAGCATGGGCTCCTCTAAATTCTCCCGGCCGGTGCTGGATTGGCTTCCGGCGGCGCTGAGCGTTGTCATGATCGCCCTCGAGTCCACGGCCACCATGTCGGCAGAGAACACGAGTCACTGGCTTTATCCCTTGTGGCTAAGGCTATTTGGTCCCATCAGCGCAGCCCACTGGAACGAGGTGCATCACCTCATCCGCAAAACCGGCCATTTCGTCGGTTACGGGTTGGTAAGCATCGCCTTCTTCTACAGCTGGCGAAGGAGCCTCCAGCGACTAGCCATCAGACATTGGACCCTCTGGCGGCGAGCCTCGGTCCTGGCGGTGCTCTGCACCCTTGCCATCGCTGTTCTCGATGAGTGCCACCAAAGCTTCCTGCCCAGCCGGACGGGTTCGCCGGTGGACGTCTGCATTGATCTCGGCGGGGCCATTGCCGCCCAGCTACTGACGCTGTTGATCATCCAGCTATTCTCTCGCCGTCTAGAACTTCGTTCCGCTTAAGAAAGTTTGCGGAACTGCGAAGCCGAGGATCTGCAGTTCCGCGGACCTTTCTTGGAATGTTGTTCGACACCCCTATTCCGTTCGCAACGCCTCGACAGGATTGATCGAAGCCGCCCGCTGCGCAGGAATGACGCTGGCGATCAGGGCACAGAACCCTAGCGCCACGGTGGAGCCGGCCAGTACGAACGGGTCCCAGCTCTTAACCTGGTAGAGCTGGGCAGCAATCAAATGTCCGCATGCAATGGATAGCGGAATGCCGATTGCGAGACCAAGCAGCACCTGGCGAAAGGCGCCGCGCAGAATCAGTTGCACCACGTTGAGACGGTTGGCGCCCAGGGCCATGCGAATCCCAATCTCACTGGTACGCCGCGCCACCGTGTAGGCTGTGACCCCATAAAGACCCACCGCAGCTAACACCAGCGCCAGCAAACCGAACAGTCCGGTCATCTGTGCTACGGCGCGCCGCTGATCGAAGTCCATATCCACCTGCTGCTGCATGGTTTGAATATTCGTGATGGTCAGGTTGGGATCAACCTCGCTGAATGCTTTGCGGATGAGTGGCTCCAGTCCTGTCGAACTCCCCCGCAGTTGCAGTACCGCGCCGCTAATGTAATGGGAACGGTGCTCGATCAATGCCATGATGGGCAGGTCATAGGTTGCGTGTTGAGCCAGCGGAATGAAGAACATCGCGCGCGGCGGCTGACTGGGGCTCTGGTACTTGGCGTCGCGCACTACGCCGACAATCTCGAAAGTGGTGTTGTACGACGGCATGTCGAGGCCGAAATGTCTGCCGATGGGATCCTTATCGGGAAAGAAATGCTTGACGAAGGTCTCGTTCACTACGGCGATATTGCGTGTGCTCCCTGTGTCGTCCTCAGCAATACTCCGGCCGCGTAGAATAGGCTGGCCCATTGTTTCCAGGTAGCCGGCGCTGACGCGATCGAGCGAAGATTCCGAATTTTCGTCCAGCTGGGGAACGCCGTGACCTTCGGGAACGATCGCTTCTCCCCAGTTGTCAACGTAGGGCGAATAGAGAGCGAGTGCCGCGCGTTCTACTCCCGGGATACGCGCCAGCCGGTCCTGCAGCTCGCGGTAAAGCGCGTCGAGTTGCGGTTCGGTGTAAGTAGCCGGCGGCGTATTCATGAGAATGCTGATCCGGTGGTCGATCTCGAAACCGAAGCTCTGATGTTCAAGATTGCGCAGGCTGCGGGTGAGCAGACCCGCCCCAGCAAGCAGGATGATCGAGAGTGTGGCCTGCACCACCACCAGGATTTTCTGTGGAAGCGTGGCGCTGTCGCGCGTGCTCCGATTGACCCCGCGCAGGGCCTCCGCGGGATTGCCGTGCGAAGTGAACCATGCCGGCGCCGTACCAAAGAGCACTCCGGTGAACAACGATAAGGCAAAAGCAAACCCCAGCACCGGTAACGAAGGTGAGGCGTCGATCGGCATGTAGTGTGCGTTATGGAAGGCGAGAGCGACGATAAGCTTCACGCCAAGGTAGGCCACCGCGACACCAGCGACGCCCCCAAGCACAGCAAGCAGGACGCTTTCAGTAAACGATTGGCGAATGAGCCGCTTACGCGATGCGCCCAGGGCCAGGCGTACTGAAGTTTGCGAACGGCGGGCAGCCCCCCGAGCCAGCAGCAGGTTGGCTATGTTCGCGCATGCGATCAATAGCACCATGCAGCACACCGCAAGCAGGATGCGCAGACTATCTCCGTAGTCGGCTTTCATCGCGCCCACGCCTGCGCCCGCGGGAACAATCTTGATCTGCTGCTTGGGCAAGGACTTTATGATCAGCGGCATGAATTCGGCTGGCCATCCGCTGTCGTGCTGCATCCATTCGCGCAGAATACCGGTAAGGCGCGGAGCGACACCCTCGGTGCTCGCGCCAGGCTTGAGCCTGCCGATCACCCGCAGCCAGGCAGAGATGGATTGCTTTAGCAACGAACTCTGGCCATTCACCAATGGATCCTGTTGCAGGGGCAGCCATAATTCAGGGGGGTTGCTGCGCAGCGTCTCGCCGAAGAAGCCCGGCGGGCTAATCCCCACGATGGTGAAAGGATGACCTTCCACCATGAACGTCGATCCAACGACCGCAGGATCGGAATTGTACTGCTGCTGCCAGGCGCGATAGCTTAACATGGCGACCGGCGGAGCGGAGGCCTGGTCATCCGTTGGCGTGATGGTGCGGCCGGCGAATGCGCGAATGCCGAAGGTATGGAAGTAGTTGCCGCTGACGAATTCGCCGCGTAGCGGCTTGGCTATATTTTCACCTTGCCCGCGGCGCACACTGAACTGGTTCCCGGCGGCCTGGAACGCCGCAATCTCCTCAAATTCAGGCGTCTCGCTCTTAAGACGCTGATAGAGCGGATAGGAAAACATGCCCCACTCGTCCTGCGGGCCACCTTGTACACAGCAATTGGCGCCGTCACCGATGCGGTAGAGCGTAGATGGATCCACGACCGGCAGGGACTTGAGCATGACCGAGTAAATAAGGGAGAAGATGGCAGTTGTTGCTCCGATGCCAAGGGCAAGCGTGAGCATAGCCGTCAGGGTGAAGACAGGGGACAGCCGCATTTGCCGGAACGCGTACGCGATATCTTGCCGCAAGGTCTGCATGCAAGCTATCTACGAACGCTCGAAAGCCGATGTTCCCCGAATTCCACTAATTCTTTGCGCTCTTGCCCGAGGGATTTGTCGTTTACTCCGTTCTAAGGGCTCGTGCGGGATCGATCGATGCGGCACGTCGTGCGGGAATAAGCCCTGCGAGTGCGGCGACCAACGCAATAATCGTGATTGCCGCTGCATAAACACTCAAGTCGGTCGAAGAGACGTTAAAGAGCTGGCTGCGCAATGCACGCGTAAGCGCGATTGAGATGGGAATTGTAACCGTGATGGCTGCACCGGCAAGGACCAGAATCTCCCGCAGGATGAGGTGGACCACGGTCCATCGTTGTGCCCCCAGGGCCATGCGTATGCCGATCTCACGCGTGCGTTGTGCCGTAGCGTAGGCAAGGATCCCGTAAAGTCCAATTCCGGCGAGCAGGGTGGCCAGGATGCCGAATGTCGTAGCCAGTAGCGCAATCGTGCGCTCGTTCGAGATGCTGTCGTCAATCTGGTCGGTCATCGTGATGATGTCGTCCACGATGAGCTTGCGGTCGATATTGGCGATGGCCGCGCGGATAGCGGGTGCGGCGGTGTCCGGCGGCTGCCAGGTGCGGATGTAGAAAGTGAGCCCGGTCGGCCTCTCCGCCTGCACGAAGGGCTGGTAGGCGGTGGCGCTCGCCGGGTCACGCACAGAGGAGTGTTTCACATCGCGCACGACGCCCACGATGATGGAGTCCGTTTCGGGTTTGCGCGGGCGCCGCACACGGTGACCAAGCGCGGCTTGTGGGTTGCTAAAGTAGTGCCGCGCGAACGTCTCGTTCACGATCATGACCTTGGTTGCCGTGCTGCTGTCGCCAGCAGAGAAATAGCGTCCCGCGACCAGGGGTATACCAAGCGTCTGCAGATAGTTGCTGCTGACCCAGGGAAGCTCCACATCGTAGTCCTCGCCGGGTTTGTCCGTATAACCGGAAACACCGACATCGCCACTGATGTCGTCGCCAGCGAGATCGCGATCGTTGGTGGCTCCCACCGCGCGCACTCCTGGTAATGCCGCAAGCGCCTCCAGAGCCCGCTGTTCCACCGGCGCGATTTGGTCTGGCGGGTAGCCTGCGAGCTCCGGCGTTAGGCCAAAGGTGAGCAAATGATCGGTGGCAAAACCCGGATCGACATTGCGCAGATTCTTAATCGTGTGGACAAAGACTCCCGCGCCGACGATGAGTAGCAGACTGAAGCTGATTTGCAGCACCACACACGTGCGGCGGAACTGCAGTGATCCTCCAGACCCCGTTCCGGCCTGTTGTTTGAGGGATTCCACGAGATGTGGGTTCCAGAATTGCAAAGCCGGGGCCAGGCTAAACATCAGGCTGGAGGCGAGCGCAGCGCCGATGGTGAACATCAGGACGCGCCAATCGAGAGAGGCAGAGAAGGCTGAGTCTGGATTGCGACCGGCCATCCAGGTGATTAAGGCTCTCAGCGCCTGGGGCGCGATCGCGAGCCCGAGACCCGCACCGGCAATTCCGAGCAGCAGTCCTTCCGCCAGAAGCTGACGAAGAATTTGCCTCCGGGAAGCGCCGAGAGCGAAGCGCATGGAGAATTCGCGTACTCTGGTTGCGCCCCGCACCAGCAGAAGGCTGGCCACGTTGACGATTGCCATCGCCATGACCAGTAAGACCATGCTCATGATGATGAGGAGCGGCGTACGCAGCTCGTCGCGGTAGGGAGAGAAGCCCCTGGCGCCTGCATCCAGGTTCAACCGCGAGCGCGAGAGGAAGCTCTCTCGTGCCTTGGCCGATTGGTCGTGCTGCAGGGCAAACTCACTAGTGCGGAGCGATGTCCAGAGCGGACCCAGGCTCGCGATTGCCTGCTGCGGCGTTTCGCTTAGGCGGCCGACCATATTCAGCCAATAGGCCTGGTGATCGGCCAGGAAGTGCCACTCCGGCTCAATAACCGGCAGCATGGTGATAGGTACATACAGATCGGGATGGCGGCCCCAAGCGATACTGTGGAAGCCGGGGGCCGCAACTCCCGCGATGGTGAATGGACGGCCATTGACCAGCAGGGTCTTCCCGGCTACCGGAGCTTCCGCAAGATGGGTCTTCCAGTAGTCGAAGGAGAGAACGGCGACCGGGTTGGCGTTCTCGGCTGTTTCATCACTGGGCAAAAAAAGCCGGCCCGCTGCGGGCTGCACCCCAAGGGTTTGAAAATAGTTGCCGCTGACCATCTCAACCGGCACCTGTTCCGCGCGATTATTCCAGGAGACGCCCGCGGAGGATGGCGCGGAAGCGACGAGGCCACTGAAAGCGGAATTGCTTTTTCGTAGATCGAGGTACATCGGGTAAGAGAAGTAATGATTGTGATCGGGGCTGTCTCCGCCGGCTGATCGTATGTGCCCTTCTGCGCTGCCTGAGAAGCTGAGCACGGCGAGCTGTCCCGGATCTTTGACCGGAAGCGCGCCCAACAGTGCCTGGTTGAGCAGGGTAAAGATGGCCGTGTTGGCTCCGATGGCGAGCGCAAGCGTCAAGATGGCGGTAACGGCGAAACCAGGCGAGCGCAAGACCTGGCGCAGCGCGAAACGGAGATCGCTGGTAAAACGAACCATCAAGGTGTCCTCTCCAGGAACAACGTAACAGCACGCGACGTTCCAATCCCCGCGCTAATAAACAATGCTCTTTGCGAGGGACTCGTCCGACGGCCTGTCCGGATTCGCCACCGGTTGTTCGGAACCGGACAGTCTTTCCTGACCACGAACTCGCGCAAGTGGCGGGTGGCCCAAGTCTCGCTTTTGAGACCCGGAATCTGCGGTTCGCCAATCGCCCCTCTGACCTTTACTTTTTATTCTGTTCTTCCACCGCGCCTGGGAAAAGGTCTTTGAGCGGTTTGCGCGCTTTGTCGAACGATGCTGGATCTGGCAGCGGTTTCCGGGGCAGCATCTGGTCCCGCATGGCAGTGTTGTAGAGGAAAATCGCTTCGACTACGGCTGCCTGCTTCAAATCCGAGGGGGATAGTCGTTCGTAGACATCCTGGTTGCTGTGCAGGCTGCGGGTCTCGTAGTCGCGTGGATCCTGAATGAATTGGAATCCTGGAATGCCAACCTGGTCGAATGATTCGTGGTCAGTGGAGCCGGTGCTTCGCATGCTTACGGTCGTGACACCCAGGTCGTTCAGGGGCTCAATCCATTGCCGGAAGATGGGAACAATCGCGGCGTTGTTTTCTGCATAAATGCCGAGCACCTTTCCTCCGCCGTTGTCGAGGTTGAAGTAGCCCGAGATGAACGCGTGTGCGGGCTTTACCGTCAACGGGCCAACCTGTTCCCGCAAAAACTCGGGAATCGCAAGCTGCTCTGGCTTGGTCGAAAGCCCAATGGTAGCGAAATGCTGATGCACATAGCCAAGCGACCCGAGCTCTCCCTGTTCTTCTCCTGACCATAGCGCGATACGGATCGTTCTCCGAGGCTGCACGTGCAGCGCGTTGAGGATGCGCATTGCCTCCATTGCGATAATGACACCGGCGCCATCGTCGGTAGCTCCAGTACCTGCAATCCAGCTATCCAGATGCCCCCCAACCATGACCACCTGGTCTTTCAATTTGGCATCGCTGCCGGGGATCTCCGCAATCGTGTTATAGCCTTGCTCGTGGTCGCCAGTGAACGCAGTGTTGATAGCAACAGAGACTGTGACCGGAACGGACTGTTTCAATAAACGGCTGACGCGCCCGAAGTTCTCGCTGGAGAGCACAGCGGAAGGGATAGGCTGCTTATGATCGGGCAAATAACTGAGCTCCCCCAATTCTTCCCCATTGTCGTCGCGAACAATTCCACCGCTGCTGGACCAACCAGTGACCAGCACCGCCGACGCGTGTTCCTCGGCGAAGAATTTCCCGACCCGCTCTCTAAATTTGAACTTCTTGAACATTTTTTCGAATTCGGCGGGATCTGTGGCGAAGACATGCTGCTCTTCCATATCCCCGTCCAGAGGGTACCTGTAAATCTGTAACAGCTTGCTCTCGTCATAATGCTCGAGCAGGGGTTCAGGATCGGGATGGATCCTGGGCGGATCGCCGTAGAGGATTACTTTTCCTGCCAGCTTACCCTTCCATGCCTCCAGGTCTTTCTCTTCCTTGAGGGACGGCACCGCGATCACATTTGCGATCACCGGACCGTGGGTGGCAGGCGACCATGGCGTGGCTTGGGCAATAAAGACCGCCGTGTCTGGAGTCACCATATTCACCGAGGTACTGTTTTGCCGCCAACCCATGCCAAAGTCACCCCAGCTTTCCAGGTGTGCATTGGCACAGCCCATGGCAGTGAGCTGGTCGCGCGTCCAGGCATTGGCCTTGGCCAGGTTCGGTGATCCAGTCAGCCGTGGACCGATGTCGTCAAACAGCGCACTTGCGTATTCCATGATGCGCGAGCGCTCTAAGCCCTCTTCACGGATGCGGGCATACATCGCGAGGTCAAGCGACTCGGTGGCCGGCTGAGCTTCGACGTGGCTGTAATCGTATCCGCCAACGACGGGCACCGCATTTGATTGGTGGATATCGTTGGCGCTTGCCCCGGCGGCCTGCAGCAAAACAATGTTGAATATCGCTCCGGCCGCGATCAAGGCCCGCTGATTGGTCATTCAGATATCTCTTTTATAGCAGCGCCAAGTGCTTGTAAAGCGAGCGCCCGGCGCCTTCAATCCTTTCCGGGCCACGAACGCGTGTCCCCTGTATCTCCCTCCGATGCCTTTTTCCCGCTGTCCGAAAGTGGACAGTGGAGGACGGAATTGAACAAACCACCCGCCTCTTGCGTAGGTAGGAAATATGGCAAAGTGGCCAAATCCGAGGAAAAGCGCTGCTGCAGCGTTTTGGTCATCAGCATGCATCAACAGGTAACGATGGATATCTCTCGCCCGGACATAAAAGCCAAGAAGCGACGCAGGCAGATTTTGACGGCCGCAATCGGCGTCGTAGTTCTAGCAGCCGTTACTTTTCTCGTAATGCGGCTGAAGCCAGCCGCCCCCAGTGTGGACCGTTCCGTGGTATGGACCGACACGGTAAAGCGGGGGCCCCTGGTACGCCAGGTGCGGGGACTCGGGACCCTGGTGCCGCGCGAAGACGCGATTCGCCAGATCCCGGCACAAACCGAAGCCACGGTCGTTCGCATTCTTACTCTCCCTGGCTCGATTGTGAAGGCCGACACCGTTCTAGTGGAGCTGAACGACCCGCAACTGAGCCAGGCAGCCTTGGACGCTGAGCTTTCGCTCAGAGAGGCGCGCGCCGATCTAAGCAACGTAAAAGTGAAAGTGCAGAGCGATCTTATGGCGCAAAAATCTGCGGCGGCGACAGTGAATGCAGACTACAAGCAGGCACAGCGTCAGGCACAGACCGACAAATCGCTCTACAGCCTGGGCGTGATCTCGGGTCTCACTTACAACGGCTCGCAAGGCAAAGCAGATGAATTAAGCACTCGCAACAAGCTCGAAGAGCAGACGGTCGACATCAACGAGAAGGCGATCGAATCCCAGCTTGCTGTGCAACAGGCCAAGGTGGCGCAAGCCGAGGCCATTTATGACCTCAAGCGGCAGCAGTTGGAAGCGCTCAAGGTGCGCGCCGGGATAGCGGGGGTGCTGACCGATCTGCCCCTTGCCGTGGGCCAGCACGTGGCGATTGGCGCCATGCTTGCCCAGGTGGTGCAACCCAACCAATTAAAGGCGCAGCTCAAGATCCCTGAGACCCAGGCGCGCGATATCGAAATCGGGCAACCGGCGTCGATCGATACGCACAACGGCCTGGCCGATGGCACCGTATCGAGAATCGATCCTGCTGTTCAGAATGGAACCGTCACGGTCGATGTGAAGCTGGTTGGCACTCCGCCCGACGGAGCAAGGCCCGACTTGAGCGTCGACGGCACGATCGATCTGGAAAGGATGAAGGATGTTCTCTATGTGGGCCGGCCGGCCTTTGGCAATGAGAACAGTACCGTCAGCCTATTCCGGGTAGATGCGGACGGCAAGGGAGCAGTCCGCGTTCCGGTGAAGATGGGCCGCGCTTCGGTGAACGCGATCCAGGTTCTGGAGGGGCTCCACGCAGGGGACACGGTAATTCTGAGCGACATGTCGCGATACGATACGACGGACCGAATTCGTCTGGACTAATTTAAACGAAGCAGATGCCACTTCAGAAAATATAGGAGCGAAAGCATGCAGCAGCCATTGATACAGATTGAAGCAATGACCAAGGTTTTCTACACCGAGGAGATTGAGACCCATGCGCTCTCGGGTGTGCACCTCTCGATTGACCGGGGAGAATACGTGGCCATGTCCGGCCCTTCCGGTTGTGGAAAGTCAACCCTGCTCTCGATCATCGGCCTGCTGGATACACCGACAGCGGGCAAATACGAGCTGAACGGACGCCCGGTGGAGAATCTGAAATTTTCAGAGCGCTCGCGGATTCGTAACCAGGAGATCGGGTTCATCTTCCAGAGCTTCAACCTGATTGGCGATCTTACCGTTGCCGAGAATGTGGAACTACCCTTGACCTATCGGTCGGGCATGGCGTCAAGCGACCGCAAGCAGCGGGTACAGGAATCGCTCGAGCGTGTAGGGATGGCCCACCGGATGCGTCACTATCCGTCACAGCTCTCTGGCGGTCAGCAGCAGAGGGTCGCCGTCGCGCGTGCGTTGGCGGGCTCCCCTTCTATCCTGCTGGCTGACGAACCTACCGGCAACCTGGATTCGAAAAATGGTGAAGCCGTGATGGAACTGCTCAAGAACCTGCATCGCGAAGGTGCGACCATCTGCATGGTGACGCACGACCCTCGCTTTGCCCGCCATGCCGATCGCAATATCCACTTGTTCGACGGCAAGATTGTCGCCGAAGGAGAGGCTCTCGACCAGATTCTTGAATTTCAATAACGCCGATTGCCCTGGTGTGCTGTGGTTCGACCTAACGCGTAATGAAGGGCTGCAATGATTTCACTGGAAAATATCGAACGAAGTTACAAAACCGGCGCTGGCCAAACCTGGGTGCTCAGGCGCATCAACCTGAAGATTGCGGCCGGCGAATTTATCACCATTATGGGACCATCGGGCGCAGGGAAGTCGTCACTCCTGAACGTATTGGCGCTGTTGGACGACCAGTGGGCGGGCGCGTATTGGTTCAATGGAGAGGCAGTCCACTCCATGAATCGCAAGCAAAGGTCAGAGCTGGCCCGGCGCAACATCGGCATGGTTTTCCAGAGCTACCACCTGCTCGACGATCTCAACGTCGCGGAAAATATCGATCTTCCGCTTTCCTACAAAAACATCTCTCGCTCTGAGCGCCAGTCGTTGGTTGCGGACACCCTCGATCGATTCGCCATCGTGGGCAAGAAGGATTTATTTCCCAATCAGCTCTCGGGTGGCCAGCAGCAACTGGTTGGAATTGCTCGCGCGGTGATTCATCGCCCATCGTTGCTGCTTGCTGATGAGCCGACAGGTAATCTTCACTCCTCCCAGGCAAAAGAAATCATGGAACTCTTTCAGCAGTTGAACCGCCAGGGAACAACAATCGTCCAGGTCACCCACTCAGAGGTAAACGCGAGCTTTGGCAGTCGCGTACTCGAGGTCCGGGATGGCTGGCTGGTGCGGGATACGGCGAACCCCGGGCTGAACCAGGGCACCGAGGTGAAGGCATGAGGGGAATCTCCAAAGCGGGGAGGGTTGTGCGAAAAACGGCAGCCGCACTTTGTGCGACAGTGTTTCTTGCTGCAACTACCTTCGCGCAAGCGACTGCCTCGACCGACAGTCAACCGGGTCCGCCTGCGAACCAACCGCCAGCGGCGCCTCAACAGCCGTTCCAGATTGAGCTGCCAACGTCTCGCAATCCCTTCAGCGCGTATCTTCCATCGTCCGTCCCGGAACCGGACCTTAGCAACTCAACCCGCCTGAATCAGCTCATCCGGGATGGCAAGCTTTACCTCTCAATCCGCAACGCAATCGAGTTGGCTTTAGAAAATAATCTCGATCTGGCGATTGCCCGCTACAACCTGCCCATCGCCGATACCGATATCCTGCGCACCAAGGCAGGCGGATCTGTCCGCGGTGTCAATAGTGGTGTCGTACAAACTACGCAGACTGGCAACGGGAGCGGCGCAGGATCGGGCGCGGGCGGTACCTCGGGTGGCGCGGGAGGAGCGGGAGCCGGAGCCGGCGGCCTGGTGCAGAGCACGTTGGGCCAGGGATCGCAGGTCAGTTCCTTCGACCCGAACATCTCCGCCATGGCGTATCTGGAGCATGCTGCGCAGCCTGTTTATAACCTGCAGGAGTATGGAGTTCCTGACCTCAAGTACAACACCTGGGCGGTCAACGGAACTTACTCTCAGGCGTTTGCCACCGGTACCTCAACCCAGTTCCAGTGGCAGAATAACCGGCAGACGATTAACAGCCCGTATGAAGCTCTAACCCCGGCGTTGAGCGTTAACTGGCAGTTCACGATTACGCAACAGTTGCTCAACGGCTTTGGCCTGGGCCCGAATTTGCGCTTCCTGCGCATTGCGAAAAATGACAAAAAGATTTCCGATCTGGCCTTCAAGGATCAGGTCATCACCACGGTGACCCAGATCGAAGAAATCTATTGGGACCTGGTCAATGCTTTTCAGGATGAACAGGTGAAAACGCGCTCTCGCGATTTCGCGCAAAAGACCCTGGACGATACCAGAAAGCAGTTCGATCTACAGGCGGTTCCGGCGATTGACGTAATGCGCGCCGAGACAGAAGTGGCAAACCGCGATCAGGAGTTGACGGTGGCCAAGACCAATCTGCAACTCGAGGAGTCACTGATGAAGAACGCCGTGACTAAGAGCCTCGATGACCCTGTCCTGGAAGAAATGCCGGTAGTTCCCACGGACACCGCCGAAGTAGTAGGAGCGCAAACCTTTCCCGCAGTCGAGGATCTGATCAACGAGGCGTTAAAGAACAGTCCCACACTCGAAGAGACTGCGATCAATTTGCAGAACCAAGTGATTAGCCGCAAGGCTTTGCGCAATAACCTGCTGCCTTCGTTGACGGCAGTCGGTTACTACGGAGGTGCGGGCCTGGCGGGCGAGCCAAACCCCAACTATTCCCTCGGTCCCAATCCCGTCGCGGTTCCTCCGGGGTTCGGAGGAGCGCTTAATAACGCATACAACAATTCCTCGCCAACCTACTATGCCGGCTTCAATTTACAGATTCCCTTGCGCAACCGCGTTGCCAGGGCCGATCAATTTCGCGCCGAACTGGAATATCGCCAGAACGAGCTTTACGCGCAGCAGACGAAGAAGCAGATCCGGCTGAATGTTCGTAACGCCGAATACACCGTAGAACAGAGCGCGGCACGCGTTGGGGCGGCCGTCAAGGCGCGCGACCTGGCACAAAAGACGTTTGAGATCGATGGGCAGGAGCAGCAGCTGGGCGCGGGTTCCATTTACCAGACGCTCACCGCACAGCGAGACCTGTCCATCGCGCAGTCAACCCTGGTAACGGCGCAGACGGCGTATGAGAAAGCAAAGGTCGAGCTGGATAAAGCCGTCGGCACGACTCTGGATCATGCTGGCATTTCTATTCAGGAAGCGAAGACTGGAGTTGTTCAGCAGAGTAGGCCTTAAATCCGTTCTGCAAACCGTGTTTTCAAGATCAAGACTGCCAGCAACAACAGGGCCACTATACTTATGAAGTGCATGAGGCGATGATGGCGACGTTCCCGCAAACTGCGAAAGAGACCCTGGCATCCCGCACACAAGGGGAGGCTCCCCGGATACTCGCTGCGGATGATCAGCCTCACATCCTGGATGCTATTGAGTTGTTGCTGGAGCCGGAAGGCTACCGGGTTGTGAGAGCGCAATCTCCTCGCGAAGTATGGGACCGGGTTGCCAGCGAAACCTTCGATGTTCTCCTCATCGACCTCAATTACACCCGCGATACTACCTCCGGTGCGGAAGGTTTGGAGCTGCTTGCTCAGCTCAATGCGCATGACAGCCGTCTGCGTATCATCGTCATGACGGCCTGGGCCAATGTGGGTCTTGCCGTCGAGTCGATGCGCCGCGGGGCCTGCGACTTTATTCAGAAGCCGTGGGAGAATGCGCGGCTCATTTCTATTTTGCGGACGCAGATCGAACTTCGGCGTGCGGTTCAACAGGCAGAGATTCTGGAAGCGGAAAACCGCTTGCTGCGCGCCGAGGGAAGACCCGAATTAATCGCCCGCGCGGCTTCCATGCAACCGGTGCTTGAGCTTCTGGCGCGCATCGGCCCTTCCGATGCCAACGTGCTCATTACCGGCGAACATGGAACGGGTAAGGAAGTGGTTGCGCAAACGCTGCACGCCCTCTCTTCGCGCGCGGCGCGGACGTTGGTCGCGGTAAATACCGGCGCGCTGGCGGAGGGAACCTTCGAAAGCGAGCTTTTCGGGCATGTCAAAGGAGCGTTTACCGACGCGCGCACCGACCGCATTGGGCGCTTCGAGTTGGCCGATCGCGGCACTCTCTTTCTGGATGAAATGGCAAACGTGCCCATGCGCCAGCAGGCCAAGCTTCTGCGCGTACTCGAGACCGGCGATCTCGAACGTGTCGGCTCCTCGCAAACCAAGCGCGTCAACGTACGTCTGCTTTCGGCTACCAACGCCGACTTGCAGGAAGAGTGCGCCGCGGGACGGTTTCGCGAAGATCTTTTGTTCCGGCTGAACACGGTGGAGATTCATCTTCCGCCGCTGCGCGATCGCCGCGAAGATATTCCGGCGCTCGCTGGCCACTTTCTCGCCCGTTATACTTCGCGCTACCGCAAGGCTGTCACTGGTTTTGAGCCCAATGCGTTGGATGCGATGTTGCAACACGGCTGGCCGGGCAACGTGCGAGAACTCGACCACTCGATGGAGCGCGCCGTCCTTATGGCTCGCGGTGCGCGCATTCAGATTTCCGATCTTGGCCTGAACCATGTCCGCTCATCGACTCAGAGTCTGGATGAACTCAGCCTTGAGGCGGTGGAAAGCATTCTCATCCGCAAGGCTCTGGCACGCGCTGGCGGCAACGTAAGCCATGCGGCGGAGGCCCTGGGATTGAGCCGCGGAGCACTCTATCGCCGGATGGAGAAGTATGGAATATGATCCTGCTTCGGGCAGCGGAACTGATTCCGCGTTAACCACGCACTCTCGTCCTGTAAGGCATGTTGGTGCTTCGACTCCCTTCGAAGGCCGCATTCGCCTGCTGTGCCTTCTGATTGCCGCGCCCGCATTTTTGCTCGCCGCAGCCTTGCTCTGGCAGGCGAAGTATTCCCAATCCATGGCCCTTACTCTGCTGGGTGGTGTCGCCGTAATCTCGTTGATTGCCGCCGGCCTACTCATGGAACAGATCATCCGCCCGCTACAAACTCTGGCGAACGTGGTCTCTGCACTGCGCGAGTCGGATTATTCTTTCCGCGCGCGCGGGGGAAGGCAACTCGATGCGTTGGGAGAGCTCGCGCTAGAGATCAATCAATTCGCAGATTTGCTGCAAAGCCAGCGCCTGAGTGAGATGGAGGCGACCCAATTGCTCCGTTGCGTGATCTCTTCCATGGACGCGCCCGTACTCGCTTTCGATCCCGAACATTGTCTGCGGCTTATCAATCCGGCCGCGGAGTGCATCTTTCATCTCACCGCGGAGCGAGCCCTGGGCTGTGGCGCCGATACTCTGCAACTTTCGCTCGTGCTCGATCAACCGGATCGGGGAATCCTGATCCTTGCCGGCAAGGGCAATCCCGTCCACTGGATGGTAAGGAGATCCAGTTTCCGCCAGCGGGGCATTCCGCACACGCTGCTTGTGCTTTCAGACGTGAGTATCGCCCTCCGCGAGCAGGAGCGTGATGCCTGGCAGCGTCTGATCCGGGTGATTGGCCACGAAATCAATAATTCGCTCACGCCGATCAAGTCCATTGCCGGCAGCCTTCGCTCCTGGGTCCACATGAGCCCGGTAAAGGTGCAAACCATGGACGGCCTCGATCATGACGTATTCAGTCTCGACCGGGGCCTCAAAATTATTGAGAACCGCGCGGAGTCGCTCAACCGCTTCATCCAGGCTTACCGGCAGCTTGCGCAGTTGCCGCCTCCTGCATTGCAGCCCGTTTCTTTGTATTCGCTGCTGGAACGCGCGGTTGCGCTGGAGACCAGGGTGCCGGTGCAGTTTAAGCCGGGGCCCGAGATTGTGTTGCACCTTGACCCGGACCAGATCGAACAGCTGGTGATCAACCTGCTGCGCAATGCGGCCGAAGCGGCGTTAGCGCGCTTCCCTGACGGGTCTGCGAAGAACAAGAAGGATGTTCCCGAAGTGACAGTCAGCTGGCGAGCCGCTCCCCAGACGGTGGTGATTCTGATTCAGGACAACGGGGTCGGTCTTATCAACCCCTCGAACCTGTTTGTGCCCTTTTACACTACAAAGCCGGGGGGAAGCGGCATCGGCCTGGCGCTTGCACGGCAGATATGCGAAGCGCACGGTGGAGTTCTTCAAGTAGCCAATCGCGTCGATAGCCCGGGATGCGGAGCAGAGATCCGCCTGCCCCTCAGCGGAGCAAAAGGTTCGCTTCAGCAAGAGCTGGAAGGGAAGCCGGCGGAGAAGGTATGGATGAGCTAGATTGGCACAGTCGAGTATCGGATATCGCTCGACTCCGCTTCAGGATACGTGGAGGGCCGGAGCGTTTCTTCCATCCCGGCGCGGCCTGATGATGATCTCCACATCCTGATCGAGCGCCACGAGAAAATGAAGAAGGCGTTCGACGGAGAACTGCCGGAACTCCCCGCGCAACATCTTGGAGACATCGGGCTGGCGAATGCCCAACAGATTAGCCGCCTCGACCTGCTTCAGCCGGCGACCCTTCAGGATTGTGCCGATCTTGAGCACCAGCTGGGCCTTGATCAGGTGCTCTTCAGCGTTTGGTATACCGATATCTCTGAAGACATTCCGGGTCCCGGTCTCGGATCCATTCTTACTCATGGCCTGTGGTCCTTTGCAATCTGTTCAGCCTCTCTCAGGCGTTGCTTGATCAAGTCGATATCCCGGCGCGACGTCTCGCGCCCCGTCGTCGATTTCTTCTGGCAGGCGTGGAGTACGTAGACTGCCTCCGCAAATCGCAACGTGTACACTGCTCGGAAAGTATCCCCACGAAAGCCTGTGAGCAGCTCCACTACTCCTGCCCCACCAAACCCTTGAAGGGTCTTCGTGTCCGAGTGCTTGCCACCGCACTGTGCAACGTAAAAGGCGTAACCCATGCGATCCTGCACAACCTCAGGAAATGCGCGCAAACCTCTTAGGCTGGACCCTATCCAGATCACCGGCTTAGGAGTCATTGGCGCTACTAGTATAGTGATATCACTATATTACATCGCAGCTCGTAATTCGTCAGCGGCGCTTGAGTGTTTCCAGCTCATCCAGGGTGCGTGGCCAGTCCGATTTTAAAAGCCGTGAGAGACTCCTATCCGCCAGAAGCTTTCCACCTGTCTGGCAGCGCACGCAGTAGTTCGTTTCATTGTCCGCGTAGCGAATGCGCTGGATGGGTTCGCCGCATCTCGGACAGGGCTGTCCGAAGCGGCCATGCACCGCCATATCCTTGCGAAACGCCGTGACTTTTTCCGGAAAGCCAGCTTTCGCTTCGTCACCCAGCCGTTCGATCCAGAGCGCGAGCGTGGTACGGGTCGAGTCGTAGAGTCTTTCCCATTCCTGCGGTGTGAGCTTTTGCGTCAGAGCGACTGGTGACAACCGAGCGGCGTGCAGAATCTCATCCGAATAGGCATTGCCGATCCCGCTTAGAATTCGTGGGTCGGTAAGAGCCCGCTTGAGAGTTCGATTCTCGGCTGTGAGCGCCTGGCGAAAGCTGTTTGGGTCGCTCGAGAGCACGTCGAGCCCGCCTGGGTCGATGGAATGCAAGGCTTCCTCTCCTGCGAAGAGGTGCAACGAAGCGCGGCGCTTGGTTCCCGCTTCCGTGAGCACGAGCGAGCCGTTGGGAAAGTCGAAGGCGGCGAGATTCTGCCGGCCCGCCAGCTTCGCTCCGAGTGGACGCCAGTGCAGCCGCCCGGCAATCATCAAGTGAAGCACCAGCCAGAGATCACCCTCGACTCCGATAGCGATGCGTTTGCCGATGCGGCGCAGTGCTCGCACTTTGTGACCTTCCACGCTCGAGATCGGTGGCAGCGCCGTTCGCAATAGAAACGCGCTGGCTATGCGCACGTGTTCGAGTGGCTGCCCGAGGATACGTGGCTCCAGCGCGGTTATATAAGCGGAAATGTCCGGTAGTTCCGGCATTGCTATCAGATTGCAGCCTGCCTGCTCGTTTGGCAAATCCGAGATGGAATCACGAGTGAATGTCTGAGCAAGATCGGCAACGACAATGGGTAGATCCGGGTACCCGGATCTGCGGATGATCGTGTTATCGTTTCACTCATGTTTCGCTCCGTCCTGGCGTTGATTTGTCTGTCCGCTTTTCAATATTCCGCCTCTGCGGCAGTGCCCGAAGAATTTCACTGCACCGTTGCTGCGCACGAGCCATTTCTTGATCAGGCCAATCGTTTTCTACTTGCCGGCCTACGCTATTCACCCGTCGAGGCTACGCAGGCTGGCTATCATGGAGACCCCAAGGCTCCCCTGGATGATGAGCTCGACGATGCTAGTCCTGCTACCATTGCCGCCGAGCGCACGCTCATCGTAGCTGGCCAAAAATGCTTTGCCGGCATCAAGACGGCTACGCCCGAAGATGCAGCGGATCTCGCGCTGCTCCGCTTCAGCATAGAGTCCAGCCTTTATTCCGTCGATGTGTTACAGAGTTATCGCTATCGTCCACAGGATTATGTCGAGATGATCGGCTCCGGCCTCTTCTTCCCCCTCACCTCGACCGACGGCACCGAGCAAACGCGTCTCAGCTCAGTTCTCTCCCGCATGGAGCAGATTCCGCGGATCCTTGACCAGGCTCGCAACAATCTCAAAGAGGCTGACCCGGTCTTTATCGATACCGCCCTTCAGGAGAACGCGGGAAACACTGGGGTAATCGACCAGATCGGGAGCATGATTCCTGCAGGATCCCCTCTGCGCCCCCGTTACGATTTGGCATCGAAGTCTGCTAAGGCTTCGCTCGACAATTTTGCCGCGTGGCTCAAGGACGACCTCGCGCACAGGCCGCATACGGTTACCTGGCGTACAGGACCGCAGGTGTACGCCAGGATCTTTGCCTTCGCGCTCGGGCCCGGCACTCACGAAACTCCAGATTCCGTTCTCGCCGCTGCCGAACAGGATCTACCCCGGCTGCGCGCGGAGATGTACGCAGAGGCCCTGCCGCTGCACCAGCAATGGTTTCCCGACCATGCCGGCCATAGCGATCTAAGTGGAGATGCCGTGCAGAACAAGGTCATCACCGAAGTGATCGACCGTATCAACCAGGACCATGTCGCGCCCGATCAACTGCTGGAGAAGGTGAAGGCCGAGGCCGGCGGCATCCGTGCGTTTATCGTGCAGAAGGACTTGCTCACGCTGAGCGATCGCGACAACATGCGCATCGTGCCCACCCCCGAATTTCTGCGCGGCGTGTATTCCGTTGCTGGATTCCATTCTGCGCCTGTGCTTGAACCAAAGGAGGAGGCTGAATACTGGGTGACTCCCATTGATCCCAAGATGCCCAGGGAGCAGGCTGACTCGAAGCTGCGTGAGTACAACAAATGGATGTTGCAATACCTGACCATGCACGAGGCTTTGCCCGGCCACTACACGCAGTTCGAGCACGCTAACAGCCTGCGGCCATCCTCGCGACGCGTACTGCGCGCGCTGCTGGCGAACGGTCCCTATGTGGAAGGATGGGGCGAATATGGGGTTAAGGAAATGGAGGAAGCAGGCTATGCCGACCATGATCCTCGCTTCATCCTTATGGTCGAGAAGATCCGTCTGCGGGTGATTTGCAATGCCATCCTCGACATCCGCATGCAGAGCCACAATATGACCGATCAGGAGGCGCTCGACCTGATGGAGCAGAAAGGCTTTCAGACGGCAGCCGAAGCCCAGGGTAAACTACGCCGGGCCAAGCTGACGGCTGGGCAGCTCATCACCTACTACGTTGGGTTCCATCAGTGGATCGATCTGCGAAATCAGATTCAGAAAGAGAAGGGAAGCGCCTTCTCTCTCAAGCGATTCAACGACACTGCGCTCGACGAAGGCCCGCTCCCGATACCGATTCTGCAACCACTACTAGAGCATAAATTAGTAAGCCATTAATCGAAGGGAAACCGTAGGTCTCTCCACGACGCTACTCTCCGGATTTCCGGGGAAGCCGAGGGATCCGCGGTGTGGCCCTGACCACTATCAAATGTGGACAGGTCTGCGGTTCTCAGGCACGCAGGCGCTTCATGTACCTGGCGTCGACACCCAGAGCTTCCATGATTGGCCCTTGAAATTCTTCCTGTTCAACGAAGCAGTGGCGAACATGCCCGGCCGCTGCTGCTGCCGCGAATATGGGCACGTAGTCCACGGAACCTGTGCCCAATTCCACTGATGGCGGCTTGTTATCCTTAAAATCCTTTACATGCAGCATTACGATTCGAGTGGGATATTGCTTCAGGTAATGAACCGGGTTCTGCCCGCCCACGACTACCCATCCGCAATCCATTTCAAAACTAACTTTAGCCGGGTCGGTATGTTTCAGGAGCTCATCGAAGGGTAGAACGCCATCGATCGCTCCGAACTCCTCGTAGTGGTTGTGATAGGCAAAACGCATGCCCGCATCCTCCACTTTGGAAGCCAGCTGGTTGAACTGATCGGCATTCCAATGCCAATCATCCATGGTAAGCAGACCCTTCACCCCCTCCTGCTGATGCATTGGCGAGGAGCAGACAATGTAATCAAGGCCAAGCGATTTACAGAACGGCAGAATTTCATTGAGGTTCTTCTTGAGCAAGCCGAGCCCGTAATGCGCGCTGACGCAGCGCAAGCCGGCCGCCTGCATGGCAGCCTTTACCTGGTCGGCGGTAAGCTTCTCGAAGCCGGCAGCTTCCACCTCTTTATATCCGAGGGCGCCGATTTGTTTCAGCGTGCCGGCATAATCCGTGGGCAGCAGCGTGCGCACAGAATAGAGTTGCAAGCCTAGCGGCAGGCCTAAAGAGGCTGCGCGCCCCGCTCCGGTTGCCAGCAAGGCGGCTGCTGCTGAGCCGGATGTGAGAAAGCTGCGCCTGGTAATCGACATAGAAACCTCTTTTCCGCATTACGGACCAGCGTCATGGCATACCGGCGCGATCGTCTTAGCGTACAGCAATTACTCCATAAACCAGCCATGGGTTAACAGGATCGACTGTCCCGTTAAGGCGAGACTGGTCTGCTCCGCCAGAAAGACCGCGGTCGCCGCGATGTCGTCTGTCGATGTGAATTGTTTGTCGACCGTATCCTTCAGCATCACTTTCTCCACTACATCCTGGGGATCGATATTCAGAATCTTCGCTTGTTCGGGAATCTGCTTCTCCACCAGCGGAGTGCGCACGAAGCCAGGGCAAATCACATGGGCGCGCACGCCGTAAGGCGCGCCTTCTTTCGCTACCGCGCGGCAAAGCCCAAGCAGGCCGGTCTTGGCGGTCACATAAGGTGCCTTCAGCAGGGAAGCAAGCTTGGAGTGGACCGATCCGGTGTAGATGATGGTGCCTCCCTGGCCGGATTTGTACATGTGACGGAGGCAGGCGCGCGTGGTCAGAAAGGCGCCGTCAAGATGGATTGCCAGTACCTTCTTCCAATCGCTATACGCCAGCTCGTGGACGCCACCGATGATCTGGTTCCCCGCGTTGCTGCAGAGAATATGCACGCCGCCGAACTCGCGAATAGTTCTTTCCACGCCTCTCTCCACCGCATCTTCGTCAGTTACGTCCATGGCTATCCCCAGCACTTGCCCGCCAGTTGCTGCGGCAATTTCGGCCGCCGCCGCTTCTGACCGGGGCAGATCCACGTCGGCGACTACGACCTTAGCGCCCTCCAGTGCAAAGCGATGAGCCATGGCCCGGCCGATTCCCGAAGCCGCTCCAGTAACGATTGCTACTTTTCCTGCCAAACGCATGTTGTTCTTACCTCACTACGGGATTGGATTCGTGCACACAAAACTGGAAGCATCGTTCGGGTTGCCAGTACCCCGGTACTGCGCAGCGCGCGGATACGGACAAAGTGGACGCTGCATGTTGTCCGCTCCGCCGTTGGCGATGATCTGGTCCGGTGCAACCCCATGTTCCACCCAATCAACCACCGCCCCCAAAGCATCAAAGTGCGTCGGACCCGGTCCGCTACCGCAATGCGCCATACCCGGGACCATGAACAAGCGCAACGACTGATCGATAGCCCCCGCCGGTTGCGCGGTGGAATGGGATTCTTTGTCCCGTGCCAGCACCGCGTTGTAGTAAATAATCGACTCTCCGGGAGGCACTAACCAGTCGCTCCAACCGTGATACATGAGCAACTTGTGGCCATGTGCGCGAAACGTATCGATATCCGGGCTGGTCGCATTCAACATGCCGGCAAGCTTTTGGTTGAACACGGTATTGTCATGATCGAAATCGAATTGCCGCCAGCTCCACTGCGGTCCAAAAACCCATTGAAAGATGGGAGCAAAGGGCGCGACCGCGGCCGGCCCCGGCGTCCGATCCAAACCATCCCAGCCAAATTCGCTGCCCCGCGGCAGTCCGGGATAGAGGCTTTCGCCGGTTCGTGGATTGACCGGCCCGGAATAGAGTTGCTTGGCCGTCTCCACCTGCGACGCAGTCAAACAGCTTTGCTGACCGGCCGCGTGGCATACGAGCGACGCCGGATCGAAGTGACATTTCTCCGGATCGGCAATCACGCCGTCCTTCACTCCGTCGAGCCCATCGCAAGCGTTCATAACCGCTTCCGAGAGCATGGACTGTGCGGCTGGGGGCAAATAAGATGCCGGCGTTCTTTCGTTCACCGCAAAGTTCCACAGGATGCTGAGGTGCACCCCGGTCCTATTGTTCGCTGGAGCCCCGCCTACGATCCCATCGTAGTCATCCGGGTAGCGCTGAGATTCCATCAGCGCTTGCTCGCCGCCGGTTGAACAACCCACAAAGTACGCCCGCTTGGCATCGCGCTGGTAGTAGGCCTCGACCACCTGCCTGCTTACAACCGTCATCTCATGCGTCGCCCTGTATCCCCAGTCAATCCAGCGCTCGGGACGGTTGATGAAGATGCTCGCAGTTGCACCTGGTGGGGTAGCCATGCCCATATCGGTATTGGCCACTGCGTAGCCTCGGCGCAAGCCTTCCGCCAGCGCGCCGAAGCTTATATTGCCTGCGAAGCCGCCATTACCAGTCCCCTCGAAGCGCTCGTTCCAACCCGCCTGGGGCATCCAGATCTCGACCCGGATGTCGGAGTCAGGGCTGGGCGCCAAAGTGGCTGCGACCCGGCAGAAAACCGGGAGTTCGGTCAGTGGCTTCCCAGTCAGGGGAGTGAACTGGCCTGCCGCGACAACCTCTGCCTTCGTAATCGTGGTGTGCGGCAAGTGAAGTTTTGCCAGCCCTTCACAATCATTTGCTAACGCAGGGAAACTGAAGAGCGTTAATGCAGCGGCGGCAAAGAGTTTAGAGCTGAGTCTTGACGGACTTCGAAACCAGAAACGATTCAAATCTCACAACCTCGCGCAGGCAGCAGAGGAACAAACGGGAAGTGTACTAAGAAGGAGCCTGGGGCCGCAATCGGGCGCCCCCTACGGGGTTGAGTGTATCGTTTTATTTGAGGGAGCATCATCGCGATGAGCACGTCGAATCACTTTCCCAAGATGGTTGCAATGAGCCAGAGCTATCCCAGTTCGCGAAAGCTGGATTTTCCCGCGGTCCTGGCGCAGCAGTTTGCCCAGACGGGGCTGCGCGACCAAATTAGGCCGGGCATGAGAATTGCCCTGGGGGTGGGTAGCAGGGGCATTACCAACCTTAAAGAAATCGTGCAGGCCACGCTGGGCGTTTTGATGGATGCGGGCGCTCGTCCCTTTATCGTGCCGGCAATGGGCAGCCACGGCGGAGCCACTTCGCAAGGCCAACTGGAGATGCTGGCAGAATACGGGGTCACGCCGGAAAGCATGGGCGTGCCCATCGAAGCCAGCATGGAAGTGGAGAAGATTGGCACGGCGTTCGATGGGCTGGACGTGGTTTTTAGTGTGCCCGCGCTCCAGGCGGATGGCGTGATCGTGCTCAATCGGGTCAAGCCGCACACTGACTTCCGGGGTACTCTGGGCAGCGGCATCCAGAAGATGCTGGTCATCGGTTTCGGTAAGCAGGTAGGCGCGAGCAATGCCCATCGTGCGGCCGCACATCTGGGATATGAGCCTGTGCTTCGCGGTTTTGCCCAGACGATTCTTAGCGCCGCGCCGGTGTTCTGCGGCATCGCTTTGCTTGAAGATCAACATCATCAGACCGCCGAGATCGAGGTGCTGCGGCCAGAAAATATCGTTCGCGAAGAGGACAGGTTGTTCAAAAAGGCGCAGTCGCTGCTGGCCCGCCTGCCTTTTGATGATATTGATCTGCTGATTGTGGACCGCATCGGCAAAGACATAAGCGGCGCGGGTATGGACACTAACGTTATTGGCCGCGACATTGTTGGCTACATCTCGTCGATTCGTTCCGAGAACCCGGTCACACCGCGAGTCTCCCGTATCTTTGTCCGCGATCTGACGCCCGCGAGCAACGGCAACGGCATTGGCATCGGCATGGCAGATTTCACCACCGCCCGCTTCGTCAAGGCACTCAACCTGCAATACACCTATATGAATGCGCTCACGTCGCTGGGCCTGCTCCCGGCAAAAATTCCCATTTACTTCGATAACGATCGCGAAGCCATTCAGGCCGCTTTGGCATCGTTGGCCGCGACGGCTCCAGAGGAACTGCGCGTGGTTCGCATCGCCGATACACTGAATCTCGATCGTTTCCTGGTTTCAGAAGCCTGCGTGCGCGCCATCAATGGCCACCCCGGTGTCACCAGCGCAGGACCGGCGAACGATATGGAGTTTGACGCGGCCGCGAATCTGCTGCCCCTCTGAGCGATGAACCTTCGTCTAAGCGCATCAAACTCCATCTCACAAGTTATTTCCAGCGAGGACCGGTAACCAGCGTAATCTTTCCGCCCGCCGGTAACATCGCGACCTCACTTCCCATGACTTGAGCGTTGACGTTCGGGTTATTCTGCCCCCGGGTCAACCAAGATGAGCATCGTCATTATCACCGGTTCAGCGGGTCTCATTGGTTCGGAGGCTAGCTCCTTCTTCGCCAATTTAGGGCTCGACATTATCGGCATTGATAACGATATGCGCGGTCATTTCTTCGGTGCGGAAGCCTCGACCGCCTGGAATAAGCAACGCTTGCAATCTGAGCTGGGCGCAAGCTATCGCCACCGTGACTTCGACATTAGGGATACCGACCGTGTCAACCGGCTCTTTGCCGGCGTGGGCAAAAGCATCGCGCTGGTGATCCACACGGCCGCCCAGCCGTCTCACGACTGGGCGGCGCGCGATCCCCACATGGATTTCTCCGTCAACGCCCTGGGAACCCTCAATTTGCTTGATGCTGCGCGCAAGTTCTGCCCTGACGCCCCTTTCATCTTCACCTCAACCAACAAGGTTTACGGAGACACGCCAAACCGCCTGCCTTTGATAGAACTCGATACCCGTTGGGAAATCGATCCCACCCACCAGTACTGGGAAGGCATCGATGAGCGGATGTCCATCGACCAGACGCTACATAGTCTCTTCGGCGCATCCAAAGTTGCTGCTGACGTGATGGTGCAGGAATATGGCCGCTACTTCGGCATGAAGACTGCTTGTTTTCGGGGTGGTTGCCTGACCGGGCCAAACCACAGCGGCACCCAGTTGCACGGTTTCCTCGCGTACCTGATGCGCTGCACGGTGACTGGACGGCCGTACACCGTCTTTGGATACAACGGCAAGCAGGTACGTGACAATATTCACAGCGCCGACTTGATCAACTGCTTCTACGAATTCTTTCAGAAGCCGCGCAGCGGTGAGGTTTACAACATTGGTGGAGGCCGCTTCAGCAATGCTTCCATGATGGAGTCAATCAGCATCTGCGAAGAGGTTGCCGGCAGAAAGCTTAATTACACTTATAAGGAAGATAACCGCACCGGGGACCATATCTGGTGGATTAGCGACACCAGCAAGTTTGCCCGGCACTACCCTCATTGGAAGCAGCGCCATAACGTAACATCGATTGTTCAGCAGATCTTCGAGAGTAGCTTGGATCGTTGGCTTCATCACCGGGGGTTGGATTACCGGGGGCTGGATCACCGGGCCGTGGAAGCAGTATGATGGTACCCGCGCTCGCTCCAGGAAGGCATCATGGGCTCCTCGCTCACCCGACGCCAATTCATGTCGACCGCTGCGGCGGCAACCGCGGCGCTCGCCCTGCCGTCGGCTGACCTCGCTTACGGCCAATCCACCGCCCAAACCAGCACCCACCCAACCACCCTCGATCCGGACTGGGCCACCGCCGGTATCATCTCCACCCGCAATTCGCCCTACGCTAAGCTGAAAAGCGTCCCAGTACGTGCAGTCACCATTGCGCCCGGCTTCTGGTCGAAACGCCGGCAGACGAATGTGGAATCAAGCATCTCCAGCATGCGTTTGGAGTTGATCGAACACGGACGCATGGATAACTTCCTTCGCCTGGAGGGAAAGTCCGCCGCGCAGCGCGGTCCACTTTATTCAGATTCCGATGTTTACAAGTGGATAGAAGCGGTCGCCTTTGCTCTCCAGTCCGGTCCTCTTCCCCAGTTGCGCACTCCCACCGAAGAAATGATTCGCCAGGTGATCGCTGCACAGGAGCCCAGCGGATATCTGAACACCTACTTTGTCGAGCGCAGGCAAAGCGAGCGCATGCTTCCTAAAACGCAGACGGGTGGTCACGAGCTCTACTGCATTGGCCACCTGCTCCAGGCCGGTATCGCCTACTATCGCGCCACTGGAGACCCAACGCTGCTGAATGCGGGATTGCGTTTTGTTGATAACTACCTGTTGCCGGGCTATGGGCCCGCCGCCGATCAGGGTCCCATCGTGGCGGGTCATCCCGAAATTGAGATGTCGCTGGTCGAGCTCTATCGCACAACGGGCAATCGTCACTATCTCGAACTGGCAGGCTACATACTGCACGGTGATCCCCGCATTTCGCTAAAAGAATCGCAAATCGTTTATATGTTCTGCGGAGTTCCCTTTACTTCCAGAACCCGGCTCGAAGGACACGCCGTGCGCGCCATGTACGCTTGCTGTGGGGCGACCGATTATTACCTGGAAACCGGCGATCCGGCTTACTGGAAGACACTCAATCTGCTATGGGCTGACCTGACCGAACACCAGATGTATGTAACCGGCGGAGTCGGAGCGCGCAGCGACGGCGAGGCTTTCGGCAATGCTTATGAGCTGCCCAACGATCGCGCCTACGGCGAGAGCTGCGCCGCCATCGGCAACATGATGTGGAATTGGCGCATGTTGTCGGCCAGCGGGCAGGCAAAGTTTACTGACGTGATGGAGCGCGCCCTTTACAACGGCATCAACTCCGGCATGTCGCTGGATGGAAAGCTCTACTGCTATCGCAACCCGCTGGCCTTTGATCCCTCGACCGGCGACAAGATCCGCAATCCCTGGTACGACACCACCTGCTGCCCACCTAATCTGGAACGTACCTTTGCTGCGCTGCCCGGCTACTTCTATAGCACCTCGACCGAAGGCGTCTATGTCCACCTCTATGACAATTCCGAGCTCTCCTGGCAACTCGAGAATGGCGTCGGACTGGTAATCAAACAAACCACGCAATATCCGTGGGAGGGTACTGTCCACCTGGCTGTAAAGCCCGCTTCACCCCAGGAGTTCACTTTGTTCGTGCGCATTCCGGGATGGTCGAAGCGAAACGTAGTCAAAGTCAATGGCAATCCAGTAGAGGGCGCCACGGCTGGAGAATATCTCCCGCTCACGCGCCGCTGGTCCGCGGGCGACGAGGTCGAGCTGGCCTTTGATATGGAGCCCCAGGCCGTGCATGCCAATCTTGCGGTGGCGGACGATCGCGGCCGTATCGCATTCCAACGTGGGCCGATCGTGTACTGCATGGAGCAACTCGACCAGGCAGTCGACGCGGCCGATTCCGCGGGCTTTCCGCGCTACACCGCGCGGATTACGCAGACCACGGCAACCCGCTACCAGCCCGGTCTGCTGGATGGGGTGGTGGTGTTGGAGCACCCCGGCGAGTGGCTCCCAGCCGGGCCGCAAAGCCTTTACCAGTCCACTCTACCTAATCGCGACGCCGTTCCTTCCACCACCCTGCGGCTTATCCCGTATTATGCTTGGTCTAATCGCCAGCCCTCCGCCATGCAGGTCTGGATACCCTATAACCAGGCATAACCCCGCCCGGCTCCTGCAGGTCCCTGATAAAGTGAGTCGTGGGTCCAATAGGCTCCCAGGGATTGCAAAACATCTCAAAATTGCTCAGCAAGAACAGGAAACGCAGCATGTCCATAAGAATTAATGACACAGCCCCCGACTTTACCGCGGAAACGACCCACGGCACGATTCACTTTCATGAGTGGATCGGCGACGGTTGGGCGATTCTTTTCTCTCACCCGAAAGATTTTACCCCTGTCTGTACCACAGAGTTGGGGAGTGTAGCTGCCCTTGAACCCGAGTTCCGCAAGCGCAACACCAAAGTGATTGGGTTGAGCGTCGATCCCGTGAGCAGCCATGGCAAATGGGCCGTGGATATTGAAGAGACCGGCGGCTACAAGGTGAACTATCCCATGATTGGAGACACCGAGCTCAAGGTCGCCAAGCTGTATGACATGTTGCCCGGCGACGCAGGAGATACTTCTGAAGGCCGCACGGCCGCAACCAACGCCACCGTTCGCACCGTCTTCATCATCGGTCCCGACAAGAAAATCAAGCTGCACTTGAGCTACCCCATGACCACAGGCCGCAATTTTGCCGAATTGCTGCGGGTGATCGATTCGATGCAGCTCACGGCCAAGCACAAGGTTGCCACACCGGCGGATTGGAAGCAGGGAGACGATGTCATCATCCTGCCCTCGGTTACCGATGAAGAAGCCAAGCTGAAGTATGCCGACGGTTGGAGGTCGCCCAAGCCTTATCTACGTCTCGTCCCGCAGCCGGAGTAGCTGCCTCGTGCCGGAGATGCGGGCGCCAAGCGCGCTGGCATCTCCAGATACTCGGCTTTGAACCATCTTTCAAAAAGAAGCGATGCTCTTCGGGTCAACCGCTACGTGGCCTACAGGGTTAATCCACGCTCTGTACCCAGCGCCATTGAGCACGGACACAGCGCGATCGGCGAAACCTTCCTGCGCCAATTTGCTTTGGATTTCGACGAAGGCCGGCGTCCACTCGGCGGCGGCGAGCGGGTGAGCTGGCGCTGCCAGAAAGCCATCTTCCTGGCGGGTCCAGATCCGCTTCTCGGCAAATAGATCGTCGAGACGCGAATCATAGTCGCGGCAGAATTCCTTATCGGAACGGAGAACTCCAACAAGCTTTGCCAGTAAAAACGTTTCCTTCTCTTCCTCGTGCAGGCAGAACCATGGCATCACCGAAGGGGAGCGAATGTTATCCAGGCTGAATGCGAATTCTTTGGCGACCAGATTCCCATCCTCGTTGCGGTAGACAGAATAACGTGCCTCGAAGGTCTGGTTGCTATCCGCACCGCAAAGGAACAGGCCTCCAGGCCGAAGTGTGCGCAGAGCCCATTCCTCGGCTCGGCTGCGAAACGCTGAATCGAAATATATAAGGACATTGAACACTCGAACAATATCCGCTTGCGGTGTTTCCGCGCCCAACCCAGCCTGAATCAACTTAAGATTGGAACGCTCGTAGCTTCGGATGGGATTGCGCACCAGCCTGGCGCCATCATGCTCGACGGATACACACTCGCCCTCATCCGCGACCGGTAACTTCTCACGAAGCGCCGCAAACATCGTGCCGAAGCGGTGGAAGGTGGAAGAAGCATCGTCGTACAGGGACGCAAATGTTGCGCTATTGGGCGTGCCAGGGTGAAAGTATCGCACGCCGCCGTTCGCATCCATGCACGCGTAGTTTCCGTCAGGATCGTGCAGAACGTAGGGGTCGAATTGCAGGTCGGCGCCAATCACCTGCCACCGGGGAAAATCGCGTGCAGCATCGAGCGCCGTTTGCGGCGGGAATCCGCAGCCCATCTCCAGCAGAACAGTACCTTCCGCAAATTGTCCCCACGGATTTGCGTTGAGGTACGCGTTGATCCGTGTATGGCGGTCTTCAAGAGTAAATGGAGGAACGATGTTCCCCCACGCCCCAGGAAGCAGCCTGGGAATCATGACACCGAGGATCCAGGCCAGGGCGGGCGTCATGTGCACCGGCGGCATATTTGAGATTGCCATCAGGCGAAGGGCGCGCTCGATAAAGTCCTTAACTTCCGGTCGCTCATTCTCAGACTTTCTTAGCAATGCCAAATGGTTCGCGGATGGGCGGCTCCCGAACGTCTGGTCACAAAGGTCGTCAATCGACGTCCACATAGTCTTATCTGCGGAGTTTGTCATGCCACCGTCCACGATCCATTCAAATGCGGCGTCGGCAAATAACGACGGACCGCAGCAGCGGAGCGATTCTGAGATAGTGTTTTAGCCCCTATAGATATACACGCTGCGCAGCTTCTATTGAATGAAATCGTCCAGGGTTGAGTTGGTTGCGAATTGGTCCAGCAGCAGATGCAGCGATTGCCGCAACAGCTTCTTGCCCATCTGCGCCGTCTCGGGCGGCGGCAGTTCACCTTCCAGCGTCAGCGTGGCGTAGCCATGGACCACGCTCCAGGCCGTCGCAACCAGCGCTTGTTGTGCCCCGGGTTGGGCTACAGGCAGCAAATCGAGAGCCGCCTTTTCCAACAACAGATACGCCTCGTATGCAGTCTGCCCCACCTGGGGGTACTTTTCTTTGCGGATCCCACCTTCCCACATCACCTTGAAGTGAGACCGATGGTGCAGGGCAAACTCGACATAAGCAACCCCCATCTCCACCAGGCGCTTGACCTTGTCCCCTGGGTTACTGCGCGAGGCCCGTGCCAGCGCATCACGAAATAAGACAAAACCTTCCGCGGCAATCTCCGCCAGTAAAGCCTCCTTATCTTTGAAATGACGGTAAGGGGCGGCAACGCTCACACCTGCCAGGCGAGCGGCGTCGCTCAGGGCGAGGCCTTTCACCCCATGCTCTTCGATCAGCAACAGCGCTGCTCGTATCAGCGCGGCTCGCAGGTCTCCATGATGGTAGGGGCGATTCGGTTTCGTTTTTCTGGATGCGGGTTTGGTTGGCAAGGGTCTTTCCAAATTAATTCTACCTGAATGTGAAACTAATTAACATTTATGTTAATCTCTTTTACATGGACACCCCTGCAGTAGTGAATCGCGAACCTTCGTTGCCCTGGTTACTCGGCTTGGGTTTTGCGGCGGCGCCCGCACTGACCATTCTGGGCTTCATCATGGCCGCCGATCTGGTGTTGTGCCTGTTTGGCCTGGTCGTGGACCACCGCGTGATTACCGGGGCGCCGGCTTGGCTGAAGCCGGCCAAGTTTGCGATTTCCGTTATGATCGCTGCCTGGAGCTTTGCCTTTTGTATCGGGTCGACGCGTATCTGGCGATCTTTTACCCGCGGCTTAGACCTCGTTTTGGCAATCGGATTTCTCCTGGAAATCGCGCTGATCGATATGCAGGCTGCGCGGGGCACCACCAGCCATTTCAATTTCGCCACGCGTTTTGATGCTATCGTTTTTGCCGTCATGGGAGTGAGCATTGCTTGCATCTGGCTGGCGATGTTAGCGCTCACGGTTGTTCTTTTCCGCCAGCCATTTATTTTTTCCGCCTGGGGTTGGTCGCTCCGTTTGGGCATGGTTCTGGCCCTGGTGGGTACCGGCTCGGGGGCCCTGATGACTTTGCCTAACTCGCGACCAACTGGCGCAAGCGAGCGGCCGGCTTTCCGTCGTGGGTGGGCATACGGTGGGTGCACCGGATGGCGGTCGCGGACTGCCGGTCACCGGTTGGAGCGTCGATCACGGCGATCTGCGGGTGGCCCACTTTGTGGGCATGCATGGCCTGCAGGTTTTGCCACTGCTGGCCTGGTGGCTGAGCCGCCGCAAATCGTTGGATGGGCGAAGGCAGCGGAATCTCATTTTTGCCATCGCCGCCAGTTACCTCGCGCTTTTCGGATTGCTTTTATGGCAGGCATTTCGCGGTCAATCGGTTGCACAACCTGATAGCGTATCGTTGGAAAGTTTGATCGCGTGGCTGCTGTTTACGGCGGTTGCCGTCATCGCCATCGCCCCCAAGCGAAGCTATCTATTGAACGATAAGAAAGGAACCGCATGACCTCAGATTCCATTTTTCGCCTCTGCAACAGCACAGCGTTGGCCGGTTGGCTGCTCCTATTGGTTACGGGATGGTCGCCTCGCGCCTCGCGTGTGATCTCCTCGCTCATTACCGGCTTATTGGTGCCGGCGATTCTGTCTGGCTTCTATCTGGTATTGATTGCGACCCACTGGGGCGGCCACAAGGGTGGATTCAATTCACTGAGCAACGTGATGTTGCTTTTTACCGACCGTTGGCTAGTGCTTGCGGGCTGGGTGCACTATCTGGCCTTCGATCTTTTTATCGGCAGCTGGCAGGTACGCGATGCGCGGCGTAACGGCGTCCCCTTCCTGCTGGTTGTCCCGTGTCTGATCCTGACCTTCCTCTTTGGGCCTATCGGGTTGTTGCTGTACTTGTTCCTGGCGGGTGTCACCACCCGGGGCAAAGCCTGGCCTGGTCACCCGGCCGTCGTGACCTAAAGCTGGAATTGTCCGCTTGTGGGTAGCATCTGCTCGTTGTGAATGAGAAAACCGCAGGTCTCTCCACTACGTGTACGCTCCGGTCCCCCGGCGTGCCGTGGGAGCGAAGGCGAGGGACCCGCGGTTCTCTCGATCTGCAACGAACCAAAGGGTACCCCATACCCCGGATTTCCTGTGTGGCGAGTCGGAGCCACCGCACTCAATGTGGCTTTCCTTAATGAACGCCGCACACGCGGTCCTCGGTAAGAGCCTCTAGCAGGAAATCCGGGTATCTCGTGCTGTTACGAGATGTGGGAGACGCAAATCCCGAATGACAGGGCTAATATCGCTGAAAGCGCTAGCTAGAGTACTGCCCGCACCTCAATGCAACAAATGCCCAGCCGCAATTTCCCCAGTGTCGACGGCGCCTTCCATAAACCCCTGCCAATCCGCCAGATGCTCTCCGGCGAACAGCACCTTGCCGTGTGGCTGCAGGAGTAAAGGCCGGATGCGGAACCACTGTCCTGGCCGATACATCGCGTAAGCGCCATGAACCCACGGATCATCCTGCCACGGCTGGTCGACCGACGTGATCAGCGCCTTGGCCGCATCGGGAGAAACCGCCGCCAAGTCGCGAAGCAGCTGTGCCTGGCGTTCCGCCTGCGACTGCGCGGCGAGCACATCCGCTTTATCTCCCACAGCGTAGGAACAAAGAATCCCGCGTGGTCCAGGTTGCCGTTGGGTGGAGTGGAAGTATTCGTGAGCCGTCTCATCGCTGATCAGCGAGAAGTCCTCCGCCGGCCAGAAGCGGCGATCAAACAGTAGCTGTGTTTTGATAATCCTGCTGTACTCCAATTCGTCGGCAGCCAGCGCCTGCGCGGTGGAGAGCGCGGGCTCAAACTGAATCGACGACAACACTGATGAGGGGGCTGCGAAAATGCAGGCGTCCGCGGTGAATGTGTCCTTCGCCGTGGCAACTGTGACCAAGCCCCCGCGCTGCTTGATCGAAACCACGGGGGAGCTCAAGTGCACCGCGCCGGGCGCAAGCCGGGTCGCCAGGGCCTCGACCAGCTTGCTATTCCCGCCAACCACGTGCCAATCCATCTCGTCCGTGTTGTTGGGATTGGTGTAGTCCGTATCGACGTATTCTTCGCCGGCGACGTAGGCGGAAACCTGCCGGATGGATTCGCCATAATCCGTCGAATCGATAAGCTCGTGGATGCGCCGATCCTCGCTGTTGAAACCCATCTTGCCCAGCCAGGTCCACCAGTCATATTGGTCCATGCGCAGCTTATCCTGCGTGGTGTACCGCTTGTACTCAGCCAGAAATTTCTTCCATGCCTCGCGCGACTGCGCGGTAAAGTCCCAACTGCCGGGCGCATGCATCTTGCCCTTTTGCAGCAGCCATACGCGATACGCGTGGTGCTCCAAAGGAACATTCAGCTCTTTCGCCAGCGCCTGAATTTTCTTATGATCTGCGCCGATCCACTCGCCGCCCATCTCGCATGACAACTCCGGAGCCTGGGGGAACCGGTATGACCAGACGCGCCCTCCAGTCCGGTTGCGGGCCTCGAGCACAGTCACCTTCCAGCCCGCGGCCGTAAGACGGTAGGCCGCCGTGAGGCCCGCGAAGCCGGCGCCCACCACAATGCAGGAGTGACCGCGGGTGAACCGCTTGACCGGGTTCGCGTAGAGCGGCAAACCAGCGGCGATAATGCCGGCATTGGCGAGGAAGCTGCGGCGGCTGATAGTCCTCTTCATTGAGCGGCCTCGCCGCGTGTGGTCAGCCACTGCGAGAGGAAAATCGTGATCACCGAAAAAAGAAAAATAAGGGTTGCGATGGCGTTCATCTCCGGGGTCGCGCCGCGGCGCAGCCGCGACCAAATTTCCAGGGGCAAAGTGTTTTCTCTTCCAATCAGGAAAAACGTGACGGCGATTTCATCCATCGAAAGGGTGAACACCAGCAGCGCCGTGCCCAGCAGGGAGGTCCGCAGGCCGGGCAGCACAATCCGGGCAAGCGTTTGCAGTCGGGTGGCGCCCAGGTCGGCGGAGGCCTCCTCCAGTGAGCGATCGAGCTTTGCCAATCCTGCTAGGATCTCGGTCGCCGCGACTGCGGTTAACGCTGTCGAGTGGCCAAGAATCACGGTTGCAAGGCTTAGATGGAATCCGCTGCTAACCGTTAGCAGCAGCAGAGAAATACCGGTGATGACGCCGGGCACGATCAGCGGCAGCAGGACCAGCCGTTGAAAGGCCGCTTTGCCGGGGAACGAATAACGATCGAGAGCGTAGGCCGCGGGGAAGCCGATCAACATGGATAAGATAACGGTACAGAGTGCGACGATCGCACTATTGCTCACCGCGGTCCACATGGCGGAGTCGCCGAACAGCGTGCGGTACCAATCGAGTGTCCAATGTTGCGGCGGAAAGCCGCCCACGCCGTCACGGTTAAAAGAGTAGACCACCAGCACAACGATGGGCAGGTAGAGAAATCCGTAGGCAGCGCAGGCGAAGAGCGCGGGGAGCCATGGCTTGCGGGCTTTCATGCCATCCTCCAGCGACGCTCCAGCCGCTGCGTGACGGTGAGAATGGCAAGCACCATCACCAGGATCAGAACGGCGACCGCTGCCCCCAGAGGCCAGTTGTAGTCGGCGCCAAACAGGTTGGCAACGATATTGGCGATCATCACACTGCTTGGCCCACCCAACAGCAGCGGCGCCAAAAAGTCTCCGAAACTCAGCAAAAAGGCAAAGGTAGCGCCGGAGACAACGCCTGGCAGCGAAAGAGGAAGAATGACGTGGGTAAATGTCTGCCAGGTCGTAGCCCCCAAATCGCTCGACGACTCAAGCAGCTCACGGGGTATTTTTTCCAGCGACGCTACCACCGGGAGCACCACGAAGGGCACATAGATATGAGTCAGCGTAATGGTCACCGCAAACGGGCTGTACAACAGGAAGCCGAGCGGATGGCGAGTTGCGTGGCACCACAGCAACAGCGTATTCATCACGCCCTCGTTGCCGAAGATCACTTTCCACGCGTAAGCCCGAACCAGGTAGCTGATCCATAGCGGGAGAATCACCGCCTGGTAAAGGACACGCCGGTACTTGCCGGACTGGAAAACCAGGAAGCAGGCCAGCGGATAACCAATCAACAGCGACAGCAAGACTACCGAGAGAGCGATCCGCATGGAGCGCAGAATCACGGTGAGATAAAGCGGCGTGCGCCAAAGGTGAACATAATTTGCCAGCGTGGCATGGTGGAGCACTTGCTGATTCGCGTCGAGGCTCCAAAAACTGTAGCAAAAGAGAATGCAGTAAGGCAGGAAAAGAAAAATGGCGATCCAGGCGAAAGGCGGAAACGCCACCAGCCAGGCGTACAGACGGGCGCGGGCGGCAACCATCTTTATGTCTGCTCCAGGGCAACAAGGTCCTGCGGCTGAAAGGCAAAGCCGCCGCTATGATTGACCGGGCCGGCAATGCGTGCTGCCAGCTCCATGCCTCCAGCGCAGCGCAGTGTCAGCAAAGAGTCGGCTCCATGAAACTGTTCTGCAACTACTTCTGCGCCAAATCGCACCAGTTGCTTGCCGCCCTGGGCCCACTCAGCTGCGGGCACGATACACTCCGGGCGTAGCGAGAAGGTGACTTCCCCATCCGGCAGGTTTACCGGCACAGAAAAAGCGTCGCAGTCAGCTACCCCCTGCAGAACCACGCCGGAAACAAGGTTGCTCTTGCCCAGAAACGATGCGGCATAAGCGGTGCGCGGTGTGCTGTAGATCGCACGGGGGGTGCCGCACTGCTCCACCTTGCCGTGGCGAAGCAACACAACCCGATCGGAGATGGCCAGTGCTTCACCCTGGTCGTGGGTAACGAAGATAAAAGTGATGCCAACCTCGCGCTGCAGCAGCTTCAGCTCGCGCTGCATTTCCACCCGCAGGTTGGCGTCAAGCGCCGAGAGCGGCTCATCCAGCAACAATAGCCTGGGCCGATTGACCAGTGCGCGGGCCAGCGCGATTCGCTGCTTTTGCCCTCCGCTGATCTGCCGGGGGAAGTGTTTGGCAAATTGCTCCATGCGGACTTTCTTAAGTGCCTCGCCTACGCGCAAAGTCATTTCGTCGCGCCCACAACCTCGGACGCGCAGGCCATAGGCCACATTGTCGAACACGCTCATGTGGGGAAAGAGTGCGTAGCTCTGAAAGACGGTATGGATCGGACGGCGGTGCGGGGGCATGGCATCGAGACGCTGCTCCTCGAGCAAAATGCGTCCCGAGCTTGCTTCTTCAAAGCCGGCCAGGATGCGCAGCAACGTGGTCTTGCCCGAGCCGCTCTCGCCCAGCAGGGTAAGAAACTCGCCCTGCTCGACATCGAGCGAGATGGATTCGAGCACCGTATTCGTGCCAAAGCGTTTGCCTACGCTCTCCAGGCGCAGGAATACAGAGCCGGAGGCGGCATTCTGCCTCTCGCCAGCCATCGCCGGGCTGCTCATGCCCAACCCTTCATTGGCTGGCCTTCACTTCGTTCCATATCTCGGTATACTTGGCGCGCCGCGGCACGTCTGTCCAAAAGACAATCTGGCGCTGGTAGGCATCGATGTCGTCCAGGTGCAAGCTATGGCGCTGCTCCGCGGTCATCAACGTGGCAGCTAGCGGGTTGGCCGGGATATAACCGGTAACATCGCTGACCTGTTTCTGCACCTGGGCCGAGATCATGTAATTCAACAGCTCGTAGGCAAGGTCTTTGTTGTCGCTCGCCTGGGTAATCATCAGGTGGTCAATCCACCCGGTGGTGCCTTCCGCCGGAATCTCTTCCTGGATGGGGAGACCGCTCTTGTGCAGTTGGTTAGTAACCAGGGGCCAGCCCATCGCTGCGATGACCTCGTGGTTTTGGAACAAGTTGGTCAGCTCCCCGCCGGTGGTCCAAAGCTTGCGGATATTCGGCTTCAACGCAATCAGCTTTTGCTTTACCTGCTCCAGTTGCTCGTCGTTAAGGTGGAAGATGGCGGTTGGGTCTTGCTTGCCAAAGCCGAGCACTTGCGCTGCCATGTAAACGGTCGAAAGATCGTCCCAAAACGATAGCTTGTTGGCGAATTTCGCATCCCACAATTCCGCCCAGGTCGCCGGCGGCTTGGCGAAGGCCGTGGTGTCGAAGAGCAGGGGATTTGGACCCCAGGTAAGAGGTACGCCATAGACCTTGCCGTCGAGTCTCACCAGCGGTTTGGTGGTGAGTGTGGGTGAAAGTTGCGTATAGTTGGGGATTTTGGCTAGATCGAGCGGAGCCACAAGTCCTGAGCGGCTGAGCATGGTCGCGACGTCGCTGGAGGGCGAGATCACGTCGTAATTGGAAGCCGCTCCCCCGCGCAGCTTGGCGACCAACTCGTCGCTCGAGCCCATATATGCTGCGCTCACCTTGCATTGGCACTTAGCTTCAAATCCCTGGATGAATGCAGGATCGGCATAACCCTCCCACACCAGCAGGCTCAGGGTGGGAGTCGACTTTTTACAGCCGGAGAGAATCGCGAGCGCAGCCACGCTGCACAGTAGGATGGCCCTGGTTGCTTTCGTCCTTACGCTGAACAAATAATGCTCCAGATATCTCTTGTCAACCTTGCAGCAGATCGACCGGTGCCCCATCCTTCGCGATCTTTGCGAAGGGTGGGACAGCAACGAATCTTAATCTAGACAGTCGTGGTGCTACCTGAAGTGACGGGGCCGGATCTCCGTAAGTAGCGGAGCGCGAAGGTCAGTTTGACTAATTTTCACAAGCTACTACAAGGGTTTATCCGTGGCAACGTCTTTCCTGAGCCGCTCATAAGTCATATAATGGCCGCAGGGTTTCCCAGGAATGCATTCTCTTCCCAATTTCGCACCGATGGCGCCGATCCCACCTTGCATCACCGGCACCTTCTGCCGGATGCGGTGGTTTCTCCGCTATGCCCGCGGCGAAGCCCGGCTGTGCCGTCGGCCCAACCCTGCCCTTCTCGAACGCTAGAGTAGCTTCGTAGCTTAGTCTTCAGGATAGAGCTGCACTCGACTGTTCCCGGCCTTTCGTACCACTCAATGCCCCCAGGGCAAAGGATAAATTCCATGTACCCCCTTCTCGCCAAAGAACTTTCCAGCTTTGAATCCCGCACCCCTGGCTCACGCGCCGCGCTCAAGCGAGCGGAACCCCGCATGCCCCTCGGCGTGGCCAGCAACTTCCGCAGTTACGAGCCTTGGCCGTTGTTTGTGAAAGATGCCAAGGGGTCACATATCCACGACCTCGATGGCAACGAGTACATCGATTTCAACCTGTGTTTCGGCGCCTTGATGGCCGGACACTGCCACCCAGCCGTGGTGGCCGCGGTGCAGGAGAGGCTGATTACGGGCACCATGTATGGCATGCCGCATACCCTGGAGTACGACCTGGCGGACGAAATTTGCCAGCGCTTTCCTGTGGAGCAAGTGCGCTTTGGCAGCAGCGGCACTGAAGTAACCATGCATGCCATCCGCATCGCCCGCGGCTTTACCGGGCGCGACAAGATCGTCAAAATGGAGGGCGCTTACCACGGCGTGCATGATTCCGTTCTGGTCAGCATGAAGCCCAAACTCGAGCTTGTCGGTGATCCCGATCGCCCCAACCAAGTTCCCGCGTCCGGTGGAGTTCCCGCTGACACGGTGAAGAATACCCTGGTTGCGCAGTTCAATGATCTGAAGGCAGTGGCTGGACTGTTTGCGGAAAATCCGCGCCAGATTGCCGCCGTGATCGTCGAGCCCATCATGATGAACATCGGCATCTGCATGCCGGAACCGGGCTACCTCGAAGGCTTGCGCGAGATCTGCACCCGCGAGGGCGCGCTACTCATTTTCGATGAGGTGAAGACCGGCGCCAAGTTGGGCCGCGGCGGAGCCTGTGAGTATTTCAACATCAAGGCCGATATCGTTACCTTGGCGAAGTCCATCGGCGGTGGCTTTCCGTTAGCCGCCTTTGCCGCCAGCAAGCAGGTTATGGACGTGATTGCGCAGCAAAAGGTGTTCCATGCCGGCACGTACGCCACCAACCCGCTGGTTATGGCCGCTGGCCTGGCAACCTTGCGCGAGGTGCTCACGCCCGCCGGTTACGAGCACATTGGCAAGGTGAGCGATGCCCTGGTCGAGGGTTACAAGCAGATCCTGCAAAAGACCAGCCTGGAAGCTTACGTGGAAAGCGCTGGGGCCAATGGCGCCATGCTGCTTTATCCCGGCAAGATTCGTAACTATCGCGAGTGGCTTAAGGTCGATACCGATCTCTGGAGGCTCTACTGGTTCGGCATGTTGAACCGTGGTGTGATGGCGCAGCCTTATTGGTGGGATGAGCAGTGGACCATCTCTGTCGCGCACTCCATGGCAGATGTTGACCGTCACCTCTCTGCCTTTGAGCAGGTAGCGCCGGCCCTCGCCCAGACTCAGCAGGAAAGTAAAGCACTGCAGGAAACCTTGGCTTAGTCTCCTGTCCAACAACAAACCGGGTCTCGAAACAAATCGAGTCTCGAAACAAACTGGCGGGTGCCCCATCCTTCGCGGCTTCTTGCGAAGGGTGAGAAATCAGAATTTGGTTCTTCTTTCCCATCCTTTGCAAGGAACGCAAAGGATGGCGCACCCGTCGGCTATTTAACGGTTGAAGGGTTCTCGTTTCTTGGTAATCGATGTAGCGAAAGGATCCACCATGGCTCTCTCGCAGACTAGTTCTGAACCAATGTTTATCAACGGGGAATGGACCGAAGGCTCTTCCGGCAAGCGCATCCCTGTCTATGACCCTTCGACTGAAGAAGTGATCGCCGAAATTCCCGACGCCAGCGCGGCTGATGTGGATACCGCCGTCGCTGCGGCGCGCCATGCCTTTGACGAAGGTGGCTGGCCGCAGACCACGGCGCAGGATCGCGGTCGCATCCTCTTTCGCATCGCCGCCAAGCTTCGTGAAGAAGCGCCGCTGCTGGCGGAGATGGAGTCGCGCAACTCCGGCAAGCCGATTGTCGAAGCGGAATACGATATTGCCGATGCCGCTACTTGCTTTGAATACTACGGCGGATTGGCCACCAAGATTTCCGGCACGGTAAACCCGGTTCCTGACAACGCGCTCAGCCTCACCATGAAAGAGCCGGTCGGGGTTGCAGGGCAAATCATTCCCTGGAACTATCCCCTGGGTATGGCCGCGTGGAAACTGGCGCCGGCACTCGCCGCAGGCTGTACTTGCGTTTTAAAGCCGGCTGAGCAGACGCCGCTCACCATGTTGAAGGTGGCCGGCTGGCTGGCGGAATGTGGAGTTCCTGCCGGAGTCGTCAACGTAGTGACTGGGCTCGGAGAGACAGCGGGCGCTGCCATCGTAGCCCATCCTGGTGTGGACAAGGTCGCCTTCACCGGATCCGCGTCGGTAGGCAAGCTGATCATGAAGTCGGCGGCAGACACCCTCAAGCGCGTGACCCTCGAGCTGGGCGGCAAGTCACCCAACATCTTCTTTGCCGATGCGGATTTTGAAGCTGCCATTGACGGCGCGCTGTTTGGGGTTTTCATCAACCAGGGCGAGGTCTGCTCCGCCGGCAGCCGCGTGCTGGTCGAGCGCTCCATCTATTCCAAATTCGTAGAAGCGATGACCGAGAAGGCGCGCACCATCAAGCTCGGGCCCCCCCTCGATCGCGCCACCAAGATGGGCCCCTTGGTCAGCCGCGAGCAATACGACCGCGTTTCCGCCTACCAGCAATTGGGCAAGACTGAAGCCAAGTTAGCCCTTGGCGGCGGCCGGCCCGCATCGCAGAGCCGCGGCTATTACGTGGAGCCGACCATCTTTTACGACGTGGACAACTCCGCGCGGATCGCGCGCGAAGAGATCTTCGGTCCGGTAGCTGCGGTCATCCCCTTTGACGACGAGCGCGATGCTCTCAGAATTGCCAACGACACCTCGTTCGGGCTCGCCGCCGCTGTCTGGACACGCGATATTTATCGCGCCCTGCGTATGGTCAAGGCCATCCGCGCCGGCGTGATTTGGGTCAATCACATGCAGCCCACCTACGTGGAGGCCCCCTGGGGAGGCTTTAAGCAATCGGGCTTTGGCAGGGAACTGGGCATCCACGGCATTGACGAGTATCTCGAGTCAAAGCAGGTTCACATCAATCTGAATGAAGCACCGATTGGATGGTACTGATTTTATGTCCAACATTCGCTTGAAGACTGAAATTCCCGGGCCCAATTCGCGCTCGTTGACGGCACGCAGGGTGCAGGCCATCCCGCGTGGGGTCTACGCCTCCACTCCACTGTTCATGCGTCACGCCGAAGGCGCCATGCTCGAAGATGTAGACGGTAATCGTTTCATCGATCTCGGGGGTGGCATCGGTTGCGCCAACGTTGGCCATCGCAATCCGCGAGTGATTCGCGCCCTGCGTGCACAGCTGGACGCCTTTCTCCATCTCTGCTTCCAGGTGACCGGTTACGAAAGCTATGTCGCGGTAGCCGAGAAGCTTAACCAACTCACCCCCGGCAGGTTTGCCAAGAAAACTTTGCTGGTCAACAGCGGCGCAGAAGCAGTGGAGAACGCGGTGAAGATTGCCCGCGCATTTACCGGCCGCCCTGCCGTGCTCTCGGTGGAAGATGGCTTTCACGGCCGCACCATGCTGGGCATGTCGCTCACCAGCAAGACCCATCCTTATAAGGAAGGCTTTGGCCCCTTCCTGCCTGATGTCTATCGCATTCCTTTCGGCGTGCCCGCAAATGCCCGTCTCTCCAACCGTGGCTCCATGACGAAGGGGCAGGTCGCGGAATTGCTCGACCAGACCTTCCGCCGCGTGGTGGCGGCTGAGTCCATCGCAGCCATTGTGGTTGAGCCTGTGCTCGGGGAAGGTGGGTTTGTTGTGCCGCCCGCGGGATTTTTACCCGCGCTGGCGGAGATCTGCCGGGAACGCGGGATCGTCTTCGTCGCTGATGAAGTACAAACGGGATTCGGCCGCACCGGTGAGCTGTTCGCCAGCGCGCATTTTGGCGTCGAGCCTGATCTCATCCTCACTGCCAAGTCCCTGGGCGGGGGAATGCCCCTGGCTGCAATCACCGGCCGCGCGGAAATCATGGATGCCCCAGGTCCGGGCGGCTTGGGCGGCACCTTCGGTGGCAGCCCCGCGTGTTGCGCCGCGGCTCTAGCGGTGTTTGAGGAGTTTGCCGATGGCCAACTGCTGGCGCGTGCCCGCATATTAGGGGAGCAATTCCAACACCGGGCTACTGCCTGGCAGCGGCAGCATGCTTATATCGCCGACGTTCGCGGTGTAGGCGCCATGCAGGCCATGGAGTTTGTCGACGCCAACGGCTCCCCGTGCGCGCCTGCGGCGAAAAAACTGGTGCAGCATTGCCTGCACAACGGTGTCCTGGTGCTGACCGCGGGGACGTACGACAACATCGTCCGCCTCTTGATGCCGCTGACCATCACCGACGAGGAATATAGCCAGGCGCTGCAAGTGCTGGAGGATGGTTTGAGCGCAGTAGCCGCGGAGTTGGGTGAACTCGCAGTCGTCGCGCATTAAGACAGACTCCATTTTTCGACCCTTCCCGGCCGCGAATCCGGGTGCCCCACATCTCGCCCGCCTTTGGCGAGATGTGGAAAACGCCTCAGTCCTCGATCCAGGTCCTGAGAGTTGTCCCAAGAATCCTATTATGGGTAGCAAAACCTACCAGATCGAACCTGCAACCATCGTGGACGTGGCGGAGCTGTCGCGGCTCTACATCGCCTACCGTGTTTTCTACGGCGAGCCACCCGACGAGAAGCTCGCCACGGATTTCATCCGCGATCGCGTCACGCAATTATCCGGCCGCTACTTCCTGGCCTCGAGTGACCTCTCAACCCAACGCCGCGCAATCGGATTCATGCACCTCATGCCTTCCACCAACACGCTGGCGATGCGCCCCATCTGGCTGCTGGAAGATCTCTACGTCGATCCGGCGTTTCGCGGGCAGGGCGTTGCCACAGCCCTCCTAAGCTACGCGGAAGCGTTTGCCCGCAGCACCGGCGCTGAGCGTCTTACCCTGGCCACCGCCAATGACAACCTGGGTGCGCAGCGCATTTACCGAAAACTTGGTTACGTTCGAGAGGATCACTTTCTGTATTTTCATCGCGTACTCCAGTGACCGCCTATCTGCGGGCTTGGAACTGGCGTCCGAGAGCAGCGCAAAAACAGGTTAAGATTGCAGCAACAACCAAGGTGAAAACATCATGAGCGAGACGATAGCTTCTCCCGAAACCACGATGACTACGCAGGAAGTGGTGGACTGGACGAAAAAGCTGAATTACGGAACCTGGCGCTACCAGAAGAGCTGGAATCCCCTGCACATTGTGGATGCGGAGGGCTGCCACTTCACCGATGCGAACGGCAAGCGCTATCTCGATTTTTCCTCGCAGTTGATGTGTTGCAACCTGGGCCACAAGAACCAGGCCGTGATTCAGGCGATTGAAGAGCAGGCGCGCAAGCTGCCCTACATCATGCCGTCGTTCGCAACCGATACCCGGGTGGAATTGAGCCGTCTTCTCCTCGAGGTGTTGCCCGAGGGGCTGACCAAGTTCTTCTTCACCACCTCAGGCACTGAGGCCAATGAGGCGGCCTTCAAGATCGCCCGCATGTATACCGGCAAGACGAAAATCATTGCACGCTATCGTTCCTACCACGGTTCGACCATGGCCTCGATCGGCGCGACCGGCGATCCTCGCCGTTGGGCCATGGAACCGGGTGGCAAGGGGCAGGGTTTTCTGTTTGCGCCCGAGGTTAACTGTTACAAATGTCCTATCAAGCACACTTATCCGGAGTGTGGCATCGCCTGTGCGGATTATCTCGAGCACATGATCGAGAATGAAAGTGACGTGGCTGCGGTGATCGTGGAGCCGATCGTCGGCACAAACGGCGTGCTGATTCCCCCGCCGGAATATATGCCCAGGTTGCGCGACATCTGCACCCGTCATGGAGTCTTATTGATCGCCGATGAGGTCATGTCCGGTTGGGGCCGCACTGGTGAATGGTTTGCCATGAATCATTGGGGGGTGAAGCCGGATATCCTGGTAACCGCAAAGGGCATCACCTCAGCCTACGTACCGCTTGGGCTCTGTGCCACTACGGGAAAGATCGCCGATTACTTCGAGGACCACTTCTTCGCTCACGGGCATACCTATGAGGCCCATCCGATTACGTTGGCGCCCGCCGTCGCGGCTATCCGGGAGTTACAGCGGCTGGACCTGGTAAATCGCTCTCGTGAGATGGGCAAGTACCTGGGTGAAAAGCTGCACGCGCTCAAGCCCAAACACCCCTCGATTGGGGAGGTGCGTGGCCTGGGTCTCTTCTGGGCGCTTGAGATGGTCAAAGACCAGCAAAAGAAAACGCCCTTCAATACCAAGCAAGACAAGGTAGACGGAAAGGTCGCCGTCGTTGACCGCGTGGCGGCTGAGATGATGAAGCGGGGCGTATATCTGCAGTCCTGGATCAGTCACTTTGTGATTGCGCCGCCGCTGATCATCGAGAAGCCTGACGTCGACTTCGCGGTGGACCAACTCGACCAATCCCTGGCCATCATGGATGCCGCGATCGGAGCTTAGTCTTATTCCCGGGCTAGGGGGGCCTGCGTCCTGCCTTTGAGGCCTGGGGTTTTCGTCCGAATGCAGCTAACAGATCCGAAGGGTACGGGCTTGACAGGCTGCGGAAAACCTCGGCTTTGAGGTAGGCCGGGGATTGATCCCCGGTATAAACCCATTGCAATCATTGTGGCCTTCAGGCCCTGAGGTATGCTCTTTCGAATATATACAACAGCGGACCTTTTTCTGGCGGCTTGGTCAGCCCGTAGACGAGACCTCCAAACCCATGCTGGCTTTAGCCGTTGAGGAAATCGCAACGTACGCGGAGCCGGGGATGACGATAAACCTCAATAATAGAACTTGAGCGCAAACTGTATCAGTCGTGGATCGCGCGCCTGGGTTGCCTGATCGTACGTGCTATAGGTTGCGGTATTGTTCGACTTATTGAACAAATATTGGGTGTGGTTGAACGCGTTGAAAAACTCCGATCGAAATTCCACCCGCCGCTGCTCTCCCAGCGGAAAGTTCTTGAGGAAAGAGATATCGAAGTTGTTAATGCCCGGTGTCCGGAAGGTATTGCGGCCAAGGTTGCCGAAGGTAAACATGGGCACCCCGGGGCTGTCATCCCCCGGTGCAACAACGTTCGTCAGCAAGTTGGTGGTGTCATAGAGATAATGCCCCGGCTTACGTACGTCCAGCTTGGGAACCGGGCCGACGATTTCCGGCCGGTCCAATTCGTTTTCCTGGCCGCTGGAGTTGTTACCCGAATACAAGGTGAAGGGCGTGCCCGTCTGGAAAGTAGCAATACCACCTGCCTGCCAATTGTTGGTGAGCGTGCGAATGAACCCGGACTTGAGACCAGGGATTTCGTAGAAGCCGCTAATCACAAGGCGCTGTCGGACATCGAAGTCGGCCGGGCCCCGGTCAAACGCAAAATTATAGGGGTCGGTGAACGTCGAGGAGCGCGCGCGAAAGCCGGATAGCAGGTCGATGGTTTTTCCGAATGTGTAAGCTCCCCGCACATTCAGACCCTTGGCTAGCTGATGATCGAGCGTAACTTGTAACTCATCGTTGGTGGAGGAACCGTTGCTGAGATCGGTAAGTAACTGCGTTGTTTCCGTTGGGTAGGCGTTGGGGTCCACGGCTGCCTGATCAGGGGTTTGATTGGGGATGTCCGGGTCAAAGCAGACGGCAAGTGGTCGTGCGCAATCTCCGTAGGTTGATCCGTAGGCGGCATACTGTCCTTCCAGAAGCGATTGGTCCGGATGGTCGAGATCGTAGCTGCTTATGGATTTTCTGCCGAGCGTAGAAACGTAATCCATCTCTAGCAAGGTTGAGGGCGTCAATTGGTACTGGAAGCCCAGGTTGATGTTCTCCGAGTAAGGCGTACGAAAATGGGGAGAGACCACGTAGGCAAACGGAATCTTGGGAACTCCGAAACCGATGATCTTGTTATTGGTCGGGTACGGGTTGACTACGCCGAACGGAGTGAAAGGGTCGGCGATCACATTGGTGCCCTCGGCCAAACCGCTGTAGTTAGAAGAGGTTGGATTGGTGTTGATTACCGCGCCGAAGGGTGGCTGCCCGCCAAATTGAAGATTCAGAGCACCATCTTCGATGTCGTAGAAGATGCCGAAGCCGCCACGAACAATCAGCTTGCCGTTCCCCAGCGTGTCGTAGGCAAAGGCGAAGCGTGGGGCGAAGTTATTGCGGTCGGGGTAGACCATGCCACGGTTGGGAGTGCCAGGATCGCCAGGGTAGAGTACATCGGGCGGAGCATCAGGAAAAACAGTGGATTGGCTGCCGGGAAAGTAGCCGATGATGTTGTTGTGGGGATCCTCTTGCGGGGTGTTGTATTCGTAGCGCAAGCCGTAACTCAGTGAAAGTTGGGGCGTGACTTTGTAAGTATCTTGCCCAAAGAAATAGTAGGACTGGGTGCGAATTCCATATTTGGCGTTCGAGAACTGGTAATAGTTGTCGGTAAAGCCGCCCACAAAATCCGCCATCGGGTCGCCGGTGAGGGCGCCGATGTAGAGCGCAAAGTCAAAGCTGCCGTTATTGTAAAAGTCGAAGTCGAAGTCATTCCGGACGATGCGTACATCGCCCCCAAATTTCATTTGATGATGGCCCCGCGTCCAGCTAAACGTGTCTTGAAATTGAAAGGTTCGATCGTGGTACGTAGTCGGGCCTCCGGGGGGAGGGCCGGTGGTGAAATCGGCGGTATACATGATGGGCGGAGCCACACCGGCGGGATCGTCCGGCGTCACGTTGGTAAATCCAAGCTGGGCCGGGGAGGTGTGATCGCTGGGCACGCTTTCAAGGCTATAAGCCCGGTTATAAGAAAAAATAAATTCGTTCAGCAAATTGGAGTTGATGGTGCGCGTCCAGTGGCCGGTCAAGAATTGGTTGCGGTAGTTAGAAGTGGATCCGGAGCCCACCGGAAGAGTGCCCCCTGCTGAAGCTCCGTTTTCGATCAGGATGGGAATCGCCTGCGACAGATCGTCAATAATGTAGGTGCCGTAGACAAGATCTTTCCTGGAAAGCTGCCAGTCCACGCGCGAGATGCCCTGGTTGTCGGTATCGTCCTCGACCGGCGATGTGCTAAACAGGTTCGTGCCAGCTACATTAGGCAGCGGGACGTACTTGGCAATGTACGTGGCGATAATCGGGTTTACCGGTACCTGGTTGTTCGCGTAGGGGTTTCCCGAGATGGGATCGTAGAGTTGCGTTCCGTCCGCCAGGTCGGACGAGAAATCGCCGGTGCGCTGCGCGGCCGTGAGTACGGCTTGCTGTTGAACGTTCTCTCCTTCGTGGCGGATAGTGCCCTGGTAGGAAGTGAAGAAGAAAAGCTTGTCGTGCTTGATGGGACCACCGACAGTGCCCCCGAAAATGTTCCGCTTGTAAGGAGGGTTCGTTTGTGCGAAATAGTTGCGCGCATTCAGAGCGTCGTTGCGAAAGAACTCGAACACATCTCCATGGAAACTGTTCGTACCGTACTTGATGGCCTGGTTGACGATCCCGCCCGAAGTCCGGCCGTACTCAGCCGTGTAGTTGTTGGTGAGGATCTTAAATTCGGCCACCGCGTCCGGGTTGGGATCGACCACGGCGTTGTTGCCCAGAAAATCGTTGTTGTCCGATCCATCCACTAGGAACGTCAATGACTCGGATCGCTGGCCTGAGACGGAGAAGGGGTTGCCGCTGCCATCGTCCGGGTCAGGCGAGTACACGCCGGCCTGCAGCAGTCCCAGCTGAAATGTATCTCGTTCGACCAGGGGCAAGTCTTCAATGCGGCGTGTGGTTTCGACGCTGCCCAGGGTCGCTCCCAGGGTATCAACCTGCGAGACATTCGCATTCACTTCAACGGTCTCCTGCGAAGCACTCACCTTGAGAGTTATGTCGAGCCTTCCATGTTGGTTCACGCTGAGCGCGATCTTGTCCTGCACGGAGGTGTTGAATCCATTGGCCTGGACACGTAGCTGATAGGTTCCGATGGCAAGATTGGAAAAGACATAAGCACCGTCGCCGTGCGCCTTTTCGCTGAGCGTCTTCTGCGTAGCAGTATTTACCAGCGTGAGGGTCGCGTTCGGAATCACAGCGCCGGAACTATCTTTGATGGTGCCCGTCAGTTCGGCTGCAGTGTCCGCCGCGAGCATTGGGCGGGCTGACGTAACGCAGAGAGCGATGAAGATACTTGAGTGGAGAATAGTGCTGCGCGTACGCGAGTTCAGCCGCATATGGAATGCTCCAGGGGAAGCGTCTTTAGAGATTTCATCGTGCTGGAATAACTCGGGCCGGGTTGTTGCCGAGTATTACACGGAGTCGTATGTGAGACAACGATAAAAATGATGACCAGCGGTCAATAACCTGGCTCAGATATTATTGCTCTGCGAATGATCTTCGATAAAGCAACAAACGGGTAGCTGACCTCTGGTCACTGGATGAATCTCAAAGCCACAATACGCGGCAAATCTCTGAATGCAACCGTGGCCGTGCTCTTCCTCAGCGGCCTGCTGCAGCTATCGGCCGAGCCTGGCAAACCAGATCCGGCGACTGCGACTCCGGTTGCATCCGTACATGAAGAGTGGATACCCATGCCGGACGGAGTGCGCCTGGCCGCCAACCTGTTGACGAGCGGAGCCGCTTGGAAGACGCATCGCTCGCCGGTAATCCTCGAATATTTGCCCTACCGGAAAGACGACTGGAGTATCGAGCGTGACCTGGAACTCCATTCCTATTGGGTGGCGCGAGGCTACGTGGTGGCGAGGGTGGATATTCGAGGAACGGGACGCAGCGAAGGAGCATTGCCGGACCGCGAGTATTCCGAGCAGGAGCTCAAGGACGGCGAAGCGGTAATCGCCTGGCTAGCCGCGCAAAGCTGGTCCAACGGCAGAGTGGGAATGATGGGCATCTCCTGGGGTGGCTTCAACTCAATCCAGATGGCGATGCGGAACCCACCGGCGCTCAAAGCGATCATCGCCGTGGACGCAACCGAGGATCTGTTCAAGGACGACATCCACTACATCGATGGGCTGATGCACGCCGACGAATTTGAAATGTCCATGGATCTCCAGACCGCGATGACGCGGGCGCCGGATTTTCCTATCGACGAGGCAAGCCTGCGCGCCCGTTTTGACGCCGAGCCATGGTTCCCGCTCTACCTCAAGCATCAGCGCGGCGGCCCCTTTTGGGACCGGGTATCGCTGCGGCCCGATTACTCGCGAGTGAAGATTCCGGTGTTTGTGGTTGGCGGCTTCTATGACGGCTACCGCGACAATGTCCCCCGGATGCTCGAAAACCTTAGCGGCCCGCGCATGGGGCTTATTGGGCCATGGAACCATACTTTTCCTCACGACGCGGACCCGGGACCGGAGATCGAGTGGAGAGCGCTGGCTATTCGTTGGTGGGACCACTGGCTGAAAGGTCAGGAGAACGGGGTGGAGCGCGAGCCGAGGTTGACGGCCTTTGTGCGTGATTCGTATCCCCCATCGCTCGCCCTCAAAGAGATACCCGGGCAGTGGCAAAGCTTTGCTTCCTGGCCGGCAACTGAGGTGCAACGTTCGGACTGGTTTCTGACTCCACAACATGGGCTCGCGCAGGCCCCTACGGTCGAGAGCGTGCATGCGTTGGGGTACGTGCCTTCGGCCGGGGTCGAGGCCGGCTTCTGGTGGGGCGAGTTGACTGTCGATCAGCGACCGCTCGATGCCATGAGCTTGAGCTACGATACGGAACCCCTGGCGCAGGATCTCGCAATCCTGGGCGAGCCGGTGGCACGGCTGGTTGCTTCCGCCTCGGCACCGCTCGCGGATTGGATGGTGCGGCTGGAGGATGTAGCTCCCGACGGAGCGGTCACCATGGTCACTGGAGCAGCGCTGAATGGCGCTCAACGCAATGGAAGGCGTGACCCGGCGCCGCTGGTGGAGGGTGAGGCTGTTCCTCTTACAGTGCAGCTGCATATGACCTCATGGATCTTTCCCCGGGGACATCGCGTGAGGGTAGCGATCTCGAATGCGCTGTGGCCCATGATCTGGCCGACTCCGTATCCCATGACCACGCAATTGAAGCTGGGCGGAGCGCAAGGTTCGCAGCTAAGCCTGCCGGTGATGCGTTCGCCGGGCAAGAAGGTAGAGTTCGCGAAGCCCGCAGCACCCCCGCATATCGAAGGCTATAGTTCCGATGGTGATACGTGGCCGGGAGGCTGGACGGCCACGCGCGATTTCGAGCATCAGTCGACCCGTGTCCGCTGGGCTGGCAAGAGCAAGACTTTTCTGCCATGGGGTGAGGAAGACACCACCGAGTTGATTACTTACGATGTGGCGGACGCGAGTCCGGCGAAGAGCGCAATGCATGGCGAAGCCTCGACCGCGGTGAAGCTACGCGGCCGCACGCTAACCTGGAAGGTGGAACTGGATCTTACCAGCGATCGGCAAAACTTTTACTACTCCTTCAAGCGCAAGCTCTTCCAGGGAAGTAAGCTGATGCGGGAGCGGACGTGGACAGAGACGATTCCGCGAGATTTGCAATAGCTTGATGCCGATGGAAACCTACGACCTGATTGTTGTCGGGCTTGGCGCGGTGGGTAGTGCGGCGCTCTGTCAAGCGGCGCTGCGGGGGGCGCGAGTGTTGGGCATCGATCGCTATCGCCCGCCGCACGATTTTGGATCGAGCCACGGCGAAACCCGGATCACCCGGCAAGCAGTTGGTGAAGGGGCCGAATTTGTGCCCCTGGTACTGCGAGCGAACGTACTGTGGCGGGAGTTGGAAGCGGCCAGTGGGGAGAAACTACTAGTCCAGAATGGCGGCCTCGTTCTGCTCGATAGCGCGGCGCGAACCGCGGAGGGCGCTGGCGCGGCCTTCTTTGCGCAGACGGTAGCTTGCGCCGTAGAATTCGGGATTCCCCATCAAATTCTTGGTGTGGACGAGATCCGGCATCGGTTTCCGCAGTTTGTTTTGCAGGATGGCGCACAGGGATATCTCGAGCCGGGAGCAGGCTTTCTGTATCCGGAGAAATGTGTAGGCGCTCAGTTGCGTGTAGCGGAGCAGAACCGCGCCGAAGTCCGGTTGGGTGAGATCGCCACCGGGATAGATGCGGATAGCTCCGGCGTCCTCGTGCGGACGAATCGATCGAGGTATAGCGCGGCCGCCGTGGTGCTGGCGCCTGGGCCGTGGATGCCTGATTGGGCGCGCACGATCTGCGGTCTCGATGAGACCCATTTCAAGGTTTATCGACAGACTCTTTACTGGTTTGCCCTGCACCAGGCCGAGGCAAAGTTTTCGCCCGAGCGCATGCCGATCTTCTTGTGGAACTCAGCTCAGGTGGAGAAGGGGTTTTACGGTTTCCCAAGCCTCGATGGCGCCAGCATGAAAATGGCGACAGAACAATTTGAGTTATTGAGTAATGCAAACGAAGGCCCGGTGGCGGTTGCTCCCGAGCAGGCGCAAGCCTTTTACGATGGGTACGTAAGCGTGAGCTTGAAAGGTCTGACCAGCCGGTGCTTACGCACAGCTACTTGTTTCTACACAGTAGTTCCGCACCACGGCTTTCTGATTGATCACGCGATCGATTCACAGCGAGTGTGGTTCGCTTCCGCGTGCTCCGGCCACGGCTTCAAGCATTCCGCGGCCGTGGGCGAAGCACTAGCGCAGAAGGCGCTGGCAGAGAAACCGGGACTCGACTTACAGCCGTTTTCGCTGAATCGATGAAACAGCGGATATCCTCCTGAGATTACGCTGACTCGAAATTTGCACCAACGATGGGTCGCAAATCGATAGAACAGAGATTCGCTCTCTTGGAAATGTTTTTCAATCGAAGCGGTAGCGCACTAGAGGGACCTGCTGTTTCATCAATCTCAAATACCCTTGAGGTCGCGAGCAAGAAGACGGTGAAAGAGATGCTCTCCCGTCTCCCGGCGGACAGACAGCCGGCCTGCACCATACGCGCGGGAATGCAGACCACGCTGGACAGATTCACAAATATCAACATCCTCCGCTTGTACGCGGTCACTAACAGCAACACTCTCGGCGTTGTACTGCTCCCTTTCAGGGCTGGTGTCGCCGAAAAAGAAATCAAACACCACCAGGCACTTATCCGGGCCCAGCGGGAGAACCAGGTTGGTGTCCATGACCCCTTCATAGATGTTGATCATGAAGTTTGGATAGAGCCAGTAAAAGTAGGCGCGTTCGCCGGTCCGGGTGTGCGCGACCGACACGTCTTGAGATTCCACCATCGGGCTTGACTGCAATGAATAGTGGTCGCTGTTTTCGATCGTGTACTCGGTGTACTCGAGCACACTGTTAAGCGACTTATGCAAGTGCGGTACGTGGTAGCCGCCATCAAGATAGTTGTCGACGTACACCTTCCAGTTACAAGCCAGCGTATAGCTCTTGCGGGCAAAGAAGGGAAGGCTGGCGATGGAGAGGGGCGCGATCCGCTCTGGCAGGTCGCCTAGATAGCTTTCGAGCGAGGGCGCCTCGGGCTTGAGGTTAACGAAAACGAAGCTTTCCCAGATTGAAACCTTCACCGGCACCAACCCGTTGGCCTCACGTTCAAAGTTGCACACCCCGGCAAACTCGGGTGCTCCTTTAAGCGAACCATCCAGGCCATAGGTCCATCCATGGTAAGGGCAGCGCAGATGCTGGGCGACTCCGCAAGGCGCGGTCGCGACCGCGGCAGCGTGATGGCGGCAAACGTTGTAGAAGGCGCGGAGTTGGTTATCGGTTCCGCGAACGACGATGAGTGGTTCACCAGCAAGATTGAAGGTGAAAAACTGTCCCGGTGTGGCCGCCTGATCCGTTCGTCCAACGGCGATCCAGTTACCACCAAATACCTGGTCGCGCTCCAGGCGCCCGACCCGCTCATCAATGTACCAGGGCGCCGGAATGGTGTAAGCATATTCGAGCGGCGCATCTTGATCGTAAAGCGCCAGGACGTCTGCGATAGGGGAGTTCATAGCCGATTCCTTTCGCTTAAGTCGTTGTTCAGGTGCGGGCCCAATTTTTCCTGGATGTACTTGCGAATGTCGAGGCTCATGTCTTCCATGGGCGCATAGAAGCCGGTGCTGTAGGCGCGAGAGCCCATACCCCGCTGAACGCGCTCGCAAATTAGCCAGTCCTGCCGGTTGACCAGATCCCAAAAATCGACGGCATCCGAAGGATCGAAAGTGTCGCTCGCAATTTCCGCCGGCGCGAACAGGAAGTGGCAGGTGATTTCCGTGCGCCCGGGGCCTTTGGGCGCGAGCAGGAATGCGGTGGCGTGATCGCAGGAAAGGGAAAGAAAAAAATTGGGATAAATCAGCTCGCCCTTGTGCCGTACGCGCTCGTCAGCATCCAGGCCAGGAAAGGGCTTGCGGGTAGTGGTGCCGGAGCGGGTATAGGTGACCGCGCCCTCACGGTGCGGAATGCCCCGTTCCCAATCCAGGCTGGCTCCCCCATTCTGGCGAAATGCCGGGACTACGTCGCAGAGTTCCGGATGAACGCCGGCGCAGTGATAGCACTCGTTGTAATTTTCCGCCAGCACCTTCCAGTTGGCATCGATAACGTATTGCATCGTGTGGCCGATACGGAGGTCTGCCAAGGGGTAACGCGCAGTGCGCTCGATGGCAGCTCCCAGTTGCTCGGCCAGTGGGCCTGCGCTCTGTGGCGTGAGATGAACGAAGATAAAGCCGCCCCAGGTGTCGACGCCGACGGGATAGAGCGAAAATTCTTGTTTGCAGAGGGCATCCGCCGAGATGTGTGGTGCGGCTACCAGGGCGCCATCCAGGTCGTAAACCCAGGAGTGATACGGACACCGGATCACTCCCCGTGAAGTGACACCCCCGGAAGGGGTAATGCCATGACTGTGCCCGGAGTGTTCGCTGGGCATGCAAAGCTCGGAACCGCGATGGCGGCAGACGTTGTAGAACGCGCGCAATGCGCCCTGGCGATTGCGGACCACGAGAATCGATTCTCCCGCGACGTTCAAGACCAGGCTGTCACCGGGATTGGGTAACTGCTCTTCACGCGCGGCGCACATCCATGAGGCGCAGAAGAGGTGTTGCTTCTCTAGGGCAAAGATCTGGTCACTCAAGTAAAATGCCGCCGGCAGCGTGGGTTCAAGCTGCTGCTGGGTAACTTCCGCTATGCTTTCCGCCATGGGTTTTGCTCGTAGTTGACCGCGGGTCACAGTGATGAAAGGATGCTGTTGATATATAGCACGGGGACGCGCGCCGGCGTGAACCCAAAATTTATCGTCGTGTAGCAGTGTGAGGGACCTGAGGTGGATCGACTAAAACGCCAGCCCGCTCCAGCCAAGCGAGCCCACATCGTGGAAGTAGCCATGCGCTACTTCGCGGAACGCGGCTATGAGGAAGCGCGGACGGAGGATATTGCCCGCGAAGCCGGTATCGCGAAAGGCGCCGTCTTTCAGCATTTCGGCAACAAGCAAGCGCTCTTTCTTGCGGCGTACAAGCGTGCGGCAGGATCCTTCTCCCGCTATCTGGATGCGCCGCCGGAGGTAAGAGCGAGAGGCTTCTGGGAGGTACTCCGCTACTGGCTCCTGCGAACCGAGTTGCAGGTGCGGGAAAACTGGCAGCCCTACCGCGTCGTGCTGCTGGGTAACTATGGCACTGACCTGCGGTTAAAAAGGGAGATCAACCGCTTCCTGGCGGCAGACGATCCATACGGAACCGAGGGCTTTGTGCGCCAGGGACTGAAAGAAGGTGCGCTTCGGGGCGACGTGGATGTGGAGATGATCGTATCGCTTCTGGAGTGGACGGTTGAGCGCTTTCAGGATGCCTTGCTGACAGAGGAGCTCGATCCCGGACTCTTTCACCGGGCTGGCACGTCCGATGAAAAAACCGCCAGGCGCATGGAGCATTTTCTGCGGTTGCTGCAAGGTGCGATAGGCAAATCGTCTGAGTTGACGGGCGCCAAGCCACGGGGTGGCGGGTAAACCACTGCCAAAGATTTCCTTATGGCACTTCCCCCCTTTAGAGCGACGGGGTGCTGAGGGCTTGGGCTGCGGCGCGGCTTATGGAGCGTTGGCCACGGCGGTAAACCGCGACGCCGGCTACCAACAGAACAAAAGTCATGACCAGGAGTTTGCCTAGCGCCGCGGCTGGGTTTGGCTCATCTTCGGCGGGAAACAAGGAAAGAAGAATAGTGCCGGTAGTCGAGAAAAGTCCCAGTGAGGCGAGCGCGATGGCAAAGCGTCTGCCCCCGGGCAAGCGGATAGAATCTGGCGCAGAAGGACGCGATTGCAGGCGGATCATCGCGGCAAAAAGAAATAGATAGGGAATGAAGTAAGTGATGATGCCCATGCTGACCAGCAGGTCATAAGCAGCTTTGACGCTCGTGCCGGCCTGGGTCAGCAAGCCAAAGAGCATTCCGGCCAGTCCATAGGAGATGATCGCGACATATGGGGTTCTCCATCGCGGATGTACGCGACCAAACACAGAAGGCAGGTAATGGTTCACGCCCGCAACAAACGGTAGCCGCGCGGTCGCTGTGAGAAATGCTCCCGCCGCCCCAACATTACTGAATGCCACCAGGATGGCGACGGGGGCAATGACCGCTGCAATGCCCAAGCGGCGGCAAAGGTAGTTGATGGCGGTCATAAACCCACCCAGGCCGCTGATGCTGTTCGCAGGTAGCGCGACCAGCATAGCAATGGTTCCAGCGATGTAGCCGATGGTGATGATCACACCGGCCAGCAGCAAAGAACGTGGGACGATGCGCCGCGCATCTTTGATTTCTTCGCCCATGAACGAAGCCGCTTCGCAGCCCGTAAAAGCGAAGAAGATTGTGGACCAGAAAATGAGGTCTTTGATATGGGCGCGCGGAACCAAGCCCGCCAAGGTGAAATGGGTCGCGGATCCAAAGCGCAAGAAAGAGACAAATCCCAGCACCACGAGGATCACTATAGGCAGTGCCATGCCCACCGCGCCAAGATTATTGAGCCACTTTCCCGTGCCCAGGCCGAACACGTTGAGCAACGTGATCAGGGCGAGCATGCCCACCGTGAAGACCAGGTAATAGGCGTTCGTATTGGCCAGATGTTGCGCCCCAGGAATCGCAAAAAGCAGGCTGCTGGCGGCGAAATAGAGCACTGCCGGGAAGTAGGGGAGATTGCTCATCCAGTATGTCCACGCAGCCATAAAGGCAGGAAAGTCGCCGTAGGCTTCACGCGTCCAGACGTAGAGCCCGCCTTCCTGCGGATAACGCGAAGAGAGTACGAGAACACAGCCGGCCAGGGGGAGGAAGAATCCAAACCAGGCAAGCAGCCATATCACAATCGCCGATGGTCCGGAGGCTGCCGCGGTCGCTATCCAGCGCAGGCTGAGACCGCTGACGATATAGAAGAGAACGACATCCCGAAACCCGAGTTCGCGTTTCAGCTTCACTTCCGCCATGAACGAACCTCGCCGGCCTGTGGGTCTACTGCATGTCTTTTAGCACAGCCATGGCGGCGTTGCGGCCGTTCATCGCGATGACGCTTCCCCCGGGATGCGTACATGCGCCACAGAGGTAGACCCCGGGCATCGAGGTCCGGGCGGCAAAGCGGTGGCTCCACATGTTTCCCGGCAGGCAATCGCCTTGAAATATGTGGCCCCCGGTCAACCCGACCTTCTCCTCAATATCCGGCGGCCCCATCACCTGTGCTTCGAGCACGGCATCGGGCATGTTGGAACAGAAGCGGCCAATGGAATCGAAAGCCAGCTTGCGCACCAGGTCGCGGTGGTCATCCCAGGAGCCGTCGGCAAAGGTGTGAGGCACGTACTGGGCAAAAACGCTCATGGTGTGCTGGCCCGGGGGAACAACGCTGGGGTCGTGCACGCTTTGAAAATAGATTTCGCACCACAGTCGCTCGGGGAGCTCTCCAGCTTTGCTGGCGGTAAAGCCGGCTTTCCATTCCCCAGGGGTCATGGGAGCGTTGATCTGGCCATAATGGTGGGGCTGTAACTGGCCGGGTCGGGCCAGAAAGTCGGGCAGCTCGCGTAACAAGACATTCAGCTTGACGGTGCAGCCCTCTATCGCCAGAAGATCCACTTTTGACCGGAAGTCAGGAGTGGCTGACTGGCCGAGTAGCCGGAGGGTCACGACCGGGTCGGCATTGGACACCACTACGGGCGCGGAGACGCGTTCGCCGCCCTCGAGGAGAACCCCTTCACCCGGCAGAATCTCTGCGACTGCAACCCCGGCAGCCACCACGGCCCCGGCCTCCCGCGCGGCGTCGCAGAAGTAAAAGGAAACCATGCCCATGCCGCCCTGAACATAGCCCCACATGCCGGGAATACCGCCCAGCCTTCCCGAGGAATGGTGGTAGCGAATCGAGGCTGTGCCGGGATCGAATGGGCTGGCGTTGGTACCGATAACTCCCTGGCCATAATAGGCGTACTGGAGCCGCTCGTCCTCGATATAGCGGGCCACGAATTCAGCCATCGACCAATGGAAGAGCACCTGACGCGCTTCGTCGTCGTTGCCCAGGCGGGCGTCGATTTCTTCTGGGGAAGGAGCGTCGCCAATCCACAGGTCACGATCACCGGCGGGCCGCAAGGCATCGCGCAATCGCCGCACCACCGCCGTCATTGCTTTCCAGCCATCTACATCGCGAGGAGCGAATCGCCGGATCTCAGCTTCGCAGGCGTCGTCGTCATCCCACAGTTGCAAACTGGTGCCATCGAGAAAGGGAACAAACAGGCCGTTGACCGCCGGCGTCCAGTGAAAGCCGCGCTTGGGCAGGTCGAGTTCCTCTACTACCAGCGGATGCAGAAGCCCGGCGAGGTAGGCGCAGGGCGACATCAGCACGCCGGGGAACGGTTCCTCGATGGTGCACGCGCCTCCTATCCGGGAGCGGCTTTCGAGCACCAGCACGCGTTTGCCGGCGCGGGCCAGGTAGGCAGCACAAGCGAGGCCATTATGACCGGCGCCAACCACGATGACATCCCACCGACGGGATGCAAGTTGAGAGACGGGCGCGGGCAGGCCGATTTCGCCTAGAACGGCCGCTGTGGGAGAGGCGGTGCTGAGTTGTGCCAAGACTGATTTCCCTGCAACGAATTGGAAGTATACTGCTTGACCCGGGGTCAGATTGTGGCCGGAAAGGGTATTGGCGAACGGTAACATCCCAATCGCGCCCGCGCAATGCTGAATTATCCATCCACGTTATATTCGGCCGCGAAGCCGCTCCAGTTCGCGGCGGTTTCGCTTGGAGGGCTTGCCCGAGGGAAGGGCTTCAAAACGCGGCATCGCTTTACGTTCCTCCGCCATCCTGAGGCGCTCGGCTCGGCTCGCATCTGTCTCACGGTAAAGGGTATGCGCGACCGCCGCTGGCCCCCGCACCTCACTCAACGCCAGCACTTCCACGGCAAAGTCGCCACTTTCGTTCTTTACTTGCAACTTGTCGCCGGGTCGAACCGGGCGCGCACTCTTGGCAGGCTGTCCGTTCGAGGTGATTCGGCCCAGGTCACAGGCGCGAGCCGCCAGCGCCCGCGTTTTGAAGAACCGTGCCGCCCAGAGCCACTTGTCTATGCGTACATCGGCCATGCTTCATTTTCGTACAAGAGGGGAAGCGCGGGTTGCTTCTCGAATCTGTTATCCTCCAAGGTCGAAGTATTTCAATTGAAGTAAGTTGCCTACAGAAAAAGGGTCGCTATGGACGAACAGCAGAAGCTTGAACGACTATCGAAGGTGCTGGACGGTTTACGTATCGAAATACCCTCCTGGGGCTTTGCCAACACGGGAACGCGCTTTGGCAAGTTTTTGCAGGCTGGGGCGGCAACTTCGATTGACGAAAAATTTGCCGATGCGGCGCAGATCAACCACCTCACAGGGGTTACCGCGACCATGGGGTTGCATGTTGACTGGGATCTTCCCGAAGGTGTGGCCAGCGTTCCCCAGATTCGGACGCTGGAAAAGAAATATGCCATTCGCGCAGGATCGATCAACCCGAACCTCTTTCAGGCGCAGGAATATAAATTTGGATCCATCTGCAACCCTGATCCTGAAGTGCGCCAAAAGGCACTCGTCCACCTTCTTGACTGTGTGGAGATTGCCCGTCAGCTTGGATCGCAGGATATATCCCCGTGGGTCTCCGACGGCTCGAACTATCCTGGAACGCAGAGCATCCGGCAGCGCATCGGTTGGATGGAAGAGATCTTCAGCCAGGTGCATGCGGCTTTGCAACCCGATCAGCGGTTGCTGATCGAGTACAAGCCATTCGAGCCCGCTTTTTACCACACCGACATTGCCGATTGGGGCATGGCGTTGGAATTGGCTAGATTGGCTGGACCGCAGGCGAAAGTCTTAGTCGATACCGGCCATCATTACCAGGCTCAGAACATCGAGCAGATCGTTGCCTGGCTGTTGCATCTGGAGATGCTCGGTGGTTTCCATCTCAACGACCGAAGGTACGCCGATGACGACCTGACGCTAGGTTCCATCGATCCTTACCAGGTCTTCCGCATCTTCCATGAGATTTTGAGTTATGCCGCGGAGCAGGGTGACGGCCAGATTGCTGTCATGATTGATCAGAGCCACAACCTGAAAGGCAAGGTTGAAGCCATGGTCCAGACGGTGGCCCAGGCCCAGGAACTTTATGCCAAGGCGGCCCTGGTGGACCTGGAGCAACTGGATGCTTTGCAGAGACAATGCAATCTGGTGGAAGCGGAGGAACTCTTCCGCTCGGCGTTCTGGGAGGATGTACGTCCACTCGTCCGTGCATGGCGCCGGGGTAAGGGCTTGCCGGAGGATCCCCTGCAGGCGCTGCATGAGAGCGGCTATGTGGAGAGGATCTCGCGCGAGCGGGGGGCCAGGAACGCAGCCATCTCAACCACTTACGCTTAGTATCGATACTGAGGGCTGAAGATGACTACCAGTACAGTAGCCGCATTACGCTATCTTGAGGATCGCTGGGACGACAAAGTGGCGAGCACTCTCGATGAGCAGGAGTTGTTGCGTTATCGTTCCAACCTGCTGGGATCCGACCTGCGCATCACCAACTTCGGGGGGGGCAATACCAGCTCCAAAATCGTTGAGACAGATCCGCTGGATGCGAGCCCGCAGACGGTCCTATGGGTCAAGGGAAGTGGCGGCGATCTGGGCAGTATTAAACGCAGCGGTTTCGCCACCCTTTATCTCAACAAACTACTTGCACTGGAGGCCAGCTATCGCGGGGTGGCGTATGAAGACGAGATGGTGGAGATGTATCCGCTCTGCACCTTCGGCAGAAACAGTGTCGCGGCCTCCATCGACACCCCCTTGCATGGGTTTCTACCCTTCGCCCATGTCGACCACTTGCATCCTGATTGGGCGATCGCGCTGGCGGCGGCTGCCAATGGCCATGCAAAGCTGGCTGAATTCAATGCCCGCTTCGCGCGCAACTTGATCTGGCTACCCTGGCAGCGCCCTGGTTTTGAATTGGGCATGATGATGCGCAATGCGGTTCTGGATAACCCCAAGTGTGACGGGGTCATTCTCGGCGGCCACGGTTTGTTTACCTGGGGAGATACGCAGCGCGAGTGCTATCTCAGCACCATCACGATCATCGATCAGTTAGGCCAGTTCGTGCAGGAGCACGTGAGCAAACAGGCAGAGCGGATCTTCGGCGGGGCTCGCTACCAGCCGCGCAAAGATTACCGCGAGCTGGCGCTCGATATCTTTCCTTATATCCGAGGCCAGGTCTCGGCGCTCAGGCGCATGATCGGAACATTTACCGCGCTCCCCGAAGTTCTCGCGTTCATCAACTCCAACGACGCACAGAAGTTCGCATTCCTGGGAACAAGCTGTCCCGATCACTTCGTCCGTACGAAGATCCGGCCGATGTACGTGCATTGGAACCCTGAAGACGATGTTGCACGATTGCACAAAGCCATTGATGACGCACTTGGCCAGTATCGCAAGGATTATGCCCAGTATTACCAGAACCATGCCAAGCCGGTCGATCCCGCAATGCGCGATGCCAGCCCCACAGTGGTGCTGATACCCGGCATTGGGATGTTCAGCTTTGGCAAGAGCAAGTTCGAATCACGAATCACCGGGGAATTCTACGTCAACGCAATCCACGTTATGGAAGGCGCCTCGGCGATGGAGTCCGGGGCGGCGCCTGATGTCCTGCCGCAATCTGGTCCAGCCGCGGAAAGCTCGTTGTTCCAGGTGCATTGCAACTATGTTGCGTTGCCGCCCTCGGAAGCTTTTCGTATTGAATACTGGGCGCTCGAAGAGGCCAAGATCCGTCGTCAGCCGCCGGAGAAGGAGCTTAGCCGGTATATCCTGCTGGTCGTCGGCGGGGGCAGTGGCATCGGACGAGAGGTGGTGCGGCTGGCCGCTGGGCGCGGCGCCCACGTGGTGGTTGCCGACCGCGATCTTGAGGGTGCGGCCAAAGCCGCCGAACAGGTCACCATGATTGCAGGGCAGGAATATCAGCTGGCTGGCGCGGTCGATATCCGCGACCGGCTGGCCATTCGCGGACTATTGCGGAAAGTAGTCGCCGAGTTTGGCGGACTCGATATCGTCGTCAACACGGCGGCCATCTTTCCTTCCTCCTCGGATGGTCAGGTCACTGATGAACAGTGGGGCTCTACACTTCAGTTGAACGTTACGGCAAACCACCTGCTGGTCGATGAAGCGGCCAAAATACTTGCCCAACAGGCTCTCGACGCATCCGTTGTGCTCACAAGTTCCGCCAACGCGGTGGTGGCCAAACGCGGCAGCGAAGCTTACGACGTGAGCAAAGCCGCGGTTAGCCACCTGGTTCGCGAGATGGCGGTTGCGCTTGCGCCGCGGGTACGGGTAAACGGCATCAGCCCGGCGACGGTCGTAAAAGGATCGACGATGTTCCCCCGCGATCGAGTGATGGCCTCGCTTACCAAATACAACCTGCCCTTCGAACGCACGATGACGGATGATGAACTGCGGACGCTGTTGGCGAACTTCTATGCTCAACGTACCCTTACTCATCAACCCATCGATCCTGAAGATTGTGCCAACGCTATTTTGTTCCTGGCCGGCCCGCAGTCCCGCTGCACCTCGGGCCATCTGATCCCTGTGGACGGCGGCTTGCCGGAGGCGTTCCTGCGATGACGCCGAAAGGCGCGCAGGCTGCTCGAGACAAGTTGGCGATGGTGGCGGTCGATCTGGGAGCGGAGAGTTGCCGTGTTTCTCTCTTGCGATGGAGCAATGGTAGTCCGCGCATCACGCTGGTCCACAGGATCGCCAACGGCCCGGTCGCACGGGGCGAGCAACTGCGATGGGATCTGCGGGCTATCTTGGCTGGGGTGGAAGAAGGGCTTCGCCGTTGTGCCGGGATCGCCGCTGAGGGCATTGCCTCGATTGCGGTTGACGGCTGGGCTACCGATTACGTCCGGCTGAATGAACAAGGCGTGGCTTCGAGTGACCCATTCTGTTATCGCGACCCGAGGACGATCGCCGCGGAACGAGCGGTGCATGAACGCATCGATGGTCGTCACCTGTATGCGCTGACCGGACTGCAGCGGTTACGTTTCAACACCATTTATCAGCTCTACGCCGACCAAATGGCCGGCGTTGCCGCCGCGACCCCGTGGATCAATCTACCCGAGTATCTGCTGTACCGCCTCGGCGGACGCCGAGTGGCTGAGTACACCAACGCCACCCATACCGGATTAGTGAGCGTGGCCACCAGAACCTGGTGCGCCGAGGTTTTCAATACGGTGGGCCTTGATCCGGCGGCTGCACCGGAGTTGGTCCCGCCGGGTACCGACCTTGGAGTGCTGCGAGGACCATTGGCGGAACTCCCCGCCTTTCGAGGGACCCGCCTGATTGCGCCCGCTTGCCACGACACGGCGTCGGCGATCGCCGGCATTCCCGGGCCGACCGAAGAGTGTGCCTACATTAGTTCGGGAACCTGGTCGTTGGTCGGCGCGTTGCTGGATCGTCCGTGCAATACCGAGGCCGCGTTTGCGAAAGACTTCACCAACCAGGGTGCTGTCGCGGGCCAGGTGAGCTTCCACAAGAATGTGAACGGGATGTGGCTGTTACGACAATCGATCGACCGTTGGAATGCGCAGGGGGCTCGGCAGTGGAACGTGCCCGACCTGATTGCGCAAGCCGAGGGGCTGGCCCCCCCGGACCGGGTGTTCGATGTGGATCAAGAGGAGCTGATGTTACCCGGCAATGTGCCGGCCCTCATCAACCAGCAGCGGCGGATGGCGGGTCTTGAGGCGCTCAGCGAAGAATCGCAGAATGCGCCGGCCTTTACCAGCCTGATCCTGCACAGCCTCGCCGCGCGCTACGCGGAGGTATTTCGCGACCTGGTGGAGGTTACCGGCAAACCATTGCGCCGGCTCTACGTCGTCGGTGGGGGAAGCCGGAATGCTCTGCTTAACCGGCTGACGCAGGATGCTACGGGACTCGAAGTCCGTTGCGGCTACGTGGAGAGCGCCACCGTGGGCAACTTCGCCATGCAACTGGCACAGCATGATCCCAGCAAACCTGAGATCGGTCGCTGGGCGCAGGCGCTCGGCGCTGCCGTCGACACGCCCTAGGGCAGTTTTGGCATCCTTATCCGCTACTGATCCCTATCTCGGATTTCGTTTGAGTCAGATGGAAGAACCGCAGGTCCCTCGGCTTCGCTCCCACCACCGCCGGGGCGGGCGGGAGGACACGGGGGAGAGCGGTGGCTTTCGTCAGCATTCGATACTGGTCGAGAGATCTGCGGTTTTGCTCATTCCGCTGCTACAACTTCGAAGGGCCGCATCATCTCGTTATCCTCGTGCTCGAGAATGTGGCAGTGCCACACGTACCGGCCGGCGAAACCCTCGAAGGGAATGATGATGCGCGTAATCACGCCGGGTTCGGCGCGGACAGTGTCCTTCCAGCCGCTTTCGCTGGGTGCGGGTGCAATGGCAGGCCCGGTGAAGCGCACCGTACCCTTGTCCTGAAATTCAAACGTATCGAAGGGGCGCCGGTCGAGTATCTGGAATCTGACCAGGTGAAGGTGAATGGGGTGAGCATCTTCCGTTAGATTGACCAGTTCCCAAATCTCCGTCGTGTTCAGCAGCGGCTTCTCGGTGACCGGCATGTGCCACGGAGTATTGTTCAGCAGCATGCCCATCGACCGTTGCACCGGGTCCATTTGCTCATCGAGCGTGAGCCGGCGTGTTTTAACGGCGCGGCTCTCGCGAATGGGCGCCATGGATCGGAGCAATGGCGGGAGAAGAGATGGGTCGCCTGCCCCGTTGCCGGCGACCCGGAATTGCATGATCTCGAAGGTGTCACTGCGCAGCAGAATATTCTCGCCGGCGTGGGCGCTGAAATCGAAAACAAAATCGATTCGTTCCGCGGGAGCCATCAGAAAGCGCTGCACCGTGATAGGCGCGGGCAAGAAGCCCTGCTCGGTGCCAATCTGCTGCAAGGGAAATAATTTGCCGAGCGAAAAGCGGTAGAAGCGGCCATTGGAGCCGTTCATCAAACGGAAACGATACTTGCGCGGCTCGACCTCCAGGTAAGGAAAAAGCTTGCCATTGACCAGGATCGCATTGCCGAAGACCTCGGGAACCCAGGGCTTGTCAGGCTTCGGGGAGACGGGATACTCGAGCTGGCCGTCGGGAAGCAGAAAGCGATCGTAGACCAGCAGCGGGATTTCATATTTTCCCCGAGGAAGGTTGAGCGAGTCTTCGGCTTCGTCACGAATCAGATACATACCCTGCAGGCCGGCATATATGTTCAATCGATTGATGCCCATCGTGTGGTCGTGATAGAAAAGCGTCGCCGCATCCTGCCGGTTGGGATAGTGGCACACTGCGGACTTGCCCGGGACGAACCATGCCTCAGGGTAGCCATCGCTGCCGGGCGGCGTTTTCCCCCCGTGCAGGTGAATGACACTGCGGACCGCCGGCACATGAGCTTCGGCGCCGTGAAGCGTGTGGTCGATGGGCAGAAAGTGCTGCGTTGGCAGCTCGTTGATCCATTCCACAATCAGTCCGCGGTTGCTGCGGGTTTCGAAGGTAGGCCCGGGCGAAGACGAGCCAAAGCCCCACATACGCGTGGGGGGCAGATCCCTGTGGACCTTGCTCTCGATTTGCCGCATCGGCATACGGTAGTAGGGAAGCTGCAGCGAAGGATTCTCCGGGCTCGGGCGCAATCCGCTGGGCTGCGCAATCTGCGGTATCGGGAGCGAGTCGACGTAGGGACGCAGTTTCTGAGGATCGAGGGTGGTCAACTCTTGCGGCGAAGACGGCAATTTGTTGAGGGAGATTCCGGCGGCCAATACTCCGGTTCGCCCGAGGAACCTGCGACGCGTGATCAAATCAAGACCTCACTGAAAGCAAACATAAATCAAGCAGGGCATGGGGAGAAAACACCCCGTGCCCTGCTTGACTGCCGCCGTGCCATGCCCGGTGAGGCTGGTTACTTTACCTCTCCTGTGGAAGGGCTCAGGAGGTAAGGGCTATCGTCGGGACTAGCGTGGAAATTGAACATGGGGTCCAGTTTTCCAGCCAGGGCATCGAAGGAGCCAGCGATACGTTGGCCGCCCAGCCAGTTGTCCTCGATAAAGCGCAGGATCGAGGTCTGGTCGGTGACGGAGTGGTCGACGTAGTTGCGCTTGGCGTAGGGCGAGATCACCAGCAAGGGAAGGCGTGGGCCATAACCGCAGCGGCCCTGGGCGTGGGCCACGGTTACGCCCGCCAACGCCGCTTCTCCGGTTCCGCACTGGCCAGGTGCGGTGAGCCCATCCATGGCGGTAGCAGACTGGTTCACGATCGGACCAATCTGGTGGTCATACCATCCGTCGGAATCATCATATGCGATGACGACCGCGGTGTTTGCCCAGTCCTTCTGCTTCTGCAGGAAATTGATAACCGTAACCACGAACGTCTGCTCGTCCAGAGGATCGGAGTATCCGGCGTGGCCATCCTGGTAGCCGGGAGCCTTCAGGAAGCTGACGGAGGGAAAGTTGCCGGCTTTGACGGCGTCGTAGAAATCGTGCATGTCATATTGATGATTCGCAGGGTCGCCGTCAATGCCTACGCTGCTGGGGGAAGTGGGGCGGGTGTGTGCCAGGTTCTGCGTGGAAGTGTAGTACTGGAAAGGCTGATGATGTGGAATGTAGTCCAGCTTGGCTACACCCGTCACGGCCGAGGTGGTGCTGCGCATGCAACCGGTCGTGCCGTTGGCGTTCTTGAGGGTGAGGTCGAAGCCGCCTTCGAAGAAGCCCCAGGTGATTCCCCGGCTGTTGAGCAGGTCACCAATGTTCTGCCCGGTCATCGAAAGCTGCGCCCCCGTGGTGGTGGAGCACATGTCACCAACCGGATCGGCATCGCTGACCAGGGTATAGCCGCCAGACCCATCAGGCACTACATCGCCGCTGGCGTTCACCTGCTCCCCCACTCCATTCAGCTGCCCTGAAATCAGGTTGAGCGCGCCGTCGGTCGAGGGGCCAAAATTGGTGCCGTAAGAGTTGTCACTCATGGCAAATCGCTGTGCGTAGTTCCAATAGGCAGTCACTGTGTTGCCGTCGTAATAGCCCATCACCAGGCCATTGGTCGTCTGGCCATTCGGAGGGGGGCCAGGGGTCCCGGTGTACTTGGGAAACGAATCCATCAACCCACCGTGAAACGCTTCTTGTTCTGGAAGGTAGTCGTGGTCCTGATCATTGGTTGCGGCCTCCGAGCGATCGAGGCGGAAGGGGTTGGCCGCTCCTGTCCCGTTCACCGTGGCGTTGAGGAAATTGGGATTGCTAAAAAGAAGAGCGTCGGTAAAGCCGTTCACTGCCGGGGTTCCCTGGGCAGGTTTGAATGCCGGCTCGTGCGGAGGGTTCAGGGCATTAGGATAGGTACCGAAATAATGGTCGAACGAAACATTTTCCTGAAAGATGACAACCAGATGTTTGATGGGCGTGGCGCAGCCTGACTCTGCCCCCGCGACGGTTGGATTCATTAGCGACCCGGCAAACATCAACGAGGCTAAAGACGTGGCTACTAGTTTCTGCATCAGTGCTCCCTTCGAGGCCGGTTTCGCGACCGCCATTCAGCTTTAATTTCGTGGTGTTAAAGCTGGGTGATCAGGGAGTGACAGGATGGTAAATTTGATTTCTGTCTGGTTATCGAGCGGGTTACCTCAAACCCGGGCGTCGAGTCACCGCGGGTGCGAGAGGAAACTGAATATGGTTGCCCCTACATCGTTGGTCCCTACATTATTGTCGCGCGCGAAAGCATCCGCTTAACTCAGCCGGAAGCCCTTGAGGCCAGTGAGTTGCAGCAGAGCCAACCAGGTGAACCTTGGATTGTTGAACAAGTAGCGGCGCCACAAACGCTTTGGTTCCTTGACCAGCCGGTACAGCCATTGCAATCCTGAGTTCTTCATCCAGTCCGGCGCTTCGCTGAGGTTGCCGCTCAGCAGATCGAAGGCGGCGCCCACTCCAACCATGAGGTTTACTGGTAAGCGATCGCTATATGCGGCCATAAAACGTTCTTGCTTCGGGGTACTCAGGCCGCACCACAATACATCGGCCTGCAACGATTCCAATTGCGAGCGAAGATCTTCTTCTTCCTCGGCGTTAAGAGGACGGAAAGGAGGTGTGTAAGTGCCGACAATTTTCAGCCCCGGGAACCTGCGGATCAGTTCTGCCCGCAGCTCCTCGGCAACCCCTTCCTTGCCGCCATAGAGGAAGTGTCGATAGCCACGTTCGACAGACCGCTGGCAAAGACCGAGCATGTAGTCGGGACCGTACACCCGGGCCATCTGCTTGAACCCGTGGACCCGGCCCAGCCATACGGTGGGCATGCCGTCGGGCGTCGTAAGGAACGAGCGATTCAGAATGTTGCGAAACCGTTCGTCCGCCTGGGCCTCCATGATTCCGTGAACGCCGGTCACGCACACGTAGCCTTGCCCCTCTCGCTCCAGCAACAACTCAGTCTCGCGAAGAGCGGTCTCCATGTAGAGCGCGCTTACGCCGACCCCGAGGATATTGACTCTCGGCGTCGCGCAGCATGTGAGTCCATTTGTTTCGCTGACCAGCGGATCGGTTGCTAAACGCACGCCGGTGCCCCGACCTGGATTTGGATCCAGTCATAGGTTTTGCGCAGGCCATCGCGTAGGCGGGTGGAAGGCTCCCATCCGAGCCTGGTTCGAATAAGAGTATTGTCGCTGTTGCGGCCATTGACGCCATGGGGAGCGCTCAGATTGTAAGTTCGCTGCAGCTTGATGCCGGCGAAGCTCTCCGCGATGTCGACCAACTGGTTAATCGAGACCAGTTCGGAACTGCCCAGGTTGATAGGCTCGTGGAGGTCGCTCTCCATAATCAAGCGGGAGCCCTTTACGCAATCGTCGATATACATGAAGCTGCGCGTCTGCTCGCCGTCGCCCCAGATTTCGATGGTATGTTCTCCTGATGCCCTCGCTTCAATCACCTTGCGGCAGATCGCCGCCGGCGCCTTCTCTCGCCCGCCCGTCCATGTTCCGTCAGGTCCATAAACATTGTGAAAGCGTGCAATTCTGCACTGCAGTCCGAAATCCTCCTCAAAGTGGCGGCACATGCGCTCGCTGAAGAGTTTTTCCCAACCGTATCCGTCTTCCGCCAGCGCCGGATAGGCGTCAGTCTCTTTGAGTGCGACAACATCGGGGCTGGTTTGCTTCTCCGCGTTGTAGACACAAGCGGAAGAGGAAAAGAAAAACCGCGATACCCTGGCGCTCTGAGCCGCCAGCAGAAGATGCGTATTGATCAGCACGCTGAGCATGCATAGAGCTTTGTTGCTCTCGATGAAGCCCATTCCGCCCATATCCGCTGCCAGGTTGAAAACGGCATCGGCGCCCGCGACGGCCAGACGGCAGGCATGGATCTCTTTCAGATCGGCGGTTACATTTTCAACGCCGGGATGGATCTGGTACCACTCGCTGTACGGTTTGACATCGACCGACCGGATCACGTTCACACCATCTTCCAGTAGTTGCTTGATGAGATGGCCTCCAATGAAGCCACCTCCCCCGCAGACCACCACCTTCTGACGAGACAAGTCCATGCAATCTCCTGGCCCGGTATAGATCGTTCGAGCGCCCAGATCCTTCGCCATAAACGATCGCTGAGATCTGGATCGATACGCTGTAGTTACGGTAAGGCCAGTTCAGGATTACCCAGGTAATTTCTTAGCTGGAAGAACGCTGACCTGTCCCAAGACGGGCCAGTAATGTTCCAAAATGGCTTCGAACGTTTTATTCCGCATCCGGGCGCCATCCGTGGTCAGCGCGTAGGGGGCGGCCCGTTGATTGGATCGTCCGCATTGCCGGCGATATCGAAGTTCTCTTGTGCAGGATCGACATTCGGCCGCAAGGGACCTATAGGGCCGACCGCATGGGTTGTAGAAACGCTTTGCCGGGCCGACACGGCCAGCACTCCGACCGCATCCACCACCGTGGCGGTAATGCTGTGGGAGCCGCTGGTGAGGCCGGCAGCGCCGTAGGTGAACTGGTAGGGTCCTGCTCCCATCATGGCGCTCACGTAGCGGCCATCGATCGAAAAGACGACTCCCTGCATACCATACTCCACAGTCGTCACCGTCGCAGTTGCTGTTAAGTTGCCGGCGGTGTTGTTGACCGGGCCCAGGCAGATGGCTAGAGAAACCAGCCCGGCGGGACAACTCCCTGCGGTCCGGTTCCGTCTGTATGTGACCGTGGTCTTGCCGTTTGCGTCGCCGAAATAGGCGTTGCGGGCGATCGATGGCATGATGATGCAGCCGTAGTTGTCTTGCATGTAGCCACCTTCGGCGCCGACAAAGCCATACCCGGCGGTCTCCCACTGTGACATCACGGTGTTGTTGTAGATATTCATGTTCGTGGCGCCCACCTCGAGGCCGATACCTACATATTTGTCCTTGATCTGGACTCCCTTGATCAGGTTGTTGTACCAGATCACTCCACTCATAGGGATCGGTGTGTCCACTGTGCTGCCCGGCTGGACGGCGAGCGAGAACGGTGCCGAGAAGCCGAAGGTGTTGGCTTCGGGATGAGCTCCGCCCGCATTCAGATCATAGTTGTCGTAGACCTGGAAGTTGTCGATCCCCGCGTTGTAAGTTGGGTTGCCGCAACCGTTGCCAGTGTTGATTTCCATAAACATCCGATGATGCGAATCGGAGTAGTTGTGGTGAATCAAGATGTTCCGTGCCTGGAACTGTTGCCCTTGGCACGCTTTGATGTTTTGGTAATTGTGCAGGAAAGTGTTGTGGTCGATGGAGTAATTGGAACCGCCATAGAACCAGATCGCCGCGCGTGCCGCGGGTCCGTCGGGCTCGTTCTGCTCGTCGTAGTTCGTGCCTGCGGCATTGTATCCGCTGTCGTAGGGCATGATATTCACGAACGTGTTGTGGCGGATAACGACATTGTCTGAGCCACCGCCGATAAAGATCCCTCCATTGGTTCGGATGTCGTTCGGGCCATAGGTCATGTTCTCGAAGGTGTTATAGGTGAAGGTCAGATTAGTGACTGCCTGGGCGCGGGTCTGCCCTCCATCCCCACCTTTTCCATAGGCTTGAATTCCGCCGCCATTGAAGATGCAGCCGCTCGTGGCCGAGCCACCGATGGCGGTGTTCGACTGGATGTTGGCGAAGATATCCCTGCCCTTGTTGGGCCCGAGCAGAGAAGCACCCGCCTGGCATTTCACCCGGATGCCGCCGGAGGAGAAAAGAACGGTCGATGACAAATAATAGGTCCCGGGAGAAGGGAAGACGGCCGTGTCTCCGTCAGCCATGGCTGCGACGCCGCGCTGGATGGCGGGGTAGTCGTCAGTTTCGCCATTTCCGGCGGCGCCCCAGTCTGCTTTGGCATTCCAGGTCCGAGCGTAGCCGGGAAGCGAGAGGGCGACGATCAAAAGCGCGATGCACTCTCTAAGCAAAAGCTCTCTCGGGGACTTGGCTGCGGTAGAGCCGTGTGATACGGGTCGGCCGCCTTCGTGGCTGGGCAAAATGAGAACAATCTATAAATGCCCATCCGCGCTGTAGAAGTCTTTCTCTCTCCACTCATTACAGCATCGGCAAAAAAGGCAGTCCTCATTGGGTACTTGTGGTGTTGGCGGGTGATTCCTTTCTGTGGCGGTTACTAAAATGGAAAACCTGCCAATCCATTACGGAACTGAGGAAAGGACTTTTGCGGATTCAGCTTGATGCGGAGCATGGTCCCTGCGAACAATGGCATGACGCAACAAAAAAAGGAGCACGATTGCACTACCGCCACGACATCGATGGTCTACGCGCCGTCGCGGTTTTGCTGGTCGTCGCTTACCACCTGGAAGCCTTCAGCGTGTTCGGTGGTTTTGTCGGAGTGGATGTTTTTTTTGTAATTTCCGGGTTTCTGATTAGTTCCGTCATCCTCAGGGAAATTAACGAGGCTCGGTTTTCCCTGGCCGGATTTTACCAGCGCCGCATCCGGCGTATCTTTCCCGCGCTGATCGTCATGATGTTTCTCACCAGCATCGCGGCCTATTTTTATCTGCTTCCGTCGGAACTCGAGAGCTTCGCCAAATCGCTTCTGGCCGCGCTGTTTTCCCTCTCCAACTTTTATTTCTGGAGGCAGTCCGGCTATTTCTCGCCTAACGGAAATAAGCCACTGCTGCACACCTGGTCGCTGGGAGTGGAAGAGCAGTTTTACATCTTCTTCCCACTGCTTCTAATGCTCGTCCGGCGATACTTTCCGGGTAAATTCAGGCAGGCAGTCATCGTGGTGGCCGCCGGGTCTTTTCTCTTGAGCGCATTCGGCGCTCGCGCCTACCCGAGCTCGTCGTTCTACCTGCCGGTGACCAGGACATGGGAGTTGCTGCTGGGAACAATCCTGTCGCTGGGTATATTTCCTGGCATTCGATCCAGGATCGGGCGCAATCTGTCGAGTGCCTGCGGATTGCTGCTCATCGTTGCCAGCGCATTTGCATATTCCAATCGCACGCACTTTCCCGGCATTGCCGCGTTAGCACCCTGCGGTGGGGCAGCCTTGATTATTATTGCGGGCGAGGGCGGAACCTCTGTGGTGGGGCGGCTGTTGTCGCTCAAGCCGGTGGTTTTTATTGGCCTGATCTCGTATTCGTTATACCTATATCATTGGCCCGTCATCGTCTTTCAGCAAATGAGCCTGATGCAATTAGGGAATGGGTCGAACCGCAGCGTGCATGCGGCAATCCTGGTCTTCTCCATCGCCATCGCAACGCTATCCTGGCGGTTCGTTGAGACTCCATTTCGCCGGGGCCGCTGGACGCTGAAGGGAGCATCGGCATTCAAGTTCGCCGCCGCAGGCACCACCCTGCTGGCGTCGATTGGCCTGGGAATCCTTGCTTTTCACGGATTTCCTTCCCGGTATACGGCATCCGAGGTTGCCATCTCTACTTATCTCGATTCGGCCCTTCCTGCCCGCTCCGGGACCTGCTTTATTGAGTCGGGGCAGGCGGCGCTCAAGAAGTTTGATATAGCGGACTGCATGCAGCAGGATGCTTCCCGGAAGAACTACTTGTTGCTTGGAGATAGCCACGCGGCGCAGGTGTGGTACGGCCTTCACGCAGTCTTTCCCGAGGTGAATTTCCTGCAGGCGAACGCCTCCGGCTGCGAGCCCACAATGGAGCATAAGCAGACCCGGTTGCTTGACCCCCTGGATGACTTCCTGTGGGGAGACGCCTGCAAGCCAATGATGGAATATGTGTACAACGATTATCTTCCCATTCATCACGTCGACCGGATCCTGATTGCGGCGCGGTGGGAGCCAGAAGACTTGCCTCGCCTGGACTACACGATCCGGGCGCTCAAGCGCCAAGGATTCGATGTCGTGTTGTTCGGTCCTATCGTTCAGTACGATTCACCGCTCCCCAGGCTGCTGGTGACCTCCCTCAGGAAGGACGACCCGTCGTTGCCCATCAAGCACAGGATCAGCAGATATAGGACGATAGACGATCAATTTGCCCGGTTGGCGGCAAATACCTGGCGAATTACGTACATCTCCTACTTCAAGCTGCTTTGCCCAAACGGTGTTTGCGTGGAATACGCGGGGAAAGATATTCCTTTGCAATCGGACTACGGTCATCTGACCAAGGCGGGATCGATGCTGGTGGCAGAAAAGCTGAAGGAAGGCAAATACTTCGCGGCAGAATAACGTGTTCCGCCGCTCAATGCCGGCCCTCGCAATGCCGGCCCTTTGATGAGAAACATCGCGGTGAGCCAGCGATCGGCCAGGCACCGGCTGTGCCCGGCTTGAGCGGGCACAGCCAGGCTCCTCTGGCGATTCTAGGTAAGCACAGGAATGGTGATTTGTTGGCCGACTTGAATCTTATTGGGATCGGAGATGTTGCTGGCGCTGGCGATGTTGGTGTAGTGGTTGGGGGAACCATAGAAGCGGTTGCTTATTTTGGAGAGGTTGTCGCCGCTCTTGACGGTGTAGCTTTGATTGGGTCCACCGGTGGTGGCGATTTGGTGGTGCAGGTCAGAGTACTGTGGGTCCACTTGCTTGATGACATCCCACACCCGGTTGGCCACCACTTCGGAGGGCACAGAACCCTGCAGATAGAGTTTGTCGCCATCCAGGCTCACCGAGTCGAGTTTCGCTCCCACATCGGCGAAGCCCTCAATCGTTTGAATCACGGGTGCGTATTTTTGCTTCAACTGGTCTAGATCGGCCATGGTCTTCTCTCCTCATTCTTTCACTAAGTTATGAAAATGCCCTTCAGCCATGCTTTAAGCAGAGTGCTGCTGGGAAATTTTGTTCATTGCAATGGATCAGCGTTGGATACTCGGCATAAATTCATGATCTTGGCCCGGAAACGCCGTTCGCAGCTTCACCCTGGCTTTTCCGTTGCAGGGTTCAGAGCACGCAGAAGGCTCCGGGCGAGAAATAGCCGGCATTCCCACGCGAAGCAGGACGACTCGATGAATGTCTCATGCCCGCCTTGCAGGTGTCTATGCCGGGGCGGAGAAAAGCGTTTGGCGAGACAGGAATGTTTGAGGATGCAACCAACATGACTATGCCGTGGGCAGGGCCGCGCTAAGACTGGTGTGGTCGATCGCTGGCGGTTGGCTTAACTATTTGCCACGGCCGCTCGGTAACCTCAAGAAACAGCAAGGGGTAGGCTCCTGGGCGGTGGCCGTCCCCTTTCTACACAGATTCCCATGTTGGCGCGCGGCCCCTGATACATAACGCCGGGGATTTCCCTGCGATGGCCGCAAGATGGAAGATCAAGGGATGCACTCTACCGGCGTGGAACCTGGAAGCGCTCGGTCCCAGAAGTGGGACAACTGGTCGAGATGGGTTCTGCTTTTGCTGGTGGGCCTTTCGCTCACCGGCCGCAGCTTCTCCTATCTTGGCATCCCTCCGGCCAAGCTTTTTATCGGCGACCTTACGCTGGCGGCGTTCCTCTTGCTGCGCCCGCGCAAATTGTTCGACCGCTGGATTGGGGCGCTCACCAGGGGCGGCCCATTGGGTCCGCTTGCCTGGTTGTTACTGGCTTCGATCGCTTATGGCATGTTCGAAGTAATTCGCGGCGTGATGGCCGGTTTCTCTCCGCTCATCGCGATTGAGAATTTGGTTTTTAATGTCTACCCCCTCTACTTGTTCCTGGGAATATGGTTGGGTACACGCCGGCCCGGGCTGCTGCTCCGCTTCATCCAGGTGTTTGCCATTTGCTTTTGCATTTATGCGCCGGCCTACCTGCTGTTCCTGCACAACGTGAAACTCGAAATGCCGGGGTCGGACGGCGTCACCGTGTTCGGCCAGGCGGATGGAGGCGGTTTCATCGTATTGGGGCTGCTTTGCCTCGATCCCAAACCGAGCCGTTTCTGGCTGCCCATGACCATCGGCGCCATTGGGTTCCTTGCGGCCCAGGTTCGCGCAGAGTGGGTGGGCATGTCGCTCGCACTCCTCATCTGGGGAATCCTCTCGCGCAAGATGTCGAAGGTTGTCATCTGCGCGGCGACGATTGTAGCGCTTCTCGCCCTCGGCTACGCATTCGACGTCGACATTCCTTCACCGGGCGAGCGGGGCGGAGCCATATCGTCCACCGAGATTGTCGCCCGGGGCATTTCCGCGGTCAGCCCTGACCTGGCGCGGGACCTCACGGGTTCTGAAAATACGAATTTTTATCGCGGCACCGTTACCTGGCGGGAGAAGTGGTGGAGCGCCATCTGGGTCAACTCCCAGGCAAGCTACAAAAATCTCCTCATCGGTCCAGGGTACGGATTTTTGCTGAGAAACCTGGTGAATTACCTCAAGGACTCAAGCGAGCTCCGCACCCCGCATAACGTCTTTTTCTATGCCCTTGGCTACAGTGGCTGGATCGGCGTAACTCTCTTCTTCGCGCTGCAGGCGAGTTGCGGAGCGTTGCTGTGGAGAGCGTACCGGCTGACCGGCCAGGCATTCGGGATTGCCGCGTGGGCATCGTCGTTGCTGGCTGCATTTTTCGGAAATGTAATGGAAACCCCCTCCGGAGCTATTCCGTTTTACCTGACAATGGGTTTGTTCCTCGGGCCTACTCTTGCCATGGCCAGCGCTCCAGCGCGACAGGGGCTGTCGCGTTTCCAATCCTCTTCCCCCGCCTTCGGCGCGGGCGCATATACACCCGATGGGACCTAGAGGTACACCCTTACTGGAGAAACAACACACTTCTCCTCGTATAGTCGCGGCCTGGTCGGCGCATAGTTGGCGGGGGGGCCGCCTTATGAGGAAGCGGGTGCGGGAACTCAGCAATAGAAGTGTGAGGGTCTGAAGTACGTGACCCAGATTGATACAGATTAAGGCGCTCTCGGTTCTGATTTGGGAGTGTCGTAAGTTGACCCAGTAACGGGTTCGGATTTCGTTGACACGCATCCAGGCCTATTGCACCATTTGAATCAGATTGGAAGTTCGGAGCAAGGGTCGTGGTCTTCTCCAGCATCTGGACGCAACGGCGACAGTTTTCCAATTTAAAGCTGCAGAGTTTTTTGCCATGTGACTGAGATAGCGGCAGCCTGCCCGGTTTCACCTGAAAATCGTTTTCGAAGCTAGATCTTCTAAGCTAGATCTTCGAATCGAAAGATCAGAAGTTTCGCATTGTTCCTCCTCGAAGCGGAGTTGGCTGCCGCTGCGACCGTAGCAAGCTCACTCTTGACGGAGATCCTCATGTACTGCACTCAAGGTGCTGACGAGTTGAGGGCGTGGTTTGCCTTTCGCGTTCGACCGCGACACGAGAAGCAGGTTTCGCTAGCACTTCGCGAGAAAGGCTTTATCGAATTCTTGCCGTTATACAAATCAAAGCGGCGATGGACTGACCGCACCAAATTCGTCGAAATGCCACTTTTCCCGGGTTATATTTTTTGCTCCACCACCCGGTTGTCGATCGTGCGCGTGCTGATGACCAGCGGCGTAATCGACGTGGTGCGAGCAGGCACTCACCCTTTGCCCGCGGATACGGCGGAAATCGAGGCACTGCTGCAGACCGTGAAGGTAAACGTGCCGCTGGAGTCGTGGCCATATACCGAGGCCGGCAAAGCTGGCTCGTTTTCGATTCTGCGCGGCCCCTTAGCCGGGCTGACGGGTGTCTTGGTCGAGGTTCGCCATTCCCAGCGGTTGATCCTTTCTGTCAACCTTCTTCGCCGGTCAGTTCTGGTCGAAGTACATCCTGACTGGATTTCGCCTTGTGCGCCGGTAGCTGCCGTGCGCATGCGGGCTTAGCAGCCTGGGGAAGGCTCCTGCTGAGCCCTTCGTCCACCGTAGGTTTCTCCCCCGAGCCGGATTCGAGCCAAACATGGTGAGTGAATTGATGCCTGCATCCCGGTTGATTCTGGTTTCGTTCTGCTTGCCAAGCATGATGCTCATTGCGGGCTTCGCCCAGAGTCGAGGCGCGGCAAGCATCAACCCTGCGATTGTGGCCGACACTTCCGACGAAACCCCTGCCACCTCCGGCGGTGCCGATGCAACCAACTACATCCTGGGACCGGAAGATCAGATTACGGTTCGTGTTTTTGCAGCGGACGATATTCCCGATAAGCCGGCGCAGATTGCCAACGACGGTACGGTTAACTTGCCGATGATCGGTGAAGTGCACGCCGCGGGCCTCAATGTTGAACAATTGCAGACCGTGCTCGTAACCGCCTACAAGAGGTATTTCAAGGATCCCCAGGTTACCGTGCAGGTCAACGACTTTCGCAGCCAGCCGGTTTCAGTGGCAGGGAATGTGAATACCCCGGGAGTGGTCCAGCTGCGCGGAACGCGCAATCTAATGGAAGTGATTGGGATGGCGGGAGGCCTCAAGCCCGACGCCGGGGACAGCGTGTTGATCACCCGCAACCGCAGCGCGGGCGCGATTCCAGTGGCGGGTGCATTCCCTGATGCGAGCGGTAAGTACTCCGTCGCCCATATCAATATTCGTGCCGTCATGAACGGCAAAGACCCTGAGGGCAACATCTTGATCAAGCCTCACGATGTAATTACGGTGCCCCGGGCGCGGATGATCTATGTGCTGGGCAACGTCACCAAGCCGGGCGGATTTGTCCTTACCGACAACGAGACCATGTCGATTACCCAGGCGATCGCGTTGGCTGGAGGGTGGGACAAGATGGCATCGCTGAGTTCGGCGCGTATTTTGCGTGCCGATGGTGGGGCTGAGCGGGAGCAGATTCCGGCCAACCTGAAGAAGATCATGGATAACAAGGCGCCTGACCTTCAACTACGTCCCGACGATATTTTGTATGTTCCCAACAGCATGGGCAAGGTGATTGGAACCCGCGGGCTGGAAACGGCCATCGGGCTCGGCACCGGGATAGCCATTTTCCGCTAGCTCGCCCCAACCGGTTCTCGGGCGCCGATCCTTCGCCGTTTTGCGCAGGGTGGGACAACAGATCCAGATTTGCTATGCGGATCCCAAGCCCTGGCGAGCAAAGCAAAGATGGGACACTCGTCTTTTCGCCGCGCGGTTCCCTCTCGATTCGAAAGGAATACCAAAACATGACCCCGAACCAGCAAATTATTCCTGGACCGCGCCTGCCGGACGGCCGCCATGGACGCGCGAATTCGATTGAGATTACGCACCCTGCGTTTGCCAACCACCAGCCTGGCCAGGAAGCCCAGGTAAATTACACCGCCTTGTTTCGCCGCCATCGCTTCGCAGTCGTCAGCATCGTTGGCGGGACGCTTTTGCTCAGCGCGTTGTATTCTCTGATCGCCCCCAAGAGTTACAAGTCGGAAGCCATCCTGGAAGTGACCGGGATCAACCAGGACTTCATGGATACCAGGACTGTCGATCCGAACTCGAGTCAGCTCTCCGGGGACGCGTACATTGAGACCCAGACGAAGCTCTTGACCAGTCCGCCGGTGATGCAACGCACCGCGGAACTGTTGGGACCGAAGGTGGCCGCCAACATTGCTGACCGAGGCCTCATTGGCGCTGTTCGCGGATGGATTGACGAGTCAACCGCGGCCAATCCGGCGCAAGGCGAAGCTCTGGTGTTAGAGATGCTGGAGGACGCCAAGGTAAAAGTGGATGGCTCTTCAGATCTGATTTCGCTCACGGTGTTTGGTCCCGATTCTCAACTCGCGGCGGATACCGCGAACACCCTTACCGACCAATACATCGAGCAAGCGGAGCATGCCCGCGGTTACGCCGCGGGAAACACCAACAAATTCCTTATGGCGCAGCTCTCTGACGCGCGTCAGAAACTTGAGGACTCTGAAAATGAGCTGCAGGAGTACGCGCGTCAGACGGGAATCGTGATTCCCAGTGCGTCGGAGGAAAGCGTTGCGGCGGATAAGCTGCGGCAGATTCAAACCGACCTGGCGAAAGCAGAGGCGGACGAAGCCGAAACCAGGTCACAGGTGGAAGGTTCGTACAGCAATCCCGCAGAGGCGATACCCCAGGTCCTGGATGACCCGACACTGCGCGATAACCGGGGCAGGCTGGCCGAGCTTCGCCGCCAGCTTTCCGATTTGAGTGTGACCCTCACCCCGGCCAATTACAAGATTCAGCAGTTGCAGGCACAGATCACAGATCTGGAGCAGCAGTCTGCACACCAGCGCGCCAATATCCTTCATCGCCTTACGGTGCAGAACTCCGAGACCGCGCGCCGCAAGCAGTTGTTAAGCCAGGCCTACCAGCAACAACTTGGCGTGGTTGCCGATCAATCTTCGAAAGAGGTTCGTTACGACAGCCTGAAGAAGGAAGTGGACGCCAACCGCGACATTTATCAATCGATGCTGCAACGGGTGAAACAAGCCGGCATTGTTGCTGCGCTGAAGTCGAGTGACGTCAGGGTGGTTAGCCCGGCGACAGCTTCCCCATTGCCGTACCGGCCGAGTTTGCCCCTGAACCTGGCGCTGGGAGTTTTGTTCGGAGCTGCTTTCTCGACCTGCTATATGCTGCTGCGCGAGCGCACCGACGCCAGTCTGCGTACACCGGGCCAGAGCGTGAGACATCTCAATCTGCCGGAATTGGCGGTCGTTCCTTCGGCACGCATAGGCGGTAGCGATCGGATCCCCCTCACTCTGCGCAACCTGAAGGGGGCATCCACTTCAGTCGATGCGAAGAATGGTTTTCTGGCCAGCAGATCGGCGGTCGTCGACAAGGAAATGGTGCAGTGGTGCCAGGATGAAACCATGATGGCGGATGCTTACCGCTCGGCGATCACTTCCATCCTCTTGAGCCGGGTGAACGGAGTGAGCCCACGGGTCATCCTTGTGACCAGTCCCCATCCCAAGGCAGGAAAAACAACCACGGTGGCGAATCTGGGAATCAGCCTGGCGGAAATCGGAAGGCGCGTGCTGCTGATCGATGGCGACCTCAGGCGCCCGCGCTTGGGTAAGCTTTTCGGGCTGCAGTTCGCAACCGGGCTGAGTGATGTTCTGCTGAGCGGAGTTGGCGGCACCATTACCCTGGAATCCGTGGTTCGGCCGAGCACCGTGCCGGGCCTGTATCTGCTCCCCGGAGGATCCGAGCCCGGGAACATCTCCAGGCTGCTGCACTCCGCCGATCTGGATAGCCTGGTGGAGACGGCGCGGGCGCAATATGACTTTGTGCTGATCGACACCCCTCCCATGGTGGGCATGGCCGACGCGCGGCTGCTGAGCCGAATCGCCGACGGTGTGATCCTGATCTGCCGCGCGGGTGAAACCAGCCCGGAACAGCTAGGAGAATCCCGGCAGCGGCTGGTTGACGACGGCACTCCTATCATCGGCACCATCCTGAATGGCTGTGATCTTCGTACCGAGGATCCGGCGTACGTCAACGGTTATAACGCCTACGCGGGAACAGCGCGAGATTAGCAAGTCCGAGCAGCCGGAGCTGGTTTGTATTACCGGGTCCTGGGTGGGTCAATGGCCGCGGCTTGCCGGGATCGTCCGGCTCGAATTTGTAAGCGGCCGCTTTGGCTGGAAATGGAAATCATTCTGGCGACCCCCGGCCTGGTCAGGAAAGGTGTCCGAGCTTACCAGTCCGTCGACGATACCAAAACAGGACGGGTAAGTTACCTCGGGGAAAGTTCTCACAATCATTTCAAATCCGTTGTTATCCACGGATCCTTGAGCCGGGTCAGCCGGATAAGCTTGAGCCGGGTAAACTCTTTCATTCGTCGAGTGTTTTATGACCACCGTGGAGTGTGCCAAAATTACCAGTCTTCATCCAATGGATCTCCGCCCTTTGCCGGCGGAGCCGCTGGTGTCGATTCTTGTCTCCAATTACAACTATGCCCGCTACATTGGGGAATCTATTGAGAGCGCGCTCCACCAGACATACCCGAACATTGAACTCATTATCTGCGACGATGGTTCTACCGATGAATCGGTTCGCGTGATTGAGGAGTTCGAGCGGAAGGATCCGCGTGTGCGCTTTATCCGCAAGAAGAACGGAGGGCAGGCGTCGGGGTTTAATGCCGCATTTGCCGCCAGCAGGGGTGAAATTCTTTCCCTGCTCGACTCCGACGATCGCTTTCTGCCGCGCAAGATCGAACGGATCGTGGCTAATTTTCAGGCGCATCCTGACGCCGGTTTCAACGTCCATCGGGTGATTCGCATGAGCGCAAACAATACTCGCCAGGGTGTCTGGCCCATGTCCGCACCCTTACCCCGCGGATGGTATGGCTCCAGCCTGTTGCAGGATGGCGGCATATTGCCCTTCATGCCGCCAACTTCGGGATTGAGCCTGCACCGGGATATCGCAGGCAGGATCTTTCCACTCCCTCTTGAAGCGCCGCTGGTAAGTTGTCCTGATCAATTGATTACCCGCCTGGCTCCGCTGCTCACCAACGTCACGCGTGAAGATGAAGCCTTGTCGGAATACCGTCTGCACGGCGGCAATAACTACGGGCCTGACCGGGTCACGGCAGCGTCGTTCAAGCGTGAGTTGCAATACTGCGAAGCCCTGTGGGACGCGCAGGAGCGCTTTCTGGCGAAGATCGACACACAACTGGCGAAAGATTTCCAGCCCCTCAGCCTGCATCCCTACATTGCCTATACCAGTTACATCCACGCTCGCCTGGCCCGGGATCCTGAAGTGCATCGTCACTATGACCGTTACATGGCGTGCCTGGCCCCCGGCACCAGGCATAAATGGTTTTGGAAGCTCTCGCTTTACCTGCCTTACCCAGTGTTCGATTTCGCCGTGAACCTGTTGATTCGGCAGAGCCGGCTCAAGCAACTGATTGCCCACTGCAAGAAGATGTCATAGCCAGGAACGACACAATCCCTCGGCCCCAATCCCTCGGCCTCTCGATCGGAGCAAGAGCTTTATGTGCACTACGACCCTGGTCGGCATCGGGCTTCTCACCAAAGTAGTCCGATTTGAGCTCAGCGTTTGCCAGACAGAACTCATAGGAAGGTCGCGATACTTCAGCGGGTCCTGGCTAGCGTTTCGCGGAAGAGACAGAGCCCGGCGATGTTAGAAAACCTCAACCCTAAAAAGCTGCTGCGCAACGGGGTTTTACACAATGTAATTGCGCTTTATGGTGTGCAGGCATGCACCTACGCGCTCCCCCTGCTCACGTTTCCCTATCTGGCGCGGGTGCTGGGTCCTTCAGGGTGGGGAGTGGTGATCTTCGCCCAGGCGATTGGGGATGTGATCGCGAGCGTCGTTGAGTATGGTTTCGACATTTCAGCTTCGCGGGAAACTTCACGCCAGCGGCATGATCCCAACCGCCTCTCCGCGCTCATCTCGGGGGTCTTGGGCGCCAAGTTTCTGCTGGCTGTTGTCTGTATCGCGGGGGCGATTTTTTCCCGGCGATTTACCCATCATGTCGCGCCCTCGCTCGCCCTGTTCTGGGCAAGCACCGTCTGGGGCGTTTGCCAGGGCATCAATATGCTTTGGTATTTCCAGGGCCTGGAGCGTATGCGCCTGGCCAGCGCTCTGGAAATAACAGGAAAGGTTCTTGCCACCCTCAGCATTTTCGTATTGGTGCATAAGCCGTCCGATGGATGGAAGGTGATGGCCGCCCAGTGTGTCGGCTGCGTGGTGGCCCATGGCATCACCGTAGTGCTGGCCTACGCCGAAGTTGGCTTTAAGTGGCCCACTCCTTCCTCCGTGTGGGACGCCCTGCGGCTGGGTAGCTCAATGTTTTTATTTCGCGCGGTGCAGGGCATCTCCGGTTCGGTCAACCGGCTGGTGCTGGGATCTGTCGCGCCGGTGGCTGCGCTGGGGGAGTACGCCGGCGCCGACCGCATCACCCGGGTATTTCAGCAAGGCTTATGGCCAGTGAACCAGGCCCTATACCCAAGACTATCCAGGCAGATGCAGGATGATCCCGGCCATGCCATGAAGACGGTCAAGCTCAGCCTGCTTTTTTTGGGTGGCCTGGGCGTGATCTTTGGATTGGCTATTTATATAGCAGCTCCATTTCTGGTGCACTTTGTACTGGGAGCGGCTTTTAAGGATTCCGTCCCGGTGCTGCGCGTTTTCTCCATTTATATTCCGCTGGTTGCGCTTTCGACCGTCATTATCTTTCAGTTGCTGCTACCGAATCAGTTGGATGTTCCATTCAACATGGTGAATTCGACCGCCGGCTTGCTCGGGATTGTGGCAGCTTTGCTGCTCGCGCCCAGGTTTGAAGCGGTCGGCATCGCATGGTCGGCGGTTGCGGCCCAGGTCTACAGCCTGCTTGCCTTCGCCTGGGTGTTGGTCCGGGCCGGGTTAAATCCCTTCTCGCCCGCAGCCCATTTATCGGGCGGGTCCCCGCGGGTGATGGAGTTTGCCATGGTACAGGGGCTGGTGAATCAGGAGACGCCTCCCGGACTTATCCTCATCGAGCCGGGAGCCGAGGGCTCGAGGCAACATCGCCCAGAAGTTTTGCTGGGCGTTCGTAACTGAACCGGTGAAGTGAGTCGAAAAAAATGACGCACTTCAGGGTAGAATCGTTTGCACTTGCATTGTTGTACTTGAGCCACCAACCCGAAGTTTCAAGCTGATCTCATCGAGATGGGTCCTCCCCCGGGGTTGTCTCCCTTTAATTTCAAATCCAGCCCTGCCGGCGTGAGCTGACAGAGGCATGTAAAGGCGCCCTATGTATGATTTCGCAATAATTGGTGGGGGCATTGTTGGTCTCGCGACCGGGGCCGCTCTCGGCCGCCGGTATCCTTTCGCGCGAATCCTTCTGGTGGAAAAAGAAGTTGGGTTCGCACGGCACCAAACGGGGCGCAACAGCGGCGTCATTCATTCCGGCATTTACTCCAAGCCTGGAACCCTGAAAGCGCAAATGGCGCAGGCCGGCAACCAATCCATGCGCGCCTTTTGCTATGAGTATGGAGTGCCGTTCGACGTTTGCGGCAAACTGATCGTTGCCACCCGGCCGGAAGAAATTCCGCTGCTCGAAGATATCTTCGGCCGCGCTCTTAAGAACGGTGTGCCGGCCATGCGGCTCTGCCCGGAAGAGGTAAGGGAAGTGGAACCGCATGTGGCTTCGATTGCCGCCATTCGCGTTCCCACCACGGCGATTGTCGACTATCGCCAAGTCTGCCATGCGATGGTGCACGAAATACAGCAGCAGGGTGGAGATCTCAAGGTCGGTACAGAGATTCTCGAAATTGTTCCCACTCCTTTGGGCTACCTGCTGGAGACAACCTGGGGTTCGCTGGAAACGCACTTCCTGATTAACTGTGCCGGCCTGCACAGTGACCGGGTGGCCAAGCTGAGTGGCATAGAACTGAGCGCCAGGATCGTTCCTTTTCGCGGGGAGTATTTCGAACTCCGGCCGGAGCGTCGCCATCTGGTGCGCAATCTGGTTTATCCCGTACCCGATCCTGCATTTCCGTTTCTCGGCGTGCATTTCACGCGCAGCATGAACGGAAGCATTCACGCCGGGCCGAACGCCGTGCTGAGCCTCAAGCGTGAAGGATATGACAAGTTCGATTTTAGCTGGCGCGATCTTTCTGAGACCTTGACCTATCCGGGCTCATGGAAGCTCTTTTCCCGCTACTACCGTGAAGGCATGCGGGAAATGTTCCGTTCATGGAGCAAGGCGGCGTTTACCCGCAGCCTGCAACGGCTGGTGCCGGAGATTCAAGCCGAAGACCTCATCCCCGGCAAGAGTGGCGTGCGCGCCCAGGCTCTGCTGCGCGATGGAAGCCTGCTCGATGACTTTCTGCTGGTGGAAGGCAGAAAAGCTCTTCACGTGTGCAACGCTCCTTCGCCGGCGGCAACTGCTTCGCTCGAGATTGCCAAGAAGATCGTCAGCAAAGTGCCCCGGCCTGGCCGGCTCTCGCTGGTCAAGATGGCCTGAAGGCTCATATTTGGATATCTACAGGGGACGGGCCGTCAGCGAGGGGACGGGCCGTCAGCATCTCTGTGAGCCTTTCCCAAGCACGAAGGCGGGTGCCCATCTCTCGCGTTCTTTGCGAGATATGAGAAATGAGCGGATCTTGCGCTCAAGTCCCGGGAGAGAAACGCAAGTTTCGGGAGGCAGCGTTTTCCCACATCTCGCAAAAACGCGAGATACCCGCATTTTCCGCCGCAGGCTCTCACCGAGGAACGCGTGTGCGGCTTTCATTAACTTGAGGGCTGACAAGCCCTGCGCAAAAAACAATGCCTGTGACATTCCCGAATTAATCCGCCGCCCCGATATCCATTCCAACAAACGCATTCGTGTAGCACTCCTCCCTCCGTGGGCTGAGATCGGGGAGAGAATGCTTGTATAGGTAGCTCCTTGCGGATCGCGATCTTTGACTACAAGCTGACGCACAACAACCCAATTGGCAGTTGCCATCTGTCCATGCTTCGCGCACTGGCGGCGGAGCATGACTTTACCGTCTTTGCGGTCGAGTTCGAAAATCCCTGTCCGCAAAAAATACAGTGGGTGCGGGTGCCTTCGCCCATGCGTCCGCTGGCCGTGCTGTTTGTTGTTTATCACTGGATGGCTCTTCTTTGTTATCTGCGCTACCGGCTGAGAGGCGGGCGCAAGTTCGACCTGGTGCAGGCACTGGAGAGCAACCTGGTGTTTGGCGATCTGCTGTATTCCCATTTTTGCCATCGCAGGTATCTCAAGCATCATTGGAGCAAATCGGGTGCTACGGGCCTGCGGGGTTGTTTGCGATGGCTCGACCACAAGCTCCACGCCTGGATGGAAAGCTTTACCTATCCCCGAGCCAGGCAGGTAGTGGTTCCTTCCCGCGGTCTCGCCCAGGAACTTAGAGCGGAATTCCCCTTCATCGAGAACAAGCTGACCGTGCTGCCCAACCCCATCAGCCTGCAGCGCCTCAAAATGCCTGGCGATTTTGATCGCCGCGCATTCCGTCGTGGTCTGGAAATTGACGACCAGGATATCGCGGGCCTGTTCGTAGCCCTGGGACAGTTTGAACGCAAGGGATTGCCCCTGCTGCTGCAGGCCATGGCCGCGGCAGAAACGCGGGAGTTCAAGCTCATTGTCGTCGGAGGTGAGCCTGACCTGATTGCGCGCTACGGTCAGCAGGCCCGCCACCTCGGTGATCGGGTGAAGTTTGTCGGCATGCAGTCTGATGTTCGCCCCTACCTCTGGAGTTCAGACGTCTTCGTCTTTCCGTCGCTGTACGAGACCTTTTCCCTGGTGACGTATGAGGCCGCGGCATCCGGCCTTCCCATCGTGGTTTCGCAGTTATACGGAGTCGAAGATTTACTCAAGGATGGAGACAACGGGTTCCTCATCGATGCCACGGTGGCCGGTGTGCAACAGGGATTGGCACGTATTTTGAGCCTTAGCCCGAAAGATCGCCACACCATGGGGCAACGAGCCCGGCTCGCAGCTTCCGCTTGCTCAGAGGAGCACTTTGTGGACGCGTGGCGGGCCTTTTATCAAACGACGCTGTGCGCTGAATAGCGGTGAGGGACACGGCCTGCATGCTACCGGCAACAGCAACGCGCTCCAGCCAATTGGTCCCGATGTCTCTGAAGGATCTTGCCCCAAAGCCCTCTGTCTCTGTCCTGATTACCTGCTTTAACTACGGAGCCTACGTTGCTGAAGCGATTGAGAGCGCTTTGCAGCAGACTTACCCTCCAGCGGAAATCATTGTCAGCGACGATGCTTCGCAGGATAGCTCTTGTGAAGTAGTTGAATCCTACATCGGGCGAGGCCTGGGAGTAAGCCTGCTGCGCAACCCCCATGGCGGCATGGCGGCCAACCTCAACGCCGCGTATCGCAACGCTTCCGGAGATATTCTTTGCTTGCTCGATGCCGACGACACCTTCCTGCCAGGCAAGGTTGAAGCCGTAGTCGACGCCTTTCGTGTCCATCCGCGGGCCGGTTTCGCCGTCCACCGCGCCAACCTGGTGGACAATCGAAAACGATCGCGGGGCGTCTATCCATTATTGAGCGCCTTACCCTCGGGAGATTGCACGCGGACTACTTTCGAGAATTCGGGAATCCTGATGGGCTTGCCGCCCACCACCAACCTCGCGCTCCGTCGTGAAGTTGCGGATCGCATCTTCCCCATTCCGGTGGAATACACCGGTTATGCGGAACAGATGATTCACCGAATGGCCCCGTTGATGACAGAAGTGTGTGCCGTGGATGCCCCGCTCGCGCGATGGCGTCTGCATGGGCGGAACGACCAGAACGCGACCCGCATCACGCCGCGACGCCTGGAGCGTGAGCTCAAAATTATGGATTCTCTGTGGTTGCGGCAGAAGGACTACCTCAAGAGCATCGATGCGGAACTGGCAGCATCCTTTCCGCCCATAGAGCGCAATCCGCTCTATCTCAAGATGAACTATATACGCCATCGATTGAACAACGATCCCGCCATGCATCAAGGGCATAGCGAACTCTGCCGTTATGGCCTGCGTGCAAATACCAAAGTGGATTGGTTCTGGCGTCATTCCAGCAGCTTGCCCCGGCCGCTCTTCCACCGGGCAGTCGATCTGCTTTTGACCCAGAGCGTTTGGAAAGAGATGGTCACTCGCGCCATCCGAGGGCGGTCGGCTCGATGAAGATTCTCTCCGTGCACAATTCGTACCAGCAACCCGGCGGTGAGGATCAGGTCTTCGCCCAGGAGGCCGAACTGCTGCGCGCGCATGGCCACGAGGTGTTGCCGTATCAGGCCAGCAACGACCAGGTCGACGGAGCCCGCGGACTGGTTCTGCTCCGCAATGCCATTTGGAATCGCGATGTCCACCAGCAGCTTCGCGCCCTGATGCAAAGGGAAAGGCCCGATGTCGTCCACGTTCACAATACCTTTCCGGTAATCTCTCCCGCGGTCTACTACGCAGCCGAGCAGGAAGGTATTCCAGTGGTGCAAACCCTGCACAATTACCGCCTGCTCTGTCCCGCGGCGACCCTCTTCCGCGATGGACGTCCATGCGAAGACTGCGTGAGCAGGAGAATCCCCTGGCCCGGAGTACTGCATGGCTGCTATCGCGGCAGCAGGATGGCGACTTCGGCAGCAGCCGCCATGCTGGCTACTCACAACTACTGGCAGACCTGGAACAATACCGTCTCCGCGTACATCGCCCTCACCGGCTTTGCCCGCGATAAGTTTATCCACGGCGGCCTTCCTGCCAACAAGATCTTCGTCAAGCCAAATTTCCTGCAAGCAGATCCGGGCCTGGCCGAGGCAAAAGGGAACTACGCCTTATTTGCAGGACGGCTAACCCCGGAAAAAGGAATTGGCACCCTTCTCGAAGCGTGGCGGACACTCGGACCTGAGCTGCCTCTGCAAATCGCGGGCGACGGTCCGATGGCTCGAGAAGTCGAGAAAGCGAGCCGCGAAATGGAGCACGTGACCTGGCTGAAGTGGCTGCCCCCAGCGGAGACTCTGCAAAAGATGAAGGATGCGGCCGTGCTCATCCTGCCATCCACCTGGTACGAGGGCTTCCCCATGATTCTCGCTGAAGCCTTCGCCGTGGGGTTGCCGGTGATTGCCAGTAATCTGGGAAGCATGTCCTCGATCGTCGATCATCTCCGCACCGGCTTGCACTTTACTGCCGGCAACGCCAGCGACCTGGTGGATAAGGTGCGCTGGTTCCGCGCACATTCCGCCGCCGCGGCGAGTATGCGGGCCGAGGCCCGGTTGGAATACCAAACCAAATACACCGGCAATTCAAATTACGCGCAGATGATGGTCATTTATAAGTGGGTGCAGTCTCTGCCACAGGCAAACGAGTTCAACGAGCCAGTGCTGGAAGAAGCTCTGTCCTGACCCCGGGGCACTCTGCCTCGCCACCTTTCGCTACGCACATCGCGTACCATGCTTGAGGGGAGCGAGCAAACCGACGATATGGAGTTATTCCTATTTACCGGCGCTGTGCTGTTGACCTCTGTGCTCGCCGGCCTGCTTGGAGCGCTCACGGGGCTGGGAGGTGGTGTCGTCATCGTGCCCGCGCTCGTCCTGCTCTTCCATGTCGACATTCGTTACGCCATTGGCGCTTCCCTGGTTTCGGTGATCGCCACTTCTTCCGGCGCGGCCGTTTCTTACGTGCGGGAAGGTTTCTCCAACGTGCGGATCGGAATGTTTCTCGAGGTGGCAACCACCGTAGGGGCTCTGGTGGGCGCTTACCTCACGGCGCGCATTTCCACCCATGCGATCGGGATCATCTTCGGCATCACGCTGCTTTACTCTGCCTGGAGTTCCTTCCGGCAAAAGCATGACGGGGCGCAGCACGACCATAATGCGTTGGCCGAGAAGCTTGAATTGACCGGAGACTACCCTACGGGGCAGGGTCGCGAGACCTACATCGCCCAGCATGTTCCGGCGGGCTTTGGCATCATGTTCATCGCGGGAATTCTGTCCGGTCTGCTGGGCATTGGCTCGGGAGCGGTCAAGGTCCTGGCCATGGATCACGCGATGAAGCTTCCCTTCAAGGTTTCCACCACCACCAGCAATTTTATGATCGGTGTTACGGCGGCGGCGAGCGCGGGTATTTACCTCGGCCGGGGATATATCCTGCCCGGCCTGGCGGCGCCCGTCATGCTGGGAGTTCTGGCTGGGTCGCTCGCGGGGGCGCGCTTGCTGATGAGTATCCGCGTACCCGTCCTGAGGGGAATTTTCGCCGTAGTCATTGTCGCGCTGGGCATCGAAATGATCTACAGCGGTGCTACGGGAAGGCTGTGAGAGATGGCGTCTGAAGCTGATCTTAAAATGGAGTTGTCTATCAGCCGCATGTTGCGCGTAGGCGTCAGCTTGGCTGCGGTTGTCGTATTCGTGGGAGCGGTGCTCTATCATTTGCAGGCCCATGGAGTCGAGCCGGATTACCGCCACTTTCATGGCGTTGTCAGGCCTGCCGCCGACCTGGCGCCCGTGCTTGAAGGCGTACGTCACCTGGAGAGTCGTAGCATCATCCGGCTGGGTATTCTGCTTCTGATCGCAACCCCGATCCTGCGAGTAGCGTTCTGTGTCTTCAGTTTTGCAGCCCAAAAAGACCGGATTTACGTCACCGTGAGCAGCATTGTTCTCGCGGTTTTGCTTTACAGCTTCTTTCGCCTCTAGGCAAGCCGCAGCCCTTGCGCGGATATGTAACTACAAAAGACATAGAAGCGAGTCTCAGCAGCGAGAGAGCGCAATTCGCGTGGCCAGGCTCTTGACGTTAAGGCCATGGGTATAGGTACGCACCAGCGAGCTGCGCAGGAAGGGCAGCCGCATCGCTCGAAACCCGCGTGCAGGATCGGCGTAGAACGCGGTCGCCGCCCGCGAAGAAAAACGCAGTGTCTGGCGATACCCGCTCAGGCACTCGGCGAACGTCGTAGCGGCAGCACTGTCGCCGGAAAGGATCGCCGCTGCTGCTGCCTGCCCGCTGAGCAGCGCGCCGTAGATTCCTTCTCCCGTAAGGGGATCGCAGAACCCGCCCGCATCGCCCACCAGGAAAACACGCTCCCGCAGTTCCGGCAGAACAGAATCCGGGGCCCACCCGCCCGCACCGATCCCCAGGTATTGCCCCGTAACCTGATCCACGGTGGCTGTTCCCACTCGCTCTTTCACATAGCTGAGCAGCTGGTTCCGCGTCAAACCGGCGGAGGACGATGGAGAATAAACACCCACATTGAGGTGGTTCCCTTTGGGAAAAACCCAGGCGTATCCATTGGGAACGGATACAAAGTCAAAGGTGAGATCCATGTCCTCGCCGGGGCTCGCGGTCTGGACCTCGAGCGCGAAGCCGGGGGAAAACCAGGAACCCTGGCCGCAAAGGCGCCTCACCTGGCCGCTCGCCCCATCCGCACCGATGACAAAGCGCGCGCGAAACACCCCGTCCGCAGTGCGCAAATCAAGGCGATCCGCCGAACGCACGATCTGCTGTATGCCTGAGATCCTGTGGAAGCACGCACCGGCCCCGATCGTTTTGCCCAGGCAGAAGTCGTCCAGCTCCGACCGCACCGTCATTACGCAAATGGGCTGGCGGCTCTTCAGCACGACGTCCTTTACGTCGTGCGCGAGGCGCACCCGGCGCAACACCTGCCTCACCACCGGGTCAATCGAATATCTGAGCGCCTTGACGGCCTTGATGGTCAGGCCGCCGGCACACGCTTTTGGCCTGGGGAAGTCCCTTTTGTCCAGCAGCAATACGGATAGGCCGGCGGTCGCCAGGTCGTAAGCGGCCGCGCAGCCGGCGGGTCCTGCTCCCACCACAATTGCATCCCATAGCCGGTGGTCAAGATTCACTGCGCTTTCCCTGTTCAAGTGGGATTGGTCAGCCACTCGTCCGCGTGTTTTTCCAAGGCAATACGCACCAGTTGGCTGCGCGTTCGCACGCCGGTCTTCTCGAACAGTTGCTGCAGAACAGCCTTGACGGAGCTCTCGGAAATCGCCAGGCGACCGCCAATTTCCTTGTTCGTCAGCCCTTCAAAGACTCCTTTCAGCACGGCCTGTTCGCGATTGGTCAGCTCCTGCGTCCGGCGGGGGGCCGCTGCATTGCCCGTCGCCGCGGCGATTATCGAACGGGTCACGGCAGGATCCAGCCAAACCTCTCCCGCCACCACCTTTCTGATGGCCTCCACCAGGCGGCTAGGGGGGCTGTGTTTGAGGAAGACGCCGGAAGAGCCATTTTCCAGCGCGCGCAGCATGACCGCATCGCTCATTCCAGCGGTCACCATCAGAATCTGGCCGCGGAAGCCGCAACTTCGTGCCCGATCGAGAAATTGCGTACCCTGCTCCGGCCCCAGATCGTAATCCAACAGAACAACATCGATGTCCTTCAGATTAGGCAGGGCGAGCGCCTCGGTTGCAGAAGCGCAGGTGTCCATTATCTGGAAATCAGACTCGGTCTGAAGCAGCCGGCTGAGGCTTTCGCGGAAGAGGCTGTGATCGTCGATCAGCAATAACCGAATCTCGGTGCTCATAAGTATCATTCTTGCTCTCCCGTGTGTGCGGCTGACAACTCCACCACGAACGTGGAGCCCTCCGTCTCTGGTTCGTAGTGCAAATCGCCCTTGAAACTGCGCATGAACGCGCGCGACAAATAAAGCCCCAGACCGGTGGACTGCGCATCTTGCTGAAAGGGACGAAAGAGCCGCTCAGGGTGCAGCGACCCCACCACCAGTATCGCGAAAACGAATGGCCACGCCGGACGCTTCGCGTACCGCGCTTACGGTGAGTTCCTTTCGCTCCCGCTCTTCCATGGCGCGCTCGCTATTTTTGGTCACGTTGAGGAAAACCTGCATCAAGCTCTGCCGGTCGGCCCACACCGCGGGCAGGCCGTCTTCAATTTCCCAGCGAACTAATCACCCCCGCATCACGCAGAGAAGACTCGATGACGATGCGCAGCTCGTCGAGTAACGGCTGGATTTCAACCCCAGCCGCGTGGCTCGCTGTCTGCCGCAGGTCCATCGCAGAGATGCGTTCGAGCGCCAATACCAGAGTACCCAGCGTCTCAAAGTCTTTGTTTCCGTCCAGCTTCCCACTGCGGGCCAGATTCTCGTGGACCAGGGCGATGGCCCCGCATACGTTGCGCACCTCGTGCGAAACAGCGGCCACCATGATGCGCGAACTGGCCAGCATTTGATGGAAACTCGACTCCTCGTGGGTCCTTAGATCTTCGGATGTGTCCAGCACCATGGCCGCCAGCCGGGGTCCGGCACTGGTGACGTAGGTGGAGAACCAAACGTCGGCCTGAAACACCTCCCCATCCGCCCTGCGCCCGCGGCACTGCATAGCAGTGCGAAAAGCCTGGCGATTGCTGTCCAGGGCAGGCACGTTGATCAGCGAAGGCAGGAAATTGCGGATGGGCAGGCCGGGCAGCGTGCCAGGTTCCAGCCCGAAAAGCCGATTCGCGGCGTCGTTCGCCAGCAGGATCGAGCCGTCGGAGCTGGTGGTGATGATGGCTGCCGGGCTGCTATCCACCAGCACTTTCAGTTGCTCCTCCGCATCTCTTCGCGCCGTCATCTCGCCTTCAATCTGCCGCATGTGCCGGGCAGAAAGCCTGCGGCTGCGCGCCACCTCGTGCATGAAGAGGCCCATGGAGAAAAAAGCGGCGAAATAGAGCAGGTCGCGCGGTAACCCGGTATTCGGTCCCCAGGCGAGTACTCATCGAAAGACTCCGCCAGCCAGGCGCAGATGGCGGCGACCGCGCCGATCTCCCAACGGGTAAACGCGGCGCCTGACCACCAACATGGGAGCGAGATAGAGAAAGCCCAGAGGGATCTCCGCGGCTACGCGGGAATCGATCAAGGCAATCAATCGCGATCATCAGCGCGGCGATCAGCAGCGCCGTGCGGCGCGCTCACCCAAACAAACATCGAAAAGAGTGGCATTTCTGCGCCTTCCCCGAAGGATGATGATTTCGTTCCCATGGTCATTCTAATGGCCCCGTGCATTTCCCAGGCTCGGTCATCAGGCTCGGTCGTCAGGCTTGGTCATGGATGAGTGCTATGCAACCTGGGTGAATGCTCTGGCGAAAAATCACAGCCGGGGCAACTTACGCGGTACAGTGGGCCGCGGCCAATAAAGGGAGATCTATCTCGGTTACGATCGAAGTATTAGCGAATGTCCCCGCTTATGAATTCCTCACAAAAGTTTTATACGGTATTTGCAACTTAACAGGTAGGCTCTAGATCGAAAGATAGGTCGAACTGACACCATCGTGGCCGCCCGTCTGAATTAACATCGAATCTGGCGTTGCAGCGCCAGGCGCCCGTTCTCGCTCCCGGCCACCTACGGAGCGAAGGGCCTCATGTTGTGAAGGAGGCTTACCGTGTGCTGGTCTAGACCTCGAAGGTTAGCAGCCGCGTTGGGTTATCGGCGACACGAGGCTTCGTTCGCAACCGTGCGAACCCATTTTGTTTTCTGCCGTATCCACGAGATGCGCATAACCTATCCCCGGCCGGTGCGGACTCGCCCCGGTACAATTTGGAGTTCTGTCCTGGTTCTTCAGGCTTGTCGTCGTGAGGTTTATTCATGAAGCAGACGGTGGTCGTCGCAGCCGCTCTCAGTCTCAGTCTCATCCTGAGTGGTTGCGGCGGCGAAAAGCATGATAAGGCGGCGGAGGCGCCGCCGGCCGCGCAGGTGGAGAACGATGGCGGCGTCAACCTCATCACCGTTGACCACGCCGATCGCTTTCCCGTCACTGCGGCGACACAATATGCTTCAACCTCTACCCTCAATGTGACCGGAACGGTCACTCCGGATGTTTCCCGGACCATCCCGGTCATTTCGATTGCCTCGGGCCGTGTGGTCGCGATTCATACCCAGATCGGCGCCCCGGTGAAGAAGGGCCAGTTGCTCATGGAAGTGCAGAGCACGGATATCTCCAATGCGTTCGATCAATACTTGAAGGCGGTCAATGACGAACGACTGGCCCGGACGCAGGACGAACGAGCCAAGATCCTCTATGAAAAGGGCGCGATTGCCAAGAGCCAGTTGGAAATCGCCGACGACGGCGAGCAGGACGCCAAAACCGATCTGACGGCGGCGGAACAGCAATTGCGATTTCCTCGGTGTCGACCCCGCCCATCCCTCGTTAACCGCGAAAGTTTATTCGCCGGCAACCGGTGTAGTGATCGCGCAGAACGTCACCAACGCTGCCGCTACGGGCGTCACCTACGCGGGCTCCTCCACGGCTTTTACCATCGCCGACCTCTCTCAAGTGTGGATCATTTGCGATGTCTACGAAAACGATCTGCCCATGGTTCACGTTGGCCAGACTGCTGACATCCGGCTGACCGCCTACCCAGACCATATGATCACCGGCACCATCGCTGAGATCGACGCCGTGCTTGATCCCAGTATCCGCACCGCGAAGGTTCGTATCCAGGTGCCTAATCCTGACCGCCTGATGCGCATCGGCATGTTTGCCACGGCCACCTTCCACGGCCGCAAACTCCAGGACCACACCTCCGTACCGGCCTCCGCGATTCTTCATCTGCATGATCGGGACTGGGTCTATGTGCCGGCCGGCGCAGGAAAGTTCAAGCGGGTGGGGGTCGTCGGCGGCGCAATGATTGCGGGATGGCAAGCAGGAAGTCATCTCTGGCCTCGCTCCCGGGCAGCAGGTGGTGACCAATGCGCTGGAGCTGCAGAATACGGTGGACCAGTAATGATTCGTGGTCTGGTTGATTTTGCACTTAACAACCGGTTCATGATCCTGGCGCTGGCCATTCTGCTGTTCGTCTGGGGCGCCATCTCTTTCCATAATCTCCCGGTGGAGGCGTATCCCGACGTAGCCAACAACTACGTCGAGGTGATTACCCAGTGGCCGGGCCGCGCAGCCGAAGAGGTGGAGCAGCAGGTCACGATACCTATCGAAATCGCAGATGGCCGGCATCCCCCACATGCAGCATCTGCGCTCGTTTTCGCTGGCGGGCCTCTCCGACGTCAAGATGATTTTCGACGATGACTCCGTCAACGACTGGAATCGTGAGAAGGTTCTGGAACGGCTTTCGCAGGTCACGCTGCCCGCGAGTCTGCAGCCGCAGATCGGCACCGACTGGAGTCCCGTCGGCCAGATCTACTGGTACACGCTGCATAGCACCAATCCCGCCTACGACAACATGGAGTTGAAGTCGCTCCAGGACTGGACGCTGGAGAAGCAATTCAAGTCCGTCCCCGGCGTTGTGGATGTTTCCAGTTTTGGCGGCATCACGCGCGAATACCAGGTGCGCGTCGACCCCAGCAAGCTGATCGCTTATGGCCTGAGCGATCGGCCAGGTCGAGCAGCAACTCGCCAACAACAACATTAACGCCGGCGGCAGTTTCATCGAGCAGGGGCAGCAGCAGGTCAACGTTCGTGAGGTGGGCCTGTTTCGCAATGTCCAAGATATTGAGCAGACCGTTCTCAAAACCAGCAACGGAACCGCGCTGCGGGTCAAGGATATTGCCGAGGTCGTGCAGGGGCCCAAGATACGCCTGGGTCAGATCGGCAAGGCCATCCATCGTGTCGACGGCAAGATTATCGACGATGGCGATGTGGTCGAGGGCATCGTGCTGCTGCAGAAGGGTGACGATTCTGACTCGACACTGGCGGGCATCCACGCCAAAGTCAACGAGCTGAATGACCTGATTCTGCCCAAGGGAGTCAAGGTCATTCCCTTCCTTGATCGCAGCGATTTGTTGCACTACACCACGCACACGGTTCTGCACAATCTGACCGAGGGCATCATCCTCGTCGTGATCATTCTCTTTCTTTTCCTGGGGAATGTTCGCGGCGCTCTTATCGTTTCGCTCACCATTCCTTTCTCACTGCTGTTTGCCTCCATCTGCCTCGATCTGCGTCATATCCCGGCCAACCTGCTGTCGCTGGGCGCGCTTGACTTCGGCATGGTGGTCGACGGCGCCGTGGTCATGGTGGAGAACATTGTGCGCCATCTCGGCCGCCGGCGCGCCGATAGCAGCAGCCCCAGCGAGCAGATTCGTGAGGCCGCTCACGAGGTGCAGCGTCCGGTCTTCTACGCCATCGGCATCATCGTTACCGCTTACCTTCCTATCTTTACCTTGCAGGCCGTCGAGGGGCGCCTGTTCAAGCCTATGGCCTGGACGGTGGCGTTTGCCCTGCTGGGCGCGTTGATCTTCTCCATGCTGATCGCGCCGGTGCTGTCGAGTTTCCTTTTCTATAAGGGCGCGCGCGAATGGCACAACCCGGTGATGAGCTGGATCACCGATCGCTATCGGCATGCAGCGACCTGGGCCATCGAACATCGCTACGTTACCGTCGGCGTGGCCGTCGGTGCTCTGGTGCTGGCAGGTTTTCTCGGCTTGAGTGGAGTGATTGGTTCGGAGTTCCTGCCTCACCTGGATGAAGGCGCGATCTGGGTTCGCGGCACCCTGGCCCCCAGCGCGGGTCCTACCACCGGCGTCGCCACCATGGATAAGGCGCGGGTCATTCTCGCCTCTTTTCCCGAAGTGACCAAGGTGGTTAGCCAGGTGGGGCGGCCCGATGATGGCACCGACACCACTGGCTTTTTCAACACGGAATACTTTGTCGATCTGCTGCCCAAAGACAAGTGGCGGCCTGTCTTCCACCAGAACAAGGAAGAACTGATTGGCGCCATGGATCGCGAGTTGGAGAAGATGCCGGGGGTGCTATGGAACTTTTCCCAGCCCATCTCCGACAACGTGGAAGAGGCGGTCAGCGGTGTCAAAGGCGAACTGGCGGTCAAGCTCTATGGGGACGATCTGAAGGTGCTGGAGCAAAAGAGCGACGAGATCCTCGCCATCATGAGCGAGATCCGCGGAGTCCAGGACCTCGGTATCTTCCGCGTGATCGGCCAGCCCAACCTGAACTATGTGGTCGACCGGCAAGCGGCGGCGCGCTTCGGCATCAATGTGTCTGACGTGCAGGATGCCATTCAAACCGCGGTCGGCGGGGGCGCGGTCAGCCAGGTGCTGCAGGGCGAGGCGCGTTACGACCTGGTCGTTCGCTACCAGAAGCCGTATCGCGACACCAGGCAGGCGATCGAAGACATTCGCCTGCTGGCTCCTTCCGGAGAACGGGTTTCGCTGGCTCAGCTGACCGACGTCAAAGTGGAAGATGGCGCCGAGGAGATTTATCGCGAGGCCAACCAGCGCTACATCGCAATCAAATACAGTGTTCGCGGCCGCGACCTGGGCAGCACCGTGGAGGAAGCGATCGCCAAGGTCAACGCCCAGGTGAAGCTGCCCCCGGGCTACCATCTTGATTGGGCGGGCGAGTACCAGAGCCAGAAGAGAGCGAACAAGCGCTTGATGCTGGTCTTGCCCATCACGATCACCATCATCTTCATCATCCTTTACACCATGTTCCAGTTCGGCGAAATGGGCGTTGCTCATCCTGTGCAACGTGGCCATGGCCCCGGTTGGCGGCATGCTCGCTCTGTTCTTGACTCACACCAACTTCAGCGTTTCTTCCGGGGTCGGCTTTCTCGCCCTGTTCGGCGTCTCGGTGCAGACCGGCGTCATCATGCTGGAGTACATCAATCAACTGCGCGTGCGCGGGCATTCCATTGAAGAGTCCGCAGTCGAAGGCGCGGTGCTGAGGCTCCGCCCCATCATGATGACCATGCTGGTAGCAACGCTGGGGCTCCTGCCGGCTGCCACTTCGCACGGCATCGGCTCAGATTCGCAGCGTCCCTTCGCCATCGTCATTGTGGGCGGCTTGATTGCTGCGCTCTTAATGAGCGTCTTCCTGCTGCCAACCCTGTATGTGTGGATCGCTGGCGACCGGGACGTGCTCCCCACGCCGGAAACGGAGTTTGAGAATTGAGCTCCCGTCGATTGAGCACGATAGCCCTGCTGCTGGCCGTAGCGATGGCTACCGGACAGCCCTGCTATGCCCAGGCGCCGCCTCCAACCGCTCCCCTCACCATGCAACAGGCGGTGGAGCAGGCGCTGGCCCACAATCCGGTGCTGCTGGCAGCACAGCAGAACCTGCTTTCCATGAAAGGGCAGGAGGTGCAGGCTGGGGTACGCGCCAACCCCAATCTCTACCTGGCGGGCAGCGACATCACGCTTTCCGCCAACAACCCCGCCAGTCCTTACGCTTACGATGTGGGCGTCAACCGGCTGTTCGAGCGCGGGCAAAAACGGCGGTGGCGGCTTGACAGCGCGCGCTCTCAGACCGCGCAGACGGATGCTCAGTATCACGACCAGATCCGGCAAATTACTTTGCAAGTGAAACAAGGGTTTACCAATCTGCTGCTGGCTAAGGCGACCTTGAAGCTGGCGCAGGATAACCTGAGCAGCTACCGGCGTGAATTGCAGATCAATCTGGACCGCTACAACGCGGGTGACATTGGCAAGCTGGACTACGAGCGGCTCGATCTGCAACTGGCACAGTTCGAATCGGATGAGTCAAGTGCGGAGATGAACCTGGTGCAGTCCAGCGACCAGTTGCAGACCTTGATCGGCTCGCAGCAGCCGAGCCGCTCTTTCGATATCACCGGCGATCTGATTCCCCCGGCGGTATCCACAAACCTGACAGACCTGGAGCAAAAGGCGCTGGCCGCGAGGCCGGACTATCAAGCTGCGCAGGCGGCGGTGCGCGTCGCCGATGCAAATGTGAAGCTGGCTTATGCCAACGGCACCACAGATCCCACCCTCGAGGCTGACTACCAACGGGCGGCGGGCTATAACTCGGCCGGGTTCGACGTCACGCTCCCGATCCGCATCTTTGACCGCAACCAGGGCAACAAGGAAACCAGCAAGTACCTCGCTCAATCGAACCGCTTCAGTGAGGTCGCGGCACAAAATCAGGTCTATTCCGATGTGGATCAGGCATGGATCGGCTACACCACTTCCAAGGTGCTTTCCGACAGATACAACGGGCACTATCTCGACGAGGCAAAGGACGTATTATCGATCGCGCAATTCGCCTACGAACACGGCGGAATAGCTCTTCTCGACTATCTCAATGCTCTACAGGATGACCGCACGACTAGCTTGAATGCACTAAACTCTTACGCTCAGACTTGGATGGCGATCCACCAGTTGAGCTTTGCCAGTGCGACCGAAGTACCTTAGGTTTATGAGTCGTAAGAGAACCGCAGCTACTCTCCCCATTGTCATCCCGCCTGCCCCGGCTTGCCGTGGGACCGAAGCTTAGCGTAGTGGAGAGATCTGCGGTTTCCTTCAATGAGCGACCGATTTCAATTACTTTTCGCTTCGAGTTCCGCCCATCGCGCATACAACTCATCGAGCGCACTCTGCGCCTGCTCCATGGCGTGCAGGGCTGCTTGCAGGCGCACCGCGTCTGTAGCCACCGCGGGGTCTTCGACCAGCTCCCGCTCCCGCGTAAGCCGTTCTTCCGCAGCGGTCACGCGATCCTCAATGCCGGCAAACTCGCGCGCTTCAAGATAGGACAATTTCTTCTTTCCCGCTGAGCTTCGTTTTTCCTGGGGCGCGGGCCCGGTCACAACCTGCCCGCGTTCCTCCTGCTGCCAGGCGTCCCACTGCGAGTAGTCCGCGAAACGCTCAGCATCGCCCCGCCCATCCAATCCCAACACGCTGGTGCAGACACGGTCGAGCATATAGCGATCGTGTGTTACCAGGACCAGCGCACCGCGGAATTCCAATAGGCTTTCTTCCAGGATCTCAAGGGTAGGAATATCAAGATCGTTCGTGGGTTCGTCCAGCAGTAATAGGTCAGCCGGCTCGAGCATCAGTCTCGCGATCAGCACTCGGGCCCGCTCCCCGCCAGATAGCCGGCCGACCGGTTGGTTCAGCTGATCGCCGCTAAATAGAAACCTTGCCGCCCATGAGGCGACGTGGATAACCCGGTCCTGATAGATTACCGAATCGCTATCCGGGGCCAGTGCGCGCCGCAGCGTCACATCCGGTTCGAGGATGCGGTTCTGGTCGAAGTACACGGTGCGCAGCGCGGTCGCTCGTTTGATGGAACCCTCGACCGGTTCGATCTCCCCGCGCAGCAACCTGAGCAGGGTAGTCTTACCGCTGCCGTTAGGCCCGACCAGGCCGATACGCATTCCCGCGGTGAGAACAAAGTTGAGGTTCGCGAACAGAGTGCGGCCGGCGAAACCGTACTGCAGGCCTTCCAGTTCCACCAACCGCTTGGTCTGCCGATCGGTGGCAGAGAATTCGATAGAGGCGGTCGCCGTGCGGTTCCGTCCGGAAACGTCCGCCAACTCCCCGATCAATTCGTGAGCGCGGTCGATCCTGGCCTTGGATTTTGTGGTGCGCGCTTTCGGTCCGCGCCGCAACCAGTCAATTTCTGTCCGTACGCGGTTGGCCAGCGCATCCTGGCGCTTAGCCTGCGCCTCGAGAAAGGCCTCTTTCTTCACCAGGAACGTGCTGTAGTTTCCGTTGACCCGCAGCAGTCCTTCAGGATAGGTGCGGTTCAACTCCACCGTCTCCGTGGTCACATTCTCCAGAAAATATCGGTCGTGGCTGACCACGATACAGGCAAACGATGATGTGTTAAGCAGAGCTTCCAGCCACTCGATCCCGTTCAGGTCGAGATGATTGGTAGGTTCATCCAGCAACAGCACGTCCGGCTCCTGCACCAACGCCTCGGCGATGGCCAGGCGTTTGCGCCATCCGCCGGAGAGGCGGGAAGCATCCGCGGCAAGGTCCTCAAAGCCGGCACGCCCGAGGGTTTCGTTGATCCGTCCTTCCCACTCTGCCGCTGGCACTCCAATGCGCTTGAGCGAGGCTTCGAGAACAGCTCGGATCGTCGTGCCAACACTGAATTCGGATTGCTGCGCAACATAGCTCAGGCGTGTGCGCTTGCGCGTCGCGACCTCACCGCTGTCGGGCTCGATCTCCCCCGCGAGGATGCCAAGCAGCGTCGACTTGCCCGAGCCATTGGGTCCGATGAGCCCGATGCGAGCGCGTTCTTCCACTGTGAAGGCAACGTTGCGCAACAGTGGGTCAGCCCCGAACGATTTCGAGATGCCCTGAGCGTTGAGAATAGGAGGCAATGTTTTAACGTGCCGCGGCAGTGGCGGTCATGTATTCCTCGTAAGGTCCCTTGAAGTCATCGATCGTGCCCTGATCGAAGTGCCAGATACGCGTGGCGACTTCATCGATCAAATCGTGATCGTGCGTCACCAGCAGCACCGTGCCCTCATAACGCTGAATAGCAATATTGAGTGCATTGATCGCCTCCAGGTCGAGGTGATTCGTCGGTTCATCGAGGATGAGGATATTTGGCTTTTGCAGCATCAGGCGGCAGAAAATCAGACGGGCGGCTTCACCGCCGGAGAGTGCTTCAGTCTTCTTTAGCCCCTCTTCGCCACTGAACAGCATCTGTCCCAACAAGCCGCGAATATCCTCCTTCGTTACCCGAGGATCGAACTGATGCAGCCAATCTGAAACCGTGATGCCTTTCTCAATGGAGCCGGTATGGTCCTGGGGGAAGTAGCCGATCTGCGCTTCGTGTCCCCACTTTACCGTTCCCCCGTCAAGGGCAAATCCAGGTTCAGCCTGGTCCATCTTCACCAGCAATGACTTCAGCAGTGTTGTTTTCCCCAGGCCGTTGCGCCCCATCAGGCACACCTTCTCGCCGCGCATGACGGCCGCGCTAAAGTCACGAATCACCTGCTGCTCCCCATACGATTTGCTCAGGTGCTCGAACTCCAGAATGTGCTTGCCTGAAGGGCGCAGCAAATCAAAGCGAATATAGGGCCGTTGGATATTCGATCGCGCAAGCTCGGTCGTTTGTAGCCGCTCCACTTCCTTCTTGCGCGACGTCACCTGGCTTGAACGGGTACCGGCGGAGAACCGCGCGATGAACTCGTTTAATTGCGCAATCTTCTTTTCCCGCTGCGCATTCTGCGATTCCAGCCGCGAGCGCACCTGGGTCTTCGCCAGCACCATGTCATCGTAGCCGCCGGTGTAAGTAATGATGGTCTCGTAATCGATATCGGCGATGTGCGTGCATACGCTATTGAGAAAATGCCGGTCGTGCGAAATCGTGATCAGCGTGCCCTGAAATTCCAGCAGAAAATTCTGCAGCCAGTGCACTGAGTCGAGATCGAGCGAGTTCGTCGGTTCGTCCAGCAGCAGCCCCTGGGGCTTGCCGAACAGTGCCTGGGCCAGCAGCACACGCACCTTCTGGCCGCCTTGCAACTCACTCATTTTGCGTTCATGCACCTCATCGGGGATATCCAGCCCTTGCAGCAGGATGGCGGCATCGCTCTCCGCGGTGTAGCCGTCCTCCTCGCCCACAATGCCTTCCAACTCGCCCAGACGCATGCCATCCTCATCGGTCAGTTCGGCCTTTTCATAGATGGCATCGCGCTCTTCGAGCGCTTTCCACAGGCCTTTGTTGCCCATGACGACCGTATCGATGACCCGGTAGGCATCGAAGGCGTACTGGTCCTGGCGCAGCACACCGAGCTTTCTGGGCCGCACCACGGTCCCCTTTTGCGGCTCCAACTCACCCGACAAGATCTTCATGAAGGTCGATTTGCCCGCGCCATTCGGGCCGGTGAGCCCGTATCGCCTGCCGGCAATGAACTGGGTCGAGACTTCTTCAAACAGGAGCTTGGCTCCGTAACGCATGGTGACATCGGTGACAGAAATCATGGCTCAGTCTCTTTTTTCTTAGATTCACTTCTATCTTCGCAGATTTATTTCGAGCGGAGGGCGCTGCTTTAGAAGATACGCGACAGTATTTGATTTGCCCCGAGCGCCGCCAGGTAGGCCAGCCCTGTCATGTAGAAGAACTGCACCGCCGGCCACTTCCAGCTATTGGTCTCGCGCCGCACCACAGCCAGCGTAGAGGTGCACTGCATGGCAAAGGCAAAGAAGACCACCAGGGCGATGGCGCCGCCAATGGTCATGTCGTGCCGTAGCGCTGCCTGCAGGCCCACAGATTGGGTAGCAGGGTCGGCGCCGTAGAGCGTTCCCAGGGTGCCGACGATCACCTCTCGCGCGATGATCGAAGTGAGCAGCCCAATGCCGATCTTCCAGTTAAAGCCCAAAGGCCGCAGCACGGGTTCGATCCAATGCCCCAGCTTGCCAATCACGCTCTGGGTCAGCGGCGCCGCCGCGCCGTGATGGAAGGGCACAATGCTCAGCAGCCAGAGTCCAAAGGTAACTGCCAGGATTACTGTTCCGGTCTGTTCGACGAAAACCCTGCCGCGATCGAGCAGCCGCAGTCCGATGGATCGCAGGGTCGGCCACCGGTACTGTGGCAATTCCAGAATAAACGGGGCCGAATTAGCCTTCAGGATGGAAGACTTGAGCAGCCGGGCTGTCCCCAGGGCCGCCAGAAAGCCCAGAACGTAGAGGCTCAACATCACCGCGGCGCGCAGGCCAAAAAAGTCGCCCAGGATTGGCCGGTTGGGAATGAAAGCAGCGATGATCAGCGTGTAGATAGGCAGCCGGGCCGCGCAGGTCATGAACGGCGCCACCAGGATCGTAGCCAGGCGGTCCCGCTTGTTTTCAATCGTTCGCGTGGCCATAATCGCCGGCACGGCGCAGGCATAGGCCGATAGCAGCGGAATGAAAGCCTTTCCGTTCAATCCGATGGAGCGCATCACCCGATCGGCGATCAGCGCCGCCCGCGCCAGGTAGCCGGAGTCTTCAAGCACCCCGATCACCAGGAAGAGCAGCAGGATCTGTGGCAGGAACACCATTACCGCCTGCACTCCGTTCCATAGGCCGTCGCGCACCAGGACCTGCAGCCATGGCACAGGCAAGACGTTCACCGCTGCGGCGCCCGCCTTGGTAAAGACCGCAGTGAGCCAGTCACTCAGCGGCAGGCCGGCGGCAAATACTACCTGAAACACCCCAATCACCACCGCCAGAAAAATAACCGGACCCCAGAACTTGTGCAGCAGAACCGCATCGAGCCTACGCGTCCAATCCGGAGACATCGGCGCCTTGTACTTGGTGCGCGTGCTCACCTGGCTCGCCCACTGGTGGCATGAGGCGGCGTTCTGCAGCACCGGCAGGTGCACGGGTTGCAGGCGTGTTTCCGGGGGCTCGGACAGCCGGCTCAAAAATCGCTCGATGGCATCGAAGCCGGTACCCTTGGTCGCGCTGATCATCGCCACCGGCACTCCAAGTTCGCGGGCCAGGGCCAGGGGATCGATCTCTCCCCCGCGCGACGTCATCAGGTCTGACATGTTCAGCAGCACCAGCGTCGGCAACCCCATCGCCAGGACCGGAGCGGCTAGCATAAGTTGACGGTTCAACTGCAGGGCATCAAGCACCAGCAGCACTCCGTCTGGGGCTGGAGTGCCGGGCATGTTGCCTTGAAGCACGTCCACCGCCACCCGGGCGTCCTCGGAGTAGGATTGCAGACTATAAATGCCGGGTAAGTCGATGAGGGTCAACTCGCGATGGCCTATACCGGCCATGCGGGCGGAATGTTGTTCTACGGTCACGCCGGGGTAGTTGGCTACTTTTTGCCGCAAGCCTGTCAGGCGATTGAATAGGGTCGATTTGCCGGAATTTGGTGGCCCGATCAATGCCACCGTGCTGGCCTTGCCGGCCACCCTGGGCCGCGATGGTTCGACGGCAACGCCGCCGCCTGGGCTGCAATGGCTCATCGCGCGGCCTTTCGCGCGGCCAGGCAAACGCTATGGACGGTGATGAACTGAGCCGTTTCCTTGCGCAGGGCTACTTCGGCCCCATCCACGCAATAGACGGTCGGGTCGCCCGCCGGTGCACGGCGCAAAGCCAGCACCCGGCTCTCGGGAACAAAGCCAAGATGCATCAATTGACCCTGAATTTCCTCAGGCAGGTCGAGCGAAGCCAGCGTCGCGCAGGATCCAATAGCGAGCTCACTCAGCGCCGTCGATAGAAGCGTGCGTGACATAGCGTTAAGGAGTCATTCCTCGCGATCGGTCAGGATTCGCCCAAAATGCGACCGTTGAGGTCGCATATCTAACTATACGACCCTGCCGTGCCGATGACAATCCCTGGGGGCCATCCGCAATACTCGCCGCGGCGTAGAATGCCGCTATGACCATTGAGGAATTCCGTGCTTCTCTGCGCGAGGGGGCGCCGCCGGCCAGCCTGTCGCCACTGCTCACGGCGCTCTGGTGGGATGCCAAGGGGAACTTCGACCGTGCGCATGAGATCGCGCAGGATGAATCCTACGGTCAGGAATCGGCTTGGGTCCATGCCTATCTCCATCGCAGAGAAGGGGATGCGGAAAACGCCGGCTACTGGTACAAGCGAGCACACCAGCCGCATCCTGAGACCTCGCTGGACGACGAATGGCGGCAGATCACCACTGTACTGCTCCACAGGCACGGCGCTTAGACCTCTCTCCCCTTGTCATCCCGCCTGCCCCGGGCCGCCGTGGGACCGAAGCCGAGGGACCTGCAGTTTCCCCCAACCCCAAACGAACCTCAAGCTCCTGACCCCACTCAGAATTGTCATCTCGCCTGCCCCGGCCCGCGGTGGGACCGAAGCGCAGTGGAGAGACCTCTGTGTTGATGCACCATCCGGAAAATGTTCTTACTAATGAGCCGGCGTATCCTTGCCTCCTGTTGTGAAGCTCTTTGTCAGGAAAACCAGCGGCGAAGCCACCAGCGTAATCACGCCGAGAATGAAAAAACAGTCCATAAACCCCAGCAGCCTGGTCTGGTCCAGAAGCTGAGTGTAGTAGTGGTTGTACGCGGCCGTCATGGCGTCCGCCGGGGAATAGCCCCGCTGCTGCAAAAACGCCGCCGTCTGTCTCACCGCCGATTGCAGTGCGGGTGAGGATGGGTTCAGATGTTCCCCTACCCGGGCCTGGTGAAGATCTTGCCGGCGTTCCGCCATGGTAGTGACCAGCGAAATGCCAACGCTGCCTCCCCAGTTACGGAAAAAGTTGGTGAGCGACGACGCCTTATTATTCTGGCTCGGCGTCAACTGCGAATATGCGGTCACGCTGAGCGGAACGAAAAAGAAGGCATACCCGAAGCCCTGCAGCGCGCGCGCCAGGGCATAGTGGCTGTAGTCCGTATCCAGATTGAAACGGCTGTAGTGCAAAAAGGAGATGCCCACCACAACCACCGCACCAAACAGAAGATTGCGTGGCTTGACGAAACCACGTTGCACCAACATCGCTCCAACTGGAGCCAGAAACGTGATCACCAGGGCGCCTGGTCCCAGAACTAGGCCCGCGTCGATGGCTCGATAACCGTAGAGCGACTGCAGTATCTGCGGAATCATGGTGGTCGAAGCAAATAACCCCACTCCGAAGATGAAATAGAAGACGTTGGCGATGGCGAAGTTTCTGATCTTGAGCAATCGCAGATCGATGACCGGGTCCTTCTGACCAAGTTCCCAGAAGACGGCTGTCGTCAGGCACGCAACAGCGATCACCGCCGCCCAGAGGATAAGTCTCGAACCGAACCAGTCGTCGATCTGGCCCCGGTCCAGCAAAAACTCCAACGCCGCCGAGCCGAGCCCAACCAGTGCGATGCCGATGCCATCCACCCTCAGCTTGCCCTCGGCCGAACGCACGCTCTTTCTTTCCTCTGCGAACGATGGCGGATCGTGGACAAACCGGTTGGTCAGGAAGAGTGACAGGCAACCAATGGGAATATTGATGAAAAATACCCAGCGCCAGGTGTAGTTGTCCGTGATCCACCCGCCCAATACTGGGCCGATCGCTGGAGCGGTAACAATTGCAACCGTGTAGAGCGCGAATGCGGAGGCCCGCTTGTTTGCCGGAAAGGTATCCACCAGGATCGCCTGCTCGACCGGCGCTAGCCCTCCGCCGCCAATCCCCTGGAAGACCCGCGCCGCGAGCATGATACCTAGGCTGGGAGCCAGTCCGCAGAACAAAGAAGCAATGGTGAAGAGGGCCACGCAAGCCATGTAATAGTTCTTGCGCCCGAACACTCGCGAGAGCCACGCGGACATGGGCAGCACGACAGCATTTGCCACCAGGTAGGTGGTGAGTATCCAGGTCACCTCGTCGAACGAGCGGCCGAGGCCGCCACCAATGTAGGGCAGCGAAACATTGGCAATCGACGTATCGAGCAGCTCCATGAAAGTAGCCAGCGTCACGGTCAGCGCAACCACCCATGGATTGGTCACCGCTTGCCCCAGGGCTGATCGAGATGGTGCGGCTGTGCTTGTTGCCAATGGCTTCCTCAGGCTTGCAATGGGTTGTCGGTTGGATTCGCTGGAAAAGAGACCGATTCGTCTTTTTTTTGCTATCCTGAGCAAATTATGAGCAAGGGAGAGAACACAAGGCAACGCATTATCGCGGAAGCCGCGCCTCTGTTCAATAGGAACGGCCTCGCAGGATGTTCCATGCAGGACATTATGGATGCCACCGGCCTGGAAAAAGGTGGGCTCTACCGCCATTTCGCCAGCAAACAGCAGCTGGCCGCGGAATGTCTTAAATATTCACTCCTACTCGCCTTCAAGGCTCGTTCCGGCGATGCCGCTCACCTCCCCAACGCGATCGATAAGCTTCGCTACCTGGTAGATCGATTCGTCTCCACACCCTCTCCGCTCAAGGGTGGGTGTCCTCTCATGAATGCGGCTGTCGACTCGGATGATGGGGATCCCCAACTCCGAAGGATTGCCCAGGGTGCATTACAAAGTTGGAAATCCCGGCTGGTCAGCATAGTGAAGACTGGGATTGAACGCGGAGAGGTCGCCCGCGGTGCAGACCCCGTCCAAATAGCGAATACGTTGATAGCCACGTTGGAAGGCAGTCTGCTGATCAGCCGGATCGAAGGCTCGTCGAGGGCTTTCGAGGACGCGCGCCGGAATCTCCATGCCCTCCTTGACGGAATCGTAGCCGCTGCGCCAGTACGTCGGAGTCCGCGCGAACCTTTGTCCCGAACGCATCCGCCACCGAAGAGAAAGGGCCCAGCGCTTCGGACCAGGGCCGAGTAAGGCTAGAATCGATATGGGGGGCATCGGATGACCAAAGAACTCATGGTCGCAACAACTTTGCCGACCATCGACGAAATCAAAGAGGCGCAACAACTCGTCTATCAGATCATGCCGCCTACACCGCAATATGCATGGCCACTGCTGCGTGAGCGTTTGGGCACAGAAGTTTGGGTAAAGCACGAAAACCACACGCCGATCGGTGCGTTCAAGGCTCGCACCGCGGTGGTCTATGTCGCCCAGCTGCTTCGTAATTCAGGGGATCCTTCCGAGTTGGTCACGGCCACCCGCGGCAATCATGGCCAGGCGGTTGCACTCGCGGCAAGCCAGTTCAAGGTGCCGGCGCACATCGTGGTGCCGCAGGGAAACAGCGTGGAGAAGAATGCCGCTATGCGCGCGCAGGGCGCCGACCTCATAGAATGCGGCACCGACTTTCAGGAAGCGAAAGAGCACGCGCGGAAACTAGCCGATCAGCACGGCTGGCACTTTGTGCCTAATTATCATCGCGACATCCTTAAGGGAGTCGCGACCTATTGGCTGGAGTTTTTCTCCGCAGTGCCTGATCTGGATGTCGTGTACGTGCCCATCGGACAAGGATCGGGGATCTGTTCGTGCAGTGCAGTTCGCAACGGAATGAACCTGAAGACAAAAATCGTGGGTGTGGTCGCCGAGGGCGCGCCCGCCTATGCGCTCTCCTTCGAGGCGGGACGCCCCATAGCGGCTCCGGTAACCACCTTGCTGGGCGACGGAGTCGCTTGCCGGGTGCCCGATGACGCCGCGCTTGAAGTGGTGCTCGAGAATGTCGACCACGTGGTGCGTGTGAGCGAGGAAGAAATTCGCCTGGCCATGAAGTTCTACTTCACAGACACGCACAACGTAGTCGAGGGAGCAGGCGCGGCGGGGTTGGCCGCTGCCCTCAAAGAGAAGCACGCGCTCCGGGGAAAACGTGTCGGCCTGGTGGCCACCGGCGGCAACGTCGACCACGAAGTGTTCGCCCGGGTCCTGCTGGACTGACCAAACCAACAGGGTCATCCGCCATGGTAAAGTGGTGCGCATGACCCTCCAAACCTCTATCCAGAACATCCAGCCGGATCTGGCAGTCGTTACCTTCGCCGGCAACCTTACGCTGGGTATGGGTTTGAAGACAGCGGATGCGCAGTTACAAGACCTGGTGGAAAAGGGCATCTGCCGAATAGTACTGGACTTGACCGCCGTCCCTTACGTCGACAGCGCAGGGTTGGGAACGCTGGTTCACACCTATGGCCTGGCGCAAGAGAGAAAGGGAATGCTGCGGCTTTGCGGGGTCACCGAACGCGTGGCTGCCTTACTGAAGCTGACCCGGATGGATGCCGTTCTTCCCGTAGATGCAGATGCAGCTGCCAGTCTTGTGGCTATCGGTGCCTCCCCCTTGCCTCAGGCGTAACCGGCGCCTGAGAAACCAGGACCAGGTGAGATTTCGACCCTCCCTTTTGCCTGCCGTATTTTGGCTTTTCCTGTAACATAGCGCACACGAGGAAGTTATGCCGCTGGCTCTGCGACCGCGCTTTTGTGGCAATGTCTACGTCCTTCAGTGCAAGGGCCGCATTGTAGCGGGCGACGAAGCAAAGTCGCTCGAGGCGTCACTCGACCTGGGCGCTCGAGAAGTGCAGCGGTTAGTGTTATGCGTAAGCGAAGTTGATCGTCTTGACAGCATCGGAATTGGGCTGTTGGTTCGATATGCTACGAAGCTGCGCAAACGCGGGGGTGACCTTCGGTTGGCCGCTCCAACGCAGTTTTTTGTGGACCTGCTGAAGCTGACCATGCTTTCCGGCGTATTGCAGGTTTACCCGACAGAAGAAGATGCAATCGTTTCTTTTTTGAAACAGTCTTCCGCCGAAAGAGCACAACAGAAGGTTGGTCCTCGTGTGCTGGTTCTGGATCAGTCAGCCGATCTCTGCACGTTTTTGAGAACCGTGTTGATCCAGCATGGCTTCGATGTCAGATCGGCAAGCTATTTCCAGGATGCACGGATCTTATTGCAAGTAGATGCCGTGGATTACATCCTCGTCGGTCCGGAGAATCCACAGCTCTGCTCCGAGACGGTCATGGGATCGCTCAAGAAGTTGGTGCCCAAGGCGGCCACATTGCAACTTGCGGCGGACTTCAAGTGCCGCGATGCCATTGAGGCTACGGAAGCCTTGCTGCAGCTCTTCGAACTCGAAGCCCAGCGGCATTCTGTAAATCCCAGGGGTCCTGCTTCCTGACCGGCGGTTAGATCGGCGGCACTGCATCCGGAGTCCACATCGCATTGCCCGCTGGAATATGTTCCACTCGCAATCTGGGAAACAAGATCCGCAAATCTTCCGTACACTTTTCCATGCCGGGTTCTTCTGAAGCCTGGTGTCCGAGCAGGATCAGCGCCTTGTGCCGTCCTTGAGTTTTCGCGTCGCGTACATACTCCACCGTTTCCCACTCCGATGCCTCACCGGCGATCAGCAATTCCACGTCGTCGGGCCTCAACCCGGTGACCTGTTCTTCAAGACCCGCGGCTCCGGGCGCCAGGGCGATATGTGTAATTAACAGGTTTGGGTCTCCCACCACGCGCATGGTTTTTGCATTGAGCTTGCTCTCCAACTGTTTCGCCAGCGCAGCAAGGCTCACCGGTGGAATGGTCACGTGGAACGGGTCGTTCGCTTTGGCATAACCTTGCCAACCCAGTGCTTCCAGCAACCCGATAGCGATGTGGTCGGGCGCGGTTCCGTGGATCTCATCATGCAGGCGGAATACCACCATGTGGTGCTGTTCAATGAACGCCAGCTTCTCCTTATAAACAGGATCGTTGGCAAAGAAGGCGGTATCGTCGCGATGATTGTAAAAGGTTGGCTCGTGCGTGATCACCAGGTTCAAGCCACGCCGGTTTGCCTCTTTCAGCACTTCCATCGTATCCAGGAATGTAGTGGCGATGCCGGTCACCAGCGTAGCGGGATCGCCGGCCTTGATGGTGTCGACCGTGTCAGCGACCGGAGCAGGATATCGCTGCTGGATTTGATGAATCGCAGCCGCAGCGGTCAACGTCTGCGCCACTCCCGGGAAGGGAAGCAGCATGACACTAAGAATCGTGCTAAATACGAATTTCTGAATCATGTCTCAGCCACCGTTACCAACACTGAAATGGACTTCAAACGCTAGGTTAGCGTATTAGGCCGGCAGAGAAGCGGTTGAATGCGAGAGGAAATAGCGGAGCCGCTCGGATTCGGCTTCGAATTCCGTTTGAAACGCCTTGCCTGCAGGGCGCCCGTGCACAAAACCTGGATGGATTGTGAATTCACCGCCCCGGCCCGCCACATTCACCCATCCGACTACGTCCGCTCTCCATAACAAGGGAAGAGCATAGTAACCCAGCTTACGTTTCGCCGGGGGAGTGTAAGCTTCGAAACGATAGGGCCAGCCCCAAAAATGCTCAAACCGCCGCCGATCCCACACCAGCGGATCGAAAGGAGCGAGAAATCGAACCACATCCTCTGGTTCGCAGCGGTTCAGTCGACCCCTGGGCCAAACATAAAGCACCCCGTCGACGATGGCGCTGGTCAGTGAGCCCGACTTCAAGAGGTCGGCAACAGCATTCTTCCTTCCCGGCAGCGACGGAGCGGAATAGCGGAGAACTCGTACTAACGCGCGAAGGCTGGTCTCCGGCAGTGGGCCCATGATGCTCGCGATCAACATGACCAGGCGCTCCAGCCGCTCGCTGGGGTCTATCGGTTCGTGCATGACCGCTGATCGCTGATAGATCTTTATGCCGTTCTCCCGGCCGGCGATGCGTATCAAGCCAAGGTAATGAAGCCTCTGCAGTATCCGGGTTGTCGATTTCGAATAGCCGCCCCAGGCATTGACCTCAACATTCTTGCCCAGGTGCCTATCCAGTTCCCGTGGGTGGAGATGTTTTCGCTGCGAAACGAGGTCGAGCACCCTTTGCTCCGCGTTGGTGAGTGTCCGCTGGTCCCTGGGATGAAGAAGTTGCCAGGTTTTGCTTGGCATGAACCCATACGCGTAGAGGTAATCCTCCTCCAGCTTCAGGGCGCGATAATTCCGGTCAAGGTCGCCCACGCGATAATTGGTGACCCGAGGCCGCAGGATCAGATCCTGCGCGCGTGCTGGCGATCGGATGGGGTCGGCTTGAATGAAGCCGATCTTGCTTATCGCCCGGCGAAGTGTCGTCTCCGGGAAAAGACAGGACGCAACAGTGTGACGTCGTAGATCGCGGAGCGTGATCTTCATCCTCCCATTATCCGCAAAGTCGGCACACGCTCCGCCTCGACTGGCCTCCGCTCTATACTGAAGAGCAGCGAGATCGGGTGCGCATTCGTTTTTGCCGCCACCCGGCCGTCGAGGAGCTTATGGCAGCATTGTTGGATGCAATTAGCGTCAAGCGCAAGACTTTGTTCGAGTTTGAAAATACCCCTTATTCCTGCCTCGAAGCGGAAGTTCACTCGCCTACCGCCCGCGGCGGCCAGACCCTGGTGCGCCTTAAGATGCGCAACATGCTCACCAGTGCTGTTTTTGAAAAGACTTTCAAAGCCAGCGATAAGTTCAAGGAACCCGACCTTCAATTGGTGCCCGCCTCCTATCTCTATAGCGATAGCGAGGGTTCTCACTTCCTCGACCAGGAGAGCTACGAGACCCTTACCCTTTCCGACGGCTTGATCGGCAATGCGTTGGACCTGTTGGTCGAAGGCGCATTGCTCCAGTTGCACAAGTACAACGGCAACCCTATCGGTCTGCAACTGCCGCTATTCGTGGAGTTGAGCGTGGCTTACACGGAGCCGGCGGTGCGGGGAGATTCGTCCAGTGGCAGCGTCACCAAGCTCGCGAAGCTCGAGACTGGCCTCGAGATCCGCGTTCCTCTGTTCATCAAAGACGGGGAGAAGGTGAAAGTGTCGACCGAGAACCGCGACTTTGCCGGCCGGGCGTGAGCCACCTTGCTGAAGGCGAACCAGTCCCTGGCAAGCATCGGGTCCAAGTCCCAAAGGGGACGACTGAAAATTGCCCAGGATGAAATCCTGGGTGCATCAGGTCCCCACACCGATGCGGGGGCTGTGGGCAACAGAGCACCCTGATCCATAACAGAGCATGGCTTTCCCCCTAATCAAGCATTTGCCCACTTCCAGGCAGAAACCGATAATCTGAGTAGGCGAAGCAACTGCGAAATCAGCAAAACTAAAGAACATCGCAAATCCGTATCCTTTATGGATGTTGGGAGTCTCATCCGCAGGGTGCGGCTCGCATCCTGCCCGGTGTGCACTGCCGAGGGAGTCGACGATGTTCCTGCTGTTTCTGGCCTATTTCGGCGGCGTTCTCACCATCGTTAGCCCGTGTATCCTACCCATCCTGCCTTTTGTGTTTGCCCGTTCTGATCAACCGTTCCGTAAGAGCGGGCTCCCGCTACTGGCGGGCATGGTGGCGACGTTTGCCCTGGTGGCAAGCCTGGCAACGGTCGGCGGCGGCTGGGCAGTAAGAGCGAACCAGTTCGGCCGGACCGCCGCGCTTATTCTCTTTGCCGTATTTGGCCTTTCTTTGCTTTTCTCATCCTTGGCGGAGCGCCTTTCGCGGCCGCTGGTGCGACTGGGCAATCGGCTTTCGCAAGATTCCGGTTCGGGCGCCAGTGTGCTCAACTCGTTTCTGCTCGGGGTCGGTACCGGTTTGCTGTGGGCGCCCTGCGCGGGGCCGATTTTGGGCCTCATCCTTACTGGAGCGGCACTGGGAGGCGCAAGCGCCCACACCGCCCTATTGCTCCTGAGTTATGCCGCGGGGGCAGCGACTTCGCTCGCCATCGCGGTGCTCGCCGGCGGCCGCGTCTTCTCCGCGATGAAGCGGTCCCTCGGCGCTGAGGAATGGATTCGCCGCATCCTCGGAGTAGCCGTCCTGGCCGGCGTAGCCGCCGTTGCTTTCGGACTCGACCGTGGCCTGCTCACTCGTCTTTCCCTGGCCAGCACGAGTGGTCTCGAGCTGCGCCTGCTCGACCGCTTCCATCCCCCGGGCCAACCGCAGAAAGTAGTCATCAACCAGACCATTGACGTCTCCGACAGTACTTCGGAGACAACGCCCACGCAGTTCCCCGATCTTTCCGGAGCAACGGCCTGGATCAATTTGCCGCCCAACTCGCCCCCGCTTACTCCCGAGTCGCTCCGAGGCAAGGTCGTCCTGGTCGATTTCTGGACCTATTCATGCATCAACTGTCTGCGCACGTTGCCTTATATCAAGGCTTGGAATGAAAAGTACAAGAGCAGCGGCCTGGTGATCATAGGCGTGCATACACCCGAGTTTCCCTTTGAAAAGGATGAAGCCAACGTTCGCAAGGCGGTGAAGGACCTGGGCATCACCTACCCGGTGGCTATGGATAACAACTACAGCATCTGGCGTAGCTTCCATAACGAGTACTGGCCGGCGCACTACTTTATCGATGCGACGGGACGCATCCGTTTCCATCACTTTGGGGAAGGTGAGTACGACCAATCGGAGCAGTGGATTCGCACCCTGCTGGAAGAAGCCGACCATAGCGCTCTTCCCGCAACCGAGACCAGGGTGGTTGCCAGCGGGACGGAAGCTGCCTCCAATGAAGACGAGGTCCAATCTCCGGAGACTTATGTCGGTTACGAGAGAGCGCAAAATTTTGCCTCGCCTGGAGGTCTGAACCAGGATGATCCACAGCTCTATCAGACGCCGGCTGTACTCAAGCTCAACCAGTGGTCGTTTGCCGGCAAATGGAAAGATGAAGGCCAGGTTGCAACCGCGCTGGCCGCGGGCGCGAGCATTTCATTTCGCTTCCACGCGCGCGACCTGCACCTGGTGTTGGGGCCAGCTACAGACCTGGCGCCGATTCGCTTCCGCGTTACCCTCGATGGCCACGCGCCAGGCGCGGACCACGGCCTGGATACCGACGCGGACGGGTACGGCGTGGTCACCGAAGATCGGTTGTATCAACTGGTCCGCCAGCAGAGCAGTCCTCGCGACCGCACCTTCCGCATCGAGTTCCTGGTCCCCGGGGTGCGCGCCTACTCATTCACCTTCGGTTGAAAATATTAGGAGAACAATCTATGAGCAACTCACAAGAATTTGGTAAAGATACAGTCACGGTGCTCACTCGCCGTGCCTTCCTTGGCAGCGCGGCGTGCGGGGCGCTTGCACTCTGCTTGCTGCGTAGGCCCAGCAATGTGTTGGCTGCAGGGGGAGGGAAGACTCCAGGCATGGTGACAATCGTCGAGTTTGCCGCAAGTGGGAAGCCGACAGGCAAGATCGTGGTCCCCAGGATGATCAAAACAGATGCGGAGTGGAAACAGCAGTTATCGCCCATTTCTTATGAGGTAACTCGCCATGCCGGCACAGAGCGGCCGTATACCGGCGACACCTGGGACGTGCATGATCGCGGCTTGTTCCGATGCATCTGCTGCGACACCGCTCTGTTCAGTTCCGAAACCAAGTTTGATTCCGGCACCGGCTGGCCTAGCTTCTGGGCGCCCATTGCTCATGAGAATGTAGTCGAAATTACAGACAGCAGCTTAGGCATGGAACGAACTGCGGTTTCCTGCAAACAGTGCGATGCTCACCTGGGACATGTGTTCGATGACGGCCCTCGCCCGACGGGTTTGCGCTACTGCATGAACTCCGCAGCTATGAAATTTGTGAAACTTGCCTAGCCCTGATTGCTGAATTGATTCAATGGGTCGCCTGCGATCATAATGATGCATGGCGACCCCCAACTCCTTTGTTCCTGCCTCTGACCTGCTGGCGTCGGAAACGGCGAGCGCGGCCGGTCTGCCCCGAGACTGTAGCTTCTCCGAGAGCGACTGGCGAGCGCTCGCCCCTTTCTGGTATCCGGTCGCCTTCGCCCATTCCGTCACCAACAAGCCTTACGCGGCGCGGCTGCTCGATGAGCGAATTGTGGTTTACCGCCTCTCCGACGGAGCGCTCGCCGCGGCCAAAGACATCTGCTTTCATCGCGGTGTTCCGCTCAGTATGGGGCATGTCGAAGGAGACGAGATCATCTGCAGATACCACGGCCTGCGCTACGACCGCGAGGGCAAATGCACCTGCATCCCCGCTCATCCCAAGGGCTTGATTTCGCCGCGGCTGCGCTTGCGCATGTTTCCTGTCCAGGAACGCTATGGCCTGGTGTGGGTACGCCTGGTAGACGACGGCCCGCGCGCCTTGCCGGAAATGAAGGAGTGGGACGATCCCACCTACCTGCGGGTTCTGCCCGACAGCGTCGCCATCGAGGCAGCGGCCGGAAGGCAGGTGGAAGGATTTCTCGACGTCAGCCATTTTGCCTTTGTGCATCCCGAAAGTTTTGGCGAGCCAGATAATCCCGTGGTTCCAGACTATAAAGTGAATAAAACCGATCGCGGCTTCGTTGCCGACTACGTCAGCGGGGTCAGCAATTATGCCCACGGCTATAAGCACCTCAACCCGCCCGGTTTTCAGTGGCACAGGCGATTTGAGGTATTTCTCCCGTTCACGGCAAAGTTGACCGTCGGCTTCCCGGGAGGCGGTCTGCTGCACATCATGAACGCGGCTTCTCCGGTTTCTGCCCGCAAGACGCAATTATTTGTTCCCTTGTGCCGCAACTTTGACCGCGATGCCCCGCTCGAGCAAACCCTTGAGTTCAACAACCAGGTATTTGCAGAAGACATAGCGATCGTTGAACAACAGTGGCCAGAAGATCTTCCCCTCGACCTGCACGCGGAAGCGCACTTTCCCGCAGATCGCAGTTCCATAACCTACCGCAAGGGTCTTGCCGCACTGGGCCTGGGCCGAAGCTACACCGCGTAGACCTGCCTCTAAGTCAAGGGTGCGGAAGAGAGTAGACTATCCAACATAGTTATGAGTTTGCTGGATTTCGCCAAAAGATTGTGCAAGGAGAGATAGATGGCCACCTCAACCCGTCTCTCGCTGTCGCAGTACATGAAGACAAGCTACCGGCCTGACCGGGAATATGTTGACGGCGAGCTCCTGGAGCGGAACGTGGGAAAGGGACGAAGATCAGGGTCGACCTGTTAAAACTCTTTGCCGACCTCGATGAGGACTAACCAGCGCCAGCCAGAAATCATCAGGCCTCGCTCCTACTCCGAGCGAAGCGCCGTCATAGGATCGACACGAGTAGCCCGCTGAGCTGGAATCCAGATGGCTATCAAGGCGACCGCACTCAGCAGCAGCGGAGTCACGATGAAAGCCAGGGGGTCCCATGCTTTCACTCCAAACAAGAAGCTCGCCAGGAATCGAGTGAGCCAGAAGGCTCCCCCGATACCGACGGCCACGCCGATGAGCGTGAGCCACATTCCCTGGCCGATCACCATGTTGCGCAGGTTGGACGCTTGTGCCCCTAGCGCCATGCGAACGCCGAGTTCCTGCGTCCGCTGCTGCACCGAATACGACATGACGCCATAAACGCCGATAGTCGCCATAAGCAATCCGGCGCCCCCGAAGACGGTTAGCAGCAGCATATTGAAACGCTGTCGCGAGGTGGTGCGGATCTCGATCTCATCCATGGTGCGAATGTGAGCGACGGGCAGACCTCCGCTGGCCTCACGCAGCGCGGCCGCAATGGGCGTGGCCAACGTATGCGGATCGACTTTGCTGCGGACGACCCAATACAACGGAGCGACGCGGGAATTGAGCGCAGTCTCCGCGTCAGGCATTTGCGCAATCGGGATGAACATCATCGGAAACGGATCGCGATCGAGCCCTCCGTCCCGGGTGTCGCCGACAATCCCGATAACCTGGCGCGGCGGTTCAGCAAAAGCAGGCCCCGCACCGGGTCCGATCTGCATCCGGTCCTTGAGCGGATCACCGTTGGGCCAATATTGCCTGGCCATCGCTTGATTGATAATGACCACGCCGGGCGCGGATGCGTCATCCTGTTCCGTGAAACCGCGGCCGCGTAGAAGAGGTATCTTGAACGTGTCGAAGTAGCTCCACGAAATGGAATAAAAGCCTGCGCCCCCGGTAAAAGGTTGATTGCCTTTGGGGCGGCCCACAATGTCAAAAATCATTCCGAAGCCGCCCTGCAGCGCAAGGCAGTTGGTCGCGGCGACGCTGACGACTCCAGGAACAGCCAGGATACGCTCCGTTCCTTCGCGAACTACCTGCGCCACCGGCGCCGTCTTTTGAAAGCGATCTCCGCTGACCGACATGGTCATGGTAAGCAGGTTGCGTGCGTCGAAGCCGGGATCGACCATCTGTAGTTTCAAGAATGTGCGAATCAGCAAGGCTGCGCCGATAACCAGAACCAGCGCGAGTGCCATCTCACTTACCACCAGAAAGGAGCGGAGTCTGCCGCTGCGAAAGCTGATGCCGGCGCGGCTGCCACTGTCATTGAGCGCGGCCGCGAGGTTAGGACGCGACACATGAATGGCAGGCAAGAGGCCAAAGAGAATCCCGGTGAGCACAGAAATCCCCAGCGTGAACAGCAGGATGTTCAGGTCGAGCGTCACCGCCGAGCCGTCTTCTCCTAGGCGGGGAATGCCACCCGGGCTGATGCTGAGCAAAAGTCGAACCCCGGCAAACCCTAAGACGAGACCCAGCAGGCCGCCCGACAGCGAGAGAACCAGGCTCTCAATCAGCAACTGCCGAATGATCTGGCCGCGCCCCGCGCCGAGTGCAGCCCGCGTAGCGAGTTCGCGCTTTCTGGCCGAGGCTCTCGCGAGCAGAAGGTTCGCGACGTTCGCGCAGGCGATCAGCAAAACGAAGCCGACAGCTCCGAGCAGGACCAGTAGCGGAGCACGCGTATTCCCGATAATCGATTCCTGAAGAGAGATAACACTGAAGCCGTCCTGGGGCGAGAGTGCATTGCTGCCATAGGTGCGGCGGTACTGATCCGCTGCCAGCCTTAACTGCGCGTTAGCTTGCGGCAGAGTGATCCCGGGCTTCAGCCGCGCCGCCACGGTAAAGTAGTGGGCCATGTCCTGCGAACCCAGATCGAACTGGAAGGGCACCCAAAGATCAACCGGCGAATCGGTGACAAAGTTGCGCCCGATCACGCCGACAACGAGATACGGCTGGCCGTCGAGTTGGATATTCGAGCCGACAATTTTTGAATTGCCGCCGAACCGGCTCTTCCAGAGACCGTAACTAAGCACTACGACATGACCGCCATTCGGGCTATCTTCCGCAGCGGTGAACGTGCGCCCGGCCATGATCGGCGCGCCGAACAATGCGAAGTAATCCGCACTCACATGGAAACCTTGTACCTGTTCGGGATGATCTCCACCGGTGAGGTTCAACCCTGCTCCGCCAAAGTCATAGGCCGCCACCTGCTGGAAGATACTGCTCTGCTGGTGCCAGATGTTGAACTTCGGTATATTCGCGCCTGGCCCGGCGCCCCGGGGACTTGTGTTCATCAGTTGTACGAGAGACAAGGGGTCGGGATAACTGAGCGGCTTGAGCAGCACGGTATTGATGACGGAAAAGACAGCCGTGTTCGCGCCTACGCCAACGGCAATCACCAGGATCGCGATTGCTGCAAAGCCGGGTGTCTTCGAGAGTGACCGCAATGCAAAGCGCAGATCGCGCAGGCTGTCTTCGAGCCACGCAACAGAGCGATATCGCCAGACGCGTTCGCGCGTCACCAGCGGGTTGCCGAACTTCAGCCGAGCCTGTCGGCGGCCTTCTTCGGGAGACAGACCTCGCTCGGTATTCAAAGCTCGCTCGTGAGCGAGGTGCGCCTCGATCTCCTCGGCCAGCTCATTGTCCTTCTGGCTGCGATGCTTAAAACGGCGCAAGCTCATCTGTGTCCTCCTGCTTACTCGTTTGACTCGCCGAGAATAAGGCCGATGGCCCGCGTCATCTTTCGCCAACGGCCAGTAACGGCGGCAAGCTCCTTCCGCCCCTTCGCCGTCAGCTGGTAGAACTTCGCTCTGCGATTGTTTTCGCTCACTCCCCAATGGGAAGCAAGCAGGCCACGGTCCTCCAGACGATGGAGCGCCGGATACAGCGAGCCCTGTTCGACCTCAAGAGCGTTCTCCGATGTATGCTCGATGACCTGCGCGATCGTATGCCCATGTGCCGGCCCCATCACCAGCGTGCGCAGAATCAACATATCCAACGTGCCCTGCAGGATGTCGCCCGCCTCGGGTATTTTCTTCAAAGCCATGCATGTCCTCCACTCGAATGACTATGCAAGATCCGTTATACTCCACTCGGATGGCTATGGGAAGGAGAAGAAGAAAATATGAGACTGTCACGCTGATTGCGAAGCTTGAACGGGTAGCAAATCTGCGGGTGCCCCGTCCTTCGCGCGAAGGGTGGGTATACCACGACAGCGCATGTTCAAATCTGGAATTCCATCTTGTTGCGCGGCCCACCGCCTGCGGCGCAGACCTATTCTCAATTGTCTTGAGAAACGCACGCTAGGGTAGAGTTAACCGAAAAGTTCATTAAAGTTCACTATTGGACCGTCAACGCGATGCTCACCGAGTGATTTGCTCCCCCTGCGCTATCGGCCGCGCTCACCGAGACGGTGTAGGAACCCGCAGGCGTACCGGGATTGGATGGAGTGTTATTGCCGCCCCCACAACCCAGGACAGAAATGGATAGGACAACCATCCATAGCGCCCAGCTGAGTACGCGCAATCGACGGTTCCACCGCCGGCCCTTCCCGGGCGCAAGAAACATCCCCAAGGTGCCGGCGATGGCGAGTGTACCCGCTGGGACCCACGGAGGGCTCGATGGGCCAAAGGGCCGGTCGAGCATAGCCGTAGCGGCGGTTGTTGTAACTGTCAAAGTGCTGGATACAGCAGCGCCGCCCGACGGCGTTACGCTCGCGGGAGAGAATGCGCACGCCGCCATCCCGGGTAACGCGCCGCAGGAGAACTTCACCGTGCCGGAGTAGCCAGCCACCGGGGTGACCGTAAAGGTGAACGTCGCCGTCTGGCCCGGACTTACCGATGCGGATGCCGGCGTCGCCGCAATCGTGAAATCAGGCGCAGCAATCACAATCGTGATCGCACTGGACGTGCTGGCTGCGTTATTCTGATCCCCCGCGTAGGCCGCAGTGACCGGATAGCTGCCTGCAGTGGCAAACGACGTCTGCAGGGTCGCCACTCCATTGGCCAGAGTTGCCATTCCCAGTTTGGTGGCGCCTGTGGCAAAGGAGACGGTCCCGGTCGGGCTGGCTCCGCTGACGCTGGCCCTCAGGGTAATCTGCGCATTCTCATCGCCGGCAGTTGGCGAAGCTTGAAGCGTGGTGGAGCTGGCCGTCGGCGTTATGGTGACGCCCACAGCAGTCGAGGTGCTCGCGGTATTGTTGCTATCGCCGGAGTAAGTTGCCGTGACGGAATAGCTGCCGGCATCCGCAAAAGATGTCGCCAGCACAGCGGTTCCATTCACAACAGCTTCAGTCCCCAGGGCATTGCCATTCGCCGAGAACGAAACCGAACCCGTAGGGCTGGTCCCGAACACCGATGCAGTCAACGTAATCGACGCGCCGGGAGTAGCCGTTGCCGGCGAAGAGACTAAGCCCTGTTGCACTCGTGAGGGGCGCAGGCTTGGCGGGGGCAGGATTCGTCTGGTTCAACAGAGAGGCTATGTATGTGGCGTTTTGGCTAGTGACCGTCATTAGCAGGTCGAGCCTGCCATCGTTAGGGAGCGCAGGAGCCTGGTTGTTCAGCCGGGCGGCAAAGGGAGCTATATAAAAAGACGACGTCGTACCCACAAAGTAGTCATTTGTATCCTGGGTGAAGTTGCCGTGTCCATCTCCCAAAAAAACCAAGAGGGATGGGGTGATCGACTCGTTGACGAGCGCTAAGTCCGGGTTGCCATCTCCGTTCACATCGCCTATCGCCACGGCAAGGGATTCCGTCATGGTAATCGGCTCCGCGGTGATCGTGTAGAAGGGAGTCGTTTGGAACGTACCATCGCCGTTGCCCGCATAGATATATGGCGGGGCTATCGCGTCCAGGATGCCGTCCCCATTGAGGTCAGCGAGGGCAGCCACAGTGGTTCCGGCGGGGATGGTGAGGGGAAGCTGCCTGAATGTTCCGTCACCGTTTCCCAAAAACACAACACCACTCCAAATAAAGTCGAGTTTCTTATCGTTATTCAGATCGCCAACCAGCGGCACCAGATTGCCCGGGCCTTGTGCATTGAGGTTGACCGGGCTGCCAAACGTTCCGTCTCCATGCCCAGGCAAAAACAAAAGTCCAAACGGAGAACAGTTAAAGGGAAGAATGATGTCGAGGTTCCCGTCGGAATTAAAATCACCGGTTGCTCCTGCGCCCGCTCCGCTCACTCCCAGGGTAAGAGCGGATCCCTTCGCCTGGAACCGCCCATCGCCACTTCCGAGATACGAGAGCATTTGGGCATCTGGAGCTATACAAGGCACCGCGTTGTGACTGACGGATCCCGGTTGAATCGCAACAACGTCGGTCTTCCCGTCCCCATTGAAGTCTCCGGTCATGAGGGAATACCCGGTTTGTGCAGCTGGGACTGAGGTCGTTTGGTTCAGGATCGCGAAGGTACCATCCCCTCTGCCGAGTGCCGTGCCAAAGTAATTTCCTCCCTGCTGCGGAAGAAATACCAAGTCAGCGATGCCATCGTTGTTCACGTCAGCGACCGGGCCAAAGACGGGCGTGCCAGGCGGCGCCTGAAACGTGCTCCCCCCGCTCCCCAGGAAAGTAAAGATTTCAGAAGCTGCGCCGGTGACAATCAAATCCTGATTCCCATCTCCGTTGATATCCGCAAACAAATATCCAGCAACCAGACCGGCTTGAGCGGAGACAGCGTAGGTGCCCGTGGGTATAAAGCCACCCTCGCCATCTCCATGGAAGACGTTCAGCACATTGGTAGTAACCACAAGATCAAGATTTCCATCAGTGGTGAGAGCGACCGCGGCCATCGGCAAGGGTAACCCCTGGGGGACCGGCGGGGCAGCAACGGGTAGTGTCGCGCCCTGGCTAAAGGTTCCGCTATTGCTCCCCAGCAGAACCTGCACCGAGGTAAAAAGCGTGTTGGGTGTCGGCGCTAGCAGAAAGGCAAGGTCCGTCACTCCATCGCCATTAAAATCGCCTGTCGTGAAGCCGTAGAAAGAAGTCACCGATTGGGTCTTCGGCGCATTCAGCGTACCGTCCCCATTACCGGAGAGAACAGAAAAGCCAGTGAACGCCGTCGCCTCGGTGTCGGAAACCGTAAAAATAGTTGTGATCAGGTCCTGCTTGCCATCTCCGTTAAAGTCGCCGGCCGACAGCCCGTACGCACCAGTCGGGGCCGCATACAGCGCGGGAGGCGCGAACGCCCCAGGCCCCGTGGCCCCCTGGTTCAGAAAGACAGCGACTTGCGGGGGAGCATTTGGGGTGCCAGTAAGGGCGGCGATATCCAGATACCCATCGCCATTGAAGTCTGCGAACACGGCGGGACCCGTATATTGAGCGAAATACGAAGGGGGCTGAAAACTGCCGTCGCCATTGCCCAGCTGGATGCCGAGAAAGCCATTGCAGGAATAAACAACGTCCAGCTTCTTGTCGTTATTCACATCCGCGAAGCTGAGCTGAGTCGCACCGGCAACGCAAAGAGGCGTGGTCACGGTCGTCGGTGCGCTGCCGGCGAAGTTCAGCTCGATCCCTAAAGAAGACTGACTGCCGCTGACCGTGACGACATAGGCCAGGTCTGGGTTCCCGTCGCCATTGAAGTCGCCAGCAAAGATGGGACCTGCACCTCCGGGGAGACTGATGGGGCTCACCACCGGGAAAATTGGCGGGAAACTTTGCGCGTTGGCTGACCCGCTACCGCTGGAAAGAACGATAAGGGCGATGGAGAGACGCGCAATCCAACCAGCACTTCTATGTAAGGCGGAGTTAGCCATCAGAGGGTCCCCCGGACTACTTGATTCATCACTTCTGTCGCGTCAAGTGTTCTGCGACCGGCACAGCAAGAGTGAACCAATCAATCTTGTTCGCGTTCAACCGAACACTGTTTAAGAGAACCGCTGATCTCTCCACTACGGATCGAATCTTGACCGAAGCGCCGCCTTCCGTTTGTCATCTCGCCCGCCCCGGCGTGCCGTGGGACCGAAGCGCAGCGCAGTGGAGAGATCTCTGTGTGGATGCTCTCCCCTGGGAATGTTTTTCGACCGTAGCGTAGTGGAGAGATCTGAGGTTCCACTTTTGGCCCATTGCCGCAAAAATTTCTAAGCGTATCGCCTGAACCCACTCTATTCAACTGTCAAGGCGATGCCCGTCGAGTGGCTCGGTCCCCCGGCGCTGTCGGCCGCGCTTACCGAGACGGTGTAGGAACCGGCCGGTGTGCCAGGGTTGGATGGTGTACTGTTACCTCCACCACAACCCAGGAAAGCAGTGGATAGGCAACCCATCCATAACGTCCAGCAGAGTATCCGCAATCGACGGTTCCAGCGCTGGCTTTTCCTGGGAGCGAAAAGCAGTCCCAAGGTGCCGGCGATAGCGAGTGTGCCCGCCGGAATCCACGGAGGGCCGAAGGGCCGTTCTCTGTTGAGTGCGGTCGTGGCAGCCGTGGTTGTAACCGTCAATGTGCTGGATACAGGCGAGCTGCCCGAAGGAGTTACGCTTGAGGGGGTAAACGTACAAGCCGCCATACCAGGCAGCGTTCCGCAGGAGAACTTCACCGTGCCCGAGTAGCCGGCCACCGGGGTTACGGTGAAGGTAAACGTCGCCGTCTGGCCCGGACTTACCGATGCGGATGTCGGCGTCGCCGCAATCGTGAAATCAGGCGCCGCAATCACAATCGTGACCGCACTGGACGTGCTGGCTGCGTTGTTCTGGTCGCCCGCGTAGGCCGCGGTGACCGGGTAGCTGCCCGCGGCGGCAAACGACGTCTGCAATGTCGCGACTCCATTCGCTAAGAGTTGCCGTTCCCAGTTTGGTGGAGCCCGTAGCAAAAGAGACCGTCCCGGTCGGGCTGGCTCCGCTGACACTTGCCTTCAACGTAATTTGCGCATTCTCATCTCCAGCGGTTGGCGAAGCTTCGAGCGTGGTGGCGCTAGCCGCCGGCGCTATGGTGACACCTGACAGCAGTCGAGGTACTCGCTGTATTGTTGCTGTCGCCGGAGTATGTTGCCGTGACCGAATAGCTGCCGGTATCAGCAAAGGATGTCGCCAGCACAGCGGTTCCATTCGCAACAGCTTCTGTTCCCAGGGCATTGCCATTCGCCGAGAACGAAACCGAACCGGTAGGGCTTGTGCCGAAGACCGATGCAGTGAACGTAATCGACGTGCCGGGAGTAGCCGTTGCCAACGAAGTCTGCAGCGCGGTTGTACTGGTGAGGGGCGCGGGCTTGGCGGGAGGAGGATTGGTCTGGTTTAACAACGAAGCGACATACGGGCCGTAGTTTCCGTCAGGGAGCTCAACCAGGACATCCAACTTGCTGTCACTGGGGAGAGCTGGCGCCTGATTGTTGAGCCGGGTTGGCGTCGTCGAAACAAAGTTCCCTGCGAATGGAATGAAGTAGGTATTCGTATCCTGTGTGAAGTTGCCGTGTCCGTCTCCGAAATAAACCCCGAGAAAAGGAGCCGCGGCTTCCCCCTGCTCCCCAACCAGTAAGTCGGGATTGCCATCGCCGTTTACATCTCCAACGGCAATAGAGTACTCATACGTTTTGCGGCGGCACGGTGTAGAAGGGTGTGGCCTGGAAGGTGCCATCTCCATTCCCGGCGTAGACCATACTCCCGCTGACTGGGCCCGCCATTCCCACCGGAGACCACATCCAGGATGCCGTCCCCATTGAGGTCGGCAAGGGCAGCCACACTGGTTCCAGCAGGAATGGTGAGGGGAAGCTGCTTGAATGTTCCGTCACCGTTTCCCAGAAAAACAACGCCGCCCCAAATAAAGTCAAGTTTCTTATCGTTATTCAGATCGCCAACCAGCGGCAGCTAGCCATCATTCCCGAACCTTGTGCATTGAGGTTGACGGGGCTGCCAAACGTCCCATCTCCATGCCCAGGCAAAAACAAAAGTCCAAACGGAGGACAGTTATAGGGAAGAATGATGTCGAGGTTCCCGTCGGAATTAAAATCACCGGTTACTCCTGCGCCCGCTCCGCTGACCCCCAGAGCAAGAGCTGTTCCCTTAGCCTGGAACCGCCCGTCACCACTTCCGAGATACGAGAGAAGTTGGGCATCGGGAGCGATACAAGTCAACGCGTTGTGACCGGCGGATCCAGGTTGAATCGCAACGGCGTCGGTCTTCCCGTCCCCATTGAAGTCTCCGGTCATGAGGGAATACCCGGTTTGCTCGGGGGGAAGTGCAGTCGTTTGATTCAGGATCGCGAAGGTGCCGTCTCCTCTGCCGAGTGCCGTGCCAAAGTAGCTCCCTCCCTGAGCCGGAAGAAATATCATGTCAGCGATGCCATCGTTGTTCACGTCAGCAATCGGGCCGAAGACGGGCGCGCCGGGCGGCGCCTGAAAAGTGCTGTCCCCATTGCCCAGGAAGATGAAGATTTCAGAAGTTGCCTGCGACAATCAAATCCTGATTCCCATCTCCGTTCACATCCGCAAACAAATATCCCGCGGCCAGACTGGCTTGAGCGGAGACCGCGTAGGTGCCGGTGGGCGTAAAGCCTCCCTTGCCATCTCCATGGAAGACGTTCAGGACATTGGTAGTAACCAAAAGGTCGAGATTTCCATCGCTGGTGAGAGCAACCGCGGCCATCTGGGGCAATCCCTCGGAGGCCACGGTGGCGGGGAGCGGTAGCGCCGCGCCCTGGCTGAAGGTTCCGCTGTTGGTCCCCAGCAGAATTTGCACTGAAGTAAAAAGGTTATTGGACGTGGGCTCCAGCAGGAACGCAAGATCCGTGACTCCATCGCCATTAAAGTCGCCTGTCGTGAAGCTGTAGATAGGAGTCACCGATTGTGTCTTCGGCGCGTTCAGCGTGCCGTCCCCGTTGCCGTAGAGAACGGAAAACCCGGTATACCCGGATCTGGGTCCCCGTGTCCTCGCCATTGGTATAAATAGTTGTTATCAGGTCCTGTTTGCCATCTCCGTTAAAGTCGCCGGCCGACAGGCCAGTCGCACCACTCGGGGCCGCATACAGCGTAGGAGATGCGAACGACCCGGGCGCCGTGGCGCCCTGGTTCAGAAAGACAGCTATTTGCGGAGGAGCGTTAGCAGATGAGCTGGGACTAAGGGCGGCGATATCGAGGTACCCATCGCCATTCAAATCCACGAACACGGCGGGACCCGTATATTGAGCGAAATACGCAGGGGGCTGAAACGTACCGTCGCCGTTGCCCAGCTGGATAGTGAGAAAGCCATTGCAGGAATAAACAAGGTCCAGCTTCTTGTCATTGTTCACATCCGCAAAGCTGAGCTGGGTCGCACCGGCGACACAAAGAGGCGTGGTCACGGTTGTCGGTGCGCTGCCGGCGAAGTTGAGCTGAATCCCTAAAGAAGATTGACTGCTACTGCTGGTGACGATAAAGGCCAGGTCGGGATTCCCATCGCCATTGAAGTCGCCGACAAACAGGGGACCGGAATCGCCAGGGAAAGCGATGGGGCTCACGACCGGGAAAATCGGCGGAGAACTTTGTGCGCTGGCTGACCAGCCGCTAAAAAAAACGATAAGGGCAACGGAGAGGCAGGCAATCCAACGCGCACTTCCAGGCAAGAAAGAGTTATTCATAAAAGGGTCCCCGGACTACTTTGTTGGTACTTTTGTGGGATAAGTGTCTACCTTCGGCTCGGCAAGAGTCAACGAATCAATCTTGCGTGCGTCTAACCGAAGGCTTAGGCGTACTTTCGCGATCTCTCGCTGCGTTAATAGCTCTTCGCGGGTAGTCCAATCGAGCTCTATGGATTGATGGTTCTGACCCTCCAAGTTAGCTTGGATAAATCACTGAGATCTTGGGCGCCTGCGTAACTATGGAGTTTACCGGTCGCTTGCGGGGGGGGGGCAGCAGCACGATATACTCCAAGCTGTCCTCGCTCCCCGGCGACTTCTAACGATGCCAAGCGAAATTCTGCACTGGCCCATGAATGTGAGGTTCTGTGCGTCGTCTGCTTCTCTTTCCTGTCTTGCTGTTGTTCATGAGTTTGATCTCTGGTTTTGCCACCGCGCAAAGCGGAGCCACCACCACCGTGACTGCCAATCCCGCCACCATCACTGTCGGTGCGGCCGTAGGACTTACAGCAACCGTCCAGCCGAGCACTGTCTTTATTCCTCTCAGGCAAGCCTTCCCTAAGCCCACGGGGACGATCACCTTTTTGGATGGAAACACAACATTGAGTAGTGCTCCCATTGCGTTGGTGTCGAATACCCTGGCAGGTGCGTCTTTCCAGCAGACATTCGGAACGCCGAACCCGGCGCTAACCGCGCCGGGCAGCTTTAATGCCCCGGTGGAACTAACCGGCGATCTCAATGGAGATGGAATTCCCGACTTATTCGTCTGCGGAGGCGGGAATCTTATGCCAAGCGGCCTCCTCGGGCAGGCGTTTCTTAGTGACGGGAAAGGCGGCTACATTCCCGGCGCATTGCAAACATTTTTGGTTTCCTACAGCGTACCTTCACTGATCGACCTGAATGGAGACGGCAAGCTCGATTTGCTATTTGGTTTGATGGTGGCTTATGGCAATGGCGATGGTACGTTTGCTGCGCCGGTTGCCGTACCTTTTCTGTCCACCGGTTCCGGATCTACCCTTGGTTTCCAAGCTACCTATGCGGCCGATTTGAATGGAGACGGCAAGACCGACATTCTCGCACTGAATCAATTTGCCAGCCTCGGAACGCCGTTTCAGATAACGATGACGGTCTTTCTCAATGAAGGCGGGGGATCGTTTACCTCACCCGGGTCGTTTCCGGTTTCGCCCACGATCACCGTGGAGCCCTCCGAGGGTCTCAATTTTTCTCCGGTTTTTGTCGATCTCAACGGCGACGGCAAACTTGATCTGGTCATCCAATACCAGATCGGTTATCTGGCTCCGAATGGGGTCGCTCCGAATTTCGAAGTCCTACTGAACAAGGGCGATGGCACCTTCGGCGGCCCTACGCCACTCAATGTGCCCAACCCGCCAAATAGCAGCGGCACCCTTTCCAGTTATGGGACTGGTTCCGGCGATGTGAATGGCGACGGAAAGCAGGATCTCATCCTCACGATGTTCGCCTACACGTCCGAGACGTCCGAAAACACAAACGCGATCGTTCTCCTTGGCAATGGCGATGGCACTTTTCAAAATCCTTTGGACTTTATCCTGGGTAAACCTCCCAATTCGTACGGCGGAATTCCTAATGTCACGGTTCAGGATGTCAATCTCGATGGCAAGCAGGATTTGATTTTTGACAACGGTCAAGTGGCGCTGGGCAATGGGAATGGAACCTTCGTTCTCACGACGCCCTTGTTTCCGCTAGCGCTAGGGGTAGTCGGCCCGTTTTTGTTTCCCCTGGTACAGATGGAGCTCACTCAAAACCCGGTGCTGCCCTCTCTTGTTTTTTTTCTGCTCGCAGGGAATCCAACGTCGTCTGCCGCCTCTGTTTTCACGCCTCAAACGAGCAGCTCGGCCGCTCTCTCGCTAACGACCTTAGCGGTCGGAACGCACACCATCACCGGTCGCTACTCCGGTGATGCAAACTATGCCGCAGATACTTCCGCACCAGTTACGGTCACCGTGAACCAGGCGGCATCCACAACCGCAGCGACGTCCTCTGCCAATCCCAGCTTTGCCGGGCAGAGCGTGACGCTCACCGCCGAGGTGGCCAGTGTTGGGCCGACGCCCACCGGCAGCATGGTCTTTACCTCAGGATCCACCATGCTGGGTACCGTTGCTCTTAGCGGGGGAGCCGCCGCCTTGCCGACGACTTCACTCACCACGGTTGGCACGCAGATGGTCACGGCCTCTTATTCCGGGGACGCCAACACGCAAGCTTCCTCGGCCTCAATCATTCAAGTGGTCAACGCTGCGTTTACCCTGGAGCCGGGCAGTGGCGGAAGCACCACGCTAACGGTCCAATCAGGTAAGACGGTCAGCGCGCCCATCAACGTCACAGGTGCTCCTGGTTTCTCAGGACAAGTGACCTTTGCCTGCTCCGGGCTCCCTTCAAATGCCGGATGTAGCTTTAGTCCCGCAACCATCACTGTATCCGGAACGCCGGCCGTTCCCACTCTGCTCTCGGTCAACACGGGTGCAAGCACAACGGCAAGCCAGCTGCGCTCGGATGGCGGGCAAGGAATGGGTACGGTTGCGTATGGTTTGGGGCTGGCAGGCCTGGTGCTGCTGTGGCCGACGCGGCGCAGAGGAGCTCGTTTTCGGGCAACGCTGCTCTGCACGTTCACCATCGCGCTCATGGGACTTGTGGGATGCAGCGGAGGCGGAGGCGGAGGCGGACCTAAAACCCCAGCGGGGAAGTATACGTTTATGGTTACCGCCAGCTCGGGCCAAGTGCAGGCGCAATCCGCATACACGCTTGTAGTTCAGTAGTCAGGAGCGTCAGGACACTACCAGTAATTTACAACCGGCACTGCGACTTGCGCCTGTTCAGTTGAGTCGTATTGACCGGTTCCTGCGACCCGCCCGAGCCGGTATCAAGCCCAGGGAGTTGATCGGGCGGCGACATCCCGTGTCTGGGGGTTCCACAAACAGGGCAAGCGCCGGCTTTCAAGGTAATCTCTGCTCCACAGCAAGTACAAAAAGCTGCCATGTTAGTTAATCTCCACCATTGCTATGCCCCTTAGACGAGCGCGGGAAGTGCGAAGATTCAAAACAGAGAGCCGAAGCGTTGGCCTGGGCCCGTGAGAGAATTGCGTCGCCTGCATCTTGCCCACGGACGGTGAAACATTATGGTTCGAAGATTCGCATTGGCCGCGCTTGCTCTTTCGACTGCCGGTATGTTGGCGCAGTCCACCGCCCCGCGCCCGAAGTTCGAAGCCTTTGAAGTAGCGACCGTCAAGCCTGCAGATTCCGCTCCCCAGAGCGGGCGGTTCATTACCATGCAGGGCAACAATCGCTTTGTGGAGAAGGACTACACGCTCAAGTTGCTGATCGCTGCCGCTTACGATCTCAATCCGAGAACCATCTCCGGTGGCCCGCCGTGGATCAGCTCCGATCACTACGACATTCTTGCGGTCACGCCCGGTGAGACTCGGCCCAACCACGACGAGCAGATGTCCATGTTGCGAAACCTGCTGACCGACAGGTTCAAGCTCACGTTTCACCGTGAGCAAAAGGTCTTCTCGATCTACGAACTGACAGTTGCCAGGAACGGGCCGAAGCTCAAAGAAAGCGCAGCGCCCCCCGATGATCCTGCGGTCGTGGGCCCCGGCGTGGTCTACCCGCAGCGTATTGTGCTGCCTGGCCGCAACGCCACCATGGCGAACCTCGTTTCCTTATTACAGCGGGCCATCCTCGATCGTCCAGTTGTGGACAAAACCGGTCTCCCCGGAAGGTACGACTTCGATCTGGAGTGGGCGCCGGATGAGACCCAGTTTGGGGGCGATGTTCCGCCGGCGACTGGGGCAGCAACGAGCCCGCCACTCTTCGTGGCCATTCAGCAGGAAATGGGCCTGCGGCTTGAGGCAACCAAGGGGCCGGTCGAAGCGCTGATCGTCGATACCGCCGAGCGGCCGGCCGCGAACTGATCGGCTGGCTGCCTCGTCACTACAGACGCTTCTCCAGCAAAACAAAATGCAAATCGTCCCGTAGAGGTCTGCCGAAGCGTTCGTCATCGTAAGGAAAAGGCAGTGTTTCTCCAGTCAGGAGATAGCCGCGGCGTTGGTACCATGCGATCAGGGTCTCTCGCAGATTGACCACGGACATACGAATACGTCGAGCGCCCTGCTCTTTCGCAAACCCTTCCGCTGCCGCTAACAGAGCTTGGCCCAGATGTTTGTTTTGCAGATCAGGGCGTACGGTAAGCAGACCGAGATACCAGGCACCGTCCTCTCTCGGCTCTAGCCATACGGTTCCCAGCAAGTCTCCGTTGCCGTCGTCCCGATATGTCAGCAACTGTGCGTCAGGCTTCGCAGCCAGGTCTTCTCTAAGAAGAGGTTCGGTCAGGCGTTGTCCCTCGATGAAATCTCCTTCGGAGTTCCAACTGGCGACAACGCCCGTACCTCGAAACGCCTCGTTGACCATATCTATGATCGCAGCGTAGTCGGCTTCCACCGCATGATTGAGCAACATTCATCTAAGTCTACGACGCAACACGCCTATTGCTTCTCCCACACCACGACGGCTTTCTCCGTAGATACAGCAGGATCCCAATGAGTGTCGGTGATCGTCTTACCGTCGGCGGAAAGGTGGCGGTGATTCCTCAACAACCCAATTTGCCTGCTAGTCATTTTTCACTTGACATGTACTAGTACACTAGTACATTATTCAACTGGATGAGCAACTCGATCCCAACTCGACGCCCCTTTACCTTCCGGCTCGACATGCGCAGCGGGGTTCCCCTCTACCGCCAACTCATCGACCAGGTGCAGGCTGCGATCGCAACGGGGGTTCTGGTTGCGGGCGATCAGTTGCCCACAGTGCGCCAGGTGGCGGTTGACCTCGAGATCAATCCGAACACCGTAATGCGTGCTTATCGCGAAATGGAAATTCGCGGCATCCTCGAGACCCAGCAGGGCACGGGTACCTTCGTTGCGCATCAGGCGATCGAGCGTGATGCAATCGAGCGTTCCCGCGGCCTGGAGCAGTTGGTCGACGAATTCACTGCCAGGGCCGGTGCGGGTGGCTTCAACCTCGAAGAACTAATGATGGCCCTTCGCGATCGGTCGGATGAAGGCAAACAGGGAAAATCCCCGAAGGCAAAAGGAGACAAGCGATGATTAGCATGAACAAAACGTCAGAGGTAGATATAAGCGGGCCGGGAGTCGCAGCCTTGCTGGCGTGTAGTGGCGTCGGTTTCGCCGCCGGGCGCGCGGTTCATTCGCCCATTCCGCTGATTGCCGGCGTTGTTCTCGGCGTCTACCTCATGTTCTCTATCAAGGTGGTGCAGCAGTGGCAGCGTGTAGCCATCCTGCGTTTTGGCCGGTACCGTGGCTTGCGCGGGCCCGGAATCTTTCTCATCGTGCCCATTGTCGACACCCTCAGCCGCTTCGTCGATCAACGGGTTCGCGTCGCGACCGTCACCGCAGAATCCACACTCACTCGCGACACGGTCCCTGTCAATGTGGATGCGATTGTCTTCTGGCTTGTCTGGAACGCGGAGAAATCCATTCTCGAAGTAGAGAACTTTACCGACGCAGTCAACATGAGTGCGCAGACCGCATTGCGTGAATCGATTGGACGCCACGAACTGGCGCAGATGATTACGGAACGCGAGAGCATGGGGCAGCAACTGCAACTGATCCTTGATGCCAAGACGAATCCCTGGGGCATCACCATCCAGTCGGTTGAGATTCGCGACGTCCGTATCCCTCAGGCACTGGAAAATGCCATGTCGCAGCAGGCCCAGGCGGAACGCGAGCGGCAGGCTCGTCTGATCCTGGGGGACGCCGAAACCCAGGTCGCAGTAAAGTTTGCCGAAGCGGCAAGAACCTATGGGGATAACCCCGGAGCCCTTCACTTACGCGCGATGAACATGCTCTACGAGGCGATGAAGGAAAAAGGCGCAATGGTCATTGTTCCCTCCACCGCGGTCGAAACCATGGGCCTGGGCGGAACGCTGGCAACCGCGGCCATTGGCCACGAGCGATAAGCTCACAAACCGGAACGGAGCTACTACTCGGAGCGAAGCACTTCCACTGCTTCCACCCTGGCCGCACGGGCTGCCGGCACTGCTGACGCGATCACGGCCGCAGCCAGAATCACAACGCCGGACGCGGCAAACGAAAGCGCGCCCGGCAGCCGCACATCCGCAACGTAGCCGCCAATGATCCGAGCTAACGCGAAAGCCAGCACCACACCCGTGGTCACCCCGATACAGGCGATCACCAGTCCCTCGACAAGAACATTGGTAAGGATGTTGCGCGGCATGGCGCCTAAAGCCATGCGGATTCCAATCTCGCGCGTACGCGCACTCACCGAAAATGCAAGCACGCCGGCCACGCCCACCACGGAAATTAATAGCGCCACCCCGGCGAATCCCCCGAACACGATCGCATTCAACCGGTCGGGCGTCAGAACCTCAGCGCGGACATCCTGCAGAGTGCTCGCTCGTTCCACCGGTTGATCCGCCGCCAGGTCATGAATGGTGCGCGTGATGAGCGGGACGAGAGTGTAGGGATCATTCTTCGTCCGCACCAACATACGGCCCTGCCATCCTTCCTGGGCGACGGGCTGGTACACCGTCATGGCCGGCACCGGAATGATGTTTTGATCGTCGAGGTCGGGGACCACTCCGATGATCCGGCGCGGTTCGGTGCTGATGCCGATAAATTTCATCACGCCGTCGGTCCACTGCAAATTACGGCCCAGCGCTTGTTGCCCGGGAAATAGTGTTTGCGCCACCCTCTGGCTGATGATCACAACCCGCGCTGAGCCTTCGCGGTCGGTGTCTTGAAAATCGCGGCCCTCCAGTAGCGGAACTCCCAGGGTTTCAAAAAACCCCGGGGAAACGGATCGGAAACGCGCCCGCAGATCATCCTGGCCGTCCTGCCGTTTCGCACCCTCCACGGCAAAAGCAAAATTTATGTTCAGGGCCTGCCCATCGCGCCAGGGAACGCTAAAACCAGTGGCCACGTGTTCCACTCCCGGCAGGGCGCTAATGCGCCGTTTTGCCTCAGCATAGAAATCATTGACCTGCTGAGGCGTTCGCCCATACGTCATGGCCGGCAGATTCAGGGCGAGAACGTGGGAGGTGTCGAAAGTTGGTTGCGTCTTCTCCAGCGTTAACAGGGTCCTCATGAGAGCACCAGCGCCGGCAAGCAGCAGGAAAGAAGCGGTGATTTGCGTGATGGCGAAAATGCGAAGCCGCCGGTTGCTGCCCTTGGTGACTCGCATGCCACTGCTGCCTAGCCCGAGGCCCTGCGGCGCGTCCGGCGAAGGCAGCCGGGGAACGAATGCCAGAAACACGGCGGCGATCAACGCCAGCACAATCCCAATCCACACCAGGCTGAAGTCGAGGGTCACGCCATCCGCGCGGGCAGAGAAGCGCGCCGCATAACGGGCCAGCACCGACACCATGGGCGCGGCGATAAGCAAAGCCGCCAACACTCCGCTGCCGCACAGCACAATGCTTTCCGCCAGCAGGGAACGGCGAAGCGCCGCCGTGGTCGCTCCCAACGCCGAGCGTACAGCCAGCTCCGATTCGCGCCGCACAGTTCGCGCCAGTACAAGATTGGCAACATTGGAGCAGGCGATCACGAACAACAGCGCAGACGCCGCGAACAGAACCCACAAAATCGTGTTGGCACGAGAATTGAGCTGGTCATGGATTCGCGTCACATCGATTTGGAAATGGTTAGCCTGCTTGTAAACCTCAGGATGGGCGGCCACCATGGCCGCGTAGGCGGTGCGAAGCTCGGCTCTGGCAGCATCGAGACTCGCGCCCGGAGCGAGCCGGGCGAACACCTCCGTCATACGATGTTCCCGGCCTGTCACCATCGTGGCCGACAGATGATGCGGGCTGGTGACGATATTGGCAATGATCTCGGTAGCCGCGGGGTAAGGGACGGATGGTTCCAGAACCCCAACAATGACCGCCGAACGCCCGCCCTCCATGGTGCCCAGCCGGATGGTCTTGCCAATCACACTGGGATCGGAGTGCAGCGACGTGCTCCAGAATCGATAAGTCAGCACCACCGCGCCCGCGGCGTTCGGGCCATCGTCAGAAGGCGCCAGCAAGCGCCCGATCACTGGACGCAGTCCCATCACGTCAAAGTAGTTGCCGTCCACCACACCGGCGGGAACCTCACGCGGAGTACCCAGGCCCACGACGGTGAAGGGGATCTGGGAAAATGTGCCCAGCTCCGTGATGGTCTTCAGGCCATGACCAAGGTCTTGAATTTCAGGAACGGAGAAGGTTTCGTTTTCGACGTTGAGGCCTGGAGCGCTCTGCCGCAGGTAAAGCAATCGGTCTTCGTCGCGATTGGCGAGCGGGCGCAGCAGCACGGCGCGAACCACGCTGAAAATCGCCGCATTGGCGCCGATGCCCAGCGCCAGGGTAAGGGCCACGGTGATCCACAGCGTGCGAGCGCGGGCCAACGAACGCACCGCGTGTTTCAAGTCGCGAAGGAACGACATGCCGATCCCTCCATAGGGGCTAATTGTGCCACAGGTCTGTCGATTTTGCCCGCGCGGTGCGCGTGGAGATCCGCAGGGTACGAGCTTTAGCTCGTACTTGGATACTCCTGAAAACCCACGGCTTTAGCCGCCGAGGGAAGCGGTTCTAAAGAGGCAGCCTATCCGCACCACACTGGCCCGGAAACGCAGATGGGATGAAAAAGACGGCTCCCAAATCAGCCAAACTATCTGTTTGCCGCATTGCGAGCCCAAGTCGACAGAGGCTCAAGCAGCGGATAGGCAGTCGACGGAGCATCGACTTCACCATTAAGCGACGCGGCGAAGGGAACCATGTGTCCATAGAACGCGATCGTGCTGTCCTTGTCCTGTTTGATCGAACCATTCTCCAGCGTAGCCCCGGCGAAAACGCCGCGAGAGCGAGAATAACTTAACACCTTGGCACGCATCTTCCAGTCCGTTTCTGCTGCCGCCTGGCGGCCCAACGGACCCGCGGATGCGCTGGCCTGCCCACCGAGCGCAAATTTGCTCGACAGCAGCTGCGTCATCCCATTGTCATTCATGACTAACATGATCCTGTCCACGCCCTGGGCGCCAAACTGCAAACCGAAGCTGCCCCCCATAACCACGAAAAAGGCCGGCGCGCTCCAGCCCTTGACTGTGCGGCACGTAGCCACCCCGCGCCCATAACGCAGGCCGAGTACGAAGCCGCCATTCAACATTGCCGGCACCACCGCCACGCATGATGCAGAGGCCAGCACATTTTCCGGAATTCCCTGGTCCGGGGCAGACTGGATCACTTGCAGAACTCGGCCTGCCGCCTCTACCCGAGCCTGAACCTTCTCTGCACTCTCGGCCGCCCATGCCAACGGCGCCAGACGCACGATCAATAACGCGAGTAGAAGACGTCTCATCATTTTGTTTCTTGGCCTTTCTGCGTCTGATTCTAGAGCGGATTCGAGCGCCGCTTGTCGCGGCAGCAAAGATAGCTATTAGCTACTCTGGCTCCAGATGCGTAACCGTCACCTGTCTTCGCAGCTCGGCGAGCGCAGCAAGAACCTTTCCCCTTTGCAAGACTCGCGACTTATTCCCCTATGGACATCGCAAAGGAGCGATGATAGCTTCTATGCAATGGCCAAAGGAGCAATCGTGAGCACCGAGAAATCGGAAGTATTGCAGGGCACACTGGACCTGATGATCATGAAAACCCTGCATGCGCTGGGCCCGCTCCACGGTTTCGGCATCGCCCGGCGCATCGAGCAGGTCAGCGAAGATGTGTTGAAGCTGAACGAGGGCACGGTCTACACCTCCTTACTCCGGCTCCAGCATCGCGGCTGGATCGATTCTGCGTGGGGAGCCTCCGAAAACAACCGAAAGGCCAGGTTTTACTCAATCACCAAGCGAGGCCTGAAGCAACTTGCCGTAGAGACAGAGAATTGGGAGCGTATCTCCGCTGTCATCGGCCGCGTCTTGCGTCTGGAAGTACAAAAATAGCCATGGCAGCCTGGTTCTTTCAGCTCGTTTCCAGGGTTAGTGCTCTCACGGGACAACGTGAAGCAGAGGTGAAATTCGACAGCGAGGTGCAGACTCACCTGCAATTGCTGGCCGACCAGTTTGTTCGTCAGGGTAGGTCGCAAGAGGATGCCGTGTATGCCGCACGCCGTCAGTTCGGCAACCCCACCTTGCTGCAGCAGCGCCACAGAGAGATGCGCACATTCCTATCTCCCGCGATGCTTCTCCCAACCTTTCTCCACGACCTGCGCTACGGCCTGCGCGCCCTCGTAAAAAATCCCGGCTTCACCGCGACTGCCGTGCTGACCCTCGCGCTGGGCATCGGTGCCAACGCGGCGATCTTCACGCTGGTACACGCGGTGCTGATCAAGAACCTTGGCATTCCGGTGGCATTCGCCAGCGTACGGTTTGTCGAGGCCGAACTCTACGAGGTAAAGGGACTCAATTCCTCCGTGCTGCTCACAGCCATCCTCACCCTGGCCGCGGCTGCATGTGTGGCCGGCTTTATCCCGGCAAGGTGGGCAGCTTCCATCGATCCCGCCCAGGCGCTGAGAACCAAATAGAGATTGGTTTCTGGCATCTGTCCTGTCGGCGACCTGGCGCCGATCAGCTCTGGGGCCGTTTGGCCCCGCTCCACTCAAGATAAGATTTCCAGTCGCTCTGCCCCGGCATGCGCATCTGAAATTTTCCCTGCATGGTTGTTCCCTTTAGTTCGTAAAGCAGCCGGAACTGTGGACCCGGTTGCGTGCCTTCCGAAAGAAACATCGCAGTCGTCGCATCCGGCGTCGAAACAGCGTAATGAATCACATGGCCTTCGTTGTCGAAGTAAATCGCCTTTAACGGCTGTCCCGGCGCGTCCTGGTAGACGTAGAGCAGGTCGCCATGATCGCAGTCGAAGTTGGCCGGCCCTTTGCAGCCCGCGTTCGTGGTGCTGTGGCGGCCTAGAATGTGGTTGCCAAGCTCGGGTTTGAACGTGTAAGTGCCAATGGCGGCAACGTTTGTACTCCCCGCGGTCTTCGCCTCCCATGTTCCGTTTAAAAATGCGAGCGCTTGCCAAGGGTCGGCCGCCGAGGGAGTCGCACTTTGGCCGGCCAGCGGCAGGGCGAGAAGCAGTGGAAGCATAAGAGCAATCTTTTTCATCGATTCTGTCCTTTCATCCCGGCAGCGAATCCGCGAAGGCGTTCTTCGACTTCCTCCCGGGTCAGCACTTCTGAGATGGTTGAGAGTGCCCACACATGCCCAAAGGGATCGCGTACCCAGCTGTATCGATCTCCCCAAAACATATCCGTCGGTGGCAGCGCCGGAACCGCTCCGCAATCGACCGCGCGCTTGAACGCCGAGTCCACATCCGTAACGGCGATCTGGAAGACACAAGTGGATCCGGAGAGAGTTTCCGGCGAAGCGAGCAGAGCTCCCTCCACTCTTTCACCCCGCTGGGCGGGTTCCTCCGTCGATATCTGCACCAGAGAGTCCCACATCTTCACGTGTATGTGCTCGCCCGCCCCGCTCGGCGACGGCGAACGATAGAGTACTTCCGCCGCAAACGCCTTGGTATAGAACAAAAGTGCCTCCGCGGCATCGCGAACAACCAGATGGGGCACAATTACGCCCAGCTTTGGAACCGAGCCTTTAACGGCCATTACGTCGTCTCCTTTTGCCTTGTCTCTTGCTCGTTTCTCCGCTGAGCGGCGCCAAACTCCACGCATGGCCGGATGGATCGATCAAAATCCGATACTTCTCCGACCATTCCACCACGTGCTTCAACGGCCTGGGTGTCAGGCGATAATGCTGTTCGACGCCAACCCTCTCGGATGCGACCAGATCGGCATCTCTGAGCTCGCGAAGATGTTGCGAGATCGCAGGTTGAGACATATCGAACTCCGCCGTAAGCTCCTTCACTGAGCGGGCAGAAACCGCAAGCAGGGAGAGGATGCCCCTGCGTGTGGGATGCGCAATCGCCCTGAAAACCGAGTCTGCCGCTTCCATAAGAAAATCCTTATAGAGATTCTACATAAGAGTTTCCTTATGGGTAAGAGATTCGGGTCAAAAGGACTTGAAAGCGGAATCTGATGGAACTATTCAGCTCGGTTTTTCGTAATCCACCACTAGAATGCAGCAACACTACAGCTGGTCGTGGGTAGAGGCCCAGGTCGCGCAGACCATCCAGGTTTGGGATGCTGGCGCTACACGGTCGCCGCACGATGGGCCGCGGTACACCCTGAAAGAGCAACAAAGGCGTGAGAAAGCCTATGACCAGGGCTTGCAGGCTGTCGAACGCGAAGCGAGAAAAGTCCCTCGGAGCAAAGCGGAGCGCCTCAAAACACAGGATCGAATCACCGCATCCTTCGCTGAATTTTCTGCGACCGCGCTCGATCTTGAGGGCGAAGCCGTTAGGCTCCTCACCGACGATTTGTTACCCGTCGGTACGCAGCTGGCACGGTGGGCGAGGCAATTCGATGCCAGCCTGGGCATGTCCGACGTTGTGCAAGCATGCCGCAATGCCTGGACTGCCTGCGGATTGCAGCCCCTGCTCGGCGAACGGGTAGAAATTACGCCGGCCATTTTGGGCTACAGCCTCCTTTATCCCTATAGCGACAATTATCTCGATCGCGAAGACATCTCCTGCCCAAGCCAAGCTCCGGTTTAGTGAGCGTTTTCGAAGCCGGTTGCAGGGTGAGGCCCTTTCGCCTCAGGATGATCGGGAGTGCGCGCTGTGGGCATTGGTCAAGTTGATCGAAGACCAATATCCTCGGGCATGCTATCCACAGGTGTTTGATTGCCTGCTGGCGATTCACCGGGCGCAAGAGGAAAGCATCGCGCAATTGGCCGGCTGCAGCCATTCCGCCGAGGTGTTGCGGATGAGCTGCGCCAAAGGGGGCACTTCTGTACTGGCGGACGCTTGTCTGGCTCACGGCTGGCTCAGCAGAGAAGAAAGCCGATTTTCGTTCGAATGGGGTGTGCTCCTTCAACTGGGAGACGACCTGCAGGACGTGCGTGAAGATATGCAGCGTGGTTCCGTTACGTTGTTTACCAGCGCTGCGCGGCTGGGCAGGCCGCTGGACAGCCTGGTGGTTCAGCTTCTGAACTTCAGCGAGCAAGTGGGAGCGCGCATGGACCAATTGCCCAACGGCACCAGGGTATTCAAGAACCTTCTGCGGATGAGTTGGCGATCGCTCATCATCGGAGCCGTAGCCAACTCTCACGAATTCTTCTCTTCCGGCTTCCTGGAGGAAGCAGAACGCTGGTCGCCGTTTCGTTTTGAATTTTTACGGACTCGGAACGAGCGCTTGAGAAGCCGTCAGGGTCTCTATGCGATTCTTTTTGAAGCCTTTCTGGAAGCGCCTGACGGCCACGGTGGCAAACTGCCGCTGCCCGCCCATCAAGACCTTTTCCTCATGAATGTTCAAAGCAATTTTGATTCCAGCGCGGTTTCCTCAACCCGATCTCCCACCGCCTCGACCCGATAAGCCGTTGCAGCCGGGCGCGAGCGAACCGAACCTGCAAGGCGGTCGCCAATAAAGTGCAAGGCCGCTCCATCGTCGACTGCATACCCGGGTTGCAATTTCCCTTCGCGCAGCAGCCGATGGTAAGCCGGCCGGCGTTCAATCTCTCCGTCATAGTGAGGACAGTTGCTCCCGGGTAAGAAGCCGAGGCATCGAAGCGCCTCCAGGCGGCCGGCCGCCACTGAATCGCTCACCCCTTCTTCAAACCAGCAGATGGAGCCGGCGCTGAGACCTGCCAGCAACACTCCTGACATCCACGCTTCTCTGAGAAAGACGTCCAAACCCCACTCTCGCCACAGCACAAGTAAATTTCTTGTGCTCCCGCCGCCTACATAAATCACATCCTGTGCCAGCAAATAGGAGCGCATGTCGGTCTTGTCCAGTTGGAAGAGGGATAGATGTGTGGGCTCGCACGGCAAGCTACCGAAGGATGCATAGAAACGCGCAATATAGTCCGCGCTGTCACCACTTGCCGTGGCCAGAAAACAGACTTTAGGACAACTCACATCCGCGATCGACAACACGTATCTGTCCAATGCCAAATTGTCGGGTTCCATAGAAAACCCGCCACCACCCATCGCAATGATCTGAGCCTCTCTCAACATATTGATAAAGTTATCAGGCCGAGGGCAGCCAACCGCAACTCCCACCACAGAACATCGGCCCCCCAAATCGGATGGAAAGGCAGAATTGTCATCTGGCCTGCCCCGGCGTGCCGTAGGACCGGAGCGGCAGCGAAGCGGAGAGATCTGCGGTTTCTAGTCACCCATGGAAACCGGACCCGCCCCCCAAGCAAAATTGTCATTTCGACCGAAGTGGAGAGATCTGCGGTTCGTACTCACCCTTGGAAACCGGACCCGGCCCCCAGCAGAATTGTCATCCCGACCGGAGCGGTAGCGAAGTGGAGGGACCTGCTGTTTCTAGTCACCCATGGAAACCGAACCCGACCCCCAAGCAAAATTGTCATCTCGACCGGAGCGGTAGCGAAGTGGAGAGATCTGCGGTTCGTACTCACTCTTGGAAACCGGACCCGGCCCCCAGCAGAATTGTCATCCCGACCGGAGCGGTAGCGAAGTGGAGAGACCTGCTGTTTCTAGTCACCCTTGGAAACCGAACCCGACCCCCAAGCAGAATTGTCATCTCGACCGGAACGGTAGCGAAGTGAAGGGACCTGCTGTTTCTGGTCACCCTTGGAAACCGGACCCGGCCCCCAGCAGAATTGTCATCCCGACCGGAGCGGTAGCGAAGTGGAGGGACCTGCTGTTTCTAGTCACTGGAAACCGGACCCGGCCCCCAGCAGAATTGTCATCCCGACCGGAGCGGTAGCGAAGTGAAGGGACCTGCTGTTTCTGGTCACCCTTGGAAACCGGACCCGGCCCCCAGCAGAATTGTCATCCCGACCGGAGCGGTAGCGAAGTGGAGGGACCTGCTGTTTCTAGTCACTGGAAACCGGACCCGGCCCCAAGCAAAATTGTCATCTCGACCGGAGCGGTAGCGAAGTGGAGAGATCTGCGGTTTGTACTCACCCTTGAAACCGGACCTGGCCCCCAAGCAGAATTGTCATCTCGCCTGCCCCGGCGTGCCGTGGGACCGGAACGGTAGCGAAGTGGAGAGATGACCTGCTGTTCTCCCGACCACAATTAAAAACGTTTTCGGGGGGTGCCCGCCCATCCGTGAATATACATCCCGACCTCTGGAGTGGGTGTATCCTATTAGTAGAAGATTTTGCCAGGCTGCGGATTCTCGCGTCACCGCTGCCTGGGCAGCAACCGCCGGTGGTTTCGGCCTATACGCGAGCGAAGGGCAGCTTTATCTGTCCGGTGTCTCACCCGATCCCTGTCACAAATTACCCAAACATCCCGCCTTTCCTGGACCACAAATGCGGGGGGTCCGATATCTCGCCCGTTCCTGGCGAGATTCGGGAAGTGAACCGCTCTCGATGTCGAGACGTCCTGGAACCAACCCGTGCATTCTCACCAAATGCCGCAAAAGGCCCAAAAATATCGAGTTTTAAAAAAATAGGGAGGAAGTTCCCGAACCTTGCTATGCCCGTGCGTGCGTTGAGCGCCCCCTTTCCCGGCCAAAAAATCGGGAAATGAACCGCTCTCGACCTCCAGACTCGTGGAGTCAACCCGTGCATTCTCACCAAATGCGCCAAAAAGGCCCAAAAATATCGAATTTTAAAAAAACAGGGAGGAAGTTCCCGAACCTTGCTATGCCCATGCGTGCGTTAAGCGCCCCCTTTCCCTGGCAAAAAATGGGAAATGAAGCGCCCTCGACCGTTTGAGACTCGTGGAATCAACCCGTACATTCTCACCAAATGCCGCAAAAGGCCCAAAAATATTGAATTTTAAAAAACCCGGGAGGAGTCCTCGAACCCTTGCTCTGTCCATGCGTGCCCTTTCCGTTCTCGCCACAAATTCGGGAAATGAACCGCTCTCGCCCGTTGAGATTCGTGGAATCAACCCGTACATTCTCACCAAATGCCGCAAAAGGCCCAAAAATATCGAATTTTAAAAAAAAGGAACCTCCCGGGAAAACCCACCCGACTGCGTGTTGCGAACCGCTGCCCTATGGATCTGGTGGCGTCGCATGAGAAGATGCAACTCGCCACAAAAAACTTGGGTCCGTAAGGAAACACGGGAAGGCAGCGTACGAAATGAACATCATCCTAACCGGAGCCTCCGGAATGGTAGGCAAGGCCGCCCTAGCTGCCTGCCGCCAAGATCCTCGCGTCACCCGGGTCACCGCCCTGGTCCGAATCCCGCTCGGCGTCGCGGGTGGCAAAGTGGACGAGCTCGTTTGTCCCGACCTTTTCGCGATTGCAGCCATCGCAAACCAACTAGGCACGCCCGACGCCTGCCTCTTTTGCGCCGGAGTCTCTTCCGTCGGCATGTCTGAGCCTGACTACCGCCGAGTGACTTACGATCTCACGCTCACCGTGGCCAGGGTTCTTGTCGGCCTCAACCCCGCCATGCATTTCTTCTACGTCTCCGGTTCCGGAACCGACTCCACCGAAAAGGGCCGCTCCATGTGGGCACGCGTGAAAGGTTCCACTGAGAACGCACTTACCAAGCTGGGTTTTGCGGGAGTAGCCCTGTTCCGGCCCGGCTATATCCAGCCCCTGGATGGAGTGCGTTCCAAGGTCGGCTGGTATAACGCGATCTACGCGCTCCTTAAACCCATCTACCCGTTAGTCAGGCGGGTGGCAGGTAATTACGCCACCGACACCGCAACCCTGGGCCGCGCCATGATCACAGCCGTCCAGCCTGGTGTCCCCACGGCCGTCTACGAATCCGCAGACATCAATCGCATCGGCGTGGAACTCTCACCATGAGTCCGGTGCACTATCTATTCGGAGCGAAGTGCCTCGCCGGGTTCCAGACGCATCGCCGCTCTCGCGGGAATCAGAGTCGCCGCCGTAGCCACCACCACCAGCAGCAGCGCAACCGCAAGGAATGTCGTCGGATCGTAAGGCCCGATGCTGAATAGCAAACTCTTGAATAACCGGGAGACTCCCAGTGCGAGAACCAGTCCCACCATGCCTCCCAGTGCGATAAGGCGCAGACCTTCCCACGAAACAAGACAAAGAATATTGAACCGGCTGGCGCCTAAGGCCATGCGAATACCAAGCTCCTGCGTGCGCTGGTTGGCGACAAAGGCGATCACCCCGTACAGGCCGATCATCGACAGCAAAAGTCCGGTTGCAGCAAAGAACCCAACCAGGGTGGTTTCAAATCGTGGCTGATCGGCCATCTTGCCGACTCTTTGACCAAGCGTCTCGATCGTGACTAACACGGTTGGATCAAGGGCTTCGACCTGTGAACGGATCCATCGCGACATCGATTCAGAAGGCAGCGAGGTTTTCAAGACGATGATCGCTTTCCGATCCCAATTGCTCTCCCAATCTTCGGCCCGATTGTGCCTCAGGGTGTAATACTCAGGCTCTTCTTCTCCGATGAGTCCGTTGTTCTTTACATCCGCTGCAACGCCGATGACCGTATACCAGGGAGTTTTCGGCTCCTCGCTGTCCAACTGCAAGTGCTCCCCAATGGGATCCTTTCCGGGGAAAAGGCGAGCAGCTAATCGTTTGCTGAGAATCACCAGAGGCTCGTTCGAGTTCTGCTCTTCTTCCGTGAAGCTTCGCCCTTGCAGAAGAGGAATATCCAAAACCCTGAAGTAATCCGGCGAGATCAGGCGCGTAGTGATCATTCCCCCTGTCCGGGCGGGTAAGGGAGGTCGGCCGGGAACGACCAGAGAGGAGTAAAAGGAATTGCCGCCTCCACCCGGTGGCAGAGAGTTGCTCAGTGCCAGGGAACCAACGCCCGGGCCAAACTGCAACCGTCTCACCAAGTCCTGAAAGAATGCCAGCCTCGGTTCGGCTGTCGCGTAACGGCGTTGCCCCAGCGAGATGCTGGCCGCAATCGTGTTCTCCGTCCGCATCCCCAGTTGCTGGTTTTGCAAATTCCAAAAGCTGCGCAGCAGCAACAGGCCAACGGCCAGCAAAACCATGCTCGCGGCAATCTGGCTAACCACTAGGCTTCGGCGCATGGCGGCGTAAGCGTCGGAGTGGGTCGCGCGCCCTGTAAGTGGAATCGCGCGCCGCATTTGCCAGGCCGGGATAAGTCCAAACACTGTCCCGCATAGAAGCGAAAGGAAAATCGTAAATAGAATGATACGGAGGTCCAGGTGCGCTCGCCCGATAAACGGAATGCCTGCGGGAGCGATCGAGACAAAAACCCGTAGAAGTATCTCCGCGAACATCACCCCGGCGACCGCTCCCGCAACCGACAAAAGCAATGCTTCGGTCAGCGCCTGGCGAATCAACCGGCCTCGGCTGGCGCCAAGTGCGGACCGTACCGCCAACTCCCGTTCTCGCGTGGCGCCACGAGCCATCAATAAACTTGCCACGTTCGCCCAGGTAATGAGCAACATCACGAGCACAGCTCCAAAGAGAACCCACGCCGTCAGGCGCGCATCTTGCATTTGGCGGTCGCGCAGGGAGCGAACCTCAAGATGGAAATCCTTGCGGAAAACCGCGCGCAGGTCCGCGGGTATCAACTCCTGCGCCTCTGGAAGGAGCGACTGAACCGAGGCTCTTGCCTGTTCCACACTCACTCCTGGCTTGAGCCGGGCGAAAGTGCGCATGGGCGTTCCCAAACCCTGATTCTCTGAGCGTTGCGCAGCCTCGTCGTTAGCCAGCGGAGACAGAACATCAGCGGGCTGTAAATCGGGCATTTCAAACTCTTTGGGTAGCACCCCAACCACGCGGACCGGCTCGCCATCGATTTCGATCAGCGTATTCAAAATGCCAGGATCGCGGCTGTAGTGATTAAGCCATAACCCATAAGAAATAAGAGCTACCCTGGGGCCGTTCGGACGGTCTTCCTCCGGAAGAAAATTGCGGCCCAGGATAGGAGAGATCCCGAGCGTAGGCAAAAAATTGGCCTCTGCCTTCATGCAGCTGATCTGCGCGGACCTTCTGTCCGTCAGGTCACACTCATGCGAAACAGCATTTTCTGAAGTAAGCGCCTCAAAGGGTTTCTGGTTATGTCGCCATAAGTAGTAGAACCCGCCCAGCGTGAACTCCTGTCGTTCGAGCGACTGCACCAGTCCGATCGACACCAGCCGGTCACCGTGGGCGTAAGGCAGGCTACGAAAAAGAATCCGGTCCACCACGCTGAACACCGCCGTCGTTGTACCGATTCCCAACGCGAGGGTAACAATCACGGTAATCGTGAACACTGGACTAAGGCGAAAGCCCCGCAGAGCGTAGCGCACGTCCTGCACGACTGTGTCGATCCACCATCCCGGCTTCTCTTCGTGACAGCGTTCCCGGGCCGTCTCCATACTTCCCCTTGACGTTCGACCACAGGTTTAATTTCGCGCTTGTCGAATGTCAAGGGAAGAAGAAACTTGACCCTGATTCTTAATTGCACGGCCTGCCCAGTTGTTTAAGGCGCTCCAGCGTAGCGACGGAGGGAGCGGATCCGGCAAAGAGCCTGTTGGGCAGCTTCCGCTTCGCCGTCGTCATTCGCGATCAGGTCGAGGAGCCAATCGGTGGCCTCCTGTTGACGAGTCAGAGCAATCGCCGCGAGCAGGGCCGTACGGAACCATGGATCGCGCGCCGCGCTGAACGCAGCTCGCAGCCGTTCGAATGCTTCGGGAGTATGGGTCTGGGCGATCGCCATAGCGGCCTCCGCGGCAGTGTCATCCTCGCGCTTGAGGAAGTGTGCGGCCCAGTCAATTGCGGAGGGGCCCTCAAGCGCAAGAACACCCGAGTAGCAGGCGCCGAGCAATTCAGGTTCATCCGAAGGGAGCTCGGCAAGCAGGCGGAGCAGCAGCGCAGCGGAGTCATTGCCGGCCTGCTCGATGGCGCGAACGGCATTGATCCTTACGGGCAGTTCCTTATCCGCCAGCAGCGGAACCAGATGGATGAGCAAGCGATGGCTGTTGAGGTCACGGCACTGCACCAGGGCGAGCGCACACGTACCACGCAGGGGTCCGGCTGTATCGGCCGTTCCACCCCAGACTGGTTCAAGCTGGATGTGGCGCATTCCAGCGAGGAACAGTTCCGGTTGCTGATATTCAAACGCCGCGAGTGTTTTCGCCAGAGCGTTCTTGGCCCAGCATTGTGGATCTGACTTTGCGGAGTTTTCCAGAAATCGCCCGAAGGCCGTTGCCAGGTTCGGCGTGAGGCTGGTCAGCCGGTGGTGCAGAATAACCGCGGCGGCCCGGGAGACGATCAAGTTGTTGTGAAGCGCCAGCGCCTTCGCAAGTTCGGGCTGGGCGGCTTCGGGCAACTCCTCGCGCAGGGCTTCCACGGCGGCGAGTTCGGCGTCGAAGGTGCGTTTTGCGGCCATGTGGTTGCTTATCCAACGATCACAAAAATGCTCGTCGAAAGCTAATCCTACGCCCTGGCAAACCATCGAAAATTCGCACGAACGGCTACACTAGGCAAAATGATGCTTTTACCACCAACCGATCCCGCTTGCAGGAAGTCGACTCTATGTTTCCTGCTGGCGCTCTTCACCGCCGCCCCGAATGCGCAGGCCCAGGCTATTCACGGTGGCAACGGAGTCGTTCTTCCTCCTCCGCCACCCACCCTCGCGAAACCAGTCACCGATCAATATCCGGGGACGCAAATCGAGGACCCGTACCGCTGGCTCGAGGATGCCAAGAGCCCCGAGACGCGCGCCTGGATCGACCAGCAGAATAGCTACACCCAGCAATATCTATCCCAACTGAAGAATCGCCCGGAGATCGTTCGTCAGCTTACCGACCTGGAACGTGTCGATGAGTACTCCACGCCCGCGATGCGCGGCGGGAAATACTTCTTCAGCAAGCAGCTGGCCGGCGAGAACCAGGCTTCCATCTATGTACGCGACGGCTGGAAAGGGACAGACGTTCGCCTTATCGACGCGAACACCCTGAGCGCCGACCAGAACACGTCCGTACAAATCAACGACATCTCCAAAAATGGCAACCTCCTGGTCTACGGCGTACGGCAAGGCGGCGCCGACGAAGAGTCGGTGCACGTCCTCGATGTGCGGCAGCGCAAGGACTTGCCCGATGTGCTGCCCACCGCCCGCTATGATGGAGTGATCCTCGGCCCAGGCGACAAAGGAATCTACTACTCCGTCTTCACCCACCAGGGCAGCAATCTCTATTTTCATAGCTTCGGCACGCCCATCCAGAGCGATAGCAAGATTTTTGGCGGCGAATACCGCGGCCAGAAACTAGGCGAGATTGATTTGATCGGCGCATGGTTGAGTGATAACGAGCACTATCTGCTCGTTGACATCAGTCACGGCGTTCCAGCAAAGCGAGAAGACATCCTGGTAAAGGATCTGCGCCGGCCCGGAAGCGAGTTTGTGCCACTGGTATACGGCATAGAAGCGCAGAACCGGGCGCTCAATATCGGCGACCGCTTTTTCTTGCAGACCGATTTTCAGGCGCCGAATGGACGCATCGTAGAGGCCGTGCCCGGCGGCGATCCCGGCCAATGGAAAACCGTCATTCCCGAAGGCAAGGATGTTATCGACGGTCTCCACCATCGTGGGGGGCAAGCTATTCGTCACCCGCTTGCACGACGTCAAAACCGAGACCACCATCTATAGTCTGGACGGCAACTCCGCAGGCACGATCGACTATCCGGGAATAGGTTCGGGTTCGGGGCTGTATGGCCGGCCCACCCAGAACGAGGGCTTTTATAGCTTCGAGTCATTCGTTCAACCGCCCACCATTTTTCGCTACGACACGAAGAGCGGAAAGTCTGAAGTTTTTGCCGCGCCCAAGGTTCCCTTCGACTCTTCGCAGTATGAAATAACCCAGGTCTTCTACACCTCGAAAGACGGCGCCCGGGTGCCCATGTTCGTCGCCGGCAAGAAAGGCCTCGCGCGCAACGGCCAGGCACAGCTTCTGATGACCGGCTATGGAGGCTTCCAGGTGCCCGAGCTTTCCGAGTGGAATCCCGAATACGCCTGGTGGCTGCAGCAAGGCGGATTCTTCGCATTGCCGAACCTGCGCGGTGGAGACGAGTATGGCGAGGCGTGGCACCAAGCAGCGATGTTCGAGCATAAGCAAAACGTCTTCGACGACTTCTTCGCTGCCGCCGAGTACCTCATCGACAACCACTACACCGTCCCGGCGCGGTTAGCCATCCGTGGGCGCTCAAACGGCGGCCTGCTCATGGGCGCCGCCATGACCCAACGGCCAGATCTGTTTGGCGCCATCTGGTGCGGCTATCCCCTGCTTGACATGCTGCGCTACCAGCGTTTCGAGATGGGCTCGCTGTGGACCACGGAATACGGCAGTGCAGAAAACGCGAAGGATTTCCCCTACTTACTGAAGTATTCCCCCTACCAGAACGTCAAAGCCGGCACAAAGTATCCCGCGATCATGTTCTTTACCGGAGATAACGATACCCGCGTCGATCCTCTGCACGCGCGTAAGATGACGGCCCTGATGCAGGCGGCCAATGGCGGAGACCGCCCCATCCTGCTGCATTACTCCATCAAAGGCGGCCACAGCGCAGGCGTGTCGCTTACCCAGCTGGTGGCCGACCAGGCGGATGAGCTGGGCTTCCTGTGGAACGAGACCAGCTACAAAGTAGGGAACTGGAGAATTGCAGTTCCGGCCGAAAATGAATTGTCATCAACCGAAGCGAACTCGGGGATGTCCGGTGATCACCAGCTAATCCCTGCGTAAGTCTAATCAGACGAGTAAGCCAGAAAGGCCGGTCCCACCTTCAACTACGGGTATATTGACTGATAGCCGGGCGCGAAGTGAAATTCCCGGCTTAGAGGATTTTGCTGCATGTCGCTTACGATTACTGGCCTCTCGAAGACCTACCCCAACGGGGTCCAGGCGCTCAAGAATATTTCACTTTCCATCGGGAATAACATGTTCGGCCTGTTAGGACCGAATGGCGCCGGCAAGAGTACGCTCATGCGTACCATTGCCACCCTGCAGGAGCCCGACAGCGGGACGATCTTTCTGGATGGGATGGACGTGCTCAAGGAAAAAAATGCCGTCCGCCAAACCCTTGGCTACCTGCCGCAGGAATTCGGCGTTTACCCGAAGGTATCCGCGGTCGACATGCTCTCTCATCTTGCCGTGTTGAAGGGCATCACGAACGCCGGCGAGCGTAAAGAGAGCGTGGACGCGCTGCTGCATCAGACCAACCTTTGGGACTTCCGCAAGAAGGCGCTCAGTAGCTACTCCGGCGGAATGAAGCAGCGCTTTGGCATCGCGCAGGCGCTCCTCGGCAAGCCACGGCTCATCATCGTGGACGAGCCCACCGCCGGCCTTGACCCGGCGGAGCGCAATCGCTTTCTAAATCTGCTTTCGTCCATCGGCAGTGACATTACGGTGATCCTCTCCACGCATATCGTCGAAGACGTGCGCGAGCTCTGTCCTCGGATGGCCATCATCGCCGCCGGCGAACTGTTGCTCGAAGGCGCCCCAAATGAGACCCTGCAGGCCTTGCAGGGCAAAGTATGGTCGAAAATCGTCGTCACCGATGACGAGTTGCGCGCTCTGGAAGCGGAACTCCGCGTCATCTCCAGCCACCTGATCTCGGGCCAGCACGAGATTCGCGTTTTCGCCGACAACTCTCCAGGCGATGGTTTCCGCCCGGTCGACGCCGGCCTGGAAGATGTCTACTTCCTCAACCTCACCCAACCGGCCGCACCTCAACCAGTCCACTAATCCCAAGGAGATCCTGCGCATGACTCTCTTTTGGGAGTTCTTCTTCTTCGAGATCAAGTTCCGGCTCAAGAGCTTATCGACCTACGTCTACTTCGCCCTGTGGTTTCTTCTCAGCTTTCTTGCCATCGCCGCCGAAGACTTCATCTCCACCGGCAACGGCAAGCAGCTATTGAACGGCCCCTTCTCCAACTCGATTCTCTATACGTTCTTTACCCTGTTCGGAACCATCATCATCGCGGCGATCTTTGGCACTTCTGTGCTCCGCGACTTTCAACGCGATACCTACCAGCTCATCTTCACCAAGCCCATCACCAAGTTTGCTTATCTCGGAGGCCGCTGGGCAGGATCGTTCGTCACCTCCGTCTTTGCGTTTTCCGGCATGGTCTTCGGTGAATTGGCCGGGACGGTCGCGCCATGGGCGGATCATACCCGCATCGCCCCCGGCCACGCCTGGTGGTACTGGCAGCCTTTCCTGGTCATCGTGGTGGTCCAGATCTTCTTCCTGGGCTCGTTGTTCTTCACCGTCGCCGCCCTGTCTCGCAAAATATTCGTTGTGTATCTCCAGGGCGTCGTCGTCTTCATGGTCTACCTGGTTGTCAATGCGATCTTCGCAACCACCCGCTCGCTCGATCACTTTTGGTCCGGCATCCTCGACCCCATCGGCCTGCAGTTGATCGATGTGCTTGCGCGCTATTGGACCGTCGTCGAGAAGAACACCTTGCTCTTCTCCTTGTCCCCTCACGTAAGCGGAGGCGTGTTTCTCTACAACCGGCTTCTCTGGTCGGCTGTTGGTGTGATCGCGCTGGCCGTCGGCTACTCCCTCTTCCCCCTATCGGTCGAGGCTCTTACCGCCAGCGCACAAGGCCGTCGTGCGGCCAGGGCCAAGCGGCAGGAAGCGGCAGAGTCGAAGCCGCGCCCTTCTCTGGTCGGGGTGAAGTTACCGGGTGTCCATCAACACTTCGGAGGTCGGGCTGCGTTCCAACAATTTCTCTCCCTCACCAAAGTACGCATTTCCAATACCACGCGCGAGCTGCCCTTTTGGGCGCTCACCATCCTGCTCGGAGTCTTCGCTCTCATCAATGGCCACTTTGCCGGAAGAATGGCCGAGCGCAATGTCTACCCTGTAACCTTTCTCATGGTCCAGGCGGTCGAAGGCACCGCCATATTATTCCTGTACATCATCGCAACTCTCTACGCCGGTGAGCTGATCTGGCGCGAACGCGATACCAGCTTTTCTGGCATCCACGACGCGCTGCCCATAGGCGAAACGACTGACTGGCTTTCCAAGTTCGTAACCTTGATCTTCATCGAAGGTGCTCTGCTTGCGGTCATCCTCGTATGCGGCATCATCATGCAGACTGTGGCCGGCTATTACAACTACGATTTGCTGCAGTATTTCAAAGAGCTCTACTTCATCACTTTTCCCACGGTGATTGGCTTCGCGTTGTTGGCCTTCTTTATACAGACCGTTGTCTCCAACAAGTTCATGGGCCATGCCATCGTGATTGGCATCTTCGTCTTGACCCCGATCTTGTTCCGCTTCGGTATCGAAAACACGCTGGTCCTACCCGGCCAGAGCACTCCCTACACTTATTCGGACATGAACGGCTACGGCCACTTTGTCCCGGCGCTGCTATGGTCGATCGTGTATTGGACGGCGATCTTCGCCATGATGGCTGTCTTTTCCATCGCCCTGGCCCGCCGAGGCGCTGAGGATGGCTGGCGTATACGCGCTCTGCAGGCCCGCGCCCGGCTCCCGCGCCTGGCGCCGGCAATCGCAATCTTTGCACTCATCGCTGTCGGCAGCGGCGCGTGGTTCTATTACAACGCCCACGTCCTGAATGAATTTCTCACCACCAAGCAGCAGCGTCACATCCAGGCGGACTACGAGCGGAACTTCAAGCGCTACGAGCGTTTCCCGCAGCCCAAGGTGACCGCAGTCGACGCCAACATCGACCTCGACCCCAATCACCGCTCCTTCTCGGGCACTGGCCACTTCGTACTCCAGAACAAGACGCCGCAACCCATTCAGCAGATACACATCACCGACCAGATGCAGTCAATCTCCAACGTCCAATTCGACCGCCCCTTCCATCTCGTAAGCAGCGCCCCACGCGACCTCTATTCGATCTATCAGCTGGAAACACCGCTGGCGCCGGGCGATAAGCTGAACCTGACTTTCAAGGTTGGCTATCAGACCCACGGCTTCCGCGATGGCAACGAGCGGCCGGAACTGGCCTATAACGGCATGTTCTTCGACTCCAGCTACTTTCCTTACATCGGCTACAGCACCGGCATGGAACTGGATGATCCACGCCGCCGCAGGGAAGAGAAGCTGGGGCCGGTTTCTGATTTGCCTCCGCGCGGTGATCCCTGGGGCAGCGTCACCAACCTCTTTGCGCCTGACTCCGACTGGATCAACTATCGTACGGTGGTCAGCACTCCAGACGACCAGATCGCCGTCGCGCCCGGATATCTCGTGCGTGATTGGCATCAAAACGGCCGCCACTATTACTCCTACGACATGGGCGACGTGAAGATTGCCGACTTCTTCGCCTACGTCTCAGGCCGCTACGACGTGAAACGCGAGAACTACAAGGGCGTTAACATCGAGATCTACCACGCGCCGCAACACAACTTTGATGTCGACGGGATGATCGAAGCCGCCAAGGCCGGCCTGGATTATTACCAGGCTAATTACAGCCCTTTCCAATTCACCCAGTTCCGCGTTCTGGAATATCCGCGCTACCGCCAGTTTGCGCAATCCTTTCCCAACACCAGTCCATTCACCGAGACCTTCTGGATTTCGCGGGTGCTCGATCCCAAAAAAGATATCGACTTTACCTATTTCGTAACCGCGCATGAGCTTGCCCATCAATGGTGGGGCCATCAGTTGATCGGTGGCCTGGTAGCGGGGTCGAACATGATGTCGGAGGCGCTTGCCGAGTACTCCGCCCTGCGGGTCGCGCAGAAGAAGTATGGCGAATACCAGATGCATAAATTCCTCTCCCACGAACTCGACGGCTACCTGCGTGGCCGTTCCAATGAAACTCGCAAAGAGCCGCCGCTCGGCCTGGTGCAGCGCGAATCCTATGTCTGGTACCAGAAAGGCAGCCTGGTGCTTTACGCGCTCTCCGATTACATCGGAGAAGACAAGCTCAACCTGGCTCTGCATAATTTCCTCATGCAATATCGCTACGCCAACGCTACCGATTCGCAGTCCGGGCCCTATCCGGACACGCGCCTGCTCGAGGCTGCTCTCCGCGCGCAGACGCCCCCCGATCTTCAGTACTTCATCAACGACAGCTTCGAGAAAATCACGCTCTATGACAATAAAGCGATCGAAGCCGCATCGCAGAAGATGCCGGACGGCAGCTACCAGGTGACGTTAACCGTCCAGGGGGGAAAGGTGTATGCCGATGGCAACGGTGTTGAGTCGCCCGCGCCGCTCCATGACCTGATTGACGTTGGTGTTTTCAGCGGCAAGAAAGGCGAAGAGCAACCGCTCTCTGTGCGCAAGGAGTGGATTACCGGAGGCCGCCAGACTTTCGACTTTATCGTGAAGGACCGGCCCACCCGCGCCGGCATTGATCCTTACAACAAGCTCATCGATCGCAACGGAGACGACAACACCATCGACGTTACCAACAAGTGATCTGCGGTTCCTCTGTATTACCACGAAGCAACAATTCTGGTGAGAAATGCAGGCTAGCTGTAGCGCATCCAGCGGATCATTTCCGGCAGCGTGGCGCGTTTGCCATACATCAGAATGCCGATGCGGTAGATGCGCGAGGCAATCCACACCATGAGATAGATCGCAACAACCATGAGCACGAGTGACAGAACCAGCTGCCAGAGGGGTGGCATCTGAACGCCCATCCGGAGACACATAATCAGCGGAGCGCAAGGTGGAAAAAGCGACAAGCCCACGGAAAGAGGAGAATTGGGGCTCGCCAGCACATAGCTGAAAAGCGTAAAAGCGGCGATCAGGGGCAGCATAATGACCATCTGGTACTGATTAATATCCTGTTCCGTCGACATGGCCGCGCCCAGACCAGCGCTGAGGGCGCTGTAGAACAGGAACCCCAGAATAAAATAGAGCACGAAAAATACCACCTGTATCGGCTGAATACCCAAAGAAGCGATGCCATGTATGCCCATCGTCAAGGCCATCTGTGATCCCGCGTAAACAAAAACAACCACAAACCATATTCCGAGCTGGGTCAGGGCCGCGGCGCCCACGCCAAGCAGCTTGCCGATCATGAGCGATTCCGCCTTGACGGTGGAGAGCAAAACCTCAAAAATGCGCGATGTTTTTTCTTCCACCACCGAGCGGCCCACGTTGAGGCTATAAAACACCACGGAAAAATACAGCACGAACATCATCCCATTCGCCGCCCAGAAGCTATGCTGGCCGTTTGACTTTACAGCGCTGCCGTTCTTCACCTGCAGCCGCTGAATCTCGACGTTCTTGAGCAACTCGCTGATCTCACCTGGCCCCATTCCGCGTTCCTGAAGCCGGCCGCGCAGCAGCGCATGGCTCACCGCATCGCTGATGGCGTCGCCGTTCAGGTCAGTCGACGAGCGTGTAGCATAAACAACCTCGGGCCGCGCCTCGCCCGGCTTGTCTTTCAACCACACATAGGCGTCGATCTGCTTGCTGTCCACGCGTTGCACCAGCGTGTCAATGTCCGCTTGATTGACCGGGCTCTCCACTTCCACGCGCGAAGGTGGGTTATCCGCGCGGAGCAGTTCATCGCGGACGCCGTTTGCCAATTGCGCGTTATTGGAGGCGACCACGATTCGCCCATCTCCACCGATGTGGGTAGCAGAGAAGTAGCCAATGCCCACGATGCCGCCAAAGATAAGCGGGATAAGCACCGTGCTGATGCGGAAGGCTTTGGAGCGAATGCGCTCCAGATACTCGCGCCGGGCGATCAACAGTGCATTATGCATCTGCTTTGCCCCCTACCGTCTGAATAAAAATCTCTTCCAGTGACGGCTCGACCAGTTCATAGCGGTACACAATGGCGCTTTGCATAAAGTAGCGCAGCATCTCCTGTGGGTCGGCGCCCGATTGGAGGGTTAACTCAGCACGATTCCCAAAAACTCTCACTTCCTCTGTGGCGCCGGTTACCAGTGGATTGGCCAGAAACCGGTCGTCCCCTTCAAAGTCCAGGAGCATGCGATTGCGCGGATAACGTCCCTTGACCTCACGCACTTTCCCGTGCAGAACCGCCTCCCCGCCATTCACCAGGCAAATCGAGTCGCACAGTTTCTCCACCTGGTCCATGCGATGTGTGGAGAACAGGATCGCTTTCCCTTCCTTGCGCAAATCGAGCAGCGTGTCCTGCAGCAGCACGGCGTTCACCGGGTCCAGGCCGGAGAAGGGCTCGTCCATAATGAGAAATTGCGGATCATGCAAGACCGTCGCAATGAACTGGATCTTCTGCTGCATGCCTTTCGACAGCTCTTCGGTTTTCTTCTCCAGGGCGTCGGTGATAGAGAGCCGTTCGCACCATTTCTGGGCGCGGCCTTTGGCGGCGGAGGCGCTCAAGCCGCGAATCTCACCCATGAAAATGAGCTGCTCAAGCACGTTCATCTTCTTGTAAAGGCCCCGTTCCTCAGGCAGGTAGCCGACCCGGCTAAGCAGTCCGCGCGAAAAAGGTTGACCGAACAAACGGATCTGGCCGGAATCCGGCATCGTAATGCCGACAATCATGCGGATGGTGGAGGTCTTACCCGCTCCGTTCGGGCCCAGCAGGCCAAACATGCTTCCCGCTTCAATGATGAGTGAGAGTTCGTGGACGGCGATCTTCTCACCATAGGCCTTGGACACCCGGTCCAATGCGACCACTGCGGCGGCTCGAGAGGGTATCCCGGCATGCGCGACAGATCCAGTTGCGGAACTCGCCATGTACTATGCCTCAGCTTTCTCGTGCAGTGTACTATTCGCCGAAACCTGGCGGGAAACAACCAATTCTGTAAAATCAAAAGCGATGCATAGAGCGAAACGACCATACCCGCTGACCCGGCTCGCCTTGGCCTCAGTGGCCGTGCTCCTGATCGCGCTCGTGCTGCTGCTGTCGAGTGTCATCCTCTCGGGCGCAGGTCATGCCTTCGACCAGATCACGCTGACCCTGCCCATCTTTTTTGTTCTGCTGTTTCTGGCAACGACCATCGGCGAATGGCTCAAGGTCGAAGACCTCATCGTCCGGCTCAAGCCGCGCCTCTCCCTCTCTCCCGCTCGCGCACCACCAGCTTAGCTTTCCTTCGAAATACCTCCGCAGGTCGACACACTTCAGTGCCGGCCCGCGTTTGCATGCTCAAACCGCTGGTTAGTCAAGGAAGGAAGCGTGTCTCTTGTCTGAACAAGATGTTGAGAAACCGTGGGTAGCCGTTTCAGAAGAAAGGGTCGGAATAATCCGCCAGGCAACTGAATTTTTCGTAAAAGTGCGGCAGGAAATGAGGCTCGTCCATTGGCCTGGTTGGCAAGAGGTTCGGTCCACGACCTTCATAGTCATTGTCTTTGTATTTCTATTTGCTTTCTATTTACGCACCTTGGACTGGATCTTTTCTCCTTTGGATCGTTGGATCTTCAGCCGATGAAGGCGAAGAGCGATCGCGGCGTTGGCTGGCGCCGCGATCGCATCCTTTGTGCGTTCGGCGTTTCAGCCTCACTCCGTGATCCCCAACTGGGTGAGCATGAAAGCGTACCGCCGGTCCTGCTCACGGATGCGGTCATAACGCCCACTCGATCCCCCGTGTCCCCCGTGCATGTTGATGAAAAAGACCAGGGGATTCATGTCCGTCTTCAGAGCCCTCAGTTTTGCCACATACTTTGACGGCTCCCAATACATCACCTGTGAGTCGTCGAATGACGTTTGCACCAGGATAGCGGGGTAAGCCTTCGCCGTTACATTGTCATAGGGCGAGTAGCTCAGCATGTAATCGAACGCTGGCTTTTCATTTGGATTACCCCACTCCTCGTATTCGGGTACGGTCAGCGGAAGCGTCGCATCGAGCATCGTGTTCATAACGTCGACGAACGGGACAACGCAAAGCACCACCTTGAAAAGATCAGGTCGCATATTGGTCACCGCGCCCATCAGCAGTCCGCCCGCACTACCACCCTCGATCCCGACTTCTCCGCGTTTGCCGTAACCCTTCGCGAGCAGTCCTTCCGTCGAATCGATGAAGTCGTTGAAGGTATTTCGCTTGGTCATCATCTTGCCTGCGTCGTGCCACGCCTGGCCTAGTTCGCCGCCACCGCGAATGTGGGCTACGGTGGTCACGACTCCCCGATCCAATAACGGTAATCGGGTCACGCTAAAGTCGTCCTCAAGAGTCAAGCCGTATGAACCGTAGCCGTAGACATAGAGGCGATTCTCGCCGCGCTTGAACTTGTCTTTGCGGTAGACCACGGTTACCGGAATTCCCACCCCGTCCCTGGCCGGTAGCAAGACCCGCTCGACAGCGTACCTCGACTTGTCATATCCACCCGGTACCTCTTGTTGCTTCACCAATGTCGATGTCCGGTCCAAGACGTCGTACTCGAAGGTTGAACTGGGTGTGATCGGCGATTCGTACTCATAACGGTATTTGCCGGTATCAAACTCCGCGTTAACCGCGGAGTCGAGTGAATAGGCAGGCTCCGGCACTTCGATGGTATGCACTGCTTTGCTCTTGATCGTGACCACCTGCAGCACCGGCAGCCCTTTCAACCGCTCGTTCACTACATAGAAATCCCCGAACACATCCACATCGTCAATCGGCACGTCGCTGCGTTCGGCCATCAACTCCGTCCAATGGGATTTGTCCGGAGAAGCCACTGGCGCGGTCACCAGCCGATAGCTCGGGCCGGTATCGTTCACCCGGATATAGAAGATGCCGTTGCCTTCGTCGACGTAGTACTTCACCCCTTCCTTGCGTGGCGCAATGATCTTCCAATTGCCATTCGGAGCGTCTGCTTCGACGAAGCGTTCTTCCCGGGTCACGTGGCTGCCCAACCCCATCATGAGGTACTTGCCATCTCTCGTGCGATGAACCGAGAGGTCATAGCGTTCGTCTTTTTCGTCGAAGACAATGGGATCCGTCTTTGCATCGGTGCCCAGCGTATGGCGGTGCACAAGGTCGGAGCGTTTCGTCTGCGCGTCCTCTGTGGTGTAGAACAGCGTTTTGTTATCCGATGCCCAGGCAAGGGAATCGACCCGTTCCGCTGTATCCGGCAGCAGCTTGCCCGTGCGTAGGTCTTTGATGTGCAGCTTGAATTGGCGAAAGCCGACATTGTCCGTTGAGTACGCGACCAGGTTCGAGTCGTCGCTCACCTGCACCGCGCCCAGGGACATAAACTTCTCCCCTTTGGCGAGCTCATTCACGTCGAGCATCACTTCTTCTGGCGCGCTGAGCGTCTCCTTCTTCCGGCACAACACGGGGTACTGTTTGCCTTCCTCGGTACGCGTGTAGTACCAATAGCCGTGCTTTCGGTAGGGCACGGAGGTGTCGCTCTGCTTGATGTGGCTCAGCGTCTCGTTGTAAAGCTTTTCCGCGAACGGCTTTTCGCTCGCTGTTACTTGTTCTGAGTACGCGTTTTCCGCTTCCAGGTACTGCTTCACCTGGGGATTACTTCTCTCCCGCAGCCACCCATAATCATCCACCAGTACGGTTCCATGAATGGGCCTTTCAGTATGGATCTTCTCCGCAACCGGAGGCTTGGGCACTGAATTGCCTTGGGCGAATGCGCCTGCGGCGGATACCGTCAGCAAGATCGCGAAAAATCCTGGTCTTCGCATGACAGCAATTCTAAGACAAAAGCATCCAATCAGCTGTGGCCAGCTCAGGATTGCCCGGAAAACAATTCGTTATAGTCTGGCTTGGAGTAGCAGCCCCATGAGTAAGAGGAGCACCGCATGAAAGAAGCAAAAGCGATCCCAACCACGACACGTCCACTCGCAGTGTCGCTGCCCACCGACCGGCCAAATGTATGCGTGGGAGCAGACACCTACTCGATCGTCATGAAGGGCTCGGATACCAACGAAAACTTTGCCTTGATTGACATGTTTATTCCGCCCGGCGGAGGACCTATGCCCCATGCGCACGAGTGCGAAGAGACGTTCTACGTGCTTGGAGGAGAAGTGACGGTATTTTGTCACGATCAACGCACCGTCGCCATGGCGGAGGCTGCCGTCAACATCCCATCATGGGCTCCGCATTGCTTTCGCAACCTGAGCTCGGCGCCCCTCCGCCTCCTTTGCATAGGCGCAGCCGCGGGGCTGGAGCGATTGTTCCTTGAGATCGGACCGCGTGTCGCCACCCGTACAACTCCTCCGCCACCTCCCGACCCCGATAAGCTGGCCGAGTTAATGCGGAATCTGCCCCTAATCGCAGAGAAGTACAACGCCCATATCTTGCCTCCGGATACATTCAACCACCTCATGACTGCTGCTGAGCTAAAGCTGATCGAGGAAGCAAGTGGAGAGTAGGCGGCTCGACCGGGGGAAACCATAAATAGTCAGAGATTCGAGGTCACTGCGACGGAGCATAATAGCCGGAGCGGATGACAATATTGTTTGCACGCGCCGGACCTCTCACCTCGATGTGGTGGAACGAGCCATCGCGCTTTAGCTCTGCCGGCTTATAGACCAGGCGATATTGATTGCGGAGATCGGACTGGATGGTCTGCAAGTTCTTGTAGATTTCCGTTTCAGAGTCGTCGTTATAGAAGAGTCGGCCGCCAGTCTCCGAAGTCAGTTCCGCAAGGGTTCTCGGGCCTGAGGAAGAACTGTATTTGGGCTCCGGGTGAAAAGCGTAGATCGCAGTATTACTGCCTTGGCACATTGCAACCGCCTGATGTAGAAAAGCGTGGCTGGCATTGTCTTCGCCGTCGGAAAACAACAGGATAAAGTTGCCGCTGGCTGCGTGATCTATCTTGTCAAACTGGTTGAGACATGCCTGATAGATGGCGCTGATGATCGCTGTGCCAGCGATGCGGCCTTGCCCATACGTGGTGAATTTGTGAATCCCTGTGGTGAGTGCAACCGAGTTGTTGGTCCAGGGCTGTGCGATTTGCGACAGGAAATTAAAATCCATAACGAAAGCCTGGTCAGTCTGTTGCCGCAACAGCCGGTTTGTGTATTCGATCGCGATCGCCCGGTTGCGCGGCAGGTATTGCTCCATCGATTCGCTGGTATCGAGCAGAATGCCCGCGCGAATGGGAAAGTCTTGCAGAAACTGCAAAACGAGAACTTTGTCTGGAGGTTTTCCGTTGTCGAGAATTCTCAGCTCCTCGAGTTTCAGGTCATTGATGGGGAGTCCATGCACGTCGGCTGCGTGAAATGTCACGCTCACTTCATCCACAGAAACGCTGAGCCGGTAGCGAGCCTGCGAACCTGCCGAGCGGACAAACAGGGTAAGGATGAGCAGACTGCAAATAGTCCAGGGCATACGCATGGTGTGGCTAATGCCAGAGTATAGCCGTGCGCATTGGGCAAAAGCCAAATAGACCTACCTACCGGAATGGTCGTGGCCGCCTGCCTCTGCGCTGGCGAACGCAAGCGTCGATGCTGATTCTGCTGGATGTTGGGCCAGATGCTCCAGGGCGCTCTGCATTTCGGCCAGAAGTTCGTCGGCCATGGCGCGCGTAAAACCATGTCGCACCAGAATGCGCTGGATGACCAGATCTTCGCGGTTCGGCGGCATGGAATAGGCAGGAACCAGCCAGCCGAGCTCCCGCAATCGATCCGCGTAGTCGTAAAGGGTAAAGCTTGCAGACACCGGGTCCTTCAGTTCCCAGCATAGCCCGGGGATTCCGCCATCGCCGTTGTAGATAATCTTGAACGGCCCGAACTCGCCGATCTTTTCAGCAAGATAGCGTCCGAGTTCATAACAGCCTGTTTGGATGGTGCGGTAACCCTCTTTGCCGAGACGTAAGAAGTTGTAATACTGGCAAATGATCTCGCCGCCGGGGCGCGAAAAATTGAGCGCGAAGGTGGGCATATTGCCGCCGAGGTAATTCACCTCGAAGATCAGTTCCTGGGGAAGGTCTTGCTTCTCACGCCACAGAGCCCAGCCCACGCCCAGCGGGGCAAGACCAAATTTATGGCCGGAGGCATTGATGGATTTCACCCGCGGTAGGCGAAAATCCCAGACAAGTTCCGGCTGGGTAAAGGGCGCCAGAAAAGCCCCGCTGGCTCCGTCCACGTGGATGGGAATGTCGAGCCCGGTATCCGCCTGCAACTTGTCCAGTGCCTTGCTGATCTCCTGCACCGGCTCAAACTGCAGCGTGAACGTGACGCCCAGGGTGACGACAACACCGATCGTGTTTTCGTCACAGCGTTGGATCACTTCTTCCGGCGTCAGCAACAGACGCTCGCCTTCCATGGGGACTTCGCGGATTTCGACGTCGAAGTAGCGGCAGAACTTATGCCAGCACACTTGCACCGGGCCCATGATGAGGTTGGGTGCGTCGGTGGATTTGCCATTGGCGCGTTGCCGTTTGCGCCACTTCCATTTCAAAGCCAGGCCGCCGAGCATAGCCGCTTCGCTGGATCCAGTAGTCGAGCAGCCGATGGTGCTGGCGGCTTCCGGGGAGTTCCACAGATCTGCGAGCATGTGAACGCAGCGCTCTTCGATCGCCGCGGTCTGTGGGTACTCGTCCTTATCGATCATGTTCTTGTCGGCGGACTCGTCCATCAGCTGCTTCACTTCGGGTTCGATCCAGGTCGTGCAGAAGGTCGCGAGATTCTGCCCCGAATTGCCGTCGAGGACGAGTTGATCGTGGATTGTCTGGTAGACGCCTCGGGGGTCCTGCGCGGCCTCGGGGAACTCGTAGGTCTCGGTCTTCTCGTTCAGGGCGGCGGATTCGATTTCGCTGGTAGGCCCGGCTTTGAGCTCTTCGGTATTGTGCAGGGGCATGGGGGTTCTCCTCTTGTGTCTGAGTCGCAAGTGTATTGTCTTGCTGCAGCAAGCGGAAAACAAAAGATGATGAAACCCGCCATTGGCGGCGGGTCAAGTCAGACGAACATCATTCCATGCTAAGGCCGAGCACCCGCGAAACCACCCCATCCTCTTCAGCAACCCGTCGGTTGGCACGCTCCCTGATCATTCTCCAGTGAACGTAGCGAAATCCCAAGTGCACAACTACGACAAGAAGTGCCGTGACGATCAAGTGAATAACACTCGACTCAACCCACGGCTCATACTGCACGGTCGTCAGAACCAACGCAGGGAAAAACACAATGTAACGCAACAAAATAAAAGCCAGGTCTGTGTTTCGTGGCACCTGTGCTTCGGTAAATGGAATGGTCTTCATCTGGAGCAGGAAAGCGTCGGCCAGTAACAGGCAAATCCCCGCGGCCACGAGGACCTGGACGGAAAATTCCATCAAGCCCCGCGCGGCGGAGTAGGAGACTCCCCACAGGATCCCGACTACCCCAAGCATCATGGTCAGCGCCCACACCAGCACCCAAAGCCTGGTGGCCCTGAGCTGATCTGATGAGACTTTGCCGTGGATGAGCCGAAACACCCAGGCGCCCGCGGGATCGGCGGGTGAGAGCAGTGCGGTGCACAATCCGGCGACAATCCAGAAGGCGAGCGCAGGAACCGCCAGGCGTATCCCCGCAGTGGAAACGGTAACTCCGATATGGGCGCCCTCCACACGGAGCACGATGATCGCTGCGCACGCCAACGCGATGCCCACCCCCGCATACATCGCGATGAAAAGCCGGTGGCGTTGCGATCGGAGCAGTGTTTGGTTGATAAAGTGATAGACTGCCCGCCCCGATGGAGTTCTGATCACCGTTCCATGCAGGGCCCTGGCGATCGAGGGACCAATCCAGCCTTTGGCAGTGGGTGCGATCGAGCCCTCGACAGCCTGCCTCGTGCTACGCCGGTATGCGAGTGGATAGGTAACGATCGCGAGTGCGAGGAACAAAGAGGTTGCCCAATAGCCGGTATGGGCCAGCCGGGTGAACTCCGGCAAGCCGGAGGCCTCGCCCAAAATAGATTCATAGATTCCCAGGAACCAGAACGGCGGAAAAGATCGCATCTCCACACTTCCGGATTGGACCAACGCGCCCAGAGACCGCGAAAAGACCGGAAGGAGAAAGAGCGCAGTCGATAAAATCAGCACGACAAAACTCTGCAGGAGCGTAGAAAATGTGCGAAACAGCCGCGCCCCAAAAACGCTGATGAAAAGGCCTTGTAAGGCCAGTATCTGCGACGCGCCACACACGCCGGCGACCGTGACCGCAACAAAATGAGCGGCAAAGGCGCGCGCCGCGTGAGCCGGCTCTGTAGCCAGGGGAAAGAAAATGATTCCCACAGAACTTGTGCCCAGCAGAAAGAGCCCTAAAAAGACAAGCATGGCCACCACTCTTGCCAGTCGAAGCCTTCGATTGGAAATCGGCAAGACCGAGAGAATGAAGACATCTAACTTGTCGGGTACCAGCAGATCCCACTCGAAGACGGTGATCGCTCCCATGACCACCCAGGCATACATCCCATAGAAGTAACGGTCGCTCACTTGCGCCCAGAATGGTGGCCGTGGTGGCCGGGGCGGGAAGCCATGATAGGCGGGAAACATAAAAATCGCGGCAATCAGCGTCGGCAAGGCGATTGCCCACGCGGCCGTCATAATGAGGGCCAAACTTTCTCCATCAACGGAAACAATCTCGTTGTTGAAAAACCGGTCGAGCAGATGCCGCACCAAAAGCTCGAACTGCTCCTGCCCTGCGGAGGAGAGTAAGGAGTCATCGCTCAGCCCGCGGCTACGCATCGGCAACCTTCATGAACGCGACCAGTTCACGGGCCAATACGCGAGTGTCTTCCTGCTGAACCAGCTGTGCGAAAACATCCTGCAGGTTCGCCAGGTGCATCAGCTTCGTGAGCTCTGCGGGCGGAGCATCGGCGAGTATCTTGCCCTTGGCAATCACAATCACCCGATCGCACACTTGCTCCACCACTTCCAGAACATGCGAAATGTACAAAATCGCTTTACCTTGGGCGGCAAGTTCCTGCAGCAGATCTTTGAATAGCCTCGCGGAAACCACATCGAGGCCGGAAAGAGGCTCGTCGAACACCAGCAGCCTTGGGTCATGCATCAGTGCGGCGGCAATCAGCACCCGCTGCTTCATGCCTTTGGAATAGAAAGAAATTGGCGAGTATCGCCAGGACTCCAATCCAAGCAGCTTCAGCATTTGGGTTGCTTTGCGCTCGATGACCTTTTCTTCCAGGCCGCGCAGCCTGCCCACCAGCTGCAAATACTCCAGGCCAGAGAGATACGTGTAGACATGTGCTTCTTCGGGCACATAGCCGAGAGCCGCGCGATAGCGGACCATATCCTCACGGATATCTCTGCCTTCGAACAGTACGCTGCCCGCGTTCGGCTCGAGCAGTCCCGTAACAATCTTCACCGTCGTCGATTTTCCTGATCCGTTGGGTCCCAGGTAGCCAACGATCTCACCCGGCTTGATGCAAAAGTTGATGTCCTCGATCGACGGGATACCGCGATAACGCTTGGAAAGGTGTTTTACTTCGAGCACAGGTGCACCCCAACTGTGTACCTATGTAGCAAGCTACATTATACGTTGTCAAGTAGTTTGCTACATAGATATAATCCGTCCATGGCCGTCGCGCCCAAGCTCTCGCACACTGCAGCCATGATTCTCCAGGCAATTCATGCCGGCCATATTTATGGCTTTAGCGTGATGGAGGTCACAGGCCTGCCCAGTGGAACCGTATATCCGGCGATGCGCCGCCTGGAGCGGGATGAGCTGATCGTCTCTCGCTGGGAGGCCCAGTCCATTGCGGACGCAGAGCAAAGACCATTGCGCAAGTACTACAAACTCACGCGCAATGGCCGCACGACGCTCGAGACCGCGTCCAGGCGTTACCCGCTTCTCACCAAGCTGATCCCTTCGCCCGAGGTGGAAAACGCATGAAGCTGCGCGGGCTGGCTCATTCGCTCTTTGTCTGGTCCGGGATGCTAAAGATCGCAGCACTGCTCGTGCCCCGAAGAGCCCGTACCGAGTGGCTTGAGGAATGGCGAGCGGAACTCTGGCATGTTTGGCGCATTTGCAATCAGAACCGTAAAGAGGAAGTAACTGCATTCTGCCTCGGTGCATTCAAGGATGCATTTTGGTTAAGGCGGGCCCATGCCGGCTTCGCCCCGCGCCAGGTCTTCCGGGCAGGTACGCCTTCGCGCTGTATCCTGACCCTCCTGGCGGTAGCAGCCGCGAGCCTGCTGATTGCATATTGCCGCCCCAGCGTTTGGAACGTGATGCGCCCTGCCCCTTATCGCGACGCGAAAGACCTGGTGACCATCTCACGCGGCGGCTTCGAGAGCGCATCCTTCCCCACCGTCCAATTCTCTGAGTATCAGGCGTGGACCCGCGACTCGGGTCACTTATTCACGGGTCTTGCCTTTTATCAATTAGCGGCGAAGGAAATCAACATCGAGGCTGGCGCCGCGAAGGAGATACCGATCGCGCGCGCCAGCGCAAACCTTTTCCAGTTACTCGATGTTCCCATTGCATTTGAGATTCGCGATGTGGCCGCGCGCCACTCCACGAGAATGTTCCTTAGCCGGCGAGCCTGGCGGAAATACTTCGATTCTGACGCGCACGTCTTCGGACGAATCTTTGCCATGGATGGCCAGCAGGCGATCATCGCCGGGGTCATTCCGGACCAGGATTGGCGCCTCCCGGGGCAGGCAGATATCTGGTTAATGGAGGATGCCCGGCAACTATCCGCCTTGCAGCCACAAACTGTGGGCTACGTACTTGGCCGCGCCGCACCGTCGGTTTTCCGTCCCGGGTCAGACGGGTTGCGGCAAATGAATGTGTCCCGCAAAGATAGTGGCTACGACTGGTTCGTGTGCGAGTCGCTCGCTCAGCGCATCCACAAGCCTCTTTCAATTTTCTACTTCGCGCTATTTCTCGCGTGTTTGGCGCTGCCTGCGACTACCTCTTTGCCGCTCGGAGAATATCCCGTCAATCGCAGCCATGTTCCCTGGACGACAAGAGTGCGGCGCTGGGCTTTCTTTTCCGTCAAATTCAGCCTGATCATCCCTATCGTTTACCTCGCTTCGATCGACCTCGCGTACTCGAGCAGTTCCATCTCCATCAGCACGGCGGAATGCCTCGAACTATTTTGTTCTTTCTGGGGCTTGCTGTTCGCCTTTCGCTGGGCGTTGCGTGATCAGCGGCGGCGCTGTCCCGTTTGTCTGCGCACGTTGACCAACCCTGCGCGTGTAGGGCAATTCTCACGAAACTTCCTCGCCTGGAATGGCACCGAGCTCGTGTGTCTCAGCGGCCATGGCTTTCTGCACGTCCCTGATATACCCACAAGTTGGTTCAGCAGCCAAAGATGGCTCTACCTGGATCACTCCTGGAGTGCCCTGTTCCCGTTGGGTACCTGACTTCGGACGTGGCAGGTGAAGCGAACCCTTACTCCGCCCGCAGCGTCTCCGCCGGATCAATATTGGCGATACGCAGCGCCGGCAAAAGGCTCGCGACCGCGGCGATCGATAACAGCAGCAGAGGAACGCTAACCAGCGTCACATGGTCATACGTACTCACCCCGTAGATCTCGCTCTTCAACGCCCGCAGTGCAAAGAATGACATGACAAGCCCGGCTAACACACCACCGCTTACGGAAGCTGCACCGGCGGAACCGGCTTCGAGGACGGCTTGCCGCAGCGTGCAGCCAAGCGCGAGGCGTATGCCGATCTCGCGCCTCCGCTGAACCACCAGGTTCGATACCAGGGCATAAATGCCAATGGAAGAAAGCAGAAGCGCAAGCCCAGCCAGCACTCCCAACAGGGTCACTTCGATGTGCTGCACCTGCAATCGCTCGTTCAGCAGGTCCTGCATCGAGTAGAAACCTGAGAAAGGAAGATTGGGATCCACCTCGGCGAGCGCTCGCTGCATATCTTCCGTCAATCCGGTCACTGGGCCGTGGGTGCGGACGATCCACGACGGCTGGAACCACAGGTTGCCGGCCGCAATGACCGGCATCGGTGTCTGGGCCGCTGGAAGATAGGCAATGGGTTCTGTAGTCAGGGGGGCATCATCCACATACATGCTTGGCTTCTTTTGCACGTTTGCTACCACGCCGACGATGGTGTAACTCACGTCGCCGCCTCCGAGCTGGAAATGACGCCCAACTACGTCGCGGTCATTGTAGAAGTGCCGGGCAAAGTCTTCGTTCACCATCGCGACCTGCTGTGATGTGGAAGTATCGCTCGATAGAAAAGCCCGGCCGGAGAGCAAAGGAATGCGCAGCGTGGAAAAGTACCCGGGCGTGATGTAGGAAAGGTTCGTGCCGTCGTCCTTGCCGGCCTCGGGACCGTCAATAATCGTGAGGGAATAGTTGAGCCCCCGTTCATAAGGAACACTCAGGCCGGCCGCGGCATCCTCCACCCCTGGAATCCGGCGTATGGATGCAAGACTCTGGTCGAGCAGATGAACCAGTGTTGCCGGTTCGTTATAGCGCACAGCGGTCAGAGATGCTTTGGCCGTCATCACATTGGTTGCATCGAAGCCGGGCGGCAGCGTTTCCAGGTGTATCAGCGTGCGCACCAGCAAACCGGCGCCTGCCATCAGCACCACCGTGAGCGCGACTTCTGTGCCAATCAACCACTTCCGTATCCGTCCCGACCCGCTTGCTACAGTACGCGTGCCCGCTGCCAGGGCCAGCCGCAGGTCCACTCTGCGCGTTTCCAGCGCCGGCAGGGCGCCAAACAACAAGCTGGTCAGCACCGTTGCGCCTACGGTAAACAGCAGCACCCGGCTGTCGAGGCTAAAGCCGCCCATGGGTACCATCTCGTCCGGAAGCAGCGACTGTGCGGCGCGAATCAAAGTAAACGCCAGTGCAAGCCCGGCGCCTCCACCAACCAGCGCCAACAAAAGATTTTCCATCCACAGTTGCCACAGAACCCGGGCGCGCGAAGCCCCCAGGGCCAGCCGTGTCGCCACTTCCAGGTTGCGCCGGGCAATCCGCACCAGCGTCAGCCCCGCCAGGTTGGCGCAGGCAATCAGCAGAACGAAGCCTACCGCAAGCATCAGGGCTTCCACTCGCGGCCGCATATACTCGCCGAGATAATTGTGCATCGGCTCCACGTAGAACCAGGCCCTCACGCTTGTCCCGACATAACCAGGCTTGGCCATGTGGCTGATTTGGGCTGTGAGCTGTTGCCAGGTCGCTCCCGGCTTCAAGCGCATCATGATCCCGCAATTGTTTCCACCGCACTCCCCGCTGGTTGCCGGCCGCAACGGAGTGAAAAGATCGGCGGCGCTGGGAACGATTGCCTTTCTGGCGAGCACCCCGACGACGGTGTAAGGTTCGCCCTTGAGATGAATGGTCTTGCCGACGATTGCTGCGTTCGCATGGAATGCAGATTGCCACAGCGCAAAGCTCAACACCACTGCTTGCGGACCATGGGGACGATCTTCTTCGTCTGTGAAGCTACGTCCCAGGAAAGGCGGTATTCCCAGCACATCAAAGTAATGCGCCGAAACCCGGCCCGCGTGCACATACCTCACCGCGCCGCCGGCATCCGCACCGGTCTGCAGGTTCACGCCGCCTGCGCCACCCCACGAGGCGATCGTGACCGAGCTCAGGTTTCGTTTCAGTAACTCCCACGTTTCGCCATCGTGACTGTCGTCTTCTTCCGACGCTTGCTTGCCTGTGCGTGAGTTGGTGCCTTCAACGTGCGACATCAGGATGCCAATACGTTCCGCCTGCGGATAAGGCAAGCCGCGTAGCAGAAATCCATCCAACAGGCTAAAGACTGCGGAGTTGACGCCGATCGCGAGCGTCAGCGTGAGCACGACTGCCAGGCTAAAGCCCATGGACCTGCGCAGCTGGCGCAGGGCGTACCGCAAATCCTGGGCGAAGTCGTCCACCAGTTGAGTGCCGCGGGCCTCGCGGCATTGTTGCCTTACTTGTTCCGTTCCGCCCAGCGCCACTTTCGCGCGCCGCATTGCCTCATCTGCAGAGGCCTGGTGGTACTTCTCCGCCTCGCGCTCCAGGTGATACTGCAATTCCTCATCTAATTCTTTGTTAATTGCTTTGCGCCGGAACAGCGCTCGGAGCCGATACACTAGGTCGCTGAACATATGCTCCTCCTGAGCGCGATCTCTACACTCTGTCGAGGATCAAGCCGACGGCCGCCGCCAGCTTCCGCCAGGCCAAGGTCTCGATCTCCAGTTGCTTCTGCCCCTGGCGGGTCAGCTCGTAATATTTGGCGCGGCGATTGTTTTCGCTCACCGCCCAATGCGCCTTGATCCAGCCCCGTCGCTCCAGCCGGTGCAGGGCCGGGTAAAGCGATCCCTGCTGTACCTGCAAAGCTTCGCGCGAAATTTGCTGCAGCCGCTCGGAAATTGCCCAGCCATGAAGCGATTCCAGCGCCAGTGCCTTCAGGATCAGGAGGTCGAGGGTACCTTGAGGCAGTTCGAGCCGTTCATCAGCCATTTGAAAGTTACCCTTCCACTTCTACACAACAATAAAATAAATCTTGTCGAAGTGCAAGGGGAGCAACCCGGAAGGGAAGGTTAGGTTCGGTTTCCAGGGGTGAGTACGAACCGCAGATGGAAGTAACTCTTCGATCGCAAGATCAAACAATTAAGGCAACACTTTGTCTTATTTTTGGACGCTCGCGATTCCCGATCCGGAAAACCCGCGTCACAAAGGACAACTCAACGCGCTCTTCGACGCTCTAATTCAAGTCGAGGAGAAATCATGTCCCGTTCGAAATCACTTGCTTTTTCAGCTCTCGCAGCCGCCATTTTAAGCTGCGCATCCATCGCCCCAGCCCAGGTGTCGGTCAGCATCGGTGTCGCGCCGGTCTGTCCCTACGGTTACTTTGACTACGCTCCCTATGACTGCGCGCCCTACGGTTACTACGGGCCAGACTGGTTCGCGGGCGGAGTGTTTCTTGGGGCTGGGCCCTGGTATCACGGTCCCCACGGCTTTTACGGCCATGTCGACAACCGCTACGATCCTCGTCATGGGTATCATGGCCCGCTGCCCCCACGCGGAGCGCAGCAGTTCAATCATTTCCAGGCAAACGAAGCACACGACGAACATGGCCACGTAGGCACTGCCCCACACAACGGCGGAAACGAACACGCACTCCCCGGCTACCATGGGACTGCTGGCAGCCCTCATGCGGGTGGTGGGGGCAGCCCTCACGGCGGCGGACCCCACCATTAATTCGTGAGCCCTACGCCTGCGCCGGAGCGGCAACTCTTGTCGCTCCGGCCGTCCGCGCTCGTCTGGCAATTTCCTTTGTGTCGCGCTTCGCTGTACCCTCTCGCGCCCGCCCAGTTCCTGCAGATACAACCCTCTTGAATGCTATGAAGTTTTCGCGCCAAACAGGGCCTTTCAGTGTATTCTCTCACTCGACTCAGCCCAGGCACCCTCGCCCTGCATGAAGCGGTGGGCCTGCCGATCGCCCTGGCTCGATTCGGGTGGGGAGGTATGCTTGCGATCCAGGCACTGCGACAAATGTTCATTCGTCTGTATTTTGCTGTTGGTCACCGCCGCTGCAGCGGGGCAGACGGTGCGGTCCACTGATGGCATCGCGGTGGGCGAGCCCAAGCTGTTCGACAACAGGGCCCTGACCCTGATGCTTGAGAACCTCAAGCAATCACTGGCCAATGGGAACGGGAGCACAGTTGACCCAAAAAGCCTCAAAGACAGCATGGACCTGCTGCAGGGCTATCAGCAGAATGATGTTTCGCGTTCGTTGAGTATCACCACCACAGGCGCAACCGCCGCTGCATTGCCTTCTGCTCCCGCCTCCACAGTGCCTGCGGTGAGCAACAAGGTCGGCGTTAGTTCGAGCGATGTGCTGACCGATGAAGTAGACCTGACCTACCAGATCGTGAACCTGCAACTGATGTTGGACCGGGCGGAAAGCGACCGCTATTGGCCCAACGGCGGCAAAGAGGATGGGACGCGCATGCAGGCAGTGCTGGGATTCCAGGTCAGCGTGAACCCGCCGCCCAGGTATAAGGGTTGTGCTGCGATTGTCGAGATCACTGTATCTACCGCAGCCGGTAGTGGAGATGTGTCCCTGGTGGCGCTCATGCCCCAGGAGAAGACCTACAATGCGGCGACCCTGGCAACCCACTCCAATTCATTCAGTGGGGCGGCGGTGGTGAAAATCGTAACCGTCGGATATTCCGAAACCCATCGGGGAGCGAACCTCTACCTCTACAGAGACTCGGATACGATAGCTTTCGAAAAACCCCAGGCCGAGGGCGGGGCGGCCACTTTCGGATGGCAGTTTCGCCCGGTGCTGGGGCGTCCGTCGGTGGACGCCGGTGTGCGCCAGTTATTCGCCGTGGTTGCGCTCCCCAACACGGATCTTTACGCGCCGGACTCGCTCCCTTCCGCTCCACAATTGAAGATTACCGCCAAAACCTACTGGGTAAAGTATGACGGAAAGCGGCGGGTTACCAACCAGAAGCAGTTGAGCAAAGAGGCTGGCGGGTACGTTGACCGTCCCTTTACCGCGTGGCCAAGTGGCTTTATCAACAGGGAACTTGGTCCCAAGGTGAAAGAAGTGAGCTGGCACCCGGTGGGGCCGGATGCAGCGCTGGTTGACGTGCAGGGTGACAACCTATTTGAAGGTTCCTCGGTATTGATTGGCGGCACCGTCATCGATCGCAAATCACCGGCCCTGGTGCAGAACTCCGATCAGCATCTGCAACTTCTTACTACCGTAAATGTCCTCGCACGCTCCGACGGGGTAGTGAGCGGGCGTTACGGCATCCCAGCGCCGCTCATGCTGGGGAGCTATCTGTCGGCCGAGCAACTTGCACAAAAGCAATTGCCGGTCACCGAACATGCGTTGCAGGGCTGGTGCTCTACCAACAAGGACCTGATCGGGAGAGGAATAGAGATCGGGGGCCTAAAGGCTCATTCGGAGCCAGGCGAAAGCATGACAACCGTAACCATTGATCTTGTCTCGAGAGGGCACGGAGACGCTGCAGCGCCTGACCTTTGCGATCTAACGCCCCTGGTCACCGTTGGCGAGGTAACCACCCCAGCGCTCAATGATCACTTTTATGGAACGGCCAAAGTGCCGGAGCTGGATGTAAACGGCAACATGCAGCTCGTGCCGAAAAATTCCTTGAAGCTCGTCGTGCAAATTCCCAATGACCAGATGGAGAAAGAGCAGTTCGTGTCCGTGAAAGTTCCTTTTCTGGGAGCGGCCTATGCCAGTACCATGGCTTTGTATCCGACGTCCGCGGTAGGTAAAGTAGTCCAGACAGACGATGGAGATCTCGTAACACTAGCGATCACCGGTACCGATTTCGGCCCAAGTACGAAAGTCTACGCCGACAAGGAATATTCAGCTGCAGATACCAGGGAGGTCACTCTGCTGGGCACGACTGTGCTGCTGTTGAAGCTGCCCAAAGATTCGCTCAAGGGTTTGAAGCAGATTATCGTTTCCAATGGGCGTGAGCCGGTCATCCTGCCTTTGTCGGCAGAAGCGCCAAAGGCGCCAAAGCCTACCCTGGCGAAACAACATTTAACCGCGCTGCAAAATTCGGCCGTGGGACTGAAAATAGAGGGCGCGAATCTGAAATCGATTGAAAAGGTGACGTTCGAAGGCAAGACACTGGAAATGGTCAAGGCGGAGGATGGTAAGTCGGTGACGGTTTACCTGACGCGTGATATCACCAAGACCACGGGCGCGACCCTCGATCTGCTGCTGTATGTCGATTCCGACACGATACTCCCTGCCCAGGTGCAGATCGTCAAGGCAGCCGCTGTGGCTAAGAAATGACTCAAGGCAGAATAGGAGGCACTTATGGCAACGACCGCGAAGAAAAGGGCAAGTAAGCCAGTGGCGTCAGGGCGCAAAATTGTCAACAAAACGCCCGGCAGGTCTATCAAGAGTTCTGCGGCAGCCGCCACAATTCACCCGCATCTGCAGACGGCGCAGCTGATGGAAGGGCGGTCAGCACCGATGCTCGAGGACATGCACCAGGTGTTGCAGAAGCACGGCTTCCAGAACCTCACCATCCGATCGATGGCGTTTTCCGCAAGCGCAGCCAATGCATCGCCACCCGCGGGTCTGTGCCCGGTATGGCGATGCCATACTGACCCAAACGGAGATAACGTCTGCGGTTGGGTCCTGGAGCCCTGCTAGATTCGCGGCGCAGCAGAAAGGAGAGATATATGTCCAAGCCATCTGACCCTGAAAGCGAGCATCTCCCGCATCAGAGGATGCTCAATGATCTGCACTCCAAGCGCGAGACTATTCTTGAGGGCTTCCGCAAGGTGCTGGCTGAGAACGGCCTGCACGGCGTGGACGTATCGAAGTTCGGCCTCTTGCTGAAGAGCGGCGCACCCGCTTGTCCCAACGGGCAGCCGGCAAATTTCAAATGCACTCTGAACGCCAGCGGCGAATACGAATGTAAGTGGGTATGCGACTGAGATGCAGCGCTTACTCGCCATGCTCTTGATCGTTTGGCAATTTCTCCAGTGCCACTGGCTCGCCCTCGCATGCATCTGCGTCGCGGTTGCGATCTATCGCCTCCTGGTCACGAAATATGGCCCCGGCGACTTTACCGGCAGCGGGATCGTAATTGGGGAACCGAAGAACTTCGACAATCGTTCTCTGACCATGATGTTGGAGCAATTGGACGCAACGCTGAAAGGCGTAAATGTCGTTGACCAGAGCATCACCAAAAATATTGGGGCCTTTCAGCAGCAGGAATCGACCAGCACCAATAAGAGCTTGCAGTTCAGCCCAGCCTCCACCGGCAGCGATAAGGCGAAGGGCGACCAGAAGGCTGATGGCGAGGCAAAGCCCGCCGAACCTCCCGCGAAACCCGCCGCCGCCCCTTCGGGCTTCTCCCCTTCCTTCGCAATGGGTGCGCCCGATGCGCTGGCTGAGCAGCTCGACCTCAGCTACCAGATTTTTAACCTGCGCATACTGAACGAGCGCTCCCTTTCCGACCGGCTATATAACGGCAACACGCGGATGCAGGTGGTTCTGGGCTTTCAGATTTCGATCGATCCGCCGAAAGGCTCGGAGGATTGCGCCGCGGTGGTCGAAATCGGTTTGCAGCTCGATGGGGTAGACGAGCGCGTATCCGTCGTCGCCATGATTCCCCAGGAAAAAACCTACAACGCCGCGTCCCTGAGTTCAAAGGCCGATTCCATCGATGGGTCGGTGGTCGCGAAGGTGCTGCGGGTAGGCGCCAAAGGCTCGCGCCAGGCTGACCAGTTCTATCTGCATCGGGACTCGGACACGATTGCCTTCGAGCGGGATACGAGGTGCGAATCCGCAGCCTTCGGCTTGCGCAAGCCACGTACCCAGGCCAAGACGACGGTGCTGGGATGGGAATTCCGTCCCGTACTTGGGCGCCGTACCGTCTCGCCAGGCACGCGGCAAATGTTGGCAGTGGTCGCGCTACCCTGCACAGACGGACAGACGCAGACTCTCAACCTGCAATCGCGAGGATACTGGCGTTCCTACGAACGCAAGACCCAGAGCTCAAAAGTTCGCTGGCGCTGGTGGCCGTTCCCGGCGCGGCTCGGCAGATATCCGGCCTGGTCGGATAGCACCCTCAGTATTGAGCCGTCGGTTATCACCGAGAGCAGGCTGGGACCGAAGATCAAGCGTATTTCCTGGGTCAACGCCGGCGGAGGAGTCGCGGTTGTCATGCTCCAGGGGCGCAACTTCTTCTCCGGCACCGAGGTCACGATCGGTGGCCAGGTGCACCGGAGTGCGGAAACAAATCTGACCATCAAGTCAGACCATGCTTTGGAAATTCGCACGACCGTGGCAGCACTGAACGAGGGAGAAGCCGTGCTCAGCGGCCGCTTCGGGCCTAGCGTGCCGCTTTCCATTAACCTGGCGACCCTCCCGACAAAGAGCATCTCTATCGAGACTGCGACGTTTTCCGTGCAACCCGGAGATGCATTTTTCAGGCTCGCGCTGGTTATACGTGCAGCCGAAGACGGAGAACGCATTTCAAAGCACGATCTTGAAAAGCTTCCCGACCCTATCCTTTATCTGAACAACCAGCCACTCTTTGGCTCCTATGACTACGATGACTGCGACTCTGTCTTTGCCAAAGGCGAACGGCGGGCCGGACGATGGACCAATGAACCAAAAGACGCAGTGACAGTGCAGGCGTGGGCTCCGAAGGCTGTCTTCCAGGGCGCCGGGTCCGTCATCACCTTCAAGGTCCCATTTTGTGGAGCGGAATGGGTAGCGAGTTCCGTAGTGCGTCTGCCGGATGGACCTTCTATTTCTACTCTATCTAGGGATGCGGCCGTGACCACGCTGCTCATCGCTGTCCCGCCCAGCGTGACGCCGGACTGGACCGCTCTTTTGGACAGAACCTATACGCTCGGCACGCCTGAGTTCGTCAGAATCGACCAGCAACATCTTAAGCTGCTGGCGCAGAACGCCGCCTTACAGGGATGTTCCAAGGTCATGCTGCAAAACGGAACGGTGGCAACGTATCTGCTTGACCTTACGCCAGCCGTCCCGCCGCCTGCCCCTAAGCTTGACCCGGCTCAGGGAACTCCGACGATTGTTGCCGGCAAGAACGGAGTTGCTCTCTGGACGGGCGCCAACCTTACCCGGATAACCGGGGCAACCATCGATGCGGCAGGTGCCCCTCATTACGTTCACAACAACGGTGAGCAAGTATCAGTCTTTGTCGATGCGCTTACAGCAACCCCGGGAAAACACGCCGTCGCGTTTGCATTCGACGGCGGCACCCTGACAGGCGCCTTTTTCGCCGTGGATGCCGCGTCGTGAGCACGTCCTTCGGAGTCTTCAGCGAGTCGTGAAAATCTTGTGAAGGCCTCTAGTTTATCGAGACAGTGATCTGCGTCTTTACCGTCGTATTGCCCGCCGCGGTGTTCAGCGTAAGTGTATGCGAGCCGGCGGGAGGCACCGCCCCGTTGTTAAACCCGTTGGGGTTATTGCACCCGGTAGCGAACAGCGCGATCGCTGCCAGGGTCAACAGGAACATCATGGCGCGCCGGCGCCGCTTTTCGAGCGGCAGCAGCAGCAACGCGCTCAAGGGAAAGACGGCGGCGAACACGATCAGATTCTTTGTTTGTTCCGGAGCCCCGAGGCTTGCGGTCGTAGCCTTTACCGAGATTGTGGCCGTGGTGACTGTGGTGCCTGTCCCCGTGATGCTGGCAGGTGGGTTCACGGTGCACGTAACGTAGGCAACCGGGCTTGCGCATGTGAGCGTGACCGAGCCGGTAAACCCTGCGACGGGCGTAATGGCGAGGGCCGAGAGGGCGCTCGATCCAGGGCTGACGGTCAACGACGCCGGCGTTGCTACCACCGTCACCGTGGCCTCTTGGCTGGGGGGAGTCACGGGAGGAGCCGGAGCGTTCCCGGGAACAGTAACCGTAACTGAACCAAATGTAAAGTCCGGATAGTTGCCGTCTGCGGGGTACTTGGCCGTATAAGTGTGCGTCCCTGGGGAAACGTTGGAAAGTTTCAGAGTGGCCAACGTGCCGTTGCCGCTCAGAGCAGCGGTGCCCACGGCGTTGCCACCGTCATAAAAGGTGATGGCATTCTTTACCGGCGCATACTCCTCTGACGCAGGTTCCACCACCGCGTTCAACGTAAACGCGGAACCGTCGCTATCGGCGTAGCTCTGCAGATTGGTAGCGGTTTCCGTCGAAAGCAGCAGCTCGCCCGTGAGCGGCTGAAAGCTCGAACTGGAGCAGGGATAGGGAGCTTCGCCGGTATTGGAGACGCTGCCCGTATAAGTCACGCCTGTGCCACTGAGCTGTTGCAGCGAGTCCGGGTTTACCGGGCCTGGGCCGACTGTGAAGGAAGCGTTTTGCGGTTTTGCCGAGGTCAGGTTCGGCTTGCCCATTACGTTCAGATTGTCCAGCCAAAGCGTGGTCATGTGGTTGGCATCGTAACCCTGGAAGGTGAAGCTGCCGGAGCCGCCGCCGGCGTCGGCAAGCACCGTGACGTCGCGCACAACAATATTGGTATAGGTAGGAACGTGGGCGGTGGTGGAGGGATTTATGTAGTAGGGGTAGATGCGGATAGCCGCCCCCTCATTCTGCTGGCAGATGTGCTGGTAAAGGACGTTGTTGACCACGCCGCCCCGGTCGGAAGCCGACTTGATCTTCAAACCCGCGCTGCCCTTGTTGGGATACCAGCCCGACTGCACGATGTTGTCCACCAGTACGTTGTTAATCCCGCCCTGCGTGCGGCTGCCGATGGAGATGCCAAACCCGGAATACGTATGGGTGTTGATGATGGAGACGTTAGAAACTGGATTGCCCTCCGCGGTGGAGCTGATCGCCACGTTATCGTCGCCGTTCGAGATGAAAGAGTTCGCGATAGTAACGTCGGAAGAATTGTTGGTAGGGTCGATGCCGTCTGTGTTGGAAATATTATTCGGAGAGATAATCTTGATGCCCCAGATGGTCAGACCCTTGGTCACGGAGCCGCCGTTCTGGCCATACCAATGAATGTTGAACTCGGGGGAGTCCTTGATGGTGATCTTGTACAGCGTGAAGTTATTGGCCTGGCTCAAATCAATCATGTCGAAGTTATTCTGGTTCAGCACCGGCCTGGGAATATAGGCTTTCTGCGTGTTGGAGTACCACGAGTAGCTCTGCGTGGTGCCGTTGACAATCAGATTGTCCCAGCCGCGCCCGTCGATAACGCCGTAGCCCATGATTCCCGAGCCAGTAGTGCCGCTGGATTTGATGAGCGCATGGCACCCGCCCCCGTTGTCGCTTACCGTGCCGCACGTTGCGCCCGAGTTGGAGTTCTGGTAATCGGCAGGATTGCGCGAGGCGAACACCGTCACCCCGGCATCCACCAGCAATGTAACCCCGCTGGGAATCTTGATGGGTTGCATAAGGAAGCCGTTATTGTTGCCCGAGGCGGCTAATTCCACGGCACTCCCAGAGTTACAGTTGTTGAGCGCGGACTGGATGCGGGAGGTATCAAATGCGGTTTCCGACGAAGGCTCCCCGCCGCTGATAGAGAGCTGTGCCTGCAGCACCGTGCAGCTTGGCGGAAATTTGGGTTCGGAAACGTTGCGGGTATCTTGTGCGTGCATGAGCAGCCGTGAGCCAAACACGACCGCGAGAACAACAGTAGCTAGTCGGGGGGAAAGACGGGCCGAGAACATTCAGCGGAGCTCCTGGGGGGTAGAGTCACTTACCGCTAGACGAAGATCTGCTGACGAGCACGGAGAGAACTCCGACCGGCAAAATCTTCTATGTGTTGTCACGAAACCCAGAAGCCAGGGGTTGAGAACCGTGACTAGCGGGTAAGAGTTATTCAACGCTTCTACGTTCGGCTGCTGAATAACACTTGGGCGGGAGCGGAGTGGCGCGGACGTAACCCGCTAAAAACCTGCTCCCTATATGTAATTGGCTGTAAGTAACGTCAGGGCGACGTTTAGTGAATTAACGGTCGTATCGAACAGTCTGGAAGGTAAGGCCTGACTTTAGTAACTTGTGCGACATAAGTAGCACAAACCAAACTTAGGTAACTTGTGGCAGCTTGCGCATCTTCAAACCAGCAGACTTTTCTCGCGCCATCCCCTGAGATATCCCGTCCGGCTTGGTAGAGTTATCGGACTGCACCCGGTCGTGTCGAGTGATGCGTGACTGGAATCCGGGTAGACTCTACGTTGGCAATTCTTCTGAGGATTCTTGTCGACAGGGCGTCGGGGTAATGGAGAGGTCAGCGGCTCCCCGTTTTTATTGGTGGAAGAAGCTCCTCTGTACGCTTGAATCCCGTGCTATCTGAGGCGACATCTTCGCCTCGCAGAAGTGTAAGGTGTACAATCTTTACTGTAAGGATGGTAAGTAAAGATGACTGCAAGCAGCACCCTCAGTAGCAAGGGTCAAATCACGGTTCCGCTCGAAATTCGGCGCCGCCTCGGATTGAAAGAAGGCGACCGCGTGGAGTTTGTCGTGGAAGGCGAGCGGACGATCATTCGTCCTGCTCAACCGCCTCAAAATCCTTTCGAGAAATATGCCGGTGTGCTGCCTGCATTTCATTCCAGGCGCGAAATCAATGCGTGGGTCAGCGGTTTGCGGGATGAGGAGTCGGTTGAGAGGTGAGAACCGCGATCGATACGAATATTCTCTCTGCGCTGTGGTCAGGCGAACCCTTGGCTAGAGGGATCTCTCAAGGGCTCGGCGAAGCGAAAAACCACGGTGCCTTACTGATTGCGCCGGTCGTATACGCGGAGCTGCTTGCCCACCCCAAGGCAACCGAATCGTTTGTCAACGAGTTTCTTTCCCATACAGGGATCACTATCGATTTTGAAATAGAACGTGCTGTATGGGCGGATGCCGGCAGGCGGTTTGCCCGTTATGCAAACCAGCGGCGAAAATCAGGAAATGGGAAGCCGAAACGCCTGCTTGCGGACTTTCTGGTCGGTTCCCATGCTCTTTTGCAAGCGGATCGGCTGATGTCCCTTGACGCAACCCGCTATAGGCATTATTTCCCAGAATTAAGACTGATTTAGCGGCCAGCTTCAGCCGGTCAGGCGAACCAGCTGCTCGGCTTCGATCCTGGTCCCCAGGATCGACACTTTAGGAATCTGGCCGCGGGCCATCGCCACTTCATCGCAGCGGTAGAGCCGCGGGCAGTTCTGGCAGTCTTTATAAATCTTGTCGGGCAGAGCCGCTCGATCCTCCACCACGCGAAAACCATGGCGGAAGAAGAAATCGGGAATGCGTGTGAACAGGCATACGCAACCGATGCCGTGGTCCTCCGCTTCATCCAGCAGCGCTTGCAGCAGCATGCCCCCAGTGCCCTTGCTCTTGGCTTCGGGACGCACCACAATCGAGCGCACCTCGGCCAAATGCGGACCGTAAAGATGCAGCGCTCCGCAGCCCTGAAAGATGCCCTGGGCTGATTCCGCGACGGTAAAGTCGCGCACGTTTTCACAAATCTCCGCAAAGGCGCGCCGCAGCAAGGTGCCATCCTGTGACAGGCTGTTCACCAGTTCATATATGTTGGACGCGTCTTGTAATCTGGCCTTACGAATTTCCATCCATCTGTCCCATCGCCGCAGAAAGTCTCGCCTCCTGTGCAGCTAACGCCTCACGTACCCGGCCTACCGCGGTGCCGCCAATCACATCGTGGCAGTTCACGGTCGCATCGAGAGTGATGCTCAAAAAGAAATCGGCTTCGAATTCCGGCCCAAACTGTTTCAGCTCAGCCAGGCTAAGGCCATCGAGTTCGCAACCCTTTTCCAAACCATAACGCACTGCCAGGCCAATTTTCTCGTGCGCCTTGCGGAAGGGAACTCCCTTGTGCACCAGGTAGGTGGCGGCCGCCATGGCATTGAGGAAACCCGTCTCGCAGGCACTGCGCATGCGGGCCGTGTTGAAGCGAAGCGCCGCGGTGAACCTGGCCAGCAGCGCGGTCATCCGCTCCGCCGCATCCGCCGCAAAAAAAATCGGCTCCTGGCTTTCCTGCAGGTCCTTGTTATAGGCCAGCGGAAGACCCTTGAGCAGCATCGTGACCGTTTGCGCCGCACCATTGATGCGGGCAACCTTGGCGCGCACCAATTCGGTTAAATCAGGATTCTTTTTCTGCGGCATCGCGCTCGAGCCAGTCGAAAACGCTTCTGGCAGCTCGACAAATCCAAACTCCGCCGTGGCATAAAGAGTGATCTCTTCCGCGAACCGGCTGGCATGCAGGCCAACCACCGTGAGCGCCTGCAAAAATTCGAGTGCAAAGTCGCGGTCGCTGGTCGCGTCCATGCTGTTCGCGGTGGGCCCGCAAAAGCCCAGCTCCCGCGCGGCGATTGTCCGGTCCAGCTTCAGAGTCGCGCCCGCCACCGCTCCAGAACCCAGTGGACAATAATTCAAGCGGCGGCTCAAATCCCCCAGCCGTGTCATATCCCGCAGCAGCATTTCTCCGTACGCCTGCAGCCAGTGCGCAACCAATACCGGCTCTGCCCGCTGCAGATGGGTGTAAGCAGGCATCACCGCGTCGCCCGCGGCCCGGGCCTGTGTGGTCAGTGCTCGCGACCACTCCGCCAGGTGGCCGGCGATCGATCCGCATTTCTCCCTCACGAACAGCCGCAGGTCGGTGGCAATCTGTTCGTTGCGGCTGCGCCCCGTATGCAACTTGAACCCCAGATCGCCAATCCTCGCGACCAGCTCGAGCTCCACAAAGTGGTGAATATCCTCCGCCTGCGTGCCGTAGATATCGCTGGGCGGACGCTGAGCATACTCGTCGCGGATCGCGTCGAGCGCGCCCACAATCTTCTCCAGTTCCTCTGCAGACAGGATGCCCGCCGCGGCAATGGTGCGCGCGTGCGCCTTGCTGGCAGCCACTTCCTGGGGAAGCAGCTGCCAGTCAAATACCAGAGATCGTTGCCATTGTTCGAAGTCCTGGTCGAGTGGCTCGCGAAAGCGGCCAGACCACATCTTCACTGGACAGCCTCTTTCTTCTGCAGCAGCCGAGCCCGCGTCCGCGCCGGCAAGCCAAGGATCTGGATGAAGCCTTTAGCGTCCTTCTGGTCGTAGCTGTCGCCCATGGTGAACGAAGACAGATCGTCGGAGTAAAGCGAGAACGGCGAATGCCGTTTGGCTACACCGATGTTGCCCTTGTACAGAGAAAGGCTAACTGAGCCGGTTACGTTCTTTTGCGTGTTCTCCACAAAGCTGTCCAGGGCTTCACGCAGCGGGGTGAACCAGAGACCGAAGTAAACCAACTCGGCATACTTCAGAGCCACCTGCTGCTTGTAGTGCGCCACTTCGCGATCGAGCGTCAGCGCCTCCAGTTCACGATGCGCGGTGGTGATCAGGGTCCCCCCTGGCGTCTCATACAGGCCGCGGCTCTTCATGCCGACGAAGCGATTTTCCACCAGATCGATCCGGCCTATGGCATTCCGCGCGCCAATCTCATTCAGCAGTTCTACAATCTGAACCGGCTCCAGCTTCATGCCGTCCACCGAGACAGGCTTGCCTTCGACAAAGCCAATTTCCACTACCTCTTCGCGATCGGGCGCTTCCTGTGGGGAGCGGGTCATCACCCAGGTGCTGGCCAACGGTGCGTTGCCGGCATTCTCCAACTCTCCACCCTCGTGGCTTATGTGCCAAAGGTTGCGATCGCGGGAGTGGATCTTCTCCCGGCTCGCCGCCACGGGAATGCCATGTGCCTCGGCATAGTCCAGGCAGTCTTCCCGCGACTTCAGCGTCCATTCGCGCCACGGAGCAATGACCTTAAGATCGGGAGCGAGCGCCTGGTAGGCGTGCTCGAAACGGACCTGGTCGTTGCCTTTACCGGTGCAGCCATGGGCAACGGCCTCGGCGCCTTCCGCCAGCGCCACTTCCACCTGATGTTTGGCAATGACTGGCCGGGCAATCGAAGTGCCCAGCAGATATTTGTGCTCATAGATGGCGCCTGCGCGCACCGTTGGATACACGTAGTCGCGCACGAATTCGTCCCGCAGGTCGAGCACCACCGCTTTCTTGGCGCCGGTTGCGTAGGCTTTGCTCACCACGGCGTCCAGGTCTTCGCCCTGTCCTACATCTGCAATCATGGCGATTACATCCATCCCGTAGTTCTCATTGAGCCAGGGAATAATGATCGAGGTGTCGAGACCACCTGAATAAGCAAGAACAACCTTCTTTGACATGTAAACTCCTTCAAAAATATCTGCAACCGTACTGGGAAGATTCCCTCAGCGGCTAAAGCCACCTTTTCTCGGATTCCTTCCGGACGGCCTAAAGGCCGTCCCCTTCAAGCCCTGAGGCCATTCCTGCATTGACCAGGCTTGAAGGGGGCTTCAGCCCCGCCATCCGATCGGCCAAAATGAACGGCTTTAGCCGCTGAGGGATTCTGTCCAACTCAGCGACCCAACAGTCAGGCTGTAGCCGTATCGCGCGCCCCGGCAAGGCCGCCGCCCAGCAACAGCACCATCAGCGCCTTTTGCGCATGCAGGCGGTTCTCCGCCTGCTCAAACACCACCGACTGTGGGCCATCCAGCACCGCATCCGTGACTTCAGCGTTGCGATGCGCCGGCAGGCAGTGCATAAACACGGCATGGGGCGCGGCATGCGCCATCAATGCTTCGTTGACCTGGTAAGGCTTGAAGATAGGCGCTCGCTTGGTCACTTCATGCTCAAATCCCATGCTGGTGCAAACGTCGGTATACACCGCATCCGCGCCGCGGACCGCGCCCACCACATCATGGGTCAAGGTCAGCGTGACGCTCCCGTTTCCGCGCCGATCTTGCGCGCCTCCGCGGTAATTTCCTGCTTGGGCATATATCCCTTGGGCGACGCGACAGTGCAGTGCGCGCCCAGCAGAGCGGCCGTCAGCATCAATGAGTGACAGACATTGTTACCATCCCCCACATAAGTAAACTTGACCCCCCGCGCCGTGCCAAAACGTTCTTCGATGGTCATAAAGTCGGCCAGCGCCTGGCACGGATGCTCCAGGTCGCTCAGCGCATTGATCACCGGCACCCGGGAATATTCCGCCATTTCCGTGATGGTTTCGTGGGCATACGTGCGCAGAACGATCAGGCTCACCCAACGCTCCACGTTGCGCGCCATGTCCGCCAGCGACTCGCGCTCACCCAGCGGAGACTGCGTCTGGTCCACGAACATCGCCGAACCGCCCAGCGTATTCATCCCCGCCTCAAAAGTCAGCCGCGTACGCAGCGAGGCCTTTTCGAAGAACATCACCATCTGCCGCGCGTCGAGCGAGTAGCGATAGTCGGCCGGCGACGCCTTGATGGCATGCGCAAGTTCCATGATGGCGGCAATCTCCGACCGGGAAAGATCGGCAATGGAGCAGAGGTCGCGCCCTGCGAGCGTCACGGTAGCTTGAGCAAGCAAGTTGCCCTCCTGAATGACTGCGCTTTCATCAACAACCAAAGTCCTGCTAGGCATTGCGTGACCCCCTCGTGGTTGGATGCGCCGCGGCCAAAGTGGCGCCGGCGGCCTCGGTCAAAATATCGTTCAGTGCCGCGACGGCCAGATCCACGTGCTCCCGGCCCATGATGTAGGGCGGCAGAAAACGCAGAACCGTTTCGTTGGTGCGGTTAATAAGGATGCGTTGCTCCAGCATTTTGGCCACCGCCTGCTTGGCCAGCTCAGCCGAGTTCAGGTCTATCGCCAACATCAGTCCCATACCGCGCACATCGACCACACTCTCGTGTTTTTCCGCCAGGCCATTCAGTTGCTGCTTGAAGTACGCACCCGTCTGCTGGATGTGGGTCAGCAAACCTTGCTGCTCAATCGCATCGACCACGGCAATCGCTACCGCGCACGCCAGCGGGCCGCCGCCAAACGTGGTTCCATGCAGGCCCGGATGGATCGCCCGTGACGCCTCTTCGCTGCACAACATCGCCCCTAGCGGCAGCCCCCCGGCCAGCGGCTTAGCCACCGTGGTCACATCCGGCGTAATGCCGAAATGCTGATAGGCAAACCACTTGCCTGTACGGCCGAGCCCAGATTGAATCTCATCGGCAATCAGCAGCGCACCGGTCGACTGCGTAAGCTCGCGCGCCGCGGCAAAAAACTCCTGCGACACGGGACGGATTCCACCCTCGCCCTGGATTGGTTCAATCAATACCGCGCACACTTCACTCGAAAAACTCGCCCGCAGATGATCCACATCGTTGAAGCGCACAAACTCCACTCCCGGCACCAGCGGCTGGAACGGCTCGCGATATTTGTCCTTGTGCGTAGTCGAAACCGAACCCATGGTGCGGCCGTGGAAGCTGTTTTCGAGCGCGAGGAATTTGGTCCCGATAGCGTGGCCCTCGCTCCGCTTCATCGCGGAGTACGCGCGGGCCAGCTTCATCGCTGCTTCCCACGCCTCGGTCCCGCTGTTGCAAAAGAAGGCGCGGTCCAGGCCGGTTCTCTCCGTCAGCCGCAGCGCCAGCTCCGCCTGCCCTTCATGGAAGTACAGGTTCGAAATGTGCACCAGCTTGCGGCTTTGCCGCTCGATGGCTTCATTCACCGCCGGGTGTCCATATCCCAACGCGTTGACGCCGATGCCGCTGAGCAGATCGAGATAGCGCTCGCCGCTGTCGTCGATCAGGTACATACCCGCTCCATCGACAAACAGAATCGGATTGCGCTCGTATGTGGGGAGCAGCAGCTTTGTTTCCGCCGCCTGTATCGCTTTCAGCTTCATGCCACCATCACCTCAGTTCCTTGAACCACCCGGGTCGAACATAGGTCCGGTAATACCGATGCGGCATCCGCGGGCAGAATGCGCACCCGCTTCACCCCGGCCAGCAGCGCCTCACGGCAGGCGCTCAGCTTGGGCAGCATACCTCCGCTGATTACCGCATCCTGTGTCAGCCCGGCGATCTGATCTACGCTCAGCCAGCGCATCACCTGGCCATTTGCTCCGCGAACCCCCGGCACGTCGGTAAGAAACACCAGCGCATCCGCGTTGCAGGCCACCGCGCACGCAGCCGCCATCTCGTCGGCGTTAATGTTGTAGTACTCGCCATCAAACCCCAGAGCCAGGCTGGAGATGACCGGCACCGCGCCCATCTTCCAGATCGCATCGAGCCAGCGCGTATCCGACGAGACAATCTCGCCTACAAAACCCAGGTCGGGTGTGGTGCGTTTTTTGCGCGCGCGAAAAATCAATCCATCTCCGCCAGAAAGCCCTACGCCCGCCTGGCCGTGCCCACCCAGGGCCGCAACCAGTTCCTTGTTCACCCGGCCACCCAGAACCATCAGCGCGGCATCGCGTGTTTCCGCATCGGTGATGCGCAATCCCGCGATAAACTCGCTCTTCTTTCCCATTTGCTTCAGGGTGCGGGTGAGCGCCGCGCCGCCGCCATGCACCACGGCGACCTGGTTGCCATCCTGCGCGAGCACCGCGATCGCCCGCGCACAGCCATGAAGCAAGGCTGGATCTTCCAGCGCGGAACCACCAAGTTTGACGACGAATTTCATAACAGCCCCTCCGCTTCGTCCCATCCGCACATCAGGTTCATGTTCTCGACCGCCTGCCCGGCCGCTCCCTTGAGGAGGTTGTCCAAACACGAAACCAGAATGCATCGCCGTCCATCCTTCGCCAGCTGAAATCCAACGTCACAATAATTTGTGCGCACCGAGTACTGTATCTGTGGCAGATGCGCGCTGCCTCTTCCCGTCTTGCCCGGGCTAAACACTCTCACCATCGGGCTGGCCGCGTAAAACTCCTTAAAGCAAGCGTCCACTTCTTCCACTTCCTTCGCATCCTCGAAGGTCACGTACGTCGTCGAAAGAATCCCCCGTGGAATCGGCAACAAGTGCGGAGTAAAGATGATCTGCGGCTCCTCGATGCCCAGTTGCTCCAACATCTCGCCCATATGCCGATGGCCAAACACTGCATATGCGGACAGATTGTCCGCCGCATACATAAAGTGCGTTCCCGGAGTAGGCGCCTTGCCCGCGCCGGAGACGCCCGATTTGGAATCGCAGATAATCCCCCGATCCAGATCCACCCAGCCCGCCGCCAGCAGCGGCTTCAACGCCAAAATGATCGACGTGGCATAACATCCCGGGTTGGCCACCAGCTTTGCTTTACGGATACAGTCGCGATGCAGTTCCGGCAATCCGTAAACGCTCCGTGCCTGCACCTGCTCAGCGAGTGCAGGGTCCGCGTCGTGGAAACCATAGATTGCCCGATGTTCGTGCCCCCGCAGCCGCCACGCGCCGCTCAAATCCACTACCCTTAATCCTTGCGCCAGTGCTTCTGGAACCCAGCCCCGCGATTGCTCATGCGGTGTGGCCAAAAACAGCAGATCGACCCCCCGCTCCTTCAATAGCTCCCAGGAGAAAGGTTCGACCATCAGCGCAGAGCTGCCGCTGTTATCGGCCAGTTGAGGATGGATTGCAGTCAACCGGATTGCGTCCGCGTCCCGCCCCACAAACACCGGGGGCCGGCCGTGCAGGGCAGGGTGGTGGAGCAGCAAGCGTGCCAGCTCCATGCCGGCAAAGCCGCTTACCCCGGCAACCGCGATTTGTGGCGAATCCTTCCTCATCAGCCGATCATCGCTTCCAGGCGATCCCGCAACAGGGTCGCCCGCTTCTGGTCTGGACAAATGATCAGCACGGTGTCGTCTCCGGCGATGGTGCCTACTACCTCAGGCCAGTCTTCGCCATCGATCGCCAGGGCGACCGGTTGAGCGCTCCCGCTGCTGGTGATCAGCACCAATTGGTTGAGCGCCTGTTTCACCCGTAGTCCGAAGCTGCTCAACATCTCGGCAGTCTGAGGCAAGTCATCGTCGTAGGTTGCGCCGTTGGGCGCTGCGTACCCGTTCGGACCTTTATAGAGGTGCAGTTCGTGAATATCTCGAGAAAGCGTAGCCTGGGTCACTTCGAAACCGCGCTTCACCAGCCGGCGCCGCAACTCGTCCTGGCTGCCGATGCCGGCTCCCGCGACGAGTTCCTTGATTGCACTGTGCCGGTCCTGCTTCATTATGCGTTCCTCTTCGTTGCAGCCTGATTACGGTTCCAAATAACCGTGTTCCAAGCCACTTTCTGCACGCCTTTTGATCCAAAGTCAGAGCGCGGCCGATGGCCGCGCTCGGTGTGCATAAAAATACATTCTCATGTATAAATATACAGATCCTCTTTGTCAACGAATGGATGCCTTTTTTTAGGCAAATAGTCACGCGAGAGCTAACCTCCCGCGAGTGGCGCCATGGCCCTGCTGTCATTGCCCGATCGGCAGTGCCCGCTGTGGTGCAAAAGAAAATTTAATCGTCAACTGCTTGTCACGGAAACGGGGATTATAGTTACGTATGGGTTCCTTTGCCTCAAAGACGCTGGAGCGTGGTTCTACGCCGACCCTGGTGGATTCCCGCTTCGACCACGACTCCTGCGGAGTCGGCTTCGTGGCCACGCTACGCAACCAACCCTCCCATGAAATTCTGACCCAGGCTCTTACCGCGCTCGCTCGCCTGGCCCATCGCGGAGCCATCGCCGCTGACGGCAAAAGCAGTGACGGCGTTGGCATTATGACCGCCATCCCGCGGGAGTTTCTCCTCGCCTCGGCCGGTCTTTCGCTTGACCCGGCCAAGCCGCTGGGCGTAGGCGTAGTGTTTTTCCCCGACGAATCTGGTCCCGGCCAGCAGGCTCTTGAGCAGGCGCTGGCCGCGCAGCAGCTTGAAATCCTCAGCTGGCGGGTGGTGCCCACTCGCCAAGACGTCCTGGGCGAAATCGCGCTTTCCAGCATTCCCATCATCCGCCACGTGCTGGTAACCGCCATCGACCCGGCCAATTTCGAGCGCCGCCTTTACCTGGCGCGCAAGCAGTTCGAGCGTACCGCCGGAGCGGGCTACGTTTGCTCCCTCTCCTCCTACACCATTGTTTACAAAGCCATGTGCGCCGGGCGCCTGCTGGCGGAGTTTTATCCCGATCTCGCCGACCCGGCCTACGTGACGCCCTTTGCCATCTTCCACCAGCGCTATGCCACCAACGTGCTGCCCTCGTGGGACCGCGCCCAGCCTCTGCGCACTCTGGCGCATAACGGCGAGATCAACACCGTCTGGGGCAACCGTTCTCGCATGGACGCCCGCGCGGCGACCATCCCCCTGGAATGTCACCCCATATTGACCAAAGATGGCTCGGACTCCACCAGCCTCGATGAGGTGGTGGAATTGCTGGCGCGCAACGGCCGCAGCGTTGCCGAGGCGGTCAGAATGTTGCTGCCGCCGGCTGGCCGTCAGAAAGAGTCGCCATTTCTTCGCTACCACGCTGACTGCGTTGAACCCTGGGATGGCCCCGCGGCCCTGGCTTTCGCCGACGGACACCTGGTGGGCGTCGCCCTCGATCGCAACGGCCTCCGGCCTTGCCGATTTTTCCTCACCGAGGATGCCCTGGTTGTCGCCGGCTCAGAAGCAGGCCTGGTCGACCTTGACCCGGAGAAAATTATCCACAGTGGCCGCCTTGGTCCCGGAGAGATGCTGGTCGCCGACCTGGACGCGCACCAGCTGCTGGAAGACGATCAACTGCTCAAGGAATTCGACCGCTTTACCACCTATAGCAAACAGGTCGCCAATACTCCCCTGGAGCCCGCAGCATTCACGCCGCCGATCGAGGATCTGACCCAACTGCAACAGGCTTTCGGCTATACCCGCGAAGATGTTCGTATGGTGCTGGCGCCTATGGCCAGCGATGGTAAAGACGCCGTGTGGTCCATGGGGGACGATACCCCTCTGGCGCCTTTGGCTCACGCGCCGCGCCCGGTCTACGCCTTCTTCCGCCAACGCTTCGCCCAGGTCACCAATCCGGCAATCGATCCCGTCCGGGAATCGATTGTCATCCAGTTGCACACACGCCTTGGCCCCTGGCCGCACATCCTCGATACCAAGGCGCGGATCCCTGGGCTCTCGCTGGAATCGCCTTTTCTTTCCCTGGGTCAAATGCATGCGCTCCGTAACCGGGAGCACGCGCTGGCTGACGAGATGCCTCTGGCGGTTCTGGATTGCGTCTTCGCGCCCACCTGCAACCTGCGCCGGGCCATCGACGACCTATGCGCCCGCGCCATTGAACTGGTGCGCGGCGGCGCGGCCATCCTGCTGCTCAGCGACCGGGCGATTGCTCAACCAGGCGGTCGCGCCGAACTGCTCCCCATCCCCATGGCAATGGCCACCGGGGCAGTGCATCTTGCCCTGGTGAACGCAGGCGTTCGTACCCATGTCGGCCTGGCCGTGGAAGCGGGCGACTGCCGCGACCTGCACCATGCAGCGGTTCTCTTCGGCTTCGGAGCGGGCGCCGTCTCCCCCTGGCTGGCGCTCGAAACGGCACGAAATCTTGACCCGGAAAAGGGTGAAGCGAACATGCTGCATGCCTTTGATCTTGGCCTGGCGAAGATCATGTCGAAAATGGGCATTTCCGTCATCGACAGTTATCGCGGCGCGCATCTCTTCGATGTCCTTGGCCTGCATAAAGAGGTCGTCGACCTCTGCTTTGCCGGGACACCTTCCCCCATCTCCGGCATCGGATTCGCGGAGTTGGAAGTTGCCTCGCGCGACCGTTGGTCCGCCGCCCAGGATGAAGACACCCAACCGGCCTTGGTCAATGCCCTCCACCAGGAGTCGCAACCTCCAACCGCGACCGCCCAGCAGCCCGCTTCGCGGGAGGTCAAAACTCTGCCCGACTATGGCTGGGTTCGCTTCCGCAAAGACGCGCAGGCTGAGCCGCACGGCTGGCAGCCGCAGACCGTGCGTGCGCTGCAAATCGTGACCGGAACGGCTCGCGGTGCGGCCGCGGCTGCGGTCGAGCCGGGAAAAGCCTGGGCTGGGTTCAGTGCTCAGGCTTCTGAGAACAAGCCCACCGTGCTGCGTGACCTGCTCGAGATCCGGCCCGCCGCTGCTCCCCTGAGCTTGGACCAGGTAGAACCTGCTTCCACCATTGTGACGCGATACATTGCCTCCGCCATGTCGCTGGGCTCGCTCAGCCCGGAAGCACACCAGACCATCACCGAAGCTATGAACACGCTCGGTGGGCGCTCCAATACCGGCGAGGGAGGCGAAGATCCCGCAGCCTACCCGGCCTATCCCGGCGCGCCGGCAATCCTCAACAACAAAGTCAAGCAGGTGGCTTCCGCCCGTTTCGGGGTCACTACTGAATATCTGGCGAACGCCGAAGAAATCGAAATCAAGATCTCTCAGGGCTCCAAGCCCGGCGAGGGAGGCCAACTTCCCGCACATAAGGTGACTGAGTTGATCGCCCGTTTGCGCCACGCGCAACCGGGGGTTGCGCTCATCAGCCCTCCGCCCCACCATGACATCTACTCCATCGAAGACCTTGCCCAGCTGATCTTCGATCTCAAGCGGGTAAATCCTCGCGCCGCGATCGGCGTCAAGCTGGTCTCGGAGTGCGGCATAGGCACCGTCGCCGCCGGGGTCGCAAAGGCGTACGCGGACTACATCGTGATTGCCGGCCACGCCGGAGGCACCGGGGCATCGCCTCTTTCCAGCATCAAGTACGCCGGCAATCCGTGGGAACTCGGGCTGGCGGAAGCCCAGCAGGTCCTGATGCAAAACGGTCTGCGCGGCCGCGTCCGGCTGCGCTGCGACGGTGGGCTGCGCACCGGCCGCGATGTGCTGATCGCCGCGCTGTTGGGCGCCGATGAATTTGCCTTTGGCACCGCGGTGTTGGTGGCTCTGGGCTGCGATATGGCGCGTCAGTGTCACCTCAACACCTGTCCCACAGGCATCGCAACGCAAAGGCCTGAGCTGCGCGCCAAATTTCGCGGCAAGCCGGCCAACGTCATCCGCTTTTTTGAGGAGCTCACCCGCGACCTGCAAATGTTGATGGCCAGCTTGGGCTTGCCCTCGCTCGAGGCCGCGACTGGCCGTACCGACCTCTTAGAGCAGGTAAGCGCTGCCGGCGGACTTGATTTAAGCGCATTGCTCGCACCGGCTAAAGAAGGTCACGTGCGCTGGCAGGGCCAGCGCAATCGACGCCCGCCCGATCATGCTGCCATCGATAATGCTTGGGTACAGCCGGCACTGACAGCGCGCGCGGCTGGCGAGCCATTTTCCGTCGAAGCCACCATCGCCAACCAGCACCGCACCCTGGGAGCTCGGCTGGCAGGGGAGCTCGTCTGGCACGGACTGCATCACGTAAACTCTCCGCTGAACTTCAGGATGACGGGCGTTGCCGGCCAATCCTTCGGAGCGTTCGCTGTGCCCGGCATGTCGCTGGTGCTCGAAGGCATGGCCAACGACTTTGTCGGCAAAGGACTTTGCGGAGGAGAGCTGATCCTCCGTGGCCGCGGCCGCGCTGCACGCGAAAGCGATCTGCACGTCATTCTCGGCAATGTTGCTTTGTACGGTGCCACCAGCGGCTCGCTCTTCGCCGCCGGGCGCGCGGGTGAGCGCTTCGCGGTGCGCAATTCCGGCGCCCTGGCGGTGGTCGAAGGCATCGGAGATCATGGCTGTGAATACATGACTGGAGGTCTGGTTGCCGTGCTCGGCTCCACCGGACAAAACTTCGGCGCCGGCATGACCGGCGGTTTGGCCTGGGTCTTCGATGAAGACGGCACTTTTCTTTCTCAATCCCGCTATCACACCAGCTTCCTCACCCCGGAGCCGCTCGCTCAACTCGACGATGCTGCGATCGTTCCCTTGCGCGAACTCATCGAGCTGCACGCAGAAAAAACCGCGAGCACGCGTGCCCGCTGGATTCTCGACGACTGGTCCAGGCTGTCCACCCGCTTCGTGCGCCTCACCCCTCTCCCCCAGGTATAAGGAAAACCGCGGAGAGTATTGGAGAGATCTGCGGTTCCTCGCCCCGCAGCCGAACTCGGCCCTCAAAAAAGAAATTGTCATCTCGCCTGCCCCGCCCGTCCCGGCTTGCCCCGGCATGCCGGGGCACCGGAGCGGTAGCGGAGTGGAGAGATCTGCAGTTTGCCTCCGCACCACAATCCTTAACCGCGCAACCGTTTATCCGCCTCCCATCCCCGCGGGGTACAATCGACAGCGTTCATGTTCAACCTCGATACCTTAGTTGATGTCGTCTCACTGGTAGCGGCCAGCAAGCGCGAGCGCGCCATTCTCTGGCAGGACGCTGCGGCCAACTGGCACCCCATGTCGAGCGACGCTCTCATGGCTCGCGTGTATCGGCTGGCCACAACCCTGGCCTCCTGGGGCATCGTCAAGGGTGACCGCATCGCGCTGTTAGCCGAAAACCGTTGGGAGTGGCCCCTGGTGGATTTCGCCACCCTGGCCCTCGGCGCGGTCGACGTGCCCATCTACCCAACCCTCACAGCGGAGCAAATCGCCCTCCTGCTGATCGATTCCGGCGCCCGGGTTGCCGTGGTGTCGACCGAAGCGCAGTACCAGAAGATTGCCTCCATTCGCAGCCAGACTCCGCTCGAGCGCATCCTCGTGATGGACCAGATAGCCGGCTTGGAGAACGTCCCCAACGTGCTAACGCTGTCGTCGCTGCTCAAGGACACTGACACCCCCGCAATCGACCTGGAGATCTGGCTCCGCAGTTTCGCCGTCAAGCCGGACGATCTCGCCACCTTGATCTACACCTCAGGCACCACCGGCGAGCCCAAGGGAGTCATGCTCACCCATGGCAACATCGCCTCCAACCTGAACTACTCCACCCGGACATTCACCTGGGGGCCTCACTCTTCCTGCATCTCTTTTCTCCCTCTCTCACACATCACCGCTCGCCATCTGGATTACGCACTCTTCTGTTACGGCGCGACCGTAGCCTATTGCGGGAACTTCGAACGGCTGCCCGCCGCACTTACCAGCATCCAGCCCACCGTCTTTGTTGCCGTGCCTCGCGTCTACGAGAAAATTCGCGACGAAGTGCAGCGGCGTGCGAGCTCCAAACCAATCGTCAACAAGCTTTTCACCTGGGCTCTCGCCACTGGCCGCCGCCACCGCGAGCAGATCCTGCTCGGGCAAACTCCCTCTTCGCCCAGCTGGAAGCTGGCCGATCGCCTGGTCTTCAGGAAAGTAAAACAAGCGTTTGGCGGCAAGGTGCACGACTACATCGCGGGAGGAGCCCCGCTCGGCATGGACACCGCCGCCTGGTTCGCCGACGTTGGCATCCGCATCTTCGAGGGCTACGGCCTCACCGAAACCTCGCCCGTGCTGGCCCTGAACAATGCCAAAAATCATCGCATCGGGTCGGTGGGCAAGCCGATTGAATCCGTCGAATACCGCCTCGCTCCGGACAGTGAATTGCTGGTCAGGGGACCATTTGTCTTTGCCGGCTACTGGCACAAACCGGACGCCACCAAGGAGGCGATCGATCCCGATGGCTGGTTCCACACCGGCGACATCGCGCGCGTCGATGACGATGGATTCCTATACGTCACCGACCGAAAAAAAGAGCTGATCAAGACCTCCGGCGGCAAGATGATTGCTCCCCAGCCCATCGAGGGCAAGCTGAACAGCAGCGTGCTGGTGGCCAATGCGGTCGTGGTGGGGGATCGGCACAAATTCCTCTGCGCCCTGATCTCACCTAACTTTCCTGCGCTCGAGAGCCTGGCGCAACAGAAGGGAATCGCCTTCTCCTCGCGCGCCGACCTGGTGAGAAATCCGGTGGTGACGGCCGAATACGAAACCCTGCGCCATACGGTCAACCAGAGCCTGGCGAATTTCGAGACCATTAAGCGTTTTCATCTGGTTCCGGATGAATGGTCGATGGCCTCCGGGGAACTGACGCCGAGCCTGAAACTAAAGCGGCGCGTCGTCGTAGCGCGCTACGCAGCAGAAATTGCCGCCTTTTATCATGACGAGGCCACTGCACATGGTTGAGACATAAAATCAACATTCGCATCTAATCGAGTGCAAGATCCGTCTTTGGAGTTGAGTTCCGTGCAGAGGTGACACCGTGAAGAAGCATCCGTTGATAAGCATTCTCGTTGCCGTCGTCGTTCTCTTGCTTCTGGCCGTACTCCTCATACCGCTTTTCGTGAACGGCAATACCTTTCGCCCGACGCTCGAAACGCAGCTTTCCACGGCGCTTGGCCGCAAGGTGACCCTGGGCAACCTGAGCTTCTCCATCTTTTCCGGCAGCCTGGTCGCCGACAATGTTTCCATCGCCGACGATCCCGCCTTCGGCTCCAAGCCGTTCCTTCAGGCCCAGTCACTGCACATCGGGGTTGAGGTGGCGCCGCTGGTCTTCCATCAGCAGCTCATCGTCACCAGCTTTGTTGCCGATTCGCCCTCCATCAACCTGATTCACAACGCCCAGGGAGTGTGGAACTTCTCCGACATGGGGCGCAATGCCGGCAGCCGCACCCAGAACACGCAAAAAGAAAGTGCGCTGCCCAACTTCACCGTCGGTGAAATGAAGGTGGTCAACGGCACTGCGGTGGTGTCGGACGTGCCGTCGACCGGCCCTCCAATGACCTACAGCAATCTGAATCTGTCGGTAAAGGAATTCTCCTTTGCCAAGTCATTTCCCTTTGTGCTCTCCGCGGGAATCCCTGGAGCCGGTTTGCTCGATGTGAACGGCACCGCAGGCCCGGTCAGCCAGAAAGACGCCTCCGAGACCCCGCTCAACGCCACCATTACCCTGAAGCATTTTGATCCCGTCGCCGCCGGCTTTATACAGCCAAGCCAGGGTATTTCCATGCTGGCCGACATTACGGCTCAGGTCGCGTCCAATGGCCAGACCCTTACCAGCAATGGCACCGTCCACGCCGCCCAGTTGAAGCTCGTGCCCAATGGCACTCCCACTCCGTCTCCGGTCAATATTGCCTACAATGTCAATCACAATCTTGACGGCAGAAACGGGCAGATCAAAGATCTGGGCATCAGCACCGGCGGGGTCACCGTGCACGTGAATGGCACCTATACGATTACCCCTTCGGCGGTAAACCTGGCTCTCCACTTGGCAGCACCCAACCTGCCTATCAACCAGGTCGAGGCCCTCTTGCCGGCCGCCGGCGTCCGGCTGCCCAGCGGCTCCAGCTTGCAGGGTGGCACGCTCACCGCAAACCTCGCAATTACCGGACCGGCCACCGCCCCGACCATCAGCGGCCCGGTTCAGGTAGACAACACCAGGCTGGCCGGCTTCGATCTTGGCTCCAAGATCGGAGGCTTGAAGCCGACATCCGGTTCCCAGGGCGGTACCCAAATCCAAACGCTGCGCGCCAATGTCAATTCATCGCCCCAGGGAACGCGCATCGACAATCTCTACACTTCCGTTCCTGTGCTCGGCACAGCCACCGGCGCGGGCACGATTTCACCCCAGGGCGCTCTTAACTTCCAGGTGGTCGCTAAACTGAACACCACCTCCGGTGTGGCCGGCCAGGCCTTGGGCGGCTTGAATGCCGCGAGCGGCGTCGTAGGCCAGGCGGTCACCACCGCCGCGGCCAATGGGATCCCGGTCCACATCACCGGCACCACCTCGAGTCCCGTGATCCAGGCCGACCTCAGCCAGTTGCTGCAGAAGAATGCCGGCAACATTATCAAGCAGCAACTCATGGGCAATGGAAGCAAGCAAAACCCGGGAAACGTCCTAAATCAGTTCCTGCATCACTAGAGCTATTGAGTGTAAAGCAAAGCTATATTGACACTTATTAAATCGGGAAGCCTCCGAAACGGTAGCCCCATCTCGGATCGGGTATAGAATTGCCAGTAAGACGATTTCGGCAGGCAGCGGATTCTCGCGTCACCGCTCCCTGGCCGGCAGTTGCCGGTACTTTCGGCCTATACGCGAGCGAAGGACAGCTTTACCGCTGTCCGGTGTCCCACCCGATCCCTGTCACAAATCAGCCAACCCGAGACACCGCGGAAGAGAAGGCTGCCGAAACTCCGTTTGTATCAAGGCGACTTGAGTCTCCAGGCGTTCCGCTGAGCTTCTGAAAGAAAACCGAAATCTTGCATTCGCTCCAAATGCTCCAAAAGGGCCCAAAAATATCGAATTTTAAAAGTCTGGCCGGGCCCATAGGTTTCCAGTGAAGCCGGCGCCCGTACCCAGGGGCTAAACCGGTTGTGGAAAGCTCGCATTCCCGAAGGGTACGGGCTTCAGCCCGTACATAACCACTCTAGAATGAGATCGGCTTTAGCCGCTGAGGGACGCTTTGTCGCCAAGACTGTGCTTTATCCCCTGCCTCTCTAAAGCCTCCTCCGGCTAGGAATGTGCGAACGGGGATGCCGGTACCTTCTGTTACCTACTTGCCCGGCCCGTACCCGAATTTGTGGCACGGCTAAAAGTCGCGCCGTAATGATTGAGAATATGTCGGACGGCGACTCCACCTTCGCCTCTCCCGACCGTTCCGCTGAGCTTCTCAAAGAAAACCGAAACCTTGCATTCGCTCCAAAATGCTCCAAAAGGGTCCAAAAATATCGAATTTTAAAAGTCTGGCCGGGGCCATAGCTTTCACCTTCGCCTTTCCCGACCGTTCCGCTGAGCTTCTCAAAGAAAACCGAAACCTTGCATTCGCTCCAAATGCTCCAAAAGGGCCCAAAAATATCGAATTTTAAAAGTTTGGCCGGGGCCATAGCTTTCACCTTTGCCTCTCCCGACCGTTCCGCTGAGCTTCTGAAAGAAAACCGAAATCTTGCATTCGCTCCAAATGCTCCAAAAGGGCCCAAAAATATCGAATTTTAAAAGTCTGGCGAGGGCCATCGCCGGATCCTGGGCTATTTTCGCCAGCACCGACTCTGCCAGGACGACAATTCTGGGCGCGCCCTTCCTTCCCGGACCCTCCGCAGCTATGATTCACAAGGCAGTTTTAGGAGAAGAAGCAAAATGCGAGTTGGAATTCTGACCGGTGGCGGCGACTGCCCCGGACTCAACGCGGTCATCCGCGCTGCCGTGCGCAAAGGCATTTTCCATCACAACGACGAGTTCGTTGGCTTTATCGAAGGCTGGCGAGGCGTAGTGGAAAACAAAACCAGGCCGCTCACCATCGACACAGTATCCGGCATCCTTCAGCTGGGCGGAACCATCCTCCGCACCTCGCGCACCAACCCGCGCAAGATGGAAGGCGGCATCGACAAATGCATGGCCAGCATCAAGGCCAATCAACTCGACGCGCTCATCACCATTGGCGGGGATGACACCCAGGGCGTGGCCAATGCCCTGGTGCAAAAGGGCATCAAGGTAGTGGGCGTTCCCAAGACCATCGACAACGACTTGAGTGGAACGGATGCCTGCTTTGGCTTTGACACGGCTGTCTCCATCGCGACCGAAGCCGTCGACCGCCTCCATTCCACTGCGGAAGCCCACAACCGGGTGATCGTCTGCGAGGTCATGGGACGTGACGCTGGCTGGATCGCCATCACCTCCGGCATCGCCGGTGGCGCCGATGTGATCCTGGTGCCGGAAAAGCCAATCGACATCGACCACGCCGTAAAAATCATCAAGGAGCGGCACGATCGAGGTAAGTTGTTCTCCATCGTCGTCGTCGCCGAAGGCGCCAAGCTGCCCGGGACCGACAAGCAGGCTGTCCACGGAGCCAAGGTGGATGCTTTCGGCCACGCCCGACTCGCCGGAATCGGCCAGGCCGTCGCGGAATTGATTGAGGAAAAAACCGGCTACGAAACTCGCTCGGTCAACCTGGGGCATACCCAGCGCGGCGGCACGCCAACCGCCTATGACCGGATGCTCGCCACCCGATATGGATCTGCCGCCATCGATCTAGTCCATGAAGGCCAGTTTGGCCGGCTGGTCGTCCTTCGGGGCACGGAGATTACTCACATCCCGTTGGCGGACGCCATCGCAAAAACTCGCACCATAGGTGACGATCTGATTTCGCTTGCCGCCGGCCTTCAGCCAGAAGTGTAGTTTCTGGAAGGGAGTCGCGCTCGACCGTGACTCCCGGCTAACCTCTACGAATCAGATAGATAGGGCTAACACGGAATGTGGAAGATCAACCATCCTGTTGCGCGCATCAGGTCCGATACGATGTCCTTGGTAACCATGCCCGGAACCGAGGTAATGCTTCCCGCGCCGGCAAATTCTGTTACGCTCCTACCGGAACTCAACAAAACCGTTAAGAAACCCGGAAGATGCGAGCAATACGCGAGAACTTCTTGTATTACAGGGTGAAAACGCGGTATAAGCACAACGGCGGGTATGTACTCTCGCCCGGTCCAGCAGTTCCCAGAGGAGAGCACTTCGATGAGAACAACACCGGCGAGAGATGAGGTTCGTGAAGTGATGGACATCCGCATGGCTTCGGACTACCTCGGTATCAGTCCCGACACTTTGTACAAGTATGCGTCAGACGGTTTCGTCCCCGCGTTCAAGCTTGGCAACCGCTGGCGCTTTAAGCGCTCACGCCTGGATGGATGGATGGATCAGCAGTCCTCTCAAGGCGCCCAACCACGCAAGGCGGAGCAGCCAGACGTCGCTCAACCCAGGAAACCTCAATCGGAGATTCCCCGCCAGAAAAGAGCGGTAGCCGCGGCTCGCTGATTTTCCGTCTATTGCAGGTGGTCTCTCAGAATCACCAACAGAACCCCGGCGGCAATGAAAAGCAGCAGTGTCAACGTGCTGTAGGCCACTTTCAGGCGAAGCCGTTCTTGTCCCGTGGGCCGTCCATAGGCCAACCGGACCTTCTCCCGGCGAAACGACATCGCCGTCTGTTGGGTACCCAGCACCAGCATGACCAGTGCAGCCAGAAAACTAACCGGCAGGTGCTCGGGACTGGAATTGTTGTAGGCGCGATAGAAGAACTGGCCAGTCAGGATCGATAACCCCAGCACTGTGGAGATTTCGAAGATGAGGGCGAGCTTCAAAAAGCGCAGCAACGAACGCCTCCCGGGCCTGGAGCGGGTTACAAAAGGGATTGAAACCCCTTCTAGTTTAGTAAGGATCGTCCAGGCGGGGCAAGGCGGATTGCAAAAAAAGGTAACCATGGGAAACCTCGCCCCGTGCATGGGTCACCCTGCCGCCGGCAGCTGCCTGCAATGAGTGAAATAAGAGACAATGCAGCCATGAAGGCTCTATCGACAACCGAGCAGATGGTGAAAGGCGGGCTGCGGTCCTCCCTCCTGGGCATCGTCATCAACCTCGGCCTGGCGCTGGTGAAATGCCTGACCGGCCTGGTTGGCCACTCGTTTGCCCTGTTGGCCGATGGGATTGAGTCCTTTCTGGATGTCATCAGCTCCTCGGTTGTCTACTGGGGCCTGCGGCTTGCCATCAAGCCGCCGGATAAGGATCACCCCTACGGGCACGGCAAGGCGGACCCGATCGCGGCCGCGGTGGTCGGGGTTGCCATGATCCTGGCCGCCATCGGCATCGCCGCCGAAAGCATCAACCTGATTCGCACCCCGCACAAGCTGCCTCACGCCTACACGCTGCTGGGTCCTGATCTGCGTGGTCCCGATCAAAGCGTTGCTCTCACGTTATGTCTCCGGGGTCAGCGAAAAGATGGAAAGCTCCGCACTCAGGGGGGATGCCTGGCACCATCTGAGCGACGCCATCACTTCGGGGTTTGCCTTTATCGGGATCTCGGTTGCGCTTTGGACGGGCGATCCGACAGCCGACGACTGGGCTGCCCTGTGTGCCGCTCCAGTCATCCTGTTCGGAGGCTGGCAGCAGCTGCGCCGGCCGGTAGCCGAGTTGCTCGACACGGCGCCGGCGCCCGAGATTGAAGAGCAGGTTCGCCGCGTGGCCGAGGCGGTCCCGGCGGTGTTTGGAGTGGAAAAATGTTTCGTTCGCAAGGTCGGTTTCCGCTACTACGTGGATCTGCACGTAGTGGTGCGGGGCGATCTAACCGTGCGTGAAGGCCATCTGATTGCGCATGCCGTCGCCGACCAGGTCCGGGAGCAAGTGGAAAAAATAGCCGAGGTTCTGGTACACATCGAGCCGGAAGAAGAGCTTCTGGAGGAAGTCATCCCGGCGAATTGATGGGCGAAGAAGTCAGGGAAGCCCCACCCACCCACACCCTCTAATCAGGACGAGTGCGCGGACGGTAGTTCATCGCTTTATTTCAAAATCGACGGGTAAGGAGGGAACTCACGTTCCAGCTTCCGCGTGGCCCTGTATTTCAGCCCGACCCAACCGGCATATCCGAGTTGGACGACGATGGTGATGGCATAAGCCAGAACAAGATGACGATGGGCCATAATTCCTTCCGCTCTTAAAACGTAACTTCAAGGCTGGCTTCGAGCGCGTGCAGCGCCGCATGCTGTTCTGCGATTTGCCGCCGCCGCTCTACGCTATAGCGCCAACCAGCCAGAAGAATGCCCCAGGCAAGCCACGCCGCCATGTTCCACAAAACTGCAGTCCACATCGCAGGATCGAGCCCGGAGTTGGCGTCTCCGCCGATGACGGGAGCGGGATGCTGGGTGCGCCACCATGTAGTGGAGTAGTAGACGATGGGAACATCCACGTAGCCGAAGATGGCCACCACTGCGGCCAGAGTCTGCATCTGCGGGCCGTCGGCGAACTTACGCAGCAGCAGATAGCTGGCGTAGATGAGCCATAGCACCAGGGTAGTGGTCAATCGCGCATCCCAGGTCCACCAGATGCCCCATACCGGGCGGGCCCACAGCGGTCCCTGGATCAGGACCAGGGTACAAAAGACCATTCCCATCTCCGCTCCGGCCAGCGCGGCGGCATCGGCACTCAGCGCCCGCTGGGGATGATTCCGGCGCGCGGAAAGGTACACAATCGAAGCGACGAAGCTGACAAAGAAGAAGAGGAACGCCATCATCGCCGACGGAAAATGATAATAGAAGATGCGATAGATCTCCCCCATCGTCGCCTCGGTCGGCGCGATATACATGCCCTGATAAAAAGCGTAACCAAGCAGGCCGAGAGTGAATGCAAGCCAGACCCAGCGGAAGATCTTCATCACGCAACTCCTAAAGCAATCACCAACAGTTTAGATCATTCCGCTGCGCTCGCGCAGAGGCCGGCTTTATGGGATGGAAGCATCCCCGAATCGAACTGTGTTTGCAGGAGACAAGACTCCAGGTCGCTCGATAAGGCCGTAGAATGAGTGCGACTTTTACCCCCGAAGGGACCCTAAACCACGAATTGAGCCGAAAGAGGATGAGCCATGGCCTGGTTATTGCTTGCGTTAGGTTTCTTCCTGCTGCTGTCCGGAGTATTGGGGCAGGCTTACAGTCTCAAGACCAAACGGGGCGTCGTCCACCCGAAAACCCGCATCTGGAGGGTGCTGACGCGGTTGTTACTGGTAGTCGCAGGCTTGCTGCTGATCGGAATGGCGGTGAGCCGGATCGTTTTCCATCATGGCGTCATCGCATGATGCGCATTCCTCGAACGCTCGCCCTTCTCACACTCGCCCTCCCCGGATTGAGCTACGCACAAACCGCGAGCACCAGCTTCAACGTCGTTGGCGCGACCATCGTCGAAACACAAAAGGCTATTCGTGAGGGACGCACTACCTGCCGCGCGGTCGTGGAAAGCTATCTGGCCCGTATCCGCGCCTACGATCAGGCGCCGATCAACGGCTTGCGGCTGAACGCAATCGTGACCGTCAACCCCGAAGCCCTGGCCCAGGCCGATGCATGCGATCGCAACTTCGCCGCCACCCACACCCTGCCTCCGTTGGGCGGCATTGCCCTGCTTATCAAAGACAACTACGACACCCTGGGTCTCCAGACCACCGGCGGCTCACTCGCCATGCGCGGCTTTGTGCCCGCCGCCGACGCCACCATGGTGGCGCGCCTGCGGGCGGCTGGGGCCATCCTGCTGGCCAAGACCAACATGGCCGAATGGGCTTTCAGTCCTTACCTCACGGCGAGTTCCATTGCCGGCATCACCCGCAATCCTTACGACCTTACCCGTGTTCCCGCAGGATCGAGCGGTGGCACGGCGGCCGGCGTCGCCGCCAGTTTGGGCGAGTCTGGCCTCGGCACGGATACCGGTAACTCCATCCGCGGTCCGTCCTCGCACAATGACCTTGTGGGCATCCGCCCCACCATCGGCCTCACCAGCCGGGCGGGAATCATTCCCCTCTTTGCCCACAACGACGTGGGCGGACCCATGGCGCGCACGGTGGCCGATGCCGCCGCCTTGCTTACCGTAGTTGCCGGAGCCGACCCTGCCGATCCAGTTACCCAACTCGATGCCGGCCGTCCCCAACTCGACTACACCCGTTTTCTCGACCCTCATGGCCTGCGTGGTGCCCACATCGGCGTCTTTCGCCAATACTTCAACGATGCCAAAACCGACCCCGAAGTCAAAGCGGTGACCGAGCGGGCACTCCACACGCTCCAACAGGAAGGCGCAATCCTGACCGATCCCTTTTCCATTCCGGACTACGAAGCGATGGAAAAGGATCTTGGCTGCGGCGACTTCCAGGCGGACCTGAACGCCTACCTCGCGAAGCATCCTGACGCGCCCTATCACGACCTGGCATCCATCGTGGACTCTGGTCTGTACTTGCCCTACATCGAAGAGGACATGCGCGCTGCGGTTGCTCCACCCAAGCCGGACGACCGCCGCACCCCCTGCCTCGACGTCTACCACGATCCGCCGAAGATCGCCTTTCGCAACGCGTTGCTTAAGGCCATGGCAAAAGATCGTCTCGACGCAATCGTGTATCCCACCTGGAGCAATCCGCCGCGTAAGGTTGGGGATGTGACCAGCCCGGCGGGAGATAACAGCCAGGTGCTTTCCCCGCAGACCGGTTTTCCCGCCATTACCGTGCCCATGGGCTTCACCCATGGCATGCTGCCGGCTGGACTAACATTTCTCGGGCCTGCGTTCAGCGAGTCGACGCTCATCCGCTATGCCTATGATTTTGAGCAGACCACCGGCCAGCGCAAAGATCCACCGCTCTTTCCTCCCTTGCCATAACCTGAGACCAGCGCCCATGAAACGTATCTGTTGCATTCTTATCGCGTTCTCGTCGCTCGCGGCGTATTCACAGGCCACACCGAACCCTGAGCCGGTAGAGCACTTCTTCGTCATCCACAATTTCCATACCGAAAGCGGCGTCACGCTGCCCGAGGCGAAGATCGTCTATGGCACCTACGGACATCTGAACGCGGCAGGCGACAACGCCGTGCTGCTGCCGTCGCATTACATGGCGGACATGCGTGGATATGGTTGGCTCATCGGACCGGGCAAGGCGCTCGACCCTTCACGCCAGTTCCTTATTACCTCCGAGTTGTTTGGCAACGGGCGTTCCTCGTCGCCTAGCAATACGCCAGAGCCATTCCACGGACCGCGCTTTCCCGTTACCACCATTCGCGACAACGTCGATGCGGTGCATCAGCTCCTGACCCAGGAACTCGGCGTCCGCCACTTGCAAGCCGTCATCGGCTTCTCCATGGGCGCACAGCAGGCCTTCCAGTGGGCTGTCTCGTATCCCGGATACATGGACCGCATCGTTGCTACTTCCGGCACGGCCAAGACCTACGGCCACGGCATTGTGCGCCTGGAAAGTGAAATTACTGCGCTGACTACCGACGAGGCCTTCAAAGGCGGCGATTACAAAGAGGAACCCGTCAAGGGAATCCAGGCGTTTTCGCTGGTGTGGACCGCGTGGCTCTTTTCGCAGGAGTGGTGGCGAGAGGAGTTATGGAAATCCGAGGAGCCCGCCGGAACCACCCTCGCCCAGGTCATCGATCATTACAAGACGAATTTCATCCCCGGCGCGGACGCCAATAATCTCATCCTGCAGATGCGCACCTGGGAACAGCACGATGTCGGAGCGACTCCGGGTTTCGGCGGAGACCTGCGCAAAGCCCTGGGTTCAATCCAGGCGCAGGTCCTCTACATGCCGTCGGCGACTGACCTCTATTTTCCCGTCACAGATGCACGCTACGAAGCGCCGTTGATCCCTCACTGCACTTTGCAGCCTATCCCTTCGCTGTGGGGCCATCCGGCCGGCGCGGGCGCCAGTCCGGCTGATGAAAAATTTCTCAACCAGAACATTCGGGCCTTCCTGCAAGGAAAACCGCCGCAGCCATGAAGGAGTGCGCTCAGGCTTGCTTCGTCAGCGCGGGTTCCAAGGCGGCGCACTACAGATTATTTTGCCGCCTGCTTCGAGCCGGCTGCAGCGGAAGCCAAAACATAAGCTTCGATCGCTCGCACCTGGTCTGGCGTGAGCGTGTCGCGAAACGATGGCATTCCGCCGGCCTCGCGAAGGCCTCCCAGCACAATGGCCTCGAATTGGTGATGCGTGGCGGCCGTGGCATAACGCAGGTCAGGAACACTGGAGCTCGAAACCACTTCCACTCCGTGGCAATAGAAACAATGACGAACGTACAGCACATTGCCTTCGTGCACGGTAGCCGCTGTGGCATTCATGTGGATTGCAGGCGAAGGCGGCCCTTGATGCCCGCCGAACGAAGGAGCGTCCAGTTTTGCGCTGCCGCCAAGGGCAAACGTAAGGATGCGGCCATAACCCGGCTTCACCGGCCCGCTGCCCGGAATATCGTTGAGTCCCGCGGAGCCGCCCCAGCCAACCATCAGCGTGATGTATTGCACTCCGTCCAGCAGGTAGGTAATCGGCGGAGCCATAATGCCAGTGCCCGCGTCGAACTCCCAAAGCTTCTTGCCGTCGGTGGCGCGATAAGCGCAGACCATTCCGTCGGACCGTCCCTGGAACACCAGGTTGCCGCCTGTTGCCAGCACCCCGCCACTTTCCACCACGGGAAGAGCGACGCGCCACGCCTCCCGTTGCTCAACCGGATTCCACGCGATCAACTGGCCGGTCATGGGTGGCAAAGAAAACGCTTTCGCCCACAGCGGCCCGTTATACGACGCATCTTCACCGCGATTCCAGAGCTTCGGATTAGGCTTCCAGTTCTTGTCTGGAGAGTGCACCACCACCGAACCCTCGCGTGCGGGCACGTAGACCAGGCCTGTTGCAGGATTGAACGCCATGGGGTACCAGTTGTGGGCGCCACCCGGGGCCGGGGAAACAAGCACTGGCTTGAATCCGTCATACGCGGTTTTCGATTCCACGGGCCGTCCTGTCGTCGCGTCGACTCCGGTGGCCCAGGTAATGTCCTTCACAAACGTCTTCGCCGAAAGGAACTTCCCGCTCTGGCGATCGAGTACGTAGAAAAATCCGTTCTTCGACGCCTGCATGATGACTTTGCGCGCGGTTCCATCGATCTTCAATTCCGCCAGCATCAAAGGCTGCGTCGCGTCGTAGTCCCAGCTTTCCCCCGGAGTCTCCTGAAAGTACCAAACCAGCTGACCGTCGCTTGGGCGAAGCGCCAATATGGAGGCGAGATACAGATTGTCGCCCCCGCCCGGGCTGCGCAAATCGCGATACCACGCGGTTCCGTTCCCTGTGCCGATGTAGATCAGGTCAAGCTCGGGGTCATAGACGATTGCGTCCCACGGCGTGCCTCCCTCATCCGCGATCCACCACTCTCCATGCCATGTCTTCGCCGCACTCTCCAGCGCTTTCGACTCGAACCCGTGAGCAGGATTTCCCGGCACCGTGTAGGTGCGCCACACCAGCCGTCCGCTCTCCGCATCGTATGCGGAGAGATAGCCGCGTACGCCAAACTCTGCGCCGGCGTTGCCGATAAGAACCATTCCCCTGGCAATGCGCGGAGCCCCGGTAATTGCATACGGCTTGGACTGATCCGCGGTAACCACATCCCAGACCGGCTTTCCCGTCCTTGCGTCGAGCGCGATCAGCCGGCCGTCCAACGTGCCCAGGTAAACCTTGTCGTGGTAGAGCGCGACTCCGCGATTGACCACGTCACAGCAGATTCTGCGGGTGCGCGCGCGAGGCACCTTTGGATCGAACGTCCAAAGGATCGCACCGGTTCTCGCATCCACCGCATAGGCGACGCTCCATTCGCCCGTGGTATAGATCACACCGTTTGCGATCAGTGGGGTAGCTTCCAGGCCGCGCGTCGTGCCCAGCTCTCGACTCCACACCAGGCCGAGCTTGCTCACGGTCTTCTCATTGATTTGGTCCAGAGGGCTGAAGCGTTGCTCGTCATAGCTCCTTCCATACATGGGCCAATCTGCCCCGTCGGCCGCGCTCGCCGCGGGAGAGGACCTCTTGCAGGCGCCAAGGGAGATGAGCAGTGCGCAGGCACAGAGAAGTGAGACGCCGTGGCGCAACATGGCGAGCTGGGTTGAAATCCGTAGCATGGAGGGGATTGAACGCGATTAAATGCTGACAGGCGTCTGCTGTCAAGCAACTCCGCAGCGAATGGCTTTAGTGGTCACTCCCAAAGGAGATCCGCGGTTCTCTCAATCGCGAACCACTCGAAAGCCATAGTCGGCGTACTTAAATTCCGGCGGGATACTGGAGCGCGTTGAACACCGCGAGATCTTGACATGGTGCCGCCAGGAACCTCCGCGCGATGCCTTTCTACTACCCTCGTCTGGTCCCTGCGGATTCCGTTCCGGTGAACTCGTATAGTAGTCCGCCGCGAACCAATCGCTACACCACTCATGTACGTTTTCGCACATCTCAAACAGGCCGAAAGCATTTGGTTCGGATTGGCCCACCGGCTCAGGTCCGGTTTTCCAACGGGTATCGTAGCCGGGCCGTGACATCGGCGGATCGTCACCCCAAGGGAAAGCCGTCCCCTCGACGCCGCCTCGCGAAGCCCGTTCCCACTCCGCTTCAGTGGGCAGGCGATAGTGCGATCCCCTCATTTGTGAATGCCAGGCGCAATACGCAACCGCATCGAACCACGAGACTGCCACCACGGGTTGCTGAGGATGACAGAAGTTGGCTTCGCCCCAGTACGGAGGCGGCAAGTTCCCGGTGGCCTCCAAAAAGCGCGCATACTCTTCGACCGTGACTTGAGTCGCCGATATGGCAAAGGAGTCTACCCAAACGCGATGAACCGGCTGCTCCACATCCTGGCCAACATCGGACCCCATGCGGAACCAGCCCGCGGCGATTTGTATTAGCTCGGTGATCGGCGCACGACAGGGGATTAAACTCATGAGGGCAATAGGAAAAGCTGTCCCTACGATGTTAGCTTGAGGCACCGGAGCCCGGCGAAATGAACTTCGATTGGACGCAGGGCGAGCTTGCGGAAGGCTTACGACGGTACCAAGCCGGGGAGTACTTTGCAGCTCATGAGGCATGGGAAAGCCTCTGGCTCGTGGCGCAGGAGCCGGACAAGACGTTCCTGCAAGGCTTGATCCAGGTAACGGCGGCGTTCCATCACTTGCAACGCAACAATCCCCAGGGTACCGTGCGGTTACTGCACGCTGCACTTCGCCGGCTTGAGCGTTATCCCGCAAGCTTTGGATCCATCTCCGTAACCTTGCTCTGCGATGACATTCGCGAATGGCTAAAGGCCCTTGAAACGGGCGCACCCGCACGCCACTTCGGCTGTGTCCGGATAGATAAAGCACTACTGCGGTAAGGCAAACGCAAGAACATCAGATCCCGCAGCGACCGCGACGTATTGCCGGTGATCAAAGGTGTAGGTCATGGGAGAGGCGTGCGGTAGCTGATTCGTCTGAAACGAGTAAAGCAGTTTCCCTGTGCGTGCGTCGGCTGCGGAAAACGTACCGTCGTCTGCGCTGAAAAAGACCACTCCGCCGGCCGTAGAAAGCACGCCTCCGAAACTGGAACCGTCGCCCGTTTGCGCTATCTCCCAGACCGCTTTGCCGGTGTGGATGTCGATGGCGCGAAGGATGCGCTGTCCAGGATTCGCCGGGTCACTGCCGAAGGATCCGCCCATATAACCGCGGCCGAACGCAAATGGCATGTCGGTGCGAGTGTAGATCCCGCACTTATCATCCGTCTGCACGTAGTACAGCCTGGTCACAGGGTTCCACGATGTCGAGTACCAATTGGATGCGCCATTAAGCCAGGGACAGGCGATCCTTCCCTCGTGTGTAGGCTCCATGTTGGGCACCACAATGGGGTGGCCATTTGCGTCGAGACCAGAAGCCCACGTGATTTTCGGAGTATAGGGTGCCCCGAAGAGAAATTTGCCGTCCGTCCGGTCCAGCACGTAAAGGAAACCGTTACGGTTCGCCTGGACCAGCAGCTTGCGCGGTTTGCCCTGCCATTCCGTATCGATCAAGGCTGACGGAGCCATGGCATCAAAATCATGCACATCATGGGGGGTAAACTGGAAGTACCACTTCCTCTTCCCGGTCCTGGGGTCGAGTGCGAGAACCGACTCGGTATAAAGGTTGTCCCCCGGGCGCTGGTCGCCAATCAGATCCGGACCGGGATTGCCCACCGGCCAGATGAGCGTATCGGTTTCCTTGTCATAGTAGCCGGTCATCCACGTGGCGCCGCCGGGGTGCGCAAGGGACGCTTCGGTCCAGGTTTCGGCGCCGGGTTCACCGGGCGCGGGCACCGTCCAAACTCGCCAGATTTCCTTGCCGGTCTCCTGATCGTAAGCGGCCAGAAAACCGCGAGCGCCTTCATCTCCACCGGCGATCCCGGCGATCACCATGTGATCGACTACCAGCGGCGCCGCGGTCCCGTTGTAGTTCTTGTGCCAGTCGGCCATCTCCGTTTCCCAGCCCAAGGCGCCGGTGTAGCGATTGATCGACAAAAGGTGGGCGTTGTCGGTGGCAAAAAAAACCTGGTCACCGTCAACGGCAACTCCACGGTTGATCCCGGTGGCCGCCACTCCGCCGATGCCTGGCGTGCGCGCCCGCTGATAATGCCAGATGGAACGGCCGCTGCCCGCGTCAAAGGCATACACCTCGTTGGCCGAGGTCACATACATGATTCCGCCCACCACTACGGGCGTGGACTGCAGCTCACGCGTATTGCGAACAGTGTTGATCCACACCGGTGCAAGCCGGTTGGCATTTGCCGCAGTGATCTGGGTGTTGTCGCTGTAACGATAGCCGATCGTATCGCCGTTATAGCTGGGCCAATCCTGCTGCGAGGTGACGGTGCGGTATCGGCCATCGGAGGTCTTGCGCAGCAGATGCACTTTCCTGTCCTCTCCCAGCAGTTGGAGGTCTGCGTCCGAGCGGTTGAGTGCCGAGCCGGTGAGAGTACCTCCCCCCTCCATCTGGACGGTCATATGCGTCAGGTCCGCGCCGCCCACGGAGCGCAATGTGCGCAGGTAGGCGATAAGGTTCGCCCGTCCAGGGTCGACGATATCTGCAAACGCCGGCATTCCAGAGCCGGGCAGTCCGCTGTGGAGGATTCGTAGGAGATCGTCGTTGGTCCGCAGGGGGATGCGCGCGGCAATACCTGGCGCAAATTCGCCGCCGGTGCCGGTAGTGCCGTGACAGGAGGCGCAGCGGGTCAGGAAGATCTCTCGGCCTGCCGCCTGGGGAGTACCCGGCGGCGGAGGCGGAGGCCCCGGAGGATCCTGCCCGAATGTCTCCACATTGACGGCGACTGTCAAAATCAGCGCAAGCCTGGCGACTGTCCGCGGTGTACCCAGCATCAACGGCAACCTCTCAAAGTGCAGCCTTGGAAGAGTAATGATACCCCCGCCGGCGCCATTTGGAGTCCGAGCTTAGCAGTGAGCAATGCGCACGTCCGAAAACCGAGGAAAGGAGACCTTTCAAGTATTGACCTCGCGTTTGAAGCCCGGCTGCGTGGAGGATGCCATCGACAATGGACTCGTCAATCTAATTGAGGCGAACGACAAGTAATCGGCAAACAGGAGAAAGTTTCTTACCTCAAGGATCGCGCTCGTCGCGGGCCGCATCGTTCAAGCTCAACCAAGCGGCTTCCGCTGGCAAAACCAGCCTAATTCCGCCGCATGACCAAGATGCCGTTGAATCTTCACAGCCTGCTCTTCAGGGGGAAGGCTGGTATCGGTGAAGGCGGACTCCAGCGACTCGCCAAGCGTCTTGTGATGCAGCAGTGCGTTCAAGAGCAGATAAGCCTCGCGCTCGATGCGTCGGTAGTACACCGAGTTATCAAGGCGATGCACCGCGAGGTAGACGACAGAACGCCGCATGCGCGGCAACTTGGGCTGCGTACTCTCGACCATCTCACACACAGCGTTGCTCATGGTGTCCGATTCGGCGGTTTGCGCCCGCACCGCGAGTACCAATTCATCCACCGGATAGTGCAACATCAGCAACTGTAAGTGTGGCTGCAGGGAAAGTCTCGAATCACCGTCGAGTCCAGCAAAGTCCTCCAACGTTAGCGACGGTTCTTTTGCGCGGTCATAGGCTTCCACATAGGCCCACTCCAGCCTGGCAACGTCGACCATGAGAGGGTGCTTGGTCCTGGGCGCAAACTCCGGGTGCTCTGCAAGCCACATCGGCAATCGCGCTCCGAGATTCCGCAAGGTAAACGATGTGGAGGGATTCTCCCGCAGATAGGCCAGCACCAGGGCATGAAAGCGCTTTGCGCCCAATACGGCCGCTAACGCGGGAAAGTCTTCCGACACAGCGCCAATGACGCGAAACCAGTACTGACGGTTGTAAATCTCCAGCCGTTCAAACGACGACAACCGGTCATTCGGCTTCACATAACTCGCGGCAACCTCGCTCATCGAGCGCCCGTCTTCCCGGGCCTGCTGCATCTCGAAGTCCGCAGCCAGTGGCCGGCGAACGTCTTCGGACATTTGTCGCTGCAACTCAAGCAGGGTCATACGCGAGCCTCATTTAACGGACTCCGCAGAACTGTCGTGATCACACTGGTGGGAGCGTGTAGGTAGCGATTCGCCTTCAACGCCTCCGCATGAACCTCGTCGAAGCTAGGAATTTTGTCATCCCACTCCAGCAGGGTCGCGGTAACACCCGCGCGCTCAATTGCCAGTTCATACAGGTCCCATACTGGATCGAGCACGGGATGATCGTGGGTGTCCAGCGTGTACTTCTCAAACGTTGAATGTCCGGCGATATGAATCTGGGCAATGCGATCCGCCTCAACTGCGTTCACATACTCCTTGGGGTCGAAGTTGTGGTTCTGCGACGAGACGTAAATGTTATTCACGTCGAGCAGAATTCCACAGTCCGCTGCATGCACCACTTCATTCAGAAATTCCCACTCGGTCATTTGTGACTCGTGAAATTCCGCATAGCTACTCACATTCTCAACAGCAATGGGAACTTCGAGATAATCCTGCGCCTCGCGAATTCTTGCCGCGGTGGTTCTGATCGCCTCAAACGTGTACGGCAACGGAAGCAGGTCATGGGTATATCGTCCGTCGACGCTACCCCAGCAAAGATGATCGGAAAGCCAGGGCGTTTTTGTTCGCTTGGTCAATGCTTTCAGTCGCTTCAAGTGATCGCGGTTCAACGCTTGTGAGGAGCCAAAGTACATCGAGACGCCATGCTGTACAACGCGATATTGATCCAGAATCCGATCCAGGACCTGCAGCGGCCTGCCACCGTCGACCATATAGTTTTCGGAGATAATCTCAAACCAATCCACCACTGGCTTCTGAAGGAAGATGTGTTCGTAGTGCGGGACGCGCAAGCCGATGCCGACACCGTAATTTGTAAACCCGTTGAAGCGATTGGCCGGCATTGTGAGCTCCCCAGCAAGGATTGTCTGGCAGACGGAGATGGAGGCCTGACTTGGTCTTCAGACCTCCATGACAGGGAGAGTCTCAGGAGTTCTTGGGGGGCGTGGAACCATCGGTAGCGCAGGCGCCTTTTCCTTTGCAGCTGTTCTTGCCGGAATGTTTGGCATCACCGCCGCCCTGACCCTTGCAATCGTTCTTGCCCTTGCAGGAGTGCTTGGGCAGGTCAGTCGAGTCCTGGGCGAGCAGAATGCCTGCCGAGGCAGCCGGCGCACCGTGGTTGGTTGTTGGCTGCGCGTTCAAGCGGAGCACTGTGCCACCGAAGAGGCCGGAGACCGCGGCGGCCAAAACGAGCGATTTTGTGGAGTTCGTCATGAGAGGAACCTTTCTATTGGTTGAGCCGCGCACAGAGTGCACTGGACGTTGAAAGAGGACTTCTGAGGATCTACTACATCGAAAACGCGACCGCCCTAAGAAAGGGGACGCAAACCGTCGCGCACTGCAGGTTGGAGCACAAAGTACGAAATAGGTTACGAAGATAATTTTTTCCGTACATCAACTGTGGGCATGTAACTGTTTCCCTCCCGTGCGCTCTAATGGGCGCCGCCTTGGATCGTCAGGAATGAGGAAGTAATGAAGATTGTGATGCAATGGTATTTGCGCTTTTCGACGGGAGCGTCTTATCTGCAATCGCCGCTGTTGCTGGTGGTACGGCTCTATTGGGGCTGGCAATTTGCGCAGACGGGCTGGGGCAAGCTGCATAACCTTGCCAAGATCGTCAGCTTTTTCGCCAGCCTAAACATTCCGTTTCCAGCGGCGAACGCGCATTTTATCTCTGGACTGGAGTTTGTCGGCGGCATTCTACTGATTCTCGGATTGGGCACGCGATTGATCGGATTGCTGCTCGCGGGGAATATGCTGGTGGCCTACTGGACTGCCGACCACGAGGCGCTGACTTCGATTTTCTCCGACCCAGGAAAATTCTATGCGGCCGACCCGTATACGTTCCTTTTTGCATCTGTGATGGTTGTAATTTTCGGCGCTGGCCTATTCTCAGCAGACACGCTGCTGGCGAAGGGTCTCAAGGAGCGGAATGCGTAGCGATGGCCCAAAGGGATGAGTTGCGGGACCGATTCGTGTTGGCGTTCAGGCGTTATGGATAATCAAATGCGTCATATACTCGGCCGCCACCAACGCCAGGGTAACGATAGCAAGTACGATCTGAATGATTTCGTTGCGCTTTTGCCGGGCGGTGGCAGGCTGGACTCTCCATTGGGATGAAGGCCGTGCCCGCAAGGCACGAATTCTCCAGATAACATAAAGGTTGACGAGCGAACCGCCGACGGCAAGAATCATCATCGGAATGCGTATCGCATCCGCGTGGAACCCGGACGCGGGCCGATGGAGGCCGGCGGCTGCGGCCAGCGCGGTGAGACCGATAACCACGCGAATGCCGCTGACAGCCATGACCGCGGTACAAGCGCTCTGCAACAAAATGAACATGAAGCTGGTCAAGCCCACGAGCCACGATCGTCTCGCGATTCGCGCCGGCACAGCCTCGAAATTCTGTGGAGCCTTGCTAGCGTTGCGGTTCATCTTCTCTGACTGTACGGCATTTGAGGGTTTCATCCTAAGGCGCCTCAGCCGCATTGCGCAAATCCCGGTCCCGCACCCCAATCAGGTAGAGCAGGCTATCTAATCCGAGAAACGAGACTGCGTGACTGGCGGTTTGCCGCACTAGAGGCTTGGCCCGGAAAGCGATGCCCATGCCGGCGATGCCCAGCATGGGAAGATCGTTGGCGCCATCGCCCACCGCAACCACCTGGTCGAGCGAGATATTTTCCTGTTGCGCAATTTCCCGCAATAACTCTGCCTTGCGGGCGCCATCGACAATCGGTGTGCGAACCTCTCCACTCACCACGCTATCCACCATGTCCAGATCATTGGCGAACACGTAGTCGATCCCCAAACGAGTCTGCAAGTGCTGCGCAAAGAAGGTGAACCCTCCCGAGAGAATCGCTGTCTTGTAACCAAGCATCCTGAGCGTTCCGATCAACTGCTCGGCGCCCTCCACCAACGGAATCGTGTGCAGCAATTCACGAACCCTTACTTCCGGGAGACCGCGGAGCAGCGCTACCCTTCGCCGAAAGCTCTCCTTGAATTCGATTTCCCCCCGCATGGCGGCTTCGGTGATCTTCACTACTTCATCGGCCACGCCAGCCAGCCTGGCCAGCTCATCAATGACCTCGCCCTCAATCAGCGTGGAATCCATGTCGAAAGCAAAGAGCCGCCGGTTGCGACGGAAGATGCTCTCTCGCTGGAAGGCGATATCGATTTTCAAATCATGGGCTGTCGCCAGAAACGCGGCGCGCATCGACGCCTCTGAAGAAGAGTTGCCGGTCACCGTGAACTCCACACAGGCATTCGCATCGGGGGAATGCACGGCCAGCGACAAGCGCCCGGAGAGCCGCTCCACCCGGTCCACATTCAAACCATGCCCGGCAACGATCGCGCTCACCCGGGCGAGATGATCCGCGCTAATCGCCCGGCCAAGAATGGTGACGATAAATTGATCTCTACCCTGTGCTCGGATCCATTCATCCAGGTCAGTCTTCGCGATGGGCGTGAAATTAACTTGCAATCGCAGTTCTTTCGCCTTTGCAACGAGGGCGTCCTGACAGCCGCGAAAGCTCTCCGCTCGCGGAATCTCCACCATCAGACCGAGAGACAGCGTCTCATGAACGACCGCTTGTCCGATATCCAGCACGCAGGTGTCATAACTGGCCAGAATGGCGGTCAATTCGGCGATGAGCCCGGGCCGATCCCGCCCAGAGAAGTGAATCAGGATGGTTTCATTCATTGCTACGAAAATTTCTCTCCTGGCAGTCGTCAATCAATGACATGTTGACATTCTACCTGTGTCTGGTGCAGCGTATATGTAGATTCACAACAGGAGACGCCATGGGAGAAAGCAAATCCGATGTATTGCAAGGGACGCTGGATTTGATGGTTCTCAAGACGCTTGAGTCCATGGGGCCGCTGCACGGCTACGGCATTGCCCGTAGAATTGAACAGGTGAGCGATAACGGCGTCACCTTGAACCAGGGGACGATCTATCCCGCGCTTCTGCGTCTGCAGCAGCGTGGCTGGATCAAGGCCGAGTGGGGAACTTCCGAGACCAAACGACGCGCCAAGTTCTACTCGCTGACCCGAATCGGGCGGAGACAGATAGAACAGGAAACCGAAAACTGGGAGCGTATCGCGGCTACCATGGCGCGCTTCCTGGCCCCGTCCAACTAGGGTAGCGGATCAGAGAGATGGATCCGCGAATGAGAGTAGCTCTCAAGTGTTTTGCTTTATGAAACACAACATGCGGTCTGCCTGTGGGAGCGTCAGCAGGGAGAGCCGGGTATTTCGCAGCATCCTGGCGTGGTTTTTCCTTGTGCCCCCCGGCAACCTGGAAAGCTTAAGGGGTTTGGAGTTTGGAGTCGCGAAATTTCCCACATCTCGTAACAACACGAGATATGGGGCACCCGCCTTCGTGGCAGGGAAAGGATCATAAACGCCTTGGGAGGCGAAGATGGACTTGCTACGCATCTTGCTCATCCGTTGATTGAAATCGTGCTTCAGGATGCGGGCTACGCTTTGCAGGCTCTGCACACGGAATAGAACAATCCCGGTAACGGGGCGGTGAGGGGACCAGTGCTGTTTCTTGACTCGTGCCCGCGTCCACGCCTATTATCCAGCATCCCATGACGCAGAAGTTTTTACGGCCATGATCGGGACCACAGTTTCGCACTATCGCATTCTGGACAAGCTGGGCAGTGGTGGAATGGGAGTAGTGTACAAAGCCGAGGACATGAACCTCGGCCGCATGGTCGCGCTCAAGTTTCTGCCCCAGGAACTGGTGGAAGATCCGCAGGTCTTCGAGCGTTTCCGGCAAGAGGCTCGCGCCGCTTCAGCCCTGAATCATCCCAATATCTGCACCGTTCATGAGGTCGGGGAATTCGGCAACCAGCCGTTCATTGCCATGGAGTATCTCGAAGGAGAGACCCTGCAAAAGCGGCTCCTCGCCGGACCCATGGCAACCGATGACCTGCTGGAATTGGCCATCCAGATCGCGGGCGGACTGGAAGCGGCGCACCAGAGAGGCATTATCCATCGCGACATCAAGCCGGGAAACATCTTCATCGCCTCTCGTGGACAGGCAAAAATTCTCGACTTTGGTCTGGCAAAATCGATCCGCCCGGCACACGACTCCCCGTACCCCTCGCCTCCCGCGGAGTCCGACCGCCTGGGGAGCGCGGATCTTGAGGACAAGCCAACGTTGCCCACTGACGCGCATCGGCTCACCAACCCGGGCATCACCTTGGGTACGCCGGAATACATGTCGCCGGAACAGGCGAGTGGAAAAAATCTCGACCCGCGAAGCGATGTTTTCAGTCTTGGCGTGGTGCTCTACGAAATGGCAACGCTCCGCTTGCCGTTCCACGGCAATACGTCGGCTCAGGTGTTTGCCGCACTCCTGCATGACAGTCCCGAGCCCATCACCAGCCTCAATCCGGAAGCGCCCCCCGGGCTCGAAGGAATTATCAATAAGGCTCTGGAGAAAGATCGGGACCTTCGTGCGCAAAGCGCCGCTGAACTGAAAAGTGATCTGAAGCGATTGAAGCGCGATCTCAATTCAGACCGCTTGTCCGCCGCCACCGGAGCTTTTCCCGGCGCGGCTTCGCTCAACCGGCCGGCGGCAAAGCGTTCCGTTCCGGCAACCGAGGCGAGGCGCATTCCTCGCTGGCGATGGCTCGCCCTCACTGCCTGCGTACTCGGGGCCTTTCTTGCGCTTGCGTTTTTCATGAGGCCCACGGTCCCTCCGCCCAGCGTGGTCAGTTCGCTGCAGGTCACAACGGATGGGCAAGAGAAGACGGGCGCGGCAACCGATGGCGCCAGGCTCTACTTTGCCGAGGGTGGACAGATCTACCAGGTCTCCACCGCCGGAGGCGAAATCATTCCCATACCTGGGGCCGCTCAGGATACCTTTCCCGTCGATATATCGCGAGATCGCGCCCGGCTTCTGGTGCTCTCCAAAAGCTTCGTCCCCGAGGGAAACGCCGCGTGGACAATTCCGGTTCTGGGTGGCGCCGCGCGCCGGCTGGGCAATGTGGTGGCGACGGATGCGTCATGGTCTGCGGATGGAAACAGATTGGCCTTTACCTCTGGCAAAGAGATCTACGTGGCAAAGAACGACGGGGCTGAACCTCGCCGGATGGTGACCGTGGACGGCACCGCCTCCTGGCCCCGCTGGTCGCCCGACGGAAGCCGGTTGCGCTTTACCGTAAACGACGCCAAAGGCTCCGCCATCTGGGAGATCTCGCCTGACGGAAGCGGCCTCCATCCACTGCTCACCGGCTGGAATACGCCGCCAGCCGAGTGTTGCGGCAGTTGGACACCGGATGGCAGGTATTTTGTCTTCCAGTCGTCGCGCGGCGGCGTAGCCGATATTTGGGCAATCCGTGAAGCCGGTAGTTTGTTCCAGCGAGTCGACCACTTGCCGGTCCAGTTGACCTCCGGACCCACCAGCACCTTTGCTCCGTTGCCGGCAAAAGAGGGCAACCAGATTTTTGTCCGGACGATCCAACCGCGCGGGCAGTTGGTGCGTTACGACGCGAAAACCGGCGACTTCCGCCCGCTATTTCCCGGCGCGCCGCCCGGCATTCAAGCATCGGGTGTGGACTTCTCCCGGGACGGAAAATGGATTGCCTATATGAGCTATCCGGATGGGAGTTTGTGGCGGAGCCGGCCCGATGGAAGCGAGCGATCGCAACTGACCTACCCTCCTCTCCTGGCCTACATGCCGCGTTGGTCCCCCGATGGAAACCAGATCGCGTTTATGGGACGGTTGGCGGGCAAACCGTGGCAACTCTACACCGTGAACGCACAGGGCGGCGCCCCGCAGCAACTTATACCGGAGCAACGCGACCAGGCTGATCCCTCCTGGTCGCCGGATGGAAATTCGCTCGCGTTTGGCGGCCAGGCGGTGCCGGAAAAAGACGCATCCAGCGTCAATGCCATTCGCCTGCTGGATTTGCGTACTCGCAAGGTCACCGAGGTGCCCGGATCCAAGGGCCTGTGGTCGCCCCGCTGGTCCCCTTTGGGAAAGCGTCTTGCGGCCATGTCCAATGATGGAACCGAGCTATTCCTCTATGACTTCAATAGCCAGAAGTGGAGCTCGTTGGCCAAGGCTTCTATTGGCTACCCCAGCTGGTCGCATAACGGAGACGCCATTTTCTTTTTGAACCATTTGGCGGAAGGGGATAAGGTCTTTCGCGTCCCGGTCGCCACGCACAAGCTGGAACAAGTGGCAGACCTGAAGAACTTTCGCGCGGCGCCTTTTCTGGCTGGATACTGGATCGGTTTGGCGCCCGATGATTCGCCTTTATTGGTTCGCGACGCGGGGATATGGGACTTTTATGCTTTGGGGTTGCGGCTTCCTTGATGGGCTTGGATAACAGAAGGGGACGGGTTTCAGCCCGCCCGTCAAGGAATTAAGATGTGAGGCTTTCGCCTCTGACGGGGATTAGCCAAGGGACGATCCCCTCAGCGGCTGAAGCCGTACCCATAAGCAGGGTCTCTCGGCGGGGCTGAAGCCCCGCCCCTTCAAGACAGCTCCTGGCCTAATAAGGGGAAGGCTATTTTTGTAGGTGAGTCACTCGGCGTTCAGCACCGTGGAAAACAGCAACACACTCACTGTCGTGAAGATCACATCGTAGCCTGCCAGCAGCTTGATCCATAGTCCGGGTTCGGAGTCGCCCACCAGGATCGCCGTGCACGCCTCCACCATCCCCAGCAGCGCTGGAATGAAGATGGGGAACAGCAGCAGGGGAAGGAGTAGCTCTCGATTTCGGGTTCGGACCGAGAGCGCCGCAAAAAAGGTTCCGTTCACCACCAGTGCCCAGGTACCCAGAGGCAAAACTACTGCCAGCAGCCAGGTCTCTCCCAGCGGATGAAGGTTGTAAAAGATGGCAAACAACGGCGCCAGGATGATCTGCACAACGGTCACGAATAGAAAGTTGGCAATCGCCTTAGCCAGAAAAAGCGAAGCCGCCGGAGCAGGCGACATGCGCTGCGCATCGAGCACCTGGTGACGCAGTTCGCGGGTCCATGCCTGATTGAGCGCCGTGACCGAAGCAAATAACGTCGCCACGCAAAGAATTCCCCCGGCAATCTGCCGCGATACCGCCGAGGTGGGGTCGAACGCCAGGCTGAACAGCACCACCACCAACAACGCGAAGAAGAGCATGCCGTTGATGGCATCCTTCGATCGCCATTCGAGGCGCAGGTCCTTGGCCAGGTGGATCAGTAGATAACTCACGAGCGCGCCTGGTCTTTGGTCAGGTCGGATACCGTTGCCTTCGCGGCCCTTAGGTAATCCTGGGGCGCGAGCAGAATCTGCGTCCCACGCTGGCCGGCAGAAACTGAAATGAGGTCGAATAGCTCGATCGTCTCGTCAACGAATACGGGAAAATCCTTTTTCGCCCCGAAAACGGTGGTGCCGCCGCGGAGATATCCAGTCAGTGGCTGCACTTCCTTCACCGGGACCATCTCGCTCCTGCGCGCGCCGGCCGCGCGGGCAAGCTTTTTGAAGTCCAGTTCCCCGTTTCCCGGGATGACCGCGAATGCGTACTGCTCCGAGCCGATGGTGGTAACCAACGTCTTGAACACCTGTTCGACGGGGAGCCCAATCTTCCGCGCCACGTTGATAGCGGACAGATCTTCCGGGTCCACTTCGTACTCCTGCAGCGTAAACGCAATGCCAAGACCTTCGAGGATGCGGGCGGCGTTGGTTTTCATGCCCGGCCCTTGGTAGTCGAGATCAGCCGACCTGCTTCCATGGTCAGAAAGTAGTCAGCTACGGGCTCGGCCAGCGCTCTCTGATGCGTGGTCAGCACCACGGTACGCCCAGCGGCGCGAAGCCCGCCGAGCAGGGCTACCATCCTGGCCGCGCTGGCAGCATCCATGTTGGAGAAGGGCTCGTCCAGCAAGAGTAGCTCGGGTTGGGGCACCAGCACCCGGGCCAGGGAGGTGCGTTGCCGCATACCCTGCGAGAACTGTCCTACCGGGCGGTCGAGCAGGGGATCGAGACCCACTGAAGCAAGCGCCTCAGCCGGTGTAAGGCAGGCGCAGGAGCGGTAGAGGCCTGCAAAGTAGCTCAGGTTCTCCGTCGCCGACAGCTCGTCGTACAGCATGGCGGCGTGGCTCATATAGCCGATGCGTGCCCGCTGATCGGCAATTTTCTCCGGCTGGCCATGGGTAAAGATTCGCGCCGTGCCCAGGGTAGGCTCGAGCAGTCCGGCGAGGATGCGCAGCAGGGTAGACTTGCCGGCGCCGTTTTCTCCCAGCAGGACGTAACAGCAGCCCGCAGTGAAGCTGACAGACACTTTGCGCAAAGCAGGGAAGCGCCCAAACAGGCGCGATACGTTATCGAGTTGCGCTATCGTGGATGCCATCCCATAGGAGTATAGAGCGGGAGGGCGTCGCTTCTATCTGCCGGGCACCGCTGGCTGGGGCGCTTTGAGGGAGGCGGTGTTGGGTGCAGGCTTCGCAGCGGCGTATTTTGAAGCGCATTTAGCCTGCAATTCCGTGGCGTGGAATACGCCATCCCGGCCGTAGGTGCCCATGGCGAGTGCCTGCGACCCGTCTTTGAAGGTATCCGGCGGCGGCTCGATTCCCTGGTAGCTCACCTGCAGCGTGCGGCCCTGCTCCAACAGAACAAACCGGGCATTGGTGCCGCTCCGCTGGATGGAGTTGGGCGCCACATCGCCGGCAACGCGAAGGTGCCGGGTGTATGCCTTGTTCCCCATCGCCTGCAATTCGCTAATCGTGACGTAGTAGCTCTTGTCCGCCTGCGCCGCGGTCACCGCAAGATAGGTAATGGTGCCCAGAATGATGATTACGGCGGCGCCAATCCGGTATGTCTGAGGACGAATCTTCATCACTGCTTCAAGGGTAGGAGTCTGGATGGCTTCCGTCAAGCTGACCACGGCATCTGAACGTATAATCGACGCAGCGTGCTGATCGATCCAACCCCACCCCACTCTCAAAGAGGCGATGCGAATATGAGCAGCAATGGAAACGGCAACCCGGTCAATCCGACCCACGAAATTCTGAAGCCGCGCGCTGAGTGGATCGTCAAGCGAAAGGCTGAAGCGGCGCGGACCGGCGACAGCAACATGTCGCAAATGCACTTTGCTCGCCTGGGGCAGGTTACCGAAGAGATGGCCTTCGTGGCTGAGCGGGAAAAGCTTCCTGTGCTGCTGATTCGCGACGAGATCGCCGCCGGACGCCTGATTATTCCGGCCAACATCAATCATCCCGAATTAGAGCCGATGGGCATCGGCGTGGCGACCAAGTGCAAGATCAACGCTAATATCGGCAACTCCGCCGTGACCTCAAACATCCGCGAAGAGCTTGACAAGCTGCACACTGCGGTCAATTTCGGCGCCGACACGGTGATGGACCTTTCGACCGGCGGTAATATTCCGGAAATCCGCGAAGCAATCATGCGCCACAGCCCGGTACCCATCGGGACAGTGCCTATCTACGAAGCGCTCAACCGGGTAAAGAAGCTTGAGGATCTGAATATCGACGTGTATCTGGAAGTGATTGAAGAGCAGGCGCAGCAGGGGGTGGATTACTTCACGGTGCACGCCGGCGTGCTGATTCAATACGTGCCCATGGTGGCCAAGCGCATTACCGGCATCGTCAGCCGCGGCGGCGCAATTCTCGCCCAATGGATGACCCATCACCATCGGCAGAACTTTCTCTATGAGCACTTTGATCGCATCGTCAAGGTGATGGCGAAGTACGACGTGAGCTTTTCCCTGGGAGACGGCCTGCGTCCCGGCTGTATTGCCGACGCCAGCGACGAGGCACAGTTTGCGGAGTTGAAGACGTTAGGCGACCTGACCCGGTCGGCGTGGAAGAGCGATGTACAGGTGATGATTGAGGGTCCAGGCCACGTGCCGCTGGACAAGATCAAAGAGCAGGTAGAGAAGGAAGTAGAGCTTTGCGACGGGGCCCCCTTCTACACCCTGGGACCTCTGGTGACTGACTTCGCGCCTGGCTATGACCACATCACCAGCGCGATCGGCGCCGCGATCATTGGCTGGCATGGCGCTTCTATGTTGTGCTACGTCACGCCTAAGGAACATCTTGGTCTGCCCAACGAAAAAGATGTGAAGGACGGCATGATCGCGTACCGGATCGCTGCCCATGCCGCCGACATCGCGCGGCATAGGCCGGGAGCCCAGGATCGCGATGATGCCATCAGCTACGCGCGTTACACCTTCGACTGGAACAAGCAGTTCGCGTTGTCGCTGGATCCGGAGACAGCGCGCTCCATGCACGATGAGACGCTGCCCGACGACTACTACAAGGAAGCTGCCTTCTGCTCGATGTGCGGCCCCAAGTTCTGCTCCATGAACTGGTCGAGCAAAGTAGACGCGTTCAATAAAGAAGTGCACGGGTTGGAAAAGAAGGATCTGACGGAGTTGGTTACTCTGCAAGCTGAGTCGTTGGCGACGCGGAGTTAGGGAAACCGCAGGTTTTTTCACTGCGCTCCTGAAAACATATCCAGGAAGGGTATGCGGAACTGCAGATCCCTCGGCTGCGCTCCCACGGCATGCCGTGGGACCGGAGCGGTAGCGAAGTGGAGGGACCTGCTGTTTCTCCATAGCTTTACTACTGCACCCCCTCCAAGCTGTTTGCCGCGCGCACCAGCGCGGCCGTGATATTCGCCATCTGCGACTGAGCCCGCGCTGCGTCATGCGCGTCAATGGCCTCATTCACTCCGGGAATCACGACTGCCGCGTAGCCCGTATACTCGCCCGGGGCAAAGATGGTGTGGCGGAACCAGGCCCGTCCCGGCAGGCCCTGGGGGGAAAGAAAATCTTCCTCCACTGCCCGTAAAGAAGCATTCAATGCGGCGGAGTTCCCCACCGCCGGCGACTTGTTTGCCATACACCACTGTAGCCACGGCCGTGAACCGGGCCGCTGCCCCGAGCGCAGCGGTAAAATCAACACTCGCCATCCCGGCCTCCTTCGCCCGTCCCTGTGCAGCGAACAAATAGCTCTGTATCTGCTTGGCGTAGGTGACGTAGTCATAGGGCAGCACATCGGCGTCCGCCATGTGCAGGACCTCTAGCCCGAACACGCGAGCCATCTCTTGCTCGTAGACGAACGTCGGGTCGGCATTCAAAACGAACCAGGCATAGTTATCAAACGCGGAATGATACACGCCGTAGGGTCCAGTAGAGCCGACGTCCGTCGAGGGAACGCCGAGGTGTTGAATAAAGGGCGTGTAATCCGAACCACTGCCCAAATCTCCCACTCGCACATCCCCACCCGCCGGGAAAGCCGGCTGGTTATCCGTGAAGACGGTGCGGCGCCTTGCTGCAGGCTCCCCCTGATCCCGTTTCCACTCGTCGTAAACGGAACCTCCCTTGGGGCTGGGCACTTCCATGGTGACTTCACGAATAAACTGTTTCAGCGACGGCACCGAGGACGCTTCAAAGTGGCTGCCCGAAACCCCGGCATCGGTATTGATGTACGCAACCGCATGAGCCAGCTGTTTGGCGTGCTCCTCCGCCCACTCCGTAGAACCGATCAGGCCTTCCTCTTCGCCATCCCAGCTGCAAAAGAAGACAGTGCGCCGCGGTTTCCATCCTTGCGCAAGCAGAGCGCCCACGCCGCGCACCGCCTCCAGCATGGCCGTCGTTCCACTACTCGGATCGACCGCACCGAACACCCACGCATCGCGGTGGTTGCCGGCGACCACCCACTCATCAGGAAAATCCGTGCCTGGGATTTTGCCAATCACGTCCCAAATGGTGCGTTCGGCGTAATCCATCTTGAGCCGCATGTGGACCTTGATCGCGCCCACCCCGCCTACGTGGTAGCTGAAGGGCAGAGCTCCCTGCCAGTCCCGCGGTGCGACCGGGCCGCCCAGGTTTTCCAGAATAGGCGCGGCATCGTGATACGAGAGCGGCATCGACGGAATGGTGGGCAGGCTGCTGATTTGCGATAGCGGCAACCGGCGTGACGGGGGCAGCCCCGGAGTAGAGGCAACGTCCGGCGTTGTCGCATCGCCCGGATACTTGAACATGTATTGCACCGACCCGCGCTGCACACCGGTATCTGGCCGCCACGGGCCACGAGGATACTTATCGCCCTGGAAGTACCCGTCATCGGCAGGATCGGAATAAATGACGACACCGGCGGCTCCCCGCTGCTGCGCCAGGTAGACTTTCACCCCGCGAAAGTTCATTCCGTAGCGAGCAATCACGATCTTGCCGGCAACGCTCAGATGCAGGTCGTCGAGCTTCTTGAAATCCTCCGGCCGGCCGTAGTTGACATACACCGCTTCGGCCGTGATGTCACAGGAAGGGGAAGAGCCACTGAAGGCGGGCAGGATGCGGGGATCGTCCTGGTAGGGATCGTTGTCGACGTGCTCCCGCGCCGGCCCTGTCACCAGGACTTTGCCTTCTGCGTTGGTGGCCTGCAGAAAGACCTCCTGGGGCAGATTCAGCCACGCTCGGTAAGGAACGATCTGTGTGTCGAGGCCGGCTGCCTTGAATCTGCCGGCCACATAGAGTGCCGTCTCGTAATCCTCTTTGCTGGCGGCGACGTGAGGCGCGGCGGTCAGAGTCTTCAACTCTTCCTGGGCCATTTTTGTATCGGGAACGGCCAGGAATTGCTGGTCGATCTTTGCCTGCGGAGCAAAATTGCGATAACCCAACACGCGCTCTGGAGAAGGAGAGATCTGGGCCGGCATCCATGCATGAAAAACCAGCAGGGAACACAAGACGAATGGTTTGGGCAAGAAACTATCTCTCCGTAAGGGACTGCTGCCGCCATTCAGTGCGGCAGCAGTCCCTCATCCGCGAAGCTAGGCTACCAACTGGGTGCAATGAGAGCAGCGCTTGGCGGCTAACGGAATATCGCTGAGGCACTGGGGGCAGGGCTTGGTGCTGGGCGCGTCAACCACCTTGGGGTGAAACCTGGCCATCAGCTTATTCACCGGCAGCACAACCAGGAAATAAATGGTAAAGGCGATGATCAGGAATGAGATCAGTGCGTTGAGAAAGTCGCCATACTTGATAACGCCGCCATGGACGTGCAGCAGCAGGAACGAAAAGTCCGGCTTACTTACGACGGCCGCAATCAGTGGATTGATGATATCGGTAACCAGCGCGTTGACGATCGCGGTAAATGCGGCGCCAATCACCACGGCGATGGCAAGATCGACCACGTTGCCGCGCAGGATAAAGTCGCGAAATCCTTTTAACATTGTTTCTCCTGAAGAAGGGATTTATTGGGCCGGTCTGCTGGAAGATTCTACTTGAGCGCGAGCGTGCGCTCCCATCCTAATGCTTTTATCGCTTGCGCCGAATGAAACCGCTTTTTGGGCGGCTCTACAACAGCCATCGGCCGTAGGGGTAAAGCAGCAGGAACAGGATCATGCACATGGCCATGATGTCCATGTAGATGAGCACCACCACTGCGCCGTGATAGAAGCTCCAGCGATGCTGCAGGCAGCGCATGGTGTCCCAGGTTCCGAGCCCCGCAACGAGCGCAGGAATCAGCAGTTTTAGAGATGCCCGGTCATCGGGAAAGCCGGCCAGCAGGAAGGCAAGGATCAAGCTGCCTAGAACCAGCACCGTGCCGCGGGGCAGAGAACGATTGCGCGGGTTCAGAGCGCTCAGGGCCATAACTCAAGACCATAAGATGAACAACACTAGCGTGCGGCCGCAGTCAGGGCTTGCTGGCCGCGCAGCGCTTCTCCATAGGGCGCGCGGAGAATGCCGCGCTCGGTAATGATCGCGGTGACATACCGCGCCGGGGTCACGTCGAACGCCGGGTTCTCGATCCCCACGCCATAAGGAGTAAGCTGCTTGCCCCCATGGTGGGTCACTTCGATGGCCGGCCGTTGTTCGATGGGGATGGCATCACCGGTTGCCGTCGCCAGGTCGATGGTGGACCAAGGGCAGGCAACGTAAAAAGGGATGCCGTGCTCCTTAGCCAGGATCGCGACACCGTAGGTGCCGATCTTATTGGCCACATCGCCGTTGGCGGCCACCCGGTCAGAGCCGACGATCACCGCCTGGATTTTGCCCTGGTGCATGAGGCTTGCCGCCATGTTGTCGCACAGTACCGTGGTGGGAATGCCGTCGTGCATCATCTCCCACGCGGTAAGCCGCGCGCCCTGCAGGAACGGCCGAGTCTCGTCCGCGTAAACGTGTAGCTGGTGGCCTCGTTCGACTGCGGAACGGATCACCCCCAACGCCATGCCATAACCGCAGGAGGCAAGCGCTCCCGCGTTGCAGTGGGTCAGCACTCCGCCGGAAGCGGGCATGAGCGGAGCGCCATGCGCGCCCATGGCGCGGCAGGCTGCAATGTCTTCGTCGTACATGGTGCGCGCCTCGGTGATCAAGGCATCCTTCACGCCGGCAACGGTCATTCCAGGCTGGTCGACGAGCGTGAAGAAGCGGCGGCGCATGCGTTCGATGGCCCAGAACAGATTCACCGCGGTCGGGCGCGTAGCGGCCAGCTTCTTGCTGATGGCTTCCAGTTCGCTGGTCAACGCGGGAAGCGTGGTGGCCGAGCTGTTTTTGACCCCGAGGGCGACGCCCATCGCGGCGGCGACGCCAATCGCCGGCGCCCCACGCACCACCATGGTGGTGATTACATCCGCCACCTGGTCGCTGCTGGTGGCGAGCACGTACGTCTCCTCCAGCGGTAAGCGGGTCTGGTCAAGGAAGCGAACGCCGTCGTTAGTCCATTCAAGGGTGGGTATCATGATCTTCTTCAGTCTAAAGCAAGGCCGCTCCGGCTGGTTTGGGCGCTTCCAGCTCCGTCGCCATGGCCATTAATTTGTTGACGGTATTCCAATTTCTTCCCGTGGACGCACACTGCAGCAACTTCTCGACGCGGGCCAGCGGGACGGTTGGCCGAGCCATGCCGTTGGGGTAGTAGATGTAAAGCTCGCGGCCGTGGATGTGGAGTTCTTCTTCGCAGGAAAGCGCAAGCACCTGCTCCCGGGCTTGCTGGGTCGGGGCGTTGGCCAGGAAAACTACCAGCAGCCGGCTAGGCTCGATCCCGGAGCGTTCCGCAAACGGATTTTTGGCAATTAGCTTGCGCCATTCAGCAGGAGTGCGAACAACCACGGCCGGTCGAAAGCCAAAGCTGCGTTCGATCCCATCCTCGAGCCTGCGAGCCAGCGCATCCCCGCCGTCGTGATGAAAAACGATGTTGCCGCTCTGTATATAAGTCTGCACATCCTGGAAACCCAACCCGGTACACAGAGTCTTAAGGGCGGCCATGCTGAGTTTCTGGTGGCCGCCAACGTTTACGCCACGCAGCATCGCGATCGCTACTTCCATGCTTCCTCCGCAAGCGTCATAGTATGGGAAATGCCTTGGCGGAGGCCAAAATGCCGGATCCCTTTTGGATAAGGTCTTTACTAGGTGTCCACATCGCAGCTGGCTCCACGGCATTCCTGATGGCGCCTCTGGCTCTGGCGACGGCGAAGGGCGGCAAGGCCCACCGCCGTTGGGGCAAGATTTACTTTTGGTCGATGGCGGTGGTTGCCTCGACCGCCATCGTGCTGGCCCTTTACCGGCCGGTGCTTTTTCTGGCCCTGGTGGCGGTGTTCAGTTTTTACGCCGCATTTTCTGCCTACCGGGTCTTATTCCTAAAGGACCTTCCCCGCGGGCAAAAGGTGACCTGGCCTGATTGGGGCGCTGCCGTTTTTACCTTTGCCTCGAGCCTCGCCCTGGCCCTATTGGGCGTGTTGAAGCCAACCCTGATACAGAACCTCACCATTCCATCGGTGGTTTTCGGCATCATCGGCATGGTGCTCTCGAGTAGGTCGATGTGGAAATTTGTCCATCCGCCGCAGGAAAAGATGTTTTGGTGGTACGACCACCTCGGCGGAATGCTGGGTAGTTACATCGCTGCCTGGACGGCCTTCAGCGTAGTGACCATTGGCCGCTTTGTTCACGGCGGCTGGTTGATCTGGGTGCTGCCAACCGCCATTGGTAGTCCTGCTATCGCCTTCACCACTGCGTATTACAAGAAAAAATTCACACCCCGCAAGAAGATTGAGGCCTCTCCCGCTTGACGGCAACTGGGATTGTGTTTCGCGCCGCGACGGCGGCCGACGCATACGCGCTGGCCGAGCTGGCAATCATGGCAGGCGACGGTATGTACGAATTCCTGCTCGAAGACCTGGCCCCCAGGGAAATGCTGGCGGGTTTGATGGCGCGCGGCATCAAACAGGAAACAGGCGGTTTAACCTGGCCCCATTGTTTTGTTGCCGATGACAAGGCCGTGGTGGGAATGGTCAACGCCTATCCGGCGGCTTGGCTGCGTGACGAGGACCGCGACATCCTTCCTCAGGATCGGGTACAAATCCTCGATCCGATCGACCAGGCTCAGGATTGGGATAGCTTCCTGATTAGCAGCATTGCTGTTCGTCCGCAACACCGGCGAAAGGGAATTGGCAGCCGTCTTACGCAATGGGCCGTTGAGCGGGCCAGCGAAGCCGGCTATTCTCGACTTACTACGACGGTCTGGGCAGATAATCCAGCCGCACGCGGGCTGTTCGAGCAGCAGGGCTTTCAAGTAGTGAACCGGATCGAAGTGGCAGAGCATCCAGCACTTAGCCACACTGGCGGGAGCCTGTTGATGGTGCGAAAGGTGAACCCGGCATGAGCGGGAGAGGCCAAACGTTGGTGGGATTTCGACCCTCTCTGAACCGCCACGGAAGAGGCATTGCATGTTTTTAAGAGGCCGATAAGCTCACCCTATGACTCCCCTGAACATCACTCTCCGGAGACTGCGGCCTTTACCGGCCGCCGTGCTGTCGCTTGCCCTACTGGCCTTGCCCGCTGGTTATTCCTGCCAGGCGGAAGGCACCGCGCAGCCGCCGGGAGTCTCGCCCGTAAGCCAACTAGTGGTGGAAGGGGCGCAATTGGTACTGGACACCAACGGAACCCTGTTTCGCTCCGACGATCATGGGAAGCATTGGAAACAGGTCAAGCAGCAATGGTCAGGCAAAGCCGTTGAGCTGTTAGGGATACCGCCGTTGACCGCCGCGCCGGGGAGCGGTCAGGCCCCAAGATCGGAAGCCGATGAGCAACCCTACGCCGCCGTCCTACTGAAGAGCACCGCCGCCTTGCACTGGGTAAGCGTAGACCGCGGCAAAACCTGGAAGCCCTCCACCCTGGATGATGTTCGTCGGAACGACGTGAAATGGTCTGGCTTCTAGAAAAACTAACCCGCGGATTTCCTGTGAGGCGCCTTTTTTATACGTGACCGACCCCACGCTATGTGAAACGAGTATTGCCTCGGGCTCGTTCCCTCAGAGGCTAAAGCCTCTCATCCTTAGTTCTCTAACGGACGGGCTGAAGAGGCTGCGGAAAGAGTCATGATGGGGCAAGCAAGACGCACCTCAGGGGCTAAAGCCCGACGTATTGTCAGTCATTTACGGCCCGACTAAGTCGTGCCCTGATACAAAACGGCGTCTTTCCGCAGGTTGTGAAGCTCGTCCCCTTCCAAAGCACGCCCCAGGGCCTAAAGGCCAAAGGATTACATCTCCTTATGCCGGGGATAAATCCCCGGTCTACCTCAAGTCGAGTTTTTCAGCAGCCTGTGAAGTCCCCTTCCATTGGCCCAACCATTGCTCTAGATTTCTTCATCCGCTCGCACCAGGCGGGCCCGCTGAGGAGTCCAGATCAGCCGATAGGGCACACTCTTCCGCACATTTCCAACCACACTAGGACGAAAACAAGCGATACAGGTACCGCCCTCGCGGCGAACGCTGGGATAGACGATTCCCAGCGAACCGAGCTCCATCAACTCCACCGCCAGTTGCTGTGACCGGACATAGCTAACAGGGCTGAGCGCCTCATCTACCATCCCGCGCAAATCGTGAAAGCCGGCTGTGAAATCCGCCAGATAGTCGTCATATCCGATCTCTTCGCGTTCTTTCCAATCAATTTCCGCGAACTCGATGCTCTTGTGAAAGAGCACTTCCGCCTTGGCCGTTGCCAATTCAAACCCGGCGTACCAGGCTCCCCGTTCCGGGGTAGAGAAACGTGCTCCCAGCGGATTGGCATGGGTAAAGGCTGCATTGATCACACGATAGTTCGGCACATGGAACACCAGCTCGCGGGAGCTGATCCCTGGTCTAAGATTCTCCTCCGCCTGCAGCCGGGCGTTGGTGGCGTTATCCAGATCAAACACCATCTGCAGATCCTCATCGTCGGCGATGCGGGTCAGAACAGAATCGTAGTTAGGAGAATACTTCGCCGGCAGCAAGCGGTGAGTATCGAAGCGACGCACGTTGGAGAGGGGAATCGTAACCATGATGACAACGAACTAGCGGCCGCCGCGGCGCGCGTCGAGCAGACGGCGCAAGATATCCATGGCCGGCGTTCCTCCGCGCACGATGTATTCAAGCGGAGTGCGGCCGGCAAAGATCGGGTTGTTATTGGGTAACTGCATCCACTGGTCTGCGAGCCGCTGGCTATAGAGAATATTGAGCGATTTGAAAATTCCGATCAGGTAAGAAATCCGCACCAGCCGATCCTGGTCCAGCGTTTTGCCCTGGGTGCGGGGATTCTGTTTGAGCAGGTAGTACGCGCTACTGGAGATGCCGCCGAGCAATTGCCGTACATCCTCATCGCGAACCTGCCAGCACTGGACGATATTGAACAGCGCCTTAAGGGCAGCCGGGGATAATCGGCGGCGTTCTTCGGGACGAGAAAGGTCGGGCAGCGCAGGAGCGGTGTACTGGGTATCGGGGTAGGCCAGGGCGCCAGGGCGCGATCTAGGCATTTTTTTTTGGCTCTCCAATTATGGAGTATTATACCTCCATTTAGGCATGCCTTCAAATATCGGGTCCATCCGCCTATGCTGTAGAGGAAAGAAAGGCATCATGGCCAAAGGTCCAAGCAGGCGCGCCTTCCTGAAAACCTCAGGGCTCGCCGCAGTCAGCAGTGTATTGATCGAGGAAGGCGCACTCCGCGCCGAGCCGGGAGCAAACCAACCGACCGCCCCATCGCATAAGGACCCGGTCGAGTGGGTCAATATCCTGCAGGGAGTCTCGGCCGCGCCCGAGTTCTCCCATGGCAACACTCTGCCCATTGCCACGCTGCCCTTTGGCATGGCGCACTGGACTTTGCAATCGCACGAGGACACCCCGTGGATGTTCCATCCCGACGTCCGTCGCATCCAGGGTTTTCGCTGTACGCATCAACTGAGCTGCTGGTTGGGCGACTACGGGCACGCGGTTTTTTTACCGTTTCGCGGAGACATCCATCCCGAGGCCGCCGAGCGCGCCTCCTCGTATGCCGTCGAGCAGGCACATCTTGCCCCTCATGCGCTTCAGCTCTTTCTGCTGCGCTACCGTGCTCAGGTTGAGTTGGTCCCAAGCGAACGAACCGCCGTGTTGAGCGCAACCTTTGAAGAAGATGGAACCGGCCAAGCGACGGGCCTGCTCTTCGATATCCCCGGGCGGGAACGATCGAGCCCGATCCCGCGACGCGAACCATCCGCTTTACTTCCCCGGCTCACACGGGTGGAGTGCCAGACAACTTTGCTGCCTATTATGTGTTGCAACTACAAACGAGCTGGGACAGCTTTGAAGTAAAGGAGGCCGGGACCCACCGTATCGGTATCCTTCGCTATCGCCAGGGGCTGCATATGGAAGCGCACATCGCGACTTCGTTCATCTCCTTTGAGCAGGCTGCACGGAATCTCCGCAACGAAATCGGGCAGCAGTCCGTAGACGAACTGCGAACTGCGGCGGCAGCGCGGTGGAACGACTATCTGAACCGGATCGAAATTGAGGGCGCCACTGACGAGCAGCGTCGAACCTTCTACTCGTGTCTCTACCGCGTGCTCCTGTTTCCGCGAACCTGGCACGAGCCGGATGCAGACGGCAAGCCGCATCACTTCAGCGCCTTCAACGGCAAGGTGATGCCGGGCGTAATGTATGCCGACCACGGCTATTGGGACGTTTACCGCGCCTGGTATCCATTGATGACCATCCTGTTTCCCGAGCGACTTGGGGAGATTCTGCAAGCCTGGGTGAATGCGTACAAGGAAGGTGGCTGGCTGCCCCAGTTCCCATGTCCCGGCTACCGGGCGTGCATGACCGGCAGCCTGATCGACTCAGTGTTCGGCGACGCCGCAGCGAAACACATCACCGGCTTTGATCTGGAAGCCGCCTACGAGGGGTTGAAGAAACACGCGACGCTGCCCGGCGATCCGGCCAAGGGCTACGGCAGGGTTGGGCTTGCGTACTATCTCAAGCTGCAGTACGTTCCCGCCGACCGCGTGCACCAATCCGTAGCCGAGACCGTGGACGCAGCCTACGGTGATTTCTGCATTGCCCAGGCCGCCCGGGCGCTGGGCAAGCATGACGATCACGCAGCCTTCATGCGGCGCTCTGAGAACTGGCGCAACGTCTACGACCCGAGCGTAAAGTTCTTCCGGGGAAAGAATGAAGACGGCTCCTGGCTAAAGGGTTTCAATTCCTTCACCTGGGGTAGCCCCTTCGTAGAGGGAAGCGCCTGGCAGCACCGCTGGGACGCGCCGCATAACATCGGCGCTCTGATCGAGTTAATAGGAGGCGACGCGGAAGCGGCGAAGGCTTTGGAGCTGATGTTAGCGACTCCTCCTATCTTCCACGTCGGTGTATACGAAACCGAGATACACGAGATGTCCGAGATGGCGGCGGTGCCGTTTGGTCAATATGCACACTCCAATCAACCGGTACATCATCTTCTCTACCTGTTTGCCCAGGCTGGCCGCCCGGACCTGACCCAGTTTTGGGTGCGCAAAGTAATGCAGAGCCTCTACACACCGGACACCTTTGCCGGGGACGAGGACACTGGCTCGATGTCTGCATGGTTCGTCTTGAGTGCGCTTGGCTTTTATCCCGTCTGCCCGGGAAAGCCGGAATACACCCTGGGCAGTCCTCTATTTGCGCGTGCTGTCGTGCACCTTCCCGGCGGAGTGACGTTTACGGTTGTAGGCCAGGGTAACGCGCCCGATGCGATGTTTGTAAAGCGCGCTGCTCTCGATGGAAAAGACCTCAACGGGAACGTCATCGAGCACGATGCCGTGGTGAAGGGCGGCACCCTGCATTTCGAAATGGCGTCGAACAGGAACTTGACGTAAGGGCTGGATCAGATGAACTGCGCCGAAATTCAGAAGGTCGGACCGCCGCCCGCGTATTGAGGCGGGCGCGGACTGCGCAAGCTCACAATTTTAGCCATCACGACCATGGTCGGAACCAGGTCTGTGATCCAGAGAAGCGCAGATGCGGGGAGAAGACGACTGGCAAACAAAACGCCTTCACAGGTGGTTAACGCAAGATAGAGGATGATGCTGGTTCGACGGAGATTGAAGACACTCGCCAAGCACAGGCATCCGCAAAGATCTCCAACAAATATGGTGCCGACCCAGGGTCCGAAATAAGAGGTTGCAACGAACTCCATCCAGGTGGGGAGAGCGTAGAACATGAATATTACTGTCAGCGACAAAAGAGCGAAGTGAGTTTCTCTTGCCGTGGCAACGAAGCGTAAGCTTCGAGCAGCAGACAACCCTGGTCGAATTAATCCGGACTGACGGCTTGGCGTGTCGAGAACCGCACTTGCAGAGTCTGACTTCGGGCAAAGATGCTGCGACTCCAGGGCTCGCGCAGCTGAAGGCCCAGTCGCTAGGCCAACTGTGAGAAAGCAACGTGTGCAGATGATCTCGTAGCTGCCATCCTTGATATATCGATGGTGATAGTTCATCGTTTCTCCCCAAGAGAGCAAATATACCCGATGAGCAACAAAAAACCATGATTTGGTGGAGCGAAGTTTCAAGGTAAATTGAACCCCACGTCACTCCGTGCATGGGGGTCAGTGCCGCCGCCCGGTTACAAGCTTCAGCGGATACGAAAGTGCGAAGATAGGCCAGAGGTCCGCAAATGCCCGATGCATCCAATCACCTCAAAGAACATATTGAGATCATTGCCAAGCATGAAGAAGAGTTCATGGCAGGCCGTACGAAATCCGAGCGACTAGGAGATCTACTCGGCTCCTTCATCGGAAGTTTGCGTTTCATTGTTATTCACGTGGCGGTCTTTTCTTTTTGGATATTGATCAACATGCTTCCTGCCGGCAAAATTCCGCACTTTGATCCCAGCCCGTTTACTTTGCTGGACTCGCTGGTAGCAATCGAGGCCATTTTTCTGGCCAGCTTCATCGTGATGAGACAAAGCCGCTTGAGCCGTCGATCGGACGAACGCGATCACCTGATGCTACAAGTCCTGATTTTGGTGGAGAAAGAGGTGACTGCTGTTTTAAACATACAAAGGCAACTGGCCACCAAGGCTGGCTTGCCAGAGCCCGGCAAGAATGCCGAGATTGCTCAGTTAAGTCAACAGACATCGATCGACGACGTCGCCCGGACTATTCGAGAATCACTTCCAGCCGACCAGGTCTGAGCAGGCGTGAACCGCAGCTTGTTAGAAGGAAGAAAAACCAGGCACGGGAATACTTGGGAGCCGGATTCCGCATCCTAGTGCGCATGATAGGTCAGCCACCCGGAGTGCCCGTGACACTGAAAAAAGCATCGCAAGTGAAGCCGATGACGGTCTGGTGCCTGCTCGCCGTCGTTCTGGTGTTGAGTTTTATCGCCATCGGCGCCGGCCTGTTCCTTACCCCCGGCCAAGGCCAACCGGTGCCAAGCAAGGCCGCGCCACCGACTTTGACGCACTAGGCGCCGGTTAAAAAAAAACGCCGGCCGAGGTTAGTGCCGGCCGGCATTCAGCAACGCAGTTCTATCTAGACTTCGACCGTGGCTTCCCTGGCAGCTTTGGCGTTGGCCTTCTCGTGGAGGATCGCCTGCTTTTTGCCGACTCCATTGGTGTACTCACCCACGGGCGTGGAATCGATTGGAGACGTCGCCTCTGTGCCCGGTTGTGGATCATACGGGGTAACGTCTAACCCCTCCCCGCCCTTGATCTCCGATTCCACCGTCTTCAAGCCATTAGCGTGATTCCACGGACCGGAAAAATCCTTCTCTCCCTTTTGGCTCTCACCAGTCGAAGCGTTGAAGTATTGATCGACCAGGTTCGGAGTGGGTTCAATAATCCCGACCGAAAACTGGGGCTTTTCCATACTATCGAGGGCCGCTGTGAATGCTCGCATGTGGGTAATTTCGCGGGTCATGAGGAACTGCAGGGCTTGTTTCGATCCCTGATCCTGGGTAAAGCTGATCAAACGCTCGTAGACTATCTTCGCCCGCGCCTCGGCAGCGATGTTGCTCCTCAAATCCACTGCAAGATCGCCGGTAACTTTTAGGTAGTTCGCCGTCCATGCATTTCCCATGGAGTCAAAAAGGGCAACGCCACCGCCGCCCGCAATGGCTACCAACGGGTCGGCTTCAGCCGCTTCACGGCTGCTCTTCATGGGCTTCAGATGGAGGCGGATTAAAGCCCCCACAACTTCGAGGTGACTCAGTTCCTCAGTCCCGATGTCCATCAGGAGATCTTTCCGGGCAGCATCCTCGCAGTTCAACCCCTGGATGGAATACTGCATCGCTGCCGCCAGCTCGCCGTTGGCGCCGCCGAATTGTTCCAACAACATTTTTCCGAATCTTGGGTCGGGTTCGCCCACTTCCACTGTGAACATCAACTTTTTGACATGATGGTACATAAAGGTCTCCTGTAGGAATAGGCATAGAAGACGCGAAACGCCTGCATTACTCCGCGTCGTTGGCCGTGACTGGCCCGTGCTCAACGAATGTCGGCAACTATGAGTTGGGAGGCTAACCCAAGCTTCTGAGTTGTACGATGCGCAGCCGAATTCGTCGCAATGGAAGTGTCATATAGCAAAGGGCCAGCCGTGAGCCTGGCAAGATCCGGCGAAACCCTAGCGATTGAATTCGTGAATTGTATTACCCAGGGCATTCGCGGCATCCCCAGCGGTGCTTTTTACTGCCCCAATCACCTGGTCGGTCACACCCTTATCTGCCAGTTGATCGTCGCCGGCTACCCGCCCAACTCCCTCTTTCAACTTGCCGACCAGGCTTCCGCCGGTTCCAGAGAGGCGCTGCCGCGAGCCCCAGAGCGAAGTTCTGGCGGCGAAGTCCTCTACATCATCGTTTCCCGTCGCATACTGTGGTCCAGGCTGGTTGAGCACGACGTAGGTTACGATGCCAATGCCGATACCCGCGAAAATCCAGGAAAGAGCTTTCATTGTCTAAATCTCCTTCTGACTTGGATGCAGAAAGAAAATCCGTGAGGTGCTCATTCTCTTCAGCCGCATCGATGGGCTTTCTGATGCTTTCGCACGAGAATGCTCAAATCGGCGTGGCTGCATTTGCCAACTGCACCGAGTTCAGAAACAATTCGCAGAATAATGTTCACCGCCTCAAAAATTTCTGCATCGTACCTGATTGTGTTTCATCCGCCTTGCTGCGAGTCGAAGCAGACGCCAGGCGCATTGAGGCGGTACGAACGTGCTAAGTGAAGCTCGCGACAACGTGAAACGCGCGGACACCGCGCTTTTCACGGGAATCCTCATCGTGGCGATGCTGTATTTCGCGCGCGAAGTCTTCGTACCCCTAGCGCTTGCAGCGCTGATCGCGTTTGTTCTGGCGCCGGCCGCTCTTCGGCTGGAGCGATTCGGCATCAAGCGGACGCCCGCCGCCCTGCTGGTGATTCTTCTCGCCCTGGCTGCCGGCGCTGTCCTGGGCTGGGCGCTGTTGGGGCAAATTTACAGCCTTGCCGTGGAGCTGCCGCAATACCAACAGAATGTGGCCAACAAAATCGGGTCCCTCCCCGTGGATTCGGCGGGCAGGCTCAGCGGCACCATCGAGATGCTCGATTCGCTCAATAAACGGATCAGGAGTGGGAGTTCCGCGATAGCCCCGGTCCTGCCGACCCGGGTCGAACGTGCCACCGGCCGTTCACACCTCACACCAGGCGTTGTAGCGACGCAGCCGACACAGCCGGTTTCGGTGCGAATAGAACAGCCTGAGGAGTCGATGTCGGAACTTGCAGGCCGAACGTTGACTCCGCTCGTGCATCCCCTGACGACCACGTTTATTGTTGTAATCTTTCTCGTCTTCATGCTCATCGGCCGGGAAGATCTTCGCGACCGAGGCCTCAAGCTCGCGGGCAGCGGGCGGATGCATATGACCACCGCCGCCATTCAGGACGCCACGCGACGGGTGAGCCGCTATCTGCAGATGCAATTGATTGTGAACCTTGCCTATGGAGCGGTGGCAGGATTAGCCCTGCGCCTGATTGGGGTTCCCCATCCACTGTTGTGGGCGGTGCTGACCTGCGTGCTGCGCTTTATCCCCTATATTGGCATCATGATGGCGGCAGCCGGCCCATTGCTGCTGGCAGCCGCAGTCTCTCCACACTGGCGGGAACTCGTCTGGACAATCGTCACCTTCGGCGCGCTTGAAGTCGTTACGGGAAACTTTGTTGAGCCTATGCTCTATGGCGCGTCCACGGGAATCTCCGCCATCGCGGTGCTGATCGCCGCGGTCTTCTGGACGTTTCTGTGGGGCTTGCCTGGACTGCTGCTTTCGACTCCACTGACAGTTTGCCTGATCGTGATCGGGCGCCAGGTCCCGCGGCTGCACTATCTTGAGGTCTTGTTCGGCGAACGTACCGGCTTGCCGCCGTCGGAGTATTTTTATCAGCGTATGCTGGCCTCCAATATTCGCGATGCCAGGGCATTCCTGGAAGCAACCTTGAAGAGCCGGACGCGAGCCGAAGCTTACGACAACGTGATTGTTCCCGCGCTCACCATGATTGAAGAAGCCAGGTACTCAGAAGAGATGACGGCCAGCCGCGCGGAAGAAGTCTTACAGGGCGTGGAGGAGTTGGTCGAAGAGGTGGCGCTGGAAGAGCCTTCCGATGCCAGGCACGAACCCGAATCGGCGAAGAGCGTCGTGTGCATTCCTGCCAGAGACTTCGCCGATGAGATCGCTTGTCAATTGGTGCAGCAGGTGCTTGGGAACTCTGCGCGGGTGCGCATTCTTCCGGCCGACTCCCCCTTATCGAGTATTCAGGAACTGATGGCTGGTGTGCAGCCTGAAGTGGTCTGCGTGGTGGGCATTCCGCCCCGCGCCGTGCGGCACACAAAATTGCGCTGTCACCAGATAAGGGCGCGGTTCCCCGGAAGCGTGATCGTTGCTTGCATACTGGGCGATGAAAAAGACCTGTCATCACTGCGCAGCCGGATACCTACGGAAGATGCGCAACACGTCGTTTCCTCGTTGCAGCTGATGAGAGATTATTTGATCTCTGTCCTGCAACCCGCCGCGGAACCTCATGAATCGTCGATGGAAATGGAGAACGCCGCCGAGAAGACCCGGGAACTGAAGGAAGACGTTCAGGAAGTGCAGCAGATAGATCCCTTTGATGGACCGCTCGAGGGGATGTTCGACCGCCTGACCACCAACCTTGCTCGATGGTTCGATGCGCCCATTGCGTTGATTACGGCGGCGGACGGAGTCAGACATTTTTGGGAGGCACAATGTGGATTGCCGGAGGACTCTTTGTCGACTGGCAGCGCACAACGCGACTGCTCGATTTGCAACACGGTTGTGCTCTCAGAATCGCTCTACATCGTAGCTGATACGGCGGAGGATCAAAGATTCAGCGACGATCCATTTCTCAAAGACCACGGGATACGGTTCTTCGCGGCCGCCGCCCTGAAGGATCATGATGAAAAGGTGGTGGGATCGTTATGTGTTCTGGACACACGCCCGCGGCAAATGTCTGAGAAGCAGAAGGAGACGTTCCTTTCGGTTGCGCAATCGGTCATGATGGCAATTGAGATGGGAGAACCGATGCGCGCAGAGGGATTGGTTGCCCACGAGGAAGTGACCCCGGGTTGAACATGGGACGGGCCGCTCGTGGTCCGTAACGAAACTGCGATCTACGCAGCGTTCAATCCGTTTTGCGCGGCGGCCAATCCGTTACCGGGCTCGATGCCCAGAACGCGGCACTCGGGATTCTCGCTTGCGACGGCGAAGACTGCACGATCAGCCGAGACCGCACTGAGAAAGAAACGGATCATGCGCGCATTGCTCTCCGACGGCTTGCGGCAAATGACACAGTAAGTGCTCATAACCCCCCCGAACTATCCTCAAACCCCGGAAACTTAGTTGCCCTCAGATTACCAAGCGTTGCCTTCCGCGGGAACTGAAGATACCAGCTCTTCGTGCCGAGCCGCAGGGAAATGTCCCCGGTCTTCCACATTTTGGCCAGTGTTTTCCACAGTTCAAAGTTAGTAGTGTAGAATTCCTCGCACCCCCCGCTGGAGACCCTATGACACGCTATACTCTCGCCTCCTTATGCCTGGCGGCAACGCTGTGCGTCCAGACAAACTACGCTCAGGACGCAAACCCGTCTACCGCGGTAGGCAAGCAAGCCTCCACGACCCCGGTGGCCTACGTCTACGTAACCACCTCCAAAGGGACTGACGTTTACGGTGCGGCCTCGACGGGAAAACTTACCCTGGTGTCCGGTTCTCCCTTTCCGACGTCGGGTTACATGGTCGGAAGCAACGGGAAGTACCTGGTCACGCTAACGAATAACGATGTGCATTCTTATAAGATCGCTTCCAACGGCGCCGTCGGGCCGCAGGAATCGGAGTTGGACACCAACTCGTATTCCGGCAGCAAGTGCGGGGGCACTGCCGGCGGCGTACTCGACCACACCGGGCAGGATGTGAATGTGTCGCTTAAGGGCTCCTCAGCCGGCGATGGCAACCTGCTGTGCAGTGCCTTGCAAGCCTCGAGCATTTCCAGTTCTTCGGGCGCGCTCACTTTCAAGGGTAGCCTGGTGTTTGACGAGGACTTGAAAATTACCGGGTCAGACACTTTGCCTGTATTTCTTGGCAACAATGCTTTCGCCTACAGTACGGAAGCGACCACAGACAGCTGCCAGACGACTCTCAATATATTCGCCCGTGAGAGCAGCGGCGTGTTGAAGTTTGCGGGTAGCCAGAACGTGACGTATCCGGCGCCACCGTCCGGCGGCTATGAATATTACTCGTTGTATGCGTCGCACGTTCCTTCGTCTGTCTCTGCGCCGTCGCCTTCGCTTATCACCGACGATAGCAGCAACCACCTCGCGGTCGCCTTGTTCGCGATGACGGACCCACCGTGTGGACCGACTAAAAATCCCCAGCTCGCCAGCTTCACCGCGGAGAGCAACGGGAGTCTCAAGTCGACCAACAAGTCATCCAACATGCCGTCGCTGCCGGGCCCCATTAATGTGATGAGGATGTCCCCTTCCGGCAAGTTGTTGGCGGTTGCCACAGGAACGGGCGTACAGCTGTTTCATTTCAATGGGTCCAGCCCCATCACTAAGTTTACCGGTGTAGTGGGGACCTCGGGCTATATCATTGACCTTCAATGGGACAAGAGCAACCATCTCTACGCTATCAACGGTGCAAGTGGGAACCTGCACGTTTACACAGCCACCAGCACAGGTCTGGAAGAAGCGGCTGGATCGCCTTACGCGAATGGAGCGAAACATCTGGCGGTCGTGTCGAAGTAAAGCGGACCTTTCCTCGAATTCGGAGGACCGACCCTTTATCGCCTCTATCTAAAAGGGGCGTCAGCTGGCGGCGTGCGCCCCGAATTCTTTTTGACTTCGACTTTCTGCAGTTTCCGATAACGGCGAATACAGCCGGCGCCATTTCATTCTTCCAATCCCAAAAGCCCTCCCGCCAAAAGGAGAGCCACTTGCTATTGTCCTCAGCCATCCGGCGTTCTCTGGGAGCCGTCGCTTTACCGATGGTCCTGGCCGCACTCCCTCTGAAAGGCCAGAGCATCGATACGAAGACGTAACTTCTAGAACCGGCTATGTGCAATCCTGGTCCGAACCAGCAGGGGAATCCGCAAGCAGATCAAGCACACGTCCCCTGGATGAAAACTCAGGAGACTCCAAATCCGGCGACTTCAACCAGGATATTTACTACCGAAACAAGCTTGAATTCTCCCTGGAGTCGGGCTGGCTCCCCAACAACATTCCGCTTGTCTTCGACTTTCTGGTTGGCAGCGCCTATACGACATGGCCCCTTCATTACACCCTGCAGCCGAACATCGCTTCTCTCCGCTGGCATGTGGATGGCATCGAAGGCCCTTCAGTGCTTCGGGGCAATTGGGACTTTACCTTCAGCGGCTCGTTCACTGCGATTCCAAGAGGGCCAGAAACGCGTTACATCGCTTTTGACTATGGAATACGCCGCAACTTTATCCCCCGCAGATGGAGAATTGTGCCCTACTTCGAAATGCGTGGCGGCGTTGGCGATATCAACGCGAAGGGACCGGACGGAGTGCTCTATGCCCAGGGACAGGATCTGACTTTCACCCTCATGATGGGCAGCGGAGCCCGCTATAACTTCAATCCGCGATACAGCGTGGCTGCGGGTATGACTTATATGCACGTATCGAACGCCTACTTATCGCAGCCCAGATATGAGGATTTCGGGATTAATGTTTATGGACCAATCGTTGGCATTAACATGCGCCTGGGCAAACAGAAACGACGCTCTGAAGACTAGGCAGGCTGCGGGAAAAGAACCAGTTCAATCTTTCCTGACGAGCCGAAGCGGATTGGCCAGGTTTCCACGGACATGAGGGGGCTCTTTTTCGCGGTCTCTTGTTTGCTTTGTATGAATCGCACGTGAAAAAGCTTTGGCGGTTATCGCGGTCACAAATAAGCGGGGAAGCTTCCATTTGCCACCAATGTTTACACAGCCTACAATTGCCGGCATCCCCCCTGACAAAACCGGAGAACCCCCTATGCGTCGTTTGCACTCGTTCGTCTGCCTGAATCACATGGAAAGACGCGCCATCGCGGCCTTTGGGCTCGCGTACTGTCTCACCCTGTTTTCCGCAGGGCCCGCCTTCACCCAAACCCTCTCCGCCGAAGCCACTCCCGAGAAAGCTTCCACCGCCACCCTTTCTGCCTGGGTCTATGTGCAAGAGGCCACAGGAGTCAACCTGTACGATGCAGCCTCCAACGGGCCACTTACCCTGGTTAAGGGGTCTCCATTCCAGACCGAGGGCGCACTGGCCGGCAGTACGGGGAGCCATCTGTTCACCACGACCGAGACTGCGATCAATTCCTACGCTGTCGAATCGAATGGCGCCATTGGAAAGCTCGCATCCACTACCGAAATCGGGAAATACACGCCTGGGAGCTGTGGCTTCGTTGCGACCAACGGAAGCTTTCTCGACCACACGGGAAAGTATTTGTACGTGAACGCTGTTTCCGTCAACGGCTACACGACCGCGTGTTTCTTATGGCAGTCCTATAAAATAGGGTCGAACGGCGAGCTTACTTACCTGGGCGACCTGTCCAAGGATGCCGGCTCTATCACTACGATCAGCAGCGATGACATACACGCGTATGGTGTGAATGGGCAGTCACAAGGGCCGTGCAGCTTTGGTGGCAACCATTTCGCAGGATATACGCGCACCTCCGGCGGCGTCCTCGAACTCAACGAGAGCTTTAAACACACCGATCCAAAGCCAAACCCATCACCGGCGGGTTCCAATAATGACTACTTCCCATTTGCCGTCGCTTCCGATTCGGCGGGTCACCTGGCGGTATTGATGTCGGAGTGCGACTCAAGCGAGCAGTCGCAACCCCTGGCAAAGTATCTTGCCAGCTACACCATCAATCAAAAGACGGGAGCCATCACGGCCACCACGAGCTACAAGAATATGCCGCTCACCGCGGTCGACAACGACATCCCGCTCAACAGCCTGCCACCCATGATCATGCGGATGTCTTCTTCGGGTAAGTATCTGGCAGTCGCGGGAGGGGGTATCCAGTTATTCCACTTCAATGGCGCTGAGCCCATCAAGCCTCTGAGTAAGTTACTGCAGCCGGGCGACGATTTCGAACGCTTGCAGTGGGACACTGACAACCACCTGTACGCACTCAATTATTGGACGGGTGAATTTTCTGAGTACGCTGTCACGTCCTCAGGTGTTACCCTGCTCAACTCATTACCCACGACGCCCAACAATGCTTATGGGTTGGTTGTGGTTTCCAAATAAAGAAAAGCACGCTGTCAGATAAAGGACGGGGGAGCCGAGGTTTTTAGATCTGGGCTGCCCCGGTTTCGCTTTCCGGATCTCCCCTACTGGTGGATGGGTCGTTGCGGCACCGCCTCCGTCACAGGTAAAACTGGCCTTGCAGGCGACGCCCCAAAGATGAGAAGGTGGCTTGCGGAAGGAAAGCTGGTTGAGTCAGGACTCAGTTACGCGGCGTGATTTCATGCGCCTGGGCGTGGAAACAATTGCCCTGGGCACTCTTTCGGGCGCAGGCGCGCTGCCTGCTTCCGCCATGCAAGCCGCGCCTCCGGCCGACGTCGCGCGCCCCAACACCTCCGCCTTGACCGATGCGGAAATGGCCATTGCGGCGGATTGGGCCCGCTCGTTTGCCGCAGGATCCCCCATCCCCATTGGATCCGGGGGAGGCCTGCTGCTTCCGGAAGGGCTCAACAATCCCTTCTCCTTCATTTATGGCGGGAAAAAGTCCGCCGACCTTCTTCCTGGTTGGAGCTATACAGCTAACTCATTCCCTCGAACCGGGGAACGGAGTGAGACCGAGATAACATACACCGATGCTGCAACCGGGCTCCGGGTGCGAGTCGTAACCACCAGCTTCAGCGATTTTCCTGCAGTCGAATCGATCGTATATTTCAAAAATACGGGTCATGCGGATACACCGATTCTCGAGCAGATTCAGGCGCTCGATGCTCCGCTGCAGTGTCCCCACGGCGATCCATCGATTCACTACGCCCTGGGCGCCACCTGCTCGATCAACGACTTCATGCCCGTGACTCGCGTTCTGGGCCAACGGGGCCGATTGGCACTCAACGCCGGCGGGGGCCGCTCTTCCAGCCAATTTCTGCCTTTCTTCAATGTCGAGGCCAATGGACAGGGCGCCGTCGCGGCCATCGGCTGGACGGGAGAGTGGGCAGCCACCTTCGATCGCGCGGAAGATGCGCGGTTCCATGTCCGCGCGGGTATGGCTTTGACGCACCTGGTGCTTCATCCGGGCGAGGAAATCCGCACGCCCATGATCCTGATGCTCTTCTGGTTGGGCGAGCCCCAGCGCGGTCAGAATCAATTGCGGCGTTTTCTTCTTGCACACCACCGGCCGGCCCCGGGCGGCGAGCCTTTCACCGGGCCTATCGCCAATTCCAATTGGGGAGGCACTTCCGCCGTCCATCATCTGGAAAACATCCGCCAGATCATCGCTCACGATCTGCCCATGGACTACTACTGGATCGACGCTGAATGGTTTGGCAACGGCCCGTGGTACAAGAACCCCGGCAATTGGCAAGTGAAGCGTGACCTTTATCCACAGGGCTTCAAACCCATCAGCGATCTCTTACACGCCTCGGGACGCAAGCTCCTTCTGTGGTTTGAGCCGGAGCGCGTTTGTGAAGGAACACCCTGGTACACCGAGCATGCTGAGTGGTTGCTCGAGGTACCCAGGGACAAGCGGGTGTACCGCGGCTTCTCCGCTGCCAAGGGCGACTGGGACATTCCTGTGTCCGATCCGCGCTGGGTGCCCAACGAATCGAATCGAAACCAGATTCAGGAAAACGACAAGCTTTTTAATCTTGCGATTCCTGAAGCGCGGCAATTCATGACCGACTTCATCTCCAGCAAAATCGATGAGTTTGGCCTGGACTGTTTCCGCAACGACGCGAACATCGCGCCACTGGAATTTTGGCGAGCCGCCGATGCGCCAGACCGCCAGGGCATGACGGAGATTCGCTGGGTCGAAGGCTTCTACGCCTTCTGGGATGAGCTGCGACGCCGCCACCCTAACCTGATCATCGACGACTGTGCCAGCGGAGGGCCGGCGCATCGATCTCGAAACCATCGGCCGCAGCACAGTATTTTCCCGCACGGATTTTGTGGGCAGTTTACTGGCCAACCAATGTCACACGGACGGTCTGCTTCGCTGGATACCGATGAACGCAACCCTGGGTGGCAAGCTCTCTACCAACAACGATTACCGGATTCGCAGCGGCATGACCACGGGCTTCTGTTATGCCCTGTTTGTCGAGGGTGACAATCCGCAGGGAGAGGTTGATTATGGCAAGTTCCCGTTCGCTGAAATCAAAAAGGCTCTCGATCAATACCGGAAGATTCAAAAATACTACTACGGTGACTTTTATCCCCTGACGGAATACACGCAAGCCGACGATGCCTGGATGGCTTATCAATTCGACCTGCCCGACGCCGGAGAAGGGCTGCTGGTTGTTATTAAGCGCCCGCTCAGCCAGTATGCCCAGGCGCTCTATCCTTTGCGTGCCCTGGAAGCAAATAGCGATTACGAAATTACCAGACTGGATACCGGCGACCAATGGACGATGAGCGGCAAGGAACTTTCCTCCAAGGGTCTAAGCGTGCGGCTGGCGGCGCAACCCGATTCGTCGCTGCTCTGCTACCGCCGCAAGTAGTTACGGTCATGGCGGCTCAATCCGTCTTTAACTTCTCGGCCCACGCTCTCCACCCGGGATCCATCGCCTGCAAACGGTCCAGCACCTGTTCACTGGTCAGCTTCGGCCCATCCTTGGGAAACGCTGCTTTGACCCTGACAAGAAAGCCGAGACCCTCCCTGGCGTGAACCTCGATCACACGCTGGTCCATGGCGCACTGATACCAGCCGTAGTTACGGGGGTTCTTTTGCATGAGTTCGTCATAGTGCGTGTCGAAGTAAGCAAGTGTGGTGTGCGGGTGTGGCCACTCAAGGCATGCTGCCCACAACAGCCGGTTGGCGGCAACATCCTGCGGCCGCTTCTGTACCACGTAGACATCGCCGACATAGCTGGCCAAAAACTCGTTGAACCAGTGAGTCTGCGCGTCGATGCCGTAATCCCTGACGATGGCGTGGCCTAACTCGTGCGCGGCTATGCCGTCTGCGCCGGTGTGCATAAGCTCCCGCCACGTTTTTCCGGTAGCCTGAGCTTGTTTTCGAAGGTCCGCCGTCGCATCCACCTGGCTGGGCAGCGGCATCGCCGTGACCAGATCCCAATCCGAAGGCATGGCGATTACCGGCGGCTGGCCTTCCACAGAAGGCATGCCGTAAGGGACCGGCGCCGAAACGGCGTCCCAGTGCGGCGGGCTCAAAACGGCAAGCACCAGGCCATCGAGCGCAACGCCGAGCTGGGCACGGTAGAATGCACGCTCGCCCTGCACAAACTCCTGCAACCTACGCGCACGCTCTTCTCCGCCGGGACTGTAATACGTAGGCAGGGAACCGCCAGCTAATCTGGGCAGCTTGAGGACGTGGATCGCGGTCATACGCTGTTCCGCCGCCAAGCTGCAGGCACAGAGGGTGAGAGCGATCAAAGGTTGGATGGGACGCATCGTCATTGCAAGAGTGGAGTATCCACGCCGAATCGTCAATCCTTGCAGCTGAGTCTGCGTGAGAACTCCGTTGCCAGGTTCGTGACCGGTAAGAATTGAACAAAGCTAGTCCGGCTTTCTCGCGATGAGCTGATGCATTCGGCAATGTGCCACCAGGGTGTGGGGGGAAGCATCCGCATGGTTCATGCCTGCGACCAGTTCATCCAGGCGCGCAGCGGGCAAGCTACCTTCTTTCACCAACCCAAGACCCATGGTCCGCAATGTCCAGTTCCAGAATCCCTTGTGTTTGCCGCTGAGGTAATGCGGGTGATACGCGTCTCCATGAACGATTTCAAAGCCCGCTTCCTTTGCCCACAGATGGGCTCGGCGTCCGCCCGAATAATCCGCTCCCCGCTGGCGCCCGCCTTCTATGACGATGTCGCGCAGTTCCGTATACGCAGCCGAAGGCGGCTCGGCATACAGAGCGCTCACGTCCGCCTCCTCGCACACCATCACGCCTCCTGGCTTCAACGCGGCATGGATGGCGCGCATCGCTTCGATGGGCCGGTTCAGATGGACCATCAGCCACCGCGAGTAAGACATGTCTATGCTTTCCGGCTCAAGCCCGGGTTCGTAGACGTTGGCTAAGCGGAACTGTGCGTTGGGCAGACCGGCCTCGAGCGCCATTTCCCTGGCCACCGACACCTGCGCAGTGTTCAAATCGATCCCCGTAGCATGCGCTCCTTCGCTTGCGGCCCAACGAGTCACGTAGCCCAGTCCGCAGCCAAACTCCACGAAACGATGTCCCGAAAGCAAGCCCGCACGCCGCAGCAACTCGCGGGTTCGGCCATCATGAATTTCACTAATCACGCGCAATCGGTCGTGATCGCTTCCGCCGCTTCCTAGCAGGTACTTATCTCCGATTGTTGACATAGGGCAAAAGTATACTCGGCTGCGCGGAGAACGCGCGCTCCTGCTAAGGAGATGCGGCGGGCTTGTCCCTGGTTCCGGGAGCGAGCACTGGGCTGCGGGCGGGGATGGTCGTAATTTCGATCCGTGTGTTTTTCGCGAAGACAACGTTATGCCCTCGAGCCAGCCACAAATCGTAGAAGGACAGTGCAGCCCCGTAGATACCGATGCCGGCGGCAACGTTCCGGGAACTCGCCAGGATGCCCACGACCCGGCCCACGATACCGAAACCATTGGAGGCGACGCCATTGTTGAACGCCTGGTTTCCATCGTCATCAAAGGCGCGCCCGGCGAGCAGGCTGAGGACTAGAGGCACGATCACCCGGTTTTGTGTTTGTGGCTGTATGCCGCCCTCGGAGTCGATTTGCAAGTTAGCCGACTTGTTGGCAGCAATTCCGGCCAGAGTACCTTCTACCGGCTGAGAAAACCCGCTGGGGAATTTCAATTCACGAAAATGAAAGCGGAGCTTACCCTGCCGTCCAAACGAACGAGCAGGCTTACTCTGCGTGATCTCTCCAACAAGCAGGGCGCCCTGAGGAACTACGAGCGTGTGGGCGGAATTAAAAACCGGTTCCGCAATCAGGGCCAGGAAAGTATCACCTGCTTTTTCGTTAGCCGAACTGATTGTTTGCTGCAGATATGCGCGCAGCCGCCATTCTTTCGTTTGATCCGCTGGGTTTGCTTTCGCAGCCGGTGCTTTGTTCGTTTGATCGACCGGCTCGCTGCCACCCGCCGTGGCAACGGTCTTGAGCAGCGAATCCTGAACTTCCATCTTCAGGGGCTGGGCCAGCTCGACTGTCCATGAAGTCCCGGCATCGATCCTTTCCGGGTGATACGGCAACTGTGTATAGATGAATTGCACCAGGCGGTCGGCACGGCCGGGGGCAGTGAAGAGAGCGGCGATCTCTTTCAATCGCTGCTTCTCTTGAGCGAACTGGGTGGCAAGGAAAGAGCCTTTTTTCTTTCCGGGCGGGGGTGACAGGCGCAGGATCGGAGCCCCATCCTTGGCGGTATCCGTCACCATTGGCTGCACGGATCCGTCGGGAAGAAGCAATTGATCGAATCGCACCTCGGGAACATGAAATGGCGTGAAATCTCCCCGCAGACGCGCATGAATGCGCCGGCTTCGGTCTGAATCGAGTTCAATTACCTGGCCGCGAACAAGGGTCCCTGCCGTCAACGCAACCTTATTGTCGGCGTAGACCGGATAAAGCAGGCGCCCTTCCAATACCTGTCCAGTTTTCATGGGAACATGCTTCAGCGATGTAATCGAAAAAGGAGTTTTCGCAGGAACCTGGACTGCCGTCGCCTGACTATGCAGTAAGCCGGGAAATGCCGCAAGGCATCCGCCGGCGCAAACACAAGCTGCGGAACGCCACCACACGGCGCATCTCCTCCAAATGGAGTGGTCTCTGGCACTCATTTCGCTCTCGAGCGCAACCCGTGCCGTCCTTCCGCTGGGGTAAAATTAGGTTCTTTATTCCTAAATAGATCCACTAACATAATCTTAAACCGTTAAGATGTGTTCCTGAGGGCAGCTATGCAAAACAAACCGTTCAAGGCTACGGGAGCAAAGCGAGAGCTTTCTGTGCCCACTGCGGCGGAAATGAGGCTTTTGCAGATTCTATGGGACCTCGAAGAAGGCTCAGTTGAGGATGTAGTCAACGCGCATCCGCAAAAAGAACAACCCAACTATAAAACTACGCAAACCTTGCTCCGCATCATGGAGCAGAAGGGCTTTATCGCCCATGAGAGTCGAGGCCGCGTCTTTGTCTTCAGGCCGCTGGTCTCGCGAAAGATCATCGATCGACTCTCAGTCCAGGCGTTGGTATCGCGGAATTTTAACGGTTCGGCAGCCGGGCTCTTGATAAGTTTGATGGAAGCCAATCCGATCAAAAAGAAAGACCTGGATGGCCTCGAAGCGTACATCCGGGAGTATCGTAAAAAGCATGACCCTGGGGATCGCTAGGGATGCAGGGGTGCCATGAATCCCGACCTTTTGCTGAATATCGTGACCGCTCTTGCGGGCTTTGTTTTCAAGACTAGCGTTGCATTTGGACTATGCCTGGTCCTCAGCCGGCTGGTCGACTCACCGAACCGAAGATTCATGATCTGGTCGGGGTTTCTGTACGGGGCGGCCGCGTATTGGCTCTGGCTGGCGAGCACCTTTCTGCCCGGCGGACAAATTCCCGCAAGTGGTCCGCTGGCCTCAGTCCCACCAGCAACCTCGGTGGATGCCTGGCAGATTCCAGGGTCGTGGACCTTGCCGCTCGGCATCGTTCTGCGTATTCTCGGTGCCGGTTACTTGCTGGCCCTGGCCTACATGCTCTTCACTCATCTAAAGAGACAGCGGCATCTCAGGTGGGTTCTGCGCTTCACTGCCCAACCACCGGCCGCAATCGCCGAAGTTTTTCAGTCCATGGCGAAGCGGCTCCATGTAAGCCGGTCAAGGCTATTGGTTTTGCCGGGTGTTACCTCGCCCGCGACGTTCGGTTGGATTCGGCCAACCGTGCTGCTGCCGGATGCCTGCCTTGAACATAACCCATCTGAGATCGAAGATATTTTGTGTCACGAGTTGCACCACGTTCGCCGCTGGGATTTCTGCTGGAACGGATTCGCTCTACTCTGCCGTGCAGTTCTTTCCTTTCATCCTGGCGCATGGTATGCCGTCCGGAAAATGCAATTCGACAGGGAACTCGCTTGTGATCTTGCCGTTGTTTCCCGCTCGCCGGCCAGAAGGGCAGAGTACGCAGAGTGCCTGGTTCGCTTTGCCCGGTCGAATCTGCTAAACGAACCCAACACCTGGGGTATCGATTTCGCGGCCTCCGCGGATCACCTGAAGGCTCGCGTTCATACCATCCTTGGTGGATCCGCCAAGCCTTCGGCGTGGATGCTTGGCTTGCGCGCGGTGTGTGGAGTGACCCTGCTCGCCGGGTTTCTGGGTATCGTGCCCTCTCTGGCTGTGCTGCTTTCCTATACCCCGCCGCGGACGCTCAAACCCTTGACGGCCGAACTCCTCCCTTCTCACTCATCCATAAGGACCGAAGCAAGGACGAGCAAAAAAAATCGCTGGCGGATACCTGCCACCTCGACCGAGGACGCGACGGTTGCCGCCGTCAGCCAGCCGGTAGCCGGTCAGTTCACGCAACCCACGCCGGATATGGCGCCCGGCAAGCCTGACTCTCCAGTATCGAGCGGGTCAGGGCCACAGCTGCTTCGCCGCTCCGATACCGCGGGCGACAAGGGTTCAAAGCAGCAAACGGTGGCTTTGATCGACCCAAGTGCCTCGGGCCAAAAAGATAAAACGGCGGATCGCAATCAGGCCCTGCAACAAACCGCTACCGCCGCGGCCGGTATATACAAACGGCTGTCTGCCCTCGATCGTCGCTAGTGGCCTGTAAGTGTTGACTCGGTAGAGCCGTGTAGCGCATTCGAGCGGACGGCGAGCCGCCCCTTAACGAACTTCCTGAATGCGGCAGCAGCAGCTTTTGCCAGGTCCTCGTGCTGGTGAAAGAAGACAACAATCTCCAGCCGGGTCCGCGCCTCGGTGGCGCGGCATATACGATAGATTCGTGACCTGATCGCCGTCTCTTTCACTGCGAAAAATGCTCCCAGCTCAGCGTTGCTGAGACCTCTGGTAGCCAGGAGATGCAGCGTGGCCAGCTCGAGGCTCGACAGACCAAAAGTTTTCATGGTAGCCAACGGGAAAGTCTTAACGAACTAAGATGAAAAGTCAAGTGAAATCTTAAGCCATTAAGAATTCAGTGTGATTGCTGAAATAGAGACTCAGGGAAAGGTGGTGAACATGGCGCTGAAGTCATTCGCTTTCGCCGCGCTGCCCAGTAATGGCGTTACTCCGAAAATTTCCTGCAGCGTCCTCAGCACCGAGCCTTGCGAGTAGTTCACCTGGTTGGAATAGTCCTTCTTTACCCCTGCGCCGAGAAGGAGCAGGGGAGTGGGTCCATCACCGGTCCGCGGTTCGTCGGCCAGAATGATCACCAGAACATGTCCTGCCTTGTACTGTGACGAGTTGAGGATCGTTGGGAGGTTAACTTTCAGCCATGTATCGAAATGGGAAACCTCGTTTCCGCCGCACGGGTCGTGCCCGATGTCGCACATATTCGGCACGATAAAGTTATAGCGCCCTATCGCGTTTTTCTTAAGATCACTGGCGAGCCGGCTGAAGAGCTCCGCGTGCTGAATGCAATAGGCCGAGTTCTTGTCGTTGTGGTTCGTCATATCCTGGAAAAATACCTGGGGAAAGTGACGTGGAGCGTATTCCTGGCTGCCGGTGCTATCCTTCGGGCCCTCTGGATTCAGAGGGCAGTCCTTGCCCGTAATGCTTTCGACATACGCGCGCCACGGAATACCAGCATTGTGCAATTGTTCGGAAAAATGCGCGTGGGTCGACTGCGAATACTTGCTGGGCAGTCCATCGGCCGTAACGCCAAGGTCGGAACCGGCTTCAAGTGTAATGTAATTGGGCAGGCTAGGGTGGAGCGGGTTGGTAAAGTTTTCTGCATACGCGCCCATAGGCAGCAGAGTCTTGTTGATGTAGGGTGCTGCCGAACTTCCCTTGATGTCTGCCCAGTTGCGATTCTCCATTGGAATCATAAACACGGTTTGAATATTATGAGTGCCGGTCGAGGTCTGGGACAACGCATCGGCGTTTTCGACGGCGGTGTTCGGCGGCTCTGCTCCCTCTGCACCAGCAGGACGATCTTTAAGTGCTATCAGGCCGACGCCTATTGCCGAATAAACGGCCCAACGAGATACATGTCTTAGAAATCTGTTAGTCCTCATTAGGGCTCCCCACTTCTCAGCGCTACAATTTCGTCGTATAAGCGACCTGATCACTGCTATTGAGTGAGGAAGAAAAAGCTGCTGACCGCGACCGCCGCCATAAAAACCAGGGCTGCTGCAGCATAGAGCAGATACCTGACCGGCAGATCTTCATCGTCTACTGCCATTTGCAGCTCTCTTACTCCACCTCGTACGCGTCCAACCCTTACCGTCATCGGGGGAAATGAACTCAAATTAGCCCACTAACCATGAAGTCTTAATGGCGTTAGAGAAAATGTCAACTATAATCTTAAGCGGTTAAGACATCTGGAAATGTTGACCAAAAAGTCCAAGCACGTAAGACCCAAGCAGTGGTTGTGTTCTCCGCCAATGAAATCAACGTCATCAAAACGGCGCTCCGGGCGACGCCCATACGATCGGCTCCATCTCATTGAACTGTTCATGCTGCTGCTCTTCTACGCCCTGTCACGCGATGGGCACACGCAGCAGATCGCCGCTATTTCGCCCAGCGTTGGAAGCTTGGCCGCCAGCATCTCCGGGACGGTTATCGATGCGAATGGAGGCCCGCTTGCAGATGCGCGCGTGAAGCTTACCGGCGCAAACCATGCAGGGGAACTAGCGCTGCTTTCCGATGGCGGCGGAGCATTCGTTTTTCGCGATCTTGCTCCGGATATCTTCACGCTTACTATCACGTTTCCCGGGATGGAGACGCGTGTATTCTCGAACATCGTCCTCCGCGCGGGCGAGACGCGAGAACTCGGGCAAACCGTTCTGGCCGTTGCCGGCACCACCACGGAAGTGCAAGTCTCCGTAACCCAAATCGAGCTTGCCCAGGAACAGGTCACTGCTGCTGAGCATCAGCGTGTGTTAGGCATATTGCCGAATTTCTACAGTAGTTATATCTGGGACGCTGCGCCTCTCAATGCGAAACAGAAGTTTGGCCTTGCCGTCCACTCCATCACAGACCCGGTGGAGTTTCTGGGGACTGGCGTCATCGCGGGCGCGGAACAGGCAAACAACACCTTTGCCGGCTACGGCCAGGGTGCGGAAGGTTACGCGAAACGCTATGGCGCCGCCTATGCTGACGACGCGATCGGGAGGATGATTGGCAGCGCGATTCTGCCATCTCTGATCCATCAGGATCCACGCTATTTCTACAAAGGATCGGGCAGCATCCGATCACGCATGTTTTACGCGATTTCGAGAGCGGTGGTCACGAGAGGGGATAACGGGCATGCCGAGCCTAACTACTCCCGTGTAATTGGAAGCTTTGCCGCGGGTGGCATAGCGAATCTTTACTATCCCGCAGGCGACCGCGGACTGGGTCTTACGGTGGGCAACGCTCTGGTCGGGACAGCGGGGAATGCCGTCGATAATCTGATCCGCGAATTTGTCCTGCGTAGACTCACGCCGGAAGTGCCAGCTTACGAAAGAGGGAAACCGTAGGCGGCAGGTACTACTGCCCACTTCACTGAATCCGGTGGAATGTTCTGCTCCAGCGAGTCTCATCGAAAAAGTGAATCAATTCGTGCAGTGTCGATTCCGCCTGCTCGTTCAGCGGCACATCTTCCACGCCGGATTCGGGGGTCACAATCGACCAGTAGACAAAAAGTGGACGTCCTATGATGTTCTGCCGCGGTACGAACCCCCAGTACCGGCTGTCCATACTGTTTGTGCGGTTATCACCCATCACAAAATAATTGCCTTCAGGGACGACCAGATCCGCGCCTTGAATCTGGGTCGGCATCAGGGCCGACCATTCCGGCGTAACCCCCCGCTCCGCCGATGGATCGACAGCAGGGAAGTCATTAACGTAGGCGTCATAGTTTGCGGCTGTGGGCTTGGCAGCCTCAGGTTCGTCCTGGGCTACCCCGTTCAGGTAAACGATGCCGTTGCGAAGATGAAGGCGGTCGCCGGGTATTCCGATAACACGCTTAACTAAGAATGGGTGATCTCCGTTGGGTTGTTCGGTTGGCTTGTAGAAGACGACCACATCCCCTCGGCGCACTTCGCGATAATGGAGAAAGGGAGCCCACTTTGCAGCCGGCGCCAGTGTCTCCCGCTCCACCAATACATGATCGCCAACCAGAAGGGTGCTGGCCATCGAGGACGATGGAATCATGAAGTTCTGAAAAATAAAACTAAGCACGAAAAGTCCAACGGCCAAAACGCTGCAGGTGGATGCGAACCCTTCCGTGGATGTCTCGGGAGACTTTGTGCTCTCTGCGGCGCGCTTGCTAGCCATACCTGGTTTACCCCGTGTGTTGCCAAGCTTAGCACTGGGGGTGCGTCCCTTTGGGCCACTGGCCGCCGTTCGTCCCACATTTGCTAAAATAGTGGTACAAGAGTGAATATGGCCCACATGGAACAGCAGACACGTACCCGCATCGAAGGCAAAGGCCGCGTTGTGATTCCTGCGTCCTTTCGAACCGCCCTTGGCCTCAAGGTTGGGGATGCAATAGACCTGCGGATCGAGGACAACGAGATCCGCATCTCTACCCTGAAGAGCCGCCTGGAACGATCGAGGCAGCGTCTGCGGAAGTTTGTTAAGCCGGGCCGGCTGCTTTCAGATGAACTGATAGCTGAACGGCGTGAGGCGGCCAGGCGTGAGTAGAGTCGTACTCGATTCCTCTGCGATTTTGGCGCTGCTCAATGAGGAGCCTGGTTGCGAGAAAATTACGCTGGAGGTTCTAAGCCAGGCGACGGCCAGCGCGGTAAATCTGGCTGAAGTACACGCGAGGCTTGTGCGAGAAGGCGGAGATCCTGAGGACTCGTGGGCGATTGCTCTGGACCCTCTTCCCGATGTGCAACCGTTCACTGCGGAGCAGGCGAAAATCGCCGGCAGCCTGGCTCACAAAACAAGGGAGCTGGGTCTCTCATTAGGAGACAGATCCTGCCTGGCCCTGGCCATTGTTCTGAACGCCCCCGTCTACACAACAGACCGGCCCTGGAAGAATCTCAAACTGGGAATTCCCATTCACGTGCTTCGGTAGACCTGTGAATCTGTATTGCTTTGCGGAGCGCAAGATGAGGCGTCGAAATCGTGTTGAGGCGATACGTCTCAAGGCGCCAAACCAGTTCGCTGCAGTAGTTCAAGGTAGCGCGGATCGGACCGTATTTTGTCCAGTAGAGGTTCGATCTTTAAGAACACAATTCCGCTGCGGCTCACGTAGGCCTGCTCCAGGAACTTGAATGCTTCGTCTGTTTTCCCCAACGCCGCGGCCGGGCCGGCAGCGTCGAACGGATAGTAATTCGGCGAGGCCGGATTGCCGAAGACTTCGAGTTGCTCCCTCAGAATTCCCTGGCATCCCGACTTTTTATAGCCGTCCCTGAAGGCTGCAGCGATGGACTGCTGGCCATACAATTCTTCACCGTGCGCATAGTTTTCGGCCGCCTCCGCACACTGACCTTTTAGAAGGTAGGAATCTCCAACGCCTGCGAAGGCGGTGCCGCTATCGGGCTGAAGTACTAATCCCTTTCGATATTGCTCTATCGCGCGATCATAGTCCCGGCTGAAGTAATAGATATTGCCCGTGGTGTAACAAATAACGAAAGAGAGAGGATCCAGAGCCTGGGCCAGGTTCATTTGTTGCAGGGCTTCGGGAAAGTGCCCGGTAAATGCGAGATACCACCCGTAGTACATGTGCGAACTGGTGCTATTCGCGTCAAGAGATAAGGATTTTTCCAGTTCCTGCCTGGCATCGGACCATTGCAAGTTGAGGATGAGACTCATGCCGAGTGCGGCGTGAGCTTCTGCCAATTGGTCATCCAGTGCCACGGCTTTTCTCCCGGCCGCCAATCCGAGTGCGCGCTTCTCCGGCCCGGCTGGCTCCCCAAAAAAGGCCTGCAAGCTGTAGCACTCAGCCATTCCGGCGTACGCGGCGGCAAAGCCGGGATCGCTTTTGATCGCTCGCTGAAAATATTCCAGCGCTTTCTGCCGGTCGGCATCGATCCAGCTATCGAAAAAATATCGGCCCTTCACGTAGAACTGATAAGCCTGTGGATCCTGGGTCGGAAGCTGGGCCAGCTTTTGTTTTTGCTCTAAACTCAGCTTCGGTTGCAATCGTTGCGAGACCTCACGAGCTATTTGTTGCTGCAGGTCCAGCATGTCGGCTGAGCTTCGTCTGTATTGTCCTCCCCACAGGTGGGTTCCGTCGGCCACCTTCACCAGTTCGGCGTCGACCAGGATCTGGCTGTCCCGTTGCGTCAGGTGTCCCGTCAGCACTGCATCGACGTTCAAGTCATGCCCCGCCTGCTGCGAATCCACATTCTTTTGCTTAAAGCGAGATACCGAACTGCGCGACATCACCCTCACTGCCGGCACCTGGGCGACGGTATCGATAATCGCCTCGGTCAAGCCATCAGCCAGGTCGTCAGAAGCGGCATCCTGGCTCGCACTGGTAAAGGGCAGTACGGCCACCGACCGGATAGCGCGCGATTGCATGCGAACAAAGAGCCAGCCGGCTACCGCGAGCGGAATTGCTAGCGCTGCCGCTGCAATCCACCTCGCCGGCCGTCCATACGGAACGGCAGATTTCGGCGAAGCCTTCGGGCTGATCGGCCCGGAGGAGCTATCGCGCTTTAGTCGCTTCAGATCAGCACGCACGTCTGAGGCGGTCTGGTAACGAACCTCGCGATCCTTCTCCATTGCTTTCGCGATGATGCGTTCGAGTTCTACGGGGACATCCGGGTTGATTCGAGCGGCGGAGGCAGGCGCGCTGTGCAGGATGGCATCAAACAGAACTGCCGCCGTTTCCCCGCGAAAAGGCATCGTGCCGGTGGACATCTCATAGAGCAGTCCACCCAGGGAAAACAAATCCGTACGCGCATCGAGCGGTTTCCCTATCGCTTGCTCAGGAGACATATACGCCACGGTGCCCACTGCAGCGCCAGGGCCAGTGAGATGCTCCTCACGTGCGTCCACCGTCGGCCCCGCTGTATTCGCTGCGCTTTCCTGTTTTTGTGAAACCTTCGCCAGGCCGAAATCCAATAGTTTGGCCGAGCCTCGCGAGGTTATGAAAATATTCTCGGGCTTGATATCGCGATGGACGATTCCTTTGCTGTGTGCGGCCTCGAGCGCATCGGATATCTGTGTGCCCAGTTCCAGAATCTGTTCCACCCCCAACGCTCTGGCGCCCATGAACTCCCTAAGATTTGATCCTTCGAGAAACTCCATCGCGATAAACGCCTGCCCGGCCTGCTCGCCGATGTCATAGAGAGTGCATATATTCGGGTGGTTCAGGGCTGACGCGGCCTGAGCCTCACGCCGGAAGCGGGCAAGGGCCTGGGCATCGCGGGCAACCCCCTCGGGCAAAAACTTGAGGGCTACAAACCGGTTGAGGCGGGTGTCTTCGGCCTTGTAGACGACGCCCATCCCACCACCGCCCAGTTTTTCAACCACGCGGTAATGGGAGAACGTCTGGCCGATCATTTCGGAAAGCTCTCCGGGCTAAGCGGACCTCACAAATTCAGAGCGAACGCGTAGAGAGAATCGCCCGATGCGACCAGGATATATTGGCGTCCGTCAAGCATGTAGGTCTCGACCGCGTTGCTCACCTGGCCCAGATGGGTATGCCATAGTGGATTTCCCGTTGCCGGGTCGTATGCGACCAGGTTGCCGTTCGCATCGCTGCCAAAGAGCAATTTTCCCGCAGTGGTAGTTAGGCCGGTGTTGCTGCCGTCTCGGTTGGCTGAGGGCTGCAGATGGCGCCACGCGACCTTGCCCGTCTTGTAATCGATGGCCATCAGGTATTTGCCCATCGTTCCCACGCGCTGCTCCTGAATACCGTTAAGCCCCTGAAGGGCGCGGACATTCGGTTCCGTTCGATAAAACACAGAATAGGTATCGTCGGTCTCGATATAGAATAGTCCGGTTTGCGGATCGTAGGAGGGCGGTTCCCAATTCACGATTCCGTCAGAGTCTGGCGAGACTAGCGCTCCGCCGGGGGATGCATCCTTCTCTGGATCGCGAACAGGCCGGCCCGCTTTATCGATGTTCAATGCCCAATTCAGTGTGTCCGCGTAAGGCACGGTTAGAAGATGCTCGCCGGTCACGCGATCGAGCACGAAGAAATACCCGTTGCGGCTCGCATCCAATAACAACTTCCTCGGCTTGCCCTGAAATTCTCCATCGACAATCACCGGAGTCTGTCCCGCATCCCAATCGTGCGTGTCGTGCGGGGATGGCTGGAAAGACCAGGCGAGCTTTCCCGTATCTACGTTCAACGCCACGATGCACGAGGTATAGAGATTGTCGCCCTCGCGCGTTGCCCCGGAGAAAGCCGGTGTTGGGTTCGCTGTTCCGAAATAATACAGATGCAACTTGGGATCATAACTGCCTGGGACCCACACACCGGCGCCGCCATGACGCATGGAGTCCTGGTTAGGCCACGTCTCGGAGCCCGGGTCGCCCATCTTCTCCGGCTCGCTGTACCACTTCCATTGCAGCTCGCCCGTTTCCGGATCAAACGATTGCAGAAACCCTGGGGCGTCCAGATCGTCCGCGGTGCCCACCAGCAGGTGATTGCCAATCACGATCGGCGCCATGGTTGAAAAGTATTGCTCGTTGAAGTCTGAGATTACCTTGTGCCAGCGTTCCTTGCCTGTTTTTGCATCGAGCGAAACCAGGTAATCGTCCGGCGTCTCAAAGTAAAGCCAATTATGGTACATGCCCAGGCCGCGGTTGCCGATGTGTGTGCCACCCTTGGTCTTCCAGAAGAAGTGCCACAGCACCGCTCCATCGCGGGCGTCGACCGCCCAGGCATTGTCTGGTTCAGATACGTAGAGAATGCCGTTCACCTGAAGAACTGCGCCGGAGATATGCCCCGCGCCCCGCACCGGGACGGGCTCGTCAATTTCACCGCCGATGATCGTTGGTGGGTTTCCGGGTGCGGGCCTTTCGATAGGCTCATTGGACCTTACTCCGGGAAAAAGACGGCTTACCCAAGCCAGTCCCAGGTTCTTTATATTTCCCTGGTTGATCTGCGTAAGCGAACTGAAACGCCGGCCTGAGTAGTCCCCTGAGTAGGTTGGCCAGGAGTCTGTTGCTGGCTTGGTTAGCGATAAAGGATCGAGACCCTGGGCAAACGCTGCCGCCGTCGAAATGAGGAAGATTAGAGAGAGCGCTCTTGCTGTCTTCAATTCAGTGTTACCAGGTATGCGGTGAGGTTATGAATGTCTTTATCCTTGAAGGTGCGAAGCATATCGAGGTGCGGCTGCAAGGGATCGATCACCACCACCTTTGGAACCGTGCCGCGGCGAACATAACTGTGATAGTTCCCATTTGCATCGGTGAGCGAAACGATGAAGTCATCGAGGTGATCCAGTTTGCCCTCCACGGTTTGCCCGCCGGGCAGCGTCACCGTCACCGTTTTCCAGGGATATGCCGAGAGCGGCTCTCTCTTTTCCCCGGAGAGCATTGCACCCTGTAGCGCTCTCGCGTCAGGATATTTTGCGCCGATGCCGGCCAGATCTCCCGATACGGAATGGCAGGTGCTGCATTTTCCAGCGCCGTTAAAGTAGGCCTCTCCGGCTTTGGCGTCGCCCACAAGAGGGTCGACCTTCCCGGTAGTTTCGGCCCGGCCCCCGACCGGGATGCCGTGAAGAAAGGCTACGATGCTCGCAACCTCTGCGGTCGTGAGATCGAATTTTGGCATGCCTTTGCTCGGCCGCCCATTCTGAACCACCGGCGTAATCAGTTCTCCATCCTTATCGTCCAGGACCAGTTGGCTGCGGACCAGGTTAGGGCCGCCTTCGCCCCCCCGGGCGTCGGATCCGTGGCAGAAACTGCAGTTCGCACTAAAAATTTGCCGGCCGCGCATAACCACCGCGGGGTCGGCTGCGGGCCGGGTGGGATAAGCCGAAGGAGATTCAGCGGGAGGTGGGGGAGCTGCCGGAACGGAGCCAGGCGCCTGCCCTGGCAGGGTAACTGAAGCCTGCTCTGCCACCAGAGCAACCGTGCCCAGCCCCAGTAACAGAAACAAGAAAAGCTTCACCCGGTTAAGACCTCCAAAGCAGAGATAACAGCAAATGTTGAAAGAACCGAAAATCCGTCAAGATCATCGGGCGTCTACCAAATTGTAATCGTAGATTCCGTTTCAAGCCTTTCCCGACGACTAAGGCGGGTGCCCCAAGGAAATATCTTTTCTGAACTCCCTAAACCCGTAGCCGCATCACTATGCTGGAGGCGAATTGCCGAAAGCGAACCCACCCACCCTCACCTCGTCGGGGATCAAGCTTGAAACCCAATCAGCTTCCAGGGTTAGCCGTCCAAACCTGATCCTGGCCATCTGCTGCATGAGCCTGTTGATTGTCGGCATGGACGTCACCATCGTGAACGTGGCGTTGCCGGTCATTCAGCGCGATCTCCACGCCAGGCTCTCCGGGCTGCAATGGATTCTCGACGCCTACACCCTCGTAGTTGCCAGCCTCCTCATGCTCTCCGGCTCTATGTCGGACCGCTTCGGGCGGCGCCGTGTCTTTCAAATTGGTCTCGTTCTGTTTACCGCCGCGTCCCTCCTCTGCAGCATGGCGCACAGCATCGGCCAGCTAGTTGCTTTCCGCGCTCTACAGGGTCTGGGCGCGTCCATGCTCAATCCTGTAGCTCTGTCCATCATCGCCAACGCGTTCCCGGAGGCAAAGGCTCGTGCTCATGCTGTCGGCATTTGGGGAGCAGTCGCCGGCGTTTCCCTGGCCATCGGCCCGCTCATCGGCGGCGCGTTGACGCAAGCTATAGGCTGGCGCTCCATCTTCTGGATTAACCTTCCCATCGGTCTCACTGCCGTGGTGCTGGCCGCCTTGTTCGTACCAGAATCAAAAGCACCGCGTGCAAGAGCGTTTGATCCCGTGGGGCAGTTCCTGGTCTTCCTCACTCTGGCGTCTCTAACCACCGCAGTCATCGAAGGCCCGCACACCGGCTGGACCTCCTGGCGGATCCTCGGCTTATTTGCCACTACCGCCGTCGCCCTGGCGACCTTCTTGTACTACGAACCGCGGCGCAAGGATCCCTTGCTTGACTTACGCTTCTTTCGCAGCATCCCCTTCAGCAGCGCGACCGTTCTTGCCCTCTGCGCCTTTGCTTCCTTCGCCGGCTTTCTCTTTCTTAACTCGCTCTACCTTGAACAGGCTCGCGGATTTTCTGCCTTTCACACTGGCCTATATACGCTGCCCCTGGCTCTCATGATGATGGTGTGCGCCCCGCTCTCCGGCCGCCTGGTTGGCCGCCATGGCACACTTCCGTCGTTGCTGGCCGCCGGAGCAGGGTTGCTGAGCAGCACCCTGCTGCTTACCCGGCTTAGTATCGATACTCCTGTTGTCTTATTGTTGTTGGCCTATGCGTTGTTTGGATTAGCCCTGGGCATGATCAACCCCGCCATTACCAACAATGCCGTGGCCGGCATGCCCTTATCGCAAGCCGGAGTTGCCTCCGCCATCGCCTCTACCGGCCGCCAGGTAGGGGCAGCCCTGGGTGTGGCCGTAGCCGGCACCGTCGTGGCCGCGAGTCACGCCAAGGGCACTGACTTCACCCGGGCCACGCATCCTATCTGGTGGATCATGACGGCATGCGGCGCTCTTGTGCTGTTGGTCGGTTGGGCTTCGAACACCGCCTGGGCGCGAAGCAGCACCGGCCGGGTCGCGCACCTGTTCGACGAACGGAATCGATGATTCTCCACTGCGTAGATTCTCTAGCGTAACCATCACAGGTAGCATCGCCGCCGTGGGGCAATACGCATCAGGCCCGTTCTACTGGCTTCGCCTTCAGGTCTTTGAGCACCGTTTCAACATGCTCCTGAAGTGCAGATGCAGCGAATCTGTCTTCTAGCGGAGACTCGCCCAGCGACGCCACCTCAGCGCCCTTCCGCACCATGCCACGTGCAACGCGCGACCTCACCCGGCTGGCTGCCACCGGCGTGTGCTCTGTGCCGGAGGTCCGCGCCGCAATCCCCCAGCCGGCCATCCGTACCTCGCGCTGCCGCCTCATCATTAACTCGCAGCGGGCGCGCATCTCAGCTAGCTCACGGGCTAGTTTGCGCAGCACTAGCTGCAGCGTATCCGCCCCAGCCTGCTGAGTCTCCAGCTGCTGGAACCCGCTGGAAATGTGATCGTGACTTAGCGAAAGCTCCAGCGCTGCCCGCGCCATGGCTTCCTGACCTTGCTGGACCGCCAGTTCAGCCCTGCTGCGCCACTCCGCAGCGGCGTCCAGATGTTCCTTTCGCTTCTCCTGCAACACTTGCTGGTCGGCAATGGCGATCGCCGCCTCGGTCTTTATCCGCATGAACTCGTCTTCCAGCAGAACAAGACGGGGAAGCATGTTCGTCTCCAACGCGATGTTCACGCGTTCCTGGCTTGACGAACTCCGGCTCAAAGAACCTTCCAGGAATGTCCGCGCCGGGTTATCCAGGCCTGCCTTCGCTGCCGGCTCGGGCTGGTCGCGCAGCTCTGCCACGGAAGCCGCATTTTCCGTTGCCTTCATTGGTCGCTGGTCTGCGAGGACGACCGCTACCTTGATTTTTACCTGCATCAACTGCTTCTCTATCTCGAGCACAAGATCAGTCATGTCGATCGGCGGATGGGCCTCCTCCCGTGCCATCTCGAATCCGGAGATCACCTGCGCCTGCTCGAGCCCTTGCTCGAGTCCGAGGTCACGAACCACGTCGAAGTCCATCTCCTGCTCGAACGCCGTCGAAGTGGGGAACGCCTCGTCCGCCGGCCCCGCTACCTCGGCGTATTCTTCTTCTTCCTCAAAGCGGGAGGCCATCTCCGAACTGCGCTTCATCACAAAGGCAGTGCCCTTCTCGGTGAGCGAATACCGCTTTCTCGGCCGGCCCCGCCCTTCGCTGACCAGTTGCATTGACCTTAGGTACTCCGAGTTGGCCCCTTCGAGATCGCTGAGGAAGGAATAAACCGTATTCTCGCCCGCACCGGTCAGGCTGCGCAGTTCCGAGACGGTGAAATCTCGCAGGCGCAGGGCGGCACGCATCAGCCGATAGTTTTGACCGTAATTGGGATGTGCGATGTTCATGGCACGCCTACAGGACTAGGATGCCATTTTCCTTGCCATATAGCAAGGAAAATATATCCACCTGATTGTAAATCACTTGGCTGCGGAGACGGTCTGGTCGAAACGGACCATGTCCGTCCAGGGAACAGAGAGTACACTGCGAAGCTTCGCATCGTCCAGCCTGGCCATCTTTGCCAATAGCTGTTCGACCAGGAGCGCCTCCTCCTCGCTGTCCTCAAGATCGAGGATCACGGAGGTGAGACGCCAGAAGATATCCGGGGCATGGAAGGCTGCATTCGCCGACTTGGATTCCAAGTTATATGGCCCGTATGCGCGGATGTCGCCGCCGCGAAAGCGAGCCAGCTCCGCGCGAAACTTCTCCCAAAGAAATAGATTTACATGCTCCTGGTCGGGATCGGGCTGCGCGGCGCCGTGTGCGCTCACCAGGCCCACGTTCAACCATATTTCCCGCACACTCTGCCCCAGAGCGTGGTTCCGCGGCAATAGATGAGAGATGTACTCATGCTCGAAAAGCAAATCAGGAATGAGCGCGCCATAAAAAGCGTGCTCCGCGAGTTGCAGCTTCCAGCCGATCTCGCCCACCAGCGGGTTCGAGGAGGCACAATATTGTTCCGCTCGAGGATCGTAGTAGACCCGCAGCGGAACTTTCGCGATCTGCTCGAAGGGGGAAATATTTCTTGCGGCTCCCAGTCGCTGGATCCATGCCACCGCCTCATCGTTCGCATCGTCCAGGTAGTTCAACCCCCGGTTTCTCCGCAGCCGCAACGCAGCGAGCCGAACGGAGGCGGTGTTCAGGACAGCGATTGCCTTCCTGGGGAGTGCACGGATCCTGGCATCAGAGAGGAATTGGGTCCACACGGCATTTGCCTGCGATGCAGTCCTCATCGAGGGAAGCACCTGGACGATGATCCGCGCAAGGATGGTGATGGCCTCATGCCATCGATCCGGCAGCACCTGAAACAGATCTTTTAAGGATGGCCGCATCGCGCCGGCCAGCAGCAGAAAAATCTCCAGCCGGGCTAGCGGCAGCGGTGCTTCAAAGTCCTCGTCCAGGTACACCGGCAGATTCTGGGCCAAGGCCAGGCCTCACTTGCTGGATTTCTTCGCAGCCCTCTTCTGCTTCACGGGCTTGCTGACCGCCTTTTTCGCCGGCTGCGATGGAGCGGCGTCCGAGGAGATCGCCTTGAGCCTGAAGGGAAGCAGGTTCAACTTCCGCAACTGGGGTGCGAGATAGCCTTTGTAGAACTCCTTGCCTGCCTCTCCCGCGGCTCCCAGTGCAGCTGCTGCAGCGCCCGCTTTCGCCGCGTGGACGATGGCAAGAATGATCGCGGTCTCACCAATCCCGAAGATTCCTCCTTCAAGCTGCGTGGATGCTTCGGTAGAAGGGTTGGCCGCCTGGGCTAATTCGAGTGCTTTTTGCGTTGCTTTCTTCACCCGCTTGCGTATCTCCGCGGGCGTGGCCGCAGGATCCTGGTTGCGAATGACAAAACGGAACTTTACTTCGCGACTTGTGCTCACGGAACCCTCCGCTACCTGCAACAGCAAATTATAGCCGCAACGAAAATCCCCCGCCGATTCCGACTCTTTACACTGCATAACTAAACCGTTTAGTATAGAAACGAATCGGGACACTGTCTGCCAACAGGAGGCAAACCCTCGAATGATTTCCGTCAACAATCTTTGCAAAACCTTCGGAGATGTAACCGCCGTCAACGACATCAGCTTCGACGTCGCGCAGGGAGAAATCTTCGCATTTCTCGGACCCAACGGCGCCGGCAAAACCACCACCATCAAAATGCTCACCACGCTGTTGCGCCCTACCAGCGGCCGCATCGAGCTCGATGGGCTGGATCCTACGGTGCAGCAAAAGCAGGCCCGTCAGCGTTTCGGCATCGTCTTTCAGGACCCCAGCCTCGACAACGAACAGACTGCCTACGAGAACATGGATCTCCACGGCGTGCTCTATCACGTGCCCCGTAAGGTTCGCGCCCAGCGCACCGAAGAGTTGCTGAAGCTCTTCGAACTATGGGACCGCAAAGACGCTTACGTAAAAACCTTCTCTGGCGGCATGAAGCGGCGGCTTGAGATCGCCCGCGGTTTTTTGCACACTCCGAAGATTCTCTTTCTCGACGAGCCTACCCTCGGCCTCGACCCGCAGAGCCGCAACCAGCTCTGGACCCACGTCAAGCGGCTTAACGAAACAGAAAAGACTACCGTCTTCCTCACCACGCATTACATGGACGAGGCCGACCGCGTCGCCCATCGCATCGCCATCATGGACCATGGAAAAATTGTCGCCCAGGGAACCTCGGCCGAGTTGAAACAGCAAACCAGCACGGAGTCGCTTGAAGCCGCGTTCCTTTCCCTCACCGGCTCTTCGCTGCGCGATGAAGCGGCAAACTCCAAAGATGCGTTGCGCCAGGTCGCAAAGATGTTCGGGCGCCGCTAACCAATCAGTCGACGAAGGAGCAAACCAATATGGGCGCCATTTATATCCTGTGGTTGCGGGAACTCAAGCGCTACGTACGCTCGCGCGTACAGATCGTCGTGTCGCTCGGTCAGCCGTGCCTCTACCTGCTGGCACTGGGCTTCGGACTCGGTCCCGTCTTCAGACAAGCCGGCCATGGCAGCTATCTGCAGTTCATTGCGCCGGGCGTCGTCGGCATGACCGTCCTCTTTAGTTCAGTGTTCTCCGGCATCGCTATGCTGTGGGATCGTCAGTTCGGCTTTCTCAAAGAAACCCTGGTAGCACCCGTCTCCCGCCTGCAAATCATGATCGGCCGCACGCTGGGCGGAGCCACCGTCGCCGTCATTCAAGGCACGTTGATCCTCACTATCTGCCTCATCGCCGGCTTCCGCCCACACAGCTGGTTTGCCATCCCCGGCGCCTTTGTCTTCGTAGCCCTGATCGCCATTGTGTTCTCCGCGATGGGAACCGCCATCGGCTCCGCCATCAAAGACATGCAAGGCTTTCAATTAGTCATGAACTTCCTGGTGTTGCCCATTTTCTTTCTCTCCGGGGCGCTCTTCCCGCTGGCCAATCTGCCCCTGGTGATGAGCATCATCACCAAGCTCGATCCGCTGGCGTATGGAGTGGATGGTCTGCGCGGCACGCTCATCAACACCTGGCATTTCAGCCTGGCGTTCGATGTCACTTTGCTCACATGTATCGCCGCGCTTTTCCTGAGCCTGGGCGCCTACCTCTTCACTAGAATCGAAGCGTAAGAAGAGAAGACGAAGCAGATGGCAAGACCGAGGAGCGCGGAGGCCCACAAAAAAGTTTTAGAGGCGGCCGTGCAATTGTTTTCCGAACGCGGCATCGACGCCACCAGCATGGACGCTATCGCCGAGACCTCGGGTGTAAGCAAGGCCACCATCTACAAGCACTGGCAGGATAAAGATGCTCTGTGTCTTGAAGTGATGAGTTACCTGCATGGTCTCGATCAGGAGCAGCCGGTCTTCGACTCCGGCGACCTGCGTGCGGACATCATCGCCCGGCTTCAGTATCAGCCGGCTTCTGATCGCAAGGCGCTCCGGGAAAAAATGATACCCCACATGATCGCCTACGCCTCGCGCAACCGGACGATGGGCGCCGCCTGGCGGGCGAAGGTAGTCGAGCCCGCCCGCATGGCATTGATCGACATGATCAAACGCGCGGAGAAGCGTGGCCTGCTGCGCCGCGGCATCGATCCGGAAATCGGTATCGCGCTCCTGCTCGGCCCCATGATCTACCGCCATATATTTGTTAGTAAAGTCGGCGGCAAGGCGCCCAAAGACCTCGAAATTCATGTCGCCGACGCCTTCCTCGCCGCCTTCGCAACTGAAAAACAGAAAGCATCTCGCCGCTGATAGTTCTCCCCACCAACCGATATGTTCCGGGTGCTCCATCCTTTGCGCTCTTTGCAAAGGGTGGGATATGTGCAAAGGAACTTAGCCGTCGTCCCGGACCAGGAAGTAAACCAGGCCGGTAATAGCTGCGGTCAGGAACACCCAGGCGAATTGATACCAGTAGAAGAAAGGAAAGCCGAACAGAACCGGGGTTTCGCGAGCGTAGATGGCAGGGAAGAGCAGACCGAAGGCAGGCAGAAGCAGAAGCCAGTTCCAACGCGCGTTCCGCTTCCCGCCGATATCGGCCATGGGAAGCATTATAAAGCGGACCAACCGGTAGACTCAAAGTATGAAGCGGAGGCTCATTCAGCACTACGAAGTAGCCCGCAAGCTGGGCGCAGGCGGCAGCGGAGTGGTGTATCTCGCTAACGACACGCTGCTGATGCGGCCGGTGGTGTTGAAGATATTGAAGCGCGGCGCATTGTCCATCGAACAGATGCGCGGCACGGTGCTACGCGAAGCCCGGCTGGCCTCGGCCATTGAGCATCCCAACGTCTGCGCAATCTACGAAGTCGGCGAGTCAGAAGATGAGGCCTACATCGTGATGCAATACGTACCCGGCCAATCGCTGGACAAGATCATCTCCAGCGGGCCGGCCAGCGTGCAGCTGGGCCTTTCCGTGGGCATTCAGATTGCGGACGGTCTCAGCGCGGCGCATCAGCTGGGAATTTTTCATCGAGACCTGAAGCCGGCCAACGTGATGCTTACCGATGGTGGCGTGGTCAAGATTCTCGACTTTGGCCTGGCCCGCCGGCTCTCGACCGCGGAAGCCGAATTCGATCCCGCCAAGCCGCGCCAGGATCCTTCCAGGCGCAAGATGCGCACTACCTACACCGCGCGCGGCGGAACCATCGCCTACATGGCGCCGGAGCAGTTTGTCACCGGCCAAACCAGCGTGCAGAGCGATATCTTTGCCGTCGGCGTAACGCTTTATGAGTTGCTGAGCGGCCGTCATCCCTTCATAAGGCCGGAGGCGGAAGAGTTCCAGATCGTGCGTGCTATTCAATTCGCAGATCCTCAGCCGCTGATCGAGTGCTGTCCGCAGATGCCGCCGGAACTGGCCAGCGTCATCGTCACCTGCCTGAACAAAACGCCCAGCGGCCGATACTCCTCCGCCGCGGATCTGCGCGAAGCGTTGAAGACCATCATGAGGACCGTGCAGTTCGAGACCGGCATCCTGCCCGGCGACGCTGCCACCAATCTGCAGGTGCCGGCAGCTGAGCGTGAGAAACGCGCGACCGGTTTTCTCTCGATGTTGGCGGAGCGCTTTCGCGAGTCGGCCGATCTGCAGCAGAAACAGAACACCATCCTCGTGTTACCTTTCCAGAACTTCGGACAGACCGGCGAATCTCCGCTTTACGGTTACGCGTTGGCCGATGCGATCGCCGCGCGCCTGGCCCGTGTCTCCTCGCTGGTGGTGCGGCCTTCCAGCTCGCTGATGCAACTGCCGGTCCCCATGCAGCAGATGGATCCGCTCGCCGTAGGCAAGAAGCTGTTAGTGCAGTGGGTGCTGGCGGGCAACTTCATGCGTTCTGAAAAAGGATTCGATCTGAATTGGCAACTGCTCGATGTGCCCGGGCAGAGCGTGCGCGCCGGCGGCACCATCAGTGTTCCCTCCTTCGACCTGATCGCCGTGCAAACAGAAATCTGCAATGAGGTCTTCGCCACCTTGCAAGGGCTGGGCAAGCTGCAACAAAATGGCGAGTCCACCCGCAGCGCCCCCATGGCCGAGGCCTTGTCGGAGGAATACCTGCAGGCCCGCGCACTTCTGTCGTCGTTCATGTCGCGCTCCGGAGCCCGCAGCGACCTCGACAAAGCCCGGGAGATGTTCGAAAGCGTAGTGGCCCGCGATGCGCAATTTGCCCCGGCGTGGAGCGGCTTGGGCATCACCCAGCTGCAATACGTGCGCCACGGCCTGGGCGGACAACTGTATCTGCTGGCGGCGCGGCGAAGTTTCGACCGTGCCCTGGAGATCGATCCTGGGTCGATTGAAGCGAATCTTTATCGCGTCTACATGCTGCTATCGCGAGGAGAGAAAGAGAGCGCTCGCCACGGCATCGAGCATCTGCTGCTGACCGCGGACAACAACTGGGATGTGCACCTGGTCGCCGGCCAGACCCTACGGCTCGATGGAATGTATGAGGAGGCGCTGCAGCAATTCAACCGCTCCCTGCAACTGAATCCCTCACAAGCGCCCATCATTTACAACCACCGCGCCCGCGTCTACCAGTACCAGAACCAGCTGGAGCTGGCGGAAGAAGAATTGCAAAAGGGGCTCACGCTGGAGCCGCGGCATCCGTTGCTCCGAACTTCGGTTGCCTATCAGAGGATGCGCCAGGGGGACATGCAACAAGCCATCGCAATATTAGAAGCCGTGATTCGCGACGACGACAGCATGCGCATCGCCTTTCCCACGCTGGCCTTGTGTTATGTGCAAGTGGGGGAGCGCGAACGAGCCACCTCGCTGATCGAAGAGGATTCGCTTTCTGCCGCGGAGGCCGACAGCGAAATGGCCTATCGCCTGGCAACTTATTTCGCCGTGGAGGGCGACGAAAGTGAAGCTCTGCACTGGCTACGCCGAGCGATTTACCTGGGCAACGAAAACTACCCTTGGTTCTCTAAAAATCCAGCCTGGAGCCGCCTGCACGGGCACGTGGACTTTGAGCGCATCCTGGAAGATTTAAAGAAAAGCCACAGGGCAAACCAGAAAACCTGGAGGCGCTTGCTGGAGCGCGTGCCAAAGGAGAAACTTGCGTAGAAGGAAGCGAAGCGAAGGGACCTGCCGTTCTGTCCATCAACTTCCGGTGCCGATAAACCTAGAAACCCTGCGGCACTAACTCCGTCTTTTGATCCTGAACCGGGGTCAAAAACATTGGATCAGAAAGGCTGAAGACAACGATCGAAGAAACCGGGAGGTCGGCCGAACGATTCGCCAGCAACCAGTGCGTGGTGTAAGCTCCGGCGCCGATGGCCGAACCGACCACCGCACCCACTCCTCCTCCGATCGCTGCTCCCACGGCGGCCCCGCCACCCGCACCGATGCCGAGTGCGATAAGGTCGCGCTTGGCGTGCGAGTCGGGAGCGATGTTACCTTCCCCCTTGGCCTTAGTGTCGGAGCCAAAGGTATCAATCACTGCGGCGTGCAGGTGGTAGCGGGTGCCGTCGGGCAGCACAAATTCGTCCGGACGCAGGCGGAGAACGGAGCCGCCGTGGAGACGATTACCAGATGTGGCGTATACCACCTTGCCGTGCAACTCTGAACCCACCGGCACGACCACCTTGCCGTCGCGCATGATGTCCCGCGTGACCTGTCCACGGAAAGGTGTGCCCGGTTTGGTCGAGCTGGCGTCGATATCGTCCAGCATTTTGACCCTGAACACGGTTCCTTCCGGCAAGGCGTTGGCAGGTCCGGGAACATAGGTGACGATGCCGTCATCGGTATTGTCGGTAGAAGCATTGAGGCTAGAAGCCGTAGGACGGGTACGCAGCGCTGTGCTGTGAGGCGCGTCGTCCGCGGAGGGCGGCAGAGGTGTTTCGATAATGCCGGCATCGGGATTGTCAGAAGTGGCTGCGGCCGGGGGGGCTGCTACTGCAGGCGGGGCGACAGCTGGGGCAACGGATACAGGCGGGGTAACGGGCGCAGCAGCCGGAGTTGTTTGCTCCGTAGTCGTGATCGCTTCATTCGCCGGCGGCACGGAGACGCCTTCATAAGGGCTTGGTTTCGCCGCCTGTCCCGACGCGGTTTGTGCAACCAGAAACGGACTGCTGAACACCAGCGTCGCCACTGCAACCAGGGAAAAATTAGTCCTCATCATTGCTGCCCCTAACCTGATCTTACGAGCTAACTCTACACTCACATTAGATCAAGCTCGCACGCAGAAGGCGATCAACGAGAAGGGAAAGAACCACGACGGTAACATGGCATCGTGTCAAAATCGTAAATAGCAAAACGCAGCCTGTCCGCTTCACCAGAAGCCGCAATTGCCTTTGTTAGAATGCGTTGAGTCAAGAACATGGGAAGCTTCATCAGTACGATAGCCGCGCTGGACGGGAAATCGATTTCCGTCGATCGCCGCGCTGGCTTAAAAGACCGCCTACAACACCGCATTGCAAGGAGTGATATGACCGAGATTGTTGCCATTCACGCGCGCGAGATTCTGGATTCCCGAGGGAATCCCACGGTAGAAGCCGAGGTGTTTCTCGCGGGCGGAGCCATGGGCCGGGCGGCTGTGCCCAGCGGAGCCTCCACCGGCGAGCACGAGGCGGTGGAACTGCGCGACGGCGACAAGGACTACTACCTGGGCAAGGGAGTGTTGCACGCAGTCGAGAACGTCGAGAGCATGCTCGCGCCCGAACTCACCGGCATGGATGCAACCAACCAGCGCCTGATCGATGCCACCATGATCGCGCTCGATGGAACAGAGAACAAAGGCAAGTTGGGCGCGAATGCCATCCTGGCCGTTTCCATGGCCTGCGCCCGAGCCGCCGCAAATGCCCTGGAGATACCCCTCTACCGATACCTGGGCGGCGTCAATGCTTCTGTGCTCCCGGTGCCGATGATGAACATCATCAACGGCGGTGCGCACGCCGACAACAATGTCGACTTTCAGGAATTCATGGTCATGCCCGTCGGCGCGGAGCGCTTTTCGGATGCGCTGCGCTGGGGTGTGGAGGTCTTCCACACCTTGAAGGGCGTGCTCAAGAAGCGCGGATACAGCACTGCCGTGGGTGACGAGGGCGGCTTTGCTCCCTCGCTCAAGTCCAATGTGGAAGCCATTGAGGTAATCCTCGAAGCCATCGCGCTGGCGGGATACAAAGCCGGTGAAGAAGTAGCCATCGCGCTTGACCCTGCGGCCAGTGAGCTTTTCGATAAGGAAAAGGGTCTCTACGTATTCAAAAAAAGCGACCACAGCGAGAAGACCAGCGAAGAGATGACGCGCTTCTGGGAAAGCTGGGTGCGCCAGTATCCCATCGTTTCACTCGAAGACGGATTAGCCGAGGACGACTGGGCCGGCTGGGAATTCCTGACCAAAGAACTGGGCGAGAAGGTGCAGTTAGTGGGTGACGATCTCTTCGTGACCAGCACCGAACGCCTGCAGCGGGGCATCGAGCAGGGCGTGGCCAACTCCATCCTGATCAAGGTGAACCAGATCGGCACCATCAGCGAGACTTTCGAAGCGATTGCGCTGGCCCGCCGCTACGGATACACCTCCGTGATTTCCCACCGTAGCGGCGAGACGGAAGACAGCTTCATCGCCGACCTGGCCGTCGCCACCGGCGTAGGACAGATCAAGACCGGCTCTGCCTCCCGTACCGACCGCATCGCCAAATACAATCAGCTGCTGCGCATTGAAGAGGAGCTGGGGCAGGGGGCGGAGTTCCTCGGCCGCGCCGCGGTGAACGCCGGTGACTAGCCGTGTCGCTTAAGAAGCCGGTTGTACTTACGATTCTGGACGGCTGGGGCTACCGCGCGGAGCAATTCGCCAACGCGGTCGCCCTGGCGCGCAAGCCAACCTACGACAAGCTCCTGGCACAGTTTCCCAACAGCCTGCTGCATGCCTCCGATCATTTTGTGGGCTTGCCCGATGGACAGATGGGCAACAGCGAAGTGGGCCACCTGAACATCGGCTCGGGCCGCGTGGTGCACATGGATATCACACGTATCGACGACCTCATCCGTTCCGGGGAATTCTTTCGCCACCCAGTGATCGTGCAGGCGCTGAAGCACGCCGGCGAGAAAGGACGCGCCCTGCATCTGCTGGGCCTGCTCTCCGACGGCGGCGTCCACTCCCAGCAGGCCCATCTGCACGCCCTGCTGCTGGCGGCCAAGCAGCACGGGGTGGAGCGGGTGTTTGTCCACGCCTTTCTCGATGGCCGCGATACCCTGCCCACCAGTGGCGTTGGCTACCTGGAGAAGCTGCAGCGCAAGATCGACGAACTCGGTGTGGGCAAGCTAGCCAGCGTCGGCGGCCGCTACTTTGCCATGGACCGCGACCTACGCTGGGAGCGAGAGAAGAAAGCCTTTGACGCCATGATGGGCTCGACCGAGGGCGGCGCGTATAGCGACCCCCTGGCGCGCGTCAAGGAGTGCTACCACAACGGGGTCACAGACGAGTTCGTAGAGCCTTTTGTAGTGACCGACTCGGCGGGCAAGCCGGTGGGCCCGCTCCAGGATGGTGATGCCTGCATCTGCTTCAACTATCGCGCCGACCGCGTGCGCCAGATCACCCGCGTGGTGGCGCGGAACAGCGGGCTAGCCAAAGACGGCGGCAAGTCGCTGCCCGGCGCGGAAGATCTGAATCGAATCATTCCGCCGGGCGAAGTACCCACGGGACTTCACTACGTCTGCATGACGCAGTATGACAAGCAGTTTTCCTTGCCCATGGTGATTTTGCCCGAGTCCATGGAGAACCTGCTTGCGGATATGCTCGCCCAGGCCAACCTGCGCAACCTGCGCATTGCCGAGACCGAGAAGTATGCTCACGTAACGTACTTCTTCAACGGTGGCATTGAGAAGCCGTTTGCCGGCGAAGACCGCGTGCTGGTTCCTTCGCAAAAAGTAGCCACCTACGACCTGGCTCCGGAGATGAGCGCATCCGGGATTGCGGATGCCGTGATCAAGGCGGTTGGCGACCCGGCCTTCGATCTGGTGGTGGTGAATTTTGCCAACGCCGATATGGTGGGGCACTCGGGCAAGTTGGAGCCAACGATCAAGGGAGTGGAAACGATTGACGCCTGCCTGGGCCGCATCTACCAAACGCTGACGCAGCGAGGCGGCTCCATGCTGATCACCGCCGACCACGGGAACGCCGAGTTGATGATCGATCCGGTGAGTGGCGGCCCGCACACCTCGCACACTACTAACCCGGTGCCGGTGGTTCTGGTCAGCGACGATGCGGCAAAATACCGGCTTCGCGATGGCGGCTCACTACGCGACATCTCGCCCACCCTGTTGGGCATGCTCGGCCTGGAAAAGCCGGGAAGAATGACCGGCGGCGACCTGCGCGTAGAGACAAGCAGGTTTTAAAGCTTTCTCCCCGCAGCGAACACGGGGCTTTAGGATTTTCCCGGCTTGGCTGACCCAACGGGAAATGAACCGGGCATTTCCACTAAATCGGGGGCTTTTTTGAAGGGGCCGGGCTTCAGCCCCGCCGAGCGAACTAGCTAATATCAGTCGGCTTCAGCCGCTGAGGGATCGTCCTTTGGATCATCCCCGCAGCGGCTGAAGCCGATCATCCCAATTTCTCTAACGGACGGGCTGAAAGCCCGTCCCCTTCGGAGATTAAGTCCATTCAACAGTCTTCCCGTCCAGAAGGAGTGAATGAGCGCCACAGCCGTCACGCTAACCCAGGCAGAGCAGGACTGGAAGCCCAAGACCAACCCGTGGCTCATTGCCTTCGTGGTGTCGCTGGCGGCCTTCATGGAAGTGCTCGATACCAGCATTGCCAACGTCGCCCTGCCCCATATCGCAGGCAACCTGGGCGCGAGCCAGGACCAAAGCACCTGGGTGCTCACCTCCTACCTGGTATCCAACGCAATCGTTCTGCCCATCAGCGGCTGGCTGGTGAGCGTCTTCGGGCGCAAGCGCTTCTTCATGACCTGCATCGTCATCTTCACCATCAGCTCGCTGGCTTGCGGCATCGCGCCCAGCCTCGGAATCCTGTTGGTCGCCCGCGTGATCCAGGGCGCCGGCGGGGGCGGCTTGCAGCCAATGGCGCAGGCGATACTCGCGGACACCTTCCCGCCCCGGCTGCGCGGGCTGGCCTTCTCGCTCTATGGGGTGACTGCTATCTTCGCCCCATCCATCGGCCCCACCCTCGGCGGTTGGATTACCGACAACTACACCTGGCGCTGGATATTCCTGATGAACCTGCCGGTCGGCATTCTGGCCCTCATCCTGGTTTACCAGTTAGTGGAGGACCCGCCTTATCTGACCAAGGCCCGTGCGCTCGGCAAGCGGGTCCGGCTGGACTACGTCGGCTTCTCGCTGCTCGCCCTGGGCGTAGGCGCTTTGCAGATCCTGCTCGACAAGGGACAGGAAGACGACTGGTTCGGATCCAACTTCATCGTCACCTTGATGGTGATCGCCGGCGTGTGCCTGGTGTCGCTGGTGGTATGGGAGCTCTACGACAAAAACCCGATCATCGATGTGCGGCTATTCAAGAATTTCAACTTTGCAACTTCCAGCATCATGATGTTCGTGGTCGGAGGCATGTCGTTTGCGACCACGGTGCTGGTGCCCCAGTTCCTGCAAGCCAACATGGGCTACACCGCGGAATCCGCAGGCAGGGTGCTTTCCGCCGCGGGCTTTGTCTTGCTGGGGGCGTTGCCCTTCATCGGCATGTTGGCCGGCCGGTTTCCCGGCCGCAACCTCATCGCCACCGGATGGCTGCTGCTCACCGGTAGCATGTATCTGTCGACCCAACGCATCGATCTGCTGATAAGTTTCAGCTCGGCGACCTGGCTGCGAATCGCCCAGTACGCACCGCTGGGCCTGGTCTTTATCCCAACCACCGCCGCTGCTTACTTCGGCATGCCCAAGGAGAAGAACAACGCCATTGCCGGCCTGGTGAATTTCATGCGCAACATCGGCGCCAGTGTAGGCACTTCCGCGGTCACCACCGTGCTGGCGCGGCGCGACCAGTTTCATCAGGAAAGACTGGGCAGCAATATCACGCCGGGGAACCCGATTCTACGCAGTACCGTCAACGGCCTCGCCCACCAATTGCAACAACGCGGTTTTAGCGCACACGACTCGGTCAACGGCGCCTACGGGCAGGTTTATCAAAACTTGCAGCGGCAGGCATCCACGCTCTCCTACATCGACACATTCTGGCTGCTGACGTTGGCCGCTGGCGCCATGTTTTGCATGACCTTCGTCTTGAAGAGAAACGACCCCCGCGGCGGCGGCGAGAAGGTCATCGCCCATTAAAGACGGAGGTGTTACGCTGCGGATATGGAACCAACCGTCGGATCTACTCTCGATGCTCATGCCATGTTAGCGGTCGCGCTGGAACAGGCGCGCATTGGATTCGCCGAGGGCGGTGTTCCCGTCGGAGGAGCGATCTTCCGCACCGACGGCACGCTGCTGGGGGTAGGCCGCAACCGCCTGGTGCAGGAAGGCAACTGCTCTCTCCACGGAGAGACCGATGCCTTTCGCGCCGCGGGGCGTCATCCGCATTGGATCGACACCATCCTGGTCACAACGCTGGCTCCGTGCTGGTATTGCAGCGGCCTGATCTACCAGTTCCGCTTCGCGCAGGTGATCGTGGGCGACACCGTCAGCTACCAGGGCGGCGGCATGCACTGGCTCCGCGAGCAAGGCATCGACATCGTCGATTTGCACTCGCAGGAATGCATCGACCTGATCGCCCGGTTCCAAAAGGAAAGCCCTGAACTGTGGAAGGAATGCATCGGCGAAGGCTGATCGTCTACTGGCCGCACTCCGCCAGCGGTGCAAGATTGCGCCCGTGGTGACGCAGCGCAGTTTCGAGGGTCGCTGCGGTGTGCGCCCACGTTTCATCCGCGGCGTCCACCTGTCCATGGACTCCGCTAAACACAAGCGCCTGGCCACTGCCGCAAACCTCAAGCCGCTCCGCCGGTCGCGAGGGGTCAAGCTTCGCCAGTAAGGCGGGGTCCCCGTAGAGAGGCTCTCCCTCTACCGCCACCAACATGACCTGGGCCGCAGTCGCGTGCGTGAGCACCCAGTAGGCATCGTGGTGGGCAGAACCTGTTTCTGGGCGGATCACCAGCAGGTCGGCATCGTGACCGGGTTCGAGCGCCCCCAGGCGGTCGCCTGCCCCAACCAGGGTAGCGGCGCTTGACGTTGCCATGCTGAAAAGTTCGCGATCGCTGAATAGAGGCGGGGTCTGGGTGTCGTTCCAGGCCGCCGCGTAATTCAGCTCAGCCAGCAGACCGTCACTCCCGGTGGGACTCCAGTCAGGCGCCAGCGCAATCCTGACTCCTGCTGCCCGGGCGGCCGCGACATCGGCGGTGCTTCCATAGAGCTCCAGGTTGCTGCGCGGCGACCAAATCAGACTCACTCCGTGGCTGGCCATTTCAGTGAAGTTGGCTGGCTGCAGAGCGACACCGTGGATGAGCGCCACGCCAGGAACCAGCAGGCCTCGTCCCTTCAGCATTGAAAACTCTCTTGCCGCCGAAGCGTCCTGGTGACCGCCTTCGCTGAGGTGAATGAGAAACGCTCGCAGCTGATGGCTGGCCAGCTGCTGGCGAATGGGGGAGAGTTCCTCCTCGGGCATCTGCAGCGGGAATACGTTGTATGCCACATGCCACTCCGGTTCGGTGTCGAGATTGTGGATAAGTCCCGCGCTGCAGGATTGCTGCGAGCTACCTACCGCGGAGGTTTCTCCTTCCGACAGGGCTTTCACTTCGGCATAGCGTTCCATCTCGCATTCCAGGCCATCTGAAACCATTGCCTTGTGCGGAGACTCGAGCAGCGTCTGGTAGATCGGCTTTTGCTGCCAATCATAGCGATTGCCGAACTCCTGAGCCGGGTGCCAGCGGGGAAAAACGTTCCAGGTCAGGTGGTCGTGCAGGTCGATCAATCCCGGCGCGACGACGCCGTGTGTATCGACGACAGGCTCATTCGCCGGAGGCTCCACGTGCGCCCCCAGTGCCACGATCTTGCCGTGCCCAATAAGAATGGTTCCGTTCTCGACGATGCCCGCGGGAGTTATCAGGGTTCCACGCAATGCGTAGTCTCCACTCGATTGCCCAAGCAGGCAGGGAACGCTGTAGAGGCACAATAACAATCCCGGCGACAGAGCGGTGCGCGGGGTTCTGATCAAAATCCGGATGATATTCGCCATATACCCATCGTATCGATGAAATCAATCGCACAGTTACAGGTGCACTAACTTCGCCTACCTGAAACCCTACGCATCACCTATCGGCAACCCTGCGCAAGATAGCTCGCGACTCTGACGATGTTATCGGGCTCGCAGTGGCTCTCTTGTGTGTGGATGGTTCCAGAATAGAACCACTCGCATGTCTGGTTGTTACGACCACCCTGGCCACCAGGTGTTCAGGGGGTGAAACGTGTAATTCCCGCCAGTAGTGGTAGCGTGTTTTTTCTCAATGGATGAACATTTTGCACGGGCTTCCGAAATGGTTGCCTGACTCACAGTTTTTTCTCAAATTGCTGATAAAAAAGCTTTTCTCTAGTAACGAATTATGTATGATTCGGTCTAGTAATTTCCCTTGATTTCTGCCTTTCGATCTTGAGTTCGAGACTGAGTAGAGATGTCGAGGAAAACCACAAGGCCTGTGGAAATAGCCCCAGATATCTTTCAAGCTTGTTCTTGAAACTCGAGTCAAGCTTCGCACGGTCCGGCCCACCTGTAAGATTCGCCGGTCGTCGAAGTAACAAAGATGAGGTTGTCGAGTTGTCAGGCGCATTGCGTCTCCCCCTCTCCGACTAGCCCGGTGACAATACGCGCCCCGTAGTCGACTCCCCGCTGACAGGCGCAGCGGACGAGCCTATGCAAACTCGAATAAGACCTACGAAAGGAAGCCATGAAGATTTTTGGATACGCAGTTTTGATGTTTTCGATGGTGGCAGCGCCTGCGTTTGCAGAGGATTTTGCAATTCCCAAAGATGCCCAATCGTCCGGCGATCTTACCGGCTCAAGCCACTGGACCTGGAGCCATGACTCAGCTACTCCGGGGAACTCCACTGCGTCGTCTCACTATCCGGAAAGCAGCCCGTCGATTGACGGCAAGTCGAGAGAGTTTGCCTTTTCATACTCGAATAAGGGCGGGGAACGATTCTCTCTCACTTTCGACCACAACACGCAAGTGACACATTTTCTTTACGACACCTACGTCTGGATTGAGAACCCGTCGGAGATGGCGAATCTGGAATTGGATATGAACCAGGTTGTTTCGGATGGCAAGACAGTGATTTATGCCTTCCAATGCTCCGGCAATTCTGGCCAGTGGGAATACTCCACGGTCGAGGGCAATCATCCCCACTGGCATACTACCGGCCTTGCCTGCAGTCCGAGAAAATGGACTGCGCAAAAATGGCACCATATCCAGATTGCTTACCATCGCAACAACAGCGGAGATGTGACGTACGACTGGGTGGGTCTGGATGGAGTGAACAAGAAGGTCAACAAGACTGGCTATTCAGCACTCAGTCTTCATTGGTCACCGGGCGACCTCAATCTGAACTTCCAGATTGATGGTGACTCCAGCCGCGGGTCGGTCAAGATCTATGCCGACAAACTGACTATCTTCTACTGGTAACATCGCAGGTAGTTATCGGAATGGCCGTCCTCAGGGGCGGCCATTCTTTCTGTGGCCATAAGGCAACAGGCCGCCCAGAGTGTAATTCCCGCCAATGCGGTAGCGTGTTTTTTCTCGATAAATGAATATTTTTCACAAGGCCTGCAAGCGACTGCCCGGGATCTCATATTTTTCTCAAAGTACTGATAAAAAAGCTTTTCTGGCCCGAGGGTTTCTGTATCATTTGGCTTGGACTCACTTGGATTTCTGCCTCTGCGATTTCGAGACATAGGACTGAGTGGAGCTAATCGATGGCATCTCCATATCTGGTGAATACCTATGGAGTAACTTGAGATAGCCCTCCGCATTAGTTCAATCTCGAGTCCAGCTTCGGTAAATTCGAGGTTGTCGATCCCGGCGCATTGCGCCTTCCCCATCGACCAACCCGCCGATACTGTTCGTCTCTGATCCCTGACAGGCGAAGAAGCACTGAGACTTACTTTGGACTTATTTAAGGAATCCATGAGAATTGTTCGCTATACCCTGCTCGTCCTGCTCGCGGCGCCCGCCTTCGCGCAGTCTAACTTCAACATTCCCACCACTGCCGATACCTCCGGTGACTTGTCCGGAGCGAGTAGATGGTTTTGGAGCCATGATGCTGGCACGCCCGGAAGCGCAGTCGGATCGTCTGAGTATCCCGTGAGCAACCCGTCTCTGGACAAGGAGGCGAGAGAGTTTCACATGTCCTACTCGCAGCGGGGTGGGGAGCGCTTTTCGCTCGATTTTGGCAACAACACCCAAGTCACGCATTTCGTATACGACACCTACGTATACATCGTGAATCCGTCGCAATTAGCGAACCTGGAAATGGACGTAAACCAGGTGATGGCCAACGGCGAAACCGTGATTTATGCATTTCAATGTTCTGGCTGGTCGGGTACGTGGGAGTTTTCGACGATCGTGAACGGCGGTCCTTCCTGGCATTCCAGTAGTCTTGCTTGTAATCCCAGAAAATGGTCTGCGAACACCTGGCACCACATCCAAATCGCGTCGCACCGCAACAGCAGTGGGGTGGTGACCTACGACTGGGTAGGTCTGGATGGCAACAACCAGGCGCTCACCAATGCAACGGGAAATGGAGCCATAGATCTGCACTGGGCGATTGGGTCTCTTAATCTGAACTTCCAGCTCGACGGCTACGAGGAGTACAGCTCATCGGTCAAAATCTACACGGACAAGCTCACCATTTACTCCTGGTAACGCGGGGATCATGATCCTTTCGAATGGCCGTCCTATGGGACGGCCATTGCATTTTGATCTCGATTTTCAGCCGGTCGAATCTTTTGCACCGGTTATCGTATTAGGCGGAGGAATTATGAAAATCGCCAGCTGGAATGTCAACTCGATCCGTGCCCGGCTCGACCACGTCACCGCGTGGCTGAAAGAGCGTGAACCGGATGTCCTGCTGATGCAGGAACTCAAGGGGACGGAGTTTCCCGCGGAGGTTTTCAAACTAGCCGGTTATGAGAGCGTGGCGGTCACGCAGAAGGCTTACAACGGGGTAGCGGTGTTATCCCGTCTCCCCATCGAGACAATCAGTACTACGCTGGCGGGCGATGACGCGGACAGCCATGCGCGGTATCTCGAGATGACAATTGACGGCATGCGCATGGTGAATATCTATCTTCCTAACGGCAACCCGGTGGGCAGCGAGAAATTTTCCTACAAGCTGGCCTGGATGGACCGCCTGTTCCAGGCAATGTTGGAGTGGAAGGAGAAGGGCCTGCCAGTGCTCATAGGCGGCGACTTCAATGTGATTCCTGAAGATATCGATTGCCACAAGCCGGCGTCCTGGATCCGCGATGCGCTGTTCCAGCCGGAGCCCCGCGGGCGATACCGGGCGATGCTCGATCTTGGCTACACGGACGCGTTTCGATCGCTACATCCGGGCGAGAAAGGTCAATTCACTTTCTGGGATTATTTCCGCCAGGCGTTCGAGCATAACCGCGGGATTCGCATCGACCATTTCCTGTTGTCTCCGGATGTGGCGAAACGGTTGGTAAGCTGCGAGATTGACCGCGGGCCGCGAGCCGAGCCCAGGCCATCGGACCACACCCCGATCCTCGTCGAGTTGCGTTAGTGCTGCGCGAACTGCGGAGAGAACTCATTTCTTTAAGGGTTTCGCCCTTATGTAGAGAGAAGGTTCTCGCGACGAAGGGGCGCGGCTTCAGCCGTGCCGTAAAAACATCCCACCAGGCGCGGGCTTTAGCCCCTGAGGTACGTTTTTTCCCTTGTCCAAAACTATGACAACCTCACCCGCCTGCAGACAGCTCCCTGCATCTCTGCAAGGGACAAATATACGCAAACTCCCTATGTCGCGGTTGCCTTCTGGGGTAGATATTCCTGGCTCATCGTTACGTAACCTTCCCTGGCCGTCTTCTTGCCGCGCTGGCGATACAGTTCCTCATCCCTGGGCTGCCATGTGCCGAGACCATCGACGTAGCGGTTGTACATGCAGAACGCGGCCGCAATAAGCACCGTGTCGTGGATTTCAATATCGCTTGCGCCGGCCTTGCGCGCCCCCTCCACATCCTCCGCGGTCACGTGCTTCCCGCCTTGTTGTACTTTGCCGGCGATGACCAGCAGCGCCTTTAACTTGTCCGAGATTTCGGCCTGTTGGAAGTCGGCCTTCACGCGGAGCACCAGCTCTTCATCATCATTCAGGTGGGCCGCGGCAATCGCGCCGTGGACGGTCTGACAGAAGTAACAGTCATTGAGCGAGGAGACATAAGTAGCGATCAGCTCGCGCTCCCCGGCCGCGAGCGAGTTGGGTGCGTGTAACAGAATTTCTGCAAGCTGGTTGAGCGGACCTGCCGTCTCCGGCCGGAAAGCCATTGCTCCACGAATTCCCTGAAGTCCTTCAGGAAGGCGAATGTGAGCCATTTGAAATCACCTTTCAGAGATAGCCGGCACGGCGGCTTGGTTGGATAGAAAGAATTTGCGGAAAGGTATGCCGCAAAGCACGATGCCTATTCCGATCAATGCTGGCAGAGGGTCGTGCATAAGAATCAGCAACGCGATCAATGCCGACAAGACGATAAAGATGATCGGAGCAACAGGAAACCACCACACGCGAACCGGTTCGCGCAATCTGAAAAGCGTGGAGGAGGCCAGCGCCAAAAATACGATCGCCGAAAAGATGATGTAAGACAAAATGCGATCGAAAGCGCCCAGCAAGAGCACAGCGAGCGCCAGCCCTGTTTGCAGGAGGATCGCATTCGCCGGGGTGCCAAAGCGTGGATGGCGCTTACCGAATACCGAAAAGAATGCGCCCGATTGCGCCATGGCAAAGCTGACACGGGGCGCAGCCATGGTCAGTGCTGCGATTCCTCCGCAGACGCACACCAGCACGCAGGCGGATAGAACTCGGGCACCGGCCGCGCCAAAGAGGACCCCGCCAAATTGAGCGACGAAAGCAGTGTTTGACGTAACCTGATCGATGGGCAGAACGGCCAAAAAGGTAGCGCTGATGAGTAGATAAACCGTTGTGACGACTGCGACGCCGCCGACAAAGGCAAGGGGCAACGTACGCCTCGGGTCGCGGACTTCGCCGGCGATCTTGGCTGCTTCCCACCAGCCGCCGAAGCTGAAGAAGGCGCTCATGACACCCCCGGCTATCGCAGGAAAGAGCGCCTCCGAGCCAGGTCGCCGCACCGTGAAGGGCTGCAGATTAGCAACATGGGCGTGACCGGAAATAACCGCCCACCCAACCAAGCCAAGCAGGATGGCCAATTTGAAGCTATTGACGAACGACATGATCGCACCGCTGAAGCGCGTGCCGATCAGATTGATGGCGCCGAAAATACAAATGAGCAGTGCCGGAGCAACCGCCAGCCCAGGCGTTCCTGGGGGCAGCAGTTGTGCGAAATAAGGCGCAGAGCCCACCGCCAAGGCACCGGCCAATCCCGGGTACATCACGACAGAGCATGTCCAGCCGTAGAGGTAAGCGACCTGCTCACCATACCCAGCCCGTAGATAGACATATTCTCCACCTGACTCGGGGAAGCGAATCGCAAGCTCGGAATAGCAGAGGGCTCCGCTCATGGCCATGAGTGCAATGCCGAGCCAGACCAGACCAAGCAGCAACGGTGATCCCAGAGACTTGGCCATGGCTGCGGGGGTAAGAAAAATTCCCAGGGCAATTGATTCACCCGTAACCACAGCGATGGCCGCCGGCAAACCTAGTTGCCGCCGCTCCTGCGTTCTCTGTTGCTGCATTTGGCGATTATCCTACTTTGCCACTCGGCGCGGTGCATCCACCGAAAGATGGAGGGTGGCGAAGATGAAGTCAGCAGCATTGCCGCTGTAGGTACACCCTCCGCGCGAGCTCCATCAACAGGTGGGCTTTTCTCCCCACCGGTGGACTGAAGACAGCACGGCCTTCTTTGTTTAGATTTCCTCCCGGAGCCCCAGTTGAGTCTTGCGCACAGATTGAATCGCGAGAGACGCGTGCGTGCAGCCACGCGAAAGCAAATGAGTCGAAAGAACGGAGTCTTCTTAAATGTTGAAGCACACAACGGTTCGAGAATTCTCTTCTCCTGATGATCGCGATGCCTGTCATCGCCCAGGGGCAGACCCCAACGGGCAGCCTGAACGGTCTCGTCACTGATCCCAGGGACGCCGTGATCGTCAATGCTCGTGTGACTGCGTTGAGCGCGACGCAAGGGTTCTCCCGCGACACGCTAACCAGCAGCAGTGGCCTTTTTGTTTTGCCCAACCTGCCTGCCGGTGAGTACACGCTCAAGATCGAGCAGGCCGGGTTTGCGACCAATGAATTCAACGGCATTGTTCTTGAGGCGGGACGCAACACGACGGTGGATGCAAAGCTGCAGATCGCTGCCGCCGGCACTACGGTTGAGGTCAATGAATCCGCGGTTAGCCCCAATTTAACTCAGTCCATGCTCCAGGGGCAGATCACCTCCAGGACCATCGAAAGCATTCCTCTCAACGGCAGAAACTTCCTGGAGTTGGCTTACCTCGTACCCGGGAACCGGCCTGCACCGACCTTCGATCCGACCAAGACCAACACGCTCGAAGTGAGCTCAGCAGGCGGCTTTGGCCGCGGCGGCAATATCAACGTGGACGGCGGCGACAACAACGACGAGGTGGTGGGCGGTACGTTGTCTAATTTTCCGGAGGATTCCGTACAGGAGTTTCAAATCGCGACCGCAAGGTTTACCGCGGAGGTAGGCCGCTCCGGCAACAGCATCGTCAACATCGTTACCAAGGCCGGAACCAACCGCTATCATGGCTCGGCGTTTATCTTCGAGCGGAACCGCAACCTCCAGGCGTTGCCGGCCACATTCAATCGCAGCCTGCCTACGCCTCCCTTTGATCGCGAGCAGTTTGGCGGGTCGATCGGGGGACCGGTCCGGACCGATCGATCCTGGTGGTTTACGTCGTTCGAATACCGTGACCAAAACGCATCATTACAAACGGGCGCAAGCGACTTTACGACCGATTCGATCCTGAACACCTCGGCCTCGGCGCCGCTGCGCGATGCTCTGTGGTCGACCCGGTACGACCACCGGCTAAGCGAGCGCAACAGCCTGATGATGCGATACTCCTTCAATCGCTCGACCGATACGGCTGAGGCCACTCCGTCCCAAACCACCCCTTCCTTCACCTCCGCTGAGCGGCAGAACTCGCTTAACCGGTTCAACTCTTTGCTGGCCGATCTCACCACGGTCCTGTCGTCAACCCGGGTGAATAATCTTTCCTTTCACTACGACAATTTCTACAACAACATTCCCCCGTTTCCTGAGGATTTGCCCACCACCAATCCATCCCTGAGTCTGACCAACGAACTGATCTTTCCCGACCTGGCGGATGGCGCGAACTTCAACCTTCCCCAGGCAACGCATCTGGACCGATACCAGTTCCGTGACTCCCTCTCATGGATAGTGGGCAGGCACACGCTGCACATTGGCGGGGAGTTTCAACACTACACCGCACATGGTGAGATCAACGTCTTCGGTACCGGCACTATCATCCTCACCTCTAACTTCGGCTTCGCCGACCTGAACGGCGACGGCCAGGTGAACGACCTCGATATACCAATAGCGGTTGCCCTGAAGAGCAGTGCCCCGGTCACCCCGGTGCCCATCCCGACCGTCTTCAACAGCTACGTCGCCGGTTATGTGCAGGATGACTTGCGCGTGAACCCGAGGCTGACGCTGAACCTTGGCTTGCGGTGGGAATATGACTCGAACCTGACTGGAAACTCCAGTGCCCACGATCCCTGTCCCAGTCTCACCGTTGAGCCGGCCAAGCCATGCACCTGGATGGCGAATGTAATCAACCTCAAGAAGTATCCCGACAAGAAAGACTTTGGACCGCGGGTTGGTTTTGTCCTTGACCCTTTCGGCAAGGGCCAGACGGTGGTTCGCGGCGGCTACGGCATTTACTACGACCGTATTATTCTTGAGGCCGGCGCGGAAGAGCTGGTGCAGAACGACCGAGCCCTGACTGTAACCAGTTATGGGGGGTCACTTTGCAACTCGCCCTACGTGCCCGGCGGCCCCAGCCTGGGCGCCTGCTTTGCGCCGGGAGGCAGCTTTGCAGCGGGTAGCCCGAGCCTTGCCAGTCCTTTCAGCGGGCCGCACCAAACCGGAGGCGTCGGCATACTGGCCATGGGCCCGGATGCGCATCATCCCCTCTTCCAGCAGTTCTCTCTGGGCGTGCAGCAGCAGGTGGCGAGAGACTGGCTGATCTCAGCGGATGGATTGCACGTTTTCGCGACCCGCCAGATTATCGGTCACTTGCTGCGCAGCACCAACTCGACCTCGCCCTATGTTACTTGCCCTGGAGACGCGACCCCCTGCAGCATGACCGATCCGCTCAGCGGCATCACCGATAACATCACGCTGTTGCAGTCACAAGCAAAGTCCTGGTACGACGGATTGATGGTCAGCCTGCAGCGCCATCCAGGCAAAGATCGGCCCCATCGGCTATCAATACAGTCTCAGCTACACTCTCTCGAAGACCTTTGACTACTCGGACGACGATCAGCTCACCGCCAGTGCCGATGAGCAGGTGGATCTGGTGGAGGGCATCGACAACCTGCAGCTTGAAAAAGGCTACGCGGTCACAGACGAGCGCCATCGCCTCACCTTGTATGGAGAGGCCGCAGCTACCGTGGAGATTCTCGCTGGCCCCGATCTACACCTACGGCTCGGGCGTGGCGGCGGATACTTTCCTCCCCGGTACCGGCAACATCAATGGCTCGAGTGGCTCTCGTCTGCCGCTGCTGCAGCGCAACGCGATCGGCCGGGACATCAAGAACAGCAACCAGCTGAATACGGTCATCAATGAGTGGAACGCGTTACCGCCTTGTCCTGCTGCCTACCCATGCCTGGCGGGCGGCACACTGCAGAACGTACCCGCCGGCATCGATTTCTACAGCCCTTTCAGCTCGCTTGACCTGCGGCTGAAGAAAGATTTCCGGCTTGGCGAGCACGCCTCCGTCAGCTTGATCGCAGAAGGTTTCAACATGTTCAATGAAACAAATATCCGCGGCACCAGCAATACGGCATATTCCGGACGTAATATCACTATCAGCCCGTATCAGGCGGCGCAAAACGGCCAACCCGCACAGACGGTGCAGGCTAACTTCTATTCGGCTGTGACCACGGCCGGCGGCTTCTTCGGCTCCGGCGGCCCGAGAGCCTTTCAGTTTGCCGCGCGCATCGAGTTTTAGGAGAGCACGCCTTGCCGCTACCCGAGTACCAGAAGATATCGCAATTTCAAGGAATCGCTCTCTCCACTGCCTCCACCCATCTTCCGGTCGTCGAAGAAGAAGAGGCCAGGGGAGAAGTTGCCGACCTTTATCAACACTTCCGCACGCACTTTGGCAGGCCCGATGTGCCCGGCATTCTGAAGTGCTTTGCCACCCATCCACCGCTCTTGCGGCACATGATGGACTTGTCCGCGAGCCTGATTTTCGCCGATGGGCACCTGGGCCGGCGGCATAAGGAGATGATCGCGACCTTGGTCTCCTCTCGGAATGCGTGCGCCTACTGTGCGGATAGTCATGGATACTTTCTGCGCGTGCATGGAGGATCGCCCGAGGCGTTGCGTGCCATCCAGCAGGATGATCTTCTTTCGCCGTCACTGACCGCTGCTGAACAGGCACTGCTGGGCTTCGCCCGCAAAGTGAATGAGAGCTCGCATGCGATCGCTTCGGCCGATCTCGAAGGGCTTCGCAACGCGGGTTGGAGCGAGCAACAGATCGCCGAGGCTATTCACGTGGCCGCGCTCTTTGCAACGTTCAATCGGGTGGCGAATGCCTTTGGATTGCAGTCGCAGGGCCTGCTTGCTCTTTACAACGATCATGCTTCATCGTGTGTGGCAACGAAGTGAGGTCGCGCCGCAACATCGCGTTGAGCGTGTGGTTAGCGTTCGCCTGCGGTGTCTCCGCCCAGACAACCGGCGACATCCCGCGGCGCGATTTCTTTCGCGTCTCTCTCGACCATACCTTCACCCGGCCGGTTTCCGGCCGCTTGTTGCTGTTCATTGCACCTGCCTCAACGGATGCGAAGGATGCGAACGCTGTCGACATGGACATGATGTCCTCCACAAGCGTGTACGTTGTCGCGAAAGAAGCCGCTTACCTGGCTCCTGGAGAATCCGTCGATATCGATGGGGACGACATGGTGTTTCCCCGCCCGCTCTCCAGCGCCCCGGCGGGGGATTATCGCGTGCAGGCGGTTCTCGACGTTCACCATAACTACAACTATCAAGGCCGCGTTGCCGGCGACCTGGTCAGTGTTCCGGTGAGCTTGAGCCTACCGCTGACCCCATCTGCCGCTGTGCTGACCCTGACTCAGATGGTTCCGGAGCCGCCCGATCCGCTGGCGCAGAGGCCGGATGTGGCCACGGCCTTGAAGCCGCTGGATAGGGTCAGCCCGGTATTAACCCGCTTTTGGGGTCGCGAAACTCATATGCGCGGATGGGTATTGCTGCCGCCCGGCTACGACGCTCATCCGTCGGCGCGTTATCCCACGGTGTATTTCACCCACGGCTTTGGCGGCTCGCTGGGCGGACTTCGCGAGCGCTTCGCGCCGGTGCTCTACGACCGGATGAAGCAAGGCCGCATGCCGCAGATGATCTGGGTGTTGCTCGATGAAAGCAGCCCGACGGGCACGCACGAATTCGCCGACTCGGTGAACAATGGGCCGTGGGGCACGGCTTTGACGACCGAGATTATCCCGGCGCTTGAGGCAATGTACCGCATGGATGCGCGTGTCTCAGGGCGTTTTCTGCAAGGGCACTCCTCGGGAGGCTGGGCAACGTTGTGGCTGCAAACGCGCTATCCGAAGATTTTTGGCGGCACCTGGTCGACCTCTCCCGATCCCAGCGACTTTCATTTCTTCAGCACCATTGATATCTATACTCCGCACGCGAATATGTATCACAGCGCCGACGGCTCGCCCCGGCCGATGATTCGCGTTCAGGGCACGCCACGTACCAATTGGCAGCAGCTTGCCGGCCTCGAATCTACCCTGGGACCCTATGGGGGCCAACTCGCCTCTTTCGAGTGGGTCTTCTCTCCCCGATGTGCGGATGGCCGGCCATGCCCGCTCTTCGATCGCACCACGGGCGATATCGATCCTATGGTCGCGGCCTATTGGCGCAACTACGACATCGTGCAACGGCTCAACAGCAACTGGAAGAGCATCGGTCCCGACGTGAAGGGGAAGATCCACCTCTTCGTCGGTACAGACGACACCTTCTACCTGGATGGAGCGGCCCACAGCCTGCAGGCCACGCTCGACCGCCTGGGGGGCGACGGGCAATTCACTTTCCTGCCCGGCCGGTCGCACTTCAATGTCTATCAGGTGGGAGAGGATCACTACGGTCTCTTCGACCGCATCGCGGCTGAAATGTATCGCATCGCCAGACCCGATCAAAATGTGCGAAAATCACCCGATACCCATTTTCCAGCGAAATCCAGTAACTAAGATCGGCAAAGACTGATGTCCGAAACTGCAGCTGAGCATGTCCTCTCGTTTGAAGTGAAACATACCAGCGGCACGGCACTCGTGCTTTGCAAGGGCAGACTCGTGTCGGGCGTGAACACCGTCTTCTATGGCAAAATCTGCCAGCTGATCCCGGACCACAAAAGAATCATTCTGGATTTGACCGAACTGACCCGCGTCGACAGTATGGGCTTGGGAACGCTGGTCCGGCTTTCTGTTTCCTGCAAATCGGCAGGTTGCGACCTGGAACTGGTGAATCTTGGCAAACAGATTCGCCAGCTTCTGGGCATGACCAACCTGATGTCGGTGTTTTCAATTATCGGAGAGCACGGCATCAAGATGTGATGGGCTCATGGCGAAGCGAAGCGCGGGTCTGCTGATGTACCGGCAGCGCGATGGGCAACTCGAGGTCTTCCTGGTGCACCCCGGGGGCCCGTTCTGGGCGAAAAAAGACCTGGGAGCATGGTCCGTTTCCAAGGGTGAGTATGCTGACGACGAGCTTCCCCTCGAGGCTGCCAAGCGGGAGTTCCGTGAGGAAACAGGCTTTGCCCCGGCGGGAGAGTTTGTTGAGCTGGGAACGGTGCAGCAATCTGGCAAGCTCGTCACAGCCTGGGCCTTCGAGGGCGATTGTGATCCCGAAGACCTGGTCAGCGATCGCTTCCAGATGGAGTGGCCGCCGCGTTCCGGCCGCCTGGCTGAGTTTCCCGAGGTCGACCGTGGAGCCTGGTTCTCCATGAGCGCTGCCAAGGAACGCATTCTGAAGAGCCAGTTACCTTTTCTCGATCGGCTTGCCGGGTTGGTGACTTAGGCTTTGCTGCTATGCGACTTTTTGTTGGGATTCCGCTGCCGCCCACGTTGATCGATGAGCTCTCGGCATTGTCGATGCAGCTGCAATCGGGTGCAGACGGCTTGCGCTGGTCGGCGCCGGAGTCGTGGCACATCACTCTGCAGTTTCTGGGCAATATCGCGGAGGAGCGCTACGAATGCATCGTCAATCGACTTCGTGATTTGCGTGCCGAGCCTGTTCCGATTCAGTTGGAGGAGCTTGGCTGTTTTGAACGCGCCGGCGTTTTCTTTGCCGGCATCCGTTCCACCGCGGAATTGATTTCGCTGCAACAGCAGGTCACCGTTGCGACGGCGCATTGCGGCTTTGTCCCCGAGACTCGCCCCTATCATCCTCACATCACGCTGGCACGGCGCAAAGGTAGAGCCGGTGGTTTTACTGATCTGAAAAGCAAGATCCGTCGCCGGCCGAACTTCAGCGCCTTTCTCGCGGACCAGTTTGTCTTGTACGAAAGTGTGGTTCGACCCAGGGGATCGCACTATGAAGTCCGTGAGAGGTTCCGGCTCGCGTAGCGAATCGCTATCCTCGCCTTCGTGTTTGGGAAAGGCTCGAAATGGAGGTTCTCCCACAATTCTTCGCTATCCCCGCAAAGGTCAGCAGCGTTTTTCCCAGCCGGGAATGAAACGCATGCTTTGAAATTGGGCGAACAGGCGCAGTAGCATTTCTTCCGTGTCTACGGCTTCGTGAAAGCCAAACCGGCGCGATTTGGTGGTGTCGGAGATGACATCGTAGTCGATATTGAAAACGGCTTCGCCGAAGGGCCACGATGCGGCATCGCGGAACGAGTAATCGAGCAGGCCGTATTTTTTAACCATCGCGTCCCAGATGGGCGCTTTGTCGGACATGAATTGCGTGAGCGGGAAACGTTGCGGCGGTGCATAGCGCATGCCGAAGAATTCAGCCAGCTTCGGCCAGACATGCCGCCAACGGTTTAGGTCGCCGTTGGTAATATTGAAGGCCTGCCCATCGCAACGCTCACTCTCGCCCGCCCAGACCATCGCTTTCGCCAAAAGGTCAGCGTCCGTCATTTCCATCAGCGCGCCATACGATTTGTCTGAGCCTGGATAACGAAGGGGCAAGCCCATTTCCTTGCATATGGACGCATAGACTGCAATGACCGTGGCCATGTTCATGGGATTTCCGGCGGCAAAGCCGCTGATACACGACGGACGAAGTGCCGTCCAGGACCAGGCTCTTCCTGCGGAACGCTCGATCAGGTAATCCTCCTGATCGTAGTAAAAATTCGGCGGCATTTGCCGCGGATCGTTCTCCTTGGCCGGGGTCTTATATTGGCCAAAATGGGCGCCATAGTATTTGGCCCCTTCGATCAATACCACCTTGCGCAACCGACCAGACGAACGCTCCACCGCTTCCACCGTGTTCTGCAACATGCCCAGATTGGGTGCAATTTCTTCAAAGAAGCTGTCGCGCATCTGCAGCGCGGCGAAGAAGACGTGTGTTACTTCACCTATCTCTGCGATGCAAGCTTCGACATCGGCGCGACTCAATAGATCGATGGCGACATAATGTGCCGGGGTTTTGAATTCAGGGCGTCTTCGGGATAAGCCGATGACCTCCCAATCACCAAGCGCTACGAGATGATTGATCAATGCGCGGCCAGTGACACCCAGCGCTCCTGCGACGATAGCTTTCTTCATCCAGATGTCCTCAGTTAATCCGCTGCAAAGTCGCTATCCTGCTGACTCTTTCGCCGAAAGGGTTTCCAGGGCCAGGGCCCTCGAGGCTTCTCGGCGCGATAAACAATAGCCGCCGGAACCTGCAGATCCACTTGCGTACCACCGTCCCGGCAGCGGGCCACACGCAGGTCACCGCGCATTTTGCTGGCGCGTTCCCGCATGCCCGGCAGGCCCCAGTGGCCGCTGCGTGAACCTGCCTTCAGCACCGATTCCTCAATCCCCCGGCCGTCGTCACGCACACACACATGCAGGGAGCCTGGTTGATACGAAACCGTGGTTGTGATGTTATGCGCACCCGAGTGACTGAAGGCGTTGGTAAGAGCCTCCCGGCCAATCAGCAGTATTTCTTCCTGCAGGATAGCGTCCAGCGGCCGTGGCCGCCCTTGCACGGCGATCTGAAACTGCGCCGGATGAACCCCGTGCAGCTGATTGCCGATCTCTCCCAGCGCGTCGGCCAGGCTCGCGCTATCAGTATGCCGGGCGCGGAGATTCAGCACTCGTTCGCGTCCCTCCTGCATCACCCGGTCGGATTGTTCCAACGCGGCGTCCAAAGCTTCACGCGCGGGATCGCCGAAGGGCAGCCGGTTGGCAGCCGTGTGAAAGCGGAGTGTCAGCCCGAAGAGGCTTTGCAACAGCGTGTCGTGCAACTCCCGGGCAATGCGTTCTCGCTCTGCCATGCGTTCTGCGAGCCGTTCCTGTAGCTGACGCGCGATGATGGCGATGCGCAGCCGGATCGCCCACCACAAAAAGGCAACAGAGGCGAACGCTGCCAACGCGAGGAACCACCAGGTCTGATAGAAAGCGGGCTTGATCCCCACCCCCAGATTGGCGCCGGCCTCGTTCCATACGCCGTCGTTATTGCACGCGATCACGTGAAAGGTGATAGTGCCCCGGGGGCAGCCGGGTATAGAACGCCTGGCGTCGTGTCCCGGCTTCCTGCCACTCGGAGTCAACCCCGTCGAGCCTGATAGCGGAACAGCACGCGCTCGGGGATCGCAAGGCTCAAGGCCGTGTAGTTAATCTCGAGTTGCTCGCTGTGGGCAGGCAGCGTCAGCTCGTTGGCGCCGGCGTAGGTCTTTCCGTTGGAGAGGACGGATGTGATCATCACCGGGGGCGGCAAGCGGTTCCGATTTTTGTGCAGTGCCGCAGGATCAAGCCAGGCGACGCCTCGGGTGGTGGCAAACCACAGCCGGCCATTGCGCGATTCCGCGACGGAAGGCTCGGGAATCCGCTCTGCGGAGAGCCCGGGAAGTCCATCGAGCGCATTGAGGCGTTCTGCGGAAACAGCGTAGTTGGGGTCACGAAGCCACTGCGCCAGCTCGCCGGCGGACACATGGGTGATACCCGACGAACCGTTGAGCCACAAGTCGCCCGCCTCGGTCTCGATCACGCCGGAAACTCTGCCCGGGCAACTCCTGGTCTTTCCAGCGAACAATGTTGAAGTGGCCGGCGGTAAACAATTCGACCCCGCCTGACCCGCCGAGCCAGACACGGTCACCTCGGACCGACATCGTCGTCTCGGAGACACCTCGCGTGCCGTTGGGGAAAGAGAATCGCTGGTAACCGCTTCCATCCCACCGCACCAGGTTGTTGGAGAAGCCGAACCAGACGTTGCCCGCGTCATCGGATGCCATGGCGCCGAGGATGCCAGGCTTTTTGCCCAGTGCTTCGTTCTGCTTGTTCCAAATTCCCTGGGCGTAGTGATAGGCTCCGCCGGTCGCGGTCGAGATCCATAGGTCGTTATTGCGATCGACGGCCAGCGAAATCACCGGACCTGCAGTTTCCTCGGGGTAGTGCAGGGGCGAAAAGCCTGATCCGTCAGAATGCCAAAGACTGGAGTCGCCGCCACCGGCGGACCAGATGGTCCCGTTGCGATCCTGGCGGACGCAAACGGTGGCACGAGTCCTGGGAAAGCTGGTGATAGCGCCATCCGCGGCCACGCGGGTCAGCGGCAGGCTTCGGTTCCCGGTCCAGATAACTCCTTGATCTCCGGCGACAATGCTGAAGTCATGTTCTTGTGCCGGGGGGAGCGGCAGGGTGGAAAGGGCGGTGCGCCGAAGCCGGTCGAGTCCCGAGTTGGTTCCCACCCAAATACTGCCCTCGCGATCGATCAACACTTTCCATACCGCATCGGAACTGAGTCCCTGCCTGGTGGTGAAGCTCTCTCCCGGGGCACTCTCGCCGGCCAGCGACGTCCTCCACTGGTCCACGTGGTCGAACCGGCGCAGGCCCTTGTCGCTGACGGCCCAAATGGACCCGTCCGCGGTGAAGGTGAAGTCGCCGAATTGAGTACTGTTGTTGTTTCCTTTCACCGGAAGCGTGGCCAGCACACGAGCACGTCCTCCATCGGTCACGCGGCGCAGCCCGTGATCGTCCGAGAGCCAGATGGCGCCATCCGGGGCCTGGTGGAGAAAGGTGTTGTGGGTAGCTGTAGCTAGTACGAACGCGGCCGAGGTGGCGCCCGCGTCGTATTCAAGAGTTTGAAACCTTGACTGTCCGCGGGGCAAGAAGAGAAGAGCGCCGCCCAGCGTTCTAACCCAAACCGTTCCCTCGCTGTCGACCATAATGGCCGCGGGAAAGCCGCCGGGATAACCGTGTTCCGCGCCAATCTGCTCACAGACCGGCCCGCGCATATGGAACAGGCCGCCGGAGGCTTGCAGCCACAGCGAGCCATCCCGGTCCTCGGCAATGCCTTCCATTTGCAGCGCCGGAGTGCAGCGCCGGTCGTTGAAGACGGCAAGGCGCCCTTCCTTCCAGAAGAGCAGACCGGCGGCGCGCGTCTTGAGCCAGACCCCTCCGGAAGGAGACAAAAATACCGCGTGGATTTCGCTGTTGCGTACCGCTCCGTTGGTCGCGTCTTCTACGGATTGGAAGCGCACTCCGTCGAAGCGAAAAACTCCGGTCGAGGTGGTGAGCCACAGGTACCCATCGGACGCCTGCTGTATGTCAAACACTGCTCCGAGGCCATCCTCTGAAGTCCACATGGTGTGGTGGAAGTCGGTAACGTCCGGCCCTGATGCCCAGCAGTTGACAGGCACGCCGACCGGCAGCGCCAACACCAGGACCACAGCGAAAAACTTGAAAGCTCTGCCCATGAGACGACCCAGTGAATGTTTGGCCCTACAGATGTAATACGCCTGGAACGAAACGGAACCAAAGACGGGAACGAAAAACGGGTACCCCATCCTTCGCGATTTTGCGAAGCGTGGGATGCCACAAATCGGAAAGCTGAGATTTTGGTTCCCGGCTAACGATGATTGTAGCCGTATCGCAATCGAGGCCTGTTTATCCTCACGACAGGCCACTAGAGCGCTGCATATTCCTTCTTGCCGGCTACCAGCATGGGCAGGTCCGCATCAGCGTCCTTCCAGGTCAAAAAAAACGCCTCATAAGCCTTCTTGGCGTTGGCCTTGTCACCGGCCATCGCGTAAGCCCGCGCCAGCCCCAGCTGCGCTTGCGGGTAGATGGAGGGCATCGGCGCCTGTGGCCCGAGGAAGCTGCCCCCGCGCGATTGCAACGCCGCCTGAAACGCGTTCATCGCATGGCCGGCATCATGGCGTTGCAGATACGCTAAGCCCTGGACATAAGATCCGGGGTAGATCGCGTCGTATGGCTTTACCGGCGCGGCATACTCCACTACTTGCTGCGGCTGGCCCGCGGCCAGAGCCACAAAGGCTTGGGCCAGTGGCCCGTACACATTTTGCACCAATGTGTCCTCGGGCAACCTGGCGCTCAATTCCTGTTCCATCGGGAGCGCTAGGTGGCCGTTTCCACACACCGCGGCCGCCAGCAGCGCGGACTGCTGCGTCTGCTTACTCTTATCCAGCGCCAGCGCCCGCTCGACTGCGGCCTGGTTGCCGTCACACAAGCCTGCGAATCCGCGGCCCACCGCGTCCGTTAGAAGGATACTGGCCTGCACGTCAGGAGCTTTGGCACGGCCGGCCTGCTCAAATGCCTGTGTGTAGGTGGTTTCCGCCTGCCGGTATCTTCCGGAGAACTGTTGCGTGATCGCGAGCGCGCTGGTCACCAGGAACTCATCCGGCAGTCCCGCCATTTGGGTCACAATCCGCTGCACTCCCTGCGGTTCTCCCATCAGGAAATACGCATAGGTGTCGGTTGAAGCGGTGCTTGTGTTGCGATCCATTCCCAGCTGCCGCCCGCGGTTCAGCTCTTCCCGGGCCTCCGCGATCCGGCCCAGTTCTAGATAAGTGCTCACCAGGTTCTGTGAGCTGATTGCATCTTCGGGTTGCAGTTCCACGGATTTCTTCGCCAACGGCAAGGCTCTCTCGAATTGACCCAGGTACGAATACGCCGCCCCCAAATTGACGTAGCTGTCCAGTTGCCCAGGATAAGTCTGGATGGATTCCTGCAAGGTTTCGATCACCTTGGACAGGTTTCCGGTCACGTTCTCGTAGTAGTGGCCAGCGATATAAAACCGTTCGCCCTCACTGACGTGTTTGGATAGCGCGAAGGCCCGTTCGAAGTACTGGTTGGCTTTCGCATTCTGGCCGGAGTTTAGATAAACCACTCCCAGCCGCGCGCAAGCCATGGCAAAATTGGGGTCCAGCTCCAAGGCGTGCAGGTAATGCCCTTCCGCCTCGGGAATATTCTGGCCCCTCTCGTGCGCCTCATCCCCTAACGCGTAGGCGCGGAATGCTTCCAGCGAGGACGTAGTTGCCTGGCCAAACGGTGTATCCAGCTTTTTGATGCTGGCCAGGTCCTCTCCCAGTTTGGCGCGCATGGCCGCGGCTGCGGTGCCCAGTGCGCCGAGCACATGCTCCTTATCGGAAGCCGTGGTTTGCTCGCTGGCGATCTCATCTCCGGTTGCGGTGTTCTGCGCTGCGAGGGTAATCACATACTCTTTGCCCAGGCTGGCGATGGTCCCGGTGAGGATGGCCTTCATGCCCTCGCGCTCGCCGATTTCCCGGGCAATCTCGGGAGTGATCGTCGTTCCCTCGGGCTTGCCCAGGTACTTTACGCTTTGCCGCAGGTGCTCCTGGCTCACGATGTTGATTACCGGCGATTGCTCCAGGTCAATCTGCAATGCCTGGTTGAGCGTGGTGTCGAATACCGGATCATGAGTCTTATTTACAAAATCAGCCAGAATGATCGAGTCCTTTACCGACTTGGGTGCAGCGGTTGGAATGCTGCCTGTCTCAACCGCAGCGGGAGGCGCCGCTGCTTCATGGGGCTTTAGTTTCCACCACGCCAGGCCTCCTGCGACGGCCAACAGCAGCAACGCTCCCAAGGCCATCGGCCATCTGCGGGCGGTTGCAGGCGGCGCCACGACAGTCGCCGCTGAGACAGTTCCGCTCGCAGCGGCCGCCACTCGACTGCTCGACTCCCCTGTCTCAACCGCCTCCAGGTCCTGCAGCAAATCTTCCGCACTCTGGTATCGGTTCTCTCTCTCCTTGGCCAGCAATTTGGCGACGATTCCATCCAGAGCCCTGGGCATTGCCGGGTTTACCGTGCTCACCGGTGGGGGCTCTTCGCGAAGCAGGGCCACAAAGACTTCCGCTGTGCTCTCACCGGTAAACGGCTTGCGCCCGGTGGCCATTTCGTAGACGACCGTGCCCAGGCTGAACAGATCTGTGCGCGCATCGAGCGGTTGGCCCTTCGCCTGCTCGGGAGACATATAAGCCACGGTGCCGATGGTGCTTCCGGGGCTGGTCAGCTCCAGGGCGGAGGCCTCTCCGGTTGCGGTCGCGTCCGTGGAAAAGGGACGTGAATCGGCGGAGGCTACATCGCCCTGCTTCTTGGCCAGCCCGAAATCCAGAATCTTGATCTGCCGCCGGTTGGGCCCCAGTTGGTTGACAAACAAATTTGCCGGCTTGATGTCGCGGTGAATGATGCCCTTGCCGTGCGCCGCCGCCAGGGCGGATGCGGCTTCTTTGCTGAACTTTATGACCTCGTCCGCACGCAACGGGCCGCCTGCGGTAGCCAGGTGCTGCTTCAGGGTCTCGCCGTGAAGCAGTTCCATGACAAGATAGGGTCGCCCGTCTTGCTCCCCCGTGTCGAAGATGGCGCAAATGTTGGGATGGCTCAGGGTTGCAGCGGATCGCGCTTCGCGCAGGAAACGCTCGTGGGTCAGATGCGCGCGTGAGTGTGGCGTGGCGCCGCGAGGGGAGGGGCTGCCTTCGACCTCTATGCCGAGAAAACTTTCTGACACTAGTTTGAGCGCGACCTCGCGCTCCAGGCGCGTATCCAAAGCACGGTAGACGTCGCCCATGCCACCCGAGCCAATTTTCTCGAGGACTTTGTGGGGGCCAAACTGACTTCCCTCTATGACGGTCATATTGCGGTGCCAGCAGTCTATCAGCGACACAGGCGGATGTGCTGTCTGTTTAAGCGCCGCACCCCACCATCCGGGGTTGGGCAGCATTGACTCCCCTGTGGCAATGCCACAGAGAATATGGCATGCTTATGTGGTATCCACACAGGAGCAAACGGATGGCGGAAGACAAGCTTGACCTGCTGCAAGGCACGCTAGACCTGATGGTTCTGCAAACATTGGTCGCCATGGGAACGATGCACGGCTACGGCATCGCGCGGCGGATCGAGCAGATGAGCGGAGATGAAATCCTGCTCAACCAGGGCACGATTTATGCCTCGCTGGTGCGTCTGCAGCAGCGAGGATGGATTACGGCGGAGTGGGGCACCTCCGATAACAACCGCAAGGCCAAGTACTACTCCATCACCCGGAGCGGACGCAAACAGCTGGCGGCGGATGCCGCGCACTGGCAGAGATTATCGCGGGTGATGGGCCGTGTGCTGGCCATGCCTGCGGAAGGGGAGCTGTGATGGGCGGGCTTCGGGAAGGGCTGCAGCGAGTGCGCTCCTTTTTCAAAAAAGAACAGCGTGACGCGGACCTGGATGCGGAGGTAGCGGCGCATCTTGATTTGGCGGTAGAAGAAAATATTCGCCACGGCATGTCACCCGAAGAGGCCCGGCGACGCGCGTTGATCCAATTTGGCGGCGTAGCCCAGGCCAAGGAGCAACAGCGCGAGGCGCGGGGTTTGCCTTGGCTCGAAGTATTGCTGCAGGATGTGCGTTTCACGTTTCGCAGTTTGCGCCGCGACCGGGGATTCACGGTGATCGCGGTTACTATCCTGGCGTTGGGAATCGGCGCGAACGTGGCCGTGTTCAGCGTCGTAAACACCATCCTGCTGCGCCCACTCCCGTTTCGTAATCCGCAGGAACTGGTCCGGATCGTCTCCAGGAATGCCTCGGGGGGGGAATCGAGCATGACCTACTCTGCGGACGCTACCCAGGAGTACCAGCGCCGCAATCGGTCTTTTGTATCCGTATCGGGCTACTTCGCCTTCAGCGGGAGCGATAACCTCAAACTCATGGGCAACGGACAGCCTATGCCCGTGACCGGCTTGATGGTGGCTGAGAATTTCTTCCAGACGCTGGGCGTTGAGCCAGCGCTGGGGCGGCTGTTCACTCCCGAGGAATGCCTGCATAACAGCCGCGTGGTGGTCTTGCTGAGCCACGCGTTTTGGAAGAGGCAGTATCGTGGCAATCCCGGCATCGTGGGCCAAGTGATCGACCTGAACGAAACTCCAGTCACTGTAATTGGCGTAATGCCCGAAAGCTTCGACTTTGGCTCGGTCTTTGCTCCCGGCTCGAAGGTGGATCTTTATAGCCCGGTCATCTATGACGATATCCGCGACGAAGGCAATACCATGGCGCTGATTGGCCGCCTGAAGCCCGGGGTGAGCCTGGCGCAAGCTCAGGCGGAAGCCGACCTCATCTTTCCCACCCTGCTTAGCAACCTCAAGCATCCCGAGTACGGAGGGGGTTATACCGGCAGGCTGCTGGAGTTGAAAGACTATGTCAGCGGCAAGTTGCGGCGATCGCTGATTGTGTTGTGGTGCGCGGTGGGCCTGATTCTGCTGATCGTATGCGTAAACCTGTCGAATCTGCTGTTGGCGCGGGGCGCTGCCCGCGGCAAGGAGTTCGCCATGCGCACCGCGCTGGGCGCCAGCCGAGGCAGGCTGGTGCGGCAGTTGCTGACGGAGAGTTTGATCCTCTCCGGCGCCGGTGCAGGCTTTGGGCTCGGAGTTGCTTTTGCCATCACTGCCTACCTGGCCCATCAGGGGTCGATCGCTCTACCGCTGTTGAGCAGCCTGCGCATCGATCAAGCTGCGCTGGGGTGGACTCTGTTGATAGCCGTAGCCGCCGCGGTCCTCTTTGGCCTCGCTCCGGGACTTAGGATATCCAGCGGAAACCTGCAGGAGGGTCTTAAAGATTCCGGCCACGGAACCAGCGATGGCAAAAAGCATGAGGGCCTGCGGTCGCTGCTCATCGTTTCTGAAATCGCGCTGGCGTGCGTATTGCTGGTAGGCGCGGGACTGCTGTTGCGGAGTTTTCTGCGCATCCTCGATGTTGACCTCGGATTTGAGCCAAGCCGGGCGGCTTCGATCAGCCTGGATTACAAGGATAGCGGCGATCCAGCAAAGCGAGGCGCGATCTGGCAGGAGGTCCTGCGTCGCGTGGAGGCGATTCCCGGCGTGACCGCGGTAGGTATCACTGACAACCTGCCCATGAGCCGGAATCGAAGCTGGGACATCTACCCAAAGGGCGAGGACCCTCGTAAAGGGAAATTTGAAGATACTTTCGTGTACGTGGTTTCGCCCGGGTATTTCAATGCCATCGGCATGCGCCTGGTGAAAGGCCGCGACCTTCGTTGGGATGACAACGATAAAACGGCAGCGGTGGTGGTTATCAATGAGACGGTTGCGCGGCGGTTGTGGCCGGGGCAGGACCCGATCGGCAGAATTGCAGAAGTGGGCGGTAACGATGCGCGGGTAGTTGGCGTGGTGGCCGACGTCCACGAGAGCAGCGTGGAAGGAACTCCTGGTTGGCAGATGTACTTATCCGGGGTCGCGCCGCAGTATGGGCCGGAGGGAGGCCTGCTCGTGGTGCGCACCACTCTACCTCCGGAGAGGCTAGCATCGAGCGTGATGGGCACGCTGCGGGAGGTCAATCCTATGCAGCCGGCGGCTGAGTTCCGGCCGCTCCAGTTGTTGGTGGATCATGCGGTTTCCCCGCGCCGTTTTTTTGTCTTCCTGGTTGGGGTGTTTGCGCTGCTTGGGTTGGTGCTCGCTTCGTTGGGAATCTATGGTGTGATTTCCTACTCGGTCACCCAGCAAACACAGGAGATCGGCATTCGCATGGCGCTGGGAGCCAGCCAGGCTCGTGTGCAACTTGCCGTGATCGCGAAGACGATGGGGTTGGCGGCGATCGGGATAGCGCTGGGAACCTTGGCCTCGTTTTTGACCGCTAGCTTGATCGCGTCGCTGTTGTATGGAACTGCCGCAACGGATCGCGAAACCTTTGTGGGAATGATTCTGTTGCTCGGGATGGTGGCGCTGGTCGCCGGCTACATTCCCGCGCGACGCGCATCACGGATCAATCCCATGATTGCCCTGCGCAACAATTGAGTGGGGCTTGGAACAAATATCAACGGGTTAGAACCTGCGGTCGATCTGCGGATACCACGTCAGCTGGAACGCGGTCTTGGTGTCGGACTGCTGACCAAGCTTGTAAAACGGAATGAGCCAGCGTTCATATTGAAAATTCGCTTTCAACTCAACATTGGGAGTCAGCCGCTTAACCAGATCGACGCTGAAGTCGGTCTGCGTCGTGCCGCCGGGGATAAAATCCTTGGCAGCCTTGTCACCGCGATAAGAAACCTGTACCCACTCACGAGGCGAAAGATGATACGTCAGCCACGCCTGGCCTCCCTTGTTTTCCCGTCCAACCCAATCGCCCATCAACAGTCCATTGCTGGTGTAACCGTTGCGCTGCACCACTTCGATGTACATGTTCTGTCCACCGGTGCTCAGGCCGGTATCAGGATCGGTTGAGACCGCCTCGACGCGCAGGTCGAGCTTGGGCGCGCCAGGAAAGTGCGATAGATAAATGCCGGGGCGAACGGCGGCGTGGCGCGGCGCAGTGATGGGAAACACGTCGTCGTGCACCTCGGAATCGTTATAGAGAGTCAACCACTTGCGGAGATAGGGCAGCCGCCACGAGAAGTCGAACGCGCTGAAGCGCGCGCCGGGATCATTGCGTGAGAACTTTTCCTCCCCCGTCGTATCGCTGATGCTGTAGAAGCTATGCCAGAAAGTCCCTAGCGTAATGGGCGCGTGGTCTACGCCACCCCAGATGACGGTGCGCTCAAATCCGATTTCAACATTGGGTGTTGGCTTGAAGGAGATTTTCTCTGCGTGCGTCCACGGGCTTACCGGGTCGTTGTGACCTTTCAGCGGTCCCACGAAAAAGTCGTAACGTATCAACCCCGCGATGCGGGAGATGTAGGGAATGTAGAGCGGTTCCACCCGGTTGATGCGGAAGCTGTAGACATTTTCCGCGTTGTTGCTCCAGGCCATGCCACCACCCACGCCAGGCCCGTACCAATTGTCCATTTTCCCGAAGGAGACCTCGTTGCCGATGATGTGCGCAGAGACGTAGCCTTCAAGGATCGTGAAGTTGTTAACCGAGGAAACCGGACCCAGAGGGATGGTGGTATTGCCGGGTAATGGAACGGAACTGTCGGTGGCGAAATCGTCAATTCTGGCCAGCGTCTCGGCCACGTCCAGCGGATACCCCACCCAGGACGGAGCATGCTGGAATTCTCCGCGAAAGTAAGCGGAAAACATGCCGTAGTGGCCGCGCAGGCTTAACCCGGTGTAGCTGTTGAAGCCGCCCGCGTATGGGCGGCCAAAATCGTTGACGTCGGTCTGGCCGAGGTGGAAGCTATCGCGCAGAGGCGTCCCGGTAATGCCCAGGAAGCCCTGATACACCGAATCGAGATCGGCGCGGCCATACTTCTGGTCCAGCGGGATCCGCATGTCGGGCTGCAGTTCGCGTTCCAGGGCGGCGAAAATTTCTATAGCCTCATCGTTCGTGCTGCCGGTGATCCTGTCCGAACTCTGATCGAGCATGTGGGCTACGCTCAGCCGCGTCCAGGGGCGCATGCTGACAAACACCGTGTCAACAAAACCCATCCCGTAGAGCCGCAGCACCGCGGGATAGATCCAACTGTCGAGGGGAATATAAGTCGAGCTCATGCCCTCAATGGATTTGAGCGGCTCGTAAGGCGCGAAGTGAATCGTCTCGCGAGCAGGAGGAAGTTGATCGGTAGCGGGGGGGGCCGGAACCGCGCTGGGCGGTGGAGTGGCCTGTGCCTGATCTGCATCAGAGATGGTTGCAGCAGCTGAAATCCCAGGGATAAGTAGGATCATCAAGCACAGAACAGCAAGGGATTCCACTTACACCTCAGACGCAAGAACGGTTGATGCCGGATATTACCTGTGGCCAAGGCAAGTACCAGGCAGAAAGACGAATCGTTCACCTGTCTTCAAGCTAACGAAAGCAGGACAACGGGTCAATCGTTTGCCAGGGGTGAGAAGCGCGAAGATAACGGGTGATTAATTCGGCGGGGATGCCGGTAATTTTCGCGCGGCTTTGAGGGCGGCGTCCAGTTCCTGGGAAAATTGCTCGATGAGTTCATTTTTCCATCGCGGCGTGAAGAGCTTCTTGGCCCTGAGATAGCGCTCCATGTGAGTGAGAGGATCGCGCCCGTTGCTGCGTTCGTTGCGCCGCCGCAGTTGACCGGAGGTGCGATAGGTTTTGCCCTCCACCATAACCGGGCCACCGCCCTGCCGCACCCGTTCCAGGCTCTCGTAGGCGACTCGATACACAGCCACCACGTCGTTGCCATCCACGGTGATCGCGGTTAATCCGTATTTTCGCGCTTGCAGCAGCAGGTCTTCTTCATCGCGCTCCGTTAAGCGAGCAGCCTCTTCCCAGGGATTATTTTCCACCACAAAAATAATCGGCAGGGTGCGGGCAGCGGCGCGTTTGAGCGCTTGATGCCAGCAGGGAAGAGCCGTTGCTGCCTGGCAGGTAAAAGCAATCACCACGTTGCTGTTCTTCTTCCGCTTGTTGGCTAGGGCCACGCTGGTGGCTATGCCGAGCTGCTCCTCCACAGAGGCGGCGGTGATGATGTTGGGCGCTGGCGCTCCCTGGTTATGAAGCTCAGCCGCGATCGCAGACAACGGAACTCCTTTGACCAGGCCGGCAATCGAGTTGTGGGGCTCAAGGGCGATGCTGTCTGCGGGCAAGAGATCGATGACACAGCCGGTTGCGATCGCTTCCTGGCCCATGGACGCGTCGAACAGCCCTGCGCTGCGGCCGCGTTTGCGCAGACGGAGTGCACGCTCAGTGAGCAACCGGCACCGCATCATGGTGGCGTACAGCTGCTTCAGCTTGGTGTCGGCAATCAGCGAGCCGCCGGTGGAGGCTGCTGCTGTGGTGACCGTTTGCCCGACCTTACCCGCCATGGTTACGGTCTTCTCCCTGGGGTGAATGACGATTGTCGAATGAAGGGCTGATTGTAAACCACTCTGCTCCTGAGGCAAGACGAGTTCTTACGAAGAGAAAGCAATTGATTGTGGAAAGCGGTCCGCAGTTATTCACAGAAATGTGAAAAAGCCTGTGCATTTCCCGCCTTCGATGGTGCGCCAATTCCTGAATTCACTGGAGTTCTAGCTGTCTGCACTGCTTTCGATGCTCAGAGTCTCAAGTGGAATAATCGGAGTTGATGCGGACGTATTCCGCGGTAAGGTCCGTCGTCAGGAAGCGGCATGCGCCCTTCCCCAGACCGAGATCAATGGAGATGGTTAGGTCGTGTTGCTTGAGGTATTCGTGGGTAGCGTGCTCGTCGTAGTGCGGTGAGAGGCTGCCCGCGCGGCAGATCTCAAGTTCGCCGAAAGAGATATTGATGCGCGCGGGATCGATAGCGACGCCGGCGTAACCGATAGCCGCCAGAATACGGCCCCAGTTGGGATCGCACCCTGCCCAGGCGGTCTTCACCAGCGGGGAATTGGCGATGGAGCGAGCGATGCGTACCGCGTCCACATCGGTCAGCGCTCCGTTGATCACCAGCTCGACTACGTGTTGAATGCCTTCGCCGTCTTCCACGATTTGCCGCGCCAGGGATTGGCAAACGGTGTTGAGGGCGATGGTGAACGCGGCGGTGGCCGGGTCGTCAACCACGGTCGCCTTGGCGTGTGAGTGGCCCTGGATGGTGACTCCGCTGGCTCCGCTGGCGAGCAGGAGCACGGTGTCGTTGGTGGAGGTGTCGCCATCGATCGAGGTCCGGTTGAAGCTGCTCTCGACCGCGTGGTACAGCAGATCAGAGGCTATTGCGGGTGCAAGCGCTGCATCGGTGAAGAGATAAACCAGCATGGTGGCATGCGGAGCAGCGGGTGCCGGGGACTGCAGCAGCGGATGAATCATGCCCGCGCCCTTGGCCACGCCGGCGATCCGTACGGTTACACCCCGCTCGATGAAACTGGCGGTTGCGATCTTGGCCCGGGTGTCGGTGGTCATGATGGCGCCGGCCATCTGCTGCAGATGAGCTGCGGACGAGCCCAGCCCAGCGCGCAGCGCGGGCAGCGCGGCGGTCACCTTTTCCGCCGGCAGCGGCACGCCGATGATGCCGGTCGACGAGGGAAAGACCGAGTGCGGATCGCAACCGAAGGCTTCGCCCGCGCTCGCGCAGCAATGCTGCGCGGCGGTGACGCCGGCCTCGCCGGTGGCGCAGTTTGCGTTGCCGGCGTTGACCAGCACCACACGAACGCGGTACTGACTGCGCTCCAGGTGGCGCTGACCTACCATCAGGGGCGCAGCAATCACCTTGTTGCTGGTGAACATGGCTGCGGCCGTGGCCGGTTGATCGGCGATCGCGCAGGCCAGATCAGGATTGCCGCTGGCCTTGAGACCGGCGCGCACTGCAGCAAAAGAGAAGCCGCGTGGAATTTGATCATCACTCAAAGGAGCCATAGGGGAAGCGGGAGACGTGTCAACCATGTGGCCTTTACTCTATCAAGAGATAAGCGGCCACGGGGGGTTAGGATGACGGCGGAGTTCCTCAGTATGCGCAACGTGGATGTTGCGCGGGGCGAAAAGGTGGTGCTACAGGATGTGAACCTAAACATCGCAACCCGGGAACACATTGCCATCCTGGGCCCGAATGGCTGCGGAAAATCGACCTTGATCAAGGCCATGACCTGCGAATGCTATCCCATGATCCGCCCAGGTATGGAGCTGAAAGTGTACGGTCGTGACCGTTGGGACGTGCAGGAACTGCGCAAGCATCTCGGCGTGGTAGCCGCGGAGCTACCCGGCGAGCGGACGGCGGTGACACGTGGCCTGGACGCCGTGGTCAGCGGATTCTTTTCGAGCTCGACCCTGTGGCCGAATCTTGAAGTGACCGAGAGCATGCGTACCAGTGCCCTGGACGCGCTCGCGGTGCTGGGGGCGGAGCACCTGCGCGACCGGTGGGTGGGCGAGATGTCCGCCGGGGAGAAACGAAGAGTCATGATTGCGCGGGCGCTGGTGCACCAGCCGGAGATGCTGCTGCTGGATGAGCCGAGCAATGCGCTCGATCTGGCAGCGCAGCGCGAACTGCGGGAGATTTTGCGCGAGGTGGCCGGGGGCACCGGGGGTCGCCGCGAGACGGGCATTGTGATGGTGACGCACCACCTGGCGGATATTCTTCCCGAGATGGATCGCGTAGTGATGATGCGTGCAGGCAGAATCGTGGCCGACGGCCCGAAGCAGCAGCTGTTGCAAGCGGCCAGGCTGCGGGAGCTGTTCGGCGTGGAACTCGAATTGACGGAACGCAATGGTTACTGGCATTCGTGGTGAGCAATTCGATCCCACGAAACATTGTCGCTTGACCTCGAGGCCGGATGGGTTTTAAGTTATGCGTACACGGGAAAGGAGGATGATCCAGCGAATGAGAAATTCTGATGGTAGTTGTAGATCTAAACGTGAGGTGACTGAGGCTTAGAGCGTTCCGCTCTATGGCCAGTCTCCGTCAGTCACTGATTCTAGAGGGGGCTGCAATCTAGCCCCCTTAGAATGGTGCGACCAGGCATTTTACCCAAAACCGCAGACAATCCCCGCGAAAGCACCAACCTCGACAGGGAATCCGGGGCAGCCGAGGAATCTGCAGTTTCCCGCCTATACCGCAAGAAGTCCATCCTGAGAAACGTCTTTGAGGTGTACGGCCTTCAAGCAGTACGCAAACTACCCCACCCCAGACCTCGGCTTTAGCCCATAAGGGATAATTTCATCCCTTATGGCTGCCTACCCAGCCACAACAGTGCATCCTCAAACAACAAATTCTGCGTGGCGCTGGCGAACACTTCGCCGTGGCCCATGTTCATGTAAACCATCTTGTATTTGGTGTTGGTCCACACGACGGGAAGATCTCCTCCGCGAATAATGTCCTTGAACCCCAAAGGATAATTCGCCGGATCGAGTGTGAGCAGGACCTTCACATCTTTGTTCGCACGCGGGTCGGGCCGCCAGATGTACCACTCATTTGCCGGCGCGAGGTACGCCGCTGGTAAGCGCCTGGTAATAGGGCTAGCCGGATCGTCGATGGTGAGCTTTGCCGGCAGCGGCGGCCAGTTGTTGCCATAAAATACCGCACCCCCAAGAAAATTAACGAACCAGGGCCAATGCGTATCCTGGTCGTTGTAAGCGGCGACATGAAAACCCAGCCACGCTCCGCCGTGCTCCATGTACTGCTCGAATGCGGTTCGCTGGACCGCCGTATGAGGAAAGTCGTTGAGCCACAAAACAACCTGATACTTGCTCAAAGTGCTGGGGTTCAGGTCATCCCAGTCGGTGGAGGACTTGAACACGAAATGGTCTTTGCCGGCGGCCGCGGTATAGAACTTCAGCGCCTGGCGAGAAAACGTCACATGATCTGGCTCGACGTTGGTCGAATATAACGCGAGCACATGAAAGGAGGCTTGCTGGCCGTGGGCACCGATCGTTTGCAGCAGCATGCAAGCGAAGCAAAAGCAGATATAACGATAAGCAGCGAGTGGCATTCGATTCCGCGATATATTAGGGAACATTCTTAAGTGTCCGGGCAATTATGTCCACCCTGATTGAAAGCCTCATACTTTTCGCAGCACTGTTGCTGCCCTGCGTGATCGTAAGAGCGGCCGATGACGTGACCGAGCCATTGACCGGGCTCATCAACCGCTGCGCAATCGCGGTAAATCCCGCGGCACACAAAGCCTATGTTGTCGACTCCAGCCACAATGCTATCGCTATCCTCGATATGGCCGGCCACGCTTCGAAAATCGTCACCGTGGGTGCTGATCCGGTGGCGATCGCTTTCAACCCCGCCAACGACAGGGTATACGTTGCCAACAACAGGGGTGGCACGGTGACCGTGTTGGATGGCAAGACCGACGCGGTAGTGGCAACGCTCAACGTGGGAAAGTTGCCGTATGCCATTGCCGCCAATCCTGGGGAAAACAAAATTTATGTTTCCAACACCTTCAGTGACCTGCTGACCATCATCGACGGCGCGACCAACAAGAGCAAAACGGTGCAGGCTGGATCGGCCGATGTAATCGTTGTGGATTCGAGACGGGACAAGGCCTATCTGTTGCACTATGAGGACAGTAGCCTGACAGTTGTGAACGGTGCAGACGACTCAATCATCCGCATGCCCGCCGGGGCGCTCCATCTTTGGGGAATGGATCTGGACGAGCAAGCGGGAAGATTGTACGTAAACCGCATCGGCAGCGGGGACGTGGTGGCGATCGACGAAAATTCGCACATGCTCACTCCCATCGTCACGGGGAAGTTCCCGTGCGCCGTCGCAGTCAATGCGAAGACGAACACCGTGTACGTGGTGAACTATGGAGACGACAGCGTGACCGTAATAGACGGTGCGAAGCATGTGGCGATCAAGACGGTGCACGTCGGAAGTCATCCCCAGGCGATCGCCGTAGATCCGCAAAACAATCGGATCTATGTGGCCAACACCCACGCTGACAGCGTGACCGTGATCGATGGCTTGCAAAACGAAGTGGTGGCGACACTGCCGGCTGGAGTCAATCCGTACGCGATTGCTCTTGATGCCGCAAATGCCACGGTGGTGGTTGCCAACATGGGAGAGCCGTCGTTCACCCGAATCGATCTGCATCGGCCGCAGTAAAACGCCGGCACGACTTGCCAGGCTACGAAAGATTCATGCTTTAGGTAGGCCGGGAATACCAAGCCATAGCGAGCATTATCCCCGGCACAAAAGCAAGTACCATTGTGGCCTTTAGGCCCTGAGGCATGCTTTACACCCGAGCCGCTGTCCACGTCGCATCGCCGAACTCTCCCAGGTGGACGGTGCCGGTGATCGTGCCGCCTTGCACGGTGCCTTGGAAGGTCCAGTCGATCGAGTTTCCACTGACTGCCATTTCACTGCGCAGCTCCATCTGGTTGGCGTGGATCACACCCTTCAGCGGCGCCTTGTAGATTTCTCCCTGCTGCAGGCCAGTGAGCTCGTTGCCGTTCTGCTGCAGGGTAAAGTGCTGCTCTCCAACACCACGTGTGTATTGGATGGCCACTGCCCAATTTCCCTGGACCTGGGCGGGTGTCCCTGTTGCGATGACCGGATCTTCATAGTGTCCTGGCTTGGTAAGGCCTTGGTAGACGGCCTCGGCGATCAAGCGCTCGTCTCCGGCGGCCATCATGTACGGCATGATGGTGATGGAACTGGCCATCTCTTTCGGACGAACGCCTGTCCCGTCGTCGACCAGGATGCGCGGAGTGCCGGCGTCTAGCCGCGCTACAAGTTCGGTGCCGGTGATCTTGAGCGTGTTGGCATCCCAATGGATCACCAGGCTGGGCGCGCGGTTCGAGAGGTCTTCCGGCTGCTGGTACTCCGTGGTGACCGAAGGCAAGCCTTTGACGCGAGACTCAATCGACTTGAGCCAGGAGAGCCATTCCCTCTGCTCGGCGGCGTGGTCACGCTTGTACCACTGGCGAACGGCAGCCAGCAGACCCATGATCTCCTCTTTACTGCATTTGTAGCCGCGGCCGAAGTTGTGGTGCGGGGCTGCCTGATAGTAGGCCGCTCGGCAAAGGTCTTTTTGCCCGATGAGCATACCGGAAGACTGCGGGCCACGCATGCATTTGCCCCCGGAATAACCCACAAGCGAAGCGCCATGCTGGATGTGGATGTTGGGGGAAAGCGGTTCTTCGGCCGCAGCGTCGACAAAGACCGGAACGCCCTTCTTCCGTGCCAGAGCACAGATGTTGGGGATGCCGAGGGGGCCTTTCTCCGCCGCTGGGCTTGACATCACGTACACCATCGCAGTGCGGTCACTGAGTTTGCCGTCGAGTTCTTCGCCCGAGTCCACCTCCACGATTTCGACCCCGGTCACGCGAACCCCAAAGTCGTACGGGTTGCGCGAGTGTTTGGGGATGATCACCTGGTCGCGCGCTTTGATGTAAGGCATGGCCTGAGACTTTTCAGGATCGGTACCTGCGATACAGGCGACGGTGGCGACGGTGATTGCCGCCTCACAGCCGGTGGTCGCAATACCCCACTCCGCGCCGGTGAGTTGGCCGAGTTCTTTGCCAACCGCCTCTTGCAGTTCGTCGATATTGACGAAATAGAAAGACGCCTCGTACATGGCCTGCTTCACCTGCGGCAGCGAGCACGAACCGCTGATGATGGTGTAGGTGCCGCGGCCGTTGACGATAGGGCGAACCCCGATTTGCGTGAAGAGGTTGTTCTGGTCGCTGCCCAGGCGCATCGGCGCCGCAGATGCGGGGAGGGGAGAGACTGCGCTGACTGCACCCAAGGCAGAGAGCATTCCAGATTGCTTGAGGACTTCACGCCGTGACCAGCGTTTGCCGCGGAACAGTGACATGGGGGATTCATTCCTTGTTGAAACGTTTGTCCGAGTCACGAACCCGGGTGCCCCATATCTCCCAACGCTTTTTTGTTGGGAGATGTGGGAAGTGAACGGATCTCAACCGGCGGCGTTTGGCCAGCCGCTCAGATGTATGCGATGAGGTCGATCTCCACCAGCGAATCCCCGGGTATTCCGCCTGCAGGCGCGATGGTCGTTCGCACCGGAGGAACCTTGCCCCAGCGGCCTGCGTAGGAGGTGTTCATGCGGGCCCAGTCTTTGATGTCGTTCAGGTAAACATTCACCTTGAGCACCTTCTCCATAGACGACCCGGCGCTGATCAGATTTTGTTCCAGCTCATCGAGTACATGCTTGGTGGCCTCTTCGATCGTGCCCTTTTCGTGATAGCCGACGCCCGCAAGGAAAACCAGGTTCCCGTAGGAGACGACACTGGAAAATAGTGGCGGCGCGGAAGATTTATTATCCGAATTTGGCTTGGAAGAATAAGACTTCTTCTCCAGTTTGCCGCTCGTTTGCGCCTCGGCCTGCTTGCCTATCATGGCCCCCCCCGTGGCGGCCGCAGCCGCAACCGCGGCATTCTTGAGAAGATTTCTTCTGGATTGCTTTTCCATTCACTTGCTCCCCTTTCAAATTGATTGCGTGATCCACCATACCAAACGAGTTTGACAGGCGAAACGCCCGGGTGGTCCACTCAGTATCGGACCTTTTACAACAAACATGCGAAACGCAAAGGTAGAAGAACGTGGCTAGCCGCCGTATTGGCATCATCATGCATGGCATTACCGGGAGGATGGGCTACAACCAGCACCTGGTTCGATCGATTGTGGCGATCCGGGACCAGGGCGGTGTAGCCCTGTCGAATGGGGACCGGGCGATGCTCGACCCGATCCTGGTGGGCCGCAACCTGGAGAAGGTATCCGCGCTAGCTCAACAGCACGGCATCCAGCGAGTGGCCAGGGATATCGAGTCAGCACTTGCCAACCCGGAGGACACGATCTTCTTCGATGCGGGCTCAACGCAAATGCGGGTTCCGTTGTTGACCCGCGCCATCCAGGCGGGAAAACACGTTTACTGCGAGAAGCCGCTCTCTGAAACCCTTGCGGAATCGCTTGCGCTGGCGCGTCTTGCCCGCGCGCAGGGGGTGAAAAGCGGTGTGGTGCAGGACAAACTCTACCTGCCCGGCCTGCGCAAGCTCCGCATGCTCAAGGACGCCGGCTTCTTTGGCTGCATGCTCTCCGTGCGCGGCGAGTTCGGCTATTGGGTCTTTGAGGGCGACCTACAGCCGGCGCAACGGCCCTCATGGAACTACCGCAAGGCAGAAGGCGGTGGCATCATTCTCGATATGTTGCCCCACTGGCGTTACGTGCTGGATAACCTGTTCGGTGCGGTCGAAGCTGTCAGCTGTATCGGCGCGACCCATATCGGCGAACGCATCGACGAACGCGGCCAGGCCTACAAGGCCGATGCCGACGATGCGGCCTACGCGACGTTTCAGCTGCAAGGGGGCGTGATCGCGCAGATCAATTCATCCTGGACAGTGCGGGTAAAACGCGATGACCTGGTGACCTTTCAAGTCGACGGAACGCACGGTTCCGCAGTTGCCGGTTTAACCCGCTGCTACACCCAGCACCGGGTAAACACTCCGCGTCCCGTTTGGAACCCCGACCAGCCGCAAACCATGCAGTTCCAGGAACAGTGGGACGAAGTGCCCGACACGCAGGTCTATGAGAACGGCTTTAAGCTGCAATGGGAAGACTTTATCCGTCACGTAGTGGAGAACAAGCCCTGGAGCTTTGACTTGCTGGAAGGGGCAAAGGGCGTCCAGTTGGCTGAGCTGGGGCTGAAGAGCTGGGCGGAGCGCCGCTGGGTAGACGTGCCGGCGTTGTCTGAGTAGCGGAATCGTTTGGAGGCAGTAAAACCTATGTCATTCGAGTCAACCAACCCAACTACCGGCGAGCTGCTTGGCACTTATCCCGAGCACAACGCCCATGAGGTCGAGCTTCGCCTGCAAAGCGCGTGGGATGGCTGGAAGAATTGGTCGCGCACGCCGCTTTCTGAGCGGACGGCCTTTCTGCTGCGCCTGGCGGATCTTCTGGAGGCGCGGGTCGAACAGTATGCACGGCTGATCACCCTGGAAATGGGCAAGCCGATCGGCGAGGCGCGGGCAGAAGTAAAGAAGGCGGCCTTTGGAGCGCGCCATTTTGCTGAAGCGGGGGCGGGCTATATCCAGCCAGAGGCCATTGCCGGAACCCCGGGCCGCGTGGTCTATGACTCGCTGGGCCCGGTGCTGGCGGTAATGCCCTGGAATCTTCCCTTCTGGCAGGTGTTGCGCTTTTTCATTCCGGCCGCGTTGGTGGGGAACACGGTGGTAGTGAAGCACGCGGAAACGGTGCAGGGGAGCGCGCTGGCGCTCGAGTCGCTGGTGAAGGATGCGGGCGGTCCGGCAGGGCTCTATGTCAATCTTTCCGTTCAGCGCGGTGCAGTGCCCGCTATTATCGCCGACAGCCGCATTCGTGCCGTCACAGTTACGGGTAGCGTGCCTGCTGGCCGGGCCGTGGCTCAGCAGGCGGGCCTGTATGGCAAGAAAGTGGTGTTGGAGCTCGGCGGCTCCGACCCGTTTATCGTGCTTGAGGACGCCGACGTGGCCAGGGCAGTGCAGTTGGGCGTGACCTCGCGCTACTCCAACAATGCGCAGAGTTGCATTGCCGCCAAGCGGTTTCTGATTGCCGAACCGATCGCCGAGGCGTTCCTCAAGGGTTTTGTGGAGCAGGCGTCCGCGTTGAAGGTCGGCGATCCGCTATTGCCTGATACCAAGTTGGGTCCGCAGGCTCGAGCCGACTTGCGCGCCACGACCGAGCGGCAGGTTGCGGATGCCATCGCTGCAGGAGGAAGGGTGCTCACTGGCGGTAAGGCGCTCGCAGGGCCTGGGTATTTCTATGCTCCCACTGTGCTGGCCGACGTGCCTCCTGACACGGCGGTGGCGCGGGAAGAGTTCTTTGGTCCAGTCGCGCTGGTCTTCATCTTCAAAACAGAAGAAGAAGCAATACGGCTCGCCAATGATACTGAGTTCGGCCTGGGTGCGGCGGTCTGGAGCCAGGATCGGGCCCGCGCGAATGCTGTTGCCGCGCAGATCGAAGCCGGCGCCGTATTCATTAATGACTTTGTGCGCTCAGATCCGCGGGCGCCCTTTGGTGGGGTCAAGGCCTCCGGTGTAGGCAGGGAACTGGGCGCGGTAGGCGCCCGGGAGCTCACCAACGCCAAGCTTGTTTGGGAAGCGAGTTGAGGAAATCCGGGTGCGCTTCCGGTCGAGATCTGCGGTTTCATTCCTTCACTCGCCGCCGCCGATAAAAGCAACACCCCTGAACTTGTCATCTCGCCTGCCCCGGCCTGCCTTGGGACCGGGGGCGCAGCGAAGAGGAGGGACATACGTCCTCTACCGGCTGTGGAGCAATTCGACGCCGACGCCGCCAACGGCGTCGGTGTCCACGAGGACATGTTGGCCTGAAGTCTTCACCTGATAACCGAGCTTCTCGTACCCAGCAATTGCCCCATTCAGGTCCTCTACCGCCATACCAAGACGTTGCAAGCCTTCTTTTTTGGCGCCGGGATCGACGACCCACGCATAGCGAAACTGATCGTAATGCTGATACCCCACGCCACCCTCCATTCGAAATGCAGGAAAGCCCAGCCGTTGCCAATAATCCGAGACACTCTCCGCGCTGTGAATAACAGCGCCCAGCTGGGAAACCTTGCCCGGAGGACCAGCCGCAGGCGCGCCCCCCGCCCGGTAAACCAGGCCCAGGACAAACTTGCCCCGCGGTTCCGTGTCGAAGTAGGTGTAGGTGACGCGCTTGCCCTCCCGGTCGAGACTTAACTGCTGGAGCACGCCGACTCCCAGTCCGTGCATGCGTTTGATTTCCTTGCCCATCTCCGCTGGAGACGCCACCTCGTGCACGACGGAGAAAATTCCGTCGCCGTGCTTGCCCAGGAAATCGTTCCAGGCGTTGAGTTGTCCCTCGGCCGGCTGGATCATCTCTACCGTCACGTTTCCCAGGTGCCCCGTAATCTCCCAGGCCCACATCTTTACCGGCTTGTCGCGGTATTTCCCGGTCAAAACGACGTCACGGTATTCATGAATATCCGACAAGCCGAGCGAGATCCATCCCGGCTTTACCGCGTCGATATCCTGTACCAGCCAGGTAACGCTGTTCACTGACTTGTAGTAATCGGGCATCTGCGCGTAGCCGGTGCCGGCCAGCGCGCATGCCAGGGCGAAATAGCAGAGCAGTTTCATTTCAGGATCGCCTTCGCGGCAGTAAGATAAAGATTGCCGGACTGATAAGGTCCACTACATACTAATGAATCTTTCCTAATTAAACTGCACTCGGGATGGACTAGGCATGATGCAGCGGAACCTGGCGATTCTAGCAGTTCATCTATGCACCGCGGCATGCCTGTTGGGGCAGATGCCGTCCATGGCAACCCACCCTGACCCGGCCAAGGCCATCCCTATCACCAAGCCATCCAGCCTGACGTTTACCAGGGATGTTGCGCCTATCCTGCAGCAGAACTGCCAGAGCTGTCATCGGCCCGGAGAAGGCACCCCCTTCTCCATGATGACCTACGATGAAACCAGGCCCTGGGCGACGGCGATGAAGCAGATGGTGGTCACGCGCGCCATGCCGCCCTGGTTTGAAGATGGGCACACGGAGAAGTTCGAGAACAACCGCTCGCTGACCCAAGCCCAGATCGATACCATCGCTGCCTGGGTCGACGCGGGTGCGCCCAAGGGCGACCCCAGGGACATGCCTCCGCCGCGAGAGTTCGTGCAGGGGTGGACCATTCCCCAACCGGACAAGATATTCCAGTTGCCCCGGCCGTTCCCCGTCCCTGCGACTGGAGTTATGGAGTACCAGTACGTGATTCTGCCTACCGGCTTCACGAAGGACACCTGGGTACAGGATGTGGAGGCTGCGCCGACGGACCGCTCAGTGGTCCACCATATCGTTGCCTACGTTCGCCGGCCAGGGTCCAACTACTTCAAGGGGAAACCGGAAGAGGTATTCTTCGAAGCCCCGCCGTCGAAGACTGGAGAAAAGGCAGAAGTGGATGACGTGCCCAGCGACTGGCTGGTGGGCTATGCTCCAGGTCAGCCGCCGGATATATTCAAGCCCGGCGAGGCCAAGCTGATCCCTGCCGGATCGGACATTGTGCTCGAAGTGCACTACATGCCTGAAGGCAAGGCTACGACGGACCAGGCCAACGTGGGGTTGGTGCTGGCAAAAGAAGCTCCCAAAGACCGCGTGATGACGCTGTCGACGGGCAATGAGAAGCTCAAGATTCCCCCCGGCGATCCCAATTACCGTGTCGATGCCTCCTTTACCCTGCGCCGCGAAGTCACGCTCTTGGGCATGCACCCTCATATGCACATGCGGGGCAAAGATATGTCCTACCGGTTGGTGTTTCCCAATGGAGAGACTCGCAACGTCCTCAACGTGCCGCACTACAACTGGCGCTGGCAGCTTTGGTATAACCTCGCGAAGCCAATTGTGCTTCCCGCCGGCACCAGGATCGAATGCACGGCGCATTACGATAACTCAGCCGGCAATCCCGAAAATCCTGACCCCAGCAAGACAGTTATCTGGGGCCAGCAAAGCACCGACGAGATGATGGTTTGCTTTTTCAACGTGGCCTTCCCGGCCGGCACACCGTCGAAAGATCTGCTCCCCGCAACGCAGGTTGAAACGGCTTTGCAAACGCCGTGATGCGAAGCCTGCTTCTTCTGCTGTTTGCCGTAGCATCGGCCAGCGCGCAGGCTCTGGACGCGCCGGCTCATCCGGTCAAGTTCCGCGTGGTGGCGATCGCGGAAGCAGGTCAGGGCTCGCACAATGATTTTGCTCAAGCCGCCAGGGCATGGCTGCAGAAACTCGCAGCCGAAAATGACTTCGCCGTCGATACCATCACCGACACCGATTCGATCAACGACGCGTTCTTAGCGAAGTACCGGCTCTTCATCCAGCTCAACTATCCCCCTTATCGCTGGACGCCAGTGGCCCAAAAAGCCTTCCAGCGCTACATCACGCGGGGCAAAGGCGGCTGGATCGGCTTTCACCATGCCATGCTGCTGGGTGACTTTGATGGATACAAGATGTGGCCATGGTACTCACACTTCATGGGAGACATTCGCTACACCAGTTACATCGCGCAGTTCGCTACGGCGACCGTGAAGGTCGATGATTCCGCCCATCCCCTAACCAGGGGGCTCCCGGCTTCTTTCGTGATTCAGCAGGAGGAATGGTACACGTGGAGTGCGTCACCCCGGCCCAATGTTCACGTTCTGGCCAGTGTCGATGAGTCTACCTACGATCCCAAGAGCATGATCACCATGGGAGACCACCCTGTCGTTTGGACCAATGACCACGTCAAGTCCAGGAACGTGTACATCTTCATGGGCCATCACGCTGACTTGTTCCAGGACAAGAACTTTACCCAACTTTTCAGAAACGCAGTTCTTTGGGGCGCGGGGCTGGTTAATTAGCGGGCTGGGGAAACAATACCGAGGGAATCACTTCAAGAGCGACCGAGATCGCTCCCCACAGTACAGATGTGCCCCCAAGCTTGCCTGCGCCGATCTTTGTGACCGCAAACTCGTTCTCCTGCAGCTGCTTTTGTACCGCATTGATGAGCGTAGAGTGGCTTCCTACCTCTCCCTCCAGCAACACCAGGCCTGGGTTCAGGATGAGTGACAGGTTCACGATGATGTCGGCAACGATGCCGGCGCGGTGCTGAATGATTTTTTCTGCACGAGCATCGCCCGTCTGGGCAAGGTTGAGAATGCCCAGTGCGTCCATCTTCTCCGCAACTTTACCCTGGCTGGATTTCTTATTGGAATCGTGCCAGCTTTCGAGAATTCCCGAGCTGCTCAACACTGTCTCCAATTCACCGAACTCGTGCAGGGTGGCCCGTTTGCGCGCTGTATTGGGCAAGCGCATGTATGCGATTTCTCCCGCCGACCACTGCGAGCCATGGTAAATTTGCCCGCCCAGGACAATCCCCGCGCCGATGTTGGGACCGATGTGGATCAGGATGAAAGAATCCTCACCTTGGGCTGCGCCGCAATAGCGCTCGCCTTGCGCAGCCAGGTTGGTGTCGTTTTCGATGATGACGACACAGTCCAGAATCTTCTCGAGCTTTGCTCGCAGCGGGACGGAACGCCAGTTCTCCAGCGTGCTGATAGACAGGACGATACCGTCGTCCACGTTGACAATTGCCGGCACGCTCACCACCACCGCCAACAATTGCTCCCGCTTCTTCTTGTGCTTTCGCAACAGGCGGCGTACTTCTTCCCCGATGTAAATACAAACGGCGTCGGGAGTTGTTCTTCGGCCCGTGAGCGGGATGGTTTGTGTGTCAAGTTCGCTTCCGTTCAGGTCGGCAAGCAGGAACGAAATGCCGGCGGCGGTGATTTTCACGGCCAGCACGCAGCCGCGATCTGCCTTGAACGAAATCATGTCCGGAGGCCGGCCTCCGTTGGACTCTCCTTCGCCGAGAGCCTTGATCAGGCCGGCGGACAGTAGATCGCCCACAACGTTGGTGATGGTCGGCGCACTCAGGCCAGAGGCGCGGACTAAGTCTGCCTTGGAACAGGGCCCGCTCTCACGCAGAAGCTTCATGACCCGAAGCGCGTTTGTATGGCGAAGAAGAGAAGGCCTGCCAACCGGGATAGGTACGTTCTTCAATGCAAACCGACTTACAAAGCTGGGAGAAACACCCCTTTTATACCACCTCTTACAATCTCAAGTGTCACCGTGGCCGGGACACAGCAGCCAGTGTTTCACCCGTTGAACTTTGGCCGGGACATAGCCCGTTACTGTTCCATGACGCCGTATTGGAAGCGCGGTGCAAGCCGGGCGCCGGTGCGCTCAACCATCGCCAGGGTGAGTGCTTGCGGCACCAGCAGCGACGTGATGCCTTCCCAGGGTTCGGGAACGGCATCGATCTTCACCGGGAACAGTTTCTCCGTTGCGTCCCGCTCTTCGCTCGAGACCAGGACTACTTTGCCCCCGCGGCGGTTGCACTCCTGGGCCAGCTTAACCCCAAGTTCGGCAGCCCGGCCAAGCGCCAGGATGATGGCGACGTGGGATGCGTCCACATCAAGGTTGGGCCCGTGTTTAAAGCCCGCGCCGGTGTGCGGGGCGGCGCGATGGCCGCTCATTTCACGGATGCAGAGCGCGCTCATGATCGCGCCCCCATAGGCCGCGCCGCGCCCGATGATCTCCGTGTTGGCCGCGCCCCGGCAGAATCGTTCCAGGTCGCCGCGCAGGGCAAAGATGGGATCCAGATGCGCGGCGAAAACCTCTGCCGCACGCACCGCCTCCTGCTGCCACGGCCGGCCAACGATTTCGGATGCCAGAATGATTGCCGCCGCGGTCGCATTGGTATAGGTTTTGGTCGCGTTGCCGTATTCCGGTCCGGCCAGGATTGGGAGTTTGTTTTGCGCAAGGCTCCAGCAAATGCTGGCGGGGTTGTTGCAGATCAGGCCAATGGCGCGGTTCCCGCCTCGTTTAAAAAGTTCCACCAGTTCGGCGCTTTCGCCCGAAGTGGTGAGCAGGATAGAAAGCGCTGCGTCCTCCCACACTCCGGAAGCGTAATGCAGCCATTCCCCCGCATCGACGGTGAACGACGGGCGCCCGTGCGACTGCAAAAAGACCGATCCGCTGATGGAAGAGCAATAGGAAGCCCCCATGCCAATAAACAGCACAGGCCCATTTTTCTTGGCTAACTCGCGAAAGGTGTTCAGTTCCTCCCGGATCACGGAATCGCCGGCATAGGTTTTGAGTAGATGGAGGAGCTGCTGCGGCTGTTCCCGGCACTCGATCTCCAGGATTTGTGTTCCGGTTGCGGAGAGCAGTTCCTGGGGCGGTTCGACGCCCGCGATCCAGCGAGGTTTTTCCTTCTTTGTTTCCGGCATGACCACCCTTTGTTAGAAAAGATTCGTTAAAAAGAGGGGCAAATTGTGTGTCCAGTCCCGCAGCTAAAGGTTATCATTCGGGCATACGGTGAAAATTAATTGAACGACCCAGCCCCTGCCCAGCCGCACGTTAACCAGGCGTTCATCCGGCGAGTCTCGTTCATCGCAGGCCTGGGAGGCATCCTCTACGGCTTCGACATGGGGGTCATTGCCGCGGCGTTGATCTTCGTGCGCACCTCCTTCGGGCTTTCTACCCAAATGGAAGAGGTGCTGGTCAGCGCGGTGCTGGTCGGCTCGATGATCGGCGCCCTGGTCGGCGGCACCGTCGCCGATCGCATCGGCCGGCGCAAAACGCTTGTCTGGGGCGCACTGCTTTTCATCCTTGGATCCATCCTTGCGCCGCTTTCCCCAAATGTCGCCATGCTGATCATCGCGCGGGCACTTTTGGGCATTGCCATCGGGTTTACCTCGGTCACCGCGCCGGTATACGTTTCCGAGCTCGCGCCGCCCCAATCGCGAGGGCTGCTCATTGGTCTGTACCAGTTTGCTCTTACTTCGGGCATCGCCCTGGCCGATCTGGTGGGTTACTGGTTTGCCGGGCAGCCGGCGGGCTGGCGGTGGATGTTCGGCTTCGGCCTGGTCCCCGCCGTCCTCTTTCTTTTTATGGTGCTCACGGTGCCGGAGAGTCCCCGCTGGCTGTTCGCCCAGAACCGGGTGGCCGAGGCAGAATTCGTGCTCAAGTCCTACACCGATGAGGCAGGGGCGAGGCTGCTGCTGGAAGACATCCGGCTTAGCCTGATGACAAAAATGGAGCGCCGCTGGAGCGCGCTGTGGAGCCCGGCGGTGCGCGGCTCCCTGTTCATCGCCGTGGGTTTCACCGTGTTGCAACAGGTTACCGGGATCAGCACCATCATCTATTACGGCCCGCAGATCTTCTCGCTCGCCGGCATCGGCTCGGATAAGGGCGCAATCTTCGCCACCCTGCTGGTGGCAATTACCAACGTGCTGGCGACGGTGATTGCGCTGCTGCTGGTCGACCGCGTAGGCCGCAAGCCTCTTCTCTATGTGGGCATCGGCGGTATGACCATCTCACTCTTTGTGCTTGCCTTCAGCTTTCACTACCAGGCTGCGCTGGGGTCATCCCTGGGCTTGATTGCTACTGCCTGCCTGATGTTTTACATTACGTGCTTCGCTTTTAGCATGGGCCCGATCGCCTGGATCCTGGTCTCGGAGGTATTTCCCCTGCGGGTGCGCGGCCGCGGCGTTGCTGCCGCCACATTGGGTTCAGGCACGGCGAACACGCTCGTCTCGCTAACTTTCCTATCGCTTATTAAGGTTGCAGGCAATACCGTCACCTTTGCCATTTATGGGCTGTTCTGCATCCTGACACTCGTTTTTGTGCGCTTTGTTATTCCCGAGACGAAAGGCCGCGAGCTGGAGAGCATCAGCGCGCGGCCAACCATTGTTGTGCCCTAGCCCATCCTGAGAAACCCGAGGTCATCGAGTCGATGCTGCAACAGAAAGTCCTGGCGCCGGAGGTGGGTTATGTTGTCGGCGTCGATATTGGGGGAACGAACCTTCGCCTTGCCCTGGCTGATATGTATGGCAACGTGGTGGCTAAGTGGGCGGTCTCAACCGCAGGTATTCGCGACCCGGCGGTCGTCGTTGGCTTGATTCACCAGGGCGTGGAAGAGCTTCTGCAACAGAGCCTGCTGTCACGCGAGCTGCTGCGCGCAGTGGCGGCCGGTGCGCCCGGGGTCACCAATGTGGATGACGGCGTGGTGATTGCCACCTCCTACCTGATGGGTTGGCGCGACATTCCACTACGCGCATTGCTCGAAGCAAAGCTCGGCGTTCCCGCTGCAGTCGAAAACGATGTGAATACGGCAGCCATTGCGGAAAGTCAGATCGGCGCCGGCAAAGGAGTCAGAGACTTTGTATTTGTCGCCGTCGGCACCGGAATCGGTGCCGGCATCGTGCTCAACGGGCGCCTCTTCCACGGCATGAATTGGTCCGCTGGGGAAATCGGTTACATGCTGGTCCCGGGAACCTCGGTGAGCCCAGTGCAAACCGGACAGCCGGGAGCGCTGGAGAGCGTCGTCGGCGGCGAAGGGATCAAGGCGCAATGGCAGAGTCTCTGGGCAGAAGACCGCACCCAACTGGCGAAAGACCTGGTGGCCACCCAGATCTTCGATCATGCGCTCGCCGGCGAACCCTTGGCGATGGCGGTTCTCGAGAAGTCTGCACAAACGCTGGCCTACGCCATCTATGACCTGGCAGTGGTGCTCAACTGTCCCTTGTTTGTATTAGGCGGCAGCGTGGGCATGCATCCTGCCCTATGGAAATGGACCCAGGATCTGTTGGTGAACCGCGACACCAGGGTCCAGCCGAAGCTGGTCCGCAGCACTCTGGGCCCGGATGCGCAAGTGAACGGCGCCATTCACCTGGCGCTCGAGACCGCCCGCTCGCGGGTGCTCGTGTAGCTGAAGGTAGAGTTAAAAATCTCTCCCCGATAGCCTCAATCCACAAACAGACTGGGGTATGGGACCTCCCTGGTTTGTTTACGGGTCGAGGTGCCACCCCCGTTCAGGCTTACAATTAATCCATGGAACCACTGGTAATCGCGGGTAAGGCGTTTCAGTCCCGGCTGATCGTGGGCACGGGGAAATATAAGGATGGCGCGGAGACCCAGGCCGCCATTGAGGCCTCTGGCGCGGAGATGGTGACCGTAGCCGTCCGGCGGCTGAATCTGGACCGCACCCGTGAATCTCTGCTCGATTACATCGATCCGGAACGCTACTTCCTGCTGCCCAACACCGCTGGATGCTACACCGCGGATGAGGCCATCCGCGCCGCCCGTCTGGGCCGCGAAGTCGGCCTCTCCGACTGGGTCAAGATTGAAGTGATCGGAGATCAGGCGACCCTCTACCCCGACGTGCAAGCCACCCTCGAAGCCACCCGGGTCCTGGTGAAAGAAGGTTTTACCGTTCTCCCCTACACCTCGGACGATATTGTCTTTGCCCGCCGGCTCATCGATGCCGGAGCTGCCGCCGTCATGCCATTGGGAGCGCCCATCGGCAGCGGGATGGGGTTGCAAAACCTGGCCACGCTGCGCATCCTGCGAGAGATGATCACCGAGGTCCCCCTGATCGTCGATGCCGGGGTCGGCATGGCCTCCGATGTCTGCCTGGCGATGGATATGGGAGCGGATGCAGTGCTGATCAACTCCGCGATTGCGCATGCGGCCAAGCCGGTGCTGATGGCTGAAGCAATGCACCACGCGGTGCTCGCTGGTAGGCAGTCGTACCTCTCCGGCCGGATGCCCAGAAAGCTATACGCGACCGCCAGCTCCCCGCTCGAAGGCCTTTCCAAGTAGCGCACCCGCCTGACTATTACAAGCCTCCCCGCCGTGGGATAGACTCGGTCACATGCGCGTGTTCGGCATCGATTGCGGAACCAACTGCACTGGCTATGGAGTGGTGGACGTGGAATCCGGTCCTCGCGAAACGCGCCTGGTCGCAGTGGCTGCCGGTGGTCTAAAACTGGCCAAGGATCAGCCACTGCCCATGCGGCTGGCCTACATCTTCGCCGAGCTCTCGGGACTGCTCGCGCTCTACCGCCCGGAAGTGGTGGCGGTTGAAGAAGTGTTCTATTCCGTGAACGCGAAGTCCGCGCTGAAGTTGGGACACGTCCGCGGAGTTGCCCTCCTGGCGGCCGCGACCCAGGGGTTGCCGGTGGCCGAATACGCTCCCCTCACGATAAAATCCGCGGTGGTTGGCTACGGGTTGGCGCAGAAGGAGCAAGTCCAGTTTATGGTGGCACGCCTGTTAAATCTGAAATGCGCGCCGGAGCCCGCGGACGCGGCCGATGCCCTGGCGATCGCGATATGCCACGTCCATACCGCGCAAACTCTTTCCCTGCAGGCGGCATCCCGCGCTTGAATCCGCTGCGAAGCTTAGCTTGGGCCCTGTTGCCCACGTCCGTCTTGCTATCGTCCGTCTTGCTATCGTCTCCTCTGTTGCTGGCTCTTGGTGGGCCTCGATGCATCGCGCAGACCGCGGCCACGGCCCAAATCCGCTTTACCTACGAGAACCCGAAGCTGCAGCCGCCAAAGTACGTCATCACGGTCGAAGAGGATGGCAACGGGCACTACCGCTCGGAGGCTGGTGGCCCTCCGCCAGGCGATCCCCAAAGCATGGCCGCCGGACCGCAGGATCGCCCCATCCACATCTCCAAAAGCCTTCGCGAGACCATGTTTGCCGCTGCCAGGAAGAACAAACTCTTCGCCATCCGTTGTGATGGCACAGAAAAGAATATTGCTTTCCAGGGCACTAAAACCCTGGAGTACGAGGGTCCGGAAGGCAAAGGTAGTTGCATCTATAACTGGAGCAAGTCCTCGCAGATTGATAAGCTTACAGACCAGTTTGAAGCCATTGCTACGACTCTTGACGAAGGCGGTAAGCTCCAGCGTCAATATGAGCATGGTCGCCTGAGCCTGGATTCGGAGTTGGAGTTCCTCGACCAGATGGTGCGCGACGGGCGGGCGATCGAGGTAGAAAATATCGCTCCTTTACTGCAGACCATTGCCGGGGATGAGGCGGTCTTACAGAGAGTGCAGCGGCGCGCACGGGCCTTGCTGCAAGGGGCCAGCACAGATTGATGCGATGAATCCACGAGGAGAAACTTCTTGTGGCAAATTTGGTTCAAGTCATTAGGGGTGGAAGTGCGACCCCTAGGGAAATGGAGGTGCTCCATGAGGCAGCACCCTGATCGTAAGCAGTTAAGGCCAGTGCTACTAACCGCATTATGTGTTTTGGGGCTGGGATTGGGCAGGGCAATGGCTCAGGATGCCGCGCCGCCGAATGTCGCCCGGGTGAGCTTTGTGCAGGGCTCGGTACAGTTACTTGCCGGGCAGGGCGCCGATTTCCAGCAAGCCGTAATGAACATGCCGGTGCTGGATGGCTCGCGCTTGCAAACCGGTGGCGATGGCCAGGTGGAAGTTGAGTTTGGCGACGGAAGCGTCGCCCGGTTGACGCCTAACAGTGGACTCCAGTTCGATCACCTGGGGCAGGATCAAGTGCAGCTGGAGCAGTTGGGCGGCGTGGGCTACTACGAGTTCAATGTGGGCGACGGGCATCCCCCGTTCAGCATTCAGTTCGCCAATCTGTCTGTGCAGCCAACCGCGAACTCGATCCTGCGGTTAGGTATGGATGCTGGTTGGGAGGTAGCCGTGATCAGCGGCTCCGTCAGCCTGCAGGGAAACGGCGTTGCTCCCGTGGACGTTACGGGAAACCAGAGTGTTCGCTCAAGTGTCGACAACAGCGGAGCTCCTTACACCGTGGCCCAGGGAATCAATGGCGATTCGTGGGATAACTGGAACCAGGACCGGGACCAGGCCATCGCACAGGAAGCGTCGCAACAGACGCCGGTGCGCGATGATTCGGCCAATCCGCAGAACGAAAACTGGAACGATCTGGATGCCGACGGCAACTGGTATCCCGTGGAGGGCTCGGGCAACGTGTGGGTACCGGCGGGCGTTGGTCCTGGATGGGATCCTTACGGTTCTGGCTACTGGGCTTATTACCCAACCCTTGGCTACACCTGGGTTTCCGGTTACCCGTGGGGCTGGCTCCCGTACCACTGCGGCGGTTGGAGCTACTACTCGTTCGGTTGGGGATGGGCTCCGGGTGGCTGCGGTCGCGTCTGGTCCCCGGTAATCGTGGTCCGCGTGCACCCTCCCGGCTGGAGTATGCCGATTCGTCCCCCGCTCCATCCTCCCGGGGGAATTAATCCGATTGGTAGGCCGCATCTGGTAGTGGTTGATCGTGGGCCAGAGGCCAAAGGTCCTTGGGGATTCCACGGACCGGTGCCCAGGCCGGATCATCAGCAGCCGGTTAATTTCAACGGGCATCCGGTGACTCCCGTTGAGCGAACGGACGTGCGTAGCCCGGGAGTTATGCCGCCAAAGGGAACTGCGCCCGGCACTCGAGCGGTGTTGACGGGCACGCCCGTGAGGACGTTCCCACGGCCTGCACCCACCAGTTCCTACACTTCGGGGAGTAACGCCTACCGCAACGTGGACAGGCCCACACAACAGCCTGAGCCAAGGCAGGAGATGCGGCCCAACGTGGGTTATCCGACGGCACCACCGCCGCCGTCCTATAACCAGCGGTCGACCTACGTGGCCAGGCCCACGCCTACAACGCACTATTCCTCCCCGCCGCCACCGCATTACTCGGCGCCGCCGCCGTCGCACTCCTCTTCTCCCGGGCCTCATCGCTGAGGCCCGAGGGGAGCAGCCTGTCCCTTAGAAACCGAACCCGACCCCAAAAATGAATTGTCATCTCGCCTGCCCCGGCCTGCCGTGGGACCCGAGCGGGCGCAGTGGAGAGACCTGCGGTTTTCGGCCTGTTCCCTAATCCGCCGTAAGGGAGCGGTACAAACAAGTCATCTTCTCCAGCTGCACCGCTTCCGCCCGAATCTGCGGGTCAATCCCACAGCGCGCAAGAGAGCTATCCACCGCCTCAGGACTATGTCCCGACCCGCGCAGATTGTTCGCCAGTGTCTTGCGCTTCTGGGCAAAAACCTGACGCAGGAACCTCAGGAAGCCTGCCGGCTCCACTCTCAATTCTTCAAACCGGGACCGCATGGCAAGTCGAATCACCGAGGAATACACATCCGGGGGTGGAGCGAAGGCCTCAGGCGGCAGGGTAAAGAGGTTCTCCACCGTCGCATTCATCTGCGTAATGGCCGAAAGCAAACCGTAAGCCCGTGTGCCTGGAACCGCAGCGATCCGCTCGGCCACTTCCCGCTGGGTCATCAATACAGCGCGGTCAATCACGCCGCTATGGGCAAACAGATGCATCAGGATGGGGGAAGAGATGTAGTACGGCAGGTTGCCAACTACCTGCAGGCGAACGCCGCGTTCCACCGCCAATTGTGTGAGATCGACGGTAAGAATGTCCTGACAGAGGATCTCAACCGAATGGTAGGTATCCCGTAACGAGGCAGCCAGAGCGTGATCGAGTTCGACCGCAATCAGCTGTTTGGCGCGCGCCGCGAGCACGCTGGTCAGGACCCCGGTACCCGGGCCAATCTCGAGAACCGTCGCCTGCGATAGATCCCCCAAAGCATCCACGATAGCCCGCGGCGCGGTCGGGCTTACGAGAAAGTTCTGACCCAGCTTCGGCTTATGGCGGGTGCCCGGCATCTAGTCAGGACCAGGCTGATTGCTGCGTCCGTTTCTCACAGGTAGACTACCCAATTGCGGCGGTTCCTCTTCTGCATCATACGGAAGCGGGCCGGCAAAGAAGAAGAGGGGTTGACGATGCATATCGTTTTTGTCGCGTCGGAGTGTGTTCCTTATGTCAAGACGGGCGGAGTTGCCGAAGTGGTTGGCGCGCTGCCCAAGGAACTGGTGCGGCAAGGCCACCGCGTGACCGTCTATGTGCCTCTCTACCGCCAGGTCCAAAAGCATCTCAAGGATCGCCGCATCGCAATCGCCAGCCTCACCATCCCCTTTCCCTACTACAACCGTTTCGTGACGGTGGTAAACGGCGGCGCGACGGATGGAGTGCAGTTTTATTTCATCGATTGTCCCGAGCTCTTCGATCGAGAGTTTCTCTATGAAACGGCGTCCGGCGATTACGCTGACAACGCGGAGCGATTTGGTTTGTTTTGCCGCGCGGTTCTCGATAGCACCAAGCTGTTGGGGGTGCCGGATGTTTTTCACATCCACGGCTGGCCGGCGGGTGTGCTGGCGATCTTGCTCCGCACCGTGTACTACTTCGATCCGATGCTGAAGAATGTCGCCTGCCTGTTGACCATCCACAGCACCGATCGCCAGGGCTGGTTTCCCCGCGAGACTGTCGAAAAGCTTTTGCTGCCGTGGGATGTGTACACCATCGACCGCGCGGAATTCTATGGCACGTTCGATTTTCTCAAAGGGGGCATCGTTTATTCCGACGCCATTAACACCGTGAGCCGCAAATACGCCGAAGAGATCCAGACACCGGAGTTCAGCAACGGGCTCGACGGCGTGCTGCGCAGCCGGGCGCAAGATCTGCACGGCATTCTGAACGGGGTCGATTACCAGGTATGGGATCCAGCGACCGACAGCAAGATCGCCGCTCACTACACGCCGGAGCGGCTGGAGGGGAAGTTGGCCTGCCGCAAGGATCTGCTGCACGCGTTCGGTGCCTCCAAACTTGCTGAAGATACGCCGGTACTGGGCATGGTTTCGCGCCTGGCGACGCAAAAGGGCCTCGACCTTCTGGCCCAGATGTTCGATCAGTTGGTGAAGGAGAACATGTTCCTCGTGATCCTGGGCACGGGTGAACCCTACTACGAGAACCTGCTGCGCAGCTGGCAGGAGCGCTTTCCCAATAAAGTAGCAGTTGCTATTACGTATGATGAAACGCTCTCCCACAAGGTGGAGGCCGGCTCGGACATGATCCTGATGCCGTCGCGCTATGAGCCCTGTGGGTTGAACCAGTTTTATGGGATGAAGTATGGCGCCGTGCCCGTGGTGCGGGCCACCGGCGGCCTGGACGACACGGTGCAGGAATGGTCGGCGGAGGCGCAGACGGGAACAGGCTTTCGCTTTTACGACTATCGGCCAGAAGAGTTTCTGAAAGCGCTGCGCGCGGCCTTTGCTTCCTTCGCGGATAAAACGCAATGGAGCAAGCTGATGCAAAACGGCATGGCCCGCGATTATTCCTGGACCAAGCCGGCCAAAGAATATATCCAGGTCTACGAAGAGATCGTGCGCAGAAGGTCCTGACCGAACTGATTGCTTCCTGCACGCCTCCGTTGAAGGGTACGGGCTTCAGCCGGTACGTAGATACCTGAAAATACGCGCGGCTTTAGCCGCTGAGCAACTGTTTGCACTCGAAACTGTATCTTTGCCGGAGGCTTAACTAGGTCTGCTGCCTCTCTTCGCCGTGGCGTACAAGCAGATAGAGAGGCAAACCGGCAAGAATAATCAATGTTCCCACCAGAGAGCTGCGAAGGTTGCCGGCGAAGGAGTAGTAAAGCAGCACCGCGGCAGCCAGGATAAAGAGGGCAGGCACAACGGGATATCCCCAACTGCGAAACGGGCGCTCGGCCGCCGGCACCCGCCGCCGGTAAATGAAGATGGTCGTAGTTGTGAGCATGTAGAACAGCCACTCGGAAAAAATAGCCAACTCGAAGAGCTGCTGAAACTGTCCCACCAGCAACAGCAGCAAAGTGCTCAGTAATCCCTGCGCCACCAGCGCGGTGGACGGGCTTTGAAACCGGGGATGAATGTGAGCCATCCGCGCAGGAAAGAGCCGGTCACGCGCTGCGGCGAACGGCACGCGCGCGCCAGACATGGTGGTCCCGTTCAGAGTCACCAGGATGCTTAGCGCCATGGCGGCCGACACCAGCGCCGCACCCCAATGGCCGGAAACAACCGACATGGCAACCACCGCCGGGCGCGGGGACGCAGCGACGCGCGAGGCGGGCAGGATGTACTGGATGGCCGCATTCGTAGCCATATAGAGCACGCCCACGACGCCTACGCCGGCGATCAGCGCAATTGGAAGGCTGCGCTCGGGACGCTTCACTTCGCCCGCGACCATGGTGAGGTCGTTCCAGCCGTCATAGGCCCACAGGGAGGCGATGAGCGCCACCATAAATCCACTCACTCCTCCCTGAGCGCCGGAGAAGCTGGTGTGAAAATTGCTCAAATCGCCACGTGGGCTCGCGAAGCAAAAGCCGGTGATCACCAGAACCAGGACCACCTTAAGCCAGGTGAAGAAGAGTTGGAAGTCTCCGGCCTTTTTGATGCCCAGGTAGTTGAGCCCCGTGATCAGCCATGCAGCCGCGATGGCAAACACTTGTGACCAGCTGATAAGCACAGGAGTCTGTACTACCACTCGGTCGAGCCATGCGAAAGCAGGGAAGACGCCCAGCGTGCGTGCCAGGCCGATGGTAATGGTGGCGATTGATGCCGGCTTGGCCACGGCAAACCAGGTCCACATGTAGAGAAAAGCGGGCAGGTCGCCGTAGGCGTTGCGCAGGAAGACGTATTCGCCGCCGGCGCGCGGCATCATGGCGCCTAGCTCGGCGTAGGTCATGGCTCCGAAGAGCGTGAGCACGCCGCCGGTGATCCACGCCAGGTAGACCATCCGCGCGGAACCCACCGCCCGCATCATTTCCTGTGGGACCAGGAAGATGCCGCTGCCGATGATGGTGCCAACCACGATGGCGGTGGCATGCCACACGCCAAGCACGCGCGGAAGGTCGGGTGCTGCTGAGGAAGTGTGACAAGAATCCACCCCAAAATCTTCTCACGCAACACTCCAAACAAATCTTCCCCAGCAACCAAATCGAAGGGAAGGAACTCTGCTCCAGCAACAACACAAAGGGAGCCCCATATCTCGTGGAGTTACGAGATGTGGGAGACGCAAACCCTCATCCCCCACTTTTGCAGGACCGACCATGTCGAAGGTCTTCAGCTCCACTCACCTCAGTGAGCGCTTGACGCAGGCAGCGAGTTGCGCCTCAGACACCGCGGTGCAGTCAAACAGTGCATCCTCGATGAGAGGGTCGCCTGAAAAAACACACCGGATAATGCGCATCCACGGCCAGCGAATGCGCATCACGCGCGCGAGCGAGACCTGCTCCTCCTGGCTTAGCGACTGATCATAGACCGCCGCCTCAAAGTGCTGTGCTTCCGCAACCATCTCGGCCACACAGATGTTGTCCACGCGGGTCAGCTCCAATCCGATCGACCGCAGCGCCGCCTCGGTTCCATCAGCGGCTGGGGAAGCGCCGCCCACGAACAGGGTAGGCACGGCTGGAGCCCGGGAGCGTTTCATCTACAAAAGGAGAAATGCTTTCGCAGGCAGGCACAATGCAAGGGAACAGCTTGTTTGAATACAGTGAAAGTTTCCGGCAAGGTTAGAAGCTGTGCTTACACAGCCTGACCCGGCGGAGACGCCAGCGTGTCCGCCGGGTGGAAGTAGCCATAAATAGCCGCCGCCAGGTGGGGCGCAACCACCGAGGCGAGCGCCTGCAGGCTGGCGCCCTGTACCCCGCGCAAACTGCCGAAATGGGCTACCAGCCGATTGCGGGTCTGCCGCCCGACTCCGGGAATGGTCAGCAGGTCCGACTCCCGATCGCGGATCTCTCGCCGCTTGCGATGGTAGGTGACGGCAAAGCGGTGTGACTCATCGCGGATCCTCTGCACCAGGTGCAACACGGGGGACCGCCGGTCGAGCACAATGGGCTCATCCTCCTGGCCGTAGACGTAGATGATCTCCTCGCGTTTGGCAATCGAGGCCAGTGGTTGTGTGGTAATGCCCAGCAACTCCAGGGCCTCGGCTGCGGCGTGAAGCTGACCGAGGCCGCCATCGATCAACACCAGGCTGGGCATCGGCTGCTGTTCTTCCTGCAGCCGGCGATAGCGCCGGCCCACGACTTCGCGCATGGATGCAAAATCGTCCACGCCTTCCACGGTCTTGATCTGGTACTTCCGGTAGTCGGATTTCTTCATCTCGCCGTCTTGCCAAACAACCATGGAAGCGACCGTTTCCGCGCCTTGAATGTGCGAGATATCGAAGCACTCAATACGCCGGGGCAGGTCCGGCAGCGTCAGCAGATCCTGCAGGGCTTCCTGGGTCACCTGCCGCGAAGGCTGCAACACCCTGAAGCGCTGATCGAAGCTCTGCTTGGCGTTCTGCCCGGCGAGGTCTACCAGCGACCGCTTTTCTCCCCGCTGGGGCACCGCGAGCTCCACCTTGTGCTGTGCCCGCTCGCTGAGCAACGCAGCCAGGCTGTCGCGGTCCGCGAAATCCACCGGTATGTAAACCGTGCGGGGCACATACTGTTGATCGATGTACACCTGTTTCAGCAAGGCAGAGAAGAAGAACGAAGCGTCGAAATCCGCGCCGTAGGACTGCGCATCTTCGGCTTCAGGATTTTCTTGCAGTGGCAGATCGGGCAGTTCTTCCCAAAAGAATTCGCGGCGATCGACGATTTTCCCGCCTCGCATGTGGAAGAGATTCACCGCCAGCATGCCGTTTTCGTGATGGTAGCCGTACACGTCCGCGTCATCGCCGTCCGTAGTGGCCATGCGCTGCCTCTCCTGCACCTGGCTCATGGTGATCAGCAGGTCGCGGTAGCGGGCAGCGAGTTCGAATTGTTCCGCGGCCGCAGCCTCCTCCATGCGTTGCTCGATCGATTTGCTTAGCTCCGTCTGCCGGCCCTCGAGAAACATCTGGGCATCGCGCACCGCTTCCCGGTATTCCTGGGGCGTTGTCAGCGCTTCCACACACGGTCCCAGGCAGCGCTTGATGTAGTACTGCAGGCAGGGCCGGGGATGGTAACGCGACAGGTCGACCTTGCAACTGGGCAGCAAGAAGCTGCGATGGATCAGGTCCACGACCCGATGAGCGAGATTCCCAGGAAAAAACGGTCCGTAATAAGCGCTGCCGTCTTTGCGTAGCCTGCGCGTGACAAAAACCTTTGGGAAGCGGTCGGCCAGGGTCAGCTTCACGTAGGGATAGGTCTTATCGTCGCGCAGCAGGATATTGAAGCGCGGCTTGCGCTGCTTGATCAGGTTATTTTCAAGCGCCAGGGCCTCGTGTTCGTTTTCCACCAGGATGTAATCCACGTCCACGGCCTCACGCATCAGCGAGCCCGTTTTGGCGTTGGCCTGGGCCCCATCGAGCAGGTACGAACGCACCCTGGAACGGAGGTTCTTGGCCTTGCCAACGTAGATCACGTCACCCTGGGCGTTCTTGTACAGGTACACCCCTGGCCGAGTGGGGAGGGTGCGTATCTTTTCGGAAAGGTCCATGGAAAGTCCTTACTAAAGTTTAGACGGTATGAAGGGTTGGCGGCGGATTGGGCATAAGCAGGTAAAACTTTCCTTTTCCCCCCGGATTGGCGGCGCACCAAGCTGAACACTTTCGCGCGCAAGTTGTTGCATGGAAACTGGTAAGCGGTACAAGCAACTTTTGGCGATAGCCGTGCTACATACGTACAGATGGGCAAATGCGCCCTTGGTTTCAGTCTGTAGTGGCCGTACCGCAATTAAGGGAGCAGAGGGCTTTATGATCCGAGTCGAAAAAAGGTCGCAACAAGCAGCTATTCTGTTGGGCGCCGTGTCGTTGTTTGCTATCACGGGGTGTTCGACAAAGAACTACGTGCGCAGCCAAACCGCTCCGCTGGTGCAAAAGACAAACGAACTCGACGATGCCGTCGCGGCAAATAACCGCTCCATCCAAAGCACCAATGATCGAGCCCAGGCGGGTATTCAGCAAGCGCAGCAATCAGCCAACACCGCCACGCAAAATGCCACCGCAGCCACCACGGCTGCTTCGCAGGCGCAAGGCAGCGCGCAGGAGGCAGTCAACCGTGCCGACTCACTCGCCAGCGTGGTTGCGAACCTCGACAACTACAAGCAGATTGGCAACGTTTCGGTAACCTTCGCCTTTGACAAGAGCCTTCTCACCAAGACTGACAAGGAACAGTTGGATGGCCTGGGCACGCAGCTTAGCACGGCCAAGAGCTACATCCTCGAAGTCACCGGTGGTACGGATTCGGTCGGCGATGCTAACTACAACTACCAATTGAGCCAGCGTCGTGCCGAAGCGGTGGTGCAGTATTTAGCGGCGAAGTTTAACGTCCCCGCGCACAAGTTCTACCTGATTGGCATTGGCAAGGATCAGGAAGTGGCTACCAACAAGACGGCCGCTGGGCGGGCTCAGAACCGTCGCGTGGAAGTGCAGATTCTGTCGAACGCGGCACAATCTGGCACCGGCACAGTGTCACAAGTAGGCACGGGGCACTAAGGTTCCGGAAACGCACTCCATCATGGGTGGCCCATTCAAGCCGTTTTCTGGGGCTTGATTGAGGCAGTTTTGCGGCTGCGGCCAGCCCAGGTCTCGCCTTTGAGACCTGGGGCGTTTCTCAACCCGCCCCTCGCAAATTGTGACCTAGTCCATGTGTTGCGCGGCAAGTAGTTGCTGGAACTCCGGTGTACCACGCAGCTGAGCGAATTCCTTGTCTTCCATTAGCAATCGCCGATTGTTGAAGCCACCGTCCAGCGCTTTGCGAAGATACGCAAGCGCCTGCTGGTTTTGTCCGGCCATAGCGTACGCTTTTGCCAGGCAGTAATTGATGGCGACGCGCTGGCGGCGCGAGACCTTCTCCTCCATGACCTCAGTCTGGTCAGTGTCAAAACTATTAGGATTAAGCTCCAGGGCCTTCTGATAGGCCTTTGCCCCCTCCTTGTAATTCCCCTCGCTAAAGTAAGCCGTACCCAGATTGCGATAGGTGACAGCGGAATTGGGCCCATATCTCAGCGCGCTCCGATAGGTTTTTTCCGCCTTTTTATATTTGCCCTCGCCATGGTAAACGGCCGCCAGATTGTTAAGCGCGTCGGCGTACCGCGGATCGAGAGTGAGCGCCATCTTGTAGTTCTTTCGAGCCTCGTCCAGGGCGAAGAGATGATGGTACGCAACCCCAATCTTGTTCCAGGTGGCGGCGGATCGAAGCGAGCTCTGTTGATAAGCCGCGATGGCGGCAACATAGTTTCCGCTGGCCATAAGGTGGTCACCTTGTGCCTCCGGCGGAATCGTGGAGATGGCTGCGTCCCGACGGGGCGGACTCTGCAGCATGGTCACGATGGCCGTTGGCGGAGACGGTTTCGCTGTTTCCCCTGACAAGGTGTGCGAGCCCAAGAGCAAGGGAATGGTGAGCCACGCGTGGTTGCCTAAGGACTGGCGATAGCGGCGGCTCATGAATCACTCCCTTTCCCCAAATGCAGGTGCGGTGGAAGAGGCATAAATCATACGCCGCAGCCAACATGGATGGCGTCAGTAGTTTTAATTCCCGGGGAGATCAGTCCAGGAAATCGGAAGCCTACCGGCCTGGCGGTGAGTATCGAGAGCTATATCTCCAGGAATAGAGCTTGTGGACTACACTAGGCACGGTACATTGGGGGTAATCAAGTGCCCCTCAAAATTGTCTGATCAAAAACGAATTTGGCGCACGGTGCTCCCGATAGCGCTTCTCCTGCTGGTCACAGGGACTACGCTCGGAGGAGTATGGCATCAGCATGCCATTTCTTCGCCTGACGCCTGCCCGATTTGTCATCTCAGTCATCAGGCCATTGAGCCAACCCGGGTAGGCACGCGTGTGCCCGTTCTGCTTCCCACCGGACCTGGACCAGAACCCCTGGACTACAGCTTCATCCTCAGTCCCGCCGCTGCGCACGTTCCCGCGCGCGCGCCCCCCGCATAACAGCCTCTTCTTTCCCGTGCCGCTCGCGGCACATCAATCCGTGTACCAGTCCCTCAAGAAGGCTGATCCCCATGCGTTTACAGCGTTTGCGGTTTCCAGTTTTGTTTATCGCCGTGCTTTCAGTGGCAGGTGCTCAGTCCCCACCTGCAACCAGTCCGTCGCCGTCTCCCCCACAAACGCTCGCCCAGAATCCAGGCGCGGTGAAGATTTCGCTCGAGGACGCCATCCAAATGGCGCTTCGCCACAATCACAATTTACTGGCCCTTCGCACCACGATCCAGCAAAGCGAGGCCGAGGAAATCACCGCCAATCTGCGTCCTAACCCGGTGATCCTCAGCGATTGGCAGTTCTTGCCCATCTTCCAGCCAAGTCAATTCAGCGCCGATTACCTCGACAACATCGCTCAGTTCGACCTGGGCGTCAGCTATCTCTTTGAGCGCGGCAAAAAGCGACAACACCGTCTGCGGGCAGCCCGGGATCTGACCGCCGTCACACGTTCGCAGGTCGCCGACAACGAGCGCAGTCTTGCCTTCAGCGTTGCCACCCTCTTCATCAACATTGAGCTCGCGGAGTCGACTCTTGAGCTGGCCACGCAGGATCTCAAGAGCTTCCAGAACACGGTGGATATCGGCGAAGCACGATACAAAGCAGGCGACATCGGCGAAGACGATCTTCTCAAGATCAAGCTTCAGATGCTTCAGTTCCAGACCGACGTGTCCGCGGCCCAGCTCGCCCGGGTGCAGGGGCTCTCGGATTTGCGCCAGTTGCTCGGATACGAATCCATAACGCCGGACTACGACGTGGCAGGCGCGTTCGACTACCAGCCCGTCAAGGGAAACGTGGATGATTTTCAAGCCAAAGCACTGCAGAGCAGGCCGGACTTGCGTGCGGCGCAGCAGGCAGTCACCGCGGCAGGCAGCCAACGCGCATTGCAACAGGCAATCGGCAAAAGAGACGTCACCGCCGAAATCAACTACACGCACATTAGTTATCTCAACGACGTTTCTCTCTTCGGGCAAATGCAGATGCCCGTCTTCGATCGCAACCAGGGGGAAATTGGTCGCGCCGGCTACGCCATCACGCAAGCCGAGGAGCAGGAGAGATTCGTCAACGGACAAGTGCTGACGGACGTACGAGACGCCTTTGAAAATCTGCGCACCAACGACCAGGTCGTCGGACTTTATCGCTCGGGATATCTTGACGAGGCACAGCAGTCCCGCGACATCAGTGAGTACGCCTACAGGCACGGCGCAGCCAGCCTGCTTGATTTTCTCGATGCCGAGCGTAGCTATCGCTCCATACAACTCGCCTACCGCCAGGCACTCGCTTCCTACCTGCTTGCCCTCGAACAGCTTCGCCAGGCTGTAGGAACCAGGAGTTTGCCATGACCCTTACATCGATCACCCGCCGCAACGGCTTTCAAGGTGCGATGGCGCTCGCTTGCGCATGTACGCTCACTGCCTGCAGCGCGGGCGATCGCACCCGGCCAGGGCAAATGACATCCTATTCCGCCAACGCTTCCACTTCGGCGTCGCCCCAGCTCTTCACCCTGCCGCAGGACCAGATGTCGCACGTCCAGGTTGTCACCATTCACACCACCAACTTGACGCGCACCCTACGGCTCACCGGCGCCGTGGCCTACAACGCTTTCAACACCACCCCGGTCATCACCCAGGTCGGTGGACCGGTCAGCCGAATCCTTGTCGTGCCCGGGCAGCAGGTCAAAGCTGGGCAGCCAATGCTCGATGTAAGCAGCCCCGACTATTCACAGTTGCTGGATGCCTATTTGAAGGCAGCCGATTCCTACCGTCTTGCGGACAAGAATTACGTTCGCGCACAAGACCTGTATCAGCACCACGCCATCGCCCAGCGCGATCTGGAACAAGCCGAATCGGACCGCAACCAGGCGCAGGCGGACCTGAACGCGGCTGAACAGGGAATGAAGATTCTCGGCATCAAGAATCCGGCTGATCTCGCCAAGGCCCCCAGCTCGGCGCTCATTCCCGTGCTTGCTCCCATCGGTGGCGAAGTCGTCGAGCGCCTCGTTTCCCCCGGTCAGGTCGTTCAGGCGGGTCAGACGCAGGCCTTTACCATTTCAGACCTGCGCACCGTATGGGTTCTCGCCAACGTATACCAGGCAGACCTCGCCGCCGTGCGCAGCGGAGATGATGTCGTCGTGCAAAATGACGCCTATCCGGGCAACTTCCACGGAAGGATCTCCTACGTCTCGCCCGCCCTCGACCCAAATACCAGAACGCTGCAGGCACGCATTGTCGTCGACAACCCGGGCGAGAAATTGAAAAGGGATATGTACTGCACCGTCACCGTGACCGCGGGCTCGATTCCCAACGCCATCGCTGTACCCGACTCCTCCGTGCTGCGCGACGACAACAACCAGCCGTTCGTGTATCTGGCCGTCGGCGCCAATCAGTTTGGCAGACGCGACGTGGAGATCGGCCAGAGCCTGAACGGGCGAACCCAAATTCTAAAGGGCATTTCCCCTGGAGAGAAGGTTGTGGCCGATGGCAGCTTGTTTCTTCAGTTTGCTAATTCGCTGCAGCACTGAGGAGGGGGCTTCGCATGATTCATCACGTCGTCCAGTTTGCGTTGCGCCAGCGGCTCCTGGTCCTGCTGCTGGTGGCGCTCATTGCCGTCGGTGGAGCGATCTCGTTCCAGCACATGCCGGTGGACGCCTATCCCGATCTATCTCCACCCATGGTCGAAGTCATCACCCAATGGCCCGGCCACGCGGCCGAAGAAATCGAACGCCTGGTGACGGTTCCTACTGAAGTGGAAATGAACGGCGTGCCTAAGATGGCCGTCATGCGCTCCATCTCGTTGTACGGGCTCTCTGATGTCATCATGACATTTGAAGAAGGCACCGACGACTATTTCGCGCGCCAGGTGGTCTTCCAGCGCTTGAGTGAAGTGGCGTTCCCCACCGGCGTAACCCCCACGCTTGCCCCGCTGGCGAGCCCATCCGGGTTGGTCTATCGCTACGTGCTTGAGAGCCCCGACCGCACCCCACAAGAGCTGAAGGTCTACGAAGACTGGGTCATCGAGCGCGAATATAAGCAAGTTTCCGGGGTCGCGGATGACTCCGGCTTCGGCGGCACTGTGATGCAGTATCAGGTGCTTCTCGACCCGGCGAGACTGTACGCATACCACATCACCGTGCCCACCGTGCTGCAGCAGCTTTCCGTCAATAATTCCAATGCCGGCGGCGGATTCTATTCCCAGGGCGGTCAGTTCTACTATGTTCGCGGTCTTGGGCTGGTCCGCGATACCCGGGACATTGGCGACATCATCGTCGGCACGCAAAATGGGGTGCCGACACGCATCCGTGACATCGGTGATGTCACCATCGGAAACGCACCGCGACTGGGCGAATTTGGATTCAACAAGAAAGATGATGCCGTCGAGGGCGTCATCATGATGCGCCGTGGCGAGCAAACCCAGAATGTGCTCAAGGGGGTCGAAGCAAAAACCCAGCAACTCAACGAGCACATTCTCCCCGCCGATGTAAAAGTGCGGCCTTACTACGACCGCAGCGACCTTGTTCAGCTCACCATCGACACCGTGGAACACAACATGCTGCTGGGCATGGCTCTGGTCCTTATCGTGCTGATGGCCTTCCTGGTGAGCATTCGCGCCGCGGTCATCGTCGCCCTCACCATTCCCCTCGCCTTGCTCTTCTCCTTCATTTTTCTGCATGCGCGAGGAGTCGCTGCAAACCTGCTTTCGATCGGCGCCATCGACTTTGGAATTCTCATCGACGGAACCCTGGTGATGGTGGAGAACGTGTACCGCGAGCTGGGCGCGCGTGAAGGCCAGAGCTACGATCTGCAAGAGGTGATTCTGGCGGCGGCCAAGGATGTCGATCGCCCCATCTTTTATTCTGTCGCCGTCATCATTGCAGGCTATCTACCCATCTACGCCCTTGGCGGACCTTCGGGAAAATTGTTCAAGCCCATGGCCGACACGGTTTCAATTGCACTGGTCGGCGCCCTGATCCTGACCCTCACCTTCGTTCCCGTCATGTGTGCCTACTGGTTCAAGCGTGGCGTGCACGAGCGCGTGAACAAGCCGTTTGAATGGCTGCGCGAAAAGTATGCCGGAGAGCTCGACTGGTGCCTTGACCACCCAAAGATCACCATAGGGGTAGCTACCCTGATCTTCGCCGCAACCCTGTTGCTCGTCCCTTTCATCGGCGGAGAGTTTATGCCTCATCTCGACGAAGGCGCGCTATGGGTGCGCGCCACCATGCCGTACACCATTTCATTTGAGGAAGCCAGCAAAGTCTCGCCCCAGGTTCGCAATCTGCTGATGAAGTATGCGATGGTGACCGACGTGGGCTCCGAGCTGGGCCGTCCCGACGATGGCACGGATCCTACGGGATTCTTCAACGACGAGTTCTACGTAGGACTGAAGCCTTACAATGACCCTTCCTGGAAGACCGGCGCCATCCACAATAAGGCCGAGTTGACCGAGGACTTGCAGAAAAAGCTCAGCGCATTTCCGGGAATCATCTTCAATTACACCCAGCCCGCGGAAGACGCCGTAGACGAGGCGTTGACCGGACTTAAAAGCGCGCTCGCCGTAAAGATTTATGGTCCCGACCTCAACGTTCTGCAGAGCAAGGCGCTCGAGATCAAGCGTCGCCTCTCGCAGATGCCGGGATTTACTGAGTTGACCGTCGTACGCGAACTGGGCCAGCCGAGCCTGCTGATCGACGTCGATCGCGACAAGATTGCTCGCTACGGCATCAACGTCGCGGATGTAGAGGTGATCGTGCAAGCGGCCGTAGGCGGCCAGGCGGCCACCCAGGTAATTCAGGGCGAGAAATTATTCGATCTGGTCGTGCGTATGAAGCCGGAATTCCGCGAAAGCGAGCAGCAGATTGGCAATCTGCTTGTTGGCACGCCCGCAGGTCAACAAATCCCGCTGCGCGAGCTGGCGAATATTCACGAGGCCGGCGGCGCTTCGTTCATCTATCGCGAAAACAACTCACGTTACATCGGCGTGCAGTACAGCATCGAGGGTCGCGACCTGCAAAGTGCTGTGCTCGATGGACAGCGGGCCATCGCGGATATCGAGAAATCCCTGCCTGCCGGATATCGCCTCGCCTGGGGTGGGGAGTACGGCGAATTCCTTGAAGCCAAGCACCAGATTGAGTTCATCGGCCCACTGGCCTTGCTGATCATTTTCATGATCCTGTTCGCGCTCTATGGCAATTTCAAATTTCCCGTGACCATCGGCCTCGGCGTCATCCTGACCGAGCCGGTAGGCGCCCTGATTGCGCTCAAGCTGACCCACACGCCGTTCAGCGTCTCGTCGGCGCTTGGCTTATTGGCGCTGATGGGCGTTTCGGTTGAAACCGCCGTCATCCTCGTCTCCTACATCAACAAGCTGCGTCTGGAAAACAAAGACATTCGCACTGCGACCCGAGAAGCTTCTCTTTTGCGCTTGCGGCCGATCGTCATGACCGCCATGGTTGCCTGCCTGGGACTGCTGCCCGCGGCGCTTTCCACCGGCATCGGTTCTGACACCCAAAAGCCCTTTGCGATCGTCATTGTAGCCGGCCTGGTATCCCGGCTCTTCTTGGGTTTCTTCGTCAACCCTGTGCTGTACGAGATGGTCGCCCGCGATGGCGACGTCTTGCAGGTCTAAACAGCGACTCTCAGCAACTTCGCCTGCTTGCCCTGCCGCGAAAGCAAGGGGACAGCCCGCTCGTCGAAGGAAACGAAAGTCTCGCCGCCTAACCAGGCGCGGTCATAGGCGATCAAGCCGTCGGCGAAGCCCCCTCCCGCTTTGAGCATCAACGGCCCGGCATCCACGGCAGGGCGATGGACGGCAACGTTCTCCGCACTGAGCAGCGCTTCAAGCGCGGACGAAATATCTTCCTGCCCGAATCGGTAAACGCGGCGCAGCACCCAAACGAACTCACACAGGCTCGGAAGCGTAACCGCGATAAGTTCTGCCTGCTTGAGAAGCTTTGCGGCCGCCCCTGCCTGTTTCTTATCGTCTCCGACAACGGCGCGCACAAGAATGTTGGTATCGGCGGTGAACTTCATTTGCGCCCGGACCAGCCATCCGCCGCGGCTTTGTCAAGCTCTTCAAGAGTCGCAATCTTGCTCGTCTTACCCGCAAGCAGGCCAACAAAGCTGTCGATCTTGCCTCGCGGCCGCGCAGCCCTCAGCGTCACGGCCCCATACGGCCGCTTGTCCAATTCAATTTTTTCTCCCGGTTGTATCCCAAGATGTTGCAGCACATCCTTGCGGAAGGTAACCTGACCCCGTGCGTAACGGTCAAAGTAGTCATTCGCTAAGCCCCTGCCCAAGTCAAATAGTGATGCAAATAGCATTCCATGTCTTCCTTGTGGCAGTTTTGCGGTCTGATTCTGCTTGCCGCCGCGAGATGCCGGGCCGCGTGAGGTGCGCGACCTACACGCACATATCTGCCGAGTGTATCCTACGGAAATCCGATTGAAAGAAGTGCAGCCACATGCACCGCACGACAAGCCGGCGTTGTGTTTTCCGGGGGGGACAAACGTGAAATACCTGCCTTTCATTATGTTATTGGTGTGCGTCTCCGGGACCTTGGCGCAGCCCGGCTCCTCCTTTTACGTATCGAAGACCGGGGACGATAAAAATCCCGGCACGCAAACCGCGCCCTGGCGCACCATGCAACATGCGGCGGATACCGTGCGTGCGGGAAGTACCGTCAATGTGCGCGGTGGGGTCTATGAAGAGCGCGTAACCATCAAGGCATCCGGCAACGCGACCGATGGATACATCACGTTTCGCAGCTATCCCGGCGAGCTCGCCGTCCTCGACGCAGAACATTTGGTTCCCGAGGGCAGAGGCGGCCTACTCACGATTCTCAATAAGAGTTACGTCAGGATCGAAGGCTTTGAAATTCGCAACTACCGCACCGCCAACCGCCGGCTCACCCCGTTGGGCATCAGCGTTATGGGGGCCGGCTCCCATATAGAACTGTTGAAGAACAACGTCCATCATATCGAGCAGACATTCAACGGACGTGACGCTCCGGGAAGTGGCGCCAACGGTTTTGGCATTGCGGTCTACGGTACCGACGCCAGAACTCCTATCAGCGAACTGGTGATTGACGGCAATGAAGTGCATCACCTGCAAACCGGTTCAAGCGAATCGCTGGTAGTGAACGGCAACGTCACCAACTTCCGCATCACCCACAATGTCGTGCACGACAATAACAACATTGGCATCGATGTCATTGGTTTTGAGCGCACTGCTCCCGACCCTGCCGTAGATCAGGCCCGCGACGGAGTGGTCAGCGGCAACCTGGTCTACAACATTACCTCGCGCGGCAATCCGGCCTATGGCAACGATGAAAATTCCGATGGCATTTACGTAGACGGCGGCGCCAGGATCCTGATCGAACAAAACGTCATGCATGATGTGGACTTTGGAATCGAACTGGCCAGTGAACACAAGGGTCGCGCCACCAGTTACATCACCGCGCGAAATAACCTTATCTATCATTGCCATACCGCGGGGGTTTCCATCGGAGGGTATGCGCCGGAGCGCGGGCGCACTGAGCACTCCAGCGTGGTCAACAACACGCTCTTCGACAACGATACATCGGGCACAGGGGCGGGCGAGTTCCAGACGCAGTGGAACATGAGCGACAATGTTTTTGCCAACAACATCGTCTACGCAGGGCCTCGCTGCCTGCTCACGGTGAACAAATCGCCGGTCGAGAAAAGCCGGCCGCCCGTCAGTATCAATCACAACCTTTATTACTGTGCTTCCGGACCGAGGGCGAGTCGATGGGGAGAGCCTTCCGTCACCATCACAGGGTTCGATAACTATGTCCAATCAACAGGGAATGACCATCAATCCCGGTTTCTGGATCCGCATTTTGTTGACGACGGTAAGGATTTCCATCTGCGATCAGATTCTCCCGCAATTGCCGCCGGCGCGACGAACGGATTTCCAGTAGGAGAACAGGATCTTGACGGCTCACCGCGAGTCAAATCGGAAAGCATAGACGTTGGCTGCTACCAAACGCATTAGGGAATTCGTGATTAAATCAGACCTGTCTCCGTAAGGACGAGAAATGATGAAGGACGAGATCGTTACAGGGGTCGCCGCCGAACTGAAGGCTCCGCGCGCCGGCGCGGTCGCAGGGGTCCTGTTCTCGATCCTTCTCTTCACCAGCCTGGTGCTTATCCGGCTTTCGATTCCCGACAGTCCCGGGGATCCGGGGACCTGGCTGTCTCAAAGTACGAAGTTGATCCGTTTCGCGCTCGGCCTGCTGCCCTTTGCCGGAATTGCTTTCCTGTGGTTCATGGGCGTGCTGCGCGACCGCATGGGGGCGCACGAAGACCGCTTTCTAGCCACCGTCTTCCTCGGTAGCGGCCTACTGTTTCTCGCCATAACCTTTGCTTCGTCGGCGGTTATCGGCGGTCTCCTGATGGCATACGATGCAAAGCCGGAAAACTTCATCGACTCCAGCACCTACTCGTTTGCCCGGGCGCTGACTTATCAGTTAGCCAACGTCTACGCGCTAAGGATGGCGGGAGTCTTCATGATCTCCACCTGCACCCTCGCCATTCGCATCGGAATGTTCCCACGCTGGATGGCGCTGCTGGGTTATGTGCTGGCGCTTTTTCTGCTCCTGAGCATCGGACATTTCGGCTGGGCTACCCTGGTCTTTCCGCTATGGGCGCTGATGATTAGCGTGTATGTCCTCTTTGCGAATTTCCGCTCCACCCCAGATTGAACGCACCGCGACGGCCTTTGCCTGCTTTGGATCGGGCGAGCTCGAAAATGACCGCCATCCGAGTCTGCGATCACTGAGCAAAATAGCCCGAGAGATCCAGAAGCAATACCGTCGGCGATGGGGCATAGGCGTCGATGGCTCCATTCGTGGTTGGCACGATAGCCATATTCGAAGTAATTGCGCCGTCGCTGGCGTTGAGCGTAGAGACCGTCGGCTCCACTCCCGCAGGTCCCAGCGTCAGAAAGCCCAGCGGCCCGGGCGGCACAACCGTCGCGTTGAGCAGATATGCAGACGCAGCCTGCGGTGGCGCACATGGGCCATCATGCACTTTTACGTTGAGCACGTCAGAGAAGTCCGGCTCACCACCCGATGTTCGCGTATCGAGAACGCGGCACGGTGCGACGGCATAGAGTGACAGACCGCCAGCCCCGGATGGTGCGAAGTAGCCGTTCACATCCACCAGTACGTCGGCACTTTGCGTGACAAAGACGGAGATGCTTCCACTGGTGCCGGCGGGAACAACAGCGGCATTCGCCGTGACTGTTCCAGTCAACGCATTCAAGGTGGAAACGGTCGGTTGCGGTTGTCCGGTCGGCCACGTCGTCAAATAGCCCAAGGGTCCCGCAGGAATGGCAGTGATGTTCAGCGAATACGCTTTTGCCGCCGCAGGAATCTTGCAAGGACTGGTACGGATGGGAAACGCGCGAGGCTGGCCCCCGGTAAGATAAGGCCCTGCCAAAGGACCGGCCGCGTTTCGAGTGTCGACCGCGCGGCACGGGGTGAGTGGGTAGAAGGCCAGGCCCGTAGCAGGCGCGGCTACGAAGTACCCGCTGATATCAATCAGAACATCGCTGGGCGCAGGCCCCGCGGAGTATACGCTGATCGCTCCCGAGGTACCCGCGGACACGATCGCAGCATTTGCTTTGACGCGCCCATCAAGTGAGTTGAGCAGCGACACCAGCGGTTGCGGCTGTCCGGTCGGCCACACGGTCAGGTAACCGAGTGGTCCGTGAGGAACACTCGTAACATTAATCGAATACGCAGCCGCGGTTGCGGGAATACCGCAGGCGCCCTGCGATAAAGGAAAGCTGCGCGCTGTGACCGCCGCCAGCGATGGACCGCCGAGAGGTCCAGCGGTATTTCGCGTATCCACCACCCGGCAGGGAGTGATGGGCACAAAGCTCATTGCAGACGAGACAATCGGCGCTGAGACGACCTGTGTAATGGCGGTGGCAGAGCCCTGGTGACCGGTGTCCCCGGAATAGTTGGCGGCGATTGCTTGCTTACCCGCCGAAGCGAAGAAGGTGGTTGTGGTCGCGGTTCCGTTACTACTCAACGGAACGACAAAAGGAAGGTTCGAGCCGGGAAAGTAGAAGCTGACCTTGCCTGTTGCGCCCGCGGGTGCCACCTTTGCCGTGAGGGTGATGGACTCACCCGCTTTTGACGGATTCGCTGAAGAAACCAGTGACGTGGTTGTAGCCGGCAGGTTGGGGGCGGCGACGACGGTTAGATTCACCGGTGCCGAGACCGCAAAAGAGTAGTTCGCATCACCGGCATACTGGGCGATGACCTGGGCGGAAGCGGGAAACAGCCGCATAAATTGCGTTCCGCTGCATACCCCTGTAGCGTTCAAGGTACAAAACGCGGCATCTTGCCCGGCAAGGTAGATGGTCACGGCCCCTGTGGGCTTGACCGCGCCATTGCCCTTTACGGTCGCCGTGTAAGTTACTTGTGCGCCGATCACGACCGGATTCGGCGAAACCGCTACGCTTATCGTCGGTAAACTGGAAGCCGCTGCGTGAGGAATTGAAATCACGCCTGAGGTCAGGAAAATAGAACAGATAGAAAGCAACTTCTTCACGCACAACTCCTGGAGATTCTGGTTTGCTTCGCCATTTTCGAGTAGGCGGCCGCTGCATTTTTTTGGTCATCATACCATGCTGCAAAATGCATTTCACTCCTATCGGCGTCTCCCGTTCGAAACGAATTGGCTCAAGGGCCTGCGTCAGAAGCACAGTGCGAGTCTTCCCTGAGCCCGAATAACAGATCGCAACGTGTCTCAGTTAGGGGATCTCCCATTCAGCTCGCTTTTTAGTGAACCATGCAAGCGCCTCTCTGTACCCTCTCCTGACCTCGGGATCCGCGGAGGCGGAGTGTTGTACCTCTCGCCGCTGGTTCGGCGTGAGCGACCAGGAGAGGGGATCGGTGTGGACATCGGGGATCGCGTGGCTGTCGGCGAAGACGACTCGATGGACCTCGAGTTTGTCCGCCAGGGCGTGTTCCAGTTGCGCCAGGGCGATGCGGTTTCTGCCGGTTTCGCTTCCATGGCCGGCTCGCCATAAACCCAGAGGCGGAGCGAATAGTTGGGTCAGCAGATTGGCGGGTGTTCGCGCGGAGGTACGCGCCGGCCATTGGTCGAGTTCTCCGCCGGCGTCATCACCACTGTTACGAATCTCGATCAGCAGGATACGTAATTTGCGGCTGCTCGCCCGCGTCTCCTCCTCCTTGCTCCATGATTCGCAAACATCCTTGCCGGCGTTTGGCGTCCGGGCGAGGGCATAGCGCAGAAACTCAATAACGGAGGCAGTTCCGTCGTTGTCGTAATAGCCTCCATCCACAAAGTGGAGCGCATTCACTTGCCCGTCGACCGACATGGGCACCCGGGCCGCGGAGGAAATATAGGGAAAGGCCGCCGACAACTGTGCGGCCGTGGCTAGCGGCAGGTCAGGTGTGAATGCACTCCCCTTAAGCAGGCCGGTGTTGTAGGTCGCCAGAAAAGACCTGGCTTTGTAGTTGGGCTGGGCATCGGGCCAACCCAGACGGGTATCCGGATCGGGAATCCTGTAGTTGGCCAGCAAGAATCGTAGGCCGTCTTCGTAGCTGGTGGTGTTCATGGTGAATGCGGGAAAGATATTCTCTTTGCCCGGCAGAAGACTTCTTAGGGTGAGCTTTCTTTCCAACTCTTCCGTCTCAGATACGAGCTTCCGATTGAAAGCCAGGCGCCCACGAAATCCGCCAGGAACAATTTCCCCACGATCGCGATGCCAGGTGTTCACGCAGAATTCGTTGTACGCGTTGCGCGCGAAGGCTTTGCGCAGAGACCAGGTGCGGTCCTTGAACAGAGGACTGTTGTCCAGGTCCCCGTCGCCGGTGGAGGGAGAGAGGAAGTAGGGAAGCAAGGGGACAAAGGCCTTGGGAAGATCGTAGTAGGCGAACCCCCAGCCAACCGCTTCCAGGCTGGAACACTGGGCCGCGATTTGCATGCGGGTAAAGTCCGGAACTCCACCCCGTTGAATTTCTCGCAGATAAGAAAGCATGCCTACGCTGCCGCCGGAAACCGTGCTGGCAAGCAGCAGAGAACGGTGAAAGCTGCCGGGCGACGCCTGGTCAAAGGTCGCTTCCAACCTTGCCAGAACGGCGGCCGTCCACGCCGACGCGTGCAGACCTCCGCCTCCCGCCGTAACAATGATCAAGGGACGGTCCTGTTCCGAGTCGTCGAGCGGACTGCCGCTTCGAGCGAGCCGGTCAAGCAGGATGTCTTTGGGCGTAGGAACGCAGCTGCTTCCCGGCACTGCCTGGGTTATGGAAAGGTAATGCTCTTCCTGTCCGCTTCCCCACGCCGGCCCGTTGGCCCAAACGATGCTCCTATCCCAATGCATGAGCCGCGGAGCGATGGTAACCACCAAAAGCACGGTGAACACGGGGAACCGGTACCGGTCGAAGAAAAACGAGATGCCGCAAAGCGCCCAGCAGAGCGCGGTCGCCGTGATCAGAATAGTGGCGAGAAAGGGAAAGCGCTCAGCGCTGGTGAGGAAGTAGAGCAGGACGATAGACACCACAAAAGCAACCACAGCAGCGGTGAGACCAATTCTCCAGGAGCGGAGCGCCCGGGTGCGAGTCTCGATGCGTGCGCCCGATTCGTCCTTCCAGGCGAGCCACACCAGCAAAGCGGCAACTAAAGCCAGCAGGGCGAGTGCAACAACAGACCAGCGGAAGGCCGGAACAGGCGCGGCCAGTGGCCACAGGAGCAGGTAGATCCCAAGGAAGACAAAACCCGCGAGGCCAGAGAAGACATGCCCTTCATAGATGTGTCCTTCGGGACCTACGTAGCCGGGCGTATTCAGCAGGCCGGCGAGCCATCGGAGCCAGGGGGAAACCCCTTTGAACCAGGTCGACGCCGCCTCCAGCGTTTTTTGCTCGTGATCGAAGGGATCGCCAGGCTTTGCCAGCCCGAAGAGGACACGTGGGAAGAGGAGCGTCCTGGCTGCGTTCTGTTGGAATTCGACTTTCTCGCTGACTCTTACGGGTTCATACGTCAGGTAGTACCAGGCGTTGGCGAACCACCACAAGACGGTGGCCACGACGGAGCCGAGAAGCAAGCCGAAGAAGACTTCGCCGATCGTCACCCCCGAACAGATCGCATTCCACGTGAGGTACAGGTACACGACGGCATTGGGCAGCTGGGAGATCAGCAACGCCGCCCACTCCAGTTTTCCCTTGTCGTTGACCAGCAGAATTCTTAGCGTGAACGGCCGCCCGTCGTCGAACTCGTCGTAGCACTTATCCCATCGCTCGGGGCCGTTGATCAGCACCACCCGTGCCGTAATCAGAGCAACAAAACCGGCGGAGACGAGAAAGAATCCGACGCAGGCAAATTGCTGGATGGTTTCCGGAGTCATGATTCCGCTGGTTAGCGTCCTGGCCGGCGAGGTGTTGAGCCAGCACAGAACCAGTGCGAAGAACCAAAGGCCCAGGCTGAAACGCAGAAAGTACGCGTAGCGGACCCAGCGCATCGCTTTATGAAGAAACGCCATGAGTCTAGCCGGCATTCATCCCCCATTTTTGTTTAGGCTTTGTAAAGTCTCCATCATGCAACCATAAAGAGGTTGGAAGTTTCCAATCGCTGGCGGTCGAGCGTAGAATTGCGTGTTCCCCCGCAAACTAAACTTGAGAGACCCCCTGATGAAAAACTGCATGAAGCTCTTCGTCTGCCTGACCGCGCTTGTTGGACCCGCTGTGGCCCAGGAATCCGCCTACCAACGTCCATCCCCAACTCCCCCCGTCGCCTACGTCTATGTGTCGAGGCCGACCCACATCGATGGTTTTGCCGCATCCTCCAGCGGAGAGCTGACACCCGTACCGGGCTCGCCTTTTCCCAACATCAGCGTGACCCACCTTTCGGCGAACAAGAAGTTTCTCTTTGGCACGGATGCCAATGGCAAGTACGTCTATTCGTTTTCCATCGCGTCGGATGGCGCCCTCAAGAAGGTGGCTGCGACAGATGTCAGCAAATACGTATCCGATCCTTGTTGCGGTCTCGGCATGCAGATCGACCCAAGTGGCTCTGACTTGTACGTGGGCGTGTCGCATGATGATATGGGCGGCGATCATTCGTACCTCGAATCGTTCAAAATTGAAGCTAACGGCGAACTGCAATATCTCGGAAAGACCCTGGTCAACCCCTACACCATTTCCGAGCTGAGGTTCGCACCCAGCACCCATTACGCTTACCAGTCGGGATGCTGGATTCAGGTGATCAATCCCGGCACAGAGAAAGAGACCCCGATCACTTCGCAATTTAAAAGGGAAAGCAATGGTTTCCTCACGTCTCTCGGCACTACCGATGAGGTGCCGAAAGCAGAGGGCAGCGACAAATATTGCCCCTTCGCCCTGGCCAGCGATCCCACCGATCATCTCGCCTTTGTTTACAGGCAGCTGGGTCCCGACACGGCCATAGGTACCTATACGGTGAGTTCCGAAGGGAAATTAACCACCAAAAGCAGCTACGAAAACATGCCCAGTTACGAAGTCTATCCCCATACGGCGAGCATTTCCCCAACCGGGAAGGTACTCGCTCTCGGCGGCGGATCCGCGTTTCAGCTCTTTCATTTCAATGGGAGCGCGCCGGTTACCAAGTTCACCTCGCCTATTGACGTGGGAGACAACCTTCTGGAGTTCGGCTGGGATAAGAGCAACCACTTGTATAGCCTCTCCGGGAGCGCGCTGTTTATTTACACGGTCACGACTACCAGCATCAAGCCGGCGCCAGGCTCGCCGATCTCGATTCCAGAAGCAGGGAGCGTCATCGTGGTCGAGCCCTGAACCACTCCGCAGCGCCGGAGTGTAAAAACTCGGCTGAGGCTTGGGAACCGCTTTAATTCCGCAACCAGGCTTGCCTCCGTCCCCAGTTTGCCCGCGGAGATCCTTGCCCCAGGGAAGGGTGGCCTGGTTAGCCATGGAGAGAGTATCCTTCTCAACGTGTGCGGCGCAGGCGGCTGGGGGGTATATTGGCCTGCCGCCGAGGGGCAAACATGGATATCCCGGTGAGACGTCGTCTGAAGCTCTTTCCCGTTGCCGCTCTTATATCGGTTTTAGCATTCGAAATTTGCCCGCGCACGGCGCGGACCCAGAACGCGACCACCGCCCCTAAAGTCGATTATCAGCGGGACATTCAGCCGATTCTGGAGAAAAGCTGTTACTCCTGCCACGGCGCCTCGGTCCAGATGAGCGGCTTACGGCTCGACGGCCGTCAGGGGTTGTTGGCCGGAGGAACCACGGGAAAGATTCTGACCCCGGGCAGCGCGGACAACAGTACCCTTTACCAGCGCGTCGCCGGGATCGGCGGTGTCGCCCGCATGCCTTTCGGCGGCGACCCCCTGCCGCCGGAGCAGGTCAAATTGATCCGCGAGTGGATTGACCAGGGCGCGGAGATCCCGCAGACGGCGTCCACCACCGCGCAAGCGGCCAAGCCGCACTGGGGCTTTGTCGCGCCCGTGCTCCCCCCGGTACCTCAAGTGGCCCAACATGCGTGGGTCAGAAATCCCATCGACTCCTTCATTCTGGCGCGGTTGGAGAAAGAAGGGTTGTCGCCCTCCCCGCCCGCCGATCGCGTGACGCTGCTGCGGCGCTTGAGCCTGGACCTCATTGGGTTGCCCCCGACGGCCGCCGAGGTCGATGCCTTTGTCGCCGACAAGAGCCCCCGAGCCTATGAGAAACAAGTCGACCGGCTATTGAACTCACCCCACTATGGAGAGCGCTGGGGCCGCATCTGGCTTGACGCTGCGCGCTACGCCGACTCCGACGGCTACGAGAAGGACCTGCAGCGGCGGGTATGGTTCTACCGCGACTGGGTGATCAATGCCCTCAACCACGACATGCCTTACAACCAGTTCGTGATCGATCAAATCGCCGGTGACCTGTTGCCGCACGCCACCCAGGACGACATTGTCGCCACCGGCTTCCTGCGCAATTCCATGATTAACGAAGAGGGTGGAATCGATCCTGAACAGTTCCGCATGGAGGCCATGTACGACCGCATGGACGCCATCGGCAAGGGCATTCTGGGCATCACCATCCAATGCGCGCAGTGCCACAACCACAAGTACGATCCGCTCAAGCAGGCAGACTATTACCGCATGTTCGCGTTCATCAACAATGCGAACGATTCCAACATCGCCGTCTATACGCCGCAAGAGCAGATCGAGCGGCAAGAGGTTTTCCGCAAGACGCGGGAAATCGAAGCACAGCTCCAGCACCAGAACCCCACGTGGCAGGCAGAGATGGCCCTGTGGGAAGACAAAGTGAAGCAGGGACAGGTGGAGTGGGCCGTCATCCGGCCAACGGTGGATGACATCTCGACCGGCGGCGAGAAATACCTTCTGCACGAGGATGGTTCCTTTCGCTGCGAAGGGTATGCACCGACGCAGAGCAGCGTGAAGCTGAAGATAAAGACCGACCTCAAAAACATCACGGCGTTTCGCCTGGAACTGCTGACCGACCCGGGCCTGCCTCTGGGCGGTCCGGGCCGCTCGCTGCAGGGAATGGGGGCCCTGACGGAATTTACCGTGGAGGCTGCTCCTGCCGATGATCCGGCAAAGGTCGCCAAGTTGAAATTCGCGAAAGCCGAGGCGGATTTCGAGCAGCCGGTGAAGCCGCTGGCGCCCATCTTTGACGACAAATCCGGCAAGGTCCGGGTAACCGGTCCGGCAGCATTCGCAATTGACGGTAAAAACGAAACCGCGTGGGGAATCGATGCCGGGCCGGGTTTGCGCAACCAGTCCCGGAAAGCAGTCTTTACCCTGGCGACGCCCCTTTCCAATCCCGCGGGCACCATTCTTACCATCTCCCTGGTGCAGAACCATGGCGGATGGAACTCCGGCGACAACCAGAACAACAATCTGGGCAAATTCCGCTTGTCGATTACCGGCAGCCCCAGCCCCACAGTGGATCCTTTGCCCAGGGACGTGCGCGACATACTTTCGATTCCCGCCGGCGAGCGCACCCCCTTGCAGGTACAGACGGTGTTTGGCTATTGGCGCACCACCGTTCCCCAATGGAAGGTGGAAAACGACGAGATTGCGCAAGTCTGGCAAAAGTACCCCGAAGGGTCGGCGCAACTGGTGTTCGCAACGCGAACTGTTCCCCGGGAAACGCACATTCTGACCCGGGGCGATTTCCTGCAGCCGACCACCCTGGTGCAGCCCGGCGTTCCGGCATTTTTGCATCCGCTGCCCCAGGATGATTCCTGGAAAAACGGCCAACCAACGCGGCTCACCTTTGCCCGCTGGCTGGCAGCGCGTAATTCCCCGACGACGGCGCGTTCCATCGTCAATCGAGTGTGGCAGGCATACTTTGGCATTGGGATTGTCGCCACCAGCGAGAATTTCGGAACCCAGTGCGAGCCGCCTTCCAATCAGCAATTACTGGATTGGCTGGCGGTCAACTTCATGGATCAGGGTTGGAGTTTGAAAAAGCTCCACCGGCTGATTGTCACCTCGGCGACCTATCGGCAGTCCTCTAAAGTGACCCCCACATTGGAGGAGCGCGACCCCTACAACCGGTTGCTGGCGCGCGGTCCGCGTTTTCGGGTCGACGCAGAGGTGGTGCGCGATATCGCTTTGAGCGCCAGCGGCCTGCTCAATTCCTCCGTCGGCGGACCGAGCGTCTTTCCCCCAGCGCCGGACTTCCTCTTTCTTCCACCGGTGAGCTACAGCCCGAAGCCCTGGGTCGAATCCAACGGGACTGAAGTTTATCGCCGCGCTCTTTATACGTTTCGCTACCGCTCGGTGCCTTACCCCATGCTGCAGACCTTTGACTCGCCCAACGGAGACATCTCCTGCGTGCGGCGCACGCGTTCGAACACTCCGTTACAAGCCCTGACTACGCTCAATGAGCCCGTGTCTCTGGAAGCGGCGCGGGCCCTGGCGGCGCACGCATTGACCGATGGCGGCACAACGGATGACCAGCGGCTGGTGTACGCCTTCCGGCGTTGCGTTGCCCGCGCTCCAAACCAAACCGAGAAAGATGATTTGCTGGGCTTTCTGCAAAAGGAAACCCACCGCTATCAGGATGGCGAACTCAATCCCTGGGATCTGCTGGGGGGAAACGACGCCCTGGCGCCGTTCCTTCCAAAGAATATGACTGCTGCGCAGGTGGCAGGATGGACGGCGGTTTCCCGGGTCCTATTGAACCTGGATGAAACCATTACAAAGGAGTAAAGCTCATGAGCTGCTCGGATCATATCTATCGAAATCTCAGCCCGAAGGAAGTGTCGCGGCGCTGGTTTCTTCACCAATGCAGCGTAGGGCTGGGGTCGATCGCCTTTGCCCAATTGCTTGCCGAGCGAGGCTACGGCGATACCACGACCCCCGATCCGCTCGCTCCCAAGCAACCGCAATTCGCCCCCAAGGCCAAGCGCGTCATCTTCCTCTTCATGGCCGGCGCGCCCAGCCACCTGGAGTTGTTCGACTACAAACCGGAGCTGGTGAAATTTAATGCCACGTTGCCTCCGCCGGAGTTGCTCAAGGGTTACAAGACCGCCTTTATCAATCCCAACTCGCGGCTCATGGGTCCCAAATTCAAGTTTGCCAAGTATGGACAATCCGGCATCGAGCTTTCCGAGTTGCTGCCGCATTTATCGAAGGTGGTGGATGACATCACGGTTATCAAGTCCATGCAGACGGATGCCTTCAACCACGCCCCGGGCCAGCTTTTGATGAACACCGGGACCATGCAGTTTGGGCGTCCCAGCATGGGGGCGTGGGCGCTCTACGGCCTGGGTTCGGAAGCTAAGGATTTGCCCGCGTTCGTGGTGATGAGCTCGGGCAAAAAAGGGCCGAGCGGCGGCAATTCGTGTTGGGGAAGCGGATTCCTTCCCACGGTTTACCAGGGTGTGGAGTTCCGTAGCAGCGGCGATCCTGTTCTTTACCTTTCCAACCCTAAAGGGGTGAACGCGGCGGAGCAACGCGACACGACCGATGAAATCATCAAGCTGAATAAGTTGCGCGAAGAAGCCACGGGCGATCCTGAAATCGCAACGCGCATCAACTCTTTTGAGATGGCGTTTCGCATGCAGTCGAGCGCTCCGGATCTGATGAACATCGCCAAGGAATCAAAGGAGACGCTCGCGCTGTACGGCGCTGAGCCTGGCAAACCCTCCTTCGCCAATAACTGCTTGCTCGCGCGCCGGCTGGTGGAGCGCGGTGTCCGTTTTGTGCAGCTTTACCATGAGGCGTGGGACCAGCATGACCACCTGGTGGAAGACATCTCTGAAAATTGCCGCGACACCGATCAAGCCTGCGCCGGGCTGCTGCAGGATTTGAAGCAGCGCGGCATGCTGGACGATACGCTGGTCATTTGGGGCGGCGAGTTCGGCCGCACGCCCATGGTCCAGGTGGGTGTGGATGGAAGCGCAAATGGCCGCGACCATCATCCCAACGTCTTTTCCATGTGGCTTGCCGGCGGCGGAATCAAGCGTGGCATGTCGATTGGGGAAAGTGATGACCTGGGCTTCAACGTCGCGCAAGACGGGGTTCACGTGCACGATCTTCACGCAACCATTTTGAAGCTTCTGGGATTCGATCACACCAAGCTTACTTTCAAATTCCAGGGACGGCCCTTCCGGCTGACCGATGTGCACGGCCACGTAGTGGATCAGATGCTGGCGTAAGCGGGCTACGGTTTTCAAACCCGCGAGGACGCATTATCCTGCAATGACCGGGCTTTAGCCCTGGTGAGATTCGCACCGGAGGATTATCAACACCACCACAATTACATTTGGGAAAATCCGGTCAGAGCGGGCTTGAGCGAAAGACTGGAATCGTTGCCTGGTCATCGGCATCTCTAAAAGTGGAATTGGACGCCCCGCCATCGGGGCTAAAGCCCTGAATATTTGTAGCGGATCGGTTTCGCGGGTTTGAAAACCCGCTTCCCCGGACTAAAGTTCGGGGCTACACCAAGGGCCTTGCAGCTTGATCCGTGCCCATCCGTCATGGCCCCGCGCTTCCTTACGCCTCAGCCCATTGCTTTTTAATGTAGGCAAGGGCTCTCTCTAGAGCCGCTTCGGGATGATCGGTGGCCTTGCATTCCATGGTCAGCCAGCCGGAGAATCCCCATTCCTTGAGCGCCCGAAATCCGGGACGGTAATCAAAGGGAAGGGAACCTGGCTCGGTGCGAGCCTTACCATCGGCAAGGTGACAATAAGCGGTGTACTTGCCGTATTCCCTCAGGGTCGCGGCGATGTCTTTCTCCTCCAACTGCATATGGTAGAAGTCACTCAGCAGCTTGAAACCAGGAGCGTCCACAGTGTCAATCAACCTGGCGCCCTGGCTTTGCAGGTACAGGAAGTGGGTTTCCTTTTGGTTGCAGGGCTCAAGCATCAAGTTCACGCCGGAGTGTTGGACGTCGGGCGCCAACTCTTTGAGCTGAGCGACCAACAACCGTTCCTCAACTTCCCGCGCGCTCATGATGGGCGAAAGGTCCTGAAACTTATTTGGTCCGAAGACGGGGACTTCAATCATGTCGTTGGCTCCGAGAGCGTGTGCCAACTTCAGGCGCTCGCGGTCTGTTTGCACACCGTCCGCGCGAACCAGGGGGTCTGTGTCCAACAGTTTGATGGAGCCCACGACGGCGCTCACGGCGATCCCGATGCCGGCGAGTTGCTCCTGAAGGAACTCCAGCGGCTTGTCTGACCATTCGTTCCCTAGCTCGATACCGTCATAGCCCAGCCGCTTGACCAGTTGCGCTCGCTCGCGCAAGGTCATGTTTTCAGGCAGAGGGGTACGCACCCCGAAGCGCACGTTGCCCGCCTCGGAACGGGCTTGAGCGGCGCCCGCCGGCAGCACCGCGCTGCTCACGACCGCGCCGCACCCGGCCAGGAATTCTCTTCGGTTCACCTCGATGGCTTTTTTCATGTGCATCCCTTTTAACCTACATTCCCGATTTGGCCAACTCAGTGCCAACGAAAAATCAAAGTGGGAAAAGACTGGACATTCCACGCCGGGCAATCCCTCCGCTAAACTGAAGGAAAGGCGACCCGCGTGCGAATAGGGATACTGGTCGTGCTCTCTCTTTACTTTCCCAGCGCTCTCCTTCAGGCGCAAAGCACCGGCGGATCGCTGCGCGGGTTGATTCAGGACTCGACGAAGGCGCGGGTGCCTGGCGCCAGGGTGGAGATTGTGCTCTCCGGATCTTCGCAAATCCGCCAGGGAACCGCGGATAATCGCGGCGAGTTTCGCATGGAGGATCTCCCGCCGGGCGAATGGCATATCAGCGTCGATGCACGTGGTTTTGCCAGCGCCGGCGCAGAGGTAAAGGTGGCCGTGAGCACCGTGCGGGATATTGTCGTGACCCTGCAACCATCCCAGGTGAATGCTAGCGTCAAGGTTACGTCCCAGGCTTCTTCCATCGCTACCCAGCCGATCGACGTCACCAGCAACGTTCACCAGGTAGTCATCACCACGCAGGACCTTCAAGACATCCCACTGCCGGCGCGCAGCTTCGCAAACATCGCTTATCTCGCGCCCGGCACTGAGCCGGTCGAACCCTCCGACCCTACCAAGGCGCGAATCACGGCGGTCTCGACCGGAGGCAGCTCCGGTCTGAACAACGAGCTTTCGGTCGACGGCGGCGATAATTCCGACGACTGGATCGGTGGCTTCCTGCAAAACTTCTCCCCTGACTCCATCCAGGAGTTCGCCATTCGCACAGCACAAGAAGACGCCGACACTGGAGGCACGACTGCCGGCTCAATCGTGATTACGACGCGCAGCGGTTCCAATGACTGGCACGGTCAAGCAGCCTTTTACGAGCGTGCGGCCGCGCTCAACGCTCGCTACCCGATCGAGAATCCCGCACCTAACCCAAAACAGCCCTTCTCGCGCCAGAACTATGTAGGAACGTTGGGCGGCCCCATCGCCCGGGACAAGCTTTGGCTTTTCACCGCGTTCGAGGTTGTCCATGAGGACGCCAGCATCGCCTACAGCCCAGCCAGCGCGATCCAATTCAACGCGCTGGCAGCGCTGGCAGCGGAAGGCCTCATTCCCGGCGTCACCTCGATCGCCGTGCCACCCAACGTGCCCATTCCGTTCCGCGACTACTTCAGTCTCGCCCGCGTCGACTGGTCGCAATCCGCTCGGTCGCAATGGTTCCTTCGCGCGTCCAACGATACTTACACGACCCACAACAACCTGGTGCAGCAAGGCACTCTGCCATCGACGGGCCTGCTCACGCACAACAACTATCTCAGCCTGGTGATCGGCAATCAGTTCGCGTTCACGCCGACATGGCTGGGGAACCTGGTGCTGAATGCCAGCGGGCTTCATTTGACGCAATCGCGCAATTCCGACCTGGGATTCGCGCTTGCTTTCCCGTTCAGTTCCACCTCCCTTACCATCTCGGGCTTCGAGACGTATGGGGACAATCAATTCGCCACGCCCATCACGTATTTTCCGTCTTTGCGCAATCAGCAAAAATACCAGCTTCGCTATGACATGGCTCACGTGCAGAGCGCGCACACTGTGAAATTCGGGGTCAACTTCATTCATGAGCCGGTCCTGGGTGGAGCGTTCCCGGATAACACAGAAACGCTGTATATGCTTCCGCAAAACCCGACTTACTACCTCGACAACCAGGCTCAGTTCACCTTGGACCTGGTCAACGGCGCCTCGACGTCGAACCTCGGCGGCGGTTTTTCACAGAATGTTCAGCGCGTTGCTATTTACGCGCAGGACTCATGGCACGCCTCGGCAAGGATGACGCTCAACTACGGCTTGCGCTACTCGACCACCTTTGGCTTGCTCAAGGGCGCCGATCGGACCCAGGCTTTCAATCCTGGCTACCTCACCCTGGCGGCGCTCGGCATTCCGCTGATTTCTCACGCGCCGGGTGACGACCACAAGCAATTCGCGCCTAGACTGGGATTCGCCTGGTCGCCTGGCGGCAGCGGCAGAACCGTGGTGCGCGGAGGCTTTGGCCTCTATTTCAGCGATCTTGCACAGAACGGGTGGGCCACTGCCCTGCAAGCCGTGAACTCTGCTCCGGGCCCCTGTGTCGACCCCATTCAAAACCCCAATGGACCTGAAAATGCCGGCTGCATTCGAGGAGACGCCCTTGGAGGGACGGCCAATATTATCGATTCGGGATATAGAACTCCTTACGCAATCCATGTTTCCGGCGGTATGCAACACGCGTTTAACGCCGGCTGGTCGCTCAGCGCAGATTACATTCACGAACAAGGCAATCACGGTTATCGAGCTTATAGTTATACCGGCGGTACCAACCTATTCACGCCGCAACTCCCGCTTACAGATCCTGACCAGGCTACTTATGTGCCGGATGTGAATGTCTTCCATTCCGACAACCGCTCCAGTTACAACGGCCTGCTGGTTCACCTGCAGGGCAATCCAGATCACCGATTGACGCTTGTTGCGAACTACACCTTCTCCAAGGCGGATACCTGGGGCTGCGTGCTAGGGGAACTCTTCGATTACGTGAATGGAGTCTGCGACCCGCTCCATGCCTTTGGGCCCGGCGACTACGGGCCCTCCGGGGAAGACGTGCGCCATCGCGCGGTTCTGGCCTTTACCTGGATGGCGCCCGCAGGCTTCCTGGTAAGCGCTCTGTCACAGGCTGAAAGTGCGCGTCCCTTCACCATCACCACCGATGACAATAGTGGACGCATCGCAGTCAACGGAACGCCGACTTCGCTGGATGAGTTTCGCGCCACTCCTTATATACAAACCGATCTACGAGTCAGCCGCCCTATCCACCTGGGAGAGCGCTGGACGGTCATGCCTTTCGCCGAATTCTTCAATCTCTTCAACCGCAACAATCCGGGTGCGAACTACGTGACCAATGTCGCATCGCTGCCCGTGCCCGTGGATCAGGCGCAATCCGGCAATGTGAGTGACGTTTGCATCAACTCCGATTGCTCCGCGACCGAACCGATCACTGACCTGAAGCAGCTTGGCGTCCCGGCGGGCGGGTTAGGCGACTTCTTCGGACCCGGCACGACCGTCGGAATTCCCTTCGCAGCACAGTTAGGCGTGAGGATAAGCTTCTAAGGCTATCGACTGCTACAGGGTGTGAACCACCATGCTCGCGGCATTCGCGGTCGAGTAGGGTGAGCCGGGCGCTTCCGTGACGCTGGTCGGGGTGACGGTGTAGACCCACAGTTTTGCGCCGTTGGCGTCGCTTCCCAGCACGTACATGTGGTTGTTGTTATCCCAGAGAATCGAGCTGACGTTTTCATTGGCCAGCAGCGTCTTGTATTTCGTCACCGGACTGCCACCATTGAAGTGGAAGAGCAGCACCCCGGCGGGCCCCCCGGCAGCGAGGAGCTTGCCCGAGGGGGACATTCTGAGCGCGGCGCAGGCGAGGCAATGGCCGTTGTAGTTGGAATCCACCGGCAGCGTGGCCATGTTCTTATAGGTACTGCTGGTGGATAGATATCCTTTTGAGTTGGCCGTAAAGGTCCCGATGGCGATCGGTCCGTAGGGGGCGCCGGTGCCGGTGGTTGTGTAGTCGTTCGCGTAGAACGTCATGGCGAGGTGATCGGTCGGATCCGTGGCAACCGCCAGGGGACAGTAATATCCCCAACTTTGCCCATTTGGGTTGTAGATATCTTCCGGCGCGTCTGGAAAAACCAGATTTACGTCTACTTTTTCCAAAGAACTAAGGTCCCCGGTGCTTAAACGCTCGAATACGGTGACACCATTCACTGGACCATAACCATTTGCGTGATAGCACCACGGATAGTATGCGAATTTATTGTTTCCCAGAATGCCTAGCTGCGCATTGCCGCCCACTCCTTGAGAATTGCCGCCCAATCCGATGTCGCCCGCGGCGCCCAGAAAAGTAAGCTCTCCGTTGCTCTCGTCGATTTTGAATGACTGGAAATTCATATTGCACCAGACGCCTTGATCGACACCCTCACCGATCGCTCCGTTATATAAATTCTGGCCGGAATGGTCGATTCTGAGTCCCTGTCCGTTCTGGTAAGTCAACGGGCAATTGCTGAAGTTGTCAGTGTTGGTGGTGGCCACCTTCTTCAAAGAGCCATTGGCCGCCATCGAGAGCGAGTCGATGACCACGCTGTTCGGCTCAAAGCCAAAGAGATAATGCCCATTCGCTCCCATCACCGACGTGTTGTAGGGGAACGGGGAGCCCAATACCGGCGTCAGCTCCCCGTTGGCGGCCGCAGAGAAAGCCAGAATCTGAGTCCCGGCCCCTAGATAGACATGGGCAACGGGTGAGGAGGTGGTCTCGGCTGCGTTCTCGGCGGTTTGGGCATCGGGGGTCTGAGCCATTGCAGCTCCCGTCGATAAAACGGCAGCCAGACAAGCGGCGAGTGGAATGGAAGGTGTCATCGAAATACTCCCCTGCAAGAACTGGTTTCAAGGCAGAGAACTGATATTGGGGGAAGCGACAGAATACTAAGCGCGGCGTGGTGAAACCTGCAAGGACAAACGATCCTTATCGGGAAGCTCCGTATACCCGTCGGGCGAGGAGAATCTCAAGAATGCCCGTGGTCCTCGGAATGATTTTTTGTCTGCATTACCGGGTGTTGCTCCAGACCCCCCGATGCAGAATTGCTCTGGTTTGCGACGGGTTTTTTAAAATTGAACAAATTTGGATGTTTTCAGGGCTTTTTTGGATATTTGGAGCGTGTGCATGGGCTTCCGCTCTCTTTTCAGAATGGTCAATGGAGCGCGGCATAGGGGTTCTTTTTGATCTAGGGGCCCTCGGGTCTGGGGGTAGAACCACCGTCCTTCCAGCACCGTCCCTCCAACGCAGAGTCGCTCTGGGTATGGATTTTTATAAAGTTGAATAAAATTTGATGTTTTGGGCGCCTTTTGAGGTATTTGGAGCGAGTGCATGGGTTTGCGCTCCTTTTTAAGAATGGTCAACGGAGCGGGGCATAGGGGTTTTTGATTGAGAAGGGGACGCTGGTGTCTGGAGCAGAAAGACCGTTCTTCCAGCACCGTCCCTCCAACACAGAGTTGCTCTGGGTATGGATTTTTATAAAGTTGAATAAAATTTCATGTTTTGGGCGCCTTTTGGGGTATTTGGGATCGAGTGCATGGGTTTGCGCTCTTTTTTAGGGTGGTCAACGGAGCTGGACATAGGGGTTTTTCTTGATTGAGAAGGGGGACCCGGGTGTCTGGAGCAAAACACCGTCTTCCCGACACAGAATCGCTCTGGGTATGGGATTTTATAAAGTTGAATAAAATTTGATGTTTTGGCGGCCTCTCGGGTATTTGGAGCAAGTGCATGGGTTTTTGCTCTCTTTTAGAAGTGGTCAACGGAGTGGGCATAGGGGTTCTCTTTGATTGAGAAGGGGACCCCAAAGAAGTTTCGCGATGACTGCGGCCTCGTAAAATCCGCGAGGTGTGGTTTTCCTGGGGGAAACCACGAAAGGCCTATCGGTCCGGTCTTCGGTCTATACCAATCGCGAGACTGCTACCGCGCAGGAAAGCGCGCGGCGAGGATGCAATAAGAATCCCTCCGAGGCGGGATGTATGGGATTGCTGGATTTGTAACAGGGATCGAGTGTGACACCGGACGGCGGTAAGGCTGTGTCCTTCGCTCGCGTAAAGGCCGAAACTACCGGCGGCTGCCGGCCAGGGAGCGGGGACGCGAGAATCCGCTGCCTGCCGAAATCGTCTGCTAACACGGTATATCCGTTTCGGGATCGGATACAAGGCACCCCGACGTTATTTCGAGCCGGGATTACTATTTCGGAGGTTACTGCTGGTAGTCGCAAAGGGAGAGGGCGAAACACTGCGTATCGACTGGGGGCCTGGATATCGCGTGTATTACGGGAAAATCGGAACGGCTTGCGTGCTGCTGTTGTGCGCGGGAGACAAACGCAAACAGTCTGCGGATATTAAGAAAGCGCGGGCGTATTGGAAGGACTACAAGAAAAGGACGGAGATGGAATGAAACGGAAACCCAGTGTTTCTCACGATGAGGCAATGGCAAAAGAACTGCGTGAGAATCCGGAGTTCGCCGTAGAGTATCTCCGTGCGGCGCTTGAGGAGGGAGACGATCCGCAGATTCTGCTGATTGCCCTGCGACGCATCGCTGAATCAAGAGGCGGGGTGGCCAAAGTTGCGAAAGAGGCTGGCGTTGAGCGGGAGAGCCTGTACCGCGCGCTGTCGGCCAAAGGGAATCCACGTCTCTCGACTTTGGTTGCTATAACCAAGGCGGTGGGGTTGCGGCTGACCGTAGAGGCAGTTCGCTAGAAGGTCGCCCGGCTGGGAGTGAGCAAAGGCTACATCTTTGAGTTGTGTAGCCCCGGGCTTCAGTCTGGGGGAGCGGGTTTTCAAACCCGCGAGAACGCTCTACCTAGACTTCAAGGCTTTAACCCTTGTGGCGGGGTGTCCAATGCCGCCCTTAGAGATGCCGATGACCAGGCAAACAATTCCGGCCTTTCGCTCAAGCCCGCTCTGACCGGATTCTGCCAAATGTCGGTGTGGTGGTGTTGATAGTCCTCTGCGTCGCGAATACGGTGATTCACAAAACTCGCTTGCCATATTTCTAGTGGGAAATTCATTTCCAGTTTCGCGCGGTAGGAAAAACCACCCTTGATGAACTGCAGTGCCTTTTCCAGGGATATTTTCGCTGCAGGCGTTAGCAGATGGAAGTGATTGGGCATGATCACAAATTCATGTAGTAAGAACCGACCCTTTTGCCGATTCTCCGCGAGACCGAAGCTGAGCCATGGGATCGGATTGGAGAAGCGCACGACGTCCGGCTGTCGTCGACAGTCACGAAAAACGTACGTGCGGATTGGGTAGCTTGCGGCATTCTCACCAGGGCTAATGCCCGGTCATTGCAGGATGATGCGTTTTCGCGGGTTTGAAAAACCCGCTCCCCGGACTAAAGTCCGGGGCTACACCAGACCCTACACAACGGGCTCCGGACTCTAGTCCGAGCTTACCGCCAAGCAAGTAGCTAAGTCCTACGCCAGGACCTTCGTGACGACATTCCCCGCGACATCGGTCAGGCGGAAGTAGCGGCCCTGGAACTTGAACGTCAGCTTGGTGTGGTCTACACCAAGGTTGTGCAGCACAGTCGCCTGCAAGTCGTGGATTGGAACGGGATCTTCGACCACGTTGTAGCAGTAGTCGTCGGTCTGACCGATCGAGATGCCGGGCTTGATGCCTCCTCCGGCCATCCACATGGTGAAGCATTTCGGGTGATGGTCGCGGCCGTAGTTGGTCTCGGTCAGCTTGCCCTGGCAATAGACCGTGCGGCCGAATTCCCCGCCCCAGACCACCAGCGTGTCGTCGAGCAGCCCGCGCTGCTTCAAGTCCTGCACCAGCGCGGCGGATGGCTGATCGGTGCCCTTAGCCTGCAGGGCGATGTCCCGGGGAAGATCGTTGTGCTGGTCCCAACCGCGGTGGTACAGCTGGATGAAGCGCACGTTGCGCTCGGCCAGGCGCCGGGCCAGCAGGCAGTTCGCCGCATAGGTGCCGGGCTTGCGCGAGTCCGGCCCGTACATCTCGAAAACCGAGTCGGGCTCCTTGGAAAGATCCATCAGATCGGGCACCGAGGTCTGCATGCGGTACGCCATCTCGTATTGCGTGATTCGGGTTTCGATCTCCGGATCACCGTACGCGTCGAACCACATCTTGTTGAGCTGGGCGAGACTGTCGAGCATGCGACGCCGCGACTGCTTGCTGATGCCCGGCGGATCGTCCAGATACAGTACCGGCTCGGCGCCGGCGCGAAAGCGGACACCCTGATATTTGGAAGAGAGAAAACCGTTTCCCCACAGGCGGGAAAACAAAGGCTGGTCGGGGTTCAACGCGTTCGCCTGGGAGATCAGCACGACGAAGGCAGGCAGGTTCTGATTTTCACTGCCCAGGCCGTAGGTGACCCACGCGCCCATGCTGGGACGGCCGGGCTGCTGAAAGCCGGTCTGGATGAAGGTGATCGCCGGGTCGTGGTTGATGGCCTCGGTGTTCACCGTCTTGATGATGGCAATGTCGTCGACGATCTTGGCGGTGTGCGGCAGCAGTTCGCTGATCCAGGTGCCGGACTTGCCGGCCTGCTGAAACTTGAAGAGGGGCGCGGCCACCGGAAAGGATGCCTGGCCCGAGGTCATGCCGGTGATGCGCTGGCCCTTGCGGATCGACTCCGGCAGCTCCGTGCCCTGCAAATCCCGTAGCTTCGGCTTGTAGTCGAACAGTTCAATCTGCGAAGGTGCGCCGGACTGGTGAAGGAAGATGACGCGCTTGGCCTTGGGCGCAAAATTCGGCATCCCCGCCAGGCCGCCGGTCTTGGGATCGATGGCAGAGTTCTCCGCCATCAGGCCCTCGGTCCCGAGCAGCGAGGCCAGCGCCGCCACGCCAATCCCTCCCGCAGCGCGGCCGAAAAATTGCCGCCGGGTCATCTGCGAGCAAGATCTCGCGTTTCGCTTTATCCATAGGAGTCACTCTTTCGTGATGGTCTCATCCATGTTGAGGATGGTGCTGGCGACCGTTGTCCAGGCAGCCAGCTCCGCCGGGTCGAGCTTCGGGTCGGGCTTCGCCGCGCCCACGCCGATGAGCTTCAAAGCCGAAGCTTTATTCGTGGCGGTATTCCACCAGTTCTTCTCGCGCCAGCTGCAGCAGCACCGCGCGCTCCTGGGGCTGCGGCCTGCGGTCGGTCGCCAGGCGGAAGGCAAAGTCGACACGCTTCGCGGGATCGCGGCCCGCCTGGGAAATCGTCTTCTCGGCCAGCACTCGGCTGGCCTCGACGTAGGTGGGATCGTTGAGCAGCACTAGCGCCTGCAGTGGTGTGTTGGTGATGGTGCGCGCGCGCCGTGCACTTCTCGCGGTCGGGCGCGTCGAACGTGGTCAGCGAGGGCGGCGGCACGGTGCGCTTCCACACCGTGTACATGCTGCGGCGGTAAAGGTCCGCGCCGGTGGAGGGCGTGTAGGTCTGCCCGGAGAAGCCACCGCCGAAGGCCATTTCTTCCCACAGACCCTTCGGCTGGTAGGGGTAGACGCTGGGGCCGCCGATCGTTGTGTTCAGCAGGCCGCTGATATCGAGGGCGTTGTCACGCACCATCTCGGCGGGGAGCCGGAAACGCGGCCCACGCGCCAGCAGCCGATTCTCGGGATCGCGCTCGTTCATCTCCCGCGTTTCGCGCGACGACTGGCGGTAGGTTGACGAGGTCACGATCAGCCGCATCATTGCCTTTACATTCCAGCCGTTAGCGATGAACTCGGTAGCCAGCCAGTCGAGCAATTGCGGATGGCTGGGCGACTCGCCCTGGGAGCCAAAATCCTCCGCCGTCTTCACAATCCCTACGCCGAAACAGTCTTGCCAGTAGCGGTTTACCGCGACCCGCGCGGTCAGCGGATTCTTCGGGTCTACCAGCCACTTCGCCAGGCTCAGGCGATTGGGCGGCGCCCCGGGCGGCATCGGCGGCAGGAAGGCGGGAACGCCGGGAGTCACCTTCTCGCCCGGATTGTCGTACTGGCCTCGGCCCAGGATAAAGGTGTCGCGCGGCTTCTTCATTTCGGCCATCACCATGACGCTGGTGATGGATTGCTCCAGCTTGACCTTCTGCTCGCGGAGATCGATCAGCTGGGCATAAAGCCGGCGATCTTTTTCGGGCGCCGCATACTTGAGGAAGTACTCGTTCAGCGCAGCCTGGTTTTGTTTTTCCAGGCGCGCCGCCTTGGCCTCCGGGGTCTCGGCCTTGTTTTCCTCCCCGATCTCCGCTTCTGCCGGCTCCTTTTCGGGCTGCAGGGTTGCCATCTCCTGCGTAGGCTTACCGTTCAGCGCCAGGAGCACCGAACGCGCCGGCACGCGTATGGCCAGGGTTTCGGCCTCATCGGCAGTCACTGCGCGGCTGTAGATGCGCAGGTCGTCGAGCCCGCCCTCGAAGGGCTTTCCGTTGGCCTTGTTACCCACCTCGAGCGGAGCAGAGGTTTTGAACGAACCGCTCAGGCTGTCCTTCAGCACTTCGGTCGCGGCCGGCTTGCCGTCGACGTAGAGCTTGATGCCTGACGCTTTTCCCGAGCCGTCATAGTCCACCACCAGGTGACGGAACCCCACGGTTGGAAAGCGTTCCCTGGTTTGGACCTCAATGGCGTTGCTCGGGCCAGCTGCCGGCCAGCCGGACAATAAAGTGGGAGATGCGGTCACGCTGGCCGGTGGAGGTGGGATCGTCGATGCTATACGTAGGATCGTCGATCAGGATCTCGTAGCCTTGCCAATTTTCGGCGCTGTTCCGTTTCTGGATAAGCTTGACCGCGTTCGAGGTAGACAGCCGGGCCCACAAAGCCAGGCTGAAGCGGTCGCCCCGGTCGAAGTCGCCGGCGCCGGCGAAATCCACCTGGGTCTCACCGCTGAACTCAGCCGCCTTGTCTACCTTTCCTTCGTCGTACACGATGTCGCCGCGCACTGCTTTGCCGTCGTGGTGTTGGCCGGAGGCGTCGGCCAGGCTGCCGTCCAGACGGGTAGTAGGCGACCAAACCAGCGGACGAAGGCTCGGGAACACTTGCCAACGCTGACTTCTGCCATTCATTGCGCGACGCCACCATATCTTTTTCCGGCAGCCCGGCGAGGGTGCTCGCGATCTGACCATTCAGTTCGTCGAGCTGGTGCTGCTGCGCAGGGGTGGGCAATGGCAGGTACGGGTCTGCGTTGCCCTGGAAGCCGTCGAGGCCTCTTTCAGGGACGGTGTTGAAGAAGGCGACCAGGCTGTAAAAATCTTTCTGCCGGATGGGATCGAACTTGTGGTCGTGGCAACGCGCGCAACCCACGGTGAGACCCAGCCAGGCGGTGCCCGTGGTGCTTGCCCGGTCGATCACGTACTCCGCATGGTATTCCGCGGGAATGGCGCCGCCTTCAAAGTTGACCATGTTATTGCGGTTGAAGCCGGTGGCGATCTTGTCGTCGAGGGTGGCGTTGGGCAGCAGATCGCCCGCCAGTTGCTTGATGGTGAACTGGTCGTACCGGCATGTTCTGGTTGTAGGCCTTGATCACCCAATCACGCCACGGCCACATCTGCCGCAGGCTGTCGATGTGGTAGCCGTGGGTATCCGAGTAGCGGGCCAGGTCCAGCCACTCCATGGCCATGCGCTCGCCGTAATGCGGGGAAGCCAGCAGCTGGTCGACGCGCTTTTCGTAGGCGTCGGGCGACTTGTCGGCCACAAAGGAGTCCACCTCGGTGGGTGTGGGCGGCAGGCCTGTCAGGTCGAAGCTGACCCGGCGCAGCAGCGTGGCCCTATCGGCTTCAGGACTTGGCTTCAGACCCTCGGTTTCAAGCCGCGCCAGGATAAAACTGTCGATGGGGTTACGCACCCAGGACTTATCTTTCACTTCGGGCACAGGCGGGCGCTTGGGCGCGACGAATGACCATTGCGTCTCCCATTTGGCCCCCTGGTCAATCCACTGCTTGATGGTCTCAACCTGCTTGTCGGTCAGCGTCCTGCCCGAATAGACGGGGGGCATGCGCATCGCCGGGTTCGTGGAACTGATCTTCTGGTAGAGCTTGCTTTGGGCCGCGTTTCCCGGGGTGATGATCTTGTAGCCGCCGCGGTCGACGAACAAACCCTCCGTCTCGTCGAGGCGCATGTTGGCCATCCGGTGCTTTTCGTCAGGGCCATGACAGGTGAAGCAAGTATCCGAGAGGATGGGGCGAACCTCGCGGTTGAAGTCGATGGGTTTTGGGGGTGCGTCGGCTGCGGCTACGGGCGGGGCCTGGGTCACGCTGAAAATCGAGGCCAGTGAGACAGAAAAGAGCAAAGCAAATAGCAGCCGTAGCTTCAAGTTCCTACCCCCCAGCGCGAAGGCTTCGCCGCTAGCAAATATACCCCCTGCAAGCTGCCCTAAGCCATCCCTCCATTTGTACCTGGCGCCTCAGGAGAGGCGGATTCCGTCGCCGGGAGAGACTGGAATTTCATTTCTTGCCCGGGGCGGCCAGGATCGACGCCTCCTCCCCGCCTGCCCAGTAACCCTTTCTCGCTGTGACCTCGAGGTTGGAATAATCGGGTACGCGCAGCCCGATACTGTGAAAACCAGGGTGTGGCGATTGCGGATAAAAGGTGAGGACGTAGCGATTGGGCAGGTGATTGCCGATCGCCGCCAAGTCGCGCTCCAGGCTCTTGGCGCCGGTGAGCTTGAAATACTCGCCACCGGTAAGGTGGGCTACGGTTTCAGGGACATTGCGTCGCAACCCATCGGAAACAACAATGGCCGCCATTTTGGCAAGCGCAAGCGGAGGCGCGAGCTGAGTGAGACAGTCGTACGCCTGTACGGCCTTGCTATTGGTAGCGTCCGGATCGGGGATAGGATCCTTCCCCATGCACCCGTGGGGCGGACTTGGGTAACGATGACTTCCCGGGAGTTCCCGATAACCGTAATGCGCAGCCTCCGACTTTCCAGTTGAGAATCCAATGCTAAAAATGGTTGTGTTGGTGTCGCTCAAGTCGCGCACTGCGTCCTCAATGGTGAGGTGGCTTCCGCGGTCGAGGGTCTCACTGATCAGCAGGATGGCACGGCGATAATTCGCTGGCTGTTGGCGCAGTAAGGCGATGGCAAAGCCAAGCCCGTCGAGAATCGCCCCTCCGTTGTCGGCGCTGCTGATGTCGTGGAAGGATCCGGGCGCTGCACAGTTCTCAGCATGGTGTTGCCGGGAACAACCTGGCGTGAGCTGGGCAATCGCCTGAGTCGCCTCGTCAACGCGGGTGGTGAATGGTTGAACCAGGGTGGGTTGGCTGTCGAAGGCGACAACCGCAATGTTGTGCACCACATTGCCAACCACGGCCTCGAGCATCGGAACCAGGGGATCGAGCCGCCCGTTATCAAATTCGCGGGCGCCTGCACCGCCCGTTTCGATGACGACCACCAGAGCCAGTGGCTCGCCGCCCGTGTCCTTTTCCAGGGTGAGCTTTTGCGGGATGCCGTCATCCATGAGCACGAAGTCATCGGAGGTGAGCGTGAAAACGAGGTTCCCGGACTTGCTCCGAACCAACGCGGGAACAACTACCAGGGAGGTTTGTGCTTTGAAGTTGGAAACTGGCGAATCCGCGGAGCCGGGGGACTGGCTCAACGCAGACTGTTTCTGAGTCGCAAAGATCACAAGCACCAGGGATAAACAAGTTCTCCGCAACATCAGCAGCCCCTGGTAAACAGCGTAAAGGGTACTCTTCTCTCATGGCCAGCTTTGGCGCCGGCGCCTTCCTCCTGCCGTTCTTACTCTTGCCCTCCGTCCCGCTCGCGGCGCAAGCGCCTGCATCCTCAACCAATCCGACAATCGCGAGTACACCTGCCCTCAGCTTCCCAACCAACGAGCAGTTGCGGCGATTCAAGACCATGAGCGACCCTCGGCTTGCGCCCGACGGCAAGCGCATCCTCATCCACATCACCGACGCAACCGCGGATGGCGCGAAGAGCCACCTATGGCTCACTGGCGTGGATGGAGAAAATCCGCGGCAGCTGACTTACTCCCCCGACACGGATAAGCGCGGCGAGTACCAGGGCGAATGGATGCCCGATGGACAAAGCATCTTGTTTTTGGCGAAACGCGGCGAACATACTTCGCTCTATCAACTGCCGATGGACGGCGGCGAAGCAAAGGCGTTCGAGCTGAAGGTCAAGCCAGTCGTCGACCAGGCGAAGCTTCCCGAAGCATTACCCCTCAAAGACCAGGAGGCGAAGCCCGAAGATCCGAAATCGAGTGACACCCCGACTCATTCGAAGACGGATGCGAAGTCCGATGCCGATTCGGTTGAGGTTCCAATCGACGTCAAGGTCTACAAGGTCGCTCCCGACGGCAAGAGCATCGCGATCTTGGCTATCTCACCCTGTGGCCCGACGGAGACACTCAGCCCAACGTCTCGACGTTGAACGCCAACGACGGAGCCGTTACCTCTAACATGGCCATCGTGCTGACCGGGAACGGAAGCATCGACGCCTTCTCCTCCAGTTCAACTCAACTGATCCTGGACATCTCCAGCTACTTCGCTCCTGAAGGCTCGATCATTCCCTGAGCCGGCAATGAAGTTGGAGGTCCGACGCTGAAGGGAGTGGTCACTTTTCCCAGGACGATGGCTACGGATTTTCTGGCGGGCCTCTGCGGCCTTGGAGTGGACCGCGCAGAGACAAAATGAGCGCCGCAGAGCGATTCTCATCCTCGCACTCGCGTCGACCCTCTCGCACAAGACCCTTGCGTCGCCGTCCTCAGGTAAAGAGGGCAGGCCGATCGCAGGAACCAACTATCATGGATTTCATGTGCAAGGGATTCATGCTCAAGGCAACCTGTGCCCGCGGTCCAATCCGCATCACGGTCAAAGCTGCGTTGGGGGCTGCGTGCACGGCATTGGGTATTCTGCTTTTTTGTCATGGGCCGATTGCGGTTGGACAAACCCCCCATTCAGCGCAAGAAAACCTGGCTTTCGTTGACCCATTTATCGGGACCGGGCCAGACGGCCATACCTTCCCGGGTGCGACGGTCCCGTTCGGCTTGGTGCAGCTCTCTCCGGATACCCAGATTCGCCCCTTCAAGCAGAGTTACAAGTGGGCCTCTGGATATAGCTATGAAGACACCACGATCCTGGGCTTTTCGCACACGCACTTCTCAGGCAGCGGACATTCTGATCTTGGCGACGTGTTACTGCAACCCATCTCCGGCGAGGTGCGGCTCGAACCCGGCGATATAGAAAAACCTGAATCCGGCTATCGTTCCCGCTTCAGCCACAAACAGGAACGGGCTGAGCCAGGTTACTATGCCGTCGATTTGCTCGATTATGGGATCCATGCCGAGCTGACGGCCAGCGCTCGCGTAGGAGTACACCGCTATACCTACCCGGCAGGAAAGCCGGCGCATGTTCTGCTCGATCTTCGTTCCTCCATCTACAACTATCCCGGTAAAGTGCTTTGGTCGCGGCTGCGCATTCGCGACGACGGCACGGTCACCGGCATGCGCGAAACCCGCGGCTGGGCGCCGGGTCGTCAACTCTACTTCGCGATGCGCTTTTCACGGCCGATCGACCACCACAGCCTGTACGATCGGGAACCTTTGCCGCTGGAGTATCACGGCTTCAAAGGTCCGGGAACTTCTGCCAGAAAATACACAAGCGATGGAGGGGCGCGGCCTGGTTGCAGTTTTCGGATTCAACCCGCAATCGCGGCCTCTCGTAGTGAAGGTCGCGCTCTCGCCGGTGAGCGAAGAGAATGCGATTGCCAACATGGAGGCCGAGGTTCCCGGCTTCGACTTCGACGCGGTGCACGCAGCAGCGGCGGCCCTATGGACAAAGGAGCTGCAGCGAATCGACATCACGGCGTCTCCGGACATGAAAAAGAATCTGTACACCGCGCTCTACCACGCGATGCAGTCGCCGAATCTGAGCATGGATGCAGATGGCAGCTATCGCGGCCCTGATAACCAGGTGCACCATGCCGCGGGTTTCCACTTCGTCTCCAACCTCAGCCTGTGGGATACGTTTCGCGCGCAGCAGCCGCTGATGACCGTGCTCGAGCCGGAGGAGCGAACCAGCGACTTGGTGAACTCCATGTTGGCTTCGCGCCGCGAAAGTCCGTTCGGCATTCTGCCCATCTGGCAGGAGCAGGGAATCGAGACCTGGTGCATGATCGGCTACCACGCCGTGCCGGAGATCGCTGACGCAACCATGAAGGGCATCCGCGGGTTTGATACGGAGGAGGCGCTCCGCGCCGCTGTGGCCAGCGCAACGTATGGACCTTACGGCAACCTGGACGACTATATGCAGTTCGGTTATGTGCCGCGTGGACCACGACGATGAAGCGGCGTCGAAGACCGTGGAGTACGCCTTCGACGACTGGACGATCGCTCGCATGGCAGCTGCGTTGAAACATCGAGACGTGGCGGACACATTCACCAAGCGAGCCGCCAACTGGCGCAACAACTTCAACGTGAAAGATGGCTTCGTCGAGCCGCGGTTGGCCAATGGCGACTACCGCGTTCCCTTCGATCCTGCCAAGGCCGGAGCGGGCAGTGGCTTTACCGAAGGCAATTCCTGGCAGTATTCCTGGTTTCAGCCGCAGGATGAAGCAGGGACTGATCGATCTGCTCGGCGGCGATGCGCAGCTGATCGCCAAGCTTGACGCGATGTTCGATGCCAAGGTCGACCCGCATCAATACGCCGATGTTGAAGACATCAGCGGCATGATTGGCCAGTATATCCACGGCAACGAACCGAGCCATCACCTTGCCTATCTTTATGTCTACGCGCACGCGCCGGCCAGAACGCAGGAGCGGCTGCGGCATATTGTGGAGTCGCAGTATCGCCCTGCACCGGATGGCCTCGTCGGCAACGACGATCTTGGACAGATGTCTGCATGGCTCCTCTTTACTGCGTTGGGGTTCTACCCGGTCGCACCCGGTTCGAACGAATACGTGATCGGCCGTCCCTTTGTGGAGGAGGCCACTTTGCACCTTCCCAACGGAAATGCATTCAAGGTGGTCGCCGAACATCTTGATTCATCGCATGCTATATGTCAAGTCGGTCACTCTGAATGGAAAGCCGCTCTCACGCTCATTCCTACGGCATGAGGAACTGATGCGAGGGGGCCAACTGCGCTTTGTGATGAGCACCAGGGCGGAAGCAACGTGGTCGATGCAGCCACTCGAGCTTCCGTACTCCATGACGCAGGCCAGATGAACGTTCATGCAGGGTGCAAATAATCAGTGGCGGGAGACTCGAGGGTGCCAATCAAGACGATCAGCAGTCGTGAAGTGTACCGCAACCATTGGTGCACGGTGCGTGAGGATGTGTTCGAACGCGAGGACGGTGTTCGCGGCATCTACGGTGTGATGGACAAACATTCCGCGTGCATCGTTGTGCCTCTCGATCGAACGGCCGAGGGCGATTTCCTCTGGCTGGTACGGCAGTTTCGCTACACCGTGGGTGAGACCTATTACGAGCTGCCGCAGGGTGGTTGGGAAGTGGATGGGGTGGATGCGGAAGAGCTATCGCGAGCAGAGCTGCGCGAAGAGACGGGATTGATCGCAAAACGTATGACGCATATCACTGATTTGTGGATTGCGTATGGAGCGATGCGGCAGATCCACCATGTGTACCTGGCGGAAGGGTTTACCCAGGGCGAGACCGAGCGCGATCCGGAAGAGCATGACATGACGGTACATCGCGTTTCGGTGAGTGAGTTTGAAGCGATGCTGCTGGATGGCCGCGTGATGGACAACTGCTCGGCTGCCGCCTGGGGTGTTTACCGCATATGGCGCGACAGACATCCGGGCACAGCCGCAACGGTCTAGCAGCATGAATGCGGTGACTTTACTGACCTTGAAACCTCGTCGTTAAAAATGCGACTTCGGATAGTCATGCACCTGCCCGCCAGTAGTGCGATAGATGATTGCGGCGCCGCTCTCAAGAGCGTTATCCTGCATAGCGACGTCGCAACCCCCTTTCACCGTGCATGGGGTCCATGCGCCGCGTATCTCCAGGGTCTGTCCAGGCTGCAGGCGGACACGTACCAACGCCTTCTGTTCTGTGTCGCCGGCCCGGCCAACACCGTGAACGCCCTGCTTCGAGAGGGACTCTGACACTTCCCACCAGTCCGCAATCACTTTCTTCTTTGGATCCCTGAGAATCACCTCGGCAATGTGAGCGTCTGCATGGGCCTTGTTTGCAAACGCCTTTTCAAACGTTGCATACGCCGGACCCACCTTCACCGTGCCGCTCGTCTGTTTGGGTACGCCCGTCTTTGGATCGAGGACGACGGAAGGTTCCACCTTCTTCTTTCCTGTGGCCGCTGCCTTCGGCGGGGGCGTCCGCTCCGCTGCCTTGCTTGCAGGTCCGCCTGATTTTGAGCGGAGCCTGGTTGCGGTTTCCTTCACACGAGGGCGCGTGGGGCTCGCCTTTACACTTGCCAGGCCACGTTCTGCGCGCTTAGCCGCCGGCGAGGCGGATCGTATGCTGTTCGTCCCGCGGATGTCGCGATTAACTACTTGTTCCGCTGCTTTTCCTTCGCGCTCGATTTCCCTCGACGTGAGAGCTTCTGGTGACAGAACCGGGAGGGTACCAGGGGGCGCTTGAGGTGTTTTGCGGGACCTGGTGGGTTTGGCTTCCGTTGTCTTGAGCGGGCGAGTCGTAGCGCGTTTGGCGGAAAAGGGAAGGCCGTCGCGGGTTATCGGGTTTGCAGGCGGAGTCGAAATCTTGACGGGAGGCGGAGCGGCTTGATAGGTGGGTGCGCCATGAACAATGTTCGCGGGCTCGACAGGCGCGTTCACCACTTTTTCTGTATTCAGTGGGTGGCTGGTATATACGAACGACATCGCAGCATCGATAAGCGCGCCCACATCAGATCCCTTATGGCCGCCTGCTGCGTATCCCGCCGTGCCCCCGAGCCCACCGGCAATGTTTGCCCCGGTCCTCAACTCACGCTCCCACGCCATGCGCTGGCCCATTACGTAGCTTTCCACCTCGGCCACCCAGGCCGGACCGACATATCCGGAACCATCGGGCATCATGGCGAGAACCGGCTGATCGTCCACTGGCGTTCGCTGCTTATGCCAGCCCGGCCGAAGCAGTGAAGAGTCGACCAGGGGCTGCGCAGGCAGCCCCTGCTCGAGCAATCCTCGTTGCTGGTCGGTAAGACCTTTCTCGTAATCCGTGAGACTCGCCATAGAGTATTTTCCCCCCCAAACTACTGGCCCGCGTCCACCGTTACGTGATGGCCCGTGCCCACGACCACCACCTTATCGATGTCAGGATCGCCAAACTCCCCATTCGCCAGGCGTGCCGCCAAACGCAGGTTCTCCAGTTCGGCATGGCGCGCTTCGGCCTGCGCTTTTTTTATGTCGATGGCGCGGTGTATAAGCTTGAAATCCTCCAGCAACGGATGTGTACCGGGGAGAGCCTCAATGTAGAGAGAGTTGCTCGGGACGATCACCATCTCGGGGCTTTGGTTCGATATCAAACGGAGCACGATCTCCTGGAAAAGCTCGCGATCTGCCGCAAAATCATCCTTGTTGGCGCGAATTCTGGTCATCGCATCCGAGAGCTCCTGCGGAGTCTTCGATGCACCGGGGTGCAGGATCCTGGGCAGTTACACCGGTCGTTGTATCAATGTGGATGTAATCCTGCATCATGTACCAGTTCATGTAATTGAACTTGGTCATGGGGAAGATCATATAGTTGCCCTTGAACCCAATCAGGTTCTCAAGGTCGGCGACCTCGTAGAGCTTCTGCGGCTCATCGCTTAAGCTCGGCACGGGAAACGCAACCTTGATCGCAGTGTGAGTGGGATCAATTTGCTCCAGTCCAGGACTCACGTCAGACTTTGGCAGAGAACTCACTACCGTATTATGTTCGAACACCGGAACATCGAGGTTGTAGAGACGGAAATACCGCTGATCGGGCGGCTCGTAGCTCCAAATGGCCTGCATGTAGTGGATGATGTTGTCCTTTACGTGAACGCGTAGCCGGTCAATATCCGCCATCATGCCGTAGAACCTGGTAGCCGCCGCGGTGTACTTGTCGATGGCAATCTGCAGAGCAGTGGATTCCGATTTCAAATCGTTGGTCAGCTGATCAACCTTGGTTTGCGCCCGATTGAGCGAATCCTTGGCGAAATCCATTCTTGCCCGATCGGAATTACCATCGCCTCCCTTGCCTACCTGCGAGATGCCCAGGGGATCGAAAAATGATTTCACTAAAGCCTGTTGTTCGGCGGACTGAAGGCCGACGACATCCTGGTCCTGAGCACTTTGCAAGCCCAGGGTGGCGACGTCGAGCGATTGCGTCGCCATCTGCACTTGCAGAGAGATCCTGTCCACCACGCTCTTCTGCTGCTCAACCGCCATCCACAGAACCTGTAACTTGATCTGTTCTCCCGTGTAGTCGGTCGCTATATACTCGAGCGCCGGCAAAAACGAGTTATCCAGGATGGCCCGCTTGATAATCCAGTCATTGCGCACAATCCACGCCTGGTCGATCTCGTTCGGTGTTGGAACCTCATTCGCAACAAGAATGGTCGGCGTAATCTTGTAAAGGTTTTCGTCCACCAGATACCTGCGCTGCAATTCATAGAACAGGTAAGTGACCGTAAGCTCATCGTTCGGATTACGAATCTCCCGGTAGCTCGTTACTTTCGTCTTCCTGGGTCTCTTCGGTCGAGATTTCCGTTCTATGCTCGGTGCGGTATTCCAGCGCGGACTTCACCACTGCTTCATGGAAATCCTTTTTGGTTTGAGCCGACTCAAGCGCCTGGTCTTGTGATTGTTGGATACCCGCGCTGATCTTGTACAAGCCGGTGTCATTGCCATAAGTACCCGACGCATTTTGCTGGAAGTTGGTCTGATTCTTGGCGCGTTCCACAACTTCGCGATCTTCACGCCAGGTGTCTGACGATTTCATCCTTGCCGCTGCGCAGCGAATCGTCAATTTCCTTGATGTTGCGGGTCTTCTTGACCACAGATTTCGTCGTGTACCGCCGCGTCTCCTGCGGCGCCAGCGGAATGGTGGAAACCAGATTGCCCACCTGGTAAGACTGTGGCTGCCAGTGCTGGCGATAGTTCAGCAACAAACCGTAGTTGATGGAACCGGGCGCGAACACATCGAAGCGGTATGGCTCTTTCAGCATTCCATCCAGTTCCGTTAGCAGGTTGGTGAGCGCGGTAAATGTGACATCCGGTGGCGCAGAAGGCGCGGGAGGAGACACCGAGTTGAGGTCATTCCGTATCGATTCAAACATCAGCCCGCGAGAGACATCGGGATACAAGCTGTTCAGTTGATCGAGATCATTTCCCCAGGGGTCGCCGCTGTGCGGGTCGGCATTGAGCGTAGCATTTTGGTTCATGAACAAGATCTCGTTGTTCCACGGTTTGGTAGCCGCCCAATTGATGGTGTTCAGCAACATTTCACATCCGGTGAGCATTTTTCCGACAACGTCCTTGAGCTTCGCAATGTCCGGGGAAGCATCCGAGGGCGCGGTGTTGCCATCCGATATTCCCAATACGTATTTCAGGTTCCCGAGAAACTCATTCAGCTCATCGACGCTCGCGATCTGGTTCGGGGCAAGGGAAGCGTGCAAGCCCTTGTAGTCGCCGCTCTGGGTCATGATCGCATTCCAGGTGGCGTAGACGAGCTCGGCCGCTGCCTTAATACGTTGGTCGAGCATTTCGACCCAAACATCTTCAAATGCAACTTGTAGCCGAAAGAAGTCGTGATAGGAATCGGCGTCGGATGCTCCGGTAGAGAGCTCAAAAGGAGCGGACGTGTCGGTGGGATTTGGTACTTGCTGCCAGATCGCGGGATTCGCATCCGTCAGCTGATAGTACGTGTCGATATCGGTTTGTAAGCCTATTTTTCCAACATCGGCGGCGGCGATATTTTCCCCAAGGCGGCCCGTCACGTTCGGCCAGGTCCAGGTGGCGGTCGAAAAGGTTTGTATGGGCTGCCACACGACGTCTGGCGTAACGCTGGCCAACCTATACATGGTATGGTTCGCATCCTGAAGGCCGTACTTGCCCACGTCTTCAGGATTGAGGGTTGCGTTCTGACCGACCTGCGCCGCGTTTGTCGCCCAGTGCCACGTTGCGGCGGGCGGACTGATCGTGTTCTGAATCGTTGCCGGGTTGGCTCGTGAGGGCGCGTCAAATTTTACTTGAGTTTCGGGAGTGGTCAGGTCGCTTAAAAGCCGCTCGACATCGTCAATCACATACTGTGGCGATCGTAGTTGTGCAGTCATTTCGATTTACCCCGCTTATCCGTTCCGAGGATTCGGTTGACCCTGTCATGCAGTCTCAGGCGATTGAGAGTTGGATCGCCTTTTGCGAAAAACTCGCTGCCTCTTGTGTGCTTGCCGATGACGCTCATGAGATCGTCTAAATCAATCTCGCCGCTCTTTTCGTCGTAGCTGGGCAGAAGTTTCGCGATCCGCGATTTTGGAAGAGCCAGGGTGATTCCCTTGATAGTCGTCTTCGCGCTCTTGTTCCGGGAATGCTCACCCGTCTTCGACTTCAGGTCTCGCAGATGCTCGGCGATTCTCTTTCTTTGAAAATCGCCCACGTGCTGAAGTTTCGTTGCGTAGTGCGAAGCGGCCGGCTTTTTCACGGGCGGCACGTAATTCTCCGGCGTCGCATCGTTGGGAAACTTGCTCAAGCTGAACGATTCGAGGCGGTCTTTGCCCGTCTGAACGGAGGCGGCGGGAAGCACCCGTTTCAAGAGCAGCGAGTACGATGATCTTTGCTCGTGGGTGGGAGATGCTTTGCCGCCCTGGCTCGCAGATTTAGGGCGCCTGGGATTAGAACCGCTTCTTGTGGGCATGGACGATAGCCTCCCGAGCGTAGCTGGGTCCGGCACTGATAACCTTGGACCTGCTGTGCTGCTTGCTCGGTGGTTTGTGAAGGAACTCCACAAATCGTTTCATCACGGACGACTAAAATTTGTGACGTGAGTGATTGCAGCTACGCCCGGAGGCAACAATGAAGCGGAGCTCGGTGATGTTTCTTACGCTCTGGCTGGCCTTTTCCGGGCTCCCTGCGCTGGTGGCGCAAGATGATTCGTCCGCTGCTGCCAGCGAAGCGGAGCAATGTGTGCGGTGGATGAAAGTAACGGTGCCGGAATGATCGACCAAAGAGCTCGACCCCGCGGACTTCTGTTCCGGCATATCCAATGGGCACACCGGCGGTTGGGGCGCGATCCAGGTTTGTGGCCAGCCGGCAGAAGCCGAGCCGGGCAAGCCGGCCGCCAAGTACTGCACGTCGTCTGGGTCGATCACTGAGTATGAAGCCTGGGCCGCCGGATTTATCTCCGCTACCGGGGACGGGCGCGAGCTTTTCAACGGAACGTCAGGGGCCGTCGCTACCTTCTACAGTCGAACTCCGGTTTGGATAGGTGGACTTAAAGTGCCTGCTGGAATGTATAGGCTTGTGCCCTCCAGGTCTTCGCATGGGTGGACCCTTTCCGTTGCCAGCCAAGATGGAGAATGGACTGAGTCGCAGGGTGCCGGGCCGTCTTTGGGAAGTGTCGCGATGAAGACGGCAACGCGCGATAGTGCTTTCGGAAGGAACCTTGTGATCTCGATCAAGTTCTGGGCGGATGGATGCCCCGGTCCCGCGACGGAAACGGCTGTTCGCGAGTTACATTTCGGTTCCGGGAGCACGGATGTTTTCGTATGCCTCAAGCCGGACCAGGTTCTCAAACAGCAAACGGGGGAAACTAGCCAGCGCTGACCCGTCTGGCGGCCAAAAAGGCCGCACGATATCTATCGCACACATTGGCGACCAGGCTGTCTGCAATGGGCTCTTGAAAGGGCTGCCATAGCGATGTCGTTTTCATTGTCCTTGTAGCAACAGCAGAATCTCCTGTTGTTGAGCCTTCGCCTCGGGTGAGCCGGACCCGCCGCGGCCCGTGGTATGCAAGGCCAGTTGCATGGCCATCGAATAAAGTCCACGGGTTTTGTGGAAGCGTCGGCGGCGGAGACGGGCACGGCCTGGGTCACGCTGAAAATCCAGGCCAGCGAGACAGAAAAGAATAAAGCAAATAGCAGCCGTAGCTTCAAGTTCCTACCCCTCCCTGCGCAAAGGGTTCGCCGCTTGCAAATATACCCCCTGTTAGCTCCCCTAAGCCATCCCCTGCGTGTTCGACCACGGCGGGTGGGCCACGCCTCGCGTTTGCGACCTAGAGTTTGGTGCGAATGCGGCCCAAGGTGTGAAGGTTTCGAGGCTCCACAGGCTGGGGAAACACTCTGTTCGGTATCAGGGCGCGGCTCTTGTCGTGCCGTAAATGATTGACAATAGGTCGGGTTGTTCTCTCCACTGGGAGAGTATGCTCAATTGGCTCCTGATCTTTGTGCCGGTCGCGATCGGGCTTGAGTTCTTCAGGCCTGAGGCGCACACCTATATATTCATCGCCGCCTGTCTCTCGATCCTGCCGCTTGCGGGCTGGCTCGGACATGCCACCGAACAAATTGCCCGTCATGCAGGGGATGGTATTGGGGGACTGTTGAATGCCACCTTCGGCAACGCGGCCGAGCTGATCATCGCGCTCGCGGCTCTGCACAAGGGTCTTTATGCGGTGGTCAAAGCATCTCTTACCGGATCCCTGATCGGTAACATTCTCCTGGTATTTGGGGCCTCTGCGCTGGCTGGAGGCCTTCGCTATAAGGCGCAGCGATTCAATAACACGGCGTCGAGTGCCCAGGCGATTTTACTTACGCTGGCATCCATTGGGCTGATCATGCCGGCTGCGTTCCATTACCTGCAGAGCCCGGCTAAGGCTGCGCTGGAGAATTCCCTGGGACTGGAAATTTCCGTCGTACTGCTGCTTGTCTACGCAGCTCATCTGGCGTTCTCTGTGCACACGCACAAGGCCCTGTTCCGGGGAAAACCAATTCCGCCAGGAGAGGAGCAGGACACTCCGTGGAGCCTGGGTAAAGCGCTGATTATTCTGGCGTCGGCTACGGCGTTGATCGCATGGATCAGTGAAATTCTAGTGGGCTCGGTGCAACAGGCAGCGGCCGCCTTTGGAATGTCGCAGATTTTTGTCGGTGTGATCGTGGTAGCGATTATTGGCAACGCGGCAGAGCACAGCACGGCGGTCATCGCGGCCTGGAAAGATCGAATGGACCTTTCCTTTGGTATTGCCGTCGGCAGCAGTTTGCAGGTCGCTCTCTTTGTGGCGCCGGTCCTGGTGATTCTGAGCCATTTTATTGGGCCTCGTCCTATGGATCTTGCTTTTACTCCCGCGGAGGTGCTGGCGATCTTTGTTTCTGTCCTGATCACAGGTCAGGTCGCCGCGGACGGAGAAACGAATTGGCTCGAAGGGGTGCAGTTGGTGGCCACGTATCTTATTTTGGCAATGGTCTTCTACTTTCTGCCCGATGTTGTCGATACTTTGCCACTCGGCCATTAGGACGCGCGGTGTCGGGATTTGTTTTGCTCTGACCCAACTCTTCTGAAATGACTGCGGCTTTCGCTGCAACCGCCGCGGTGGCGAAAGCTTCACTTGACATCCAAGTGCACCTGGAGCAATCCTGATTGAGGGAGATCGCTTGGATGCCAAGTAAAGACAAAGATCAGATCCAACTGCTCCAGGGCACGCTCGATCTGATCGTCTTGCGAACGCTTGCCACTCATGGGCTCCCAGCACGCCTACCAGATCGCCACCCGGCTCCAGCAGGTCTCCGATCGCCTGCTCAATCTCAACCAGGGAACGCTGTACCCCGCGTTAGTGAGGCTGGAACAATATGGATGGATCAAGGGAACCTGGGGCAGGACGGAAAACAACCGCGAAGCAAAATACTACGAAATCACCAAAGCCGGACAAAAAGCCCTGGGCGCCGAAACAGAGAAATGGAGAACCATGGCGGCCCTGGTAGAGCGGCTCTTGCTCGAGGAGTCATAGCCATGAAGCAACTCAGACGTGTCTTTCTGAAGCTTACCCGGCTCTTTACCAACTCACGGGAAGAGGCAGAACTAGCCAGAGAAATTGCCGCGCATCTCGCGTTATTAGAGGACGACTATCTCCGCCAGGGCATGGCTCCAGAGCAAGCGCGGCAAGCCGCCAGGCGAGCCTACGGGGGCGTCGAACAAGCCAAGCAAATGCACCGCAACGAGCGCTCCTATCAAGGGCTGGCGCAGACCCTCGCAAGACACTCGCTACACCCTCCGCCAATTGCGTAAGTCGCCAGGATTCACCATCACCGCCATCCTGATGCTGTCGCTTGGCATCGGAGCCACCACCGCGATCTTTTCCATCGTCGCCGGCGTTCTCCTCCGCCCACTTCCTTTTCCCGCAGCGGATCGGCTGGTCATCCTGGGAGACACGCTCGAGGGCTCCAATTGCGAAATGTGCGCCCGGCCCCGGGCCAATGCCGCGGACGTTGTCAACTACATGCGCGATACCCACAGCTTTACCCACCTCGGCGGCTATCAGCATACGAGCTATAACCTGGCCACGACTGGTGCACCCGAAGCAGTCCATGCCGTTCGCATGAGCGGTGAGGTCTTTCCCGCGCTCCAGGTCGCGCCGCTGCTCGGGCGCACCTTCACCCAAGCCGAAGACGAGCAGCAGCAATCGGTGGTCGTGCTCAGTTACAGCTTGTGGCAGAGCCACTACCAGGGCAGCGCCAACATCCTTGGGACCACCATCCTTCTCGATCGCAAGCCCTACGTCATTATCGGAGTCATGCCGCGCAATTTTGAATTTCCCCTGGTGCCGGGCCACGTAGTCGGCAGCGATTTGTGGGTTCCCCTGCGCCTGCAACCAGAAGAGTTCCTGGCCGGCGAGGCCGCCTCCTGGGAATTTCGCATGGTGGGCCGCCTGAAGCCCGGCATCACGCCGGAGCAAGCGCAGAGCGACGCCGAGCGGGTAGCCCAGGCAACCGTGCGGGATTACCCGGCCTTCATGCGCAGCCTCCGTATTCATGCAGCCGTTAAACCGCTGCAAGAGGACACGGTTCAGGAAGCGCGCCCCATGGTGCGCACCTTGTTCCTTGCCGTGGTCGTCATCCTGCTCATCGCCTGCGCCAACCTGGCCGGCCTTCTGCTGGTGCGCTCCATTCGCAGGCGCAGAGAAATCGCCGTTCGCCTCGCCCTCGGCGCGCGCGCCGCAACCTTACTCCGGCAGGCCATCGTGGAAAGCATGGTGCTCTCGCTCGCCGGCGGTCTTGTCGGGTTAGCATTCGCAGCAGCCGCGCTGCGCCTGGGCATAAGCCTCTTGCCGGAAACGACTCCCACGCATTCGTGAGATTGGTCTCAACTGGCCAGTGATGGCCTTCGCCCTGGGACTGGCGTTGCTCACTGGCTTGCTCTGCGGGCTGGCCCCCGCCTTCGCCGCTATTCACACCAGTGTCAATGGAACCCTGAAAGAAACCGGCCGCACCGGCACCACCGGCAGCGGCCACGCCCGCCTGCGTTCCGTGCTGGTCGCCGCGGAGATCGCCATCGCTCTGGTGCTGCTCACCGCCTCCGGCTTGCTTCTGCGCAGCTTCGAAAAGATGCGCGCGGTCGACGTAGGCTTCCGCCCCGACCACACCCTTACAGCGCTCTACGGTCTGCCCCGCTACCAATATCCAACCCAGGCAAGCATCGATGCGTTCGATGAGCAGGTGCTGCGCAATCTTCGCCAGTTGCCGGCTGTAGAAGCCGTTGGCATCACCTCGGCCCTGCCTTCCTCCGGCGACTCTGAAGGGCCCGCGATCACCATTGAAGGCTACGTTCCTCCCAAGGGAGCGGGCTTGAACCTGGCCACCATCTCTCTTGTGCGCGGAGATCCCATCCAGGCGCTGGGCATCCGCCTGCTGCGCGGGCGAACCTTCACCGAGGCAGATAACGCCGGCTCCCCATTAGTGGCCCTGGTGAACAGCAAATTGGCCCAGCGCTACTGGCCCGGCCAGGACCCCATCGGCAAGAGGCTTCGCCGTGGATTGCAGGAAACCAAGACTCCCTGGATGACCGTGGTCGGCGAGGTGGATAGCGTGAAAATGGGATCTCCGGATGAAAGGACAGAAGACCAGTTGTATCAACCGATCGACCAGACCGCCCTCTCCGAAGGAGACTTCGCCAGCGCCGGAGAAGTAAACGCCGACTACGGTTACATCGTGCTGCGCACCCACGTGGACCCCGAGCAGATGGAGAATGCGCTGCGCGCGACCGTGCACCAGATCGACCCGCAGGCGCCGCTCTACCACATGCAAACGATGGAACACGCCATCGCCGGCAGCGAGGCGCCGCGCCGTTTCAACACCATCCTGATCTCGTGCTTTGCCCTGGTCGCCGTCCTGCTCAGTGTGCTCGGCATCTACAGCATCATCGCCTTCTCCGTCGCCTTGCGCGAACAGGAGATGGCCCTGCGCATGGCGCTGGGCTGCCAGCGTTCGGGGGTACTCGCGATCATCCTTACTTCGGGAGTAAAACTGGCAGCGGTCGGCTGCGTGTTCGGCTTACTCGGAGCCATAGCCGCATCCCGCCTGCTGCGTTCTTTTTTGTTTGCTGTCAGCCCATTCGATCCCGTGGTACTTACACTTGCAGCCGTCGCCATGCTCTTGCTGGCTCTCGCAGCCTCGGCATTGCCGGCCAGGCGCGCTTCGCGAACGGATCCTATGCTCGCACTCCGCGGAGAGTAAGGCCAGGAAAGTTGAATTCATGGGGCAGACCAAAGCACGGAGTATCCCGCCGCTCGCTCAGCGCGGATTTCAGTTTCTGGAATCGCTGGTTGCCGACGTCCTCTACTCTGCACGGCAACTGCGTAAGCATCCCGGATTCACCGTCACCGCTTTGCCCACGCTGGGTTTGGGAATCGGCGCCAACGCCGCGATCTTTACCCTGATTCACGCCACCCTGCTGCAGGACCTGCCGGTACCCCGGCCGGAGCAGTTGATTCGCGTGGGAGATGATCATCGCGGCGGGATCTCGTGGTTTTCGACGCAGATGTACGACCAGCTGCGAAAGAACACACCTGAATTTCAGGAGCTATGTGCGGTCGCAACTCTTTGAGGTAAGCGGAACAGACCAGGGCATCTTAATAACCGCAATTGCAACCATGGCGCTCGCTGCATGCGCGGCCGGCATCATTCCGGCTACAAGAGCGGCGGCCATTGACCCTGTCAAGGCCTTAAGGAGCGAATGAGGAGTACATCTCCGCTTCGCCCCCGTATTAGTCGGCCGGGAGATAACTGAACCCGATACCCTCGGCGGCTAACCACCTGAAACTTTTAAATCAGTTTCTGCATGACGAAGGATTGAAAAACGGGATTTTCGGTAACTTGCCACGCTCCACCGCGGTGCGGAGAATGGCCGCTTCAAGTTCAAAGCCATTGTTTCAACTCTTCATTCTTTAACTTTGGCGCCCTTGATCGTCATGTAGCGATGCGTTGATCCGTCAGGTTGCGTGATGTCTCCGGTTTGCACGAACGAAGCCGGCGTAATTTGCGACCACGCCTCGTGCCAGACCGTTTTCTTGCCGTCGTGCGTCTCGAGTTCTTGAATGGCAAGGGTCTTTTCATCCCAGGTCACCGTGATATCGGACAGTGCGCCTTTAAGGTCACATGTGTACGGAAGCTGGTTGTTGCACTCCATTCCCTGAAGTTTTTTCGCTCCGCTATCCCACCAGAGAATACCCAGAAGATACGCTTGTCCTCGGGGTGTGGGGAGGTGTTCTTCTTCGATCAAAGTGAAGCCTCCTGGCCCCGGATGCCAAGACTCCTCTCCGGCCCCGGTGAATGCGTTTGGCATTCTGCTTGTGGGCTCGAACCTCACGCTGAGCATCCACTTTCCGGAGAGCGCCGCGATCAGGCTCTGAAGCTGCGCGGGAGCGGATTCTCCGTCACTCGTGGCATTCGCCGGCTTTGCGGCCGTTTTGACCGATGTATCAGGCGTGCCCTGTGCAAAGCATTCCAGGGCCCCGGTGGACGAGGCGATCACAGCGGCGACTGCAAGCAACCATGCGGCTCTCATTTGGGTTCTCCCGCGGGAAGTCCCCTAACCATATCTCAAAAGATCGCACTCGAAAAGTGAGCCGAACGAGACAGTCAGCAAACTAGCGATTGTGAATACCTTTTCCGAGTCGGTACGCTGGCTGGCGCTGTGTTCGTAGCAGGTTTAGAAAGAAACCCGGAGCGCAAACTGCATCACGCGGGGATCGCCAGACAAGGTCGTGATGCTGCCTGCCGAACTGCTGGTGATATTGTTGCCCGGTTGTCCAAACAAGGGCGTATTCGCCACGTTGAACACTTCCCAACGGGCCTGAATATTGAAACGCTCAATGGGAAAATCGCGCATCAGCGCAGCGTCGAAGACGTCCGTCCTCGGTCCTACGAGAGTATTGCGGCCACTGTTGCCGAACTGTCCGGACGGCGGCGCAGCGTAGGCATCTGTCAGATTGGGTGCGAACTTGGAACACGCGCTGTTCTTCGAGATGTAATACCAGCAGGCCTGGTCTCCGACCTTGTGCGGCTTGCCAATCAAAAACGGCGTAGCGGTCGCATAGCCATAGGGATCAAGCGCGCTGGCCAGCGTGCTGCCCGCGTTCACCGTGAATGGATGGCCCGAGTAGAACGTGTAAACACCCGATGTGCGGAAGTCCCCAAAGATCCACGACAGCGGACCGTGGTTCAGCATCTGCTTGTCGTGACCAAAAGGCAGTTCGTAGACGTAATTCACCGAGACACGGTTGCGAATATCGAAGTCGCTATTGCCATACCATGCGGCGGCATCACGTCCGTTCGGTGCATCCCCGGAGTTGGTCTCCAACTCTTCGGGAGCGTTATCGAGACTGTGCGAGTAGGTGTAGGCGGTCTGAACACTGAGGCCGTTCAAGAAGCGGCGCTTGACGCTTGCTTGCAGTCCGCTGTAGTTGCCAAATCCGATCGGATCGGTGTATTCGACAAGGCCGAAATTGGAGTAGGGAATCACCGGGACCGTCTGTCCGGCGCTATTGGTGGTGGCTTCCACCGTATTACCTGAGATCAGAGGCTGGTTGTAGTTGCGAATGATGTCGAGGTGTGTCGACTTCGTGCCGACATAGTCCACTTCTGCCGTCCACGAATTGCCAATCGCGCGCTGTATACCGACACTCCACTGTTGTACGTAGGGAGTCGGATCATTGGAGTTCAACGCGCGTATGTGGAAGGCGGTAAGGTTGTTGAAGTCGATGGTCGAAGGATCAAGGTAATTCGCTGGAAAGCCCTGCTGGGCAATCATCACCGGGGTCGTGGAGGTGGATGCAGCTGATTGTGTTTTGTTGATGAGGTACGGTGGGTTCAGCGAGAGTTGGTCCTCGCTGCCGTAGCGCTCGAACACTGTGTAGTAGATGCCGTAGCCGCCGCGCAGTACCGTCTTCTGATCCGGTGAGTAGGCAACGCCCACGCGTGGGCCGAAGTTCTTGTAGTTGGGATTGACGAGCGCGCGCGACTGCAGGCCACCCGAGCGCGCAAAGACCAGTGCGCCGGCATCGGGATCAAAATTCGCCATTTGATTCTTGCCATTCAGCGCGGGCGTGGCGAAATCGTAGCGCAGGCCGAGATTGAGCGTTAGCTTCGGTGTCGCCTTCCAATCATCTTCGAAAAAGCCGGAGATCATCCAGAGGCGCTGATCGACAAAGTGTACGTTGGTGAGCTGATTGCTCTGCACCAGGCCAAGCAGCCCATCGGCGTAGGGGTAGATGCCACTGGTGGAAACGCATTGGCTCGAAGCATTGCGCTCACAGGTGAAGATACCGGTAAAGGTCATATCGCCGCGCATGCCCGGCTCGTCCTGGAAGAGGTTTCGCAGGGGCAGATACAACGACCCGCCAATCTTATAGGTCTGCCGCCCGCGGACCAGGGAGAGGGTATCGTTGTACTGGAACTGCTGCGGCACCTGCTGTTTGGGCAGGAAGTCAGGTGAGCCCAGGAAAGCTCCAATGGAGCCACTGAAGGTGGTCAGCGGGACGCCGCCACCCACCGCAGGATTGATGGGAATTCCAGGAACGTAATCGCCAGCGTATTGGGTCAAGGCAAAGGGATCCTGTTCGGCGAATGTGTAGTTGCGCACCCATCCGAAGCGGAAGTCATTCACCAGGCTCGCGCTGAAGATGTGTGTCCAGCCGAGAGCGAGGCTGTGGCTCTTGAGATACTGGCGTCCCCACGCCGAGGTGCTGCTGCCGTCCGCCAGTCCACCGAGATATCCAGGAATGAAGCGAAAACGATTGGAGTAGTTATAGCGTCCGAAGACCGTATTGTTGGTGGAGGGTGTCCAGTCCACGCGCCCGTTGTAGCTGTCTGTGTCGTCTTGGGCTCCCCCATTGCGGAAGTAGTTATTTACCTCGGGAAAGTTTCCGTTGACCCTCACATTGGGCTCGGGAAAGAGGGCGATCAACCTGGCCATCACGGGGTCGATTCGCTGCTGGGGAATTTGGTTGTTTGGAAAGGGCTGGCCGGTCTGCGGATCGTAGATGGTAGCGTACTGAATACCGGTGCTTGCGCTGGCTGCCGGGCTGAAATCACCGACGCGCTCATTATCCAGCGGCACCGTGGAGGTGCGGGTGACGCCTTGCTTGATGCGGGTGCCTTCATAATTGAAAAAACCAAAAAGCTTATTTTTCACGAACGGGCCACCAAGACTTCCACCAAATTGGTTCTGATTATTCTCCGCCTTGGGAAGGCCATGCTGCTTGGTGAAATAGTCGGTTGCGTCGAAGTACTGGTTGCGCACGTATTCGTAGGCCAGGCCATGGATTGCGTTCGTGCCGCTTTTGGTATTCACAGAGACAGCAGCGCCCGGCGCGCGCCCATACTCAGCCGAGTAAGGATTGGTAATGATGTTAAATTCGGCGATAACGTCAACCGAGGGGTGCGCCGCTTCGGTGCTCAATTCCTGCACATTCTCTGAAAACGTATTGTTATCGATGCCATCGAGGATGAAGTTGTTCTGCAGGGAGTGGATGCCGTTCACGTTGAAATCGCCCGTGCGCCCTGCGGAGGTGGAACCGCTCTGCTGGGTGAATCGCGAAATCTGTACGCCGGGCACCGTACGCAGAAGGTCATCCCAGTTGCGCAGGTAGAGCGGCGTTTGCTCGATGACCTGCGAGCCGACCACGGTACCGATGGAGGCGTCATCGGGCGACAGCTCTGTTCCCGCCGCCTCCACCTGCACTGTCTGCTGTGTCGAACCTAACTGTAGAGAAAAATCACGGCGGCTCTTCTCCGCAACATTCAAAGTTACGGCTTCTTCGTCGGCGCTAAAGCCGGGTGCTTCCACGCGCACCGTGTATTGGCCGATGGGCAGATTCTGGAACGAATAGTAGCCGGCACTGTCTGTGGTAACGGTGCGCACATAGCCGTTCACGGAACTTGTCGCAGTAGCCGTGGCATTTGGAACTACGCCGCCGCTGGGATCGGTAACCAGACCAGTAAGGCTGGATGTATTGACCTGCGCATAAGAAGTTGTGAGGAATGTCGTGAGGACGAGAATGAGGGCGATGAGGTAATGATGGTGTGCGCGCAAATACCGGTGCTTCACTGGAGGGCCTCCTTGGATATAAGGAATCTCGTACAAGAGAAGTACTCGAGACACGCGCCCGATCCTGTGCGCTGAGCCGTTACCAAAAGATACTAGGGGTTAACTCTAAATGAACTATGAAATTTCGGTAAATAGGACATGAATCTGCGCCGCAGACTTACCCATTTTGGGCTAAACACAACGGATTGAATTGCAGTCAAAAAGCAGCTTCCAACTCGACCTGGCCTGCATTCCAGCATGTGCGGTCGAGCTCTCTTGTGCTGGCTCGTGCACCCGAAATTGTGGTCGAAGGGGTCTGGAATTGTCCCAAAGGCCTGGTGTTCAGTTGTTGATTAGGGCGACGTGTTGGCGGGTGGCGGCGGGTGCCGGTGAATTTCACGCCCTAAGAGTTCGTACTGGTCCGATGCAAGGTAATCGACATGCGCCGCGATGGCTGCACGCCACCGCAACTGAGCCGCTGCGAGAGAGCCGAAGTTGTAGTCATGGAACCAACCATTGCAACTGAGCTGCGCTTTAGTTGCGCCGTCGAGAGTGTAAAACCGAATCCACAGGCCATTGGCGTGAGCCCGCTCCACCAGGGCGCGGAGCCGGTTCATCTTCGCCGGTGTCCACTCGCCGGCGTTCGGTTGTCCGCCGGGCTCAATTACCTTCCACGGATTGTTCCACCAGCGGCGGTAATTCGTAGCTTTGACTGGATCCATTACTTCGGGAGCCGCGGAAGGTTCTTTTTCGTTCGTATGTATTGCGCCGAAGAGCAGTACACGATCACCGGTTTGCAGCTGATCGTAAAAGACCGCCTGTTGCTCGTCGGCTTCCCCGGTCAACACTAGAATCGGCTTCAGTTCGAGCGGTTGTACGTCCCCCGGCTGCGCGCCTTTTACGGACGTAGTTAGCCATGGCTGATACTTCCGCAACAGCGCCAGGACCGCGGCGAGGTGTTCCGGCTTATTGTCTTTGAAATCAAGGTTGAGAGTGATGAGCGGCCAGTCGCCGTGGTTTCCTTCACGCAACGCCTTCTCCACGATGGGACGAACCCGATCGAAGAAATAGTGCTCCATGGTCGGCTCTATTCCATAGGTGGTCCCGCCATGCGTAAGAACGGACCAACTGCGCCCCGTCTTGGGGTCGGTGTGCCAGGCGAGATCCTGCTCAATCGAGACCGGAGTGCCGGTCGAGAGCGCGCGGTCGATGCGGTCGCTCCACCATTCGAAATAGGGATAGCAGTTGTGCGCATCGTTCACAGTGCGCGCACCAGGAACCGATGGCTGAGCGAATAACGAAGACGCGCCAATCAGCGTGGCCAGCAAAGCTTTGAAGATATGTTTACCAGCGATATGGCGCATGGTTGCTTCGATTTCGACTCACAACTCTTTGCAGTGAAGTTTCGGCGACAATATCGGCATGGTCTGCAGGGCTTTTCGTCTCTTCAATCTTGGCCACACCGGGCGGTTTGATTATCGCTTCAGATAATCACAAACTGGTTAAATTTGCGTAGCTCATACGCCGACACTCCCCTGCGCAAAAAATTAGATTTGTCGTTTGGGTCTGGGGTCCCTGCCGTTCTTATAAGGCGAAGTGGCTGACGTGTTCCTGGCGAATGTCGCCGGCGCTGAAGAGCCGGAAGAAAGGAGCGCCTTGTGCCGCGGCCTCCACCGCCGGCCGGCCTTTGGCCTCCTCACGCTCCACCAGGCAGATCACGCCCGACCACATGCATTCCGGCCTCGCGCGCAGCTTCAATCGCCGTCACGGTAGAAGCTCCGGTAGTGCAGACGTCGTCGACAATAATTACCGGCGCATCCGTCTGTTGAAAGCCTTCAATCCGCCGCCCCGTGCCGTGCGTTTTCTCCGCCTTCCGCACCAGGAAGCCATCCAGCACCGGCCGAGCCGGGAGCCTCCAGCGCATGCCAGGCACTGGCCGCCGCTACATTGCAGACGATGGGGTCCGCCCCCAGGGTCAGGCCGCCGACCGCTCGCGCTCGCAACGCGTGCTGGCGCATCAGATCGAGCACGGCGAGGCCAGTGAGGCGGCCACCCTCACCCGTAAGCGTGGTGGTGCGGCAGTCGATGTAGTAATCGCTGGTGGCTCCGGAAGAGAGTTTGAATTCACCCAGGCGAAAGGAGATGCGGGCCAGCATCTTGAGCAGCGCGTCGCGGTGTGCAAGGGTCATTACCTGATTTTATCCAGATGGCGAAAACCATCGGTCCCGAAAAACAGGATAGTAAAAATAGTTCCGTTATAAACCGCGTGAATCATTGTGCTGGCGGCAAGGGACCCAGTGGCGCAGCCGGACGGCGCACAGCACCAGGCTTACGGCGAACAAGACCGCCAGCGGCGCCCAGGCATGAGCCAACTGATCGGCGTGAACCAAGGCAAAAGCGACGCTGGTGACCGTGCAGGAAACAACCAGGGCGGGGATGCTCCAGTGCGGATCCTCATGCGTACTCTCGTCCGCATTCTGGCCAACGAGGACGGAACTCGCCGGATCGCCGCCAGCCGCGCCGTACCTTTGCCCGCGCAGCCAATCCCAGGCAGAGGCCACGGAGGGCAACAGGAAGCCGCGGAACGCCAACTCTTCAAAAAGAGGAGCAAGAAAAGTGCCAAAAATGGCCACCAGCCACACATCCGCGGAGGTGCGGAAAAAGTCGTCGATAGGCAGCGTCTTGGGAACAGGGAGGAAATTCGACAGCAACTGAACGACCAGGCTCAAGCCAATGCCGCTGGCCAGCAGGGCGACCCAACGACGGCGAACAACGGGAAAGTTCCAGCGCAAACCCATCAGGAACGGTTGCCGCCAGAGCAAAGTAAAGACGGCCCAGACCATCGCCCCAGCGATCAGGTAACCGACTGCCATGCTGGGGATAAGCAGACGCGGTTCGCGCATCAGTTGCTCCGGTGTCTCCGAGCGCATGAGATGAAAGCCCATGGCGATGGCGAAGGCGGAAACGCTGGCGATCAGCATGACCACGATGGCCACCAGGAAAAACAGAACCGTGTGACCAAAGTTAGGAATGCGGCGAAACGGCCGCGCCGGGACGGGTGCCTCCTCGACACTGGGCGGAGGCTCCAGCGGCGGGAAGGGCGAAGGCATGATCTCCGGATCAGTCGACATGGGTCAGGGCGGGTTTCCTCTTGCGTCCGGCGTTCTTCTGCGGTCGGCCCGCGCTCTTGCCCGGAGCCTTACGCGAGCCGTCCAGGTGGTGGCCATTCCCCTCGGTGGAAGAAGCCGGCAACGGCTTCAACTCAGCCACGGGAAAGTAACGGCGCAGAAATTCTCCAGTATGCGAGCCGAGTGTAGCAGCTACCTCGGCCGGGGTGCCCTTGGCCACCAGCTTGCCGCCGTCTTCGCCCCCCTCCGGGCCCAGGTCGAGAATCCAGTCAGCGCTGCGGATGACGTCCAGGTTGTGTTCGATGATGATCACCGTGTTGCCCAGGTCGGTCAGCCGGTGCAGCACTTCCAGCAACCTGCGCACGTCGTCGAAGTGCAGACCGGTGGTGGGTTCATCGAGCAGGTAGAGGGTCTTTCCGGTCTGCCGCTTGGAAAGTTCCCGGGCCAGTTTCATGCGCTGGGCTTCGCCTCCGGAGAGCGTGGTCGCGGCCTGGCCCAGATGAATGTAGCCCAGTCCCACATCCACCAGTGTTTCCAGCTTCTGCCGCACCTGGGGAATATCGATCAGCACCGGCAGCGCATCCTCGATCGCCAGCTCCAGCAGGTCAGCGATGGAGTAGCCATTGAACTTGACCGCCAGGGTTTCCTGATTGTAACGGCGGCCGTTGCACACCTCGCACAGCACGTAGACATCGGGCAGGAAGTTCATCTCGATGCGGCGCTGGCCCTCGCCCTGGCACGCCTCGCAGCGGCCGCCGGAGACGTTGAACGAAAAACGCCCCGGCTTATAGCCACGCTCGCGCGACTCCGGCAGGCGGGCAAAAAGGTCGCGGATGGCGGTAAAGACCCCGGTATAGGTGGCCGGGTTGGAGCGCGGCGTACGGCCAATCGGCGACTGGTCGATACGAACCGCCTTATCGATGTTCTTGAAGCCCTGGATGGCCTTGTACTGGCCGGGCGCTTCGCGCGAGCCGTAAAGTTCCTGGGCCAGGGCACGATAAAGGGTGTCGTTGACCAGCGTGCTCTTGCCCGAGCCGGAGACGCCAGTGACCACGGTCATTACATTCAGAGGGAAACTGGCGCGTCAGGTTCTTGAGATTGTGACTGCTAGCGCCCTCGACCGTGATCCAGTTGCCTTGCAGCGGCCGCGGAGCGTCGCGGCTGATGGTCCGCAGCTCGCCGGAGAGATAGCGGCCGGTGAGCGAGATGTCGCTCTCCATGATCTCCTGGGGTGTGCCGGCGGCGACCACGTGGCCCCCCAGTTTGCCCGCGCCGGGACCCAGGTCGACCACGTAATCGGCATGGCGGATGGTGTCTTCGTCGTGTTCCACCACCAGCACCGTATTACCGAGGTCACGCAGCGATTTGAGGGCTTCGATCAGCCGCTGGTTGTCGCGCTGGTGCAATCCGATGGAAGGTTCATCGAGCACATAGAGCACTCCGCGCAGCCGCGAACCGATCTGCGTGGCCAGGCGAATACGCTGTCCTTCGCCGCCGGAGAGGCTAGCGGCATTGCGGTCGAGCGAGAGATAACTAAGGCCGACGGAGTTGAGAAACTCCAGCCGCTCCACTACCTCGCGGCGCAGGCGCTCGGCAATCAGCCGTTCGCGGCGGGAGAATTCGAAGCCTCTGCGCGGCGTCCAGAGCACGGCGCAGCGGCAGCGCGGTGAAGTCTGCAATCGACAACGCGCCCACCTTCACGGCAAGCGATTCGGGCCGTAAACGCTTGCCTTGGCAGGCAGGACACACAGTCGCTGACATGTAATTCAACAGCCAGTCGCGATAGCTTTCCGACTTCGATTCCTCGAGCGAGTCGCGCAGATACGCCAGGACGCCATGGAAGCCGGTGCGCGGCGCTTCCTCACGGCCCGGCCCGTACAGCAGCAGCTTCTGATGCTTTTCGCTGAGCTCCTCGAACGGTTTGCTCAGGTCGATCTTGTAGCGCTGTGCGGCCAGATGCAGCAGGCGATTGAGATACTGCGATCCTCCGCCTGGACCAAGCGCTCCGTCGGTCAACGGCTTTGACCAATCGGTAATCACCTTTGCCGCATCGAAGTCATAGATGCTTCCCAGGCCATGGCATTCGGCGCATGCGCCATAAGTGCTATTGAACGAAAAGCTTCGAGGCTCCAACTTGGGGATGTCGAGTCCGCAGTCAGGGCACGCCATCGAAGAGGAATAAAGCTGCTCTTCTTCGCCGGCAACAGCGGTCAGAACCAGGCCGTTGGCCATCTGCAAAGCTTTCGCAACGGAGGTTTCCAGGCGCTTCTCCACCCCCGGTTTTAGTACGACCCGGTCAATGATGGCTTCAATGGTGTGTTTCTTGTGCCGCTCGAGCTGAATGGAGTCGGCCAGGTCGCGTACCTCGCCGTCGATGCGAGCACGAAAGCCCTGCTGATCCAGTTCGTCGAGCAGGTCCTTGAACTCCCCTTTGCGGCCGCGAACGATCGGCGCATAGATAATGACGCGTTCTCCGGGGGCGAGCGAAAGAATGCGCTCCACGATCTGCTCCGCCGATTGCCGGGAAATGGGTTTGCCGCATTTCGGACAGTGAGGCACACCGATAGATGCGTAAAGGAGACGGAGGTAGTCGTAGATCTCGGTAATTGTGCCGACGGTAGACCGGGGACTGCGGCTGGTGGTTTTTTGTTCGATGGAAATGGCCGGGCTTAGGCCTTCGATCGAATCCACATCGGGGCGCTCGATCTGGTCAAGGAACTGGCGGGCATAGGCGGAAAGAGTTTCCACGTAGCGGCGCTGCCCTTCGGCGTAGATAGTGTCGAAGGCGAGCGAAGACTTACCCGATCCGGAGAGGCCGGTGACCACGGTGAGCGTGTTGCGGGGAATTCGGATGTTGATGTCGCGGAGATTATGTTGACGCGCTCCGCGCACGGCGATATGGGTAATGGGCATGAAGGCTCAGCAAGAACAGGTGAGGGGCCACAAGCAACGACTACAGAGCGCAAATGGCACGGGTAACCACTAAATGTATCTTATTCGGCAACAGATACGGGGTCCATTTTGGGCCTTTGTCTGTAACAATGACACACTGACATTTGAGCGAATGCAACCGTAAGAGTGCGCGAACGACGCACGATGGGCGAGCGAAAACTCCAAATTGAAGGTTTCCTATGGAAAGTGAAGTTGGTATGTTGATGGTGTTTTGTGCGGCCATTGCCGCCCTCGCGCTGGGTGTCATGCTGGGCTATATGTGCTGCAAGACCTTGTTCGATGTTCTCCGCTTTCATGCCCGCTTGTCCGCGGAGGGCGTAAAGGCCGAAACCCAAGTCGCGCAGGTTTGACCTGCGATTGCGCGCTGTTGCCTCGATCGTAATCTCCGGGTTTGATTCGATTTTCCGGTCAAACCCGCCGAATCTCATTGGTTGACGTCTTCCCCCTGCCATCTCCCCCACCGAATGATTGACCTGCTTACTGCGGGGCTTGCTCTTGCGGCTGATCGTCTGGCGTTGTAACCGTTTGTTCCTGTTCCGGTTGCTGTTCCTGTTGCTGTTGGCCGCCTGGGCCCAGGCCTTGCCCCTGACCCTGGCGCATGCGCTGCAGCTGCTCGAATAGCTGCTGGGGAGTCCTGACTGCGGGAGAGGTAGGCGGCGGATCGGAAGGAAGCGGCCTCGGTACTTCCGGTACGTACACCTCCTGGGGCTCTTCCGGCTCAGCGTTTGCCTCGTCGGGATTGACCTGTGGGCTTGGCGCCGACGCCCCCCCTGCGCTGTGAGTTGCGGGAGTCAAGATCAGTTGCCGCGGAGCTCCATTGCTTAAGTCGCCCAGCAGGACCAGGTTGTAAGAGGTTCCATTCAGCAGGTCGGCGAGGACATCGCGGGGTGCTCCGGGCCCGAAGGTGCCGAAGACACGCTCGTCGCTGGCCAGCCCTTCAATCCGCATCCCGCTCTTGGCGGCGAACTGGCGCAGAATGCCCGCCAGGCTGGAATTATCCGCATGGATCGAGAGAGTGTCGCCGGCAAAGACGATCTGCGCTTCGCGCGCAGGCTGCTGCAGCATCGACGGGGCCACCTGGGGAACAGAAGCAGATTGGGGAACAGCCGGGGAAGCAACACCCGGCTGCCCGGCCGAGGCAGGCGCCGGCGGCTGGTTGGCGGCGACACCACGCAGGCGCGTATTCTGCGCGCACATCACAGTTGCCGGCAATAGCAGAAGGAGCAAACTCCTGGACGCGATGGCTGGGCCGAATTGTCGTTTGAAGAATGCCATCTCGGTACCTCTTGAACTATTCCGGAACGCCGCCATGGCTGCGATGATTGGGTCCGGACCACTGTGTACTAGACTAGCAGTGGTCGCCCCGCAGAGCGAATTGCGGATGCGGGTGAGTTTTGCTTCCACGGCACTTCGACGAAAGGGTCTAACCTTCATGTTTCAGCAAGCCTGTTCGCGCCAGCGCATCCAACTGGCGATTACTTTGCTAACGCTGTTGGCGCCGGGCCGGATGTTTGCGGTGACTTGCAAGACGCAGGCGCAGATGGCGGAACCCGATCGAGCTGCCCTGGTGCAGGCCGCCAAAACGCTCGCGACCGCGGTGCAGAGTGGAAACGCGGCAGCTGTGCAGGCGTTGACCATCCCTCCGGTGCGAGCCCAGTTCGATTCCATCGCCAACACGATCACTCAGACCGCCCCGCTGATGGCGGGGGCCACCATTACGATAGACGCGCTGTATGGACTGGACGCTTCAGACTTGAAGCCGGCCGGGGAAGACACCCAATTCTTTTGCGGCGGCCCGGCTTCTCCGCTGCACATTGAAATCGCCATTCCTCAGCTTCCCCAGGGCCAGTACGCGCTGACCGTAGTGCATGCTACCGGGGTGAAGGATCCGCAACAGTTAGCCTTCCTGCTGCAGAAGAATGCGCAATGGGAGCTGGCCGGCTTTTTCGTGAAACCGCTGCTGGTGGCTGGACACGACAGCGTTTGGTACTGGACCAAGGCTCGTGCATTTAATAAGCAAGGCCAGAAACTGAACGCCTACCTCTATTACGAGACCGCGGCTTACCTGGCGACTCCGGCGGACATCCTGACCAGCCCAAACCTGGACAAGCTGAACCAGGAGGCCACCAGCGCCAAGCCCGACGGCCTGCCGTCTGACCAGCCGATGGTTCTTAAGGCGGGCACCCAGACCTTTGCGATCAGCGACTTGCACACAGATGGCTCGCTGGGTGGGCTGGACCTGGTGATGCGCTATCCCACCACCGATGTGAGTGATCCGGTCGCTTCACGAGCCAGAAACGTGGAAGTGATGAAGGCCATGCTGGACGCACATCCTGAATTGCGGGATGGATTCCATGGGTTGTGGGTCTTCGCCGAAGCGCCGGGTCAACGGCCCTATGGCAACGAGTTGGCGATGGCTGACATCCACTGAGACATTGCTGACCCGCCCTTCGTTAAGCAGAAAAGTTAACCAGGAAAGATTGCTGCATGGCGCACGAGAAGGAAAAGCCGCTGTCCCAGGCGATAGCCGAGAGAAGGGCATCGCCCAGCTTTGACGGAAGCCCAATCCCGGATGCCGACCTGGCGAAGATTCTGCAGGCCGGGTTGCAGGCGCCGAGCGGTTACAACCTGCAACCGTGGCGCTTTATTGTTGTGCGCAGTCCCGAGCAAAAGAAAAGACTGCGCGCAGCCAGCTACAACCAGGCCAAGGTAGAAGAGGCCTCGGCAATGATCGTGGCCTGCGGCGATGCCGATGGATGGCGGAGCGGCGATTTAGACGAAATGCTGCGCCTGGGGCGCCAGGGCGGCATGCCGGAAAACTATGCCGAGCAGGCCAAATCGACGATTCCCAACTATCTGTCGAACCATCCCAATATCCCTTTGTGGCTGAACCGCCAGGTCATGCTGGCGTTCACCCACATGTTGTTGATGGCAGAGGTCCTGGGCTACGACACGGCGCCCATGGAAGGCTTTGAGGAAGACAAGGTGCATGAGGTGCTGAAGCTGCCGCTCAGCTACTCCGTGGTGGCACTGCTGGGTATTGGCCACCTGCAGGGGCCGGACAAATTCTATGGTGAGCGCTTCAACATGGCGCGCACAGTTTTTGCTGAAGAATTTGGCAAGCCGATCAAGTTTTCCAAGTAATATTAATCAGGCTGTAACATCTCCTTCCACTAAAAAAGGACGGGTTTTTGCTGGGCGGAAGCCTGCGGCAGGAGCATTTCTGTGCGTCGAGAGTATCCCGAGGCGCCAATCGCTGGTGTAGGCGCTGTGGTCATCGACGGCTCGAAGGTGCTGCTGGTGCGTCGAGGCCACGAACCACTCAAGGGTGAGTGGTCGTTGCCCGGAGGCGCGCTGGAGCTGGGAGAAACCCTACAGCAGGGAATCGCCCGCGAAGTGCTGGAGGAAACCGGGCTGGTGGTGGAGCCGGCCGGCATCGTCGAGGTCTTCGACCGGATCACTCAGGACGAGGCGTCGGGTCGGGTTCTTTATCACTACGTGCTGGTCGATTTTTTATGCCACGTAGTGGGCGGTACGTTGCGCGGCGGCAGCGACGCGGACGAGGCCCGATGGGTGGAACGGGAAGAATTACAGGAGCAAGGCGAGTATCGAGTGGCGCCCTTCACCGTGCAGGTGATTGAGAAAGCATTTCGTCATCCGATGATAGGTGGAGCATGAGCATCGAAGGGAACGCGGTCGAGCCCGCTGGTTCATCCCGTGGGTTGGGCCGTGCAGGGACGTTTGTTTTGCTGTTGTTGGGGTTGGGCTTTGCCATGCTGGCATGGCGTCACCCGTTGTGGCTGGTGGACCGGGGTGTCGATGCGACTCTGCGCCTGCATGGAGTTCACAGCGAATATGTGAACGTCAATGGGTACAGGATGCACTACCTCGTGGGCGGCTCCGGCCGGCCGCTGGTGCTGGTACACGGGCTGGGCAGCCGGGGAACCGATTGGGCCAAACTCATCCCGCAACTCATGGACGGCGGCCACCGCGTGTACGCCATCGACTTGTTAGGCTACGGACTTTCGTCTCAGCCCAAGGATGCGTCTTACTCCATAGCGCAGCAGGCGTCGATGGTGGAAGGCTTTCTCGATAGCCAGCAACTGCAGCAAGTGGATTTGGCCGGCTGGTCGATGGGTGGATGGATCGCGATGCGGGTGGCGCTTCGCCAGCCGGAGCGTATCAGGCGTCTCGTGCTGCTGGACAGCGCGGGCCTGCGGTTCAAACTCAGCTTTGATCCGGCGCTCTTTCAACCGGCTTCCCCGAGCGACCTGGCAGCGCTAGAGGAACTCCTGATCCCGCATCCGCGCCCCTTGCCTGGTTTTCTGGCGATGGCGTTGCTGCGCCGAGGGGACCGCATCGGCTGGGTGGTTCATCGCAGTTTGCAATCCATGATGACTGGTGAGGATTTGGTCGATGGGCAACTCGGCTCTTTGACGATGCCGGTGCTGATTGGATGGGGCGACAAGGACCGGCTGATTCCACTCGAGATCGGCTATAAGCTGCATGCGGAGATACTTCAGTCGGAGCTCGATGTTTATACCGACTGCGGGCATCTTGCGCCGGCACGCTGCAGCAGCCAGGTGGGGCCGAGCATGGTGGATTTTCTGAACGCGCAGCCGGCAAGGATGGCGACAATCCGGCAGATTCCGGCTTCAGCCACCAGCCAGGCCGGACCCAACAACGGTCAGTGAGCTAACGGTCAGTGATCCGCAGTTCCTTTCCAGACATAAGCGTCCGGTTGCGGTAGCCCTATGTGCGCCAGCACACGGCAGACGAACTGCTCCGCCATCTCGGCTGCGTCCATGGGCCGATTGTAGAAGGCGGGGATGACGGGAAAGATGACGGCCCCGGCGTCGGCGGCCAGGGTCATATTACGCAGATGAATTCTATTGAAGGGTGTTTCGCGCACACAGAGTATGAGCGGGCGGCGTTCTTTCAAGCATACGTCGGCCGCGCGTTCGATGAGGTTTGAGGCGAGCCCATTGGCGATTCCTGCCAGTGTACCCATGCTGCAGGGCAGGATGATCATTCCACTGGAAGGATAGCTGCCGCTGGCAGGTCCCGCGCCGATGTCGCTTTCCGCCAGTTGCTGCACTTTGGTTGAGGGTTTACCTAAGAGCTTGGTCACCAGTTCGCTGCGGCCGCTGAGTTGCAGTTCCTCGGCTATCACGCGCAGAGAATTTTCTGATGCAATGAAGTTGACGTGGGTTACGCGCGGGTCGCGTTCCAAAGCCTGCAGCAGGCGCTGGCCAAAGATGCTTCCGCTTGCTCCGGTGAGGGCGACGGTGAGGTTTGTTCCGGAGTCACTCATGCAGAACCTCAGCGGGTTGACCTGAAAATGCTTGGGGTGCCCGAGGTTTGTTTGGCGGTTCAAGGTTTGGCATAAACCTTCAGGGCTCCAGCACGCGGTCGAAGATAGCGTCGACGTTGGCCAGTTGCCGCTCGAATTGGAAGGCTTTCTTCAACTGGAGCGTGGAAAGGCGACTGGTGATTGCCGGATCGTGAGCGACCAGGTCGTGGAAGACCAGGTCCTCCTTCCATGCTTTCATGGCGTGGCCTTGTACGAGGCGATAGGCTTCTTCGCGGGACATACCGGCTTCGGTCAGGTCGAGCAGAAGCTGGCCGGAGTAGATAAGGCCGCCGGTGCTTTCCAGATTCTTGAGCATGCGCTGGGGATAGACCAGTAGTTTTTCAATGAGCGAGGTGGTCTTGGCCAGCATGTAGTCGGTCAGGATCGTGGAGTCGGGGAAGATGATGCGCTCGACCGACGAATGGGAGATGTCGCGCTCATGCCACAACGCTACATTTTCCAAAGCCGCCTGGGTGTTGGAGCGAATCACCCGCGCCAGACCGCTCATCTGCTCAGACGTGATGGGGTTCCGCTTATGCGGCATGGCGGAGGAGCCCTTCTGTTTCTCAGAGAAGAACTCCTCTGCCTCGCGCACCTCTGTGCGCTGCAGGTGGCGGATTTCGACGGCTATCTTGTCCAGGGTGGAAGCCAGCACGGCGAGGGTGGCGATGTAGGCGGCATGGCGGTCGCGCTGGATGACCTGGGTCGCAACTGGTGCGGCGCGCAGTCCGAGCCTGGCGCAGATGCTTTCCTCGTGCTCCGGCTTGAGATGGCCAAAGGTCCCAACGGCGCCGGAAAGCTTGCCTACCCGCATGTCTTCTGCGCTGGCATCGAAGCGGGCAAGGTCACGCCGGATCTCGGCATACCAGTTGAGCAATTTCAGGCCGAAGGTTGTTGGCTCGGCGTGGATGCCATGAGTGCGGCCGATGGTGGGTGTGTGTTTGAACTCCAGGGCGCGCTGGCGCAGGATTGCGGCGAGGGAAAGAATGCCCTGGCGAATGAGTCCCGAGGCCGCTTTGATCTGCAGGGCCTGGGCGGTATCGACCACGTCGTTGGAAGTAAGGCCATAGTGCAGCCAACGGGATTCCGGGCCGATTTTCTCCGCCATTGCGGTGGTGAAGGCGATGACGTCGTGTTTTACTTCGGCTTCGATCTCGTGGATTCGGGCGACGTCGACATCGCCGTAGGCGCGAATCGCCTGCGCGGCTGCATGGGGTACGATGCCGGCCTCGGCGAGGATTTCCGAAGCGGCGGCTTCCACTTCAAGCCACATTCGATATTTGTTTTCTTCACTCCAGATCCGGCCCATAGCCGGACGGGTGTAGCGGCTGATCAACTGGGCCTCCCCTTAAAGCATTCCACTTCTACTCCCGTTGCTGTATGCGAAGCGAAAATGCTCCAGCAACGTACTATTCTATCGTTGCTGCATCTCACCACCAGGAGAAGGTCAAATGGAAGAAGAACCGGAACTTATCACAATTGAAAGCTATCGCGATGCTTTGGAGGCGGATATGGCCAAGCTCAGGCTGGATTCTGCCGGGATTACCAGCTTTCTAGTAGGGGAGAATGCTGCCATGCTCTACGGTAGCGGGCTGGGAGGATTGCAACTGCAAGTGAGCCCCCGGGACGAGGAGGATGCGCGCAGCATACTGAACGATCCGGGTCCCCTGGCGAGCGACGAAGCTCCCTAGCTGGGGCGTAAAGCTGTCTGTTGCGAGAAGCCCCCAACCCCGAAAAACTCGCTCATTTCTTCGTGGAGAAAGCCTCGGCCCGGACGGTAAGGCTGGATCCACTGGCCGTCGACTACGAACTGAGGGATGGCCCTTTTACCCACGTGGTGCAGGACCTCGTCCGCGGCGCCGTCAGTGGCTTCTATATCGATCTCGGTATAAGGAATGTGGTGTTTTTCGAGGAACTTCTTGGCTTCGCGGCAGTCGCGGCACCATGTCGCGGAGTAGACCAACACATGCATTTCTCCATCATACCGGCAACTGTTGAGGTTGGCGTTTCCACTTTGGTAGGACGCTTCTATCGGGCCGTAAGCGGTTTCTGCACGGTGGATTTAGATGCCGGCGCTAACGACTGGCTTGTCCGCAGTGGAGAGATCTGCGTTTTCCTTCTCACCCGCGCCGCTGGCGGAAGAACTCCCGCAACAGATCGCCGCTTTCTTCTGCAAGTTCTCCGCTGGTGACCAGCATTTGGTGGTTGAGCTGAGGATGATTCAGAACCTGCAGAACCGAACAGACCGCGCCGGCTTTGGGGTCTGCGGCGGCGTAGATAAGACGTCGGAGCCGGGCGTGAATCATGGCCCCGGCACACATGGCGCAGGGTTCCAGGGTAACAAACAGCTCACAGGCGCCCAGGCGGTAGTTGCCTACGGTGCGGGAGGCCTCGCGCAGCGCGACAATCTCGGCGTGGGCTGTGGGATCGAGGTCACGTAGAACCCGGTTCTGCCCGCGCCCTACTACGATGCCGTTTTCGAGGACAATTGCTCCTACCGGAACTTCGCCGGCAGTTGCTGCAGCGCGCGCCTCGTGCAGCGCCAGGGTGAGCGCTTCCGTATCCGTCATCGGTCTATTAGAGCAAAGGGGCCGCAGGCTGCTGCTGCGTCATGCAGTGCAGGGTTCCTAAGCCCCAGACCAGGTCTCCACTGTGAATGCCGGTGACCTGCCGGCCGGGGAAAAGATCGGCCAATAGATTGAGCGCTTTACGGTCGTTGGGATCGTTGAAGGTGGGCACCAGCACCAGCCCGTTCGCGATATAGAAGTTGGCATAGCTTGCGGGCAGCCGCTGACCTTGAAAAACCACGGGCGACGGCATGGGCAACTCCACGATCCTGAAGGGCTTGCCGTCCGGGTTCCGGGCTTCTCGTAGGCGCTGCAGATTTTCCGCCAGAAGAAGGTGGTTATCGTCGGCCGAATTTGGCTCCGTGACGGTGACAATGGTAACGGGATCCACAAAGCGAGTGATGTCATCCACGTGGCCGTGGGTATCGTCGCCGGCGATGCCGCGATTCATCCACAGGACCTGGTCGATGCCGAGATAGTCGTGGAATACGCGCTCCAGATCCTGGCGGTTCAGGCCAGGATTTCGCTGTTGCACGTCGCTTAGCAGGCACTCTTCGGTTGTGAGCAGCGTGCCTTGGCCATTGGTGTCGATGCTTCCACCCTCCAGCACGACGCGATGGGCGCCAAATGCCGGATTCCAATGGGGCAGGTGGAGGAGCTCGGATGCTTTCAAGGGAAGCTGGTCATCGAAATGCCAGTTTTCATATTTTGCCCAGGCATTGAAGCGCCAGTTGGTGACGGCGACCGGGTTTTCCTGGGTGCCGCTGCGGGTAACGAAGATGGGACCGGAATCGCGCATCCACACCCGGTCAGTGGGCCATTGGTGAAAGTGCACGCGGGTGAGCAGTGCGCCTGCCCGGGTCAGCATGCCGTGGGCGCGCTGCTCGGCCGCGGCGTCCTGGACCAGGAGATGCACGTCCTCCACCCGGGAGAGGTGGCGGACTATGTCGCAATAGACCCACGGGATGGGGTGGAATCTGCCGGGCCAGTCAGCCGCGTTGTGGGGCCATGCCAGCCAGGTTGCGGCATGGGGCGCCCACTCCGCCGGCATGCGGTAGCCGAGGCTGCGTGGTGTATCAGTTGCCATTGCCGGAACTGGACTTCACGGGCTCGTCCAGATAGCGAGCCGAGATCGGTGGATAGGAATCGATGCGCCGGTCGCGTAGGAAAGGCCAGTTGCGGCGGGTATCCTCGATGTTCTTCAAGTCAACTTCTTCGATCAGGATGGCCTCGCTGTCGTGAGGCGCCTGGGCGAGGATGCGGCCGAATGGGTCGGCGATGAACGATCCGCCCCAGAACTCGAGGCCGACCCCAGAAGCGCGGTTGCCGCGGACGTCTCCGTTTTCGTGGCCTACGCGATTGACGGAAGCGACGTAAACTCCGTTGGCGATGGCATGGGACCGCTGGATGGTCTGCCAGGCGTCATACTGGGCGGCTCCGAAGGGCTCTTTTTCCGCCGGATGCCAGCCGATGGCTGTGGGGTAGAAAAGCAAATTGGCTCCGCGCAGGGCGGTGATGCGCGCTGCTTCGGGATACCACTGGTCCCAACAGATGAGCGTGCCGATGGGGCCCACCGCGGTATCGAAGGACTTGAAGCCCAGGTCGCCCGGGGTGAAATAGAACTTCTCGTAGTACAGCGGGTCATCGGGGATGTGCATTTTGCGGTAGATGCCGCTCAGCGAGCCGTCGTTCTCGAGCAGGGCCACCGTGTTGTGGTAAAGCCCGGCGGCGCGGCGCTCAAAGAGGGAAGCGACTACCACTACTTTCTCTTCCCGCGCGATCGCGGAGAGCCGCTCGGTCGAAGGCCCGGGGATGGACTCAGCCAAATCGAAAAGCTCCGCATCTTCGCGCTGGCAGAAGTATTGCGCGCGGAAGAGCTCGGGGAGACACACGATGTGGGCGCCGCTGCGCGCTGCTTCGCGAACCCGGTCTGCCGCCTTGTCGAGATTAGCGTCAGGGTCGGGCGAGCAGGACATCTGCACCAGACCAACGCGATAATTTCCTTTGCTTGCCATGTTCCAACTCACTTCCGCTACGAGCCTATATTGTCCTTGTAAATATCAGGATAAGAGATGCGGGTGGCAGGCTGCGCGATCCAGAGATTACTCGAAAATCAGGATGGCGGCGGCGATGACCGTCGTCCACAGCCCGCGCTTGTCGCCGATCGCCGATTGTGTGACGTTTGCCGTGCGGACGATCTTGTTGGAGATGCGATACATCTCTTTCTTTTCGTCCCAGCTTTTGTCCGGGTCGAAGTCGACGTTGAGGGTGGTGGCGAGCATTTCCGCCGCCAGTTCTTCGGCGTATTCGCCGGCCTGATCTTCCGCTTCGCCGAAGCTATGATGTTCGCTCAAGTAACCGTAAGTGTTGCGATCTGTCGGGATGGCGACACCGATGCTCGAAACGACCAGGCGATGGGGCTCGCGGGTGGAGTTTTCCGCAACCACGGCAAAGACCACTTCGCCGGGCGAAAGGTACTTCAGGCCTTGTTTGCGGTTGATGAGTTTGCACTGCGGGGGAAATATAGAAGAAACGCGGACCAGGTTCTGCGCCGCGATGCCGGCATCGCGCAGAGCCAACTCAAATGAGGTTAAACGTTCTTTGTGTTTCCCCACGCCTTTGGTCAAAAACAAGCGCTTGGGGACCATGCTTTTTCCCAATGCGAAGCCCTCCTGTGACTAGACGAACCTAACACAAACCGATGAACGGATGTGGCTTCGGTGAGGCACAATAGCAGTGAGATGGCCTACACACTCAAAGTGGATTACGCCGAGAAGCGCAATATGCGGGAACGCAATACCCGGCGTTACCGGCTGGCTCACTGGCCGATCTGGATTTGGGTGTTCTTTCTTGCTCCCGGACCACTCACGTTTGATCTGTTTGCGCGCGGCGGCAGCCGGAACAACCTGGCCTGGTTGTTCCTGGTGATGGCTGCAACGGGGTTTGCGGGGTATTTTGGACAGCTTCCCGGCGTCGAGCCGCGGCCGTACATTCTTCGCTTTACGGAGGACAAGCCGAATCCTCTGTATCGCAAGGTTTGCTATACGTTCGCGTGGAACGCGGTGGTTACTTTCCTGCTGCTGAACCTGACGGGCCTGGTGATCGCGGCGGCCACGGGTAAATGGGTGATGAAGCAGCTCTATTTGCAGGCGTATTTCCCGATTTGTGGCATCGTGCTGTTGCTGGGGGTTTTTGGTGTTTTGCCGCGGGTGGGGCGCTCGACCAAGGGCGAGGGGATTGAGCGCAGATATTTTTATGGGGCGGTTTGGGCTGCGGTGATCTCGCAGACCATTCTGCTGGTGCTGTGGAAGACGCTGCCCAGGTCGGCGGCGACCAACGAGGTTAAGTTGGCGGTATTTGTGCTGAGCTTGTGCGCAGTGGGAGCGGCTGCGGCTCTGGGTTTGCTGCCACGTACGCGGCCTATTGTTCCCGGTCAATGGATGGTGGCGGATTAGGTTGGTTCAAATCTCAATGGGGTTCCTCAAGTGCAGACGCAGAGAAGCCTGGCCGGGTGCCCACGACCGCTTTTGTGGAGCCTCAAGATAAAAGCATTGGAGGGGCTTCGCCCCGTCGTTCTCGTCCCATGTACGCTGGGGCGACCGGATTTCCCGTTAGGCAGCACTAGACACCAACGCGTGTGCGGCCTTCAGTAAGGAAAGCCGTATGAAGTTCGCCAACGCCACTAATCTCGATAGGGAATCCGGGGAACATGGGGCACCCGTCGCTGGTTTAGTCCAGCGTGGTTTCGTTTTTGATTCTTTACCTGTTCAGAATCTATGGTTTCTTCGATCAAGGCGGTAGGTGCGGAGAAGCATCCTAGGCGTGGGTTGCGGTTGTCGCTTTCGGCTTGCGGGAGAGGGCGTAGAGCAGGGCCACGAGCATGAAGAGGGAACCCATGGCGGCTAAACCCATTACGCGCAGGATGGAGACGGTGTATTTTCCAGCGGTTGGGCTGTAGTTGCAGCAATAGAGCAGGATCAGGTCGCTGAGGGAGCCGATGTGGTGCTGGCTGGCTTGGATGACGGCCAGACGTACATCGCGCGGCTGGTAGTCAATACCGAAGAGATACTTCGACATCCGGCCGTCAGGCGTGGCGATCATGATCACGCTGGAGTGGGCAAATTGATCCATCTTGCCGTCCGGGCCGGGCACCCTCACGTAGTTGAAGCCGGTGGCGGAGGCCAGGTCGGTAATCGCGGATTGCTGCCCAGTGAGGAAATGGACACTCGATCCTGCGCCCGGGTCACCCAGGGAATCCAGAAAGTGCGCTTTCTCTGCTGCGCCGTCGGCCGGCGTATCCGCCGGATCGATGCTGGCAATGACGACATCGTAGTCTTTGCCTGCTGTGAAGCCAACCTGGCGCAGGGTTTTGGCCAGGCCGCTGAGCACCTGGGGACAAAGCATGCGGCATTTGTAGTAGACCAGGGCCAGCACCACGGGACGCTGCTGGAAATACGCGGAGAGAGGCACATCGGCGCCGCTCGAGTCGGTGAAACGATCGTTGAGCGGGAGCTGGCGGCTGAGGTTCTGGTTGATGCCGGCGTGCTTAAGGAAAGCAGGCGTGGATTGCGCGGCCGTGCCCACGGGCTTGTCCGCTGAATACTGTTGTGCCCCCGCGGGTGACAGGAGGATGAGAAAGATTGGTGCGGCGATACCCAGTGATAACCAACGAGGCATAGCTATAGATTACTCCTCGCCTGCGATTGCCACTGCAATTCGCATGGTGATAGCCTGATGATTCGTTCTGTCTTCCACCCTATCCGTGTTCGGAGAGATACGCATCCATGCAAACAAGCTACAACGGTCTTTCCTTGCCCAACGGGGGCGAGGCGATTCAATATGCCGACGGTAAGTACCATATTCCTGACCACCCCATCATTCCATTCATTGAAGGCGACGGAACGGGGCGCGATATCTGGCGCGCGTCGCAGCGGGTTTTTGACGCCGCGGTAACCAAGGCCTATGGCGGCCGCAGGTCGGTGAAGTGGTTTGAGATTTTTGCCGGCGAGAAGGCATATCAACAGTTTTCCACCTGGCTCCCGGATGATTCGGTCAATGCGGCGCGTGACTTGCGCATATCAATCAAAGGCCCGCTAACGACTCCGGTAGGCGGCGGCATCCGGTCGCTGAACGTTGCCTTGCGGCAGATCCTCGATCTGTATTCGTGCGTGCGGCCGATCAAGTACTACCAGGGAGTGCCCAGCCCGGTGAAGCATCCGGAGAAGCTGGATGTGGTGATCTTCCGTGAGAATACTGAAGATGTGTACGCGGGTATTGAATTCAAGCAAGGCACTCCAGAAGTGAAGAAGGTGATCGACTTTCTCAACGGCGAGATGCTCAAAGGCACCAAGAAGAAGATTCGCGAGGACTCCGGCATCGGGATCAAGCCGATCTCCATTTTTGGGACCAAGCGCCTGGTGCGGTACGCGATCAAGTACGCTCTGGACAATGGACGGAAGTCGGTGACGCTGGTGCACAAAGGGAATATCCAGAAATTCACCGAGGGCGCTTTCCGGGAGTGGGGATACGAGGTGGCGACGCAGGAATTTCGCCAGCAGACGGTGACCGAGACGGAGAGCTGGATTCTGGGCAACCTTGAGGCCAACCCGAAATTGACGGTCGAAGAGAATGCTGCGTTGATCGAGCCGGGGATTGCCTTCGGATCGGACGATTTCCGCAAGGAGCTGTACAGCAGCGTGCAGGGCGTAATCGATACCATTGGGAAGACGCACGGCAACGGACAGTGGAAGAAGAAGTTGCTGATCAATGACCGGATTGCCGATTCCATTTTTCAGCAGGTGATCATTCGGCCAGAGGATTACAGCATTCTGGCGTGCCCGAACCTGAACGGCGACTACATTTCTGATGCTTGCGCAGCGCAGGTAGGCGGCCTGGGGATTGCGCCTGGCGCCAATGTGGGCGATGGCTACGCAGTGTTCGAAGCGACGCACGGCACCGCGCCCAAGTATGCGGATAAAGACGTGATCAACCCGGGGTCGGTGATGCTTTCGGGTGTGATGATGTTCGAGTTCCTGGGGTGGAAGGAGGCGGCGAAACTGATCGAGACGGCTCTGGAGAAGACCATCCAGCAGAAATACGTGACCTACGACTTTGAGCGGCAGATGCCCGGATCGACCAAGGCGAAGACGAGCGAGTTTGCCAGCCGCATCATCGAGAACATGGGATAGGAGAAACATGCGGAAGAAAGTAACGATTGTAGGAGCAGGAAATGTGGGCGCGACTGCGGCCCACTGGATTGCGGCGAAGGAACTGGCCGACATCGTGCTGATCGACGTGGTGGAGGGCGTGCCACAGGGCAAAGGCCTCGATCTGCTGGAAGCGCTGCCGATCGAGAAGCGTGACGTGCACGTGACGGGGACCAACGACTACGGGGCTACGGCGAACTCCGACATTGTGGTGATTACGGCCGGGATTCCCCGCAAACCGGGGATGAGCCGCGATGATTTGCTGCACACCAATTACAAGATCATGTCGGATGTGGTGGGCAAGGTGGTGGGTGCATCGCCCAACTGCATCCTGATCATTGTTTCCAATCCGCTCGATGCCATGGCCCAGGCGGCTTTCAAGTTGTCGAAGTTTAATCGGGAGCGGGTGATCGGCATGGCGGGAATCCTTGATTCCGCGCGATTCCGGACGTTCATTGCGGAAGAGCTGAAGGTTTCGGTGGAGAATGTAACTGCGTTTGTGCTCGGCGGGCATGGGGATACGATGGTGCCGCTTCCGCGCTACTCAACGGTGGCTGGGATTCCGATTACCGAGCTGATGGACGCGGCAACGGTCGATCGCCTGGTGCAAAGGACGCGCGACGGCGGGGCGGAGATCGTGAAGCATCTGAAGACGGGGAGCGCTTACTATGCTCCGTCGGCGGCGGCGGTGGAGATGGTCGAGGCGATTCTCAAGGACAAGAAGAAGATTATGCCTTGCGCCGCTTATCTCGAGGGCGAGTACGGAATCCATGGGCTGTATGTCGGGGTTCCCTGCAAGTTGGGCGAGCGGGGCCTGGAACAGATTGTCGAGATCAAGCTGACCAAGGAAGAAGATGCTGCTTTGAAGAAGAGCGCGGACGCAGTGAAGGAGTTGTGCGCAGTGATCGGGGTTTAGAGACGGTGGCCGGACGTGCCCACGAGGTAATCCGCAGCAACGTCGCCGATGCGATGGCATTGCTGCAACGGCTGCCTGGGTTGGATGCGCAGGTGGAAGCGGCATCCGCAATCATTGCGGATGCTTTGCTTTCCGGGCATAAGTTGCTGGCGTGTGGGAACGGTGGCAGCGCGGCGGATGCTTCGCATTTGACTACGGAGTTTGTGTCGCGGTTCGATCGCGAGCGGCGGCCGTATCCGGCGATTTCTCTCACTGCGCATGGCGGGGATTTGACTGCGATTGGGAACGATTACTCGTTTGCCGATGTGTTTGCCAGGCAAGTGCAGGCGTTTGGGAAGCGTGGAGACGTTCTGGTGGTGTTTAGTACCAGTGGTAAGAGCGAGAATGTTCTTCGCGCGCTGACGGCGGCTAAAGAGTTGGGTGTGAGGACTGTCGCGTTTCTGGGGCGCGATGGGGGTGGATGCGCCGGGCTGGCGGAGGTTGAGTTGTTAGTGCCAAGCAAGATCACTGCCCGGATTCAGGAAGCGCACAAGTTCCTGTTGCATACCATTTGCGAGCTGGTCGAAGAGCAGATCGCGCCTGTTGGGTAGAGGGTTCCGCGGATCCCACCCTTCGCAAAGAACGCGAAGGATGGAGCACCCGGAATTTTTGTTCTAACAAGCCTAAAAACAGTGGAGGGCTTCGCCCATCCTTTTCGGCCCATGTATGCCCTGCGAACATGGGGTACCCGTCCTGTGTCCAAGATCTTTTATGCCGAAGAGCTTCGTCATAGAACGAGGCACCGACGGTTTAGGTTGGTTGCTAGTCTAGACCCGCTCGATGACTACGGACTCAATCGATACCGGCTTGTTTGGCTTGTCTTGCGAATTGCGGGGCACTTTGGAAATTTTCTCGACAACGTCGTAGCCTTCCACAACTTCGCCGAAGACGGTGTGCTTGCCGGTTAGCCATTGGGTGGGCGCTACGGTGATGAAGAATTGAGAGCCGTTGGTGTTTGGACCGGCGTTGGCCATGGCTAGCTTGCCGGGCGCATTGAGCATGTGGGGCGAGCCTTTCGTCTCGTCGGCAAAGCGGTAGCCGGGGCCACCCATGCCGGTGCCGGCGGGATCGCCACCCTGGATCATGAAGTCGGGAATGACCCGGTGAAAGATGGTGCCGTCGTAAAGCTTGTCGGTGCTCTTCTTGTTGCCGACGGGGTGCGTCCATTCGCGTTTTCCCTCGGCGAGCTCGACAAAGTTTTCTACTGTCTTGGGCGCATCTTTTTCGAAGAGACGGCAGACAATCTTACCTTCGCTGGTGTTGAAGACGGCATACGTTCCAGATCCACGGGACATAAAAAGGCTCCTGATACTTGGTTAGTTTTGATTAGGTGCTGGGGGCGCCGCTGGTGCGCTTGCTGGCGCTACGGGAGCAGGAGCCGGGGGAAGAGGCGGCAACGGTTGACCTGATTGCACGATGGTGACTTTGTCCAAGGTTACCGGCTGCAACGGCTTGTCCTCGGCGTTCCGCGGCACGCGGGCAATCGCCGAGACGACCGAGAGACTGGGCTGGTCGCATTGTGCAAAAATGGTGTGCTTCTGATTGAGGTGCGTGGTTGGCACCTCAGTAATAAAGAATTGAGAGCCGTTGGTGGCAGGGCCGGAGTTGGCCATGGCCATGCGTCCGGGCACGTCGAAGTTGAGGTTGGGATCGAATTCATCGGCAAACATATAGCCGGGATCACCGGTTCCGGTGGCGGTTGGATCGCCGCCCTGAATCATGAAGTCGGGGATTACACGGTGGAAGGTCGTACCGTCATAGAAGGGCTTGCCGGTCATCTTCTGCTTGCTCACGGGGTCGGTCCAGGGCTTGGTTCCCTGGGCCAGGCCGATAAAGTTGGCAACGGTCATGGGCGCCTGTTTGTCAAAGAACCTGCAGGTCAAGCGGCCCATACTGGTATCGAGGATGGCGGTAGGGCCGGTGGGCTCCACAACAGGGGGAACCTGACTGACTGGCAAATCCGGTAGCTCGGCGGGCGGCGTCTGCGCTGGCGGAGTTGACGGCGGGGTAGACTGCTGAGCGATTGCAAAAGCGGTCGAGAAGAGAAACAGAAGCGCGAAGCGATGGAGAAATCTCATTGATAGTTCCATTGACAGACTACAGGAGGCACCCCCTTGGCAGCTACTTCTTGTCAAAGGGCTGTTTCTCGGTAATGCGGGGGCGGTTTTCAGATTGAAGTTGCCGGGAGATCTCCTGCACCCTGGCGAAGACGCGCAGAAAATTGCCTCCGAGAATCTTATCGATATCTTCTGCGCTGTAGCCACGGGCCATGAGTCCCTGGGTAATCCTGGGCAAGTCAGCGGCGGAATCCATGCCCTCCGGGCTGGAAGGAATTCCGTCAAAGTCCGAGCCGATGCCGACGTGGTCGATGCCGGCAATCTTTGCAATGTGGTCAATGTGATCGATGATCACGCTGAAGGGCGGGCGCGGTATTTTGGCCATGTAGGTCTTTTGAATCTGGTCGGCGAGTTCAACTGGAACGGGCTTGCCTTCGGCCTTGAGCTTGGCGGTTGCATCGTCGATGGCCTGGCGTATTGCCGGTTCCTGCGCCTTTGCGGCCTGGCGATAATCCTCACTCAGAAAGCTGGAGTAGAAGTTGACCATGACTACGCCGCCGTATTGGCCGATGGCGCGCAGCATATTGTCGTCCATGTTGCGCGGCGAATTACATAAGGCGCGCGCCGAGGAGTGAGAGGCGATCACCGGGGCCCGGCTGATGATGAGTGTGCGGTAAAACGTTTTGTCGGAAACGTGGGAGACATCCACCATCATTCCCAGCCGGTTCATCTCGTAGACAACGTCTTTGCCAAAATCGCTCAGGCCGTCCTTGGTGTGAGTGACGTTGGGGCTGTCGATATCGCCCGAGGAGTCGGCCCAACCGTTGGAGTTGGTCCAGGTAAGCGTCATGTAACGGACGCCGAGGCGGTAGTAGTCGCGCAGGAGGCCCAGGCTGTTCTCGATCGAGTGGCCACCTTCAATGCCCATAAGCGCGGCGAGCTTGTGCTCGCGATGCGCGGCGAGGATGTCTTCAGGAGAAAAGGCCATGCGCATCTGTTGCGGATGTTTCGCTGCTTGCTGATAGACGGCGTCAATCAATTCGAGCGTGCGGCGGGCTTCGTGGCCGGCGAATAAAGGTGGGTTCACCCAGATGGAAAAGAATTCCGCGCCCAGGTTGCCTTCTCGCGCTGATGCAAAGTTGACGTAACCGCCATTGAGCGGGTCGGCCAGGTCGTAACCGTCGTCGAGCAGGCGCTGGGTGGTGTCGGCGTGGGTATCAATCACTATGGCGGATTTGTGTACGGCGAGCGGGTCTGTCTTTTTGGTCACGGAAGGTGTCTTCGAAGTGGTTTGGGCGGTGAGCGGGAGGATGACGGTGAACAGAATGACGACGCGGAGGATCTTCATGTGGGTCGCGCCTAGTTTAAGACATTTTGGGAGTATGTGGTGTTACAGAACCGGGTGCCCTATATCTCACAACGTTTTCTGTTGGGAGATGCGGGAAATGAACGGATGTCAGGTCCAGGGTGGTTAATTTCCCACATCTCGTAACAACACGAGATATGGGGCACCCGCCTTTCTTTTCGGTAGAGGTTTACTCCTTGGCGGCGGTTGAGCTGAACTTTGCTCCAGTGCTCCACTCGGTGAACGGGGTGATGCACTCTACCAGGTCGTCGCGCCGGTTGACGCTGGCGCGGAGGTAATCACGGTTCATGGCCGCGATGACCTCCAGCTTGATTTGCTTGGGACAGACTCCGGTGCATTCGCCAATATTGGTGCAGCTGCCGAAGTCCTCGACGTTCATTTGCGCGACCATGCCCAGGGCACGGCGATCGCGCTCGGGTTTGCCCTGGGGCAGAATGCCGAGGTGGGCAATTTTGGCCCCGGTAAAGAGCGCGGAGGAGGCATTCGGGCAAGCAGCCACGCAGGCGCCGCAGCCAATGCAGGCAGCGGCGTCCATGGCGCGATCAGCGGTTTCTTTGCCGATGAGGTGGGTGTTGCCGTCAGTTGCATTTCCTGTGGAGACGGAGATGTAGCCGCCGGAGGCGATGATGCGGTCAAAGGAGCGGCGGTCGACCACCAGATCCTTGATCATGGGGAAGGCCGCAGCGCGCCAGGGCTCGATCACCAGTTCTTGTCCGTCTTTGAAGTGGCGCATGGTCAATTGGCAGACAGTGGTGGCGGGCATGGGACCGTGGGCCACACCGTTGATCATGAAGCCGCAGGAGCCGCAGATGCCTTCGCGGCAATCATGCTCGAAGGCCACGGGCTCTTCACCCTTTTCGATCAGGCTTTCGTTGAGCACGTCGAGGCACTCCAGCATCGACATTTCCGGACTCGGGATGTCGACGGGGTAGCTGACGAACTTGCCGCCCTCTTTACGACTTTTCTGGCGCCAGATTTTCAGTGTCAGCTTCATTACTTGTAGCTCCTCTGGCTGGGGTGGACGTAGTGGAATTCCAGCGGTTCCTTCGTCAGTTCGGGCTGGTTGCCGGGGCCACGATAATCCCACGCGGCCACATAGGAGTAGTGTTCGTCGTCGCGCTGGGCTTCGCCTTCCGGCGTTTGGTACTCCTCGCGAAAGTGGCCGCCGCAGGACTCGTTGCGATCGAGGGCGTCGATGCACATGAGCTCGGCGAGCTCGAAGAAGTCAGCCACCCGGCCGGCTTTTTCCAGGCTTTGGTTTAAGTCTTCGCCACTGCCGGGAACGTTGACGTTCTTCCAGAACTCCTCTTGCAGAGCGCGGATCTGGACGATGGCGGATTCGAGACCCTGCGCGGTGCGCGACATGCCGCAGTGGTCCCACACAATCTTGCCTAGCTCGCGGTGGAAGGAGTCGACGGTGCGCTTGCCTTTGATGGAGAGGAGCAGTTCGATGGTCTGATTGACGCAGGCAACGGCCTGCTTGACCTCTGGCTGGTTATCGAGCACCGCGGGGAATTTGTTGGTTGCGAGGTAGTCGCCGACCGTGTAAGGAACGATGAAGTAGCCGTCGGAGAGCCCCTGCATCAGCGCGCTGGCTCCGAGACGGTTGGCGCCATGATCGGAGAAGTTGGCTTCGCCGATGACAAAGAGGCCGGGGATGCTGCTCTGCAGGTTGTAATCGACCCACAGGCCGCCCATGGTGTAGTGGATGGCGGGGTAGATGCGCATGGGAACCTTGTAGGGGTCCTCATCGGTGATGCGCTGGTACATCTCGAAAAGGTTGTCGTAACGATCGCGGATGGTGTGTTCACCGAGGCGGCGAATGGCATCGGAGAAGTCAAGGTACACACCGAGTCCGGTCTCGCCCACACCGCGGCCTTCGTCGCAGACTGCCTTGGCATTGCGGGAAGCAACGTCGCGCGGCACCAAGTTACCGAAGCTGGGGTAGCGGCGCTCCAGGTAGTAGTCTCGCTCGGCTTCAGGGATTTGGTCGGGTGGGCGCTTGTCGCCCTTCTTCAGGGGTACCCAGATACGGCCGTCATTGCGCAGCGATTCGCTCATCAGGGTGAGCTTGGATTGATACTCGCCGGTGACGGGGATGCACGTGGGGTGGATCTGCGTATAGCAGGGGTTGGCAAAGAGCGCTCCGCGCTTGTGAGCACGCCAGATCGCGGTCACGTTGGAGCCCTTGGCGTTGGTCGAGAGGTAGTAGACGTTGCCGTAGCCTCCCGTGCCCAGGATGACCGCATCGGCGATGTGGGTGGTGATGACGCCGGTGACCAGGTGGCGGGCGACGATGCCGCGCGCCTTGCCGTCAATGACGATGAGGTCGAGCATCTCGGTGCGTGGATGCATGGTGACGGTGCCGGCATGGATTTGCCGTTCCAGTGCCTGGTAGGCGCCGAGCAACAATTGCTGGCCCGTCTGGCCGCGGGCGTAGAAGGTGCGCGAGACCTGGGCGCCACCGAAGGAACGGTTGGTGAGGGCGCCGCCGTATTCGCGGGCGAAGGGAACTCCCTGGGCTACGCACTGATCGATGATGTGCACGCTGTTCTGCGCCAGGCGATAGACGTTGGCCTCACGGGCGCGGAAGTCGCCGCCTTTAATTGTGTCGTAGAAGAGTCGGTAGATGCTGTCGCCGTCGTTCTGGTAGTTCTTGGCGGCGTTGATGCCGCCTTGCGCGGCAATGGAGTGAGCGCGGCGGGGCGAATCCTGAAAGCAGAAACAGTGGACTTTGTAACCGAGCTCGCCCAGGGTGGCGGAGGCGGAGGCTCCGGCAAGGCCGGACCCGACGACGATGATGTTGTGCTTGCGCTTGTTGGCGGGATTGACCAGCTTGACGTCGAAACGGGCTTGTTCCCATGCCTGCTCGATCGGGCCGGTGGGTGCTTTGGAGTCGAGTTTCATCTATTTCACCAGCCCCAGTAGAACGCTTATGGGAATAGAAATGTAGCCAAGGACAATGAGCAGCGCGATGACCCACGCGGCTTGTTTCAGAAGTACGGTGTGTTGTGACTGAAGGATGCCGACACTTTGAAACATGCTCCACAGGCCGTGGCGCAGATGCAGGCCCAGCAGGCAGATGGCGATGATGTAGGAAGCGGATACCCACCAGACCTGGAACCCGGAAACTACGTTGTGGTACACGTCGCCTTCAATGTAGGCCGCTCCGGGATGGATATAGCCCGCGGTCAGATGAAGCAGGTGAAAAATGATGAAGGCCAGGACGATGGGGCCTGACCAGTACATGGTGCGGGAAGCGTACGACGAATTGATGGCTTGCTTGCGCGAGTAGCCAATGGGGCGAGCTCGGTTTTTAAGCAGGGCGAGCTGCACGGTGGCGATAATGTGCAGGGTGATCGCAATGAGCAGGATGATGCGCGCAGGCCAGAGGAGTTCTCCTATGCTGTGGAGAAACGCGCCATAAGCATTCAGTTTTGCCGGGCCCTCGTACACCTGAAGGTTGCCGGCCAGGTGGGCGATCACGAATCCGAACATGAGGACCCCGGTGACCGCCATTACGATTTTTTTGCCGACGGTGGAGGCCCAAAAGCTGGGTGCCCGTTTATCGCGCGGAGCGGCTGCGAGTGTGGTCATTTTTTTCCAGTCTTGCGGTGGCTACGGTAGGCGTCAAAAGCTAAATTGACCCAACCTTCTATTATTGGTGCCCGAGAGAAGCAGCGTCAAGGTTTGCGGTTGCTCCGGGATGGGCGGATTTGGCGGTAGAGACATAAGGGGAAATATTTGTGGTATCCCACATCTCGCGAAAAACGAGCTCCGAAGGGGACGGGCTTAAGCTCGTCCGTAAGATCATTTGCGCCAGTTTTTCGGCGGGGCTGAAGCCCGCCCCTTCAAACATCCTTTCTCCATAGGACATCCAACAGGGCTCTGAAGGCTTGCCCCCGGTGGCTCATTGTCCATCGGGTGCGGTCGTCGATCTCGGCCATGGTGCGCTGGAGCGAAGGCAGATAAAAGAGCGGATCGTATCCGAAACCACCCTTGCCCCTGGGCTCGCTCAGGATCAGTCCTTCAACGGTTCCCTGGGCGATTTGCACGGTGGCTGCATCCTGGGCGACGGCTAGCGCACAACGGTAACGGGCTTGACGGTCGTTGTCAGGAACTCCGGCGAGCTGATGCAGGAGGAAGAGATTGTTGTTGGCATCCACGGTGGCGGTGGGGTCGAAGCCGGCATCGGCGGCGTAGCGCGCGGAGCGAACGCCGGGCGCGCCGTGGAGAACGTCGACTTCCAGTCCGGAGTCATCGGCCAGCACCCTCTCGTCCGGTAGAAATTGGCTGTAATAAATCGCCTTGTTGCGGGCATTGTCTTCGAAGGTGAGGGCGTCTTCCGGCGGGGCCTCAATCGCGTCGAGGCCGGGTAGGGGAAGAATGAGGATGTCGTGGTTGGCGGCCGCCAAGGTGAAGTCTCGCAGTTTCCCCCGATTGGTGGTGGCGATGTAAAGGATTTGGTCCATTACGAACTCAGGGGGCCGCCTAGACAGCGTGGCGTCGGTTTGGTCACGGCTTTGGCTTCTGTTGCTGCAAGTGCTTTTTCCAACCGAGCAGCTTGGCCTGCAAAGCCTCGGCTTCTGCCTCGGCAATCATGCCTTTGTGTTGATACAGGATGGAGAGGCTGGTATGGGCGAGCACCTCATCCGGGTCCAGCTGTAGGAGCTGTTTTGCGACCGCGATGGCCGCGTTGAGTTCGCCTGATTCCTGCAGCGCGCGGATGAGCCCATGCATGGCATCGAGCATGCCGGGATCTACTTCGAGACAGCGGCGAAGGGTGTGTGCGGCGCCGGTTGGATTGCCTTCCGCCAGTTGGTCCAGGCCCTCGTGGTAGAGCTCTTCGGCGGCGGAGGAGTGGGAGGAGGGTGGCATGGTTCTGATCAATTTTAACTCTGGGTTAGGATGATCGAAACAAAGCATCTCCCGGAGGCTCTCTCCCATGAGTTTTATCCTCGCCGATGGCTGGCTGATTACCATGAACGATCGCCGTGAGGTGTTGGAGCGCGGCAGCGTTTGCGTGGAGAACGATCGCATCCTCGCCGTGGGCAGCCGCGGGCAACTCGAGCAGCAAAACCCAGGGGCCGAGATTGTGGACTGTAGCGGCCGCATCGTGATGCCGGGCATGGTGAATACACATACTCACCTGTTTCAGACCCTGCTCAAGGGGCTGGGCGACGATATGGTGCTGAAGAAGTGGTTTACCTGCATGACTGGGCCCAGTGCGGTGCACCTTACTGCCCAGGATGCGCATGCTGCCGCGCTTCATGGGTGCGTGGAGTCGATACGCTCCGGGGTTACGACGGTGGTGGACTTTATGTATGTCCATCCCCAGCCGGGGATGATCACGTCTGTCGTCGGGGCCTTTGAGATGACGGGCATGCGCGGGTTTGTTTGCCGAGGGTTCATTTCGACCGGCGTGCAATATGACATTCCGGAGGCGCTGATCGAGCGGCCGGTGGTGGCGCTGGCAGATGCGAAAGAGCAGATACGGCGGTACAACAAGCCTGGGGGACGAGTGCAGGTGGGACTCGCGCCCAACATGATCTGGGCGGTCGATGAAGAGGGATATCGTTTGACGCGGAAGCTGGCCGATGAGGAGCATGTGCTGATTACCACTCACGTGGCGGAGACGAATTTTGAGCTGGAGACGGCGGCGGAGTGCTATGGGATGAATGACACTGAGTTTCTCAGCGATATAGGTTTTCTCGGCCCCGATGTGATTGCCGTGCACTGCGTGCATTGCAAGCCGAGCGACATCAAGATTCTGCATAAGCACGGGACCAAGGTATCGCATAACCCCTGCAGCAATATGTACCTTGCCTCGGGGTGCGCGCCGATTCCTGAGATGCTTGCGGCTGGGGTTACGGTGGGCCTGGCTTCGGATGGTCCGGCGAGCAGTAACAATCACAGCCTCTTTCAGGCGATGAAGTTTGCGGCGTTGCAGCAGAAGGGCGTGCATCAGGATGCAACCATCATGACGGCGGAAAAAGTGCTGGAGATGGCTACGATTGGCGGGGCTCGCGCAGTTGGGATGGAAAAAGAGATCGGCTCGATTGAGGTGGGCAAGAAGGCGGATATTGTTGTGCTGGATTACAACAATGCTTTTATGACGCCAATTCATCATCCTGTCTCGGCGATTGTTTATTCGGCGCTGGGACACGAGGTGACCAGTGTGATGATCGACGGGAAGTTCGTGATGCGCGATGGAGTGGTTGGTGTCGTGGATGAGGGTGCGGTGCGGCGGCAGGCGCAGGTGAGTGCCGACGCGCTTACCAAGCGCGCGGGCACGGATGCCTTCAAACGCCGGCCCTGGCCGGCGTAGGAACGCATCCTGGATGACAAGGTGGAGCATTGCGCGTGAGCGGAGGGACCTGCTGTTTCTCGCGGTCAATCTTTGGCGTAGGGCACCATCAATGCCGCTGGTTGAATGGCTCTTCCGCCGAAGAGGCCAGAGATCGCCAGGATGGTCACGATGTAGGGCAGCGACTCCAGCAATTGTGGTGGAATATTTGCCCCACCTAATTGCAACGATAACTGCAATGCATCGCAGGCGCCGAACACCAGCGCCGCCATTGCGGCCTTCCAAGGATTCCATCGTCCGAAGATGACGATGCCCAGGGCGATGAATCCCTGGCCCGAAACAATGGATTCACGAAACAGCCCAATCTGCGCCAGGACCAAATAAGCGCCCGCCATTCCTGCCGTTGCTCCCCCGATCAAAACTCCGGTGTATCGCATGCGAGTTACAGAAATGCCCGCCGCGTCGGCCGCGCTGGGATTTTCTCCCGCTGCGCGGAGCGCCAGACCAAAGTTGGTGCGAAACAGCAAGAAGTGCGCAACCACAACCAGCCCCAGCGTCAGGTAGAACAAAATGGTTTGAGCCAACAATCCCGGGAGATGGAGAGGAGTAAACATGGCCACACTCTGCGGGCTCACCGACTCGCCAAGAGCCCGGCGATAGACCGTCGCTGCAATGCCGAGCGCCAGCACGTTGAACACCAGGCCGACGACGACCTGACTGGCGCGGACCGTAACGTACATCCAGGCCAACAAGAGATTGAACGCGATTCCAGTCAGCATGGCCGCCAACAGGCTGATCCAAATCATGCCGGTTACGTAATCGGTGAGAAAGCTGGCCAGCGCGCCAAGCAGGATGGTGCCTTCAATGCCGACGTTCAGAACTCCGGAGCACTCCGCGAATGTCTCCCCTAGTGCCGCCAACAAGACCGGCCCGGAGAGGCGGAGGCTGGCCGCGAGCCAGGTGATGAGAAACGCGGAAGTGAGCAGCCGATGAAGGTTCACGTTAGCGTTTCTCCGTCTTTACGGCAAACCGGTAACGGCGAAGGATGTCGCTGGCCAGCACCATCAACACGATCAGGCTTTGCAAAATGAAGGTGATGGAAGAAGGAATGCCGGCGCGGCGCTGCATGGCGTTCGCGCCTACCGACATGCCGCCGTAGAGTAACGCCGCGGGGACTACGGCCAGCGGGTTCAACTTTGCCAGCAATGCGACGATGATGCCGGTGAACCCTACGCCGCCGCTCACGCCGTCCATCAGGCGATGTTGTTGCCCCAGGACTTCGACGGTTCCGGCCAGCGCCCCAAGGCCGCCGCCAAGGAAAGCGGCAAGCACCAGGCCGAGACCTACGTTGATTCCGCCATAGCGAGCGGCGGCCGGGCTTAGGCCGCTGACGATCCACTCATAGCCCAAAGGCGTTTTGCGCAACAGCATCCATACCAACACGGTGGCAAGTATTGCCAGCAGGATGCCCGCATGCGCACGCGTGCCGTGCAAGATAAAGGGCAGCCAGGTGGCGCGAGGCAGGAGCGAGGTTTCAGGCACGCCGCCGGGGGCGCGCATGGGGCCGGAGACCAGGTACTGGACAATGAGGATGGCGACGTAATTGGTCATGAGCGAAATCAGCACTTCATTGCCGCCAAGCCGTGCGCGCATCAGGGCGACCATGCCCGCCCATATTGCCCCTGCAGCGAAACTCAACAAGAGGGCCAGAGGCAGAAACGCCACCAAGGGGAGTGGGCCGATGGCTCCGCCGGGCACTGTCGACAGGGCCAGCCAGGTGGTGGCCGCGGCGCCGATGACGAAACATCCTTCAAAGCCCAGGTAGCCAAATCCAGAGCGCCAACTGACGATGGTGCCCAGGGCAATCAGGGTTAAGGGCGCCGTCCTCACCAGGGTGTAACCAAAGCCTCGCAAGGTTGCGAAGGGTTCGTGGAAGAGCGCGAAGTAGGCCCGCAGCGGGTCCGCACCGTAGAGCAAAAAGAGCAGCGAGGTAACCAGCATTGCCGCCAGCACGGCGATGACCATGGTGGTGGCGATGGCGAGCGGTGAGTCAGCAGGAGCGACGCGGCGTTCGATCAGCTTCATGCGTCTCCACTTGTCTCAGAAATTCCAGAGAACATCAGGCCCAGCTTTTCGACGGTGACGCTGGCCGCGTTGAGAATGCCTACGATTTTTCCCTCGAACATCACGGCGATTCTGTCGGCCAGGTTCATCAGCTCTTCCAACTCGGCGGAGAATAACAGGATCGCTTTGCCGCGCTCGCGTTCGCGCAGCAGCTCGAGCCAGACGGATTCGATTGCGCCTACATCCAATCCTCGTGTTGGCTGTTCGACAACCATCGCGGTTGCGTCGTGGAGAATCTCCCGGCCCAGGATCAGCTTCTGCAGGTTGCCTCCGGAAAGCTTGCCGGCCATGGTGGCGATTGTGGGTGGGCGCACTCCGAAACGCGCGACCAGTTTTTCTGCGTGCTCCCGGATGGTGCGCTGGTTGAGGAAGATTCCCCTGGTGCGCTTGCGTTGCGATCCGAGGATTGCGTTGTCGGCAAGAGACATCTGGCTGATCGAGCCTACATGACGGCGGTCGGCCGGGATATACGAAAGGCCGAGTGCGCGATGCTGTGCCACCGTCAATCGGGTCACATCGCGGTTCTCCAGAAAGACGCTTCCTTTCTGGGCTTCGCGCAGATGCATGATCGCTTCTGCCAACTGCGATTGGCCGTTGCCATCGACGCCGGCGATACCGAGAATTTCTCCAGCGTGCACATCGAGGCTCACGCCACGGACTTTTTCCTGTCCGGTGTCGTCGTTGACGTGGAGGCCGTCGATGCGCAGAACGGCACGGCCCCGCTCTATGGGAGCGCGGTGGGCCCGGAGGTTCACGTCGCGGCCTACCATGAGACGGGCTAGCTCCTGCTCCGAGGTCTCTTTCGTCGAGATGGCTGCCACAACCTTTCCATCTCGCATGACGGTTACGCGGTCTGCAAGGTCCAGAATCTCCTGCAGCTTGTGGGTCACGATCACGATCGAGCGGCCTTGTGCCCGCAGTCCGCGCAATACCGCGAAGAGCTGGTCCTTCTCATGCGTGGTGAGGACGGCGGTTGGTTCGTCGAGGATAAGCAGCCTGGCGTCGCGGTAGAGCAGCTTGAGGATTTCGACTCGTTGTTGGACGCCGATGGGCAGGTGTTGCACTTGCGCATCGGGATCGATGGCAAGATGATGTTGCTCGCTCAGGTGGCGGAGGCGCTGTGCGGCTGACCTTAAGTCGAGTGACTTTTCGTTCAGACCCAGCACGGTGTTCTCGACTACTGAGAATCGCCGCACCAGCATGAATTCCTGGTGCACCATGCCGATGCCTAGACCGATCGCATCCTTCGGGCTGGTGATTTCGACCGGTTCGCCGTCGATCAGGATCGAGCCGGAATCCATGGAGTGGAATCCGTAGAGAATCTGCATGAGGGTGCTTTTTCCGGCGCCGTTTTCTCCCAGCAGGGCATGGATCTCTCCTGGTTCGATTGTGAGGTCAACGTCGCGGTTCGCTACGATTCCGGGGAATCGCTTGACGATGTTTCTCATTGCGAAGACTGGCAATTGTTTCTCCTGAAGGCTGTCAGTCGAGAGTTGCTTTTCCCACCCTTGGCAAAGGACGCAAAGGATGGGGCACCCCTTGATACAACCAATACCGGGTGCCCCATCCTTCGCGCTTTTTGCGAAGGGTGGGAAGATGATTTTCGATTGACACCTGTTGCTACGAGATTACGGAAAGGTCGATTTTACCGGCGGCCAGGTCCTTCCATATTTTTTGAAAAGAAGCCCACGCAGTTGGTGAAACCAGTTTTGGGTTGTAGTCTCCGTTGGGTCCCGCTTTTAAGAGCCACATCCAGTCCACGATGGGCCTCCACTCTGTGCCTCCCGCGAAGGTGTGGTTGGCTGCCGCATGAGCGACTGCCTGTACCATGCCTTCAAGGTTCATTTCGAAGCTGGTGGCCATGTTGTTTGGGGCCAGGCTGGTTTGATCGGAATAGCACCCCATCACCTTGACTTTGCCGGCGACGGCACCCTGGATGGCACCCAGCCCGGTCACGTCAGCCGCGTGCCAGATCACATCGGCTCCGTTGCCAACCAGGGTTGCAGCCGCTTCGCGGCCCTTGGCGGCGTTGTCGTAATCTCCGGTGATGATCCCCAGCCCTTGAATTCCCGGCACGGTGTTGCGCGCGCCGGCGATGAAGGCCTTCTGGATTCTCTTCTGGGTTGGATCGTCTTCGCCTCCGACAAAGCCAACGGCCTGCTTGCGGTCGGAAATCAAGGCCGCCAGCGCGCCGGCTCCGTAGGCCGCCCCGAAATAGCCCATGTTGATGAACATGAGGTTCGACGGAATCCTGGGCTGCGGCATAAAGCTGGTCACGAAGTACTTCTGCGTGGGGTAGTCGGGCGCGATGTCGAGCAGCGCGCTGCTGAATTCAAAGCCATGCCCCAGGATCAGATCGAAGCCGTCGTCGGAATAGCCGCGCGCCACCTCCTGCATTTGCGCGAGGCTGATGTTTTCCGCGTAGGCAGTCTTGAAGCCAGGCCCCAGTGCTCGCAGGCCGTTGAACGCGAGTTGGCTCCAACCGCCATCGGTGATCACGCCCGTAAGCAGCAGCACAACGCGCGTCTCTTTCGCCGCAGCCCAACTGTTCGACCCGAAAGCCGCGAAGGCCAGTGAGGATGCGCAGAAGGCACGCCGCGAAACGTTGCTCATCCAGCTGCTTTCGATTCGCCGCTAAGGGCGCGCAAGTGCGCCGGCAAGAAGGGACGGACCAGGTACTGGTAAGCTGCGCCGCCCACGCAGCCCCCGATCAAGGGACCAGCTATCGGCACCCACCAGAAGTTTTGCGGCGATGGAAAAGCAGATGGCCCCCACCCGGAGAAAAAGCAGAAGATGCGCGGGCCGAGGTCACGCGCAGGGTTGATCGCCCACGCCTCCAGATAGCCCATCGAGGCTCCAATCACCGCGACGAGCAGGCCGATCATGAGCGCGCCGGAATTCGCCCCGGGCGCCATCTCGTTGTATTGCTCGGTAATGGCGAAGATGCCGAAGATCAAAAATGCCGTGAGTATGATTTCGTCGCCGAAGGCGTGCATGGGCGTGATGGCGAGGCCGGGATGGGTAAAGAAGACCGCGGCTGCCCCCCCGGCCGCGCGGGTAAGTTGCGAAGCCTGGTTGAAGTGGTCAATCACAGGCACATACAACGTGTAGACCAGAGCGGCGCCGAGCAAGCCGCCCACCACCTGGGCCACGAAATAGGGAATGACTTTGCGCCAGGAGAACCTGCGAAACAAAGCCAGCGCCAGTGTCACCGCTGGGTTGGCATGGGTACCGGAGATGGAGCCGGTGGCATAGATGGCCATGGTGACGCCCAGCCCCCACACAATGCACAGACCCCAATAGGAACTCAGATAGGGACTCGGGGTGTAAAGGGTAGCCATGGCAGCGACCGAGTCGCCAATCGAGATGATGATGAAGACCGCCAGGGCCTCCGCTAGTAACTCACCAAAATCTTGTCTTTTCATTCAATGAACGGTTCCTGTTTTTAGTGTGCCATTCACGGTAACAGGTATTTTCGAGCCAGGTCGTTGAATTGCTGCAGCTGCTGGCCGATCCATTGCTGGCCGAGGCCCAATTCGCCTGCCATGAGCTCTGCCACGGCGGGCGCCATTTCGATCGCCGCCCCGGCATTCAAGAATAACGCCCGGGTTCGACGGGACAATACATCGTCCACGGTGCGCGCCATCTCTTCCCTCACTCCCCAGATGACCTCGGCGGCGATGTAGGGCAGCGCGGGATGGAGCCGTTTTCCGAGGCGTTGGTCGGATGCTGCCAGGGCGAGGATGGCGCCCGCGTCAGAGCCATAGACTCCCAGACTGTTCAACGAGTCGACATCCTCTTTATAGCCGTGAATTTTGAGGTCACTGGTGGCACAGGCCACATCCTTGAGCTCACCCAGGGTAATGGCGTGGTTCACGCAATCCTCGGCCATGTGTCGATAGGTAGTCCATTTGCCGCCGACAATGGTCAGCAGCCCGGAGTTGTCCACGTGGATCGTGTGATCGCGGGAGAGCGCTGACGTTTTACTGGAAGCGCCGTTGGCCTTGACCAGGGGGCGAATCCCTACATACACGCTGAGCACATCGCTGCGTTGGGGAGGACGGCTGAGGTACTGCGCTGCGGTGTCGAGGATGAACTGGACTTCTTCCTCGAAGGGCAGGGGGTTGTAGGAGGGTTCTTCGATGGGTGTGTCGGTGGTGCCCACGAGTGTGTGCTCGTGCCACGGTATGGCAAACAACACGCGGCCGTCGCTGGTGTGGGGCACCATGATCGCGGTGTTGCCACGCAGGAACGCGCGCTCGAAGACCAGGTGGATGCCCTGGCTGGGCGCGATCATGCCTTCCAGCCCTGGTTCCGCCAGCCGCCGCACATCGTCGGCAAAAATGCCTGCTGCATTGACCACAACGTGAGCCGGGATCTTCAACCGTTGGCCGGATTCGCTGTCAGTGGCAATGACGCCATCGGTAAAGCCGTCCGCACCTCTGGTGATCTCGACGACTGGAGCATAGTTGAGCAACACGGCGCCTTGATCGGCCGCCGTGGCTGCGAGATGGATCAGCAGGCGAGTATCGTCAAACTGTCCGTCGTAATAGATGACGCCGCCGCGCAGTCCTTCGGTCTGGATGGTAGGAAGTTGCTCCAGAGTCTCTTCTCGCGAGAGCAGGCGGGATTTGCCGAACCCGTATTTGCCGGCGAGCAGATCATAGACCTTCATGCCGATGCCGTAGAAAGGCGCCTCCCACCAGGAATAGTTGGGGACGACGAAGCCCAGGTCATGGACCAGGTGGGGCGCGTTCTGGCGCAGCAGGCCACGTTCCTTAAGGGCTTCCATCACCAGCGAGACGTTGCCTTGTTCCAGGTAGCGGACCCCGCCATGAACCAGCTTGGTACTGCGGCTGGAGGTGGCCGAGCCAAAATCCATGCGCTCCAGCAACAGCACGGCAAAGCCGCGGTTTGCTGCATCGACGGCGATACCCACCCCGGTGGCTCCGCCGCCGATCACGACGATGTCCCAGGGAGTGGAACGGGCGTGCACGCGGGCCAGCATTGCCTGGCGGTTCATCTACTCATCTCCTTCGTGCCAGGATCGTGACCGCTCGACGGCCCTCTTCCAGCGATGCCGCCCAGCGGCGATCTTAGGTTGACCGCTGTTAGGTTCGAAACGGGTATCTGCCGCGCGCAGCTTGCGGATCTCTGCCGGACTGTCCCAGAATCCCACTGCAAGCCCGGCGAGATACGCGGCGCCGAGCGCGGTGGTCTCGTTGACGGCAGGGCGGATCACCGGCACCCCAAGCAGGTCGGCCTGGAATTGCATCAGCAAATCGTCGACGGCCGCGCCTCCATCGACGCGCAACTCTCTGAATGGGCACTTGGTGTCACCATCCATGGCCTCGATCACATCAGCGACCTGGAAGGCAATGCTCTCCTCGGCGGCGCGGGCGATGTGGCCTGGCTTGGTGCCGCGGCGCAGCCCAATCAAGAGACCGGTCGCGTACGGGTCCCAGTAAGGAGCCCCGAGGCCGACGAAGGCGGGCACCAGGACGACCCCATCGGAATCTTCCACGGTGGCCGCCAACTTGTGGACGTCGGAGGACTTCTGTATCAACTGAAGACTATCGCGCAGCCACTGGACAACGGCGCCGCCAATAAAGATGCTGCCTTCAAGGGCATACTCCAGTTTTTTATCGAGGCTGCAGATGAGGGTGGTAATGAGCCGCTTCTCCGACAGAACGAACTTCTCTCCAATGTTCTGCAGCAGGAAACAGCCCGTGCCGTAGGTGTTTTTGGCATCGCCGGGGTGGATGCACAGTTGGCCAAAGAGGGCGGATTGTTGATCTCCCGCGATGCCTGCGATCTCACAGGTTTCGAGGCCAAGAGTTGTGCTCACCTGGCCAATCCTCTCGCTCGACCAGACAACTTCGGGCATCATGTTCTCGGGAATCTTGAAAAGCTTTAGCAGATCCTGATCCCACTTGCCTTCGACGATGTTGTACAGCATGGTCCGCGAGGCATTGGTGCGGTCGGTGATGTGTTTTTTCCCGCTGGTGAGGTTCCAGATCAGCCAGCTATCGACGGTGCCGAAGGCCAGTTTTCCGGCCTCTGCTTTTTGCCTTGCGCCGTCGACGTTCTCCAGGATCCATGCGACCTTGGTGCTGGAGAAATAAGGGTCGATCATGAGCCCGGTTTTTTGGCGAACGGTTTCTTCCATGCCGTCAGCCTTGAGCTGGTGGCATTTTTCGGCGGTTCGACGATCCTGCCAGACAATTGCGTTGTAGACGGGCTTTCCTGTTTCGCGGTCCCAGACAATCGTGGTTTCGCGCTGGTTGGTGATGCCGATTGCGGCCAGGTCACGTGCGCGAATACCCGCCTTGCCAAGCACCTCGACCACCGAGCTCATTTGTGAAGTAAGGATCTCGTAAGGGTCATGCTCAACCCAGCCGCCCTGGGGATAGATCTGCTTGAACTCCCGCTGCCCCTGGGCGACGATGTTCCCATCTTTGCCGAAGAGAATCGAGCGAGAGCTGGTGGTTCCCTGATCGAGCGACAGAATGTATGCCATGGCGCTCCTTAAGATGCGCAAATAGGGCCCTCGGTTCCACTTCGCGGACCAGCCCTCTATTACACCCGTGGATTTATCGAGTACCAGCATCGTCTAGCAAAGAGCATCTCGTCAAAGCGGCATTCGCCGCGGCCGGCCGTGCTAGACTTACGCGAATTCATGGGTCATGCGATCGATCGACGTTCCTTTCTCGCGCTAGGCGCCGGCACAGTGGCCTCCATGGCCTCGGGCAGGCTTTGGGGCATGGCGCAGATCCCCATGCCGGCCGCCAACAACGGGGTGGAAGGAAAGCTGGACGCCTTCACTGCCGATTACATGCGGGCCATGAATGCGCCGGGAATGACGCAGGCGCTCACCGACTCGACAGCGACCCTCCGCACCGCAGGCTACGGCTTTGCTAACGTCGATCTGAAGATTCCCGTAACCAGTGAACAACTGTTTCAGATCGGATCGATCAGCAAGTCGTTTGTGGCGCTGGTGATGCTTCAGTTGCGCGAAGAGGGCAAGGTAGATCTGCGCCGCCCGGTGCTCGAGTATTTGCCCTGGCTGCCGGTGACCATGCCCTATGGTCCGATCACTGCGCACGATCTGTTGACCCACACCTCCGGCCTCCCGGATGCTGGCGCCATCTTCCTCAGTGATCCTGGCGCGCGTCATATGCAGGGTTTTCTGCCCGGCGCTCACTTTCATTACTGCAACCTGGGCTTCGCTATTCTTGGCCAGATCATCGAACGGCTGGACGGAAGGCCCTGGTATCAATCCTTACAAGCCCGCATTCTTACCCCGATGGGGATGACGGCGACGGCTCCCGTGATCACCATTGAATCCAGTGCCCGCAGCGCTACCGGATATCAGCCCTTCTTCGATGACCAGATGTATCCGCGCCAGGGCCGCCTGGTTTCCCGGCCCCCGCAGATCTTCACGAACCCGGCGGGCAGTATCGCAGCCCCGCCTGCGGATATGGCGCGCTATTTGCGCATGCTGCTCAACGGCGGCCGCGGACCGAGCGGGCGGATTGTCTCCGCGGAAAGCTTTGTCATATTCTCGACGCCCTACATCAAGGCTCCCGACTTTAGTCCCACTGCGTCTTATGGTTATGGCATCGCCGTCGATGTGCTTGGGGGACACAAGGTTCTTCGCCACACCGGAGGGATGGACTGCTTTGCCTCGTCTATTGAAGTGGATCTGGATGGAGGCGTTGCCGCCTTTGCTTCGATCAACTCGATGCAGGGTTATCGGCCCACGCCAATCACGCAATACGCAATTCAGCTCATGCGGGCAGAGCGAGCGAAGCCCTTACCGGCGCCTGAGCCGCTGAAGAATCCCGACGATGTGGAAAATGCCGGTGAGTACGCGGGTACATTTCGCCGCGCGGATGGTAAGGAGTTGGTCTTCAAGGCGGAGGGCAAGAGACTCCTGCTCTTGCATGCGGGGGAGGAAGTTGTTCTGCAGCGCTCGGACGGAGATTCGTTTCTCTCGACCGTGCAGGGTTTGTTCTCTGATTACGGTGTGGTGTTCGGACGGGACGCGAACACCGCCAAGCCTGTCCAGGGTCAAGCAGCGGCTGCTGCTCCTTCGCCCGTGGTGGAGGTGACCTATGGCCCTGACTGGTATGTCAACGCTAAGTATCGCGGAGGTCACGACTTCCAAGAGCCCGCCGGATTCAGTGCCTTTACGGGGCGTTACCGGAGCGATGCGGGTGATGACGTCCGCGTCTTCGTACGCAAGGGCGGCTTGTGGCTCGGAGATTCTCCGCTGACTGAGATCGGTTCGTCGCTGTTTCGTGTGGGAGAGGATTCCTGGTCTCCCGACACAGTGGAGTTTGCGGCGATCGTCGATGGTAAAGCCAGACTGGTGCGGATTGTTGGCGAAGATTGTTGGAGAATTGAAGTGGGCTCGTAGCCAGATTGCATCCGCTGTTTCGATGTATCAGGATTTATCGCCAGATCCGACTAAAAGAGAGATTTTGCCGCAATATCCACTAGAATAAGCACTACTGTTCTATTCATCTGTTTTCCAAAGATTAGGACCAATCCACTTGCGACATTTGTTTCTGCCTGGGCTTTGCCTTTTTATATTTGGTTTTGGCCGCGCATTCGGAGCGACGGCACCGTCGACGCCCGCTGCGTCGATCGAGCCATCCGCACCCATGCCGGCAGTCCCGATATCGATAACCCAGCAGGCTCACGTTACAATTCCGCACCTCGAGAGTGCACCCGTCCTGCATGACTTCCTTACCGATCCGGTGAGCGCCCCGGCGGCGAGCAAGATGCTGCGCATCAGCAACTTTATTCAGCGTTATCCGACCGAAGGGGCCGCGATCACCGAGCCAACGGTCGCTTATCTGGGCTACACACACGAATACCTTTTTGTGGCGTTCGTTTGTAAGGATAAGAAGCCGGAGTTGATCCGCGGCCACATGCTGGCGCGCGATTCGTTGGGGGATGACGATTCCGTGCAGGTGCTGGTGGATACGTTCAACGATCAGCGGCGGGCGTTTTTGTTTGCTACGAATGCCCTTGGCATTCAGGAAGACGGTCTGTATAGCGAACAAAACGGGACTGACATCTCGTTCGATACGGTATGGGATACCTGGGGCCAGCGCACTGCATCTGGATATGTTGTGCTCATGCGGATTCCGTTTTCCAGCCTTTACTTTGCCAAAACTGATGCCGAACAGATTCGCACCTGGGGAATCATCCTGCAGCGCAATATTTCCCATGCCAATGAGTCGGCTTACTGGCCGCGAATCCGGCAAAACATTGCTGGTCTTCTGACGCAGGACATTGCCGCCGACGGTTTTCGTGATATCGAGCACGGAAAAAATCTTCAGCTCGAACCCTATGTGCTGGGCCGCAATCTAAGGCAATTGAACACGGTCGACCCTGACGATCCGTACTTCGAGCACAAGCATTTCCAGGCGTACACAGGGCTGGATGCAAAGTTCATTTTGCACAACAGCCTGGTTCTCGATGCGACCGTCAACCCCGATTTCAGCCAGGTCGGAGTAGACAACCCGGCAACGCCCAACCAGCGCTTTCCGCCGTATTTCTCTGAGGTTCGACCGTTTTTCATCGAAAATAGCAGCTTCTTTCAGACCCCGGTGAGCCTTTATTACACCAACAACATCGTCAAGCCGCAGTATGGCGCCCGGCTCACAGGCAAACTCGGTCCCTGGGCGCTGGGTTTGCTCGGGGTCGATGATAGAAGTCCGGGAGACGCCGTTCCGCCAAGTGATCCCGAGTACAACACGCGCGCGCACTTCTATGCCGGCCGGGTAAACCGTGATGTAGGCTCTCTTTCGAACGTCGGCCTCATCTATGCGGACCGGGAGTATCTGGATTCGCACAATCGAGCGGGCGGGCTCGATTTTCGAGAGCGGTTAAAAAACCGCTGGACGCTTACCGGGCAGGTGGTGACTTCCGCGACGCAGAACATCAGCAACTCCACACAAGGCGAACAGGCATGCGAGACGCTTAGCTTATCCTGCAGCGGACAGACGTATTCACAACAATTGAATTATTCCGATGTGCATCGCAACTGGTGGGTGGCCTACAACGACACGTCGGCGGGATACGTAACAGACACTGGATTTTTTCGGCGCCCCGATGTGCGTGAACCCAATGGCTACTACGGCTATACCTTCCACCCCAAGCAGGGATTGATTCTTTCTCATGGACCGAGCGTTTACAGTGAGCGCATCTGGGATCACAATGGGGTTCCGCTGGATTTTTACGCCATTCCTTCTTATAGCGTTACTTTCAAATATCGAACGACTATTTCGGGATATGTCGATCTGGGACAGGACCGGTTGCGCCCGATTGATTATCCTGCGCTCCCGCAGGATGTTGAGTATCACAGCCACACCAGCGGAGCGAACTTCTACAGTTCTCCGGTGCCTTATGTTGCGATTGGGGGCGGCGTCTATACCGGAACGGTCATCAACTACTCGCCGCCAGGCAATGCCGGTCCCGGCCCGGTGAATGTGACCTCCCCAAACCTTAACGTGGAAGTCAAGCCGATCAGCTCCATCGACCTGCAGAACAGCTATGTGTACACGCACTTCACCGACGTGACCAACGGCGATGTAGTTTATGACAATCACGAATTGATCTCGCGTTGGAATTGCCAGATGACCAAGGCGCTTTCCTTCAACCTGATCGGGCAATACATTTCCACCCTGCCGAACCCGGAGTACACCAGCCTGGCGAATTCCAAGAGCTTGTTCGCCGACGCACTGGTTACCTACCTGCCGCATCCCGGCACGGCCGTCTACTTCGGCTATATCGGCAACTTTGCAAATGTCAACCGCGCCTTGTGCACGAGGGACGACAACGGATCGTGCGATACCAATGATCCGATTTTGCCGCCTACCTACTCCCAACTCGCGAACACCGGCAAGACGCTCTACGTGAAGGTGAGCTATCTGCTACGCTTCTAACGCAGTGTCAGAATAGGCATAGCCGGGGCCAGCTTCGGCGAGGATGGATTTTTCCTGAAAAGTCCAGTCCGGCAAGCAGCAAGCTCTGTTTAAGGAAACGCATGTCGACTCTCCGCCGCAAGCTACTGGCCGCGTTCTTCGCCATCGTCATCGTGCCCAGCTTTCAAGGGCAGACTCCCGTTCCGCCCGCCCACCCTACCAGCACGCCTTACGCCGGCGACCTAAGCATTTTCGAAACGCCTGGCCGCGACCAGCGCTTGCAGATCGATCGCGTCATGGACCTGCTACACCTCAAGCCAGGCAGCACGATTGCCGACATCGGCGCGGGTGGAGGTTGGTTCAGTGTGCGCGCGGCGCGGCGCGTTGCCCCCAACGGGCGGGTGATTGCTGAAGAAATCAATGCCAAAGCGATCGCATACATCCAGCAGCGCGCCCAGCGCGAGCATCTCACAAATATCGAAACGGTCCTGGGCACGCCCGACGATCCCAAGCTGGCGCCCAACTCTCTTGATGCGGCACTAATGTTGAAGGTCTACCACGAGATCGAGCATCCTCCGCTGGTGCTGGCCAAGTTGCGGGCGGCACTCAAGCCAGGGGCCCGCTTCGGCATCATCGACAAAAACGGCAACGGCGCGGATCATGGCCTCAATGAATCGATCGTGCGTTCCGAGGTGGAGCATGCCGGATTCCGCCAGGTCGGCCGGTACGATTTCACCAAGGCGGATGGCCAGGATTATTTTCTTATCTTCGAAAAGCGCTAACGACTTCTTACTTTTCTGCTACAGCCCCTGCGAATGACAGGAAAGCTTTTGCGATCGTCGCGACGAAGGCGTCACGATTTTGTTTAGGGAGGAGTTCGTGGCCAGCACCCTCGACCGGAAGGAGCTGGGTTGGCGCGTCGATGAGGGCCAGCGCTGAGGCCAGTTCGTCGATGGAGGCAAACCCGTCCCGCGTACCGTGGACGAACAGCCCGGGCACGCGGAGGCGAGGGAAGTGGGCAGTCCGCAGCTCGGCGGGCCGTTGCGGCGGGTGCAGCGGATAGGACAGCAGCAGAAGCCGGTCGGCGATGCCGGGTTCCTCAGCAGCCAGCATCGACGCTTGCCGGCCTCCATAGGAATGACCACCCAAAAATATCCGGCCCGGCATGAGCGCCCGCATCGATGCAACCGCCGCGCGGAGCCCCTGTTGGTCTCGCTCCGCGCCGCCCCGCGGCGGTGGGCCATGCGGCCGAGACTGGCGGAACGCAAGATCGCAGCGCAGCACGGTCAAGCCTGAGTCACAGAACGCATTTGCCAGCCATACAAGAAGTGGAGATTCGCAGTTGGACCCCGCGCCGTGGGTTAAGACGAGGCAATCGTTAGCCGTGGGGAGCGGGCGATGAAGAAACCCACGAACAGAGATTTGATCTGGTGAATCCTCGCGAAACTCCTGGTAGTTTTCCATCTTGTGAGTTTGCTCCTTTTATCTCAATGGTTGCGCCAGCGGTGCAAGAACGAAACAGACATGGTTTTGGATTTGTTCCTTCGTCATTTGTATCGAATACGCCGGACCACAAACTTGCTACAGAAAAATGGTAGAACGCGAAAGCGATCCGATTGGATTTCGCCAGTTTGGATTTTTCAAAGCATCGTTTAACTAGTTACCAAAGTATCGCTCTGGCGTTACCCGCAAAAGAGAATCTACCAGCGTACTTACATTGGGGACAGGCACTGTCAGGTGTGCCGCGTACGTTAAACCCCGAGGGCGTTAAAGCAAAATGTGCGCGTGTAGATAACCTTTCCTCCTCGCCACGCTGTCGCTAACGAACGAACAACATACTTTGGGAGATAACCATGAAATTGGATGACGTAACCCGTATTGCAGCAAACCGCCGTGCTTTTCTAAAAGGTGCGGGAATGGCCGGAGTTGGCCTGGCGAGTGCAGCCATGATCGGCAGCAAACTGGTAGGCAATGAGCAGAAGGTAGCTGCCGCTTCCTATAGCGACGGCGACATTCTCAACTTCGCCCTCAATCTTGAATATCTTGAAGCCGAGTTTTACGCCATGGCGACCTACGGCGCCAACCTGGTGAAGCTCGGAGTGATCAAGGCGGATGAGGAAACCGGTCCCACCACCGGCGGCGCCAAGGTACCTAAGTTCTCGTCTTCGCCGGTGGCCTATGTGGCCACAGGTTTGCGGGAAAATGAAATCGACCACGTGCTTCTTCTGCGCAAGGCGCTGGGTTCGGCTGCAGCCAAGAAGCCGGCGATTAACCTCAATGCTTTGGGCTACGGCTTCTCGAGTGTCTCCAGCTTTCTGAAACTGGCACGGCAATTTGAGGATGTGGGTGTGAGTGCCTACCTCGGGGCTGCTCCGCTGATCAGCAGCAGCGCGTATCTGGCTGCCGCTGGCGCGATCTTATCGACGGAAGCGCAGCATTCGGGCGCCATCCGCCTGGCCTGCATCTGGAATGGGATCTCCAGCCCAGCGGTCGACAAGCATGATGTTCCACCGACTGATTCACATCCGTTCGCTGTCGACAGCAACGGTTTGAGCATTCCGCGCACCCCGGCGGAGGTTCTCAACATCGTCTACGCAGGAGGAAGGTGCTCCGGCGGCTTTTATCCCGATGGGATGAACGGCGTCATCGTTTGCCAGTAACAACCATAGGGCCGGCGTCGTCTTCCATCGTCGCCGGCCCTGCCTTATTCTTTTCGCCGACAGATTGGCCAGGTCAGCTCTTCATCTGAGCGGCAATGCGTTCAAGCGGCCGCCGGGGCGGCTACGGGCTTCGAGGATGGTGCAGGTGAAGCCGGCCTTACGCAGCTCAGAGGCGGACACCAGGCCGGCGATTCCAGCGCCCAGGATGACCACATTCTTGCCGCGCCCAAAGTCCGCCGAGAGCTGAGGCAGGGGTGAGGCGCCAGCGGAGGAGGTGAGACCGAGGGCCTGCATGGCGCGAAAAGCCGCGGAGTAGCCACCGATCTGGGCGATTCGCTCCAGGAAAATGCGCCGGGTCAGGCTCATACATTCAGCTCCGCTGCGATCAAGGTTTGAGGTCTACCACAGTCTGTAGTAGGTGGGGTAGGCGTGCAAGCAGAAACGCCACTCCGCCGAAGTTTGAGGCTGGCCGCCGAATGAACCGTGCAGATTTACGGGCAGTTCGCGTGGTTCTTCTCAAAGCACTAGAATCGGATTTATGAGTACACCCATTCAGAAAATCCCCGTGCGCCGCATCACCGGCGAAGAGACGAACCTCGGCGAATACAGCGGAAAGGTCCTTCTCGTCGTCAACGTTGCTTCCAAGTGTGGACTTACCAAACAATATGAATCTCTGGAAAAGCTCTACCGTGAGTATCGCGATCGCGGCCTGGTCGTCGCCGGTTTTCCCGCGAATGACTTCAAGGGCCAGGAACCCGGTACCAATGCGGAAATCCAGAACTTTTGCAGCAGCAACTTTGGCGTCGACTTCCCGCTATTTGAGAAGATCACCGTCGTCGGAGAAGAAAAACACCCGCTTTACAGCGCACTGATCGCCGCTCAGCCGAAGGCCACCAGCACATCGCCAGTTCCCTTCAGCGAAGACCTGAAACGCTACGGGATTGAGCCGAATGTTGAGCCGGAGATCCTCTGGAACTTCGAGAAGTTCGTGGTAGACCGCAGCGGCGCGGTCGCTGCCCGCTTCTCCCCCAACACAACAGCCGACGACCCAGCGCTTCTGAGGGTCGTCGAAGCAGAATTAGCCAAGGGGTAACGAACCAAATCCGCCAGATCAGCGCGCGACGGCCAGCTCTTCTTCGAGTAGCTGTTTGTGGAACAAATCCGCGTAGTAGCCGTTGCGCGCGATCAACTCATCATGCGTCCCCAGTTCCACGATGCGGCCGCCCACCAGCACGGCAATCTGGTCGGCGTGGCGCACGGTGGAGATGCGGTGGGAGATGAAGAGGGTCGTGCGCCCCTGCATCACCCGCTGCAGCTCGCGCAGAATTTGCTCTTCGGTATACGTGTCAACACTGGAGAGCGCGTCGTCGAGAATCAGGATACGTGGGTTACGGATGACAGCGCGGGCAATCGCTGTGCGCTGCTTTTGCCCTCCGGAGAGAGTGATCCCGCGCTCTCCTACCGTAGTAGCGAAGCCAGCGGGGAACTCCTCGAACTCACGGCGGATATGCGCAGCCTCTGCGGCCGCGAGGACCTCGCTATCGGTCGCCGTGGGAGCGCCAAAGGCGATGTTTCCGCGAATGGTCTGGCTGAACAGAAAGGTTTCCTGGGGAACAAAGCCGATGTTCGCGCGCAGCTGCGCCAACGGATAGTCGCGGATCGGCCGATCGTCGATCAGAACGCTTCCTGGGGAGGCGTCGTAAAGCCGCGGGATTAGATTGACCAGGGTTGATTTGCCCGAGCCAGTGGGCCCCACAATGGCAAGGCTGGTTCCGGCGGGGACTTTAAGCGACAGCGAGTGCAGCACCTCGGAGCGGCCGGCGTCCGCGCCGGAATAAGAAAAATCCAGGTTGCGAAACTCGATGTCGCCACGCAGAGTCAGATCGGCGGGAATGGCGGGGTCGGCCTCAGTGTTGTCGATGGTCGGCTTGTCTGAAAGCAACTCATCGATGCGCACTACGGAAGCCGTGCCGCGCTGCCACAGGTTTACCACCCAGCCGAGAGCAATCACAGGCCAGGTGAGCATGACCATGTAAGTGTTGAAAGCGACAAAGTCCCCGATGCTGATGCGATGCGAAAGCACTTCGCGGCCGCCCACCAGCAGCGTGATGGCCAGCGCGAGGCCGAGAACAAACTCGAGCGTCGGCCAGAGCATGCCCATGAGCTGGACCAGCCGCAGACCGCGGCGAATATTCTCCCGGTTCGACTTCTCGAAGGCCGCGATCTGCGCCTCTTCCTGGGCAAATGCGCGGACCAATCGGGCGCCGGAGAAATTCTCTTGTGCCTGGGCTGAGATTTCGGAGTACATTGCCTGGATGCGCTCAAAGCGCTCGTGAATTTTGCGTCCCAGGGACTGCACCAGAATACTGGCCAGGGGTAGCGGCACCAACGCCACCAGCGTCAGCCAGGGGCTGATGCGAAGCAGAAAATACAATGCGCCGACCGAGAACAGGACAGTGTTGGCGCTGTACATGATGGCCGGCCCCAACAGCATGCGCACTGCGTTCAGGTCATTGGTCATCCGGGCCATGATGTCGCCGGTGCGATGTTGTTGAAAGTAGGCTGCCGGCTGCCGTTCCAGATGGCGGAAAAGGTCATTGCGAAGATCGAATTCGATCTCCCGCGAAATGCCAATGATGATCCAGCGGGTGAGGAAGAGGAAGACACCCTTGGCGGCAGAGATCAAGACCAGCAAGCCAGCGTAGAGGAGGATCTTTTGCCGGGTGACGCCGTGGTTCAGGTCGTCGATGGCGATGCGGATGACCTGGGGGAAAAGGATCCAGATGGCGTTCGCGACCACGGCCGACAATCCGCCCCAGACGAAGTCGCGCGAATAGCGACGCAGGTACGGGAGGAGAGGCCGGAGCGTGGCAAGCATGCTAGCTCTATTCTAGAGCAGTATCCGCCATCAGGTAGGCGTGCGCAGCAGGAGATAAGCTCCGGCAAAACCGAAGAGCAGATCCGGCGACCATGCGGCCATCAGAGTGGGCAAAATGTTGGTGTCGCCCAGGGCTACGAACGTGAGATTTACGAACCAGTAGACGATGGCCAACCCGATGGCAGCCGCGATACCCGTAAGCGATCCGCGCTTGCCCATCGATAGAGCAAAGGGAATGGCCAATACCGCCATGACCAGGGTGATGAGCGGATAGGCAAGCTTAAGGTTCAGCCGGACACTCAGCTGTTTGGTATCGAAACCGCTCTGCCCCAGGTCGCGGATATAGCGCTGCAGTTCACCGAAGCTCATTTCCTGCGACTGCAGGGCTTGCTTGGTGAAGTACTGGGGTTGCTCGGTGATCTCAGGAAAGCTCTCCACGTTGAACTGGCTATAACTGCTTACTGCTTCCCCATCGAACCGGCGCTCCCACCCGTGTTCGAAGACCCACTGCTGGATTTGTGGCTCCCAGTGAGCGTTGGAGGCGAAGATGCGGCGGGAAAGAGAAAAATTCTCCGGATTAAATTCGAAGACGGTCAGGTTGGCGAACCGCTGCTGGTCCGGATCGAAGAATTGGTAGTAGAAGATGCGGCCTGGCTTGTCCGGCTCTTGACGGCCGAAGATCCACTTGCGGTCGGGCCGCAGGAAAGTTTCCGCGGGTCTGCCTTTGATCACGCTGCGCAACGCCTCTTGCCGGCGGTTGGCGGCGGGAAGATAGGACTCATCGAAGAGGAAAAGCGCAACCGCTAGCAGCGCTGACACCACCAGGATAGGCACCATCACCCGGTACAGGCTGATGCCGGTAGCCTTCATGGCGGTGAGTTCGTTGGTTCGGGTGAGAACGCCAAAAGTGACCAGCACAGCAACCAGCACGCCCAGCGGGGTGATGTTGTAGAGCATGTTGGGCGTGAGATTGATGAGATACTCACCCACCGTGACCAGGGGCGTGCGATTGCGGACGATATCGCCGAGCAGTTCAAAAAAAGTAAAGACCAGTAAGAGCAGCACGAAGCTGACCAGCACCAGGGTAAAGGTGGTGACAAACTCGCGTAAGACATAACCGTCGAGAATGAGGGGAAAGCGCCCCCGCTCGTGCTCGTGGCGCCCTCCCTCGATGCGCCGGGTGGGCTTGGCTTTCTGGCTAACCAGCTGCATGCTCTTGAACCAGCCAGCGACGGTTGCAAATTGCGCGCCGGCCGCCCCTCCTACCGACATCTGGCGCAGCAGCACCAGGCCGGCCAGGGCAAAGAGTATGTTCGCTATCCATACGCCGAGGAAGACGGGAAGCTTGCCCTCACGGGCGAGCGAGACTCCGGTCAAAGACACGGAGTAGTAGATAAAGACCAGCGCGATGGTCACCACAAAGCCGGCGCTTTTGCCCCCGCGGCGTGACGAGAGGCCGAGCGGGATACCGATCAGCATCAGTACCAGGCAGGCTGCGGGATAGGCGAAACGCTTGTGTAGTTCGATCAGGTAGGGCCTGCCGCCAGGACCCTTGGTGTGGGCATAGAGAACGCGGTTGCTCATGGCGAGCATGGGGGTATCGTTGTGGCCCAAGCGGGTATCTTCCTGGGTGCCAATCGCCAGCGGGAGTTCGGTTTCGACGAACGTGGAGACCTGGTATTGCGGATCATCACGATTGCTTACCAGTTCGTGCTCTGTGCCGTTGCGCAGGCGCATGATGAGCATGTTGTCCCCGGCGCTGGCAACTACGGCCTCCTCGGCGGTGGTCACCTTGGGCGCGATGGGATCGCTTAGATCCGCAAGGAAGATGCGCTGCCACCGCGAGACTCCGGCTCCGGCGCGGATATCCTGCACATAAAGTACGTAGTTCTTGAAGTCTTCATAGAAGACGCGTGGCTGAACCTCAAAAGAGGCTTGTTGATTCTTGAGGGAATCCTTCAACTGCAAGAGTGCCGCGGTTGCCTTGGGGGCCAGGTAAAGGGAATTGGCCAGCGATATTCCCCAGGCCAGGATCGCGACCGCGGAGACTACCCGGACAAAGAACCACACGCCGATTCCCACCGCCCGCATGGCCGTGATCTCGCTGTCGGCAGAGAGCCGGCTTAGGCCAAGAAGCACCCCGACCAATACCGCCATGGGGATGGTAAGAGTGAAAGTATTGGGGAGGAGGAACAGAAAGATCTTGGCCACGCTTCCCAATGACGCGCTATTGCGCGCTGCCATCTCCAGCAATTCCCCGATGTTCTTCATGTACAGAATGAAGGTGAAGAGTGCGCCGCCGATGAGCGCGTGCGACAGGACTTCGTTCCAGATGTATCGGGTAAAAATGCGCACAGGCGTGATTCCGGTTACTGCTTATAGTTTAGAGCACAGGTGGGCCTTCTACTCGGGAAGAAACAAAGCAACTAGTGTCTCAAGAAAGCCGGATGCCCCATCCTTTGCGCTCTTCGCAAAGGGTGGGAAAACGAATCGCGATTGACCGTTGCGCCATCCGGCCCTTTGCAAAGAACGCAAAGGATGGGGCACCCGGCTTTCTTTAAAACCTGGCCACCGGCGAGAACTCCAGCTCCAGGCCCTGATCGCCGGGCAGAATCGTGACCTTGACCCTGGCCAGCGATTCGACGATCCAGTCGGCGGCCGTAAGCTGCTCGACGGAGTGGGAAAAGGTTGTGGCTAGAACCTTGCACCCCGCGGCGTGACCGGCCTTGCTACCGGACGGGGAATCTTCGATCACAATGCAGTCCGCCGGCGGCAGGCCGAGAATCTTTGCGCCCTTCAGATAAGGCTCGGGATGCGGCTTGCCGTTGGTCACCATGTCGGCGGTGACAATGTGCTGTGGCACGGGGATGCCGGCGAAGGCGAGGCGACTGCGCGCTAGCCGCTCCGTTGCCGAGGTGACGATGGTCCAATACTTCTGCGGCAGCAACTGAAGGATCGATGCCACGCCTTCCAGCACCTCGAGCCCTTCGATATCTTCCACTTCGAGATCTTCGATTACTTTGAGTTCCGCCGCGTGGTCGGCGTCCGGCCTCAGCGTGCGCACGGTTTCGATCGCCCGCATTCCGTGAGCGGTCTTGATCGTCTCCCGCACATCGAGTCCGTGACGCTCAGCCCAGATTTGCCAGCTTCGCTCCACCGACCCCAGGGAGCTGATGAGGACTCCATCCATATCAAAGAGCAGTCCTTTGGTAGTTACCTTCATGCCGCATCTCCCATAGCAAAAGTTCGCCCTGCTTCCAGTAGAGCATCGACCGACTCGCGGGAACCGCTCTCCGCGTAGATGCGCAGCAAGGGTTCGGTGCCCGAGGCGCGGAGCAACAGCCAACTCTCCGCCGGCCGCGGTTTTCCGCTTGCGCCGGGATCGTCCAGATAAAACTTCAGCCCATCCAGCGTTTCCAGGCGCAAAACGGGCATCCCGGCAAACTCGCTCACGCCGCCGCCCCCAGCGCGTCGTATGGCCGACTGCTTCAACTGCTCCGGGATATGCAGGTCAAGCCTGCCATAGTGGTGCTCGCCATACTCTTCCTGCAGAGCATCCACCAGCGCCCCCAACGTGCGTCCTTCCTGCGCCATGACGTTGGCCAGCAGCAGCGCATTGAGGAGTCCATCGCGTTCCGGCAAATGCCTGCCGATGCCGATGCTGCCCGACTCTTCGCCGCCGATCAGAATGTCTTTCTCCAGCATCAGTTCGCATACGTGCTTGAAGCCGATGCCATGCTCGTAAAGTTTCCGTCCATAGCGAGCCGCGATCCTGTCCAGCATCTTTGTGGTGTTGAAGGCCCGCGCCACGTCCCCCGGCCACTGCTTACGTTCTAGAAGCCACTGGAGCAGGATGCAGTAGATCTTATTGGCGTCGACGAAGCGACCCGTCTCATCGACTGCGCCGATGCGGTCCGCATCGCCATCGGTGGCAAAGCCCGCTTGACAGTGATGTTCCAGAACTGCAACCTCGAGCGCCCGGATGTGAGGCGGAATCGGCTCCGGCTGGATGCCGGGGAAGAGTGGGTTCAGCTCGCTGCGGATCTCCACGTGGTCAATACCCAAGCGGCTGAAGATGCCGGAAAGCACGCCCCGTCCCGCGCCATACATGCAGTCGATGGCGTATTTTTGCCGGGTTGCTGCGATGAGCGGCAGGTCGGCAAATACCGAGATGGCTTCGACGTAGGGACTGAGAAAATCAACTTCCGTAATAGTGGCGATGTGGGCGGCTAGGGGCGGTTCATGCCCCAGATAGCTTTCAATTGCCGCCATGATGGCCGGGCTACCCGAGCCTCCATAGCTGGCTTTGTACTTGACCCCATTCCACTGGTAGGGATTGTGGCTCGAAGTGATCATCACGCCGCCGGCCGCGCCCAGATGCTTTACCGCATAGGAGAGAGCAGGTGTAGGTGTGATGCGGTCGGCGAGGCGCACTGGAATGCCGGCACCAGCAGTCACCTCGGCGACGATTTGCGCAAATCGCTGGGATAGGAAACGGGTGTCATAGGCGATACAGAGGCCGCGAGCCGCATCTTCGTGCTCAAGCACGTAGCTGGCGATAGCGGCGGCAGCCACGCGCACATTTGCTTCGGTGAAATCGTCGGCGAGGATTCCTCGCCAGCCATCGGTCCCGAATTGAATGGGTTTTTGCATCGCAGGCAGGCGCTCAGCGAGATCAGAGCAGTTCGTCGTGCTTGCCTGCGAGCTCGCTGACTACGCGGCGGACGTCCTGCGAACGCTCCCTGGTGGTGATGAGGATAGCGTCCTCGGTTTCTACCACCACCAGGTCGTCGACCCCGACCAGCGCGACAAATTTCTGTGGGCTGTAAACGTAGTTGTTGCGGGCATCGAGAGCCAGCATGTCTTTTGATTCGGTAACGTTGCCATCTTTGGCGTTGCCTTGGGCAAGCTGGTGCTCGTAGAGGGCTTCCCACGAACCCAGGTCGTTCCAGCCGAATTCGGCCTTCAGGCAGTAGATGTTGGAATGGTGCTCGCCCTTGGTGGAGCGGGGTTCCAGCACCGCATAGTCGATGCTGATGTTTTCGCAGGCAGGGTAGAGCTCGCGAAATACCTGTTGGAATTGCGCCGTGCCGTAGGCGTCGGCAATGCGTTGCAGAAAGGGCGCCGTCTCCGACAAATGTTCGCGGATGGCGTTGGCCAGGGTGCGCGCGGTCCACAGGAAAATGCCGCTGTTCCAATAGTAGGTGCCGGCGAGCACAAACTCTTCTGCTCGCTCGCGGTTGGGCTTCTCGGTGAAACGGCGCACCCGCATCACACCGTCCGGCAGCACCTCCCCGGTTTCGATGTAACCATAGCCGGTCTCCGGCCGTATGGGCTTTACGCCCAGCACCACAATGTTTTCCCCCTTAGCGGCCAGGGCAATGCCCTGCGCGATGGTGGCGCGATATTTCTCTTCGTTTGTGATCACGTGATCGGCGGGGAAGATGCCCAGCACGGCGTCAGGAGAAGTTCGCTCGATGAGGAAAGCGGCCAGACCGGCCGCAGGCGCGGTGTTGCGCGCCGCCGGTTCGCAGACCATCTGCTCGCCGAGCAGGGTGAGCAGCTGGGCAGAAATCGCTTCGGCGAGAAGATCGTTGGTGATTACCCAAAGCTCTTTCGCGGTGGCCAAGGTGCCTAGCCGATCGACGGTGCTTTGGATCATGGTCCGGGCGCCATCCAGCACCAGAAGCTGTTTTGCCCGCCAGCGCCGGCTCCTGGGCCAGAACCGCGTTCCGCTGCCGCCTGCCAGGATGATCGGGTGAAACTCGACTTTAGGTTTCATCTGCTCCTACGAGAGGCCGGCGAAAAAACTCTTCATCCTGCCCACGCCTTCTTCTATGTCGCTGTGCGAGACAGCGTAGGACAACCGGATATGTTCCTGGGTGCCGAATGCCTCGCCGGGAACGGCAACCACATGCGCCTCATGGAGCAAACTTGCGGCTAGTTCCGTGGTATTCCTGGCGCCCTGCTTGCCCAGAAACGACGACACATTCGGATAGACATAGAACGCGCCATCGGGCCGGGTGCAGGTGATGCCGGGAATCTCCGCCAATCCGGCCAGGATGCGATTGCGCAATTTGAGGTAATCCGCCCGCATCTCGACCACGCATTCCTGCGACCCGTTGAGCGCGGCAATGGCCGCCTTCTGCACAAACGCCGCTGGCGAGGATGTCGACTGGCTCTGCAGTTTGCACATGGCGCTGATGATGGGCTTAGGGCCAAGCGCGAAACCCGCACGCCAACCTGTCATGGCGTAGGTTTTGGAAAGGGAGCCGAGTACGATCACGTGCTCCTTGGCTTCGACAAAGGAGCCACCGGAAACGGGAGCACCGGCATATTGCAGGTACACGTAGCACTCGTCGAGCAGCAGAAAGATTCCCCGGGCGTGAGCCAGCTTGACGATGCGCTCGAGGTCATCGGCGGAGACGACGGATCCAGCTGGGTTCGACGGCGAGTTCAAGATGATCACTTTGGTTCGCGGCGTAATCGCCTGCTCGACGGCGTCGGCGGTGATGCGAAAGTTCTCCGCCTCCTGGGTCGGGAGATAAACCACCTTTCCGCCCGCGTATTGGACAATGTCTTTGAAAGACACCCAGTATGGGACGGGCAGAATGACCTCGTCGCCGTGGTCAACCAGCACCTGGATGGCATTGAAGAGGGCCAGCTTGCCTCCGGTGGTGAAGACTGCCTCGTCCGGGGTGTAGTCGGAGCCGAAGTCGCAGGCGTGGCGCTGGACGATCGCTTTTCTGACCTCGGGAATGCCGGCGACGACGGTATAGCGGGTGAAATTGGCTTCGATGGCCGCGATGGCGGCGTCTTTGATGTGCCGCGGAGTGGCAAAATGCGGCTCACCGGCGCCAAAGTCAACCAGATGCGCTCCCTGGGCGCGCAGCTTGGCGGCTTCCGCGGTAACCGCCATGGTGGCGGAGATTTCGATGCGGCCGATGCGATCGGCGAAGATGCTGGTAGTGGCCGGTACGGTCATTCCTACTATCTAATCAGAATGGTGGCCATTCGCGGAAGCGTCAAAGTGGGAATGGACTCGTAGTTGAACTGCTGCTACCACCCTTTTGCCTTTGGCCGGTTGAGATTTCCCGCTGGCTGGTTGAGATTTATAGATAACGGCAGGCTAGTCGTTTAGATTATGTTGACTTATGGCAACCGGCAGGCCTGATTACGGGGTAGACGCGCCCTACGTGCTGCGCAATCTCTTGCTGATTGGGACTGCCTGCCTTCTCTTCGGCATTTTCGGGCCTCGCCAGATCCATCTTGGGCAGATCATCTTTCTCCCTCGGCCCATGTTCCTGTGGACCGGGGTACTGCTTGTCGTCGAAGGATTGCTGTTTCTCTTTTATGTCAAAGTGGGCAAGTTCCATCATCGGGATCGGCTGCTCGCGCTGCACTCCTGGGCCGGCGACGAACAAGTGCTGGATGTTGGCTGTGGCCGCGGTCTGCTTTTGGCTGGAGCGGCGAAGCGGCTCACTGCGGGGAGAGCTACCGGTATCGATATCTGGTCAACCCATGACATGGGCGGCAATTCGGAAGCCGCCACCCAGCGCAATCTGGAGATTGAAGGGATTAGCGATCGCTGCGTACTACTCGGCGTTGCCGCGCAGGAAATGCCGTTTCCAGATGAGACCTTCGACGTAATCGTCTCGAATCTGTGCCTGCACAACATCTATGATCGCGCGACACGCCGGCAGGCCCTACAGCAGATTGTTCGTGTGCTGAAGCGCGGAGGAGTTGCAATCCTTTCTGACTACAAGCTGACCGGAGAATATGCAGAACAGCTGCGTGCGGCGGGTCTCGCGGTCGAAAGGCGATGGGGAAATCCCCTTTACACTTTTCCGCCCCTGCGCATTGTTGTCGCCCGTAAACCACTTGCGTGAGGACGGCATGACCAATGTCGTCCAACGGCTAAAGACCCAAATCGGATGGCGTCGGTGGAAGGCTTTGCACTTGAGTTCGTGACAGGAGCCAGCTATATCCCGTAAATGTGGCAAAAGAAGGAGCCGTGGCTATGAATCTGACTGTGCACATTCCAGACGATCTTGCCAGCCGGCTGAGTGCTGAGGGGGATGACTTGTGGCGCCGGGCGTTAGAAGCGTTCGCTTTGGAAGAGTATAAGGGCGGCCGTGTTACGCAAGCCGAACTCCGGCGCCTCCTGGGCTTTGGAACCCGCTATCAACTCGATGGTTTCCTGAAGGTCCATAGTGTGTGGGTTGAGTACACGCTGGAAGATGCCAAACGCGAGCGCAAAGCACTCGAACGCCTGGGATTCTGACGGGTGCGGCTGGTAATTGCCGATACTGGACCGATAAACTACCTCGTACTGATCGAGTTGAATTCCTTTGCCGGGCTGAAGCTGACAAATTTTCGTTACCGCCAGGAGATCATGGATGGGTTACTCGATGAGCTTGCGGGGAATGACGCGTAGCGTAATCGCATGCTCGGGTAACTAGCTGTCCTTGCGGTAAAGCAGGTCGCGCATCGCTCGCCTGCGAGCCTCGTTGGCTTCGCCCTGCATCTTGCGTTCGTCGGCGTCCATGCGATGCTTGGTTGTGGAGTCGTCCGCTTCAGGTTCGCTGCATGAGGGACAACGGTTCGCGAAGCCGGGCTTATCCGGCTTCAGCTCGAATTCTTCTGAGCAGATGGCGCAGGTTTTTACCGGGAAAGGCATGACTCGCTCATTGTAATAGAGGCTCTTCGCCCTCTGCACAGACCTATGCAACTGTTGTAGAATCAACGCAAGGCGGCGTAGCTCAGATGGTTAGAGCGACGGACTCATAACCCGTAGGTCGGTGGTTCGATTCCACTCGCCGCCACCAAACCCTGACCCTGAGTCGTACCCCCTTGGCTTCTTCGCTGCGTCTAACCCAGTAGTATTATTTGTCTAGATCATTCTTTGGTCCAAAGTGGTGCTATGTCCCGAACCTTTAAGCGTGCAGTGTTTGGCCTCTCCATCTCGTTGGTAGCGTTGGTTTTTCTCGGCGGACTGGGTCCGAGCCGGGTGCGCGCGGATTCACAGTCCGATGGCGCCTACGCCGAGATGGAAGTTTACAGCGAGGTCCTGAAGAAGGTTCAGACCGACTACGTATCCGATCCCAACATGACCAAGGTCACCGTAGGCGCGCTGCACGGCTTGCTCGAATCGCTGGATCCCGATTCCAGCTACCTCACACCGGAAGAGTACAAGGCCTACAAGGACCGGACCACCGAAGGTACAGCACAGGTTGGGTTGAATATTTCCAAACGCTTCGGATACGCGACCGTAGTTTCGGTTGAGCCGGGGAGCCCGGCGGAAAAAGAACAGATTGAAGATGGCGACATCGTTGAAGCCATCGAGGGACATTCCACTCGCGAAATGTCGCTGGTAATGATTCGCTTGCTGCTTGAGGGCAAACCGGGAAGCAACGTCAGCTTCTCGTTGGTGCGTCCCCGCAAGGCGGAGCCGGATAAGGTTACCCTTACCCGGGCCGTCTCGCCCGCCCCACCGCTCACGGAAACGCAATACGAGAGCAGCAGCATCCTTTATCTCAAGCCGGTGGTGTTGAGCAAAGAGCGGGTGACGGAAATAGCCGGCCGTTTGAAAACAATGCAGAAGAACGGCAACAAGAAGATTTGCCTGGATCTGCGTGACGTCGCTGAAGGGGATGAGGAGCAAGGCGTGCGTCTGGCCAACTTCTTCCTTGAATCGGGGACCATCGCCACGCTCTCGGGACAGAAGTATCCTTACGAGGCTTTTAATGCGGATTCGGCGAAGTTCATTACCGGAGCACCCCTGGTGGTCCTGGTAAACCATGGCACTTCAGGTCCGGGCGAGATTGTCGCCGCGGCGGTGCTCGATAACAAGCGGGGCGACGTAGTGGGCGACCGGACCTTCGGTGAAGGCTCGGTGCAAAAGACCATGGAACTTCCCGATGGCGCCGCGCTGATTCTGTCTGTCGCCAAGTATTCCTCGCCCCTGGGCAAGAAGATCCAGGACGAGGCGGTGACGCCGAACGTCGTGGTCGTTGCCGCCCAGGAAACTGATGACCAGACGGCCGCACCGAAGGCTGCCAAGCCGGATGACCAATTAACCAAGGCCCTCGATATTCTGAAGCAGAAGAGCGCCTGACCCGGAGCCCTTATTGATCGGGCAAGCTCCATCTTCGGGCACAGATCGTTTTCGTCCGCCGGGTGCGCCTGGCACTTCCAGCCGCGCACCAATGAAGCTGGCGGGCAGCATTACCTTCCTTGCCCTGCTGGCTCTCGCCATCATCGCCGGTTCGCTGACCGGGTTGATGCTGGTTTACTCAGTCAACCTGCCCCAGATCGCGGACCTGGAACGATACCGTCCCATCACCTCGACCGACCTGCTCGATGTGCATGGCCGCGTGTTCGGTTCCTTTGCCCTGGAGCGGCGCATCGTTGTTCCCTATGAAGCCCTTCCTCCCGTGCTGCGCCAGGCGGTGATTTCGATTGAGGATAAGAACTTCGAGAGCCACTGGGGGGTCAACATCTTCCGCGTGCTGGGCGCGGCCTATCACGACTTGACTTCGAATGGCCGGGCGCAGGGCGCTTCTACCCTGACCATGCAGCTGGCCCGCAATCTCTTCCTCTCCAGCCAGCAGACCTTCGGGCGCAAGCTGCAGGAAGTTTTCCTTTCGATACAGATCGAGCGCGCATTTACCAAGCAGCAGATTTTCACTCTCTATGCGAACCAGATTTATCTGGGACAGGGCGTCTACGGGTTTGAGGCGGGATCGGAATACTACTTCAGCAAACATGCGCGCGATCTGACGCTGCCGGAAGCGGCTTTGCTGGCTGCTTTGCCCAAAGGACCGGTTGCCTATTCCCCCATCGCCAATCCCGATCGCGCGTTCCGTCGCCGCAATATGGTTATCAACTCCATGCTGGAAGACGGTGTGATCACCAATTCGCAAGCGAATACGGCAAAAGCTGCGCCGCTCGGCTTGCACATCGAACCTCCATCCAGCAGCATTGCTCCCTGGTTCGTGGAAGACGTGCGGCGAGAACTGGAGCGGCAGTTTGGCAGCGAACAGGTACACGAGGAAGGACTGCGCGTCTACACCACCCTGGACCTCGATCTGCAGCAGGCAGCCAATCACGCGGTACTCGACGGATTAGCCAAGCTGGAACGCCGTCATGGATGGAAAGGCAACCTGCTGAATGTGATCGCGGCGGGAGCGTCGCTCGATGACTTCCACCACCCGGATTGGCGGCAGGCGCCGGAGCCGGGATCGTATATGCACGCCCTGGTGACGAATGTTTTGCCCTACCAGGTGACCGCGCGCATCGGTCAGCAGCAGCTTATCCTGGGACCTGATGACTTTGCCTGGACGGGGCAGCGGGTTGCGGAGAATTTCCTCCATCCCGGCGACATTATTTACGTCCACATTGTGCCCTCAGCCGATTCCAACCTGGTATTGCATGCCGTGCTGGAGCAGGATTCCGGTGTGCAGGGGTCGCTGATGGCGGTGGATAATACTTCGGGTGAAGTGTTAGCCATGGTCGGCGGCCGGGACTTCAACCTCTCGCAGTTCAACCGCGCCGACGCAGGCCGAGCGCCAGACGGGATCCTCCTTCAAACCGTATGTCTATGCCGCTGCAATTGAAGACGGGGCAAGGCCGGAGGAGATCATTGTCGACGCGCCGATTACGTTTTCAACCGGGGTCGGGCCGTACACGCCACACAATTACGACGATACGTTCGAAGGCCCGGTTTCTCTGCTGCATGCGTTTGCGGATTCGCGCAATATCCCAGCGGTAAAACTGGCGGAGCGAGTGGGCATCCGCAAGGTAATCGCGACTGCGCACCAGTTTGGCCTCAGCAGTAACATTCCTCCCTTCCTCCCGGTGGCCCTGGGCTCGGTCGAGGCTACGTTGCAGGAGCAGGTAGCGGCGTACAGCAGTTTTCCCAACGACGGGGTTCGGCTGGGTCCGCACCTGATTCGCAAAGTAACCAACGCGGATGGGCTGACGCTCTCGGAGAGCCCGGCGAACGTCGCTGAATCCACCAGCATCAAGACGGCGCGTACCATGATGACCTTGCTGAAGGCCGTCATGGGGCCTGGGGGCACAGGTGCAGAGGCCGCGTCCCTTCATCATCCGCTTGGGGGCAAGACCGGCACCACCAGCGACTTCAACGATGCATGGTTCATTGGCTTTTCTCCCTCCGTGACCTGCGGGGTATGGGTGGGTTATGACAACCGCCAATCGCTGGGAGAGAAGGAGAGCGGCGGCCATGCTGCGCTTCCGTTGTGGATCGACTTCATGAAGGTGGCAATCGCCGATCATCCTGACGAGCGTTTTCCCGGCGATGTGCGGCCGCCGCCGCCGACCAACGTGGCCGGTGGCCAGTCGCGCCCTGCTTTGAATCCCGTGAAAACCGCCGCCCTGAAGTAAATCCTGGTCCTCCCGTAAACCACTAATCCGGGTTAACTAATCCGGGTTAACAAATCCAGGTTAAAAGAGGACGGGCGCCCACGTTCGCCTCAGCATACGTGGGCCGAAAATGGAGTTTTCAAATGTTTTCACTCGATCCCTCGCAAGTGCCTTTGCAAAGCAATCGTGGGGCTTCGCCCCGTCGTCTTCTCGAACGTGGGGCACCCGACCTCTTCTCACACCCGTCTCTCCTCTTAAGAGGCTGGCGGGGGAAACGATTAGCGGCGGCCCAGTACGCGCAGCAGGTGCAGATAGCGTTTGGCCTGGGTTACGTCGCGCAGGATTTGCTCTTTGAGAGCCTCGGGAGAGGGCCAGCGCCGTTCCTCACGCAGGCGGCGATGGAACAAAAGCCGCAACGGCGTGTGGTCCTCAAGCGCGAGCGGACGAAAGTCCAGCAGGTGCGATTCCACGGCAAACGAGTCTACGCCAAAGGTCGGCCGATTGCCGACGTTGGTCACAGCATCGAACCATTTCCCCCCTACCTGCAGCTGCGTTACATATACGCCGTTGGGTGGCAACAACTCGTTGTAGGGCGCCAGGTTGATGGTGGGGACGGTAAGCTTCGAACCGATGCCCCGACCACCGGCGGGCGTGGAATCGATAAAGAAACCGTGGCCCAGGAGCGCGCGGGCAGTGCGCAGTTCGCCCCGGGAAACCAGTTCCCTGATTTTGCTGCTGGAAACGATCAGACCGTTCACCTGGCATGCGGCATGGATCACGACCTCGAAACCTAGCGAACTGCCCAGTTCGCTTAGTTCAGTGGTGCCCGCCTCAGCGCGGTGGCCAAAACGAAAGTTGGCGCCTTCATGGATCTCCACCGCGTGCAGCGCATCATGCACAATCGCAGTGACAAATTCCGCGGCGCGCATGCGCGAAAGCTCCGCGGTAAAGGGAAGCACCAGGACCGCGTCAATGCCCGAGTTGCCCAGCAACTCCAACTTCACTTCCAGGGGAGTGATGAGTCGAGGGCAGCTCTCCGGGCGTAAGAAACGCAATGGGTGAGGATCAAAGGTAACCGCTACCGATTTCGACGATCGCGCGCCGGCGCTCAATCGCAGGCGCTCAAGAATCAGCTGATGGCCCAGATGAACACCGTCGAAGTTGCCGATGCTCACCACCGTTCGCTCGAACCGCCGGGATATTTCGCCGAGGCTGCGGAAGACCTGCATGATCAGATCTCGAAGGGAACACGCAGCCCGTCGTAAGCGAGCTGGACGTGCTCCGGAAGTTCGTTGTTGGTTTCAGCATGGGGCAAATCATGCGACATGTGGGTAAAGAATGCGCGCCGGGGTTGCATGCGGCCCACGAACGCAAGAGCCTGCTCCAGCGTAGAGTGGCTGGGATGAGGCGTTTTGCGCAAAGCATCCAGAATGACGACGTCAAGATTTTTGAGCAGTGCGAGGCTGTTTTCGGGGATGTCGCTCATGTCGGTAAGGTAAGCGGCGTTACCGAAGCGGAAGCCCGCTACCTCGATCTTTCCGTGCGTCAGGGGCACGCGGTGAAAGACGGCTCCCTCAATCTCTACCGACTCGCCCAGGCGATGCATCTCCACCCGGGCGCGGGTCGGATATAAAGCATCGGGGTCGAAGGTGTAATCGAATATCCGTTCGATCACGCTGGCTGCGGCATCGTCCGCATAGAGAGGGATCTTGTGCTTGTTCTTGAAACTGAGCGGCCGCAAGTCGTCGAGGCCAAGGACGTGGTCCGCATGGGAATGGGTATAGAGAACTGCGTCCACGTGATCGATACCTTCGCGCAGAGCTTGCATACGAAAGTCGGGTCCGGTGTCGATGAGCACCGTATGTCCGGCCCAGTTGACGGCAATGGAGGGCCGGGTACGACGATCCCGCGGGTCAGTCGAGGTGCAGACCCGGCAGCTGCAGCCAAGCGTCGGCACCCCCATGGAAGTGCCACTGCCAAGAATGATGATTTCTGCTTGCAAGGTTTCTCTAGTGAGGTTTGCCTGCCTGGGGCGGCCGCTGGGCGGAACTGGCGATAGCGTTGGTGATCTCGAGAAATGACATGCGCAGATCGAAAAGCGCATTCTGCAACAGGCGCTTCTCCTGGTCGTTCAGATTCCCCTTGGTTTTTTCCCCGAGCACGGTGAGCATGTCTATGCTTTGCCTCGCCCCCAGGATGTCAATGCGCGGCTGCTCGTTGGGAGCAGTGCCGGCGCCCATCTGGACCGCCGCTGTCATGTAGAGCGATTGCACCAGCCGGTCGAAATTCATTGGCGGCGCAGCGGGCTGGCCGGGGTTGGCCTTAAGCAACATATCGTCCAGACGGAGGGCGGAGGCGTGATATTCGCTGGTTTGCTGTGCGGATTCTGCCGCAGTAGGCTCGGGAATAATTTCGTCTTCATCGAGAGGCAGCCCGGTCAGCTCATCCAGTTCGGGTGGCAGCGACTGGCTTATGGCGGCTGCCTGTTTCACTGGTTCGGCAACCACTGGCTGAGGGCTGCTCTCGCTGGCGTTGCCTTCGCGCAGTTCGCCTTCCGCGGTGAATTTGCGCCGGTCGGTTACGGTGAATTGAGGCTCTTTATCGCGCATGATTTTTTCCCATCGTTTTTTGTAACACTGGCTGAAGTTCTGGCGGCGCGGCCAAGGCGGTGGCCATTCCGCCGTCATAGGTAATGGCCTCGTTGCGTTCCAATACTTCAACCCGGAGGAATCCGAGGGCGAGCATCTCAGGCAGGCCGGCGCTCGATAGCGATGCGATGCTGGTGATCTGGCCGACGGATTTGTCGCCGCTGCGCAGCTCGACTGGGAGTTGGGCGGGGCGGGAACCGTGCAGCTCAAATTGACGAAATTGCCGATGAACCTTGCCCCGGGACCGGATACGTTCCACGATCTCCTGACCCAGATAGCAACCCTTGCTGAAGTTCAGGGCGCGCATCTGGGCTGTTTCCTGTGGCAGATCGCGATCGTTGAGGTCGGCGCCGTACAAGGGACTTGCCTGCAGGACGCGCAGAGCTTCCAACGCGTTTAATCCGCAGGGAGTGGCGCCCGCAGCCTGGAGGGTTTCCCAGACGGCGAGCACATGCTCCGGGGCGAACCACAACTCGTAGTGCGGAACCGAAACCGGGCTGGCCTCGATGATGGTGCAGGAAACCTCGCCGATGCGGGCGCTGTGCATGCGCGCGTTTTCGAGGGTATCACTCGACGCTGTAAAACCCAGGGTAGCGAGCACCTGGCGGGCGCCCGGGCCGTTCAACGCCAGGGCTGTCCAATCGCGGCTAACGTCTGCCAGCTCAACATCGTCCATAATGATGAAGTGCTCAAGATGGCGCAGCAGCGCCGGAACCTGATCACATCCCGTATCGAGCAACAAGTCGCCGGCGCGCCGGTAAACGTAGCAGTCGCCCTGAATGCGTCCCTGGACGCTTAGCAAGAAGCTGTAATTTCCCTGGTTCTCGGAGAGCGATTGCACGGTGTTCGAAACCATGCCGTTTAGCCAGCGCAGCCGGTCGCTGCCGGTCACCAGAATCTTGCCGCGCCAACCCAGATCGCTCACTCCGGCGGAATGCAGAAGGCAATCCAGTTCTGCGGGCAAGCCGTCAAACGCGCACGGCGTGAACGCGCCACAGAACAGCGCAAGTTCCGGACCAATGAGCCGCAATGCCGTCCCCTGCTGTTGCAGTGCTGCGCTCAGAGGGGTGGGCCCGGCGTCAGTCGGGCAGCGGGCTGGGGATGCAGGCGGTGCGGTGGTCGAATCCGGGTTGTTCGTGGCAGAAAGCACAATAAAATTATAGCCTTGCAGCAGAGCAAGTGCGGCGCAGCGCAGGGCGGAGCCCGGAAAAGGTCGAAGAATGAAGCTTATCTGCAGAAAGTCTGGCGATTCCATCGTAGCGCCGCTCGTCGTTTCTTCCGGGTTGGCCCTGCTGCTCGCGTTCGCCGTATGCGCCCACGCGCAAAACACTCCTCCTGTGCTCGACTCAAAGCCAGCCGAGCCGCCAAAGGATACGCGCATCACCCCGGAGCAAACCAAGGAGCTGTTCAGCTCTTTGAAGCAGATCCTTAGCTTTGCCAGCGATGACACCCAATTGCAGATACACCATGAGGTCAAGCGGAGGCTCATTACCCGCGACGAGGTAGAAAAGTACATTGTGGAGAAGTTTCACGATGACAAAGACGCCAAACGCATGCAGCGGGAAGAGATTGTGCTCAAGAAATTCGGCCTTCTCGACCGCGATTTTCAGTTGCAGCCCTTCCTGGTGAGCTTGTTGAAAGAGCAGATCGCCGGCTATTACGACAACAAGACCAAGACCGTAAACCTGTTGGACTGGGTTTCGCCGGAGGAGCAAAAGCCGGTCATGGCGCATGAGCTGACGCACGCGCTGCAGGACCAGCATACTGATCTCGATCGTTGGGAGCCGGAAGAACCGGATTCGATTGCCAAGAACGTAACGGAAGATAACCAGCGCCTGGAGATCGATGAGCGGGATACGGCGCGCGATGCGGTGCTGGAAGGCCAGGCGATGGCGGTTTACCTGGACTACACCCTGAAGCCTTCGGGCAAGAGTCTGCTGACTGCGCCGGATGTGATGCGCACCCCCAAGGACGACACGGACGTTTCTGGAAGCTCGCCGGTGATGGCCCGGGCGCCTTTGTTGCTGCAGCAGTCGCTTCTTTTTCCCTATCGCGACGGGCTGGGATTCGAGCAGCGGCTGTTGAAGGATAAGGGAGCGCAGTATGCGTTTGCCGGGGTGTTGGACCGCCCGCCCTCGACCAGCTACGAAATCATGAACCCGCGTGCCTACGAGCGCTCGACGCCGGTTCCCCTGTTAAAGATGCCCGATGTGCATTCGCTGCTTGATCCGGACTATCAGCCCTACGATATCGGCGTGATGGGCGAACTGGATGTGCGCATCTTGACCGAGCTCTTCGGTGGTCCGGATGCAGCGGCGATGTTCACGCCGCAATGGAAGGGTGGCCTCTACTACGCGGTACAGAGCCGCAAAGCGGTCACCCCGGAGCAGCAGGCGGCGACTTCCTCAGTGGCCCTGCTTTATCTTTCGGCATGGCGTAGCGAAGGCGCGGCGAAGGAATTCGCCAAGCTCTACGGCCGTGAATTGAACAAGAAATATTCCGGAGTGGTGCGCGACCCAGCCCAGGAATCATCTGCCGACGAGCAGGTTTATAACGGCAGCGAAGGCCCCATCCTGATCGTGCGCCAGGGCAACCAGGTGTTCATCAGTGAGAGCTTCGATCTGACGACGGCGCGCAAGCTGCAATTCCTCTTCTTCGGCGCGCAGCAAAACGGAGATATCCAACAGGCGGCGCATCTCCCGCCTCCGGCCGATGGACTGACCGATCAACTGACCAGGCTGATCGCCAGTTGCGGCATGATGAAGGCGTCTTTGCGGCATTAGTGGTGTGTGAGTAGGACCGCGAAAGACGGGTGGGTATACTGAGCAGGAAGCAGTTTATTTCGAATGCGGAGCCAGGTTTGCAGCAGGCGGAAATCGGAATCATCGGCGGAAGCGGGCTCTACAGCATGCCCGGCCTCAGCAATCCTCAGCAAGTTGAGGTAACCACGCCGTTCGGCGACCCTTCCGATGTATTGATCACCGGCGAGTTGGAAGGACGGCGGGTGGCTTTCCTTGCCCGTCACGGCCGTGGCCATCGCATCCTGCCCAGCGAGCTCAACTTCCGCGCCAATATCTTCGCCATGAAGAAGCTGGGCGTGGAGCGGATCATCTCTGTTTCCGCCGTCGGATCGCTCAAACTGGAGCATCAACCCACCGAGTTCGTAGTCCCCGACCAGTTCATCGACCGCACAACGCTGCGGACCGCCACTTTTTTCGGGGAGGGGATTGTAGGCCACGTGTCGTTTGGCGATCCGGTCTGCGCGACGGTAGCCAAGGCAATCCAACAAGGAGCAGAGAGCGCCGGAGTGGTGGCCAAACTGGGCGGGGTCTATGTTTGCATCGAAGGCCCGCAGTTTTCTACGCGGGCAGAATCGAATCTTTATCGCAGTTGGGGCGCCGACATCATCGGGATGACCAACCTGCAGGAGGCCAAGCTGGCGCGTGAAGCAGAGATCTGTTACGCGACCATGGCCATGGTCACCGACTACGATTGCTGGCACCAGGGCCATGACGCCGTTACCGTCGATCAGGTGGTTGCTGTGCTGCATCAGAATTCAGCCAATGCTGCTAAGGCGGTGCGCGCTGCGGTTGCGGCGATGCCTCGCGAGCGCGCCTGCGCCTGCGCAACAGCGTTGCAGTTCGCCATCCTCACCAGCCCGGAAGCGATTCCAGCGGCAACCCGCAATAAGCTGGACCTGTTGCTGGGCAAGTACTATTCCTGAAGCATCGCAGTCGAGCTAAGAAAGAACTCCATGTCCATTCTGGTAGTAGGCAGTGTTGCATTTGACAGATCGAGACGCCGCAAGGCCGGCGCGACCGGTGCCTTGGCGGCGCCGCAACTTATTTCGCGCTGGCCGCAAGCTACTTCACCGATGTTCGCGTAATCGCCGTAGTCGGCGAAGACTTTACCGCCGAGCACGAGGCGGTGCTCACTCGCCGCGGCGTGGATACGCAGGGCCTCGAGCACACCTCGGGCAAGAGCTTTCACTGGACTGGGTCCTACGTGAAAAGCCTGAACGAGGCCCAGACACTCAAGACCGAGCTCAATGTGTTCGAGACCTTCTCTCCCAAGGTGCCGCCGGCGTACCAGGATAGCGAGTTTCTGTTTCTGGCCAATATCGATCCTGTGCTGCAAGCCAGCGTTCGCAAGCAGATGCCCAACGTGCGCATGGTCTGTGGCGACACCATGAACTACTGGATTACCGGCCACCGGGAGAACCTGGCGAAAGTCCTGACCGGCCTGGATGCTTTGCTGATTAACGATGGCGAGGCGAAGCTGCTGGCGGATAACACCAACCTGGTTGTGGCCGCGCGCAAGATCCTCGCCATGGGCCCGAAGGCGCTTATCGTGAAGCATGGCGAATACGGAGCAACTGCTTTTTTTGGCGATCACGGGCTCAACGGCGCGAGCGCGGGGAGCGTGACTCTGCCCTTCCGCGCCCCGGCGTTGCCGCTGGATGAAGTGGTGGATCCCACGGGCGCTGGCGATTCCTTCGCCGGCGGCTTCTTCGGGTTTCTTGCCTCCCAGCCACAAATCACGCTGCAGAGTTTCAAACATGCCATGTTCTATGGCGGCGTGATGGGCTCCTTTGCGGTGCAGCGCTTCGGTACGGAACAGATGCAGTCGCTCACGCGAGAGGAGATCGATCAGCGTTTCGCCCTCTTCCGCGAGCTTTCTCATCTTGACTGAGGAAGCCATCGCGATTCGACGGGAAACCGTCCTGGTGGCCTGGATAGCCCTGGGCATCGCGTTGATATCGCTGGCCTATTGTGTCCGCCACGGTACTCTTCTTCTCTACGGCGACGCGGTCGCCCATCTGCACATTGCCCGTCGCGTCTTCGATTCGCTCACCCCGGGCTTTCGCCAACTCGGTTCCGTCTGGTTGCCGTTGCCGCACATCCTTCTGCTGCCGTTTGTCTGGAATATGGAATGGTGGCGAACCGGTCTGGCTGGAGCCTGCGTCTCCATCCCCAGTTACGTGCTGGGATGCGCGGGCATCTACCGGCTGGCTCGCATGTGGCTAAGCATGCCGGCTTCGGTGGTTGTGGTTGCTTTCTACGGATTGAATCCCGGCCTGCTGTATATGGCCACCACGGCCATGAACGAGCCGCTCTTTCTGGCGGAAATGATCTGGGCCGCGCTGTTGATCGTCCAGTATCAGCGAGCCCTCCGTGCGCCAGCGGATCCTGCGAGCCCTTCCGCCGCAAACCTTTTGCTTGGGGCAGGTCTGGTGCTGGTTTGCGCCATCTTCACCCGTTATGACGGATGGGTGTATGCCGCGGCCGCCTGGTTGTTTGCGACCCGGCCGATGATGACCTATGGACCCTGGCAGCGCCACCGCTGGAAAGAGCCGGTTGCCGGCGCCTGGGTGTTGTTTACCGCGCTGCTCATTGCCGCTCCGTCGCTGTGGCTGGCCTACAACGCCAAGCAGTTCGGCGATCCCCTGGACTTTCTCCGTGGTCCTTACTCAGCCCGCGCCATTGAGGCCAAAACCGCACCCGCCGGTTCGTCGCCTCACCCCGGCTTTCATAACATGCGCGTCTCCGCGATCTATTTTCTGAAGGCTGCGCAATTGGGCGCGGCCCCAGAGCGTTTTGGCAGGCTGCTGTGCTGGCTGAGTGCCGCCGGCACGCTGGCGGCCTTATGGGCGTTCCGGCGGAGGCAGATTTGGCCGGCACTGTTGCTGTGGTTGCCACTGCCTTTCTACGCCTACTCCGTCGCCTATGGATCTGTGCCCGTCTTCATCCCTGTCTGGCGGCCATTTTCCTGGTACAACACGCGGTATGGCATGGAGTTGCTGCCCGCATTTGCGTTGTTCGCAGGTTGCCTGCTTCCAGTGCTACTGGCGAATCAGGCAAGATTGCGGCGCTATGCAGTGCCAACGAGTTTGCTGTTGGTTGTAGCCAACAGTATCGTCCTGTTGCGCGCCACACCCCTGGTGTTACAGGAGGCGAAGGTAAATTCCCGCAGCCGGATTGCTTTTGAGACAGCGTTGACCAAGGCCCTGACCGGCTTGCCCGAGCACGGGTTGATTCTGATGAATGTCTCAAATCATGTGGGCGCGGTGCAGCAGGCGGCAATCCCGCTGCGCCGTATTGTGAATGAGGGAGATTACCTAACGTGGCAGCTCGCCCTCAAAGATCCGGCGCGAGGAGCGTCGATGGTGGTTGCACTCGATGGCGATGCGGTTTCCCAAGCCATTCAGCAGCACCCGGAAGGCTTGCAGCTGATCAATGTGATCTGCTCCACCGGCCAGCCCTGCGCCCGTATCTACCGTTCTCAATTTGTGAATAGGGCAAAATGAGAACAAGACTGGTTACACCGGGCTGCGCCGGGCGATGTTAGCATCACGCTCAAGCAAATGTTCCTGAGCACAATCATTCTGTACGAGCCCGTCCGCAGCTTTCATTTCAATGAGCTGGAGCAAATGCTGCTAGCCGGCGGTGTGGGCAAGCGGTTGCTGATGGCATGCCTGCTGGGCGGCGCCGTCGGCATAGAGCGCGAGTACCACAAAAAATCACTCGGTTTGCGCACCAACCTACTCATCTGTTGCGGGTGCGCCATGTTTACCTTTCTCTCCGCCATCCTGGCCGGCGACAACAATCCGGACAAAGGCCGCGTGGCCGCGAACATTGTGCAGGGTATAGGCTTTCTCGGCGCCGGTCTCATCATGCGCAATCGCTTTCGCGTGAGCGGGCTAACCAATGCAGCGACGGTCTTTGTCGTGGCCAGCATCGGCATGGCTTGCGGGGCTGGCCTCTATGCGCCGGCGGCCTTGGCCACCGCCATCGTGCTAATCGCCCTGACCGCCATCGGGATGCTGGAAACGCGATTCAATATCAAGATGTTTTCCCTGGTTTATGAAGTCCGGGGAGAAGACAGCAATGACATCCAGAGCGCCGTGCTGATGGCTCTCGACCACCAGGGAAAGCGACTGGTCGACCCGGAACGCGACTCCATCGCGCAAATACAGCGCATCAGCTTCTCTGTTCTGGGCACGCTGGGCCAGCACAAGTCCTTGATGGCCAATCTTGCGTGCGTCGCCGTCCGTCGGCCAGTTGATCACCTATCACGACGCGGAGGACGAGTGATCCCGTTTGTGAAGGCCCACGCCTGTGGAAACGACTTTCTGGTGGTGCAGGAAAATCTGGCGGGCATCGAGTCCAGGGACGACCTGACGCGCAGGCTTTGCCATCGCAACCATGGCATCGGGGCCGATGGGATTGAGTTCCTGACCTGGGCAGGAGAACGCAGGGCACAGATACGCCTGCACAATGCCGACGGCTCCATCGCCGAAATTTCCGGCAACGGGACCCGCTGTGTGGCCGCCTGGATTGCCTACGAAACCAAAGCCGGCCCGGGCGACGAGATTGTCCTTGAAACGGATGCCGGGCCGCGCGTCTGCCGTATCGACGCCCGCATCGGGCCCAGATTCCGCATCACCTCCTCCATGGGCGTGCCACAGGTGGAACGAGGGAACGTGCAGGGCATAGACGGGGCCGTAGTCTCTACCGGCAACCCGCACTTCGTCATCTTCGTCGACCAGCCGGACTTTAGCGTGCACGGCTCTCCGTGGGAAACAGTTGGGGACGAAATCTGCCGCCACCCTGCGTTTCCCCAGCAAACGAATGTGGAATTTGTTCGCATGACCAGCCGTGATGAAATCGAAATCCGGATCTATGAACGCGGGGTTGGCCCCACCTCTTCTTCCGGCACTGGCACCTGCGCGGCGGCCAGCGCCGCCATCGCGCTGCGCGGCGCCCCGCCGATGCTGCGGGTGACCGCTCCCGGAGGACCGCAAACCGTGGAATGGCACGGCCCCGATTCAGAGATCCTGTTGACCGGACCAGCGGAGCTGATCTGCTTTGGAGAGGCATGGTGATGCGTAAAGGGGAAGTATCTGCCTCATGATCAAACTTCCTGGCCTGGAGGTTCGCAACCTGAGCATTCCCGCCCTCCGGCGCGGATCGAAAGTAGCCGTGATCTCCCCGGCAAGCTATCCCCAGCCGGAGCGGCTGGCCAAAGGAGTCGACGCGCTGGGCCATCTCGGCTTTGCACCCTCGGTGGGCCGGCAAGCGCTTAGCAAAGCACATCACTACTTTGCCGGAACCGCGCAGGCCCGGCTCGAAGACCTGCATGCCGCCTTCCTCGACCCCGCCGCTCGTTCCATATTTTGTAGCCGTGGAGGTTACGGTTCCAACTATCTGCTGGCCGGCCTCGACCTGGGCCTGGTGCGCGAGCATCCCAAGCCGTTGATCGCCTATTCCGATATGACCTGCATGCAGACCTGGCTATTGGACCAGCTAGGCCTGGTATCGTTCCACGGGCCCATGGTGGCGGGCGATTTCTCTTCGCCCGACGGAGTGGATGAAACCAGCCTGCTGGCAGCGCTCGGCGGGGAACGCTGGTTCGTGGGCGAGGCTTCCGGTCTGCGCATGCTGCTTCCGGGAAAGGCCACCGGAATCCTCTACGGTGGCTGCATCACGCTGCTGGCGGCGTCGCTGGGCACTCCCTATGCGCCGCAGACAGAAGGCAAGCTCCTCTTTCTCGAAGACCGCGACGTGAAGCCTTATCAATTGGATCGGTTACTGCGACAGATGATTCTTGCGGGAAAATTCGAAGGCGTCACCGGAATCATTTTTGGAGAAATGCTCGACTGCGTGGCCCCGGGACAGAAGCCAAGCCTGCTGGACGAGGTGATCCTGCGCGTGTTCGACTGGTTTCATGGGCCGATCGCGATCGGTCTGCGCTCAGGCCATGTGTCACGTCGCAATGTGACGCTCGCTTTTGGCATCCAGGCGGAGTTGGACCTGGTGCGCGCACCGCTGCTGAGCTTTCTGGAGCGGGCGACGGAAAAATAATCTATGGCACAAGAGAAAACACATTCACCTGATTGGGATCTGCGGCTCGGCGATGGCCTCGCTCGCCGGCATGCTGCAGGCACGCGCGTATCGCGTGACGGGCTCGGACGCCGCGGCGTATCCGCCCATGTCCGACCTGCTCAAGAGCCTGGGCATCCCCATCAAAGAGCCGTATGCCGAAGCCAACCTCTCGCCTCGTCCTGACCTGGTGATCGTGGGCAACGCCATCTCCCGCGGAAACGTGGAACTGGAGTACGTGCTCGATCAGCGCATCCCTTTTCGTTCGCTCGCCGAGACCATCCAGCACGAGTTTCTTCCGGAAAAAGATTCGCTTGTGGTCGCCGGGACCCACGGCAAGACCACCACCACCAGCATGCTGGCCTGGATCTATGAAGTTGCTTCGCGGACCAGGGCGGAGTTGGCGCCGTCGTTCCTGATCGGCGGCATCGCAGAGAATTTCGGCACCAGCTTTCGCGTTCGCGAGGGCAAGCCGTTCATCCTCGAAGGCGACGAATACGATACCGCCTTCTTCGATAAAGGGCCGAAGTTCATGCACTACTTTCCCGATGCCCTGATCCTCACCCATGTGGAGTTTGACCACGCCGATATCTACGACAATCTCGATGCGGTCAAGACCGCCTTCCGCCGGCTGGTCAACCTGGTTCCGCGCCGCGGCCGGGTGATCGCCTTCGACGGCAGCGCCAACGTGGATGAATGTGTCGCGCGCGCGTTTTGCGCGGTCGAGCGCTACGGTTTCAACCCCGGCTCCGCCTGGCAGCTGCGCGATCTGACCCATAACAACCGCAACTCCAGTTGGAAGATTTTTCGCTCCGGGCAAGAATGGCTGCAGGTAAGCCTTCCGCTGCCCGGGGAGCACAATGCGCTAAACGCCACCGCGGCTGCGGCGTTGGCGGCGGGGCAGGGAATCGATCCTGCTTCCATCGTCGAAGCCCTTTCCACCTTCCGCAGTGTGAAGCGCAGGCTTGAGGTGCGCGCCGTCGTTGCCGGAGTTACGATCGTCGATGATTTTGCCCACCACCCCACCGCGATTCGTGAAACGTTGAAGGCATTGCGCGCCGCCTACCCAGGGCAGAAGCTCTGGGCCGTGCTCGAGCCACGGTCGAATACACTGCGCAGAAATGTCTTTGAGCGCGAGCTGGTGGAGAGCCTCGCGCTGGCCGATGGCATTGTGGTGGCCGGAGTCTTCAAGCAGGAGAGCATTCCCGAGGCGGAAAGAATGCATCCTGAGAAAGTGGTCGCTGCTCTTGTCCGCTGAAGGCCATGACGCCACCTTCTATGCCACCGCAGACGCGATCGTGGAAGGACTTACGCCTCGGCTGGCGTCGGGAGATGTGGTGGCAATTCTTTCCAACGGCGGCTTTGACGGCATTTATGAGAAACTGCCTCGGCAGCTCGAGCAGCGGAGCCAGGGTTGAGTTTCGGCGTCGCGGGTCCGCGGCCGGGTGCCGGTTCGGGTGCCCGTTAATGCTTAGCTCGATCACCATCGTTGTGACGTATGTAGTTCTCGCCTTGCCTGCGGCGGCCATCGGCATTCCCTGGGCCTTGTTGACCGGGAATATCGGCCTGCTCTACCGCTGGAGCATGTGGATCCTGCGCACTGGTGTGAAGTTGGCGCGCATTCGCGTTCAGATCACGGGGCGCGAGAATATTCCCGCGCGGCCTTGTATTTTCATGGCCAACCACGTCTCGAATCTCGATCCGCCCATCCTGATGCCGGCGCTTCCATTTCGCAGTGCGTTCTTTTTGAAACGTTCGCTGATCAAGATTCCCGTCCTGGGCCTGGGTATGCGCCTGGCAGGTTTCATTCCGGTGGATCGCGATGGGCGGCTGGAGTCTGCGCGGGAGAGCGTACAGACGGCCAGCAGAGTGTTGGCTTCCGGAGTAAACATTTCTACCTTCCCCGAGGGCACGCGCTCGCGGACGGGGAAAATGTTGCCGTTCAAAAAGGGAGCATTCTTCCTCGCTATGGAATCGGGCGCTCCCGTCGTCCCCATCTCTATCTGGGGATCGGAACAAATGATGACCAAGGGCAGCCTGCGCATCAAGCCAGGGACCGCTCACCTCACATTTCACCCTCCGCTCGACCCGCAGCAATTTGCCACTCGCGAGCAACTCATGCTGGCCGTCCGCGCGGCCATCACCTCAGGGTTGCCGCAATGGATGTGGGAAGAGGAGGCGAGTGCCCGAAGTTAACCCTCGGCTTTTGGGGAGCTTTTCCCTTACTGCTTGATGATGGCGTTGTAGCCGTCAGAGAGCAGCTTCTGCTTCATGGCCGTGGCTTGCGTGCGGTCTGCGAAGGGCCCCACCTGCACATGTAGCAACTTGTCCTGAGGCTCATTGCGCACGACGACGCCATAGCCGCGCTGGCGCAAAGCCCCCACCAGGACGTCGGCATCCTCCTGCCGCGCCACGGCCGCGATCTGAACCATTGGTTGCCCCGGAGCCGGAGCTGCAACTGGGGTCGCAGGCACCTCCGCTGCGGCCGGTAGGCCCGCGAGCGGCTTGCTAGCGGAAACTCGAGCAACTGGGGCAGGTGGGGTAGTCTCATTCTCCTCAGCTGCCGCGGCAACTTCAGGCTTAACCACCGGCCGTGCGGCCTTGACAGGAGGTTGCACCTCGTCCTGCTGCTCCGCCGGCGCAAGGGATGGTGGGGGTGCGCTCTCTGCTACCGCGGTTTCCACGGGTTCAGCAGGCGCAGCCGCGTGCGTTCCCAGTCCTGTGCCCCGGCCCATGGAGTAGCCAAAGCCAAAGAACACGCCACAGACCAATACCAGGCCAAAGAAAATACCCAACAGGGAAGCGGTGCTGAGCGTAATCTCCGACGCTTTGCCTTCTTCTCTCTGTCGTGCGAGTCAGTGTTTCTCCGGCTGATTTCTGCGGCCGCGTCTCCCAGTTTATTGAACAGCGTCATCATCTCCATCGGCAGCGGGAAGACGATGGTCGTATTTTTCTCCACGCCAATTTCCGTAAGTGTCTGCAGATAGCGCAACTGCAGCGTCATGGGCTGGGTGGCGAGCAGGGCTGCGGCATCCACCAGTCGCTGGGCCGCGCTGAACTCACCCTCTGCATGGATCACCTTGGCGCGCTTCTCCCGTTCTGCTTCGGCCTGTTTGGCCATGGCGCGCAGCATCGATTCCGGCAAGTCCACCTGCTTCACCTCGACGCTCACCACCTTCACGCCCCACGGCGCGGTGTGCTGGTCGATGATGGTCTGGATCCTCTGGTTGAGCGACTTCGCGACGGGAGAGCAATTCGTCCAGCTCCACTTCGCCCAGCACCGAGCGCAGGGTGGTCTGGGCAAACTGCGAGGTCTGGTAGACGTAGTTCATCACCTCGATCACCGCCCGCGAGGGGTCGATCGACCTTCAGGGTGATCACCGCGTTCACCTTCAGCGTCACGTTGTCGCGGGTGATGATGTCCTGCGGTGGTACTTCGAGCACTTCCTGGCGCAGCGAGACACGCACCATCTGATCGAAAGGACGAAAGATGAGGATGATGCCCGGGCCCTTGGGCTGAGGCAAAATGCGGCCCAGGCGGAAGACCACGCCGCGCTCATATTCTCTGAGAATCTTTACGGAATTGATCAGATAGATGGCGACTAACGAAGATAATAATCAGGCCGGGAATGCCAATACCCATCATGTTGGGGCCTCGCTCGACAAGCGCTGGGGCCTACTCAACAAAATTGTACAGGAGGCGCAACGGCTCATAAAAACAACAACATGACCCAGGATGAGCTAAGGAACCCGCTCCACTAATAACGTCAGATCGCGCAACGCGCGCACGCGGACCTGTTCGCCGAGCGCTGCCGGGGTGGCGGACTCCGCCTGCCAGATCTCTCCGTTCACCATCACCTGGCCGCCCGGCGCAAGCGGTTGCGTGACCACGGCGATCTGGCCGATCATCGCGTCCCCGCCCATGCGCACCTTGCTTCGTCGCGCGCGAAGGGCAAGCCGCAGCAAGAAAACGGTGATCAGCCCAAAGGCTAGGCCAGCGCTCAGGGCGGTGGCCAGATGCACCCGCAATTCAGGAATGGGGCCGTCGACCAGCGTCAACGCGCCGAATACCAGCGCGAGGATGCCTGCGGCGGCGAGAACGCCATGGCTGGCGAACTTGGCTTCCAGGATCAACAACACAAATGCCGCCACCAGCAGCATCACCGAGGTGTAGCGCACCGGCAGCAGGTTCAGGGCAAAGAGCGCGAGCAGCACCATGATGGTTCCCAGCGTTCCAGGAATGATTGTGCCCGGGGTGTTGAACTCCACGTAGATCAACAGCGCGCCGACCACCAACACCAGAACCGCAAGGTTCGGATCAGTGAGCCGGTCCAGAATTTTTTCCCGCAGCGTTGGATCCACCGGCACCAGCTGCGCATCGCGCGTATGCAGCACTACCTTGGAACCGTCGAAGCGCGTGATGGTGCGGCCATCCAGGGTGTTCAGCAAGTCCGCGTCGTCGGGCGCAATCAGGTCGATCAGTTTCAGTTGCAGCGCTTCCTTGTCGCTGTAGGACTTGGAGGCGCGTACCGCATCCTCGGCCGCCGCCACATTGCGTCCGCGGCGCGCGACATAGGAACGCAGAAATGCAGCGGTATCGTTCTCCAGCTTCTGCTTCATGGTGTCGTCGAGCTTGGCTCCCTCAACCACCGGATGCGCCGCTCCGGCATTGCTGCCGGGGGCCATCGCGGCCACATCGGCGGCTTCCAGAAGGAAAAATCCTGCCGATCCGGCTCGGCTTCCGGAGGGCGCGACATAGACGATGACGGGAACTGGCGAGGCGAGAATCTTGCTCACCATCTGGCGCATGGAGTCGAGCAGGCCGCCCGGCGTATTGATCTCGATCAGCACGGCGCTGGCATGCTGCGCCGCGGCTGCATCCAGCCCGCGCGCCAGGTAGTCCGCGCTGATGGGCTGAATGGTGTCGTCGATGTGGATCACGACCACTGTGGGCTGCTGCGCCAAGCTTGCCAGCGACCAGCAACAGCAGGTGAGCATAAGAACGAACGCCGCAGCAAACGGCGTCGGAGGCCACAAGAACTGAAACCTGCGGTTTTACTAGACAAGAGCGAGAGAGGCATCATGGAACCGGCTGCCCCTTGCTTTCGATCTGTTGCCGCAGCGTACGTGCCGCCGGATTCTGCGGCTCCAGCTTGAGCGCGCTGCTCACCTCCGCTGCCGCCGCCGGCTTTTGGTTGGCCTGCAGGTCGAGCCGGGCCAGGACAAGATAAGCGGTGACGTTAGGTTGCGCCTTGAGCGACTGCTCCGCCTGCAGGCGCGCTTCCTTAGCATCGCCCCCCCGCTCCCTCACCAACGCCAACCCGGCGTGCGCCTCCGCGTTGCCACCATCGACTGCGAGCGCCGCCTGAAACTCGCGCTCGGCCTCCAGGATCAGCCCCTGGTTGAAGAAACGCATGCCCGCTTCAGTGAACGCGGCCGCACTGCTTCTCCGGCGGCAGGGTGGCCAGATGCTGCTCCTCCATCTGCTCCATTTCAAAGGCCGCTTGGCGGAAAGAGGCCTCGTTGAAAGTGCGCTTGATCCGCTCCAGGGGAGCGCTATCCGTGCCCGCGGCCGGATCAAAGGCTGCGTTGACCCGAGTGCTCGCCGATGCGGCCGTGGCTGCAGTGTGCTGGGGCTCAGAGCGAAGCGCGGCCTGAAAGGACTGAGCTTCGGTATCTTGCGGACGCAGCTTTAAGGTCTGCCCGATCGCACGCAGTGCGCCGGCCACGTCCTTCTTGCGGCTCAGGGCGACCGCCAGGTTGAATTGGTAGTCGGGATCATTGGGATCCGCCGCCACCGCTTGCTGGAAGAAAGAGGTGGCATCCTGGCCGCGGCGGCTGGCCGCGACTCCCTGGTTGTTCACCACTTCCGGCAGCGGCAACTGCTTGCTCACAAAGGCGAACGCGTCTTCCGCCTTGACGTAACTGCCTACAGAGAAATAAGCCAGGCCGCGATCGAAGTCGGCCTCGAGCGCGTTGGGGTCATTGCGCGGCAGGCGTCCCAGGGTCGTGGCCGCCAGTTCGAATTGCTGGTTGGCGAAATAAGCCTTCCCCAAAGCCAGCAGTGCTGGAGAAAAGCCAGGGTCAAGCCGCACCGCCTCCTTCAAATGGCGGATTTGCTCCTGGGGATCGGTCTCCACCAATCCGCGGATATAGTTCTCAAAGGCGTCTACCCGGAGCCCGGCGCCGGCGGCGACAAAGGTATTTCGGGCCACGGCAAATTGCGGATCGATTTGCTTTGCCAGCCCCCACGCAAGACTATTCAGCACATCGAGCAAATGAGTCATATCCGCCTCTTCCTGAATAGGAGCGGACATGTGCAGGGAGTCCACTTTCAGAACCTGCGCTTTGGCTCTGAAAGCGAGTGCCGCGGTTGAAAAAGACCCGACAATGACATAATCCGCATCCAGCGTCTGGGCCAGGCGAATGGCACTGGCACGCGACGGTTGAAAGGCGGTGGGTAGGCCCAGGTGATCCAGGGCGTACAGCCGGTCATCCCGGTTGATGGGCATAAAGCCGGCCGACGCCAGCCGCCGGTTCAGTACCTCGGGGATGGCCTCGCTGATCCAGTCCAGGTTAGGCTGGTCGCTGCGGTTGTCGAAAGGGAACACCAGCAGCAATCGCCCCGGCATTGCGGAAAGGCCTGAGCGATTCGCATTCGCAGGCGGTGCGGTCGCGGGCGATGCGGGGGTGGGGGTCTGCGCCCTGATTCCGCAGCATATTGAAAATGCCACAAGCAGAATCAGAAGGCGTGTTGGGGGCCGGGAAAGCACCCCCTCAGTATAGTTCTGGGGAATGGGGCGGAGGGGATTATCCTCCTTGGCGGCACCGGTCAAGCTAGGGAGTGCTCAAACTCGCTACCTGTGGCCGGTTGAAGCATAGTACCGCCGCCCACTCACCCTCGCGTTCCTCGCGCCAGACGATTCGGCCATCGAGAAGGTGCGCAATTGCTCCCGGCGCCAAATCCCGATGGAAATCGAAGAAGCGCGTATCGAGAGCTTCATTGCGTGAGCCCAGGTTCATGAGCAGGCGCGGGGGGTCGTACTTGGTCGAAAAGGCGAAGCCGACACTGAAATCCTTGGTGGAAGCGGCCGCCTTCTGCATCTCGGGCAGGGAGAAATTGGCCACGGCAACCACCGGCATCGGCTTTTTCACATAGCCCAGTTCCGGCTTGGTGAGCTCATCGGTAGCCGGCCAGGCGGTCAATACCGTGCTCCCGGGAAAGCGGGTCACGATCTGACGGATCGCCTGTTGATGCAGACGGACCACGTCGGCATAGTTGAGGTTGTCTTCCGGCGCGAACTTGTAGGGTGGGTTTACGAAAAGTCCGATGAGAAAGGCCGTCGCGCTCAGCAGCACCAGGCCCCACCAGTAGGGAACCCGGCGATAGAAAGTGGAGACGCATAGCAGCAGAAGCAGGGGATAGAGCGGGAGCAGATAGCGGGTCAGCAGTGCGCCGCCGACCACGGAATAGAAGAGGATATTGGCTACCATGACGACATAAAGTATTGCCTGGTTGGCTGGCGAGATACGCGGCCGCAAGGTTCCATCGGCTTCGCGTAAGGGCAAGCAGCAGCATTGCCCCCATCATGCAAAGCACGGGCACGAACATGTTCATGTGCGCGGTGAGCTGCAGGATGCGGTGGGCAAGGCCAACAGGATGCGCAACGGCGTCAGCGTGGAAGTTGCGTTGTAACGCAGAAATTCCGGATTGCCAAAGATGTAGCCGGTGCGGTGATGATAGTACGCATACCAGGCGATGAGTGTGGTCAACGGCATAAGCAGGATCAGTGCGGCGCCCAGGTGGGCAGGGCGCTCCAGGCGCGCGGGATGCTCCAGGTGGCGGTGCTCCAGGCGCGTTGCCCGGACGGCCTCGCAGCCAGAGATAGATTTCCCAAAAAGCAATCGCCAGGGGTGTAACGATGGCTGTTTCTTTTGCGCCGGAGGCCACGGCAAAACAGCCGGCCGCGGCCCACAGAGAGGCGCCCCGGCGTTGGCCGGAGAAGACGAAGACCAGCCCCCACAGAGTCGCGGCGGCGGCGAACATATCCGCATGAGCCAGCGTGCTTTGGGCAAACCAGATGGGATAGATCGCGGTAAGCAGGGTGGTGGTAGCCGCCACCCATGCGCGCCCGTTCAGCAGAATGCCAAGACGATACACCGCAAGCAGCGCGATCGCAGTCACCAGGCACATCGCCGTGCGGGTAACGGTTGGCGTAAAGCCTGACTCCCACCACAAGGCCAGGTACAGGGAGGGAAGCGGTGGGTGAGCATTGGCCAGGGTCGTAGAGGGAATCAAGTCGCCGGTGCGAAAGAAGTCATAGGCCGCCGGGATGTAGTAACCCGCTTCGTCCCAGTAGTACGGCAAGCGCAGCAGCGTCAGGTGGGACAGGTATACGCCCACGAAGAGCAGAGGGAAGATCAGCCGCAGTGGAACTGGCCGGTCGAACTCTGTTGGATGTTGGCCCACGAGTCCGTCCTCCTCTCCCCAGGGTAGAAAGAACAGCTGCTCAGAAGCGGTTGTCGAACGCTGAGGCTAGTGGACCGGTCCCTGAGGCATGATTGGAGGCCGTGGTTCAAGTGAGATGACGCCAAAGGTGTGTTCGTACTGGACCAGATTTTGTCCCAACACATTGCACAGGGCCTTGGCTTGTTGCGGGCTTAGGTAAACCGTTTGGAAGGTATTAATCGTGATCTGCTCAGCCGTTTCCTGGTAGGCGGTGCCAAAGGTGAGGCGGAAGTCCCACACGCTCTTTTGCACCTGGACGCTATTGGCATAGCCCTCGCGATAGTCGGGCGTTCGTTCCAGAATGACGTTCGGCTGAGAAGTTTCTTGGCTCATGGTAGCTATAGACTAGAACATTCTTCTCGGTTTCCTTTTGCTTATTCCGGCCGATACTTGCGGAAGATGAGCGAGGCATTCGTGCCCCCGAAGCCGAAGGAGTTGGTCATGGCATACTCCATCGTGGCCGGCACCCCTTTGTCCCTGACCAGGCAAAAGCCGCAAGCCTCATCGACTTCGCGAAGATTTGTCATAGGCGGAGCCACCTGGTCCCTGAGCGCCAGCACCGTAATACCCGCTTCCAGGCTACCCGCGCCGCCGAGAAGGTGGCCGGTCATCGACTTGGTCGAACTGACCAGCAATTTTTTCGCCGATTCGCCGAAAGTTTCGCAAATCGCCCTGGCTTCGGCTCGATCGCCAAGCGGCGTCGACGTAGCATGCGCATTCAGGTAGGCGATCTCGCTCGGCGCCACGCCCGCATCCTGGATCGCTAACTGCATCACCCTGCGTACGCCCCGGCCATCCTCAGGAGGAGCATTGGTATGGTAGGCGTCGCTGTTGGCGGCGTAGCCCACAAGCTCGGCGAGAATGGTGGCTCCGCGTTTAACCGCGTGCTCGTATTCTTCCAGTACCAGGATGCCGGCTCCTTCTCCCACCACAAACCCGTCACGGCCAGAATCCCAGGGCCGAGAGGCTGTGCCCGGGTCGTCGTTTCGCGTGGAGAGAGCTCGCATGGCGGCGAAGCCCGCCACCGAGAGCGGAGTAACCGCGGCTTCGCTTCCGCCGCAGATCATCACGTCCGCGTCGCCGCGCTGAATCACGCGAAAGGATTCACCCACGGCATGCGCCCCGGTGGTGCAGGCGGTCGCGCAGGTCAGGTTCGGGCCAGTGGCGCCATAGCGAATCGAGATCTGGCCGGCAGCGAGATTAGCGATGGTCGCCGTGATGAAGAAAGGCGACACCCGGTTTGGTCCTGCATCGAGCAATTTACTATGCTCCCGCTCGATGACCTCGAAGGCGCCGATGCCGCTGCCCACGTACACCCCGATCTTTTCCGCGTCCTCGGCCGCCAGGTCCAGGGCGGCCTGTTCGACGGCAAATTCTGAGGCCGCCAGAGCAAACTGGATAAACCGGCCCATCTTCTTGATTTCTTTGCGCTCGATGTAGTTTTCGGGGATGAAATTCTTGACTTCGCCGGCGATTCGGCAACTGAAGCCGGAAGCATCGAAAAGCGTGATGCAGCCAATGCCGGATTCACCCTGCAGAAGAGCCTTCCACGTAACTTCGGTCCCGATGCCCACGGGGCTTACCAACCCCACCCCGGTCACTACCACTCGACGCTGCTGAATGATCATCTCTATTAGGGCGCAGGGACCTTTCTCCACAAGCGACCGATCGTGTACTGGATCTGAAAAAAGTCGAGGCAGACGCTCGACTCATTGGAGGATCGAGATTATCCGTAAATCGACTGGTGCGAAAGGGGGGACTCGAACCCCCATGGGTTGCCCCGCCAGATCCTAAGTCTGGTGCGTCTGCCAATTTCGCCACTTTCGCATGTTGACGCCCAGATGAATGATAATTGATGCCTACCGAGAATGCACCGGGGGCGCCTCCAGGGAGGAAAGACCTCCGCGCCAGGCTTGGCTTTTAAGTTGTGGCTCGGGAGCGGGCGCCGGAAAGACTCTAAGCAAGCTCAAAGCCTTTCAACCGTGCTGCTTTCTTGTCGAACGTGAGAGTTGCCGGGCAGCCGGCCCACGTACCGAGGGCGGCAATAAGTGCATCGGCGAAAGCAGCCTGCCCACTCTTGAGAGCCACCATGGCGGTGAACACTTCCCGTTCATTTTGGATAGAGATTGAGTCGGCCTGAAGCATAAGTTCAACGATCCCGGCAGTTTCTTCGCCCGATAGACCATAGATACGGCTAAGGACCCAAACGGTTTCGACCATGGTCACAAGACTGATGAAGCCAGGCTCATCCTCAGAAATGCGCCGCTAGATAATTTCCGAAGCCATCCGCGATTGGACCGGGTCGTCCAATGCAAAGTAACGGACGATAATATTCGTATCGAGTCCGATCATCGCCGCTTTGGCCGCCGCCTTCCGCCGACGGCACCCTCCGCCGCAGCCATTTCCATTTCAGCGATTGAGGCGGGGCTCCGTTTGCGTGGCGAAATCACGCCTTTCAATGCCGACACCGGAAGTTTAGGAAGGATCAGAACGGTGCCGTCGGGATGTACAAAGAACTTGTCACCCGGTTCGAGTTTAAGGTGTTCTCGAATGGCCTTCGGGATCGTCGCTTGACCTTTTATGCTGCGAGCCGATTCCATTTGTTTCCCTTTGCATTTTAACAGATGTAATACCACGGACGGCGTGTTGAGCTACGCTGTCGAATAACGCCGCCGCGAGATCGCCGTGCGCCTGGGACCGCAACCCGCCAGATCCGAAACCATTTTTATTGCTTACAATACGGCTGGTCGCTTACGGTGTACCGCTTGGCGGCGCCGGAACGTTCCTGGCCGGTCAAGCTATGCAGACAGTGCTCTTCCACGTACCTGCCTTCAACCTGGCGATTCTCAGCACGGCCGCGCCGTGGGTCTAGTTCTACGATTGCTTGTCTCTCACCCTCTCATCTTATCGAGCGGCGCGAACTTCACCAGTCGAAGCTCTCCGCCACTCGTAGCGGGTAGGCGCCGCGCGGGTCTATAGGGCAGCGCGAGCGCGGGTCAAATCCATCAGGGCCTGGTGCGTGCCCAGGGCTTCGGATCCGGTTGCGCCCTGTTCCGGCCGCAACTGCTCGTATCGGCCGTCAGGCTCCAGAACCCACGCTTCGCGCCGATCGCGCAGGCAGATATCCAGAATCTCCCATAAGCCGTTGCTTGGGACCAGCGGCGAAGACCGGTGTGACCACCTCGATCCGTTTCGAGAGATTGCGGAACATCCAGTCCGCCGATCCGATAAAGTATTCGCCTTCCGCCGGATCCTGCCGCCCATTCGCGAAATAGAAGATGCGCGAGTGCTCCAGGAAACGCCCGATGATCGAACGGATGCGAATGTTATCAGTGTGGCCCGGCACACCCGGCCGAAGACAACAGAATCCGCGAATGATGAGGTCGATCGAAACGCCCGCCTGCGAAGCCTCGCACAAGGCTTCGATGATGTCCGGGTCTTCCAGCTGGTTCATCTTGGCGATGATGCGCGCCGGAGCTCCGGCGCGTGCATTTTGCGTCTCTCGATGGATCAGATCGAGCAGCCGCGGACGCATGGTGAGCGGGGCCACCAGCAGTGACGTTGCAGTTGGGCTGATCCGCGTGGCCGGTGAGGTAGTGGAAAAGATTCACCACGTCCTCGTGTAATCCGCGGATCGCAGGTAAATAGCCCGACATCGGCGTAGAGTCGCGCCGTCTTCACGTGGTAGTTGCCGGTGCCGATGTGCACGTAGCAGCGCAGGCCGCCGGCTTCTTTGCGCACCACCAGCGCAGTCTTGCCATGGGTCTTGAGGCCGCTGACGCCGAAGGTGACGTGCGCGCCGGCGCGTTCCAGCTCGGCTGCCCAATGCAGATTGCGCTCCTCATCGAAGCGCGCCTTGATCTCCATGACGCAGGCCACCTGCTTGCCGCGTTCCGCCGCGCGTATCAGCGATTTGACGAAGGGCGTGTCGTCGCCGATGCGGTATGCGGTCATCTTGATCGAGACCGTTTGCGGATCATCGGCCGCCGCAGCTGATGAAGTGCTCGACGCTCGCGTCGAAGCTCTCGTAAGGATGGTGCACCAGCAAGTCGCCCGCTTGAATAGCGGCGAAAATCGCATCCGCTCCGTGTGGTCGAGGGACGCGGGCCAGAGAGGGGTCCAGTCCGAGTCCCGCAGTGCGGGAATGGGCAAGACCCAGGAGTTCGAACAGCGTGGTGTAGTCGACCTCCTCCTGCATGTCATAAAGATCCGACGGGTGTGAGCTCGAGCCGTGCGCGCAGCATTTCTTTGATGGCGGCATCGGCTCCCGGCCCAAACTCCAGCCGTACCACCGGCTCGTAGCGGCGCTGGCGAATCTGCTCCTTGACGACTGCGCGGAAGTCGGCCGCGGGATCATCGTCGAGCTCCACTTCGGCATCGCGCGTCAGCCGCATCAGGGTGACGTCGCTGATCTCCATGCCGCTGTAGAGCTTGGGCAGGTTGCCGCGAATCACCTCGTAGAGCGGGACCAGCAGCTTTTGTCCGGGCTCGAGATCTGTTTCCAGAGAAATCCACTGCTTCAGCACCCCCGGGACCTTGACCCGGGCAAACATGGATTCATCTTTGGCCGCATCGCGCAGCCGGAAAACCAGCGATGTCGAGAGATTGGAAAGGAAAGGGAAAGGGATGGACCGGATCGATGACCAGGGGCGTTAACGCGGGTGACAGCTGGGCGTCGAAATAGTCGCCCGCTTCCTTCTGCTGCCTGGGCGTTAGATCGTCCCAGGAACGCAGAAAAACTCCGTGGTCCGCGAGACCGGGGACGATGATATTGCGGTAGCACTCGGCCTGGCGGTCGAGCTGCGGCAGGATCTTATCGCGAACCTGCTGCAACAAGGCGCGTTGCGCTTCGGTAACTCCGTGGCGCAATACGGCCTCGCGCTTCATGAAGAACTCGTCCAGGTTGGAAGTAAAGATTGCGAGAAACTTCGCTCGTTCCAGCAGCGGGGTGCGCTCATCGAGCGCCTCGGCGAGCACTCGATCGTTGAAGTCGAGCCAACTCAGATCGCGGTCAATCCACACCTCGGGCAACGTTGGGGCTAAAGGTGCGTTGAGAACGCCGTAATCGCCAATCGATGCCAGGACAGCCGTGGCCATACACATCTCCTCGATCCCAAGTTCTGTTGGTCACAAGATTCTACGGGGCGCCGGTGAGAGAGGTGTGAATAGACGGTTGCATTCACCGGCCTAGGTCAATTGCATCTCCGGGAGGGCGCCGGACTCGCCAGGGACGCGAGCGTAGACGTAGGGACCTTCCGGAACCAATGCCACCCGTGCGCGCGGCGGGAGGCCGTCGAGCACAGCGGCAGTTGCGGCCGCTACATTGGGGAAACAACGGGAGGCCAGGTTTCCCAGCTTTGCATTCGCCAGGCCCGGCAGATAAAAAAACAAATCGTTTTTCTGGCCGGCGAGCGCCAGCTTCTCCAGTTGCCATTGGTCCACCTCCACTTCAGCGCATCGCGAATCTCCTCGAGGAAGCCGTCGTAGCTGGAAAGCCGGCGACCATGCGGCAAACTCCGGGGAGCCGAGGCCCTCGGCGCATTCGCCCAGGATCAGTATTCGTCCCCCCGGCTTGACGATGTGCTGGGCGGCGGTGAGGCCCTTGATGGTCTGGTAGAAGGTCAGGTCCAGCGGGAAACCCGGCGGCACTGGTGATGACCGCGTCGGCCAGCCCGGAGAGCTTTTCGAGCGAGGTGGTGCGCAGAAACTCCACCCCCGCGGCATGCGCCTCCACCGGATCACCGGCGAAGATGCCGGAGACTTCGCGGCTCTGGGTCAGGGTCACGTCCAGCATGAAATCGTGCCCCGCCATGCGGGCGATTTCCAGCAACTCGGCATGCAGCGGGTTCTCTTTGATCGACCCCTCGGTCGCCATGGGTTCACGCATGAACGCAGGCGAATGGATGACCTTGATGGTTTCCTGGGCAGCAAGCCCGGGAGCCACCAGCTTGCGGCCGCCGGAAAATCCCGAGCATCAGGTGCTGCTCGATAAAACCCAGCGTGATGTGCAGATCCGCCGCCATGAACCGTTCGTCGATATAGACCGGAATACCGCGGCGGGTCTTGCCCAGCCAGCGATGCTGGGCCAGCGCCCGCGCATCGTGATTGACGACCCGGTACTTCGCGGCGATCTCCGGCCCGAGAATGGCGTTGATTTCGCTCGGGGTGGCTTCGCGGTGCAGTCCGGTCGCGATCAGGATGGTCACGCCGTCGACGGGTATGCCCGCCTCGTGCAGGCGCAGGAGCAACGGCGGCAGCGTCAGCCAGTTGGGCGCGGGACGGGTGATGTCGCAGACCGAGATGGCCGCGGTTTTCTTGCCTGCGGCCAGCGCCGACAGCGGCCTGCAGCCGATGGGATGATCGAGTGCCCGGTCGAGTGATGCCGCCACATCCGGCAAAGCGGAGGCGGAGCGGCTCTCGATGACTTCATACCTGGGACCGTCGGGTAACGTGACGTCCAATCCATGTTGGCCAAAGTCAAACTGTATCTGCATGTTTTCTACCCACCTTTACTTTACCGGGTGGAGGGTGTTCTTGAGAATTCAATAGCCGGCGGCCTTGCCGAAGGTGTGGCGCTTGTCCTGGCCGCCCTCGATCAGGCCGGTATTGGGGTCTACGGCAATGCATTCCCCATCGCTCCAGTAATGATCGTCGCCATCGCCGCCCTTGATGCTGTAACCCATGGCTCGCAGAGCATCGAGAGTTTTGGCAGGAAAGCCGGGCTCCACGTAAACCACGTCTGGAAGATATTGCTGGTGGAAGCGTGGGGCGTCCACTGCCTGCTGAATATTCAATCCGCCATCCGTTGCGCTGAGCAAGATGTTGGCGACGGTGGTGATGATGCGGGGCCCCCCCGGAGAGCCAATCACAAAACGAACCTTGTGGTTCTCGAGCACAATGATGGGCGTCATGCTGGATAGCGGCCGCTTGGCAGGGGCGATCGCATTCGCCGGGCCCTGAATCAACCCGAACATATTGGGAACACCGACCTTTGAAGTGAAGTCGTCCATCTCATCATTCAACAGAAACCCAAGACCTTCCGCGGTAGCTCCGGAGCCGAAAGAATTATTCAGGGTATACGTAACCGAGACTGCGTCGCCCGCCTCGTCGAGTACGGAATAGTGGGTGGTCTGCGGCGATTCACCCGGGACAAATCCCGCCGGGCGGTGCAGGTCGCTGGAGGCGGTCGCCGTATTCATGCGGATGGTTTTTCGCCAGGCGGCAGCGTAGCTCTTATCGATAAGCTGCGCGGCAGGCACGGACTGAAAGTCCGGATCGCCCAGGTAAGAGGTACGGTCCAGGAACGCGCGCCGGAAAGCTTCAATGATCAGGTGCATGCTTTCCGGTGTTCGATCGCCCAGCGCAGCCATGTCATAGCCTTCCAGGATATTGAGGGTTTCGAGCAGCGCAATGCCGCCGGAGGAGGGCGGAGGCGGGGCAATGATTTCGTATTGCCGATACATGCCGGTGAGAGGTTTGCGATCCTTCACCTGGTAGGTGGCCAGATCTTTCTTGCTGACCAAACCACCGTGCTTCCGGATAGCTCGCGCAAGCTGGCTGGCCAGTGTGCCGTGATAAAAGCTCGCAGGGTCCTGCTCGATGCGAGTGAGGGTGTGCGCCAGCTCCGGTTGGCGAAACACTTCTCCGGCACGATAGAAATTGCCATTGCGTTGGAAGATGCGCCGCGACTCCGGGAAACCGGATAGCAGTGGATCGTGCAGTTCCTCGGCTTCTTCGCCGCTTAAGACGTAGCCTTTGTCCGCAAGCTGAATGGCCGGGGCCATGACTTGCCGCAGCGAGAGCTTGCCAAATCGCCGCTGGGCCTCGACCAGCCCCGCCACCGTGCCGGGAACGCCAACCGATAAATAGCCGACAGTGGAAGCATCCGGAATGATCTTGTCCTCGCGGCCGACGTACATATTGGCGGTTGCACGCAGCGGCGCTTTTTCGCGGAAGTCGAGGAAATGCAACTCGCCGTTCGCCAGGCGCAGCATCATGAAGCCGCCTCCGCCCAGGTTGCCGGCGGCAGGATAGACGACAGCCAGGGCGAAACCGGTGGCCACTGCGGCGTCTACTGCGTTGCCTCCCGCCTGCAGCATTTGTAATCCAGCGTCGCTGGCATCGTGATGAATGCTCACCACCATGGCATGTCGTGCCTGGGGAAGAGCCGGCAACGGGAAGAGACAAAAAAGCCACGCTAAAGGAAGTAAGGACTTAGCCAATTTCCCTCCGACGAAATCTTGGCAGCACCGACCCGAAAGAGAACCGCGGTTCTCTCATCCATACCGCGATTCGTGGTTAGTGCAGGGTTTGAATCAAAAGCTCACGTGCGGATTTGATTTCTTGCGGCAGTACGGTGTGCGGACGGCCTGCATGCCGCTGTGTGCGGACCTCCGCGCCCATGTTGGTGAATTGCTTCGCCGACTCGAGAACGCGGCTCCAGGGCACATGTGGGTCGGGGTCTCCGGAGCTAAAGAGGGCCGGCATCCCCCCGAGGTTGCCCGGGTGACGAAGGTCCGCATCCGGCGGCCCGATGAGTCCGCCGGTGAATGCAACCAGGGCGCCGTAGCGCGCGGGATGCCGGGCGACAAACTCCGTCCCCAGGCACGCGCCCTGGGAAAAGCCACAGATCAGAATGCGCTCCCGCGGCACGCCTGCATCCACAGCCGACTGCACAATCGCCGCGACCTTAGCCAGAGCCGAGGACAACCATGGCTCATTTTCCTCGATCGGCGCCATGAACGAGGAGGGGTACCAGCGATGTCCCGCAGCCTGCGGAGCCAGGTAGGCCACGCGCTCGTCGTACATCTCTCCTGCCAATCCCAGGATGTCCTCCGCAGACGCGCCCCGCCCGTGCAGGAGGATGACGACCGCGGTCGCCTGGTCGAGCGCTGCCCCAAAACCGCGGACTGGCTGATCACGATGCGGATCTTTCAACGGCGCTACCTGCTTTCTTGGTATGAGTGTGCAGTTCGATGGACGGTAACTTGCGCTCCACCCGGGCACGCTGCCGCTCAAGCCAGGGGGGCAGCTTGAGTGCTTCACCGAGCGAATCCAATGGCTCATCCAGCGCGAATCCCGGAGGGTCGGTGGCGAGCTCAAACAAGACGCCACCCGGCTCGCGAAAGTATATGGAATGAAAGTAAGTGCGATCGAGCACCGGCGTTACATCGAGCGATGTAGCTGCCAGCACCTCTCGCCATTCGAGCTGCGCTGCATCGTCGGCGGCGCGAAAAGCGATGTGATGCACGCTGCCGGCGCCCACACGGCCATAGGTGAGCTGGGGCTGAACCAGCACATCGATGTGATTGCCCAGCGCCTTGCCTTCCGCGGCAAAGCGAAAGCGATTGCCCTCTTCGGCGATCTTGTGAAAGCCCATGGTATTCAGCACGCCGACGGTCCGTTCGTAGCCTCCCTCGCAAAGCGTGACGCCGAAGAAGCCACGGATCGCGTGCTCCGCCGCAACATCGCTGGTACGCGGAGACTTTGCTTCACCCGCGTCCTTGTGGCCGACGATTTCCAAACGCATGCCGTCGGGGTCGGCAAAGCTCAGCACTTCTTCCTCAAATCGCTCACCCGTCCGTTCCACGGGAACACCCGCGCCCAGCAAACGGTTCTCCCAAAACTGGAGCGATGGGTGAGGAACACTGAACGCAGTGGCCGAAGTCTCTCCTACACCCAGGCTGCCCCGCGTGGCATGGGGCCAGGGAAAAAACGTCAGAATGGTGCCCGGGGAACCCACATCGTCCCCAAAGTAGAAGTGATAGGTTCCAGGATCGTCAAAGTTGATCGTGCGCTTTACAAAACGAAGTCCGAGCAGCTCGGTATAGAAGTCCAGATTTCGCTGCGGGTCCGAAGCAATTGCTGTGACGTGATGCAGGCCAACAATGGGTTTTGGCATGGAAAAGCCTCGAGTCGAGTGTAAGACAAAGCGTGCTGCACATTATGGATGACGGATCCTGGAGAAACGATCCGAGGCGAAGCCAACGAAAAAGGGCGCCCGGGAAGGGCGCCCTTTTTGCCGTTGGGTGATTTTTGTCTACGGCAGGTAATAGCGGAACGACGTCCAGAACATGTTGTCTATGCCCTTGGTGCCGATTCCGTTCGGGCCGATGGTGGCAACCGGCGCCCCCGTCCAGCTTTGGCGCACGGCGTAACCGTACTGGAGGCCCTGACGCAGGCGCCCATATTCGCCCTTGTAGAAGTCGTACCAGTAGCCGACGGTGAGTTCCTGGACGTCCTTGGTCTGGGCGCCACAGCTTCCTCCCGGGTAGTAGCCGGTGGAACTCCCGTTATAGCCGGGATTGGAGGTGGTCAGGCAGGAGGAGTTGTTGAGCAGCGGAGAACCGTAGCCAACTGCCGCTTTGCTGGGCGAAGACCAGTGGCCGCCATAGATGCCAGTCACAGGATCCTGCCCCACCGAGGGCGCGCCGAGCGTACTGCCTTGTCCGGAGTTGCGAGAGGCATAGTCCCCACCGTAGTTCCCATAGAGCACGAGGCGGGGGGTGGGGGCAATCTCTACCGTGCCCAGGGCGGATAGGTTGTGCAAGGGTGTCAGTTCGCCGCTCGCTGCGGCGGTAACGTCGGAGAGCGTGGTGGAGCCATAGCGGCCCACGCCCGGCCCGTAGAGGCCTTTGATCCCCAAAGTCAGCTTGTTGCCGATCACCGTAGCACGCGCGCTCGCGCCGATACCACCCAGCGCGATGCTGTTGTTGTAGAAGCCGGCCGTGGTCAGCGACGGGGCGACCGTGGCTCCGGTGACGATGTCCTTCAAGCCACCGTAAAGGTTGCTGTTGGTGGTTTCGCCGGGATAAACGGTTTCGTGAGCGGAGCGCAAGATGCCGAAGACTTCATAGTGGCCGACCCCCGGGTCGAAGGCCGCTTTGACCAGGAAGTCCGGCATGACGTTGAAGGAAATGTTGCTGATGTTGGCGCACGAGTTGACCGTCTTGTAGACGGGCAGATAGGTGTTCACGCCGCCATTCACCTGGTTGGTATAGTTCACGATGCTGGTCGAAGGGGAGCAACCACTGATGGCGGCGTTGTAGTTTCCGCCGTTCGTGCCCGCGCTGCCAAGCACAGCGTAGGGAGTGTTGCCGGCCAGCGTGGCCGAGTAGAGCAACTGGGGATCCTCAGCCGCCAAGCCGAAGGCCATCTTGTCCATGGTCTTGGTAACCCGGAACCCGTATTGGCGGGCCCAGACGAAGCCCGGAACGTAGTTCGGATCTATGGTCAAGGGAGTGAGAATGTCGCCGGATAAGTTGGAAAGGCCTTTCTTGTCTTCCGTCGCCAGGGACCAAAGCTGGCCACCGGTGAAGGCCCACCCGTTGTGAAGCGCTGCCTGTGCCCACAGTACGCGCTCACGAAACACATAGCTGTTGCTCTCGTTATTGTTCGAGGTAACCCCGGCGCCGAGCCAATCCGCCTCGTAGTATCCGCGGAGAGTTCCCCAGCTAGGCTTGCCTTCGGCCATCAGCGCGACCCGCGATTGGCGTGCGGTGCCGTAGAACTCGCTTAATGCGTACGCATCGGCATGCTCGTACGGCAGGCCGCTGAAGGCGGTCGGGATGTCCCCGCCGGTGGCGTGGGTGCGATACACCGTTTCACCCGCAAGGTAGCTCCCGGATGGTGACAGCGTGATGCCCTTGTAGTGGATTGCGTCCGGGTTCATCATGGCCTTGTGCACAGCGTCCTGGTCCGACTGGATGGTGGTCGCCATGGAAACACTGTTCGTCTTCAGGTCGGTGACTGCCCCCTGCAGATTGCTCACAGCCTGGGTATTCTCCGTCACCGACTGGGACTGCTGGGTTGCCTGCTGCTGGGCCTGGGCTGCCGCTGCCTGGGCCGCCGCCGCAGCCTGCTGCGCCTGCTGAAGTTGCGCATCACGATCGCTCAGTTGCTGCCTCAACTGCTGAATCTGGGTCTGCATGTCATCGCGCAGCGATTGAATCTGGCTCTCCACGGAAGGCTTTTTAGCAACGGCCTTGTGGGTGGTGTGCTTAGCGGTGGTCGAAGAGGTACTCGTGGTACCCGTCGCTGTTGTCTGTGCCTGGCCGGCATAGACTGCCGAGACAAGCGCCAGCGTCGCCAGCGTCTTCAGTTGGTTCTTCATTTGGCCTCTCTCTTTGCTGTTGAATCGCAGTGCAACCACGACGAGTGCAGGGGAAATCTCGACAAAGCTCAAGCGAGCGGAAACATCTACTCCAATTCGGAAATGGATGCCGCGCTGAACCAGATTTGCTTTTGTGAGGTTCGCAGTTACCTGTGAACATCTGAAGAATTTGCCGTGAAAAACAGAAGAAAGAGCCTCGGCAGGAGGTTTAAAAATCGGAACAAGAGCTTTGTTTTGAGTGGCTCCCGCTCAGCGCAAACGGGGCCGGATACGAACTGCCCCGAAAGTGGGAGAGCCCCCGGCGCTCCCTCGGACGCATACTGGCTGATTTACATTGGATTTGATGGGGTGGAACTGGTTCAGTCGAACCAGACGGACACTTCGCCCAGTTGGGGAAAGCGAGCAACCACTGCGGACCCCGGTTCCGCAAGCACCTTGCCCGTCCAGCTTCCTGTGGTAATCCATTGCCCGGCAAGCAATCCTCCGGTAAGGACCTGGGCGTCATTCGCCAGCCAGGAGACCAGGCGCAATAAATCGCCGCCGGCCCCGTGTTTGCCGTTTGCCCGTATAAATCCATCCACGTCCATTTGCGCGCTCTCGTCGGCAAAGTTCACATCCTGCCAACCCTCGATCGCCGGGCCGTGGACGAACCCGCCATTGGCCTGCAAATCCGCAATCGCGGTCAGCCGATCCGCGTCATCGGGGTCGAGCAAGGCCGACTCCAGCAATTCGATCGCGAGATGACAGCTGGCAATGGCGTCTACAACCTCTTCACGCGAGTACGGCTGGTCGCGTGGGGGCAGATCCTTTCCCACCAGAAAGGCGACCTCTGCTTCGACGCCGCGCAGCCTGCGGTACCGCCCGGCGATCCGCTCGCCGCTGCCGGCGAAGTTATCCAGGGGCATAGGGGCGCAGAGCGGGACCGCGGTTGGTCCCGGTGCGCCCACCTTCCAGCCGCCTACCTTGCCCAGGGCCTGCGACATCAGGTCCTGCACGAAGTAGGCTTCTTCGAGTGTCTTTGGCCGCAGCGCGGGCGGTAGATCCTCAATCGGCTGTACAGTTCGCCGTGCTTCCAGCAGCACTTCCGCTGCCTCGTGCAACCGGTCTTTGTCGGCTCCTGCCAAAGTTGCTACTCGCTTGCGATCCATGGTTCTCCCTCGTGCGTTCTCATGATGTAGGCAGAGTTTAATAGGATTGTAGCGGGGCGTAACCTATGAGAGGTGCAGGAGTCATACAGGAGTCGTACTTGTACCTGGCTTCCTGCGACCGGAAGAGACTCTCCCTGGGGATCTATGCTGATAAAAAAGACGAACGATATTCCTTCCTCCGAAATTACCTCCAGGAGCGCCTATCTCAACCGACGGACCTTCATGACCGGCGCCGCCGCGCTCGGAGCCGCCGGCCTTGGAGCCGATCGTGTCGCCGGCCTTTTACACCCGCAACTGGCGGTGGATGCGGCCGCCAGCAAGCTGCAAACCGTGAAGAGCCCTTTCTCCACCACCGGGCTAACGCTCACCTCGTACAAAGACATCACGACCTACAACAATTTCTACGAGTTCGGGGTGCAGAAAGACGATCCATCGAAGAATGCCGGCCGCTTGAAGACCCGCCCCTGGACCGTGACTGTGGATGGCCTGGTGAAAAAGAAGAAAACCGTGGGCATCGACGAACTGCTGAGTTTCAAGCCTATCGAGGAGCGGGTCTATCGCCACCGCTGTGTCGAAGCCTGGAGCATGGTGATTCCCTGGGCCGGTTATTCGCTTTCGGAGTTGATCAACTGGGCAGAACCTCTCCCCAAGGCCAAATATGTGCAATTTCTTACGCTCGATGATCCAGGTGTCATGCCGGGGTTGTCGGAGATCAACCTGAACTGGCCTTACTCCGAAGGTTTGCGCATGGATGAAGCCATGCATCCGCTCACTCTTCTCACCTTCGGCCTTTACGGGGAAGTATTACCCAATCAGGATGGAGCTCCGGTGCGCATCGTCGTGCCCTGGAAATATGGTTTTAAGTCGGCGAAGTCGATTGTAAGAATTCGCTTTACTTCCGGCCAGCCGCTTACCGCGTGGAACGGCATGGCTCCGCAGGAGTATGGCTTTTATTCCAACGTGAACCCCAACGTGGACCATCCCCGCTGGAGTCAGAAGACAGAACGCCGCATCGGAGCGTCCCTCTTTAGCCAGCGCCAACCCACGTTGATGTTCAATGGCTACGGGGACCAGGTAGCCAGTCTCTACAACGGGATGGATCTGAAAAAGAACTTCTAGGCCGGGAGCTTTCGACGTCACATCCCACTCTATGAACAAACGAGCCATCGTTGCCCTCAAAGTTCTTGTATGGCTCGCCTGCCTGGCTCCCCTCGGGCTGCTGGTCTATAACGGATTCAATAACAACCTGGGCCCCGACCCGACAGCGACTGTTACCCATGCCACCGGGTTTGCGACCCTTCGCCTACTGGTCATTTCTCTGGCCGTCACGCCGCTGCGCAGGCTCTCTCCGCGCCTTGCCTGGCTGGTGCGTTTCCGGCGACTGCTGGGGCTGTTCGCTTTCTTCTACGGCTGCCTGCATCTGCTCACGTATCTCTGGTTGTATTCCGGCTTCAATGTTGCTGCGATGGTCGACGATATCGCCAAGCGCCGCTACATCCTGGCTGGGGTTACGGCATGGCTGTTGTTGGTTCCGCTGGCGGCCACCTCCACCAACTGGTCGATCAGGAAACTCGGAGGCAAGCGCTGGCAGGCCCTGCACCGTCTAGCGTATATCTCGGCCATCTGTGGCGTGGTTCATTACTGGTGGATCGTCAAAAGCGGCGTGCGCACACCCATCACCATCACCCTGGTGCTGGCACTCCTGTTCCTGGCGCGGCTCGTCTGGTGGGCACGCGCACGCGTCCAAACTCTATCCTGACCGCACCGTGTCTCCAGCTAATCCTCTTCTATCCCGGCAAACATGTCTGTCTCCAGTGGGGAGTCGCGCATACCCCGCACTGCGGCCAGCAGGTACTTTTCCTCACCGCCGGTCTTTTCAAACGCGGCTTTGACTTTGACCAGGAGCTCAGCCTGGGTGGTGTGCTGCATGAAGGCCTGCAACTTCTTCTCCTTCAACTCGCCCAGGTCCAGCACCAGGGAGGCGGGCATCAATGCGATCCTTCGTGCTTCTTCCGGGTCGGCATGAGCCAGGAACGGGGCCGCTGAGTAGTAGAGCTTTTGTGCACGGTAGGGAAGTAGGCCCGCGCCGATTTGCTCCCGGGCGAAATTGGTTCGCCCTGCCCAATGAAAGGCCGCGGTAGTAAAGCAAGAGACCATGGTGTGGTCGGGGTGCAAGTTTACATTTCCATCTCCACCAAAGGTCAGCACTAAGTGAGGGCGGTAGCGGCGGATACGCTCCACCAGGTCGGTAGTTACCGTCGCAAAGTCCTGGTTGACCAGGCCGCCATCGGGATAATTCAGCACCTCGCCGTGATCGACACCCAGCACGCGCAGAGCGGCAGCAAACTCCCTCCGCCGCAACTGGCCCAGTTCCTGGTCACTGCGGGCATCTCCACGGTGCGATCCGGCGCTGCCTTCCGTGAGACAAACCACGCTGCTGTGAACGCCACGTTGGTGCGCCATCATCAACGCACCGCCAAAGCCCCCACATTCATCATCGGGGTGAGCGGTAATACACATCAGACGCAGCGGCAAATTGCTCCTCCTCGTTGGATACCCACACCAGCTTCCTCTTCAGGAGGGGTGCCCCAGGTTCGCTCCAGCGTACCCGGATTTCCTGTTACTCGACGCCAAACACGCCCACGTGTGCGGCTTTCGTTAAGGAAAACCGCGTGAAATTCGACAACGCCATCACGCTTTACAGGAAACCGGGGTGCGTGGGCGGAAAAGAGGGCGGGCCACCATTGCTTTTCCTTATTTGGAATGGAGTGCAGGAGAAGGTGTGGGTGTGCAGGGCGTTCAATCAGCGCCATCCGCTTCAATCCCAGGGCAGGCAGTTTTCCGCTACCGGGCGAAAGCTTCTGCGATGGAGTGGGCTGGGCCCGTGCGCCAATAAAGCCTGCTTGTGCTCCGGCGTGCTATAGCCCTTGTGAGAGGCCAGGCCATAGAGTGGATAGTCGCGATCCAGTTGGCGCATGCGGTCATCGCGGTAGACCTTGGCGAGCACGCTCGCGGCGGCGATCGACACGCTTAGCGAATCGCCATAAATGATGCTGGTTTGCGCGCAGGCATGATCCAGCCGCATGGCATCCACCAACAGGTGGTCGGGCGCTAACGCCAGACGGCACACCGCAGCGGTCATGGCTACCCGCGTCGCCTGGTAGATGTTGATACGGTCGATCGTCTCCGCATCCACTTCCTCGATAGCGATCGCCAGCGCTTTGCGCTCGACGATACGCGCCAGCCGCTCACGTTCTTCGCGAATCAACTGTTTGGAATCGCGCAGGCCGGAAATACGGCAACCTTCGGGAAGAATCACTGCCGCGGCGACCACCGGCCCGAATAAAGCACCGCGGCCCACCTCGTCGACGCCGGCAACCACCCTGGCTCCCGCCGCGCGGGCGGCTTTCTCGTAGCGGTTGCCGCAAACCAGTGTCCGCAACATGCGCATCTTGCGTGCCGCAGGGGAAAGCTCTTCCGGATCTACCAGAGCGTTCTCACTTCCAGCCTGCGTCGTCAAGGGTAGCGAGTTGCGGCCTTTCTTGAGGAAAACCCGCGTCGTGGTTGGTTGCGTTGTATACACCTGAAGTAAAACGCTCCAAGGAGCTCGTGCCTCACCAAAATCGAGTGTAGATCATCTCGACAGTGGCTTGTCGCGCCCGGGACGCGTTTCCCACAGCCGGGAATAAGAAATCAAACCCCGACGAAGCAAAGCCCCGGCAGCGAAGGCTCCCGGGGCGCGATTCAGGGAAGGGAGGTTTTACTTGCGTTCTACTTCTTTCAAACGGGCAGCCTTGCCGCGCAGTCCGCGCAAGTAGAAGAGCTTGGAACGGCGAACCCGGGCGGAGCGAACCTTCTCCACTTTATCGACCACTTTGGAATTGAACGGAAAAATGCGCTCAACCCCCTGGCCGAAGCTCATCTTGCGCACGGTAAAACTTCCTTGTGCCCCGTTCTTGAGAGCAATCACAATGCCCTCAAATGCCTGCAGGCGTTCCTTGTCGCCTTCTTTAATCTTGACCTGGACTCGGACCGTATCGCCGGGCACAAAGGCAGGCAGATCGGTGCGCCGGAGTTTCTCGGCGAGACGTTGCATAACTGGATGGATAGACATAATGATTCCTGGCGTACGATTCTTGATTTCGACAGTTGGCTACGCTGAAAAATTGCAGTTGCGTCGAAGTTCTTAGTTTACACGGAATCGTTGTTTTGCGCGCCCCCGGCGCGCAGTTCGAGGCCGCGCAGGAACCTGCGATCGTCGGCGCTCAACTCCGCATCGCGCAGCAAATCGGGCCGGTTGAGCAGGGTCTTTTTCAGCGCCTGTTCACGCCGCCACCGGCGTATCTGCTCGTGGTTACCGCTGCTCAGCACTTCAGGCACTCCCAGCCCACGAAACTCAGCCGGTCGTGTGTAGTGAGGATAATCAAGCAGTCCGCCCGCGCCATGCGTGGAACAAAGGCCGCCTATTTCACCCGTAAGCACTGCGTCGGCTGGGCCGAAGCTCTCATACTCCGCGGACGCCTCGTTGCCCAGAACGCCAGGCAATAGACGCATAGTGGCGTCCAGCACTACCGCAGCGGCCAATTCGCCACCGGAAATTACATAGTCCCCAATGGATAGCTCCTGGTCCGCAACCAGCTCATTGACCCGCTCGTCCACACCTTCGTAGCGCCCGCACAGCAGCACTACCCGCCTGGCCTGGGCGAGGTCCCGCGCCACCCCCTGGGAAAACCTTTTTCCCTGCGCGGAGAGCAGAATCACGGTCTCGCCGTTCGCCGCCCGTTCTGTCCTTGGGGCAAGCCCCAGGTGCTCAACTGCCTCCGCCAGCGGTTCGGGCTTCAATACCATGCCCTCGCCGCCGCCAAAGGGCCGGTCGTCCACGGTGCGATGGCGATCGTGAGTGAACTGCCGCAGATCATGGACCCCAACGGCAAGCAATTCCCCGCGGATCGCGCGCTTGACCACGCCATGCTCGAACATGCCGGCAAAGAAGCCGGGAAAGATAGTGATGATGTCAAAGCGCATGGCCATTACTCCGCGTCATCCGTTGCCGCTTGCGGGGCCTGGTGTGTCGTCTGCTGCTCCTGCCCTGTGAGAGGCGCCTGCGTGGCCAGGAGGCCCGCTGGCAGCTCCATCTCGAGCCTTCTTGCAGCGATATCCATCTTTGTAAGGTATGCCCGAACGAACGGTATCAGCACCTCGTTCCCATCCGGAGTGCGCACCACCAGCATTGCCGGACCGGCGCCTTCCGGCTCCACACTCGTAATGACCCCGGCTTCCTCAACTGCGCCATGACTCACGTCGATGACCTTCGCTCCCACCAGGTCGCTTACATAGACCGCATCACCCTCTAGCGGGATGCGATGCTCCCGCGCCACAACGACGTCGAAGCCACGCAGTTCCTCCGCATCGGTGATCGAATCGACGGCGGAGAATTTCAGCACCACGCGACCTTTGTGCAGCCAATGCGCGTCCACTTTTGCTTCGCGCATGACCTTGAGCCTCGCCCCGGCAGGCGAACGAAGAAAGAGGCCCTCACGCTTCGCGAACTGTTCGGGGAAGTCGGTAAAGATCTCCGCCAGCACCTCACCGCGGCGCCCCTGCGGGCGCACAATGCTGGCCAGAAGAACCCAGTCTGCGTGGGGCACTGTCATTTAGACAGTATCCACCACTGCCGGAAGCGGTCCGGATGCCCGGACCAACAGGATCAATGGATGGCGGGGAGCGAAGGAAGGCTAGGCGTCGACCGGCTTTCCGGCCTCATCCTCTTCGAGGATGTCAAGTGTGTACCGATGGTGCAGCTTCATGCTTACCGCGCTCAGGATGGTGCGCATCGAACGCGCCGTTCGTCCCTGTTTGCCGATCACCTTGCCCACGTCCGCTGAAGCTACACGAAGGCGGAGCACGGTGTTCTCGTCCCGAGCCACGGCCTGCACCTCGACTGCTTCGGGATCGTCAACTAGTGCTTGAGCAATCTCTTTGACTAGTTTTTGCATATCGTCATGATTCGCGTCGTGCGTCATCGGAGCGGCCTCGAAAGATCCAACCAAAATAGGATCGTCTCCGCAAATTACTGTCAGCCTGAAGTACCGTCGGAGACCGGCGTTGGCTGGGGTCCCTACATGCCCGAGCATTAAACCGCTTTTGCTGTGGTTGTGTCCAGAGCCATTTCGCAGGGAGTGCGAACATCCGGCAACAGCGCGGGTCGAGCGTTTCTGCCTGGGCGCATCCCGTCAAGCAACAGACGGATCGCCGCCTGTTCTCCAGGCGGCAAACGCCCACAACGAACGATAAGAAATATTGAGAGCGGAGCTGATAACCTCTGCTCGCGATAATCGGTGAAGCGCCTTACGCTGCCGTGGCAGCCGGCGCGTAAGCAGCAAGCAATTTGGCCACCCGCTCAGAGAGCTGGGCTCCGTTGCTTGTCCAATGCTGGATGCGCTCACGCTTAAGATCGACGGTAGCCGGACTGGTGCGCGGGTTATACGTTCCCACCACCTCAATCGACCGTCCATTGCGGGCGCGGTCCTTCTCAATGACAACAACACGATAGTACGGCTGCTTCCGTGCTCCGAAGCGAGCCAGGCGAATCATCAACACAGGCTAATTCCTTTCACAGCTTCTACCCTGGTTCTTCTTCCCTGGTTTTACTTGCCTGGAAGGGCGAAATCCGGGTGGGTTTTGGGGGCGATCAGCGGGCTAAACCAGCACCACAGACGCAAAAACCCCAACAATCAAGTATCGCTGGATCGCGATTATTACGCAAGTCAAACGCATGGGGTGCTGCAGGCACTCTTGAATAAGACAGCGTGAGAGCTAAGCGACGGCGTCCAGGTAGCTGTGGAACAGCGGGGTCGAGTATTCCTGAATAAACGCTGTAAGCCTGACCAGCATCGCGCTGTAAGTTGCAACCGCCCGATGGGCATTCACCGAAGCTCCCACGGAGGAAGCGGAGATGACGTACTGTCCCAGTGCCATAAGGACGCAAAGCCTGATCTGAAATGCGTCACTGCGCAAACCTTCCAACATCTCTTCGTCCACGCCTTCGCCATGCTCGGCGGCGTAGTCGGCCAGCTGGACCAGAACCGGGGCATTTTTATACATGGCCCATAGGCCCTTGCAGCCTTGAATGCGCTGCCACACGTCCTTGGTAGTGACCTGAATCTCGCTCTTGTAGAGAAACCGCTCGCTGATCTCTTCAATACCCCAGTCATTCCCGCGCAACTGGCTGATGATTCCTTCCCAGGTCTTCGCACGGCGCTTTACCTGTTGCCGGCGCCACAAACCGGCGTAGGCAATCAGTAAGGCAGTAAGTATTACCTGGAGCAGTGGCAAAATCATGTGCTTATTTCACCTGCATCCGTACCAATGCTGTACGTGCGAGCTTGGCCCGTCCAGCAAGTGTAACCAAAAACTGTTCCATTTGTGGACTGAATTCGCGCCGGCGTACATCTTTAGTTGTAAACGTCCACACCAGGAGCCCGATTTCGAGGGTAAAAGCTACCGCCCGGATGTGGTCAAGCTCGGCGGAAGCACCAGAGTAACGTTGCACCAGGCTCACAATCAAATCCACGGCGCTGTAAAAAGACAGAGCCGTAGCCAATTGCAAGACCTTATTTTTCCACCCAATGCCCAGCAACTGAGCGAAACCGGCGGTTGCCACAAATATGAGCATCCGCAGGAGCCCTACTGTCAGATCGAGGGGGCCCTTGATGTCCTGGACCTGGTGCCCGGTATTGTCAAGATGCCAGGCGAGCAAGGTACCACCCAGCAACGCGACTGCGATGCATCCGACAAACGCCCGAATGGATCCCCGGGGAAGCGAGACGTGGACGGGACGCAAAACGTGCCAGGCGATCTCCAGAAGAACGCCTAATTCGAGCAGGTATTCGAGCGGCAACAACGCAAATGCGAGTGAACGGCCTAGCTGCGCCGAGGTCACCATCAACGTGCCTATGCCCAGGTCATACAGTAAATTGAAGCCGATGTAAGCGGTGAAAACAGGGAAGGTTTTGTACTGGCGACGCACTATGAGAACGACAAATAAAGCGATCTCTGCAGCAAAACTCAGGAGCCCGAGCGTCGCATAGAGAGCCTGAAAGCTCATATTGCACCTTGGTAGATGCAGAATACCTCACGCCACACCGTCGGGAAAGGGTGCTTTCGGCAATAAGCGGCGGACGTCTCCGCCGAAGCATCATGCGGGACAATTACCAACCTAATCACAGTCCACAGAAGTACCACTGCCGGATGAGGAATTTCCGTTGCCTTTCCATTGCCAATCGGCTAGGAGGATTCGGAACCTTACCGGAGCGGAACTATTTACCCGCCCACATGTTCCAAAAGTAGCTCAAGATGGGGTCGGCGTGGGCTGAGGCGGACATTGCGAGCATGCCAGCCACTGTCAGGGCGCGGATCAGCGTAGTTTTCACGGGGGGAACTCCTGGGCGCAGGCAGCGCTGATGCCAAGGTTACCTTTTGTGATGCCCAGTCGCTACAACTTTCGTGTGATTATTACTTGGTATATAACTAGGAACTAAAGTAATACGTCAAGGGTGTGGGAAACCCCGCTTCGTCAGACAGTGAAGCTGGTTACCGGAAATTGCTGGTAAGGGAGTAAATATCCAGACACTAGCGTGAGTAACTTTAGTACTATTGTGCGAGGAAGGTGGCCTTTTTAGGGGATTCCCGTTCTTGCTTCTTCTGACTATTATCAGGGCATGGATACATCCCTCGCAGTCGCTACCGATCGCCCCGTCGAACTCCGCGCTGCGGTTCGCTTTCCGCTGTGCGTACCTATTACCATTAGCACCGAAACAGGGGATCTTCCGGCGGTTACGGAAAATATTTCCGCCAACGGGGTTTTGTTTGAATTAGCCCAGGCATTAGCTGTGGCTAGCATTGTGAGTTTCACAATTAAAATGCCGGCCGAGGCGATGGGCACACCCACGGATGTTGTATTGCACTGCACTGGTCGCGTGGTACGCTGCACACCAGATGTAAACCCAGATGTAAAGACGACGCATGTCGCCGCGGTTATCGATAAGTATCACTTTAGTCACTGAAGCTATTTTGGTCTCTGAACCTATGGTATCTGCCAAACCTGAATTTCCCGATGCCGGTCCGGCCGACGGCGCATTCGATCCCGATGAGGGTGCAGATAATGCTGCGATCCGAATCGTGCTCGCTGATTCCCAGGCTATCTACCGTGTAGGTATCCGGAAGATTTTCGCGCTCGAAGATGACATCCGTGTCATCGCCCAGGTGGACACCCTGGCCGGGCTTCACGGCGCCATCCAGCGCTTTCCCACCGACATGATCCTGCTCGAGGGCAATTTGATCAATGGCACCGTCGATGCCATTCCCGAGCTGGTGCGTCGTGCGCCGCAGCTCAAGATCATTGTGCAGTCCGCGCAGAACGATGAGTCCAACACGGTAGAGCTCTACCGCCGCGGCGTTCGAGGCATCATTCCTCGTTCCATTTCGCCCGACCTGCTGGTCAAGTGCGTGCGCAAGATAGCCGCCGGGGAAACCTGGATCGATAACCAGTCGATCAATTGGGTCATCGAAGCCTATCGCTCGCAGGCGACCGCGCTGACCAGCCCGCGCACCCAGCCGCGTCTTTCACCTAAGGAATTGGCGATCATTACCTGCATTACGCAGGGCAAGCGCAACAAGGAGATCGCTTATCAACTCGGTACCACGGAGCAGGTGATCAAAAACTATCTCCGCAAGGTATACGACAAACTTGGCGTCTCTGATCGCCTGGAACTGGCGCTCTATTGCCTGCACCACCAGCTGCACAAGAAGGCGGCTGGTACAGTGCCAGCGCCCGGTGCGCCGGTGGCGGAAGCCCTCGCCGTCAACAACGGCAAGCTGTAGAATTTCCCCTCCTCAGTCATCAAACCCTGACTTCCCTTGAGCCGTTTTTGGTTCAAGGGCGGCTCAGCGCCGCACGCCAAAGATCATCCAGACAATCAGCGCGGTCAGCGCTATAAAGAACGCTAGCAGGAACCCACCCAGCGCTAACGCCACCGTGCGTTCCTGCTCCGGCTTCGGCTTGGTAATGCCAAAAGCTCCGATGAAGCTCTCAACCAGGAAACTGAGCAATTTCATACCATCTCTCTGGACCCTAGTATCGCGCCTGGCGCGCGTAAGAGGTAAATTGGTGGAGCCGTACCAGGGCGCAGCGAATGGGCCCGGGAGACACCGTGCCGTGAGTGACCAGGAAAGAATGCAGTTTACATCGCAGGCCAGCAACGACCTGCCCCAACCCGCTCGGGATGAGCTCGATAAGCCTCCTTTGAATGCAGAAGACCTGAAGAAGGAAATTGGCGACTCCGAGATCTGGGATCCGGCCTCGCAGGATAACAGCAGCGGCGAGCCGGCTACCTAGACGGTCCGAAACAGTTACAAATAACGTTCTTATGCTTCAAGCCTGGGGCGCTTCCCACCGGCCGGATTCCGCGGAACGAAACACCGCTTCGATGACCGCCATGTTCTTGATTCCATCGGCCAGCGGAACCGGCGCCGGTTTGCCTTCGCGCACCGCCCGGGAAAAAGCATCGCCTTGAATCGTGTATTGGTCGCAGGTGGGAAAGGTCTCCACCGTGATTCCACCGCCGAAAAGGTCCCGCCCGTCGTCGATGAGGATGCGGCAAGGCCGGTCGTTAGGAGCATTGAAAGGGATTTCGATCTCAATGCGGCCACGCGTACCGAGCAACTGCATCCGCTGGTACGGCGCCAGCTGAGTACTGCAGGTAAACACTGCGTGCCCCGAGGGGAACTCGAGGATGGCTGAAGTCAGCCGGTCCACCTTCAAGATTGGATCTCGGTCGATCAATCCCGATACCCGCGACGGCTCCTCGCCGAACAGGAATCGCGAGGTGTTGATGGGGTAGCACCCTATATCCATGAGCGCTCCACCACCGCATTCGGGAATGTTGCGGATGTTCTTTGGATCGGTGTTGAAGTAGCTAAAGAACCCCTGGATCGAACGCAATTGACCGATCCGGCCGCCCGCAATCAACTCGCGTGTACGCAGCCATTGGGGATGAGTCCGTACCATGAAGGCTTCACCGATCGTGACCCCGGTGCGTTGCTGTACTGCTAAGAGACTCCTGGCTTCGGCCACCGTCATGCTGAGCGGTTTCTCGCATAGAACATGTTTGCCTGCTTCGGCAGCGCGGATCGACCAGGGGACGTGAAGCTGATTCGGGAGTGGGTTGTAAATCGCCTCGACCTGCGGGTCGGCGAGAAGCTCTTCGTACGATCCATAGGGCTTTGCGATGCCCAGTGCGTGCGCAGCTTCCTCGGCCTTTTGCAGATCGCGTGAGGCAATCGCGATCACCTCGACCCATTCTCCCTTTTGCATCGCCGGCACGACTTTTTTGATACCGATTCCGGCCGTGCTCAGAATTCCCCAACGCACCTTATTTGCCATATCCGGTCATAATATCCGCAAAACAACGGAAGGGTACGGGCTTCAGCCCATACATAAAATCAGCAAATAGCCTCCGAGGGAAATGTTTTTCAATCGAGCGTCGCGCCGTGTCCGGATTCGACCCGCTGAAGGAAACGGAACAGATTGCACTTTTCCCCACTTACTTTGGCTTGCGCCCCGGCCACACCGGCTCCCGTTTCTCCAGAAAGGCGGTCAGCCCTTCGCGGAAGTCAGCGCTGTTGCGGATCTTCTCGTTCCATCGAATCGCCCGTGCCAGATCGCGGTCCAGGCGGTCCTTGGCATACCCGCACAGCAGCTTCTTAACCGCGCTCATCGATTCAGGACTGTTCTTGAGCAGTAGTGCCGCCAGTGCCTGGACGCGCGAGGCCAGCTCGCCCTCAGGCACCAGTTCGGTTACCAGGCCCATCGACAGCGCTTCCTCCGCATCCAGAATCCTGCCTGAGAGCAGCAGGGCCTTGGCCTTCTTTTCCCCAATCATCTCGAGAAGAAATACGGAGACGATTGCGGGGATGAAGCCAATTCTCACTTCTGTATAACCGAACTTCGCCCGCGGCGCCGCGAGCGTAAAGTCGCATAGGGTCGCTAAACCCGTTCCGCCCGCGATGGCAGGTCCGTTTACCGCAGCGATCGTCGGTTTACTCAATTCGTACAACCGCCGCATCATCCACATCATCGCCTCCGCGTCTGCCCGCTGATCCTCCGGCCGCTGATTCCTCAGCGTCTTCAGGCTGTCCAGATCCATGCCGGAGCAAAAAGCCGTTCCCGCACCGGTAAGCACGACCACCCCGCAGGAGCATGTTCCAGACTCGCTCAGGGCATGGGTCAGCTCGGCAATCATCTGCGGGTTCAGAGCGTTCCTGCGCTCCGGACGGTTCAGGGTAATGGTGTGGACGCCGTCGGCTTCCCGGATTTCCAGTGTTGCGTAATTGACTGCCACGGTTTCTCGAATGCTCCTTGTTGCCTCTAAATGTTTTTTATAAGAATGTTAGCGGCTCACCCGGCTGCAGCAGTATTAGAAAAACTGCACCCAGCGGCCCCGTTGCCAGGCCGGATTTTTCATCGAGAAAATCCATCCTCGTCCAAGGCGGCCCGGCTATACCTGGTTTGGATACTTATCTGGCGGTGAGTGCTACTGGCGGACATCAGGAACTTAGCTCATAGGATTCGCGGTGTGTCTTCGCTATGGCGAATCTATCAGCGATGGCCTGGCCCATCGCCAGCAAATCGTCCAATGGCCGCAAAGGTGGCAGGCTGGCGCCAAGCCTGCGCAGTTCGGCCATCGCCGTTTCCGTCGCCACATTCCCCACCAGGGCATCCTGCGCGAACGGACAGCCACCCTGGCCTCCCAGCGCCATGTCAAGCCGGCGGCAGCCCCCCTGGTAAGCCGCTGCAACCTTGGCTGCGGCATGCTCCCGTCGGGCATGCAGGTGGACTCCCAATTCGATCCCGGAAAACTCTGCAAGCACCGCCCTTACCAGCGATTGGATCTGCTCCGGGCTGGCTACCCCGACTGTATCGGCCAGCGAGATTTCTTCGATCCCCAGTTCCTTCAGGCTATGGCACGCGGCCGCCACATCCTCTGGCCGCCACGGGTCACCATAGGGATTGCCGAAGGCCATTGACACGTAAGCCACCACGCCGATATCGGCCGACGAGGCCAGGGCGGTAATTTTCTCCAGTGTCTGGCGCGCTCGATCCAGCGTTTGTTTCTGATTGCGTTCAAGAAATGTTGCCGAGATGGAATAGGGAAAACCCAGCGTGCGAACCGCTCCGGTCCTTATAGCCCGCTCGGCGCCCTGTTCGTTAACCACGATGCCGATGATCTCCGCAGCGAAATCCTGGCCAAGTAGATCCAGTACGCGCTCGGAGTCCGCCATTTGCGGCACAGCTGCGGGAGACACGAAGGAGACAGCGTCAATATGCCGGAAGCCGGCGGCAGCCAGGGCGCGCAGGTAATTGGCTTTAACCTCGGCTGGAATCTGTTGTGGCATGCCCTGCCAGGCGTCCCGTGGGCACTCGATGACCTTGACCTGCTCTGTGACTTGCTCTGTGACTTGCTTTGAGGTCATGGCAGCATTTCTCCGCGTTGACCGTTACTTCCGCGCCAACACCCACAGTACACCGAAGCCGAACAGATGAATCACGCCCACCTGCAACAGCACCTTCCACCAGGGCTTCCATCTCATCGCCAGGCTAGCGTATAGCCCATAAAGGGGAAACTGCGCATACAACATAATTTGTGACCAGCTATTGCTGCTCTGTTCAGAGAGACCGAGCTGCGGCTGTTTGAGCAACAGCACGTAGGGATACAGAAGCCGCAGCCTGAACAGCCCATCCGTACCCATCAAGGGCAAGATCTCCGCCGTCTTCACCGTCACAAAAGTGATGGCAATGCCAACCACAAGCGGTAACCAGATCACCCAACCGCGTCCCCGCTTCGCCTTTCGACCCGGTGCTGCACTACTGCGCTTCTTTCGCTTGCGAGTCGCGGTTCTCTTCGGACGCGGCAATGTCTGCGAGCTCATGAATCGAGCATAACGCTGTGTGCGGGGGAAGGCCTCTCAATCCTGAGTGCGGCGATGTTCGCGCACCATTCTGATCACATCACTTGATGTTCGCGCCTACTCAACGGGGAACGAGAACGCTATCAGGAACGGGTGCTTCGTCTGATTCCTGCCGCTTATTCAGGCCACCATAGCGGCGTTCTCGGCGCTGGTAGTCGGCAATCGCCTCGAGCAAGTGGATGCCACGAAAATCGGGCCACAAGCGATCGGTAACGTAGATCTCGGAATAGGCCATCTGCCACAGCAGAAAATTTGAAACACGAAACTCGCCGCTGGTGCGAACCACCAGGTCGGGGTCCGGCATGTGTGCGGTGTAGAGATGGCTGCGAATGTCTTCTTCGCTGATGTGATCCAGGGAAAGGTTCTTGGAACTGGCTTCGCGCGCTAACGCCCGAACAGCGTCCACCATTTCGCTGCGCGCGCCATAATTAAGCGCCAGCGTGAGTACCGTGCCGTTGTTGTGCGCCGTGGCTTCGGCTGCCCATTGCATTTTTTCCTGCACCTCTGAGGGAAGCTCATGGGTACGGCCAATGTAGGCGATGCGCACATTGTTGTCGTTCATGCGCTGCACGTTGTCGATTAGATAGGAGCGCAGCAGGCGCATCAGGAAATTAACTTCGGTCTTGGGGCGGCGCAGATTGTTCTCGAGCGAGAAGGCGTACAACGTGAGCCAGGGAAGGTTGATGCGAGAGGCCGTCTCTACTACAAATTGGACAGACTCAGCACCCTGCTGGTGGCCAAGAAAACGTTTCAGACTACGCTTCCCGGCCCAGCGTCCGTTGCCGTCCATGATGATGGCGACGTGCTGTGGCAGGCGAGCCGCGTGCAGTTGGCGGTAGATGGCCTGCTCTTCCGGAGAAAGTTCGGCTATGCGGCTCGATTGCAGGAATCGCAACAGGATTGCCTTTCCTTACGACCGTAGCACATGGTCCGCCCCGTCGCAAAACGTCTCCGGCGCGTGTGCAACGCAGGTAACCAGTTACCAGGGCCGGGTAACTCGCGCGAGCAGAAGAACGTTGTAAAGATATCCTCGCTTGCCGCGTGGAAGTGGCAAGAGAGGAAGGAGTCGTCACGATATCGTTTGGCTGGATATGCGTGGCTGAGTGTGCGCCGCGAGGGCACTTCTATGGAGTGCTGGGGAGCTTAGCAAAGCTGCTGTTCAGCTCCTCGAAATGAAACCAACGGGGAGGAGCCGAAGTTCGCAGAAAGATGCCGGGACGATTCAGCAAACAGAGAAGGGCCGCTCGCAGCTCAAGCGCTTCTGCGTCTGCCCATGGCGAGGTCGCGTACCTGGTTCAGGAACATGGAGCGCTGCAGCGTATCCATCTGCGCGATGTACGGCGCGAGCTCGGCCAGAAAAGGATCTCCGAGAATCGAGGCAGTCTCTTCGTGCCGCCGGCTGCGGGCATCGCGCAGCAGATGGCAAATATCGATTTCGAGAGCGCTCGCCAGCCGTGCCAACGAAGACAGAGTAGGCATCGCCTTGCCATTCTCGATTTTCGAGATATAGGTACGGGGCACCTGCATCCGGCCCGCAAGCTGGCGCTGGCTTAGATTGCGGCCCTTGCGAAGATCGCGCACCGCACGCGCAACCTGCAAGCTGTTATCTTCGACCGCAGCTTCTTCCGGCTCGCCGGCGAACTGAGGCACGAGCCGCTCGGGCTCTTCTACTTCCAGCGGTTTGTGGCAGCGCCTACATAGAGAATTCGCAGTGCGAAACTGAACCAGAGTGCAGCGTTCACACCGTAGAACCTCACGCGCCTCGACGGTTGCTAAGGTAGTTGCCATAATTTTGTGACGGAGCGCCAGAGCAGGGCGATCCTGGTAAAGAAGCGCCGCCTTTAGATCACCTTGCACACCCTCATGCCAAGTATCCGTTTAGCGACGGTCCCTACCTGATTCATGATTACAGTGATGCAGGGTATCCTTAATGTCAAGTTAAAAAGTAGGGTCAAAGCGGAAAACGTGGTACGAATTTCGGAAGAAAGCATAGAAAACCCGGAGCGTCCCGGTTGTCTGTGTAAAAAAGGTACGCAATGGCAGCAAAAAAATACACACGCGCCGAAGCCTGGACGCTCCTGAATAACTACACGCAATCGCCCGGTTTGCTCAAGCACGCCCTTGCCGTTGAGGCTTGTATGGCGGCTCACGGGGAGCAGCAATCAGCCACTCGGGCACTCATCGCGGAAGAGGCCCTGGAGCTGTGTGAGACCTATCGCATCACCGGCTTATTGCATGATTTTGATTACGAAAAATATCCCAGCGCAGAAGAGCATCCCTTCGTCGGCAACAAAATTCTCGGTGAGCAGGGATGGCCCGAAGAGATCCGCGAGGCCATCATGGGCCACGCTCAATATTCCGGTGTGCCCAGAGTGACGCACCTGGCGAAAGCCCTCTTTGCCTGCGATGAACTCGCCGGATTCCTGACCGCGGTCTCTTTGGTAAAACCGACCAGATCCATCTTTGACGTTGATGTCCCCAGCGTCCGTAAGAAGATGAAAGATAAGGCTTTCGCACGCGGGGTACACCGCGAAGACATCGTTTCCGGCGCCCAGGATCTGGGCATGGAATTGGATACTCACATAGCCTTCTGCATTGCCGCAATGCGCCGGCACGCGGCTGCGCTGGGTCTCGATGGATCCGCAGCATCCTCACCCTCCGCAGTACCCCACGCCATCCTCTAGCGGGTTCGCGAGCAACACGCGGGATGGATCTTGCGATCCGAGTTGGTGCTTCCGGCGGCGCATGCGACCCCGCGCTAAATGTAATTGTTATAGTGCTTTTATCCGCGGCCGGCTACTGCGCTCCTCTGCGCGGCAAGGCTGCCTGCGGTCACTCCTGTTCGATCTGCGAACAGGCGATCTGTCTTTCCGCTCTGCTTGTTAGGTGTGGCAAAATTTTGCTGGCATGTTCGCACGGAAGAGGCGCATTTTTAGCTCGTCGAACGCGGCGCGCAATTTCCCAGAACGGCCCGCTACCCTCTACCACCTTGGTGTTATTGGCTTGTGTGATTCATTCCGAGCCGCGGTTCTGTTCCGAACGAAGAGGATCGGAATTTTCAGGCGCTTCTGGATCGATCGCAAAATCGAAAATCTCGCCGTCGGCAAATCCGGGGCTGGAGGGCAGCGGAATCAGGGCATACTCGCCCGGGGCGAGCGTTTTCTGTGGAGACAGCCGATACCAATCGGTCGACCCCACGCGCTGTTGTTTTACTCCGATCACATCGGGGAAATCGGCATCCTCGTGCTTCGCTTGCTGCTTGAGCTGCGCCATGGCGTCCTTGGTTACGGCGCGCCGTGGGCCTTCGATGTTCAGCCGCACCACGACCAGATCGGAACGGCCATTGTCGCTGCCCGAGACTCCGCGCAAAAAGAACTCCGGAGACGCATCATGGACCCGGACGACGGCTGCTTCGCCTTTGAATTCGATCGAACGATGCAGCTTGAACGAGAAGCCGGGGTCATCCCCGGTTGTGTCCGGCGGCCTCAACCGCACCAGCTCGCGTACGCCCTTCCAGGTATCGAGTGCCCAGATGTGTCCATACGTTGGCAGCTGGAGCCCATCGGCCACGCTAATGTCATCGGAAGAAACGCTTGGCTTCGACGCGACTTGAGCACCGCTCTGCAGGAGCACGCTCGAGCCGAGAAGCAAGACGAGGGAAAGAGTGCGAGGGGCGGGCATTGTGCGGTGTTTGTTCTCTACTCTGCCAGTCAGTGTCCAGACCATCCTAGTGGCGTCCGGCGGAAAATCAAGGGATTTCCCGGCTCGTGTCACATACGGCCGCGCTTGGGCGCTTTCACAGACCGAGGGGTGGGGGAGAGCTAAAAAGTATAGAGCACGTACCCTGCGAGCAGGGCGAACACGGTCATGACCAGGATCGCTTCCAGCTTTTCGTAGTTTGCCGGGGCTCCACTGTAGTAGTAACGAGAGGGCTTTCTTGGGTCATACTGGATCGCCAACCGCTCGCCGACGCGGTACGGTGCGATGTGCTGGCTACCCTGGTGACAGAATTCACCATGATTCACTTGGCCCTGGTCCCCTGCCTGGTAGGTGAACTTGACCCGGTAATGCCCTGCAGCTCCCCCCAGATGATCGTGATATCGCATCCATTCACAAGAGTCTACGGTTGCGTCTGCTGTGGGCCAGGAATGACCATGGGTGAGTTTGAACAATAAGTTAGCCATCGTCTACTCTTTCGACCGGGGAATCTTTCAGCTACAGGGGTTGGCCGAAAGATAATCTGATGCAGTATGTCACGTTCGGGGGATGTTGAAAAGAGAGAAAATGTGTCCTAGCCACCGGCGGGCGACGTAATTAGACCCTCAAGCCCCGGGAGGGTTGTCCAAGCGGGCCGGCAACTGAGATGCTAAGCAGGCGAATTCCTATGGCAAGCCCGAGGCACGACCAACCCGTTACGACTGAACAGTTTTCCAACCAACTCGCCTCTAAACTCGACCCCCAAAGCAGGAAAGGCCGCGCCAATACGGATGGGATGGGGGCACTTTTGCTCGCTCTTGGCCAGCAGGAAGACTCCATCCGGCTAGGCGGCGGGCCTAAGGCGATCGACGCCCAACATGCCAAGCACCGATTGACCGCCCGGGAACGATTGGCTTTGCTCCTCGATCCGGGGGAGGAGTTCCTGGAACTCGGTCTCTTTGCGGCCTTTGGCATGTATGAGGAGTGGGGTGGCGCCGCCGCCGCCGGGGTCATCACTGGCCTGGGCTGGGTGGCGGGGCGGCTGGTGATGGTTATCGCCAACGACGCTACTGTAAAAGCGGGCGCGTTCTTCCCCATGACCGCCAAAAAGGTGCTCCGGGCCCAGACAATGGCGCTGGAGAACCGGATTCCGACGCTCTACCTGGTCGATTCTTCAGGTGTCTTCCTACCCCTGCAGGAAGATGTTTTCCCCGATCAGGATGACTTTGGGCGGATTTTCCGCAACAACGCCGTCATGAGCGCTCAGGGCATCCCACAGATCACCGCGATTATGGGAATGTGCGTGGCTGGTGGCGCATATCTTCCGGTCATGACCGACCACATATTAATGACCGAGGGCAGCGGGCTCTTTCTGGCCGGACCAGCGTTGGTGCAAGCGGCGATCGGCCAGAAATACTCGGCCGAAGAGTTGGGTGGCGCCACCATGCATGCTGAGATCTCCGGAACCGTGGACTTCAAAGAGCCAAACGATCACATGTGCCTGGCACGGTTGCGGTCACTGGTCTCGCGGCTGGGCCATCGTCCCGGGGCGCCCTTCGACCGTATTGCCTACAACCCCCAGCAGGACGCGCCTAAGTTTGCCTCCCAGGAACTCTACGCCCTGCTCGATCCTGACCCGGCGAAGGGCGCGAGCAATAGTTACGACATGCACGAGGTTATCGCGCGCATTGTCGACCGATCGCAATTCGACGAATACAAGCCGGATTATGGTAAGACCGTGCTCTGTGGGTATGGCCGGATTGGCGGTTTTTCCGTCGGGATTGTCGCCAACCAGAAGACTCACCAAACCCACACCAGCCAGACAGGGGAGAAGAGGGTTGAGTTTGGCGGCGTCATCTATGCCGAAAGCGCGGAAAAGGCGGCGCGCTTCATCATGGACTGCAACCAGAACCTGATTCCGCTCATTTTCCTTCATGATGTCAATGGCTTTATGGTCGGCCGCGATGCGGAGTGGAGCGGGATTATCCGTGCCGGCGCGCAGATGGTCTCGGCGGTGGCCAACTCCACTGTACCCAAGATCACGGTCATCGTCGGCGGCTCGTTTGGCGCCGGTCACTATGCGATGTGCGGCAAGGCGTACGACCCGCGCTTCCTCTTTGCCTGGCCTACCGCACGCTACGCGGTGATGAGCGGAGCCTCCGCGGCAAGCACGCTGGTAGAGATAAAAATCCGCCAATTGGAACGCGGCGGCAAACAGCTGAGCGAAGAAGAAAAGGCACAGGTCTTCGCATCCATCAAAGCAAGCTATGACGAGCAGACAGACTGCCGCTACGCCGCCGCCCGACTATGGGTAGACGCGATCATCGATCCAGCCAAAACCAGGGATGTGCTACTGACCGCGCTGAAAGCGGCGGCCCTGAATCCCGGTGGTTGAAAAGTTTAACCCGGGTGTCATCCAAACCTAGGGTTCTGTTGCATCCGCGAGCCCGGACTTTTGTGGCGGCCATCGGCATTACATCCCCAGAAGGACCACCCTCTCTATGGTGGCGGCTTTTCGCAGTTCGGTGTCCAGTGTGGCCAGGGGCAACCCACGACGTTGCGCCAACTCCAGGTAAGCGGCGTCGTATAAGGTCAGCCGGTGACGCTCCGCTAATTGCAATGTGTCGGTCCAGGCACGCCGATCCGTTTCAGGGTCCAGGCTGATGGGTAACCACGACAGTTCCACCAAACTGGCTTGACGGAAGGCGACGTCGTGGCGTCCATGACGGATGCCCATCTCCAGGACATTGGCAACTTCGACCCGCCAGAGGGAGGGAACCCAAGCGCCACCCGCGGCGACCCGGTCAAAAACCTGCCGGATGGCCGCAGTCGCTTCATCGACGTAAAACCACGCGAGTGTCGCGGAACTATCGAGGATCAGGCTCACGGCCGGGATGAGTCTCGCTCCGCCTTGAGGGTTTCCCAATCGAACTTCCCGAAGCCGGCCTGCTTTGCCCGGTCCCGGATCCGCTGCCACGCCGCTTCTGCCTCAGAGCGATCAATCCCGCCAGGAGCCGGCACCAACCGGGCTACGGGCCGGCCGTGGCGGGTAATGATGATTTCTTCGCCTTGTTCGACCCGATCCAGCAACGCGCTCAATTTGTTTTTTGCCTCGAATGCCCCGACTTCTATCATTGCCGCTCCATCTAGCTTAAGCTGGATAATACCAGTTCCGTGTATTCTCTTGGAATCATGAAGCGGGTGATCACGGCAGCCGTCCTCGTACCCCTCGTTCTGTTGGTTTTGCTGAAGGGGTCTTTTTCGCTGCTCATCGCGGTGGCGGCACTCGTCGCGGAACTTGCCGCCTGGGAGTACTTCTCCATCGCGGATTCCCATGAACCTACACCTGGTCCCGGAGGGATACCGCGCTCACTGGTTCTGGTCTCCATCGCGCTCCTTTTCGCCGCGACATTCCGCGAGCCCGCTCTCATTCTGCCCGCTATCGGTCTTTGCAGCGCAGTCCTGCTGGTTGTTTGCAGTTTTCGCTCGCCGCTCGAACGCGTGTTGCCCGATACGGCCTTCTCGATATTTGGCTTGCTCTACTGTGGACTCTCCCTGGTGACCGTGCCCCTGGTCTGGGTTCAGCGGGATGGCCCGTCGCTGGTGGTTTTTCTGTTCTGCGTCGTGTGGACGGGGGACGTTGCCGCGCTCTACGTGGGCCGCAAATATGGCCGCAACAAGCTTGCGCCGCGCCTCAGTCCCAACAAGAGCTGGCAGGGAAGCGCCGCTTCGCTTGCCGGCAGCCTGCTCATTGCCGGGGCTTTAGTGGCGGTCGCCCGGGAGCTCGAAAGCCGATCCATCACTTTGCTGCATTTTGCCGGTCCGCTGCTTCGCTGGCTGCTTCTCGCCGTGGTCTTGAATGTGGCCGCACAGGTGGGCGACCTGGTTGAGTCCGCCATCAAGCGCGGCGCCGGGGTCAAGGACTCCGGAACAATGTTGCCTGGCCACGGCGGTATGCTCGACCGCATCGATGCACTTCTACTGGCGGCGCCCGTGCTGTGGTACGCTCAATGGATTCAACAGTATTTCAGGGCGAGTTAGCTTGCGTTGAAGCACATCTGCATCCTCGGTTCTACCGGTTCCATTGGGGCCAGTACCCTCTCCATCATCGAGCGATATCCGGAACGATTCGCCGTGGCCTCGCTGGCCGCGGGCCAGAATGTGGACCTGGCTTTCCAGCAATGCCAGCGATGGCGGCCGCTGGCCGTTTCCATGGCCACGGAATCGCTTGCCTTCGACCTTGCCACCCGGCTAAAGGCGGCGGGGCTCGCGTTGACCGAGGTGGTGTACGGTACAGCGGGCACGGTGCATGCGGCGACTTTGCCCAAAGTGGATTTCGTAGTCTCGGCGATCGTTGGCCTGGGTGGACTCGAAGCTACCTACGCCGCTGTGGCGGCAGGGAAGCCGGTGGGCCTGGCCAACAAAGAGGCCATGGTCGCTGCGGGAGAAATCCTCACCCGGCTCGCTCGCCGCGGCAACGTGCCTCTGCTGCCGATTGACTCCGAGCACAACGCTATCCATCAGTGCATGCGGGGAGGGGCCCCTCAGGAGGTCCGCCGCATCTGGCTCACTGCCTCTGGCGGCCCTTTCCGCCAGCTACCTCAGGATCAGTTTCCATACATCACGGTAGAACAGGCACTTCGCCATCCCACCTGGGTCATGGGAAGGCGTGTGACCATCGACTCAGCTACCCTGCTGAACAAGGGGTTGGAGATCATCGAGGCTTGCCGTCTCTTTGATCTCGCACCCTCGGCCGTCCGTGTCACCGTGCACCCTCAGTCCGCCGTCCATTCGCTGGTGGAATTCGTGGACGGCAGCATCCTGGCCCAGATCTCCGTCACCGATATGCGGCTGCCGATTCTCTATGCGATGAGCTTTCCTGAACGCGTTCCCAGCGACCTGACCTTCGATATGGCAACCCTGGGTCAGTTGAGCTTCGAACCCCCGGACTTTGAACGATTTCCCTGCCTTCGTCTGGCCTACCAAGCCGCCGAATCGGGAGGTGCTGCCTGCATCGCGCTCAACGCGGCCGACGAGGTCGCCGTCAGCGCATTCCTCGAAGGCACCATTCCCTTTACCAGCATCCCGCGTACAATTGAGGCTGTACTTGAGGCAACGCCGTCGAGGAGTCCTGAAACCATCCAGGAGGTCCTTCAATTGGACGAGGAAGCACGGCGAGTCGCTCAGAGCGTTGTATCGGGGTTTTCACCAGTCCTGCGTTGAACGGTTGTCGCCGCAGGGGTTGTGGGCCAGAAAGGTGCATCCAGCGGCTGCTGCGACGGAATGCCGGCGATCCATGCTCACCGTAGGCAGTTATTCCCAGTCAATACTCCGGTAGTTCGGTGCCCCGGCCAGTTGGGCTGGATCCGGCAGAGAGGCAAATAAGCGGATTTCTATGTCCTTTTTTCTAACCAGCACGGTCTCCATGCTCGTTGTGCTCGGCATTATGGTACTGGTGCACGAGTTTGGCCACTTCGCTGTCGCCAAGTTGTGCGGAGTGCGGGTCGAAGTCTTCTCCGTGGGTTTCGGCAAACGTCTTTTCGGCTTCCGGCGGGGCGACACCGACTACCGGCTTAGCCTGCTGCCCCTTGGGGGCTACGTCAAAATGTCGGGAGAATCTCCCGGCGAAGCGTCTACCGGCGATCCGGCCGAGTTCAACGCGCATCCGCGCTGGCAGCGGATTCTCATCGGCCTGGCGGGTCCGGTCTCAAACTTCCTGCTCGCTTTGTTTCTGATGACCGGCTTCTACATGATGCACAACGAAGTAGAGGCCTTTCGCTCGCAGCCGGCCAACATCGATTTCGTTTCCGATCACACTGCGGCTTCTGCCGCCGGACTGAAAGCCGGCGATCTGATCACTCGATTTGACAACGTCAGCGACCCCACCTGGGAACAGCTCTCGCTGCGCGCTGCAGTCAACGTCGGACAAACGATTTCGCTTGACGTCAAACGCGCCGGCCAGACCATCAGCACGCAGATGACCGTTCCCAACCCGCATGGATCGGATGACTTCGACTTCGACACCATCGGTTTCGTGCCCCGCATGCAGCAGGAGCCCATTCGTGTCCGCCAGATCGAGCCCGGCATGCCGGCAGCCAAGGCCGGCCTGAAGGCAGGCGACCAGATTCTCTCCGTCGACGGGCTTGAGCTGCATTCCGTCGATGCCATGCTCGCGTTTCTGCAGCAGGACAGTGGCCGACCCATCCAGCTAACCGCGCTCCGTGACGGCAAGACGTTCCAGATCGAGTTGCAGCCCATCATGGCGGATGCCGGAAACGGGCACAAACTTTACCGGATCGGTTTCGCTCCCAACCTGCCGCCCTTCAAGATTCAACAGCTTTCGCCGCCTGCGGCCCTGCGCCAGTCGGTACATTTCAACCTGCGCTATTCCGGCCTGATTCTGGAGGTGCTGCAACGCATGGTCACGCGCCGCTTCGCGGTACAGGACCTGAGCGGGCCCATTGGCATCGCCCGGGAAACTGGCCTTGCCGTGGAGCAACCAGGCTGGCAGCCGATCATCGGCCTGATGTCTATCATCAGCTTGAATCTGGGCATCTTCAATCTGCTGCCGATTCCGATTCTGGATGGCGGCGTAATTGTTCTGCTGCTGATTGAAGGAGTGATGCGGCGGGATCTCAATCAGGAATTCAAGGAGCGGATCTACCAGGCGGCCTTCGTCGTCCTGCTGATCTTCGCCGCCTTCGTGATGTTCAACGACATCTCCAAGCTGCAGGTATTTAGCAAGCTCAAACCATAAGTGCCCCATCCTGTGCCTTGTCAGCACGGGATGAGGCACCAGCCCCTCATTTTTCAGCAAATTTAGAACGCGAAGATTAAGCTGTGGTTTTGCTGCACAGTTCGTTCATTGCCCGGGTTAGTTCCTGGGCGATCATGGGCGCGGTTGCGGTCTCGATAGCGGAGCGCTGCATCAGGTACACAAGCTTGCCGTCGCGCAGCATGGCAATTGCTGGTGAAGTGGGAGGATGACCCTCGAAGTATGACCGGGCACGATCGGTCGCTTCCCGATCCTGGCCTGCGAACACCGTAATTGCCTGGTCAGGGAGCGTTTTGTTCTGCAGTGCCAACCTGACGCCCGGGCGCATCTTGCCTGCGGCGCACCCGCAGATCGAATTGACCACCAGCAGCGTGGTGCCTGGTTTGGCCAATGCCGCGTCGACTGCTTCCGCAGTTCGCGCTTCCTGGATGCCTGCGCGAGTAAGCTCTTCGCGCATGGGAATTACCATGATCTCGGGGTACATGCTTGCTCCTTCGGTACTCTGGTGTGTCCTGCTGCAACCTGGGACACTCCATCAATTGTAAAGAGTTGACGTGGGTTTCGCCAGTAGGCAGCCTGCCGCTACTGATATACCGTGAGGAAAATGCAGTTTCTTGAGCAAGTACCACTCGCGCCCTACACCACATTCCAAATAGGCGGCCCGGCTCGTTGGTTTGCTGAGGCAGCGGGCGAAGGCGATATCCCGGAAGGCATTGCGTTCGCCACGGAACACCAGTTGCCGCTGTTCGTTCTGGGCGGTGGCAGCAACCTGCTGGTTTCGGACGCAGGCTTTCCCGGGCTGGTCCTGCATATAGCCTTACGCGGCATCGAGTTTGCGGGCTCGTTGGTCTCTGCCGCTGCCGGGGAAGACTGGGATGGGCTGGTCGCCCGAGCAGTGGCCGCGGATTGTGCGGGCGTAGAGTGCCTCTCCGGCATCCCCGGCACGGTCGGGGGTACGCCGGTGCAGAACGTGGGCGCGTACGGGCAGGAGGTATCGCAAACCATCGTAGCCGTGCGGGCTTTTGATCGGACGTCGTCGCGATTTGTGGATTTGCCCGCCGCCAACTGCGGGTTCTCGTATCGCCGGAGCATCTTCAACACTGCCGAACGAGGGCGCTATGTGGTCAGCCGGGTTGACTACGAGCTGCGCAAAGGAGGGGCCGCCAGTTTCGCCTACGCCGACCTTGCCAGGTACTTCGCTGCCCACACTGAAGTCTCACCTACGCTCGCCGAGGTCCGCGCAGCGGTGCGGAGCATCCGCGCCCAGAAGGGCATGCTCCTGGTGCCCGGCGATGCCGACTGCCGCAGTGCGGGTAGCTTCTTCAAGAACCCGATCGTCCCCGTAACCACACTTGATTCTCTGGCCCAGGAACTGGGCATCGAAAAACAGCGCATTCCCGCCTATCCGGCGCAGGATGGCGAAGTAAAGGTCTCCGCTGCGTGGCTGATCGAACGAGCTGGTTTCGCCAAGGGCTACGCGCTGGGCAACGCTGGAATTTCCAGCCGCCATACGCTGGCCCTGATCAATCGCGGGGGCGCCACTGCGGCCGACGTGGTCACCCTACGCGATAAGGTAACCGACACGGTTGCGTCGCGCTTTGCCATCCGCCTCGAACCCGAACCTGTCTGGCTGGCATAGGGGTGAAGTGAGATACAACCTATCTCAGGAGAATTTTGTGCCCTCGACCTCGATGGTTCACGTACGCGTAGACGAAAACGTAAAGCAAGCGGCCTCCGCGGCGCTTGAGAGGATGAGGATGTCTAATTCGGACGCCGTGCGCATGCTGTTGGTTCGTGTAGCGGCGGAGAGAAGCTCTTGATGCGATTCGCACCTTGTGCGAACCACCCGCTTCCTTAACCGTCGGGATGCACGACTCGGCGCTCCGGATTGCTGAACGCTACGGCTACAGCATCTACGACGCCCTTATTCTCGCTGCCGCCCTTGCAGCAGGGTGCGACCTGCTCTATTCCGAAGATATGCAGGATGCCCAAACGATCGATTCGCTTATCATCCGCAATCCGTTCCTACGGCGTAGCGAGTGAATATCGAACTGTCTTCTCATACAAGTTGGTTAAGTATTTTAAGGCAGTGAGCTGACTTCCGCCGGTTTTTTTTAAAATTAAATAAAATTTGGCATTTTTGGCCCTTTTTAGCGCATTTGAAGCCGTGACAGCGGTTTCCAGCCTCGGAAAATTCGCGAGCTGGTTGCGAAACGGCTTGCACGGAGCAAAGCCCGGTGAGGATGCCTGGATTTGTGACAGGGATCGGGTGTGACACCGGACAGCGGTAAAACTGCCCTTGGCTCGCGTATAGGCCGAAACTACCGGCAACTGCCGGACAAGAGCGGGGACGCGAGAATCCGCTGCTTGCCGAAATCGTCTACCAACAAGATATATCCGCTCCGGGAACGGATCAAGACGCCGGCGCATGATTTTCGCGCCGGGATTACTATTTCGGAGGTTACTTCAGCTGTCGCAGCAGTTGCTCCCGCCGGCCAGCGAGCACCACGGCGGCTGGGCCATGGGCCCGGATGCGGCCGCGATCGATCACCATTACATCCGCCGCGGTCTCGAAGGCCTCTGCCACATCATGGGAGACGTAAAGTGCTGGAACCTTGCGCGCCGCCAGCCAGGCAGTCAACTGCTCCATAATGGCGGCCTTCAGGTCGGCGTCGAGCCCGGTGAAGGGCTCGTCCAGCAAAAGAAAGCGCGGCTGGGGAGCAAGGGCGCGGGCCAGCGCAACCCGCTGCCTCTCGCCTCCGGAAAGATCACCAGGAAGCCGCTTAGCGAGGTGGGCGGCATGAAAGAGCTCGAGCATCTGCGCAACCCGCTGATCGCTCCCCCCGCTGCTGAGACGGGAAAGGCCAAAGGCAACATTGGCGGCTACATTCATGTGGGGGAAGAGAGCGGGGTGTTGGGTGACAAAGCCAATGGCACGTTTTGCCGGAGGTACCCAGGCCCCGCTGGCGGTCTCCACCAGCGTTCGTCCGTGTAGAACGACCTGGCCGTGGTCCGGGCGAATCAGCCCTCCCAAAATCCGCAGCAACGAGGTCTTGCCCGCCCCTGAGGGGCCGAAGAGGACTGTCCATGGAGCCGACAGCGCGCACGAAACCTGGAGTGAAAGATCGCCCAGGGTGTGATCGACGGCGACCCGCAGGTAATCGCCATCCGCGCCCGCGGGCGGTCCGCTTCTCGTTTCCTGCGTCAAGGATTCAGACACCCGCCCTACCCCGTCGTCCGTAGATGATCAGCAGCGCCAGAAACGAGACGCTCAACAAAAGCAACGCCGTGTGGTTGGCCTGCGCGTAGGCAAAGTCCTGCACTTGATCGTAGATCGAAATGGAGAGCGTTCGCGTCACGCCGGGAATGCCTCCGCCAATCATCAACACCACTCCAAATTCGCCCACCGTGTGGGTGAAGGCCAGCACTGCGGCGGTCAGCAGGAAAGGCCGGATCAACGGGAGCAGCACGCTCCCCAGGATCCTGCCCGGGCTCGCGGATAGAAGTTCCGCGGCTTCCAGAATCTCCCGATCCACGGAGCGAAAACCTGAGGCGATCGGTTGCACGGCAAAGGGCAGGCTAAAAATAACCGACCCCACCAGGAGCCCGGCAAAAGAGAAGGCCAGCGGATGACCGAGAAGGCCGGCCACAGCTCGGCCAAATCCAGTCTGTGGACCCATAAGAACCAGCAGATAGAAACCCAGAACCGTGGGTGGCAGCACCAGCGGGAGTGCGACGGCGGCCTCCACCAGTGGCTTCCAGCGAGTCTTGGAGTAGGCCAGCCAATAGCCGAGGGGCACGGAGATCGCGAGCAGGATCAACGTAGTCAGCGAGGCCAGACGGAAGGTGAGGAAAATGGCTTGCTGGTCCATAAAAGAACGGAGTGTTCTAAGGCGCCTTCAATCCACGCTCTGCCAATTGTTTTCGAATCGGCGGCGAAAGCAGAAAGTCGAGGAATTGGTGCGCCAGCTCAACCGCCGGGTCCCGCTTTAGCACCACCGCGCCCTGCAGGATAGGGGGGTAGTCATCCTGCGGGATCTCGACGTATTTCCCCGACGAGCTCAGCCGCGGCGTCAGCGCGGATGTGAGCGAAATGAGGCCCACCTCCGCATTGCCGGAGTCAGCGTACTGGGCCGTTTGCGCGATGTTTTCAGCGACCACGAGCTTGCTCTTTAACCCCTCCGTCAATCCAAGCTTCTCGATCGCAGCCCTGGCTGCGCGCCCGTAGGGTGCGTGCTCGGCATTTGCAACTGCGACGGTCTTGAGCGAAGGACTGCGAAGGGAGTCGAGGCTGAGGGGCTGTGCCGGGGAGTCATTTCTTGCCCACAGCACCAGGGTTCCCCGGGCATACGGAACAGGCGCTTCCGTGTCGGCCAACCCCGCCGTGATGATCTTCTGCGGAAAGGAGAAATCAGCCGACAGAAAAAGTCCGAAAGGACCTCCATTCAAAATCTGCGTCGCCAGTGTTGCAGAGGATGCGTAAGCGGCATCCACTTTCTTGTGGGTCTGCTGCTCAAACTGGTCGATAAGCGCCGGCAACACCGGTTGGAGGTCGGCGGCCGCGGCGATCTTGAGGTGAGTGTTTTCCTGCGAGATGGCCGCCAGGGGGGCGATCAGCAGAATAGCCAGAAGCAGCAATAGCCTGCGGCTTCGCCTCGAGCTAAACACGCAGCACCATCACTTCAGTGGACTTGATGAGCGCGGCGGCCGTTTCGCCCACTTGCAGTTGCATCTCCCGTGCCGCTTCGGCGGTGATGATCGAGGTAATGATCTGCCCGCCGATGGAAAGCTTGACCTGGGCCAGCAGTCCCTCAATCTTCAGTTCAACAATGCGCCCGGTAAGCTGGTTGCGCCCGCTCAGCGAACGCAGCATCTCGCGCTTGGGGGTCTCAGGACGTTTTGCCTGGTGCAGCAGGCCATCCAGCTCCGCCTCTGGAATGCGGTAGTGGCCTCCCGGTGTCTTTACTGCCTTCAGCTTCCCGCGATAGAGCCACTGCTTGATGGTGGGATAGGAAATTCCCAGGCGCAGTGCGGCTTCGCGCGGTGATAGCAGCATTGCGAAATTATACGATATGCCCCCCCCGCCTATACGAATTGCAATCAACTTAGGCTGGTTTCGAGTGTTTTCTCGCGTCAACCAAAGCCTGGTAGAGGGCGATCGTTTGTTCGCCGATCCGGGTCCAGCTGAACTGATCTTCCGCGCGTTTGCGGCCCGCCTTACCAAACCGCTGACATTTTTTTGGATCGGCCAGGAGTTCACTTAGCTTCGCCGCCAGGTCTCTGGCAAAGCGGTCTGGATCAAGTGGGAACCCGGTTACCGGATCCTGGGTAAAGGGCACCAGAAATCCCGTCTCCTGGTCGACGACGACTTCTTTGATGCCGCCCGTGGCGCTGGCCACCACGGCTGCCTCGCAGGCCATCGCCTCCAGGTTGATGATGCCGAACGGCTCGTAAACCGAAGGGCAGCAAAACACCGCCGCGTGGCTGTAAAGCTGGATCGTCTCCTGCTTGGTAAGCATCTTGTCGATCCAGATCAGCCGGGGATTGAACGCTCGAGACTCCTCCACTTTCTGATGCATTTCGGCCAGGATTTCCGGGGTGTCGGGCGCGCCGGCGCAGAGAACCACCTGGGTGCCGGCCGGCAGGTAGCGAATTGCGTCTACCAGGTGGGTTACGCCCTTCTGGCGTGTGATGCGTCCGACAAAAAGCACATAGGGAATCGCCAGGTCGACACCATAAGCAGTCAGGGCTGAGGTTTCCGGGGTCCGCCGGTATTGCTCCAGGTCGATTCCGTTATAGATCACGTGGATCCGTTCAGGATCGACGGGGTACGCGCGCAGGATGTCTTCTTTGGTGCCGGAGGAGACGGCGATCACCGCGTCCGCGTCCAGAATTGCGGTTCTCTCCATCCACGAACTCATGGCATAACCGCTGCCCAACTGTTCCGCCTTCCATGCGCGCAAAGGCTCCAGGCTGTGCGTGGTAAGAACAAAAGGAACGTTGTACAGCTTCCTAGCGAGAAAACCTGCCATCGATACGTACCAGGTATGGGTATGTACCACATCGATTCCGGCCAGCGCCTTGATCTGGGTCAGATTGAGAGACAAGGCCTCCAGTGCGCCCTTGAATTTCCCCTCCGTGCCGTCGGTGATTTCCTTCCAGGGTTCCTGGCCACGGACGTGAAGGTTGCCGTCGTCGGAGTGCTGCTCGCCCCAGCAATAGACATCTACCGCGATCTTGCGCGCCAGTTCACGGGTCAGGTACTCAACATGAACTCCGGCGCCGCCGTAAACGTGCGGCGGATACTCGCGAGTGAAGATCGCTGCTCGCATCCTTCTTCCCCCTGGCAAAACTCGCCTACTACAGTAGCAGTTCCGGATGAGTCATCGGCTGTAACCGGAACACGCAAAACCAGTCGAGGGCAAACTTTCTCCTACCCACCCATGTGGGATGTTTCGCAACTGCCGGCCCCAAACACTTTAACCTTTGCTTTCTGCCGGAGGGTCGCAAGGAAAGATCCGCTTTCTTCCCACATCTCGCCAAAAACGGCCGAGATATGGGGCACCCGCGTTCGTGGCAAGGAAATTCAGGGATGCTTGTTACTCCCATGGGTCAAAATACATCTGTGTGACGCACCACACGAGCTTTCGCCATTAGCCGTGGGATTGTATTTTGTCGGGATCGTACTGCAGCAGAAACCTGCCCACCGAGAACCCGCGCGTGAGCGCGATATGATGCGAGCGGTTTACATCATTCCGTTCGAAACCGCTGCTCGGCCAGTTTTCAATAAGCGAGCGCATGCGGTCCAGGTCGAGCATGCGGCTAGCCAGCGGCGAGCTCCGCAACCTTTCCACTTCCACCTTCATCCTGTCCCGCACTGCGCCGAGGCTTACGTACCAGTCCGCGGATTGACGGCCGCGGATTGTGCGGCTCAGGGTGCTGGGTGGAAGCCGTCCCGCCATCGCACGCCGCGCCAGGGAACGTAATTGGCCGCCGCGAACAAACTCTTCCAGCGGCACGGTAAGGCAGAACTCAATCACTCCGCGGTCAAACGTAGGATCGCGGAAATCGAGTTGCCATCCACCTTGCGATGCAACATGCGTCTCGCTCACATCGCCATATTCGAGCATGTTGCGCAGCATGGTGCGGCCGTCGGGCGCCTGCCGGTTCAGATCGTGGAATGCGGTGCTCTCCAGGTCAAGCCGTCGTATCACTTCGGGATGCAGCAGGGTGTAGTCGAGCGAAAAGCTACGCATGTGCGGATCGGTCATGCTGCGCAGCCAGAACGGCAGGGATGGCCACAGAGCATGGCGAACCAACGAGCGCAAGGAGGCGCTTCGCGCACTCCTCAGCTGCCAGCCGACTCGGGCCAGGGTTCCCCAATGCCCGGAGCGGAACCACGCCGACAATGCGGAGATCCCTTCAAAGCTCAGCGTAGAGTTGCCACAGTTTCCGTTGAGCAGCACGGTGATTCCATTGGCCCGCGCTTGCGCCATGATGGCGTTCGACCATACTTCGTTACTTGGCCCGTAGCACGGGTAGTCATAGAGATTGTTGTTGCCGTCCAGAATGTCAAGAAAGGAGGTGGCGCTCGACTCCACCAGCAGGTGGCGCATGTTGGGGTAGAGCGCAGCCACTTCAGCAGCGGCTTTCCCCTCGTCGGCGAAATGCGTACGGCTGATGTCAAGGCCGTCAAACCCGGGCCGAGGCACGGCGGTAAAGCAGGTAAGCTGCCGCCCTTCCGCGGCTAGCAAGTGAGCGGCAGTGGCCGCCACCGCCCCACTATCCAAACCGCCGCTCAGTTGCGCGCCAACGCCACCACGGGTGCGCAGGCGCACACGCACCGCCCGGTCAAATTGCTCGCGGAAGCAATCGAGGTACGCTTGCGGCGAGCCGAGGCGCAGTTCCGGCAGCTGATCGGTTCGCCAGTGGCGCCAAAGCTTTTTGCTTTCAAGGTGAATGCTGAGCGCGCAGCCGGCCGGCAGGCTCTGTATCTTGTGGAAGATTGTCCGCTCGGCAGGGATGTTGGCCAGCACGAGATAGCGCGCAATGTAGTCTTCATCCACCTGGGCCCCGACAAAGCTAAGGGGATGAAGGCCTTTGGGCATCGACGCAAACGCGAAGCAATTCGCCGCCTCGGCGTAGAAGAGAGGACGCTCTCCGGTGTGATCGCGAGCCAGGAAAAGATGTTGCTCCTGCTCATTCCACACTGCGAAACTGAAAGCGCCGCGAAGGTGGTCGACGCACTGCTCGCGCCAGCGCAGCCACACTGCCAACAACATTTCGCTATCGGCCATGGCGGCAACCTGCTGGTTGGTGAGGCCGAGCTCCGCACCGAGCTGGTCACGATTATCGAGGCGCACATCCGCGACCAGGGAAGTGGCCCCGTTGGCGGAAAGCGGTTGCCGGTCGAAACGGTCTTCAGGGAGCAGGGCGAGGAGGCAGCGGCCGAGGGAAAGCGATGCGCCGTCATACTGCGCGGTGTCATCGGGTCCGTAAATCCTGAGCGCCTGAAGCATCGCACGACAGGCTGAGGAGACGGGAACTCCGCCGTCGCGAGACCAGATTCCAGCAATTGCGCTCATACTACGAAATTAGCGCACTTCTGCCGCCCTGGGCGGGGTTGCTTAGCGCAACAAGGCGAAGCTTCAGCGCGGGCCGCCCTGGTCGATCATTAAAATTTGAGTTTGAGATTCTGTCGAGAGAAGGTGCGACAGAAAAAATCTATCTTCGCCGCAGGAAGGAATGCTTAGGATTTAGGACGATTGAAATGGCCACCGTTTCCGTCTACATGGGAAAGATGGGTTCCACTCTCCGCGCTCTTAAGAGCAATTACTTGCAGCGACGGACTGACCCACGGCTTTCTCGCCTGCCCCGATTGATGGTCAGATGCGCCGTGATCTTTAACGTCGTAGCTGTTCATTGAAAGCTCCCTTGAACCTGTGGATTTGGAAAAAACGCCCCGTGCCACCCGGTACAGCTAGAGCGTAACGCACGAGGGGGTCACCGTCAATGCGTCTCTCCACGTCATGGTTACTACAGTAGATACTAAACCCTGTGTGTGGGTTTTCTACACTCTTTAGGTTTACTTGCTATAGTCGCGGCTGACACTTTTTGGGGATAGTGAATGGAAAAGGTTGCAGGAATGTATCGGCTCGGCGGGATGACGCTTGTCTCTGAAATCGCGCTCCCCGAATTGCCCGCCGTGCCACACGAGCACAGCACGCAACATCGCGTCAGCATTCGCCTCGGCGCAGTGGCGGATCGACTGCCCAACGCTGTCGAGCTCGATCCCTACTGCTTTGCGACGTCCGCGCAATACCTTTTGTGCATCCAAGGGATTGCACGATACCTGGTTAGCAACGGAGAGCAGATTGTCGTCGATCCAGACGCCAACGCACTCCTGCTCGACGTGCGCGCTTACCTCCTTGGTTCTATCTTTGTCGTGCTGTGTCAACAGCGAGGACTACTTCCATTGCACGCCAGTGCGGTCGGCGGCGAATCGGGAGTCGTGGCGTTTGTGGCTCGGTCCGGCCAGGGCAAGTCCACCATGGCTGCCCAACTTAGTCAGCGAGGCTTCCGCGTGCTGGCAGATGACGTGTGCCTCATTGACACAACAAAGGACGCAGCCCTGGTGATCCCCACCGCTCCATGGCTCAAGCTCTGGCGCAACTCACTGGAAAATCTGGGCAGGCAAGCCGAAGGCTTAGATAGAGTGTTCAGTGACGATGACAAATATCGCCTGCCATTAGCAACCGTGCTCGAACCGGAACCGATTCGGAAGGTTGTCTTTCTCGACCAGGAGGTATCTTCTACCATTACAGAAATTAAAGAACTCTCTCGTTTCGAGGCGGTTCCCCTGCTGATGAATCTCACCCATCATGCCTACCTGCTGGAGGCAACGGGCCAGCGCGAGGAGAACTTCCTGCGCTGTGGCCGGGTTCTATCCCAGGCCAGAGCATACCGGCTGACGCGGCCGTGGGGACTCATGCATCTGGATGCGACGGCGGATTCGCTGGAGAGGCTGCTGCGCGAAGACTAGATAGGCCACTTCAAGGGAATGTGGTCAGCACGGTGAAGCTTGCTTCCACTTCTCCGCCTACCACGGTGCGGTCTCCCACCTTGACCCAGGTGTGGGCCTTAAGCTGATCGGCGTCGCGTGCGACCCCATAGAAGAGCTTGCTGGCGATGTGGCGCCGGCGAAGCATGAAGTAAGCCGCGAGCGATTGCGGAAAACAGACGAAGGTGACAGGAAGGTGACGGACCACCGCGTCGATAGCCCACTCAATCCGGCGAAGGGTTTGCGCCGCTTTTGGATTGAAGGTCAGTGGCTGTGTCTGTTCCGGGCTGGCCATCCAGGCAGTGAGTTTTTGCACCGGCAGAAATCTGAGCGCGACGCGGAAAAAAGTAAGCATGCATGCCGCCTCGACGGCCAGGGCAAGGTCGGCGGGGGGCAGTTGCAGCAAGCGGCGGAAGGGCAACCGCATCCGCGGCGCCGGGCGAGTTGATTTGCGGCGCAGAACCAGTTTGAGCCTCGCCATCCCATGGACAAGCCGGAAAGCCAGCCATTCGAAAGGGCTGAGCACGGCGTAGAGAGGGAAGAGCGAATCGGGTAAATCAAATTTCTGCCAAAGGCGGGGACGGAACAGAGAGCGCTGAACCAGGTTGAGCCGATAGCGCAGCGAGTTGTGGAGACGGCATTCATTCAGAAACCATTGCGTGGAGGGTATCTGTTCTCGTACCGGCCGGTATTGGTTCGAGGCCATGAGCCGCCGGCTGAAGCGCAGAATGTGCGCGACTCTGTGGTCGCTTCGATCGAGACACTCCACAGGCAACGGTCCCGCGCCGAGCAGGTCCTGGCATAGAAGCAGTGCAGCGCTGAATTGCGGCAGCGACCGTTGTTCCGCCGCTGCGGCCGCAGTTGAACGGAGTTGATCCGCGGTCATGCCGCGCAGCAAAGCGCCAATATCCGCCAGCCATTTCAAGCGGAGCCATCCGTCCAGCGCTCCATGCACGCAGAGATAAAGCAACTGTTCCTGTGCGGGCAAGGTTGGAACACGCTCGGAACCCAGATTGAACCAGGCCTCGCCGACATCTTCGAGGCGGGCGTTGGCGGGGAGCCACGGATTGCGGAAAAGCCGCCAGTGCAAATCAATCACGTTGCCGGTTACCCGGTGCTCGTAAGAAAAGTCCTTCTGGTGAGCGATGTAAGAACGCAACCGCCGCGGCGTCAATTGTGCCTGCGGCTCAAAGCGCCCGTAGCCCTCGGCACGCAGAATCTCTTCGCTTTTGAAAAGGTCTTTCTCCGCGATGAGCAAATCGACGTCCCCAGCGTCGCGCAATGTGGGGTCCTGGAAGGCGGCGATCGCCAGCGGAATGCCCTTGAAAACCCGAAAATCGATTTGCTGCTGGCAAAAGAGGCGATTCAGCGCGAAAAGATCAGAGGTTCGTTGCAGGCAGAGGTGAGCATTCTCGATCGTGCTGCTGCGCAAAGCCGCGGCCACCTCGTCCGGGACATAACCCGCCGCGAACGCATCGAGGCTTCGGGAGACCAACGGGACCACCTTGTGGATGTGGACGATTTCCAGCAGATAAGACCAACGGATTCTTCCCTGGGCAAGGGTGCGGACGTGGTCGCCGTCGTCGGCTTCCCGCGGCCAACGAACGCACGCCAGCACTAGATTGAATTCAGGTGAATCGCTTGCGTAGCCCGGCTTCATTTGGCTTTCCCGCTTGCTTGAGTATGTTGGAAGCCCGGAAACGCGGCAAGTCATCGCCGGGATTCACCTGATGTGTAAGGGGTTAACCTTTGGTTACCGTTACCATTAATTAAACATCGCCCTGCTATCCTTTCCCTGATGTTCGATCCGGCGGCAGGCAACACTTCGGCGCTTCTCATCACCGAGCAGGTGCTGGTGTTTGCTGTGTTTGTCGGTTCGGTCGCGGCTTTACCGGCGTTCATCGAGTTCGTGACCGAGGTGCGTAAGCGCAAGGAACGCATCGATCTTAGCCTGGAAGACGAGGTGGTAAGCACGCTTCGGCCCAGGGTTGCCGGTATGGATGACCTGCTCAGCAGCATTGCCGACTTGATTGACCGTGCCCGCAATCCGGCTGCGTACCAGGACTTGAAGATTGGCAACGAGGTGCTGATCATCGGCCCCAACCAGACGGGCAAGAAAAGCCTGGCGCAGCGGATCGCGCAACTGGCCGGCATGGACCGGGTGGTCACGGTCTTCAACCCGCGGGATAGTGACGCGCTGGCTAAGGCGAAGAGCCTGGTGCGAGGCTACAAATGGCAAAAAGTGATGCTGCTGCTACCCCGGATCGACCTGGCCTACCAGCAGGGTGATCCTGAGGTGCTGACGGAATTGGACGCGCTGATTGAAACCACATCTGAGCGGCAGAATGTTCTGGTTGCAGCCACCACGGTTTCGTTCGAGGCCAACAGCGAGCTGGACAACATTTTCGGCATCAAGCTTGTGCTTCCCGGCGCCAAGGTTGGCAAGGCGCATCGCGTTGAGATTCCAGAAGACTCCCAGCGCATGCTGGCCGAAGTAGCGACCTATTACGTGAACGAGGCCAGGCGCCGCGGCTTCATTTTCCAGGGGTTCGACGAGCAGTCGTTTTGCGATCGCATTCTGGAAAGCGTCATCAACCCGGCGGAAGTGGAAGACATCGTAGCTCTCTGCGAGACGACGGCGCTTTACCGCAAGCGCAGCAAGCAGACGACGGAACTCGTCTTTACCCCGGAGATCCTGGAGCTGGCCATGGCCCGCGTAGTCGTCGGCTGAAGAAGGCCACCTTCCGGGATTTTCCACTTCGCAACCGCTCGGTTCTGATTTTCTGCCTGTTACGGAACTTCGATTGGCAGTGAAAAGGCTGATCGAGGTCCGCGTTTCCCACATCTCGTAACAGCACGAGATACCCGGATTTTCCTGCTAGAGGTCCTCACCAGCGGCCGCGTGTGCGGCGTTCTATGAGGAAAGCCGCATGAAGTTCGTCGGCTTCGCCAAGCCTCACAGGCAATCCGGGGTATGGGGCACCCCTTGATTTGTTGCCGGCGGAAATCTTCAAACCGTCCTTCCTTACTTCCTTTCGAGCGGCTTGGCGATCCCAGCCAAAAATCCCTGTCCGGGCGCGGGATAGTGAACAATCACCGTCTGGATCTGGAATGGTGTCACCGGTACCGTGACACGTTGCCCGCCTGCGACTGGCAGTGCCGCTCCTTCCGGTTTCTCCATGAGATTGGCCAGCGTAGCCGAGACAACCCCCGGCGGCAGCGTGAGGGTGACGTTGCCGCCCTTACCCGCCCATTCATAGAAACGGACCAGCAGGCCGTCTCCATCCTCGGTTTTCTTCATCGCGGTCACGACTACGTTATCAGCGTCCACCGTCAGGAAAGAGAAGCTGCCGGGAAGGCTCCCGGAGTGGGGCGACACCTGCTTTGCACTAAGGTGATAGTTGAAGTCATACCCCTGGCGGACGGTAAGCGCCTCTTTCCAGGTACCTGCATGGGGATACAGAGCATAGGAAAAATGCTGGTGGCCCTGATCTGCTTCGGGGTCAGGCCAGGTAGGCGAGCGCAACAAGGAAAGGCGCAACAGGTTCCCCTTGGCATCGTAGCCGTACTTCGATTCGTTGATCAGGCTGAAGCCGTTGTTCTGATCGCCCAGATCAGCCCAGCGCAATGCCGGCACCTCAAACTTGGCGGCTTCGACACTGTTGTTGCGGGTCGTCGGACGCTCGATAGATCCATAAGGAATCTCGAAGGTCGCCTGCGGGCTCGAAGCGGCCAGGGGGAACCCGGCCTTGAGCAGCTTGTGGCGCTCGTGCCAGTCGATGTCGGTAACAACATCCACCCGAGGCAGCCCGTTATAGAGGGTGATGTCCTGTACGAAGGTGGACGCCTGCCAGTGCCGGGTGACCCGCAGAACCGCGCGTAGCGCATCATGCTCGGCCAGCTGCACGGAATCGACCATGTCCAGGTTGGTGAAGACCTTATCGAAATCCGCGTCGATGTTCCACGCGTCATAGTCCTTCGGCGTGTCCACGAATGCCTGGAGCTGGTTGCCGCATCCCCCGGCGGCGATGGCGTCAAAATTCGTCTTCTTGTTCACCAGGCTGGTAATGCAGCCCGTCTTTGGATCGACGGTAACCTTAAGAAACTGGTTCTCCAGCGTATGTTGGTCCGCGCTGACCTGCACGCCCGGTGCTGCCGGCCTGGCTCCGGAAGACCGCACATACACCAGTTCATAGCCCATCCGCGGGACCTCCGGCACGATTGCCTGGACACTGAAAGTGTGGGTCTCAGCGTTCTTGAGCGAGCTTTCCGCCGCGAGCACCTTTCCCGCCGCGTCGACAACCTCAACCGCAGAAGCCGCCGCCGGCAACTGCACCGTAAAACCCACAAGGTCCGACCGGTCCCAGGCCAGCGGATTGAATACCAGGATGGGAATGCCCTTGCTGCCGCTCTGGGTATCGATATAGCTGGCGATCGCGCTCGAGGCCGTGCCGGTTGCCGCATCCGCGGTAAAGCGGACCATGTCGTAGTCCTTCTGCGCATCGGCGTAGATAACCCCGATTCCGGAGCCCGCGGCGAGGTCGTGGAACTGGTTGAAGAGCACCTTCTTCCAGGCCTCGTTCAGTTGAGCCGCCGGGTAGGGAGTTCCGCTGAGCCATGCGATCGAAGACCACTTCTCGGCGTTCAGCATCTCCTCTTCGCTCTCACGCATGTTGCGTTTATGCTTCGCCTGGCTGGTGGTTACGCCCCGGTGATACTCAAAATAGAGCTCGTCGTTCCAGACCGGAATGCTCCACTGGCCGGCCGGCGGCTCTGGCAGCTGGGTGTCGCCTGCAGCCAGGGTCTGGTAATTCCAAACCGGGGAATGTGCGGTATCGAGCTCCTTTTCGACCGTGGAAAAGAAGCTGCCGGCCACCCCGTAGTCGAGCTTCGCGTAGGCTTTGTCGGGCGCGAGCCAGCGATCGCCTGAGTCCAGCATGGCGCGGGTGGGGCCGCCCCCGTGATCCCCAACACCATAGAGATGCAGCAGTTCCGTGGTCCCGGGATTGAACTGGCGCGCGTGGGCAAACGCCTGGGCCATATCAACCGGGTCAATCTCGTTTCCGTAGTCGTGAGGAAAGTAGGTGAGCACCCGGCTGCCATCCGGAGACTGCCACCAGAAAAGCTTCAGCGGAAGCGGATTGGTATCGTTCCAGGCCATCTTTTGCGTCACGAAGTAATCAACCCCAGACCGCTTGTAGATTTGCGGCAGCTGCCAGTTGTAGCCGAAGGAGTCAGGATTCCAACCGATGCGCACGTCGACGCCAAATCGCGACTGGAAATAGCGTTTTCCAACCAGCAATTGGCGCACCTGCGACTCGCCATCGGGCATGTTGAGGTCGGGCTCTACCCACATGCCGCCCACCATCTCCCAACGGCCTTCTTTGACCCGGCGTTGGATCTGTTCAAAGACGGGTGGGTATTTCTGCTCCAGCCATTCGTCGTAAGCCGCAGCCGACTGCGTGTAGGTGTATTTCGGATACTCGTTCATCAGCTGCAGGGCGGTGCCAAAGGTCTGCCGCACCACCTCGACCGTCTCTGTCCACGGCCACATCCACGCGGCGTCGATATGGGCGTTTCCCGTGAGGTGGATGTTGGCCTGTTGCAGCTCCGGCCGCAGCTCCATGAGACCGGCCTGTGCCTGGCGCAAAGACTCATCGAAGGCAGCTTGGTCGGCCCCAGCCAGCGCTGTCAGGCTCACTTTCTGGATTGCGGATTGGAGCGTCTGCGACGAGTCGCTGCCCCCCTTTCCCAGGGCAGGAAGCAGCAGGGAAGCAGAGACGGCCTCCTCACGTAAGTCCTCTGGATTGGGACGATTAGAGGAGAACTGGATGGTCTGTTCGGAACTGCGGAACTTCTTTTGGTCTTCGCTGGCCAGCAGCTTCACGGCCACCAGCACCTTGTCTCCCGGGTGGGCATCCGCGAACAGCACGATCGGCTCCAGGTCCGTTCCCAGGGCCACCCGGCGTCCATTGAAGTAGACAATCTGGGTGATCGGCCCGTTGGCGTCGAGGCGAAGGCGAAAGGAAATCTGCGTCCCGGTCAGATCGTAACCGTAAAGAGTCTTGGGCACCTCGATCGTGGCCCTGATCCACAATGCCTGCGCCGGCAAGGTCGCGGGAGGGGCAACCGCCTGCCAGCCGGCATCGTCCACCGCGGGCGACTCGCCGTGCGCCAGATCGCCGGCGTGATAGCGCCAATTGGGGGTGGGCAGCGCGGTTAAGCTTGCCAGCTTATCCAGGACCTTTTGTGAGTCCGGGGTCATCAGAGAGGGCAACGGCCTTTCCTGCAGGCCCTCGGCGGCGGTCGTCCGGTTGCAGAAGAAAAGAGAGATGACAAAGAGGAGGCAGAGCAGACCACGGAAAGGCTTGAGAGAGACCATCGGTCGGAATTCCTCGAAAGCGGAAGAAACAAAGCGGAAGCAATCAGCTTAACAAGGTTCGTGGGTCAGGGCAAAAGAGCTGAGCAGCGCGTTCCGCAGCCACATTGCCCTGTGTTAACGTGTGGCTTGAGCATGGCATCCCTGATGCCTCTCAACCATGCTGATCCGCCCGGTTCGAGACGGACCACAGAAACCGGCGGAGATCATCCTTCATGGTTCAAGCAGCCGTAACCAAAACGTCCACCACCAGCGATCCCGGTTCCACAAATTACCGCGCAATGGCGATGGTGACCACATTGTTTTTTATGTGGGGCTTTCTCACCTCGCTCAACGACATTCTCGTTCCCCACCTGAAATCGATTTTCGAGCTGAACTACACGCGAGTGATGTTTATCAATTCCGCGTTCTTCGGGTCTTACTTTGTGTTTGCGATTCCGTCGGGCAAGCTGATCGAGTGGATTGGTTACAAGCGGACCATGGTCGTTGGGCTGTTGATCATGGCGGCCGGGGCTTTGCTCTTTGTGCCGGCAGCCAATGTGCCGTCGTTCCAGCTTTTTCTGGGGGCGCTCATTGTGCTGGCCGCGGGCGTTACTGCTTTGCAGGTGGCGGCAAACCCATACGTAACCGTGCTTGGTCCGGCGCGTACTGCTTCCAGCCGTCTGAATCTTACCCAGGCATTTAATTCGTTGGGAACCACGATTGCACCTTATGTCGGTGGAATGCTGATTCTTGCGGCGGCGCCGTTGACCTGGTCGCAACTGGAGCAACTTTCCGGTCCGGCATTGTTGGCCTATCGGCAGCAAGAAGCTTCTTCGGTAAAGGTGCCCTACATCGGCATAGCCCTCGCGCTTACGGCCCTGGCGCTGGCGATTGCCATGTTCAACCTGCCGAAGATTGAGACGACTCGGGAATTCCGGCCGATGGGTGATACCGGCGCAGCAGCGAGAGACCTGTGGAAACAACGCCAACTGGTGCTGGGCGCGCTGGGAATCTTTCTATATGTAGGCGCTGAGGTTGCGATTGGGAGTTTTCTCATCAACTATTTTACCCAGCCTGAAATCGGCAATCTGAGTGTGAAGACCGCCGCAGGACTGGTGTCGCTCTATTGGTTTGGGGCCATGGTAGGTCGCTTTATCGGCGCGGCCGTGCTGCAGAAGTTGCCCACGCGCGCGGTTCTGGGAACGGTTGCGGTGGTGGCATGTTTGCTGGTGTTGACGTCGATGCTCAGCACGGGCTGGCTGGCGATGGTAACAATCATTTGCGTCGGGCTCTTCAACTCTGTGATGTTCCCTAACATTTTTACTTTGGGAATCGAGGGTTTGGGGCCGCTCACGGGTAAGGGTTCCGGCCTGCTGGTGCAGGCGATTGTGGGAGGAGCGATTATCCCCGTGGCCGAGGGCGCTCTGGCGGACCGCATCGGTATCCATCACGCATTTATTTTGCCCGCGCTCTGCTATATCTACATCGCGTATTACGGATTCAAAGGTTCCGTACCCAAGGCGGAATCGGTGCAAGCCTAAGGCGATGGGGACAGTCCCTTGTCACGCCGGCAGGAGCGTAGCGAACCGGCTCGGCGATCACAACAAACCCGCCTCCAGGTAAGGCAGCATCGCGGCTCCCAGCAACCCGGCGTCAGGGCCCGTGGCCGCTGGCACCACATAGGTCTTGCCCGTGGTGAAACTCTTGTCGGCGGCCGGTTCCGTCAGGCCATAAATGTAGCTCAGGCGGCGGAGTTCCTCGAACATCCGAGGAGCAAACAGATCCCAACCGCTGACCACGCCACCCCCGATCACGTAGAGGGGCAGGTTGAAGACATTCACCAGCGTGGCCAGCGTCTTTCCCAGATACTTACCCGCGTCGGAAAAAATTCGACGGGCGGGCTCGTCTCCCTCCCGGGCCAGGCCGGCGAGGTCGCGAGCGGTAAACTCGCTCCCCTCCTGAATGCGGCGGGCGATCAACCTGGCGATCCGGGGAGCGCTCCCGCGCCCGGCGGCCAGGTTTGCCGCACGGCCGATGGCCGTCGCGGACGCATATTGTTCAATGCACCCCTGGCCTCCACAGCCGCACGCGAAGCCATCTTCGACGACTGGAATATGACCTCCTTCGCCGCCCATCCCACTCATGCCGTGCCAGATTTTTCTGTCCAGAATAATGCCTGCACCCACGCCGGTACCCAGGGTCAGCATGCACATGGAATCCCCCGGCATCTCCTTGCCAACGCCACTCTTCCACTCCGCCAGGGCTGCCGCGTTGGCATCGCACTCTACGATGACCGGGGCGTGCAGATTGGCCTCCAGGGCATCCTTTAGCAGAAAGGCGTCGAAGCCGGGCAAGTTGGGAGGCCGGTGGAATTTACCCGAGGGCAGCTCCAGCGGGCCGGGAGCTCCCACCCCAACGCCCATCAGTTCCTGGTTTGGCCCGCTCTCCTCCAGCACTCGACGGACTGCATCCGACATGTCGTTGACTACCGCTTCCGGACCGTGACTCACCCGGGTAGGCAGATTGACATAAGCCAGCCGTTTCCACTCGGGATCAAACGCGGCGATGCGAAGGTTGGTTCCTCCCAGGTCGATTCCCACCGTAACGCGGCCTTTATGGCTGCTTGTTTGCTGGCTGATCAAGACTTGCCGCCTCTTCATTTGCCGGTGTTGTGCCGGGATTGCAATCATAACGTGAACCAGCGGCAACAGTGCAAGGCAGCTGCACGCAGTGCTGCCGGGTAAATTGCCCGGCACCACGTGTTACCATCGATTTTGGGTTGGGCGGTTAGCTCAGTTGGTTAGAGCGCCTGCCTTACAAGCAGGATGTCGGGGGTTCGAGTCCCTCACTGCCCACCATTTTCGTATCCCCAGCCCGGTCCCATCTCCCACAATTCAGCCTGGACAGACGAGAGGGCGACCTCCTGCACGGCTAATGCAGCGGTATATATCGCTCTTCATGCGTAGCCCGTGGATAAGGGCGGTACAGGAGTTCGGCCCACGTACACGAAGCTTGATTGCGTAGAACAATCCACGTGGTGCTGAGTTCAAAGAGGCCAAAAAGCGAGCGCTGCTTCATTTTAAGGAGTTCCCCTTCGTCACAGAGAAACGGCGTTTCCAGGTGACTAGTATCTGGGATGCGCAAAAACGCAATTGCGGAGAACTCAGACGGTAGCCCAGTCAGGCGGGTAGATTGCCTTGATCGATTTCTTTTAATTCCCTGAGCCAGACTTGTCCCGGGCGCTGTGCCCGAGCGGGAAGCCCTCTTTTTGCGCAAGAGGTTGCTCTTCAAGCGGAATCGCCACGGAATACCCCAATTGCATTCCCCATTGCATCGAAGATAAGCCTCGTCGTTTCTCTAGACTGGTCACTATTGACCAGCACGAAGACCGTGGGAAGGAACATACTAAGTTTGCCCCCCTCCGTGTCTATCGGGCCCCAGCAAGTCCTCGTAACTCCAGCATGGGCTCCCGCCTACTAGCGCTTCTGCTATTCACGGAAAACAGACTCGAAAGAGGAAATATGTGCAGTCTGAAACAGCGCCACGCATTTTTGTTGTTGACGATGAACCTGTCATCGCATCCACTCTCGCGGCCATACTGCAAATGCATGGATACTCCGCCAAATTTTTTACCTCACCGTTAGAGGCGCTGGCAGCCGCCCGGTCCAAAGCTCCGGATCTGCTCATATCGGACGTGCAGATGCCGGGCATTTCCGGCGTTGATCTCGCGATCCAAATGAAATCGCAGTACCCCACCTGCAAGATCCTGCTGTTCTCTGGCCAGCCGGCGACCTTGGAAATGCTTAAAGATGCCCGGGCCAGGGGTCACGATTTTGATTTGCTGATCAAGCCGGTTCCCCCGCCCGAGTTACTTCTGGAGATATCGAAGAAGATCGAGGCCAGCCCCGAAGTGGTTGCGAATCGACTTGCAAAGTCGGACTGGTGACGCTCCCGCACAAAGTAATCAGCTCTGGCGTTTTGTCGCCGTAATCATGCAGTAGGACATTGGCCCCAGCGGCGCGCTGACCAACGGCAGCAGCACCGGCGCCAACACGTTGTTCCAGCGCGCCCGAGTCATCTTCCGCTCGCCGAACACCACATCCGTCAAGAGGAACTTCAGCGTTACCCAGGGAATGTGCGCAACCGACGGCGCCACCCGCATCTGCAGATGCTCAACTGAAATGTCCGTGAAGCCAAGCTGTCCCAGCCGCGCCGTGAACTGGGGTAGCTGCGCCAGTTCTTCGATCACCCAGCACTCGCAAAGCTTGCGGTAGATCTGCTGCTGCAGCGCACTAGGGAACCTTGCGCTGGCGAGAAAGCCGTCGGCAATGACAAGCCGTCCGCCGGACCGCAGCAAACGGTGCGCTTCGGTGAGCAGCGCGCCCTTGTCCGCGCCGCGAGCGTGGCAGCTGCTTTCGAGCGCATACACACAGTCGTAGCTGGCGCCTTCCAGGGTGGTGCCTTCGTAGTCGCCCTCGAGCACACGCACGCGCTCGCCCAACCCGGCAGCGTCATTGAGCGCGCGGGCGCGCTCCACTTGCCACGGCACCCTCGTCAGTCCCAACAAGCGCGCCTGCGGAAGGCGGCGGGCAAAGCTGCGCAGCGTGGCGCCGAGGCCGCAGCCCAGGTCAAGTAGCCGCGGCTCCGCGATGCCATCCACCCTCAACCGGGCCAGCACTTCTAGGTTCATCTGCTCCAGCATCCCTTCCCGGTTGAGCGGATTGCGGCATGCGCGGAAGTAGCCGAAGTGCATGTTGAACTCGCGGCTCCAGGCAGCATAGTCCGGACCGGCCTCGCTGTAGTACTGCTCCAGGCCGATCTGTGGCGCGTGCGCCGCAGTTGCCGGCAGTGCTATGGATTCTTCCGTCAGGCGGAGGTTCGCGGCGATCATTTCTTCTCCTTTACTTTGCGCTGGCGCGGAAGCCACTCGGTCACGCTGGAACCCAGGCTTATCAGGCTGCGCAGGGTACTGGGCGGCAACTTGGACATCTGCTGGTGCCAGCCGCGTATCTCCTGGAGAAAGGCGTGCATGGCGGTGATGCGGGTCGTCACCTCGGGCTGCTTCTCCGCCCGTGCTTCTGTGGCGAGCCGGTCCAGCGCGGCGATAGTGGGTTCAATCTCGCGCTCGATGCGCTGCTGCAGCACGGTGAGAAACAGCTGCCACACATCTTGCGAGGTAGAGAAGAAGTCGCGGCGATCGCCCATTCTGTGGGTGGTCTGCGCCAGGTGCCAGTTTTCAAGTTCGTGCAGACTGGTGCTCACGTTGGAGCGCGCTACAGAGAGCGCCTCAGCAATGTCGTCGGCGGTGAGTGGCTCAGTCGACAGGTACAGCAAAGCGTGTATCTGCGCGACGGTGCGGTTTACGCCCCAGCGGCTGCCCATTTCCCCCCAGTGAAGTATGAACTCACGTGCGGCGTTCGATAGAGTCATTGCCGTCCCTTTCATTCTGTAATTTCAGTATATACAGAAATTACAGAATGTACAGTACGGAACGCAACGGACGTTAGAATGTAAAAAAGGTCGCGGCAGTTTTATAGAGAAGCTACCCCAGTCGATCTAGGGCTCTACTTTGTAGAGCGCCACCATACCCGATTCCATATGCTCGTCGATGTGGCAGTGGTACATCCATGTGCCGGGATCGTCGGGAATCATATCCACGGTTTGCATCTGCGCCGGGCTGACGGAGATCACGTCGGTACGGTGCCCACCCTCCATCACCACGTTGCCGTGCCAATGAGGAGTGTGGATATTCCCGAATTCTCCAATGGCGACGACATACCAGCGCACTCGCTCGCCCTTCTTCATCGTCATGATGGGCATGTTCGCGAACATGAAGCCGTTGATAGTCGACCGAAAATTCACTCCGGTAAAGCCTGTGCCGTAGGTAAAGAAATTGCCCTCATCATCACCTATGGTGGCTTCGAGCTTCTTCACGCCTTTGGGGTCGCTGGTATAGGTGTCGATGTTGTGCTGCAGGTACCAGCTGGTGTTCTCGTCCACGATCATGAACAGGTTCACGAACTCGCGATCAACGTCCTTTGGCCGGCCGGTCGGTCCGGCCATACCCTTGCGGGTGATGAGAATGACTCCAACCAGTCCGCTCTCCACATCCCTTAGCTCATTGGCGTGCGAGTGATACAGCCAAACAATCGAGCTGGGGTCGTTGGGCCCGGGACCCGCGCGCTCCGGCACCTCCCAGTTGTAAATGTGTGTTTTGCCCGGGAGCACACCGTTCTTGTCGGGCAAAGACGAGCCGTCGTCATATCCCGCGCCCTCGGAATCCTTGGCATAGAAAACTCCATGCGGATGCATGCTGAACGGATGAGTTGCGTTGTTTTTGAATACCACCCGGATGGTGTCACCCACTTCCGCGCGCAGTACCGGCCCCAGGATGCCGCGATGCTCCCACTCGGGAGCAGGGGCCTTGAGTTGGGTGAACGTACCGTCGGTGTATTCGCGGTAGATCGCTTTGCGATAAATGCTGCCGATGCGATGCGGGCCCTGCTCGGTGAACAGCCTGGCATGTCCCGCGAACGGCATGCCCATCATCCGGTCGATGCCCAGCGGAGTGTAATTCCACTCCACCTCGTCGCTGGCCACGTAGTAGATGTGCGTTGTGCCGGCAAACCCTGCCTGGACCAGGGCAAAGACGACCAAGAACAGGGACAGAACCCTCCCCAGCAGACGAGACTTGCGCACAGATGCCCCTTTCTGAATGAATCTCTTTGTATTTACGGATAGCCGTCAGATTCTACCGTATGCAATCTCTGGACAGGGCACCGATCTCTCGGTGGCGGAGACTCAGAGTGTTTCGACACGCATTCCCATATTGGAACGGAGCGAAACCAATGCTGTATGCATCTATGGGATTTTGACTTTGCGCGATCGCGCCGTCAGTTGATTCTCTTCCGAATCCATGACCACTTCCCGCACCCGGTAGACTCCCGGCTTCAGCAGGAAAGTTATATCCATGTTGAGACCCGAGTTAAGAATCGGACGTAGGTCTGCATCCCGCGCATCGACTTTTGCCCATTCTTGTTGCAGCCTGAGTGGCTTGTTTGTTTGATCGAACACGGCAAATGCGAATAAGACCTCGTTCAGGTTCCTTCCTCCCTTCTTGTGAAAGTGCAGTTCGTGCGCGTCCAGATGGGCTGAGAGCGTGAGCTGGCGGACCTGTGTGTTGGTTGACGCGACCGTCGCGACAAGGGTGACCGCGAGCTGTTGCGCTTCCGCATCGGAAAGAATCGCTTCGCGGACTTGTTCTCGCACCCGGGCTTCCGCATCGCTTGCCTGCGTAGTGTCCCATTCCACTTCAGTCTTAGCTTCACTCTTAGCCGCAGTCGTGGCTTCGTCTTTAGCGTGGCTTTGAACTTCGGTTTCGGCTTCGGTCTTGGTTTCGGTTTTGGGTTCGGTCTTAATCTCGGTCTTGGCCTCGGTCGTGGCGTCGGTCGTGGCGTCGGTTGTGGCGTCACCCTTTCGCGCAAAATAGCCGCGCCGGGTTTGAATGTTGAAGTCCTGGTGCTTTTCGGTCAGTTGTACCTTCAATGGATGGAATTTCCCATCCGGCTTCAGATTTGTAGGCACAAAGGCCAGGGTGTAGTAGGCAGGTGATTCTCCGAGTGCCCCAAAACCCCGTGGAAGGTCATTGTTATTGTGAAAATACTGACCGCCGGTGCCTTTCGCGGTTTCCGCCAGCACACTCGTCGCCATCACCTCTCTCGCCGTGTCAAGGTTTTGTATGGCTCCGCTCGCACCGGGCACGGAGGCCAGGTAAGCTCTGGATGCATCCCCCGCGCGGGAAAGATTTACCAGACCCCTGGGATCCAGGGAGTGAATCACCACCTCCGCGCGCAACGCCCGGTCGATCACCTGGTTTAATTGCGGCTGTTCGTTTTGCGTCAGGAAACCGGGAGACACCAGAACGACGGAGCGCCGCCCCGGCATCTGCGCCACATAGTTCATCACCCGCTCGAGGCCTTTCAGGTTATTCCGCGCCTGTATCTCGCTTTGATCGACGATGCTCTCCGCCAGCATGCGAATCATAATGACTTCAGGAGGATCAGATTGGCCAGTTACCACGGCTTCGCCGGGCTTTTTCTGCGCAGATTCCGAGCCCGCCTGGCAACGTTGACTCGCCTCGGCAAGCGCCAGGGTCCAGGCATCGTTATTCCTGTAACTGTCCGGGCTCTGGATAATTTGCTGGGCCTGGTAGTCGCTCAATTGCGGGCAGTCATGGTTCAGCCTTAGCGCCTGGGCATTTGCGTGGAGCTTGAACAGAGCATCATGGATCTGCTTCGCATCCGCCGTAAAGTCCGACAGCATTTTCTCAGGAGTAAAGATCGCAACTCTGTCCTGCGACCGGAGATTTGCTGTTAGATAACGATCCGCGGCATCGCGTGCCTGGTTCATGTCGGAGTCGGACGTGTTCAAGTCGTCGAAGTAGTAAGCCATGAAGTTCATTGGCGAACTGGCAGACGGTTCCGCAACCGCCTGGCCAGCCGAAGTCGGTGTCAACCCTGCTGGGTGGGCCACAAATTGCGAGATCGATTGCTGTTTGCCCTTATCGAAGAGCTTGAAATCTTCTTTCCTCAAACCTTCGACTGGTTTCGCTTGTGCGTCCAGCACCACAACCCGCACCACCACAAGGTTGCTGGTTACTTGCAACTTGTACGGGTCTTGAACGCCGGGGCGCGCATCGGATGGCTTGTTATCGCTTTGAGCCATTCCCAGGGCGGAGTTCACCAGGCATCCGCTGATTAACGCAACACAGCATAGGATTTTTTCGAAAAGGCCGCATCCCAGATCGCGTCGCATAGCAAGGCACCCACCGCGAGTCCCAGCATAACCCTCGGAAAGCGCCCACGGCTATGCGATATTGGCTGTGGTAGTAGTAGAAATGTGCGCCGGGATAGAAGCAAGTCAACCGTGCTCCAGGATTTTTCCGATGAGCCACAAATGACCAAAAGGATCGACCACAGCTCCTTGTAACATTCGCTTGATCGGGCGCGGTCCGGTCGTTGCGTGGTGATGCTCCTCGACGGAGCTGTGGTCGACAGCTCCAGCGGCCAGGGCACGGCTGTGGACCGCCACCGGGTCATCCACAAAAAGTTCGATTCTTACCGTGGTGAAACCTGCGTCGCTTGGGCTGCGGTTGCCGTGAGGGGGAGACTCTTCGGCCAGGAAAAACTCTGCGCCATCGATCACCAGGCCGGCAACCGCACCCTCCAGTTCCCAAAGAAGCGTAGCGCCGAATGCGCGCTCGTAGAACGCGATCGCGGCCGTTCCGTCGCTGACAGCCAACATGGGAGAGATTTGAGTTGTCATCGAATTGACCTCAAGGCAAGCGGTTTTAGCAGAGCATTCTCGTCCCGGCGCAAAATGCCTGGCGCCTCACGGTTCGCTTTTTGTGCGCACGTTGGGATCACCGGCGCCCGGTCAGCAGCGCTCTTTACCTGTGCTTGAAACCCTTTATTTGCTGCTAAACTTTGAACGCATGGCAACCATACAGGAATTCAGATGTGAAGTTTGTGGGCTCGTCACCTCTAATCCCATCCACTGGTTCGTGATCCGATGTGGGGAGACCGAACTTACCGTGCATCGATGGAACTCCGAGGTGGCCAACGCGGAGGGAGCCCGCCATTTCTGCGGCGAAGCGCACGCAGAGGTCTACATCAGTCGCTGGTTCGAGTCAGTGTGCTCACCGCCGAAACCAACCTTTAAGTAGCTATGAAAAGGTACCGTCAACCAATCGCAAGCTAGGCGCCACGGCAAATCGCCGGCTCATCCGTAAGCTGGTCAGCGCCAGACTGGCGGCCATCTCCGTTCCCAAACCAGCGCGGGCGCGAGCCCAAAACGCAGGATAGGCCGGCTTCCTCACGCCCGGCAGGAGGCATTGTGTATTCACTACCGCTCCGGCTCCAGCGATCCCGGGTGGTGGCAGAGTGCGCTCACCTCAACCTCCATAAAGCGAAACAGAGGCAGTGAACTAAGCGTCTCGTGGAGCTCGGCGGGACTCTCAACGCTAAAGATGCTGATGTTTGCATACTTGCCTGCCACGCGCCAGAGATGCAGCCATTTGCCCTGAACCTGCAACTCGTTTGCCCGCTGGTGCTCCTCGGCCTGCAATCTTTTCATCTTGTCCGGGTCGCTATCGGGAGGAATGTGCACAGTCATGATTACGTGAAACAGCATGGCTTACTCTCCTGAGCCCGGGCCAACAGCCGTCACCGGAGTATGGCCGGTCATCAGGTGCAACATGGCGAGCGCATACTCAGAGGCGGCGGATTGATCCTGGCCCGTGATGAGCTTGCCGTCGATCACCACTTTGGGGGTGTACGGCTGGATACAGCTGTACACCGCGCCAGTGCCCTCGAGAACCTTCTGCGGATAGTGCGGGATGATGAAGTTGCTCCCGAACATGCTTTGCAGCTGCTTGTCAGCCTCGAATGTAAACCCGGTCACATGGCGGCCCCGGATTCGATCGGGGATATTGCCAAGGGCGACTGCTCCGTGACAGATAGCGCCGACCACTTTGTCTTGAGCCCAGAAAAACTCAAGCGCCCTGGCGACATCCTCATTGGGAAACAGGTCGAAGGTCGCACCCCGGCCGCCCGCGACATGAATCGCGTCATAGGCACTCAAATCGACCTCGCTCAAGGGAAGCGTGGTCTCAAGTTTTGCCAGGAGCGCTTTGTCCGACAGGAAACCCTTGCTGACCAGGTCATGGGGCTCCAATGACTTCTCGAAATACGGATCGCTGTAAGCATCGAAAACGACCTTCCCTCCCTTTGGGCTGGCGAAGTCTACCTCGACCTCCCGCTCCGTCAGGTGCCAATAGGGATGGGTGACTTCTGACAGCCAGAATGCTGTCTCCGAACTGCTGATGATGAACAGTACCTTCATTGCTTTTCTCCCTGTTAACCGGCTGGCGGTTACTTTTTGTTGATGACGTCGGCGATCCCGTTCGGGAACATGCCGTCGGCGGCCGCCAGCAGATTGAGCGCTTCACGCAGAAGCACAATCTTCCCGCCGGCAGCCACACAATGGCCGAAGAAGCGCTGGTGGACTTCTTTGCCCGAGATGCCGGATTTCTGATGAATCGTGTACTCGCCGAAAGCCTGCTCTGGCGTATCGATGTAAATCTGCACGTCGACAAATTTGAATCCCGGGTACATTTTTTCGTGCAGAAAGGTAAGAAAAGCCTCGATGTTCTTTGGCCCTTCATATCGGGGCTCAACCCCCAGATCCGCCAGATAAGGCAGTTCGAGCGCTCCCTTGTCTGCGAAGAGAGCCGCGGATTGCTTTGCCGTGCCGTTGATGTAACCCTGAAGAAGTTCCTTTGCGGTCGTCATTGCTTTGTTTCCTCCTGGTCATGGGCGCTTTCGTGAAGTGCCGGTGGGTGCATTTGCGAACTCCGATAATCGACCAAGGGCCGAACGGGTCACAAGGGGCTCTACAGGGTGAGATAACCTCCGCGAATGAAGTCGCAGGCAAGTCTGCCGTACTCTTCCGCGGCATCTTCCCAAACAAAGTGACCGCAGTCGATGACGTTGAGCCTGCTCTTGGGCAGGCCCTTGTGCAGGCCTTCAGCGTTGGAGACTGGGACGAGGGGATCATGCTGGCCAACGATGAGCTGGCAAGGCGTCGTGATCCCGGGAGTTCGCTGGGCGAGCCGAGGCAGCGCGTCCGGATAATCACGGAGGAATTCCATCGCGTCCCAGAACCTTCGCCCCGAGTAGGAAGCGAGGTAGTCCTGCAAAACGTAGTCGGGGAGCTTGTATTTCTTCATGTCGGCAATTGCGCCGCGCACGAACTGCTCGCCCGTCATATCCCTGAAGGGTTCCAGAGAAGGAGCGTTCACGATCTGGTCGAGGACGCCGCGAATGTCGGTATGATCCGTCGCACCGCTGCCGATCACCAGGCTCCTAAAAATTTCCGGATGATTCGCTGCGGCGAAGAGGCACGCTGGGGTGCCGATATCGGGCGCTACTACATGGGGCCGATCGATCGCAAAGGCTTCCATAAGGCGAAGCACAAACTCTCCCGCGGTCTCCGGCGTCCTGGCGCCGGCGCGAGATTCTGAAAGGCCGAACGGCGGCAGGTCCACGGCGATTACGGGACCCAATGCGGAAAACATATCCCAGGTAGGAAGGAAGGCCAGGATGCTTTCCGGCAAGGGGCTTAGCAGTAGAATCGGATCGCCATTTTTCTTGTCGTTGACGGCAAAGCGGATCTTGAGGCCATCGATGGTCTTGTATTGTAGTGCGTGCAGGCCGGACTGGGTGACAACGGTCATTTCGTACTCCTCTTCTGGAATCATGCGAACGATGGTCAGAACATGGTGTTCAGGTTCTTTGCCGAATCGGGAATTGGCTGAATGACGTCCCAGTGCTCGACGATTTTCCCCTGCTCAAACCTCACGATGTCCACGACGGCCTCACCCCGTTCTCCGGGAGTGCGGATCCACTCGCTGTGCAGGACCACGAAATCGCCGTCTCCGATAGCGCGTTTGATATGCAAACGAGCCTGGGGAAAGTGAGTACGAAGCGAATCGACAAACCGGGTCAGTCCTTCCCACCCGTCCTCGATCAATGGATTGTGTTGGCGATAGTTTTCTCCGCCGTAAAGTGCGATGGCAGTCGCGGTATCGAATTCGTTGATCGCCTTCTGGAAGTAAGCAATTGCGATCTTCTTGTTTCCTTCGGACATGTTGCGTCTCCTGTCTCAGAGTCTGAATAGCCCGCTTGCCACTGAGTCTGGCGAACACGCCGCCGCGAGTAAATGCAATCGCGGTCAAATAACGATCAAATGGTGATTTGAGTTGGGAAAGCCAGCATCCTGAGTCAATTACCCGCGGCCGGGCAAGTTAAAAAGCGCCGGACCGCATGACAAATTGATCGGTTAGACTCGTACCGATAGCCCGTAAAAGCCTCGGCGAAAGCCGAATACCTCCGGCTGAAACGGAAGGGCAAGGCTATATATGGGTTTGGGAGCTACACCTTGGAAGTCCATCTTGTCGACGGCACATACGAGTTGTTCCGGCACTATTATGCGATGCCTTCTGCGCGGGATTCCAACGGACAGGAAGTTGGCGCGGTTCGCGGCGTGCTCGCATCCGTACTGGGCATGGTCAAAGAAGGCGCAACCCACGTCGCCGTTGCAACCGATCACGTGATCGAGTCTTTTCGCAACGATTTGTTTCCCGGCTACAAGACGGGCGAGGGTGTCGAGCCCGACCTGCTCGCGCAGTTCCAGTTACTGGAGGATGTTCTGTCCGCCGCGGGGATCGTTGTCTGGCCGATGGTGGAGTTTGAGGCAGATGACGCGATTGCTGCCGCCGCGGTTGTGGCGGCTGCAGACGCGCGAGTCGAACGCGTGATTGTTTGTTCACCGGACAAGGATCTCGCCCAATGTGTCCGCGGCACGCGTGTGGTTCAGCTGAATCGGCGGACGCGCGTGACCTATGACGAGGCCGGCGTCATTGAAAAGTTCGGCGTCTCACCGGAATCTATTCCCGACTACCTGGCACTGGTGGGGGATTCTGCCGACGGCTATCCGGGACTGCCAGGGTGGGGCGCAAAATCATCCGCCGCGGTTCTATCCAGATTTGTCCATCTCGAAGCAATCCCCCGGGATTATCGAGAATGGCGAGTGAACGCAACGAGTGCCGGCACACTCGCCGCGGTACTTGCCCGCGAGTGGGACCGTGCTCTGCTCTTTCGCGTATTGGCCACGCTGCGGACCGACATCCCGCTATTCGAGGATGTCGATCAATTGCGTTGGAACGGGCCTACGCCGGCTTTCCCCGGCATTGGGGAAAAATTGGACCGGGCCGTCACCGGCGCGAAGCGCAACTTCTCCCGTTCCTCCGCCAAAGCTTGAAGAATTTTATTGGATCGGGCTGCCATTGACCGTCAATTGGCCCAGCGTTTGCACATTCTGCTGTTTCACTGCGTCGGGTAGCGGGGCATAGTTCATTCCGCCCGCGGATTGCTGCCCGTCTGTGACCACATAGACGATGAATTGCTTCAATGCCGTGCGTTTTTGTACATCTTTACCGTCCTTGGGAATAATCAGGAAGGTGAGGGTCGAGATGGGATATGCTTCCGGCGCAGAGGCGGGCGGATTGGCTATGGGAGTGCGCGGGTCTTTTGCTAATTGATCCTTGAAGGCAGCGATCGCTGCCGTTGTCGCTGCCGTGCTGGGCAGTACGTACTTGCCGGCCTGGTTCTTGATCGCCGCCACGGGAAGTTTGTTCTGGGTAGCATAAGTGAGTTCGACGTAGCTGATGGCGCCGGGAAGATTCTTCACCTGACCGGTGACCCCTTCGCTGCCTTTGGCGCCGAGCCCGACAGGCCACTGAACAGACGTGCCTTTGCTGACAGATTGCGACCATTCCGGACTAACCGCGGCGAGATAAGTGGTGAAGGCAGCAGTGGTGCCGCTGCTTTCGGCGCGATGGACCACGGTGATCTTCGCTTTGGGAAGTTTCGACCCGGGGTTGTCCTTGGCAAGCAACGGATCCTGCCAACTGGTGATTTTGCCCAGAAAGATTCCCGCCAACGCATCGGAGGAAAGTTGTAAGGGCTTCTCCAGGCCAGGGAGATTGTAGGTGACGCATACTGGCCCGGCTGATTCGGGAATCTGTATGACGGGCGTCATCTGCGCCATATCCGCGTCGGACAGGGGCGCATCCGAGGCGCCGAAATCAATCGTGCCCGACTTCACCTGCTGGATACCGCCGCCACTGCCAATCGACTGGTAGTTGATCTGCACATTCGCATGAGACTGATGAAAGTCCTGAATCCAGCGCCCCATCACGGGATAGACAAAAGTGCTGCCCGCTCCATTGAGCGCGACTGTGCCGGAAGAAGAGTTGCACGAGGTCAGTAAGCTGAGCGCTGACAAGATCGCAATGGCGGAGACGGCGGTTCTACGGGTCGACATTTGAATCCTCCACAGCATGGGTTGTCGAACAGCCTGATAAGGGATGCCTGGGGGGCTGAATCTTCATCGATCTTTTACCAAGCTGGCCTTTTACGAGGGATTCCATGTCTCGATAAAAATCCGGGCCTAATTACCTGGCGTAGCTGCGCACCCACTCCGTGATGGTCCGCACCGGTACTCCCGAGGGCCCCTTCGCTATCCAGGGCTTCTGCTCCTCCGTCCAGGCGACACCTGCAATGTCGAGGTGTATCCACGGCGTATCGTCGACGAACTCCTTCAGAAACATGGCAGCGGTGATGGCGCCGCCCCAGCGGCTACCGCCGGTGTTCATGATGTCGGCAATGCCCGACTTGATGAACTCACGATATTCGTCTTCCACCGGCAGACGCCAGAAACGCTCGCCCGAGATTTGTAACGCATCGGTGAAATGGCGGTAGGTCTCATCATCATTCGAGAACGCGCCGGCATTCACCATGCCCAACGCAACCACGCAGGCGCCGGTGAGTGTCGCCGCGTCGATCAAGTGGGTGGCGCCCAGCTGCCGCGCATAGGCGAGCCCATCGGCTAACACCAACCGCCCCTCGGCATCTGTATTGATGATCTCGATGCTTTTGCCGGACATGGCAATCTGCACGTCTCCCGGCTTCATCGCCGTGCCCGACGGCATGTTCTCCGCGGCGCAGACAATGCCGATCACTTTCACCGCAGGTTTCAATTGCGCGATGGCCTGCATGGAGCCGATCATCGCAGCTCCGCCGGCCATGTCGTATTTCATCTTCTCCATGCCGTCCGCGGACTTGATGGAGATGCCACCCGTGTCGAACGTAATTCCTTTACCCACCAGGCCCAACACCGGGCTTTTGGGGGCGTTGGCAGGCTGGTAGGTCATTACGATCAGTGCAGGAGGCTCCGCCGACCCCTTGGTGACCCCCCAGAAGGCGCCCATCTTTAATTCCTTCAGCTTATCGGCGCCATACACCTCACACTGCAGCCCGTATTGACTGCACATTTCCGCCGCTCGCTGTCCCAGTACCGTTGGCGTCATTACGTTTCCAGGCTCATTGACCAGGCTGCGAGTAAAATTCTGTGCCTCGCCAAGAATGACTCCTTCGCGCAGCGCAGCCTCGGTCGCGGCCTGGTTTCCTCCGCCGCTGACCACGTTGAGTTGCTCGATGCTCTGGTCCTTCCGGTCGGAACGGTAAGTATCCGGATCGAAGTCCCCGATATAGGCGCCTTCGACCACCGCTCGTGCGGCCGCTGCTGGGTCGAGACCCTCCGCGGAAGGAATCGCAATCGATAGCTCGCGAAGCTTGCGCGGCTTGGCAAAGCGGACAGCTGCGCCGGCTGCCTTGCGCACCTCGGGTAGGGTTACCTTGCCCACGCCCACAAGCAGAATCCGCTGCGCCTTGAATCCATCAGGAGCATGCAAGAGAACCGTCTCGCAGCTTCCAGCGGCAAACTCACCGCTGCTCAGGAGCGTGGCCGCCGCCCTGGTGAGCGGACCGCCCGCACTCAAAAGCTTAACTACTGGTTTGGAATCTTTTGCCGGGTGCTTCTTGTCTGCGGCATCAAAAGCAAAGACCACCAGCAGTTCGCTGGCGATCCGGTCAAGCTTGCCTGATACGAGTTTGGTCTTCATGCGATCGCTTTCCAGAAATCCTGCTAAGTATTTGTAATTGTTATGTTTATGGTGCGGTAGCGGATTCTTTCTACTTGTGCTGGCCACGAACGATGGCGGCGCGAGCCTCGCGTTCGTCTTCGCGCCGGCGCTCGGTTTCCCGCTTGTCCCAGTCCTGCTTTCCCTTAGCAACTGCCAATTCGCACTTCACCCGGCCGTGACGGAAATAAAGCCGGGTCGGAATGAGCGTTAAACCTTTCAGCTGCGTCTTCCCCAATAGCTTTTGCAGTTCCTGGCGGTGCAGCAGCAGCTTGCGGGTGCGCAGGGAGTCGTGGTTGAGAGAGTTTCCGTGCGAGTAAGGACCGATATGGGCATTCAGCAAATACGCTTCCCCGTCTTTAATGATTCCGTAGGCGTCCTTGAGATTGGCTTTGCCTTCGCGGATGGACTTTACCTCGGTGCCTCGCAATGCGATGCCGGCTTCGAACTTGTCCAGGAGAAAGTAATTGTGGCTGGCAGCACGATTGACCGCTGCGTCTCGTTCCCCTGCGGCGACAGGTTCACGTGGTTTCGCTTTTTGCGGGGCCGAAGGAGCGGTTTGAGTCAATTGCCGGGGCATACATTTGGTTACGAATCTTCATGCTAGCACGCGACTTGGGAGCGAAAGGCGGGTTACTCCGGATGGTATACTCAGGTGTTATTAGGCAAGAAAAAAGCTCCTGGGCCGGGTAGAGTTCGCGCTGATTCAGGACCAGTTACGTCGAAGAAGGAAGCGCGTTCGGTAGCATTTTGGACACGTCGATTTCTCCCTAGAAAACATGCCGTTTGGCTATCTGGAGTGCGATGAATCGCCGTCAAAAGAATTGAGCTCTGTCCAGTGCGTTTACCTCGCTCTTATGCCTGAGCATTTGCTGCTTTGCAGCGTCGGGTCCTAAGCCCAAAACTCTTTATGAGCAGGGTCAAAACGCCGAGGCCAAAGACGATCCCATCACAGCGTATGAGGACTACTACCAGGCCTTTAAGAAGGAACCCAAGAACCTTCGCTATAAGACTGCCTATGAGCGGTTACGCTTTGTGGCCGCATCCGCGTATGTGAGCCGCGGTGAAAAGCTGATGGCGCAGAACGACATGACCGGCGCGCTCACCGAGTTTATGCACGCCCTCGAAATCGATCCCAGCAACGAACTGGCCCACCAGGATATCGAGCACGCGAGAGAGAAGCTCAACACTCCCTCGGTCAGTCACGAAACATCGATTCCCGAGAATAAGGCTGAGGAGCTCAGCCAGGTCGGCAGCCCGGTTCAGCTGAAACCAATTTCCAATGAACCGCTGACCTTGCATATGACCGAAGACAGCAAGGTAGTTTACGCAACGGTAGGTAAAGCCGCTGGAGTGAACGTGCTGTTCGATCCCGAGTACACCTCCAAGCGCATCCAGGTAGACATTGCCAACGTATCTCTCCTGGACGCTTTGCGCATTGTCGGCACAGTCTCGGGTACGTTCTGGCATCCGGTAACGGCCAACACCATCTTTGTTGCCATGAACACCCGTGCCAAGCGCCAGGAGTTGGAAGAGGAAGCGGTTCAAACCTTCTACCTGGCGAACACTGCACAGCAAAACGACCTGAACGATATCCAGACCGCATTGCGCAACCTGTTGGTCAACGCCAAGCTTTACGGAGTGCCGAGCCAGAGCGCGATTGTGATGCGAGCCACGCCCGACGAGCTGCTGCTGGCGCAGAAGCTTATTAACGATCTGGACAAGTCGCGTCCCGAGGTGGTTGTCGACGTGGCGCTGCTCGAAGTCAATCGCGATAAATCGCGGACCATCGGTATACAGCTTCCCGGCACCTTCTCTGTCCAGCTGCAACCACCGAATTCCACCACCACCACAACGGGCACCACAACGACCGGAACGACCACAACCGGCACAACCACGACCGGAACCACCACCAACCTGACGCTGAACAATCTTGCTCACTTGAATGCCACCAATTTTGCCGTGACCATAGGCCAGGCAACAGCCAACCTGCTGCTCTCGGACTCCGACACCAAGGTGCTGCAAAATCCCAGCATCCGGGCGACGGATGGGCAAAAGGCTGATATCAAGATAGGCGAACGTATCCCGGTGGCCACCGGTTCCTACCAGACGGGCGCGGCGACCGCGGTCGTAAGCTCCCTGGTTAACACCCAGTTCACCTATCTGGATGTCGGTGTGGAGATCGAGATCACGCCGGTGGTGCACTATGACCGCGACGTAACGCTCAAGATCAAAATTGTCTCTTCGCAGGAAGAGGGTTCGACCAACATCGGTGGCATTACCGAGCCCATCATTAGCCAGCGTACGGCCGACCAGGTGGTGCGGCTCAAGGAAGGCGAAGTCAACATATTGGGCGGATTCCTTCAGAAGCAGGATCTTGTCACCATTGGCGGAACGCCATTCTTGGGCGAACTCCCCATCCTCAAGTACATATTCAGTTCCACGCAGCATGAGGTGCGCGACGACGAGATCGTCTTCATGCTGACTCCGCATGTGGTTCGGGCCACGGATATCAGTCCGTTGAACCTGCAGGAAGTGGATACCGGCACAGGTTCGAACGTTGAGTTGCGGCGTATTTCAGCCCCGGCGAACGGCCAAGTAGGCGGACTACCGCCCGGGCTGCAGTCTCATACCCCGGCGCCGCCCGTAGCCGGAGCACCGCCAGCCGCGCCACCTCCGCCTTTGATACCAGGTTCTGTAAGCTTGCAGATCGCTCCTCCAGCGGCTACGCCGAAAGTAGGCGCCACCTTTCAGGTCGCGGTCAACCTGACCGGGGGGCAGGATGTTTTCTCCGTACCGATGCAGTTACATTACGACAACGCCAAACTGGCGTTGATCAACGTCGACAGCGGCAGTTATCTCGGCCATGATGGCCAGGCCATCGCGTTGGTTCACCGCGACGATGGCGCTGGGAATGTTGTGATCTCGGCTTCGCGTCCTCCCGGGGCTGGCGGCGTGAACGGGTCGGGAACTGTTTGCGTGCTTACTTTCCAGGCCAATGCAGTTGGAGATGCGTCCTTGCAGATTATCCGCGCCTCGGCGAAGAACAGCGCACAGCAAGCCATCAACATCGCCGGCTCACAAACCGCAGTACATGTGCAATAGGGCCCTTGTATGCAGCACAGATTACGTCCCAGCAGCGCGTCCAACCCCCAGGCCGGTTTGACGCTGGTCGAGTTGATCGTGACCGTCGCGATTCTGGCCATCCTTGCCTCGGCCGCCGTTCCCCTGGCACGTTTCCGCGCCCAGCGTGAACGGGAGAGGGAATTGCGCTACGACCTGTGGCAGATGCGCGACGCCATCGACCGCTACAAAGACGCTGCCGACCGTCACGCTTTTATTAGTCAAGTTTGAAAGCCAGGGCTATCCGCCAGATCTCGAGACGCTGGTCAAGGGCGTGGATGCCCAGGGCAAGAAGCTCAAATTTCTCCGCCGCATCCCGGTTGATCCCATGACCGGTAAAGACGAGTGGACGTTACGTTCCATGCAGGACGAGCCCAACAGCGACTCATGGGGAGGGCAGAATGTTTTTGATGTCGCTTCCAAGTCGAAAGGCGTTGGTCTTGATGGAACGAAGTACTCCGATTGGTAGGCTTGTGAGAACAACCGGCTTCGGCTGTCGTCCCCAATACGCGCACTCTGCCAGGCGACGCTCCTCGCCCGGCTTCACGCTGGTCGAGTTGATGGTGGTGATGCTCATCATCGCGATTCTGGCCGCCATCGCGATTCCGGCCTATGTCTCCTCGATTCGCGCTGCCCGGGAAGCGGTTCTGAGAGAGGATTTGCATGTTCTCAGGGATGCGATCGATGCGTACACCAACGACAAAAACAAGGCGCCGCAAACGCTCGATGACCTGGTGACTGCAGGTTATTTGAAAGAGATTCCCAAAGATCCGATGACGTCCACCAACAGCACCTGGGTGCCGACCATGGACGACACGCTGCAAAATGTCGATCAGACCGATCCTGGCATGACGGATGTGCACAGTGGTTCGGATCAAACCGGCAGCGACGGACAAGCCTACAACACCTGGTAGGTTTTGCTGCTTATTACGCGGGACTTTCGACCCGAGCCATGATCTGCGCCCACAGTTCTTTCACGCCATACCCTGTCTTTACCGAACACAGGATCAGATCGCTAAGGTCCAACCCTTCTTTGAGCCTGGCCAGCGCTTTCGTCCGCTCATTCCCGGAGAGTTTGTCTGCCTTTGTTCCAACAGTAAGGAAACTGCGTCCCATTCCCTTGAGGGAGGCGATCAGTTGCTGGTCACTCGCCTGTACTGGAATATTGCTGTCGACCAGGCAGACGCAGAGCACGAGGTTGGGCCGCTCTTCCAGATAGGGATTAATGAACTTCGGCCACTCCGCGGAAATGGACCGGGAGATTTTGGCGTATCCATACCCCGGGAGATCGGCGAAGAGCAGCCGAGGTTTGCGCGCCGAGGGCGAGTCCGACAGAGAGAAAAAGTTGATCGACCGGGTGCGGCCAGGAGAGGCCGACACCTTAGCGGCCTTCTCTCCCAACAGCCCGTTGATCAGACTGGATTTGCCGACGTTCGATCGCCCCAGGAAAGCAAACTCGGGAGCCGTTGCGGCAGGGAACTGCTCCGGCGCCATCGCCGAGAGCAGGAACTTGGTGGATAGGTGCATGCGCCCGGTTTACTGGGCGCGCGGCTGTTCGGCGGCAACGGGAGGCTTGACCGTGGCCAGGGCCTCGGGAGTTTCCTCACGCAATTCCGGCAGCGGCGCTTCGAGTGCGATCTTCAACACTTCGTCCATCTGATCCACAAAGTGCAGCTTCATCACGCTGCGCAGGTTTTCCGGAAGATCGGCCAGGTCCTTTTCATTGCCACGGGGCAGGACCGCTTCAAAGATGCCCGCGCGGTGCGCCGCCAACAGCTTCTCTTTCAATCCGCCAATCGGCAGAACCTTGCCCCGCAACGTAATTTCACCGGTCATGGCAATGTCGCGCCGCACGCGTATCTTGGCCAGCGCACTGGCCAGCGCGGTAGCGATGGTGATGCCGGCGGATGGGCCATCCTTGGGGATCGCGCCTTCGGGCACATGCACGTGGATATCGAGGTTGCGGTAAAAATCCTTAGGCAGCCCCAGGTGCTGCGCGCGGCTGCGTATGTAGGAGAGTGCGGCCTGCGCCGACTCCTGCATCACGTCGCCCAGTTGCCCCGTCAGGGTCAACTTGCCCTTGCCGTCCAGCACCTGCACTTCGGTGGAGAGGATGCTGCCCCCCACTTCAGTCCATGCGAGCCCGGTCACCAGGCCAACCTCGCTGGTCTCATGCAGTTGCGAATCGCGGAACTTGGCTACGCCGAGAAATTCGTTCAGGTTGGTGTCGGCGATGTCTTCTTTGTGCTTGGCGCCGTTGCGGACCACGCGGCGCGCTACCTTGCGGCACACGTTGCCGATTTCCCGCTCCAGGTTGCGCACACCAGCTTCGCGGGTATATCCACGGATGATGTCGACCAGCGAAGCGTCACTGAAGATCGCATTCTTATCGCTAAGGCCGGTAGCTTCGCGCTGCTTCTTGACCAGGTACTGTTTGGCAATCTCAAGCTTTTCCGCCTCGGTGTAGCCATGCAGACGAAGGATCTCCATGCGGTCCTGCAGGGGTGCGGGAATGGTGTGCAGCACATTTGCCGTGGCCACAAAGAGCACCTGCGAGAGGTCGTACTCCACGTCGAGATAGTGGTCCTGGAAACTTGTATTCTGCTCCGGGTCAAGCACCTCGAGCAGTGCGGAAGCGGGATCGCCGCGCAGGTCAGAAGCCATCTTGTCTACTTCGTCCAGCATGAAGACCGGGTTCTTGGTTCCGGCCTTCTTCATGGACTGGATGATCTGTCCTGGCAGGGCGCCGATATAGGTACGGCGATGCCCGCGGATTTCCGCTTCATCGCGTACGCCGCCAAGCGACATGCGCACGAACTTGCGGCCCGTTGCCTTGGCGATCGACATGCCCAGAGAGGTCTTGCCCACACCTGGAGGCCCGACAAAGCAGAGGATGGAGCCCTTGGGATTTTTTACCAACTGGCGGACGGCGAGAAACTCAAGAATGCGCTCCTTGATTTTTTCCAGACCATAATGATCCGCATTCAGCACCTTCTCGGCGTGATCGATGCTGCGCGTCTCTTTGCTTCTCTTCTTCCACGGCACGGCCAGCAGCCAGTCAAGATAGTTTCTCGACACCGTCGACTCCGCCGACATGGGCGGCATGGCCTCGAGCTTCTTCAGCTCCTGAATTGCTTTATCGAAGACGTCCTTGGGCATGCCTGCGCTATCGATCTTCTTGCGCAGTTCGTCGAATTCGCTTTTTTCACCGCGGCCCAATTCCTTTTGGATGGCCTTGATTTTCTCGTTGAGGTAGTACTCTTTTTGCGCGCGCTCCATCTGCCGTTTCACCCGGCTTTGCACGCTGCGATCCATGTTCAGCTTCTCGATTTCGATATCGAGCACGTCGGCCACTCGCGTCAAGCGCTCGCTGGGATCGAAGATGTCGAGCAGCTCCTGCTTCTCTTCAATCGAAAGCTGCAGGTTGGCGGCGATGGTGTCGGAAAGCTTGGCCGGCTCATCCATGCGGACGGCGGCAATCATGGTTTCGTAATTCAGAGATTGCTGCAGCTTGACGTACTGCTCGAACAGGGAAGTGACGCGCTGCATCACCTGCTCGATTTGAGGATTCACTTCCAGTTGCCGGTTGGCGACACGCACCGTGGCGACAAAGAAGCCGTCGGAGTCATTCATCTCGACTGCCTTGGCGCGCTCCAGGCCCTCGACCAGCACCTTGATGTTGCCATCCGGCATCTTCACGCTCTGGACGATATTGCCGATCGTTCCCACGGAATAGATATCTTCCGGCCGCGGCTCATCGATGCCCGCGTCGTGCTGCGTGGCGAGGAATATCTTGCGGTCGCCGGTCAGTGCCTCTTCCAGAGCTCTGACGCTCGACTCGCGCCCCACGACAAATGGCGTCATCATGTAAGGAAAGATCACCATGTCCCGGATGGGCATCATGGGCAGCTTGCGAAGCTCGCCTTTATCACGGGTTTCTTTTGCTTGTGTCACGCGATTTTCCTTTCACTTATCTCCCTTATACAGAGGAAAAGCGAGTTACGCCAATGCCTCGGATGTCGGGGGCTTCAACCAATCAACAAGTTAGACGCCAATGCGCGGATTTTGCACCGGGTTGCGTCGATTGGGAAAAGAGAAACCGCAGATCCGTGAACGGACCTGCGGTTTTTTCTTCAACTCTCTGGCGGGATTAGCCGGCCTTCTCCAGCAGAGTGACGGAAAGGTCACGCTTCTGCACCATCTCCGCGGTGATGTCCAGCTCCTTGATCTTCTTGTTGCTGGGCAGGTGGTACATCAGATCCAGCATCAACTCTTCCAGAATCATGCGCAGACCGCGCGCCCCAACCTTGCGATTCAGGGCCTCGCGAGCCACGGCACGGGATGCGTCCTCGGAGAACATCAGGCGTACCCCCTCGTACTCGAAGAGCCGTTGATATTGCTTCAGGATGGCGTTGCGCGGCTTGGTGAGAATCTCCACCAGCGCAGCCTCATCCAGCTCGTCCAGAATGCCAATCACCGGCAGGCGCCCCACAAATTCGGGGATGAGGCCAAACTTGATCAGATCCTGAGGCTGCGCCTGGCGCAGTAGCTCGGTATCGCGCTGGGCAGGCAAAACGCCTGCTTCCTGCGCATCCTTGTCGGAGATGGCCTTGAAGCCGAGTGCCTTCTTGCCCACGCGCCGCCCGACCAGGCGTTCCAAACCGACGAAGGCTCCCCCGCAAATAAACAGGATGTTGGTGGTATCGACCGGTGTGAACTCCTGGTGCGGATGCTTGCGGCCACCCTGGGGTGGAACGTTGGCCACGGTGCCCTCGAGAATTTTCAGCAGGGCCTGTTGCACGCCTTCGCCGGATACATCCCGGGTGATGGAGGGGTTTTCATCCTTGCGCCCGATTTTGTCGATCTCGTCAATATAAATAATGCCGGTCTGGGCTCGGGCAACGTCCCCATCGGCGGCCTGCAGCAGCTTCAGGATGATGTTTTCCACATCCTCGCCTACGTAGCCGGCTTCTGTCAGCGTGGTTGCGTCGACGATGGCAAAGGGCACGTCCAGCATTTTGGCCAGGGTGTGCGCCAGCAGGGTCTTGCCGCTTCCGGTTGGGCCTACCAGAAGAATGTTGGATTTTGAAAGCTCGACGTCATTGCCGCGCGTCCGGTTCATCTGGATACGCTTGTAATGGTTGTAGACCGCCACCGCCAGTTTCTTTTTGGTTTGCTCCTGGCCGATTACGTACTCATCGAGAAAGCCCTTGACCTCTTGCGGCTTGGGCAAGTGTGCCGGCGCCGCGCCGGGCTGCGTCTCGCCCCGGTCGTCTTCCAGAATGGAGTTGCAGACCGCGACGCATTCATCACAGATGTACGCGCGCGGATAATCGCTCGGTGAGGAGATCAATTTAGCAACGGCGTCCTGTGATTTATGACAGAACGAACAACGGAGCGTATCGTCTGTTCCCCTCGGCGTTTTCATACTGCAACTCCTTTGACCTGGTGGCCGTCAGGTACGTGGCCGATCGATGATTTCGTCAATAATTCCGTATTCTTTTGCCTGCTGCGCGTTCATGATGAAGTCTCTCTCAACGTCGCGTTCAATGCGTTCCAGCGGCTGCGCCGTGTGCTACGACATCAACTTGTTGGTGATCTCGCGAATGCGCAGAATCTCGCGAGCGTGAATATCGATATCGGTTGCCTGACCCGACAGGCCGCCCATGGACGGCTGGTGAATCAGGATGCGCGAGTTAGGCAGGGCAAAGCGCTTGCCCTTGTTGCCGCTCATCAACAGAAAAGCCGCCATGCTCGCCGCCTGCCCGATGCAATAAGTCACCACGTCGTTGCGGATGAATTGCATAGTGTCGTAAATCGCCAGACCCGCCGTGATCGAGCCGCCGGGGGAATTGATATAGAGCTGAAGATCTTTCTCCGGGTCTTCACCGGAAAGAAACAGCATTTGGGCGATGACCAGGTTTGCGATCTGATCGTCGATCGGCGTTCCCAGAAAGATAATATTGTCGCGAAGCAAACGAGAATAAATGTCGTAGGCTCGCTCGCCCCGACTCGTCTGCTCGACCACCATAGGTACAAGTGCCATGCTCTCCCTTGCTTCTTTTCCCGTAGGCGGCTTCGCACCCCGGTCTTAAAATTGCCCGTTATTCAGGACGCTAACCGCTCATACAGCACAGCGCCCATCTTCTCTCTACGTAAGCGTTCCCGGATTCTAGCGAGGCTACCGTCCTCAGTCAAACGCGCACGCAGGGTTTCGACCGGCTCGCGCATTTGTAATGAGATAGCTTCAAGTTCACTTTCGACCTCTTCTTCGGGCACGGTGACATTCTCCGCTGTCGGCAATGCGGTCAAGCAGAATGGATCCTTTCACCTCTGCGGTGGCCGAGGCGCGCTGCGCGGCGCGCAGGCGATCGAAATCCAGATTGCGCATGTCTTCTGTCCGCATGCCCTGGGCGGCAAGCGCCCGCAGGCCGCGATCCAGCCGGGTGTCAATCTGTTGTTGAACCAGTGATTCGGGAACGGGAAACTCGAAGCGATTGACCAGAGCGTCGAGCAGCTGGTTGGTGGTTTCACTTTGCACTCGCCGTTGTTTGTCGGCGGCCATGTGTTCGCGCAGTTGCCGCGTAAAGTCTGCCAGGCTTTCGTACGGTCCGAGCTCCTTGGCAAAATCGTCATTCAGCTCGGGCTCGATCTTCTTCTTGATGCCTTTCACTTCCAGGTCGTAAGCCACTCGCTTTCCCGCCAGTTGCCGCTCACCGAAGTCGGCCGGATAGCTCACCTCAAACTTTAACTGTTGACCAACGGTCGATCCGCGCAGCGCGGCGTTAAAGCTGTCGAGGGTGTTCGGCCCGCCCACTTGCACCATGACGTCCTGACCCGAGATCGGTTGTTCGGGAGCGGCTTCGGCTTCACCTTCGGCCGGCTGTACGCTGCCGGTAAAACTGATCTGGGCAAAGTCGCCGTCGGTGAGTGCGCGTTCTTCTGTCACCGGCTCCATGGTGGAGCGGGAGTCGCGAATGCGCGCGAACTCTGCGTCGACCTCCGCATCGGTCAGCTCGGCGCCTGGCTTCTCGACCTTCACATCCTGATAGCCGTCGATGGCAAATTCAGGCAGCACTTCGAAGGCAGCTTTGAACTTGAGAGGCTTGCCCTCTTCCAGATCGATTTTGGTCACCTGCGGTTGGGAGATCGGCTTGAGTTGCCGTTCGGCAATCGCAGCACGAAAATGGTCTGGCAGAACGGCTTCCATCACGTCCTGGCGAATCTGTTCCGCGAAGCGGCCGCGGATCAACGACTCGGGAACTTTGCCGGAGCGAAAGCCGGGGATACGCGCCATTTTTTGATAGCGTTTGGTGACCGCGCGGAAATTGCGGGTTACCTCGTCAGCGGGAATTTCGATTTCAACTTCTCGCGTGCACTCTGGATTAAGGGTTGCGGCGCCGTGCGAGTGCTCGTGGCCCTCGTGGTCATGTGTGGAAGGCTCTTCGGCAGCGGCAGATTCTCCGCTGGACTGCGGTGTCGTTTCAATCATTTCGGTTGAGCTCAACGTATGCCTTCAAGGTTTGCTCGCTCCGGCCGCCGCTGCAATGGCGCATTCGATGTACGCGGAGCGGCGTGTAAACAACCTGCTTTCATCGTAGGGGGCTTTCCTGAGAGGGTCAAACCCGCAGCGAAAAGAATGCAAAGCCGCTATTAACTAGGATACACCCTTTTCGCGTTACTCCTGGCTGCGCGGGCCGCTGGCGAACCTAGAGTTCATCCTCCCGCGGGGTGCGTACGTGGGCCACGAAGCGCGGGTCGGCTGCTTGATGGTGTTTGTAGTTGCGGCGTCCCTCGTTCAGGCTCAGATTGCCGTTGACGGTTCTGCGCACCACGTCGGCATCGCGGTCGTCTTGCCCGTCATCCTGCCACCAGCAAACCTGGCACAGTTCCAGGGCCTCGGGCACGGAGAGCGTTTTGTAGCCACAACACAAGCAGCGCGCGGCAGCCGCTGTTCGCATATCACAAGTATGAGCCGGATGGGAGGAAGTTCAATCCAACGGAGGTGCAAAATACATTACCAGGGTAATGGGTCCGCAGGTTCTCGCTCCGCAGCACAGCCCTACACAGGAGACTTTTCCCGGTCTGCGCGCCGGGTGCCCCCATCCTTCGCGTTCTTTGCAAAGAGTGGGAGAGGCGACGGTTGGCATAGATTCGTGGGTCCCACTCTTCGCCAAACGCGCGAACGATGGGGCACCCGGCGCGCAGCGTGAGAGCGAAACCGCTGTCTACTTAGCCGGCCCCGCCAGCGTAAACAACTCCAGGCGAACCTTCCAGGTGACCGACTGGCCAGGGCGTAGCGTCACCATGCCCGTGTCCATGCCTTTCCACTGAGCTGCCGAATGGATCCACATAGTTGAACTGGTCCTCAATGGCGACGAACTTGGCGTCCTTCGGAGAATATGCCTGCACCGTCCTGATCTCCGGAGAGAGGGCTGAAACGGTCAGTCCGTAATTTGACTCCGGGTCGAACAGCTTCACGTCGACCGCGCCCTGGCTGCGTTGGAAGTGGGAGAAGTTGTCGTCAAGAAAATGGTCGTCGAGGGCCACACCGCCGGGCGCGGTGTAGTCGTATGCGGTGCCCTTTACCGGTTTGAGCTGGCCGGTCGGGAATGCGTCACTGTAATTGTTCACTACCGCCATCATGGACGCTGGAATCTGTAGTCGCGCCTGGGCGCGGTGGCCGCTCGGTATTTGAAAGTACGGATGCCAGCCGACGGACATCGGCTCCACCTCCTTGCCCACATTTTTGGCCGTGATGGTGGCAGTCACTGCGTCACCGGTAAGCGCGATGGTCATATTCAGGTCGGTGTCAGAGAGCCAGTGGCCGCCGAAATCTCCCGCATGAATGACACCGGTGACGGTTTGTCCATCGGGCGTGGTCTGTGTATCAAGGTTCTCCACCTTGGCTTCGGTAATCAATCCGTGGATCGCAACCGCCCGTCCTCCCGCCTGCTTGCTGGGAAAGTTTGCCGGCAGCGCCATGGTGTGGCCGCGCCAATGAGTGATGACAGACTTGCCGTCGGCTGAAGGCTCGCCCAAAATGCGATTGGGATAGGGAATGAGAAAAGCCCCGCCAAAGGTGAACGACATGTTGCCTTGCTGATCCCTGCCGGTTCCGGTGAGCAGCTGCGCCGCATCCGCGACCGAGGGCGAATGGAGCAGCGGAATCTCGCCCTTGCCTGGAATGGCCGCGGTGACCTGAAACATATTCATGCCCCGGCCAGGAAGCAGGGTGACGCTGAGGAACTCGGGTTTGCCGCCGGCGCTGGTGGCTTTCCGCGCTAACGTCAACACGTTCTCGCCGCCGATCTGCAGGGGCGGCGGCGTTGCGGGTTGCGGCTGCGCGCTGGGAACGGCCGGAGTTTGCTGCCCGCATCCGGCCAGCAGCAGAGTGCCGGTGGCAAGAATCCGCCATTGGTTTCGCTTGTGCATAAACCCCCTCAGGAAATCTCCGCTTGCAATGCGGATTTGGGAAAGTGCCGATCCCACTTCCGGCAAAGCCGCGGAAAAGCAAAAATCATCTTACGCCGTGTTTCTCAGGCGTTCTAAAATCGGTCATGAGCACCAGTCCTCTTACCACCCAAGGTCCCCCTGTCGCAACTCCGGCCGGCTATCCCGCGGCCAATCGTGCCCCAGTCCCGGTCACTCCCGGACCTCTCGTTTTGTTCAACCAGGAGATTATTCATTGTCAGCGCTGCACGCGCCTGCGGAAGTATTGCGAAGGCATCGCGGTTAGCAAGCGCCGCGCCTACCGGGATTGGATCTATTGGGGCAAACCGGTTCCCTCCTTCGGTGACGAGAAGGCCCGTTTGTTGATTCTCGGCCTGGCTCCGGGCGCGCATGGTTCCAACCGCACCGGCCGGCCGTTCACCGGCGATGGTTCGGGCGACTTTATGTATCCCGTGCTTCATGAGGTGGGCTTCGCTTCGCAGCCCAATTCAGTTTCCCGGGGCGATGGCATGAAGCTGCACGACTGCTGGATCAGCGCCGTGGTCCGTTGCGCGCCTCCGGACAACGCGCCCAAGCGCTCTGAATTGACCAATTGCGCGTCGTATCTCGATCAGGAGATTGCACTCCTGACCAACTTACGAGCCGTGCTTTGCCTGGGCCGCATCGCCTTCGACGGCTATCTGGAGCACCTTACCCGCACCGGGCAATGCGAACGCAAGCCTCGGTTCAAGTTCTCTCATGGGGCCGAGTACGCAATTCCCGGCGGCCCCCGGTTGATCGCCAGCTTTCATCCGTCGCTGCAGAACACCAATACCGGCAGGCTCACGCGGAGCATGCTCCTGGACGTATTTGAGCGCGCTCGCACGATTACCAGTGCGGCCGAGGCGCCGCGAACCCTTCGCCGCTAACTTGGAGGTAGAATAGCCGGGTACCCGGAAAGCCGGGGTGGCGCAGGGCGGGAGTAGCTCAATGGTAGAGTAGCGGCTTCCCAAGCCGTTGGTTGCGGGTTCGATCCCCGTCTCCCGCTCCAGTAGTCTTATCAGGACGCTGTATGATTTCGGGGGATGCCCTCTCTCCCCTCCCGGACAATGCTTTCCGTCATCCTCGCGCTCGTAGCGGGAGCTGCACTGCGTGTGTGGTTCATCCATGCCTTCCCGCAAATCCAGGGAGACTCTCTTCTCTACGCTGACATTGGCCGGAATTGGCTGACCCATGGCATCTATGGGCGCACCATCCTCCAGGAGGGGGGAACACCCACCATTGCCCCCACGCTTGTCCGCCTGCCTGGGTATCCAGGCTTCCTTGCCCTCTGTTTCGCCGCTTTTGGAACGCAGAACTACATCGCTGTTCTTTATCTGCAAGTTCTGATTGACCTGGTGACTTGCCTGCTCATTGCGGGCCTGGTTCGCCGGCTCTGTTCTGAGCGGGCGGCGATGGTGGCGCTATGGCTTGCCGTGCTTTGCCCCTTTACGGCGAATTACGTCGCCATGCTGTTGACCGAAACGCTTTCGATCTTTTGTGTTGCGCTTGGGCTCTACGCGTTTGCCGCCCTGCTCGAGCGCCCGCGCCTGGGACCGCTACTGGCCCTGACGGTTGCCTGGAGCTACGCCGCCCTTTTGCGGCCCGATGGCGCCCTGCTGGCTGTCGTTTTCTTTCCCGCGCTCATCCTTTACGGGCGCCGGTCTCTGGGCCTGGTACAGAGCGTGCGCATAGCATTGCTCTGCGCGCTAGTGTCGGTCTTGCCCTTCGTGGCATGGACGACTCGCAACTGGCGCACCTTCCACGTATTCCAGCCGCTTGCGCCGCGTTATGCCAACGATCCCGGAGAATTGGTCCCGCTCGGATACCAGCGCTGGACAAAAACCTGGATGGCCGACTTCGCCTCGACCTACGAGGTCTATTGGAATGTGCCCGGGGACGATATCGATCTCCACTCTCTCCCCGCGCGAGCCCTCGATTCGCCGGGTACTTTGGAGTTGCTGTCGCAATACAACTCAGGAGATGCGCTGACGCCCAGGATCGACGCCGGGTTCGCCGCGTTAGCGGCGGCGCGCATCCGCGCCCATCCCTTTCGCTACTATGTAACGCTGCCGTTGATGCGCCTTGCGGACATGTGGTTTCGGCCGAGGGTCGAGATGCTCAACATCGAGCTTCGCTGGTGGCAGTACAGTCAGCACAACGCGGAAACGCGTTTTGCATATGCCTACGGCGCGCTGAATATGGCCTATCTTGTAGCCGCGTTGATCGGAGCCTTTTACTGGCCCAGATATGGCGCAGCCATGGTTGCGTATGTCTTGCTGCGCAGCATCCTTCTGCTCACTCTCGAGGCGCCCGAACCCCGGTACACCCTGGAGTGCTTTCCAGTCGTCATCGCATTCGCCGCGGCCGCCCTCGCAAAACGCAATCGCTTTCAGCGGCAAATCAAAGAGTAGCCGCCAGGTCTTGAAAATCGTCGTCAGCAACAAACTAAAAGCGCAAACCTCAACCTGAAGAACGCATCGCTGAAGGCTGCCGGCCGGAGTTCGACTTTGTACGGGTTGAGAATCGTGGATCTCCGCCATATGGCAGGAAAATTTTGACACCCTGTCGGCGAGAGTCCACGCTGAATACATGAACCAGGCTGCGGCCAAGGCATCTGCTCATCCGTTGACTCCGCCCGCCGACCGTCGAGTGGGTCGCTTCCGCAGGCGGGGTGCAAGCCTGGGACTGGTCTCCAGCGACATTTCCGATCTTATGCAGCAGATTGAGCGGGGTTTTCCCTTCAATGCGCTGTTGCGTCTCGAAGTGAATAGTGGCCTGTCCCTCGCCGTGCTAGCCTCCGCGATCGGTGTTCCTGAACGGACTCTCGCCCGGCGAAGGGCCGCAGGCAGACTGGAACCAAGCGAATCTTGAAGTGCTGGTTCACCTGGACTCGCCTGAACTGCTGAAGAAGTATCTTCTCTTTGAAGTTGTCATAGATCCCTCTTATGTTAGAGAGCTCAATTTAACCACCCTGCCGAGAAGTTGGAGAGCGAACCCTGCCCCACTCAAAGTGCGGGCCATCGGAGACCACTGGGTAGCGGCCGTCGATTCAGCCGTGCTTCGCGTACCAAGTACCCTGGTTCCTGGAGAATCTAACTTCCTGTTGAATCCCCGTCACCCGGATTTTGCGAAACTAAGAATCGGTAAGGCGCTCCCTTGTCACTTCGACCCGCGTTTGGGCCGTCGGCGATAGCTCCGAATCCTCGGATGTCGAACGCATGCGATAGGCGCCGACCAGCCGTGAGATAAGCACCGCAAGGTAGAGCTGACCGAGGATTGCTTCAATCACCGAAAGCGACCGGGCCTGATCGGAGACAGCGGTAATGCCGGGTGCACCGAGTTGCGTCATCATGCCGAAGCTGTAATAGATAAAGTCAAAGCGGTCAGGAACGGTGTGTCGATTGAGCAGCGGAGTGAGTAAGAAGGCGTCTGGCTGCAATGCGGCTACCAGGCCGTATACGCTGGCAAAGCTTATCCCGTTCAGAAGATAGATACACAGCGCGCCGAAGATCGTTTCCGAAGTAATGCGAACATTTTCATAAACGTGGCGGAACATTGCCACGATGATCCAGATATCGAAGGCGAAGCTGAGTGTCAGGTTGACGAGGGGGAAAATACCGGCAGCGAGATCCGGGTGCAGCAGGTGCTGCACGGATGCCGGGATCGCCAGCAGGATGAGGACAACAGCCACGCCGCGTTTAAAGCTGACCACATAAACGCTCAGGGCAATGATCAAGCCGCCCAGCACGCGGAAGGCATAGTAACCAAACCCGCGATTTTCGGTGTAGGGATAAATAACCAGCGTCGCCAACAAAAATAGAAACAGCAGCAGGAATCGATGCTCCGCCAAGCGGGGTAGAAAGCGTGGCTTTTCTTGTTGCGACATTTCAGGCATGGTCTAAAGCGTTTTCCTGTTGCTATATGCTTTCGAGGGAGGTCAAGGCGTGGTTTCTGCGGCCTTGCCCCTTGTCCCCGGCTTCGTGGTCGATGGTACATTACACCGCCGGGAAAGGAAGCACCCATCATCTATGCGCAGTAGAACCATCTCAGCCGGGATGCCGGCGGCCAAAGCAACCACATCGCTGTTGGTGCTCGTGTTGGCCGCGGCCCTTCAAGCGCAGAGCCGGGTCATCGATCAGCGGTGGCAGTTCAGCCCCGATCCCAAGGCGCAATTCACCGCGGCCACGGTCGATCGCCAGGCAAAGTGGCGTCCGGACCAGGGCCGGCCTTTCCTGGAACGCTCAATTTGACGATCTTCGCGACTACGCGGGCGTGGGCTGGTATCGCGTCACCATTGCCTTACCGCAGCCGCAGCCCTCCACCCGCGAACTGATTCATTTCGGCGCGGTCGACTACCTCACCGAAGTGTGGGTCAACGGCAGGCGGCTGGGCGAGCATGAGGGCGGGTACACGCCGTTCACCTTCGATCTCACGGGAAAGGTGCATGCCGGCAGCAACGAGATCCTGGTCAAGGTCTTTGACCCTCCCATGCCGCCTGCTCGTCTCCAGCGCTCGCCGAACTCGGCGCCCAAAGAGGTCCTTAGACCCCGCCGCCAAAGATAACACGGAGCCCCGCTCGAAAAGATTCGATTACAACGAAATTCCGCACGGAAAGCAGAACTGGTACGTGCAGACCAGCGGACTGTGGCAACCTGTGACGCTGGAAACCGTGCCCCTGCGCTACGTGGAGTGGGTGCACGTCACGCCGCACAACAGCGGCGATGTAACGGTGGAAGCCAAGCTGGCCGGCAGCGCCGGCGCCAACCCACTGCAGGCGACGCTCTTCGATCCCTACGGCGCGACCGTCGCCCAGCTCGACCTTGCCGTGGACGGAATGACGGCGCAGGGCAAGACGCATGTGGCCAACCCCATGCTTTGGGACGGCGACCACCCTAACCTCTATTCTCTGCAGCTGAACAATCAGACGAAATCTGGGCACATGCAAGTGATGCGCACGCGCTTTGGATTTCGCGAGCTCACCACGTCCGACGGCGGCTCTTCCTGAACGGCAAGCCTTTCTACATGCGAGCCGCTCTCGACCAGGATTTCTATCCCGAGGGTATTTACACGCCGCCTTCGGCCGAATTTCATCCGCCAGGAGATGCTCACGTCCAAGGCCATGGGACTGAACATGCTGCGCTGCCATATCAAAGTGCCGGATCCGCGTTATCTGGAAGCCGCCGATGAAACCGGCATGCTGGTCTGGTACGAGATCCCGGTGTGGAATGATGCCCACTTCTGGACAGCCGAAGCGGCCCAGCGCGGCGTGGATACGTTTCGCGCAGAGGTGGAGCGGGATTGGAACCATCCGTCGATCGTCATTCAGAGCATCATGAACGAACAGTGGGGAATGGACGTGACCGCAGGCAAATCAGCGGGCGTGGCTGCTCAACACCTTCCGCGATTTCAAGCAGCTTACAGCGCCGCTGGGCCGCTTGATCACCGACGACAGTGCCTGCTGCACGGGCTTCCACCTGCAATCGGATTTCGCCGACTGGCATATGTACTATTCCATCCCCGATCACGCGGCCGAACTGGGCAGCCTGGGTGCAGGAGTATGCGGGCCGTCCCAAATGGCTCTTCAGCCCGTATGGCGATGCCGTCACCACGGGCCAGGAGCCGCTGCTGGTTTCGGAATTCGGCAACTGGGGTTTGCCGCAACTTGCCGCCTCGCGACCAATTGCCCTGGTGGTTTCCGCGCGACTTTGACGGTCGCGAACTCACCCGCGCGGCCGGAGTCTTCGACCGCCTGCACAGTTATGGCTTCGACCGCATCTATCCCGATTACGACGCACTCGCCCTGGCTACGGAGAGGCACGAGTACCTGGCGCTCAAATACGAAATCGAGCAGATGCGGCAGCAGAATTCCATTCAGGGTTACGTCATCACCGAGCTCACCGACGCGAACTGGGAAGCGAACGGCCTGATGAGCATGTGGCGCCAGCCCAAGACATTTCGCCGGCGAATTGGGCAAGCTGCAGCAGGACGACCTGGTGATGGCCAACTTTGCTACCCACAACTTCACTGCCGGGTCGTCGGTGGAACTTCCGCTGGTGGTGTCGCATTATTCCACCGCGGCTCTGGAAGGAGCGACCATCGCAGTGGCAGACCTCCGACGGACAATCCGGAGTGCTGCCTTTAAGCAAGACGCCGCCGCCGGGCGAGGTGGCTACGGAAGGTATCCGTGCAGTTCAAAGCCGCGCCGGTAGACGCAGCCACGCCGGAGTATCTTCGCCTGCAACTGGTCAATGCCGCCGGCGCGACGCTGGCGCAGAATCGCTATCGCTATCGCGGTCTATCCGCAACAGCCGCCGGTCCCGGGCGTCACGGTGATCATCCACGATCCGCTGCAACCAGCTGCAGAGTTTGCGCGACAGCGCTGCAGGCCAATGGCATTGCAGTCGTCGATGAGAGCGCCGCCGCGAGCGCGGAGAAAGCGGTGTGGCTCTCTTCTTCGCTCGATGACGCGACCAACGCGAAGACTCAGCCAGGGGGGAACGGTGTTGCTGCTGGCAGCGAGCCGGGATGCTGTTCCCCAGGAGCCATCAGTTGAGCATTCTGCCCCGCGCCGGGATCCGACTGAGTCGGGGACTGGGTCAGCAACTTCAACTGGGTTCTATCGTCCAGTCCGCTTTGGAAGCCCCTTTCCCCGGTGATCGACAGTTCGATTCTGGGTTGGGAGGCAGCTTCGGTCACGCCGGATTTCGTGATCGAGGGATTGCGGCGAGCAGGATTCACAGCATGTGCTGGCGGGCGTCTTCTACGGCTGGCTCAACTCCAATCGTGCCTATCTGGCGGACTTGCAGCGAGGGTCCAGGCCGTATGCTGGTGACGACCTTCCGCTTTCAGAGTTACGGTCAAGATCCCTTTGCCACCATGCTGTTGGATCAAATCCTCAGGCAGCCAGCTGCATCCGGTAAGACCTAGAGCCTGTCATTAACAGGACGAGGCAGCTACACGAAATAGCATGGCCTCCGCGGATTGGCATAGCCGCGCCCGAGTTGCGATGCGCGCGCCCGGGCCGCGTGAACCTGATCGGCGAGCACACCGACTACAGCGGTGGATTCGTCATGCCGGCGGCCATCGACTTCCGCACCGTCGCCACCATTCGCGCCGCGCAGCGATGGGCAGATTCTGCTCTACTCGGAAAACATGGGCGAACAGGTTTCGTATCCGGCGGACCCGTTGCCCACCACGGCCCGCCAGCACTGGAGCGACTATCCGATGGGGGTCGCCTGGAGCCTGGCGCAGGAAGGCGTGCGCGTCGGCGGATTTGATCTCTCCCTCGCGGGCAATGTTCCCCTGGGCGCCGGACTAAGTTCTTCGGCGTCGATCGAAGTGGCCACGGCGCTGGCCCTGCTGGAGCTGGCCGGCGTTACGCTGCCGCTCGCCAACCATCGCCCTCGCCTGCCAGCGCGCGGAGAATGCCTTTGTCGGCGCGCGCAGCGGCATCATGGACCAGTTCATTGCCTGCGCCGGGCAGCAGGACCATGCCCTGTTGCTGGATTGCCGATCGCTCGAATATCGCCTGCTTGCCCATCCCCGCGCATGTGCGGCTGATCATCTGCAATTCCATGGTCAAGCATGAGCACGCAGGCGGCCAGTACAACGTGCGCCGCGAAGAGGTGGAGGAGGGCACGCGCATCCTGCATCAGCACGTTGGCCTTCGATCGTGGCGCTGCGCGATGCCACCGAAGCGCAGCTGATGGAGTGCAGGCAGCAAATGCCGGAAAACGTCTTTCGCCGCTGCCGCCACATCATCACCGAGAACAAGCGGGTGGAACTTGCCGCGTCCGCGCTCGAGCGCGGCGATCTGCCGGCCTTCGGCGCCCTGATGGCCGAAGCACACCGCAGCATCCGCGATGACTTCGAGGCCAGTTGCAGCGAACTGGATACGCTGGTCGAGATCGCCTCCGGCATTCCCGGTTGCTATGGAGCCCGCATGACCGGCGGTGGTTTTGGGGGCTGTACCGTCAACCTGGTCGAGGAAAGCAAAGCAGAGCAATTTCGCGAGGCGATTCACGCCCGCTACCGCGCATGCCACCGGCATCGATGCCGACATCTATCTTTGCCGCGCTTCAGCCGGCGCCAAACGGACTCTCCTAAGAGCGGTTCGTTAAAACCGTTCATGATGGGCAAATACTTTGCCGGGCGGAACTAACGTCATCCTCCGCGCCCGTCGGTGCATCCAAACAACTGGATGCAGGCTTATAGGACTGGAGTTGGGATGACGGTAACTTTCTCGATTCCTCTGTGGAAATGAATCCGGTTACTGCGTACAACTTTAGAGTCAGAGTCACAGCCACGGAAGTAACCTAACGAGAGTACACTTACCGGAGTAACCCGAGAGGTCCTACATGATTTCCCAATGTATGAATCCGGAGTGCCGCAAGGAGCTTCACTATCTTCGCAATGGCAGGGTCATCCGCACGACGCGTCGCAATGGGGCACAGATCCAGGTTGAACATTTCTGGCTCTGTGGTGAGTGCCATCTGGACTACGACTTCCTTTTCGCCAAGGACGGTCGTGTTTCGCTCGCGCGCAGGCCCAATTTTCGTCGCAGTGCGCCAAGCCCGCTGCTCTGGATCTGTTGCTCGTCTCCTAAGAGTCTTCCTCTGGTGCGATCAGCGAGTTCTGAGTCGGGACGCTCAATCTGATCGCGCGTGCTGTCGAACGGTTGGCCCGAATCGAGTTCAATGCGGTCTAATTCCATCCCCGCTTTTCCTCAACCTGCACCACTTTCTGCACACCCTCCTGCCCGACGGGCACCTGCCTCAGCAGACTAAACTAGAAGCTATCCTCATGGCAGAATTCACCCACCTTCATCTGCACACTGACTATTCGCTGCTGGATGGCGCCTGCGATGTCGAAAAGCTGGTCGCGCACGTCGACAAAATCGGACAGAAAGCCGTGGCCATCACCGACCACGGCAATATCTACGGCGCGGTGCATTTTTTTGATGCCGCAACCGCCAAGGGCATCAAGCCCATCCTGGGATGCGAGCTCTACATCTGCCCCCAGGAAGACCATCGCGCCGCTCCGGAAAAGGACAAGTACCATCATCTGCTGGTGTTGGCAGAAAACGAAGAAGGCTACCGCAACCTGGTCCGCATTACCTCCGAGGCTTCGCTTGCATGGCTTCTACCGCAAGCCCCGCATCAGCAAGAACTATCTGGCCAAGCACGCCCAGGGCCTGGTGGGATTTTCCGGCTGCCTGGCCGGCGAGGTTTGCGGCAATCTCATGGCGGGAAAGTATGAGGACGCCAAAGCCACCGCCGCCAATATCAGGACATTTTCGGCCGCGGCAACTTTTTCCTGGAGATCCAGGACCAGGGACTGGAACTGGAAAAGAAGATCCACGCCGACCTGTTTCGCATGGAAAAAGAACTGGATATTCCGCTGGTCGCCACCAACGACAGCCACTATCTCTGCGAAGACGATCATCACGCGCACGAGGTGCTGCTGTGCGTGCAGACCGCGGACTCCATCCACAACCCCAAGCGCTTCAAGTTCGATAGCGATCAGTTCTACGTCAAGAGCGCGGCGGAGATGGAACGGCTCTTCTCCCATGCTCCGGAAGTGGTCAGCCGCACCATGCAATTTGCTGAGCGCTGTTCGTTCAAGCTGAACAAGGTCACCAATCCCTTTCCCGAGTTTGCTGTTCCGCCCGGGCACACCATCGACAGCTATTTCGCCGAGGTCTGCCGCGCGGGTTTCCGCAAGCGGCTCGACACCACCATTCGCCACCTCGGTGACCGGGGTTTGCGCCGCCGGCCCATCTCCGACTATGAAGAGCGGCTGGAGCGCGAGATCGACTGCATCAAGCAGATGAAGTTCGCCGGCTATTTCCTCATCGTGTGGGACTTCATCAAATATGCCCGCGAGGTCAATATTCCCGTTGGACCGGGCCGCGGTTCCGCCGCCGGATCGCTGGTTTCCTACGCCATGGAAATCACCGACATCGATCCGCTGCAGAACGCGCTGCTCTTTGAGCGCTTTCTGAATCCCGAACGCGTATCCATGCCGGATATCGACATTGACTTCTGCATGAACCGCCGCGGAGAAGTGATCGACTATGTCACCCGCAAGTACGGCAGGGAACAGGTGGCGCAGATCATCACCTTCAACACCATGGCCGCGCGCGCTGCCATCAAGGACGTAGGCCGCGCGCTCGATCTGCCCTACGGCGAAGTGGATCGTGTGGCCAAGATGGTTCCCGCCACCATCGGCGTCACCATCGACCAAGGCGCTCGCAGGATTCGCCGCAGATGCAGGAGGCCTACGACAAAGAGCCGCAGGTAAAGGAACTGGTCGATACCGCGCGAAAGCTCGAAGGCCTGGTGCGCGGAGCGGGGTTGCATGCCGCCGGCGTGGTGATCGCACCCCAGCCGCTCACCGAACTGGTGCCGGTCTGCCGCAGCAAGAACGACGAAATCGTCACCGCCTATGACATGAAGGCGGTGGAGAAGCTGGGCCTGCTCAAGATGGATTTCCTCGGGCTCACCACGCTCACGGTCATCGATGACGCGCTCAAGCTGATCGAGAAGCAAGCGCGGAAGCGCGCTCGATATGTCGCTGATCCCGCTGGACGATGCCGAGACCTACGAGAAGGTCTTTCACCGCGCGCTCACCTCCGGAGTATTCCAGTTCGAGTCCGGCGGCATGCGCGATGTGCTGCGCCGCTACAAGCCTGTTTCCGTGGAAGATCTGACCGCCCTCAACGCGCTTTATCGTCCCGGGCCCGATCCAGGGCGGCATGATCGATGACTTCATCGAGCGCAAGTGGGGCCGCAGAGTCGTCAGCTACGAGCTGCCCCAGCTGGAAGCGCTGCTCAAGGAGACGCTGGGCGTCATCGTCTACCAGGAACAGGTGATGCAGATTGCCAACGTGCTCGCCGGCTACTCGCTGGGCGAAGCCGATCTGCTGCGCCGCGCCATGGGCAAGAAGAATCCTGAGGAGATGGCCAAGCAGCGCACCCGCTTTGTCGAGGGAGCGATCGCGCGCAAGCACCCCAAGGACAAGGTCGTTCGCATCTTCGACCTGATGGAGCAGTTTGCCGGGTATGGCTTCAACAAGTCCCACTCCGCGGCCTACGCGCTGCTGGCTTACCACACCGCGTATCTTGAAGACCCATTATCCGGTGGAGTTCATGGCCGCGCTTCTCAGCTCGGAAATTTCCAAGCCGGAGAATGTGGTCAAGTACATCAAGGAGTGCCGCGAGATGGGCATCGCCGTCGAGCCTCCTGATGTGCAGATTTCCGGCGCTGACTTCACGCCCAGTTCCACCGGCATTCGCTTCGGGCTTACCGCCATCAAGAACGTGGGCCGCAATGCCATCGATTCGATCCTGCCGGCGCGCACTGCGCTGATCGAAGAGAATCGCACCTTCGCCACCTTCTGGGAGTTTTGCGAGAAGGTCGATCTGCGCTTGATGAACAAGCGTGTTCTGGAATCGCTCATCAAGAGTGGCGCGCTCGATTCGTTTGGCCGCCGGTCCCAGCTCATGGCCGTCGCGGACCGGGCGATGGAGCGGGCCCAGCAGGCGCAGCGCGATCTGGTCGCCGGCCAGCATGGGCTCTTTGCCGGCTTGGCCAGCGCTTTTTGAAAGCGGGAGCAACGGCACAAAGAGCGTCGACGATCTGCCCAACACTCCCGACTGGGACGAGAACGAGCGGCTGCAGGCGGAAAAAGAAGTGCTGGGATTTTTTGTTTCCGGCCACCCGCTGGATAAGTATGCGGAAAAGCTGCGCAACCTGAACGTGGTCGATACGGCGACCGCGCTGGAGATGAAGGTGGCCCCGCGCTGCCGGCCGCCGCCGGGGCGGCGAACCGGAGAGTCTGCTGGCGATTGCCGGCGTAATTGTCGGCCTCAAGGTCGGCAAATCCAAGCGCTCCGGCGAGATGTACGCCCAGGCTGCGCTCGAAGATACGGTCGGCAAGATCGACATCATTTGTTTCCCCAAGGACTATGCGCGGCTATGCGAGAGCCTCAAGATCGAAGTGCCGGTCCTGATCAAGGGAGTGCTTCGCGCGGATGACGATGAGTCGGCGCCGAAGCTATCGGTTTCCAGTGTGCAGCCGTTGGAAGACATCAAGATCAAGCTGCCGCAGAACGTCCGCATCCGTGTGCCCCTGGAGAGCGCGAGCGAAGCCATGCTTGGCTCGCTGCGCGCCATGATCACTGCGGCGCCGGGTCCCGGCAGGCTCATGATCAACCTCGAAAGCCGAGGCGAATATTGCGTCATGCTGGAGCCCGAGGGCCTCTCGGTCGCCGCCGACCGAGGCTTCATCGAGCGCGCCGAGCAACTGCTGGGCCAGGGCGCCGTACAAGCCTTCGAGTGAGGCTCTCTTCCCCGGTCACCCATGCGGGTGCCCCATATCTCGCCTTCTTTGGCGAGATGTGGGAAATGCAGCCGCCCTCGCTCCCTGACTCTGCACCACCCGCCCACACTGGCCGAGCCGGATTCCGCCCCAAGGGGGTTTCACCTAGTAACTCCCACCGCCTCACACGCCCTTTTGAAACCGCTATAATCGAGACTCGATACAGCAACGGCCAAGCGGCAGGCTTTCCGCGCTGGCACAGGCGATGCGAAGTCCCATGACCGATCCGGCAGCAGGAAATCTTGAACAGACCCAGGTAGTCGCCGAACCAACAAATCCAGCGTGGATCAAGACTGAACTCGCCCGGCACCCACAACGGCCCTACCCGATGGACTTTATCCAACGGATTTTCACCGATTTTTCGGAGATCCACGGTGACCGGGCCTTCGGCGACGATCTGGCCATGGCTTGCGGCCTAGCGCGCTTCCACGGAGAAGAAGTGCTGGCCATCGGTAACCTCAAGGGCCGTGGGACGAAGGAGAAGGTACGGCGCAATTTCGGCATGCCCAATCCGGAAGGCTACCGCAAGGCGCTCCGCGCTATGAAGATTGCCGAAAAATTCCACCGCCCCATATTTACGTTTATCGATCTCACCGGGGCCAATCCCGGGATTGCCGCGGAAGAACGCGGCCAGGCGGAGGCCATCGCCCGCAATCTGCGCGAGATGGCTCGTCTCCGCGTTCCCACCATCGCAACCATCACCGGAGAAGGGGGTTCGGGCGGTGCACTGGCGCTAGCCGTCGCCGACCGGGTTCTGATGATGGAAAATGCAGTCTACTCCGTCATTGCTCCCGAAGCCTGCGGTTCGATCATGTGGCGGGATGCAGGCAAGCGGGCCCAGGCCGCGCAAGCCCTCAAGATTACCTCAGAGGATGTAAGCAAGTTGGGTTGTGTGGACGATGTGGTGCCGGAACCGCCCGGCGGGGCCCAAAACGATCCCGTGGCCGCCGCGGCCATGCTCGACAAAAAACTTACCCAACATCTGACTGAACTCAAGGCGATGCCGGCGGAAGAAAGAATCGCCCGGCGCCTTGCCAAGTTCCGGGAGATCGCCAGGTTCTACACCAACGCCTGAAACATCTATGCCGACAGCATTTAGCCCCCACCACCCGCGGTACGTGGTACGCCTGTTCAGGGCTCGTCCCTCGCGGATGGGGGGAGCGTGCGCTTGACTCCAATCTCCGCTGCTGAGCGAATACGTGCCTTCGGCTATTGCATTCTCGCCGCGATCTATTTTTATCTTTGTCAGGAGGTTGCGGTTCACGCAGCCAATGGCCTCTCGAACGGGGTCTGGACTTCAGTTCTGGAACGCAGCATCCTGCTTTTTCTGTTGCTGATTGGCTACGCCGCGATGGGTCGGGTCCTCAACCGTCAGCGGCAACCCGTGCGCGAGATGGGCCTGGTTTTCCGCCCGGGGTGGCGGCGCGAATTCGGGGTTGGCGCCGCGCTGGGCTGGGGCATGCTGGTCGCGAGCATCCTCCCCATGGTTCTCATTGGCGGATTAGTGGTCACCTTTTGGCCGATACCGCGTCAGTTCGGAATTCTGCTGATCGATCTACTGCTCATGGCTGTGGCCTCGCTGGCCGAAGAAGTTGCCTTCCGGGGCTATCCCTTCCAACGCTTGATCGAGGCCATGGGACCCACGTTGGCCGTGATCGTTTCTTCCCTGGCATTCGCCGGGGTGCACCTGTTTAACCCTAGCGCGAACCGGGCCAGCTTTTTGATTACCGTCTTTAGCAGTTGGTTATTGTCGGTTGCTTATCTACGCACCCGCGCCTTGTGGGTTTGCTGGGGCTGGCACTTTGCCTGGAACGCAAGCATGTGTCTTCTCTTCGGACTCCCCGTCAGCGGAATTACAGAATTCTCTCCCGTCATCCAAAGCAATACCGTCGGACCCGCGTGGATAACGGGCGGGGATTATGGTCCCGAGGCAAGCGCGGTCACGGCGCTGGTGCTTCTCGCCGGCATCTTCCTTGTTTATCGGGCGACCCGGGAGTACGCGTATCTTTACACCCAGCCGGTCATCATCGCGGCGGGGATCCCGGTCAATCTGGATGCCATGAGCAGCGCGCTGGCTCCGCACCATCCGGTGGCTTCGCCGCCTCCAGCGGGGACGTCCCTGGTCCAGATCCTTCCCATTTCGGGATCTTCACAGTCGCCGACTCTGCCTGTATCGCCGGCTGCGCCGGGTTCCGAACCCCAGCCGCTAGAACCTCCCAAATCGACAGATTTGCCCTCCTGAAACTTTCTTGCCAGTGGCGCCAGAAACGCTATTGCAAATCCTATGCGAGTGGGACCATGATTGGCGTCATGAGGGAATTGCCATGGTTGGGCTCGCGACCAAAGAATTCTTTCCTGTCTGGCCGCAACGCCCAATTTGCCGGGCCGCTGCTCTGCTGGCAGTTGCCACCCTGTGCTGCTGGTCGTTGAGCAATGCGCAGGTGTTTACCGTGCAGCGGGAACATCTGGGTGCAAAAGACACCAACCTCACCACGGTTCAACCTACCTCGGTCCAGCTGAGTACGACGCCGGTTTCCGAGCGAACACGTCAGCAGCTCATCCGTATCTTTCAGGCCGACGAGGCATTCGCCGTGCGCCCGCTTCCGCTCGGCACCAAGGGCGTGGTGCTCCATGCCAACGGCGCGCTCAGCCCTTCCGGAAATGCCTACGCCGACGAACTGGAAAAGTTCGGCATTTCCTCCAAGCCCGGCGATCGCGTGGTGATTACCAAATTCGAAGTTAAGGCGGACCGAATCCTCTTCGAATTCAACGACGGTCCGGAGAAGCATCATCACATCCTGCAGCACATCGAAGTTGGGACAGGGGGAATGGGCGTGCCGCTGGCCCAGGATGACGGCCATGTTCCCATCGGTTCCCGCATGGTGCTGGTGTTTAACAAGTTTGTTCCTGAAATGACGGCTGCCCAGGTGCGCAGCCTGATTGCCCCAATGGTGGATTTTTCGCTCAAGACTCCGGTCGAGGCTTACGCCGATACACTACCTCCCAAGCTCAAAAGTGCGGTGATGAACCACGAGGTGCTGGTCGGCATGAACCGCGAGATGGTCTTGAAGGCGGTGGGCCAGCCTGACCAGAAAGTTCGCGAGACGGACGGCCAGATGCCCTTTGAGGAATGGATTTACGGCCAGCCCCCACACGAAGTTCAGTTCGTTCGGTTCAATGGAAATCGCGTGATCCGTTTAGAGATTGCCGAAGTCGGTCAACCGCCGGTGATTCGCGACAAGGATGAGACTGATGGCTATTTTGCCGGCCAGTTTGTGCGCCAGGTCCGATTGGGTGACGCGGCTCCCACCGCTCCGGGTCAGGAGCATGCTCCGGCTCCCGCGCCTACGTTGCGCGAGCCGGGGGAGAAGCTGCCTGACGCCGTCGACAACGATCATCAACTGAAGCCGGTTCAGTTTCCCGACGACAAGCCCAAACCAATTCCTCCGCCTCCCGGTTCCAATCCATCGCAGTGGATCGACACGTCGGGCCTGGGTGGAGGCAACTAGAGGGGTTCGTGTAGACTAATTGAGTGACTACTGTTTCGTCCCGGCGTAGCCTGGGAGACTAGTCACGGCAGACCATTTCACGCCGACTCCTATTCCATGACGCCAACCCAGGCGCCTCGCGAGAACGAAGTTCGGGCCGAAGTGCGTGCCAGGAAAAAGCGAGGAGAAATTTATGGCAAAAGTAGCCAAAACTGCAGACCGTTCGAAGATGATGGACACTTCCAAGGGAATTGAATGTCCCAAATGCAACAAGGCAACGCGCATTGTGAAACGGGTAAAAGATCGCGAGCGCGGAGTTCCCGGAGGCGTTTACATCTCCTGCTCAGCCTGTGACTTCTACGAGAAGCTTTAGCTAAACACGATCCCGGCAACATTTCCTGTAGGGGATTCACCGTTCTTCCCGCAGCGCTTTTGTTCATTGCGAGAAAAATGACGGGTGCCCCGTCCTTCGCGTTGTTTGCGAAGGGTGGGTTCCACAAATTTCGCGCATGTCTGCAGAGTTACGCAATTCCCATTGTGGTCTGCATTTCCGCAAGGATGGCTCGCGCCGCAGCGCCGGGGTCTGCCGCCTGAGTGATCGGCCTTCCCACGACCAGGTAACTTGCACCCGAGGCGATCGCCGCCGCAGGTGTGGCGACTCGCCGCTGGTCGCCGGCTTCGGCGCCTGCGGGCCGGATCCCCGGGATCACCAGCAACGGCTTGGCGCCCAACCGGCTCCGCAAACCACCGACCTCCACCGCCGAGCAGACGAAACCCTGGACACCGCAGCTCCAGGCCATCCGTGCCAGTTTCTCCACTTGTCCTTCGGTATCCCCGCTTATCCCGGTCGCTTCCAACTGGGCCTTATCCATACTGGTCAAGACCGTGACCGCAAGCAGAGACAGACGGGAGTCAGCCTGATCGACGGCTTCAACGGCCGCGCTGAGCATCTCCGGCCCCCCCGCGGCATGGAGAGTCAGCATATTTACGTTCAATCGAGCCACGGATCGCACCGCCGAGGCCACGGTGTTTGGAATGTCGTGGAACTTTAGATCGAGGAAGATCGAGTACCCGCGCCGCTGAAGTTCGCTGACCAGCGAATTTCCTTCAGCAACATAAAGCTCCAGGCCGATCTTGAACCAGGAGGTCGCCCCCTCCAGACGATCCACCAGGGCCAGGGCTTCCCGGGCTTCGGGGAAATCCAGCGCCACAATCAGATCTTTGGAAGGGGACATGATCTCTAATTCCAGCGGGCACCCGTGTGCGTCATCTCTGAAATTGCGCGGGCCAGCTGAGTGCGGCAATTTCTGCGGGACTTAAGGACGGATCAACCAGGTCGAGCCGAACTCGTGCGATGCCGCGGAAGCCAAGAACTCTAGCTGCCGCGTACGACAGGTCGACAACTCGAGATTCAGGGACCGGACCGCGGTCATTCACCCGCACCAATACCGAGCGATGGTTGCGCAGGTTTGTCACCAGTACGGAAGCGCCGAGCGGAAGGCTGCGGTGAGCGCAGGTCATGGAGTACATATTGAAGGGTTCGCCGCTGGCGGTTGGTTGGCCTTGAAAGTCTTGTCCGTACCAGGATGCGGCGCCTAATTGGTGCCAATGGTGGCGAAGATGGGGAATTGGACTGGCAGTCTGAGTATCTGCCTGGGGAGCTTCGGGTTGAGCTAATGTCGGACCAGGGCTGATACAAATTGCTGAAAGTACAGCGCCGGCAAGGAGTGCGGGGCCTAGGGGAAAATGAGAGTGGGTTGCGATAGTTGACATTGTTCTCCTGTCCTTATTCTATGGAGCCATCGGGGCCTAAGTCAAAATTTATCAATTACTTATTAGCGCTCTCCTCCTTGCTCACCGGACCAGTTTGTGGTAGGTAAACGGTCCTGATTTGACCGGTCGACGGCCACGTTCATTAGACGGGAAATCGGCGCCCGCCGTTGCTCTAAACTGGGAATCCTCCTCTCCAAAGTCATCGCCACGTAACCATGCTGGTCGGGTGGCGGGGAGGCAGTCGAAAAACCCCATCGGCGCAGCATACACTTGTGGAAGGCCTTATTCCGGGGCGGGAGTCGAAATCTGTGGAAAACGGAAGATTTCTGCCATGACCGACGCTGCGCCCGTCCGGTCCGTCGCGCTCACCATTGCGGGATTTGACCCCTCCTCCGGAGCTGGCATCACAGCTGACCTGAAGACTTTCTCGGCGCATGGGATCTATGGCGTCGCCTGCATCTCGGCCTTGACCATCCAATCAACCCTCGGGGTCAAGGCGATCCAGGCGCTTCCGCCAGAACTGGTCCGGCGCACGTTGGAATGCCTGGCCGAGGATGTCTCCTTGTCCGGGGTGAAAATCGGGATGCTGGGAAGTGCCGCGGTCGCCTCCGAAGTCGCCGCCTTTCTGGAAGCCCGGTCCCTGCCGCGGCAGCGAATCGTTCTCGACCCTGTCTTGCGGTCCACCTCGGGTACGGCTTTGATCGATCCCGGCGGCGTGCGGGTCATCCGCGAGGAAATACTCCGGCAGGTCGGCTGGATAACCCCCAACATTGACGAACTGGCAATCCTGTCGGGCCAGGATTCGGTCGCGGGCTTCGGCCCCGGTCAGGTGCCTGCGGCGGCCGTCCGGCTGCAAGAAGCCGCGGCGCGCCGGGGGAACCACGAGCTAAATGTAGTGGTCACCGGCGGCCATCTCAGCCGTCCCGACGATTTTCTGCTCACGGCCGGCGGAAACCAATGCTGGCTGGTGGGAGAAAAGATTGCCACCGATGCGACTCACGGAACCGGCTGTGCTTTCTCGAGTGCTCTATTGTGCGGGCTCATTTCCAGCCAGGATCCCAACCAGGCTGTAGCCTCGGCGAAAGCCTACGTGACGAAAGCTCTTCGATTCGCATATCCCGTGGGCAAGGGCAAGGGCCCGATGAATCACCTCTTTCAATTTCATCCCATGTGATGGATGAGCTGCGTTTGAGTGTGGCAAATGCAGTTTGCTACTTTCCATTCGACATCTGCATTCGCTCAAAACGAACACTCGACCCGTTGATAACCAATATTCGCGGTTCATCAAAGGACCGGGTGCCCCATCGTTTGCGTTCCTGGCAAAGGGTGGGATAGGCGAGATGGGGCCCCTGGAGTTCGGGCTGGATTCATTAAAAGGGTCTTTCTGGGGGAGGGAAAACTTGCTAGTTCTACGGTTGCGGAAGGGCTCCCGTTTTGTATCGGGGCACGACTTTCGTCGTGCCGAGAAATGATTCACGATGCGTTGGGCTCTCGCTCCTGAGGTACGTCGTGCCTGCCGCGCCCCTGTTTCCGGGAAGCCGGGCTACGCGCCCGATTTCTACCGCTGGGCCAGTTCTATTTCCAGGCGGGTGTTCTTGGCGAAGACTACTTCGTGGCCGCGGGCAATCCAGGTATCAAAGACCACCTTACCCACTTCGTAATATGCGAAGCCGGTAATCAATCCGCCATTGGAAGAAGCCGTTCCGATCACCCGGGTCAGCAGATCGAGTCCGTTGCTGCTCAGCGCTTCCCGGACCAGTCCGGCACCCGTGCTGTCGGAAACGGCAGCCAGGGAGCCAAGGGTAATCGGGGCGAGGAAGCGGTTGCCGCCGTTCGCCTTGACCATGCCTTCGTCGTCGATTTGCACCCGGTCGCTCTTGAGGCTCTCGGCGGCGATCACTCGTCCGTGGACGACTCTCACATCACCGGCAGGCAGTTCCACTTTGCGGAAGGTCAACCGCAGGCTACCGTTGTGGCCGAACATTCCCGCCGGCTTGGCCTCGACCACGCTTCCGATCAGGTGGGTACCTTCCGGCAAGAGCAGCTTTCCGTGACCTTCCGATCCTGAAGTGTTCGCCAGCGATAGCGGGGCAGCGGCCGGGTCAGTTTCAAACAGAGGCTGGGTCAGTACCGCTTCGACCGGCATTCCGGCGGTGGCGGTGCCGGAGTCCACCGGATCGACCAGCCGTGCCTCGAGGTTACCGTTAAGCTTGAGCTCGCTCAGGTCGGCAACCGGCGCCGGAGCCGGCACATCCTGCCCCGACAACTCCAATGGTTGCTGCAGTTCTGCGTCGTATTGGGTGCCTGCCCAGATCTCCTGGGGATGCACGGGGATCTGGGCATACAAAGCGTGCTTTGCCATGTCCATCTTGTGGGGGGAGTTAAACCCGGCGGCCGTTTCCCGCTTGGTCCAACGGAAGGCGGCAGCGATGCGTTGGCCCAGGGATCGCCGCGGCGCCTGGTCAGGAGCCTCCATACGCACCACGCTTGCGGTGCGTTCCGTGGCCTCGGTCTCAATGTCAAAATGCCGGCCATCCGGGGTTTCGAGCGAGCTAAATGTGACATCCGCATCTTTCAGCGGTGTCAGGTCGCCGTTAAACATCGCGGCCGTGCGTGCCTGTCGGCTTACCGAGTGCTTTCCGGTGATGGAACCAAAGACTTTCGAATCAGCGGGTATTGCGATGTGGTCGGTGAGGTAGACAGGTTCCGTGAGGTGGCCTTCAATCAGGGTCCCCACCCGCATGCCATAGCTTTTGTCGAGTTCCACACGCAGAGGAACACCCGCAGGAATAATCTCTGCAGGAGCCGGGGCCAGATCCTGCGCCCAAGCTGATCCAGTAGTGGAGACCACGGTTGCGGCGAACAATGCTGCCAAAGCTATCTTCATGAAGTAGTCCCTCCCGGCAGACGTGCGGGCAGAGTGCTCATCGCATTTCGCTTGACGACACCGGAAGCCATTTCTTCTGTTACCGTGACTTGGGGGAGGGCGGAAATGCGGTTTTGTTAGAACGGGCGGGCGGGAACGGGGATGCGGTGATGTACCGCGACTCAGTTACCGGACGGCCATTCCTCTACCGATTTCTACATGCCGAGAGTAGGCTGTCCGGGAGCGGGAGTATATCACTCGTTGGTTGCAAAAATGTCGCAAAAAAAATCACCGTAAGGTAACTAAGAAGCGACACTTTTAGTTTGCAGCACGTCTCCCTCCATAATGAGGAAGCGGCGAATATAGCGGAGGGGCTCGTCGTGAGCGGCCATTTCGCGCAGGTGATATTTCCAGACGCCGGCTTTGAGAGTGCGCCGGGTGAACGGTTTGCGGGTCACCGTCACAATCTGGCCATCCTTGTCACGGCGAGTATAACTGGCCGCGGGGACTACGAAACTGATTTGCGATCCCTGCATCCAGAAGGCCCGGGCAAAATCGTGGGCAAAGAGCAGGGCGTAGTAACGCCGCCCCTGGGCGAGCAGCTCGATGGCGTCGTCAAAGTTTGTCCAGGAAGTATCGAGCGTACCCAGAAACCATTTGCGGAACTCAAAACCATTGGCACGGGCCTGGCGGATGACGATGCGAAGCAGTTCCTGCCTGGTCATAGCATCTCCTGGACCATTAGAGTGGGCCGCGGGGGTTCGCGGGGTCCTCAAATACGGTTTGCCTTTAGTTACTTATTTATGCGCTAACAGTCTGGCTAATTACTACTAGTAAATGAATTTCAGCAAAAAAATCCGCCTGCTCCTCCCGCCGCTGAAGGCTCTCCGCCGTTATGCAGTTGCGTCCCAATGGGAACTGGGGGAGATCAGGGGCGAGCCCATCTGGCGGGCGGGCAGCGTGCAGAATCTCGTTGATCGTATCGCTAAGTTCAGCTTCATCTATGGCTTAGGGATTGCCGTCGCGCTTTCGGCCGCGCCTGCGCGTGGCGCCATCACTACTCCGGCAGGAGTAGACACCGATCAGCTCAACCTGGACCCCCTCGTCCGCCAAGGATATCAGCGCTTCTATATTCTTGATTATGAAGGGGCTTTGTCGCGCTTCGAAAAGGTGCAGGCAGAGAATCCCAGCAGTCCCCTGGCAGCGGATTACGTCCTCAATACCGTCCTCTTTCGTGAACTCTATCGCCTGGATCTGCTCGACACCACCTTTTATGCCCATGACGGATTTCTTAACGGCAAGCACGCCGTGGCCGCCGATCCCGCCGTCGCTACGCGCATTAACTCCTTGTTTACCAATGCGGTAGCGCTTTCTGAGCAAGAACTTGGCAAGAACCCCGAGGATGTGGATGCGCTCTTTGCCAGAGCCTGGGCGCGCAGCCTCCGTGCCGTATATATAGGTATGGTGGAGAGGAGCTACGTTTCCGCACTCCGCGTCGCGTTGCAGGCGCGCAGCGACGACGAGAAGGTGCTCCACCTCGACCCTCGCTACGTTGACGCCAAGCTGGTAGTTGGGGTGCACCAATATGTGACGGGAAGTCTCCCCTTTGGTCTCAAGATGCTCGCTGGAATCGCCGGCATCACCGGATCTAAGGCCAAGGGTATACAAGATTTACAAGACGCCGGGGCGCGCGGCGTGATCACTTCGGTGGAGGCGCGAACGGCGCTTGGACTGTTTCTCCGCCGGGAGGCCAAGTACGATGAAGCGATCGCGGTCACCCGGTCCCTAACCGAAGAATACCCGCGTGACTTTCTCTTCCGGCTGGAATTGGCCAATCTGACGAAGGACGCCGGCCAGGGCAAGGCGGCCATTGCTGAGTACCAGCAGCTGCTGGAGCAGGCCAGGAAGACGGGGTTTTTCCCGACCGCCCACCTGGAACTAGCTTGGTTTGGCCTCGCTGACACCCTGCAGGGGCAGAAAAATTATGCCGAGGCTGCCGAAGCATATAACCAGGCTACGGCTCAACCGACCATTAGCGTGGACCTCAAAAGCCGTTGCGACCTCAATTCTGGAAAGATGTATGATCTTTTGAATGAGAGGGATATGGCGCTCCGCCAGTACCAGGCGGTGCTCCGCCAGGACGGTGACTCGGCCCAGGCAGAGTCGGCCCGAAAATATCTCAAGTCTCCTTTCACCGCTCCTTAGGGCGGTGGTAAGTCATTGTATCCGGAGGTGTTAGATGGCTTCATACTGTTCGTCTTGTGGTACGTCGCTACCCACGGGAGCACGATTTTGCGCGGCTTGCGGCAATGCTGTTTCTGAGCCGGGCCCGATTCCTGGCGCTTATCACGCGGGCCCTCCCAGGCCCCTCGTCCCGCTGATGCGGCCGATTGCCGGCCGAAAGGTGGCCGGAGTATGCCAGGGACTGAGTAACCGATACGGTTGGGATGTCACGTTGACACGCGTCATAGCCGTGTTGCTGGCGGTAGCGGCTTTCCCTGTGGGCCTGGTGGCGTACGGAATATTTTGGCTGATCACACCTGAAGAGCCAAGACCCGCAACACCAACAACGAATTTGAATACTGTTACTTAGCAAATATATTGAAATTCTTTGATTAAGCCTTGCGCTCTATCGGCATGAAACGGCAGGCTCATCTTCACCTCGCTCCGTGCCTTCAGTCGTGCGTGCGAAAGGCGGGTGCCCTATCCTTCGCGCTTCGGCGAAGGGTGGGATCCACGAATCTGGGTAGGGAAGGTCGCCCGTCCCACCCTTTGGCAAAATGCAAAGGGTGGGGCACCCGGAGTTTGATTGGGCTATCTACCGTGCCAACGCGTAAATGGCTGCATCAAGCCTCGGCTTGGAAAATCCCCTAAACCCGGATACGCTGAACTCAACCGGCAACTCCCTTTGCACGAGGCCTCTTGAAACACGAGACCGCAGTACTGGATCGTCCCTTCCACTATCCCAAGAGCAAACTGGCATTGCATTGTGAAAGTGTTTCGTTAGTTTCATTGGCCACGAAGTACGGAACCCCTCTGTATGTCTATTCCGCCGGACAGATCCTCAATCGTTATCGCCTATTCTCCAAGGGATTTGGTCATCGGGATCACCTCATTTGCTATTCGGTAAAGGCAAACTCCAATCTGTCTATTCTCAAGCTGCTGGCTGATCAAGGTTCAGGATTCGATATCGTTTCCGGCGGCGAGCTTCTCCGCATCCTGCAAGTAAGTAAGAAGGCAGCCCGGCGAGTGGTGTTCTCCGGAGTGGGAAAAACGATCGAGGAGATCGACCTCGCCCTGACCGCCGGCATTCTCATCTTTAATGTAGAGAGCGAATACGAAGTGGCCTTGCTGGCCGAGCGGGCCACCAAACTACGCGTCCACGCCAGGGTCGCTTTGCGGGTCAACCCGGACGTCTTTGCCGAAACCCATCCTTATATCTCTACCGGACTGCGCGAGCACAAATTCGGGATCGACATCAAGGCTGCCCGCCCTGTTTACCAGGAGATAAAGCGATCGCGTTACCTCGACCCGGTTGGGATCAGTGTGCACATCGGTTCGCAGATCCAGACGGCGGAACCCTTCGGGGCGGCGCTCGAGGGGGTGGCCGGCCTAATCCGCGAATTAGGAGAGGACGGCATCCGGATCAAGTTCGTAGATGCCGGAGGCGGTCTCGGCATCGACTACCGTGGAGCCCCGGCCCCTCCTTCCGCCGGCGCCAAAATCTCCGCCTTCGATCCGGCCGCGGAAATGGGGAAATATGCGGCCGCCATCGAACGCGCTCTTCGCGGTCTCGAGGTGCGCCTTCTGGTGGAACCGGGCCGCTTCCTGATCGCCCAGGCTGGCACGCTGGTGGCCAAAGTCTTGAATGTGAAACGCAATGGGACTAAGACTTTCGTAATCACGGACGCTGGGATGAATGACCTGATCCGCCCGGCGCTTTACCAGGCCTATCACGAGATTGTGCCCGTCCTTCATGACCCGATGGCCAAACCCCGCGTTGTCGATGTCGTCGGTCCGGTTTGCGAGACGGGTGACTTCTTTGCCCGGGACCGGGTGATGCCGGAGGTGAAGGAGGGGGACCTGGTGGCGATTCTCGATACCGGCGCTTACGGAATGTCGCTCAGCTCGAACTACAATTCCCGGCCTCGGCCGGCCGAGGTCCTGGTGCAGGGGAAGAACGCCCGGTTGATCCGGAGGCGGGAAACGATGCGTGATCTGGTAGGGCCAGAGATTCGGCTGCTCTAGAGCAGTATCAGAATAGGTACACCCGAGCCAGCTTTGGCGAGGATGGATTTTTCTTGATAAAAATCCAGTCTAGCGATGCTGCCGCTGGGTAAAGTCTCAACTTGGATAGGTGTTTTTGTTGCCATAGCGGAAGCTGCTCCTGCGAAGGATAACTCCGTTTGCCTCCTGCGGTTTCGCCGGCTACTTCGAAGGGTACGGGCTACAGAGGCTGCGGAAAAAGTTATGATCGGGCAGAAAAGACTTACCTCGGGGCTAAAGCCCCACATATTGTCAATGATTTACGGCACGACTAAAAGTCGTGCCCTGATACAAAAACGGTGATACAAAACGGCGATTTTCCGCAAGCTCTTCAGCCCGTACGTAAACACTCCGGCATGACTGCCTTTAGCCGCTGAGAGACAGTACCCGAAAGCCGGCTGTCTTACCGTCAGATAGCAAAAGGCCCGGGCATTCGCCCGGGCCTTTTGAAACATCCGCAAACTGTTACTGCGAAAGGGAATGCACGGCAGCCAGTGTATTTTCCGCTGGTTCAGGCTGGGTTTGTGCGGTGACTTCCGCTGGAGCCGCGGCATGTGGAGTAGCCGTGTGCCCGATCGCGGGATCCTCGGTGTGGTTCGGTCCAAGTCCCAGACTAATCAGTGCGCGGCTGTCGGGCGTTAACTTGGTCTGCCACCCGTGGTCGGTCTGATATTGCCGCATAGCCGCCTGGGTTTCGTTGTCCCACTGCCCGCTGGGAGCGCCGGTCAGGTACTTCTGCTGGATCAACGCCTTTTGAATTTCGGATGCCCGGCTGGAGTCAATCGAGCGCTGGCCGTGGATCGTCTTCTTCTTGCCCTTCTTTGAGGAGGTCGCCTTGGAATGTCCGGACGTCGGGGCACGATGGGTCCGGCTGGCAAATACGGGAGTGATAGCGAGGGTGGAAAGCAACAGGAATATCTGGCCTGCTCGCAATGAGGGCATGAATACCTCGATCGGGGGAAATTCTCGCTTTCGTCACATTATAAGGTGATCGGCGAGTTTGCAATTGAAACAGACCCGGCAGCCCTATTTTCCACTCCGCCGGTAACAGTTACCGGGCAAATGATCCCTATCTACTCATCGGAACCATTTGCCCGATCCATCAGGGAAGTGTACCTCCCAGGTAGGTTCCGCCAGCTGTCGGATTTCGCGAGTCAACCACCCGGAAGCCCACATCCTGTCCCGCCTTCAAGGCAGAAACCAGGGATTGGAACTGATCCAGACTGGTAACCGGCTGCCGATTGATCTCCGTGATCACCAGGCCAGGTTGCAGTCCGGCTTCGTCGGCGAAGGAACCTGGCTTGACCTGGGAAACCAGTACACCGTGGATCCCCTTGCTGGCCAAAGCTGCAGGCACCGCTTCTACTGTGATGCCTAGTTTTCCCTCGGAGGCGTTGGGGGCGCTTGAGGGTCCGTTATCCCCATTCTCGGAGGTAGGTTGTGCCGCGTAGAGCTTAGCCCGATCCGCGATGGTCAGGGTAGCGGTGGCAGTCTGGCCGGCGCGGACATAGCCCAGACGGACTGTGCTCCCGGGTTTACGGGCTGCGATGTCGGTCACCAGGGCATCCCCGTCCTTAATAGGTTTACCGTCCACGGTCGTAATAATGTCGCCCGCCTTCATTCCGGCCTGGTCAGCCGGCCCATGCGGCACTACCAAATTGACCAGGACCCCGGACTTGAAGCCGTAAACGCGTTGCACCGCAGGGGAAAGGCTGGCCTGGAACTGGACACCGATCGAGCCCCGGATGACCTTGTGTTCCGGCCCGATGAGATCGTTGTAGACGCTAATCACGGTATTGGAGGGCATGGCGAAGCCAATCCCCTCGTAGCCGGCTGACTGGGTGATGATCGCGGTATTGACCCCGATGACCTGGTCCGCCATGTTGAGCAGCGGGCCGCCTGAATTACCCGGGTTGATGGCCGCGTCGGTCTGGATGAAGTGCTGGAATTGGCCGGCGGCCCCCTTCTCGACGGTGCGGTTCCTGGCGGAGACGATGCCCGCGGTAACCGTTTGGCTAAACCCGAAGGGGCTGCCAATCGCGATCACCCAGTCGCCTACCTGGGAAGAGTCGGAGTTTCCAAGTTTCACGGTCGGCAGGGGTTCGGTGGTGGTAATCTTCACCACTGCCAGGTCCGTATCCTTATCTACTCCAATCACCTTCCCGGGGCGCCCTTGAAAGCCTTCAGGGTCGGTCGAAAGCTTTACGTAGATCCGGTCGGCCTTTTCGACGACGTGGTTGTTGGTGATGATGTAGCCGCGGGGATCGACGATGAAGCCGGAGCCGAGGGACTCACGCACCTGGTCACCCTGTTCGCCGCCGCCCCCTTGACCCTGGCCGCCGAAGAACCTGTTGAAGAAATCCTGAAAATTCTGGTCTGGACCCTGGCCATCCTGGTCGCCATTTTGGTCGTCATCACCACCTGGAGGGACGGCGGGTCCCGCGTGGGGACTCCGCCGAGGGGAAGGAGTTTTCTCCTGAGGAAGCGTCTCGGTATTAATGTTGACCACGGCAGGCCCGACATCTTTGGCAATCTGGGTGAACGTAGTCGACAGGGTGACCGGGTTGGGAATCTTCAGCGGGGTGGCGTCCGAAGTGTCCGTCTGGGTTTCGTTTCCGCGGACACCGTGGACAGCAACAGAACCGATCAATATGCCGGCTGAAAGTGTGCCAAGGATGGTGAAGGTTGAAGCGAGACGGCTTGCGCGTAGCCGTTCGAGCAGCGGTTTCATCTGGGTCTAACCTCGTCGGTTGGAAAACATCCAAGGGCTGGCGGCTCTAAGGGGATGGCGCCCCACAGAACGATCACACTCTTCATGCGAGCCAGGGAACAAAAGCGTATGTCATGGTTGGTCTGAGGGCTCCGGAAGCGTCAGTCGAGGCCCGGCTCGCCGGGGGACAATCCTTACTGCCACACAGTCCACTATGTGCTCCAACCAGTATAGCCAAAAGCCGGCTATTGGGGCGGTGGCCTGTTGTAGCGGCTGGTGCAACGGGAACATTTATTTAGACGTGGCTCGACGGCCATCGGTCACCGAAATCGCGAACATGCCCTGGGTAACGTTACGCCTGAGCAATTGGCACCAGCACGGTTTGCTGGAATCTCTCCCAGCCGGAACGACGCTCTAATCAATTTGACCGGCCGCCTTATAGACAGTCTGTCCGTCGACTACGGTTCGCAACACGTGCGTCTCAAGTATTTGAAACGCCGCGATCCTGGTCAAATCCCGGTCAAGGACGACAAAGTCGGCGACATATCCTGCCACCAGTTTGCCCTTGAACGCTTCGGCGAACTCGGCAAAGGCCGAGCCCTGAGTATAGGCAAAAAGCACCTGGCCGATGGTCAAACGGCCATGCGGAAAGAAGCTATTGTTCCCCGCCTCGTTGCGCCGGGTGACCCCGGCATAGATGCCGCGAAACGGCGTGATGGGTTCGACTGGGTAATCCGTTCCAAAAGCCAACGGTACGCCGGCATCGAGAAATGCCTTCCAGGTATAGGCGTACCCGGCTCGTTGCACGCCAAGCCTCGCCGACGCCCAGTTCATATCTGTAAGCAAATGGCTGGGCTGCATCGAGGCGATGATTCCCAGGGCTTTGTAGCGGGCAATGTCCGGCGGGTCAACCACCTGGGAATGTTCGATACGGTCGCGCATTGCCGGCACATTCACCAGTGCGCCGGCAGCCTCGAAGGTATTGAGAGCCATCTCCACTGCGCGGTCGCCGATGGCGTGGAAGCCGATCTGAAATCCAGCCTCGGCGCGTTCTTTGGTCATGGCGTCAAGACGCGCCTGGTCATAGCGGAGCAGGCCGCTGTTCCCTGGATCATCCGTATAGGGTGACAAAAGGGCGGCAGTGCGAGAGCCTAACGAGCCGTCCAAAAAGCCCTTCAACATGCCGGTATGCAGCAGGCGGTCGTCCGCCGGATGGGACGCGCGGTGTACTTTCAACAACTCGACCGGATCGTCAAAGCGCAGCCACTCTGAGATACGCACAGGCAACCGGTGTTCCCGCTCCAGCTCCTGGTAGACAAGAAAATCCTCCCAGTCGGAGTTATCCTGCACCGAGGTGACGCCATGCGCCACGGCATCCTGAAGCACCAATAGGATCCCCTGCTTGCGCATCTCCTGGGTGGCGGGCGGGATATGCCGGCGAATCAGGTCCATGGCGGGGTCCTCGCGCACGATGCCGGTCAGCTCCCCCTGGGTGTCGTGATCGAATTGGCTGCCCTGTGGGCTCACGGTGTCCCTGGTTATTCCAGACAAGGCCAGGGCAGCCGAGTTGGCAATCGCAATGTGGCCGTCCACCCGGTCAAAGAACGCTGGGTGGCGGCCCGAAACGCCATCCAAATCCTGCCGCGTAGGCAGGGTCTTGTCCTTCCAAAGGGTGTGATCCCACCCGCGGCCTAATAGCCACTGTCCGGCCGGAGCCGCGCTTGCCGCCTTGCTCACCCTCTCCAGCATCTCGGCCAGCGAGGTGCACCCGGTCAGGTCGACGGCAAGACGGGTCTGCCCGGCATGCCCAAGGTGCACATGGGCGTCGTTGATGCCGGGCATCACGAACGCTCCGTGCAGATCGACGAGAGTGGTCCCTGGCTGTTTTTGCCGCAATACCTCCGCATCGCCTCCCACAGCGAGAATCTGGTGTTTGCCCACGGCGATGGCTGTAACCCGCTGCGGCTCAGGGGTTTCCAGCGCTACGCCGGTGAGGATGTTGCCATGGTAGTAGATCGCGATTACCTGCGGCGGCTCGGCTGCGAAAAGGAGAGGAGCCATCCCGACGAGCAGGAGCACAAAAGTCCGCAGGCGGATCATGATTGGCCGCCGGTTGCCGGCACGTGGGACACGTGATCCAACTGCAACAATAGGAGCAGCAGAATGCGCTTGAGCGCCAGCTCGCGGCCACTTGCGTCGTACCACTCGCTGCGGGTATGGATTCCGCCACCGTCTCCTCCGGCGCCGATGCTGAGCGCCGGGATACCGAGGGACAACGGAATATTCGCGTCGGTCGAGGCTACGCGCTGCTCGGTGCGAATCCCCAGGTGGCGATCAACGGCATGCAGGGCTTCGAGCAATGGGGAATCGTCTCTCAGTCGGCCGGCAGGCCGGTCCCCAATCCGTTCGATCACGAATTTCAGGGCTCCGGCTCCTTTCCCGCTGGAGCGGCCAGAGATGTTGGCCGCGAGGACGGCGTCTTCGACGGCGCGATGCAGTTCCACTTCAAGCCGGACCAACTGGTCTGCATCGAGCGAGCGCAGGTCAAAACGGGCGGTCGCTCGCTCGGGAATGGAATTCACTGAGCTGCCGCCCTCGATGGTTCCCACGTTCAACGTCGTGCGCGGCGCGGCGGGCAGAACAACCTCGCTCATGGTGGCAATTGCCCGGCTTAGCACGACGATGGGATTGGGAGTTCCGGCATCGGTCCAGGAGTGGCCGCCCGGACCGTGCATAGTGACCAGGTACCGGCGGCTGCCCAGAGCCTCGGTGACGATCACCTCGCAACCAGCGCCATCCAGGACCACATTGGCGGCAATTCGCTCTCGCCAGGCAGAAGCCCCATAAAGGTAGCGCATGCCACGCAGATCGCCTTCGCCTTCCTCGCCCACATTGCCGGCAAACAACAGGTCACATGGAAGCTCCATGCCGCAACTTTGCAAAGCTGCCGCCATGGCGAGGATGCCGGCCACCCCGGCTCCGTTATCGCATGCCCCCGGCGCCTCCAGCCGGTTGTGCTCCACCAGCGGAGAAATCGGGGTGTGCAGGGGAAAAACTGTATCGATGTGGGCCGAAAGCATGACGCACCTATGGCCCGGCAGGGTGTGATTGCCCGGATAGCAACCCAGCACGTTGCCTTCGGAGTCGATCTCGACCTGCTCCAGCTTGAGTTCGCGAAAGCGGTCCGCGAGCCACTCGGCCCGCCTGCCCTCGCCAAACGGAGGCGCAGCAATCGAGACCAGCTCCTGCTGCCAGTGCATCAACTTGCGTTCATGCAGATGGAACCACTGGAATGCCGCATGAACGCGCGGCAGGGAAGCCAGATGGCCGATGCGAGAGAAAGCAGAGTGGGCGACGGCGCCGGGCATAACAGATTCTCAGAGTAGCACCCTCTTTTCCCTACAGATTTCCCCTCCAATTTTCGGAGTACTCGACATCGACCAGGAACAATCCTCGTGCCGGCGCGGTGGGGCCTGCATTCTGGCGAGACCGCGATGCGAGGATCCGGGGAATTTCCGCCTGGTCCACATTTCCCCGTCCTACTTCGAGAAAAGTGCCCACGAGATTACGCACCATGTGATGAAGGAATCCGTTGCCTCGTGCCCGATACAGAAGCAACGCCGAATCCTCGATCCACAGCGAGGCATGGAGATGGCGCGTGTGGTCATAGGGCATATTCGAGTCGCGTTGCAGCCGGTCCGGATCGGTGGCGGCAAAGGAGGTAAAGTCGTGTTCTCCGCAAACCCGGGCGGCGGCGCGCTGCATCGCGTCGACATCGAGCGGCGCGTTGAAAGCATAAACATAGCGGGCCAGCCATGGAGGGCATACCTCCCCGCGAAAGATCCTGTATTCGTAGGTTTTGGCGATGGCGCTGTGCCGGGCGTGGAAGTCGTCCCCCACGCGGGCTGTGCTGAGCACCCGGATGGCAGGTGGTAAAGTACGGTTGAGAGCGCGCAAAAGATTCTCCTCCGGAATGGGAGCCGCTAGCGCAAACGAGGCTACCTGGCCCAGCGCATGAACGCCGGCGTCGGTGCGACCCGAGCCCTGGGGCAGCACCTCTTCTCCGGTAATCCTGGCCAGTGCCTCGCGCAGTTCGCCCTGCACCGTTGCCCGGCCGGGCTGCACTTGCCAGCCATGGAATTCGGTGCCATCGTAGGCGAGAATCAGCTTCCAGACAAAAGTTGGCATTTCTCACACCTTCCGGTAGGAGAGGATACCCCAACTGGCTCTGCGATATACTCGCCCAAAGGCCAGGCAGGGAACGAAAGTCGCCGCCCGCAGATCGAGCTCATATTGGGTAGGCCAGACGACGACACTGGAGAGTTGTGCGCCCACGATCCTGGGAACGAATTGCCTGAACGAATTCCCGGTCCGGAACGTAATTCTTTCGATGACGGCGAGCGAAAACTAGAGTCATCTGGCGACCATGCCGCATCTGCCATGCTAGCCCTTAATTATCGAAACAGAACGGCGAGGGCCTCAGGCCTGACCCCCGAGATTTTGACCTGACGATGAAAAATTCAGAATCCCGTCGTAATCCCTATCGCCTTCCCAAACTGCTCATGGTGTGGTCCCGGCAGCATGGTAGGCGGTTGTTTCTAAAGCTGCAAGCGACCGTGGCGATCGTATCTGTGTTGAGCGCTTACGTCGTGCAACCTGCAGCAGCCCAGCAAGCGCAGGCGCCCGCGGGCGCCACCCCGCCCGCGGTTGGTCTTCCTCCAGCGCCCCAACCGAATTACACTGAGCCGCTCTTCATGCGGCCGGGCGTGCACGACTTCAGCAAGCCCAACAAAGCTTTTCCCAACTTCTTCAATACCTACGCTCCCAAGACGGTGACGGCGCCAGTGTTTACCAACTCGCAGCGCCTGGACGCCCTGGTTCACAACGGCAAGATCTACCTCAGCCTGGCCGATGCCATCGTTCTCGGCCTGGAAAATAACTACGATATTGCCATCCAGCGCTACAACCTCGACATCGCAGACACCGACTTGCTGCGGGCGCGAGCCGGATCGAATCTTCTGGGTGTGAGCAGTGGCCTGGTAGAAGGCACATTAAGCGGCTCGGGGACCGCTTCCAGTTCTCTTAGTTCGGGTGGCGGTCCGGGCGGCACATCGACCGCGGTCGGCGGCGCTGGTTCCGGAGCGGGCGGCATCGTGGTTACGACGAACGGCACCGGCCCAACGCCGGAGGCCATGGACCCTGTACTTACCGGAACGGTGGAACTGCAACGGACCACAACTCCCGAGCCCACACCTTTCGCCAGCGGCGGTCCGACCTCAAACCAAAACACTGACACTTACAATTTCAATTACAACCAGGGATTTATCACAGGCACCAATCTCCAGGTTGGTTTTAACAACAGCCGCATTACTACCAACAGTATTTTCAATGCTTATAGTCCAGAATTGCAGTCGTCGTTCACTGCCACATTAACTCAGCATTTGTTGAATGGCTTTGGGCCGGGCATCAATGGCCGTTTCATCCTTGAGGCTAAGAACGACCGCCGTATCAGCGACTCCGCGTTTCGCCAACAGATCCTGTACACCATCAACCAGATAGAGAACATTTATTGGGCTTTAGTAAGCGACTACGAGAATGTGCAGGCGAAACAGCGTGCCCTGGAACAGTCGACCCGGTTGGCTTCGGACAATCGAAAGCAGTTGCAGATCGGGACCCTGGCCCCCCTGGACGTGTTGAACTCCGATAACCAGGTCTCTACCGATACCCAGGCGTTGATTACGACGCAGACGGCTCTTGAGTATCAGCAACTGATCATGAAGCAGGCGATCAGCCGCAATTTAAGTGATCCGGTTCTGTCGAGCGCCCCGGTTATTCCCACAGATCGGGTCTCGTTGCTCGAAATGCCGGAAGAGCGGGAGCCGGTAGAGCAACTGGTGCAACAGGCTTACGCGAATCGGCCGGAGATCGAGCAGAACATCCTGAACCTCCGCAATAACGAGATTACGCTGCGGGCGGTAAAGAATAATCTATTGCCGACGGTCGACGTATACGGGTTTTATGGCGCTGCTGCACTTGGCGGGTCGAAGAGCCCGTTTTGTTCGACGGAATTCTTTGGCCCCACGGCCTGCGATGTACCGACAGTGGGATACGGCACCGTTTTCAGCGACCTTTTCAAGAGCTCCGGTCCGGACAAGGGAGCTGGGGTCAACGTGAACATCCCCCTCCGCAATCGCACCGCGCAGGCTCTGCAGGCTCGCGCCGTTCTCGAATATCGCCAGGCGGAAATGCGGTTGCAGCAGCTTTATATTCAGGTTCGCATTCAGGTCATCAATGGGCAGTATGCGCTGACTAACGACCGGGCGGCGGTGCAGGCGTCTCTGGCGGCGCGCGAGTACAACTTCCAGTCTTATCAGGCGGAAGTTAAAAAGCTGAGGCTGGGCGCGTCGACCACGGCGAATGTTCTGCAGCAGGAACGAAATCTAGCGACCGCGGAAAATAATGTCATTTCTACGGAAGCTACCTATGCGACCGACCGGGCTTCGCTGGAACAGTTGCTGGCGGAGACGTTGGACAGATATGGCATTCAGCTTTCCGATGCAGTCAGCGGCAAGGTGACCAAGGACCCGGTGATTCCTGGGCTTGAGCCGGCGAAGGCCGCACCGGAAGCGGGTGTTCCGGGTCAGCAGGAGCAGCTGCAGCATACGGAACAAATGCCCGCAACGCCGGTGCTGCCACCGCAACCGCAGCTGACACCGCAGGAGCAGAAGGATTTGCCTCCGGAATCGACGCCCAACACCCCGCCGCAGTAGTTGCGGCGGGGGCGAAGAAACCTCGGATGCTCTCCAATACGGTCGAAAAACATCTTCGGGAGAGAGCATCCACACAGAGATCTCTCCACTTCGCTACCCCGGATTTCCTGCAGAGGTTGGTGGCGCTGGCGGGTTGCATGCGGTTTTCCTTAGGGAAAGCCGCACACGCGGACATGTCTGATGTCGCGTAACAGGAAATTCGGGTGTGCTTCGGTTCCACGGCGCGCCGGGACAGGCGGGATGACAAGGGTGAGGTTGTTGCTTCGGTCGCGACTTGACGCTGGTGGAGAGAACTGCATTGGGTGACAAATCTCCTGACACCCCGCAAACGTAACCATCGCTGACTCAATCGCCAAACGAAAGTCCGGCGGACCGCGCGACACCTTGAATATATTGCCGGCCTTGCGTGTACTCGGCTTCGTTCTGTAGATGTTCCAACATCAAGGGGGCATCGGTTCCCAGCTTCGATAATTCCTGCAAGTACGTTGTGTAGTCGATAAGTCCCGTTCCGGGAATGACCTCCTGGATCCAGACCTGCACGCCCGGTCCCCATTTGAGATCTTTGGCATGACAGGATTTAATCCATGGGCCAAGCTTGGCGAAGCACTCGCGGATTCCTGCGCTGTTGTTGTATAGGCGAACCGGGCTGTTCATGGTGTTGCACACATCCAGGTGAACCCCAAACGCCTTCCGGTCCACGGCCTTGACCAGCTTCACGTATTCGTCGGGATTGGTAGGGAAGCTCCAGGGCATCATTTCGATGCTGAAGAACGTCCGCTTAGGCTTCACCGCATCAATCAGCTTGCGGCAGTTTTCTACCGTGGCATCCACAAACTCCTGGCTAAGATTTCTTGGATTCTCTCCGTACCAAACCGCCGGATCATAGGAGCCGGCGATGTCGACACAATTGCGGGCGCCAAGCGCTTCGGCGAGGGCCAGCTTACCGGTAACGAATTCCATGTTCTCGCGGCGCTTTTGCGGGTCAGGATCGAGCATGTTCTTCCATGCGCCTACTTCAGCAATCGCCACGTCCTGGCGCGCGAACTCCGTGATCCATCCGGCAATCCGCTCCGTATCGGTTACAGAAAGATCGGTGGCAGCATAAGCAGCGCGATATCCCAGATCACGATGCGCCTTGGCCAACACAGCAGGGTCATCCGACTTAACGAAAATCGGCCCACCTAACCGCATGGCCTTTGCAGCCGCCGGCAACGCCTGCGCCGCCACCAGGGCGGCGGCCTGCGCCAGGAATGCTCGTCGAGTGGTGAAAGTATTCATCGTTCGGTGACCTGCTCCAGCAATTGAAAGAACTCGGGAAATGAGATGGCAGCGGCATCCGCTCCTAGGACCAGGGTGTCTCCCTCGGCACGCAGCGCCGCCACCGCGAACGCCATGGCGATGCGATGGTCTCCGCCCGAGTCGACAACCGCGCCGTGCAACTGCTGCCCTCCCGGCACGTCGAGACCGTCCTCAAACTCCTCGACCTCTGCGCCCATGGCGCGTAGATTACGCGCCATCAGATCGATGCGGTCGCTCTCCTTGACCCGCAGCTCGCGGGCATCGCGAATCCGGATGCCGCCCCGGGTGTACGGCGCAATGGCCGCCAGCACCGGCAACTCATCAATCAACTGCGCTGCGAGCGCTCCACTTATTTCCGTACTGCCCAGACCTTCCGGCGGCGCTAATAGCTGGACGCTGCCAATCAGCTCACCATTGCTTTCCTCCAGATTCAACACGTTGATCTTAACTCCCAGTGCGGTCAGTACATCGAGCAGCGTTGCGCGGGTGGGATTCATCCCCAGCTGATCGAGCAGCAGGCTCGATTCCGGAAAGAGTGCGGCGGCGCACAGAAAGAAGGCCGCGGAGGACATATCTCCGGGCACCGGCGCGTCGATCGCGTGCAAGCTCTGGCCCCCGGCGATGGAGACCGAGTCTACGGTCCGCCGAATCTCTGCGCCAAAAGCGCGCAATGCGAGTTCGCCGTGGTCGCGGGTGCGGACTGCCTCGCTCACGGTAGTGGAGCCCTCGGCCTGCAATCCGGCGAACAGCAGCGCGGTTTTCACCTGGGCGCTGGGCACGGGCGTTCGATATTCGATCCCGCGTAGCTGGGCGCCGTGGATCTCCACCGGCGCATGACCGTCGCGCAACTTGATGGACGCGCCCATCTCCAACAGAGGCTTGCGTACCCGCTCCATTGGCCTGCGATTCAAGGAGGCATCTCCCTCCAGGGTGAAACTGCCTTCCTGCGCAGCCAGCAATCCTGACAGCATGCGCATCGTCGAGCCGGAGTTGCCGCAATCCAGCACCCTGCCCGGCGGAGTCAACTTGCCGCTGCACCCCTCCACCTCGACCGTATCCCCGGAGCGGGTCACCTTTGCGCCGAGCTGCCGCACACATGCCAGGCTGCTCGCGCAATCCGCGCCGGTAGAAAAATTGTGAAAGCGGCTGACGCCTTCCGCCATAGCGGCCAGCAGGGCATAGCGGTGGGAGATGCTCTTGTCGCCAGGCAGGCGCAATGTGCCCACCAGGTTGCGCGCCGGATGGATGGTCCGTTCTGTCGCCTTTTCCATGTTGAGGGTGTCAGACAATCTTCAAACTCCGATCAAGTGTTTGGATTAAGAACCTTCAGCACTACCACGGTTTCGTCGTCAAAGTGCTCGACGCCACCCTGAAATGCGGACAGCTCCTGGTAGATCGCATCCACCATGCCCTCGGCCGTGTCATTCAGGTGGCTGGTGACGATCTCGGTCAGCCGCTCGCTGCCGAACATCTCTTCATGCTGGTTGACGGCATCGACAATCCCGTCGCTGAAGAAGATGATCGCGTCCCCCGGCCGGGTGGAGAGGGTGAATTCCTCATAGGAGACGTCCTTGAACATCCCCAGGGGAAATCCTTCGGCCTGCACGGTCTCCACCGTTCCCGCACGGCAGAACAACGGCTGCACCGCGCCCGCGTTGGCGATTTGCAGCGTCTGTTTTTCGTCGTTCCACACAGCGAACAGCATGGTCACGTACTGCGAATCCAGCTTTCGTTCCTGCAGCGAGTCGTTCAGCTGTTTCAACATCGCCGCCGGAGAGAGGCCCTGGCTGGCGGCGGCGCGCATAATGCCGCTGATCAGCGCCGCGTAGAGCGCGGCCGGCGCCGCTTTGCCGCTCACGTCGCCCATCGCGATGCCGATGCACTGGTCGTCGTAAGGCAAAAAGTCGTAGAGGTCTCCACCAATGGTGCGAGCGGGCAGAAATCGGGTGGCGAACTCGGCGTGCAGCATGCGCGGCGGCTTGGGAGGCAGCAGTCGCAACTGTACTTCGCGCGCCATATCCAGATCGTGTTCCAGCCGCTGTTCCTGCTGGGTCACCCGCTGATAGAGCCGGGCATTTTCGATGGCCACGGCAATTTGCGAGGCCAGCGTCACCAGCGTGCGCTGGTGGTCTTCGTTGAAGTAGTTGACCCGCACATGCTCCAGGTCGAGCACTCCGATCACCTTGCCTTTGTAGAGCAACGGCACGGCCATTTCTGAGCGAGTCTCCGGGTTCACCATGATGTAGCGCGCGTCCTTGCGCACGTCGCCGGTGTGGATCAGGCGGCGCTCGCGCACCGCGGTGCCCACCAGTCCGCGGTCCAGTGGGACGCTTTCCGAGCGCATCACCGGGTGGCCAAAGCGCACCGCATACTGTATTTCGAGCGCCTGCTCGCGCTCGTTCAGCAGCAGAATGCTGAACATCTGGTAGTCGATGATGCGCCGCAACAACTCCCCGATACGCTCCAGCAGGGGATCGAGGTCGAGGATGGAAGTAACTTCGCGGGCTATTTCGTTGAGAACCGCGAGGGTCTGCGCCTGGCGGGCAACCCGGGTGTAGAGGCGCGCATTCTCGATTGCCTGGGCGACGCGGGAGGCGGTCAGTTCCAACAAGCGCTGGTGTTCCGGCTGGAAATAGCCGAGCTGTTCCGACTGGAGATCGATGACCCCGATCACCCGGTTTTTGACGATGAGCGGCACGGCCAATTCGGAGCGAACATCGGGGTTGGCGCTGATGTAGCTTTCGGCGTGGCTTACATCCTCCAGCAGCACAGATTCCCGCCGGTCGGCAGCCTGTCCCACGACTCCGTGGCCCATGCGGATTCTCAACCGTTCGGCCTCCGGGGTGTGACCGATCTGGAAGCGCATACGCAGGTCATTGGTGCGCTCGTTCAACAGCAGGATGGCGAAAATCTTGTAGTCGATCACGGCTCGCACCAGGTCGGCGGTGCGATGCATCAGCGTTTGCAGGTCAAGGGTGGTGTTGAGCGCGTTCGCCAGCCGCATGAGGAACTCGGTCTGCAGCGGTTCGACGCGGGCGGGCGCCGGGGGTAGAGCAGCTTCGGAACTGGGACGATAGTCGCCTTCAAACGACTGAGTAGCAATCGTTTGCGCCGTTTTTTTCCCGGCTTCGACATCGTCCTGGTCGTGAGGAGGGGTCATACAAATATCGAGTCATCATAGAGCATTTCAGGCCAGGGCTGGTTTTGCGGGGGCGGGTGAGAACCGCGGATCTCTCCACTACGCTACGCGCCGGTCGAAAAACATTTCCCTCAGTGGCTGAAGCCCATCAGTTTTTGCTTGCCTTATGTACGGACTGAAGCCCGTACCCTTCAGCCGTTTTTCATCACTTTTGGGTGGACCATGGCGGAGCGTACCCGGACTTCCTGCAACGTAGCACTCGACCAGACCGGGTGTGCGGCTTTCTGTCAGGAAAGCCGGATGCAGTGTGCCAACGCCACCAACCTCCACAGGAAATCCGGGGTATGGGGTACCCTCTGATTGGTCGGGGGGACAGAGGGTTGAATCTATCCTTCACCCTGGTACTGGCGAAGAATCGCCACACTGGCGCTGGCGCCGATCCTGGTAGCGCCCGCCTCCAGCATGGCGCGGGTCTCGCTCAGGGTACGAATCCCGCCGGAAGCCTTGACCCCGCACCGGTTCCCGGCCACCCCACGTAGAATCGCAACATCCGCCACCGTGGCTCCCCCGGTAGAAAAGCCAGTGCTGGTTTTGAGAAAGTCCGCGCCTGCCGCAAGGGCCAGCTCGGAAGCGCGCAGCTTCTCCTCTACACTCAGCAGCGAAGTTTCCAGAATCACCTTCACCAGCGCACCGGCATCGTGCGCCACCTGCACCACACCGCGGATATCCTGCTCTACCAGCGCGCTCATGCCCGACTTCAGCAACCCCAGATTCATCACCATATCCAGCTCGTGAGCGCCCAGTTTAATCAACGCCATCGCCTCGTCTCGCTTGGTGGTGGCAAGATTGGCTCCCAAAGGGAAGCCGACCACAACCCCAACCGGGACACCGCTTCCGGCCATGACCGAATGGGCCAGCGACACCCAGGCGGGGTTGACCATGGCGCAGGCAAAGTGGAAACCGGCAGCCTCCTCGCATAACTTCACCACCTGATCCCGGGTCGCCTCCGGCTTGAGCAAAGTGTGATCAAAAACCGCGGCCAGCGCAGAGGTGGTCGCCAGCGTAGCAGCGGCGAAACCGGCGACGTCGAAGTATGCAGTGCCGTGATCGATCTCCGGCTGCAGCAGTTTGGTGGTCATGGAACAGACTCCTTTCTCTAGGCCAGGCTCCCGTGGGACTCTATGCCCTTTGGTTGGCAAAGATCAAGCCTCATCCGGGTTGAAGATGCGGATGTCGGGCAGGTTACGGAAGCGTTCCTCATAATCCATTCCGTAGCCCACCACAAAATGGTTGGGAATGCTGAAAGCTACATAATCGGCGTCGATCTTTTCCAGGCGCCGCGCCGGCTTATCGAGGCAGGTGGCGATTCTCAGGCTCTTGGGCTTGTGCTGCAGCAACAGCTTGCGCAGAAAAACCAGGGTCAGCCCGGTATCCAGAATGTCTTCCACCAGGATCACGTTCCGGCCGCCGATCGGCGTATCCAGATCCTTGATCAACCTTACTGCGCCACTGGTCTTGACCCCCTTGTAGCTGGAGATGGCCACGAAGTCGAACGTCGTCTCCACCGAGATGCTCCGCGCCAGATCGGAAAGAAAGACGGCGGCGCCCTTTAGCACCCCTACCAGCAAGATGCTCTGACCGGCGTAGTCCTGGCTTATCTGCGCACCGATCTCCGCCACCCGGGCGGCAATCTCCTCGCGGCGAAACAACATGTCGTGCTTGTGTTCTCTCATCGGCTCTGCCATTCTTCCACGGATTGCCGTCAAAGATTTCCGCAAACTGCCAGCTATACTGATAAGAGCAGACGCATCCATGTACCCCTTCATTCACATCGGACATTTTTCCATCGGCACTTTTGGCCTGTGCCTGTGGTTGGCGTCTGTCTGTGCGTGCTGGGCGCTCTATCGCAACTTCCAACGCTTTGGCATCGATGCCGACGCTGTGGGCGTTGCCGCCTATACCACCGTGGGCGGGGTGGTCGGGGCCAAATTATGGCACGTGCTGGAAGATCCGTCGTTCCTGCTGCACCATCCCCTCCTGGTTCTGTTTGACCGGGCAGGATTCGCCTGGTTCGGCGGCCTTCTGGCCGGCATTGCCGTGCTGTTGTGGCAGGGCCGGCAGGCGAAAACCGGCGGCCTGGGAATGCTGGATCTGGCCGCCCCTGCTGTCTCAGTGGGTTACGGCGTCGGCCGCATAGGCTGCCTGGTTTCGGGCGATGGCGACTACGGTATTCCAACCCGTCTGCCCTGGGGCATGAGCTTTCCCAACGGCCTCGTTCCCACTGCCCAACGGGTGCACCCGACGCCGGTTTACGAGCTTTTGGGCGCTCTGCTCATCGCCTGGTACTTGTGGCGGCGGGGGGCGAAATCCCATGAGGGCTCTGCTTTACCCGTCGGCCAGATCACCGGCGAATACCTGGTGCTCAGTGGTATGGCGCGCTTCCTGGTGGAGTTCATCCGCATCAATCCTCGCATCTACTGGGGCATGAGCAATGCTCAGATGGCCAGCCTGGGCTCGATCGTCGCCGGCATTTTGCTCATCGTCTGGGCCCGGCGCCACAGCGTTAACCCCGCGGCGAGAGCCGCCGAGGCATTGCCGATCGAAGCCGCATCCCGTCACTAAAGTCGTTTCGCAAAAGAGAGCGTTGCTCGCTAAAGCGCCCAACCAGAGAGGACAACCATGGCTCAATCCGATCAGCTCCGCGTCCCCGATCCTGCCCGGACCGACGCCAAATCCTTTGAACTGCTGCGCGTCTGGATCGCCCACCAGGATCAGCACATCAGTATGCGTGTGGGTGTGTGGAAAGAACCCGAGGCGTGGGGAATGATGCTGGCCGACCTGGCTCGGCATATCGCCGCGTCCTTCAAGCAGGCAGAGAACCGCGACCCAATGGAGATGCTTACCCGCATCCGGGCCGGTTTTGAGACAGAGATCGAATCTCCCACGGAGGAGGTTCACGGCAAACTGGCCGGTTGAGACATTTGAACGATCTGATCACCATTCGTGGCGCACGAACCCACAACCTGAAGAACATCGACTGCGATCTGACCCACGGTAAGCTCACCGTGATCTCGGGCGTTTCAGGTTCGGGCAAATCCTCGCTCGCGTTTGACACCATTTATGCCGAAGGTCAGCGGCGCTATGTCGAGTCTCTTTCCGCTTATGCCCGGCAGTTTCTGGAGCGCATTGAGAAGCCCGATGTAGACCTGATCGACGGCCTGGCGCCGGCCATCGCCATCAAGCAGAAGAACACCACCCGCAACCCGCGCTCCACCGTGGCCACGGCTACGGAGATTTACGATTACCTCCGTCTGCTGTTTGCCCGCTGCGGTACAGCGCATTGCATCGTTTGCGGCGGAGTGGTCAAGCGCGACACGGTCGACGAGATTGCCGCGTCCATCCTCGGCCTGGGCGAGGGCACACGCCTCTACGCGTTGTTCCCCGTAAAGCCGCGGGTCCAGACCGAACCCGAAGGCCAGGGAAAGAACCCAGCCCCCAAGCGGCCCAAAAAATCCCCAGCCAAGCCTGCCGTCAATCCTGCGTTGCCCAATGAAGCGTTCAAAGAGCGGCTCACCGAGCTGCGAACCCGCGGCTTCAATCGCCTCTACCAGAACGGCAGGATAGTCGAGTTCTCCACTCCCGAGTCGCTGCTCGATCTCGACTTTCGCCAACCCGTCTTCGGGTTGGTCGATCGCCTGGTGGTGTCCCCTGACAACCGGGCCCGCATTGTGGACGCCGCCGAGATCGGCTTTCGTGAGTCGGGAGAGATCGTTTACGAAACCGTTCCCCGCGAGGGCGAAGCCGAGTCCCGGCGGCTGCGCTTCTCCCAGGCTTTCGAATGCAAATCCTGCCACCGCATCTATCGCGAGCCCGAGCCCCGTCTGTTTTCGTTCAATAACCCTTATGGCGCCTGCGAACGCTGCCAGGGTTTCGGCAACACCATCGATTTCGATCTCAACCTGATCATTCCCGACAAGCAGAAAACCCTGAACGAGGGCGCCATCGACCCGTGGACGCGGCCCAAGTATCGCCCCTACCAGTCAGAGCTCAGGAAAGCTGCCATGCAGCACGGCATTCCCCTGGACACCCCCTGGATGGAACTGGACCCGGCGCAGCAGGCCTTCGTACTCGACGGCCACGGGTCGTTTCTTGGTGTCCACGGCTTTTTCGCCTTTCTCGAACGCAAGAAATACAAGCTGCACGTGCGCGTCATGCTGAGCAAATATCGCGGATACGCCACCTGTCCTGAATGCAAGGGAACCCGGCTGCGTGCCGAAGCTCGCGCCGTCCGCATCAACGGCAGCAACATCTGCCAGGTCACCGGGCTCACCATCCGCGAGGCCAACCGCTTTTTCGAAGGTCTCACGCTGACCCCGCAGCAGCAGGAGATTGCCGGCGGCATTCTGGTCGAGATACAACAACGGTTACATTTCCTCGATGCCGTCGGGTTAGAGTACATCACCCTGGATCGACTCGCATCGACGCTTTCCGGCGGCGAGGCGCAGCGCATCCAACTGGCGACGTCGCTCGGCTCGCGCCTGGTGGGAGCTCTCTACGTACTCGATGAACCTTCGATCGGGCTGCATAGCCGGGATACCGCCAAGCTGATCCGCATCCTGGAAGAATTGCGCGACCTGGGCAACACCATTCTCGTCGTCGAGCACGACCCCGACGTGATCCGCGCTGCCGACTGGCTGGTCGATCTCGGTCCAGGCGCAGGCGAACTGGGTGGCCGCATCCTGGCTTCGGGCACAGTGGAAGAAGTGGAGAGAAACCCTGATTCGCTGACCGGCCGCTACCTGAGCGGACAACTCACCATTCCCATTCCCACCCGGCGTCGCGAGCCACTGCGGGAGAAGCTGATCTTGCGCGGAGCGCGCAGCCACAACCTGACCGGCCTCGATGTCGAGATCCCCATGGGCATGCTGGTCTGCATCACCGGCGTTTCCGGTTCGGGCAAGTCCACCCTGGTGCACGACGTGCTCTACCCCGCGGTTTCCCATGCGCTGGGCAAGAACGAAGGCGGCGACCCCTCGCATCTGTATCGCGAACTCAAGGGGGCTGAGCGGCTGAACGATATCGTGCTGGTCGATCAGGCGCCAATCGGACGCACCCCACGCTCCAATCCCGTTACCTACATCAAGGCCTTCGACGCTATCCGCGAACTTTTCGCTGCCCAGCCCGAGGCCCAGCGGCGGGGCTATACCGCAGGGCACTTCTCCTTCAACGTGCCTGGTGGCCGTTGCGACGTGTGCGAAGGCGACGGCACGGTGACCGTGGAAATGCAGTTTCTCGCCGATGTCGAGTTGCCCTGCGAAGAGTGCAGCGGAACCCGCTACAAGGCCAGTGTGTTGGAAATAAAGTACAAGGGCAAAAGCATCTACGACGTGCTCAACCTGACGATCAAAGAGGCCCTGCGCTTCTTTACCGGACAGACCCGCATCCTGGAAAAGCTGGCAGTTCTTGATGAAGTAGGCCTAGGCTACGTCCGCCTGGGACAGTCGGCGACCACCCTTTCCGGCGGAGAAGCACAACGGGTCAAGCTGGCGGCGCATCTTTCCGTTGGCCGCAGCGCAGCCGGACGAGGCAACAACGGAGCCGTCAAAAAGACCGGCAGCCGGGTGCTCTATATCCTGGATGAACCGACCACCGGCCTGCACTTCGACGACGTGAGCAAGCTGTTGACCGCCTTCAAGCGGCTGATCGACGCGGGCGGCTCGCTGATCGTGATTGAGCACAATCTGGACGTGATCAAATCCGCCGATTGGGTGATCGACCTGGGCCCCGAGGCGGGCGCCGGCGGCGGCAAAGTGGTGGCTGCGGGAACACCGGAGCAGGTGGCACAGACCCCGGGCTCCCATACGGGATACTGGCTGGCGCTCGCGCTCGCGGCGCAAGAGGTGCGGGCTGAGTTATGAGGGGAAGTAGATATCTCCTGGGCGCGGTGCTGCTGCTGGCCGCGGTGGTGCTTCTGACGAGTAGAGGTCACGCGCAAAACCAGTTGCCACCGGGGACCCGTACGCCTGACAGCGAGCCCGGAGACAAGCTGGCGGCTTCCGCCCAAACCGGCCGGGAAGCTGCCGAAAGCAAAATCGAACAGAAGGATTTCGCCGGGGCGCGGCCCCTGTTGACCGCGTATTTGGCCAGGAACCCGGCCGACGCCCGAGCGCTGTTCGACCTTGGCTATATAGAGGACGCGGAGAATCACCAGGAGGCAGCGGCGGCCGACTACCGCAAGGCCATCGCCGCCGACCCCAAACAATTCGAGGCTCGTCTCGCCCTCGGCTTGGTGCTGGCGCACCAGTCTAAGTGGGACGATGCCCGGGAGCAACTGCAGCAGGCAACGCTCCTGGAGCCGTCGCCGCCTAATCCCACAGCCAAGGCCGAGGCCTTCCGGACGCTGGCGGAGCTGGACCGCACCAGCGATCCGCCGGCGGCGCGGGATGCTCTGGTTTCCGCGCTCCGGCTGAGCCCGGAGACCCCGGCGGACCTGCTACTCACTGCCCGGATTGCGGAAGCGAATGACGACCTGGAGCTGGCTCAGACAGCCTACGAGCGCCTCCTGGCCAGCCATCCGGTGGCAGGCATTGCGGCGGAGGCAAATGCCGGCTTGGCCGAGCTGCTGCTCAAGCAGCAGAAATACGCCGAAGCCGAACCCCTGATCAAGAGCGCCCTGGAGCGTGATCCCCGGGATCCGGGGCTGAACGCGCAATTGGCCACGGCGCTGCTTGGCCAGGGCAAGGAGGACGAGGCCCTTCCCGTGCTCGAGGCACTGCGGCAATTGGAGCCGGGCAATGCCTCGGTCGACCAGATGCTGGCCGACGCCTACTCCCAGGCCGGGCACCCGGAAAAGGCGGAACCCATCTTCGCCCGGCTGGCCCTGGCCCACCCCGGCGACGAGGAGATATTGGCTGGCCAGGGCGAAAATCTACTCCGAGAGAAGCTATATCCCCAGGCTCAGCTGGTTCTGGAACGAGCGGTGAAGCTGAAACCCGACGATGGCGACGCCTGGAGCGGCCTGGCCTTCGCGGCATCGGAAAATAAGCAATACTCAACAGCACTGCACGCTCTTACCATGCGAGCAAACTATTTGGGGGAGACTCCAGCTTCTTACTTCCTTTGGGCGACCTCGTACGATAATCTCCACTTGTCAAAACAAGCGCAGGAGTATTATCGTAAATTCCTCGCTGCTGCAGGCGGCAAATTCCCCGACCAGGAATGGCAAGCCAAACATCGACTTGTCGCTCTCGGTGGAAGTCACTAACGAAAGACGTTCCGTAAGCCCTCAGAGAGGCGCCCTATGCGGTTCGTGGCCACGACCCTCGCAGTCTCCGCACTCACCCTAAGCCTTTCCTGTGTCCCAGCGTTCGCCATCGACGAAAGAGTCGCCGACCCACAAGCCATGGCTGCGCTGATGGCCAAGGCGGACCAGGCGCAACCCAAGGAACAATGTTTTCTCTACGCGGAACTGGTTCACCAGATGACCGAGCTTGCCGGACAACAGCTGAGCGCGGGCGACGATGATCGCGCCTCAGCTACGCTGAAGCTGGTACAGCGCTACGCGGAGAAGATTCACATGGGCGTTGCCGAAGACGGCAAGAAATTGAAGAACGCCGAGCAGCTCGTGCGCCATACTTCGTTTCGCTTGAGCGGTATCCTCAACAGCGCTTCTTATGACGACCGGCAGGTGCTGCAGGCGACCTTGAAGCAGTTGGAGCAGGTGCAAACCGAGCTGATGATGCAGGTCTTCAAGAAATAGAGTTATTTCCTCCCGCACAAAGCCCCCCCAATTCGCATGAAGAGAACTGTGGCCATCGCGGGTGTTTTGTTGTTCCTGAATCTTGCGCCGCTGTTTGCCCAGTCAAAAAAAGACCCCCTTACAGAGCAGCAGATTGAAGAAGTGCGTGAGGCCGGAGACCAGCCTGCGGTAAGGATCAAGCTCTTCGTTGGTTACCTCGAAGACCGCACCAAGGGGATCCACAGTCTCAACATCGATCGCGAAGCGCAAAACAAGAATGTAAAAATCCACAATTTGTTCGAGGAGTTCACCCGCCTTTCCGATGAGCTTCAGGACAATATGGACGCTTTTGACGAGCAGCACGCCGATCTGCGCAAGGTACTCAAAGAGATCGTGGAGAAGAGCGGTCAATGGACGACTGTGCTGAACGAGCCCCCGCCCAGCGCGCAATACGACTTCGTGCGCAAGACGGCGCTCGACGCCAACCAGACGCTGCAGCAGACGGCCACGCAGATGCTCGCGGACGAGACGGCCTACTTTATCGCGCAGAAGAAGGCGGAGAAGGAAGAACAAAAAAAGTGACGGTATTGGCGGCCCAAGTCCTGCTAGGCTGAAGGCGGTGACTTCCGAATTGCACTCGCTGTTTGCAGAGGAGTACCGTGCCCTTCGGCCGCGCGCTCCCATTCCTTCTCTGGAGATTCGTTTCCGCCGCTTTACCAGTTTGAACACCACCATCCGTCTGCGTGAGGGCAAGGTGCATGTGCACTTGTCGGACTTGCTGGAGGGTGCTCCGGAAGGTGTTCTGCGGGCCATCGCCCACATCCTGTTGGCCAAGCTTTACCGCAAGCCGTTGAGTTCCGCGCAGACCACACGCTATCGCAGGTTTGCTTCGAGCGAAGCCGTCATGCGCCAGACCGAGATGATCCGCCAGTCCCGTGGGCGCAAGAAGATGCTCGGGCCGCAAGGCCAGAACTACGATCTAGACGAAGTTTTCGAAAGCTTGAATCGCAGGTTCTTCCACGGCCTCATGGGGCGCCCTTTGCTCACCTGGAGCGGGCACATGGCAAAGCGCAGCCTGGGCCACTACGACCCGGCGCACAACACCATTGTGGTCAGCCGCGTCTTCGACCGCAAGACCACACCCCGCTATGCGGTGGAGTATCTGCTTTACCACGAGATGCTGCACCTGAAGCACCCGGTAAAGGTGCGCGGTGGCCGCCGATGCGTGCATCCCCGCGAATTTCAGCTGGAAGAACGCCTTTTCCCTGAATGGCAAAAAGCCAAGGAATACTTGAGAACAATTTGAGGTAAGGGCTCGAGGGAGCTGCGGATCCCTCCACGGCTGTTTGAGCGAGGGTTAGAAAATGAGGAAAAAATAGAGTTGTCATCCCGACCGAAGCGGTAGCACAGTGGAGCGACCTGCTGTTGTTAAACCCACTCACAACTCCCCAGGTCAGTCACCACCCTTTCCTTTGTCATCCCGACCGTAGCGGAGGGATCTGCAGTTCCAAGTTGATGATATAGCGAACGCCGAATTAAACCGTGGCTGTTACGAATCGGATCGTGCTTGGTTTGAAACCTGCGCATTGATGTGAAGGCCCTGGTGCTCCCAGGATTTCATCCTGGGCAATTTCAGTCGTCCCTTACAGGGACTTGATCATGTGGAGGATGCTACCCAGCACTGGCTTGCTGGGGCTATTTTCGGCCGTCCCTCCGGGACTTGGGCCCAATACTTCCCAAGGATTGGTGTGTCTTTGCCAGGAGTCGTCCAACCTGATCGTGTAAAGAGCTAATTTGGCCAAGCTCAACCTTGACTGTTACGAATGGCCGGCTCAATCCCCGCAGGCTGTTGCTTGCCGCTGAACAGCGCGTCGAACACCAGCAGAATACCCCCCACCACAATCGCGGAATCGGCAACATTAAAGTCCGGCCAGTGGTAGTGGATGATGTGTACCTCAAGAAAATCGATCACGTAGCCAAAGCGCATCCGGTCATACGCATTGCCCAGCGCGCCGCCCAGGATAAGCGCCAGCCCCAGCGAAGTGGCGCTCACCCTGCGGCCCATCTTCAGCAATGCAACCAGCACCACAACGGCAGCCAGCAAAGAGAACAACAGCAGCATCCACCGCACGCGCCCGGGCGAGCTCGAATCATTGAACAGACTAAACGCCGCGCCAGGATTCTCCACATGGCTGATGCCGAACACGTGGGGAATGATGCGAACCTGCCCGCCTACCTCAAGCCGCGTGGCGACCAGCCATTTCGTGAAGCGATCCGCGGCCACAACCAGCACCGCAAGCAGCAGCAGCCAACCCCTGGAATCCCTGCTCTTCATGCGGTGGATGCGCTTTCTTCCGGAGGAACCCCCATCTGATCGAGCGCGGACGAGCAGCGCTCGCAAACCGTCGGCCAACGCCAGTCCTTGCCAACGAGCACCGAGTAGTTCCAACAGCGCTTACATTTTGTGCCATCCGCCAGCAGCGTCGTCGCGATGACCTGGGACGACGGTCCAACGACAAACTCCACCTGCGAAACATTCAGCAGTTCCTTCAAACTCCCCCGGTATCGCTCCAGCAACTCACCCATCTTCTCCGGCACTTCCAACACCAACCGGGCATCGAGCGCCTTACCAATCTGCTTGGCCTTGCGTGCTTCCTCCAGGCTCTGTAGAGCCTGATCGCGAATGGCCAGCAAAGTCGCCCAATCGCTCATGAACGCCGCATCGACCGTCGCCGCCAGGCTCTCCGGTTTGGGGAACAACTCCAGGTGCACGCTGGGTAAGCGGTTGCTCATCTCCGGCATGTACTGCCAAACCTCGTCCGCAGTAAAGCTGAGCAGCGGCGCCACCAGCCGCACCAGGGCTTCGGCGATCATCCACAAAACGGTTTGCGCCGACCGCCGCGCGGTATTCTGCGGCGCGAAGGTATAGATTCTGTCTTTGACCGCATCAATATACAGCGCACTCAACTCGGCCACGGCAAATTCGTTGAGCGCGTGATAAATGCGATGGAACTCAAAGTCTTCATACCAGCGCAGAATCTTTTCGGTCAGCTCACGCGCGCGCACCAGCATGTATTGATCGAGCGGCGGCATCTGTTCCCAGGCAACCGCATCCTTCTCCGGCCGAAAGCCGTTGAGGTTACTTAACAGGAAGCGAAAGGTGTTGCGCAGCTTGCGATAGGTTTCCGAGACCCGCTGCATCAGGTTCTCGCTGGCGGCGACATCTTCACGGAAGTCGACCGACGCTACCCACAGACGGACAATCTCCGCCCCCAGCCGTTGCGCGATGTCTACAGGATCGACTCCATTGCCGGCGCTCTTGGACATCGCCCGCCCCTGCTCGTCAAGCGTCCAGCCACAGGTTGCGGCCATGCGATAGGGCGCTGCGTCGCGCGTGCCGACGGCGCACAGCAGGGAAGACTGGAACCAGCCGCGATGCTGGTCGCCCCCTTCGAGATAAAGATCCGCAGGCCAGGGAAGATCAGCCTCCGATCCGAGAACAGCCGCCTGGCTGGCGCCGCTCTCGAACCACACGTCGAGAATATCCATCTCCTTCTCAAAACCCGTGGCGCCGCTCCCGCAGGATGGGCACGTCGTCCCCGCAGGTAAAATTTCCGCGGCATCGCGCACATACCATGCGTCGGCCCCCTCCGTAGCAAACAGCTCGACAATCCGCTTATGTACGGCCGGATCATTGAGCGGCTTGCGGCAGTGCAGGCAGAGAAAAACCGCGATGGGCACCCCCCAGATGCGCTGCCGCGAGATGCACCAGTCGGGGCGCGAGGACACCATGTTCGAGATCCGCTCCTGGCCCCACTGCGGATCCCACTTCACATGGGCAATCTGCTCCAGCGCCCTCTGACGGAACGTGGTTACCGAGCCATCCGCGTGCGTCATTGGTGTTTCCATGCTGATGAACCACTGCTCGGTAGCGCGGAAGATGACCGGCCGGTGGCAGCGCCAGCAATGCGGGTAGGAGTGATAGACATCCTGCCGGCCCATCAGCGCTCCGCGTTCGCTCAGCACGCCGATGATGGGCTCGTTAGCCTTGAAGACCATAAGCCCGTCGTATTCCGGCAGGCCATTGTGCAGGCGTCCGGCAGCGTCCACGTCGCTGGTTTGCCGCAGCCCATAGCGCGCGCCGGTGGCGAAGTCATCCACCCCATGCGCGGGCGCGGTGTGGACGGCGCCCGTGCCCTGGTCGGTGGTGACGTAAGTAGCCAGAACGCCCAGAATCGAACGATCGAGGAAGGGATGAGCAAAGGTAACGCGCTCCATGCGAGCGCCGGGGAAGCGGGCGATTTCGCGCGCGTCTTCAAGCGAGCATGCCGTGCGGGTCGCGGCGGCAAGCGCCTCAGCCACAATGTAGACGGCGCCCTCCTGCTCCAGTGCCACATATTCAAAATCCGGATGGAATGCTACCGCGAGCGACGCAGGCAAGGTCCATGGGGTGGTGGTCCAGATGATGGTCGAAACCGGTTTCCCCGCCAACCGGGGATCGATTTCTTCCGGAGGGCTGGTCAGCCGGTAGCGCACATAGATGCTGGGGCTGGTGTGCATCTTGTAGTCGATTTCCGCTTCGGCCAGCGCCGTGCGGTCATGCATGCACCACAGAACCGGCTTCAGCCCCTTGTAGACGAAGCCTCGTTCCAGGAAGGTGAAGAGTGTTTCGATGATCTTGGACTCGTACTCCGGCGTCATGGTTGAGTAGGGTTCCTGCCACCGGCCGAAAACCCCCAGCCGCTGGAACTGGCTTCTCTGCAGGTCCAGATACTTCTGCGCGTACTCGCGACAGGCGCGGCGCACCGCGATGGCCGGCATCTCCAGCTTCTTGCGGCCCAGTTGTTCGTCGACCTTGATCTCGATGGGCAGGCCATGGCAATCCCACCCGGGAACGTAGGGGGCATTGAAACCGGCCATGGTCTTCGACTTGACCACGAAGTCTTTCAGGCATTTATTGAGCGCGTGCCCCAGGTGAATGGGTCCGTTGGCGTAGGGCGGTCCGTCGTGCAGCACGTAGCTGGGGGCATCCTGGCGCACCGCGCGGATCTGCTCATAAATCCCCTCCTGCGCCCAAATCGCCAGCCGCCGCGGCTCGGTTTGGGGCAGATTTGCCTTCATAGGGAAGTCGGTCTGGGGTAGATTAAGAGTCGCCTTGAGTTCGGGCGGAGCCGGCATTGTTTCTCCAGTCAAAAACGAGCAAAGCTCTATTGTATCCGGGTAGCGCCCGGCGAGTGGTTCAGGCATCCATACCCCCTGAGGGCAAAAGTTGACGAGGTGCTTACCTCTAGCACAAAAAAGGTGTCTAATACTTTTAATGGATGTTCACAAGCTACGGGCTCCGTATTTGTGGAGAGAGACAACAGGGGCGACAGTCGTCCATAATGAGGAGATAGGCGGAGAGGGGCTCAAGGGTCCTCTTTTCTCATAGTTTTCTATGGCCAATCAGGTTTTATTACCCCCGGAGCTGAACCAGCAGAATCAGGCAAGAGAGCCGAAATTGCTTGCCGAGATCATCGATGAACCGGCGTGGAAGACAATCGCCGGCAACATCTATGACCTTCTGTATCCCCGGAAGCTGCCGCCACTTGTACTGACATCGAAGCCGATTGCGGTCATCGACCCGATGGCGGAGAAGCGCGGTCGCGCCTCCTCTATCATTTCCGTCGGCACGCACGTGGTGATCATCGCCCTGATCCTGTGGGCGTTCATGGCGGTAAAGAAGGCCACTTCGAAGAAGAACGAGCTGGTCACCAATATCGATGTGCCACAGTACATGCCGATTGCTCCCAAGGGAGAGGCAATGGGCGGCGGTGGCGGCGGTGGCGCGCACGACATCCTGCAAGCGCCCAAAGGACGTTTGCCCAAGTTTGCTGAGCAGCCGATCACGCCCCCGATGGTGATCAAGAACGATCATCCCAAGCTTGCGGTCGACCCTGCGATCATGATGCCCAAGGATATCCAGTTACCCAATAACAACCTGCCAAACCTGGGAGACCCGCGGACCAGCGTGGTCGGCCCCGCTTCGAACGGAAGCGGCAGTGGAGCGGGTATGGGCACGGGCTCCGGCGGCGGTATCGGATCGGGCAAGGGGAATGGCTACGGTCCGGGTGAGGGCGGCGGCTACGGCGGCGGCCTCTACCATGTGGGCGGCGGCGTTTCTGCGCCACAACTGGTGTTTGCGCCGGACCCCGAGTTTTCTGACGAAGCCCGCCGGGCGAAGTATCAGGGTGTCTGCGTGGTGTCATTGATTGTGGACGCGCAAGGCAACCCGCAGCGGGTTCAAGTGGTGCGGCACCTCGGAATGGGGTTGGATGAGAAAGCGGTCGAGGCGGTGAGGCAGTATAAGTTCAAGCCCGCCACGCTACAGGGCAAACCGGTACCCGTCGAAGTAAACATCGAAGTCAACTTCCGCATCTACTAAATTGTCGAAATCTCCCCGGGTAACGAACCCGGATTCCTGGCTAAGCAAATAACGACGCTGGAATCTCCTGATTGCTCGACAGCATAGCCTTCCACGGATCACGCCGCAGCCGTTCACTCCACTCCGCAAACCGGGCGATGACAAACTTGGGCGCCTGGGGCGACTTCAGTTCCGCCCACTCCAAAGGCAGTGCCGCCGACATATTCAGGCGCGCGCGGCTGGAGTAGGGAGCGATCGCCGTGGCATCCCGCTCGTTGCGCAGATAATCCACAAAAATCTTGTTCTTCCGCGCCGCCTTGCTCATTTTGCTGATGTAGAGCTTGCCGTTGTCTTGTTCCATCTGCAGGGTAAACGCGTGGGTAAATGCTTTGATCCGCTCCCACTCGAGCGTGGGACGGATGGGCGCGACAACATGCAGCCCCTTGCCGCCGGTCGTTTTTACGAAGCTGCGCAAGCCCAGCTTCTGCAAACGCTCCTGTACTTCCAGCGCACTTTCGCAAAGCGTCGGCCACGAAACCGCCTCGTCCGGGTCGAGATCGAAGATGATGCGGTTGGGATGTTCAAGGTCGTTGTTGGTCGACCCCCACGGATGAATCTCCAGCACGTTCATCTGCGCCAGCCCGGCAAGCGACTCCGTGCCCTCTACGGTGACGTAGGTCTCCGTGCCCTTGCCTTTCTGATTAGGAATCTCAACCCCCCCGATTCCGGGGGGCATCCCAGGGCCCAGATGCTTTTGATAGAAGCATTGCTTGCCGGCGCCATTGGGGCACCGCACCAGCGACAGAGGCCTGCCCGTCACGTGGGGCAACATGCGCTCCGCCACCGCCAGGTAGTAGTCGATCAACGCCTGCTTGGTGAGCCCCGTCTCCGGATCGACAATCTTCTCCGGGTGGGTTACCCGAAAGCCGAGCTGAGGTTTGGTTTTCTTTGTCGGGGCAGCTTCAGGCGCTGGGCTAACATCAGGAACCTCCCGCCGCACCTCGGTCGCTTTCTTGTCCTCGCGCAAGCCCTTGAAGCTGGCTTGCCGCACCAGCTTATCCGCCGTCCAGGTACTGAACCGCACCTCGGCCACCAGGGTGGGCTTTACCCAGAGAGCACCCCGGGCAGCGGAGGACGGGACATCCGTAAACGCCATTGCGCTTTGCCGCAACGCCTCCATCTGCTGGCGTAGCTTGCGCGAACCAGCCTGGGTAAACCCGGTACCCGTCCTTCCCGCATAAACCAGATTCTTGCCTTCGTAATAGCCGAGGAGGAGTGCGCCGATGCCATCCGTCCCATTTGCCGGCTTGGTAAACCCCCCGATGACGAATTCCTGCCGGCGAACGCACTTGACTTTGATCCAAGACTTGCTGCGGCCCGAGAGGTATGCGCTGTCAGCGCGTTTGGAAACGATGCCTTCCGCACCCAGGCGGCACGCTTCCTTTAGAATGGCCGCGCCGTCGCTCTCGATATGCTCCCCGTAACGGACGATTTCGTGTTCCGCCATGCTACCGAGCATCTGTGACAGGAGCAGCTTGCGCTCCGTCAGCGGTTGCTGGCGAAGATTGTGCCCATTGAGGTGGAGCAAGTCGAACACGAAGTAGGTAAGTGGATGGGAAGCGCCCTCCTCGAAGGCCGCCTGCAGGTTGGCAAAGCTGCTCTGCCCATCCTGGTCAAGCACCACCACCTCTCCATCCAGAATGGCGGTATCTACGGAAAGCCGCTCCAACTCGCGCGCAAGCGAGGGCATGCGATGCGTCCAGTCAAGACCACTGCGGGTATACAGGCGAACCTTATGGGCTTTGTCGATGTGCGCCTGGATGCGATATCCATCCAGTTTCAGCTCGTGGACCCAGTGCGCTCCCACCGGCGGCGTCTCTGCTTCCGACGCCAGCTGCGGAGGCAGAAACGCAGGGAGAGCCTCCTTCTTTCCCGGCAGGCCACTCGGCGCGAAGGGTTTAGCGGCAGCAGGTTGTTTGGCCGTGCTCGAAGTCTCTGGACGGTTCGACTGCCAGACATGGTCCCCGTCGCGGGCGATGGCTTCGAGATCGCGGCCTGTGAGAACACTGTTCGGCGCCTTCTCAACGATCGGCTGGTCGTCCGCGGTCTGTTCGTACTCGTCATGCTCCTTAATGAGCAGCCAATTGGGCTTGGCCTCCCTGGCAGCTTTGCCGCCCATGCGCACCAGCACCCATTTGCCTTGCAGTTTCTTTCCGTGGAGCAAGAACTTGAGATTTCCCTTGGCCAGGGATTCATCCACGTCGCCCAGCGGTTCCCACGTGCCCTCATCCCACAGCATCACAGTGCCGCCGCCGTACTGCCCCTTCGGAATGGTGCCTTCGAAGCCACCGTATTCCATAGGATGATCTTCCACCTCGACCGCCAGGCGCTTATCGCCGGGTACGTAGCTGGGTCCTTTGGTCACCGCCCAACTCTTGAGAACCCCGTGTAGTCCAAGGCGGAAATCGTAATGCAGGCGGGTCGCGGCGTGCTTTTGAATCACGAACGGCAGCGATCCCGGCGGATCGCTCTGCGTCTTGGCTTGGCCGCTGGGCTCGGCGGTTTTCCGAAAATCCCGCATGGAGCGATAGCGCTCAAGTTGCTGATCGACCAGGCTCGAGGACGACGACGCCGCTTTCTTTCTCTTGCCAACCATGCCCGGCAAACACTCCTCGTCAAAGCCTTTCGGCCTTTGCCGCCCTGAATGAAGCGAAGCTTCTCTCGACGGAGGGCGCGGCGTCAGCCGTGCCAAAAATATCTGCAATCGGAGAGGCTTTGGCTCCTGAAGTAAGTAACTATGGAAATGAGCGCCGGAAAATGAGCGCCGCTTGAGTCCCGAGGTTCCTTCCGCCTCACGCCGTTTTGCTGCGTTTGCCACTAACCAGCTTCAGTTTCCGCTTGGCGGTCGCCTTTGCCTCTTGCGGCGTCTCTTTCGCCGCCAGACTCTCACGCAGGGCAGACATCAAATCGACAACCTTCCCCGGCGACTTCTTCTCTTTTTCCTGCGGCAGCGGCTGGTTGGCCAATTTCGCTTCGACCAGCTGGCGCACCGCAGCTTCGTAGTTGTCGACGAACTGGTCCAGCTGCAGCGGACGCGTATACGACTTGATCAACTGTTTCGCGAGATCGAGTTGAGCGGGATCTTTCTTCACCTCGGCAATCTTGCCAAAGTATTCGCCGGCGTCGCGCAGCTCTTCCGCGAAGCGCAGCATGTAGAGCATCATGCCCAGCTGTTTCTCGTCGGGCGGTGGCGCTAATGCAACCACATGTTCCCTGCCTGCGAAGGCGATCTCGCCCAACGCAACCATGCCGGCGTCGATCATCGCCTGGCGCACAATCGCAAAGGCCGTCGCTTGCGGGCCCTTCTTGGGGACTACAAAATACGGCTTCACAAAAAGCGATGGGGGAACCTCGCTCGCCGGAGTAAATTGAACAATCTCCAGCGTGTCCCTACCCGGAATACGAAGCCGCTTGAGGTCATCCGGTTCGATGATGGCGTACTTGCCCTTCTCGTACTCGTAGCCTTTCACGATGTTCGACTTCTCCACCACATGCTTATCCCCGGCATCGTGGCTCCCTTTGGCCACGTGCAGAGACTCCGGCTTCTCTTCGCTGTCGTCGCTGTTGGCTGCAACGTTCTGATAGCGGATTCGCTGGCCGGTGACCCGGTCAATCTGGTGGAATTGAAAAGGACGAGTGGAGGTGCTCGCGGGATAAATTTCCACCGCGAAGCTCACCAGTGAGAGGGAAATCTGTCCGGACCAATAAGGGCGTGCCATGCGACATATTTGATGCGAAAGCACACCGCCTTGTCTACTCCAACCGCGCCGGTTGACTTGGAGTTTTTTGCCCCGTTTGGTAATCTGAGAAGGTACGCATGCGCGCGTAGCTCAGTTGGATAGAGCGTCTGGCTACGAACCAGAAGGTCGGGAGTTCGAATCTCTCCGCGCGCACCACGCCGAATCAACAACTTAACATTCCAAAAGTTGACCGATGCAAGTATGATGACTCCCTTGCCGAGGAATCGACTGTGAATTTATCCGTCCGCGGAATCGCCTGGGCGCAGCGGATTGCTGCATTGCTCATCGTTCTTTTTTGGATATCCTTCTGGGCCGACCACACTCAGCTGCCGGCCAACGTGGTCGATTTCGAGTGGTGCTTTCTTGTCCCTGACATCCTATGGATCGGGATAGCCTTTTGGGTGGCAAGCCACTGGCTGATTGCCGGCGATCCCCGCGCCGGAATCGCCACCGCCGTAGCCGGCAGCTCGATGGTGTACCTGGGCCTGTTGGACGCGGCATGCAATCTCCGCCACGGCCAATACACAGAGTCGCTTTCCCGGGGCGCATTGAACCTGGTCGTCAATGTCGCCTGTCTGCTCTTTGGCTTCGCCAACATCTGGTACGCGAGTAAGCCTCGGGGAGTTAGTTGATCGCCATATCCGCCAAGACCGTTCGATTCCGTCCGATGTTCTTCGCCCGGTAGAGTGCGTCGTCCGCGGCGGCGAGCATTTGCATATCCGAGACCGTGCCCCCGAAGGTAACTGCCGCACCGATACTTACAGTGATTGAGATGCTGGAGCCATGGAACAGGATTGGCCCACAGTCGACTGCCGATCGAACCCTCTCGGCCCCCTGGTCAATCTGGTCTCTGCCGCAGCCGGGCAACACGATCAGGAATTCCTCCCCGCCATAGCGGCCGACCGAATCGTAGGCTCTGACGGCGTCGACAATGCGTTGCGTGGCTTCCCGCAGGACCAGGTCTCCGGTCAAGTGTCCATGCGTATCGTTAATCGCTTTGAAGTGATCGATGTCCAGCATTAACAAGCCGGTCGGAGTTCCCGAACGGGACGCCCGGTCAAGCTCCCGGCGCAAGGTTTCCAGAATCGCGCCCCGGTTCCAAAGCCCTGTGAGCGGATCGTGCGTCGCCTGAAATCGCAACAGTGTCTGATGCTGGTTCTGATTGTCTTGCAACGTGAGAATCCGGTTACAGGCTCTCAACCGGGCGCGCAACTCGCTTTTGTCGAAGGGCTTGGTCAGATAGTCGTCTGCCCCTGCTTCCAGGCCCCTGACCAGATCCTGTTTCGCATCTTTGGCTGTGGCCAGAAGTATGTACTGATAGGGAGCGCGGTTCTGTTCTCGAATCCTGCGGCATAAGTCGATGCCGTGGATTTTCGGCATGATCCAGTCGAGGATGAGTATTTGCGGCGGTGATTCCTCCTGCAGGATCATCCAGGCTTGCTCCCCATCTTCAGCAACGGTCACTGTATAGCCCCAATTCTCCAACCAGCTCTGCAGGATCCGGCGGAACATGGCGTCATCTTCGGCCACCAGGACACGATCGCAGGCCGGCCCCGGCCGCTCAAACTCCAGGATCGAATCGGAATGTGGGTGGATTGTCATTGCGCCTCCCCCGGGCCGCCAGCGACGGTTTGCATGGCGGCTCGGTTGGCGGCCATTCCACGCATTGAGGTGAGTACCTGGGTAAGCTCCAATTCGAATTGTGTGTAGACCTTTTCGGCGTTGCGAAGGTCAGCGTTTCGCGCCATCTCCTCCAATTCACGAGCTCCTCGCGAAACTTCCGAAATTCCAAAGTATCCCAACTCCCCGCGAAGGGCATGAGCGATCTCCTCCACCACCTTCGCGCTCCCGCATGCGATCGCCTGTCGTAAGCTGGCCAGATGTTTTGGCCCGGCGTCGAGAAAGATGGTGATTACTTCATCAAAAAGTTTCTCGTCGCCGCCCAATTTCTCCAGCGTTTTCAACGGGTCCCAGGCGTCTGCCGCAGCCTCTTGCGGCTGCATCGATCCGGCCACAGCCCGTGTGTCTGGCCGCGAATGGAGTGCGCCGGCAATCGCTTCTTCCAGCAGTTGCCTGCTGATTGGTTTGGAGACGTATCCGTCCATTCCGGCTTCGATACAACGTTCCCGATCGCCCTTCATCGCGTGCGCCGTCATGGCGACGATGGGCAGACGCTGCTGAGTCGATTGCTCGGCCTCGCGAATCCTCCTTGTCGTTGTAAGGCCATCCATCTCCGGCATCTGGATATCCATCAACACGAGATCGAACGTCCGTGTCGCCAGCATGGAGAGCGCTTCGTTGCCGTTGCCGGCGATCACCACCACGTGGCCCATCTTCTCCAGCATGCGGGTGGCGACCGTCTGGTTCACCTGGTTATCTTCCGCCAGAAGAATAGTGAGACCCTTGCATTGCCCCGCATCCTCTGTGTGCGTGTTTGGCCCGACTGCGGACGACAGCAGAACCGACTGGTTTTGGCCCAGCGCCGCTAAAATCGCCGCCAGCAATTCCCGCTTCCGGACCGGCTTGTAAAGATAAAACAAGACCCCCACGCTGCGGCATCGTTGCGCATCGCTCCGGTGGCCGCCCGAGGTGAGCATCATGATGGTCACCGGCGCCAGTTGTGGAGTCTGGCGAATTTGCTCAACCAGGGTGAAGCCATCCATTCCCGGCATGTTCATATCGGTTAGCACCAATTGGTAAGGCAGTGAGGTGTTCACAGCCGAGGTCAATTCCGACAAAGCCAGGGGACCGCTTGCCACCGAGGTTGTCTGCGCTCCCCAACGGTTCAATATCCCCTCTAAAATTCTCCGGTTGGTGCGGTGGTCATCGACCACCAAGATCCTCAGGCCATACAAGGTTTCCGGGGAAACGACACTGTATGGTTCAGGCCGCTGGTCGAGAGCTGTCAGCCGGGCGGTGAAATGGAATTGGCTGCCTTTCCCCATCTCGCTCTCCAGCCAGATTCTTCCCCCCATCATGGCTACCAGGTGCGCCGAAATAGATAAGCCAAGCCCCGTGCCGCCGTATCTGCGCGTCGTGGACGAATCGGCCTGGGTGAACGGAGAGAAGACAGATGTCTGCTTGTCGGCCGGAATGCCGATTCCGCTGTCGGTTACCGTGAACCGTACCAGCTTGTCACCGTGCTCTTCGCTCTCCAGTTCCACCGACAGCACGACTTCGCCCTGGTGAGTAAACTTGATGGCGTTGCTCACCAGGTTCAGAAGGATCTGGCGAAGCTTTCCCGGGTCTCCCTGCAACATCTCCGGCACATCGGGTGCGATGTCACATATAAGTTCCAAGCTTTTTTCATCGGCCTGCAAGGCCGAAGTCTTCAATGCTTCCTCCGCACAGTCGCGCAGATTGAAGGGAATGGCTTCCAGTTCAACCTTTCCCGCCTCGATTTTGGAGTAGTCAAGGATGAGATTGATTACGGTAAGCAGGGAGTCGGCTGACAACTTGACCGTTTCCAGAAAATCTCGTTGCTCTACGTTAAGCTCTGTTTCGAGCACCAGGTCGGTCATGCCGATCACGCCGTTGAGCGGCGTGCGGATTTCGTGGCTCATGTTGGCCAGAAATTCGCTCTTGGCATGGTTGGCCACTTCCGCGGCGTCTTTGGCAAGCCGCATCTGCTCCTCGGCCCGTATCCGCTCAGCGACTTCGATTTGCAGGTCCGCCGTCCGTTTCAGGACGCGCTGTTCCAGGTCGTCTTTCGCCTGTTGTAATGCCAGGTCCCGTTGCTCGATTCGCTCCAGCATCTGGTTGAATGAGTTCACCAGCGTTCCACTTTCATCTTTGCCCTGAGGGATGGCCCGAAGGGAATAGTTTTCTTCGGTTGCGACCCGCCCGGCAATCTGTGCGAGTTGCACGATCGGATCAGTCACGATGCGGAGCAAGCGCGAGGAGATCAGGTATGTGGCAAGAATGGAAATGAACAGAACCAGAATGGCAATCTTGGTGTATTCCCAGAACCTGGCGGCGGTTCCACTCAAGTCCGACACAATTGCGATGGAGCCAGTCTTGTCTGTCTCAATCAAAACACTGCGGAAGAGGGTGACGGAGTTTCGCTCGAAGTAGGCTCCGTCGTCCCGCGACGCGGGCATCTGGAAATCCTTGTCCAGGCCGGCCCGGCGATACTCGGCAAAGATGTTTCCGTGAGTGTCGTATAAGCATGCGCCTAACACGTTCCGTTCTGCTCGTAAGGCTTCGAGCATCTGCCGGGCGGTCTTCTGATCGTTGAAGGCCAGGGACGCAGCCGTATTGGCGCCCAGGGTATCGGCCAGTGCGGTGAGCTCGCTGGCAGCATCCGCGCGGAAATTCTGCCGCTCGTAAATGCCAAAACCCACACAAGCCAGGCTCACCGCCAGCACACTCGCGGTCAGGATCAGCAATATCAGTTTGCGCCGAATTGGAAAATCTCTAAAAATTATGCCCTCACTTCTCCTGGCTATCTCCCACCACGTCTTGCGCCAGAATCAACAATCGCGAGCCGATTTTGAGCCGTGCGGCTTCAGCCGCTCCCAGATTGATTTCGAAACGCATCTTGTTGCCTTGCAGCAGAAAACAGATCATTCCCCCCGCGCCCAGAAATCCGGCTGTCTCGCCCACCGTAAGCACTGGAGCCTTTTGTAGGTCCGCCATCAGCGTCGGAATGTGCTTACGTTCCTCGGCGCCGAGAAAGAGAATCTGACAAACCTTCATGTCTTCGTCTTGCTTCAGGTGACGAATGCGAAGCACCCGGTTGCCCACGGCCTTGCCCGCTACCGTACCTTCCAGCGTCCCTTGAAACGGGTCATCCCCCAGCGTGCACAGGTAGAGCGAATTGTCTTTGTCGGTCATCGCGTCCTGGGGCCAATCCACCAGTTGAGCAAAATGAAAGAGGAAGGCTGCCTTGATCTGGTACTCCTGCGCGTTCGACTGCGCGCTGGTTTTCTCTCCTGCAACTGCCAGCAGCAGGCAGAGGAGAAGCGCGAGCGATCCAATGGAGCGCAGGAGGCGGGGGTTCGCGTGCAGGCGCCCCTTCGGGGGTGGCGGAATCGGGCCACCATTCCGCGCATGACCCAATGGCGGCATGGCCATTCAGAACCGCCACGTAATCCGGCCATAAACGCTGCGCCGGATCAGGCTTGGATTTACCGTTAGGTCGGGCCCGGCGTATTCCTGGTGAAGCCCGGTGAGCAAGTTCTGCCCAACCACTCCCAGCGATATCTTTTCCGAAGGTTGCCACGCCAGGTTGGTGTCCAGGCGGGTGTAAGAGGGAATTTTCGGTGCGGGAAGGCGGCCTACAAAATAGGCCAGAGTGGTCCACTGGCAATGCCATGGAAGGTTCACCTGCGAGCGCAATTGCGCTTGCTGGTTCGGGGTGGCCCCTTGGGTCGCGGCAACCGAGGTTGAATCCAGGCTCCCTGGATCCCGGTGCAGGTGCATGGTCAGGAATGTGTAACCCGGGCTAAGCGTCCATCGGCTGGCCAATTTCACATCGGCAAACGCCTCCGCGCCGTGGGTCTCTCCGTACAGCAGATTGTTGACTAGATAGGGGACCAGCAAGTGCAGGGGGGAGGATCCGCCTCTAAGCGTGTGGGGGCCGGCTCCCCCGAACGCAGATCGTGATACTGGTTAAAGAACGCCGTCGAAGAGAACGACAGCCGGTCCGAGAGAGCTTTCCTGAAACCTGCTTCGGTAGCCGTGAGGCGCTCATTCTTTTGCGCTGGATTCCCGAAGACGCTTACTAAAATCGTGAGATTGTCCGGTCCGGGAAAATCGTTTTCATTGACGCGAATCGCGGTCTCACCTCGTGAGGGCGTTCGCTGGGCGCCTGAGATCGCGGCCCATAACGTGGCTCGATCATTCGGAGTCCACGTCATCCGCGCGGTAGGTTGCGCGTTCCATCCGTTGAAATAATTGTGTTCGAGTTTGATTCCCAGGCTGGCATGGAGGTGATCCGGAGCAATTGCGATCTCGTCCTGAACGAAGGAACTGAAGATTTGCGTGTTCAATCTCGCCGGGCTTGCGGAGATTTGCAAAGTCGCCGCAATTTCATCAGAGTTCAAACGGTAGCCCAGTCCCCACACAAGATCCTGCCGTCGGCCCCAGGGAACGTGGTGCTGGAAGTCGATGTCGAAAGTGTTCAGACCGATGCCATAGGTGGGGTCGCCGCGAGTGCTGCGATCGAAGTAGACTTGGAGCGAAGTTTCCGAGTTGGGTGACAGTACACGCATCCACCGGCTGAGAACACTCCAGCCGGAAAAACGGTCGCGCAGGGCGCGGGTTGCATTTACGGGGGGGTAAAGCGTGGCAACGAAAGTAGCCAGCTCTCCTGCATTTCCTTGGGTCCCCTCCCCCTCCATGGTGAGTGAATCTCTGGAGGATATATCTGCGTCTGCCCGAAATCCGCCGTTGAAAAGGTACCAGTCGTCCCGGCCGTTCTGATGGTCCGGGGTGATGAAGTGACCCACTTCGAAACCATCTGCGAACAGGCGATAAGCCGCATGGGCGCCGATCGTTCCCCCATACCGCACCATTCCAGCTGCGTGTTCCACATTTCCGGCTTCGGCCTGGGCGAATCCGCCCTGGGTCTCGCGCGCGCTTTTAGTAATGATGTTGATAACTCCGTTGACCGCGTTGGTTCCCCACACGCTGGCGCCGGGCCCGCGAATGATCTCGATGCGTTCGATGGAATTCAGCGGTAGGTCCTGAGCGTCCCAGTACACTCCGGAGAAAAGCGGTGAATACACCGTTCGACCGTCGATCAAGACCAACAACTTGTTTGAATACTCACCGTTAAACCCGCGCGCGCTGATAGCCCATGTGCTGGGGTTGATCTGGGCTACGTCCAATCCGGGCGCCATCCGCAGCAGGTCGGGAATATCAGTAGCGCCGGAGCGCTGAATGTCTTCCTGGGTGATCACGAAGATGGCTGCCGACACTTTCGACATCTTCTGCTCCTTTTTCGAAGCCGAGGTCACATCGACATCCATAAGGTCTTCAATCTTCAAGCTAGTAAGGTCGGCCGGCGCATTCTGTGCCTCCCCCGCTATCCACGCCAACGCAAACCACACCAGGTAGCACGCCAACGCTCGCAGGAAGATCGGCCTCATTGCTCTCCAGATTCTGGGCCTGTCAAGTCATTCCGGCCAAACCGGCGTAAGACGCTCAGATAGCTCATCGGCATGCTTTCCATGGGGCATCACGGTTTGCAGTAAGAGCGCCGTTCTCCGGTTGTGAGCCAGGGCTGCGAAGAGAGCTGCAAAGATTCGCTGTCCTGCGACACAAGTTCAACTTTGGTAACGCTCATCGCCACTGCAGAGTGAACTACGGCGCATCGCCCAGATCTGGTGCTCTTTCAGAACCGCCATGTAAGCCGCGCATACCCGCTGCGGCGAATGAGGCTTGGAATCTCTGTCAAGTCAGGGCCGGCGTATTCCTGGTGAAGACCATGGATCAAGTTCTGTCCTACCAGGCCGAGCGATATCTTGTCCGATGGCTGCCACGCTAGATTGGTGTCGAGCCGTGTGTAGGCAGGGATATTCTGCGCTGGGAGGCGCCCTACAAAGTATGCGGAGGTCGTCCACTGCCAATGCCAGGGAAGGTTTACATTGGACCGCAACTGCGCTTGCTGGTTGGGTATGCCTCCATCTGCCTCCGGGGCGGAAGTCTTATCCAAGCTCGTTGAATTTCGATGCAGGTGCATCGCGAGGTAGGTGTACCCAGGGCTAAGCGTCCACGAACGGGTCAGTTTTATATTTCCGAACACCTCGATACCTTGGGTATCGCCATGCAGCTGGTTGGAGACGTAGCTTGGCAGCAATAAATGCTCAGGGGGAGGATCGACCTCCATCCGCGGCGGCCCTGGTTCAGTCGAAGCGAGGTCTCGATATTGGTTAAAAAACAAAGACAGATCGAACGAGACCCTGTCCGCTGACTGCTTGCGAAAACCTGCCTCGGTGGCTATCAAGCGCTCATTCTTCATCCAGGGGTTGCCGAACAAGCTCACCAACACGGGAAGATCATCCGGTCCGGGAAGGGCGGCGTAGTTCAAGCGAACTCCGGTTTCGGCGCGCGACGGCGTTCGCTGAGCGCCGGAGACGGCTGCCCAAAACGTATCTCTTTCGTCGGGGCTCCAGGTCGCCCGCGCTGTTGGTTGAACGTTGAATCCGTTGTAGTATTCATGCTCGAACTTCGTTCCCAGGCTCAGAGACAGGCGATGGGGACGGATGGCGAGCTCGTCCTGAACAAATGCACCAAAAATTTGCGTGCTCAGGTTTACCGGATGGAAGGAGCTTCGCAAAGTGGTGGCGGTGTGGTCGGAGGTCAAACGGTAACTAAGTCCCCATACGATGTCTTGTCTGGGCCCCCACCTGCGATGGTGCTGAAAATCGACATCGAACGTGTTGCTCCCAATCCCGTAAGTTGTGTCGCCGCGATCGCTGCGATCGAAATAGGCTTGTAGAGAAGTTTCGGAGTCGGGGGACAGCGAATGTTTCCATCGTCCCAACACACTCCAGCCGGAAAAGCGGTCACGCAGATCGAGCACTGCGTTTACGGGTGGGGAGAGGGAAACAACGGTATAGGTCCTTTCCCCCGCATTGCCATTGATTGCTTCGCCTTCGAAGCTCACGGAATCTTTGCCGGACACGTTGCCGTCTGCGCGAAATCCGCCGTGATAGAGATACCAGTCATCTTCCCCGCTTTGACCATCAGGCGCCGGATAGTGCCCGCTGTCGAAACCATCGGCGAACAACCGATAGGCGCCATGGCTGCCGATTTTTCCTCCGTAGCGCACTAGGCCATAGCCATGTAAAAGGCTGCCGCCAGCGGCGCTTATCACTCCACTTTGCGTATTTTCTGCCGTGCGGGTAAGAATGTTGATTACCCCGTTGACTGCGTTGGCTCCCCACACCGCCGCGCCTGGCCCACGAATGATCTCGATACGCTCGATCAACTCGAGGGGTACGTCCTGAGCGTCCCAGTAGACTCCTGAGAAGGTGGAAGAATAGACGGTGCGGCCGTCGATCAACACCAGTAGCTTGGTGGAATACTGACCGTTGAACCCGCGCGCGCTGATCGCCCAGGTGCTGGGGTTTATTTGCGCCACCTCAAGTCCGGGTACCATGCGCAGCAGGTCGGGTATGTTGGTCGCACCCGAGCGGCGAATATCTTCCCGGCCAATCACGAAGATAGCTGCGGACACCTCAGACAACTTCTGCTCCTTTTTCGAAGCGGAAGTCACATCGAGGTTCATGAGGTCTTCAATTCGTAAAGTAGTAAGATCGGTTTGCTCACTCTGCGCTTGAACGTCGAAGACCCCGAACCGGAGAAGCACCAACCCACACGCCACAGCTCGCATGAAAATCAGCTTCATCGCGCTCCGAGCAGGAATTTTGTCAGGTCGTCCCGGCCATGGCGGTGTAGACACTCACTTAGTTCTATCGGCATGCTGCCGAGTGGCATCAAGCAGGGCCCGCAGCGGAGGGGTCAATAGCAAAGAAAATGGCTCGGTCTGAAGGGAACGGCCTTCAGGCCGTACGGGAATACTTTGTCGTGAATTTCGGCTTTACATGCTGGGAAAAAAGTACAGTTTCGGCGACGAAGAGCCCCTCAGCGGCTAAAGCCGGCCTCAATCTAGAGTGGTATGTACGGGCTGAAGCCCGTACCCTTCGCGAAATGAGTTTTTTCCCCAGCCTGCTTAGCCGCTGGGCGGCAATTTGGCTGGACCTCAGTAACTGGAGCGACCTGTTTTAGGATCTCGCTCTGCCGCGAATCAAGGGTTGTCCCATACACCGGATCGGGGAGATTGAAAGCGCTGCCTACTTGGCAGGCAAGGGCGGGACCGGCTCTTCTTTTGCAGCGGGCGGGGGCGCCAGCGCAATTTCTTCAACGATGTCGATTCCGGCGCTGCGCAGCAACTCCATCACCACATCGCGATTCAGCCGGGTAAAGTCGAACTCCACGCGCATCGTCTTGTGCTGCTCGTCGAGCACAATTTTCCGAATTCCATAAACACCGCGAGCCTTGCCCAACGCAATCATGGCTGCTTCGGTCGGGTGCAGCTCGTAGCGATAGAGAACATCAAGATTGGTCGTCATGCGCTCATCATAGCAAGCTGGGGTTCGCGCTACAGGTGCGAGAGGTAATTCACAATTTCCGTTGAGGTCCAGTCCTGGGGGCCGATGAACTTACGTCGAATCCTCCCGTTGCGATCGATGACGTAGGTCTCCGGAGGGCGAGTTGTTCCGTAAAGCGCATTGCTGTGCTCCTGCGCATCGCGAATGGTCAGGAAGTCGATTCGGTGATCGGCGAGAAACTGGCGGTAGGCGGTGTCATCCTCACCCATGTCTACCCCCAGCACAACCAACTGCGGCAATTGATGCTGCAGTTGGTTGAGGTAGGGAATCTCTTCGATACACGGAGCGCACCAGGTCGCCCAAAAATTGAGCAAAACCACCTTGCCGCGGTAGCTGCTTAGCTGAACACTGCGGCCATTGTCGTACACCGTGAAATCCGGCGCCGGCTTTCCGATCTGCTTTGGATGGTCCCCGCGATCGCAACCCGAGGCGAGCACGAGCGAGCACAAAAGGAAAGCGCTGAAGCGGCGAATCACTCTTCCTATAATAATGAAAGCGGGCGTTACAGGCTGCGGAGAAACCTGCTCAAGGCACCCACCACGGTTTGCGAATCAGCCGTGGGAAAGGAAGAGATGCGTCTTTCCGTCATCGTGCCTGCCCGCAACGAGGCCGACGTCCTCCGGCCGTGTCTCGAATCTCTGCTGGCCCAGGCGGAGCCTGGTTTCGAATTGGGGGAGGACTGGGAATTGCTCCTGGTCGACGACGGCTCAACCGACCAAACCCGTTCGATTGCGCTGGCGCTTCCGCAGGTCACCGTTCTCGATCCACAACCGCTCCAGCCAGGATGGACCGGCAAGGCAAACGCTGTCTGGACCGCGGCGAAACAGGCGCGGGGAGAATGGCTCCTGTTCACCGATGCCGATACGGTCCACACGGCCGGTAACCTACAGCGCGCGCTTCACGAGGCGGAACACGCCCAGGTGGTGATGCTCTCCTACTCCCCCCGCCAACTGGTAACCGGCTTCTGGCAGCGCGCTCTTATGCCGCTCATCTTTTCCGAGCTGGCCTTCTCCTACCCGCCGGAAACGGTATCTGACCCCGCCTCTCGCCTGGCTGCCGCCAACGGACAATTCATGATGGTCGAGCGATATGCGTACTTTCAGGTGGGCGGCCACAGCGCGGTGGCGGCCTCCCTATTAGAAGACGTAGATCTCGCCTTCCTGCTGAAACGCAGAAAATACCCGATCCGGTTTCGCTACGCTCCCGAAGCGCTCAGCACACGCATGTATCGCACCTTCCCCGCCATGTTTGAAGGGTGGACCAAGAACCTGGCCAGGCTTTTCGGCTATCCGTTGATGATGGCGGCGTGGAGAGCGCTGGACTTGCTCCTGATCGCAGGCCTGCCCCTGATGGTGTGGCACTTCTTCTCCTTCCCCGTAGCTCGCTATGCCCTGGCTGTGGTCTGGCTGAGGGTGCTGTGGAGGTTTTATGCCCGGGTGGCAAAATCGAACTTCTCCGCCGCCGGCTGCGCCCTTTCCGTCTTCGCCTTGCCCCTCTTTTGCCTGCTCCTGGCGAGAAGCTGGTGGCAGCACACGGTGAACAGCAAGGTACAGTGGAAAGGCCGGGCCTACCCCACCGCCCGGCAGTAAAAAATTCGTTTCAACCTCAAAATAATGAAGAAGATAGCCTGGTTACCGCATCAATTTCCCCAGGCCATAGCCGATATACTGTTAGGCAGGCTCGACACGGTTATTTGTTTATGATTCTGCTCACGCGAAAGGCTGAATTCTCCTCCTCCCACTACTACTGGTCCGACCAGTTGTCAGGGGAAGAAAACTTGCGTCTCTTCGGCAAATGCGCGAACCGGAATGGTCACGGCCACAACTACACCCTGGAAGTAACCGTGGAAGGTGAAGTTGACCCCGTCTCCGGCTTCGTTGTCGACCTGAAAGAGCTGAAAGAAGTGATCAACCGCCAGGTGGTGGATGTCTATGATCACCGGCATTTGAATCTTGAGGTTCCGGAATTCAAGACCGTGATTCCGACCACGGAGAACCTGGCCATTGCCATCTGGAAGCGGCTGGAGAACCAGGTCGAGGGGGCAAAACTGCACCGGGTCCGGGTTTACGAAATGCCTGATCTGTTTTCCGACTACTACGGGGAAGCATGAGAGCTTATTTGTCGCGCAGGTATGTCCTGAGCGCCTCGCATCGCCTGTACTCCGAGGCTTACAGCGAGGAGAAGAACCGGGCGGTTTACGGCAAGTGCAGCAATCCGCACGGCCACGGCCACAACTACGTCGTAGAGGTTACCGTCGGCGGCCAGGTGGACCCGGTAACGGGGATGGTTTGCAACCTGGCTGACCTGGACACTTGCGTACGAACAACAGTGATCGATCGCTTTGACCACACGAATTTAAACTTGGATGAGCGCTTCACCCACGAGGTGCCCACCACCGAGAATCTATGTATCGCCATTCACAACCTGCTCTCGGAGCATTTTATTCACGCGGATCTGGAACGCGTGAGGGTGGAAGAGACGCGGAACAACTTTTTCGAGTATGCGGGGAAGGGAAAGCATGGCACACCCATCAGTCGTTCGTAAGCCTCCGGTCTCCCGGGGATTGAGTGGATATTCCACCGAGGATCTCTATACCGAGCTGCTCACGCGTTTGGGGGAAGACCCATCGCGCGACGGCCTGATCAAGACGCCGCAGCGGACCGAACAGGCGATGAGCTTCCTCACCAAGGGCTACCACGAGGATGCGGAAAAGATCCTCCGCGGCGCGCTGTTCGATGTGGATTACGACGAAATGGTGATCGTGCGCGACATCGAGGTGTTTTCCCTCTGCGAGCATCACATGTTGCCTTTCTTCGGCAAGGTGCATGTGGCCTACATCCCCAACGGCAAGGTGATCGGGTTGAGCAAGATCCCACGGCTGGTGGAGGTGTTTGCCCGCCGCTTGCAGGTACAGGAGCGGTTAACCCGCCAGATTGCCGATAGCATTCAGGATGCGATCGAGCCCCAGGGCGTGGGCGTCGTGATGGAGGCCAGGCATCTTTGCATGATGATGCGTGGGGTAGAGAAACAGCACTCCTCGACCGTAACCTCCGCCATGCTGGGCGTGTTTCACCAGCAGAACACCCGGGCGGAGTTTCTCTCGCTGGTGCAATCCCGCTCGCAAGCCGGCCTGTAGGCAGCCGAGGGCGAAGTCGACCCGGAGTCTCTACAATAAGAGTGTGAATGGGCTCCTGGTGATTGATAAGCCGAGCGGCATGACCTCGCACGATGTTGTCTCGCGGGTGCGTCGCGCCACCGGCGAGTCCATGATCGGGCATCTCGGTACGCTTGATCCCATGGCCACCGGAGTTCTGCCCTTGTTGATGGGAAAGTACACCCGCCTGGCCCAGTTCTTTGGACCGCTGACTAAAACCTACAGCGGATCAATCCGTTTCGGGTTCGCCACCGACACCTACGACGCCGAGGGTGTTCCGTCAGGCCCGGCGGTTCAGGATACGCAATTGCCTTCGAACCAGGATATTCAGGCTGTCGCGGCGCATTTTCGCGGAGAGGTGCAGCAGACTCCGCCGCCGTTCTCGGCCAAAAAGGTCGGTGGCAAGCCTGCTTACAAGGCGGCCCGGCGCGGAGAGGCTGTAGTGTTGAAGCCTGTGTCGCTCACCATCGAAGAGTTCACCATCGGCCCGAGGGAAGGTAGTTGCGCGGAATTCACTCTCCGCATCTCGTCCGGAGGCTACGTTCGCTCGGTGGCGCACGACCTGGGCAAGGCACTGGGCTGCGGCGCCCATCTCGCGCGGTTGCGGCGGGTTGAGGCTGGGCCTTTCACCCTGGACCAGGCCCTGACACTGGAAGAGATGTGCGTGCAAGCAGAGGCTGGCGCCCTGCAGCAAAGCCTGCCCCATCCCCGGACACTGCTGCCGGAACTGCCCGCCACCACGGCTGATCTTTGGACTGCGGGGCGGCTGAGAAACGGCAACGCCGTGAACCTGCCGGAGTTCTCCACTGCTCCGCTGGCCAAGGTGTTTGCCGGCCAGTGCGACTTGGTTGCGATTGTGCGCCGGGTTGCGGGAACGCTCTTTCAACCGATCGTGGTTCTCGGTTGATGGCGAACGTATTGAGATTTGTCGCCTCCCACCCTTGGCAAGAGCGCGAAGGATGGGGCGCCCGGCAAGAATCGCCGGAAAAGCGGAGCCTAGGATTTCTTGAGCAGCGGCATGATCAGCGGCAGAAGATTCCTGGCCACCTGGGCGTTGCCCTGGGCTGTTGCGTGAATGCCGTCCGCCTGCATCCCCCCGGGAACACCGTAAGCGCCTTGCAGCAGAAACGGCTGCAGCGGCACGTGATACTTGGCCGCCAGCAGCGCGTACGTCTGGTTGAATTGCCGAATATAGTCGGAGCCATAATTCGGCGGCAGCGTAATCCCCCCCAACACGACCTTGGCGCCGGAGTTCAGCACCGTGGAAACGATCAGTTCGAGATTCTCGCGTGTGGTCGTAATGGGGAGTCCGCGCAACCCGTCGTTGCCCCCGAAAGCGACGATCACCACCACTGGTTTCAGGCGCAGTGCGTCCTCCAGCCGGTCGACTCCGTCTTTGGTGGTGTTTCCACTGATACCCGCATTGATCACCTGGTAGCGATAGCCCTTGGCGTTCAGGTCCTTCTCCAGGTAGTCGGGATAGCTATCGCCCGGGTCGGCGCCGAAGCCGGCGGTGAGGCTATCGCCGAACGCGACAATCACCGGCCGCACGTCGGGCGCAGCCGGAGCGCTGGCCGCGGAGGGAGCGGATGCCGGTACGGCAGCAGCCGTTTCAGGAGCTTTCGACCGGCACCCGGTAAGCAGGGAAGCGGCAAGCAAAAGGCAGGCAATTCGATAGGTCACAGGCCCACTCTAAAACATTTTCGGGGAATGAATGATTGAAGTTCGTGGACTGAAAAAGTCGATACGCAATGGAAACACAACGGTCGAGATCCTCAAGCACATCGATCTGCTGATTCCGGCGGGACAATTCGTCGCCATCATGGGCGCCTCGGGCAGCGGCAAGAGCACGCTGCTGGGGCTGCTTGCCGGCTTGGATTCTCCGACCGCAGGGGAAGTGCTGATCGACGGCGCCGAAATCAGCCACCTGCCCGAAGACAAGCTGGCGGAGGTACGGGGCCGCAAGCTGGGCTTCGTCTTCCAGTCTTTCCAGTTGATACCAACGCTCACCGCTCTGGAAAACGTCTTGCTGCCCCATGAACTCAACGGCTCGGGAAACGGCCGCGCGGCAGCGGTCGATTTGCTGCGCAGTGTAGGCCTTGGAGACCGCATGCATCACTATCCCATTCAGCTTTCCGGCGGCGAGCAGCAGAGAGTCGCGCTGGCGCGAGCCTTTGTTTTGCAGCCGCCCATCATTTTTGCCGATGAACCCACCGGCAATCTTGACAGCGAAAACGGCGCGCATGTACTTGACCTGCTGCTCCAAAGAAATCGCGCCAGCGGCGCCACCCTGGTGCTGGTCACCCACGATGCGCAGGTCTCGTCCCACGCCGACCGCCGGATTGTTCTGCGTGACGGCTTGATCGTCGAAGACACGATGCAAAGGCCGGCCTGATGGGCAGCATAACCAAACCTTCCCTGACCTGGGCCTCGGCGGCGAAGATCGCCTGGCGCGAACTCCAGGCCTCCCGGGGCAAATTTATTTTTGTAATCATGTCGGTTGCCATAGGCGTTGCCGCGCTGACCGGCGTCCGCGGCTTCAGTGACTCCTTCCGCAGCACTCTGCTCGGCGAGGCGCGCACCATCATGGCCGCGGACCTATCCGCGCGCATGTTCCGTCAGCCCACCGACGGCGAAGAGCGCGATCTGAATGAATTGGCCTCCCACGGCATTCAGCGAACCCAGATTACCGACACGGTGTCCATGGTTTCCTCCCCCGCGGATCCTGTGCCCCTGCTGGTTTCGCTCAAGGCAGTCGATCCGCAAGAATATCCCTTCTACGGCGCGGTGGAACTGCAGCCCGCGGGAGATCTGCGCCAGGTCCTGACCGATGCCACCGTGGTGGTTGCCGATGACCTGCTTATCCGGCTGCACACCCGGGTGGGAGCGAGCCTTAAGATCGGCGATTCCACTTTCCGCATCGCCGCGATCCTGGTGCGCGAGCCGGACCGCATGAGCTCCGGCATGGGCCTCGGTCCGCGCGTGATGATGACCCAGAGTGCGCTCGAAAAGAGCGGCCTGCTACAGCAGGGAAGCCGCTCCGGCGAGCGTTTTCTTTTCAAGCTGTCCCCCGCCAGTGGGAGCATTGCCAAAGTGCGCGCCCGCCTGGAGCAAGTGCTGCCCGACGCGCAGGTCACTGACTTTCGTGAAAGCAACCCCGCGCTCACCGATGGCCTCAAGCGCTCCACTGGCCTGCTCAGCCTTATCTGCCTGGTGGCCATGGTGCTGGGCGCGATCGGGGTCGCGATGGCCATGCGCGCCCATCTGCAGCAACGGGTCGAAGTGCTCGCCATCATGAAGTCAATCGGCGCCCGGTCTTCTGACATTTTGCGCATCTATCTCTTCCAGACCGTGCTTTTGGGCTTGGTGGGCGGATTGATCGGTGTGCTTCTGGGTTTGGGCGTGGAGTGGATCTTTCCCGCGCTCCTGGGCCGATTGATCCCCATGCAAACGAATCTGCGGCTTCCCTGGCATTCCGCGCTCGCGGGTCTGGGCACCGGCATCCTGACCACCGTCCTTTTTTGCCTGCCTCCGTTGCTGCAGATCCGTTCGGTGCGGCCCAATCTCGTACTTCGCCGGTTGGTGGAAGAGCCGAGCGAGCAGCAGACCTGGTGGGTCCGCCTGCGCCACAGCAAGGCGCAATGGATTACCGCGATATTGATCCTGCTGGGGTTGGGAGGCATTGCCGCCGCGCTCTCCGATTCCATCGTGGTCGGGCGTTGGTTTGCCGGAGCTCTTTGCGCCCTGCTGGTGGTCATCCTGGGAGTGGCCGCACTCACCCTGCGCCTGGTGCGGCTGTTTCTCTCTCGCACCCGGCTGCACTTGGCGTCATCCATTCGCCATGGACTGGCCAACCTGTACCGGCCGGGCAATCAATCCGCGGCCGTGCTGGCCGCCCTGGGTATGGGGGTGATGCTCATCCTCACCGTCTTTCTCATGCAGCACGGCGTGATTGGGGAGATGAAAATGACCTCCGGCCCCAACCTGCCGAATATTTTTCTGATCGACATCAGTAGTAAGGAGCTGAGCGGCGTAAAGCGCCTGTTGGCGCAACAGCCTGCGGTGCGGGGAGATCTCGAGACGCTGCCTTCCGTCGCCGGAAGAATTATTTCTGTCGACGGCGCGCCCGTGGATCAGCTCAAGTTGAAGAACTATCCTCGCCGACTGCTGCAAACCGTCTCCCTCACCTGGTCCACCGGACTGCCGGCCGGAGCCGCCATGGTATCTGGCAACTGGTGGGATAAAGACGATGGGCAATCGCTCGCCGTGAGCGAACATATTGCGCAACGGCTGCAGTTACATCCCGGCTCCCGCATGGTGCTGACCTCAAACGGAAGAACGATACAGGCCACGGTGGTAGCGGTCATTCGCCACAATGGCCAGCACGTATACGGGCGCAGCGAATTTATCCTTACGCCTTCGGCGCTGGCCGGGCTGCCGGTAGTCTGGTATGGCGCCGTCCATGTGGACCCTCGCCAGGTAGGCACGGTGCAGAGAGCGCTCTTCAATTCCTACCCGACGGTAACGGTCATCAATATTGCCGATGTGATTGAGACCATCCAGGGTGTAGTGCAACAGATCACGGTAGTGGTACGTTTTCTGGCCGCATTTTCCATTCTTTCGGGCGCGGTGATCCTGGCCTCGAGCATTGCCAGCACCCACTTTCGCCGGGTGCGCGAAGTGGTCGTGCTCAAGACTCTGGGGGCAAAGCGAAACCACATTGCCGCCGTCTTTAGCGTCGAGTTCATTGTGCTCGGGTTGCTGGCCGGCGTAGTAGGAGTGATCTTCGCCAACCTGCTTTCCCGCGTGCTACTGCTTCGGCTGGACGTAGCGTTCCACATAGAGTGGCTGGCCACCGCAGTGGCCCTGGTGGGCACCGCGGTACTGGCCACGGTGACCGGCTGGGCCGCCAGCTTCCGTATTCTGGGACAAAAGCCCTTGCAGGTGCTCCGCGAAGAGTAGGGCTGGAGTTTTCACCCCGACACTGCGATTGATTCAGGCCGCCAAACGTCAGCCCAGCCCGGAAGTAACAGCCAGGCCGGCACTCATTGGGGGAATATGGTGTGGCGCTTCCGATTGCACCAGCCGTTGCACGATCCGGTTACGTCCCGCGGCTTTCGCGCAATATAAAGCCTCGTCACATTGGCGAATCAGATCGCCGATGTCGTGGACGGCGCCCGACGCAGTGGCCACTCCCGCGCTGATCGCCAGGCGAATAGGCGGTCCGAGCCGTTCGCTTTTCGGTTGCGCGAGCGAGATCGACGCAACACAGGACTGCAATCGACGGGCCACGTCCATCGCTTGTTCAGCACTGGCGCCGGATAGCAGAACAATGAACTCTTCGCCTCCCCACCTGCCCAGGATGTCTTTCTCCCGGACGGTGCCCTTCAGTTGGCTGGCCACCGCGCAAAGCGCGGCATCCCCAGTGTCGTGCCCGTGCAGGTCATTGACTAGTTTGAAGTGGTCGAGATCGATCAGGGCAAGGGAGACAGGCTCGCCGCTGCGTGCAACTCGCTGCAGTTCCTGCTCGCACTGCGCCATGAAGGATCTGCGGTTAAATACACCAGTCAACGGGTCGGTGCTCGCCAAACGCTCCAGGTCTAGCCGAAGCTGCATGCTGGTCATCCAGAAGACTGAAAAGCCGAGGCCAAGCGCAGTTGCGAGAAAGACGATTCCGGTGGCCACCTCGAAGGGATTCGGCGCCCGGGGATCGGAAGGCGTACCCAGAACCAGTAGGGCCACGGCACGGAAAATATTGAAGCCGGCAAAAGCGGTGAGCAGGCCGATGCTCAAAAAGATGGAAGCCACCATTCCCTTGCGCCGTTGCCTCTGCAGGTAAGTGACCGTGTGCAGGGCCTGTATGGCCAACGTCAGAGCCAGGGTTACGACGGAAAGCTGTTCCACCCTGTGCAGCATTTCAAACAGGGGATACAGCGTAATCTGAGCAGTCAGCAGCATCAACCCGAGCGATGGAATACGCGAGCCGTCGCCGCCGATCTCCTGAACGCTGACGTGGAAGGCAACATACGCCAGAAGGATAAGAGTATTTGCGATGAGCAGAGAGGAACTGGGCGCGCCGGCGCCCACCGCCAGTATGACCGCTACGCCCAGGGTGCCGGCGGTGAACGCGCCCGCCAGCCACCCCAGGCCCTTCAGCACAGGACTGCTCTTATGAGCGATCCCCAGCCCGAGGCAGGCGCAGCAAAGAAGGATGGAAGCGACAATCAAAACACCCTGGGTTTCCATCGAGAACCTGTGTAATGCGTTTACTTTAGCCATAAAGAGGACGGTTGTCACAGCGTCTTTGGGGCCATTCGGTGACCTTAAAGACGTAGGTGGGCGGAGGGAGCGCCGGCGGTAGGCCTAAAGGTGTGGCATATTCGGCCGATTATCTCTTCACTACATAGAACGGCGAACTCGTGTTCAGGTTTCCCAGCCAGGCTGCTTCATGGGAAAAGGCTTGCGCGGTTGGGCCGCAAAAACGCGGTCGAGGGAGGCTTAATCATCGATTGGGTCGGCGCTCACCTCGACGACACCGGACAAACCAGCGTTGAAGACGCGCTGCCCGAATCAGAGCTCCTGGCCCGTGCCACCCTGGCCCGTGCCACCCTGGCCCGTGCTGCCCTCGCTCTCGCTACCCTGGACGCGCTCTCTGCCCATATCGCCGTCCTCGACCACACCGGGCTCATTCTCGCTGTCAATCAGGCCTGGCGTTCCTACGCCGTTGATAACCTGGCAAACGGCAATGTCGGCGTCGGCGTCAACTACCTTTCCATCTGCGATGCCGCCACGGGGCCCTCCGGCCCTGACGGAGCCGCGGTCGCGAGCGGGATTCGCGCCATCCTCAGCGGAGAGAGGGATACCCTCGTTCTGCAATATCCCTGCCACTCACCCGCCGCAAAACAATGGTTCCTGATGCGCGTCACCCGCGTCCCGGGCGACGGCCCCTTGCGCCTGGTGGTTGCTCATGAAAACAACACTTTGACCAGGCTGGCCGACGACGAGCGACAGAAGTTCGTCTCCATGGCCGAGAACTCGATCGACGCTATCGCCATGACCACCATGTCGGGCGAGGTGATCTATTCCAACCCGGCTGCACGCCGGCTCGCCGGCTTCGACCCGGCGCCGCATTCCGCCGCCAGCAAAATCACCGGCCCTTATGAAGCCGGCAAGCAAGCCCTGACCGAGGACATCCTGCTTGCCGTTCGCGCCACGGGTCACTGGAGCGGAGAGATGCAGATTCGCAATCTCCAGACCGGCGAGCCCACCGATGTGAGCACCAGTATCTTCACTGTGCGTCACCCGCAAAGCGGGGAGCCCCTCTGTTTGGCAAGCATCACTCGCGACATCACCCTGCGAAAACGGCAGGAAGACGAATTGCAGCGTACCCGCGGCCAACTACTGGAACAGCTTCAGGAAATGGATCAGTTATACGAGATGGCTCCCGTAGGTCTCGAACTTCTGGATAGGGACCTACGCATCGTACGCATGAATGCGCGGCTGGCCACCATCGACGGAATATCAGTTGCTGCCGCCCTTGGTCGCACCATAGCGGAGGTCGTCCCCCAGCTCGCGGCAAACATCGCCGTGGTCGTGGAAAGGGTGTTCGCTTCGGGAGAGCCAATCCTCGAAGTGCCTATGCAAGGCACCACACCGGCCAGCCGCACAGACCTGCGAGACTGGCTGGTTAGCTACTACCCGGTCAAATCTTCCGACGGCGCCACGCGCTATGTCGGCGCCGTCGTTCAAGACATTACCGAATTAAAAAGGGTGGAAGTGGAGCTGCGCCAGGCGAGAAGAAATGCAGAAGCCGCGAGCCGCGCAAAGAGTGAATTTCTGGCGAATATGAGCCATGAAATCCGTACCCCGATCAACGGCATTCTAGGCATGACGGAACTAACCCTCGATTTGGATTTGACTCGCGAGCAGAGGGAAAACCTAGACATGGTCAAGGCGTCCGCTGACTCGTTGTTGCAGGTGATCAACGACATCCTCGATTTCTCCAAGATCGAAGCGCGAAAGCTCGAGCTCGATCCCATTCCCTTTGCCTTGCGAGACACGCTGGGCGCTGCTGTGCGAGCGTTGGGCCTGCGGGCGCAGATGAAAGGTCTGGAGCTGGTTTGCGATATTGACCCGCGGGTGCCGGATGACTTGATGGGGGACTCGTTGCGGCTGCGGCAGATCGTCACCAACCTGGTGGGCAATGCCATTAAATTCACCGAGCATGGTGAGGTAGTTATGCGCGTCGAACCGTTGCATGATGTCGCCGCCCCGGATTCATTGTTCGTTGCGCTGCATTTTGCTGTGCGCGACACCGGCATCGGCATACCTGCCGACCGGCAGCACCTCATCTTCGAGGAGTTCATGCAGGCGGATAGCTCGGTGATGCGCAAGTTTGGTGGCACCGGCCTCGGCCTGACCATCACCTCGCAACTCGTGGCTTTGATGGGGGGGCGCATCTGGGTTGAGAGCGAACCCGGCGCGGGCAGCATCTTCCACTTCACCATGGATCTGCAGAAGCATTTAACCGCCGCCCCAACCGTTGCGGAGCCGTCTGATCTTGAGCAACTTCCGGTCCTGATCGTGGATGACAATGCGACCAGCCTGAATACGTTACAGGAGGTGCTTGTGAGCTGGGGGATGGACGCCATGGTTGCAGGCGACGGCAACACCGCGGTGGCCGCGATGAGGGATGCCCGGGGTGCTGGGGTCCCGTTTCAAGTGGTGCTGCTGGACGCTTCCATGCCTGAGCCGGACGGCTTCGCCATCGCCGCGCAAATCAAAGCGAATCCCACGTTGGCGGGTGCGGCCGTCATGCTGCTCTCCTCGGCGGATTCGAGCGGCGATGTAGCGCGTTGCCAGGAACTGGGCGTCGAATTCTACCTACGCAAGCCGGTTTTGCAATCGGAGCTGTATGGCGCCATCCTGGCCGCCCTCGGCGCTGAATCGGTGCCGCACGCCGAGGCACTTCGTCCATCCGCCAGGGGGAGGACCGGCAAAGACCAGCGATCCTTGCACATCTTGCTCGCCGAGGACAACCCGATCAATCAGGCGGTGGCCACCGGTATGCTGCGGAAACGCGGGCACTCCGTCGTGGTGGCTGCTGACGGGCGCCAGGCGCTGGCGATTCTTGAAGGTACGGCGATAGACCTGGCTCTGATGGACATTCAGATGCCTGAGATGGACGGCTTCGTGGTAACTGCGCGCATCCGCGAGCAAGAGAAGTGGACTGGCAACCACCTGCCGATTGTGGCATTGACCGCGCACGCCATGCAGGGCGACCGCGAGAGATTTCTCGCAGCAGGTATGGATGGCTATATCTCAAAACCTATTCGCCCCAAAGAACTAGATGAAATTCTCGACGGCTGTATCACGATAGCCGGAGCACCGCAAAACCGCCTGCCAGCGGAAGTTGTGAATGAAGTCGAACTTCTGGAAAGGGTGGACGGAGACCTCACCCTGCTTCGCGAATTAACCGGAATCTTCAGCAAGAGTTATCCCCGGCAGCTCTCTTTGATACATCAGGCGCTGGCAGAAGAGAATGCGGAAAAAGTGGGCCGAGTCGGGCATGAGTTACGCGGAGCGCTGGCAAACCTGGCAGCCGCGGCTCCCTGCGGAACAGCGGCGACGATGGAGGAAATGGCCAGTGCTCACGACTTCTCACGTGCGGCCACAATGCTCGATCAGCTGGAGCGTGAACTGGGCTCTGTGTTGCTGGCGCTGGAGGAACTCTGCCGCCGGCTGGCCAGCCTGATGTAGTTGGGTGTTGAGGCTGGAGAGAACCCGGTAAGCTGCTTTAAATGTGTACTTTGGCGTGGCCATTGAACTGCGAATGCGTATGCCCGGCGGCACGTATTGTGCTTCGAACACGGACCGCTCTAGTTAATTGCCGCGTGCGATGAAACCCGGGGCGCCCGTCTTTACCACCTGGTTGAGCCTTTGCCTGGTCGGAATGTGGTTGATTTCGCTAAGAGCGCTCTCCGGCAGGGAAGTGATGTCGAAATTCTCCCTGGCGCGAGCCGCGGATTTGGGGGTGGTGAGGACAGCCGTGCCGCGCTGCACCGCCCAGGCTAGCAGCACCTGTGCCGCCGTCATTCCCTCTCGCGCGGCGATTGCCGCGATGATTGGATCTTCAAGCAGCCCAGGTTTCATTCCGTGACCCAATGGAGCAAAGGCCAAAAACACAATGCCCTTCAGCTTGCAGAATTCCAGAAGTTCCGTCTCTGGCAGATACGGGTGGGCTTCGACCTGGACCACAGCCGGCTTGATCCTGGCGGATTCGTAAATGGGCGCCAGTTCGTTCAGGCTGACGTCGGACAGTCCGATGAATCGGCACTTGCCGCCATCAACCAGGCTTTCCATTGCTCTCCATGTATCGAGCAACGTTACGCCCTCATCGTAGAGTATGTTGCCGTTTTGATCTCGCGGATCCTGGTTGTCTCCCGGTTGGAATGCAAACGGAGTGTGAATAAGGTAGAGATCCAGATACTTGAGCCTGAGTCTGTCTAGACTCGCCTCGAAAGCCGGTTCGACCCGCTCAGGCCGATGATTGGTGTTCCACAACTTTGTAGTAACAAAAATCTCGTCGCGTGCGATCGCTTTGGCGGCAAGTCCCATCTCCAACGCCTCGCCTACTTCGCGCTCATTGCCGTATCGCTCCGCGCAATCGAAGTGTCGAAATCCGGCTTCGAGTGCGTCTCTGGTCGCGGTTTTCGTCACGGCTGGGTCAGGAATCAGCGTGCCAAACCCAAGTGCGGGCATAGAGCCGCCTCCCTTGAGCGGCATTCTCGACAACCGGAGATCGGTAGATTCAGTCATAGGACACCTCGCGTTATCTCACGGCGGAGGGACGTGCCGTTCCTCCACCAGCATCGAACCCTGTTGGGAAGCCCCCTTACCCCGGGTACCTCAGGCGCTCACTAACCAGCCAGAAAGTCAGTCCGAACACGAATCCCGTTAGCAGCAGACAAATGCCCTGCCGCTGAGCGGTGATCATGAAGCCCGCAAGAAATGTCTGGTCTTCAACAAAGAGCGGTTTCGGAAAAAGAGCCGAAGTCCCGCACCCCATGGCGATTGTGATCGCGGCGCCAATCAGGGAAAAGTACATCAGGCCAAAGCGCTGCAGCCGGTCATGCCAGACCACAGCCAGATACCAGGGAAACGCCATCAACACGAAGGCGGCACCCATCCCGCCAACAAGCCAGAAGAAAAATGCAAACCCGATATTGAACAGGAAAGTTTCCCGTCCGCCTGGCGTCCTGTTTTGTACTACTAACCAGACCATATAGAAAAGCGAGGCGCTCGTGACGCTCGCTAAATATCCAACCAATCGATTTGACTTGCCCATTGCCCCGCGCCCTACGCTCGATTTCGCAGCGTCTCATCCAGCCAGTTGAAGACCCGCAGGTCCCGAATGCCAGTACTCTTTGGTTCGCAATGGAGATCTGCGCCATCTGCCTCAGAGAACTCGACCAGCTTCCTGGGACAGGTGAGAAGCTCGTACAGCTGTGCCGATTGTCCCGGCCAATACGCCTCATTCACCGGAGAGGTGATGAGCGTAGGGCACTGGATCTTCTCTGCAACGTCGCGCAGATTGTAATCGAGAGTGGCCTTATAAGTGTCAAAGGGCGAGGAAAAGCCAAACGGACGCATGCGGAAGTTCAGAGTGGCGCGATCCGCGGGGCTGGCAGCTTTGAGCAAGTAGGTATCGAACTCAGTCTTGCGGCCTGCCTGCAGCAATCCAAGCATGGGTTTAGGTAACGCTGCGAGCCAGGAGGTCGAGACGTCGACCACGCCGGGGTCGCAGATGCCAGCGGCGATGCGCTTCTCGAAGGCCAGGGCTCGGGGCACCCAGTAGCCCCCCTGGCTAATGCCCTGGGCGGCGATGCGCCTCGGATCAACGCCAGGCCGGTGTAGGACGAAGTCGACCACCGGGGTGATCACCTTCTCCCAATCCGGCCGGAAGTATAGCTTTTGCTTCCACAGCGCGTAGCCCTGTCCCGGACCGTCGAAGGTGAGGCAGTCATAACCGCGCGCCGTGCCTCCAGCCCCTCCCCAGAGCCACATATCCAGCAACGAACCGTCACTGCCGTTCGCCAGGATCAGCAACGGCCGGCGTCGCTCCTTCCCCTTACCCCGCATATAGAACCCGCGGAGGCTTGTTCCCTCATAGGGAATTTCGACCGGCTCGATCGGCGGATCAAAGAGCGGCAACGACTTGAGCCAGCAGTCGTAAAGCGCCTCCCACGTGGGAAGAAAGCGGGTAGGGTCCTTGGAGCCGTCGACAAAGTAGGTCGCGCTGTCGTAGAAGTTCTGCGCCCACAGGTAAGCCTGCCGGGCACTCTCGCGATGGCCGCCGGCGAGCGATTCCTCTGCCTGCGCCCGGGCTTCATTGCCGGCATCGCGAAACGCCACGAATGCGCTCTCAAAGTCGCCGTCCTTCACCTGCCGCGTGAGGTAGAGAACCTTGCCCACGTTTGCTCCCGAGTGGAAGGCGCGGCCCAGGCTGGTGAGAAAAATCACCTCAAAGGTACGGTCCTGAAAGAGATAATGGGGGGGCGCACCGGCCAACGCTGTTCCCGGGTGTTGTGCGCTTTGCGCGCTCGAGAAAGGCAAGCGAAAGCCGCCAACCGCGGCAGCTCCTAACGCGAATTGGAAACGTCTTCGAGTGATGTCCATAGAATCCTGGGAATCCTTAGCTTCTCTGAAACCTGTCGGCAGGTTATTCGTCGTTTCGCATGGCCCTTACTCCCTGGGCTCACGGATCCCGGCTTCTTTGGATGACAACCCGGTTAATGATAGCTAGTTCTTCAGATTCTCCTCGCCAGAAGATACGGAGCTTCTGGATAAGGGTGGTTTATTCTTGCAGGTTTTGCCATGCCACGTTTAGTATTCAATCGCTCCCCCCAAGAGTAGTCTTCTACCTTGAAAATCAACCCTTTAAGGGGAAGTTTCTCCATGACACGTTTCATTCGACTCACTGCTTGCCTGGTTGCTCTCTTATCTGCGGGAGGTGCAGTTGCTCAGGCCCCCGACGCCCAAACCGATGAAAACACCACCGAGACGTCCTCCTCACCCGTTGCCCATGTCTACATAAGCAGCGGGAGTAAGATTTTGGCTTTTTCCGCGGCTTCGAACGGGAAACTGACTTCGGTGCCCGGCTCCCCATTCAACTACAGCCTTTCGTTGATGGGAGCCAACGGGCATTATCTTTTTGGCTTTGAACCGAGCAGTGTGCTCATCGACTCGCTCGCGATGGCTGCCAATGGAGCATTGAAAAAGACGGCAACCACCAACACCGAGACGTATTGGCCGTTGACCGACTGCCCGCTAACCTACTGGAATGGACAGGGCTTGAGAATCGACCATTCCGGGCAGGATTTGTATAACGCGGCGATCCCCGAGGACGGGTTCTGCTATTCGAATTTCCAATCATTCAAAATCAACAACAGCAATGGAAAGCTGACCTATTTAGGCGAGAGCGACAAGATCTTCTATGGCGGTCCCCAACTGAGTATTCTGGGAAACAATGAATTTGCATACTCGCCCAACTGCGCCGCCGCGTTCGGTAATAGTCCGTACCCCACCGTCACCGCCTTCCAGCGTTTAAGCAGTGGGGAACTGGCTACTGTAAATGCGGGCACCGCGATACCCCCTGCACCGATGGATACCGCCTATCCAGGCGGGCCGGTCCCGGGATATTACTGTCCAATAATGATGGCCACGGATCCGACAAATCACGCGGCCATGACTCTGCGTGCGTTCGACAACATCGGCGGCGGCGACGGTGAGGGTGATTTCTACGGACCTGTAGTCATCGCAACCTTTACGGCAGACTCACGTGGAAATCTAAAGACAACCAGCACGTATAAGAACATGGCCGTGCCGGAAACGGGCGGCAACACGATGAGAATGTCTCCGTCAGGCAAGCTTCTTGCAGTTGGCGGATCGGGCCTGGAAATTTTCCACTTCAATGGCGGCAGTCCGCTCACGAAATACAAAATGCTGCTGACCACGGACGGTGTCGGCCAGATTCTTTGGGATAACAACAATCACATGTATGCGCTGGGAAGCGACGCAAAGGGCGGAAAACTGTGGGTGTATACGGTCACCCCGACGAGCGTCGTGGAAGCGCCCGGCTCTCCCTACTCGATAACCAATGCCGGGGGCATGGTTGTTCAAACCCTGAAGTAGTGCTTGCGAAAGTAGTCCTGTGGCATGGGAGTCTGCGGTCAGGACGGGATCCCCTATCCGCAGGGCTCACTTTCATTTTGTATCCAAAGCCAGGCCAGCAGCTTGCGCGCCCTCATGAACAATATCAATCAACTAGGTCACCCTCGCAGGTGACCTTTTTCCCCATGCCTGGGGCATTGCTCTCGCTTTGAGGACGAAAAGATAAGTACGATGGACACTATGAGCGCAACTGTTTTGATCGCAGGCGCCGGACCGGTCGGCTTGGTGATGGCGGCTGATCTCGCCCGATATGGTGTTTCGGTACGCCTGGTCGAGAAGGCTCCTGAGCCAACCGACAAGTCGAAGGCGGTGGTGCTTTGGAGCCGCACGATGGAGTTAATGGACCGCATGGACTGTACGACTCCGTTTCTGACCACAGGCAGGAAGGCTACGGTGGTCAACATCACCGCCGGCAAGCAGCCGATTGGCACGATTATGGTGGATGGAGTGACCACTCCGCATCCTTATGCGGTGATGATTCCTCAGAGCGATACAGAACGCCTGATGGGAGATTTTGTCACTTCGCTGGGAGTGAACATCGAGCGGAGTATTGAACTCACAGATTTTGTTGCGACTGCGCAGGGAGTTACTTCGACGCTGCGTCATGCAGACGGAACAGAGGAGATGTTTGAGAGTGGCTGGCTGATCGGATGTGATGGAGCGCACAGCACGGTGCGTCATAGGCTCGGCATGGAATTCGCCGGCAATACGATGCCGAGCAGTTGGGTGATTGCAGATGTTCATCTGAACAATGTGCCCAACCCGGAACATATCTTGATCTCGTTGCACTCTGACGGCATCCTCGCGGTGTTCCCCCTGACCCCGCCGCGCTATCGTGTGATTGCGAATGAGGGACTCGTGACGCCAGGCGCCGCTCCGGCGAGCCCAACGATGGAGGAGATACAGTCGATCCTGGACGTGCGGGGACCGGGAGGGATTACGGCTTCTCATCCGATATGGCTCACGGGATTCTCGATCAACGAGCGCAAAGTCTCGAACTATCGCGCGGGCCGCGTGTTTCTGATGGGCGATGCGGCGCACATCCATAGCCCGGCCGGTGGGCAGGGAATGAATACCGGAATGCAGGATGCGTTCAATCTTGCCTGGAAGCTTGCCCTGGTGAGTCGCGGTATCGCTGATGAAGAAGTGCTGTTGGGAAGCTACAGCGCGGAGCGCAGCCCGATTGCCGAAGCTGTGCTCGCAGGCTCGGGCAAGATGACGGAGGTTGGGCTGATGCGAGGCGACTTCAAGCAATCTCTTCGCAACCACATCGCTTCGTTTGTTCTTGGGCTATCGCCGGTGGAAGCGAAGATCGCCGATGCGCTGACGGAGCTGTCGATTGGCTATCCGAAGAGTCCGCTGAATGGTGGTGGCGGGTATTCAGGCGCGGGTCCCAAGGAAGGGCAACGCGCTCCGATCGACGTAGACGCTCCGCGCGTCGGAGCAGGCGACACACCACGATTCGCTTTGTATGCCGATGGAGGCGACGGAAAAGGGACTGCGCTGATTGCAAAATATCCCAATCTCCTGGAGCCGAGTCTGCGCGCGCCATTTGACCGGGGCGGTCTGTGGCTGGGCCGGCCGGACGGCTATGTGGCGCTGGCGACACGGCACGGTCAGTGGGACGAGGTCGAACGATACCTCGATGGGCTAATGAGGCGGGAAATTCAAAGTACATGAAGAAAAAAACCTGGAGAGCAGTGATTGAGGTCAGCTTCATCGTCTTCCTGTTCTATGCAAATCTGCTGATGGGTGAATTTGAGCGCTCTGGCATGGGAGAGAAGAGAGGTCTGGCTTGGGCAATCTCAGATATCTTCACCACGCCCAATTTTGGCATTGCACTTGTTGCTGCCCTAGTCGGCTATATCCTGTTTGGGTTTCTTCGCAGAGCGCTCTAGCAGGCTGCGGGAACCGAGCCCCGCTCTTTCAAAACCGATGAACCGATGGGGAGGGGTGTTGCCTCCGCACGCTTGGGAAAAAACCGGGCTTTCAATGCACGAACATGGTGTGGGGGATCGTTGCGTCGCCCTTGCCGCGAAACATCTCTTGGCGGGACGCTTCAATTTGGCGTGAGCCCCGGAATCTACCGGGCGCATGAGTGTTTTGCCGCCAACTGAGACTCAGAACTCCAGTGTCGATCATCGGTCATGGGCTAAGAGCGGATCATCAAGTGCATCCCTCGACACAACCTTGACCTGCCCCGTGTCCTCGGCAGCCAGCGGAACGACCGCGAGGATCGTTGTTCCCTTTCCTGGGAGCGAATCGACCGACAGCGTTCCCCGCACCAGGTGAACCCGTTCCTGCATGCTGATCAGCCCCAATCCTCGATTCCTCTTCGCCGCCTCCACATCAAAGCCTGCGCCTGCGTCGGAGACGATCAGTTGAACGCAATCCACCATGCCAAGGACCCGCACCGTGAATTGGTTTGTACCGCTGTATTTCACTGCGTTATGCACAGCTTCCTGGGCGACGCGGAAAAGCGCGAGGGATACATCTTTTGGCAAATCGGTGGGTACATTGCTGTCCAAAAACTCGATATCCACCTGGTGCTGCCGGGAAACATCTGCGCAGAATCCGCGAATGGCGATCACGATGCCCAGGTAGTCCAGCTTCGATGAGTGCAGTTGGTGTGACAGTGACTGTACGTCGCTCGCGATCTCAGAACAATGCTTTTGGATATCTTCCAATCTCTTCTGCAGAGCCTCCGGGGATCCTCTCGAATTACGATTCGTCTGCGCAAGCTCCATCGACAGTAGCGCCAGCCTTTGGCAAATGTCGTCATGCAGATCTCTCGCGATGCGGCTGCGTTCCTTCTCCTGCGCTTCAATCAACTGACCGCTGATCCTTTCGAGCGCCTTCTGGGCAAGCTTCTGGTCTGTGGTATCAGTCCCCGAGCCGATGAACCCGACAAAAGAGCCAGCCCCGTTCACCCTTGGAGCTGCAACATCCAACATCCAACGGTAAACTCCGTCGCTTCGACGAAGGCGATACTCCATGGAAAATCGCTGCTGGGTCTTCAATGCCTGGGAGACCGTATCCAGAAGGTTCTTCAGATCATCCGGATGGATACACTCGGCCCAGATGTCGCTGTGGTCTACATTCGGATCCAGGCCGGTGAAGACAAGCCGGCTCTCATTCAGATACCTGATCTCGCCTTGTGCATCACACATCCAGACCAGGGAAGGCGTAGTGTCCGCCATCACCCGGAACCGTTTCTCGCTCTCGCGAACTACGTCTTCCGCCTTCCGTTTGCGCGCTCGCTGCCACAGTAAAGCGAGAATTAAGAGCATCTGGGCAGCAATCAGTACGACGGCAGGAATGAAATACTTGCGGCCGCGCTCCCACAGCGTGGGATCTCGATGATAAAACTGGGTGTCCTTCGGGAGTGCCGACTCCGGGATATTCCACCGCTGAAGCTGCCGCCAGTCCGCGAGGGTTTGCGTTCCCGTGGGCTGAACAACGGGAATATTATCGACCTTTTCACCAGAGAGAATCCGCGCCGCCAGGGTAACGGCTAATGTGATTACTTCGTCTCTACCGCTTGATTCAATGCCGGCAATGGCGCCGTGTCCCACACATTGATAGGGAAAGATGCAATAAGTCGGGAGACGATGCCCGATTTGCGCGAGAACCTCCCACACTCCAATCGCAGGGTGAATTGATTCCCGCGGTTGAAGTTCGAAAAAGACGATGGTTTTTGCCGGCAGCTGGTCAACTTTTTGCAGTATTTGATCGGTGGGAAGGTCAACCAGGTCAATTTCCTTTAGCTTATTTTGATGGTGGAGAAGTTCGGAATGGAGTGCTCCCAGCCAGAACGTTTCAATATCCGATTTACCCGTGATGATCGCCACAGTGTCGGTATCGGGATGAAGACGAAGCGCGAGGTCAATCACCGCCCTCACATCCTGAGTTTCCGTCACCCCGGTGATTCCGGGCCACGTCCGTCCGGCAATTTTGCGAGTCTCCAGTGAAAAGTAGACGATAGGCACGCCGGGGAACAATTCGTCGCGATGTCGCAGGACTAAATCGAGCGATGGATAACCCGACAACATCACCAGGTCCAGTTTGCGGCCGCGATAGGTATTGCGAAGAGAATCTGTCAGATTTTGCTGGTAATCCTTGTCTTCGACTCGCGTCGCCTCCATGTGCTCGATATAGAAGTTGACCTGTCCTGGAACGCGAGCCCGCAAGGAAGCTTCAATAAGATCGACGTAAGCCGGGTCGACCACGGGTGCTGGATAGTGAAAGAGAATGAGGACGTTTTTCGCGTTTGGCTGCGCGATTGCCATGGAACTGAGTGCAAAGAAAGGAAGGCAAAGGATCGCCGGCCATATTTTCACTAAAAGCGCGCCAATCCAATGCGAAAGCTCATCAGGAGCCTTGATTCGCCTGTTAGCCATAGGCCCTCTATGCGCCAATCTGCATCCTCTCGATATTTCGATTTTGATCGCGCGGCCGCTGGCACAGTGCTCACCAGCCCCACCTCAAGCCGTTCTGCGCGGGAAACTTGGGTAAGTACCTACCGAAGACTGTCTTGCCGGCACCCGTCTTCATGACTATCTTGCTTTGCGTCCGCCGCGAGACTCGGTATTCTCGGACGCCACCAATTGTACCCAAGAGCCGTTTATAACGTGTCAAGTCTGGAACTAGTGCGTAGGGGAACCCGAGACCGCTTGACGAAGGGCACGGCTTTAGCCCTTGAGGTACGCTCTCTTCTAGCCCCTTCCACAAGCTCGACAACTGCGCCGTGGGAGCCATTGCGGAGGGACCTGCAGTGCGCAGTTCCACAATCCACTCTCTACGAAAGCAAACTAGAGGCTCATTTTTCCTTTCCACGGATGAAACTCTCGGGCGTACCGTCCCCGGGATTTACAAAGATGATGTCTTTCGGGTCACGCCGCGGCGCATCGAAGGAGAGAAAAACTACCGGCGTCTCAAGGATACCGGGTAGAGCATGAACGGTGCGGCGCTTGAAGAAGAGGAGGTCGCCGGGCCCGAACTCGGCTCCATTCGAAGCGTCCCCCATCCAGAACGTTCCTCTTCCTGAGAGCACATATAGATACTCGTCGCTGCCCACATGATAGTGAGGTGGAGTCTCGCGGTAGACACGGAACACGCGCGCGCTGGCTGTCTCTTCATTGGTCAGGTATGTGTCCAGTAACAGCGTTTCCGCCGTATCTGGAAATGACTGAGCAATTTCGTTCACTTTGAAGCGCTGGAAGCTGGGTTGCTGTGGCAAGGGCGTCCCTCCAATCTGCGTTATCACTCCAAGTTTGCAAGCGATCTCTAGCGTCAGAGGTCCGCAGCGTCGCCGCCCGCTTGCGAAGGGTTACGGCGCGCTGAGCTTCAGCTCAAGCATGGTCACGCTAAACGGCTCGAACGAAAATCCGAACGCGCGACCCTTGAGATCGGTCGCCTCTGAGGATGTGGTAATGCGGTTCGGGTCATTTGCGGTGTTCATCGCCTCGGAATCGAGCGCCTTCTCCCGATCCTTCAGGACCGTCACCGTTCCGCCGGCAACTGGCGACGAGAATCCGTCAAGATGGAATTGCGCTTTTTCCGCCTGCGCTGTTGAATTCACTGCAAAGACACGCAACGTCTTTCCATCGGAGCTCAGGGTCGCGCTCAGATCGGGCTCTTCGAATTGCCAGGGCATCCCCGAAGTCCGACTTATTTTCAGTGCATAGCTCCCCGCCGCTAGTTGATAGAGTTTCTGCGAGTAATACGTTGGAGAAAGATAAAACCAGCCGATCCCCGGTTGAATCATTCCCGAGCCAAAGCTGTCGGACAAATTCGATCGCACCGCGATTTCAACTGTGTCAGCGTAGCGGTGGAGCAGGTTCTGATAACGCGAATTGCTCAGAGCATTGCCTAAAGTTAGTAGCATCCCCCGGGTCAAGCCCATATCGCCCGCGGTTGTGTTCCATTCGGTAACAGCGACGCGTACGTCTTTCCCCTTCGCATACTTCGCGATCTGGTCCTTCAGAAAATCAAGATCCGCTTGCTCCCCCCGTAGGTCAGCCACTTCGTAGTGATGCGGGCAAAGATAGTCCAGATAGCCACCGCCCTCTCTAAGCGTATCGGCGGAGGGGAAGGACGACAGAATCTTGATGTTCGGATCGGCCTTGCGCATGGCCTCGGCAAACGCGCGCACGGAATCGTCGTAGCCCCCACCGCCCACCTCGTTCCCAATCTGCCAATATTTCACCCGGTACGGTTCCGGATGGCCATTCTGTGCTCTGATCTTTCCCCAGTGCGTCTCCACACTGCCGTTCAGGTACTCGACTTCGTTGGCGGCATCCTGTGGTGTTTTGTCGCTCCATCGCAGGCAGATGAGCGGCTCCGCCCCGACATATTGAGTGAGCTGCACAAACTCGTCGATGCCGACAAAGTTAGGCTCCAACCCGCCCCAGGGTCCGGTAGGATAGGGAACCCGAGTATCCCACGGGCCGATGGATTTGTCCCACTCGTACACTTCGATCATGCTGCCGCCAAAGCGGATGAGACCGGGAGTTTCCGCCTTCAGCGCGCTCACGGCGTCGGGTCTCCACAGTCCCAGCACCGCGTCCTCGCCGATCAAATAGACGCGGTCCACCCATAGCGTTCCCGGGCCCTCAAACTCGATACTCAGCGTGGCGCCGGTGATGGTGCGATTGGCGCGCAGCATCACATCCGCGCCCTGCCACTCGTCCCCGGCGTGACCAAGCAGGACTGGACCGGCGACGACTCCGCCCGCCCCGCGCAGAGAAGCCCACACCGGAACGTTCCCGGTCCCTCGCATATGCAGGCGCAAACGATAACCTACGCCCTGCTCAAGGTAATATCCGTCCTGCGATATGCCGGCTCGGGCATGCGCCATGGGCTGCGTGATCTTTTCCGACTGCTTGCCGTTGTACGGATTTGCGGTGTCGCGCGAGAAGCTCGCGTCATGCACCGCTCCCGAGGGATACCACGGGCGACTGGGCCAGTCCGTTTGCTTGATGTAGCTCGGTTTGCACGGCGGCTCATCCTCAAAACTGTCGTCCTGCACCTGTTGCGCGAGCATCGAGGGAATCATGTGGCACAGCGGCTCGATAAACTGCGCGCCCTGCTTCAGGTCGATAGGGCGCTCTCCAATCTTTGCGTTGGTGATGTGGATATCCTCATCCTGGCGCACCGTCAGCGGCTCTAAACGGACATCGTCGAACCACAGCTTTCCCGAAGCGCGGGTAAGGAGAGCGATTCGCATCCGGCCGGGCGAAGGCACGCGGAAGTCGACCTCCTCGCGCCGCCAGGCGAAAGTTCCCACAGGCGCCAATGCTCTGCCTTGGTCGCCGGCCGGGCTTTCCACTTCCAGCCCTCCGCTCTCGGCAACTTTTCCGTTGGCCGGAGCAGCCTCGGCTGCAGATCCCTCGCCCTTCACCCAAACGCTGACCTTCCAGGTAGTGCCTACGGGTAGAAAAAACTCCTGGCTTACCCGCACCCGCGCGGATTGTTTGGCCACGATCTCGAGCGATTGCTTGCCCGCTTCTGCCTGCGTCGGATCGCTCTGGACAACCACTCCCTGTGCTCGACGGTCGATCGAGACGTCCCATCCCGCAATCTGATTGCTGGTGGAGGAGGCAGACTCGAAGTCGGGGTTCTGCAACTGAGGAATCGGGGGCTGGGAACTTTCCTGCGCACCGGCGACGGCAACCGCCATCAATAGGAACAAGCAACGCAACATCGAGCCACCTTCATGTCGAATGGGTTCAGGCGGTATTGTACCTAAACCGATCGGCGGAGAAGAGCTAGGGCTCGATGCCCGATTCGGCGATTACTTTTCTAGCCGCTGGAGGCCAATCCTTGTCCGGGACCAGGTGATCGTCCAAAATCACGCAATCGCTTGCTTCAATCCAACGTTGCGCTGCCTTGTCGGAGTTGTGCCAGTTTCCAATGGCGCGATTGTCTGAAGTGATGCGCAAGGCATACTGCTTGCCGACGGTGTTGGCGAACAACCAAAAGCCCTGGGTCTCGACCACGTTGTTTACCAGGCGAATGTGCTTGCTGCCCTCGTCTACGTACAAGCCGATGCGTTCGCCAATATCGAAGATGTAGTTATCTCGAATCACTGTACCCGGGCTGGAGGAAAGGTTATAGATTGCGCCGCCATCGATGAACCACTTCTTGACGCCGTGGACGCGGTTGTAGGCGACCAGGTTGTTGCGAAGGATGGTCGGAGTATCAAAGACGGGGTTCACCGTATAGCCGTGCTGGTTGTCGCGGTAATTGGGATTTCCGCCCTGGTCGTTATAGCCCCAGCCATAGCCGATGTCGATGCCGTCGTAAAAAAGGTCTGAAACATCATTGTGCAGAATCTGCGCGCCATCGAAATATGTGCTCAGAATGCCGGCGTTATCCTTGTAGTCCAGGCTTACCGAGCTGATGAAGTTGTTGTCGATCACGAGTTTTCTGTTCGTCATGCGCGGATCGGATGGGTGGTGTGCGTCTCTGCGCACGCCTCCCGCGATCATCGCGCCTCCCGAAATCACTGAAAAGCGGCAGTGGGTCACGTGCACGCCGTCGGTACCCAACCCCACGCCGCTCAGGTTCGCGTCGGCGTCGTTGCCAATGCCGAGCCCAATCTGGCCAATCTGGCTGAAGTTGTCGTGATCGAACGTTACATTGTGGGCTGCGGCAACCTGCACCGCCGCCGGAATCTGTGACCAATGCTGTCGCATGGACTCAAACTGCGGACAACCATCCGCGCAGGTTTTCCACGCATCCGCAGGGTGTGTCGGAGCCAGTTCCTTTAAGTAGCTTCCGCTCTGCTGCGCCGCGTAACCGGTGTTCTCCGAGGGCTCAAGCCAACTGGTGTAGCTGAATCCGAGACCGGCAAATGCCAGGTTTTGCAATGGATGGTCGTAGGTGCCGGCGATGCTGAGCAGAGCCTGCAGCCGGGGAAGCATGATAGTCATTGCTTCGATATCCAGATCCGGATCAGGCTTGAAATAGACCTTACCTTCCGCCGGATCGATGTACCATGTGTCGCGGTCTCGATGCCACTCCAGGCGCCGGCCCATCAGCTCGAGTCCGTTCACCAGGTACAAATGGGTATTGACTCTGTGATTGATACGGTCCGGCCGGTCGTTGGGTACGTCGTAGCCCCAGGTGTTGTTGCTCCATGAGGGCTGCGCCATCGTCAGCACAATGCCATCCCGCGTTTCATGAATGCTGGCGACAGGAGCGTATCGATCGGTGAAGGTGCCCATAGCCTCCAATTCCAGGCGCGAAGGGTTCTTCAGTTTGGCCAACCACTTGAGCTCAGGATTCTTGATGAAGATTCCATCGGCCGTGAAGGTCACATCCTCATGATGAATCTCCATTGAGGCGCGGTCGGCAAGAACGCCGTTGACGAAAAGCTGCCGGGAATCCACACCCTTGGGCACGTCGGCGACGTAAATGTTCCTGTCCTGGTCATAGATTTTCCATCCCCTGACCCGCATGCCGCCGGAGATCACAGGATGTGCGCCGGGCGCGGCCTGCCAGCTGACCGTATGTGCTCCCTGGCCCCCGTCTTCGGCCGAAAACTTCAGCGGATTGCGAATCGTGTAAATCCCATCGCCCAGGACAACCGTTACGTTGTTCGACTGATTGATCCGGCGAACCGCAGCCTGCGCATCCGTCAGGCTGTTGAAGGGCTTCGCCATCGTTCCATCGCCCCCATCGCCGGCATTGGGGGAAACATGCAGCACCATCCCCTGGGCCGCCTGGGCCAGGAGTGGGCGGGAAAATACAGCGCCGATAATGAATACTACACCAATTGTTACGTTAATTTTCATACGTCTCATCCTCGCCCAGTTTCAAGCGAACCGGTCCTCCCGTATAGCGCACCGTTCGCACTTCGTGTTCCAGCGCTGAAAGGAACACGAAGCGGTAGTCGCGTTCCTTTACCAGGGAAGAGAAATAGCCCTCACGGGCGGATATCGTAAGTTCGCATTCCACTTCGCTCCACGTGAGGTGAACCAGCGCGTGGGCGCCGCGCTCGTAGTCGTAACCGTCTCCCGCATCCTCATAGAGCGGAAAGCTGGCGTCTGCCCCGCAATACACGTGGATTTCATAAGGCGCATCCGGCGCCTCGTCCACGTACTGCGTCGCCTCGGTCATGGGTACGATGGAACCTGCGCGGATAAAAAGTGGAAGCTTTTCCAATGGTGCGTCCGCGAGCAACGTCTTACCACCCGGGTGATAAGCGTTCGTCCAGAAATCAAACCACCCTGATCCTGCAGGGAGGTAAACCTCGCGACTCTTTGCCACTCCCTCGATGGGCTGCGAATTCATGCCGTAGTACATCGGCCTGGTTACCGGACAGACCAGCATCGATGGCCCAAAGAGATACTGATCCGTGATGTCGTGCGTCGCCGGATCCTCGGGATAGTCGAGCGCCACGGCACGAACCATCATTGCGCTGTTTAGCGTAACTTGGGCAGTTAGGGAGTAGATGTAGGGAATGAGCTCATAACGCAGGCGGATGAAACGCACCATCGTGTCGTAAAAGGGTGTTCCTTTCTCACCGAAGCGCCATATCTCACGAGCCGCGTCGGTTCCGTGCGAGCGAAACATGGGCAGAAAGACCGCGTACTGCAACCAGCGGGTGTGGAGCTCCCAATATCCGAGGTCGCGGCATCCCGTATCCTTCGGATCCGGCTGCAGAGCATCCATGGCGGTCAATCCCCGGCATCCGTCCGGATAATCTCCGCGCCAGAACCAGAGCTTGGGGTCGTGATCAATGAAGAATCCGCCAATATCAACCGTCCAGTAGGGCTCTCCGGTCGCGCAGAAGTTGACCCCCTCGGGGATGCAGCGGCGAAGCGTCTCCCAGGTGGCACAAACGTCGCCATTCCAGGTAATGGTGCCGTAGCGATGTTGACCTGCGTAGGAAGAACGGGTCAGGTTTACGACGCGCTTGCTTTCCGTGGTGCGGCGCTGCCCTTCATAGATACCCTGAGAGTGCAGGAGTGAGTACGCGTTGATTTCGCCTGGGTCCATATAGAGCTGTGATTGTTGCGTGTTCACCAGGGTCCGAATGTGCGGCTCCGGCTTTACCGCACCGGCCCAATCCGACTCGAAGGGCTCAGTGCAATCGCACCACCAGGCATCGACCCCGTGATCGAACAAGCCGCGTTTTGCCTGCAGCCAATAACGATCTCGTGCCTCGGGGAGAAACGCATTGTAAGTAGACTGGTTGCCCAGCATGAGATCGCGATCCAGTAGTTCTCGCTGATCGGGACAGCCGCCGGTCATGATCGGCCAGATCGAGATCATGAGGTGGGCGCCCATGGAATGCAGTTCCGCGGTCAGCGCGCCGGGATCGGAAAATCGGATGGGATCGAAAGACTTCTGTCCCCACCCGATGCCGTTGGGCCAGGATTTCCAGTCGAGCACGATTACGTCCAGGGGAACCCGGCGGCGGCGATATTCACTCACAATCCCAAGCAGCTCGTCCGCATTTACGTATCGCTCCTTGCACTGCACATAGCCCAGCGCCCACTTGGGCAGCATGGGAGCCTTGCCCGTCAACTGGTGATAGTTGCGGGTAAGGGCGTCAAAGCTTTCTCCCTGCAGGATGTAGAACTTTAGCTCGTCCACGGTGTCAGTCCACCAGTAGGAGCCGTGAGCGTCATCGTGGAACGTCATCAGCGAACAGCAATCAAGAAGCACTCCATAGCCGCGGGTCGAGACGAAGTAGGGAACAACTGCCTTCATGTTTTGCTGGTAAAGCTGACGCTCTTTCCCGCGGAGGTTGCCGTATCCTTCTTCGTGGGAGCCGAGGCCGAACAGGGCTTCTCCGTCGGCGAATACGAACTCCAGCTTGGCTTCGTAGGCGTCTCGATCGAACACCGTCTCGTAAGCCCCGGCGGCTGCGCGCGCCCCGTCAATGCTTTGTGCCGAGGCCACGACAACATCTCTACTGAAGACATTGAGATACACTTTTTTCGCCGTCAGCCACTTGCCTCCGCGTTCCGGCTCTCTAACCAGTAGTTTGCCAGTCCCGTCTTCGTAGCGTAGGGAACCGTATCGTTTGTCGATGATCACGCTGAGCGCGCTCGTGGCCAGAGTGAAGCTCACTTCATCTTCTGACGGAGTACATGGTAGGTACGGCCCTTCGCAGGTCACGATCCGGCTAGGGAGCTCGCGAAAAGCTCGCCCGGCTGTATAGGTCACGCAGGCGATTGACTCGGTTACAAAGCCAATGCGCAACCGCGTGTCCGCTGAGACGAATACCGCGCCGTTATCGTTACTTTCGAACTTGAACATATCTTCTCTAGCTGCTTACAAGCTTCTGCTGATAACGCCGGCCATGGCCCTGCGTTGTTCGAGATCCTGGCGAATGGTGGGCTCAAGCCGCTCATACCGCCCGTAAAAGAGAACGGGAACAACGGCCAGCGCGTAGCAGAGGGCAGGGAGCCATACGAAGCTAAGCTCGATTCCGAACAGCGATCGCTGTGCTTGCTCGACGTTGGGCACGTAGGAAAAATGAGCCAGAATCCACGCCGGCAGCGCACCCCCCAACCCGCTGCCCGCCTTGAGGCAGAATGCTGCTCCAATGGCGGTGAGAAAACCGGCAGCCCGTATCCCGCTTTTCCACTCTCCGTAGTCCACGCTATCGGAAAGAACCGCAAAGGGCATCGCCATGGCGACGCCACTGGCAAGGATGCCAAAAATCCAACCAATCAGAACAACCATGGGCGACAGGCTTCTGGTCCCAAAGTAGATGACGGCCTGGGCTGCCACAGAAGCGACCAGGCTCAGCAGCCATACCGACTTTTTCGAAGTGGCTCTACAAAATAAGGGCAGCAACAGAATCGATGCCAGGGAAACGAAATCGAGACTGTTCGCTATCGAGGTTAAACCTTTGCGATGGAGGGTGTACTGAAAGAAGTAAGGGGCAGAAGAGATCCTGGCAACGAATGCAATCCAGAAGAAGAAACTGCTGAGAAAAATGATCAGCCACGGCCCATTGCCTTTCAGGGCGGCAAAGCTTTCTCGAACCGACAGGCTATGTTTATCTTCCTTGATTTCTTCCTTGAGACTGGAAAATGCGAGTAGATACAGCAGCACCGAGCCGCAGGCATAAATAGGCATCACCCGCATAAAGCCCAGGCGATCGTTGCCCCGGCCCATCCATGCCACCATCTTGTACACGCTTAAGTTCACGATCAGCACGCCTAGTTTCGATCCAACCATGCGAAAACTGGTTAACGTGATGCGCTCGTGAGTGTCCTGCGTAAGCGCCGAGAGTATCGAGGTGACGGGCGTGTTGATGCCCGTGTAAAGAACGCTGCACACCACATAGGTGGAGGCTGCGTAGGCGATTTTGCCTGATTGAGAAAGGTTTGGCGTCACGAACGTCAGCACGCCGAAAATAGCGAAAGGCACACAGAGCCGCAGAAACCATGGCCTGCTCTTGCCCCAGCGGCTCCTGGTTTTATCAAAAACGATGCCCCACACTGGGGCGTCGATGGCGTCGACCGACCGCGCGATCAACAGGATAGAACCCGCTGCGACCGCGGAGATTCCGTACACATCGGTATAGAACTTGAGCAGGTAAAACGAGATGACGCAGAAAATGAGCTGCCCAGCCACCTCGCTGGCCGTGTAGCCCAGGCGGGTATTCAGTCTTGCGATGTTCGCACTTCGCTGCACGGCCACGCGATCATGTTTTCCGTAGGGCTCAATAAGCTCTTCTTATAGGCCGCGCGCAGCGGCCTCGGCATTCGAACGCGCCGGCTCTGCGCCGGCCGCGTCTTTCGCTGGGTCCGGGAATGGTCCGTAGCGCTCGGGAGTGTCGTTGGCATGATCATAGATATTCTTGCCGCCTTTGAGGAAGGGCGTCGCGATTGCCCATGGCTTGCTGTCCGGCCGCAAAATCGGCGCGGCGCTGTATTGCGGCAGATAAATCCGTCGCATGTTCTCTGTCCGGTTTGGACCGCTGCGGTGAAAGACAAAGCTGTCAAATGCGACGATGCTGCCTGCGGGCACGATCACCGCATCTCCCGGATCGCTACCTCTGTAGCCGATCAGATCGTTGGTGCCCGCTTCCTTGGTGTGGTCGATGATCTGCCCGCTGGTGCCCGCGCGCGAATGCGGCAATAGGTATACCGTCCCGTTCTCTTCGCTCACCGCGTCAAGCGTGCACCAGCAGGTCACATAGGGCTGGTGGCTGGTGCTCGGATCGTACCATTTTACATAGCCACTATCCTGGTGCCAGGCAAACTTCATGCCCTGTTCCGCGCCTTTGACCACCCACTGTTCGTGGAAAAGAAACGCATTCGGGCCTACCGTCGCCTCCGCAACCTGCGCCATCAGGTCGCTGAAGATGAACTGCCACATGCGCGCGCTCAACCGGTAACGATTGTTGATGAAGTAACGTTTGCCCCGGTGGCTCAGGTTTTCCGTTTGCACCCCTTTGGTATCCATCAACGCATCGTAGTAGCCAAGGTAATACGAGCACTCCTCCCGTAACATGGTGAGCTCGCGCTGTGGGATCACCCCGGGAAGAATCATGTAACCTTCTGAACGATACTGTTCTCGTTGCGACGCAGAAATCATCATGCCTAAGAACTCTAGTCACGCCCGGCTTCTCCAGCTTCTCATTTAACATTTCAGTTGTTATCATTTCCTGTCGCTATGCGTGCCCGACTCAACCTACCTCCTCAATCCGACGGAAGTGTCTGGCATTATCGCAATTTAGGCGCGGCGCATAAGAGACATCATCACGCGGAACTGGAATTGAACTTGGTGACTCGCGGCCACGGCACCTACCTACTGGGCAACCGCCGTTATCAGATCCGGCGCGGCGATCTGCTCTGGCTCTTTCCCGCACAAGAGCACTTGCTTTTTGAACAAACTGCCGATTTCGAGATGTGGATCGGAGTGTTCAAGCGGCGCGTAGTCAAGAGAACAGCCACCGATCCAAATGCGCGCATTTTGTTACAGACCGAGCCCCATGGTGAATTTTGCCGCCGCCTGACGGAGAAAGACGTGGCCTGCGTCGAAGACCTTTTCCGCGAACTGGCGGGGTCGACGGATCAATTGAGCCTGTTGAACGCCGGCCTGCCATACGGTTTGCTTTACGCGTGGCGTTGCTTCGAGCGGTCCGCGGATGTGCCCGTCCGCGATCTGCATCCGGCGGTGGAACGAGCTGCGCGCCTGATCCGCGATAGCGGCGGCGACGACGCCCTTTCCCTCGACGCCCTCGCGCATCGTGCCGGTCTAAGCGCCAACCGCCTGAGCAGATTGTTTAAAGAGCAGACCGGCTTCGCTTTGGTAGATTTCCGCAACCGGCAGCGGGTAGAGCGGTTCCTGGATATTTACGGCACCGGCCAGCGGCGGACCATGCTGGATGCTGCGTTGGAAGCCGGATTCGGCAGCTACCCCCAATTCCACCGCGTCTTCAAACGCATGATGGGCTACTCCCCCATGCAATACCGGCAACAGGGAGAATCAAACTGGGCAGCCAAGGTCAAGCGGTAACTCGCTTCCACATGGCGTCGATCTCACCACGCAGTAACTTGGTACTCTCCCAGCTATTGGGAAAGGTGGAAAGAGCATAACCGCCTTCGATCGGGCCGAGCTCAGGGCATATCAGGATCTCTCGTTCCTGCTGCTCGTTCCCGTCCAGCCAGCAACCCAGCACCGCCTCGGCGAATGGGAGCCAGTCCTTAAACTCTGTTGTGAACTTTCCCTGTGTATCGGTCAGCGGAATCTGCGCGTGATGGCCATTGAAGGGCCTGAAGTGGAATTGTTGCGCATGCTGGATCAAGTCAGGACGCACCAGCAGCCGCTCGGCAAAGTTGGCCGGCGTGAGGTGCTTGACCAAACCGAAGTGCGAGAAATCCCATGAGATTGGCAACAGTGATCCGGTCACCTGCGCGAAGCTGTCGGCCAGCGCGTACAACTTCTCCGGCGTTTCCGTGCACGTTCCACGATGGGTTTCAATGGCCGGCGCCAGTCCCAGCATCCTGGCTTCCTCCATCAAAGCGAGCGTAAGGTTGAGGGCCTCGGATGCAGGCACATCGTCCGTCGCCAGCTGCACATTTACGTGATGGGCGCCGTGCTGCTTGAGGTCTCGCAACAGGGCAGGGAACTCCCGCAGATTGCCGCTGGCCATGCCGCCAAGAAAGAAGAGCCCCCTGTTCCGGGCGCCCTCCGAGAGTTCTTCACTCGGGGCCCAACACACGCCATCGAAGCCTGCTTCCTGAATCGCGTCGAGCTTAGCGGAAAGCGGCCATTCCTGATCCCCTGAAGGATGCTGCATCAGGGTCCACAAATTCGCAATGTGGCGCAACACCGGCTTCTTCTTATCCAACTAGAGTCTCCTGTGACTGCCATCATCCCGACAAAAAGTGATCGAACGACGAGGACAAAGTGAGATGTGGTCGCCGCCACGTGTTAGCGGTCATCGATATAGTAAACGGCCTCGGGGTGTTGACCTCCAGCAGATTCTTGCCGGCTCTGCATTCCTATTTCGTTGATACGCATTTCACGCCGGGCCGCGCGACAAAAAGTGATAGCAAGTCACTGACAAAATGAGAAGCCGATCGTTATGCGGCGTTTGTAGATTCCTCCACTAGATCGAAGCGCGCTCCAATCAAGCATGCGAAAAACCACGTCGAGTCCTCGCACACCCCGGCAAAGCGCAATCTGGTTTGAGATACATGGGCGAGTTACACACACCCATCTCCGCCGTTTTGAGAATCCCGGCCGGCGTTTTTCGTGGGCATCTACTTCGATAGGCAAGGCAGAACTCTTGGAGGTTTCAACCGGAATGCGCATAAAGAGTGTTCTTAGAAAAGGTATCCTGCTGGCGGTCGTAACCGGGCTTGTCGGCGCAGCCTCAGCTTATGCTCAAAGCGCGACGGGCGAGGTCAGCGGAACCGTCAGCGACGCTTCGAATGCAGCGATACCGGGAGCAACCGTCACCTTATCCAACCAGGGCACCAACGTAGACCGCACTGCGCAGGCCAACCAGGACGGACGCTTTATCTTTACCAATGTGGTAACCGGAGCCTATAGCGTCAGTGTCGAAGCCAAGGGATTCAAAAAGGCCGAGCAAAAGGACGTGACGGTTCAAGTGAATCAGATCCTGGCCTTGAATTACCAGTTGAGCGTGGGCAGCGTACAAGAGAATGTTGAGGTGACTGCCACCGCTGCGTCCTTGCAGACCGCGAGCTCAGGGCTGGGAACGGTCATCGATTCAAGGGCGGTGAACGATCTGCCTTTGAACGGTCATAACTTTACCCAACTGCTTACTCTGACCCCCGGGGTCACTCCAGTGCAGAATGAGCAGGGCGCCGGCAGTGGCACCGGGTACCAGCAGGATGTAACCATACCCGGCACGCCGACGTTCCGCCCCAATGTCAACGGCCAATGGAATCGCTCCAATCTTTATTACCTCGATGGCATCTGGAATTCAACCAATGTTGCGAGTGGTTACGCGATCACGCCCATCATCGAGTCGGTGGAGGAGTTCAAAGTCGAATCGCACAATGACGATGCCGAATACGGCGGATCGATGGGTGGGACCGTCAACCTGGTCTCGAAGAGCGGCACCTCTAACCTTCACGGTTCCGGTTGGTGGGACGTGCGCAACAATTTCTTCGACGCCAGGGATCCCTTTCTCGATGCCCTTACCACGGGGCCAGCGCCCTACCATCAGAACGAGTTTGGGGCGGCCATCGGCGGTCCGGTCTTCATCCCTAAACTTTACGATGGCAGAAAAAGAACCTTCTTCTTCTTTGCCTATGACGGTTGGCGCTACAGCAAGCCAGACCAGACCTTCTACTATGTGCCGACCGCGGCAGAGTTATCCGGAGATTTTTCCCAATCGATCGTAAACCAGACGATTTACGATCCCACGACGCTGGCACCAAGCGCTACTTCACCCAGCGGCTACACCGTTCAACCGTTTCCCGGAAACAAGATTCCCCAGGACCGGCTGAATCCGCAGGCCGTTGCCTTCTTCAACAATTATTGGGATCGGCCCAACTATTCCAACCCCGCGTTGCCGCAATACAACGCGCAGAACAACGCGCCTCTTACCGACACCAGCAACACCTATCAGATCAAGATTGACGAGAACCTGGGCGCAAAAGATATTCTTTCCGGGCGCTTCACTCATTTCCACACTATCGACTCCAATCCAATCACCAAGCTGTTGAGCACCGACATCGATCGCCCTCGTGCCAATATCGGCGGAGACTGGATTCATCAGTTTTCCCAGTCGGTTACCCTGGACGCGAAGTTCGGGTATTCGCGCACTCCGTATATAGAAAGCACAATATTCTCCAACGGCTCTGGCGCCGCAAAGTCGGCGGGCTTTGCCGGGCTCGGAACCTACGGAGTACCTGCCTTAGAGCTTCAGGCGCCATGGAGCAACCCTTCGGGATCGCAAAACCAGGGCGGCACGGGAGAGGCGTTTATCAATCAGCAGGACCACGTCTATCAGTCAGCGGCAACCGTGTCGTGGTTGAAGGGCAGGCATTTTTTCACCGGCGGTTTTCAATGGATTCACCAGTACTATGCGACGCCGTCTTACAACCAGCAGTTCTACGCCTTCAACAACTCAACTACACAGGATCCAAACAACGTAGGAACCACCGGAGCCTCGCTGGCCTCCGCGCTGCTCGGCGTTCCCGTGGGACAAACCTACATCGGCCAGACCTGGACTGAATCATTCAATGAGTGGGGAATTTTCTTTCAGGATCAATGGAAGGTATCACCCAAGCTGACCATCAACGCCGGCTTGCGATATGACAAGCTGGACCCGATCTCCAATCTTTCCGGGACGATTTTTGGCGGGTTCAATGTCAACGACGGCACGTACGATATAAGCGGCTCCCATCTACCACCAGCGTGCGATACGTCCAAGGCCGCGCCGTGCATTCCCGGGGACGGCAATCTGGGCAACATTCCCGAAGGCAATCACATCGGGCTAGCGCCATGCGCGTCTTACCGCTGCCCGGTGAACTTCAATTTTGGGCCCCATCTCGGGGCCGCCTACACGGTGGATCAGAAAACCGTCGTACGTGGAGGCTACGGCCTGGTCTACGATGAGTTCGCCGGCTTCATTCAGGATATGGCCGATCACGTGGGTAACTGGCCCGCCGCGCAAACTGTATTTCAATCGATTAACGGTACCCTTGGCCAGCCCCTCACTTATCTGCAGGATCTACAAACCCTGAGTGCCGCTCCTCTGCCTACGGCTGCTCCGTGGGGTACTCTCTTCTGGAATGCTGACCCAAGAAAGCAAACGCCCCTTTCGAATCAGTGGAACGTGGAGATACAGAGGCAAGCCACCAGGCAACTGATCGTCTCCGCCGGCTATGTTGGCAGTTCCACCCATCACCTGGACTATACCGGGCCCGGCAATCAGGCGACCACTCCCAGCACTGGAACCCAGGCGCAGGTGGAAGCTCTCAGGCCATGGCCGGGGCAAGGCAACGTATATTTCGGCCGCAGTATCGGCGTTTCCAGTTACAACGCATTGCAGCTGAGCGCCAACCAGCGCATGACCGACGGCTTGCAGTTTCTCATCTCCTATACCTGGTCGAAGGCCACAGACAACGGCGCTAGCGGATTCCTCGCCTCAGAGAACGGCCCCGGAGGCGGAGGAGCGGGCATCCAGGACTATTACCATCCGGCCTCCAATAAAGGTCCCTCGGCGTCCAATGTGCCGCAGTTCCTTTCGAGCGCGATTATTTACCAGCTACCCTTCGGCAGAGGCCGCCAATACCTGCAATCTGGGCCCGCGGAATGGTTTCTCGGCGGTTGGCAGACCAACTCCATCTTCAGCATTCGTTCCGGCCAACCCTTCACCGTCCTGGTCAACGGAGACGTAGCCAATATCGGCGGCACCGTGTTTGGCATCGGCTATGCTCGTGCCAACCAAACCGGGAGTGCCCATCTTGCCCACCCGACGACGCAGGAATGGTTCAACACCGCGGCCTTCTCCGTGCCTAGCTATAGCTATGGCAACTCCGGTCGCAACAGCCTGTCGAGCGATCACGTTACCCAATTTGATTTCTCGACCTTCAAGCGATTTCCTATCTGGAAAGAAGGCACCTATCTTGAGTTCAGGGCGGAGGCATTCAACATCTTCAACATCATCAACTACGCGCCGCCGAACAATACGCAAAACGCAGCCGGCTTCGGCACTGTAACGTCGCTGATTACCGGCAACCCTCCGCGTCAGCTGCAATTCACTTTGAAGTTCAACTTCTGATCGGTAGTTGGGATGATGCTTTCAACCGTTTCTCTGGAGCCGGCGCAGCGTACTGGGTTATAAATGGGGGTGCTTCCGGTGATGCACCAGCGTAAACGACAACGGCCCAGCCGGTATGCGGTCTGGCTGGCCGTATTCGTTTTCCTGGGTCTCCCGATTCTTATCCTGGGAGAGCAGAGCCGCCCGGCGCTTGAGCGTGCACGCGTGTTGTTCCACTCTGGACAATTCGATCAGGCGGAAGCTATGTTGCGGCCTGTCATCGCTGCGGATCCGGACAACGTAGATGCCCATCTTCTGTTGGGCGAGTCTCTCGCTATGCAGGACCAGCGTTCCGCGGCCATTGAAGAGCTTACGACAGCCATCAGGCTCCAGCCCGGCTCGGCCACAGGCTACAACATTTTAGGAACAGTTCTGGAGCGCTTTCTCGAGACGGATGCGGCGCAGAAGGCCTTTACCCGGGCCATCGAACTCGATCCTCAACTGGCGGATGCGCAGGTGAGCCTCGCTCTTCTGCTCGCGCAATCTGGCGATCTGGCCGGCGCGGCGCAGCATCTCGACACAGCTATTAAGCTGGAGGGCACAAAGCCGACCGCCGCGGTGCCACACTACCTGCGGGGCAAAGTGGACCTTCAGCAAAACGACTATGTCAAAGCATCGGGCGAATTCCAGGCTGCATTGCGTGTGCGGCCTAACTATCCCGAGGCATGGTTTCTGCTGGGCGTGGCGCGGAGAGCGGTGCTCGACGACGCCGGCGCACTCAACGCCTTCAGGCGAGCCGCGGAACTGTCTCCACATGATTTCAATGTGCAATACGAACTTGGTTCAGAGTATCTGAGGCAAGGCAAGCCACGAGAGGCTGTGGTCTGTCTGAAAAAGGCTCTCATTATTATGCCCGACGATTGGGGCGCTCTCTACAAACTGCAGCGAGCACTCCGCCAGGCCGGCGACACAGTGGAGGCGAACGAGTACGACGCCCGTCTGCGGCAGTTAGTTCACAAAGACGATCAGGCCGGCCAGCATTCCATGGAGGCGAAGCAGGACGACGATGACGGAGTGGCCCTGGAGCAGCGGGGCGACGTGATTGGTGCGCTGGAGAAGTATCGTGCCGCATCAGAACTGGTCCCTGATCAAGACGGTTACCGGCTGAACTACGCACTGGCCCTTTGCCGCCTCAATCGATGGGATGAGGGAATCGCGGAGATGCGCGAGATCGTGCGCCGCGACCCGAACAATGCGGACGCTCAGCGAGCGCTTTACATCGCGCAGGATAAAGCCAATGCGGCCGCTCACCGCGACACCTCGGCACAACACCCATAACGGAGAGCTGGAAAGCATGTCAGATCGTGTTTACGCTCGCTATTGGATGGAAACCGCGTACCCGCTGGAGTTTGCGACGGCCAGCATGGCGGGCGAGCAGTCCACTGGCACCTTCACTCGAGTCCCTGGGGAGACTGATGAACTCCGCGAGCGCTACTCCGCGCAGGTGGAGGATCTGGTCGAGCTGGACTATTCCGAGCGCCCATCGCTTCCCGGCGCGGGCTTTCCCAAAGGGATGAGCATTTCAAACGCTGTGCGCCGCACTGCGGAAGTCACGCTCTCCTGGCCCATGGAAAACATGGGCCCTTCGTTGCCCAATCTGCTCAGCGCCATCGCCGGAAATCTTTTCGAGCTCAAGCAGTTCTCTGGGCTCAAGCTGTTGGACGTGACGCTGCCACCGATTTTTCTCAGCCGCTACAAGGGCCCGCAGTTCGCGGTGCAGGGCACGCGAAAGTTCACCGGAGTGTATGAACGGCCCATTATCGGCACGATCATCAAGCCGTCGGTCGGCATGACGCCGGAAGCCACCGCCGCACAGGTTGCTACCCTGGTTGGGGCAGACATCGACTTTATCAAGGACGATGAGCTGCAGTGCGACGGCCCCCACTGTCCCTTCGAGCAGCGAATCGCCGCCGTGCAGCAGGTGATTAATCGTCACGCCGACAAGACGGGCAAACGGGTGATGTATGCCGCTAACATCACCGGCGAAATCGATGAAATGCTCCGCCGCCACGACTTTGTAGTCAAACACTACGGCACCTGCATCATGGTAAGCATGAACTCCATTGGCCTGCCGGCGATGAAGGTGGTGCGCGACCACGCGCAGTTGGCGATCCACGGCCATCGTAACGGTTGGGGTATGTTGGGCCGGTCACCCGCGATTGGCATGAGCTTCCTTGCATTTCAAAAACTCTGGCGGATCGCCGGCATCGATCACACTCACGTCAATGGACTGCGCAACAAGTTTTGTGAGGACGATGCTTCTGTCATCGCCTCCGCCCGAGAGTGTCTAACGCCCATGTTCCCGCCACCGCACAAGGGTTGCGAGATCATGCCTGTCTTCTCTTCAGGACAGTCGGCGAGTCAGGCCGCCGATACCTATCGAGCCCTCGGTTCGGTCGACTGCATCTACGCCGCGGGCGGTGGCATCCTGGCGCATCCGATGGGACCCGCCGCTGGTGTCCTGAGCCTGCAGCAAGCATGGGAGGCTGCCGTGAGAGGGATCCCGCTTGCAGAGTATGCCGCGCAGCACAAGGAACTTGCCAGTGGGTTGCGGATGTTTGCATGAAGAAGCCTCGCGTGCTCTATACCTACTACGGCGACGACTTCACTGGTTCAACCGATGTGCTCGAGAGCCTTGCGCTGGCCGGCATGGAAAGTGTGTTGTTTCTCGGGATTCCAACACCGGCGCAGCGGACTGCCTTCTCTCACTGCGAGGCCATCGGCATCGCAGGAGACAGCCGCAGCCGCGGCACGGAATGGATGTCGGCCAACCTGCCCGCCATCTTTACGACGCTCAAGACCTTCGATGCCCCGATCGTGCATTACAAAACCTGCTCCACCTTTGACAGTTCTCCCACCCACGGCTCCATCGGCCGCGCTATGGAGATCGGCCGCGAAGTTTTGCAGCCGGAGTTTGTTCCCATCGTTGTGGGTGCACCACGCCTTGGCCGCTACGTTGTTTTCGCTAACCTGTTTGCGCGTGCGGCGGGCGAGGTATACCGCATCGATCGCCACCCAACGATGAGCCGCCATCCGGTCACGCCGATGAAGGAGGCCGATCTGCGCCGCCACCTCGCTGCCCAGACCGCGATGCCGGTGGGTCACATCGATCTGCTTGCTCTCTCCTCTGGGGGAGGCGAGGCCGCGCTGCAAAAAGCTCTTGCCACCGGCAGCGAAGCTATCTTGTTCGACGGCGTCGACGAATCCACTCTTGCCGCCACCGGCGAACTGCTTCTGGCGCACGCAGAGCGGCATCCACTCTTCGCGGCAGGCAGCTCAGGCTTGACCGAGTCGCTGGTCCGCGTTTGGAGGCGCGGCCACCGCGACCTTGCAGAAATTCCCGCAAGGCCGGTCGATCAGGTGCTGGTGGTCAGCGGAAGCTGTTCGCCGGTAACGGAGGCGCAGATTCGCTGGGCACTGGACCACGGCTTCGAAGGAGTGGCACTCGATGCCGCTCAGTTGCTTCAGGGCAACAAGGACGGTGTGGTAGAAGAGGCGCTTGGATTATTGCGGCGAGGCGCCAGCGTCATCCTTTACACCGCGCTCGGACCGCTCGTGGAAGGGGTTGCCGCGCATGGCGATGAACTGGGTAAGCAACTGGGCTGTTTCATCCATTGCATCCTTTCGCGGTGTGTGGTGCGCCGCGTCATCCTTTGCGGTGGCGACACGTCAAGCCATGCCGTGCAGCAGCTTGGCCCTTACGCGCTCACTTTTGCCATGCCGCTTGCGCCCGGCGTGCCTCTTTGCCATGCGCACGCCGACGACCCCAGCCTGGAGGGCCTGCAGCTTGTTCTTAAAGGCGGGCAGCTTGGCCAACAAGACTTCTTTGCCCGCGCCAGGGACGGAGCCGCCGGTTACCGGCCTGCTGAGAAATAAATTTAAAGACCGGCTCCACAGCGGGGCCTGGGAGGAAACCATGACCAAGATCGCGCTATTCGGAGCCGGCGGCAAAATGGGTTACCGCTTATCCAGCAACTTGAAAGCATCCACTTTCCAGGTCGGCCACGTCGAGCTCAATCCCGCTGGACAGGAACGCCTGCGGGCGGGCCTCGGTTTGTGCTGTGTCTCAGCCGACGAGGCGCTCGACGGCGTCGACGTGATTATTCTGGCGGTTCCCGACACGGCGATCGGCAAGGCTGCTGCGTCCATCGCAACCCGACTCAAGCCTGGAACGATGGTGATGGCGCTGGACGCCGCGGCACCGTTCGCCGGCCACCTGCCCAAGCGGGACGACCTGGTGTATTTCGTGACGCATCCTTGTCATCCTCCGGTCTTCAACGATGAGACCGATCTTGAAGCCAAGCGCGATTACTTCGGGGGTATCAGCGCCAAGCAGCATATTGTTTGCTGCCTGATGCAGGGACCGGAAAGTGCATACTCGCTGGGCGAGCGGATTGCAAGAGTGATTTGGGCGCCTGTTATGCGTTCGCACCGGGTCACGCTTGAGCAGATGGCGTTGCTCGAGCCGGGTTTGTCGGAAACCGTGTGCGCAACGCTGCTGACGGTGATGCGGGATGCGATGGATGAAGTCGTGAGGCGCGGCGTGCCTCAGGCAGCGGCGCGCGATTTTCTCTTAGGCCACATCAACGTGCTCGCCTCGGTGATTTTCAAGGAGCGCGAGGGTCTTTTTTCCGACGCTTGCAACAAGGCGATCGAATTCGGCACCCCCGCCCTGATGCGCCCCGACTGGAAGCGCGTATTCGAGCCGGAAGAAATCGCGGCCAGCATCCGGCGCATTACCTAGAGGGCGGATAGCGCAGCCGGGGAGGGCCGAATTGACCAGAGTGGATCATCCTTTTATGATAGAACAGCCAGTTGCATCTGCTGGCTCCGTGTTTACCGCATTGCCCCCTCGTTCAATGGTAGGACAGCTGCCTCTGGAGCAGCATATCGGGGTTCGAATCCCTGGGGGGCAACCAATAGCCGATCACAGCAGCGTTCTGTAAGGCTCCTTGGGCGCGCCTCGCCAGCTCTTTACGCAGAACGAACAGTTAGTGTTCGTGAACAGTGTTGAAGCTCCCGATCCGACCTATCCTATGATCCACAGCTAGGTTCGCCTGTTGGGCAAGGCCCAATACTTCTTGCGTATCCAGCCAAAGGATCGTTATGTGCGCTCGGTATTTTGAACCAGCTACTTACTTGGCGCTTGCAGGCGGCACAATGCCGTTCATTCGTAGGTACTCCACCATCTGGCCGTAGTGATCATTCCCGTGGGCCGCTGCAAAAGCGGCAATCGTCGCCCGCGTGCTGAACCCGTCGATCGGCTTGATAGCGACAAACGCATTTTCTGTGGTGATGGTCGCGATCGCCTTGTGCGCGTATACGAACGATGCTTCCAGTGCGGCCACCGCTTCGTCCTTGGTCGTAATGGAGCCGATTGCCTTCACGTCGCGGTCAGGCTTAATGCCGCTCCAGCCGAAAAAGAAGTAGTTCGCCTGCGCCAGGTGCGTCACCTGCCCCGCAAAGGTCCTTACGGTATCGAACTGCGTCTTCTGGCCCGGAACAAAGATGGCTTGCGCCGGTGCGAAACTGTACTTATCGGCTGGCATGGCCTTCGCCGCGCCCACTACCTGGAACTCCGTCTCGGAGAGCAAACCGTCCACCGCTTTGGCGGGGTCTTCCTTGGTACCCACCGGCGGCGACGGGGGAGGCCCACCCATCTGCGCCCGCATCTGCATACCACCACCTACCATCACAGCGCCTGCAAGAACCAGAGCACGAATCCGCATTTGTTTACCCTCGATCCAAGTTCGTTTGAAAAGCGATCCCAGCTTACCAGAACTCGCCCGCCCGCCTCTCAAGCCGTGAAGATCTCCTGGCTCATCCTTCGGGAACTCCGGCCTTACGAAAGACAGCAAGTGAGCTATCGAGGCCGGCTTTCGCAGCTGCTTCCGGTGTCATGTCTTTCGTTCGCCCGAAGACCTCTACGCTGAGCGCATCGTTGTAGCGGATGCGTTGCAGCGCCTGCAAGAAGCCAGTCAGGTTGATGACCCCTTCGCCGGGCAGCAGACGCTGATTATCGTGAATCTGCTCTGCAGGCAAGTTCGGCGAGTCATTGAAATGGACATGCACGATGCGCTCGCGTCCGGCGGCAACAATGTCCCCGGTGCTGGCTCCCGCGTGGTGCCAGTGCCATGAATCGAGCAGAAGCCCGACGTTGGGACCACATTCCCTGGCAAACGCGAGCATATCGTTCATGCGCCAGATGAATTCATATTTATGCGCTTTGCGCAGCTCGAGCGGACCTAGAAATTCAAGGCCGAGGCGGACATTGGAACCAGCCAGAATGTGGGCACTTTCTGTAAACCGCTGCTTATAGATTTGGCGCAGTTCGTCTTTTGGCGTATCGCTCGACGGCAAAATGTAGGTGATCATGCGCGGGCAGTGGATAGCGGCAGCAAACCGGGCGGCTGCATCGAGCTGGGTGAGCGAGGCTCGGAAGGTTGCGTCGTCTTTACGGAACTCGACGGGAAAATCGATGACAGCCGGCCTGATCTTAAGGGAGGCAAGCAGGTCATTGGTCGCGCTGACGCCGGCCTCGATGGCCGGGCGTAGCATGATGTCGGTGCCGGGAAAGCCAATTTGCGCGGCCAGCCGTGGGAAGTCAGGCCAGGGAACACGGCCTTGCAACAGGACGCTGTTCAAGGAGAGGAACATGTTGCGCTCGCCGGCGAAAGCCCTGGCGAGCGGGACGGCCGCGAGAAGCTTACCAAATGATCGTCTGGATATCAAATAAGGCACGCGCAGTCGATCATATCCGAGTAGCATGAATTCGAGGAGGCGGAAGACATGAACAGGCGAGAGATGTTGACCACCACGGGTGCTGCGACGCTTGCGGCACTTTGCATGCCGAAGCGGATGAGGGCAGAGGCTCCAGCCAGCCAGGTTGCGATCGTCCGTTGCCGCGATTACGCGCAGTATGGGAAGCAACTCTCGAGCGCGTTCGATCAGATCGGCGGCCTCGATAAGTTGGTGCGCGGCAAGACCGTCGCGCTCAAGCTGAATCTTACGGGGAATCCGAAAAACTGGCCGCTGACGCCCGAGCTTCCTTACCGGACGAATGCGCAGACGGTGGCGGCGACCGTGCATCTTTTTGCCCGGGCGGGTGCGCGCCGGGTTCGCCTGATTGAAAGTTTCTTCCCCGCCGATCAGGATCTCTCCCTGTGGGCACGCTACGGACTGGACGTAAACGCAATTAACAACATGGGCGTGCCCGTCGTTTGGGAAAACGTGCAGAACCTTGGCAACTACAAGCAATATGTGCGCATGAAGGTGCCCTGGGGTGGGTACGCCTATCCCGCCTACCATCTGAACCCGGCGTTCTATCAGTGCGACGTCTACGCTTCCATGGCGAAGTTGAAAAACCATTGGATCGCAGGCGTCACCATGACGATGAAGAACAACTTCGGCAACACGCCCTGCTCGCTTTATGGCGGGGACTGCGGACCGAACGGGAACGAGCGGCCGACGAACGAGCGCGGACCTGTGCTGCACGACGGAACGACGCCTGCGCCCTCTGGAGTCGATGCCGAGTTGCATCCTGCTTCGCCGCGCGATCCGGGCTATCGGGTTCCCCGCATTCTGGTTGATCAGAACGGTATCCGGCCAATTGATATCGCGATCGTGGATGGCGTGGAGACGGTGCGGGGAGGGGAAGGCCCGTGGCTTCCTGGCTTGGAAAACATGACACCGGGTGTGATTATCGCCGGCCGCAACGCCGTCAACGTGGACGCTGTCGGGATGGCAGTGATGGGCTACGATCCGTATGCGGAGCGCGGCACTCCCCCGTTCATCCGGGGCGACAACTCGCTGCGTCTCGCAGAAGAAGCCGGGATCGGAACACGAGACTTGAAGCGCATCGAAGTAGTCGGACTTTCGATTAAGGATGCTCATATCAACTTCGGCCCCGGTGCTATGGGTAAGAAGCTGAGCGAATTGAAGTCAAGCGAATTGAAGTCGTAGATCTCACCGGGGTAAGGTGACGAAGGCCGTCACAGGAACGGCTCTGTTCTGGTCAGAGGCAAAGCAAAGGATCGACCTACCGCTCCCAAGGAACACAATTTTGTTCGTTCTCGGGGCCAGCTGGGTTCTCACGCACACACTTCAGGCCCAAATTGATCTGCCGTGCGCTGGCGGGATGGCGTTCCGGATCAGGTAACAGCGGCAGATTCCTGGCACATGCTAGCGTCTGGAAAATGCTGTCGATGGAGTTGTGTCCGGGACTGATTCAGTTTCCTTGAGGTCCATGCGGTCAATGAGGCCGTTCACGATGCTATAAACGTGCCACACCTCGCTGTCAGAAAGGACATCGCCACCAAGGCTTTTCACGAGCTGATGAACTCTTACGTTGGTAATGCCGTTCTCCTGGTCGATTACCTCAAGTGGTTCCACGTGAGGATCAAACTCCCTCCATTGCCGGGTCCAGTAGGCTCGAATCTCTTCTTTCCCCACGACACGCCCTCCTTCCGATGCCTTGGGCCAGCTAACGTTCTCGCTCATAAGCGCCAGGGCGCCATCGATATCCCGATGATTGAAGGCTGAGTAGGCCTGAGCTATCAGTGTCTGTGTGTTCGCCATGAATCCTCCGCAGTACCTAGGTGTACTTTACACAGTTATGTCTAGCCCGCCCGGGTCGAACGTGCCTGTCTTATGGTGAGTCACGCTGAGACCATCAGGGCACCTTTGGAAGACTCAAGATATGCACCTGCGGCCGTTGCCATTTTGTAGCTGATTATGACAATGAGCCGATAACCAAGGAGTGAACGCTACATATCGGCTACCCGCGAGCGCAATTATCAAGTCAACCTGGCAATTCTTCTGAGAATGCGGACTTTCGCTCCCGGCGGCCGCTGACTGGTTGTATCTCGCTCTATCGGACTGAGATTTTGCAATGGCCCGACGTCGTGCTTAGGCGAACTTCAACGATCGGACCAAAGAATGATTCCTGCCAAACCGAAATTCATCGTTGATATCGGGCGGGTCCTTGTTGTCCTGGTACTCTTATTGATGCCCCTGGCAGTAAACGCTCAAGTGGGCCCGGCAATGCGGAGCGCGCCCAGCCTCCATGTGTTCGGAACCTATACCTACGGCTCTTCCGACTGGAGTTCCAACCATAGCGAGGGCTATTCCCTCGGGGGATTCTTCCAGACTACGTATCTCTGGGGTTTGGAGACCCGTGGGGCCTATCTCCATTGGGGAAGCAACGAATTCCGCTACGATGCGCTGGCCGGGCCTCGGATTGCGTTTCATTTCGCGCGTTTTTCTCCGTATGGCGCGGTGGTGGCAGGGCTGGGGCACCCGGTTGTGCGCAAGAATGCGCTGCCCGCCTCCCATTACCATAGCGGCACCGGGGCCGAATGGAAGCTGCTCGGGGGTGTGGACTTTTATGCCGGCCACCGCTTCAGTATTCGACTTGGGGAGATATCCTACGCGGAAGTTTATGCGTTGCCGCAAGGCGTCACCTCCCTCGACTTTAGTAGCGGAGTGGTGTATCGGCTTCCCGTGTGGGGACACTGATGCGCTCCCCGGTTTACGAATGAAGCAGCAACCGTAACAATCACGGCAATACCGATTGCGCCGATATAAGAGATGATCGAGTGATTTCGATACGTAACCAGCGGCACAGTTGAGGCATTTGGGGGGCATTAGGCATGTGTTTGCTAAGTAACAATGGCGGAGCGCTGCCCAAAGCACGCGAGCAGCAAACGGTTGAAGAGAAGAGTTCTGCAACCTGGTTTGCTGCCTATACGATGTCCCGCCACGAGAAACGCATCGCGGAGCAGTGCGAACGCATCGGCATCGAGCATTTCCTGCCCCTGTATATTGCGCAGCGAACATGGAAGAATCGGGTGACGGTCGATGTCCATCTGCCGCTTTTTGCTAATTACATTTTTGCCCGGCTATTGCCTGGAGAGCAGGTCTCCCTGCTGAAGCTGCCCGGGGTGGTCAGCATGGTGGGCAACGCCGGCGGCTCGGTACCCATTCCGGCAGCCGATATGGAGGCGTTGCGGCAATTCGTTCGCTATGAATCTTTCTTGCCCCATGCCTACATAAGCAGTGGAGACCGGGTACGCATTCACCGGGGCCCGCTGAAGGGTCTTACCGGCGTTGTGCTCAGAAAAAATAACGGCCTGCGCTTTGTGGTGAGCCTCGATACCATTGGCAAGAGCGTGTCGGTCGATCTCGAGACAACCGACTTCGAAGCGTTTAGTCCACAGCATGTGGCCCAAGCAGAGTCGAGACGCGTGCCCGCTTAATGAAACGCGGCCTGTTACAGATCCTTCTCTTTCAGTCATAAACCTCAAACACCAGGCGCGACTTTCATGGCTAAGCCAGCAATCACAACAAGCTCCACCAGTCGATACGAATCCCGGAGAAGTCCATGCCCCCCGATCGGAGTGCTGATCCGGCGTTATACCTCGGGAAATCTCCGCGGAACGCTGTTGGCATACTCGTTTGACTGTTGCACGTTTGCCCTGGCGGTGGTATTCGCTTACCTTTTGCGCTTCGATGGCGTCGTGCCCTCCAGCTACGTTCACGGGTTGTGGGTGGCGGTGGGCATCTGGACCTGGGTCAAGTCTGGTTGCTTTATGCTGGGTCGGGTAAATCGCGGGTATTGGCGATATACCTCCTTGCACGAGGTGGCGCGGATTGTCTTCGCCAATTCATTTGGATCGATTGTCGGCAGCACGATCATCGTTCTGTCGGGCGTGCTCCTTCCCCGGACTGTATATGTTCTTGAGTGGCTGGTTTCCTGCTTTCTGATTGTGGGCACCAGGCTCGCGGTACGCGTAGCATCGACGCAACGTAGAAGGGAAGACACCGAGGGACAGCGGACCAGAACCCTTATCTACGGTTCCGGCGCCGCGGGGTTGGCCCTGGTCCAGGAACTGCGCCATAACCCGTTGCTCAAATACGATGTCGTGGGCCTGATCGATGATGATCTGCGCAAGATAGGCCTGACTTTTCACGGCAAGCGGGTGCTTGGGTCCGGAGAGAGCCTGAAAACCTGGGCAAAAAAACTTGCTGTCAAGAGAGTCCTGATCGCAATGCCCTCCGCGAACGGGCCACAAATGGTGCGCGTCCTCAACCTGGCGGTTGCCGCCGGGGTGGATTACAAGATGGTGCCGAGCCTGGGCGCGACTCTCCAGGGCGCGGAACCCGGCAAACAGATTCGCGATGTCGCGGTGGAAGATCTGCTGGGCAGAAAGCCGGTTCGCCTGGATGAGGAGAGGATTCGCGAGCGCATCGAGCGGAAGGTCGTGATGGTGACGGGCGCGGCGGGCTCGATAGGGTCGGAAATCTGCCGCCAGATCGCGCGCTTCCATCCGCTTGCACTGATCGGCTTCGACGAAGCGGAGACTCCGCTCTTTCAGCTTGAAAGAGAACTGCGCAGCAGCTTTCCCCAGTTGGTGTTTTATCCGGAGATCGGCAACATCGTTCGCCCGGACACTCTGCGCCACGTGATGCAGCGCCATCGGCCATCGATCCTGTGTCATGCGGCCGCGTACAAACATGTCCCCATGATGGAGAGACACGTCTTTGCCGCGGCGGAAAACAATATCTTCGGCACCTGGCAGGTGGCTCTTGCGGCGGTCAACCATGGAGTGGAAGATTTTGTGATGATTTCTTCCGACAAGGCTGTGCGCCCGACCAGCATGATGGGCGCTTCGAAACGCGCGGCGGAACTGGTGATCCGCTCGTTGCAGAAAGAAGTCGGCACGCGATTCATCGCCGTGCGTTTCGGCAATGTTCTGGGCAGCAACGGAAGTGTGGTTCCTATCTTCAAGGAGCAGATTGCCGCCGGGGGACCGGTGACTGTCACCCATCCCGAGATGAGCCGCTATTTCATGACGATTCCCGAGGCGGCGCAGCTGGTTCTGCAAGCGTTTTCTATCGGCCAGGGAGGCGAAGTGTTCGTGCTGGATATGGGTGAGCCGGTCAAGATCGTGGATCTGGCCCGCGACCTCATCCTGTTATCCGGGTTGCAGCCCAACCGGGACATCAAGATAGAATTTACCGGTTTGCGGCCCGGGGAAAAGCTGTTTGAAGAGTTGAATCTGCACGGAGAATACCTGGCGCCAACGAGCCACCCCCAGATCGGCATTTTCCGCTCCCCGTTTCATGTCGATGCGGGACAGATGAAGATGCATCTGCAGCATCTTCAGGAAGCCGTCGATGATCAGGACGTTGCCCGGCTTGTGCTGCTGCTCAAGGATCTGATCCCCGATTACAATCCGGGTTCCCAACTGCTGAAGCTTGCCTTATACGCTGCGCCGGGTAATGCGGCAGAAACAACCACGACTACACTTTGTGATCGGGTCGCCAACCCGGTGGTATCGATCTATGAACCACGAACCGAGCCACGAACCGAGCCACGAACCGAGCCACGCGCGCTCATGCCTCGAGTCCCGGCGAAGCCCGGGTAAAGCCGCCATCCGACCGGCGACGGGTAAGCGGGGAAATATTACGGTGAAAGTATTCTATGGCCTCTATCTCGTTCGACCGCATCGCGGCAGTCAAAGACGAAATCGCGACTCGTAAGGCTCGCATCGGCATCGTCGGTATGGGCTACGTGGGCCTTCCCCTCGCGCTGCTGTTCAGTGAAGCGCGCTTCGCGATTACCGGGTTCGATATTGATCCGGAAAAGATCGACACGCTCAATGCGGGGAGATCCTATATCGTGCGTATCCCGGGCACAGAGGTCCAGGGGGCATGCGAGAGGGGATTTTGCGCGACCGCCGACTATAGCCGGATCGCGGACATGGATATCGTCATGATTTGCGTGCCGACTCCGCTGACCGAGTATCACGAACCTGATCTGAGCTTTGTCACCGGCACGGTGCGTGCCATGGCGCCGTACCTACGGGATGGGCAGCTCGTCATCCTTGAAAGCACAACCTATCCGGGCACTACCGAGGAGGTCGTGGTTCCCTTGCTCGAGCAGGGAAATCCATCCGGCTTGCGCGTGGCGCGCGATGCGGCGAGCCAGGGATTCTACGTAGCGTTCTCCCCCGAGCGGGAGGATCCGGGCAACAACTCCGTCGCCCGCCGGGCCATTCCCAAGGTCGTGGGCGCATGCGGGCCGCCAGCCCTCGCATTGGCGTCCGCGGTATACGCAACTATCTTCGATACGATTGTTCCAGTCTCTTCACCCGCTGCGGCGGAAATGACCAAGTTGCTGGAGAATATCTACCGCTGCGTGAACATAGCGCTGGTCAACGAGCTGAAGCAGTTGTGCATTCGCATGGGCATCGATATCTTTGAGGTGATCAGCGCCGCCAAGACGAAACCCTTTGGGTTCCAGGCGTTTTATCCTGGTCCTGGGTTGGGTGGGCACTGCATTCCGATCGATCCGTTCTATTTGTCCTGGAAGGCGAAGCAGTACGACTTTCACACGCGCTTTATCGAGCTGGCCGGCGAAGTCAATCTCGCTATGCCCTACTTCGTAGTGGACCAGACGATTGCCGCGCTGAACGAACATGAGAAATCTCTGAAAAACTCCAGGGTGCTGGTGCTCGGCCTGGCGTACAAGAAGGATATCGATGACCTGCGTGAGTCGCCCTCGTTGGCCATTATCGAGTTGCTCCGCGAGCGCGGGGCCATCGTGCGCTACAACGATCCGTTCTTTGCCCAGGTCGGACGCGGACGCCACTACAGCCTGAACATGGCAAACACTCCGCTCGAAAACCTGGGCCAGTATGACGTAGTGATGATTGTTACGGATCATTCCGAATACGACTACGGACGCATCGTCAGGGAATCAAGACTGGTAGTGGATACACGCAACGCCACCCAGGGCATCGCGTCCGCCAATATCGTGCGCTGCTAGGCGGCAGCCCGCTTTGTCCACCAATGACCTACCACGCGTTTGAGGATCCAAGTTGAGTAACTTTGCAGTATCCCACGCAAGAGAGATGCCGGACGGTTCCATGACGGCATCGGTCCATCTACCACCCGCCAATCCCCACGCGCTGTTGAACGTGACGCGGATGTGGACAAAGCATCGCATGTGGATCATTGGTTCGGTGGTGATCTGCGAGTTGCTGGCCCTGGTCCTTACTCTGATGATGCGGCCGGTCTACGGGTCGACGGCGACGATCGAGTTGAACAAGGGAAGCGCCGGGGCGCTGGATTTAGGGGTTGGCGACGACGCTTTGTCGCAACAGCTGGCTTCAGGGGGGGACAGCCTCAAAACGGATTTGCAGACGGAGACCGCCATTCTGCAAGGGGATTCGCTGGCCCTGGCGGTCATTCAACGGCTCGGTCTCGCGTCGCAGCCACCGTTTGCCGCCGGGGGAAACAAGGGGCGCCCACCGATTTCCGAGCTGGGATTGCCGCTGGAAGAAGCGCCGCAAACCCGCACGCGATTGTTGAGCATCTTCCGCGGCAACCTGAAAGTTCAGCCCGTCCGCGGAACCCGGTTGATCCAGGTGACCTACGAGAGTCACGAACCGAAGCAGGCGGCGCAGATTGCGAACGCGCTGATCGATAGCTATAAGAACCAGTATCTTCAGTCCCACTACGATGCGACGACTGAGACCTCGGCATGGCTTACCAAACAGTTGTCGGACCTCAAGGCCAACGTTGAAGATTCAGAGAAGAAACTAACCAGCTTCGAAGAAGAAAGCGGCATCATCAGCCTGAACATGACGTCGAGCGGTTCTGGAGGCGACTCCGGCGGCGAGGGGCAAATCCATAGCGTCGTAATTCAGAAGCTGGATGCACTGAATGCCGAATTGACCGCGGCCGAGGCGAATCGCATTGGGAAGGAGGCAATCTACCGCCTCGCCCAAACCGGCAATGCCAACGTGATTCTTGGTCTGGGGAGTGATCCGGTGGCGGCGCAGGGCAATTCCATGGTGCTCACCCAAGGTGGAGGGCTTTCGAACCTGCAAGGACTGCGTCAACAGCAGGGTCTGCTCAAGCTTTCTCTCGTCCAGGCGTCGACCGCATTGGGCGTGAATAATCGGCACCTCAAAGATATCGAAGTCCAAGTGCACGCACTGGATGGACAGATTCGCGAAGAGGAGCAGGAAATCATCCAGCGCGCCCAGGTTGATTTCCAGTTGGCACAGCAGACAGAGGGCGAAATTCGAAGGGAATTCGAGCTGCAGCAGGGAGCGGCCAGCAAGCTCAATGAGAAGGCGGTTCAATTCGCAGTGTTGAGTCAGGAGGCTTCCTCGCGCAAGAAGCTTTATGAAGACCTTTACACCAAGCTGCAGGAAGCGAACGTATCTGCGGGAATCAAGGCGACGAATATCACCATCGTCGATCCCGCACGCTCGCAATCGGTGCCGGTCCGTCCCAAGCAGGTAAGCAATATGGCGATAGGAATGCTGTTCGGAGTCTTCGTGGGGCTCTCCAGCGCGTTTGCCGCTGACAATCTGGACCGGACCGTGACCAGTCCTCGGGAGGTGGAGGAGATTACGGGAAAGCCTGTGATCGGTGTGATCCCTACGTTTGAAGATCAGGCTAGGCCGCATCGGGCGCAACGGCGCAGAGAGCGGCACAAGAAACTCAGCAAGCTTCCGCTTTCCACCGCTGTGCGGATTTTAAGTGAGCCCCACTCCGGCGCCGCCGAGGCGTGCCGCGCTCTACGCACCTCCATCATGATGTCCCGCGCCGCTGGCGGACCCAAGGTGATTCTCATTACCAGTTGCATTCCCGGCGAAGGCAAGACTACTGTGACTACCAACCTCGCCGTTGCCTTTGCCCAGCACGCGAAGAAAGTAATCATCATAGAGGCTGATATGCGCAGGCCACACATGAGGCATGCTATGGATGTTCGCAGCGAAGCCGGTCTCAGCAACGTGCTGGCGGGAACGATTACCAGCGACGAGGCGATTGTGCGCGGGGTACAAGTCTCGACGCTCGACGTGCTGCCCGCCGGCCCGCGTCCGCCCATGCCATCGGAAAGCCTGGGCTCGGCCGCCTTCGACGAGCTGCTGCAGCAACTTCGCCTGCGCTATGACATCATTCTGATCGATACTCCGCCGGCGCTGCTGGTAACGGATGCGGTAGCCATCTCGAGCAAGGTGGATGCGGCGCTTTGGATCGCACAGTCCGGCGTCGTCACCCGGCCCCAACTGGCCCGCGCGGCGGAATTAATCGCGCGCAACGAAATCCCCGTGATCGGCTTTGTGGTCAATCGCATGGACCGACGCTCAGCCGACCATGGATACGAATACTACGACGCCTACTACGGAGAGGAAAATCGACATGACGCGTAGAGCGCTTTCTTCCTGGTTCCTCTCCGCCCTGTTTCTCGTCTCGCATGTGGGGTTCGCCCAGGCTGGAGCGCAGCAAACCGCCGGCCCCTCGGGCTCTTCTTCTGGAGTTTCGGGCCAAGACCGGCAAGGCGCGGGCTTGAAGACGGTGCCAGAGGACTTTTCAAAGTTAACGCTGGCCCCTGGCTTTCTGGTGAGCTTGAACGTTCTCGATGACTCTGATTATGTTGGAAGCTATCGCATCGATCAGCAAGGCGATATTTCCGTCCCCATCCTGGGAACCATGCACCTGGCCGGCGAAACTACTTCTGAAGCGAGAGCCCAGATTCAAGAACGGCTCCGCGAGAATCAAATCATTAAAGACCCGCAGGTCAATCTGACGGTGCTGGAATACTCAGCGCCTCAAGTTACGATCATCGGAGAGGTTTCAAGCCCAGGTAAATATCCGCTACTGGTTCCACGGAAGTTGGTGGAGGTCCTGGCACTCGCGGGCGGACCGTCGCCGCGGCTGGAAATGAAGTCCTGATTACCCGCGGCAGCGCGGCCGTCGAACCACTCCTAGTGCACTATTCAAGATCAACCAATGCAAAGACCGTCGAGGACGCCATCGTGCATCCCGGCGATACGGTGCAGGTAAAGCGGGCGGGCATCGTGTACGTGCTGGGTGCGGTGAACCGGCCTGGGGGATTTGTGATGCAGGAACAAGGCACACTCAGCGTGCTGCAAGTGATGTCGCTGGCAAGCGGGACCACGACGTTGGCATCGACGGGCACGATCTTTCTATTGCGGCGGGATGCCCAGGGTGCCAGTGCTGACATTGCGGTTCCCTACAAGAAGATATTTGAGGGAAAGTTGCCCGACGTGCAACTGCACGCAACGGACGTGTTGTACGTGCCGACGAGCAAGATCAAGTCGCTTTACGCCAGCACCCAGTCGATAGTGAACTCAGCGGCCACAGCCAGCATTTATGCGACGATTTATTAGCACTCGGAGAGGCGCTGAGGGGCATTCGGATGGGTGAATTCTATTCCCAGAACGGGGAGGACGAAGCGTTATCCAGGATCTTCGGGAGCCAACTCGGGGTTTGCGTCGAAGTGGGTGCGAACGACGGGGTTACTTTCAGCAATACGTACTATTTCGACAAACTCGGCTGGCGGTGCATTTTAGTAGAGCCCAACCCTGCCCTTTGCCGCGAAATCCGCTTGAAACGTGGAGATGGCACGACTCTCTTCGAGTGCGCAGCATCGAGTTCCGAGGGCACGGCGATGCTGAACGTCGGGGCTGGAGACCTGTATTCGAGCCTCGAATCTCTAAACATCAAAACAGGAACCGAGCCGGTCACTCAGGTTCTGGTCCCCACAAGAACGCTTGATTCTATCCTAGAGGAGGCCGGTGTCGGCGCCATCGACTTCATCTCAATTGATGTTGAGGGGCATGAGATCCACGCTTTGGGCGGGATCGACCTGCGGCGTTGGAAGCCACGCATTGTCGTACTGGAAGACAATACAGATCTTTTGGACAACGCTGTTTCTGAACACATGGCTAGCCTCGGCTACGTTCGCTTTTATAGAACTGGATCGAACGATTGGTATGCGCGGCCCGGGGAGGGGCGCACGGTGCTACTCATGCGCCTCCTGGTGTCTGGACGATCCAATTGGAGAGGCTTCGTAAAGGTGTACCTGCCCCGGTGGCTTGTGAGGCCAGCCCTCAAGATTCATCGAAGGTTTGTCCGGGAGTAAGCGCTGTAAGGGTCGCCGTCGAGTGTGAGGGAATATTTGCCGTGAGGTCTTACGTAACAGGACGAGTTCAGCCGGAACAGTCAATGCCGCTAAGCAGCTGTGGCAACGTGCCCGGGAAACGGATGGTTCTGGAAGTCACGCAGGATTTCAGACGCTTCAGTGAGGATCGGCGCGCGAATCCATTCTGGATAGTGGTTGAAAGTGTCCGTTCGCCAGGTTTTCGCGCCGTCCTTCATTATCGAATTGCAAGAAAGCTATTTCTCTGGAGAGTGCCCGTAATTCCTTCGTTCATTCATGCCCACAGCATTCGGTCAACTGGTGCAGATATTGCCTGCTCGGCGAAGATCGGTCCGGGGCTCCTCATGCGCCACCCCGTTGGTGTCGTGATTGGGGGAGGTGCGAATATCGGAACCAACTGCACAATCATGCAAGGCGTCACTCTTGGTGAGGCGCTTCGACCAGAGGGGGATCACTCCTACCCGACCATCGGGGACGGAGTGACGCTGGGTGCCGGTGCGGTCTGCCTGGGTGGCATAAGTATAGGCAGTGGTTCGTTTGTGGGCGCCAACGCCGTAGTGACACGGCAAGTTGCTGAGGATGTGGTCGTGGCGGGAGTACCGGCTCGAGTCATTTCGCGGCGAAAGCTGTTGAATGAATGAAATTGAGCTCAGGAGTCTTCGGCACTGCCGGTGCGAAAGTGATCAATGACTCTGAGACGAGCCGGCGCATGGCGGGAACAGTCGTATATCGACAGCGCCGGCAGCAGCGAGTGACTCTGGCTTGGAGTACGTCTCTTGTTTCTACGGTGACAACCGTGGCGGTCCAGGGTTTGACCATTCCCCTGGTCTATCGATCGCTCGGCCAGGGCGGATACGCCGCTTACGCTTCCATCACCGCGGCTGTGGGGTTGATCGGTGTCTTGAATTTGGGTATTGGCGGATCTCTGGTGACGCCGATCGCCGCTGCCGCAGCGGAAGGGAACAAGCGCCGGCAAGCGATGCTTGTCCGCGCGGGGCTGACCCCGTTGATCGTGCTTTGCTTGATCGGGGCGACCCTGGTGATTCCCGCGGTTGCGTTGCTCCCGCTCAAGTTGCTGCTTGGCAAGCTCGGCTCAGCGGGTTCCCTCGATCTTCGTTTGGCCACGTTAATCGCTACTTTGGTAGCGCTCCTGGCGATACCTCTCTCGGCGACCGATGTACTGCGGCAGGCGTTTCAAGAAACACATATAAGCAATCTGCTGGGCGCCGCGTCGAATGTGTTGCTGTGCGCTGCGTTGCTGGCTGCCGCCTACCACTCTCGGGCGCTTACGGTGTTCGTGGCGGCGTTTGCCTTTCCTCCGCTGCTCGTCCGGATGGCCAACTGCTGGCTGCTGATTGCCGGAAGACGGTATCTGCTGGACCGTCGCGGGGATTTTCCCTGGAGGGAAAGCAGGCTGCTTCTGGGCGATGGCGTTCGCTACTTGTCCGCTTCGTTCTCCAACGTATTGGTGTATCAATGGCCAGTCTATTGGATCGCGAGGGCTCTGCCGGCGAGCGAAAGCGCTCCGTTCGCGATCTTCATACAGTTGGTGGTGTTTCCGCTTTCCTTCGTGATGGGATTTCTACGGCCCATGTGGTCGTCGGCGGCAGACGCTCACTCGCACGCGGATCATGGCTGGCTGGATAGCCAGATACGAAGAGGACGAATCGCGATCGGCCTGGCAGGCGCGGTTGCCATGGCGATCTTGCTTCTCGCGGGACAGCCTGCCGTGCGGCTGTGGATTCGGCAACCTATCACCATGGATTGGCAGACCAGGGGACTGGTGGGCGCCAACATCATGCTGGCCATGTGGGAGGCGCTTCATTTTGTGCTGGCCTTGGGTCTTGGCCGTTTGCGCCAGGCGACGACCGCCGTGTTTCAGCGCGCGGCCGCTTTCTCGCTCGCGGTGCCTGTTCTAACAGCGATTGGCGGACCGAAGGCAGTGTGGTGCGGTATGGGCTGCTCGGTTCTGCTTTGGAGTGCGTGGCGCCTGCCCAGGTTAGTGCGCAGAGAAACGAGGGCCGTCTGAGTGTTGTTCCTAAAATGCTGCTGCTGGTCAATAGCCCGCCGTGGGGTAAAGGGACAGGCGAACATTATCTTCGGTCGCTGGCCGAACATCTTCCCCGAGGTGCGCTGTGCAGATATTCGATCGTCCAGCAAGAGCCACCCGGCGATCATAGCGAGTGGCTGGGGTTCCCCAGCGCGGTGACCACGTTTCGCCTGCCTGCGCTGCCGGTTCTCTCCTCGATCGCGTATCTCCGTTTCAGGATGCGTGGCCTGCGGCCCTTGCTGCGCAGCGTTTTCTCCTTCAGCGAACGGGAGCGTCCGCAAATGATCTGGGCAGTCCTGAGTTCTCCGCTGATCTACCTGCTGGCGCATCGAGTGGCTGCAGCGCTAAAGATTCCATTGCTTGTGAGCGTGCTTGACCCACCCGACTACCTGGCAAAGAATCTGCACCTGGATCCATTCGCGCGCCGGAACGCGAACCAGCAATTCAGTCGATGCATGCGTTCTTCCCGGCGGGTCGCGGTCATGAGTGAGCAAATGGCCGAGGAGTACGGACGAATCTACGGCGCGGCATGCACGGTGGTCCGCAGTGGGGTTCATCCCTCCCTGTGGGCCGCGGAGAGAGCAGCAACGGCCGAGGCATCGGAGCTGGTGATTGGATTTGCCGGCAGCATGTATGCCAAAGGAGAGTGGAGAGCGCTGCTTCGCAGCATTGAATCGGTAAAAGGAGTTCTTCACGGCAGAAGAGTGAAAATCCGATTCGTGGGGCGGTGGCCGAGATTGGGGATGCCGCGGACGGCGCTCGTGGAGCACCACGAGCCGGTTTCGCCCGCCGAAGCAATCCGCCTCATGTCGGAGGTGGACTTTTGCTACCTGCCTTACTGGTTTGACCGTAGCTATGCGCGGACAGTGCAACTAAGCTTTCCCAGCAAGTTATCGGCGTATGTTGCGGCGGGCAGGCCGGTGCTTTATCACGGCCCCGCCGGTTCCACGCCAACCCGCTTTCTGGCTAGATACCCAGTAGGCGTTTGCTGCGGATCGAACCAGGCAGCCCCGCTGGTCGCAGCCATGGAACATTGCGCAGGAAATCCGGAGCTGTTACACGGTTATCCTGCAGCTCGTTCCAGAGCGCTGGCGGAAGAGCTTGGCCTCGAAGCAAGCATCCGGCAGTTCGCTGCCTTCCTGGGTATAGCGCGCTCCGATCTGGCGTCGCTGCGCATGGTTCATTGAGCCGTTATGGATTTCACTATCGACCGGGTTGACAGCAAATGCAAATCCTCACGGCTGTGGCTTACGCAACTGATCTTTGCCGTGCTTCCATCGACTCGTTGGTATCCGCTGAAATGCCGGCTGCTGTGGTTAAGTGGAGTTGATATCCACTCGAGTGTCCGGTTGTGCTCTTCGGTTCGCATCCTGACTTCAGGACATTTGACCATAGGGGCCGGCACGTTCGTTGGCCATGAGGTGCTGATAGCAGGCGGGGATTGTTCGATCATCATCGGCAGCGATTGCGATATTGCGCCGCGGGTGACCATCGTCTCCGGTGGACATGAGATTGCTCCTGCAGGGCCAAGGGCCGCGGGCGCAGGCAATTCCAAGCCGATTACGATTGAGGACGGCGTCTGGATCGGTGCGGGTTCCATCATCCTGGGAGGGGTGCGAATCGGGCGACACTCGGTGATCGGCGCGGGCAGTGTCGTGGTTCGTGATATTCCTCCATACTCAGTGGCTCTTGGATCTCCATGCCGGGTGACCAGAAGCATCACCGGACAACCCAAGCCGCACATGCCGCACTAAGTGCCGTAAGTACCTCGAATGCGATGCAACCTACTCTGAACATCGGCACTGTGGTAAGGCAGACGGGAGCCTTGATTCTGTTGATTGGGATCGCGTGCGTGCCGGTGTTCGGACGGGAAATTGCCCTGAGCATACTGATCGTCCTGGCTTGCCGCGATCCGGCCTGGGCGCTGCGCAGCCTGGCTGCGGGAACCGTGATCACTTGTGTCAGTTCACCGCTGGTCTCGGGACCGGAGGAGGTGAGCATTCTTATAAGTGTTCTTAAGTGGCTTTTGTTGTTTGTAGCCTGTGGGCGCAGTCTGTTGTCACGGGTTGAGCGAACGCCCTCGTATGCGCACCTCATTACCTATTGGCTTGTCATTGCAGCCGTGTTGCTCAGCAATTCGATATTTGTCAGCGCCCTTCCCCTGATCTCTGTTTTCAAAACGATCAGCTTTTCTCTCGGGCTTTTGTGCGTCTTGCGGCTCGCGATTCTAACCTGGAATCGAAACCAGGAGATGTTGCTCTTCTTCGCGGAGTTGGGAATTGCAGTGCTGCTTACATCCGTTCCCCTGGTTGCCTTTGGCGGCGGATATTCGCGCAACGACTACGGGTTTAATGGAATTCTGAACCAGCCCCAGGCATTGGGGGTCCTGCTGGTGATGACCGGAGCGGCGACATTCGCCACCGCTTTCAAAGCGCCCGGCATGAGCCGCTGGTTGATTGTTCTCGGACTAGCCCAATGGTCCCTCATATTTTTTACCGGCGCAAGAACCGCGCTGGTGGCTATTGCGCTGGGCGGGATTGTTTATCTTGGCGAAATTGTTGTGCGCGGCGGCAGGGAAAGCCGGCTAAGCTACCTGTCCATCCCGGTGATCGCGATCGCGATCACCGGGATGTTATTGGTTGCAATCCTCTTCCCCGCCATACGAGAGCGGTTCGGGGCATTCCTGCAAAAAGGAGATGAGCAATCCTTGGGAAACAATCCGCAGCGTGCCCTGGACGAGTCATCCCGCGGTGGGCAAATATTCGACGATCTGGAACTTGCGGAGCAGCACCCACTCTTTGGCTACGGCTTTGGCGTAGACCCGGGCTCCCAATCCAATATGGATGCTTATGGCGCTCAGTTAGGAGGCATCCCCCTTTCCGCTCCCGTGGAGCAGGGCTTTCTTCCCCTGGCGACCGTGGCCCAGATCGGTATCGTCGGATCATTGTTTGTCTTTGCGTTTCTGCTCGCGATCTATCGCCTCGCTCGCGCCGAGTCCGGGGAAACCTCAGCGCTGTTCGCCGCGGTCATCGGCGTCAACCTGGGCGAGATGATCTTTTATTCCGTGGGTGGGCTGGGAATTCTCATGTGGGTGTTGCTGTCGCTCTTTGCCGCCAGCGGCGCCTTTCCTCAGCGGCCGATCAGGGTTCCCAGCGGATGAACTGGACACTATGGCAGAACATTGTGAGCCCGCATCTCTCTCCGATTGCCCGCGCTCTCGCGTCCATGCCGGGTGAGTGTGTGACCGTGGTGGCGGAGAACGAATTGCCCGAGCGGCGTAGAGCGAGCGGATGGAGCACGCCCAACTGCTCGCCGGCGCGGGTGTTGATCAAGCCAAGCGATGTCGAGGTAGAGCAACTGATCGCAGACGCATATAGGCTGCCCTCGGTGCAGTTGTTGAGTGGATTGCCGGCGGTCGCGCTCAACCAGCGAGTTCTGCCCCAACTGGCCAGCAGTCCGGCGCTGGTCGGGCTCATTTCGGAAACTGCGGACAATCGAGGCATGCTGGGTTTCGTTCGCAGGGCTAAGTATCGTCTGGAGCGGCGCCGTGTGGAGCAGGACATCGATTTCATTCTCGCAATGGGCCAGTTAGGGGTTCGGTGGTTTGAGAGCGCAGGATATGATTCGTCGCGGATTTTCCCCTTTGCCTACGTGACGGAAAGGCCACTAAGGACAGGGGAAACCAGCGATGCGGCAGAACCAGGGCCCTTTCGCATTTTGTACCTGGGGCGAATTCTTCGCTTGAAAGACGGAGTCACGGCTATCCGCGCGTTGCAGGGACTCCCCTTGGCAGACTGGCAATTCGAAGTAGTGGGCGATGGCCCGGATTTGCCGCGCTGGAAGAAGGCAGCCGCTGAGAGCGGAGTTGCCGGCAGGATATGTTTTCGCCCGACGGTTGATAACGGGGAGGTCGGCAACCTGCTACAACAAGCGGACCTGCTCCTGCTGCCGAGTCGAAAAGACGGTTGGGGCGCGGTGGTGAACGAGGCACTCATGAGTGGGGTTCCCGTCATCTGCAGCGACAATTGCGGCGCCGGCGATTTGCTTCGTGAATCCTGGCGGGGCTCCGTCTTTCAAGCGGGCTCGGTGGCAGGCCTGCGGGGCGCACTGCAGGGATGGATCGAGGGTGGCAGGCGCAGCGCGAAATCCAGTGCACGGATCCGGGAGTGGTCAGCCGTTGTGGAAGGACCGCAAATCGCACGCTACCTGGTTGCCATCGTTGAATACCTGCGGACTGGGGGCCAACGGCCACATCCACCCTGGTACTGAATTTTTCCGCGAAAGTGAGGATTGCTGGGGGATGCCACTGCCTAAACTCATCGAGCACAGCGCGGCCTCGGGTGGCGAGGGCGGCCAACGAACCCGTGTATTGGTTTTGCTAGGCCGATACCTACCGGGGATGAAAGATGGTGGTCCTATCCGCTCGATCGCGAATATGGTTGCCCATCTCAGCCCGTATTTCGATTTCTACCTGGTGACCGCAGACAGAGACACCAAAGACGCCAAGTGTTATCCAGGAGTGACACCGAACGCATGGCGCCGCGTCGGCAGCGCCTGGGTGTTGTACTGTTCCTCCGTCGGGCCGCGTATTCTTCGCCGCGCCTTCCGCGAGGCGAAGCCCGATTTGCTGGTTCTGAACTCATTCCAGGACAGGTTCACCTTGATGGCGGCGCTCTTGCGGCGCGCCGGCGCATTTGGAAAGACACCAACGTTGCTGGCGCCGCGAGGCGAATTTTCTGCTGGTGCGCTGGAGATCCGGCAAAGCAAAAAGAAGCTTTATCGTCGAGCCGCGAAATCGCTGGGACTTTACCAGGACATGTGGTGGCAGGTGTCTACGGCAAAAGAAAAGCTGGAGGTACTAGCGGCGGCGCCGGTTGAGTGGCTGGATCCTGATTCCATCTATGTTGCCTACAACATTACGGATGCCGTTCGATCGACGGCACCCCACCTGGGCAAAGAAGCCGGGTCGCTCAAACTGGCGTTCATTGCAAGAATAAGCGAGATCAAGAACCCGCAGTACCTGCTGCAAACACTGCGCGGGATCCGGGGCAAAGTACAGCTCAATCTTTTTGGCCCCATGGCAGATAAGGACTTGCCTTATTGGGAAAGGTGCATGGAAACAAGGGCGCAGCTGTCTGACAACATCACAGTTGAGTATCTTGGGCCGCTTGACCATTCCGCCGTGCCCCAGGTATTGCACGACCATCATTTCTTTGTCTTGCCCACCAAGGGTGAGAACTTCTGTCACGCAGCGGTGGAATCTTTTGTCAATGGGACGCCGGTCCTGCTCAGCGACGAAACCCCGTGGGTGGCTCTGAACGAGATGCATGCAGGATTTGATATTTCCCTTGAGGATCCAGGGAAGTGGGCCGCTACGCTGCAGACGTGTGTCGACATGGATCAACCTGCCTATGAGATCTATCTGCGCGGCGCGGAGCAATATGGCCGCCGGTTCTCGGCGGCGGAAGCGGTCGAGCAGCATCTCGTGATGTTCAACGCTGCGCTCGACTCGCGTCGTGGCGGCAAGAGCAGATCGCTCACGCGAGCCTGGAAAAGCGTGCTGCCGTAAGCGCCACTGCGATTGCTGATTGGCGGGTCGAGAGCGAACAGGGCCAGAGCGAACAGGGCCAACAGGAAACCGGAGGCAACAAGGATGGAGCGAAAATGAATCTACGATTGCTTCTCCTGATGTTCTGCGCACAGTTGCCGGTTGGCGGCGCACATGTGCAGCGGGCAACGATGGCAAGTCGATTTGTTATCTATGACGGAACGGCGTATCTGCACAAGCCCGATCTGGCATTGTTCGGGGTGATGCCGATTACGGTTATCTACTCGGGGTCATTGTGGAAGAGCATGAAGGCTCCCATCGAAATTCCAGACGCAAATACGATCCACGCCCTTGCTCTGCGGGCGAGGAAATCGACCGGAATCGCGGTGATGGACATTGAGTGCTGGCCGGTCCTGGGCGATCCCGCTGCAGTGGCGAGGGGCATTCACAACTATGAGGGCACACTCCGCTTGTTCAAACAAGCCTCACCGACACTCAGAATCGGATACTACGGAGTCGCTCCAACATGGAATTACTGGATTGCGATTGGTGCGCACGATACCGCCGGCTACAAGCTGTGGCAGGCGGAGAATGACCGTGTCGCTCCTGTTGCCGCGATCGCGGACGTGCTCTTTCCCGCAATCTACACCTTCTACAAAGATCGGGACGGGTGGCGAAAATATGCCATCGCAAATATCAAGGAGGCGCATCGCATTGCTCCGGGCAAACCTGTCTACGTTTTCTTGTTGCCGCAATTTGATGAAGCCGGCAAAGCGCCCGATTACCTGCCGCGCGAATACTGGCGAATGGAACTGGAGACGGCACGGGAGTATGCCAATGGCGTAGTGATCTGGGGTGGATCCGGGCAGACGTGGGAGGATCGCGCACCATGGTGGCTGGAAACGCAGGCATTTCTGAGAGGCGCAAAGTGATCGGGGAGCCAGGGATCGTCATAGGGAGAGGGCGATATGCATAAGTTAGTCAGGCTGGGGAAGGACTTCGTTGGCCTCCTGAAGATTTGCGGACCCTGGTTCGCACTGCGTTGGTTATTCCTGGTTCACGTGCATCTTTTGACCATTCTAAAGCGGGGCAATCTGGGGATAGTGGACGGAGCGATGGGCAGCGGCCCGTTTGAAGTGAAGCTCAGAAGATATAAGTGCCGTTTCAAGGTCATGGGGCCACAGTGCGTATCCGGGATCCGCGAAATGTACGTGCGGGATATTTACCTCAGCAACGGGTGGTTAGACATACGGCCGAATGACACGGTGCTGGACCTTGGCGCCAACATGGGGAACTTTACCAACATGGTGTTAGCGATCGAGCCGACGATACGAGTGATCGCGGTAGAGCCAAACAGAGATGGAAACAGGATGTTTGCTGAGTCGGTAGGTTTGAATGCCGGGCACCTGGCGCGAACAACGCTGATTCGAGCGATCCTTGGCGACGCCGCGGAAAAGATCAAGCAAGACGGCTTTTGTGCGGGCGCCGAATACATCAGCGAAGACCAATTGCTATCCTGGGCGAGATCTCCGCGCATTGACTTCATCAAGTGTGATATCGAGGGCGGAGAATTCCGGCTGCTCACCAGGAACAGCAAGTTGCTTGGCATGGCCCGGGCCTTTGCTTGCGAGGTTCATGCCGGCGCCGGCGACATGGCCGGCTTCATCGCCGAGATAGAAGCTGCCGGTTTTACCATCGGTCCTACGCAGTATGCCGCGGACGGCGGGTCGGCGACATTCGTCGCCAGGCGTGAGCATACTCTTCGCTTGATGAACGACCCGTTGTTTCGCACCCCAGCGGCTACCACCTCCAGATAGATCGCACGAATCTCTCACGGAAAAACATGGGCCAGGACATGGACTCAAGCATATTTGCGGGCAAGACGCTGCTCATCACCGGCGGCACTGGTACCTTTGGCAATGCCGTGGTGGACATGGCATGCAAGACGGGCTTTGGAGAAATTCGCATTTTCAGCCGCGATGAAAAGAAACAGGACGACATGCGCGGACGCATCAGGAATGCCGCGGTCAAGTTTTACCTGGGCGACGTTCGCAGTTACGACAGCGTGCTTCAGGCCATGCGGGGAGTGGATTTTGTGTTCCACGCGGCGGCGCTCAAGCAGGTTCCGTCGTGCGAATTTTTTCCCATCGAAGCGGTGCAAACCAACACCCTGGGAGCGGAGAACGTGATGAAAGCGGCCCACGCCTCGAGTGTCGGCAGAGTGATCGTGCTCAGTACCGACAAGGCGGTATATCCGGTGAACGCGATGGGTATGTCCAAGGCGCTGATGGAGAAATGCATGGTGGCCAAGGCGCGCATGTACGGGGAAAGCCCCACGGTGTTTTGTGGAACGCGGTATGGAAATGTGATGGCATCTCGCGGGTCGGTCATCCCGTTGCTTCTGAACCAGATTCTGGCTGGGGAAGCGTTGACCCTCACCGATCCCTATATGACCCGCTTCATGATGACCATCGAGGGGGCGGTGGATCTGGTGCTGTACGCGTTTGCTCACGGCATCCCTGGAGACATTTTTGTGCAGAAGGCTCCGTCGGCAACCATTGGCACGCTGGCGGAAGCGTTGCTACGGCTGCTGGAGGCGGAGAACGAAATTCGCGTGATCGGCACGCGCCATGGAGAAAAGCTCTATGAAACGCTTCTGAACCGGGAAGAGATGGCCCATGCCGAGGACCGCGGCGATTATTACCGGGTGCCCGCCGACGCACGGGATCTGAATTATTCAAGCTTCTTCAGCAAAGGCAAGACCGAAGTCTCCGAATCCATTGACTACAATTCCCACAATACCCGGCTGCTGGACGTGCCCGAGATGATGAGCCTGCTGCGGCAGCTGCCCTGCGTGCAGGATGCCCTGAAGGGAAAGCCGGTGCCGGCGTGACCCGGGTTCTGATCACCGGCGGCCGTGGGTTCCTGGGGCGCAACCTGGCGGCTCATCTGCTTGAGCGGAAGGACTGTGAGACCGCGATTGCCGGTCACGAGGAATCCACGGAAGAACTGAGAGACAAGCTGCTGGCGTGCGAAGTGATCTTTCACCTGGCAGGGGTCAACCGGCCACAGGGTGCGAACGACTTCGAGACAGGGAATGCGGAGCTAACAGAGCGGTTATGCCGGTTCCTGCGCGAAGGCAAGCGTGTTCCAAAGATCATTTTCAGTTCTTCGATCCAGGCCGAGCTCGACAATCCATACGGGGTGAGCAAGGCGAAGGCGGAGAAGGCGCTGCTGCAATTTGCCGCGGAGACCGGTGCCTCTGTCCGCATCTACCGGCTGAAAAATTTGTTCGGAAAGTGGTGCCGCCCCAACTACAACTCGGTCACCGCAACCTTTTGCCACAACGTTGCGCATGACCTGCCAATTGCCGTCTCCGATCCCGCGCGCGAACTGGAGCTGAGCTATGTGGACGATGTGATTGCGGCCTTTCTGGCAGAGATCGAAGGACGGCAGCCGGGAGAGCAGGCGCCCGTGGAGATCCCTGGCTACCGGATTCAGCTGGGCGACCTGGCGGGAAGAATCCAGGCATTTCATGAGATGAGGACCACGCTCACGCTGCCGGACTTTGCCGAGTGGTTCAACCGCGGACTGTATGCAACCTATCTGTCGTATGTTCCGCCGGCGGAGCTGCGGCACAGCCTGGGAACCAGATCGGACGCCCGCGGCAGCCTGGCGGAATTCATCAAGCAGCCACACTTTGGACAGATCTTCGTCTCCCGAACCAAGCCCGGCGCTACGCGAGGAAACCATTACCACCACACCAAGGCAGAGAAGTTTTTCGTGGTCGAGGGAGAAGGCCTGATCCGGATGAGAAGCGTTGAGGGCGGCCCGGTCGAAGAGTATCGCGTAACGGGCGAAGGCGTACCAGGTAATCGACATTCCACCCGGCTTCACGCACTCCATCGTCAATGCAGGCGAGGGGGAGATGGTGACGTTGTTCTGGTCAAGCGAGATATTCGATCCAGATCTTCCGGACACTTATTATCTTCCTGTCGATTTCGACGAGCGGAGCGCGCCTCTGCTGGTGGAAGCACGCGTGAAGGTGGCAACGATTCTGGGCACGCGGCCGGAGATCATCCGGCTGTCGCGGGTGATTGCGGCGCTGGACCGCCATACGCAACACACATTGATCCACACCGGGCAGAACTACGATTACGAATTGAACCAGGTGTTCTTTGAGGATCTGCAGATTCGCCGCCCCGATCACTTTCTTCAGGCAGCGGGCAAGAATGCAGCCGAGACCATTGGGCTGGTCATCGCGAAATCTGACGATGCGCTCGCCCAGGTAAAACCGGATGCGGTGCTGATTCTGGGCGACACCAACAGCTGCATGGCGGCGCTTGCGGCCAAACGAAGAAAAATCCCTGTCTTTCATATGGAAGCAGGCAACCGCTGTTTCGATGAACGGGTGCCGGAGGAAATCAACCGCAAGATCGTCGACCATATCAGCGATATCAATATGCCGTATAGCGATATTTCCCGCGAATATCTGCTGCGCGAAGGCATCCCGCCCGATCGGGTGATCAAGACGGGCAGTCCGATGTACGAGGTGTTGCATTACTACATGCCGAAGATTCTCCTTTCTGATGTCTTGGAGCGGCTGAAGTTGAGGCCGGCGGAATACTTTGTGGTGAGTTGCCACCGCGAAGAAAATGTCGATGATCCTCGTCAGTTGAAGCGTTTTGTAAATCTATTGAACAATCTTGCCAATGACTACAAGCTGCCCGTGGTTGTTTCAACCCACCCGCGGACCAGGAAGCGACTGAGTGAACTCGACCTGGAGATTCGAGAGGAGGTCGATCTCCGCGACCCAATGGGATTTTGCGACTTTGTGAAGTTAGAGCTGAACGCGAAAGCTACCTTGTCCGATAGTGGGACCATTACCGAGGAGTCTTCCATCCTGGGCTTTCCCGCCCTGAATCTTCGCCAGACCCATGAGCGGCCCGAAGGGATGGAAGAGGCCGCGGTGATGATGACCGGGTTCGATGTGCCGAGGGTGAGGGAATGCCTGAAAATCCTGGGCGATCAGCCGGACGGCAAGCTCCGGACTGTCGACGACTACCTGGCGCCCAACGTCGCAGAGAAAGTTGTCCGGATTATTCACAGCTACGTGAACTACGTCAACGACAACGTTTGGCGAAACACCTAGAACCGCAGCGGATCAGAGGGAGCAATGACTTTGGAGATGATGAAGTGAAACTTGCGCGTACATTATTGGAGCGTTACAGCAGAAACCGCGTACTCAGCCGTCGTCTTCCTGGAGATTTCGGTTCCGTTCCCATTCTGGTTTCTCCGGATGCGCGGCTCAGGTTCTGGAAACCACGTATCGACTCGGATCTGTTCAGCTTTGCGCACGAATTTGTGCGGCCGGGCAACGTGGTGTGGGACGTGGGGGCGAATGTCGGTCTGCTCACCATGGCGGCTGCACAGCGTGCCGGCGCTTCCGGTAAGGTCATTGCCGTCGAAGCGGACATCTGGCTGGCCGGACTGTTGCGCAAATCCGGGGCGATGCAGCCATCGAGCTCGGCCCGTATCCAGGTGATTCCCGCGGCTGCTTCCAATGCGCAGTCAGTCGCGTCATTCCATGTTGCGCAGAGATGCCGTGCGTGCAACTTCCTGGAGGGGACTGAAGGCTCCTCGCAGACAGGCGGGGTGCGCGAAACAGTCAGTGTCCTCACCATTACGCTTGACTGGCTGCTGGAACAGGAGGGGCCGCCCGACGTGGTGAAGATTGATGTGGAAGGCGCCGAGTCCGATGTCCTACTGGGCGCAGAGCGCGTGTTGTCGGAAGCGCAACCCGTGATCCACTGCGAGGTGCGCGACAGAACGCGAGAGTTTGTTACCGAGACGTTGCTGCGTCATGGCTACACACTCTTCGATTGGGACGCCAAAACACGGGTTCCGGTGGACCGCGCGTGCTTCAACACGCTGGCGATTCCCCCAGGTTAAGCACAGACAACGCCCCCGGAGCGGGAGACGGAGGAACAGCATGCTTTGGGTTCTCAGCGAGGTGTACTACCCGGAAGAGACGGGAACCGGCTACTACATTACGCATATCGCCGAACACTTCGCGTTGACCCGCCGCGTTTCTGTATTGACCGCCCAACCCGCGTATTCGCGAGCGGGAACGAAAGCCGCGCGCAGCGAAACTCACCGCGGCGTGCGGATCTTCCGGTGCCCATCGCTGGTGCTCCACCAGCGTTCCATCTGGGCCCGGCTCTTACGGATGATCTCGATTACGTTCTCGATGTTGGTCACCGCCCTGGTTCGGGTGGGGCGAGGCGATTCGATTCTGGCGGTGACCAATCCGCCCTCGGTGCCTATTGTGGCCGCTCTGCTCTCCTTTCTGTTGCGTGTTCCCTACTCGCTGGTGGTGCACGATGTGTATCCCGACATCATTGCGGCTTGCGGATTAACCTCGCGCAAGTCGGTCTCGTACAGGGTCATGCAAAAAATCAACCGGCTGGTTTTGCAACGGGCGGAACAAATCTTTTGCATAGGGCGCGACATGTTAGAGCACCTGGTGGGTGCGCGTGGCATGGGGACAGGGGATGGCATCCAGGTAATTCCGCTATGGGCAGATTGCCAGGAGATTCGACCGTCTGCGAAGGAGTGCAATTTACTGCGAAGGGAGCTGGGTCTGCTCGACAAGCTGGTGGTGCTCTATGCCGGGAACATGGGACATCCCCACGGCATCGAAACGCTTGCCGCGGCGGCAAAAGCGCTGGAGCCGGATGAGGACATACGGTTTTTGTTTATGGGGTCGGGGCCTAAACAGAAACTCCTCGACGAAATGGTCAGGCGCGGCGCCAGAAATATCATGGTGCTGCCGCCGCGTCCGCGCTCGGAGCAGAGCGAGTTCCTCAACGCGTGTGATGTTTCGATCCTTTCGTTGGTGCCCGGGATGCTGGGTCTTGCGGTGCCGAGCCGAACGTACAACCTGATGGCGGCGGGCAAGCCAATCATCGCGTTGGTTGCCGAATCCTCCGAAGTGGCAAGGGTAGTGCGTGAGGAAAGAATCGGATGGGTGGTCGACCCGGGAGAAGTAGAAAAGACGGTGCAGGCCATCCGTGCAGCAAAAGCGAATCCTCAATTGCTGATAAGCATGGGTGCGAGGGCGCGGCGGGCGGCGGAGACAAAGTATTCTCCCGAAATCATCCTCAAGCAATTCGATGTTCTTGCCCCACCGTTGTTTCCTGAGGGCCCTGATCATGTCTTTTGCTGAGCGGGTCATCGATTCGGCCACAGTGGCGGTCATCCTTCTCACCCACAATGAAGAGGCGAACATCGCGCAGGCTCTCGAGTCCGTGACTGGCTGGGCGAACGAAACCTTCCTTCTTGATTCGTTGAGCACGGACCGGACGGTTGAGATTGCCCATCAATTTGGCTGCCAGACTGCGCAGAACGAGTTCGCTGACTTCGCGCAGCAACGCAATTACGCACTCGATCATTTCCCGATACGGTCAGAGTGGGTACTTTTTCTGGACGCTGACGAATGGCTTCCCGGCGAGCTCAAGCAGGAAATCTCTGCCCTGATAGCCAGGTCGCCCGCGGAGAACGGTTTCTTCCTCAAATGGCGGCTGATATGGATGGGGCGCTGGATACGGCGCGGCTATTACCCGGCCTGGATATTACGCCTTTTCCGCTACGGCAAAGGGCGGTACGAGGATCGGCCATTGAGCGAACACACCCTCGTTGAAGGGAGCACCGGCTTTCTGCATAACGATCTTATGCACGAGGATCAGAAGAGCGTAAGCGAATGGATTGCCAAGCATAATCGTTATGCCACGCTGGAAGCGCTGGAGTTGGTCAATGCCCGCACAACCTCTGGTTATCGGGAAATCGATGCGCGGCTCTGGGGCAGCCAGGCGCAACGCAAGCGTTGGTTGCGATATCGAGTATGGAACCGGCTCCCGCCATTGATCCGGCCATTGCTTTATTTCGCCTATCGCTATGGGTTGACGGGCGGATTTCTCGATGGCCGGGCGGCGTTTGTCTATCACTTTCTTCAGGCACTGTGGTTTCCCATGCTCATCGATGTGAAGTACCTGGAACTGCTGGCGAGCCCTGCTCGCCGTACTGGCGTCGTGCGGCCCTCCTAGGGTTTGCGGGATGAGCCGATCTCGCCCTTAAGATTCGTGGAATCAACTTAGGCCTCGGGTCGAAAGCTGTTGTATTTCCCACATCCCGGCAAAAACAGGGCGAGATGGGGGGCACCCGCATTCGTGGCAAAAACTTCCAAACAGAAGGAGTATCGCGCGCGTGGGACTTAGCCAGGTGTCCTGTGTGACCGGCGCGAGCAGTCCTGTCGGCCGTGAGCTTGTCGATAAGTTGGTAACTGCGGGATGGGTTGTTCATGCAATCGGCCGAGGCGCGCCGCAGCCGGGTTCTTCGGGTATCTGGCACCCGTGTGACCTGACGAAGCGGAGCGCGTTGCCCAGCTTTTCCGCGCGCGTGCTCTTTCATATCGCTGCGATCTGGTTGTTGCCGGAGCATATCGAACAGTTTCATAAAAATGGTGTGCGGCGCATGATCGTGCTTAGTTCGACCAGCCGATTCAGCAAGGCGAATTCCAGTAGCCCGGCAGAGCAGGCAGTGGCCGACACTCTGGCGCGCGCGGAAGACTCGGTTGCGGCCATCTGCGATCGGCTCGGCATTGCCTATACGATCTTTCGTCCCACGCTGATTTATGGCGCCGGCCGGGACCGGAATATCGCGGATATTGCGCGCTTCGCGCATCGTTTCGGAGTGTTTCCCATGATGGGAAAAGGTATTGGCCTGCGGCAACCGGTCCATGCCGCCGACCTGGCAGAAGCTTGTATCCTGGCCGCCGATGCACCTGCGGCCTTCCACCAGACCTACAATCTCAGCGGCGGAGAGACTCTCAGCTATCGCCAGATGGTCGAGAGGGTGTTCCAGGCAATGGGGAAACGTGGCCGGGTGGTATCGGTCCCGCTGCCGCTGTTTCGATTGACCATCGGGTTGGCGCGACTCTCTCCGAGGTATCGCCACCTGAAGCAAGAAATGGCAATGCGGATGGATCGGGATTTGTGTTTCGACCATCGCGCCGCTGCGCAAGACTTCGGGTTTGCCCCTCGTCCGTTTGTTCTGGATCAACGGGCATTGGGATTGAGATGACCCCATTTCGTTGGTATAAGCGTGTTTTTGATATTGGGCTTGCGCTGGTGCTCATCGTGTTCCTGTGGCCGCTATTGCTCGCTCTCGCGCTGATGGTCAAAGTAACGTCCAGGGGGCCGGTCCTCCATTGGTCGAACCGAGTCGGAAAGAACAACAGGTTGTTTCGCATGCCCAAGTTGCGCAGCATGTGGGTCGCCACGCCCCAGGTCGCGACGCATCTGCTGGCGGATCCCGCGTACCATCTGACTCCGATCGGCGGATTTCTCCGGCGAACCAGCCTTGACGAGCTACCCCAGATCTTCAGCATTCTTGCCGGAGATCAAAGCTTTGTCGGACCCCGCCCCGCGCTCTTTAACCAGGATGATCTGATCGCCCTGAGGACCGAGCGCGGGATTCACCAACTGGTTCCGGGACTTACCGGGTGGGCACAAGTGAATGGCCGCGATGAGCTTCCCGTCCCGGTCAAGGTCGAGTTCGACGGTGAATATCTACAGCGGCAATCTTTGATATTCGATTGCCGAATTCTGTTCATGACGGCTTTCCAGGTTGTGCGCAGCGAGGGAGTGCGCCACTAACGGTAGCGGCCCGGCTATAGAGGGTGCGGAAAAAGCACAGTCTTGGCGACAAAGCGTCCCTCAGCGGCTGAAGCCGAACTCATTCTTGAGTTGTTATGTAGGGGCTGAAGCCCGTACCCTTCCGGAATGCGTATTCCGCAAACCTGTAAAATCAGGCCCTGATAGCAGGCACGAGAGCCGTGCCCCTTAAAAGAGTCGCTCCATCCTCGCAGCTTTGTTTCTACTTCCGAATTAGTTGTTATAGTCCACTAGTGATGCGGGCTTGCCCCTGCGGAAGGGGTGATCCGGTCCCGCAGCAGGTCGTCGAGGTCGCCGAGTTTGTCGGTCACCAGGTTCAGCTTGCGCGACAGGTTCTGGATCTCCGCTTCGGCGCGGCGGTTTACGTCGAAATCCAACTCGCTGCGCAGCCGGTCCTTCTTGTCCTGGCGATTCTGGCTCATCATGATGACCGGCGCCTGGATCGCGGCCAGCATCGACAGGAATAAGTTGAGCAGGATAAAGGGGTAGGGATCCCATGCCCGGCCCCTGAGCGCAATGTTGATGCAGGTGTAGACCACGAGCACGATGCCGAAGAGGATGATGAAGGTCCAGGAACCGCCGAAGCTGGCCACTGCGTCCGCGATGTGCTCCCCAGGCGTGTACTTCTCCTCAATCAGGTCATTGGGGTTGCGGGTGGCGCGAATCCGCACTAATTGTTGGGACGCGTGGAATTGATGACCCAGGACAGTCAGCATATCCATACCGGCCAGAGGCTTGCGTTGCAGCAGGATCGCGATGTCGTCGCGGCTGACTTCGACACAGCTGGTGTTGTCCATGGCCATGGCGCTGGTCTGGTGGGGGGTCTGCTCCAGCATGGAAGCAAAGCCGAAGAACTCGCCGTGGCCGGGTTCATCGACAATCACCTCCTGATGATCGTCGTCGACGGTGGTTACCTGCACACTGCCTGAGAGCAGAATGTATGCGTGCATGCCGGGATCGCCAATTTTGTAGATGCGTTGGCGGGGAACGAATACTTTGAGATCGACCTGGGCGGCCAGGACGGCGATTTCATCGTCATCCAGTAAGGCAAAGAGTGGAACGTGTTTTAACTCTACTGGGTCGCACGGCATGGTTCACCTCACTTACGCTGAATCGTTCTTGAAATCAACTGCGAGAGACAATAACAGAAACAGACCATGAGTCCTCGCAAAATGCAATTGCCTGGCGTGGGAAGGGAAGTCGTTTGTATCCCAGATGCAATCGGTTCTGGCGGATAGCTAATCTGGAACATTAGATTTGCGGAAGCCAGCATGTCATCATAATCGGCATGAGCCTCGCTCGCAGCCTGCACCTCCTGGCGTTGGCGACCCTTGCCGCGGCCACCTCAGCGCAAACAGTCGAAACGCGGTCTCCCGCTTCGGAGAGTACGGCTGAACTGATCAAGGTCTCTTCAGAACTAGCTCAGCTGCAAAAACTTTCAACCAGTACTGTGCCTGTCGACCGGTGGCAAATTCTCTGGCTGCATCAGCACATCTCCGAGCAAGTGATGGCGGCCTCCCTCCAGGTCGATGCCACCCTGGCCCAGATCGACAATGAGATAGCGCGCGCCAATGAGGTGCGTGGCTATCTGGCGGACCGCCGCGACCGCGCCGTGAGCCGGGCAAACCTGCTGAGCGTGATCGTGGGCGGGGCCGTGGGCGCCACCAGTTCCGGCCTCCAACTCTCCTCGAATCTCAGCAAACCCGCGGCGGGGGTCGGCATTGCCGCCGGCACTGTTTCGGCCGGGCTTGCCCTGGCTGGAGTTCACGAGCAGCGAGGCAAGAGCAGTCCCTTCGATTTCGATTCAAATATGCTGGCTGAGTTCTTCGATCGGCCCACTCTGGCCAATAGCCAGTATCCTTCGACTATCTGGATCTTCCTGAACGAAACCAGTCCGGTTGGGCCGGGCGGTCTCACCCGCAAAGAGCAATTGTTGCAGACCTGGGTGCAACTGAAGCGAATCGACTCGCTGTCGAGCACGGAGAAAATTGATCGTTTAACCAGCCAGCCAGCACAAAACCTGAAACTCAGCATTGACGACTTCGAAGACCGTGGCGCCATGTTGCAGGACGTTCGAGCCCGAATCTCCTACCTCAAGCGGGATTTGGGGGCGCTGCTGGTTTCGCTGCCGATCGTCGGCGATAAGCCGTGATGCGGTGAAGGGTCTGCACCCGTTACAGCCAGAAGTGCCCCGGTTTGGACAAAGGAGGCTGGAGAAGTTCACGTTTTTTTTAAAATTGAATAAAACTTGGCCTTTTTGAGGCTTTTGGAGACATTTGGAACGAGTGCGAGGGTTTCGAGTTCTTTCAGAGACGTAAGCGGAGCGAACCCAGGCGGTTTTCCTGGATAGAGGAGGGGACCCTGGTGTCTGGAGTAACGGTGGGGCTGGTTGGCGATTGCGTCTGGGAGCGGCCAGGGCGATTCGCGAGTGTGGACTCGGCGTGGGTTGGAGCGGCGTCGGTTTTGGGTTCGACTGGGGGGATACCGACCTGCTGTTCTGTAGGCTCAGGGCCGGTGGCTGGCTCCGGCTGCTTGCTTAGCTGAGCGCTGGCGTAGATTTGCGGTGTGGTGGTGGGTTGAGGAGCGGGTTTGTTCTGAGCGGAGCCGGCGCGCAGGTCTGGGATCAGGCCCAGGATGGCGATGATCAGGGTGAGCGCTTTGACCTGGCCGGTGATGCTGTTTCGGGTCATTTCGGGACTGAGGTTGGAGATTTCCCAGAGGCGGGCAAGGACTTGCTCGCGGTCCAGGCTCTGCCGGCGCGGGTCCTCAGCTTGCTGCTGGCTAAGTTGTTGCGGCATGAGGGCGCGGTACTCGAGCATGTAGGCGCGGACACAGGGTTTGGACTTGATGTAGGCAGCGGTGTTGGGGTTGAGACCCGCGGCTTTGGCGGCCTGCTGGTCAGTCATAGTTCCAGAGCGGATCAGGCGGGCAAAGAGCATTTCCTGATCGGTGATGAGGTCGGTGACTTTGTTTTCAGGCATAGGTGGCTCCGTTGAGTTGAGGTGAAGGAGGGTATAGGCATAGGGTCCCAGCAGGCTGCGGAAAAAATTCATGACGGGGAGGCAAGAGGTAGCTCGGGGGCGAAACCCCGACATATTTACGATCATTTACGGCACGACCAAAAGTCGTGCCCTGATACAAAGCGGATTTTTCGCAACCTAATGCTGCCGCCGGAAAGCTGCGGTGGGGACCGAAAAAAACCCGCCGCGGCGGGATGCATGGGATTGGACGGTTTTGAGACAGGGATTGGGTGTGACACCGGACAGCGGTAAAGCTGTCCTTCGCTCGCGTGTAGGCCGAGACTACTGGCAACTGCCGGACAAGAGAGCGGGGACGCGAGAACCGCTGCCTGCCGAAATCGTCTGCCACCAAGATATATCTGCTCCGGGATTGGTGCAAGGCGGGTGGACGCTATTTCGCACGGGCGATTACCATTTTGCCGTTACTGCTCGCTTAGTTGGGGTTGTTCCGGCGGGCAAAAATGCAGGTGACAGTGTGCCCACCAAGGCCGCCTTAGGGTCATACCCGTTTGGTCACTAAGTTAGTTTCACAGACTCCGGACCAGCGAATATGCGCATCACCACCAGGGTCATGTCGTCGTGCTGCGGAGCGGCGCCGGCGAATTTTGTGGCGGCGGCGAAAATGCAGTCCATCAATTCCTGCGCAGACGAGTTTCCGCGCCCGCGGATGGTTTCGATCATGCGCTCCTCGCCCCACTCCTCATCCCCCAGGTCCATAGCCTCGCTGATGCCGTCGGTAAACGCCACGACCACGTCTCCGGGGCTGAGTTGTACATTCCCTTGTTGGTATTGAGCATCGTCGAGAAGACCGATCACCGTGCCTCCGGGTTCCAGCCGGGTGACGGCGCCGCTGCGGGCGCCGCCATGGAATACCAGCGGAGGATTGTGACCTGCGTTCACATACGCGAATTGGCCACGGGCGGGATCATATTGCCCATAGAAAAAGGTCGCGTAGCGGTTGGAAGAAGAGGCCTCGTACACCAGGCGGTTAATGTTGCCCACCGCAGCCGCCAGGTTCTCAGGAGCGCGGGTTGCCTCGCTGCGCAGCGAGGCCTGCAGGCTGGCCATCATCAGGGCGGCGGCAATCCCCTTACCCGAGACGTCGCCGATGGCGATGCCAAGGTTCCCTTTCGGGAGGGCAAGAAAGTCATAGTAGTCACCACCCACGCCAAGCGCAGGCCGGCAGTGGCCGGCGTAATCGAGGCCAGCCACGATGGGGAGCGTTTGGGGAAAGAGCCGCTCCTGCACTTCGCGGGCAATTTCCAGTTCGCGGTTCAGGCGCTCGCGCTGGGCAACTTCATCAGCGATGGTCTGGAGCAGGTTCGCATTTTCCAGGGCCAGTCCGGTTTGTGCGGCGACGGATTTCAGCAAGCGCACGTCGGAGCCGGTATAGGGTTCTTCGGAGCGCTTGGGGCCGAGGGAGATAAAGCCGAGAAGCTTGTCTCGCACCGCCAGGGGCAGCAGCAGTTCCGATTGCAGCGCGGCCAGCTTTCCCCGCTCTTCGTCACCGATCCCTTCTTCGCGGTAGAGCCAGGATTCGCGATCACTGAGAAACACCCGTGCCGGCTCCTTCTGGCTTTTCAAAACCATGGCAGTGCCTGTTTTGCTGGGGAAGGCTACGGTTGGCAGGCTGGCATAGCCCATGGCAAAGGCGGGCCGGTAGAATCCGCTGCCGCTTAGGAGCACGGCCACTTGCGGCACGTGCAATGTTTCGGATATGCGCGCGGCCACGGTTTCAAGCAGAGACTTGGTTTCAACAATGGAGCGCACCTGCTCGCTCAACTCGGTCAACAAGTATTCCGCGTTGTAACTTTCGCGGAAGAAGCGGCGGTCGACCCAGGTACGGAGCCGGTCTCCGAGCCCGCGGATGGTGAAGTAGGCGGTGATGCCAACCAGGATCACGATGGTTTTTTGCGCGCGGTCGTGGTTGGCGTTGCCCGCCATGGTGGTCCCGGCGATGATGACCACGCCCATGGCAGCGAACTGCAGCATGCGTATGCCGCCACGGGCCACGGTGTATTGCAGGCCCTGGCGAAGGGCCACGCCCACGCCCATGGCCTTTTGCACCACGATCACGTAGGTCAGGGAGAGCGGGAACAGGACCAGCGGGATGAGAATGAGCGCCATAAACCAAGAGGGGAAGATTTCGCCGGCGGTTTTGCCCTGGAGGCGGGCAAAGATCGTAGGCACGAGCGCAGGAGTAAAGGCCGCGGTCGCGCCCCAGTAGAGAAAGCGCAAGCGGCGCTTGGCGTCGGGGGAGCTAGTCAGCCCGAGTTTGATTCCCATGGCGGAGAAGAAACTTCCGACCAGCAGGTAGGCGAAGATCTGGGCTGGTGTTTCCAAACGCCCGAGGACATGGTTGAGGCCGGCGACCGATCGATAGTTGCCCAGCGATCCCACCGCGATGACGACGCTGGACAGGGCGACGATGGCAAAGGGAAGGGCGCAGAACCACTGCAGTGCGCGCCATCCCTTGTCGTACCGGCTGCCCGGCGGGAAAGGTTCAGGAAAGAAGCGGCCAAAGAGGAAAATCACAACCGGGAAGACAGCCTCGAGGATCGATTCGTAGAGCACGCCGGCCACGCGCCAGCCTGGCGGCCAGCCCGGCGCAATGAACGATTGCAGGATGTGGGGAAAGCTCATCATCAGGACCAGCAGGAGCCACGCCAGCGGGTCGCGGGGACGACGGAGAGCAACCCAGAAGCCGAGCAACAGGGAGATTGCGGGGAGCACGAACCCGATCACCAGTTCGCTCGCTGTATCCCAGGATTCAAGCCTGGCCGGGGTAACCGGCAATGAGATGGTTCGGGCGCTGGCGGCCGGGGCATCTTTCGCAGCGATGGTCATCACCAGGGGAACGCCTACCCGGGCGGTTTTGAAAGCACTCCCCAGGAGGCCGGTTCCGGTATAAGGCTCACCGTTGACCGCGAGTAGATGGTCCCCGTTGTGGATGCCAAATTTGACCGCTGCGGGGGTGGCATAGGCGATTTTGTCGCTTCCGGCAGTGACAAAGAAGAAGGGGAAGTCCATCGTCTCGCGATGGATAAAGTCGGGAGCATACCCGACCTGGTAAAGCACGGTGATGGCAAACAGAGCGGCGAGCAGGCTATAGAGAAAGATGGGGCGCTTGGTAGGCACAGCTATCGGCTTCTCCTGCACGGCCACTCGCAGCCGGAAAAATAATTCTATCTGCTTCAACCACGCCACATCATCCATTAAGCGCGGTTGGCGCCGGGGAGGACTGCGTGCAACTAGTCAGCAGGATGAAGAAGAAAAGCGTGGATAGAGCCGCGAAAATAGCCGCGGCCCACGATTTCGCCGCGGTCGTTGATACGTGAGGCCACCAGGAGAACCCAGCCGGAGCCGGGTGTAAGGGTCTTGTTGAGGTCGATCATCTTTCCGTTTTCCCAAAAGAATGCCCTGAGTTTGCCGTCGTTCTCTGAGCTGCCGACCACCTGGCCCTTTTGATTGATGTCGAGTGCGGTGCTGGGTGATTCTTCATCGCCCAGCGTGCCCAGGTCCTCGACTGCGCCATCTCTCCAGATCACCCCGTGATTGGCGCCCTTCGCGGTATCGCAGGATCCGGCAATATCGCCGCGAGCATTGATGGCCTGGGCAGTGCATAGCGTGCCCCCGGGAAGGATGGGCAGCTGGCGCATGCTGCCTGCGTACCAGGCAAACGCCCGAGGCTTGCCGTTGGGAACCAGATTGGCCTCTCCGGCGATCTGGTCGTTGTCGTTGATGTCGCGTGCGCTGCTGTAGTCTCCCTGAGCGAGCAGCCCCAGGTCGCGCGGCTGAGTTCGCCGCCACAGCACTGCGTGGCGCGCTCCGTTCGCCGTCTGTGCGCTGCCTACCACGTCTCCGGCGGCATTGATGGCGTTGGCGGCCGCATAGGGTCCTCCGAGCGACGGCAGTATTTCCAGCTTGTTGTTCGCCCACAGGAACGCGCGGGTAAAGCGCAAGTCCTGCGGCGCCTGAAGCGTTCCCACCACGGTGAGCCGATCGTTCATGTCAGCGGGATAGACGAGGGAGAACTCTTTGACTCCCACGATAGGAATCGTCTGCCCGTGGTGAAGAATCCTTCCCGGCATCTGGTTCGCGCTTATGGCGTGCCAGATGGCCAGGTCGCCCTGGTTATTCAATCCTGGAGTGTCGGTAAGGGTGCGAACCAGCGATGGACCTCGATCGCTGACGGTGTAGTGCGGTTGGGATTGCTGGGCCTGGGCGTAGTGGGAAGAGAGGGCTGTCCATGCAATAGAAAGGAGAATCTTCATCCTCTGAGAGCCGCCGCAGTTCCTGTCGAGCTTCACGTGTTGGCACTCATTCCTTTGTAGGTACCATTCCGAGAATCTCAGCATTAAGCGTCGCCCATCCCACCCTTTGCCAAGAACGCAAAGGATGGGGCACCCGGCGATTGGTTGTGCCAGGTACCATGCTCAATCATTTTTTCGAGGGTGGGGCAGTTATGGTCAGGGTACCGTTTACCCGGGTGACGATGTAGTTGGAAAGCCTGGCGCCGCTCACCGAAGGCACGATGGGATAAGTACCCACCTTGCTCGTGGTGGTCGCGGTGGTGGTGAAGCTCTCGGTAAACTTGTCCTTACCCACCGCTCCGGTTACTTTTCCTGTGAACGTTGGGTTGCGAGCGCCGTGGATCTTTTTCGTGCTATTGGCGGTGACTTTCAATGGCGCCGGCGTCGCCTTAAAACTGCGGGTCGCGGTCGCGGCGGCGTGATTCTTATCGCCCGGCTGACTGGCGTCCAGGGCGACGGTCCCGGCGCCCGTAACGGTGACTACGCCACTGTGGATCGCGGCCGGTCCGGACTTAACCGTGATGGTGACCGGATACCTGCTGCCTAAACTGGAGCTCGCCTTCACGGCAAAGGGCGCACTGCCATACGCATGCGACGCGACGGCGGGAAAGGTGATGGCTTGCGGAACCCCGCTTACCTTGATGGTAGCGGCGGCTGAAGTGCTGGCGGCAAAATTTCCCGCCGCGGCAAGGGTGGCCGTAACGGTATCGGCGCCCACTGGAAGGGCGGTGGTGCTCAGCGTGGCCACGCCGCTACTATTTGGCGTCGCCTTACCCAGCGAGGTGGACCCGCGATAAAACGTAACGCTTGCAACGGGTGTGCCGGCGTGCGAACTGACAGTCGCAGTGAGTTTTACACTGGCGCCGTACACGGCACTGGCCGGCGCACTCACTTTGGTCGCGGTGGCTGCCGGGTTCACCGTAAGAGTGCCGTCAACGACAGTGACGGTGTAGTTGGAAAGGTTTGCGCCATGAACCGCCGGCAGAATCGCGTAACTACCCACCTTGCTCGCGGTGGTCGCCGTGGTGGTGAAACTTTCAGTAAAGGAATCGCCGTTGACCGCGCCGGTCACCGTTCCGCTAAAAGCCGGGTTGGCCACACCATAAGCCCGGGCCGCGTTGTTCGCCCGTACGGTCAGCTTCTGGGGGGCTGCGATTGTGAGCGTGCCTGCGTTCACCACTATTTTGTAGTGGTTCGCGGAAGAACCCGTCACGGTTGCAGTAATGGGGTAGGTACCGATGGGAGAGCTGCTGTTCGCGGTCGTGGTGTAAGTTACGACGATTGTCGAACCGAGCGTGTCGCCATTCACCAGGCCCGTAACGCTTCCAGCCAGGGTTGGCAATGGGGCGCCCTGCGTCATTTTGGCGTTTGCCACCTTGACGGTGAGCGTAGGCAGCAGCAAGCCGTATACCACCAAAGAGCCTGAACCATCCGTGGTGCCGAGCGGCCCGAAGTTGGGCACGTAGACTTTTCCGTTCGCTACCAGGGGAGGGCAATACTTTGAGAACCGGCCGATTTCGTCCCGCGCGTCGTCTAGTTTGTCGCTCCACAACAGCTTAAGGGTATCCGCGTTGAAAGCGTACAGAACGCCCTGCACCACCTGGTGCACCGCGTCGGCGTTATAGGGCGTGGAGGCCCAAACAATACCGTTGCTGTTACCATTGGCGGAAATGGAAAGAAACCCTCCGGGCATTGCGAAGTCGTTGTTAGTCACGGGCGCCGTCATGGTGCTGGTGGCAAACGGCGTGGTGCTTAAGAACCGGGTTGTGGAGTTAAAGAGAAAGCCGCGCAGCACATCATTTTCTCCCCACACGTAGGTCGACGGGCCGTTCTGGCCGCTATTGAAGTAAACTGGCGTGCCGTGGATATGGCTGGTTCCCTGGCCGTAGATAGCCTGAAATTCCTGCCGCACCTTGTCGGTTGACGAGTTGAATCCACCCATCGCGGTGGTGTCGACCAGGTACAGAACCCCTTGCTTGCCGCCACCCAGCACATAGCTGGTGTTGGGAACCAGGAGCACGCCGCTCGATCCCAGATCCATATCGCCACCATTCAAGGTGGCGCTATTGCTCGGCGTGAAGTAATCCAACAGCTCCAGAGTAGGCGATAGCTTGATAAAGCTGTTGCCTGTCTGCACCAGGTTGTTGGGGGTGGCGCCAAAGCTCCCATTCCCTGTCGACAGGTAAAGATTGCCGGAGGCATCGATGGCCGGAGCTTGCCCCGCGTTCCAGATGCCTCCATCTACCCCGATGGGAGTGTCGACATATACGGCCGTCTGGGCCAGCGTCGATGTGCTGTAGGCCATGACCCAACCCTCATAGTGCGGTTGATCTTCGTGCGAGCCGAATGCAATGTAAACGTTCCCATTGGCCAGAGCCAAGCCGGGCCGCTGGTTCTGCTTTTGCGGATTGAACACAATCGGTGTGGCGAGATCGGCGTCGGAGTAGCTGGCGGTGATATTGACCGGGCTTCCGTGTACGGGTAGACCGGTGGCTGCTTCAATTGCGTTGAGGCGGAAGGCGAACTCGGTCCCGCCGCTACCCTGATATTGATAGGCGGAGACAAAGTACATGATGTTGGTGGCAGGATCGATGACGGGTGTACCCAGGATGCCGATGCCGGTGGCCCAGGAAATATTTTGGTCGCTCTCAACGTTCTGCGGCGTGATGGGCGTACCGAAATTTCGTGTCCAAAGGACCGCGCCAGTGTCGGCGTCCAACGCATACACAGTGTTCAGCATGCTGGCGACAAAGACCACGTTGTGCGTGCCACCGGCAATGGACAAGCCCGATTCGTATAGGGGTTGCGCGAACACCTCTCCATCCGTGTGCACGGTGAAAAGTTTACCGAAGGTTGCGGAATTTACGTTTGCCGGGGTAAGGATCGACTCCTCAAGATTCGCGCCGGTTCGCGCGTTGTTGTAGCTTCTGGTGTAGACATTGACCTGGGCCAGGGCTATGGCGCCGGAGCATAGTAGCAATAAGCAGAGAAATGCTTGTGGCAGGCGCCGCCGTGCAGCCACGTCTCTGCGAACGGCATGTGGATTCTTTGACTGTGTGGTCACAGAGTCTCCCCAAAAAAATCCACATTTGCGAAACGACACGGGCCCTGGGGGAGAAGCGTTCACCTGCGGAAAACGACAGGATAAATCTTGATATGTCTTGGGAAAACGGAAAATCTGAAGCAAAAGGCTGCTCAGGCCAACTGGGCCCGCTGCCTCCCAAGCTTACCAATAAAAGGCGGCGATCGACCACCTAAATGACAAATGGCCGGCTTGAATGGTTCACATGTCATGGTTACTTGGTACAAAGGTTGTTGGTTCGAACCGAGGAGAGGAAGGTGCAAAGTTGCGCATGACGCGGCGAAATATGTTAATTGGCGCAGGGGGTTTGGCTTCCACGTTGGTGCTGGGAACCAAGGGGATGCACGCAGCCGATTCCACTCCTGCTTCGGGCCGTAAGCTCAAGGTGATTGTAGCGGGAGGGCATCCGGGCGATCCGGAATACGGCTGTGGAGGCACGGTGGCCCGCCTCACGAGTCTTGGCCACGAGGTGGTTTTGCTTTACCTGAATAATGGTGCGTGGCCGCCTACTCCCGCGGCAACGCGCACGGCCGAAGCCACGCGGGCATGCGAAGTGTTGAAGGCGACGCCGGCATACGCCGGGCAAATCAACGGCCATGCCATTGTGGATGGCGCGCACTACGAGGAATACGCAAAGCTGATCGCTGCGGAGAAGCCGGATGTGGTCCTGACCCAATGGCCAATCGACAACCATCGCGATCATCGAGCGATTACCATGCTTACTTACGATGCATGGCGAGAATCGAAGAAGGGATTTGCGCTTTATTACTATGAAGTGTCCGACGGCGAAGACACCTTGCAATTCTCGCCCACCCACTATGTCGACATTACGGAGACGGAGCCGAGCAAAAGGGCCGCCTGCTATGCGCACGCCAGCCAAACTCCAGACAGGTACTATGCCCTGCAGGATCAGGTGGCGGCGTTTCGAGGGATAGAAAGCGGTTACAAAAGAGCTGAGGCGTTTGTGCTCCAGATACAGAGTCCGGGTGATCCACTGCAGGTGTTGGGGCGGTCGTGAGAGCCGCCGCCAGACATTGCCGCGAATGCATCAGGTAGCGCTGGACAGGCGTGCGGAAAGAATGTCGACGCTGCGCAGATACTGTTCCACACGATTGCGCTCTTCGCTGTTGTAGGGCCGGAGCGGCGGGGTAAGATCGGCGCCGCAGATTCCCATTACCGAGAGCGCATATTTCAGTCCGCGCATGGGGTTTGCGGAGTGATCGGCAGAACGGTAGATTGCGTTATTGAACTGCACGATCTTCTGCTGTAACGTTTGCACGCGGGTGACGTCGTGCGCGGCGGCGGCCTCATAAGCTTCAGAGTAGAGTTGCGGCCAAACATTTGAGCCGGCGGCCATGCCACCGTGCGCGCCCATGAGCACAGCTTCTGCCAACAGATCGTCGGGGCCGACGAGCAGGCAGAAATCAGGATATTGCCTGACGCCCTCTTTCACTGCGTGGAAATAACCCATGCTCAGGCCGCTATCCTTCACTCCGATGATGTTGGGCTCGGCGGCGGCTTTGATCACGGTGCCAATTTCGATCCAGAGAGGGGTGTTGAGCGGAGCGTTGTAAAGAAAAAGGGGCAGGGGCGATTCCGACGCCAAAGTCTTGAAGTAATGCAGCAGATCCGCCTGAGTAACGTGGAAGTAGTACGGCGGCGCGGCCACAACGGCTAACGCGCCGCACTCATAGGCCCTGGTTGCCATGCGGAGAGCATCACGATACGAGGTATCGGTGATTCCCACCAGTACTGGAACGCGTGCGCCGGCTATCCTGCAGGACTCTTCAATGACTGCCAAACGTACGTCGTAGGGCAGGTTTGGCGCCTCTCCGGTAGTGCCCAAAATAAACAGCCCATGAACGCCGCCGCCGATCAGGTGTTCGATCAGCCGCTCCAGGCCTTTCACATCCAGGGTCAGGTCTTGCTTGAGCGGGGTGACCATGGCGGTAACGACTCCACGTACCGGGTGAGGCGATTTGTAGTTCAAGAGTGACTCCTCCAAGGGCATAGGCACAGCTTTGAAAATGATAGCATCCGGCCTCTGACTGCGAGTCTCGTGATTTTTAGAACGCGCGGAGCGATATATTTCTAATGACGGCGGCCATTCTAGAATCTGAACGCGGCGGGAGGGTCATGAGTAGCGAGTACACGGTGTTGGTAGTGTCACAGGAAGACGATCCCCAGTTGAGCATGCTGAAGGGCATAAAACACATCGTGGGCCGCGATCCGGCGGTTTTTGCCAGTGCGGCAAAGGATCCCGTGATCATCCTCAGTTGGTCGGGATCGAAAAAGTTGCAGCGCGAAGTGTTCACCATGTGTGAAGACGTCCGTTGGGTGCATTCGCGGTCCGCGGGACTGGACAACGTGTTATCTCCGGAACTGGTGGCAAGCGACGTCCCGGTCACCAACGGCAGTGGAGTGTTCAGCCAGTCGCTGGGCGAGTTCTCTCTGGCGGCGATTTTGTATTTTGCCAAGGATTTTCGGCGCATGCTTCGCAACCAGATGGCGGGAGTCTGGGAGCAATTCGACGTGGAAGAAATTAGCCGGCAGACGGTGGGCATTGTGGGCTACGGAGATATTGGCCGTGCGGTGGCGACCCGGGTGCATGCCATGGGCATGAAGGTGCTGGCGCTCAAGAGGCATCCTCCCGAATCGGCCGATCCGCTCATTGAGCAGTTTTATAAGCCGGAAGAGCTAAAGACAATGCTGGCTCTGTGCGACTACGTGGTAGTTTCGCTCCCGCACACGCCGGAGACCCACCACATGATCAGCGATGCGGAGTTTGCGGCCATGAAGCCGAACGCAGTGATCATCAACGTGGGGCGCGGGCCTTTGATTGACGAGGCTGCCATGGTGCGTGCACTGACCGCGAAGCGGATCAAGGGAGCCGGACTCGACGTGTTTGAAAAGGAGCCGCTGCCTCCGGGCGATCCAATGTACAAGCTGGAAAACGTGCTGCTGTCGCCCCATTGCGCAGACCATACGGCGGATTGGCTGGATGATGCCATGCGCTTTTTTTTGGAGCAGTATCGCCGGTTTATCAACGGAGAACCGCTCGCGAACGTGGTGAACAAGAACCTCGGATATTAAGAAACGGAAGTCGATGCGATGGACGATCAGACGAACAATACAAAACCCAAGCTGCGCAGCGATATCTGGTTCAACGACCGGGCCGAACCGGGCGAAACGGCTGTTTACCTGGAGCGCTACGGGAATTACGGCATTACTCGTGGAGAGCTTCAATCGGGCAGGCCCATCATTGGCATTGCCCAGAGTGGCAGTGACCTGGTCCCTTGCAATCGCATCCACACCACGATTGTGGAACGGGTGAAGGCGGGCATCCGCGATGCCGGGGGAGTGCCCTTTGAATTTCCCACGCATCCCATGCAGGAGACTGGGCGCCGGCCGACCGCCGCGCTCGATCGTAATCTTGCGTATCTCGGGCTGGTCGAGATCCTCGCCGGGTACCCCTTCGATGGGGTCGTGCTGACCACGGGATGTGACAAGACCACTCCCGCGGCCCTGATGGCGGCGGCCACAGTCAACCTGCCGGCCATAGTGCTTTCCGGTGGCCCCATGCTGGACGCCTATGCGGATGGCAAGTTGGCGGGGACGGGGATGGCGCTTTGGGAAGCACGCCGTTTATTGGCCGAGGGCAAGATTACCGGCGACGACCTGGTGAACCGCGTGCTCGACGGTATTCCCAGCGCAGGCCACTGCAACACCATGGGCACTGCGTTGTCGATGAACTCGCTGGCCGAGGCATTGGGGATGTCGCTGCCGGGATGCGGGACTATTCCAGCGCCTTACGCGCAGCGGGCGAAGATGGCGTACTACACCGGGCGCAGAATTGTGGAGATGGTGCGGGAGGATCTTACCCCCAGCAAGGTTCTTACGCGGGAGGCCTTTGAGAACGCGATCGTGGTCAATTCCGCGATTGGCGGATCTACCAACTGCCCACCGCACATTGTCGCCATCGCGCGTCATATAGGGGTGGACATCAACATTCGCGACTGGGAAGACGTGGGTCACAAGATCCATCTGCTGGTCAACGTGCAGCCGGCGGGAGAATACCTGGGCGAGGCCTACCATCGCGCCGGCGGCGTCGGCGCAGTGTTCGGCGAGTTGATGCAGGCGGGCAAGGTTCGCACTGGTGCGCTCACCGTGACGGGGAAAACCGTGGGCGAGAATCATAAGGATTCGCGTAGTCTCGACACCAAAGTGATTCGGACGTATGACAATCCCCTGAAAGAAAACGCGGGCTTGCTGGTGGTTTCGGGCAATCTTTTTACTTCCGCGCTGGTGAAGACTTCGGTGATCAGCGAGGAGTTTCGACACCGCTATCTTTCGGAGCCGGGGAACGAGGATTGTTTTGTAGCCAAGGCAATTGTTTTTGAAGGCCCGGAAGATTACCGCAGGCGCATTGAAGATCCCGATCTTGGCGTTGACGAGCATTCCATCCTGGTGGTTCGCGGGTCGGGTCCGGTGGGGTATCCGGGGTCGGCCGAGGTGGTGAATATGACGCCGCCAGGCCGGCTGGTGCGGCAGGGAATTCGCATGCTGCCCTGCATGGGAGATGGGCGGCAAAGCGGCACCTCCGACAGCCCGTCGATTCTGAATATCTCTCCTGAGTCGGCGATTGGGGGGAACCTGGCAATCCTGAGAACGGGCGATCCGATCAAAGTGGACCTGCGACAGAAGCGGGTTGATGTGCTGCTGTCGGAGGAAGAGATCGCGGCCCGGCGAAAAGACCTCAAGCCCGCGGAGGTCACCAACCACTCGCCCTGGGAGGAGTTTTATCGCGGGAACGTAGGCCAGCTTGAGACCGGCGCCTGCCTGGAATTTGCGGTCAAGTATCACGACGTACGCAAGGTGGTTCCCCGGCACTCGCACTAACTTGAGGTAGCGCTGATGGCAAAACCAGTGCGGGTGGGTTTCGTTGGTGCGCGCTTTGCGGCGAAGTTTCATTGGGAAGCTATCCGCCGGGTCTATGCGGTGCCGGTCGAGATTGTTGGCGTGACCTCGAAGACGGCGGAAGCGCGCGACGCCTTTGCGCGAGAGACGGGGACCCGCGCCTTCGATACGTTTGAACAGCTCTGTGCAGCAGTTGACGTGGTGGATCTTTGCACTCCTCCGTCTTCGCACGAAGAGCTCGCAGTGGAGGCTCTCCGGTTGGGCAAGCACGTCATTATTGAGAAGCCGCTGACCGGATTTTATGGCGCGGGTGTCGATGGATTCGATGGCCGCTCCTTTTCGAAGCAGCGGATGCTGGATGAAGCCACGGCTAGTTGTGCGCGCATTCTTGATGCGGCAAAAGCCAGCGGCAAGCGAGTGTGCTATGCAGAGAATTGGGTTTATGCTCCGGCGATTCAGAAGGAGCGGGAAATTATTGAGAAGAGCGGTGGGCAGATTCTTCGGATGCTTGCTGAGCAGTCGCATTCCGGCTCGCACTCTCCTTACTATGGACGCTGGAAGTTCTCCGGTGGCGGATCGCTGGTGGGGAAGGGATGCCATCCGGCGAGCGCGGCGCTTTATCTTAAGCGGGTTGAGGGAGAATCGCGGGATGGAGCCGCTATTCGTCCGGCAACGGTGAGCGCCCGCACGCATGAGATTACCCGGTTGCCCAAGTATCGCGATGAAGGCTTTTTGCGCACTTCGTATGAGGATGTTGAGGATTACGCGCAGGTTCACATTACGTTTTCCGATGGAACGGTCGCGGATATTTTCTCGTCAGAACTGGTTATGGGCGGGGTGGATAATTGGCTGGAGGTTCATTGTAACAATCACCGTACGCGTTGCAATTTGAATCCGACGAATGCTCTGGAGACATTTAACCCCCGGGAAGATATCCTGCGCGATGTTTACCTGGTGGAGAAGAGCAGCACCAAGCAGGGATGGAGTTATCCTGCGCCGGACGAGGGCTGGCAGCACGGGTATCCACAGGAGTTTCAGGACTTTATGGAGAGTACTTACCATGATCGTGAGCCCCTGTCGGGGATCGCGCTGGCGCGGGATACGATCGCTACGCTCTATGCCGGTTACTTATCTGTGGAGCGGGGCGGGGTGGAAGTGGCGATCCCGGCTTAGGTTGGGGTGGAGAGAACTGCAGATCCCTCCGCTGCGCTTCGCTCCGGTCCCACGGCAGGCTCCATGGCAAGCCGGGACGGGCGGGGCAGGCGGGATGACAAAGGGTTGGTTGGCGTCTGATGCTGTTTTCTCAGCTTGAAGCGGGTGCTCTCCATTGAAACGTAAACAGGGCGAATAGATACGCCGATCCTGCGGCAAAGAAAATAAGCATTGCGTGGTTGGTCCATAGCAAGCCGACTATGAAGGTGAAGAGGACGCTGCCTGCCGCGCCTGCCGCGCCTCCGATTCCGACGACCGTTCCCACCGAATTCGAGGGAAACGTGTCCGACGGCGTGCAGAGAAGATTGGAAGACCAGCCCTGGTGGCCCGCAGTCGCTAGACACAAGAGCGCGATCGCCTGCCAAAGAGGATGTACAAAGGGCACCAGCATGACGGGCGCAGTGCAACACGCGCACACCAGCATGGCGGATCTTCTACCCAACCGCACAGTGCGTCCTCGACGAATGTAAGAGCCTGCCAGCCAGCCCCCGGCGATGCTGCCCACGGTCGCACCGATGTAGACGATAATGAGCGGCAGCCCCAGGTGCTGCATGTCTACATGAAAGCGCTCGTTGAAGTATTTGGGCAGCCAGAAGAGATAGAGCCACCAGACTGCATCGGTGCAGGCTTTGGAGAGCGCAAACCTCCAGGTACCGCGGTTACGGAGCAGAGACCCGTAACTCGCCGGGAATGCTTCCGGCAGCTGCGATGGGTTATCAAGCCGGGGCTCCAGGCGGTTGTAGGGGAACAGCAACCACCCGGCGAGCCACATCAAGCCGAGGCTGCCCGTGGTGAAAAAGGCCGCCTGCCAGCCATAGCGGTAGGCTACCCAGGGAATGAGCATCGGAGCAAGCAGCGCGCCGGCGCTTGTGCCGGAATTGAAGATCCCGGTGGCCAGCGCTCGTTCCTCAACGGGGAACCAGTCAGCGGTGGCCTTGATCGCTGAAGGAAAGTTCCCCGACTCGCCCAACCCCAACGCAAACCGAGCCATGCCGAAGCCAAGCGGAGTGCGCGCAAACGCGTGGCTGATCGACGCGAGCGCCCATACCGTGATGGATAACGCGTAGCCCTTCTTCACTCCTATGCGGTCGACGACCCGCCCGGCAACCAGGAATCCAAGGCCGTAGGCAAAGATGAAACAGATGACGATGTCGCTGTAGCGCTGATTGTAGAGAGCCAGGTTCTGGTCGCCGCCCAGTATGTGCTTCAGGATAGGCTCAACCAGGCTGAGGGCCGAGCGGTCCATGTAGTTAATAGTGGTGGCCAGAAAGAGCAGGCCGCACACCACCCAGCGCAAACTCGATCGATTGGCAGGAGAACTCATCCGATGGCTTTCATCCAGCCTACCGAATCCAGCTAGACTTGGATAGCAGTGGGAGGGACGAATGTCTGAGGATAGTTTGCGAGTGCCGACGCGGCGCCGGTTTCTAGGAGTAAGCGGAGCCGCATTGGCCGGGGCTGCGATGATGCCAATAGCAAATGCGCAGCAGGATCACAATAAGCCGAATGAGGAACAGCCTGGAGAAAACAATACTGCGCTTGATGAGGAGAACCCGAGCTCGGTCTGGTCCCCCGAGACCGATAACGGCACGGTGGAGCCCTTCAAGTATTCCTTCGCGCTGGCGCACAAGCGGATCGAGGACGGCGGCTGGACGCGGCAGGTGACCGAGCGGGAGCTACCCATATCAAAGACCATGGCCGGTGTGGAAATGCGGCTGGTTACGGGCGGCGTGCGCGAGCTGCACTGGCACACCAGTGCGGAGTGGGCATTCATGATCTATGGCAACGCGCGCATCACGGCGGTCGATGCGGAAGGGCGGAGCTTTGTGAATGATGTGACGGCGGGGGATCTGTGGCTGTTTCCTGGAGGGATTCCCCATTCCATCCAGGGGTTGGGGCCAGACGGATGCAAGTTCCTGCTGGTGTTCAACGATGGAAGTTTCAATGAGTTCGAGACGTTTCTGCTAACAGATTGGTTCAGGCACACGCCGAAAGAAGTTCTGGCCAAAAACTTTAATGTACCTGCGTCCACCTTCGACAACGTTCCCAAGCGGGAGCTGTTTATCTTTGCGGCGGATTTGCCTCGGGCCCTGGGAGACGAGCAGAAGGCGGCGGCGGAAGGCACGGGCGCTATCGACGGAGATTACGTTTTCAGGGCCAGCACCATGCCGCCAACCAAGGTGCGAGCAGGAGGCGAGGTGCGGATCGTGGAGAAGAAGAATTTCCCGGCAACGAATATTGCCGCGGCGATTGTGCGCTTAAAGCCGGGTGGTTTGCGCGAGCTGCACTGGCATCCGCTCGCGGATGAGTGGCAATACTACGTGAGCGGCAAGGGCCGCATGACAGTCTTTCAGGCGGGAGGAAAGGCGCGAACCTTTGACTTTCAGGCAGGCGACGTGGGCTACATCAAAATGTCGCGTCCGCATTACATCGAGAACACGGGCACCGAGGACCTGGTGTTTCTCGAGGTGTTTCCAATTGCAACTTACCAGGACATTTCTGCCGCGGAGTGGTTGGCACATACCCCGGCTCGCCTGGTGGATCAGCACCTGAAAACCGGCGAGGACTTTCTGAATAAGATACCCAGGCAGGAAGCGGTGCTGAGGCCGATTTAGGCCGACTTCATCCCAAAGGCCGGGCCTAGTCGCCGGCCAGGGCTACTTCGCGTGCCTTCGAGCGATTGGGCGCGGAGGGTTTGCTCGAAGGCGGCTAATTCGGCTTCGATGTCGGTTTCCAGGCGGCGATGTTTGACGATGTCTTCACGATAACGGCGGAGGAAGTAGTCGATGGTCTCGACGCGAATGCGAATGGATCCGGAGGGCTTGTTCTCATCCAGGTCCTTGAAGGAGAAGTAGGGTGTTCCGGACTGCTCGATAATCCCTTCGATGACACCGTAAATCGGAGCATCGTGGCCGCATTTGAAGCTGGAGACCTCGAGGGCCACCAGGTTTGGATGGCGTGCCGTGAACTTGGCCGCCCACACCTTTTGGTTCGTGCTGGTCGAGTAGCGGTTCTTCCAGACATCCTTAATATCCAAAGGATGGGTGATGGCGCCGGCACGCACTTCCTCTCCAAAGAGACGGTCGAGCAGGTCGTCATCGATGGGCAGCGTGCTTTGTGAGAAGACGGGGTAGCCGAGTTTCTGGAATTCCTCCATGATCTCGTGGTTCAATCCTGGATCGTGGTGGTATACGCGGCCCAGCATCACTATGCCGATCCGGTCTTCGCGTTCGAGTTGATCCAGGGTTTCGCGTGCCTGGCGGCGAATCTCTGCCTCGGAATCGTAGAGAGCCTTGAAGCCGGCCTCGAGGGCCCGCTCATTCTCTTCGCGAGAGAGACCCAGGATCGGTCCCCATGCTTTGAACATCTGGTCGGCACAGATTCTCTTATCCTGCAGGTTGAGAATTGGATCCATATAGCTGATCCCGTTATCGCTGAAGATCTCACTCTCCTTGGTGAAGGCCGCCTTTACAACTTCAGGGGTGGCGGTAACGGTGGGGCATGCATTCGATCCGGTGAGGTTTACCAGCGAGGTATGCAGCACGTCGTACATGGGGAACCAGATGGCGTTCAAGGGCTTCTTGTTGTGCTTGGTGGCGATCAGGTTGTAGACATGCGCGATGCCGATCTTTGACGGATAGCAGGGATCGATTGCGCCGCGGCTTGCGCCTGCGCGATACAGCTCGGGTGTGGTGTAGTCGGAGTAGACGATGTTCTCAGACTTGATGCCCAGGCTGGCAAAGTAGGCGTTGAACAAGGGTGCGTAGGTGTAGGTATTGAGCAGCCGCGGAACACCAATGCGGTAATCACTGCGCTTCTGCATCAGGGCTGCGCGTTCTTTGACTGCCTTGGCGACAAACAGACCCCTGGTGCTGGGGATGGCGTCGGCAACAATATCCACTTTGCGGTGGCGGAAGACGTCGCGCGCCGCGATGTCGACAAAGTTTGGGTTTGCATCCTTGATTTTGTCGACGTCGGCCTTGATGTCCTTCATATCGGCCAGATCTTCTACTGTGCCTTTCTCGCAGGTAGCGATGATCAAACGCTGCTCGCCTACGCGCAGAGGCACCTTGGTCTTGCGTGGCTGGAAGTCGACTGGCTTTGGCAACTCCACCACTTTGCTCGAGCCTGGAGCGATTTGAATCTGGATCAGCGGCTCCACCTTGGCTTTGAAGGTTGCACGGGTTCCGCTGGTGCTGCATGAGGAACCTTGTGCCTCGGCGGTGACGGCGGTCAGGTTGGCCTCGATTTGTTCCAGGGTGGGCAGTTCCAGGGTGGGCAGTTCCACCGGCGGAGCTTGCGCGCCGGTTACATCGACATCGATGAAGGTACGCAGGCAATTGTTTTTGCAGAAATAGCAGCGGGTGTCTTCGTTGCGCGTGGTGCGATAACGAATGTTGCGCACTGCCTCCAGCCCGATAAATGTGGTCTGCTTGCCATTGTTCCAGAGGCGCAGAGCCTCTTGCGCAGCCCCGATCGCACCCGACTCACCACAGTGCTCGTGGACAATAATTTCCGGCACTTTGCCGTTGGCGCGGAAGCTTGACTTGATGAAGTCGACCTCGGCCTTAACCACGGCCAGGTTGTTCTGCGTCCCGCCCTGGAGAACAAAGCGTGATCCGAGCGAGGCCAGGTTGGGAATGCTGGCGACGTAGAGAAAGACGTTCTTGGGCAGCACATCGGCAAGCCCAGCGAGGATTTCTTCAGACCTCCAGCCCTGCCGCTGAAAGTTAACAATGTCGGACTGCATGAAAACCGCACAGCCGTAGCCGAAGCTAGGCATGGATTTGGCGGCGAAGGCGATGTCCGCGAACTCCTCCACCTTCATGCCGAAGCCCTCGGCGGTCGATTGCAGAAAGTAGCCATTGCCCGCGGAGCACTGGGTATTCAGCTTGAAGTCTTTTACGCGGCCGTCCTTGAGGACGATGAGCTTGATATCCTGCCCGCCCACGTCGATGATGACGTGGGGGTCGTCGTAGAATTTGAGCGCAGACTCGGTGTGTGCGACCGTTTCCACCAGGGCGACATCCGCGTGCAATACGTCTTTGAGGATGTCCTTGGCGTACCCGGTAGTTCCTACTCCTAAAACCTCCAGCGTTGCACCCTTGATCTCGATTTGCTCGCGCAACTTCTCGAACATCTCGATGCCATCCTGGATGGGATTGCCGTTCGAGAGCTGATAAGTCTTGCACAGGATATTGCCGTCTTTGCCCAGCAGGACAGCCTTGGTCGATGTGGAACCGCCATCGATACCGATAAAGCCAGAAATTGTTTGCCCGGGCAGAAAGGTTGCCGGCACGAATTTCTTCTTGCGATATTCTGCCCGGAACTGTTCCAGTTCCGAGTCTTCCGCGACCAGGCCTTTGCCGCCGGAAATGGCCTTTTCCTCCGCCCGGCCATAATCGATGTAGTACAAGAGCTTGTCGATGCCAAGATAGCGGCCCACCTCCGGTTCTTCATCTTTGCCGAATTCCACTGCGCCGAGAGCGGCGAAGTACTGAGCGTTTTCCGGCACCTTGATCAGGTCTTCGGGATTGACTCCGTCAGGAATCTCAACTTTGCGCTCTTTCCACATGCGAGGGATGTTGGCCTGCCAAGCCTCGCGCATGCCCTTAATAAAGCCGTTGGGGCCGCCCAGCAACAGTACATGGGGGCGAAGCGTGTGTCCGCGGGTGAGCACGCTCAGGTTTTGCAAGACGATTGCTTCGAAGAGGGAAGCCATCAACTCGTCGGGCGGTGTTCCCGTCTTTTGCAGCCCGTTGATATCCGTTTCTGCAAACACGCCGCACTTGCCGGCAACCTTGTGCAGCTTGATGCCGTGGTAGGCCTGGTTAGCCAGCTCGGTTGCAGGAATCTTGAGTTTGGCATTGATTTTGTCGATGACCGCGCCCGTGCCGCCGGCGCATTTGTCATTCATCGAGGGGATTTTCTTCTTCCGTCCGGTCTCTTCATCGTCTTTGAAGACGATGATTTTGGCGTCCTGCCCGCCCAACTCAATGACTGAGTACACCTCAGGATGCAGCTTCTCCACGGCGAGCGAAACAGCATGCACTTCCTGAACGAATTTGGCGCCGACCATCTCGGCGATGGTGCCGCCGCCGGAACCGGTGATGAAAATCCGCGTGTTTTCCGGGCTGATGCCGGTATCGGCTTCCATGCGTCGCAGGAACTCGAGACATTTCTCCGGCTGCCGGGTTTCGTGCCGCTGGTAGTCCTGCCAGATGGTGACATCCGTTGCGGCATCCACCACGATCGCTTTAACCGTGGTGGAACCGACATCCAAACCGACCATAAATCGCTGCATCAGACTCTCCCCAATGGCGTCTTCGTACAGTGGGACTGACAGGTGGCGGCACAACTCCGAAGGTCAGGCCACGCGCGCTTTGGGAGCCGCGACGTGCACCCTGCGGCGGTAAGCCGAGTCCTTATCGATAAGGTCGCTCACATGCCAGGCGAACTGCGCTGCCGTTCCCGCGATGCCGTGGCGATGAGGAACCTTATAGAGGGCGTGCTTGAGGTGGGGATTTACCGCAACATAGTCCCGCAACTCATCGAGCGACTTACCGGTCTGGTTCAGCACGCCTTCAAACTCCGCCTTGGCCTTGGCCTTGGCTTCTGCCAGCGCCATCTGGACGCGGCTGTGGGCATTCACTTCACCTTCGCCGGAAGTCTCGATCGGCAGGAAGATCATGTCTTTGAACTTGTTCACCACGCGTGATTGCACTCCATCCGACTGGGTGGAGGGCATGCAGCCGAAGGGCTTGAGCGCGAGCACCATGTGGCAAAGATGGTTGACGGTGTAGTAGACGTTCTTGCCTACTTCCATGAAGCCTTCGCCGCCACGGGCAAGTTGATGGTAGAAGGGATGCGCCAGCCGGGAAAGCTCTTTCTGCGGGATCAGGCGGTGCGCGGTGTCGCCCATGTGGCGGATGGTGCGGTGGTAGAAGTAATTCCACATCACGCTGCCGGCGCTGAGTCCACCGGTTTTCTTGAAGACCTTGAACTCGTTGGCGAAGCGCTTCTTTACCTCGTACCACTTAGGGTCGCGATAGGGAGCCTCGGCATCGGCCCGGGCCTTGGCGCCTTCCTTGGCTACGTACATCATGTAGGCGATCCAGGTGGCGATGGGTTCTACCAAGACTTGTGCGCCTTCTTTTTCAAGGAAAGCAAACATGTTGAAATTGCCGTCACCCTCCGTGGTCTGGGCCCAGAACTCGCCAGTGATCTTGATCACGGGTTTTACCCGCAGGCGATCGACCTCGATGGCGTTGATGCTGTCGCGACAGGTGTGCAGGGCATCGACATACTCCTTGCCATAGAGATTGTGGGCTATTTTCCCCAGGGTGCAACCGAGGCCCTCGATCTTCTTGTTTTTCTCGATGTAGGGTTTAGCCCAACCCGGGGCGGCTTCCAGAATGTGCCAGCGCTTACGGCCGCGCAGGGTGTCGGTGAGCGTCTTGACCGACTGTTGGATGACTCGATCCGTTTCTCCCTTGTTCACTTCGAAGGGGCGGATCTGATAGGCCAACTCATTGATCACATCGCCCAGGTTGAGTGCATTCAGCATGCCCATGCCAAAATCGACGGAGAACTTAAGACCCGGCTCGCCGCTAGCCGCCTTGATGCCGTCGGTTTGCTGAAAGAGCAGTACCCTGAAGCCCTCAAAGCCAGCATTTTGCAGGGCAAAGCGGTACTCCGCTTCGTACATGCCAAAGCGGCAGGGACCACAGGAGCCTGCGGTAAAGAAGACATAGTTATCGATGATCTGCTGGCGCGTTTGCCCCTGTTGTTCCAACTCCTGTAGATAGCGAACCAGGTTGCCGACGGTAAAGTAAGTGGGGTTGCATTGGCCGTTGTTGCCGAATTCCTTACCGGCCTGAAAGTCAGCGACCACTGGCGTGGGGATGTTTTCGCACTTGTAGCCGCTGCCGTGGAAGACGGCCTTGATCATCTCCTCGTGCTTCCAGGTGAGGCCGCCAAACAGGATGGTCACGTAGTCGCGTTCCGGCCCGGTGAAGGTTCGCTCGACTGGTTTCTTGAACTCGCGCATGCGCGCCAGTCCAGCTTGCGCACGAAGACGGGCTCGCTCAGCATCGATGCGGGCTTGAATCTCTACTTCGAAGTCGGTTTGCACAATCTCGTTCACGACTACCGGCATGGGGGATCTCCTGTTCTCCGATTCGACAGCGTTTGGTTTCGTGCCTGGTCCCGGTTTGAACTGCCACGTGGGGAATGGTGTTGGACTACATCTGTCCCGACATTCCCTGAAATCCATGTGCGAGCTGTTTGAAGAAATACTTGATGACCCGTTGATCGTTGTAGCACCAGCCCAGAATATGGTTGAGGGTGGAGAAGCAATGCGTCTGACAGGTTTCTTTCTGCTGGTCGAGTTGTTTGGTTTCAAACTTATGCTTGCCGACCACACCCCAGTCGTAGCTTGCCGTATACATTGGGAAGCAGGGCGCCAGCGTCCCGTCGACGCGAATGATCATTGAATTCTGACCGGCGCGGCAGTTCCAGGGAAAGTGTTCACCCTTCATAAAGTCGACCATCTGCCACAGCCGGGTGTTCGAATTGACCATCTTGTAACCGGAGTCCTGCTTTTCCGTCAGCCACTGGATGGTTTCTTCTACCGCCGGCCAGTCATCCTTTGTAATGTAGGTGACGTTGTTGTCGGCGTGTTTGAAATGTTCATCCTGCTCCAGCAGAGGCGACTCGTTGATGTGGTAGTCGGTGGCGATGCCGCAATCGTGGGCGATCTCCGTCAGCTGTCGCACGTCGTCCAGGTTATTGCGACAGATATTGATGTTGAGAAAAACCGAATATCCATAGCCGTACTGTTTGCGAACCAGGTAATCAAACTGCTTCCGGATGGGAACCAGCGCCTTGGGAAGGCCCTGTTTGATATCTACCGCATCTACGGCAATATTGAAAGTGGAAATTCCTGCGTCGGCTAATTTATCAATCACGTCGGTGCGCAGCAGGCGGGCATTGGTTGGAAGGTAAATCCAGAAATCTTTTTTGGCGGCGTAGTAGGTGATGCGCTGGATCAGGTCGGGCCGCAACAGGGGTTCTCCGCCCATATAGGCGAGCACCCGGCAGCCGGTACCGTGGAGCCAGTCGATCGACCGTTTAGCCGTGTCTTCCGTCATCCCTTTTACTTTGTTATCGAAAGCCCAGCAGTAATGGCAATCGAGATTGCACTTGAACTCAGTGAACAGGTATGCGATTAAAGGATGAAAGTCGCCTGCGGTAACCCGGGAGCGGACGTAAGGGAAAAGCCAGCCGCGCATGGCGTGGTAAATCTGGCCTGGCTTCCAGTGACGCTTTTCGGGTGGAGTCCAATCAGCGGTTTCGTCGATAGGTCCGAGCAGTTCAGGACGCTGTGGAAAAACCGGAGCCGGAAATTCTTGCGGCTTCCCGACGGGCTGCAACCCCGGTAGAGGAGCCTGCGGCTTGGTGAGAAGGCTATGTAGCGGAACATCGAGCCGGAAGCTCGGAGTTGATTCGCCACGCTCCGCGAGATTCATCAACACCCCCAAGACGGAACAAGTAGAGTTCCGCGTGAGGCCCCGGCCGGGAGGGCCGAGAGCCATTAGTGGTTGTAGAGCACGTTGCGTGCCAGGAACCTTGGTGCCGGTGACGTCTGAGTTAAGTCGTTGAAAGACTAATAAAAGGGGTTGGGAGAGGTTTGCCGCCGCGTGCACAAACTCATGAGCCCGGTGCCAACAAAGCCAACCGGGTGTCAACTAATTGGCATCGGGAGAGGCACGGTCAACGTCTACAAGAATGATTAGGCGTCAAATGACGCCATCTCATGCTGCTACTTCTTCCCGGGAGTTTCATCTATGAAACATCGGTAGAAAGGAGATTGTCCTGCCCGATATGCGGAGGCCCCGCGATAACAAACTCTCGTCCTCTCCGGGCACTCCCCCAAGTGCAGAGCAGGTCGAGGGGATCTTGCGCTTTGTGCGAAAGCTGGATCTGCACGGTGATCCGGAGCAGCTGATGCGCGCCCTGCCAGCTGAGTTGTGCGTCCTGGTTGATTGCACTACGGCCGCCGTGATCCTTCTTGCGGATGGAGAGGTGACCAGCCATGTGGCCGACACCGGCGGTTGTGCCTTCTCTCCGGATCTTTCCTCCCTTCCGTGGAAGGACGAGCTTCGGCACAGGATTTCTGAGCGGAAGACGCCGGTTATTCTTTCGCTGGACGACCAGCCATCCCATCCGGAACAGAGATTCCCAGAGACAGCCAGGTTTTTCCGCGAGTGCGGCAACCAGTCGCTTTGCATGCTTCCCTTAAGCACCGCTCATCGGTGCGTCGGCATTCTCTGTCTGGGACGCAAACAGCGAGAGGCATTTCCTGAGGGGGAAGTGGGATTGCTCTCCCTGATCAGCCATTACGCGGCCCTGGCGATTGACGATCGGCTCAACCTCGCCCAGTCGGAACTAGTGCGTGCCCAACTGGAAAAGGAGAGGGCCAAGTTGAGACTGATCCTGGAGCTGAACAACAACGTGGTTTCGAATTTGGAATTGCGGGATATTCTTCAGTCCATCTCACCGGGTATCCGGAAAGATCTACGGGTTGATGGCGTAGCCCTGATTTTGCCTGAGCAGGAGGGTTCCGGGCTCCAGCTGTACGCTTTGGATTTCCCCGATGGTACTGGGTCGTCGTTCGGGCAGCAGCTGCAAGCTTCGCTTTACGGTTCGATCTCGGTGGAGGTATTCCGTTCCAGAAAGCCCTGGATTGGAAATTTCGATCAGATTCGAGCATCCGGACCAGACCCAAGGGTCGCCTCGGTAGCGGGCGTCGAAACCTTATGCCTGTTGCCGTTGCTTCGGGTCGACCGCGTGCTTGGAGTGCTGTGCCTGGTGCGAACCGAGAAGAACGCCTTTAGCCAGCTGGAACTCGAGTTCTTATGGCAGATCGCCGGACAGGTGGCGATTGCTATAGACAATGCCCTGGCCTACCGGCAGATCACGGCGCTCAGGGACAAGCTCACCCAGGAGAAGCTTTATCTCGAGGATGAACTCCGCAGCGAAATGAATTTTCAGGAGATCATCGGGAAAAGCCCGGTGTTGCGCAGGGTTCTCCGCCAGGTAGAAGCGGTGGCCCCGACTGGTTCTACGGTTTTGATTCACGGTGAGACGGGCACGGGAAAGGAACTGATTGCGCGGGCGGTACACAATTTGAGCCAGCGTCACCCCAACCCTTTCGTCAAACTGAACTGCGCTGCCATTCCGACCGGCTTGCTGGAAAGCGAACTCTTTGGTCACGAACGTGGTGCATTTACCGGCGCGATCGCGCAGCGGATCGGCCGCTTCGAACTGGCAGCGCAGGGAACCATCTTCCTCGACGAGGTGGCGGAGATTCCCCTTGAACTGCAACCGAAGCTGTTGCGCGTTCTGCAGGAAAAGGAATTTGAGCGCCTGGGCGGTTCGCGCACCTTGCGCAGCAATGCCCGGTTGATCGCGGCGACCAATCGCGATTTGCACTCGATGGTCGAGGAGCAGAAGTTTCGCTCCGATTTGTTCTACCGGCTGAACGTCTTTCCCATTCATGTCCCCCCATTGCGCGAGCGCACTGAAGATATTCCGTTTCTGGTGCGGCATTTTGCGCAACATTTTGCCTTCAACATGTCCAAGCAGATTGAAACTATTTCTTCCGAGACCATGACTGCGCTGGTTCGCTATCCCTGGCCGGGCAACATCCGGGAGTTGCAGAACGTGATCGAGCGGGCGGTCATCTTGTCCAAGGGGCCTCTGCTCAAAGTGCCTCTGAACGATCTGAAACCGCGATCGACGGAGAACGGACATGCGAACGGCAGCGGGACCCTGGAGGAGGTGGAGCGAAAGCATATCCTCTCGGTTTTGGAGCAAACCAATTGGGTGTTTGCCGGCCCGAACGGCGCAGCTGCGCGTCTCGGGTTGAAACGTCCGACACTTCAATTCCGCATGCAAAAGCTGGGAATTTCCCGGCCGCCGAGAAACTAGCCACTATGCCAACGAATTGGCAGGGTGCCAATTCGTTGGCGGAAAACCCGTTTTGCGCCGTTTTCGCTGTGATGCCATTGGATCGCCCGGTGGGATGATTTGATCGCCAGGCGGCTTCCTCAGTTGCATGTGACCCCGATGGAAAGTGCGCGTTATGTATAGCTGCGCACCAGGCCGGACACCTCTCCTGCCGATGCCTGACTAAATTAGGAACGACGATTGCTTATAAGTGGTTTAGCGGCGGGTTGCATGCCAGGGGGGCCAAGCCCCGGAGGATCGACGGCGATCCTGGAGCTTGAGGAGGGGGATTTGCTATCCCACCCTTTGCCCAAGAGACGCAAAGGATGGGGCACCCACCGACTCCTGGGATGCGGAGTGAGCGAGAGGATCGGAGGAATCACCCGCCGGCATCGCCTCGGGGTTAAAAAGGGACGCGAAGATGTTGAGAATCACCGTTACAGAGAATGCTTTGGAGGAGAAGTGGATTCTTCAAGGCAGGCTGACGAAATTCTCTGTTGCTGAGCTGATTTCGAGTTGGAGAGCATCCACGGATCACTTGCCGGGACGGCGGCGTATTGTGGATCTCAATGAAGTGACCTCCATTGATAAGAGCGGCGAAGAGGCACTGTTGATGATGGTCCGGTGCGGTGCGACGGTTGTAGCGGATGGTGTTTATACCAAACACCTGATAGAAGAACTGCAGGCGCGCGGCGCCGCGCAGGAGTAATATGGCGCCGAACTTACTCCAGCGCCGGCGATTGCCGCCAGCACTGGAGAAGCCCTCAAACGGCTCTCGGAGGATGATCTTGAGAGCCAGTTGGACGTCGAACGCAAGGCCTGGTCAGTTAGAAGATAATCTTTCCCGCTAACTGAGTGTTGAAGGGTTCGCCCGGACCAATTCCGGGTGCGCCGAAGAAGGTTCCGAAAGTTGACCCGATCGTGCCGCTCGAGTCGCTCGTCGTAGGTTGACCGGCGGGCGCCAGATTGATGCGGTTGAACAGATTGAACATCTCCGCACGCAACTGCAAGGTGACGTGCTCAGTGATCTTCGTGTTCTTGAAGATGGACAGATCGACATCAGAAAAGCCTGGATTCCGGTATGCCCCGCGGCCACTGGTTCCATAAGTGCCCAACGCCGGATCCTCAAACGCTGCCGTATTGAACCATTGCACGGAGCCATCGACGATCTTGTGGTTCACCCCGGCGAAGGGATTTCCGATCTGGTTGGCACGATCGGCGCTCTCCCCATTGCCGCTGTTCTGATTGCTTGCTGTGACACTGAATGGTATTCCTCCGTGAAAGGATAGAAGGGAATTTGCCTGCCAGCCATTCGTCAACCACTTAGGTCCATGAGAAGAGCCTGGGACATCGTAGCCAAGGTATGCGGTGAACGTGTTTCTGACGTCGAAATCGGAGTTTCCATACTCGCCTGCAAGGTTGAGGCTGTTTTGTGGCAGATAGGGAATAAGCCCGGTCTCTTCATCCAGTGCATGAGACCAAGTGTAAGTTGCTTGTGCGGTCAACCGGTGAAAGTTGGTGGTCTTGATCAGAGCCTGGAGGGAGTTGTAGTTGGAGCCGGCTTCGCTTTCTACCTGATTGATGACTGCGTAGTTGGGGAATTGGTTAAAGTAAGGCCGCGTAGTTTGTTGATAGGTGTACTGGTCTACGTCGACATCGACGTTTCCGCTGCCAAGAGCTGCCTGATTGATGTCGCGAACATCGAGCAGGTGGCGTGAGTTGGTACCAACATAGCCGATCTGGGCAATGACGGAGGGCCCAAAACTTTGCTGGATATTGAAGTTATAGCTATAGGTATAGGACGGGCGGAAGTTCGGGTTAACGGAGAAGAGGTTGATAACCCCGGCGCCTGCGATGGCCTCATCCAGGGGGGTAAAGATGAGCTGTCCGGAGTTCCAGATATTTACGCCTGTGAGTGGGTTAGCGCTGGCCACGGGGTTCACGCCGGCCGGATTATCCTGCACGCCGACGGGGCCGCCATTCTGAGTATTTTTCAAATTCAGAAATGGAACCATGTAAGGAGCGTCAAAGAAAATGCCAAAGCCACCACGAAACACCGTGTTGGCGTGGCCCTCCGGCTGGTAAGCGAAACCTATGCGGGGGCTGATGCTCTTCCAGAATTGTTGATAAACATTGGGACGATCAACTCCGGCGACAGCGATGCCGTTGGGAGCGGTGGGATCGAAACTGGTCAGATTGTGATATTGGCTGTGAATGGGTCCGCTATAGTCGTAGCGCAAGCCATAATTGAGATTCAATTGACGATTGAGTTGCCAGGCATCCTGGGCAAAAAGAGAGAATGTGTTTTCGAAGACCTGGCGCTTCGGATTACCTTCCACGATGTTGGTGGGCGAGGTGAAGCAGCCGGCGAGAAAATCTGCCAGGGAAAGCACGTTGCTGTCATAGCCGGAGCTTGGCGTGTACCCAGGCGCGGTTTTGCCAAAATTCTTTGTTGCCAATGCATCGCATGGGGTAGCTCCAGGGGCGGAGCCGTTTGCGTTTTGTATTCCGTAGGTCCATGGGCCCTGAGAGCCATCGAAGGTAAAAGTGCCGCGCTGGCCGGTTTGGTAGAAGGAATCCACCTGCACCTGTCGGAATTCTCCTCCAAAGCGATATTCATGCGCTCCTTTTGTCCAGGAGAGCGCGTCGTCGAGATGTCCGGTAATGTCGTTGCGGCCTGAGTCGACTGTAACCCCGGTTGGATCGAAACCGTTGTTGCTTGCGCTTAATCCCGACCCGGCCCCGGCCGCGGAAATGTTGATGCGGGGCGAGCCCGAGAGACTCGCTGCCGTCACGCCGGTGTTAAGGCCCAGGGCGACCGGGTCGAAGCTGTGATCCGCGTCGGAGAACGCCTGGTTGTAGTAGTTCACCCCGAGTAGGAGTTGATTGACGATCGCGGTTGAAATGACGCGGTTATAAACGATGGAGTAGTTATACACATGAATCGGCGCCTCCTCGTAGTACGGGCTTAAGAAGGAGGAAGTGGGAGCGATCTGGTTCCCTTGACCCATGAACGCCTTCACGGAGAGGTGATCTTTCTCGGTAAAATTCTGATCGATCTTCGCGATCCCATTGAAGCTGTGCCCGGTGAGTGGCGAGGTGTTGTAGTAGTTGTTGGCCTGCGCCGGACCTGTAAGTGCGTCTGCCGGCCAAAGATTGCTCAGCAGGTTAGTGGAAAGGGGATTAACCGGTATCCCGTAATAAGCCAGCACGCCTTGTGCGTCGGCCTGGTAGGCAGCAGACGGTTCGGTCGAACGGCTCTGGTTGCCGATGACGAAATTGTTATGCTCGTAGGTCACAAAGAAGAAGGTTTTGTCTTTGAAGATGGGTCCACCGACCGAGCCGCCATAGATAAGAAAGCGGTCTTCGTTTTTGGGTGAGCCATTGGCAAATGGAGTGTTGGCGGCCAAAGCCTCATTTCGATTGAAGTAGTAGGCTGTGCCATGGAACTGATTGGTTCCGGACTTGATGACCAGATTCGCGGTGCCGCCTGGGTTGCGTCCGGTTTCAGGGGCCGAGCTGGTGACAAAGGAGAATTGGTCAATGCCATCGAGAGGCAGCACGATGCCGGCGATGCCGTTCACGCCGCCTTGATTGACCGCCGGAATGTTCCACCACAGATCGTTGTTGTCAGTGCCCTCGATCTGCCAGTTCACCTGGTTCGATCGAGTGCCGTTCACCGACGCAATGCCGCCGCCGCCACCCGCGGAATATCCCGCGTAGCCAGGGGTTAACGCCATGAATTGGGTAAAGTCGCGGCCATTCATGGGTGTGTCGGTGATGGTCCTGGTGGGCAGAACGGTGGTGAGCGTGGTCGAAGTTGTGTCGAGCGCCACACCGGCGGCGTTGACTTCTACGGTGGTCGCTTGCGAGGCGACCCCCAGCTTCAACGGAAGACTGTAGGTTGTACCTGCGGAAACCTGAACCTGGGCAACTTTAAGTGTTTCAAATCCCGAGGACGTGGCGGTAACGGTATAGAGTCCAAGCGGGAGGTCAGGAAAGCTATATTCTCCCGCGCTGGATGCGACGGAGGAATGAACGACACCCGTTGCGTCCTCTGTGATCGTTACCTGCGCACCCGGGATGGTGCCGCCGCCCTGATCCACAACAGTGCCGTTAATGCCCCCGCGAAAATTCTGCGCGCCGGCGGATGCGGTCAGCAGCATCGTTAGTAAGAAGACGGGTAGGGGAAAAGATCGTAAACGGCTAGCGCCAGATGACATGTAACAACCTCCAGAAATTGTGCGAGAAAAGTTCTTTCCAGGCCCTCTTGGATCTTGGGGCGGATGAGTAGTATCTGACTTATCTTCGACTTGGAAGGTTGTTACGGGCCTGTTCCGACGAGAAAGGCGCAGTCGAGGTGAACGATCGCGCTTCGACAGTGAAGGCGTTCACCGCGAATGATACTTGGGTACCGTGTACGAGCGGTATTTGAATAAGGTAGCCGCAGAACCTTATGAACGCAACTACAAAATAAAACAATCCGTGAGTGTAGTTTAGTGAATTAGGAACGGCGGGTTAATTCGTAGTAAACGACTGGGGTTACCACCAGGCTGAGCACAATCGAAAACAAGAGGCCGCCAATTACCGCGATGGCCAGGGGCTGTAACATCTGCGAGCCGGCCCCCAGGGCGAGCGCGAGAGGGAACATTCCGCAGATAGTGGCGATGGCAGTCATGAGGATGGGGCGCCTGCGCCGCTCAGCGGCCTGGAGCATGGCTTGGCGCGCTTCGATTCCGCTGGCGCGTAACTGCTCATCCGCGTCAAGTAATAGGATGCCGTTCTTAGCTACGATCCCGATCACCATGATGAGGCCCATGAAACTAGCCACGTTGAAATTGGTTTTGGTGATGAGTAAGGCGAACGCAACACCTGAGAGAGAAAGGATAGAACTGCTAAGCACGGCGATTGGAGCAGCAAAGTTGCGAAACTCCGCCAGCAGTACTCCGAAGACCAGGGCGAGAGCCAGCACAAGCACGCGGGCTAAATCGGCGAACGAACGTTGCTGTTCCTGATAAGTGCCGCCGTATTCCACGCGCACCGATGTGGGAAGCTGAAGTTTTTCCACGGTGGCTTTCACCGCGGTCATGGCGCCGCCAAGGTCTGAGCCTTCAAGACGACCGCTCACCAGTACTACCTGCTGCAGGTTTTCGCGGCGGATTTCATTCTGCGGGGGCAGCTGAGTGATCGTGGCCATCGCGCCCAGGGTCGCCGTGTGCCCGCTGCTGCTGTTAAAGACAGTATTTTCGATGGCATCGAGCGAGGCGCGATTGGAGTCGGGCAGGCGCACACGAATGGTATAAGGGCGCCCGCCCGCGATGAGCGGATCGTTTGTGGGCAGGCCATCGAGGATCGAGGTGGCGTCCTCCGCAACCTCAGTAGGAGTAAAGCCGAGACGCCCGGCAACCACAGGGTCAATTTGAAAGTTAGTCGCCGGGCCGCTGATGGTGTTGTCGACGCCATTTTCCGTATCGACCACGCCGGGGATTTTAGCGATCGCTTGCTGGACGCGGGGTCCGAGAGCCAGCAGCAGGTTGCGATCACTCGAAAACAGCTTGATCTGGATGGGCTCCGGGGAATTGGAGAGATCGCCGATCATGTCCTGAAGAATTTGGGTGAACTCCATATCGACCGAAGGCTCAGCCGCATGAATCTGTGTGCGCGCGTCGGCGATCACGTCATCGATGGAACGCGATCGCCCAGGCTTGAGACGGACGGTAAAGTCGCCCGTGTTCGCTTCCGTCACCGCAGCCAGCCCCATTTGCAGTCCGGTCCGCCGGGAGGTGATGGACACTTCCGGAATGTGCAGCAGGATCTTATCCACGTGTTCGAGAATGCGGTTGGTTTCAGTTAAGGACGTTCCCGCGGGAGTGAAGTAATCAAGGACGAAAGCTCCCTCATCCATCTCTGGAAGCAAGTCAGATCCGAGGCCGCGATAGCTGAGGTAGCCGGCAACGATCAGGACGATGCAGAGTGACATCAGAGCGAGAGGGCGGGCAAACGACCAGGCCAGAGCTCGCTCGTGGAGTTGGAGGAAGCGCTGCATGACTGCGCCCAATCGTTTCGTGAGCGCGGACTGGCGGCGCTGGTGCGCCACTTTTCTTTCCAGTTTCAGAGAGAGGGCGGGAGTGAAGGTTAAAGCGAGCAGCAGGGAAGTGAGCAAAGCAACCGACATGGTTACGGCAAGAGCGCGAAAAAAGCTCCCTGTCACCTGGGTCACGGCGAGCAGGGGAAGAAAGACGATAACCGGGGTGATAGTGGAAAAGACCAGCGGCCGCGTGATCTCGTGGATTGCTTTGCGAACGGATCCAATTCGTGATTCTCCTGCTTCACGATGGACTGCGATGTTTTCTACCACCACGATGGCGTCGTCGATGACCAGGCCGATGGCCGCCGCCAATCCGCCCAGGGTCATCAGGTTGAAGCTTTGGCCGGTGATGCGGAGAAAGAGAATGGTCACCGCCACGGTGACAGGAATGACCAGGCCGGCAACCAATGAAGAAGTCCAGTCGTGGAGAAACAGGAAGAGGATGATGCAGGCCAGCACCAGGCCGATAAGAATGGCGTCGCGGACGCTGAGAATGCTTTCGCGGACCAGCTCAGACTGGTCATAGAATGCCTTTACGCGGACCCCCGGCGGAAGCCTGGATTGCAGTTGAGCCATCTCTGCCGCCACCGCGTTCGCCACTGCCACGGTATTGCCGGAGGGCTGACGGGTGATGTTGATAAGAACAGCAGGATTGCCGTTGGCTCGAACGGCCGTGTAGACCGGCATAGTGGACGGCTCGACCATGGCGACATCGCCCACGCGGATGGCTACACCGCCGGGCGTAGTTTTTACGATCAGGTTGCCTAGCTCCGCGGCGGTGTGGGCCTGCGCTCCGATCAGGGCGAGGATGAGTTGATGGTTTGCCTCGTAAAGGCCGGGTGAGTCAATAATGTTCGATTCCTGAACCGCGTTGACCAATTCGAGCAGGGTTACGCCGGCCGCCTGCAATCGGGCGAGGTTGGGCACGATGTGGAACTCGGGAATTTGACCGCCCTGAATGGTGACGGTGCTGACTCCATTGACACGATTCAGTGGCGGCTTCAGATCGTAGGTGGCTATTTCCCACAAGCGGGTCTGGGAGACGGTGTTCTTACCGCGATCCTCCGCCGTCAGGGCATAGCCAAGGATGGGAAAAGTGGCGAAGGTGAGGCGGTTGGTGGTTATGCGCGCGGTTGCGGGCAGAGATTGAGAGATCCTGGCAAGCGCAGCGTCGGTCAGCTGCAGCGTGCGGAACATATCCACGTTCCAATCGAAGAAGAGGCTGATTTCCGCAGATCCCCGGCTGGTGGTGCTGCGGACGGTCAGCAGGCCAGGAACGCTGTTGACGGCGTCTTCGATTGGCTTGGTGATGGCCACCTGCATTTGTTCCACCGGCATGACGCCGTTGTCGATGCCAATGACCACGCGGGGAAAGTTGGTTTCGGGAAAAACGGAGATCGGCACCTGGAACGCGGTGTAGACGCCGGCCAGCGTCAGCAGCGCCAGGAAGAAGAAGATGGGCTTGGCCGCGGCCGCGAGCCAGAACGAGCCCTCGCGGCCGGGGTTTTCGGGCGTGCCGGGCATCAATCTTTGTCTCCTCCGGCTTCTGGAGCAGAGCCCACCTTGACTTTAGCGCCTTCATCGAGCCCATAAGCGCCGGTCGTGATCACCGTTTCGGATGCGGCCAGCCCATTGAGGATTTGGGCGGATTCCGAGTTTGTGATGCCGAGCGTGACAGCCTTTTTGGCGGTGGTTCCGTCGGATGTGACCACCAGGACGAACTTCCCGACGCCATCGGCCGCTGTCTGTATCGCTTCGAGGGGAACCAGCAGTGCGTGATCCGCCGTACGTCCGGTAATCGTGGTGTGGACCGGTGTGCCCGCCTTCAATGTCCCCTTCGCGTTCTCGACGCGAAGCCATACTTCGACTGTGGTGCTTCCGGGGTCGAGGGCAGGACTAATCAGCGAAACCCTGGCCGGAACGGGATGGTCAAGACCGGCAACCGTGATGGTGGCATCTGCTCCGAGCGAAAGCTGCTGTGCCTGTATCTGTGACAGGTGCAATTTTGCCAGCAGGGCGGAGGTGTCCATGATTGTGATCACGGGAGTGCCGGCGGCCGCCGTCTCGCCGGCGAAGAGTGGCCGGTCGGTTACCACGCCTGAGATGGGGCTGCGAATCTCTGTGTAGCTCAGCTGGGCCTGGGCGCCAAGGTACTTACCTTTGGCGGAGGTGAGCTGTCCCTGGGCGCTCTCCAGGGCCGCCTTCTGACTGATCTTTTGCACTGCTTCGAAATGCTGTTTCGCGACTTCGTAGGCGGCTTTGGCTTGAACCATGGCTGCTTTGGCGGTGTCCAGATCGCGTCCCGGGATGGCCCCTTCGGCAAAGAGTTGGGTTCGGCTGTCGACAATACTCTGGGCCAGGTTCAGATTGGCGGTGGCCTGGGCCAGATCCAACTGTGCTTTTGTAGTGTCTTCCGGTACCGTCGCGCCGGTGGCGATAATGTAGTTGGCCTGGGCTGCGTTATAGGCGCCTTTGTTGTCGAGTGCGGCGGCTTCGAGGTCACTGTTTTCCAGGGTGGCTAAGAGCTGGCCGGCCTTAACGTGGGAACCGCGTTGCACGAAGAACTTCTTGATTGGGGCGGTCACTTTGGGGGAGATAGCGGCCTGTGCCAGGGGGGCGAGTGTGGCGTCCGCGGTGATTTCTTCGGAGATGGCGGCGCGTTCCGGATGTACCGCTTGCACGTAGACCGCGGTTGGGGCAGTCTCCGCGGGCTTGCTGCACGCGGTGGGGAATAGGGAGAGGGTGCAAAGAAAGCCCGTCCCCACGAGTTTTTTCCCAGGGATTAACAGTCCCAGTCGGAGGGCTGCGTTTCCCACATCTGGTAACGGCACGAGATATGGGGCACCCTTTGACTTGTTGCGGGATGAGAAGTCAGGTATTAGTTCCATGGCTCAGATCGCTCCGGTCAACAGGCGCAGGTTAGTGAGAGCCATTTGATAGCGGGTGTTTCCGTCTTCGCGTGCGATCTCGGCTGCAGTGAAGGAGTTTTCTGCGTCCACCACTTCGAGTACAGTTGCTTCCCCGGCGGTGTAGCGCAGGCGGGTGAGGCGCAGACTCTCCCCCGCGGTTTTCACGCTCTGATCCAGAGACTGAAGTTGGTCGCGGGCCGTGGTGGACTCTGCATACGACTCATCCAGTTCGGCAACCAGCCTCCGCTGGGTTGCGGTGAGGGCGGTGTGCGCGGCGGTGCGCAAGATCTCGCTCTGGCGAACGCGGTGCTGGGTCGAGAGCCAGTCCCAGATTGGAATATCAAGCGTCGCGCTGGCGGAGTAGCCCAGATTTCTTACCCCGTCTCGGCCGTTGACAGCGAACTGGACTGCGTCAATGCCGTAAGTGAAGTTGAGACCAAGATCGGGCAGATAGGCGGCGCGAGCTGCCGTGACGTCCAACGTGCTGACACGCAGGGAGGCCAAAGCCTGATGCAGCTCGGGATTGAGTTTCATTGCCGTCTCATCCACATCTGCGCGGTCTGGCAGCAGGGCAACTGACCCGGGCGCAAGCGTGTAATCCGTGCGAGGATCGGCAAACAGGAGCACGGCCAAATCCAGATGAGACTTCTGTGCCTGGAGCAGGGCATCGGCGAGATCGCGATCGCGCTGCTGTTGCTGCAGTTGTGCTTTTACTACATCAGCATGCGCACTTTCCCGGGCGCTCTCCCGCTGTTGGGTCAGATGAGTAAAGCCGGCTGCTTCGCCGGCGGCGCGGCGGGCTATATCCACTTTGCGATCCGCCGCCAATGCCTGGTAGAAGAGGCCCGTCACCGTGAAGACCAATCCACGGCGGGCAATTTCGAGTTCCGCGGCCGCGACGGCATCGGCGGCGGCAGCCCGGGAGACGGCGGTCATCTGTCGCAGGCCTAACGTCTCCGTGACAACACCCTGGCTGGCATATTCACGCACCGCATTGTTGGCGATAAAGCGCGGAGCAGCCTGGCTCCCCACGGGGCCACTCCCATTGATTGCGCCGTTGGGCTGCGTATACAGCACCTGGTTGTGATAGGTGACGCCAGGCAGCAGGGCTGCGCGGGCAATCGAGTGATCGAGCGAGGCGACACGCGCACTTGCTACGGCGGCGGCAAAGTTCGGTTCGTTGGTGCGGGCTAACGCTATGGCTTGTTCCAGAGTTATCGATGCAGAGACGGGTGCAACCGAGGGCGCACCTTGCTGCGCGAGCGCCGTGTTGACGCACAACCCAAGGGCAACCAAGCAAGCTCGTATCATGAGAGAGGAAGGACGCATGGGAGTTTCGCGGCGCTCATTTCTGCCCGACGACGAGCACCGTAAAGCTGCCGGGAGCAATCGATGGCCGGGGATGCGGATTGGCTGCAGTGGCCGCGGGCCGCTCCCCGAAGGTAGCGGTCGCCAGGTAGAGACGGCCGGTAGCTGTGTCCAGCGTCATGGTTCTTGCTCCACGTTGAGTCGCCAGGTTCTGTAACACGGGATAGGTATTTTTGCCGGCATCGATTACGGTCAGCGTGCCTTCGCCGTTGGAGGAGAAAGCAAGCTTGCGCTTGGGATCGTAGCGAGCTGCGTCTGGACCGTCGCCGATCGCCGGGTTCGCGATGGTCTTGCCAGAGTTGGTATCCACCACTGCCATTTTCCCTTCGTCACATACGGCGAAGAGCCGGTGGCCTGGGATATCGATAGCCAAACCAGAAGGTGATTCGCAGTTGGATAGCGGCCACGTTGCGGTGATTGTTTTTGCCGCGGCATCGAAGCGAACGATCTCATTCTTGCTCTCGATATTCGCAAAGACGTTCCCGGAGCCATCCGCGACGGGAAACTCAGGCTTGCCGTCGAGTGCGATGGTGGCAATGACTTTCTGTTGTGCGGAATCAATCACGGTTGCATTGCTGCTGCGGCCATTGAAAGCCCAAACCGTTTTGGTTGCCGGCTCAAATACAATTCCGTCTGGATTGGTTCCCGCGGGAATGGATGCGACGGTGGCGAGCGAGAGACGATCGAACACCACCACCACATTGGCGCCTCCGTCGCTGATGTAGCCGTACTTGCCGGCTTCATCCAGCGCCACGCCATGGGTGCCTTTCAAGCCTGTGATGCTGCCCAGTACCTTGCCGGAATCGGTGTCGAGCACTTCGACCCGCGGCCCGTGAGTGACATAAAGACGGTGTGCTTTGGGGTCGGAGGTAAGGTAATCCCAGCCGCCCTGGCCGCCGATCGTCCATCGGGCGAGGATGCTATAGGGTTTCTGGGCAAACGCGCTAGCAGGCGCTAGTAACGAGACGGCGGCAATGGCAAGCGTGCAAAAACCATGAGTGCGGTGCGATGTCATCGGATACTCCAAAGCAGGCTGGAGTTCAATCTTGCACAGCGACCTTAACTGAAGCTGAAGAGAGCACGGGAAAGCGCACTGTTACCCTGGTGCCAACGCCCAAGTTGCTGGAAATATCGATGGTTCCTCTCCAGCTGGATGCGATTGCTTTGCAGATCGAGAGGCCCAGGCCTGTTCCTCCGGTATTGCGGCTGCGCGAGGGATCCCCGCGGTAGAAGCGATCAAAAACATGAGGCAAATCCTCGGCCGCGATGCCGTCACCATCGTCTTCTATGCGGAGCTCCACGCCCAAGTCATCCTGCCGCGCAACGGCGCGCACCGCGGAGCCGTCCGCACTATGTTGCAAGGCGTTCAGCAGCAGGTTCGAGCACAAGAGTTGCAACTGCTCCGGCTCGATGTCGATCATCAGCGGCTCTGCCCCCGACACCAGGATGCGCAAATTTTTGAGCTCCGCCATGGATTCGAATTGCCGGGACACCTGGCGTAGTGTGTTAGCCAGATCGGTTTCGAAGTGTTGCGCAAGAAGCTCGGATTTCGTCTCCAGCCGCGCTAATGTCAACATCCTGGCGACCGCATCCTCCATGCGCTCGCAATCGACCTGGCATCGCGCAATTCCGTGCTCGTACTCGAGAGTGGTCCGTTGTTTCAGGGTCAACAGTTGTAGTGAGGACTTCAAAACGGCGACGGCGGTCTTGAGCTCGTGCGCGGCATCGCCGACAAATCTCCGCTGTTGCGCAAAGGAGCGCTCCAGGCCCGCGAGCGCAGTCTCCAGAGCACCCGTGAGAGGGGCAAGCTCCTTGATGGTGCGCACGCTTTGCGGTGGATGGAAATCCCACGATTCCACCGAGACACCCCCGGCTTCCGCCGCCAACTCGCGCAAAGGCGCCAGGCCGCGGTTCAGCAGCCAGAAAATCAGAATCCCTGTAATAGCCAGTAAAGCTAAGCTGGTGGCCGCGTAGAACGCTACCGCTCTCCAGATGTCTTTCCAAACGCGATCGACAGGTGAGCCGTAAAAAATGCTTACGCGGCGTGGGATGCCGCCGCCCTTGTCGCCCGGATCGACGATTCTCAGTCCTTCGATTCTGAGCGCGCGGTAATGGGCGCCGTTCAACGAGAGACGAAGAAACTTGCCGGCCCTGGTTGGCGGCACGGCCGTTCCAGGCCCGCTCCAGTTGGGCGAGCGGCCCAGTATTCTACCGGTGGCGTCCTCGACCTGATAGATATCCTCGGCGGGGAAATTTACTTCGGTCCCATCGAGCATCACGTTGTCCTGAGAGTCCTCTGCATCCTGCACCGCGCCCAACAGCGAGTCGGCTCGCCCGCGAAGCATGATGTCAAAGGCGCGAAAGCGTTGGTGACGCTCGTAGATCATCGCGGCCCCCGATATCGAGAGGGCAGCCAGCAGCTCTACCAACAGAACGATGGTGATAAGCCGATGAGTAAGGGAATAGGACTTCATCGGATGTCCTCGAAACCCACGAGTAGCCGGTATCCTCTTCCGCGAAGGGTCTCAATGCTCGGCTGTTGGGTAGCGGCTTCGAGTTTCCGGCGCAGATTGGAAATGTGCGCTTCAATCACGTTGGAGTGATGTTCCCAGTTGTAGTCGTAGAGGTGTTCCAGCAGCTCACGCTTGGATACGACTACGCGCGGCCGGTGAATCAGGTATTCAAGGATGCGATATTCGGTTGGCGACAGATCCACCACCCTGCCAGAGCGGTGAACACTCTGCTCGACCGTGTTTACTTCCAGGTCAGACAGCCGGAGTATCGAATCGGCAACCCCTTTGCCACGGCGGATGAGGGCTTTGGCCCGGGCAATCAATTCTCCCAGATCGAAAGGTTTGCTGAGATAGTCGTCCGCGCCGGCATTGAGCAGGGTGATGATAGAGCTGTGCTCGGCCCTGGCGGTGAGGATCAAGATCGGCGTGGCATCTCCGCGAGCGCGCACCTTTTTAAGCAGGCTGAGGCCATCGAGTCCAGGCAGCATCAGATCCAGGATGATGAGGTCGTAGCACAGGTTTTCGGCAAGGTGCAGGCCGGTTGGCCCGTCTTCAGCGCAATCGACAGCGAAACTGGGACCTTCGCGCAGGGCGGAGGCGACGTTCTCCGCCAGGCGCACCTCGTCTTCGACCAGCAATACCCGCATGTGCGCAGTATCCTCTATTTAAGGTTAAGGGAAGCTGAAGCCCGGGGCGTTCGTTCCCTCAGCTTCGCTCCCTATGAACAGCCTCCTCCCGGAAGTACGGAGGGTTACAGATTCAGGGGCGAGGGCGACTTCATTTCCCACATCTCGCAAATAGCGCGAGATATGGGGCGGCACCCGCATTGGGTGCTTGGCAGAGTTTGAAGAAGAGTTCATTCCAGACTTTACTCGCATCCGGGGTGTGGAATGGGCAGATTTGCGGGTTCTTTCCGCTCCTCTTGACAGCCATGGTTTGTGGCGATGGGGTATAAATATCCCGGTGCTTTCGCGCCTGGAGATTTCCTGTGTCCCCGTCCTGTTCCGTCAAGGCGTTGTTTTTCGCGGTGGCTTTGCTCCTGAGCTCAGCTGGCCTGGCGCAAGAGGCCGCAACATTGTCCATCGACCTTACACAGGCCAAGGCCAAAGTGAGCCCGCAACTCTACGGATTGATGACAGAAGAGATCAACTACTCCTACGATGGCGGCCTTTACGGCGAGCTGGTAAGAAACCGTACGTTTTACGATAAAGGCAAGATGCCCTCCAGCTGGTTTCTCTACGAGTTAGGCAGCGCCGACGCATCGATGGAGATCGATCGCAAGACGGGCCCCAGCGAGGCCTTGCCGCGGAGCCTGCAACTAATCGTCAAAAGCGCGAGCGCAACGGACCGAGCCGGCATCAGTAACCTGGGGTTCTGGGGCTTCCCGGTAAGGCCGCACACCACCTACCACGGTTCGTTCTACGCCAAGAGCGATGGAGCCATCCATGAGGTGACGGTGAGCCTGGTCGAGGATGAAACCGGCAAGGCAATCAGTTCCATGGTTGCGGGGTTAAGCTCTACCTGGCAGCAGCACCAGTTCACCCTTCAATCCACGACGGAAGCGACGTCTTCGCAATACCACCTGGTTCTTTCCGTCGGCCACCCGGGAACGGTGTGGTTCAGCCTGGTGTCTCTTTTTCCTCCTACTTATCACGGTCGCGACAACGGAAATCGTATCGACCTGATGGAGAAGCTGGCGGCGATGAAGCCCGCCTTCCTGCGATTCCCCGGGGGAAATTACCTTGAAGGCGACCACATCGACGAGCGCTTCGAATGGAAAAAAACCATAGGCCGGTTGGTCGACCGCCCCACCCATCCCAGCCCATGGGGCTATCACTCCAGCGACGGCATGGGCTTGCTCGAGTTTCTGGAGTGGTGCGAGGACCTGAAGATGCAGCCATTGCTGGCTGTTTATGCGGGCTATTCCATGAAGCAGGAGTTTGTAAAGCCCGGTTCGGATTTGGAACCCTATGTCGCGGATGCACTGGATGAGATCGAGTACGTAACCGGCGACGCCACGACAAAATGGGGAGCAGAGCGGGCAAAGGATGGCCATCCCGCGCCGTTCAAGCTGAGCTATGTCGAGATAGGCAACGAAGACTGGTTCGACAAATCCGGAAGTTATGGCGACAGGTACGCGCAGTACTACAAGGCGATCAAGGCCAAGTACCCTGACCTGCAGCTGATTGCGACTACCCCGATCACGACCATGAAGCCGGATGTGATCGACGATCACTTTTATCGCCGCGCGCAGGAGTTTTACGACGACGTGCAGCATTACGATCAGACCGATCGGAACGGGCCAAAGATCTTTGTGGGGGAGTGGGCCACCCGGGAGGGCCTGCCGACGCCCAACTTTGGCTCAGCGCTGGGCGACGCGGCGTGGATGACCGGGATGGAAAGGAACAGCGATATCGTGATCATGGCCAGTTATGCCCCGCTGCTGGTCAACGTCAATCCCGGAGGCATGCAGTGGGAGTCAGATTTGATTGGCTACGATACGCTGACCAGCTATGGCTCGCCAAGTTACTACGCGCAAGTGATGTTCAGTAATCATATCGGTGACGAGATATTGAATACGCAGCTCAATGGAGCAGCGCCTAAGTTGTTCTATTCCGCGACCCGTAAATCGGGGGACGGAACTGTGTATTTGAAGCTGGTAAACGCCAGTTCCGCGCCGCAAAGTTTGCACATCGAGCTCAACGGAGCGAAAGCCATCGGCAAGAGCGGTGAGCTTATCGCCCTGTCGGCCAAGACCACAGCAGCCACCAACAGCATTACCCAGCCTGCTGCGATTGTGCCGGTGGAGCGTGGCGTGCATGACATCGCGGCCAAATTCTCGTATACGGTTCCCGGCTTTACCATCCAGATATTGGAGCTCAAAACCCAGTGACCGCTTTGATCAAGAAAGCAAGATTTCACCTGACGTTGTTCGTGCTGGTGAGCGCATGGACGATGGTGCCCGCGGCCCGGGCGGCTATACAGTATTTTCCGGAGCGGAAGGTTTGGGTGCTGCAGGCCGGGGAAGCGACCTATGCGTTCGGAGTGAACGAGCGGGGCGAGTTGCAGGCGATCTACTGGGGGCCGCGGGTGATGCGCGATGCTGACTTCCACCCGGCGCACAGCCGCGGGAACGTGGCCTCGTTTGACCTGTCAACGACAACCACTCCGCAGGAGTATCCGGGCTGGGGCGCCGGGCTTTATACCGAGCCTGCATTGAAGGCAACCTACGCTAACGGCAATCGCGACGTAGTGCTGCATTTTGTCGAGCAGCATATCGATGGCGACACGCTCGAGATCGAGCTGAAAGATATAGCTTCCGCCCTCGAAGTTCATCTCTACTATCGAGTTTTTGCCGGCACTGGCGTCCTTGCCCGGTGGTCGCGAATCATCAACGGGACGGATCAGCCGATTACTCTGGAGAGCGCGCAGTCGGCCGCATGGACTTTACCGCAGGGCGAGGGATACGGATGGCACTACCTGACCGGTCACTGGGGAGCGGAGTGGCAGGTTCACTCCGAATTGCTGCAAACGGGAGCGCGCGTGATTGAGAGCCGCCGTGGCAGCACATCGCATCAGGCGAACCCCTGGTTCGCCATCGACCGGCCGGGGCAGACAACGGAGGAGAATGGGCCGGTGTGGTTCGGGGCGCTGGGCTGGAGTGGCAGCTGGCGCATCACCGTCGAACAAACCGCGATGCAGCAAGTGCGCGTGACGGGCGGCTTCAATCCCTTCGATTTCGGTTATCGTCTGAAGCCTGGAGAAAAACTGGAAACGCCGCCGTTCTATGCCGGCTTTACGAATGGAGGCACGGGCGAGGCGTCGCGCATTTTGCACCGGTTTGAGCAGCAATCCATTCTGCCCGGTGGCGAAAAGACGGCCTTGCGGCCGGTTCTGTACAACTCGTGGGAAGCTACGGAATTCAACGTCGACGAAGCAGGACAGTTGGCATTAGCCGCCCAGGCGAGCAAGCTTGGCGTGGAACGGTTTGTTATCGATGATGGATGGTTCGGCCAGCGCAAGACCGACCATGCGGGCCTGGGCGACTGGTATGTGAACACGGAGAAGTTTCCCCACGGCCTGAAGCCGGTCATCAATCGCGTGCACTCGCTGGGCATGGACTTTGGCATCTGGGTGGAGCCGGAGATGGTGAATCCAGACAGCGACCTGTATCGCAAGCACCCTGAATGGGCGATGAATTTTCCCGGACGCCCTCGCACCGAGAGCCGCAATCAGCTGCTGTTGAACCTCGCAAGGGATGACGTTAAGGAATATATCTTCCAATGGCTCGACCAGCTGGTGAGCGAAAATGACATCGCCTTCCTGAAGTGGGATTACAACCGTAACTGGTCAGAACCCGGCTGGGACGCGGTTGCTCCTGAAGATCAAAAGAAGATCTCGGTCGAGTATGTTCATAATCTTTATGAGATTCTCGATCGGCTGCGTGCCAAGCACCCCAAGCTCGAAATTGAATCATGCTCGGGCGGGGGAGGGCGTGTGGATCTTGGTATCCTGCGCCGAACCGATCAGGTTTGGACTTCGGATAATACCGATGCGCTGGATCGGCTTTCGCTGCAGGACGGTTTCACGCAAGCTTACTCCCCAGGCATCATGATGGCCTGGGTTACCGATGTTCCCAACGGCATGAATGGCCGGAGTGTTCCGCTCAAGTTTCGCTTTCTGGTGGCGATGACCGGCTCGTTGGGGATAGGAGGAAATCTTAATAAGTGGACACCTGAGGAGATGTCCGCGGCCTCCGGATTCGTTCAATACTACAAGCGGGTTCGCGCCACGGTACAAAGGGGCGCGCTCTATCGCCTGATGGCGCCGGAGGGCAGCGAGGTTTCGGCCACCGAGTATGTCTCGACGGATGGACGCCAGGCGGTGCTGTTTGCCTTTCTTCATTCCCAGCGCTTCGGCACGCCGTTTCCGACTGTTTTTTTGCGCGGCCTGGCAGAGGACGCCGTATATAAGGTGGAAGCCATCGATTCCAGCCAGGTGCAGCCGATGGGCAGCGTAAGTGGCGCATACCTGATGCACCACGGCATCGACTTGAAACTACGAGGGGACTACGACAGCACTTCGCTGGTTTTGGAGAAGCAGCCGTAAACCCGTGGCGGGCTGCTTAGCCGAGAGTTGCTGGCCGGGCTCCCGCTCATTTCCCACATCGCGCAAAGAACGCGAGATATGGGGCACCCGGATTCGTGTCAATTCAGCAGAAAAACACTGTTGCTGAGAACTTTGCCTGGGATTAGGGGTTACGACCCAGTGGCTGTATTTCTCGGCCTGCCCGGTAGCCAACGGAAGCCTCCGAGACTGTAATGCAATGAGAGGAACCATCGATGAGCAAAACACGGAGATTCGGGCTTATCCCGGCGGCGGTATTGGCGATTCTGATCGCTGTGACGGGGTGCAAAAAGAACGACACGGATCAAGTGGACGCGGCGGCGAATGGAAACCTTGCGCCGGTAAGCGATAACGGAGCGGCTGCTCCAGTCAATGAAAGCCAGGCTCCAGCAAGCGCTCCTACCTATGCGGCGCAAAGCCCGCAACAGTATCCGCAGCCGGCGCAACAGCCTGCTGCGCAAAATCAGCAAGAATACCAGCAGCCGCAGCAACCGCAGCCGCAACAGCCGCAGTATCAGGAGCAGCAGTACCAGCAACCGCAGCCGCAACAGCCGCAGTATCAAAATCAAGGCTCTTATGATCCGGGATATGAAGACCAGATCACCGAATACGCGCCTGAGCCCCCACCGCCGCTGCCGGAATATCAACAGCCGCCATGCCCCGACCCAAACTACATTTGGACACCAGGATATTGGGCCTACTCGCCAGAGGGCTATTTCTGGGTTCCGGGCGTGTGGGCTTATGCTCCCTACACCGGGGCATTATGGACGCCCGGGTATTGGGGTTACCACTCGGGCCGCTATGGCTGGCGCCAAGGGTACTGGGGCCGGTATATCGGCTACTACGGCGGTGTCAATTACGGTAACGGCTATGTTGGGCGCGGCTATTACGGCGGTTATTGGAACAACAACCAGTTCAATTACAACCGCCAGGTGACCAATGTGAACGTCACCGTGATTCACAATACTTATATCCGCAACGTGGTGAACATCACCAACTACAACCGCGTGAGCTATAGCGGTGGCCGCGGGGGCGTGAATCTGCCGCCGAACCCCCAGGAGATTGCGGCCCTGCGGCTACCGCGTATGGCGCCGTTGGCTGTGCAGGAACAACACAGGGAGGCGGCCAGCACCAATCGCGCTCAGTTCGCTGCGATCAACCACGGGCAACCGCAGATGGTCGTCGCGGCCAGGCCTCTTCCGGTGGAACGGCGTCAGCCGATGCCAGTGGTGCAGGAGCGTGAGCCGACCAGGCCTGCCAGTGAACCGGCAATGCGACCGGCGCCGCAAGTCCGTCCCGCCCCTCAAGAGCGGCCTGTGCCGCAGCAGCGCCCGGCCCCTCAAGTCCGTCCTGAACCCCAGGAGCGGCCGGCCCCTCAAGTCCGTCCTGAACCGCAGGAGCGGCCGGCCCCTCAAGTCCGTCCTGAACCGCAGGAGCGGCCTGTGCCGCAGGAACGTCCGGCCCCGCAAGTTCATCCGGTTCCGCAGGAGCGTCCAGCGCCCCAAGAGCGCCCGGCTCCCCAAGAGCGCCCAGCTCCTGAGGTGCGGCCACAGGCTCCTAAGGCGCCGGAAACACACCCGGCTCCGGAGCCGCGGCCCAAGGAAGAGAATCCTCATCCCGAGGAACACGAGCAGCCTCGGCACTAAGAACAACAGACAGGAGAACGGAGTGCTGGGCGCCCTCCATATCTCCCAACAAAGAACGTTGGGAGATATGGGGCACCCAGCAGGGTACGGGGAACTCTTGAGCCTGGACCGGACAACGATCACGCCAGACCAGTTCTAAGCTAGGCTTAGAGGATGCACGAAGCTTCTCATCAACTCCGCTGTGTCGGTTGCGGTGCGGTCATCCTGCCCGATGCGGTGGAAAAAGATTTCCGGTGTATTGCATGCAGCGAGCTCCTGGAGGTGGAGTATCCGTCCTGGAGCCAGGCGGGTGCGGCCCAGCCGGGGCCCCGGCGTATGCCCAATCCGGGCGCGTTGCGATGGTTGTGGCAGGAACGGCTCCAATCCAGGCTTCCGATCGATCAAAGCGGCGTGTGGCGGTTTCGCGAGCTGCTGCCCATTCTTCTCCATCCCGAGCAAGCGGTTACGCTGCGTGAAGGCAACACTCCCCTGTACAGGCTTCTGCAAAGTGCAGAAGAACTAGGGTTCGACCAGCTCTACGCCAAACATCAGGGCATGAACCCTACCGGCTCGTTCAAAGACACGGGGATGACGGCGGCCCTCTCGCAGGCACGAGAGCTCGGCTTCCAATGGGTAGCGTGCGCCTCGACGGGTAATACCTCGGCGGCGATGGCGGCCTACGCCTCGCGGGCGCGCATGAACAGCCTGGTGCTGCTGCCTGAGGGCAAGATTTCGTGGTCCAAGCTCTCCCAGGCGATGGATTATGGCGCCGTTACCTGCCAGTTGAAGACAGACTTCGACGGCTGCGTGAAGGTGCTGGCGGAGGTGGTCCGGCGGGCTCCGGTTTACCTGCTCAACTCAGTCAATCCCTACCGCCTGGAAGGCCAGAAGACCCCGGCGCTCGAGATCGCCGAGGAGTTCGACTGGCAGGTCCCCGACCACGTGATCGTTCCCGGAGGAAATTTGGGCAACAGTTCCGCCCTGGGTAAGGGGTTTCTCGAAATGATGCACCTGGGGCTGAGCCACCGGGTGCCAAAAATCAGCGTCGTGCAAGCCGATGGCGCAAATCCCCTTTACCTGAGCCTGCTGAACTGCGATGGGGATACGATTGAGCCGGTGCAGGCCAATACCCGAGCCACCGCGATCCGGATCGGTAACCCGGCCTCATGGCGAAAGGCAGCCCGCGTGATCCGCCAGACGGGTGGGTATTGCGAACAAGTCAGCGAAGCGGAGATCGCCCTGGCCAAGGCGGAGATTGGCCAGGAAGGTATCGGTTGTGAGCCGGCATCCGCCGTAACCCTGGCTGGTTTGAAAAAATTGGTGCGCCAGGGAAAGATCGACCGCTCCGAATCGGTCGTGCTGCTGCTCACCGGGCACACGCTTAAGGATTCGGAGTACACCATCGATTTCCATCGGGAGAAGCTTTTGACCAGCGAGGAAAGTGTGGGACTGGAGCGGGAACTGGCGGAGAAACGCCGCGCGACGCTCTCGCTCGAGGCCTCCTCCGACGCCGTACTTCGAGTGCTTGAGGCGGCTATTCAGGCATGAAGAAAGTGCAACTGCGGCTCCCTGCGACTTCGGCCAATCTCGGGCCGGGCTTTGATGCGATGGCTCTCGCTCTGGAACTCTTTCTGGAAATAGAGGCTGTGCCCGCTCCCCGGTTTTCTATCACCGCCACCGGACGCAACCAAAATATCTGCGCCGGGCTGAGCCGGAATTTGCTGATTCAGACGTATGAGTCGGCGCTTGCCGCGGAGCAACGGCCGGTTGTGCCGCTCGAAATTCACATGCAGAACGGCATCCCGGTAGGCATGGGCTGCGGCTCGTCGGCAGCCGTACGATTGGCCGGGATTGCGCTTGCCTCCGCCTTCGGTCAGCTCGATTGGGATGCGGCGAAGATTGTCGAACAGGCGGCGCGGCTTGAGGGCCATCCTGATAACGTTGCTGCCTGCTGGCACGGCGGTCTGACGATTGCCGCCGCCCAACAGGAATTGGCCATCGTTTCCATCCCGCCGCCCGCCCATTGGCGCGCGCTCCTGGTGCTTCCGGAAACCCCCGTGGCAACCGCCAAGGCACGTGGAATGTTGCCCCAAACCTACGGACGGGAGGATGTGGTTGCGGGCGTGCAATGCGTTGCCCTTTTGACCGCCGCGTTCGCCCTGGGCCGAGCAGATCTAATGATGGCCGCTACGCGGGACCGACTGCACCAACCGTACCGCATGCAGCTCTGTCCGCTTCTGCCGGCTCTGCTGCCATTGGCCGGTAACCACGGAGTGATGTCGGTGACGCTAAGCGGCGCGGGCCCAGCGGTGCTGCTGCTGACTGAAGAAGAAGGAAGCGCGGATTTGCAGGAGATGATTCTGGACCTTGCGCGGCCTGTGTGTCCGGTGGAGATGGTCGCCACCCGGCTGGGCCAACAGGGCGCCCAGATGACCCTTGTTTCCTGACAGTTCAGAATGACCAAAAGGTTATCTCTGGATCTCCCCAGGCATTACCTTGTGGTTACCTAAGTTTTGTTTACAACGGCTGTCGCGAGGTCCTATTTTACGCGTCGTGGGCAGTTCTGGGGGAGGGCTGCTCTAGCGCCTGTGGCCGTGAGGCCCAGGCGCTTTTGATTTGTGCGCATGGTGCGCACCCACTTGAGCGCCCTGAACCTTTTGTGCCCATGTTGCATCAATTCATCAGCGGTTGAGTGTGGCATGAGTGCTATGCTCAGCCAGGGAAGCGAAGGAGGAACATGGCAGGTCCAGGAGTCTTCGAGGTAAACGATGCAACATTCGAGCAGGAGGTTCTGCAATCCGAACAGCCTGTTCTGGTGGATTTTTGGGCTGCCTGGTGCGGGCCGTGCCGAGCGTTGGCGCCCGTTGTGGATGAAGTTGCCGCGCAGTACAGCGGCAAGCTCAAGGTTATGAAGATGGATGTGGATCGAAATTCCGCAACCCCGATGCGTTACGGAATCCGCGGCATTCCCGCGCTGCTGCTCTTCAAGGGTGGCAAGGTGGCGGAGCAGATCGTCGGGTATGTGCCCAAAGATACGATCGATAAGAGCATCAACAAGCTGATCGCTGTCTAAAGTATCGTTTTTGGCAATGCAAAAGAGCCCCGGTGTTAAGCCGGGGCTCTTTTTGTGTTCGCTTTAAGCTTTAGGCGTAGCGGCGGAGGACGCCCAGGACTCGACCCTGGATTGCCAATTGCGAGAGGGGAACGTAAATGGGTTCCATCTCGGCATTCGAAGGTTGCAGCCGGACCATGCTTCCCTCGATGTAGTAGCGCTTGAGAGTCGTCTCGCTGCCGCGGACGAGGGCAACGATAATCTCCCCCTGGCGCGCGGTAACGGTGTGCTCCACCAGCACAAAATCGCCGTCCACGATGTGCTCATCGCGCATGGAATCTCCGCGCACCTGTAGGGCAAACACCTCACGATTGCCGATGATGTCGCCCAGGGAAATGCTTTCATTGGTTTCCAGCGCCTCGACAGGCAGGCCGGCGGCGATCCGCCCCAGGAGGGGGAGCCGGTCGGATCGCCTGGCTTTGTTTCGCGGGGGCAGCACGTCGATGGACCGGCTGCGGTTGTGAGCACGCTGCAGAAGGCCTTTCTTCTGCAGATTCGTAATGTGCTTGTGCACCGTGGCCAGCGATTTGAGGCTCAAGCCGCGGGCAATTTCCTCGAAGGAAGGGGAATAGCCGTTGCGCTGCACGAAGTTGCTGATGAAGTCGAGTACTTCTTTCTGTCTGCGGGTCACGGACATGGCTGAATTATAGCGAACAAAAAGCGAACTGCAGGTTTTTTTGTCTTCGTTTCCTTGCCAGGTCCCAGTGGAGATGGCGATTTTGCCGTTTCCTGGGGGCATTTGCCGTGTTTCGTTTTGGGTCATGACTCGTACCGATCCCGTTATGAGACCAGCGAGGGGGTTGTGCCTTCATCGCGGCTTGTTCCTGGAGTCGATGCGGCGCAGGGTAGAGGTGCAAAGCGAAAGGGGCGCCCGCTTGAAGCAAGGAGGTCACCGGGAAGTAACCAGCGCGAAGATGGAGTTCCTCGGGCGATAGCCGATAGCGCATACAGAGTTTTCGTCTCATCGGCCTGCACGGAACAGCACAGTAACGAATGCCTTTTCCCCGAAAGATTAAGTGTTGCGTAAGCGACCCTTTAAGGCTCCTAAACAGTTCTCGGCATCAGGTCGGATGGTGATTATGCAGGAAGCAGGAAAAGGTCAGCGGCGTTCCCGGCGAACGGATGAGCCAACGCCGGGTATCGCTACGGTCACAAAGGCCGCATCGGATGGTGCGAAGAAAGAAGTCCCGGCAGCAGCGCAGCCGAAGACCACAGAGGACAGGGGCGGCAACCTGCTCACCGCCGAACAGGAACGGCTCATGGTGGAGCACCTGCCCATCGTCCGTTTTATCGCTCGGCGCATCCATGAGCGTCTGCCCCAACATGTGGCGATCGAAGACCTCTATAGCGCGGGCGTGGTAGGACTGCTGGATGCCTTCAGTAAGTTCGACCCATCGAAGCAGGTGCAGTTCCGCAGCTATGCGCAATTTCGTATTCGCGGCGCCATCCTTGATAGCCTGAGAACTCTGGACTGGAGCCCGCGGGAGCTACGGCGTAAGGGGCGCGCGATTGAGCAGGCCATCCAGACGCTGACGGCGCAATTTGGCCGTTCCCCCAACGACCTGGAGATCGCGCAACAACTGCACATCGATCTGGCCGCCTACCAGCAGTTGCTGGGTGAGTTGAAAGGCCTGGAAATCGGCACCCTGCATTCCGAACGTTCCGAGGACTCAGGGGAAGAAGAACTGGTTTACCTGCCGAACCGTCCTGAGGACGATCCGCTGTTTCGCTACCTGCATACCGAACTTCGGGAGCGACTAACCGAGGCCATCGGCGACCTGCCCGAGCGCGAGCGGCTGGTCATGAGCCTTTACTACTACGAGGAGACGACCATGAAAGAAATCGGGCTCATTCTTGGCGTCGTGGAATCCCGAATCTCGCAGATTCACGCCTCCGCGGTTCTGCACTTGCGAGCCCGGCTGGTCGATTTCGCTGCCCGGCAATCGCGAACCGGCAACCCCGGACCCACCGGCAACCCCGGACCCTAGGAGCCATCCGCCTTCGAAAAGCTGCGGACGTCCTTCGCATACAAAACCGCTGGTTACCAAGGGTCCCTCTTTGTGCGCCGATGATGCTACGCTAAAGGTCCGGTATGGACCCTTTCGACAACCCGCTGTCAGGTGATCAACGTGCCGGGGATCCGGCTGAACCCACCGCTTCTTCCCAATCGCCAGTGCTCCCCGTAGTCGACGACGACGCCACCGATGAAGTACGCCTGAAAAAGATTGCCAGCCTCAGGAAGGCTGTGGCCGACGGAACTTATAAAGTCAGCGACGAAGAAGTGGCACGAAAAATTATCGAGAGCATGCTGGAGCCCAAGGCTGATTTAGGCCGTTAACGGGCAGGTTTTAGCGCAGGCTGGATATACTTCTGCAGAGGCCCGGTCGGCATGGTTCGCTTTTTATGGAATGCAACGCGAGGCCACCGGCTCTCCCCGTGGCGAAGCGAATACCTCAAGTGGCGGATCGAAACCTACTCGGGCCGCAAAGCCGACACCATCGATGCAGCTTACTTCTGGTCGTTTCTCTGGAAGGAACGAGCGCAACTGCTGCGCTTCCTAGGCTGGACGCGCAATTTTGGGACACGGAGCCGGCAAAGCTCTTGAGCGGTTCCTGTGTGCCCCATCACCTCCCGGTCTAAGGTTCGCCTAAGCATTCTTCCGGGCCATGGCGCATGTAACCTAAAAGAGAAGATGGAGGTGATGGGATGGGTAAAGCAGTGAAGTTGCAAGCCAGTGACGGCCACCAACTGGACGCCTATGTGGCTGAACCGGAGGGTGCTCCTCGAGCGGGGCTGGTCGTCGTGCAGGAGATTTTTGGCGTTAACCCTCATATCCGGTCGGTAGCCGATCGATTCGCGAAGGAAGGTTTTTTCGTGGTGGCGCCAGCGATTTTCGATCGGGTGGAAGGCCAGGTCGAACTCGGTTATGACGGCGAAGCAATGCAGCAGGGGATGGCCCTCGCGCAAAAGCTCAGTATCGACCACGCGGTCATGGACGTGGATGCGGCGCTCGCATATGCCGTCAAAGAGACGGGAAAGCCGGCGGGTGTGGTTGGGTTCTGCTTTGGCGGAACACTGGCATGGCTGAGCGCCACACGGCTGGCTCCGGCCGCTGCCGTGGGCTATTATGGCGGTCAAATTGTGCGTTTTGCCGACGAAAAGCCGCGAGTCCCTTTGATGCTTCACTTCGGAAAGCACGATGCTCATATTCCCGAGGCGGATGTCGCCAAGGTGCAGGCGGCGCATCCTGAAGTTGAAATCTATTGGTATGACGCCGGGCATGGATTCAATTGCGACATGCGGGGCAGCTTCGATGAAAAGGCCGCAAAAGAGGCCATGACGCGAACGCTGGCGTTCTTCGATAAGCATCTTTAGGGTGCGGTTTCCGTCCCACAGTGCTGCAGAAATGGCGTCGCGTGGGGTTGGCTGCGCATCTAGAGTAAGGCAAGCCAAGGGGGATACGGAGAAGGATGGCCGCAGCCACCACCACTGCCAATGCGTCCGCTGCAAACCAGGCGATGTACGCATGGAAGCCCAAGACAAATCCCTGGCTCATTGCCGCCACGGTGGCCCTCGCAGCCTTCATGGAAGTGCTGGATACTTCCATCGCGAATGTGGCCCTCCCCCATATCGCGGGCAGCCTGGGGGCAAGTTCCGATCAGAGCACGTGGGTTCTGACCTCGTACCTGGTGGCCAACGCGATCGTTTTGCCGATGGGCGCCTGGGCGGCGAGCGTGATCGGGCGGAAGAATTTCTTCATGCTTTGCATCGTGATCTTTACGGTCAGCTCATTTCTGTGCGGGATCGCGCCCAGCCTGGGTCTTTTGCTGCTCTTCCGCGTTTTTCAGGGGATTGGGGAGGAGGTCTACAGCCGATGGCGCAGGCCATCATGGCTGATTCTTTCGAGCCGTCGAAACGTGGGCTCGCATTTTCACTGTACGGACTGGTCGCCGTGCTGGCGCCCTCGATCGGACCGACGCTGGGCGGGTGGATTACCGACAACTACTCCTGGCATTGGATCTTCTACATCAACATCCCCGTCGGCATGCTCGCCCTGTTTTTGACCAACCGTCTGGTGGAAGATCCTCCGTACCAAAAGTCCGACCGCAACAACCTTTACCGTATCGACTACATTGGCGTCAGCCTGCTGATCATCTCCATGGGTGCTCTGCAAATCACGCTCGATAAAGGCGAGGAGAAGAACTGGTTTGGCTCGAACTTCATCGTGGGCTTTGCCTTGACCTTCATCATCGCGTTCATCGCGTTGATCGCCTGGGAGTTTCACGCAGAAAAGCCGCTGATGGACCTGCGGCTGTTCAAGTTCAAGAATTTTGCGGTTTGCGCGTTTCTTATGCTGCTGACCGGCGGCCTGCTCAATGCAACCACCGTGTTGCAGCCGCAGTTTTTGCAGCAGCAACTTGGCTACACGGCAACCATCGCCGGGCTATCTCTTTCCGGCGGAGGACTGGCGCTGCTGATCGTGATGCCGATGGCAGGGCAGGCTGTGAGCCGGTTCCCGGCGCGCAATCTGATCGCCATGGGGTTCATCCTTTTCGCGCTGTCGTATTTCTATACCGCAACCCATTTAAGCCTGCTGATCAGCTTCGGTTTCTCGTCGAAGCTGCGGGTTTTTCAAATTGTCGCTATACCCTTCGTGTTCATCTCGGTGACCACGGCCGCCTATTTCGGGATTCCGCCGGAAAAAGAACAACCAGGTTTCAGGACTGATCAATTTCGTTCGCAACATTGGGGGAAGCATCCTGATTTCGCTCACCAACGCCCTGGTCACGGAACGGGCGCAATGGCATCAGAACGCGCTCTCCGAGAGCACCTCTCCGGTCAATCTCAACTATCAGCAGCAGATTGACGCATTACGGCACACCTTCAACGCAACCGCAGGCAAATCCAATGCGTTGCACCTGGCGCAGGGCCAGTTGTACGGCCAAATGCAGGCACAGACCCAAGCCCTGGCGTATGTGGATGTTTACTATGTCCTGGGGATCGCCGCTGTGTTGATGATTCCCATGGCGTTTCTGCTGGACCGCAACCGGCCGGGCGGGGGCGGAGCGGTGATGATGGAGTAATCGGGGCAGGGGCCGTTGCCGCGAACACGCGGGTGCCCCATCCTTCGCGCCCTTTGGTAAGGTTGGGATCAGCGGATCCTCTGATGCGGACTGAGTGAATCCCACCCTTTGCAAAGAACGCAAAGGATGGGGCACCCGGCCGTTGCTGCGAACATTTCCTTGGTTAACGTCACGGATTGAACAACATGGCGGGCGGGGCCCAAACTGCCGCTTTGGGCTTTGCTTCGTGGACGGCGGAATCGAAGCCATGTTATTCTTGATCAGACACTTAGAGAGTGGACTCGATTTAACGTAGAGGAGTAAAGCGCTGCCGTGCTGGCAACTGCAAAGAAGACCGATGTTATTACGCGCTTTCGCACCCATGACAGTGACACGGGTAGCCCGGAAGTGCAGATTGCGATTCTCAGTGAACGTATTGGCGAGCTGACTGAGCACTTCAAGCTTCACAAGAAAGATCACGCCTCAAGGCGCGGTCTGTTGATGCTGGTGAGCAAACGCCGCCGTCTACTGGACTATCTCAAGACGAATAATTCTGACCGCTACCGCGACGTGATCGGTAAGCTGGGCATCCGCAAATAAGCAAGCGAGCAACTTGTACCCCACAATAAGGCGAAGAGACTGGATCGAGCTGAACGCTGAGACGGCTGGTGCGCACAGGGTGGCACCGGCCGGAAAGCGCACGTCGGCTGATCTATCGCATACGTTCGCTCTGCTGATCCCGCCCTTCGCTCGCGCTGCAGCGATACCTCGCCGCGCCCTTTGTGCACATACGAAATGAGGATTTTATGAAACAGGAAGTGACAGTCGAGCTTGCCGGCGGCAAGCGATTGACTTTTGAAACAGGCCGAATGGCCAAGCAGGCGTCTGGCGCCGTGCTCGTAACCCAGGGTGACAACGTAGTGCTGGCAACCGCAGTCGCCGCACCGGATCCCAAAGAAGGACTCGATTTTTTCCCCCTGACTGTGGACTACCGCGAATACACCTACGCCGGTGGCCGCATTCCAGGCGGCTTTATCAAGCGCGAAGGGCGTCCCAGCGAGCGTGAGGTTCTTACCTGCCGCCAGATCGACCGCCCCATCCGCCCCATGTTCCCAAAAAATTTCCGCAACGAGACCCAGGTGATTGCCCTGGTCATGTCTGCGGACAAAGAGAACGATCCTGACGTGGTAGGCATTAACGCAGCGGGAGCGGCGTTGGCGCTTTCTGACATTCCGTTCGACGGCCCCATCGGCGCAGTGCGGGTAGGCCAGGTGAATGGCCAGTTCATTGTGAATCCCTCCTATGCGGAGCGGCTCGAGAGCACTCTGAACATCACCGTGGTTGCTACAAAAGACGGCGTGGTGATGATCGAGAGCGGTGCGACTGGAGTGACCGAAGACACAGTCGTCGATGCGATTGAGTTTGGTCACACCGAAATCAAGAAGATCTGTGCCGTGATCGATGAGTTGGTTGGCAAGGCGGGGAAAACGAAGCGTGTTGTGCCGCCGCTGGAGTTTGATCATGAGTACTTCTCGGCGCTTGAGGCCAAGGCGAGCGACCGGCTGAAAGATGCACTGGACACCAAGACGCATCCCAAGGCGGAAAGCAACGCGCTGGTCAAGCAGATCAAGGACGAGCTGGCCAAGGCCCTACCTGAAGGCGATGCAGACGCCAAGAAGAAGTTGGCGAAATATTACGAGGCGCTGCGGGAGAAGATTTTCCGCGAGCAGGTGACCAAAGAGCGCATACGGCCTGATCGCCGCAGCTTCGACCAGATCCGCGAGATCACGATTGAAGTTGGTGTGTTGCCCCGCGTCCACGGTTCCGCGCTCTTTACTCGTGGCGAAACGCAGGCACTGGTTACCGTGACCCTGGGAACTTCGGACGACATGCAGCGCCTGGAAACCTTCCAGGGGGAACAGCGCAAGCGTTTCATGCTGCACTACAACTTCCCTCCGTTCTCGGTGGGCGAAGTGGGCCGCATGACCGGCGTTGGCCGGCGAGAGATTGGCCACGGCGCACTTGCCGAGCGGGCTATCTCCGCGGTGCTGCCGGGTGAAGACGAATCGCCTTACACCTTGCGTGTGGTCTCTGACATTCTGGAATCGAATGGTTCTTCTTCCATGGCCAGCGTCTGTGGCGCAAGCCTGGCGCTGATGGAAGCTGGTATCCCGTTGAAGGGCGCCGTTGCAGGCGTGGCTATGGGATTGGTGAAGGAGGGCGACGACTACGCCATCCTGACCGACATTGCCGGTGCAGAGGATCACTACGGCGACATGGATTTCAAGGTAGCCGGCACGCGGGCGGGTATCACCGCGCTGCAGATGGATATCAAGATCAAGGGTGTCACCGGGCAGATTATGCGCGAGGCACTCGAACAGGCTCGCCGCGGACGGTTGTTCCTGCTGGACAAGATGGATGAAGTACTGCCCAGCCCGCGCACCGAGCGGTCGAAGTTTGCTCCGCAGATCCACACCCTGCAAATACCCACAGACAAGATTCGCGACCTGATCGGACCGGGCGGCAAGACGATTCGCGGCATTATCGAAGCCACCGGTGTGAAGATCGATGTCGACGATACGGGTCGGGTGAACGTTGCCTCGAGCGACGAAGAAGGCTTGAAGAAGGCGCTGGCGATGATCAGCGATCTCACCGCGGTGCCTGAAGTGGGCAAGACCTACCTGGGCAAAGTGGTGCGGTTGGCGGAGTTCGGGGCGTTCGTTGAAATCTTCCCTGGCACGGATGGCTTGCTGCACATTAGCGAGATTGCCGAGCATCGCGTAAAAGACGTGAAGGATGAGCTCCGTGAAGGCGATCAGGTACTGGTCAAGGTGCTGGGCATCGAGGGCAATCGCATCAAGCTCTCGCGCAAAGCGCTCTTGAAAGAACAGCGCGAGAAACTGGGATTGCCTGAGCCTTCCAGAGGCGGTTCGGGGGGAGACAACGGTGGCGGAGAGTCGCCTGCGCCGCGCGCTCCTCGCCCGGTAGCGCAAGCTCCGGTGGAACGGCAACCTGCTTCGAACGCCAGCACCATCACCATTGAGGGCGGCGAAGAGTTTGACGACGATGAGCCGTTTGTCGAGGGTGGGGAAGAGCCAAACTTCAATCGCGCGGATGGTACCCCAGGTACTGCACCGGCGGAAGCTCGCAGGCCAGCATCGTCCGGTGGCCCCGGCGGTCCCGCAGGACAGCGGCGCAGGCGGCATCGCAGCCGCGGTCGTGGGCCCGGCGGCGGTTCGGGCGGCGGCGGAGGCCGTGCTCCGCAGTAACCTTAGAGCCGGAGAGACTTGGCAATTGGGGGTTGCGTGTCTACGCAGCCCCCATTGTTTTGTTGGGTGGATAGATTTGAGACGAAAGCAGTGGCTCGCTTTTGCCGCGCTGGGCGTAGTTTGGGGCAGTACGTGGGTAGCGGCAGACACGTTGACCGAATATGTTCCGCCTTTGCATGGAGCGGCGGTCCGCTTCTTATTGGCGGCATTGCTCTCGATTCCGGTAGTCCTGTGGAAGCGGCTCAAACTGCCGCGAGGCCGCCCCCTGGGGTTTGCGCTCCTGCTTTCATTGACTATGATCGTGCTGCCCTTGTTGCTGCTCTTTTGGGCCACGCAGTATGTTCAATCCGCAACCGTGGCGGTGCTTTTTGCCGCCATGCCGCTGCTGGTGGTGTTCCTGACCCCCGCGGTGGAGGGCCGGGTTGTGCCCCGCAGTGCCATGTATGCAGCGATTGTCGGCATCGGGTCGATCGTCCTGGCCGTGGGCGCCTCGTTTTCGGCGGCCCAGGTGTGGGGCACCGCGGTGGTGCTGCTGGCCGTGACGTCAAGCGGCGTCTCTACCCTGATCGCTCGCCGGGAATTGCGGGACGTGCATCCTGTTGCAGTCACGGCATTGTTGCTTGGCACCGCTGCGCCGCTCTTGCTCATTGCCGGGATGGTGCTGGAGCGCGGACAGGCCGTGCAATGGAATGGCCATGCGATTGGTGCGATGGTTTTTCTGGCCCTGGTGGCGGGCGCGGCAGGCTATGCCACTTACTTCTGGCTGCTACAGCAGTTGGAGGCCTACCAGGCTGCCACGCTGCAATGGGTGGAGCCTCTGGTAGCGTTGACCGAAAGTGCTTTCTTTCTACGCCAGGGCTGGTCGTTCGCCATGATTGCCGGCTTTCTCATAACACTTGGTGCGCTCTGGGTGGTGATGGTTGCCCGCCCAGAGGATGACGATACCGTTTCCCTCCTGGGGAATTGATGAGGTAAGGGGGGATAATCCTGCGCGAGGATGAGATAAACTGCAGGCGATGAGCGCGACTCTATACATCGTCGTCGAGGGCGAGGATCCAGGTTACGACATCTTCGTAAACGGCAGGGCACTCGCTCGCAATGAGGATGCGCTGGAGAAGATGGCGCAACGTATTGGGGTCAAGCCGCTGCTGGAGTTCTTTTCCGCTGACGAAAACTCCATGGCCTTGTTGCTTGAAGAAGGCGCGGGCGATCCCGAATGGGCCAAGACGCTGCCTCCGCCGCAATGGTTTTCACCCGAAGATGGCCTGATCACCGTTTGCACCCTGCTCGATCATCTGAAAGCATCGCCGACTGCGTTGGGAACAGAGACTCCGGCTGTTTTGCGGGAGATGGAAGAATTCGAGCGTGTGCTGCGCAAGACAGCGCAACGCCAGATGCGCTGGCAGTTGGCCGTGAGCTGGAAATAGAACCGCATTCGTTTGGTCGGGAAAGAATTGAACCTGGTTTTGACGCAGAGCAGAACTCATTCGAGGGTAGTTAGGTACGGGCTGACGCCCGGACCTGACAGCCGGCTTCAGGCGAGATTTCCCCCCGGTCTACGTTTGCTCAGTTTTCCAGGCACCCAGAAGGCGGCGGAGGAACACCATTTCGCCCGCGTGGTAGCTGTTGTGATCCGCGGCTAGCAACACTTCGCGCAACAGCGTCTGGCCTTCTTTGGCCCAGGGAATCTTCGCGTACAGGTTGCTGTTGGGGTCCTTAACCAACTTGCCGAACTCCTCAAGGTCTTCCTTCAGCGCTCTGACAGACTTAGTCCAGGCGTCTTTGGAAGGAGGCACGGCAGCAGGCGGCCAGTAGTCGTCAGGCCACTTTTTCTCGACATACTTGGGGTTGGTGGAGAAATCCCACAAGTCGCGCAGCGCCATGCGCATATGCTCCAGGAGTTCCCAGGCGGAGTGGGGCGCGCCCTCCGGCTTTACTCCATACAACTCGGCGGGAAAACCCTTGAGGGCAGTAAGCACGTCAACATGCGCGTTGCCGCCGAGGAGGAGTTGAAAAAGTTGTTCACGTAGTGCTGCGTCGTTATCCGGCATTCCACAATCCCCTCCTCATCCGATGCAGAAAGGGGAGAAGACGACGCAAGCAGTTAGCTAGGAGACCTGGGCTTCCAGCGCAGCCTCGCGCTTGCTGCTGGCGAAGAGGTCGCCCATACGGCGAATCTGCGCACCCACGCCACGCAGCTTCTCTTCAATCCGCTCGTATCCCCGGTCGATATGGTAGACGCGATCAAGGATCGACTCGCCGTCCGCCACCAGCGCTGCAAGCACCAGGGATGCCGATGCGCGAAGATCGGAACACATCACGACTGCCGAGGAGAGCGGGGTTTTGCCTCGTACCGTCGCACTTCGGCCATCCACTTTGATGTTCGCGCCCATGCGAACCAGCTCGCCCACGTGCATGAAGCGGTTCTCAAAGATGTTTTCCTTCACCGTCGTGGTTCCCTCGGCCTGAGTGGCCAGGGCCATGTACTGGGCCTGCATATCGGTAGGGAAGCCGGGGTATTCCTCGGTAGAGATATCGTGGGCCTGCAGATTGCCCTCGCTACGCACCCGAAGCCCATCGGGACCCATAGGCGTAATCCGCGCGCCACAGGCCTCCAGTTTGGCAACGATGGCTGAGAGATGCGCTGGCTGGCAGTTGGCCACCACGAGGTCGCCTCCGGTGATTGCGCCCGCAACCAGGAAGGTCCCCGCTTCAATGCGGTCGGCATGGATGCGATGGCGAGCACCGTGCAGCTTGCTCACGCCCTTCACCCGGATAGTCGACGTTCCCGCGCCCTCGATGTTGGCGCCCATCGCCACCAGCAGAGCGGCAACGTCCACCACCTCCGGCTCGCGCGCGCAATTCTCCATCAGCGTATCGCCCTCAGCGAGGACAGCCGCCATGAGCAGATCTTCTGTACCTGTCACTGTTATTTTGTCGAATACGATATGCGCGCCGTGCAGCCGTTCGGCGCGGGCCTCAAGATAGCCGTGCTCCTGCACGATGGTAGCGCCCATCAGCTCCAGGCCTTTGAGATGGAGATCGATGGGGCGGTCGCCAATGGCGCAGCCGCCTGGTTGGGCTACGCGGGCGAGGCCGCAGCGCGCGACCAGCGGGCCCAGCACCAGCGAGGACGCGCGCATGGTCTTGACGATTTCGTATTTCGCGGTAGGGTCGGAGAGCACCCGGCAACTGATAGTGGTGCGATGCTGCGCGCGCCCGTAGCCCAACTCGACCTCGGCGCCCATCGAAACCAGCAGCTTTCGCTCAGTCTCAATATCGCGGACCTGGGGAATGTTCTCCAGCACCACTTCGTCTTCGGTAAGAATTGCCGCCGCCATGCAGGGGAGCGCGGAATTTTTTGCTCCGCTCACCCGAATCGTTCCCAGCAGCGGGTTACCGCCGCGAATTACAAACTTATCCATGACGGCCCCGTGGGTGCTCCTTGCTTATATCTTGCGCTGGATAACTTGCTATAACTCTAGAGTTGTATCTTCGATGGCCAGGCGAACATTGCCGTCAGACTTAGCCAGGCGGCGCACTGCCTCGGGCTTGTCTACTCCTGCCTTCAGCATCACCAGGGCAACCGGGACGCTGCGTCCGGCGGACTTGATGGTGAGCACGGCAGACTCGCGATCGATTTTGCAGGCACGCATCAGAATGCTGATGCCCCGCTCCACCAGTTTGGTGTTCTGCATGTGCACGTTGACCATGAGATTGTCATAGACATAGCCAAGCCGGGTCATCGCGCCCGTGGTGATCATGTTCAGCACCATCTTCTGCGCGGTGGCGGCCTTCATGCGGGTCGATCCGGAAAGGACCTCGGGTCCCACTTCAGCAACGATGCAAATGTCAGCGGCGGCAGAAAGCGCCGTGTTGTGATTGCAGGTGACGGCAGCCGTCTTGGCGCCGCGGGCGCGGGCATATTCCACTGCGGCGACGACATACGGTGTTCGGCCGCTGGAAGAGAGCCCGATGACCACGTCTTTGCGTGTGGGGCGGCGGCGAGCGATGTCGCGTTGTCCAAGCTCGGTTGAATCTTCGTTCACTTCCACCGCGGATGCCAAAGCCTTGGGGCCTCCCGCCATGATGTATTGCACGCTTTGCGGCGGGGTAGAAAAGGCTGGAGGGCATTCCGAGGCGTCCAGCCCGGCGATGCGGCCGCTGGAACCTGCGCCAACGTAAATGAGCCGGCCACCATCGCGCAGGCTGCGCGCGACCATATCGATGACCAAAGCAATTTCGGGCAGGGACTTCTTGACTGCGGCGGCAATCTTGGAATCTTCGTGGTTGATGATGCGGGCTATTTCAAGGGCGGACTTGGTATCGAAGCCCATCGAGGCTTCGTTAGAACTTTCCGTCGTAAGATCGTGCAGGTCTTGCGGCTGGTCGTTGTTCGCTTCGTGGCCGGTGCCTGTCTCCGTGTGAAAAGTACTTGTTGTGGCCATGTTGGTTTACTCTGCTCCCACTCAACTTAATGATTTTATCTCTAAGTGGTGAAACTTTGCTCTGAAATTAGGGCGTCGCGTGCCGTCGGCACAAACACTTTTGGGTTATGGCAAATTAGCTACTGTGTTACCCGGCAGCCTCCCCCTGCGCCTCGCTGAGTGCCTGGTGGACCGCATCGTGAAAAGCGGGTCGCACGGTGCGGATCGCCTGGCTTTGCCGGTTGGGCCAGGTGCGATTGGTAAGCAGCACAACGGCCAGTCGCCGGTCCAAGTCGATCCAGAGCGAAGTGCCAGAATACCCCAGATGGCCGGCCGAGTGGCGACTGAAGAATCTGCCGGAGGAAGAAGGCTGGCTGGGCGTATCCCATCCCAACGCCCGGGAACTGTCCGCCGGCATGCCACTGGGGGAGGTAAACAGTTGGACTGTTTCCGGGGCGAAAAGTCGCTGGTCGAACAGGCACTGCGCGAAGAGAAGCGGATCAAGCGCATTGGAGAAAAGCCCGGCGTGGCCCGCGACTCCCCCCAATACAAAACAGTTTTCATCCTGCACCTCTCCTTGGATGATGCGGTGGCGGAAAGAGGTGTCCTCTTCGGTAGGGGGAATGGCCGCTTGCCAGTCGGCGGGGGGCCGAAAACAGGTGCTGGTCATGCCCAGGGGGGTGAAAATTTCGCGCGAGCAGAAGCTTTGCAGGTGCTCTCCCGCGATGACTTCGAGCGCCTGGCCCAACAGGATGAATCCGGGATCGGAATACTCGGCACGGCTTCCAGGTGCGGCTTCGAGGGGCAGACGGAGGCAGGCACTGAGGAGCTCATCGGGGCCCGTCACCCCGGCGAAGAGGCGGGCGTATCCGGGTAAGCCGGAAGCGTGTGCGAGCAGCATGCGCAGCGTCACCCGGTGACGTGGGCCGCCGGCCGCGTCGCCCTGTGCAAAAGTGGGAAGAATCTGTGCCAGGGGTCGGTCCAGGGATAGCCTTTCCCTTTGGTAGAGGAGCATCGCCATGGAGGTAGCCGCGATTACTTTAGTGACACTTGCCAGGTCGTAGATGGTGGACGCAGTTACCGCGGCCGCCGGCGTGTAAGTAAAGTGGCCAGCCCCGTCCAATGCCAATATCCGATCTTGCGAGAGCACGCCAAAGGCCGCGCCGGGAAAAGCCTGGTCCGAGATCGCGCGCTCGAGGACCGAGTAGGCCGCGGCGAATTGGCGGCGCTGCTCAGACGCCGAGGCCGGGATGGTGAGTTGGGGTGGCATACGCCTGCGGTTCGCTTAAGGCACGGCCAATATTAGCTCAGGATGATCTCTGAGCCCACTTCAGGACAAATCCGTTCACGTGCTCGCGGATCGTTGGTGCAAGCCGTCTATACTTGTGAGCGAGGTTGGCTGTATGAGCTTTTGCCGGGATTTCGTCGCTATGGCGCTGACCGCCGGAATGATGTCAGCTTACGGACAGACGGCTCCCCCTCAGGATACTGCTACTCAAACCTTCACCGTTCCTGCGGGAACCAAGGTGCTGCTTTCACTCAAAAGCGCGATCAACACCAAAACCGCCCAGCAGGGGGACGGCGTCTACCTGGTTTCAACTTTCCCCGTGGTGGGTGCTTCGCGAATCATGATTCCAGTGGGGGTTTACGTCCAGGGTGTCGTCGACCGTGTACAGCGGCCGGGGCGAGTCAAGGGCCGGGCACAAATCGACTTGCACTTTACCACCATGATTTTTCCTAACGGCCAGGCGGTCGAAGTGCCTGGAGTGTTGAGCGGATTGCCCGGATCCGACGGTCCGAAAGTGAAGGATAGTGAAGGCACCGTGGAGCAGGCCGGCAGCAAAGGCCACGATGTAGGAAACGTGCTCAAAGGGGCGGCGATCGGCGCGGAAGGCGGTGTTCTCGGTGGCGCCGCGAGCGGAGACCTGGCCAAGGGAGTCGGTTATGGGTCGCTCGCTGGTGCGGCCGCGGGCACGATCTACACCCTATTCACTCGTGGCAATGACATCGTGATTCCTACGGGGACGACTGTCGAGATGGTGTTGCAGCGGCCACTGGTCCTGCAACGGTCGCAACTTGCCGGCATGGACGACGGGCACGGTCAAGCGCAGATGGTTCCCGCCAGCCAGCAGCAGCCGATGGAAAAGCCGAAGCAGCGCATCTTGTGCCCATACGGCAGTCCCGGTTGTAGTTAAAAGATGATGAATCCGCAACAAGATGAGAATCCGCCAGAGGCCCCCGCGCTCCAGGAGAGTTTGCCGCAAGCTCCGCCGGAGTTGCCGGTGCGCAGTTTCTGGCTTTGGGGACGCGACATGCTGTTCTCGCTCGCCGTCTCCTTTTTCATCATCACTTTCCTTTATCAGCCGGTAAGGGTTGAGGGCACCAGTATGCTGCCCCGCCTGGGAGATCAGGACCGGCTATTCATCAACAAGTTCGTCTACCACTTCGAGAGCGTCCATCGTGGCGATGTGGTGGTTTTTCATTATCCGCGCGACCCGCAGAAGAGTTACATCAAGCGAGTGATCGCGGTGCCAGGGGACGAACTGCGCATCGATGACGGGCGCACCTATGTGAATGGCAGGTTGCTTTCAGAGCCCTACGTGCCGAGAAAATTCCGCGACAGCCGATCGCAGGATCCAATCGTGATCCAGGCGGATCAATATTTCGTCATGGGCGATCACCGCTCAATTTCGAGCGACAGCCGCGACTTTGGAGCGGTGTCGCGGGACTTGATCTACGGCAAAGCTGCATTTGTCTACTGGCCAGCTGAGGACATGGGCGTTATCCACTAACTAACCTGTTAAACTTGACTGAATCCACTCGACGGAGAAGCCATGCAGGCAATCCTCGCGCTCGAAGACGGGCGCATCTTCCGCGGTGAGAGCTATGGAGCCAAGCGAGAGTGCTTTGGCGAAGTAGTTTTCAATACCGCCCTGACAGGCTACCAGGAAATTTTCACCGATCCTTCTTACGCTGGACAGATTGTTGTCCTGACCAATCCTCAAATTGGAAATTACGGCACCAATGCTGCTGATAATGAGGCGACCCGGCCGTACATAGAGGGTTTGGTCACGCGCGAGTTTTCGCCCATCAGCTCCAACTGGCGATCGCAGCAGGTGACAGAAGAATATCTCGAACGTTTTAATGTTCCCGTGATTGCCGAAGTCGACACCCGCGCGATCGTTCGCCATTTGCGCATGCATGGCGCGCTGCGTGGGGTTATTTCGTCGCTGGAAACGGATGTGGACAAGCTGGTTGCCCGGGCTCGCGCCGGCCGCAAGATGGACGGCACTGACCTGGCCAAGGTAGTGAGTACCACCATCACCTACGAATGGGACTGCGAAGACCGGCGCAACTTCAACGGCGACCCATTGCAGCAGGGCGATCCCAGCCTGAAGCTGCCTGTCCCTGATCTTCACGTGGTCGCTTATGACTTCGGCATCAAGCACAACATCCTGCGCATGCTGGCGCGTGAGGCTTGCCGGGTCACGGTGGTGCCGGCGGAAACCTCGGCGGAGGACGTGCTGGCGATGAATCCCGACGGCATCTTCCTTTCCAATGGGCCGGGCGATCCTGAGCCGGTGACTTATGCGCAGGAGAACATCCGCAAGCTCGCCGGAAGGAAGCCGATGTTCGGCATTTGCCTCGGCCATCAACTGATCGGCCTGGCCCTCGGAGGCAAAACCTACAAACTGAAATACGGGCATCACGGTGGCAACCACCCGGTACAGCAAACCAAGACAGGCAAGGTAGAGATCACCGCACATAACCATAACTTTGCCGTTGATCCGGATTCGATCAACCAAAGCGAAGTCGAGCTTACTCACGTCGACTTGAACGACAATACGCTGGAAGGTCTGCGCCATCGCACCATGCCTCTCTTTAGCGTGCAGTACCATCCGGAGGCGAGCCCTGGCCCGCACGACTCCAATTACCTGTTCCGGGATTTCCGGAAAATGATGGAAGAGTGGAAGAAGTGAAAACCCGGCGCAGCAATCGTTTCCCTGGCCCTCAGCGGCCAAAGCCGTTTCTGTTGGGTAAGGATTTCGGCGGGGCTGAGGCCCCACCCCTTCAAAATCTCTGAGGGAAGTAGCCTTCGTAAAGACACAGCCAGGATAAGCGGGACTTCAGGCCCGAATCGAACGGAAGAACAAGATGCCACGCAGGAACGATATAACCAAGATTCTCGTGATCGGCTCGGGGCCGATCGTGATCGGGCAGTCAGCGGAGTTTGATTACTCTGGCACGCAGGCCTGCAAGGCGCTCAAGGCCGAAGGATATGAGGTGGTGTTGGTGAATTCCAACCCGGCCACCATCATGACCGATCCCGAACTGGCCGACCGCACCTATATCGAGCCGCTGACCCTGGAGTATGCCGAAGAGATCATCCGCCGGGAATGCGAGCGGATGACGGATTCCAACGGCAGGCGCATCGGCAAATTCGCGTTGCTGCCCACAGTAGGCGGGCAAACGGCGTTGAACCTTGCTGTCGACCTTGCCGACGCCGGCATCCTCGAGAAATACGATGTGGAAATGATTGGCGCCCGGCTTGAAGCCATTAAGAAGGCCGAGGACCGGTTGCTGTTCAAAGACGCCATGGCGCGTATCGGCCTCGATGTGCCCCGCTCTGCGCTGGTGAACAATATCCGCGATGGATCGGAATTTGCCGCCAAGATCGGCTTTCCGGTCATCATCCGTCCATCGTTCACGCTCGGTGGCTCGGGCGGCGGACTGGCCTACAACCGCGAAGAGCTGATGGATATCCTCGGCCGCGGACTTGATCTTTCTCCGGTGCATGAATGCCTGATCGAAGAATCGGTCCTTGGCTGGAAAGAATACGAACTGGAAGTCATGCGTGATCTCGCCGATAACGTGATCATCATCTGTTCCATCGAAAACATGGACCCCATGGGCGTACATACGGGGGATTCCATCACCGTGGCCCCGGCCCAGACCTTGACGGACCGCGAGTATCAAGCCATGCGCGATGCGGCGATCCGCATCATGCGCGAGATCGGCGTCGAAACCGGTGGGTCAAACGTGCAGTTCGCGGTAAATCCCGCAACCGGGCGGATGACGATCATCGAGATGAACCCCCGCGTATCGCGCTCCTCGGCACTGGCTTCGAAGGCGACTGGCTATCCCATCGCAAAGATTGCCGCCAAGCTGGCCGTCGGCTATACCCTGGACGAGATTCCCAACGACATCACGCGCAAGACTCCCTCTTGCTTTGAACCCTCCATCGACTACGTGGTGGTAAAGATTCCCAAGTGGCAGTTCGAGAAGTTTCCCGGAGCGGACGAGAACCTGGGACCGCAGATGAAGTCGGTTGGCGAAGTGATGGCTTTGGGACGCACGTTCAAGGAAGCCTTGATGAAGGCGCTGCGTTCGCTCGATACAGGTAAACGGATCAGCGCGGAGGTGATTGAGCCGCGGCGGCTGACCCAGCGCCTGGTGACCCCCCAACCGGAGCGCCTGAACTACATACGCTACGCATTCCGCACCGGGCTCTCGGTGCGGGAAGTCGCTCGCATGACTTCGATGGACCCGTGGTTCCTGTACCAGATCAAGGAAGTGACGGACACCATTCAGAAGCTCGGGGACTACTCGCTCGACACCATCACGACGGACGCGCTGCGCAAGGCCAAGCGCATGGGTATCTCCGATGCCAGGATTGCCGAGGTGTGGAACGTTGACGGGGCGAGCCAGGTCGGGGAACTGCGGCGACGGCATGGCGTGACACCCGTCTTCAAGAAGGTCGATACCTGCGCAGCAGAGTTCGACAGCGACACGCCTTACTTGTATTCCACCTACGACGAAGAAGATGAAGCGCCGCCCACGGCGAAACGCAAAGTAATAATCCTGGGCAGCGGACCGAACCGCATCGGGCAGGGCATCGAGTTCGATTATTGCTGCTGCCATGCGGCCTTCGCGCTGCGCGAAGACGAGTACGAAACCATCATGGTCAACTGCAATCCGGAGACGGTCTCGACCGATTACGACACCAGCGACCGTTTGTACTTTGAACCGCTCACCTTCGAAGATGTCCTGGCTGTTTATGAGCACGAGGCCTCGGGGGGCGCGGAGATTGGGATGATCGTGCAGTTCGGTGGGCAGACTCCGTTGAATCTCGCCATCCCGCTGAAGGCAGCGGGGATCAAGATTCTGGGCACTTCTCCTGAATCCATCGATCTCGCCGAAGACCGCAAACGCTTTGGCCGGTTATTGGAGGATCTGAATATTCCCCAGCCGCCGGGCGCAATGGTAACCACTGTTGAAGAAGCACTTGAAGGAGCAGAGCGCGTCGGCTACCCGGTGCTGGTGCGGCCGTCGTACGTGCTGGGGGGAAGGGCGATGGTGATCGCCTATGATGCCGACGCCGTGCGCCACTACATGAAAGAGGCGGTGGAGTATTCCCAGGAACGCCCCGTGCTGGTGGACCACTTTCTCGAAGATGCGGTGGAGGTTGATGTAGACGCACTTTGCGACGGCAAGGACGTAGTTATTGCCGGCATCATGCAGCATATTGAGGAAGCAGGCATCCATTCCGGAGACTCTTCCTGCGTGCTGCCCGCGGCCGATCTGGCAGCCTCGACGCTTGAGACCATTCGTACCTACACCCGAGAGCTTGCACTGGCTCTGGACGTGGTGGGCCTGGTGAATCTGCAATTCGCCATTCAACGGCGCCCCGGGGAGCAGGATAAGGTCTTCGTGATCGAAGTGAATCCTCGTGCTTCGCGCACCGTGCCTTACGTCTCGAAGGCGACCGGGGTGCCGCTGGCGAAGATGGCGGCGCGCCTGATGACCGGGCGCTCTTTGCGCGAACTGATGCCGGAGCAGGTGGCCGAGCGCACCGATCTGGCCACTGGCAGCCACTTCTTTGTTAAATCGCCAGTCTTTCCCTGGAACAAGTTTCCCGGTGTGGATACAGTGCTGGGACCGGAGATGAAGTCGACCGGCGAAGTGATGGGCGTGGCCGACAATTTCGGCGAGGCGTTCGCCAAGGCACAGCTCTCGGCGGGACAGGTGCTGCCGGTCAAGGGCACGGTGTTTTTCAGCGTGAACGATCGCGACAAGGCGGTCGTGGTGGATCTCGCCCGGCAGTATGTCGAGCTAGGTTTTCACCTGGTAGCCACCGAGGGTACGGCCGATGTCCTGGAAAGGGCCGGGATGATGGTGGAACGGGTTTACAAGGTGAAGGAAGGCCGGCCGAACGTGGTGGATCTGATCAAAGGAGAGCGGATTCAGCTGATCATTAATACCCCGCACGGCCAGGACACATTCTTTGACGAGAGAGCAATTCGCCGGGCAGCGGTTACGCAGCGAATCTCTACCATTACCACCATCGCTGCGGCCAGGGCAGCGGCGGAGGGAATTGCCGCGACCCAGCGCCGCCAGATCACTGTCAACGCTCTGCAGGAATTACGCCGGGAGGCAGTAGCCGCGACCTAGCGAAGAGGCTTGCAGATTTTTTTGCTACATTCTTAGTTACGAATATCGTAGATCAGTTCTTCCACCAAATGCTGCTCCTCCGCGACTAACGGAAGCAAGGGCATTCTGGGCCGGCCGCCGTAGTATCCGTTCAGGTCTAACGCGTACTTTACGCCGGGGACGCCCATCTGCCCGCAGACCTCGATGCCCGCGCGGACAATGCGGCGCTGTTTCTCCGCCGCCAGCAATGCGTCCCTATCCTTCCAGGCGGTGTAAATCTCGTGGCAGGCCTGGGGAGCGAAGGTGGCAAGCGCCAGCACACCACCGGTAGCGCCGGCTTCGAGCGAGGGATAGAGGGTTTGCGCGGAACCGCAGAGCAACTGAAAGCCTAGTTCCTTCGTGCGCGTTTTCAGGGCAGTACGCGGGGGAGCCACCGCGATCGCCGTTGATCCGGAACCAAGGCTGTCCGCAGTCACAAACGTCGAGCCGTTTGGTCCGGTAGGGGAAGCCTCTAACATTCTCGATGTGACCGCGGAAAAGACAGTGGTTACTGGAACACTGCGCTTCTTATAAGAGCGGGTAGCGTGTACCAACTCCGCAATGCGCTCCACATTGCCGCTCGAGTCCTTCATGCCCACGATATTCGGATGCATCGCCAACTCGGCAACCACCTCGATGGGCAAATCGTAAGCGGTGCAGTTAGGCACGCTATAGAGAAGGACGGGTAACGGCGAACGATCGGCGACCGCCTGGTAATAGGTGAGCATCTCGCGGTTGCGCAATTGCTTGCGGTAGAAGTGAGGCGTGCGGACCAGGATCGCATCGTAATCCAGCTGGGCTGCATAGTCCGCCAGGGTCAGGGTCTCAAATACGCTTTCGCGCCCTACACCCGCCACCAGAACCTTTTCTGGCGTCGTCGCCCCCGCGGCCACCCGCAGCACCTCACGCGATTCCTGCTCGCTCAGCATCACCGCCTCGCCGGTCGAGCCGAGCATCACCATGCCGCTCAGAGGACTGCGGGAATAGTGATCCATATTGTGTTCCAGCTTTCGCCAGTAGGGGCGCCCGTCGGGATAGAAACACGTGGTTACGGCGGCAAAAATGCCTTCAAGGAGCATGTCGTAATTGTAAGTCCGGCGTCTGCGTCCAGGACAAAACTGCCAAAAAGGATGTTTGCCGCTTCCAAGTCCGGCGAGCACGTCTCAAAAAGGGAATGGAACGGGTTTCTCCGTTTGCGCCAGACTTCGCTCCGCCTAGTGGCTAATTAGAGCCATTGGGCCTCACAAGCAAGGGTGGGTAAAATCACTGAACTATAATGACCTGAGCGGAGATCAGGGTCCCGAAGCAAAGACTCTGGCCAACAACTGTATCGCTCAGTTCATCTTCGATCCAGACCGGCAGTCAAGCCAGCAGTCTGGGACGACGATGGCGCCGCTCAATCTCATCGGGGAAGGAATCCTGCCAAATGGCGACAGGAGACGTTGCCGTGGGTGTACCCGGAACGGGTAGCTCATCGGCTCTGCAAACGCCAACATCCAAGAGGATCGTAAACGACTTCAGCATCCAGGTAGCGACCGTAAACGGGTCCGGGTCGCAGTCAGCAAATCTGGTGCTGCTCAAAAGCATATTCGGCATGGGCATTCCGGTAAGCGGAAAGAACCTCTTCCCATCCAATATTGCCGGCCTGCCTACCTGGTATACGATTCGCGCCAGCAAACAAGGCTACGTTGCCCGCACCAGAGAGATAGAACTTCTGGTCGCGATGAATGCGGAGACGGCGCGCGAAGATATCCTTTCCCTGCCCAGCGGGGCCGCCGCAATTTACGATGAGGCGCTCAACCTCAAACAGTATCGCGAAGACGTAGTTTGTTATCCCGTCCCGTTCGACAAGCTGACCGCCGCGGTTTGTCCTGAAGCCAAGCTGCGCAAGCTGGTGCGGAACATGATCTACGTGGGTGTGGTGGCGCAGTTGTTGTCCATGGACCTGGTGACGGTCGAGAAGGCTGTGCGGCGGCAGTTCGCCCGCAAGCAAAAGGCCGCGGACCTGAACTGGACGGCGGTAAAGGCCGGCTACGATTATGCGGCAACCACATTGACCAAGCAGGACCCCCTGGCGCTCGAGGCCATGCACGCCACCGAAGGCAAGATCATCATCGACGGCAACTCGGCGGCGGCACTGGGCGCGATGTTCGCTGGGGTTACCGTAGTAACCTGGTATCCCATCACCCCCTCCTCGTCGGTGGTTGAAAGCCTCATCGACTATATGAAGAAATACCGTGTGGAGCCGGATGGCAAAGCGAATTTCGCCATCGTGCAGGCGGAAGACGAACTGGCTGCGATTGGCATGGTGCTGGGCGCCGGCTGGGCGGGCGCGCGTTCCATGACCTCCACTTCAGGTCCGGGGATTTCGCTGATGGCGGAGTTTGCCGGACTGGGCTATTTTGCAGAGATTCCTGGCGTAATTTTCGATATTCAGCGAGTTGGCCCCTCCACTGGTATGCCCACCCGCACCATGCAGGGAGACCTGCTGGCCATCGCCTATCTTTCGCACGGCGACACCAAGCACGTCATGCTGCTGCCCGCCTCGGTCAACGAATGCTACGAGTTCTCCATGGAGGCCTTCGACCTGGCCGAACAACTGCAGACTCCCGTGTTTGTCCTCTCCGATCTCGACCTGGGGATGAACAACTGGATGTCCGAGCCATTTGTATATCCCGACAAGCCATTGAATCGGGGCAAGATTCTCTCAAAAGAAGATTTGGAGCGGCTGGGTAGCTTCGAGCGCTACAAAGATGTGGACGGTGACGCCATCCCCTACCGGACTCTGCCCGGGACGGACCATCCCAAGGCTGCTTACTTTACCCGCGGAAGCGGCCACAACGAGAAAGCACTGTATACCGAGCGGCCTGACGATTATCAAAATCTGATGGAGCGGCTGGCCCGGAAATTCGAGACCGCGCGCACCCTGGTTCCCGCGCCGGAGATCGTGCAGACGGGCAAGTCCAAGATCGGCTTGATCGCCTTCGGCAGCTCTGACTTTGCCGTGCGCGAGAGCCGCGACCAACTCAAAAAGGAATACGGCCTCGAAACCGATTACCTGCGTTTGCGGGCCTTTCCCTTTTCACCCGAAGTAGCCGCTTTTGTCGCCAGCCACGCCCGGGTCTACGTGATCGAGCAGAACCGCGATGGGCAAATGCTTAGTTTGCTCAAGCTGGATCTTGCTGCCGACCAGATCACCAAGCTGAGAAGTGTTCGCCACTTCGACGGCTTGCCCCTCGACGCGCGCACGGTGACCGACAAGCTGGTTCTTCAGGAGGAGATTTAATGGCGACGACACTCAATCCACCGGTGGCTCCTGGCCCCAAGAAGAACCGCCTCGGTCTGCAGGTGCTGGATTATCGCGGGGGCAAGACGACCCTTTGCGCGGGATGCGGCCACAACGCCATCTCCGAGCGCATTGTCGATGCCATGTATGAGATGGGGGTCGCTCCCGAGCGGGTGATGAAGCTCTCCGGCATCGGATGCTCCTCCAAGACCCCGGCTTACTTCATGAGCCGTTCCCACAGCTTCAACAGCGTCCACGGGCGTATGCCTTCCGTCGCCACAGGCGCTCTGATGGCCAACCACACCATGATGGGCCTTGGGGTAAGCGGCGACGGGGATACGGCTTCTATTGGCTTTGGCCAGTTCGCCCACCTCATGCGGCGCAACCTTCCCCTGATCTATATCATTGAAGACAATGGGGTTTACGGGCTAACCAAGGGGCAATTCTCGGCCACGGCAGATCTCGGGTCCACGCTTAAGACCGGGGTTATCAATGATTTACCTCCGATCGACACTTGCGTGATGGCGGTCGAATTGGGTGCGACATTTGTGGGCCGGTCCTTTTCCGGAGACAAGAAGCAGCTGCTGGCCATGCTCAAGGCGGCGATTGCCCACCGCGGCACGGTGATGCTCGACGTCATCTCGCCCTGCGTCACCTTCAACGACCATGAGGGATCGACCAAGAGCTACAAATATGTGCAGGAGCACGAGGAGGCGGTCAACGAGGTCGGCTTTGTGCCCCCATTTTGAAGAGATTGCCGTCGATTACGATCCAGGGTCAACTTACGACGTGGAGATGCACGACGGATCGCACATGCGGCTGCGGAAACTGCACCCGGACTACAATCCGACGAGCCGAATCGGCGCGGTAACCGCCCTGATGAAGGCTCATGAGCAGGGCGAGGTGTTGACGGGAGTCTTTTACGTCGATACCACCAAGCCAAGTTTCACGGATATGCTGAACCTGGTGGAGGAACCGCTGGCGACCCTTCCGGAATCGCGGGTACGTCCTCCCCGCGAGGTTCTGGACCAGATCATGCAAAAGCACCAGTAGGGTAAGTATTGCCAGGATAGGTTACCTGGGGGAGTCTTTTTGGAACTTTGAGTACCAATGACCCCCCGTGATTTGTGTTCTACCGTCCCCTAAAAGTTGTATCATCAGCTCGTTTCCAAGATCAGAGCAAGAGGACGGTATGCGTAAAAATTTCCTACGAGGGCTTTATTTCGCTGTCGTTGCAGCTAGCACGCTGGCCCTTGCCAGCGACCATTTGCAACTTCCCAAGATTGCTCCAGAGCTGTCGAAGATGAATGTCTGGGTAGGAAGCTGGGAGTCCCAGACCCAGGTGATGGCCACCCCCTACAGCGAAGCCGCCTCGGTAACCTCTGAGATGACGTGCACCTGGTCGCCCCACCATGGCTTTATTCTCTGTGACCACCTCATGAACGGGCCCACGGGTGTCAGCAACAGCTTGTCGGTCTACACCTACGACGAAGCCGCCAAGACCTACAAATTCTTCGGCGTCGACAAAGACGACTCCCCGAGGGAAGTTCCCATGCAGGTGAAGGGCAATGTCTGGAGCTTCGGCACCGAGGTTCAGAATCAGGACAAGACCATCATGTTCCTGACCAACGACGAGTTTCTTTCCGACAAGGTAATGCACTTCCGCACCGAGTTCAGCGAAGACAACGGACGGAACTGGAAAGAACTGAACCAGGGCGAACTAACCAAGATCGGCTAGTCTCCACGAAATCGTGGCAACAATATGGGTTCCCTTTTGGGGAACCCATATTTATTTGTGCTCTCCGCTGTGCTCGGGGCTGGATCCCGGCTCAGGAAAGTCTGTGTCCGCATCCTTGAGCATTGCATCCTGATCCCGGTGGCCTAATTGGCCGTGCAGAATCTGGCTCGCCGCTGGAACGCTCGCTGGTTTCTTCTTCTACCGCGCCCTTGTGGACGTCACTGTCGGGGTGTTTTTCTGGCATGGTGCTTAAGAGATGAAGGATTTGGCCGGAGTGTTGTCCCGAGGGGCCGACCCTGGGCAGCCCCTCAAGACATTCACTGGCCTACAAAGCGGCAGTTACGGCCTTTACTTCGGTGTAGTTGTGCATCACTTCTTCGCCCATCTCGCGACCCCAGCCGGATTGCTTGTATCCGCCGAAGGGCAGGGAAGCGTCGAAGACGTTGTGGCAATTGATCCAGACCGTACCCGCCCGGATGCGCCGCGCCATCTTGTGCGCGGTGCTCAGGTCCCTGGTCCAGACGCTGGCGGCGAGCCCGTAGATGGTGTTGTTCGCTTCCTTGGCCATGCGGTCCAGGTCGGCGTCGGAGAAGGATTCAGCACAAACCACGGGTCCAAAGATCTCTTCGCGAACGACCTTCATATCCCGCTTGGTGTTGGTCAGAACGGTCGGCTGAACGAAATAACCCCGGTCCCCGTGCCGTTTACCGCCGGCGGCGATGCGTGCGCCCTCTTTGAGGCCGGAATCGATGTACCCGGTCACCTTGTCAAACTGCTCCTCGCTGACCAGCGGTCCCATCTGGGTCTTGGGGTCGAGGCCATGGCCGATGCTGATTCCGCCGGCGATGTCGCTCACTCCCTGGCAGAACCTTGTCAAAGACGCTTTCATGGACGAACAGTCGGGAACCTGCGCAGCAGCATTGGCCCTGGTTGAAGAAGATGGCGCTCGCCGTGCCTGGAATCGCGCGCTCGAGGTCGGCATCGGGGAAAATGATGGCCGGGCTCTTGCCGCCCAGCTCCAGGCTTACTTTCTTCAGGTTGCCGGCGGAGGCTTTCACGATCAGCTTGCCGACTTCCGTCGAGCCGGTAAAAGCGACCTTGTCGACCAGCGGATGCGCAGCCAGCGGTGCACCGGCGCCTTCACCGAAGCCGGTGATCACGTTGACCACGCCCGGAGGAAATCCAGCCTGGTCAAAGAGTTCGGCCAGACGCAGGGCGGACATCGGCGTTTGCTCGGCGACCTTGAGCACCACGCAACAGCCGGCGGCCAGAGCCGGGGCTAGCTTCCAAGCGGCCATCAACAGCGGGAAATTCCAGGGAATGATCTGCGCTACTACGCCGATCGGTTCGCGCATGGTGTAGGAGTGGAACGCGCCGGGCGTACCGAAGTTGAGGCTTGCGCCGCGGATCTTGGTCGCCCAGCCCGCCATGTAGCGGAACATGTCGATGGCCAGGGGAAGGTCGGCCACGCGGGCAACCGAGAAGGGTTTACCGTTATCGAGCGATTCAATCTCAGCGAATTCATCCAGGTTGGCTTCGAGCAACTCAGCCATTTTCCAGATCATCTGGCCGCGTTGCGAAGTGGACATCTTGCTCCACGGGCCTTCGTCGAAGGCTTGGCGCGCCGCGTTCACCGCGCGGTCGACATCTTCCGCTTCGGCTTCAGGAACGTGGGCTACCACTTCACCGGTGGCCGGATTGTAAACCGGGAACGTCTTGCCGGATGCGGCGAGGACAAAGCGTCCATCGATCAGCATGCGGTGTTGCCGGGAGAAAAACTCCGCGGTTTTGGATTGAATACGGGTATCTACGGGGATAGTTGCCATCATGTTCCTCCGGCGCGGTCGGCAGGAAAGTTGATTCAGACGCAGCACGCCGCCGACTTCTGACGCCGAAGGAACGATAGCACCGCACCGGAATTCGAGTCCAGTGGATCGCTTTCCGGCAACAAACCAAAAGGGGAGTTACTGCGCGGTGGGAGGATAGGCACTCGGCTTGGAGGCGGAGATGCGCACACCCATGCCATTTAATTTGCTGCGGCCTTCCTGGGCCTCGGGGGTCTGCGGATAGCGCACCACCAGCGTCCGCAGTTCGCGAACGCCGGCTTCTTTCTGGCCCATCTCAATCAGTGACAATCCCTTGCGCAGTTCGGCGGCGGGAGCCTTTGTATTGCCCGAATACTGCTCCAGAACAGCGTTGTAATTCTTGACCGCCGCGGAATACTTGCCCTGCTGGTAAGCAATCTCGCCCAGGTAGTACTGCGCGTTCCCGGCCAGCGGATCCTGCGGATAGTAATGGATCACATCCCCGAACTCAGAAGCCGCAACGGTGTACTTGGCAGAGTTGTAGTCGCGAATCGCGCCTTGATAAAGCTGGTCAACCGGAGGCGCCTGCGGGGCTTCCGGCGCCGGGGGCGCTCACCCCAGCCTGCCCTCCGGCGTGGAGGGGTTGCCGCCCCCAGGTTGCGCCGGCAAACCATTTACATTCTGCATTTGGCTCTGGATGGCCTGCACCTGCGTGGTCAGGTTGGCGATGCGGGTCTTGAGCTCATCGACCGAATCATTCAGCGACTGGATCTGCGAGGAGAGTTGCGTGGTTGCCGGAACCACGCTGATCGCTGTCCGCCTTCAGCGCCGTCTGCAGAGCGCTGACCGCAGCCATCATCTTGTTCATGTTGTCGGTGTTTTGCTGCACCAGGTTAACCACGCACACCCATGCGCTCGTCATTCGAGGTCTGCAGGTGCTGCACCATGTCCTGCAATTGCTGCACCTGGGTTTGCAGTTGGACCATTTCCTTCGAGACGGCAAACGCGTTCGGCGGCCCAACAGACAAGGCAAAGAGGAGGACGGCACTGAGTCGAACGATGTGTGTACGCATGATGCTCCCTGTGAAGTTTACCGGAGCGAACCGCTCCCATCTTTAGTCTAGTCCCGACGAGTCTAGTCCCGACGAGTCAGCCCCGACGGTCGAGGCCAAAGGACACGGCAGCATCCAGCGATGCCGCCGTCGTCCCCTGGCCGCACGACCCGTCGCGCTTATTGGTCGAGCGAGAAGCCAGCGCGGCGATTCTGCTGCCAGCAGGCCTCGTCCGCCTGGGTGCAGAACTGCTTCTCCTTGCCGTAGCTCACGGTGCGAATCCGATCCGGGCTTACGCCGCCATTGACCAGCGCCTGCTTCGCGGCGTTGGCACGGTTCTCGCCCAGAGCCAGGTTGTATTCCGCCGATCCGCGATCATCGCAATAACCGCCGACCACTACCTTGACGCGTGGGATGCGCCACCAGGAAACTGGCGTCCTGAGCCATGACCGTCTGAGCATCGGGACGGATGTCATAACTGTCGTAGTCGAAGAATGCCGGCTTCACATTCTGCTCGAACATCTGCTCGTCCATGGTTTCGCCGGCGGGTGGAGGCGGCGGAGGCGCGGATACGGTCAGGCGGGCCGTTGCATCGGTCGAGCCGCCGGGGCCCCGGGCGACCAGATGGTAGGTGGTCGATTGGGCGGGAGTGACATTCTGCGTTCCGTACGCATTCACGGTGCCGATTCCGTCGATCGAGATTTCTGTTGCGTCCGTAGTCCTCCAGGCGAGGACTGCCCCACCACCCGGATTGATGCTGCTGGGTGTTACGGTGATCGAGGCCGTCGGCGCCGGCGAGTCAGCCTCCGGCGGGGGAGGCGGTGGGGGAGGCACCGACTTTCTTGTGGCAACCTGCCGCAAAAGTCAGGGTGGCCAGAGCGATGAGCGAAGCGAAATGCCGGTGATGCGGAGTCTTCACGATATTCTCCTTCATGTGTTTCCTTCTCATGGCCTTAAGGGTCGCGTGGGCGTCCCGGCCGGTGTGTGTAGCGACGGTGGTTACCGTCTAACTTGGCCCGTTACTGCTGCCCCGTCTGAATGACGGACGGAGCGAAATAAGAATCTGGCTACTTCCAACTCCAGTTAGGCATCGAATTGCCGCTGCCCTGGGATGAGCCGATGCTGTTCGGTGCCATCGGAAAGCATGGTCCATATCTCGGAGCCGCTCCCCTCTTCCCGTTGGAATACGATGTGCCGGCCATCCGGAGACCAGGAGGGAAAATCCTGCCGGCCCGCGTCATGGGTGAGCTGGGTCCAGCGTTTGCTGGCGATATCCATGATGTAGATATCCTGCCCGCCGGGCGCGCCGGGACCATACTTGCGATTCCAGGCAAAGGCCAGAAACTGGCCGTTGGGCGACCACGACGGGGAAGTGGCATAGCCGCCATCGGTCATGCGCTGCACGTTGGTGCCATCCGAGTTCATGATGTAGATCTGCGGCAGGCCGGTGCGGCCGCTGCACCAGGCAATCTGCGAATTGGTCTTGGGATTCCAGGTGGGCGAAACGTCGGGTCCGCGGAAGCTGGTGATCTGCTTCAGATTGCCGCCGCTCGCGTCGGAGGTGTAAATCTCGGGATCGCCGGAGCGTGAGTCGGAGAAGGCCAGCTTCGCGCCGTCGCCCGACCAGGCGGGAGAAAAGGTATTGCCGACCGGGGAAGCGAAGCTGACCATGCGGCCCAGCACGCAGCGAATACATGCGAATCGCCCAGCCCTGGCGTCCCAGGGATGCAAACGCGATGCGATCGTTGTCCGGCGAGACGCGCGGGGAGAAGCGAAATGGTGTTCAGGTGGGTGAGCTGGGTTGGGCCCTGGCCGTCGTAATCCATCTGCCACACTTCCTTGTTTCCGCCGCGGGAAGAGATGTAGTAGATGTGGGTCTCGGCGATGCCGGGGATGCCGCCCCCCAGGCGAGTAATGATCTCGTCGGCAAAGCGATGAGCGATCAGGCGTGCATTGTCCTGGCTGGCAGCCTCGTTGTACTGCTTGCCCAGGATTTGCGGAGAGCCAGGGTTCTTGGCGTCGAAGAGCCAGCCGTAAACCGCCAGGCGATCGCCATTCACCGCGAACGAGCCAAAGGCCACAAACGCGGCATTGGCCGGGCGCTGCGGCCCAGGGCGCCAGGTTCATCTGTTGCGGAGAGCGCCGGCGTGAGCGGCGGAGCCATGCTCTTCGAGACCATGTCGAAAATGCCGGCGTTGCTCAGGTCGTTGAAGAGTGTGCTGTCGAAGGTAGTTTTCAGCGCGGGAGTCTGCGCGTCAGCGGAGGCGGGATTGAAGTCGGCGGCGGCCAGGCGAATGCGGGCCGCACCCAGATTGGTGCCCGTGCGGACCCAATCCTGCGCGCTCGCGCTCCAGCATCCAAGAGGCAGCGACAGGAGAACAAGAAACAAAACCGCGAGTGGGAGGATGGAATACTCTTTTTCGGGCTCTCATGCCGTAAGCAGTCTTGAGTTTATATGATAAAAATCGTGCCAGGTTACAACAGTAACCTCATCGTGTACGTATCTCGCGTTGTCTAACTTGCACCCTATCGAGTCCCCGGGTAAGTGCAGTGATAGAGCACATTCAAGCTGCTTTCGTTGTAACCGGCCGGAAGCGGACCGAAAGTATCCACTCGCTGCACGGCGTGCAGGCAGGATGAATTGAGCGAGGGAGAGCTGCTCGGCGTGGCCAGCGAAACGCTGCCCGGCGAGCCGTCCCGCGCCACCGTGAACTGGACAAACACCGTGGCCCCGGCGGGTGTTCTCGGATCCACCTCCTGCAGGTACCAATCCTGTGCCACCTTGCGCTTGATCACATCGACATACCAGCCGAAGCGCGAGCCGAAATCCCCGCCGGTCACCGCGACCGGGCTATTAGCAGTGTCGTGCTTGCTGTGGAGCGAGGCACATTGGCGGGCGCGGCTTCGCCAAAGTTTGCTTTGTTCTGCGGTTTTTGCGGCACTGGGTGCGGTGGTGGAGGCTGCGTTTGCGGCTTCGGCTTGGCTTCGTTTTCGGGCGGGGTCTGCTTCTCCGGGAATGGGAATCGCATCGGGCAGTGGGAGGGGCTCTGTCTTCTGCTCCGTCTAATGCCGGCGCCGAGCTCGGCGTCTCCGTCGCCAGCACATTGTCCGTTGGCGGGTGATCCTGGGGCAGGGGCAACGCCGCGGTCGAAACCAGGGTGGCCTGAATCGCTCCCTCCTGAGTGCTGTTCGCGCCCCACTCGCTCCCGTGCAATATATTGTGCAGGTACCCGTAGCCGATCAGCCAGCCCAACACCAGCACGTGCATGAGCGTGGACTTGGCAAAGGGCGATCCGATGCCATCCGGCTGGTCCAGAATGTCCGTGTCGCTCGAAGAAAATCCCTGCCATTGCCTGCTACTTCGCCGTCTTCCGTTATTCTTTTGCAGGGGCTGGGTCACGATGCTGATATTGCTGATCCCGGCCTGCTTCACCGCGTCCATCACCGAGGCGAACGCGCCAAAGGGAACCCGCTCGTCGGCGCGCAGATAAATGACCTGGTTTGCCGGATCCGTCTTGGGTTGGTGTAACAGAGTGGGCAGCTGGGCCAGGTTGACCGGCTTGTCTCCCAGGAAAACATTCTGATCGCGGTCGATGGTCAGCACCAGCCGCTGTTGGGTAATTTCCTTCACGCTGCGCGTTTTTGGCACGGCGACATCGATGCCAGATTGCAGCACCGGCGCAGTGACCATGAAGATGATGAGCAGAACCAGAACCACATCGACCAGCGGGGTGATGTTGATTTCCGCAAGCGAGGTTCGGGTATGGCCGGAATTAGCGGTGAAGGCCACTCGCGGCCTCCCTCTCCATCGGTTCCTGGTTGGGTTGCTGGCTGATTTCTTCCAGGCTGTTGAGCAGTTCGCGGGAGAAGTCGTCCATGCGGGAAGCAAACTCGCGCAGCGAGGCAGTGAACTGGTTGTAGGCGATGACAGCGGGGATGGCGACCAGCAGGCCGGCGGCGGTGGTGATCAGGGCTTCGGAAACTCCGGGAGCCACGGCGCGCAGAGTCGCTGCGCCTTCTGTGCCCAGGCCGTGGAAGGCATCGACGATGCCCATCACGGTACCGAAGAGGCCGACGAATGGCGCGACTGCGCCGATGGTGGCGAGCCAGGTGAGGCGCCGCTCCAGCAACGGTGAGTGATTCGCTCGCCGCTGCCTGCGCGGTGCGCTCCAGCGTGACGATGTTTTTGGGTGGTCCAAAGCCGCCGGTCTGGCGGCGATAGGTTTCATAGACCTCGTCGAAGATGGCCACCAGAGGGCTGGGCTTGAACTGTTCGCTGACTGCGGCAATCTCTTGCAGTCGGTTGGCCTTGCGGAAGGCGCGCACGAAACGGCGGCTTTGCGCCCGAGCCTTGCGGAAGGCGGACGACTTGCCCAGAATAATTGCCCAGGAGTAGAGGCTGGCAATCAGCAGCACGACCAGCACGGCGATCGCCACCGGCCCGCTGTTGCGCACCATGTCAATAATGGCGCCGGCTCCATAGGTTGTGGAATGAGCTACGGGTGCTGCTCCGTCGTCTGTCTGCAGAATAAGAAAGCCGCGAGATGAACGGGGGATATCATCAACTTCCTTTTTAACGGTAGCAGACATGCAGCGCGCGAAACCAACTTGCAGTATAAGATGCGGACGACGAGGTAACCCGGCCAATTACCCGCGATGAGCTTGGGCGCGCTCATGCTATGCTGCGCTCGGCTCTCCGCCACTCCGGAATACCGCGCGATGCTGCTCGAACTTCGCGCTGAAAATTACGCTGTCATCGATCACGCCATCGCTGTCTTTGGTCCCGGCCTCAACCTGCTGACGGGAGAAACGGGTGCTGGCAAGTCCATCCTGGTGGATGCGCTGGCGCTGCTTGATGGGCGATAAGGCCTCCTCCGATGTGGTGCGCCATGGCGCCGAACGGGCCGTGGTGGCCTGCGTGTTTGAGAGCACGGCCGGCGCGGAAGCTACGCTCGAGAGCAACGGGATCGATGCCGAGGGCTCGGAGATTATTCTGCGCCGCGAGATACAGGCCGGCGGGAAAGGCCGGGTCTATGTGAACAATCAACCGGCCACGGTGAACGTGCTGCGGCAACTTGCTCCGGAGCTGGCCCTGGTTCATGCGCAGAGCGAAACCATGGGCAGCTTTGACCAGGCGCAGCAGCGGCAGTTGCTGGACCGCAGCGCCGGCATCACGACGGATCGGGTGGCGGCCGCGTTTCAGGAATGGTCAGACGCCTGCGCAGGTCTTGCTCGCCTCGAAGGCGATGAACAGGCGCGGCTGCGCGACGCCGACCTGTGGAGTTTTCAGAAGAACGAAATTGAGAGCGCAGCGATCAAGGATAGAGAAGACGAGGAATTGGAGATTGAGCGGCGCGTACTGGCCAACGCAGAGAAACTTCTCGCGGCGGCCATGAGCGCGCATGACCTGCTTTATGAAAGCGACCGGTCCGCCGAGGCAGCCTTGCGTGCTGCGCTGAAAAACCTGGAAGAGCTGGAGCGGTACGATCCAGTATTTGCCGAGGCGGTGCAGCAAGTGAAGTCGGTGCGCGCCGTGGTTGAAGATGTCAGCGCCACGGTGCGCGATTACGCGTCCAGGATTCAGTCCTCTCCGGATCGGTTGGCGGAGTTGGAAGATCGGCTGGAAGCACTCAATCGGCTCAAGCGGAAATATGGACCGACTCTGGCGAAGTGCTGGCTCATGGTCAGGAGGTCGCGGCCAAACTGGCCGAGGTGGAAAACCGCGATCAGTTGCTGCTTGAGCTGCGGGCCGCCCGCGACAAAGGCAGCGGATGCGTACCGCGTAGCTGCCGCGGAAATTAACCGCGGAGCGCACCGCCGCAGCCCGCAAGCTGGAAAAGTTGGCCGAAGACCCACATCAATGATCTGGCGATGAAGGCGAGATTTGCCATCCACGTCACCGCGCAGCAAGAGGAACAACACTGGACGCGGCAGGGATGGGACGCGGTCGATTGCCGGATCGCGACCAATGCGGGAGACCCGCTGAAGCCGTTGGATCAAATCGCGTCCGGCGGAGAGTTATCTCGCGTGATGCTGGCGCTCAAGGTGAGCGTGGAAGAAGGGGCGGCGCGCGGGCAGGGAAGCGCGCGGCGCAAAACTCCCGTCCCTCGCACCCTGGTGTTCGACGAGATTGACATCGGCATCGGTGGGCGGGCTGCCGAGGCAGTGGGGCAAAAGCTGAAGGAGCTTTCACGCGCGCAGCAGGTACTGTGCGTAACCCATTTGCCGCAAATTGCAGCGTTTGCCGATCAGCATTTTCTGGTGGAAAAGCAGGAGCGGAAAGGAACAACCAAAACTACCGTCCGCTTCTTAACGAGGAGGAGCGAACCGAGGAAGTAGCGCGCATGCTCAGCGGCGCCAAGCTAACCGAGACCTCACTGCGGCACGCGGAGCAAATGTTGAAGACCAGCCGATAAAAGAAACCGCGGTTCGCTCCATTCCCCAACACCATCACGAGGTGGCAAGTTGGTCAAGTCCCAGAACACGCTATCCTTCAGACAAATAAGGGCCGTCGCGGTATACTAGTGGATGTGACAAGTCCCCTATTATCCTCACCGGTGAGCGATCTCCGATCCGAAAAGGCGACCAAGAGGGTTCTTCTTCTCAAGCCCCGTGGCTTTTGTGCCGGGGTGGTGCGCGCCATCGATATCGTGAACATTGCGCTCGACACTTTCGGCGCTCCTATCTACGTTCGCAAGGAGATCGTGCACAACCGTTTCGTGGTCAACGAGCTAGCGGAAAAAGGCGCGATTTTTGTTGATGATATCGACGATGTTCCCGAGGGCATGCGGGTCATCTATAGCGCACACGGTGTTTCCCCGGCTGTCCGCGCGCGCAGCAAGTCACGCAAGCTCAAGGTGATCGACGCAACTTGCCCGCTGGTGACAAAGGTCCACGTAGAAGCCGTGAAGTTTGCTCGCCAGGGCTATTCGCTGGTGCTGATCGGGCATCGCGATCATGACGAGATTGAAGGCACGTTGGGAGAAGCTCCTGAAGTGACCCAGGTAGTTTCGACGGTGGAAGAGGTTGCCGCTCTCGAAGTATCGGATCCCGAGCGCGTCGCATACCTTACGCAGACCACGCTGAGCCTGGACGAAGCGCGCGACATCATCCACGCGCTGAAGGCGAAATTCCCTAACATCGTCGGCCCGCACACGCAGGACATTTGCTATGCCACGGAGAATCGCCAGGTAGCGGTAAAGAACGTTGCCCACCAGGCAGACCTGGTGCTGGTGGTTGGGTCGAACAACAGCTCCAATTCCAATCGCCTGGTCGAGGTTTCGCGTAACCTGAGCACCAATGCATTTCTTGATTGAAGACTCGGGAGCCATCCATCCTGAGTGGCTGGAGAACGCATCGACGGTCGCGGTCACGGCAGGCGCATCCGCGCCCGAGGTTCTGGTCGCCGAAGTAGTGGCTTATCTGCGCGGTCGCGGTTTCTCGGATGTAGAGGAAGTAGAAGTAATGCCGGAAAATGTTCGCTTCGGGCTGCCTCCGGAGATCGTACAGGCCATCAGGCCCGTGCCGGTTTAGCAGCCAGGATTTACAGCGTAAGCAGCTGTTTTGAGAGAGAGCGTTTAGGTCCAGCATGAGCCGATCGTCTGAAAGTGGACAGCCCGCAAGTCCCCGGTTTGGCCGCATTGATGCCGGGTTAGACCAGGTAGAAGCCTCCGTCACCCGAGCCCGGGATTTCCTCTTCTCCCAGCAGCACGCCGATGGCTACTGGTGCGGCGAGCTGGAAGCGGACACCACCCTCGAATCCGACTACATCATGGTGCACACGCTGCTGGGTACCGGCGACGAGCGCAAGATGAAGCGGGCCGTATCCGAAATTCTACGCAAGCAAAATGAGGATGGCGGCTGGAGCATCTACGCCGGTGGCCCGTCAAACATCAGTGCTTCGGTGAAAGCCTATTTCGCCTTCAAGCTGATGGGCTGGCATCCTGACCACCCTGTCATGGTCCACGCCCGCGAGTGGATTCTGCATCACGGCGGCGTGGTCGAATGTAATACCTTCACCAAGATTTATCTTTGTTTCTTCGGCCAGTACGAATACGACGCGGTGCCTGCCATCCCGCCTGAGCTGGTTCTCTTTCCCAACTGGTGCTACTTCAATATTTACGAGATTTCTTCCTGGTCGCGCGCGATTCTGGTGCCGCTTTCCATCGCCTACGCCAAGAAGCCCTTCAAGAAGCTTGCCCCGGAGAACGGGATCGATGAGCTGTTCGTGGGGGGCAAAGGGAACGCTAACCTTTACCTCCGCTGGGATCGCAAGAAGGTAGTCGGCTGGCGCAACTTCTTTCTGGTCGTGGACCGGCTGTTTCATTGGGCGGAGCGCGTGCACATCCGGCCGCTGCGCAAAATGGCCCTCAAGAAAGCGGAGAAGTGGATCCTGGAGCGCCTGGAGATGAGCGATGGGCTAGGCGCAATTTATCCCGCCATGCTCAATGCCATTCTCGCTCTGCGCTGCATGGGCTATTCGATCGACGATCCGCAGACCATTCGCGCCATGGATGAGTTCGAGAAGCTGGGCATTGAAGACGAGGGGATTCCCGACTTTCTCGAGCCGACCTTCCGTATGCAGCCTTGCATGTCGCCTGTATGGGACACAGCGTATGCGGTGTATGCGCTGGGCCAATCCGGTGTGCCGCGTACCGATCCGCGTTTGCTGAAAGCCGCGGACTGGATGCTGGCGAAGGAAGTGCGCCACAAGGGCGACTGGGCGGTGAAGGTAAGAAACGCGCAGCCAGGCGGGTGGTATTTCGAGTTCAACAACGAGTTCTATCCCGATACAGACGACTCGGCGCAAGTGCTCCTTGCCTTGAACAAGGTCGACAACCACGCGCGGGAACGCTATCAGTACGATGTTTGCCAGCGCGCGATTGCCTGGATCTTCGCCATGCAGTGCAAGAATGGCGGCTGGGCCAGCTTCGATAAAGACAACACCAAGATGGTGTTTGAGAACATCCCGTTCGCCGATCACAATGCCATGCTCGATCCGCCGACGGTCGACATTACCGGCCGCATCCTGGAGATGCTGGCCACCTATGGCTACACGCAAAAGGACCGGCGAGTCGAAAAGGCCATTCGCTTCATCTATAGCGAGCAGGAGCCGGATGGTAGTTGGTTTGGGCGTTGGGGCGTGAATTACCTGTACGGCACGTTCCTGGTGCTGCGAGGTCTCGAGGCCATCGGCGTGTGGAACCACGAGCCGCAGATTCAGCAGGCGGCGGAGTGGATCCGCATGGTGCAGAACGCGGACGGTGGGTGGGGCGAGAGCTGCGCCAGCTACGACGATCCGACGACCAGGGGTGTGGGCCCCAGCACTCCATCGCAGACCGCGTGGGCCATCCTGGGTCTGCTTTCGGCTGGGGATACGCGCAGCGATTCGGTCGCCAAGGGAGTGCGCTGGTTGATCGAGCGCCAGCTGCCCGATGGTTCGTGGGATGAAAGTATGGGAACAGGCGCTGCCCGGCAAGCTATGGTCACGGGCACTGGCTTTCCCCGGGTCTTTTACCTGTCCTACCATCTGTACAGGAACTACTTTCCTTTGCTGGCGTTGACCGACTACCGCCGCGCGATGGAAAGAGCTTAAGGGCTGAGGAGATTTGAATCGATGGCAGTGCCGATTTCCCAAATGTGGACCGTCGCCAGCTACGTGCTGAAGAAGCGCCTGAGCGGGCAAAAGCGTTATCCACTCGTCCTGATGCTGGAACCGTTGTTCCGCTGCAACCTGGCTTGCGCCGGCTGCGGCAAAATCCAATATCCCGCACACATTCTCAAGAAGGATCTTTCACCGGAAGAGTGCTTCCGCGCGATTGAAGAGTGTGGTGCGCCCATGGTCTCGATCCCCGGCGGGGAACCGCTGATGCATCCGCAAATTGCCCAGATCGTGGAAGGCCTGGTCGCGCGGAAGAAGTACATCTACCTGTGCACCAACGCGTTGCTGCTCAAGGAAAAGATTGAGCTGTTCAAGCCCAGCAAGTACCTGACCTTCTCGGTGCATCTCGATGGGCAGCGCGAGCACCACGATTTTTCTGTATGCCGCGAGGGCGGTTATGACAAAGCAGTGGAGGGCATACGGGAAGCGGTCAAGCGCGGGTTCCGGGTGACCACCAACACCACGCTGTTCGACGGAGCCGACCCTAATAGCGTCCGCGCTTTCTTTGATGAAGTGATGAGCATGGGCGTGGAGGGAATTGTGCTGTCTCCTGGCTACTCCTATGAAAAGGCGCCGGACCAGAACCGTTTTCTCGGCCGCGCCCGCACGCGCAGGCTATTCCGCGCCATCCTTTCCAACCGGGAAAAGCGCTGGAAGTTTAATATGTCTCCCCTGTTCCTGGAGTTTTTGATGGGCAAGCGCGACTACCAGTGCACTCCCTGGGGCGCGCCCGCATACAACATCTTCGGCTGGCAGAAACCCTGCTACCTGCTGCAGGATGGCTACGCGTCTAGCTTCAAGGAGTTGATTGAGGAGACGGTGTGGGAAGATTACGGCACCGCTTCGGGCAATCCCAAGTGCGCCAACTGTATGGTCAGTTGCGGCTATGAGCCGACAGCAGTACACGACACATTTGGTTCCTTTCGAGGCTTGCTGGCCACCGCGAAGGCGACTTTCTTCAATAAATATGAAGACCACGGGGCGCGCGATCTGTTGAGTTCGCCACAGTTTTCCGGGCATTCGTCGCCATCGCTGGTGCAGATCAACAGCGATGCGAAACACTCGCTGGAAGAGACACGGGTATGACCGGGCAGAAAAATGCGACCGCTCCGGAGCTTGATCCCGATGTGTTAGAGCTGGCGCCGGGAACGAAACACGAAAACCTTGAAGGCTGGGCGCCGGTTTTAGGCAGCGATGCCGAGGTGCTGGATGCACTGGAGAAGGCGTTCGATTATCGCGGCGATGTGACCATCACCTGCAAGGATGGCTCGGTAGTCGAGGGATACATCTTCGACCGCAAGACCGGCGCTACCCTGGCCGCTTCATGGGTGCGGCTGTTCCCCAAGGATTCTCCAGACAAGCGCTCGATCCCCTACAGCGACATTGCGGGCCTGGTGTTCAGCGGCAAGGATCGCGCCGCGGGCGCAAGCTGGGAAGCCTGGGTGAAGAAGTGGAACGAGAAAAAGGCATCTGGCGAAAAGGGTTTTGGCCTCCATCCCGAAGCGCTCGACTAGGACTTCTTCTGACCAGCAAAACCCTCCAGGGAAAAAAATCTCCATAGAGCGAAGCGGAGCGCAGGTCTGAAAGTCTTTATTACAGGAGCAACAGGCTTTGTCGGGAGCCATGTGGCGCAAGAGCTATCCCGCCGCGGTGCTGAACTCAGAATCCTGATCCGCCCCACCAGCAAGCTCGAAAATCTAGCCGGACTCGGCGGAGAAACCGTCGTGGGCGACCTGACTCAGCCAGAGTCATTGCGGGTCGCGATCGCTGGTTGCGATGCGGTGATGCACGTTGCGGCCGATTACCGCCTGTGGGTGACCGACCCCGAAAAGATGAACGCAATCAACGTGGCCGGTACCCGCGAATTGTTGCGCATGGCTCGCGAAGAGGGTGTTGCCCGCGTGGTCTACACCTCGAGCGTGGCCACCATGGGGTTTTTCTCCGACGGACGCTTATCGGACGAAGCCACTCCTGTCTCGCTGGCCAACATGATTGGGCACTACAAGCGATCCAAGTACCTGGCGGAGCAAGAGGCCATAGCCGCTGCGCGTGAAGGGCAGCAGGTGATCATTCTCAACCCCACCACCCCGATCGGTCCGCTGGACATAAAACCCACCCCGACCGGCCGCATTGTGGTGGATTTTCTCAACCGAAAATTCCCCGCATACATGGACACTGGGCTGAATCTAGTAGATGTGAAGGAAGTGGCGCGGACCCACGCCGACGCACTCGAAGCCGGACGATCCGGCGAGCGCTACATTCTGGGGGGCGAGAACCTGACCTTGAAGCAGTTATTGGACAAGATGTCAGCCATTACCGGACTGCCCTCTCCTACGATGCGGGTTCCACACACCGTAGCCATGATGTTTGCAGTATGGGATCAGACCGTGACCGGGAAGCTGCGCGGGCAAGAGCCGCGTGCTACCGTTGAGGCCGTGCGTATGGGTAAGAAGAAGATGTTCGTTTCGTCGGCGAAAGCCGAGCGTGAGCTTGGGTTCCGCGTGGTGCCCGTGTATGCGGCGCTGCGGGCGGCGATTGACTGGTTTCGGGCGCACGGATACGCGCCCCCGGCATGAAGCGCGTTGGCATCATCGCCGCGCTGCCCGGCGAACTGAAGCCGTTGGTAGAACAGTGGGAGAGTGTGCCCTTGCCCAGTGGACGCAAAGGCGAGGCGGCCTGGCGTTCCAACGTAGACGGCGTAGAGTGCGTCGCGGTTTGCGGCGGAGTAGGCAGCGAAGCCGCAACACGTGCCTGCGAGATCGCGGTCCAGGACGGACCCCTGGATGCATTGATCTCCGTAGGCTGGGCCGGGGCGCTTTCCTGCGGTATCCATCCCGGCAACGCATATCCGGTGAACGAGGTGGTGGACGCACGCACCCAGGAACATTTCCCCACCAGCTTCCCGGTACCGAAGGATAGCGGAGTGCCCCTCAAACTGGTGACCACGGATCACATTGTGGCGTACGCTGAAAAGCGCCAACTGGCCGGCCTGCACAGCGCCGTACTGGTGGATATGGAAGCCGCGACTGTCGCTCGTTTTGCCCTAAGCAGGCACATACCCTTCTACTGCCTCAAGGCCATTTCGGACGAGATTGCGGACGTGCTTCCTGACTTTGGACGCTATACCAATCCCGATGGCCATTTGCGTATGGCAGCCTTATTGGGCCATGTCGCCGTCCGGCCGAAATACTGGCCAGCGATGCTGCGAATGGGTCAGAACGCCAAGAGTGGCGCCCGGGCGGTCGCCGGCGCGCTGGCTCCGCTGGTGGATGAGGCTTAGCATGCGCACCGCGCCGCAAGAGACGACTCTGCAGCCCTCTACCCTTCCCGAAGCCATGCAGGCGGCCGTCTATCGCGCTGTCAATGATGTGCGTGTTGAGCCCGTGCCGGTGCCCGCAATTGGCCCCGGCGAAGTGCTCATCCAGGTGCACAGCTGTGGTATTTGCGGCACGGACCTGAAGAAAATCCACAGCGGCTCGCACTCCGCGCCGCGCATCTTTGGCCATGAAACCGTGGGCACGATCGCCGCCCTGGGAGCAGGGGTCGATTCTTTCGCCGTAGGCGATCGCGTAGCTGTCTTCCACCACATTCCCTGCGGCATCTGTTACTACTGCCGAAAGAAGACATTTGCCCAGTGCCCGGTTTACAAGCAAGTGGGTTGCACGGCCGGCTTTGAGCCTTCCGGCGGGGGCTTTGCCGGTTATGTGCGGGTGATGGACTGGATCGTGAAGCGCGGGCTGGTGAAGATTCCCGACAGCGTCCCCTTTACCCAGGCAGTGTTTGTCGAGCCGCTCAATACCTGCCTCAAGGGGGTACGCAGCCTGAGTCTGGCGGCCGATGAGACGGTGCTGGTAATCGGCCAGGGCCCCATCGGAATTATGCTGGCGTCCTTGGCCAGGCGTACGGCAGAAAGGGTATTTACGTCGGATCTATACCCGGAACGGCACGCAATTGCGGCGACTTTTGGGCTTAATTCCCCGATCGACGCCTCGCGGGAAGACGTGGCGGGGGTGGTCCGCGCCGCCACCCAGGGCAGGGGCGCGGATGCGGTGATCCTGGCTGCGGCCGGCAATGCGCTAATCCGTATGGCTATGGACGCGGCGCGCCCCGGGGGCCGGGTGCTATTGTTCGCCCAGACCCAGCGGGGAGAGGCGAGCATCGACCCGGCGGCCGTGTGCGTGGACGAGAAGACCCTCATGGGGTCCTACAGCGCCTCGGTGGACATACAGGAGGAAGCGGCGCGAACCGTCTTCGAGGGCTATGCTCAGGGATATGACCTGACCCGGTTGGTTTCGCATCGGTTTCCTTTGGCCGAAGCGCAGGCTGCCCTTGCCCTCGCCTCCCAGCCGTCGGCTACATCGATGAAGATCCTGATTGAAGCAACCTCGGCATGAGGAAGAGCACATCTGCCCAGATTGGGTGAGAATAGGAAGGCATGTTAAGTGAGATGAACGCTGCCGTGCTCTACGGCAAAGAAGACGTCAGGATTGAACGGGTTCCCATTCCCGCCGCTGGTAAGGGCGAAATTGTAATCCGGGTTCATGCCGCTCTCACTTGCGGCACCGACCTGAAAGTCTTCCGCCGGGGCTACCATGCCCGGATGATCGCACCCCCGGCCCTTTTTGGCCATGAACTGGCTGGCGTAGTCCACGAAACCGGCGCCGGGGTCCGCGGCTTCAAGCCTGGTATGCGCGTGGTAGCGCTGAATTCAGCGCCCTGCGGCGCCTGTTACTGGTGCGTGCGCAAGCAGGAAAACCTGTGCGAAGATTTGCTTTTCAACAACGGCGCGTATGCCGAGTACATTCGCATTCCCGCCCGCATCGTCTCCAAGAACACGCTGATCGTGCCCGAGAGCTTGCCGCTGGAGCATGCGGCGCTAACCGAACCCCTGGCCTGCGTCATGCGCGGCCTCGAGGAGACGGGGGCGAAGCGTGGGGACAGCGTGGTGGTCATTGGAGCGGGCCCGATCGGCCTGATGTTCATGCACGTGGCGCAACTGTCGGGCATGAAAGTAATTGGGGTGGTGAAGCGCGATGAGCAGATTGCCTCGGCAACCACTTTCGGCGCAACCCACGTAATACAAACCATTGCTGTGGTCGATGCCGTTGCGGCGGTACGCGCCCTGACTCCCGATCATCGCGGCGTGGATATCGCCATCGAAGCAGTGGCCACGCCGCTGACCTGGCAGTGGGCAGTCGACATGGTGCGGCGCGGCGGCACGGTGAATTTTTTCGGTGGCTGTGCGGCCGGCACCAAGGTGGAGATTGATACCAATCGTCTGCACTACAACGACATCACGATGAAGGCGAGTTTTCATCACACACCCGCGGCTTGCCGCAAAGCCTTCGACCTGTTGGCCAGTGGGCGCTTCAAGTGCAGTGAGTACATCACCGGGCGAGCCCAGCTATCGGACCTGGAAACGGTGCTGCGCCGTCTGAACGATCGCTCGAACGACATCAAGACGGCTATCATTCCGTAGGGTGAGTATTTTCAGAGGCGACCCGGTGGGAACCCTCATTGCACCCGGGTTCGTGGCAGGGGTAAGGCGGCAATGACAGTTGAAAGCGCTCAGGACGAAAGGGAACTGGTAGAACGCGGCTGGGCCGCGCTGCCGCCGGAATATCGTATCCCGGAGCAAACCCCCACGCTTGAGCAAGCGCGAGCCTACTGCCAACGGCTGGCCACCACGCACTACGAGAATTTTCACGTCGCCTCGTGGTTTCTGCCTTCCCGGTTGCGGCCCCACTTTTACAGCATCTACGCCTATTGCCGCATCGCCGATGACCTGGGCGATGAAGTAGGGAATCGCGAGCAATCCCTGGCCCTGTTGGATTTATGGGGCCGCGAACTCGATGCCTGTTACCGAGGCGAGGCGCGGCACCCGGTTTTTGTCGCGCTCAGCGAGACCATTCGCGCCTGCGACATCCCTCAAAAGCCTTTTGCTGATCTCCTGGTCGCCTTTCGTCAGGATCAGACAGTGTTGCGTTACCCGGCGATGGACGACGTACTGGCCTACTGCCAATACTCCGCCAACCCCGTCGGCCGGCTGGTGCTCTATGCCTGCGGGTATCGCGATCCCGAGATGTTCCGGCTTTCGGACCACACCTGCACCGCGTTACAGTTGGCAAATTTCTGGCAGGACGTGACCGCGGATTATGCCCGGGGCAGGATCTACCTGCCACTCCAGGATATGCAGCGGTATCGCGTGGGCGAGGCGACCATTGCACGGCGTGAGCCGACTGCTGCCTTCCGCGAACTGCTGGAGTACGAGGTCAACTATGCGCGCGAATTGTTTGCCCAGGGATCGCCCCTGATTGGCATGGTCGACCGCGAACTTGCGCTTGACCTGGATCTGTTCAGTCGCGGCGGCGTGGAGATACTGCAGGCGATCGAGCGCGCGCAGTACGATGTACTCACCGCGCGGCCCGTCATCTCGAGACCGGGAAAGCTGGCACTGCTGGCGCGGGCGCTCTGGGGCAAGCTCGTGCCTGGGGCTTTACGGCCCGGGCGGGCGGCGTGACCCGCGAAGCTGCGTACGCGGCCTGCCGAGCCATCGCGCGCAGTAAAGCAAAAAACTTCTACTACGCATTTGTCGCCTTGCCGGCCCGCAAGCGGGATGCGATTTGCGCCGTCTATGCCTTCATGCGCCAGGCGGACGATCTTTCCGACGATGAATCGCTGCCTATCGCCGACCGCCGGGTTGCACTCGATGCCTGGCTTACCAGTTGGCATCAGGCACTGGCCGGCGAACCCACCAGCGACCCCGTATTCATAGCATTGCTCGACGCACAGCAACGCTTTGCTATCCCTGCGCCGCTGCTGGATCAACTGGTACAAGGAACCGCCACGGATCTCGATCCATCTTCGCTCGCCTATGCGACCTTCGCCGATCTCTACCGCTACTGTTACCTGGTAGCCTCGGTCGTCGGGCTGGTGTGCATTCGCATCTTTGGCTACCTCGATCCCCAGGCAGAAAAGCTCGCGGAAGAGACGGGCATCGCTTTTCAGTTGACCAACATCCTGCGCGATGTTCGCGAGGATGCAGAGCGGGGACGGCTCTATCTTCCACTGGAGGACCTGGAGCGGTGCGGCGTGACTGCCGGCTCGATGGCGGCCATTTCCAGCGGCCAGCAATTGACGCCGCAACAACGGCGGGTGCTCGCGATCCAGGCTGAGCGCGCGGGCCAGTTTTATAAATCCGCCGACGCGCTGTTGCCCTTGATCTCACCCGATAGCCGGGCGGCCATGTGGGTTCTGGTCACCATTTACCATCGTTTGTTGCGCCACATCGAACAGCGCAACTTTGATGTATTTTCCGCGCGGATCGGCGTTCCGGCGTATGAGAAGCTGAGCATATTGGGATGCGGCCTTTTCAAGACGCTGGCGCAGGGTGTGCGGGCCTGAATGCTCTAGCCAATCGAACGATCCGCTCGGTCATCGTGGTGGGTGGCGGACTTGCAGGGCTCTCCGCGGCATGCTCACTGGCAGACGCCGGATACCAGGTACGGCTGTTGGAGAAGCGGCGCTACCTTGGGGGCCGCGCCTCATCGTACGAGCACCCGGGAACGGGCGAGGTGATCGACAACTGCCAGCACGTGCTGCTGGGTAACTGCGTAAACCTCATCAATCTGTATCAGCGTCTGGGTGTAACCGATGCGATCCGCTGGTTCGATCGCCTTACGTTTGTCGAGCCCGGCGGACGCAGAAGCATTCTTGAACCCTCCTTCCTGCCCGCACCCTTCCATTCCATGCCGGCGTTTCTGCGCGCGGCCGCATTTTCCTTTTCCGATAAGCTTGCCATTGGCCGCGGCCTGAGCGCATTTCTCGCCGCCATCCCAAAGGACTCTGAAGAGAATTTTGCCCAATGGCTGGACCGTCACGGGCAAACTACCGGCGCCGTCGAACGCTTCTGGAAGCCGGTGCTGGTAAGCGCGCTGAATGAAGATCCGGACCGCATGTCAGTGCGCTACGCGGGCCAGGTGATTCGCGAGTCGCTCCTGCTTTCGCCCGGCGCGGGGCGGATGGGTGTCCCGTCCATTCCTCTCAGCGACCTGTACAGCCGGGCGATTGAATACCTGCAGAGCCGCGGTGGTAGTGTAGAGCTGAACTCCGCGCCAGAGTCGTTTCAATGGTCCGGCGAAACCCAGCAATGGACAGTAGCCACCGGGGACCAGAGCTTCTTGAGCGATGCCGTCGTGTTGGCGCTGGCGTTTGAAGGCTTGAGCCGGTTGATGCCCGCTCTGCCACAGATTCCTGAGGCGGGCCAGTTGACGGTAAATCTCGAGCGATTTGAACACTCGCCGATCACCGGCATTCATTTGTGGTTTGACCGCGAGATCACCGATCTGGAGCACGCGATCCTGCTCGACGCCACCATACAGTGGATGTTTCACAAATCCCGGCTGCAACCGGAGAAGCGTCGCGATGCGCAAGGCAGCTATGTTGAGTTGGTGGTGAGCGCGTCCAAATCCATGGTGGGCATGCAGCGCCAGGAGATCATCGACCTGGCGGTGAGGGAACTGGCGGAATTCTTTCCCCTGGCCGCGCAGGCTGTGTTGATCAAGGCCGCGGTGGTGAAGGAGGTCCGTGCCACGTACTCCATTCGCCCCCAGCTAGACCTGCTCCGGCCTTCCGCAGTGAGTCCATGGCCGCGAATATTTCTCGCCGGCGACTGGGTAGCCACGGGTTGGCCCGCAACCATGGAGGGCGCGGTCCGCAGCGGATACCTGGCAGCGGAAGCATTGAGCCGCGCCGCTGGGGCGCCGGGCCACTTTCTGCAACCGGATCTGGCTGCTACTGGACTGATGCGTCTGCTGCCTTAGCGGTAACGGCGATTCCCCTGGTTCGCTCCGCTGCCTTTGTTTCGAAAGGCAGTTCGCCCGACTAGCGGCTGGGTCAAATTCGTCATCGCCAAATCGCTTTTAGGCCCTTGTACTTCTTGAACTGACGTAATGAGCAGCGCTAACGGCGACTCTTCACGTTGGCTGTGTCAATTCCTTCCCCCCAGAAAGAATCGACGCAGAGTCCGCGAAGAATCGCCGCCTGCGAGAATGGGATGGCATCTGGCAATCTCCAGATCCACGCCATTTATCGAACACCAGCATAGTGAACCTGGTCTGGTAAACGTTACAAGCCCCAACTCACCAGCGGTCGATTGTCATTTGATCGATGTAGACGGTTATTGCGCCGCTGCTGCCCTGGCCGTCCACCTGGAAGTTGAGAAGGAGATCGCCCGTCGGCCAGCCCAGGTTTTCCGCTGAGGGACCCACAGCATTTTGAAAGTTACTGGTAACTCCATCCAGGCTGATCCAGTCATGGGTCACATTCCCTGCGTCATCGCGGTGCGTCGCAATCTGGACGTGGTGCCAGGTGTTGGCTGTCCAGGTCTTCGGATTGCAGGGGATATTGGAGGGTAGCCAATGCGTGCCTTTCTTGCCGTTGACGGTTTTGATCAGTGTCCATTCCCAGGTTTTCGAGCCTCCGGCACATTGCGTAGCCAGGATCACCGTGCGTCCATCGGAGGTTACCTGGTTCATATCCATCTCGATATTTTCTACCTGCGGCGGATTAGCCAGATAGATGTAGGTGTCGTAAACGAAATGGGTCGCCGTCGTGTCCTTGCCAAAGCTGAGGTGATAGATCTCGCCGCCGCCATCCGTGTAGGTGAAGTAAAACTTTCTCGCGGCGTTGTCCATGGACGGGTCGCTTACCGGATACACAGTCGAACCGCTGGATGACCCGGGCGTTCCTGGGTCGTGATTCCACTCCCAGTTCCTGGAGCCGTCCAGATCGTTTGCCGGCGGGGGAAGAACAGCGATCGAGTTCTGTGCGGTCGCGGTCGAATAGTCGGTCGTGTCGGAAGGTGCAAAGGTAACCGTAAGTGTTTGTGTGCCCACGGGAAGCACGGTACCCGCAGACGGCGTATAAGAGAAGGCGCCTGGCACGCTTGCGGTCGCGTTCAATTGGGTCGCGCTCAGAGCGGTACCCTGCGGGATTGCCGTGACTGGTCCCCATGTAACCACGGGTGTAGCCTGTGAAACCGTAAGCGACACAGTAGAGGTCGCTGAAGAATAACTGCTGTCTGAAGGAGTGAAGACAGTCGAAAGCGTCTGGGTTCCGGCGGCAAGGACTGTGCCTGCGGCGGGTGTATAGCTAAAGCTGCCTGGAACGTTTGCGCTGGCATTCAGTTGCGTGCCGCTCAATGCGGTGCCGTATGTAATCGCGGCCGGCGTATTCCAGGTGATGGAGGGGGTCGTGCCCTGGGAAGCTTCGCTGATGGTCACCTGTGCCGTAGCGCTCAAAGTCTGCGGCGCGGCGCTTGCTGCCGAGGAGGATGTTATTACCTGCACATAAGCGCCCTGCACGCCCAGTACTCCGGGCGCTTTGCTGGTGAGCACTCCATTTGCCAGCGTGGCTAACGACGGATCGGATAACGACCATTGCGTGGCCGAGGATACATCCTGCGTCGTGCCGTCGCTCAGATGCGCCACGGCATGCAGCGCGACCGCGCCACCCACGGTGACGGCGGAGGGGGTGGCGGTGATCGACAGAGAATTAAGACTTTGCGACGACGGGTTACCGCAACCCGCAATCACGATAAGTAAAGCGCACAGTAGACCCGAGGCCGCCTGCGACATGGGGGGGATACGCATGTATCGCCTCGTGAGTCGAAAGTTGGAAGCATCGAGATCGGGGGACGAGGCTAATCACAACGCGCGGAAGGCCAGTCGCGTCTTCAAGACACGTTGTGACCAACGGCGAACAAATCTCTGTCTTATGGGAGCTACTATCGCCGGGGCCAGCGAGTGCGGCAATGACACCGAACGGTCATGTGCATTTGTTGCAAGGCGGCTGGGTAATTCCTAGCGCAAGCAAGCGGAATTTTCGTAACTTGTTAGTTAGGGAGCAACAGGAAGAGGTACTAACATCACGTTACCCAGCTTATTGCGCAACTATCGGAGCGAGGCGACGTGGCTGTGCTTTGGCTCCTTAAACAGGAGGTTTCTTCAACAGCAGGATTGTTTTGAAGGGGCGGGCTTCAGCCCCGCCGAGAGACTTAGCTTATTTGATCGGCTTTAGCCGCTGAGGGATCGTTCATTGCCTAATCCCCTCAGAGGCTAAAGCCTGGCAATCGAACCTTCTAACGGACGGGCTGAAGCCCGTCCCCTTCGGACACCGTCCTTATTTAGCTACCAGATGCCCTTGTCGCTGCCGGTGATCTTCTGCCCCACCGCGGCCGCGGTAGCGAGCCAGGGCAACAGGCTCAACCGGGCGCTGCTGTGCAATTCGCGCTTCCGTAGCATGCCGCCAAGCTGCGATCCATAGAGCTTTGCAGATTGAGGCATGATCGGCACGCGAATGAAGTTGCGGGCATAGAAAACTTCAGCCCCGCCAAAGCGCGCGGCACTTGTTACCACTTCAGGAAGATTCAGTCCCGTGCCACGATACTGCTTCACGTAATCCGACACAATCGCCAGGTAGGTCGCCACGCCTTCCCAGATATCGGCGGCCTTGGCCACGGTCTGCAAGTCCTGGTAGTTAATCACACCCGATTCCACCAGCGATGCCGAGTCCACGATGTCGCACAACCGGAAATAGAAATGGCGGTACATCCGTTGCAGCGTCGAAATCAGCAGGCGATCCGAAATCGCCGTTACAGGAAACGTAAACTTTCCCACCACCACAGTCCGGGAACGCAGAGCCAGGTTCGAGGCGATGGAGACCTGTTCGCCCGTCTGCCCCAGCCGCCCCATGTGAATCTCAACTGCCTCGGGCAAGCCCGGTATATCGAAGTTCCACTTGCGGGCCAGGCGATCTCCCCAGCTTCGTGCCGCCATTTGTGCGTGGAAGCGCCTGCTCATGAGCTCCGCTACAGCTTCTGAACTCGTGCCTGTGTAGAGATCCAGGTCGCTGCCCAGATCGGGCCAATGGTCAAGCGACTTGATCACCGTAACGTCATAGCCTTCGTCTTCAAACGCATCGCAGATTTCACGCAGGAAAGGCATCGCATTATCGATGCGCGCTTGCTCAACCGCGAGCGCCGCCTCTGCCCACCCGGCACGAACCTCGTCCCCGGCCTCGCGCGCGATCTTGAGGAAAACCTCCATGCCCCGGATCACCACGTGGTTCGAGTTGGCCAGTTTCTCCAAATCATCGAAATCCTCCCGGCTCATGCGGGTGACTTCTTCCCGGTCGGGAGCAAACACCAGGCGCGACAGGGTGGATAGCGATTTGGAGGAAGGAAAGAGAGGAGCTGTCTTAGGCATCTAGGCGGTGTTCCCTTAATTGGTGTGGGGAGTTGGCGGTACGGTGTTTGTGCTGTCAGGCGAAGGTGTTTCTGCCGGCGCCTTGTCGTCATCCGGAGCGGGCGCGCCCGCGCGGCGGTTCAGTTGAATTGGCCCTGCCTGGCGGCGCCGAGCCTGCTGATACTGGTCGAGCGCACTGTCAACCTTCTGGTCGCTATCGGTGGCAACCGCCACGAGTTTTTTCCCTTCGGCGGAATCCTGCGTGGCTAGCCCGACACGGGCATCTGCATTGCCGGCTGCCTGAGCCTTGGCGTAATAGAACTGCGCCGTTTCCAGGTCGCCATCGCGCTCCGAGACGTAGCCCAGGTTGTTGAGCGAAAACGCACTCTGTGGATCGAGTGAGTAGGCCTTGAGAAAGTCTTGTTTCGCCGCCGCCCAGTCGTTCCGATTGGTGGCCGACACTCCACGCCAGGTAAGCATGGCGGCACGGGCCTCGTCGGTATTCTGGGTTTGCAGCCGATCCTGCAGCTGCTTGGCGCTTTTGGCAGCCATCTCACTGACGGGCTTTCCTCTCCACGACCGGTTCATGGTCACGATGATCGGATCGGAGGAGTGGGTATTGGCAGCCTCGTTGTAATACTTCAATGCTTCTTCATAGTCGCCCAGGGATTCTTTGGCGACGCCGAGATTGTTCAGCGTGAAGGTGTTGTGCGGATCGAGGGCGATGGCCTTCTGTAGCAGAAGGTCAGCCTCATAGTTCCGGTTTTGCGCCAAAAGCTCGATGGCCTGAACGTTCATCCGGTTTACCCGCATCGGCACATCCTGCAAACCATTGAACGCATAGCTGATGGGCTTTCCCTCGAGCTGCTTCGCATTGCTGCGGTCGATGGACGCCTGGTCACCTTGTTGCGACGCTAGCGCATATAGCTTTTGCGCGCGATCCACCTCGCCCTGCAACTCAGACATGTAGCCGAGGTTGTTCAAGGTAAAAGGATCGGTGGGATCGTAAAGATACGCCTTGTAGAAAATCGCTTCGGCCTTCTCATACTGTTTCTTGCGCACCGCATCCACGCCTTCGCGATTCAGGCGCTGCACCAGCGTCAGCTGGCTGTGCTTGGGAAGAGTTACTTTTAGGTCTCCCGCCCAAGCATTTTGGAACCCCGAGGCTGTGAGGACTGCAGTTACTGCGAGTAGTCTTAGTCGTGTACTAAGCATTTTGTGGTTCCCTCACCTTCACCGTCTGAGTTGGACCAGTGGGTCTTTGGGCATGCGATTTGATGTGAATATGACAAAACCGGAGCAGTGTATTCTTACTACCAAAATACTTCAAGGTGCCAAGTTTCAGTTCACATCTTTTAATTCGATGCCTGTACCCCAGTCTACAACAAGAGCGTGTAAAATACGTCACTTTCTTGTATTCGTAATGCTTACCAGCGGGGCGGTAGCCCAGGTGACTTCTGGTGCCACCAACCCGCAGCAAGTGGACCCCGGCCCACCTGCCCATCCAGGCATGGCGACCGGCACCATGTCTGTCCTGCCACCCAGGCCTCCAGGGAAAAGCACCGTTATCGGTGGCGCGATCCAATCCATAGACCCCGTCCGCGATCAATTCACCCTGAAAGTCTTTGGCGGCAAGCCAATGAAGATCCTTTTCGACGAGCGCACCCAGGTCTACCGGGATGGAAAAAGAACCCCCTTGCGCGATCTTCGCCCCAACGACCATGCTTCCGTCGAAACCATACTGGACGGAACCAAGGTCTTTGCCCTGAGTATCCATGTCCTTTCGCGACTGCCCGAAGGCGAACGCGACGGCCAGGTGCTGGCCTACGACGCGGGCACTCGCGAGTTGACCGTCAGCGACGCCATGGGGAACGCACCCATGAAACTGCTTGTGCCGGCCGATCTGGCTATCGTTCACGTGGGCCAGGCTGCTTCCTCCCAGGCGGGTGGCTACTCCGATCTGGTCAAGGGAACTCTGGTTACCATCAAGTTCAAGTCAGATGGCCAGGGTCACGGTGTCGCCACCGGGATCGCGATACTTGCCGCTCCCGGATCTACCTTCGTGTTCAGCGGGAACATCACCTTCCTCGATCTGCGTTCCCGGGTGTTCGTGGTTTCCGATCCGAGCAACGACAAGAGCTATAAGATCGACTTCGATCCCACCCAGTTGCCCGAGAGCCAAAACCTTCACGAAGGAACGAACGTCACCGTGTCCGCAATCTTCGACGGCGCCAGCTATAAGGCCAGTGCGATTACCATCAACCCGGTCCCTCCACCGGCAAAAAACTAAATTCTCCTTGACTCCTCCGCGGGCTGGCATCCCGCTGTGGCTACAGCATTTTCACTTCCGGTGCACCTGTGCCGGCTGGCAGCGGAAATGCCTTATGGCCCCAGGTTCGTAGGAGTGCAGGGATCGTGTCCCAGCGACGTTGCCGTGACTGGCGCCGGCGGCGTTGGCGGTGTCGCCCAGGGGACTTTGTTGAAATCGAAAAAGTCCAGCAGGCTGGGTTGTGCCGCATCGCGCGCGGTCAGGTAAGTGTGGTCGCCGATAAAGCGGTCCTCGACAAATTTCAAAATCGCGGTGTGGTCCATCGGGATGTTGGAAACATAATGCTTCCGGATAAAGGGTGAAACGACCATGTTGGGTAGACGGAAGCCCAGCTGAGCGGCGAATCCGTTGACTGCCGGCGCGTCCCCTGCATTGGCTCCCGGGTCGGTAGACGCCAGGTCGCAATGGTAGGTCGCAATTCCGCCGGGCGGCACGCACGGGAAGTAAGTATCCGCGTTCACGGCGATGGTAGAGATATCAGGGATCGTTCCCAGCGAGGGATCGGTGTTGTCGTTGGAATGGCCGGGCACAGGCGGCACATGCTCATACGGCCCGCCTCCCTCGTCGTAGGCAAAAAAGAAGACGGAGTCGCTCCAGGAAGAACTGCCCATGAAGGCATTCATAATGCTGGATACTTGCGACTGGCCCATCAGAATCGATTGGCCCGATCCGGGGTGCTCGTCATTGTTGCCATATCCAGCTTCGATAAAGGCGAAGCTGGGCAGGGTGCCATTGGTGAGATCGGTGTAGTAGGCAGACAGTGGCGCGACATGGTTGGGATCGATGCAGAACGAATTGGATGCATCGCCCACCACGCTCGATGCCTGGGTGGGCGGCACGCAGGCCGCTTTGCTCGGGTTCTCGTACATGTAGTTGTACGAGTAGGTCAGCGATGAGAAATCGGTCGCAGGATAGTAATTGCTCGCCCCGCCGGGGCACTCATCGTCGCTCAGGCAAAGCCCGACGGTGACGGTGTAGTAGATCTTCCACGACACGTTGGCCTTATCCAGCTTCTGGAAAATATTCTGGATATTCAGCTGCTCCAGGTGATCGTCATTGCCCGGATCGTGAACCAGGCCTTGGGTGGTGCCCCCGGTAAAGGTCGCGATGCGGTTGGAAATGCTCTTGCTCGCCACCGGCGAAAACCAACGATTCGACAGGGCGAACTGGGACGCCATGTAGTAGTAGTAGTTGAGAAATCCCTCATCGTAATAGCCCATCGCGCGCTGGCCATTCAGGTCGGTGAAATTGCCGGAGCACTTGCCGGATTTCGCGCAGCTATCGGCAAAGCCTTCCGCGGTATGCACAAAGCCGTTCATATCGATGGGGCGTGTCGTAAGAAAGTTATAGCGATTGACGTCTCCGTAGCTTGCCAGCCAATCGGAGCTGTCGTCGTCAATGCAGGTGCTGGCTAGTTTGAAGAGCCTAAATGCCGTACCTGCATCGTCCTGATTGCTGGTACTGAGCTTGTCATCGATGCCATCGACCTCGTAGTCAACGCCGTCATCTCCCTGGTACATGTTCTGCTTGTGACGGTAAGGATTCAGCATGCCGAAATAGCTGTCGAAGGTACGGTTTTCCTGCAGCATGAAGACCACGTGGTTGATGGAATTTACGCTGCCAGCCGGTGCGACCGTTACCATCGCGGTTGCCGTGGTGGTGCCTCCGGCTCCGCTTGCGGTGGCGGTGTAGGTAGTGGTTGCCGCTGGGCTCACGGGCTGGGTTCCACCCGTCGCCGCCAGGGTATAGCTGCTGCTGTCGGTTCCCGTGACTGTCACCCCGGTGGCGTTGGTTGCCGTCACCGTGAGCGTTGAAGAACTGCCGGAGTAGATCGTAGTGGGGCTGGCTACTATCGTGACCGTAGGCGCCGGGGGTGCGGTCACGGTTACAGTTGCCGTCGCCGTGGCGTTGCCTCCCGATCCGGTTGCGGTCGCCGTGTAGGTGGTGGTCGCGGTCGGGTTGACCGGCGCCGTTCCGCCGGTCGGCTGCAAGGTATAGCTGCTGCCGTCGCTGCCGCTGACCGTCACCGCGGTGGCGTTCGTCGCGGTCACCGTCAATGTGGAAGAACCGCCCGAAGTAATCGTGCTGGGCTTGGCGGTCATGCTCACCGTTGCCGCCGGGGCTGTTACCGTAACCGTGGCAGTCGCGGTGGCCTTACCTCCGCTGCCGGTTGCGGTGGCCGTGTAGGTGGTGGTTACAGTCGGGCTGACCGGCTGGGCGCCACCGCTGGGCGGCAGGGTATAGCTGCTGCCGTCTGTGCCGGTAACCGAAACCGTGGTGGCGTTGTTCGCCGCCACCGTGATGGTGGATGAGCTACCCGAAGTGATGGATGCCGGTTTGGCGGTGATGCTGACGGTGGGCGCCGGGGTCACCGTAACCGTGGTAGTCGCGCTGGCCGTGCCTCCGGTTCCGGTCGCCGTAGCCGTGTAGGTGGTGGTCACGCTGGGGCTGACCGCCTGGCTTCCCCCGCTGGGTGACAGGGTATAGCTGCTGCTGTCTGTACCGCTGATCGTCACCGTGGTGGCGTTGGCCGCGCTCACGGTGAGCGTGGAGGAACTCCCCGCACCGATCGAAGCCGGATTCGCGCTGATACCGACCGTAGGCGCCGGCGGAGCTACTGCCGGGGTCACGGTTACGCTTGTGCTGGCGGAGATTTGCCCCCCAGCTCCGGTTGCCGTAGCCGTGTAGGTGGTCGTCGCAAGCGGGCTGACCGCCTGGTTTCCGCCAGTTGGCTGCAGAGTATAGCTGCTGCCGTCCGTGCCACTGATCGTCACTGTCGTGGCGTTGGTTGCAGCCACCGACAGCGTAGATGAATTGCCGGCGAGGATCGTGCCGGGGTTGGCGCTGACGCTGACGGTCGGCGCCACGGGAGCAACCGGCGTCACCGTGACGGTCGTGCTGGCGGAGCTTTTGCCCCCCGTGCCCGTTGCGGTCGCGGTGTACGTCGTGGTCGCGGCCGGGCTGATCGCCTGCGTTCCGCCATTCGGCTGCAATGTGTACTGGCTGCCATCCGTGCCGGAAATGGTAACCGCTGTGGCGTTGGTTGCCGCCACCGTCAAAGTGGATGAATTGCCGGCGGGGATGGTGGCCGGGCTTGCGTTGATGCTGATTGCCGGCGCCGGCGCCCCAGCCGGAGTGACGGTGACGGCGGCGCTCGAGGAGATTTTGCCCCCGGTTCCGGTCGCGGTTGCGGTGTACGTGGTGGTGGCCGCCGGGGCCACAACCTGCGTGCCGCCGCTGGCCTTCAGGGTGAAGCTGCTGCCATCTGTGCCGGCGACTGTCACTTGTGTGGCGTTGCTCGCGCTCACCGTCAGGGTGGAGGAGTTGCCTGCGGTAATTGAAGCCGGGTTGGCAGAGATGCTGACGGTCGGTGGCGGTGGCGTTTCCGCCAGGTCCACGGTGACCGCTGTCATCGCTGAGGCCTTGCCTCCCGGGCCGGTTGCGGTCGCCGTATAGGTCGTGTTTTCTGTCGGGCTGACTACCTGCGTCCCGCCGTTTGTCTGCAGCGTGTAGCTGCTGCCATCGGTGCCCGCCACGGTCACCGCCGTGGCGTTGGCCGCGGTCACGGTGAGCGTAGAGGAACTTCCGGTGGTGATCGTAGCCGGATTCGCGGCGATGCTGACGGTCGGCGCGGCAGGCGGCACGCCCAATGTGACGACAGTAAGGATCATGCCCGCGGAGGCTTTCCCCGCCAAGCCTGTCGCTGTCGCGGTATAGGTGGTGGTTGTCTTCGGGGTGACCGTTTGTGTCCCGCCGTTCGGCGCAAGGGTATAGGTGCTGCCATCGGTTCCATTGACCGTTACCGCCGTGGCATTGGCTGCCGTCACGGTAAGCGAGGACGAGCCGCCTGCGGCGATCGAAGCGGGATTGGCGGTGATGTTGACCGTAGCCGCTGGAATCTCATTGAAGTGCGCGCCGCCGCAGCCGCTTAACATCAGCGACAAAGTGGAAATTGCTGCCATCGGAGGAAGCATCCGAGAGAGAAGCCGGATTATGCGCAGCTTGATCATTGTGTGTTCCTTCTTCGTACGCGACGCCCTTTACGGCCTACGGAAAACGCTTGTTTGGATCTGGGCACGACGTTAGCCGTGCGTAAATCAACACCGGCGGCCGGAGCAGTTATGTGCTTGGTTAGGTGTTTCTCCCGAATCGGGTAAATTGGCGGAGCGGGGGTCTCACGCCACAACTTAAACTCGTTCGAACTCTATTGACTATCGCTCTTAGACTTGTCCCTTTGGATTTCGACACCACGCAGTCTCTATTTTCCACGAAACGCCTGCAATCGGAGGGCAATTTGGCGTCAGGTAAGAACCGGAGTGCTAGGGGATTGAGTACTAAAGAACCGTGCAACAGGCAACCATTCGCCGGCTGGCCACTATGACTGAGATCAATAGGGGCGGGCCGCAACACATGCGGTACCAGAGGGGCGTCCAGGCACTTTCCCAGCCACAAATCCGACGGTCGTGGCGCCTAAGACGTACGCCAGATACGGCGTTTGAGGAAGGGACGCTTATTGCGCAGCGCCCGTTTGCTTCGATTCAGTTCGAACCAGCGAAGGTAATTGCGAATCACGCCGCTCATGGTCATCTGCTGGCCGGCGGCGAAGTTATGCTCTCCCATGTTCCGCTGCAACTCGGAAGACTCCAGGATGGAAATCAATTGCTGCGCCAGGTCGGCCGCATCTCCGATCTTGTAAAACTTCACGGCCATGTCTTCCTCAACCGCCATATCGCGAAAATCGTTGATGTCCGCGCAGACGATCGGGACTCCGTATTCGCAGGCTTGATGCGCCGGTCCACTCGATCCCGTGGCCGAGTCGTAGGGCATCACCACAATCGATGTGGTGCGGAATAGCTCCGGTATATCTTCCTCCGCAACATATCCGCGGAACTCAATCGGCAAGTGGGCGGGTTGCGCCTCGCGTATTGCTTCCCAGTAGCCCGCCTTGGTGTGATGATTAGCCCCGGCAACGATCAGCCGGCAGTTGGGAATCTTCTCGAGCACTGCCGGAAATGCCTCCATCAGCGTTTCCAGCCGCTTGTAGGTGCCCCAGTGGCCGATCGCCAGCAGGCGGTGTTCCGGATTGCCGCGCTTGGCGAAATCCGGGGGCTGGGGCGCGGGTGCAAATGTGCCATGTTTTCCCAGCAGCACGTTGCGCACGGAATACTTTTCCACCAGCGTGCGCCGGTAGGCGGGCAGAAGCACCGACACCGAATGTGCTTTGAGCAAGGTCCGCGTGGTGACGTCGGTGCCCAGGCGAAGCAGCTTCTCCCGGCGCGCGCCCACTCCGGCAGCAGCAAAATCAACATGCTCGATCACCTGGTGCAAAGTGATATGCGTGTAATACCCCGAAGCCCGGCTGAGCGCAGGCGCGGACAAACCGGCAAAAGCGGCGATCGGATTTTCCGGCGTGGCAAAACTGGAGAAAACAAGGTTGAACCACACCACATCCGGTTTCAACTTCCGGATGGTGTTCAGCAAGCGTACCGGGGTGGAAAGGCTGCCGAATTTCCAGCAGCGGATCACGTTGAAGCCAGGCAACTCCGCCTGTTGATCGGCCTTTAGCGATTGCCCATGCTCATCCGTGGCAAATTCATAATCCGTCAGTTCATCGGCGAGTATCGTCAACTCCACATGGGGGATACGCTTCAGCTCCCGCGCGATGTGAAATGCATATTCGTTTAACTGGCGCCCACTGGGAGGAAAGGTTGCAACCAGGCAGATCTTCATAGGTCCACCGCTTTCAAGACTCTTCCATATAAAGTGATGTGCAAATCTCCCCACACTCGGTCTTGCTGCCGAACTCTAGAATAAGCTGATATTGAAAAACGGTCTGAACTGCTGACTATGCGGTCCGGGGAAATTGAAGAAGCTTTCCAATTCCATGCCGCCGGAGAAACGAATCGGATACTGCAGCGAAACCTCTCCGGTCTCTTCCTTGAAACCACGATGGAAAGGCACCGCGTAGGAAGCAGAAAAACCGCTCTGGATCGCGTCGTAGTCGTGGAACCCGCGATTGTTCGAATAGGCCATCGCTCCCTGCACGGTCCAGTTGTGCGACGGCGCATACACTACCGTTCCGGCTGGCCTTAGGGCCTGCGCTATGCCTGAGTTGGCGCCGACGATGCGCCAGGTGCGCAAATCCTCGACCACCGCTTTCACGTCCAGCCGCTGGGTAAAGTGCCGGTCAAGGCCTACGTATGACGACGTGTAGTAATTCTCGTTGGTCTCCGGGTTGAAGGTCTGCTTGCTCGTCCCCCACCCAGTCACCAGCGCCGTTTTACCCCACGGGGCGCCGACGCGAAAATCCACGGCGCCCGCCAGCGTTCCCGAGTGCAGATCGCTCTCTGTAAAGGGGCCAGCCTCGTGCAGCAGGAAACCGCTCACCGAGATCAGATTGTAAAACGAACTCGTCGACACGTAGAGAAACTCGCGAAACAGATTCTGGTTCAACGTTTCTGGCGTGTCGAAATCGCGCCGTACAGTCACTTGAAACCCGCCATCGAAGGTCAACACGTTGGTGCCTAAATGAACTGTAGGATTCAACCCGAAGTTAAATGAATAGTCGTTGGTATTGCGATTAACGATGGAGTTGGTGCTGGGCACCGAGATCGTGCCCTGCGAGTTCCTTACCTGGAAAAATCCACTCGCCGTCGGCAGGTGGTTCAAATGCAGGTGGTAGGCGAGCATCCCTTGCGATGCCAGGGACGAACGCGGTGGCGGAAGCAGCGAAGGATCGGAAGGCGGCACAGGGAAAGCTGTATCCAGCTTCGAGTCCAGCACGTAAACCGTCGTAGCTTCAAAAACCGGGGCAACGGAAATATCAGACAGCAAGCTGAGTCTGGGAGTCACGCGCAAGCCTTCGTTTGCGCCTGTCTGCAGGAGCCCCTCTTCCGCCGTCTGATCTTCTCCAGCCGCGTCGGACGCCTGGGCAAAAGCGGTCAGTGCCTCCGCGCCTTGATGCTCCTGACGAAGCACGTTGGCCTCGGCCAGCAGATATTGATAATCGGGTTCGCTATCGGCTTCGCTGGTTTTGATCACCGCCAACTCGCCCTGCGCCCGCGCCGTGTCACCCAATGCAAGGTAGTTGTTGGCCAGTCCTATGCGGACGGCGGTGTCGGATGCGCCCGCCGACTCGGCACGGAGAACATAGGTCTGCGACAGCTCATACTCGTGCACCTGGCGAAAAACGTCCGCCACTCCCAGCCACTGTTCTCCGGTCAGCGGCAGCGTCTCGCCGGTATCGGCTTCCATCAGAGCCAGAGCGACCTGCCGTTTTGCATCCTCTGCGTGATCCTGCCGGGCCATGATCTGCGCCACCGCGAGACGTATGCTCACCCGGTCGCTCCCCGGGGTGGTGAGTGCTTTGCCGAATCGATCGAGTGCGGCCTTGTTGTCGCCCAGCGTACTCAGCGCCAGGCCGGTCGACAAATAGATCCCGCTCAGGCTCGATCGTTGTCCTGAGATCAGGCCTTTTGCGGCATTGCTGCCCGGATTGCTCGCACTGCCGCCCGATAGATCGGCCTGCTTTGCCGCTTCCTGTTGCGCCTGCTGCTCGGCTCGTTCTACATACTGCATCGTCTGTTCACGATCGCCCAGCTGGGCATAGGAACGGGCAAATAGCGCCGAGATGGCCGCGCTGTCCGGGGAAAGCTTCTGCGCCACTTGCAGCTCATCGAGCGATTCGTGGTAACGCCTCGCGGAGTACAACGTATCGGCCAACGCCAGGTGGAGCCCGCCATCGTTCGGAGTAAATTTCAATGCCAGACGATACTCAGCGGCGGATTTGCCCAACAAACCTCTTTGCCCATAAGCCGTCGCGCGAATCAAGTGGAGGGGCAGGGAATCGCCCATTGCCGCCTCGGCCAGTTGCGTTTGTGTCAGTGCAACCTGTGGCTTACGAAGATCAAGACTTGCATAAGCTAACCCCAGGTGAGCTTCCCCATTGTTGGGTTCCCGCTGCAGGGCCGCTTCGAAATCCGCCTCCGCGGGCTTTGGCTGGTGGAGGTCATGGAATACGTATCCACGATTGATAAGCGCGGTGACCACGTTCGGATCACGCTCGAGCGCTTCGGTAAAGTCCTGCCGTGCCTGGTCCAGCCGCCCGGCGTGCTTATCCACATAGCCGGCCAGCAACGGGATATCCGGCTCTTTGGGAAAAACATCGGCGTATTGCGTGGTCAGCTTTTGCAGGTCGTCGTAGCGCCCCAGGTTCAGCAGATCGTAGCCCAGATAAACCACCACGTCCCGGTCCTTGGGCAACATGGTGATGACCTTTTGCCCCACCTCGGCGGATTGCGCAAACTGGCCGCGGAACGTCAGGTACCTCTCCTGCTCCCGCAGCACCTGCGGCTCGTTGAGCATGGCGCTGGTGATGCGGCCTGACCACATGCCCGCCACGTCCAGGGTATGGGCTTCAATTGCCGCGTTCATGCCCCCAGCGACGATCAGAGGATTCTTCGGCGCCAGGGCAAACGCCTTGTTGTAGTTGTCCTGGGCCTTGCCGTAGTCCTTCCGCGCGGTGTAGAGGTCTCCCAACGCCAGGTACGGCACGTACAGGTTGGGATAGGCATCGGCCAATCGCAGAAAGTAGTTCTCTGCCTCCTTGTCCTGCGAGGCGGCACGCGAAGCATAGCCAATGGAAGTGAGTGCAAACCGGTTCTTTGGATCCACTGCAAGAATCTGCCCGTAGGCGTCGATGGCCTTTTCCGGTTGACCCAGCCTCATTAACAAATCGCCATCGAGTTGCAGGTTGTTCGGGTCTTTGCCGTTGATGGCCAGCAATTCCTTCACATCTTTTTGTGCCGAGTCCAGATTCCCGCCATGCATCGCGATGATCGCGCGCAGTCGCAAAAACTGTGCCCGGTCCGATCCCTGCTCATCGAGCGCTGCAATTTGCTTCTGGGCGATCGCCAGCTGTTGCTGGGCCGCGCTGTCCTGCTTTAAATCTGAGTAGAGCTCCAGCAGGTTCAGGTGCATCTGAATTTCGTATAACGGGCCTTCGGGCGGGCTGGCCGGCAAGTGTGCCAAAACGGCCAGGTATTCCTGCACCGCGTCGCTGTCTCGCTCCTGAATGCGCGCGATTTCTCCCCGGATGGCGTGCAGACGGTAATTGTCTGCTTCAATACTCGACGCTCGCTTGAGGAAGGGTTCGGCGCTCTCAATCGAACCAATGGCAACTTCTGCCTGCGCCGCGGAAAGCTGCAAGGCCAGATCTTTAGGCGCGGAGTTGGCCGCCTCGCTGTAGATTTCGGCGGATTTCGCCGGATTGCCGTTGAGCTGGTAAGCGTAGGCCAGCTCCGCCTTTACATCCGGTTTCGGGTTATGAATCGCTTCCAGCGCGGCAATCGCCTCCGGGTAGCTATTGGTCTCGAGATAAAAGCCGGCGAGCGACCGTTGCACTTCCGGATTGTCCGGGGCGCGGCCCTTGGCCAACTCCAGGTAGCGGTTGGCCTGGTCCAGATTCTTCAGGCGCTCGTACGCAATGGCCAATAGCAACTCTGACCGGGTGCCCGGCTGCGTCTGTTCGGCGCGATGCAGCCAGGGCAGGGCAGCGTTGTAGTTGCCGTCTTTGATATACAGCTCGCCCAGCGAGATCTCGTCGTCGATCCGTTTTGGGTCAGCCAGGACCACGCGCTTCAGCAAGGCTTCGGCCTCGTCGTTGCGTCCCTCCACGCGGTAGCTCTGCGCCAGGCCGGAAAGACCGTCGAGCGATCCGGGATTCAGCTTGAGGCCATGGGTATAAGCGTCGATTGACGGTCCAGGCTTGCCGTCCAGCCGCGATGCGTAACCGAGCAGAAACCATAGCTGCGGGTCGTTGGGGGCGGCATGTGCCGCGCGCGTGGCGTAGTCCACAGCCAGCCCATATTGCCTTTGCTTCAGGGCCAATTCCGCCGCGCGGGCTAAACGCGCATTCTCAATATTCGATCCGAAACCCAGGGCCTGCCCGGCGGCAGGCGCCGGCGGTTGACCTGGTTTCGCCGCGGGCTTTGCCTGGCCCTGGCCGGCTCCGCCCACCTGGTAGGTCTGCCCTTCCACCACGCAGCTGACCGCCGACACCAGCACGGAAACGCATAAAAACCTCAGGTATCCATTGCTAGTAATCAAGCCGTCACCAGGCAGTCGTTTCAGGGGGTACGAAGGCCTATAATATCTTACCGACGCCCAGCGTTGGGTGAACCATAGTTACCCAAATGGCTCATGGGTTTACACGAAGGGCACTTAGTCGTAATCAACCCGCTGATTTATAGTTTCCTATGCAAAGCGTTATCGAGAGGGGACTTTGGAGAGAATTGAGTCTGTCGCCCCGTCCACACGGCCTTTACCCTTAAGCCTCATCCTGCTGGTGGCTTGCGCGGTTCATCTGCCCCTTCTCATGATGAAGCTGCCGTTGCACTCGTATGACGCGAACTTCCATATTTTCTTCGCCTCTCATTACCTACACCATTGGTTCGATCCCTGGAACGCAAAGTGGTATGCCGGCTTTACCCAGACCACCTATCCGCCGCTGCCGCAACAGTGGGTTGCGGCGTTATCTCCGCTCCTTGGGCTGGAACTTGCCTACATGGCCGTGCAGTTCATTTCCATACTGCTCCTGGTGATCGGTGTTTATCGCTTCTCCCGGCTCTGGGTCAGTGAGCGCGCTGCGTCGCTCGCTGCGTTGGCCAGCGTCTTTGTCGGCTCTGAATGTTTTCTTGTGTACTCGGCCGGGCAGTTGTCCACCACCTCCGCCGCCCCCCTCTATCTGAATGCCTTGCCTTACCTCTATGAATGGCTGCGCTACGGCAAATGGCGGTCGTTTTTAAAGGGAACAGCATTGTTCGCCGCGGCTGCTGCCGCCCACCACGCCACTTTGCTCTTCGGGTCGATGTTCTTTGCCCTTCCCGTGCTCGCGCTGGTGTTCCTGGAGCGCAAAGACGGTGAAGAAACCTCGTCCGGTGCCATCGTTATCCGTACCGCCATTATCTCGGTGGTGGTAGGGATCGTAATTGCCGTTGTGCTGCTCCCGTTTTGGATTGCCTTGATCCATAATCCGGTCAAGCAGACCCCTATTCCCCACCCCAGCCGCGCAAATTACCTGCTGAACCCCGAGTGGGGGCTCAACTACTTTGTGGTTCCCTGGGGAGCGTTGATTCTCGTGCTGCCCTTTATCGTGATACGGGGTTCGTCGGTGGTTCGCCTGCGCCCTTTGCTGTTTGGGTTTTGGCTGGCTTTCCTGATTGGCCTGGGTGGAACCACCCCCGCGGGTCATCTGCTTCTGGGCCGCGCTTATGAAGTGCTGACCATGGAGCGCTTCGGCTATTGGGCAACTTTGCTGACGTTGCCTTTCGTGGGACTGATGGCCAGTGAGCTGATCGACAGATTTCGCTGGCGGGCCATCATCGGCCTGGGACTGGGAGCAGCGCTCACCTGCGGGTCAGCGGTCGCCTGGGTTACCAATCACCCGGCCGATGCGGCGGATTTCAAAGTCGACTCGGTCGCCGCCTGGCTCAATCGCGACGGCCACGACAAGTACCGCTACATCACCCTTGGATTTGGCAACAAGATCTCGCGGTTGGCAGTGCTCACCGACGCCGGGAGTGTCGACGGCGAATGGAATTCGGGCCGCACGCTGCCCGAATTGACGCAGAACAGCGGCGGCTCCCTCTCCAACTCGAAATACTTCGGCAAGGGCGGTCTCGACGCCCTGCGCGCAATGCTGTATCACGCCGACCACTACGGGCTTAAATGGGTATTTGTGCACGATCCTTACTATGAGCCGCTGCTGTCGTTTGCCGGCTGGCGTAGGGTAGACGACCTGGAAGATCACACCATCACCGTCTGGAGCAAAGAGGGCGCCCCCCCGGCTTTACCGGTGAACAGCGCGCAGATGCCGCCCCGCTGGCAAGGCCTGATGTGGGGTACATTGCCCTTCGGCAGCAGCCTGCTGGCCCTGTTGATCGTTCTGATTCCAGAAAAGCGTCTGTTCAAACGCTCAGCCGACGAGCCAATCGCTGCCCGTGAAGAGTTGGCGCCGGGGAGGCTCATGTCATGAACACATCCCGTATTTTGGCCATTTTCATCGCAGCTACGACCGTGATCCTGGTGGTCGTTGGCACCCTTTCACCGGTCAAATCCGCCGTCGCCCTAACCACCTGGGGTGACACGAGTCTGCTCCGTGCTCCTTCCACGCCGGAAGCGGCGGTAGATAATCTGGCCCACGCATTAGGCCAGCGCGCCTGGGCAAAGGCATACTCCAATCTCGCCAATAAAGGGGAATTCTCCCTGGCGGAATTTACCCACGACATCACCGGGAGTTACGTCAGCCTGCGCAGCAATGCGACCCTGGAAAGTTTCGAAGTGCGCCCGCTGCACAGTTCCGCGGACGAAGCAAAAGTGCTGTTGAAGCTGCGCTGGTCGACAATTGTCGGCTCATTCGTTGACACAAAAGAGCTGAAGGTCATACGCAACGGAGACGTTTGGGAGCCGGTATGGCCCCTGGTGAAGGAGCCTCGCGTTCCCCCCCAGGTAATCCCGGTGAACTACCTGCGTTGGGATGTCATCTATCGCGGTCCGGAGGACGATTGGGGTTCTCAGGACGTCGAAGCGCCGCATGTTCGCATCGTCGACATGCACCCCATCGAGCGGGGTGACGGCGTAGTCGTGATGGGTGAGCTTTTGAACGAGGATGTAGTGCCCGCCTATGTTTCCGTCAAAGCCACCCTTTTGGCGAAGGACGGATCGACCATTGCGAGCGAGGACAGTTTCGACAAGATCTCCCATCTTCTCTTGCCCAAGCAAGTGACGCCTTTTTTCATTGAATTTCGCAACGTATCCCTGGCGAACGTTGCCAGTGTACGCATGGATCCTTCCTCCTCCCTGGTTGCGGCCTCGGCCGACCCCATTATCGAAATTCGCGACCAGAAGTTGAATCCCGCCCCGAATGCCTCATTTACCGGCAAACTGGTTGATCAAAGTGGCCAGGTCGTCAACGTGGCCCACGTTCTGGGAACTTTCTATGACAAGAGCGGCCAGCTGGTATGGGTAGCGGATCAGTATGTCGACCGTGCGCTCTTGCCCCAGACACCAGTTTCGTTCACGATTCCGATCCCGCCTGACATAGCGAGGCAAGTCAGCACAGTGCGCGCCGTCACCTCAACTTACACCGCAGCAGGTTCTTAAGTTTCTAGGCGATCGGCGTCGGGTTGAGGGCCGAACAACTTCCACTGTTGCGTAATCTCCACGCTGTACGCCCTGTACTGCGCTGGCCACTGACATAGCGAGGCAAGTCAGCACAACCTCACGCCGGCGTCGCCTGAGCTCCCTCACGATTTCGCTTGCGGCCATTAGCTCGTAAGCCGGTCAGCGGAGATGGGCGCAACGCCTGAAATGCTCAATGACCTCAACGCGTTCTCCGATCCAGACCACGACGCGTATAGATCTCCAGCCGGTTGATAACTGCGAACCGTCAGCGCCTCTCGACGATCGACAAGGACTTCGATCACCGAGCCGTCTATCCAAATATCCAGGCTTGAGATTCCTTCGCTAGTGGGAGCCAGCGGAATCTCCAGGTTTGCGATGGAGACGGATCGCTGATCCCTCGAACCATTGTGCGTGACAGATATCAGTGGAGGGCTGTCCTTTCCATTGGCGCCGCGCAGTTCCAGCCCAAAGGCTCCGCTCGAGTTCTGAAACTCCACTTCAAGCCGGCCGGCTCGATGGACAATAGGCAGTTTGGCCAGTGCAGGGTTGAGCTCTCCTCTGGTGCTCGATGCTACCCTGCCCGTCTCCCGGCACATGGACCTCAACTCGGGCGGAATCTCCATGCTCAGGCGATTATCGCCGGTAAGCGTGAGCACCCGGGGCAGCGCCATCGCCCCGGCCCAGCCAGCCTGCAGACACTCTTGCGGAGAGCGCGTCTCCTGCACCCATCCCCACAAAAGGCGTCTGCCTTTGGCGTCCACCATACTCTTCATCGCGTAGTAGCACCCGTGATCGAGCAGGCCGCTTGTTTCCCGGCGGAACGTCAACTCCCGCGGATCGAATCGGCCTACCTGCCAATAGACCTTCCGCTCTGTGGAGTACAGCAATACGTGCTTTCCTCCAAGAGGGAAAAAGTCCGGACACTCCCACATCTCTCCCGTATCCACCGGGTCGGTCTTGGTCCCACTGTTCCACTGACCTTGCGTGAGCGGGTGTACGTAGACCCAGTTGTGGCCGTCGGTAGAACGATAGAGCAGAACTGCGCCGCCCACCTTGGGAAAGCCGGAACCGACGGCAAGGTACCAGGTGTCTCCATCCTTCCAGGGACAAGGGTCGCGAAAGCCAGTAACCTTGAGTCCCTCAGGCGGCCTCTCCAATACAGGCTTATCCAGCTTCTTCCAGATGAGGAGATTCGGGTCGTCGGAGGTGGCCAGGCACTGAACCTCGCGCAGCCCCTGCCCCCGGATTGTTTCCCGGTCGGGCGACGTCCTGGTTACGCCGGTGTACAGGATGGTCGGAATCTCCATCCCCGGCAGAACGCTTCCGGTAAAGCATCCAAATTCGTCGTAAGACCCCACAGTCGGTGAAAGGGCCATCGGCAAATGGGTCCAATGGATTAGATCGGGGCTTTTGGCGTGTCCCCAGTGCATGTCGCCCCAGATCGCGGCTCCGGGATTGTACTGGAAGAACATATGGTATTCACCGCGAAAGAACCTCGGCGCGCATGGATCGTTCATCCAGTTCGCCTTGGGCAGGAAATGAAACTGCGGCCGCGACGGATCGTGCATAAGCTTCTCGCGCAAAGCGGCAGGCAGAGCACCGTCTCCCGGAGTTTCCGCTGCCGGCCGCGAAACTCCTTGCTCAGGAAATGCACCTCGGCGGGCCGTCACTGCAAGAGAGGCAAGCGAAGCGGTGAGAAATTTGCGACGGTTCATAAAGTCTCTTTAGGCGAGTGCTGCATCGGCGACCTCGGTCGGTGCGCTCCCTACGAGGAGACCGATACGCTGCGTCAACCATGACGGAAGTTCGGGAGTTGCGCCCTGCTGCGATGCGACGAAGCTTCCACAAAGATCTCCCACCTCGGCCATAACCGCCAGCGATGCGCCGCGAAGAAACGCGTGCACCAGTCCCGCGGTAAAGGCGTCTCCTGCACCCACCGGGTCGACCAGGGTGATGGGGAATCCCGGATGCCTGTAAGCTTCTGCCCGCGTAACCAGCAAGCAGCCACTCGCGCCGAGAGTCAGAGCCACGAGCTTACACGCCGGGAAGTGTTCCAGCAAAGACGCGGCGGCATGCTCGGGACTGCTGGAGGCGCGCACCGGAATCTCCGGTCTCGCCTCGTTGAGCAGCGCGAAGACGGCGGTTAGTTCCTCATCGCTAATCTTGACGATGGCCGCCTGGCCGATCGACCAGGAGAGGATTTCCGATGTGCAGAATGGCATGCGCAGGTTAACATCGCAAATTCGTATGCACTCCGCGCTCGCCTCTTGTAATAGCTTGCGCATCGTGGCCCTCGATACTTCGTGTCGCTGGCTCAGCGTGCCAAAATACAGTGCATCGACGGTAGGGGCCAGTGCTTGTAACGACGGCGTCCAATGGATGAAGTCCCAGGCCACCTCGGAGGAGATCGTGTAGACCGGCTGGTTTCCCCGGGAAAGACTCACCTCGACGGTTCCGGTCGGGTGATCGAAGTTGGTTTGTAGATTGTCAAGTTCCAGATGGGGCTGGGCTAAAGCCTCGCGCGCCTTTCTGCCGTAAGCGTCGTCACCAATACTCGATACCAGGGAAACGCGATTTCCCAGCCGCGCACAAAAAACGGCGAAGTTGGCCGTTGCCCCGCCGAGCCTGGCGCCCGCCGGCAACTTGTCCCAGAGCAGCTCTCCGATGCAGGCAATCTTGGCAGCGGTCATGGCAAACCAATTGGCTTTCTCTCCCGCTTACGACGAATGGACACGGCAGACGGAAAGCTAATGATATGACACATGCGGAGAAAAGGAGGAGCCGCTGCTATTGGGAATGCGCGAGAAGAGGGGTTTGCTCCAGGGCGTGCTGCAAGACGTGTTGCGCAACGTCTTTCACCGGCATCGGCGGCACGATCGTCATCCCCCCTACCAGCTCGCTAAGCGCCATGTAGGATGCCCGGCTCTTATGCAGAAACTCGAGTGGATACTCAGGCTTCCGGGCACGAGCCTGTACCGGATCGGCATCGAGAATGTAGCTGACATTCGGCTTGGGAACAAACATCATGATCAACCGGACATATGCGCGAGCGAAAGGATTGCGCAAATTCAGGTTGGCTAACTCGTCGTAAGCGTAGCGGTCAAAAATGATGAACTCCGCACCGGATCGCAGCGCCCTCTTTACCACCAGCCGGAGCGAGACGGCATCGACGAAGTAGAGGAAATACCGCACCAGGGTCATTCCCCACGATTGGACGTTCTTATCCCGCCGGTTGATGGGCTTTTCCGGACTGCCAACGCCCTTCTCGCCCTTGAACAGGGTGTGTCCGCTTACCTCACGCAGGTGGGTGAGCCGCGCCACGTCGTCCCAGAAGGTGACCAACTCAACCCGCAAGCCAGCGTCCTTCATGTGGGCGCGAAGGTTTTCAATCTGCGTGCTTTTTCCGGCGCCATCAATGCCGGAGAAACTCACAAACGTCGAGCGCTGCTTGGCAGGAATTGTATTCGTCATGACGACCCCAGCTTAGTTTGGCCTGCTGGAACTGCCGGCGGACAAGGCAACGACAGTACCAATGGCAACGCCCGCCGCCAGGATGACCCCAACTTTGATCAGGATGGAACGGGTTCGCTTTTGTTTCGCCGGGGCAATGACCGCTCCCGCAGGCTTCGAAACAGCAACTCCAACGCCTTTTTCATAGGGCGCCGCCGCTGTCCCTACCGGGACCGTCAGACCGGGCTGAGGCGGTTGCTCGGCGGCGGCTGGACTCGGGGCTGTCGCCGGCGCCTGGGTAGCGTCCAGATTTTGTGGCTGATTCTGCGGCTGGGTCTGGGCCGCAGGCGCTGCCTGTTGAGCAGAGGCCACTTCACCGAACGGCACTGCCAGCAGCACAATCAGGCAGCCAACAATTTGGTGATGTAGCCAATAACCCGGAATTCTCATCAATTCTCCTCAAACCCACCCACACTTTGCGCATGCCAGAACGACCAGCGCAAACCATTCACGCTACTCTTGCCCGCAGGCGATACCAGCACCTCAGGCACAATCGCCTCGGCTGTCGTTCCCAGGGAGGGTTGGCGAAAGCTGTTTACTGCGTCGTTAACTGTTGCAAAGATATCAAACAAGCGGTTGATTCCAGCGAGTTCCAGAACCGCATCCGCTCCCGGCGGGATAGCCACGAGCTTTACGTCGCCATTGCGCTTCAACGCCTCTTCCAGCCAACAGAGCAACAAGTGGACACAGGAGTGGTCCAGTTGGCGCAGGTTGGAGCAGTCGAGAACAATCGAAGGCCGGTCCACTTGCAGGCAAGCCGCCAGTTCGCGGCGAAAATCCCGCCCTGCTTGGCCACCCAGTTTTGCCGGTAAGCGCTTCACGGCCACAGTACGTGTTGGAGTTGTCATTGGTCCCACATTTCTTATGTCAGTCCCCTGTATATCTCTTATTTATCAGAATGAACATTCCCCCATTGGACTATCCCGGGCTTTGCAAGAGCCGCGCCAGCTCTGCCTCGGGATCACGCAGGGCATGGCGCAAAACGTTCCTCCCATATCGGGAAAGGGTTACCAGATTGGTGTTATACCAGCAACATTCCTTCATCTTCGGCGATAGTCCGCAAAGGAAGCGAAGCTTCTGCACCCTTCTGGGTGTCGCCAGCATAGCTGCGACCATCCGATGATTGCCATCCAGGATAGTCAGGGGGTCGTTTTCGCTGATGCCAATCAGCAACACCGTGCCTAAATCCTGATCTTCCTGCAGCCGTTCCCCTATGTCGGCGATCTTGGAGAGGAATGGACTCTCTTCTACGCTCTGCCGGATGCGCATGCGTTCGGCGACTTCGGTGATGGAGAAATTCCCCCGGGCAAGATTCAACCATTGGGCCCGCGGAAAAACGCGAATCTGGTTTAAGTCCGCTTCCCCCAGCTCGACCTCGTACCACTGGGTTCCCGCAGGGAGCTCTTTCCATAAGGCGAGGTGTCGAATGAACAGCAGGGCGCGCCGCTTCTGGTTTTCCGCAGGGTCGTCAAGGTTCGGCGTCGCGACAATCCGGCGCATGGAATCCTGGTACATGCGAAAGGCGGAGTTGTTGAACTCGCTCTTCAGAAATTCCGCAATCACCTCGTCTTCCGAGACACGCCAAACCGTCCTGATAGAGCGGCCGTAAGCGGCTCGCTGCGTGTCTATGGATGCAGTCAGGCTGCTTCGCAAGAAGGGTAACGCCACAAAGATAAGCAGGCCGATCATCAAAACCAATTGCACCATGATCACTTCCCGCAAGGACGCATGGAATCGGCAAATGCCCGCGATGACCACACCGCTGAACGCCAACTGTACCCAGCTGGTGTTCGCGATCTTATAGGACATCTCGAAAGTGATCATGACCACGCTCAGCGAATAGACAATCGTCGTGACCGCATACAACGACAAAAGATACGGCAGGCCGTACTGGCCGGCGACGGCGAATCCTGACCCGAAGAACGATGTCCAGATCCAGGCTGGAGCGAGCCGCAGGCCCAGTGCCAGGGTGCAACCGATCGCAAGCACCAGCAACAAGGATGTCGCGATCACTCGCAGATCTTTCCGCTCCTCATCCTTGGTCCCCGCCACCAGGGGAAACATTGAATTCACGACGGCGGACGAAAGAGCGAAAATAACCCGTCCCACCATGGCGACCGCGGCATACAGACCAGCAAGCGTTGGGGTAAAAAAGTGCTTTACCAGTACGATGTCGCAATTGTTGATGATCACCTGGCCGGCGAAGAAGACCATGGCCTGCAACGATTCGCGCAGTGCATACGATAAGCGGAGATGGCTCGGAACCGCTGCCGCCAGTTTGGGGACCGCGGCAAAATAGGCGACGGCGATCGCCGCGGCATTGGCCGCGATCACTCCATTGACGCCGAAGTGCAGCACCATCAGCAGGAGAGATCCGCCCAGCCGAACCAGGCCTTCCAGAATGAGATTCGTAGCCAGCAGACGGAAGCCGTAAGCCCCTTGAATGTAGCCGCGACGGGTTCCCAGCGGAACGTAAAACGCCGCGCCGATCGCGATCAGGTCCACCAGCACCGGGCTGGGCAACTTCAAGTAGTTGGCGATGCCTCTTTGAAACAACACCATCAACAGTGCAACAAAGATGCCGCACATCCATGCGCCACGATGGAAGTTGCGATAGACCGCGCTCTTTGCCTCCGCAGTGCTTTGCTGGGCTACAACTTTAGCGGGAACAATTTGAAACGAGAGGGTTACCGCGGATATCAGGGTGAGGAGGGTGTAAACCGCCGTGGCGTGCCCGAACGAGGTTGGGCCAAGGAATCGCGCTACCGAAATGTTGTAAGCGAAGTTGATTGCCGCGGCCAGACCGGAGCCCAGCAGCAGTACGTAACTACCCGAGAGAATACGGGCTTGAAGCGTCCTGGATTTCTGAGTCGGGCCATTCACCACAGTCTTGGCGCTCCAGCTTAAAGTCAGGGGAGTCTGTGCTTAGTAGGGGAGAGTCTGAAGTCAGCAGTACAAAAAGCAGCACCGGCCCTTGCAGGCCGCGAAGTTCAACAGAAGGTATACTACCACAGTAAACTCTCCGTTAAGAGGATGACATCCTGCCTCTTTAGACGCAATGATTACCTGAGTACACGCATCCGTCATGGCTTAGGGCAAGGTTCTAACCACCTAAACGAGGTATCTTAATAAGGTGCCTCGCGCGATTGCTGGACTACTTTTTCTTCTACTTCTGCCCCGTGGATGCTCGCCCCAGGGACCGCAATCCGGGTCGCAATCTGGAGCGCAGCCGGCGGCCCGAGTAAACCGCCGGGTACCGGGACCTCCAACCCAGGTTCTGGCTGTTTACGAAGCATGGTTTGGTCATCCCAACCACATCACCATTAGCTATAATTCGCAGGATCCCAAGGTGCTCAAGAAGCAAATTCGCCACGCGAAAGCGGTGGGAATTTCCGCCTTTGTGGTGGATTGGTACGGCTATCGCCAGCCATTTATCGATCGCGCCTACGCGCTGATACAGAGCATCGCCGGCAAGGAGAAATTCCACGTTGCCATGATGTATGACGAAACCGACGATGAAGATGGCGCGACCGACGAGGCGATTGAAGATTTCAAGCTGTTCAATAACACTTACCTTTCCGCCAACGCGGCAGGGCGCGAGGCGTACCTTACTTACAACGGCCGCCCGGTGATCTTCATTTTTCCCAAAACCGGCCATACCGATTGGAGCCGCGTCCGAGCCGAAGTCAGCAAGTGGCCGTCGCCGCCCTGGTTGATCGATGAATATCCGCCAGGTAAATTCGCCGCGGCGCTCGACGGATACTACGCCTGGGTTAGCCCCGGAAAAGCTGGATGGGCGCCCGACGGCAGCAATTGGGGAGAGCAATACCTGGACGAGTTCTATCGCACCATGGAGTCAAAGTACCCGGACAAGATCGCCGTAGGGGGCGTCTGGGCCGGCTTTGATGACAGCAAGGCTTCCTGGAGTCTTAACCGCCACATGTCACCGCGAGGCGGCCAAACCCTGGCTGACACCTGCAAATTGTTCCAGCAGTATTCTCCGCCCGAGAATCCTTTGCCCTTCTTGTTTGTCGAGACCTGGAATGACTACGAAGAAGGCACCGCGATGGAGCCCCAGGTTCCACCTTCGGCGCATAACTACCCCTGTTCCACTCCATAGAGAAGGCCGCGCGGTTGGCCCAGGTCTGGGTTTTGAAACCTGGGGTTCGTATCCGAATGCGGGACAGTTTGCACTCGAAGCTGTACTCTTTCCACTTCCTAAACTGCCACGCCTTCCGGAGATTGCGGCGACACTGCATCCGAGGCGGCTTCCACAATCTTCCAGGTTTCGTCAGGATTGGTAGAAAGCAGCGGCCAGCCTTTGGAGAGAACGAATCTCAGCCACGCGCCCGCCATCTGCGATGTAATTACCGCCGTGATCACCAGGGTTGTGTAAAACGCTGCATTGATAATTCCCGCGTCGTAGGCCACGCTGGCCAGCACGATGCCCGGCCCGCCGCGAGCGTTGGTGGTCACCGCGATATTGACAATGTCGAGCTTCCGGAAACCGCCCATCCAGGCCGCCAGCCCGGCCGAGAATATCGAGATCAACGAGGAGCCGATCAGAAACACAAACAGCAGGCCGAAGGAGAACTGCCGCCCAAATACTAACTTGTATCCAATCAGCCCAAAGTAGATGGGTACAAAGACCCCAAACGAAACTTTGGAAATTGCATCCACCGGCGCGGCGAACCGCTCACGCTGCGTTCCATACAATCCGCCGACAATACCGTAGCCTGCAAGCAGTGCGGCAAACTGGAGGTTGACTTCAAAGATTGCCGCCACCGCGCAGTAAGTCATCAGCACGGCCATCGCATAACCAACCGGAGAAGCTTTGTAGAGGACATTCCATCCGGCGGTGCTTAAGCGCTTCAACAGCCCGGGCGCAACGATCAATCCAATAAACGTATAGATCAGGGTGCTGATCACATGCGTAGCGACGGTTCCCGCCACATTCTGATGGCCTGGCGCAGTCGATGTAGCCAGGGCCGTGGCAAACGCCAGCACTACCCACAACGCCAGGTCCTCCAGGAGCGCATATCCCAGGATCAGGCTGACGAAGCGCGTCTGCATGATGCCCAGATCCCAGAAAATGCGCGAGATCACAGGAATGGAGCAAACCGCGGTCGCAATCGCCGCGATCAGCAGCGCTGAAGTCGGCTGGCCCGCCGAACCGGTCAGCAGGTGCAGCGGGAGCAGTCCGCTGAATCCAAGGCCCAGCACCAGTGCGAAGCTGGCCAGGTCGGAAACGGTGAGTAGCAGAAACGTATTGCGCCGGTTCTCCTTAGCCAGGAGGCGGCGCGTTTCTGCTCCTGAGCAAAACATCAGCAGAATGAGCCCAAGCTGATACAGGAAACCCATAACCGTGCCGGCGCTGGGTGAAAACGAAAAAACCTTGGCGAAAGCGGCGGGAGCCAGCAGCTTGAAGACAAACGGGCCCAGCAAAATACCGGCGAGAATCTCGCCCACGATGCGCGGCTGCTTGAGCCGTTCGGCAATGTAGCCGAACCCATGCACCGCGATCAGAAGGATGGCAATGGTTAGCACGAAATGACCGAACTCGGCGACTGACACTGCTTACCTCCGGAAAAGAGAGTAGATGCGCGGGAGAGGGCCTTCTTGCCAGATGGGGGCGTCCGGAACCTGCACAATCGTGACTGGACAGTCACTCACTGGGAAACACTACGGAAAAGGCACCCGGTGGGCGCCCTCTCCGTATTAACACCGAAATTGTTACGAACAGGCTAGGCCTCTTGCGGGGCCGGGAATCGCACTGTCTCCTGCTCCGCCGTGGCCGGTGGATATTTCAAATCCCAGGCCACTTGCGCTTCGGAAACTCTGACGTGCTCTGCCTCGTCGTACTCCATGCTTGCCGCTTGCGCGGAAATCATATCGGCAGCGGAGTACACCCGGTTGATGATGGAAAGCGGCCGGCTGCGTACCTCGTCATACACTCGTCCAAGGTATTCTCCCAGCACGCCCAGGCACAAAAGCAGCATGCCTCCTACAAACAGAACCGCCGCCGCTACACCAAAGCCTATCGAGTTCAACGGGCTTTTCGCAAATAGCGAGAAGATTCCCAACACAGCGACCATGAAGTACGAGAAACACGACATCACGAAACAAAGCCGAAGCGGCTTGTAGCTGAAACTCGCGATCGCATCCATCGCATACTTGATGCGGCTTATGAAGGAAAGCTTACCTTCGCCAGCCAACCGGTCGTGCCGGTCGTAGAAAACCACAGCATTGCTGTAACCAACCCACGCGCGCAATCCGGGCAAATAGCGATTGCTTTCCCGCATGGAGTTGATCGAGTCAACCGCTCGCCGGTCCAACAGGCTGAATATGCCGGCGTCCAGCGGTATGGGATAGTCGGAGAGCGCCGCGAGCGTGCGATAAAAGAGAGGAAACAGCTTGGCCAGAACTTTGCGCCGCTCTTGCCGGCTCTTCCTCACTGCAATGACCACTTGAGCGCCGCCGCGCCACGCATCCACCAGTTCCGGCAAAACCTCGGGCGGGTCTTGAAAATCCCCGTCCATCAAAATAACGCCTTCACCGCGTGCAGTCTGCAGGCCGGCCGAGATCGCTCCCATGTGGCCCCAGTTACGCGACAGATCAACCACCACCACATGTGGGTCCTGGAGTTGCAGCCTTCTCAACAACTTTAAAGATGTATCTCTGGAACCGTCATTGACGTAAACAACTTCCCAGTCTTCGTTTACGTTCTTCAAGGCATCGGCAACAGCTTCATGAAACCGCGAAATGAGTTGTTCCTCATTGTAGATAGGTACGACCACCGATATCATTTGGCATCTCCCTCAGTTTGTCGCATACAGCAGTAAATCGGTACTAGTGTTCTGGTCTGCTCGTTAACTACTCTTCTTCCTGACTACACCCCGCTCATTACGGTCCTTATAACTTTTTTAATGTCATTCCGGGTTAGCCTGAAACACACGCACTCTCCACCGAACTTCGGCGGGGGTTAGTACAACGATGTAGCGTGCGCTTACCCGCTGTGTTGTCTGAACCTTGTCATGATCGAGGAGTTGCACATCATATTCCACCTTGTCTATCAACTGAACAGACAAGCCTTCCGGCGAATAGAACACGATGTGGATGTCGTGGGAAACATCCCGATAATGTGTGGTAAGACCCAGCTTCGCCTGCTCTTGAATCGTATCTGTGAGCTTGTCTTTCGCCGTGCCCACAAAATCGCGGTCCAGAAGATCAGCGCGATTCTGCCCCAGCGCGGTGCCTATGCTTTGCCAGGCCTGCAGGTAATCGCGAATCACCGCAGTCTCCGTTTGTTTTACCAGCGGCCGTGGCCCCTGCAGGTTGGTCGGTTCCACATGCACTGCGCTCTGATCCGCGCTCAGGGGTAAGGTCGTGGCAAAAACCAGGCACATGACGATGGATAGCTTGGTCATTACTGTTTCCCCCAACGGATCTCATTTCCCAGAACAACACCGGTCGCGGCGGAAATCCGCGCGCCGTTGTACGCAGGCATTTCCGCACGCGCCACTCCACGCTTGAGCGGCACGTCTACCGTTGTCTGCGTGCCATCGTAGAGTTCGGTAAAGGTCACCACGGTTCCATCGGGAACAGCGTTGCCGCTACAGTCCCGCAGCGGATCCGTCTCCAGCTCAATCTTTTCTCCCGAAGCCCGCGCGGTCATTTTCAAACCACAAGGGTCTCCCGGAACTTCCTGGATCACGCGGGTAGCGGAAATATTTCCCACCCGGGCCTCGAATTGGGCCGCACCTTCTTTAGGCGCGGAGTCCATTTCCGTCCACGCGGAGCCGTCACGAGTCACCACCGTTCGCTCCTGCGGAGTTGACGATACACCGGACAATTGAAACGAGACGGGCGTGGGCACGGTCATCAGATTTTGATAGGCATCAAACACATACACCGCGCCGCTGATTCCATTGTGCAAACTGACCGGCAGGCGGGAAGGCTTGGCGAGGAAGCTTACATTCGCAGCTTGTTTTTGGGGAGTTACATCGAAGGCGCCATTCTGCGTCGCACCACCGCCCACAAGCACAGCAACGTAGCGGCCGGCATTGTAGAGGTCTCCGGCAGCGAAGGTTACCGGCTGCCCGAGTTGGATTTCGCGCTTGAGTACCTGCGCGGGCCCGGCGATATACAGAACTGCCTTGCCGTTGCCGCTCGTCTGAATCGAAAACGCGCTGCCGGCTTCGATGGCTTTGGGCAAGTCCATGCTTCCGCTTTGCGCCGAAGCCACATGCGTTGCCACAAAAATCAGACCGCCGAACAGCAATCCAAAAACCGATTTCATCGAATACCGCCGGAACTTTAGATCGCGCTGACGCGCGCTCACTGCTGACTGCCTTGCAATGTCCGGGGGAGTGGAAATACTAACCAATCTCTATGGCAAAAGTACAAGTCGTGTACCGGTCCGAGCCACGCTTTCGTTGACTACGGCACTGCTCAGTACGTGACTGAATCGTAAGATGTACAGCCCTGCTTGCCGGTTGGTTCAGAAACCCCTCCGGCTTCGTCGCTACCCGCCCCGCTCATGCTTCCTCGCCTGTGGCGAGAATTTCATGCATCTTAGCGAAACCGTAACCGCGAACAGGTCTAAACTCTGTACCTCAACGAAAACCACCCGAACTCAAAATATCGTGCGGAACGCACACTTATCTCTCAATTCAATTTGCGCTGTCCGGGGGGAAGAGACAGAGTAAACGAAATGATTTCCTGTGGCAACAACTAAGGGCAACTCCTGCGTCGCCGTCCACTTGAGCTGGCCGCGCGCATCATGACGGTTCGCAAAACGAAGCCCGGGTGACAGTTCCGGAGCCTCGTAAATGTGACATCCATCGTTGGCCACAAACAATTTCTACCGGAAAGAAGCAATTTAGCCAACTGAATCAATTCATAGAAGTTCCCATTGGTTTATAAAGTAACCATTTCGCGTGACCAGGTAACCAATGTGTCCAATCATTAGTAATCAACCGGCGAGACTTTAACGGAAACTATCGTGCCACCGCCAGTGCACTCTGCTGAGATATGATGTGCCCATTGCAACACTGATTTGATTTGACTGCCTGGTGAATCGTTGACCTCTTTACCCAAGTGTCTCCGGACCTCGTCCGTGCTCACCTTCGTCTTCGCGCTTGGCTGCACCATGCCGGCGCAGACGTACACGGTGGGCGCTGGTGTTTCGGACAAGCCGCAAAGCAAATCCGGGCAACCCTCCACCACGGCTTCTTCGCTGGGTTTTGGATCGAACATCGAGAACGCGCGGCTTGCCCGTGCGGCGGAAATAGCACTGAAACAGAGGCAGTTTGGGGTGGCGGTGGATTTCGCCCAGCGTGCCGCCCAGGCCGCTCCCAACGATGCGCAGCTATGGTTCCTGCTAGGCTATGCGGCGCGGCTCGACGGCAGGGCTCAACTCTCGATCGATGCCTACAGCCACGGCCTTCGCCTGAATCCATCATCGCTCGACGGCCTTTCCGGGCTGGCGCAAAGCGACCGCGCGGCCGGCCGAATCGAAGAGGCTGTGGTGCTGCTTAAGCGTGTAATCGCGGCCGACCCAAAGCGAATCGAGGATGAGCTCTCCCTGGGTGAGCTCTACATCAAAGCCGGAGATGCACAAACCGCTGTGCAGTATTTAGGCAAAGCAGAGCAAGTGCAGCCCGGCACCCGGTCAGAGTTACTTTTGGCGATTGCTTATCAACATCAGAAACAATTCGACCAGGCAAATCGTTATCTGGAACTAGCCAGAAAGCGAACCCCGGACAACCCCGACGTGCAGCGATCCCTGGCCGGCTATTACCTGGAGACGGGCAACTACGACGCCGCGGTCACCGCTCTTAAGTCCATCCGTAATCTCAAGCCCGATGTAAAGGCGGAGTTGGCGTACGCCTACCAACTGGATGGGAACCAGGCGGAGTCCGCCAGGCTATACACCCAGGCTGCCGATGCTGACCCCAAAGATCTGGGCCTGCAGCTCTCGGCGGCGCAGGCTGAAGTAGTCATCGGTTCGATAGAAAGTGCGAACTTGTTTCTGCAGCGGGCTGCCGCACTCGATGCCGAATCTTACCGCCTCCATGCCATCCGGGGAGAGATTGCGCGTTTGCAGGAAAGAGACCTCGATGCGGTTCGGGAATATGAGATCGTTTTGGCGCACCTGCCGGCCAATCCCGCCGAGGGGCCTCTCTACGCCATCCAGGTGCATTTGGATTTGATGGACCTTCACCAGAACCTTAAGCAAGCCAACGCAGCTCAGGAGCAATTGGCCGTCGCTCAAAAGGAGATAAGCGCCCTCCACGATCGGGGAACTGCGCAGGGATCTGCGCGGCTTCCATTTCTCCGCATGCGCGCCGTCATTGCCATGCGCACAGGTGATTTCGTCCCAGCCGGCAAGGATCTGAAGGAGATGCTGGCCATCAACCCGAGCGACCCGAACACTCTGCAGCTCGATGGAGATCTGCTGATGAAGATGGGCCGCACCGAGGAAGCCATCGCTGTCTATGGCCGAATCCTGGCCCAGGATGCGAAGAATCGCTTTGCCCTCATCTCGATTGGATATGCTTCGCGCACCGCGGGCCGCGATCAGGATGCGGAGAAGTATTTTGCCCGTCTGGCCGACGCCTATCCTACGCTCTACGTGCCCCATCTTGCCCTGGGAGATTTGTACACCGCGCGGCGCGACTTTAGCCGCGCCCAGACGGCTTACAACCAGGCGTTTGTCCTGGCGCCGCGCAATCCGTTGATCGTCGCGGGAGGCATGAACGCCGCGATTGAGGCCCATACGCTGGACGTTGCCGGTGTGTGGTCGAGCCGGGTCACCAACGCCATGCTCCAGGAGCCGCAAGTGCTTCGCGAGCAGGAGAGGTACCTGTCGTTCCGCGGCCAGTACGCGGAGTCCGCCGATGTGGGCCGGCAGGCTATCACCTTCTTGCCGGGCGACCGCGACGTGGTGGTCTACCTGGGCTACGATCTGCTCAACCTCGGCCGCTACGATGAGCTGCAGAAGCTGACTACGCAATACAGCGAGGTCTTTCCCAAAGAACCCGACGTTCCCCTGTTAGCCGGCTATGTCGACAAGCACCAGGGTCAGCTGGAACTGGCGCAGCAGGATTTTACTCGCGCTCTGGAGCGGGATCCGAACGTGGTGACTGCCTACGTTAACCGCGGATATGTTTTCCACGACCTGCACCAGCCCCAGTCCGCGGAAGCTGATTTTTCCTCGGCCCTGCAGCGGGAACCCAATAACGGCGAAGCCCACCTCGGCCTGGCCTACGCCAGTCTTGACCTGCGTAGACCGCAAGTCGCCTTGAAGCATGCGCAACTGGCAGAGCAGGCAATGGGCGATTCCCAACCCATCCATCTCATCCGCGCAACTGCTTACTCGCAAAAAGGCATGCTCAGCAAGACCGCGGACGAATATCGCGCGGCCTTGAAGTTCACTCCCAACGATGGCGGTTTGCATCTTGCGCTGGCGGATACGTTGTATACCGAGCGCCAGTACCACGAGTCCGTTGACGAGTTGCAGATTGCGCAAAACCTTTCACCGGACGATGCCGCCATCTCCGCCCTCTTTGCCCGCTCGTACGCCCAGTTGCAGGATCGGCAACAGACGCTTCGCTATGTGCAGCTCGCCGAGCAGCAAGCGCGGCAAACAACGTCCGTGAACAACTCGAATGACTCACGAGCCAATGCAGCCCGCGCTCTCATCTCCGGGCAGCGGTCGAGTTTGAGTGCAATCTATCTGTCCACCGGCACGGCGTTGAGTCTGCTGGGGGACCAGAACGCCGCTCTCGATCGGTTCGGCAAAGCGCTCATGGAACCGGGGAGCGATCGCGTCACCGTACGCCTGGCGATTGCCCAGATCATGGCTCACCAGGATCATGCCGACGATGCCAGAAGGCAAATCGCCCTCGCCCAAATGGAAGCAGGCGCCGGCGATGCGGAGCCACTTACGGGCGAGCAATGGATTGGCGCAGCCGACGTATTTCGCCAGGTGCATGACTACGAGCTCTCGCAAAGCTTTGTTCGCCGTGCTGAATCCGCGGGCGCGCCCGATAATGTTGTCCGCATCAGCCTGGCGAATAATTACCTTGCGTTAGGAGATACTGCGCGCGCCCAGGGTGAACTGGCGGCAATCCGCAACGACCCGGACAGCGAACCCGACTATCAGTATCTACTGGCCGAGGCCAACGTGCTCCGCCAGCAACATCAGGGCACCCAGGCGCTGACCGCCTTTGCCCAGGCTTCCGACGCTGCCGGAGAAGATCAAACTGCTGAACAAGGTCTGCTGCAAGCCGGCGCCAACGAGGGCTTACGGGTCAATTCGCAGCTGAGCCTGTTGTCTGACTTCGCCCTCGCGCCGGTCTTTGAAGACACAACCGTGTACGTGCTGGACTCGAAGCTGGACGCGACCTTTCCCGTTCCACCATCGGACGGCTCTCTTCTGCCTCCGCCCCGTTCGTCGCTGGCCACCCAGGAGACGCTGGCCTACCACCTTCATCTGAACTATCTGCCCACGGCCAGCGGATTCTTCCAGGTGCGCAATACCCAGGGCGTCATTTCCGTCCCCAGTACCAACTCCATCGTCGACCGCAATACCAACGATTACTCATTCAACTTCGGGATCAACCCCACGTTTCACCTGGGAAGCAACGTGCTGACCTTCAATAACGGAGTTCAGGCGACGGTCCGCCGCGATAGTGAATCGCCCGTGGCCATGAACCAAAACCTGTTTCGCGCGTTTACCTACATGTCCACCAGTTCGTTCTTCAACCTGGTGTCGATGAGCGGGTTTGTGCTGCGCGAAGGCGGCCCGTTCACCGAAAGCACTCTGCATTCGTCGACCTCGGCCGCCGGCGTTGACTTCCGCGTCGGCAATCCCTGGGGCAAGACGGCGCTGGTAACGGGATGGGGCGTGAGCGATCAGAAGTTTTCTCCGCTCAACAACGAGAATTACTACACCTCTCTTTATGCCGGTCTGGAACGGCAATTTTTCCAGCGGCTCGATGTAAAGGCTGTGGCCGAAGACCTGCGCGCCTGGCGCGTAGTGGGAGACAACTCCGCCATTGCGCAGGCTCTGCGGCCGGCCGGCGCCATTCGCTTCTTTCCCACCCGCAACTGGACCCTGCAGGCGGCGACCGCTTATTCCAGCACCAGGGGCTTTCATGTATACGATGCAGTGCAAAACGGTTATTCCGCTTCCTACGCCATGCCCTTCCACCGCGGCTTCAAAGACGAAAGCGGAGAGGTTTCACTGCAGTATCCAATTCGTTTCTCGGCCGGGTTGCAACAAGAGAATTTCTTCAATTTCCCAGGTCAGCATAATCAGCAGTTGAGACCTTATTTCGGTATCAGTTTGTTCTAAGCGATTCATCGGATGCAACCGTCCGTCGAGATTTGTTTCCGCCGTTGTTGAAAGAGAAAGAGGGCTTATGAAGATCTGCCTGGTCGCTGCCTTTCCCCCCAGTGGGCGTCAATTGAACGAGTATGCGTTTCACATCGCGCGCGAGTTACAAAACAACCCTCACGTCGAGTTGACTATTCTCGCCGACGAGTTGGCCGACTACGAGTTTGCCACCAACGAGCATGGGGAATCGCTCCGCGCCGACCAACAGCAAGAACTGCCTGGCTTCCACGTCATTCGCTGCTGGAAGTTCGGCAGCCTGTCGACGCCGGTACGCTTGCTGAATGCCATCCGCAAGGTGAATCCAGACGTGGTGTGGTTCAACCTCGTCTTCTCCAGCTTTGCCACCCCGGAGAATCCCTTCGCCGCGTTTGCCGGGCTCTCGGTGCCCGCGCTCACCCGTGCCGCCGGCTACTACACCCATATCACCCTGCACCAGGTGATTGAACACGTCGATTTTGCGGCTGCCGGCGTACGCCGGGAAAAACTGTACCGCATGGGCACCGATGTCACCACCCGGGCGTTGCTCAAGGCGCATTCGATTTCCGTACTTCTCCCCGCCTACCGCAACACGCTGGTTAACAAGTACGGCGCGCAGAATGTCCGTCTGGGAAAACACGGCACCTTCGCTCGTACCCCCACGCCCCCGGATTTTTCCCGCCGCGGCAATCCGGAGCTGCGCATCCTGGCGATTGGCCATTGGGGCACTTATAAGCGGCTTGAAACCCTGATGGAAGCCTTTCCGGCGGTCCTCGAAAAAATTCCCAATTGCCGCCTGATTGTCGCCGGCGCCAATCACCACACCAAGGCGGGCTACTGGGAGTCGATACGCGAAGCCCAACCCAAACACCTGCCCATTGAGTTTCGGGGATACGTCGCCGAAGAAGACATTCCAGAGCTCTTCAGCACCACTTCAGTTTTGGTCATGCCCTATGACTCGGCTACTGGCTCCAGTGGGCCCGCTCATCAGGCTTGCGAGTACGGAGTTCCCATCGTCTGCGCCGGCATCAACGACTTCCGTGACATGGCGGCGGATGAGGACATGGCGGTCAACTTCTACAAAATCGGGGATGCCGCTGATCTGGCCACTCAACTCACCGGCATCCTTGAGTCTCCTGAGGTACAGCGCAGTATGGGAGAACGCAACTACGCTGCCGGCCTGGGAATGACCATGAGCAGCATCGTCCGCAACTATCTCCGCTGGTTCGAGTTGAATAATTGCAAACGAGCCGTGCGCGACGCAGAAACCATTCCCGGGCGGGGCCGGGTATGGCTGCGTTCCTTATTCCTGTCCTAGCAGGAGCGATGGGCCTACCCGAAGCTTGAATGCTTTCCGCGGAGCGTGAGGGTCGAGCTCCGTTCACTTCCCCACGTCTCGATTCTGAGACGTGGGTTTCACTTTTTATGTGTGCGCCGTTACCTCTTCGCTTTAAATTCCAAGTAACGTTTTTTAGTAACCCAACTTTTGGGTACTGTCGTTAGGCCAATCCAAAGCGCGCTTCTGATTGGTGCGGTCGAAAATCCATTTTTCATGGTTGAATCGGGATGCAGTTAGTTGAGTGGGTAATTTAGAGTACACTTCATGAGAATAAGTTTTGAGTTGTGGCGTGTGAGCCCCCCTCCGCCAACTCAACTTAGCCGGACTAATAAGCAGACCCGGCGCATGAAGGTGCTCTATCCGGCGGTAGAGCCTACCGGCCGATAGATACCTCGGCACCCCCGTTAGATAGTTCGTTTTATCTAAGCCAGCGGTTTATCGTCACCATCGTACTTCCAGCGGTATCGGGCCCCTGTTTTTTCACTACGCGAGACATCATGACCAAGGTTTGGATAATCCGGCTTCTCACTCGAGTGCTCCCTCCGATAACAATGATGACCACGCTGCCCCTCTTGCTGAGTGGCTGTGGAGGGGCGCATTTTAGCGAGGTTTCGTCGCCTACGGTCAGCATCACTGCCAACCCCACATCGATTACCGCGGGCAGTTCCTCCACCTTATCCGTAATGGCATCCAATGCCACCTCGGTGACGGTCAGCGGAACGGATGGCAGTAGTTACACCATGGCGGCCAATGGCGGAAGCCAGGCTGTCACTCCGGCCAAGACCACCACCTATACGGCGACCGCGGCCGGCAGCGGAGGGAGCACCACCGCCAGCACGGCGCTTACCGTGACTGCGGCAACCACGCCTCCGCCCACTGTTGCCATCACGGCAGCGCCCGCATCCATCGCGGCGGGCGGATCCTCCACCCTGACCGTGACTGCAACCAACGCCACGGCGGTGACGATTACCGGCACCGACGGCAGCAGTTATACCCTGGCGGCCGATGGCGGGACCCAGGCAGTCAGCCCCGCGACGACTACGACCTACACCGCGACCGCGACCGGCACGGGTGCGAATGCCACCGCAACCGCGGTTGTTACCGTGACTCAGGCCGCGGCGCCCACCGTCACCATCCTCGCCAACCCTGCGTCTGTTGTTGCCGGCACCCCATCTACCTTGACCGTAACCGCTACCAACGCAACGGGAGTGACAATAACCGGCACAGATGGCAGCAGCTACACCCTGGCGGCCACTGGCGGATCACAGGCAGTCACCCCCATGGCAACCGCCACCTACACCGCCACTGCGACCGGCGCGGGAGGCAAGGCTACCGCTACGGCCACCGTTACGGTGACCCAACCGGCGGCGCCGAGCGTCAGCATCTCGGCCAGCCCTTCAACAATTAACTCTGGCAGTTCCTCCACGCTCACCGTCGCCGCGGCCAACGCGACCTCGGTGACGGTCACCGGCACGGACGGCAGCAGTTACACCCTGGCGGCGTCCGGCGGCATGCAGCCGGTCAGCCCAACCGTGACCACCACCTATACCGCCACCGCAGCCGGCCCAGGTGGCAAGGCCACCGCGATGGCCATCGTAACCGTAAGCCCGGGTCCCACGCTGAGTATCGTCGCCAAACCCGCCTCCATCACCACCGGAGCTTCCTCCACGCTCATCGTGACTGCGGCCAATGCCACTGCCGTGGTAGTCGCCGGCAGCGACGGCAGCAGCTACACGTTGCCCGCGAGCGGCGGAATGCAGGTCGTTACCCCAACTGTGACCACCATCTATACGGCGACAGCCACCGGCCCCGGCGGCAAGTCCTCAGCCATGGCCACGGTGACGGTGACGGCGCCGGTTCCAACGGTGACCATCACCGCCAACCCACTGTCGATTACTTCGGGCAATCCAGCCACCTTAACCGTGACGGCTACCAACGCCACGGGGGTGACGGTCGCGGGCACGGATGGCAGCACCTACACCTTGCAGCCAACCGGCGGGGCAGTACCTGTCAGCCCGACCACCACGACCACGTACACCGCAACCGCGACGGGAGCGGGAGGCAACGCCACCGCCATGGTTACCGTCACCGTAACCGCCGCGCCGGGGCCAACCGTCAGCATTGTCGCCAACCCCACTACCATTTCTTCGGGAAGTTCGTCGACCCTCACCGTGACCGCCTCCAATGCCACAGGCGTGACCGTAACGGGCACCGATGGCAGCAGCTACACGCTGGCGGCAACTGGCGGCACCCAGGTGGTCAGTCCGACCGCAACCACGACGACTGCGATCACGTATACGGCGACCGCAACCGGAGCAGGAGGCGACGCTACCGCGACTGCTGTGGTTACCGTTAATCCAGCGGCAACCGTGCAATCCATCAACCACGTCATCTTCATGATGCAGGAAAACCATACCTTCGATAACTACTTCGGCATGCTGAATCCGTATCGTCACGCCAACAACATGTATCTGGGTGACGACGGCGTCGACTATGAAATCGACGGCATCGATGACAAGCTGAGCAAGATCAGCAATCAGGATGACTCGGGCGACACTTTCAAGCTCTTCAAGCTCGCCAGCACCTGCATCGACGACGACAGTTCGGCCTGGCAGTCAAGCTATGGCGACGTAAGCCGCTACGATTACCTTGCCACCCGCAAGATCAAAATGGACGGCTTCGTTCACACGGCACAAGGTTTCGCCACCAGTTGCGCTGCCTCAGGCAATTGCTCCGGCGATTTCACGGATCTCAATGGCCAGCGCGCGATGGGCTATTACGATCAGGGATTTCTCAACTACTACTACTACATGGCTTCGCAGTTCGCCGTCTCGAACCGTTGGTTTTCACCCATCGCCAGCAAGAGTGTTGACAACCGCATCGCGACCTTTACCGGCGGCACCACCCAGGGCCTGGTCGACGATCCCGGCCTCAACGACCATCTGCCTCAGCTGGGTATCCCGACGATTTTCCAGAAACTCGAGAAGGCAGGTATCACCTGGAGGGTTTATTACACCGTCACTCAGGGCTTTTGCATTCCTGGGGATGCGGATTGCGGCAACTCGGCGAACGATAAATATCCCGCGACTACTTTCTCTGATTTGACCTATTCGTTTAATTTCCTATTTGAAAATCCGACTCACACTGCCGCTCACTGCACCGGTACTACGCAGATGTCCAGTGTCGTCGGCGATGCGACCAACTCTTTCTGCATCGATCCCAACCACATTGCCCCTCTGTCGACCTATTACACCGATCTTGCCAATGGCACGCTCCCTCAGTTTGCCTTCATTGAAGCTGGTTATGCCAGCAGTGATGAGCACCCTGGGTCGGGCCAATCGGTTTTGACTGGCCAGGCAGAGGTGTCGTATATCATGAACGCTTTCATGACCAGTCCCGCCTGGAAGGATTCCGTATTCTTCTTTGCCTACGACGAGGGCGGCGGACCTTACGACCACGTTCCACCGGTGCCCGGACACTCCAACCAGAACACCGATGCCACGCTGGGGTCGATGCCGGTTAGTTCGATTCCCGACATCTCAACCGTCGCGGTGAATGCAGATACTTACTTCCCCTGTGTGCCGCCAGGCGGAGTGGCAACTCTCCATTGCGACCTGAAGTCCATTTGGCCGGGCGCCGATCCAGGGGATGCCCCGGCGGTTCACGGGTTCGCCGCGCAGCTTGGCTTCCGCCTGCCCAACATGGTCCTCTCGCCTTTCACCCGGCGCCACTATGTTTCCAACATCCCCATGGACCATACGGCGATCCTGAAGTTTGTCGAGGACCGTTTTATCGGCGACCACACCTACCTGACTGCGCGTGATGCGGCCCAGCCCAACCTGTTGGATTTCTTCGATTTCAACGGCGTCCCATGGGCAACGCCGCCGACCCCGCCTGCTCCAGTGACCAAAACTTCGCTGGGCTACAATCCTTGCACCCCAGCGAGCCTGGGACCATAACCGTAATGCTCCGGCCGAGTCATCTCGGCCGGAGCAGTCATTCTCATCCCGCTCGCCCCGGCGTGCCCTGGGAGCGCGGCCGAGGGATCTGCAGCGCCCCCTGTCCACCCTCCAAGGCAAAGGGAAGCCCCCTTCATTACGCAAGAGTATGTAACATTGTTGGTTGCAAAAGGCGAGCCCGGAAGCGCCGGGCAATCAATCCGCGAGGCGCGGGTTTATCTATGAATGCTTCTCTCCCTCGGCCACGACTTCAAACGGACGCATCATGTCGTTGTCTTCATGCTCCAGCATGTGACAATGAAACACGTACCGGCCGGTAAACCCTTCAAAGCGGGCAAGGATGGTGAGCACGTCCCGCGGGTTGACGATCGCCGTGTCTTTCCATCCAGCCTCGTTCGGCTGTGGCAGACGTTGAATGCCCACCAGCTTCAGGTCGCCTTTGAGAAAGGCAATCGCGTCATAGCCCTGGCGATGCAGTATCTGAAACTGTACCAGGTGTATATGCATCGGATGAGCGTCTTCCGTCGTGTTGATGAAGCGCCACTTCTCGATCGACCCTAACTTCGGAAACTCCGTGACCGGGTCGTCGTACTTCTTGCCGTTGATGCGAACGCCCAGCGAGTGTCCTTGATCGTCCTGCTCCTCGGAGAGAATGAAATCTCTGGTGATCACCGCAGCGCTCTCGTCCAGCCTGGTAAACGGAACCGGCGCCGGCATGCTGAATGTTTTGCCTTTGCTGGAGAGGCCCAGGGTCACCCGGAACTGCATGAATTCGTACAAGGCCTCGTGCATGGTTGGGTTCATATCCGCCCAACCCGGGAAGGGAGCTGCGGCATTGTTTGACAAGGTAACGGTCTTGCCCTCGTGACCTGAAAAATCAAGCAACACATCCGCTCGTTCCGCAGGGCCGAGCATTACCTGGTTCACCGCCGCTGGAGCGGGCAGAAAGCCGCCATCGCTCCCGATCTGGTGGAAGGTGATCAGCGCCGGTATATCCGTCGGATGCTTTGCCAGGTTGAAGGAAATATGCAAAAAGCGCGAGTTCGAGCCGTTGAGGATGCGCAAACGGTACAGCCGCGGCTCAACTTCCAGGTACGGGGAGATGGCCCCGTTCACCACCGCAAGCTTGCCAAAGAACTCCGGGCCCCATACTCCGGGAGGAAGCGCCACGCCATCGTCATGGGTCGGAGAGTAGACCAGTTGGCCTTGATCGTCCAGCGTCCGGTCCTGCAGCAAGAGCGGGATCTCGAAGTCGCCTGAGGGCAGATTCATGCTGCGTTCCTGCTCATCGCGCAGAAAATAAAATCCTGATAGGCCCGCATAGACATTCAGCCGGGTGATACCCACCGCATGATCGTGATACCAGAGCGTTGCGGCCTGCTGGTTATTGGGATAGTGATAGCGTGCCGAAAGCCCCGGAGTGAACCACTTTTCCGGAAGCCCGTCGCTGATCGATCCCGTGCGTGAGCCGTGAAGATGAGGAACGGTCCTGACCGCGGGCGCAGGAGGCATAGCGCCGTGCAGGTGGGGATCAATCGCGAAGATATGCTGCATAGGCAAATGATTTTCCCAGTCGATGACCGTTTCCGTCCCTCGAAACGCCTCGATCGTTGGACCGGGATAATGGCCTTCAAATCCCCACAGCCTGGTGGGCGGAAGCTGCGAATGCATCTGCCGCTTGAACTCCAGCATGCGAACGCGATATTCCACCTTGTCCTTGCGTGTGCGCTGCGCCATCAACCGCTGGGGAACAGGCAGCGGATCAATATACCGGTCCACCGCCGCCGGCAAACGATACGAGGGCTGCGAAACAGCCGTTGGCTCATCAGCCTCGACACCGCTTCCAAAAACCAGGGCCGGCACAGAAGCAGCGCACAGTTTTAGAAAATCGCGCCTGTGTTTCAGAGCCATTTCACCTCGAAGGAAAACACCAATCCTATTTCAGCATTTGCCTCTGTCTCTGTCTTGTCCTATTGCGGGCCGGAACTCTTCCTGTCAATGGCAGGGCTCACATCTTTTGACCACCGTTCAATTGCGAACGGCATCCGCGAGATTTGCGGTCCCGGCTCAGAGGGGCCTGCGCCGGGTTCACCCGCCGGGGCGCCTCATCTGCTATGTTTGGAAACGAATCATGATGGCAAGTTCTTGCAGGTAAAGGAGAGTGTGATGCTGCAACGTTTACAACCGGCGGGAGCGCCAAAGCCTCAGGGACCGTATTCAAGCGCGGTGCGCGCGGGCGACTTCCTGTTCGTCTCCGGTCAAGGCCCGGTCGATGCCGTCTCCGGCCAGATGCAATCGGAAGCCACCGTGCAGGAGCAAACCCGCCTGGTGTTGCGTAATGTGCAGGCCATTCTTGAGGGCTGCGGGGCCGGTCTCGAAGATGTCGTAAAGTGTTCCGTCTTTCTGCTCGACGCCAAAGACTTTGCCGCCATGAACGAGGTGTACGCGGAATTCTTTGGCCTCAACAAACCTGCACGCACCACGGTTGCTACCGGCATGGTAGCCCCCGGCATGAAGGTGGAGATAGACTGTATCGCCTACCGTCCGATGTCCGACTAAATTCAGCCGCCGGCCTGCGGCTCTTAGCAGGGCTTACAAAACATGCAGCACCATGAACAACGGACCCGCAGTGCTCTGGGTAGTCGCAACCAAAACTCTTCACCGGATCAATCGGAATGCTCGGCGAGAAATTTCTTGTATTCGGAATCCAGGCCGGTGACCAGAGACTCAATCAGTAGAAGTTGGCCCTGGACAACTTCAATGTGCTCCTTCCGCTTTTGGTTTTGTATTGTAGCCGCGGCGGGATCGGTGGCGTCCGCGTTAAGAAAGGACCCCACGCTGAGGATGACGTCTCTCGCCCCTTGTCTCTGCGCTACATCAAGTTCGTCTTGCAGGTCGTAAATCTCCGCGTATTCCTGCGCACGCGCGTAGGGCATGTAGGCGAGGGCGCCGGTGTTTTGCGCGGTCTTCCAACTTACATTATCGAAGCCGACAATGCGGAAATCGATCGACATTCCCTGACCCGTTTTTGTCTGGTGATCCTTGATCATCTGGTCGAGGACGACCACGTCTTGTTTGAGAGTGGCCTGTTGCTTGCGCACGTCGGCGAGCACACTCGCGAGCCGTCTTTCGTTGGATTTGATTTCCGTGTGCAGGCTCGCTTCCGCCTCGTGGACCAGATGGCGGTGGTGCTGCCATTCGACGCATCCTTCGAGGCTCAGTGCGATGAGCAGTCCGATGGTGATGGTGGCGAGGTGGAGAAAAAAGTCGCGCCAACCATGAATGGGCTCATGGGGAGGGTGCACATCGATCACGGGAGGGACCTCATCCAGATTCATACTCGATTAGCGTAACAAATTGGGCGCGCGACTCCATTCGCCTTTGCAGCGCATCGTATTTCGCGCCACGGCGCACTCGGGCAGGCATAAGATGGAAAGCTGGAGATGAATCAGATGCTATACAAAAAGATCAACCTCGAATTGGTGGTCCTTGCCGAAGACGCCGAGGCAGTTGTTGCGGAGTTGAATTTGGCGCTCGATCACATGGAAGAGAAGCACACACTATTTGGCGGTGGGATCGAAACCCTCGCTTTCGAGCACCCGGGAACGAGGAGAAAATCCGCGCTCGCGCACACGGTGGCCGCGGGTCAGACCGTCGCGGTCGCTCTCAGGACCGCGCGTGAAAGCGTGAATGTCGCTCTGCGCGCGGTTATCTAACCCAAACCCTCCCGCCAGCAGCGGGAGCAGTTGCGGCTACCCTGGGTACGCGCCGGTTATATAGCCCTGCAGTTCCTGAATGGTCTGCGCCTGACCCGAGATTACCCATTTCACCAGGTCGCCAATGGAGATAACACCGACCACCGTGTCCCCCAGCAGCACCGGCAGATGGCGAAAATGGTGTTGCGTCATCAGCGTCATGCATTCATCCACCGTGTGTAGGGGACTAATGAAGAAAACCGGGCTGGTCATGATCTGGTGGACCAGGGTTTCTTTGGAAGACTGGCCGATCAGAATTCCTTTGCGCGCGTAATCGCGCTCCGACAGGATTCCAACCAATCGCTCGTCGGACAACACCAGCAAGGCGCCCACATCGTGCTTGGCCATCATTTCCAGCGCTTCATAGACTGTCTGATCGGGCCCGATCGACAGAACTCTGTTTTGGTTTTTGCTCCTGAGCACCAGCCCAATCGCGTCGGAGATTCTCATCACAGCCTCCTCATCCGGTAGTTGCGTGTCGATCGCCACTTCGACCAGCGAGTGGTCGCGCACGGAGCGCTGGACACGCAAAGCGCCCTAATTCGGCACGTGGACAATATAGTCCTTCAAGAAGACGTTAGGCAGTCCGAGAGTGGATTAGGCCTCTCATTCGCAGCAACCCGGTTTCAAACGCGAGACCCACGGCCATCCGACGAGGACGCAGATCGCAGCCTGTGTAATTATGTGCGCCTGGAGTGGCGCATTTTTACCGGCGGTGCGCAGAATCTCCACATGTTGCTCAACAGCGTCCAAAGACCGATTTTTATTTGCAAATAATCGATCAAAGTAGCTCCTGCGCCGCGCCGAGTTGTATATCATCACCTAGAAATCAACCTGCGTGTTCTGCCGGTCGCTCGGAGATGCGTAGCGTCGAGTTATAGGAAGTTGTAACCTCGGGAAGTATTTAGATAGAACCGTTAGCACTCACTAACTAGCCAGAAAGACAACCTACGAGGGTTTATCTATAGGTGCTTCAACTGCCCGTTATAAGGCAGAATCGCGCGAGTTATTATCGTTCGCTAAGGAGCAACTTATCGGTGCAGGAGGGTATGGAGTGAACCTGTGGAGGAGCCTTTCCCTCGCCCTGTTGTGGCTCGCCGTAGTAACTACTCCGGCGCTCGCAGGGGTAACCGTCAATAGCCCGGGAAATGGCGCTTCGGTCACCTCACCGTTCGATCTTGTTGCCGATGCTGCAACGTGTTCGTCTCAATCCGTCAGCTCCATGGGATTTTCGCTGGATAGCAGCACCGACACAACCATCGTGCATAGTACGTCGATGAATGCCCAGGTCACGGCAGCTGCCGGAGCGCACACCGTGCATGTGAAGGCGTGGGGTGAAAAAGGAGCTTCCTGCGTAACCGACATCAAGATCACGGTCGAGGCTGACATGCCGGAAAGTTCCTCAGGTGGAATCGGCGTCAGCAGTCCCGCGAATGGAGCCTCGGTAGCTTCTCCGTTCCAGCTCTCTGCACAAGCCGCCACTTGCTCGTCGCAATCGGTAAGCGCCATGGGCTATTCACTGGATAGCAGCTCGAATACATCCGTGGTGGACAGCAAGTCAATGACGGTAGAGGTTACCGCTTCGACCGGGGCGCACACGCTTCACGTAAAGGCCTGGGGTGACAAAGGCGCCGCGTGCGACACAAACTTGTCGATCACGGTTGGCAAGGCCGCGTCCGGTAGCCCGCCGGCCAGTTCCTCGGATGCTGTGACCGTCGACAGCCCGGCGAATGGGGCTTCAGTGAAATCACCCTTCGTGCTCTCCGCGAAGGCAGGTACCTGCTCGTCGCAATCGGTGGGCGCCATGGGCTATTCGCTGGATAGCAGCTCCAACACAGCCGTTGTGGACAGCACTTCAGTAGATGCCTCGGTTACGGCCGCAACCGGCGCGCACACCCTGCATGTCAAGGCGTGGGGCAATCAGGGCGCCGCGTGCGAGACAAACGTTGCCATCACGGTTACGGGCTCATCGACCGCTTCCGGCTCTTCCAATGGAATCGACGTGACCAGCCCGGTCAATGGTGCATCAGTCAACTCACCGTTTGACCTCTCCGCCAAAGCGTCTACCTGCTCATCGCAGCCTGTTACCGCCATGGGTTATTCGCTGGATGGCAGTGCGAACACAACAACGGTTGACAGCACATCGATCAATACCACGGTTTCGGCCGCGTCCGGCGCGCACACCCTCCACGTGAAGGCTTGGGGGGACGAGGGTGCCTCGTGCACCATGAACGTCGCCGTGACCGTTGCAGGCGCTTCTTCAACCAACCCTTCGTTAGCGCCTTCTGACGCGATCAGCATTAGCAGCATCCAGTCCCTGGGCGATTGGGCAGCCATCCACGACACGGGCGGTCCCGGGAGTTCAAGCGGCAGCATGAGCATGGTCAACTCGCCTTCGCGCAGCGGGCACGCGCGCAAGTTTGCCACTAAATTCTCCAACGCCGGCGACGAGCGCTACTCGGTTACCTTCGGGGACGATACCTCCTCCACCAATTTTCTTTACGATGCCTGGGTGTATGTCGCCAGTCCCTCCAATGACATTGCCAATCTTGAATTGGATGTCAACCAGGTTATGCCCAACGGGCAAACGGTGATCTTCGGGTTCCAGTGCGACGGCTATTCCGGTACGTGGGGTTATTCAGAAAATAGCGGCACACCTGCCAAGCCTTCGCCCCGCTGGCTTGCATCGAAGGCCAAATGCAACGTGCGTGACTGGAGCACCAACACCTGGCATCACATCCAGATCAACTACGCGCGTGATAGCACCGGCCACGTGACGTATAAGGCGGTGTGGCTGGATGGAGTTGAACAGGAACTGAACGTTACCGTACCCTCTGCGTTCGCGTTGGGATGGGGCCCATCCTTGTCGACCAACTTCCAGGTGGATGGGCTGGGTTCAAGCGGATCGTCAACGCTCTATCTGGACGATCTGACCGTCTATCGCTGGTGAAGCAGGAGGGCTGCCCCATGCAAGCCGTTTTGTGGCTTGAGAGGGCTAGCTACGCCGCACTCCTTGAGAAGCTGGGTATCTTCCCCGTCGTAAGCAGGAAATAAATCGAGATCAAAACCAGAATCAATCCGCAACCCGAGATTGCCGCCGAGACGCCGAAGATGGGGATCAGCTTGCCCAGCGCCAGACCGCCTAGTGGGATGCCGGCGCGAAAGGCAAGATTAAACACGCTCATGACTCGGCCTCGCATCCGGTCCTCAACCATGAGTTGAACCAGCGACAACATGAGCGATGCGGAGGCCATCACAGCCGCGCCAGTGATGAAGATGAGAACGCAGGAGAGGGGCAGCCACCGGGAGAGTGCGAAGCAGGCCGTTGCTCCGCCAAGAACGATCAGGGTCAACAATGCCACCCGTCCTTCTCCCTTCAGTTTTCCCATCGCGGCAACCATCAACGCGCCGCTGATGGACCCTGCAGCGGAACAAACCAGCAAAAGCTCATAGGTCTGCGGACCGCCGTGGAAGATGGTTCCAACCATAACAGGGAGAAAACCGGTCAACGCAAAGCCGAAGAGCGTAGTACAAAATGCCAGAACCACAAGAGAAGTCAGTCCTGCTCGCTCACGGATAAAGCGGATACCTTCGCGCATGCTCTCCATGACCGATCCGTGATTCTTTGACGGAATAAATTTCACCTTGATGGTCATCAGCGAGACGATGACCGCAATGTACGAGACACCATTCAGGCCAAAGCACCAGGTGGGTCCCAGAACCGTGTACGCCAAACCTCCGAGTGTCGGACCAATGATCCGTGCCAGGTTGAACTGGATGGAATTCATGGCAATCGCATTGGCCAGATCTTCCGCATCCACCAGGGTGGGCAACAGTGCGGAGTAGGCCGGTCCGCCGAAGGACTGCCCCACGCCCACAAAGAACGAAAGCGCCAGAATGTGCCAAACCTTGACCACATGGGTAAAGAAAAGGACGGTCAATACGAAGGCGCAAATCATTTGTATGTATTGCGAGTAGAGCAGCAATCGCCGCCGATCGAGCCGGTCCGCGAAGACGCCCCCGACCAGGGAAAAGAGCATGAACGGCAATTGCCCCAGGAACAGATCGAGGCCCAGGTAGAACGCGTCCTTGGTGAGGTAATAGACCAGCCAGCTCTGAGCGAATTGCTGCACGAAGGTGCCGATGGTCGAAACCAACGCACCAATCCACATCACGCGAAAGTCGCGATACCGAAATGCTCGAAAGATTCGCCGCAGAAAGAATGCAGGCTGGCTCACGACGCCCCAGACCGTTTGCGGCCGAAGCCTTGTTTGCTTGAGGATACGGCCAGGATCCGGCGCAGAATCGGGTAGGTGTGAATGGGCATAACCAACCTCAGGATTATTGCATGGCGGGAACATGCTGGTAGATCAGATGAAATTCATTCACAAATCCGGGATGTCCCTCACCCCGGAATTCTCGGGATTGTGTGTAGGGGAGCGGGTTTTGAATCCCGCGAGAACGCCGGTAGATCAAACTAGACCCATTAACAAATGTGGGATGTCCCTCAACCGGATTTCTCGGGGATCGGGTGTAGCCCCGGACTTTTAGTCCGGGGGAGCGGGTTTTCGAACCCGCGAAAACGCATCTAGTAATGACGGGGCTTTAGCCTTGGTGAGAATGCACCACCAAGCCTGCCGGCAATCGCTGGTTACTCCGCGCGCAGCGCTTCCATCGGCTCAACCGAAGCCGCCCGCCGCGCCGGGGCAAAAGCGGCGCATCCCGAGACCAATGCCAGGGCTGCAATTGCCAACCCGAAGCTTAAAGGATCGAACGGAGAGATCCCATAGAGCATCGACTTGAGCGGATGCACCGCGAGCAGGGAAAGAGGAATCCCCGCAGCGAGGCCGATTACGAACACCCAAAGGCTCTCACGCATGATCATCGTCAGCACCTGGTTCCGAGTGGCGCCCAGAGCCATCCGCAGACCTATCTCGGTCTTGCGCCGGCTTACCCGGAAGGAATACGTGCCGTACAGGCCTGTCGCCACCAGCAGTGCTGCGAGGACACCGAAAAAGCCGCCCAGGGCTGCGAACAGGCGTTGCTGCTCGTAGGACTTCTCAAACTGTGCCCGTTGCGTCATCGGCCGCTCAAGAGGCACAGAGGGGTAGAGCGCAGCGACAGTTTTGCGCAGTGCCGGCAGCATTACCATGGCGTCGCCCTGCGTTCGCACTTCCACATGCATGGTACCCAGGGTGGATGACTGCATTGCCGCGTAATAAGCCATGGGCATCGGTTCCTCATCCACCCCGGAGTATTTGCTGTCATGCACCACGCCCACGATGGTCTTCTTGTACTTGCCTGAGCCCAGCACATGGCCCAGCGGGCTCGTGTTCGGCAAAAAACGTTTGCTGAATGTCTCATTGATCAGGGCGATGCTTTGAGAGCCTTCTACGTCCCACTCCGCGACATCGCGGCCGGCGACCACAGGAATTCCCATCGTGCGAAAGAAACCGGCGCCGACATCGTTCGAGCGCAGCAGAGCTCCCTGCTGTAGTACTCCGTCAAGAGTGAGCTCATTGTTGTTACTCCATCCGGTACCGGGGCGGTTTTCCGCCATCGATACAGATTTCACCCCCGGCAGCTCCCCAATGCGGTCAAGCAACCTGCGATAGAAAAGATGCCTGTCGACACTGTCTTGCGGGGTAATCCCAAACACCAGCAAGCCGTCGGCCTGCATGCCGAGATTCTGGGTTGCGAAGTTGCGCAAAGTGCGGAGCAGCAGCCCCGCGGCCATGAGTAGGATCAGGCACACTGCAATTTGTGCCGAGAGCACCACGCGCCCTGTCGCAACCCGGTTCCGCGCTGCCGTCGTGTTCGACGAGGTGGACCGCAGAACTCCTGCGACCGGCGCGCGCACAGCGCTCCACAGCGGAACCAGCCCAAAAACCAGCGCGGCTAGAACTGAAACCAGCAGTGTAAAAAGCAGCACGGTATGGTCAGGGCTGAGACCGGTCTCGATGCCAGACCAAGACGCCAACATTCGTGTAGCCAAAACCGCAAAAAGCCATCCCAACGCTGCGCCCGCTCCGACCAGCAGCAAACTCTCGCACAGCAATTGCCGGAATATGTTTCCATGTCCCGCGCCGATCGCCATGCGCAGGCTGAACTCATGCTGCCGGACGGAGTTGCGCGCCTGCACCATCATTGCCACATTACTGCAGGCGATCAGCAACACCAATGCCACCAAACCCATCAGAATCTCCACCGGCGTGCGATATTCCTCGTTGTATCCGCTGATGCCCCGCGCCGGCGTAAAGTCAAGCAACGGTTTCCATTCTTTGCCATCGACGTCGCCGATCGTCTGCTTGACCACCGCGGCAAAAGTGCCCGACAGCTCTTGCTGTGCGCGCATAGGCGTGATCCCTCGACGCAGGCGAGCCATCATCCGCAAGCTCCACCATTTGGGAGAACCGTAAAGGGGATCGAACGGCGAGCCCCACGCGTTCAGCTCGGCACGGTCCTGCAACGGAATCCAGAAGTCCGTCGCAGCCCCTGGCTCAATGCCCTTGAAGCCTCGAGCCGTCACGCCTACGACCGTAAAGGGAATGCCTTTGATGGAAACCGTCTTGTCGAGAATGTCCGGGTCGCGAGCGAAACTCCTGGTCCAATAGTCATAGCTGAGGACAACGACCGGCGCATGGCTCTTTTCGTTTTCCAGGGTGAATCCTCGTCCCAACTCGATCCGCGCGCTGAGGCCGGAGAAGAAGTTGCCGCTGACTTCTTCACCGGCCGCTTCTTCGGGAAGTTCTCCGTGACGTACCGCCACACTACCATTAAAGCTGAGCGGCACATACGCGATCAGGTCCTCAAACACGTCGCTCCGCTGCCGCAGCGCCTCAAACGACGCTTCTGAAAACGAGGTGTGCGGGTCTCCCGTGTCGCCGGCGCCCGGCGGATTCACTTCTCCCTCGGCCATGCGCACGTAGTAGAGGCCTTGCGGCCGTCCGACCGGCAATAACTGCAACAGTACTGCGTTCATTACGCTGAATACCGCCGTATTCGCACCGATGCCGAGGGCCAGCATCAGCACCACCACCGTGGTGAAGCCTGGAGATTTGCGCAGCATTCGCAAACCGTAACGTACATCCCGCGCGAAATTGTCCATCCACCAACCCGGGCGCTGCTGTTCGCATAGCTCCCGAGTACGATCCATTCCCCCGAACTCGATCAAAGCCTGCCGCCGTGCTTCCCGGCGAGATAATCCTGCTTCCTCTTTTGCCGCAATCGCCTGCTCCAGGTGAAACCGGATTTCATCGTCGAGTTCGCTCTGCTGCTTGGGATGAATCAGAAAGCGAAGGCGGCTCAGGAACTCTGGCATCAAGACGACACCTCCGCAACGCGTCCCAATACAAGACCAATTGCAGCCGACAACCGGTCCCAGGTTTCAAGTTCAGCCACCAGTTGTTTTCTGCCTGCAGCCGTCAACCGATAGAATTTAGCCCGCCGATTGTTTTCGGAATTTCCCCACTCTGACCGGATCCATCCTTTGTATTCCAGCCGGTACAACGCTGGGTACAGTGAACCCTGTCCAACCTGCAGAACATCCTTCGATACTTGCTGAATGCGCTGAGCTACTCCCCAGCCATGCGTTGGCTCCAGAGCCAGCGTTTGAAGAATGAGCAAATCGAGCGTTCCCTGCAGCAGGTCCGTCGGCGTCGGCACTTGTTCCCCTCGATATACGACAACATGATTGCGCGGCCTCCTGTCGGATGTCAAGGAGTGCCCGAGTAGAGCTCTTCGATCATCAATGAGCGACTCGGCCTCTCTGCGACCATTGAGCCTCGTCAGTGCACCCTCAGCTGCAGTGTCGGCCCTGCCGGTGGACTGGGCGGCTTCGCGGGTACGCTCGCAACTGACTGCAAGTCGGACCCGGAAAAGTCGAGTAATACCGGTGACTGCAAATCGCTTTCTTTCATCGTCGGATAAAGCTTGCTCATGGTGACGGGCAATTGCCGTTCGACACCCTTTAGCCACTGCGCCAGGCTCTGGCCCGCATTGCTCCCCGCGACAGAGACCAGCGCATCCACGAGCAAGGTGCGTCCCTCACCCCCGGTCACCCAAACCCCCAGTTCCGTCTGTGCGGGTTGCGATGCCGATAGCAGGATCATCCGTTTGTCATAGCTAAGCTGTCCGAATCCCGGATCACCCAGCGGGCCCGGTCGAAAGGTTCTTCCAGGCAAGGCGCCGGAGTGGCATGAATCCAGAATCATCACCAGCTCTCCGGCATCCACTCCCTGCCACCATGCCGACAAATCCGCGCTCGATACGGCGTGCTGCAGGAAAGAGTGAGCTTGGCCACACACCCCGGCCTCCCCAGGCCGTGAAGCACAGCGGTTGAGCACCTCCTCGCTGATTCCGAAGCTGGCTCCGGTATCGAACGGGACCACATATAGGTTGCCTTGCGGGTCGGCATATCCGTGGCTGGCAACGTACAGCACCACGGCGTCGTCCGGGGTCGCAGGCCGAAGCTGATGTGCACTATCCACCTCGTCGCGAAGTGCTGCATCCACCGGTGCGCCCGAAAGAAGATCCAACACAGCCTTCAGCGCCGCCTTGCGCGCATGCTTCACGCTGACCGCGCCATCATCGCCCAGGTCCGAGTAGAGCGGCACGTCTACCACCGTCGAGTATCTCTCCGCCAGCTTCGCGTGCAACAGCGAGCGCGCCTTCTCTGCGCTCGGAACCGCTACATCCAGGTTCCAGCCCGACTGATTCGCATTGACTCCCATGGTGATCAGGTAGGCACGGCGCGGCGGCCTTTCCCCCGCGCTTCGATCCTGGTACTCGAAAGGCGCAGACGTGGAACTCTTCACCCGGTCGCGGTTAAATGCATACGCGGTGAAAACAGACTTTCCTCCACTGCTGAACTTCGTCAACCGGATTCCCCGGAACGAAACCTTCGCTTTACCATCGGAGCCCGCTGGGACCGCGTGCGAACGGCGCCAACCTTCCACATCCTGAGCCTCAGCCGGATCTGCGCTCGGCTGCGCTTGCGGCCGCATCCCCACGAATTGGCCGTTGCGAAACAGCCGCAGATCGTAGATCCCGCTCAGCAACGGTTGGCCCGTTTGGTTTCGTTGCATCGCCGAGGGTTCGCTCTCCGCTTCCACATCCACCTGCACCGTCTCGGGCCCGTCGGGCCTGACAGACTCAATCCGCACCATCGGCTGGGCGCGATTCAAGGACGCTAAGGGTCGAGCCGCTGCCGGCGGCTGACCACTTAAAGACTTCGCCAGCAGGTTAGGAAGAAAGTAGTCTCGGAATCCAATCTCGACTGGAGATATGTCGAACAGGTTTCTATCGAATTGCCACACCACCTGGTCCCACGTCCCCTCGCTTCCATCGAAAAACCCGCTCGGAGTCGAGGTCAGCCAGCCTCCTCCACGCACCGCGATCAGGGTCGCAATCGGCTGAAATCTTGCGGTGTCCCAGAACCTCACGGTGCCATCTTCTCCTCCGGACACAAGCACCTGGCCATGCGGCGCAAATGCCAGAGTGTTCACCGGCGAGGAGTGCCCTTCGAGAGTTCGAACACGTTCTCCCGAACTCGCGCGCCACAAAATAATCTGGTTACCTGCTCCGCCGGATGCCAGCAGGTCGTCACCCTCGGCGGAAAAACTCACGCACAGCGCAGGGGAGCTAAGCCCACTCAGTGTCCTGGCGTGTCCAGGAGACTTCAACGGCCACACCTTCACCGTTTTGTCCCGGCTTGCCGATGCCAGGTATTCTCCGCTGCTTGAGTACGCCAGGGCCGTGATGCCATAGGTATGCTCGTCGAACCGCGCGATCACCTTTTTGTCCGCCACGCTCCACAGGTCGATCCCGCCACCAGAAAACCCGATGGCGAGCGTTTGCCCATCGGGAGAGAACGATAGGGCCGTCACGTCGTCGCCGTCTCTTTGGTTGTCCATGATCCGGTCGCCGATCGGTACTCCGTTGCCGTCCCGCAAGGAAACGAATCCGTTCGTCACCGCCTCGTCGAAATACAAGCCGCCGGTAGCAATGGTTCCCGAGGGGGAAAGTGCGGCCACCAGCACTTCCTCGGTTGCTGGGTTTTGCGGCACTCCGTTGAGGCTGACCATCAATGCCTTGGGTGCTTCCGGCCGCGTCAGGCCCGCCTCCTCCCGTCCACTTACGAACCAATCCCCGCGGCTCCCCACCGACGGAGCCTGTAATTGCCTGTTACCGGGGGTAGTCAAACCCCAACCCATCACGCCACCATCTGCGCCCGCACTGAGCAGCTCTCCCTTTGCGGAATTCAGCGAAAACCCTTTCAATCCGCGGCCGACATCCTGGATTGGCTGTTGAAATGTATGCGCTGGAGAAACCAGCGACTGGTCCCAGACGCTGATCTGGCCCTCTCGCAGCCCAACTGCCAGTATGCTTCCCGAGTATAGGATCGCAGTCACGCCGCTGGCCCGGGACGATGCCAACTGCAGTGACCCGCTGCTCCCGGTTTCGGCGAATCCCACTCCATTTGCCGTGGAATATGCGAACCGCATTCCATCAGGGCTCAGCGTCGCCAGCTGTATTCCTGGCAGGGATCTCTCCCCTTCCGGTTGGCATGCCGCGGTCGGTATCGGGCAAACCGCGATCTTCATCACCTTGGTCGGATCGGGCTTTGGCAATGAGGAGCCGCCATACAAGGTAAGTTGGCCAGTCTGCTGTGCAACGATAGAACCGCCATCGGGCGCGATCCCAATGGCCCAAACATCGCGCAGATGCACGGTCGAATTCTCGTCCACTCGACCGTTGGAGACGCCCCACACCGCGATACCCGCAGCGTACGTGTAACGCGTATATTGGTCCGTCTTATGCGCTTGCGGTTCCGCACCTGAGCTTGCCAGCCGCGTACCATCCCGCGAAACGAACAGACGGCCTCCACCTTCATAACTGCTGTCAATCTTCTGTTCTATCCGGTTCGTCTCATAATTCCATAAGAGGATTTGTGCCTTCGTCTTAAGGGCGAGCACGGAAGATCCTGGTAGGAAGGCCAAGTCGCGAATCTCGATCGCGCAGCCGTCGCACTGCAAAGGCGTTCGTTCCTGCCAGGTCTGCACATCCCACACAATCGTCCGCGGGTTAACCGGTTTGCTGCCATGCCCGGTTGTGCTCGATGCCATAAGATGCCCATCGGCGGAGAATGCCAGAGCTTCCACAGCCCCGGCATGCGGCTCGAGCGTGGTCACCAGCTTGTCCGTATCCAGGTTCCAGATGTAGATCTTGTGGTCTCCACCGCCCGCGGCCACCAGGCAGCCGTCGCTCGAGAAGGCCACGGAATGCACCCAATAGGTGCTGGTTGAAAGAGTGCGCAAGAGCTGCCCGCTTTGCACTCGCCACAGCTTCACCGTTCCGTCCTTGCTTCCGGTAGCCAGCACCGTGCTGCGCGGAGAAAATGTCATCGCCGTGACATCCTCGGAGTGGCCGCTCTGTGCAATCAACTGCGGTGATTCCACACCACCGGAAGCGACTGCCTCCGGATTGTCACCACGGCAATGCCCCGGCAAACCCTGTGCGGGGTAAGCACCGGCTGAAGCAACGGAACCCTGAGAAGGCAACGCCCCGAAGCAGGGCCTCAGACAGAGACCGAGCAGGAACATGAGCAAGCGCAACTTCATTTACCACCTCAACCCCACCAATGAATTGTCATCCCGCCCGCCCCGGCGTGCCCTGGGACCGGAGCAGTAGCGCGATCTTCGCCTGCCGCAAGCGGGAAGGCCGGAGCTTTAAGCCGCGCCGGTCCGGGTCTCCTCCTCGGTCTGCTTTGTTTGCCCACCAGGGGAATCCTTTGCGCCCGCCTCGATAACCTGGATGAAGCAGAAGATCGCGGTACAAAGCGAGATCACCAACCACGCATAGGAGCCGAGCAGCCGCTCCTGGGCAATCTCCATCCCACGCTTCTCCCAAATCATTTCGTCGCTTCCGAAGTTGCGCGCCAATCGCGCGGGCGATGCGTCCTCCGGGTTCGCCCGAACATACTCTCTGGCCGGTGGGGTGAGATACTCATCCGCCGCATGAATCCTCCGCGCCTTTGCATCTCCCTCCGGTACATACGTATACCGGCCGAGCGTGGTCGGATACACAAAGATCGCCGGCACACACAGTACGCCGAGCACGATCCCGCTCAGCAACCATATCCGCCGGCTTCGCCCTGTCGAGACCTGTCGGCTCACCGCCGTGGCCAACAGAAAGATGAGCAGCAACAGGAAAGGAACAATCCCGACGGCAATGGCGAGACCTGTTGTATCGGGCGGCGCAATGCGGACCAGTACGCCCCCAAAAAGCCCAAGCATCAGCGTCACGGCGCCGACAAACGGTGTGAGAATCTTCTTGAAGTCAGGCATTATCGGGACCTCGACACAATACTCAATTCCACCGTCGTCGGACTGCCTCCGCAGGTTGTTTCCAGCCTGAATGGAGCAGTCAGCGGATGGCCCGGGTCTCCGTCCCGCGATGCCCATAGCTTGTAGTTTTTGTCGTTCAACAATCGGCTGCTGTGGCCAGAGCCCAGTTGCGTCCACTCGCTGCTTTTCACTGGAGGATCCGCCGGAGGATCGCGATAGAGCCCGTTGAACGTGTAGTAAACGCGCATCTCCGCGCTTCCGCTTGCGTCAACCCCTTTGAGGTTGACAATCACGTCGCAGGCATCCTCGCCCTTCGGCGCCTCGTTTCCCAGTGCCTGTCCGTAATGCAACATCACCTTCTGCAGATCGTCGTAGATCGCCGCGATCTGCGCCTCGTCATCGGAGGACAGTGGCCGCTTCGCTTGCACCGCGGCCTGCAGAAGGGCGTTCAACGCGATCGCCTCATCGTTGAGCTGCCGTAGAGTTTGTCGTCTGAGAGGCGGCCCGGTGCGCCGCCGATAGCTCTTGTCAATTTCCCCATACCACTTCGCCAGGGTGCTCAATTCCGTCTGGGTCTGGGCGCTGGTGACGCCAACGGAAGAACTGACCAGGTTTTGCAGGATCTGGGTGCTTTCGTTCAGGCGACTGCGCATCTCCGGATCCACCGAAACTCTTGCCAACTCACCGCCCGCCGCCATCTTCCGAAGGTCGCTCGCCGGCGAAACCCTGGGAAGCTGCAAGCTGGTTATTCCATTCAGGGTCTTTAGGTCGCGCAACTGAGGATTGAGATCATAGACCAGCGTGAACGCCTCGGAATCGGGGAGAATCCCGTTTGCCTGCAGGAGTGTGTAGATCGTGTCATCCCCCTTCACGGCGATCGAAGAAGACACCAGGTGAGGATTGGCGCCGGACCACGGTGCCGGGGATAAATCCTGCGGATTCACAATCGCGAAACTAACCATGCGCCCGGCCAGGGTGCCCTGGGCGGAGACAAGCATAGCGGCATTGCACCACGCCAGCACGGCAATCGCGATGCGAACCGCCATAACCACTCCACTCTTCCATCCGCGCGGATTGGAAACGCTCTGATGTGTCTGCTCCATGCTACGCCGTTGCCCCAAAACGATCTCGCTGCTGTTGGTAGATTTTCAACGCGAACGTGCCTGCGGGACGGGCGCGCATTTCCTTCACAATCGCCTGAATCTCGCTGGGCATTTGTTCCAATGCCGGGATAGGGCCGCCATAGTTTGGCGGTAGGACTACCGGTGCGGCGGCTACCGCGAATGCCAGATCGGAGAGCGTCAGCCGATCACCCACCAGGTAAGCACTTCCGTCCGCGATCCTTGCTTCCACCGCGCTGAATGTGGCCCTCACAATATCGAGGCTCTTCGCCACGTGCTGCGCGTTCAACTGCAGAAGAAGTCTGAGTAGCCCAGCGAACACCGGGTAGGCGGCTTTCACAGCCGCTCGCTCGAAATCAGGCGTTCCCGAAGTCAACGGATCGATCATCAACTCGCGGTGGGGCAGCAGGTAGTAATAGGCAATCACCGCGGTTGCAAGTGCCAGGCTTTGGTTAAAGAGCGGCCAGTCGGCTTCAACCTGTTGCCGATCGGTTGGCGGCTCGGGAATCAAACGAAGTTCGGGAACACAACGGGCATCGTAATAATCGGCGATGGCGCGTGGGCCCGCCAGGCGAAGTCCCTTGCCATACAGGAGGGGAAAAATGACGGTGAAGCCGTGCCACAGCGTGGCGAATGAGGAAAAGACAAAAGTGTGCCTTTGCTCGCGATGACGCACTCCATAATGCTGCGCTAGAAAACGGCCCGTTTCGCTATCAAGGCTGGGCGGAAAGGTGATCAGGACGAGGCTGGCGTTGTCTGCTTCCACGTTTGTTTTCCTTTATCGCTGCGGTTGCAGCCGGGCGATATAGTTGAGAGCGCGCAGGCTGGGTAAAAAGAAGTAGGCTCCGCCCTTCACGACTACGAACCGGCTCAGGTTCTCGACCCGGCGGCGTAGCGGACTTCCTTGCACGGTAAAGAGCTTGTCGCCCTTGGCCACATTGCCAACCAATGGATCCACTTCATCCGTCAAGCCGGCGAAGACAGGATTGTTCAACCAGGTCTGCTGCACAAATTCAAATTGACGTTCGATGTCGCTATTGAGACAGATGAAATGCAGGCCCCGTTCCACCCCGTCGTCGACCAGTGGATTCTCGATGCGGTGTCCATAGGAACGGCCTCGCCGCAAAATGCGATGGCGGTTGGCGGAGTTGAGCGCGGTTTTGGGGTCGGGACCGAGCGAGTCTCGTGGATTCGAACGGCGGACGTGCGAGCCAATCGGGCACTTCATGCCGTAAGGGTCTTTGTCGTTGTAATCGAAATTATTTTCGTTGGCGAGTGCGGGATCATCACGGTCCGGTGACAGCACGAGCGGGGCGCCGCTTTGCCAGCGGCCCACGCATTTCGCTCCCAGGCGCTCACGCGCAGCGGGGTTGCTCTCGCCGTTCGGCTCGCGGGTCGCCTGGTCGAGAAAATTCCAGAAACCGGCGACGCGCTGTGACAGTTGCCGGAAGACCAGGTAACTGCCGTTCCGGCCAAAATCATGCATGCCGGGTGTTGCGTTAAGTCCCGCCGCGTCTGCGGGCACAAGTGTGAGCAACTGCTGAGGATCCTCTTCCGGCTTCACCGCGGGGCTCGCAGCGATCACACCGTAGATGTTCGGGTAACCGAGTAGGAATTCGCCTGCCGGCAACTCCGTCGCATGGTGAGTTCGCTGCAGTTGCCGTTGCTTGTTCCCGGTCCCCTCCATGACGGGCTGGCCGATTCCATCGTTGAACCCGAAATGCTCGTGGGTGTCTGGTTCGCGGCCAGCGGTGAGAACGCTCACCAGTTCCAGTCCGCGATTCATGATGGCGGCCTGTTGCCGTTCCAACTCAGCCTGCAACGTCGGAGCATCTCTTCCGAACAGAAGCAACAAAACGTCGACACGATTTCCGTCATTGCCCCAGTTCCAACCGGCGGGAGCATTCTCATCCGTATCGCCCAGCAGCCTCGACCGGTAATCCGCCGCCATCCCCTCCTGAAAGGGAAACGAAAAACTGTCCAGAGCCCCCTCGGCAAGGCCGAGGCCGTGCAGGCCGGTATAGGTAAAGGCCAGGTTGATCGAGACGTCCTCATGCTTTTTTTCCGACGAGGTGATCTCAGGGACACATGCGGAAATCCACAACCTCGCCGCAGCGGCATCGGTGACGCGTAGCAATAAATATGCAGAGCAGGGCAGGTGTTTGTAGGAACTGACAACCATGCCCTGAATATCTTTCCGTTCCAGTTCCACCATAGCCAGACCCCTTAGAAAAATGTCCCAAGCACAAAAATCTGTACTTAGCGCGAATCCCGTGTATCTCGTGCCGTTACGAGATGTGGGATAGCACAACACTCAATCCGAAACTTCTATTCAGTACTCTCTTTCCTAGATGCGCCGAAGAAATGCGGATGCCTCTGTCGCATCCAGAGGCTTCAACAGGTCTTCGCGAATGCTGCTGTTGTTATCCACGCCTTCCACGGTCAGATCCCAGTACGCGCTGTACCACACGTTGGTTACGATCTGGCTGTCGCGCGCGACCGCCTTGAACCGCGGGCCATCGGTCGCACCGCCGAAGATCAGAAAATACGTGCGAGGAAAATTGAGTGTGTTGCTCCACACGCCGGTTAGCCCGGGACTCGCCTTGTCGATAAAGTCATCCAGGTAGTTTTCCCAGCTGCCATCGAAATTGCTGAGGAAGAGCAGGCGGCGGCCGCCGTCGATCATGGACCAATGGGCAAAATGGATGCTGGGAATTCCGCTCAGTGTGCCGTGCGTCGCCAGGGCGCGCGCCTGCAGGTTCACCGCCCAGAGAACAGCCCGGAGCGTTGTTCGGCGGAGCCAGCCCGGCTTCACGATGGTAATGCTGGACATGTGGTTCTGCACGCTAGCGGTGCGATTCTCTGTGTCCATAAGTTTTTGCAAATTGTCCGCATCGGCCGCGTCGGCTTGCACAGGGTCGGTGCTTTCTTTGTAGCGCAGCACCACCACCCAAAGAATGATCGCCACCCAAACGACTGCCCCGAGAGCGACCTTGAACCAGGTGAGTAAGACCGCGACCAGCAACATCGCGACCAGCAGCAGAGCCGCCGCAATCAACTTGAGCCAGGCGGAGAGTTTCTGTGTCAGGGTTTCTCGTGGACCTACTCCGGGAACCCACGACCATTGGGGATCGGAACGGACAAAATTCTGCAGGTCTGCAAGCACAGCAGATTGGGAAGTGGCCTGCCCCTTTTGCACCAGGTCGTCGCAGTGCTGCTCGAGCGCGGTGCGGAGCGCTTTCTCCTGCAAAATACGTGCGGCGTCGCGGCCGGTATTGCCAATGTGATATGCATTCGGCCGCACAACATGGGCCCGCAGATAATTGATCATCCCACGCTGATCCGAAGCGGCCGCCGAATAATCCTGGCAACAACTGTAGATCTGCTGCAGTCCGCTGGCCGCTTGACTGGACAGGTAGGGAAGATAATCGTCGAGGGCGCCATCGAAATTGTTTTCAAAGATTAAGTAAGCCCCATACGTCGGAGACTGATGAAGCACCAGGCTGGCAAAGTGAACCCGCTTGAGTGAGCGGAACGGTACCAGGGCATTTGTCTCAGGATTCTTGCCGATGTGATCGAGCAACTTGAGCAAATCGTCGACAGACTCCGGTTTGACCTTAGTGATGAACGTGAGAATGGTTTGGGTCATCGCCTCTGGCTCCATTTCTCAAGAATCAAATTCCAACACTAAGCGATTGGGGAAAGGCCCGTCATACAAAATCTGCCCTTCGCGGCCCGGCGCGCGACGCAGATTAGGCAGTCGCAGCAGCGCGGCGAGCAGTTCTGGTATTTCCACCCCATTGATCGCCTTACCAAAACAGGTGTGCATGCCGTAGCCGAAATGAAGATACTCGGTGGTGCGCCGGCCGCTGAATTCTGCCGGGTTGGTGAACACGTCGGGGTCGAACATCCCGGAAAGAGTGCCTACGTAAGTGTTGGCGCCCGCGGGAACAGTCTTTGCTCGCTTTTGCCCCGGAGCAACCAAGGCGGCGCGCGCACAAAAACGCACCTGGAGCGGGTGATGGGGATTGAAGCGAACTGCTTCCCAGGCATACCCGCGTACCGCGTCGATGTCGCCGTTTACGGCGAAGGCGCGCGCTGCCGCGAGTTCTTTGGGACGGTCGAGCAATTGGTCGATTGCCAGGGTGACGAATTTCGAAACAGTGTCGACCGACCCAATGATCGTGCCCCCTAGATTGCGGCGCACGGCATTGTCGTCGAGCCAGGGATGTGCCGGATTTTGTAAGGTGAGCAGGCGGCCGAGCACGTCGTCACTGCCATTGATACCTTGGCCGGATTTGCGCAGCGCAATGTGCGCGTCCATCCACTCTCGTAGCTCGGCAACGGAATTCAGGGCATCCTGCAACACGCTGGCGCTGCCTGTGAGGTCGGCAAAGATGTAATGGAAGGTGTCACGCATCCATCGCATCATCGTGGGGTCGTCAGGCCCGGGCATTCCGAAGTAAGCATCCAACAAGCGCACCGGCACGATGCGGGCCAGACCGTTGACCACGTCGATGCGGCGTTGCGGGCGAACCGCATCGATCATGGCGGCGGCGGACTGCACCACGAGCTGACGAATCGCTCCCAGGTCTTCGCGGCGAACAACTTCCAGCAACGCGCTCTTCTCCCGGTCGTACTGCGCAGACGCGTCCATGCCGAGGATAAAGGGACCGTCGATCCTGGCAATCTTTGGCGCGTTGATGGGCCCGATGGTGAAGTCAGTATCTCTCTTCAAGACATCGACAACATCGTCGTAGCGGCTGATAATCGTCGCTTTGCCCAGCACCAGGATGGGCAACCAGCGCCGCAGGAATGAAAACACCGGCCGCAGAACGGCGGGGGAGACCAGGAAATTAAGCAGCCTGTCTTTGAGCGTTCGTCCGGAGCCGTGCCTCCCCAATGCAATCAGATCGGGCGAAGGTTGCGGCCGGTCTTGCGCGTAGAGCTGCAGAATAAACTGGCCGGCAGGTGTGGCCCGCCAACCTTCCACTGCCCTTCGCATGTCGTCAGGCAGCTCCGCAATCGATGGCAGAGGGCCGCCATACTGCTGCGGAAGAAGAATCGGAGCTGCCAGTGCAGCCAGAGCAAGATCGGGTGCGGTAAATGTCCCGCCCATAAGAAAGCGCCGCCCGTCGGAGAGGCGCGCGGCGACGCGCTCCAGCGTGGCCTCAATAATCCTTTCCTCCCGCCCAGGGGTGTCCGGCTGCAACCCCAGCGTGCGGCGCACCAACCCGGCGATGGACGCATAGAAAATGCGGACGCCGAGGCGCTCCCACCAGGGTGCACCATCTACCCAGAGTCGCGTCGTCATAGAGCGCGCCGGTAAAAGATAGCGGTTGGTCCAGGCGCTAGCGGCTACACCGAAGGTATCGAAGAAGAAATCGAAGAGCTCCCGAGCCTCTGCGCGCGCCGCGGAATCCGCCGGAAATAACTTCTGATCGACGCGTGCACGAACTTCATAGTAATCCGCCACGGCGCGAGCATCGCGTAAAACCACCTCGCCCGTGTCGAGAACCGGCACGCCCTCGAGCGCACCATATCGGCGGCGAGCGCGCAGATAGAAGCCGGGCGCATGGCACTCTTCCACATAAGGGATGCGAAGCCGATCGAGCACCCACCGCGCCAACTCACAGTATGGGCTTACCGGAGTGGAAACCATCCGCGGACGGTAGATGGTGGCGGTCGTCATCTTCCCCTCACCTCAAAGCCTTCCGGCGCATCGATGTCTCGCCCTGTAGTGATTGGGGGAAGACGAACGTTACACGCCGGTTTCCGGGGAAATGACCGGCGGTTTCACGGGAACATGATCGCTGTTCCCCACGTGTTTGTAGGGCCTAGTTCTTTTGCGTCTTGCTGGGAAAACAAGTGGTCTTTACCCACACCACCAGCCCCGGAATCAGAATCGAAGCAAAGACCCAACCGAGGATCGGATTCTTTCCTATCGCCGCGATCAAGTCGTAATTGTAGATGGATTGCCCGTTAGCGCGAGCCTTGACTTTTTCAGAATTAGGGCCGATTTCGAGCTTGATCCACTTCGAGCCGATCTTCAATCCGCCGATACTGAGCGGGGCGGCGGCAAGCGAAGGTTCGACATCGAGCTTCGCTTTGCTCCCTGATGATTGTTGCGAAACAACCTGGAGACTTGCGCCCCGCAGATCGTCTTCGCCAAGAGAGACGGTCTCGAAGGTTTCGTCAGGACCGGTATAAATGTCATCCGCGGCCGTAACCGCGCTGAAGCGGAGGGAGATTTTCCCGTTAGGTACATGGGCAGTGATTGGAATATTGGGCAGCGCAATCGACTTGTCGCCGACCGTGAGGGTCTTTTGGCATCCCGGCAGATTTGCCGCGCCAGACGGGGGCGGGTCTGTGCTAAAAGCCACATCGATAGGCGTTCCCCCGGTGTCGAGAACCATTTGCCGAAACCGCTGAGTGCCGGCGATCTGGTCCGTTTGATAGATGCGTAACGACTCAATCGCAGGCGAGCCCTTGGCACGGCGGGCAATAATCGTTGTTCGGCAAGTGTCATCGTATTTGATGGGCACTAACGTGTCGGTGGCGGTGAAGCTGATGGAAGAAGGCTGGACCGACGAGTTTGCCGGAAACAAAAGACGTTCAGAGGCCGGATCTAACAAGGCATTTTCAAGCCAGAAATCCGCCAGTTCATCTTTGTCGCCCACGTAGGAGAGAACCACCTCACCCTCCGCGACCGATGGTTTGTTCAACACAAACGATTCTTCGCCGAAATGAGCGATGGTGCGCGCATTCAGGTCATCCACTGGCAGAGCAACCGAACGCGGAATTTCCGACCCCAGATAGACCAGCGAGGTCGCCGCCAGAAAGACCGATACGGCGACGAGCCTGCGGAAGCTAAGGGAATTCCGCCACAATTCTGCCAGCTTCGCCAAAGAGGGATCCTCTGATCGTGCTTACTTTACAACATCGACGATATCCGGAGACCAGGCAACGACCCAGTCTCCACCGTTCTCAAGTCCCCGCCAGGCTTTAATCTGCAGCATGTGCTCCCCAGCCTTGCCGTTAGCGTCCCAGGTCTTAGTGGAGAGTTCCCCTTCCTCGACCGGCCCGGGCTTTGCATTGGCATCCTGCTTGACCACCAGATGTCCGTTGCCGTTTTCCACGAGAACGAAATCGGCCAGCACCCCGTCGAAGGCCGAGTGGGCGTGGAAGCCGTAAGTCGCGAACTCCTTCAACTTGGGATGAACGGCTGCGGGCTGGAAGGTCAACTCATCAATGGCAACGGAACCAACAGCTTTGAACCCAGCTCCAATGCCATAGGTGCGCAAGCCCATGCCGGGCGCGTTACCCGTAGAAACAAAACGAACCTGATAAATCGCGCTTTGCGGTTGGGGATCGAAATCAGCCGGTAGATAGCGAATTTGGTAGCCACGGACGCCGCTACCCGGACTATTGATCGTGGTTTGAAATTCGTGAGCTTTGCTCTTGATATCAAGCAGCACAGTACCGGGAGAGTCGGTAACAAAGTCGAGCACCACCGGCCAATTCGCCCGGGCCAGACCTTTGATTGCAAATCCATCCATATCAAAGGCCTTTGGCACATCAGGCCCGTTTTTCCCGTGATGTTCAGCGATTTCATAGGTGCCCAGGCCTGCCAGCACGGTGGCGACGGAAACAATTGCAATCGTCCCAGTGTCACTTGAATTATGAGGCGGAGTGCCAACGTTGGTCGGAGTTGGATGGTTAATGGCAGCATATTGTCTGGTCTGGGAGGCCCCGCTTTCGCTCAGCAACGTGGAAAGTAGCAGAACCGCGGAGAACACGCGCGAAACGGATGCCAGGCGAAAAATGATTGGCTTTGCAGTGAGTGGACAGTCCACGTAGAGCCTCCCGATGTCGAAACCCCGATAATTTTCAAATACTACGCTGGCGTTAAGAGGACGCACAGCTAAAATTCAAAGCTCTCACTCCGTCCGGTCTGGGCTGACGTTTGCCGGCCGGCCCACCAGAGTCTGTGTAAGAGTTTCTGTTTTGTATCAGGGCACGACTTTTAGTCGTGCCGTAAATCGGTCGAATGCCGCGGCCTTTAGGCCCTGAGGCGCCACCTTGAACGGTCGGCTCTCCAGGTCTTGAAACAACGATTGATTTTTTTGGCCGCGAATTTTGCTCAGTAAGTTCTTAGAACAGGCGCCGGCGCTCAGGTCATCAGCCGCAAAGACTAATACATTCCTCATTTTCCCCAACTTCGGCTGGCGGTTACATTGGTACGGTCGCTTTAAGCGGCAAGCCTGCTCACTTGCGGTGTTGCCACGCACAGAAAGAGACGATTGTATGGCCGAGATTTATAACCGCAGGCAAATCGAAAATGCTCTACGCCCGCAAGCACTGATCGCAGCCGTTGAAGCAGGGTTCGTCGCCTATTCGCAAGGGAAGGTGGTGGTTCCTCCGGTGGGTGAACTGCTGTTTGACGAGCCTCCGGGCGATTGCCACATCAAATATGGATATGTCCTCGGAGACCCTACATTCACCATCAAGGTGGCGACCGGGTTTTACCGTAATCCAGAACTGGGACTCTCCTCCAGCCACGGCGTCATCATGGTTTTCTCCAGCAGAACAGGCGAATTGATCACTATCCTGGATGACGAAGGTTTTCTAACCGATGCGCGGACCGCTGCAGCCGGAGCGGTCGCAGCCAAACTGCTGGCTCCCAGGGAAGTTTCATGCATCGGCATTATCGGAACTGGAATTCAGGGAAAAATGCAGCTTGATTATCTCCGCCATGTATTGCCGGCCAGGCGCGCTATGGTATGGGCCCGTTCCATCGCCAACGCACAGTCTTACAAGGTCGATGGCTTCGAGATAGAAGTTGCCGATTCGATTGCGAGCCTGGCAGCGGGTTGCAATTTGATCGTGACCACGACGCCCTCCCATCAGTGGCTTCTGGGATCTGCCGATGTGCGTCCAGGCACGCACGTTACCGCGGTTGGCTCCGATGGCGGCGGCAAGCAGGAACTTGATCCGCAACTGTTCCTCAGGGCACAGGTTCGCGTCGTGGACAGTCGAGTCCAGTGCATGCAATACGGCGACTCATCATTTGCCATTCGGCAAGGGCTGATTACGCCTGACGATCTGATCGAGCTCGGCGAGATTTCCCAGAACCCTCGCCGGGGACGCCAGGGCGATGCAGACATTACGATTGCCGATTTAACCGGGGTCGCGATTCAAGACATACAGGCGGCCAAGCTCGTGGTCAGTGCCCTTCGAGTATCTCCCTGATCCGCCTGCCGATGATCGGGGGATCGCCCTCGGCCAGGCAGGCCGGGTTCAAAATCAGCAGGCCCTCCTGTGGCCGCCAGGGGTTAACTTCGATCCCTGGAGAGCCATGGCGGAGGCGACGTACGAGCTCAACTGTTGAAAGCGGTACAGCGCTCTCGTCGATTTTCAGTTCAACCACCGGCATACCGCTTTGCAGGGGATCATCCATGATCCGGGTGCAGGCTCCCGCGGTGCCGGCCAATGCATCCGTAAGCCGCTGGCAAATCGACAACAGGCGGTCGCGGCGGCCGGCGTTACCTTCCTCGACAAACAGCTGCAGGGCGGTCAACAAGCCCACTATCTGCTCCTTGCCCACTTTTGAGGAGCGGCCGATGCCATGTCGCGGCACACCCGCAATCGAGAGCTTATCGACCAGGCCGGCCGGCGGATCCCAGTCCGTGAAGTCATAGTCGAAGTCGAGTTGCTGCAATAACGCAGAGCTGATCAGACTTCTTCGACCGCACAAGACGCCTGAACCCTGTGGGCCACCGATGGACTTGCCCCCGCTAAATGCGACCAGGTCCGCCCCTTCGGCCAGGAAGCGTTGCAGATTTTCAATCGGGGGTAATTCGGCAGCCGCGTCCACTAACACCGGAACGCCGGCATGGTGGGCGATTTCCGCCACATCCTGAAGCCGGGGCATAGCTTGCGGCTTCGCCAGGTAATAAATGGCCGCCGTGCGATCGGAAATGGCCGCCTGAATTTCCCACAGCTCCGTATCCCGGACTCCTACGTCGGTATATCGGTCCGCGAAGCCGACATCAACCATGGTGACACCGGTGGCGCGGATCGCGTGATCGTACGAATTGCGATGGCTCCGCATGGCGATCACTTCGTTCTTCATGCCTCTCACGTCGGGCAGCCGGCTCATCCTGGCCGTATCCATGCCGGCTACACAGGCGGCCGTGCCGACCAGAAGAGCGGCTGCAGCACCGGCGGTCACGCAGCCAGCTTCGGCTCCGGTGATGCCGGCGATGATCTTGCTCGCAGCCATCTGCAGCTCGGCAATATCGACGCAAACCTGGGTGGCCTCGCGCATCGCCTCGGCGACCGGCAGCGGCATGACACCGCCGCCCAGGCGAGTCATCGGGGCATAGGCATTGATGATCGGCCGAACCCCGAGCTTCTCATAGATGTTGGACATGCAGACGGCTCCTTGCTGTGCCCAGAAACCCGCTCACAAGAATCATCGTCGCATTGAAGAAGGTTGGCGGACGAGCAATCTCGATTTTCAGTTGGCGTACTCCGGCTCCTCGCGATCGAGGACCCGCTTGATTGCAGTCAGATGTTTTTCCGCATATGCGTCGAACAGGACATCGTCTTCCGCTAACTGGCTTACGACTTCCTGTGGCACGTGCTGCAGCGGCCTGTTGGTCGACATAGCCAGCACCTGGCGTTTGCAGACCTCCTCCAGGTAATAGAGGCGGTCGAAAGCGCTGGCAATGGTCCTCCCCACCACCATGGGGCCATGGTTGCGCATCATCAGTATATTTTTGTCGCCTAAATTCGCTGCTTCACGATCGCCTTCGTCCACCGAAAGAGCTCCTCCCTGGTTGTCCTCATCGTAGGCAATCTTTCCCGAAAATTGGAAGCCCGCCAGGTTCACGGGCTCGAGGCGTCCGTCTTTGATCAGGCAGAGTGCTGTGGCGTAGGGCGTGTGCGTATGCAGGGCAGCTTTGGCGGCCTTGTTGTGGCGGTGGATGGGAGCATGCAGGCAAAAGGCGGTACGTTCCACTGTGCCCTCCCCCTCCACGATGGTCCCGTCGAGATCGCACACCAGAAGGGAACTGGCGGTTAGCTCCGACCAGAAGTACCCTTCAGGATTGACCAGAAACAGATTTTCGTCACCGGGAAGAAGGAAACTGTAATGGTTGCATACTCCCTGCTGATACCCCAGGCGGGCCGACCACCGCAAGACCGCGGCCAGATCAACTCTTGCGCTGCGAAATTCCTCTCGCATGGTTGGTTCCCCTGTCCTCTGCGACTTCAGCATTTCGTTATCTCCCTTAGAGCCTGAAGAAAGCGATCCACTTCTTCAGCGGTGTTGTAATGTGCCAGGCCGATGCGCAAAAATCCCCCGTCGGTTTCCACATCCAGGTGGTTGGTCAGGTTCAGAGCGTAGTAGTTGCCGTCCCACGTGAAGAATCCTCGCCGCCCTAGTTCCGTGGCCAGTCGTAGCGGCGGGTGGCCCTCGATGCGCACGGCCAGCGTAGGACATCGAGCATCGAACCGGGCAGGATCGCTGATGCCATACAACTTGAGGCCAGGTATCCGCGTGAGTCCAGCAATCATCCTCTCGAGCAAAATTCTCTCGTGCCGTTGAATCGTTTTCCACGCGGCAAGAATTTGCGACCGGCGGCTCGGGGATGAGGGTTCGATACGCTTTCCTAACCCGGCGAGGTAATCCACACAGGCAGTGATCCCGGCGATGCATTCATGGTTCAGCGTACCCCACTCCCAATTAAGCGGAACCGCATGGGTATTGGCCGCTACCTTGTAGGGCCGGAGACGCATGAGATGTTCGTGCTTGCCAAACAACACCCCCATGTGGGGACCGAAAAATTTGTAGGTAGAGCAGGCCAGAAAGTCGCAATCGAGCGCGCGTACATCGATTGGTCCATGCGGCGCATAATGCACAGCGTCGATATAGGCCATGGCGCCCACCCTGTGCGCCATGCGTACCACTTCTGCTACATCGTTGATCGTGCCGACGGCATTGGAGGCATACCCCACTGCGACCAGTTTGGTGCGGCTGGTTATCTTTTGCGCCAGGTCATGCATGTCGAGCGTGCAGTCGCTGTCCCGTATCTCCGCCACGCGCACGGTCACGCCGCGCTCCTCCAACGCCATCCACGGAGAATAATTAGCCCCATGATCCAGGCGGGTCACCACAATCTCGTCTCCGGGCTTGAGTTCGCGTCCGATCGCCCAGCTCGTCGCAAAGGTCAGCGACGTCATGTTCGCCCCGAAAATCACTTCTTCCGCGGAGCAGCCGAGAAAGTCCGCCATTGCACTCCGGGCCCCAAGTAGCATGGCGTCGCTGCGTCGGCTGGTGGCGAAGGCGCCATCCGTGTTCGCATTGCTGGTCCGTAAATAAACCGAGATCGCATCGATGACACTTTGCGGCACTTGAGTCCCGCCCGGGCCGTCGAAAAAAACAGCGGGCTGGCCATCGACCGCCTCGGAAAGAGCAGGGAACTGCGAGCGGACCCACGTCACATCGAGTGAATCGCCAAGGTCGTCCTGGGTTGCGAGTGTGGAGTGTCTAGCGGTGATCATGTGCGGTTTTTCCTGGTTCCCGGTGTAGAGAGTACAGCGTAACCGATGGGCAGTCATGTGAGCTACTGCTGAGTTGTGAATGGCTGTAATCGCAGACGATCCACGGTCATGGGGAACTCGCCTGCCTCAGGGAAAACTCATTTGGCCGCACACCCGGTTGAAGTAACATGAACCCGCAATCAGCCCGCTCCCGATGAAAAAAATTCTCTCCATTGCCGCTTTTTTGGTCATGGCCGTACCGGCCCTCGCGTATGACTCCGCCACCTGGCTATCGACCCTTCCTGAAGCCCGGGACTATGTCCAGAAGCGCGCTTCGAGCTATGACCGGAGTGGCGCCAATGCGGACTATCGGGAGATTGGCGCCGGAGAAACGCTCACCTTGCTTGATACTTCCGGCCCGGCGTTGATCAGCCACGTTTGGATCACCATCGATGCGCAGGATCCGAACCACCTCAAGGCATTAGTCCTGCGTATGTACTGGGATGGCGAATCCACACCCAGTGTGGAAGCCCCGGTAGGTGATTTCTTTGGCCTGGGTCTGGGTGATTATTTCCTCTATCATTCCGCTCCGCTTGCCGTGGGCGCCGACAAGGCCTTGAACTCATTCTTTCCCATGCCCTTTCAAAAACATGCCCTGATCACAGTTACCAATGAAAGCGCGCAGAAAGTGGGCTACTTCTATTTCAATATCGACTATCGCGCTTACAGCAAGCCGCTGCCTCCTGAATTGCTCTACTTCCATGCGCAGTATCGTCAAGCGAACCCGGCAAAAGGCTGGACCACAAATTGGAAGCGGAACGAAGATCCCTTGACAGAAAATGCCAGGAACCCGGATGGCGCTGGAAATTATGTCTGGATGGAGGCCACCGGGCGAGGCCATTTCGTCGGAGTAACCATGTCTGTGCTGCAGAACCAGGATGACTGGTGGGGCGAAGGCGACGACATGTTCTTTGTCGATGGCGAAAGCACTCCCTCGATCAACGGAACTGGCTCCGAGGACTATTTTCTCGGCGCCTGGGACTTCGGCGCGCACAGCTTCTCCTATGACCTCTTTGGCGCACCGGTGAAAGGGGAGAACCGGGCCGGAGCCCGCTGGTCCGTATACCGCTTTCACCTTGATTCGCCCATCCCTTTTACTAAGTCATTGCGCGCCACCATTGAGCATGGCCACGCAAATCATCGCTCCGATGATTATTTCTCCGTGGCCTACTGGTATCAGACGGAGCCTCACGGACCATTTCCGCCGTTGCCGCCGCTTGCCGAGCGTCTGCCCCGGCTTCATCCCGTCGGCGGCCCGGGCAATGCGGAGAGATGAAGATCTGGTTGGTTGAGCCGTTGCGGACGTTTTGGCTCTACGGCTGCGCATCCTTCACGCATCGGAAACCTATCGCGCCCGAACGGTCGATGCTGGGCGCCATCAACAGCAGCTTGCCATGGCGGTCGTTCTCGTATGCCTGAGGAAAATACCATTTCGAGCCTTGTGGATGGTAGTAGCTTCCTCCGCGAAGAATCGCACCCCGGGTGTGCGCGTCCACGTATTCGTCTGTCCACTGCCACACGTTTCCTACCATGTCGAACGCGCCGAATGGCGACGCGCCTTGCGGATGAGCGGTCACATCGTCCGGCCCCCGCGCCTTGCGGCCCTGGTCGGGAATGGGCGCCGCCTCGGCATTCCAGGCGTCGCCCCATGGATACTTGCGCTCCTCGCTGCCTTGCGCCGCGTACTGCCATTCCCATTCATGGGGCAGACGTTTCCCCGCCCATTGGGCGTACGCTCGAGCATCTTCCAGGGAAACCCAGGTGACCGGCTTATTGGCCCAGCCACGCGGGTAGGTTCCCCCCTGCCAATCGCGCAGGAAGTTTATGTCGTCTTTCGGATGGTAGCGAGTGGCCTTAAGGAACTGCTCGAAATCCTGGTTGGTCACCGGGTACTTATCGAGATAGAACGTATGCATCGTCATGTTCTTTTGGTGGAAGCGTCGCGGCGTATCTTCCCACGAATACTGAACATCCACTCCGCTATCATTGGCGCCTTCAATTTCGACTCCTTTCACCCGGAAGACGTAATCTCCTCCTCGCACCGTCACCATGCCCGGGGGAGTGGCCGCCGCAAGTTCGGTGGCCGGTATATCGACCATCTGCTGCCCAAGTACCTTCCACTCCGCGGAGTAGCTCGACAGTGGTCTTTCCGTCATGGTGTGCATCGTGGTCATCAATTGCTGCATGACCATTTCCGCCGGGCCGGGCGTGGCCAGGATGGCTGCTACCCCATGAGCTTCGATGGGAAAGGAGAGCACTGCGGTCGTGCTTTTGCCATCTACACTCGTGGGTGTGAGCTCCACTCCGTGATAGATATCGTAGTAATGGATGCCATCCTGCCAGGGCACGGACATCTGGCGCTGTCCGGTGTCGTATTCATTCCGGTTCACAATCGTCCACAGGGTGTTATGGCCGAGCGGCCAGCGGCTGGCAAACACCCCGTATTGCTGCATGGGATAGAAGGGCTCCCAGCCCGGACTGCTAAGATATGCCGCGAGGCCGCGCTCCATGGTCGCGACGCGGCGGACAGCTTCTCCGTCGCGAGCGGTGACGCCGTTCCAGATGCCCCAGACATTCTCCCAGCTATTCCATCCCACGCCGTTGAAAAAGCCGAACTGCACAGGATCGGTTTTGGCCCGGCCCCAACGGTCCGATATGTTGACCATGTGACGCGTCTCAAGCCATTTGTAACGGTCCACGAACGGAGTGAACTGGAACGTATATTCGCCCCAGGTAAGCACGTTCCACGCTAGCTGCTCATCATGCAGTTCGGATTCCGGCTCAAAAGCAAGGGGATGGCCAATACTATCGGCGGCCATGTGAGAATGCCAGTGGAACGCCATCCTGCGTATCGCCATTGATCCCGTCGGCGTCGATGGCGGCCATAAGCTTCGCAATTGCATCCGGCCACGGCTCGCCGGGATCGCGCGTTCCCTGATCCCACATCATCATAGGAAACAGGACACGAACCCCTCTGCGGTGGAAATCGGCAACCATGGCCTTCACGCCGGCAACGCCGCCCGGCATCGCCGCGATCATGTCGAGTTGATTGCGGTCATCGATGCCCAGGTTAGGATACGTATGCCAGATAAGCACGGAATCGATCCCGCCATACCTGGCGATGAGATCGTCAAGATAACGGTCGACTGTGTATTTTCCCGCGACCGGATCGTAGAAATAGCGATCCTCGATCATCATCTGTGGCTGCATAAAGCTGGATTGGGTCCAGCGCAAAGCAGGCGCTGCGTAGCGAGCATCGTTGTACCCAATGCGGATTCGCCGCTCCATGCGCCACCTGGTCACATCCTTAAGCCACGCGTCGTGCGAATCCGGCGGGCAATCGAGCGCTGCGTCGTACTCGTCTTTCAGCGGGGAGTCGAGACAAGCAGGCGCCTGGACGGGCGACTCGAAGTAAGAAGTCGGGCGCGCGACATACTGCGTGTCCTGCGCAAGTACGAGCTCCGTGCCCGATACAGCGATCAACGCGCTAAGAGCAAGCAGGAAGAAATTCCGGTAAGTCATTGCAATTCTTTCCACGCGTTCTTTGCAAGATGTGGGAAGTGAGCCAATGCCAATAGATGTCCAGAGGGTACGGGCTTCCCATGCTGCAAGAAACCCAATTCGTTGAAGGGTACGGGCTTTAGCCCGCACATAAGGTGCCTAAAAATGAGCGCGGCTTTAGCCGCTGAGGGCCTGTTTGTACCCGAAACTGTGCTTTTTCCGCAGCCAGATTTCCAGCTTTCCTGGCCACATCTCGCCAAAGGCGGGCGAGATATGGGGCACCCGCCTTGGTGGCCAGGGAAGCTTAGAAGATCAACTTGACTGCGAATTGGGTATTGAAAGGCTCGCCCGGACCGATACCTTGTTCCGCAAAATACGCCCCGAAGGTGGAGAAGATCTGGCCGGAATTGCCTTCTCCCGCGGAGTCCGCAATCTGCGGAAATCCAACCGGCGCCAGGTCGAGGTGATTAAAGAGGTTGAACATCTCCACGCGCAACTGCAAAGTGAGCCGCTCGGAAAGATGCGTGTTCTTGAAGGCTGAGAAATCTACTTCCGAGTATCCGGGGTTGCTGTACTGTCCTCTCCGCGTGGTGCCATACTGGCCATCCGGCGGATCCACGAACGCATCCGTGTTGAACCACTGAACCGCTCCGTCCACGACCTTGTGGGATACGCCCGCAAAGGGATTCATGCCTGGTACGAGATTCGCCCGGTCTGAGAATTCGCCGGTGCCGCTGCTGTTGTTGGTCGACATGACGGTGAAGGGCTGACCGCCATGGAAGTTGAGAATGCTGTTTAGCTGCCATCCATGAGAAAGCCAACTGGGTCCGCGCGAGGAGCCGGGTATGTCGTAGGTCACGTAGGCTGTGAAATTATTCCGTGTGTCCAAATCGCTGTTCCCGTACTCGGCCTTGAGATTCGTGCTGTCTTGTGGAAGGTAGGGAGGAATCCCCGTCATGAAATCGAGGCTGTGCGACCACATGTAGTTGGCCTGCCCCGAAAAGCCGCGCCAGGCCGCCACGCGGAGCGATGCTTGGAGCGAGTTGAAGTTCGAGTCGGCGCCGCTCTGCACCTGGTTGATCACAGCAAAATTGGGGAATTGGTTGAAGTAAGGCCGCGAACATTGCTGGTTTCCCTGGCCCGCCTGGGCATACTTCGCGTCGCAGGTGATGACGCTGGACTGCCCGCTCCCCAGCGCCGCCTGGTTGATGTCCACCACCGTGGTAAGGTGGCGGCCTTGTGTGCCCACATAACCTATCTGTGCCACGGCGAAGTGGCCAAGCGACTGTTGAATATTCAGGTTGTAGTTTGAAGTGACTCCAGGGCGAAAGCTCGGGCTGATGGAGAACACATTAATTACACCTGCGCCGGCGATCGACTGGTCCAGCGTTGGAAAGATCGGCTGGTTGGGCACAATGACCACGCTATTCAAGGACGGAAAGGCAACGGGCTTGGCTGCCTACCGGGTTGTCCTGCACGCCGGGCGTGCCTCCGTTATTGGTCCCCCGCAAGTCGAAGAATAACTGCAGATGGGGCGTATCGAAGTAAAGCCCATAGCTTCCTCGAATCACGAACGTACTCTTCCCCGGTGAATACGCAAACCCTACACGCGGATTGAAACCCTTCTTGAATTGGGGAAAGATATTCGCGATGTCCTGGCCGGCAACGGCCAGCCCACCCGGGACATTAGGGTCAAAGATAGACAGGTTCTTGCTGCTGTTGTGAGGCGGGCCGAAGTATTCATAGCGCAAACCAAAATTCAGATTGAGATTTCTGGTCATCTGCCAGGCATCCTGTCCGAACAGGCCGAATGTGTGCACATGGGTATCGCGCGTCTGGTCACCCTGGGCAATGTAGGCAGTCGCCGCGCAGCCGGCCATAAAATCGGCAAGGTCCAGCGTGTTCTGATCGGTCACCGGCGAAGGAGCCGACTGGTTCCGGGTGGCCAGTTGGGAACATGCGGTACTGGAGGAACTCCACGGGCCCTGTGAGCCGTCGAACGCCAGAGATCCGCGGCCATATCTTTGTGTCAGATCCTTGTATTCCGCCCAGCGGAAGTCACCCCCAAAGCTCATCTGATGCGATGCTCTGCGCATACGTAAGCGTGTCAGTCAGCTGCGGAACGAACGTCTTGCGGCCATAAGGCGGATTCCACCCAATGGGATCGAAATTAAGGATCTGAATTCTAGGCGAACCGGAGAGCGAAGGATCCGTGACCCCCGTATTCAATCCCAGCGCAACCGGATCGAAGTTCGTGTCTTTATCGGTAAAGAACAGGTAGACGATGTTGGTACCGAAGGAGAGTTGGTTGGCCAGGTGAGCGGTCGGTGTCATGCTATCGGTGACCGCGTAGTTCTGCGAACGCTGGGGACCGTATGCCCAGTACGGCGTCAGGTAAGAAGGTCCGGGGCTCTCGGTATGTCCGTAGCCAAAGAAACCCCTTACCGAAATATTGTTCTTTTCGTTGATGTGATGGTCTATCTTGGCCACGCCGTTATAGCTGAAACCACGAGCAATCGAGCGGTTGAAGTAATTCGCCGGGGTAGCTGGGCCAGTAAGAGCGTCCGCCGGCCATAAGTTGCCCAGCAGCGCCGTGGAGACCGGGCTTACAGGTACTCCATAAAAGGAAAGCAAGTCCGTTGCAGCCGCTTGGTAGGCCGTCGATGGTTCCGTGGAACTGGAAGTGTTGGCGATGCCGAATCCCTGGTACTCAAATGCTGCAAAGCCGAAAGTCTTGTTTTTGATAATCGGTCCACCGAGCGAAAAACCGTCGTTGATGTTGCGCAAATATTGCTTTTTCGTGTTCGGTGGAGCGAACGGAGTGTTGGCCGCGAAAAATTCGTTCCGGATGTAATAGAACGCAGAACCATGCAGCTGATTGGTGCCGGATTTCAGCGTCAGGTTAACGGTGCCGCCGGCATTTCGGCCTGTCTGCGCCCCCGAGCTGGTGACAAACGAAAACTGGTCAATCGCTTCCACGGGAATCAACGTGGTGGCGATGCCGGAGGCGCCACTGATGTTGGACGAGGGATAGCCCCAGAAAAGATCATTGTCATCGGTACCTTCGATCTGCCAATTGATTGCATTCGGGCGGGTACCGTTCACCGATCCAAGACCGCCGCCGCCCAGGCCGGGAGCACCTGCGAAACCGGGAGACTGCGCGACTAACTGGGAAACATCGCGGCCGTTTTGCGGCAGGTCCTGTACCGCTTTCGTGGGTAAAACGGTGAGCTCTGTGGAAGAGGCAGTGTCCAATCCCACTTGATCCGCGGAGACCTCCACGGAAGTCATCGTCTGTGCCGGGTGAAGCGTGATCTTCAACGTATAAATTGCTCCCGCCGATACCGGCACGTGGTCGACCTTCTCTCCCTGAAATCCACTGCTATTCGCCTGCACATCGTATTCCCCGATAGGCAGGTCCTGGAAAAGGAACTCTCCCGCGCTCGAGGTGACCGTCGAGTGGATGATGCCTGTCGTGGTCGCTGTCGCGGTGACGGGGACGTTGGGCATGACCGCATCGGACTGATCTGAGATGGTTCCGTTAATGCTGCCTCGAAAGGTCTGCGCCGCGGAGAAAGCACAGGTCAACCCAAGCAGCATGGCGACGAATACCTTAGAGAGTGGGGCTAACATCCGTAACATAACAGACACCTCTTATCGTGGATTTTCCCGACAGCTCTTGATGAGGAGAACAGGTACGACAATCCCAGTTGCGGCTCTGCCCAGGTTGTGTTTTCAGCGGTGGCGTTGAAGCCGCCCCGTGTGATTGCGAGCATAACGGCGTCTTTTCCTGCAGGAAAATGAGTTGTCGCTGAGTTGCTTTTCATGAAGTCGGGCCGCGTCCCGCGGCAAGGGCATAATCGTTGACAACGGCAGGGGCCCGACGGGCGCGTTTCGCGCTGCCAGGAAACCTGCGGAGGGTTTGGTTTTTGGGACGAGATAAAGCGCGCACCCGGCTCGCGGGAGTCTTTTGCGTGGTGGTGGCCGCCGTCGCTTTCGTGATTCCGCTCCGCGGGCAGATACCCGACCGCGCCCTCGCGCGCGAAATATTTCAACAGCTGGTCGAAATCGACACCTCGCACACCAGCGGATCAGTCGACCCTGCCGCTGAAGCCGCGCGGCAACGCTTGTTGCGGGCCGGCTTCGCCGCGAGCGACCTTTCCATCGAGGGACCGCGCCCGGGAAAGATGAATCTGATTGTGCGCTTGCCGGGCCGGCGCGCTTCGCCGTCCATCCTCTTCTTCGCTCATCTCGATGTGGTTGATGCCAAACGCTCCGACTGGAGCACCGACCCATTCCGCTTTATCGAGAAAGACGGTTACTTTTACGGCCGGGGAACGCAGGACATCAAAGAGAACGTGGCCATTGCGCTCGCCACGCTGATCCAGCTCAAGCGGGAAAACCTCACTCCCAAAAGTGACATCTGGCTCATGCTTACCGCGGATGAGGAAGCGGGTCCCGACGATGGAATGGATTGGCTGGTCCAGCACAAGCCGGAGTTGTTCCGCGATCTTGGCTTTGCCATCAACCTTGATTCCGGCGGCGTGGTGTTGCGTGATGGAAAGCCGGTCAGCATCGGCTACGAGGCCGGCGAAAAAACCTACGCGGATTTCACTTTGTCGGCCAGCGATCCCGGTGGTCATAGCTCGCTGCCTCATGCCGGAAATCCGATTCTACGTTTGGCCGCGGCCCTGGATCGATTGCAGGCGGCGCCCTTTCCGGCCGAGCTGAATCCCATTACCCGCGGGTTCTTTACCCATCAGGCGGATGAGCTTGAGTTGCCGGCGCGCCGCGCAGCAGAACTGGCCATGGCGCCCGGCGCCGGCCAGCCTGCCCTGGAGACGCTCGCCGATGCCAGCGCCTATACCAACGCTCTGTTGCGCACCACTTGCGTGCCCACGCGCATCAACGGAGGCCATGCCAACAATGCTCTACCCCAATCGGCCACAGCAAACGTCAACTGCCGCATTCTTCCCGGACAATCTCCGGCCGAAGTCGAGCGCCTATTGATCGCAAAGCTTGCTGACCCAAAGATCAGCGTCCAATACTGTTCCTCGCAGGGCCGTTGCGGGGACGCTCCGCAACAGCAAGCAGACATCCCGGTTGCGCCGGATGCTCTCGCGCTCATCGCGCTCCGCGCGGTTAGCGCTCGGCTCTGGCCCGGCAAGCCGGTGATCGCAGAGATGGAAACCGGAATGTCCGACTCGGTATATACCATCCGCGCGGGCGTTGCTACCTACGGCATTTCCGGTGTCGGCATCGATCAGGACGACGTCCGCGCCCATGGCCGCGACGAACGACTTAGAACCGAGGCGTTCTACCAGGGACTTAGTTTCTTCTACGAATTTGTGCGCGAGCTGGATTCACTGCAGTCATAATCACGCGCACCCACCAGGGCTGAGCCTATGAGGTCTGCATGAGGGTTGATACACAAGAAGGGAAGCTGATCCGGCAGCTCACGCTGTTTGACGCCGTCATGTTCGTCGTCACCGGCACGGTCGGCGCCTCCATCTTCATCATTCCGGCCGATGTGCTGCGCGCCGTGCCCAGCCCCATGTTCGCTTTGCTCTTGTGGGTGGTTGCCGGAGGCATCACACTGCTTGCCGGGCTGGCTTGTGCCGAGCTCGGCGGGATGTTTCCCGAGTCCGGCGGGCAATATGTTTTTATCCGCGAAGCTTACGGCCGTCCGGCTGGATTCATGTATGGCTGGGTATTATTTACCGCCGGCAACAGTGGCGGACTGGCGGCCATGGTGATCAGTTTCGCCATGTTCCTCGGCCGCGCCTTTCCCGTCACTCAGAACGGAAGACGCCATCCTGTCCGCTTCTTTGTTTGGCCTTCATTGGACGTTCACTCGCGGGTCGGTCGTTGCCATTGGCGTGCTTGTGTTGCTCACCGCATTGAACGTGCGCAGCGTTCGCTTTGCCACTTACCTGCAAAATCTCACCGCACTGGTTTATCTGGGTACGATCGTGGGTATTGCCCTGCTGGCGTTTCTATTCGGTCACGGCTCCTGGGGACATTTCATCAGGCCCACCGGCAACACCGCTTCGCGAGGCGGTGTCGTGATTGCCATGATCGCGCTGCTATGGAGCTATGACGGTTGGGAATTTGTATCCTGGGTGGCCGGCGAGATCAAGCATCCCCGCCGCAATCTGCCACTGGCCCTTATCGGCGGCATTCTTCTCATCCTGGCCACCTATCTTCTCGTCAATGTGGTCTTTCTTTATGCTTTGCCCCCGGAAGTGCTGGCCGCCCAGGACTCACCCGCCGCCGCGGTCTTTGCCGCATTGTTCAACGGTTCCGCGGGCCGGGCGATTTCACTTTTTATTGCCCTCATTTGCTTCGGAGGCACTTCGGTCGTGGTGCTCGGAGGAGCGCGAATCTATTACTCCATGGCCCTGGACGGCGCCTTTTTCCATAGCATGCTGCGTGTGCATCCGCGTTGGCATACCCCGACGGCGAGCCTGCTTGCGCAGTGTGCCTGGGTCATCGTGCTCATCGTGAGCGGCAAGTATGAACAGCTCTATACCTGCTTCATCTTCATGATGACCCTTACCTACATCGCTACAGTGGGGGCTCTCTTCGTGCTCCGGCGCACCCAGCCTGACCGGCCTCGTCCTTATCTCTGTCCCGGTTATCCCTGGTTACCCCTTGCCTATTTATGTGTGGCGCTGGTGTTTGTTGCCCTGACGCTGCGCGCCAGGCCGCTCGAGTCGCTGGCCGGTCTCGGGCTTGCGATGCTGGGACTGCCACTCTATTGGCACTGGAGGAAGAAAGCACAGCTTGCTACCGAGGGCTCTCCCGTGGCGGTCGTCCCCGCACCCCCCGTTTCTCAAACCGTGGGGAAAGGGCGATGACGTCTGGAGAACGCTCTAACCTTTGGCCGTCAGAACCAGCGAAAGCTCTTGTCCCGTCGGCCTCAGAAACACATTGATGGCGGGTATGTCCGGCGAACCAGATGCAATGGATTGGAAACTGTCTTGAAACCAACTTTCCTGGCAATAAGCGGCCATCAACATTTGAGCAATCTGTTCGGCCAGCTTGGTCACGGCATCCCGGTCGCGCGAGGACAAAGGTTGATCGAGTTTCACTACGATATTGCGCTCCAGTGGAAGCTCTCGCGCCGCCGCCATCCACTCCACCTGACCCAGAAAACGATAGCCACACCGGTTATAAGTCTGAAGCAAGGCGGGCGACCGTGCACTTTCCCCCAGGGCGCGGCGAATCTGGCGAATCGAGAAATTCAGTCCAGCCTCGAAGTCGACAAACGTCTGGTCGCCCCAAAGATGCTCCTTCAATGCCTGTCGAGTTACTACTTCCCCCGCGTGTTCGAGCAGATAGTGGAGCAACTTGAACGGTTGAAACTGCAGCGGCACAAGCTTCCCCTCGCGTCTCAGTTCTCTGGTTTGCGGGTCGAGCTCAAAAGTTCCGAAACGGAATACAGCAGAAGGGCCTCTGTGCATAGGATCGCCTCGGGAATTGCTTGAAAATGAATGGGCTGGGTCGGTACTCAGCCAGTATACTGGGAATATACTCACTGCGCAACCTTGTAATCTGACTTCGCGTACCCTGCGTATGAAAACGATAAGCGAGGTAACACCACCATGACCGCCAGTTTTCCAGATCTGGTCGACCAACCCGGAGCGGCCACCCAACAAAGCGAAGTTAATCGCGTGTATCACCAGTTGAGGGAATGGATCATCACTTCCCAGCTCACGCCCGGCACCTTTCTATCCGAGCCGGACCTCGCCGAACGTTGTGGGACGAGCCGTACGCCCGTGCGCGAAGCGCTCAGCCGACTGGTGCAGGATGGCTGGGTTTCCAGCATCCATCGCAAAGGCTTCCAGGTAACACCCATCACCCTCAAAGACATCTCCGACCTCTATGTGTATCGCAGGCTCTTCGAAACCTATGCCAGTGAGCGCGCGGCAGCAAAGGCGACGCCGGCGCAAACCGCTCAGTTGGAGCAGATCGTAACCCTCGAGGAGTCGGCGCTCGAGACCGCGGATCGTTTGCTCTCGAACGAGCAATTCCACATGGGAATTGCTCTCCATACGGAGAGTCCGCGGATGATCGGCCAGATGCGGCAAATTATGGCTTACCTTCGCCGGCTCGGTTTGATCACCATGATCCCGGATGAGGTGACGCACCGCCAGATTCTCGACGCTATCAAGGCGGGCGATGGAACGCTGGCCAGGAACCTTATGGGAGAGCACATGGACTTTGCCTTGGAAGGAATCGTCCGGTCGTTGCTTTCCGCACCGTAAAGGTTTGCTCCGAAGGCCGCTGCCTCCCTGCTTGGTAACTCACAGAGAACTCATCTTGGCCGCCGGGAGCATCGCCTATGCTGAGTTGCGTCAGCCTTCGTGATGCATAGGAAGGCGGCCATGAGGTGACAAAGTGGTTCAGCGATTTCCAGATAAGTTCTCGAGCGGTTTCAGCAGTGTGACGACGGTTGATATCGGGCATAGCCTTTTGGTATTCGTCTCCGGCAACGTTGGCATGCCGCTGGAGGGTCCTCCGCGAGTCGTAGCTACGAACTTCGAGCAGGAGGCCCGTCTGTGTTACGCAAATATCGCCCAGAGCCTTGCCCAGGTTGGCGGATCTCTCAAGGACCTTATCCGAATCACGGCTTTTCTCACCCGCGAGGATGACTATCCGGTCTACGCTTCGGTTCGTGAAGAACTGTTTCACGGCGCTCCCCCGGCCAGCGCCTCGGTGATCGTCGCCGGACTTTTGGCCAACGCGCGTCTGGAGGTGGACGGAGTCGCCGTTGTTGCCAAGCGCTAGACGCGTGCAACTTTTCGTTTTTCTAAAAGGAGAACTCGAATGAGCAGCACCCAGGCCGTCATACATACGGCGATTGAAGAGATCTTTCGCGCCCGCACGCCTCGGGCCGCGCAGTTGATGACGCGCGCCGCGCGGGTCATGCCCGGTGGCCTTACCCGGGGACATGGATTTCACCTGCCTTACCCGACCGTGATGGATCACGGCGAAGGTTGCTACCTGTGGGATGTAGACGGCAACCGCTACGTCGATCTCGTCAGCAACGGATTGGCCTTGATTCATGGGCATGCTTTCAAACCGGTCATCCAGGCGCTGTCGGAACGGCTCCCTATGTCCTGGGGTTGGGTCGGCGCTTCGCTGCCACAAATTGAATTTGCCGAGACCCTTTGCCTCCGACTCGACACCTTCGAACGCGTTTTGTTGACCAACAGCGGCACCGAGAGCGGGATGCTGGCTGTCAAACTCGCGCGGCGGTTTACCGGGAGGCCGCTCATCCTCAAGCAGCGCGCCGGCTATCACGGCTCTTATAGCGACCTGGAAGCCGGGCTCGGTGGCCGTGGTGAGTTACCCGGTCACACCCTGTTAGCGGAGTTCAATGACCTGGAATCGTATGAACGCAAGCTAACCGAATACAAGGGACAGGTAGCGGCGATTGTTCTCGAGCCGGTGATGTTCACGGGAGTAACAATATTGCCGCAGAAAGGCTTCCTGTCTGACCTGCAACAGCTCGCGCGCAGTCATGGAACGCTGCTTGTTCTCGATGACTGTTTGATGCTGCGCCTTGGCTACGGTGGCTCGGCGCAAAGGTTTCAACTGAGCCCCGACCTCACCTTCCTGGGTAAGTTCCTCGGCGGAGGCACGCCTGTGGGCGCCGTCGGAGGACGCGCTGAAATTCTTGAGGTCACCAATCCGCATCGCGAGAACGCGCTGTATCACGGCGGTTCGTACAACGGGAACGTCCTTGGCAGCATTGCAGGACGTGTCACGCTCGAGCATCTGACACAGGAAAAAATTGACGTGATGGACGCTCGTACCTCCGCGATCGGCCAGGCCCTTGAGAAGAAAGCCCGGCAGTTAAGATTGCCGCTCACCGTGCAGCATATCGGCTCGGTGATGGGAGTTTTCTTCACTCGGGAAACGTTACACGCAGGTGAAGAAATTCCTAATGCCTCTCTCGCCACAAGCTTCCATTTGGCATGCGCCAATAACGGAATCCACATTACTCGTGAAGGGTCCTTTGCCCTGACCACCGCGGTCGACGATATGGCTCTTCAGGAAATCATTTCAGGTATGACAAACGCTCTGGAGCAGCTGGCAGGATGTTCCTGATTCCCAGGTTTACTCCCACGATAACGATCTCCTGGAAAAATCCAAATGCACCCGCCGAGCCTGAAGCGCGGCGACGCCCACAATCCCGTCGATCCCCGGGAGCATCCCGGGTGCGGGCGACGGCAACAGGAGCACGGGTACCTGGCGATTCCTGTTGCCGAAAAGAACATCGGGTAAGTTGGCTTGTCTTACCGGCACCCGTCCGCCCATGGTCGCGTTTTTGATGCTGCCTGCGGTGCGCAAAAGTGGCACGCTCTTGCGCAGGCGCTCCTCGTAGAGAACCATCCCTTGTAAGCCGGTATCGACAATCAGGTGAACTGGCCGATCCTGAACCTGTAGTTCAACAATCAGGCATTTGCTCACGGGGTCGCCCCCCGCCGAGTAAGTCTCCGGCAGCGCGGAATCGAAGATCAAGTTCCCAGCGTTGAAATCGATGGTGAGGTTGCTCAGCTTGAGAAGGTCCATGCCGATAATGGCGTCGGCCTTGCCGGTGAACTCGGAATAGCGGGCCAGATCGCCCACCAGCACTACGACGTTGGCGGCACGAACGGGACCGAGCTGAACGTCGGGCACGGTCGCCGTTGCCCAGTTGAGATTGCGGTCAAAGTTGAAACTCCTGGCCGTCTGCGCATTCAGCTTCAGCTTCTCGCCAATTCGTTGGCTGACCATGCTGATGCGTCGCGCCCGTGTCGAGGATGAAATTCAAATGGCTCTGGTCTCCAATGCGGCCTTCCACCTGGATGAGGTAGCCGGAAGACAGCCGGAAAGGCAGTTCGTGCCCGGGAACGTTTTCCCCAGGCCGCGCTGGTTCGTCTGCGTGCGACAGAGAAGGGAAGAGAAGGCACACACAGGCCAGAGAAACCAGCCAACGATTCATCGAGTTCCGCCTCGACCGCGGTAGCGGCGAGACGAGCTTCCGGCGCGCAGACGGGATCCTCAATGCGCTGTTAGTCTCTTCGCCCTATTGACTTTGTCTCCACGCACTGCTATGACGGAAAAAGACTTAGCGCCGCTATCTTCTGCGTATCTCCCGCGATTCGAACCGCAACCTCACGCTTGTTCGGTGTCCCAATGGGTAACTCGACTCAACGGCCTCTCACTCGCTTTCAGGATTTCGAAGTCGACCTCGAGGCCGGGGAAGTGTGGAAAGCTGGCAGGCGTCTCAAGCTGCAGGACCAGCCCTTCAGAGTCCTGGCAGCCTTGCTGGAACGGCCGGGACAGATCGTCACCCGGGAGGAGCTGCGCCAGCTGATCTGGCCGGAACAGAGCTTCGGGGATTTTGACCACGCCATCAATCTGGCCATCACCAAATTAAGGGCCACCCTGGGCGACTCGGCCGGTGTGCCCCATCTGATCGAAACTCTACCCCGCCGTGGCTACCGCTTTATCGCACCGCTGAAGGAACCAATGGATCCGTCTCCTGCGCCCTTCAGCGCGCCGCCCGAAGACCCACCTCAGGCGAAGGAACCTCCACCCAGCGGACGCAGAAGACTCTGGCTGATCGTTGCTGCTTCGGTACTCATCCTGCTGTGCGCGGTTACGCTCTTCCGGGTGTTCCGGGCACGCCGGGAGCAGCCCGCCGTTGCCGGCGAGATCGGACCCCTGGTCTCCATGCCCGGTCTGCAGTACAGCCCTGCCGTTTCTCCAGACGGCAGCCAGGTTGCCTTCGCGTATGGCGGAGCCCCAAACCCCGGCCTCTATATCGCCATGGTTGGCGGCCAGAAGCCTTTGCAGCTCACCGAGAATGGGGGCGACCAGGATCCTGCGTGGTCGCCCGATGGCCGGCAAGTCGCTTTTGTGCGTTTCCGGAATGACGGCGCGCAAAAAAGTCTGTATGTGATTCCCGCTCTTGGCGGCTCAGAACGCCGTTTGTATACGACGGCGTCTCCTATCTGGTCTGACTGCAACGCCATGGACTGGTCGCCCGACGGAAAATCGTTGATATTTTCCGAGTCCCTTGAGAGCGGCACGAAAGCTCGCCTGAGCCTGCTCTCCCTCTCTGACTTGACCACTCGCCCGCTGACGAATCCCCGTAACCAGCAGTTTGATTGCGACCCCGTATTCTCTCCGGACGGCTCGACCATTGCTTTCGCTAGCGGGCCCATGGGCGCCAACCCAGGCGACTTGTTTGTGCTCAACCTTGCCGGTGGCCAACCCTCGCGCCTGACTACCGGAAATTCCGGGGGCCATCCCGCCTGGACTCAGGACGGTACTGAAATCGTCTACTCTTCTCCCGCCAAGGGAGCGCAGGCGCTGTGGCGAATTTCCGCGTCGGGCGGAGCGCCTCAACGTGTTGCCGGTGCGGCAGCAAATGTCTTCGTCGCCCTCGATCGCGCGCGCGGGGAACTTGCTCGCCTATAAGGTCGAAAATCAGCGGGACACTATTTGGCGGCTCGACCTCAAGGACGAGCTGCATGCTTTGGCCCCTCCGGTGCGGCTCCTGGCCGCCAGGGGTGTTTCCTGGCGGCCCAGCTACTCTCCCGATGGCAAAAAAGTCGTTTTCGAATCGGACCGCATGGGCTATTCGAATCTCTGGATGTGTGACAGCGATGGTTCCAATTGCTCGCAGCTGACGGCCATCCGCGGAACATCGGGGACGGCCCGCTGGTCCCCCGACGGCCGCTACATTTCCTTTGAATCCGTAGCCGATGAGTATTACCAGGTTGGGCTTATCGAAGTGCCCGATGGCACGCCCCGTATGCTCACCACGTTTCCCGGCGCAGATAACGGCGCCCCCAACTGGTCGCGCGACGGCCAGTAGATCTATTTCTATTCCGGCCACGACCGTGGCGCCTATCAACTATGGAAAATGCCGCGCAAAGGTGGATCTCCTGTCCAGGTGACGACAAAAGGCGGCGTCTACGGCATCGAGTCGATGGATGGGCGTTTTCTGTACTACGCCAAATTTGGCGAGTCCGGGATCTGGAAAAAATCATTGGAAACTGGCGAGGAGTCACAGCTGCCGATCAATATTTACTATTGGGTCGGGTGGGACGTTGCTCGCGGAGGAATCTATTTCCTGAACTGGGATGTTCGGCCGAACGGCAGAATCGACTTCTTCGATTTTGCCAAAGGTCAATCCACGCCAATCTTTGCTCTCGACAAGCCATTCCCGTTCTTTGGCGGTCTGGCCCTCTCTCCCGATGGCAAATCGCTACTTTTCGGGCAAACCGAACTCGACGAGTCGTACATCATGCTCATAAGAAATTTTCACTAGTGCTTATTTACTTCATCGCCGCAAAGAACAGTCGGAGCGCAATATGAGCCGGGTCCTCGTGATCGGTAATGACACGCAAGTGAGCCGCGAAATCGGCGATGCACTTTCCGCCGCCGCCTTTCCCATGGAGTACTCGAGTGGGAACGCCGACGCATTGCACCGGCTGCGCATGCGATCCTTCGGGGTGGTCATTACTCATCCAGACAGCACGGTCGACGAAGATCTGGCTCTGTTGGAGGAGATGCGCGTGATCAGGCCGGGGGTAAAGTGCATCGTCCTGGCCCATCACAGCACTCCGGTCGAGGTGATCTCTGCGCTGCGCGCGCGCGTGTTTGCCTGCTTTACACCGCCATTTGATCCGGGGGATATCGCCAACCTCGCCGGTCACGCCGCCTCTGACAGTCAATGGCGAGATGACATACAAGTTATATCCGCCAGGCCCGGCTGGGTGTCGGTCCGCGTCAACTGCCGCCTCATTAACGCTGAGCGTCTGCTGACATTTGCCAATGAGCTGACTGCGCAACTACCTGAGGACACCCGGCAAGACACCATGCAGGGATTGCGGGAGATATTGCTGAATGCCATGGAACACGGTGCTGCGTTCAATCCCGAGCAGGTGGTTGAGGTTACTGCCATTCAGACGGCAAGAGCCATGGTGTTTTACGTCCGTGACCCGGGCGCCGGCTTCCGCCGCGAATCGCTCACCCACGCGGCGATTGCCAATCCGGCGGATGATCCCGCTGCCCACGCGGTGCAGCGTCAGGAGCAGGGAATGCGCGCCGGGGGATTCGGTCTTCTTCTCGCGGGCGGCACCGTAGACGAGCTGATCTACAGTGAGATCGGTAACGAAGTGCTCCTCATTAAATATGTGCAGCCTGACGCCGGGCATCAATCAACCTAGCTTATGAAGAAATCGCTGAACAGAATCGCCGCGGCGATGCTGCTGATCGCCGCAACGCCGATGACGACGCGGCCCCAGGCAGCCGGTAAGACCGAGATCCTTTGGGATCGCTATGGGGTGCCGCACATCTTCGCAACCAGCCGCGAGAGTATGTTCTATGCGGAAGGCTGGGCGCAGATGGAGGCGCAGGCCAATCTGCTCTTACAACTGTACGGCGAGTCTCGCGGGCGAGCCGCTGAATACTGGGGACCTGCGCACCTTGAACTGGATCGCTGGGTTCAATTGAACGGCGTGCCCGAGCGCGCAAAGCAATGGTACGACGCACAGGATCCCACCTTCCGCACTTACCTGGACGCGTTTGCGCGCGGTATCAATGCCTTCGCCAGTGCCCATCCTGAAAAGGTTGGCGCCGAATTCCGGGTGGTACTGCCGGTGACGGGTGTGGACGTCGTTGGCCACTCCTTACGAGCGGTGCACTACGGCTACATGGGCTCACTCGAACGGCTGCGCCGTGAAGTGACCGCGTTTCAAATCGCCAATGCACCGGCAACCGCCTCGGCAAACGCTCTGTCCAACAACCAGCGAGGCCATCGCCGGCTCCAACACGTGGACCATCGGCCCCTCCCACTCGGCAAGTGGAAAAGCGATGCTGCTTATTAATCCACATCTGCCCTGGGGCAACACCTTTTACCGTTACATGGAAATGCATCTGGTTGGTCCGAACTATGACTTGTACGGAGCACCGCAGATTGGTTTCCCCGTGGCGGTGATCGGCTTCAACCGGCATGCCGGATGGGGGCGCACCGTGAACACCATCGACACGGTCGATTTTTTTGCGCTCACCGTCAAGGACGGTCAATACCTTTACGACGGCCGGTTAAGAGCATTCGAACGAAGCAGCAAGACGATCAAGATCAAGCAACCCGACGGCTCGATGAAAGAAGAGACCATCGCCATTCGCCGTACCCTGCAGGGTCCCGTGGTCTACGACGAGAACGGGCTCACGCTGGCCATGCGGGTTGCCGGCATCGACCGTCCGCGGATGCTCGAGCAGTGGTTCCGCGAAGGCGAAGCCACCAACCTCGAAGCGTTCCAACAAGCGTTGCGCATCATGGCCGTGCCCATGTGGCACGCCAACTATGCCGACGACCAGGGACACCTGATGTTTGTCTTCGACGGTTTAGTGCCTCGCCGGAATGGCCACGATTATGGTTATTGGAACAGGATCGTGCCGGGCGATACATCCGCCACCATGTGGACCGACTATCTGACCTTCGACGAACTTCCCAAGTCGATCGATCCGCCGGTGGGTTGGAACCAGAATGCCAACGAGCCGCCGTGGGATGCGACGCTGCCTCGACTTGACCGGACAAAATACGCATCGTACGTGGCTCCCGCCGGCATCGCCCTTCCCCAGATGCGCGTTTTGCGTTCGCTGCGGATGATCGACGGGGATCAGAAAATGAGCTACGAGGAACTGATCGCGAAGAAGCACTCCACGCGCATGGAGTTGGCGGACCGGGTGTTGCCGGACTTACTCAAGGCGGCGAATGGTTCCACCGAAGCCGCCCGCGTGCTGGAGAAATGGGACCGCTCGACCGACGCCGACAGCCGCGGGGCGGTCCTGTTTCAGATGTTCGTGGACAGGTACTTTGCCGTGCCGGCGGATATGGAAAGCAAGTTGCGCGTGAAGTTCGACTTTCGAGATCCCCAGGGCTCGGCGTACGGCCTTGCCGATCCCGAAGCCGCCCTGGGCGCCCTGGCTGCGGCGGCTGCGGAATGCCAGCGCCGGTACGGATCGCTCGATGTGCGCTGGGGCGATGTATTCCGTTTCGCCAGCGGAAACGCCGACCTTCCGGGCAACGGTGGAGCGGGTGCGAGTGGGGTCTTTCGCACCATGTCGTATACACGTCAGGTGGGCAACAGGAACTATGCGGCATCGGGTGACACTTTTGTGTGCGCCATCGAATTTGCCGAACTACAGCAGGCACGTTGCGCATTAGGATACGGAAATTCGAGCCAGCCGGGCTCACCGCATCTCGAGGATCAGCTTCCGCTGATGGAGCAGAAGGTGCTGCACCCGGTATGGCGAGACAAGAAAGACGTGGAAGCCAACCTCGAGAAACGCGAGAGTTTCTAGTACTTGCCGTTGAGCCCACCGGCATCCGATTCCCAGCAGAGCATCAGCCTACACTTGTCATCCTGAGGGCTCACCGCGTGAAGCGGAGCACGACCCCGGCGGAGAGACGGATGTCATGCTGCTGGTTGGCCGGGTTGATCGCATTGTTCGGCAATTGCATGTATTGATACTCCGCTTGTACCGGGCGCAGCAACAGATGCTTGCGCAGCTTGATGTCCAACCCCAATCCCGCAGCCATGGCAAACGAGGTAGCCGCGCCGGTCGGCCCGGCGGACCCGGGAAAGTATCCGTCAAAGCCGTGGACGACGCCCAACAATCCCTGGGCGAACGGGCTATAACGTTGGTGAACGGTGTGGGTCAGGCGTACGCCGCCCATGGCCGAGGCCAGGCTGAGCCCGATCCCGGGGTTGAGGGGCAAATTGTTCTTGCGTTCCCCGGAGACTTCCCCCACCAGCGCTACCTGCCGCCAGACCGGCACCGCCAATTCACCCGAGCCGCCGCGCATCCAGAAACAACCACAGTTACCCACTGGCGCGTTCACGTGCAGGGCGGAATAGGTAAACGAGACATCCGCCGCAGGAAGGCCGTGTCTGGCAGGAGCGGCTTGCGCCCCCGCGGGCACAGCGGCGGCGAAGAGACCAAGGGTAACGGCGAGAGCCGCGAGGGCATGCTTGCATTTCATGATGCGGCTCCCTTATTGAACGGTTAAAGTAACGGTGGCCGAGTGGCTGATGGTTCCGCTGGTGCCGGTCACGGTGATGGGGTAGCTCTGTTGCGGTTGGCCGAACAGGCCGCCGGCGCCACAACCCGCAAGCCCGGCCACCGTACCCAGCGTCAACAACAAGAAAGCAATCGACAGCAGAGGCGTTCGGCGAAACGCTCGGCGCATGCGGCGTGAAGCGGAAAGCGGCAACAGCAGCAGCCCCAGCGCGACCGTTCCCCAACCGCTCACCAGCGCAATCGATGCATTGCGCGTGGTCTGGATGGTGAGCGCGGTCGCCACGCTGCCGCTGCCGGGCGTCACCGCCGGCGGCAAAAAGCTGTAGGTCGCACCCGCGGGCAAGCCGCTGGCCGAAAGCGTAATGGGGGAAGAAAACGAGCCGGTTGCCGGCGCCAGGGTAAACGAGAACCCCGCCGACATGCCCGGCAGGATCAGGCCCGAAACCGCCGGCGTGCCAGTGGTGACCGCGATGGTGAAATCGACGGTGACGATAAAGCGCCCGATCGCCGCCGTCAGGTTTGCGGAAGTGGCGGTCAAGGTATAGTCGCCTGGCGCGGTCAGCACCAGGGAAGTGAAATCAAAAGTGGCCACACCGTTTACCGCGGCGACGGTCACGGCATGGCTGTAACCACCCGGCCCGGTAAGGGTCAGGGTGACTGCATTGGACGCGCTGCCAATCACTGCGCCAGAGGAGTTTTTAACATTCACCAGCACTACCCCAGGGTTCCCGCCGGAGCCGATCGTAGCCGCCACCGGCGATGCGAAGGCGAGCTCAGCCGCAGTGGACGTGGCGCCGGGGACAACCGTCAACCTGGCAACCGCCTGGGTTAACCCGGCGGAGGTGGCGGTCAACGTATAGACGCCCGGCGTGGTCAGCGCGAGCGAGGTGAGGTTGAAGTCCGCTATGCCATTCGTCGCCGATACGGTGACGACATGCGAGTAGCCACCCGGACCGGTGATGGTGAGCGTGATGGGGTTGGCCGCGCTGGTAACCAGCACGCCCGAAGTGTTTTCGATATCCACCGGCACGATGCCGGGGCTGGCCCCTGCGGGGATGCTGGTTGCGATGGTCGAAGGGATGGCCAACTTTGCGGCCGCCGCAAGGTTCGCGGCGACCGTCGTTACCGCCACCGCTGGCGTCAACCCGTTGGAGGTCGCCGTCAGCGTGTAGGAGCCGGCGGTGTTCAACGGCAGCAAGCTTAGGTTGAAGCTGGCCACGCCGTTGACCGCCGTCGCGGTCACGGTCTGCGAGTAACCGCCGGGGCCGGTGATGGTGAGCGTGACCAGGCTGGTAGAGCCGGTGATAACCGCCCCGGTGGAGCTTTCGACGGCGATACCGATGGTGCCCAGGTTGCCGCCCACCACGATGGTTGGCACGGCGGCGGCAAACGCCAGCCTGGCAGGCGCGCTGCCCGTTCCCGTTCCCCCGGTAATGATGTACTGCGTATTTCCCGGGACATTGTAAAAATTGTTGGTGATGAGAATACTGCCGTTCAACGAGCCATCCGCTGTGGGCACGAGTTCGACGCCCATCACGCAGCCGCCTCCGATTTCGAGCGTAGTGCTCGACGTGCACGTGGTATCGCCTCCGCCCAGGCTGAAATTTGTGGAGGCCTGCAGACCGCTCAAGATCAACGCCGACGTTCCCACGTTACTGTAGGTCACATCCAGCGCCGGGGAAGAAGAGCCAAGCGCAACCGAACCAAAGATCGCCAGCCCGACGGGCCCCACCACCACGCGCACCACCTGGTTCGTCGTGTCGGCAATAAACAACTCGCCGTAGCTATCGATGGCAACATCGGAGTCATAGCCGAGCCCGGCCTGTGTCGCCGGTCCATTGGCTCCGCTGTAGGTCGGCAGCGCTGTGTAGTGGCCGGCCGCCGTGGTGATGAGGCCGGTGCTTGCGTTCACCTTGCGCACCAGAAAATTGCCGGCGTCGGCGATGTACAAATTGCCCGCGGGGTCAACCACCAATCCCTCAGGATCGTTCAGTGTCGCACTGGCCGCGGGTCCGCCGTCTCCTGAGTGGCCGGCGGTTCCCGTGCCGGCGAGGGTCGAGATGACTCCCGCCGCAACCTTGCGGATCACATTGTTGCCGTTATCCGCGATGTACAAGTTGCCGGCGCTGTCCAGGGCCAGCGCGTCAGGGTACTGTAATTCCGCTGACGTCGCAGGGCCGCCATCTCCTGTATAGCCACCGGCTCCCGTTCCGGCGACCGTGGTGATGATGCCGGTAAAGCCATCGATCCTGCGAACCACGTTCGCTTTCTGGTCTGCAATGAACAGGTCGCCCATGGGGTCCACTACCAGGGCGAGCGGTTGTTGGAGAGTGGCGTCGATTGCCGGGCCGCCATCTCCCGAACTGCTGCAACTGCCACTTGTGCCGGCGATGGTCGAGATGATGCCGGTCAGCGCATCGACCTTGCGGACGGTGCACAAATAATCGCCAATGTACAGATTGCCCGCTCCATCGATCGCCGTCTTTATGGGGCCGTCCAGGGTCGCGCTGGTGGCGGGTCCGCCATCGCCGGCTTCCGGCCCACACGAGGTTCCGGCAACCACGGTGGTGGCGCCGCCGGAGTATTTCTGCACCACACAGTTGCTCTCGTCCGTGAGATAAAGAATGCCGTTGTCGTCCACGATCACGCCACTGAGTACACTGTTCGCCAGGGGCACAAAATCAGTGATGGTTGCAATTGGCGCGGTGTCGAACGCCCCTACCGGAGCGATGCCAATGCCATGCAACAAAACGGAAGACAGCAGCGTGCCGTCGGGCTCGTCCAATGGCCCTACCCGTGGGCTCAGGTGGTGAACGGCAGGGTAGCGCCGCACCGGCGGAGGAGCCGCAAGGTCGAAGTTGCTGCTGCCTATTTCCTGCTCGGCTCCCGTCCTTAAGCCGGCGCCTTTGGGGTTAAAAGTAACCGTGACTGTGCAAGAAGAGCCGTCGGCCACGCTTCCGTAGCAGCTGTCCGTGAGGATCTGGTAGTCCTGGTTGATCGTCCCGTCGGTGACCGCCTGGCTGGTGGTGACGTTGGCATACACTACGCTATCCAGGGCAAAATTCAGAATCTGGCTGGCGGAGCAGTTGGTCAGCGGGGAGCCCATGGGGCACGAGTTGACCTGCCCGAAATCGACCGCCCCCAGGGCCAGTTTTTCCACCCGGCCGGAGTGATCGGCGATGTACAGATTCTGATGGCTATCGCCCCAGACTCCCCACGAGGTTGTCGTGTCTCCGAACTGGGTTGCCTCGCCGTAGGGGTCATCACTGCGCAGCACGCCCGTTCCTGTTTCCGCCATGAAGACGTTCCCGGTGGCGTCTACATACAGGTTTTGCGTGTAGGCGGTGAAGTTGTGAGTCTGCGGCGTGTTGGTTCCCGCGGGAATCTCATGCACCTGGTTGTTCGCATTGTCGGCATAGTAGATGTTGTTATTCACATCGACGGCGACGCCTTGAATACCCGCAGCGGGGAGCAGGACGCTTTGCCCGCCTCCCGCAGCCACTTCGGATAATCCGCTGTTATCGGTGACATACACATTGCCGCTGGAGTCGACGGCGATGGAAACGGGCGCGTTCCAGCCACTGCCCAGCGCCGTCTGCGTGCCCGCCGGCGTGATCTTGTACACGTTATTGTCACTGTTACTGGTCACATACAGGTTTCCCGCCGAATCCACGGTAATGCCCTCTGGCTTTTGCAAGCCGGAGCCCAGCGTGGTGGTGACGCCCTCTGCCGAGAACTTGAAGATCGAAGCGGCGTTGGCATCGGCGATGTAGAGGTTGCCGGCACTATCCCCGGTAACTGCCGATGGTGCGGTGACGCCGGTCACGGGCACCGTGGTCCATACTCCGGTAAAGGTGAGGAAATCCGACTGGGCCCATGCGTGGCCGCCGCCGAGCATCACCAGCATCCAGGCCGGCATAAAACATTTCGCGATCCATTTCGAAACCACTGGTACCCCCGACGCTTTCGCCACAGGTCAGAGTGGCCGCATTGCGTCTATCGGTAAGACACGGGGATTACTTGATGGCAAGAGATGTACATGGCGAAAGGGACATGCGCCAGAGCAGCGGCGAGGGTGGCCGCCTGGTTCGGGCAATGGCATCAAATTAAGGGGCGCGGCTAGCGGAAGGCTACCTGATTCCGGCCGGCGCGCTTGGCCGCGTAGAGGGCCTGGTCCGCGAGGCGCATCATTTCGATCGAGGCCTGGCCGCGCAGCGGCGCCCTGATGGCGACGCCGACGCTCACGGTTTGTACGCCGCACGGACTGGAGGAGTGCGCCAGACCCAGATCTAAGACGGCGCGGCGAATGTTTTCGGCGATTTCCGCGGCACGCTGTTGGGTGGTGTCGGAGAGGACTACGGCAAACTCCTCCCCACCGATGCGCGCGGCGAAGCCTTCGGCGGGATCGACGGTTCTGGCGAGCACCTGGGCGATGGCCCGCAGGCAGGCATCTCCCGCAGGGTGACCGATGTCGTCGTTGTACTGCTTGAACAGGTCGGCATCGAGGATGACCAGGCCCAGCGGCTTGTTTTGGGTCAAGGCCTCAGACCAGGTGCGCTCGAACTGAAGGTTGAAGGCGCGCCGGTTGGGAAGGCCGGTCAACTCGTCGACATGGGCGAGTTTGCGAAATTTTGCCTCGCTCATGGCGAGCGAGTTCTTCAGCGCATCCTTTTCTTCGAGCAGCGCCGCCACGGGGAACATGGTGAAAATGGCGACTGCCGCAAAAAGCTGCGCTATGACGATGCGATGCAGGAGCATGTGCTCCCCGGGGATGAGCATCAACGGCCCGTATCCCTTTACCGTAAAGCCGATGGTTATGAGGGTGACGAGCAGGATGTTGACCACGGTGCCTGGCATCCCCAGGCGGAACGCAACCAACAGGAACACGGGAAACATGAAGAAGAACAGCGGGTCGCTGCTATTGGTAAAGACCAGTGCAGTGACGATTACAGAAGCGGAAAGAACAAGCAGCGTATGCAGCAGGTGTTTCCGTTCGAACATGGAGAAGAACGCAGGCCGTTGCACCATGATGACCATGGGCGCCAGCAGCGCCATGCCCAGCATGTCTCCGAGATACCAGGTGCGAAACATTTGCCACCAGGGAGAACCGCCCACCATCAGCACGGTCCACCAGGCCCCGAGCGCGCTGGTGATCGCAGTTGCTCCGAGAACAGAGATCAAGAGAAAGCCAATCAGGGATCTTCGTTTGGAGAGATCGAGTGGCGAGCCAAACCATAGGGTGAGCAGGAGGCTCGAAGAAACGACCTCGACGGAATTCGCAAGCGAAACCCCGAAGGCCGTCCGGAAGGGATCGCCATAGATCAGGTCGGCAAAGGTGTCCGCGGCAAGCGCCGCTAAAAAGTAGGCCAGCCATCGGCGCTTCGGTTGGGTGATGAGCAGACCGAACATCAAGCCATTGGAGAGCCAGATGGTAGCGACACCTTCTGACTGACGAGAAAGTACGATGCCCAGCCAGGAACAGAGGGTGGCAAACAAAAAGATCAACGCGAGACGAAGCAGGGCGGCGGCGGTCCAGGAGTCGCGCCGCCAACACCCATGCCAAATTTCCCCTAATAGGGAACGCGCGGCGGTTTCAGTCTCAGCAACGGGTGCGGAGCCGTACGGCGGGGAGAGGCTCCAGCCTTGCGCAGGGATGCGGACGAGGCCAAACTGGTCAGCGCGGGACGATTCCTCAAGAGCGTTTTGTCGCATACCGGCGTAAAACCCCGTACCAGTGAGTTTACCGTTGGTGCTGCGAGATGTAAGGGACATTGATAACTCTCGAGGTTCCCGTGCGCCTCGACGATTTTGCCGGAAGCTGCCGGCAGCGGCGGTACCCGGGCAGTGTTTAGCCACCCAAAAGGAGGGGTTCATGGTGTTCCCGAGCACTGCGAAATCTCAGAGAATAGTCCGTGCGAAGATGATTGCTGCCGTTGCCGCATTCACCTCGGGGAAGCGCGGATGACAGGGAGCGCGGGCATTATGTCGAATGTAGGCAAACATTACGAGCAGCTTCTCGCCGAGCATTATGTCTGGATGTTCGGTTTACCTTTTGAGGAAAAAGTCGCCGAGCAAAAAAAGCTGCTCGCTCAGGTTCTGGGCACTTTACCGGCAAGGAGGGGCGCTGCGCTTGACTTTGGGTGTGGACCGAGCCATCGCTGAGAAGTGATCGTTTCTGTTGCAATGGCTCCGCCGGTCAGTCTTATTTCTTTCCCCTTTCATCTCGCACCTGGACGGCCATTGGCCTGACCTTGGGAAGGAGAAAGCCGGCTGCGATCAACCAGATAAATCCTGGAAAGCGCACGAGAGGGATCAGGAAGAGGAGCCTGGCGAAGGCGAGGTGGAGGAAGCTCAACTCGCCGGCGAGCGCGAGGACCACGCCAAAGATGACCAGCCACTTTGGAAGCAGCTTCATGAATCCCGCGGTGATGCTAACGCCGGCAAGGAAGAGCCCCATGGGAACGGAGAAGCCTGGACCGCCGAGAGCATAGCCGAGATAGTAGAGAGCCATCAGCAAGGCAGGATGCTCCACGACTCCCGGGTGCAGAAGGGTCCACATCGTCATGGTTCCTGCGAATGCATCGGCAACCACGAGCAGGCCGCCGAAGAGGGCAATGTAGGTTCCCGCAGCTTTGGCTCCGAGGAAATGCAGCCGGCTGACGACCGCTGCAGAGTAAATTCCGAAACAGACGAACGCGCCAAATTGCAGCACGATGCAGAAGAGGACACGCTGCCCGTAGAGTTGAAAATAGGGCACGATGGTCGACGCGGGCTCCCATGGCCCGGGCCAGAAAGGCTGCTTGTACATGGCGGTGACAGGATAGAGACCCAGGCAAAAGAGCGTTGTGTAAAGAATGGCGAGGAGACCGGGATGCGGCCCTCGATGCGAAGGGCCGGAAGGTGTGCTCATGCGAGACTCCTTTTTTTGGGGTTAGGTCGAGCGTTTGCGAAGCCAGAGTTCCATCACCAGGGTGTTGATGGAGAAGCCGAGGCAAAAGGCCGGGCCAAAAAACTGTGCGGGCGTCCAGTGGGTAAGACGCGAAGTGGCGAAGAAGACACCCATGATGGGCCGGGTGGTCGCTATGCCGAGCGAGATGGCGGTAGCGCGAAGAGTCCAGCGCCAGCAAAGTTCGGTTTGTCCCCTGGTCCAGGCCAAAAAACTGAGGGCGAGCGAAATAAGAAAAAGGCCGTCGAACAAGAGGACAGCAAAGCCCTCTATCTTGCCTCCGACCGGGTGACGCGACATGGCGACTGCGGAGAGGCCAACGACTGTGCCAAGCGTGTAAAAAAGCCAGCGGACACCGGCGAATGCCCGGCTCCGGCTCCAGAAGACAAACGGTAAAACACAGACAAACAGAAGAGCCGCGAAGATGTGCACCCGGGTCAGCAGCGCGTGTGCCTGGAAAAAGGCGTCGAGCTTCAGCATCTCTGGAGGACCGCCGGTTGCCAGTGGGCGCGCGAGAGCGAGGGCGCGGCGAAGCACGACGGCGATGCCGATGACGATGCATGTCCAGAAGCCGGCCTGTAGAGGCAGGGGTACTTTCGCTATGCTTCGTGAAGCGAATGGCGGAGCGGAAGGGGATTTCGAAAATGTGGCGGGTTGAGCCATGGAATGCGAACCTAAATTAGATTTACACTATGTAAAATTAATTAGTCAAGCACAGAAAACAGGGAAGCGGAATGACGGAAGAACCAGCGGCAGAGAGAACAGGGCAAAAGCGCGGATATGAGCTGGGCAAACGGCTGGAACAGATGGACGAGACCCGGCGAGCCGTACTGCAGGCAGCGCGCGCGCAACTGGAGGAGCAGGGTTACCGGCAGTTCTCGATGGCTTCGCTGGCGGCGGATAGCGGGGTTACGCGGCAGACGATTCACAATCTGTTTGGCACCCGGCGAGCGCTTCTGGAAGCCCTGTTCGATGCGATGGCGATTGATGGAGGCATGGAGCAGATGCGTTCCGTCATGTCGCTGAGCGATCGAGACGCGATGCTGGAGGGGTTTGTTCGCGTATTCTGCGCATTCTGGGCTGCAAACCAGGTGTTGTTTCGGAGGATCCACGGTATTGGGGCCATCGAGCCGGAGTTCGGGGAGCTGATTGTCGCGCGCAACGAGCGGCGGCGGGCGGCTGCGGGTCGGATCGCGAAGAAGTGGAAAAGCGGCAGCGACGCGGTCGAGGCGGTGGCAACGCTTACCGCGCTCACTTCTTTCGAGTTCTACGATGCCACTGCGCAACATGGAATCTCCGCTGCCCAGGCGGAGGCGATCGTTCGGAAGATGGCGTTTGCCGCAGTGAATCACTGAATCGCGATGGACAGCGAGGCGAAAGCGCTTCTCGCAATGATTTGGGGAACTTAGGCACACGATGCCTGTTCACCGGCGAGGCTCCTGGTTTGCTGCAGCCGGGCGTGCTGTGAGTGGATTAAGAGTGTGCTGAGCAAGCCCCGGTTTTGGGCATTCTCAACTGGTCGCTGATTTCGCGGTTTTTATAAAATTGAATAAAATTTGATCCTTTTTGGGGGTTTTGGAACATTTGGGGTGAGCGCGTGGGTTTGCGTTCTATTGAGAAAGGTCAACGGCAGCGGGCATAGGGGTCGCTTTGGATAGAGAAGGGGAACCTGATTCCTGGAGAAAAGAGGGCGCGCGTTGCCGATTGCGCGTCAGAGGAATAGGCGCGATTCACGAATGCGGACTTGCCGGGGTCGGAAGGATAGACGGGGTTCGAGAGCGGGACCGGGCTGCGATCTGTAGGGACGGACGCCGCGGGTTCGACTCGGGGAAGCTTCTCTTTTAAAGGGTTCGAGTTCGGGGCGGTGGTTTGGACCTCGACGGCCGGGGTAGCGGCTTTCCTTTCAGCGGAGTTGGCGCGGCGATCTGGTATAAGGCCTTCGATGGCGATGATCATGGCGATAGCCCTGACCTGGCTGGTAATGCTGTTTCGGGTCATTTCCGGGCTCAGGTTGGCGATTTCCCAGAGGCGGGCCAGGACTTGCTCGCGGCTCAGGCTTTGCCGGCGGAGTTCCTCCGTCTCCTGGGCGATGAGTTGTTGCTGCAAGCGGGCGCGGTGCTCGAGCATGTAGGCGCGGACACTGGGTTTGGATTTGGTGTAGGCGGCGGTGTTGGGGTTGAGACCCGCGGCTTTGGCGGCCTGCTGGTCGGTCATGGATCCAGAGAGGATCAGGGTGGCAAAGGTTATTTCCTGATCGGTGATGAGGTCGTTGACTTTGTTTTTAGGCATAAGTGGCTCCTTTCTGTTGATAAGTTGGGAGGTTGCGGGGGGGCGGTGGGGAGTTGTTTTCGGGCCCAATTGGCGAACCTGCTGGTGCGCGGCAAAGCGCGGTTAGGGTGCAATAAAAAATCCCGCCGCGGCGGGAGGGATGGGATTGGCTGATTTGTGACAGGGATCGAGTGTGGCACCGGACAGTGGTAAAACTGTCCTTCGCTCGCGTGAAGGCCGAAACTACCGGCAACTGCCGGTCAGGAGCGGTGACGCGAGAATCCGCTGCCTGCCGAAATCGTATGGTACCAAGGTATATCTGCTCCGGGATTGGTGCAAGGCACCGGGACGGTATTTCTAGCCGGGATTACTATTTTGGAGTTACTGGTGCGGTGGATTGGCGGGGATTCGTCGCTGCAGCCCCCTGCTGATCAGTGCGAGCGGGCCTGCCGATCAACTGACTTACTCGAAACTCCTGTCCGCGAAACTGCCCTCAGCCAGCATCTCAGTCGGAGCAGCCTATCGCTGAAATCTCACGCTTAAAGGAGCCCTCATGTCGCACCATTTCGATACCAAGCTGGCGAAAGAAGACCCAAGCCTTAACGTCTGCGACTTTTATCTATTCGAAGGCGGCGCGGGCGCGACGGTGATGGCTATGACCGTTAATCCAGATGTAGGGGTGTCGACTTCAGATCTGCTTCACCCGGAAGGTCTCTACGCATTCCGCTTTGACCTCGACGGCGATGCGCGTGAGGAAGTCACGTTCAAATTCAGATTTAGTGAACCGCACCATACAGATAATGACGAGCACACTCATAGCCAGAAATTTGAGGTGCGCAGAGCCACCGGGGAGGACGCTCTTCGCGGGGCCGCCGGCGATCTGCTGCTGGAAGGCGAAACCGGGAAGGTGGAGACCAGGGCGGATGTGCTTGCGTATGCCGGTATAGCACCGGAACTCTTCGCGGGCGACGCCTTTGCGCTGCACGCGTTCCTGACGGCTTTTTATAAAAACCACAGCTATGATGGCGACGCCTTTCTCCATCGGCAGAATTTCTTCGCAAAGCGTAACGTAACAGCGATCGTGCTTGAGGTCCCGAGCCATCTGATCGGCCAGGGTAGGGTGCGAGGCTGGGCAACCATTTCACTGTATGGGCATGCGCCCGAGACGCAAGTCTCTCGTTGGGGACTTCCTCTCATCACGCATCTTTTCCTCAACGATCCCGACGCGCAGGATACGAAAGAACAGTTCAATGGATCCGTGCCTTCTGAAGATGAGGCTCGTTTCTCGAAGGCGATTGCGGATTTCTCAGAGAAAATGGCAAGGTACGCAGGTTCTGCTGCCGATCCTTTGGCATACGGTAGGCAGATCGCTGGTCTATTGTGCCCGATGACCTTGCCCTATGAGCTGGGAACGCCCGCCAGGTTTGACCGTGCCGGCTTCAATGGGCGCGCGCTCGGTGACGACGTAATGGATGTTATGTTGACGCTGGCAACCAACAAGGAGCTTGCCGACGGAGTTGCCCCGGATCGTGGTCGCATCCACAGTGAGTTCCCTTACTATGGAAACCCGTACACGCAAGGCGAGCAGGCTGGAGTAGTGCCGGTGTCGCGTCCTGCTAAGAAATGAGGGCAAAAGTTACGAGGGAGAGGGGCCGACTACCACGCGTTTCCAGATGCTAAAGGGCGCCGACGCGAGGGTGGTGGTTCGGTCGGTCCCACCTTTGTCAAAACCGATTGGGTAGGATTTCAGCCGAGACGGATTGGATACCGATGATACGCGCAGACCGTAAATAAACGTGGTGAACGTCCCCAGGTTCCCCCCCCAGGTTTCCCCCCGACGATAGCTCTGCACTTAACTGTACACCTTTATCTAATTGACGGAAGTACTTTGCATGGATATAGTTGCGTGTCAGAAATGAGTTAATGAGGAAATATTCATGGATAACAGGAAGAACTTCCTTAACGGCATCTCGGCCAAGCTCTCCGTCCTCATGGGTACAGCCCTCGCAATCTCCGGCGCGAATGCTGCTACCGTACCTACAGCAAACCCTCAACCCATTGGTAGCTCGTCGAGCATAGGAGCAAGTGAGGCGAAGACGGAACTCCCGGCCAAACTCACACTGAAGCAACAAAGTGGCGGTTTCAAGCTAGTCGCTCAACATGACTCTCATTCGTCTCATTCGTCACACTCCTCGCATTCGTCACACGCTTCGCGCGCTGTTTAGAGAATGCTGGAGTCCATTGGCAACCAAGGCCTTGTTGCCGGCGAAGCTACGGCTACGCTTAGGATAAGCCTTAGCGCCGTTAGCATCGAGGCCCTGCTCAAGACCTGCTACTGGTTCTCGCGTGATTTTCTATGTGCTGTGCAGGACGAAGGCACAGGCCACGCCGTCATCCTGTTGCAGCCGAAGCGTGGACTGGATATCCCTCTCGACAAAGCCAGAGCGGACTTTATCGCCCAAGCGCAAGACTTTTCCTTACGTGAGCGGGTCTCCGCAAAGACCGCGGGCGTTCGTGATCTGCTTCTTGCCAAAGCTTTCTCGGAATCGGGTGTCCTCGAGGACGCTCCAAGCGGTACTTTTGGCGATGCGATCGAGGAAGCGAACCCCGACGGCATTTTCAAGATACTCGGAAATCGCTGATTGGAGCGCAAAATCCAATGGCACGCAGCTTCTATCCACTCGAAGATTTCGCTCCGACCCCATCTCAGGTTTCGCTGCTGCCGTTCCGATTTATGCGCCTTCACGGGAAAGAGCTCTTGGTGAATGAGGCAGGCGAATTCCTGTTTGTGCCCACAGGAACAACTGCCGCTTTGGCCGATGGACAGGTCGACGCGCAGTCAATTTTGTACAAGGATCTAAAGGCAAAGCACTTTCTCTATGATGATCGTTCGTCGCCGCTGCTGGATGTGCTTGCTACGAAAATCAGGACGAAATACGACCACCTGTATGGCGGAACAAAGCTCCACATCTTTGTGGTGACACTTCGCTGCGAGCACTCCTGTCACTATTGCCAGGTCTCGCGACAGACAGCGGCTAAAGGCGAGTTTGACATGAGCCACGAAACTGCTGATCGATCAATAGCTCTCATGTTCGATTCCCCTTCAACCCATGTCACCTTGGAATTGCAAGGAGGGGAGCCGCTCCTTGCCTTCGAGACGATCCAATACATCGTCGCGGCAGCCAAATCGCAATCGAGGGTGCGGGGCAAAGACCTAGATCTGGTCGTGACCACGAACCTGGCACTCGCTACTGACGAGATGCTGGGCTATTTCAGGGATGAGGGTGTCAAGATTTCGACGTCTCTTGATGGGCCGGAGTTCCTCCATAACCTCAATCGGCCTCGGCCCGGGAACGACAGCCACGAAAGAGCCATCGCTGGTATCGAGCGGGCACGCTCCATTGTCGGATTCCAAAATGTTGCCGCTTTGATGACGACCACCTCCTCTTCACTGGATCACGTCACCGAAATCATCGACGAATACGTCCGAAGGGACTTCCACACTATCTTCCTTCGACCTATTAGCCCGTATGGTTTCGCTGTAAAGACAAAGCGCCACACTGGTTATGAAATCGAACGGTTTTTGGACTTTTACAAGCGAGGCCTCTCCTACATACTCGACATCAACCGCTCTGGATATCGGCTAGCGGAGATTTATAGTCAAATCCTTCTCTCGAAGATCCTGACCCCCTACGGAACCAGTTACGTCGATCTGCAATCACCTGCGGGCGAAGCGTGGAACGTCCTTGTATATAACTACAATGGTGACGTGTTTGCATCCGATGAAGCAAGGATGTTGGCCGAGATGCAGGACTGGACATTCCGGCTGGGGAATGTACACCGGGACAATCGCCGGAGCCTCTTTACGAGTGACCCGGCAATACGCATGTTTGAGGTTTCGTGTAACCAGTCACTCGCGGGATGTTCCGACTGTGCATTCCAGCCTTATTGCGGTGCGGATCCTGTTTATCATCACGCCACACAAGGAGATATGTATGGTCACCGTCCGACGAGCGGTTTCTGCACGCGCAACATGGAGGTAATCAAACATCTATTTTCTTTTATCAAGGATAACGATCCTTTAACGATGCGCATATTTTGGTCGTGGCTCACGGGTCGACCGCTCCCGACGGAGGCTGTCGCATGCGACTGACCACCTCTGGATCCGCACGGCATTTCACCGGCGAGATCGTCGGCAGACTCACCACCAAAGACCGCGACACCGCGACGAGAGGCCAGTACGTTCGCTTATTCAGCAAAGGAAGCGAGCAGACCTACGATCTACTAGGGTATAGAGCCATCCTTTCCCACGATGACCTAGCTACAGATCTCCCGATCATTGATCGGCTACGAGAGTCCGATCACTTCCGTGATGAAGATGTCGTGGTGTTGGAGGGACAGCATGGTTTTGTGCGGTCTCTTTATCGACCGCAAGAGCGTCATCATTCTCTGTTTGTCACAGAACGCTGTAACAGCAACTGTCTGATGTGCTCCCAGCCTCCAAAGGATAGAGATGACGTTGAGTTCCTTGCGAGGCGCAATCAAGAATTGATCAAGCTGATGGATCCGGCCCCTCAGTACCTTACGATCACGGGAGGCGAGCCAACGCTTCTTGGGCAACATCTGTTTGACCTTCTAGGGCAGATGAAGGGAATGTTGCCGAAAACTGAACTACACATGTTGACCAACGGACGCACCTTGGCATGGGCCCAATACACGCGGGAATTGGCCGCAATAAAACATCCAAAACTGTGTCTTGGCGTTCCTCTGTATTCGGATCACTCGGGTGACCACGACTATATCGTTCAAGCCAAAGGTGCTTTTGATCAGACGGTGACAGGGCTCCATATGGCTGCTCGTTTTGGGATTCGAATAGAGGTCAGAGTCGTGCTACACAAACTGACCATCCCTCGGCTTGGACGTTTGGTGGAGTACATCCATCGAAACCTTTCGTTTGTAGAGCATGTTGCCCTTATGGGCTTAGAGTTCGTCGGGTACACGCCACGCAACATCGCTGATCTCTGGATCGATCCGTTTGAGTATCAGGGCGAGTTGGAGAACGCGGTACAGCTTCTTGCAATGCGAGATATACCGGTGTCCATTTACAACCATCAGCTTTGCATCCTGCCCAACGCACTCTGGCCCTATGCTCAAAAATCTATTTCGGACTGGAAGAATATGTACCTTCCCGAATGTGAATCCTGCGCTGTGTTCGATAGGTGCGGTGGTCTCTTCAAGTGGGCCTCCAAAAAGCACAGCGAGCATATTCACCCGCTGTCTCAGTCTCTAGCGCCGCTGCGTTCTGGGTAGCCCCAAAAAGATACCTGCTTTCATCTGGGAATACATATCATGTGGCCTCATCTCGCGTAGTCCCATACCGCCCTGCTTCGCTAGTCAATCCGGTCGGGTTGTCGATCAGAGAACAGGAGACGCTGAACAAATGAGAGTCTTGTCAGTGATTACTGTCGGGGGGCGGCCAGCTTGTCTGTGGTGAGTGGCTGCGAGATTCAACCCCACCGCAAGCCCGCATGGTTTCAAGGTTATCTAAATGATCCATGGCCCGTAAAGATGGCGGGTGGAAGTTACGAGAACGCGCGAGGTTCATTTGCTGTATTCACTGCTGCCTCGGGAGAATCCGCAAAGGTAAGCTGCCCGCACGCCGTTTAATTCCGCCCAGGTGATGAACCTTGACGAAACCGATGACCTAGGCGGGCTATTTGTGGCATGTGGCAAAGAGGTAGGGATCGCGTTTGGGACCCTCAACCTAAACAAGATCGTCAACGACTTGTCTCGCTTAGACATCCGTGCCGAAGAGCGCCAGAAGGTGATTGAAGATCAATTTAACTTGGAAATACGCCAAGGAGTGGAACAGGAACCAATAGGTGCGCGTCCCGCATTGCCCACGCTGTATTTTCAACCAGCAATGCGAAGAGATTGAGCCATCGGGAGAAATTTTGCGTGCTTTTTTACCAACCTTGCAATCTCCTCCCTTCCCCAGAATCTCGTATCCGGGACGTCTTCCTGGACGGGCCCGTGAATGAGCGATACAAGAACCTTTCTAGTTGGAGTATCTCGTCTTTTGGAATACCTCGCTGCAATGGTGTCCATGGAACAGCCACTTGCATTGCAACTGGCCTGTATGGACCCACGAGGCCGTGTAGCCTAATCCATCTGAGCCGCCATCGCCGGAACCGCCAATGTGCCACCACATTTCCTTTGGATATTCCAACTGGAGAAGGGAGACGGCCAAATGTTCTAAAGCGTTTGGACTAACAAACGTGACTAATCTCCGTGCAATCTCCTTGACATCGTCAGTTTCGCTCAACGGCTGGTCCGATATACCGTCGATGAAGCGTTTCAAAACCGCGTATGCGTGCAGACCAAGAGAAGGGATTCCATACACTTCACCGATTGTCGAGCGGCTGAGCAGACGGTAACTAATCCAACGCGGAATTCGACCAAATGAGACCGGAATGGCGCGTGAGAAGCGCCAGCTTTGAACTACATCACCGACGTGCGAAGCCTCGTCCTCGCAATTTAGGTCAAGATCCAAACGCAGCTTGAGATAGCGTTCTTTCCAGCTTGGGTTGTCGACTAATTCAAACGGATGAGCGATCTCGGCAACCCAGCAAATTCCATCTCCTGGCCGGGGGATCGCCACAATCCATCCTTTGTCTACCGACGAAGCAAAAGCTTGATTGATTTTCATCGATTGGTGGTATTCGCGAACCTCGCTCTTCCAACCATCGTCCGGATTTCGTAAATTCACGACGCATGAAGTAATCTTCGTCGGATTGTACTGAGCTCGACGGCGCCACGGTGGGTAGCCAATAAATACTCGTTTCTCCGAGAGAACAATGTCAATGATGTCCGCGCCCTGTGGACGACACTTTACGAAGAAAACATGTTCCGGCGTCTCGGTAATCTGCTCTGGATCATTCATTCGTGCTCCACTCTGGATTCGGATTCGCCCGACATTGAGATGTGGGGTGTTTAAAGCCCGCGTCACTTTTCTATTCCCGGCAAAGGGTCGTCCTCTTTTGCGGCATCGGACCCTTTTGAAGAAGCGAAGAGGCTTTAGGGTCGATAAGGTGGCCTTCCTGAAACCGCTACCTGAAGGCGATACTATTGTGGCAGGAAGTCTAATGAACCCGAGCAGCAAAGACAAGCTGTACGAACATTTTTTCCGCGGTCTCGCCTATGACCTTTGCAGGGAGCCAGATTTCGGAAGATTGCCCTCCAGCGGAAAGGGCAATTGGCGGTCTTTCGCCTCCGGTACGCCGGGTTTTGGTTATGCGGTCGTTTTCCCGCGTGACCGGCGAGTGCGGGCGGAACTCTATATCGACCTTAGAGACCGAGAGAGGAACGTTGCCGTATACTTGGCGCTTCAGGCCGCGCGGTCCACATTGGAGAGAGAATTTGGGGACCCCCTGATATGGGAACCCCTGAAAAACAGACGCGCCTGCCGTATTGCCGCTTACACGCAGGGCACGATTGAAGATTCCAAATCGCTGGACGATTACCGCCGGTGGATGATTGAACGCCTTCTACGTTTCAAGAATGTCTTTGGCCCACGGCTGCCAGGGCTCACCGCCCGGGGGTCTCACGGATAGGATCTCGGGGACGGAAGTAAGACCCGTGAATTTCTAGCCACGAATCTCTGCTCGTGCCCTCTGTATCATTCCTCTGTTTGGTATCACCCGACGCGGCTATGGGCTTGCGAGTTCTCCTGCTCCCGATCCGGTTAATTACGGCGCAGGTTGGAGCTTTGCAGATGGCGCTCAGGGGCCGAAGCTGGAAAGCGGAAGGACTCATCCATCATTCCGATGGCGGGGTACAGTATGCCTCCGCTGAGTACACTGAGCTGCTGGAGCGAAGTGAGATTCAGATCAGTATGAGCCGGCGCGGCAATCCATACGACAACGCGCGTGCCGAACGGTTTATGCGAACCCTGAAAGAGGAGGAAGTGTATGGAGCTGCCTATCGGGATCTAGACGATGCACGTAGCCACATCGCCGCGTTCCCGGAGCAGACGTATAACCGGCAAAGGCTACATTCCGCGCTTAAGTACTTAACACCAGAAGAGTTCGAGCAGCTCAGCCTGGCTAAAGCGAGTGACGGCACTGAGGGAAGCGGTGGAAGACCAAAGGCAGGTTTACCACCGCTCCCACAGGCCTTGGAAATCCCTACGGGGTTACCACACTCCCGCGGCTCGGCGACTGCTCATTCAGAAAACGAACCAAAAATAGGAAGAAGTGTCTTAATTTAATTTCGCTCATTCGTGTCTCAGCTAAGGGGTGCAGTTCAAACATCATGCGGCTTTCATTAAAGAAAGCTGCACACGCAGACATGTCTGGCGCTGCGTAACAGGAAATCCGGGTCCGCTACCCTCCCACTCAAGCCAAAACATGGCTTGAATGGGGCACCCAGCATTCGTTTGGTTATTTTTTGTTGAAGTCCCAGGTGCATTGCACCGTGCAGGTTGAGCCGCCGGGCTCAACCGGTGAATCGCAGGTTGGCGACGTGGTTTTATTGCTGCCCTGCACGTGCTGAACATTTGCATCGGAATTGCCGAAGGCCGAGAACTGGTATTCGTAGTCGGTGTAGGACGGCGGGGGTGTGGCCTGGTAGCCATCGGGCACCACGAGCTCTGTGTTGAAGCGGGCGAAGTTGATCCCTGATCCGTTTTTGAATACCGTGAGTTGACCTGCACCCGAGGCGTTAATGACCCAGGTTTGACTGGCGGTTGCTCCAGAGCCTGTCGACTTCCACTGGGTGGGATACAGCGTCTGGCCAGTCGGCTGCTGGGGTATGCCGGGTTGGACAGTCCAGGTCTGCGTCTCGTTGTTGCTGTAGCTGGCGCCGGTTACGGTTTTGACGCATTGGACCTTCCCCGACCAGCCGGCTTGTGTCGTGGTGAAATTTTTAATCGCGCCTTTTACCGTTCCCGCGCTGTTGGTGGCCTGCAGCTGGTAGTAGTACTTTTTTCCCGCGGTCAGGCCGTTGAGGATCGCGCTGACGCTGACCGCGCTGGTGCCTGAGCCGGCATCCGCGCTGATTGTTTTGTGGGCGCCGGAAAGCGTGCTGCTGGTTCCATAGGCGAAAAGCGTGTGGGCGTCGGCGCCGTTGGGAATCACAGAGCCGGCAACGGTCGCGGTTGTCTCCGCAATCGAAGACGCAGCACCCGTCGTGGCCATGAGCTTCGCAGCGGACGAGGTGTTGAAATTCTTGATTGAACCTTTTACCGTGCCCACGCTGTTGGTGGCCTGCAGCTGGTAGTAGTACTTTTTGCCCGCGGTCAGGCCGTTGAGTTTGACGCTGACGCCGATCGCTTTGGTGCCTTTGCCGACATCTTTGCTGGTTGTCTTGTGGGCGCCGGAAAGCGTGCTGCTGGTTCCATAGGCGAAGAGTATGTGGGTGTCAGCGCCGTTGGGATTTACTGAACCGGCGACGGTCGCGGTTGCCGTGGTGATGGAGGACGCAGCGCCCGTCGTGGCCGCCGGCTTCTTTTTTGTGGCTGCGACCAGGCTCCAGTTGTTGACCAGGTTGCCGGCGTTGACCGAGCCGAGCCCGGTAGCCAGATCGTAGCCGATGGTTGACTTATAGCCGTCGATAACCCCTACCGCATCGCGGGCATGGTGCAGGGTGCAGTTGGGACTGTTGGGGCTACAGGGAACGGCAATGCTGCCGGTGGTGATGTCATAAAAGTTACAGGCGTTTCCACTGCGCACCGAAGCTGCATTGCAGCTCGACCGCGCATCCTGCGCGGCCAGAGAGTACAAGGCGGCGTTGGCGTTGCCTTGCGCGGAGCCCATCTTCTGATTGACCAGCGCCATGATGCCTGCCATCGCCGGGGAAGCAGCGGCCGTGCCACCGACGGCGTTCACCAGCATTTCGTTGTTGTTGTTGCAGGCGCCTTCGCCGGAATCACAAATGGGATAGGCGGTGTTCAACGTGCCGGCGGATGCGAGCAGAGAAAGGTCGGGAACGTCACGCTTGCCGTCCGCGGGAACGCCGGGGCCGGTCTGCCATGCAGGCTTGGTGTATCCGCCAGTACAAGTCGCGGGAGTTGTTCCGCCTGGCGTCGTGCAGGCGCTAACACCGCCGGTTGCTGCGGCCACGGTGAGCAGGGGAAGATCGAAATCGTTTTTGAGCAGAGCTTGACAGGTCTGTTCCTCATCGAGGCCCTGCGCCGTTCCGCCGAGGAATTGGTCGACAGCGTCGCCGGCGCAGGTCATATTCCAGGGCACTTCGGGGATGTAGCCTTTTGCCGACGCGCCATTGGTTGCCCTGGAGCTATTCCAATAAATGGCGCTGCTGTTGATCCAGTTGAGATCGGTGCCGCCCACGGCGATGTTGTAGGGGGTTGAGGAGGCTCCGTTGACGGCGACGCCCTGGCTGGCGCCGTAGGTTTGCGTACCGCCATATTCGCAGCCCGCCGCGCCCTGATTGCCCGAAGCGACGAGGATGGTGATTCCCTCGGTGGCGCCCTGCTGCCACAGACTGTTGATGGCGGCGTTGCCTGCGGCGCCCAGGGCGAGCTCGCAGGCTCCGTAGCTGAAGCTCAGGATGGGCGCCAGGTTGTTGTCGATAATGTAAGCCGCTGAGCTGAACGCCCCGTCATTGCCGGCGGTGCTGGCGGTGGTGACCAATTCGATGGTCGCCCCTTTGGCTACGGCGCCCGCCCATTCCACGTCGAGAGTGCTTTCCACTTGATCGTCGGTCGACGGTGTTCCCGGGTCGGGACCGTTGACAAGAATGGCGGGAGCGTTTGCCGGCAGACCGAAGGCGCTGCGAAAACGCGCGACATCCTGGAGATCGATGTTGCTGCGTCCGGCAATGGCGATGGTTTCGCCGGCGCCGTCGATGCCGCTATTCCACAGCGGGAGAACGTTGTAGAGGGTGGCGAAGTCATAAGGAGAGACAAGTTCCACGGGGTGTTCATTTCCCGGCGCAGCGAAGAGAGGCCTGGTCAGGATGTCGGCGTTCTCCGGTGTCCACTTGCCGCTTTTACTGTCGCGCCTGAATTCGCCCCACTGATGATGGAGAGGCCGCAAGTAGAAATTATTCAGCGGGAAGATACCCGCGATCACGGGAGCGAGTGCCTGGGGAATGGCCGGGTCGCTGCTGTTGGCGATGTGTTCCTGGCCGCGCACGAGGTAGCGATGGAGTTCGCTGTGAAATGCCTGCTGGACCAGGCCCGCTGTACCGGAGAACTCGATAAAGACACGGCCGTTGCCCACATTGTCTATAGTGAAGCCGTGATTTTGCAGCCACGCAGTCACGGTTTCGAGATCCGTGTCCGACGGTCCGTAGAGCGGGCCGAATTGCTCCGGCGTGAGCCAGTGATGGAAGTTGAGGGAGTTGGGGTCGAGCTGCTGGGCGTTGAACTGGGCAAGCGCTGCCTGCTGGCCGGGGCTGCACTTGAGCACAAGCAGCATGCGCTGCATGGGCAATTGCGGGTCGACGCTGCCGAGGTCGGTTGCCCACTGTGTTTCTGGACGAGTGTTGCCGGGCAGCAGCGCCAGCCTGGTGTCGTTGACCGGCTCAGTGATTTGCGCGGGCGGGCGCGGAGTTTCTGCCGCCTCATCCTGAGCGAAGGCGGATTCGCTCATGCCGACAAGTGTGGACAGGATGCAGGTGGCCGCAACTCCCAGAAAACGGGTGCTCATTTCGAGTGCTGTCATGTCACTCTCCCTTCGGGGCCGAAGCGAAGACGGATTTCCTGATTCGCCGTACCGGACAGGACGGCGTGTGCGGCTTTCTGTCAGGAAAGCTGCATGCAGTGCGCCAACGCCATAAGCTGCGACAGGAAATCCGGGTTAGCGAAGGGTAGGAACCTGCTGTTCGCGTAACCAGAATCCGGAATGTTTTTTGCGCGCTGATTGTAGTCATGTGGGTTGGATTTCGTAAAGTACTGGTTTTCGGTAACCGCAACCAGGAGCGATCGGCGGTCCGGTTCGGACCATCCTCTATGACGGCGAAACGCAGGAGGTTTATCCGTTCGCGCCGATTACGGCCGGGGGATGGGCTGCGGCGGTTAACATGGTGCATGCGTGTTCTTGTGCTTGTATGTGCGCTCATTCTGGTACCGGCGCAGGCCTTCGCCCTGGATCCGGCTGTGAGCATGGCGGTCGACAGCGATCACGATGGGCTGAGCGATGAGCTCGAAAACTCACTTCTTCTGCAGTTCCTTCCCAGCTTCATGATCGATAGCGAGGACTGCTCGTCAAAGCCAGCGCTGTTTCGTCCCGAGGTTGCTGTGCCTAGCGTCGTCCGCGAGGATGGAACGATTTATGGCCAGGTGTTTCCGCGGCAAAACCACAGCGGTGAAGTTGAATTGCACTATTACCATTTGTGGCGTAAAGACTGCGGAGAGATGGGGCACCCGCTTGACACGGAGCATGTTTCCGTTTTGGTAAAGAAAAATGGCGATGATTCTTCAGCCACATGGAAGGCCAGCTACTGGTACGCGGCGGCACACGAAGACACACTGTGCGATGCGAGCCAAATTGCGCGCGCAAGTACGCTTGACGCCGAGACGCGTGGAGCGCGCATCTGGATATCCGAAGGCAAACACGCTTCCTTTTTGAGTGAGGATCTTTGCACCCACGGCTGCGGTGGCGACCGATGTGACAAGATGACGCTTTTGGAAATTCGACAGGTGATCAATCTTGGCGAGACGGCCGCACCCATGAATGGCGCGATTTGGTTGACCTCGCCGGAATGGCCGCTCAGGGACAAACTTGGCAGGAGTGACTTCACAGATACTCGAACAGACCGCCTGAAGCGATTCAGCGCGACAGAAGTTGCCTGGGTAAACCCAGCCAAACGCCCCGCGCAGTCAGCGGTTCTCGGCACGAATAGGGGAATTGGGGGAGCCGTGACGGGAGCCCGCGCCACGGATGCGGCGCTGGTGGTTGCGGACGGCAGCGCGAGTGGGGCTCTTGACCATGCTACGGTCAACACCGCCGATGCCGTCTTTGGAGCTCTGCACAGTGTGAGGAAAGCTCTGCGTAAGAGTGCCCAGAAAACCGGTCAGGCACTTGGGGTGGAGCCGGTGCGAGATACAGAGAATTGACTTCTTGGGTGTGTAGGGGGCCGGCGCTCCAACCGTATTGTGGGGGTCTCGATGGACCGAAGAACATTTAGCAAGTTGGCTGGCCTGGGAGCCATGAGCGCCCTCTCGCCGGTCGCGGGAGCGGAACCGTTCACGGCGCAGGAAGAGGCGAGTGAATCGCTTCCCGTGTCGCACGGGATGGCGCACATTCCGGTGCGCGCCGTCGAGTGGCCCTCGCGAACATTTCGACGGCTGCTGGTCGACACCCACGTGCCCGACTGGGACGACAAGCTGCTGGCGAACTTCAATGCCGAGGATTACGTTTCGACCATCGACGCCGCGGGTTTTCAATCGCTGATGCAATATGCCAACTCGCATGCGGGGCTCTGCCTGTGGCCGACAAAGATCGGCCAGGTTCACCGCAACATGAAGGGCCGCGACTATTTTGGGGAGGTAATGGAGCAATGCAAGCGGCGGGGGTTGCACCGGGTCGCCTACTACAGCCTGGTGTTCGACGACTGGGCCTACCAAAAGCATCCGGACTGGCGCATGATGCCGGCGGATTACCTGGAGACAGAGCGTCATTTCCGGACGGGCACGGTTTGCATCAACTCACCCTACAAGGATCACGCGGTGGCGTGCATCCGCGAACTGGTTGCGGCGTACGACTTTCAGGCAATCTTCTTTGACATGACCTTCTGGCCGATGGTCTGCTATTGCCCGCATTGCATGGAGCGCTACTGGCGAGAGCAAAACGCGGAGCCGCCGCACATTGTGGACTGGAAGAAGCCGCAATGGCGTACGTTTCAGCGAAGCCGCGAGCGATGGATGCGCGAGTTTGCCCTGGCGACCACGGCGGCAGCCAAACAGACGCGTCCGGTGCAGGTGTATCACCAGTTTGGAACGTTTTTTGCGCCGTGGGGGGTTGCGGTTTCGCTCGAGCAGAACGAGGCGTCGGATTTTGCAGCGGGCGATTTCTACGGGGGCGCGGCGCAGTTCTCCATTGTGTGCAAGGCATTCCAGAGCCTCACGCGCAACCAGCCTTTCGACTTTCAGACCTCGCGCACCCTGAACCTGACCGACTTTGAGACCACCAAGCCATTTGAGCAGATGGCACTCGAGTCGTTGATACCCACGATTCACTCCGCTGCCTGTATGACGATCGACGCCATCAAGCCGGATGGCGAGCTCAATCACCGCGCGTATGAGTATCTCTCACAGATCAATGCACTGCACGACGGCTTCGAGCCATTTCTTGGCGGCGAGATGATGGCCGATGTCGCCATCTACTTCGACAAGAACTCGGTCTACGATCCGGGCCAGAACGGGCAGACGGTGACCGAGGCAACGCGGAATTTCTGGGGCGGAAGCCTGCCGCACCGCGATGCGGCCGTGGGTGCGGCGAGGTGCCTTCGCGAAGCGCATATTCCGTTTGGACTGGTGACCAACGTGTCGCTCGATCAACTGCGGCAATATCGCGCCGTGGTGCTGCCGAGCGTGCTCGAGATGACGGCTGAGCAGGCGAGTATTTTTCGGGAGTTCGTGGGCAACGGTGGCAGCCTCTATGCCAGTGGCGTTTCCTCTCTCAGCGTGCCCGGCGAGGGCGATGAGCGATTCCTGCTGGAAGATGTGCTGGGGGTTCGCTACAGGGGTAAGTCCGGTGGAAGCACTACCTATCTGACACCGCATGACAAGCAACTCTTTGACACAATCTGGCCGCAAGAGAACCTGACCTTTGCGGGACCGATGGTGAAGGTAGAAGTTGCGCCTGGGGCCGAGGTGCTGGCAACGGTCACGCTACCGTTCGTAGATCCCGATGCCGGAGATGCGCTTAACTCGCGGTTCGCTCAGATTCATAGCAACCCGCCCGCGGGTGAGCCGGGAGAGGATCCCGGGATTGTGATCCATAGGTTTGGCAAGGGTAAAACGGCATGGATTGCGGCTCCGTACGAACTACGACCCGGCGCAGTCGACGCGCGTGTCTTTCAGCTATTGCTTCGACGCATTCTTGATCCGCCTTATCAGTTTGAGGCGGACACGGATGCGCAGGTGGAAGTGACACTCTTCCATCAGAAGGAGCAAAAGCGCCTGCTGGTGGGAATGCTGAATTTGCAAGCGCAGTTGCCGACGATTCCGGTGGCGGCTACGATTCGCGCTCAGATTCCGGCGGGGTTCAATGCGCGCAAGGTTTTATTGCTTCCCGAGCAGAAGCCGATTGCCTTTGCGCGCTCGGGTCCGTATGTCGCCTTTCAGGTGCCGGCGTTCCCACTCGTCTGCATGGCGTTGATCGAATACAGCTGAATGCCGGCCGCCGTTCAGGTCGCAGCTATCCCACTCAAGCCGAAGAACGGCTTGAATGGGGCACCCTCCGATAGTTTCTGACGCCTCGTTTTCCGCGAAGCCTCATGATGACGATCACATCTTGACAAACAAGATGTAGAGGGTTTAGTGTTCGTGCCTATGAACGATGCGAACACTGATGTGATTCAGGGCACGCTCGATATGTTGATCTTGAAGACCCTCAGCCTGCGACCTCTGCATGGGTTTGGAATTGCGCGAAGGGTAGAGCAGATTTCAGGTGGTGTATTCAAAGTGAATCCGGGATCGCTGCTGACGGCGCTGCAGCGGCTGGAGCGCGCGGGGCGCGTGGACTCAGAATGGCGGCAGACGGAAAACTCGCGCAAAGCGAAGTTTTATATGCTGACGCCGCTGGGGCGGAAGCAGTTAAGAGTGGAGACGGCAGATTGGAAGCGGCGCGCGGGCGCGATCGCGCGGCTACTCGAGATGGAGGGCTGAAGGGATGTCTCTTTGGCGGCAGCTTCGGTATGGATGGCGCGCCCTCACGGACAGGGATGGGCGCCAGCAGGATGTTGCGGACGAAGTGGCGCAATACTTTGAGGAAGTCGAGGCCGAGTGGAGAGAGCGCGGGCTCTCTGCCGACGAGGCCAGGAAGGCCGCGGGCAGTGAGGCGGGAAGCATGGCGGTTGCCCGGGAGAGGGCGAGCGAATACGGGTGGGAAAACGGTGTAACGATCTTGAGGAACGATCTACGTTTCGCGGCGCGGGAGTTGCGGAAGCATCCCACGTTTACGGTGACGGCGGTGCTCACGCTGGCGTTAGGGATCGGGGCCAACGCGGCGGTATTCACCGTAGTGGAGCGTGTGCTGCTTGCTCCGCTGCCCTACAGCAATGCGGAGAGGCTGGTCATGCTGGAGACGCACTGGGACGAAACCGGCAAGACCACTCCGCGTGTGACCGGACCGGATGCGGCGGATGTTCGTGAGCAGACGCGAAGCCTGGAGGCAGTGAGTCTCTACAGCGGAGGAAGCCTGGGGGTTCAGTTGCAGGGCCATGCCGCGTACACGGTGGTAACGATTGCAGACGCGAACTTTCCCCGGGTGTTCGGACTGAAGCCTGTGGCGGGACGCCTGTATTCCGACGCAGATGCGAAACATGCGGCGCTGGTGAGCGAGCGTTTTGCGAGGGATAACTTTGGCAAACCGGAAGCCGCGGTGGGCCAGGTGATGCGCGTGGAGGGCGAGCCGCTGGAAATCGTCGGCGTGCTTGGGGCTCCTTTCGATTTTCCCGGCGGTAGCCAGGTGTGGATGGCCTCTCCTATGGCGCCGGAGTCGAAGTCGCGCACCGCGTTCAACTACAAGGCGGTGGCCCTGCTGCGTAGAGATGCGAGCCTCAGGAGTGCACAGGCTGAGCTGAGCACGATTTCAGGCAGATTGCGTGCAGCGTATGCGGACGAGAACCGCGGCAAAGAGATGGTGGTGCAGCCTTTGAAGCAGGCGTTGACCGGAGATTCGCGGTCGACACTGATGTTTCTTTGGGCATCGGCCGGGCTCATTCTGCTGATTGCTTGCGTGAACGTCATGCACCTGGGCCTGGTGCGATCGATGGAGCGGCAGAGGGAGCTTGCCATACGGAGGGCCCTGGGGTCTTCGCGTTGGAGGGTCATGCAGCCTGTCTTTCTGGAAAGCATGCTGGTGGCGCTGCTTGGCGGCGTCTCCGGAGTGTTGCTGGCGTTTCCCGCGGTGCGCTTGCTGGTGGCGATGGCTCCGAAGGAACTCCCAAGGACAAGCGAAATTCATGTGAATCCGTGGGTCCTGGGTTTTGCCCTGGGACTATCGGTGGTGACGGCCGTTTTATCAGCGGTGTTGCCGGCGATGCGGGCGGCGAAAGTCGATCCGGCGGAGGCGCTGAAGAGTGATTCTTCGCGAGGGATGACGCGGCAGAGCGCGGGACTTCTCCGTGATGGGCTGGTAGTGGCGGAGGTGGCAGCGACGTTTGTGCTGGCAGTGGGCGCGGGTCTATTGTTGCGGACGATGATCACCCTGAATACTCGCGACATGGGCTACGAGACGCGGCAACTGCTGGTGGTCGATGCGGACGCGCCGGCGCAAAAGGAGATGGATGCGCAGCGAGCCGTGCGGCAATTCAACGAACTATTTGTGCAACTAGCGCAGTTACCTGGCGTGGAGCGCGTGGCGGGAGTGATGGGGTTGCCCACGGGAATTTACGGGTCGAATGGGTACTATGAGACAAGGGGCGGCCTGCCGGTGGATGCGGATCATCCCGCCTGGTCGAACTTCAGCGTGGCGAGCCCCGGGTATTTCGAGGCTTTGGGTATTCCGCTGAAACGGGGAAGGGACTTTGCGCCGGAAGACACGCACGAGAGCGAAATGGTGGCAGTGATCAGCGAGTCGCTGGCGCGGCAGAGCTTTGGCGACGCCGATCCGGTGGGCAAGGAGATTCGCTGCGGGCTGGACTCCGACAAGTGGATGAGGGTGGTGGGCGTGGTGGGCGATGTGCGGCAAGACTCTCCGGCGGAAAAACCGGGACCGGCGCTGTATATGCCGATGACCCAGCATCCTTTTTATGCAAACCAAATTCATGTTGTTCTGCGTACCGGGGTGAAGCCACTGACATTAGTAAGCGCAGTCGATGAAAGGATTGCGCGGGTGGATCCGCTCATCGCGCGGCGGTATACGACGATGGATGCGATGGTGGGCAAGTCGATTGCGACGGAGAGATTTCGCGCGGTGTTGATCTCCTCGTTTGCCGGAGTGGGGCTGCTGCTGGCCATGCTGGGGGTCTATGGGACGGTGGCTTACTCGGTGGCGCAGCGGAGGTTTGAGTTTGGATTGCGAATGGCGTTTGGCGCGGAGCGCGGCACGATTCTGCGATCGGTACTGAGACATGCGGCGAGGATGGCGTGCGTGGGCATTGTGATTGGCCTGGCCTTGAGCGCGGCGCTGGCGCGACTGGTAGAGAACATGTTGGTCGGTGTTAAGCCGATTGACCCCGTGAGCCTGGGCCTGGTGTCGACGGTGCTGCTGATCACGGCGCTGGGAGCGGGCTTGGGGCCGGGGTGGAGCGCGACGCGGGTGAATCCGGCGGTGGCGCTACGAGCGGAGTGACGCGCGATCCAGCGACAGCATGCCGCGAAGTTAGCATAACGAGACGGACCCACCCATCCGCCGGCGCTATACTGGCCACGTCTGCGAGGGAGTATGGCTACGAGACGACAGGAAGAGCCGCCGAAGGTCCCGTCATCGCCGTCGACGCCAGAAGCCGGGCAAGACCTTGCCGCGAGCTTGTACCGGGAGTTGCATCGGCTCGCCGTGGGCAAAATGCGCTTTGAGCGCGGCAACCACACTCTCCAACCGACGGCACTGGTGCATGAGGCTTACCTGCGGCTTGCGGATTTCTCCAATTCCATGTGGGTGGACCGGAGCCGGGTGCTGGGAGTGGCCGCCAATGTCATGCGTCACATCCTGGTCGATCATGCCCGCGCCCATAAAGCCGGCAAGCGCGGAGACGGCCAGATTCAAGTTACGTTTGTCGAAGACATGGCCGGGGGCACAAGCAGTTCCACCGCCGATGTATTAGCTATCGATGAAGCACTGACCCGCCTTGCGCAGTTCGATCCAAGACAAGCGAAAGTGCTGGAGATGCATTTCTTTGGCGGCCTGACCTTTGAAGAGATCGCACTGCAACTCGACGTATCCACGCGCACCGTAGAGCGGGACTGGAAAATTGCCCGCGCCTGGCTGCGCCAGGAATTGTCGCCGAAACAAACTTGAGTTCCGAATTCTGGCAAATCCGGGAAACTTGGCCTGCCAAGCTGACCGCGCACATTTTTCGCTTCGCCACGTGGGGGCATGCCGGGCGGATGAAAACTTCAGGACTAGCTTAAGACTCGCTTGTCGAGTTGCGGCCGGTCGTAACTTGACGGGGAATCGATAGGAACCTCGGAAAGAGAGAACTGAAAAACGGTTCCTTTTCCTGGTGTACTGGTCAGAGAAATATTCGTTCCGTGCTTCTCTGCGATCCATTTCGCCAGGGCCAATCCGAGACCCGATCCGCCCCGGTTGCGATCGACCCGATAGAATCTGTCGAAGACCCGCGCCTGGTGTTCCGGAGCGATCCCCATCCCCGTATCGCGGACGCTGAAAACGGCGTAGCCGTTGCTCCGGGCAACCTCAAGAGTGACCGCTCCGCCCGGCGGAGTGTAGCGGACAGCATTATCCAGCAGAATGGTGAGAAGCCGCTGCAGGCTATCGACGTCTGCCTGGACAACCAGCGGCGTCGGGCCGGTCTCCGGCTTGAAGTCCAGCAGCGCGAGGCGCATGGCATTCTTCCATTTTTCGCCCACTCGCCGAACGATCTGGTTCGCCTCTACCGGCTGCAGGCGAACACCTTCCGTCTCCGCATCTACCCGGGCCAGCATCAACAGGTTGTCGATCAGCGCCGTCATGCGCACCGTCTCCAATTGAACCTGTTCGCAGGCCTCGCGATACTCACCCGCGGAGCGGGGCAGCGAAAGCGCCACCTCCACCTCGGTGCGAATCAGGGCCAGCGGCGTACGCAGTTCGTGGGCGGCATTCGCGGTGAAATCGCGGATGCTGCGCACGCCGACTTCTACCCGCTCCAGCATTTGATTCAAGGTCTCCGACAGGTGATCGATCTCATCCCGGGTGTTCGCAATGGGCAGACGGATCTCCAGGTTCTTATCGTTGATGCGGCGTGCCTCGGTAGCGATCGCGGCTACCGGCGCAAGCGCCTTACGGCTCATGAAATGGCCGCCCACAGCAGCCAGCAGCAGCACCGCCGGGGTCAGCAGCAATAGCTGCACGCGAAAAAGTGAAAGCAGCGCCGCCGACTTGTTCAGGGCGATCCCGGTTTGCACGGAATAACTGCGGCCATTGGCATGGATGGGATAACTCAGCGCACGCACATAGCGGGTACCCTGGTGAAACTCGACCACGCTGCCTTGCGGGGGCAGGTTCCCCGGCGGCTCAGGCCGCAAACCCTCCTCGATCATGCGTTTGGAGCGATAGATCCAATGACCGTCCTGATCGAGAATCTGTAAGTACTTGCCATCATCCTTGACCTGGTAGATCTCAAGGAATTTCTGTTGCAGCAGGGTCAAGTCCGCCTGGGGACCCAACTGCCTCAGCAGCAACTGCACATCCTCTGCCCGCTCCTGCAGTTCATGGTATTCAGTGGCCACCAGGCTGCGCCGTAACATCCACCAGCTTGAGGCGCTCAACAGGGCGGCCGCGGTGGCAAACATGGCGCAATACCAGAGCGTCAAGCGAAAGCGAATGGGCATACGCATCATTGCTCTCGATTGCTCGCCCAGCCGGCGTGCGCCTGGGCCGGCGCTGGATTGAGCTGATATCCCGTGCCGCGCACGGTCCGCACCAGCTTCACGGGAAACTGCGAATCGACCTTGCTGCGCAAAGAGTTGACCAGCACGTCGAGCGCGCCGGGCGTAACTTCATGCGGCCCTCCCCAGATACTCTCGATCAGGGTAGCCCGGGGTACAGCGCGCGGCGCATTTTGCGCCAGCAATTCAATCAGCAGGAACTCAGTCCGGCTAAGGTCAATCATCTGTCCGCTGCGCGTAACCTTGTGCTGCATGCGATCGACCACCATATCTGCAACCGTGATGGTTGTGGGAGCGGTCTCCTGCGGCGGCCGCGTGATGGCACGCAGACGCGCCAGCAGCTCGGGAAACGAGAAGGGCTTGGTAAGGTAGTCATCGGCGCCGAGGTTAAGCCCGCGCACGATCTCATCCTCCTTGTTATAGGCAGTCAGCATAAGAATCGCGGCCGGGCACTTTCTCCCTCTGAGCACCTGGGCGACATCATATCCATTGAGATCGGGAAGGCCTACGTCGAGTAAAATTACATCGAACACCTGGTCGAGCGTCAACTTTAGAGCCTCCGCCCCGGCCAGCGCGAGTGTGACATCGTGTCCATGTTCGGAAAGCCCCTTGTGGAGTAAAGCCGACATCCGGGGTTCATCTTCTATCGCCAAAATGCGCATGAGTTCTATTCCACCACAGGCACGCGCCTGTCAGCCCAATCTTAGAAAAGTTTCACCGCTCGATTAACCGTCTGTTAACAAGCCGGATTATGGTTCTCCCTGGAAGCGCGACCCGGCAGCATGGCACGATTCCACGCGGCGTCTAAGCCGCGCGCAGTTTGCTTCCTTTTATCAGGAAAGAATCTGCCCGGCGTGGCCCTGGCTTAGAACTTATTCATTCATTGCTCAACGTAGCTTTATAAGTCGAGAGCAAGCTGAAGGACATTCATCGAACAAACAGCACGACTGGACTGCTTCCGCTTTCCGGATAGGGCTGATCCAAGGAGACACATGTCCACCAAGGCGATCCGTATTCCGCTCTTTCTCGCGATGGTTCTGGTCGCACTCTTCGCCCGCGCAGCCAGCGACACTCCGGCGGGTGGGAACGGAAGCGTAATCGGCACCGTAAAAGACTCTGCCGGAGCGGTGTTGCAGGGCGCGCAGATCGTGCTGCAGCCAACCGCAACCACCGTAGCGACAGATACGCAGGGTAACTTCGCGATCCCGGCGGTCAAGCCGGGCACATACACCGTGACCATTTCCTACGTTGGGTTCACCACCCAGACCACGACCGTTGTGGTGAACCCGGGGACGCCGACACCGCTCAATGCGACGCTGACCGTCAGCTCGAGCAATCAACAGGTGGTGGTGAATGCCGATCTGGTCGGCGATGCCGCGGCTATCAATGAGCAGCGCACCTCCGCCAACATTCTGAATGTCATGACGGATACACAGATTCAAAGCCTTCCCAACCAGAACGTTGCCGACGCCATCGGCCGCCTGCCTGGGGTTACGTTGCAGCGCAACGAAGGGGAAGGGCAGTATGTACAGATTCGCGGCACGGAACCACGCCTGAGCAACACGACCATCGATGGTGTGATTGTCCCTGGCCCGGACCCGCAAGTGAGGCAGGTGGATCTCGACACCATCCCTGCCGGCCTGGTGGGCTCCATCGCCATCAACAAGACGCTCTCCGCCAACCAGGATGGAGACGCGATTGGCGGCTCGGTGGATTTACGCATCAAGCAGGCGACCACGGACCGTCCCACGCTTTCGATCACAGGCATGGGCGGCACCACTCCGATTGCCGGCGGAAGGAATAGCTTCACTATCGGCTCGACGGCAGGCATGCGCTTTGGGGGAAACACCAACCAGGGTAAGCGCTTCGGGTTGATGCTCGGCTACAGCTACGATGACAACGATCGCGGGATCGATGACGTAGAGCCGGTTCCCGATCTGGACGATAGCGGCAATACAACCTTCGACAAGCTGTATATCCAGGAGTATCTCTATGACCGGACACGCTATGGCTTTGCCGGGGCACTGGACTACAAGCTCGCGGAGAACTCCGATCTCTATGCGCATACTTTGTTTTCCAACTTCAGGGACTTTGGGGAGAAGTATGCCTATCAACTGAAGGCAGAAGGGAAGGCGGCGTACCACACCAGCGTCCGCCGCCCCAACCTGCAAATTGCAGATTTGGCCCTGGGCGGGAACCAGGTGTTTACCCATTCCTTTGTCAATTATCAGATCGCTGCCGCGCACTCGCGTTTCGGGGGCGCCGCGGGTAATCCAGGAGCTGCTTTTAAAAGCGGAGTGGGCAAAGATTGCGAGTTTGACGCGGCCATTTCGCCCAGCCAGTATCGGCCGCAGTACACCTGCGACACGCCAGGCAACCCCATCTACGACCCATCGCAGTATGCGCTCGACACCATCGACCTGACCCAGGGCCAGGCTACGCAACTCAACCTGCAAGCCGGAGCCTCGGCGGGGTGGAACTATCACCTTGGCAGCCACGCCTCGACGGTCGAGTTCGGCGGCCAATTCCGCAACGAGCACAAAGGGCAGGCCGCCTACTCGCCGGAGTACGACTCGAACAACGGAACTGCCTTGACGGAGTATCTCGGCACGTTCACCAATCCTCACTTCTATGGCGGCAGTTACCACCTGGGACCCGTGAGCAGCTTCAATCTGATCACCGGCGATCTGGCCGCTAACCCGGCGAACTTTACCCTGGACGAAGGTACGACTCATCTACAGTCCGATCCCTCCAACTACAATCTGCAGGAGCGAGTCGGGGCCGGGTACATCATGAACACCCTTGAGTTTGGCCGCTTTCATCTGCAAACCGGTCTGCGCATCGAAGGTACGGAAACCTCCAACACCGGCTACGAGGTGATCAATGACAGCGACGGGAACTATGTATCCACAACGCCAGTCAAGGGCGGAGGTTCTTATGTCAACCCGCTGCCCAGCGTGCAACTACGCTACAAAATAGACAGCGAGTCGGACATTCGCGCCGTGTATGGGCGCGGGATTTCGCGGCCCGATCCTTATCAACTGGTTCCCTATATTGTGGAAGATCAATCCACAACGCCCTATACCATCACGATAGGAAACCCTGCCCTGGTAGCCGAGCATGCCAACGATTATGACATCCTCTACGAACGCTACTTCAAGTCTGTTGGCATGCTGGAAGCGGGATACTTCTATAAGCAGATCACCAAGCCGATTTACTCGGAACAGTCCATCATTCCGCCCACCGGCTCGCCTCTCTCCGGGCCTTACGCCGGAGACCTTGTTCTGCAGGAAGTGAACGGAGACCATGCCTGGATTTCCGGGTTTGAAGTTGCCTACCAGCAGCACCTGAACTACCTGCCCGGAGTGCTCAGCGGTGCGCGAATCATCGCTAACTTTGCCTATACCGCTTCGAAGAACTACAACCTGACCGGGCGCACGGATGACCCGCAGCTCGTCGGTCAGGCACCCTACTCCTGGAACATTGGCCCTGCCTACTCGACCAAGCGGGCCCTGGTAACCATGGGGATTTCGCATAACAGCGCCAATATTTATGCATACCAGTACCAAAGCACGGGGCCGGGCGCGGTTCCTTATGGAGTGACTGGCCCCAACGGCGATAACTACTTCTACTCCCACACCCAGGTGGATGCGCAGGCAACGTACTACCTAGCGAAGGGATTTACCGTGCTCGCGTCTGGTCAGAACATGAACAACGAGGTCTTCGGCTTCTATAACGGGAGCAAGATCTATATGACACAACGTGAATACTACAAGCCAACCTATACTTTCGGTCTCCGCTGGAACCCGCATCACGAATAAAACGGCGCGGGTCCAGTGGGCCTACCGGAAAGAGTATTCATGAAAATAACGATTGCGGCCGCTTTTTTTATGTGGCTTGGCGCCGCTTGTGCGCAGGCACAAACGACTTCGCCTCTCGCCCTGCAGCGGACCATTGCCTTGCCGCCGGGTACTGGCCGGTTCGACCACTTCGCGATCGATTTGCCAGCCAACCGGCTCTTTATCGCGGCCACCGGAAACCACACCGTCGAGATCCTGGACCTCAATACCGGCAAGGTCACCGAGACCATCGCCGGGCTCGGCAAACCGCACGGGTTAGCCTGGATCGCGGATACCAACACGCTCTATGCATCGGACGGAACCCAGGGCGATCTGAAAATCTTTACCGGCTCGCCGTTCAAGCAGGCAAAGTCAATCAAGCTCTCCGAGGATGCAGACGACCTGGTGTACGACGCTGCGCGCAGGCTGCTCTACGTCGGCCATGGCGGCAGCGACCCATTGAATCCGGCCAGGGTCGCGGTGATCGACACTACCAGCCAGACGTTGATCAAAGACCTTCCGGTGGCGAGCCATCCCGAAGGCCTGGAAATCGATAACGCCAAGGGAAGAATCTTTGTTAATATTGCCGCTGCCGCGGAAGTCGCAGTGATCGATGGAAAGACCTCATCGCTATCCAGGCCGTGGAAGATTACCCGCGCCAAAAACAATGTACCGCTGGCTTTCGACCAGGACCACGACCTGCTCTTTGTTGGTTGTAGAACGCCTGGCCGCCTGGTGGTAATTGATGGTTCTTCGGGCAACGAGCTTGCCGACCTGCCGGCGGACGAGGGCGCGGATGATCTTTTTTACGACCCGGAGTTGCACCGCATTTATCTGATCGCGGGCAGCGGAGCAGTCGATGCTTACGAGGTGGGCGCCGATAAGACGGTACGCGCCCTGGGTGCTACGCCCACGTCGGCCGGGGCAAAGACCGGATTGCTGGTACCTGCGCAGCATGCACTCTATGTGGGCGTGGTAGCCACTGGCGGCAAAGAAGCGGAGATCCGCGTCTACTCAACTCGCTGATGTCTGCACGGAGAAGCCCTTGGCCCGAATTAAGTCACAGCGATGGTTGCTGCTTGGCACACTCGCCCTGGCATGCATGGCCAGGGGCGACAACAACCATACACCGCCCGGCAACGGCGAGCCTGGCGAGCTGAAGTTCGCCATCATCGTCACCCGTCACGGCGTGCGTTCCCCTACCGGGACCCCGGCGCAACTGAACCAATTTTCCAGCCAGCCGTGGCCCAACTGGGATGTGCCACCCGGATACCTGACCGCGCAGGGCGCGCGGTTGATGTCTAACTTTGGCGCATACTACCGTGCATACTTTGCCCAACAGGGCTTGTTGCCAGCCGCGGGCTGCTCCGCGGCCGCTCGCGTCTCCTTTTTTTCCGATTCGGACCAACGCACAGTGGAGACGGGAAAGTCCCTGGCCGCCGGCATGTTTCCCGGCTGCACTCCACGGGAGCGATCGGAGCAGCATGCACTGGCTGAGGGCGTGCCGGACCCGCTGTTTCATTTCCTATCCGCCGGGTCAGCGCATGCCGACCATGATCGCGCCGCTGCGTCCATTGCGGGCCGCATCGGTGAGGATCCAGCCGCGGTCACGGAGGCTTATCGTCCCCAGCTGGAGGAGTTGCAACGCATCCTTCTCGACTGCCCAGCGGCATCTGCTTGTCCCGAGGCGGCTCACAGTCAGGGCAAATTGTTGCTGGGGGTGAACGCAAGCCTTGACAAGGGTTCAGGGGATCATCTGGTTGAACTGAGGGGCCCCCTGTTTACCGCGGCTACCATCAGCGAAAACTTCCTGCTCGAATATGCGAATGGTCTGCCCATGGAGCAGGTGGGTTGGGGCCGCGTCGACCTGGCGACGCTGAAGCAGCTGCTGGCCTTGCATACCGCCGCTTCTGACCTCACGCGGCGCACACCGTATCTGGCGACGGTCCAGGCGTCCAATCCACTGGCCCACATTCTTGCTACCTTGCAGCAGGCGGTTTCGGGTAAGCAGGTGCCCGGTGCTCTGGGCAAGCCGGGCGACCGCGCCGTAGTTATCACTGGCCACGACACCAATCTGACCAACATCGCCGGCATGCTCAATCTGAACTGGCTGATTGACGGGCGGCGCGACGATACGCCTCCCGGCGGAGCGCTGGTTTTCGAGGTGCGTCAAAGCCCCGGTGGGGGCAGCTACCAAGTCAGCGTCTACTACACAGCGCAGACACTGGAGCAAATGCGCAATGTGAGCCCGCTCACACTAGAAGCACCGCCCGCGAGGGCGAACATCTTTATTCCCGGCTGCAGCAATCCAGGAAAGACCTTTCCCTGCGACTGGAAGGGGTTTGAACAGACCGTGACCTCGGCCATCGATCCGGCATTTGTGAAATAGCGCCACGACCGTGCCCTCAATGCCTGGCGCATGGGAATGGTTTAGGTGTGCCGAGCCATGGCAAGGTCGACGATCTCCGCGATCATCTGGGTATAGGAAAGGCCGGATTTCTTTGCGGCCATGGCAAACTCCTGCCCGCTCGAGAGCCATGGGTTGGGATTCGCTTCGATGACGTAAATCTCGCCCTTGCTGGTTATGCGCATGTCGATGCGCCCATAATCGCGAAGCTTGACGGCACGATAGGCCTTGATCGCGATCTCGGTCAACCTGGTTTCGGTTTCTTCATCGAGGTCTTCGGCGATGGCCGATTTGGTCAGCTTATAGGCTTCGGTGTCCTTCTCGAATTTCACATCCTGGCTGGCGATCCTGGGCATGCCCTTGGGAAGCTTCGAAAGGTCCAGCTCCACCAGCGGAAGTACATGCGCGCTCTCGTAACTGCCGAGGATGGCGGCGTAGATCTCGCGTCCCTCGATGTACTCCTCGATCAGGGCCGGAGAATTGAATTCTGTCTGTATGTAGGCGACGCGCTCCATCAACTCCTTGACGCTGTTCACGACAGCAGCGGCATCGATGCCGGCGGAGCCATCTTCCGAGGTTGGTTTCACGATGAGTGGGAAGGAGATGTCATGCGCGTGATCGATGGTGCCGCGATAGGCGGTGGCGAAATAGGGCGACTGAATCCCGTAAAAAGCGAACATCTTCTTGGCGATCGACTTGTCCTGGGCAAGAACGTTGGCGTGCGGCCCCGCGCCGGTGTATGGGATATCGAGCATATCCAGCAATGCAGTGACCTGCATCTCCTTGGTGTTATCGCCCGCATAGGATTCCGTCAGGTTGAAAATAAGATCGGCGCCACATTTGGCGAGCCCCAGCAGCGATTGGGGGCGGCCGTCGAGAACGTGATACGACGGTTCGTGACCAAGCTTCTGCAAGGCCTCGAAAATTTCTTCGCGGTCGTGCTTTACCGGCTTCTTCTTGCGTTTGGTCTGACCTTTGCGCTTGGCCGGCGCAGGAGCTTCTTCCTGCACCTCAGGCTGATCTTCTTCCCACAAGTCGTACAGTACGGTGATTTTCAACTTCGCTCCAGTCATGCGAATCTCCAGTCGGAGTGACGGCAGCTGCCCGGCACGCCTCAGGGATGAATGAACTTTCCACGGATCAGGTAATTCATGGAAAGTGCGGTGGTGTAGACCGTGAACTCGGTAAGATAATCAGACTCGCGTCGAACGTCCACGAGCAGACCCAGGTCTTCAACCCGCTTGCAGATGGCTTCCACGAGCCGCTTGACGATAGGCCGTTGCACGCCGCTCCAGTATGCGACCTTGTCGACAATGGGCTTGCGGTGCTGGCGCAACATTTCCTGGGCGGGCCGCACGCCCTTACGACGCTTGGGCGAGATATTGAAGATGTCGGCCAGGTCGGTATCGAGAGCGAGTTCCTGCATGGGAACTTCCTCCGGCAGGCTGAGATGATAGAACTCGCCGACCGTCGATTCCATTTCATCGACGGTGATGTCTGTACGGCCACGACGGCGGACAGGTTCGATATCACCAATTCTGCGCGCAATGCGATCGACATACTGCAGCTTGGCGAGCGCGCCCCAACCTTCGTAGCGCTTACGCCATTGCGAGCGCGGCGTGAGCCAGACGGCAAAGGTTTCCGCAAAATCTTCATCGGGATGCTTCTGCGCATACCAGCCGGCCATGTGACGGACAAATTTCCGCGAGAACGGGATGGGACGATAGTTATCCCGATAGGCGCGGCGAAACGGGCCGAAGAGATCGCGCCACTCCGCCGACTTGTGAAGCTGGTAGGCGTAATTGAATGCGTGTCCGGCCTCATGACGCATGTACATCATGATCTCTCGCGCGTCTTCGAGATCGTTCATTTCGCGCTCGAGTTGTGCCAGATCCGGGTTGGCCAGGTAGAACGGAATGCCGATGACGGGCTCGCCCGAAGGGCATCCCCACTCATCGGTGAGGTAGCAGGCGGGACGGAACTTGTGAATCCCCTTGGCGTCGAGTTCGCGATAAAGCTGCAGCACGAATCGTTCCAGCGGAGAACCCTCGAGTTTGAGCCCGAGTTCGCGAATGGGCTTGGCGAGTATTTCCTGGAATTCGGTTCGGGTTTTCTCGAAATTGCGCACTGGGCTATTCAGAGTTCTACACCACGCAACCAGATTTGGCACGGCAAGGCGTATCGCTTATGCACATAGTATTGTGGGCACGCTTTGGGGTTCATCAGGGAACTCGGCCTGCAGTATTGCAACCGGAATGTAAGCTTCAGGGGGCTCGCGGGGCCGTTGCTGCGCTCATTCGTTAGAATTGCTTCGGCCTCTGCCGCCGGGGAATTTCATGTCCAGAAAAACTGCTTTGCGTCTTAGTGCTCACAGTGGCGTCTCTTGCGGCTGCCGGGTTCGCACAGCCTGCCGCCGATGTGGTGATCGATCGCAACGTCACCATGAAGACCCGTGACGGCGTCACTCTCAAAGCCGACGTCTATCGACCCGCGGGTGAGGGCAGCTTTCCCCTCTTACTCCAGCGCACACCCTACAACAAAGACGGGGGCGCCGATTTTGCGCGCAAGGCGGTCGCGCGCGGGTTTATGGTCGTGATCCAGGATGTGCGCGGCCGCTATACCTCCGAAGGCGAGTGGTACACCTTCAAGCACGAGATTGACGACGGCTACGACACGGTAGAGTGGGCCGCAGCCCTGCCGCATTCAAACGGCAAAGTTGGCATGTTCGGCGGATCGTACGTGGGCGCCACGGTGATGCTCGCCGCCATCAGCCATCCGCCACACCTGGCCGGGATCTGCCCTGTGGTCACGGCCTCGAACTATCACGAAAACTGGACCTACCAGGGCGGAGCGTTCGAGCAGTGGTTTGATGAGTCGTGGGCGGCGGGCCTGGCGCAGGATACGGCGAATCGCGTGATCCGCGATAACACAAATGCGCTGGTCAGCGACCGCGTGTTGCCGTTGACCGATTTCCCCGTCTTCAATATCCAGCCGGTTTCCGGCGGCACGCAGTTGACGCAGGAACTGGCGCCCTATTTCCTCGACTGGCTGGCGCATCCGACATACGACAGCTATTGGAAGCAGTGGTCGATCGAGGAGAATTACCAGAACGTCGAGGTGCCCTCGCTCACGATTGCGGCATGGTATGACCTTTTCCAGGGCGGCTCGCTGCGCAACTACGTGGGCCTCAAGGCGCATGCGGGTAACCAGGCCGCACGCGACGGGCAACATCTGGTGATTGCCATCGGCGGCCATGCGGCTGGAACCGTAAAGTAGGCGACGTAGATTTTGGGCCCGACGCAGCCTTTGACGAGAACGCCATCACGCTCGACTGGTTCGACTACTTGTTATTGGGCAAGCAGAACCAGTTCGCGAGCGGCAAGCCTGTGAGGATTTTTGTGATGGGCAAGAACGAGTGGCGGGATGAGCCTGGGTGGCCGCTGGCGCACGCCACGCAGACTCACTACTATCTCCACTCCGGGGGGAAGGCCAACAGCGCTTCGGGCGACGGTTCGCTTTCCACGGCAACACCAGAAAAGGAAGGCAGCGACACTTTTGTTTACGATCCGGGCAATCCGGTTCCGACAGTGGGCGGTCCGCTGTGCTGCGATTCGGTTCATCTGGCGCCGGGACCGCGCGATCAGAAAGAGGTGGAAGCGCGCTCGGACGTGCTGGTGTATACCACACCGCCGCTTGAAGAGGATCTCGAAGTCACAGGTCCGGTCATGCTCGATCTGTTTGCAAAGTCGTCTGCGGTCGATACCGACTTCACGGGTAAGCTGGTCGACGTTTGGCCCAACGGGTTCGCGCAAAATCTGACTGAGGGAATTCTGCGCGCACGCTTCCGCGCGTCCACCGCCGGGGAGCCGAAACCCATCTCGCCCGGCAAGGTTTACGAATACAAGATAGACCTCTGGTCCACGAGCAACGTTTTTTTGAAGGGGCACCGTATCCGGCTAGAAGTGTCGTCGAGCAATTTTCCACGCTTCGACCGCAATCTGAACACGGGCAAGAGCGCCGCCGAAGATACGCAATTTGTGAAGGCGACGAATACGATCCTGCACGACGGGGCAAATTCGAGCGCGTTGATTTTGCCGGTGGCGCCAAGATAGACGGTTGAAGGTCAGGCGGGTGGCGCTGCGTGAGTTACGCGTCCGCGGTCATTGCTTCACGACCTGGCCGGTCGTCTTATCCAGGATGTATGGCCTTGCGTCCGGGTGGGAAAAGTCAAACATTGCGTCGATGGCCCCGGCGATGGCATCGAAGGACCCACCACCCACGCGCTCTCCGTGTAGCCAGTTGTCTTCGATGAAGCGCAGGACCGAGGTTTGGTCGGTAAGGCTGTGGTCCACATAATTGCGCCGCGCAAAGGGGGAGATCACCAGCAACGGCAGGCGTGGGCCGTAGCCGCAGCGGCCTTGCGCATGATCGACCGCGGGGCCGGGCAGGGCAGTCGTGCCGTCGCCGCATTGCCCGGGACCGGTGAGCCCATCCGCCTTGCTGGTCGACTGGTTCGCGACCGGCCCCATCTGGTGGTCGTACCAGCCGTCAGAATCGTCGTAGGCCACAATCACTGCTGTGTTTTTCCACTCCCGTTGCTGTTGCAGGAAGTTGATCACGGTGACCAGCCAGGCTTGCTCATCGATGGGATCGGAATAACCAGCATGCGCGTCCTGATATGCAGGCGCTTTCAAAAAATTAACGGCGGGAAAATTACCCGCCTTGACCGCAGCAAAAAAATCATCGCTATCGTACTGATGATTTGCGCCATCTCCTTCCTTGCCGATCATGCTCACCGAGGATGGCCGGGTGTGCAGCAGATTTGCCGTCGGAGTGTAGTACTGGAAGGGCTCGTGGTGGGGAATGTAATCCGTGGTCAATGCCTGCGTGATCTGCGACATCGTGCTCCGCCGGCAGCCGGTTGTTCCATTGGGATTTGTTTTGCTTAGGTCGAAACCCGCCTCGAACCATCCCCAGGTCACCCGTTGCCTGCTCAGCATCTGGCCGATGTTGTTTCCCGTGTAGCGCAGCTGACCCCAGGTCGTACTGGAGCACTTGTCTCCAATGGGATCGCCATCATCCACCTCGGTATAAGTCCCGTTTCCACCATCGACGAGAAAGGCAGCGGCGTTGATCTGGTCGGTCACGCCGTTGGTCTGGCCGGAGATCAGTTCAATGGCTCCCTGGGTCGATTGGCCAAAGGTCGATGCGTAGGAATTGTCGTTCAGCGCAAAGCGTTGCGCGTAGTTCCACAGCGCGGTCACGGTGTTTCCGTCGAAGAAGGCCATCACCAGGGCCTTGGTCTGGTTCACATATTCGGGAGGCGCGCCGCGCAGGCTTTCTGGATGGAACTTCTGTCCGGGCAGGGCGGGTAGCCCGGTGTACTGCGGAAATGAATCCATCAGGCCGGCGTGGAAGGCTTGCTGCTCTCCTGTGTAGTCGTGATTCTGGTCGGCGGTGGCCGCCTGTGCAGGCCCGAGGCGGAAGGGGTTCACAGCGTACGTTTGGTTTACTTTCACGTTGAGGTAGTTCGGGTTCCGCTGCAGCAGCAATGCGTTCAGGCCATTTACCCGCGGCGTTCCCGGGCGCGCGTGGAACGGGGTTTCGTTGGGAGGATTGAGCGCATCGGGATAGGTGGCAAAGTAGTGATCGAAGGAAACGTTCTCGTCGAAGATCACCACCAGGTGTTTGATCGGCGTGGCTGTCGGACTGCCGGGTGTCTGGGCATGCAAGCCGTTCAGCAGCAAGCTCATCGCAGCCACGCCGGCTGCTGTGCGCTTCCTCATGGTCAGCTCTTCTTTAGCTGCTTGCGGATCGACTGCAATTCTCGCCGCCGCTTCGCGGTAGTTTTGGGATAGGCCATCTTGAGGTCCTCAAACGCATCGAGCACGATGCGGCCAATAATGAGGCGGGCATTCTCTTTATCGTCTGCGGGAACCGCGTACCAGGGCGCCTGGTGGGTGCTGGTGGCATTGAGGCAGGTTTCATACGCTTCCATGTATTGCTTCCAGAATTTGCGCTCGTGAACGTCTGCCAGGCTGAATTTCCAGTTGTTGTCGGGCTGATCGATACGCTTAAGAAAACGCTTGCGCTGCTCCTGCTGGGAAAGGTTCAGGAAGATCTTGATGGTCCGCGTGCCGTTGCGATAGAGATGACTCTCGAGCTCGACAATGGAGCGATACCGCTCCTCCCAGAGGTTCTTCTCGTCCAGCAGTTCCGGCGGAAGACCCTGGTTGCGCAGAATCTCCGGGTGCACCTTAACCACCAGCACCTCCTCGTAGTAGGAACGGTTGAAGATACCGATCCGGCCGCGCTCGGGAAGCTGGCAAGTCGAGCGCCAGAGAAAATCATGCTTCAGCTCCTCGGCGCTGGGCTGTTTGAAACTGGAGACCTGGCATCCTTGCGGATCGATGCCCGACATCACGTGGCGGATGGCTCCATCCTTGCCGGCAGCATCCATCCCCTGAAAGATCAGTAGCAGCGCATAGCGGCTGGAAGCGTAGTGAAGCTGTTGCAAAGAACTCAACTGGGCGACATGCTCCTGCAGCAGCTGGTGGTACTGCTTTTTCGAATGATAGAAGGGCTTAACCAGAGTCTTTCTGTCGCTGAGCTTGAACTCTTTCCCGGGAGGCACACGGAACTCTTCGGAACTGATCTTCATCTTGCTCCATTCGGGTTATGAGGAAACGGCAACAGGCTTTGCCTGCGCCGCGGGGTCGCTGCGAGCCTCGCGTTCGGCCTCCAGCCAGTCCTGGTTCTGCAGGCTTTCTCCGCGGACGCGCTGTTGGTAGAGTTCATAAGCTCGCGCAGCAATTTGTGCATTCAGGTCAACCGGTTTCCTGGTCAGCAATGCGGGTTTGGCCGGGTCCAGGATACGGTAGGCTAGCAGTTTAACGCGATCGTTGATCAAGAACCAAAGCAAAGCGTAGCCCCAGACAAATGCTGCCCAGCCCCAACCCAGGGGGGTCATAAACACTCCATACACGGCAATCAGGGTGGCCAGGATTTGCGTGCCCAGGACGGCCATCCACAGGGTCTTTGCCGGGCGTATCGACCAGAAGGCTCCGCGGGTGCGGGTAAGGAAAATGGTCAGATGCCCTGCTACCGATAGCTTGAGGTACATCAGCGTCTGGATGTGCGAGCGATCGAGATGAAAGACGCGTTCGCCGAGATAAAACAACCCGAACGCGGCCACCACGCCGATGACTCCGAGCACGGTGGAGACGCCGAGCACCAGGCGCATATTCCATGCCTCTGGTTTGTCCTTGTAATGAACATTGTCATACGCGATGGACAGAATTGCGCCGTCGTTGAGCAACGCCAGCATGACAATCATCACCGCGGTTACGGGATAGAAGTTAAACACCAGGATCGACAGTGTCATGAACAATAGAACGCGCAGGGTTTCGGCGATGCGATAGATGGCGTAGCTGTTCATTCGCTGGAAGATGCGCCGGCTTTCCTTGATGGCGTCGATGATCACGGAGAGGCCTGCGGCCAGCAGCACGATGGAAGCTGCCGCACGGGCGGCATCGGTGGCGCCCGAAACGGCGATGCCGCAGTCGGCTTTCTTGAGCGCTGGAGCATCGTTCACCCCGTCCCCGGTCATGCCCACGATGTGGCCTCGCTGCTGCAGCACATCCACAATGTGGAACTTGTGTTCAGGGAACACCTGGGCAAAACCATCCGCATCTTCGATGGCCTGGGCGGACTGTGCCGTCTCATGATGCTTGGTGTCACCCAATCCGCTGGCATCGAGGATGTTGGCGCCCATGCCTAATTGGCGCGCTGTTTCCTGGGCGATGGCTAGTTGATCCCCGGTAACCATCTTGACCTTCACGCCCATTTGGCGGGCGCTGGCGATGGTTGTTTTCGCCTGCTCGCGCGGTGGATCGAACAAAGGCAGCACTCCGGCAAACTGCCACTTGCCCTGCTCCTCGGCGCGGGCGACGCCGAGCGAGCGGAAGCCGCGCGCGGCAAAGGCATTCACCGCTTTTTCCACCGCGGGCTTTATCTGCTCAGCATTCGTTGACATCTGCAGAATGACCTGCGGAGCTCCCTTGGCCACAAAGAATTGTTTTCCGTCCGATGCTTTCACCGTAGCTTCCGTGCGTTTGTGCACCGGATCGAACGGCTGGAAGTGGGTTACCTGGTAGCCCTCGAATGCCTTGCTGTTCTTGACGCCACCGATCACTGCGAGGTCGATGGTGTCTTTATCCTCCGCACGTGAGGCCAGGGCGGCCCAGAGAATCACCTGGTCCGCGGGTAGGTTGTTCAGGCTGAATGGATCGCCCAGGGTCAGCTTGTTCTGAGTCAAGGTGCCGGTTTTGTCGGAGCAGAGCACGTCCACACCGGCCAATTCTTCAATTGCCGACAGCCGGGTCACGATCGCTTCTTTCCTGGCCAGCAGGCGGGCGCCGACTGCCATGGTCACCGAAAGTACGGTGGGCATGGCCACAGGGATTGCGGCCACCAGCAGGATGAGAGCAAATTCCAGCGTGTTGAGAATCGGGTCTCCGCGGAAGATGGCTACGGTGACGATCAGCACTACCAGGGCCACCGCGAGCACGATCAGGTAGTCGCCAATCTTCAACACGGCGCGCTGGAAATGGCTTACGGTATGAGCCTCCTGCACTAACTGAGCAGTTTTGCCGAAGTACGTGTTGGCGCCCGTGGCATAGACCATGGCGTCAATTTCGCCCTGGCGAAGGATAGAACCGGAAAAGACCGCCTCGCCAGGATTGCGGGTTGCAGGCAGGGATTCTCCGGTCAGGGCAGACTGATCCACTTCTACCGGGTCGCCGGGCAACAATCGCGCATCCGCGGGAACGATGTCGCCCAGGCGTAGACGAATTACATCTCCCGGAACCAGTTCGCCGGCCTTGGGAGTGGTCCACTTGCCATCTCGCTTGGCTCGGGCATTGATTGCCAGTTTGGCCTTCAGAGCGGCGATGGCGTTGCCGGCCTGGTGTTCTTCCCAGAATCCGACCACTGCATTCGAAGCAAGCAGAAGCAGGATGATGAAGAAGTCCAGCCAGTGGCGCACAACGCCGGAAAGTATCACCGCCGCCTCAATCATCCACGGGATGGGACCCCAGAAATAAGAGAGAAACTTAAGGAGTTCATTGGTCTTCTTTTCCGCAATTTCGTTAGGGCCGTATTGCGCCAGCCGCTTCTGGGCTTCGGCCTGGCTGAGACCTTCCTGGGAGGACGCCAGTCTGGTCTCAAATTCCGCCATAGGCAGCGATTTCAGATCGTCTTTGGGGGAGGTTTTTTTTTGCTGGGCTTCCACGGTAGGTTCTGCCTGTTCCTGCTGTGTCCACCGCGGTGGGAATCGGCGGAGCAGTCTGAGAGATTTTTGTTGGAGTAGGAGCTACGGTAGATGGGCGCAGCGACCTTCAGTTCGACTTACGGTAAGTATGTTCTCGTGGGAACAAGGAGGCTGTGCAGTTTTGCTCAGTAACGGCGACGCGAAACCGCCCGAGACGCACTGGGCTTCAGGGAGGTTCCTTCGAAGGGCAAACGTTTCAGGTTGCCATCCCGGTCATCGAGGGTCATCTGGAGCTTTTTCTGGGTCTGCCCGGCGCACCCCGGCTGGGTGCCGGGCCGGCCGTGTGGTGATCTGACAATTGATCGTGCAGGATCACATTGAGCAGGGACTTGTGTACCTTGATACGGCCGTCGTATTCGACAAACCCCAGTTTTCGAAAGCGATTCATAAAAAAGCTAACCCGCGACCGGGTGGTCCCGATCATCTCTGCCAGGGTCTCCTGGGTGATTTTTGGGATCAGGCTTTCCGGCTCGCCGGGCTTGCCGAATTCCGCCATCAGTAAAAGGATTCTGGCCAGTCGTTTTTCGCTGGAGTTGAAGAGCTGGTCGACCAGGTCAGCCTGGGTGCGCATGCTGCGGGCGAGAAGAAACCTGAGGAAGAGATCGGAGAAAGCATGCTCCTCATGCATGACCCGGATCATCTCAGCACGCTCGATCTTGAGCGCGATGCAAGCGCTGATGGCCGTGGCGGTGGCCAAGCGGAGGCCCATGGCTCCGGCGAGCGACTCTTCACCGACAAAGTCGCCGGTTGCGAGCAGGGTGATGGTCGCTTCCTTGCCGGCGGCGGAAACAACGGTCAGCTTGGCCCGGCCCTTCTGCAGATAGAAGATGGAATCGGCTTCGCTACCCTGCAAGAAGAACGCTTCCCGTGCCTTTAATTGAACGATCCTTCGTCCCAGCCCAGCGCTCGCCAGAAAAGCCTCCGGATTGAATGGCCGTTCCCTCGCATCGGTCGCCACGGGGGCCTCATTTTCGCTCATCATTTTCAGAAGATTGCTCACGATCATACGCCGGTACACGCAGGGGCTGTCTGAGCATGGCATTGAGCGAATATAAGAATCTGTTCAATATTGCTCACTTCTGGCGGGTGGCGGAATTTGGCGCGGGGGTGGCGGGGAACCCCACCAAAGAGTCCATTGCATGGGGCACCAATTGGGCTTTCGCCCTTTTCCGCCCGGATCTATGTTGTTCCTAGAGTCACGGGCTCAGTATCGAGTCCTGGGAAACGCGAGGATGGCCAGTCATGATGGGGAACCTATCGATCGAGCCCGAACGGATCCGCGATTGCCGGTGGGAGACGCCGGATCTGCAGCAATTGGCGCAGGAGAATGGCTGTCTGCGGTTGATTATCGCGGAGCTGCTGCTGAAGAATCAGCGCCTCCGCTGGGCTCTGAATCAGGGAACGGCCTCCGAAGGAACGCCGCTGCGGAGAAATTCCCGCACCGCCGGCATACCGTAGCGCGCGCAGAGGGTAGCCGCCATTTGCGCCGCAATCCGATGGGCGCGGCGCGAGTCGTCCGCGTTGGCGGGATGGGCGAGGGCCGCATCCACGGCGCTCGCCGGCGTGGTACCCGACACCATTGTTTCCTTGCTCCCACTGGCTAAACTCTCAACCAATCCTTCACGTAACCACAGCGGAGCTTTTTCTCCCGCTTGCTGCTCTACCAGCACGTGGAGAAACTCATGCAGGAGCAGACCTTCCGCGGCTGGGTGATTGCGGCGTACGCTTGCGGGCTGCAGGAACACGTTGTTGCCGCGAGTCGAGGCCAGCATCCAGCCCGGTTCGCCCGTGGTCTGGCGGAACAGTTCGGTGCTGGGCAACTCTTGCACCAGCGGACTGGCCGAAGACGCGGGTGAGCCGAGCAACGACTGCGCCCGGATCCAGGCAGCATTTCCCTCCGCCAGCAGCGGACCGGCTGGGTTGGTGGTCAGCAGTGTCCAACCGGAGCCCGCAAGCGTCTGCCATCCCTGGTCTGCCGGTGTAATGCCGGGGGTGGCGCCGGGAAAGTAAAAACGGAGAATCTCCGCGGCGTTATGCCCTTCGGCGGCCATTTGATACGCGCCCGCCTGACATAGGCCGACGCCGTGGCCGTAGCCGTGGCCGGCGATTTCCAGGGCGTCCCCCGATACGCTGGCGGTAAACCAGTCGCCGCGCATCTGGTTCCAACCGAGCGCCCGGTCCACCGCGAAACGGAAACTGCTGGCCGACAATTGCGCCGGAGCGCCTCCTCCTGTGATTTCAAGGAGTTGGGCGCGGCCACCGGGGGTCCGCCGGGTTACCCGGATGGTTTCGATCGGGGAAGGGGTACGCCAGCCTTGTTGGTGAAAAATCTGCTGGAGCTGCGCCAGGGAGATCCGCGTGTGCCACTCAGCCGCGGAGCGGCGAAGGCAGTAAGGATCGGGGCGCTGCCCGGAAAGGTAGGTGGCCTGTTCCGCTGGCCAGACATCGCGTGCCGGTTCGCTCATGCCGCCGCAATGCTGGGTGTAGTAGATGTGCGCCCGCTGACCGCCGAACCAGAGGGTTTCTCCCGCTGTTTCCTGCACTGCGCGCTGGACTTCCGGACGCGCCGGGCCCAGCCGCAAAGCCTGGCAGTGGGTACTGTCGCAAAGGGCAAAACCCTCCGCGCGGTGGCGGTTGGCATTCACCAGGGCAAAGGTGCGCATGCTGATGGCCATTGCTTTGAGCGAAGCCAACGGCTCATCGGGAGCGGCTTCGCCATTGAGCGCAGCGATGACATATTTTTCGCTGGGCAGGGTGAGCAGCACGCGGATGCCGTCGTGCTGCCAGGCGAGGGACCACTCGCCCGCAGCCTGAACCTGCTCGCCGGCCTGCATCCGGAAGTTACCGCTCAGTGGCAGTTGCTTTAGCGTCCCGCCGGGTGAGAGGCGGAGTCCTTCCGGGGTCCACTCCACCTGGATCGGCTGGCCGCCTGTGGGGTTGAGCGGCGTTGCCGTCAGGGTCCTCACGGTTCGTGTGGAAAAGATTTCGACGGTCAGCGAGCGGGCGCTCTCTGTGTCTACTGGCTTTTGTGCGGCGAGAAAGAAGTGTTGGGCCAGGCGGGCCGCGTCGGCTCCGTTGCCGTGCGGCAGATAGACCGCGATCACGACTTGTTCCTGCCCCAGGTAGCCTGCGCCGGCAAACCATCCGTGGCTCCAGCTTTGCCCGGGATCGCTGGCGGTTCCGGTTTTTCCCGCGATCTGCATGCCGGGCACGGCGGCGTTGTGGGCCATGCCGTAAGTGACCGAATCCTCCAGGCCCGCCCGCACTGGGGTTAGTTCGGGTGTGTTGAGTTCCAGTGCGAGCTTGCGATAGGCAACGGCCATCTGTGCCGGGGAAACGGTGACTCCCGCTACTCCCAGGATGAGTAACTCTTTCTGCTCGCGGGTTTGCGGGGTGGATGTAGGGGTCAGACCGTAGTGTTCGAGGATGGCCCGGGCCTGGGTTGGGGGAATGCGGTCGGCTAATTGGGCGAAGTATTGATTACAGGAATAGGCGAGCGCTTCTTGCGCGGCGAAGGTGACGTTGCTTTGGGGATGGGTGCAGGCCAGGTTCCACTGCTGGGTTCCTTCCTGGATATGCAGATCGCGGCGGCAGAAGACAGTGGTTTGCGGGAGGACCTGGTGTTGCTCGAGGGCTGCGGCCAGGAACAGCGGTTTGAGGATTGACCCCGGGCTGCTTCGCTGGCCGGGTGTATTCACGGTTGCCAGGGATCGCCCGGTTTTCACATCGATGACGACGGCTACCGCGGGGGTGTTTTGCAGCGCGGAGGAGAGGGCCGCCTGAGGGTTGGTCTCCGCGGCCAACGCCGGGGCAACGAAGAGGAGAAAACCTAACCAGCAAACCGTTGCCCATTGGGCGCCCCGTGTTCGCCCTAACATTGTTCCTGAAAGGTACAGTGTCGAACAGACCATCCGTCGCAAGCCGGTTTTCGCGGGGGAAGTAGTGTGTTGGCAAAAGCGATGGAGGGCTTCGCCCATCTTCTTCGGCCCATGTACGCTTTGGCGAACATGGGGCACCCGTCCAGGGAGCCGGGGTTTGGGTGTTTCGTGGGGTTCCCGCGGCTCCATTCAAGTCACGCTTTGAGTTCGCGGCGGCCTTCCATGGCCCGGGTCATGGTGACCTCATCGGCATACTCGATGTCGCTGCCGGCCGGCACGCCGGTGGCGATTCGGGTTACGCGCACGGTTGTGCTGCGCAGCAGATCCGCCAGGTAGACCGCGGTCGCCTCGCCCTCCACGGTTGGATTGGTTGCCAGGATCACTTCCTCGACTTCTCCCTGGGCTACGCGGGCGACCAGGCTGCCGGTTCTCAGGTGCTCAGGACCTACGCCGTGCAGGGGCGACAACGTGCCATGCAATACGTGATACACGCCGTTATAGCTGCGGGTCTTTTCGATCACTGCAATATTCCCCGGCTCCTCTACGACGCACACCACCCGCTGGCTGCGAGTCGAGCTGGAACAATAGACGCAGGGATCCACATCGGTAATGTTGTTGCAGGTGGAACAGAGCAGCAGCCTGGCCTTCAACTCCCGCACGGCATCGGCCAGCGCTCCGGCATCTTCTGTGCTGGCGCGGAGAATATGAAACGCGAGCCGCTGCGCGCTCTTCGCTCCGATGCCCGGCAACTTGCGCAGTTCTTCGATCAGCCGCGCCATCGGTTCTGCAAATTGTGACAAAGCTGGCTCCTATACGGGGAAGGCTATAGCAGCCCCGGGGGCAGGTCCAAGCCGCCCAACATGCCGGTCAGATTTGACTTGATCGCCTCATCGGCGCGCCGGCCGGCCTCATTGAATGCGGCCATCACCAGGTCTTCCAGCATTTCGACGTCGGATGGGCTGGAGCTCAGGCTCATCATTGCCGCCGCATCGATCTTGAGCTGCAAGACCTGCTTCTGCCCATTCATCTTCACCGTGACCGCGCCGCCTCCGGAAGAGGCTTCCACCACCGTGTGGCTCAGCTTCTGCTGCATCTGGTCCTGCATGTGGCGCGCTTGTTCGAGCATTTCCTGCATCTTCAAAGGATTCACAGCCCACTCCGCTTGCTTAGAATTCAACCTTTGTCTCGCGATTGGTTTTCTCGCAGATCGAGCACGCTGCGCACTTCCGCGTGGAACATTTCCTGCGCCTGCCGCACCAGCGGATTCCCCAAGGCTACCGCTTCGATGCTATCGCGCGACCAGACGCGGGTGCTCCCGCTCGCCGGCTCGGTTGCTTCGCCGGGCACTACGGTCATCTTCTGCGTTGCGCCGGCCACGCGCAGCGCCTCGCGCACAATCTTCCACGCTTCGCCATTCATGGTCAGGCCGAGCATGGTTTTTTTGACCCCAACCTCTACCTGGATCGCTCCATCTTCGTCCAGTCTCCACTTTCCCGCGCCCAGCAAGGATGCGGCGGTGTTGTGTCCCTGCTCATCGAGCGCGGCGCTCACCACTTCGCGCAGCTGATTCAGATCGGTTTCATTCACCGTTGCAGTTGGAGTGGGCGGCTCAGGAGCACGGCGGGCGGAGCAGGCGGCTCTGGAACAATCGTAGCGACGGCGGTTTCTTTTGCATCTTCGCTGCTCAGCTTGCGCTGGCGGTCAAGCTCGAACGGGGAAGGCGCCGCCTCAAGCGGAACCGGCCGGGGCGCCGGCGGCTGAGGACGGGTTTCCACCCGCGGCGGTGGTGCAGTGAGTGCGGGCTTTGCGCTGCCGGCTCCAGGGTTCAATTTCGCCGGGGAACTTGCGGCGCCTCCGGGCAAGCCGCTAAGAATCTGCTCCAGGGGCAACAAGCGCTGCAAGTGGACCAGCTTCATCAGGCCCAGCTCCAGATGCAGGCGCGGCTCCTGGCGGTAATTCAGTTCGTCGAAGGTGCGCAGCATCACCTGCAAGAAGCGGGTCAGATCTTCTTCGCCAAACAGGGTAGCCGTCCGCGCAGCGCGGGCCCGTTCATCCCCGGATACCTGCAGCAGTTCCGTCATTTCTCCGCCCAGCCTGGCCATCAGGCAGTTGCGCAGGTAGCGCACCATTTGCCGCGCCATTTGCGAAGGACTATTGCCGGCGTTCAGCAGCCGGTTCAGCTCTTCCATCACCGCCGCGCTCTGACCTTCGCCGATGGCTTCGAGGATGCGTTCGAACACCGCGTCGGGAACCGTCCCCATCAGCTCGCGGATCTCGTTGCCGTCGAGCCTGGGCTTACCGTCGACCATTGGCGCGCTGGCAATGGCCTGGTCCATGATGGAAAGCGCATCGCGCATGGAGCCATCGCCCGCTTCCGCCAACAGGGACAACGCCTGTGGATCGGCCAGAATTCCTTCCGCCGTGGCGATCTGGGTCAGTTCCGCCACAATGTCATCAAATTTCACCGCGTGGAAGCTGAAATGCTGGCAGCGCGAACGGATGGTCTGGGGAATATCTTCAGGCTGGGTGGTCGCCATCATGAAGACGACATGATCGGGCGGTTCCTCCAGCGTTTTCAGCAGGGCATTGAAGGCGGCATCGGTGATCTGGTGGGCTTCATCCAGCAGGTAAATCTTGTAGCGATCGCGGGCCGGGGCGTAGCGAGCTGCGTCTCGCAGTTCACGAATTTCATCGATGCCGCGATTGGTGGCCGCGTCGATCTCGACCACGTCGAGGGAGTTGCCGGCACGAATCTCCTTGCAGGAATCGCAAACGCCACAGGGTTCGGGGGAGGGCCGTTCGGAGCTGCCAATTTTGTTGCGGCAATTCAGCGCCATGGCCAGGATCCTGGCGATGGTGGTTTTGCCGATGCCGCGATGCCCGCTGAAGATGTACCCGTGGGCGATGCGCTCCTGCTCCAGGGCGTGGCCCAGGGTGCGGGTCACGTGCTCCTGGCCGGCTACATCGGAGAAGCGTTGGGGACGGTATTTGCGGGCAAGAACCTGGTAAGCCATAGGGAGGAAGAATGCGAGCGGGCTGGGCCGGTGGCCGGCCAAGCCGTAGATCTGATTGTAGCCGAGTCGCAGGAATCGCAAATCTGCATCAACGCGATGCAATTCTGCCAGGGAAGCAGTGGTTGTGGCCGCTATTTTCGCCGAGCCAGCGGGGAAGGGTTCGGCTTACGCCGCTTGTCTGCTGCGCGGAGGGCTTTTCTCTTAGCGGCTTTTTTTCGTCGCGCGATTTCTTCCGGCGAGTACATGGTCTTGCGGCACTTGCGAGCCCCGCAATAGCAACGCGCGTCGTCCTCGTCCCCATCGTAGAGATTGTAATCGTAAGTTAGTTCTTCGCCGGGCGCGATGTCGCGTATGGACGAAATCCACACCCGCCCGTCCAGCTCTTCCGTCTCGCAATTGGGATCGCAGGAGTGGTTGATGTACATGGCCATGCCATGACCACAGATGACTCTTGAGCCGTTACCGAGGCCAAAGAGGTAGGTAATCTTCGAATCCTGAAAACGCGCGTCGGCCTCGCGCTTGGTGATTCGGGGTCCGGTGTATTCCACTACCTTCACTCCCTTGGCGAGGGCGGTGGTGGTGTAGCAGCCGGCTGCATGTATAGAGGAAGAGCGAATGATCAAGCCCATCGGTATTTAGTTTTTAACAAGCTTTGCGGCTGATGCCAAGAAAAGAACATGAGGCACCCGGAGGTTTGCTTCCCGATTGTCCGGCTTGCTGGAAAGTGTAAGGCCGAAGGTCTAGACTCGAAATAGCAACGATGCGTAACCGGCTCCTAATCGTCGCTTCGATCGGTTCTCTGTTGACGTTCGGAGCTAGCGCGTCTGCGCAAGACCAGCCGGTTCCCGACGCGCCGCAACCGCAGAAGAAGGCGGCTCCCAAGCCGCAGCCTCCACCCGACGCGCCCTCCTCGGAACCCGCTCAGCAACCAGCCGCCAAAGACGACAACCCGTTTCCCGAAGCAGTTTCTCGTGACGCGGCCAAGACGGCCAACACCGACAAGAACGGTGATCCAACCACCACCCCCGATGCACCGGGGACAGCGAAGCACGGCACGGCAGACGACAACCCTTTCCCCGAATCCGTTTCCCGGGATGCCGCCAAGGCGGCGGGAAGCGATCCCGATCAAACCGCGACCCCGGCGGTGAAGAGCAACGTTCCGCCGGGCATAAGCAGCTCCAGCCGGTCCGAGGGGACGGTGGAAAGCGAACCCCAGGTGACCGACCCTGCCCGGGCCAAAAAAGATGCCGAAGTCGGCGGCTTCTACCTGACCCGCGGGGACTACCAGGGAGCCCTGCTTCGTTTTAAGGATGCAACCGCCACCGATCCCACCAACGTAGACGCGATTTTCGGCTTGGCCGAGACCCAACAGCGGCTCAAGAACAACGTGGAGGCAGCGCGGAATTACCAACTCTATCTCGATATCGTGCCCAACGGGCCGAAAGCGAAAGAGGCCATCAAGGCGCTCAAGGCCCTCGGCCCGGGCAAATAGCCGCGAAATCCCCGCCACAAAAGTTGTAGTTGTTCTGGAGATTCAAGGCATAAATAAGGTTTTCTCTTGTTGCTTCAGTGTTTTACACTTCCGTGCGTAGGCGAGGTTCGAGGGCTCCCCCCATGCACGCCGTCCTGGAACGAGTCGTAAACCAAATAGCTGGCCAAGTGCGCGAGCTGGACGCGGAAACCACTCAGCTCCATCCCAAAGGCCTGGCTCACAAGTGGAGTACGCAACAGGTCATCGAGCATCTGGTCCTGGGCTATCGCATGACCAGCGGCGTACTGGAAAACCGGCTGAGCAAAGGGCACGTTTCCCGCAACCAGAGCCGCAGCTACCTACAGTGGTCGCTGCAGTTGATGATCCTGAGTTTCGGATCGCTCCCCCGGGGAGTGCCGGCGCTGGACGAGACCATGCCCACTCCAGGAAGGTTTGGCCCCATGGACGGGCGGCAACTCGGCGAGTTGTTGCGCCATGAAACCGCTGCCATGGACAGCCTGCTCGATAGCTGCCGGCGCAAATTCGGCATGGAGCGGGTAAGCCCTCATCCCTGGCTGGGACCGCTTCGTGTGGACCAATGGCGCCGGTTCCACGCGGTCCATGGATCGCATCACCTTACCCAGTTGAGATCGGTGATGGCGCTGGTGGCGCCGGCGCCGGCGCAAATCAGGATAACGAGCAGCTTAGCGGAACAGCTGCAGATACCAGCCCATCGTCCGCTCGCCTAAGAAGATGCTGTACACGCCTGCGAGGCTGAGCATGGTGCCAAATGGAATTGGCAACTGCCCCGGTGGCAATTCATCGGCGCCAACGGTCCTTCGGTTCCACAGGATGGTTGCCACGCCGTAGAGCGCTCCCGCGATAACGGCAAGAAACAGAACCAGCGCCGTTTGCCGCAGGCCCAGCCACGCGCCCAACATGGCCAGCAGCTTCACATCGCCCATTCCCATCCCGTGGCGTCGCCGCGCCAGCCAATAGACTCCCGAGATCAACAGCAGCACGCTCGCCGCCGCTGCCGCTGCAAGCACAGACAGTCCAGCCCCGCGTAGCCCGGCGACCCATGCCCCCTTAGAACCGGCCAGGCCGTCGCTCTGCAGGCAACCGCGCAGGCCGGCGAACACGATCCCGGCCCCGAGTCCTGGCAGGGTGAATGCATTGGGCAGGAGCAGGGTCTCGGCGTCCATAACCGCCAGGCCCAGCAGCAGGAAGCAGAGCACCGCCCATCCCCCGGCCAGCCAGGTCCCTGCGGGCCCGACTGGTGAAAAGCGCAGGCAGCACATTGTAAATAGTGCGCAAGTTGTTAGTTCGATAGCTGGATAGCGCCAGGCGATGCGCCCTCCGCAGGCCCGGCACGCGGCCCCGAGCAACACCCAGCTAAGCACTGGGATGTTGTCCCAGTTAGCGATGGGATGATCGCATTGGCGGCAGTGCGACCGGGGCCAGACCACCGATTCGCCGGCCGGTAGCCGCAGGATGCAGACATTGAGAAAGCTGCCGGCCACTAACCCGAATAATGCAAAAAAGATGCAGGCAATCATTTCAGGTATCACTTAATTGTTTCCAGCCCATTCGAGCCAAAAGACGGTTTGAATGGGGCACCCATCCGTTTTCGTCTGGTCACTAATTTCCAACCCAGTATTCGTTTTCGTCGGACGGCTTCCCGTTGGGGATAAAGAGGCCGCGGAAAAAGTCGCGCCCTGATACAAAACGGCGTTTTTCCCGCAGCCTCTAGAACCCGGACTACCTTATAGCGGAGTTTTTTTGGCAGCTTGCCTGGAACACCACAGTAACAGGACGGTCCGGCCACGTGGCATCAGGAAAATCCTCAAGCGCATCGTTTACATTGTTGGAATGAGTTCCCAGGGTGATCCGGCGGATTCGGGTGCGCTTTTCGTCCAGGCAGTGAGCATTATGGCCCGGCTGCGCGGTCCCGATGGTTGTCCCTGGGACCGCGAACAAACCTTTGACACGATCCGGAAATACACGCTGGAGGAGACCTACGAGGTCTTCGATGCGATCGAGCGCCGCCACTGGAGTGACTTGTGCGAGGAGTTGGGCGACCTTTTGCTCCAGGTTCTCTTCTACGCCCAGATGGCGAGTGAGTCCGGCTATTTCACCATTGCGGATGTGGTCGATGGAATCAATCGTAAGCTGGTGCGCCGCCATCCGCACGTGTTCGGAGACCAGGCGTCGCTCGAGGCGGGCAATGCGGTGAAATCCTCGCTGGAGACTGCGGGAATCGATACCTCCCAGGTGCTGCGCAACTGGGATGCGATCAAGCGGGCGGAGAAGGAGGAGCCGCTGCACAGCTCTGTACTGGACCACATTCCACGCTCTATGCCTGCACTTCTCGAAGCAGCGAAGCTGGGCTCGCGGGCGAAAAAGAGTGGCTTTGACTGGCCGGATACCGAGGGCATCCTGGGCAAGCTGGAGGAAGAGACTGAGGAGCTGCGCCAGGCCATTCAGGATCATGCGCCGCAGCGCGAGTCGGCGGACGGCGCCGCCCATGAGGCGGTCGTTTCCGAAGTGGGCGATTTGTTATTCACCGCGGTGAACCTGGCCCGCCACCTCAAGGTTGAGCCGGAATTCGCTTTGCGCCACACCAATGCGAAATTTCGCCGCCGCTTTGCCGCGATGGAAGCCGCTTCGCCGCAACCCCTGGAAGACATGTCTGCCGCCCAGCTGGAATCGCTTTGGAGCCAGGCCAAATTAACCGAAACCGCGGTGTCCCCCTCACGATGACGCTCACCACCCGTGCTGTTCTGATCCGACCGTGCCATGGGTTGGAGGAGTTGGGAGCCTGCGTACAACTGCAGATCGACGTTTGGGGTTATGGGGATCGCGACGTGGTTCCGCGCCGGATGTTTGTGGTGGGGCAAAAGATCGGCGGCCAGGTGATTGGAGCCTTCGACACCACTAGGGCGGGCGCCAATCCTGAAGGCGATGCCGAGAACCTGGTAGGTTTTGCCATGGCGTTACCCGGCATTTCCGGCGGTCAACCGTATTTGCACTCCCACATGCTGGCGGTGAACCCGGAATACCGCAACCAGGGAATCGGCCGGCGGCTCAAGCTTTTCCAGCGTGAAGAGGCCCTGGCGCGGGGCATCCGCCGCATGGAGTGGACCTTCGACCCGTTGGAAATCAAGAATAGTTTTCTCAATGTTTCCAAGCTGGGTGCGGTTGTTCGCCGGTATGCTGTGAATTTCTATGGTGTATCCTCTTCTCGGCTACACGGTGAGGTTCCCACCGACCGGCTTTGCGCGGAATGGTGGCTGGATAGTGACTGGGTTCACTCCGCACTGGGAGGCGAACCGGTCGCTTTACCCGCCGTAGAGCAGGAAATCTCAGTTCCGCACCAGATCGCGCATTGGAGGTATTCCCCCGTGGACCAGCAGCGTGTTCTCGATATCCAGTCCCGGAATCGCGAGCATTTTCTGCAGGCCTTCGCGGGTGGGCTTGCCGTGATTGGTTTCAGAATCGATGCCGAGGGCAATGGCATCTTCCAACTCGGGCCATGGAACGAGCCAAGATTCACAAACACCTCCCATTCACTACAACCGGTATCGAGCAGGTTTGCATGAAGATTGATTCGATTGTTCTGCGTGAGCTCAGCATGTCGCTGGTCCACCCGTTTGCCACCAGCTTTGGCGAAACCCGCGAGCGGCGCGTGCTGCTGGCGGAAGTGCGCGCCGACGGAATTTCCGGCTGGGGCGAATGTACCGCCGGCGAGCATCCCTACTTCAGCGAAGAATCTACGGATACAGCGTGGGTTACGATTCTGCGCGAGCTTGCGCCCCTGCTTGGGAGCGCCGAAGACCAGAGCGGCGGCAAGTGTCCTGAGATTTTTCGCCCGGTGCGCGGCCACCGCATGGCCAAGGCAGCGCTCGAGAATGCGCTGTGGGATCTGGAAGCGCAGATTCGCAGGATACCTCTGTATGAGCTTTTAGGCGGCACGCGGGAGACGGTTGCATGCGGAGTCTCCATCGGCATTCAGCCTTCGCTCGAGAAGCTGATGGAAAAAGTGGGAACCGCAGTTTCTCAGGGCTATCAGCGAATCAAGCTCAAGTGCAAACCTGGCTGGGATGTGGAGATGTTCGAGGCGGTTCGCCACCGCTGGCCTGAGATTGTTCTCAGCTGCGATGCCAACTCGGCTTACCGGCTGCGCGATGCCGACCACCTGACCACGTTCGATCAGTTCCATCTGCTGATGATCGAGCAGCCGTTGTGGGCTGACGATTTCTACTTCCACGCAATGCTGCAGCAGCGCCTGGATACGGCTATTTGCCTGGATGAATCGATTCGCAACCGTCGCGACAGCCTGGCCGCGATTGAGATGGAGTCGTGCCGCATCATCAATATCAAGCTGGGACGGGTGGGCGGGTTTAGCGAGGCGATTGCCATCCATAACGCCACCCAGGAGCGAGGCATCCCGGTGTGGTGTGGCGGAATGCTGGAAAGCGGTATCGGCCGGTCGCACAACATTGCTTTATCGACACTCGAGAACTTCTCCCTGCCGGGAGATGTTTCCGCCTCCAGCCGCTACTGGACAGAGGACATTATCGAGCCTGAAGTCACGGTGTCGCCCGCCGGCGAAATTCGCGTGCCCACTACCCCGGGACGCGGATTTGAGGTGCGTACCGACCTGGTGGAGCGGCTTACGGTCCGCAAGGAAGAAATCAAGGTCATGGCGCTGGTTTCGTGACGCATCGCTGGACCCTCTCCAGCATCCAATAGTTGATTATTGGAGATGAAATGACTCCGCAGGAAGAAGTGATGTTGAACGACCTGATCGGCCGGGTGGAGCAGACCCAGCTCAGTGAGAAAGATCCTGAGGCCGAGCAGTTACTGAACCAGAAGCTGGCGCGCAACCCTGACGCGCTCTATATCCTGGCGCAGACCGTCCTGGTGCAGAAGTATGCGCTGGAACAGGCCAAGGCGCAGCTCGACCAGTTGCAGCGGACGCCAGTGCAACAGCCGGCGCATGCTACCAGCTTTCTCGGCAACCTGCTGGGTCATCGAGACCCTGCTCCTCCACCACCGCCTCCGTCTCCGGGGTATGGTGCGCCGCCCTATGCACCAGCCTGGAATTCCGCCCCAGCGTATGGTGGGCCTCCGCCCCCCAGCGGGGGCTCAAGCTTCCTGCGCACCGCAGCCACCACGGCAGCCGGAGTCGCCGCGGGGGCACTCGCGTTTGAGGGCATTGAGTCTTTGATGCATGGCTTTGGGCATCCGGCTGGTTTTGCCGGTGGTGGGTACTTCGGCGGAGGCGCGCCGGAGGAAACGGTTATCAATAATTACTACGACGATGCTGGGCGGCAGGGCGGGACGGGCGAAGGACATATCGACAATAGCGGGTTTGGCGATACAGGGAATGACGCGGCTAACCTGCAGCAGGCAAGCGACGACCTGAGAGATGGATCGGACGGTGCGGATCTGGACGATGCGTCTTACGACGACTCGCTTGATGATTCGTCGTTCGACGATTCTTCGGGGGGCGGGGACGATTTGGCTTAGGGGTGAGGTTGGTGCTGCACTGATGAAGGGAGAGGGCCGGTTCGAGCAAAGGTCCTCCCTCAGAGGCTAAATGTCGAATTCAGGGCAAGGCATTTCCGTACGGCCTGAAGGCCGTACCCTTCAGAAAAATCCAAAACAAAGCCGACTTTAGCCGCTGAAGGGCTTACTTCGCGGCCAGCAGCGGCGGCGGGATCTTTTGCAGTAGGGCTACCGCTTCCTGGTAGTGGAGCTGCGGATGGATTTGAAAGTCGCTGAAATCTTCTGTCGTCGAATAGTCCACGGTCTTCATCATCAGCAGTTTGCCTTGTAGCTGCAGCTTCATGTGGGTGGTTTCCCAATGATGCATGCCCACGTCGGCGTTCTCCACCAGGATGCTGCCACCCTTGTAAAGCCTGCCCAGCACTCCCCAACCGAAGTTCACGTCGGAGATAAGGTGGGCGTCGATTTTTACCAGCCGCAGCTGCGCCTGATCGACCCATAACTCGCCTACCATGCCGTGGTAAACCTCACCTTCCCGGTCAGGTGGGGTAAAGCCGGGATTGGGCTTGAAGGCCAGCCGGTAGCAAGGACCATTCGGGCCGGCCACCATGCCCTCGAACGTAAATAAGAAAGGCATCCGGCAACATGCGCACCATCTCGTCGCCCCGGGCACTGTCTTCCTGCTCGCGCTTGTGACGATGTTCCTGGATTTCGGGATGGGCCAGCAGGTTGTTGAGGCGATCGGCCTCCGCCTGCTCCTGGTCCGGAGACAACGGTTTTCCGTCTCTCTCCATCAGGCGGGCAACGTCCCCGTCTTTGGTTTCGACCAGCTGCTTCACGAACGTTCCCTTGGGATCGACCTTGTACTGGCGGTAGCTAAACGAATGTCCGGAGCTGGGGGCATGAAGCTCGTTCCAGCTGGCGTCGCGCACGATCTTTGCGGGATCAACGGGCGCGGCGCTCCCATTCTGGGAAAGAGCCTGGCCTGCCGTTAGTACGCTGAGCAGCAGGACTGCTTCCCAGGAACGCTTGATTGACTCATTGCTAAACAGTAACCACATGGGTCTTGTATCCACCCTGCCATACCTGGCAGCGAAACGTTACCTGATGAGAATCCAGGCAATACCCCAGTTTACATCTGTGGACCCTGAGTGTGACGTAACCCGTTTTGTCGGTTGCGGTTGTCTTCGAACCTTGCGTATAGTCGGGCAGAGAACCTTCTGCAACTGCAGGGAGGGACAGGATGAATGCAGGAGAGGGCACCGTTGCCACAATTGGCAAATCGGTGCAGATCCGCGGCGAGGTAAATGGCAGCGAAGACCTCGTGGTCGACGGCCATGTCGAGGGCACAATTACCCTGCTGGAAAGCCGCCTGACGATTGGGCCCAACGCCCACGTAGCGGCGAACGTATCGGCCAAGGACGTGATCCTGCTCGGGCAGTTGAGCGGCAATGTCTCCGCTACGGGACGAGTGGAATTACGGGATGGCTGCGATCTGGTTGGGGATATTTCCGCCGCGCGCCTGTCGATCGAGGAGAGCGCTGTCTTTCGCGGCAAGGTAGAACCTCTGCACAGCGAAAAGGTGGCGGCAGCACCTACCTCTCCAGCAAAACACTAGGGAACGCTGGAGGGCTAGGCACATGATGAACATATTTGCCGCAGGTAGCCATGGTCTGCGGTCAAAAACTGACGACGCAATGCGCAACCTATTCGGCAGGTCACAAAACGACTCTCAGGCCTCCGCCAGCCCCACGGTGCTCACTGGGCCGCGCATGCCGAGACACTCCAGCGCATGGAAAGATCTGCTTAAGTTTCTCAAAGGGGAGCCAGGATTACGCATCCTGGATATCGGGCCGACCTCTCCCAGCAACATCAACCTGCTTACCACGCTGGGCCACGGTGTCTACATGGCGGACGTGGTGAACGAAGCGCTGCGGGGCAACTGGACCACCGCCCCGGACGAGAATGGCATGACGCAGTTTGACGTCGAAGGCTTTCTCGATAACAACCTTGATTTTGCCGGCAGGGAATTCGACGTGATCCTGCTATGGACCACGCTGGATTACGTTCCACAGGACCTGGTTGGGCCCATGATCAAGCGGCTGCGCTCCACCCTGCGTCCCGGCGGCCGGGTGCTCGCCTTCTTTCACACGCGAAATACTGGAGCAGATACGGGCTTCTGCCGCTACCACGTAACCGATACTGATAGCATTGAGACCCAGGAAACCACCGGCTACGCGGTACAGCGTGTGTATACCAACCGGACGATTGAGAAGCTGTTCGAGACGTACGCCAATACCAAGTTTTTCCTCGCCAAAGATAATCTCTACGAAGTCATCATCACTCGCTAGTCATCTTCCACAACAGCTGACGCAGGATACCTGCCCATCTCCGAGCATCGGATTGGGTCAGGTTCATGCGCCGCACCATGCGCCTTACTTCGGCCGGCTCCGCGCTGGCAGGGCGCCGCTTGGCGTAGCCGATGGCGGCCAGGACTTCGGTTAACAGCTCGGTGACGCGCTCCAGTTCGGCAGCGAGGGCTGCCGGCTGGGCTGGGCGCAGCGGCGGAGTGTCTGGCTGCCGTATGAGTTCATAGAGGCAGACCGCCGCGGCTTGTCCTAGATTCATGGATGCATGACGGATTCCCGGAGTCTGGTGCATGGGGATGGTGATGAGCCAGTGGCAGTGGCTCAGGGCCTGGTTGCTCAGGCCGGTTTTTTCTGATCCAAAGAGCAGGGCAGTGCGCGCTTTGGGCTGGGGCGAGGTGATTTTGCGGGCGCCCTCGGCGAGCGTATATAGAGGATGCTCTTGTTTGCGCTCGCCCACGGCGGTGGTGCCGACGACGAGGGTGCAGTCGGCGATGGCATCTGCTACGGTTGCGAACTCCTTTGCGCCGGCCAGGATGTCGGACGCATCCACGGCTGAGCGGGCTTTTTCGAGGGCGACGGAGTAGTCGTTGACCAGGCGTAGATCGGTGAAGCCGAACCCGTGCATCGCCCGTGCCACTGCTCCGATGTTGTTGGGGTTTCGTGCTCGCACCAGCACTACGCAAATTCGGCTGCGCTGGTTGTCGGTGAGCATCGCTCTATCTTAACGATCCTGGCCAGGAACAGAGTTGTCCAAGCCTGACGACTACCTTTGATGGGTTGGAGGTCGAGAATCTGACGTGAGCTAGGCGGAGAAGTCGTGGCTGGTGCGTTCCGGGCCGAAGCCGAAGATCAGGAAGAGGGCCAGGATTACGCACATCTCGAAGAGCGTAAGTGCCCATTGATAGCCGACATGCCTGCGGAGGTAAAACTCCACCACCACGGCGGGAGCTCCTATCAGGACGCCAAGCTGATACACCACACCGGGAAACAAGCTGCGCACGCTGCTGGGAGAAAGTTCGTTGAGATGCGCAGGGATCACGCCAAAGGCGCCCTGGACCCCGAACTGCATGACGAACGAACCTACCGCGAGCATCACGATGGTTGAGCCAAAGGCCCACAAGGGAATCGAAAGCGAAGAGATGGCGAGAGCCAGAAAGATGGCATAGCGCCGGCCCAGCCGGTCAGAGAAATGACCGATTACCAGAGCACCCGAGATCGCGCCGAGGTTATAAAGAATAGCGAGATTCGAGACCACGGTATTGGAGAACCCGTGAACCGTCTTGAGGAAATCCGGATACAGGTCCTGCGTGCCGTGAGAGAGGCAAGTCATGGCGGTCATCAGCATTACCAGGTAGACGAAGTCTTTCTTGTGCTGCCAGACGACGCGGCTCACCTGGGCAAAGCTGGCGACCCTGTGCTTCTGCCAGGAACTGGACTCCGACGACAGCAACGTCAGCAGCGCGATCAGCGCGGCCAGGACCAGACCGCAAAGAAACATCCATCTCCAGCCGAAGCGCGGTTCGATGATGCGCAGAGCGACGGCGGCCAGCAGGTATCCCAGGGAATAGCCGGCTTGCATGATCCCGGAAAATAGTCCCCGCCAACGGGTCGGAGAGCTTTCCATCACGAGCGAAGCGCCGATGCCCCAGTAGCCGCCCATGCCGATGCCATAGAGACCGCGCAACAGGACGAACACCGCGTAGCTGGGCGCAAACGGAGTGAGTGCGGTAATGATGGAAAAATAAAGCACGCAGGCGATCAGCGGCCGGCGGCGGCCGTAGCGATCGGCCAAGGAACCAAGCAGCACCGCACCCACCGGCCGCATCGCCAGCGTGATGGTGATGGTCCAGACAATATCCGCTTTGCGAACGTGGAAGTTGTTGGCCAGCACATCGACCAGGAAGACGAGCACGAAGAAGTCGAAGGCATCGAGAATCCAGCCCAGGATTCCAGACGAGACGGCGAACCCCCATCGTGGGGGCGCCGCCTGGGCAGGGGAGATGCGGGTGGCACCCGAGCCGGCCCGGGCCTGCTTCATCCATTCCATCTAGAGTGTTCGCCCCTCTGCTGAAAAGAAAGTGTAATAGCCGGAGTTCGCCATCCTGGTGATGAGCAGGCAAAGCTCCAGCAAATGGTAATCGCCCCACATACAGGCTTCGCCGTAAGGAATTTTCGCCCCGGGAGCAACATAGTCCCAGCCGTTGGGACGATGGTAGATGCTGTGCAGCAGCAAACCTTCATGATCTTCCTTTACCGACAGATAAGGTTCCTGCAGCAAGCGCGCAGCAACGGTCAGTCCAGCCTGGGTATAGGCTTTGCCGTTTGAGCCCAGCAAATGCCCAAGGCGAAGCAACCCCTGGGCGGCGATGGCTCCGGAGGACGAGTCGACCGGCTCAAAGTCGTTGTATGGATCGGCGGGCTTCGCCTGCCAATCGCCCAGGCGATAGAGCAGCGGCGCGCCGGTATCCCAGTAGCAGACGCCATCGAGGGCGCTCGCCTGTTGGATATAGAAGTCGCAACTGGCCCGGGCAGCCTTCTCCAGGATAACGAGTGTTTCCTCATTATTCTCCGGGAGAGAGTGAAGGAACTCCATTAACTCCGGGAAGCCCAGCATAGCCCAGGCAAGACCACGGGTCCAGGTGGTGAACGGCGCATAGCCCTGCTGGGAGGAAGGGCAGCGGAAGACTCCGCTGGCCGGGTTGAAGACGGCTTCGTGCACGGTGCGGCCGCGCAGCTCCGGCACATCGTAGTGGTCGCGGCCCTCTCCGTAATAGATGTTGAATTTCGCCGAGGTAATGGCATGGGTGACCGCGCGATCGAGCAGGCTGATGCGCTCATCCTGTTCGCCGTAGAGCGAATGGCCCAGCGTATGCGCGAGGCAGCAGATGCGCAGGGTGCGCATGGTATCGATAAACAGGGAGTGGCTGCCATTGAAGGAGTAGATGTATCCCAGGTCGTCGACCAGGCCAGTCCACCGCGCAGCTTGCACAGCGCCGCTTGCTTTCAGAGCGAGCTCATAGAAGTTAAGCTCCCACTCGTTGGCGGGAATACGGCCTTCGAGCATAAGCCGCCGCAGGTTGCCGTAGGTGGAGATGTTGTTGAAGCCGTGGTCGTGCACGCCGGTGTGGGTAAGGTGTTCGGCCATGCCGGCGACGATGTGGCGACGGGCGGCGGTGAGCTGATCCTGATCGCCGGTCAGGTCGAAGCAGAGCAGGGCGTTGCCGTACTGAAATCCCTGGGTCCACTGGGTCCAGCTGCGGGCGGTATAGCGGCCGGCGAGGGTAAATACCGGCGCGCCGCCGGCAGGATTCCAGCGGCGATCGAGGCGGAGTGTTTTCTCCGCGGCAAGTTTCAAGGTGCGCTCAACCGCGGGCAACAGTCCCTTAGCGGTCAGGGATTGGTTCGATTCCACTCGTACTCCTTAGGGTGCGGGCTCAAGTCCCTTACAAATATCTCATCGTTGGGGTTTGCGCCCAATCCGGCGGGGACGGCGAGTGTTATACCGGCACGTATTGATTGAGATAGCGCCTGGCCATGCGGAAGCCGACTTTATAGGGTTCGCTAAAATCCGGGCCTGGGTTGTCTGCTGCGCCGTAGAGCTCGTCCTCGTGCTCAATGCTCATCGCCCCCTGATAGCCGACGCTTTGCAGCACGGCGAAGAACCCGGGCCAGGGAATACTGCCCATACCGGGGATGCGGAATTGCCACCACCGGGCCTGGTCCACCGGCTCGATGCCGCCGCGGCGCACGATGTCCCAATGAATCTGGGTATCCTTCAGATGGACGTCATAGATTTTGTCGATGAAGTCTTTGGCGGTTTGAACCGGGTCCATCATCTGCCACAGCAGATGCGACGGATCGTATTGCAGGCCAACATAGGGAGAATCCTTGAAGGCGTCGAACAGCGCTGCGAAGCCCACGGGGCTGGTGGCGATGTTGGGCCCGCCTTGCCAGGGTTCCCACAAGATGCGCACCTTGTGCTGCTGGCAGGCGGCGAAATACTTTTCGTGATAGACGCGCACGATTTGGTCTACCTGCGCGGGAAAGGTCATGGAGACATCCTTGCCCGACTGCGTTCCTATGTAGGGAACGCCCAGCTTGCCGGCCAGTTCGATGGCTTTGACGAAGTCAGCGTTCACCTGCTCGCGCTGGGCGGGATCGGGAGCGATGTGATTGGCATTCACCTGGAGGGCGGAAACGTGCATTCCCCTGGACGACAATTGATTCCTGATGCCTGCGATGGCTTCGTCGGTGAGCTTCGACGTATCCAGTCCCGCGTCGCCTGGTCCGGCATTGAGGATCATGTTGTTGAATTTTTCCTGGATGGCGAAGTCGACGTTCGCTGTGGTGTAGTGGCCGAGGATGCCAAGACGCGGCTTCCATTCCGCCGTGCCTGCTCCAGCTTTTGACAAGGCGGCCAAGCATGCTGCCGCGGTTGCTGATTCGAGTAAGGCACGCCGGCTCATATTTGCGCCGGCCCCGAGGGTTTTTCCGTAAAGCGCCACAGTCACTCTCCTTCTTCGAACTCAAGTTTTTTGTCCAGTAGACCTGGCGAACAGAGATCCAACAATGGGGAAAGCTGGGGCAACTCAATACAGGCTGCGGCGACGACCCCTCTTCGATTGCGGCAGATCCTGGATACGTTGGTTGGCTGGCCCTGAGAAATCTATCACAAATTCGGGCTTTCCTGATGGGTTACCGGTGACGCGAATTACTCCTTGGCGTCCCTTGCTGACGGAATCTTCTGGACTCAGGGGCAAGGTCATGTTTTTCATATATCAGGCACAATTTTGACCCACACACTCTCATCGATAGCGCGGATGCTCGGGGTTTGCCTGCTGGCGGCTCTCATACCGTTCGTGCCCTTTTGCCTGCTCGTCTGCGCTCCCAGGATGCAGGCTCAGACCGCGCCTCTGCCGCAGCTTCAATCCGCCGATCCTTTTGTCGCCGACCTGTTCCGCCGCAGCGGCTCGACTGGGATGGTGGTGGTGGTGGTGCGCGGGAAGGAGACGTGGATGCAGAGCTATGGCCAGACGTATCCTGGCTCCCACCAGAAGCCCAACGCGGACTCTCTGCTGCGGCTTTGCTCGCTGACCAAGATCATGACGACGGATTTGCTGGTGAAACTGGTCGCGGAGGGGCGCGTATCCCTCTCCGACCCGCTGCAGAAGTTCGCTCCCGGTAACGTGACCGTTCCCGACCGCACGGTTGGTGGGTTGACCGGCCGGCCGATCAACCTGCGCGATCTGGCTACGCACACGGCTGGCCTGCCGCGGGAGATTGCCTATCCCGAGGGCGACGCCGGCCATTTCACGTTTCCCGACTATAACTTTCGCTGGCAATGGCTGCCTGGCTATCGCCTGCGTTTTGTTCCCGGAACCGCCGCGCATTATTCCAACATCGGGTTCGACCTGCTGGCGGACGCTTTGTCTGTGGCTGCCGGCAAACCGTATCCGCAACTGTTTTCCGAGCGCGTCGCGAAACCGCTTGGGTTGCGGGATACGACGCTGAGCCCCACTTCCGGCGAGTGCGCTCGCCTGCTCACCGGGTTCAGGAATGAGGGCCGGTGTACTGACACGACGGCGGCTGCCGGGTCGGGAGGAATGTATTCGACAGCCAACGACATGACACGCTGGCTCAAGTATCTTCTCGATCTGCCGGGAGTGCCGGTGCACCAGGATCCCGCTGCGACGGCGACCTACATCCCAGCTTCGGATCTGCGCTGGACGCAGGGCCTGGGGCACGCCGGCGTTCCGAACGGCATCGGCCTCGGGTGGGTGCACCTGAGCCAACCGGATGATCCAGCGGCGATTATCGAGAAAACCGGAGGCGGCGCCGGCTACGCTACCTATATCGCGCTCAACCCGGGGCGCCACATTGGCATATTTGTCGCTGCCACGCAGGGCAGACATGAGGGAGCGAACATTTTCCGCGAGAGCAACGATCTGCTGATCTATCTTGCCGGGCTTGCTCCCATGGTAAGTAATCCCCTGGAACTTGCGGCGGAAGAGAACCACTCCGATGTGCAGGTTCGCGATGCGAGCCTGCACAAGCACCGCAAGCATGCGGAACGACCGGCTGGCACACGGCAGGTGGCTCGGGTGAGCGGGGTTGTTACTGGGCAGTAGGTCTGTATTTATTCGCTTGGGCAAGGCAGAATTCGCGACAGGTGCTCATCAAAAAGAAATCGCAAGTGGCACTCATGCCACCTTTCCGCGCCTAAGCCCGAGCGGCTTGCGGGGACGGCCTGGAGGTGGACTCATTCGAGCGTGAATTGAGGCGAAACCCAGATCCTGGTCGCTGAGGGAAGAGTAGTCGTCTCGAATTTCTGCTTCGCTGACTCCATCGGTGGAATATTTATTTTGAAGCGAGGTGTCGAGCATAACTTCGCCAGGTGACTAAAGTTTAACCCCCCTTCCGTCCCCGTCAATGACCTGAGCAGCGTAGAATTCGATACGATTTCGGGCCCTAAGAAGTCTCGGAGACTCCTCAAAAAATGAAAAGTTGCCTGCAACTCTCTTTCTGCCTGATCGCCACAATCTCTGTCGGAACGGCCCTGGCGCAAACCTCCACAACCGAAGCCAGCGAAAAGACAGCCTCTACCACACCTGTTGCTTACGTCTACGTGACGAGACCGACCCATGTTGACGGCTTCGTCGTTTCCTCCGCTGGAAAACTTACTCCTGTACCGGGTTCACCCTTTTCCAACATTGCCCTATCACACATGTCCGTGACCAAGAAGTTTCTCTTCGGCGCCAGCGACGATGATGCAGATATCTACACCTATTCGATCGCTTCCAATGGTGCTCTCAAGCAGGTAAGCGTGGTTAATACCCACAAGTACAATCCTCCTGACAACGATTGTTTCGACGTAGGACCAACGATCCTGGACACCACCGGCAGCACCTTATACAACGACGATTACAATTGCGACGGTGACAGCCAATATCTCCAGTCATACAAAATCGAAGCAAACGGCGACCTGCAGTTTTTGGCAAATAGCGGTGGCGAGAGTGAGGATTACTTCATGTCGCCGCCGGTCATGCTGGGAACCAACAAGTTCTCGTACGTAATTGGTGTTTACGGCGAGGGCAGCCCAGGCGGTTTGTTCCAGGGATACAAGAGGGAGAGCAATGGGGCACTGCAACTGGAGAATATCTCCTTCGAGTTCCCCAAGCCGAAGAACCCCGACGACGTCTATACTCCCAATCACGCGCTTGCCGCGGACCCGTCGGACCATGTGGCGATCGCCATCCAGCCGCTAAACAATATCAGCAGTGATGTTGATGGACCGCTTGTGCTGGCAAGCTATACGGCTGGCTCCAACGGAAAGCTAACCACGACGAATACCTATGAGAACATGCCTGCCGTTGCGGTCTATCCGTACGCGATGAGCATATCCCCGTCGGGCAAGCTCCTCGCCATTGGAGGCGGATGCTCTGACTGCGAGACCGGATTTCAGGTCTTCCACTTCAACGGAGGTAATCCGATCACCCACTACACCGGGCGGCTGCATTCAGGTGAACGGTTCGTGCAGTTTGGCTGGGACAAAGACAATCATCTCTATGCCCTCAGCACAAGCAATCTGCACGTGTACGAGGCTACCTCGACAGAGATCAAGGAAGTTTCGGGCTCGCCGTACTCCATTCCGGAAGCGTCAAGCGTTATTGTTCTTTCGAAGTAATTTGTCGCAATCGCCAGCGGGCAGATTCAAATGCTTGAATCTGCTCGCTACACTTTCCACCCCAGTTTCGAGGAACGCCCGCCTGTGGCAAAAGCGTTTTCTTCCGCAATGTACAGCGAGCCTCGACCGCATTGCCGCACGGTCGTTAATGTCCAGGGCTGCGCTGTAATATAGCGGCGTGGACAAGATTGATTGGTTGCTCGATTCGGACCCGGCGATCCGCTGGCAGGCGATGCGCGATCTGACGGACGCGCCGCCGGCGGAGGTCGCCACGCAGCGTGCCCGGGTCCCTCGCGAAGGGGTGGGCGCAGAAATTCTCGCCTGCCAGGGATCCGACGGCTCGTGGCACCTGGCCGAGAAACCTGACTGGCTGCCGACCCTTTATACGATGCTCCTGCTGCGGGCGACTGGGGTCGACTCCGCCGAACCTGCGGTTGATTCAGCGATGGCACGCCTCGAGGCGGGTTTCCGATGGGACAAGGAGTTCGGTGCGAAGCCGTTCTTCGAGGGAGAGGTGGAACCCTGCATCAATGGGGGCACGCTCGCGCTCGGAGCCTACTTCGGACGCCCGAGTGAGAGCCTCGCGCGCCGCCTGGCCGCCGAGCAGCTGGACGACGGCGGCTGGAACTGCGAAGCGCCGAAGAGCGCGCGCTCCTCCTTCCACACCACGATCTGCGTGTTGGAGGGGCTGCTCGAGTATGAGCGTGCCGTTGGACCTGTGCCGGAAATTGTCGCGGCGCGACGCAAAGGCGAGGAGTATCTGCTGCAGCGCGGTCTCTTTCGACGGCGCTCGACCGGTGAGGTCGCGAATCCGGTGTTCCTGGAGTTTGCGTTCCCGCCCCGATATCACTACGACGTTCTCCGTGCGCTTGACTATCTCAGAGACGCACGTCTGCAGCGCGACGCGCGCATCGTCGAAGCGTTGCAGGTGGTCAGAAGCCGGCAGCAGGCCGACGGACGATGGCATCTCGATAGCGCACACGACGAGGCGCTCGCGTTGCCGTGCGGCGAGTCAGTGGGCAAGCCGAGCCGGTGGAACACGCTCCGTGGGTTGCGTGTTCTCCGATGGTTCGAGCAACAAGATCACAGCAATATCTGACAATCCCCAGGCTAACCGGTTGGGTTAGAGTCGGCCTACCCTACCGGAGCGGGTCAGTTTGCAAGAGAAGGCCAGGTTTCGAACAACGATTGGTGTGCTCATCCTGCAGACGTGGCTGGTGTGTCAAGCGCTGGCGCTTGATCCACGTCAACCGGTAAGCAGCTATCTGCGCACCGATTTCACCGTGGAAGACGGCCTCCCGGACAACCAGGTCAATGCCATAACCCAAACCCGGAATGGATTCCTCTGGGTAGGAACGGACGGCGGCCTGGCCAGGTTCGACGGTGAGCACTTCACGCAGATTCGTCTCCGTGCCGGAATTTCCAAAGAGGTTCCGGTGAGTTTTTTGTTGACGGCGGAGGATGGCGCACTCTGGGTGGGCACCGATTCCGGGCTCGCCCACATACCGAGCACGGCGCTCGATCACTTCGATCGCTCGCTGGTGACCATCTACCACCCGGGGCCAAGTCTCAGCGACCGGATCTCGTGCGTCCTGTTCCGAAAAGGTGTTCTATGGGTGGGCACAGCCCGCGGGCTTTACCGGTTCGACCGCGGCGAGTTCATACCCGTAATCCCGGATGAGTCGATCAGCATGATCGACCAAACCTCGGATGGCCACCTGCTGATCATCACCGGCCACGCATTCGTGGAATGGGATGGTTCGCGCATTCTGAGACATCCGGAATTTCCCCGGCAGCTCGGAGTACATGACGATGAAATTTTTCAAGTACACGAAGATCGCCAGGGGGTGAGGTGGTTCTGCACCGGCGGGGGCGTCGCGCGCCAGGTGAAAGGCTCGTTCGAGCGAATCGCACCGTATGGGCGTTCTACGGGAGCGGCCTATCGGATTTACGAGGACCCGCAGGGGACTCTGTGGAGCAACAAGTGGTCCGGCCTCTATCGGACTACCGCCGGGCGCATGGAGGGCCTCGCCCTGGGTGTGCACCCGCGCTACATGTACTCGGATATGAATGGCGATTTGTGGGTGGCCACCGGCAGCGCGGGCCTTCTTCGCTACAGAGACCGCATCTTCCAGATGTACACGGCGGCTGACGGACTACCCGCCGCCAATATCCCCATGGCGGTGTTGGCGGCGCACGATGGAACGCTCTGGGTAGGCAGCAACTGCGGGGGTCTTTCGCGTTTCGACGGCAAACGATTCAAGACTTATAGCGAGAAGGATGGCCTGAGGAATTCCTGTGTGTGGAGTCTGGCGGAGGACGCCAGACACGATCTTTGGATTGGCACGTGGGGCGGTGGCCTGGCCCGTTTTCACGAGGGCCGGTTCACCAACTATTCGACCCCGCAAGGGCTGCCCAGCGTGATCGTGCTGAGCCTGGTGGCCGCGCGCGATGGATCGCTGTGGATCGCGACCACCGAGGGCTTGAGCCACATGGAGGGCGAGCATTTTCACAATTACACCATGGCTGACGGGCTTTCCAGCGATCGCATCACCACTGTGATTCAGGATCGCAGCGGCGGTATTTGGGCAGCCACCGCTTCTGGTGTCGATCACCTGGTGGGTGACCGATTTGTGCCGGTGAAAGCGACAGAGGAAGGGGGAGATGTTCCCTACGGCCCGCTCAAAGAAGATTCCTTCGGCAACCTTTATGCGTTCTCGTTGGTGAACGGAATCAGCCGCATCCAGGACAATCGTCTTCTTAGCGTGAATCGAGGCCTGGAGCCGTCGGGCATGGTGGAGTCCAGCGATCATGACTTTTGGTTTAGCGGCAGAAACGGAATCTTTCGCGTGGCCGCGGGCAACCTCAAAGAGGCGGAACTGGACCATGATTTGCCGCTCGCTTACACATCGTTCAGCCGCGCCGACGGCTTGAACTCCAGAGAGTGCACCGTGGGCCAACCGAATATCGCCATCACTCCGGACGATAAGCTCTGGGTGGGAACACTGAAGGGGCTGGCGATGCTGGATCTGCGGCGTCAACTGAAGAGAAGTCACAAGCCGGCGATCTTTATGGAAGACATCGAGGTTGGCAAAACAAGAAGGAACCCTGGCCGCGAACTGGTGCTGGAACCGGGGAAGGCCCACGTGGACCTTCACTTTACGGCCGTAGACCTGGCGTCGCCGGAAAATGTGCGTATCCAGTATCGGCTCGATGATGTAGATACGGCATGGTTCGATGCCGACTCGGCCCGCACCGCGACCTACACGGACATTCCCATCGGTGTTCATTCGTTTCATATCCGTGCGAGCAATGGCGACGGCGTGTGGGACCGCGAGGGCATCGTTTACAACGTCATCCAGAAGCCTTTCTTCTACCAAACCACGACGTTTCGGCTGGCGGCCGTGATGACGGCAGGCTTGCTGCTGGTTGGCTTGTACCAGCTGCGGCTGCGCGAGGCTGCGGCGCGGTTGAACGCGCGGTTGGAAGAGCGGCTGGCGGAACGCGAGCGCATTGCGCGCGACCTGCACGACACGCTGTTGCAAGGGTTCCAGGGTCTCATCCTGCGCTTTCACGACGCGATGTTGAGCATCCCGGAACCGCTGCCCGCGCGGCAACTGATGGAAACCGCGCTCGACCGTGCCGATGAGGTTATGGCGGAAGGGCGGGACCGGGTGGTCAACTTGCATTCATGCTTCGACAAGGCCGGCGACCTGGCGCAATCCCTGGCCAGCGCGGGCGATGAGATTGCAAACGGAAGCGAAGTGAAGATCAGTGTGACGGCGGAAGGCCAGGCGCAGACGCTGGACCCTATGGCTTTGGACGAGGTCTACTGCATCGGGCGGGAGGCGATGGTCAATGCCTTTCGCCATTCGAAGGGACGAAGTATTGAGGTCGAAGTAGAGTATGCAGCACGCGAATTGTGCCTGCGGATTCGCGATGATGGGCGGGGGATTGACCCCGACATTCTTCAATTGGGGCGCCCCGGACATATCGGGCTGGCCGTGATGCGCGAACGCGCGGAGAGAATCGGCGGCCAACTGGACGTGATCAGCGGTCCGGATGCGGGGACGGAGATTGAATTGAAAGTCCCGGCCGCGAGAGCCTATCGCGGAATTCTGGCTGAGCCGCCATGGCGACGTCTTTGGAATGCGGCTTTGGGCAGAGGCTGACGAATGCGGGTTTGTGGCGGAACTGCGGGCCCCCCAAAAGGACTACCCAAAGTGCACTCCAGTTGGGGTAGGCAACTCTCTCGCGATGCATCAGTATCGGATCATCGGGAGGCTTCCAGATGGCACTCGTTCATTCCCAGGCATGGCGCTTAAAGTCTGCGCGCACCTCTGCAAGTGTGACCCCCGCCATGATGCGACGTCTGCAGGCTTACGGTTCGACTGAGCCTGTGGAGCCGGGCGGCCACCTGTTTCAGCAGGGTGAGCGGTTAGTGGATTTTTTTGTCGTCGTTCAGGGCGAACTGGAACTCTACGAACGAAAAGGGCGAACCTCCTGCGAGGTGGCATCCACCCTGGCCAAGTTGCAATTCAGCGGTGAACTGGATTTGTTGAACGACCGCCCAACCCTGCTCAACTGTCGCGCGGTCAGGAAGAGCACGGTGCTGCGCGTGAGCCGTGAGTCGGTTCGGAAGTTGATGCGCACCGAACTCGATATTGCTGAATTAATTCTCACGGAGTGGATCATTCGCCGTGCCCGACTGGTCAACGACCGGCAAGGAGGCATCATCGTTGTGGGAGATAGCCGTGCGGCGGAGACCATGCGTATCGAGCGATTCTTAATTGGCAATGGCCACCCGCACCAGTTGATCGACTCCAACCTGAATCTGGAAGCAGAAGTTCTGCTGCGGGCTTTGGACGTGGAGTCAGACCAGTTGCCGGTAGTATTTTTCTCTGACGGCACAACCCTGCGTAAACCTGAAAATACGGTGCTGGCGAGCAAACTGGGCTTCGATCAGGATCTGGGAGAGCATACCGATTATGACCTTGCCGTCGTAGGCGGCGGCCCCGCTGGACTTGCCGCGGCGGTGTACGGCGCTTCGGAGGGACTTACCACCCTAGTGATCGAGGGAACTGCGCCCGGAGGGCAAGCGGGCACCAGTTCGAAGATCGAGAACTATCTCGGCTTCCCCACCGGTGTATCGGGTCACGAGTTGGCACAGAACGCTACCGTGCAGGCGCAGAAGTTTGGGGCGCGCTTCGCCATCTCGCGCGATGTTACCGACATTCAACCAGCCGACAGTGGGTATCGGCTGTCGCTTGAAGGGGGCAAAACGATTTTTGCCCGGGCGATTGTGGTGGCTACGGGTGCTCGCTACCGGCGCCTCGATGTACCTAACTACAGAAAGTTCGAATATCAGGGTGTGCATTATGCCGCCACCGCCATGGAAGCAGCCAGATGTGTTGGCAAGGAAGTTGTGGTGGTGGGGGGCGGTAACTCCGCCGGCCAGGCTGCACTGCATCTTGCTCTCTCGGCCAGCCATGTTCGGCTACTGATTCGGGGCGAAGGCCTGAAGGCTACGATGTCGGCCTATCTCATCCAACGGATTGCCTCCTCGAATCGTATTACGCTTCATCCCAACAGCGAAGTCGTTTCGCTCGACGGAGACACTCATCTGCGCAGCGTGACCTGGTGCAACCGGCAAACCAACAAAATGCGGAGCTGCCAGACGGGCAACATGTTTGTGATGATCGGAGCGCTGCCCAACACCGAATGGCTGCACGGCAGGCTCGACCTTGATGTGAACGGTTTTGTGATCACGACACCCGGCGATGGGGATGGCTGTGTTTTTCAGACCAGTCTTCCCGGCATCTATGCTGTGGGGGACGTGCGCGCCGGTTCTGTAAAACGTGTCGCCAACGCGGTGGGAGAAGGATCTGTCGTGGTGTCGTACGTGCATCGTTATATTGAGGCACAGAAGGCACGGGAGATGGAGAACCAAGCCATCCTCGCGTAAATATCAGCCCTCGATGAAGCCACGTTTCACGGCGATCATGACCGCGTGGGTGCGGTCGTTGGCGTTGAGCTTGGAAAGAATACTGCGCATGTGCCCTTTGACCGTATCCTCGGAGATTTTGAGGTGGTCGGCGACCATCTTGTTGGAGCAGCCTTCTCCGACCATGCGAAGCACCTCGATTTCGCGCGACGACAGCGCGTCTGAACTCAAGTGACTGGCTAGCTCGGTAGCGATCTCGGCTGGTATGCGGCTCTTGCCGGAGTGAACCGTGCGAATGGTGTCTACCAGGTCCTTGCGTAGCATGCTCTTCAGCAGATAACCTTTGGCGCCGGCCTTCAACGCGCGCGTCGCCTGCACATCCCCGGCATAGGTCGTAAGCACCACGCAACGTGCGCCGGGCCACTTGGCAAGAATTGCGATAATGGTATCGATCCCGTTCATACCCGGCATCTGCAGGTCGATCAACGCTACGTCGGGCCTGAACTTGCCGAACGCCTCGATAGCCTGGTACCCATCGGAAGCTTCCCCCACCAACTCCATATCAGGCTGCCGCTGCAGAACGTTAGCGATGCCTTCGAGTATCAAGGGATGGTCGTCTACGGTCAGAATGCGAATTCGATTTGCGCTGACGGGTGTTGTGCTCATGGCATCCTGCTCCCTTCCAACTTAACTCGTGGGCGCGCGACCACCAACCTGCGCCTTCCGTAGAGCCTGGCATCGACCGAATAGGCACCCGCACCTAACAATGCGATGGAGACCAGTATAGCGATCATGAGCGCGTTTACCCCGGGAGCGCGGCAAACCCAGAAAGCACATAGAGAGACCAACGCCGCCGAGACGGAGGCGACGGGCGTGTACCACCCAACCAGGATCAAAACCGCGGCGATCCGGGAGAGCGCCGACAGAACTTCTGTCTCCGGTCCGGGACAAAGCCGTGGGCCCGATACCAGGGCGGCAGCCACCGCCAGCCGCAGAATCAGTAGCGCCAAGCCCGGCCCTCGATTGGGAAACGCTCCAAAAAGCCGTTGCATACTTCACTCCAATGGAAATGCTACGTACTTTGCGACGGAAGTGGTAACTGCTTTCGGACTCCCGGGCGGTAGTCATTTCGTGTAGTCCGGGGGGGAAGTTTGGCGTTCCCTGGGCGCGAGCCTGTGATTGCACGCGGTCCACGAAGGTCTGGCCACTCTTTAGGCCGTGCGATCACGGCGAGCCCGGCATCCATCGGGTTTATAGTGAACTGATCCTGATTTTGCCCCACCGTCCTAACCCATGAATGCACAAGGAAATCGAATGACACTCCGCTCGATTGTGGCCGCACTGATTCTCTCCATCTCGCCGGTGATGTCGGCACAGCAAATGTCTTCTGAGCCAGGCCAGGGCCGCTCAATGGTAGTAAGTAATTTCGGCATTGTGGCGGCCCCGCAGTTTCTCGCCTCTCAAGCCGGTGCGCACATCCTGGAAGAGGGGGGAAACGCCATCGACGCCGCGATCGCGGCCAACGCCGTCATGGGTGTGGTGCAGCCGTACGTCAACGGGATAGGCGGCGACTTGTTCGCGATCTACTACGAGGCGAAAACCGGCAAGCTTTACGGTCTGAATTCAAGCGGATGGACGCCGAAAGCACTGACCATCGACTACATGAAGGCACACCATCTCGATCACATCAATCCGATTGGAGCGGAGACGATCGATATTCCGGGCGCCGTAGCCGGCTGGGATGCGATGAGAACGCGTTTTGGCACGCTGCCTTTTTCGCAGACTCTGGCTCCGGCAATCTACTACGCGGAGAACGGATTCCCTCTGGCCGAACGGAATGCGCGTTACTGGGTGGCCAAGAGTCTGCTGCAACAGCCGGGATATAGCGAGACCTACCTGCCCAACGGTGTGGCGCCCAAGGTGGGGGATGAATTCAAGAATCCGGCCCTGGCGCACTCGCTGCGGGAAGTTGCGGCTCACGGGAGGGATGCCTATTACAACGGGCCGATGACGGAGATCATGGTGAAGTTTTTGCAAGCCCAGGGGGGAACCCACACCCTGGAGGACTTCAAGGATTTTCAACCGGAGTGGGTTGAGCCTGTCTCCACGACCTATCGTGGCTGGACGGTCTACGAGTTGCCGCCGAATGGTCAGGGCATCGCAGCGCTCTCGATGTTGAACATCATGGAGCAATTTCCCATGGGCCAGTACGGACATAACTCGGCGGACGCGCTGCAGGTGATGATTGAGGCCAAAAAGCTGGCCTATGCGGATATGCACCAGTATGTGGGTGACCCGCGGTTCACGCCGGTGCCGGTGAAGCAGTTGATTTCGAAAGAGCTGGCGGCGCAGCGGGCAAAGTTGATCCAGATGGATAAGGCTGCGTGCCAGGTCGTTCCCTCCGATGTGGAGAAGATGCTCGATGCCCACGGCAATTCGACCATTTATCTCTCTACCATCGACAAGGATGGGAATATCGTCTCGTTGATCCAGAGCAACTTCGCTGGCTATGGCACGGGCATGGTCGCGCCGGGCCTGGGCTTCTCGTTTCATAACCGGGGTGCAGGCTTCGAGCTTACGCCGGGGATGCCTAACTCACTGGCCGGCCACAAGAGGCCGCTGCACACCATCATTCCTGCCTTCATGGAAAAGGGCGATCTTCATATTGGGTTCGGCATCATGGGCGGCTGGAACCAGGCGCAGGCCCACGCACAGTTTGTGGCCAACGTCGTCGACTACGGAATGAATGTGCAGGCAGCTCTGGAACAGCCAAGATTCACCAAAGGGACTTTCCAGGGTTGCGATGTGCAGATGGAAGAAACTATTCCTGAGAAGGTGCGGGCAGAACTTACGAAACGAGGTCAGGAGATTCAACTACTGGAGCCGTTCTCGTTCAGCGTTGGCCAGGGAGAAGCCGTCGTGAGGGACAGCGGACGAAAGGTGAACTTCGCCGGGGCGGATCCGCGCTCAGACGGCGAGGCCATTCCGCAAGGACCTGACACAAAATAAGATCGAGTCTCCCATGCAAGCTGTTCTGGCGGCTGTTTTCCTTGTCTGCTCACTGACTAGGGTGACAAGATGGCAACTAATGCTACCCTGCCTGGCATTCCGCCTGATTGCCGTCGTCCTTGGGGCCCTTGCGCTCTGCGGCTCGCTCGGCGCGCAGACTTTCGATCTGGCTGCCAATGGCCAGCAGATTATCGCGCTTGATCAACTTATGCGGTTCCAGCCTGGGGACGATGCCAGCCTCGCCTGGGCCAAGCCTGCTTTTGACGACTCCGCCTGGCCGCTTATCCGAGGCGACGAAACGTGGTACGGGCAAGGTTATCCCAAGCTCACCGGCTTTGCGTGGTACCGGTTCAAGGTAACGCTGCCCAGCCACTCCGGGCCGCTTGCCCTTTTTGTTCCCCTTATCGCCACGAACTTTCAAATCTATGCCGATGGCCGGCTGATCGCGGAGAACGGCGCCATGCCCCCGCATCCCCGCGCCCGATACGCGCCAAACCTTGTCATCCCCATCCCCGCCGATCTTGCGCATTCCGGCCAGCCCGTCAGTTTCGCTATCCGCGTATGGCACTACCGGTGGGAGTATCAGCTGTTCGGCGGAATTGACGAAGCTATGCAATTGGGCGACGCCAGACTCATTGGCGAGTGGCAGACAAAGCGATGGCGCGAGTTATTTTGGGTCAACACGCAATTCAACATCGATACCCTTGTTTGCCTGCTGGCGGGCCTCGGCTCCCTGGTGCTCTTCTTCCTGCGCCCGACCGACCGCGAATTTCTCTGGTTCGCCGTTTGGGAGGCGTTCAGCGTTCTCTACCTCCTCCTGGCAACCTGGTGCACCTTCGATTCCTACAACGTGATTTTTTGGAGATTGGGCGGGGCGGTTCTGCTTGCAGGTCTCAATGGGTCGTTGCCGATCCTGATCCGGCATTTTGGAAGGACCGATCGAACCCGCCTTTACTGGGCCGCCATCGCGGTCGCGTTGCTCGACGCCGCTTTCAACGTTCTTCTCGCATTCCATGAGATCAGCTTTCTCTGGTTCTGCGTAACAGCGGCAGTCATGAAGCTCCTGCTTGGAATTTTGAACTGCGGTCTGCTCTTCCAAACCTCGAAGGACCGCAAAGTGGAGATGCGCGTCTTTGCTCTGCCGGTTGCTGTTTATTACCTGAATCTCACCGCCGTCTATGCATCCATCAGCCTGCTGGTGCAGGGCGCAAGCGGTGTGGGCCGCTACATGCAGATGTTTATCGGCTCGACAGCCTGGCCTTTCCCGATGGGGACGTATCAAGTCACCGGGATCGCCGTGCAACTCGCGCTCTTCACCATTCTGCTATTCCGTTTCGTTCGCACGCGCAGCGACGAAGAGCGCTACAAGACGGAACTCGAAGCGGCGCGCACGGTGCAGCAAGTGCTCGTGCCCGACGAAATTCCCACCATCCCCGGTTTTGCCCTGGCCAGCGTCTACAAGCCCGCCGGCCAGGTTGGCGGCGATTTTTTCCAGATCATCCCCATCGCCGACGGCGGCGTTCTGGTGGCTATCGGTGACGTCAGCGGCAAGGGGATGCCCGCGGCCATGACTGTCGCGCTGCTAGTCGGAACCCTGCGGACCCTCGCCCATTACACACAAAAGCCCTCGGAGATCCTCGCCGCCATGAACCAGCGCATGCTGGCGCGCAGTTCCGGCGGATTCACTACTTGCCTTGTTCTTACCGTGAGCGCTGCTGGAACGCTTACCGCCGCCAACGCCGGCCACATTGCTCCCTACGTGAACGGGCGTGAGCTCACCCTTGCCAATGGGCTCCCGCTCGGACTTTCCGGGCAAGAACAATACGCCGAATCCGTCTTTCAGCTCGGAGCGGACGAACAACTTACCCTGATGACCGACGGCGTCGTCGAAGCCCGGGCAAACGGCGGCGAACTGCTTGGCTTCGATCGCGTGAAGGCGATGGCGACTCAATCAGCGGATACCATCGTGCAGGCCGCGCAGGACTTTGGCCAGGAGGACGATATTACGGTTATGACCTTGCGCTTAGCCGCTGCTCCAATGGCTTAAAGCCGTTTACGGCAAAGTAAACGATGGTGTACAGGACCACCGTGGCATCCATAGCGCCGCCCTTGAATCCTTGTGCAGATGCCTGGCTCCAGTTCGCTACCACTAGATAGACCAGGAATATTTTCTCCAATGCGCTGTAGATCAGAATCGGGTTTCGCCATTCGACCCTGAAGGCTGCGACAACCATGAAAACACCCATCAGTCCAACCATGATGCCCCAGTGCTGAAGAAAGACTGTGTAGTCCGCGACAAACTGGAGTTTCTGCACCGTTTCCACGGTCCACCGAGGCCAAAACGCATCGAGACCGCTAACGCGGTGCCAATCCCCGTGAGAACAAAGAAGGGCCGGAAGGTAAGTTCAAAGAAGCGTTTCATGGAGCTCTCCATCACTCAGAAAGCTGCTTGGCCAAAAAGGAAGGCAGCTTGTGGTTAGGTTAAGTGGGAGGAGGGAGGGTCGCCTACTGGCACAAATGACAGCTGTCCTGACCGGGAGTCTGGGGTAGGCTTGTCTGACCAAAAGAGCTTCTGCTGTGCTGCGAACGACAGCGTGTGGACAGGAAGTCATGCGAGGGAGCGATTTAAGTCGATCGCCATCGCAGGATCGCTGAAGGCTGGCTCTCCGGTTTCCATCCGGCCGGCGAAACGGCGCTCGAAGTGTTTGCCCTCGGAGTGCTCGCCATGAACCGTGAAGTCGTACCACTGATGGCTTGTACTCAGGGCCCACTCACGAACAACCCGGCCACCGCCCTGAACACGGATCGGCCACGGGCCCTGATTGAAATAGGCATTGGCGCGAATGGAGAGCGCCGCCTCTGCGTGGCCGTCGTTGGTTATCACGAGACGGACCGAGCGGTTTGCGCGGTCGTATTCGAGATCAACCTGCGGAATGGCGCGCATATTTGCTTTGAGCGAGCCGCGGAATTCACGCACGAATCCGTTGGGACCGTAGACCCAGAGATCATAGTGACCGTGGTCGGGGTGTGGGAGCCAATCGTCTTCGAGGATTTTGGCCGGTTCCACCGTGTAACGGCGGGGAATGCGGTCAAGGTGCAGCTTGTCGTAAACATGAAACACCGCCCCCGCGTCGCCGCTGTTGCGAAAGGTCAATACCAGTTTGGGTTCGGCAGGTTCCACCCGTGCCCTGACATGCAGCTCATAGGGCAATGCCCGCGAGCGGCGTAGGCCCGGTTCCTGAAAGAGTTTTTCCGGCGCTTTGGGCGGAGCCGGCGCAGGAAGCCGGGTGATTGCAGCGATGGTTGCCGCGGAACCGCTGACATCCGGCAGCTTGGGAAATGTCTCTCCATTCGGGTTGACGAAATCGAACGCCGAGGTCAGATCGCCACACACGGCACGGTGCCACGGACTGACGGCCGGTATGGTGATGGCAAAACGCTTTTCAAGAAATTGGCCGACTGAGGAATGATCAAACACCTGGGAATTGACCCACCCTCCCCGGCTCCATGGGGAAATCACATACAGAGGCACACGGGGACCCAGTCCCCACGGACGTACTGTGCCGCTTACCAGATCTTCCGGATGAAGGTACTTGCGTTCGGGGTCGGAGAAATACTCGCCTTCTAACGAGAGGGTGGATTTGCCGGCGAGTGTACCGTCGATGCGGTAAGAGGGCGGAGCGGGCGGAGGTATGTGGTCGAACTGTCCGTCATTTTCATCGAAGGTAAGGAAGAGAACGGTTTTGCCCCAGACCTCGGGGCTCGAGGTCAATGCGTCAAGCACACGCGAGGTAAACTCGGCGCCCTGCAGGGGGCTCGAGGGCGCAGGGTGCTCGGACTCGAGCCTGGGTGGGAGCACCCAGGAGACCTGGGGCAAGCTGCCGGTTTCGACGTCTTGCTTCAGCTGATCGAGCGACCAGTGGGTCATTCCTTTCTCGTACAGTGCGGAGCCCGGGCGCGCGTTGCGGAAATTCGCGAAGGCCAGGCCGCCATGCATGGCGCCGGTCCAATTGTCATTCGGGTTTTGATAGATGCGCCAGCTGATACCGGCACTCTCCAGCACATCTGGGATGGTGGGCCAGGTAAAGGCGGTGCCTTGATAGGTGTAGCCCGGTGTGGGCAAGGCGCCCTTGATCCAACAGCGTAGATTATTGGGCTCAGCGTCGGTGTCGGTACAATTTTCGCCGAGGCGACGGCGCTCGGGATCGAAATTAGAGCCGGACCAAAAGAAGATTCTGTTTGGGTCTGTACCGGTGGTCACGGAACAGTGGTGAGCATCGCAGAGGGTAAAGGCTTCCGCGAGCGCGAACTGGAAAGGGATGTCCTCACGTTGGTAGTGGCCCATCGATATGGGGGTCTTGAACTTCGGCCAGAAGCCAAACTTTCCCTGATTCCATGCGGCCTGCGCGTCTCCAAAGCCATGCGGAGTGTCGGGGACGCGGAGTGCGCTGGTGGTACGAGTGTCCAGCCGAAACGGAGGGATTTCCCGCTGGCCGTCCGATTGATGCCAGATGGATTTGCCGCCGGCGAGAGGAACCGGATGACGGTCGCCAAAGCCTCGTACGCCGCTCAAGGTACCGAAGTAGTGGTCGAAGGAGCGATTCTCCTGCATCAGGATGACGATGTGCTGAACGTCAGCGATTGTGCCGGTGGCGTTGGATGCGGGAAGGGCCAGCGCGCGGCGAATGCTTGGTGGAATGACCGAGAGCGCAGCGGCGGCGCCGGTTGTACGCGCCGCGAGCTTCAAAAACCAGCGGCGATCCTGATTCGTCATTTGGCCTCATCCCTGTTGGCTTGGTTCCCGCCGGATCTTCTTATTGACGCGCGAAGGCGAACATTGGCCGCAGCTTCAGAGACCAGTTTATCGGGATAAGACCTGGTGGATGACCTGAGTCACAAACTCTTCATGGAGGAGGAATGCCGCTACCATGTGGTTTAGCATAAGGTCGGAGATTGCATTTTAGTGCCCTGTTCCGAATACATGCGACTGGCCGGACTCTGTGAGTCGAAGCGAAAGGCCTATGTCTATATTCGACTGAATGAAGGAAAGGTCGGCCTTTCAAAACAGCGGTACGACGAGTTGGTCAAAGAGGGATATGCGGCAATGATTGCCAGCATGAAGGATTTGGGTTGGCACGAAACGAATTGCCGAGCTTGTAAAAAGCCAGCGTCTGGTGGTCCGACAGAGTTAGTCTCGGACTGACACACGGCTTGGGAGAGTGACGGAGTAGCCCTTCATCAAGACAACGGTGGTTAGTGCGTTCTGGTCCGGAATGTTGCGTGAAATCGTTGTACGCACTCTCTGGGTTAACGACGCGGTAGGCCCTGGAAATTGTCATTCTCTTAGGAAATGAGGGATTGGGGTTCGCGTTTCCCACATCTCCCCGCAAAGTACGCGGTGAGATAGGGGGCACCCTTTGATTGGTTGCTGGGGAATAGCTCACAATTTGCATCGATGCCTTCCCAGGGTATGTGGAACGACCCCACTCAAGCCAACAGACGGCTTGAATGGGGCACCCAACCTGCATTCGGATGCTGTGGATATCTTCGACGCTGATAGACTTGCTGGCATCAATGGTCACGGCAGAAGGAACACAGTTTGGTCCCTACCGCTTGCTCGAGAAGATCGGAGCCGGCGGAATGGGCGAGGTGTATCGCGCGCTCGACACTCGTCTGGAGCGCGAGGTGGCGCTCAAGCTGATTTCCGATAGCTACCTCGGTATAGGGACTGGTAGTTCCGCGCCTTCTCCGGCGACCCCCACCCCGCACGGCACACCTTCCTCCGGGGTATCGCATGAGCGCTTTCTACGGGAGGCCCGGTCCGCCGCCACGTTGAACCACCCTAACGTGTGCTCGATTCACGATACCGGCGAGCAGGATGGACGCCCGTACCTGGTGATGGAACTGCTGCTGGGGGAACCCTTGAAGCAGTACCTGGCAAAATTCGGGAGCAAGGGATTGTCGCGGGAAGAAACCATCCTGTTTAGCCGGCAGGCCGCGGCGGCGCTGGCGGCGGCTCACCGTAAAGGAATTATTCATCGGGATATCAAGCCGGCCAACCTGTTCGTTGTGGAGGGCGAACGGGGCAAGCACCTGATCAAGATTCTCGATTTTGGCCTGGCGAAGAAGCAGTCGGATTCTCCTGCGCAGCACTCGCAAACATCGGGTCTGCCCGGTAGCAACTCCGCGGCGACGGCCGTCGGACTGGGCACGGCGACGATGGACCTGACCAGTCCCGGGTCGGCGGTGGGCACCGTCGCTTACATGTCGCCGGAGCAGGCAAAGGGCGAGCCGGTCGATGCGCGCAGCGACCTGTTCAGCCTGGGCTCGGTGATCTATGAGATGGCCACCGGGAAAGCTCCGTTCGCGGGCGGTTCCACGGCTGAGGTTTTCGCGGCTCTGCTCACGAAGTCGCCGCCGCCGGTGAGCTCGGTCAACCCGGCGATGCCAAAGAGGCTGGACACCATCGTTGCCAGGCTGCTAGCGAAAGACCCCGCCCAGCGTTATGCGAATGCCGGTGCCCTGCAGGAGGCACTCGATGCGCTGGATTCCCAGGCCACGGCGACAGCCGATCGCTACGGCAAGAAATGGCCGTGGGCCATTGCCGCCGTGCTGCTGTTGTTGGCCGCGGGTGGTTTGGCGTGGTGGAAGCTGCGATCGGCGCCTGCGGCAGCTCCTGTGGCAGGGAGTCCCTCCGGCGAGGCCGCCGTGCCGGAGTCCACAAAGAGCTCGATCATCCTGGCGGACTTCGTCAACCAGACCGGCGACCCGGTGTTCGATACGACATTAAACAAGGCGCTCGAGATTGACCTGGGGCAGTCCCCGGTGATCACGATCGTGAGCCCGCAGCACCTGGCGCAGAGCGTGAAGTACCTGGGCAAGCCGGCGGATACTCCAGTGACGCCTGCGATTGCGCGGGAGATCGGCATCCGCGAGGGCATTAAGGCGATCCTGACGGGAACGATCGCAAATCTGGGCAAGGAATACGTGATCACGTTGACCGCGGTGAACACCGCAACCGGGGATGAGATTGTGAACGAGCAGGCGCAAGCTCCGGATAAGGAGCATGTGCTGGATGCGTTGAGTAAAGCGGCGGCGGCGATGCGCGGCAAACTAGGCGAGGATCTGGCCAGCATCCGTAAGCTGGACACCCCGTTTGGCCAGGCAACCACGACCTCGCTCGAAGCCTTTCGAGCGTACGCCCTGGGGGAAAAAGCGCACAGCCGGGGGCTGGACATTCCCGAGGCGGAAGGGCATTATCTGCGGGCTATCGAACTGGACCCGAACTTCGCCATGGCCTACGCGCGGGTTGGCGTCGTGAACTTCAACTCCGGGCAAAATGCCAAGGCAGACAAATATTATTCGAAAGCGTTTGAACTCTCGAAGAATGTGAGCGAACGGGAACGGCTCTACATCGCCGCGCACTACTACACAGCGGTAACGGGCGATGTGAGCAAATCCATCGAGACGCTGCAGGAGGCGATCCAGGCTTACCCCAACCAGGAAGATAACTACGTAAACATTAATGTGGATTATCAGTTTATGGGCAAGCCTGAGCAGGCGCTGCCTTATGCGCTGAAGGCGGTCGAAATAGAGCCGCAGGATTCGATCGGGGCCGAGAACCTGTTAGAGGACTACATGGCCCTGGGGCGGATGAGAGACGTGAAAACCGAGCTGGACCGCGATGACAGGATGGGCCTGAACATCAGTACCGACGAGCTGGCGGAGCATATGTTCGCCTATTTCCTGCTGGGTGACGAACAGAAAATGCAGGAATTGCAGGCGAAGTGGGTGGGAAGGCCGGACGAATTTTATGCGACGCAGATGGTTGCGGCCAGGCAACTATATTCCGGCCAATACCGGCTGGCCAGGGTCACGACGCAGCGGGCTTTTGAGCAGGCGAAGCGCGCCAAAGCTCCCGACGCTCAGGCTGGGATTCTGCTGCAGGGTGTCATCGGTAAGGGGATGGCAGGTCTTTGCGAGGAAAGTGAGACGGAAGTCCGGCAGGCGTTAGCTCTGGATAAAACCCGGCAGACGCAGGGGCTCGCGATGCTTGCCGCCGCATTTTGCGGAGATGGCAAGCTGGCCCTGCCGTTGGCCGGAGAGTTGAGCAAAAAGTATCCTCAAGACACGCTGGTGCAGGCTGTGTATCTCCCCCTGTCGAAGGCATTTGTGGCTCTGGCGGCCGGTCATTTTCAGGAGGCCATCGACGCTGCGGAACCGGCCACGCCCAATGATGAGAATGCCCCGGCTTCCTACGTGCAGGGCCTGGCCTATCTTAAACTGCACAATGGACAACAAGCAGTGAGCGCCTTTGAGGCTGCCAGGCGCGCGAGGTCAGGAGCGTTCGTTAGTCTCCTGCCGCCTTACTGGGCCCAGGTACAGCTAGGCCTGGCGCGCGCCTATGCGATGGCCGGGAATAAGCCAAACGCAAAGAAAGCCTACGACGAGTTCTTTACCCTCTGGAAGAATGCGGACCCGGACTTGCCCATGCTGGTCGCGGCAAAAAAGGAATACGCCGCGCTTTAGCGGTCGCTCCCGACTCAAGCTGGTTTTTGGCTTGAGTGGGGCGGTCTTGCAGCCTACGCTTGCTTCATGCCTTGGGAACTGAAGCGATTCCAGAGGTCTGGGCAAAGTCACTTTGTGACGTTCAGTTGCTACCGCCGGCAGCAGTTGTTTGCCGATGCGACGGCGATGCATATGTTTGAAATTGCGCTCGAGAGAGTTAGACGGCGTTTTGGGCTTTGCGTTTAAGGGTATGTTGTCATGCCGGAACACGTCCATCTGCTGATCAGCGAGCCGCCAGAACGAACGCTGGCCGATGCGCTCAAGTCGTTGAAACAGAGAGTGTCTCGGCGCCTGATTGGCGGGGGCATTCACTTCTGGGAAAAGCGCTACTACGATTTCAACGTCCGCAATCACGAGCAGTTTGTTGAGAAGCTTCGGTATATTCATCGGAATCCGTTGAAGCGGGGCCTGTGCGATCGCCCGGAAAATTGGGAGTGGAGCAGTTTCCGCCATTATGCGAGTGGTTGCGTGGGGAGGGTGGAGATCGAATCTGAGTGGACGGCAAGATTGCGCGAACGGGCTTCGGGAAGACTCAGTGCGGTTGTGGAACTACCCCACTCAAGCCAACAGAAGGCTTGAATGGGGCACCCAGCGCTATACTGGCGGGAGGTGTCCATGCGTAAGCTCGCTCTGCTGGCCCTTGGTTGCCTGACCGTTGCTGCGCACGGCGCGCCCCCCGCATCGGCGCAGCTTACCGTTCGATACCACTACGGTGACAATTTACGGTGGGCCGAAGCGAATTTTGATGACAGCTCCTGGCCCGTCGCGCAGAATGGCCTGGTTCCTTCCCGCTCCCGCGAGCGAGACCGTTTTCTCTGGGTGCGCATTCGCGTCCCCGTCCCCGGCAAGCTGAACGGCCCATTGGCTCTGCATCTCGATGATTTAGGTGTTCTGCCCATGGCGTGGCAAGTCTTCGTCAACGGCCAACCCTTAGGTGGCCAGGGGGCTTTCCCGCCCCACGCCGATCCCGCCGACCCTCCGGTTTCTCCGGTAATGACTCTGCCTTCTTCGCTGGCTCCGCCGGGTTCTATGGCACTGGTTGCGCTGCGGGAGTGGTATGGCCCCGCCTTTTTCGAATCCCGGGTTCCCAGCCATCCGACCGCCGTCATCGACCAAGCCGGTGTGCTGGGCCTAAGGGTTCGCGCCCGGGCTGCGGAAGCTCTGGTCGCCAACGGGCCAGAATACGCTCTCAGTGCTCTGCTAGCGCTTGCAGGAATCGCGCTGCTCGTTTTCTGGCGTTCCTCCGGCGGCCGCGAGTACCTGTGGGCCGCGATCATGCTTCTGAGCCCATTGGCCACGGCCACCCTGTCTTCGGGTCTGATCACCGCGCGTCTCTCGTTCCACGCGCAGACTCTGGCCTGGGCCATGGTGTACAGCGCGGGACTGATGGCTGAGATCGAGTTCATGTGGATCCTCTTTCAGCTGCGTTCCCGCTGGCTCCACATCCTCTGGCACGCTATATGGGTTGTCTTCATCCTGGCCGAGGTTGCCCAGGCATACTTCCTGCAGTCGCCGGTGTTCCAGCAACTCTGCCAAGTCATCATCGTCGTCGGGATCCCTGCCTTTGACTGCATCCTCTTTCCGGTCTGCATTCGCGAGATGTTTCGTCCTGGAGGCAACCGGGTCATTGCTGCCGCGCAAAGCCTCATGGAGGTGATCATCGCGCTGGGGATTTTTGGCTACTCGGTTCACCTGACACTGGGGCCCTTCCCGCTGGATCTGTTTCAGGTGACCGTCACGCTCCTGGGTCTGGCAATCGCCGCTATGCTCTTCCGGCGGGCCTGGAAGGCATGGAAGGAGAGCAACTCCCTGCGCGCCGAGTTCGAAGCTGCTCGTGAAGTGCAGCAGCAACTGGTGACCGCTCCCCCGGCCACTCCCGGATTCCGCATCGAAGCCGTCTACCGGCCAGCTGCCCAGGTGGGCGGAGACTTCTATCGGGTTGTGCCGGGCGAGGACGGTGAAGTGCTTGTGGTGGTTGGCGACGTAAGCGGCAAAGGACTGCGCGCCGCCATGACCGTCTCCGCCATTGTGGGGTCGTTGCGCATGCTGCCAGGGCTTAGCCCCGGCGAGCTTCTTCGCGAGCTCAACCGATCGCTGGCCGGCAACCTGCGTGGAGGCTTCGTCACCTGCGTGGCGGCTCGCATTCACGCGGATGGCGGGATGGCCATCGCCAACGCCGGACATCTGGCGCCCTATCGGAACGGCGAGGAAATTCCCTTGGCATCCAGCCTGCCTCTCGGCATTATTACGGACGCCGAATACGCAGAGACCGCCCTTCAGCTTGGCCCCGGCGACACCGTCACCTTTCTCTCCGACGGCGTGGTCGAAGCCCAATCGCCGGCCGGGGAGCTGTTCGGCTTCGAGCGCACCGTCGCCATCGCTGCGCAATCCGCCGAAAGCATCGCCGACATCGCCCAGCGCTTCGGCCAGGAAGACGACATCACAGTGCTGACACTCAGGTTCGCTCCAGCATAGGCCGTCTACGCGGAGGCCACCCTCTTCAGCCCGTATAATTCGATCTGCTGTCGAGAGGATGCCGCATGTCTGGTTTTACGCGCCGGGCCTTACTGAAGTCCGGCATGGCTGGAGCAATGGCAGTTACGCCGGGGTTGTCTTGGGGGGCAGACGAGCCGGCGCCGATGCGCAAGAATCGCATTCATCAGTCTGTCTGCCGTTGGTGCTATCCAGATATTTCGACCGACCATCTCTCCGCGTATGCCGCGCAGATTGGTCTGAGCGGAGTGGACCTGCTGAAGCCTGATGAATATGAGATCCCGCGGCGTTACGGGCTGGTTTGCACCATGGCCTTGATTCCGGGAGTGGAGATTCCCGATGGCTTCAATCGCCTGGAGAACCATGCGGTGCTGGAAGAGGGTTTACGCAAGTATCTTCCGGTGGCGGCCAAAGCCGGCATCAAGCGGGTCGTCACCGTCTCTGGAAATCGCAAGGGTATGGGCGATGAAGAAGGAGCCAAAAATACAATCATCGGCTTGAATCGCGTAAAGAAGATCGGTGAAGATAACGGGATCATTATCTGCATGGAGTTATTGAATAGTAAGGTCAACCACAAGGACTACATGTGCGATCACACCGCGTGGGGCGTGCGGGTGGTTCAGGAGGTAAATTCTCCCAATGTGAAGCTGCTGTATGACATCTACCACATGCAGATTATGGAAGGAGATCTTATCGCCACCATTCAGCAGAACATTCAATGGATCGCTCACTTTCATACCGGGGGCGTTCCCGGGCGCCACGAACTCAACGACAAGCAGGAAGTACAGTGGGATGGGGTGATGCGCGGCATCCTGGCGACGGGCTTCACGGGTTATGTAGCCCATGAATTCCTGCCCACTCAGGATCCTTATCTCTCACTGCGGCAAGCTGCGGATCTATGTGATGTGTAAGCAGAGGTACGTTGCTTAGAAACGAAGCTGGCTGAGATACTCAAAGCTGCGCCGCGCGCTCTCGATGGGATCCTTCGGCTGATCGTGCTCTACAAAGTAATGCTTGATTCCCGCCTGCTCGGAATGGGCGAAGATTTTCTTCCAGTCGATTACGCCGCTGCCCGCCTCGGTCATTACAGGAATCACGCTATCGCCATCGAACTTGCCCGACCGCACTTCGGCGAGCGCTGGAACTTTTTTTAAATCCTTCACGTGGACCAGGGGGAAGCGGCCTGGATAGCGGGAGAAATACTGCAGCGGGTCGCCTCCTCCGACCGTAATCCAACATAGGTCCATCTCCATTTTCAACAACGATGGGTCCGAATTTTCGAGCATGATGTCGTAAGGGATTTTGCCGTCCGGGCCGGGAACGAATTCGCGCCAGTGATTGTGATAGGTAAGCTGGATGCCGGCCTTGCGGGTGGTCTCGCCGGTTCGGCTAAAGGCTTCGGCGGCGCGCTTCCATCCGTCGGGTTGCTTGCGAAACTCATCGTCCACACTGGGAATAACGATGTAACGATGGCCGAGAGCGTGACAGCGCGCGACCACATCGGGCCATTTGTCGCGAATATCAGAATAGTAGAAGGCGGCGGAGGGAGATACGATGCCCAGCCGGTCGAGCGTCGCTTTGACTTCGGGCGCGGGCAAGGTTAGGTAAAAACCCAGTTCGACTTCCTTGTAGCCAATCGCCGCGATCTTGTCGAATGTGCCTTGAAAATCCTGACTGAGCAGGTTGCGAACGGTGTAGAGCTGAATACCGGGCTTGTTGATCCTGTGCTCGCCGGCCCATGCGCCGCGGCTAGCCATTACCGTTGCCGCAAAGCTTGAGGCAACAAATGTCCTACGGTTCATCTCCGATCCCTTTCCTGACGTCTCCATTATTATGTGTACGCGATGTCGCGATACTTGCCGCAGATAGGCAGTCTAGCAGACTGCACACAAGGTATCTGAGACAAGTTGGTTCCCGCCCGGGAGGACGCTCGCTGGTTCGCCTACTGCACCGAATAGGAAACGCTGGATTGGTGAAGGAAGTTCAAATCGCCGTCAAGGTCGCGAACCATGATGGTATGAGGTCCGGGGCCTACGTTGAAGTATTGGTTGACGTCTCCACCGGCATAGAAGCCGAGCTGGACGTCATTGTCCCAAACCTCCATCAGGCCGACCTCTACCGGTTCTCTTGCGTGAGCAACCACGTGGACCGTGCCGGTGTTGATGGTTTCGCCCGGTGCGGGCGATACCACCTGCATGCCGTCGACCACTGCTTCCACCCTATAGGTTACGGAAGATCGATGGAGATCTTTGTAGGATGAGTCCAGGTCGAGCACAGTGATTGTGTGCTGCCCGGGCGAGAGATTGTAGGTGGCATCGATCTCAGCGCCGTATACGCCGAGCTTCACGCCGTTATCCCACACTTGTGTCTCGCTCACAGGCTGGCTCTCAGAAGCACTGGCAATCAGATGGACCGGGCCGGTGAGGGTCGCGCCGTTTCCCGGGGTCGAAATGACGATGCTTTCCGACGGAGTGTCGGGCCCGTCGTCCGAGGTGAAGAAGTCCGCCATCGGCGCGGCATCCCGTGCAGCGCCGGGACAAGGCGACAAGCCCATGGCTTCACACACAGTCTTGAGTACGTTCTGGTTGTGATAGGTGATGGTCGACCGATAGCCACGCTTCACCTGCGGGCCGATGACAAGAGTCGCAGTGCGGCCGCCACATCCCCGGCTAACGTGGGCAGAACAACGCTCGTCTGCATGCACAGTGTCGCCTTCATCCCAGACGATGAAAAGGATCCCATCGCCTCCGCGGCCGAACTCGGGCCGGGCGAGGATAGGCGGAAGGTTTTTCTGCAGCCACTGATCCGCGGCGTGGAGGGTGCCGTTATGAGCATCCTCGTCCACATCCGGAGTGATGTAGGCATAGTTGACTGTATCGCCGTGGGCGAAGTCCGACTCCATTTGGGAGAAGGGCACACTTTTCTGCTCCTGCCCAGTTCCCGGGCAGGTATCGGTAAAGTCGATGAGCGGATTATGGCGGCGGTAGTAGGTATCGTTGCTGCCAAAGAGGCCTTGAAAGCCGGCATGGGGCATGTTGGCCTGGTAGGACCTCCAGGTGTAGCCCTGCTTCAGGAGTTCCCGGACGACATTGTCACTGTCATGGCTGCATGAAACCGTGCTGCTGTTCGACGTAACTGGTTCTCCGGCGACAAACCACATCAGTGCGGGAAGAGAATTATGCTGATTGGAGTAGAACTGGGTGGCAAGGGCATATTGATGAACCAGTTGGTTGTAGTACGGCATTTCATGGTTGCCGACTACTTCTTCCAGGCTGTGATTTTCTTCAGTGACTATCCAGACGTGCGAGGAGTGGGGAACATCTTCTGCACTGGACATAGTGGCGAATAGCAAACAGTAAAGCAGACATAGGTTTCGCGGTGACATGGGGAGCCCGTCCTTCATCGATGTCTACGTTCTGTAACAGTGATGATGCTGACAGGTACATCGCGAAGCTTGATTGCTCCAGAATTAAGTTCATGTGAATCGCGTCCAATGGTATCTTCGTCATCAATACGCGGACAGCCGAGGTATTTCTCCGGGGAGGGAGACTAGCCGGGGATGATTCTGGCGGCATTCGCGGAGAGCGCACGCCAAGCCGTCATCGATTGTTTGAGATACACTCCGGGATCACCTTTCAGGCCAAAGCACTGGATGCCGAAGGGGCCGCGGTAGCCGGCCTTTGCGAAGGTGCGGACCAAGCCGGTAACGTCGTAGTCGCCGCGGCCGAGAGGCTGAATCAGCGTGCTCCAATCACGGCCCTGCCGGTCCGCTCCGTTGATGGTGACCCCGTACAGGCTTGGAATTGCCTTAGCGAGCAGCTGATGAAAATCCGGATCAAAGCCGGCGCGCAGTTCATGGCAGAGATTGAAGGTGACGCCCACATTGCTTTGCCCGGCTTGCTGGGCAACGCGCACCACGTCTCTGAAGCGGGCCAGGTAAAAGCCATAGTGCGGATAGAGCGCCACGCGAAGGTTGGATCGAGAGGCGAGGTCTGAGATTCGATCGACCGCCTGGATCGTTCGTTCTTCTGCTCCGGCGCCATTCCCTTGAATGGCGACCCATACAACGGTTCCACGTCCTTGCAAGGCCTCGATCGCGGCCTCCATCCCTGGCTCGTATTGGATCTGGCCATTGCCAATGTCCACGGTCAGCCAAAGAAAGAACAACTGGAGATGGGCGTCGTCGAGGGCTCGCAAGCGCTCGGGGATTTTGATCGCGTGATCGAAGACGGTTCCTGCAAATCCATTGTCGCGCGCAAGGTTGGCTTGCTGCTCGGGGCTGATATCGCCGAACTCGTAGGCAAAGATTGGGTTTGGCAGGGCGCCGGCGTTTGCGATGTCGAGCCCTGACGCCTCGGTGTTGGCAAGTGCGATGCAAGAAGCTGCCGCGCCTTTTAGAAATTCTCGACGACTCGTCAGCATGCTGTGCATTCTCCTTTTATCTTGCCCGACCACCCACGCGGATGCGCCTTATCTCACGACTTTTTTTGCCGGGAGATGTGGAAATCACGTGGACCTTCTATCGCACCCTGGTGCGGCGAAAGAAGGCGGGACTCGCGGACTTTCCGGGCGAAAGTCTTCGCGAGATGTGCCCACCGGCATTCATGGCAGGGCGAGATCACTCGGACAGAATGGGTTCCTTGGCTTCCTCCGCCTTTGGCTTGACCGCCTTGTGGCGCTCGAGGAAACGAACGCAGGCGTTCCAGCGCAGGATGGTGTCATCGTTGCCCGCCGGCCGCACGCGCTCCGCCTCCTCGAAGAGCCCTAGCGCCTTAATGATCCAGTCGTAAACATGGCCGCCGGAGCCCAGCCTGCCGGCCTCATGGAATGCCTTGGCGCGCCGCTCCCATGCGATCCCGCTGTAGTAAGCACGGTCGTAGGTTGATTCGAGGCTGGCTGCCTCGGCCACGGCGTTGGAAAAAGCCCGGTCATCCTGGGCAAACTCGTCGGTCAGCGCCAGAATCAGGCTGATTCGCGCCTCCCGGTTCGCCGGCGCAATTGCGAGGATATCGCGGCAGATGCTCTCGGCCTCGCTGGGCTCGTTCAGCAAGCGGTAGCGTTCGGCCTTGGCCAGGGCGCCTTCCACGCTGTCAGGAGAAATGGGTTTGAGTACGAACATAAGACCCCCCTTTGTCTTTTAGAGGATGTGAAATAACTGCTTCAGCGGATCGAAGAACCGGTCAACCACGCGCTCTTTGAGCGGAATAATTGCGTTCTCGGTAATGGTGATCGACTCCGGGCACACCTGGCGGCAGCAGGTGGTGATGTTGCAGTAACCGATACTGTGCTTTTTTCTCAAGTCACTTACCCGATCTTCGCTGTCGAGAGGATGCATTTCGAGCGCCGCAACGTACACGAGCAGGCGGGGGCCGATAAACTCCTCCTGCTTATGATGCTCGCGCAGGACGTGGCATACATCCTGGCACAGGAAACATTCGATGCACTTGCGAAACTCCTGTACCCGTTCGACATCGGCTTGCTGCATGCGCCACGTTCCATCCGGCAGGTCGGGAGAACGAGGCCGGAATTGCTTGATTGTCTGTTTCGCGCGAAAGTTCCAGGAGACATCGGTGACGAGGTCGCGGATCACGGGAAAAGTGTGCATCGGCTCCAGGATGATCGGCATGTTCAGATTGAGATTGCTCAGCCGCGTCATGCACATGAGCCTGGGTACACCGTTGATTTCCGCAGAGCAGGAACCGCATTTGCCGGCCTTGCAATTCCATCGCAACGCAAGGTCGGGGGCCTGCCTGGCTTGAATGCGGTGCACGGCGTCTAAAACCACCATGCCCTCCTCCACCGGGGTAACGTAGTCCACAAAGCCGCCACCCGCCGGATCTCCGCGCCAGATGCGAAACATCGCGTTCATTGGGTTTCCTCCCTAAGTCATTCCCGCTTGTGTCTGCCTATTTCATTTCTTGAATCACGGCTTGCAAATGTTCCGGCATGGGGGGAAGAGCGCGCTTCTCCACCAGCATTTCCCCGTCCATTCCGCGCTTGACCACGATGTTGTACTTGCCCCATTCGGCATCTTTGTTGGGGAAATCTTCGCGAAATTGCGCGCCTCGGCTTTCTTTCCGCAACAGCGCAGCCCGGGTGATGGCCTCTGATACCAACAGCAGACTGGAGAGGTCTATAGCCGTGTGCCACCCGTTGTTGTACTGGCGATGGCCGGTGACGCCCACTTGATTTGCGCGCATCTGAAGGCCGGCTATTTTAGTCAGTGCCTGTTGCATTTCCTCTTCGGTGCGAACGATGCCGACCAGGGCCTGCATCGAATCCTGCAGGGCGTACTGAATCTCATACGGATTCTCACCGGAAGCGCCGCGATCGAAAGGTTCGAGGGCAGCCGCAGCGGCTGTCTGCAGCTGCTGGTCATCGATGGTAGTTCCGATGGTAGTCACGCCGGCGGCATGGTTGCGGGCGAATTCTGCGGCGTAGCGACCGGCACGCCGCCCGAATACCACCAGGTCGGACAGGGAATTGCCCCCCAGCCGATTGGCTCCGTGGAGCCCCGCAGCCGCTTCTCCCGCGGCAAACAGGCCGGGCACGCTCGACATCTGGGAATCGCCATCCACCCGGATGCCACCCATCATGTAGTGGGTGGTGGGTCCCACTTCCATCGCTTCCTTCGTGATGTCCAGATCCGCCAGCTGCTTGAACTGGTGATACATGCTGGGCAGCTTGCGTTTGATATGCTCCTCTGCTTTGGGAAGGTGCTGCTTGATCCAGGCGATATCCAGATAGACGCCGCCGTGGGGCGTGCCCCGGCCTGCTTTCACTTCGCGATTGATGCAGCGGGCGACGTGATCGCGGGTGAGCAGTTCGGGCGGCCGGCGGGCATCCCTGTCGCCCTGGGTGTAGCGCCATCCTTCTTCTTCGCTGCTGGCGGTCTGCTCTTTGTAAAGATCGGGAATTTCGTCGAACATGAACCTTCGGCCTTCGCTGTTGCGCAGAACGCCGCCTTCGCCACGCACGCCTTCCGTTACCAGGATGCCGCGCACACTGATGGGCCAGACCATGCCGGTGGGATGGAACTGGACGAACTCCATTTCCTGCAGTTCGGCGCCGGCGCGGTAGGCCAGTGCGAGGCCATCGCCGGTGTATTCCCAACTATTGCTGGTGATCTTGAAGGCGCGCCCGATTCCGCCGGTGGCCAGCACCACCGCGTTGGCCTGCCACAGCTGGAAGAGACCTTTCTCGCGATCGTAGCCGCAAGCCCCGGCGATGCGCCCCGAGTCCAGCAGCAGGCTGAGCACGGTGCACTCCATGTGGACTTGCATGCCGCAGTGAATGCCGTGGTCCTGCAGGGTGCGGATCATCTCCAGGCCGGTGCGATCGCCGACGTGCGCCAGGCGCGGATACTTATGGCCGCCGAAGTTCCGCTGCAGAATCCGGCCGTCTTTGGTGCGGTCGAACAGAGCACCCCAGGCTTCCAGTTCGCGCACGCATTCCGGCGCTTCTTTGGCATGCAGCTCCGCCATGCGCCAGTTGTTGAGGTACTGGCCGCCGCGCATGGTATCGGCGAAATGGACACGCCAATTGTCACGGTCGTCGACATTGGCGAGAGCCGCGGCAATGCCGCCCTCGGCCATCACGGTGTGGGCTTTGCCGAGCAGGGACTTGCAGACCACGCCGACTTTGGCGCCGCTCGCGGCGGCCTCGATGGCAGCTCGCAGCCCGGCGCCACCCGCACCGATGACCAGAACGTCGTAGGAGAATCGCTGGAACTCCGGCATCTAGAGGATTCTCCAGTCGTGCCAGATCCCCATGGAGCAGAGGCGGACGTAGATATCGGAGAATCCCACCCAGAACAGGCTGGCCCATGCCCACTTCTTGTGCCTTGCGTTGAGGCAGCTCACGCAATCGTAGAGCTTGTGGCGTACCGGGTATTCCGAGATGCGATCGAACGTGCCTCCAATCAAGTGACGGAAGGCGTGGCAGCCGAATACGTATCCGCCAAGGAGCACGACGTTCACCACCAGCACCAGGCTCCCCACTCCGATACCAAAGCCGTTGGGAAATCGGAAGGACATCACCGCGTCATAAACCAGAAAAGCCCACACCAGGTAGGAGAGGCGCAGAAAGTAGCGATGGAAATTCTGCAGGATCAGGGGAAGCCTCGCTTCGCCGAGATAGGTCTTGCGCGGCTCGCTTACCGCACAGGCGGGAGGATCAGCCCAGAACGACTTGTAATAAGCGCCGCGGTAGTAGTAACAGGTGAGGCGAAAGAGGCCGGGTATCCAGAGGACGAGAAGCGCTGGGGAGAAATGCAGAAAGCCCGGATACCAGGACGGCTTGGGACCGAACAGTGCGTGCGGCGAGGGGCCGAAGATTTCTGGAGAATAGAAAGGTGAAATGTAGGGCCCAAACGTGTAGTGGTTACCCTGCCAGGCTGCCCAGGTGGAGTAAACCAGAAACGCGCTCAGACCGAGAAGAATGGCCGACGGCGAAAGCCACCATGGATCACGCCGGGACGTCTGGCCGAACCTGCCGCCTTTCCAGACGACATCGGGAGCTGCCATCTTGTCCTCCACGGCAGAGGATCCGGCGGATCCCCGCTTCGCCGATGGCCCGCGATTATATACAGCAAAGAACATCGCCGCCAAGCGTGTTCACCAGTATCTCCAGGGAGTGCCAGAGAACTCGTTTCAATCGGCTTGTCGAGTTGCGCAACGGCCGCGATTTGCCGCCTGGATCGGCGGCCGGACTGGAACTTCGGACAGGGACTTCTGACCTATCGCTACCCCGGAAACGACATTGGCGTGGCTATAGAGAAGCAATACCGCTTGATATCTGCTCGGCTAGCCGCCAGCCGGCAAATGATATTGTCACTTACGTCTCGCATCAGACGTTCAACGCCGCGGACCAGAGCGTCAAGGAGTTCCTACCCACATGGATTTCGATCGTGCACGACTGCTCGCGAAAGTCGCGCGTCTCTATTACGAACAGGACATGACGCAGGCAGAGATCAGTGGAAGGCTGGGTCTGTCGCGCCAACGAGTACAGCGCCTTTTGTCGAATGCGCGAGAGGAGGGCATCGTCAACATCGCCATCCATCCCATCATGGGGTTCTTCTCGGAACTGGAAAGATCGTTGGAGGCGCGATACGGTCTCTCCGAGGCCCTGGTGGTTGAAACCAGCTCTCCCGACAACCAGAACACACTCGCACGTGAAATTGGCTCCGGCGCGGCGGACTACATCGCGAGGGTGTTGAAGCCTAAAGATAAAGTCGTGCTGAGTTGGGGCAATTCGTTGCTTGGCATGGTGAATGCGCTCGCCGCGCGAACCCCTCTCCGCATGCCGGATCTGCGGTTGATCCAAGCGCTGGGAAGCCTGGGCGACCCCAACACAGCTATGTATGGAGGAGAGCTGGTCCGCCGGGCGGCCAAGGCTCTTGGCGCCAAGCCCATCCTGTTTCCGGCGCCGGCGATCGCCGCCAGCCGAGCGATGCGCGATGCGCTCTATGCCGACCCGCACGTCTGCCACACCCTGGAACTGGCGCGAACCGCCGACCTTGCGCTGGTCGGCATTGGATCCTCACACAGCGATTCGGTTGCCATCCCGGACCTGTGGCGATTTTTGCCTCCCGATGCATTGCCTGACCTGCTGGCAAAAGGCGCGGTGGGTTCGATGAACCTGCGCTATTTCAATGCAGCGGGACGCGTTGTTTCCTCCGCGATCAATGACCGGGTTATCGGGTTGACCCTGGACGAGATGAGAAAAATTCCTCGGGTGGTTGCGGTAGCCGGCGGCCCCTCCAAGCTTAAGGCGATACGCGCGGCCCTGCAGGCAAAGCTGATTGACGTGATTGTGACTGACCACGTAACAGCGACTGAGCTGCTCAACCGTTCGTAAGAGCAGCGGAAGTGTTTGCAATAGCGGAATCCTTTCCATTTTGGGACCCAGTGCTGAGCATTTGCTCAGCACTAAACTTTGGCTTGACAGGCCAACTTCTCGACGCCTAGACTCCCGGCGAAATCAAAAAGGATCGCAGAGCCGCAGCCGGCGGGGGAACATTTCCGTAAGCTCTCCGGGGTTCTAGTGTCCAAAGCTATTAGTTTCAATGAGTAAGGGACTTCAATGGAGGATATTTCGATGCAACGGGACCTAAGGGGTTTTCTGAGGCCGGTTCTACTGGCGTGCGCAACAGTCTTGATGACCACCACCTGCTTCGCCCAATTCAACAGCTCGGTGGAAGGCAACGTTACCGATCCAACCGGGGCCGCAGTGGCCAATGCGTCGGTCACCCTTCATAGTGCGCAAACCAGCATTGACCTGCACGACACCACCAAGTCCGCCGGCTATTTCCGCTTCAGCGACGTCGGGCCGGGCGACTATACGGTCAGCGTAGAAGCTCCGGGCTTTACCAGGAATTCGACCTCGGTGCACGTTATCCAGGACCAGAACAGCAGCGTGAACGTCGCGCTGGCGGTGGGCGCGACCACAACCCAGGTAAACGTAACTGCCGCATACGGCCAGTTGAATACGGATGAGACGCGCATACAGACCACGCTCGATGCGCAGCAAATTGAAAACCTTCCCTTGCAGAACGGAAGTGTGCTGGAGACGGTTCGCCTGGCGCCGGGAGTTACCGGCATCGACGAAGACCGCTCGCTTTCCCCGGTCTCGATTAACGGCAACACCATGTATGCCCAGGCCAATGGACGGCCGAACGCGGGCAACACCTACCAGCTTGACGGTGTGAGCATCGAAGACAATACCGGATACGCTTCTGGCATCAACCACAATCTGACCTTCGCACCTGCCGAAGACATGGTGCAGGAGGTGGCCCTGGAGACAAATTCGTTCGCGCTCGACTACGGTTCTTCCTCATCGATGCGGGTTAACTTTACCTCGAAGGGTGGCACCAACCGCTTTCATGGCAGCCTCGGCGATCGCTACAGCGGCCGTGGGCTGAATGCGACCCCGGATTTTGCATCGCCTGCGGCTCCCAACTCGCGCCGTTGGTATACCGCGAGCCTGGGCGGCCCGATCTGGAAAGACCGCACCTTTTTCTTCTTCTCTTATCTTCACCAGAACCAGACTTCTTCTTCCAACAGCCTGATTCATTACGCGACCAACGACTTTACCGGCACCTGGGCGCCGGCCAATTATCCCAACAGCGTCAACGTAAAGAACCTGCTGGTTCCTTTTCCCATCGGCGCCGGGACCAACGGCCAGAATGCGACGACCACGAAAACGGGCGTAGCCGCATATGCATCCGATCTGTTCTCGACCAGCACCCCAGGAGTATGCGGGGTGCCCATCAAAAATGCGCCATTCTTTCTGGGGCAGCAGATCGGCATTACGCCCATCGATTGCGGCATGGAAGTTGCCGACACCGGCATCTTCAACCAATCTCCGCGCGTTAACGGCTACCAGGTCGATGCCCGGGTCGACCAATATTTCCGCGACGGCAAAGACCGCTTTTACGCTGCCTACGTTCTTGCCCCGCAGGTTTCGGACTTCATCTGGTGGCGGCCAGATTTCAACTCCACCACTCCCGGCGGAGCGCGCTATCTGAATGTCAGCTATACCCACATCTTTTCCCCCAGCCTGATCAGCCAGGCCTCGGCCAGCTACATCCGCTTCTGGAACTCTTTTACGTCCAACAAAGCGAACGTCATACCCTTCCTGACACTGATGCTCGGCTCAGGAGACGATGCCACGGATTACTTCGGCACCCCCGCCGACCCGGCATGGCAGAAGGCCCACAATGTTCAGGTTCACGAGGATGTGACCTGGACCCGCGGGCGCCATACGATCAAGGCGGGCTTCGGGTTTGCCCGGCTGGAACAGTACGATCAGTCCGCTGGCGCCAGCGCTAAAGCGCAGGTGCCCATCTATTTCAGCTGGAGCGACTTGCTTGACGATCAGCCTTGGACTTACGGCCTCAACACGCTATCCGGCAAGACAGGAAAGTTTCTCCCCAATATCCAGGGAACTGCCGTTTCACAATTCAGTCTCTATGCTGAAGATGACTGGAAGATCAAGCCAAATCTGCTCCTTACTTTCGGGCTCCGTTGGGATGACTACGGCAACCCAGCGGTTTATGGCGACGGTTCGCTGCCCTACTACAACATGAATTCCTCGGCCGACACCGCAACCCTGCGGGGCAACATCGTGAACGACAACCTGGGGACGATGCCCGTTTCCAATGCGTTCGCCGGCGCGCAGAAGGCAAACTTTCTGCCCCGCATCGGGGTCGCATGGACGCCCGTCGAGTCACGCAAGTTGACTATCCACGGCGGCTACGGTTTGTTCCAGGACGCTACCAATGTCGGTGGAGTAACCAGCGGCTTGGCCATCAACTCTCCCAGTTACCTTAACCTGACCTTCTGCGCACTCTGCGTAGCTCCGCTGAACGACGCTGATCCGCGTAACTACTACGGGACCAACTGGCAAGGTCCGGCTCCTTTCGGTATGACCTATCAATTTCCTGCGATTAACCCGGCGGGCGTTGATGAACATGGGCAAGTCATCCTGAACGAAAATGGTGTCCCTACGGTGTTGACCAGCGCTCTTTCTGGCGTGGATCGCCACTTGAAGCCGCAAACCACTTCGCTTTACAATGTGCAGATCGAGCAGCAGGTCAGAGGCAACTTTGTCTTCGGTATTGGCTATACCGGTTCTTACTCCTGGAACCAATACGCGAGCGGAGACTACAACACTTTTCCGGGTGACGAAATCGTAAACAATGGAACGGAAAAGCGCTTGTCCCCAGAGTGGGCCGGGGTCACGGTCAACAAGGGCCTGCTTAGTGGTAACTACAATTCGTTGTTGCTCACCGCGCGCCAGAATATCAACCGCCTCAGTTGGCAGGCATCGTTTACCTGGGGCAAGACGCTGGTTTACGGCGGCCTTATCAATGACATCTACGACCCCAAGCATTATTACGGTCCGGCCACCGGCTCCGTGCCCCTCAGCTTCAACGGTAGCGTCGCCTATGAGCTCCCCGGCCGCAATTTGTCGAACCTGATCGCACGGGAGGCCCTGGGCGGTTGGACCATCAGCGGTGTTGCCACGGCGCAATCGGGCTCACCGTTCTCACTCGAGACAACGGCAGGGTTCGTTCCACTTTCGAGTGCGTTGCCGTCCCAGGGCGGCACCTGTACGCCTACCCCGCCCGCAACCACGTGCGGCACGGATATCACCAACCCTTCGGCTGCGGGCGGATATCTGGCCAACGGAAACCTCACTACATTGGTGAATATCCCGAATGGCATCAAGAAGACCGGATTCAGCCGCGCTCAATGGAAACAAGGTGTCTTTTCTTCTCTTGGCTACACTAAGTCGAGCGTCCCGACTTATACCATTGCCGCCGAGGGGCCTGGATTCACTAACCCCAATGGATACGGAGTGAACCCTGTCTACAGTAACCAGGGTTATAACTCCTTTGTGGGGCCGGGCTATCTTGCAGTCGACAGCGCGCTGCATAAGAAATTCCTCTTACCGTGGTTCCAATCGGAGCAAAGCACTTTGACGCTGGGCATCGAAGGCTCGAATGTGATCAACCGCGCGAATCTTATCGGGCCGGCGTCGGCCGATTTAAACACCGTCAGCACGTTTGGACTGGGCGTGGCGCAAAGCGCTCGCCAGGCACGCATCTACCAACTCGTAGGCAGGTTCCAGTTTTAGCTGACTGGAGGTAAGTAGCGCCGCGTAAGGGGTGGGATGCCACAGATTTCAAACCCACCCTGTCGTGCTGTCCCAACTGGGTTTGCTGGCGGAAGCAGGGAGAAAGCGTATCTCAGGGGCTAAAGAGGCTACGGAAAAAGTCATGAGGGGGCAGGCAAGACGGACCTCAGGGGCTATAGCCCGACGTATTGTCAGTCATTTACGGCGCGACTAAAGTCGTGCCCTGATACAAAACGGCGTTTTCCGCAGCCTCGAAAGCCCTCTCCGCTGCAAAGTTTTATGGCACGGCTGAAGGCGTGCCCTTCCTGGGGAGAGGTGGCTTCTCATGAAGGGTACGGATTTCAGTGTGCGTGAGGCGTGCTGTTGCCTATGGTCGTGGACCGCCGTAATGTACTCAAGGCAATTTCCTTAACTGCGTCCGCGGCGTTAACCAACCCGACTGGTTTCGCAGAGGCCCAGGTACGGTCCGTTCAGCTCACACTCGAGCCGGCTGGCACACCCTCGCTGCTCCCCTTGCAAGAAGCCACAGTGCACATTCCTGGCGATAGCTGGCAACACGCAACGGTGGTTGTTACAGACGGCGCGGGCCGCGAATATATCCGCCGCAAGGCGAGCAGCGCCGTCACCTTCACCATCGGCGGCGGGTTGGGCAGACAAACTGCGCGGCTGCTTGACAGCAACGGAGCAATCGCGGGAGAAACCGGCTTTCTGGTCGACGCCTCCACCGAGCTGAATGATGAAGGCGGAGTTTACCGCGGACTGCTCAACGCCGTGCTCTGGACCATGATGAGCTGGAGCGGAAACAATCCCGTTCTTGCCATAAAGTACAACGATCGCGTGTACCAGTTCTTTGCCAATTGGATATTCGACCACACGCTCATCCTGAAGGGCATGAAGTACTACTGGCCCGACCTGAAGGGCGCCATCGATTTCTTCGCCGACACCCAGCGGGAAGATGGCATGATCTGGGAGAACTGTTATCCCGCTACTCCCGACCCCAACTTCTTCGACTGGAAGTTCGACTACGACGGCTTTATACGCCGCTTCGGCGACGGCTTCTGGCAGCTTCGCCGCGCCCCGGTCGAAAGCCACGTCGAGCAGTATTTTGTCGAAGGGCTCTACGCCACCTGGAAGGCCACCGGCGATACACAGTGGATGGAGAGCAGGCTCGACAACGCCATGCGCGCCTTGCGACAGGTGACAAAGAGCCCCTATCGCTGGTCGGAAAAATATCAGCTCATGCATCGCGGCTTTACCATCGACACCTGGGACTACGTCTCCGACGACCAGCAGCGATTTGGCGGAAGCGTGTTCATGGTCTACCTGGGCAAGAGTGAGTTCGGGATCTTCCACGGCGACAACACCAATCTCATTCTGCAATGCCGCAACCTGGCCGAGATGCTGAAAGTTGCCGGCCGGGCGCAGGACGCACCCGAGTTCGAAAAGCTGGCGAACGATGTTGAGCAGCGGCTCAATGCGCTCGCCTGGAACGGCAACTACTACACCCATTGGATCGCCGAGAACCCGGACTACAAGCCGGATGTGGGCGTGGACATGTCCACCCAGGTTTCGCTCTCCAATGCCTACGCGCTCAATCGTGGCATCGCGCATGACAAATGTATATCCATTCTGAAGACCTATCAGCGCATTCGAAAGGAAATGCCCGTCTCCTCGCCCGGCGAGTTTTACGGTATTTATCCTCCCTTTCAAAAGGACTTCACGCTGAATATCCCCGGGCTGGTGTGGGAGTACTGTAACGGCGGTGTGTTGGTAGTGGTCGGCGGCGAGCTTGCGCATGGAGCCTTCGAGCACGGCTACGAAGCCTATGGCGCCGACATTTTGCAGCGGATTAGCGCCATTGCCGGTCGCTATCGCGGTTATCTTCCTGTAACCCTGCGGGGCAAGGGGGTGGAGACTCCGCAACGCACTTTTCAGCAACTGAGCATTGCGGCCCAGACCAACGCCACTCACGGTACGAACACAACGGGCGTGCCCAGCTGGTCGAATCAGCCGGAGATGAATCTAGCCGCTCTGCCCACGGGCAAGCAGGAATTTCAGGCAATTCCCTTTGAAGTTCTGGATCCGGCGTCAAAGTCCTGCATTGTGGTCTCGCGGCAAGAGCCTTACGCGGCCAACGTATCCACTCCGGCCGGCGCGAAAGCCGCTTCCGTCTACCTGCTCAATGCCGCGGACAGCCGAGCTTCGGCGGGCACCATGGTTACCTTTCACTATGCGGATGGGACCAGCCACTCCGCGAATGTGGAATGCCACTCCTGGTCGTTTCCCAGCGATTCACAATACGCAAAGGCCGGTCCGCGCACCGAAGATACCTACCGCGTAGCCTGGAAGAAGAAGACGCCGGATGACCAGGAAGCAGGTGTCTACGCCACGGGCATCAACAATCCCCACCCTGAACGGGAGATTGCTTCTTTGCAATGGAGTGCCGGGGGCGCCACCAGCAAATGGCTCATTCTGGCTGTAACGCTAAGTAGCGCGCCGGTATTTTTCGCGCCTTACGACGACCTCTCAACCGGCATCCCGGATGGCTGGAACGGGTCTGTTCTGTACGCGCTGTTCGAAGGATTGGCGGGGATCAAGGACCTTGGAGCGGCCTTCAGCAAAACCGCCCTGACCCCGCGCTGGATTTCGGCCAAAGTGCCCGCGGCGGAGATCACGCTACGCTATCCGGCATCTGCGGGATACTGCACTTACAAATACACCGCTCAGGAGCACAAGCTGACCCTGAACTTTACCGGAAGCGCGGACTCCTTTGACGTGCAGATTCTTCTGCCGCCGAATCGCCAAGCTAAATCAGCCTCACTCGACGGCCGCGCGATTACCACCACCGAGCGGCACATCGAGCAGTCAACCTATGTGGTTCTGCCCTCGATCGAACGTGGAGTGCACAGCGTTGAAGTGGAACTGGCCTGATTCCTGCAACAAACCAAAGGCTGGAACCTTCTGTCAGGGGATAGGATGTAACAGTACGAGATACCCAGCGCGACTTTTCCAAAGACAAATACAGGACACACTGTACGAGACCCATTGCGCCCCCAGTCTCGATGGATAGAGAATCTTTTAATGCACCGGAGTATATGCCGAAGCCAATCGAAGTCAAGGGTGAATCCAAAAGCCTTCAACACTTTAATCGGCCGCCAACATTGGGTGAGAACTGCGCTTCGCGTCTACCCCGGTCACGATCCCAGTTGCCCCATATCTCCCAATGTTTTTTGTGGGGAGATATGAGAAATGAACGGATTCCGCCCGCAAGCTCTGTGAAGCAAGAATCGACCCCCTGGTTCTGACCGCGGTTTGAACAGCAGTGGCCCAGCCCAGCCAGGCGCCTGCTGTTATGCTTCGGTCAGTCAAAGGCTCACCCTGCGGTTTGGTTTTACGAACGAAGGAAAGGAACATACGTTTGTTTGAACTCGAGATTCAGAACGACCCGACTGGCCGGCGATCTTTCCTTAAGTTGCTGGCTGCGGCGCCCCTCTTCGCCACCCTTGGCGCGCGCAGCCTTGCCAACACAGTGGCGGCCAAATCCTTTTCGACGAATATCTATACCCGTCTCGGGGTTCGACCATTCATCAACGGTCGTGGCACCTGGACTTACCTGAGCGGTTCGCTGGAACTGCCCGAGGTGCGGGAAGCCGCGGGTGAGGCATCGCATTATTTCGTCGATATGTTTGAATTGCAGGCGGCGGCTGGCCGCCATCTGGCCAAGCTCTCAGGGGCGGAAGCTGCGATGGTCACCTCTGGCTCGGCGGGCGCGATGGCTTCCGCGACTGCCGCCTGTATTGCGGGATCAGACCCAAAGAAGATCTGGCAATTGCCCGATACGACCGGGCTGAAGAGTGAAGTGGTGATGCTGGGAGGCCGCAGCGAATTCGACAGCGCCATCCGCCTGGCCGGAGGCAAACTTGTCGTAGCTAACACGGTGAACGACCTGCAGCCGGCGATCACCCCGCAAACCGCGATGGTCTACACCACGTGGAGGGACGATCGGCTGGAAAGCACCCTAAAGATCACCCGGGCTGCCGGAGTTCCCCTGCTGCTGGACGACGCGGCCGGGATTCCTCCGTTTGAGAATTTCACCCGCTACGCCAAGACGGGGGTGGACCTCTATTGTTTTAGCGGCGGAAAAGGTCTCTGCGGGCCGCAATGCGCCGGGGTGTTGCTGGGCCGAAAGGATCTGATCGAGGCGGCGCGATACAACAGCAGTCCTTGGGAAGGGGCAGTATGCCGGCCCATGAAAGTCGGCAAGGAAGAGATTATGGGAATGCTTGCGGCGATCGACTACTGGTCGCACGCGGACCTCGCGGCGCTCAACAAAGAGTGGCAGAGCCGAGTTGAACGCATACAGCGATTCGTCGACACGGTACCTGGGGTTACTTCCGAAATTGCCATCCCGGCGGACGGCAACAGTTATCCAACCCTGACGGTAACCTGGGATGAAAAGAGGTTTGGCTTGACCGTGGCTCAATGCGACCAGCAGCTGCGCGAAGGTGAGCCTCGCATTGAGGTGCTGACGAACAGTAATCCCAGTGGCGTTCTGGCGCGAGAAAAGAACTCTTCGCAGCAGGAAGAGGGATCACACACGCCGAATCGATTACAGATCATCTCCATGACCCTGCAACCCGGGGAAGATCTCACCGTTGGGAATCGTCTACGGCAGATTCTTGACAAAGCGCGCAAACGATCTGCCTGAGTGGATTCTCGTAACCGCGGGAGATATAAATGAGAGGCTTTGCCGGGCCTGTACTCTTCGCGATTGTGTGCGCGTCCTTGCTCCACGGGGAGGAGCGCACGATCGATCCTACCTTTCTCTATCGCGACAGCTCGACCGCGGTCGAGCAACCGTCGGAAATTACCACAGCAACGTGTCACTACAAGCCCTTGTTTGGTAAGGGCGACTCGGAAGCGTCCGCGGTGGTGGGCGTGGCTCGTTATGGTGAAGTGGTGATTGATCCCAAGGGAGCGTGCGCGACCGTCCAATATCCTGAGGAGGACCAGGTGTACGTTGTCCTCCACGGGAGCGGCTCGGCAAAATACGGGGAGGAAGATGTTGCCCTCAGGGAGGAGGACTACCTCTATCTCCCTTCGACCATTCCGCATAGTCTCGCCAATCCATCCACGGTCCCCCTGGTGGCGGTCATTATGGGTTTCAAGACCAATGGATTCGAGAAAGCCATACCACCAGTCCATCCCTTGAAGGCCAACATTGAGGACGTACCAACCGCTCTTGTCAGTGGCCACCCGGAATCGACTCGCTACCGCTTGCTGATGGGAGATGCCGACAGTAAGCGCGACCGCATCGCGGCCGGCCGGGTTTTGACCAGCCTCTTTCTAATGGAAATCGCACCCAGCGGTACGAACTTTCCCCACCATCATGAGCGCGAAGAGGAGATATACCTGGTCTTGGATGGGCACGGGACGATGGTGGCCGGCGGGGGCATGGACGGGATCGCAGGCCGGCATCCTGCGAAAGCCGGCGATGCCTATTTTTTCCGCCTCAATGCGACTGTGGGGTACTACAGTGCCGCCAAGGTTAAATCGCGTATTCTCTGCGTGCGCTCGTGGTATCCGGGCATGGTGCAACGGGGAATGGAGCACTAGACTTCAGGGTTGGGGGAGGGAAAGAGAGACAGAAAAAATAATTTGACGAATCATGACGGTTTTTCTCCGCGGTCTGCGCCTTAGTAAGTGAAGGCGGTTGGTAAGACGCCCTCCACAAGGAGAAACCACCATGCGCACGTTGACGATGTTGAAAGTTCCCGCAGGCTTGATCGCCGCTGTTCTCGCTGTCGTTTCGTTGGCGCCGGCAGCCCAGGCACAGGATATTCCAGGATTCGCAGCCAGAATGAACGTGCCTTTCGCATTTGAAACCTCGACCGGGCAACACTTCAATCCCGGCGTGTACACCATCCGCATGAACGGCCAGGAAACCCTGTTGATTCGGGGCACCACAAGCGCCGGATTGATGATGATCCAGATGGCGAGTGATGGCCTGCCCGCGGCCAGGGGCAAGGCGGTGTTCACTCACTACGGCGACAGCTATTTTCTGCGCGCCGTCTGGGTCGCAGGTAACAATAGTCACCTTATCTGTGGCAGATCGAAAGGTGAACGTGAACTGCAGGTTGCCACGGGCAAAAATCCGTCCGCAGTGGAGCTGGCTCTGCTGCAGCCCGGACACTGAAACAATGCTGAGCGGAAACACATCGCTACTGCTCCGGCCAGGAGCAGTAGCGATGCTTATTGTTTGATGAACTCCGCATGTAGCCAGAATTCCCTCGGTGTCCACGAGGCTTAGACTATGCCTAACGTGATATTTGGCAAGAAAGAACCAACGGGCGTGGTGGAAAAGGAAGCGCCCGCCCTACCCGGTGATACACGATCCCGTGGCAGTCATTCTAATGTGGCAGTTCTTCTCCAGCCTGCTCGCGCACCATGTACTCCGCGTACCAGTCGGGCCAGTTCGGATCGGCAGCACCGATGCGCTTCTCGTGCTCGCCATGGGCGGCCGCCGCCCGCCGGAGCGCGCTCGCCAACTCGCTGGCGGAACCGAACGAAGTTGCGGCAGGGTCGACTCGCCCCGGCAGCCGGGTCGTGACTTCCTGCAACAGCCAGCCGTTGCCGTCCGGGTCGCTGAACGTGGCGAAGGAGCTGTAAGTGGCGTGATTGGGCGCAGGCCCGGCGAGTCGACCGCTGGTTCCGTCGGGTTGGAACTGAGCGCCCGGCGCGCCGGCGTGGAACACTTCACTGATCTTGACGCCGCGGGCGGCTAGTTCGCTGCGTGCACTGTCGATGCTGGAGACGATCAGGTAGAGGCCGCGGGCCGAGCCGGGAGCAGCGGACGTGATCTTCGTACCGAATTGAACCGAGCACCCCGAGCCGGGCGGCGTGAACTGGACGACCCGGAAGCCGTTATCGAAAGGGAAGTCGGCGTCGAGCCTCCACCCGAGACTCCCGTAGAACTGCTTCGCGCGCTCCACATCCGAGACGGGGATCACCACCACCTCAAGTTTCAAGTCAACGCCGGCGCCAGTATTACGCACTTCATCCTTCAGGTTTGCCATGTTCTTTCCTCCTACGCGTTATTTCGTCGAAAGCCGGATTTCTTACATGCCAGCCTCGCGTCCGCTGGTGGACCCGATTCAGATGTTCATAATTGGCAGGAGACGCTTCTTTTTGTTAAAAGTCGTCGAACATTCCGCCTTGGGAACGAGTGATTCCGTTGCAGGGGATTCAGCGCTGATTGTCAGCGAGGGGCAGGCATGAGTGTAAAAAATATTTGACATAGTGTGGAGGGTAGCGCTAATGTTCTCGATGTCAAACATTTTTGACATGGGAGCGATTCGTGATGGTGACAAGCCTTTCATACCGGGAGAGGTCTCTTTACGCCTCGCTTGCGGCGGAGCTCGTTGTTTACGGTCCCTACTTCTTCCTGCACCAGCAAAACTCCGTCAACAAGGTCGCGGGCATGATTATTGCAATTATCGTTTTGCAGGTGATCCTGCAGTCGATTATTGCAGCCCTGACGCGCAACCGGGTAACGGACGAGCGAGACCGTTTGATCGAACTGCGGGGCTATCGTGCAGGTTATCTGACGATCACGTCACTCATGGTGTTGGGTCTGGGAATGTTGTGGCTTCACGCAATCCTTGGCCGTTTTCCGATGCACAGCCCATGGGTAGGACTTCATTTCCTGAGCGTCTTCTTTGGCATGTTGGTGATTGCGGATATTACCAAGACCGCTACCCAAATTCTGTCTTACCGGAGAGCGCTCTAATGCCGGCGATCCGCAATCAGATTCGAGAACTTCGGGCCATGCGGGAGATGACGCAGCAGGAACTCGCTGACAGGGTCGGCGTCACACGCCAGACGGTGATTGCGATCGAGCAGGACAAATATTCGCCTTCGCTGGAGACGGCGTTCAAAGTGGCGCTCGTGCTCGGTGTGCCGCTGGAACAGTGCTTTCAGTATGACGCTCGGGGCAAGCGGTAACCCTAAGCCTATCGGCGATTTGTCAGTACGATGCTGACTTTTGAGTGCCTAATGAACCGTTCGATGTTTGCAACGGTTGGCCCGTGCATCGTGGTTTCCGGTCCGACCCGAGGTCCGCTACGGGTTAAGGGCGAAGACGACGTTCACCAGGGTCATGACCTCGACCCCTTCTCCATTGAGAAGGTACGGCTTGTACTTCCACTGGCGCACGGCCTGCATAGCCGCGTCCGAGAGGTCCTGCGAAGGTGACGTGATGACCCGCAGTTCCATCATCTGGCCGTCAGTGCCAATCGTCGCGGACAGCACGACCGTGCCCTGCACACGCTGTTGTTTGGCGCGCTCGGGATAAGCAGGAGCCACTTTGATAAGCAGATCGCCTTGCATCACGCCGGAAGCGATTGAGACCCTTCGTGGCGGCGTTTTGCTCGTCCCGGGCGGAGGAGCGAAGTCGGACTCATTGAGAGGCTGCAGCGCCTCCAGCGTTTCCAGGTGAACGTTCAGGAAAGGCTTGCCTTTAGACGTTACGTGAATGTCGCGGGCGATTGAGCGGCCCAGGAAACTGACGGGGTCGCTGAAGGTGGTGCGATAAGCGTCGCCATAGGAAGAGTCGAAACGAAGGACCGACGTAGCCGGGTCGAAGCAGTAGATGGGTGACGCCGGCGGGACTGGCGCTTTTGAATTGACAGAAACTGGATGATCCACAGAAATACAGCGTAGCGTGAGGTTGTTGAAATGATTCTCACGCAAAGTGGGGACAGCACGAGAGACTTCTTCTTCACTCGGCAGCGGGTCGATCAGGTTTCGGTGAACCTGCATCTCTGCAGCGCCCGGCCATCGTGGGTTGCCGTCACGAAAAAGGCCGTCGCCGGTCCTATAGTCTGTCTGCGTAAAAGCAGAGCTGGCGAAGCTTGACTTGTACTTCTTTGTCCCTGCCCAGAACTCCTCAAAGATGCCGTTGTCTTTCCGGGCGCCCTGATCATCGAAGGTTTCGTAAGAGGCCTTGAGATGCCAAGGCTGTATATCTGGGGAATTAAGCCCATTGACTTTCGAAGCGAGAGCGAAGATGACGGAGGGATCATTTGTGATGGATTCCGGCGCCGCTGTTTCTGCGCCTGGGGATGACTGGCCGGCATTCAACCCGAGCGCAGCATGCTGCATCAGCAACGCTAGGACGAAGGGCAGGGCGTTCGTAGCGTCAATCGGTCTCATCGTGAGAATTCCCACCGCCAATCCGGAACCATTCGCAGGATGCGGCTGCGGCTTGGCCGGGACGCGACCGGAATGATCCCAGAGAGATCCTCCAGTCCGCAAAGACCCGATTTGCCGTTGTTTTCCACCAGCAGGACAAACTCTCACCCTTCCTGATGTTCAGGATGAGTGCATTCCGGAAAGGCAACCAGGTAAGTGTTGCCGACATATTCCATATCCTTGTGTATGCCGGTCGCCGAAGTATAGTAGCCGTTGACCGTCATCTGTTTCAGCAGTACGAAGAACCGTTCCAGGTCGGTGTTGGGATTCTCTTCATTGGCCGAAGCTCTGCGCACCGCATCGGCCAGCGACGAGCCTTTGGCATCCTCGCGCATGAGCCTGATCCCATCTCGCCATTGCTTCTTGACGGCATCGCCGCTGGTGGCCACCATCAGGTCGGCAAATAGATTTGTCTGCGCCTCGTGCGCACCCGGAGAGTGGTCGTCGGCGGGGACAATGATTTCCATGAGCTGATCGAGAACCCCGCTTTCCTCCTCATCGAAGAACTGCAAGGTGTACGTAGTCGCGGTCGCATTGGGAGCCATCACCATGGGGCCCATCGCGCCCGGTAGTGCGTTGAGCTTCTGCGACAACGCAGTGAGAGCAACTATCTTGAGCACCGCTCTTCTTTCCATATTCTCCTCTGAGCCTTATGCCGTTCTCACGCTGACTCTGAAACTCGTACCCTTTCAGCCGAGCTAGAGTTCACCCTTCTTTCGTTGCTCTTTTATATAGTCGGAGGCGCGCAAGGATAGGGCCATGATAGTGAGCGTGGGATTTTTCTCGCTGGAAGTGGTGAAGCAGCTTCCATCAGTGACGAAAAGATTCTTCACGTCCCGCGCCTGGCAATAGCCGTTGAGCACCGAAGTGCGCGGATCTTTACCCATGCGAACCGTTCCTACCTCGTGGCTGGCAAAGCCGGTGGGGCCGTTGCCGAAACTCGGGTATACCGTGCCTTTCATGTGCGACGACACTTCCATAATGCTCTGCTTCGACGCTTGCCATAATGCACGATCGTTCTCGCTGAAGCGGAAGTGCACCACGGCCGTCGGGATTCCATGGGCGTCCACCCGCGCCGGATCGACCGACACATAATTCCCATACTCCGATGTGACTTTGCCCCAGGCGCCAAAGGATAAATATCCGGGCTGCATTTTCCGTACCCGCTCCTTAAACGCAGATCCATAGCCTGGCAGTCTCGTGGCCTGGTGAGGGAACATGTAGCTCGAGTAGTTCACCTGGAACCCCCAGCCCCCGATGTAATCGCTCTTGCCAAAAAGTTGATTGTAACGAGGCACGTACACGTGATCGGTGGCGCCGTCCTGATTGGAGGGTTTTTGCCCTTCGAGTTCCTCCAGGTAAATGCTCACCGATTCACTGAGGTGACCGTGGAGATGATGCCCGACCCTGCCGCTGGAATTGGCAAGTCCTGTAGGATATTTTTGCGAGCGTGAGTTGAGCAGAAGTCTCGCCGTCTCCACCGTGGCGCAGCACACCACCACGATCTTCGCCTTCACCTGCTGTTCCGTTCGGGTCTCCGTGTCGATGTAAGAAACCCCGCTCGCCAGGCCCTCGCGGTCGACCAGCACCTCGCGTGCCAGCGCATTCTGGCGAAGAGTGAAATTGCCCGTGGCCTTCGCTTTGGGCAGCATGCAATCCGGAGTGCTGAAGATCGATGCGACATCGCATCCATCCATGCAGTGGCCGCAATAATGGCAAGGCGGCCGCTTATCGTACGGTTTGGTGAGGACTGCCTTGCGCACGGCAATGAGCGGGATGCCCATCGCGCTGGTCGCCCGCTTCATAATGTGTTCGCTGCAGCGCCAGGGGATAGGGGGCAAGTAATTTTTGCCCGCAGGCAAAATATCAAGATGATCGTCATTGCCACAAACCCCGATGATTTGTTCGATGCGATCGTAATAGGGTTCGAGTTCCTCATAGCTGACCGGCCAGTCTTCCTCGATGCCCTGCAACGACCACTCTTTGAAATCTCTCGGGGCGTAGCGTAGGGTTACCGCGTTCCAGTGCAGGGTTCTGCCCCCGAGCGCGCGCACGCGATCGACCCCGATGTTGTCGCAATCGACATACGAGATGGATTTTGCAACGTCTCCTTGATAAAAGGGCGCTTGCTTCTCGCCCCGCAAACCCCGATAAGGCAGCTCGTATGGCCACCTGTGGGAGAGTAGCTGCGACAGAGGGACTCCCCGTCCCGCCTCCAACATGACGACCTTGGCGCCGCCTTCGCATAGTTCCTTGGCCATCACGCCGCCAGCGGCGCCGGAGCCGATGATGCAGACGTCAAAATTTTCGTCTTTGCTCAATCGTCCCTTCCTTCCAGCACACAATGATACCTATTCTCACGTCAGTAAGGTGGGTGGTCGAGATTTCGCTTTTGGGCCAGGCCAAGAGCTGCAAAGGCCCTAATTGACCGTGAGAGTGACGGTGGTCGTTTCCGGGGTGGATCCGGACGTGCCCGTGATGGTGACGGTATACGTTCCAGGTGTGGTCCCTGGATTGCCGGTGTTGCCACCACCGCCGCCGCCACCTCCGCAGCCCGCAAGGACCGTGGCCAGGGAAGCCAGCAGGAGGGCCATGCCAAGCAGGCTCTGCCAGCGGCGCCTGCGGGCCGGTATGCCGCAAAGCAGCACGCAGGCCAGCGTGACAGCGGCGTACCAGGGAGCTCTGCCTGGTTTGGGGTCGACCCGTTCCGCGCTGACCGCTGCCGTGCTCGTGATGGTGAGGGTTGAGGTTTGCGCAGTGGCGCCACTGACGGTTACCGACGTTGGAGAAAGAGTGCAGGTCGCCGGATCGCTCGTAGCCACTGGGCTCACGGCGCAGGTCAACGCGACCGCTGCGTTAAATCCACCCGCGCCCGTCACGCTGATGGTTGAGGTGTTGCCCGTGGTTGCGCCCGGGCTCACGGTGACGTTGCCGCTGTTGCTCAGGGCAAAGCTGGGATTCACTACCGGGTTAACCGTGACGGCGACCGCGGTCGAGGTGCTGGGGCTGAAATTGCTGTCCCCTCCGTAAACCGCGGTGACGCTGTTGGAACCCGTGGGTAGCGTGGTCGTCGCATAGGTGGCGGCTCCCGCGGAGAGCGTTCCTGTGCCCAGCGTGGTGGTCCCCTCCATGAAGGTGACCGTGCCGGTCGGCACGGTGGTATTGCCCGAGGGTCCAGCAACTGTCGCAGTGAAGGTGACATTTGCCCCGACGGTGATGGTGGCGGGCGATGCGTTGAGTGCTGTGGTGGTCGCCGCCAGCGCCGGTGGCGGCGTGGTAGATGTCCAGACCGCGGAGTTCAGAAGCACAGTCAGGGCGCCGTTTGGCAGGCCGGCCAGAAGTTCGGGGTAGCCATTCCCCAAGAGATCGGCAGTGCCGACCGTAGCGGGTCGCTGGCCCAGGGCGATAAGACCTTCGCCGAGGGTTCCGTCGCCGTTGCCCAGCAGCACCTCGGTGTAGTAATTCGGATCGCCCAGGGTCACATCCAGGTTGCCGTCTTTGTTAAAGTCGGCGAGTGCAATCGAGGTGGCGGTGGTGTCTGTGAGCAGCAGTGTGTTGGCTGCCTGGAATGTGCCGTCGCCATTGCCCAGTAGAGTATAGGCATTGAGCGTGCTTGGGTTGCCATTGGTGCCGGCCACTCCGCCGGCCACAATCAAATCCAGTTTGCCGTCATGGTTCAGATCGCCCGAGCGCCGCCACGCTGTAAGTGGCTGCCGAGGTCGTGGGCGCCGTCGCTGGGGTAAAGGTGCCGTCTGCATTGCCCAGGTAGACAAGCAGGGCACCGGGCTGGCCTCCGGCGACGCCTCCATCCACCACGATAAGATCCGTCCGGCCGTCGGCGGTCAGACTCCCCGCAACCACGTCCACTGCGTTCGAGGGGTCGATCTGCTTCGCCGTGCCAAGCGTGCCATTGGGCTGGCCGAGCAGCACAAATACTCCTGCCGAGCCTTCGCTCACGCCAACGTCCATGAAGCCATCGCCGTTGAAATCACCCACCGCCAGGCTGTTCGCAGCGCCAATCGTATAGTCCTGTTCCGCCGCGAACATCCCATTGCCCTGGTTGATCAGCACTGATACTTTCGGATTTTCATCGATTCCCAGACCGATCATCACCGCGTCCGGCTTCTGATCGTTGTTCATGTCGGCGGCGACCACCATGGTTGGGCCCAGGTTGATCGAGCTGGTAATGGGCGCTCCCAGATTGCCTTTGCCGTCACCGGGCAGCACCAGCACAGAGCTGGGAGAAGTTCCAACGTTGTTCCGGTTGAGCACCAGCACATCGGCTTTGCTGTCCCCGTTGAAATCGCCGCTCGCCATTTGCAGACTGTTGTTGGCGTTGTTGCCGGGCGCGGTGTAGGTACCCTGCTGATAGACGGCGGAGTCAACGAACGAGCCGTCTCCTCTGCCCATCAGGATCTGCCACGCCGGGATCTCCATGTCGTATCCGCCATTAAGGTAGATTCCGTTTGTGCTGGTTCCCAGAAAGATATCCGGATTGCCGTCGCCGTCGATATCGGTGATGGTCACTTGCATGTAGTCCGGCAGCCCGGCGTACACCGGGCCCGGCGTAAATGTCCCATCGCCATTGCCTGTAAAGATGGCGACGCTACCGGGCTGGGTGACGACCACGTCGAGCTTGCCGTTGTTGGCAAGATCCCCGACAGCACCCGCCTGGACATTGGAGTTCGTGGCGGTTGCCAGGGCGGTATTTGTGGGTCCTGTGGTGAAGGCGCCATCCCCCGCGCCAAACAGCACCGTGCCCCCGATCAACAGATCTTTTTTGCCATCGCCGTTAAAGTCGCCGGTGATGGGTAACAATGAATCGGTCCAGGTCACGGAAGAAACCGGTCCGACGGTAAAGCTCCCATCGCCTTTGCCAATCAGGGTCGTGACGCTTCCGGTAAATGTCGGCACACCAGGATTGGCGGTACTGGCGATCGTCGGCACCACGATATCGGGGATGCCATCGCCATTGACGTCGTCTATGGTGAAACCGGCCACATTCCCGGTGGTGTCGGCGACGTCGTAATAGGCACCCGCCTGAAAGGTACCGTCGCCATTGCTCAGGAACACGGCAGTGGCCGGGTGTTGGTTTGCCGGGTCGACGAGCCCGGTCTCTACCAGGTCTGTGATCCCGTTGTTTCTGAGACTCGCGGCGGAGAAGTAACCTGCCGTCTGGCTATTGCTGAGCTGGGTATTCGTAAGCTTGTTGGCAGTGAAGTCGCTCACCGACGCAAAAAGTCCGGTGTCTGCCAACTGGGCGGTGATCGCCGAGCCATTGGAGGTACTCCCAAGGGCCACAATATTCCCGGTGGCGGCCACTCCGAGCAGCGGGTCCGTGCAGCCATTCTTGAAAACGTCAGGGGTGGTAGTCAAACCCGACAATTGATGGAAATAGTCCTGAGCAGACGGGAAAGAAGTAAAGTATGTGTCGCTCAGCGAGGGGGCGTTGGGCACGTTCAGGTCTTCGTCCAGGCTGCAATCGGCGTTTCGGCGCAGTGCAATGGCGTAGGTCGCGGTGATGTCGGCCGGGACCGTTGCATTGGGCACGTAGCTGAGTCCGACCAGTGTATTGCCGAGGAACGGAAGAGTAGGGGTGCTTGAAGTCAGACTTAAGACTGGGGTTCCAGTTGCATGGGCGACGGCCGCGGCATTCGGGTGGAATCCTTTCGCGACTTTACCGTCATTGCTAAGAACAAAGATAAAAGCAAGGTAGATTTGAGTGCAGTGCGCGCGCGCCTCCGCGGTTTTTTCGTAGTAGCAGTCGTTCGATGCTCCTGCCAAAAGTCTCTGAATGGCGCTTGTGAGTGCTTTCCGGTCCAGAGCCCCCGCCGGAGATGCCGCCGGCGCTTCTGCTCTCCCCGCGAGGCTGTGCAGCAAGACCGTGGCGATGGCAAGAACGAGTGTTTTTCGGGCGAGTTTGGACAGGCGCACGGGGGTGTTCGATGATTGTGGAGCAGGACGCACGTGGCGATCGAACAGTCCTGCGAACATGGATTTTCGGTCTCCTGTAAGCCCAGATCGCGAGGCCTTTCAGCCCTGTTTCACGAGTTGCTCCGGGGTCGGCCAAGAGTAAGGCGGAAGACGAAAAAAAATCATTACCAAATTCCTACCTAATTGCGAATTAATGGCAGATTGAGGCCATTCTGGATAAACCGCAGGCCAAATCCCTCCAGTCCGGCGGGAAGGTTGGGGACGCGTCGCGGTACATCCTGCTCGGGAATGACCCAAAGGGGGCCTGTTGGGCACAGTGGGGCCGCAATTCTGCCCTGCGCTCTCGTGGACGGAAGTTGGGAGGATTGAGTTCCCGCCGCTCGCCGTCCGGGTCCGTCCAGTGATTTTTCCTGGCCGCTCATTTCGACTGAGATATTACGAATTGACGCCCATGTGAGCTAAATTGACCACCACTCACTGCGCCGAATGTGCAGCATAAGCAGAGAGGCGCGGACGATGCTGCAGAAATGTTACATCTGCTGGTCTACGGAGAGGCTTGCGAAGTGCGCGAGGAATGACTGTCCAAACTTGCTTTGTTCCGTCCACGGTGAGAGGTATGGCGGTCGCTGCAGCAGTTGCTGGGAATCTGGAAGCATCTTGCTACCGTCGTGGCCATTGGGCGACCCGCGAAGAAGATAGCCGCTAGCCTTAACGCATAGTCAGCAGACGTGAGCTGTTCAGCTCAGTTAGTCCTCAACATCCCTGAAACAATGGCTTTGAAGAGGAGCCTGTGTTATCGGCTTCCTCAGTGATTCTGAGCTAAGTCAGCCCATCTGACGTTTGTCCCTCTTAGCTCTCCACATCTCAAGGAAGAGATCGATGAAGATGGCCTCAGATTCTATAAGTCGGCGCCTTTGCGCTGAGCTAGACAGCACGGATCAACTTTCAACACCTCGAAGGGAGAGCACGAATGCCACTCATGCAACTAGTCATTACGCTGGTCGTAGTAGGAGTTTTGTTATGGCTCGTAAACCGGTTTATTCCAATGCAATCCAGCATCAAGTCGATTCTCAATGGCGTCGTCGTCATTTGCGTCGTGTTATGGCTTGTGAATCTGTTCGGCCTTTTCGGGCCGCTCCAACACATTCGCGTAGGCCGATGAACGATCACTCAGTGATCGGGTTTGCGGCGAAACCCTGTCACAAGAGAATGATGAATGCTTTCGGAAAGGATGCGACCCTCCAGCGTGATGGGCTCCCGGTTGAAGTGGCGACGGTGTGTCGACTCGCCACGCGAATGAGAGTACCGCGGTCGGGTGAAGTGCTACGATTGGTCCGTGTTTAACTTCGGAAAGCCCAAAACTGGACCACAGTGGATGGCCCACGTTGTCCTCGCCATTGTTGCGTTGTTTCTCGTTTGGTGGATGTTGCGGCTCTACGTGCTGTGAGGGACGCGATTCTCGGGCGAGGGGATGCGGCGGTGTGAGCACTGTGATGAACGATAAATATCCCAGTCTTTCCCGAAGCAAATTCCTCACTACTGGGTGCACGCGGCGGGCATCGACGGCATCGGCAGCGACACAGATCTGCTCTCCCTGAACACTCTGAGACAACGGACAGAAGCGCTTCTTGTTCCTGGTAGCGCCAGGCATGTGCGAACATGGAAAATCTATTCCAAAAAGGACCTGTGAGTGGATCGCGCAGCAAACAGCTACGAACCCGCGCCGCTTGCCTTCTTCACCCGTAGACCCTGGTATCCGTGGCTGGTGATCGGCGTCACCTGCATCGGCGGTTTTATCGGCCAACTCGACGCCAGCATCGTACAACTCGCTTTGCCCCGGCTCGAAAAGGAATTCAACGCGAATCTCGATGCGGTGAGCTGGGTGGCCATTGCTTATTTGTTGGCCTTTGCCTCAACGCTCCCGGTCTTCGCTCGACTGTCAGAGATCAAGGGCCGCAAGCTTCTGTATCTCGCCGGGTATGCCATCTTCACCCTGGCTTCCGCGCTATGCGGTATGGTCTCCGATCTCCGCTGGCTCATTGCGTTTCGCGTCCTGCAGGGGATGGGCGGCGCTCTGTTGGGCGCCAATAGCATCACCATCCTGGTCAAAGCCGCGGGTCCCGAAAGGCGAGGGCGCGCCATGGGACTCTTCGCCGCGGCCCAGGCCGTGGGCATCAGCGCCGGGCCCGTGGTCGGCGGGCTCCTCCTCGAAACACTGGGCTGGCGATCCATATTCCTGGTGTCTGTTCCTTGCGGAGTGGCGGGCGTCCTGCTGGGATGGCTGGCGTTGCCGCAAACCTCGCAGCCCAGTGCAGACAGGCATCTCGATTGGCAGGGAGCGCTGTTGCTCACCCCGGCGCTGACTTCCGTCGTTCTCATGTTGAATGAAGTGCAGGCATGGGGGCTGAAGTCGGCTGCAATGCTTTGCGCAGCGCTGGTAGCCGCCATTTTCCTGCCTCTCTTTCTCTGGCGGGAGTTGCAACAGCCCGAGCCCTTGATCGATCTTCGTCTCTTTCGCTCTCCCGCGTTCTCCGGTGGACTGGCGGCTGTGAACCTGTCGTATGCTCTTCTCTATTCGATGTTCTTCCTCATGTCGTTCCTCTTCATTCATGGCTTAAATCAATCTCCCATCTCGGCCGGCTTGCATCTTGCCTTGATCCCCCTCGCGCTGGGCCTGGTAGCGCCCTTGAGTGGAAGCTTCTACGCACGCGTCGGGGCGAGGATCATGACCACTTCGGCCATGCTCCTCTCGCTGGCCGCGCTGCTGCTGTTGGCGCGCAGTCTGGCCGCGCCAACGGTAAACCAATTCGGAGTCATGGCGGCGCTAGCACTCTTCGGCGCTGGGCTAGGCATGTTCATTGCGCCTAACAACAGCGCCACCATCGCCGCCGCTCCCGATAGTCGAACGGGCGAGGCCGGCGGCCTATTGAATCTGATGCGAGCCCTGGGTTGCACTCTGGGAATAGCCACCGCGTCGGTGACGTTTTCATGGCGCTTGCATGTTTACACAGGGAACGGCCGCAGAAGCACAAATGTGCCCACGCAAATTGTGCTGGCGGCAGCGGGTGATGTGCTATGGGTCCTGGGTGCCTTTGCCGTGGCTGCTGGTAGCTTTGCTCTGCTGCGGGCCGCGCGTATCCGCACTGTTCCGGTGAAGTGATCGGAAATGCAGCATCGAACGCTGCCCGGCGTTAACTTGCACAAACCGAAGGACAGGTCCTGCCTCAACGCCGTTAAAGAGGGCTGTCGAAGATGAGGTGGCATCCTAATGTGAGAGCGGTGCATCCATGTAAATTGTTGTGCCGCGGAACCTTTATCCCGGCGTATCGCATGCACGAATGAAACTGGAACATTGCAAAAACAGGAAGACAGCCAATCGAAGTGGAGGTATTGACCACAATGACGATGGATGAGCACGCGTTGATGATGGCAATGTTTTACAGGCAAGCGAGGCAGGTGCAAGTTCTGTTTGAAGTTTTGAAAAGCAATGGGATTCTGCAAGGAGCGGATGAGGCGGCTTTCAAGGAGATCGTTCCCATCGATCCTCCATCGAACAATGTCCTGGCGAAACAATCGATCGACGAATACACATCCATGTGCAATGACATGGGTATTACCTACGATTAGTAATCCTTCCTTCTCTTACCCTGCCACGCGCCCGGGTTCGGCAGGGTAAGAGATTCTCCCCGCCGACGATTGACGCTTTCAAGGCCAGCGGGTAGCATCGCCGACAACTCCCTGGCTACAGTTCATGGCTGGCTAGAAGCCTTCGGTAACCATCACCGCGGCGCCGCCCGGTTTCACGCTTTCGCTTGCTCCGGCCATGGGTAGCGTTGCGTCCAGCGGCACGGCCACGACTGCGCTGACCGTGACTCCAACGAACGGCTTTGCGCAGGCTGTTTCCTTTGCCTGTAGCGGTTTGCCGGACGAAGCCCTGTGCTCATTCACGCCGGCCACGGTAACACCCGGCAACGCCGCTGTAACCACCACCATGACGATCACCACCGGATCTACGTCTACCTCTCAAGGGAGCGGGGAACTGCCCGTCGTCTTCGTTGGCAGTGTTCTCGGCCTAGCATTGTTCGGCGGGCGCCAGCGCATGTGCTCCGGGATGCTGACAGTGGGCGCCGTCTGGGAGCGTCCGGTATCTGATGATCAGCTTGCGGTGCTATGCGCTGCAAACGATGTGTTTCAGTTTGAGCCAACGAAACACGGGGAATTCGCGTGAATCCACCTGCAGAGCTTTCCACGAGCGACGGCAATGCAGAAATCATCCTCCAATTGCGGCTTTGGTGGAAGACTCATCGCAGGGGAAAGGTAGCGGACTCGAACGCCGGATTCTTTCTCAAGGATGGTTCGATGTCAAGTCCTGATGCGGCTTATCTCAGCCCAGAAACCCTGGCAGGCATTCCCCCACCGGGCGTCAGAGGTCTGCCTCATCTCTGTCCTGATTTTGTAATCGAGCTGCTCTCCAGGTCTGATAGTTTTAGTGACACGCAGGAGAAAATGCAGGATTGGATTGCCAATGGCGGGGCTCTTGGCTGGCTCATCGATCCATACAAGCAGCAGGTACTTGTATACCGCCCGACGAGCGACACCGAGTCCGTGACCAGCAGCTCCATCCAGGGCATCGGCCCGGTTGAAGGCTTTACCCTCGACCTTGCCGAAGTCTGGCGATGCTACCAATGAGCGTGGAAACGATTCGTTGCCCAGCGCCTTCTACTCACCGGAACTAACCGCGCGAGCCTTCGCTTCATACGCGGAAATCTCCTCAATTGCCCGATACCCCTGATCGATTGCCTGGTCAGTGTATGCCGCGGCAGCGGCATCGGAGTTCGCGATCATAATGCGGCCAAACGGCTTGCGGCCGATCTCGCACGGCGACTGTCCCGGGGGCCACTCCGGGTCCCACAGAGGGTTGTACTCATACGCGTATCCATGTGGCCAGCGATTGACCGTGATCGCATCGATGTCACGCGCCGCATCGAAGCCCCCGGGCGCGAGCACGCGCTGCAGCTGATCGCGAATATTCCTCTCGAACGTCTCGAACGAAGTGCTCTGTAGATCCTCACGTCCAGCGCGTTGCTGCTCTCGGGCGTCCTCACCGGGCTTGCAAGGCGTACGCAGCATGCGCAGCAGCATGGGATCCTCCGGCTTCTGCGGGCACTGATAGGCGCCAATGCTAACTGCGTTGTCGAGCCCGATCGACGTATGGTACATACCCGGTGTAGCCACCCTCTGCATCCCCAGCTTCGCGAACGAGGACCAGTTCCGAACCGCCACCGCGGTGTAAACCAGCGGCACCTTTGAGCCATATTTCAAGGCCGTCTTTTGCGGCTCCGGCAGCTCGGGACAAATATAGGCGGTGACCATGTTCCAGCACGCCATCACCACGGCTTTGCCCCGTACGGCGGAGAGTTGCCTCTGCGGCGTTGAATAAGTAATCTCCACTTCTTTCGCCGATGTGGCATCTCCCAGGTGCCTCACTCGAACGGCCGTGCTATTCAGGCGAATTTTGACCGGTGAGCTGCTGCTATCGAGTTTGCTGTAGTCGGTGCTCGCCGTCACGACGTCTTCGGCCGTGTGTCCTGGTATCGCTGCCGGAATGAGAGACCGCACCAGCATCCGCGCGATCGACGCGTTCCCGTCAGGAAAGTGAAACGTGTACTCACCGTTCTGCGGAGTTACAAAGCCCAGGGCGGTAAAGCTCAATCGCCCCCCTGCCGGTGTTCGATCCAGCCCCATCCCCTGGAAACCCGGCAAACCGATGGCCCAGCAATCGAGCGCGGGTACCGCGTCAATGCCAACTCCATACAAGTCGTGGGTGTCGGTTTGATAATAAGGAATTGACGCTGGATCAACTTTGACCATCTTCAGCAGAAAGTCCTTGTAACTCATCCGCGTGAGCCGGTCTTTTTTCTCGCCTTGGGAGAGCCCAGGCATGTAGTCGACGGTCGCTGTCTGAATTCTGACGATGTCGCGTTGCACCTTTGGGGGGAGTGGCGCCTCGAGCAGAAATTTGCTCCACGCATCCGCGGAGGTTTCACGTGATCCGTTTGGTCTGCCGACAACCAGGCGATCGACTCCGAATGTCTCCTTATCGAAAAACACCGCCGGCTTCAGCCCGCGATACACCTGGTGATCCACGCACTTTGCCTCCAGCGCCGGCGGATCGATTCCCAGATCCGAGAGCAGTTGCTGCGCAACCTTGCTGTAGGGAAACGGCGACTCGATGGCGTAGGTGCCGCCGTTGGCCAGCAGCATGCGGCCGCCTGGACGGAACTCGTTACGTTTAGCGTGTCCGCCGAAATCATCGTGATTGTCGAGGATCAGGATGCGCGCGCCATTGCCCGCGAGCTTGCGGTAAAAATAAGCAGCCGCAAGCCCGCTCATTCCCCCGCCCACAATCACCAGGTCATACGCTTCGCCAGTTTGCAGGATTTGCCCTGCGTGGGCGAAGAAGCGTTCCGTCACGCTCCGCATGCGCCACTTCAAAGGAGCCGGGATGGCTGCCGCGCATGCCGGTGCGTGCCGGTGGGTCGTATCCCGGAGCATCCTGCGTCAATTGGCTGGCGGCTTCGGCGGATAACCCTGGCATTACAGAGCTCGCCAACGCGCCACCAACTCCAATCGCCACACCGTTCAGAAAGTCGCGGCGTGAGATAGGGCAACCCATGCCCAATTCCTTATCCAAGAGACCAACCTTTCAGGCTAAGAATTCTTTCCCTCCAGTAGTTCATTCACGGCGCGAAAGCCCTGGTTGATGGCCACATCGGTATAGGCTGTTGCACCCGAATCCGAATTGGCAATCGCGATGCGCCCAAACTGCTTTCGCCCCAGGATGTGCGGTTGCTCTGCAGCGGGCCACTCAGGATCAAACAGCGGGTTGTATTCGTACCCGTAGCCGTGGGGCCAGCGGTTGACCGTGATGGCCTCGATGTCCCTGGCAGAATCGAAGCCGCCCTCGTGAAGCGTGCGCTGGAGTTGGTCGCGAAGGGTGCGCTCGTACGTCTCGAAAGTGGTCGCTTGAATCTCCCGCCGCCCGGCGATTTGCTGTTCCCGTGCCGTCAGTCCCGGCTTGCACGGGGTCTTCGCGAGGAACAGAAGCGTGGGCTCCTGCGGGCTCCTCGAACTTGAGTAGGACCCCATCTTCATGGGCCAGTTGAGCCTGGCTCCCAGCCAATACGCTCCCGGGGCAGACACGCTATGCACGCCAAGCTTTTGCAAGGACGTCCAATTCCGGATGGCAACACTGGTGTAAATCAATGGAACCTTCACCAGGTAATGCAGCGCTTCTTTCTGCCTGGCGGGCAGCGTGGGGCACAGGTAGGGAACCACCATATTCCAGCAGGCCAGGACGCACTGGCCCGCGCGAACGCTGAACACCTGGTTCGCACTTGCATAAGTGACTTCCACCTCCTGGGCGGAAGCCGGTTCGCCCACATTCTGCACGCGAACCACCGTGCTGTTCAGTCGAATCCGAACCGGAGAGCCTTCGCGATCGAGGCGGGTGTAATCGACCTGCGCGGTCACCACGTCTTCTGCGGTATTGCCTGGCACCGCTTGCGGAATCAGGTTGCGCACCAGCAAGCGAGCAATCGACGCGTTCCCGTCGGGAAAGTGAAATTTATAGGATCCGCCATTCGCGTATCCTGCCGCTGTATAGCTCATCCGCGGAGCGGCACCGGGCTGCAGGTTCATGCCCTGAAATCCCGGTAACCCAAAAGCCCAGCAGTCGAGCGCCGGCTCCGCATCGATGCCCACGCCCCATTCGTCGTGTGTGCGCCGCTGATAGAAAGGAATTACGCCCGGATCCACCTTCGCCATGTTTAACAGAAAATCCTTGTAGCTCATCCGTGAGAGCCGGTCTTTCTTCTCTGCCGAGGTTAAGCCCGGCATGTAGTCGATCTTCGCTTCCTCGATCCGGGCTACGTCGCGTTGCACGGGGGGAGACAGAGGAGTATTCGCGAGAAACGTAGCCCAGGCGCCGCCGCTTCCGTGGCTCGGCACGCCCGCTACCAGCTTATCTGCGCCAAAAGTTTCCTTGTCGAAGAAAATACCTTCAGCGAGCCCCAACGATTCATAAACGCCTGGATCGCTGTACTTCCCGTCAAACACTGGCGGATCGATACCCAGCTTCTTGATCAGTCCGTCAGCTTCGCTGCTGTAGGGCGTCGGGCTATCAATGAGAAGCGTTCCGCCATTGAGCAGGGCGAGCCGGCCGTTTAGATGAAGTTCATTTCGTTTGGCGTGGCCACCGAAGTCGTCGTGATTCTCCAGAATCAGAACTCGAGCGGAGTTTCCAACCCGTTCGCGAAAGAAATGAGCGGCTGCCAGACCGGAAATACCGCCGCCCACCACCACCAAATCGTACTTCTCGCGGATCTCAATCGGCTTCCCGGCCTTGCCCCAGAAGGTACCGTCGCGCAAGCTATGGGCTGTCTCAAACGATCCCGGATGGCTTCCGCGCAAGCCCGTCGATACCGGTGGATCGTATCCAGGGCGGTCCTGTGGCTCCGCTCCGCTACCCGGCAGCCCATCCGGAAGCGGACTTGGAAGCATGGAGGCGCCGACCACCATGGCGGCCCCATTCATGAAATCCCGCCGGGTAATTGTCCGGTCCATTCCGAGTTCGCGGTCGCGCGCGCTAAGGCTCATCTGCACCGGCAAGTCATGGTGTGTAGGGCTTTAATGAAAACTTATAGAAGCGAGTCACCTGGCGTCAACCAGGAAGCGGTCTACGCCAAGCTGACCCATGAACAAAATTTTCCGTTTTGCCGCCGGCTGGTTCTCCAAAGTCAGGTCAGGTCCGAGTCTTATAAACGGCCTGGCGAAATAGCGGAGCCTTCAATTCGCTCATAGTGTCGCAGATTCGGTTGAGCGGAGGGCGTTGCTTTTTCCGCGCGGGTTTTCAAGCGCGTCCAGCTTGAAAAGCCATATTCACCGGCAACTACGAGTCGCGCATCGGCGAGGCTGAAATCGGCGGAGAGAATTTCTCCATCGTTGGCAGCCTTGAAAAGTGGATGGAATTCTCTGATCCTTTGAGCAACTTCCATGTCGTGGGCAGCATGCCCGCTGCGCAGATTTATCGCTTGATATTTGAGATGGACAAGGCTGGATTTGACGGGAGGCTTCGAACCGGCATAACGAACTTCCTTTTCTATGCCCAGGTCCGCATCATGAGGGCAGAAAGTCAGTTCGAGCAGATTGTTTCTTTCAGGTGGACTTGCTGTTTTTTCCGCGGACCGGATGCGCCGTCTCGCGCACCTACGACAATATCATGCCGCAATCTCCCAAAGTAGTTTTGCGGCATTCGGCGCAATAGACACAGAAGCAGTTACCAATTGTCGTCTTCTCCAACTACCGGCAATGCGTTGTCGCGCGGCTCGACTTCGGCGGTCTAAGCTGAGGCTACGGGCTGTGCTGATCTGGTCATATTGCCTCCGCACCTATGCAAAAATTCCCCATTCATGCGTAAATTTGCCGTATTGCGCTGCGCGACGAAGGATGCAATTATCGACCCTAGTTCAGGGACAGCGGCGAAAGGTTGCCTCAATGCTCGATGGCATTCTGCTGCTCTAGCTGAGTTGATTGATATTCGATTCGCCCTCCAGACGGGGGATCGTCAAGAACAGAATTCACGCGCGTTTAATCTCACCGGGGCTTGCCTTAGGCATCGCGGCGTGGTGAGTGCTGCGTCCCGATTTACCAAAGGAGAAAAATGTCCCTACGCAAACGAAACTGGCCGCAATCGGCTGCTCATTCCGCGCCAACGCTGGCCGCCATTCTCGCGGCCCTGTGCGTCTCAATCGTACCCACCCAGGCAAATGCCACCGGCGTCCAATCCCTTGGCGTTGTTCCCTCTGGTCAACTCCTGGCCGGATTGGGCTTTACTGTTGACCCTGAAAGTGAATGGGAGTTTGAGTCGGCAGCTACCGCGGGAGCCACCCATGTCCGGTTCCAATGCGGCTGGAGCGTCACAGAAATCCAGACGCCGCCCCCACAGAATCGCGCAGAATCCACCCCGTATGTTTTGCCCTCAGCTTGCCAATCAGGCTTTACATACTCGCGGAAGTATGGAATGCACCCCACAGTCATTGCGGCATTCGGTCCGCCGTTCCATGCCATTCTTTCCGTCAGTGTGCCTAAAGGCGCTGCTGCAGGATCGTTGACGATAGGCGTCCAATTTGCATCCGGCGTCGGCGGAGATACGATCGCATCCCTCGGATCGTTCTATGACAACATCATCGCCGCCAACGGGGCGCAGATTACTCGCCGCAATTCGTACGCGGGAGGGCTTATTGTCGGGTTTCAACAGACGGATTCAACCCATGCCACGCTCAAGCTCGCGTCGGCTCTCACGTCATCGTTGCCGGCCAACACAACCACTCTCTACATCATCAACCAGGCGACTCATCCTCCAGCCGCGACATGGAGTCCAAGCGATTACTCGATTCAGGCGTACGCAAATTATGCCCATTTTCTCGCGGAGAGCATGGCGAACGCGGGCCTGGAGGGTGAAGTGGAACTGTGGAACGAGCCACCATGGAGCGAAGATCCGTGGGATAACAAAGCCGATTTCTATGACACGTTCCCCGGCGCGGTGAAACCGGGACCACAAGCCCAAAACCTGCCGAACTTTGGCTTCGTTGCCGCGTTGATGAACCAGACGCCGATTTCGGGAGTTACCTATATATGGGGGGGGACCAACAAGTCTGGCGACAATTCGGTCTTTAATGCCCGTATGCTAGCCAACACGGGAGTATCTTTCAAGCAACCCGCGACCACGGTTACGATTGAGTCTTTTCATCCCTATGGAAATACTCCCGAGGACGAAATCTGGAGCGAGCCGTGCCTCAAAGCGACCATCAACCCTTACCCGCAGGCGCCTGGGTTATATCATCATTGCAACCTGGTCAGCACCAGTGGAAGCAACATACTCGAGGCGGAACAGCTAAGTCTGATCCAGAAAAGTCGAAACTCGTCATGGGGCATTGCCCACAACATTACTGAAACTGGTTTCCAGGAAAATTTAAGCGACACCGTCCACCTGACGAGGTTCACCATGCGGCAGTTTCTGGGCTTCGAGGCCGCGGGGATTACGCCCATTGAGTTCTACCGTCTCTACGACACGACTGTAGGCCAGTTCGGGTTCACCAGTCCAACCACCAAGCAACCCTTGCCTGTGTACATCGCGCTTGAAGATCTCATGTCCGATGTCGAGCAGATCAAGAATGCGCCCGTAACGAAGCCTGTCAGCGTGGTGACGATTGTCAGCTACAACGGAACTTACCTCCTGGACACCGTGGACATCGTTGGTTCTCGTCCCGGCGACAAGGCTAATTCCGAAGTGTTTGCGCTGTGGCAACAAAGCCAGGCCAGCGGAACTGCGAGGTGGAGCGCACTGGCACGGCCCAGTACAGCTCCGGTTACGATTGCAATTCCTGCCGGGACAAGCGTAGCCTCCGTTACCAATATGGATACGCGCCAGGCGGTTTCGTATTCCACTTCGGGGCAGCAAGTAACCTTTGGTGTGTCCGATGACCCAATCGAGGTCCGGATCCTGCCTAAGTAACCAACGGAAAAGCACTTTTACAGTTACCGATAGCATGTCTGCCTGTCGACTTGACAGGCTGCGCCGAGGCCAGTCTTTTTTGGCTTCGGCGCAGTTGTCTGAGCAGAACTAACCATGGTGGCGCATTTCGTTGCCGACGACGGCTAGAAATGGAAAACGGGCCCCATCTCCAAAGTGCAGGTGGTTTTGTTCGTATAGCTGTCATGGGACAGAAAGCTTAGATAAGGCGGCTTGCCAAAGCCTGGCGGAGTTCGTGTGGGGTTGCGATAGCGGAGGAGGTTGATCCCAATAGAGGAACGCCACGCAACAAAACGCGAGAACTTGTAGTCGTTGGAAAGCATGACCGTAGTCGCGGTGTGCGAGACGGTCGTCTCCAACGGTTCAGAATTGTCGCGGAGGGTGGAGGAAATAGTAGCGTGTTCGGTCACGATTCCCGGTCGTACCGCCAACGAAAGAGTGTTGTTTGGCCGATCGTGTATCAGGCGGAGGCCAAGACCGGTGCTGACGGTGGACCCAACCGTCGTGAGCCCTTTGCTCATCAGGTCCTGCTGCTTGCTTATGGCAAAGCTGACTGCGATCCATCGGGTCAACGCAACGTCAGCCTCGATACCCGCTCCAGGATTTTGCATGCAAACAGCGCAGGGGTGAGCCGCGGTCCCAAACGGCATCCCAAGAAAGTATGGCGTGACGGCAAACCTACGAAAATCCTTAGCTGCTTCGATCGATTCATCCGAGGGCAGAACGTGGACCCCGTACGATGCCTCTAATTCCGGACTGTGTTGAAAATCGCGATACCAGGGCGCTTTGAAGCGTAAAGCATTGGCCATGGTTCTGCTTGGGTTCAAACTCCCGCGCAGGATCTTGGGCAGGATTCGAGAAGTATTTCCCCCCTGGACACGGTCGCTGACAAAGCGGTCGAGCGTGTCCTCAGCCAGCAGCCAGAGTGTTCCGACAGTTGGGGTGATGGTGAAGTCAACCCATCCCGTATTGTTGGTGTATTTCTTATAAGTGCCGGGCTCGGTACAAATTGTGCGGCAGTGGATTGGATAAGTCCAACCGCCCTCATTGCCGATGCCCGCTTCCCCCAACGGACTGATCTCGGAATGGGTGCTAAATACAGTCGCCCACAGGAACGCCTTGAACCGGCTTTTCCAATACGCACTGGTTGCGCTGATTTCCTGTTGCCGCCCTGCGGGGTCGTTCTGCACCTCGATGAACCCGCTGACCGCACCCTGCATCGGGTGACCCACATAGTTCACGAGAAAATCATCCCCATCGTTCCAGCGGCGCATGTTGAACTGGTGAATGGAGGCGACATAGTCGTGCCAGAAAGGTTTGTTGGCGAGGAGCACACGGATCTGATCGTCGCTGGCAGAGCGAAAGCCGTTCTCGATGACATTGAAAAACAAGGATTGAGCGATCAGGCCTCGCCAATGATAGGGCTCCCCGGCGCCAGTGTCGTCATCATTCGCACCGGGTGGGAGACGATCTTCAATCTGCCGCGCTGAGCGAAAGAAGGCATGATGGATTCCGTCATAGGCAGCACCCAAATCGATGCCGCCGGCATTTGCTGAACCGTACGGAACCTCTTGCTCGGTATCCGCAGGCAATGGCTGCAGCATCTTCTGCATGGACTCAGGCGCAGGATAGACGCGGTCGGTCGCAGTGCCGGCTGGTTGCGGGTAGCGCAACTCCTCAGGCTCGAGCGCTATCGTGCGGGCGTCCACAAAAGCCGGGGCGAGCACCGTGCCGGGAAACGGCTGGTAGGTATCGTGCGCATATCCCAGCACTGGGTGAGACACGTTAACCAACTGGGCAGAACCGATCCGAGTCCCCCAGAAAAGAACTACCGCTGCAGCAACCAGGCACCTGCCAGCGAACGTTCTTGACGCAACGAAACACATGCCTCTCCCTTTCTGCCATTCGATATTGATCTGGCGCGTAGAAATAAGCGCAGGCACGCCCGTCAAGGGGGTCCTGATCTCCAGCCAGGGATACTGCGGCAGTGCCTGCATCTACATGTGCAGGCCTGGGAAGCGAAGCTTCGAGCGATCGTGATCGGCAGTTGTAATTGAGATTTTCTTGGCCACTTTGTCGTTTCTCCTGGATTCAATAATCGCGACTGGCTGGTCTAGCTCTCTTACTCACGGGATGCGACACTGTGGTAGCGCCGCCCATGCATTACACGAAATTGAGCCTAATATTGCCACCGTGGCGAAGCAACTGTCACAACGGACAGGTAGTCCGCTCGCCGCGCACAGGGCCAACACGTCGCACATCTCGAGTGCTTGGGATGCCTTCTCGCTGGCAAGAGATTTCCGGTAAGGGCGAAGCGATCCACGGCTCTTACGCCAAATTGCGCCATGTGGGATGGCCTTCTCAACTCTTTTTGACGGCCTAACGGTAACCCGATCAGGGGGGACTTTTCTAACGCTCCAGAGGCTTGTTCATTTCCGCCCCAATGCGTTCCCATAGGGAGTGTGTTGAAGGATCAAAGGAGATCGCATGTCTAAGCTGAGCAATAAAGTGGCACTCATCACCGGGGCTTCCCGGGGCATTGGCGCAGCAATCGCGAAACGTCTGGCGGCGGAGGGCGCGAACGTCGCCATCACCTATGCCAAGGATGCTCATGCAGCCTCCGGCGTGGTCAAAGCGATTGAAGATGGCGGCGGAAAGGCGATCGCCATTCAGGCGGATGCTTCCGATGTCGAAGCAATCAAGGCCGCGGTGGAAAAAACAGTTGCCACGTTCGGCCAGTTGGATGTGCTGGTGAACAATGCCGGAACGGCAATCCCGAAACCCTTCGAGCAAACCACGCTGGAAGAGATGGATCATATGCTCGATCTCAACGTCCGCGGTGTATTCGTCACTACCCAGGCAGCGCTCAAGCACATGGGGAACGGCGGCCGTATCATCATGGTGGGCTCCTGCGTAGGCGAGCGGACCATGACGCCCGGGCTGGTAGCCTACTCGGCGACCAAGGGAGCCGTGAAAATGTTTACCCAGGGATTGTCGCGAGAGGTGGGCAGCCGCGGTATTACCGTCAACAACATTCAGCCGGGACCCATTGACACGGATTTGAATCCCGCTGGGGGAGATTGGGCGGCGCCGCAAATTGCCAACACCGTGCTTGGCCGCTATGGAAGTGTCGATGAGGTCGCCGCCCTGGTGGCTTTCGTCGCCGGTCCGGAATCCTCCTACATTACCGGGGCGAATCTTACCGTGGATGGCGGAACGAATGCCTGAAGAAGTCCTGCGTCAAACACCTGTATCCTAGCTGCAGATCGTGGGAGCGCGCCGTGTTAGATGTCCATCCTCCGGAGCACAGGATTCACAGTTTGAAAGACTTCTTCCTTCATCTGTTCACCATCACCGTAGGATTGCTGATCGCCGTGGGGCTGGAAAATGCCGCGGAGAGTTTGCATCATCGGCATCAGCGAGAGGAGGCGGAGCAGACCATCCACCAGGAACTGTGGGAGAACCGCAGCCAGCTCGCGGAATCGCAAAAGACGATTCAGACCGAAGTAAAAGCGATGATGGCTGTGCTGGAATTCCTGGAGGCTCGTGCGGCGGGCAACCACGGAGAAACGAAGGGGCTCACCTTGTCGTTCAGCGAAAGCCCATTACAAGATTCTGCGTGGAAAACCGCAGCCGCCACCGGAGTCCTCACCTACATGAAGTATGCCGAAGTGCAGAAACTTGCGATGTGCTACAAGGAGCAGGAACTCTACGAGACGATGCAGCAGCAAACGCTCGACGAATATTTACAGCTGGATTCATACGTCGTACGCGGCTTCGATCCGGACAAGATCAGCCCCGACGACATAAAAACCGCGCTGCCCGTAGTGCGGCGAGCCCTGGCCCATCTGGGCGGCATGCTTGACGTGAGCCGCGGCGCTCTGGCGACCTACGACAAGGTCCTGCAATAACTCCATGCGGTGAGAAATGAGTGGGATGCAAAAGCGCCATCGCAGCGCTTAAACAAACGCAACGAATCGTTCGATCATCTGTTCCAACACCTGGTCAGGATCGCTATCCCAGATAGCCTGGTTGAAAATCTCCACCTCGATAGGCCCTTTGTATCTGGCCTGATCGACCGCCACGCGCAGCATGCGGTTATCAATCCCTCCATCGCCGATCATGCCCCTGCCCATCCATATGTCGGACAGCGGCACCAGCCAGTTCGATCACATGGAAGCCAGGTCCTGCAATAAGCCCCGCGCAATGAAAAATGGCCATTGCGGCTCCCTCATATCTGGAATCCATAACGATCCACATGGCCCAGTAGTACGGCGGCGCCTACGCACCTGTCCCGCAACCGATTGAGTACAAATATGTTACAGCCGCCTCATGCTGGGACTATCCACCGGCTTTCTACAAGCCCATCACCCTGGCTGTGTCTCATCGATGCCTTCAGGTTACCAACGATCACTCCGATGCTCCAAGATGACGCAATATGTCGTTTCCAAATTCATCCGAATTTGTGATGATCTTCATGCGATCTTCAAGTGGCACCTACCGCCGACCCGCTTCAAAAGTCGCGAAAGCACTCACAGAAACAAATTCCCCACCTTATATTTCTGGGCTGCGCGGCCCAATTTCTGCATTGGTATATACGGGCGTTGGACTCCAGTGAGTTGGATCCGTGCCGACCGGGACTCAAACCAGCGTTTGAGCTACGCGCGAAAGGGGGCCGACCATGGAACGAATCGAAAGCATTCCGGCCCATCGCTCTCCAACCGGAGCGTCGGGTTTCGTTAGGTTCTTTAGCGAGCACCGGTCAATCGCGATCGGTGGAGAGGCCGCAGCCCCACGCAGTTTAATAAGTAGTGCGTTCCGAAATACTTCGAATGCCCAGTGGCGCCTGGTCGAGAGCCTGAGTTGCCGAACCCGGTGGCCCTGCTTTCCATCGGTCGTTGCCCTACGCACATCCGCACAACCAGGACTTCAAGTAGTTGAGATGAGAAAGTGCGACCCGCACCCTTGTCCCGTGGGCGAACAAAGCCCCTCGTTTGTTCTTCGAGAAGGAGATTTCCCAGATGCCTTGCACAGAGATGATGGAACTCGAAGCAAGCTACGCCAGATTGGCCGACCGTCGGCGAGTGACAAGTCACCCAGTGGGCGAAAGACGCAGAACGTCTACTGGCGGTGCCCGGGGAGCCGAGGCGCGGCTAGCCTACCTCGTGCAAATGCATCGCCTCAACTGTCTCGCGTGCCGCCGATCTTTCTGTGGGCCCGTATGAGGCAACCGGCAAAGCATCAACGCCGGCCCTCGGCGCCCAGACTATGGATGGAGTGTCTGTCGAATGACTGAATCACAATCGACTGTGTATCCCCTTCGACGACCGCAAGACAGAAGACAAAGATTTGTTTGCCTGGGCTCGAAGCGGTGCTTTTTTTGTCAGCACCATGTTTCCGGCGCTCATTTTTCCCCTCAGTGTGGCCGGCCTGCACTCACCGTAATTTCTCCCTCTGGCAAGGAATCTCCCCCAGCCCCATGCCCTCCGGGAGGGACGATTCAATGACCGCATTAGCGTCGACACGCTTCGACATCGCAGGCTTACTGGCAAGATCCGGTACAGAACGAACGGCCATCGAGCTGGAACCAAGGGACAGCTTCTTCGTGCAGGGCGCACCTGCGGAGTCCATCTATTACTTGAAGACTGGACGCGCCCGGCTCAGCGTCGCTTCGAAAGGTGGCAAGGAGGCAACCATCATGCTTCTGGTACCCGGGGATTTTTTGGGTGAAGAGTCGCTCGCTACGGCGGGCGAGTTACATCTAGCCACGGCAGCAGCTATCACTGGCTGCACAGCGCTCAAGCTGGACAGGCTGGAAATGGTCCGCGCCATGCACCGGGAACATGCTCTCTCTGTCTTTCTCGTGGAGTTCCTTCTTAAGCGAAATATGCGGGTCCAGGCAGACCTTGTCGATCAGTTATTCAACTCTACTGAAAAGCGACTGGCGAGAATTCTCTTAATGATGGCGGACAATAACCAGCCCGGCGCCCCGGAAGGCCTCATCCCACCGATTACCCAGGAAACCCTGGCAGACCTGATCGGTACGACCCGGTCGCAGGTCAACCTGTTTATGACTCGGTTTCGCGACCAGGGATTCATCGAGTACAAAGGACACATCCGTGTACACAGATCACTGCTCAATGTTCTCTTGTATGACTAATTAAGCCGCACTGCACACGCTCCTCGACTGCACGAGTCTTTCGCCTAATCAAAATAAACCGAAAATCGCCTGCGGGCTGTCCACCACGGCCCCGGGAGATCCTCGTGGACTTAAGGTCCAGAATGTTCAGAGGACACGCTTTTTACAGAAAAACAATAGAAGTGCGAAATTGAACAGACGCTCATTTAAGCTGCACGCTATCTTTCCTATCAGTCAGCGCCTTTATCTATCCAGTCTAGTGAATAGAGCGGTTCAGGTAACTAACTGGCCATGTTCATGCCTTAGTAACCGCGTCCATTCGCTGGAGCCATTAGTTCCATCGGGCGGATAGGCCTCCCCAGTCGGGCCGCAGCGAAATAGCTAGGACCAGTCGCGCCGCAGACAGCGGGCTGGCGAACTACGGAACGGTCGAACTTCCCCCCGATGCATCGCGGACTCATAGGGTTTTCGTTCATCCGCATACCTGCAGAGCTCGCGCCGTTTGAACCTATAAAGCGAACGATACGAGTTACCTTAAAGGCGGCTGGTATGGGATCAACACCACTGAGGTTGTCGTCCACAGTAACTTCTCCCCTAAGCCAAAAGGCATCGCTTCAAGGTTCGCACCGGTCGCACCGTTGGCTGGGTTTCGAGCAGCCCCACGGGCCAGCCAATCATTCGACCTATCGTCCTTGGAATGATCTGGGTGGCCCATCGGAAGAGATGAGGCCGTGGTGGAACATCGATAAGCTATTAGCTTTAGCAACCGGCGCTTTGTTTTGGGTACTAATGATTTGGGTGTTAGTCAAGCCATGAAACCGCGCGCCACGAGTTAGAGAGCACGACATGAAGAGAGAACTATAGAACGGCACGCGATCAACGGTGAAAAGGGGGGCTGGCGTGAAACCACACGCCAACCTCTCGGGTCACAAGGTAAAGTCTCTTTCGAAACAAAACCAGGCGCCTCGGAGCGAACCACTCGAGACCAACATGCTTAAACCTCAGCAATTAGCCAAAGCTGCATCGACGTTTCACATGCACCCCTCCGCTTCGCTTTCACCGCGAGCGGCGGGGCAACCACCCCATCCAGGAAGACAGAGCCCGGATCGCGTACTCAACCCGGGAGCGGCAGCGAAGTTCGATCCTGCGTTCTACTTGGCTTGTCTCGGACCGGGACGGACAGCCGCCCACTTGAAAGCAAAAGAATTCTTTTTCTCGCAGGGGAATACGGCCGATTCCGTTTTCTACCTTCAGACTGGCCGCGCCAAGCTCACAGTCGTTTCCAGCACCGGCAAGGAAGCGACGATCATGCTTTTCAGGGCCGGGGATTTTATGGGAGAAGATTCCCTCACCGCCGAGGGTGGTGTACGCGTCGCCGCCGCCGCAGCCATTACACCCTGTTCGGCACTGAGGATAACGCGGCAGGAGATGAAGCGTGTAATACAGGACGAGGGTAGCTTCTCCGAACTGTTCTTACAGCAATTGGTCGACCGGAACATGCGGGCTCAATTGAACCTGATCGATCAACGCTTCAATTTTACCGAGAAACGGCTTGCCAGAATTCTCCTGATGCTGGCAGATACTGACACGCTGGAGGAAACATTACCCTTGATCCCGGCGGTCACTCAAGACGAGCTTTCGGCGATGATCGGTACTACGCGGTCACGCGTGAACATCCTTATGAATCGATTTCGCAGTCAGGGTTTCATCGAGTACAAGGAACGCATCTGGGTTAACCGGATGTTGCTCGACGGGATTCTTCACCCGGCCTGATTGGCAGCCCATGCAACAGTGGATGTGCCGTATTCTATGTTTCAGCTGGCATAAACGACGTAGCCCAAAAAAAATAAGCCGAATAGTCCGAAACCGCACAGACGGTCCAATACACATCCTCCTATCGTGACCCCCAGTAAGATGCACGGCCTTCCCCCACGCTAAGTTGGCAGTCGGCAAGGTTACCCAGTAACCGAGTCAGAGGAAGGCGCGACAATTGAGCACGCCTGGTACGCGTTTAAGGTGGCATTCGGGGCTTTACATCTAGTCCATGTCGCCTGGCAATCGATACTTCAAGGAGAGATAACAGTGATCAACGTCGCAACGAGAAAGCCGACCTCGGGAAGATTAGGTGTGGGTATTGCGCCTGGTATTCTTTTGACCGCACTGGCCATTACCGGCCCCTTTAACCAGGCACTTGCTCAAACCGCGCCAACGCTTGGCACCGTGGCGCCCTACGCGGTCTTGGGTGCGTCCACTGTCACCAATACCGGCCCATCAGTCATTACTGGCGATCTCGGAGTCAGCCCGGGCACAGCAGTTACAGGCTTTCCGCCCGGTCTTGTCGCTGGAGGCTCCACGCACGCAGCAGACGCACAGGCACAACAAGCGCGAACCGATGCCACGACTGCCTACGGAGTTCTGGCAGGCGAGGCTTGCAACACAACTTATGGGGTGCCTACCGACTTAGGCGGCCAGACTCTTGTGCCCGGAGTTTACTGCTTCTCCTCATCCGCCGCCCTTACCGGTGCGCTCACCCTCAACGCCGGCGGTAACCCCGACGCGGTGTTCATCTTCAAGGTAGCCAGTACCCTGATTACGGCGAGCGATTCCTCCGTCGTCCTCATTAACGGATCGCAGGCATGCAAGGTGTTTTGGCAGGTCGGCAGTTCGGCGACCCTCGGCACAGGTACAAACTTCATCGGGACTGTGATCGCGCTGGCCAGTGTTACGGTGGATACCAACGCTACCATGTCCGGTCGCGCTCTGGCTCTGAACGGGGCCGTGACGCTGGATTCCAACGTCATTTCTTTTCCTTCCTGCGCTGAGAGTACGGATGCTCCGCCGGTCGTCAGCGAATCCTTTACCCAGCCCACGATTGTCGCGGGCGGCACTTCGACCCTCACGATTACGATGAGCAACTCGAACCCTACGGACGCGACAAGCTCGTCACCCTTTGTGGATACGATGCCCGCTGGCGTGGTTCTCGCAGGAAGTCCGACCAGCAGCGGCGGTACCGTGACCGGCACAACCGGCGGGTCTACTGTGACCTTTAATGGCACCATCCCGGCTACAGGAAGCGTTACCATAACCGTCGAGGTCACGGCCGCCACAGCAGGCTCTTACGTTAATTCCATACCTTCGGGCGCATTGCAAACCAGCATTGGAAATAGCGTGGCTGCGGCCACAGCGACCTTAACGGTCACCCACGTCACCACACCTACTCTGGTTGCCCCAACGTTGGGCAAGTCCTTCAGCCCAGCGAACATTGCATTTGGCGGTACGTCAACCCTTGTGTTGGCACTTAACAACAGTAACCCCGTTGTCGATACGCTTACCGCACCCTTCGTCGACCATTTCCCCACAGGGATGACCGTCGCCGGCGGCGCCACGACTACCTGCGGTGGGGTCGTCGATGCGCCTAAGGGCGGTTCATCCGTCACACTTACCGGAGGCATCATTCCCGCCGACGGCTCCTGCACTGTCTCCGTCGCGGTTTCTCCAGATTGCGCGTGCACTTACTACAACTCGGTGAGCGCCGGCTCGCTGCGAACCGACAACGGCCCCAACGCGGCCGCTGCTCTTGCAACACTCAGCGTCACCAAACTCCCTGCGGGTGGCCCACCCAGGCTAAGCAAGTTCTTCTATCCCACGACCATCAAACCTGGCGCCAACACCACGCTCACCATCAAACTGACGAACCCCAATGCCACGGTTGCCAAGCTGACGGCGGCCTTTACTGATGCTTTACCCTCCGGCATGGTGGTCTACGGTCTCCCCAGCAGCGTACCCAGCAATACTTGCGGCGGAACGCTCGGGGCCTCCAAGGGGAGCTCGACCATAACCCTCGCCGGCGGAACGATACCGGTGAACGGCACTTGCAAGCTGACTGTAATTGTTACCGTTGCCAAGGCGGGAACCTATCTGAACTCACTGAAGATCGGGGTGTTGAAGACCGACAAGGGCAGTAACCCAAGCACGGCGACCGCAAGCCTGATCGTCAGCAGTGCCGGCACCGGGACGCAGTTGCTCAAGTCCTTCTCACCGGCCACGATCCCCAATGATGGCGTCACGACCCTCTCCATCATCCTCAAAAATCCCCACAGCTCCGTAGCGAAACTCACGGCGCCTTTGAAAGACTACATGCCAAAGCACATGGTGGTTTACGGCAGCGCAAGAAACACCTGCGGCGGAGTGGTTAACGCTACTCCGGGTAGCTCGATTGTCACCCTCACGGGAGGCAGCATTCCCGCCGACGGCTGGTGTGAGGTGACGGTCAGCGTTACGGCTCCCTGCGACGACTACTTCAACAATCTGCCTGTCGGCGCATTGCAGACCACCAATGGCAGCAATTCAGAACCGAACGGAGCGCGCTTGATCGTTACCCCCACGGACTAGCGAAATATTTGTCCTACTCACTCGCGTCGCCACTGCCCAGTGGCGACGTTTTTTTTCTGAGGATAGACACAGGCCGGAACTCTGGCGACCTTTGAGGCTGACGGGTGCCCCATCCTTCGCTCTTGCGAAGGGTGGGATAGGCGGACTCCTGCGAGAACTCCATGCGGTGAGAAAATGAGTGGGATGCAAAAGCGCCATCGTAACGCTTACACAAACGCAACGAATCGTTCGATCATCTGTTCCAGCACCTGGTCAGGATCGCTATCCCAGATAGCCTGGTTGAAAATTTCCACCTCGATAGGCCCTTTGTATCCGGCCTGATCGACCGCCACGCGCAGCATGCGGTTATCAATCACTCCATCGCCGATCATGCCCCTGCCCATCAACATGTCGGGCAGGGGAACCAGCCAGTCCGACACATGGAACCCATAAATTCGGCCTTTGCATGCAGCAATCAAGGCCAGCACCTGCGGATCCCACCAGATATGAAAAACATCGAGGATCAGCCCAACGTCGTGCTCAGAATAAGCAGACGCTAGTTCCAGCGCGTGCCCAATTGTCACCAGCACAGAGCGCTCCGCCGCATACATGGGATGAAGCGGCTCCAGGCCGAGCTTTACGCCGCGCTGTTGAGCATAAGGCACGAGTGCAGCGACTCCCTCTTCAACCATCTTTCTTGCGTCGATCAAATTCACTTCTGAAGACGCGCCTACCACCAGAACCAGGGAATCGGCCTTGAGCGATGCGGCCTCGTCCACTGCCCGATAATTTTCCTCCAGTGCTTTTTGCCGGCCTGCCTGGGTGAGGGCAGGGAACTGGCCACCCCGGCAAACACTGGAAACATGCAGCCCCGCATCCCGCACCGCGCGCACACACGAGGCCAGGCCGGCCTCCTCAATCTTGTGCCGCCACAAGGCGATCGAAGGAATGCCATGCCGCACGCATCCCTCCACTGCCTGGCTGACGCTCCAAGTGGAAATAGTGATCTGGTTTAACGAGAGCCTTGCTACCTCTGCCATGCCGGTTACTTCAATCCTTCCACCAGGTAGAGATCGGAAAGGGTCCGGTGGTAGCCGTATATATAGGATCCGCCATCGGGAGTCATGATGATGGGGCCTATCTGCCTTACTCCGGCGGGGTCGGCGGGCGCGAGACTCCGCCAGAGCGTCTTCTTCCCGGTAGCCAAATCGAGCTGCGTTACCTTCGCCGGGAACTCGCCCGGGCGATACACATAAAGGGACTTGCCATCCGCGGACCACTCGATCGGCTGCTCTCCGGGTACGAAACCCGGAACCGGCGTAGGTGAACCGCCGGCGAGCGGGTAAAGGTATGCGTGACCATCGGGCCCCACGCTCGTAACCTGGGTTCCATCGGGAGACAGGACAATCACCAAAGGATCTATCCCCTCGGGAGACACTGGCACGGCTGGGCTGGTGATCGACTTTTGCACGAAGATGCGCGCGCCATGACCTTCCTGCTTAGCCGTAAATACGATCCCCTGGCTATCGGGCAGCCAGCGGGCCCAGTTATGGTAAAGACTGTCGTGCGTGATCTGCTGTGCATCGCCCGCGCCGCTGGGCAAAAGGATGAACTGTGAAGGCGATGCTTCGGTGAGGGCGAGCACCCATTTGCCATCGGGCGACAACGATACCGCCTCACCATCCCCCAAACGGACCGCGGAGTCTTCCGTGGTCTTCCGCAGGTAAACGGAGTAGTAAGCGCCTCCGCCAATTCCTTCTTCGTCAAACAGGAGCCGCTTACCGTCGGTGGACAACTGGGCGGGGAAGGAATAATCGAGCCATGAGAAGTCCTGCTCTTTCGGCATGCCGGCAATCAGCCCACTCAACTCCCGCCTCCAGCTCTGCCGTGCGAGTAGTATTTTGCCGTCCTGAAAGTCTTCGAGTTCGAGCGCGGCCGGTACCCGGGCCACCGTCCGCTTGGTTCCGCTGAGCGTTACGGCATTCAGCGCACGGCCGTTGCCCTCGTTGACGCTGCCGGTGAACCAGACCTCCTTGCCATCGGAGGACCAGGCCAGTCCCTCCACGCTGAGAAAGCCGTCGGCGAGAACTTTGTCTTTACCTTGGATGTCCACCAGGTGGACCCCACCGGCGTCGTCGCCCACCTGGGGGTGTTCCAGGAATGCAACCGACTCTCCATCCGGAGAAACCCGGGGGTGGCTGATCCAGCCCGGGGTTTCCCGCAGCACTTTTCCAATGGGAAATTCCAGACGGTTCTTGCCCCCAATGTCGCGCACGATGGCCAGTTGTTTCCCATCCGGCGCCCAATCTGCCCATTGCACGCCTTCGAGAATGTCACGTGGATCGCCGCCGTTGATGGGCATGCGAGCCAAAGTTCCCACCTGCGTATAAGTCCCGGTGGCGTTCACATTGGTCAGCAGCGCGATGTCACCGGCGGTGGAAATACTCATCAGCTCATCGCCATGCCGCTCCAGCGACCGCGACTGGGGGCTCTCCGGGCTGGTGATGAACAATTCCGTGGGCTTGCCCTCCCAGGCCGCGCCGTAGACCACCGACTGCCCGTTGGGCGTGAAGCGCGCGGAGCGCACGGTGCCCCGGCGGAAAGTCAGCTGATGATAAATCGGCGGGACGGTCCGGCTTTTGGCCGCATGCAAAAACCAGCCAATCGCTACCCCGGCCAACAGCGCTGAGGCCGCGGCCGCGATGGCATAGGGTCGAAGGCCCCGCGTTTTTTCCGGTGGCGGGGGCGCAGGGGAAGCCGCGCGCGAAACCGGCGCAGCCTGCGCAGCCGAGTTGCGTTGCGAATCCAGCGTGCGCTTGAGAATCTTCATTTCGGCGCGCATCTCGGCGGCCGACTGGTAGCGCAGATCGCGGTCCTTCTCCAGCGAGCGGTCCAGAATGCGTTCGAACTGCAGTGGCAGGTCAGGATTGATCTGGTGTGGTGGCAACGGGTTTCGATTGAGAATGCTCTCGAACACGACCGCCGAAGTATTGCCGTCGAACGCTTGCTTGCCGGTCGTCATCTCGTATAACGAAGCGCCCAGGGAGAACAGGTCGGTGCGGCCATCCAACTCTTCGCCTCGCGCCTGCTCGGGTGACATGTAAGCGACGGTGCCCAGGGCGCTCCCTGGGCTGGTAAGGTCTTTCAATGTTTCTTCGGCGGCGGTTGCATTCAAATCGCGCCGATGTTCGATCTTTGCCAGCCCAAAATCCAGCAACTTCACCTGCCGGGTTTTGGTGATGAAAATGTTGGCCGGCTTGATATCGCGGTGCACGATGCCCTTGGCAATGGCGGCGTCGAGCGCGTCGGCGATCTGGATGCCGACATCGAGCACAAAGTCGATGGGGAGTGGCTTGCCGTCGATCCGGTGTTTGAGCGTCTGGCCTTCGAGGTATTCCATGGCCAGGAACGCCCGGCCGTCCTCTTCGCCGACGTCGTAGATGGTGCAAATGTTGGGATGGTTCAGCGCCGAGGCGGCGCGGGCTTCGCGGCGGAACCGATCGAGCACAGGAAGCTGGCGGCCAATCTCGTCGGGCAAAAACTTGAGGGCGACAAAGCGTCCCAGCCGGGTGTCTTCGGCCTTATAGACCACGCCCATACCCCCACCACCAAGTTTCTCGATAACTCGATAGTGGGAAATGGTTTGGTCGATCATCCAGCGTTAGCCTAGGGTAGGCCAGAAGCCAAGTCAACGAATTTCACTGGACCCCGTTGTCCTAGAACGTGTAGACCCCTACCCAGGCCACTTCCATTCCCGGATTTCTTTCTGATCGATCCCGTTCTCATGGGCGTAGTTCACCGCGTTAATGATCTGCCCCCTTAGCCATTCCTTGGTATGCGCGCCCTTCTCTTCCAGTTTAGGCACCCGGTCGATCACGTCGATCGCAAGATTAAACCGATCTACCTGGTTCAGGATCGCCAGTTCCAGCGGAGTATTGATGTTGCCCTTCTCCTTATATCCCCGCACATGAAAATTCTCATGGTTCGTTCGCCGGTAAGTCAGCTTATGAATCAGCGAGGCATACGCATGGAAGTTAAAAATGACGGGCTTGCTCTTGGTAAACAAGCCATCGAACTCACGATCAGACATGCCATGGGGGTGCTCTCGGTCGGGCATCAGCCGGAAGAGGTCCACCACATTAATAAAGCGAATCTTCAAATTCGAGCACCGCTCCCGCAGGATCGCCACTGCCGCCAGCGCCTCCGAGGTGGGGATATCTCCCGCGCAAGCGATCACCGCATCCGGCTCTTCGCCCGCATCAGTGCTCGCCCAGTCCCAAATCCCAATGCCCTTGGTGCAATGCTCAACCGCGGCTTCCATGGTCAGGTACTGCAGGTGCGGCGCCTTATCGGCGACGATCACGTTCACGTAGTTCGAACTCCGCAGGCAATGATCCGTCACGCTCAACAGGCAATTCGCATCCGGCGGAAGATAAATCCGCGTCACCTCAGGACTCTTGTTGGTCACTACATCCAGAAATCCCGGATCCTGATGGGTAAATCCATTGTGGTCCTGCCGCCAGACCAACGACGTGATCAACAGGTTGATGGAAGAGACCGGCGCCCGCCAACGCGTTTCCAGCTTGCTCTTCTCCAGCCATTTGGCATGCTGGTTGAACATGGAGTCGATGATGTGGACAAACGCTTCGTAGGAAGAAAAGAATCCGTGCCGCCCGGTGAGCACGTACCCCTCGAACCAGCCTTCCAGAGTGTGCTCGCTCAGCATCTCCATCACCCGCCCGTTGTTGGCCAGAAAGCCGCCGTCCAGGTCCTCGGGCAGCATCTCTTCCATCCACGTCTTGCCGCTCGCCTCGTAGATGGCATCCAGTTTGTTCGACGCCGTTTCATCCGGTCCGAAGACTCGGAAGCTAGTCATGTTTCGCCGCATCACGTCGCGCAGAAAGTGCGCCATCACATTCGTCGACGAAGTTTCCACCTGGCCTGGCTTGCTTACCTTGACGGCATAATCGCGGAAGTCAGGCATTTCCAGCGGGTGCCGCAGCAGACCACCGTTCGCATGCGGATTGGCAGTGATTCTCCGCTTGCCCACGGGCGCCATCTCCTGCAACTCCGCAATCAACCGGCCTGATTCGTCGAACAACTCCTCTGGCTTGTAACTGCGTAACCAGGCTTCCACCTGCGCCAGGCTCTCCGGGTTGGTCTGCGGATCGAGGATAGGAATCTGGTGCGCCCGCCAAAACCCTTCCACCTTGTGCCCATCCACTTCCTTGGGCCCGGTCCAGCCCTTCGGCGTCCGCAACACGATCATCGGCCACTTCGGCCGCTCCACAATCTGGTCAGCCGGCGCGTTGCGCGCCTTCTCCTGGATCGCCCGGATTTGAAGCACGCAACCTTCCAGAACCTCGGCCATCTTTGGGTGCATCTTCGCCGGATCGTCGCCCTCCACGAAATGCGGCGTCCATCCCAGTCCCTTGAACAGCATCTCCAGCTCTTCATGCGGTATGCGTGCCAGGATGGTCGGGTTTGCAATCTTGTACCCATTCAAGTGCAGTATGGGAAGCACCGCACCATCGCGCACCGGGTCAAGAAATTTGTTGGAGTGCCAACTGGTCGCCAGCGGCCCGGTCTCTGATTCGCCATCACCCACGGCTACGGTTACGATTAGGTCGGGATTGTCGAAAGCCGCGCCAAACCCGTGCGAGAGGCTGTATCCCAACTCGCCGCCCTCATGGATCGAACCCGGCGTCTCCGGAGTGCAATGGCTGCCGATCCCGCCGGGAAAGGAAAACTGTTTGAGAAACTTCTGCAGCCCTACGAGATCCTGGCTCTTCTCCGGATACACCTCTGAGTACACGCCTTCGAGATAGCAGTTGGAGAGCGTGGCCGGCGCCCCGTGCCCGGGGCCAGAAACGTAGATCACATCGAGGTCGTACTTTTTGATCAGGCGATTCAGGTGGACCCAGATAAAGCTCTGCCCCGGGTCCGAGCCCCAATGACCCAGCAGCCGGTTCTTGATGTGCTCCGGCTGCAGCGGCTCCCGCAAAAGAGGGTTGTGGCACAGGTACAGCATGCCGGCCGAAAGATAGTTACACGCCCGCCAATAGGCGTTCATCTTGCGGATCTCCTCGGCGGTCAGCGGTTCGAAATGCCCTTGCTTGCTCGTCGTCGCCGCGGGAAGTGTCTCAACATTGCTCATCATTCCTCCTTGGATGCCATCTGACTGACGTGAACTGCGATCATTCGATCTTCCTGAGCGGTCACGACCCAGACCGTGACCTTTGAATCCCGGGTGCTCACCAGCCGTAGTTGATCGCCACTTGCTTCATTGGCAACCGCGTCCAGCTCTACTCCATAATTCCCCATCCCACGTAAAATTGCTGTCCTGGATTGCACATCATGTTCCCCGATGCCGCCGGTAAAGAGTACTGCGTCGAGGCCGCCCATGAGCCACGCGTAAGAGCCGATGGCTTTCCGCACAGTACGGGTAAAGATATCGAGCGCCAGGCGAGCATCGGCACTCCCCGCTTCTGCTGCCTTGCGCGTAAGCCGCATATCATTGGGTTGCCCGGAAAGCGCCACCATTCCCGCCTTATGGTTCAGCATGCTTTCGACTGCGCTCAGCGCGGTCTCCCGGTCGCCCTGCGCCTGCCGCAACAGGTACAGCACCAGCCCGGGATCGAGATCTCCGGGCCTGGTCCCCATCACCACTCCCCCGGTGGGTGTCAGCCCCATGGTGTTATCGACCGACTTACCATCGACTACGGCGGTCAGGCTGCAACCGCTGCCCAGGTGCGCGATCACCATCCGGTGGGGAAACGTAGTTTGCCCGCGATCTGCGGCGGCCCGCATTTGCACCACCGTCGATTCACAGGAAAGCCCATGAAATCCGTAGCGCCTCACCCCGCGCTTGCGATACTCGACCGGGATCGCGTAGGTCGAAGCTTCCGCGGGCATGGTCTGGTGAAAAACCGTGTCGAAGCAGGCGTAGTGCCGCGCTTTGGGAAATCGCCGCATCATTTCCCGGATAAGAGCAATCGCTTCCGGATCATGCAGCGGCGCAAAAGCCACGGCCTGCTCCAGATCCTTAAGTACTTCATCGGTGATGACCTGGTGCCGGTCGAGCAGCGGCCCGGGATGCACCACGCGATAGCCTACGGCGTCCACCGCCGGCATCCCTGGCCCGCACACTGCCCCCTCCAACAACTCGAGGGAATCCTTTTTGGATCGGCTGTTCCCCTTTGGCGCCCCACCGCTCAGATCCTTACCCTCGGCGTTGCGGAACCTGAACGCGAGGTCCGGGCCGCCGATCCCACTGATCTCGCCGGTAAACAAGGTCTGGGGCCCCTGGTCGAAAATGGAAAACTTGATCGACGACGAGCCGCTATTGATAACCAGTATGTGCACGCCACCACCCAACCAGCTTGCCTGCCCGATACCTCCACGCTACACCCGTCACATCTCTTGCAGATGAATTCCAGCAACCCCGGTTGCAACAGACGCGCCGTCCCGTGGACAACGGCGGACCGACCCTGGGTTTCTTGCTCTACAAACTCCACGACCAGCCCTACTTCATAGAGTTGCGGAGTTGCAGGAAAGTCTCATCCGTATTCGCCAGGCGGATGAGCCCCTTGGAGGGGTATTCGATCTCCAGGGTGGCATACACGGTGAAGGTGACCGCAAACGCGAATGCGACGGTATACAGCCAGCTTCGTTTGCTTTCCGTCATGCCGTAGCCGGCGAGAAACGCCGACCCGCCGCTAAGAATAAAAAGCAGGAGAAAAATAATCTCCGGCGGGTGCAGGTTAAACGCGCTTTCCCGGGTGGACGTGATATCGATCATCGCGTTCTCGGCCGGCAGCAGAAGCTTGGTGGCATCGGGGTTAGCCCCTGGCGTGGCTGCAGCCGCCACCGACTTCTCCCATATCTCCTGTTGTAGCCGGTCGGAGGTCTGGGAGACCCTTCCCCTCGTGCTCGGCGAATAAAGGTCGAGCCGCGAGTCGAGGTACTCGCGGAAGAGCTGGCGCAGTGGCGGTTGATCCTGCGGCCGCAGCAGGTCGAGGCGGAGGTAGGCTGTTCCCATATCGTTCCGCTCGTCAAACACCAGTTCACGGTGCGCGTCGTAGCGCGCCACTGCTCCGGAAAAGGTGAAAGCCAGCAGGAGCCCGAACAGCGCGAAAACCGCGCCTTCGACCGCAGTGCTTTGTGGAGCAGTCTTGCGGCGGAGGCGAAGGGTGTGCCCAACCTGCTGCAGCACGATCATTGCGGGAAGCAGCAGGAAAGCGTCGAAAGGAGAAAAGTTCATACAATTGCACACGATAACAGACGCGGCTAGGCCTGGACCGTGCACCGGCACCTGGGCGTTGCGGATATCGGTGATCTTGACCTTTGGCCGTTGCGACGGCGTGCTGCTTTCTTGAACCGCGCGCCACGGAAGGAAGCACGAATAGTCCGGCCCCAGGGAAGGCTCAGGATGCCCTTTTCAAGATTGATGCAGCGCTATGCAGACTTTCTCAATCGCCCTTCGATTTCGTCATCGCTGGTTTCGACCCACTCGCCAGCTTGCGCTTCGCCGCGGGACCGCCGACCTGATCGTCAAACCTCAGATTGCTGGGAGCAATTACTTGCGCAGAGCCGCCCAGATCGTAATTCACAAAGACGCGGCGATCCTGCACCTGGTCCAGTTGCAGAAAAGTGTGCGTCCCCGGCGTCGCGCGAGAGTTGGCGATCGACACACCCGATCCGTCTAGGAGATCAATGGCCGCACCCGCCGCAGCTTGCGCCTGGCGGCCGGAAAAGCCGTCGATGGACAGGTCCTTGAACCCTTCGATGCGCAGTCCGTCGGAGAAATAGTCCGGCATCGAGTCCGCCCAGTCGACTTGAACATCCCGCATCCTTAACCCAGCCACCTTTCTGGCATAGAAGGCAGGGATGTCGCTTTTGACGATGCCATCTCGCGGCGACTGAGCGGTCCACCGCAGATCAAGATTTCCCCCAACGCCTTCGCTGAAAATCGGGTCGGGTGCGATCATGTGCAGGCGCACTCCGTTCAATTCCACGCCGGAGATGGGCGTTCCGTCGCCGCCCCAAAGCAGTGCGCCCCCTTCTGCCTCAGCGGTAATGTTGTTGAACACAACGTTGCGTACCCTGACGCCGCAAGGAATATTGGAAACACACGGCTGCACAGCGATGTAAATCGGCTCTGCCTTGCCCCACCATCCGCCGGGAATGAGCCTGGTTCTGATCACAATGTCGGAGAAGGTCACGTTTTCCGTCGGACGATTTTCCTGTCCCTCATAGCCGTTGGCGAAAACTGCGATGCCGCGGTTGGTGTCCATGCTCAAGCCGGTAAAGGTGCTCAGCTGGGTGCTCTCTAAACGAATCGCCGCCGATCGCGACGAAAGCGAACAATTGTTCACGTTGATATTCTCGCTGCGAACAATCGCCAGGTCGTCGTCGCCGGCGATGATGTTGCAGTCGGAAATGCGCACGTGATGGCACTGCATGCAGTCGATGCCATCATTGTTCGGTACTTTGGGGTTGTTGAGAATTTGTATATCCGAGATCGCCGCGCCTTCCACATTCTGCAGATGCAACGTCCAGTTCGGCGACGAACGAAGCGTCACGCCATGCAGACGCACATTGGAGCAACGGAAAAAAACAATCATGGTTCCCGGGCGATCGACGGGCGCGATCGGACCGTATTCGAGCGATGCCATCGCGGCGTGAAACTTCTCTGGATTGCGCACGTACTGTTCCACGTAATCATGGCCGCCGTGCGGGGTCTCGGCCGCCATGAAGGAGTCGCCTTGCCCATCGATGGCTCCGCTGCCGTCGATCGAGACGTCGTCCGCATCCTTGGCCAGCAGCATACCCAACAACGCCCCTTCGCCGGTGATGTCGACTCCGTAATGGCGGGCGAATCCAAAGGGAGGGCTGGCAAGATAGTTCTGAATATCGTGACTGCCCATCAGTACCGCACCACTCTCGAGAAATAGATGGATGTGGCTATAAAGCTGTACCGTGCCGATGACGTAGCGGCCCGGAGCAAAGTACACCGTGCCGCCTCCCTGCTTGACACAGGACGCTATCGCGTCGGAGACTGCGCGGGTGTCGAGGCTGATGCCATCTCCCTTGGCTCCAAAAACGCGAACATCGCAAACCGGCAAGGATTGCGCAAATATCGGGATGGCCAGCAACGGAAAGATCAGCGGCAGCAGCAGTTTTCTCAAAATAGGATCCTCATTACGACTTACGACGACCGTCTCACAACTAAGCCTTTCGAATACACGCGATCCTATTCGCGGAGGAAAGGCTAGCTACGGTAAGCTGCCCTGGAAACTGGCTAAGCCTCTTGTTTGCAACAAACAATACGGGGGTAAAGTACCTGCCGCAACGGCTCCGGTCCAGGTAGAACAAAGCAACGGTTCGAGGAAAGATGATTTGAGCTGCAGATTTTCAAAACTCGCACTGCTCGTAGCCGGGATGGCGTTGTTCCATGTTCCGGCCCAGGAATTACCGGCGGATTCCCCCAGTTTGACTACCAGCGAAAGGCTCAAAGCGCCGGGTTGGTGGCCCACGAAGGGAGATGCCGGTCGAAGCAGCTATGCGGGAAGTGAAACCTGCGCCGAGTGCCACCGGACCGTAGCCGCACTCCAGCAGGCCACACCCATGTTCCACGCCGGAGTGCCGGTGGCGGATTCAACGATGAAGGATGAGCCGCTTAAGTTTCAGGAAGCCGGTCTCGACTATTCGATAAGCCGTTCACCCAAAGGAGTTATCTTCACCGTCAGCGATGGGTCAAACAGCAACTCCGCGCCAGTGGTTTGGGCTTTTGGAGCGGGCGCGATTGGAGAAACCTACATTCTGAAAAAGGGAAATGTTTACCTTGAGGGCCGATTGAGCTACTTCACCCGTTTGAGCGGTCTGGATATAACCATCGGCCACTCGGCCAATTCGCCGGCAGGCGTCGATACAGCGTTGGGGCACACGATGGACGACACCGCTGCCCGGCGTTGCTTCGGTTGCCACACGACCGAAGCCGTTGTTTCCGGGATTTTCCAGGCGGAAAAGGCTCTTCCCGGCATTCAGTGTGAAGCCTGCCACGGACCGGGGGCCGCTCACGTCACCGCCATGAAATCAAAGCAATTTAATCTCGCATCCGTGACGATCACGAATTCCGCGCATCTTGCTCCCTCTGATTCCGTGGACTTTTGCGGAGCATGTCATCGCACCTGGGCGGATGTGGTAATGGAGGCGCCGGCAGGCATCGGTGTAACCAAGGTGCGCTTCCAGCCTTATCTGCTGGAGGACAGCCGCTGTTGGGGAAAGAACGGCGACCCTCGGATTACGTGCATCGCCTGCCATGATCCTCATAAGCCCCTGGTCCGCGAATCCAGTGCTTACGATGCAAAGTGCCTCGCGTGCCACGCCGCCGCGAAGGCGACGAGGGCCGCCTGCCCAGTAGGGACAAGCAATTGTGCTTCCTGCCATATGCCAAAGTATGAGTTGCCACAGACGCACGCGACATTCACAGACCACTTGATCCGAGTGGTTCGATAGCCGGGAGATTTCTTGCACCTTTTGCGAGATGTGGGAAATTGAATCACACCACACTTCAAGCCATTGGGCCGGGTGCGTTGCCGAGCACTTGAATCGTAGACCCGTTTGATCCCACGTAGCGCCCAGAATTTTGCTGCTCTACCAATAAGAAGTGGCCACGATCTCCGTGCCCACCGGCTGATAGTCCACGACTTTCACCCGTAACACGGCCTGCATATTCTTGTTTTCCCATCCCCGGGGTGCGGTCTTCAGAAAGTCGCGCATTTTCTCGGTGTTGGTAAGAAGCTCGGCCGCCGCCAGCGTTCCCGATTCGCCTATTCCCGCAACCGTGATGGAAGGGCCGCCGGTCTTTGACGAGAGCAGTCGGGTAATGAGCGCGTAATCCACCGTGGTGCTGCTGCGCGAGTCGCTCGCTACTGACCAGCTTTGGTCGGGATGATCGCGGTTCATAATCTGGACGCCGTGCCGAAAGCTGAAGGGAAGCTCGTTGGTCAATTCAATCGTCCACGGATTATTGAAGGCGCCGATCATCATACTTGGCCGGTTCCGTATATCACCAAAGGACAGGTCGCGCCCAGTCCTAAGGACGAAGGGCTTTTTCCAATCCCGCAGCAGTGTCGTGAGCTGCACCACCGCTGCAACATCGGCCGTGGTCACAAAGGTATCTTTGATCGGGACCAGATCGGCAAAACTCACCGAACTGCCGGGAGGCAGCTCCACAAAAAATTCAGGGCCGTTGTTGGGCATGCTATGCGCAGCGCGGTATTTAGCCAGAAAGTCCGAGCTGAAGACGTAACCGGCATTCGTCCCCAGGTAGATGAGAACCGGTTGCTTCGCAGTCGTGATGGGAGCCCAAAAACGCTCTTGCGGGCTTGTCCAGGTTGCTACAGTCCAACCCGAGACCCCCACAATTGCCAGCACGAGCAACGCGAGTGCAATGAGCCTCGGCCGCCGGAAATGAAACCAGCGGCTCTTTCTCTCCGCCAGCGGCGCCGCAACCTCAGGATGTTTGTCCGCCGCGGCCGGCGCAACCGGCGGAGCCACAACCGCACCATGAACCGGTCCATGGTAGCTGAAGGTCGCCCGGTAGGAGCCAGGCTGGAGTTCGATGTACAACACCGAGGCTCCCGGTTCCAGGGACTGATAGTACTGCGCCAGCCGCTTGCGCACGTCGGCGGCACGCACCCGGACCACCGGGTCCTCGCTGGTGTCGTACGCATATTCGCGGTGGAATACCTGGGCCCCGATAATCCGCTCGCGCAGGGCGGCACCATCCCCGCTGATGGAATGGTCGACCACATAACGGAGTAAGTCCTGGCATTGCTTACTGGTGCGAAACGGATGGCTCTCCAGAATCAGTTGCAGTGTCTTTTTTACCTCAGACGCAGGAGGAAGATTTTCCGTCACCGCGCCTTCTGAATCGCCGTTTCGCAGCGTGGAAGTCATGTTTCGCAAGGCCCTCAACCCAGTAGCCACCGTATGCTACCTTACTCCGGAAGTGTTGTAAAGAAAGGGCTAGTGCGCTCTTGAGGGAGTGCTCTACCGTATGCCACCTTGCCAGCGGAATCTCCGATCAATACTCATGCCCGATATACCACCTTACTGATTCATGCGGTAGGGACCGATCAAGGATTCCCGCCGTGGTGGTTACTTTTTCAGGAGGAGAACTTCGATGAGGCGATTTCGTTATATGGGAAGCACCTGTCTGGCTGCTGGTTTGATGGCAGCGCTGCTGGCCATTCCAACCGGCCTTCGCGCACAGGATCTCACGACCTCCGCGATCCTGACCGGTACGGTTACCGACAGCACGGGCGCTGTCATTTCCGGAGCCACGGTTGCCGTTTCCGGAGTGGATAACGGAATCTCCCGCACCGTCAAGACAGACGTCAACGGCGGATACACCATCTCCTTGCTCCCCGCGCCCGCCAGCTACAACGTGCGCGTCCAGGAGAAGGGCTTCAAGTCCTTTGAGCAAAACGGCATCAGCCTTATCTCCGATCGAACCGCAAAGCTGGATGTAGAACTGCAAGTCGGCGCAGAAACGGAGCAGGTGACGGTCAGCAGCCACGGCACCCTGCTGAACACAGGCGACGCCAACCTTTCCGCCGAGGTCGACTCGCAACAGATAAAAGACCTCCCCCTCAACCTGCGCAACGTCGTCGGCCTCGCCACTCTCAACTCGTCGGTGACCAACTCCACTGAGAGCCAGCAGTTAAACGAAGGAGGAACGTCGGGTAAAGCGGACCAGGATATTTCCTTCCTCAACTTCGGCGGCGGTTTCTTTGGCACGTCCGCCTACCTGCTGGATGGCATTTGGGACACCGACAGCACCTGGGGCGCGGTCATCTATGTTCCCTCGGTGGAAGCGGTGGAAAGCTTCAAGATCCAGACCAACTCCTTTACCGCGCAAACCGGATTCAGCACCGGCAACGTCGTCAACATCGAGACCAAATCCGGGACCAGCAGCTTTCACGGGGATGTCTTCGAGTTTCTTCGCAACTCCGACCTTGACGCGAACTCCTACTTCAACAACTACAACAACTCTCCAAGGCTCGCCTTCCGCCGAAACCAGTTTGGCGCCTCGGCCGGCGGGCCTCTTTTTATTCCTAAGCTCTATCGGCAGCGCAATAAGACCTTCATCTTCGGAGTCTACGAAGGGCTACGGCAGACCTCTCCGGTGAATGGAACCTTCACGGTTCCGACCACCCTCATGCGGACGGGAAATTTCTCCGAGGTGCTGGGCGCGAACATAGGCACCGATGCCCTGGGACTGCCCGTGTTTACCAATCAGATATATAATCCGTCCACCGGTCGCATACTTACCTCCGGATCTACGGACCAGTCAACTGGCAGGTTGGTAACCTGCCCGGGTGGTGCGGCGACCTGCTGGTATCGTGACCCGTTTGCCGGCAACATCATCCCTGCATCGGCGCAGAACCCTGTAGGGCAAAAGCTGTACACTTACTATCCCGCGCCTTCCAACGGCGGAACCTCGAGCAATTTCTTTGGTTCCGCGGCCGCGCCTACAACCTCGGACGAGTACATCATCCGCGGCGACGAAAACCTCACCGACGCCACCCGCTTCTATGTCAGGTGGGCATCGAAACATGAACAGAAGACCAACTCGCCTACATACTACGGCGCCGACGATCCCGGCGGTCCGGGAAATGTTCGTCCCAACAACCGTTACAGCATCGTGGCCGGTTTCAGCCACGTCTTTACCCCAACGCTGGCGGTTAGCGCCAATGCTGGTTTCCATCGCTGGAACCAGGGTGGCCTCTACCAGGGTTATCCCTTCGATCAAACCATCCTTGGCCTTCCCTCATCCCTCAATACAAACTCCAACCAATTTCCCATCATCAACGTAGGCAACGGAGGCTCCTCTCTCGGTCCCGTTCAGGGTGGCTTTGGAGCGGGCATTGCCAATGTCGGCAGCGTGAATGCCGATGTAACCAAAACCATCCTGAAGCACGATCTGTCGTTTGGCTTTATGGATGCAGTCCTGCAGAACAATGGCAACGGAGTAGCCACCACCAGCTTCAGCTTTCAGCCGGATTACACCGATCAATTCAACGGTATTTCCAGTTCCTTTTCCAACACCGGCTTTGGTTTTGCTTCGCTCTTGATAGGCACGCCCGACAGCGGCAGCACCGCCAACAACTTTCATGCCGCGCCCCAGGAGCACTACGTGGGCTTCTACGGCCAGGACAACTGGAAGGCTACCCGCAACCTCACCATCAACCTTGGTCTGCGGTATGAGTTTCAAACACCCTGGACCGAGCGCGATAACCGCCAGGCGTACTTTAACTACACCGCGATCAACCCAATCAGCGGGCCGACGGGGCTCAACCTTCCCGGTGAAGAAGTTTACAGTACGCCCGGTCATCGCGGGCTAACCGCCACCAACTGGACCAACCTCGCTCCGCGGATCGGCTTTACCAACCAGTTCTCACAAAAGATCGTGCTTCGGGGCGGATACGGCATCTTCTTTCCACCTCAGGCCTTTGTCGGCATACAGTCGAGCCCGGGGTACAGCCAGAGCACCAACTACGACGCCAGCAACAACGGCGGACTCACGCTGTTGACCACCCTGAGCAATCCGTTCCCCAATGGTCTGCTGCAGCCCACGGGCAACGCCCTGGGCGCGTTGACGGATGTTGGCAACAGTTCCAGCACCGGCGTTGCGTACAACCGCCACTCGCCGCTCTTGCAACAGTATTCGCTGGGAATCCAATATGGATTCACCCCCAACGACGTAATCACGGCGAGCTACGTGGGCAATCGCGGAGTCCACATGTTGACCAATAGCGTCTACCGCAGCCAGGTCGACCCCTCTCTGGTTACGCCAGAGAACGGTCCCAACCTGGCAACCCAGGTCCCCAACCCGTTTTACGGAAAAATTACATCGAGCTCGTGTGGGCTCAACGCGCCAACCATCCAGCAGGGTCAGCTTCTGCAACCGTATCCGCAATTTTGCGGCGTAAGAGAATCGCAAGCCCCGCAGGGCGACTCGTACTATAACGCCTTGCTGGTTGACTACAACCACCGCTTCAGCCAGGGGCTGAACATCCTGGTTTCTTACACTTACTCGAAGTTTATCGATGACACAGGGGGAACGGCGGACTGGGCGTATCGCGGAGATTCCAGCTACGGCTACAGAAACAATTATAATTTGGGATTTGATAGATCCGTGGATGGTACTGACCAGACTCACAGCCTGGTCGTCAATTATGTCTACCAGTTGCCTATAGGCAGAGGAAAGCATTTCGCCTCGCAGGCCAACAGGCTGACCGATGCCGTCATCGGCGGATGGCAGGTCTCGGGCATCAACACCATCAAGTCTGGTATTCCGCTGAGTGTAACCGGCGGCGGCAATACCAATGAGTGGGGCGGATTTCAGCGGCCCGATCAGGTCGGCAATCCAAATGCAATCTCGCAAAGGGTGATCGGCAACAAGGGCGTATGGTTCAATACTGCCGCATTTGTCGCGCCTCAGCCGTACTCGCTTGGCAATACAGCTCGTTATCTTTCCAGGTTCCGCGCCCCCGGGTACGATAACTGGGATCTGTCACTACAGAAGACCTGGCAACTGCACGAGAACCTTAGTTTCCAATTCAGATCGGAGTTCTACAACCTTCCCAATCACGCCAACTTCTACACTCCGGATACAGGAATTACGGACGGCAACTATGGCCAGATCAGTCAATCGTTCGACGCCCGGTCAATTCAGTTTGCAGCCAAGGTGATTTGGTGATGTGAAAGTGATACCCCATGCAATGGCTTGTGTGTCGCGCCGCTCTTTCGTGTTTGCTCGTCCTCGGATTGGTTCTACCTTGCCCACTTGGGGCGCAGGACCGGGGGATGGATGAGCTGCTGCAGAGTGCGCGCGTCGCACAGTCTTCAGGCAACTACGCCGAGGCGGCCAGGCTCTATGCCCGGACCACGGCTCTCTCGCCCGCCACTCCCGAGCTATGGGCCAATCGTGGAGTGATGGAATATCTGGCTGCGCAAATGGACGCTGCGATCACCAGCCTGAAACATTCGCTGCGGCTGAACCCCGCCCTGCTTACCCCCATGCTTTTTCTGGGCAAGGCGTATGTGCAGAGCGGCAAGCCCGCGCTTGCGCTGCCGTATCTCAACCACGCGCACGCGCTGCGGCCCAACGACCCCGAAGTTGTTCTGACCCTGGGCAAAGCAAATGCGGATTTGAACCGCCAGCGTCCGGCTGCATCGTTCTATGAGACTGCGGTGCGCCTTGCGCCGGACAACGCATCAGGCTGGTTGGGCCTGGGCGTCGCGTCTCTCGAAGTGATTGCTGCCGATGGCCGCGACCTGGCGACGAATCAGCCGCAATCCGCTTGGGCCCGTGCTCTCTATGCGGATGAGCTCCTCGCCCAGGGCAGGCCCCGCGAGGCGATCGATACTTACAGAGCCGTTCTCGCTGAAGCCTCACCCGAGCAGACGGGGACGCTGACCCGCAATCTGAAATGGTTGCAATCGCACCCCGACCTGGCTCCATTACCGGCCAAATCGCAAGCTGCATTGCAGCAGCTGAATGAAGAACTCGAAGCAGGGAAGCAGGACCAGGACGCGGAGTCGACGCTATGCCCTTCAATGTCTGAAACCGCGGCGTGCGCTTATTGGGCGGGAGATTACGAGCAGAGCGCGGCGCAGGCTGGGCAGAGGCTGCAGAAATCCCCTGCAACCGCCGAAGCCCTCTACTGGTCGATCAAAGCCAACGAGCGCATTGCCGTCGCTGCTCTCTCACGCTTTGAAGAACTCGCGCCCCAGTCGGCCACCAGCTATGACATGGTGGGCGACCTCTATCGCCATCAGCGCGAAAATGACAGCGCCCTGGCGGAATACAGGAAGGCGCTGGCGATCGATGCCCACGACCCAGGCGCTCTCATGGGTGCGGTGCTGGCCGACCTGGGTGTGGGGCAGTTGCAAGAGGCTAAGGCAATGGACCAAGCCGCCCTTGAAGACCGTCCGCTCGATGCGCAATTGAACCTGCTGATGGCGGAAATTCTTGCCGCGCAAAACCAACTCGACAAGATAAAGCCTTACCTGGCGAAGTGCCTCAACGCTCCGCCTGAACTACAGCCTCGCGTGCATCTCCTGCTGGCCCGTGCCGCAGCGCAGGAGGGTAAGACAGATGAGGCCATCGGGCAATTCGAACTGGCGCTTCCCGGCGATGAGGATGGCAGCATCCACTACCAGCTTTCGCGGCTTTACAGGAAAACCGGCAATCTGGTCATGGCCCAGAAGACGGAGGCGGAAGCGAAAGCCCTTATCAAGCAGCGCTACGCCAACGCAATGATTGCGGTGCAAGAAGCGGCGCCGGCCAATCCATAGGACGGTCACATTGCGGCCAATGGATAGCACACAGAAGATGCCGTTTTCTCGTCGAAGGTTTATCCAGACAGCGGGCATTTCGGGAACGTTTCTACTGGCGCGATATCAGGGTTTACCCCTTTGGGCTGCCCCCGAATCCTCTCCCTCCCCGTGCCTTCTTCGCACCGGTTCGGGCTACGCGCCATTCATCGACGGCTTTCTCAAGCAATTGCGGCCCGGGGCGGACGAATTTATCACCGAGAAGTATGCGGCGGAGCTTGAGGGGATACTGGACACCTGGCGGGACTCTTTTTGTTCTTCGCCGCGGGATATGCAACCCATCAAGCGGCTGCTCCCTCCGACACTCGATGCCACAGCCATTGGCGAAGCGACCCTCGCCACACTGCGTGACCGGCCGCCGGTTGAATCTGCAAGAGCAATCTTTCCCCGCACGAAAGCCTGTAGCAGCACCAGTTTCGTTGAAACCTTGAACGCTTATCTTGCACCCATCAGCAAGATTGAAGTTGCTGAGCTACAGATCTATGGTATCGAGGTCATTGGCAGCGCTCCGCTACAGCTCAGCACCGATATCCACTACGACTTGGTGGGCACGCTTGACCACGATCGCCGCGAAGAACGCACCGGCGCCTGGAATTTGATTTGGCAGCAGAACCCCGATGGACAGTGGCTCATCCTGAATTGGTCGGCGACCGGGGAGGTGCGCAGCAGGTTGACCGGCCCCGGCTTCGTGGATGTTACCGCGGCCTGCCTGGCGGGAAACAGCTCCTATGAGCAGCAACTGCAGCGTGGCGCCGACCACTGGCGAACCGTGCTCGATGGCGCCTGCGGTATCGATATCTACGGCAACAATGGAGTAGCCATAGGCGACTTCGACGGAGACGGCTTTGACGACCTGTATGTGTGCCAGGCCGCTGGGCTTCCTAATCGCCTCTACCGTAATCGTGGTAATGGCACTTTCGAGGATGTGACAGAGAAAGCCGGTGTCGGGATCCTGGATGGAACCTCCAGTGCCATCTTTGCCGACCTGAACAACAACGGGCGACAGGACCTGATCGTGGCCCGCACCAGTGGCCCGCTGCTTTATGTCAATCGCGGAGATGGCGCCTTTCAACTCAAGCCGGACGCATTCCAGTTCGCCACTCCGCCCAAGGGCGCTTTTACCGGGCTTGCCGTGGCCGACTACGACCATGACGGCCTGCTCGATGTCTACTTCTGCTTGTATAGCTTCTACCAGGGCCTCAGTGAATACGAGTTCCCAAGCCCTTACCACGACGCCCAAAATGGGCCGCCCAACTTTCTCTTCAGAAATCGAGGCGACTATCGGTTCGAAGATGTGACCGCTTCCTCGGGCATGGACAAGAGCAACAACCGGTTCAGTTTTGCCTGCAGCTGGCATGACTACAACAACGATGGCTGGCCCGATCTCTATGTGGTTAACGACTTTGGCCGCAAAGTTCTCTATCGCAACAACGGTGATGGAACCTTCACCGACGTGAGCCTGGAAGCCGGTGTCGAAGATGCTGGCGAAGGTATGAGCATGACCTGGCTCGATTACGATAACGATGGGTTCGACGACCTGTATGTGGTGAATATGTGGGAAGCCGCCGGCACCCGGGTTATGGCACAGGACCAGTTCCTGCCCTCTGTTCCTGAAGACGTGCGCCGCGTCTACCGCCAGGACGCTATGGGCAATACTCTGCTTCATAACGAAGCAGGCAAAGGGATATTTCGCGATGCTACGGATGAGTCCGGCACCCGCCTCGGCGGTTGGAACTGGGGCAGTGATTCATGGGACTTTGACCATGACGGCTTTCCTGACCTGTACGTGGCCAACGGTTTTATCTCCGGCCCGCTGAAGGATAATCTGTCGAGCTTTTTCTGGCGGCAGGTAGTGTCGCGCTCACTCGCGGGGAAAGGGAGATCTGAGGGTTATCAGGACGCGTGGAATGCTATCAACGAATTCATCCGCGCCGATCATTCCTGGAGCGGCTATCAGCGCAACAACTTCTACGTCAACAACCGGAACGGGAGCTTTACCGAAGCAGCCGGAATCTTCGGATTGGATTTTCTCGACGATAGTAGAGCGTTCGCTCTCGCTGACCTTAACCACGACGGGCGACTGGAGGTGATTCTTAAGAACCGGACTGCCCCGCAGATCAGGGTTTTGCAAAACCAGATGACCCCGCTTGGACTGACGATCGGCTTCTCGCTCCGGGGGACGAAGAGCAATCGTGACGCGATCGGCGCGGTGATTGAATTGGTAAGATCCACAGGCCGGCAGCGAAGAGCAGTGAGCGCCGGATCGGGCTTTCTTATGCAGCACACCAAAGATGTTTTTTTCGGGCTGGGAGACGATGAGACTCCAGTGCGCGTGGAGATCCATTGGCCGAGCGGCGCGGTGCAGGCATTTGAACATCTTCCGCCGGGTCATCGGATCGAAATTGTGGAAGGGTCGCCCACGTGCAAAGTGGTGCCGTTTGCCCAGGCATCGAACCTCCCGCCCGCGCCGGGCTCACACGAAAATGAGGTTCTGCCCGGCGCGTCCGAGACGTGGCTGGTCGAGCCAATCCTCGCTCCCGAATTCAGTCTTCCCGATCAGCATGGCAAGATGCAGAGCCTCAAGGATTGCCGTGGGCAACCCCTGTTGCTTGTCTTCTGCAAGACCGGATGCCTGCCGAGCCAACAGCAACTACAGGCAATACAGGCGTTGTGGCCGGAATGGAAACTAAAGAAGTTACAATTGCTGGCGATCGGGGTGGACTCTCCACAACGACCTGCGGCAGAAGGCCAAACGGGAACGGGGCTGGAGCTTTCCTTCCCTGTGCTGGCTGCGGACGAAACCACGCGCGGGGTTTATAACATCTTCCATCGCTACCTTTTTGAACGGCATCGCGACATGGTGTTGCCGACCGCGTTCCTCCTCGATTCCGATGCCGCCGTGGTCAAGGTCTACAGTGAATTGACCAATTATGCTCATGTCTTGAGAGATTGGCAGTCAGCTCCCGACGGCGCCGAGGCCAGGCAGGCCAGGTCGCTTCCATTTCCCGGCCATTATCTGGGAAAGGGCATGCACCACAACTACTTTACCTACGGGGTCGCCTTCCTTCGATACGGATATTTGGATCAGGCCTTGCTATCTTTTCAACAAGCCATCGAGAGGGATCCTTCTTACGCGGCTGCCTACTACAACATCGGCCTTATCTATCTCCGCAAGAATGAGGTGGAGCAAGCGCGCACCAATCTTCAAAAAGCGGTCGATCTCGATCCAGCGAATGCAAATGTGTGGAACAACCTGGGCGTTGCCTGCGGCGATGCCGGTGATTATCCCCGCGCATTGAACGCCTTCCAGAAGGCGCTGGCGCTCGATCCTTCGCACCTCCTGGCGCTGCAAAACATCGTCAGGGTCTACAAGGTTCAGGGCCGCGCAGACGATGCGCGCAAGCTGCTTCAGTCGGCCGTAACCGCTGACCCGAATGAGCCGGAACTCCATGTCGGCCTGGCCATGCTGCTGGTGGAACAGAACGATCTGTCCACTGCCAGGAGCGAGTTTGAACGGGCAGTGCAGCTTCAACCCAGGAGCGTGGAAGCATTGAACGGCTTAGGTGTTGTGCTGATGAGGACGGGAAAAACCGCGGCCGCGGCTAAGCGGTTCGAGGAGTGCCGCGGACTGGCGCCGGATTTTGATCGCGCTTATCTGAACCTGGCTTTGATCTACGTCAATTCCGGCGATAGCAGAAAAGCTCGGGACATACTTGAACAATACCCACTCGCCGAACATGAAAGTCCGGCAGTTCGAAAGGCACTCAAGGAGTTGGACAGCGCAAAATGAACGGGCTTTTTGGTAGAACAAGAGCGTTGCGCGTTCTCTCCTCGATGCTTCTGCTTGTTCTGTTAATGTACGGCACCGCCTCCCTTGGCCAATCTGGAGTGCTGACTAGCCCTGCCGACGGCGGTAAGGATAAAGATCGGCCTTCTTTCCAGGCCTCTCCCATTGATGGCTCGACCGCTCCCAGCGGCTACTCCGCCGGAGCCAGTGCGGAAGATGCTGCCGTAGTGATGGCCCGGGTGGACAGGCTCGAGGAGGGAGGTCTATCGCTGCCTGCCGAGCCCATTCCAGAATGTAACCGTGAAAGTGATCTTACCAGGGCAGTCCGCGACCGCCCTGGGAACTTCGACGCCAACCACCAGCTTGGCGTTTTCTATTTCGGGCACGGAGATATCGGCCAAAGCATTGATTATTTCAAGTCGGCATCTTTGATTGATCCGCTAGACGTCAATAACGCGCGCTGGCTATCGCTGGCCTATGTTCGAACCGGGCAACTCTCCAAAGCCATGGATCTGGGCCAGTCGCTGGCTAAGCAGCGTCCCGGGGACGCGGAGCCGGCTCTCCTTCTCGGCGAGCTGTACGCTGTGTCGGGCGATCGAACGAAGGCAATTGCGCAGTTCTTGTCGGCGGCAGAACTGGACGCGGGCGTAGCAAACCAATTCGCGTGCGGCATGGGTCTGCTTTCACTCGGCGCCACGGAACAGGCAGCCCAACTGTTCTCTGCCGGGTCCACGCGCCACCCTGCGTCGGCGAAGTTATGGATGGGGCTGGGGATCGCGCAGAACCTGCGCGATCGGAAAAATGAAGCGACGCGCTCCCTGATGCGATCTGTTGATCTCGATAAGGACTATTTGGCGGCCTACTCGTTTCTAGCCGCTCTTTCTGGGGCTTCCGTCGAGGTCGACGGCGAGATCCGCAAACGCATGGAGCTCATGGTGGCTTCGAATCCGCAGAGCGGCGAAGCGCATTACGATTATGCCCTGACGCTTTCGAGGCATGCGCGGCTGGATCCCTCTACGAAGTTAGATGCCCAGGTCGAAGCGCAATTGAAGCTTGCAATTGTGAGGGACCCGGCCTTGCCGGGAGCTCACCTGAAACTCGGCGAACTTTATCAACATGCAAGCGATTATGCGCGGGCGACAGCGGAACTGGAGCGTGCCGTTCAACTGGATCCAGACAATGCAACGGCGCACTATCGTTTGTCGCAGGCCTATCGGCGAAACAACCAAGTGGCCTTGGCCGACCTTGAGCTGGCGAAATTCAAGAAGATGCGCTCCGCGCCGCCGCAAGACGACACCGCCCAGGAGAGTCTGCGAGTATACACCGCAAAGCTTTCCCGGCAACCCATAGCGGTTTCATGTCATGCAGGGCATTAGACCGAAATCTTCGGGCGCCCGACCCTTTGCGTTCTTTGCAAAGGGTCGGATAGGCCACGGTGAATTCTGAATTCGTGGAACCCACCCTTCGCCAAAGGCGCGAAGGATGGGGCATCCAGCTATTAAAAAACGAATTGCCGTCCCGACCAGAGCACAGGGACCTGCGGTGCTCCCGAAATCGAAAAGGCCCTCTCAATCCGGCCGCTGCAACCGCGTGAACCAATCCTCATTCATTTCAATGTGCTTGATTGAATACCTGCGAAATGTGTAAATGATATGAATCATTCCGTCCGGCGTCTGAAATATGGACGGATACGAATATTCCCCAGGATTCGATTCCAGCTGCAGCGGTTTGCTCCAGGTCTTGCCATCATCCAGCGAGCGCGCGATGTGCAGCGGAGAACGCGCATTGTCCTGATTATTGAACACCAGTAGGACATGCCCATTCTGCAACCGGGTCATGGAAATACCCGCGTCAGGATTCTTCCACTGCGTGGGAGCGGGAGTTGTCCAGCTTTTCCCGCCGTCAGTGGACTCAGACGCGACGATATTGGGGCGTACCCGTAGGTAAGCCAGCAGGGAACCGTCGCCCCGCTGAATGAAGGTAGGCTGTTCTCCACCGCGCATAATGCCGCTGCGCGTCCAGGTAGCACCATTGTCCTTGGTCCCCAGGAAGAAGGAAAGGTCCGCCCCTTTGCCGTCGGGTCCAAAGCCGTGCAGCTCATCGCTCAAGGGCAGGATGAGGGTGCCGTCAGCCAGGGTGATGCTCAAGTTCCGTGGGAGCCAGCCAAAAGTATCATGGAAGAACGGTTTGTCCTCCGTCCACGTCACTCCACTGTCGCTCGAGGTGCGAAAGAACAAGGTGCAGTGATTCCAGCCGGTGCCGCGCAACATTGGCTGGCTGCCTTCCATGCGTCCCCACACGATCCACACACGATCGTCGGCCGTTTTGAAGATCAGCGCATTGCCCGGAGGCATCCCCGGGCTGCGAACAATAATCTCCGGCGTCGACCACGTCCGCGTACCCTTCTTGCGCCGCGAGAGGAACAACACCTGGTCGTCGGACGACTCATAGCTGCCCCCATACCAGGTCACCAGAAGATCCCCGTTGGGGGCGAGCACGATGGACGAGCAGTGGTGTACCGGGTAGCCGGGGATTTTATCGAAAATCAGTTCAGACGAAAATTCAATCTCCCCGTAGGGATCCTCAATTGTGCGCTTGGGCAGAATGCTATGAATGGGAGTGCCTGCGACATTGGTTTGGGAAACAGGGAGCGCACCACCGGAATCGAGCGACTGCAGCACAGCTGGTAAGCTCTGGATGGACCCTGAGTAAGCAAGCTTGCCATCTTTATCAAGCAGAAACGCTTCAGGAGTCACTTTCGCGCCGAACTTCCTGGCTGCCTCGCCCTTGGGATCGAGGTACACGGGAAAATTAAAACCATTGGCCTGACAAAACGCGCGCACCTCGGTGCCGGGCGGCGCCGGGTCAGAGAAGATTCCCGCGATCAGAATTTTATGATGGCGGAACTGCTGATTCAACGCGACGATCTGCGCGGCAGCCGCACTGGTTCCGGGGTCACGCGTCGAGAGAAACATAACAACCGTGCCTCGCCGCTCGGCATAGTTGTTCATTGAGACGGTTAAGCCTTCCGGTGTGGTGAGTTCAACCGCACCCGCGGCATCGCCGACTTTGAGGGAGTTCTGCGCCGAGAGTCCGCTGCTCCACAAGAGCGACGATGCCAGGATAAAAAGCGAAACACGATTCATAGTCCCTCCAGTAGACCTAACTGCCTGCGGTTGCCTCGACGATGAGCGTTTCCTGCATGCGAGCCACATCGCGCTTTGCATAGCGCAATGCAGCGAACAGCAGCAGAATACTGGCGACGATATAAGAGGAGGCGGTCACGGCAATCGATCGGCTCAGGCCGATTCGTTCCGCGAGAAAGCCCACCACCACCGGGGCTGTTCCCCCGCCCGCGAGCCAGCCCATCATGTTCATAAAACCAGTTGTGGTTCCACGACCTTCCGGCCGCACAACATCGAACACAGAAGCGAAAATATTGGCTTCGTAAAATCCCTTGAAAATTCCCCAGCACAGCAGGCTCACGATAAGCCAATGCAGAGAGCCGGTAAACGCGCACCAGACGGCGAACGGAGCCTCAAAGAATATTCCAATAGCCTGCACAAGAATCCGGCCGCCCGGCATTCGCTTGCGCAGCGTATCCGCCAGCCATCCTCCCAGCGGGGATCCGAGCATGCTGGTCAACTGCACATACAGGGTTGCGGTCAAGCCGGCCAGCGCGAGACTCAGATGAAACTTCCGGTAGAGAAACGTCGGCATCCAGGTAAACAGAACCATCGCGGTGAAGTTTTCACACATAAACGCCGCCATACACAATCGCAGCGTCGGCGTAGCCCAGATGATCCTGAGAAATTCAGGAATCGACATGCGAGGCAGAGCAACGGAGGGCGGCGGATTGACCACCAGATCGCGAAGATCCGCGGCGCCTCGCACTGGCTCCACCAGCAACTTCAATAAAACGAAGCCGAGAAGTATTCCGCAGGCGCCAAAAACTACAAAGGACGCGCGCCAGCCATAGTGCTGGGCAATCAGCCCGGCAACAAAACCACCCACAATGATGCCAATGTAGACGCTTGTTTGATGGGTGCCCATTGCTCGCGAGCGCGTCTTCTCGCCATGGTAGTCGCTGATCAGCGACATCGAAGCAGGGAAGTACACAGCCTCGCCAAGCCCCTCTGCGCCGCGAAAAAAGAGCAGGCTGGTGAAGCTGCGCGCCAGCGCCGTCGCCATGCAGACCAAGCTCCAGAACCACAGGCCGCCCAGGATGGCCGACTTGCGGCGAACCCGGTCGACAATCGTCCCCGCCAGCGGCCCACAGATCCCATAAACCCAGGCGAAGGAGGAGCCCAGCAAACCTAACTGGAGATCGCTTAAATGAAATTCCTTCGAGAGCAGCGGAAAGACCGAAAAAATCGCCTGCCGGTCCGCATAGTTGAAAACAGCAATCCACCACAACATCCCAACCACATACCATTTGTAATTCCTACTGGATGTGTTCATGGGTTTAGGTCAGCACAGCCTGGGTCGCGGCGGCGGGTGGCGCGAATCTGCGGCGAGCCTCCCGGTACATCGCTGCTCTTTCGATATAACCCACCTCGTCGGTAATCCAGTCACGCATTCGTTTGCCCTCTTCGCTCTCCTGCGGAGCGGAGATAAAGTCGAGCTTGAGACCGAGGCGCTGTTCCACGGCAGCTACCATCACCGGCCAGATCACGCCAATATCTCCGGTGATGGGGACGCTGCCCTCCAACCGTGCAAACCCTGACATCTCCATACGAAAAGGAATTTTGGTGAACTTTGTCTTGGGTAATCCTTCGTTGATGGCCTGTTGCACCTCGGCGCCCTGCCGTTCCATCTCCCAGGCTTTCTCCAGGTTGGGATCGAGATCCATGCGAACGATCGTCTTTCCCTCCAGGCTGTAAGTCCCCAGACCATCCCACGCCGTCCAGATGCCGTGCCCGGTATAAGTCTCGAAGGGACCATCGTGAACTTCCTGGGAGAGCGCGATGGCCGATTCGATGATCACGTCGGCGCTACCCAGCATGCCGGCAATCGCGCGCGAGCGGGCGGCCACGGAGATAGAGTCGCCGATCGCGATCCCCACTCCACCACCGCCAACCAACTGCGGAATCGAAACCAGCACAGGCACATTCTTGCGCGCTCCGGCCCCGATCATGGTCATGGGGCTCGCGCCCAGGCCAGCGAACTCTTCGAGCGACACACGATATTGACTGGCTGCATTACGAATTTCGTAAGCCAGCCGCTCAGTGCGCAGACCCATGGGCCAGGCCATGTTGCCCGCCGCCTTAATGACCGGGGCGCCGGGCCTGGCCGCCATGCGGTCGTACATCTCCCATCCGTCGGGGAACTCTTTCTCCAGGCCGCTGCGCTCTTTCGCGGATAGCAAATTGATTTCAAACACCCGGCCGCGAGGAAGCAAATCGTAGGCCAGTTCGAAAGCTTCGTCCGGCTGGATGCGGACGCGCTTCACCCGATCGAGCGTGCCCGCCATTTCATGCGCGATCACGGCTGAACTGGTAATCACGCCATCGACCACGCCATGGCGAATCAACTCGGCGATCTGGGTGGTGATGCCCTCGTGCAAATTTGGGCCGCTCCCCGTCACCACCACCACGCGGCCACCGCGCTGCTTGGCTTCGACGATACGGCTGATGGCCGTTTCCAAGTGGGTCTGGCTCGAAACAGGCAATGATTCGCGCAGTCGCGCGATGGTTGCGTCAGAAGGTCTCATCTGCCGGCTCTATTCGCAAAAATGTGGCGAACGCGTTCCAGGTCCGCCGGAGTATCGACGGAGACCAGCTCGCCTTCGCACTTGGTCTCGATCACCTGGATAGCAATACCGTTTTCCAGCGCCCGCAACTGCTCCAGTCCCTCAATCTGCTCCAGGGGCGCCGGAGGCAACTGTGACAACTTGGTCAGGCATTCACGGGTGTAAGCGTACAGCCCGATATGCTCAAACACATTGAAATTTTCCGGACGGTTACGCGGGTAGGGCAAGAGGGAGCGTGAGAAGTAAAGTGCCCGGCCGCGAAGATCCCTCACCAGTTTCACCACACTGGGGTCTGCAAAGGCCTCTTCGCCGACCTTCTTGGCGACGGTAGATAAGCCCACGCTGTCTTTCTCATCGAGCGCGCTCTTTAATGCACGAACGCATTCGTTGATCATTTCGGGATCGAGCAGCGGCTCGTCTCCCTGCACGTTGACTACGATGGCTGCTTCTGAGCCGGCGGCCACCTCGGCCACGCGGTCGGTTCCGGAAACATGGGCTGGATTGGTCATTACATAGCGGCCGCCAAAGCCACGCACGGCCGCGGCCACCCGTTCGTCGTCCGTGGCAATGAAAACTTCGTTCAATTCTCCGGCGCGCTGCGCAACTTCATACACATGCTGCACCATCGGCTTGCCCTGGATCTCCGCCAGGGGCTTCGCCGGCAGCCGCGTGGAATGGTAGCGAGCCGGAATCACTCCGATCACTTTCATCTTGCTTTCTCCAGAAATTACTTCTCGATCGCGCTTAGGGGAATGTGTTTCCACACTTCATCCAGGGTGAGTTTGCGCGCTCCGGCCCAGTCCTTAAGCCATTTGCGTAACTCTTCCATCTGCTGCAATCGCTGCTTCGATGGCGGAAGATGCATGGGTCCGTTCGCCCAGCCACGCGTCGCCAGGCCCACGCGCACGCCCCATGGGATGGGAATCGTGACTACATGTTCAATCAGCACGTCCAGCGTCGCTTGATAGGCCGCTGCCTGGGCAGCGTCGCCGCTGTGGAAGCTCTTGTAGACCGCGGTAATCAGCTCGGGAACAAAACAACCAATGCCTGAAACTACCCCACTCCATCCTGCCTGCAGGGCCTTGAGCAGAAGGCAATCATCCCCCACAAAGAAGGAGTGGCCCGAGCTCCGCCTGGCATTCCCCAGCGGTTCCAGATTGTTGGTGTCTCCACTGCTGTCTTTCATGCCGACAAGGTTGGGAACCGAGTCGAGCAAGCTGAGAGCAGTAGGAACTTCGATTTTGTTGTTGGTGAAGCCGGGAAGGTTATACAGAAAAAACGGCATCGAAGGAGCCGACGCGCATACAGTTTCCACGTAGGAGGCAAGGTCACCCTGGTTGTAAGTAAAGAAGTAGGGCATGGGCAACAACAATGCGTCGCTGCCCGACCCGGCGGCCATTTGCGTTAGCCGCAGTGTGGAGTGGATCGACGACGTGCCAACGCAGGTGATCACCCGGCCTCGCCCAGCTACGCGGCGAACCGCACGCGCTGCCAAAGCAGCCCGGTCCGCTATTTCCAGATGGGGATACTCCGCGGTGCCTCCGCCGACGACAACGCCATCGACGCCGCGATCCAGGATGAAGTCGAGGACTGCATCGAATGCGGAAAGGTCGGGCCTACCGAGGTCATCGATAGGCGTGATTAACGCAGGAAAAACGCCGGAAAGTTTTAGGTTCATTTTGCAGTTTGTTTGTAGAGAGTCGAACCACAGTACCATGCCAGAATTCGCATGTCACACAAAATATTAAACACTGTTTTATATTGGAAACCTTTCCGCCGGTAATTCACGAACGTTTTGCAAAGCAATGACGCCGGATGCCCTTTTCCGACCGATACTTCTCAGAAAGGGCAAAACAGTTTCACCGGCGATACAGCCTGATACAATTGCCCGGGCGTTGCATACACCTAACTGCATGAAGAAATCTGACAACACGGCAATCCTGGAAAAAACTCAAAACCACGGCAGCGAAGATCGTTATTTTTCCCGCGCGATCGGCAACGCACTGCGGGTTCTGGAGCTAATCCAACAAAGCCATAAGCCTCTGGCACTTACCGAAGTGTCTCTTTGGGCGCAGCTGCCCAAGAGCTCTGCCTTTCGCATCCTGCGCACGCTGGAAATAGCCGGCTACATCCAACGCCTTGAAGGTGAGCGGTTTTCCATCGTACCCGGCGCCGGTTTCATGCCCAATCAGCTGGCGAAGCAGGTGGTCGATGCGTCGCGGCCGGTCATGAAAAATCTCAGCCAGGTATTCCGCGAAACCATAAGCCTGGCGTTCCTGTTCGACAATCACATTGAAGTGGTTGCGGTCATCGACAGCCCCCACCGGGTAAGCATGGGAAACATGGCGGGGGGCATTATCCCTCCTCATGCCAGCTCCCTCGGCAAAGCGATCACCGCCTTCCAGCCTGACGAGCGGCGTGAGCACCTGTTGCGGTCCTTCAGCCTGGTGCGGTTTACCGCCAGCACTATTGTCGAAGAGACGATTCTCAGCAAAGAACTCGACCTGGTGCGCGCGCAAGGTTTTGCTACCGACCTCGAAGAAAGCACGATTGGAGGCTGCTGCCTGAGCGGCCCGATTCTGGGTAAGGATGGCCATGCCGTCGGGGCCATCAGCATTTCCATGCCGAAGATGAGGTTCGTCAACCAGGAGCGTCTGATCGAAGCGGTAAAAGAAGCGGCCTCGACCATCACCGGCGAATTGCGCACCCACCGGGAAGTCTCTATTTCGCCTTCCCGGGATCCCAGATAGTTGCGTCGATCTGCCGTTCATGTTGCGGCGAATCGTTGAAGTAATAGACGGTCACGATCTTTCCATCTTTGCGCTGCACGCTTCGTGTGTAGCCCAGATCCCAACTACCTCCGTCTTTGCGCAGGATGATTTCCTCGCTCCAGGTATTTCCCTGGTCGGAGCTGAGCCGCGCCCGAATGCCAAAGGGTGCGGTACGGCGGCCGTACGTCAACGCCAGCCTTCCGTCTGCCAGGTGAACCATGCTGGGAGGATTATCGGTGTCCTTTGCCGGACGGGTTACATAGTGCCAGGTGTTTCCGTCGTCATCGGACCGGTACAAATCGATCCACTCCCGATAGCGAACCGCGGTCACGATCGTTTGTTTTGAAAGGCGTATGGAAGACGGCATGATGGCATGGTCTTCTCCTTCTGGCTCCGGGGTCACGAAGGAAACGAATTGCCAGGTCCTGGCGCCGTCGTGAGTGCGCACGCAAATCACTCGGCCTTCGTGCCCGTTCGACTTCGCCGCGGTAAGAAAGACGGTCATGTCGTGTGCGCCGTCGACCAGGTAATCGGTGCGCGCGGCGATGCCTTTTTGTCCAAAGTTTGGAATGCGGTAAGGTCCGTTCCACGTCTTACCCCGGTCGAGGGAGTAATAGAACCGTGACGGCCCGATGTTGATATCCGCCATGCGGAAAGTAGCGATGAAGCCCGGCTGCGTGAAATCGATTCCTCCGGGACAATCGCTGACCGGCTTACCGCCGGGCTCCCGCGGGACGCCGGCTACTTTGGTATCTGGTGGTGCGAGCAAGGTGGCGGGCGTTTCGATTTTCCAGGTCTTGCCTCCGTCGTAGCTCCGTGCCAGCAAATCTTCGGCCGGCCGGCCGTAGTCGATGGAATGTTCATGCTCGCCGGGGTCGCGCACGTGCAGATACCCGGCCTCGAAGCCAACCAGAATTTCATTTCCCCACGACCAGATTCCATGATTTGCCGGCCAGCCGGCGAAGCGGCCCGGCTGCAAATACACGATCGACGTCTGGGTAGCAAAGGCAGCAGAAAACGCCAATAGCAACCACGAAGCGACGACAATAAGACGCATAAGGACTCCTTCAGTGGACTGAGCGTGGAGAAGAACAGCCGTAACGGCCAACGAACTTTGTCATCCCGAGGAGACAACTAGCCGGTCGCGACTAAAGTCAGTAGTGAACTCTTACCCGAGCTACCGATGCGGGGTGCCCCAGATCTCGCGGTCTTTGCGAGATGTGGGAATTGAAGCTGCCCTCTCCCCCGAACTCTGCACCATTCAGAAGTTTTGCTCATTAGGAGCGAAGCCGAGGGATCTGCTGTTTCTCTCCCCTTAGCCCTTCGCCAGCGCCAGTGCATCTTCCAGGGATTTGAAAACATCGAACTGCGGCTTATAGCCAAGCAGGGAACGAGCCTTCTCAATGCTGAGGGTATAGGAGTGAATGCCGCGGCACCGGGCTTCCACCGGGCGCATGCCGGTCTTCGACGCAAGCTGCCCCGCCACATCCGCATAGCGGAACGAATCCGGACCAGCGATATTAATAGCCTGCCCGGTCGCCGCGCTGCTTTCCAGCGCAAGCACCACCGCATCTGCCGCATCGCGAACATCACAAAGATGCTCCGTGAATGGCGCCCCATCCTCTTCCAAAGGAACGGCGATAATTCCATCTCCATCCCAAACACCGCGGTCGCCTTCCAGCAGAAAATCGCGATAAGGAGCCTTTACAAACAGGTCTAATATCTCCGGCGCCTCAAGCGTCCAGACAAACCGCAGTAGCACAATAGGAAGGCCGTGCATCTCCTCGAAGTACCGGCACATTCGCTCGCCCAGAACTTTCGACAAGCCATAAAACACGGTAGGGTGTTGCTCATCGTCTTCTTCGATGGGAGCGGTGTAGGCGCCCAGGCTCCAGCCCGTGCTGTAGGTAGCGTCGGAACTGGCAAATATCAATCGCGGTTTCGTTTTGAGCGCAGAGACTGCTTGAAGAATCTGGTAGGTGCCCTGAATATTTGTTTGGAAGACGTCATCGTCTGACGCCGGGGGCATGAGTGCTGCCAGGTGAACCACTGCATCGGCGTCCGAGACGGCAGCTTCGAGTGTACCGATACCAGGCAGGGCCCCGTGGACAATCTCCACCCGATCCGCCCACGGTTCGTTCGCCGGCGGCTTGCGCATCATCACGCGCACACGATAGCCGCGATCAAGCAGTAACGGAACGACTCGCCGTCCGATTCGGCCGCTGGCTCCGGTCAGAAAAATTGTTTTCACGCCATCTCCTACAACGCCAGCGTAAGGAGAGGGAACCACTCCCGCTTCACATGCAAAACCACGTTTCACATATTGGCTAAGGCAAAACTAGGGTATTCTCCTTCCCAGAGTCAAGAAAAATCTATACAGGGCGCTTGCATCCCGTTTGGCGGCTACCGTTCAAGACCTCTTAGAGCAGAAACCGGCGTTTCATTTCGAAATCCTGTTTTAAAAATATTGATTCAGTTTCTATTTCATGTTAGCTTGTGCCACATCCACGTAGATATTGAATCCTACCAAATTTGCTGCAGTGAACTATTTCTTTGGGAGAGTCACACATGTTTAAGACGCTGCTTCGTTGTACGTGTCTCTTGATGCTTGGATTCTGTTCGTTGGTCTACGCGGCCGACGTAACCGGGTCTATCGAAGGAGTCGTAAAGGACTCGAGCAAGGCAGTCGCCCCGGGAATCGGGGTTACGGTGACCAACGCCGCAAACAACATTGTCTATCACGCGACCACCGACAACACTGGCGCCTACTTTGTCCGCGACCTTCCTGCTGGCGATTATGAACTGTCGATCGAGTCTCCCGGCTTCAAGAAATTCGTCGCCAATCACGTTGTCGTCGAGGTGAACGCAACGGCCCGCGTCGATATCGCGCTCGAAGTAGGTAGTGTTACCCAAACGGTAGATGTATCCAGCGCCATCCAGACGGTGGACACCAATTCCGTGGCGCTGAAAGAAGTGATCAACCAGCAAAGTATCGAGAACCTGCCACTGAATGGCCGCAATGCTACTCAGTTGATGCAACTCGTGGCAGGAGTTCAATACGATCAGCAGAACTCGAACGTGACCTCCGGAACGACCTATCCCGGTGTCTTTCCGGTTTCGGTGAACGGTGGCCGCGACAATACGACCAACTACATTCTTGATGGCGCACAAAACAATGACCACTACAGCAATGCGCCCAATCCGTTTCCCGACCCCGACGCGCTGGAAGAATTCAGCGTGATGACAAACACGTTCAGCGCCGAGTTCGGCCGCAACGTCGGTGGCATCGTCAATGCCGTAACCCGCTCGGGCACCAACCAAATCCACGGATCGGCATTTGAATACATTCGCAATGAAAGCGTGAATGCGGCCAATTACTTTGCTCCCATCCTCGCCAACGGCTCAAAACAGGATGACGGCCTCAAGCGCAACCAGTACGGTGCTACCGTCGGCGGGCCCGTCCTGATCCCAAAGATCTATGACGGTCGAGACCGGACTTTCTTCTTCTTCTCCTATCAGGGAACGCCGGTCCGCATCGCGCCCACGACCGTGCAACAAGTGGTGCCCACCAACGCGCAGCGTGCCGGCGACTTTTCCGCGCTCGGTACTCAACTGCACGATCCTTTCAACAACGGCGCGCCGTACCCCAACAACCAGATTCCGCTTTCCGAATTCAATCCGGTCAGCTTGGCCGCGCTGAACACCTTCATTCCCGCGCCCCCGCCTAATGGGGACTCGATCTCCTACGCCATCCCCAACATCATGAACGATAATCAGTACCTGGTGCGTGCTGATCAGAAGATCAGTGACAAGAATCGCTTCATGGCCCGCTTCTTCACCTCCAAGGCCACGCAAACCGGCTTCCTCTCGCCCACCGATTACTTCGCCACCTTGCCGGGAGCATTCTGGCGGAACACGACGGTGGTCGGCTCCGATACCTACACCATCACCCCAAACCTTCTCAATCAATTCCTCTTCTCGTTTAACCGTACCAACAATGTGAACACTCCCATCTATCCTCCCAAAGGCGTGGCGGCGCTGGGCGCCGATTACTACAACGACACCATGCCGGAAATCTACTTTGACGTCGGTGGCTATTTCCTGCTCGACACCAACGACACCAATGGGTTCTTCCGCCAGCAGTATGAGTACACCGATACGGTGAGGTGGACCAGGGGCAAGCACTCCATGAGCTTTGGTGGCGATTTTGGAAACGGCGAAGGAGATATCGACAACAACTACCGCACCAACGGCTATTTCAGCTTCGACAGTTCCGCGCCCTTCACCGGCGACGCACTGGCAGATTTCCTGGTGGGCAAGTTTTCCAACCTGGAACAAGGCGTGGGCGAATACAAGAACACCCTCTTCAAGTACTTCAGCCTGTTCGCAACCGATTCCTTCCGCTTAAGCCCGCGGCTCACCCTGGATCTCGGTCTTCGATGGGATCCGTTCTTCCCCTATACCGACAAAAACGGCAAGATCGTAGCCTGGCGCCCCGGACAACAATCCACCGTCTATCCCAACGCACCGGAAGGGATTCTTTTCGCTGGCGATCCAGGGCTCCCTGCCGGCGGATACAACACCGCCTGGAAGAACTTCGGCCCGCGTGTTGGTTTTGCCTATGATGTTTTCGGTAATGGCACCACCGCCTTGCGCGCAGGATATGGAATCTACTACGACACACCGAACACCATCTCCACCAACTCCCAGGCAGATCAGGCGCCGTTTGGAACGGTCGTGAACGTAAGTGGAGACGCGCAGAACAGCTTGAGCGTTCCCTACGCCGGCACAACCAACCCATTCCCTGCGAGCCGCAACCCTCCTCATGATGTAGCCTTCCTGCTGCCTGATGTGGCCTACGCGTTTACCAAGGGAATGCGCAACGCCCAGCTACAAAGTTGGAATTTGACGGTTGAGCAACAGCTACCAGCACAATTTGTCGCGCGGGTAGCTTATGCCGGGTCGAAGGGGACATATCTACCAAACTTGCCCGAAGGCAACGCTGCGATCTATGCTCCGGGCGCCACGACATCCACCACCAATCAACGCCGGCCGCTGTACCCCAACTTCGGCTCCGTCGAACTGGTGGAAGCGAACGGAAACTCAAACTACAACTCTCTTCAGGCTACCGTGCAGCGGCGATTCATGAACGGATTTTCCGTGATGGCCAACTACACCTGGTCGAAATCCATCGACATGACCTCTGAAAATAAACAGACCGGAGAGACCGCCACCGACCCGTTTGATCTGAATTTTGACCGGGGGGTATCCGACTTTAATCACACGCAGGTGTTCAGTTTGTCGGGTCTATGGCAATTCCCGTTTCAACCTGAAAATCGCTGGGCTCGTGGATTTTTGGGAGGCTGGCAGCTCTCCGCCATCGTGTCTTGCTTAACCGGCGAGCCCTTCTCCGTATACAGCAACGTGGATAACTCGTTTTCCGGCGTCGGCAATGACCGGGCAGATATCAACGGGAATCCATATATCTCTGGATCCGGCGGTCGTAGCAGCAGCGAAAAAGCGGCTGAATGGCTGAACCCGGCGCCCTTTTCGGTGAATGCAGTTGGTACTTTTGGCGATACCAAGCGAAATGAATTTTACGGTCCCGGCTTCTCCAGTGTAGACAGCGCGCTGCAGAAGCAGTTCTCCCTTGTGGAGCGCTTGGCCATCCAGTTCCGCTTCGAGGCGTTCAACACATTCAACCACACTAACTTGATGAACCCTAACAACAGCGTGCAGTCTCCCAACTTCATGCAGATCAGCTCAGCGTTTGACCCGCGCATCCTCCAGGCCGCGGTTCGCCTGAAGTGGTAAGTTAAACCGGGCTCCGGCGGCGCTACTCCCCGCCGCCGGAGTCTTCCAACCCCCGCTCCTTGAGCATCGGTTTCACATTCGGTTCACTCCCCAACCACGCCTTGTACATCGCGCCCAGGTCTTCCGTGTTGCCGCGAGACAGCACCATCCGGCGGAAACGGTCGCCGTTGGCTCGCGTCAACCCACCGTGGTCCAGGAACCACTGGTAAGCATCGTCATCGAGCATCTCACTCCACAGATACGCGTAATACCCGGCAGCGTACCCGCCGGTAAAAATGTGTGAGAAGTAAGTGGAACGGTACCGCGGCGGCACATAGCTGATCGCCAGTTTCTTCCTGGTGAGCGCCTCTTTTTCGAATACATCCGTATTCTCGACCGGTGTGCCGGGGCTTAGTGTGTGCCACTGCATGTCAAGTTCCGCGGCCGCCAGAATCTCCGTGAGCGAATAGCCCTGGTTGAAAGTTTTCGTCTTGATGATTTTGGCCGCCAACTCCGCCGGCATGGCCTCCCCCGTCTTATAGTGCTTGGCGTAATGATTAAAGACGGCAGGGTAGGTGGACCAGTGCTCGTTGAACTGGGAGGGAAACTCAACAAAGTCTCGCGGCACCGAAGGGCCAGACAGACTGGGATAAATAGTATTGGCGAACATGCCGTGCAATGCGTGACCGAACTCGTGAAACATGGTCGTCACGTCGGAAAAAGTGATTAATGCAGGCTGGCCTTCGGCAGGTTTGCCGATGTTGGCCACGTTGTAAACAACCGGAATGGTGCCGAGCAGCGTCGACTGCTGCACCAGTTCACTCATCCACGCCCCGCCGTTCTTGTTGTCCCGCTTGAAGTAATCGCAGTAGAACAGCGCTAGTGGTTTGCCATCCGCATCCATCACCTCAAAGACGCGCACGTCGGGGTGATACACGGGAATGTCCTTCCGCTCGGTAAAAGTGATTCCATAGAGCTGGTTTGCCGCGTAAAAAACGCCGTTCTCAAGCACCTGGTTGAGTTCGAAGTAGGGCCTCTCCTGAGCTTCGTCTAAGTCATACTTCGCCTTGCGCACCTGGCCGGAGTAGTAGTCCCAATCCCAGGGCTTCGACCTCGTCTCCGCCTTTTTCGGTCGTCATCAACTGCCGGATGTCACTTGCTTCCCGGGCGGCGTTTGCGGTGGAAGGCGGCACCAGGGCGTCCATGAACTGGATTGCCGCCTCCGGCGTCTTGGCCATCTGATCTTCCAGCTTCCAGGCGGCAAAGTTGGGGAATCCGAGCAGCTTGGCTTTCTCGGCGCGAAGCTGCACCAAACGAAGAACCGTGGCCCGGGTGTCGTTTGCCCCACCCCGTTCGGCGCGATTCCATGAGTCCTCGAACACCGCCTGCCGCGTTGGACGATCGCTCAGGTTCGCCAGGTAGGGCTGTTGCGTGGTGTTCTGCAGAGGAAGCACCCAGCCGTCCTGTTTTCTCCCCTTGGCTGCCTGCGCGGCTGCGGCGATCTGGGCTTCGCTCAACCCCGCCAGCTTATCTTTATCCGTGGTGGCATAAGCCGCGTCTTTGGTGGCGTCCAGCACCTTGGTCTTGAAATCGTTTTGCAGAGTGGAGAGCTCTTCATTCATTTTCTTCAGCTTGGCCTTATCCGCGTCGGACAAGTTAGCCCCTGCATGCACGAACTCGCGGTGATAGTACTCGACCAGGCGGAGCGATTCGGGATCCAGCTTCAGCGTACTGCGTTGCTTGTAAATTGCTTCTACGCGTTGGTACAGCCGGCTATTGAGGTACATTGCATCCCCGTGCGCGGCCAGTTTGGGGGCTTCAATCTGCTGTACTTTTTGCAGGCCCGGGTTGGTGTTCGCACCAGTTACGGCGTTAAAGGCCAACATTGCGCGGGTGAGCAGCCGGCCGCTCTTTTCCAGGGCCACAATCGTGTTATCAAAAGTAGGCGGTTCGGGATTATCTGCGATCGCCCGTATTTCCGCCAGTTGTTCTTCCATGCCGGCTTCGATAGCCGGCTGATAATCGGTGTCCTGGATCTTGTCAAAGGGGGGCGCTTGAAACGGCAGCGTGCTGGGCGCGTAAAACGGATTAGCGGAGCCGAAAACGTTGGCTGCTGTCGCGGGTACGCCGCTCGAACCAAGAGCGATCGCTCCGGCGGTGACGATATATTGCATTGCTGACCTCATATTCTCCCTATTGGGGCCCTTGCCCCGATCTTTCGATTGTAGTGGGGTCGCCCACGTCTCGCTTTTGAGGCCTGGTGGTTTTGCAACGAGACCTGAAGATCGGGAGGTACGGGCCTTCGCACCCAACCGAACTTAAGTCCCGAAGGGGACGGCGAAAGTTTCTTGAGGACGCAGTCCTGGGTCCACCGAATCCGATCGCGACGCTCGCTCGGGACAGGTGGGTTTTCCGCCAAAACAACCCTTCATGCCCTATTCCTCATCGAAAGCCATCCATTTTGAACTATGGTGCGTAACCTTAGTACCGATGGTGCGGCTCGTTCCATTCGACTCCCCGCCCGCTTGACCGAGTTTTGCGCTCGTCGGATACAAGTCATAGGGAGACACGCATGCCAAGACGCAATTCCTTGCTCGGACTTGCGATGAGCCTGCTGCTGATTACCCCACCAGGAGTATTCGCATCAAGTCATCGCGAAGCACCCATCACAGCCCTCGATCACGCAGCAGACATCACGGATTTTTATGCGTTTGTCAGCTACGACCATCCTGATCGAGTCACATTCATCATGAATGTGGATCCATTTCTCGAACCCAGCAACGGGCCTAATTACTTCCCCTTCGACCCCAACGTCCTCTACCAGATCAGGGTCGATAACAACTACGATGCCGTTTCCGACGTAACCTTCAACATCCAGTTCAAAACACAAATTCGTGATCCCGGGCTGTTTACCGGATTTGCCGGTGCCGGCGCAGGCATCGACGCACCCGCAAACTCGCCCAAACCCGTGCCTCCCGGAACACCCATTGTTCCGCCGGCCATTACCTCACTCGATGGTCCTGGTTCCGCGGGCTTGAGCCTGCGCCAGACCTACACCGTAACCATGTTCAAGGGCACCAAGAAAATTCCTCTCACCTCCGATGCTCCTCTGTTTGCCGTCCCCAGCAATGTCGGCCCACGGACCATGCCCAACTACCCGGCATTGGCGGCGCAGGGAATCTATAGCATTGGCCAGCACGGAGACATTCGTGTGTTCGCCGGCACGGTTGCTGATCCCTTCTTCATCGATTTGGGAGCAGCGTTCGACAGCTTCAACTTCCGCACAGGCGCGGGTGGTGGAGTCCTGAGCCCAGCGGCGGATGCGAACGATAAGGTCAACATCGCTCCCAACGCCGTTTCCGGCTTTAACGTCAACACCATTGCCATTGAGGTTCCCATTTCTTACTTGACCTCCGACGGCAACCAGCACCCCGCCACCGACAAGCGGGCGACCATTGGAGCCTGGGCAACCACCAATCGGCCGCAGATGACGGTCCGCCGCTCCCCACTTCCCGATACCAGTGAAGGGGCGTTCTTCCAGGTCCAGCGCCTCGGCAACCCGCTGATCAACGAGTTGATCATCGGCACCGGGTTCAAGGACAAGTGGAGCATGTCGCACCCCGCAAACGATGCGCAATTCGCCAGCTTCGATCTCGATCCGACGCTTGCGCGCATCTTTAATGCGGTCTACGGCATTAACATTCCCGCTCCGCCGCGTCTGGATCTGCTTCCGCTGGTCACCTATGCGCCGCCGATTGCCGCTCCCGGCACACCGGCTGGTCCCATTGCTGACTTGCTGCGGCTCAACACCGGCGTAGCTCCTACCCCGATGCCCAACCGCAAGCGTCTTGGTCTGCTTGCGGGCGATGGCGCTGGCTTTCCCAACGGTCGCCGTGTAACCGATGACGTGGTAGACATTGCTGCTCGCGTGGTGGCGGGCGGTCTACTCGCCCCCGGGTTCAACGTCGCCCCCAACAATCGGATCGGGGATGGGGTGAATGCCCCTGACCTGCCCACCCAGGAGACGTTTCCCTACGTTGCGTTCGCTTACAGCGGCCGCGACAGCCGGCACGTCGATCCAGGCGAACCGGGTTGCGGCACTTCCGACTGCCCGATCAATTAACGCACCAGCTAACCTGCCGGGACTTCGGCACACCGCCTGTGGTGTGCCGGGGTCTTGGCAAGACGGTTCTTTTCGAAGGCACGTGATGAAGATCCGAAGAGTCAATTCTGTGATCGCGGCGACGTTTTTTCTGGGCGCCGTGGCCATCGCACAGACCCAGCAAGCTACTCCCGCCGAGCAGCGAATCGCGGCCGCCAGGCAGCAGATCGCAGCCAATCCGAAAAACGCCGAAGCCTACAACAATCTTGCCGTCGCCTTCATCCGCAGGGCACGTGAGACCGGGTCGCCGGACTACGATCACCAGGCCGCCGAAGCGATCGCCACCGGCCTCAGCCTCGCTCCACAGGATTTTCAGCTGCGCAAGACGCAGGTTGATCTGCTGCTTGACCAGCATGAGTTCACCCGGGCCAGGGATGAAGCGAAGGATCTAAACCTGCACAAGCCCGACGACGCTGCGGTCTATGGATTATTGGCCCGGGCCGACATGGGTCTGGGCGACGACCACGGCGCAGAAGAAAATGCCCAGTGGATGCTCAACATGCTTCCCTACAATGTCCCCGGCTTGTTGATTGCTGCCGACCTGCGCGATCACTGGGCCGACCCTGAAGGGGCATTGGATCTGCTCAATCGCGCCTACGCGGAAACCTCACCCAACGAAACCGGCGAACTTGCCGCCATCGCCAACAGGATCGCATCGATTGAGATCGAGCTGGGAAAACAGGAGGTTGCCGCCCAGGTGCTGCGGCGTGCCGATGAGGTCTTCCCAGGCTACCCTGAGACGGCGAAGAACCGGGCTCGCCTGGGCAACGCGCCGGCGAAAGCAGCAGCGGTGGATCCCGCGCCGCTGCCAATGAAGACTGAATCATCGGTTGCCGCAGTGCAAGCTTCGATGGCGGCGCCCACCGTCTCACCCGTTGTTTTCTCGCCAGTGCCGGCCGCGTTGCTCATTCCTCACCCCACCGGTACCGAGCGCATCATCCAATCCGCGCAGGCACGGGCGCAAAATAACCCCAAGGATCCCGCTGCTTACTCCGCGCTTGGCGCCGCGTTCTTCCAGCGCGCGAGAGAAACGGGCGATGTAGAAGATTTCCAATTGGCCGAGCAGTCCCTGCAAAAATCTCTCGACCTGGACAACTCCGATTTCGCCGCCGAAGCTGCTTTCTCCACCATGGCCGCAGTATGCATGGGAGAACATCGCTTTAGCGACGCCGTTACTTATGCCCAGAAGGCCTTGTCGTTAGGCTCCGGAGATCTTTCCTCGTTCGCCATTGTGGGCGATGCGAATGCGGATATGGGCGAATACGAACGCGCCGCGGTTGCCTATTCGCGTCTCGACATCTCCGGCGATTCCGCCGAGGAACCGCGCAATGTCTATGTGCGCGACAGCCGCACGTCTTATCTGAAATTTGTCTCCGGAGATACGCCGGGCGCGATCCGCCTGATGCAAACCGCGGTTGCTGCCGGAACTGCCGCCCGGTTACCCGCGGAGAATCTTGCCTGGCTCTACTTTGAGTTGGGCGAATACCAAGTGCAGAACGGCGATATTGCTGCTGCGAACGCGGCTTATCTGAAAGCCCTCAACATCCACCCCGGCGACTATCGCGCGCTGGCTGGATTAGGCAAGCTACGCGGCAACCAGGGCCGCTACTCCGAAGCCATCAAGCTGTACCAGAGCGCCATCGCTGTCGTGCCCATGCCGATGTTCGTGGCCGAACTGGGCGACCTGTACACCAGGGCAGGCAACCTCGAAGAAGCCAGGAAGCAGTATCAATTGGTGCAGTACATCGGGATGCTCGGCCACATCAACCAGGTGTTGCACAATCGCGACCTTGCTCTGTTTTACGCCGACCACGATATCAAACTGGACGAGGCCCTCAGCCTGGCCCACAAGGAATTCGAAGTGCGCCACGATATTTACACCTGGGATGCGCTCGCCTGGGCGTTATACAAGAACGGCAAATACCAGGAGGCAAACGATGCCATGGACAACGCACTGCGTCCTGGTACACGCGATGCTCTCTTGTTCTTTCACGCCGGCATGATTGCAAGCAAGTTGGGGCAAACCACTGAGGCCAAAACCAGGCTGGAGGAAGCGCTCCGCGTCAATCCGCAATTCCACGTGATTTACGCCGGGGTAGCCGCGCAGCAACTGAAGACGCTGCAGGATCCAACGGCTCTCACCGCCAGCAAGGGACAGACCCATGTTCCCTAAGCGACTCCACTTCATTTTATTGGCCGCCGTCTCCCTGCTGCTGATGCCGCGGAGCTTTGCCCACCCCATGGGCAACTTCAGCGTCAATCATTACTCGAAGATCTCGCTCGAGCGCAATGGAGTCAGGATTTCCTACATCATCGACCTCGCGGAAATCCCCACCTACCAGGAGTTGCAACAGGGAAACATCACTGCCACGGTGGCAGATCCCGCAGTCACGCGCTTTGTAGTCCAGCGCGGCAGGGAATTCGCCCATGGGCTAAGCCTGGTCGTGGACGGCAAGCGGCTGGACCTGCGCCTGCTTTCCAGCCAGGTAATCTTTCCTCCAGGAGCCGGCGGTCTGCCCACCATGAAGATGGGCTTTGTTTATCAAGCAGCCTATCCCGCCGCGGTGGACCATTCCTCTGCCAACCTGCAGTTTGCCGACAATAACTTTCCTGGTCATGCCGGATGGAAAGAGATCGTCGCGGTCTCTCCGGGGGAGCATCCGGGCGCCAACCTGCTCAGCAGCTCTGTGCCGCAAACCGATCGCAGTGCGGAGCTGACCAACTATCCCACGGACCTGCTCAACAGCCCGCCGCAGGATTTGTCCGCTACGATTCGGTTCCGTTATCCCGTTGCTGTGAATTCACGAACCAATGTGCCGGCAAGCAATCGCCCTGCCCCAGTTCTACCCAAGCCGGCATTGAGGTCCGCGCCTGCACCCGCAGCAGTTGAGCCCCTGCACTTGCAAGCCAACCAGCAAGCCACCCCGCGCAGCGCGTTCACCGAGCTAATCACCACCCGCAGCATGAGTCTCTGGTTCCTCTTCACCGCCGGCTTCATCGCGTTGGGGCTGGGTGCCCTGCACGCCCTCGAACCCGGTCATGGCAAAACCATCGTGGCTGCGTACCTGGTTGGTTCGCGCGGCACCGCGCGGCACGCTTTATTGCTCGGCCTGATCGTCACCGCCTCGCATACCGCCGGAGTCTTCGCGCTCGGGGCCATCACTCTTTACGCATCGCGCTACATCGTGCCCGAGCAACTCTATCCCTGGCTGGGTGTATTTTCCGGCCTCACCATCGCCGGCTTGGGCGGATATATGTTTCTCCGCCGCTGGAGCGGTCTGGATCTCGAGCACTCCCATACTTCCGGCCAACTCCATAGCCACTGGTTTTCCTCTCCGGATCGCAAAGTGGCTGCCCCGGTCGAATCAGTAAAATCCGTGTCGCTTTATCAACTCTTCGCATTGGGCATTACCGGCGGCATCATCCCATGCCCGGCCGCACTCGTGGTGTTGCTGAGCGCGTTTGCGCTGCACCGCATCGGTCTGGGTTTCTTCCTGATCATCGCCTTCAGTCTCGGTCTGGCAGCCGTGCTGATCGCCTTTGGCATGGTTATGGTCTACGGGCGCCGTTTCATGGCCCGCTTGCGCGTCGATGGACCGCTCACCACTCGCTGGCTTCCGGTGGTCTCCGCCGCTTTCATGACCATTCTCGGCGCGGGTATCGCTTTGCGTGCCTTCGTCACCACCGGCCTCGACTTGCACAACCTGAGCAAGGAAAAGCTGGGCCCGTTTCTCTTTGTCGCGGGTCTGGGCTTGCTACTAGGAATGCGTCACTCCACCGACCCAGATCATGTGGTGGCTGTCTCGACCATCGTGAGCAAACAGCGCAGTATCCGCCAGGCAGGCCTGATCGGCACGATCTGGGGACTCGGCCACACGCTTACCATCTTTGCCGTCGGCAGCATGATCATCCTCTTCGGAGTGGTCATCCCGCCTCGTCTTGGCCTCTCTATGGAGTTCAGCGTTGCGCTGATGCTGATCCTGCTAGGCGTCCTCAATCTCACCGGTGTGATGCAGCGGCTAACCTCCTATCTGACTCGAGGCCGCGCGCCGGCTACCATCAGCAGCAAAGCGGAGAAGCTGCTCGACCGCTCCGTCGGCCGCTTCGGTGTTTATCAATGCATCCGGCCCCTGGTGATTGGCATTGTTCACGGACTGGCTGGATCGGCAGCAGTCGCGCTATTGGTCTTGTCGACGATCCACAGTCCGCTTTGGGCAACCGTGTACCTATTGATCTTTGGCGCAGGCACCATGGTGGGCATGATGTGCATGACCGCGGCAATGGCGGTCCCGCTTGCCTATGCAGGAAACCGCTTCAACGGCATGAGCCGTTTCTTTACCGTCGCCTCAGGCCTGGTGAGTGTTTGCTTCGGATTCTTTCTCGTCTACCAACTCGGCTTCCTGGGAGGACTCTTCACCAGCCATCCGCAATGGACGCCGCGCTAACGCCGTACTTCTCCGCCAGAAAGGTTTTCACTTTTGCCGGCATTGCGGTAGTGAGTTCCTGCCAGGTAACCACGCTCGTCCGGCATCTGAGGTCTGCGTTCTTGATTGCCGACATCACCTGGAAACAATCCTCGACCAGATCCTGACGGCGACGGTCGCAGAAAACAGCAAACCGTAGGCCATGCGCATGCGCAGCCAGAACGCCGCGAATCAGTTGGTAGGAGCAATATCTCTGCTTCCGCATAGCCAGTCGATCCAGGTCGAAAACCGGCTCGAGATCGCGATAGCGGTGCACCAGGTCGCACCGTGCCATTTGAAAATCGCCTTCCGTCAACTTAGCTTCGACTAGGAGTTTCCCCAGCTTCAGGTCGATCTCTGTCCGGGCTTCGCCGCCGCTCTTTAAAGGAACGCCCGCTCTGAAGCCGAACAGAGGGCGGAGCCCCGGCTCAATTCCAAGCAGGGAACATAAAGCGGTGCGGCACGTAATCCCTGGATAACAAAATATATTCATCAGCAGCGCATCGGAACTGTTTGCGCAATCAAGCTCACGCCGCTTGCGATCCGCGCTTCTCGGTAGAAAACGCGATCCTGTGTAAACCTTGGCAAGCCGCGCCTTCCATCCCGGGTCGAGCAAAATACGCTTATACGATGCAGGCAGAAAGTTACCGTGTAACCCCGCTTGGTTCTCGCTGTAAAGGATGCTTGGTACCTGGCTGAAGCTCATCTCCGCAGCCCAGGCCGCAGCCCTCGCCGTGTTCCTATGGCTAAGCTCGCGCCGCAGATGGCTTCCTGAAGTTCCCATGACACGGTTTAGCATAGGCGAAAAATAAGCGAAAGTCATGGCCTTAGGTAAATATCCCCTCAACACAAGTACAATGGTGATACCGTGACAGGGCAGCACTAGTGGTCACCGATTGTGGTACTGACGGAAATGCATCTATCGGCGTAGGCTTCTCATCGAAAACAAAAGGATGCCCCCAAGGCATCCTCTATCGTTTAGTTACTTTTACTGCTTGCAGGGACAACGAGGGGCCAGCCCCGTTTTCCATGGTCTTTCGCATAAACGCGGTTGCCGTCCTTGTCGGTTTTCCATGCTCTAAAAATGAGCCTGAATCCGACAGGGACGGTCAGCTTTTCAGCTTCCATGACCCAACACCTCCTTCCAGCGGCTAGTTGCCGCGTGGTCAGACGGCGTTTAGCTAGCCGGAAGTATTAGGTGTGCCTTGGGGGCGGCACCACTCTACATCTCGCGGTGCAACGATGACAACCACTGTAAGTGCCGAAGAATTACAGCGAGGTGCTCGCTCGCTCGCTATGATGAGTCCTTTGGGTCAATTTCTCGAATATCTTTTAGCATTTCATGAACGGCTGTTGTCAGGTCCGGAGCATCGAGAATGCGTTCGCGAATTGGGCGAAATATACGCCGAGCGCTTTCCTTCGCAGGCGCATACGGCAACAGCTCTTCATACTGACGACGCCATCCGCGAACTTTGGCTGCGTCGAGTATCGTCTCCAGTAGGGTGTAACGAAGGTAGTATTCCTCAAGTTGATCTACAACGCGCATAGCAAGTTCCTTGTCCGTTTTCATGCGGCCAAGTGTACGCCCGAAAATAGCGAGATTTCGGCAAGCGCTATGATCGTAGCGTGGATTTAACCAGCGTCAATAGAAAGCTACAGTGGGCGCGCCACCACTTTGATTTGGTTGACAGAGAAATCAACGCATGGCTCAACACGAAACCTTACAGCTTTACTCACGAGCAAAATAGAGAGCACACCAAGCATTGGTTTAGGGCATCGGTCGGTGGCAATCACGACTTCCAGCGATGGGGGTTGATGATTGGCGATTGCTTGACCAACCTCCGGGACACGTTGGACCACCTCATCTACAGCATTGCTTGTTTGTCCACTAGCCCCCACCCGTCTCGACGAGAGAGCGCGGCGTTCATCATCAGGGGCTGCCCCGATGATTTCGCCCGTGACAGCAAGAGTCGTCTGGCTAGTGTTCCCGGTCCTGTACTCGATGCCGTCCTTAATTTTCAGCCCTTCAACCGTCCGCATCCTCCATTGCTGCCTCTGCTGCAAATCCTCGGAGAATTGGCGAATGGGAATAAGCATAAGCTCTTGCTTGTTGCACTCTCGACACCGGCAGTAATCGATATACAGTTCCACAGCAATAGTCCCGTGGCCCAGAAGCACACCTTCGATATCTATAAGGGCGACATCAAGGATGGCACTGTGGCTTGCATATTCGAATGGCCCAGTCCCGACCCCACCCTTAAACTCCAACCTAACGGCAAGATTGGTCTCCAGGTAGCCTTGAGGCATAAGCCGCTCGAAGGGAACACTGCATTCGACGCCGACAAGACTTCCTATAGTCGGATGATTGAGCTCTTGTTTAAGGAGGTTGAGACCGTCATCGCTACTATCGCTGCGCTGGTTTAATTCGCACACGTCGACCTTTCCGCTAGCATGTTAAGATGCAGCTAGCGGACGGCAGGAGAAGGCGACATGAGCGGCAACTCTAGTAGCGATCAGCCCCACGCAATGCACGAATTAAAGCCATCAGCGGAAGTTGCAGCGAAAATGCAACCCGTAAGCCGCGAGGCGTTTCACAGCCTGTTAAACCGAGCGTCTAATTCGCCCGGTCGGAAACCTGATCCAAAAGCGAAGTAAACATCGGCGATCCTTCGCGACGGCGGTTGTAGCGAAAGCTGTACTCGTCCAAGTAGCTCTGCAAATACTTCTTGCTTACCGAGTGGTACACGCCACCGATGCCGCGCTTTACTAAGCTCCAAAATCCTTCAATGGTGTTGGTGTGAATATCGCCAACCACGTAGACCTTAGCCGTATGCTTGATGCGGCGATGCTGATACCCGTTAGGCATCACGCCGATACCATCGTATCCGGGCAATTCATCGGTGTAGATGATGCTGCTTGGCATAATGCGCTCGTGAACGATACCCAACAGAGTTGAACCCTTAACGTCATCGGTAGCCAGGGCGATAACGCGACCCTTGCCGCTCTTGCGCTCTACGATGCCAACTACGGCAGTCTTTTTCTTATCGCCAGCCATCGGGCGACCATGACCACCTTTGCGTACACCGCCAACGTACATTTCATCCATCTCCACCGCCGATCCCTCCAGGCTGATGTCCTCCGACATCAGGGTACGAATCTGCTTGAACATGCGCCATGCGGTCTTGTAGGTAACGCCAGTCTCACGCTGAATCTGCTTGGCGCTAACTCCGCAACGAGTGGAACTCATTAGGTACATGGCATAGAACCAAAGGCGCAATGGGGTGGTGGTCTTCTGAAAGATCGAACCTGCCAGCGGATAGATATGCTTGCCGCAATAGTCGCAGGCGTAAGCCGTGCGGCCCGTCACGCGATGATGGCGGCGCTCTACGTTATCGCACTTCTCGCTATCGCAGACCGTGATGCCATCGGGCCAACGGGAATAGAAGATGTGGTTGAGGCAAGCATCGTCGTCCGGGAACTCGGAGTTGAAATCAGAGATCGTGTACTTCTGATTTCCGGGGATGCATTGCTGTTGCTTGATTTTGCTCTTCATGACAAGTACAGCATATCGTTACGTCGTACTTGTTGTCAAGGGATATTTACCTGGCCTTATTGCTCATGAGTATTTCTGCTTGGACCGCAGCCGCGAAAGCGCGGAAAGTAGGTCTATGAGGCTCGACGCAAAGACGATCTTTTTCCTCGGCCTTCTTCTGGCGGCCAGCGGAATTGTATCCCCGGCGGTGGCGCTGGTTGGGGGAATCGCCTTCGGCTTTACGGTAGAGCACCCCTTCCGCTGCGAAAGTAGTTCACTAGCCAAGCTCCTGTTGCAGGCATCGGTCGTTGCCCTGGGCTTTGGCATGAACCTGAAGCAGGTCATGCATGCCGGCCGCTCTGGTTTCTACTACACCGCCATCAGCATTACCTGTGCCATGCTGCTGGGCCTGCTCTTTGGCAGCCTGTTCAAGGTTGCTGGAAAGGCGTCGTTCCTGATCGCCGCGGGCACTGCGATTTGCGGTGGAAGCGCCATCGCCGCCATCGCCCCCATCACCGGTGCGGACCAGGAAGAAATCAGCGTCTCGATGGGCACGGTGTTCCTGTTGAATTCGATCGCGTTGCTGATCTTTCCTGCGATCGGCCATGCCATGCACTTGAGCCAGGGACAATTCGGGTTGTGGGCCGCGCTTGCGATTCACGACACCAGCTCGGTCGTGGGAGCTGCAGCCAAATACGGTAGTCAGGCTCTCGCCGTCGGCACCACGGTGAAACTGGCGCGTGCCCTTTGGATCGTTCCCGTATCCCTGCTGACGGCAGCCTATATGGCGAGGTTAGGAACGGGGCGCGGCCAGCTGCAGGCGAAGGTCAAAGTCCCCTGGTTCATCCTTCTATTTTGTTTGGCGGCTGCCGCCAGCACATACTTTCCCCGTTTCGCGGTCGAGTACGCTGCGCTCACCCATCTGGGCAAGGCTGGTCTTACCGCAACATTATTTTTGATCGGGACCAGTTTGTCGAAGAACACGTTGCGCCAGGTCGGCGTGCGGCCGCTGATACAAGGCGTCACCCTTTGGATGATCGTCGCCGGAGTGTCGCTGGCCGCGATCTACGGCAACTACATCGCCATATAGTGCCGTGGCAGGGATTTAAAGTTCAAAACAGTTCTCATACAAGAAATGAATTGTGATCCCGCCACCCCGGCGGGCCGTGCGAGCGCAGGCACCTGCGGTTACTCAGCTACCCACTGCGCTTCTTGCGTCCGGTAGCCCGCGGAGCCAACTCCTCCGCATGCTCCATCACAAATCGCTGAAACACCCGAACAATGCCAGCGGCCTGCGGGCCAGTCACCGTAGCCATGGAGAACATCCGCGTCAGGTTCAAACCGCGTACTCGCGCCACCTTCAGTGTGCCCAGAGCCAGCAGATTACGCACCGCCCATCGCGAAACAAACGCAACTCCCAATCCCGCTTCGACTGCGCTCAGCAAACCTTCGGTCGAGTCAAACGTCATCGCGATATGCAGCTTCTTCACGGCCACGCCAGCTTTCTCCAGCGCCTGTTCGACGATTCTCCGTGACCCCGAACCCAACTCCCGCGCCACCAGCGTGGCATTCGCCAATTCCTTTAACTCGACTTCACGGTCCGCCCATGGATGCTCTGCAGGAACCACGCACACCATGTGGTCCTCCATAAAAGGCTCCACTTGCACATCCCTGCGCATCGCCGGGCCTTCGATCAGGCAGAGTTGCACTCGATGTTCCACCAGCGCTTCAAGAATGGTTTGCGTGTTCCCGCCCATCACCGTGATCTGCACTCCCGGGTTCTGCTTCAAGAACCCCGCGATCATCCGGGGCAGCAGATACTGTCCGATCGTTTGCGATGCGCCCAACGCGAGCCGTCCAACATGAACGCCACTGCTTGCGGCGACGGCCTCCCGCGCTTCCTCAGAAAGTGCCGCCAGCCGCTCCGCAAAGGGCAACAACACCGCACCAGCCGCCGTCAGCGAAACCCGGCCGCCGGCGCGATCGAAGAGCGGCAGATCCAACTCCGACTCCAACGCCTTGATTTGCTGGGTTACCGCAGACTGCGTCAGCAACAACTCCTCCGCCGCAATCCGAAAGTTCAAATGACGGGCCACGGCGCGAAACACCCGCAGGCGAAAGTTCTCCATGGCGTAAGACTATCCCTTAGGCGGCTTCTGTACACTGGCCAGAGCACACTCCACGGCCGCTCTAAGGAGCAAGACAATGGTAAAGCTGTTACTTGTCGGGGCAACGGGCCTGGTGGGCCAGGCAGTCGTGCGGCTGGCGCTTGCCGACAGCAGGGTGGAAAAGTTGGTAGCCATTACGCGCAAGCCCTTGCCGCAGCAGCCGCGCCTGGAAAATCCCCTGGTGGACTTTGACGCGCTGCCCGCGGACGCCTCCTGGTGGCATGTGGACGGAGGCATCTGCACCCTGGGCACCACCATGCGCCAGGCAGGTTCGCACCACGAATTTCGCAAAGTGGATGTCGACTATCCCCTGACCGTGGCCAGGCTATTGCACCAACACGGCGCGCAAAGCTTCGCTTTCAACTCCTCCATCGGCGCCAATCCCAAGGCGCGCGCCTTCTACATGCGGGTCAAAGGAGAAGTAGAGCAAAGGCTCATCGCGGGCGGCTTTCCCTCGCTCACCCTGGTGCGCCCATCGGGCATACTGGGCCCGCGCAAACCCCATCGCCGCTGGGAAGCGCGCACCATCCGCATCTTTCATTCGATCCGGCCCCTACTGCCCCGTCATTACCGCGTGGTTCCCGCCGACAAAATCGCCAGGGCTTTGCTGGAGGCGGCTATCCTGGCTCCCCCCGGCGTCCACATCGTCGAGTCAGAGCGTCTTTGAGGGGGCTCAGATTTCCGACAGATAAGGCAGCCGCAATCCGAGGGCGAAATTCAACTGCACCAGCACTATAAAACCGATGCTCACGTACGTGTTTATAAAACACAGGCAGGCGCCAAACGCGTAGAGGCCCTGCGCCACCACAATCCGCCGCTCCATGGCGCATTGCCTCGCGTGGGACACATCCTCGCGCAACAGTCCTGCGCGTATCGCGTATTTCCAGCTGCCATACAGCACTAAACCCAACAAAAGAATGTTGCACCAGTAGGCAATCAGCACGCTGCGATAGCCGATAAACCCAGCCAGCAAGCGGGTCGAGAAGGGCATGATCGATACCGCAAAAAGAAACGCAATATGGATCCACGAAAGATGCCGATCGCTATGAGAAAAGGAGTTGAGCTGGGCCTGTTGGCCGTTCCAGAAAATTCCCAGCGTCATGAAGCTCAGCAGATAGCTGATGAGCTGGGGCGTGGCTTCGCCAAGCGTGTGCCAGAGTTCTCCCTGGCTATGAATCAGTTCGCTGGCCGGCACGTGCAGGTCGAGCACCAGCAGCGTCATGGCGACGGCGAAGATGCCATCGCTCAGCGCAGCAAGCCGCTCCAGGCTTTGCCCCGTGATCTGGTTGTAGGAAGTAGGCATAGCGATCGGTGATAGTGTACCTGCTGCCACCCGTACAATAGTCGAGTGATCAAAATGGATAAGAAATTATGGACGGACGTCGACAACTACACCACAGGCCTGCTCATGCCGCCGGACCCGGCGCTCGATGGGGCGTTAGCCGCCAGTGAAGCGGCCGGCCTGCCGTCGATCAGCGTAACGCCGAGCCAGGGAAAGCTGCTGATGATGCTGGCCCAGCTAGCCGGTGCATCGCAGATTCTGGAGATAGGCACACTGGGCGGCTACAGCAGCATCTGGCTTGCGCGGGCGCTCCCTCCCGGCGGCCGGCTCATCACTCTCGAATTCAGCGCCACGCACGCTGAGGTTGCCCGAGCGAACATCGCTCGCGCCGGCTTGGGGCAAAAAGTTGAAGTCCGCCTGGGCGACGCGCGCGAGAGCATAAAGCAACTCGCTGCCGAGAAAGCTGGTCCCTTCGATCTGATCTTTATCGATGCCGATAAGCAAAGCATTCCCCACTATCTCGCGTGGTCGCTCAGGCTCTCTCACCACGGTACCCTCATCATCGTTGATAACGTGGTTCGTGACGGTAAGTTGATCGATGCCAACAGCGAAGATCCAAACGTGCTTGGAGCGCGGCGCATGCACGAAATACTAGCCGCGGAGCCGCGAGTCACCGCTACGACTCTACAGACCGTGGGCAGCAAGGGGTACGACGGCTTTACCCTGGCGCGGGTCGTTGCCGATTAACATGGACGGTTCTTATCGGAGGAAGCATTGGAAAGGCGAGACTTTGTCACATCCGCCATTGCCATGGCAGGGGCCGCTTTGAGTGGCGGCGAGGGCCACACCATGACACAGCCGCAGGAGTTCTATCAGTTGCGCAAATACGCGCTGCGAACTGGACCCCAACTGGCCTTGACCCAAACCTATTTTGAGCATGCGCTGATTCCAGCTCTCAACCGCATCGGGATAACCCCCGTCGGCGCTTTCAAATTGGATGTAGGTCCTGAGACGCCGGCATACTATCTGCTCATCCCCTCAACCTCGGTCGAAGCACTGGTCACGCTCGAGGCGCGGCTGACCGGGGACGCTGATTTCGTGAACGCCGCCACCTCGTTCTCGGCAGCGCCGGCCTCGGCGCCGCCATTTTTGCGGGTGGAAACCGCCCTGCTGTCAGCTTTCGCCGGCTGGCCCAGACTCGTAGCCCCGAAAGCAGAGAAACGAATCTTCCAGTTGCGAACCTACGAGAGTGCGACCCAAGGTGCGCACATGCGGAAGGTGCAAATGTTCAACCAGGCGGAAATCGCCATCTTTACCCGGACAGGATTGACCCCCGTAATCTTCGGAGACACATTGATTGGCCCGCGGATGCCGAGCCTTACCTACATGTTGACCTTCGCGGATGTAGCCGACCTGAACGCGAAGTGGTCTGTCTTTGTGTCTGATCCCGCATGGAAGGCTCTTGCGCAAAAGCCCGAGAATTCAGACGCAGAGATCGTGAGCAACATCTCTAATCTCTATTTAAGCCCGCTGAGCTGTTCCCAGATATAAAAAACCGGGCGCTCCCCTTGTTGGCAGAGCGCCCGGCGGTTGATGCTACCTAACCCACTTACATGCCGCTCGAAGGAGAAGTGACTGCGGGATGCACGACACGGTAGCTTGACCCACCGTTCGCCCAAACCAGCAACAACATGTCCTTGCCCGCAGGCAGCTGCTTCACCTCGTTGCGGAACTGCTCCGCCGATTTAACCGGCTGGCGATTCAGTTCCAGGATCACATCGCCTCCCGTCAAGCCGGCATCCTCCGCCGGGCTTGCCGGTTGCACCTGCGCTACGGCAACGCCCTGCACTTCCGCAGGCAGGTTCAGCTGCTGCCGAACCTCAGGTGTGAGGTCAGAGATGGCGATGCCCAACCGGGCGTGGCCCGATTCGTCACCAGCAGCCGACGCCACTTCCTGGTCTTTGTGGTACTCGCCAACCGTCAGCTCAACCTTATCCGGGTGGCCGTTCCGTTCCACGTCCAGCTGGATCTTCGTGCCGGGCGCATCTTCGCTCACCGCCACCTGAAGATCGCTGGCGGATTGCACCGGGTCGCCGTTGACCGCGGTCACTACGTCGCCTTCCTTCAAGCCGGCATGGCTCGCAGGAGAGTTGGGGGTTACCTGCGCAATCAGCGCGCCGGTATTTCCCGTCAGGTTAAAGAACTTCGCGTTGTCGGGAGTTACGTCGTTCAGGCCAACTCCCAGGTATCCATGGTGCACAACACCATTCTTGATCAGCGCCTCCACCACCGGGTGCACCGTCTTGGTCGGGATGGCAAAGCCGGCCCCGGAGAAGGCTCCCGTGTTGGAGATTAGAAACGTATTGATGCCGATCAGTTCACCGTGCGCGTTCACCAGCGGGCCACCGGAGTTGCCCGGATTGATGGCTGCGTCGGTTTGAATAAAGCCGCCAGGCTTGCGCGCATCATCCGAGTAGGGGTTCGGCCGGTCGACCGCACTGACGATCCCACGCGTAACCGAGAACCGGAAGTAGCCAAACGGGCTGCCAATCGCCATTACCGATTGTCCGGGGACCAGCTTGCCCGAATCACCCCATGCCACGGTCGGCAAATCTTTCGCGTCAATCTTGACCACGGCGAGATCTGTAAGCTTGTCGGTGCCAATTACCTTGGCCGGAAAGCTTCTGCGGTCGTGCAGGGTCACCCGCACTTCCATGGCGCCCTCGACCACGTGGTTATTGGTAACGATGTATCCATCGGGCGAGATGATCACGCCGCTGCCAATGCCATGTTCAATCTGGTGCTGACCCTGCGCCGGGCCTTGTCCACCAGGGCCCATTTGCGGGCCGCCGGGACCAAAGAATTGAGAGAAGGGATTCTCCCCCTCTCCTCCCTGCGCCTCCGCCGCCTGCTCTGGCGCGTGCGCGGTCACGGCAATGTTGACCACCGCCGGTGTAACGTGCGAAGCCACTGCTTCGGTCGCCTGGTCAAGCGCCAAGAGAGGATCGATGCTGGCGTTGTTGATGGGCGTGGTTGGGGCCTCGGGCGCGGTTGCGGCATCTACGCGCCGGTGACCGAACACCAAAGCTCCGGTGAAGAGAACAAGGGCGAAAGCGAGCAGGGGCGCGGCGAAGCGCTTTACCTGTGCTCTTAATAAATTAGTTTCTCGAGACATTAATTTTCCTCTTTCCAGGGTGAAGTTTTTTAGATCTGAAAAACGATCCAGTTGTCAGGGAGTGAAATAGCGGTCTGCGGAGTTTCCACGGTGAAGAAAATCAGGGTAATGCGAGTGCCGTTGTCATCGTCCTCAATATCGCGAACCTGGAGGAACCTGGCACGGCTGGAAGTTTTAACCTTATGCGCAGCACGAGGTTTAGGCTGCGCGATGGCCTCGGTTTTCAAAGGGAGGTTGCTGGTCTTTGCGTCCAAAGGATGAAAGACCGCCTCCTGATAGTGGGGCTGAGCTTGGTTCCGATATCCGGCGTGGTAGACGCGGGCGGTGTCGAGGGCCGCCTGAGGCCTGGCAGCGGCCAAAACGTCGCTGCTGGCAAACGTCACCACCTGCGGGGCGCTTTGCAACAACAGCACGCCGAAGACGGAAGCGAATAGGGAAGCCGCTACCAACCCTCCCGAAAATAGTGGGTTCAATCTACGCCGGCGATGGAGGATGTTCTCCACCCTGCCGGACAATTCCGAACGCCGCTTCCACATGCCCGGCGCGAGCGAGGTAGCGCGCCTCACTAACCGGGTCTCGGCAAGCTTAGTCAGGCAGGTTGCATAAGCCCGCGCATTGCCGGCCGTGTCCAGCACGGCATCGTCACAGGCCCGCTCGCGCTCCAGGCAAAGCTCCCGCTCCGCCCAAAACAACGCGGGATTCAGCGGGGAAAAGGCTCGTAACAGTTTCTGCAACAAATTGGTCCAGTCATCCCCGCGGTCGAGGTGGGCCATCTCGTGCAGGATGATCTGCTTCCTTTCGTCTGCCGCCAGCTCGCCCCAAAGCGCCTGGGGCACCACCACGGCTGGACGGAAGAAGCCAAGCACACTGGGCGCATCGACATCCCCGGAAAGCCGTATCTCCACCGGACGTGATGCGCTCCGCGCTAGAATCGACTGCAACTCTTCACTCAATGTTTCGAAAGCAACCGGGGTGGACGTCCGGTAGAGCGCCCTCATTTGCTTGCCGCTTGCCCAAAGCCGGGCCAGCGAAAACAGGGAAGCGGCCAGCCACAAGCCCTCAATCGCAAAAGCCCACGCGACATTCGCATGCAGAGAGAAGTCTGCCCGTGCCGCGATCAGGGTGGGAATCGGGGGAACGCCAAAAATCGCGCGGCCGATCGCGAAGCAGGGCAATAATGCCACCAGGGTGAAAACAATCAACCACAGCGTAAAGCGAGTGGAGGCACGCAATCCGGCAGCAAACCTGAGCACCGACCATGCCAGGGCGGTTAACAGCAAGCCCTGCCAGATGCTTGATATCAGCAACTCCGCGGGACTCGTCGAAAGAAACTGACGCATTAGATTCGCTTCCATCTCACTCCGCCCGCTGAATCGCATCCCTTAGACGTTGCAATTCTTCCGGCGTTATCTCGCTGTCGCCGAGCAGCGAAAGCATCAGCTTTTCCCGGGAATCGCCAAAGAACCGGCGCAGCACGACTCGTACTTCTGAACTCCCGGCTTCCTCTTCGGCGATCAACGGCAAATAGAGGAAAGCTCTGCCTTCTTTACGATGTTCGACATAGCCCTTTTGTTCCAGAATCCTGATGGTGGTCAGCACCGAGTTATAGGCCAGCGCATTCTTCCTGGGCAAAGCGGCCGCAATGTCATTGACGGTCGACTCTCCCCGCGACCAGAGAATCTTCATCAGCCGCAATTCCGCTTCGGTCAGCGTGGCAGATTTTTTAGGAGGCATAGGGTAACTCCGCTCAAAAAGAAGCATAGCGCGCACCCGGGATACTGTCAACTAATTTATTAATACTTCGCCGCCGCAGTGGCCACGGATGTTGAGGAAATGCCCAGTTTTGTATCAGGGCACGCCTTGAGTCGTGTCGTAAATAATTGCAATAGGTCGGGCTTTAGCCCCTTAGGTACCTCTATCCATTCGAGTATGCTCTCTGCAGAGCAAGCCACCGGAGCCTCCCATTGACGACCGATCCGAAACCCAGCCCACGGCCGCCCATCGATTTACTCACCAGCCCCTTCGCCCGCTTCGCCCGCATGGAAGCTGCCGGCGGAATTCTGCTCCTGGTAGCCACCGTCGCGGCCTTGCTCTGGGCAAACTCCCGTTGGGAACACAGCTACTACCAAATCTGGCACACCCAGGTGACCATCAGCGTGGACACGCTCTCTATCTCCGAGAGCCGTCACGAGTGGGTGAACGATGGCCTCATGTCGATCTTCTTCTTCCTCGTGGGCCTGGAAATCAAGCGCGAATTGCTCATCGGTGAACTCTCCACCACTCGCCAGGCGGCTTTCCCCTTCATTGCGGCCATTGGCGGATCGTTGTTCCCCGCGCTCGTCTACTTCGCCATCAATAAAGGAGGCTCCGGTGTCAATGGGTGGGGCATCCCCATGGCGACCGATATAGCCTTCGCGTTAGGCGTGCTTGCATTATTGGGCAACCGGGTCCCGGTGGGGCTGAAAGTGTTTGTCGCCGCCCTGGCCATCGTGGATGACATTTTCGGCGTCCTGGTGATCGCCTTGTTCTACACCCGGCACATTTCGCTGGTAGCGCTGGGCCTCGGTCTTTTGGGTGTCGCCGTCTCGTTAGGAGCGAACTGGCTGGGCATCCGCAGTCCGGTCGTTTATGCCGTGATCGGTGTTTGCGTTTGGTTCGCGGTGCTCAATTCAGGAGTCCATGCAACCATCGCCGGCATCCTCCTCGCCTTTACTATTCCGGCCAGGAACTCGCTCGACAAGACCGGCTTTCTCCGCAAGAGCCGTTGGTTGCTCGATCAGTTTGAAAGCCACGAATTGAACTCTGTGCAGGCGCACCATGCCATTCATTCGCTGGAGCAGCAATGCGAAATGATCGAGTCTCCCCTGCACCGCATTGAGCATGGGCTGCAACCCTGGGTCAGTTTCCTCATCATGCCCATTTTTGCTTTTGCCAACGCCGGGGTGCACGTCCTGGGTAAGTTGAGGTTAGCGGCGACTCATCCCGTTGCGCTGGGCGTTTTGCTGGGATTGCTTCTGGGCAAGCCATTGGGCATCACTCTCTTCGCCTGGCTGGCGGCGCGTGCTCGTCTGGCCTCGCGGCCGGCGGGTGTTTCCTGGAACCAGATCTTTGGCGCCAGCTGGCTCTGCGGCATCGGCTTTACTATGTCGCTGTTCATCGCCTCGCTCGCCCTGGGCGATGACAATTTGCTCGACATGTCGAAGATCGGGACACTTGCCGCCTCAATCTGCGCCGGGGCCATCGGCAGCCTCTTGCTGAGATCCAGTACCCGAACCAAAGCAGTACAAAACCTGGCCTGATCACAAATCAAGGCTGTCGGAACCCTTGTCCTAGCCACAAAGCACGGTTATCCAAACCCTGTCCTAACCACGGACCGCGGGTGCCATGTCTCGCGTTCTTTGCGAGATGTGGGATTCCGCAACGGCCCATCCGACAGCCTTACCGAAGGCAAATTTCCCAGAGATGCACAAAACCCCCTCAGGGGCGAAAATGAAAGAAGTGACCATCCTTCACGACGACCGTCTGTTCCCCGCCGAACCCACTGTCCGGGCCATTGCCCGCGGGCTCTACAGCACGGTGAGCAATCTCCCCATCGTTAGCCCGCACGGTCACACCGAGGCCCGCTGGTTCGCGGAAAACGACCCGTTCCCCAATCCCACCAGCCTCTTCATCGTCCCCGATCACTACGTATTCCGGATGCTCTACAGCCAGGGAATCCCGATGGAAGACCTCGGCATCGGCCGCGCCGAATTGGACCCAGAAGAAGCGCGCCGTATCTGGATCCGTTTCGCCGAATCCTACTACCTCTTCCGTGGAACCCCGACCCGGCTCTGGCTCGACTTCGCCTTTGAGCAGCTGTTCGGGCTAAGCGAGCGCCTCTGCGCCCGGAATGCCGCCGAGTACTACGACACCATCAGCGCCAAATTAGCCACCCCCGCCTTTCGGCCAAGAGCGCTTTACGACCAGTTCAACCTTGAGGTCCTGGCCACTACCAACTCACCGCTCGACCCACTGATCTACCACCAGGCCATCCGTGACTCCGGCTGGAAAGCCCGCATCCTGCCGACCTTCCGACCCGATTCAGTCGTGGATCCAGAGTTCGACGGCTTTCGCCATAACGTGCAGAAACTGGGCGAGATGCACGGCGAAGATAGCTCCCGCTGGCCCGGCTATCTGCAAGCCCTGCGCCATGCCCGCGACCGCTTTCGCAAGCTGGGCTGCACCGCCACTGACCATGGTCATCCCACCGCCAAAACTGCCGACCTCGATGCCGGTGCAGCCGCAACCCTCTTCGATCGGGTAATAACCGGCAAAGCCGCCGCTGCTGAGCAGGAGCTCTTCCGCGCCCAGATGCTCACCGAAATGGCCCGCATGAGCCTTGACGACGGCCTGGTGATGCAGATCCACCCCGGCAGCGTCCGCAATCACAATCGCCAGGTTTATACCCGCTTCGGCCGAGACGTCGGCGCGGACATTCCCCGGCCCACGGATTACGTTCACGCGCTACAGCCATTGCTGGCGCGTTTCGGCAATGACCCGTCGCTCAGCATCATTCTCTTCACCCTGGACGAATCCACCTACAGCCGTGAGCTCGCGCCGCTGGCTGGGCACTATCCATGCCTGCGCCTGGGGCCGCCTTGGTGGTTCTACGACAGCCCTGCCGGCATGACGCGCTTTCGCGAGCTAACCACCGAGACCGCCGGCTTTTACAACACTGTGGGCTTCAACGACGACACCCGGGCCTTTCTCTCCATTCCCGCCCGGCACGACGTGGCTCGCCGCGTCGACTGCGCCTTCCTGGCAAAACTGGTGGCAGAGCACCAGTTGGACGAGGACGAAGCCACCGAGGTCGCCCAAGCCCTGGCCTACGGCCTGGCCCGCAAGGCGTATCGCCTCTAAATGCCGATTCCGGAACGTCGCTCCTGGAAGGCGTAGGATTATGGGCGGTTGCGGGAGCGAGTTTTCGCATCGAATACTTGGGGATTGATAAGGATCCGAGTCTGGCAAAACAGTAGTTCTGGGAAGGGTACACATGGAATTTCACGTTTCACGTGAAGCGCGCGACCGTTATGAGTTCAGCCAGACGCTGTCATCTTTTAGCGGCAACGTAGTTTTCGCGAATCTCGCCGCCAGCCGTGAGTTCGCTTTCCGCATGAACGAGCGGCGAGGCTCCCAAAAGGACCCGCAACAGACGGTAAACCCGGGAGCCCTCTACGCCATGGGCCTGATCGACGAGATGAGCCATGCCCTGGTCGAATACTACCGGCTTCGCCTCGATCCCAGGGTCATGTCCGGAGCGCTCGAGTGGTTTGACACCCGTATCGGCAAAACCGAACTGGACAAAACCATCCTCAGCTTCGTGGAGCAGTTTCCCACCATCGATGTGTACCGCAAGCAAAAGAGCAGCGCCGAATGGCTGGCTGGGGAAACAGAAGGCATCCCCCACCGCGCGGTCGCTTTTGAAGAGATGATGTTGCTGTGGCTGGCCAACGCCAACCCTGCGTTCAAACCTTTTTCTGAGCTCTTTACCGACCAGTCGCTCGCCGCCGTCACCCGCTATCAGCAGATCACCACCGGGCTGCGTGATTTTTTTGCCACCCGGCCTCCCCTCGGCCCGAAAAAACTTAACCTGATCGACATGCTGCGCGCCCCCGCGCTGGCTTCACCTGACTCGCTCAGCGGCCAGATCGCCTACATTGCCGAACATTGGGCAGATCTCATCGGCGCCTCCCTGGCAAGGCTCATGCTTGCCATCGACGTGCTCAAGGAAGAAGACGTCGCCATATGGATGCGCTTTCATCCTGCCGACGCGCATGCCGGGCGCAGGCAAAACCTTCCCTGGAACGTTGCCGACAAGCGCGGGGAAGTGCCGTCTTATACCGAGGCGGTCCAGGAAACAGAGCGCTTCAGCCCCGACCAGGAGTGGATGCCGACCACCGTGCTCATTGCCAAGAGCACCTACGTCTGGCTGGAGCAACTCTCCCGCTACTATGGCCGCCACATTCATAAGCTCGATCAGATTCCCGATGAAGAGCTACGCCGCCTGGCTGGCCACGGAATCAATTCGTTGTGGCTCATCGGCGTGTGGGAAAGAAGCTCCGCTTCGCAAACCATCAAGCAACTCTGCGGCAACCAGGATGCGGTGGCATCGGCGTATTCCCTTTATGGGTACGACATCGCCGAGGATCTGGGGGAGAAGGGGCTTATCGCAACCTGCGCGATCGCGCCTTCGCCCATGGCGTCAGGCTGGCCAGTGACATGGTTCCCAATCACATGGGCATCGACTCCAGTTGGGTCATCGAGCATCCGGAGTGGTTCATGTCCCGGCCCGACAGTCCCTATCCTTCTTATCGCTTCGACGGTCCCGACCTCTCTCGCGATGGCCGCGTCGAAATCAAGATAGAGGACCATTACTATGAACAATCCGATGCGGCTGTGGTCTTTCGCCGCCGGGACAAATGGACGGGCGAAATTCGCTACGTCTATCACGGCAACGACGGCACCAGCTTTCCCTGGAATGACACCGCCCAGCTTGACTACCTGAATGCAGCCGCGCGTGAGCAGGTAATCCAAACAATTCTGCACGTCGCTCGCCTCTTTCCCATCATCCGTTTCGACGCTGCCATGACCTTGGCCAAGCGCCACTTCCAGCGCTTGTGGTTTCCCATTCCGGGTACCGGCGGGGCCATCCCATCCCGTGCCGAGTACAGCATGAGCAAGGCCGACTTCGACGCCGCCATGCCGGAAGAGTTCTGGCGCGAGGTGGTCGATCGCGTGGCCCGCGAGGTTCCCGGAACCCTTCTGCTGGCGGAAGCCTTCTGGCTCATGGAAGGCTACTTCGTCCGCACGCTGGGCATGCATCGCGTCTACAACAGCGCCTTCATGAACATGATGCGCGACGAGGAGAATGCAAAATACCGCTCGGTGATCAAAAACACCATCGAGTTCGACCCTGACATCCTCAAGCGTTACGTCAACTTCATGAGCAATCCTGATGAGCGCACGGCGATTGATCAATTCGGCAACGGCGACAAATGCTTCGGAGTTGCCACTATGATGGCTACACTTCCCGGGCTGCCCATGTTCGGCCACGGGCAGATTGAAGGCTTTACCGAGAAGTACGGCATGGAATTTCGCCGCGCACGCTACCAGGAGGATCCCGACCGTCACCTGGTGGAGCGCCACGATCGCGAGATTGCGCCTCTGTTGCACCAGCGCTGGCTATTTGCCGAGAGCCAGAATTTTCTGCTCTTCGATTTCTACCGGCCCGACGGGTCGGTCGATGAGAATGTCTTCGCCTACTCCAACCGGCGCGGCGATCATCGCGCGTTGATCGTTTACCACAACAAGTTCGCGACTACCTACGGCACCATCCACAACTCCGCCAGCTATGCGGATAAGGGAGCAGGGCACCTGCGCCAGCAATTGCTGGGGAGCGCCTTCGGCCTGCCCAACGATGGCGACGTCTTCCTTGCGTTTCGCGATGTAACCACTGGACAGGAACACCTGGAGCGTTCCTCGAAAATTGTTTCCCAGGGGTTTTCGCTGGAGCTGCAGGCCTATAAATGTCACGTATTTCTGGAGTGGCGTGAGCTGCGGCCAGAGGAGAACCATCGCTGGGATCTTCTCTGTGATTCGCTGAACGGCCGTGGTGTCCCCAGCCTGGATGAGGCGCTGCTCTCTTTGGAGTTGGCCCCGCTGCACGAATCGCTGGTTGCCCTCTTGCAACACGATCTACTGGAGGAGCTAGCTGCGCCGGCGCCACAAACCTTTAAGCGGTTAGAGGAGCTGGTCTCGCGCTTCACCGGCGAAGGCCTCGCTCTTTACGGGAGAAAGATCGGGGCCGCCTCACCGTACGACGCGAAGGAGTTATGGCTGGCGATTTTGAGCCGCATGGAGGCAGCAGCCGGGTTGGCGGGTGAAAGCCTGAGCGATAGTGAAGCCAAGCTGGTGTTGCCCAGCAGCAATCCGCAGCTCCACGCCAGTGTGATCTGGGGTCCGATCCTTGCCTACTGCGTGCTTGAAGGCATGGCTGAAGCCATCGGGCCCAGGCACGCGGCCGCTACTGCGCTAGCAATGTTTGATCGCCTAAGGTTGCGCGAGCCTCTTGCCCGTGGTATTTGGGGAGGCGGAGAGATCCACGATGACGCATGGCGAGCAGCGGCCAGGGTTCATCTCTTGTTTGTCTACCAGACCCTGAAGCCGGGTAAACAAGAGCCCTTCGCCGGTTTCCCGCGCGCCTTCTGGGACGACGGCGAGGCGCGTTGGTTGCTCAAGGTGCACGAAGCCGCCGGAGACTGGTACTTCAACAAGGAACTTCATCACCAGATTCTCTGGTGGGTACAGCTCCCCGACCTGCTGGACCTTCCGGCCAAATCGCTCAAGGCAATCGAGGAGCAAGTGCAAGAAGCCTGTGACCAGGCCGAAGAGGCTGGCTACCGTATTGGCAAGAAGAAGGCAGCAACTACCAAACGCACGCTAACTGCCGCCGCAGCCGATCCCCAACGTTAGCCCCGGTGTAGCCCCCGGACTTTTAGTCCGGGGCTCCACCCTGTCCCCCGGATCTTCAATTTCTGATGAGTCTCTTCTTGGCCTCTCCAAAAAAATCTTCAGTCGCTTTCCGGGCCAGCGAAGAGGATGAGATTCTCATCCGGATCCGAGACGACGAAGGTTCTCGCGCCCCAGGGCTCATTCTGTAGTCGCTGCTGGAAGCAAACTCCTGCAGCCTGATAATTCAGAAACAGTTGTTCGATTTCATTCGCGGTGGCAACCGTTATGGAAGCGGAGAGCAGACGTTCGCGCTTGCGAATATCGCCCGCGAACACTGGCTCGCACACCAGCCTCAATGCCAGTCGTACATTGTCGCGGATAACTTGACCGTAGAATGGCGGCTCGCCATAGCTGAATTCGACTGCGAAGCCAAGTTGATGTGTATAGAAATCGCAGGAGGTCTTGAAGTTGGCAACAAACGAGTTGTGCCGAGATCGAGTTGAGAATAGGGCCCGTCGTCTGCTTAGTCATGGTGGAAATAGAAGAGGTTCCCGTCCAGATCTTGCACGGTGAATTGCCGCAATCCCCAGGGCTTTGTCTCCAGAGGATCCACGATATTCGCACCGGATGACTGCAGTTCCTGGTAAGACGCATCGATATCGTCGGCAAACACCCAGTGAACAGCGGGTTCGAACGGTGGCTTCCTCTTGCGAAAGAAGATTGCCACATTACCGCGTGATACGGCCCCAATTTCCTTGTCTGGGTAAAGCCACCCGATCGCAAACCCGAGTGCATCTTTGTAATGCTGTTGTGCGCGTTCGACATCAGCGACCGGCAACTCCGGCACCGGCGGGCCGATCGAGCTCATTTTCTCTGTTGCGCTCATAGAGAGGTCCTTTATGCAACAAAACCACTCACGCGTCAAACCAATTTTGTTGGGTGGCCCATGCAAATCGACCTTTTCAAATAAGGGGGCTTCATCAGATCGCCTAGTGCCGGACTCTATTCAGAGCCCAGTGTTTGTCTCGCCACAGGAGAACGGTGCAGCTAGAATGGCAGAGGATTTCCGGCTCCGGAGGGTGAATGGCTCGGCAGGCAAAAACAACTACACCGCGGGAGGGCGACCCACCGGGTCCCATCACCCTGGCGATCGACATCGGCGGCACCGGCTTGAAGATGCAGACCCTCAGCCCCGAGGGCTTGCCCACCAGCGATCGGCTGCGCGTTCCCACACCAGTGCCGGCAACCACCCGAGCCATCCTGAAAGCCCTGGACGAGCTGAAGGTGACTGTACCTCTTTTCGACCGGGTTTCGGTTGGATTCCCGGGTGTGATCAAGCAGGGCAAGACGTTGACAGCTGCCAACCTCGATCCCGGTTGGGTTGGTTTCCCCCTGGTGAAGACACTGGAAAAGCGTTGGGGGAAACCCGTTCGCATGGCCAACGATTCCGCAGTCGGCGGTTACGGAGTGATCCAGGGTCACGGCGTTGAATTGGTCATCACTCTGGGTACCGGCATGGGCTCGGCTTTGTTTACCCAGGGGGTCCTGTGCCCCGGCCTCGAACTGGCACATCACCCCTGGCGCAAGAAAACTTACGAGGGATACCTGGGCAGAAAAGGCTTGCAGAAGCATGGCGTGAAACGCTGGAACAAGTTGCTGAAGCTGGCCGTCGAACAAACCGCGGCCACCTTCAATTGGGATACCCTATACATCGGCGGCGGCAACGCCAAGAAAGTAACTCTCAAGCACGGGCCCAACATAAAAATCATCTCCAACGAAGAAGGCCTGCTCGGGGCCATGGCGTTGTGGAGAGATCGGCAATAGGAGTTTGCGTCGTCGTCAACTCTTTGAAGTACTCGACCAGTCCTGGTGCCCCGAAGGCGTGCGCCAGGGAGCCACGGATTATCTCGAAGCAATCACCAGCCGTGCAGACATCTACCGTCCTATCCAGGCAGAGATATTCCGCGCTATCCATGACTGCGGCGCGCAGCGCGTCGTGGACCTCTGTTCCGGGGGAGGCGGCCCCTGGCTGAGCCCGGGATGGCGCACTGCGCTGGCCCAACACGCCCCGCTGACTGTGGTCCTGACGGATAAGTTTCCCAGCGCCGCGCTGGCAGCGCGGGTCGCTGCGGACTGCTCAGTAAGCTGCCTGAGTATCCCGGTGGACGCCGCCAATGTCCCTGAAAGTCTCACCGGTTTTCGCACCATCTTTTCTTCCTTCCATCATTTCCCCGATGCTCCGGCGCGCATGGTGCTTGCCGACGCGGTGCGCTGTAGAGAAGGCTTTGCCATGGCGGAAGTGACCTCGCGTACACCACGCGCGCTCGCGACCATGCTGCTGATGCCAATCTTTGCCTGGATTCTCACCCCGCGCATGCGCCCATTTCGCTGGTCCAGGCTAGTGCTGACCTATCTCGTTCCCCTCATCCCCTTGGTGGTCTTGTGGGATGGTATCGTCTCCTGCTTTCGCACCCGCACTCCACAAGAGTTGCTCGCCCTTACCAGCAGCTTTCCCCACTACGACTGGGTGGCTGGCTATGCGCAGGATGGAGCACGCTGGCTTGCCCCCGTCTATCTGATAGGGCGTCCGTCCAACCCTGAATAGTGCAACAGATCAAAGGGTGCCCCACATCTCGCGATGTTACGAAATGTGGGAGACGCAAATGCTGACCTCGAACTGTTGACGCAAGACGGATGCTCAAACAAAAAGTCAGGCGGTGAGCAACATAAAGGAGCCAGAACCTATCTCTCTAACCACACGATACGAATGAGGAGCTGTCACCGTGGCGAACCGAACTGCTAACGCCTATCAACCACCGCCAGCTGACCCGGTCGAGAGCAGCCTTCCGCCCGAGCCCACGCGCACCCTTCGTCGCCAGGTGTGGGCTTATGTATCGCGCTTTCCCTTGAAGGATCTCTGGAATCTTGAGGGCATACCGGCAAGCGTGATCGCCAAAAATACCTGGAACGCTACGTTTACCGATAACCTTCTGGGACGTTCCGCCGAACTCGGTTTCTATTTTCTATTTGCGTTGTTTCCCACTTTGTTCACAGCCTGTTCGGTCCTGGGCCTCGCGGCGCGCTCCGCCGTCCACATTTATGAAAACCTTCTGCAGTATCTTTCCATCGTGGTGCCACCCTCGGCCTTGGGAATGGTCCTTGAAGCATTCAACCAGACCACCGCTGCCGCAAGCAGCGGGAAACTAACCTTCGGTCTGGTGGCCTCTCTGTGGTCTGCTTCGGTCGGTTTTTCTGCGATACAAGACAGCCTCAACGTGGTTTACCGGGTAAAGGAGAGCCGGCCTTATTGGCGGGCCCGGCTCTCCGCCATCGGAATCACATTCATTCTTTCAGCGGTCATCACGGTGATGCTTGCCTCTCTACTGGCGGCCGACTTTCTTGCTCGCCTCATTCGCCTTCATATCTACCATCGCTTATTGGCCGACCTTGCCGCCATTTCCCTGAGAACATTGGGGTGGATAGCGGCCACGGCCTTTCTCTCCATGCTCTTCGCGCTGATCTACTACTTCGGGCCTGACGTCAAGGTAAGCCAATGGCACTGGCTCACGCCCGGCTCTGCATTTGGCATGTGCGGATGGCTCGCGGCCTCCCTTGGACTGCGCGTGTATGTCCACTTCTCCAACAGCTACTCGGCCACCTACGGTTCACTGGGTACCGTGATCATTTTGCTGACCTGGTTTTACCTGAGTGGGCTGATGCTGCTGCTGGGAGGAGAAATCAATAGCGAAATCGAGGCCGCCGTCAAAGAAAAGAAACTCACAGCAATGGGAGTGTTGAGGCCCTCGGCATAGGCGCAATCAACGGAAGCGCCTCCTGCCGTCGCTTCATAAGCTGAAACTGACCCTCTAACCGAATCCTTCATTTCTGCATCTCACTTCAAAAGAAATGGAGCGGATTGGGCTACCTGCGGCAACTTCATTCATGACGGCTCAATCCAAAGGCAGACACAGGGCTCGTTGTGGAAGTGTTTTGTTATGGGTCACCCTACCCCTTCTTTGCCCCGGAATTCTCGCGCAGACGACGACCCGGCACGCGGAGCTTCCTAAAACAGCGCCGGCGACGCAAAGCATTCTGTCCTCCTACGAAGGACAGAATGTAACCGCGATAGAAGTGGCGGGCCGCCCGGAGTTGGATGCCAGCAAACTGACTCCTCTTTTCCCCCAGCATGCAGGAGAGCCGTTCTCCCGAGAGAAAGTGGACCAGAGCATTACCGCCCTCAAGACCGCCGGGAAGTTTGATGAAGTACAGCTACAGGTGGAACCCGAGGCCAACGGAGTCCGGCTACTGTTGATCGTGGAACCCGCGATATGGTTCGGAGTCTTTGAGTTCCCCGGGGCGGAAAGATTTTCCTATTCCCGGCTGGTACAAATCGCAAACTACCCTCCGCAGGCGCCCTACAATGCCGGCGACGTCCAGCGGGACACCGACGCGCTGCTTCGTTTCTTTCAACAGGAAGGCTATTTCCAGGCCGAGGTGCGGCCCAAGCTAGACCTCGATACTGCTCACGACGTCGCCAATATAAGGTTCATGGTCGATCTCAATCAACGGGCAAAATTCGGCACCGTGGCGATTGCCAATACGACGCCGGAAGAGGCCGCGAAAATGACCAGCAGCCTGCAAGGTGTGGCCGCGAGAGTAAGGGGAGCAGCGATCCGGCCAGGAAAAAACTATCGCCGCGCAACCCTGACCAATGCGACGAAATATCTGCAAACCCGGTTGGAGAAGCAAGGCAAGTTGGCCGCGCAGGTAAAGCTTGCCGGAGCCGCCTATGCTGCTGACACCAATCGTGCCGACATCCACTTTGATGTGCAGGCGGGTCCGACCATTCACGTGCAGATAAAAGGCGCGCATCTCTGGAGTTGGACCCGCAAGTCCTTGCTCCCCGTTTACCAGGGAGTAGGCGTCGATCCCGAGTTGGTGCAGGAAGGGCGCCAGGCGCTGGTCTCTTACTTCCAGAACAAGGGCTTCTTCGATGTTGACGTCGACTCGCAATTCCATCGCCAGGATTCGGTTGACACCATCGTCTATGTCATAAGCAAAGGCAAGAAACATAAAGTTGCCGCCGTGAGTGTGGGCGGCAATAGCCAGCTCAAGTCACCGGACCTGATGGCCCTGGTCACCGTCAAGAAGTCGCACTTGTTTTCGCCGGGAAACTACAGTGAGCAGTTGGTTCGCGCCAGCACCAAAAACCTTACCGCGCTCTACCAATCAGAAGGGTTCAGCAGCGCGAAGGTCACCTCGTCGGTCAGTCACAAAGATGGCAATCTTACCGTTGCCTTCCACGTGGTCGAGGGGCCGCGAGATATTGTCAGCACACTCCGCATCGAAGGTGACGATACGTTTCCCCAATCAAAGTTCGCGCCCGCCGGACTAAACCTGGCTCCTGGCAAACCCTATTCACAAAAATTTGTCGAGGCAGATCGCGCCAGCATCGTAGCCCACTATCTGCAGGCCGGCTACCTGACTTCCAGCTTCCGCCAGACAGCAACCGTGGTGTCGAAGACCGATCCTCACCACATCAACGTGGTGTATCACATCTACGAGGGACCGCAAGTTTATACCAGGAACGTGCTGACGCTGGGACGCGTCCGAACGCAGCAGCGGCTTATCGATACCGATGTGGCCTCGATCGTGCCCAATCAGCCGCTCACGGAAACCGCGCTGCTCACCTCGGAAAGCCGGCTTTACAACCACACCGGCGTGTTCGATTGGGCAGAGGTGGATCCCAAGAGGCAGGTAACAACCCAGACCAGCGAAGACGTGCTGGTGAAGGTTCACGAGGCCAGGCGAAACCAGATGACCTACGGCTTTGGTTTTGAAATAGTCAATCGCGGAGGCAGCGTTCCCAGTGGCACGGTAGCACTTCCTGGCTTGCCACCCGTCGGGCTCCCTCCCAACTTCACCACCAGTCAAACCACCTATTACGGTCCGCGTGGAAGCTTTCAATACACGCGTAACAACGTACGGGGCAAGGGCGAATCTCTTTCCGCGACAGCGTTCGCCGGGCGTCTCGATCAGCGTGTTGCGGGCTATTACATCGACCCGAACTTCCGCTGGTCCAGGTGGGGATCGACAACCGCGATCCAGGCAGAACACGATGAGGAAAACCCGGTTTATTCGTCGCAGATTGAAACCGCCAGTTACCAGGTACAGCGATTTCTCGATAAGAAGAAAGAAGATGTTTTCTTCCTGCGCTACAGCTTCAGCCAAACGGATCTGACACGGATTCTTATTCCTGAATTGGTGTTGCCCCAGGATCAGCACGTGCGCCTATCCACCATTGCGGCGAACATCACGCACGATACGCGCGACAACCCTCTCGATGCGCACAAAGGCACTCTGCAAACGGTCGAGCTCGACTTCAATGCGAGCAAGCTGGGGTCCAGCGTCAATTTCGCAAAATTGACTGCCCAGGAGGCCTACTACCGGCAAATGACTCACGGGATCGTGTGGGCGAATAGTATCCGCATCGGTTTGGCCCAGCCGTTCGCCAACAGTCTCGTACCACTCAGCCAGGCTTTCTTTACCGGCGGCGGAAACACGCTCCGCGGTTTTCCCCTGGACGGCGCAGGCCCGCAGCGCCAGGTTCAGGTCTGCAGTACAGGGTCTTCAACGGATTGCTCGTACATCCAGGTGCCCAGCGGCGGCAACGAGCAGTTGATTCTCAACTCCGAGTTTCGCATTCCCGTGCCCATCAAACAGGGACTGGGTGTGGCCGTCTTCTATGACGGCGGGAACGTCTTTCCAACGGTCGGCTTCCACGACTTTACTTCCCTCTACACCAACAATGTCGGCCTGGGCTTACGCTACGCAACACCGGTTGGCCCGGTAAGGATCGATTTGGGACACAACCTTAATCCGGTTCCCGGGGTCAAATCGACTCAGTACTTCGTGAGCATCGGCCAGGCATTTTGATGAGGTAGAACTTGAGCACCGCCCGGGCAACACCCTATCCCGAATTTACGCCACAACCACCGCCGCCAGGGCGGCGCTTCCCCTGGAGAGTGGCGGGCTGGATCAGCGCCGGCTTGATGACCCTCGTCGCGCTGAGTCTCATTGGGCTGACTATTGTTCTGCATAGCGCTCGCTTTCACGATTACATCCTGCGCATGGTGCAAAATCGAGCCAGCGAGAGCCTCGGCACGCAAGTACAGTTACAGAACTTTGCTCTCCATTGGTCGAATCTCAGCCTGGACCTTTACGGTCTGACTGTTCATGGCGCCGCACCCTATTCCAATCCGCCATTGCTGCAGGTAGAGCATGCTGAAGTTGGTATCGGTATCGTCTCTGTCCTGCACAGGAAGTGGTATCTGGATAGCTTCATAGTGGACCGGCCGGTGGTGAAGGTGTTCGCCGACGCGCGGGGCGTAACCAATATCCCGGTAATAAAAAGCGACGGGTCAAGCAGCGGCAATACCAGCCTTTTCGATTTGGGAATTCGCCATGCGGTGCTCGACCAGGGCGCGGTCTACTACAACAATCGCCAAAGCGTGCTGTCGGCGGACCTGCACAACGTGGACTTCCGCGCTTCCTTCGACAACCTGCAACAGAAATATTCCGGCAGGCTCGCCTACTCCGACGGACGCCTCATCTCCGGCAGTCTCAAGCCAATTCCGCATAACCTTCAAGCAGAGTTCGACGCAACGCCGGCTGCCTTTCACCTGACCCAGGCCAAACTTACCAGTGACACGTCCCAACTGCTTCTGACGGCGACGCTGCAGAATTATAGCCACCCGCAACTGCAGGCACAGTATCAAGCCACGCTCGATGGCAGCGAGCTACGCAGAATTCTGAGCAATCCGTCTGTACCCGTCGGTGTGATTCGCGCCACCGGTTCGATCGGCTACCAGGAAACACCTGACCGTCCCATGCTTGACACCGTTATTGTCACGGGCGATTTAAGCAGCCCACTCCTCGACGTGCAGACTCCAACAGTGCGCGCGCAAATCAGGAATATCGCGGCGCACTACTCGCTGGAAAATGGGGACGCAACGCTCAAGGATTTCCGCGCAAGCCTTCTGGGTGGCCAACTCACCGCCTTGGGCACGATGGCCAATATCGCTCGCAACCCGCGGTCTAATTTCAACGCCTCGCTACGTGGCATCCAGCTTGCCGATCTGAATCGTGCCATGAAGTCCTCAGCGTTGCCCAGGAATGTTGCTGTGGGTGGAGCGTTGAATGCAAAAGCCACCGCGAAGTGGGGAAAGACCTTTGACGATGTAGTGGCCACCGCGGACGCAGATGTTCACGGCAACGTGTCACGAATTGGAGGCGGCGCGGCTCAGTTAGTACCCATCAATGGCGCAATTCATGGAAACTATAGCGGCAGCAACCAGGAGCTGGCGCTGAAGCAAAGCTATCTGCGAACGCCGCAAAGCACATTAACCATGAACGGCGTGGTGAGCCAGCGATCAAGCCTGGCGGTGAAGTTTCAATCCAATAATCTGGGCGAGTTGGAAAGCATCGCAGACCTTCTTCGAGCGCCGGCCCCCGATCAGCAGCCCCTCGGGCTCGCCGGCACAGCAGCGTTTGACGGCACCGTCCGCGGATCCACCAGCGCGCCCCACTTGACCGGACAGCTGACCGCTTCTCACTTCAAAGTCAATGGAACAGAGTGGCGAGTGCTGCGCACCGATGTTGATGTAAGTCCCTCCCAGGCCAGCTTGCAACACGCCGACCTGGAGCCGGCCTCGCACGGAAAGGTCATGTTCGACGCAAGCGCCGGCTTACACAAGTGGGCCTTCACCGAAGCCAGCCCGCTGCAAGTGGATCTCAATGCATCGCAGCTCGATGTTCAGGATTTGCTAAAGCTTGCCGGGCAGCAGGTGCCGGTGACGGGCACCCTTGCAGCGAACGTCAGGTTGCATGGCACTGAGCTGAGTCCAGTTGGACAAGGGAACCTCTCGTTAACCCACCTCACGGCTTACGAGCAGCCGATCAACTCTGCCACGCTGACCTTCGCCGGCACCGGCGATGAAGTGCATGGCGATCTTGGAGTCAAGCTGCCGGCGGGCAGCGTGCAGAGCAAAGTGACGATCCACCCGCGGCAGAAGAGTTATATCGCGCAGCTGACCGCGGACGGAATCCAACTGCAACAATTACAGGCGCTGAAGGCACAGAATGTAGACGCCAGAGGTGTGGTGAGCATCCAGGCAAACGGGCAGGGGACTTTCGAGAATCCGCAGCTCGACGCCACGCTGCAGATACCGCAGATCGAGATTCAGAGTCAGAAGATCGCCGACGTCAATCTGCATATGAACGTCGCCAATCATCTGGGGACGGCGAATCTGACTTCTTCCGCAGTGGGCACCGTGATCCGCGCCAATGCCAAGGTCAACCTTACCGGGGACTACTTCGCCGACGCGACGCTCGATACCCAGGCGATCCCGCTGCAGCCCATCTTCGCCATCTATGCTCCTGATCAGGCGGCCGACTTAACCGGACAGACCGAGCTGCACGGCACGCTCCGCGGGCCACTCAAGAATAAGAAACTCCTGGAAGCGCATGTCACCATTCCCACGTTGAAGCTGGCTTACAGCAACACCATCCAGTTAGCCGAGACATCGCCTATCCACGTTGATTACAAGGACACGGTGATTACTCTGCAGCGCTCCGGTCTCCGCGGCACCGATACCGATCTGCAGTTTCAGGGATCGATGTCCACCACCCAGGGCGCGCCCATGTCGTTGTTGCTGCTGGGCACAGTGAATCTGCACCTGGCGCAAGTGTTCGCCCCGGATATCAGGAGCTCCGGTGAGCTCAAGTTCAACATCAACACGAATGGGGCGACCAGCAGTCCTGACTTTGGTGGCCAGGTAGAGATTGTGGACGCGAACTTCGCCAGTGGAGACCTCCCGGTGGGTTTACAGCACGGCAACGGCGTGCTTACCCTTACCCGGGACCGGCTCAACGTCAGCAAATTCCAGGGGACCGTTGGAGGTGGTACGCTCACCGCCCAGGGTGGGATCGCTTATCGCCCCGGGGTCCAGTTCGACCTGGGAATGTCGGCGACCGGAGTCCGCATGCTCTATCCACAAGGCGTTCGGGAGACGGTGAACGCCAACCTGCGGCTTGCGGGAACTACCGACAATGCGATTCTGGGAGGGCAGGTCAACCTGGCCGATCTCTCGTTCACTCCGGCGTTTGATCTGACCGACTTCATAAGTCAATTTTCCGGCGGCGTCACCGCGCCGGCCACGCCAGGATTCAGCCAGAATATCCAGTTGAATTTGGCCGTGAGTTCCGAAAATGATATCAACCTGGTGAGCAGAACATTGAGCATCGACGGATCGGCGAATCTACGCGTGCGAGGCACGGCGGCGCAACCGGTTATCCTCGGGCGAGTTAATCTCAATGGCGGTGACATTATTTTGAATGGGGACAGATTCGTCCTGAACGGGGGCACGATCGAATTTGTAAATCCTTCAGAAACGCAGCCGGTTGTGAACCTCTCGCTGAACACGACGATCCAACAATACGACATCTCCATGCGGTTCAACGGCCCAATCGATCAGTTGCGCACGAACTACTCGTCTGACCCGGCACTGCCGTCGGCTGACATCATCAACCTGCTGGCATTCGGTTCTACGACCGAGGCGAGCGCAGCCACCTCCACTCCGGCAAACCAGCAGGCGGAGTCTCTCGTTGCCTCGCAGGTAAGCAGCCAGGTGACAAGCCGGGTATCGAAGGTTGCCGGCATATCTCAGCTCTCCATCAACCCGGTGCTGGCAGGCGGCACCAGCCAGGGACCTCCCGGAGCGAACATTACCATCCAGCAGCGGGTGACGGGAAACCTCTTCGTGACCTTCTCGAGCAATGTCGCTTCCACGCAGAACCAGACAATCCAGGGCCAATACCAGATATCGCCCCGGCTGGCCGTGAGCGCCACGCGCGATCAAAACGGCGGGTTTGCCGTCGATACGCTGATCAAGAAGACCTGGTAGCGGCGGGGGATATGCGGCGCCCGAGCTTGGGGCCAGGAAAGAACGGAAATCTGTTGTCACGCAGACACTATGAGCCTTCGCCGGAGCAGCCTGTTTGGATGAAGGCGGTGTAGCGTCCAAGCGCGCCCAGGTGGTCTCGGTCGGATCGCAAGCCAATGTAGCCGTCGGGGCGAACAGCGAGGAGCGTGCTTCCTTCGATCCCGAGGTGAGAAGCATCGGTGGGATCGAGGCGCCCGATCGGGTGAGGGACATCGGCGCGGGAGCTCAGCGCTACGGCGGATTCAAACAGGGGCGACTCGCTAACGTGCTTCTGCAGGGCGGCGTGAAGATCCGACAACGCCGATGTGTCTGCCGCAGGTCCACCTAGAAGGATTAGAGTATTGGCTGCCCGTTGGCCCAGTGCGTGAAGGCTGGAAGGGCTGGCTTTGGGGATTTCTACATGAATGTTGTCGGGCAGGCGATATCCGGCTTTGAGATAGGTGTTGTCATCGCCAAAGACAATAGGTGAGCTTGCGTAGTCGATATTCAGTTCGGTCTCAGCCACAATTTCCTGGTGCCGGGTCTTAGGGTCGGCGAGGGTGACTCTGATCGTTTGATTACGACTCTGGCGTTCCGTTGGGTCGACCATGGTCAGCGAATATTCCGTAAGATCCCCGGATTTCGTAACCAGTTCTGCAACAGGTCGACGCTCAATTTCGTAGCTATCAAGAAGTGATTCGTGGGCAGTGCCTTGGTGAACAAGAGCAAGTTTCCACGCCAGGTTGAAGGCGTCCTGCAGGCCGCAATTCATCCCGTGTCCTTCCGAAGGTGAACACAGATGGGCCGCGTCGCCGGCGAGAAAGACTGGTCCTGACCGAAACCTGGTCGCTATCTTGGTGTGGCATTGGAACCGCGTTGGATTCTCCACCTCAACGAAGGAGGCGGATGGAGCGTAGCGGCGCAATGTGGAGGTCGCATCTGCAACCAGATCCGAATCCTCGGAACCGGGCCTAAGATAGACGCGCCAGCGGCGGCCAGGAAGCGCAGTCAAAATGACGGGGAGGGAATCGAGATAGACAAAGTTCCCTTCGAACGTCTCGGTCCATCCCTGCAGCGAGGTATCGAAGACCGCCCAGGGCTTCAAGATGTCGTGGCCCTCAAAACCAATGCCACTCAGGTCGCGGGTTGCGCTGTGGATGCCGTCGCAGCCCACCACCCAGCGGGCATCTATTTGATAGTGATCGCCGCCGCGCTCGATCTCTGCCAGGGCACGATGGTCGGGACTCACCGTCAGCCGGATAAGCCGGGAAGATCGATTTACCTCGCCACCCTGTTGAGAAAGATAGTCGGTGAGAATGGACTCAGTAACTTCCTCGGAGATGCCGATATTGAACCCGTAGATGCTCCCGCAACTGGCCAGGTCCATTGTCCCAAGCAACTCGCCATCGGAGTGAACCTTGATCACCCGCTGCTTGCATCCAGCATCGAGAAATTCTCCGACCAATCCCAGCGATTCGAATATCTGCAGGGAGCGCGGATGAACGACGGTAGCCCTATCCCAGTGGAGCGGTCCAGGCCGCGTATCGATCAAGTGACATGGCACCCCTTTCCGGCTAAGCTCAGAGGCAAGCAGCAGGCCCGTTGGCCCCGCACCGACAACTAACACCACGGTTTGGCTGCTTGTCATTTGACTCATCGATACAATTGGGTTTTTGAAGATCAGTTACAGTCGGAAGGATTGACCAAACGATAGGGCCGGGGAAAGGGCTTGTCAACCTGGCTCACCCGCAGTAAGAAGGCAATTTCGCGTGGCATGATACCTTTTCGCAAGGTGAAAAGCGAGGAGAGAGTGTTATGGAACCAGTGCAGGTAGAACGCTTTTATCTAGGGTGCCTTGCCCATGCGTCATACATGCTGGGTTCGGAGGGGGTCGCTGCCATCGTCGATCCGCAACGCGACGTGGACATCTACCTCGAGGCTGCGTCCAGTAAAGGGTGGAAGATTGAGCACATCATCGAGACGCACGTGCATGCTGATTTTGTGTCCGGCCATCGCGAACTCGCGGAACGGACCGGGGCGCAGATCTATATCGGTGCAGACGCCGGGGCCGAGTTCTCTCACGTTGCGGTGAGGGACGGAGACAAGATTTGCTTTGGGCAATGCAGTCTTGAGTTTCTGCAAACCCCCGGGCACACGATCGAAAGCATCTGCATCGTGATGCGGGATCGGAGTCTGCCGGAACGGCCCGCCATCGTCTTCACGGGAGACACTCTTTTCGTAGGTGATGTGGGGCGCCCGGATCTCTCTCCAGGCCATACCCCGCAAGAGCTTGCCGCAGCTCTTTATCAGAGCCTGCACGAGAAACTCCTCACACTTCCGGATGACACCGAGATCTATCCGGCACACGGCGCAGGCTCGCTCTGCGGCCGCCATATGAGCTCGGAGAGTTCGTCCACGATTGGGAGGCAGCGGCAGTCCAATTACGCCTTGATGGCGCGGAACAGCGAGGAATTTGTACACTTGCTGACCGACAACATGGCGTCCGCGCCGGAGTACTTCGCCAAAGAAGTAGACCTCAATCGTAAGGGCGCGGCACACGTGTCTCAGTTGCCCGTGCTGATGCCGCTCGCGCCTGTGGACGTTTTGCGGCTTCAGAGCGAGGGCGCGGTGCTTGTGGATACGCGCCCGTCGAACCAGTTTGCCGCGGCCCATGTGCCCGGGTCGGTTCACATCGCGCTGACCGGTCAATATGCTTCCTGGGCGGCACGGATTTTGGGTTTGGATACAAGGCTGATCATCGTTGGGGAAGATCCCGACCATGTGCGCGAGTCGCAGCTGCGCCTGGCTCGGGTCGGCATGGAAACGATCGTTGGATATGCGGAAAATGGTGTCGCCGGATGGGTGAGGAGCGGACATAGCCTGGAGTCGATTCCGCAGATCGCGGCGAGGGATCTTGCCGATCTGCTGCACGATGGGGAGCCGATCGCGGTGCTCGATGTAAGGGAACCGGCGGAGGTGGAGAGTGGAATGATCGAAGGCGCGCTTGCAATCTCTTTGGGAGAGCTGAGATTGCGGGCGCCGGAACTGGACCCTGGGAAGCTGATTGTGGTGCATTGTAAAGGCGGTTATCGGAGTTCGATCGCCACCAGCCTTTTGCGGCGCGCGGGTTTCCGTGAGATCGCCAACCTCATCGGCGGCCTGGATGCCTGGAAGGCGGCCGGCCTCCCATGCACGACTCACAGCGGCGCCGGGGTGTAGCGATTTCTGGTCCATCGGCGATTTTCGAACGGAGACGATGCCAATGACTGAAACTCAGGTATGGAAGAGTGCAAGACTTACGATTGAACGGGGCGATACCGAAACCCAGGGCACGACCTTTCGGTTTTTCGGGCCATTCACCGGACGGGACATGTACAACTCCCTGTCTCCTGACGCCTTTCGCAACATCTTTGAATCGGCGCCGGGCGATGCCCCACCGCTCGCACAAACATTCGACCTGACAGAGGTTCCATACATGGATTCAACCGGCCTCGGTATGCTGGCCACGCTTTGCGTCCGGTGCCAGGGCAAAGGGATTCGGCTGAGTATTACGGGCGTGAGCCCTCGAGTCCGCGAATTGTTCCGGCTCACTGGTATGGAGAAGGTGCTTCCGATCGCTTGAATGGAGACCATCCTTGGCATGACGAAAGGTTAGTGGCAGCTTCTGTGGCTGGTTTGTTGGTTTGCTAAGGCTAGTAACTGCTCCGCTATCCGGAGTAACTCGTGAGTTAAGGACTCCCCTCGATCCGTGTTTCGGATCAATGTGCCAGACGTGGCGCTGTGCCCGGTAGTAAGAATTAACTTTACAAAATACTCAATACCTAGCGTATGCTTTGTGGCGAGTTTCCCCCCGCTCCGGCCCACCCCCCAATTTTCCCATAGGAGAGCCCCATGAAGCAGAGTCTGCTTAGTTTGCTTGTTGTGCTTGCTTCCGCATCCACAGCGCTTGCTCTGACCCCCGCAGGAGTGCCGGACGGTTATGTTGTTACACCGTTCGGGTACTACCATTCAAGCTGTGTCCACCAACTGGCCGAGGGAGATGTGATCAAGCCAGATGAATCGGTTATTAAACACGCAAACGGCGCTTTAGACAGCATGCCGGCTTGCGCTTATGCACACTATACGGGGAGCGGGGAACCCATCGCGGCCGATGCCAAGAACCCCAGCATCAAGCACAGCTGGATTGTAGATGTCGATACATTCACAGCCTCTTCGTTTGGCGCATTGGTTACGGAATGGAAGGTTCCGTCAACGCCTAAATCGAACGACGGCCAGACAATCTATTTCTTTCCCGGCATGCAGGACTACAAAGACGTCAAGACCATTATTCAGCCAGTGCTCGGGTGGAATTCCAACTATAAGGATAAATGGGAAATTGCCAGTTGGAATTGCTGCGAAAAAGGCTCTGTGTATGAGAGCTTGCCATTGCTGGTAAAAACGGGAGATACCATTCTTGGCGAAATGTATGACGACTGCAAGGCCGGTACATTGGAATGCTCCACCTGGAACATTGTTACCGAAGATGTGACTTCCAAGAAAGCAACCGCCCTGGTTAAAACGTCAAATTTCAAGCAGACTTTTAATTGGGCGTTTGGCAATGTGCTGGAAGTCTATAACGTGGTTAAATGTAGCGATTATCCACCCAACGATGAACTCACTGCCAAGGACGTGTCCCTTTATACGGACGGGTTTGCACTCATTAAGGCTCCAAAGTGGGGTGTACAGATTTACAAGGTCACGCCCAAGTGCGGCTACGGCGCCTTTGGGACTGAAACCGCGATAACCCTTACTTTCTGATAAGGGCAATTGCCAGCTGATCTGAACGGGCACTTGCTCACGGTGAGCAAGTGCCCGTTCGGCAAAGTGGCAGGCACGCGGAGCGATCAGGATGTGAAGCGGTCACACGAAATCGCCTATCTCGCCAATGAGATTCGCTCGCGGCTCGACTTGCTCCCCTCGCCCAGGACGGCCGCGGTGTCGCGCGATCCGCAGAGAGTTCTCACGGCGAATTGTGAACGAGGCTGCGGATAAGGTTATCGAACTTGCCCTCCCGCTGCTGGAGGGGGAGTCGGACCTGCTGCGCTTCCTTTCCTACGAGTTACTCAACCAGCATCCCCTTGCCGCAAAGCAGCTTACGACGGACGATCTGCTTCGGCTGGGAAGGGGACTTGATAGCTGGTCGTCGGTCGATTGCTTCGCGATGTATCTCTCCGGCCCGATGTGGGCGCAGGGCAAGCTCACGGACAAAACGGTCGCCAGGTGGGTTCGCAGCAGGGACCGCTGGTGGCGGCGTGCCGCTCTGGTGAGTACCGTCGCGCTGAGCCGTCGCGGCGACCCGGAGGACATTCCCCGTGTCGCACGGATCTGCACGCCGCTTGTAGAAGACAGGGACGACATGGTGGTGAAGGCCCTTTCCTGGGCTTTGCGCGAGATGGCCAAGAAACATCCTGTACAAGTCCGCGCCTTTCTTGCAGAGCATAAACACGCCCTTGCCGCCCGGGTTAAGAGAGAGGTAGATAACAAGCTCAGGACCGGCCTGAAAACCCCCCGGGGCGGGGTCAGGAGCGCATGACCCAGTGGTATGCACGTCCCGTGGGAGCAAAACGGGAGTCGATGGGCCGTGGCTTGCATCGTGTTACCGTGCGCATTGCCACAAGGGGGCCGTGGTGTTCGTTTGCGAACACCGTTGTGTGATTCCGGACATGAGTTGCGACTCACCTCCCGAATTATCTGGGAATCCGCCCTTATTCGGCGCCTAGTGTGGTGATCAGCGTGCACTGTCGGGTACAGTTAGCGGGAGGTTTTCATGCAGGCTTTGCTGAACGACTTGACGGGGGCGATGCGCCAACTTCGCGAATCGCCTGGACTGGCGATACTCGCTATTCTGACCCTGGCGCTCGGTATCGGCGCCAATACAGCGATCTTCACAGTCATCGAAAGTGTCTTGCTGCGGCCGCTGCCCTATACCCACTCAGACCGGCTGCTTTCCATTGGGCCGGCCGACAAAGCGATTTTCGGAGCGACGTCGTGGCTGAACTACCGCGACATCCGCGACCAGTCGAAGCTGTTGGTTGCGGTTGCGGCTTATTCCGATGACCTGGGCGTCATCGAGGGCCACGATGGTTCCGAAAGTGTGGTGGCCCCGCGCATGACGGTCAACCTGTTTTCCATGCTGGGGGTTCAGCCTTTGTTGGGCCGCGCTTTCACCCAGGCTGAAGGGGAAATGGGCGGTCCAGAAGCCGTGTTGCTCTCCGAGGGCCTTTGGCGAAAGAGCTTTCAGGCCGATCCGGGTGTTTTGGGGAGGATCGTCAGGATCAGCGGCCGACCCCATACGGTGGTTGGCGTGATGCCGGCGTCGTTTCTTTTTCCCGATAGCGTCGGTCCTGATATGGCCAAGGGCGTGTGGCTGCCGCTGAAGCCCACGGCAGAGATGCTGAGGGAGCGAGGCTTCAACTTTCTCAACATCGTGGGAGAACTTCGTCCGCAAGTCACCACCATGCAAGCGCAGCACGAACTCGATGCCATCGCGTCGCACATCGCCAAGACAGAGGATGGCAACAGCTACGCGTTTCGCGCGACGCCTTACCAGGAAGCACTGACCGGGCCAGTGCGGCCGACACTTTATTCGCTCTTTGCGGCGCTCGGGCTGGTGCTGTTGATTGCCTGCGCGAATGTTTCGAATCTACTGATCGCACGCTGCCTGGGCCGCCAGAAGGAGTTCGCGGTGCGGGCGGCGCTGGGTGCAAGCCGGCTTCGCCTGGTGAGGCAGTTGCTCTGTGAAGGACTGGTGTTGAGCCTTGGCGGCTGCGCCGTCGGGGTTATTCTGGCTCAACTCGCCATGCTCGCGACGCGCAAACTGCCGCCGGGGACCCTGGTTCGCGGGGATTCGATTGCCATTCATTGGACGGTGGTGGTAGTGCTGGCCGCCATCGCGATGGTCACCACAGTGCTCTCATCGCTGCTGCCCGCGTTCCTGGTGGCGCGGTCTAATCCGCAGGCCGCGTTGCAAGCGGCTTCGCGAGGTATCGGTTCCCGCTCGGTGAGCAGAAGGGTAGCCGGATGGTTGGTGGCGGGCGAAGTTGCTCTCTCTACCTTGTTGCTGGTGGGGACTGGGCTGCTGTTTCACACGCTTTGGAATCTACAGCAGTCACAGCTGGGTTTCGAGACGGCTCATGTAACGACCTTCGTAGCCATGCCGGCGGACGCGGCGGGCTTTACCGGGATGGCGGTTTCACAGGACACCGGGAACGAACCGACTTCCGTTGCCACGCTGAGCTATGAGCCGGTTCTTGAACGCATCCGGCAGGTTCCCGGAGTGGAGAGTGCCGCGTTGGTTACCGCGGCGCCTTTGTCGGGAGTAGATATGGGAACGAGCTTTACCGTTGTTGGCCAGGCGAAAGATCCGGCGAACAAGGCGGAGGCTCGTATTTCGGCGGTGAGCGGAGATTATGCCCGCACCATGGGCACGCCGGTCTTACGCGGCCGCATGATCAACGAGGATGATACCGCCACCGCTCCGTTCGTTATGGTAATCAACGAATCTCTCGCGAGGAAGTATTTCGCGGGCAAGGACCCGCTGCAAAAGCAGGTCGATTTGGGGGGCAAGGATACCGGCATGATCAAGCCGTACACCATTGTCGGTGTGCTGGCGGACCAGGTGGACCACAACGTTGGGGGTGCGGTGCAGCCGTTCATCCTGCTTCCCCAGCAGCAAGTCCCTACCACCTCACTCTTCTACCAGGCGCTATTGAAAACCGTGGTGAGTTTTGTGGTGAAGACGCGTGGGGATATTCCCGTAGCGGCAGAAATGCGTTCGGTCTTTCATCAGATGGCGCCGGGATTCGCGCTGGATGACTTTCAAACCATGCAGGAGGTGGTGGACAAGAACACCTTCAGCCAGCGCCTGGGATTGAACCTGGTAGGCTCGTTCGCGGGACTTGCGGTGGCCATGGTGGTTGCCGGCTTATACGGTGTGCTGTCGCAGCTGGTGAGCTATCGCCGCCGCGAAATTGGCGTGCGTATGGCGTTGGGCGCTACGCGACAAAGTGTTGCGCAAATGGTTCTACGGCAAGGGTCGATGCTGATCGGCGCCGGCATCGGCGCCGGTCTGGTCTTGGCTTTGGCAGCGGCTCGCCTGATCAAGGGCTTCTTGTACCAGGTGCAGCCGTTGGACCTGGGGACTTATGTCGCCGTCGCGGTTATGCTTTCGGTTGTTGGATTGATCGCCGCTCTCTTGCCGGCGCGCAGGGCTGCGTCGATCGAGCCGATGCAGGCGTTGCGCACGGAGTAGGGGCGGTGTTGATGGATATCAGGCGCAGATGATCGAGATATCGCCAAGCGCTAATGTGCGGCATAAGTTTTGCATTGAGGTTTGGGGTTATAGCTTGAGAAGCACTGCGGTTGCCGGCGGGATAGCGATTTGATCAGGATCTGCCCTCCTGGTAGCAGATGGTTTCCAGATGCCTCGCGCATCTACCCGAGCCTGACCGAACGTGACCCCATCTTTGCTGTTGAGCGAGGGCGCGGTGAGCCAGAGCACAAAAGGCGAGCGCAGCCCCGGTGCGGTAAGAGACAGGGATCGTTCATTAGTCTCGCTCCAGTTAATCACTACTACCGCTCGAGCGTGCCCATTCTTTCCAAGTGCATAAGCAACAATCCCTGAATCGCGAGGGTCGAGCGTCGCCGGAAGTATCTCATTGCCCTCAGCGATCGCGGCGGCGAAGGCAAGCATGCCGTAGTACGAGGCACCGACCTCGACGTCACCATTCGCGACGGCTTTGATGGGGGAATAAAAGCTCATGAACCCAAGCTGGTTCACACCGGTTTCCAGATTCACGCCGGCGCATCCTGACTGGGCGAGCTGCAACAAGTAATTCAACGTCCATAGTGTCGCCACAAAGGTATCGCTAAGCGCCGGGCGCCCGCCGCCGGAGAAGGAGTTTGTCTCGCACATGCGCCAGGGGATACCGCTCTGGCGAGAAGCGAGACTTAACCGGCTCAGCTTGTCTGCCAGCGCAGCGTCGGGATGCATCAATTGCTCGAGTGTTGCCTGACGTTGACCGCCCCGATAGTAATGGGTAGTCAGCAGCTGTACATCGCCGCGCGCGTCTTTTGACATTTGCTCTACCCACTCGACGGAGCCAGCCGTGTCCGGGGCAGCGAAACGAAGTCCGGGGACCGCTGCGCAGATTTTGAAATGCCAGTCACGGTACTCCGCGAGATATTGCGAGTAATCATAGGGTGCTCTACGGAATGGGGAGCTCCCAGAGCCGTAGTTCTCCACTTCATTCCCAAGTTCAATCGCTTCTAGTTTCGCGCCCAGAATGCGGTGGACGTCACTGACTTCCGTGATCGCATCGTCAATCGTGTTTCTGGCGAAGTTGACGCTCCAAATTGCGGTCCAGCCAACCGCATCCAAAAAACCCCTGAGTTGTACCAGACTGGCACGCGTGACCACGGTATTTTTGGGCTCCGCGGAGATTAGGCCCTGGGTTCGATAGCGAGTGTAATCGGATACGATACCGCCTAACCGGATAACGCCCTGGCTGCCAAGGTTGCGTACCAGTTGCACGTACTTCTTATTTTTCCCACTCAGCAGGCCTAACTGTGCTGCTGAAGACATTTCGTATCCCAGCCCGATGAAGTTGCCGGGCACCGGGGATAGCGGAGAGTCCGGTCTCGACGATGAACGAAAGCGGCTCTTTGTCTTGCGCGAAACCGCGAGCCAGGAAGGCAATGGACAGCTCCGCTGAGGAAAGCAACGTGTTGCGGATGAGGCAGCGCCTGGTCAGCAAACGCGGCTCCGACGAAAGATGACCCGGGTATACATTGGTCCCTCTCAGAATTCAGGACAGGTAGCGGGCAGACTTGCCGACGGGATGCCCTCACACATGTTGTTGTTCACCGTTATGTTGCCCTGGGCATCGAGCGCCACCGTCCAGATGCTATCGTAGTCGCCCTCCCCCCAGGCAGGCGTGGTCGGCGCTCCCCCATTGGGATAATAGCTCGCGATCAAGGCATTCACGGTGGTAGGGATATGAGCGTGTTCCCATGCCAGCAGCACCGTCTGGGTAGAAAATTTGCCGCCGGTAAAGAAGAAGTCGCTGGCCTGGGTAGCTAACTGCGGTGGATTTTGCGCCTGGAGTTCAAAGCCCGCAGCGAGTGAGAAGGGCAAGCCATTCGCGATTGCGTAAGGTTCGACGCTCAATGCGGGTCTCACATAAGACCAGTCGGAATTGCCCGAAGCGCTCACGGAGCCTGGAATCACCTGGGCTGGGTCAATCGAATAAACCTGCTGTGGACTGATCTTGCCGTGCAGAGCGTTGGTCAGGTCCAGCGCGCGCCATTGCCCGGCACAGATATAGTTGCCATCATCCCAATTTCCCACCGGGTGCGCCTCGGCATGGCGGATGATGTAAAAGGTCTCATTGGTGTTCGCGCTTGCGGGAATCACAGCACCACCCACACCGCCCTTGACGGTGATGTTAAAAGGAGTGGCCGTGCATGCCGCGCCCATCGGTGGCGGCGAGGGCAGAGCCGGGTAGGTGGAGGCCGGGTTCAGATTGCTGTTGTAGGTGGCCAGGCTTGCGCCTGCGGACGGCGCGATCGAAATTGCGTAGATATAGTTTGGCCCCGCGTAGGCCGTTGGGAGCGTCAAATTGTAAGAGTTACTGTTGTTGATGTTTGCCAACAGCGCGTTGATGGTTTCCCACGGCGCTGAGAACACATAAAAGCCGGGTACGTTGGCGGCAACGATGCGGTTGACCAGCGCTTCGTTGTCTCCTTGCTGGTCGTTGAAGTCGAGACCCTGGCAAGCTTTGCAGGCTATCTGCGGAGTGGCAACGCCGCTGGGCGGGGTCACGGGAGCCGGGGCGTACGATGCATTCAGCGGAAAGCTGTTGCCGGGAACCGGGTTTCCACCGTTTGCGCTGCTGGATATCGTGATGTGGTTCAAGAGCGCGAACTGCTGAATCGTCTCCATCGCCGCAATATCCGGGTAGTTGCTCGTGGTCTGCAAATGGGTCATCGGTTCGAGCGTATAGATGCCAGTTACATTCTCCGTACCCAGTACGCTCTGTTGCAGGTACGCGGCCATCAGGAGAGACCGGTTCAAACCCTGGTTGGTTAGGTTTGCCGTTTGTGGGTTAACGTCCCCGGTAGCCTGGTAAGCCAGGTCGCTGCTGACTACGAAGATGAGGTTAATGTCGCTGGCGCTCAATGGGACTGGCCCAGACGAGACCACCAGGTTGACGGCCGATCCAGCATCCACCTGCGTTCCAGCCGGCGGGTTCTGGCTGATCACGCTGCCGGAAAGTATGGTGTTATTGGCTTGAGTGGTCACCGTTCCCAACACCAGGCCCGCATTGGTGATGGCGGTGGTTGCTGCTGCCTGCGTCTGTCCTACGACATTGGGCACGGCCACTTGTGATTGCCCGGAAGAGACGACGAGGTTCACGGCCGATCCGGCATTTACCTGCGTTCCGGCGGGCGGGTTCTGGCTGATCACGGTGCCGGAGGGAACGGTGCCGCTGGGTTGCGAGGTTACTGTTCCCAGCACCAGGCTCGCACTGGTGATGGCGGTGGTTGCCGCTGCCTGTCTTTGTCCTACGACGTTGGGCACGGCCACTTGTGATTGCCCGGAGGAGACGACGAGGTTCACGGTAGATCCCGCATTTACCTGTGTTCCGGCGGCCGGGTTCTGGCTGATCACGCTGCCGGAGGAAACCGTGCTGCTGGTTTGGGTGGTGACTGTTCCCACGACCAGGCCGGCACTGGTGATGACGGCGGTTGCCGCCGCCTGCGTTTGTCCCACGACGTTGGGCACGGCCACTTGCGACTGCCCCGAGGAGACGGCGAGGTTGACGGCGGTTCCTACGTTCACGTGCGTACCGGCCGGCGGGCTCTGACTGATCACGCTGCCCTGAGGTACGGTCTTGCTGGATTGGGTGGTCACCGTTCCCAACACCAGGCTTGCGCTGGTGATGGCGGCGGTCGCTGCGGCTTGCGGTTGTCCCACCACGTTGGGGACGGCTACCTGGGCCGGGCCGGAGGAGACGACCAGGCTCACAGCGGAATTGACATTGACTTCTGTTCCAGCTGCCGGGCTTTCGCTGATCACGATACCGGCGGCCACGGCGCTGCTGGACTGGGTAGTTACGGTTCCCAACACCAGACCCACACTTGTGATAGCGGTGGTTGCTGCCGCCTGCGTTTGTCCCACCACGTTGGGGACGGCGACTTGTGGCGGTCCAGAGGAAACAACCAAATTGACGGAGGAATTGATATTGACTTCTGTTCCGGCTGCCGGGCTTTCGCTGATCACGATACCGGAGGCCACGGTGCTGCTGGCCTGGGTTGTCACGGTTCCCAACACCAAGCTCGCAGCCGTGATGGCAGTGGTTGCCGCGGCCTGCGTTTGTCCTACCACGTTCGGTACGGCTACTTGTTGCGGATTTTGCGAGCCGGAACTTGCAGAGCCGCCGCAACCTGCAAGCAGAACCAGCGTCAGGGCGAGAGCGAGTATCACGCGACGTTTAGAGAAAGTTGTCGTCATGGATTCCCCTCACCGCGAGAGCGCTTTGTCATCACTCTTCGACCGCCTATGGGATGCTGCGCTCGCCGGGGGGGTAGCGAGTGCATAACCAGCTGGACTGGGGATCCTGGCTGGAACTTTCCTCTTGCCTTGCGCTCGGAGCCAATATACCCCAGTTATGCCACTCTTTCGAGAGATCAGAATATTACGGATGGATGTTACCCTTGTCAGCCTTGAGTAAAGGGTCATCGAGCCGTCGTTGCAACATCACCGCACCCCTGTCGGGTTCGCTATTGCTTCGCACCGGGAAACTCCTCAATGTGCATTTCGCCTTTTCGCCCCAGGTAGACCACTTTTTTCCCTGAGAGATAGGCCCAGTAGGCAATGACGCCCGCCTCCGTGGCGCGCTTAACAAACTCGGGATAGCGGACGGTGTCCGCTTGTGCTCCGCGAATCGCGGCGACGATCCCATCTTTAGAGAAGTCCGGGGCCACTGAATTCACGTGCAAGGACATGGGCTCTACATGAGTTTCACCGGTGGCCGTGTAAAACGTCTCTTTTCCGGTGGCGAAATCGACGAGGTATGACTCCACGCCGATCTCTGAGAGCCTGCGTACTACTTCGGGGAAGACCAGTTTGCCCGCCTGTGTCTGTGTCATTACCTCGTGCATCACGGTAGTATTCATTGTTTTCTCTTTCATTCGGTAGGGAGCTTGTGCAGAGCGTGTGCCTGCACGAGCTTCTTCATGGTGGCGACCAGGACCGCACGCTCCTTTACGGAAAGGGGGGTGAAGAATTCCTGGTCATTTTGGTCGGCGATTGCGGCCAATCGTGGGACGAGCCGCCTTCCCGCCGGTGTCAGTGCGATGTTCTGGAATCTGCGATCGTCGGTGCGTCCCTGCCGCGTGACCAACTCCTTGCAGAGCAGCCGGTCGACCAGCTTGGAGGCTGCGCCGCGGGTCATGCCGATGAGGTCGGCCAGCACACTTGGCGACATCTCCGGCTTGTCGTACATCTGGCGAAGCACAACCCACTCGGCGGCGGTAACTCCACTGTCAAGCAACTTGCGCGCAAAGGCGTGTGAGACGTGGTTGGAGACGAAGCGCAACCAGAAGCCTGTATGGCTTTCCAACTCGCTTACTTCTGGTTTGACTGTGTGTGCCGGACTCATGGAAGAAAGAGTACCGTGGAAATAGTTTCCATGTCAACTATATTAACTGACTGTTGTTCTTCTCGCTTAGGGTTTTGCGGGAGCTGTTATCGTGGCGCTTCGCAGAAAGTCGAAGTTGCCGGAGCTGGAGATGTGGATGTTCCGCAGCCGACTGGCGTGCACCAGCACCGCATCGAGGTACCACAGATTGATCGACGGCAAGTCACTGGCCAGAATCTGCTGCACCTTCACATAGTCAGTGCGCCGCTGGGCCTGGTCACCCGACATGCCCGCCTCCCGTATCAACGTGTCTAACGCTGCATTAAAATAACGGCCGCGGTTCGCCCCGTGAGGCGGAAACATGTGGCTGTCGTAGGCATAGCGAAAAATGTCGGGATCTTCATTCCCACCCAGCCAGCGCAAGGTGTACATCTGAAAAGCGCCCTTGCTGATATCGGCATAGAAGGTGGCGAACTCGAAGCTCCTTACCTCTAAAGCAATGCCGATATCGCGCAGTTGCTGTTGCAGAATCATCGCCAGCAGCCGGCTGGTCTCGTCGGTCGAAGTCTTCATCGTCAGGCGGAAGCGAACGCCGTCAGAGCCTCGCTTCCAGCCGGCCTGGTCGAGCAGAGCATTGGCTTTGGGTGGGTCGTAGGGATACTGTTGCACATCTCCCGTCCAGGCCCAGTGCTGTGGCGGCAGCAGGCTTTCCGCCAACCGGGCGCGATCTCTCCAGAGTGAATGAATGATCAGGGGACGATTGATGGCGTAGGCGATCGACTGGCGTACGCGCACATCGCGCAGCACGCTGTCCTGGGTGTTGAACGAGATGTAATTCAGGTTGGTCCCGGGGCCACTCTCTATCTGGAGATTGGGACGTTTGGCCAGAGCGTAGACCATGTCCGCGGTGAGGCAGTTGATGCAGACATCCGCCGAGCCCTTCTCCAGCTCGAGGGCACGGGTAATCGCGTCAGGCACTACGGCGAACCTTACGCGCGCAATCGAGGGAGGCGCCTGCCAGTATTGATCGTTGCGCTCTAGAACCACCTCATCGTCCTGCAGCTGGCTAACAAACTTGAAAGGGCCGCTCCCCACAGGGTGGAATGCGAAATCGCGGCCGCTCCCGGAGGGGACGATCCCGATGGCGCCGTCGGAGAGGTTCCACAACAGGGCCGCGTCCGGCTGTTTCAGGTGGATGACTACGGTCGCCGCGTCGGGCGCATCGACGTGATCGACATGGGCCAGCGCTCCCGCCTTCGCAGTGATCACACTGCCGTTTCGCATGGAATCGAGGGTGTACTTCACATCCGCGGAGGTCAGGGATTGCCCGTTGTGGAAATGGACGCCGTTGCGTAGGTGAAAGCGCCAGGTAAGCGGGTCGGGAGTATCCCAGCTGGTGGCGATCCATGGTTCCAGGTTGAAATGTTCGTCCTTATGGACCAGGCTGTCGAAGATCAAACTCGCGATATGCTCCGATTGACCATCCACGCCGATGCGCGGATCGAGGCTGGTAGGGCTGCTCTCAATCAGCATGGTCACGGTTTGCGAGGATGGGTGCTGGCTCGCGCATCCGGCGAGCGAGAGGTAAAGCAGAGCAAGGGAACCCCATAGTCCACGGCGACGGCGTTCAGACATAGGTGATTTCACCCAGGATCACCGGCCGCGATGCACCGGTCGCCGAAGGAATATTCCCCGCGCGCCGATGCCACGTCTCATACGCCAGCAAGGCGAAGGCGGCAGCCTCCTTGGCTTCGGCCGGGAGCCCGAGGTCGTCGCTCGCCTGCACGGTGCAACCTTGCGGCTCGAGTTGTTCGCGCAGCATGCGCATCAAGGTGACGTTGCGCGCACCTCCTCCGGAGACGATGAAGTCGACCGGCGTGTTGCGCATTTTCTTGCATAAGAAATTGGAATACGCCAGGCCCACACTTCGCGCGGTCAAAGCCGTGGCGGAGGCGATCGTATCCTCGCTGCTTCCGCCGGCCTTGCGGCATGCTTTTAGAAAACCTGCAGCGTATTCGCCGCCAAACTCTTCGCGCCCCGCGCTCTTGGGCGGACGCACTTTGAAGAAAGGTTCGCGCAGCATCGCGTTTACCACCGCATGGATGACGGTGCCGCGTCCTGCTGTCTTTCCTCCGCGGTCGAATGGCTTGGCGAAGAGCGTTTGCATCAGCTGGTCGATCACCATGTTTGCCGGGCCGGTATCAAACGCCACCACCTGCGAAGGCGTCGCGTTCGCGGGCAGGGCAGTGAGGTTGCCAATGCCTCCCAGATTTTGCAACACGCGGCCGCGGGTTGGGTGGCGAAAGAGCACGTAGTCAAGCAGGGGTACCAGCGGAGCACCCTGCCCGCCCACCACCATATCGGCCGGACGAAAGTTAGAAATCACGGGCACGCCGCTTTCGGCGGCCAGGATCGCCATCTCGCCGATCTGCCAGGTGCAGGATGCGTCGCGGCCAAGATAGCGCGCCGGCGTGGCCTGGTGATAGATGGTTTGGCCATGACAGCCGATTAAGTCCAGGCGGCAGGGATGGCTCTTGAGTGCACGAGTCAGTGCTTCGGAGTAAGCCTGCCCCAGGCGCCAGTTCAGCCGGGCCAGCTCCGCGGTCGCGATGGCCTCGGCATTCATTGCGGCCAGCACGGCTCGGCGCAGCGCCGGGGGAAAAGGAAAGCCGGCGTGGCCGAGAAGTTTCAATTCCGGAGAGCCTGCATTTGGCGTAATGCGGGTAAAGGCGACGTCGATGCCGTCGGCCGAGGTGCCGCTCATGAGGCCGGCAACCGTCATCGAGGTGAGCGCGAGGTCGCTTACGCTCATGCAGGACCTGCTTCCGCGACCTGACGAGCGAAATGGTGGACTGCAGTCCGCATCTTGCCTACAGCGCTCGTGCTGGGTGGTGGGGGCAGCGGATCCACCTTCAGATGCCTGGTTTGAAATGCCTGGACTCGCTTGGCCGCGTGGCGGAGAATGCGTGCGAAGCCTCTGGATTTTTCGGCCTCGCGCAGCAACGCTTCGTAGGCAGCGAAAATCAATGCGGGGTCGCGGCAGATCTCTACTACGTGCATGCCTGCTTCGAGCGCACGAATGGTCGCTTCCGCAATGCCCATGTAGGTGAGGATGCCACCCATCTCCATGTCGTCAGAGACGATCAGGCCCTGGTAGCCGATCTCGCGGAGCAGGACTTCCTTAATCCAGTAAGCGGAGACGGAAGCGGGTTCGGGGACGGCTGACGGATACGCCGCATGCGACACCATCACCATGGGCAGCTGGCGGGCCAGCCGCCGGTAGGGGAGCAGATCCTCTCGCCAGAGGGGGCCCAATGGTTTTGCAATCTGGGGTGTGGCATGGTGCGAATCCACCTGTCCGCTGCCCAGCCCGGGGAAATGCTTGCCGCAGCCGAACACATTTTGCTGCGCCAGCCCTGCGAGGAACTGTGTCGCGTAACGGACGACGTGCACCGTATCTGCGGAGACGACTCGCGTGGTCATCACACCCTCGGAGGCAGGCGTTCTCAGGTCGAGCACAGGCGCGAAGGTCGTGTTCAACCCTAGCAGGCGCACCTCCTGGCCGATGAGAGCACCATGCTTTTTGAAGAGCGCCGGTTTGTTGGTAGCGGCCACTGCGAACGGAGACGGCATGGGCGCAATCAAATCGCGCAGCCGGTCCACCGTTCCGCCTTCCACATCGATGCAACGAAGCGATGGCGCGTCTACGATTTGTCTGGCTGAGCGAAGCAGGGCATGGGTCTGCTCGGCGCCTTCGATATTGCGGCGAAAGAGGATTACGCCACCCGGCCGCAGCAGACGCAGCCAGGCAGCTTCCACCTTGCTTACCCGCGTGCCTTCGAGGCCGACGATCAGCACCTGGCCCGCAGCTTGCCGCAAGGTCATCAGAGCACTCACGAATTCCCCCGGCCGCGAATTTCGTTCTTGAGCTCTTCGAGAAGATTCAGTGCCTGGAGCGGTGTGAGGCTGTTGGTGTCGGTTTGTTCCAGCCGGTCGAGGATGCGCTGTGAGAGCGGGGTGAACATAGTTAGTTGCAAGGGCGCGTCCGTCTCCTGGGCGACGTTTCTTTTCTCCGATTGCTCATGCTGCAGCAGCACCTGCCGGGCGCGCTCGATAACGGAGAGCGGTAGGCCGGCAAGGCGCGCCACTTCGATGCCGTAACTTTTGTTGGCTGCTCCGGGCTCGATGGCGTGCAGAAAGACGATGCCCTTGGGTGTCTCTTTGACGGCGACTCGCAGGTTCTTCAATCCCGGCAGCTGTTCGGCCAGCAGGGTGAGCTCGTGATAGTGGGTGGCGAAGAGCGTTCTCGCGCCCACTTGCGCGTGCAGATATTCGAGCGTCGCCCAGGCGAGCGAGAGCCCGTCGAAGGTAGCGGTGCCGCGGCCCATTTCGTCGAGCAGGATGAGCGACTGCGCCGTAGCGGTGTTGAGGATGGTGGCGGTCTCGGTCATTTCCACCATAAAGGTGGAGCGGCCGCGAGCCACGTTGTCGCTGGCGCCGATGCGGGTGTAGATGCGGTCGACAATGCCCAGACGCATGCTCTTGGCGGGAACGAAACAACCCATCTGCGCCATGATGACCAGCAGCGCGGCCTGCCGCAGGTAGGTGGATTTGCCACCCATGTTGGGCCCGGTGATGAGCAACAGGCTGGGACCACCGGTCTCGACGTACAGGTCGTTGGCGACGAATTTGCTTTGCCCGGCATTTTCGAGCAGGCACTCCACCACCGGATGGCGGGCGCCCACGGTTTCCAGTACGGCGGTTTGTGCAATTTGCGGCCGCACGTAATTTCGCAAGCGCGGCCAGGTGGGCGAAGTTGGCCAGCAGGTCCACCTCCGCAATGACTCCGCTGGTGACGCGAATGCGGCCGGCGGACTGAAGAATGGTCTGGCGCAGCTCGCTGAAAATGCGTTTCTCGATCTCGATCGAGCGCTCATGGGCGGTCAGCACGCTCACCTCGTACCGCTTCAGCTCCGGGGTGGTGAAGCGCTCCGCGTTGGCCAGGGTCTGCTTGCGTTCGTAGTCGGGTGGCACCAGCGCCAGGTTCGATCGTGTGACTTCAATGGAATATCCGAAGACATTGTTAAAGCGAACCTTGAGGGAATGAATGCCGGTGCGCCGGCGCTCCCGCTCTTCGATGGTGGTGATGGATTGGCGCGCATTGGCGCCGAGCGAGCGCAGTTCGTCCAGCTCGGCGTCGACGCCGGCCGCGATGGCCCCCCCGTCGCTCAGGTTCACCGGCGGATCGGGCAGCAGGCTGCGCTCCAGACGTTCGCGCAGATCCTCCAGCAGATCGAGCCGGGCGGCGCAGGTTAGCCAGCGCGGGGCGGCGAGCCGTTGTAACGCGGCATGCAGATCGGGCAGACGAGCCAGGGAGGCGCCCAGCCCGGCGGCATCGCGTGGGCCGGCGCTGTCGAGCGAAATGCGGGAGAGCATGCGCTCCATATCCTGGATTGCCCCCAGGGTCTTGCGCAGGTGCTCGCGATCGATCAGGTCGCGTTCCGCCACGGCAACTGCTTCCAGCCGCGACTCGATCTCGGTGCGATCGATCAGCGGGCGCACCAGGGAGGCACGCAGCAGCCGTTTGCCCATCGGGGTCATGCAGCAGTCGAGGTTGGCGTAGAGGGTGGCTTCGCTCGCGCCGCCGGAAAAGAGCGGCTCAATCAATTCCAGGTTGCGGACGGTTACGGCATCGAGCTGCAGGTTCTCCGCCCGCTCGTAGTAGCGGATGGTGTTTATGTGCTGCAATTCGATCTGCTGGGTGCTGCGGGCATAATGCACTACGGCGCCGGCGGCGATGGCCGCTGCCTTGGCCGACGCCAGGCCGAATCCTTCGAGCGAGTTCGCCCCCATTTGCCTTTCCAGGAGCGGAATGGCGTAGTCGGCGGTGTAGACCCACTCCTCCAGGCGGGTTTTGGTGCCGATCTTTTCGATCTCCGCTTCCATTTGCGGGTCGAGCGGCGGCAGCCCGCTGGATAGCAGCACTTCGCTGGGCTGTGCCTTGATCAGCTCGTCGATACAAAAGCCGATGCTGCCGGGGCCGGTGAACTCGGTTGCGCGGAAATCGCCGGTCGAGAGATCGAGCAGGGCCAGCGCGGCGACTGGGCCGGCAAGATGCAAAGCGGCCAGGTAGTTGTTACGCTCAGAAGCCAGGGTCGGATCGACGGCAGTGCCGGGGGTGAGCACGCGCGTGACTTCGCGGCGGACGATCTTCTTGGTGAGCTTGGGATCTTCCATCTGCTCGCAGATGGCGACCCGGTAGCCCTTGCGGAGCAGGCGGGAGAGGTAAGTGTCGGCAGCGTGGTAGGGAACTCCGCACATGGGCACGAACCGCTCCCTATCGCGCGCGGTGAGCGTAATTTGCAGTTCCCGGGCGGCGACCTGCGCGTCTTCAAAGAAGAGCTCGTAGAAGTCGCCCATGCGGAAAAAGAGCAGGGCGTCGGGATTCTGACGCTTGGCGGCCGCGTACTGGCGCATAAGGGGCGTGGTGGTTGCGTCGGCGGCGGGGGCTGGAGGGATAGTAGACACGGAAAACGCCAGCATATCGTGAATGACATGCTGGCGTTTAAAGATAAGGAAAATGGGGCCGGTTCAGGCGACGATGCGCGGTTCCTGGTTGACGTGGGCGTCGGAGCCGTGCTGCTTAACCATCTTGTTATAGATCCCCAGCAAAAGGAACGGAGCGGCCCACTGGCCGACGAACAGGGCGTGATGGTCCTTGCCTGTGGTCTTCAGGAGGAGGGAGCCCAGGATCGATGTAAGGGCTGCGCCCAGGAAAAAGCTGGTGGGAAGCTTGGCGGAATAGCTCTCCATGAGGGCTGTGGTTTGATCTTCCGGTATTTCTCCGGCGCGTACACGATGATCCATTGGTAAATCTCCTGTCTGGGTAACGATGTACAGGATTAGGTGGGGCGGGCCTGTGAAAGGATGCACGGTTGGTCGGGTTGAATCGGTGAACTTGAATAAGGTCAAACTTCCAGCCTTAATTTGTGTTATGAGGGAAGTGTGGGCGCTTGAATTGGTTTCAAAACGAGTGAGCCAGCCCCCTCCTGCGGTTTCCTTGATCCACCCCCCCAGAGACCCGATTCCGGCCCCACGGTTATACTGAAGGGTTGCGGGAACGGTCATGTTTCTATTGTGGTTACGGGTTGCGGCGGCCCTCTACGCTGTTGCGAGCATTGCTGCACTACCGGCGGTGCTTTATAACCTGCCGGGGTGGAAGCGGATTTGCGTGCCGGCGGCTGTCGCGGCCTTCTTTTTCCACTTTGTCTCGCTGATCGAGATGCTCTCTTCCTCGCACCACTCTCTGCCGGCGGGGATGCACGAGGTGCAGTCGCTGCTCGGGCTTCTGATTTGCGCCGCTTTTCTTCTGGTCGCGGCGCTCTACCGCACCGTATCTTTTGGCATTTTCGCGCTTCCGCTCTCCCTGTTGCTGGTGTTGGGGTCAGCCATGGGCCCGGACCACTGGACGTTCCATTCTCCGGAAATTCGTAGCGGATGGATTTCGTTGCATGTGTTCGCCCTGCTGGCGGCCTATGCCGCTCTTATCTTCAGCCTTTTCGCCAATCTGCTCTACCTGGTGCAGGAGCGGCGCCTGAAGAACAAAACCCAGGTTCGCTTGCTGGCGTGGCTGCCTCCTCTGGAAACCATGGAGCGCATCGCCTCCGGTATGCTGCTGATCGGGTTTCCTTTCATGACACTGGGTTTACTGGCCGGCTCGCTCATCGCACAGGAGAGTGTCGGCCCCGTCTATTTCAAGGATCCCAAGGTGCTTCTCTCTTTCGCCATGTGGGCGCTCTATCTGGTGATGCTCTTCGTGCGCCGTCAGGTCGGCCTGCGGGGCAAGCGAGCCGTCTACCTTTCCAGCCTCGCCTTCCTGGTCGTGATCAGCGTGTGGGCCGCCAACCAGCTGAGCTCCGTACACAGGTTCACCGCGCCATGAATATTGTCCTGCTGGGGTTGAACCACAAGACCGCGCCCATCGAGCTGCGGGAGCGGCTGGCTATTGGGCCGCAGCAACTGGAGGCGGCTACGCGCTCCTTGGTCGCAGGCGCCCGGGGGTGCTGGAGGGGATGATCCTCTCCACCTGCAACCGGGTGGAGCTGCTTACCAGCCAGGAGCCGGATGCACCCCACCTGCTGGACTTTGTCGGCAGCTATTTCCGCATCGAGCCGCGAGGTGCTGGCTCCGCACATTTATGAGTACCGGCAGGAGAACGCCGTGCGCCATCTCTTCCGGGTGGCCTGCAGTCTCGACTCGATGGTGATTGGCGAGCCCCAGATCCTGGGCCAGGTCAAGAGCAGCTACCTGACGGCGCGCTCGGCGGGAGCCATCCGCGGGCATCTGGACAAGGTGCTGCAGCGAGCCTTCGTGGTGGCCAAGCGGGTGCGCACGGAGACGCAGATTGGCAGCTCCTCGGTATCCATTGCCTCGGTTGCGGTGGAGCTGGCGCGGAAGATATTTGGCGGGCTTGAGGACAAGAAGGTTCTGCTGGTAGGCGCGGGCAAGATGAGCGAGCAGGCGGCTCGCCACCTGATGGACCAGGGTGCCGGAGCTGTCCTGGTAGCCAACCGGACCCACGAGCGTGCGGAGCAGTTGGCGCAGCGCTTTGGAGGCACGGGCGATTCGTTTTGAGGACCTCTATGAGAGCGCGGACCAGGCCGACATCATCATCACCTCCACCGGATCCGCCCGGCCGATCTTTCGGCGCGAGCATGCGCAGCATTTTCTGCAGCAGCGTCGCGGCCGGCCGATGTTTTTTATCGACATTGCGGTGCCCCGCGACGTGGACCCTGAAGTCAACAAACTGGATGGGATTTTCCTTTACGACATTGACGACCTGCAGTCGGTGGCCGGATCGAACCTGAAAGAGCGCAGCAAAGAGGCGGAGTTGGCCGAGGCGATGATCTTGGCCGAGGTGGATAAGTATCAGCGGCGGTTGCATGCGTTGAACGTGGCGCCACAGATTGTGCAGTTACAGCAGTCGGCGGAGCAGATACGCCGTGCGGAGCTGCGCCGCCTGGCGGGCCGCCTGCAGAGCCTTTCTCCGGAGCAGCAGGCCGCCGTCGAGGCGCTGACCCGAGGGCTGGTCAATAAGTTTCTTCACCAGCCGGTGCAGGCGATCAAGGCTGCCGCCAGCGAAGGAAACACTGCGGCGGTGGATGCCATCCGCGATGCCTTTGGGGCGAGCGCGCCGAATGACGAAGAGCCCGTGCTCGGTGAGGATCTCGATCATTGATCCGCATCGGCTCCCGAGGATCGCAACTGGCGGTGTGGCAAGCAAATCACATCGCCCAGGCATTGCGTGCGCTTGGCCATGAAGTTTCGATCGACATCATCCGGACCACGGGCGATCGCATGCAGAACATCGCCTTCGCCTCGGTTGGCGCCAAGGGAATGTTTACCAGGGAAATTGAAGATGCGCTGCTGGCCGGGACCATCGACCTGGCGGTACACAGCCTGAAAGACTTGCCCACGGAACTGGGAGAGGAGTTCACCCTGGCGGCGATTCCGCAAAGAGCCGATCCACGCGACGTGCTGGTTTCAGAGCGGTACAGCGGATTCGAGGCGCTGCCCCCGGGAGCAGTCGTGGGCACCAGCAGCCTGCGGCGCCAGGCGCAGTTGCGCGTGCGGCGCCCGGATCTCGAGTACATTGAATTTCGCGGTAATGTGGACACCCGGTTGGCCAAGCTGGAACAAGGCAAAGCCGATGCGATCATCCTGGCGGCCGCCGGCCTTGATCGTCTGGAGAAAGCCGCCGCCATCCGGGAACGCTTTGCGCCCGACGTTCTATGCCCTGCGCCTGGACAAGGAGCGCTGGCCATCGAGTGCAGGGCAGGGGATGTGGCTATGCATGCTGCGTTGCAGCCGCTCGACGATCGAGAGACACGCATGGCAATCACCGCCGAGCGCAATTGCCTGGCCGCGCTGGGCGGCGGCTGCCTGGTGCCCATCGGTGCTTACTGTCACCGTGCTGGAGACGAATTATCCCTGCGAGCGGTAGTGGCCTCACCGGATGGCCGTCAGATGATCTGCGCCGAGGGACGGCATGCCGATCCGGAAGCATTGGGAGAACAGCTGGCGCAGCAGTTGCTGGACCAGGGCGCCGGAGCGATCCTTGGTCTTAAGGAAGAGCGAGCGTGACCACGGCCCAGCCTCTTGCCGGTAAGCGCATTCTGGTTACGCGTGCGCGCAACCAGGCAGGACGGCTGGCAGAGGCATTAGAGGTGCTGGGCGCCGAGGTGTTGCGGCTGCCTACCATCGAGATTGTTCCTCCGGAGACTTATGCACACCTGGACGCAGTTCTCGAGGTAATTACCGGGTTCGACTGGCTGATTGTGACCAGCGCCAACGGAGCGGCGGCGCTTGCGGATCGCATGCAGTTCTTGCAGATACCTTTTGATCGGCTCAGGCATTTGCAGGTGGCTGCCGTCGGTCCGGCTACGGCTGTGGCCGTCGGGCGCATCGGACTCAAAGTATCCGCCATGCCAGAGGAGTATGTGGCCGAGGCGGTGGTTGCGATGCTCAGGGAGAGGGTTACCGGGCGGCGTGTGCTGCTGGCGCGTGCGGCGGTGGCCCGCGACGTTATCCCCGAGCAGTTGCGTAAGTGCGGAGCGGATATCCATGTGGTGGAGACATACCGGACGATTATTCCCGCGGATTCGGTCTGCCAGATTCGCGAAATGTTTGCGAATGGAATGCCGTTGCCGGATGCGGTAACTTTTACCAGTTCCTCGACGGTGAACAATTTCTTCACGCTTCTCAATGCCGCTCAGGTGGGACTACCTGACGGTTTACATGCTGTTTCGATTGGACCAGTCACGACTCGCACGTTACGGCAGCATCAGTGGGAGCCGGCGCGGGAGGCTGCTAAATACGACATTCCCGGCGTGGTGGACGCTTGTGTCAAGCTGCTGGCGGCTCGCGGACGGCGGAGGGGTTAGGAATGGCCTGCCGGCGCCAGCGTCCGGCGTTCCAAAGGCCAAGCCACCAAAGCGAAGGCAAGTCTCGAACGGCTTGAGCCGGATGAGTCGGAGTCAACAACGCGGAGATAAGTAGTTACTGGTCAACCCGTTGTCCGGGCTGGAAACGCAAGTGGGCCTCCCGCACCGCTTCCAAGCTGGCCAAACCACGGTATCGCTTGGCGGCAGCAGCAAGTTCCGGCAACGACCGAAGGCAGGCCTGAGGGGGAAAGGCCGGTCGATCGCTTAGGCTTGCCCAAAAAAAGGCAAGGAGTGCCACTTCGGGAATAGGATGGGAGCGATAAAAAATTTCTTCCCATGTGTTCTCCTGAAGCGGATCTCGCCAGCCGCTGCGATGAATCAGGTGAAAGCTGCGTGCGGATGTTGCCATCATCCGAAGACCACGCTGGCAGAGCCGTAAAGCAAGCCGCCGGTGCTCATCGATGGAGAAGTCGGTATTAAACCCGCCTATCTCGAGAAAAGCCGGCCGCGCCACGGATAGATTGTGCCCGGAAGCTGCGGCCCAAAGCACTTCACAGTCGGGGTGATTGCGCAGGGCATCCATTTCGAGCTCGTAAAGTTTTCCCGGTCCAAAGCCCGGATAGATCCCCGGTCGGGCCCGTCGTTCGATTGCTTCAAAGTCGTCGCGAATTTGCTGCCGGGTGACCAATGAGCGCGTTCGGTCACTTTCCGACATCTGCGCGACCTGCGATTCCTGTCCGGGTTGGGGTGTCCCCGTCTCCGGATTAAGGAGTTGCCGCGTGTGCCTGATGTGCCACGTCTCTCCGCGAACGATGAGGTCAGGAAACTGTTGGTGGTGGGCCAGGTGGCGAGCCACCAGCTCGGGATGGGCGAGAGTATCGCCATCGAGGAAAATCAGGACATCACCCGTAGCTTCCTCCGCACCCTCATTGGAGGCAGCTGATCGATCTGTCGATTGGGCGTGATGGATGGCAACCAGATCCATAGTCTGCGCTGCTTCGTCCACAACCTCCCGGGTATGATCGGAAGAGCCGTCGTTTACGACGATAACTTCCGCTTTCAATGTCTGGTTCGCCAGCGATGTCAGGGTGAGGCGAAGACGATCCGCCTCGTTTTTAGATCGGATAACAACGCTGGCTTTCATCATTTCACTGTAAGGGTTGTGATTTGTTTTCTCAAACTCAGCAGGTGTGCGGGCGACGGGCGTGCCCGAAAGGAATAGTCTTTCCGCTTCTTCATGGTAAGATCCCCTGAATCAATCAAGGATGAATCAGTTAGTAGTGACCATACGGCGGGAACTCCATGAGGAGATTGACCTTTTTTGTCAAGGGAAATGTTGATGTCCACGATTCCCTGCATTCCTGTCGAATTGGAGGGAGTTTGGTTTGGAACGGGGTCAATGAACTGCTGCGCGCCACCCACCCGGGCTGCACGGCTCGGATCAAGCATGAGACCTTGACCCGCTCCGACGCGCTGCTGCAGGCCAATGGCACAATTCCCCAGGTGTTGGCCTCGCGGACATTGCCGTTGGGACCTTATCCGGCGGCCAGTCAGTTTAGCCGTGCTCTTTTCGAGACTAAGGAAGATGTCATCGTGTTGTCGATTCAGTCTGACATATGCATTGGTTTGGTGAGGCATCGAAAAGAAGGCTTTCTCTTTTATGCCAGCGATGCCCAATGCTGGAGCGCCGAAGACCGCCAGTGGCTCAAATCCGATTTTGAGCCTTCTGGGATTTTGATGGTGGCGGAATCCATGGCGAACTATAGTTTGATCATCGAGAGGATCAGGCAGCAGAGCGACGCGCCGATATTGATTTACAACATGTCACCCATCACTCCCGGTGAAACCATTCATTGTTACCAGGGAATAGGAGAAACCTACTCGACTCGAATACGAAAGTTCAATCTAGGGCTCGTCGAGTTGTCTGAAACGTTGGGTGTATCCATCATCGACCTCGATACGCTGCTGGCGAGACATGGGGCCGATGAGCTGAAACTCGATACGATCCATCTGACAGCGCCTGGTTATCGCTTGGCGGCGGAGGAAGTCGTACGCGTGCTTGCCGATCTGGGCATCCTGGAATAAGCCTGCTTTTCAAGGGCCAAGGCGGGGACTGAAAGGATGGAAAAGCGTGCGCCTTCAGGCTAGCCTTATCCGCAAACCAACCGCATGAGCGATAAGTCTCACATTTCTCTCGCCGCTTATGTTTCCCGGAACGAATGTGAGGCTGTGCAACTGGCTGGGCGGCACATCGCCCAGGCACTCGGCCAGGCCACTGCCACCCCTTGGACCTGCGATTGCGTGTTTTGTCCGGACTGGAACGAGCTGCATGAGCGCAGCGACTCCGCGATTATTGTCACTTCACTCGTACTGGAACTTGAAACAATTTTAGAGCCGTGGCCGCAAGTCGAGCGAAGGCTGCGGGCGGCTTATGCCGACTTGTGCGAGGCGGGCAAGCCGGTTTTCATTTGCACGATTTTGCGCCATATCGGTCAAGACGGTGTGGTGGAAACCCCCGATGCACTCATGCTACGCATTCGCAGGCTCAATCTTTTGGCGGCGGAAATTTCACGCGAGACGGGAGCTTTCGTGATCGACCTCGACCGAGTGCTGGCGGATATCGGTGCCCGGCGGCTTCGGACCGATTACCGTCTGGAGGGAAAATCGACTACCGAAATCTCCGGTCACTTTATTGCGGAGACGCTTATTGCCAACGCCCTCGACGACTTTGTCCCCTTTGAGATTCAGGATAGCGCGGGAGCGCTCCTCGTCTTATCGCGGCCCAAGATCGCTGCGGCGCCAAGCAGAACGGAGCAGGGCTCGCTTAGGCAAAATCGCATCTCGGTTGGCCAAGGACGCCGCCGGCAGATCATCGATCCAGTAACCTACACGACTGAGGACAACTATGCCGGATGGCTCGTGCGACAGGTGCTGCGGGGCACAATCGTACCCGCTGACGCCTTGCGCCGGCTGATCAACGCCATCCGTCGCCGCGGATTCCGCAAAAGCACCCAATTGCTCGTGTCCGGCCTGACGCGGCAGAGGCGACAAAAGAAATGAGCTCCATTTCCGCGAACGCCATCGTGGATCCTTTGATCGCACCGCTGCGCATGATGATGATCATCCGGGCCTTCGAAACCGCCTTGGCCAAGCGGCGCGATCATGGCTTTCAACTTCTATCCACCGGCGAGGAAGCCGTCGCCGTTGGACTCTGCTCGGCCTTGGGAGAAAAGGACCAGCTGCTCACCGGGGGAAGGTCGATTGGTCCGGCCTTGGCACGCGGGGTCGCCGTCGGCCGGCTCGCAGCGGAGCTTCTCGGCAAAGCCACCGGCACCAATCGCGGCAAAGGTGGACGCGGCCATTTGTCCGATCACAGGTCGGGATTTTTTGGAGCGCATGCTGTGGTTGGCGGAAACATCAGCATCGCCGCCGGCGTGGCGTTGGCGGAAAAAATGGAAGGGCGCGGAGCCATTGTGGCCGTACTTTTCGGCGATGGCGCGAGCGGCGCGGGTTCGCTCCACGAGACGCTCAACATGGCGGCGATCTGGAAGCTGCCGATTCTCTTTGTCTGTAACAACAACCAATTATCCGTCTCCACGGCCCGCGCCGATGCTCTCTCGCCCTTGAGGCTTTCCGATTTGGGGACAAGCTTTGGCCTGCCTTCGCGAACGGTCGATGGCATGGACTTCGAGATCGTCGCGGAAGCGGCCGCAGCCGCAGTGCAGACGCTTCGCGAAGGCCGTGGCCCGGTATTTCTTGAATGCCTGTCCCATCGTTTCGCCGCGCACTCCACCACGGCCCGGGAAACGCGGCGTGCGGCCGAGGTGGCCAAGATCATGGCGGAATGTCCCATTCAGCGGCAAATGGAACGGCTGCGTGCTACCGGAGCATTGAGCGCCAACGCGGAAGAGGCTTTGGTAAAACAGGTGCAGGCCATTGTTTCCGAGGCCTTCGCTTTTGCGGACGCTTCTCCCTACCCCGACCCTACCGAGGTGCTGACCGATGTCGGATGATATCGTTCCGCAGATGAAGCGGTTGTTCTTTCGTGAGGCGATTGCCAAGGCCGTGCGTGAGGAAATGACGCGTAATCAACGAGTATTTGTGATGGGGCAGGATGTCGGCGCGTTCTGTGGCTCTTACCGTGAATTCGACGGCCTTTATGCCGAGTTCGGTGCGGAGCGTGTCCGCGATACTCCTGTCGCGGAGGCGGCGACGATAGGAATGGGTGTCGGCGCGGCGGCAGCCGGTTACCGTCCGCTGGTCAGCATCACGTACATGGATTTTTTGATGCTCGGTTTCGACGCGCTCATTAATTACGGTGCCAAGCTTCGCTTTAAAACCGGCGGCCTGCTGACCGCGCCAGTCGTGATCAAAACCACAGCCGGTGCCCTGGGGCAGGGAGTTGCGCACTCTCAATGTATCGAGTCGTGGTTGATGAGTGTGCCAGGGCTGAAAGTTGTCGCACCTTCGACGCCAGCCGACGCCTATGGCCTGTTGAAATCCGCGCTCAATGCGGACGGTCCCGTTGTGTATATTGATCACAAGCGCCTGTTCCCCATCCCCGGTGATGTTCCCATCGAAGAGAGCGTGATTCCGTTTGGCCAGGCGATGGTGCGCCGCCCGGGTTCGGATGTAACGATCACATCTCACAGTTATATGGTTCGCATCGCCATGGAAGCTGCCCAAAAACTGGAACAGGAGGGAATTTCGTGTGAAGTCATCGACCTGCGCAGTCTGGCCCCGCTCGATATCGAGACGGTCGCGGCATCGGTTGAGCGGACGGGAGCATTGCTCACGTTGGAAGAAGGCCAAACGACCTGCGGCGTCGGCGTCGAGGTGATGGCGCAGGTTCACGGGCGACTGGGCGCTTTTCCTTGGAGCCGCGTCGGCGCCCAACGCGCGCCGGTTTCCTCCAACCCGGTGCTGGAATCCGCTTGCTTGCCGGATGCGGCAAAAGTTATTCACGTCGTGCACCAATTGTTAGACAGGTGAGATAGGGCCTGCTCGTTTCCTTTCCAAATAAACATCATGATTCATCAATTGACTGTGCCAGCGGCTGCTCCGGACGTGGAAGAAATTCGCATTCTGGAATGGCACAAAGAACCCGGGGCGGCTGTCGCGATCGGCGATCTTATCGTCGAGTTGGAAACTCATAAGGCTGTCATCGAGGTTCGGGCGGGCCAGGCGGGAGTACTGCGCCAGATTCTCGCGCAACCAGGAGATTGGCGCACCATCGGACGCCCATTGGCCATTTTTAGCTCGGAAGCGAACGAAGACCTGCCTGCCGACGGGGCGGCCGCCGAAGCGTTGCTGGTTGAGTTTGAAGTGACGTGATCGCTACGCCGCCTAACCTTTCGGCTTGAGATATCGCATGAAGTGCAGGATTTCCTGTCGAAGAACATCCTGCAGTGCGCGGCTCTGGTGGATGCCATCGGGAAGATGCTCGCCCCCGCCAATATCGGCGGCGATTGCATCGACATCAAGCACGGCCACATCTCGATCGGCCGCAAGGTCGTGCAGCATCAGGTCTAACTCCTTTGCGGCAATGTTGGCCAGTGTGGCGCTCATGGGTGAATCAAACGGCGCGTAACATGAAATATTTTCCTTTCCCGATGTCGACATGCGATTGATGATGATGACGCGGGCGCCGGTTGTCCTCTCGATGGCGTCGATGAGTTTTTCGTAATCTGCCTTGATGCTGTCGGTCGTGCGTTCTACGGGCTCGAAGGCCGCAGCCAGCCAGTTGCGAATCGCAGGCCCCGCCGCCGTCTGATGATGCCGCAGGAAGTTCAAGCGATAGCCCAAAGTCCTGTGCTGCAGGATCGCCGGGGGCTCGGCACTCAGCGAGAGAAGAATGGCTTCGGCGGGACCGCTCCTCGTCAACCCTGAAGCCGAGAGCAAATCGTAGTTTTCACGGATGGGAGAATATTGCTGGGTCGATAGCAGCGTGCCCGCGAACAACCAGTCATCCGCGGTCGGCACGGCCCCAGCCTTGTGCAGGCCTGTTTGTAAATCGGCGGCCATCGCTTTGCATAGCGCAGGTGTCCGCTCGAGTTGGTCAAGCAGGACCGGGGCAGCAGGGGCAACCGGATGGTCGGGCACGAAAACGAATTGTCTCGGCTGCCTCTCGGAGCGGAACATCTCCAAAAACGCGCATCTTTCCCCTAGAATGACGCCGGTGATATCGCAGATGCCGAGGCTAAGCAGCGTGACAGGCTTTTCACCCTCTTCACACCACCATCCACGGCTACGGCTATGCCAGCCCGGCAGCAGCCCGGAATGCACGTCGACTAACTCCGCCATCCTGCGCCCGGCGAGCATCAGCAGGCGCAAACGCCCCGGATCGTCGTCCTGCTCCGTGGAAGTGGAATCCATTTCCAGTTGACCAAGTTCGGTTTCGGCGTCCCACGTGTTGAAGGCAAGAACACTGAGATACCCCCCCGGCGCTGAGGCGGTATCGTACTTCAGGCGCCCGCCAACACGGGGTGCGCAGGCAACCTGAAACTCCCTTTCCTCCCCAAACGGAGATGGTCCGTTGGGCCGTGCTCCGGTCGGTTCTATGCTCAAATTAAAATAGGCGACCACTTGATTGGCCTGGCACATCTGCCCCGGTTCGCAGAGCCAGCGGACACCTGAGCGATGAATGCCGTATCCCTCCGCCTTGAGGGGACCCAGTCGAAGAGGAATCTTCATCCGTAGGTGCTCCCCGTCCACATGCCGCCGTGGTGCATAATGCCGGCAGTGGCGGAACGGATGCCGCGCTGCACAGGCTGGTCCAGAGCTTCGTCCGTCGTGGTGCTGAAGACCGCAATTAAGTCGCCGACGTTGCACATTTGCCCGGGAGCAATATGGAATTCACGCAGGACGAGGTTCTCGCGCGTAATAATCCGAAAATAGGAGATCGGCGGGCAATCCTGCGAAAAGGCGCTGCTGAGATCGACACTCAAATCAAGCAGTTTGCTGCCGGTTTTCAGAGGAGTGCCCGGCGAGGGGTAGAGGCACTCGATCGTGGCCGACGTCATGTGGGGACCGATGAGCGGAAGCTTGAAATCAAAAATCACGTATTGCCTCTGAAGTGTTGTCCGGCACGGCTTTGGCGGATTTATCTCCATTCATCCGAGCCGGACGCATAAATTGAAACGCCAATCAAACCGGGGAAATCATGAGTTCTTTTTCGGGAAAAGCAAATCCGCTGGAGGCTGACCGCTTCGACTGATGGGGAGCTCGGGAATTCATCTTATATCACCCCGTCACGTGGATCGTGTCGGAATAGACCGGCGTCCCGTCAACATTCAGCAGGACGATTTCCATCCCGTCCGGCTTGGGTAGTTGGAGTAGGCACCAGGCCGGAGGAATCGGAATACCGAGCGCGCCGGTAAACTCGCTCGGGAGGCGCTCGCAGGTCAGGCGGTAATCGATCCGTCCGAAATAGTAATTACTCCATTCCGGATCGCGACCGCCCTGGGAAAGATCCCAGCTGAAAAAATCGAATGGCGTCCAGCCTTGATCCGCAATCCAGACCTCGGCCCAATAGTGATTTCCGGGCCGCGAGCGGTAGAGTAGGTAGCCTCCCACAAGGCGCGCGGGAATGCCTCGCGCCCGGCAAAGCGCTACGAGCAGCGCGGACCCCATGTGGCAATCGAACCACCCCGAATCCAACAGCCATTCGCAGGGCGAAGCGGCGTCGATCTGATCGTAATGCAGCATGCCGCAAATCATCTCGCGATGGATGTAGTCCCAAAATGCGCGCACCGCTGCAAGCGAAGATGTGACCGAACCGGCCAGTGTATGCGCTAAAGCAGATATCCTTTCCGATACGACAATCCAACCTTCCCGAGGGCGCAGGTACAACGCCCGATCCGGTTCCTCATCGCCCTGGCCAGGACACGGTGCCTGGCACAAGGCCGAGAAACTCAATTCCGCGCCCACGGTTAGGTCCGCTTTCCCCGCAGCAACCGCCCTCACCTCCAGCCGTCCAGGGCGGATTTCGACCGGCGCGTCATGATCGGCAAAAGCCGTCACCTGAAGATTCCGGAGATAATTCCCCTCCAGCGGCAACGGTACCCTCAGTCGCAATCTCGTTCCCGGGACAATTGATTGAAGATTAAAACTCCGCCTGAAATCAACTTTGAACTGCCGTTCGACACGGTGCGGGTCGCTGGGTGAACTGTCATTTGCCAGGTCCAACGCCAGTCGACGGCAAGTGCGGACAAACCTATCGGCCCAGAAGCTGTCGTGACCTTCCAGACCGCTACGCTTCATGCAATTCGTCACCTCAACGGGATCGAATAAACGTTCCCCCTTCGACCCTCGCTTGAAGCTCAACCCGATTTGAATCCAACTTTCCAGAGACTCTTCAGAAGCCTTCACCGCGGCAGCGGAGTCTGACTCATAAGCCCAGCCGGCAAGCTTGAGCAGCCCGATAATCCTGGTTTCTGGAACACTGCGGTACCGGTCGTCCGTGCGCATGCCAAGCGGGCCCCAATTACCTGGAGTTCTTTTCATGGGGTCTCCGGAAATTTAGACCGTTTTTCTACTACATTGTATTGACAGCACTCAAGCCAAACCAGGCGGTCGCAGTGATACTTGGGTGTTAGTTATTCCGCAGTACAGAACATGGGTTCGGCTGGCGACGATTGAAACAGAGTAGCGATGCTCTTGCGTACTCATGGAGATTGTTCAGCTTTCTCTCTCCAGGATCTGGTCCATCATCGACTCATCGGTACCCAGCAGCGCCCTCTGTTGGAGCGTAGATACGGTGAGCTGGCGGCTCTGCGCGAGATCATCGAAAAAATCTCCTTCGATGGTCGCCGCCAGTTGATGGTCGAGCACCGCCAGGTTCACTTCATCATTCAACGCGAAAGAACGATGATCGAAATTGGTTGAGCCGACTACATTCCATAGTCCATCCACGGTCATCAACTTGGCGTGGATCATGGAAGGTTGATATTCATATATTTCTGCGCCTGCCTCAAGCAGATGGCGCACGCTGTGGTGACTCATCCTGCGAATAATAGGATGGTCGATGCGGGGCCCGGCGGTCAGAATCTGAACCGATACGCCACGCTCTTGAATGGCCGCGATTAATGCCTGGCGAGCACTCCGATCAGGCAGAAAATAAGGTGTAGTAATCCGGATGGTATTGCGCGCGCTGTTAATCAACGCCTGAAATAAAATACGCGCCTGGGTCCCGCCGCCATGCGGGGTGCTCGAAACCACGAAGCTTTCGGCGCCTTCGGGCGTGGAACGAAAAGCAAATTGCTTGTTGCTGGAAAGAATCTCTCCCGAAGTTTCCAACCAGTTTTCACAAAAGGCGGAGATCAGCCCCGCCACGGCTTCTCCCTCCACACAAAACACTGTGTCCCGCCATACCGGAACGGAAGTATCGTGCAGCCAATGGTCGGCGATTCCCGCGCCGCCGATAAAACCTGTTTCGCCATCCACGATCAGAAGCTTGCGATGGGTGCGGTTGTTGATGTTCGGCCACGTATCCCAGCGCACCGGATGGTACCAACACATCTGGCCGCCGGCGGCGCGCAGGCCGTCGAAATAGGAGTTGGGGGTGGCGAAGCTGCCCAGCGCGTCGACGATGATGCGCACGTCGACCCCGGCCTCGGCTCGCTCGGTGAGCGCGGTCAACATCTCGTCGCCGATTTGCCCCGGCTTGAATTCATAGAACTCCAGGTTGACGGTATACTTCGCGCGGCGGATGGCCTGCAGTTGTGCGGGATAGAATTCGACGCCGTTCTTCAGGCGCGAGATGCGGGAGTGACGCCTGGTTCCATCCGTCACCAGGCTGAGAAACTGGATAAATTCTTCGGAGTCGAGCGCGGCTTCGTTCTTGTCCGGCATGGAATAGGGAATCGCCGGACCGAAGAAGTTCAGCAGGACACGCGATCCATAGATAAGCACCGCGCCCACGCCGACCGCCGCCAGCGCGCGGGTGGCCAGGTGAGGTCTACGGTTTGTTACTTGATCAGTCATGCATGGCAAGGATACAGGCCGTGAGGTTACACGCTGGCAATCTGCGTTGCCAAACTGAGACGGGCGGCGTTCGCAGGAGCGGATTGAGCCAATCGCGTCACGCGGAATACGGTGATATCGTCCTGCTGGCCGAAGTTACACGCTTCCTCAACCATCCCCTCAATCGTGGGATTAGACCGGATGAGCGCGGTCAGCCGGTCAAAGCCGTACAACTCGCCCGCCGCATTGCGCGCCTCCAGAATGCCATCGGTATAGAACGTAACCGTCTCGCCTTGGTGCAGCATGAACACCAGTTCGTCATAGGCAGCGTCCGATGTCAGACCAAGCGGCAAGGCGCCTTTGACGGGTAGCTCTTCTCCTTCGCGGAAGGGCGCGAGGTGACCGGCATTGGCCATAGTCGTTTCGCCGTTAGCATCGATGCGGGCGACCAGACAGGTGACGAATCCGTCGTCTATCCGCCCCAGCAGACGGCGGTTCAAGCCGCCCAGAATCTCTGCCGGGCTTTGCGTGTAGTCGGCCAGGGTACGCAGCGTTCCGACGATCAGCGATACGGTCATGGCAGCCTTAAGCCCCTTGCCACTCACGTCCCCCAAAGCGATCAACGCACCGTCGTCCGGCAGAGCGATCACTTGAAAGAAATCGCCGCCTACCTCTTCCGCGGGACGGTACACGCTGGCAATGGACAAACCTGCAATCGCCGGGGTTTCTTCGGGAACCAGGATCTGTTGGACTTCGCGGGCCGACTGCATTTCGAGTTCGATGTGAGTCTGCCGCTCCCGCTCCAGAAACTGCTCCCGCGCGATGGTAAAAATCAAGGCCAGGAACAATAAGGTGTTGAGAACGAATCCAATGCCGAAGAAATAGCCGCCGACCTCGAAGCCCATGGACTGGAGTTGCGCTGACATTGTCCAATGGGTAAAACGTACGCCCTGGGCCACCAGGTTCGACACGACGTTATAAAGCGCATTCAGGCAGACCGCTACGATCAAGGGCCACAGCGAGGGCCTATTTCGGCGCAACAGCCCGAAACCGATGATGACAAAAACGTACAAAGGCGTGATGGAATATACAGCGGTCGTGATGCCGTCAATCCAGGGCATGATGCCGCCCTTTTCCCAGTAATAGATGGTGATGATGTCTATTGCCTGGGCGGTCAAGTAGATGGCGACCAGCCACCCGGTGGCCCGCCTCCAGCGCCGCTCATGCGTCATGCCGAAGAGGGCCAGCAGGATCAGCCAAATGGGGATGTCCTGCGCGCTCGAGAGCAGTTGGATCACCAACTGGTAGGTGTGCGCCTCGACGCCGAAGCGGACGGCCGACAATTGCTGGAATCCCTGGGCGCCACCGGCGACCAGGTAGAGCGCCAGCCAGAGATATAACCCTTCTTTGCGGTTGCGCAGATAGAGCAGGAAACTCAGCATCCCGATGACCAGGGTGACGGCGGAGATCAGGAAGCTGGGCAGTCTGTGGCCATCGCTGGCGTAGGCGATTGCCTGCATTCGGGCAGTGAGCACTGAGGAATCGCCCAATAGGGGAGCGTGGGTAAAGCCGCCAACTTCTGCTGGATCGACCGACGTCAGGGGTGCTTTCCACACGCGGAGAGCAAGCAGTCCTGTGGTACTGGGCAGCGGATAGACATCTCCGTGGCCAAATTGACGCCACTGCGCATTCGGTGGCAGGCGGCCATAGCTTCCCAGTTTCTGGCCATTCCAGAAAATCTCATAGGCGTCCTGGACCGGCGGAATCAGCAGTGCGAGATTCTTTGTCCCTGCGGGATTGGAGTTATCGATTTCGATGCGCTGCCGGTACCAGGCGAAGCCGGCATAGCTGGGATGGGATTGCGCGCCCCAGCGCTGGTCGCCGCGGATCGGCTCCCAGGCGGAATCATCCAAAGCCGGGTCGGCCCATCCCTTGTCGTCGCCGAGGTGAAATCGCCAGTTCCCATCGAGCGAAACAAAGCCCGTCCCGGGATTCTTTAGCTGAGTCTGGCCAACGGCTGGGAAGGAGAGGGTAAGAGCTGCGACTGCCAGCACCAGAAGCGAGTACAACCGCAGCCGACAGCGACCAGGGATTGACGCAACCATTCGAACTCCTGCCTGTGTGTAATGAACAGCATACGTCTCAACAGGCAGGACCGCCAGAGCATTGCGAAAATCTCATAGGACGAACGACTAAGTGCCGAATCTTTCCGCGGACCGGGCCTTTGCCTTTGCCGCCTCTTCCTCCCGGCTTCTCGGCGTGGCATTGGTTTCGAGCGACTGCAGAAGCCGCATGGAGACGGCGGCTACTTCGTCAACCGCAGTCGCAAATGCGGCTTCATTAGCCTTCGACGGTTTGGTAAAACCGCTTATCTTGCGCACGTACTGCAGGGATGCGGCGCGAACCTCTTCTTCCGTTACCGGAGGTTCGAAGTTGAAAAGCATTTTGATGTTGCGGCACATATTCCAGGCCCTCGGTTGATTGAGTTACCTCGGCTTGTAGGATTTGCGGCACGCTTTCAGCCCCTACATGCCCACAAAAGTATTCTCCCACGGGAGCTGGGGGTGCAGCCACCGCCAGAGCATTTGCCAGGTTCGTGGCTCGGGGAAAGATTACTGAACGTTCACCGTCACCGACATAGTGGAGCGTCCGTATTGGTTGGTTGAATTCAGAGTGTAGACGGTGGTGGCAGTTGGAGTCACAGTTTGGCTGCCGCCGCGCACCGGGCCCACCACATCGATGTAATCGTAGGAGTCGTTGGTCGCGCTCCAGGTCAACGTTACCGGCGTGCCGGCTGCGACCGTCGTTTGCGAGGCGGTAAAGCTGCTGATCGTCGGCGTGGCCCCCGTGGGCGCGGTGGCATTGTCGTATACCGTTCCCATCTGCACGACATCGAAGTTGGATGCGTCGATGGCCTTCAATGCGCTCAGATCGTCATCGTCCCAACGCGCGTCCGGGCTTCCCTGGAAGTACATGTTGCTACCGTTATCGGCTACCAGCATGCCGTAGTTCTTCATTGCCGTGAGGATCACCTGGTTGGCAGCGCTGAAACTGGAGATATCGAAGCTCGCCTTCAACCGGAGCCGCATGCCCATGATGTTATCGGTGCCCGAGTTGTTACCGGCAGCGTGGGTCGCTGGGTCCACGAAATATCCGCCATTGGAATCGCTCTTGGTTTGCGCCAGCGTCATGCGAATGGCGTGGTTGATGGCGCCCGCCGCGACCTCGTCGTACCGGACCAGCCCGGGGAAAATGGGCAGGCCCGCTGCATCGGCGGAAGTCCAACCGTAAGGACGCTGCTCATTGCTGGTGAGGTCCCAGATAGCCCCGTTGGCCGCTGACCAGGCGCCGTTGCAACGCTGGGTTTGCCAGGTTTCATAAATCCAGCATTGAGTTTTATCGATCACGATCAGGTGGTTGTCGCCGGTCGTCGTGCAGTCCGCCGGGAAGCCCTCGATGGGCGCCGTAATCGGGATTGGATACAGCGTAATGTCGCTCTCGCTTTGATAAGTGGTCATGGTTACCGGCACCCCAGGAGTAGTGTTCGAGTCCACGACCACGTAGGGTATGCCGTAGTTTCCGTCGACGACGTTGGAGAAGTCTGGATGCAGATGGCTGCCGGTGAGAACGCCGATGATGGTCGCAGACGTGGGATCAATCGGAGCGGAAGCGATGTTGGTATTCCAAAGATTGCTGGAGGGGAACGGTACATAGCCGTTGAGGCTGGCTCCGTTGCCGGTGCTCATGTTGCCGCACTGCGGCCCGGCCGGCGCGTTTACCGTGATGCTGAAGCTGCCGGTTTGAGAAAGAGGGGCGGGCGTTGTCGAATCCACCACATTGACGGCAAAGGTGGTGCTCCCCGCTTTGCTGGGTGTGCCGCTAATTGTGCCTGCTGGGGAAAGGGACAAGCCCGCAGGGAGGGAAGTCCCGTTGGCCAGGCTAAAGGTATAGGGGCCGATTCCGCCCTCTGCGGCTAACGCCGCGGAGTAGGCGGTGTTCAATGTCGCGGCTGGAAGGGTAGTCGTCGTGAAGGTGAGGCCGCCGGAAATTGTAAGCGCGAGCGTCGTTTGCGCAGTGTCGGGAGGGGCAAAGGAATCCGTTGCGACCACGGTGACGGAATAGGAGCCACTGGATTGAGCGGCCGGCGTTCCTGAGATGATTCCCCCCGAAGATAGGCTTAGCCCGGCGGGTAGGTTGCTGCCCGAAGCTAATGCCCAGGAATACGGTGCGACTCCGCCTGAGGCAGTGAGCGTGGTCGACGGATAAGGCAACGTGGCGGCGCCGGCGGGTAGGGACGTTGTGGTTATGGCGAGCGAAGCGGGGCTGATCTGAACGCTGAATTTCGACGTGACTGCCTGCGAGGAGGGTTGCGTTGAGTCCGTCACCGTGATCGTAGCCGACGTCGTCCCAATCGCGCTTTGCGTAGGTGTTCCGGCAATTGCGCCGGTCGAGCTATCGATGGACAGACCACCTGGGAGGCCGCTCGCGCCGTAGGTGTAGGGAGTTGTGCCACCGGAGGCAACCACCGTGGCGGTATATGCCGCGCCCACCGTGCCGCCGGGAAGGGAGGTTGTCGTGACGATCAGACTGCTGGGTTGATTGGGATTCGGCGTTCCGTTGTTGGCGGAACTGCATCCAGCGAGAATCGATGCAACACCAAGCACTAAACTAAAGCTCAGTTTCCGCATGGACACACTCTCCCCAGTTGGTCGACCGGATTATCTGGGGAAAGGGGAGCAGTGAATCAATGCCCTGATGCTAAACCAGGGATAAGTAACAAAGGAAGGTTGTGCTGCCGTTGAATGGCACGCAAAAGTTGTAGTTATAAGTTGAGCAATACCCGAAGCACAATCCTGGCCACAGATCAAAGGGTGCCCCATATCTCGTGTAGTTACGAGATGTGGGAGATGCAAACGTGCATTGCGGATCGCTGGTTACTGAACGAACTCCGTGGAATACGGCTGGCGGCAGTGCGCCTCTCTGCGAGGAAAGCCGCACACGCGGTCTTGTCCGGTGTTGCGTAACAGGAAATCCGGGTACGCTCCGGTCGAGATGACAAATTCACTGCACAAACCGAATTGTCATCTCGACCGGAGCGTAGCGGAGCGGAGAGATCTGCGTTGCGCTCTTGAACAGCTCACCTTGAACCGTGCTGCCCACTGCCTAGGTCTTCCTGACGCGCTGAGCTCTTTTCTTCTTAACCGGCCGCATGCGGACTGGCTTTTTGCCTCCACCTTTCTTCTTCTTCTTTGTCGTGGTCGAAGCACTAAGCAGCGCAATCAGCTTGGATCCTATGGGAGAGCCAAGGCCGGTGCAGGCATCCCAGCCGGGACCGGCAGAAAATGCGCCGTTGTTTCCAGAGACAATGTCGTTGAAGGCGTATGTAGCCTTCGCGGCGTAAATCTGGGGCTGGATAAAGCCCGCGGTCTTTCCATTTTGCTGATTGCTGAGCGCGATCAACCCGGCCCAAAGGGGCGCAACCGCGCTGGTGCCGCCAATCACCAAGCTCTGACCGTCGACGCGAACCTGGTAGCCAGTCTCCGGGTCTGCGTTGCCGCTTACATCCGGCACACCCCGGCCCCCGGTGCTTCCCGAAGGCGCGGGCACGTTGGCGCTTGCCTGCCAGGAAGGCAGCGCGAATACATTGCTCACTCCGCCGCCCGTCGCGCCTTCGCTGCTGGCTTGCTCATTCCATACCACCTCGGATGTGATACTGCTGCCGTTACCGATGAGCTTGGTTCCACCGCAGGCAAGAACGTGAGGGCTCGAAGCAGGGAAGTCGACGTTGTTGCCGGTCGCGCCGTCGGTTGATCCGTTGTCGCCCGCGGCAACGGTTATGGTGATGCCGAGCGCGGCTGCGGACTGGCAAGCGTCGTCGAGCGCATTCATCGCTTGCGCAGTCCAACTGGATTCAGGCCCACCCCAACTGATCGAAATCACGCTCGGGTTATTCGTCGTGTCGTGCACCGCGGTGCTGACCGCATCGATAAATCCCTGGTCGGTGTTGGGCGCGAAATACACCACGACCTTTGCCCCTGGGGCGACGGCCGCGGAGACTTCGATATCCAGCATGACCTCTCCGTCCGCACCGTTCGCGTTGCCTGGCGTGTTCTTCCCGCCATCGACCGATACAGCCGTCACCTTAGGGGCGGTTTGACTCAACGTCTTGAAGTACGCAGTAAGATCAGCGGCGCGGTAGCCGCCACCCAATTCGATAATGCCGATGGTCTGCCCGGAGGCAGTCGCGCCCTGGGGAAACTGGTACAACTGCGCGACCTGAACCGGCGTGTATGAGGTGCCCGCCGCGGCTGCATGAGCGCGAGCGAAGCCTTTGGTTCCACCGGCGCCGGCGTTTATCGCTGAGCCCAGGACACGAAAATGAGGTTGAGCCTGGGGACGATTGTCGAGCCCCAGAACGGCCTCCACCGCGCCGATCAACTTCAGCCGGCACGGGAATACCGCCCTCGCGCACACGATAGGTGTTGCCGTCGAGTACCTTCGCGGTAAGGGTGACTGCGAACGCCTTTTGCATAGCGGCGATGGTTCCCGTCAACTTGAGCGTGCGCTGCTCTCGCTTTGGCGTGTCCTTATCCACTTTCAATCCGAACTCTTTGGCGAAGGCGCGCACTTGTTTAATGGCCGCAGGGTCTGCGCCGTTAAGCTGGCGATACTGAGCGCGGGTGATGCGGGTTTTCCCCAGATCTTTGGTGTTGAGCGGACGCTTGCGGCGGACGATCACGGAAACGGTGATAAGGCTGCTTGGCCTGGCCGGCTTGTCACCGGTCGCCCCGGAGTAGCGGCGCTTTGTCGCTTCCGGGCAGAGTAATGCGCTGTTGGGAAGAAAAGGGGAGGGCAGATTTTTTGCGGGCCATGGGGGAGTTCTCCGGAGTGAAGAAATTTGCGGGCATCGCCTGGCGACAAGCGAAAGTCCACCCATGATATTCCGCTATCCGCTTCCGGGGAAACGATGAGTTGCCAGTGAGTAGGAGAACCGCAGGTCCCTCCGGGCCTGCTGCGGAGTCCGGGCAACCCGCCATCCGCAAGCACTCCGGTAGAATGAAGGGTAGCAATGCCCACGTCCATTGATTTTCCCCTGAAGCATCCGCAGCGCCGCCGTCGCCGTTTCTTTCTCATTCTCGCGATTTTTGCCGTTATCTTCTTTGGCGGCCGCACGGCCGTGTCCTATTTCGTTGATCTGTTGTGGTTCCGGTCGCTCAGCTATGGCGACGTTTTCATCAAGTCACTGGCTCTTCAATGGATCATCTTCGCGCTGTTTGCCGCCGCGACCTTTGTGATTCTGTATGGATCCTTTGCCGCATTGAAGCGCGCGCATCTGCCCGACTTGCCCAGTAGCCACACCCTCTTCTTTGGTGGTCAGCCGGTAAAGCTTCCGGTTGAGCCCGTCTTGCGGCTGCTCGGGATCGGCGGCTCGATTGCAATTGCCCTGGTGACGGGCGCCGGCATGATGGCGGAGTGGCCTACACTGGCGCTCTTCTGGTATGCGCCGGCCGCCGGCGCTGGCGGAGTGGACCCCATCTTTGGCAAAGGGGTGAACTTCTTTCTCTTTACTCTACCGGCATGGCAGCTTATTTCCGGGTGGCTGCTCACCCTCGCCGTCATCCTCTGTGCGCTGGCAATCATTTTCATCGTCATCACCGGTGGAGCCGGAGCGTTGGCCAAGCGCCGCAGCTACCTCATCCTGCCGTGGCGCGGGCTTTCCGTCGCGTTCGCATTCCTCTTGCTGATCCTGGCGGTACGGGTGTTCCTGGGCCGGTACGACCTTTTATTCGATGATCACACGGTTTTCGCCGGCATCACGTACACGGACGCGCATGTCAACCTGGTGGGGATGCTACTGGTCTGCGTTGCCCTGGTTGGCGGCGCGGTCGCCGCGGCCGCCAACGCAGTAACGGTCGCACGGGGCCGATGGCTGATCGTAGCGATTCTTCCCGCCGCACTTTGCTTTGTTGGCCTGCGCATCACCGGCTGGTGGATGAGCAGCTTCATAGTGAAACCGAATGAACTGGTGCGGGAGCAACCGTACATTGCCCACAACATCCTGATGACGCGGCAAGCGTTCGGGCTCGACAAGTTCGTGCAGCGCGAGTTTCCCGCCGAGACCACCGTGGGTGCGGCCGATCCCGCCAACAATCAGGCGACTCTGCAACAACATCCGCCTGTGGGACTGGCAGGCTCTGCAGGATACGCTGCGGCAGATCCAGGAAATTCGTACCTACTACGATTTTCCCGATATCGACATCGATCGTTACACGATCGATGGCGAGTTGCGCCAGGTGATGCTGGGAACGCGCGAGCTCAACGTGGAAAAGCTACCCGAGAGCAGCCGTAACTGGATCAACGAGAAGCTGATTTACACCCATGGCTACGGCATTACCATGAACCCGGTCAATGGGTTCACCACCGAGGGGCTGCCTACTCTCTACCTGAGCAACATGCCAGTGCAGAGCACGGTGCCCGGCTTGAATGTAACCAGGCCGGAGATTTATTTTGGCGAGCTGACCAATACCGACGTCTACGTCAAGACGCGGCAACAGGAATTTAATTACCCGCAAGGCCAGAGCAACAACCTCACGTCCTACGAGGGCAACGGAGGCATTGTGCTCGGCGGGTTCTTTCGCCGCATTGCGCTCGCGCTCGACCGCGGCGACCTGGGGAAGTTGCCCTTCAGCGACGACGTGAACGCGCAGAGCAGGCTGCTGATGCGGCGCAATGTGCGTGATCGTGTTTCCACCCTGGCGCCATTTCTTACCTACGATCCTGATCCGTACATGGTAGTGGGCGAGGATGGAAGGCTGTCGTGGGTGATGGATGCATTTACTACCTCAGACCAGTACCCTTATTCGACCCATTACCGGCTGGGTGACGATTCCATCAACTACATGCGCAATAGCGTCAAGGTCGTCATCGACGCTTACGATGGCTCGACTACGTTTTATGTTTTCGACAACCAGGATCCGATTCTTGCGACCTACCGCCGCATTTTCCCCAGTCTGTTCAAAGATGGAGCGATGATGCCGGCGGGGCTGCGCAAGCATATGCGCTACCCGGAGCTGTTGCTGAAATTGCAGGGCGAGGTCTATGGCCTCTATCACATGACCGATCCTGAGGTGTTCTATAACCGGGAAGATCTCTGGACCGTGGCCAGCGAAGTCGGCATGAGCGAGGGCGGCGGCCAGACCACGCAGGCAATGCAACCGAATTTTGTGCTGATGAAGCTTCCAGACGAAACCGGGATGGAGTTCGTGGAGATCCTGCCCTTCACACCGGCCAATCGCAACAACCTGATCGGCTGGATCGGCGGCCGCAGCGACGGCGAACATTACGGCACCTCGGTGGTGTACAACTTCCCCAAAAACAAGCTGGTGGACGGGCCATTGCAGATCGAAGCACGCATCGATCAAAACGCGCAGCTTTCCGGGCAGTTGACGCTGTGGAACCAGCAGGGTTCGCACGTGCGGCGTGGGACTCTGCTGGTAATCCCCACCGGCCGCGCGCTGTTGTATGCGGAGCCCATCTACCTGCAGGCGGAGCGAAGCCCCATGCCTGAGCTGCGCCTGGTGGTGCTTGCGCTGCAAGACCGGCTGGCGTACGGATCGACCTTCGAGGCCGCTCTGAGCGCCCTTTTTGCGGGAACCGGCTCATCCCTCACACCCGCCGAGCCGCAGCGTGCTGGGTCGCAGTCTGCTTTACCCACGCCCCAATCCACGTCGGACCTCAACCCCACCATCGCCCAAGCCGCTAAAGATCTTGCTGACTACCAGCGGCTGACCGCGGAAGGCAAGCTGGGCGAGGCCGGGCAGAAGCTGGAAGAGTTGAAGCGCGCCATCGATGCGCTGAACAAACATCAAAAGTAGCCTTTGAGCATGACTTGAAAGCGTGCCCCGGCCGGCAAGCATGGTCAGAGGGAAAATCTCGATCGACCCCTCCCGTCGGGGTGCACGTTTTATTGTGCATTGCACATCTGACGGCAAATCTGGTGAGCAAGGTAAGCTTGTAGTCGCACATGGTACGCAAAGCAAGCCCGGGTGGAACAGAGGAACCCAACGCCGCGATCCGGGCGGCGCTGACCCAGGCTATGGATGGGCTGCCCGATGCGATCCTGCTGTTCGATGAAGACTGGCGGATCGTGTATGCCAACGACACGGCACGCCGCTTGAGCCGCCTGAGCCCAGAGAACCTGAACAGCCAGACCCTGTGGGAGCTTTTTCCCCAGATTGTGGGTACTCGTCTGGAGGATGCATACCGCGAAGTGGCGGCAGAGAGCACGCAACGCGTGGTAGAAGGTTTTTATTACGAGCCCTTCGAGACCTGGTTCGATATTCGCATTCAGCCGTCGGTGGTTGGAGTATTGGCGCACTACCGCGATGTAACCGCGGTACATCGCGCGGAGATCACGGGCGCCGCCATCGGGGAGCAGTTACAGCAGGTATTAGATACAACCATGGATGCGGTGGCGAGTTTAGATCGCGAATGGCGCATCACGTTTTTGAACAGTAAAGCGAAGGAAGTGATCAAATCGCCCGGGCCGGTACTGGGGACGAACTTCTGGGAACGTTTCCCTTACGCAGTCTACGACGGGTCACCCTACATCGAGCACTACAGCCGCGCGATGAACCAGGGGATCGCGGGCGAATTTGAGGCCTATTATGGCGGCCCGTACGGCCTGTGGCTCCACGTTGTCGTGCGTCCCTCACCGGACGGCGTCATTATCTTCTTTCGCGATGTGACGGCCCGGCGGATGCAGGACGACGCATTGCGCGCAAGCGAGGAGCGATACCGCGTATTGACCGAGCTGAATCCGCAGGCGCTGTGGACGGCCGATGCAGAGGGCCGTGTTTTGTATGCCAACCAGCGATTTCTTGAATACATCGGGAAAGACTTTGTTCCCATCGACGGCACGGAGTACCTGCAGTGCTTCTACGAGGAGGATCGAGAGCGAGTATTGCAGGTATGGTCAAAGAGCGTCGCGACAGGCCAGGACTATGTAATCGATGCTCGTCTGCTTCGTGCATCCGACGGCGCCGCGCGCTGGTGGCATTTGCGTGCACTGCCCCTTCGCGATGAGGCAGGCGCTATCCAGCAGTGGCTCGGCGTGGCAACCGATGTTCATGAGAATCGCGTTGCCGCGGAGCGTTTACGCCAGCAGTACGCCGAGATTGAACTCAGGCGGCGGGAGCTGGAGGCGATTTATCGTGGGTCGCCGATCGGCATGGCGCTCTATGAGCCGAAGGAATTGAGGCTGGTACGGCTTAATGATCGCCAGTCAAACATTCTCGGCTTGCGGCCAGAGCAGGCGCTGGGCAAAACTCTCGACGAATTGAGTCCTGGCCTCACTGAGAGCCACCAGATGATTCGCCGGGCAGCTCAAGGGGAAACCATCCTCGATGGGCAGGTCGAAGGTGTTTTGCCTACGCGGCCCGGCGAACATCGCTATTGGAATGTGAACTACTCGCCGATTTTCGCCGAGGACGGATCGGTGCAGGCGATTGCCGGAGCGACGATTGAGATCACGAAGCAAAAGCAAGCGGAGTTGGCGTTGCTGCAGGGAGAGAAGTTGGCCGCAGTAGGCCGGCTAGCGAGCTCAATTGCGCACGAGATTAACAATCCCCTTGAGTCGGTCATCAACTTGATTTATCTATCGCGGAAATATGCCCAGCTGCCGGAAGTGCAGCGACTTTTGGATGCGGCCGATGAGGAACTTCGGCGGGTTGCCGTCATCGCAACCCAAACGCTTCGATTCCACAAGCAGTCCACCAAGCCGCAGGCGGTCAGCGCCTCGGATCTATTCTCGACCGTGCTCAGCATCTACGAGGGCAGATTGAAGAATTCCAACATCGTGGTTAGCAGACGGATACGCGCGACGAAACCAGTAGTGTGCTTTGAAGGAGATATTCGCCAGGTGCTCAGCAACCTGATCGGCAACGCCATCGATGCCATGCCGCGAGGCGGGCGCCTGCTGCTGCGAAGCCGTGAAGCGATTGACTGGAAGACAATGCGTCTCGGGCTGGTGCTTACGGTCGCCGATACCGGGCACGGCATCGATGAGCAAATACAGGCCAGGATTTTTGAAGCGTTCTTTACTACCAAGGGGTACTCTGGAACCGGTCTGGGACTGTGGATCAGCAGCGAAATCATGGAGCGCCATGAAGGGCGTGTGCGCATGCGCAGCAGCCAGCGCGAAGGCCGTCACGGCACGGTCTTTACATTATTCTTGCCATTCCACCTGAGCCCCGTCCCAGACTAGGCCTCTATTCGGATTCCGCTCTCCGGCAACTGGTGACTGCTCCTTGATCGGTAGTCCGGCACGCAGGTCGATCTGTAATCGGGCGTTATCGCAGTGGAAAACAGTTAAAAGGTCTGGGGCGGAAAGTTTGCGAAATTTCCTGAAGGGTACGGGCTTCAGCCCGTACATAACAACTCTAGAACGAGTTCGGCTTTAGCCGCTGAGGGACGCTTTGTCGTCAAGACTGTGCTTTTCCGCAGATGGAAGAGAATTATGCCTTAGCCCTGAGTCTCTATTGAAGCGGATGGTACAGTCCACTAGTGGCTGCTCCAGGTTTTATCGCTTGAGTAGCAGAGTGGCTCGAGGGTGCAGTCGGGGCAGCGCGGCTTGCGGGCAATGCATACCTGGCGCCCGTGATGGATCATTTCATGAGAAAAAGCGATCCAGTGGTCCTGGGGAATGATCTTCATCAAGTCCTTCTCCACCAGGACAGGCTCGGTCGCTTTTGTGAGCTCCAGACGCCTCGACAGCCGCAGTACATGCGTATCCACGACAACGCCAACAGCTTTGCCAAAGGCCACTCCCAACACCACATTAGCTGTTTTGCGCGCAACGCCCGGCAGGGTCAGCAGCTCTTCCATGGTTTGCGGAACCTTTCCACCGAATTCAGCGGTGAGCCTGCGCGCCGCACCATTCAAAGACTTCGCCTTGTTGTGATAGAAGCCAGTGGAGCGGATCTGCTCTTCAATTTCCACCAGAGGCGCGTGCGCAAAGTCGGTGGGCGTGGGGAATTTTTTGAATAGCCCGGGAGTGACCATGTTGACGCGCGCATCGGTACATTGCGCGGAGAGAATGGTGGCCACCAGAAGCTCCCACGCATTGCTATGATGCAAGGCGCACTCGGCGCTGGGATAAGCCTGAGCCAATCGCTCGAGCAGCGCGGAAATGCGCTCGGCCGCCAGCGGATTACGCCGTGGCCTGGCAGCTTTCTTCGCCGCTTTCTTTTTTACAACGGCCTTTTTGATTGGAACCGCGGCCTTCATCTGCGTCTAGCCAAGCCGAGCCAGCATATCTTCCGGCGTCATGCGAATGCAGGTGAAGATCGGCGTGTCTTTAAGTGTGTAAGGGCTGATCTCGGTTTCCCGCAATTGCTGCACCAGGTCGAGGAAATCTTCCGGGTAATTGGTTTCAAACGCCACCACGAATTCCTGATCGTCAATGCCGAAAGAGTAGGTCGTGTTCAGCTTCACACGAGGATAAAGATGGCCGACCCGAATATGCTCGTTCATGAGCCGCTGGCGCTCCTCGGGCGGCAACAGGTACCAGGCGCGCGTTTTCCAGAAGGGATAAATGAAGATATATTTCTGCCCGCCCGGGCGTATGCTGCCGCGCGAATCGTGCTGGCCTTCGTGCTCGTGGCCGATCAGGTATTGCGAACGCTTGGTCATGGACAGGTAGCTGTAGGCGGTCTGCAGGTACCCGCCCATGGGCGTCGCCATCAGCTCGGCCGTCATGTCGTTCAAGTCTTCCGGGGTATAACAAATGCGCCACAGAACCATGTCGCAGTCACCGCGGAGTCCTACGGTGGAATAGGTAAGGGTGAGCAGGCGTCCAGGTTGATTCCAACTTTTAATGACCGCGGCAAAGGCTTCGCGATGCGCTTGCTTCTCCTCCGCCGGCAGGCGGCGCCATTCCGGCAGAACCTTGAAGAATGTGAAACCAATCGTCTGCCGCTTTACTTCTTTGGCCGGGGCCTGGGCCCGCTGCGGCTCAGCGGTGGTTTGTTGGGAAACTTCTGGAATGACTGCTTCTGCCATGGTGTACTCCTTTGCCAACTCCATGGTAACAAAGCGCTCGATACGGCTAATTTCAGCGTGTCAACCCGCTATACTGCCTGCGGATGACCGAGAAAATCATAGCGATTCTGGCCCACTTCATCATCAGCGTTATTTCGTCCGCGGGGTACCTGGGTGTCGCGCTGCTGATGGCGATCGAATCGGCATGCATTCCGCTGCCGTCTGAGATCATCATGCCGTTTTCCGGCTACCTGGTTTATAGCGGCCGGTTCCAGCTATTGTGGGTGGCAACGGCGGGAGCGATCGGCTGCAACCTGGGCTCCGCAGTCGCCTACTGGGTGGGAGCCCACGGTGGCCGTCCACTGGTGGAGCGCTTTGGCAGGTATGTTCTGCTCAGCAAGCGCGACCTGGACAGGACCACCCATTTCTTTCTGAAGTATGGGTCGATCACCGTATTCCTGGCCCGGCTGCTGCCGGTGGTGCGAACCTTTATCGCTTTGCCTGCCGGAATCGCCAGAATGCCGCTATGGCGTTTTCACATCTACACCTTCCTGGGGTCGTGGCCATGGTGTTTTGCGCTGGCCTATGTGGGCATGCGGCTGGGCCGCTCATGGGAAACCGATCCTCGCTTCAAGGAAGTTTTTCACCGCTTCCATCTCGGGGTTGAAGCCGTATTACTTGCCGCCATTATCTGGTTCGTGTGGTCGCATTGGAAACAACGCGCCGCCGCGGGCAGCGCGGCGTAACAGCGGCTGAGTCGCGCGGCGCTACCGTTAAGCTGCGCTTTCTCTCCTTTGAACGGGTCCGATTTGCCAAAGCAGAAATGAAAGGTGAGACTGGGACAAACAAAAGCGAGAGGACGGATCCGCAAGAAAATGTCTACACCAACAAGCAGCAGCCAAGGCCCTGCTGCCACCTCCCCGATTCAGCCCGCCACCGGAAAATTAGGAATTATGATCCCTGGAATGGGATCAGTTGCGACCACCCTCGTGGCCGGTGTGGAAGCAGTGCGCAAAGGAATAGCGAAGCCGATTGGCTCGCTGACGCAAATGGGAACCGTTCGCCTGGGCAAGCGCACCGATGCGCGCAGCCCGCTTATCAAAGACTTTGTTCCCCTGGCAAAGCTGGATAATCTCTGTTTCACCGGCTGGGATATCTTTGCCGACAACATGTTTGAAGCGGCCAAGACGGCGCGCGTACTCGACCGCGACCAGTTGGAAACCATTCGGCCGTTTCTTGAAGGAATCCGGCCCATGCCCGCCGTCTTCGATCAGTATTATGTCAAGCGCCTGAACGGTTGCAACGTGAAGAAGGGCAAAAATAAACGCGACTTGGCCGAGCAGTTGCGTGCAGATATCCAGGCGTATAAAAAGGTCACTGAGCGCCAGGTGATGATCTGGTGCGGTTCGACGGAGATCTTTCTCACACCGACGGCGGTGCACCAATCGCTCGCGGCTTTTGAAAAGGGCCTGGAAGACAACGACATCAACATCGCCCCATCGATGATCTATGCGTACGCCGCCTTGCAGGAAGGGGTTCCATTTGCCATGGGCGCGCCGAATCTCACTGTGGATCTGCCCGTGATGCAGGAACTATCGCGCAAAAACGGCGCGCCTATTACAGGGAAGGATTTCAAAACCGGTCAGACCTTCATGAAGACCGTGCTGGCGCCAGCCTTCAAGGCGCGCATGTTGGGCGTGAGTGGGTGGTACTCCACCAATATTCTCGGCAACCGCGACGGGGAAGTGCTGGACGACCCGGAGTCATTCAAGACCAAGGAAGAATCGAAGCTCAGCGTGCTTGATTTTATTTTGCAGCCCGACCTTTATCCCGATCTGTACAAGGATATTTACCACAAGGTAAGGATTAATTATTATCCTCCGCGTGGTGATAATAAAGAAGGTTGGGACAACATCGATATCTTTGGCTGGCTCGGCTACCCGATGCAGATCAAGGTCGATTTCCTGTGCCGCGATTCCATCCTGGCCGCCCCCATCGCGCTCGATCTTGTGCTCTTTCTGGATCTGGCGGCGCGTACTCCAGAATTGAGAGACCTGGGTATACAGGAGTGGCTGAGCTTCTATTGGAAATCGCCTATGACGGCGCCCGGGCTTTATCCCGAGCACGATCTGTTTATTCAATTAATGAAGCTGAAGAACACGCTGCGGCATATCCAGGGTGAGTCGTTGATTACCCACCTGGGGCTGGAGTATTACGACTAATTGGAATCTATGGTGCACGATCGAGCAGTACTGCTTCTCGATCGTGCAGGGTGGCTCGGATGGCTTCTAAGCCAAGTTCAAGCGCTGCCAGGTTCTCAAGAATCGCAGCGGCGGGTTTGTTACTCACCATCGATCGCAGCAGATCGCACTGGCCCACCAGCTGCTCGTCGTGTCCCATCAGCACCTTGAGTGTGGCTGCTTCCTGACGATAGCGTTGCGTCATTCGATCGTTCTCGGGAACCGGTTGTTGTTGAATCGAGGATTCCAGGGCGCCGATCCCGCGGGCCAGCCGTTCCAGCCGCTGTGCTACTGCGATCGCGGCCGCATCAGGAAACGGCTTGGCGCGCGAGGGCGGAGGCAGGAACTCGCGCCGGTAGTCGCTTTCCGCCGTATCCACGCTAGCCATCGCAATGCCCAGCAGCGACGCGGCTTTGCTGCGCACCAGTTGGTCGTCCGCGCGCAACTGGTTCTCCACGCGGTAGAAGTTGTAGCCCCAGCCATAGAATAGGTTGGTGGCGACTTGCCGCAGCGCGCCGGCGTCATAGAATCCGCTGTTCGTCACTCTCTGTCTCCGCTGAATCCTGGCTCGGTTTCGGTTCCGGATTTTGCCACTGTACCTGTCTCTGTTGCGGGCCCCGCGCCTAGCCCGGTTCCAACTGGATAGATTCCGGTCACCGAGCCACCGATGTTAAAGGGCAAGCCGGCCGCGGCATTGGGTGCGGAGACCAGCCCCTTTTCCGCCATTTGCAGTGCGAGGTAATAGCGCACCGCTTCGATGGGAGTAAGACCGATGGCCTGCAGCGAGATCAGCTCGCGCATGCGCTCGTCTTTGGGCATGATGAGGATCTTCAGATCGTTGAGTGTGATTCCATAAATTTTCAGGAAGTCGGAGAGATGGGTTTTGACCAATTCGCGCACTTCATTGATGTGCTCATTGATGTCCTCCATCTTCGTGACCTGAACGATCTGGTTAATCGCTTGTTCAATTGCCGGGCCTGCGTAGTCGGCCACTTCACGCGTATCAATCAGATGGCCGTTGAAGGGTAGATGCGTGATCAGATCGAGTGCCGCCTGTTTGGTGTCGACATGGATGTAGTAATCGACCTGGTAGGCCATCTCGGCCATCTCCTCGCTGGTGGCGACGCCCTCGCTGCGAATCAACAGCTTCGATCGGTTCACGTAAATGACTTCGTAAACCCAGGGCGACGATCCGCCGAAAAATCCTTGCGCAATGGAACCGAGCAGGGGTTTATCGGGAGTGGTGAGGGCGTACTGGCCCGTCTCATACACATTCAATACGGCGCCGCGAGATTTCAGTACGCAGAAGTGATTGCTCTCCACGGTGAGCAGGGAACCGGAAACAATGTTTTCGTCTGCTATTTTGACGGCCAGGCTCTTGGTTCCGAGCATGTCTGTGCCATCGGGTAAAAGGGATGTAATTACCTGCCGTGCGATCGCCATATCTGTCCTCTGCCTCGGCCATCAGGATAATCCATATTCATGGCTTTGGCGGATCATCGGAGCGGGATAGAAACTCCCCGGGTCTTATGATCGCTATTCCACGCCACGGGTGCAGTATCAACAAATCGTCATCGCTGCTGACCAAAACACCGGCTTCTGCGACCAGAGCCAATGCGAGAAACTGGTTGTCCTTGGCATCGTGGCAGGAAGGATCGACTGCTTGCAGATCGTCGTTGTTCATCGCGAACAAATGCACCGTGCGGTGCATCAGCGCAACAAACTCCCGGCGCAAAGACCGGTCCAGATAACGGTCAAACTTTTCCAGATCCAGGACTCGTTCCAGTTCAACCAGCGTTTCCGCGCTGGCGCAAACGTCACAGGTGGCGGCGGCCTTCAGCAAGGCTTGATGGGGTACAGATCCGATACGCAGCGCCCCGCTCACCAGCGTACTGGTGTCGAGAATGACGCGTTGGATCATCGCGATTCATGAACCAACCGCGTTACATCCTCATCGGTCAGAGCAGACGCAGCGGGCTTCGCGCGCCTGCCGGCCGCAGCGCTCCACGTGTCGAAATCGGTCAAGGCTTTGCCGCGTCGGCGACGTGCATCGAGCAGCTCTTCCATATCTTGAGGCGAGACGACGAACGCAGTTGGCCGCCCATGCCGCGTGATCGCGACCATCTCCCGTTGCGCCGTGTCGAGCAGTTGCCCAAAGCGGTTTTGCGCTTCTACGGAGGTCATCTTAACCATGGATCTGCACTTTAATCATGGATCTGCACTCCAAGTTAGCTAATATAGCTATTTTAGCTAATTTGGGGAAAACTCCCCAGTCTACGGTTACTTATCCGTGGCGTCGCCGTCCGAGGCGGCAGGCGTTGCCAATACCACGTCGGTATTCGGTTGGCCGCGACTGATGGCCAGGCGCCCGTCCTTCGACCAGGCATAGGAGGCGATCTGCAGGTCAGGAAAATGGGTGAGTTGTGAAGGTTTTGCGCCGTCGACAGGCATGGCCCAAAGATTATCAACCAGGCCCTGGCGAAACACGTAAGAGATTGCCTGCCCACCCGGGGTCCAACCGAAATTCGCGCGCTGGTACTCAGTCACCGTGGAGAAGGGCGCGGGCAGGTGCGTCACGGCAGGTGGCGTGGTTGTCAGGTCGAGAATGGTGGGTACGTGCTTGTCATCGGCCCCGCGGCTCACCGCGAACACACGGGTACCATCGGGCGAAGCTGCGATGCCATCGACAAAGACAAACCCGGACCAAACAGCGCCGATGTCGCCGCCCTCAAGAGGAACACGCTGCAGTTTCTGGTCGCTTGTCTCCTGGAACATGCTTTCAAAAATGATCCACTTGCCTCCGAGCGCAATCGCGGGCGTGACAGCGAGTTGCTTGGGAGTCAGGTTTGTCAGTCCTGTACCGTCGGGATTAACTCGCCAGATATTCGCGGATGGTACATCTCCCTCAAAAACGATTTGTCCGTTGGGCGCGACGATTGGGTGAACCGGCTGCCCCTGGTTGTCAACGATCGAGTGCGCGCTTTTGCCGTCCGCACCCTCCAGCCAAAGTTGTCCACGGCCGTTCAAGCTTCGGGTAACCACCAATTGGCCGTCCGGCGTCCAGGCCAGTCCGGCGAGTCCATCAAACGTTCCCGTACTGGTGGAGATTGTTTGGAATTCCGTTCCCGGTTTCGTTCCATCACCCACGTAGACGGAATATTGCGGCACGCTGTGGAGCGTAACGAACGCTCCGGATGCAGCGACCGAGAGGCCGTTGTAGCCGGTGAAGTCATTCGATGACTGGGTCATCACGCCGTCAGGGTAGGACACGCGAAATATTTGCGGATAGTCAGAAAGGGAAGTGGCGGCAACGGCAATCAACCCCTGCCCACCGCTCTCCCAGGCAACGCCGCCATATCCCCCGGGCACCCTTGTTTTCTCCAGCGTAATGAGATTTCCTCCATGAGCACCCGCGATGACGAGTACGCCTGCAAAGTTACTAGTAAGCTCGGCCAGGGCTATCGATTGGCCGTCCGGGGACCACGCGGGATGCGCTGGGGTATAGCCGCCCCCGACGCTAAAGCTGGTAAAGAAATTACCGGGTGCGGGGGTGGCGACGATTTGCGGGTTGGAACCATCTGCATTCGCGACCATTAATTCCGTGCTCACTTTTCCCTCGATAGACCTCACGAAAGCAAAGTGGCTGCCATCCGGAGAAAAGCCGGCGCCGCTATCCGCTCCGCCGATAATCTTGCGCACAGGGCCGCCCAGCAGGGGTACGGACTCGATCCATCCATCCGCCAGAAAATAGACAAAATTGCCGTCCGGAGTAAAGGACGGGGCCCGGCAGCAGCCGTTGCCTGCGGGTACGATTTCAACGTCGCTGGACGTTGCGATCGAGAGTGCGCGCAGCGTAAGACCCGCCGGCGTGTTGCGGACGTAGGCAAGGAATTTTCCATCCGATGAGATAGCCGCGCTCTCAGCCTGTCCGTTGAAAGTCAATTGACGAAAGGTGAGGTGAAGGTGCGGGTGTGCCGGGCTAGACTGGCGATGGAAGCCATACAAAACAGCCGCAATTACAAATAGACAGGCGATAGTTGCCGCGGCCGCGATCTTGTGGCGCTTGACCAGGCTCACGATAACCTGTGAGTCGGAACTGTGCGCGGCCGATTCCTGTGATGGTTGAATCCCACTCGTACCGCCGCGAGTCTGCCCCGCAACCGAATTGTCATCTCGCCCGTCCCGGCTTGCCGCGGGACCGGAGCGCAGCGGAGTGGAGAGATCTGCGGTTCCTTCGCTGTCGCGCTTAAGACGCTTCAGGTCGGACCGCATTTCGGAGGCATGCTGGTAGCGCAGATCGCGATCCTTCTCCAAAGCTTTATTGATAATTCGCTCGAGTTCAGGCGCTACATTAGGATTCAACCGCACCGGTGGTACCGGAGCGCGGTTCATGATCGCCTCCGATACGATGGCAGAGCTCTCTCCCCGGAATGGGAGCAAGCCCGTCGCCATCTCATAGAGCACAGCGCCAAAAGAGAACAGGTCCGTTCGAGCATCCAGCTCCCGGGCACGTACCTGTTCCGGTGACATATAGGCGATGGTGCCCAGCGTGGATCCAGGGCTGGTCAAGTGCTCGTCCATCGTGGCCATCATCGTGCTTGCGGCTGGAACATTGTTCGCTACCACCTTAGCCAGGCCGAAATCCAGAATCTTTGCATCTCCGCGCTGCACTACGAAAATATTGGCCGGCTTGATGTCGCGGTGCACGATCCCTTTGGCGTGCGCAGCGTCCAGGGCATCGGCGATCTGGATCGCTAGATGCAGCAGCAGATCGGTCTCGACAGGCCGTCCTGTGATGCGCTCCTTGAGCGTCACGCCCTCTAAGTACTCCATGGCGATAAATGCCTGGCCATCCTGCTGCCCAATGTCATAAATGGTGCAGATGTTGGGGTGGCTCAGCGCCGATGCGGCTTGTGCTTCGCGTTGAAAACGTGCCAGCGACTGGGGATCCCTGGCCACGCCATCGGGAAGAAATTTGAGCGCGACAAAACGATGCAGCCTTACATCCTCGGCCTTATACACCACACCCATGCCGCCACCGCCGAGCTTCTCGACGATGTGGTAGTGGGAGATGGTTTGGCCGATCATTCCTGGCTGCTCAAAAGGCGCTCCCGCGACTTACCCGGCAGGAACCCGGCGAGCAATCCAATTGCGGGGAGAAAGGCGCAGATCTTGTACACGAAAAAGATGCTGGTTGCGTCCGCGATCCGGCCAAGAATGGCAGCACCTATGCCGCCCATGCCGAAAGCGAACCCAAAGAAGAGGCCGGAAATCATACCCACTCGTCCCGGCACCAGCTCCTGGGCAAAAACAAGAATTGCGGGAAAGGCCGAGGCCAGCACAAAGCCAACGACCACGCTCAATACACTGGTCCAGAACAGGTTCGCATACGGCAGCAGCAGGGTGAGGGGCAAAACTCCGAGGATGGAAGTCCAGATCACTTGCTTGCGGCCGAAGCGATCGCCCACCGGTCCCCCAATCAGTGTTCCGGCGGCGACTGCTGCCAGAAAGGCGAACAAGTGGATCTGTGAACTCCGCACCCCAATGTGAAAGCGGGCGATCAGGTAGAAGGTGTAATAGCTGGTAATGCTGGCCAGGTAGAAGAACTTGGAGAAGACGAGCGCGATCAAAACGGAGATGGCCAGGATCACCCTCTTAGGAGGCAAACCAGCCAGATCCTCCGCTTGCTTGACGGGTGTCTTTTGCAGAGAGCGCAGACGGGCCTTATACCAGCGGCTTACCCGCAGCAGAATCACGATTCCCAGCATGGCCAAAATGGAGAACCATGCCGCTGCGCGTTGCCCGTGTGGCAAGACGATGAAGGCTGCAAGTAGTGGTCCCATGGCAGACCCGCTGTTTCCCCCCACCTGGAAAATTGACTGCGCCAGGCCATGCCGGCCGCCGGAGGCCAGACGTGCCACCCGGGAAGATTCCGGATGGAAGACTGCCGAGCCAATGCCGATCAACGACGCGGCCAGCAACAGCAATCCGAAGCTTGGGGCCACCGCCAGCAGCAGTAGGCCCAGCAGGGTAAACACCATGCCGATGGGCAGGGAATAAGGCAGGGGCTTGCGATCGGTGTATTGCCCGACGAAGGGCTGCAAAATAGAGGCCGTCATCTGGAAAGTCAGCGTAAGCAGGCCGATCTGGCCGAAGTTCAGATGGAACGAGCTCTTTAGAATGGGGTAGATCGAGGGCAGCAGGGCCTGCATCGCGTCGTTTAGCAGATGGCAAAAGCCGACTGCGGTAAGCACACGAAACAGCGTGCCTTCTTCGTTCAGGCCAGGATTCTCAACCTGCGTAGGTGTGACGATCTGGGTGGTCATACCGGCGTGCGTGCATCTCCCTCCAGCTATGCTACCGTGAGTTGTCTTGAGCCGGATGTTTGGTGCAGGGGCGGAAAGAGATACTTAGACCGCGTTCTTTTCGTAGCGGGAGCGAGCTTCGGCCAATTTTTGCAGATGATCGCAGGAGAGAGGCTGGGGGCAGCCCAGCTGGCGCGCGACCAGGCAGATGTGGGCAAAATGTTCCACCGTCTCCATCCGCATGAAGGCATTTTGCAGGGTGTCGCCGGCGGTCACCACGCCATGGTTGGCGAGCAGCACCGCGTCATGATCGACGATCAGAGGCTGAATGCTGGAGGCAACGTCTGCTGTGCCGGTGGTTGCGTATGGGGCCAGCGGAATCGAGCCGAGCGACATGACGATCTCCGAGCATAGCGGCTCCTCGAGCGCCAGCCCGCAGGAAGCGAAGCCCGTGGCGATCGGCGGATGGGCGTGGACCACCGCCTGAACGTCGGGCCGCTGGTGGTAAATCGCGAGATGCATGCCAATTTCGCTGGTTACGTTGCGACTCTCGCCGACGCGGCGGCCTTCCATGTCAACCACCACCATATCCGCGGGCTTGAGCAGGAACTTGCTCATCGCGGTGGGCGTGGCCAGAATCCGGTCATGGCTGAGCCGGACGGAAAGATTTCCCGCTGTGCCGGGGACGAAACCCAGTCGATACAGCCACTTACCAAAGCGGGCAAGTTGTTTGCGGTGCAGGGTCTCGGGGGACCGCTCGGGAGCCGTGGAACTCAGGGCCATGTTCAGAGTCGTGGTGAATCCGCCCTTTTCCAAAGCCGTAGAATGCATACGTCACCAATCCCCGTTAGAACTCTTTCTCGCAGTTTCTGACGGAACCACGGGAAACGCAACAGGGAAAACGCGGATTAGGCGGAATTTGCTACTGAAGTCCCAGGTTATGACCCGGCCGTAATCTGCGTACGTAACCTCTCAACTTGGTTAGAGAGCTAGAATTTAACCGAAGGATGCTATGGACTGGATAGGCTGCGAAGTCATTGAGGTCGTTCCCGGAAAGGTGAGTGGTACATCTGTCATCCGTGGGTCGCGCGTGCCTGCTGATCAAGTACTTGCGAACTATGACGCCGGCGTGAGCGTGGACGACATCGCCTACAATTTCGACCTGAAGCCGGTTGATATTAAGGCTGTGGTGGCCTATGCCGCGGGCCAACCCAAGATTTTTACCTGACCTGAAGCAACAAACACAAGTCTTTGGCTTGAGGTTTCATGAAGTTGATCTTCATCTACGGTTTGCCTGCAACCGGTAAGCTGACCATCGCCTCCGAGCTGGCATCGATGACTGGCTACAAGTTGTTCCACAATCATCTGGTGGTGGACCTTTTATTGTCCGTCTTCGAGTTCGGCAGTCTGCCGTTTGTCGAGTTGCGGGAAGAGATCTGGCTGTCAGTTGTCGAGCAGGCCTGTCGTAACCAAACAGCAGGGTTGATATTCACGTTCGCACCCGAACGAACTGTGCGGCCCAGCTTCGTTCCCAACCTGCTGGACACGCTCGACCGGGCGGGTGGCGACGCGGAATTTGTTGAGCTCATATGCCCCTTGCCTGAGCTGAAGCGGCGTATGGCCAGTCCTTCAAGGCTCCAATATCAGAAGCTCAGCTCTGTTCCCTTGTTCGAGCAACTCCACGCGAGCGGGGTTTTCGAAGCAGCGCACATGCCCAGACCGCGCCTCACGATCGATACAAGTTTGTGCTCTCCCACCGAGGCCGCAACGGAGATTTCACGAACCCTCAAGTTGCCCCCACTGGTCTAGTTCAGTCCAAGTCCCTACCATGGTCTGCATGACCACGAGTCCCAGTCTCGGCGTCCTGGAATTGAACGGGCAGCCCCTCTCTCTTGAACAGATCAGCCAGGTAGCCGACCAACGCATCGACGTAGCCGTTGCACCGGCCGCGCGGCCGCGAATTCGAACGGCGCATGCCGTAGTGCAACGCATTATCACTAGCGGCGAAACTGCCTACGGCATCAATACCGGCTTCGGCAAGTTGTCCGATGTGCGCATCGGACACGGAGACCTTCACCAGTTGCAGCGCAACCTGGTGCGCAGCCACGCCTGCGGGCTGGGTGATCCGTTGGACGAAGCGGAGGCTCGCGCCATGTTGCTGTTGCGCGCCAATGTCCTAACCAAAGGGCTGAGCGGCGTCCGTTACCAACTCATCGAGTTGTTGGTCGCCCTGCTGAACAGTAGGGTGCATCCGGTTATCCCGGGCAAAGGATCGGTGGGCGCAAGCGGAGATCTGGCGCCCCTTGCGCATCTCGCCCTGGTGCTGATTGGGGAAGGCGAAGTATTTTTTGCCGGCGCAAGAATGCCTACGCCGGAAGCATTGGCGAAAGCCGGTCTTCATCCGCTGGTACTTGAAGCAAAAGAGGGCCTGGCTCTGCTGAACGGAACTCAGGCTATGTCTGCGGTGGGCGGCCTCGCGGTGCTGCGGGCCATCCGCGTCAACCGGCTCTTTGATCTGGCTGGCGCCATGGCACTCGAGGCTCTGCGCGGCACCCCGGTAGCCTTTGACGCCCGCATCCACCAGGCGCGTCCACATCCCGGGCAGATGCAGGCCGCTGCCCACTTGCGCGAGTTGCTGCGCGACAGCGAGATTCGCCAGTCGCACCTGGTAAACGATCCCCGGGTGCAGGATGCTTATTGCCTGCGATGCATGCCGCAGGTCCACGGGGCGGCACGGGGCGCGCTGCAGCATGTGCGCGAAGTGATCGAGATCGAGACCGGTTCTGCCACTGACAATCCGCTGATCTTCTCTGAGCAAAATGGGTCTGAGCAAAATGGGTCTGAGGAAAGTGGGGAAGTGCTTTCCGGGGGCAACTTCCACGGCGCGCCTCTGGGCTTGGCGCTGGACTACGCGGCCATCGCGGTGACCGACCTCATGAGCATCAGCGAACGCAGGATCGACCGCCTCATCAATCCGGATTGCAATGAGGGTCTGCCTCCCTTTCTTTCCCAACGGGCCGGCCTCTCCTCCGGGCTTATGATTGCTCACGTCACCGCGGCCGCACTGTTGAATGAGGCCAAGGTGCTAGCCCACCCCGCCAGTGTCGACAGTTTGCCTACCTCTGGCGGTAAGGAAGATCATGTCTCCATGGGCATGACGGCCGCGCTCAAGCTGAAGCAGATCGTCGATAATGCGGAGAAGGTGCTGGCGATTGAGCTGATGACCGCTGCCCAGGGTTTGGAGTATCGCCGCCCGCTCAAGGCCGCCACCGAAATTGAACGGGCATGGCAATTGGTGCGCACGCTGGTTCCCCGGCTGGAAGAAGACCGGGTGATCGCAGGAGATATCGAACGCCTGGCAAAGGGGATTCGCGATGGAGACTTTGATAGCTGGTCCGCATAGAGGCGCGATTCGCGCGCCGCGGGGCACGCAACTGCGCACCAAGGGCTGGCAGCAGGAAGCCGCGCTGCGCATGCTGATGAACAACCTCGATCCCGAAGTGGCTGAGGCTCCGGAAGAGCTGGTGGTCTACGGAGGGACAGGGAAGGCGGCTCGCGACTGGCCGTCCTTCGACGCCATTGTGCGTTCACTCGAAAGCCTGGAGAACGATGAGACGCTACTGATCCAGTCAGGAAAGCCGGTCGGCATTTTGCGTACCCACTCGATGGCGCCGCGGGTGCTGATTGCCAATTCAAATCTGGTCGGCAAGTGGTCCAGCTGGGAGGTTTTTCGCGAGCTCGAAAAAAAGGGTTTGATGATGTACGGCCAGATGACGGCTGGCTCGTGGATCTACATTGGCAGCCAGGGAATCGTGCAGGGAACTTACGAGACGTTTGCTGCGGCCGGGGTCAAACATTTTGCCGGCAGCCTGGAAGGAAAGCTGATCGTTTCGGCCGGCATGGGCGGTATGGGTGGCGCGCAGCCATTGGCCGCCACCATGACCGGTGCTCGCTTTCTGGGCATCGATGTCGACCCCAGGCGGATTCAAAAGCGCGTAGAAAGCGGCTATTGCGATCGCATTGCATACAACGTCGATGAAGCACTGCAGTTGCTGGAAGAAGCGAAGAGTCAGGGTGCAGCACGCTCCGTCGGACTGGTTGGCAATGCGGCCGATGTATTGCCCGAACTACTGCGCCGCAATTTGATTCCTGAAATCGTTACTGACCAGACCAGCGCCCACGACCCCTTGAACGGGTACGTGCCCAACGGCATGAGCCTCGATGCGGCGCTCACGCTGCGGCAGCGCGATAGCGAGCAATATGTTGCCCTTTCCATGGCCACGATGGGCAAGCACATAGAGGCGATGCTCGAGTTAAAAGCCCGCGGGTCGGTGGTGTTCGATTATGGCAACAATCTCAGAACGAATGCGAAGTTAGCCGGGGTCGAGAATGCATTTGAGATTCCCGGTTTTGTACCCGAATATATTCGCCCGCTGTTTTGCGAAGGTAAGGGCCCATTCCGTTGGGTGGCGCTCTCCGGCGACCCCGAAGACATTCACAAAACAGACCGGCTGGTGCTGAAACTTTTTCCTGAAGACGAGGGACTGAAGCGTTGGATCACACTAGCCGCCGAGCGCATTCACTTTCAAGGTTTGCCCGCCCGGATTTGCTGGCTGGGTTATGGGCAACGCGCCAGGTTGGGGCTGGCCATCAACGAGATGGTGCGTTCCGGCGAGATTTCCGCGCCCATAGTGATTGGCCGCGACCATCTCGATACGGGATCTGTCGCCTCGCCGTATCGCGAGACCGAGGGCATGCTCGATGGCTCCGACGCGGTGGCCGATTGGCCGCTGCTCAACGCGCTGGTGAACACAGCGGCGGGGGCTTCCTGGGTCAGCATTCATAATGGCGGCGGCGTGGGCATTGGCTATTCCCAACATGCCGGCATGGTCGTGGTAGCCGACGGAACCGACGAAGCAGCACTTCGCCTGGAACGTGTCCTCACGACTGATCCTGGGATGGGAGTCTTGCGGCACGCGGACGCCGGTTATCCCGCCGCCCGAAGCTTCGCCGATGCTGCCGGTTTGCGAATCCCCACTGCGGAAGAATGAATATGGACAATGAGATGCCATTTGCACCATTATGATCATATTGATCGTTATGGTTGGAGCCCTGGAGGACGGATGATCACTGAAGTGAACGCCGTTAATTTCCGCCAAAATCTGGGCGAGATGCTCAACCAGGTGCAGTATCGCAACGACAGTATCGTCATCAATAAGGATGGGAAGCCAGTGGCGGCGCTGGTCGATGCTGAGCTGTTTGCCCGTATCCGCCGGATGCGCGACCGCTTCGATGCGCTCAGCGACCGTATTGCTCAGGCATATGCACAGATACCTCTCGAAGAGGGGATAACGGAAATTGATTCCCTGGTGACTCGAGAACGCTCTCGTTGATGTCAGGTTTGCGGGTTGTGTTGGACACTAACGTTCTCGTCTCGGGCATTGCATATCCGGGAAGTATTCCAGGACGCATCGTCGGCGTCTGGCGGCAGGGCGGCATTCATGTGGTCCTGTCGCGGTACATTCTCGATGAGACGGTCAGTGTTTTACCGCGTTTGTTCCGCATCCATCTGAGCACAACCGAAATTCGAGATCTGGTTGACAGCCTCATGTTTCTTGCCGACATCGTCGAATCCGATGCAGAACAGAACGCAAATCTACGCGATGACGCAGACCAGCGGGTGCTCGGCACTTTGCGCGCGTCTCGCGCCGACTATCTGATCACCGGGGACGGAGATTTGCTTGCGCTTGCGGAGACTCATCCCGTCGTGACACCTGCGACATTCTGGGCAAGGCATGGCTGATGCAAAATCGTCTTTGGAGAAGGCCCCTGTGTTCGCGGTAGTGAACTGCTCCCAACTCGTAACTGTCGCCGGTGCGAAACGGCCTCGCGTGGGAGCAGAGTTGCGCGAGCTGGCCATTATCCCCGACGGAGCGATGCTTGTCCGGGGAGGCAGAATCCAGGCAGTGGGCGCACGCCATGGAATCGAAGCTCTGATCAATCACGACACTCAGATTATCGATGCCGGCGGACGAGTGGTAGCCCCCGGCTTTGTGGATGCGCATACTCACCTGGTCTTTGCCGGTAATCGCGCGGACGAATTTGAATTGCGCGCGACCGGCACTACCTATCAGGAGATAGCCCGTCAGGGTGGAGGCATCCTCTCTACCGTCCGCCGCACTCGGGCGGCGACGGAGAACGATCTCCTAACCACGGCGCAAAAACATGCAACCTGGTTTCTGCGCGGCGGTACGACCACCATTGAAGCGAAATCCGGATACGGCTTAAGCGTCGAAGCGGAAATGAAAATCCTGCGCGTGGTCCGCGAGACAGCGCAAACCACCGCCCTGCGCTGCATCCCCACTTTTCTGGGCGCGCATGAAGTGCCGGAAGAATTCCGCGGCCGCACCCCCGCTTACGTCGAGCTGGTAATCAACGAAATGCTGCCCAGGGTCGCCGCGGAGGGTTTGGCATCCTTCTGTGATGTGTTCTGTGAGCCCCATATCTTCGATGAACAATCCGCCGCGCGCATTCTGCAAGCGGCGCGTCGTCTGGATCTTGGACTGCGCATCCACGCCGACCAGTTCAGCTGCTCCGGCGGCGCCGTGCTGGCCGCGCGTCTTGGCACAGCCACTGCCGATCATCTGGAGCACACCGATGCAGCGTCGATCGCCGCACTCGCCGCGGCCAACGTGCAGCCTGTGTTGTTGCCCGGTTCCGTCTACTCCATCGGCTCCACGCATTATCCGCCGGCGCGGGCCATGATCGATGCCGGCCTGGCCGTGGTTTTGGCCACGGACTTCAACCCCGGCTCTTCGCCCATCGCATCCATGCCGGTGGTGATGTCGCTGGCCTGCACGCAAATGAGGATGAGCCCCGCGGAGGCCCTCACCGCAGCGACTATCAACGCGGCCTATAGCCTGAACCTGGGCAGCGAAGTGGGTTCGCTGGAAGAGGGCAAGCGGGCGGATTTTGTTATCCACGAAGCGAACGACTACCGGGAAATCCCTTACTTTTTGGGAACGCAGCGGCCCTCCATGGTGTTCGCCGAGGGAGAGCGGGTCGCTTAACTTGCCTTTGGTTCGTCCGCGATCTCGAGGCCAGCTTTACGAAGGCCGTCGACGAGGTGCTCAATATCCTCCGGGTCGTACCACTTTGCGTATTCATAGCGGACCGCGGTAGCAAAGTCAGGCCGCAGGGCAAGTAGTTCCTTCACTGCCTTCTGGCCGGCTTCGACCTCGCCCAACTGCCCCAGGGCCGCTGCCCGCGCCGCCTGCGCATGAAAGTAGCCAGGGAGATTGATTCTGAGCGCGGCATTGAGCGCCTCGCGGTACTCCTTTTTGCGATACGCATTCGCGAATGCGGGAATCTTGTACCACCCGGGATGGCTGGGATTCATTTGCATGGCAGACTCCAGCATGGCGCAACCACGGTCCCATTCCCCTGCAGCAGCGATCATCAGGCCCAGATAGGCCAGAGTCGATCCATCCATGCGGTTCAACGAAAGGCTCCGCTCCGCAGCCGCACGGAAGGCCAGCTTATCCTTCTGGAAGAAACGAACTGTCGCCAACGCATACCAGGCGAGGTGATTCGACGGCGCTTTATCCACTGCGCGCTGGGCAGCCACGAGCGCTCGCCCGAGCGGGTCGGGTCGCGGATTAAACCCTTGGGCAAACTCGCCCCGGTACAGCATGGACAGCATGGCCCAACAGTCTGCTTGCTCCGGTGCTCTTGCGACTGCGGTCTCGAGAATTCGCCTCACATTAGCGTGTTCATCCGGCGTAATTCGCTCGAAGTAACTGAAGGCGATCAGTACCGCCTCGTGCGGGCTCAGCAGGGCCTCATCCTTGCTGCGGAGCGCTTCGCTCATGCTGCGCGGCAGAACGCCGTATTGGTCGGCAACGGTAGAGACGATGCATGGGACCAGTTCGTCCTGCAGATCAAAAACTGCTTCCGAAGCAAACGCGCGGTCATAGGTTTCTGCCCACAAGTGTGCGCCGGTAGCGGTGTCTACCAGTTGCACTGCGATGCGCAGTCTGCTCCCCGCCTGGCGCAGGCTTCCTTCCATCACATATCGTGCTCCCAGGCCCAGACCGGCAGAGCGGGCGTTCGCCGATTGCTGGGAGTACTGGGCAGTGGAGTTCGGTGAAATCACTTTGAGGTACGAGAACCGCGACAGCCCAGTCACGATTTCTTCAGAGAGCCCGTCGGCCAGGGCGGTCACGTCGGCGTTGGCGCCGGTGTACTTGAACGGGAGCACGGCAATCCAGAAGCCTTCCTCGGCACGGCTGGCGCCCGAATCGTTTGCGGCCACTGCGCGCGACGTGGAGGACGCTATCGGAGCCGCTCGGGAAAAAGTCTGCCGCTCCAGATCGCGCAATTCGTTGCTCACATCACGCGCCGTCTGGATGCGCTGCTGCGGGTCCTTCTCCAGGCAGCGGCGCACAATGCGTGCCAGGTCGTTGGGCAGATCCGGCCGAATTTCAGAGATGGATGGCGGAGCATCCCGCAAAATTGCAGAAGCCAGCTCGGCGGAAGAAGACCCCTGAAAAGGCCGGCCACCCGTCGACATCTCGTGCAGGAGCACGCCTAAGGAGAAGATGTCCGTACGATGGTCGAGTGGGCGTCCCGCGATCTGTTCAGGAGACATGTAAGAAGGCGTGCCTACCACGACGCCGACTTGCGTTTGTCCCAGCGAAGTCATGGTGGCATCGCTCGACTTCTCCGCGCGCACATTCTTTGCCAGGCCAAAATCCAGTACCTTGACCCGGCCTTCCCTCGTGAGCATCACATTGGCCGGCTTAAGATCGCGATGCACGATCCCTTTCTCATGAGCGGCTGCGAGCGCATCCGCCAGCGCGGTCGCAGTATCCAGGATTCGCGCGATGCCCAGACCCGTCACCGGAATCAGGCGATCGAGCGACTCTCCCTCCACAAGTTCCATGGTCAGAAAATGCACGCCCTCAGCTTCTTCCACAGAGAAGATGGTGACGATGTGGGGATGGTTGAGGGCCGCAACCGCGCGTGCCTCCCGCTGGAATCGCGCCAGCCGGTCGGGATCGCGTGCCATGTCTGGCGGCAGGACCTTCAGTGCCACATCGCGCCCCAGCCTGGTATCCGAGGCGCGATATACCTCGCCCATTCCGCCAACACCGATGGCGGAGGTAATCTGGTAATGCGAGAGCGTGCGGCCGATCAAATCAAGTCTCCAGTGAGCGAGGCAGCGGCAGCTACGGCTCTTCTATCGAAGCGGATACCGCGGAGATTTTACACCAGTCAGGAGTGGCACCACTGAAGCGGCTTACAACAAGACCATGGGCAAGGCTCGCGGGCGCTTTCCTTTTGCTGCTCGTTCCCTTAGGTACGTCGGGATGCGGAGCCGAATTTCGCGACCGCCCAACCGTGGTCTTTGTGGGCGACTCCATCACCTACAACTGGTCCCAGAACTGGGCGGGGCAGGAGACAACCTTCGCGCAGAAGAACTGGCTCAACGTGGGCGTCAATGGGTTAACCTCGTCCCAGATTGCCCAGCCCTTTGATGCATATGTGCTCGATTTCGAGCCCAAGGCGGTGCATATCCTGGCCGGCACCAACGATGTCTATCCCGGTTGGCAGCTCTCTGAGACCACCAGGAATATCGAGAGCATGGTGGCCAAAGCAAAAAGTCACCACATCGCGGTGGTGATCGGAACCATTCCACCCTGGGGTCCGGGGGCTTTGCCGGAAAGGGCAGATCCCAGTCCGCAGAGGTTTCAGCGCATTGATGAACTTAATCAATGGATAACGCAGTTTGCCGCACAGCAGGGCATTCAGCTGGTCGATTATCACTCCCTGCTCGCCGCACCCAACGGGGAGAACTACGTTCCGTCGCTCACCGTGGATGGCGTTCATCCCAGCGTGGCCGGATACGCGGTGATGACGCCGCCCGCGGAGCAGGCACTCGAGGCGGCGATTAGCGCCGCGGCATCCCACTGAGCAGGCGGCCAGCTATAATGGCCGCTTGCTGTGCCATGGGAATGAGAGCGATTGATAGACAACAAGGTCATTATCAGCTGCGCCATCACAGGGTCGATTCACACTCCGACCATGTCTCCTTACCTACCCGTCTCTCCCGAAGATATCGCCCGCCAGGCGATTGAGGCTGCGCAGGCGGGCGCCGCAATTCTGCATCTGCATGCTCGCGACCCCAGGACAGGGCATCCAAGCGGCGACCCCGCCGTCTACATGCAGTTTGTGCCCGCGATCAAGGCGGCAACCGGCGCGATCATCAACATTACCACCGGCGGCGGCATGACCATGAACCTCGATCAGCGGCTGGCCGCGGCGCTGCGAGTCAAACCGGAACTAGCGTCCTTCAATATGGGCTCGATGAATTTCTCCCTCCATCGGCTGACGCGCAGGCATAGCGAGTGGAAACATGATTGGGAGGAAGCCTACCTGCAAGGGACGGAAGGCAATATCTTCCGCAACACCTTCGTCGATATGAAGCGCGTGCTCAAAGACCTGGGCGAGGGATGTGGCACCAGGTTTGAATTCGAGTGTTACGACCTGGGTCATCTTTACAACCTGGCTTATCTTCTGGACGAGAAGTTAGTCGAGCCGCCACTCTTTGTGCAGAGCGTGTTTGGCATTCTCGGCGGCATGGGTACGGATGCCGAGTTGCTCAGCTACGTGAGACAAACGGCGGACCGCCTGTTTGGCCGGGAGAACTATGAGTGGTCGTCCATCGGCGCCGGGCGACACCAGATGCGCATAGGCACACTTGCAGCCATACTGGGTGGAAACGCGCGCGTCGGTTTGGAAGACAGTTTGTATATCCGCAAGCGCGAACTGGCGAAATCGAGTGCCGACCAGGTAACGAAGTTCCGCGGGATTCTGGAGGCACTTTCCTTCGAGATCGCCACTCCTGGCGAAGTGCGAGCCAGGCTCCGCCTGAAGGGCCCTGAGCAGGTTGCCACTTGATTGCCACGCTGACCACGCCTGAGGCCGGGAGAGTGTACGAGGGCAAATGGAGATGACGGACTTTGGGGCGTTGATGTTGGGTGGAACTTCGCCCTTTTGGTTAAGCAGACATGCCTTGTTTCTTTGTGTCACAGGCGCTGCGACGTTTATCTTCGCTATCTGGTGTACCGTGTTCTGGGCTACGCATCGCGGCAAGGCGTACTTCTTGTTCGATCCTCAGGACGAGTTCCACGCCCACCAGGGAGGGAATCGATTGTTTCCCAGGTCAGCCGCAACGGCCACTTTCGAGCCGATGTTGAAGCACTATATCGGGGTGACGCAGTTGCTGGTTACCATTGCCGCAGCCTCGATCGCTTTTGGCGGGAGCGGCGGCAACCAGGCTTCGAATCCTGCGATTGGCATCGCGATCGCCAAGCTATTCCTTGCATGGAGCGTCTTTTATGGCGTGCTCTTTTGTGCGTTGCTGCTCTATTGCTACGACGAATATGGTCAAAACCTTAAGAGCTACACGCTGCGCTGGCACTCCGCGGTGTTCGCCTGCGGGTTTTCCAGTCTGACCTTCTTCACGCTGGGCTTTGTCCTTTGGGGCTTCGGATTACTCTAGGCCGGCGCGGCCTGGTCACGAATACGGGCGAGATAAGGGGGCACCCGCGTTCGTCAAGCTAAGCGCTGAAAAGCTTCACCATCTTGTCTCGTGAAGCATCTACATGCTCCTGCATTGCGTGCCGAGCCTCGGCAGGCTCATGCCTTTCGATCGCCCGCAGAATCTCCGCATGGCCGATCCAACCGGGAACCGTCTGTGTGCAGAGTGTATCGAGACGAGTCACATAGCCAAGCGTCAGGTTAAGTTGACCGATCACCCTCTGATTACCTGCCATCTCAGACAACCGCCGATGAAACGATTGGTTGGCGAGCAGAATCTGTTCCAGGTTCGCCGCAGGATCTCTCTCCGGCGCGACAATCGCCGTGAGCTCCTTGCATTGATCGTAGCTCGCCGTTTGTGCGAGCTTTTCCGCCGCATGCGATTCCAACAGTTTGCGGTACTCGTACAGGTCCACAATGTCGCGCACAGAAATGGGCGTGACCATGAAGCCTTTCCTGCGGATGCGGGTCAGCCATTGATCCTGCATCAGGCGAGTGCACGCTTCGCGTACCGGCGTCCGGCTCGTTCCGCATCGCTCGGCAAGATCGGCTTCGGAGAGGAATTCGCCGGGAGCCAGCTTGGCGGTTATCAACCAATCGCGCAGGATGCGGTAGACGCGCTCCACTTCGCCCAGCTTGTTGGCCTTGAGTCGGTTTGGTTTGGTCAATCGACGGTTCCCGTGTATCCACAAAGAATACTACCGGCAACACAGGGTGCCCGGCGGCGGGGTATGTCATGATTCTAGAGAGCGGCGACCAAAAGGGGTTCTGAACATGGTGGTCAACCGGCGATTGCAAGTTTTCGGCTCCGTACTGTTATGCCTGCTGGCCAGCGCAACCACGGCGCTGGTGTTTGCCCAGGCCAAGCCCACCCATTCCGCTCCGGTTCCGGATCGTCTGCCGGATACCTATTTGATTTACTCGTTGCTCATGCCGGGCCAGGTGTTCAAAGATATGGATTCCGGCCAGGACCAGCCGTGGGCGATCAGCGCTACCACCATCAACGAAGATGACATGAATCCTAAACTGGCCCCGGAAGCTACTCTGCAGCCGCCGTCAGATAATCCCCACGCATTTCACGAGGCGGTCAATGACTACAACCAGCGCAAGAAGGAACGTCTGGTCTTAAAGCGCAACCTGCAACTCGGTCGCTCCTATGTGCTGTTATCACCTGCCGACGCCGCTCAGTTCCGTGCTTCCCGTACTTCTGTGAACGCCACCTCCTCCATGCAGTCTGCATTTGGGGATTACCCGGGCATTACTTATTTCAGTGAGGTTTATTTCAATGTCGCCCAAACGGCGGCGCTGGTTTACGTGCTCGACTGGTGCGGCAATCTCTGTTCCCAGGCCGAATGGGTGTATCTCGAGAAGCAGAACGGCGCCTGGGTACGCCGCTCCGGCAAAGCGGCGCCGCAGACGTAGTACTCATGCGAAGTTCGGAGGTGCCATGCGGCAGGCCGTTCCGGTGTTGGCGTATCTACTTCTGGCGATTGCCGGCGGCAGCTTTGCATCCGCGCAGCAAGCGCCGATCCGTGTCGCCATTGTTGGCCTGGAACACGGCCATGTCGCCGGCTTTCTGAAGCAGTTCCCAAACCATCACGATGTCCAGTTGGTAGGCATCGTGGATACGGATGCCGCGCTCTCTCATCGTTATCAGCAGCAGTTTCATCTCGATCCCGGTCTCTTCTATACCCAGTTAGACGCGATGGTCGCCGCTCGCCATCCACAAGCTCTGTTGGTTTACACCTCCGTTGGGAATCACCGTCATGTCATCGAGCAAGCTGCCCAACGTGGGTTGAGCGTCATGGTCGAAAAGCCCCTGACCATGTCTCTCGAAGATGCCCTGGCGATTCGTCGTGCCGCCAGAGAGCACCACATCGAGGTGCTGGTGAACTATGAGACCACCTGGTATGCAAGCAACCAAGCCGTCTATGACCAGGTGGCCAGGGGCACATTGGGCGATCTGCGCAGAATCGTGGTGCACGATGGCCACGAGGGGCCAAAGGAGATCGGCGTCCCGCCTGAGTTTCTAACCTGGCTCCAGGACCCGGAGCAAAATGGCGACGGTGCGCTTTACGATTTCGGCTGCTACGGCGCAGACCTGGTTACGTGGCTGATGCACGGTGAATCTCCGGTGAGCGTAACTGCGGTAACGCAGACCGATAAGCCCCAGATTTATCCTCGCGTGGCGGACGAGGCCACGATCATCCTGCGTTACCCAAAAGCACAGGCAGTGCTGATGGCGTCCTGGAACTGGCCGTTTAGCCGCAAGGATATGGAGGTCTATGGAGCGACCGGGTACATCATCACAGTGGGGCCCGACAAGCTACGCCTGCGGACCCGAGGCCAGGATCAGGAGAGTGACGCGACGGCTCCCCCGCTCATACCGCCCAATGATGGGTCGCTTCACTACCTGGCAGCAGTGCTCAACGGGACCCTGAAGCCCAGTAGCGATCTTACATCGCTCGATACCAACGTGGTGGTGATGCAGATTCTGGATGCGGCCAGGCAATCTGCACGCGAGGGCAGAACCATCAAGCTCGCGCCGCTACCGAAGTGATCTTGCGATGTATGGCCATGGGGCCTCGTCTGGCCGTGTCGGGCAGGACGCGTCTTTTTCTCCGGATCACAGAATGTGGCCTGCCGTGGATGACTTCAGACGGCAGGTATCTCCGCTTCTCTCCGCACAGCGAGCACACCACGAAGATTGAGCTGGCCGGGAAGCCGTCTGTTCCGGATAACACGTCGTGGCCGCACTTCTTGCAGCAGACGACGCAGCACTTGGGGAAAGCCAAAGCACTCATAGCCACACTATAGGAGAATAAAAAGAGAAGATCAAGGTGCAGATCGTTACGCAAACAATACCGGGTTAGCGGCAGCCCAGCGCGCAATCATTAAAGCGATACCTTAATGATTGACGGTAAATAAAGAAATATATCAGTTTCCTCCTGCCGCTCCCTTCTGTGCCGCCTTCTGCGCTTTGATCCAGCTGTCGGTGCGGGCTTCCAGCAGATCCAGCGGCAGCACACCGCCATTCAGCATCTCGTCGTGGAAGGTGCGTATATCAAACTTCGCGCCCAGTTCCTGGCGAGCGTGCTCCCGTAGTTCGCGTATCTTAAGCTGGCCAAGCTTGTAACTCAAAGCCTGTGCCGGCCACGCAATGTAGCGATCGGTTTCTGTCTGGATCTCGGGTTCTTCGACCGTGCCGGTCTTGCGAAAGAATTCGACCACCTGGTCGCGCGTCCAGCCCTGAGAGTGAATGCCGGTGTCCACCACCAGGCGCACTGCACGAAATTGCTCGCTTCGTAGCCGGCCGTAATCGGAGACCGGATCCTTATAGAACCCGACCTCCTTGCCCAACTGCTCGGCATACAGCGCCCATCCCTCGATGTAACCGGAGTTGAAGGAGTGCTGGCGAAATTTTGGCAGATCGGTCATCTGCTGAGCTACGGAGAGCTGCATATGGTGGCCGGGTATGCCCTCATGATAGGCAATCGCTTCGTCATTGATGAGCGAGCGGTGGGCGAAGTCCGAGGTAGCGACGACGACCCGGCCGGGACGTTTGCCATCGGGAGTGCCGGTTTGATAATGCGTCGCCATCGCCGCCTGGAAAGACGGAATTGCCTCGACCGTCACGGGTGAGCCGGGAATGTAAGTAAACAACTGCGGCAGCTTGCCCTGCATCTGCGCCAGGTATTTGCGATAGTCATCGAGGATCTGCTCGGCAGAGGTGGGAATGTATTTGGGATTGGTCTTAAGCGAAGCATTGAAGGAGGCCAGATCGGAGAACCCCTCCTTGCGCGCGATGTCGAGCATCTGGGCCTGGATACGATCCATCTCCTGCAGCCCAAGCTGGTGGATCTGGCTGGGAGTCATATTGGTGATGGTGGTGCGGCTGCGAATGTAATGCCGGTATCGGCCTTCGCCTCCGGGAAGGGAGGAGGTGGAGAGTGTCGTCCGGCCGTGAGGAGCGTATTCCGTGGCAATGAACTGACCAAAGGTTTTGTAGGCGGGCAGAACCTCGTTGGTGGCCGCGTCGGTGATCTCCTTCGTAAGCCGCTGTTGCTCGGCGGGGGAGATGCTGCCGGGAAACTTTTTCGTCGGTAGCAGGAAAGGGTTCGCCGCGATGATTCCGTCGCACTGGCCAGGAATTTTCTCCAGCAGGAAGCGAACCGGCATCAGGTTATCCTTCATGCCGGCGCGAAGAACCTCTTCCACTTGGGAGAAGGCGCGCGGGATCTGGTGCAGGCGCGCAATGTAGTCCTCATAAAACTTGACGCTGCTGAACGGTGAGGAAAGCGGCAGATCAGCGAACTCGGTGTGTACCCCGCTCATCTGCGAGACCGGCATTTCGTAATCCTTGAATTCGTAATCTTCGTTGCGCCGTTCCAGGGTGCGAGCCATCAGTTCGTGGGAGAGGAGGTCCTGCTCGGCGAAGCCGTCTGTCGAGATGGTCTTGAGGCGGCCGAGAAATTTCTCATCCGTCTTGTGCTGGCGTTCCACTTCGGCCAGCGAGTCGTTGTCCAGCTTATCGTTGTAGCGATAGTCCCCGAATGCGGTCGCTGTTTCCGGTGAAGCCAGCATGTCGGATTCAAACTGCTCTTCGAAGAGTGCGTTCTGCGCGGCGACTCGCGCGGCCACGGAGGGAAGCGGTGCGGCAAGTGAGGTGGAAGCAGAAAGGGTAAGGCAAGCGGCTAAGGCAAGGCTTAATGTATCGATACGCATGTACAGGAAAGACTAGCATTTTGCACATGGCGCACGAAGTGGCAAATCGAGCTTAGCGGCCGGGGCGGAAGCCGGGTCCTTGGCGATCCTTTGCGAAGGTGGTATTCACGGTGGCGCCCCCAGGCCGAGTAACCTCAACCTCTCGCGGCGAAAGTTGGCGTGCAGCGGGCAAGGACGATGGTCAAATCATCGGGCTGTTCGGCGGCGCCGATCCAGTCTGCGACTGCGCCCGTGACAATTTCGGTGATGCGGGGCAACGGCTTGTGCCGATGCTCCTTGATTAATGCGATCAGGCGGTCCTCGCCAAACTCGCCAAATTCGTTCTCCGGTTCCGTGACCCCGTCGCTGTAGGCGACGAAGATATCGCCCGCCTGCATCACGACCGTGGACTCGTCGTAGGTGACACCGTCGAACAATCCGACCACGGTGCCGTTGATATCCAGCGAAAGGACTTCACCGTTAGCGCGTAGGATGACGGGTGGCAAGTGGCCTGCGTTGCAATACGTGAGAACTTGTGCCCTGGGGTCATAACAGCCCAGGAACATAGTGGCGTACTTAGCCGCCGGCGTGCTGCGATACAGTTGATAGTTGAGCGTGGTCATGAGCATGGCGGGAGCCAGTTGTTGGGATGTGGGCCCCCCATCGCCCAAATAGTACATGCGGGAATCTCCTCGCGATTCGGCTTGATACTCCAACAGCGACGGTATCATCACCATCTCCGGCTCAAGAGAGTACGCGCGAACGAAGGCATGCACGGTGGCCATGAGCAGAGCGGCGGAGATGCCTTTGCCGCTGATATCCCCGATGGCGAGCACCAGCCGCTCGGTCCCGATAGGAATGAAGTCGTAATAGTCTCCACTTACGGTGCGCGCCGGAACGCAGACGCCGTGAACCTCAAATGAGGGCCGATCGGTGACCTTGCCGGGAAACAGCAGCTCCTGTACCTCGTACGCGATGCTGAGCTCATTCTCCAATCGTTGTTTTTCTTTTTGCTCATCGATGAGTTTAGCTAACGATCCGGTCATGGAATTGAATGACCCTTCGAGCGCCGCCATCTGGTCTTTCCCACGGATCTGGATGCGATGGCTAAGGTCGCCGCGATTCACGTGTTCGGTTGCGTCATAGAGCTCCGCGACCGATTTGGTCATGCTGCGCGATAAACGCATACCGATGTACAGAGCGGCCAACTCAATCACGCCGAAGAAAATGGCGATGGTCAGCAGACCATCGCGAACGATTAACGCCTTGTCTCCCAGGGTGGCAAACAACGTCGCAAAAAGCATCGACGGCCGGGTAGCGACATCGATGCCACCCTCGAGTTTTTTCCCCGTCTCCCAGTCCACGACATCGAACAGGGTGGGAAAGCGAAGGGTTAGGTCAAAGCGGTTGGAACGGGGGGGAACCTGCCCTGCCTTCACCGGGCGGGTTTGGAGAGAGTCCGGATCAGCGGGATACTGAATGTCACCTTTGTGGGAAAGGGGGAGCAGAGTCACTGAGCCTAGCCGTGCCGTGGTTGGCTGCAACAGTTCAGGTGTGATGGGAATGTCAGAAATCAGGGTAAGACGACGGTTGCCCTCACGATAAAACTTGACCGCGCGCAAGTGCAGGGCATCCCCATCAAGGACGATGCCGGTTAAGTCTCCGCGGAGAAAACCGGGAACATGCTCCGGGGGAGCCGGAAGCAGCGCTCCTGCGGAGGAGAGTACGAAACCTTTGTCGTCTCGCCACACAGTTACTGTCCGCTGCGGGAATCGTTCGTCGGACGCCCTGGTCAACTCCGCAGCAATTTTTTCATCAAGTCTGCCGGAGTTTTCCAGAGCAAACAATTGCGCCGCGAGGGCGTCGTTCGCCGCCTGCAGGTGGAGCAACTCCGATTGCAGGTCGGAAATGGCCACGTAAGTGGAGAACTGCCCGGCAAACAAAAAACTGGCCAGGCCCCCCATGAGCAATAGCAGCAGGATCGGCATGACGCCGATGAACACATACGTAACGATCAACCGATTGCGTAGCCGCCATAAAAGAGGACGGTAACCCCAGCGGAAGAGCTGGATGATGGCAAAAAAGGAGAAGAGGATGGTGACGAATATCGTCCACCCGCCCACCTGACGTCGCGGCAGGGCGGCGGTGGTCCAGAGTACCAGGCACAGCAGGCCCAGCCAGAGCGTAATCCGGCCCACTTTCGTTGCCGGGCGCAGGGTTCGCATCATGCGGACCTTGAGAGCTCTGGATTTTAACAACCTGATCGGCATACGCGCTTGCAGAAGGAGAAATGCTTCATCCCGGGCTGCTCGTAGTATAGGCCAGTCGCCAATTGGCTCGCGCCCGGTTATATCTGCTGGTTATATCTGCTGGTTACTCCCCAACCTCGCTCCGGATTCTTGATGCAATCTTTGCGATGATAGAGACGGGTTGGGAAAGAAAGTGGGGTCTACGCAATGCTGGTGAAAGAGCAGTCCCGCCTTCTCTCTCTCATTGAAAGTGGATTCGCGGCACTCCGCATCCTGGTTATCGGGGATGTGATGCTCGACCGCTCCATCTGGGGTGAGGTCGATCGCATCTCGCCCGAGGCGCCGGTCCCCGTACTCCGTTCGGTGCGGACCACCAACGCGCCCGGTGGCTCGGCCAACGTAGCCATGAACCTGGTTGGCCTGGGAGTTAAAGTTGCGCAGGCGGGATTCTGGGGCAACGATTTGGAAATGCGCGAGTTGAGCGCATTGCTTGCGCCCGCGGGCGTGGACTTCTCAGGCATGGTTCTTTCCCGCCACTCCACCATTTCGAAGACCCGAATCCTCTCTCGCAATCAACAATTATTGCGGCTGGACGTGGAGAACGCCGACCCACATCCCGCGCCCGAGCAACAGGCATTGTTGGAGCGTTCGCTGGGGTTACTAAGCACTGCCGACGCCGTTATTCTTTCTGACTACGCCAAGGGCGCGTTGACGCCGCAACTTTGCCAGGCAGTGATCGCAATGGCCAGGGAGCGTGGTATCCCGGTGCTGGTCGATCCCAAGGACCGCGATTTCAGCAAGTATGCCGGAGCCACTACGATCTGCCCCAATTTGCAAGAGCTTGCGATGGTCACAGGCATTGCTACCCGCAACCTGGACCCATTGCTGGCAGCGGGGCAGCAACTCGTTTCCCAGCTGGGCATCGATTACATGACCGTCACCATGAGCGAGAAGGGTATTCGCATTCTTTATCCCAACTCAGTTTTTCACTCCCCGACCCGCGCGCGCGAGGTTTTCGACGTGACTGGCGCGGGAGACACGGTGATTGCCACCCTGGCCGCGTCGCTGGCCGGCGGTCTCGATGCGGAATCAGCTGTTTCGCTGGCAAATATTGCCGCGGGCATCGTGGTGGCCAAGACAGGAACCGCGCCCATCTCGCGCAACGAGCTGGTGGCCGAGTTCACCGCCTCCACGCAGATGAAAGGTCCGGACAAGATTCTCGATCTGCAACCTCTGCTGGTGCGTTTGGCGGAGTGGAGGGCGACCGGCAATCGCATTGTCTTTACCAACGGCTGCTTTGACATCCTGCACGTGGGCCACATCACGCTGCTTGAACAATGCCGTGAGTTCGGCGATAAGGTGATCATCGGACTGAACAGCGATGCTTCTGTCAAGGGATTGAAGGGGCCCACAAGGCCCTTGGTGGGGGAAGGCGAGCGAGCGCGCGTGCTTGCAGCCCTTGGTTCAACGGACGCGGTCATCATCTTCGACCAGCCTACTCCGCTGGAGTTGATCCGCAGTGTACGCCCGGACGTGCTGGTGAAGGGCGGAGACTACACCACCTCGACCATAGTCGGGGCAGACGATGTGGTCACGTGGGGCGGCCGGGTAGAAATTGTGCCCACTGTGCGTGGCGCGAGCACGACTAATACCATCCGCAAAATGGCCGCGACGAGCTAACGAAACTTCCGCCACAGGACTCCACCAGCAGCGCCAAGAAGAGAGACGAGAGTGACCAACCGGAGAGCTCGTTTGGCGTGATGCAGCATGGGCGGCTCGAACTCCGCTCCCAGCAGAGGACTCGCGACGCGCTCCCCCGCGTACGTGTTCTCGCCGCCCAGGCGCACCTCGAGGGCCCCCGCCATTGCGCTTTCAGGCTGGCCGGCGTTGGGGCTTTTGTGCTTGCTCCCATCGCGCAACCAAGTGCGTAAGGCTGACCGGCCGCTGGTGTTGCTTCCCACCCCAGCCATCGTCGAGATTGCCAGGGCCGTCAGCCTCGAGGGAAAGTAGTTGGCGGCATCGTCCAGCCGGGCGGCCGTTTTGCCGAAATAGAAGTAGCGTTGGTCGTTATGGCCGATCATGGAATCGAGTGTGTTGATCGCCTTGTAAGCCATGGCGAGCGGGACGCCGCCGATGGCCAGGGAAACAAAAGGCGCCACGATTCCGTCGCACGCGCTCTCCGCCAGGGTTTCAATGACGGCACGGTGGATCTCTGTTTCGCCCAGATCGAATGTATCGCGGCCGACAATTCGCGCCAGCCTCTGCCGTGCCCCAGGCAGATCTGCTTCATCTAACGCGCGGACCACTGACAGGCTCTCATCAAGCAGGTTGCGCGACGCGAGGCAGGTCCAACCCAACAGGACTTCCGTTACTACGCCGGTCGCGGAGCCGATTCGATAGCCCGCCTCGATTAATTTGGCTGTGCCCACGTAGGAGATGCCGATTACGCCCAGCGTCAACGCTGCCCCCGCGACCAGTTCCTCGCGGGCGCTTTGGCCCGGGCGGCGCAGCATCGATTCTCCCAGCTGCGCGCAGCGTCCCATCACCCGTACGGGATGGGGCAGCCACTCCGGATCACCCGCGATCCAATCCAACACGCCGGCAGCGGCGATGACTTTGGCGCGGGTCATCGATACTCCAGTCCCACCCAATTGAAGATGCGCTCCATGTCCAAGGATGCGCTTACCTGGCGTGCCAGGCGGTCGAGAGATTCCTCGCGTTGCGCTTTCCACGGATTCAACGCGGATGGGGAATGCAGATTATAGAAGCGACGGGCGGCCGTCACAAATTGGTGGCGGAACGAATCTTCGTCGAATATTCCGTGCAGGTAAGTACCAAGGATTCGCCGGCTATCGCTGATGCATCCGTCTGGCTCGCCACTGCTCAGCGTGGCAAAAGGTTCGGCGTGAGTCTGATACTGAGTCTTGCCCACATGAATCTCATATCCGGCTATCCGATCTCCTTCGAGTGGTTGACCGAAGAGAGAATCGCTCTTGATTGTGCCCGAGCAGATGCGGGTCACTTTCTGTGCCTGCATCGTAGTACTTATGGGGAGGAGGCCAAGGCCTGGCATCCGTCCTTGCTGCTCGATCCCCAGAGGATCAGCGAGTTCCTCGCCGAGCATTTGCATGCCGCCACAGATGCCGACTACCAGACCAGTCCCTGCATGTCTGCGAATGGCTGCATCGAAGCCATTGTCGCGGATCCACGCCAGGTCGCTCATGGTCTGTTTGCTTCCCGGCAGGATCACAACGTCCGCTTGCTGGAGCGCTTGGTTCGACCGGCAAAAAAGCAAATCGACGGCCGGCTCGGCACGCAGCGCATCGAAGTCGGTAAAGTTGGAGAATGAAGGGAGCGCCAGCACCGCGATACGCAGCGGCCGATCGGGCGCGGTCTGCATTGACGACCAACCCGTGCCGGCGATCGGTGGCAGGCCGACACTATCTTCCTCTTCCAGCGCCAGCGCCGGCAGGTACGGAATTACGCCCAGGCAGGGTTTTTCTAGCCGATCTTCCATCATGCGAACGCCTGGTTCCAGCAGTCCCCGGTCACCACGAAATTTATTGATACAGAAGCCGCGGATACGATCACGCTCCGCAGGGTCGAGCAACTCAACGGTGCCGAGCAGGGAAGCGAAGACTCCGCCGCGATCGATATCGCCTACCAGGAGGCAAGCGGCATCCGCCATTTCTGCCATGCGCATATTTGCGATGTCGTGTTGCTTCAGGTTGATTTCTGCTGGAGAGCCGGCTCCTTCGAGGACAATCACCCGATAGGCGGATGCAAGCGTGTGATAGCTCTGGCACACGGCGGGCATTAGTTCTTCCACTCTTCGTTGATGATAGTCGGCTGCGGAGATCTGTCCCCAGATCTTGCCTCGCACCACCACTTGTGACGAGCAGTCGCCCGATGGCTTGATGAGGATGGGATTCATATCAACCGAAGGTGCGATGCCGGCTGCTTCGGCCTGCAGTGCCTGGGCGCGGCCGATTTCGAGTCCTTCGATGGTGGCGGCAGAGTTAAGGGACATATTTTGTGATTTGAAGGGAGCAACGCGATGGCCCTGTTGCGCAAAGATGCGGCACAGTGCCGCTGTAAGCAAAGATTTGCCCACGTGGGAACTAGTGCCGAGAACCATGATGGCGCGGCCTGTGCTCATTTTGTTCCTCGAAAGGAGTGTTGTGGTTTTCATCGGCCTTCATCACGTGCAAGGGACTTGTTGTGCGCCCTTCCATGTGATCAAGTCCAACAAAAGCCACCACTCTCCCGTTTGTCATTCCGAGCGCAGCCGAGGGACCTGCTGTGCGCCTATCCGCCTCACGAAGTTCTACGGAAGCTCACTTCTACCAGGCGCGTGACCATTTCGGCCCCGGCTTACTACCATCGCGAAGACGCGCATCAACGCCGGCGTTTAGCTCGATCAGCCTTCCAAAAAGCCACGCCAGATCAGACAAGCGATTCAGGTAAGCCAGCACCTCCGGCCTGACCTCTTGCCCACTCTCCGCCAGCCGCACCGCGTTGCGCTCTGCGCGGCGGCAAACCGTCCGCGCGATCTCATACGCCGCCGATTCAGTATGCGCGCCGGGCAGCGACCAGTCAGCCAGAATCCCCTCCGTGGCTTCGATCTTGTACACCAACTCCGTTAGGAAATCGACATCTTCCGCGGTGATGTAGACCTGCGGCTTGCGACTCTCCGGCGGCGTCGCCAATGCCGACCCAAGCCGGAACAGCGTCTTTTGAATCTGCTCTGTCCAACCAGCGATCTCCTCGTTCCTGCAAATGCTGCGGGCAAAACCGAGAACCGTATTCAGCTCGTCCACCGATCCGTACGCCTCGACCCGCAGGTCTGCCTTTGAAATGCGAACACCACCGGCCAGCCCGGTTTTTCCCGCATCTCCAGTTTTGGTTGCGATACTCATGTCTTTGCTCCTTTGTTGCGTGACTCATACGGCATGACACAGCAATACGACCGCGTTTGCTGCCATGCCTCCTGCTCCGAACAGCCGAAGAGATGACGCAAAACCACACGCAGAACGCCCGCGTGGGTAACTATGGCAATCGGGCCACGGTCTTCACCAATCAGCTGATTCACCTCGGCGAGGATGCGTGCCTCGAACACACCGAAGCTCTCTCCCGCTGGCGCGGGAAGGTGCGGGAATGCTGCAATCCACTCGCGAGCGTACTCCGCATCTGCCTGTTCAACCTGCTGCCAGCTAAGACCTTCCCATCGGCCAAAGTCGATCTCGCGCAGTGCCGGCCGCAGCAGAATCCGCTTTACCGTGATGGCCTCGGCAGTGCTCGTGGCGCGGCGCAGATCGCTACTATAAACCTCATCGATGTGCTCGTCCGAGAGAAGCTGCGCCAGGTCTCGAAGTTGCTCGCGGCCGCGCGCATTCAAGTCGGGGTCAGAGTGTCCGCAAAAGCGGCCGGCCATCTCTGTCTCCGCGTGACGAATGAACAAGACTCGGCTCATACGACCCAAACTCCGCAGAGATACACCGCGATCTCGGTCAGCTGATTGCTGGCGCCAAAGCAATCACCTGTCACCCCACCAAACTTGCGCACGTAGAAGAAGCTGCTGAGCAGAGCAATGGCAATCGCCGACAACACAGGAGCAATCGCCGCCCTGCGCAAAACGACAATCACGGTTACGATGGTAAAGACCGAGCCCGCGATCAGTGAACCGCCAGAGGTCAACTTTGCGATGCGAGCTCCCTGGCCCTCGCTTTCGCGCGCCGGGGGAAGATAGTAGCTGAGTGGCAGAGTCGACCACCGGCAGAGCACATGAGCCGATACCAGGTAGGCGGTAACGTGTTCGAGCGGCAGCCCGGCGATCAGAACGCCGCGGCCGAGAAGCGAAAGCACCAGCGCCGCCGCGCCATAGCTCCCGATGCGGCTGTCACGCAGAATAGTTAGCCGCTGTTCCATGTTCCAGCCGCCCAGGCTATCGGCTACATCGGCCAAACCGTCCTCATGCAAACACCCGGTAATGAGAACCAGGTACAGCAGAACAGCCAGCGCGCACGCCGGGCGCCCAAGATGATGGACAAGCAGCTTCTGCACCAGTGCTCCGCCCGCTCCTACTACCAGGCCGACCAGGGGAAAGTATTTGACTGCGCGCGCGAGGCCATCCGGGGCAAACGCTACCTGGGGCACCGGCAGTCGTGTGAGGAATTGAAAAGCCACCACAATATCTACTGCAAATTGTGGGGTCTGCAGGCGAAAGCTCATGTGGTAGCTCCGCTAATCCCTGCGGAAGAAAAGGTCGCCATCTCCTGGTAGAGGCGCATCGCCGCTTCGAGAACAGGCATGGCCAGTACCGCACCGGTGCCTTCTCCCAGGCGCATGTGCAGCTCGAGAATGGGCTCGATGTTCAGGTGGGCGAGCAGTATCCGGTGTCCGGGCTCCTGCGATTGATGGCCGGCAAACAGGTAGGCCCGCGCTGCCGGGGCCAAGGCGCAAGCAATCGCCGCGGCGGCGGTCGAGATAAAGCCATCCATGACGACGGCAATCTTGTGCCGCGCCGCGCCCAACATCATGCCGGTCATAGCGGCGATCTCAAGCCCACCCGCACAGCGGAGAATCTCACGCGGGCTGGCGGCCTGGGCAAAATGAGTCGTCAAAACCGCTTCGACGATCCGGCACTTGCGTTCATAGGCCGCGTCGTCGAGGCCGGCGCCTCTGCCAGTGGTCAAGCCGGCCGGCATGCCGGTGAGGGCGGCGGTCATCACACTGGCGGCGGTGGTGTTGCCTATCCCCATCTCGCCCACCGCGAGCAAATTGTTTCCCTTGGCGAAAGCCGCGTCGGCGAGCGTGAGCCCAACCGAAAGCGCAGCCGTCAGTTCTTCTTCGCTCATCGCAGCTTCGCGCAGCATGTTCCTGCTGCCCAGGCGTACCTTGTGTTGCGCTAGCCCAGCGTGTGCGGAGAGGTCTGCGTTGACGCCCACGTCAACCACGTTCACCTCCACGTGGTTGAGCCGGGCCAGCACGTTGATGGCAGCTCCACCCGCGAGGAAGTTGAGCACCATCTGCTGCGTTACCTCCGGCGGGTAGGCGCTCACGGCTTCTGCGGTGATGCCGTGATCGGCCGCGAAGACGTAAACCGCTTTGCTGACTGGCCCCGTGATGTTGCCGCTCCGGATGGCGAACCATTGCGCTGCCAAATCCTCCAGGCGACCCAGGCTGCCCAGCGGCTTGGTGAGTGAGTCCAGCCGCTGCCTCGCCTCGACCAGGTAAGTATCAGGAGGAGCCGCAATCATGCCGATCACTTCTTCTACGCGATATTGCAGAGCAGCGTTCATCGGGCCTCCCGTTGGTACATCTCAGCGCGCTCGATCAACAGAGGATGTCGATCCGGCGGACATTGAAATGCGTGCTCCAGAATCGAAGGTTTCAGTATCTGTTCCGGGCTGCCGCTGGTGAGGGGCTCTCCCGGGGTGAGCAGCATCACGGTGGAGAAATTTTTATCCACCAGGTGCAGATCGTGCATGGAGGCCAGAATGGTTATGCCCTCATCGCGAAGAGAGTGCAGCAGGTCGACCAGCTCCACCTGCCTTCCTATGTCGAGGCTTTGTGTCGGCTCATCCAACAGGAGCAGTCGGGGTTGCTGCGCCAGCCCCAACGCGATCTTCACCCGCTGGCGTTCTCCCCCGCTGAGTTCGTTGAAGACGCGATGACGCAAGCTTGCCACATCGGCCAGGGCAAGCGCTCGATCCACCGCCTCGCGGTCGCTGCGGCCCGGTCCGCGCAGCATGCCGATGTACGGGGTACGGCCCTGCTCGACCACTTGCTGCACGGTGAAATCGAACGGCAGCTCGAGGTGCTGCGGCACCAGCGCAATGGTTCGCGCGATCTCTTTCAAAGGGATCGCCTCCATTGGCCGACCACGCAAAAGAATGCTGCCCGAAGCCGGACGCAGAACCCCCGCGGCGATACGTAACAGCGTCGTTTTTCCTACGCCATTGGTGCCGATCAGTGCGCTGCAACTGCCCTCTTCGAGGTCGAAAGTTGCTCCGCGCAAGACACTATGTCCCTGGTAGCCGAAATGGACCCCGCTCACCCGCAACAGGCTCATACGGTATAGCTCCTCTTCATCTTGCGCAGCAGGTACAGGAAGAACGGGCCACCGATAAACGCCATGAGGATGCCAACCGGCACCTCGGAAGGGGCAAAGATGGTCCGCGCCAGGGTATCGGTAAGCATGAGGAAGATGGCGCCGGCCAGCGCCGTCACAGGCAGCAGGCGAACGTGGTCAGGTCCCAGTAGAAGCCGGGCCACGTGGGGTACGATCAAGCCGGCGAAACTGATCATGCCTCCGAGCGAAACTGCGACCGCGGTGAGCAGCGATCCGATGAGGATGATGAAGACCCGCGCGGATTCGACCCGGATCCCGAGTTGCTGAGCGTACTCGTCGCCCAGTGCCAGCGTATTCAGGGTCCGCATCAAAGGAAGTGAGCCTATCGTGGATAACCCGAGCAGCAGGGCGCTTACCGCTAATTCCGTCCAGGCAGGTATCCCGATCGAACCGTGCAGCCAGGAAAGCAATATCCGGTTGCTGGCGCCAGTCTTGTCGAACAGCTCGAAAAAGTAGCTGGTGTTGGTGAACATGGTGCTGATGGCGAACCCCGCCAAAAGCAAAGTGACTACGTTGGTCTTGCCCGCCGATCGGGCCAGGGAATACACCAGCGCCATGGTCGCCGCGGATCCGGCAAAAGCCAGCAGCGCGGTGGCACTGAATCCGAAGACCGACCACTGGGAAAAGAAGAAAATTCCGATGCACGCGCCAAATACCGCGCCTCCCGAGGATCCGATCACGTAGGGGTCGGCGATGGGATTGCGAAAGAGTCCTTGAAAGAGAAGACCTGCAACGGATAGCGCAGAGCCGACTAATCCCGAAGCCAACACCCGTGGCAGCCGGATACGAAAAAGGATGAGCCGCTGAGTCTCGCTAAGCGGTTGATGGCCAACCAGGGCGGCAAAGATCGTGCGCGGCGAGATGGGCACCGCGCCGGTGGCGAGCGAAACCAGGCACACAACGCCAAGCGCCGCTGTCAACAAGACAATCAGCGCCAGCGTGCCGGCCTTCTCTTTGCCACCCTCCGGTCCTTTCGCGGCGACGCTGGCTGCCGCGCGGGGGACGGAGGCTATTTCCATTGCCAAGATTCGCCTCCAAAGCTGATCTTGATCCCCGCCCGAACGGTCAGGGGCAGTGCGGGATAGCCGAACGCTTCGCTGTAGTGCTCGCTCAGGAGATTCTGAATATCAGTGTAGGCGGTAAGGGATCGTGTGATCTGATAGCCTCCGCCGAGTTCAAGCCTTTGGTAAGCGCCATCCAGATTCCGGTTGGGAAGTAGCAAGCTGTTGCCAAAATTTTCATCAGTGAGATAGTCACTGTCGTCGCGGCTGCCAACCAGCGTGCCGGTAAACGCGCCGTACCAGCGCGACCCATTGTAAGTGAGGCCAAAGTAGCCTGAGTGAGGCGCCCGGCGAAAGGGCCTGGCGCCGATCAAGGGAGAGAATGCACCGATAGGGACATCAGGAAAGTCTGGGTTATAGCTGGGCTGGGATTCGCTGGAGAACGACTGCTGCACCACAGCGTCAAGATAGGTATAGCCGCCACGGGCAAACAGATGGCTGCCAACCTGGTATTCGGCGGCCACTTCCGCGCCCTGGGCGCGAAAGGCCTGGGAGTTGACCGCGGCTCCATATTGCACGGCGGGATCGCTGGCCGCGGGCAGCCCAAGCGCGAGCAATGCGGATTGGGGAACGAACTCCACGCCATTGGTGAATTCGTTGTGGAAGTAGGTAAGGGTGACCCGGGCCCGTCCGTTCCAGAACTGCTGATCGACGCCGCCATCGTAAGTGCGCGAGGTCTCCGGGCCGATGGGAGAGACGTGATATTGCTTGATGAGATCTCCTCCGTTGGGTGCGGCCGCCAGAATGTCGTAAAGAGAAATGCTCTGGTAATAGATACTTGGCTCTTTGATGCCCTTGCCGAAGCTGAAGTTCAGCTTGGTGCCGGTCAGCCATCCCGTACTCGTAGGGCGAAAGAGGTAGTAGGCGAGCGAGGCGCGTGGTGTGGCGGCAAATCCGAAGAGCCCGTTGTCTTCAAGTCCGCTACCCAATGTGTAATAAAGGCGGTTGCGTATATCCCCTTCGAACTGCACCGTGTAGCTATAGTTTCCCCGCTCGATGGCGGTGGGTGTTCCGCCTGAGGTCAGCGTCGAGCCGCGTTCGTCTTCATACTTGAAACCGCCCAGGGCGACGATATGGGAGTTGATGCGGTAGTCGGTCTGGGCGTAGACGAAGTCCCGCTTGCTGGGCGCCAGGTAGTCGTTGGGATAGGTTTCACCATAACTCTCGCCGTACTGGAAAATCGCCTGGCCGCTTACGTTGTATCCGTTGGCGCCCTTTATGTTCACGGGAGCGCCCAGGTAGACGTCCAGATCCGGATCGTAAATGCCGGTCGGGGCATTGTCGGTGTACAGATAATTCAAACGCAGGCCGCCATAGCGGATCTGGTTGTGCCATTTCTCCGTAGTCTGATTGTTCCAGGCGGCGCTCAAATAGTCGTCGTGCTCCTTCACGCTGGCGGAATCAGGAATGCCGTACAGCAGGATGGCGTTCGGTTGATCGGCAGTGACTGCAAGGTGGCGCACGGTAAAGCGGAGATCATTGGCGGTATTCGGTGTCCAGCCAAAGTTGCCGGCATAGGTTTCGTTGTGGAATTCGCTATTGGGCAAACTGTTCTGCGTCTCGGTGTTGGCGAAGGCGGAGTAGTAATCGAACTGGCGAAAGGCTCCACTCACCGTGCCCACCTGGCGAAAGCTATCGAAATTGCCTCCATCGCCGGCATAAGTCAGCAAAGGCAGCCGGGTGCTTCCGCGAACCGTCGTCAGGCTGACCACGCCGGCCAGCGCGTCGGAGCCATAGAGCGCGCTATTGGGTTCCCGCAGCACCTCAATCTTTTCAAAGCCCACGGTATCGATGTTGGCAAACTCCACCGCCCCCCCTATATCGTCGGCAGGAACCCCGTCGATCAGCACTTTATTGGCGTTGGCATTGCCGCCTCGGATGAACAAACCGGTGGTGCCTCCTGTTTGTCCCGACTGGGTCACTTGCAGGCCGGGAACCAGCCGCAGCGGATCCTGCACTTCCGTCTGGTAGCGGTATTCGTTCGCGGTAAGCACGCTCACCTGCGCACCCAGTTGAGCTTCGGGAGTGGGTGTTCCCGTCGCCGTGACGGTTACCTGTTGCGTGAGCGTCCGCGTGGCCAGGGTCATGTCCAGCTCCGCTTTGCCCGCTGCCGAGACGAATACCGCTTCACTGGTCGTGGACTGAAAAGTCGGAGCCACAGCCCGCACCTGGTAGCGGGCAGACTTCTCCACATGGAACAGGTAGTTCCCGCCGGCGTCTGTGTTGGTTTTCCCGACGACCGTTGTGCCGTCCAGCAATTCCACCGCAGCGGAGACAATGACCGCGCCAAGCGGATCAGTTACGGTGCCGCGTAGCATGCCGCCCTCGGCGGCGAGGGCGGCAAACGGCGCCAGCAAGAGAGACACACAGAGAAGCGGACCAGCGAGCGTCCTGAGAATACGATCAATCATTACGCTTTACCCCCTCGGGTTGGTGAAGCAAGGCCGTTCTCCTGACTTACGCGTCAACAAACCTCGGGCTGCCTTCCCGGGATCTCCTCCCAGTGGCGTTGATGCTCCTTGCCGGGTTCTCTGCGCTTACAGTTACGGGGTAGTGGCGGATTCGCACCGCCTTCTCGTTACCTTGCCGTGGTTAGGGTTGTAGAACGGAACAGCACCGTCCTCTATCGAAAATCTAAGGGTGAAACTCGTTGGCCAATTCCTCCAATGCGTCGATCGCGACCGGGCTCGGATCCTGTATGCCGTTCGAGACGTAATAGATCTTGCCTGACTGGATTGCCGGCAAAGTGCTCCAGCCGGGCCGGTCCTGCAAAGCATTCACGGTGATTTTGCCTCCGCGGATCAGCAGCAGAGCTTCCGGAGCTCGGGTAATAACCATCTCCATGCTGATCTGTGGCCAGTCGGCAACCAAGTCGTCAGTTACGGATTTGGCGCCCGCGGCCTCCACGATCTCGGTGATGAATGCATGCTTGCCGATGGTGATAATCGGGTCGTACCAAACGGGAACCAGAACTCTCGGCGCGGGCTTACCCACCGTTCGCGCTCGTACGGCGGCGATACGTTTCTCCAGGCTTGCGTTCAAAGCGGCTGCTTGCGACTCACGATTAAGGGCCGCGCCCAAGCTCTCGACCGAGCGAAGAATACCCACCAGACCCCGCGGGTCTACCAGATAAACCGGAATACCCACGGCCTCCAGTTGCGTAGTGGTTTCCGTCGATCCTGGAATGTTGGTTCCGATGACCAGGTCAGGTTGGAAAGAAAGGATAGTCTCAATCGAAGGCTTGATCAGGCTGCCGATACTCGGCTTCTTCAATGCCTCGGGCGGACTGGTTGTAAAGTCACTTACGGCCACCACATCGTCGCCGGCCCCAAGCGCGAAGACGGCGTCGGTGACACTGGGCACCAGGCAGACTACGCGATGGGGATGATCGGGCACCGTGACCTTGTGGCCAGTCTCATCCGTCAGGCTGCGGCTGGCCAGAGCAGGCCAGGTCATCAACAAAGTGAAAACCAGGAGAGCGGCGGCCTTCATGGATGCACCTCGGTCCCTTTGAGCACCAAGGGAAGACCCGCGACCAGGAGAACCACATCCGAAGCGACGGCGGCCACGCTCTGATTCATTTCTCCCAGCAGGTCGCGGAAGCGCCGGCCTGATGGGTACTCCGGCACCACGCCGCTGCCCACCTCGTTCGACACCAGCACGACGGAGCAGGCGGACGACTGGAGGGCCACACAGAGCGCCTCGACAGAGCGGTCGATGGCGGTATGATCCTCACCCCAGGCGTCGAGCAGATTCGCGGCGAAGAAAGTCAGGCAGTCGATGATCATCAGGTCGCAGGCTGAGCCGTGGCCGGTGACTGTCTCTGCCAACTGGAGTGGCTCCTCGATGGTTTGCCAATGGGCAGGACGGCTGTCGCGGTGGCGTTCGACTTTGCGCCGCATCTCCTCATCGCCGGCCACGGCGGTGGCGACAAAGACCACTTGTCCGGCGTGCTCGCCCAGTTGTTGGGCGTGACGGCTTTTGCCGCTGCGCACCCCGCCAAGCACGAGGGTCACCGGATTCCGGCGATTAAATTGCATACGTCGCCTCTGGCGCAGGGCACGGCCCTGGCGCGAAGCGGGATAAAAGCAAACAGGCAGCGTCCGTGCTGATTGGCGACTACGTCAGCGAGGTTGCTTTCCAGCTCTCCCATCGAAGCTGAAAACGGCCCTGGAGGGCATCTGGCCGGTCTCCTGACTTACGCTTCAACGAGATTGAACAGCCTTCCCAGGATTCGCATCCCAGTGGCTCCAGCAAAGTGGTTCAAGCTCTCGGCGCTTACAGTTACGGGGTAGTGGCGGATTTGCACCGCCTTCCCGAACACCAGATGGGTCAACGATAGCTCGCCAGCCAGCGGGCGTCAATGGTGATGCGATCGAAAATAGAGCAGAGGGCTGTCTCCCCGATCAAAAAATCGGCGCTGGCGTTTCGTGCCCACCCGAAAAAAGCTGAAGAACCTGAGAGCCGCAAGGGCGGGTTATCATGGGGTCGTTTTGACAACGCGCGCAAGGAGATTTGCAGAGAACACTATGTCCGTATGGTCGCGTTTCACCGCCCTGTCCAGCGTCTTGATTCTGCTGGTACCGTCCGTTGCGACTGGAGTGACGGGCGCCCAGGCACCCACCCAGCCGCCGCCCGTGCAGTTATCCTCCGAGCAGGATCGGCAGCGCACCATGGATTTGCTGCAAATCAAATCCCTGCGCCCAGGAGCCGATACCCACCCGAACGAGTCAAATTCCGTCAACTACGACGAAGGCAAGGCGAACCCGTACCCTGATCTGCCCGACCTCCTCACCCTGAGCGACGGCAAAAAAGTAACAACGGCAAAAGTGTGGTGGAGACTACGCCGTCCGCAGATCGAGGAATTCTTTGACCAGGACGTTTATGGCCGTGTGCCCAGAAACGTTCCTGCCGTGCGCTGGGAAGTGGTGAGTTCGACTCGTGAGAAAGTGGCCAACGTGGCGGTGATCACCAAGCACCTCATCGGCCACGTGGACAACTCGTCTTACCCAGAGATCACCGTCAACATTCCGCTCACCCTGACCACGCCGGCCACTTCTGCCGCTGCCGTCCCGGTGATTATGCAGTTCACCTACGATCCAAAGATCATGCTGGCACGCATGGCGCGCATGGCGCCAACTGGGCCCCCTCCATTCCCTGGACCCACATGGCAGGAACAGGTGCTGGCCAAAGGTTGGGGATATGCCACCCTCGTACCCACCGACGTGCAGGCAGACAATGGGGCGGGTTTAACCGCAGGTATCATCGGCCTGGTGAACAAGGGCCAGCCCCGCAAGACCGACGATTGGGGAGCTCTGCGCGCGTGGGCCTGGGGAGCCAGCCGGGCTCTCGACTACCTGGAAACGGACGAGGCAGTCGACGCCAAACGTGTGGGTCTCGAAGGTCACTCGCGCTACGGCAAGGCCGCCCTGGTGGCCATGGCCTACGATCAACGTTTTGCTATCGCCTACGTGAGTTCTTCGGGTGCGGGCGGCGCCAAGCTCTATCGGCGCGACTGGGGCGAGCGGATAGAAAACGTCGCGGGAACCTCGGAATATCATTGGATGGCCGGCAATTTTCTAAAGTACGCCGGCCCACTGCATCCTTACGATATGCCCGTCGACGCTCATGGACTGATCGCCATGTGCGCACCGCGGCCGGTATTCATCGGTGCGGGATCTTCGCCCGAGCCGAACGGGACAGATGCTGCCAGCATGCTCGATGGCTGGGTAGATGCGAAGGGAATGTTCATGGCCGCGGCTGCGGCTGGCCCGGTATATAAGCTGCTGGGCCGGAAAGACCTGGGAACGTCTATTTTTCCACCCGTGGATACGACGTTAATCGATGGCGATCTTGCCTTCCGGCAGCATCACTATGGGCACACCGATGCTCCCAACTGGCCGACATTCCTGACCTTCGCCAGCCGTTATCTCACCGAGCCGGCTCCTCCTGGCAAAGTCCGGCAATGAGCCCTCAGGCCTCAACCGGTACAGGGTCAACACTACTCTCGGCAAAGGCAGGCAAGGCAAGCGATGGCAGGATGCTGGCAATGGCGGCATAGACCAGCAGTCCCCCGTAGAGTGCGGGCTTAATGGCGAAATTGTCGCGCAGCATTTCTGCGATTACCAGGGTAAAGATGAGTGTAGGGGTAAGCGCGATGGCCACGCGGAAGCTCCCTCTTTGCCCTCTATGTTGCATCAGGCGCGATTGCAACCACACCACGCCGAGACGTACCGGGATGACGATGGCGGCGAGCGCAAAACCATAAAGCAAAGAGGTGGCGACCAGCGCCGCGCTGGGCACGCTCAAACCATTGTGAAAGAAATAAAAGGGAATGAAGAACGAAGCAAAAAGACGGATAGCATTCAGATTCTCCGCCGAGGCCAGCGTGGTCATGCGCTTGGAGAGCGACCGCGCGACCAGCCCGGTGACGAATGCGCCCACCAGGTAATACACGCCCAGGATCTCTGTGATCACGGCGCAGATCAACCCAACCATCAGCAACAGAGAGAATTCTGAGCCCGGCGCATACGGCACGACATACCGTCCCAGCGCGAGAAAGACCAACGGCATGAGGGCGATCATCAGCACGATGGCTCCTCCGGAGATGAGCAGCGTCTTGACCGAATCCGCCTGCGAAATTACCAGGAACAGAAATACCGCCGTAACTTCTCCGGCAACCGCATGCAGCGCCACCTCGGACTGCTCGGTATGGTCAAGGCCGGAGTTGGGCAGCATATCAAGAATAAAACCGGTTGACGGTGTGAGCAGCGCCAGGGCTATGAGGCAGTCGACCTGCCAGCCGAGGTGGAGCAAAACCGCGGTGATGCGCGCGCAAGCCACCAGCACCAGCCCGCGCACCGCGAAGTGTCCGGCGAGCGAGGGCAGTTGCCGTCGCAGTTCCGCCAGGTCCACTTCCAGCCCGGCGAAAAGAAACAGGGAAGCAATCCCCAGTGTGGCGAGATAGGAAATAACGCTGTCGCCGATGAGCGGTTTGAAGAAGCCCGCGACAATAATCCCGAAGGCGAAGCAAGTCAGCTGAGAAGGAATACGGAAACGCTGCAGCGCGCGCGGAATTACCAGCAAGCCGAAAACCGCAGCCAGATAAATGAACGTACCGCGCGGACCCTGCACAGGCCTCCTAGAGATAGTTCAGGGCCCATGGGAACGGGAAGATACAAATCTAGCGCGGTTGCGTCGCCAAGGGAACGGAATTCTCCTTAACGCCAAACATCTGCTTCACAGCTCCTTGAGCAGCCATCGAACGGACCGTTTCTGTATCTCGATGTATTGCGGCGCCCACATCGCGTGGTTGGTATGACCAACCGCGGTAAATACAACCCGCCCCTTGCCGAAGTCATACGCCCAGCCGGAAACCGATTTGGTCCCTAGCTCCTCGAACTTCACACCGTCGATGTTCTCCGCCTCCAGGATGACGTACCTGGGATCTTTATCGTAAGTCACGTAGTGCTGCTCATCGTTCACAATAAATGGGTTTATGCCTTCGGTGATGGGATGCTTGTTGCCGGTCGGCTTTACCTGAAACGGGCGCAAGGGGGGATGACTGATATACGCTCCGCCCATTACCTCACGATAGTTCTTCGAGCTGAGCGAGATATGGCTGCAGTTGTGCAGAGCGTAGAAGCCGTTGCCGGCAGTTACAAAATCCTTGATCGCCGCCCCCTGCTCCTCCGTGATCCAGTTGACCGGGGTTGGCTCTGGAAAGCTCTTGGGAGTTTCGAGATCCGCTTCATAATCGGTGTATGAATCAGGTCCGAGGTAACCGTCCGGCCAGATCATACCGTCGCGCAAAATCAAGAGCAGTTGATAGTCCTTCAAAAGAGTTGCTGAGATCTGATCGTATTGAATGGTGTAATCGATGGGAATGCCGAGATCGTTGAAAACTCGATCCAGGCTCACTCGAATGTAGTCGGGATTGTGAAAGCGGTCGCCGATAAGCGCCAGGGCGCGTGGTTTAGCACTGCTCGGCACGGGCACGGTCGCACCGGCGCCCAGGCCCAGCAGTCCTGCTCCGGCGACGATTCCGGCATTCTGAAACAGGGTTCGCCGGGAAAAGTTTGTGGGGAAAAATCTCATAAGGCTCCATCAATTGGGTGCGCTCGCGCTGGGCACGAAGACGATGCAGACAGGCTCTGGGACATCGACGACCTGACCGGTCGGCTTCAACTGACCATCCTTGTCGTGGATAGCAAACACGATCATCTGATCGGATTTCTGGTTGCCCACAACCAGGTATTTGCCGGTTGGATCAATGGCAAAATTCCTGGGTATCTTTCCCTGTGTAGGTTCGACCTGAACCTTGGTTACCGTGCCCTGGTGGGGGTCAATGGCAAATACCGTAATGCTGTCGTTGCCGCGATTCGATGCGTAGAGAAAGCGGCCCGACTTTCCCAGCTCAATCTCCGAGGAGTTATCTTCTTCAGTAAAATCGGGCGGCAGGGTGGAAATGGTCTGTAGCGGCTTGAGCGATCCGTTTACAGAGTCATAGGAAAATACCACCACGCTCGATCCCATCTCGCAGATTGCGTAGGCAAACTTCGCTCCCGGGCCGAAGGCAATGTGGCGCGGCCCCAGGCCCGCGTTCACACGAACGAACGGTGGGTCGTTGGGAGTGAATGTGCCTTTCGCCGTATCCACGCGGTAGATCTTTATCACGTCTGTGCCCAGGTCGGGCACGAACAGGAAGCGATTATCGGGCGAAAGAACCACTTCGTGCGCATGAGGCGCGTCCTGGCGAGCATGGTTAGGGCCCACCGGATCGGTGTGTTGGTCGAAGCCGATTCTGTGGCCGATGCTGCCGTCGGCGTTGATGGCGAACGACGCAACCGTCCCACTGGTGTAGTTGGCGACGAACAACGTTTTTCCTGAACTATCTGTGGCTAGATGGCACGACCCAGCCCCACCGCCATCGACGATATTGAGAAACTTGAGCGAGCCGGTGCCGTTATCAATGGAAAAAGCGCTGACCATGCCGTGGCCATTCTTGCTGTCCTCCGCAGCGGCATATAGGTAGCGATGCCGGGGGTCGGTGGCAATCCAGGAAACGCTTTCCGCCTCCGCCATTTTGCCGATCGGAGTCAGCTGGCCGGTACTGGAGTTGAAACGGTAGCCATAGATACTGTTTGTTGCTGCAGGGCCGGTGGAACTGGCGACGTACACAAAATAGGAGCCGCCCGCCGGCTTGCTCTTTGTCGCTGCAAACAGAGTATGTGGAACGACCGAGGCGAGAAAGAACAAACCGAGAAGCATCCTGAAAACTGGGCCCCATTTAAAAACCACCATTTGCCCACCCCTGAAAGGTATCAACGTCCCCACTCTTTCTAGACCCGGGCTCAAGAGAACGCAAGCTATTCTTGGCTCCATAAACAAAACCGCAGATCTGGGGAGATCTGCGGCTCGCACGTCACGCTCGGCCAGGCCGATAACTTTTAGAACACTGATGAAACAAAATGAGCCGTCTTCTTCCCGGCATCTTCGGTGTAGTAGACGGTGACTTTGGCAGACTTGTCCGCAGCTTTTGCTACGTCCTTACCGCTATCTGTCGTGGCGCGCTTGGTCAAGTGGAAAGTTTCTACGGTGCCATCCGCGGTTTTGACCGCGATGGTCTTTCCACCCTTGCCTACTTCGGTAACGGTGCCTTCGGTTGCTTTGAGTCCGTCGTCGCCTATTTTGTCAACTTCATGCGCGGTGTCTTTCCCGCCTACGGTGGTATAGTGCACGGCAACTTTACTGCCCACCTCTATTCCCTTGAGCGACCCCTTCGCTCCCTTTTCTGTACCCTTTGCCCCGTCAACGGTCATGTCACCGGCGTAGTCAAAGGTGTGTTCTGTGCCATCTTTGGTTTCCACTACGACGGTTTTTGTGCCGGTGTCGATTTTCTTTACCGTTCCATCCACCGCATGAGCCACGTCCTGTGCGCCAAGGCTCAGCGACGCCGCTAGCGCAAATGCGCCCATCATGGCTACTTTTTGAATCATGACCATCCTCTTTTCTTGATTGGCAATCTATACCCGGCCCGCTTGATAATGGATAACTTCTCTTATATCACTTTCCCGTAGCTGCCGGGCGACTCCGAGCCTCAATGAAAAGCCTGTCGACGCGTGAAAGAGCGAAGTATATCTTAGGACGATATGGGAAACGGCCGAGGGAAAGCCTCTGACCATCAGGCGATTCTTCCGCGCCCGCCGTTCGCCACCCTCCGGATGCCGGTCAAAGCCACAATCTTCTTAGCCCTCGCACTCCTGGTAAGGGCTGAAGCACAACAAACAGCGCCACCGCCGCCGCCCCAACAGGAAGATGCCAGGGCCATTCGCACCCGGGAGTTCCTCGGCCTGGGGAGGATACCCGATGCGACGATGGCCGCCGAGGGAGCAAAGATCTTCGGGCCAACCTGCGGCTTCTGTCATGGAGTGGATGCGCGGGGTGCTAGTGGTCCTGACCTTTTGCGATCCACCGTTGTGTTAGACGACAACCAGGGCGAGCTGATCGGGCCTACAGTACACGAGGGCAGGCCCGCGAAAGGTATGCCGGCCTTCCCCTCGTTGACCACCGAGGAACTGCGCGACATCGCAGAATATCTCCATTTGCAAGTGGAGCTGGCGGCGAACCGGGGAACCTACAAAGCCCTGAATGTGGTGACCGGTGACGCCAAGGCAGGAGAGGCGTATTTCAACGGCGAAGGAAAATGCAATACCTGCCATTCTGTGACCGGCGATCTGGCACACCTCGGTTCGAAGATGAATCCACCCGATCTGCAGCAAGCTTTCCTCTACCCGTCGGCAGCTCATCGATCGATGCCAAAGGTGACGGTGGTGCTGCCGGACGGCGAGAAAATGAGTGGAACCCTGAAGCATCTCGACGACTTTAACGTCTCCTTTTACGACGATAACGGCGACTTCCACTCCATCGCATTGCAGAAGGGAATTGATGTGCAGGTGGAAGACAAGCTGCTCTTCCACCGCCAGATGCTGGATAAGTACACCAACCAGCAGATGCACAACCTCACAGCGTACCTGGTGACTCTTAAGTGATACGCGGCGTTCTGCTTTCGATTCTATTTGCGTTGCTGCCCGCGGGTTCATTTGCGCAGGGGCTCGATCCGCAAAAGCTTCTGCAGAAGGAGCCGACTGATGCCTGGCCCACTTACAATGGCGACTATTCCGGCCAGCGCTTCAGCCCCCTGACACAGATCGACGCTTCGAGTGTCCATCGATTGTCCGTGGCATGGATGTTTCGTGTGCCGGTCGCTCGCGGTGCGATACGGGGAGGTGATCCGGATATCAAGTCCACGCCCCTGATGGTGAACGGTGTTCTCTACTTCACCGTTCCCGATCACGTCTACGCACTTGACGCGCATACCGGGCTTGAATTGTGGCGCTACGACTGGGTGGACAAGGGGGGCCACCTGATAGGCAATCGCGGCGTGGGGATGTACGGCAGTTGGCTCTACTTTCTGGCCCCTGACGGTTGGTTCCTTTCGCTCGACGCCAGGACCGGCAAAGAACGCTGGCGAAAGAAAGTAGCCGACGAGAAGATGCAGTACTTCACCACGGCGGCGCCCATGGTGGTTGGCAATCACGTCATTGTCGGCGTAGGCGGAGACGCCATCGATATGCCCGGCTATCTGGAAGCGCGCGATCCGGCGACCGGGGAATTGCAGTGGCGCTGGAATAGTGAACCAGCAAAGGGCGAGCCCGGATCGGAGACCTGGCCGAACGAAGCCGCCATGGCTCATGGCGGCGGCATGACGTGGCTGCCCGGCACCTACGATCCTTCGCTCAACCTGCTGTACTGGGGCACCGGCAATGCCAACCCGGTGATGGCCGGCCAGGGCAGGGTTGGAGCCAACCTCTGGACTTGTTCGATCGTCGCGCTCAATCCAGATACAGGGAAACTGGTTTGGTATTTTCAGGGGTCGCCGCACGATACGCACGACTGGGACAACACGGAGACCCCTGTGCTGTTCGATGCGGAAATCAACGGCAAGCCGCGCAAATTGTTGGCGCAAGCCGCGCGCAACGGTTATTTCTTCGTGCTCGACAGGACGAATGGGGAGAACATCCTTTCCAAACCTTTTGTTCCGCTGAATTGGTCCCGGGGAGTCGACGCCAAAGGGCAACCCATCCCCGATCCTGATAGACAGCCGACCGTGGATGGCAACCTGCTCACGATCAATGGCAGTGGCGGTACGAATTGGAGACCTCCGAGTTACAGTCCGCAGACCGGCTTGTTTTACGTGAATGCGATCCGCGGCTACAGTGTGACCTACCTCACCGATACCAGCGATCGGCCGGAAGGGTATGGTGGGTCGATACGCGATCTTTGGTCGGAGCATGTGCTCGAGGCGTTGGATCACGGGACCGGACAAATCAAGTGGAGCCATGTGTATAAGACATCAGAAAGCGTGGGCGGAGGCTCGGCCGGTCCGGGTATACTGACCACCGCGGGCAACCTGCTGTTTAGCGGCGACTACAGCGGGAACCTTATCGCCTTCAATGCAGCTACAGGAGAAATACTTTGGCATTTCCCCATGCTGCACTCCCTTGGCAACGGCCCCGAGACCTACTTGCTGAATGGCAAGCAATATCTAATCGCCGGGGGAGGGGATACGCTATACGCCTTCACCCTGAACTAAGCCTCGATTACTTTTTTCGCTGGGGAGCTTTGTAGTCTACCAACTCGTCTACCGGCCTTTTGCCCGCCCATGCGATACCGCGAAGCAGCATGGTTTGAATCTGGGGGTTAGCGAAGTTGGCATACGTGTGCCCTTGCATCCAGACAAAGGCCCGCGCCGGTTGCCCGCCGGGCAGTGTGTGTTCGTAAGTCCAAATTTGCGGCACGACCTCGCCTTTGTGCGTGCCGGCGCTCGGCGTTCCGGGAATGACTGTGGTTGCCAGTACATGGATTGGTGGATTTTTAGCCCACGTCATGCTGAAGAAAGCTTCATCGAAAATCGTAATGTCGGACATGCCGGTCATGATGGGGTTCGATTTGTCCACGACGGTGTAAGGGATGTCCGCGCCCAGGGTGTAGTTCACTTCGCCATGCTTCTTGGCGCCTCCCACCAGCGTCGCGAAGTAGGCAGGGTCTGGGCCGCATAGCGCGTCGTGCAGGCTGACAATGCCTCCGCCGCGTTTGACGAACGCTTCGAGCGCGGCCTGAGCGTTGTCGGTCAGGTATCCGGCGTCGCCTTTGTAGATGACGAGAACGTCGGTATGGGCAAGGTCCTCAGCGCTGGGGGCGTGGAGCGCGCCGTCAACAATTGCGCCGTGCTCGGTGAGGATTTTGCTCCAATCCGCTAGAAACTGCGGATAGTCGTGCTGGCCCAATTGGTGTGTCTTCAGCCCCGCCTGCAGGTACACATGTAATCCGTTCGGGTTCTGTCCCGAAGGCTTTGGCGCACTTTGCTGAGCGACGGAAACGCCCAGCGCCATCAGGAAGAAACCCAATAATAGCTTTCTCATAGGCCTGCTTTAAACAGTTCAAAATCTGCGCGCTCCAGTATAACCATCGAGTTAAGGTTTACCGCTCTCGGCGAATGGTTACGGTGCTGCCGGACTCTCCAGGCAAACCGAAAGTGATCTGAAAACTGCGGGCACTCACTTCGGCGAACACGCGTCCCAATATCGCATCTGTTTCATATGGCACTCTGGAAACGCGCATCAAGTGGAAGTTGTTGACTACCACTGAACCATTGAGGAAAACGCTATGTCACGCGCAACACCGGCAATCAGGTCAGCTTTTGCTATCCATCCGGGAGAAATCCTGCTAAAGGAATTTCTTGAGCCGATGGGGCTTACTCGATATCGCGTTGCCAAAGACCTCCATATCCCGCTGCCGCGGATCAATGACATCGTGAATGAAAAGCGCTCCATCACCGCGGATACAGCCCTTTCGTCTCGGTAGCTATTTTGGTCTTCCCGCGCAATTTTGGATGAACTTACAAGCCGATTATGATTTGCGCCTGGCTCGCGCCAACAAAGAGTGGAGAAAGATCAAGCCGCGTGCTGTCCTGTCGCAGCCGCTCGTCGCAAGCGATTAGAGGCTCTTTCGGCGAAATCGAGTATCACAGCCCAGGATCCGTCACGTTGCTGTCTTATTTCGTTTGCATCGCTGCCTGTTCGGCGCACACTCGCAAGTCCCGGCTGAATTCGTCGATGCGTGCACGGTCTGTATCCCATGAGCACATGAAGCGGGCGGCGCCTCCGATGAAGGTATAGAATTTCCATCCTCGCTGGCGAATCGCATCCAGAATCTCGTCGGACGTTTTGAAGAACACTGCGTTTGCTTCCGGCGGCCCGACGATCCGAACCCCGGGAATATCCGATAGCAAACTCGCCGCGTAACGAGTGCATGCATTGGCGTGCGCGGCGTTGCGGAGCCAGGCGCCGCTCTCCAGCATGCCCACCCAGGGAGCCGCCAGGAAGCGCATTTTCGACGCCAGTTGCCCCGCCTGCTTGCAGCGGTAATCGAAGTCTTCCGCAAGTTTCCGGTTGAAGAACAGGATTGCCTCCCCCACGGCCATCCCATTCTTCGTGCCGCCGAAGCAAAGGACGTCGATCCCGCTCTTCCAGGTAAGCTCGGCCGGAGAACAGCCCAGGCTGGCGCAGGCATTGGCAAAGCGCGCGCCATCCATGTGCAGCCGCAGCCCATCTCTCTGGCAAACCGCGGAGAGCGCACGCAACTCATCCACCGTATAAACGCGGCCAGTCTCGGTGGATTGGCTGATCGTGACCGCGCGTGGCTTGGGATAATGAATGTCTGTCCGGTTGGTCGCGATCTGGTGAATGGCTGCCGGGGTAAGTTTTCCATCGGCGCTTTCGGCGACGAACAACTTGGAGCCGTTGGAAAAGAATTCCGGCGCGCCGCATTCGTCCGTCTCCACGTGGGAAGATTGGCAGCAAATCACCGCGTGGTAGGACTGGCAGAGAGAAGCGAGCACCAGGGAATTTGCGGCAGTGCCATTGAAGGCGAAGAAAACCTCGCAATCCGTCTCGAACATTTTTCTGAACGCATCGGCCGCGGCCGTGGTCCAAGGGTCGTCTCCGTAGGAAGAAACGTGCCCGTGGTTAGCCTCTTCCATCGCAGCCCAGGCCTCGGGGCAGATACCGGAATAGTTATCGCTCGCGAATTGCTGGCGAAGATCTGCGCTCTTCATATCGTCATCTCGTTTGTCCCGCTCAAGTTTTGATTTCCAGGGGGAGGATGGTCAGCCGGTAGTCATCCTTACTATTCCAATTGCCGGCGGTTAGAATGAAAACCCGCTCCGCGGTCTGAAACTTCGGGCAAACTTCGGGTGAGTACCATCCGGCGGGCGTTGATTCATAGGAACCGATTTTCGTCCAGGGACCCCACGGAGCAGGGGACTCGTAGAAATCCCAGGTGGTGTGGAGGCAGGCGTCCTTGATCTTTCCCCCACCTGCCGGATAGTACCACCCGACCATGAGGTATCTCCGCAGCGGCCGCAGGTAAACGGCGCCGGTCATCCCGAACCTGCCGGCCTGCGCGACGATCGGCTTCGCGTCACTCATCTGCGCAGACCAGGCGCGCGCCTTCATTCCCTCTCCGCCGGTGTAGTACTCCCAATCGTGCCCCTGGAGCAGGCCAATCTTCGATCGTGCCACCCGCCCCAGAACCATATCGTCACCGCAATCCCAAAATCCGTTGTTTGCAACCGCATACACGTAGTGGCGGGCATTGTCTTCGCTTACGTTCGCGTGACCGTAGCCGTAGTCAATAAAGTAAGGGGTGGCAAAGCGCCGGCCGGGAAACATGGGCGCGTCATAATTCTCCTGGGCCGGCCGCGTCCAGGTCTTACCAAAATCGGTGCTCTTGATAATGCTGGCATTTTGCGCTGTCTGGCGCTTATGAGGATCGTTCCCGTCCTCGCCATAAAGATGACGCGCAACCACCCAATAGAGCGCACCGTCGAGCCAGATGCAGCCGCTCGATTTCCAGGTACACCGATCCGCGCCGCGTTGTCCTCCCTTGCCATAGTCGACCATGGGATTCACGGTGGCGCCGGTCAGTTGAAGCGGATCCTCTCCTTCAAGCCGATTGAACGCAATATTGGAGTTGCCCGCCTTATGAAAGCCACTGGTGTCATTCGACGGTGAATAAAGGTTACGATCTCCGGCCCAGGCGGCGACCCAAGTGTCACCGTGATTGTCCGGAACCCTCACAGGAGTTCCGAGTTGGATGCCGGTTAAGGGCCGCGATCGTCCCGAGCCGGAAAAGATCGCGAAAGCCTCGACACGGCCGGCAAGCGATGCTGCCAACGATCCGGTGATGAAGTTTCTTCTATGGAGCGCCATAAGGTATGACCAGCAAGCTGCCCGGGTGGCAACACCCTGATCCTGAGGATAAACCACAGAAACCGCTCCAGGCACGCGTTGCTGCGCTTGACGCCTGCAAGCGACCGGTGTTATCTATCGAAACGCAATTAAGACGCTGGCGGGCAAAACGCAATTAAGCAGGCGCAGTTAAGACGCTGGCGAGAAAAACTACGTTAAGCTTCAGAAGAACCGGCAAAAGGACATTCTTTGGCTCGAGAGAGACGCCTCCGTTGCTCCAACTCCGTTGTAGCCGCCCTGTCTTTCCTGCTGATTTGGCAGTCGCCGCTGGTTGGGCAGTCCCAATCCGCGCCCCGAAAGCAGTGGACGGCGGAATGGATTTCTCACCCTACCGCCCCGCTGCGCGAGCCGGCAGTCTTCCATTACCGAAAGATTCTCCACCTCGATGCCAAACCCTCCCAATTCCCGGTCGAAGTAAGTGCTGACAATCACTTCTTCCTCTATGTGAACGGCATCCGCATTGGTGAAGGGCCAGCCAAGGGAGACCTGCAGCACTGGCGCTACGAAACCTATGACCTGGGGCCGGCACTCAAAGCAGGCGATAACGTGATCTCGGCCACCGTGTTCAATTTTGGTATTTACGCTCCGCTGGCAGTTATCAGCGAACGGACGGCCTTCCTGATGCAGGGTGACACTGCGGCCGAATCCGCGGTGAACACAAACGCCACCTGGCAAGTGGAAGAGGAAGCTGGACAGGGCTTCATTCCTCGAGTCGCAAATGGCTTCATGTTCTACTGGGCCGCCGACCCCGGCGAGAAGCTGGACGCAGAATCTTATGATTGGGGCTGGAAAGAAGCGAACGCATCCAGCTCCTCGCACTGGGTGATGGCTGCGGGGGCTATGCGGGAAACAATTTATCCCGCTGACAGCCGTGCCGTGCCGCCCGGCCTCGATTCCCACAATAAGTGGGACATGGTTCCCGACACCCTGCCGCACATGGAGTTCGCGCCGGCAACCTCGGGCAAGGTGGTTCGCACCAATCTACCCGGCGGAGAGCAATTTCCATCAGCCTCGATCATGATTCCGGCTCATACGGAAGTTGAAATCCTGCTTGACCGCGGAACCATGATCACGGGCTTTCCCGAACTTACGGTAAGCGGAGGAAAAGGCTCTCAAATCGACATTGGATACACCGAAGCTCTGTACGACGCGCATCATCACCGGGGGAACCGGAACGAGGTTGGGGATCGCCAGGTGCTGGGCCAGTTCGATAAATTTCTGCCCGATGGGGGCTCTGGCCGCACCTTTGTGCCGCTATGGTTTCGTACCTGGCGCTACCTGCAACTCAAAGTGAAGACGGCGGATGACCCGGTGCATCTGGACAGCTTGACCACGAACTTCAGCGCATTTCCCTTCGTCGAAAAAGCCAGCTTCACTTCCAGCGATCCGCTGTTGAGCAAAATTTGGGAAATCTGCTGGCGCGCCGCAAGGTTAGACGCACATGACACCTACATGGACACTCCGTTCTGGGAGCAGCTGCAGTACGTCGACGATACCCGGGTGCAGAGCCTGATTTCGTACACCGTGCCGGGGGATGACCGCTTGGCGCGCCAGGCGATCCATGCTTTTGACGAATCGCGGGTTCCGGCAGGCATTACGCAAAGCCGTTATCCTGCGCAATTGCAGCAGTTCATCCCGGTTTTCTCTCTCAGCTATATTGATATGCTCCACGACTACTGGATGTACCGTCCGGATAGCTCGATGGTCGCCAGCCTTCTGCCCGGTACCCGGCCGGTCCTCGAGTGGTTCTTCGAGAAACAATATGACGATGGGTTTATGAAGCGCCTGCCCTACGACTACCCGCGTCTGCCTCCTGATATAAAGTCTGCCCTGATTACGCTCACCTTTGTGGACACACTTCTCCAGGCCGCGGAGTTAGAAGATGCGTTCGGCGATAAGTATCTGGCGGCTAAGTATCGCGCGGCGGCCGCCAGGTCGTCCGCAGCTGTATATCGCCAGTGCTGGAACGCAAAGCTGGGATTGCTGGCCGATACTCCGGAGCAGACGGGATACAGCCAGTACACCAACATCTACGGAATTTTGACGGACGCGATTCCGCCGGCAGACCAGGCGGGAGTGATGCGAAAGATCATCGCCCCGAACCTGGGCCAGACTCCCGTGGTGAAGATGGACACCGTCGATTACCACGCCCAGTTCTATCTATCGCGAGCGCTGGATAAGGCTGGTGTCGGCGAGTATTACCTCGACACCATTGCGCCGTGGCGGCAAATGATCTCCATGGGGTTGACCACCACTCCGGAAACAAAGGATCCAACCCGCTCTGACACGCATGCCTGGAGCGCGCATCCCCTGTACGATCTGCTGACAATCGTTGCCGGCATTCATCCCAGCTCACCCGGCTTCGCCTCGGTTCGCATCACTCCGAACCCGGGAGCGCTCGACCATTTTGAGGCTGCGATGCCGCATCCGCAAGGCGAAATCAAAGTTCAATACCGGCGGCAGGGAAACAAGGCAGAGTTCCTCATCAACCTGCCCGAGGGGCTACCCGGAGTCCTGGTCTGGAGCGGCCAGGAGCACATGTTGCGGGCCGGCGACCAAACTCTGCAACTGCCGCCACAGGCTGCCAGGTAACTGTAACGGCTGAATCACTAGAGACTCAGGGGCCAGAGCCCAAGTCTCTTTCAGCCCCTTGTGGCCCGGCTAAAGAGGCTGCGGACAAAGCACAGTCTTGGCGACAAAGCTTCCCTCAGCGGCTAAAGCCGAACTCGTTCTAGAGTGTTATGTACGGGCTGAAGCCCGTACCCTTCGGGAATGCGTTTCTCCGCAACCCTGAAAAGTTGGACCCTGATACCAGGCATGAGAGCCGTGCCCCCTGGAAGAATCGCTCATCCTCGGAGCTTCGTTTCATTCCCGAATCAGTTGTTACAGGCTGCTAGATAACTTCGATATCCCAACCCAGCCCCGGCGTGTCGGATGGACGGGCATAGATTCCTTCAGGGCCTCGCGTGATGTGGTTGTCCTCTTCAAAGCGCCGGTAAACTTCGTCGGGGCCGCCCGGAGGCGGCATGAACATCTCTGCCCAGGGACTATTGGGCGTGGCCAGAATGAAGTGAATCGAATCGAAGCTGCCCCCGCCGTGGGGGATTACCGGGATGTCATACGCCGCCGCCAGCGCGCCGATGCGCCGTAGCTCCGTCATTCCGCCGCACCAGTGTATGTCGGGCTGCCAGATTGCCGCTGCGCGATGGTCTAACAATTGGCGGAAGGCATAGCGCGTATATTCGTGTTCGCCGGTCGCAATGCGGGTGGATTTGATCTCCGCGCTAAGCCGCCCGAAGCCTTCATAATCGCGCGGCTGCAGGCACTCTTCCATCCAATACACGCGGTAGGGTTCGACCATACGAGCCATCTCGAGGGTGTATTGCTCGTTCCACGCCATGTAGCAATCGAGCATCAGGTCACCGTCTGGCCCAAGTTGGCCGCGGGTCTGCTTTACCAGCTCCAGGTTTTTCTGCTGTCCCTGGAAGCCGTCAGCGGGGCCATACGGGATGGCGATCTTTACCCGCTTGTAGCCGAACTTGAGATGTTGTTCGATGTCGTTGCCGGTGCAGTATGCGGGAATGCGCGGCTTGGTCTGGCCGCCAAGCAGCTCATACACGGGGAGATTAAGTGCTTTGCCAATTACGTCCCACAACGCGAGATCGACTCCGCTGATTGCGTTGATGGCGATGCCCGCTTGACCATAGGGTAGCGTCGAGCGGTACATGATGTCCCAAAGGCGCTCAACGTCGAACGGATCTTCCCCTAGGAGTAACTTGACCAGATGCTGCTCGACGACCTCGCCACCGCCTGCTCCGCCGGAGCCGTATCCCGTGACACCTTTATCGGTGGTGATTTCAACAGTGAATCCTTCGAGCTTGCCTGGATCGGGGAACCAAAGGGAGCGGGTAGCTTTGTACGCTGGATAGATCGACATGGGGTTTGCCACCTCCACACCGCCAGTCGACCATGATCCCGGGGCGGGAGTGTAACTGGGCACGGGACGCCGGGGCTTTGTTTTGACCAGGCGCACACCCTTGATCTTGAGCTTGCTCTTTTCTTCTTGAAAGGCGAGGGCGGGAAGGGTAGCGGCGAAGAGTCCACCGAGTTTGAGTAAGGACCTGCGATTCATTGAAACGACCCCGGATCTGGAATTTGTCGAATACTCACGTAACAATTGCGCTGCTCCGCAAAGGAGTTGCAAGTATAACCACGTTTCGTTATTCGCTGTTTGTAGACGGGGGCGGAGCCGGGGTCTGGAAGGAAACCTCACCGGACGCAAAGCATCCACACTATACTCGTGTACACTACTTTCGTATGAAAAATATAACTCTCAGCGCAGATGAAGACCTGATTGAACGGGCTAGATCGATCGCGCGCGGGCAACGGAGGACCTTGAACGCCGCCTTCCGGGAATGGCTCGAGCAGTTCACCGCAAGCCCTGGAGACGCGCAAAGCTTTGATGCATTGATGAAGCGCATGAAGCGTGTTGATGCGGGAAAGCACTTCAGCAGGGATGAGCTGAATGAGCGGTAGATTCTTTCTCGATACGAATATTTTCGTGTATTCGTTCGATCGAGGCGCAGTTGCCAAATCCCGGCGGGCAGCGCAGCTGATTCGGTCAGCGCTCACGACACAGAAGGGGGTTGTCAGCTATCAGGTCGTGCAGGAATTCTTCAATGTCGCATTGCAGCGTTTTGCACCGTCAATGAAGACGGACGAAGCAGAAGAATACCTGACCACTACTTTTCGTCCGCTACTCAGCGTTCATTCTTCCCAGGCACTTTATATGGAAGCCTTGCATTTGCAGTCGCGGCACCGTCTGTCGTGGTATGACTCTTTGATCGTTGCCGCCGCCATCCATGCCGGATGCGACCTTTTGCTCACCGAAGACCTTCAGCATGGCCAGAGGTTTGGAGATCTCAGGATAGAAAACCCGTTCGTATCGCCCGCTTCGTGACGCAATCAAAGCAGCGGTCAACGGGGGATTTTTAGCGTGTCTTGCGATCGGCTCTACGCGCCTCGTGTGCCTCATCGGCTACGCGGGATCTGCGCCGGAGCTCATCGAGCGAAGTGCCGACACGGCTGACAGGACCCCCACTGATGGCAAAACCTGGTTTTCGGCTGGCGCCGGCCAGGGATTGATCGGGAAACTGGCATGGCAAGCAGAACCGCGCCTCAACTCCATGCAACTTTGAGTAACCCTCCAGCGCGTCAATCTGCTTGCCGCATTTTGCGCACGTCCCGTAGTCAGCCATCCTGGTCTCCACGGCTAAGTTGTACTGTGTTGGGCGCATCGGGGGAATGACACCTTGGTGGGCTTGCTGGCGAGCATGTGTCATGGCAGCCCCGCCTGAGAAAGGTAGAGTTGCCAATCGGTCCTGGTTCAAGCTCTGCGCCGGTTGACTGACGATTCGGGACTGCTGTCGCTGACTTGGTCAGCAGTCCCCACCTGGAATGACTAGATTCGAATGCCGAGGGTCGCCTAACCACGGATATGCAGGCGCCCGGGAATTTCCGCTTCGTGCTGAGTGCGGCCGGTCGAACTGTTAGTTTGAATTGACCGCGGTTTCAACGGGCTTCTGCGACGCCTTGAGCGCCATCCGCTGCTTTTCGAGATCGACGTTTTCCGTCTCCAGTTTCTTCTTCTCTTCTTCGAGTTTCTTATTGGAGGCGTCGAGTTTCTGCGCTTCTTTCAACAGAATCTGATTCTTCTTGACGATTGCGCGCTGGGTGTTGACCTGGTCCGTGAGGACTTTGTTTTGCGCAGCCAGCTTTTCCCGCAGGGCTGAATAGTCCACGGACGAATCGTTGGCGTTTGCCGGCAATACCGTGGTTGTTGCGGTGTTGGAGGAGTTACTGCTCTGGCAAAATGCTGGGATAGCAGAGAGAGAGAGCAGTAGGGCACAGGTTGGAAGTACACGCATTGTTACACCTCGTTCCGTGGGTTAAAGTTCATCGAGCGGCGCCCGGATTGCTTCGAGCGAAAGGGCATCGATTGGCCCTATGGTACTGAAGCTGCATCGCTCTGGGAGTATCACTTTCGGGGCACGGAACAGGTCAGCATATGCAGTTGAAAAGCGGGCCTGGCGGTGACCGTCTCCACGGCAAAATCCATGTTGTTCCTGAACTTACCGTCTCCGACGTACTGTTACTGAGGTCATGATTGGGAGAGTTGGGCATGAGTGTCAGCCTTCTGCGTGTGAATCCCAGCTAACTGAATGAGACCGGCCTCAGATGGCGGGGAAACGCTGTTGTATCGGGGGACGACTTCAGTCGTGTGGAAGTGATCGACAGCCCGTCGGGCTCAAAGCGGGGCGTATTTGGCCCGCAAGCCAGGACAAGCCAGGCCCGGGATGTGACCGCAAGTTTTTAAAATTCGATATTTTTGAGTGTATTTCGAGCATTTGGCGCGATTGCACGGGTTTCGAGTTTTTTCAGAGACGTAAACGGAGCGAACCCAAGCGGTTTTCCTGGATAGAGGAGGGAACCCTGGTGTCTGGAGTAACCGTGGGGCTGGTGGTCGATTGCGTCTGGGAGCGGCCATCGCGATTCGCGAGTGTGGACTCACTGCGGTCAGTCGGACAGACTGGGGGGATACCAAGCCCCTCTTCTGTTGGCTCGGAGCCGGTGGTTTGGCCTTGCCGCTTGGTTAGCCAAGCGCTGGCCTGGATTTGCGGGTCGGTGGTGGGCCGAGGAGCGGGTTTGTTCTGAGCGGAGCCGGCACGCAGGTCTGAGATCAGGCCCAGGATGGCGATGATCAAGGTGAGCGCTTTGACCTGGCCGGTGATGCTGTTTCGGGTCATTTCCGGGCTCAGGCTGGCGATTTCCCAGAGGCGGGCCAGGACTTGCTCACGGTCCAGATTCTGCCGGCGGGAGTCCTCGGTTTGCTGCTGGACGAGTTGTTGGTGCATGAGGGCGCGGTACTCGAGCATGTAGGCGCGGACACAGGGTTTGGACTTGATGTAGGCGGCGGTGTTGGGGTTGAGACCCGCGGCTTTGGCGGCCTGCTGGTCGGTCGTAGTTCCAGAGAGGATCAGGCGGGCAAAGGTCATTTCCTGATCGGTGATGAGGTCGTTGACTTTGTTTTTAGGCATAGGTGGCTCCTTTGAGGTGTAAGTTGCGGGGGAAGAGGTTATGGGCAGAGGTTTGATTCGCAATCGCTGTGGCGTTGTAAATTCCGCGAGCTGTGGTTTTTCCCTTGGGAGAAAACCACGAACAGGCCTATCGCGAAGCTGCTGGTGCGCAGCAAGCGCGTTGAGGACCGAAAAAATCCCGCCGCGGCGGGTGCATGGGATTGGCTGGATTTTTGACAGGGATAGGGTGTGGCACCGGACAGCGGTAAGACTGTCCTTCGCTCGCGTGTAAGGCCAAAACTACCGGCGACTGCCGGCTAGAGAGCGGAGACGCGAGAACCGCTGCCTGCCGATATCGTCTGCCACCAACATATATCTGCTCCGGGATTGGTGCAAGACACACGGATGGAATTTCGGGCAGGGATTACCATTTCGAAGTTACTGCTCGTTTCGTCGGGGTTGTTCCGGCGGACAAAGATGCAGCTGTCAGTGTGCCCACCACGCGGGCATTAGGGTCATTCCCGTCCTGGTCACTCATTTCTGGTCACTAATTTTTGTCACTAATTTCGTCCGGACTCGGCCTGGTTTTTTGTTCCGGATGTGTCGTCGCCAATCCGGACAGAAGTGGTCGGGTGGTCGCCCACTCGCCAGTCGCCCACTCGTCATTTATGTGGAGGTAAACACTTAGGCAAGCGCCCATAGGACATGTTCAGTGGAGGATGTCTTCCCACCCCAGTTTCCTGACGCCTTGCCCTTCTCGGTACCTGCCTGCGATCAGGGCCGACAGCGGCAGCATCCGTTTGCCGCAGGAAGAGTGAAGAGCTTCTCAGCAAGGATCAGGTAGAGGGATCTCGTTTCAAATGTTCTCTGCCCCACGAACAGAGAACATCCAACACCGGGACCAACGTCCGTCCGTACGGCGTTAGCGAGTACCGCACTCGCAGGGGCAAGCCTTGCTCCTGATGACGTTCCAGAACCCCAGCCTCTGTCATATCCCGCAGATGACGGAGAAGCATGCGCTCAGTAATTTCAGGAATACTCTTCCGCAATTCGTTCGTCCTCATCGGCCCGTCCAACAGTCGCCAAAGGATTGTACCCTTCCACCGCCCGTCGATAACGCTCAGCGTCACATCGATGGGGCATGGTGAGATCTCTTTCTTTGAGACGCCCATAGATCACTCCGACTGACAATTTTGTCAGTGCTGCTTTTTGCATCAGTGCCCTATTCGAAAGCGTCTTTAGCGAAGAGTCAATAGGAGCTCCCTTATGCACTTGTTTAACCTGGCGACCCTCTTCGTCGTTCTTACTCTGGTAGGCGTCGAGTTCTCTGTATCTGCATTCGTGAACCCTGCCGCCTCGCGGCTCGAACCCGAATCGCAATTGAAGATGCTAAGCCGTTCTGCTCTCGTGCTCGGAAAGGTGATGCCGGTCTGGTACTCAGTCTCTACCCTGTTTCTCGGTATCCAGACCTGGCTCTGCTGGCACACGCTTGGCCGGGCAATCCTGCTTACAGCGGATGCGATCTGGGTTCTTATTTCAGTGGCATCGATCTTTGTCTTGGTTCCACTCGCTCGTCGCGTGGCGGAAGGTGCTGCTGATTGGCAGCGGATACATCGGATTTGGGACCGGAGACATCGAGTGCGCATAGCCGCTCTCGCCATCGCAGCTGTCTTGCTTACATACGTAGTAGTCCGCTGAGGGATGCTCGATCGGCGCCGTTTTCTCAGGCATTATGCTAACGTTGCCGCATCGCCTTCTGGCCGTGCTCCCAACGATGGCCGTGGTGTGACCGGCGCCAATTTCTTGCAACCAGGTGACAGGGCCCCGAGCACCCCCCTCGGAGACGAGTTACCTTGGGCCAACCTTCCAGAGCATTGAAGGGATATTTGCATTGGAAATTAGTGACCAGACGGGAATGGCCCTAAAGGGAGACCATCCTTCGAGATTCCGTGAATGAGAGCCGCGGGCAAAAATGCGGCTGCCAGTTTGCCCACCAAGCCCGCTTTAGGGTCATTCCCCGTCTGGTCACTAATTTCCGTGCAGCGATCGGCTCCGTGAGTGAAGATCCGTTGCAATTATAAACAATTTTGTTTATAACAATATTCGTGAAGAGCGCCGAATTCAAGCGTTGGTTGGCGGATCAGGGAGCAACATTCAAGCCCGGCAAAGGTTCTCACCTCAAGGTCGCTCTCAACGGCAAGAATTCTGTTCTGCCGATGCACGGCAAAGAACTCGGTACCGGATTGGTGGCGGCTATCAAAAAACAACTTGGACTCAAATAGGAGGGCATCATGCGATACCCGATTGACATAAAGCCGGATGGAAAGTTCTTCCTCGTAACCTTTCCTGATATCCCCGAAGCGATCACACAGGGGAAGAGCTTGAAGGAGGCCAAAGAGGTGGCATCCAGCGCTCTGGAAACCGCACTGGATTTCTATTTCGAGAACTCGCGGGTGGTGCCAAAGCCATCGCGCATGAAGCGCGGTCAGGATTTCGTCGAACTCCCCGCCAGCGTTTCGGCGAAGGTGCTTTTGCTGAATGAAATGATCCGGCAGCGGGTTCGTCCTGCAGAACTGGCGCGCCGGATGCAGACGACACCGCAAGAGGTGAATCGGCTGACGAACATTCGTCACACTTCAAGGATCGATGGGATCGCGGGGGCGATGAAGGCCCTCGGCAAGACGCTGGAGATTCGTGCTGTATAGACTGAGTGACACGGGTTCTACGTCCCTTATACCCCTGACTTGTACCTATCATGGATGTCCTCGCCAGACGCCCTATTTTTTTCCTGTCTCAACAAAGGGGTCCACTCCAACCTACTGCGGCGAAGCGGCGGGCGTCTCGGGCAAATGGTGCCAAAGGTGGAAGGCCGAAGAAGGATGTTGCGGCGACTGCGTAATACCTAAACGTCGCGCGATCCCTTCGCAAGCACAGCTGCTGACTGTGCTTTCTGTTCGGGTGTGAGAGGGGCCGCATCCAGTTTGTAAAGCGAATCGAGCGCGGAAGTGAGACCGCCCTCGATCGTGCTGTGGACAATATGCGTGGGCCGAATGGAAATATCGCCGTAGCGGAGTGTCTCATTGCCGACGACGGTAATGGTCTGCGCTTTCGGCGCTCCCAGCAGGATTGCTTGCGCGGTAGTGATCGCCGATCCGATGACCGGCGCACCGGTTTGTGCAGCAACCGGCGCGACATCGCTGATGTGGTCGGCGTGCGCATGCCCGACCAAGATCACGTCGGCTTTCCTGACATCGCCAACGTTGAATCCAAGCGATGCAGTCCGTGCAGGACGGTCGTAGAAGGTATCCATGACGACAATCTTGCCGTGATATGCCAGTTCGTAGTTCGAGGTGCCAAGCCAACGCAGCGTCGCAATATTCCCGGTCGGCATTGGACCGCCCTGCGAGGCGGGCACGAGGCTCTCGCAGGCAGCTTGCGACAACAGTTGAGAACGGCCGTCGGGTAGGGCGGCCACCAGCCGAGGCGCGCTGCCGGCCGCAAGTACGAAGCTAATGGCACTGCGTACGATTAATTTACTGACGTGCGCTCCAGCCCAGAACGTTGCCATGGCTTGACTTTCCTTCTTAGGGGATTCTCGGCACACGGCGTGTGTCCCGGACAGAACCCCGTGACAGACGAGCCGTAACCCTCCGAAAACGACATAACTACAAAGAGAGAATCACACTGAAAATCTACTCTGCTTCAACCGGCCAGCTTACTTTGTCTCGCATCCAGAGGCTTTTTAGCGGGGTGCCCTCAAATCGCGCCTGCTCTTGAGCTGATAGAACTGGTGTGCCCACCAAGCCCGCTTTAGGGTCATTCCCGTCTGGTCACTAATTTCTGGCAGCTTGAGCCTTCTCACCAGGGCTGAAGCCCGGTCTTTGCAAAACAATGCGTTTTCGCGGGTTTGAAAACCCGCTCCCCCGGACTAAAGTCCTGGGCTACACCGGATTGCACCGGGGCTACCGTTGGGATCCGCGAGTAAGGCGCTGACGCTTTGCGCGTAGACCCGGATGAGGAAATCATTTGGATGATTGACGTTATTCCCAGTCATGTCCTCATAGCGTTTATGGTCTAGCAGTGCTAAATGCATTGTCATCATATCGACAAAACCTACCCCCGGCCCGCTCGTCGACTTCAATATATCCCGATACGCCGCCAGATTGCCGTACGCCGTCCATTTGGGACTATTGACCATGGAAGCGACAAGAATGAACTCTACGTCGGGATTCTCTTTCTTTGCCGTTTGCATGATCTTCTTCAGGTTTTCTTCGAAAACCGCAGGCGAGACGCTCAGGCGATCATTCATTCCAAAGTGAATGATGACAAGATCAGCATGCTGATGGGAAAATGCTTCCGTCGCATGCTGCGCTCCCCAAGCTATTCCAGTTCCACCTACGCCCGCGTTCATCAGCGTAATCGGAGCCTGATACACATGTTCCATCCAGAGCTGAACAAGGTTTACCCAGGTTGGCATATAGGGTGGCACTTTCGTAAATGCCGAAGCGTTGGCACCCTCCATAATGCTGTCGCCATATCCGACGATCTTGAGCGCCTGCTTTGCTCTAAGCTTTGCCAGAGTCTTTGGCAATGCATCTGGATTGAACGTGGGAATGGGACCTTTCCACGCATCGGGCGAATGCCGATAGGTCACGGCAAGTTGATGCTGGTGAAAAAATGGTCCTTCCGAGAAAAGAATAAAATCACCGCCAGTCATCGGTTGTGATTTGTGATCTAAGGCCGCCCGGGAAAGAAACATCTTACTGGCCGGAATCCACGGAATGTGTGAACCAGATGGCAGCAAAAGAAGATCGTTTTCATACTTCCAATCAATGCCTGGCCGATAGGTGATTTGTTCGGCTGCATCCTGAACGGAAATAATCTCCTCTGCATGAAAAAGCAGAGGAGCCGACGCCGTTCCTCCATCGGCTCCCCACATAAGAACTGACTCATCGCTCATCAAGTTGCCTCTCCAGAAAGGAGACATCCAACGTACGAGATCTGAATCAGAGACCCCGACTTCGGGCGAATTCAGAGCCGTTTGCGATCGCGCTGCCCCCGCGATGAAAAGGACAAAGGCGAAGACCGAGAGGTAACGAATACTTCCAGACTTGAATGTATCGCTCCGTGCGATTGCGGACCTCTGCTCGACTCGATTTCTTCTGCGCATGCGGATACTTCCTCTACTTCTTCTATTTCGTCGATCCAGCAAGCTATCTACATCATTTCGAGAACCAGCATGTTCCAATCCACAAACCCCTTATGACTCAGTGCGGAGCCTGTATCCGGGTGGTAATACTCGTTGAGCGAGCCATTGGCCGCGAGATCTGTTGCCAGCAGCCTTATCGTTTTGTCCGCCAGGTCCGCGGACTCCGCATCAAAGCCGTAGGTTTTCAGGCCCTTCCAAACGAAATAGTTTACTAGTATCCAGACGGGCCCGAGCCAATTACTGGGGTTGGAACTGAAGGTCATCGAGTACATAGACTCATAGGACGACAGTGAGCGGACCCCCCATTTAGAACGAAACCTTTCGTCAGCAATATAGTTTGTTCGCACGAGATCCCTGGCTTGCTCCTTGGTCGCCAGCTCGCACCAAAGCGGAAGAAAGCCGGTAAACATTTGTATTCGTAACGGCAAAGTGTGCCAGGACATGGCCATGCCAAGAGGGGTACCCGGAATCAATTCGGCGCGCCGATCGACGCACTGAACATCCACCGTGTAATAGAAGCGGTCGCGCGGATCCCAGCAATATTTCTGAATGTTTGCTGCAAGATCGTTCGCGCGGTTCGACAGAATCTGTTCGTCCTGAAGACGGTTCAGGCGATGAGCCAAGGTCACAGCGGCGCGCAGTTCCTGGTAATACAGGCAATTCAGCATGATGTTCGCCGAAGAAAAGAACGGCCGACCGAAGGTAGTCGGATCATTGTCCGTTCCGATGGCGACATCGTTACCCCAAACGAGCAACCCGATCGAAGACTCATTTCCGAGGATCCAGGATTCATAGAAGCGAAGAAGCTTATCGAAGTATGGTGCTAGCCATGTGATGTCCTTGGATTCATCGGCGACTAGCAACGCCAATTGAGCCATCACCGGCTTCGCCTGATTTTGTGAATTGGGAGCTTGCTTTTTGAGACATCCAAACGGATCCGGATTCTCTCTGAGCATCATGATCGGAATCCTGCCCTCCTCCGATTGGTGGTCCAGGAAGTTCAGCAGACTACCCTTGGCATGGACTACAGACTTTTTCGTGCAAAGCCCGGTCGCCACTCATATTTGCAAACCGGAGGAGGCCACGACTTATGAATAGCGTGTCCCAATCCCAGGAACTGCCGGAGTATTGCTTTTGCGGTAGGCTGATGGAAATCCAGGGATGCTGCAAAATCCCTTCCGGATTACGAAGCAGGCCCGGCGCGATGTCGGAGAAATATTTGAGAAGCTTGTCGGCAGCCTCTCGATGATCCGGTGGCACCACTTGCACACTTTCAGACAGCTCAGTCTCCGCCGGCACGAGCTCGCCATGCTTACCATTTGTGAGCAATGAGGCACTGGTGATTGCCAAGGATGAGAGTACGTCGCGCCGTGAATAAATATTCATGCTTTATGCCTCGTAAGTGTGCTTCGCGCAAATTTGTGCAATCGCATGTGATCTGCGTGTCATGGTTCCCCGTCCCCGATTCTGAGGGCAAGGTCAGTCTGCCCACCACTATTGCAGGTTCCACGCGAATTGGGCCTCTTTGTGGCAGCAGCGTCTGCGCTCGCCAAGCCTCAGGGGAGAGTACCGGAATTAGTGAGCAGACGCGAATCACCCTAAAGGGAGCCCATCCTCCGAGCTTCTGTGAATGAGAGCCCTGAGTAGAATTGCAGCTGCCAGTGTGCCCACCAAGCCCTCTTTAGGGTCATTCCCGTCTGGTCACTCATTTCGATTAGAACGGATTACACCCGATGTCTCTGCTGCAGGTATCAGCAGCTCGCGGATTCCTGTTTGGATCGCTTGCGGTGAGTCTCGTCCGGTCGCGGGTTTCGAGAAGCTTAACTCAGGGGCTAAAGCTCTAGGTGTTGTCGATGATTGCGGCACGACTCAAAAGTCGTGCCCTGATACAAAGTGGCGGCGGAGGAAAGGGCGCATTTACAGATGTGTCATTGAATAACACACCTGTAGTATTATGAAATGTGGCCACGCGAGGAAGAACCCGCAAAGCTGTGGACGACATCGATCAGGTACGCTGCAGATCAGGAAGCTACGGCACCATGCGCGAAGAGGTGTATGTAGACGATGCCGGGGCGATGGTGAAATACAATCTGGTCTTCGTTCACCTTGGGTTATGCCAGCAGGACAACGGCCGGGTACTCGGTTATGACAACGCTCACGGACACCACGAACGTCACTGGATGGGGACCGTGCGACCTGTAGGCTTCATCAGCTATGAACGAACCATGCGACGATTCCTGGACGAGGTCAAAGCGCTGAAGGAGAGGGCATGAAAGTGAAAATTGCTACAAGTAGCTTTGGCGAGTTGAGAGAACACAAGTTAGCTCGCGCCCGCAAACTGGACCGTAAAGAGCACATACCTTCAGAGAAGCGCATCACCTTCGCCAGTGCGGCTGAGATGCTGTCGCATATCACCCCGAAACGTGTCCGCCTCTGTGAGGTGGCAAGGGAGAAACCTCGTTCCATCACAGATTTGGCGGCAGTCCTGCAGCGTGACCGGAAAGCTGTGCATCGTGATGTCCAGGCTCTCCATTCGGTGGGAATGTTGCTGCTGCGAAAGGAACCGAACCCGGGTCACGGTCAGGTGCAGGTAGTAACAGCGGCGGCCCGCCGATTTCAACTAGTGGCCGAGGTCTGATGTTGCATTTCTTCCAATCTGAACGCTAAACAGCCCGGCCTGGCCCCAGAGATCCTGGGCCAGGCCGGGCTGCGTTGTTAACCGACCTGCAGTTAAACGACGGACGGCAAGCGATCGTAGCGATCCAGGTTCATCACCTTATCCCAGGCGGCGACGAAATCCTTGACGAACTTCTCGTGGGAGTCGGCGCAAGCGTAGACCTCCGCCGTGCCGCGCAGTTGGGAGTTGGCTCCGAAGATGAGGTCGGCGCGGGTCGCCTTCCACTTCACCGCGCCGGTCTTACGGTCGCGGCCCTCAAAGGTGTCCTTCGAGTCCGTGGTGGGCTTCCACTCGTACTTCATGTCCAGCAGGTTCACGAAGAAGTCGTTAGTCAGTGTCTCCGGACGTTCGGTGAAGACGCCAAACTTCGTGCCCCCGAAGTTTGTGTTGAGCATGCGCAGACCGCCGATCAGCACGGTCAGCTCCGGCGCGGTCAAGCGCAGTAGCTGAGCCTTGTCCAGGAGTGCGACCTCGGCAGGCTCCGAGTTCTTGTAGCCGTAAGAGCGGAAACCGTCGACCTTGGGCTCGAGCGGCGCGAAGGACTCCGCGTCCGTTTGTTCCTGCGAGGCGTCGGTGCGGCCGGCGAGGAAAGGCACGGTGGTTTCGATGCCAGCATCCTTGGCCGCCTTCTCGACACCCGCAGCGCCCGCGAGCACGATCAGGTCAGCCAGCGAGATCTTCTTACCGCCGGTGGCCGACGCGTTGAACTCGCCCTGGATCTTCTCAAGCGTCTTCAGCACGCGGGCCAGTTGGGCCGGCTGGTTGGACCTCCCAGTCCTTTTGCGGGGCAAGCCGGATGCGGGCGCCGTTTGCGCCGCCACGCTTGTCGGAGGCGCGGAACGACGAGGCCGAGGCCCAGGCGGTCGAGACCAGCTCGGAGACGGAGAGACCAGACGCGAGGACCTTCGCCTTGAGGGCGGCGACATCCTGATCGTCGACCAGCGGGTGGTCGACCTTGGGAACGGGGTCCTGCCAGATAAGCTCCTCGGCCGGAACCTCGGGCCCGAGATAACGGGCGCGCGGGCCCATGTCGCGGTGGGTCAGCTTGAACCACGCGCGGGCGAAGGCGTCGGCGAACTTCTCTGGATGCTCGTAGAAGTCACGCGAGATTTTCGCGTAGGCCGGATCCGCGAGCAGCGCCACATCGGTGGTCAGCATGGCCGGCTGCTTCTTCTTGTTGGGGTCGTGGGCGTCGGGCACGGTGTTGGCGCCGGCGTCCCCTTTGGGTTTCCACTGGTTCGCGCCGCCCGGGCTCTGGGTGAGTTCCCATTCAAATTTGAAGAGGTGGTCGAAGTACTCGTTCGACCATTGCGTGGGCTTGGTGGTCCAGGTAACCTCCAGGCCGCTGGTGATCGCGTCGCCGGCAATGCCGGTCTTGTAGGCGCTGGTCCAGCCCAGGCCCTGGTTTTCAATCGGCGCTCCTTCGGGTTCGTCCGCGAGGTGGGTGCCCGGGCCGGCGCCGTGGGTCTTGCCGAAGGTGTGGCCGCCCGCGATCAGCGCGACCGTCTCTTCGTCGTTCATGGCCATGCGGCCGAAGGTCACACGGATGTCTTTGGCCGCACCTGCGGGGTTTGGCTTGCCCTCGGGACCTTCAGGGTTCACATAGATGAGCCCCATGGTGGTCGCGCCGTACGGGTTGGCCAGGTCGCGCTCCCCGGAGTAACGCTTGTCGGTGCCCATCCAGGTGGCTTCTGCGCCGAAGTCGACATCGTGATCGGGCTCCCAGGTGTCTGGGCGGCCGCCGGCGAAGCCGAAGGTCTTGAAGCCCATCGTTTCCAGCGCGACGTTGCCGGCCAGGATCATCAGGTCGGCCCAGGAAATTTTCTTGCCGTACTTTTGCTTCACAGGCCAGAGCAGCCGGCGGGCGCGGTCGAGGTTGACATTGTCAGGCCAGCTGTTGAGAGGAGCGAAGCGCTGCTGACCGCGTCCGCCGCCGCCACGGCCGTCGTAGGTGCGGTAGGTGCCGGCTGAGTGCCAGGCCATACGGATAAACAGCGGACCGTAGTGGCCGAAGTCGGCGGGCCACCAATCCTGCGAGTCGGTCATGACAAAGGCCAGATCTTTCTTGAGGCCTTCGTAGTCGAGGCTCTTGAACTCCGTGGCGTAGTCGAACTCCGCGCCCATGGGGTCGGAAAGCTCGGAGTGCGCATGGAGCAACTCCAACCTGAGATGGTTTGGCCACCAGTCACGATTGGTACGCGGCCCGCTGGGTTTGCTTCCCGGGCCGGCTGCGGTCGCACCGTGGTCGACCGGGCATTTCGCTTCGGATGCTACCTGCGCGTTGACTTCGGATTTCGCTGGGGACGTAAATTCGGTTCCTTTGCTCGCCATCGAGTCTCTCCTTCAGGGTTGTGGTCTTGAATGTTTGGGTTTTCACGGCAGGCCACTTCACCACGCCTGCCCTCTTTTACCTACGATTTGTTACTTGAGCGAGCGCCGCGGGGCGCACTCGCTGAGGTGCACCGTGCTTCGCCGCGCATTTGGCGCAAAGCCCGCGGAAAATGAGTTCGCAATCGCGAACAATCCGCTTACCCAGGGAGCGCGTGGCGGGCCTGGGCACGTCATACCACTCCATATCCTCAACATTTCCGCAGCGGTCGCAGATGAAGTGATGATGCAGCAGGCCTTTGGCATCGAAACGCGCGGCTCGGCCCTCGACCGCCACTTCACGCACCAGGCCCGCCTGCACCAGATCACGCAAATTGTTATAAGTGGTGGCCCTTGAAGAGCGGGGATCGGTGCGATTCACGGCTTTGAAAATCTCGACGGCGGTGGGGTGCCTGTTCTGTTCCATCAAGAAGGCCATCACGGCGTAGCGCTGCGCAGTGCAACGCAAGCCGCTGCTTTCCAAGGACCGTCTGATTGCCTCTGTGTCCACCGCGTTTAGACTATCTCTAAGTTGATATTTTGGCAAGACAGGGCTTCCGCGCCACTGTGGCAAAAAGAGAGGGCACCCCGAAAGGTGCCCTCTGCAGTGCCCAACTACAGCTTAGAAGTACAGCTTGCCAGCGACCTGCATCACGCGTGCGGGGAAATTACCGTTGGTGCTATTGATAAGCCCGAACTGCCCACTGGAAAGAGTGGCATTCGGACCTGCAAGAGTTACACGGTTGAATGCGTTGTACATCTCCCAGCGGAACTGGAAACGGTAGCGCTCGGCAAATGGGAAGTTCTTGCTGAACGACATATCCCAGTTGTTGATCCCCGGGCCGAAGGAGCCCCTTGGATTCTGGCCGACGGTGCCCTTTTCCCCCTGCTGGGCGAAAACGAAGTCGGTCGGGTCAAGGTAATGGGTGATGTTGCCTTTATGGGTGGTGACGGTGTGGTGTCCCGGCGCCCAATCCGGAGTGTCGTTGCCCACATCGTCCCATGAAGTGTTTTGCCCGGACGAGATGTATATGGGTGTGCCTGCCTGCGCTCGATAAATCCCACTGAGTTCCCAGCTGCCGAGAAGCTGGCGGGTCACAAAATTAAAGCTCTCCAGCGCCGGAGTCTGATAAATGAAGTTGGCTACAAAGACCTGGGGAACATCCAGGGCCGAATTCGAACGGTTGCAGGGAATGCACCGAGGATTGGGAACACTCCCGGTGAACGCGGTCGTGGAGTACGGGGCCTCATCGATCGTATGCGCCCAGGTATAGTTCGCAGAGAAGGTCAAGCCATGGGAGAACCGTTTGTTCAACGTTCCCTGGAGGGAATCATAAGCGGCCGTACCATTGGAATTGACCACCAGGACCTGGCTAAAGTCCTGGTTCAGCCGGGTTCCATTGGCTGGATTGCCCGCTCCAAAGAACTGACCGTAGTTCTGGTCCTGGGCCAGGGATTGGTTAAAGGCGTTGCTGCCTACGTAGGCCACGCGCGCCAACCAGCCGGCGCCAAACTGGCGTTCGATACTCACGTTCCAGCTCAAAGTCTGCGAATCGATGTAATTGGGACTCCAGGCATTCTGAATGTTAATTGGGCCAAAGAATGGTGCGCTTGGACCAGGAGCACTGTTGGGAGCGGCGAACGGTGGGAAGGGACTGGTGTTGCCCACTGGATTGTAGACCGACCAGGGACTTGCCAGGGGAATGATCGGAATAGGACTGCCGTTCACAATCGACGAGGTTGAGAAGTTGTAAGTGGGGCTGAAGGGCGCAACGTCCGCTGAGTGGTTCCAGGAAGCATAGTCGACAGGAGTTGCAAACACTCCGAAGGCCGCGCGGATGGAGGTGTTGGACAGGAAACCAGGCTGCCATGCCACACTAAAGCGGGGATCGAAATACCGCCAGTAGCCGCTGGGAAGGCCAGCGCTGGGCACTCCGTGATCGCCGGGGAAGACCATACCCACGGGAGCATTGGGGTAGCGGGTGCTTTGCTCCCCGGGTATGTACATAGAGATGCGGCCGCCGGCGGTGATGGGAGCGATCCATGGCTCCCAACGCAGACTGACGCCCACGGTCAAATTCGGTTTGACTTTGATGGTGTCGGAGATATAGGGCGCCACCATCCAGCCGTGAATTGCGTTGGATTCGCCTCCGCCCTGCTCGAAGTTCGACTCGTCGCCAAGCAGAAAATCAGCCCAGCTGGAACCAGTGAATTGTCCCTGCGGTCCACCGTAGAAATCAACCAGGGGTAGCCCCAGCCAATCGGTATTTTCATACCAGTACTGCCGCAACACGTCCACGCCGGCAACGATCAGATGCTTACCTTTGGAGATGCTCAACGTTTCTTCCGCGCCCCAGGTCCAGCGGTTGATGCCGTTGAAGTTCTGTGCGGCAATGCCGGTACCGCCCGACTCGTAGTTGCCACCGAAACCCCAGTCTTCAATCGAACACGGCGTTGAGGTGGGGTCGTTGACAGCGATGTACTGCGACCAGCAGATCGGTTTTCCGTTGGCCGTCAATCCGCTGAAGCTGTGGTCATACATCCGGGAATAGAAGGAGGTGACGTTGTTGACGATGTGCGGATTGATGGTTCGCGTCCAGGTTCCGCTATAGTTCTGCCAGTTCACAATCCAGGAGCGATTGGAAGCGATCAGATTCTCACTGAAGGTCGGCTGGTTGAAGTAGTTGAGGTACATGCGGCCACTGATGCGATTCTTTTCATTGAAATCGTAGTCGCCGCGAACCGTACCCTCGTTAAAGTCGTTGATGTTGCCGTAGCCGATGGATGTGATGTGGCCGAGAGCATCGGAGGGGAGTGGAAGCAACGCCATCATTTTGGTGGCCGCCGGCAGGAAGGTCGCCGGGTTGATGTAGTTGTTGGCGTAGTAGAGCGATGGGTTGGCGGCGGCCTGCGATACCGTGATGGTGTTACCGCTGTTGCCCTGTGCCGTGGGAGCCCAGATCTGATCGTTTACATACGGGTCGCCTGGGTTGCTGCTGTTCGGGTTGGTATCCTGGCAGAGCCCAGCCCCATTAAATCCAGTTTGGCAAAAGGCGGAGAAATCGCCGTTCTTCATGGCCGCAGTTGGAGTGTAGTTACCGCTGGAATTTACCTGCGAGCTAGCACGCGTACCTTGATAGTTGCCAAAGATGAATAACTTGTCCTTAATGATCGGACCGCCGATAGAACCGCCGAATTGGTTTTGCTTGAGGTTGCTGCCGGTCTTGGTGAAGTAGTCATCGGCATTGAGGTCGCCGTTGCGCAGGAACTCAAATGCGTCGCCGTGCCAGTTATTCGTGCCTGACTTGGTAACGATACTAACCACGCCCCCCGGGCTGAAACCGTATCGTGCATCGAAGTTATTGGTGATGACGGTAAATTCCTGGGTCGCATCCGGATTGGGGAACGGAGACGCCAGCAAGTGGTAGTTGTCCATGTTGTAGGAGCCATCGAGCAGGTAGAGCACGCTGCCCTGGCGGCCGCCGTTTGCGGATGCACCGGTATCGGTGGGGAACGTGGTGTACGACTGGTGATTACCGCCGCCGGTGCCCAACACGTCGACCGTGCCTGCGGTGAGCAGCACGAGGGATGCGGGATTACGACCGTTTAGTGGCAACTCAACAATCTGCTTCTCGTCGATCGTCGTGCCCAGCGAACCGCTCTCTGTGTTGAGCAGCTGGTTTTGCGCATCGACCGTGATCTGCTGGGTCACCGTACCGGGCTTCAGTTTGAAGTTGAGCGACGCGTTCTGTTCGGACACCAGCAGGAAGTTATCCTGCACCAATGTGCCGAAACCCTGCTTCTCTACCTTAACGGTGTAGGTTCCGGGATTGACTTGAATAATGTTGTAAACACCCGCGCCGTTGCTGGTGGCAGGCGTAGCGACGCCAGTCGAATTTTCGATCGCTGTAATGGTTGCGTCAGGAACCACGGCGCCGGAGGTGTCGGTGATGATGCCGGTGACGTTGGCGCGGCCGCTCTGGCTCCACGCAACGTGGGGACAAACGAGCAACAGAAAGATACCCAGCACCATAAAGAAAGCGGGGAAGCCGACCTTTAAATAGGTCTGACTGATGGTGGCGTTGCCGGCACGCGCACGGAGTGGGGCCGTGCTTCCTTTGTTACTTGATAGAAAATTCATTTGCCTACCTCCGAAAAGTGGTTTGGGCTGCACCGATGCTCGGGTTTTTCCAACAGGAGACGCTGCTCCCGATGACAGTGCATCCGCGCTCATTAGCGCGTACACTGAACCCTCCTGAATCCCCGTTGAATGTCCCAAAAAGCTCAGATTGCAAAACACATTTGTTGTTGCTAGACCGCAACGGAAATCGACCGGTAAGGCTGTTTATTTCCGTTCTTTCAGATTGCGCTTCATTTCTTTTAGCTTGCGTCGCGTACTTTCGGATCGCGTTCCATATTGCGCCTAATGTTCCGTTAGCTTCCCTTTATTGTCAAGTCTTTTTCCGGTTCGATGGATTCGCTCGCGAGAAAGTAGGCGAAGGAAACAACTTTCCCGGCGATGACAAGGCTGGCCTGCATGCCGGAATCCCGGTTGGGACGTTCGCAACGGAATAGCGTAGGCCACCACTCTAATGACCTCTATTCGCCGGTGAGACACACTTTCGGGACGAAGCGGTTGCTGAGGCCGAGGGCCCTGAGGAACAGATCCCAGAAATTGAATCCCATGTGACGCATGACACACTAGCAACATGTCGAAAGCCTGTCAAGATATTTCGGAATTGATTCCGATGCGTGCGTCAGGGTTTCGCTTAACTGCAATTTGGAGGTAAGGCCGCGGCCCAAGCCGCAGAGGAGAAAGGCAGTTAACGCAGCATCGGCGGTCTAGCGCGAATTCGGAAGGCTGTCCGGTTCAGGATATATAGGAGCGCGCCTTGGCAGGACGATGCAGAACGCGTGCCGGCTTGATGGGATGGTTTGATTTTCGCGGACTGGGCACCGTCTTTGGAGGCGGGCCTTCACATGGCCGAACCTGAATTCCACCATAGAGGAACGAGCCAACCCTGGGTTTCGACCTCGACCTCCGGCGGCAGGTAGGCATTGATGGCCATGACCAGGTGTTTTGCTGACCAGGCACGGCTGGTTCGAATCTTGAAGACGAGCCAGGGGCACCACTCGTTGTTTTCCGTCTGGCGGAAATTTGGCACGGTTTCGAATCGCACAATCGGTTGGCCTCCGATCGTGGCCTTGGCCTGCACCAGGTCGGCGGGCTGCCGGTATCTCCACAACTTGCCGTCTTTTCTGAAGCGCAGCACGATGGCGAGCACTTGTGGGACAGGCCCGAAGGACGGAAGCGTCGTTTGCTGGGCCCACATCCGCTTCTGATAACCCATGCGCTCAAATTCTTCAAGCGTTGGGCGGTTCATCGACGATCGAAAATTAGGCACAGGTGGCCCATAGTCGATCTCGATGCCAGAGTAACCGGGCATGTTCGGTACGGCCTCGTTCGAGTCGAGGGTTTTCAAATCAAGCCGTTGACTTTGTACATCCGGCGCTCGAACCGGTAGCCGCCGGGTGGGGAGCGGCGGGGCCCCAACTTCGCTCCCAGCAGGAAGAATCTCCCACATGGCTATCTCGAAAGGCCGCAGCCAGGTGTCAACTATTTGTCCTTGCGCGAAGACTGCTCCATCGCTGCTTAAGAGCGCGTGATCGGGAAAATGTGAAACGACCCGCATGCGGGTAGCCGGTGAGGCCTTCAGGCCGATGGTCTCATCCAGGCGCAAACTCACTTTGCGCGATTGGAAGTCCACGTTGTTCATGAACACGAACCCGTGTGCACCGTGAAAAAACGCGTATCCGTAAATCTCATTCTTCCAGGGGTCTCCAAGTATCGTCTTTCGCTTGTAAAAGATCTCCTCGTTTGCCTTGGCAACCTTCTGAATCCGTGCCAGGAAGGCGATATCCTGATCATTGAAAAGTCGGAGCTCACCCCAGAGTTGCGGAAACAGCAGATTTCCCCGGCCCAGGTCCATTACGATGGCTTCGCGCCAACGCTCTTTTCTCATGGCGTTGCCCCACCATGTATCGGTGATCCACACGCCCAGGCTGTCTTTGTTGATGGGTGGGATGAGATCGTTAAACTGCGCGCCTTGATCCAGAGCAAGCGTTACGGCATCGCGAAAGAACAGGGCAGGAAAATCGCCAGTGCTGGCCGCCTCCATGCGAAGCCGCGTTTCGAAAATCGAATCGCCGTACAAGGCAAAAAAAGGCGATCGAATTCCCCAGTACCACATGATGTAAAGTTCGGGACTGGCTTGCCGGGTGCGGCGGGCGATCTCAATCACGGCGTCGAAATTGGCTTCTGTGGAGTATTTGCCCGGAAGATGACCATGATCGGTCCGGTTGCAAAAGTAGCTGGACGCATCGAGCTTGAAGAACTTGAGATTGTTATTTTTGATATGGAAGAGCAACGCGTCGCGCAACATGGTGAAGTACGGCTCGGAAGCCAGGCAGAGCTGTCTTGAGCCATCGTAGATATCGAAATTGTCGCGGAACAGATAGTCAGGCCATTTGCCACCGGCGACAATTGTTTGACTCGCGACCGTCCGGGGATTGAGACCCGACGTCCAATCCGCCCAGGTCCCGGTAAACCAAAGGCCCCATTTCATGCCAAGCCCGTTCACGCGTTCGATGACCTTTTGCGGGCCTTCCGGGAAACAATGAGGCCAGAACCGCGTTATATCGCCAGTGGAGTCCTGCCATCCCACGTCGGGAACGTAATAGTCGAACTTTATGCCCTGCTTCTGCAATTTCTGCAGCAGGTCAGCAGATTCCAGCATTTCTTCGTCGTCCAGTGCCCAACAAGGATCATCGGGAAACCCGTTGATACCCAGAGGATCGTAGATAGAGACCATCTTTTTCCGCGGACTGTGGGCCTGGATGTAATCGACAAATTGCTGGCGTCCACTCGCGGGAGGAGCCACTCCAACGATTGAGACTTTGCTGTTGATCGAACTGCCGGCGGCTATCGTCTTTCCGGGAAAGTGCCCTAGCCGAATTTGCCCATCGACTGCCTGGTTTAGTCCGGCGGGGTGTTCCACGGCGCAGAACACCTCCCCGGCAACGATTACCGGATATCCATAATCTCCCTCGCTGGCAGCAGCAGAAACGCGAAACTGATCGACGACGACGTCGAGCAACAGGCGGTCGTGGTCGGCCAGGTTCCTGATCACCACCCATTTGCGTCTTATAAAGCCATCCAACTCGTAGTGTGCCGTTACCTGCAGTTGCTCTTGCGCATGGGTCAAGTCAAATGTGTAACTTTGACGATCTGCTACTGTTTGCCGGCGCCAACTGCTTACTTTGAAATCCGAGATGTGTAGATAGGGTTGGCCCACGGCGATGAACTGGTCACAAAGACGGCCCTCGAAGATGTATCGATCGAGAATCTCATCGCTTATGCCGTCGAATCGTTTGTTGGTCTGAAAGACCCGGATGGCCACGAGATTTTTTGTAGAACCAAATTTCAATGCTGCGTAGGCCTTTGAGCCGGGAGCGATGCTTAACTCTTCAGGGGTTCGCCATCGGCCCGATTTCTTCCAATTGCCGGCCGGCTCCCCGTTGACATAAAGCCAGTACTCGTTCCAGTCTTCCTGGTTGTATCCCCCGAAGCAGAAGACCAGCGGCTGGCCTTCCGCCTTCTGCGGCAACTCAAACCATTGCCGGAACCACGCGTAGCCATCAAAGACCGGAGGCGCCTCGGATGAGTTCGAACCTCGGAGCAGTAGATTAAGGGTTGTCTTCCACTTCTTTTCGTCGGCAAACTCCGGCAGATGGTAGCCCTTGCCGTACCCTTGCTCCTGTGCCGGGGGCAACTTGTCGTTATCCGGACCAAGCTCGAAATACCACCAGGGGACTTCTACCCGTGCCTGTGCCTGAGAAAAGGTGAGGCTCAATTCTTGAGATCCTTCAAAGTGAAAAGCACGGCCGCTCAGTTTATTGCGGAAGCCTTCGCTGGTGAGGGTTCCTGCCGTCATCAGGAAATTCCAATCTAAATATTGGTTGCTGAGGGTAAGCTTTTGTCCTTCTACGTAGCCACCGGTGGCGCCCTCGGAGACGGCCTGACCGATTACGGAAGAGTCGATTGCGCTCGCTGAGGCTAAGGATGCCAGCCCTGACTTTATAAAGTCCCGGCGTTTCATAGGGGCAACTCCTTTGTTTAAACGGCGACTACACGGTCTACCGATCCTGTCCCGAGAAGGAGCGTCTTGATCGGGTTCAGTGAACCCAGCACTGCGATTGGCCAGCAACCGAGAATGTTTCCGACCGTGCGTAGCTTTAATGGAGGCATACACCGTTTCCTCGCGGAGTGTTTAACCGACCTCAATCAAAGCGAGCGAGCGGGGTAGCATGTCAAGATCGAGGACACTGGGAAGATCGACATTCCTTTCGCTTTGTTGACCGTCAAGAAACATCGACAGTTTCTTATTGCCGTGGCCTTTCAATTCCACCCGCGGCGACTCGCCCAGGTCGGCGAAGTTTGCCAGCACAACGGCAATGCGGCCATTTTGCGCTTGCCAGGTCGCCGATTGTACCGAGGGTTCCATTCCCCATCCGAAGTCGCGTTGGGTTACATTGCTCACTGTCCAGGGCTGCAGCATCCGGCCGTAAACAAGGTAGTTGCGGGCCAGGCCGTTGCGCAGCTTGTTGACCCTTTTGGCCCAGTCGAAGATTGCTGCCTGATCGGGAATGGCACGAGTCCACGGCTGATCCCAATCGTAGGTAATCAGTCCTTTGTCTCGAAGCGTGAAGTTCATCATGTATCCGGTGACAAACGCCCTGGCGACGGATAGGCGCAGCGTTTCATCGCTGATCCGGTTGGTGTAGAGGCCCTCATGCCCATTGGCATACTCGTGGTAGATGAAGGAGTAGAGAGGACAATTTCTGACCCGAGCATCCCAGATTTGAAAATCCTGCAGATAGGTCTCAGGCGGAGCAGCTTCGCACGACATCGCCATCTCAGGATTGACGCTTCGCGCAGCATCCATATCTGCCTTGAGGAGTTCCTTGAAGTCTTCGATCATCCAAGGTCCGGGAACCGGGGGATGGCCGTGGTTGGTCGCATAACAGGCTTTCGGTCCGGGTCCCTGATCGAACTGCTGCACCATGGCCGGCCCGAACTCCGCCATCTGACGGGTCATATCGATCACCATCTGGCGGGACCGGGGGGTGGCGACGCAGGTGGTGTAACTTGCGCGCCAAGAGGCCAGAGCCCCTTCCTGCAGAGCGGTTCCATCCCAGTTGATAGAGACCGCCGATTCTCCTCCATGCTCACGAAAGTAGGGCATTCCGTCGTACTTTGTATTCCTTTGCCATGTGACCCAGTTGAGCCCGTCACCATAGATGCCGGGGAACCAGCCTTTCTGTTTCGCCTTGGCCATAAACTCCTTCATCGAAGCGTCTCCTCCGATGGGAGGGAAGGCATCGGGCTGAACCCAGGGCCCCGCATGCTCCCAGTTGAAGACCAGCGGCATGAGGGGGGCGTCAAGTTCGGTTGCGACCTTCTCCAGATACGGCAGCGCATTTGCGGCAGGCGTGTATTCGGAATTCACCGCCGCGGGTGGATCCCAGTCGCACTGGCCGCGCATGGGAAACATGATTCCGATAGGAGATTCCGTAATCCACTTAGGAATATCTTTCCGGTCTCCCAATTTGGTCGCACAGAAAGACTGCTTGGACGCCCAATCCCGATAAATTTCCGCGGCTGCATACCAATCACCATGAAAAGTGCCCAGGACCACGTTATAGGGCAACTTGAATTCACCCGGACCACGGGTTCCCGGGAAGTGCCCCAGGCCCATGGTGACGCCATCGTTCTCCAGCAATGGATCGATAAACTTGGGTAATCCGGTGGCATCGTCACAAGCTACATAAAGACCGCCGAGGTCGTTATAGTAGGCCATCAGCTGGGTCGATGCCCATTGCCCTGGATAATTGTTATAGCGCCAGGCCTCGGGAGTGTTGTGCTTGCCTTGAAACCATCCACCCGCCTTGATTGCAGGCGAAACCGGGCCGGCAAGCCCACCGTCTCCTATCGACCACAGGATGTTGCTGAGGTGTTCGTCCTTGAGATTGTCAAACGGCACTTCAACCACCGGGAACTGTATGTGGCCGATCCAGGAATCGGTGCCGTTTTTCAAGGTCAGACTCCAATAGGTGAGCGGTTCGGCCGCCGGACACCGCACGGTGACCCGCGCATCGATCGGCAGCTCGCCCATTCCGGCAAACTCGATGGTGACGGTGTGTTCCTTTTCTCCCTGGTCCCTGCGCACCGTGATGTGTTTTGCCTGGGAGGAGGTGACAGTTTTGAATTCGCGATGGTCGTTCACCAGTTCGATCTGGAAGAGCGGTAAAGCGGAGTGGCCAGGAATCAGCAAATCGCGGTCAACGCCGTACGTAGAGGCAAAGGATGCGATGGATCCATTGTCCGAATCGATGAGCAATCGATATCCCGGATTATTGATCACTACGGGTGGAGGCGCCGCAGCTTCGCCTGACGCGCGAACCCGAGTATATTGCGCGGCACAAGTCTGGGTGGACTCCGTGGCTAGAATTGCGGCTCCTGTCAACGGCAGGCATGAAGTGGCTGTGGTGGACGCGATGGCGGAGAGAAACCGTCTACGGGAGAGCTTTTTTGAGTCACTCATCTTTAGTCCTTGTCCTGTTGCCTGTTCGTTGCGCGGATCGATAGGCGCCCGAGATTTTCCCGGCGTTCATGGCACGGACTTTAGGAGCAATCTGTGACGCTTGTCAAGATGAAAATGCCCGATGGCCTGATGTGTCAACGGGAGGTTGAGGGCGAGGCTGGCAGCGGCGTATAACCGAAGGGCGGGAGTCGCTCGACCGTGATCTGTGATCCTATCATCAGGCCAATTGAATGTGTAAAATAGGCGGCGCGGCGCAAAGCCAATCGCTCGATTTGGAGAGTCAAAAGCCATGTCAGATTCCAACTACACTTCTTCCAGCAGCGTTGCTGTTCCTTCCCTGGCGGGGACCTCCAATAAAGCCGGCACGGCACACCCGGTGGTGGGCGGCGGTGAGCACACCTATGAAGCGATTCACGATTGGGGGGCCTTGCCGTCTGAGATCCAATATGGAAACACGCACGGAGTCTGTGAAGACTCGCAAGGGCGTATCTATGTTCATCACACGGTGAACAAGGCTAGCGAAAGTCGTACCGCGATGGTAATTTTCGACGCCAGCGGCAAGTTCGTCGACAGTTGGGGCCCTGAATTCGCAGGGGGCGCGCACGGTCTCCACATCCATAAAGATGCAGGCGAAGAGTTTTTATATCTTTGCGACAAGGATCGAGGGCTTGTGGTCAAGTCAACGCTCCAGGGGGAACAGGTTTGGAGCATAGGCTATCCCGACCAGTCGAGTGCTTACCAACCCGGTGCCGATGGGCAAAAACCAAAATATAGCCCAACCAATCTTGCCATCGCTCCGAACGGAGACATTTATGTGGGTGATGGCTATGGCTCCAGCTATATCAATCAGTACGACAGCAACGGCGGGTACGTCAGGACCTTCGGCGGGATCGGTGATCAGGCCGGCCAACTAAGCTGCCCTCACGGCCTCATCGTGGATACGCGTGGCAGTGGAGAGCCTATTCTCACCGTGGCCGATCGGGGCAACCACCGCATTCAGCGGTTTACTCTCGACGGCAAGCACATCGACTTTGTGGAAGGCACGAACATGCCGTGCCATTTTGGTTTCGCGAAGAATGGAGATATGGTCGTGCCGGATCTTGCGGCGCGGGTGACGATTATGGATCGCGAAAATAACGTCATCACGCACCTGGGCGATGACTCCGCGAGCGAATGGCGGAAAACGCGGACGCTCGAACGGAACCATTTCATCCCGGGTAAGTTCATTACTCCCCACGGCGCATGCTTTGATCACGCGGGCAATATTTTTGTGGTGGAATGGGTTGAGATCGGACGAGTCACGAAATTGCGCAAGATATGAAACTGCTCGCGCCCCCGAACTCGGCATGGTCATTTGTTGTTCTCAAGCACCAGCACCCAGTCTTGCGGCATGGGCAACGGTGGCGGCCGGTAGGCATCGAGCAGTAGAATCTTCTCCTTGGCAAAATCGTCCCAGCCCGCACCCTTCAATGCGCCCCGATAAATACCCTGGGCATCGTAAAGGCTCTTTTCCAGTTGCGTGTCAGTCACCAGGGCCGGACTCCTGCGCAATTCGAAATCGGTAAAGCTTTGTGGCGGCCCGCCGCTTTCATGTCTTAGCCCGGTAGCACCAGCCGTCGTGTTGGTGACCGGGACGATCATCGACGTATAGATGTTTTGTCCGTCGGCGATCGACACCACCGCCCACTTTCCTCTCACTTCAGCACTCAACCGGAAATCGGGCCCGATGGTTGGCACTGGCATGCTTCCCAGCGGGCCGCCGTCCACTCCCTTTCTTCGGTCGAGCAGGTATACGGCTTTCGCAGCAGGGGAATACACGGCGGCGATGTAGTTATCCGCATCATGATAACGAAGCACAAGACCGGCATTTGCATCGCTATGACCTCTTACCGCGGCCACTAAATCCTGTTCATGCACGAGGTTGTTGATTGCGGAGGATCCACCCTGAACAATCATCCGTCCAGCGCTGCGCTGGAATTTTGAACCGAAGTCAGTCCACGTGGAACTGTTGCCGCTTGCGAACTTGTCGTCGAGCAACACCGCACCCGGGGACGAACGTTGGACGGCTCCCAGGTCGAACTTCACGCCCAGCGTTGGCTCCCAGTAGTACGCGTGATATAGGACGCCAGGCTCCAGGCCAAGAACGGTTGGGGGCGTGGAGCAAAACAGCGAGAAGCAAGGCACGTAGATGAGCCTTACCTTGCCTGGAATGCCGGCAGCGTAGGGTAGAAAGAAATTCCCATCTTTCGCCCGCCACTCGCCCGCTGGATAAGCCCAGACACTGCCCGAGGGCTGGGGAAACACCCCGGCAAAGAGAGCATCGAAACTGCCCAGTTCGGAGCCATCTCGATTGCTGCGGGGATCGAGAAGAGTGGTACCGCGGGGGGCGACCCATTCCGGATGTGGATCAAACTGCCACCAGGGATAGTTCTGAAGAAGCTTTGCGCCCAAACTAATTTGGTGGGCGCCTGGCAAGTCCATCCCCTCCGCCCAGGTCAGTAGAGTGTATTTCGTCCGCTGGAATGGTTTGTCCGCGGTGTAGGCCTCGAAGACGGGATTCGCGCCATAAGTGTATCCGGCCGCTCCGTTCAGCATGGCTAACCAGAAGGCGGAACGCTGAAAATCTTCCAGATGGGCGCCGCCAATTCCTTCATAGCCAATCTCGCCTACCACCTCTGGTTTGGTAACGGACGTTCTTGAACGGCACATATCGAGCAGCGCGATCTCCACAGCGATGCTTGGCCAGCCCATGTGGCTAGGCTGGAAGAGGTCGAAGTCTGTCAGTGATTCGTCATGCAGAGGAACGTCAAAGGGCGGGGGAATTTCATGAACCGTGACCGGGTGATGATATGGATCAGTGGCGCGAATATATCGCGCAACCTCGCTCCAGCCCGGCGACCTTACATCTGTCAGAGCACCGTTGAGAACGAAACCCGGCCGTTTACTCCCGATCTCCGCGGGTGGATCGAAAACCTCTCCGCCTACAATCCAAAACACCGGATAGGCCCCATAACGCGCGATGATGTATCGCCAATGCTTTTCCATTTTGGCGACTCCCATTTGCCCCAGGGCCTGATGCCAGGCTCCGACAATCGCCGGCGCTATTCCGGCATCCACGAGCAGTTGGATTCTTCGGTCCGCGTAGTCGAAGTATTTCGGATTGATCTGTTTGAAATCCGGGTCCCAGACCGCGCCTCCTTCATTGCGAAATCCGGGGTCGATGGGCGCCTGCTCTTCATTCGAGGGAATGAGGCCGGCTACGATCTGAACCACGGTAAAACCCTTGGCCTTGCGATTCGCGGTAAGTTGCTGAAAGCCGTCCCAACTCAGCCGGTCCGACAACCCGGTCCACCAGGTATCGCCCAACCAATAGAAAGGCGTTCCGTCGCTGTGCTCAAAGTACCGTTTGCCGGCTTGTACCCGCGGTGGGCCATGGCTCAATAAGGCACTGCTGCCTGCATAGGCCGCGATCTTGACCTGCGCGGGGTGTCCGTTCAGGTCAGGATTGCTACGATCTGTGCTTTCCAGGTGATAGGTGTACTCGCCGGGGACGGGCGGGGCAAAGCGGACGGTCCATTTGTTTCCTCCTCGCCAGAAAGTGGGAACACGCCAACTTTCTCCACTCCTGGTAAAGACGACGTCAACATCGACTTCATTGAAAGGGTCCGAGTAAGTCTTATTGGATTCAAAGGTCCGCTCAAAGACGCCACGTTCGCTGCCGTGATGGACCTGCCAGGCCGCAACGCTGGCAATCAGCGCCGCTAATCCCAGGATCACTGTAAACCCCAACCGCTGTCGAGTCTGCTCTTGCACTCACTCCTCCATCATTTCCCCGAGGACTCAAGCCGATTGTCCCAGGTTGAGCGGTGGATGTCAGGCCATCAGACTATCCATGGGTCCGTGGAGAGTCAAGCCGAGCCTTGGTATGCCGGGCAAGGCAGTCCTCTGCGCGGAATCAGTGTAGACCGGAGGGCGCCGTGCAAGGGGAGGGAATCGGTCGAGACGAGTGGGGAAAAGATGCGGTTTCCAGGACAGCAGGGGGTTTTCAGCGAATCCATCCGCGGAAGAGTCGTTTGTCTCGCTCTAGTTCTCGGTTCCGCGCTTCTTCTTTTTAGGAACAAAGCCCGCCATGTCCAGCAGGTGATTACGCATTTCCTTACGGGCGGTTGCTCCGTCGCGATTCTCGATGGCCAGCAACACACGCTTGTGTTGCGCGCATGCCTTTTCCGGAACGCCCTTGATAGCGACTGCGCTCAGGATCCATTGCTGCAACAGATTGCGAATCAATTGCAGAGCGTTCATCAGGATGCCGCTCGACGCCGCCTGCCCGATCGCCAAATGGAAGTCGACATCGGCCTGAACGAATTCCTGAGGGTTCTTCTTGGCCCTCTCCATATTTCGGAGCTGCTCACCAATCAACCGCAAATTTTCTGAGGTTGCGCGTTCCGCGGCCAGACCGGCAAGCTCAACCTCGATCAGCGTGCGCGCTTCAATAAGTTCTCGGGCATCCGCCTCAGAGCTGCTGGCGATGGCCCACAACAAGGGCCGCGAAAAAAAGTCCGACCGCTTGCACACATAGGTACCGTCACCCAGGCGGGTTTCGATCATGCCCATGATTTCGAGCGCCTTGAGCGCCTCGCGCAGCGATGCGCGGCCAACCCCCAGCGTCTGGCAGAGTTCCCGTTCGGCAGGTATCTTCTCGCCCTCGCTCCAAACTCCGCGAATGAGATGGCTGACCATCTTACGGCAGATGTCGGCGGTAAGGGTAGTCCTTACGACAGGTGTGAGACTTTCTGTTTGCATGGCTTGCCTCATTCTAACGGGAAACCCCCACCGGCGTCCTTGATAACCATGTTAGCAATCTACATCCGGGGGGAGCCAAAACCGTGGTCAACAAGATCCGCTCATGCCAAAACACCACCGGGATGCCGAATGAATACCTCGGGGTCGTAGACGGATGCGAAGAGATCCGCCTCCTTGCGAATGCGTGCCCAGGTAGCGTCCGCCTCCATCATGCTTTCCATTACGCCTAGATACCGGCCTGATTCGATGTTGCCGTACTTGAAAAATGAATCCGTGATGATTACCCGGCCACGGTCGGTGTCAATCGAGATGGCGAGGGAAGAGCGATGATGGACGCCGGCCCAGAAAACCCGCAATCCCGGCTGTATCTCTTCTTCATCAGCCAGGAGCCTTACTTTTTCCCACCCTTCATTTTGCAGATAGTGGTTCACTTCCGGGGGAATCCGGAGATGGCGAGGAACATGCAAATGGTAAAAAGGCGCCTGAAAGTCTTCGATCCAACCGCGGCGCGAGATGCCAATCGTTGCCTTGCGGAAGAGGGGAATGTTCGCCGTGGCGTACGCTTGCAAAGGCGTGACCAGGACCATAGAAATATCGTCTGCGGTGAGCCCCTGGGAGCGAAGGATGTTTTGCGGCAACTGGGCTTCAGAACGGACGATCTGCGCCTCAGGGTAGCCGAAGAAATTGAGCCATGCCTGGTTGATGACGCTGAGATCCTGGGGAGGGCCGGTGTTGATGAGAATGTTATGGCCGCCGCCGCGGATAAGATAGATCAGGATGTTCATTTCTTCACGGCGATTCCAGCCTTCCATCCAATAGACTTCAGGACCAGGAACCCAGAACGTGCCGGCATTGAAAGCCTGTATCGAGTACTTCATACTCGACCAACCCTAGGCTTTTGCAGGGCCGCGTTGGATTGCACGACCTGTGCGCGAAACCTGCGCACACCGTCAAGAAATACCCCAATATCACTTCCGAGGCTGATGGCGCGAAATCCTTTCTCGATCCAATGGATGGCTGACTCGGGTGTAGGCGGCAGAAATCCCGGGGCGACGCCGTGACGGCGGCACACGGTGACTAAGTCGTCCATGGCAGAGAGAAACCGCGGATGATCAAACTGTGCCGGGATGCCCATGGACACGGTGAGGTCGTAGTGTCCCATCCAGGCGACATCCACACCAGGCACGGAAACTATTTCATCCAGGTGCTCGAAGGCTTTTTCGGTTTCTAACAAGAGAATGACGGTGATCTCTTCGTTGGTCTTAGCGAAGAAGTCGGGTTTGCCGGCGCGATAGAGATCATGCGCTATGCCGAGGGCCACACCGCGCGTGCCGAGAGGCGCATACCTGAGCTGGCTGACAATGTCTTCAGCCTGTGCTCTCGATTCCACCCGAGGCACCATTACGCCCCTGGCGCCCACGTCGAGCGCGCGCGACAAAGGAGCATACCCCACATCGGGAACGCGCGCGATGGGAAAAATCTCGCTTCCGCGGCAGGATGCAATCATCTCAGCGAGCAACGTGATATCGCAACGCCCATGCTCCATATCGAAGATAACGAAATCGAGTCCGCATGCAGCGAGCATCGGTCCAACACCCGGCGTAAAGAGCTCCAGGACCATCTGACCCAGAAGGACTTCACCCTCGCGGAGCCGCTGACGAAACATGGTCATTTGCTGGCTCCCTGGGCGGCGAACGAAGCTTTGTGCTTTGCCAGTTTCTGCAGAAAGACGGGCGTGCTCAGCACTTTTGGATTTACTACGTTTTCCGGGGCCTCTCCGCGATAAACGGCTAAGGCTCCCTGGCAATCGATGCGGCCCATGTCCCGGAATAGCTCCTCCGTCCAGGCAATGGAATGAGAACTCAGGATGACATTCTCCATCGTCGCCAGCGGCGAATCTGGACTGAGCGGCTCTCGTTCGAAAACGTCAAGCGCGGCTCCGGCGATTTTTCCGCTCTGCAGGGCTTCGATCAGTGCAGCTTCATCGACGATCGGTCCACGCGCTGTATTGATGAGAACAGCGTCGGGCTTCATGAGCGCGAACTCCGCCTTACCCAGGAGACCACGGGTCTGCGGCGTGAGCGGGCAGTTCACCAGAACGTAGTCGGATGTGCGCAAAAGCTCCTCGAGGGTGACCAGTTCCACCCCGAGCTGGGCCGCCCGCTCGGCAGACGTGTATGGATCGAAAGCCAGAAATTTACTAACGTCAAATGATCGCAGCAGCCGAATGGCCTCGGTCGCAATGTTGCCCATGCCAATTGTGCCCACTATGCGTCCGCGCGGTTCGCGCCCCAGGCGGCGCGTACTTTCTGCCCAGAGCCCCTTGCGTACCAGCCGATCCTTCACCATCAGATTGTGAGAAAGCGCGAGCACCAAAAGGACGATCGATTCCGCCACCGGACGGACCACACCGGCGGGCGTAATGAACACGGCGATTCCTTGTTCGGTACAAGCGTCCAGGTCAACATTGTCATAACCCACTCCGCACCGGCCAATGGCACAGAGACGAGAGACGCCCTGTAAAGACCTGGCCGTTACCTTTGGCTTCAAGGAAATCAAGACATCGCAACCCGCCAATTCGCCCGGAGGATACTCAGGCTGATATCCGGTGAGAAACTGATGTGACAACCCGGGCACGTCGTCCAACAGCGATAAACCGATATCAGGGAACACAGGTTTGCCCTGTTCGTCACAGAAATCCGCGGAGAGGGCGACCCGGAATGTATCGGTTGTCGAATTAGACATTGCTACTCGGGGTAAGTGTCCTTATCCCCACCTCGGTCTTGAACGATTGCCTGGCAGGCATAAGAAATGTGCCCTCCCCGTGATAGTCAGACCATCCGATAATGGTTTAGCTACAGCGCCGGTGTCAAGCGGCGAAAACGCGGCGCTGGGCCTGCTGAGAATACGTTACCTCCAGGGCAAAGGGAGGCTACCCATAGGGCCTATCGAGAACCAGAAAATTACTTGACAGAGGTTCAGCGCGGATTTAGATTTTTGTAGACTAGTATGATGGTCTGATAACTGTTTGGCGGTCAAATGGGTGCACCTCCGCACATGATCAGGGAGAAGATTATTTCTGCGCCTGTTCGTGAAGCGACGGCGGGTGAGACCGGGAGCGTAGAGCTGGTCACTTTTGTCTCCGAAGCATGCGGCGCCACGGGTTTTAGCACCGGGATAGCCAGGTTCCCGCCGGGCGCTCAGCTGCCCTATCATCTTCATCCGTTCAGCGAGGCTGTAACCATCATTGAAGGCTCTGCCCGTGTGCTGATAGAAGGCAGGGCCTATCGTTTGGGTCCGCGGGATTGTGTGCATGTTCCTTCGGGCCTTGCGCATCAAGTGCAAAACGAAGACCCGGCAAACCGCCTGCTCGCGCATTGGGCCTTTGCCACCGCCAGTCCCGTCCGTGAGATGACCGATCGTTTCTTTCCCATCGACGATCGCGGTTCCGGCGACCCTTCGGAGAGGGATCCAGAAACGATTATCCGCTGTAAAGACGACGCGATCTATGAGCTGGCAACGAATGCTTTCGTTTGCGATCTCTTTGCTCACCGCTTCGGTGCTGTCGGCATCTGCGGCGGCTACGGCCGCTTTCTCCCCGGGGCTTCTTTGCCGTGCCACACCCACGACTACGATGAATCGATCACGATTGTGAAGGGCGCTGCCGACTGCCTGGTCGAGGGCAAGAAATATCAATTAAGCGGGTGCGATACAGCATTCATCCCAAGTGGGCTACCCCATCGTTTCCTGAATAATTCAGATGAAGAGATGGCGATGGTATGGGTCTATGCCGGCGACGAGCCAGACCGGAAGATCGTAGATGCCGGTTTTTGCTCCGGCACGCTCACATGGCCGAAACCTGCGACGGAGCAAGTGTAGCGGTTGCTGTCTCGCCGAAAAAGAGGTAATGGAGTTTCCGGCAAATTATAGCGGGACGTTGTACTCCGCCGCAGCCAGTAGCCCTCCATCGACAATATGCGTGATCCCTGTGATACCGGCGGAATCCTCCGATACCAGGTACAGAGCGGCGCGAGCTATATCTTCGGGCTTGAGAATACTGCCGAGGGGAACACGCGAAATGCGGTTGCGAATGTTTGCTTCGCCTTCGGGCCCGTTGCCAAGATGTTCTCGAAGCATTGGGGTATCGGTGATTCCCGGGCACAAGCAGTTTACGCGGATGTGATCTCTGCCGTAATCCAGGGCGAGCGTTTTTGTCAGCAGGGCAATGGCACCCTTGGAAGCGATGTATGCCGGAGTGTTTAGTTGACCTACGATGCTCCCGATAGAACCAGTGTTGAGAATGGCGCCGCCGCCGGCCCGGCGCAAATGAGGCACCACATGCTTGATCGTGAGGAATGCCGCTTTCAAGTTAATCGACATCACGCGATCCCATTCCGCTTCAGTCGTCTCTTCAAGAGGTTTTACCAGCACGATGCCGGCATTGTTGAACAGGATGTCGATGTGGCCCCAGCGGTCAGCGGTGTCCGCGACCATCCTCACCACGTCTGCCTCGGTAGCGACGTCGGTGCGGTCAAAGAAGGCTGTGCAACCCTCAGCGCGAATCGCCGCCTCGGTCTCTTCACCGCGGCGGGAGTCGACGTCCACTACGACTACCTTCGCTCCTTCACGGGCAAAGGCAATCGCGCTTGCCCGGCCAATGCCGCTGGCCGCGCCGGTGACAATGGCAACTTTTCCGCTGAGCTTCACGCCGCGCCTCGCGCAGCGGATTTAGGCATGCCGCGCAAAAGGACAGGCTCGGTCACACTTTCCACTTGGTTGCGACGCTCCAGTTCAATGCCTCTCGGCCCCTGCCTGGCTGAGTGTACGGTCACGGGACTTCAGGCTGTCTGCTTGCGCGATAGTTCCTGTAATTCATAAAGCGAAGCCACATGCTGCTTTCGCCGTGGGATGGGGAACTGTTGAAAAGAGAATCGCGCGGATTCAGCGAGCTTGCCCCGCACCAACCGAGTGCTCTGTTCAAGTTCACCCGTGACGTCACCGGAATAAATGGGGAAGGCGTCCGCGGCGCGATAGCTGAGAATCAGCGTCCGGCGCGGTCGAGAGGATCGATTGGTGACCGAGGCGTGGGGCGTCATGCAATGCATGAAGATGGCCGTGCCGGCCTTTCCTTCGACTGGAACAGCCTTTGACTCATCCACCGGCTCGACGACCCGGCCGACAAAATAGCCATCCTTGATGTGGTCGAGAAGCGGATCGTTCTGCCGGCCAGGAAGCATCTGCAGACACCCATTTTCAACATCGGCATCGTCCAGGTAGATCAGAACAGCGAGCGACGACGAGTTCGTCAGCGGGTAGTAGGAAAGATCCTGGTGCCACTCGACAACGGAACCGATCGAAGGCGGCTTCATATTGATCTTGCTGTAATGGAACAGGAGGTTAGGTCCCAACAAACTCTCCACGGCATCGAGGAGCTTGGGCATTTCCGAGAGCTCGCGGAAGGGCGCGTAGTGTGTGCATGGCTCATAAATCCTTCGCACCAGGCGCCCGTCAGGCTTCTGCTGCGGCTCCATCTCGAGACGGGTCTTATCGTGTGCAGCCAAGGTATTGCCGTCGCTGATGCGGTCAATCTCAGCCAACAAGGTTTTTAGGTGACCGGCATCCAGCAGCCCAGGATAGGAAACGTAGCCGTTCTTCAGATACTCTTCGCGTAGCAACTTTGTCATTCTTCACTCCTGTACAGATCTCCGAATATTTCACCCAGGCAGCATACCACCGCGCCCAAGCCCGGCGAGCCCCATCTGGGCCGGGTGTAGACCGGAAACGGCCGACGCCAGCTACCATATCATCAGACCAATTGATCTGTAAATGAGCTTCTATGCAAGTTGCTTTCGCCAAGGTGACTTCCGGTGCCCCCGCTTGACGCCTGGCGGGTTGCTTCTACTTTCTTATTCGGTGGTTCGCCCGCACGATTCTCCTGGCCCGTGATGGTCGAACGCATCAAGGTCACGCACTCTGCGCCGTGCACGCGTCGGATTGCGCCGCGCGTGACGATGGGAATGTGCCGGCAAAATACATCCGACCATCAGGCATTTTTTTCCTTGACAAGGATTAGCAATTCTCCTAGAGTGCGTGCCATCAAGATTGTTCGACACCATCGTTGGATTCATTTTTCACCGACGCAATCCGGTGGACTGATCCAGAGGGTGATTGGACGCTCGGCCCAGGGAATGGCAAGGCGGTTTGAATTCTACGTTGAATACATTCTGTTCCGCACTTCTGTGAGGAAATCTAGGGGGTTGCGCGGATGAGAGGCCGTCTTACGGTTTCACTTTATTGCGCGGTTGTGGTGGTAGCCCTGGTATTCACCGCCGGAACGCCCAGGCTCAATACAATCTGGGCACAATCACAGGCCGGGTGACCGATGCTGCCGACGCCATCATTCCAGGGTGCGATGTGCAGATCAAGAATCTTGATACGGGGGTAGCAAGAACGATTCAGGCGAATGGAGACGGCTTATATACGGAAGCAGGCCTTCCGCCCGGCAACTATCAGGTTCCGCGTCGCACCCCGGCTTTAAACAGCAAGAGATCACCGTGGCATTGGCCGTTAGCCAATCCCTGGTGGTGGATATCCACATGACCGTGGGCTTGGTCACCGAGACGGTGACCGCAACGGCAGCCGGCGGAGCCGTCGCGCTGCAGAAAGGACGATCACGCTATCTCTCAGTTGCTGGACCAGACCCAGATAGCCTCGTTACCCGTGGAAGGAAGAAATTTTCTGGGTTGGTCACGACAGCCCCGGGCGTTCAGTCGGCCGCGACGGTAAACCTGCAGGGCAGTGGCGCCTATTTCGGAACTCTACCCAATGAGCTGGTTGTATCCGGTCAGATGGAGGGCGGAACTTCCTATCTTCAGGATGGCGTTTCCAATATCAATTTCCTGACCCAGTCCGCCAATATTCTTCCCGACATGGATGCGATTCAGTCGGTGAACATCGAGACCAACGGCATGGCCGCCAAATTTGATCGCCCGGCGATCGTCAACGTGGTGACCAAGTCCGGTACAAATGCCTTTCACGGTCACTCTACGACTACCTGCAAAACGACGACCTGGACGCAAATAACTGGGTGAATGATGCCTTCGGTATCCCGAGGGGGCCGCATCAGTACAACCAGTTTGGGGGCACGATCGGAGGTCCGATCAGACGGGACAAGCTGTTTTTCTTCTTTAACTATGAGGGACAGCGCCAATTGGATAGCTGCCCTATATCGGCCGTGTGCCCACGGACGCAGAACGGCAGGCGATTTTTCAGCGTGGTTGGCAGGTGTTCCAACTTCGCTCAGCATCATTCAGAAGACCACGATCTATGATCCAAACACCTACAACCCTGCAGCCGGGACCGCGCAACCTTTTCCTGGAAATATTATTCCTGCCGATCGGCTGAGTGCCTTCGCATTGCAATTTCAAAAATTCTATCCAGAACCGACAACATGCCCCGCATCGCCGTGCAATGTGATCGCTCGATACCGGGAATGAATTACACCACCACGCTGAGGAACACCAACAATTTGAATCAATACCTGGGTAAGGTGGACTACACCATTTCGCCGAAAGACACGATATTCGGCGACTATCAATACGCGAACGCACCCATTGTTGAGCCCTCGTACGTGCCCAATGTGTTTGGCAGCTCTGTACATCAGAAAAAGTGCAAACTCCGCGATTGAAGAAAATCATGTGTTCTCATCCGCGCTTCTTAACACTCTGCGCATTGGATACAACCGAAGCAATTATTTCTATACCCAGCTGGGGGTAGGAGCTAAGGACTGGGTTCAGGAGTTTGGGATTCACAATCTCAACCCCACGATTCAACAGAACAGCCCGCCGGGGGTCTCGGTTTCTCAATTGGGGAGTCTGGGAAATATCTTTGCACCCCAGGGGGCGATCGAGAATCGGTACCAGTATGCCGACGAAGTCAATTACACCCATGGACACCACTCGATCGATGCGGGTGCGGAACTCATTCGCAACCAGTTCAATGGCAATTGGGTACTGGAGAATTCGGGGGATTTTAGCTTTAACGGACAATTCACTTCAAACTATCAGCTTACTTCCGCCTATCAGAACGGCATCGGGATAGCCGACTTTCTTCTCGGCTTACCGAACACCGCAGCAGGCGGCAACGGGAACACCACAGCGGCGTTTCGCAAATGGGATATCGTCGCGTACGCCCAGGATAATTGGCGCATAAGGACCAATCTGGTCGTGAACCTGGGTCTGCGGTATCTGTATGACGGATCTCCGCTCGACAAGTATGGTCATGCCGCGGTATTTAATTTGCCGACAAATTCGGCGATTCCCGGAAGCTGGAATCCCAATCCCAAAGACTTCGCTCCGCGCATCGGGTTTGCCCTAACCCTTGACTCCCGTACCGTACTTCGCGGCGGATATGGGATCTTTTACTACACGCCGGCCTACAACATGCTTCAATTTCTAATGGCCAATCCGCCCAATTTTGTGAGCGTGTCGAATACCTACACCTTTACTCAGCCCACGCCGATAGCGACTTTGTTCCCTGCATTCGTGCCGGCGACCATCCTTCAGCCGTTCGCCGTCGCAAAAAGTATGCCCACCCCGTACACCGAGCAATACAACCTCAATCTCGAGCGGCAATTGACGCCCAATATTCTGGTGAGCATTGCGTACGTTGGAGACAAAGGGAAACATCAATCGAATCGGATGAATCCCAACCAGGCCGCACTGAGCCCGGACCCCACGGATATAACTCCAATCCAGTCGCGGCGCCCCTATCCCTTGATTGGAGATGTTCTGGCCCAGTACAACGTCGGCAGTTCAAATTACAACGGGCTTCAGGCGAAGGCACAGCAGACCTTCCACAACGGTCTCTCTTTCCTGGTCAGTTATACGTGGTCTCGAACGTTCGACATTTCTGATTGCGACTGCACGGAATATGCCAACTATTTCAACCCCCGACGTGACTACGGTCCCGCCGGCTTCGATCAGCCTAGAATTCTCAGCTTCAGTTACGTATACGAATTGCCTTTCGGATCGCGTAAGCGCTACCTGGCGGATTTGAACCCAATCCCGCGATTCCTGGTCAGCGACTGGCAGATCAACGGAATAACCAGTCTCTCTTCCGGTATTCCCTTTAGCGTAGACGCTCCAGATTTCTCTGACACCGGGGCGCACGGGGATTATGCAAACAGCACTTGCAACGGGACCATTCCGGGCGGAAAGACCTACTTCCACTGGTTCGATACTTCGTGTTATTCGGCGCCTCTTCCCGGCACCGTTGGGGACGCACCGAAGAACCCGCTACGGCAACAGGCCTTCAGGAAGTGGGACTTTAGTCTGTTCCGAAATTTCGGCTTGGGCGAGAACCGTTCGCTCCAGTTCCGCGCAGAGGCGTTTAACATCCTTAATCAGCACACGTTCATTTTGACCGGGCCTGCTGTATCTACGACGGATGCAAACTTTGGAGGTATGGGTGCTTCCGCAGCCGCACGGACCATGCAATTGGCCTTGAAGTTCCTCTTCTGACGCAGTTATGATTGGGTGCCGGAGCGACCTCAATAGAGGAGGCTCCCGGCACCCTTCAGCGAATGTGGACTCGTCGGACCCTACGTGCGGCATCTCTCGGTCTTGCGATCGCCTGCAATTGTTGCGGTGGGTTCGGCGCGGCGGCGGAGAATCCTGACGACGCCGCTACACACCACTACCTCAAAGGAATGCTTCTACTGCAGCAAGAGAAGCCAGACGAAGCCGTGGACGAGCTGCGCACAGCCGTCACACTGCAGCCTGGATTTGCCCGGGCCCATCTGGGCCTGGGAGACGCGCTCGAAGAAGAGGGCAAGCTGGATGCAGCAGCAGAGCAGTTCGCGGCTGCGGCAAATCTCCAGCCTGGAGAGATACTCCCTCATCTCAAGCTAGCCGCTGTACTGCGAAAGCAACGCTATTGGTCTGCCGCTTTGCGCGAGTATCAAATCGCTTTGAAACTTCAGCCCGGCAATGCTGAAGCTCACAATGGGTTGGGTCGGGTACTGGTTGAGAAGGGGGATTTGCCTGCCGGCATCCTGGAAATCCGCCGGGCCGTCGAATTAGCCCCGCAGTCCCCGCAATATCACACCAATCTTGGAGTAGTGCTCAGCAGCGGCGACAAGCCTGAGGCGATTCGCCAATTCCGTAAGGCGCTTGCCCTCGATCCAACCTTCTGCCTCGCGGAGTACAACCTGGGCGCGGCGTTGCAACAACAAAGCGGAATGCTGCAGGAGGCCTTGAAGTATTTACGCAGCGCTGCCAAGTGCCAGCCTGCAAATGCAGAAGGGCACTACATATTAGGTCTCGCTTTGGAACAGGATGGCGATCATAAGGGCGCGATCGCAGAATTTCGTGAATCGATCCGTCTCGATCCGGGCAATTCTGGCGCGCACTATAACCTGGCCCGGGCACTCGCCAAAACAGGGGATACGAGCGCTGCGGCCACAGAATTTCAAAATGTTCGGTCTATTCAAGCGTCGGCGGACGCCGATACTCCGGCAGCTCACGTGCAGCGTGGCAATGATCTGGCAAAGAATGGAGATCTAAGCGGCGCTGCGAAGGAGTTTGAAGCCGCATTGCGAATCGACCCTGATTCCTCCACCGCGCGTTACAACCTGGCTTTCCTGATGCAACGGCAAGGCGACCTGGATGGGGCAATTGGGCAACTTCTGCTCACTCTGCAATCGAGCCCCGATTATGTCGATGCTCACAACAACCTCGGGGCCATCTACTTCCAACAGGGAAAATTAGAACAGGCCAGGAAGGAATTCAACGAGGTGGTGAGGCTGAGCCCCAATTCTCCGCAGGGTCATTACAATCTCGGAGTTTTGTTGATGCAGCAAGGTCAAACCATCGTTGCCCTCAATGAATTTAACGAGGCAGTCCGACTGCAACCCGCTTACGCAGACGCGGAATACTATGTTGGGTTGGCCCTGAAGAAGGAAGGGAAGTCCGAAGAGGCTGCCGCCGCGTTCCGCCGCGCGCAGGAACTCGACCCACACCTTGCCCCGCCCGTCGATTGAAACCTAAGAGGGTTCATCGGCGAAGTATCCCTCTGCTTCGGGACGTGTATCCTCTTGCCACCAGTGCTTCACCACCCATGCCTTTGTGGTTGCCTCAACCTGATCTGGAAGATAGGAATGGACCGCGAACTCGAGGGTCTGGTTGGAAAGGCTCTGCGCCAGGTCAATCTTATAGACGATCCAGGAGCAGCCAGCATGTTGGGTATTGCCATATTGCCGCGGACTTGGCACCGCGGTCAGTTGAATGTCGTGATCGCCGATGCGCGCCCGCAGGATAATGATTTCCGCGACTACCAGCGCGTGACGGTATTCCTCACCATCTCGAGTGAGTTCAACCTGGATCGCCAGAACAGATCGACCCTCGGGCAAAGCCGGCAGGCGGGAAGAGAAGACCTCGACACCCTTGTGCATCTTCTCTTGTTCGAGGCGGGCGGCGTCCGCAAAGATCAATTGCATCCAGGGCGCCATGGGCGCCTTTTGCAACTCGAGGCTCGATCCAAAAGTCGTCGCGGTCGTGGCATTGATCTGCCTGTGCGGGAGACTGTCGCCCGCCGGAGCGCCAATCTCAAGAAGCATTGTTTCGAAGGGGCGCATCCAGATCTCGGCCGTTCCACCGCTATGCAACGAGGAGCCGTCGTCAGCCATCAACTCCTGTGCGTCGGGGAAGTGACTGGCGACGCGCAAGGGTGATCCCGCGGAGGCGGACAGCCCGATTTCGGAACTCAAGGGCAAACTTAATTTGCGGGCGGTGAAATGCGCGTTGTTCAGGAAGACGAATCCATGCTGCCCGTCAAAAAACGAATACCCATACGGTGTGTTCTGCCACGGGTCACCTATATTGCGACGCGGCTGCAAAAAAATCTGTTCATTGTCCCGAGCCAGAGCCATCAGACCGGAAAGAAAATGCAAATCATCATCATTCAGCAGATATGGATCACCCCAGATCTGGGGAAACATCAGGTTCCCTCGACCCAAGTCCATCACCATTGCTTCGCGCCATCTCTCCTTGCCCATAAAATTTGCCCAACGAATCTGGGATAACCAAACTCCCAGGCTGTCTTTCAGCAGCGGTGGCACCAGGCTGGCGAAGACGGTGCTTTGATCGAGCGCCAAAGTGACTGCATCGCGATAGAAAAGCGTCGGATACCAGCTGGTTCCCGAGCCCTCCAAAAAAAGTCCGGACTCGAAGATGGTGTCGCCGTGCATCGCCCAGAACGGAGACCTGCCCACGCCCCAGTACCAAACCACAAAGACTTCCGGGGAAATCGCGCGGACGCCCCCAGCCAGGTTAATCAGCCGATTGAACATTGCCTCGGTCGAATATCGCCCCGGCAAGTGTTGGTGGGCTGTGCTGTTGCAGTAATAACTGCCAATGTCGAATTTCACCAGGCGAACGCCGTTATGCTGCACGTGATAATCCACAGCGTTCTTGAAGACATTGAAGTAGGGGTCGGAAGCGATGCAGAGCGTCCGCCCCACCCCGCCGGCCAGGGGATACCCGTCACGGTAACTCCAGACAGGTGGCGTGGTTGGCGGCTGCCCCGACTCTCCCGGCTCCGGGATCGCGCTGGTTTGCACCGCCGGATAAGATCCGTCTGACCACCCACCGCCGCTCACTGAAAACCAGAGCCCCAGCTTCATATCCATCGCCTTTACGCCTTCTACTATCTTTGCTGGTCCATCCGGATAGCAGGCGCTTGCGAACTGGGTGAGATCTCCATCGTTGTCGGGCCATCCCTGGTCCAAGGTGAAATAGTCGAACTTAACATCCCTGGCTTGCCAGCCCTTGATCATCTTTTGAACATTCAACGTCTCAACATCTGTAAGGGGAGGGCAAGGACCCCACTGACTGTTGATGCCGTAGCAAGTGTAGAGAGATATGTGCTTCCTATTGTTTCGCGGGCTCTGCGAGATTATGTAGCTATGAAATTCATCCAGGAGTTTGTTGCGAGCCGTCACGCCAACCAGCGAGGCCTCGGTCTTAAGCATTTTGCCTGGCTGGATCTTTGTGCCTGGGCTGTGCCATAGGCGGATTTGCGTATCTGTGCCCTCGTTGATTCCGGCCGGATGAGCGATCCCGAGGAATGCCTCGTCATCAATGAAGACGGGATCACCCTGGCCACCTTCGGTGCGCCGTGCATCCAGCTGATAGCTATCCACTTCAACATCGAGCAACAGGCGCTCCTGGTCAGACTCATTACTGATGTCCAGCCACTTGCGCCGCACGATTCCGTCAAGTTCGTAGTGAGCATTGACCCGCAGACTTGATTTGCCGGGTTATACAGGTTAAAGCTCAGCTTCTCCGGACCTTCCTGGTGAGCTGCCCTGTAGCTCAAACTGCGCAATCGGCAGGAACGGTTCTCCAATCGAAACAAACTGATCGAAGAGCCACGGCCGGAAAACATAGCGATCGATGGCCTTTTGCGAGACGTTCTCCAGATGAAAGCTGTACGCGCGCGTGCGTACGGCTAACAGATTGGAGGAGCCGAAACGCAGAGAAGCATAGAGAGAGTCGGATGGCCGCAGGGTAAAGCGGCCCGGCTTGCGCCATCGCCCAGAAGATGTTCTGCGGCCGACCTGCTGCCCATTTAAATAGACCCAGTAATCGTTCCAATCCTGTTCATCGTATCCGCCAAGCACAAGAACGATATCCTTACCTTTGGCCGATTCGGGGAGTTCAACATTGCATCGAAACCATCCGTACCCGGCATACGTGCGTCCATGTTGGCCGCCGGAGAGGTTATCCGCCGGCCGCCAACCCGCCGCCTCCGTGGCGTTGCGGTGAAAACCCTGGCTAAGGCCGGTCTCACGCTCTGGAGCCACGGGCGTCTCGTCGCCCAGGCGAAACTCCCACCAGGGAATTTCGATCCTCTGCCCGCTTGAGAAGGTCAAACGGAACTCACTGTCGGTTTGTAGCGCAAACCGCCGGCTGGTAATGCGATTCTCAAAGGCGACGCTGCGGATTCCATCTGCCGCAGACTGCAAATGCCAAGCCAACTGCGCATTCTGCAGCACAAAATCGCGCTGATGTTCACGGGCGCCGGATGCGGGTGGCTTGAGGGCAGCGGTTACCGCCGCCAATGCCCCGCCTTTTAAAAAACCTCTGCGATCCATTTACCCTCCAGTCCGTGAAGACGCTTTAAAATACATCAGGCCATCATGCGTTCAGTCCAGAACCTATCAAGAATCGACTCGGGTTAATGCCATGTCAAGTGCTTTCTCCCGTAGAATTCTTGAAAGACGAGCAAATGGAGTTCTCATTCAAACGAAAGAGCTGACAACGGCAAATCCGGAGAAAACATAATGCAACGAATTGCCTTCCTGCTGCGATTGCGCCCTGGTTCGGAAGAGGCGTACGACAAAGCTCATGCAGAAGTATGGCCAGAGATGCTGGCGCTCCTGAAGCGATCTGGTATCTCCGAATACTCCATCTTCCGCCGGGACCAGTTACTGTTTCTCACCATGCACGTTGAAGATTTCGAACAGACCTGGACTCGCATCGAGGCTGATCCCGTGAACACTCGCTGGCAACAGGCCATGGCTCCCTATTTTGCTCCGCTCGATCCGCTACAGCCCGGGGAGCGCTTCCCCATGATGCGCGAAGTTTTCTACATGCCTTAGCCCGTGAGTACGAGGACAATCAGATGACGCTGCGCACACTTACCGCCAGGCTGCTTCTATTCGCAACGGCCGCATTCAGCATGGCGTATGCCCAGGATGCGGTGAAGATTGCTCCCGATAATCCCAAGTACCTCTGGTTTCGCGGCAAGCCGCTGGTGCTGGTCTCAGCTTCGGAGCACTACGGCTCGGTTATCAATCGACCGTTCGACTACGAGAAGTATCTCGCCGACGCCGCCGACCATAAGATGACCATGACGCGGACGTTTCTGCTTTACAGGGAGCTGCAGAGCACGCGCAATCCTTCATCCCCCTGCAAGCCGGAGTCGCCCGACTACATCTCGCCCTTTGTGCGCAGCGGTCCTGGCAAGGCCATGGATGGCGAGCCCATCTATGACCTCGATCAATGGAATCCGGAATACTTTGACCGTCTCCATCACTTTCTGGATACCGCATCCAAGGATGGAATCGTGGTCGAGTTGACGGTGTTCAGCAATACCTATGGCAAAGAGGTATGGGCCTTGAATCCATTTCGCGCGGAAAATAACAAGCAGCATGTGGGCGCCATCGAATGGCAAGATTACCTCTCGTTAAAAAATCCGGAGTTGGTGCGGCGGCAGAGTGAGTACGCTCGCAAGATCATCCAGGAGACGAGCGGTTATGACAATGTGTACTACGAAATCTGCAATGAGCCGGGTGGCGGCTTCCCAGGGCATGCATCCCCGGCAGACGTAGACGCATGGCAAGAGGAGATGGCCCGTGTGATGCGCGGTGAGATGCAGCGGCTCAACCATCCGCATCTACTCTCCGGCCAACAGGCGTTCACTTACGCCACGAAGAACGCATTCCCCATGGACGCAACGTTTGCCGGTAAGACGTTCGATATTGTGAATGACCATCCGCTGCCGAATACCCTTTTCGACGGCCACGTTTATGAGATGGGCAACTTTATGTCAAAGGAACTCATGTTGGATCAGGTCGCCGGCTTTTGCCGGGCAACGGATCCGCAGCCCAAGCCGGTGGTGCTCGATGAAGACAATACTGCCAGCATGTATCGCGACACCACGGGCTGGACGATTCACCGCAAGCGCGCCTGGACAGCCTTGCTGAGCGGATGCCACTACGACTACATCGATTTTTCCATTACCGTCGGCAGCGAGCGTGGCACAGCAGGATCGCAAAAGGAGATCCGCACCTGGATGCAACATCTGTCGGAGTTCATGTCATCCTTCGACTTCATTCATTCCAAGCTCGCTCCGGAGTGGATCGCAAGCTATCCGCAGCATCTTACGGCTTCGGGCCTGTCCGTTTCAGGCCGCGATTACGTGGCTTACCTGGGCGATTCGCGTGAATTGAGCGATCCATCGGCCGGCGAGCCGATCAGTGGCAGCGTTTCTCTCTCGCTGCCGCCTGGGAGTTACGACGTTCGGCTCTATTCGCCGGTTACAGGTGAGTATTCTCCCGCGATCGAGGTGGCAGGCGGGGGGCAGAGCAAAGTGATGTTGTCGCCGTTCAGGCAAGACGTAGTGTTGCGCGCGACACGCCGGGAATGAACTTCAGGCTTTCCGCTCGAGAACAATTACCCAATCCTGAAAAATGGGAACCCCGGGTACCTTCCATGTGCCGTCGGCATCCGGCGTAATCTCGCCGATCGGCAACTCGTTTCCATTGGCCGGATTGAAGAAGAACGCCTTGTGCACCCCGCCCTCGAGATGCTGAAAGACCGCGGGCTTGGTGAACGCCGGGCAGAAAGCGATGACTGCTTCGCCAGGAATTCGGCCGGCGAAGGGTTGCCAGTAATCTCCCTTGGTCCAGTGCGGCGCAACCATCTCCGGGTGTGGCTCAAGTTTCCACCACGAATAGCGCATGAGCAGTTTCTTGCCCATGCCCAGTTGCCCGGAGCCAGGCAGCTGCGCGGCTATCTGCCACGCAGGACCGCCCCAGGAGTGGCCGTGCGGGGAAAGCCCGTATGGTTGCTGTGGCGTATTCACCTGCCAAATCCCGTTAGCGCCGTAGGTGTGTCCTCCGGTACCGCCGAGGATGGCAGACCAGAACATGAAGCGCTGCACCTCCTGGCGACTCGCCTCCTGGATGCCCTCGTAACACACTTCTCCAATCAGTACCGGCATTTTCGGACTCGCAGCGAGCTCGGCCTGGACGGTTTCGATGGTATTCGGCACACTCTGCCGGTCGCTGTGACCGGTCTGCAACATATCGAAATCGAGCAGGGAAGGATCGTCGACGCATAGTCGAGCGCTGCTCGAAGGATGGATCGTGATCGGGTGATGATGGGGATCGATCTCGCGAACATAGCGCGCAAGGTCGGTTAAACCGTGTTTTTGTGTCTCGGCATCCTGCTGCGCCGTCTTCGAGAGGTAGTAGGGCATGGTCCCTTCGCCGGCAAGACACCACACCACGGGATAGGCTCCCCAACGGGCCACGATGTAGCGCCAGTGTTGTTTGACCTTGGCCATGCCCATGCGAGGGATGAAGTATCCCCAGAATCCAACGATGCAGGCGGCCAGCCCGTGATCCGCCAGGTACTGAATACGCACGTCGGCCATATCAAAGTACGCTGGGTTGATGCGGGAAAAATCGGGCTCCCACGGGTAACCGGCCTCATTGGCTCCGCGTGGATCGTAGGGCTCCATGTCGGGATAAAGTCCGGCGACGATTTGCACGATCGTAAAGCCCTTTTGCACCCGGTCTGCGGTCAACGTTTCAAAGTCGTCGGGCCAGCGCAGGCGCTTGCACAGCGCCATCCACCACGTATCGCCCAGCCAGAAAAACGGAGTGCCGTTGGCATACTCGAAGTGGCGACGATCTTCCGCCACCTTGAGAACACCGTTTTTATAATGCGGGTTCTCTCCAACGTACGGTTCCGCTTTCAACACTGAACTGACGTTGTGAAGGTCTTTGTTCGTGGTATCGCTCGAAACAGAACGGACCCGGTAACTTCCAGGCACAGGGGGCGCGTAGCGCACCCGCCAGGTAGAGCCGCCCGCCCAAAACGCAGGCACGCGTTCTTCATGGCCCAGCGGGGTTGTCAAAATCACGTCCACGTCTACTTGATTGAACGGATCGGAATATTGTTTGCCGCTGGTGTAAGACCACTCTGTCGGCGTGCCGGCAATCGCCGCTCTATCCTGCCCCAGCGCGGAGCTGCTCACAGCGCTGATGGCCAATGCCTTGCAGAACGATCGCCTCGACATCCCGTCTAACACGGCTCTCCCCCGGTGTTCCTATAATCAGGCCATCCAATAATCGGTCAGACCAAAAACATCTGTCAAGGATGACGGCCAGTCCCGAAGTCAGAATCCAATGCGTCTAACATTTCACAGGGTGCATCCGATTCGCGTAGGATGCAGGAAATCCGGATTTTCCGACGAGCGGAACAGATCAAGGCACCGTGAGCGGCTTTCTGAGAAGAAACAAGCGTGAAACCTTTCGGCAGCGGGGGGAATGCGAAGACCGCAAACCCCTCCACAAGGCCGGTGAAAGCTGAAACGAGGTCGATGTGGGTCCGAATCCGTTCGTAGGTGTTGTGTTCCATTGGATTGGCGGCTTCGCCTCTGCGACAAACTTCATCCCGTTCCGGGGCATCAAGCGTTGGTCATGGGAGATTTATTGGATCATCCAGGGTGTTGCCGCGTGGCTCATCGCGCCTATGGTCCTTGCTCTACTGCTGGTACCGAACCTCTTCACTATCCTGAGGACGGCTCCCACCAGCAGTATCATGTATGGCTGCTTCTGGGGCCTTATGTGGGGCATTGGCGGCCTGACCTTCGGCCTTGCCATTCGTTATCTTGGCATTGCGCTTGGGTATGCGATCGCACTGGGTTTTTGTACCGCATTCGGCACCCTGATGCCGCCAATCTTCAGCGGGCAAATGTCTTCCATTCTGCACGAGCGTTCCGGCCAGGTGATCCTCGCCGGGGTGGGAGTGTGCATGGTAGCGATCGCGGTCAGCGGATTGGCGGGCTATTCAAAGGAGCATGAAATCACGACCGAGGACCGGGCGGAGGCAGGGGAGCGCGACTTCTCGTTTTACAAAGGTTTAGCCGTGGCCATTTTTGCCGGGATCATGAGCTCGTGTTTCGCTTACGGACTGGCCGCGGGCAAGCCGATTGCAGAAATGGCACGCGTCCAGCTGGTTGCTCACCATCGCCTTGACCTTTGGCAGAACCTTCCTGTGCTGGTGGTGGTTCTGTGGGGCGGCTTCGTCACCAATTTTGTCTGGTCGCTCTTGCTGATCGTCAAGAATCATTCGTTCGCGCAGTTCGCCGGCGCCCCCGGCGTCAACCCCATGGGTGCGGTGAATGCCGAAGAAATGCAGGTAAATGCGGATCCAGCCACCCTCCCCCTGGGGAGCCGTCTCACAGCGGGCACGATGACAAAGAATTACATCCTTGCCGCGCTTGCCGGAGTGATCTGGTACTTCCAGTTCTTCTTCTACTCCATGGGGCAAACCAAGATGGGCAAGTACGACTTTTCCAGTTGGACGTTGCACATGGCGAGCATCATCATCTTCGCAACCCTATGGGGATTGGTGCTGCATGAATGGAAGGGAACCAGCAGACGTACAAAAAGCCTGGTTGCGTTTGGGCTGTTTCTGCTCGTCGGTTCCACGGTGGTTGTGGGCTACGGAAACTACCTCAAGGTGCGCTGACTTTCAAACAGGTTTTGAGGGGCTCGCGCTCGCGTCTCTCGCGGCATAATTTATTAGATTCAATAGAAGGCGATCGGCCGCCGGTACCCGGCCTATGTTCTCCCGCAGCTTAAGGCTGTTTAGAATAACGCGCCCAGCGCCAACAGGGCACTCCGCAACCAGTAAATCGGAGCAGTAATCATCCGATCCGCCACTCGTCTGAATGGTTCCGGAGATCGCCTCAACCGGCGACGGCAGATTGCGAAATACAGTGGCGGAGAGAATGTCGCGATAGAACGTGTAATCCAGAATTCCGCCGCAGGGCAAGCCGTCAAAGACAGGGTGCTCTTTGGCCCAGTGGTCAGCGCGAAAATACCAATCAGGAGTGTGGGCCAACTCGGGCTTTATCCCAGAGGCCGCCTGTAGCCAGATAAGCGGGCGCGGCGTGTGCCCATCAAAGGGCGCATCCAAAAGCGCATCCGGTGTCAGAACAACGATTGTGGACCCGCGCGCTACCCGCTGTGCCAAGCCGGACAGAAGGGCGCCATTGTTTTCCGCGGGCAGAGGGAGCGAAAGGAGAATAGTCTCGCGTGAACTTTCGGCCGATGCAAGTGTGTCGCGAACACGAATCCCGCGTCCTTTGAGCCACGCGCCCAGCACGTCATCCTTACCTACCAGCACCACGTCGGTAGATACCGCCGGCAAAGCCGTCGCATTGCTCACATAAAACTCCGCGTCCTCACCTGCCGCGGCAGCGCCGTGCATAAATGTTGCCTTAAAGCGATACCGGCCGGCTGGTCCGTTCACCAGCAATTCCTGGGAGAAGACTTGCTGCGCAAACGGCTGCTCGCCTGCGGCCATGCTCGAAATATTTACCATAATCGTGGTGTCGAGAACGCGCGTAACCCGTGGTCCCACAACTTGAATCCGAACAGGATATTCACCCGCCGGCAGCGCGTCTCGATTGACCAATACCGCTTCTAAACGAACCTTCGCGCCCGGGTAGATATTTACCTCGTCGACAAACAAGCACCACCGCACCGTCGCCCCCATGGCACTGAACGCATCCGCCATCTCCGGCTTAAGCTCGCGAAAATAATTAGTAATGCCGCAGCCGTGGAACCAGGCGTCTGTGATCTGCGTGGAGTTAAAATCCCCGACCAAGGCCGGGTTTGCATTCCACGCATTGTAATCACCGGCAGCGAGCCTGGCCTGGTTTCGCTGGCTCTCTTCGAAGTAGTCCTCTGGTTCGGCCCAGCACTCGTCCAGCTTGTATCGTTTCCAGTCAGCCATGAAAAGCCCGAGCTTGTTGCGGAACAAGGCCGCGTCGGCTGCATGTTCTTTTCCCAGCTGTTCAAAGTGACGCAAAAAGCGCGGATAGTCCTGCGCCCCACAGACCCCATATTCCGATAGCAGAACGGGTGTGAGGCTCGAGGCAGAATCCTTGGTCTGCGGTATGTCGCCCGCGAAGCCAAAGTTACTCGTCAGCGTGCGCATCCTCTGGATCGCCTGGGCGGAGTGAGGGAATCGAGGATACTCGTGCAGATCGCGAAGGTTGGTCTCCCAGGTCGAAGAACCAGGATTGCTCAGGCTACCGATGCTGGCGTCGTTGTCGAAGCGCCCGCTACTCAAAACAACCAGGCGGCTGGGATCAAGTTCTCTGATGTTGGGGAGCGACTTGACCGCGTGACGGAAGAGACGGCCATCGTGCACCTCGTTCAATAGCGACCACATCACGATGGAAGGGTGATTGCGGTCGCGGCGGACGACGCCCGTGATGCTGCGGTCCCAGCGTTCTTCCAAAGCAGGCGATTCAGCGGGCTCGCGGGCAGCAAAATGCTCCTCGCAACCTAACAATCCCATTTCGTCCATGAGGTCGAGTTGGCGCGGCAAAGCTGCTCCGCAGGTTATGCGAATGATGTTGAAACCGGTCATCTTCATGTTGAGGATGTCTCTGCGCAGCAGGTCCTCGTCATAGGGTGTGGTCTGCGAGACCGGATACTGCAGAACCGTATACAGCGCACCGTGTAGATAAATCCGCTTGCCATTGAGACGGAAATACCCGTGTTCAAATCGGAAATCACGGAAACCAAAGCGAACCGAGTATTCGTCGACCGAGACGCTGCCGGCAGCTTGAATGCGGACTGCAGCCTGGTAAAGGAACGGGTCGTTAAGCTGCCACAAGCGATGGTTCGCGATCGTTAGAACATTCTCGAACCTGTTTTCTCCGGGTTTGAGAGTTTGCTCCAGGCTTATGCAACCGTCACTGTGGCCGCCGCGCACAGGCGACGCGGCGAAGGTCGCGCGGGCGGCTATGGCGCCGCTACTCGAGTTCCGGATATTCACCACAATCCGGACCTTACCCGTTGCCCAGTCGGGAAGAAGCTGAAGATTCTCAATTGTGACTGGCGGTGCGATCAGTAGGTCGATAGAACCAGTAATTCCCCCCGTGCTGTAAGCGTTATCCCGAGGCAGTGGATAGTCGCGCCGCCCCTCTGCGACCTCTCGGAGCCGGATGCCGTCGATCGCATCATGGGTCGGGCTGAGGACGCGGATAGCCAGTAAGTTCGCTCGCCCCGGCTTGATCGCGGAAGTTACATTCAGCGTGAAGGGTTCTTCGCCCCCCTCGTGAACTCCGGCGCGGACACCATTCACCCAGACTTCGCCCAGGTAGTCTATGGCTTGAAACCGGAGCAGATATTGGCCACCCCGGTGCATGTTTGCGGGCGCCTCGAATTCACGCCAATACCACGCGACGCCGTGGTAATCGGGAAACGCATCCTGGATGACCCAAGGCACTTTGGCCGGCCGAGCCTGCCCACTCGGTTGCGTACTCCAGCCCCGATCGCGCCCTCCGTTGGCGGGATCGATATCCAGTTGCCAGTCCGTTCCATCCAGCGGATAAAGCGCGGTATAGATCTCGGCGCGAGAAGAAGCCGCCGAGCCAAGAGAATCCGCAGTCGCGGCTAGAGCTGCGGCTTGCACAAACTTTCGCCGAGTGAAATTGGCCATCCGGATCGTCCTGGTATCAGTCCCATTGAGCTCAACGTGATGGCCACATTGGGTCGAGACGCCGAACTCAAACCAGCCATCTTCTTCCTCCCGGCAGCGAGCTGTCAACAGCCCTGTTGACAGAAGTGGGTTCGCGAAGGCCTACTTTTGACGGCAGATGTACTTCTGGGTGCCTTTGCCGTCATTTTCCAAACGGATTAGGCTTTGTTACCTAAGTACGGCTAAAATGGAGCCTATTATGCCTCCAGAGAGCGCCCGGCGTCGTTTGACTGCAACTGAGCGGGTCGAAGAATACATTCGCCATGCAATCTATCGGGGGGCCCTTAAGCCGCGCGAGAGGGTTATTGAAGAAAACGTTGCCAAATATTTGAAATGCAGCCGCGGGCCGGTTCGCGAAGCGTTTTTGCGTCTGGAACGTGACGGCCTGGTGGTCACGGTTGCGCGTCGCGGCACCTTTATCCGGGATATCTCCAGGGAATCGATCGAGGTAGTTTTTGAGATGCGCGGCAAGCTCGAGGCGCTTTGTGTGCGCCACCTGCGCGAACACCTCACCGACGAAATGGAAGCTACTCTGCGCGAAGCTTTGCGAAAGCTGAAATCGGCCGCGGCAAAGAACGACGAGGAAGAGTTTTACGCCGCAGACATGAATTTCCATCAAACCATCTGGCGCCTTTCCCATCGCGGCATACTGGAAAACACTTTGATCACCATCATGAATCCGTTCATCTTCATGTTGGCCCGAGCCTATTCGACGCAAACGCCGATGAGCGTGCGCTACAAAGAACACGCACAATACCTGGAAAAGGTTCTTACCGAGCCCACTTCCAGGGTGGAGCGTGCCATCGAACAATACTTCAGAGAAAAAGAAGAAGAGATTCTGTCTAAACTTCCTTCCCCGCTGCTAGCAGGGGCAGATGGGTTCAGTTCGAGCGCCGCTCGCAGTGGCGTGAGTACGAGCCGATCTGTCGAGGCGGAAACCCGCTAAAGCATTTCCCCTTGTTGCCCGCTTCGTGTCCTCAACTTCGGCTAATTGGATTGTCAACATATGTGTTGACATGAATCCATCGAATCCGTAGAGTTTCTGGGGCAGTTTTACGTCTGTTCGCTGCAAGCCTACCTGCCCGTAGAACCACTTGCGTACGATCAAGGACCATCCGGAGGAACAATGAATCGTCGCGATTTTACGAAAAGCTGTGCGTCGGCAGCCATGGCTGGCATTGTTCTGCACAGAGCCTCCTTTGCTGCGAATTCCCAGGCCGTCCAGGCAGGGAAGCAGCCTGCGGGCGACGCCTATGTGCGACGGGAAGGCATGACGTGGATCATGGGAACGTCGAAAGCAGAACGCAAGATTGCACTGCGCAATGGCCGCCTCGTACTGACTTCCTTCAAGAACAAGCGGTCCAATCGTGAATATCGAGAAGTGGGCCCCGATCCGGAAGAGATCCGGCTGAAAGTGGACGGCACAGAAGTAAGTTCCCCCATATCGGAGTGGAGCTTTGTTAGCGAACACACCCGGCAACTTGCCCAGGGTGAACTTCAATTCGATATCAAGCTAAAAACCGGCTCCGTCGGCGTCACCAAGCACTGGGTTCTGTATCCCCAAACCGCAATCGTGCGTGAGTGGCTCACTATCGAGAATCTATCGAATCACGATGTAAGGATTCAGGATTTGTTCTTCCTCAATACCCGGGTGCTGGGAGGGAAGCCGGATCAGCTTGAGTTCGATTACCTCAGTGGCGGAGGAAACTTCAACGGCAGCCAATTGTTGAAGACGGAGCACGTCCATCGGACGTACGATCGCACATTCGACTCCCAGGCAGGCATTCAGGTCGGCAGCTACAGCGCCTATCTACCGCTGGTTATACTCCGTGATCCCTTGTCGGAAGATAACCTCGCAGTGGGGTGGGACTACATGGGCCATTGGTCGCTTCAAGTCGGCGGCGCAAGGGGCGAGCAAGTTGGTATGGCGCTTGAGGTCGCGGGCTACGATGACCTGCTGAAGCCGGGCGCCCAGTTCGATACGCCAAAGGCGTTCGCTGCAGCCCTCTCCGGCGATCTGGACGATATCGGCAATCAGATTCTTGATTGGCAGTACCAATATCTTTGGGAGTTTACGACGCCGGAATTCTTTGGCAAGACGCGGTGGGCCGTCGATTGGCCTCCGCCCTGGGTGGGCAATGGGGGAACGCCCAGCGCAGACAATTGGGGGCGCCGTCTCGCGCTTGATCTGCGATACACAGATCTGCTTCGCGAATGCGGCGGCGACATTCTCTGGGATGACGCCGGTTGGTACGACCACTGGGGAAGCTGGAATGGTCCGGATTGGCGGTTGGCGACCAGCTACCTTAAGAAGCACGGAATGTCCTGGGTACTCTGGTACCCCACGTTTCTCGCCACCCCTGAAAGCACGGTTGGGCAGAAACACCCTGACTGGCTGATCCCGGGCAGCGCATTTTTCGAGCAATCCATTCAAGAAACAGCAACGTGGCAGAAGAATCTCTTGGATCAAGGTGTTGCGGCATGGAATGACTTCCAATGGCGGTATGACATCGCGCCTGCCGCGGCGGCAACCGACACAAAGTTGCTGGCAGCCGATCAGAATTTTCGCAGCCTGCTAGAGCAATTCAAGACATCCCACCCCAAGAGCGGTGTCGATGCCTGCGATGGTGGGGGCCGGTGGATCAGCTACGATATCGCACGCCTTGCAGAGTCGGGCGAGTACACCGATGGAGGGGTCGGGCCTTATAGCAACTATTACACGTCGCTGCTGGTTTCTCCGGACAAGCTGCACAATGTTGTAGACTTCGATCACACTTACTACAACCCTGCCAGCGACCGCACCCACTTAGCGCTGAGTCCGAATTGGTATCGCGACCCAGGGGACGGCGCCACCTTAGACGCGATTCGCAAAGATTGGGAGATTTACCACTATCTAATTGCAAAGGGCGTTGCCGGTCGTGGCAGCCATGTGTTTCGTCCACGCGTGACCAATGATGATCCCGTCTGGTATTTCCAGCGCACGGATGCGGACGGTTCCCGCGGCATCGTCATCACCAAGCACGCCAAGCGCGGGCCGTCGTATTTCCTGGTGAGCAAGCCGCTAGCGAACTACTCCGGAGATCACTATGAAGGGGGCGCCGGGTCAATGACCGAGATCTTTACCTCCGCGATAGCCAGGCCCGATACCGGCATTTATGCCGACCCGATCGACGATGAGTATCGATATTACGGCGTTCCCGGTGAGGTCTACGGACCGCTGAATTTTCGCTATCAAGGTCGCGCCGGCGAGGAGTCGTACATTACGCAAATTGGCAAGCACGGAAATGTCAGGGACGTAAGTTCAGCATATTTCGGCATGTCGTTTCAGGTCGGTGAACAGCCGATCGTCATCACGGAATTGGGCCAGTACGATGCCGATGGTTTCAGCGGCAATCATGGCGTGTACTCGTTGATGCTCATACGGGCAAACGACAAAACCGTCGTGGCTTCTGCCACGCTCGATATGAACAAGGCGGAGGTTGACTCCCTTGGATTCAAATATGCCAGGCTGGCGTCACCCGTCCGGCTGGAACCGGAACCGGATAAGCCGGTTGTCGTTTTCCCGCGCGGCCTCCAATCCGATATGACCTATGACGTGCACACGTACTACGCCGGAATCCATCTGCGCCAAGCCGGGAAACAACTGATGGCGGAAGGCATCAGCCTACCCGCGATCCTGCCCGGTGAACTCATATTCCTGAATCTGCCCAATTACCCGGGGTCCGGATCAGACAAGATCAATCCGGAACCGCCGTCGAAGGTAACCAAGCGTGTCGGCACCAACCTGGGAACTCAGGGGATCGAGGTCGCGTGGTCACCGGGTAGCGATAACAATTGGATTTCTTATTACGAAGTTCTGAGGAATGGCGGAGTCATTGGAAAATCCGCTAAGGGAGAATTCTTTTTCGACCACTTATCAGCCAGCCCGGACGTGAAGGCTCGATACGAAGTAAGAACGGTGGATGGAGACGGAAACCGTAGTCCACTTGTTGCCGCGGAGGCCGCCGCCGGCGACGCCGAAATGCATCAGCCTCTCGGCGAATTCTCGCCAACCCAGGGCGCGCATGGCTGGAAATACGAGCAGACCAGCGACGCGCAACATTATGAAGACCTCGATTGGCAGAGCGGAGGGTATGAAGGATTCTGGGGTGGGTCGGGTCTTGGACGCATTGGAAGAATCTGGGTACAACCCGCAGCCGCCACAGAGATCGCGAGAACGTTTGTGGTTGCAAGAACCTGCTCGGCGAGGTTATCGGGCCAGGTGCAAAAAGATCCGAGCGCAGACTCGGAGTCGCCTGTGCTGGTAAGAATCGATCACAATGAAAAACAAATCTGGCCTGCATCGGGCTGGGCTGACGTTCCCCATTTTGGTACACCCGCAACTTACGAATTGAAGGACCTTGCTGTTCGTGAAGGCGACACGCTTCGCTTTATCGTAAAGCGGAACGATGCCAACCGGCCGCAGCCTATTCTGTGGAATCCACTGATTGAATTGAAGCGAAGCTGAGAGAAAAAACCGCAGGTCTCTCCACTTCGCTGCGCTTCGGTCCCAGGGCAGGCCAGATGACAAAGGGGAGGGTGACGCTTCCATGGGGATCGGTTGCTGGACAGAAGGTGTTTCTCATCCGACTTTAGATGGGCACACGGCCCATGACCGGAGCGGGAGCGGAAGGGAGAGATCCGCGGTCTCCTTTCGGTCCCGTTTCAGCTTCTCTTGACCAGAGACGTCCCGCCATCTACCAGTAACGACGAACCAGTCATGTAATCCGAGTCGCTGCTGCAAAGGAACGCGAAAGCGTCGCCTACCGATTCCGCAGTCTGCATCTCATTCAACGGTATAGCGGCCGCAACCCGAGTACGAAATGCGGGATCAGCATCATGCAATTTCTTGCTTAGCCCGGCATACACAATGCCCGGAGCCACAAGGTTGACACGAATTCCGTGTTCCGCAAGTTCCTGGGCCATTACCATGGCCATCATTTTGAGTGCTGCCTTGCTCGCGATGTAGGAAGTGCCTTCGGGAAACGGCATGTCCTGCACCCAACTGCCGGTGAAGAGCACCTTGCCGCGAATACCGCGTGCCGTCGGCGGTTGCTGTACCATGAGCCGCGCCGCCAGTTGCGCTACGTTGAATGCGCCGAAGAAATTTATCTCCATCGTCTTGCGAAGATTTGCCGGGTCGATTTGCAGAAAACGTTCGTTCGCCACCATACCCGCATTCGCAATCACCACATCGAGCCGGCTATGGAGGTCCATCACCTGCTTGAGCGCAGACTCTACAGAGTCCCGGTCGGTCACATCGCAATAAAGATAAGTCAGAGCTTTCGACTCCAGCAGGTCGGCAGAAAGAGCTTCCCTGGGAGCCCGGTCAAGAGCAACCACCCTGGCACCTTCCTGTATAAGGCGTCGTGCGGTGGCCTGAGCGATATCGCCGCAGCCTCCTGAAATAGCGACCGTACTCTCCGCAAGTCTTTGTAAGGTGGTCAAAAGTGTTCCTCAATTCACCAAGGAGGGTACAATATCGTTCTCATAACTGTCTACGAAAGAGTTGACACTCGTATATACCCACTGCTAGCATCCGTGAGTTGCAAACACGACAGCACCTTTGCTCCCCGCAAGAGCCGTGTCGTCTTCTTTGCAGGGCATCTATAGCAGGGCGAAGATTCTCTCGCTTCTGGCGAAAGACCAACAGAACGCTTCATGGGAGCGGAAACAATCGGTAACGCAAGTAGCTGATTGTGATAGAAATGCCTATGACCGCAGATCAACAGCCATTTAAGGGGCAGGTCGTACTTATTACCGGGGCTGCCCAGGGACTCGGCAAGGCGGCCGCGCTGGCCTTCGCTTCTCGCGGTGCCGCCGTGGCTTTGGTGGATATGAATGAGGCCGCATTGAACGATACGGCCAGTGAGTTGCGTGGCGCAGGCGCCCAATGTGCCGTGATTGCCGCGAATATCACATCTCCTGGAGCGCCCGCCGCCATCGTTCAGAAGACGATTGCGCAGCTGGGCCGGCTGGATATCCTGATTAATAACGCGGCTGCTTCTTCGGTAGAGGCGCTGCTGGATGTGACCGAGGCGGAGTGGGATAAGATCTTCGCGGTAAATGTGAAGGCACTGTTCTTCCTGCTCCAGGCGGCTGCCCGGGTGATGAAAGATTCCGGGGGCGGAAGGATCGTGAATGTATCCTCGCCTGGCACGCGCATGACACTTACCAACTACACTTCCTATGCGACATCGAAAGCGGCGGTCGACTACATTACCCGAACGGCGGCGGCCAACCTGGGAGTTTACGGCATCACTGTGAATGCGATTGCTCCAGGCCGCATGGACACTCCGATGCAGCGCATAACGGAAGAATCCAACGCCGCGGCCGCGGGAATTGACCTGAAAACCTACATACAGTCCCGGACCGTCGATATTCCATTACGGCGCCGCACCTCACCGGAAGAGGTGGCGGAAGGTATCGTGTGGCTCGCCACCCAAACAGCCTCATATGTAACCGGAAACCGCCTCAATATTTCGGGCGGCCTGGAGCTCGATTGACCACCAGCGAGGGTGCAGTGAGAATCGTTAAAGTAGAGACAATTCGCAATTCCACTCTACCCAACGTTCTCTGGGTGCAGGTCTATACGGAAGACGGGCTCGTCGGCCTGGGAGAGACCTATTACCTTCCCGGGGTGGTTGAAGCCGTAATCCATGACCTGATTGCCGCTTTCGTTATCGGCCGGCCCCACGGAGACATCGAAAGCATTTGGGACCAGGTTTTCAGCTATTGCAATTTTTTTGGTTTTGCCGGCGCCGAGATGCGGGCGCTCTCCGCAGTGGATATTGCACTCTGGGATCTATTAGGACAGAGGCATGGGCAGCCTATCTACAATCTGCTCGGCGGTTCCGTAAGAGACAAGATGCCGGTTTACAACACCTGCGTGGACAGCGATGTGTACGACGATGGGGAAGCTTTTCTAAACCGGCCTGCCGCACTTGCCAAGGATCTACTTGCTGAAGGAATCAAGGCCATGAAGATATGGCCCTGGGACCGGTTTGCTCCAAGATTGAAATCAACCGGTGGTGTTGGCCCGGCCGGCTTTACCGCCATGGGTCCCTCCGGCTCCTACCTATCCTCGCGAGACCTCGATGCCGGCCTGAGCATAGTAAAGGCAATTCGGGACGCAGTGGGCAGAGACATGGAAATAATGATCGAGGGCCACTCGCGCTGGGATCTCAATTGCGCCATCCGCATAGGCAAGGCCCTTGAGCCTTACGATGTGCTGTGGATGGAAGACATGATGAAACCCGACAGCGTCGCTGACCTCTCCAGGTTAGTGAGTGAAACACGGGTTCCACAAAGTGTCAGCGAGCGTCTTTTCACCCGGTATGCGTATCGCCAGGTGCTTGAGGCTCGCGCTGCGCACGTTATCATGCCCGACCTCATCTGGACCGGTGGAATCACCGAAGGAAGAAAGATCGCCATTCTCGCCGACGCCTTCCATCTGCCGATTGCGCCGCACGATTGCACCGGCCTGGTGACGATTCTGGCCAACTTGCATATCTGCGCGTCAAGCACGAACGCCATGATCCTGGAATGCGTGCGCGGTTTTTATCGCGGCTGGTATACGCGGGTCTATACAAATAATGTTGTTATCGAAGACGGTCAGGCCTCGTTCCCAACCGTTCCTGGGTTGGGGACGCAGCTCAAGCCAGCATTCCTGGCAGATCCACACACCACCCGGCGTGTCAGTGCCGCGGCGAGCGCAACCGTCACTGTCTAAAAATCCGATGTTTTAAAAAGTAGGCTATTCGACGGCGGTCGTCTGTCTGGTGTGCTTGGTGGCGTTTGCTCCCAGGCGTTTTTCCCAACCCACCTTGTTGACGTTGAGATAAGCGTGGGGATCATACGGGTGTTGCCGTGCAACTTCCATATTGATATCGATGCCCAGGCCAGGAGCGGAAGGCAGGCTCATATGCCCGTTGACCGGATCGATCGTGGGCACCCATGAAACCAGATCCTTGGTCCAGGGCTCATTAAACGGATCAAAGTGTTCCTGAATCAAAAAATTGGGCACACACGCCGCGAGCTGTAAACAGGCGGCAGTCGCGATGGGGCCGCCGCTCTGGTGCGGCGCAATATAGCTGCCGTGGGTCAATGCAAGATTTGCCACTGCCAATGTATTGGTAATACCACCGAGGCTCATCGGTTCCGGTTGAAAGATGTTTATGCTGCCGCCCGCAGCCAGGGTAAAGAACTGGCCAACCGTGTCATACATTTCGCCGGTCGCGACCCGGATCGGAGAACGCGCGGCCACTGCGTTCGCGGGTGCTTCACGGTCGCGGGTCGTGGGTTCTTCCCACCAATAGATATCGAGAGGCGCGAGCTTATGCGCTGCCCGGAGCGCGTCCGCTTCGGTGAATCGAGCGTGCACATCGATAAGAATCTTGAGGTCGCTGCCAAACCTGGACCGCAGCGCGGCGATGATGTCGTAACTAAGCTCCAGCTCGTGGTTCTCGATGAAATCCCGTGCCGTGCCGAACGGATCGAGCTTGAGCGCGTGGAATCCCATTTCTACAACTTTGTCTGCTGCCTCCGCGAAGCTTGTTGCCGACCTCTCCGTCCGGTACCAGCCATTGGCATAACAGAGGATCGACTCGCGGACTTTTCCCCCCAGCAGCTGATAGATCGGCACCCCGAGAGACTTACCGAGGATATCCCAACAGGCAACCTCGATCGCGGCGACGGCGGTTCGATGGATGTGGCCCCCGTCGAGCGAAACACTTTCCATCAAATGCCTGGTTAGTGCGTTGACGTTGCGCGGGTCGCTCCCGATAACGAGATGCTCCAGCTCGCGAACCGCAGCCTCGGTGGTGCGGATAAACCCATTCAACGTACCTTCGCCAATGCCGTACAGACCCTGGTCGGTATGAACCCGGACGAATAGCCAGTTCTTCCATCCAGCGCCGACTGTGATCGTTTCCAGAGATTCAATTTTCATGAAATGCGTTCTCTCATTGGCTAACTCACCAGATTAGACCAATTGCTTATCGACCAATTCGGAGGCAGCGGAGATGATATTTTCAGTATCCATGTCATAGCGTTTCACCAGGTAGGGAATGGTGCCGCTCTCACAAAAGCAATCCGGAATTCCAACCCGGCGTATCTGCACTGCAATGCCGGCGTCCACGACCGTATCGGCGACCGCGCTGGCCAACCCGCCGGTGATGAAATGGTTTTCCGCCGTTACCACGCGGGGAACTCGCTTCAGCAGCGATAGCACGCTTTGCTTGTCGAAAGGCTTAAGGGTGCTTACATGCAGCAGCGCCGCACTCACACCGTGTTCACGCAACTGGGCAACGGCTTTCAGCGCCCGGGCGGTCATGAGACCGGTGCTGATAATGGCGACATCGTCGCCCTCGCAGAGCAACTTAGCTTTGCCTAACTCAAATTGGTATGTTGCCGGATCAAGAGTAATAGGCACCTGGCCGCGCAACAACCGCATATAGACCGGCCCGGGATACTCCGCGATCACAGGGACAATCTGCGATAGTTCCGTGGCATCGCAGGGGTCAATGACGGTCAGGTTCGGTATGGAGCGCATCAAGGCCAGATCTTCGATGCCCTGGTGCGTTCCACCATAGCCGGTGGTTAAACCCGGCAGGCCGGCAATGATTTTTACGTTTGCGTGGCCTAAGGCCGCCCCGATGGCGATGAAGTCATAGGCGCGCCTGGTGGCAAACACACAGTAGGTGGTGGCAAACGGAATAAAGCCGCTGCGGGCCAAACCAGCGGCAACGCCGATTAAGTTTTGCTCGGCCATCCCGATCTGGAAAAACCGTTCGGGAAACCGGTTGGCGAACAAATGGATGTCGGTATATTTGCCCAGGTCTGCTGTGAGACCGACGATGCGCGGATTGCGTTCCCCGGCTCGGATGAGAGCCTCTCCGAAAGGCGCGTTCGCAGTCTGTTCCGCGCCATACGTATCGGAGCTGAGGATATTGCCCGTAACTCGAGGCTGAGTGGTGCTCATGGTTTCCTGTTCTTCGCGGCACTCTCTTCAAGCTGCTCACGGGCAATCTTCCATTCACTGGGCTCTACCCGAATGAAATGGTTTTTCTCCCGCTGTTCAAAGGTTCGTACACCCTTGCCCATCAGCGTATCGAGTACAAAGGCATGCGGCTTGTCCTTGACTTTTTTAGCTGCATCCAGCGCTTTTACGATCGCTCCCACATCATTGCCGTTGATGCGTTGCGTATCCCATCCAAACGCTTCAAATTTGCCGTGAACAGGCTCCACGTTGAGCACCTGGGCGGGGGCGCCGTCCGCCTGCTGATTGTTGCAATCGATAAACGCGAAGAGATTGTCCAGACGATAATGCGAGGCAGCCATGGCGCCTTCCCAGGTCGCGCCTTCCTGGAGTTCGCCGTCTGAGAGCAGGTTGAAGATGCGAGAAGACTTCCCGTCGAGGCGCGCACCCAGCGCCATGCCGACCGCCTGGCCCAGCCCATGACCCAGGGAGCCCCCGGTCATTTCGAAGCCCGGAGTAATTTCGCTGCCCGCCATCTCCAGACGGGATTGATCCGCACCGTAGGTATCCAGTTCTTCGACGGTGATGACGCCAGCCTCTGCCAGAGCCGCATACAAGCCGATCGAATAGTGTCCGATCGAGAGAAGGAAGCGGTCGCGATCCGACCATTTAAGGTTGTTGGGGTCGTACTTCATCTCCCCGAAATACAGAACGGCCAATAGATCCGCAATTCCCAGGCCCTGGCCGACATACCCCTGGCCAACGCGCTCTCCCATTCGCAAAACATGCCTGCGCAAGGAAACAGCCCGTTCCTCAAGCGATGCAATGCTGGATTTTGGCGTTGAAACTTCGACCCCGTTCATGAAACCTCTTGATTGCTGCGAAACCTTGGCGACGTACCGATCCTTATAGTAGAGTCTCCGGCTTCTGTCAATACATAGTTGCTAACACTAATGTTGACAACACGCTCCTTCCGCGACACATGGAGGGGATGTCAACTCTTCAATGGACAGCGTTGGCCCTCAAAAAGACTCACCATCCTGGCAAAACAAGCTCTGTATGATTATTTCGCAATGGCATTCCAAACCCACACGGGCGAGACCATCGGGGGCCGCAGTAGAGAAAATCCGTACGATAACAGGACAGCCATGATCGTAATGACTGCACTGTTCTTCATGTGCGGTTTCCTGGCAACTTTAAACGACATCCTGATTCCTCATCTGAAGCTGATCTTCGATCTCACCTATGCGCAAGTAATGCTGACCCAGTTCAGCTTCTTTTCCTCGTTTCTCATCTTTGCTTATCCCTTCGGAAAATTAGTGGAGCGGATCGGATACCAGAAGACGCTGGTCTTTGGCCTATGCATGATGGCGACGGGAGCGCTCCTGTTTATGCCTGCGGCCGGCGTTCCTTCGTTCGTGCTCTTCATGGGGGCGTTGGTGGTATTGGCGGGAGGCATCACGGCTCTTCAGGTTTCTGGGAACCCCTACATTTCATTTCTAGGGCCGGCCCGGACCGCATCCAGCCGTCTGAATCTGACCCAGGCGTTCAACTCGCTTGGTTCGACAATCGCACCTTCGGTAGGCGGGGCTCTGATTCTGGGTTCGGGTGATTCCAGAACCATAGAAGACGTGCGCCGATTGCCAGCCGCAGCCTTGCATGCCTTCCGTATGCAGCAGGCCTCGTACGTGAGGGGGCCCTATATTGGTATCGCCGTTACTTTACTCGTGCTCGGCTGCGTTGTCGCCTTGCAGAAGCTGCCCCGTGGACAGGAGATAGGGAGCATTCAAACCGCACGGGGGGAGGAGCGTAGCGTCTGGAGTTATCGTCATTTGGTGCTTGGCATCGCAGCCATGTTCTTATACTGCGGTGCGGAAATCACCATAGGCAGCTTTCTGGTGAGTTACATCAGCTTGCCAAACATCGGCGCCATGACGCCAAAGACCGCTTCTGGTTACGTCTCGATTTACTGGGGTGGTTCCATGGTGGGAAGGTTTGCCGGTTCGGCCCTGCTAAGAAAGATCAAGACCGGGAAACTGCTCGGCATCCATGCGATCGTTGCCTTCTTTCTGGTTGCGACATCGATCGCCGTCTACGGCCATGTCGCCATGTGGGCCATTCTGTTGGTTGGCATCTTCAATTCCATTATGTTCCCAAGCCTCTTTACCCTGGGCATTGCGGGCCTGGGAAATTTGACGGGTAAGGCGTCAGGAATTCTGATGTCGGCCGCGGTGGGCGCGGCCGTGATCCCCGTGATGCAGGGGGCTCTCGCCGACTGGATCGGCGTTCACTACTCATTTATCGTGCCTGCGATCTGTTATGTGTATATAGCCTTCTATGGGCTGCATGGCTGCGACCCAAGGATCGAATCGCAAGCGGCCGGCCCGGTGTTGATTATCCCCAGCTGATCGCTGAAGCCACTACTTTTTTCGATACCGTATCAGCAGGCTTGCTGGAGCATGGTTGATTTCGATCCGCAAGTTGGCCAACTGACTACCTGTCATCACACGCTTCGCGCTCACATCATAGGTTTCCGCGAAACTGACCTCGTACGATGACTGCGGATCGATGCCGTGCAGCTTCGCTTGATAAGTTGCCTCGGCGCTCTTCGGGCGCCGGAAGAACATGGCGAAGCCGGCATCGAGGTCTGGACGATTGAACTGCCAACCGCACCAGGTATTCGTCTCGAGATTGATGGGCGTCAACGGATAGTAGTCACCCAGCCAGTAAGGCCGCAGCATCTTCAGTTCGGCGATTGCTTTGCGCAATTCATCGAGGGGCACATAAGGGGACTGCAGGTCGAGCCCGATCGCCACGCCGGTTGTGGCGGTGCTGCGGAAGTTATAAGGGTCGACTGCGTTCAGGATTTGCGCATGGAATGGAACCCACATGCTTAACTCCGCAGTCTGGGCCTGGTCCGCGATGGGGTGCGGGACTCCAGCTGCTGTCACTTCACTCCGTGACAGGGATCCGAGCGTACGCCCCATTGCCTCGATATCCGCCCCTGTATCCCGCCAGTTCGCGTTATCGATCGTCAGGTGAGGGAACCGTTGTAACAATCCATCCCACATGGCATAGAGCCCTTCGATCTGTCGTATCTCCGTTATTCCCTGGCGGTCGGGCGGGTCTGCATTGCGCCAAAAGGGAAGCGGGTTGGTGTTGCGGTCCATGCGAAATATATCCACCTGCCAATCCTGAATTCGCTTCGCCATAAGATCCGTCATCCACTTCTCCGCCGCGGGGTCGCTAAAGCGAAAAATCCCGCCCCACTTACCTTCCTGAGGCTGGTGAAGAACCCATTCGGGATGTTCCCTGGCGATCACACTGCCTGGGTCGACGCCTTCCGGATCGAACCACAGCAGGAATTTCAGTCCCTTCTGGTGGGCGGCGTCGCCAAGCGGCCGCAGTCCATCGGGAAAATCTTTGTTGTTCATCCAACTACCTCGCCCGCTGGGCCACAATCCTTCCATCCATCCCGCATCCAGCCAATAGGCCTCAATCCCTATGGGCGGCAGCTTGCGAATCACTTCCAGCTGATTCTTTTCGGTAACGAAATTCAGCGCATCGTCCGGGCCCGGGAAGCCGTGTCCGCCCTTGACGCCAAGATCGCTATCCTGAAGCGTGGGCAGGATGTTGAGCGGGTTCTCGCCCGTTTTTTTCGCAATGCCATCGAAGATCAGCGCATAGGCTCCGGTATGCGCAACCGGCGGCATGACCAACTCGCCGGCTACCCGCGCCGCGTAGTAAGAAAGCATCAAATGGCGTAGCGTGTTCTGCCCGATAAAACGATCGGTTCCGTGCCACTGCGCCAGCAGGATGCGCGGAGTGCGAATACTTTCGCCTGGGTGCAGCCGAAGATGGGTGAGTTGCTGACCACTCTTCAGCGTCACGTTATCGCCGGTGCGCTGCGCGCTCAACATCCACTGCCCGGTCCAACCAATGGCGCCCACCATGCCGCCGCCGGGCCATTGAAGATTGAAGAACGGGATATAGCCATCTTTGTGGACGCCATTGTCCAGGATGTAGTGGCTAAGTTCGACGCTTGCGCCGGGACTGAGATCCCTGTCGACGGGAGTATAGTCCGCGGCTCCCTGGACGCTTGCGTGAGCATGATAGAAAGTTACGGCGCTGTTTGCGGCGATGGGGATTTCGAGGTCCAGCGGCAGGATGTCTTCCAACATCGCGCTGTCGCGGCTTCCCCCGTTGCGCAAGCGAAGTACCCATTCGATCGCATTCTTCTCCGGGAAAGTAGTGATCTCGCGGATTACTTCGAGATGGGTGGTGGGATCGCGGTAGGTGATGGTTCGAAGGCTGCGGCCCCGGGAAAGCAGATGAACCGTTTCCGACTTGTGCCACGACGCAAGAAACTGTGTTGCCGGCTTTCCGTCATAGACGAAGGAAAACGGTGAGTCCTTCTCGAGTCCGGTTAGGGTCTGGGCGGAAGCGCTGCAGACCAGGGAGAGAAGCAGCACCAGCCTCACGGCACATGGCGTTCGAAATCGCATCACATTCTAGTCCTTTCCGTTGGTCAAGCCCGGAGGAACGCCTTGTCGCCGCGCGGCACAAAACGTACAGCAGCACAGACAATAATGTCAACAAAGGCTCGGCGGAATCTGCTAAAGTTCCTATGCGTCGCGACTGCCGGGAGGGTTTAACGTGCGCCGTATAGCAGCCATTCTCGTTTTTTTTTACTCATTTGCGCACGCTGCAACGGTATTCGATTTGTCCACCGATTTCTCTTTTCGAGATAACCCCAACAAGGTGTGGCAGTATGGCTACTCCGCCACAAGCTCGTTGGATCCAGCGGATTTTCGTTTGGATAAGTATGCTGACGCAACGGGCCCGGTTGGATTCTGGCATCCTGAGGTTAGCCGTGGCCCGGGGCCAGGGTGGTATCCCTATGTGGCCTATAACACCACCGGGCAATCGCAGTTTGGTTCCAACAAAGGTTGGTCCGTGCGCTCTGGCCAGGTCGCCATGGAAGGCAGCAACAGCGGCCAATATAGCCTTATCCGGTTCGTAGCGCCGGTAGCAGGCACCTATCAGGTAACTGCCCGATTCGAAGGCGTTCATTTCGGCTTATCAACCACTGATGTGCATGTTCTTCACAATCGCGCGTCGTTGTTTGATGCAGATATCGCTGGCTATGGAGGCGACCCAGCCTTCCACCCAGTTCAGGGAGCAAGCCCTGTGGCCGCATACTCGGGAAAAGTAAGACTGAGCGCAAATGATACCGTGACGTTTGCAGTTGGTTACGGAAAGAACAAGACGAACTTCTGTGACACCACAGGCCTCGTCGTCCGGATAAATTTACTTGACGGTGCGAAGTGACCTCGACTCTACGGCTCATTTGCAGGCTGCTCGTCGTTCTACTGGTGTCCACACCTTGGTTAGCTCGCGCCCAAGTGCGGCTGCCCAAGCTGTTCAGCGATCACATGGTTTTGCAGCGCGAGACTCCAATACACGTCTGGGGATGGTCGGAACCCGGTGAGGAGGTGATCGTTGCCCTCGATCAACAACACGCGACCACCAAGGGCAATGACATCGGCCAGTGGAGCGTGTATCTGGCGCCTGAATCTGCAGGCGGCCCTTATCAGCTAACCATTCGCTCCACGAATGTAGTTACTGTTTCAGATGTTCTCGTCGGAGACGTCTGGCTTGCCTCGGGTCAGTCCAATATGGAGATGCCGCTGAAGGGCCTCACGACCGCAGTGGTGAAGGATAGTGCGAAGACAATCAGCGCCGCCTCGCATCCGCAAATACGGTTGCTTCGTCTGGAGAAGACGGCCTCGGCATATCCGCTGAACGACATCTCGGCGAACTGGACGGTATGCACACCGCAGACGGCTGCAGATTTCTCCGCGGTCGCGTATTTTTTTGCCCGGGATATTCAGGCCCGCGAACATGTGCCTGTAGGGTTGATCGACTCGACATGGGGCGGTACCTTCATCCAGGCGTGGCTCAGTTTTGACAGGTTGTCTTCTGATCCATCTCTGCTGCCAGTCTTCTCGGCTTACGCAAAGATGATGGATGATCAGGGGGACGTGGCATTGGCGGTGGCCCTGGAAAAGCGCGCGGATGACGCGGCCAGACTAGCCCACAAACCACTCCCCGAGCATCCGTGGCATCCGGGGCCTGATTCCTTCACTCCGGCGGTGCTTTACAACGGCATGATCGCTCCCTTGATTCCATATCCAATCAAGGGAGTGATCTGGTATCAGGGAGAATCCAACAGCTTGCTGTCGCAGGTTGGGATGTACTCCAATCTCTTCTCTGCCCTCATCGGAGACTGGCGTTCCAAGTGGCGCGAAGGCAACTTCCCCTTTCTTTTTGTGCAGATTTCCACCTTCGACACCACGCCGGGTGTAGATCTCAAGACGAAAGACTTCGATTGGGGGACACTGCGCGATGCACAGCGCCGCGCGTTGAGTCTGGTGGGTACGGCTATGGCGGTTAGCCTTGATGTGGGGGATGCGCAGAACATTCATCCTCCCGACAAGGAGACGGTTGGAGAGCGCCTGGCGCTGGCTGCGCGCGCAGTCGCTTATGGAGAGATTGTGGAGTACTCCGGCCCGCTCTTCCGACAGGCGGTCCCGGTTGCGGCGGAGATATGCGTGTCCTTTGATCACGCAAGCGGTCTCATGTCTCACGGCGATGCTCTGGTTGGCTTTGAAGTGGCTGGAGAGGATCGGATTTTCTTTGCGGCATCGGCGCGAATCTCCGGGGATACTGTGTTCGCGAGCAGCGCCAAAGTGCCGCACCCGATATATGTCCGTTATGCGTGGGCAAACGCCCCGCGAGCAAACCTCTACAACAGCGCCGGGCTCCCCGCTTCAACCTTCACTTCCGAAGAGCAACCAGTGGTGGGGAATGGCAGTCCGTTCCAGACGAATCGGTAAGCTTCATGGGAAGAACTCGACCAGACGAAGGGTACGGCTTTAGCCGTCCCGCACAAGGTGTCCTCCGAGAGGGCTTTAGCCCCTGAAGTACCCTTCTCGTCTTTCCCGTCGCGAGGAAGATGTTTCTGCAACTGTACCTCAGCGGCTAAAGCCGCGCTTCGCGTGGCTGATCTTTTATGGCACGGCTAAGGCCATGCCCTTCGTCGAAATCTGTCGTTCCTAGAAATGCCGTGCGATTCGTCTGAAGTTCTGCTGTCGGCCATCGATCCTGGGACCGATAAGCAGAAGAATAGGGATATAGCGCGGCTTGCGCCACAATCCCCGCTCGCACCGGATTCTGATGAATGTAGTCGCGCCGCACGCGGAATTCATCGCCATCCCGGATGCGATGATCGGTGTATCCACGTTGCCAAAGGGGAAGCTTTGACCCTAGCCGATGAGAAAAGCCTCCCTTCACAAACCCCACCACGCGCTCGATCGAAAGGCCCTGGGGAGTGAACAGGAGATGAATATGGTCTGGCATCGCGACAAACGCGTGCAGCTTGAAGTGGCCCTCCTGCCGGTAGTGTTGCAGTGTCTCAATGAATAGTTCTGTGTTCGCCGTCACCTGAAGGAGGCGGCGGCGGTTCGCGTTGCGCTGGTTACAAAGTAAGTGCCCGCCCCTACGGAATGAAATGGCACGGCCATAGCGAAATTGTAGTCGCCTAATCCATCTCCGCCCGAATTCCATCTACGAAGACAAGTGTGTCTTTCGATCGCTCGTTGGGGTGCACGCCGCGCTGCCCTAACACTTCAATGTGGATGGTGTGCCGTCCAGGAGCAATCCACTCCTTGCGATAAGCGGCGACTCCCCAGATATCGTCCGCGGCGTAGGTGTCGACAATCTCAGCAGGTCCGCCATCGATGCTGACCGCGGCTTCACCATTTTCCGCACCCAGCTTGGTGAACCACAGCACGCGCTTGCCTTCGAACTCCAGGTCCGCCGTCGCGCCCTTCGCGTTGGAAGAAGAGATAGTTCCGCTGTATGCAACCAAAGGTTCTTCTTGGTCGTGCTTCCAATTGCCACTGTAGTGGATGCCGCTACCGGCTGCATCGTCGATAATCCGAGACTCCCGCACCGCTGCTCCCTGCGCAGCAATACGCTCCGACACATTGCCGGCTCCGTCCACGCTTCGTACCTCATACGTAGTCCCCAAGTCTGCGCCGGCGGAATGGTCGAAATAGAAAGTCCCCTTGGCGACCTTGTCGAGAGGTTTGCCGTTGCGGAAGATCTCGTAATAAAAGATCCAATTGTTATCCGACCCGGGCTCCCATTTGAGTTCCACTCCGGGAAAACCCATGTTGTCGGCTCGCTGCTTTGCCACCGCCGAGGGGGGCTTCGGCGGCTCCTTATCCAAAGGGCTGCCCGGGTGCAGGGGCAGGTTGAGGTAGATCAATTCGCCGGGCGCCATTTTCTCGAGCGTGATGCCGTTCACCATCAGTTCTGCGCCGGACCGGTCCTCCAGTTTGTCCGACTCCTGATAATTGATCACATAGGTCTGCGCCGGGACCAGGCCCTTGGGTTTGATCGTGACCGGACCGGGAGCGACGTGTTTGGGAATGATGATGCCGCGCGTTCCATCCCGGTTCATGCGCTGAAAATACATCGTGGGATCGTCGCCTGCGACGACGGGGCGAAAGACGTGAACCCATCGGCCCACCACACCCTGAGCTTGCAGGTAGTGATAGATGCCAAAGAACTCGCGCAATCCGTCGAGCTTTACAGGATCCCACGTATCGCCCACCGTATCCGGATTGAGGCAAAGCCAGCCTCGCCATGTGGCCTTGTCGTAGTTGCTTATATCTCGCCATGCATCAGGATTGTCCGCAACCTTGTCGGGCGGTAGCAGCAGGGAGGTCCAGTAATTCCGCACCAGGCCCACCGCGGCATCGCTGAACTGGATGTTCGAGGAGTAGCGAACGTAGTCGTATCCGGCATACATGCCACCGCCATTGACCGCTTGAAAGGCTGTGCCCGGATGCTTGTCGAGAAAGCCCTGCAGTACCGCGCGCATGCCCTGATCCTGGCCTAGCACGGGCGTCTCGTCGCCATCCATGCGGCTGGTCATAAAGCTGTCATTTCGCCATTCAAAATTTCCCCATTGGGCAACGAAAGAATCGAGTTGGCCCTGCATAAAGGCCACGACCTCCGGCTTTGACATGTCGAGCGTAAGGTTCGCGTTCCAGCCGGCGCCGTCCTTGGCGATCCACTCGGGGTGTTCGCGGGCGACCTTCGATTCACGATCGACGGTGTAAAGGAAGGCGTAGATCAGCTGGCCCATGTCCGACTTGTGCAGGTACTCCCCCATGGTGCGGAAGTCGGGACCATTCCAGTCGCCGGCGCGATCCCACCATCCCCAGTCGCGGTGATACACGTCAGCACCTACCTCGCGCATCATGTCGGCAAGGCGGAAGACCTTGCGAGACGTACTTTCAAAATCGCCACCACCGCCGGTCCAACTCCCGGCGGGCAGCCCCCACGACGTACCCTTCCACCAATCGCCCAACATGCGGATACCCGGGAACCAGCCGTCGCGGGTGTAGTCCCACATGTAACGATATTGCCAGTCGAGGAGCGCGTTACCAGCGTCATCCAGATCCCCGGTAAAGAGTCCGACGAAAGCCTTTGGCGAAGTCACGGATTCGCCCGGCATGAGGTCGCGGTGATACCCGGCCACATGCATACGTGCCGAAACTTCACCGTGGTCATCCATGGTGTAGGACGAAGCCCAATGACCAAAATAATCCCAGCCGATAAAGAGTCCGTCTCGCGATGCAGGGTTGTAGAGTGCGACCCAGGGAGCATAACTCGAGGAGCCAGGGCGAAAATCGGAAACGGCGTCGGTGGGGGAACTCATTTCCGCGGAACACACATTTGCGCGGATGTGCACTGCTCCAGTCCTGGGGGCAGTCCAGATTCGCGCGGCGTCTCCGGTTAATCCGCCCCGCTGTGCAGCCGCCGCGATAAAGGGGCCCAGCATATCCGACTTTTTTACATGCCACTCTTTGTCGCCTTCATCCAACACCAGGTCGTTGAATTTACCTGCTTCTCTGTATTGGTAGCGCCATCCATTTTCCCCCTGGTGGGTGGAGAACTCTTTGGACGCGGCGTGTGTCTCGCCGTCGCTATAGCTGAGGGTGGGATCGAACTTGAGCGTTTCGAAGGCGCGATTTGGCGCCACCAGGAAGACGATCGTGTCGTCTTTCTGTACCGAGGCGCTTGCCTCCATCGGTACGATGCGATCGGCACGTCGGGTGGCCATCTGGCCTGGGGTTGGCCAGATTTGTTTGCCATTCAGCAGGATCGAGACGTTGGCTTTGCCATCGACAAAATCTCCGCACAATCCCCGGTCAGGAAAGGGATCGTTCGAATCGAACGTGCGGGGCTTGTTTACAGTAAGCTTTTCTGTTTTGAGAACCCAGGAGCCATGAGCGTTGGCGCCACCCGTCATCCAGTCGAAGTCGACCGACGCTGGATCACCCAGGCGCGCGCTGGTATTCAGAAATTCCGGGTCGGAAAGTTTCAGTGGAGTGGATCCCGCATTCTTGAACGCTGTCCACTCGCGGATGACGCTCGACCCGGGATAGACCACATACGTCCTGGTGGCGACGAGGGCATCCCGGCGCAGGGTGAGATCCAGTTCCAACTCTCCCTGCTTGAGGGTCGACGTCTTTGCGTCCACCAACGTCCATGGACCGGTCGAGTCTGAGGGCGCCAGCTGCTGACCGTTGGCCTTGTTCTTAAAACTGGTAGTGACGAGCGTGCCGTTGCGTAAAGCGATGGTCATTTCTACCGAGGCTGAACCGAGGGTCCACTCCGTGCCGGTCATCGTGATGTAGGCGTCCTGGCTGGTCTCCGCAAAACTCGGGGAGGCGAGCAGAAGCAGGTAGGTAAGTGTCTGCGAGAGAACTTTCACCGGACCCTCTTATAAACAACGATCGCTGCCCCGGGCTCCGCGGCAATTTCAACGTGAAGTCCCTGCTGCATCAGTTCTTTGCCGGTCACAGTCTTTGCCACTCCGGCGTCGAGGTCGGTGACCTGGTAGGTCGCTGCCGCGTCCAGCCCTCGCAAGCGAAGGTCCCTGGCCGCATCATCGTTCCTTTCCCGGCGAAAAGCTTGAACCATCCCGTCGCCTTCTTCAGCGCGATTGAACTGCCAGGCGGCCCATTCGAATGCCGCGCTGCGCTCGTTGACCGCTCCTGGAGAGCAATCGGTATTGGAACTGCAAGGCACTAATGGATAGTAGTCGCCGTAGTAGTAGGGCCGCACTTGCTTCAGTAGTTCCACCTGGCCCCGCAGCCAGTCGAAAGGGAAGCCGGCTGGAATAAAGCTGCCTACCTGATCCTTGGTGCCAGCCGCATTGAACAGCGCGAATGATAATCCCGGTGCGAATCCACTGCGGAAGTGATAGTTGTTGCGCGGACGCATCTGCAGGATGGTGCCGTAATGCGGCCGCCAGTAGGAGAGGCCTTGCGTGGCAAGCTGGTTTCCGATCGGATCCGCATCGGGCGAGACCGGGTAATCTGCCCGGCTCAGGTCCACCGCGCGTGAGATGGATTCCAGGTCGCCTCGCTGCACAATATCCAGCATGAGTTGTGGGTGACGTTGCCGCAACCCATCCCAAAACGCCAGCAAGCCTTCCACATAGCGAATCTGCGTAATTCCCTGACGATCCATTGATTCCGATTGCGACCAAAATGGGGCGAGAGCAAAGTTGCAATCCTGGCGGAAAATATCGATGCCTTCTTTGGTGATGAAGTCCGACATCGAGTCGATCATGAATTGTCTGGCCACAGGATTGCCGAAATTAAACAAGCGAAACTTAACCAGCGGGCGGGCATCGTTGCCTTCGAAGTTGGTTTGATCCTCGCCGATAAACCAATCGGGGTGCTCGACCGTGATTGGCGTTCCTACGACGGCACGCTCCGGTTCAAACCACAGCAGGAATTTCATGCCCTTGGCGTGCACCGCATCGCTGATCGGTTTCAGGCCATCCGGGTGGGGAACTTTGTTGACTCTCCAGTCGCCCGCGTATAAAAACCAATCCTCCCTGCCGAATACCTGGAATTCCTCTACCGGACGATCTTTGCCATACCATCCGGCGTCCATCCAGAAGTTCTCGAAGCCGATATGTTCTCTGGTGATCTGATCGAGAAGCCGCAGGCTGGTGGTGGTTGTCATCCCACCCCAACCTCCGTGAGAGATGGGCAGCATCACTGGCTTCCCGTCGTATTGCGGCGTGTGGTAGCTGAGGATATGCCGGCGCAAAGTATTGTGCGCATCGATATCGTCGCCCTGCCATGGAAGCAGAAGGATTTGCGGAGTGCGAATCTCCTCGCCGGGATGGAGCGAGAGATGGGTCTTTTCCATGCCGGCTCTCACCACCACCGCCCCTTCCGCCGGACGAGACATCGTGATGGCCCATTGGCCCGGCCATCCAACGGCGCCGATCAGACCGCCCCCGCCGGTCTGAATATCAAAAAACGGTATGGTCGTAACTGTCTTGCCGCCGCCTTCATTCGAGAGGCGAAGACGGTCGAGTTGGTTCAGCGGACGCTTCTGCAGAGCGTAGGTATCCATGCCGCCGCATCCGTTGGAATAAAGAATCATCGGAATACCATCACCGGTGACGGGCAGGGAAGTATCAAGCGGCTGGACATCCTCGAGAACGGGGGTATCGACCTTGCCGTCGTTACGGAAATATTCCGTCCACTCGACCACAGGCGAGCCGGTGTAGTCGAGGGCGACGACGCGTACCTGCAAGCCCGTTTTGGGATCGGTCCAGACAAGAGTGTGTTCGGTGCGGTTGCCGTCCAGCGCCCGGGTCGTTGTCTTTTCCGGCCACGCTTTCAGCAATTGTTCCGACGATTGCCTTCCGTAGACGAATGAGAAGGGCAATTGCGAATCTGCATCGAGCAGATGTTTCTGGACCCACGGGTTGGCCTGCGCCTCGTTTGGAGTGGGCGCGAAGAGCGCGAGGGTGGCGACGGCAAGCCATGTTCTCGATCGCCAGCTAAGGACTACCCTTCTGCGAAAGATACGGTGCGGTGGAGAGTCAGGGGGCAAGGGCGGCCTCATTTCCCACATCTCCCGACAAAGAGCGTCGGGAGATATGGGGCACCCGCAGGAGTTTGCAGGAGAGGCCATCAGGGTCGATATCATGTTGTTTCTCCGCCTTACTCTCTCCGCAAACTCTGGGCTGGGTCCTGCAGCGCTGCGCGTCGAGCGGGCAGGGCAATGGCCAGGAGCGCCGGCAGGACGAGCAGAAGGGCAGAGCCAAACAGAACCGGGAATGCCGTTGATTGCGCTTCATAGAAGCGAGACCGCAAGGCATAGCCCGCCACCGTCGCGCAACCTAGTCCAAGCAGCGCACCCGCGGCGAGCCACCGCCCCTCTTCATTTAAAAGTAGTGTCAGAACGCGACCGCGCGATGAACCCAGGGCCAGGCGTATGCCAATTTCCTTTTCTCGCAGAGAGACTTCGTACGCCAGCAGCCCGTAGGTGCCCAGGATAGAAAGAAAGAGCGCGGCCACGCCAAATGCGCCCGCCACCTGCATCAGGAATACTCGCTCCGCAACCTCGCCGGCCATCTCTTCCGCCATGGTCTCGAAGCGCGAGGCTCTCACCTGGGGAAACTCTTTTTTCAGTTTGGCCCGGGCAGAGTTCTTGAGTGCACCTGGGTTGCCGCCCACCCTGACAAGTATCCAGGAGAAGCCCCCCGGGTCTTCCGTGCGCGGGATGTAAAGGTCGGGCGCAGGCGCAGTCGCCAGGTCATAGGTATGCACATTGCCCACGACCCCGATCAACGTAGCCCAACTGGTGGCATCCGTCGTGTTCATTTCCCCTGTATGCACGCGATGTCCCAGGGCGCTTTTCCCCGGCCACTCCCGCGCCGCCAATGCCTGGTTCACGATGGCGACGAGGTTCCGCCCGTCATCCGCTGGATTGAAGTCGCGGCCTTCCAACAGTGGTTGCCCAAGGGTGGAAAAGTAACCAGGACTGATTGCATACGAATTAGGGTTGAGGTTCACTTGCCGCTCACACTGCTCCGGATGCACATCGGAACAGAAGGTATAGCGGTTTGTAAAGTGACCGAGTGGGACGTGATCCGCCAGGGCAGTAGACTCCACGCCCGGCAGTTGCCTCACGCTATCGGCCATCTGGGCAAACGTCAACTCAGCCTGCAGAGCCGCGTCTTTGGTTTGGCCGGAGGTATCCACGCGCGCCTCCATCATCAGCAGGTGGCTGGGAGCGAAGCCCAATGGCTGATGCAGCAGCATATAAACACCGGCGATCATCCACCCCGCGCAAGCCATCAATACAACCGTAACCGTGATCTGCGTGAGCACAAGCAAACGCCCGGCCAAGCGCAAACTGCGGCCTGCCGAGCTTCTGCCCGAACCTTGCAGGTCACGCAACAACTCCGGTCGAAGCGTGCGCCAGGCTGGCAGGAGTGCGAGAAAGAACGTCACCGCAGCCGACACCACGACAACAAATCCAAGGACTGCCGGGCGCATGGAAGCATGAGCCAGCCGCGGTAGATCGAGCGCGGTAGTTTTCTTCAAAAGCCCGAGAATCAAGAACGCCAGCGCAATCCCGCCAAGTGCACCGAGCGTTACTAGCACCGCGCTTTCCACGATCAACTGCTGGAGCAATTGGCCGACCGTAGCTCCCAGCGTTGCCCGGGTGGCAAATTCACTGCGCCGCCGTGTATTGCGCGCCAGCAAAAGGTTCGCGAGATTTGCGCAGGCAATCAGCAACAATAACCCGCAGGCGGCAAACGTGAGCAACAGTGCGGGCTTGGTCTCCATGCCCACCACCAGTTCCAGGTAAGGAAATACAAGCGTGGGCCTTTTTGCGGCACTGCGGTAGACTCCGTAAAAAGTGGGGTAATCTTTCTCGAGCGTTGCATCCACGCGCGCCAGGTCTGTGTTTGCCTGTGCGATCGTAGCTCCAGGCCGCAATCGGCCGATCAGGTAAAAGTCCATGTCGCCGCGGGAGTTCGGACGCACTTCGCTGTCGCAGCCGATCGGCGCCAAGACTTCCGGCTGATTCAACCCGAAGGAACCTTCGATCGCCTGGTCCGATGGGAGCACGCCGGCGATTTGGAAATCCCGCCCGTCCAGGTTGAGCATCCGTTTGTCCAGCACACTGCCCCCGCCCAGCCGATTCCAATACGCGGCGCTCACGATCACCTGGGAAGAGCAATCCTGTTCATTGCCAGTAATCGCCCAGTTCTGCCCCAGGGCGAACCGGGTGCCGAGCGTGGAAAAGAAATCCTGTGAGACGGCCAGGACTCGATGCGCCGCCGCCCCATCTGTCGATTTTTGTTTCGGCGACCACTGACGGTACGCCGCCAGATTGCTGAACGTTGTCGAGCGCGTGAGATAGTCCTGCATCGTGGGAATGGAAACATCGGCGTCTGGCTGGGCTGCGACCGCGACCAATCGGCCGGGCTGGGCAAAGGGCAACGGTTCGAGTAATACCGCATCCAGCACGGCAAACATTGCCGCCGAAGCGCCTATCCCCAGCGTCAGCGTCAGGACCGCGGTGCCGGCGAAGCCAGGGTTGTCGCGTAGTTGGCGAAGGGAATGCCAGAGTGTTCGAAACATAGGCGCCTCATCGGTAAATCGTTACGGCGAGTTCAACACCTTGGTCGTGGCAAGATACAAATGGTAATCGAAATATAAGGCGTACGGCGCGGTTAAGCAGGGCCCACCCGTGCCGTCACCTCGATGCCGTCGCTTGCGTAGGTGGCGATGGGAGAAGAAAATCGTCCCTCGGTGGCTAAAGCCAGATTCAAAACAAAGCGTTTGTACGGCCTGAAGGCCGTACCCTTCAAGAGCACCCAAGCGGTGTCAAAGAATGTCAACAGTCATGTTGACATAACGGCAATTGGGAGAGGAAGATTAGTCCGTTCTTGCGACGGGTTGACCCGTGGTTCCGCCGCCTAACGCGTCAGAACTACGAGAGAAAGGCAGGCGTGCAAACTGTACTGGGTGTGTTGATCGCTATGCTTGGCGGCTTCATGGCGGGAAACTGCATGGTGCCACTCGAGTATCTGCGCAGATGGCGGTGGGAGAATGCCTGGATCGTCTTCTCCCTGGTGGCGCTGATCGTGGTCCCGTGGACCCTGGCCTTCTTCCGAGTGCCGGATGTTATGGGGGTCTATGCGAGCGTTAGCCCGAGCGATTTTGCCCGGCCATTTCTATTCGGAGCCGGTTGGGGAGTCGCGCAGGTGCTATTTGGGCTCGCCGTGCTACGCATTGGGATGGCGTTGTCTTTTGCCACGACCATTGGGCTCGGTGCTGCTTTGGGCACCATGGTGCCCATCGTATTGCGGCACCCGGAAGTGCTGAAGACGACTCGCGGAGAGATCCTCTTGTTCGGGGTTGTCCTGATGGTCGCCGGCGTGATCGTCTGCAGCTGGGCGGGCCGGCGGCGTGAGAGAGAGCAGAGGGCGGCGACGCCTGAAGCGGGCAAGGGCTCTTTCATGACAGGCCTTTTGATGGCTGCCGCGGCTGGCCTGCTCGCGCCTATGCTGAACTACTCCCTTGCCTTCGGCGATAAGTTTGTCACCGAGGCTCTTCGCCACCATGCCACGGCGCCTGACGCTCCTTACGCTGTGTGGCCGATTGCTCTCGCCGGCGGGGCGGTTCCCAATCTCGCATACGCGATCTGGCTGACGATTCGCAACAAGTCCTGGGGCAATTTTTTCCCAGTCTGGCCGCAGATCGCATTGGGAACCATCATGGGTGTTTTGTGGATGGGGTCGGTGGCGGCTTTCGGTACAGCCACCACCTTGCTGGGCGTCCTTGGTGCCTCGATAGGATGGAGTATTTATCAGATTTCCATGATCCTTACTTCGAACATCTCCGGTTGGATAGCCGGGGAGTGGAAGGGCGTAACCACGCAGTCAAGAGTGGCGCTGTGGGCGGGCTTGTTTCTGCTCGCGTCCGCCACGCTTGTCATTACTTACGGCAATCATTGACGGATTTCATTTGGGCCGTTGCAGCGAAAATTCCAGGGAAGTTTCCTGTTGACAGTGATAAATCGCTCGACGTATCTTCCGGCCTCTCGGCACCCCGGGTTCCGCGGCCGGCCGTACAAAGAGTTTTTCGGTCTTCGACCGTGGCCAGGAGAAATAAGATGACGCAGAAATATCGCAATGAGGTTGAGGAGTTTGCCAAGGCAGGATATCTTCTGGTCCCTGATTTGCTGGATCCGGAAGAAGTGGCAATTCTGGTGGACGCAGCGCACTCCGACGACAAGATGTTGGGCAGTGCGTTCGAGCTGGCGGATACCGGCGGCGCCCGCATTCGACTCTCCGGGTGGAACGACGCGGGCGACGATACTTTCGGTCTCATCGCCAGGCTGCCTCGCATTGTGGATCGCATGGAGGCATTTCTCGGCGGCGAAGTCTATCACTACCACTCCAAGATGATCCTCAAGGAGCCTCGTGTGGGCGGCGCCTGGGAGTGGCACCAGGACTATGGCTATTGGTATCAGAATGGGTGCTTATTTCCAGATATGGCCAGCTGCCTCATCGCCATTGACGCCGCGACCCGGGCCAACGGCTGTCTCGAGGTACTGAGTGGATCGCATCTCATGGGGAGAGTCGAGCATGGCCGCTTTGCCGGTCAAACAGGCGCCGATCCGGAGCGTGTGGAAGCTGCCAGGGAGCGTTTGCAGCAAATCTATTGCGAAATGGCTCCCGGCACCGGCTTGTTCTTTCATTCCAATCTGCTGCATGCTTCCGCCCTGAACTCGAGCGACAAGCCACGGTGGGCGCTTATCTGTTGTTACAACGCCGCCTCCAATTCGCCGTATAAGAGTTCCCATCATCCTGGCTATTCGAGGCTTGCGAAAGTCGCGGAAGATGCGGTGTTGCGCGCCGGGGTGAAGCTCAGCAGCGCATCGCAAAAGTTTGTTGAACCGTCGGAGGATAAGACCAGCGCAGGAGAAAAGGTCCGGGCGTGATGTTTTTGCCCCGGCGCCACAGGTTGTTGTGTGTGCCTGAAGACGGAAGCGGGACGGTCGTGTTGGCTGCGAATTGCCTCCTGGGATTTACTCACCCTGTAGGCAACCTCTGTCCTGACACTATGTTGGCATCAATGTTGACATTTTTGTCTTGACAGAGGTCTCGGGCCGGGATTAGTGTCCCGACTGCCGAAACTTCCGTAAAAAATGTGGAAGTTGTAGACCAGACGATTGCGCTTGATCCATTTTGGAGGAGTTCGTATGAAGAACCGGGTTCTGCTTTTGCTCAGCATCCTAGCCCTCGCCCTTCCATTCACATCATCGCTTCAAGGACAGCTCGTTTCCGGCTCGATCGTCGGGGATGTGACCGATCCGTCTGGGGCGGCAGTACCCGGGGCCGTAGTGACAGCGACTGATACCGCTACTGGAGTACAGCTGTCAGGCAAAAGCAACGGATCGGGATATTTCAATATTTCGAATCTGATCGCCGGCACCTACACGGTCGTGGTTTCAGCGACCGGCTTCGACCAGCTCTCCCGCACCGGTGTGGTGGTCGACATCGGCTCTTTGGTGCGCCTCGACTCCAAGCTCCAGGTGGGCAGTGTGCAGCAGAAGATTTCGGTCACCGGCGAGGCGCCGCTGCTGCAGACCGATAAGGTTGAGCTGGGCATCACGATCGACTCGATCCAACTCACAGACCTGCCTAGCGAAGGGCGCAATCCGACGGCGTTGGCAACGATCCAGGCGGGCATCGTCATGAACACGGGAAACACCGGAGTGCCCAGCGCGGAAGGGTCGGCCAATTATTCGTTTGCGGCCAACGGCAATCGCTCGCTGCTGAATCGGCAATTGCTGGATGGAGTGGACGACACTGAGGGGGTGGGTGGCGCACCTGCGATTGTGCCTTCCACCGACGAGCTCGCGGAATACCAGTTGATCACGTCGAACTACGACATCGAGCTTGGCCAAGCAGCCGGCGCAATGCAGATTTTTACCACAAAATCCGGCACCAATCAGCTCCATGGCAACGTGCATGAGTTCAACCGGGTGAACTACCTTTCCGCGCGCAATCCCTTTACCGAGCCCAACGGTCCGGGCCACCTGGTAGTGAACCAGTTCGGTGCAACTCTCGGTGGACCAATTCTTCGCGACAAACTCTTCGCCTTCGGTTACTACGAGGGATATCGTTATCGTTCCGGTGGCGGTGTACTCACCACCGTACCCATCCAGGCCTTCCGCAATGGTGATTTCAGCAGCCTGGCCGCGACTGATCCCATCTACGATCCGACCACTGGGGGCCCCCAGGGAGTGGGAAGAACTCAGTTTGCGAATAACCAGATTCCGCAAGGCAGAATCAGCCCGATCTCCGCGGCGATGTTGGCAGATCTTCCACTGCCGAACGTGCCCGGCGCGGGCGTCGACAATAATTTCACGGCTCCCCAGGTCAACCCCATCAATCAGGACCTGGGTGCAATTCGTATCGACTATGTTTTGACCGACGCCACCCGTATTTTCGGGCGTTACACGAGACAGCAGGGCAATCAAAGTTCTGAGGTACCCGCATTCGGAATCCTGAATTTTCCCGGAAGCGCGGTACAGGCGGGCAATCAGAACAGCGCAGTGGCCAATGTGACCCACGTTATCAATTCGAATTTGGTTGCTGAGGGCCGGTTTGGCTGGACCTATAACATCTGGCAACAGAACGCCCTTGACGCATCCAAAGATACATCGCAGGAGTTTGGGATTCCAAACCTGAACAACGCTTGCAACGCTTGCGGCGGGATCGCCGGCTTTCAGATCGGAGGCCCGGTAGGGGCTTTTAACTTCGGCAACTCTACCCACTCGCACCAGGTGGACGATTATGGCAAGTACAACTTTGTCGGGATTGGGACCTGGACTCACGGAGTGCACACCATTAAATTCGGCGCGGACTTTCTGTTTGCCTGGCGCGATCGGCGCGACACTTCATCACAGGGAGATTTTGGTTGCGACAATAGTGGTGTTTGCGGCTCGAATGGCTTTGCTCAGACCATCACGGGAAGTGCGGATGCCCCGGGGTCAGGGTTGTCCATGGCCAGTTTCCTGCTGGGAGATTCGAGTGACTTCGGCCGCGTAATTTATGCCCGGGGCGTGCCGGAAGCGCACAATACCGACAACTCTCTCTACGTCCAGGACACGTGGCGCATCTCTCCCAAACTGACTGCGACCCTGGGTCTGCGGTGGGACTACATTGGATATCCAACCTCCCCCCAGCCAGGGGGAATTGCTAACTTCAACTTTACGAACACCAACACCATTATCAGCAACTTCGGCACGTCGAGTTCCACGGCGGATGTGAACCAGAATTACGCCGACTTCGGTCCGCGCCTGGGTATCGCCTACGCTGCAATGAAGAATACCGTGATCCGGCTGGGCTGGGGCCGCTCGTTCACGAACGGTTTTTATGGTGCTAACTTTGGCGCCATCACCAATGACTGGCCCAATGCGACCCGTCAAACTCTCTCGCAGGTCTCTGATCTGTATCAACCTTCGCTTACCCTCGCGGTGGGTCCTCCAACTTTTATCAGCGGTTTCGAAATACTGGCGGCCGCTGGAAATCCTGCCCAGTACCCGACCCCGAACTCTGAGAGTTTCGGTGTGTTCGCACACAACCCGACCAACTCCGTCGATCAATGGAATGCTTCGGTGCAGCGCCAGTTCGGCTTCGATACAACCGTCACTGTTTCTTACGTGGGGCAAGCCAACCGGCACGTATTTTATCGCTATGACGCGAACGCCGCGCCTCCGGGACCAGGCCCTATCAACGAGCGCCAGCCTTACAATAGCTATGGTTTTGTTACCAACGCATACAACCAGAATAATCAAACCAACATTGGTTACAACGCTCTCCAGGTGCAGGCACAAAAGCGGTATTCGCGTGGGCTCACATTCACCGCGGCTTTAACGTGGAGCACTTCCTACGACTTTGGCACGCACAATGCGTTCGATCCGTTCAAGACCAATCTTGATCGGGCGCCGGAAGACGGCAATCGGGCTCTGGTGTTTGTCGCCAGCCATGTTTGGGAACTGCCTGTCGGGGAGGGGAAACAATTCCTGAACAAGGGCGGACTGGTCAACGAGCTGGTAGGGGGATGGGAGCTTGCGGGTATCTGGACGTTGGAATCGGGATATCCGTTCTCGCCGCAACTCAACAACGCCGCGACGCTCAATTCGAATTGCTGCACGCTGCGGCCTGACAAGACTGGCAACCCGGCGCCCGCGCATAAGGGCATCAACAGCTGGTTTAATCCCGCTGCTTATTCCGTTCCAGCGCTCTACCAAATGGGAGACGCCGGACGAAATAGTCTTTGGGGTCCTGGCCTATTCCGCGCCGATCTCTCACTTCAGAAGGTGTTCAAGATCACGGAGCGGACGAAGTTCAAGCTGCAATGGGAGGCGTATAACGTATTTAATCGCGCCAACTATTCGAACCCGAACGGCGCCGTCGATTCGTCCACTGCGGGGGTGATTAGTGGCATCGCCGACATCATGAGGCAAATGCAGTTCGGTGGTACACTTACGTTTTAATGTGGAAGTGTGCCATCCTGATTGCGATCGTAGTGGGCTGCGCCTTCGCGGAGCAGCCCTCCGATCCTCTCTCTGAAGGAATAGCACTGTTACAAAAAGGCGAGTTCCAGCGGTCGCTGGTTATACTTCGCCACGCCGTAGACTTGAAGCCCACCTCGGCGCCTGCGCATAACTACTATGGATTTGCCCTGGCCAGAACCGGCTCCCTCAACCAGGCAATCCAGCAATTTCAAAAAGCTCTGACGCTTGATCCGAAGTATCCCGACGCACTCTATAACCTGGGCACGGCCCTGACAGTCAAGGAGCAATATCCGGCTGCCGTCGCCGATTTGCAGGCAGCTCTGGAGATCAAGCCGGATTTTCCCGAAGCTCAGTTCGAACTGGCCAATGCACTGGCTGGGCAGGGAGATGTTGGCGGCGCGATGGAGGCGCTGGAGAAAGCGATTCGTCTTCGCCCGGATATGTACGAGGCGCGAACGCAGCTGGCCATGCTCGATTCCCAGGTGGGCGACGCGCAAGGCGCGGTGAACGAACTGCGTCGGGCAGTTGCCCTGAAACCGAATTCTGCCGAAGCCCACAACGATCTTGGCGTGGCACTCGATCAGGCCGGCGATCTGCCGGGAGCGATTGAAGAATTTGAGCAGGCGCTGGCGAAGGACGCGAAGTTCGTCCCGGGATTATTGAATCTTGCGCAAGCGATGCGCGATAAGGGGGACCTTACGGCGGCGGTCGAAAACTACCGGAAAGCGTTGCTCTACAAGCCCGATTCCGCCGACGCGCATGCCGATCTGGCCTTCACTCTGAAACGGATGGATAAGCTGAAAGAAGCGCTGGCGGAAGTAACCATCGCGGTGCGGCTTGCCCCCAACCTTGCCCGGGCGCAATTTTATTACGGCGAGATACTGGCGCAGTTGGGCGATGGTGCAGGTGCTTTGCCGCATTACAAGCGCGCCGCCGAGCTCAGCCCGCGCGATGTGGATTTCCAACTCAAGTATGGGACGATGCTCGCGGAGACGAATCCCAGCGAAGCGGTTCCCGTCCTGCAGCGAGCTGCCAGCCTCGATCCCCGGAGGCCGGAAATATTGAATGCCCTGGGCGCTGCTTTGCGCAGGACGGGCGATCAGCAGCAGGCGGCGGAGGTATTCAAGCGATCGCGCGAAGCGACGGCCGATGGTGCGCAGCGTACGGAAGCGATCCTGAAAACGAATAGCGCGATCGAGTCGTTGAAGAAAGGCGAGATCGCTCCGGCGATCGAGTCTTTGCGCGCTGCACTGGCGGCCGATCCAGAATTTGCCGATGCGAATGACTACATGGGAATCGCGCAAAGTGCCCAACAGAATTGGCCCGAAGCGAATCGCGCCTTCAGCGCCGCGGTGCAGGAAAGTCCTTCGAACCCGCAGATTCATTTCAATTATGGTGTCGCATTGGAAAAGCAGGGGGACTGGGATAATGCCGCACGTCAATTTCAGGTAGTGGTTTCGCTGCGTCCGGCGGAGGTGCAGGCCAGGTGCCAACTGGCGGGGGCTCTCTTTCACGCCGGCCAGCCAGACCGTGCCCGGGTGGAGTTGCAAAATGCCCAGGAGCTTGGTTCGTGCGATGGGGGCGCTCCTTGAGGAGCGGCGATGCAATCATCTTCAGCTGAACAGCTGTGAGAGAGTCGGTCTGGGGTAGCGGCACCCGCGTCCGTGCTCAGAAAGAACCCAAAGAGAAAATGAAGAGGTTTTTGCTCGTTCCCCTTTTATGTCCGTGGATGGCTCTCTTTGCGCAAGCGCCGGATCTTGCGACTCGGTCGCCGCGCCAGGTTCTTGCATCGACGCTGCTGGGTACAACCGGGGACGCGACTGTATTCCCGGGAAGCACCTCCACCGGAACAGATCGTGCGGCCGCGCTCAATGCGGCGCTCTCCGGGGGCAACGTTCAGCTGATTGTTGACGGACAATATGGCCTCAGCAGCTCTCTGATTTTGTATAGCAATACCGCCGTTTCCTGTCTGCCCGGCATGGGGTTCATCATGCAAAAGAACTCCAATGCCCCAGTGCTCACCAATGCCCACCAAAATGCCCCGACCACCTTGTCAGGTACCGGCGGATACGTCGTCTCGAATATCAGCGACCATAATATTAAGGTTGAAGGGTGCACGCTTAACGCCAACTCACTGCAGGCAGTTACGGGTCCGAACATGTTTTCGGTACAACATACCGTCAACCCCAGGACGGGCATATTCGTGGTGGGTGTTCACTTTGTCGGAGTGGACAATCTGTTGTTCGACCACAACGAGGTGTATGACTCGGGCACGTTTGCCGCATTCTTTTCCAACGTCACCTGCGCTCGAGTCACCAACAACTATGTCCACCAACCGAAACCGCTTACTGCATTCAAGTTCACCGATGGGCTGCACTTTATCGGGCCGGATTCGTTTTTATGGATACAGAACAACCGCGTAAACGCTGGCGACGATTCGATTGCCTTGAATGCCGACGATGGCAATCGCACCGGATCGGGCGATCCAAACTACGCGAATTCGCAGTTTCCCGGTGTCGAATGGGGCTGGATCACCGATGCGCACATCGATAACAACACGCTGGATTATTCCTACTTCGGCCTGCGGATCTACAGCGCAACCGAGCTGATTGACCGGGTGAGCGTCACCAATACCAGCGGCACTCTCTGCGGCACCGCCGCGAGTCTTCAGGCGCTGGCCAAATTGGGCCATGGGAATTTTGGCAAGATCAGTATCGACGGCTGGACCTTGCAGACCGACGGCACCTGCGACAGCTACAAGCTGCCTTACAATTTTCTGGTCAGCAGCGATTATGTGAATTTGCAAATCAGCAATGTGAGCATCGCGAATCCGGGCGCGAGTTGGCCTGTATACACCCAGACGCGAGGAGAGGGCGGTATCCTGAGCTTGCGGAATTGGAACCTCAACACCCGAACCTCTCCCGTCAGCAGCGTAGTTGCCCTTAAGGGTGGAACGATCGGTCAGCTGGCAGTAAGCGGTATGAATTGGTACGATGCGCCGGGAAATCAAGGTTCGTTCTTTTCCGGCCCGATGGCTCCGGCAGCGCTCACATGCTCCAACTACGTGGGCCCGCAGAGGTTGTTAGCTTCTGGGTACGCACCGCCGATAAAAACTGGCGATTGCTTCACAACGAGCGATCCCGTCTCAGGCAGTCCAGGAAAATAGGGAAGCGCGGAAATTTCAAAATGGGGATCGCTTGACCAGAGGCTTGAGCACACGACGACAATTTCTGCGCAGAGCTTTGGCGACTGGGGGAATGGTTGCGCTCTCCGGCCGGCTCTCCCGGGGCAGCAACACGCGCGAGGAGTTCTCCGTCACCTTTGACGATGTTGCCGCCAAGGCTGGACTCACGGAGCCCACCACCTACGGCGGCTTAACCAAAAATACTTATATTCTCGAGACCACCGGTTGCGGCGCCGCCTTCATCGATTACGACAACGACGGCTGGCCCGACCTGTTTGTGGTGAATGGAACCAGGCTGGATGAGGTTGCCTCGCAACAGCACTCCAACCGTCTGCTGCACAATAACCGGGATGGCACGTTCACCGACGTTACGCGCCAGGCTGGCCTGGCCCACTTCGGCTGGGGACAAGGCGTCTGTGTTGGAGACTATGACAATGACGGCTATGACGATCTGTTTGTCACGTATTGGGGCCAGAACATTCTTTATCACAACAACGGCAACGGCACCTTCACCGATGTAACCGAGAAATGCGGGCTGCTGACAAAAGGAACGCATTGGGGCGCGGGCTGTGCGTTTGTGGATTATGACGGGGATGGTCACCTCGATCTGTTCGTCAGCAACTATGTCGACCTGGATCTGAAGACGGCCCCGTTACCGGGATCCGGCGCGTGCGTGTTCCAGGGACTCGCGGTCAATTGTGGTCCGCAGGGGTTGACCCGGGCGAAAAACTATCTGTTCCATAACAACGGCGATGGAACCTTTGCCGACGTCACGCAGAAGAGTGGTATTGGCAAAGCTCCCGCGAGTTATGGCCTGGGGGTGCTGGTTGCCGACTTTGACAACGATGGCTGGCCCGACATCTATGTGGCTAACGACAGCGAGATGAGCTTTTTGTTCTGGAATAACGGAGACGGCACTTTTACCGAAGGCGGATTAGAAGCCGGCGTCGCCACCAGCCGTGACGGGCGCAACCAGTCCGGTATGGGTGTTTCTGCCGGAGACTACGACTGCGACGGAATGCTCGACATCTTCAAGACAAATTTCTCCGACGATCTGCCCAATCTCTACCACAACGACGGCAAACGACTGTTCCAGGACAATACCCAGGCCGCGGGGCTCGTCGCTTACTCACGGCTGCTGGGCTGGGGCGGCGGTTTCCTTGACGTTAATAACGATGGTTGGCTCGACATCCTTTATGTAAACGGGCACGTGTATCCGGAAATCAACGGCATGAATGGTCCCATCCATTACAAGCAGCCCAAGGTGCTCTACGAGAATTTGGGCAACGGAAAGTTTCGCGATGTGTCCGTTGCTGCCGGCCCAGGGATAACCAACGTGATGAGCGCTCGCGGCTGTGCTTTTGGAGACTTTGATAACGATGGTCTCATCGATGTGCTGGTCAATCCCATCAATGCGAATCCACAGCTGCTCCACTGCAGTTCGAAAACCGGCAACAACTGGATCACCCTCAAGCTAGTGGGCAACAAATCAAACCGCAGTGCGATCGGCGCGCGCGTCCATTGCGTTACCGGCGACCACCGGCAGATGGACGAGGTGCGTAGTGGCGGCAGCTTTTACTCACAAAACGATCTGCGAATTCATTTCGGCCTGGGCAAAGCAACACATATCGATAAGCTCGAAGTCCATTGGCCATCGAAGCAAGTGGACCGATTCGCGGATGTACCTGCCAATCAGATCGTAAAGTTGGTGGAGGGCAGCACCAAGCTGGTTCCCGCCAACAATGCACGCAAATGAAAATTACATACCTGCGTAAATTGACGGCGCTTCTGGTTGCGTTGCCGCTATGCAGTGCGGCGCTCGCGCAAAACGTGAACCTATACGACGCGGTGAACCCGTTCATTGGCACTGACGGCGGAGGACAGACCTTTCCTGCGGCGTCGCTGCCCTTCGGAATGATCCAGTGGGGACCGGCCACAACCGAGAGAGGATATTATTTGTGGCCGGATGTGGCCACAACCGGCTTCAGCCTTACTCACCTTAGCGGAGTTGGCTGTCCAGTTTTTTCTGATGTGCCTATCCTTCCCTGGAGTGAGGAGCCACGCAAGAGTCCAGGAGTGGTCGATCCACCTTACGTAGAGTTTGTTCAGGCCTTCGATCATGACAAGGAGGAGGCCCACCCCGGCTACTACTCGGTGACGTTGGCAAACGGCGTCAGGGTTACGATTACCGTCGCCGACCGGTCAGGCATTGCGCGATTCGAATTTCCCCCGGGAATGAAGGCGGGCCTGCTGGTTAACACGGGTGGGGGCGCGAATACCGATGTCCACATGAAAGACCTGCCGGCTTTCGGGCGTGAACATAATCGCAACCAGGTAACGCTTGTTGGCGATAGTGCACTGACCGGCTCCGTGAATGCCTGGGGATTTTGTACGATGCCCACGCACTATACGCTGTACATCGCGGCAAAATTCGATCAGCCCTACGAACATTTCGATACCTGGCAGGAGAACGACATCCACAAGAATCAGCGCGCAGCACAAGGACGGCACACGGGCGCATGGCTTGATTTTGGAGACCGCCGCCAGGTTCAGATGAAGATCGGCCTGTCGTATGTCAGCGAGGCGGGCGCGCTCCAGAACCTCAATAAGGAACTGCCCGGATGGGATCTGGAGGCGGTACACTCGCGTGCTCGTGATCAATGGACCAGGCTTTTGAGTCAGGTCGAAATCGAGGGCGGCACTCCCGAGCAACAAAAGATATTCTCGACTGCCCTCTATCACTCCTTGCTGAGCCCCACCCTATTCAGCGACGACAATGGGGACTATCTGGGTTTCGACTGGAAAGTGCATACCCTGGCTTCAGGGCAGAAAGCGCAGTACGCAAATTTTTCTGATTGGGACACCTACCGGAATACGGTGCAGCTGCAAGCGCTTCTGGCGCCGAAGATCGAGAGCGACATGATGCAGTCCCTGGTCAATGACGCTGTCCAGGGCGGCCAGATACCTCGCTGGCCGCTGGCAAACCAGTCGACGTATGAGATGGGAGGAGACTCCTCGAACATCCTGTTGTCTTCCGCCTATGCTTTCGGCGCTAAGGATTTTGATACCAGGACAGCGTTGCGTTACATGGTCAAGGGGGGAATGCAAGCGGAGAAGGAGTCGACCACCTTAACCTATGCCCACTATTACAGCACGCTGGAAAGGCCGTTTCTTGCGGAATACTTGAAATTGGGGTTTGTCCCCCCGGTCGATCCGATCTCTGTTTCGCGGACCCTGGAATACGCAAGCGACGACTTTGCCATCGCGCAACTCGCGCAGAGCCTGGGCGATACCAAAGCCTATGCGCAGTTCATGGCGCAATCACAAAACTGGAAGAACCTGTTGGATCCGGAGACGCATTGGATGCGTCCCCGCAATGCGGATGGCACATGGCTGCAGGGTTTCGATGTGTGGCGCGCGCTGCCCAAACAAAACACCTGGGGGCCCACGACCGTTCAATATGGCTATGAAGAAGGCAACACCGCCCAGCTGACCTTCATGGTGCCATTCGATTATCCGAATGAGTTTGCCGCCATCGGCGGAGACGACAAGGTTATCGATCGCCTCGACAGGTTTTTCTGCAAAGGCCCAAGCCCTCCAGGGGATTCTTGTTTCACCGCCTCCAATGAACACAATTTCGTCACTCCCTACGCCTATGTTTTTGCCGGCCAACCATGGAAGACGCAGGAGGTAGTGACCCGTATTGCCCAGGAAGCGTTTAACACGACGCCCGCTGGTCTTCCCGGAAATGATGACCTGGGCGCGACCTCCGGACTTTACTTGTGGAACGCCCTTGGCATGTACCCGGCTGTTCCCGGTGTGGGTGGAGTGGTGTTGGGGACACCCATGTTCAGAAAGGCTGTGGTGCATTTGGGAGATGGCCGCACCCTGTTGATCAGGGCATTGGGGAGCGGTACTTACGTGCAAAAGGTCTCTCTCAACGGAACCGGGTACCCAAGCAGTTGGCTACCGCTCAACAGTCTGCAAAGCGGAACGACTGATTTGCAGTTTGTATTAGGCGCGGAACCAAACAAGCAGCGAGGGACCTCTCCAGGCGATCGTCCGCCATCATTTCGTCAACCGTAAATTGTGGTTCTCTCCCCGCATCCTTGGCGATAAGCGACCAAGGATGAATGTCAACAACGGTGTTGACAAACGTAAACGCCGTTGCTAACCTTGGCGGTCGAACTTGGTAACCGGAGCTTTTACCGAATGAAACACCTGCTAATTGCAGTGCTCTGTGTGTCAGGAATTCAAAACGTCGCCTGGGCTGCGGACGATGCAACATCCTGGCGCTTGACCACCGACGACACTGCGATGGTCGTGGCGATACAAGGTGGATCGCCGGTTGTGACCGAGCTCAGCTCGGCCAAAGGCAATGCTAACTGGCTACTGGCGCCCGCGCCCGAAGTTCTGTTGCCCTCGGTTACTCAGAACGGCGCTTCGACGCCGACCCAATGGAAGTATCAAGGGGGCGCTCTGGATGGAAGCGGCCAACTTGTATTGCGGTTCTCCAATGCTGCTCCTGCGCTGGAGTTGCAATCTATCTGGCAGGCGCGGCCGGGGCACGGTCCGGTGGAGCATTGGCTGACCATTGCCAATAAATCTGGGGCAGCCATCACGGTCGGTCATCAGGATAGCCTCGTGCTCAAGCACATCGCAATTCCCGCCAGTGAATCGATGGACGCCTGGTGGATCAAGCGAGGAGGAGGGAACGCCACTACCGAAGGCGGCACGCTGACTGAAAGCGTGGGTAGAAACTCAGGCATGACGCTTACCAGCGATCCAACAGACGGCGCCAGCCCCGTGCCATGGCTCGCGATGCAGGTGGGCACGTCACGCGGATTTTATGTGGGATGGGAGTTCTCTGGCATCGGGAGAATTCATTACGGCGGCAATGGCGGCGGAGAAAGCACGCCGCCCAAACCGGCCGAGCTTGGCATAGAAATAGGGAATGTTCCTGCCTTCAAAACAGACGTAGCGGCGGGCGAAACGTTTTTAGTTCCACCTGCCTTCGTGGGTTGCTATACCGGCGACATCGATGACGGAAGCTATACGTTGCACCGCTTCGTACTGGAAAAGCTGGTGCCCAAATTTCCTTCGGGATATCAACACCCGACCCTGGCCTACAACCTGTATCTCGACGCGGGAGGGCCGCACGCGACGGAAAAGGATGTGCTCCATAGCGCAGCACTGGCTCACGAACTTGGCTTCGAAACGTTTGTGGTCGATGCGATGTGGTTTCCCGAATCCGGCGACTGGCGTTGGGACCCCAAACGCTTTCCTAATGGCCCGAAGCCCATTGAGGAGTTCGTGCATAGTCACGATATGAAGCTTGGACTCTGGATGGCCTACACACACGGCTCCGGTTCTGAAGATCCGAGAGCGATGAGCGTCACCAGACATCCTGACTGGTTCGCAAGCCCGCCCAAGCTGGATCCAAAGCACGAGATCAACTGGGATGCTGAGATCGATTTGGGAAACGATGCGGCACGGGATTGGGTAGAGAAAGCTACGCAGCGGGTTGTTTCGGAATACAAGCTGGATTATTTCAAAACGGATTACACCCCCATTGTTACCAGCTGCCAACAGACCAATCATCGCCACCACTATGGAGTGGATGTGAGCTATTGGTCGGCGCTGGGCTACTACGCCGTGCAGGAAGCGTTGATGCAGAAGTTCCCGGATCTGATTCTCGAGGGCTGCTCAGGCTCCGGGCATATCAAGGATTTCGGAGATATCAGCCGCGTTCACATGATCGCAATCAACGACACGCTTTCTTCTTTGCCCAACCGTGAGGCGATCTACGACAACACTTTCGCTTTTCCGCCGGCCGTTCTGATGGACTACACCTACGAAAGTTATTACGACAATGTTTCGGATCGCCCGGAACCGTACTTGTGGCGTTCGTCGATGATGAACCAGTGGCAAATTGATCCGACCAACAGTGCTGCGTGGACTCCGGAGCAGCGCGACAAGGTGAAAAAAGCGACGGAGACCTATAAAACATGGATCCGGCCGATTTTGCAGGATGTCAAGGTGCATCACATTCTGCCCCGGCCCGATGGGTACCACTGGGATGGGATGTTCTACTGGAGCCCTAGCCTGAAGCGCGGAACGCTATACATCTTCCGGCCAAATAGCGACACCCCAGCGCAAAACGTTGTGCTCAAGGGTCTGGAGCCGGGCACCAGCTACAAGGTACGCACTGAGGATCATTCCACCAAAGAAGCAACCTATACTGGAGAAGAATTGATGACGAGCGGGTTGGCAATCCAGTTGCCGGCGAAGTACACCAGCGATTTGGTCTACCTGGAAATGGTTCATTAAGGCTGCCGGGGCCTTCTGCTAAACTGAATCGCTCGAACTAACTGAATGACGGAAGGACTCAATCATGACTCTGGAAGACGCACGCCGCGTCATTGCGGCGGCAGAAAAAAAATCGAAGGAAATCGGTCAGCCGATGAACATTGCCGTTGCGGACGAAGGCGGCAACCTGGTATCGCATGTGCGCATGGATGGTGCATGGCTCGGTAGCATTGACATCTCCATGAAGAAGGCCTATACCTCCCGGGCTTTTGACATCGCAACGAAAGACCTTGCCACCCACTCCCAGTCTGGCGGACAGTTCTTCGGGATCCACGCCTCAAACGACGGCAAGATCATGATCTTCGCCGGCGGTATCCCGTTGAAGAGCGGAGGCAAGGTAGTCGGTTCCATCGGCGTAAGCGGTGGCTCCGGTGACCAGGATCACGCCGTCGCCGAAGCAGGCGCAGCGGCGTTCTAGTTTTAGGAAATGCAACAGACCAGGGGTGGGTAACCAAAGCCTCGATAGAGAGTTTCTGATGCTGGAAGCTTGGGGTTTGGACCCGCGGGTGCCCCACATCTCGTAACTACATGAGATGTGGGGCACCCCGGGGCCTTCCATTAATTCAAAGCGAAAACGACCAGTGTCCCTCCGAGGTTGGTGTAGTCGGAAAGAGTCCGAGTCAATCCCACCGCGCCCAATCCTTCTGAGCCCTTGGCCAGGCCTTCCGCTAGCCCGATTGCGGCCCAGCCGCCAACGCCCGTCAGTACGGCTACATATTGCTTCCCATCGTGCATATACGTAATGGGGTTGCCGATAATGCCGGAGGGCGTGTGGAATTTATACAGCACCTTTCCCGTCGCCTCGTCCACCGCCCGGAACCAGCCGTCCAGCGTGCCGGCAAAAAGCACGCCGCCATCGGTGGTCAGCGGACCGCTGTAATCCTGGAACATGTCGTTGATGGCCCATTTGGTGTCACCCGAAATGGGGTCATAGGCGAACAGACGTCCACGGATATCCCCGTGGTCCGCAGGAAACATGTTCAGAATGGCTCCCACGTAGGGAAAGCCGCCTTTGTACTTCACGCTGAAGGCCTGGTAATCCATGCAGATGTGGTTGCTGGCTACGTAAAACAGCTTGGTGTTGGGATCGTAGGAGACGGGTTGGTGGTTCTTGGCGCCCATGGAGGCCGGGCAAATGTCCTTCACATTTACATCAGCCTGGGTCATTTTGGACGGTTCAAGAACAGGCCGGCCGGTCTTTAGGTCAATCTCCTTGGCCCAGTTGGTAGAGGAATCGAATTTGTTGGCTCGAAGCAACTTTCCGTTCCGCCGATCGAGCACGTAAGCAAAACCGTTGCGATCAAAATGAGTAAGGATGGGGACGGTGCTTCCGTCGACCGCGGTCTCTGTGAGTACGCTCTCATTGATGCCGTCGTAGTCCCACGCGTCGTGTGGGGTCATTTGATACGCCCACGCTGCGACCCCAGTGTCGGGATTGCGAGCGATGATTGTTGTTGACCATTTGTTATCTCCCGGGCGCTGGGTGGGATTCCACGTCCCGGGATTGCCGGTTCCATAGTAGACCAGGTTCAGTTCAGGATCGTAGGAATACCACCCCCACGTGGTTCCTCCGCCCAGGGTCCATTCATTTCCCTCCCAGGTCTTGAGACTCGAGTCTTTCCCCACCGGTAACTGGGTTGCGCCATCGATCGTCTTGGCAGGATCGAACCTGATGTCATCATCCGATCCCACGCTGTAGGCTCGCCAGGCCATCTTGCCACTGCTCAGTTCGTAAGCCGTCAGGGCGCCGCGCACGCCGTACTCTCCACCAGCGATCCCGACGATCACCTTGTCATGCACCACGAGCGGCGCCATGGTCATGGTTTGCCCCTGCTCGGGATCGCCGTTCTGCGCCGTCCAAACTACTTTTCCGGTCTTGGCGTCCAGCGCGTAGACATGTGTATCCAGCGTGGTGGCAATAATTTTTCCGTCGGCGAAGGCCAGACCACGATTCACCACGTCGCAGCAGGCAACTGACGGGGCAAACTTATCCTGCTCCGGAGCAAACTTCCATGCGATACGCCCGATGTTGTTCAGGTCTACGCCATAGATGAAGTTAGGGTAGGAGCTCTCGAAGTACAGCATGTCGCCGATAACCAGCGGCTGGCCCTCCTGGCCGCGCAGCGTTCCCGTGGACATGGTCCAGGCGACCGTAAGCTTAGCCGCGTTGTCAGCGGTAATCTGGTTCAGCTTGCTGTGACGAATGCTGTGGTAGTCCCCAAGCGGCATCACCCACTGGTTGGCATCCTGAGACATGGTGTCCAATGGTCCACTGGCAAACGCCGGCGCTGAAACGATAGCTGCCCAGACCGCAGCCGCGATAAAAACTTTCCTTCCATTCATCTGAAACCTCCATACATCAATTCTTTTGTGCATAGCCCATAATTAATCCGTCTCCGAAGGTGGCCGTCCTACTGGCACCAGGCCAAGGCTTCGTCCCTTGGCGTATTCGTAAATGTGTTTGATCTCGTCTTCGCTGAGGAAGCCAGCCCAGGTGGGCATACCCTTCTCCACCCTCCCCGCCATGGCGACAGAAATAAATTGCTGTTCGGTCATGCCCGTTTTCAGGGAGTTCCGCAGATCCGGCGCCGTCTCACTGCCGGTCACGTCCTGTCCATGACAGCGATAGCAATAGGAATCGTAGACTTTCGTAGCCATGGAAGATATCTTTGGTGACCTTGATCTGCTGGCCCTCTACAAAGATTGGGAAATCCAATTTGGCCGTTGTGCCGTCCGCGAGTTTGTAGGTGTACTGCTTGGCCGGATCCGCCTGGGCCTTTGCCTTGCCGCTCAGCGAGAGGATCCATTCCACCATCTGCTTGAGTTGTTGATCGGTCAAATCAGGATGAGGACTCATGGGCACAGATCCCCAGCTACCGGCGCCGCCCTGCTTGATCTTTGCGGCCAACTTATCCACCACGCCTGCCTGGCCTCGATAGTGCTCGGCGATCTCGCTATACGATGGGCCAACCAATAGTCGATCGGGCGCGTGGCAGGAGGAGCAGTCGCTCGCCTTTACCAGTCTCTCCCCCGCTGCGTTGGGTGAGCTCTCCTGTTTGGTTTGCGCCGCGTCTCCTGCCCAGCCGGCAAGCAGAAGGATAGCCGCAATCGATGTGGTGAGTAGCGGGATGCAAATCGCCTGAAGAGTACGGTATCTCCCGCCCAATGTTCCCCCTCGATCGGATAATTGGCGCCTAACTCGCTAGGGCGAGTTGGGCGACGGAGCTGTATATAGCTTCACGCCCGACTGATCCAGGACCGATGTGAGCTCGGACTGATGCTGAGCAATCACGTCGTCGAGTTGCTTCTTCAACGCTACATCGCCTTCGCGGACCCCCATCGACATGGGGAAGGTGTACTGCTCCGGCGAACCGAGCGTCCTTTCGTTGGGGACGGGCAACACTTCCAGATCGGGATAGCTGTGCAAGAAGCCCCCGATCGCGGGTTGCCAGGTAATCATCACGTCGACCTGCCCACTCTGCACTGCTTTGAGCATGGTCTCGGGGGATTCGCCGTTATCGTCTCCGACGTCAAAGGCCACCGATCGCTGGATGATGCCGCGCATCTTGATGCCGCTTTCGACGGGGGTATCTCTTTCAAAGCCCACTTTCACCTTGAGTAGCACGGGCGAGTCCATACTCTTGACGTCGTACTGCATTGCCTTCTTGAAGACAAAGACGTAAGAAGAGATGTAGTAGGGGCGGGTCGTAAGCTCCTCGCGGCTGCCGTAAGGAATGCTCATCACGACGTCGCACTTCTTCGCGTCTAAGGTGGAGGCAAGAAATTGGGGGAAGCCGCCGGAGCCGCGGTAACTGGCCCAGGTATATTCCACCGTTTCGCCTAGCGCCTTCGCCACGGCGTCGGCGATCTTATTCTCGAATCCCTGTCCGGCGCGGTTCGAATAGGGGAGGTAGTCCGGGTCGGCGCATACACGCAGGGCCTTAGCCACTGCCGCGGGGATGAACACAGCCAGACCCGCAACAACCACAAGAACCCGTATGAACGTCAACGTTGACGGCATGAGTTTCTTCGATCTTCTCTGTTCGCTCCGTTTGCGGAGCAGAGAAACGCGCGAAGAAGGTCTATCAGTTCAGTGCGACACATACAAGCACAATCTTCCGATGGACTTCGGCCGGTATGCCAATTCTTTTTTCCAGCAAAAGTTGTCGTCTCGACCGGAACGTAGCGGAGAGATCCGTGGTTTCCCTCGTCCGGATCTTCAGCACCGCAGGCCGCCACAAGAGCCTCTTCACCGCTTCTGATAACGCACCAGCAGGCTCCCCGGAGCGTGCTGGATGTCCACCCGCAAGTGTGCCAACTCGGTCCCCGTCATGACACGCTTCGCGTTCACGTCAAACGTCTCCGCAAAACTGACGTCGTACGATGCCTTCGCATCGATACCCTGCAACCTGGCTTCATAGCTGCCTTGAGCGCTCTTCGGGCGGCGGAAGAACATTGCGAAGCCGCCATTGAGATCAGGACGGTTGAATTGCCAGCCACACCAGATGTCCGGTGAAAGATTGATCGGCGTCAACGGGTAGTAGTCCCCCAGCCAGTAAGGGCGCAGCGTCTTCAGTTCAGCGACTGCCTTGCGCAGCTCATCGATTGGTGCGTAAGGCGACTGCAAGTCCAGACCGATCGCCACTCCAGTGGTTGCCGTGCTGCGGAAGTTGTAAGGGTCGGCCCCATTCAGGATGTTTGCATCGAATGGAACCCACTTGCTCAGTTCCGCCGTGTGGGCCTGGTCGGCGATCGGCTTCGGCACTCCGCCGTTCGTGACCTCGCTGCGCGTCAAGGAACCGAGAGTACGCTTCATCGCCTCAATATCCGGTCCCGTCTCACGCCAGTTCGCGTTATCAATCACCAGGTGAGGGAAGCGCTGCAACAGTCCGTCCCACATCGCGTAGAGTCCCTCAATCTGGCGTATCTCGGTTATGCCCTGGCGATCGGGCGCATCCGCAGCTCGCCAAAAGGGAAGCGGGTTGGTGTTGCGGTCCATACGATATATGTCTATATGCCAATCCTGAATCCGGCTCGCCATAAGATCCGTCATCCACTTCTGCGCCGCTGGATCACTGAAGCGAAAAATACCGCCCCACTTACCTTCCCGGGGCTGATGGAGAACCCACTCCGGATGCTCTTTGGCGATCAAGCTTCCTGGACCGACACCTTCTGGGTCGAACCACAGCAGGAACTTTAGCCCCTTGGCGTGTGCGGCTTCGCCAAGCGGGGCCAGTCCACCGGCAAAATCCTTGTTCGGCACCCAACTGCCGCGGCCGTCGGGCCACAAGCCTTGCATCCAGCCCGCGTCCAGCCAATAGGCTTCGATGCCTATCGAAGGCATATTGTGAATCACTTCCAGCTGGTTCTTCAAGGTGACGGCATTCAGCGCGTCGCCCGGGCCAGGGAATCCGCGCCCACCTTTGCCGCCGAGATCCTGATCTGTAACCGTGGGCAAGATATCCAGCGGATTCTTGCCGGTTTTCTTAGCTATGCCGTCGAAAATCAAGGCATAGGCCCAGGTGTGTGTAACCGGAGGCATGGCCAACTGACCGTCGACCCGGGCCGCGTAGTAAGCAAGCAGCAATCGCCGCAGAGCGTTCTGGCCAACCATCCGATCGGCGCCGTGCCACTCGACCAGCAGGATGCTGGGCGTACGAATGCTCTCACCTGCGTGTAACCTTAGATGTGTGAGCTCTTGACCACTCCTCAGCGATACGCCCTCAGCGGAACGAGCGGCACTTACCATCCATTGCCCGGTCCAACCGACCGCACCCACCAGGCCGCCGCCGGGATATTGCAGGTTGAAGAACGGCAGGTAGGAACCCTGGTGCAAGCCATTCACCAGGATGTAGTGCGCGAGCTGGACATTGGCGCCTGCGCTGAGGTCCTTATCTACCGGAACGTAGTCCATCACCCCCGAGCTGCTCCCGTGGGCATGATGAAACGTAACGGCGCCGCCCGGAGCGATGGGAAGGTCAAGGTCGAGGGGCAGGATCTTCTCCAGCATCGGGCTATCCTGACCTCCGCCGTTGCGCAATCTCAGCACCCACTCAATAGCATTCTTATCCGGGAAAGTTGTGATCTCGCGGCTCACTTCGAGCAAAGTAGCCGGATCCCGATAAGTGATGGTTTGCAGGCTGCGGCCTCCGGAAAGCGAACGAACCGTTTCCGATTTCTGCCAGGATGATAGGAAATCTCGCGCCGGCTTGCCGTCATAAACGAATGAGAACGGGACGCCACTGCCGAGTGTACCCGTGAGTTGTGCCGACGCGCTGCACACTGCACAAAGAAACAGCCCGACATTGATCAGAGTTCGCATGCGCATAGCGGCTCTCCTCATTTCGCTTCGATCAGTAGTAGTTCCGAGGTGAGGTTGTCATCGAGACGCACCGGGATTCCATTCTGCAGCAGTTGCGCTCCCGAGAGCTCAACCGCTCCTCCGGAGCTGGTGAAGTGAACGTTGTAACTCTTCGAGAAGTCGATCCCGCGCGGCTCGAATCGATAAAGTGCATCACCCGTCTGCGAAGTACGAAAGAGTCCCACTACTTCTTTCGTCTTGTCGGGCGCCGCGTACTCCAGCACCACCCACGGCGAGGGCTCCATCATGGGCAGTACCGGCGTGTGGTGATAGACCAGGCTGTTGGCCATGATCGGATACACGGTCTGCTTGTACAAGTCGACGTCGTGAATAATTCGGCTGCTCAGCAGCGGGTCTAACTCCGGCAGGGTAGGGCTTATGCCACGGAAGATGGGGCGGGACATCAGGACAGTATCCAGTTGCAGGTTCAAATCCCCATCCTCTTCCAGACCGCTTGATTCGGTTCCGAAGGTACGCAACAGGATTTCTGGCGGCAATAGCCAGGTCATTCCATTGAGAATCTTGAGCCCTCTGGGTGCACGCAGCCAATCGGATAGCTCGGTATTGTGAAAGCGTTGCATGATGCCGTAGTCCAGGCGGCCGCCGCCTCCGGCACAGTTCTGAAAGATCACGTTGGGAAACTCTTTTCGCAGGTGATCGAAAACCGCATACAGAGCCTCAACGTGCCTCCACTGTGTGTTCTCAAGGAAGCCGTCCTTCATCCGGTTGCCGCCTTCTTCCACGCTGTTGTTGTAGTCGATGCGGAAGATGTCGAGGTCGTACTTCCTGATGATTCGCGCGATTTCGGATTCGGCCCAGGCCGCGACCTCGGGATTGGCGAAATCCAATTGCCTTCCGTGCGAGACGGGTTCTCCGTTGCGGGTCAGGATCCAATCCGGATGCTGCTTGCGTAGTTCCACCGCGGAGCCGACGCTTTCAATCTCTACCCAGAGCCCGAACATCATCCCTTTTTTTCTGGCGTACTCGCGTACCGGGTTCAAGTCGTTGGGAAGCCACGCACCTCCATGCCAGTCGCCGGCATTGTTGGGCCATTGGTTGGGCTCGGGGCCGTTCCATCCGGCATCCACGACAAACGTATCGGCGCCGATCGATGCGGCAATATCGACTTCCCGCTTCAGACCTTCCTCCGATTCATGGTCCACGATGTAGCCACGGTGGTTTGCTTCCACCAGGGAGTGGCGGCCGGTTGGCAGAGGAGGGAGAATGTAATGCCGCACGTGATAGTGCAGCGCCTGGATCACCTTGTCGAGATCCCCTCGCATAAGCAGCAGGTGGGTTTCAGGGCTCCTGACTGTTTCCCCGGGCGCGATCACGCGCAAGGCGGGGTCCGCCGCGCTGGGGCCGAGATCAAACATCAGCCCGGCACGGTCTTTCCCTTCATCCTGCATGCCAGCAACATGCATGGTCCAATTCCCACTCCAGGCGAGGGAGGCAACGAACCATTCGCCGGTGGCGCGATTGCGAGCAAAGAAACTCGGGTGGCCCCAGCCTGACTTACCCCGGGTCCCAGATACGGTGACGGTTGCATTTCCCACCGGATGGAACTCCCAGGCGCCTTCGTGGCCCCACTCTTCATACTTTGCCGTGGCAACTTCAAAGGGAGCGTCCTTGCCAACCCGCTCTTTGTACCCCGCCGTGTCCCATAGAATCCCGGACCATGGTGATACTGAGGTGATGGAGGTTGGTTTTGTGCCGGTGTTGGTGATGTCAAGCCAGCGAACCATGATGGACTCGCCATGCATCAGCGTATTGAGCTTGACCGTGATAGGGCGAGCTTCGCTTTGCAATTCCACCGTTACCAGCTGCCCGTCTGGATTGGTTAAGTGTTTCTGTTCGGCACGAATCCACTTCCAGCTTCCGGCCAGGTTCTGTCCTTCTATGCCCAGCTGAAAGGAGTCTTGCGCGAGGCCAGCCCTTTCCTGACTTTGTCCGTCGAGGTGGAAATCAGGCTTGATCTGCCCCGTGGCTGTCCAATAACGATTGACCCAACGGCCCTTATAGAGTTCCTCGTCGCAAACCATAAGACCTGAGGTGAGACGCATCCCCGGAACGGCGCCGCCCGAACGAATGACGGCATTCTCGACCGGGCTGGTCGTCGATTGGCTAAGAGAGTAGAACGCCGTAGGAAGGAATGTAGCGCCAGCAGCGAGACAGGCCAGAACTCCGATTTTCATCTGCTTTCTATCCTTATTTACAACCTGCAAACAACCAGTGGGTGTCAAACCATGTCACAGCGTAGGAGAGAGATGTGCGGTTTCTCTTTATGCCTGTTACCGTCCTTATGCGATTCAGCTCAAACACGCATCCTACGCCCCCACACTACCGTATTGTCAACACTTCTGTTGACGTATAACATTGCTGGCAACCTATACGGAGGTGTTGTCGATGGCCCCTCTGACGGACGCCACCATGCTCACCAGGCGACGCTTCCTTGGTTGGTCGCAAGCGGCATTGGCGGCCTTGGGCGTGAGCAGTATTTCTGCATCCAGGGTGCAAGCGGGAACGGCCGGCGCGTCCAGTGACTACTACCAAAAACTCGGTGTCGAGAGGATTATCAACGCGGCCGGACCGGCAACAGCTCTTACCGGGGCGCTCATGCCGCTACAGGTCCAACGTGCGGTGGCGCAGGCGGCGCTCCACCCCGTGGTGCTCGATGATCTGCAGAAGGCTGCCGGGCAGTACCTGGCCCGTCGGCTGCATTGCGAGGGGGCAGTGGTGACCTCCGGCGCAGCGGGCGCGCTCACGCTCGCCACCGCCGCCTGCATTGCCGCTGCCAGGGGCACCAGACCAGATCAGATTCCCGGCGAAGTTGTGAACTGCGAGGTCATTGTTCAGAAGGCGCATCGCTACGAGTTCGAGCACGCGATACAACTCTGCGGAGTTCGCCTGATCGAAGTCGTCACCGTCGAGGACTACAAGCGCGCCCTTACGCCCAACACCGTCATGACCAACTTCTACAACGCCGCGGAAGGAAGCCAGATCGACCGCCAGGCGTGGCTTGAGATTGCCCACCAGCACGGCGTTCCCTGTCTCAATGACGCAGCCGGCGACCTGCCGCCCAAGGAGAATCTTTGGAAGTACACCGGCATGGGTTTTGACCTGGTTTGTTTTTCAGGCGGCAAGGGGATTCGCGGCCCGCAAAACGCAGGCCTACTTCTCGGGCGCAAGCGCCTCACCGATCTGGCAGCAGCCAACGGCAACCCAAATTCAGACGCCGTCGGGCGTGGCATGAAAGTTGCCAAGGAACAGATAGTCGGGATGGTCGCCGCCGTGGACTGGTTTCTCGAACAGAACGACGAGGCCGATCAGGCGGAATATGCGCGCCGCCTGGACATCATCCTCCGTGCAGTTAGAAACGTGCCCACGATGAAGGTAGATATCTTTACCCCAGAGTTTGCCAACCACGCGCCTCACGCTCTGCTCACCTACGATCCTAAGGCTGTCGGCCTTACCCCGCGGCAAGTGCAGGAGAAGTTGCGGGCTCTGCGCCCCCGCATCGAACTCAACGGCGCAACCGGCTCCAACCTGCGCTTTGGTCATCAAGCAAACGAAAACACTCTGGTTGTCTCAACCTGGATGATGCAGCCTGGCGATGCGGAGATCGTAGGACGGTATCTCCACGACGTCCTTTCTCATCCGAACACGTGATGGCTCGCAGCGCAGCCGCAAAGATCAGTGTGCCCATACGCTATCGCCTGGTGTTTCTGCTTTTCCTGCTCACCGCGATCGCCTACCTGGACAGAACCAATATCGCGATCGCCGGTATCCACATTCGCAGGCAGTTCGCGATTGACAACACCCAACTGGGTTGGATCATCAGCGCTTTTTTAATCGGCTATGCCGCCCTGCAAATCCCTGCCGGACTGCTGGCCCGCCGCCTCGGCCCGCGCCGCGTGCTCACGCTGGCGGTGCTGCTCTGGGCATTCTTTTCCGCGCTCACAGCTCTCGTGCCCTCGGGTGTCCACGGAGCCTTGCTGATTTTGGTGTTCATTCGCTTTTCGCTCGGTGCAGGGGAAGCGATGTTGTTTCCCGCCAGCACTCAATTTGTAGAACGATGGTTTCCTGAGCGCGAACGGGGCAGGGCCAACGGCATCATCTTTGCCGGAGTGGGTACGGGTTCGGGGCTGACTCCACCCCTGGTCACGGAGATCATTCTGCATCTCGGTTGGCGCGTCGCCTTTTGGTTCAGCACCCTGGTCGAAGTGGCAATCGCGGCGATATGGTATGTGGCCGCTCGTGACACGCCGGAGCATTATCCGCGTATTCGTCCGGCTGAATTGCAATTCATTCAAGAGGCCAGGGAGGAGGGCGGCGCGGGCACACGCGTCGCAGCAAGACAAACTGTACCCTGGGCAAGGATATTCCGCAGCAAAGACGTGCTTGCTCTCACGGCAAGCTACTTCGCCTGCGGCTATGTGGCGTGGATCTATTTTGCCTGGTTCTATATTTACCTCGCCCAGGTAAGAGGCCTCGATCTGCGGACCAGCGCGGCTTATTCGATGGCGCCCTTTATCGCTATGACGGTGGGCTGTCTTTCCGGCGGCGTACTTAGCGACTGGATTGCCAATCGGTTCAGCCTCCGCGCGGGGCGGTGTGTGCTTCCCGCTGCCGCGCTCGCTTTTACGGCTGCGCTTCTCGTGTTGGGTTCGAGAGCCGAACACGCTATAGCCGCGAGCATTCTCCTGGCCTGTGGAGCAGCCTGCCTCTACCTGTCGACTAATTGCTATTGGGCGGTCGCGGCAGACCTTGCGGGAGAATTTGCCGGCGTGGTTTCCGGGATCATGAATATGGGAGCGCAGCTCGGGGGCGCCTGCACCGCCTCCCTAACGCCCCTTATCGCCTCTCGATACGGATGGGCAATGTCATTTTTCGTCGCCGCATTGCTGATCACGGCTGGGGGGCTTGCATGGCTCGTGGTCAATCCGCAGAGGCGCCCATTGGCGGCGCAGTAAATGTCGATGTGGCAGAGACAGCGGAGTTCGAAACGATGGGTCAGCGTGGGTTGTCAACGTCTCTCAATTTCTTGCTGACAAACTTCTCACCTCGAAGACTCGCCTCCACCGCACTGATCAGGTCGGCGCCGGCTTGCGCCTTATTCACATAGCCCAATCCACCTATGCTGAGTGCTTCTTGCACAACATCAGCCGAGGATTCCTGGCTCACAAAAAGTATCTTGGACTCTGGCGAAAGCTTGCGGATGCGACGACCTGCTTCGATTCCGTTTAGGCCGGGCAGGCTGATATCGAGCAATATTAAGTCCGGCTGCAACTCCTCTGCCTTTTGCACCGCTTCTAATCCGTTTGACGCTTCACCTACGATTTGCAATCCAGGCCTGGTATTCAGGATCGAACAGACGAACTGCCGAAACGGTTCGTTATCATCGACAACGAGAACTCGTAGGAATGAGCTGCTTTGATCGTTCTCAATAGAAAGTGCTTGCGGGGTAGACTTTTCGGGCTTACGGAACTCGTCGACCAACGTACACCTGCGCGGCGAGAAAGCGATGTTGCAAAAAGCCGTCGCGGCAGCGGCTAACAAGACGAAGATACTCCGTTTGTGCTGTTATGTTGACGGAGTATCTTCTTGCCTTTCCGTTTCGGAACGGCCTGTGAGGCGAATTTCGAGACGTTCCTATATTGGATGAACGCGGGGCGCGGCTTATGCTCGGTTCCGGGTTTGCCCATCGCCCCGAAAGTAGCGTATAACATCTTTGTTATGTGTATTTTGGATGCTTTACCGATGCCCGCCCCTGCGTTCGGGTTAGAAGCGCCGCGTGGACCCAGAGGTGAGGGTTGGTAAGACGATGAAGGAAGGTTTTTTGTCGAATCTGGCAGTCGGGGTCAAACGCTACTGCTGGCCGGTCGCGCTGATCGCAATTGTTATCGCCAGGGCCGCTATTTCATTTGCAGCCGAACCTGACTCACCCCTGGCTGCCTATGGTGGCATCAGTTATTTTCTGCTGCTTCTTTTGGCGCTCGTCTTCGTCGTGCGCAACGGAATCAAAAATACTCTGGACAATCGCCCGTTCTGGCTGCTGCTCACCATCGGTTACGGTTTGTGGGCGCTGGATCAGGCGATTATTCTTTATCACCAGGTTGTTTTGGGCACGGATGTGCCCGATAGCTCGATCGCCGATCCGGTTCTGTTTCTTCATATCGCAGTACTGATGGCTGCTGTGGCAACTCTCCCCAACTTTTACGTATCTGGTTCTAAACGATACCGAGTGCTTGCGAACTCGCTACTCCTGCTGGCTTTCTGGGGCTTTATCTATGTTTATGCAGTCTTTCCTTACCAGTACCTGTTCTCAAACAGCACCACGTACGCTTTACGCTTCGACATCCTGTACCTGATCGAAAACCTGGTACTGGTAGCCGCGGTGGGTATATTGAGCTTGCGGGCGCAGGCCCCATGGAAAGCGATCTATCTTCATTTGTTGGGCGCGTCTGTTCTCTATGCTTTGAGTTCCGCGGTCGCTAACACCGCGATCGACTCTGGCGGCTACGTGAATGGAAAGGCATATGGCGTGGGCCTGACCGCAGCTGTCTGCTGGTTTGTGTGGATACCCCTGCGCGCACGAAGATCAACAATAGCCGACGTAGGAGCTGCCCGTTTTGTAACCGGTGAAGGTTCGCAGACCTCGGTGTGGGCAATGGTGGTGGTGCTCATGTTGGCCGTCCCCATGGTGTGGGAACTGTTTCAGCGAGATCAAACAGCGGCTGTGCGCAGGTTCCGTCTTCTGGTTGCGATTCTCGCCATCGTGTGCCTGGCCAGCATTGCTTACATCAAAGAACATTTTGCGAAAGGTGAACTGATTTCCCAACTTGCCTTAGCCAATGACCGGCTTCGCCTCGCCGTGGAAGCCGGAAAATCGGTGGGATGGGAATGGGATCTCAAGTCGGGAAAGCATACCTGGTTTGGCGCCCTGCGCGATATGCTGGGCCTGGAATCCGACACGTTTGCCGGCCGCACCGAGGACTTTTACAGTTACGTGTACCCGCAAGACCGGCAGTCGATAAAGAACGCAGTCGACGATTCCACGCAGAATAAAAGGCCCTACGCGGCAGAGTTCCGCATCGTGCGACGGGATGGCTCGGTGCGTTGGGTCACGGCCGCCGGCAAACCTTACTACGCGAGCAATGGCGACCCCGCAAGACTGCTGGGCATTGCGGTAGACATTACGGAACGCAAGCTAACCGAGGAGGCGTTGCAGGAGAGCGAGGACAGGGTCCGGCTCATTTTGGATTCAACCGCCGAGGCCATCTACGGCAGTGATCTCGAAGGCCGGTGTACGTTCTGCAACCCTGCGTGCCTGCGCGCGTTGGGCTACAAAAGCGTTGACCAGCTCATAGGCAAGGATATGCACGGTCTGATTCACCACTCACATGCAGACGGCACGGAATTTCCAGCGGAAGAGTGCCGCATCTTACGGGCGACCCGAACTGGGGAGGGCATTCACGTTGACAGCGAGGTTCTCTGGCGGGCGAACGGCACCAATTTCCCCGCGGAGTATTGGTGCCATCCTCAATGGAAGGGTCCCGAGGTTGTGGGCGCCGTGGTGGCGTTCTTCGACATCACGCAGCGTCAACTGGCGCAAGCGGCGCTCGCCAGCGTGAGCGGTAAATTGATTGAGGCGCAGGAGCAGGAGCGCAGACGGATTGCCAGAGAGCTTCATGACGATATCGGTCAGCGCCTCGCAGTGTTAGCCATCGAGCTTTCGTTCCTGCAACAAACCCAGCTCAAGCCGTCTGAGCTCCCCGGCTCCCTGGCGAAACTTCAGAAACAGACGTCCGAGATAGCAGCCGACATCCAATCTTTGTCGCATGGGTTGCATTCCTCCAGGCTGCAATACCTGGGTATGGCAGCGGCGCTCAGAGGCTTCTGCCAGGAATTCAGCGACCAGCAGAACGTGGAGGTCGACTTTGAAGCCCACGGTCTGCCAAGTTCCCTGGCGCCTGATATTTCTCTTTGCCTCTTCCGGGTATTACAGGAAGCGCTACACAACGCGGCAAAGCACAGCGGGACCCGCCACTTCGAAGTGCGTTCCTGGGGAACGCCCAGTGACGTGCATCTCACGGTGATTGACTCGGGAAGCGGCTTTGATACCGCGGCGGTCAAGGCTGGCCCGGGGCTTGGCCTCATAAGCATGGAGGAACGACTCAAACTGCTTAAGGGTGCGCTTTCCGTCGAGTCGCGACTCCACAGCGGCACTAAGATCCATGCTCGGGTGCCGGTCAGCTCCGAGAGCAACCCCGCGCCGGCGGAGGCATAAGGCGAAGGCTCCCCCGCCCATCGGTGTACAGTTCTTAGGGGAGAGCCTTGTGAACCAAAGCTTACTTAGCGGGACGAATGAGATCCTCATTGAATGCGTCTTCTTCGCGGCAATGTTGGCCGGCGCTGAATTGGGCTACCGTGTAGGCCGCAAGTTTGCTACAGACATCCCCGAGAATACCAAGTCGCAGATCTCTACGGTCGAAGCTGCCATCCTCGGCGTTCTCGCGCTACTGCTGGGGTTCACGATGTCGATGGCGGTTTCCCGGTTTGAAGCCCGTAAGCAACTGGTACTGGAAGAAGCTGACGCCATCGGCACATCCCTTTTGCGCGCGCAACTACTTCCCGCAGCGGCGCGCCTGGAGATCACTGGTCTTCTTCATCAATATGTCGACGTCCGGTTGGAATACGGGATTGCAGGGAGTGATCTGCCACGGCTCGAGGCATTGAATGCACAAACGACGCGCCTGCAGACGGAACTCTGGTCCCGCGCTACATATTATGCGCAACAGAATCCAAATCCGGTGACGGTGGGATTGCTGCTGCAATCGTTGAATCAGACCTTCGACGTAGGAGAAGCTCGCTGGATGGCATTCCAAAATCAAGTGCCAGAGAGCGTGATCTACATAAATGCTGTAGTGGGATTGCTGTCAGCAATCCTGGTGGGGTACTCGTTCGGTGGGAGCGGACGCCGGAATTTCTTTTCGACGGGCGTGATGGTGCTGTCTATCACCCTCGTTCTTGCCGTGATCATCGATCTCGACCGCCCCCGCTCTGGATTTATTCGTGGCAGCCAGCAACCCATGGTGGACCTGCTGCGTCGCTTTTGAGCTTTAGCCGCCAATAGCGCGTTTGACAGGGGTAGCCCACGTCTCGATTTTGAGACGTGGATTCATTTAGCTGTGCGACGAAAAGCTCCTTACAGCAGGCCCATGGGATAGCTACGGGATAACGATGGCCTCGGCCGTGGTGGAGTCGCACATTCCCTGGATCGCTCCGGAAACACACGCCCCCGCGGAGTATTTGTAGCAACCCGCCTTTACCGCGGTCACGGAGACAGGGCGGTCGGCTCCACCCATGATCGCATCGTCGGTACCGAAAGGAGACGGCGAGCCGAAGTCGACGACGAATCCCGTATTCTTCTGCGTGCTCTTCCAGTTAATTGTCGTGCCACTCTTTACGCAGAATGTACTGTTTCCCTTCGCACCGGGGATTTCGGGAGTCGCCGAAGCGCCCTCACTCGTGCGCTTCACATCCACAACACACGCTGCAGAGTTGGATCCACAGGTGTTGCCGGCGTTACACAGGGATTGCGGGTTGGGTTCCGAGCAAACGTACTTGCCCTTTTGCGCGAGCGCCGCAAAGCAGCTCAATAGCATCACAACGCACGTGACGCTTCGAGAACGAGCGAAAGCACAGTGCAGAATCTTCATAACAGCCTCCTTGCGCAGAAATATTCACAACTCAAGCAAAGTCGTAGGTCCGTACTCCGAGGGTTCTGACAGCGGCAGCTAGTTCACCCCTGCCGTGCCTTTCCAATCCAGAAGGGAGGATAAGCGCCAGGGATTTTGCAATAGGTCCAACTGCAGCTCACCCTCTTTGTCCAGGACCAATTGGGCGGCGGGATACAGAGAGCCGGTGCTCTTGCTCTTGTCCTGATCATTCAGTTCCAAAACACCCACGGTCAGGTCGAAGGACATGGAATTGCTGTCTGTCCAGGCCTCTGCCATGCGAATCTGGCGGTTGGTGACAAAGACTATCTTTCGCCCTGTGGACGTAGGAGTCATCTTGATGTACGAGCAGTCGTTTCCCAGGGTCCCCGTAATCTCGACATGCCCTACCGCTTTCATCTTCTGCAGGGCGTTGGAAAGTCCTTTATTCTGCCCCTGCTGGTAGGCCTGTACCAGGATCTGGCGATCGGCAGGCGACGAAAACTCATAGATGTTCAGAGTCACGCCAATGTTTTGTCCCAGTTGGGTCCCGGTGCCATAAGCCTGGGCGTCGATGGTTTCATACTTATCCCGTGACGCGAAACCGGGACTGCTTATCGCCAGTAAAGCCAGCAGCGCGATGCTGTTGACCGCCATTCTCGAATATTGTTGTCTCCGCATGTCCATCTCCCTTTCTACATCTCGTAAGGCCATCATCTTGTAGCAGCAATACGACGCGATTCGTTCGGGCATTGCAGGCTCGTTTTATGAGTCAACTCCGTTTGCGATTGCGTGGGAACTGTCACTTGTGACAGGTAGCAGTAAATTGGGCTGTCAGCCGGCGATAGTTAAGCATTCGGCTACACTGCGATAACTACGGGACTGGCAGCCACACTCTTCAGGATCTTGCTATTTGTGGTCGTCAGTAACTTGGCTTATTTGCTTTCCACCCGATCATTAGGGCTATCTTCGATAGAACCCGGTGAATGCGCCACTAGAACACTACTATCTGTGGGTTCACTACGAGGAAACGAAACAGCCATCGGTACAAACACGGGAGACGCTACCTGTCGCTAGTGACAGTTGTGAGCTTCGCCATCTCTCGGCTAGTGTGAGTGTGCATGAAACTCGTCCGTGCCGATGGGGCGAGGCACCTTTCTTAGTTGCGCGAAATTGCTAACAACCGTTCTCGGTCCGAAGCGAAATGCGGCACGGTTTTGGGCAGAGGAAATCACGAGTCGGGCCGTCCCGGCACAACGTCTTGAAAACAATCACTGAACGAACCAACATGTATGGAGAGAAATCCGATGAACCTATCACGTCGTGTCCTCACAGGAGCCGCTGCGCAGCGCATGTGCGCGGCCGCGCTTGTTTTACTGGCATTCGCCTCGGTTGGCTATGCCCAGACGTTCACCTCCGGAGTCAAGGGCAAGGTAAAGGGAACAATCGTGTCCAGACAGGGAGACCTGGTCAAGGTACAGGACTCCAAGACCGGCACATTGGCGATTGTTAAAATTACCGACGATACGAAAGTCATACGTAACAAGAGCAAGGTCTCGTTCCACCGTCACGAGGATATGGATGTCACCGCCATGTTGCCTGGCCTGACAATCAACGCAGAAGGCGTGGGGAATGCGAGCAATCAACTGGAAGCGAGCAAGATCACCTTCTCGCCCGATGTATTTGCGGTTGAGGTTGCCCAGGAACAGCAGATCAATGCAAACAAGACGGCGACGCAAAATGCGCAATCTACCGCGAACCAGGGCGTGGCAGCGGCAGGCGATGCACAGTCCTCGGCGAATCAAGCGCAGAGCACCGCTAACCAGGCTGGGACTCTGGCCCAGGCAGCCGGGAACGTTGCAATTACCAATGCGGTTGCCGTTCAGATGGTGAACAAGCGCGTTTCTGATCTCGACGATTACAAGACGGTGGCTGAAGCCGTTCTTTTCTACGATTCGGGTCAGTCCGCGTTGAATGACGCTGCAAAAGCCGATCTCGACAAGCTTGCTGCCCTGGCACTGTCTACCGATGGCTACATGATCGAGATAGCAGGTTATGCCTCGAAGACCGGAACGGTAGCAGCGAATCAGCAACTCAGCGAAGATCGTGCTTCCTCCGTGGCGAATTATCTTCGCAACCCGGGGGGAATTCCCATGAGACGGATCCTTGCACCGGCCGGCTACGGTTCAACCCATCCTGACTTCGCCAACACCGATCCCCAGGGGCGCGAGCTAAACCGGCGGGTCGATGTAAAGCTTGTGGTGAATAAAGGACTTCAAGGCAGCATGTAGTCGACTCGCTGGATAACTTATTCTGAATGCTTGACAAGGTGCGTTGCAGCCGGTTCGTCCCGAGCCGCCGGGGCAACGCATCTTGCTCGTTTTGGAAACTGTCGTGGTGTCACGCACGCGTTGCGTAGAGGTGGTCGACGACAAGGGGGGAACAGCCAGAGAGCATACCAGGGCTCAAAGGCCTCTTCTGCGGGAGGATTTTACGGCGCGACTAAAGCCTTGGCCTTCGTGGGGAGAGGCTTCTCTTTGTTTAGGGTTTGCGTTCGAAGCTTTCCCGAAAGATGTATACCCTTCCAGGGCGCTGCCTCAGGGCCTGGAGACCAGAAGGACTGCATCGTTGTTCTGCTTCTGATCGTCTGGTGGACGGGGAAGGGAAGCGGCTAGTACTCTACAGGGGCACAGCAACAACCGCACAGCCGGAATCTCAATTACACGCACTCGAGGGTTAAGATGAGCACCGAGTTATCTCCGGAAATCGCGCCGACGCAAGCGCCGCCGGACATGCTGTGGATTCCGGGCGGAGCCTTCCTCATGGGCTCGGAAGACTTTTATCCCGAGGAGAGCCCCGTTCACGAGGTAAGCGTCGATGGCTTCTGGATGGACCAGCACGTCGTCACCAACGAACGGTTCGCGCGCTTCGTGGAAGAGACTGGCTATGTCACCGTCGCGGAACGTCCGCTGAACCCGGCAGACTATCCTGGTGCTCCCCCCGAAAATCTGGTTCCGGGGGCGTTGGTTTTCCAGAAATCACGGGGACCGGTGGATCTGAAGGATTACAGAAACTGGTGGGTCTGGGCGCCCGGTACCAGTTGGCGGCATCCGCTTGGACCACAGAGTTCCATCGCGGGCATCGAGCAGCATCCGGTAGTCCACGTTGCCTACGAGGATGCGGAAGCCTACGCGCACTGGGCGGGCAAAGAACTGCCAAGCGAAGCAGAGTGGGAACGAGCCGCGCGCGGCGGCCTGGAGGGCAAGAAGTTCACCTGGGGGGATGAACATTTCCCCGGTGGCAAAGCGATGGCGAACTCCTGGCAGGGCGAATTCCCCTGGCAGAATTTGCTGGTCGATGGCTTTGCGGGAACTTCTCCCGTGGGCTCTTTCCCCGCCAACGGCTATGGATTATTCGACATGGCCGGCAATGTTTGGGAGTGGACGTCGGACTGGTATGTCCACCACCACGCCAACGAGATCGTTCAGGCCTGCTGCGGGCCTGCTGTCAATCCTCGCATCGCGTCTTCAGAAAAGAGCTACGACCCAAGACAGCCGCAGATCCGCATTCCACGCAGGGTCGTCAAAGGTGGTTCACACATCTGCGCCCCTAACTATTGCCTGAGATACCGTCCGGCAGCGCGGCAGCCGCAGATGATCGACACCGGTATGAGCCACATTGGTTTTCGCTGCATCATGCGGGCGACTAAAGAAGCAACAGCACCACAAGAAGAGATTTCTCTTCAGACCCATCAAGAGCCGGCAAAGCAGCCAACGGAAAACACACTTAAAAGCTCAATCAAACGGGTTTTCAAACAGTTCAGGATTATCCGCCGGGCGTTGGTGCATCCCCACGTGCCGTGGCATGCGAAAGCAGTTGCCGGGTGCGCGGTTCTTTATATCGTCAGCCCGATCCAGATCATACCCAACTTCATCCCGATTGTTGGCCAGATGGACGACGTGCTGGTGGTGACACTGGGGATCAAGTACCTGAAGAGATTTGTCCCGCAAAGTGTTCTCGAGGAGTGCGAAAGTAGCGCCCGCTTGCCTCGTAAACAAAAAGTCCTGATGAATCCTGCTACCGGCCCGCTCGAAAGATCCGAAGTATAGGCGTCAACGATCGACCCCTCAGGTGACTGATCCCAAAGGCGCCACAGCATGGGAATACGGCGCAGAAACGCACTCAATATTAGGGCGGGGACAACGATTCAAGTTCCCATCCCGCAATGATTCGCAAGATTGCCTCCTTCTGTGGTTGAGCGCACATCTTCGACTCAAAAGCTCCGCCTGCTACCTTGTAGCCGATCCATTCACTGCGACGGCCCGCGGGCCAAACTCTCACATGCCAACTAGCATCTTCCCAATGCCTCCAACCAGTCACTTCATAGGCACCAAACGCTCCACTCCGGATGACCCTTCCTTGCAGATCCTGCATCGCTTCGCCTGTGCTTTCCGACTTCTGGTTTTAGTTCGTTCAGCTACCTGGTTGGATCGCATGCATAGCAGTGCCAGCACCACAGGGCCCTCGCATCTGGGGAGGAGCTCTTCGGGCGGGTGATTGCCATGAACGAATGGGTGTGTCGTTTTTTGGGACAGACTTTCGCACAGTGGTTGAAAGTATCAATTTGGTCTGTTCCAGAGATCGTCCCCGGAAGCAAGCTGAAGTAGCCGTATTGTTCTCGGTAGTAGCGCCCAGGGCTGTTCAGCGCTGCACATTTGTACACGATACCCGGCAAAAAGGACGATGCCTCAGGTCGCATTCTGACATGGTGGCAATCACATAAAGGTACTTTCTCCTCACGCATGTATTGAGTATGTTCCGAATAGGCCCCGTTGACGAGGGATATGCAGGGCGGGTGAAGAAGAAAGCGACTGGATGTGCTCCACGAGAGACGGCTCGAACCGGTCGACACTAAGGTTCGACACTAAGGTTCCCGGCGTCTGAGATGCAGCATTCCAGTGCAGGAAAAGATTAAGAGGATCCTGGGAAAATTTCACGCTGGCTCGACGTGAAGTTCAGAATTCCTGCTTTTCGATCCAGGGTTAATGTTTCCTTCTAGGTGCCCTGCTCCCAGGGCCCCTCAGACCGCGGGTAACCGGCCGGAATAAAAATTCCATTTTGCCGCGTGAACGGCTCCAGAGGTTGCTTGCGAGCAACGATCTGGCAGCCGTCTTTCCGTACTCTTCTTTAAATATGCCTTCGCTCGAGCAGGCGCGCTTGTGCAGAGCCTGAGTAGTGCGTGCTCGAAAGCTGGGAAGGTTTCTGCTACGGATAGCCGGCGCTCTCCCCGGCAAGGCACAGTAAGTTCTCCGGAGCGGTTCGATTTCGGCATAGCCGGCCGGCTCTTCGAGTACACCTCCTTTGTTCATAAGAGAGATGTCTTGGCCGAGGAGTTGATCGCCCTGATGAAAGGCAGTGAAGCAAGCCGATGGACCAGCCATATTGCCCTGTAGGGTTCTTGCGCGAACATGCGCATAAAGTCGCTGCGATCGGGCTTCGCATCGCGGTCGACGATTTGCGGCTCAGATGGAGTTGGCAAGCCCAGATGCGCTACGACGCGAAGAAGAGTGTCGCCGATAAGGCCTTCAGCGCATGGCAGGAACACATCCAATATTGCCCAACCTGCCGGGACGCGAGAGCCAGACTGGAGCCGGACCAATTAAAACCAGATGTTGTGGCGTCCCCGGTGCTGTTGCTGGTTGATGATAGTCCTGTCTTTTTGCAGTTTCTGGGCGAAATGTTGCAGGGAACTTATAAGATTGCCGCGGCAGTATCGAGCGGCGCCGCGGTTGTGGAACAGGCGGCCGCCCTGCTCCCCGATCTGATCATTCTGGATATCTCCCTCGGAGACGTGAACGGCTTTGAGGTGGCCAGGCGGCTGAAGATCGCCGGCTGTCCGGCGAAAATTATCTTTCTCACGCTGCACGAGGACATGGCATTTGTGGCAGCTGCCTTTACCCTGGGCGCCTCGGGATTCGTGTTTAAATCTCGTCTCGCCACGGACCTTGAAAATGCCATTGTCACTGTCTTCAGCGGAGGCCGTTTCGGCTCGGTGCTGTGATCTTCAATCGTTTGATGAGGCAAATCCGATCTCTTTAAGACGAAACGCCGGGTGCGCCATCCCCGGCGCGGAATGCGAGCACGGGACGCCCGATCATTTTTAGCGCTGCCTGCGCGAGCCGCGTTCGCCGGCTCCGCCAGCTCCACCGGCTCCGCGATTTTGATATTGTTCCAGTTGGTCCCCACGGGCCCGGGATTGCGCATCGTTCTGGAGTTGTCCCATGGTAGAGGGCGACCCCTGGGCAGACGGTTGAACGGCCTGAGTACCTTGTCCCGTTGAGCGGGGGGTTTGATTGGACTGTGACAATCCGTTAGAACCCGAATTCTGTTTCTGTTGCTTCGTCTGGGATGCACCGGTGGAGGGGTCTACCGGAGTCCAGCCACCGTCGCTATATTTGCTCCAGTTGCCGCTTGAATCCTTCTTGTAGACGTTGCCATCGGCGCCTGCATAGACGTTGTTATTGTTCGCATCCTTGGCAACAAAGCCGCTGTTGCCGTTCTTGCCGGTGTACCCGGCTCCGGCACTGCCTTTGGATGTTTGGAAGGAACCCGCGGTTCCCTGGCTATTGGTTACATGCTGCGCCTGGGCCCAGTCGTTCCCGTTGGTCACCACTGAACTTCCCCACTGGCTATATTGGTTGTGGCCTTGTGAGGTGGCCGCATACGTCCCTGTCCAGGGATTGTAGGCCTGGGCATAGGTGTGGCCGCCGTATGCATTCTGGGTGGTGACCGCACGTCCGTACGTCCCGGTTGAGGGGTTATACCAGGCTGCAGTCCCTGCCGAACCGTAAGGCCCATACACGGCGCGGCCGACTCCGTAAAACCCGGTGTAGGGGTTATAAACAGCGGCTACTCCATAGGTGTACGGGTAAGGATAATAGACGGGGCGTGGGCCATAGTAGACGTACGGAGGGTAATAATATCCAGTCCCGTAAACGATTGCCGATCCTACTGCCATGCCGACCACGAACACGCCCAGATATCCGCTCGAATAACTGGTCTGCACCGTTGTCGGCGTTGGGTTGGAGACGATCACATAGGTAACGTTGTACATCGGTGACGTAGGGGGAATGGTATAGATCACCTGCGGCACTGAACTCGCAACATGCCAGGGACCATTGGGAGTCTGACCGATAAACCAGACGCCCTGGAAACAAAGGTAAAACAGGTTACCCACGCGAATCACCTTGTCGGGTGTATTCACCGCATAGAAGAGGGTAGTGGTTGGGATGGGTACAAATTGCGGCGGCCCTACATAGGCAACTTTTACGGTAGCCTCCGCCGCGGCACGATTTACGATTGCCGTCGTCGGCACTTGGGAGAGCAACACGGCATCGCTCGCCTGCTGGGTCCCGGGCACAGAAACCAGAACTCCGGAATAGACCTGCCCTGGCGGCAACTTCGCGAAATCTGGGGGGAGGCTCGCCCCTGCATAGGTCCAGGGCCCGGATAGGCTCCCGGCTCGGAACCAACGTCCCGAGATCAGGATATAGTTTTGATTATCTGGCTGATGCAAAAACACTTTGCTGTCGGTATTCGTTGCATAGGAAAGGCTAGTGCCGGGGATCCTGGCATAGACCGGCTTACCCCGGAACTCAAGCAACTCCGCCGGCTTGTCGGTGAACAACACGTTGGGAGCACTTTGTGGGGGCCCGGTCGGCGGCACTGCCTTCAAGACGTTGTCCCAGTTCTGTTGGGAGGGCAGCCTGGCCATGTCGGGAGGAAGCTTCAGTGTCACTGCCCATGGTCCGCGCAGTTCTTTTGCCCTAAGCCAGGTGCGGCCGCTAAGCAGGTAATAATCTGATTTGTCGTAGAAGAGATCCCAGTTGGTATTGACCACATATTGCAGGTTCGTGCCCTGAATGGGAGCCAACACCGGTTTTCCGTCCACCAACAGCACAATCGCCGGGACGGTGCTGAGGAGAATGGTGGGCGGCTGCGTGCCGGTGGCGACTGCCCTCACAGGTTGGTTCAGGTGTTCCAGGCTGGCAATCATGCGCGGCAGCCCGATCGTCAGTGTCATTGTGGGATAGATCTGATGCACGCGCCTTTGCATGGCCGCTGCCTGGGTAGCATCGAGCGAGGGGAATCGGGCATCCAGGACCACAATGTGGCTGACATAAACAGTTTGCGCACTTGGATCGGCGATTGTCTCTGCACGCCAGGAGATGACGCCCAGGACAGGAGGCTGTCCCTTGTCGGTGATTGATATTGCGGTGTCTGCAACTAATGTCTGATATTTTTGCCAGGCCTTGAGTTGTGGCTGATAAATCACTACATGCGTCCCGTTCCGGTCAAAAACTCTCGGCCAGGAAGGTGTGGCGCTCCCCGGGCCGGCCTGCTGCGCCGTAGCTGAGACGGAGCCCGAAGTGAGCCACAGGACGATGGCAATCGCAAGTGAACCGCTGAACTTTAACAAAGGTTCTTCCTCCTCGAGTAATCGCGTTCACTCAGGTTTCGTTCCGGGGCTACGCTTCACAGTAGTCGAAAGTATATCAATGGTGAAGAGGGCGGAGCACCCCTGCGCGCTCTTTCGCGCCCCTGTCATATATGACAGTTGCGGCAGCAAATCCGCCCCATCTACTCTCCAGAGGATAGGAAGTGCTCTCAATCCTTAAGCGGCGACCATCAGCCCGCGCAGCCTCGCGCCCCGATGGCAGGCCGCTCCTCAGGAGAATTACCGAATGAACTTGCCAAGCTTTCCAGAAGTTGACTTGTTCTCCGCCGGCATCAACGCCCTGAACGGAGTGCTCGTTGCCCGCAATCCATCGCACAACCGCGGTTATACCGTCGCCGGGCTGCTCATCTTTGCCTACTTCGGAGGTATCGGAGGTGGCGTTTCTCGGGATCTGCTTTTGAATGAGATCCCCGGACCGCTCAAGAGCCCGATCTATCTTGTCGTGTGCCTGTTGATGGGTTTGCTGGGTTTGGCTATCTATCGCTGGGCCGAGTCGCAGGAGGAGCGTTTCCGCACCAGAACCCTGGCTTTCTTCAAGTCGTTCACGCTGCCATGGTTTGCCATCCTCGGCGCCCATAAGGCGCTCGATCACGGCCTGGGAATTTTCGCCGCGATTGTCATCGGGCTTCTCGCCACCACGGCGGGCGGAGTATTTATCGACCTCTTCTCCGGGGTCACCCCGGAGATCGTGCGGCCGGCGGAACAACTCGTCACCACGGCGGTGCTGGCGAGCACGGTCTACAGCGTGATCGCGGTGCTGGCTCAGGACCGGATTGCTTTCTTCCCCGTCACCCTGATCGCAGTGCTGGTCGCATTTGTTTTCCGGGTGTTCGCGGTCCGGGAGCACTGGCCGTCCATCGTGCCCTGCGATGCTCCCGCGGAAGGTCCCGTCGCGTGAACCCCTCCATTGCTGGCCGGTGCTAGCCCGCTAGAGCTGTTGACGTCCGAGCACAAGTTGCGTCACTATTTGCCGTACCACTGAGGAATGACCGCATGAGTCCTGTTGAGCCAGCGGCAAAGGATAGAGGGACAATTCTCGCTGAAGAGCGAACCGATCTGGCCGTCACGCGTACCATTATGGCCTCGGAAAGATCGCTGATGGCATGGATTCGAACCGCGATTTCGATGATCAGCTTTGGCTTCAGCATCTATAAGTTCTTCCAATACCAGGCCGAAGAAATCGCCGCTGGAACCATCAAGCGCCCGCAGGCTCCCCGCAATCTGGGACTGAGCCTTATTGCTCTGGGCACTTTGGGGTTAATGGCCGCAGCCTGGCAGCACCGGAGATTTCTAAATGACATTGGGGCGTCTGAGGGGCGGCACGTATGGTCTGTCTCTTTTGTGGTAGCCCTGGCCGTTATCCTGATTGGAGTGGTGACCTTTTACGGCGTGGTCTTAAAAAGTGGGCCGTTTTAAAAATAGGGGCGCAACCGAGGGCTGGCGTGAGACCAGCCACGAACCCGGGTGCCCCATATCTCACGACGTTCTTTGTCGGGAGATGTGGGGAATGGCGTAGCTCTCTACCCGAAACCTGAGAGTGATTCCACGGACCTATGGGCGAGATCGGCTGGAAAAGGTCGCAATTTGCTCCCTTCTAACGTTCACCGCCCAGAAACAAGTGTTTCTCGGCCCAGACCTGCTGGACAACAGCGAACAAGAACGCAGTCGTAAGCCCGAACAGAATCCACCCATTCAAGGCCTCGAGCGGTCCCAGGAGCATCCAGCGGTCCTCCAGGCGAAGATTAGAACCCCCGACGGTTGTCATCACGCTGATCGAGTAAAGCATTGCGCCCTTCGGGTCGGCCAGTGCGCCCAGCAAACAGTAAGCGATCGCCCAAATACCCGCTTCCGCACCATGCAGGACGGTGGCGCAAAGCGCAGAACCGCCAATAACAAATTCAGAGATTACACGCGTGAGGGGATGTTGACGGCTTCTTCCCAGAAGGAAACGCACCCCCCGGTTGAGCTCCCCAAGAATATAAGCGTGGAAGATTACGGTCACCACGATGAGCAGTGCGCCCCATAGCCAATCGGATTTCCATGGGGCAAGGACGAAGAGCGTCATAAGTAAGCCACCACGTGGCGTGGGGCTTCGGTGGCGGAGCTTCCGTCTCGATCGTCAGCGGCGCGAAGCTGGCTTCCTGCAGTCATCTATTTCTCCTTGGTGCACACCCGGAGCTATGGGTAAACCCACGATGTCGAATCGGGAAACCAAGAGCCAGTTAATCAACAGAAAGGCGGGATGGGGAACTGTCACTTACGACAGGTACAACCGTCGAACGCTCAAGAGAATATGAAATGATCACGGGGACAGTTTATCCGATGGAACGGCGAGCACAACCGGTCTCATTCGCAAGGCTGAGAGGAGAAACCGGCCAAGCTCGCGAGGTGTCGAATACGACCTGATCGTGCCACGATAGGCGCTCAAAGAAGGCCCGAGCCAGCTCCCGCTGCGATTGCGGGGACGAGTGCTCGAGAGTTTTCTGCACAATGTCGCCGATCGTCTGGTCCCCGTCAATCAAATCAAACAAGCTCTTTTCCGCTTCGCTTATCGGTAGGAAGAGATCCGTGTAGGTGTGAGTTCGATTGATGAGGACGGCTGCAGCCCCGGGAGGCAGCCGCTCTTGAATCGAGATCGTCTCTGGCATGCGGATGGGCACATACCCGAGCCAGGCTTCTGCGGCAAAAGTGGGTGTCCGTCCGGCGCCCGGGCCATCGTTGCGGTAAACAACAGCGCTATGGCGAACCATCGTGCCGCGAAACAGCTCAGCCGCCGCATACTGTTCCGGCTGTGCAAGCTGGGCCAACTGCTCCGCTTGCGGGATGCGAGCCATCACGCCGCAGTGAGGGGAATAGGGCGCTTGTTTTACCCATCTGCCGAATTTCAGTCCCGCGCGTTGGATAAAATCAAAGAGTTGGGGCACGGAATATGCGCGGTCCTGCGGGTGCAGAAGGGCATCCGCCAAGGCTGCCTCCTGCTGGAAATCCGGGGCGGTACGGAGCAATGTTTCCAGCGGATGCCCCGGCGGTAAGCCGCGGAGCGCTGCGATCAGATCGGCGATTGCGGCATCGGTGGCACGAATGCCAATAAGCCTGCAGAACTCTTGCAACATATAGATGCCGGTTCGTCCGTAGGGGGCATACACCATCACGTGCATCGCTCCGTCCGGCTTCAGCGCACCGCGCAAAGCTGCGAGGCCGGCATCCGGATCGGACAGATGATGGAGAACTCCAGTGCAGACAATCTGATCGAAGGTGGCGCCCGATTCGTGAACCCGATCGATAGGCAGGGAGTGGAGTTGAAGATTGGTTAAGTTGTATTTGCGCTTCAGTTCCTGGGTACAGTGAATGCTCGTCGCACTGACGTCGATTCCAGTTACCGCGGCCTCAGGCCAACGCAATGCGTGCTTTGCCGCCTGGGATGTCCCGCAGCCCGCTATGAGAATGGAGTAATTTTCCCGATACGCTTTGTCAGGCCAAAAGAGATGATAATCCGCGCGTCGCTTCTGCGGGTCTTGCCACACCCGTCGATATTGGTCCAGGCTCTCGACGGGCCGCGGGTAGGGATAACGTTCGTAGAAATCCCGCACTTGCTCCGCTACATCTTGCAGTGACAAAGACTTCTCTCCTGCTTGGCTCAAGGCTAACGTCGCTCTCCGCGCGCGAAACGCCGGGCTCCCCCTCCTTTACCTTGGAAAGGATCAGCGAAGCTCCTACCATTGTCGCCGAGGCGAAGGATAAACGGTGCTAGAAAGTGAAGGCCACTCCCAAGGTGGCGCGTTGTTGAAAATATTTGGAAGGCGGCTTGTAATAATCCACTTCGGTCGAGTAGGTGTCGTCAAGACCGATCGGCTCATATCCCAGATAGCTGTCGCGAACGATGGATGGGTTTTTGGCCCAGGTCTCACGGAAGTCCGCCCTTAGCATCACGTGCGGCTGCACCCGGTATCTCAGGCCTGCGCCATACTGGAGCCCAAACTGGAAGATGCCGCCGCCATTCAATGGGGGCGTGCTTCCGAAGTCAAACGCGGCCTTAATCAGTCCGATGTTCGAGAGACCAAGGCGAAAGTAGCCCGAGGGCTTCTTGAGCGGCGCGTCGGAGAGTGAGATGAGTTGTAGCACTGGCCCCGCCGATACATACGGGCGCCATCTGGATTTGCGCGGTCGAAGGTTGAAGACCGTGTTGTACTCAGCTTGGCGGGTCACCAGGCCGACGATGCGTGTATTGGAGCTGCCTACATCGTCGGGGTTGCTTGAACCGCTATCTTCTTCCAGGTCGAACTTGGTCTGCTGCCTGGAATACGCGAATTCGTTCGAAACCCAGTTCGAACTGTTGAGGGTTAGCGAGATGCTCCCCGCCCACCCATCGCCAACACTGTCGTTCAGCGCGATGCCATAGGTGGGTTCCTGGGGATTAGAAGACTCCAGGAAAACCTGGGTGAACTCTAGCTCGGTGTCGCGATAGCGCGAATACCCCAGGTTCAAGCCAATTTCGTAGTGCGGCGGATCCCACCTGTGCTCGGCAACCAGCGCGCGTGAAGGGGCATCGAGGTCGCTCTGCGTGTTGTTAGAGGGAGAGGAACGCCGCAAGAGATGAGGGGGCGTCCCCCCGAGCCTGTACTGGGTCCCCGAAGCGTCGCTCTTCTGCCAATTGCCCTGATCTTCGCCAAGTTCACCCTTAGTCGCAAAATAAGAATGGATCTTGATCCCACCAGAGATGCCGGTGTAGATCAGGTTGCCGCGATAGAGCGTGTCTTTGATCGACAACATGGTATTGCGCTCGCTTCGTTCCAGAAGCGGGGCACGTGCGGCCGCCGTATCCGGCGTGCTATTGGGATGGGCGCATTCGTTGATGGTCAGAACGGCGGCCGCGCCATCGGTACGCAGTCGGTCACCAGTCGAATTGTAGGCATCTTGCGGTACCCACGGGCGGGGGACCAGGTCGATGCTGGTCACGCAGTTTGTGAATTCGAGGTCGTTTGTTACCTTAGACCGCTCGTTATCAAGGTATTGATCGATGACATGAATGAAGGTCTTCTGTTTGTAGGAGAAGGCGATGGCAATGTCCTGGGTGGATGAAGCGGTCAGCACCGGTTGGCCGTCGAAACTGACACCGGTTTGAAAGACGCGCAAGTGATGACGCGATGAGAAGGTGTTGGTTGTCTTCTGCAACGCGAACAGAGGCTTCTCATCGCCCAGCAACAGAGTCGACATTGGGGCCTGCTTGTAGGTCTGATTACCGGCCAATGTCTTCACGGTCTGGAAGGTTGCAGTAGACGTCAGCTCGTCCGCAGGCTGCCAGCCCGCAGCCTCAAAAGCTCGGCGAAGGGCATCCAGGTGGCCGATAAAGATCAGGTTGGTCAGGTCAGACGGTTTGTGTGTGATTTCTGTTCGCGTGCGGAAAGGAAGGCTTTTAACCATGGCGTCGAACTGTACAGCCTGTTCACCAGAAAGAGCCATGCGGGGCACACGCGGATCATACTTCTGTTCCGTAATCAACGGCGTATTGAATTCGATATCGAGTTCAGTGCCTGCGTTATAAAGAATTTCCGGCTCGGCAAAGCCCAAAACAGCAGGCCCTGCCGTCGCAGTAAAGATATACAGAACCGGATCGATCTGAGCCAGGGATGCGATCTGGTTTTCGGCCGAGTGTCCGATGGTTCCAGTCGACCGGATGCCCTGTATTTTTCCCTCTTTGTTCACGCTCTCCTGTGCGTTCTCGATCTTCGAAATCCGAGCATCGAGCGGAAGGACGCGCCCATCCGGCAGCTTCGCCGCATCGAAGTGTACGGTAACGGCTGCCGTCTCGTGCTTGATGGCTAAACCAACTCCGTGTGCGGCGGTTACTTTACCGTCGAATTCGCTACCTTGCGGTAACAGGATCTCGCCGTTAAACACGCCGGGAGAGATCAAGACGGCCTTCACTTCAGTGCCCTCCTTCGCTGTTCGGGAGGAAAGCGGCTGGAGCAAGCGCAAGGTAAGGCGGCTGGTCGCGGGAACGCCGCTCACCGGTTGAAGATCGGCTAAACGAAAACTTCGCTCCACACCCTGAGCTGACGTCATGTGAAAGGTGGAACCATCGGTGAGCCAACGTCCTCGGTCCACCTGGCCTGCCTGATTTGTTGTCAGAGCGTCCCCGTCAGGCAGGAACTGGAGGTATGGACCTTGTGCCTCGGCGGCTGTGGTGTAAATCCGGCCAAAAGCTTCCTGCCCAAGGAGTGCCGCGGTCTTCACCTGGTTCGGCCCAGTGGCCGACTGGAAGGAGAGAGAATCGCCCGTGAAACTCGGCATGGAGCCACCATCGATGCGCCCATGCAGGGCAGTGGCGTCTCCCACGAAAATCGCAGAACGGCTGGATGAAGCATCGACCCCGCTGACTGCGAATGCCCAGGGACTGTTTCTATCGTTGGACTCCGTCATGGTCGCAGTGGCGAAGGGTACGTGCCCAAGAAATCTTCCTTTGTCAGTGTCCAGGTCGTAGTAGCGAAGGCGGTTCTGTACGCCTTTTTTCTCCGGCGACATCAGCAGCAGGGCTCCGTGGCCGCCCATGATCTTCCACGCCTGTAACGCGTGGGAGGCGATGCGTCCCTTTTTCTCTGTAACCGTTACTTTGCCTTTTACTTTGGAGGGCCCTCTTACAGTAGCCATCGCTGCGCCATCTGCGTGGTTTGGCTTTTTCACTATGATTACGTCTGTGATTGTGCTGGCAACCTGCGCGCGAAGGCAAAGAAAGCCAAACCAGTATGACCCGGCAACGAGTGCAAAGATTGTATGGCGAACTGCTAGTGCAGGCCATGCCCTGGACATGAATGTTGTACCCTCAAAAAAAATCGCTGCTGTTCCTCTATCGCGCAACCATACGCACGCGTCGATGAGAGAGAATCTACACCATAGCGCAATATCGCAAATTTCTTCAGGTTTATCGATAAAAAGCGGTAAGTTTGGTATAAAAACTGGTGCGCATTCTTCTACGTGCGTGCTCGCTCAGGAGGAGCATCATGGTGTACGCCCGTGCACTCTCTGCGCTGTTAGTTGCAGCGACGGCGACCTTCAGCTTTCCGTGTGATGCGCAGAATGGAAACCTCACTTGTTCCAGTGACGACGGAGAGTACCACTATTGCCGAGCAGATACCAAGAACCAGGTTCAGTTGGTTCGAAAACTTTCCGGCGCGCGGTGCGAGCAGGGGGAGAGTTGGGGATTCGATCCCCGAGGCATATGGGTTGATCGAGGTTGCCGCGCCCGGTTTAGTTATGGCCACTCGCACAATGGAAATAGCGATAGCGATCAAACAACCGCCGCCATCGCCGGAGGCATATTGGGAGCGATGATTCTGGGTGCAGCTGTCGCCTCCGCAAACTCTTCGCAGGATAACGGCAATAATGAGCGTGTCAATTACTACAACGACGGATACCGTATGGGCAGGCAGGACGCTGATAACGGCCGCCCCAATTTTCCCGGATGGTGGAATGACCGTTACCCGCCTGAGCACGCGCGGGATTTCGATGCCGGCTATAGCGATGGCTTCAACAACTATGGGCGGCATCCTCCGCGGTAAGACTGCGCTCCGCTTCCATCGGCCGTGTTCAGAGGAGACTTTCTCATGAAATTCCCATATTTGCGAGCGCAGCTGCTTTTGTCTGTGCTTCTTGTTTCCGGCAGCGCACTCCATGCGCAACAGGAGCAGGGGCAGAAGGCGGAAGTGCCGCGCATCGTGGTGCCACCTCGTAGCAATATCGACCTCCTGACGACTATCGAGAAAAAAGGCAAACTGCGTGTCGGCATTTCGGAGATCGTACCGTGGGCCATGCACGACAAAGACGGGAAGCTGGTGGGATTTGAGGTAGACGTCGCCAGGAAGCTGGCACGGGACATGGGCGTTCAGCTGGAACTGCATCCTGATGAATTTCGCTTTCTGATTCAGGATTTGCTCGCCGACCGGTTTGACGTGATCATCTCCGGCTTCTCGATTGAGCCGAGGCGTGCGCTGCTGGTGAACTTTAGCAGGCCCTACGATCTGACCAATGTCACCCTTGCGGCAAATACTAAAATGGCCCAGGATGACAAGACTCTTGACGCCTTCAACAAGCCTGGTGTCACCGTCGGTGTTATCGAAGGCATGACGTCTGAGGATGTTGCCGCAATTGCCTTTCCGAAGGCGTCAATCCATACCTATACAGAGGATGGACGTTTATTTAGTGATCTGCTTCAGGGGAAAATCACCGCGGCGGTTGCGGACGGGCCCCGGCTGGATATCCTGGCGAAGCTGTATCCCGACTCGATCACAATACCAGCCGTTCCCGCCCTGGGCACTTTTCCTGCGGCATTCGCGGTCCGCAGGGGAGATATGGACTTCGTCAATTTTCTCAATACCTGGATCGAAGCGCGCACCGCCGACCAATGGATCGAGGGCCGTCGGACCTATTGGTTCGAGACGACAGAGTGGGCAGGCAGTCTCTAAAGTCTCGTTTTTGTGTGACTTCAGGCAATTGACGTTTCAAAACTCTGCTTCAGCGGCCTAGAGCCATGCGTCCACCTCCCGCTAGCTCAGCGGGAAGCGGACGCAGATGTCACATTTCATCGTATGATCTGAATCGTGCGGAAGCGAACCGCTTCCGCGCCAACACAGCAATCTACATCCCGAACTAAACAGTTTGCGAAGTACATTCATATTAAAACGACTCAGCCAGCAGCGGCTGCTGGCTGAGCCGTTGGTTTATTTATGTCCCGCCACAGCGGCCTGCGTTTTATGCAGCGATTCCATCACCGCGTCGAGGTTGAAGGAAGCCGCCTTTTGGCGAGGCGGATACTTCACATAGTTTGCGATCTGGGCAGCCACGATGGCCTGGCATTGGTAAAGCTGGGGGACGTGATCGATCATCCAGTCGTAGTAAACGTTGGAGTTGTAGTCGGCGCGCTCGAACGGGTCGCGACGCAGGCTGAAGATATGGGGTAGCCGCAGCTTAACCATCGGCTCTGCCCAAACGGCCGTTGAAAAGGCGCGCTGGACTTCAAATACCAGCTTCCAGTCGCCTGTTCTGACGGCCATGATGCCGCCGTCATCGCTGACGTAGAAGAAGTACTCTCTTGGGCTTTCCTTGGTTTGGCCGGTGAAGTAGGGCAGCATGTTGAACCCGTCGATATGCACGCTGAAGGTTTTGTCTCCGGCTTTGTAATTGGAGAGAAGCTTCGTGCTTATGTCCGGTTCGCCAGCTGCGGCCAGCAGTGTGGGCAGCATGTCCTGGTGGGTAACGATGCCGTTCAACACCGAACCCGCGGGGATCTTGCCAGGCCAGCGGATAAACGCAGGCACACGCCATGCGCCTTCCCAGTTGGTGTCTTTCTGGCTGCGGAACGGCGTATTGGCGCCGTCGGGCCAGGTGTCGTTCTCTGGGCCGTTGTCGGTGGAATACATGACGATGGTGTTGTCGGCGATGCCCAGCTGGTCTACCTTATCGAGGATCTCGCCGATTTGCTCATCGTGCGTGACCATGCGATCGCTGTAATCGTCCTGGCCGCTCTTGCCCCGGTTCTTGTCGGCAAGGTGGGTTCTGAAGTGCATGGCGGTCGAGTTGTACCACAGGAAGAATGGCTTATCCGCCTTGACCTGCTTTTCCATCCAGCCGATAGCGCCTGCCGTGATTTCCTCATCGACAGTTTCCATGCGCTTCTTGGTCAGCGGGCCGGTGTCTTCAATGGTTTGCTTGCCCACTTTGCCCCAGCGGGGATCGACGGTTGCGTCATCGGTGTCGGTGGCGAAGCAGTGAAGAACGCCTCGGGGGCCAAACGCCGCTTTGAACTTCGGGTCCTTTGGATAGTCGGGCAATTCCGGTTCTTCTTCAGCGTTCAAGTGATAGAGATTGCCAAAGAATTCGTCGAATCCATGAACGGTGGGCAAGTACTCATTGCGATCGCCCAGGTGGTTCTTGCCGAATTGGCCGGTGGCATAGCCGAGGGGTTTGAGCAGTTCGGCGATCGTCGGGTCTTCTGCCTGCAGTCCAACGGTGGCGCCGGGCATGCCGACCTTGGTCAAGCCGGTACGCAGCGGATTCTGGCCGCAGATAAAGGACGCTCGTCCAGCGGTGCAGCTCTGCTGGCCGTAGTAGTCGGTGAAGGTGACGCCTTCTTTGGCGACGCGGTCGATGTTCGGGGTGGTGTAGCCCATCATACCTCGGCTGAAGTGGCTGATGTTCCACGTGCCGATGTCATCGCCCCAGAGGATCAGGATGTTAGGTTGCTTAGCCATGGTTTGTTCCTTTTTAAGTTGAGTTAATTGCGCTGTAGTTGTCGGCGTTGGCCGATTAAAATCCTGCAAATTGTTAAAGTGTGTGTGTCTAGTCGCCGCCCAATGACTCCTTCACAACCTTGTGCGAGCGCCGGGCGATTCGATTCACAGGTCCTCGGATCAACAGGTAGGGCACGATGGCTAGAATGAACGCCACAATGATTGCTTCGCCCGGATAGACCAGCCACCTGTGCTCGATAAGCTGGTAGACCACGTCGAGCACCACCGCGAGGACGAAAACCTTTCCTACCCCCTTCCAGCCGCTGTCCAACATCCGCTCTCTTTCCCCTTTGTCAGTAAACAAACCCCAGAAGTATGCGGGATTGCCCTCGCGGGCGTCTTTCAATCCATCGCGGATGGCAAAGAAAGTGGCCATGGCAGGTTGGAGCACGAGACGGAACTTCATGGGCCCGGTAACTCGCGCGATCAGATTTTCCGTAATGCGCGCCGTAAGATGATCCATTGCTGCCGTTCTCCTCTCGGACCGTGACGCGGGGCTGGGTCCACGACGGTCCGGGTAACAGAGGCGTCCATGCCGCCGCGCTTCTGCCTTCGCCTGTTAGTCCACTCCCATTGCGCCTGATCGGGAACTGTCACTTGCGACAGGTGGGAACGCTCTATCCCGGTCTGCTATGGAATGAGTCCGCATTCAAACATTTTGTTAGCGATCGGGGCTGCTACTTTGTTGATAAACACAGCGCGCATCTGCGGATCGGACTTCAGAAACTGCATTGCTTTCTGTTCCTGCGCTGAGGGCGGCTGGGGTGGCGCCTGCTTCTTTTGCAACAGCTGTTCGCAGGGGGTGCTGGTGTATTTCTCAATAACCTTGGCAGCAACTTTGTCCAGAATTGGATACTGCTCCTGAGCGTAGGTCCCGGTTGTCAGGGTCAGCGCCAGTGGGGACATCAACAAGACGAACTTACCTACACGGCTTAGTTTGATCATTTGCTTCTCCTCCTTCAAAAAACTATTTACTGCCCGTCGGCCGTCGGCCGCCAGGTCCCTGAGATCAGCCGCCGTCCAGGTGGAGGCGCGCTTTTCTGCTGGCGTCCTCTCCGTAGCGGCGGGCACGATTAATGCTCCCCAGTGGAGTGCTGTCGGCTGTGGAGTGCCCGGTAACATCGAAATAGGTCGCTTCAGCGGCGTCCGGAGCCAGGTGCGACTGGGGCAACAGGGTGAGCCGCGCGACGGTGTGGAATGGCGCTTCCGCTTCATTCCACTTGACACTCGCATTTTCAATCCAGAAATTGGCGTCCTGGCGTTTACCCCAATAGGTCATCTTGCTGGCGTCGAGCAGCTGCACGGCAAAGTCGAAACTACTCATCCGGCCGTCCTCGTTGAGGTGCCGGACCAGCTCGTCCTGCAGGCCTTTTGGATTACTCTTTTGTAGCGGGCGCGCGAGGTTTACCGGGGAGGGTATCGCCGAATACTGGACAACGTCAACCGGTCCGTGACGAAAAGGAACGTTGCTCCAGTAGCGGAGTTGTTGGTAAGGCCTGATCTTTTGGCCGGACTGCTTTTGTGCCAGGGTCAGCACCCGCACCGCGCGCAACTTGTCTTTGAACCCCAGCGACCACAGCCCGGCAAGCGGGCTGGACGCCGCCAAAACTTTCATGATCGCGGCAAATGCGGGCGAGTCGTTGATGGGCAGAGGCGGGGCATTTTGCAAGGAGAAATCCTGTCTGCCACCATTCGTGCCGGCCGCGGCCTCTCCACCCCGGGTGAGGTCGACAGAGAACGACATCGATCGCACGTCTGGCTTGAAATCGGAGTTCTTCTTTGAATCGGCGTTTCCCCACCGCACCACAGCCGGATAGACACCGGGCGTCGCGAATATCCCCTTGGCAAGCCGCGCCGCGAGCTCAGGATCGCGCCGGACCCTCACGTCGAGTACTTCGAATTGAGCCCTTGCGCAGACCCCCTTGGCGTGGGTTCCTCGGGCCAGCGGCCGGTTCTGTTGCGCCGCTGCTCTCGCCTGTACCTGGAGGGTCGTCTGGACAATCGCCTCGATGTCAGATTGCTCCCGGGCGAGGTTCCGGTCGCTGTCGCTACCCGTCACTCCGAACCATCTGGTCAGCCAAAGCATTGGGCTGAACCCTCCTCGATGCTTAGTTGGCCGTCAATCCCAGCTGAGAGATGAATTTGATGGCGGTGATGCTGGGTAAAAAACAGTAGGCAGCGGCCTTGGTCGTAGTGAAACTTGAGAACCCCGTGATTTTGATCGCGGGCGCGCCATTTGCCTGAGGAACCACAAAGATGCTTTCCGCTGGATTCTGGGTGCCGATCATCGGGTCCTTCGCTTTAGGGTTCAGCCGGACCGCCCCGGCGAATTCGCTGTCGTTGACCCAATGGCCCAGGACAAATTCATATTGGTTCTCGATGCTTGAATTGATGAAGTAGCCGAGAAGCCCGCGCTCAATGCCATCGTAAGGTTGCGCCGGATCATAGGCCGGTCCATAAGGCAGCCCGCGGCGGATGAGCCGGTGGGTATTATTACTGCCACCAGGTTGGCCCTGGCCGGTGACTGGCTGGTCCCGGGGATTGACGCGGCGCATGTGCGCGCCGACCGGGCAGCGTATTCCCCTTGGATCGCCGGATCCGTCCGCATTTACGTATCCGTAGTTGTTCATTTGCTCGGGCGTGAGCCCGCCTGGAGGGCTGTCCGTCTCCGGCGACAACTCCAGAGGAACGCCGTTCCGCCACCTTCCGCAAATCTTGGCGGCCAGCAGCTCCGGGTCTATCCTGTCCTTGTTCGATTGCAGAAAATTCTCAAAACCAACCACGTCGGTCTCGATCATCTTGAAGACAGCGAAGCTGCCGTTCAAACCGAGCTCGCGAGGCTCAGGCACAAAATAATTCTCCGCATCGTCCTGCAAGACAAACAGCCATGGCTCGCACGGCTCCTGGTGGTCGGGCGTGTATCGTTCCGGGCCGCCGCGTATGGTGGTCATGCTGATGCCGTCGGTGTAACCAAAGGGAACCTTGGCGCAGGGTTCAGGCTTGCCATCGACCATCTGCAGCCATGCCGTCCCATCGGTGCGCCAGATCTCCTGAAAGGCTTCGCCCTCGGTAAACAGGGCAGATAACCGGTCGCTATAGCTCGCCATTGCCTCTGGGCCCATGGCGTGCAGCGTCAGCATCACGTGGTCTTTTTCTGACGTAAACGCGCTGATCCAGTTCTGTGGCGCACTCGAACCGGTATCGCCTACGAGGCTCGCTCGTTCGGCGGCCCCCGCGATGAAGGCCCCGAACGACTTGAACGAGAGCGTCGGAACTCGCTCTTTGATCTCTAACGCGACCAGTCCGGGCCAGGTGATGCCCACGTTGAGACAATAGTCGGGTTTGTAACGCGGAGTCTGCGAGAGATTGTCCCCGGGTCCAGGAGCCAACGCTACGTGCCAGTCGTCCGCCGTCGTGATCTGCGGTGCGTCCCGCTCGTCTCCGCTGACCAGGCGCCCAAGCAACGCGCGAGCCTTTGCGGGGACACCCACCGTAAGCACGAAATGCCGCACCATTGGCATTCTATAGCCGCGCAGGATGAACCCCTGAATGTCACCCAGGTCGAGCGTGCCCTTAGACGAGCCCTCCTTCGTCTCGCCGCCATGTGGAACCAGCCGGCGCAAGAACGCGCCTGCTGACCATGTGCTCTTTTCGTTCACTATCTGCCTCGTGCCTCTTGGAATGAGGGGCTTACCGGACCCCGCGGCTATCCTGCTACTTTGCTATCGGACATCAGGGCGTGAATATCTTGCACACCCAGGCCGGGATAAGCCTGGTAGAACCCGATCGGCTTCCGATTGGCGCCCGCCGCGAAGTCGATGAACTCCTGGAGAAACTTTCTGCAGGGGGACGGTGGCGGATCCTTGGTGAATTTGAATATGAGATCGAAAACCCCTCCGATGTTCTTGGTGAAGTCGGCGATGTACTTATCAAAGGAGCCGTCGTACACGGTAAAGAAACCAATCTGTTCGTCTTCCAGCGGCACGAACTGCGCAAAGTGGGGTGTGCCGACTTTGTTCAGGTCATCGGTGGTTCCGTGTCCTCTTGCCCGGAGAAGAAGTTTTATTTCGGCAAAGGCGAGTTTCGATTTGATGGGTAAGATGACCAGGAACGGATTCAGCTCTCCAGCGCTGTCAATGCCTGCGGCGGACGCCAGGGCCTTGATCTCCTTCGCCGTCACCCCAGGGTAAGCGGTGTAAAGGTTCACAGGGTTAAGAAGATGCTCCGCCGCCCATTCGACGAATGCATCCGCATGATCGGCAACTGGTGTGGGCGGCGGACTCTCCACATGTGGAAAGATGAAATCGAACACCGGTCCTGCGTGTTTGGCGAGCTCGGCGAAAAGCGCGCCGAACTCGCCGTCGAAGTCGCCAAGAAATAGCAGGGTCTTCTCGCTCAGAACCGTGAAGCGCGAATAGTGGATCGTACCGATCGTATCCGCCGCTTGAAACAGAGCAGGCATCTGGGTCCCAAGCTGCTCCGCCAACACGGTCGCATCCCCGGGCGACTTCAAGGGAAAGCTGAGGGTAAAGTGGTTCTGGTTGGTCACAAGCGATCTCCTCTGGCTCCGTCGATTGCCGGCACGGCTTGAAGAGTTAGCTTGGCCACTGCTTGAACATCTTGGCGACTGCCTTTGATACCATTTGCGAATTCTTGTTGCCATTATTGGTCAGCGTATCCTGGGCAATCCCACGCCACACCAGCGACTTGGTCTTGGCGTCGTACAGGTCGACAATCATGGTTCCTATTACGTTCTGCTCCGGAGTGATGCCGCCCATTCCGCCGCCGATCCCGCGCATCCCCCATGCCTGGTACGACGTCTGCTGCTTCATACCGCCGCTTGCCGTCAGAATAATGTCCGGGTTCTGCGATTCCGGAACCAGCTGCAGCCCCTTCCCCTGCATGGCAGCATCGATGTCCGACTTGGCTTGCTGCGCCAGGATAGAGTTCTGGATTTGATTCGCGTTGTCAGAGGCCCAGGTGTAAGTGTGATATTGCGCAAAACTCTGGCTCCGGTTGTAGTTGACTGATACTTGTTGCCCCAGGGCAACAACAGACGCCATGCATGCAAGCATCGCGCACAATAAATATCTGGTCTTCATAATATTCATTCCTTTTCCTGCCAGTGGTGGCAACACCTGTGAGTACTGCAATCATTCTGCGGGCGCCTGAATATTGACTACTGTCACTAATGACAGGCAAGGCTTATACGGGATCTATATCCATCAAGAGCGCGACCGCTCGCTCTAAAGCCTACTGATGTTGAAAAGTTGCTGGTCGAGTGCCGCCATATCCCACATCTCGTAACAAAACGAGACATATGCGGCGCCCATGGTTCGTGGTGAGGATTACGTGACGATGTCGACTACCATTGAGTCGGTCATGACCATGTTGACTGTCTCGCCGACTTTAAGCTGATCGAGGGTCGTAACTTTTTTGCTCACTTTGATGGTTTTCTTCTTGCCGTCCGGATCGAGCAACGTCACCTTATGGTTCGCTGCATCCACGGCCAGGATCTGCGCGCTCATGGCTGAGGTCGACACCATTACCATACCGGGCTTTGCACCCTGGGGCGCCACCGCCACTTCCGAACCGGCCGATGAGTTGGGCGCCTGGTTCGAGTCGCCAACCACAATTAGAATCTCTTCTGTGAATGACATCTGAAGGTGGTCTCCGACTTTGACCTGGGCGAGATTTTGCACGCGAGGGTCAACCTTGTAAGTCTTTTTCTTGCCGTCGTCCAGCAGAAGAGTGACCTTGCGCTTTTCCAGATCAATTTTCTCGACCGTAGCCGTGGACTTTACTACTTCAACAGCGTCTACGCCTTCGTCTGTTCCCGTCGATTGAGCCTGCATGGAACCGATGGGACCGGTTGCGAACAGGAGAATTGCACTCAACGCCAAACTGATTGTCCTCATGGGGTCGTCTCTCTTCTTTTGGAATTGTCCATACGCCGACAAGCGCAGCAAATTTAGTACCTCAGGTTACCGGTTCTCAGGGGCTTCGCCCACTAGTAGTAGTGCTAGTTACCGCAACCAAAAACTAAGGAGAGTTCTAGCGGGACGGCCCTTTCCGACTGATTAGGGTCACGCTTACCAGCGACGGCAGGAAGAATTATTCAAGAATTATCCGATTGGCAACGCGCAAACTCATTCTTCCGCCTGTCACTTTTGCTAGTTACCCGGTCCGTTTGCCCACCGTAAACTGCTCTTGCGCATCAGCGGCTTCGACCTTGCAGCGCCCACCATGATCTGCCGGTGCACGCACACTGCGTTCGATTCATCGTGGTGGTTGCCAGGCATCGCTCTTACGGTAACCGTTTTTGCCGTTTGCCAAAATCTTCTAACATGTCACATCTGATTCGCCTGCTTTGCAAGGAGAACACCCCTATGCCACACAGTGCTCAATATCCTGAGGCCTACGTTCATCGGCTCAGTCGAAGCAAGAGAAAGTACGTCCTGACCCTTCCGCTCTTGTTGGTAGGCGCCCTCGCTGCATTGGGCCAGGCCGCCGCTAAAAAGCCTGCAGAGCCGGCAACCAAGAAGGAACCGGAGATCAAGGAGGAGCTGATCCTCACAAACGGCGACAAGCTCACCGGGGAGCTGCTGAACTCCACCGGAACAGACATTAAATTCAAGAGCGATTTAGCCGGTGAAGTAACAGTCGAGTGGAAGAACATCAAGGAACTGAAATCCAGCCGTGAGTTTGCCGTTGTTCCGAAAGACGTGAAGGATGCAAGAGACAGCGCGTCGGTGCCCCAGGGTCAGATAAAGATTCGCGAGAAGGGAATCCTGGTCTCTCCCATGCCTCCGGTCAAGCCCGAGATCAGCGCTACACCGGCAGCGCCTGAAGTAAAGCCCGGCGCCTCAACCACGGCGGTCACCATAGAAAAGGAGATACCAACCGACAAGATTGAATACGTTGTCGACGATGTCTCGTATCAAAAGGAGATACACAAAAAGGCAGGCTTTCGCTCAGGCTGGGATGGCCACATTACCACCGGTACTTCGATGATCTATTCCACGCAGAACAGCTATCTCTTTCAGGTGGACACCGCGCTCAAGCGCAGTATTCCCACGGTGACTTGGCTGGATCCGAAGCTGCGCACAACTTTCAACTTCACCTTGAGCGCAGGCCAGACAACCCAAGTGGACACGCCCACGACGATCACCAATATTTATCACCTGGATTCGGAGCGCGACGAATACTTTAACAAGAAGGGTTATTATCTGCAGGCGCTCTCTTTCGATCACAACTTCGCCCAGGGCCTTGTGCTGCAGCAAAATTACGGCGTCGGCATCGGCGCCACCCTTTACAAGAAAAAAGATGCGGAGTTCGACATTACCGCCGATCTCCACTACGAGAGCCAGCAATTCAACGCAACGGCTGACGTTTCAGAACTGACTCTTCATTTGATCGGATCGACGCTCACCGAGGCCTACACGCGCAAGTGGGGCAAGCTGCAGTTTGATGAAAAAGTCCTAGCCGACATCGCATGGAACCAGTGGAGCGCATTTTCCGCCTCCGCCAACAGTTCAGTAAGATACCCGGTATACAAGAAGCTGGCCTTTTCCGTTTCGACGATCGATAACTTCCTGAATAATCCTCAAATTGGATACAAGAAGAACTCGTTCCAGTTCTCCACTGGCTTAGCGTTCAACCTCAATAAGTAGACCAACGAGCGTTCTCTCCGCAGCAAGCCATTTTCTGAGTGTTGGCGTATGCTGTCGTATACATCACACCGCAGGCTAAGGCTGCTTCATCGCGAAGTTTACCCGCTCCCCCCGGGGGCGATGAAGGGCAAATAATTGGTGGGAAGGAGATTCGTTGGTGACCGCATCAGGTGATGGGCCGGTAACATCCCCAATAGCAGAAAATTTCTCTATCACCCGCGGCGGCCCACTGCATTGGCTCCTTGTTCGCCTCGGACAAGCTGGAGACGGGCGCCGCCTGGTTCTCCGTCGATCCTTGGCCGTGGTTGTTATTACCTGGCTGCCTCTGCTTGTCCTGTCTGTGGTGTACGGACTCGCCTGGGGAAAACAGGTGAGAATTCCTCTCCTTCGAGATTTTGCTATCAACGTCCGTCTCTTGATTGCGGCTCCCATTCTCATTCTTTCTGAATCAAGAATCGATCGCAGATGGCACACACTTGTGCTCGAATTCCTCAGAACCAAATTAGTAGGCGAGAAGAAGCTCCCAGCTTTTGAAGCAGTGCTCGAAAGAACGACGCGTTGGCGGGATGGGGTTTTGCCTGAAACCGTGCTGGCCCTGCTGGCCGTACTCCCCTCCATCTTCCTCGTCCATACCGAGCTGCTGATGAACGATATTTCTAATTGGCATACCCTGAATACAGGGGGGTTGAGTCCCGCGGGTTGGTGGTTCAACCTGGTGAGCACTCCCGTCTTCCGATTTCTCCTCTTGCGGTGGGCCTGGAGGATGTTTCTCTGGACCTCTTTTCTGTGGAGCGCAACGAGGATCAATCTATTTCTGGTTGCCACACACACCGACCTGGCTGCCGGCCTGGGGTTTCTATCCGAAGGTCAGAAAGCCTTCAGCCCGATTGTCTTCGCGGGCGGGGCGGTGATCGCTGCCCAGGTAGGAAATGCCATCGCTTATCAGGGAGAGTCGCTTTCTGCCGTGAAGTTTCCCATGATTGCCTATGGCGTTCTCGCGGTCTTGTTGCTGGTCGTACCTCTTCTGGTGGTTACGCCGGTGCTGCTCAAAACCAAGAGAAAGGCGCTGCTCGAATACGGCGCTCTCGTGACCATCCATAACCAGTTATTTGAACAGAAGTGGATTCAGAAAGACCGGCCTGCGGGCGAGACGCTCCTGGGAAACGATGACGCGTCCTCTTTGGCCGATCTCGGCAGTAGCTTTGCGGTTGTCAGGCAAATGGGACTGGTGCCGATTGACAAGCCAACACTTATTACTTTGGCCATCTCAGCCGCGATACCCATGATTCCCGTGGTGCTGTATGCGACACCCGCGATGGAGCTGCTGAAGATCATGAAAATGCTTGCGTGACCTTGCCGATGCCGTTTATTTAATCGCTGGTAACAACCGCTTAGCTCGCATCGCTTTTTAGAACAGCTTCACGTCAGGAGACACACGATGGAATCCACTCTCGCTTCTTCAAAGATTGAACGCCGCAAACGAGGCAAGGCGCTGCGCGAAAAGCTCTCCCGGGCTGCCCAGGGCGAATGGAAACCCCGTGCAAAGTCTCACGATATCGTCAAGCTGCTTGAGGAATCGGACGTAGGCCGCATCAAGGGCTTGCTTCCGGTCAAGTACCAGCGCATGGCGGTGTCGCCATTCACTTTCTTTCGCGGCGCGGCTATCATTCAGGCGCGTGACCTGGCAACGGCGGCTGTTTCGGGGATTACCGTTCAGGCTTGCGGCGATTGCCATTTGGCGAACTTTGGCGGTTTCGCCTCCCCGGAACGAGCGTTGGTTTTCGACATCAATGACTTTGACGAAACCTTCCCCGGCGCCTGGGAATGGGATATAAAGCGGCTGGGAGCCAGCCTGGTGCTGGCAGCAAGGGACCGGGAGTTTTCCAAAAGCGTCGCCGAGCAGGCGGTGCGGGCAGCGGCTGCATCGTATCGCCGACGCATGTCGGAGTTTGCTGAAATGACAGTGCTCGACGCCTGGTATGCAACCGTCAGCGTGGAACAGGTGAAAGCCTATTTCAGCAAGAACAAAGATATTTCGGCGCGCCTGGCCCGGAAGCAGAAGCAAGCCCGCTCGCAGACCTCTGAGGCGGTCGTTCCCAAGCTGACTGAGGTGGTTAACGGGCGCCGTATGTTCAAGGACAGCCCTCCGGTGATCTACCATTTCGACGAATATGCAAAAAATCTCGACAAAGGACACGCAAAGTTCATCAACGAGTACGTAGAGTCGCTGCTGCCGGACCGACGGCAGTTGTTCCAGCGCTATCGCCTTCAGGACAGCGCCATCAAGGTGGTAGGAGTGGGCAGCGTGGGCACGCGCTGTTACCTCTCGCTACTGATGGCGGATGAAGGGGATCCGCTCTTTATACAAGTCAAGGAAGCTCGACGGTCCGTTCTGGAGTCCCCGCGTGGTAAAAGCCGCTACGCCCATCAGGGCGCCCGGGTAGTGGAGGGCCAGCGTCTCATGCAAGGGGCGAGCGACATCTTTCTCGGCTGGGCTCGCACCGCGCATCATGATTACTACCTGCGCCAGTTCCGTGACATGAAGATCTCCGCGGAAATCGAAACCTTCAAGCCCGGAACTCTGGTTGCTTATGCTGAATTGTGCGGCTGGGCTCTGGCGCGCGCCCACGCCAAGGCTGGGGATGCAGCGACGATCGCCGGATACCTGGGAGGGACGGACCAGTTCGATGCCGCGCTGGCGAAATATTCAGACGCCTACGCGGACCAGGCGGAACGGGATTACGCCACCTTTCGCTCGGCCATTCGTTCCGGACGCCTTTCAACCGATGTAGAGAAAGGCGCCGGTTTGGAGTTCCTGTTGTAGTGTCACTGTTCTGCTCTCTATACCCGGGGCAGCGTAAAGATGTGGTAGACGGGGAAGCACAACAGGATCATCGCGATCACCAGCAGGCTGATGCGGACCAAGCGCGTTTTGAAACGCTGGCCGATGGCAATCAGCAAAAGCACGGTTGCCAGGGTAACGGTTGCCCGCACGTATTCGTCTGAGTGTTGCCGCCCCTTGGTGCCTTGCTCGAAGACCTCACTGGCCTGGTTATTCAACCTGGCGGCCTCTACCACCTTGGAGCTTCGGTATCCCGCCATCATCTGCGGCCCCGGGGGCGCTGCCGGGTTGCTGATTGGGTCGGTTTTCTTCCAGGCCTCAAACGCCGGACGGAACTCGGGAAGAAAACGGCGCTCAAAAAGATCGGCCAGCTTCTTGTCCCCGTGGGCTTCGGCCTTCAGCCACTCAACCACGGTAGAAGCGTTGTATAAGGCTTCCTGGTTGGCGAAGGTGGCGGTTCCCTCGGCTTGAATCCGTAGTTTGCTCGCCTGGCCATACAGTTCCGCCTGTTGCCCAGTCCATAAGGCGGCCTGATATCCGCTCCATGCGGTGGCGATCGCGATGATGGCCAGCAAGACGGCTTCCGCGATCTCCAGCAGTTCTTGACTGAGCGATTCCGCCGGTTCGTTGGGTTCGCTCAAGTGGTGAGCGATTTCAATGTTTGCGCCTCCAGCTTCGGGCATAGCGAGAAAACCTCCTTACAGTTCGAAGATCACTAGTCTTGATAATGAAAAATAGCCTTATTGATATCAGGCCAGAACTCCTTAGCGCCGAAGGTACCGCCATCGATCAGGACGCTGGTCAACCAGCGTTGTCCGATCTTGGTCCAGGTCTGATAGTGCGACGGATAGTAGAGCGACGAAATGGACGCCGCCGTTCCCGCACCGAACACCTCAGCAGCGTTAAAGGTCTGTCCACCTGAGTCTGTCCGCGTGATGATGATTCGCGTCACAGCGTAGAAGCCTCGCTTGACGAAGCCGCCGTGGCCAAGCGTGTAATACCGGCTGTCTTCATGCAGCAGGCTGGGAATGATGCCTTCAACCCACAAGTTCTCATCTGCCTGATCCACGAAAGTGTGCCAATAATATCGCCCATACCCTGCGGCCCCCTGGTGAAATTCCGGGTAGGAATCGGTAGCCTGGCTAATGCCAGCCTGAATGCCCGCGAAGATAAACGAAGAGTAGTCAAAGCTATCCAGGGCGGCAGTCTTGAACTTCTCCTTAACCGGTTGCTTGGGCAGCTTGGCGTCTGCGCTGACGGCACGAAAATTCGGCACGATCCAGAGAATTCGCCTGGTCTGTTTTCCTTCTCCCGAATCAACCGGAACAGTTTGGCTGGGGGGAACGGTGGCGGTGGGAGTGCTCGGCGGATCCTGGGGGCCAGGCGCGTCTGGCAAGTCCGCGGCCGCGACCAGTGTCTGCGAGCCGACAGAACCTGGCTTGGGAGCATTCTCCAGCGCCCTGGCCGGTGAGAATCCCAGAACACAGGCAAAGCAAATCATCGCAGTGCGCGTACACATGGACAAAGCAGGGTTTCTGCGCTTTTGAGAGTTTGACATGGGCTAAGGTGCTGATCTCGCTTCTCTAGAGTACACAGTCGAAGCGAATATCTTCGTATTTTGGCAAAACCGCTGGTAGCGCAGTTGAACCGCGTCTCGATTTTGAGACCTGGGTTCGGCTCGAACCTGCGCCCGCGAATATGTGTCACCATTGTCTGGTCGCGCCAGTCTCTCACGAGACGAAGCAGCGCGCATGAGGGGAACCTGATGGACGTAGTAGTCGTTGGCGCGGGTCCGGCCGGCTTGTCAGCAGCACGCAGGGCCGCGGAGCTGGGTGCACGGACGGTGATTCTTACTCGCGGAGAGTTTGGCGGCATGGCGGGGAATGACGGGCCTGTTCCCGTGCGGGTATTGGCCCAGGCCGCGCGGTTGCTGCGGGAAGCTCGACAGCTGGGCCGCTTTGGCATCTCTGTCAGCCAGCCGATTCTCGATTATTCTCAACTGCTGGCGCGTGTTCGCGAGGTGGTGCAGGACGTGTGCGAACATTCCACCCGGCGCGAGCACCTTGAACAAGCCGGGGTGGCTATTCACGAAAACTCCGGCACTGCGCGCTTCCTTGACCCGCACACCCTCGAAACCGGCAACAGGGTGCGTTTCCATGCGGACAAGATTATCCTCGCCGCAGGCGGCAACAGCCGGCGACTGCCGCTCCCCGGCTTCGAGTACACCTCAACCCACAGCGACGCGTGGAGCCTGACCGCGGTTCCCCCCTCGATGATTGTCGTGGGAGCGGGAGCAACAGGGGTGCAGGTTGCATCCATCTTCCAGGCCTTCGGCTCACGCGTTCAACTCTTTCAAGCCGGCCCCCGTATCTTGCCCACGGAAGACGAAGATGTATCTGCTGTCGTCACCACTGCTTTTCGAGAGGCGGGCATGGTCGTGCGGGAGAATTTTGGTGCTCTTGAGTCCTTCGAAAAGACGCCCGGCGGCGTACGCATGGTCTTCTCCAGGGACGGCGTGCAAGATAGCGCCGAGGCCGCACTGGTGGTGGTGGCTATTGGTTGGGTGGCCGACACCGCCGGCCTGAATCTGCCGGCGGCAGGTGTCGAAACCAATCCTCGCGGCTATGTCGGCGTCGACGAGTATCTCCGGACCTCCGCGCCGCACATCTTCGCCGCCGGCGACATCACTGGCCGCCTTATGCTCGTCCCTCAAGCAGTCCATGATGGCTTCGTGGCAGCCACCAATGCCGTGCGAGGCGCGATCATGACGCTGGGAGAGCAGGTGAGCCCGATTGGCAGCTTCACCGAGCCGGAATACGCCCAGGTAGGACTAACCGAAGAGAAATCTCGTCAAGCTCACGACGTGGTGGTGGATGTGATCCGCTTCAACGAGACGCCACGTACCATCATCGACGGGCAGACGATCGGTTTCTGCAAATTAATCGCCGACCGCGCGACCGGAAAAATTCTCGGCTGCCACGTCGTCGGCGAGCGCGCCGTTGAGATTGCACAGGTGGTGGCGATCGCCATCGCAGCAGGTATGCCGGTGGATAAATTAGCTCGGGTTCCGCTCTCGTTTCCCACCTACGCGGGAATCGTGGCGCGGGCAGCTTATCGGGCTGCCAGCCAAATCTTCCCCGAGTTCAAAGCGCAGGAACTGAGCAATTGAGGCGCGGCAGGGGTCGAACCTGCCGCACTCTGCCCGGTTGCGTTTAACGCCAGTACCCCGCGACCCAAACATAGCCCCCTGGGCGAGCAACCCAACGGCCGGGAACCCACACCACACCCCGCCGAGGTGGATTGACCCAGTGGCCCGGCACCCAGATATACCGGCCGCCATTCCATCGATAGTACCCAGGCACCCAGACCCATCCAGCATGCAAAGGTGGGCCTGGACGTTCCACAATCACCGGCGGAGGTGGGCCAGCATGAATCACGACCTGCGCATTCGCTGCGCCTACGGTCAATGTGATCCCACACAATGCGATGAGGATCCGTTTCGTCAATTTCATAGAAGTCTCCGGAAAGAACCGCAAGAGCACTCTTACTTTACAGGCGGTTCATTTACTGCAAACACTGCATCGTTCAATAAGTCTTCCTTCGGCGGAAACATCGTGGCCCGCACCATATCGGGACTCACACGCCTTCGAGGTTAACCATTTAGCTACCTTGATGATCTCCATGGCAGAGGTACGCAATATGGTGCATGGTGTTTTGCCCATCAGGGCATCAAAATGCTAACAACATCAGCGAGGTTTGGGCTATGGACATCCCGAACGATCTGAATAAGTTGCTGGCTCGATTGCACGAGGTAACCAACAATAGGCGTCTGACGACTGAGACATCGGCATCAGATCCTCGCCCTAGCGCAATCGAAATCGATCATTTTCTGAGCCAGTACAATTTTGGCGCAGACGCCACGATCGAACAGCTCGAGATCTCAAAGGAGGGCGTCTTCGAGTTCTACCTGTTCGCAGTCTCGAATCGCCTTAGCGATGAGTTATCGTTGCTGGCGTTGTGGCCCCAACAAAATCGCCCGAGCTACCAAGCCAAGACGGCTTAGGACGGCGAATAAATCCGGTTTCTCGCTCGTGCGCATAACCACGCCGTGCTCTGCGAGATGACGAGTTCGACCTGCGCGTCCCTTCGCGCTCCATCGCATCGCGATCCGCCCTCTATCGAGCCGGCCAATCTTGCATTGCAAACCCTAGCACTCTTGCTAGTTATGTCTGGTCCACCGCTGGTGCAGACTGGAGTAGTGCTCGTCCGCAGGATTCTCCATGTCTAAACATCAACCCGGTATCGGAGCTGCAAGTGAAAATCTCATTGATAATGGCGTGTATCGTTCTTTCCTCGAGTTTGTGCCAGGCTGGTTGCACTAAGAACGCGCGCGGTCAAACCGTTTGCAGCGATGGCAATTCCGCTGCTGCTTACAACCCGAATACAGGCAAGGGCGCAACCGCCACCAAGAATCAGAATGGAGTTACCACCACCCAAACCACCAACGGCGGCAAAGCCAAGACCAAAAACGGCTCGGGCGTTGCTCAGGGGCCCGGTGGCACTACTTGCGCCAAGGGCAAATACAATTCGGGCTGTACCGCTCCGAAGTAGGCGGAACGAGCCAGGTCCAAACATGGCGCGGGCAAAAAAAACCGCCCAAAAAAAATCTTGGGCGGGCTCTAGGATGAGAGTTAATTTGCCCTAGAAAAATTCGAGCGAGGGCATCTGTCACTTCTGACAGGGCTGCGCTGTGCTTCTCGCAAACTGTTCGTGTTGAGCTATCAACGGGCAGGGAACTGCCGCCGCCTTCGGTCGGCGCGGCGCGCAAAATGCTGGCTGCAGGCACGAAGGTTTCAACTACATCTTGTTGTTCTCGACATTCCGCAATGCAGCTTCAACCTGCGCCAGGATTGCATCGGCGTTCTCGGCAGGCTTCCCGTCCCGGACCAGCTTGTAGGACGTTCGTAGTCGTTTGAGTGCGGCGGCCAGTTCGATGTTGCTCTCCAGGGTCCAGCGGATCCACTGCTCAAGCTGCACTTCAATGATCACCTGCGGCACCGCACATTCGGGGAACCTTTGCGCGGGTTTGAAATCCTCCGCCTGCAAGCTTGGGTCAGGCCGCTTTCGCGGAACTTTCAACCTCTTGCCGAAGGGGAATATGCGGCGAAACGCAGGCCACAAAAAGAGTGAAAGCCAATTGTGTCCTTCGATGTCTTTTGCTTTCATCCAACGATCCACTGATGAGCCGCCCCTTTTGAGGTCCTGCGCGGACCCTCTCTCCTTCGGCAAAACATACGACCTGAAGAGGATGACAGAGAGAGCGCGGCCCGGTCGTTGCCCCAGAGCAACCATGAAGGGTTTGTGGAGCAGAAATTAGGGCAAAGAACTAGTAGTTTTGCGGGATCGCGTGAGTTCACCACCGCGATATTCTTTGATACGGTTTCTGCCCCAGGTGCAGTCCGTTACGGCAAGCAGATCCCCGATCAGCAAAGGAATTCCGATGTCTCGCTCCCTCATCGTTCTTCCCGAAGACTCAGCCAGGCCTATCCTTGACGCCATCGGCAACGCTCGGAAATCCCTTCGCGTCAAGATGTTCATTTTCTCCGATCCCTCGCTCCTCCAGGCGGTTATTGCCGCTCAACATCGCGGTGTCGATGTGCGCATCATGCTTAATCCCGAACGGCGAGACGGCGAGAAGGAAAACCACGATGCGCGTAAAACGTTAACTGGCGCAGGCGTGCATGTGATCGACAGTAACCCGCAGTTCGATCTGACCCATGAGAAATCCATGGTGATCGACGACGAGACTGCCTTCGTTCAGTCCCTCAATTGGGAGACCAAAAATCTGACCATCACTCGCGACTACGCGGTTGTCACCTCACACAAGCATGAGGTGGAAGAGGTCGCGCAGTGTTTTGACGCGGACTGGAACCGCACCAAATTCGACGCCGGCCACCACTCGCATCTGATCTGGTGTATCGGTAACGGGCGCGAGCGCATTGGACAGTTCATCGACGAAAGCAAGCACTCGCTTTGGCTGCAGAACGAGCGCTACCAGGATCCCGTGATCATCGAGCATCTCCTCCGCGCCCACCAGCGCGGCGTCAAGATCCACATCATGGCGCGGCCTCCGGACAAACTCAAAAAGGCAAAACTCGCGGAAGGCGTGAGTGGCTTGCGGTCACTCGAGGATGTAGGGGTCAAGATCCATAAGCTCAAGCACATCAAGTTGCATGCCAAACTGCTCATGGCTGACGACAACGTCGCGATCGTCGGCTCCATCAATCTCGCCCCCGGCAGCTTCGATAGCCGGCGTGAACTTGCGATTCAGGTCAGGGATGAACACATCACCCATCGCATTTTAAAGACGCTTCGGGAAGACTGGGCAAACTCGCATCCCCTTGACCTTTCCGATGAGGGCCTGCTTGCCGAGCTCGAGAAAGATGATCCGAATGTAGGAGAAGACCTTGCCATTGAAGCGGGCAAACATCACAAGCACCATTAGAACGGCGGGGACTACTGCGTTTGCCAAGGCGGAGTTAAATCCAAATTGAAGTTTTTCGCACGACGAGGGAATCAGCATGTCGAAGGCTAGAGTGATGATCGGAACCGACGGATTGGCGCTGCCCATCCTGCCGCCGGAGCGCGATGCACGCGTTTGGGCACGACTGGTGCGCGTGATGTTCTACCTGCCCGGGTTTATGGGTTTGCTGTTGATCAAGACCGGCGAGCCGGCAAGCTTCGGCATCACGGTCGAATTACTCATGCTGTCGAGTGCAGCCGCCATCGTCGGTGGTTTATTTATTGGCACGGAATCATCGGGCGCCGGGGCTGATGCCTCTTCCAGGGTTGGCGCCTGGAGCGGATCGCTGGTGCTCGAACTGCTTGCGGTTGTGCCCTTTCTGGCTGCAATCCCGGCGCTCTTCCATGAACTGGCCCACAGCACGCTGCTGCACACGCACGCGCCAGGCGCAGTCGACGTTGCCCTGGGCGCCTCTGAATTGCTCCCCATGGTCGCTATCCTGCCGTTCATGCTCTATCAACTTGCCGGCTTCGGGACTTTACCCTTCGTCGTCTCCAGGCCCGTCAACTGGATCATCAACATCGGCATACTCTGCTTGATTGTCGCCAGCTATACCTTCTACCGCGAAGGCGACTATCCCATGGAAAGACGATTGGCTGCCACTCTGGTGGTTGCGATGGTGATTCTTGTTCTCTACGGTGTGCTCAAGCTAAAGCGGTTGCAGGCGACTTACGACGCAAAATGCCCGCCCAAGGCTTGAAAATCATTTCTTCAAGGCGCCTGCCAGTCGAGCGAGTAGACATCCTGGGCTCCGATATCTCTCAGTACAAGCGGGGAATCGTCCGGACCGAGTCCCAGCCATGGGCCGATGTTGCCTACCGTGGAAAGGTTGGTCAGATCTGAAACCTGTTCCATCCTACCGTCCGTGATGTGCACTCTCAACACAGCCGGGCGGTCAAGCCATCTCAAGAAGTAAACATACTGTCCGTCTCTTGACCAATTCGGGAATGCGGCTCTCGCTTTCGCGAGTTGTGACCACTTATGAGTCTGAAAATCGAAGAGCACCAGGCTCAGCGAGTCCGCCGGCATCGCCACGATGTACCTGCCGTCCGGCGACCAGCGGGGAGAGAACAGGCCTCGGGAGCCAGGCAGTGGGGAGACCTTAAATGTATTCAAATCGAGTACACGCAGGGCTGAAAGATTGTCAGCCGGTACGCTGCCGAAAATAATCTTGTCCCCGTCCGGCGACCAATCCGGATCCTGCTTGGGCTCGGCATCGTCGGGCAGCAGCTGCTGCGGGCTGCCTCCTTCGGCTGATACCAGGTAGATCCTTCCTGGTTTACCGACAGAGTAGTTATAGAACGCGATCTGTTTGCCGTCGGGCGACCAGCGCGGCAACGCGGCAAACAGCGGAGGAGAACTGAGCTGTATCTTGTTGCCACCGTCCGCCTTGCTTCGCCAGAGAATGCCATCGGGATAGGAAACGTAGGCTACTGACTGGCCGTCTTTCGAGAACGCAACGTCTTCAGCAGAAATGCCAGACAGGAAGGGTGCGAAACGGCCAGACTTAGGTTCGCCGCGCTCCAGTTCGCCGCGATAAGTGCGGCCTACCACGAAAAGTTTCTTGCCATCCTTGCCGGGAAGGGGAGTAAACAAACCGAGTGGGCTTGAAGTCAACTGGATAGGTTTGCCCACGGAGTTGTGAAGAAATATGCCCCGGTCGGAAAGTGCCCAGATTTGCCCCTGAGATTGAAAAACGAAGTACTTTCCGTCCGTCGTCCATTTCCCGCAGCATTCGTCGGGTGGAGTGTGCCACCCGGGAAACAACGCGTGTAGATTCGTACCCTGCGCCGAAACCTCCCAGAGCGAATTCGCAGCGGTCTTATCGTCGATCACGGTAAATCTCAGCTTGTTCCCTGCAGGCGACCACGCTGGATAAAACCCTCGGCCCGGCAACGAAACCAACTTTCGCGAAAAAGTTCCATCGCGCTTTGCCAAATACAAATCGCTTCCGTCAGCGTAAACCAGCGTCTGGCCATCAGAAGACCAAGCCGCGTCCTGCCCCACAAGAGCGCCCAGCCGACGGGGCGCGCCCGCGAGGAGCGGCAGGCTCCAAAGCTCACCCCTGTACTCCGTACCCCGATTCTCTTTAGCCAGGAGTTCGCTTCCATCCGGCGAGACGTTGAGAGGCAGAATAGCTCTGGAAGCCGCCGGAACCCGCACCGGGTCGCCACCCGATGTAGGTATCTGCATGATGCCGGTGGTGGCGTTGTAATGGATTGTTCTCGCGAAGCCAAGGTAGAGCCTCGAACCATCCGTACCCACCAATGCTTTCGGCTGACCGTCGTGTGTGAGCTGGACATAATTTGCGACCCGCGGCGCCATGTCCAGACGCTTAAGGTAATACATGGATAATATGGCAGCAATCAGAAGTCCTGAAAGGGGTAAGAGCCAAGGACGAAGGCTGCGCTTAGCCTGGATTGGCGCCGCGATTTTGGGTGATGATTTCTCCTCGTCGTCCCTTTGCCTCTGGATCGCCGGGGAAGCCTCTGTCAGAGTTTCGACCTGTCCTTCGGAAAATGGCGAGTTGCGCTGCAATCGCTTCAGGTCTTCTCGGATCTCGACCGCATGCTGGTACCGCAGCTCCCGGTCCTTTTCCAGGCATCGGTCGATAATCCGCCCCAATCCCTCCGGCACATTGGGATTGAGGTGGGCAGCGGTGATCTGCACTTGCTGCACGACGGAGATCAGCAGCTCTCCGGTTGTATCTCCCGCGAAGGGCGAGCAGCCGGTACACATCTCATAGAGCAGAATGCCGAAAGAGAAAAGATCGGTGCGCGCGTCGAGCGGCCTGCCCAGGGCCTGTTCGGGCGACATGTACGCCGCAGTCCCTAGCGCCGCTCCAAGACCATCGGTAAGCTGCTGTTGCTCGCGGTAGAACTGCTCCCCGGTTCCGGCGAGTTCCTTGACGGGAAGCATTTTTGCCAGGCCGAAGTCCAGCACCTTGGCGGCGCCCCGTTTGGTCACGAAAACGTTGGCCGGTTTTATGTCGCGGTGGATAATGCCTTTCTCGTGCGCCGCCTCCAGTGCGTCCGCCACGTCGATCGCGATTTCCATCAGCCGTCCGATGGAAAGCGAGTCACCCTGGATCAGGTGCTTCAGCGTTTCCCCCTCCAGCAACTCCATGGCGATGAACGTGCGGCCGCCTTCTTCAGCGATTTCATAAATTGTGCAGATGTTTGGATGGTTCAGCGCGGAAGCAGCACGCGCTTCGCGCCGGAACCGCTCGAGTGCGGCGCTATCGTGGGCAAAGCTGTCAGGCAGAAACTTGAGCGCAACCGGCCGGCCAAGCAGCGTGTCTTCTGCTCGGTATACCACGCCCATGCCACCACCGCCTATTTTCTCCAATCCACGGTAATGAGAGATGCCTGCATCGGTCATTGTTACCCATCCGCGAACCGTCGAACCACGCCGCCCCGATCGCAACTCCAGCCGCCGATCGCAACTTCAGATGATAACAGTCATGGATTGAGCGGCTCGCATCGCTCCGGGCTGGGCCTCTCCGTCGAAAACAGCTTGCTCCGCAATTAGAACCGATTGGCAGCTTCGAGGGCTATGCCGACAGCCCTTCCGCGTTCTGCTGATGCTGGCCGAGCGGCCGGCCGAGGTCATCGCCCGGGAAGAGATCCACAAGCAGTCTTTACGCGTCGTCGTAGTCTTCCGTTAACGACTGCAGAAAAGCAACCAGTGCCCCCACATCATCGGAGCTCAATGACATGTTGGCGAACTCCGGCGGTGCGTTGCGCATCAGTCCTGCATGAGCTAGTTGCGACATCTGAATGTAGTGATTCACCACGTCGTCGAAATGTGGAGCACTGCCATTGTGGAAGTAGGGTGCGGAGTCTTCGAGGTCGCGAAGAACCGGCGTCTTGAATCGGGCGATGGTCGACGCGAGCCCCTTATCCACGCTGCAATCATTGCCCGAAGCGCAAACAAAACCGGCCAGGTTCGCCTGCGGGTTCGGCAAATCGGGATTCAGATAAACATTCCAGAGACCCAGGTCCGCATAGGCGAGATTGCCTGCAAGCGCCGCGTGTCTCAAGGATTCTGTCGCATTCGGATGATTCGGCGAAGCCGGCATGTAGGCATCGAAATTCGCCAGCCGTTGCGTATTGCCAGGGATGAACAACTTGGCAAATGCGCCTTGTCCATTCACCGCGTCGTATTCCTCCTGAGACACGCCGTTGTTGTGGAAGACAAAGTCTGAGAAGTCCGGAGCCTGGTGGCATGCTCCGCAGTTACCCGCATGGGCATTCACTGCACCCATTGTGGCCGAAGCGAGAAAAATCTTTAGCCCCTGTAACTCGAGCGCGCCAAATTGGTAGGGCTGGGCGTGATAGGCAAACGAACCATCGCTGGGGGTAATGTAAATAGGATTCTTCAGCGCCACCACCTGCTGGTAAAGCCGTTGATTGTAAGCGGCCTTTGATTCCCCTGCGAGCGCCTGTACGGGAAGGTGGTTGACCCGTAAGAAATTGTCGTAGGGTGAGCCTATGTAACGCCCGTACTTGTCTCTTTGGAAGAGCAGGTCGCGCATATAAGTGGCGATGCACAGGGCAATCTCATTCACCACTTGTGTATCCGACGCTGTAGTAACGTCGAGCCTTTGTGAAGGCGGCAGCAGCAGATCGCTGGTGATACGCGAGTCGGTGCCTTTAAAGATGACCGCATAGCTCAAGCCGTCGAGGCGATCCGCGGCAAGCTGGCCGCTGCCATCGTCCTCGCGGATGATTTTTGCAATATGCGCGATCGCCTCGTTGTATTGCGAAGGAAGCCAACCGAAATTGCGGCCGGTGAGCGTCCCTACAACCAGGTCTTCTCCCGAGGCGAACTCGCCATCGAAGTGCAGAAACAGCGGGCCCGAGCGGGTGGTGAACGAATCGACCATCTGCATTGAGTTGCGCGGTGTGTGATCGAAGCCGTTGGGTTGGGTGCGCGGAATCGGGCTTCGCGTGGTGAAATCCGAATAGGTTCGATTGCCCCCGCCGCTAACCCCCTGAAACTCGGTGACGAAATGGCACGAACGGCAGTTGATCGACTGCCCGGCAAACGGCCCGGGGAGTGGACCGTTCAACGTCTGCACCTGTGCGACCACCGGATCTCCGGCGGGCAGCGGACTGTTTACGCCAGTCATCGAGGCAGCAAAAAATTGGGCAAACCGCGTATCAAGAAAGAGCGCCTCGCCAATCGAGTCTGCCGGAGGCGTTGCATCCGACTCCGTGGGTGCGTCGGGCGCTTGCCCGGAACCACAACCCTGAAAGCCAATCACGGTTGCGAATCCAACCGCCAGGGTCGCCAGCACGCGCAAAAAGTTCCTTTTCTGAACCGTCACTTCTGCACCTCCGCCGGAGGAACGTTGAGGCTTCGCAGGTAAGCGACAATTTGCCAGCGTTCCTGCTCCGGCAGGCCCGCCCAAATCGGCATACCTTTGTACGGATTGCCGTTCTTGAGCAACCAGGCGAGTTCGCCGTCGGTAGCGTTCTTGATGCGGTCGCTTTTCAGGCTTGGCCTCGAGCTCTTGCCTTCAGCGTTTTCCCCATGGCACTTGGCGCAATTTTCCTGGAAGAGATTCTTCCCCGCGGCCACGGCTTCCGCGTTGCCGGCATAGGGATTCACCCGCTCTCGATCTGCCTGGGGCACTTTCTTGAGCCACGCTCCATTTGCTGCGCCAAAGCTGATTGCAGAAACAGTCATCAACGCCAATAACAACAAAACCCGCCCCCTCATTTCGTCCTCCGGAACCAATCGCGAAACTGTTGAATTTCGTACGACACACCAAAACGCCATAACACTCCGGCGGAGTTATCGTTGAGCCCAAATTCAGGCGAAAACTTGAACGTGGTTCCGCGCGGCGTATTGAATGCGATGGCTGGTCCCAGGTATTGCTGCGTCTGCTTAATGCCGAAGTTATATCGTGTCCCCAGGCCGCCGAATAGTTCTGCTCCCGCCGCAAGGTTCTGCCGGCAGAAGGTGCATGGCTTGCCGCTCCCGGTGAGCGTCAGAGGCCGGCTCGCGCCCAGCGCGTAGCCGAATTCCCAGGACTCGTTTTCGTTGACCGCCTTTTCCGCAATCATGTTTTCCGAAATGTTCCAGCCTTTCGCATTACTGGAAAGGATCAGCTTGCCTTCAATGGAGCGCTCGAGCTCTTTTCGTAATTGCGCATTCGAAACCTGCAAGGTGGTGATCGTCGTATTGCCGGTGATCTCCAGAAAACTCTTGTCTGCGCCGTTCACATTCTCGTACTCCACGTAGAGCACAGGGTTGATCCAGTACTCGTGGGGAAGAGGGCGGAAGCGGCTCTCGAAACGGTAGCCGGTCAGAATCGTGGAGTCGTTCTGAGTGGCCTGGCCCTGGAGATAGGCTTCGGCCGTCCACCACGCCGTCACCCCGTATTCGAGTTCCAGGGTCGGCGCGAAAAACAGATTCGCATTTTTGGGGGAGGCGACAATGTTCTGGTTTTCGATTTCCAGATTTCCAGGTTCTTCAAGAAACGAGGAATAGGTGACGAAATAAGGTGGTTCCTGTTGCGCTTGGGCTGTGCGTGAGAGAGGCAAGAACGCAATCAATAGAAGAAGCCACCACGGAAGACGCACAAGAGAAACCGGCAAATTAAGAGACAGCACCTACAAGCCTCCTCGAATGAAACGCTTAGCATTGGCAGAGGCTAATCGGGGAATATCCGACCGATCTTGTCTGAATTATGTGAGACTAAATCGGTCGGATATTCAAGTCAACTGCTGGTTGCAAGTTTTTTTGCGCTTTTAACGCGCCTCGAATTTCGTAGGAAGGCGGTCGTGTGAGGGTTGGGTGCCCCATTCAAGCCGTCTTTTGGCTTGAGTGGGCCCTACGCCCCATTCAAAACGAAGTATTCAGCCGCAGAGCCCAGCTGCGTCCGGGCGCGATCGCATTACCCGAGAAGAGACCACCGAAATCGATTACATTCAGGCGGTTGTTCAAATTATCGCCGTCTAGTTGAAGCCGCGTGTTGATCTTCTCGCCCTTGTATAAGTCCATACCCAGGGATGCCGAAACGGCAAGCAGGGGCTTGATACGTCCACGATCGAAATTGATACGGCTGATCACAGCAGGCCCGTACTCAGCCAGGGCATCTGCCTCGGTGCCCTCATAATCGAAGGGCAGTCCCGACCCGTAGGATGCGCCGGCCGCCGCCCAGATTCGCCGTGCCAGCTGATATTGAAACCGTGTCTGTGCCGTATTACGCTGATCCTGCGAGTCAGGGAAATGTCCTGTCGTCTGCGACAAGGCGTCGTCCGCATCATCGCCCAGAAACAGACCGCCGGTCACCGGGAACCAGACATTGCCGACCATATAGGAGTAGCTGATATAGCCGGTAAGCGACCCCAGGTGGACCACCTCCAGCTTGCCTTCTGCACCATAAATGACCGCGCGATCAAAGGCGATCGGATAGCTGACGCCCGTGTTGAGCAGTTGGTCGTCGTCGGCATAGTTGTTCACGTCGCGGCGATAGACATTCACATCCAGCCGCATCCGATCGGCAAAGGCCTTGGTCATGCCGCCTTCGTAATAGTTGCCTCTCGATGGCTGTACCGGCAGGCGGAGAAAATCGCTGCTCAGTGCATCGATCTGCGGCGAACCCGAGATCAGAATGTTTTCAAACGAGGGTGTCTGGAACACACGGTCGTACGAGACATGCAGCACCGTCTTCATCGACGGAAGATAATAGCCGACCGAGACTCTCGGGCTGACCCCGTTCTCATTCAGGATCAGTTGATAGTGGTCCCAGCGAAGCCCGGCACTGACCGTCCATCTCCCCAGACGGATCAGATCTTCAACAAACGCTGATTGCTCCAGGTCGGGACGGCTGTCGGCAAAACTCAGTGTCAGCGGAGTATCGGGATCGAACTGCGAAGGGTCGGTAATGACGTAGTCGAACTTCTCGTGCAGAAAAGCGTTGTCTGATTCCACCCCCGCTTTGAATTCCTGGTTCTTGTAGTGCTTGGAATACGTTCCCTTAAAGTAGCCTTCGTTGAAGTAGTTCTTCTGGAAGGCAATGATGGGTGTGGAGAAGATATTGGAATAGAGGTCGTTGGCATTATTGCGAACGAAGCCCTCAAGCGTGCCCAGGCTATCCGCCGAGAAGATGTGTTGGTAGTTGACGGCTCCCAGGGTCTCGAAGTTGTCGCCGGTCTGCAACTGGCCGGCCGCTTGCTGCAGCTGTTCATTGGGAATCTCGAACCGCGAGAGCTCATGGCGGACGCTCAGGATCAGGCGGTCTTTTTCGCTGAGGTCCCGATCGTACTTCACTGAGAAATCGCCCGTGGTGCCACTGTTGGTGAAGTTCTCCGGCACCACCGGGTTCAGGTAGTGAGCGGACATTCCACCCGACGCGGTCGCGGACAACGTGTTCTTGCCCCAGGTTTCCTGCAGCTTTCCATAGGACCCTAGCGTATCGTACGTGCCGCCAGTCAGAATCCACTCTCCGTGCAGTCCGGCGTTGGGGTTGCGCTTGGTGTTGAGCTCCACCACTCCACCCATCTTTCGACCGTACTCGGCAGGGAAGCCGGCGGTGTAAATGCTCATCGATTCCAGGTCGTCCGCCTCGATCTCCGGGCCGAAACTTGGCGAACGGTTGTCGGTGAGGGGAAGCCCATCGATCACGAATTGCGTCTGATATTCCGAGCCTCTCGGATGCAGAACGGCATTGCCTTCATAGAGCCAGCCGGGTTGGGTGACTACCAGGTCCTGAACCGATCGGCCGGGCAGAGACTGAACCCGGTCCTCAATCTGCTTCGAGCCGATCTCCATAATGGAAGAGGGACGATCCGGGTCAATCAGGGTTTGCTCCGCATTGACAGCCACGACCGTACTCACTGGAGCGACTTGAAGCTTGATCGCCAAATCGATGGGGAGGGCCGACCCAACCTGCAGAGTGTTGGCGACCGAAGAAAAGCCCGGCTTCTCGACGGTTACCAGGTAAAGACCATAAGGCAGCCGGTGAATGTCGGCACTCCCCTCGGCATTGGTGGGAAACGCCAGGCTGTATTGATTTCCCTGGCTTAGAACTGTGACCGAGGCCTTAAGCCCCGCCCCAGTGGAATCAGTCACCTTGAGACGCAACTCGCCCGAATTCACCTGGCCCATCGCAGAAAAGACACAAAGCAGCAAACATGCCGGCGCGCTGAAGATTGGTCGCATACTGGAATATTCTTTTCAGGCCGGCTTTGTTCAGCCTCTTTTGGAAAAAAACGCTGGCCTTGTAATATCAAGAACATTAGGTATCGAGACTGCAACGAAAGCACCCATAGCCATTCATAAGCCGATCATGCTGCCCTCCAAAAACCCAAAAGTCGCCGACCTTCTGCTCGCTCCAAATCGGACGGCCGATCCGCGGCGGGACCACTCGGAACTTGAGTCAGTGGTCATTGGTCTCTTCGATCAGCTCCAGGGTCGGCTCTTGAGTTATGTGGTCGCTTGCGGTCTGCCCTTTCACGATGCCGAAGATATCGTCCAGGAGACGTTTCTCGCTCTGTTCCGGCATTTAGAACTTGGCCGCCCGCGCTCGAATCTCAAGGGCTGGCTCTTTCGTGTGGCCCATAACCTGGCATTGAAGCGGCGGGGCACAATCCAGGCGTTTGAGAACAAACTCGTTGACGAGAAGAGTCTGGCCCAGCATCCCTGTCGTGAGGCAAATGCTGAGGAGGGGTTTTTGTTCAATCAGGCGCAACAGCGCCTGCGTGCAGTTGTCGCGGCCCTTCCCGGTCAGGACCAGAGTTGCCTCCACCTGCGTGCCGAAGGATTGAGTTACCGCCAGATTGCCGAAGTACTTGGCATCTCGCTCGGCGGGGTCTGTGCGTCGCTCGCCCGATCGCTCGCGCGTATAATGCGGGCATCTGGGGCTGAGTGAGCTATGCACGCCAACCAAGCACACCTACCTGACGAAGAGCTTCTGCTCTTTTCCGACCAGGAACTTCCCGTCCGGCACGCGGCCACGGTGCGCGAGCATGTTGCCCAATGCGAGCCTTGCCGGAGGCGGCTGTCAGAGCTGGAAAGTGCTTCGGCCGATTTTCTCGACATGCATGAACGAGAAATCCAGGGGCAAAGTTCTCATTCGCGAAACTCGCGCGCTTTGCTCAAAGCACGCTTGTTGGAAGCTTCCGGGCAAGCCGGCAAATCGCGCCGCGCGACATTTGGGAGCGCGTTCGCCCAACAGCTGGCCAGCGCGGGTTTTGCGTTGCTGCTAGTGGCCGGCGGTACCTGGGCTGTTCGCCACATCGTCCGCGAACGATCCAACCCTGATGCCATGATGGCCGAGAGCATTGCGCTTCCGCGCAGAATGCTGACACCGGGTTCCACCCAGGTCGTCCCGGTCGAAGCTTTGTGCAGCAGTCAGGATCTCGATAACGACCCGCCGGTGAATCCGTCTCTGGAGCAGGCCGTCTTCAATGAATACGGCGTCCCCGCCTCATCGAGAAACGACTACGCGTTGGACTATCTGATAACTCCAGCCCTGGGCGGGGTCGACAATATTCGCAATTTGTGGCCTCAGCCGTACTCCTCAACCTGGAATGCCAGGGTCAAGGACCAGCTCGAAGATCATCTTCACGACCTGGTCTGCCAGGGGAAAGTGCAATTGGCTACCGCGCAAAACGATATCGCCTCCGATTGGATTGCAGCCTACAAGAGGTATTTCAACACCGACAAGCCGGAACCGGGCCTCGCCAACGCCTCCGCCGAAGCTCGTCCCAGGCATTACCACAGCCGGCGCGGGTCCATGATTGCGGCCGTCAATACTCTGCCGCCAGGCACGCTGTTCTGGCAGCTTTCTGCCCGTCGCTCGGGAACAATACAGAAATTATTTGACGCCACGATGTAGCTTGCCGCCGATCGCGCCAGGAGCAGCCAGGAAATAGCTATTGGCTGGCTAGATGTGCGCGCCGATGGTTCGGTTGAGCAATGCGGCGAAGGCGTGCCAGGCGGGCGTCATTCCGATAGGGACCGCCAGGGCGATGGACGCGAGGACCAACGGCGCTGCCCACATGGTGGAACGGTGGAGACGGCGGATAGAGATGAGCTCATAGACGACGAGAATGAGAAGCAAAATGCCCACGCCGGTGACCGCACCGGCGGCGGGCGGGAGTCCGATGCGGGACCAGGGAAAGCGGCCGAAGGCTGCGGCAACAAGACCCACGGTGGCGATCAGGATGAGACGCTTATGCGCGTCGGGCCTGCGGCGTGCGCGCCAGGAAGCATAGATAACGATGGTGAAGCCGACGATCCCGATAAGCGGGATTGCCGCCGAAACGGCAGGGTCCAGCGGGCCGATCCTCACTCCACGATGAAGTGCGTCGATGGCGGCGATCACGCCGAGCACGATCATGATCGGGGGAAGGCAGAAGGCGACCGTGCCCAGAGAACGATGCCATTTGACCCGGCGAGCGGAGATAAGCGCGGCCTGCACGAAAAATAACAGCATCCAGAGCGTGAAGACCGCGCCGTGGACGTGAAGGATAGGGCTGGGAAGCGGCGCGCGCATCATCCCCGCCCGGAAGTAAGTTGGCGAAAATCCGATGAACACGCAGACGCAGAGCACGATCGCCATTCCGCTGTAGAAGAGGCGTTCAACGCTTCGATTTACCGGTCTGTAGGTGGGCTGTCGCCGGGATGCAGGCGCAAAGATCGCGTCGGTTGCCATGGGTCTTCTCCATTTGCCTGTCGAGGGGTTCTGAACCAACCCCGTCGCCGTTCGCTTTGTGCAGAATGAACACCGGGTCAAAACCGCCATGGGCTGCTGCTTGGTGGGAACCCGGAAAGATTGTTCCGGCGATAATAAAGGGAATTCGGGCAATGTGCTATCCCTTCGGAGCGGTAGAGCGGAGACCAACTTCCCAACGCCCGCCCGCAAACCATTTAAGCTTCCTTTTTGCCTGGGGACCCCGCGGTAAAATCCGCATTATTCGCGAAATCTCGCCAAAAACAGGCAAGACATCCGCAATCGTGCCCGGGCGAAATGAGCCATGCCCAGTACACTCCTTGGTACATTCATGGTTGAACATCCGTCCTTGTGACGCACTACACTGCGAGAAACAATGACAGCCAAAATAACATCGGGTGCGATTGTCGAGGTCAAAGGTGGCGAGTTCCTTATGGGATCGGATGACTTCTATCCGGAGGAACGTCCGCGGCGCCGCGTCCGCGTAGAATCGTTCGCAATCGACTGCTGTCCGGTAACGAATTTGGAGTTTGCAAAATTCGTAGAAGCGACCGGCTACATAACACTGGCCGAGCGGCCCATTGATCCCGCTCAGTATCCGGATGCCGATCCCGAACTCTGCGTTCCCGGGTCGGCCGTTTTCTGTGGTACCCCGGGTCCGGTCAACCTGGCCGAGTGGTTCCGATGGTGGGCATGGACTCCTGGTGCTTTTTGGGGCCGCCCCTTTGGCCCTGATTCGTCGATCGAAGCATTGATGGATCACCCGGTTGTGCACGTCGCCTATGAGGATGCCGAAGCCTATGCACGTTGGTCAGGCAAACGGCTTCCGACCGAGGCCGAGTGGGAGTATGCCGCGCGCGGTGGCCTCGACGGTGCGATCTTCACCTGGGGCGACGTGATGATTCCGGACGGCCATCTCATGGCCAATACCTGGCAGGGTGAGTTCCCCTGGCAGAATCTCTTGCTCGATAGTTTTGAGCGAACATCTCCGGTAGGTTCGTTCCCACCCAACGGATACGGGCTTTACGACATGGCCGGGAACGTTTGGGAATGGACCAGCGACTGGTATTCGGCCGGCCCAGTGCCGGTGGAAACCAAGCCCTGTTGCGGGCCGCCCCTGGCGCGCGGTGCCACACTTGAAGAGAGCTTCGATCCGGCGCAACCGAAGATCAGAATTCCACGCAAGGTGATTAAGGGCGGGTCGCATCTCTGCGCCCCAAATTACTGCTTGCGGTTCCGCCCGGCCGCCCGCTCACCGCAGATGCTCGATACCTCGATGAGTCATCTCGGCTTTCGTTGTGCCGTCGACCCGCCCGGAGAGCGCAAGTAAGCTATATTTCGCGCGATTCTTGATCGCCCCAATCCAGGACATGTTCACGCTGCAGGGAGAAAGCCGGCGATTTTTGCGCCCGCCCAAACACCTGTCTGTTGTGACAGTGGTTTCCTTCCGCTTGGGGTCTACCTTGTCTGCAAACCTCGATACGCGATCTTCGAAAGGAATCTCCCCTTGGCGCTTAAGGAGTACAAACCAGGTACCGCATTCAGTGGTGTAATCGGCCGCACATTCGATGTCTCCAGCCCGGCATGGCCCGAACCCTTGCGGGCAAACGAAGGCGCACCGAACGTCCTGTTCATCGTGCAGGACGATACCGGTTTCGGCCAGATGGGCTGCTACGGAAGCCCCATCGACACGCCAAATATCAACCAACTCGCCGCCGAAGGCCTGCTCTTCAATAACATGCACACCACGGCGCTCTGTTCGCCGACGCGATCCTGCATCATGACAGGACGTAACCACCATTCGAACGCCATGTCCTGCATTACCGAAGGTTCCACCGGCTATCCGGGGGGAAACGGAAACATCCCCTTCGAGAACGGGATGCTCTCGGAAATACTGCTGCAGCACGGTTACAACACCTATGCCGTCGGCAAGTGGCACCTTACGCCCGCGGATCAGATTTCCGCGGCCGGCCCGTACAACCGCTGGCCCCTGGGGCGCGGCTTCGAGCGTTATTATGGCTTTCTCGGCGGCGACACCCACCAGTACTATCCGGAGTTGGTATATGACAACCACTCCGTGGAGCCGGAGAAGACGCCGGAAGAGGGCTACCACCTGACCGTAGACCTGACGGACCGGGCCATCAGCTTCATCGCCGACTCCAAGCAGGTGGCGCCCAACAAGCCCTTCTTCCTGTATTTCTGCCCTGGTGCGCAGCACGCCCCACACCACGTGCCCAAGGAGTGGGCCGACAAATATAAAGGCAAGTTCGACGATGGCTGGGATGCTTACCGGGAGAAAACCTTCGCCCGGCAAAAGGAACTGGGCATTATCCCCCAGGACGCCGAACTCTCACGCCACGATCCCGACGTCCAGGACTGGGACTCCCTCGCCGCCGACGAGAAAAAACTGTACGCCCGCATGATGGAGGTCTTCGCCGGGTTCCTCACCCACACCGATTACCACTATGGCCGCCTGTTTGAATTCTTGAAGTCCATTGGGGAGTGGGACAACACACTCATCATGTTCATCTCTGACAACGGCGCCAGCGCAGAAGGCGGCCCCAACGGATCGGTGAATGAGAACAAGTTCTTTAACAACGTGCCCGACTCGCTTAAAGAAAACCTGGAAAAGATTGACGAGCTAGGCGGCCCCAGCACCTTCAACCACTACCCCTGGGGCTGGACCTTCGCCGGGAATACGCCGTTCCGGCGCTGGAAGCGGGAGACCTATCGTGGTGGCATCAGCGATCCGTTCCTCGTCCACTGGCCCAAGGGGATTAAGGCGAAGGGCGAAGTCCGGACCCAGTTTGCCCACGCCATTGACATGGTGCCCACGGTGCTCGAAGCCCTAGGCCTCGAGCCTCCTACATCCATCAAAGGGGTGACCCAGTCGCCCATCCAGGGGCACAGCTTCGCCGGTGCGTTCAACGACGGAAAGGCGCCCGGCCAACACATCACCCAGTACTTCGAAATGTTCGGCCACCGGTCGATCTATCACGATGGTTGGCGCGCGGTTTGTCCCTGGCCGGGTACATCCTTCAAAGAAGCGGGTCTGCCCTTCGGAGCGCCGATCGACAAGGACAAGCTTACCGAACTGGACGCCAAGGGCTGGGAACTGTATCACGTCGCCACGGACTTCGCGGAAAACCATAACCTCGCCGCTGAGAACAGGGCCAAATTGATCGAGATGATCGCCACCTGGTACGTCGAAGCTGGTAAGTTCGATGTCCTGCCCGTTGACTCGCGCGGTCAGCAGAGGGCTATGGATCCGCGTCCGCAGATTGCTCTCGCCCGCTCCAGCTACATCTTTTACCCGGACACGCAAATGGTGCCCGCGAACGCCGGGCCCAATGTCATGAACCGTCCGTTCAGCATGACGGCCGATGTCGACATACCCCAGGGCGGCGCGGAGGGAGCGCTGATCTCCTACGGCGACGTCCAGGGTGGTATTTCCTTCTACATGCAGGCGGGCAAACTCCACTACGTGTACTCCTACGTGGGCAGCAATTTCTTCCACATTGAGTCCACGGTCCCGGTTCCCGTGGGACGCCATAAGCTGCGTTTCGAGTTCGAGACCACCGGGCCAATGGACTACAAGAGCGGCAAGGGTGCTCCTGGCCACGGCCAGATCTTTATCGACGGCAAGCTGGTTGGTGAGGCCGACATTCCTCTCACCATGCCGGTGATGATTGGTTTGGCCGGCGGGTTCATATGCGGCGCGGATACAGGCTCGCCAGTTTGGGACAAATACGAGCCGCCCTTCAGGTTCACCGGAACGCTGTACAGCACCACCGTCGACTTGAGTGGCGAAATGATCAAGGATCACGAAGCGGATATGCGCATCGCCCTGGCGCGCCAGTAGCGGACGCGATCACCGGCAGCCGCGATGCGGTTGCCGGTGACACACCCGATCGATCCAATCCATCGATCCAATGCATCGATCCAATCCGTCGATCCAAGGCAAGGAGCAGCCATGAGCCCGCAAGACAAAGTCCAACGTACCATCCTTCCTATTCCCGATATGCCGCGCACCGGGTTGACCACCTATGACGCCAGGGACCCGGACACGAAGTATCCGGCGATCGAGCAGTTGCGCCCACCCGCGGGCGCACCCAATGTGCTTATTATCCTGATCGACGATGCTGGTTTCGGCTCGACCAGCGCTTTCGGCGGTCCTTGCGCGACACCCAACTTCGAGAAGCTGGCCAAAGACGGCTTACAGTACAACCGCTTTCACACCACCGCGCTCTGCTCGCCTACCCGCCAGGCGCTACTCTCCGGCCGCAACCACCATTCGGCGGGCATGGGCGGAATCACCGAGATTGCCACCTCCGCGCCCGGTTACAACTCGCTGATGCCCAACACCATGTCGCCGCTTGCCCAAACTTTGAAGCTGAACGGCTATGCGACCGCGCAGTTCGGCAAGTGTCACGAAGTGCCGGTCTGGCAGACCAGCCCCGTGGGCCCTTTCGATCACTGGCCCAGCGGCGGTGGCGGATTCGAACATTTTTATGGGTTCATTGGCGGCGAGACCAACCAATGGTATCCGGCCCTTTACGATTGCACCACACCAGTGGAACCGGATAAGACCCCCGAAGAGGGCTATCACCTGACGGAGGATCTGACGAATAAGGCTACTAAGTGGATTCGCCAGCAAAAGTCGCTCACGCCGGACAAACCCTTCTTTATCTACTTCGCGCCCGGGGCAACCCATGCTCCGCATCACGTGCCGAAAGAGTGGATCGACAAGTACAAGGGAAAATTCGACCAGGGGTGGGACAAACTGCGCGAGCAAACCTTCGCCCAGCAGAAAAAGCTCGGCGTCATCCCGACGGACTGCCAACTGACGGAACGCTCCCCTGGTATTCCGGCCTGGGACACCGTCTCGGCCGAAATGAAGCCCGTGCTTCTGCGGCAGATGGAGGTGTATGCGGGCTTTATGGAGCATACTGACCATCATGTCGGACGGCTGATCGACGCGCTCGAAGATCTGGAGATCCTCGATGACACCCTCATCTACGTGATCATCGGTGACAATGGCGCATCGGCTGAAGGCTCTCTTCAGGGCTGCTACAACGAGATGGCTCCGCTCACCGGCTTCGCCCAGTTGGAAACTCCGCAGTTTCTCACCGAGCGCCTCGACAAGTTGGGTGGAGTGGAGGCGTACAACCATTACGCGGTGGGCTGGGCCCACGCACTCGACACGCCCTATCAATGGACCAAGCAGGTAGCGTCGCATTTTGGCGGCACTCGCAACGGCACGATCGTGCATTGGCCGAAAGGAATCCAGACCAAGGGGGAAATCCGCACCCAGTTTCACCATGTGATCGATGTGGCGCCAACCATTTTGGAGTTGGCGGGCCTGCCCCAACCAGTATTCGTCAACGGAGTCCAGCAGCACCCCATCGAAGGGGTCAGCATGGCGTACTCGTTTAACGATGCTAAAGCCGTCGACCGTCATGAGACTCAATACTTTGAGATGGCGGGCAACCGCGGCATTTACCACAAAGGCTGGACAGCAGTAACGAAACATCGCACACCGTGGGAGACCGGCATGGTCAAGCTGGTGGCTTTTGATGACGATGTGTGGGAGCTTTACGACACAACCACAGACTGGACCCAGGCAAAAGACCTGGCGAGAGAAAATCCGCAAAAATTGCATGAACTACAGCGGCTGTGGCTAATCGAGGCGGTCAAATACAATGTGCTGCCGCTCGACGATCGCTTTGCCGAGCGTGCCAACCCCGACATTGCGGGCAGGCCGCAGTTGATTAAAGGCACGCGGCAGTTGCTTTTTAACGGCATGGGGCGGCTGAGCGAAAGCTCTATCGTCAACTATAAAAACCGATCGCACGCGGTCACAGCCGAGTTATCCGTTCCGCCATCCGGCGCGGAAGGCGTCATCATCTCGGTAGGCGGAATCCCGGGTGGTTGGAGCCTATACGCCAAGAATGGCCAGCTGAAATACCACTACAATTTCTACGGCGTGGACCGGTACACGATCGAAAGCACATCGACGATCCCCCGGGAATCCACCAGGTGCGCATGGAATTTGGCTACGATGGCGGAGGTTTGGCAAAAGGCGGTACGGTCACATTGTATGTGGACGGCAAGAAGACTGGCGAAGGCCGCGTGGATCAGACCGAGCCCATGGTCTTTTCCGCCGACGAGACCTGCGATGTCGGCGACGACTTCGGCTCACCCGTGACCGATGACTACCCGGACGAGAAAAAATTCAGCGGGGAAGTGAACTGGGTCGAGATCGACGTCGATAAGGATGCAATCAATCTCGATCATTTGATCACCTCCGAGCAACGCCTGAACCTCGCCATGGCGCAACAATGACAGATTCATACAGTTGGCTGGCTAAGGTCTAGAGCATTTGTGACAATCGGCGCGCGAGCCTTGATCTTTGTACCCTGCCCGGGGCTGGAGGAGATTTCGAACTCGCCGCCGATCAAGTGGATCCGCTCACGCATGCTGATCAGTCCCAGTCCCGCCGCTAGCCTGGCGCCCTCAATATCGAAGCCGTCGCCGTCGTCTTTTATCTCCAGGCTCATGTCATTGTCCGAACAAGTCATGCGCACGGTAATCAGCTTCGCGCCGCTGTGCTTCACCGCATTATGTACACCTTCCTGCAACACCCGCAGGAACGCCAATGCAATCATGCCGTCCAGTTTCTCCTCAAGATGATCGCAGGAACAATCGATCGGGATACCCACTTGCGCCGAGTATTCGCGGCAATGGCTCTTTACGGCAACAGCCAGGCCAAGCAACTCCAGCTCCGAGGAGTGCAGGTCGTGCGAAAGGCGGCTCACCTTGTTGATGATTTTTTCCAGCTTGACCGTCAGATCCTTCAGGCTGGCGTGAATCATATCGGGACGCCCGGAAACGGGCTGCCCGGCGCGCAGCATCTGAATCTTCAGTACCGCCAGCGACTGGCCAATATCATCGTGCAGTTCTCTCGCAATCCGGGTGCGGTCCGCGTCCTGCGCATTCATCATTCTGCGGCTCAGCTCATCGCGCATCACTTCCGCATCCCGCAGGTCCTGCTCGGCTCGCTTGAGAAGCGCGATATCTTTCGCTACCGCCGTCATGCTGCGAGGCTGATCCGTAACCTCGTCGCGCACTAAGGAAAAAACCATGTTTACCCAAACAAGCGGGCCAGCCGTTTGGCCACTGCTCATATTGGTGGAGTAGTGATCAATTTCCCCGGCAATCAGCTTGTCCAGCCCACGCTTGCACTCGGCCCATGATTCCTCGGGCAAAAGAAGCTCGTTCAGGTTCTTATCGATCAGGTTTCCCTCAGGCTGCCCAAGAAGTTCGCACATCTGTTTATTGATGCCCAGCAACCGGCCATCCAGAGTCAACTGAGCGATGCCAATGGCCAAATGTTCCAAGGCAGCTTTCCAAGCGCGATCTTGAACATAAGGATCTCGCTGGTTATAGGCGTCGCGCTCGAGCATTCCTAGGTCCTGGGGTGTAAGAATTCAAGCTCAAACAATCCCGCAACAGTATATCCGGGGAACTAGGATGAGTGATTCCTTGGAACTTCTTCTCATCAGGCCCAGCATTTTTGCTAGTGTTCAGCTTCTGAACCAGCGGCTACTCTTTGATCACACTGCCCAAGAGAATCCCGCAGAAAACCATTCCTCTGATCAAACAGGTTAAGCGTGGAAAGACTCCTGTGCGTAGACGACAGTCCCGAGGTACTTGAAATCCTGGTGGATCTACTCCAGTCTGAGTTCGCGATCGTGGGCGCCTTATCTTCCGGCACGGCAGCGCTAGTGGAAGCCGCGGACTTGAAGCCAGACATTATTCTTCTGGATGTCGATCTGGGCGATCTGAACGGCTTCTTTGTCGCGGAACAGTTGAGGCGCAACGGTTGCCCCGCTAGGATCGTCTTTCTGTCGGTTCACGAAGGCATAGAGTTCGTTCGGACCGCCAAGGAGCTGGGTGCAGCCGGCTATGTCTGTAAATCTCACATCACACGCGATTTGATAAAGACACTCCATGCCGCCGTTTAATCAAGACGCAGTCAGCTGATAAGGTAAGGCGCTCCCGTCTCCCATTCACTTTTTCGCTGGCTCATTTTCCATCTGTTTCAGCTTCTGTTCCAGTAGCATTTTCTGCTGCTCCTTGGTGAGTTTGGGAAACAGGAGCGCAATCTGTAGACGCATCCCCCACGGCGAAGTCCCGGTGGGATAGACGGCGTTAGCGTAGAACTGCGCGGAAATATTAACCGGCTGGAACCCAAGCTTCATGATTCTTCCTACGCCACCTCCGAATGGCACCGTCCACACACCGTTGGTGGATCTCCAGTTTGCGGTCAGAATGGGTGACGTGGTGATGTACCAGCCCTTCTTCATGTTGTAGTTAACGAAATACTGCATAAGAAACTGATTTACCGCTGGTTTATCGCGATCAGAATGGCCGGCTACCGACCAGGCATTGTTGGTCAAAAAACCAATCGTCCAGGGTTTTGGCTGAATCAGGGCGACCAACGCCGGACCCATGCTGAGTTTCCCTTGACCTAAATACGTCGTATTGGTCGCCGTAGGTAACACCACCGTCGGCCCAGCTCCCCAGATCACCTTGCTTTTCATTGGCGCCACAAAGAAGGTGGGATTCATGTCTCCCAGGCCGTAGACGCCGGTCGTCTGCGCCGGCGGGTTGGGCGGCTGCGGTACCGGGATTGGTTGATAAACGATAGGCGTGATCCAACGCACGACAAGATTCCAGTTCGGCGTCAGGCTAACCGGGATCACTGGCTGAATGTTCAGAACATTCTGGATCCGGTCTGCCGGTCCGATGCCGAAGTTGAAGTTAGATTGGATGGGAACGCTGATGAGGCTTGCCACCGGGTTTTGCGCGGCGTTCCTCAACGCATCGGTATTCGTCGCTGCGGCTGGCGTTTCCTCCGTGGCGACCTGGGTGCCCGGAACACCGACCGGAGTATCTTGTGCGAACAAGGCGCCGGAGAAGAGGAGAAAGGCGGCAAACGCCAGGCGGCCTCCTCTGGGGTTCTTGGTGCGTGACAACCAGGCAAAGCACCGCATACCGTAAGCTAACCTGCTAACGCCTCAGGGCGATACTGGCAGAAGTGACAGTCCGAGGCACCGGACGAACACCCGCGCCCGATCCCCAACGAGCGAACTCTGGGGGGCACGAATAGAATGGAGGAACAAAGCCTATTCCGCGTGGTCAGTTGTTGAGGAAGCGCAGCATGTTGCGATTTCCCAGCCCCCAACCCTCGGAAACCCTTGCTTGAATGCCCCGGAGGAAAATGATGAAGAGAATCCCTATCGCACTATGGATATTCGTGTTTCTGGCTGCAGGTCTTGGCGCGCAGGCTCAGGAAACCCCAGTTCCCGAAGCGTACACCGGCGTAGCCCTGGGCACGGGGGGAATCGCTGGCGGCAAATCCATCAACTTCGATTTTCGCATCACCCAGTACACCACCGATGACGATGTTCAGAAGTTTGCCCAGCTGGTTAAAGAGAAGGGCACCGACGCGCTCCGGCGTGCATTGGAAAAAGAAGACAAGGGTCGTCTCGCGGTGGTCGGCTCCACCGGCAACCAGATCGCGGTCGCACGCAAACGCACCCACGGTGCCGACACGATCATCACCATCATTACCGCTCGCAACATGCCGTTCATCGAGCTCTATAACAACGGACGCACAACCGACTACCCATTCGGTTTTCTACAAGTAAAGCTTGACGCCCAGGGCAAGGGCAGCGGTCAAATCATGGCGGCCGCCAAAATTCGCTTTGATAAAAAGAAGGGTGAGTACCAGATTGAGAGCTACGGCAACCAGTATGTCAAGGCCGTCAATGTCCGGCCGAACAAATGACGGTTTCGTTCCGGGGAGGACGCATGCGACGAATCGCACATCGTAAATGGCTGATGCTGATTGGGTTTCTGGCTGCGCAAGGGCTGGGTTTGTCACAAGCCAATCAACACAGTACGACCCTCGTCGTAGGAGGACATTCGGGGCAAGCGCCCGTCACTCAGATAAACGGCCGATCCTACGTGGCCGTCGATGCCTTGGCAGCGATCGTACATGGTTCTCTTGGATATCAGGGCAGTCAAATCACATTGACGCTGCCCCCGGCAGCTGGCGCCGTTTCTCCGGCCGGTCAGCCTGCAAATCCTGGGTTCTCCAGGAATTTCCTGAATGCCGCCATAGAAACCATGAGCGACATCAGGGAATGGCGAAGTGTACTGCTGAATGCCCTTGAGAACAACCAACCGGTGACGGACTCCTGGGTGGCAAATTACCGCGAACAAGGCGCGAAGAGTCTCCGCCTCACTTCCGTGGCGGCCACCACTGTTTCCGATCACAATGCGCTTCAACTGCTGAACAAGGAATTCGACCACATGCAAGAGCTCAGCAACAAGATTCTTGCCGCGCGCAAGAACGTGAGTTACATGACCCCAGGCATGGTGAAGAAGGATCCATTGGACCAGAAGATCGTGAATTGCGGGCATGCTCTGGCCGCGATGGTCGCCAGCGGCCAATTTCAAGACAACGGCTCGTGCAACTAGTGGACTGTGAGAACGGGGGCACGGCTCTCATGCCTGGTTCAGGGTCCAACTTTACAGGTTGCGGAAAAACGCATTCCCGAAGGGTACGGGCTTCGGCCCGTACATAACAAATCTAGAATGAGTTCGGCTTTAGCCGCTGAGGGACGCTTTGTCACGAGGACTGTGCTTTTTCCGCAGCCCGTTTAGCCGGGCCACAATGGGCCGAAAGAGTATTGGGCTCTAGCCCCTGAGTCTCTAGTGAATTGGCTGTTACAGGCCACAGGGAAACGCCGGCTTGTTACTCCCGGAGGATTGTTGTCTCAGGCTCTACCCGCGGGCCATTTTCTGAAAGACGTCCAGCGCGAATTCCAGATGGTCTTGTGTGTGCGCCGCGGTGACACAAAGCCGGAGCCGCGCCGAACCCTGCGGAACCGCGGGGAACAGGACCGGAGCAGCAAGTATGCCATGATCGCGCAATCGTCTCGCGAACAGCGCAGTTGTCACTTCATCGTTCAGAATTAAAGGAATGACTGCGGTTTCCGACAGACCCGTGTCGTAGCCCAGGCTGTGCAGGCCGTTGCGCAGAAAGTTGGCGTTCTCATCGATCTTGGCTACGCGCTCCGGTTCGCACGCGAGAATAGCCAATCCCGCGCGAATGGCCGCCACCGACGCAGGACTCAATGCGGCGGAGAAGATATACGGCGAAGCCGCATGTTGCAGAAAAATCGCCAACTCCTGAGAACCGGCAACGAACCCTCCGGTGGAGGGAATCGCCTTGGCCAGCGAGCCCGTCCAGATGTCGACTTCACTCGCGGCAACGCCGAAGTGTTCGTCGGTGCCGCGGCCGTGGGCGCCCAATACACCAGTGGCATGCGAATCATCCACCAGCAGGAAGCAGCCGAATTTCTTCTTGATCTCGATGATCTCAGGTAGAACGCAAATGTCGCCGTCCATCGAAAACACGCCATCCGTAATGATGAGAGTCCGGTTTGCCTGCACACCGTTTTCGATCTCCTGCTGGAGCGACGCCATATCGTTGTGCTGGAAACGCTGCAGCTGAACTCCAGCGAATCGGCACGCATCGGTTAAGCTGCGATGGCAGAGTGTATCCATGATGATGCGATCAGCCGGCCCGAACAGCGCCCCGATCACTGCCAGATTCGCTGCATAGCCGGAACTGAAGGTGATCGCCGCTTCCGTCCCGCGAAAAGCTGCCAGATCCTGTTCCATCCGCTGATGCTCGTCGGTGGTGCCCGTGAGCAGGCGCGCTCCGCCGGTCCCCGTGCCATATCTCTTGATAGCGTCGATCGCCGCGCCATCGATGCGGGGATCACCAATCAACCCCAGGTAGTCATAGGAGGACAGCATCAGCATGGAGTGGCCGTCCGCCCGCACCTCCGGCCCGGTCCGTTCCTCTAATGGAATTTGAAAAGGATACGCATCCGCATTGCAAGCCAGCGCTGTGTTCTCAAACAGCCGCCGTCCGCGGGCATCGATCAGGTCGCTCTTACCGAACTTCCAGCTTCTCGCCGGGGAGAAATATCCCTCGAAAAGCTGTCCGGAAGAAGAAGGGAAGCGAGCTGTTTCCCCCCCAATAACCGTCACATCTGTCAAAATGTCCGCAGCTACCGCAGTTTTGGAAATCACAGTGGAAATCCCTTCCGCCTGAACAAGCGCATCCTCACTCCAGAGAATTACAGGAAGAGACATGCGGGGTCGTTGCGCAACAGCAACTACTGCAAGAAGGCGCCCCTGATCTTATTGACCGGCGACAAATGCGGGATAAACAGGAGAATGAACTTCTCACGCAGGCACTTCAGCCCGTCAGGCATAGGTCGTAACATCGCGCGGAAAGAGCCGGTCCGGGAACCGAAGCAGGACCTTTCCCCGCCGCTTCACCAGAATGCCCTCGCGTTGCCATGCGCTCAGCAAGCGGCTTGCCGTGAACAAAGAAATGTTGGCCTCGTTGGCTAACTCCTCATTCCTGACGTCAAGCTCCACTCCCTCCGGAACCTTCTGGCCGATTCCGCCGGCCAAATTAGTCAATACTCGCGCCAGCCTCTGCGGAGCGGAATTGCAAATCAGAGAAGCGTGAGCGGCGCGGTAAGCCGCCAGGTAATCAAAGGAGACTAACAAAGCGTTCTCTACCAGCCTGGGATATTGTCCGCACAGGCTGCGGATCGTGCTCGCGGCGCCAAACCAGCGTGTTGCTGGGGGTCGCCGCTTCCGAACTCACAAGATACTGTTCAGGCCGTGCCAGCAGAGCCGCTTCACCGAAGATTTCTCCCGCGGGACCCGAAGTAGAATGACCTTTTGCCCATCTTCCGTCAAAAAAAACCGCCGCACCCGTCCACTCAGCAACAGATAAAAATGCCCCGCAGGATCGCCCTGGGTTGCAATGACTGAATTCTGCTGGGAAGCGCTTCTGGGTTCCGGCTGCAAGGATCGTTCGAATGTCGCGCAGATCGAGACCTTCAAAGAATCGTGGCCGTCGCTCTCGCAAAAACGCTGCAAGATGCGTATTCATATCCATCGCTTGCCCTGCCGAGATCGCCATCAACGCTCCGTGGCTCTATTCTTAATTCGTTCCGGTTCGGGCTTCGCCGGGAACTGACAACGTCTCCCCGGCCCGCAACTCAGTTACGTGACGCATCACGTCAGGCAATCTTTTCGGGTCGACACCTGCGTCCGTCGAAACGTACGTCAACCGAGTAGGCGCTGCAAAGCGCGTACCAGCGGCTTCAACAATTCCCGCTATCTTGATCAGAATTTCCTGGCGGATGCCGGTGAACTCCCTCCAGTCACCTGTCTTGCCAAAGGCGAACAACTCCAGTTCGAAAGCTGCACCGGAAAAATTGGTGATCCGGATTCTTGAACTTCCCGCCTCGATCGCAGCGTCTTCATCCAGTACCTTCTGCACGCCGTCCAGAATGAACCGGAGTTGTTCCACCTGGGTTTCAATTCGCAGAAAGAAGCTTTGTTGCAAAAGCAACTTCGGGCGAGCCTTCATGTTTTCAAACTGCATTTGCGCCAACAGGCCATTGGGAACAACCAGCAGATTCTGATCAAGGGTGCGCAGTTTCAGAGACCGCAACCCTATATCGGCGACCGTACCCACGCGGTCGCCAATCTTGCAAAAATCACCCACCTGCACTGCTTTGTCCATCAGCAATGAGACACCGCCGATAAGATTCTCCAGCGTCTTCTGTGCGGCGAGCGCCACCGCCAGGCCGCCGATGCCCAGACCGGCTAACGTCGCAGTCACGTTCAACCCAAGGAACGCGAGCGCGGCCACCAGCGCGAGGATCAATATCCCGATGCGGTTCAGTCTTTGCATCAGGATCAGGATGGACTCGCCACCCCCGCTGTGCGTCCGCGTGCGGTTAAGCGCGGTTGAAGCCCTGATCCGAGATCCTGCTCAATAGCCAGCCGAAACACACCACCAGCAGAGCTTCCAGAAAACGCAACATAGTAGACGCGATACAAAAGCGGCGGCTGCAGCAGATATACAAAAACGCCATGCAGAATGATGACGATCATGCCCCTGAGCGGCATGCCAACTGGAGTTTCCCAAACCGTATGTGAAGGGAATCTTTCGCAGCCTTGCACCAGACTCGCCTGGGAACACTCAGAAGAAAAGTCAATAGCCATGCGATCAGCCACGATATGCGGAATCGAGACCAGCCAGCCGAGCCATTGCGTGGAAGACATCCCCAGAAGTTGAGGACCGCTGAGCAGGGCCAGCCTGATTCGAGTGGTTTCCGTTGGCGCTTCACGTTGCAGTTGAGCGTACAGCTTCGGGATACTGGCCATCGTCGCTTCGCGAAACCAGCCAAATTTTCCCCGCAGCCGGATCGTCCACCCGCACCACGATAATGTCCGTTGTGGTGTCCGCCTATCGTCACTACCCCGGCACGTACCTGGCCCGGTGGCAGTCCGGGATCTATGCTGCCTTCGGGGTCATCGCTCAGTAAGTTCATGCTCCCCTGGAAATACGGATACAACGCCCGCATTTGCTTGGATAGCTCAGTGAAGTTTACCTTCTGCCCGCGGTAGAGCTGCATGTAACGAGCGGTGGTTGCGTAGTCCTGTCGCTGCGCAGATTTAGAAAGCCGAGGACGGTGCCACGGGGAGTTTCACGCCCAAGGGGATCGCCGCGCTGGTGCAGGTGCAGCTTTGCTGGCTGCCGCCGCAGCCGCGGCGGGCGGAATCTGTGCCGGCGAACATACCGCGGAACCTGCGAACAAAAGCAAAGCAAGGCTTAGGCAGGCCGTGTTCAGCCACGAACCCGGCCCCTGCCGGCTATCTTTCCTGAAGGGCAGCCATTGCAGACGGTTACTCGAGAGTTCTGTCTTGTCCATGCCCTGGTGTTCCTTTGCTTCGCGCGTCGATATTGTCAACGTGCCACGGCTTGGGCTCTGCTATGTGCTCCCTGAGGAAAGCCGCCAGCTTTGCCGCGCATCCAGGAACTGCTGTGCATCCAGTGCGGCCGAACAGCTGGATCAGTTTTCCCACCAGGCCGGTCCATCCGGTCTGGTGGCTGGCCCCCAGACCCGCGCCATTGTCACCGTGGAAGTACTCGAAGAACAACATGTAATCCTTCCATTGCGGATCGGTCTGGAACTTCTCCGTACCGCCGTAAACCGGCCGCCGGCCGGATTCATCCCGCAGAAAGATGCTGGCCAGACGATGGGCAATCTCCCGGGCCACCTCGAACAGGTTCATCAACTTGCCCGAGCCGGTGGGGCATTCAATCTTGAAGTTGTCTCCGTAATACAGGTAAAACGACAGCAAAGCAGCGAATCAGCACCGCATTGACCGGCATCCATACCGGACCGCGCCAGTTGGAGTTGCCGCCGAACATACCGGTGTCCGACTCAGCCGGAAGATAATTCACCCGATATTCCTGGCCATTCACGTTGACGACAAACGGATGCTCGTCGTGATATTTGGAGAGCGCCCGAATGCCGTGCGGGCCAAGGAACTCGTTCTCGTCCAGCATGCGCGATAAGAATCCGGCGCAAGCCGTCCGGGTTTACCAACGCAGCGATGCCTCGCTCGCCGTACCCAAGATGCCCGACCCGGTGGGATGAATACTCTCCAGCAGTTCGGGCATGCGCCGCAGGCGTTCCTGCATGAGCCTTCAGTCAATCCAGGTACCCGCTCGCGCTGCCACGGCTCGACCACCGTGGTGGCAGCACAAGGGAAGCAAGCCCACCATGGAGCGAACCTTCAGCCGCCTGCGCGCTGCCGTCGGGTAAGCGAAGCACGTCGTAGTAAAAACCATCCTCCTCGTCCCACATACCCTCCGGGCCCGGTCTGGTTCATGGCGCGCGCGATCCAAAGCAGATGGTCGGCAAACTTGATCGCCATGTCCTGGTAAAAAGTATCGTGCGCCGCCAACTCCACCGCGATCTCCAGCATGTTCTGGCAGAACATGCTGACCCACGCCGTGCCATCCGCTTGCTCCAGATGCCCGCCGGTGGGCAGCGGCGCGCTGCGATCGAAGACGCCGATGTTATCCAGCCCGAGAAAGCCGCCTTCGAAGAGATTGTTGCCATAGCGGTCTTTGCGGTTCACCCACCAGCTGAAGTTCAGCATCAGCTTGGCAAACGAACGCTTGAGGAAATCGATGTCGCCTTTCCCCGTCAGCCCCTTGTTCCGTTCGATAAAGGAAAATGGTGGCCCAGGCATGCACCGGCGGATTCACATCGCTGAAGTTCCACTCGTAAGCGGGGATCTGACCGGTCGGATGCAGGAAAAACTCCTGCAGCATCAGGTCGAGCTGTTCCTTGGCAAAGTCCGTATCGACGGTAGTGAGGGCAATGGCGTGAAAAGCCAGATCCCACGCCGCATACCACGGATACTCCCACTTGTCGGGCATCGAGATGACGTGCTGGTTCACCATGTGGAACCATTCGCTGTTCCGCATGGAGCGCCCACTGCCCGGCTTCATGGGGTCATCCCCGTGCTCCGAGAGCCATTTGTCCACGATCAAAGAAGAAATACTGCTTGGACCACAGCATCCCGGCCATGGACTGACGCAGAACGCAGGGCCTCATCTTCGCTGACATGCGACGGGGTGACCATGCGGTAGAACTCATCCGCCTCCGCCCTGGCGGGTCTCCATGGTCGCGGCAAAGCTCTTGAAGGGATCGCCCATGGCCGCTGGGGCCGCATCGCTGAGGCGCAGACGGACCGTAGCCGTCTTCCCCGCAGCCACACTTCAACTTGTACTGGGCAGCCGATTTGCGTCCCCGTCTTGTCCGGGATTCACCGCCTTTGTGTTACCCTCAACTACATAGTTGTTGATTCCGTCCTTTGACATAAGCGAGATGTTCGGACTGCCGAAGATCCGCTCATTGTTGGTTTCATTTTCTGTGAACAGCAGCGGGGACATCCCCCTCACAATACAGATACCGTTCCCCCAACTCCGCATGCGAGGCCGCAATGACCTGAACGCCCTTCGGGCCCTGCAGTTGCTTCAAGCCGGGCTTGGCTGTGCCCGGCCACCAGGTCCAGGTGTTGCGAAACCACAGCGTGGCAGCACCTGAATCTCGGCCGCCTCGGGACCGCGATTCGCTACGCTGATCTGGATCAGCATATCTTCCGGACCCTGCTTGGCATATTCCACAAAGACATCGAAGTAGCGATCAGCATCGAAAATGCCCGTATCCAGTAGCTCGTATTCCATGTCGAGGCGGTTGCGGCCGCGGTTCGTCTGGATCAGATCGAGGTAAGGAAACGCCGCCTGCGGATACTTGTACAGGTACTTCATGTAGGAGTGCGTAGGCGTGCTGTCGAGATAGAAGTAGTATTCCTTGAGATCTTCGCCGTGGTTGGCCTCGCTGTTGGTCAGGCCAAATGCCCGCTCCTTGAGAATCGGGTCTTTGCCGTTCCACAACGCCACGCTAAAGCACAAAAGCTGCTTGTCGTCGCTAAAGCCGGCGAGCCCATCTTCACCCCAGTGGTAGGCGCGGGATCGCGCCTGGTCATGGGTAAAGTAGTCCCACGCATTCCCATCCTGGCTGTAGTCCTCGCGAACTGTGCCCCACTGGCGCTCGCTTAGGTAGGGTCCCCACTTCTTCCATGGTGTCGCAGCGTCACGCGCCTCTGTCAGTCGGGTGGATTCGGGATCTTGGCTCATCGTGTGCCTCCTTTATGTTTGCCAGTCTTCAAGTGAAATCGCTACTGACCCGCTTGAGTGGGGTCAACCAAAGCCCATTTTCGCAAACTTGAACAGGTAGCCCACGACTCGCCTTTGCCACGTGGGTCTATTTATTTCGTCAACGAATGGTCGCTAAAAACACTCTTCCAGTCCTTCTTCATACTGATCACGATCCAGCCTTTCTTGATGGCCGTGTCGTAATAATCCTCCGGAAACCTGCCTACTTTCGTATCCGGCAAACCCAACGCGGGACCGTAAGCATACTCCCGCACCGCATCGTCGTGCAGCACCAGCATCGCCAGCCGCGCTCCCTGGCCGGCCTTTGTATACTGCAGCATTTCCTGATCGCCGGTGGAATTCCCAAACGCCGCATGCGGACGCCGGCCAATCATCATGTAAATTCCCGCTACCTTGCCGGCATTATCGTCATTCAGTAACAGTGTGGACTTCTTGGTCAGGATGGGGTCGCCCTTCGCGTCGAAGCCGTAGGTCACCCCCCCGACAGACCCCACCACCTGCTCCGGCGGAACACCGTAGGTTTGTTCTGCGTAGACGCGAACGAAAGCTTGTCCGCCCCCGGTCACGATATACGTCTTGTAACCGCTCGTCCGCAGAAAGTGCAGCACCTCTTGCATGGGTTGGTAGGTCAACTCGGTGTAGGGCCGGTGCCACCGCGGATCTTTCGCCGTAGCCAGCCACGCCTTCACCTCCGTGTCGAACTCATCGGTGGTCATGCCGGTGAGCGTGGCCACGGCAATCGTCTCCAGATCTTTCATCGTAAGCTTGGCCAGGGCCGCCCGGTCTCCCGACATTACCGTTTTAAAGGGTTCAACGGGTTTCAACTCTGGCTTTGCCGCCACCAGCGCCGGCACCCGGCTCAGGCAATACGCCAGCTGCGCGTACATGGGTTGCTCCGTCCAAAGAGTCCCATCCTGATCAAAGGTAGCAATGCGCTCCGCTGCGGGCACGAACTGTGGATTTGCGGGGTCTGTTGTTACGCGAACAAAATCAAGGATTGCCTGTTTGGCCGGACCGGGGTTCCAGGAGGGCAGGGGATCGGAGGTCTGGGCAAGTATGCATCCGGTAGCCAGAATCCCTAAAAGGGCGGCCCTTACTGCAGCCACCAAAACTCTTCGATAATGGCGGTTGAGTTTCATAGGCAGCACCTTCTTTGAACTAGCAAAAGCAGGAGTTCGTTGTTGCCGTCGACAAGTCTTCCACTACCGTCCTATGGGCAGCGCCACTGGTTGTGCCAACCTGAATTCCAGCAGAGACTCGCTGGGAATTGAGATCTGCTGGCCTTTCTTGGTAGCCGCGACAGCTGTTCCCGCACCTGCGCCTGCCAGCGCACCAATCCCAGCTCCCTTGCCGCCTCCCGCTATGCCCCCGATGAGCGCACCAAGTCCCGCCCCGCCGAAAACCTTCTTCGTCGTATTGCCGCCTTCTCCCTTGCCCTTGATCTCGTAGGTGTTGGTCAGCAGCGGATACGATGTTCCGTTGATTACGATATCCGTCAGCTCCAGTTCGAGTTCGGAACTGCCTTTCATCTTGCCCGCGGAGGAAGCTTCCGCAAGAACGCCATAAACCGGAGTACCCCTTCGCGCCACCACTACATTGTCCGATTGCAGGTTTGTCTCCAGGCTTGCGGTGAACCGGTACCCCGCCTTCTGTGTACTGGAGTCTATCGAATCAGCCGTTCGTATCAGAATCCGCGTCCCTGCGGGAACAGTGATCTTTTTTTGCGCTGCGGCGGTCGTCGCGATGGTGGTTGCCAGTCCCGCCAGCAAAGTCGCCGTCCGAGTTATTCCCTTGAGCATTTCGTCTCCTCTTTGCGGAACTTAAGAGCCTTCCCCAACCACCGGCAACACGGAATCAATTTGCAGGTCGATAAGCAGAAGTAGCTGGTCCTCAACCTGGATAAACCGCGCTGCCTCAATGCCACCCAACGTTTGCTTAACACGTTCGTAATATTTGGCTAAAAGCTCAGCGCGCTGCTTGCGGAAAGACATCCCGTTCTGGATGAGTTCATCCGCTTTTTCGTCGGTCATATGGTCATACGTGCTCGCGTATTCCTGAATATTGGCCACTCTTTGATCGTTCAGCTTGGCCAGGGCTGTGTCGTATTCCTCGTAGATCGGCCAGAACTTCGCCGCATCGGCAGCACTCAGCGCCATCACCGACCCCATCATCTCGGCTTTCTGTTGCCGCACGTCGGCTCGCAACAGGTCAATGTACGCCTGGATATTTTGCGGATCCGAATTCGCCGATACCGCAGCTTGCGTACCGCTTGGCGCGCTGTCCTGGGCGGGCACTGCCGGGGCGCAAGCCAGCAACGCCAGAATCGCGATCCAGGCCGCTCTCTGCTTCTTCATCTCTATCCTCCATGGGGATTGCGGGCTGATCGTGCCCATACCGATAAAAGTTCACCCAAAGTTCAATGGCGCGAGCCCAGCCTGACCATTAAACCCTATTCTCCATAACACTGACAGCCTAGAGTTCGCGGCGGCGCCGGACCACTGTCTCTTGTGACAGTGTTGCTGTCCCCTGCGGATATCGTAGGATTCGGGTACGATCCCCTCACTCCGTAGTTCCCGCCCCGACATTTTCTCCTATCCCACTACTAATAATGCTAGATGCCCAAGCTTGATCGACAAGCTAGCCTTGGAATTGACCTCTCCAGGGCGAATTCTCGAGTACCCCGGAATTGGATCCTCTTTTTGTCAACGTGTGCCCTATGCGAAAGAAAGCGAGCGTCGTCGGAGCCCCCTGCCATCCACGCGCTCTTCCCGGCACAAAGTGTTTCCGCCGGTCTTTGCTCCTTTGCGTTCTCGCCCTGGCCGCGTCTCCTTACTTCTCCTTTGCCGCCAGTTCGCCGGCCCCGAAGACCGTCCTCGTCTTGTACAGCTTTACCGACCGCAAAGCGCAGGAGGATGTGGAGATCCTCAAGGCGACAACCCGAGCTCATGTCGACGCGTCGGTCGATTTCCACGTGGAATATCTCGGTTCGGCGCGCTTCGAAGACCCGGGCTACGAAAAGGCAGTGACCCAATCGTTGGCTAGCGTGTATGGCGGCAAGAAGATCGATCTGGTCATTCCCATGTTCTACCCGGCGCTTCGATTCGCTTTGGATCATCGCCAGCAATTGTTTCCGGGAACGCCCATCGTTTTCTACTCTGTTCCTTCCCGCAGACTTGAAGGTCAGGATCTGGGACCAGGGGTAACCGGGATCGCGATGAGCACCGATCTTCCCGGGACGCTCGACCTCTCACTCCGCCTTGCCCCCGATACCAAGAACGCCGCGGTCATCGTCGGAGCCGCAGAACCCGATCGCTATTGGGGGGCAGTCATGGACCGGGTGATCCAACAGCACCAGCCCGGGTTGAATGTGATCGATCTACAGGGGCTACCCCCCGACCGCCTGCTCGAGGGAGTCGCCGCACTTCCGCCTCATACCGTTGTCTTCTTCCAGGCCATCCCGGAGGAGGCAGCGCAACCAGTCCTGGGAACCTTTGACATCGTTTCGACCATCGCTCAGCAGTTCCAGACCTATTGTTTTGTTAGCCGCTGCCTGGGCCGCGGAGCCATTGGCGGATCGTATCCCGACCCGGCTTTACAGGACGCGCTCGCTGGTAAATTGGCTGCGCGAATATTGTCTGGAGAAACTCCCGAGAGCATTCCCGTCATGCAAGGACCTCCGCCGCTCAATCACATCGACTGGCGCCAGCTTCGCCGGTGGAACATCCCGGAATCGGCCCTGCCGCCGGGCACCATCGTCGCCTACCGCCAGCAGACAGCCTGGGAACGTTACGCAAAATATGCTGCGGCCGCGTTGCTTCTGATCATCTTTGAGGCGGCGTTGATCATCGGGCTCCTGCTACAGCGAGCGCGGAACCGGAAGGCCGATCTTCGTCTGCGTGAAAGCGAGCAGCGCTTTCGCCTGATTGCTGATACCACTCCTGCCTTAGTGTGGATGTGCGACAAGAACGGCGATGTCACCTACCTGAACGACCGGCGAATTGACTTCACGGGCCGCGACGTGAGGGGCGGGCTCGGAGACGTATGGTCGACCTTCATCCATCCTGACGATTTGCAAAATGTTCGCACCGCCAACGAAAATGCGCTCCACCGACAGCAGGGATTCACGAAGGAATACCGCCTTCGCCGGCGCGACGGAGCTTACCGGTGGATGCTGGATATTGCTGCGCCGCGGGTCAACGGGAACGGCTTGTTTGCCGGGTTTATCGGTTCCGCCGCCGACATCACAGACCAGAAGATCGCACGTGAGGCCCTGGAAAAAATCGGCGGCAAATTAATCGAGGCGCAGGAAGAGGAGCGAACTCGCATCGCGAGAGAACTCCATGATGATATTTGCCAGCGACTGGCTCTCCTCTCTATGGAACTGGAACAGGCAAATCGCGGTCCGAATGGATCGGGCGGGTCCCTGAAGATCGAAGAAATTCGTCGCCACTGCGCAGAAATCGCCGGCGATGTCCAGGCCCTATCCCACAAACTACACTCTTCCAAGCTGGAGTATCTCGGTCTGGTAGCTGCCACCAGGAGCTTCTGCCGCGAGTTCTGTCAGCAGCACGATGTGTGGATCGAGTTCGACGACGAAGACATTCCCAGCTCTTTGCCCAGGGATATTTCACTCTCCATCTTCCGGGTCACTCAGGAAGCGTTGCAAAATGCCCTCAAATATAGTGGCGTTGATCAATTCTCGGTCAACTTACGAGGCTCGGCAGGCCAGATTGAGCTTGAGGTCAGTGACCAGGGGGTGGGCTTCGACGTGGAAACGGCAATGCGAGACAAGGGATTAGGACTGGTTAGCATGCAGGAGCGGGTCCACCTCGTCCACGGCGTCTTTGTCATAGAGTCGACCGTGAATGGTGGAACCAGAATCCTGGCCCGCGTGCCCCTGGTGAGAGAAATGCAGGAAGTAGAAAGTACCGCCGAACGTGCTTAAAAACGAGCTGTAGTGGAGGATGCAATGGGACGGACACGTATCTTGCTGGCCGACGATCACACCATGATCTCCGCCGGGCTGGCGAAATTGCTCGAACCTCATTATGAGGTTGTCGGAAGTGTGGAGGACGGAAGAGCGCTCTTGAAAGCGGCCGAGGAGCTCAAGCCAGACGTGGTGCTTCTGGATATTGGTATGCCGTTGCTAAATGGGCTGGATGCGGCGCGGGCATTGAAAAAGACAATGCCTTACCTGAAGTTGATCTTCCTCACCATGGAATCTGATTCCTATATCGCCTCTGAAGCGTTTCGCATTGGAGCGCAAGCCTACCTGCTCAAAACGTCAAGTCCTGCCGAGTTATTGCAGGCTATCCATGACTCGGTAAGAGGTATTTCCTACGTGACTCCGCAAATCGGCCGCGCCATGGAAGACAGGTTCATCCGCGACCCGAAAGCATTCCATCGACCGAATCACCTCACCGACCGTCAGCGTGAGGTCCTGCAGATGCTGGCCGAGGGCCGCTCCATGAAAGAGATCGCCTACATCTTGGAGATTGCCCACCGGACTGTGCGGTTTCATAAATACAGAATCATGGAGGAACTGGGTATCACCACCGACTCGGGCCTCGTAAAGTATGCCGTGACCCATGGCATGATCTCCGTGGCTTGAGTCCTAAACTGCGACGATCCATCTTCTTCGCGTACTGTCACAGGTGACAGTAGCCAGCTATTCACACAAGGGGAACAATCGGAGTGTGAGTGTCCGGCAGTTTCGGCACGAAGGGATAGCTGTGAAGATACGAGTGGTTCTTGCCGACGATCATCGCGAGGTGATCGCGAAAGTTCGGGGAATCCTCGGAGACGAGTTTGAGGTTGTTGAGACGGTCGCCAATGGCAAGCAGGCTGTCGATGCCGTCGTAACCCTGGATCCGGATGTGCTCGTCACCGATATCTCGATGCCTCTCTTGAACGGGCTTCAGGCGGCAAGAAACATCCAGAAGCTGAATTGCCGAGCCAAAATCGTCGTTTTAACCATTCATGAAGATCGAGACTTTATTGCCGCCGCACTATCCGCCGGCGCCACGGGTTATGTCAGCAAGCGCGCCCTGTCCGTCGACCTTGTCTTTGCCATTCACGAAGCGCTGAAGGGCCGTACTTTTGTGTCTGGTTCCATCCCACCGTAAAATCATTCTCCGGTGCTCTTGCAGGGCACGGGCTCACACAGGTTGCGGAAAGACTTATCATTTCGAAGATTTCGGACTTTGCAGCCCATACATGGAGAGAAGCATCTTTCCTTTCCCGCGGCAAATGCGGGTGAGATCAGAAAAAGGAGTTCTCACCCAGACACTAAAGCCGCTGAGATACGGTTTGTGCCGGAAACTCTACCTTTCCGCGACGCGCTGAAGCCGCAAAGGCCTTTATGAGACTCCTCCCAGCCGTCTGGTTCGCCTCTCTGATGACGGTCGCTGCATCCTCACTCTCGCCGCTTTGTGCACAGGATCTCTCTCCCCGCGCCTACGTCATCACCCCGCTACACTCGAATGCCATCATTACCACCTACTCCTTTTTCCACGGAAGCGTTCTCTTCGATGGAGCGGCTCCGATTACCGGTGCAACAGGAACCTATAACGTTCCCATCGTCGCCTACTATCATTCATTCCGCTTCTTTGGCCGCTCCGCCAACTTCAACGTCGGCCTACCCTATGCCGTCGGCAACTTTCAGGGCAACGTGGCCGGCCAGCCTCACTATCTGTACCGCTCCGGTCTCGTGGATCTCTCTTCCCGGATCTCCGTGAACCTGAAGGGCGGCCCGGCCATGCCAATCAAGGAGTTCGCGAGATGGAAGCAAAAGACTTTACTCGGCGTCAGCCTGAAGGTCGTGGCCCCTACCGGCCAATATGACCCGACCAAGCTGGTGAATTGGGGGTCGAACCGTTGGGCCTTCAAACCGGAGTTCGGCTATTCCGGAGGCTGGCACAATTGGGTGCTGGATTCCTACGCAGGTGTGTGGTTCTTTACCACCAATCCGCAGTATTATTCTCCCCCAACTCCCAAGCCGCAGACCGAAAACCCGATCGGCTCCTTTGAAGGCCACCTTAGTTACGATGTCAAGCCGCGGCTCTGGGTCTCGCTGGATGGAAACTACTGGTTCGGCGGTGCTACCAGCCTGAATGGTGTAGAGAATCCCATTACCCGTCAGACGAGCTCTCGCATCGGCGCCACCGTTTCCATCCCGTTAACGAAACATCAGGCGGTGAAGGTGAGTTACAGCAACGGCGCCTACATCCGATTTGGCGGAAACTACCAGAATGTCTCGGTCGGGTGGCAGTACTCGTGGGTCGGCAGACCTTAGCCGAACCCCTGAACAGCGGATCAGGACGAGTGGCCCACGTCTTGGTTTTTGCGACGTGAGCTCCCTCGACGCGCGCCGCCTACGGCGTAAGCGGTGCGCCTGGCACAGCCTTCGGAATGCGGAACGTGTACACCACCCCGAACACGATGGTCGTGCCCTTGGGGTGTGCCTCAGCCCTGTATTCCTTCTCGTATTTCACAAATACATTCCAGTCATGCTTGAGATCGATGTAGTTCGCCTGCAAGCCGGCGGCATGAACGTAATAGAAGGGGACTAGCCTCTCCAGGGCATCGACCGTCTTGTTGTCGCTCGTATTGCGCGAGACTTGCGCCTGGTCGTATCCAATGATTCCAAACTGCGCCACTTTGGTGATGTTCTTTGTCTTCAGGAACGGCCTGTCCAACGGAATAGCCTGGCCAAAACCCCACTCGTCGCTGAAGGCAGCCCCCGGGGTCACCTGCACATTGACCGGCAGCGTGCCGAACATCGTGCTGATGTCTGTGCTGCGTGTTGTCTTTGCCCCATGGAACTCCCAATTGCCCATGAAGTTTGCCGTGGTTCCCATATCTTTAGTCAGGTAAAAGGTGCCGGCGCCGGTAAAGTTGTTGCCCCAGTAGCCGGAACCCACATTGTTCGTAGCCCCTGGGGTGTAGCGGCCGGTAGGCGCCATGAAAGCGTATCCCGTCCAAACGTCCGCCCGCGGCAAATGCCATCCCAAATTCGCCAATTGAAACCACGTATCCGCTAAAGCAAACCCACCCGATCCGACGGTGACCCCGTTTCCCAGGAACGGTAGCGTGAGCGAGCCAGTTGCTATCGTGGGAAAGGCAATAAACGGCGCAAACTTCGCTCCCAGAATCTTGACCTTGGGAACATAAAAGAAAATATTCTCCACCGCCCAAACGTTATACGTGCCCGTGCCTTTGACGGGAGTACCGTTGGCAAAATTCAGCTGGCCGGCATTGTAATTCAGGTTCAGATCCGCATACGTAATTCCGGGATCGGGTAGAACACCGGCATTCAGTCCATATTGGCCGGGCTGGTACTGGCCCTTCTGCTGCGCTACGAGCGAAGAACTACCGCCTAGCACGATGCAGACAAGAACGGCGAGCGTCCACCTGCCACGAATGCTTCTTGTCATTGAGTCATTTCTCCGATTCGCGAAAGCTCGATCATGCAACACGAGCTGATAGCCGCCGACGCTTGTCTCTAATCCTTTTCTCTAATCATGGAGCAGATGAGCCCCGGCAGGAACTGGCAAAAGTATTAGTCGCTCCAGAAAATACCACGCAGAGATTTGTGTCCGGCTCTTCATCCGGCCGCGAATGCAGGAACTATTCCCGCGCGCTCCAATCGACAAATCGCGCTCCCTAACCTGCGCAGGTAAACTCCACCAGCCCGCCCGCGCGAGAATTGACCTCCCTATGGTCATTTGTGATTGCTTCTCTGCAGAAATTGCTAGCAGACGCCTTGAAGCAGGAAGCCTAAACTGGCTTCCAACAACGCATTCATCCAAACGCAACGGAACGCGCAGAGGTTCATGGAATCAATTCTGGTCAGCTCGTCAGTCTTCGTGGTGGTATTCAGCGGAGCGCTCGTCGGCATGCGTTTCCGCCGGGTTCTGCCCCAGGATCAGTTAGGACCCGAGGTCAAGGACGTCATCAGGCTGGCGACCGGCCTCCTGGTGACCATGACCGCGTTGGTCCTCGGGATGCTCGTGTCCACCGCGAACTCTTCCTACCAGGATCGCAAGAACGAGCTCGCCGAGATGGGTTCCAACTTCGTACAGGTCGACAGCCTGTTGGCAAGCTACGGGCCCGATACCGACGCCATCCGAATGGAGCTCCGTGGACTGGCCGAGAGTGGCCTCGAACGCGTCTGGCCAAGCCACGCGCCCCAGGCGTCGATGAGACCCGGGGAAAACGGTCAATTCTTTTACGACCATGTGCAGAGCCTCGTGCCCAGGAACGACACCCAGGTCGCCGTGAAGGCCGCCGCCATTTCCGCGGCCGTCAACCTGCGCCACACCTACTGGCTCATGTTCCTCGGAACCGAGCAGAGCTCACTCTCATTTCCATTGCTGCTGGTTGTGGTCTCCTGGCTGACCTTCATCTTCATTAGCTTCGGCCTCTTCGCACCCGGCAACAGAGCGGTATTCGTGACCCTGGTCGCTTGCGCGCTCGCTGTCTCCGCAGCGGTCTTCATCATCATGGCGATGTATACACCCTTCAGCGGGATCATGCAGATATCCTCTACGCCGATTCGCGACGCGTTGAGCATGATGAAACACTGAGTGCTGCTCAGTGTTGCTTTTTCGACAGATAGATGTTCAACGTCAATCCCAGGCCATGGACCTGCTTGTTGGGGTGTTTCCCCGTGTTGTTTTGGTGCTCGTAGTAGCCGGTAAAGCTAATGTGTTTCCCAATAGGCAAGTGAGAGCCGGCATAGAGTTCGGTGGTGCTCACCTTTCCGTATTGGCTCTCGTAGTAGATTTCCGCGCTGGCGTAGGGCGTAAGATGATACGAGTGAATCTCCAGCGTCCGCTGCAGGGAAAGCATATTGCGATAGCGCCATTCGAATTCCCCAGCGCTCCAGTCAAGGTCCGCGCGGTTTCTGTCACTTAGCAGGAACCGGTACTTCATCGGAAGATTCGATGTCGCCGCGATCGGAATGCGATTGGTTGAGGGTGAGTTGGGAGCGGAAAGATAGCGGTAGCCGCCGGTCAGCACCAGTGGCCGCGTCTTAGCGTCGTCCAGATCGAATGCGGTAATATCTTTCAGCCTGACCAGAGGTTTCAGGTAGAACTCCATGCTGGGGCCGATCTCCGCCTGGGTGGGGTCACCACCTTCTCTTGTATCCTTCGCCTGAAGGCTGACCCGGACATTCGGATTGAGCTTCAGATAGGCATCAATCTCCGGCAGAAACTGCACTTCCTGTTTGCTCTCGGCACTCCCGCTTCTGCAGAGAATGAGCAGCAGCATCGGAGCCAGCCACCAGGGACGAGGTTTTGCGAAATTCAGAATGAGACTCTCCCGGCTTAAGGTTTGAGCAGCAGGTCAACTTGCCGTAAACAGAAGTATCTTGATTTTTATTCATTAGCGTAATTGGCAAATCTGCTAGCCAACCGCAGCAAATAGTGCGGTAGACCTGCTTGGAGCTTAGCTAACTTACCAGCGCCCGGGCTCTCCATCCGCCATCGATCGGATATTTCAGTCCTCAAACTAAGACTTCTGCTAGTTTTCGCAATATCAACAAGTTGGTAGCCTCACTGAGAGCGAGGCTTTATCAATGATCGGATCTCACAAGTTTCGGATTTATTCCTTCGTCGCCGGCCTGGCGATCGTGTTTCTTACCGCCCCCAGTGTTCCCGCGCAAACGGCCACGGCTGATCCGAATGTCCAGAAGGCTAAGGACATTTTGTTGAAGGGCGTCGCCAGCGGCAATCCTGACACCCGGTCCCTGGCTGTTATGTCAGCCAGCCTTATTGGCGATCGCTCCGAAGTCCTGACCAAGTTATATTCCATGTTGGAAACAGATAAGGATGTCCCCACCAAGATAGTCATCATCTCCACCCTGGGCAGTTTCAATAATCCCGAGGTAGTGCCAAGCCTGCAGAAGGCTCTCAAGGATCCCGTGCCCGAGGTCGAGTTAGCGGCGGCGCTGGCGCTCTTTGGACTCAAGCAGCCAGATGGCAAGGCCTTCCTGCTGGATGCACTTTCGGGAACTCAAAAAACTACTTCCAGTTTCATGAGTAGCGAAAAGAGATCGCTCGCCCGCATGACCCATACTCCGACCACAACCTTCCTTGGCATCGTGGCCAACCAGTTTGCCTTGCCCGGCTTGGGATCAGGCATGGAATCGGCTGTCGGCCTCTCCGCCGATCCTGCTTCGATGGCTTCCTCCTCAGTGATCTTCTCGCTGGCCAAAGACAAGAACGACCCGGCCGTATGGACCGCCCTTGAGAAAGCGTTGACAGATAAGGAATGGGCCACTCGCGCCGCGGCCGTCCATGTGATCGCCATGCACAACGATCCCGCCTTGATCGGCCAGATCGCTAACCTCATGGACGATAAAAAGGATCAGGTCAGTTTCCGCGCGGCCGCGGCATACCTTCGCTTGACCATCATTCTGCACAAGGCACAGTAGCCGAAAGGGTAGCCGATCGTTCCGTGGCTCGGTTTAACAAAACAACGGGTGCCCCATCCTTGCCGTGCTTTTCGGCAAGGGTGGGTTCAGCACAGTTTCTTCCTGGGAACGGGCTCCTGCCCCAGTATCCTCCGGGCCGCCACTGTCACATCTGCCAGTTTCCCAGACGCGACGCGGTCGCTAATCTCTACTAAAATCTGAGTACTTAGGGGTGTGTATGCGTTCTACCTGGAGAAAATGCCGAGGCGTGGTGCAGGGGTCGATTCTAGCGATGTGCTTCTGTGCAGCTGCGGTCGCGCAGCAACAGCAGGCTCTGGTCAGCCCTCAACCGCAATCATCCGGCAGTGACTCTGCCACGCCGGCTACTCCGCCCCCCGCCGCCCCTCCATCGATCGCTGACGATCCCAATTGGCACTTCACCAGCCTCTCCTATCTGTGGCTTCCCGGAGTACATGGCACCGTGGGAGCGAAGGGTTACGATTCTCACGTCGATGTCAGCCCCATCGACGTGCTCAAGCATTTCAACATCGGTCTCATGGGATCTTTTGAACCCCAGTACAAACGCTGGAGCCTTCCCATCGATTTCGTTTGGGCCAAGCTCTCCGATACCAAAGCGGGCTCCAATTACCCCGGTTATTCCATAAAAGCTACCGTCAAAGAGGGCATCTTCACCCAGAAGGTGAACTACCTCGTTCTCGACGGCAAGATGGTGAAAGTCCGCGGCACGCTGGGTGTGCGCGGCTGGTATGTCGGAGAGAACCTCAAACTGACACCCCCCACCCCGCCCACCTTCAGTGCCGGGACATCGCAAGGCTGGGCTGACGTCGTTGCCGGCGCCAACTTTGTCGTCCCTCTTTCCCCAAAAATGTCCGTCTTGATATTAGGCGACGCCGGAGGCGGCGGCGCCAATCTCGACTATCAGGTTGGGGGCTTCGCCAATCTTCAGATCAAGCCGAAGTGGGGAATAGGTGCTGGATACAGGTACATCGACATCAACTATCGCAATAGCAATCAGAACGTACTCGATATCCACTCCAGTGGAATCGTTCTGACCTTGCTGTATAAGTACGGAAAACAGCCCCCACTCCAGTAAACTCTGGGTAGGCGGCTACGACCGAAAACCAGACTCCGAAGGGACGGCTGAAAATAGCCCAGCCCGCAGTGTTGGGTTAGGCTACAGCGATTGGCCCTGCGCCAGTACCAGCTTGTACGCAACGTAGTACTTATAAATATTGCTCACATACTGAACCGTCACCTGGCCCACGCTCTGTGATACCAGCAACTCTACATTGCCGAACCACAGGTTGGGGTTTAGTCCTTGTGCGCGCGCCTTCTTGCGCAGTTCCGAAATGCGTGTGGGGCCGGCGTTGTACGCAGCAAAAGTAAACAGCAACCGGTTCATCGGGTCGATCTGCGGGTCATTGAAATATTTATCCGAAATTGTCCGCAATAACTTTACGCCGGCGTGAATGTTGTTCTCCGCCGTCATTACATCGGGAATGCTGATGGGCGCCGCCGCCGCCGTCGCCGGCTTCACCTGCATGATCCCAACCGCGCCGCCGTGTCTCGCCGCCTGGTTGAGCATCGATTCCTGGTACCCCTGGGCCACTACCAGCAGGTAGTCCAGGCCATACTGGCCTGCGTACTTCTTGAAGAAAACAACGTTGTCGTTGAATGCCTGAAGTTCGGCCTTGGTGGTTGGATCAGTGATCCACTTGGTGTTCTGTAGGTATCGCCGCACAAGCGTGTTGCCGAACGATGTTCCCGCCATATGGGTCTTCACGAACTCATCCACCAACCCCTTCAGCTTCGGGTTGTTTTTCCGCATTGCCCATGCCAGCGTGCCTTCATCGGAAATAACCAGGTTCGGCCGGGGTGTGATGTCCGGGAGTACGTTGGCCCAAAGACGGGCACGATCGGTAATGGTAACTGTTGCTGGAATGATGCCGGCGTTCACCATCTCGAGCAGATCCTCGTCCAACAGGTTCTTATCGGCACTCTCGATCTGAATGGTTGGCTTGCCCTGCGCGCGCAAGGAGTCATTAACTTTTTGTAAATTTCCCCCGTAGGTCGTCAGGGGATTGACGAAGACTTTCTTTCCACCAAGATCGGCCAACGTGGAAGCTGGTCCGAAATTCTTTCCCGTAACCACGATCTGCTTAACATTTGTGTCAATCGGGGAAGAGAACGCAACCTGCTGCTCGCGCTTGGGCGTCACCGTCAACCCGTATGCGATCAGGTCACCCACTCCCTGGGTCAACGCGCTTTCAACTTGGTCGGGACGCACCGGGATGAAGGTAACCTGCACATGCTGCTTGCTGGCTCTCAATTTTTCATTGACTGACTGCTCAAATGCCCGCAGCGCCTCGTAATAAATCCCTTGCGGGCGCCCGTTCACGTAGAAGAAGCCGGAGCGGCTGTACAGCACCAGCGCTCGAATGGTGCCCCGCTTGACCATCGCGTCCAGGTCATCGGTATGGCGATCGAAGTTGAGTGGAAGCCCTGACGTATCGGACTGCCGCGCGGTTTTATCCGGCGCAGCTGCCACTCCCGGTAAGATTGTCGGCGCCACTCCAAGAATCGCGACAATTCCCAGCACAAATCTTCGAGCGCGAGCTCGGAAAGGATTCATCATCTCTCCGCGGCCTAAGCCATTCGAGGTTTAGTTTGCGGTCGGCGAGCCAATCGCTTCGCCAGAGACGACGATCTCAACCCGCCGATTCTGCTGTCTCCCTGCCGAAGTATCATTGCTGGCCACCGGATCGGCGGATCCCATCCCCGTGGAAGTGACCATGGCGGCATTCAGTCCCTGCTGTATCAGAAACGTACGGACTTCGTCCGCCCTCTGCCCGGAGAGCTTCAGGTTGAACTGATCGCTGCCCGTGCTGTCGGTGTAGCCCGCAATCTTGAGCGACAATCCAGGATGAGCCAGGATCACCCCCGAAAGCTTGGCCAGCGCCAGGTTGGCATTCTGCGAAAGCTGATATTTCCCCGTCGCGAAAAGAATGTCAGCCATCGTGACCACAAGGCCGCGCGGGGTGTCCACCGTTTGCAGCACCGCGTTTAATTGGGCCAGAAGCTGGGCGCGCAGTTGCCGCTGCGCCTCGATTGCCTGGGCAGCCTGTTGCGCCGACTTCGCAGCCGCTGCATCCGCCGCCTTCCTGGCCGCATCCGCCTCGGCCCGGGCTTGAGCCTCCTTGGCCGCAAGCGCCTGGGCCTCCGCACTCTTCTGGGCTTCTGCTTCCTGCTGCGCTTTTAACTCCGCCTCCCGTTGCGCTGCCTCCGCGGCTCTCTGCTCCTCCGCGCTCTTGGCTTGCGCTACCTTCTCCGCTGCTTCCTGTTTCACGGCGATGGAACGAGCATCTTCCGCTTGCTGCGTCGCGCTTCGCGCAGCCGTTAAGACCGGATTCTTTTGCTTTCTGGCAAGATAATCCTCCATCTGTGACTGCGCCTGCTGCGCCCTGGCCCATGCATCCGGAGCATACTTCTCCGCGCCCTGCAGTTGTGCGATGCGCAGAGCATTCCGCGCCTCATAGACAATCAGAGGAACCTTGGGATCGATGGTGATCGGCTGCAGTTGGCCCTCATGGAACGTGCCCCGGCTCAAAAGTTGTGCCGTGACCGGTGTGACCTGACCCTTGGTATCGCTGCTCGGAACCCCCTGCAGCACCACCTCCTCGCTGGCGTTGGTCACAGCAAAATACGGCTCGGCCGTCACGATCATGGCGAAGTTCGGCAGTTGCGTCGTCACCGTCAACTTGCTCTTGTCACCGTTCAGCTGAAACTCTCCCAGGTTGCGCGCCCGGCCTTCCGGAGTGATCGCCCACAGCACGTAGGTCAGAAACTCCGGCCCCAATGTGCTTGCCGGTGTCATCTTCTGCAGCTCCGCCTGGATCGTAATCACGCCTTTCTTGTTCTCCACCTTGGCCTGGCCTTTGGCGAAAGGCAAGAACGGCGTGCCCGTAAAGTTGATAGTGCTGGTAGTGTTGCTCTGGTAACTCACCGCCTGCACGGTGCGCGAAATGCTGATATTGATATTGACTACAGACGACTGCGTCGCGCTCTGATCCTGCGAAAATGCCAACCCGCTGCACCAGCAGAGTAAGCCAACCACCAACCCTATCTTTTTCATATCCATACTTTCCCTTCACCGCGTGCTAAGCCCGCAACCAACCAGCCGGGGCTTCCTCTTACCCTATAACTCCGTTGAACAATGAGCGGACCAACCAGCCCGCGGAAGATTGTAACTCTCAGGCGGAGAAGAAGATCGCCGCCACGCGCGTCTCTGCTCTTCGATCTCGATTCTAGAGAGACAAGACAGTTTTAATACTAGTAAAACTACCAGAGGCCCGTGAATCTTTTGCGACGTACTCTACTCTTCCGTACTCTGCCTGTCACATAACCCGACGCGCCCTTTCGACCTGCTCCAGCGAAACTTCTCAATACGCGTCTAAAGCCTTCCAGCTATTGCGGATGGAGCGACTGAGACAGGCTATCCAGGTTTTGCGGCCGCACCCGGATGAGTCCTCGACGTGGGCTGTCGATATCTGCAATGAGAAAGAATGAGATCGCCACCACCAGGGTCAGCACAAAAAATACTACCGCCTCCGATCCCGTGCGGCGAATGCAATAACCAATCAGCACGTTGCAGCAGATAGCGATCGATAGCATTAGAATCCAGGCCGAAGGCGGGATCCGGTTCCACCAGGCGGCCTGCGTGTACCCCTGCGAATTCAGCACGTCATTCATCCCCGAGGCGACCAAAGCGGTTACGGCGGTTGGATTCGATACCGCCGGGGCGGCCGCCGCGGCCCACAATTCGTTCTGCAATTGCGCCGTAACCGCATTCACATGGTCGAGTTGTTCACCCTCGTGGGCGACATAGAACAAGATTCGTTGTTCCGTGTATTTGGCCAAAAGCGTACGCACTTTCTGCGCGTCTTCGGCAGGCAACAAGTCCGCCCTTACGTATTCCGTGCCAATTGCGTTCGCTTCCGCTTCCTCGTAGTTCTTGCGTTGTTCGTATCGGCTGATCGCCATGGAAAAGGTAAATCCAATGATGAGGCCAAGCAGTGTCAAGGTCGCCCCCAGCACCAGGCCAGGGTCTGCACCGGGCGCCTCATCCGGCGTTCGGCTCCTCGTTGCTAAGGCCGTGCCCAGCCATCCCACCAGCCAAAGCACGAACAGGGAGATAATAAGGATAAAAATCGGATAATTCGTTAGGCGGACCATCTACGTTTCGCTCTCTTCGCTCATCAATCGAAAAATACAGCCAGGGCTGCCTGCAATCAGTCTAGCGTGGCCCGGGAATTCATAAACAGGTGGAAAACGCAGACTCCGGGCCGGGCCCACTCCTATCGCTGTTTCCCTCACGCACCGCAGCGCCAATATTTCGTAACCATTTGCGTGCCAATTCGGGCGCTCGTACCGCCCCGGCGAAACTTTCCCCTGGGACGGCAGTTTAAGGAAAACAGGGTCGAGAGAAATATTGGCAGAAGTTACTGTTTGAGCACTGCAAAAGTGCTAAGGTGGATGGCGGACGCCGGATCGAGACAAATGGCAGTCCGTAACAACCCTGTTCCGCGCCTTCTGACGGTTTCCACGCGCGCAATTCTCCGTATCCCATCGGGCGGATTTCTTCATTGGATGATACACTTGGCCCACAATTTATCTGGCGTGAAATGACGTATCGGCAATCCCGATGGATTAGCGTTGACAACTCCCAGGTATTGCGCTAAGCAAAATATTCAAGGGCCCGCTGTTCAGGAGATTTCTAATGAGAGAACAGAAACCCTCGGCTCGCATTCTCATTGCCGACGATCATCAACTGGTAGCCGACGCCTGCAAGAGTTTGCTCGAGCCCGAGTTCCAGGTAGTCGGCATCGTTACCGACGGACGTGGCTTGATTGCGGCCGCCTCTGATCTCAAGCCAGACATCATTATCCTCGACATCTATATGCCCCATTTGAATGGGCTTGACGCAGGTGGCCAGGTCAAGCACAACCTGCCCGGGGTAAAACTGGTCTTCCTGACCATGACCATGGAAGCCGATGTCGCCGCGGAAGCGTTCCGCCGCGGCGCCTCTGCCTATGTCCTCAAGCAGTCAGCAGGTGACGAACTCCTGCTTGCTGTCCGAAAGGTCAACCAGGGGGCATCGTACCTCTCTCCACTGGTGGTCAAAGAAACCGTGATGTACCTGTTGAATCAGGGAGAAAATTTCAGCGCGGAAAAACGCATCACCAAGAGGCAAAGCGAGATTCTACAGTTGCTGGCGGAAGGCATGTCGATGAAAGAGGTGGCCAACGTCATCGATATCAAGCCAGGCACCGTCGCTTTCCATAAGTACCGGATGATGGAAACACTAAACGTCAAGACCAACGCGGAACTGCTTGAGTACGCAATCAAGCACCATATGACCCCGGCATGATTCCGGCGCTGCTGGCTGACCTGTCATAAGCCACAATTCCTTTCCTGCCATCGTGCCAATTCCTACCTGTCGCAAGTGACAGTTACGTCTGTTAATAACCACCGATAGCCTGACTCTGCCGGAGTAGCCCTGTTCACCTTGGTGGCCGAGTTGTGGATCTCGAGAAATACGACCGTAGGAACGGTCCGTTTGCCCGAAATTACCCCTCCCCCCACATGGATCGCGGCCCTTCCGGCCCTACAGATCGACGCCCCTTCGCCAACGAGTAGTGAACAGGAGAAGTGAATATGATCGCCAACCTTGTAAAGCAGCTCTTGGCCATGGCGCTGTCTCTGGCCCTGGTCACTACGACCTTGCCGTTGCAGGCGCAGGAGCCGGCGTATTCCGGGCAAGGCGCGCCGTTATCTGCTGAGGACCTGCAACAACTGGTCGCGCCCATCGCGCTCTACCCTGACTCCCTGGTAGCCCAGGTCCTGGGCGCAGCAAGCTTTCCCGACCAGGTGACTGCCGCCAACAACTGGCTTAAGCAAAATACCTACCTGACGGGTTCGCCCCTCATGTACGCCGTGGATGGGCAGCCGTGGGACCCCAGCGTCAAGGCAATGACACAATTTCCCTCCGTGCTCGACAACATGGCCAAGAACCTTAGCTGGACTTCCGCGTTAGGAGAGGCGTATGCCACCCAGGGTCCTGCGGTTATGTCGGCCGTCCAGGTCTTGCGGGCCAAGGCGCAAGCCGCCGGCAACTTGACATCCGGCGCACAAATCAAGGTCGTGCAGCAATCGCCGCAAGTCATCGTGATCCAGTCCGCTAATCCCCAGGTAGTGTATGTACCTCAGTACAATCCGGCAGTAGTTTACGGCTATCCCTATGTGACCCCGGGTTACAGCACTGCCGCCGTCGTGGGAACCGCCGTGGTTGCCTTCGGTGTCGGCATCGCAGTCGGCGCCATGATGAGTGGTGGCTGCTGCGGATGGGGCTACAGCTACTGGAACTGTGGTTGGCACGGGACCACCACCGTGGTGTACCACGGCGGGGCGTACTACGGAAATACGGCCTGGCACGGCACCACGACCTCCGCGTATGGTCCCTACGGATCCGCACACTACAGTACCGGTTACAATTCCGCCACCGGAACCTACGCACGCGGAGGCACCGTCTCGAATGGCTACGGCACCGCCAGCGCCGGCCAGGCCTACAACCCATCCACCGGAACCTACGCGCGTGGCGCGACCACCTCAAATGCCTACGGCACCACCAGCGCTGCCCAGGCCTACAACCCGAGAACCGGAGCCTCTGCCTCCACCGTGCAGAATTCCAATGCCTACGGAAGTTCAGGAGCCTCGACGGTCTCGAAAAACGGCAACACTGCCTATTCGCAGCACACCACCAATGCCAACGGAACGACAGGTTCCGTAACCACTTCGAATGGTGGCAAGGCCTATGGCGCCTCTGGCGCCAACAACAGCGCTGCGGTCGGTCAGACCGCCAATGGCGACAAATACGCAACCGCCAACGGCAACACGTACAAGAACACCGGCAGCGGTTGGTCGGGATCAAGCTCCAACACCAATCAGAAATACAACTCTTCCAGCTACTCGAGCGCGCCCAAGACTACTTCAAGCTCCAGCGGCTGGGGATCACAGGAAAAGAGCGGTGGATCCTCAGCCTTCAATAGCGGAGGCGGAGGTTGGCAGTCGAGGGAGGCTAGCTCTCGAGGCTCATATAGCCGGGGCGGTGGTGGTGGTTGGGGAGGGCGCAGGTGAAACCGATGGCTCTTATACAAGTGGAATCAACCTTCGTGTCCATCGGCAGCGAAAGCGCATTTCAGCCCACGGCTCGGAGAACAAGCATGTCGCTCGCGGCACGTAGAATTTCTGTTACCACCTGGGTAATGTTCCTGTTGCTTGTCGCTTGTCTTGCCGGCTGCAAACAAGGCGGCCCGCCCGAGACGGCTTCTGCCAGAACCTTCGCCTCGCCCGAAGACGCAGGGAACGGTCTGCTGGAGGCGGCCAAAACTGGCGACCTCAACCAGATCGTCGCCATCTTTGGGCCCGATTCGAAGCCAATCATCACTTCGGGTGATCCCGTGCAGGACAAGACCACCCTCGCCGCATTTATCGGTGGCTACGGCCAGATGCATCGCTGGCGCAAAATGCCCGATGGAAGCCAGATCCTGCTCATCGGCGCTGATAATTTTCCCTTTCCTATCCCGCTGAAAAGCAGCGGCCAGGGCCAGTGGGTTTTCGACACAGCTGCGGGAAAAGACGAAATTTTGAGCCGCCGTATCGGCCGCAACGAACTGGCGGTCATCGATATTTGTGGAGCCCTGGGAAACGCCCAGGCCCAGTACTACTCACAGCCTCACCCCGATGGAACTGCCAAACAATATGCTGTGAAGTTCATCAGCGATCCGGGTAAACAGAACGGCTTGTACTGGGACTCACCAGAAGGTCAGCCCAAGAGCCCGCTCGGCCCGCTATTGGTATATGCAACCGCAGAGGGCTATAGCGCAAAGCCAGACTCGCATGCGCCCTTTCATGGCTACTTCTTCAAGATGCTTACCCGCCAGGGCGCGAATGCACCAGGGGGCGCCAGGGACTATATGGTCAACGGCAAGCTGGTGGGTGGATTCGCTTTTGTCGCCTATCCGGCGGAATACGGCAATTCCGGCGTCATGACCTTCATCATGAACCAGGATGGCGTATTGCTGCAAAAAGATCTGGGCAAGAACACCGCGGAGGCGGCAGCGGCCATGAGCGAGTTTAATCCCGACCCGAGTTGGACCATCGTCGCGGATTGACCCGCTAACAACAAGCTATGCATTTGCCACAGTGATTGAGAAAAGGAAAATACATGAAAACCGCATTCACCCTCCCCATGATTTCCGCAGCAGCCGCGCTTTCTTTTGCCGCCCTGACCCTCCACGCCCAGAATCCCGCACTGCAACAGAAACTCGCAGAAGTAAAAACGGCTTCGGCGGCTAATAAGCAAGCGCTTGCTCATTACACCTGGCAAGAGCAGCAAACCACCAGCATCAAGGGTGAAGTTAAAAAGCAGCAGGTCTTCCAGGTAAGCGTGGGACCTGACGGCCAGCAGCAAAAGACGCAGATTGGCGGATCCCAGGCGCCCCCGCCTCCCAGTGGCGGCAAGTTCAAGCAGCATGTAGTCGCGAAGAAAACAGCAGAGTTCAAAGACTATGGGGAGCAGATAGCCGATCTCGCCAAGCAGTACACGGCGCCCGATCCGGAGAGACTCCAGGCGGCCTTTCAAGCGGGCAACGTCTCCCTTCAGTCAGGCGGCGGTGAAGGCCAAATCATCCTTGTCATCAAAAACTACGTCAAGCCGGGCGATTCTTTGACACTGACGTTCAACCGGCAGGCAAAAGCGATCCAGAGCGTCCAGGTTGCGAGTTACCTCGACGACCCGTCGGATGCTGTCACCATCGCCGCACAGTTTGCCAAGCTTCCTGACGGCACCAATCACGTCACCAGCACGCAAATCAACGGCGTTAGCAAGCAATTGACGGTAGTTACTCAGAACTCGAACTATCAACCTGTTTAGTAGCTTGTCTCATCTTTACCGGAGAGCTCATGCGTAAGATCGTCTCGTCGCTTGGCGTTGCCATAGGAATGCTGGCATCGATGTCGAATCTCTACGCCGCGAAGCTGGCCGGGGTCACCATGCCCGACACGGCAACAGTTGCCAACAAACCCCTGGTCCTGAATGGGCTGGGGGTGCGTTCGGAATTCATGGTGAAGGTGTACGTCGCCGGGCTTTACCTCGAACAGAAGTCGACGGATTCGGGCGCAATCATCAAGGCCAATGCACCCAAGCGCATCGTCATGCAGTTCCTCCACGACGCAACCAAGAAACAGTTGACCGATGGCTTTGACCAGTCGTTCAAAGACAATACGCCGGATGCCGAGACGACCATGAAAGCCAGCACGGATCAGTTGCTCGGTGCGCTCGATCCGCTGAAGGTGGGTGACCAAATGACCTTAACCTACGACCCGGCCAGGGGAACGACCCTCACCATCAACGGGAAAGACAAGCTCACCATCCCCGGTCAAGCCTTCAGCCAGGTAATCTTCTCGGTCTGGTTTGGACCAAAACCGCCCACTGAGAACCTCAAGAAGGGAATGCTAGGGGAGTAGATGGGCTTCGCCACGCTCATTGTCGCTCGTGCTTGCAAGGTCCAATAGACCTCTATTACAGTTCGCGCAGGAGGCGACATTGAAAACCCGAGGCATACAGTCATTGTTGCTGGTTTGCGTTGTGTGGGCGGCCTACAGCTACGCCCAGGAGGTGGCCGCGCCTGCCGCCCCCGCACGTCCCAAGCTTGGCCTCGTTCTCGAAGGCGGCGGTGCTCTGGGGTTGGCCCATATTGGAGTTCTCCAGTGGATGGAGGAACATCGCATTCCCGTAAGCTATGTCGCCGGCACCAGCATGGGGGGTCTGGTTGGAGGAATCTACGCTACCGGCCGTTCTCCCGCGGAAGTCCGTGAAATCACCAACGGGATCAATTGGGACGATGTGCTCCGAGGCCAGACGCCCTTCAAGGACCTGTCCTTCCGTCGCAAACAAGACGCTCATGAAGTACCCAACAGTCTCGAATTCGGCCTCAAAAAGGGCTTGCAGTTTCCCGGGGGATTCAACACAGGGCAACAGGTCTCCCTCATCCTTGATAGGGTCGCCCTCCCCTATTCCGAGCTCAAAAGCTTCAACGATCTCCCCATCCCATTTGCCTGCGTCGCGACTGACCTTGTCTCCGGCAAGCCGCATGTCTTTCGCAGTGGCCCTCTGTCCTTGGCGTTACGATCCACCATGTCTCTGCCCGGTATCTTCACGCCAGTTCGAACGGGCGACCACATCTACGCAGACGGCGGATTGCTCAATAACATTCCCATCGACGTCGCCAAAGAGATGGGCGCCGACATCGTTATTGGCATCCATCTCGAGACCGAGCCGCTAAGTCCAACCGCGCCACTCTCCAGCTTCGCCGTGCTGGGCGAATCCATCTCCGTGATGATCGCTTCCAACGAGCTTCGCTCTATGGAGCAGGCAGATCTGCTGGTAAGCGTGCCATTGCAAAAGTACAACGCCCTCGATTACGGCGCTGCCGACGCAATCATCAAGGCGGGCTATGACGCGGCGGCCTCCAAGGCCAAGGTGCTTGCTGCCTTCTCCGTAAGCGAAGCCGAGTGGCAGGTATATCTGGCCAACCGGAATGCGCGGAAGAAAACAACACCCATCCCAGAGTTTGTTCAGGTTACCGGCACTGCTCCGGAATTGGCTAAATCCGTCGAGCAGCGAATGGCCGTGGACGTTGGCAAACCAGTCGACACCGCCAACCTGGATGCGCAAATCATGAGGCTCCAGGGCCAGGGCCGCTTCTCCAACGTGGGCTACTCTATGGTCGACAAAGATGGAACCCAGGGACTACAGATTCAAACCGAGAGCAAGCCCTATGCGCCCCCTGTGGTCCGTCCCATCCTCCTCATTGACGGTTCTGACTACAACAACGTCCTCTTTAGTATCGGAGCGCGAATCACATTTATTGATTTCGGCAGCTACCGGTCTGAGTTGCGCAGCGATGTAATCGTCGGCTCGCAATATCTGCTCGACGCCGAGTACTACCATCCGTTCACTCCCACCAGCAATTGGTTTGTGGCTCCCCGCGGAAGCGGCAACAGCGTGCAAAATTACGTCTACAACGGCGATACCGAGACCGCAATCTATCGCACACGCCAGGTCCTCGGCGGCGTGGATGTGGGATACGGATTCGGTACTACCGGAGAATTGAGATTCGGATACGAGGGTGGATATGAAAAGCTCTCCCCTCAGGTTGGAAATGCGACGGTTCTACCTACGGTCACCGGTGGAACCGGGGATGTCCGCCTGCAGTATCAGCTCAACACGCTGGACAACCCCGTGATACCCCGCTCCGGCGAGAGCGTTCTCATGTACACCAAGGGATACAACGTGAATCCAGCAGCTCCCGGCCCGTTCCCACTTTCTGAGGTGCAAACCCAAAGCTTCTTCCGGATCAGTGAGCCGTCTTCCGTGTTCTTCGCCGCTTCCGGCGGGAGCAGTTACGGTTACAAAGCCGGCATACCCGCGTTCTCGCTCGGCGGATCACAGCGCCTGGTCGCCTGGAATACCAACGAACTCTACACGAACCAGTATTTTCTGGGGCAACTCGGGTATATCCGCGAGCTCAAAAAACTTCCGCCGTTGTTGGGCAGTAACATCGAGTTCATCGGGCTCGCCGAGGTCGGCAAGACCTATAAACTCGCCCTGGGTCCAAAGCCACCAAATCTTCCCCTGGACGGCGCAGCCGGCATTATCGTGAACACCATCTTCGGGCCGGTCGAGCTGGCAGGGGCTATAGGCGACTATGGCCGGGGAAGGTTCTTCTTCCGGATCGGGCGGATCTTCTAGCGGCCGCTATGAAAATCAGGCTCACGTTCCTCAGCCTAATTCTTCTCTTCTGCTCGCCCCTCTTTGCCCGGGAAAACACCGACGTCATCGTCATGAAAAATGGCGATCGCTTTACCTGCGAAATCAAGGGACTGAACGCCGGCGTCCTTTCCGTCAAGCTTAGTTACGCTCAGGGCACCATCGGGATGGAGTGGTCCGCGGTTGCCCATCTCGAAAGCAATCAATTGTTTCTCGTGCACACCGAGGCTGGCGCGGTCTACACCGGTAAGCTATCGACCGCCGACATCCCCGGGCAGCGCGCAGTGAGCATTGAAGTCGCCGCCGTGCCGGAGAAAGAAGTAGAAATTTCACAATCTCAGCTCGTCAAACTTGAACAAACCGATGAGGGTTTTTGGCGAAGATTCAACGGTGCGATCAACACCGGCATCCTTTATTCCAAAGGCAATCAATCCACTCAATACAACATCGGCACGCAAACTGAGTACCGCAGAGAGAGGTGGTCCGGTCAGGCGAACTTCAATTCCAGCTTCGCAGCCAGTACCGGCGCCAACGACGCCACCAGAAACCAGCTCGATCTCAGCGTTATGAGACTGCTGCGTTGGAACAACTGGTTCTACTCGGGGACAGGAAGTTTCCTGCAAAGTTCGGTGCAGGGAATTGATCTGCAGACCACTCTCGGCGGAGGCATAGGGCGATATCTACGCAACAGCAACCAGTCAAGCCTCTATGTGCTGGGTGGTCTTGCCTGGCAAAACGCCCAATATCGCCATTACACCACTGAGCAGGGCGCGCAAAATACCGCAGCCGCCCTGGTGGAGGCGCAGCTTAACGTCTTCCGTTTCAAAAAAACAGATCTTGAAGTCTTTGCCGGCATCCTGCCGGAAATCTCCGAGCCCGGACGCGTCCGTACCAACTTGAATGCCACCTACTACATCAAGCTCTTCAGTGACCTGTCTTGGAACTTTTCCTTCTACGGCAACTGGGACAGCCGCCCGCCACCGACGCTTTCCGGCAGCGACTACGGAACCAGCTCCGGCCTAAGCTGGACCTTCGGAAACAGATAACAAAGGCCAACCAAACGCCACGGTCTCGTGACCCGTGTTGTCAATAATCTCAACCCCCAAAATGAATTGTCATCTCGCCCGCCCCGGCGTGCCGTGGGACCGGAGCGGTAGCGCAGTGGAGAGATCTCTGTGTGGATGGTCCGCCCTGGAAATCCTGTCGCATTAAATTGGTTGATAATTCGAGTTCTGCGTCACCACGCCCAGCTGCTTGCTGGCCCCATTGATCTGTGTTCCGGTAACGTGGTTTGTACCGTCCGGCAACTTGGCGAACTGCGCTGCAATTGTCACCGCATCCTTAGGGTCGTCGAGATAACTCGCTACCCGGACGCTGCGAATCGCCTTATGTTGCTTATCGAACAACAGGGTGACCGAATCACCCGGTTTGATGTAGTTCTTAATCACCAGGGTGACCACGCCTTCTCCCCCGCCCAACACCATCGAGATGTTTCCCTGAGCGTAGGCTTGTTGCAGCCGATCCGGGTCCGGCTGGGTATATTGTCTTGCCAGGTCCGCGATCTGCGCGCCGTAATCCTGGTACTCTGCCTTTTTCTTCGCTACGATGTGTCGTTTCAGTGGGCCGCCGCTGGCCTGATCCGGCTGGGCATTGATCTCGCTCTTCTGCTGCTGGCCATCCGGTCCAACACTCACCAGGAAGATCTGTTGCTTCTTGACCTCACCCTTGATGCTGGTAGTCACCTGCTCCTGCCAGTTGTAATGAGAAAGAGCTTTTTTATTGGCCGCGGTGGCCACCTTCACCTCCGCGAGACGCTGCTGCAGCGCCGCCTCCTGTGCTATGGCGGGCGTCGCGGAGAGGACCAGTGACGTCAAGGCTGTCGAAAGAGAAAGTGCGATAATGGAGCGTACGCCGCGAGTGAGTTGAGTGCTCATCAAAGTCCTCTTCTTATCAATTGCTGCAACCTGCCAGCACGCCAATAATACTCGAAAAAACCGGCCATCCGAACTATCAACTCCATCCCGTCTGCAACGTTTTATTCCGGCTCACTAGTATTTTTACCAGTCCATTTGTTCGCTGCCCGGGCGTCTAATGCTCCTACACGAAAAAGTCCAGAAGGCAATTTTGCAAGCAATGTTCAAAACACCTCGCGCAGCAACGGCTATCGCCCTGTTCCTATCCCTGATCTCGTGTTCCGCAGCTCGAGCGCACTGCCAAACTGCGGCGGATTACACCCGGGACTCGCAGCCGCCTCTGCTCAACTACCAGGAACTCGTCGCTCTCGGTGAGCAGGAAACCGTTGATCCCGCTCTGGCTGCAAAACTCCACACCTTGCTAACCACTCCCTTTATCAACAACGAGGCCTATTTCAACGGAACCAGGCCGCTGCGGCCCGATCTCAAGGGAATGGGGCCATCGCTCCGTCTGGTCGAATGGAATATCGAGCGCGGAGTCGAGCTCGAAAAAATTAAATTGTTGCTCACCGATAAGCAGGCATTTCTCAACCTGGTGCACAGCGAAGCGGCCAACAATACCAACCCAGAAAAGACGAGAGACGAAGTGCTGCTGGCGCAGATGGATGTTCTTCAGTCAGCAGACGTGTTGGTGTTGAATGAGCTCGACTGGGGCATGAAGAGAAGTGACTACCAGGCCGTGGTAAAGCAGCTCGCCGGCGCGCTCAGGATGAATTGGGCTTATGGCGTTGAATTCGTCGAAGTAGACCCCAAAATATTAGGTACCCAGTCCTTCGCGAAGGTAGAAAATGAGACCGAACGAAAAGAACTTGAAGACCTGTTCAGTGTCGATAAAACACGCCTGCTCGGGTTGCATGGCTCCGCCATTCTCTCTCGCTATCCGCTTCGCGATGTAAAACTCGTGCCCTTTCAATATCAGGCGTACGACTGGTACAACGGCGAGAAAAAGTATGGACAAATCGAGGCCGGCAAACGAAAAGGCGCAAGCCTGCTCTTCGGAGAAGCGATCGTGCGCGAGGTGCGCCGCGGTGGGCGCACCAACCTGATCGCGACCATCGACGTGCCGGGTCTTCCCGGAGATCAGGTCACCATCGTAGACGCTCACCTCGAGAATCGAACGACGCCTAAAGGGCGAGTGAAGGAGATGGATGAGATTCTCACCTTCATCAAACCGATCCCTCATCCCGTGATCGTTGCCGGGGATATGAACACAACAGGCGCGGATGGTTCGGTGGTCAGCATCAAATCGGCCTTGTTGAAGAAGCTGAACGATCCTTCGTATTGGGCCACGAAAGGAATCAAGTATGCGACCGGGGTCGGATTCGGAATGGACATCGCCGGCCTGGCTTTCAAAACGACAAAGTTTCAGAGCGATCCAACAGCATCCGGTATCCCCTTGCTGGCAGCCAATCCTGAACAGGGCCTCTTCAAAAAATTGAATAAGTTCCGCTCCGATGACCAGACTCGGCTTGACTATCGTGGGGACGCCGAGCTTTCCGTCCTTGGTCGCGAGGGAACCCTGGGCAATTCCAACGAGCGCGGCAGCAAGGGATTTATGACCACGTTCGGATTGCCGCGAACCTTGGGAATCGTGGGAAAATACCGTCTCGACTGGATATTTGTGAAGGCGTATCTCAAAGATGAACCTGCGTCCGCCGATTCCTACCGCTTCGCACCCCGCTTCGCTCGCACCATGAACGAAGCCAACGATGCGTTCAACGACTTTCTCTCCGACCATGCCGCCATCAGCGTCGATCTGCCCATCGTCCAGGCCGCCGCGCCCAACTTGAAGAAATAGATCGCCCACCTGAAGCGAGTGGCCTGCGTCTCGATTGTGAGACGTGGGGTGTGCCTCGTCTCGCGCGCGTATGCTACTATTTCGACGGTTTTCTGTTTTTGGATTTTCCGGGCTCCTTAGCTCGTCGTTGGAATTCAATTTGCTCGATGGAGACTTTCATGAGAATCGGCGGTCTGAAGTTCCCTCAGCGTTATCTCGGCATCGCCGTTTTGCTGGCTTGCGGCTTAGCCCAGGCTGCGGACACCCCCGCAAACGTAGCCGGTACGTGGAAAATTGCCCTAACCGGCGCAACCGGCAACGCCGAACAAACGATCGTCCTCACCCAGGATGCCGGTAAAATTACCGGCACCTTCAAAGGCCCCCGCCAGTCCGGACCGCTGCAGGGAACTGTGGACGGCAATAACATCGCTTTCCACACCTCAACCCGCGTTCCCCTCGATTACAAAGGTGTAGTGGATGGGAGCACCATGAAGGGCACCATGATGGGCAACGGGAAAACTGCCGATTGGACCGCCACGCGCGCCAATTAGCAGCTGCGCACAGCGATCACTCATTCGGCACAAATGTCCAATTCTCAGCTGATGCTGACTGAAGGCGGCCCAGCCTATTTCGAGAGAATACCCCGCGTATTCTGCGCCGGGCGCTTCTCTCCATTTGTCTCACCTGGCTTGTGCTCTTGGCGCTGTCTGCATTTCAGGGGTTCGAATCTTTCCAGCAAACGTGATCGTCGACCGGCGCGAGCAACAGGAGCCTTTGCTTGGAACTGCCGACATTCAGTGTTGGCCGACCTGGGAAACAGCTTCGCATTTGTCGAGAAAATGAAGCTCCTTCCCATGAGCTCGCGCACGCCGATCCACCTGGCCCCCGCCTGCCTTATTCCCATGGCGCCGCTCCGGCTCACGATGATGCCCTTGAAGGAAATCCTGAAGCTCCTCGCCAAAGTCGTGATGTAGAACGCACAGCCAAAGGCAAAATGCAGATCAACATACTTCAAAAAAAAATATATCCAACGCAACCCCAACTAAAGGAGCCGCATCGTCTGGCTCGGCGCAAAGTGTTGATAACGATTTCTTAACCCAGGTCCCGTTTCTACGGGACGAAAATCCTCGCAAAATGGACTATAGTTCTCCAGGCAAGGTTAGCTGCGATGATTGCCATCGGTCCTTGCGGAAATGCCGGGCCGCCATCACACTCGCTGACGAATAAAAGGTTACCGCATGCCTCAAAGCACAACTTCCCCCGCGGAAGCCCGCACCATTGCCAAAGACGCCTACATTTACGGATATCCCATGGTGCAGGTTTACCTCACCATGTATGCCTTTTCTATCGACAAAACCAATTCCCAGTACAAAGGGCCATTCAACGCGCCTCTTAGTTTCGCGCGCGTGTTCACTCCCGCAGATACCGCGTTCGTCACCCCCAATTCCGACACCCCCTATACCTTCCTCAGTCTCGATCTGCGCGCCGAACCCATCGTTCTGGCGATCCCTTCCATCGAGAAAGACCGCTACTGGGTGTTCCAGATGATGGACCTCTATTCTTTCAACTTTGACTACCTGGGCACCCGGACCACTGGCAATGACGGAGGTACATTTCTCATCGCTGGCCCGCGTTGGAAAGGGTCAATTCCTGCCGGCATCACCAAAGTCCTCCGTCCAGAAACTGAGTTCATCAACATCGTGGGCCGCACCCAACTCTTCAACCCTGGCGACCTGGACGCAGTCAAAAAGATCCAGTCTGCTTACAAAGCGCAGCCTCTTTCGGCGTTCCTGGGTCAATCCGCTCCAGCCTCGGCTCCAGAGATCCACTGGCCTCCGCCCGTCCCTCCATCGGAGATGAAAACCTCGTTGCATTTCTTCAATGTAATGAGCTTCCTGCTCCAGTTCTGTCCTGTGCATCCCAGCGAAACCGCTTTGCGCGCTGGCTTTGCCGGCATCGGGATAGTCCCCGGCGAAATCATCTCTATCGATACACTCTCGCCGGAGATGAAAGCTGCTCTTGAGGCTGGTATGGCCGATGGACAAAAAGAAATTGACGCCCGCCGTGTTTCGAGCGGCGGCGACATCAGTAATTTCTTTGGCACTCGCGCCTTCCTGCACAACGACTACGTTGCTCGCGCCACCGGAGGCCAAATGGGCATCGGCGCAAACTCTAAAGAAGAAGCCATGTATCCCCTCTACGAGAGCGACTCGAGCGGGCAGCTTCTCGACGGAAGCAACGCGCGATACACTCTCCACTTTGCCCAAGGCCAGTTCCCGCCGGTCAACGCTTTCTGGTCCCTCACCTTGTACAACCTCCCTCAGCAATTGCTGGTCCAGAACCCACTCAACCGCTACCTCATCAACTCGCCCATGTTGCCTGACCTGAAGCTCGACGCTGATGGTGGTCTCACCATTTACATCCAGGCTGCCTCGCCGGGAAAAGATAAAGAGGCCAACTGGCTCCCCGCACCCAGCGCGCCCTTTATGCTCGCCATGCGCTATTACCTGCCCAGGCCAGAGCTCATCCAGGGCGCCTGGAAGTCTCCACCCGTCGTCCGGGCGAACTAGTCTGTCTCACTGGAGAATCTATGCCGACACAACACGATGACGATCAACCCGCGGCCACGTCTAACAGCCTCGAACCAGAGGACGCACGTGCTATCGCCAGGGAAGCATATATCTACGCCTTCCCCCTGGCCGCCAACTATCAAACCCTGCACAAACAAGCTCTCGATACCACCAGCCACGACTACCGCGCACCTTTTAATACCCTCACCAACGCCAGCAGCGTAGCCACGCCGGAAGACAAGTTCGTCGTCACCCCCAACTCCGACACACCGTACTCCTATCTGTGGATGGACCTGCGGGCCGAGCCCATCGTCGTGACCATGCCGAAGATCGAGAAGGAGCGCTATTACACCGGCCAGCTCATCGACCTCTACACGTTCAATTTCGCTTACCTTGGCACCCGCAGCTTCGGCAACGATGGCGGTAACTTTCTCATCGCCGGTCCCAACTGGGACGGAACAAAACCGGCAGGCGTCAAAGCTGTCCTCCGCGCCCAGACCCAGTTCGCCTATCTCCTTATCCGCACCCAGCTCTTCAACCCTGCTGACATCGACAACGTGAGAAAGATCCAGAGTGGCTACCGCGCCGAACCTCTGAGCACTTTCCTGCATCAGTCCGCGCCGCCTGCCGGCCCCGCCATCAATTGGCCCAAACCCACCGCGGATATGCTGACCACACCGGCCATTTTCCCTTACCTCAACTTCCTGCTCCAGTTCTGCCCCACTGATCCCTCCGAGGTTGATCTCATGGCGCGCTTCGCCAAGCTCAACCTCGGCGCGGGCAAAACCTTCGAGCTGGACGCTTTTACCCCAGCGGTTCAACAAGCCATCATCGACGGTATCGCCGACACCAGGGCCGATGTCGAGGGGATGATGAAAAAGATCAACACCGACCAGGTGCAGAGTTCCGACCTATTCGGCACCCGTGAATTTCTCAAGAACAATTACCTCTATCGTTTTGTCGGAGCCAAGCTAGGCCTCTACGGCAACTCCGGGGCCGATGCCGCCTATTTTGGCTACTTCATCGACTCCGAACATCTTCCCCTCGATGCCTCGAAGAGTAACTACCAACTCCACTTCGCCCAGGGCGCCATCCCTGAGTATCATGCCTTCTGGTCTCTCACCATGTACGACGGTAAGACGCAACTGCTCGTCGCCAACCCCATGCAGCGCTACCTTCTCAACTCCACCATGCTTAAGTCCTACAAGTACGGCTCCGATGGTTCACTCACCTTCTACATCCAGAAGGACACACCCGGCAAGGACAAGGAGTCGAACTGGCTGCCCGCACCGGATGGTCCGTTTTATTGCATCTACCGCGTGTACATGCCGGGAGATGCTGTCCTCAACGGCGCCTGGAAGAAACCGCAGATGCAGGCTTCTGCCGCAAAGTAGCCGTGTGTCGTCGCCGGCTTATTAGCCCAACGGGATCTACGGCAAATCAACTTGAAACTCAAAGGTAACCAAGGAGAAAAGTGAATGCCCGACCAAACAAAACCAGCTGCCAAGAAACCGAACATCCTGGTCATCTGGGGTGACGACATCGGAATTTCCAACCTCAGTTGCTACAGCCATGGGCTTATGGGTTACCAAACACCCAACATCGACCGGCTCGCCAAAGAAGGCGTGATGTTTATCGGATTCCTACGGAGAGCAGAGTTGTACCGCGGGTCGCTCTTCCTTTATTACCGGCCAAAGTGTCTACCGCACCGGCCTGTCCAAAGTCGGAATTCCGGGTGCTCCCATCGGCATGAATGAGCAGCTCGTAACTATCGCAGGATGCCTCAAGAACCAGGGCTACGCGACGGGGCAGTTCGGCAAGAATCATTTAGGCGACTTGAATAAGCACCTGCCTACCAATCACGGCTTCGACGAGTTCTTTGGCAACCTCTACCACCTCAACGCCGAGGAGGAGCCAGAGATGTACGACTACTTTACCGAGAAGGACTTCCCGGAATTCAGAAAGACCGTCACGCCCCGCGGCGTCCTTAAATGCTGGGCGACAGACAAAGACGATCCCGACCGTACAGGAGCGTTGGGGCCGCGTCGGCAAACAAAGAATCGAAGACACCGGGCCGCTCACCAAGAAACGGATGGAAACGTGCGACGACGAGTTCGCCGCCGCTGCCAAGGATTTCATCAAGCGGCAGACCGACGCCGACACACCATTCTTCGTATGGCTCAACTTCACCCACATGCACTTGTTTACCCACACCAAGCCGTCAAGCCTCGGACAGGCGGGCCGCTGGCAGTCGCCCTACCACGACACCATGATCGATCATGATAAGAACGTCGGCGAAGTGCTCGACTACCTCGACGAGCTGGGCATTGCCGACGATACCTTTGTCATGTACTCCACCGACAATGGTCCACATCGGAACTCTTGGCCCGATGGCGGCATGACGCCGTTTCGCAGCGAGAAAGACACCAACTGGGAAGGCGCCTTCCGCATCCCGTTGCTGGCCCGCTGGCCGGGCAAGATCAAGGCTGGCACCATCTCCACCCAGATCGTCCAGCACCACGACTGGCTGCCGACCTTCCTCGCCATGGCCGGTGATCCGGATGTGGTGGAGAAGCTGAAGAAGGGATACGACACCATCGGCAGGACTTATAAAAATCATATCGACGGCTACAACCTGGTGCCCTATCTCTCCGGACAGGAAAAGGAGAGCCCGCGCAAGCTGTTCGTCTATCTGAGCGATGACGGCGACGTGCTAGCGCTCCGTTACGACAATTGGAAGGTCATGTTTATGGAACAGCGCTGTCGGGGTACTCTGCAGGTATGGGCGGAACCTTTCACCAAACTGCGATTGCCCAAGATCTTCAATCTTCGCACCGATCCTTACGAATTCGCCGATGTTACTTCGAACACTTACTACGACTGGTTTATATACCACGACTACATTGTGTACGGCGCCATGGCGATCGCAAATATGTGGGCGGCGACTTTCAAGGACTTCCCGCCGATCCAGAAACCAAACAGCTTCACCATTGACGACGCACTGAAGATGTTGAGTTCCGCTGCAACCGGCAGATAACGGTGAATGACCACCTCGGCGGGCGAGCAGAGGCTCGCCCCAGCCGAGGGCGGGTGCCCCATATCTCGCGTTCTTTGCGAGATACGGGAAATGAAGCCGCCCTCACCCCCTGTTCAGCGGCCCTCCTTATCTTCCACCACCAAGGCGGGTGCCCCGTATCTCACGGCCCGGGTGACTCACTATAAGTTTTGCCAGTTGCGGCCTGATCGCATTGCTTATAGCCTGCGCGGTAGAAGAGTTCACGCTGGAAGAATGACACCCTGGAAAGAATGAATGGAGCAGCCTATCGCCACCGCCGTAAACCAGGCATCCCGACCAAGGCGCCCCCTGATCATCTGGCTGGCAAGGCTCGGCCTCACATTTCTCTGGCTCGTTCTTGCCGTTCTTTCGCTGTGGGCCGTCGCGGCCTTGTACATCGATGTCCGTCTACCCCTGTTGAAGATTCCCCTGGCAGTCGTGTACGTGGTTGCCCTGATTACAATTTTGGCAATAGACAAGCTGCGCGTTCGATCCGCGTTCTTGTGTTTCCTCTGCTTCTGCCTGGTAGCTGCCTGGTGGTTCAGCCTCAAACCGACGAACCAGGCAGACTGGCAGCCGGACGTAGATCGGCCGGCATGGATCGCGCTCGACGGAGATCGCGTCGTCATCCACAACCTGCGCAATTGTGACTACCGTACCGAAACCGATTACAGCAACTGCTGGAGCGACCGCACCGTCAATCTCTCCGATCTTCGTGGCCTTGACCTCTTCTTCACCACCTGGGGCGTGCCCTACATTGGCCACCCAATTGTCAGTTTCGATTTCGGCAACGGCCAGCATGTCGCATTCTCCATCGAGGCTCGCTATAAGCCCGGACAGGAATACTCCGCCATCCTTGGATTCTTTCGCCAATACGAGCTCATTTTCGTCGTCGCCGACGAACGCGATGTGATCCGTCTTCGCACCAACTTCCGAAAAGACGAGGATGTGTTCCTCTATCGCACGAGCATGGGGCGTGCATCGGCCCGCGCCATTTTTCTCACCTACGTTCAGTACCTGAATCACTTGAAAGACAGTCCCGAATGGTACAACGCGGCCACCCGCAATTGCACCACTACCCTGGAGACGAAAATCTCAAAAGACGTCGACAAGCCTCAGCCCTGGAGCTATAAATTCCTGGTCAACGGCACCTTGGACGAATTGCTCTATGATCGGGGCCGGTTCATCACAGACGGCCTGTCATTTAAGGACTTGAAGAGCAGGGCATACATTAATCCGGTCGCAAAGACAGTCGGCAATTCCCCGGACTTCTCTACCATCATTCGCGCCAATCGCCCCGGCTTTCAAGAACAGAAATAACTCCTGCTATGTGCTCGCCAGCGCAAAATACTAGTAAAACTTGCAGGTGACACAGCTGGAACCGGATGTCACCATAAACTGGTTGCGACCGGACCTTCAGGTCCGAAGGACCTGGTTTCGGCTTGACGGATCATTTTTGAGAAGAGGATAGACCCTGTGAAAGAAATTCGACTTGCAGTAATGTTGACTGTTTTATTGGGAGCTTCGGGCGCATTCGCCCAAACCGCAACCACTGACCAGTCGGGCACCGATACAGACATCGCGCTGTTACGATCGGATGTTCAGGCGCAAAAAACCGAGATCATCGGAAAAACCATGCAACTGAGCGACACCGACGCCAAGACTTTCTGGCCACTCTACCGCGAGTACGCCAATAAGCAACAGACCCTCGGCGATCAGCGCGTGGCCATCATCAAGGATTATGCCAACCAATATGACACCATGACGGACGCTCAGGCTGACTCTCTGGCCGATCGCCTCATCAAGTTCGATAAGGCCAGAACCCAACTTAGAGCGGAGTACTATCCCAAGTTTAAAAAGGCCATCGGAGCCAAGCAGGCCGCCAAGTTCCTCCAGGTGGACAACCGTTTGACCCTGATCGTCGATCTGCAGTTAGCCAATTCGATCCCCATCATGCAGTAGCTTCTAGCTCCACGCCGGAAGGAACCGTGAAGACAAATCATGTGTTCCTTCCCGGCCACTTCTTCCCGGCTGCTTCTCTAAGGGTGGCGCACCCGGTGCTTTGTAAACACGTAGTGCCCAATCAGCCATCCCGCAGCGCCCCCCACCAGAACATCCGTAGGAAAATGTTCCTGCCCTAGCACCCGCATCACGCTCACGCTGGTGGCCAGGGAATATGCCCCCACCTGCACCCACGGCGAGGGATACTCCCCGGCGACGACTCCCGCCACCGACCACGCCAACATGCTGTGTGAGGACGGAAAGGAGTTGTTCTTACCCGGGCTCGATGAGAAAAAATTCCCTGCAGCGTTGTTGTACAGAGGGCGCTCGCGCCGGAAGATGAGCTTCGTAACCTGATCCAGCACTACGCTATCCGCCAGCGCTTCGCCGCTCAGAATCCCCGTCTCCCGACCCTGCGCATTGCCTTTAAATACCCCGACACCATACAAAGCAATGGGTATGGTCAGCTCACCTGCGAGCAGGGAGTTGGATGCATTCACGCTGTCTTTGTTAAAACTCGGGTCGTGAGACAGGTCGCGCATGGCGTCCGTGTCGGTAGCCAGCGTCAAACCAGTCGCCGCGCCTAGCGGCAGCAGCCAAATCAAATCATGCGCCCGGATCCGCAATGGGCTGCTCCAAATCGCAACCTGATCCTTAAGGATAGCGACCGGCAAACCCTTCTCGGACACCTGCGCAGCGGGAGCGTCGGGCAAGGCCTGGCCGGTGGAACTCTGCATCGCACCAAGGCAAAGAGCGATTACGATCCGCCGCAAGATGATGTGAGTACTGATATCGAATACCACTTATATTGCAACGAACCCGGGTGGCCCAGGTCTCGCTCTTGAGACCTGGGAGTCAATGCAATAGATCCCTAGGTACCGGCGATCCCCTTGTTCTGCAGCACCATAACCACCACACGGCGATTCTGCGCCTGTCCTTCCGCGGTCTTGTCCGGGGCCACCTGGTCAGACGTGCCCATGGCGCCGGGCGCCAGCATATTCGTCAAGGGAATGCCGGCATCCTGCTCCAGATACTGGCTAACCGCATTGGCCCGCTCAACACTCAACTTCTGGTTCAGCGAAGCAGACCCTACCGCCGAGGCATAGCCCTTCACCTCGATAACATACCCGGTAACCGTCAACGCTTGCTCGGCCAGCTTGGACAATTGCGGTTTGTACTGCGGGTCGATGGTGACTTTACCGTTCCCAAACAGGACCGTCACCTCGTTCATGATGTTGTACTCGCCCAACTCGCCGAAGCGCGCATTTGCCGCTGCGATGGCAGCTTTATTCGCCGCGATCTTCTGATCTGCCGCGCTCAGCTGCGCCTGCTGTGCCGCCAGGGCCGCCTGGGTCGCTGCTTCGTTTGCCGCGATCTTTGCCTGGTCTTCTTTCTGCGCTTCCACGGTCTGCTGCATCCCGGCCTGCGCGTCCATCGCTGCTTTCAAATCGTTGCCTTTGAACTTGACGCTGTCCGCCACCAGCTGTCCCTGGTCGTTCGTCGATCCCTGCACCTGCACCGGCAGTCCGGGGATCAGGCAGGTCATCGCCATCTGCTTCTTTCGTGCCTTTAACGCACCCTGTACCTCGTCAACCTCGGTCGTCGCTGTCAGCAGCACAACCAGCTTCGGTGTGTCGGTTGTCTGCAGGGTCATGGTGGCGCCATTTCGCCCGTTGATCACTCCCTGGACCTTCTGGCTTTGGGCGGCTGCATTGCCGGCTACCATCATCGTCAACGCCGCCAAAGCGGCAGGAACAGCAAGCACGGACTGCAAGCGAAAACTTCTCATCACTTCTCTCCTACGTTTCTTTCCATGTAAGGGGATGCCAATTAGGTTGCGGGTCACTTCTAATACTTGGCCATCGCGCGCTGCGGCGACACTGGCAAAACTACAAGGGAACTCGCAAACCTTTTGCAGGTGGGCCGGAAGGGAAGTGGGGGGTTACAAAATACTGGCGGAGAGTGTGAGATTCGAACTCACGGTACCTTGCGGTACACACGCTTTCCAAGCGTGCGCCTTAAGCCACTCGGCCAACTCTCCGGGCCTCTATGAGGTTACCACCCCGAATTTGTAATCACCAAGGATTCGGCCCTGATCGTTTCTCCCTGATCGGTTAAGGTGAGAAGGACCATGCTTTCTCCCCCGCCAGACACCACCTCCGCAACCCGCTTCCGCAGCGAGCTGAAGGCGTTGTTGCTGCTCGCGATCCCGGTCGTGCTTTCCGAGTTGGGGTGGATGGCCATGTCCATCGTCGATACCATCATGGTCGGCCGCTTGAGCCCTGCGGCCATCGGCGCCGTAGGTATCAGCAGCGCCCTCTTTTATACCCCCGCGCTTTTCGGCATTGGGTTGCTGCTCGGTCTCGACACCCTGGTGGCCCAGGCGTTCGGACGCGGTGATTTTGACGACTGCCACCGCGCACTTGCCCAGGGCGTTTACCTGGCCATCGCCTACTCTCCCATCGCCATGCTGTTGGTTGGCTTCGCTCCTCATTTATTTCCCGCGCTGGGCATCACGGAAGCCGTGCGCGGACCGGCCAGGCAATACGTTCAACTCCTGAACTTGAGTGTGCTCCCGCTGCTCATTTACGTGGCCTTCCGCCGCTACCTCCAGGGAGTGGGCAAAGTGCGGCCTGTGACCTTTGCCTTGATTTCCGCCAACCTGGTCAACTGGTTTGGCAACTGGGTCCTCATCTACGGGAAGTTCGGGCTCCCGGCAATGGGCGTGCGCGGCTCTGCGCTTTCCACCTGTGTCGCCCGCATCTATATGGCGGGTGTCTTGGTTTGGTGGGCATGGCGGCACGAGCGGGAGCGCGGTCACCCCCTCTTCGCCCACTGGCCCGGCGTGCAGCTTGTTCGCTTTCGCCGGTTGCTCCAGTTGGGTTGGCCGGCGGCTTCGCAGCTCGTCTTTGAGGTCGGAGCCTTCAGTCTCTCCACTCTGATGGCCGGCCGGCTCCCGGCCCACATCCTGGCCGCCCACCAGATTGTCCTCAATTCAGCCAGCCTCACCTACATGGTGCCTTTGGGAGTCTCCGCAGCCGCGGCTATCTCGGTCGGTCACGCCGTGGGGGCTGGCGACCGGGCGCTTGCGCGCCGCAGCGGCTCCATGGCAATCGTCATCGGCGCCGTCTTCATGGCTTTGGCGGCCACCGCCTTCCTGGCCATTCCGCACCTGCTCATCTACATCTACACCCACGACCAGCAAACCGTAGCCGTCGGAGTGCGCTTGCTTGCGGTCGCCGCCGTCTTTCAAATATTCGACGCCATCCAGGGCGTCGGCACCGGAGCTCTGCGCGGCCTGGGCAAAACTCGCGGCCCAATGCTGATCAACATGGTGGCCTACGGGCTGATCGGCTTGCCCATAGGCTACATTCTTTGTTTCAAGACCCGCCTGGGCATCTACGGCCTATGGAGCGGCCTGACCCTGGCCCTGATCTTCGCCGCCGCAATGATCCTGCTGCAGTGGCAAAAGGAATCGAAGCCGTCCTACTAATCATGTCTGATAACGTATATTCTGTTAACTACCGCAGTCAGCAAAGAACCACGGGTCCCTCCATGTCCAATGCTGTTACGAGATGTGGGACTTCACCGCCCTACACCAGCAATCACCTACATCTTGTAACGCCCAAGATCTTCATCGTTCAAACCTTCCAGCCACCGCCGCAACTCCTCCGGAGTCGTCTCCGCCATACTGGGCGCCAGCTTGGCGATCCGAATCACCTCTTCACTCACATAAATCGGACAATCCGACCGTAGCGCCAAAGCCAGCGCATCCGAAGGACGGGCATCCAGGCTAACCACTTCGCCATCCTGCTCCATCCAGATCACCGCATAAAACGTGTCATTCCTAAGTTCCGTGACCACAACCTTTTGCACCGCTGCATTCAACCCCCGGATAAGGTTTTTCAGCAAATCGTGGGTCATGGGCCGGGGCGTGGACGACTTCTCGATCTCCAGCGCGATGGCATTCGCCTCGTACATGCCCACCCAGATGGGCAGCACCGTATCGCTCTTTACGTCCTTCAGGATCACAATCGGCATATTGGTAGCCGGATCCATGACCAGACCGCGGATTTTCATCTCCACATCCATTAGGAAACCGCCTCGCCGGCAAGGCTGTTGGGAAAGCTCTGGGTTATCCGCACCGGGACATAACTCCCGGGAGCGGGACGGATAGGCTGCTGCGTAGTGAAATTAACCGTCTTATTCTGCGAACTACGCCCAATCACCTGCCCCCGCTGAGTGTTAAATCCCTCAACCGCAGCCTCCATAACTTGTCCTATATGATTGGCATAATTGGGCCTCTGGATCTCTCGCTGACGGTCGAGCAGCATCGTCAACCGGCGGCTCTTTTCCTCCTCCGGAATGCTGTCAGCTAACGAAATCGCCGGTGTATTGGGCCGAGGTGAAAACTTGAAGGCGAACACGGCGTCGAATCCCACCAGGTCCAAAAGGCTCAACGTCTGCTCGAAGTCTTCCTCTGTTTCCCCCGGAAAACCCACGATTACATCCGTCGTCAGGCTGATCGGGCGCCGCGCGGACTGAATACACGCAATCCGGTCCAGGTACTGCTCTCGGCTGTACTCCCGCGCCATCCCCTCCAATACCCGCGTCGAGCCGCTCTGCACCGGCAGGTGAACATGGTCGCAAAGGGTCGGTACCGCATCGATGGCCTCCACGATGTCCGGGGTAAAGTCACGCGGATGCGAAGTGGTAAAGCGCACCCGGCGGATCCCCGGCACCTGGCCCACGGCAGCCAGCAACTCGGCAAAAGTCAGCTTACCCTCGCGATCGTGGTAGGAGTTGACATTCTGTCCCAGCAACTGGATCTCCGTATACCCAGCCTCGGCCATGGCGTGCGCCTCGGCCAGAACCGACGTGGAGGTCCGGCTGCGCTCCTTGCCCCGGGTAAACGGAACCACGCAATACGCGCAGAATTTGTCGCATCCTTCAATAATCGTGATGTACCCACGGTAAGGATTGGTGCGCGCCGTAAACTCCGTCTCAAACGTTTCTTCTGTCTGCCGGTCGTCCAGGCCGGTGATGCGCGTCTCCCCTGCCTCCAGCCGTCCCAGCATCTCCGGCAGCTTGCGATAAGAAGCCGATCCCGACACCATCGAAACATAAGGAGCGCGCTCAAAAATCCGCTCCCCTTCCTGCTGCGCCACGCACCCCAGCACCACGAAGCGCTTGCCCGAAGCGTGCAGCTTCTTGTAGTCGTTTAACCGGTTAAAGACCTTTTGCTCCGCCTTATCGCGAATCGAGCAAGTGTTGTAGAGGATCACGTCGGCGGCAATTTCCGTGTCTACCTGGCGGTAGCCCTCATGGCGAAGAGTGCCAATGACTTTCTCCGAGTCATGCACATTCATCTGGCAACCAAAAGTCTCGAGATAAAACGTTTTTTCAGGCGCCATGTTGAAACCGAGTATACCGCAGTAGCACTGGGCCCGGCGTTGCGCTGCAGCCACAGGTACAGGATCGAAAACTGTTAAACTATGGCTTGGAGTTGGAGGCGGAAAGATGGCAGAGACAAACGGAACTTACCCGGGCGGAGTCAGTTTGCGGCTAAAGCTGGGTTTGGCCGAAATGCTCAAAGGCGGCGTCATCATGGACGTGATGAGCACCGAGCAAGCCGTGATCGCCGAGCGCGCTGGAGCCACCGCGGTCATGGCCCTGGAGCGCGTGCCGGCAATGATCCGGGCACAAGGCGGAGTGGCCCGCATGGCCAAGCCCAGCCTGATCAAGCAAATCATCGGCGCGGTCTCTATCCCTGTCATGGCCAAGGCCCGCATCGGCCATTTTGCCGAAGCGCAAATCCTGCAGCATCTCGGCGTCGACTTCATCGACGAGAGCGAAGTCCTCACTCCCGCCGACGAACTCCACCACATTGATAAGCATGCCTTCACCACGCCCTTCGTTTGCGGAGCGCGCAACCTGGGCGAGGCTCTACGCCGCATTGCCGAAGGCGCGGCCATGATCCGCACCAAGGGCGAAGCCGGAACCGGCGACGTAGTGCACGCCGTAAAGCACATGCGCCAAATCGTCAGCGAGATGAGGGCGCTCACTGTGCTCCGCGACGAAGAACTCTACGCCGCTGCCAAGGAACATCGGGCTCCCTACGAGCTGGTGCGCATGGTGGCCAAGACCGGCAAGCTGCCGGTGCCGAACTTCTCTGCCGGTGGCATCGCGACCCCTGCCGACGCGGCCCTCATGATGCAGCTGGGCGCAGAAGCGGTCTTTGTCGGATCAGGCATCTTCATGAAAGAAGGCGCAACCCCCCTCGACGTCGAGCTCGACGAGAAAACCGGAGCACCGCGCAACCCGAAAGAACGCGAAGAAGCCGAGTCCCGAGCCAAAGCCATCGTCATCGCTACCGCCCATTACAACGATCCCAGGATACTCGCCGAGGTCAGCGAGCAGATGACCGGATCGATGAACGGCCTGGCCGTTGCCGGCCTGCAAGAGCACGAACTGCTGCAAACCCGCGGCTGGTAAGCCCCTGATGGGCCACGACCACGATCAACCACGCCCCCGCATCGGCGTGCTCGCCATCCAGGGAGACTTCGCCGCCCACGCCCAGGCTCTCGAAGACGCCGGAGCCCGAGGCAGTCGAAGTCCGTAAACCGGCAGAGCTCGACGCCTCGACGGCCTGGTCCTGCCCGGCGGCGAATCCACCACATTCCTGAAGTTCCTCGAGCGCGACGGCCTGCTCGCTTCCCTGCAGACGCTTCCTCGCCGAAAAACCCGCCTTCGGCACCTGCGCCGGTTGCATTCTGCTGGCCCGCAATGTCTCTCACCCGCCACAGCAAAGCCTCGCGGTCATGGACATCAGCGTGGAGCGCAACGCCTACGGGCGCCAGATCGACAGCGCCATCCAAACCGGCGAAACCAAGCTACCCGGCGGACCGCTGGAGATGGTCTACATCCGCGCCCCGCGCATTGCCGGCGTGGGTCCGGGCGTCGAAGTGATGGCCGAGCGCGACGGTTTCCCCGTTCTGGTGCGCCAAGGCAAGCTGCTGGCCGCCACCTTCCACCCAGAGCTATCAAGCGATCGCCGCGTGCATCAACTCTTCGTCAACATGGTGCGCGACGAAATCAAGGCCTGACGGCGTCAGCCAATCATCCTCAAACCAAGCGACGGGTGCCCCATCCTTTGCGGTTGTTCGCAAAGGGTGGGATCAGAGGAACTCTTCCTTGCCAGCTCTTGAGTCAGAAGAAGAGCCCCGAAACTCACAACCCGCATCAAACCGGGCAAAGTTACGTTGATTACCCCCCTTGTGACTATGGAGTTCATGCCAGGAAAGCAGATTTCAAAATGCAGTGGGAGCCGAAGGCCAAACAGGAGTAATCTTCGAATGTCGGAGTTGAGCAATGCCTGCTACCTTCACCCGCACCCCTGTTGAGACAGAGCGCAAGGATCCCGGATTTGGCGGCAAACCGCCGGTTGCCCGCAGGCCGACAGGCGGCGGTGGTGACGGGGAGAATTGGGAAAACCGGCCACCTGGGCGGCGTGGTCCGCGCGATCTGCTGGGCCGTTACCGCATGGTGCTGTTTTTCGCCCTGGCCAGCGATCTGATGTTCTTCATCGCCCTGGTCAGCGCTTTTTTCGCCCGCCAGAGCAGCGGTCATTTCACTGCCGCCAACAACTGGGTGCTTGACTGGCGCCCGGTCGCACTGCCTCCCATCCTCTGGATCAACACCGCGCTGATCCTGCTCAGCAGCCTCACCATGGAGATCGGCCGCAGGCACTTCTTCCGCGAAATCGACGTGATGGAAGAGTGGCTGGGCATGGGCCGCCCCACCCTTCGCCGCGCCGCCCCCTGGCTGGCGGCAACCGTTGTGCTGGGCGGTCTGTTCCTGGCCGGCCAATGGGTCGCCTGGAAGCAGCTGGTTGACCAGGGCGTCTTCTTCGCCTCCAACCCCAGCAGCCACTTTTTCTACCTCATCACCGGCACCCACGGCCTCCACTTGCTGATTGGCGTGCTGGGCCTGGCCTGCGCCATGTTCGCGCTCATCTTTCTGCGCCGCATCGAGCTGCGCCAGATCGTCGTGGACTGCACCGCCTGGTACTGGCACACCATGGGCATCTTCTGGATCTTCCTCTTCGGCATGCTGGTCTTTTGCCAGTAAACAGCATGAGCTCCAACCCCTGGCCAGAACTCAAATGGCGCGATTGGCAAAGACTGCCGACACCCTGCACATGTGGACGCAGATCGTAGGCAAAACCCGCCTCGCCCTCAGCCCATTGCAGGCCCATTGGTGGAATGTCCCGCTCTATGTGAGCGCCCGCGGACTGAATACCTCGGCGATGCCCTACGGATCAGAATTTCTTGAGATCACCTTCGATTTCGTCAGCCATGAGCTGAAGTTTGCCAGCAGCACCGGCGCCACCCTCTCGACTCCGCTCCGCGCCCAATCGGTGGCCGATTTCTACCATGAATACCAGCGCAGCTTAGCCGCGCTGGGCGTCGACGTAAACATCCACCCGGTCCCGGTAGAGCTTCAGCATCCAATTCCCTTCGCTGAAGATACCCAGCACGCCTCCTACGATCCCGATGCGGCCCATCGCTTCTGGCGGGTCTTGATGCACGCGGACAAAATCTTTCAGGAGTTTTCCTCCCGCTTCCTGGGCAAGGTCAGCCCCGTGCATTTCTTCTGGGGCAGCTTCGATCTGGCGGTCACGCGCTTTTCCGGCCGTCCGGCTCCGCCCCGCGAGGGAGCCGACGCCATCACTCGCGAGGCCTATTCCCACGAAGTAATCAGCGCAGGCTTCTGGCCCGGCAACGGAGGCTTCGGCGAAGCCGCCTTCTACTGCTACGCCGCGCCTTCGCCGAAGGGCCTGGATGCCGCACCAATCCAGCCCGCAAAGGCCGGCTACAACACCGTCCTGGGTGAGTTCATCTATCTTTACGAAGATCTGCGCCACGAGCCCTCGCCCGACCAGGCCCTGCTCGCCTTCCTGCAAAGCACCTACGAAGCCGCAGCCAACCTCGCCCACTGGGACAGAACTGCCCTCGAGCGTGCCTAAGCCGCCGGGAAGAGTTTATTCTTTCATTATGGAATTCAGACGGCTTGGACATTCAGGATTAAAGGTGCCTGCGCTCTGTTTCGGCGCGGCGACGTTTGGCGGTGGCAACGAATTCTTCAAAGCCTGGGGATCGACCGATGTTGCCGAAGCCACCCGCCTCGTCGACATCTGTCTCGAAGCGGGAGTGAACCTCTTCGACACCGCCGACGTCTACTCCCGAGGCTTGTCGGAAGAAATTCTAGGCCAGGCGATCGCTCGGACGCCGCGACAAAGTCCTGATCTCGACCAAAGCCACTTTCCCCATGAGCGACGGGCCCAACGACATCGGCTCCGGCCGCTACCACCTGGTGCATTCCTGCGAAGCCAGCCTCAAGCGCCTGGGCACCGACTACATCGACATCTACCATCTCCACGGATTTGACGCGCTCACCCCGGTCGAGGAAACCCTCGACACCCTGAACACCCTGGTGCGCAGCGGCAAGGTCCGCTACATTGCTTGTTCCAATTTCTCCGGCTGGCATCTCATGAAATCCCTCGCCGTCTCCGAAAAATACGGCTGGGCGCGCTACGTCGCCCACCAGGTCTACTACTCCGTCATCGGCCGCGACTACGAGCAGGAGCTGATGCCGCTCGGTATCGATCAGGGGGTAGGCGCGATCGTGTGGAGTCCTCTGGGCTGGGGCCGCCTGACCGGAAAAATTCGCCGCGGCCAGCCTTTGCCCGCCGTGAGCCGCCTCCACAAAGCCGCCGCCGAAGGCCCGCAAATCGAAGACGAATACATGTACAAGGTAATTGACGCATTGGACGAGGTATCCGAGGAAACCGGCAAACCCCTGCCCCAGGTAGCGTTGAACTGGCTACTGCAGCGGCCAACGGTATCCTCAGTGATCATCGGAGCCCGCGACGAAATCCAACTCCGCCAAAATCTGGCCGCAGCCGACTGGAACCTGACCCCAGCGCAGGTAGCCAAGCTGGACGCCGCCAGCAAAACCCAAGCGCCCTATCCCTACTGGCACCAACGCCAATTTCCAGCCCTGCACCCGCCTCCACTTTGGTAGGTGCGGACTTTAGCCCGCACCCGGTTAGCACATATTCAACAGATTGTTTTTGTCCTTACCGGGCGTCCAGACCAAAACTATCCTGCATTTCAACCGACCTGTGCTCGCCATAAGGGTCGACCACCCGGTACATTTTCGCGTCCGCATGCTTCCCCTGAAGCGTGATGACCACATAGTTGAAATTGGGATACGTCCCGGCATGGTAAAGGTCCTGATCCCCGCGGATGAAAATAGGATAAGGACGAGCCCCGCCTCCACCCGAGATCACGTGGGTAATGCCGTTCATCTCAAACCGTTCGTAATTATGAATGTGACCATTGAACACCACGAACTTGGCATGCGATGCCGCGGCCTGCGCTTCCAGGTAACGGCGCAGATCGAGCGTGGAAGCATCGGGAATCCCCAGCATGAAAGCAGTTTGCAGATCCGACACCAGCGGCACGTGAAATAGAAAGAAGACAAAATCGACTGCGGCAGGCAGGTGGGCCAGCTGCGACTCGAGCCAATCACGCTGCTCCCATCCGCGATTGAGAAACGTGCTGGTATCGAGCGTGATGAGATAGATATTTCCCATCTGCACTGAATACCACTCGTGGTGATCGATCTGCGGGTACGCCGCAAAGTAGTTCTCCGCGCCGCGCATGTGATCAGGAAGCACCTCATGGTTCCCGATGGTGGGATAAATTCGCAGCCGCTCCTGGCTCCACAACGCCGTTTCTTCCTGGTAGACCTTCCAGTCCGCCGGGTCGCTCCCATGAAAAGGCATATCGCCCGTAAGCAGCAGGATGTCCGGCTTCTCTTCCCCAACTTTTTGCGCCAGCCACTTGCGCACCCCTGGCTTGGTATCGCTCGTATTGCTGGGATCGGTAAAGCGCATATCGCCGTAGACGACGATCCGGAGCGGCCGGCCTACCGGCAAATCAGAAACCGTAAAGGTCGGACCGGGGGGATCCTCCGCCAACGCGGCGTTGAGCGGTAAACAAAAAATCGCAACAGCCATGCAGGCGAGCAAAAGGCGGCGAATCAGCAATTCCCGCCACCGACAAAGTGCACAATCTCCAGCCGGTCCCCATCGGCCAGAGGAGTGCTGGCCCACTCGGCGCGAGGAACAATATTGCCATTGTGCTCGATCGCCACGCGATCGCCCTTAAGCCCCAGTTCGCCAATCAAATCCTGCAAGTGCGCCGGAGTAGCCAATTGCGCAAACTCTCGCGATTGGCCATTGAGAACAAAATACATAAAGCGAGACTACCACCGCCGCAACGGAAATCCGGGTGCCCCGTTCTACGCGTTTTGTGCGAAGAGTGGGAAAACGGAACCGTCCCCTGGACCCTGATCGCCTGATCAACCAGTCCGAGCGCCCAGCAACCACCGCCGCACCCGGCCGAAAACCGGTTGAATCTCACTGCCCGAATAATAAATATTGCGATTGAGCGCCTTCAGTACCTGGATCGCTTCCACTCGCGGATCAGCGCTCCCAAGAGGCCCCTTGTGCGCCGGATCGGCCGCGTACTCGTCCGCAAGGTATTCGATCGCATGCCCCAGAATTTCCAGCGCGCGTCCTTTCTCCGGCGAGAGCTGCCGGCGAACCAGGCGCCGTTCTTCGCCGGCCGGCCATGAAGCACTACGATCTCTGGACATGATTCCACCCCGTACACACCGTATCGGCGCACGGGGCAGATCCCTGAGAGAGCAAAGCTGAAAGAATACGTCCACCTCAGGCAAACCCGCCAGCTTGACTCCAGCAGGGCGAAAACTTACAGTCGAATCAGAGCGCTTGAATCCTCGAAGCCCCGCGAGTCGAAATGCAGACGCCCGAGTACTTTTGGAACTACCTGCCGCTGCTCATGCAAATCCTGGTCGCCGTGGCCTTTGGAGCCGGCATCGTCACCGCTTCCTGGTTCATCGGCCGCCATCGCAACTCGGCGGTCAAGCTGGCGACTTACGAGTGCGGCATCCCGGCGGAGGGCGATGCCCGGGGCCGTTTCTCGGTGCGCTTCTACATGGTCGCCATGCTCTTCATCCTCTTCGACGTGGAAGCCGTCTTCATGCTCCCCTGGGCCGTGGTCTACCGTGACCTGCCCAAGCTGGTCGGATCCCGCATGTTTGGTTTCTGGGAGATGGTGGTCTACCTCGGCTTTGTGCTGGTGGGCTTCTTCTATGTGCTGAAAAAAGGAATTCTGGACTGGTCCTCCGACAAGGCAGACCTCTGATGGACGCCACCCACGAGAAAGACGCGGTGCTCGCAGCACACGCACAGAATCACGCCATCGCTGCCCTGCTCAGCGTCCAACCTTCTTCCATCACCAACGCCCGCTTCGATCGCGGCGAATTGACCCTTTGGATTGCCCGCGACGACATCCGCCCCGTGTGCCGCATCCTTAAGCGGGCCGCCTATAACTTTCTCGTCGACGTCACCTGCGTGGACTGGTATCCCACCGAGCCGCGCTTCCAGGTCACCTACCATATCCTTTCTCATAGCCTCAAAGAGCGCCTGCGGCTCTGCGTCCTGGTCGATACCCTCGATCCGGAAGTCGCCAGCATCACCCCGGAATGGCCCTCGGCCAACTTCTACGAACGTGAGGTCTGGGATCTGTTCGGCGTCCGCTTCAGCGGCCATCCCAACCTGCGCCGCATCATGTTGCCCGACCAGTGGGAAGGTCATCCCTTACGCAAGGATTACCCGGTGGAGGGCTACCGCTAATGGATGCCGCCGATTACGTCATTGCGCCCCTGATCGAGCCTCGCGTCGAAGAAGGCAACAAGGACCGCACCATGGTCCTGAACATGGGCCCCCAGCATCCCTCCACCCACGGGGTGCTCCGCCTGGTGCTCGAGATCGACGGCGAAACCGTCCTCCGCCTGGTGCCCGACATCGGCTTCCTCCACACCGGCATCGAGAAAACCTGCGAGGCCAAGTTCTATCAACAGGTAGTGCCGCTGACCGACCGCATCGACTACCTCAGCCCCATGTCCAACAATCTCTGCTACTGTCTGGCGGTTGAAAAACTGCTGCAATTGGAGATTCCCCCGCGGGCACAATTCCTCCGCGTGCTGCTCAACGAGCTGACCCGCATTCAGTCGCACCTGGTCTGGCTCGGCACCCATGCCATGGACATCGGCGCGCTCACCCTGTTCCTCTACACCTTCCGCGAGCGCGAAGAGATCCTCAAGATCTTCGAGCACGTCAGCGGCCAGCGCATGATGGGCTCTTATTTCCGCGTAGGCGGCATCGCGCTCGAACCCCCGGTCGACTTCTATGAGCGGGTCCAAAACCTGCTCAAGATGATGCCGGAAAAAATCGATGAGTACGAAAATCTGCTCAACGGCAACCCCATCTTTGTCCGCCGCTTGCAGGGCGTGGGCTATCTGAGCGCAGCCGATGCCATCGCCCTGGGAGTCACCGGGCCGCCGCTGCGAGCCAGTGGCGTCGACTGGGACCTGCGCCGCGATATGCCCTACTCGGGCTACGAAAAATTCAAATTCAAAGTCCCGGTTTCCGACGTCGGCGATGTTTGGACCCGCTACCGCCTGCGCATGGAAGAAATGCGCGAATCGCTTAAGATCTGCCAGCAGGCGCTCGACGGAATGCCCCAGGGCCCGTTGAAGGCCAACGCGCCCAAAGTAGTCTTGCCCGACCGGGAAAAGATGAAGACCCAGATGGAGTCGCTCATCTATCACTTCAAGATTGTGACCGAAGGTTTCGCCGTCCCCGCCGGCCAGGTTTACCAGGCAATCGAATCTCCCCGTGGAGAGATGGGCTATTTCGTCGTCAGCGACGGCACGGCGAAGCCGTATCGTGTGCACATGCGAAACCCCACGTTTGCCTCGCTACAAGCTCTGGAAACCATGTGTGTGGGCCGGCTGCTGGCGGATGTCGTCGCCGTCATCGGTTCCATCGACATCGTGCTCGGAGAAATCGATCGTTGAGCGAAGTTCGCCGGCAAGTCTGGGAATCGCTGCTCACCATGCTAAAGGTCTACGCGGAAGCGGCCAGTCTTAGAGGCGCCCGATACGAAGTAAAGAGCGGCCCAAACGGAGCCTGTGTAGAGCACCAAGGCGATCAATTGGCCCTGACCTTTTCCGCAAGCAGCGGATCGGGTACCTGGCACATCAACGGAAAGGAACGTGGCAGCTTCGAGATCAAAGAAGACGGAACCCTCCAATTCCCCGAAGGCCCAAAAGAACTGGATGTAGCATCCATCGACTGGATAGAGCAATTGTCGTCCCGCCCGTCCCGGCTTGCCGTGGAGCATGCCGTGGGCCGGAGCGAAGCGAAGTGAAGAGCCTGCCCTGAGCGGAGTCGAATGGGGACCTGCGGTTAGCAAGTAGTGAGAAAGGAATTGTCATCCCGCCTGCCCCCGGCAGCGTAGCGTAGCCGAGGGACCTGCAGTACCACTCAATAACCCGAGCATGCCAACACCAAAATGCCAAAAGAAATAAAAACCATCTTTACCCCAACCCTGGCCGCGCGCTTCGATCGCATGGTAACCCTCTACCCCTTGCGCCGTTCCGCGCTGATCCCCATGCTCCTCTACGCCCAGGACGAAATCGGCTATCTCTCCGACGACGTAATCGCCGAAGTCGCCGCCCGTATTGAAATTACCGAGCTCGATGTGCGCAACGTCATCAGTTATTACTCCCTGCTGCACACCAAGCCCGCGGGCAAGTATCATGTACAGGTATGCACCAACATCAGCTGTATGTTGCGCGGTGGCAATGAACTCCTGGCCCATTGCAAACAGCGTTTAGGCATTGGCAACAAAGAAACCACGCCTGACAAGCTGTTCTCTCTGGAAGAGGTAGAGTGCATCGGCGCCTGCAGTTGGGCGCCCGCCGTCCAGGTCAACTACGACTTTCATGAAAATTTAACCGCGGACTCGATGGATAAGATTCTGGACGACTATCGTTCTAAGATCTAACCGGAAAAACCCATGGCCAATCTAGTCTCCCATCCAGATGAAGTGAAGTTGATCTCCTCGCGCTTCGGCAAAGGCGCGACTTCGATCGACAGGTATATCGAGCTCGACGGCTACACCTCCGCGCCCAAGGCCATCGCCCTCGGCGCAGAAGGAATCATCGCCGAGATGAAAGCCTCGAACCTCCGCGGTCGTGGGGGTGCCGGCTTCCCTACCGGCCTCAAATGGTCCTTCGTGCCCAAGCAATCCGCAAAAACCAAAATACGTCCTGGTCAACGGAGACGAGAGCGAGCCCGGCACCTGCAAAGACCGCCTGATCTTCGAGCACGACCCCCATTCCGTAATTGAGGGCGTCATCATCGCCGGCCTGGCCATCGGCTCCAAAATGGGCTTCATCTACCTCCGCGGCGAATATCGCTACCTGCTCAAGATCATGGAGAAGGCCATTGACGAGGCCTACGCCAAGGGCTTTCTGGGCAAGAAAATCTTCGGCAGCGATCTCGACTTCGACATCGTCTCCCACACCGGGGCCGGCGCTTACGAAGTCGGCGAAGAATCCGCGTTGATGGAATCGCTCGAAGGCAAGCGTGGCATCCCCCGCATTCGTCCTCCTTTTCCCGCAGTCGTCGGCCTGTACGGCGGCCCTACCATCATCAACAACGCCGAGACCCTGGCCACTGTCCCCCATATCTTTCGCATCGGCGGCCCGGAGTACGCCAAAATTGGCAGCGAGCGCAACGGCGGCACTCGCCTCTTCTGCCTGAGCGGCGACGTGGAGCGCCCCGGCGTCTACGAGCTCCCCATGGGCTACAACCTCAAGAAAATGATCTACGAGGTAGGCGGCGGCATCCCCAACGGCCGGAAGCTCAAGGCCGTTGTCCCCGGCGGATCATCGACGCCCGCGCTGTTGCCTTCCGAGATCGATATCGGCATGGACTTCGACCAGGTAGGCAAGGCGGGCAGTATGCTCGGCTCGGGCGGCGTGGTAATTCTCGACGACACCGTCTGCATGGTCGAGTTCGCTCTGCGCACCATGAAGTTCTACCAACACGAAAGCTGTGGATGGTGCATCCCCTGCCGCGAAGGGACTGACTGGCTAAAGAAAACCCTCACCCGCTTCCACTCCGGCGGCGGGGTTGCTAAGGATATCGACAACATTCGCTACTTGGCGCAAAACATGCTCGGCCGCACCTTCTGTCCCCTCGGCGATGCTGCGGCCATGCCCACCATCGCGTTCGTTGATAAGTTCCGCAAGGAGTTTGAAGACCACCTGGACGGCAAGCCGTGCCCCTACGCGAACCAGCCGGAAGCGGCCTTAGCCGGAGTATGACCAAGATAGGAAACCATGGCTGACGTAACCTTCACCGTCGATGGCAAAAAGCTGACCGCACCCGCAGGCACCTTGCTGATTGAAGCCTGCCGCGCCGCGAGCATTGCCATTCCGCAATTCTGTTACTACCCCGGCCTTTCCCTGCAGGCAGCCTGCCGCATGTGTCTCGTCCGCCTGGAAAAAGTTCCCAAACTGCAAACCGCCTGCACCACCCCCGTGACCGAAGGCATGGTAGTCATCAGCGACAGCGACGAAATCACCCAGGCCCGCAAGGCCACCGTTGAGTTGCTGCTGGGCAATCATCCTCTCGACTGCCCCGTCTGCGACGCCGGCGGCGAATGCGAGTTGCAGGACATGACCTTCAAGTACGGCGCGCCTGAGTCGCTCTACACCGAGGCCAAGCAGCACCGCGAAGAGCAGCAGTGGTCCCCGGTCGTCTTCTTCGATCGGCCCCGCTGCATTCTTTGTTATCGTTGCGTGCGCATGTGTGGCGAAGGTATGGACGTGTGGGCACTGGGAGTGCAGAACCGCGGCGTCACCAGTACCATCGCTCCCAACGGAGGCGACCACCTGGATTGCGAAGAGTGCGGTATGTGCATTGACGCCTGCCCGGTAGGCGCCCTCACCTCGGGAACCTATCGCTACAAAACCCGCCCCTGGGAAATGAACCACGTCTCCACCGTATGTACCCATTGCGGTGACGGATGCAAAACCACCCTGGGTGTCCGCAGCGTGACCGACGGTTCTGAGATCCTGCGCGGCGATAACCGCGACAAGAGCGGCATCAATGGCGACTTCCTTTGCATCAAAGGCCGCTACGCGTTCGATTTCGCCAACCACACCGACCGCCTCACCAAGCCCCTGGTACGTCAGCCCGACGGCAAGCTGGCAGAAACCAGTTGGGAGCAGGCCCTTGCCTTTGCCGGCCGCAAGCTGCGCGAACTTCGCGACACCCGTGGCGGCCGCACCATCGGTGTCATCGGATCCAACCGCACCACCAACGAAGAAAACTACCTGCTGCAAAAATTCGCTCGCACCGTCCTCGGCACGAACAACATCGATCATCATCGCACCGCCGACTACTCTGCCTTTGCCCGCGCCATCGCGTCGCAAAAGGACCGCGCTGCTTCCCTGCGCGAGACCATGACCGCCCCCGCAATCCTGCTGTTGGGCAACGACCCCACCGAGCAGCATCCACTCCTGGCGTGGAACCTGCGCACCAACCTGCGTCACAACAACGCCAGGATCTACATCGTGAACCATGCCCCCATCAAGCTCGAGCGTCAGGCCCATGAAACCTTGACCATTCCTCAGGATGGCTATGCCAACGCCGTGCGCTTCCTGGCCGGAGAGGACGGCGGCTTCACATCGGACGAAGCGAAGAAGTTCCGCGAAGCCCTCCGCGCCGAGCCCACCCTGCTCATCATCTTTGGTTCCGAGTACCGCGGCCGCGACATCGACGCCCTGGTAAACTTCGGCCTCGGCCTGCCCAACTCCCGCTTCGCCTGTCTGGGCGACTACGTCAACTCCCGCGGCGCTGCGGACATGGGATTACTCCCCACCCTGCTGCCCGGCTACGTTCCCGTAGAACGCGCCGGTGTCTTTGCCGAGGAGTACGGCGACGCGCTGCCCACTGCGCCTGGCCTGGACCTGGTAGCAATGTTCGATGCCGCCGAGCGCAATGAGCTGGCCGCCCTCTACGTAGTCGGCGCCAATCCCATCGCCCGCTATGGAATCTCTCCCGCGGCGCTCAAGGACACCTTTGTCATCGTGCAGGATATGTTCCTGACCGAGACTGCGCTCCTGGCCGACGTCGTCCTCCCAACCGCCAACCTCTATGAGAAGGCGGGAACCGTCACCAACACCTATGGCGACCAGCAACTGGTCAAGAAAGCTGGCGACAAGGCCGGTGTTCGTACCGACTTCGAACTAATCGTCCGCTTGGCCGACACCATGGGAGCGGACCCCAAAAAACTGGTTCCCTTCGGCCGCGGAGTTCGCGCCGACATGGGCCAGAGCCGAGGTGCGCAATCCGGCGAAGCAGACCGTCACAGCGTGTGGCTGGCGGCGCAGAATCTGGAACCGAAGCTGAGCCCGTTCGATCCCTTTGCCATACTGGACGAGGTCCAGCGCCTCGTTCCCGGCTACCGGGTCTCGCGTATGGAATTGCTGGCGGGTAACGATGTCCATGTGCAATCGTCGCTGGTGCAGATCGAAGCAGCGCCAGACAGCCACTCGTTGATATTGCCTGCGGATGACACCCTCTTTACTTCGGGAACCCTGGGCCGCTACAGCAACATGCTGCATTCGGTAATGGAGTCGCACACCACCAAACCAACAGAAACGGCTGCCGATTGAAGGCGGTGTTGGCTCTACAGTGAGGAAAGACGCTGTTTTGTATCAGGGCACGACTTGAGTCGTGCCGTAATTGATGGACCAAATGTCGGGCTTTAGCCCTGGAGGCAGGCTTTTGAAGGGTACGGGCTTTAGCCCGTACGTCACATCAGCAAAAATCCATCGGGCTTTAGCCCCTGAGGCAATGCAAAGTGAGCCTGTTGATCTTCTTCCTACTAAGTTGTTTAAAGATCGCTGTGGTTCTGGGAATCTTTCTCGGCGCCGTCGCCTATACTGTCCTGCTCGAGCGTAAGCTCGTGGGACGCATACAAAACCGTTGGGGTCCCAGTCGCGTAGGCCCATTCGGCATGATGCAGCCCATGGCGGACGGCCTCAAGCTCTTTCTCAAAGAAGACCTGCTCCCCACCAACGTGGATCGCCCGCTGTACATCCTGGCGCCCATGATCGCTCTCGGCTGTGCCTTGATTTCGATAGCCGTAATTCCCTTCGGCGCCCACATCACCTGGCACGGCGTCGACATGTTTCAGATCGCCAACGTAAACATCGGCCTGCTGGTAATACTAGGCGTCACGTCCATCGGCGTGTACGGAATCGCCTTAGCCGGCTGGTCTTCGAACAACAAGTACTCTCTGCTGGGCGCCCTGCGAGCCAGTGCCCAGGTCATCAGCTACGAATTGGCTCTGGGACTTTCTTTGGTCGGTGTCGTGCTGCGGGCCGGCTCATTAAATCTACGTGTCATTGTCGAAAGCCAATCCGCGCACGGTCTTTTGTCCTGGAATGTCTTTGGCGGCTTCCAATTCATCGCCTTCTTCATTTATCTGATGGCGGCTTATGCAGAGACCAACCGCGCTCCATTTGATTTGCCTGAGGCTGAAACTGAACTAACCGCCGGTTACCACACGGAATACAGTTCCATGAAATTCGCCATGTTCTTCATGGCAGAATACGCCAACATGATCACCGTAAGCTGCGTAGCAACGCTGCTGTTCTTCGGAGGCTGGACCAGCCCTTTTGGCAACCTGTTGCCTGCCGGTGGCATGCTAGCCCAGGCGATCCTGCCAGTGTTGTGGTTTGTCTTCAAGGTGTTCTGTTTTTTGTTTCTCTACATCTGGGTACGAGGAACGCTACCCCGTTTCCGTTACGACCAGCTAATGAGCTTCGGCTGGAAATTCCTGATGCCTCTGGCCATAGCTAACATCCTGGCCACCAGCCTATGGCTAGCCCAACGCCCACTCTAAAGTGGGAAGCTAGTCTCAACCTCGAAGCGAAGCGAAGTGGAGGGACCTGCGGTTGCCGTACTCCACAAACCACTCTTCGATCAAACCAACAACCGCCAGATTTGTCATCCCGCCCGTCCCGGCTTGCCGTGGGAGCGAAGCCGAGGGATCTGCAGTTCCCTCAACCCCACCCTAACCCGTCTTTCACCACAACTGTTCTACAATCAGCATCGGGAGAAACGTTTCACCATGTATCTGGTTCTCTTCATCTTCTTCGGCGGCCTATGTGTGGCGGGAGCATTAAACCTCCTCCTGCAGCGCCACCCCATCAACAGCGCCCTGTCGCTGATAGTGGTGATGAGTTCCCTGGCCGTCCTTTACCTCTTACTAGGCGCGGAATTCCTGGCCGCCGCCCAGGTAATCGTCTATTCCGGCGCCATCATGGTCTTATTCACCTTCGTCATCATGCTGCTCAACGCCGGCAAAGAAGAGCGAACGCACGGTAGCAGTGCCGCTTACATCGTAGGCATCCCCGGCGTCGCGGTCCTGGTTAGCTTGCTCGCCTTCATTTTCCTCTCCGCGCGAACCCACCTTGCGCAAGCCCGCTTGGGAGACTACGTAGTCTCAACCAGCGACCTGAGCAAAGTCCTGTTCCGCGATCTGCTCCTGCCCTTCGAAGTAACTTCGATCCTGATCCTGATCGCCATCCTGGGCGCGGTAGCGCTAGCCAGTAAGGAGCACTAACATGGCCGTCCCCATCGCCTACTACCTGGTCCTGAGTGCCATCCTCTTCTCCATCGGAGTCGGCGCTTTTCTCATCAAGCGCAACATCATCACCGTCTTCATGTCGATTGAGCTCATGCTCAACGCGGTGAACCTCACCTTTGTCGCCTTCGCGTATCAATGGCACCGCGTCCAGGGCCAGATATTCGTCTTCTTCGTGATGGTCGTCGCCGCCGCCGAAGCCGCGGTCGGCCTGGCCATCATCATCGCCATCTTCCGCGCCAGGAGCACTCTCAACGTGGATCAAGTCAACCTGATGAAACTATGAACGGAAATCCCTCGCTCCATCTATGGCTGATCCCGCTCTTCCCATTCATAGGCTTTCTCCTGAATGGATTGCTCGGCCGTTACCTGCCCAAACGGCTGGTAACCGCGATCGCCTTGTTCTTCACCGTGGCGCCGCTGGCCAAGGTCGCTGACATTGCGCTCCAATTCAAAAATCTCAAACTGCCTTACACCGAGCAGCTAGGTCCGTGGATTGCTACCTCCACCTTCCGCGCTGATTTCAGCTTCCTGCTCGACCCGTTGACCCTCGTGATGTTGCTCATCGTCACCGGCGTAGGCTTTCTCATCCATCTCTACTCCGTCGGCTACATGGCGCATGAAGAAGGCTATTGGCGTTACTTCGCCTATCTCAACCTCTTCATGTTCTTCATGCTCACCCTCGTGTTGGCAGAAAACTTTCTGCTCATGTTCGTCGGCTGGGAAGGCGTAGGCGTCGCCTCCTACCTGCTGATCGGCTTTTACTTCCTGCGCGAATCCGCCGCGGAAGCAGGCAAAAAAGCGTTCATCCTCAACCGCGTCGGCGATTTCGGCTTTCTCCTCGCCATGTTCCTCATGATCGCCCACTTCGGCTCCCTCAGCTATCTCCGGATTTTCTCCGTGATTTCCCAGCATCCCCAGTTGCAGGGCGGTTTTCTGACCGCCATCGCTCTGCTCCTGCTCCTGGGCGCAACCGGCAAATCAGCGCAAATCCCGCTCTATGTCTGGCTGCCTGATGCCATGGAAGGCCCCACCCCCGTCTCCGCTTTGATCCACGCCGCCACCATGGTCACCGCCGGCGTCTACATGATCGTGCGCTCTCACGTGCTCTTCGACCGTTCCCCATTCGCCCTGAGCGTAGTCGCAATCATCGGTGCGGCTACCGCATTGTTTGCCGCCACTGTCGGCCTGGTCCAAACGGATATCAAACGCGTCCTCGCCTACTCCACCATTTCCCAGCTCGGCTACATGTTCCTGGCCTGTGGAGCGGCTGCGTACTCCGCTGCCATCTTCCACCTCGTCACTCACGCCTTCTTCAAGGGCTTGCTCTTCCTCGCCGCGGGCTCGGTGATCCACTCGCTCGGCGGTCAGCAGGATATGCGCGCCATGGGCGGATTGCGCAAATCCATCCCCATCACCTTCTGGACCATGAGCGCCGGCGTCTTCGCCATCTCGGGATTACCCCCCTTCTCCGGTTTCTTCAGCAAAGACGCCATCCTCTATCAAAGCTTCCTTTCCCCCACCGCCGGACCCATCCTCTGGTTCGTGGGCCTCGTGACCGCGCTCCTCACCGCCTTCTATATGTTCCGCCTCTGGTATCTCACCTTCTTCGGCGAGAACCGGGCGCCGCACGATGCAGACCACCACGCCCCACACGAAAGCCCCTGGGTCATGCTCATCCCCCTCATCCTGCTCGCCATACTCGCGCTCGCCGGCGGATGGATCGGTATCCCGCATGCACTCTGGGGAGGCGACCAGTTCGCGCACTTCCTCGACCCTGTTCTTAACCCTCCAGCCCAATCCGCCGGCAGCGAAACGCAGGAACGCTTGTTCAGCGTGATCTCCGTCGTCATGGCCGCCATCGGCTGGTTCTTCGCCTACCTCCTTTACTGCCGCAAGCCTGGACTCGCCGATCGGCTCGCCCAGCGCATCGGCGGTCTCTACAGCCTGCTGCTCAACAAATACTGGATCGATCAAATCTATGAAGGTGTCATCGTGGCGCCGCTCCTCTTCCTTAGCAAATACCTGTTGTGGGGCGCGGTCGATCGCGGTGTAGTCAATGGTGGAGGCACCCTGGCTGCCGGCAGTATGCGCGGCCTCGGAGCACTTTTCCAGCGCGTGCAGTCAGGAAACATCCGCTCCTATGCCGGATGGCTGGCCATCGGTGCCGCGGTTCTGCTCCTGATTAGTTTTCTCGGCTTTTCCATGCACCTCTAAAAAGAGAGCGACGATTGTGCTGAACGATTCCATATTGACGCTAACCACCTTCGTGCCCGCCGCAGGCGCCGTGGTCGTTGCATTCTTGCCGCGGCGGGGCCGCGTCATCCAATGGTTCACCCTCCTGGTCACCCTGGCAACCTTCGGCCTCACCCTCCATTTGCCCGCGCACTTTATCTACGGCTACACCGGCTTTCAATTTCAAGTGGACCATGCCTGGGTAGAGAACCCTGCGATCCGCTATCACCTGGGCGTCGATGGCATTTCCCTTTGGCTGGTCGTGCTGACCGGCTTTCTTGCTCCCCTGGGTGTACTGGCTTCCTGGAAAACCATCAACCACCGTACCAAAGAGTTCTATTTCTTCTTCCTGCTCCAACAAACCGCCATGATCGGCGTCTTCGTCTCCCTCGACATGTTCCTCTACTACGCTTTCTGGGAGATGACGCTGGTGCCCATGGCGATCCTTATCTCCATGTTTGGCAGGGAACGCGGCACCGAAGCGGCAATCAAATTCTTCATCTATACCTTCTTGCCTTCCGCGCTGCTGTTGGTCGCGATTGTCTGGCTCTACTCCAGGACGGGCACTTTTGACTTTGTCCGCCTGCAATCGATCCTGGCCAACAACAGCGCCATGTTCCCACCCAAAGCGCTCTTCTGGGCTGCGCTGGCGTTTCTCGTCGCCTTCGCCGTCAAGGTGCCAGTCTTTCCTCTGCATGGCTGGCTGGGCGATACCTTCAGCGAAGCCCCCACCGCCATGGTGATGGTGGTTGCCGGCAAGCTCGGTCTCTACTCCATCCTTCGCTTCAACCTCGGCCTCTTCCCTGTCCAGGCCCGCCAGGTGGCGCCGTGGATGATTGCCCTGGCGGTCATCGGCATCGTTTACGGTTCGCTCGTGGCGCTGGTGCAAAAGGATATGAAGCGCCTGGTCGCCTTCGCCACCGTCGGCCAGCTCAGCTTCTGCATCCTGGGCATCTTTTGCTTTGCCGTTTCTGGAGTAGACGGCGCCGTCTACCAGACCTTGAATGAGGGCATCTCCGCCGGCGCGCTCTTCCTGCTACTCGGTTTCATGTACGAACGCTACGGCACCTACGAGATTGCCTCCTTTGCTGGCCTGGCCAAGCGCCTGCCCCGCCTGGCTACCCTGTTTGTCATCACCTCGCTCTCGCTCGTAGGCCTTCCACTGCTGAATGGGTTTGTGGGCGAATTCTTAATCCTCAGTGGCAGCTTTCCCGGCCACATTGCCTGGGTCTCGGTGGCTACCACCGGCGTCATCCTCAGCGCCGCCTACATGTTGTGGATGATCCAACGCGTTTTCTACGGTACGGAATCACGCATGGTTACAGATCTAACTGTGGCGGATATGGGTTTCCGCGAACAGATCGCTGTCTGGCCGATGGCGGTCCTCATGCTGCTGATGGGCGTAGCCTCCCCGTTCTGGATACGTGCCATTGACGGCGCGGTGGTCAAGCTGACCGCACCGCCCACAACGCCCACCCTGGGCATAGCGGAGAAGCGCTAATGCCCCAGGTATTTCGCATCCTGCCCGAACTCTGGCTCACCGTCACCGGCGTTCTCCTCATGCTGATTGAGCCGGTACTGCCGCCTGGCAGCAGCCGTAAGCCAATCGGCCTGCTCGCGCTCTTCGGCGTTGCCGGAGCTTTGCTCACCAGCGTGTGGCAAATTGGCCTGCCCCCGGGAACAGCATTTTATGGCGCCATCCAAACCGATGCCTTCAGCGTCTTCTTCCACGTATTGATCTGCAGCATCGTGCTGATCGCTCTACTCGTTGGACTGGACGTCTTCGACGGCACCAAGGAGCGGCCGGCGGAGTATTACGCGCTCGTCCTGTTCGGCGCGGTAGGCATGTGCCTGATGTCGAGTGCGGTGGAGTTGCTGCTGGTCTTCATCAGCCTGGAAATCTCCTCCATCGCCACCTACATCCTGGCTGCCATTCGCAAGCGCAGTAGCAAGAGTCCCGAAGCCGGCCTTAAATACTTTCTCCTCGGCTCCTTCGCCACCGCCTTCTTTCTTTACGGCATCGCGTTAACCTTCGGAGCAACGGGAACCACCAACATTTCAGAGATCGCAGCCAATCTTACCCAAAGCCCCACGCCGGGTTTCGCGATCCTCGCAGTCGCCATGATCCTGATCGGTATCGGCTTTAAAGTTTCGGCCGCGCCCTTTCAGGTCTGGACTCCCGACGTGTATGAGGGTGCTCCACCGCAGGTAGTTGCCCTGATGTCGACTGGCCCCAAGGTTGCCGCCTTTGCCGTACTTTTGCGCATCCTATACGGCGCCTATCCGGCACTGCATGCTCACTGGCTATTGCTCATCTGGATCATGGCGGCGCTCTCGATGACGGTAGGCAATCTGGGCGCCCTGCGTCAGCACAATGTAAAGCGTATGCTGGCCTATTCTTCGATTGCCCACGCGGGCTACGCGCTCGTCGCCTTCACCGCGCTCTCTCCTGCGGGGATATCCGCCGCAATGTTTTACACCGCCGCCTACTCTGCCATGAACGTAGGCGCATTCGCCATCATCAGCCAGGCCGGCGGCTTTGATGAGAAGTTAGTCACGGTAGCCGACTACCGCGGTCTTGCCTATCGCTCCCCATTGATGGGAGGCGCCTTGGCCTTCTTCCTGTTATCGCTGATTGGCATTCCCTTCACCGGAGGCTTCTTCGCCAAGTTCTACGTCTTCTCCGCCGCCCTGCACGCCGGAGAAGTCTGGCTAACGATCATCGGCCTGGTGAACAGCGGCATCGCCGCTTACTACTATCTGCGCCTTCTCATGTCGATCTACGGCAAGCCTGGAGACGACGCGCCGGTGCAACTGATACCCCGCCTGAAAACCTCCATGACGTTGGCCCTCTTGTTAACCGTCTCGGCCACCCTCTTCCTGGGCATCTTGCCCGGAAAAATCCTCGCCATGGCCCGCGCTGGAGCCCAGACCTTCGCCCTCATAGTCGGCAAATAAATTTGCCCGTCTACACCCCCAGCCAAAGCCAGTAGTCCTGGACGGGTGCCCCACGTTCGCCCCAGCTTACGTGGGCCGAAAAATCCGGGCGAAGCCCAACCATTGTCCCTTAACCAAAAAACAGGAGTGCCTTAGTAACCCCCAACCCCCAATCACTTCTTCCTAATCCCAAACCCCGCGGTATAGCATGCTGTCCTATGCGCACCTCTGCAACTTTGATTGTTTTTCTTTCTGCCGGCCTTGCATCCGCCCAATCCCCTCCACCTCCGGACCCCTACCACAACGAACCCCTCGTCCTCGAGCACTACGACACCGCCGTCCACATGCGCGCCGACGGAACCGGAGACCGCACCCTCCATGTAACCGTCCGTCTCCAATCCGAGGGTGCAGTCCGCCAATTCTCCGTGATTTCCGTGGGCTTTGCCTCCGCCAACGAAACCGGCAGCATCGACTACGTCCGCGTCCACAAGCCCGACGGAACCACCGTCGAAACGCCCGTAGCCGACGCCATCGAGATGCCCGCGCCCGTCACCAGCACGGCTCCCCTGTACAGCGACTTGAAAGACAAGCAACTCCCCGTGCGCTCGCTGGCGACTGGGGATGTGCTTGACTATCAACTCCGCACCGTCCGCACCAAAGCTGAAGCGCCGGGTCAATTCTGGGGCGTCGACCACTTCCTCAAGGAAGCGGGAGTCATCCTCTCCCAAACCCTTACGCTGGAAGTTCCCGTCGGCACCTATCTGCAGGTGTGGGATCCCAACCACCCCACGACTCCGAAGCAGCACGACGGAGTCGTCACTTATGTTTGGACCGCCTCCCAGCTAACCCCCACCCCCAACCCATCCACCGCGCAGAAAATCAAAGATCCCGATGAAGATGCGGAGGGCCGCAAAATACCCTCCGTCGCCTGGACGACATTTCATAGTTGGGCCGACGTGGGCAATTGGTACCGTGGTCTTGCCTTCTCACGATCTGAACCCGTACCCGCGATCGTGAGCCGCGCCAACGAACTGACCAAGGATGCAAAGACACCTGAGGAGCAGGTGCGGGCTCTCTATGATTTCGTTTCCGCTCGTATCCGTTATGTCGGAATCGACTTCGGCATCGGCCGCTATCAACCGCATCTGGCGCAGGAAGTGCTCATCGACCAATACGGCGACTGCAAAGACAAAGACACTCTGCTCGAAGCCCTGCTGCGAGCCAAAGGCTTCACCACTGCACCCGCGCTCATCGGTGTCGGCATCGCCCCAGTCCCCGGCCTGCCGTCACCCGCTTTCTTCAACCACGTCATCACCACCGTCGACTTGCCCGGCGGACGAATCTGGCTCGACTCCACACCCGAGGTAGCGCCTTACCGTGTGTTAGTCCCGTTCATCCGTGACCAGCAAGCCCTGGTCATTCCCCCCACTGGCACCGCCACTCTGGAGCGAACTCCGGCCAATCCGCCGTACCCCTACTTGGAACGCTTCGAAGCCGTCGGCACCCTGGATAAGGATGGGCTCCTAAAGAGCCACATGGACATGACCTTGCGCTCCGACAATGAGCTCGGCTTCCGTCTCCTGGTAGCGCGAGCTGCACCCGCGCAATGGGATGAAGCCATGCAATCGGTCTCCCGCGCTATGGGCTTCGCCGGAACCGTAAGCAACGCCGATCTTCGGCAAAAGGATCCATCCGCTCCAGTGCATCTCAGTTACGATTACAGTCGGCCATCCTACGCCGACTGGGACAATCACCGCATCCTGCCCTTATTCCCTTCGCTCGAGATCACCTACATCGACAAGGAAAAAGCTCCCGAGCACGATATTGACCAGGGCGCGCCACGCAAGCTCGAAGCCGTGACTCACATAAAACTCCCCGCAGGCTACAAGGCCGCATTGCTCGACGGCGTTCACGTCAAGCGCGATTACGCCACCTTCGACCAAACCTATCGCACCGACAATGGCGAACTCATCATCGAGCGCACGGTAGTGATCCTGAAACAGAAAGTTCCCAAAGAAGACTGGAAAGATTACTACGCCTATACCAAGGCCATTGGCGCGGAGAGCGGGGAAAACTATATCTCCTTGAACCTCGCCGGCACCGAGCAGTCCTCGCCGGAAGCGATCGCAAGGATAAGAACAGAGCTCAACCAGGGAAAATGGCAACTAGTAAGGTTGCTGATCGACGAAGCGCTGGACGAAGACCCGAATGCTCCTACCGTGATGGCCATGCTCGGCGACCTGGACCAGCAAGAAGGCAACCTCGATCAGGCAATAAAGGACTACGAAACAGAGCTGAAGAATCACCCCGACGCCCCAAGCACAACCGTGACCGCCTTAGCCTCCGCGTACACAACAAGGAAACGCTACGACGACGCGGAAACCATTCTACGCAAATACCTGAACCGCAACGAACCAACGCTCTCTATTGCACTGGCTGACACCCTGCATCGCGTCCATCGCGACCAGGAAGCCGCCGCGATCATCAAGACCGCCCTGCCGCAATCCAAGGATCCCACGAGCCTCAACAACGGCGCCTACTTGCTCTCTGAGATGGAATTGGAGTTTCCATTGGCCGAGGCTAGCGCCCGTCGAGCCATCCAAATTCTCGAGGCGGAACAAACCCACCTGGACGTGCAGAAAGCGAACGATGGCAGTTACCGTCAAGCAATCCTTCTTACGGGAAGCTGGGATACCCTGGGCTGGATCCTATTCCAACAAGGAAGGCCGGCGGAAGCGGAACCCTACATTCGGGCCGCATGGCTCTACCATCCTGAAGTCACGGCAGGAAATCACCTGGCCCAGGTTCTCGACGCTTTAGGAAAACGCTCAGAATCCCTCGCCATCAGTGAGCAGGCGCTGGCGAGTGATGGCGTATTCGATAATCCCGAAGACTGCGCTGAAATAAGAAAGAACCTGGAACACCTGCGCCGCGCTGGAGCAAACGATTCTGGGCGTGATGGCGCGGAGACTGCTTCAGCAGGCCCGCACCTTCCACATTCCCAAACCCGCTCAGCTCTCCGGTTCCGCCACTTACAGGATTGCAATTGCCGCGGACCGTATTGAGAAAAACAATCTCCTCACCGGACAGCCCCAGCTCAGTACTTTGCTCGACAAAGTGAAGCTGCCGGGAGCATTGCCGCAGGGCTCAACCGCCCTCCTCGTCCACGACGCCATCCTCTTCTGTTCCACTGGAACCGCCAGCTGCGAATTCCAACTAATCCCGCATCAGTTTGGAAACCCCTAAAATCGTCCCGGCCCGGCGAACCACCCTATGGGCGAGCTGCGGTTCCCACTCCCAAACTACCCGTCGATCAAAGTAACAACCCTAAGATTTGTCATCCCGAGCGGAGCCGAGGGACCTGCTGTGCGCCCCTGTCCAGCCTCCAACGCAAACGGAAGCCCCCCTTTATCCATTACGCAGCATCGGCGAGAACCGCGAATGCAGCTTTCATCAACAAAGGTCCGAGCTTATTGACACTCAGTTTCCGGACTGGAAGTTATTCATACCAACGATTCACCTGATGCCGGCTCCTTCAACGATGGTGATGTAACGATCCACGGGCAATTGAATGAACGTTTCGACTCGGCCGCTGGGCTGAGGCCATCGGATCTCCAGTAAGTCGATTTTCGGCTGATGACCAATCCCCAATACCTCTCGAGGGTCATGTGACGCAAGAAAACTTCCACCACCAGTCTTTAGGCGGGAGCGCTTGAGCGGACCCGCTTTCCACGTGATGCGGGCACCGATCCCATCCGCGTTAGCCTGCTTGCCCACAAGACGAACGCCGAGCCAGTGGTTGCCTTGCGCGGCTGTATTCTTCAACAAAAGAGGTGGACCATTGTTAACTCCCACCAATACGTCGACCGCTCCGTCATTGTCGAAATCTCCGATCGCCAGTCCGCGCGCGGCGAATTTTCGCTCAAATACGGAGCCTGCAGTCGCACTGACGTTTTCAAACCCACGTCCAGTGTTATGGAAGAGAAGAAAAGGCTCTTCATAAGTGACCAAATCGGACTCATGGTCGATCGTGTCATCCGGGTGCCCGTTGGCGATGAAAAGATCGATGTTTCCATCGTTGTCATAGTCGAAGAACTTCACTCCCCATCCGCTCATAAGACGGGTAGCACGGGCAATTCCCATTGGTCCGGCCGTATCATTAAAAATTCCATCATGATTATTGTGATAGAGCGAGTACATTTCCTTATCGATGTTGGTAACGAATAGATCCTCCCAGCCATCCTGGTCGTAGTCGCCGGAATCGACGCCCATCCCTGAACGTCCCTTGCCTTCACTGCTGTAAGCAACTCCCGACGAGGAGCCTATATCTTCGAACCTGCGGTGTCTGTTCATGAGAAGAAAATTTTCCATCGTATCGTTGGCTACAAAAAGATCCATGCAGCCGTCGTTATTGATATCAGTCGCCACCACTCCCCAGACCTTTCCCAGCGAGCTTGGCTATATCACTCCTCCCGGCTCACCTCGCTAAAGGATGCCATCGCCATTGTTATGGTACAGAAAGCTCGATGTCGTCTTTATAGACGCGTGGAATCGCAATAGTATTGCTTTCCCAGGTTTATTGATCGCCGCACTTAACTTATTCGTGGCGCTGTCAAAGTCTACAAAGCTGCAGACAAACAGGTCCAGCCGACCGTCGTTATCATAGTCAAACCAGACAGCGCTGGTTGTCCAGCCGGGCGTTGCTAATCCTGCCTTCTTCAGTTACGTCGCTGAATGTGCCGTCGTCGATTATTCCGGTAAAGCATGCAGTTCGCCATATTCTGTTATGTATAGGTCGTGCCAACCGTCATTGTCGAAATCGCCTACCGCGACACCCATGCCAAAGGTCCCGCTCGTCAATACCCGCTTGTTCGGTAACATCCGTTAAACGTCCCATCGCGATTATTCTTATACAGCGCGTTCCGAATCGGGCTTGTGGATTTCCTAAAAATCGCAGCGCCCACTATTGACGAGATAGATATCCATCCACCCGTCGTTATCGAAGTCGAGAAATGCGCAACCTGCCCCCGTGGTTTCGGGCAGGTAGGACGATGCAGACCGGCCGTTCACATGTTTCCAGGTAATCCCGCTCGTGGATGGTGGAACCGATTGGAACAATGAAGTGGACAGGCTAGCAGGTGTGAGCAACGCCTCGGACGAGAAGAGCCCAGCGCGACAGCATGATGGAAGAAGATATCTTGCACCGCCCCCACGGGCCAGCATGTGCAGAAACCATCTCCTGGAACATCCCTTCATTTTTGCGCTCCGTATTTCGGCGGTCAATAGGGACGAACCTCCACCGTTCGCATTAGAAAACGGGCCCTTTCCTCCCCGGCCTTGCGCATCTGCTCGACTCGAATTGCCTGCGCGTCGGCCCTGGGATCCTTGGTTCGCTGGAATAAAATCAGCAAACGCTGGTTGCTCAGGTAATCGTCAGGAGACATTTGTATTGCATGAGCTAATGTCTTCTCCGCCAGAGCATACTCCTTCCTGTCTATGTAAACCATGCCGAGATCTGTATACGGCTCGATCACAGACGGGTCAGCCTCGATCGAACGTTGCAGATGATCCATTGCCTCGTCGAGATTTCCATCACGCATGTCCATGCGCCCGAGAAAAAGTTGTGCAGCCGTCCGCGTCTCGGAGTGATCGGCTATCGATTGGAGCTCGTGACGGGCATCGTCGTACCGATCGCTGTAGAAATAGGCGATTGCGACTGCAAGTGTGGCACGCGCATCTGCAGGCCGCAACGCCCGGAACTGTTGAAAGTAGCGAATCGCCTCATCCGGATTGTTTGCCTGCACCAGTACGGCGCCCAGCGCGTAGTTGTAGTAAGCATTGCGTGGGTCCAGGCGCACCGCTTGTTCGAGCGACTTCCTCGCATCCGCCGGCAGATTCAGCTCCACACATACCATTCCGAAAAAGAAGTGCACGGCCGCGTTGTCTGGTTGCAGGTCCCGGGCATGAGCCAGGTAGCCGAGTGCTCCTTCAAGATCTCCTGACCGGTAAGAAACCCGCGCCATCCAGAAAAGTGTCTGAGCGGAGGGAGGATCGATCTGTACGGCCTGTTCCAGCATTGCTCGCGCATCCTTGTATCGACCCCCGGCTTCGAAGAGGCGGGCAAGTTCCTCTAAAGCTTCAGCGGAGGCCAGTCCGCGCGCAGAAATGCCCTCCAGAAATTTCATCGCGAGGTCGTCTGCGTGGTGCCCCGCCAACGCCGTCAGGACGGGAGAGATGTCCGCTTTTGTTAGATCGTCATTTGCTAATAGCTGTTGCGCGGTCAGGTCAGCTTGCGGGAGTTGGCCAAGCGCGACGTAATTCGCACAACGGAGAGCCAAAGCCTGGGTCTGTTGCTGGGCTTGCGCCGGCAACCGATCGAGATACCTTTGCGACTCTACAAAAGCGCCAAGCCGGTTCGACAGGAATGCGGCCTGAAAGTCTCCCTCCACGTTATCTGGATCGAATTTGACGAGCTCCCCATATAGTCGTAATGCCTTCTCCTCTGAGCGAGCGTCTACGGCCGCATTCTCCTGGTACAAGCGCCCGAGGTTTAGATATGCGTCGGAGAAGCGTGGAGCAATTTGGATGGCTCGAAGAAAGTACGCTTCCGCTTTCCTAAAGTCTTTCTCTTGCGCATAGATGACACCGAGAAAGTTGTAGAGCCTTACGTCACCGGAATCACTTTTGAGCGTCTCTTCCACTTGACCACGGGCTTCATCAAGCCGACCTGACAGGATCATCTCCTGAATCTGGCTCAACCGCTGTTCTTCAGGGTCAGCTGGCTGCTGGCCGGCCGCGTGGGCGGAAAGGGTACCGCCGAAGCTGAATACCAGAAGCACAAGGATGCCGAGAATGTGAAGCTTTTTCATGACTTCCGGCAGCGTCTCATGTCCCATCTATATGCGGTGTATTAAATAACGGAAAGCCGACACGCTATTAAAATCTAGCCTCCTTTTGGTACGCGAAGAATACACTATGCGCCTGCACGCATCAACGAGCGTGATTGCGAGCTCATCGAGCTCCCTGAGGCTGCGAAGGCGTACCTTTTGTCTTTTTTGGGGTCTCGACGAACACGTGGTCAGCAGCAGCTCGAGAAGCTCGATGGCATCGGCTTGAGCGGAGGCCTCCAGCGTGCGGATAAACGCGACCAGCATTCCCAGTCGGTGCGCTTTCGGTAGGCGCAGCACCGCAGATAGTTTGGCCGGCGATAAGGAGCGGAACAATCGGTAGGCGCTCGCTGCAGATTGAAATCACTGGCCCTCATTGCTGCTCCATCGCTGAGAGGTGTTGAGAGGGATATCTAGAGATTTCCCTCTGCTCTTAGACTTCCCGCGCTGCGATCTTCCGCACTATCGAGCCAGGCTGCGTCTTCCACCGAATCTCCGAAACGCTTCATTCCCGCTTTGCGCACTTCCTCGTCTGGAACAACTGTCAACGGGGTGTAACGCGGGTGGTGAGACTCCTTGTAGGGATTGTTTCGGGTGGCATTGTAGCAACAGATCATTGACCAACGAGGACGGTCAGAGCGGTTCTGATCGGAACGGTGCAGTAGATTGGGGTGGAAGAACAAGGTATCGCCCACTTCCATTTCGATGTAGACCCGGTCAAGCCTTTTCATCAGCTCATTAACGCGCTCGTTATCTGCACCTGCTTGTTCGCCGGTAAGCACGTGGTCGATGCGCCCAGCGTGGTGTGAACCTCTGATCACCTGTAAGCATCCGTTTTCTTTTGTCGCGCGATCCAGGGCGATATAGGCACTTGTGAGCAAAGGAAAGAGAACGCCATTCTGGTACCAGTAGCCATAGTCCTGATGCCAAGTCCAAGCTCCGCCAATCCTGGCGTCTTTCATGATCATTTTGGAGTGATAATGATAAACCTCGCCATCAAGTAGCTTTTCGGCGGATGCGACGATTGACTTGCTTCGGGCTACCATGCCATAGATGGTATCGGTGGGGTGATTCCATAGGGATAACCGAACTGTTCCCCCTTCCCCGTCGTTCTTCCCGTAAGAATGCTGATCCAACTCTCGATCGTGGCGGGCTGCTGCCGCTAAGAGCCCGCTTTCCACTTCATCAAACATTCCGGGAACCAGCACGTATCCATCTTCATGGTACGCAGATAAATACTGATCGCTGATGACGCCCTTTGGCATACCCTCTCCTGAGCAAAGAAGGACCCGGAGACCCCGCGAACACAAGTGATAGTATCCTCGATTACTGGTTATTTTGCAAACGCTTTCTATGAAGCCAAAATGTCCTCCCCCTCTCTCTTTCGCAGGCGTCCCTTGCTGTCCTTAGAGCTTCCGTGTGTCGAGTCCACGTTTGACGGAGCGCAGCACGTCCCCTCGTCCAGTTTCACTTTGCAGCTTAGTTGCAAACGTTTGCAGTCGCCATTCTAGCGCCAGATTGCAAACACTGTAAACCCGTTTGTGAAAGCAAAATGGAAGAGAGCCCGGCGATCTTATAGCCTGATCGCGCCAGGCAATGCCTTTGACCGAGTGCGACGGGAATCGTCCAAAGCCCGCGCCACGCCGGTAGACTCGCGTACCACGAGTTCGGGACTGAACACATACTCTTCCCCAGCATTTGTCCGATTCTTCGCGCCGGCAAGAATCGCCTCGAACATTCTGTGACCTACCTTGTCCCTGGGTATTTGAATGGTAGTCAAGGAGGGCGCAGTAAATTCTGAAAACTCGATGTTATCGAAGCCAGTGACGGATACATGGCCTGGAACGTCGATGCCGTGGTATCGCAACTCACGGAGAGCGCCGATGGCGATCATGTCGTTCACGCAAATGATCGCCGTTGGATTGAATCCGGACTTTACAATGTCGCGGACAGCCGCGCGCGCTCCTTCGAGACCTTCCTGAAAAGAGATCTTGAAATCTCTGGTTTCCACCGAATTACGAGCAGCAATCTCCAGAAAAGCGGACCTGCGAACGTCTGTGGGTAGTAGCGCGGAAGAAAGACCGATATAGGCCATCCGGCGATGCCCCATGGAGTAGAGATATTCCACAATCTGCGTCATACCTTTGCGGTTGTCGAATCGTATGTTGGCAATACCCTTACCCTGTGTTCCTACATCGTAGATCGCGATAGGGATGCCCACGCCTACCAACTCAGTCAAAGCAGGAGGTAAAGCTTCAGAGATAACCAGGGCAATACCCGCTACCCTGCGGCCGATCATCATGCGGATGTTGGCAGATAATTGATCCGCGTCGTAATTGGAATTTCCAACGAGAACCTCAAAGCCGTTCGCCCGAGCGTCCCCCTCGATAGCATGAAATACATCGACAAAGAAAGGATTAAGGAGGTTAGAAACGATGATGCCGATGGTACTGGAACGGCCAACCACGAGGGAACGCGCTTGCAAATTTGGGTGATAGTTTGATTTCTCCAGGACCTTCAGCACTCGCTTTCTGGTAGAGGCATTCACGGTGTCAACACCGTTTACGACGCGAGACACGGTCGAAACGGATACATTAGCCAACTTTGCAACGTCTTCCAATCGCAAGCGCTTCTTCCTCCCCTCCAGCATAATGCGCATTTTCAATGATCTGCAAATTTGCTGGATTCGCAGTTGGAGGCGCCATGGCGGGTAAGCCGCGCATTCGACGGCATGCTGATCTTGCGGTTCTGGTTCACAGAACAGCCACATCAGTGCGGATTGCGTTCGCTGCGGGCTTCCCTGAAAGTAAAGGAGATAGGCAAACAACTTGGCTTTGACAACGAGTATTACTTTTCTCGCTCCTTCAAGATGTTCGTCGGCATTTCGCCCGGGAATTATGCGAATGGTCCGTGCAGCACATCGGTCAGGCTTCTGCCTATTTCACCGGCTCGGCAACGCTCCCCGCGTCCCCACCCCAAAAAGATTCAACTTCCTCCAGGGGCACATTTTTGGTCTCCGGCACAAAAAACCATGTAAGCGCTGCTTGCGCTAACGCCATCAGCGCAAGAAATCCAAAGGTTGCCGCTTTGCCAATCTGGTTGAAGACCAGGGGAAAGAAAAGAATGATCAGCGCATTGACCACCCATTGCGTAAGCACGGGTACGGTCATGGCCGTGCCCCGGACGCGGTTGGGGAATATCTCCGGCACCAGCGTCCAGAAGACCGGACCGATGCACGAGGAAAAGAACACCAGAAACAGCAGAACGAGGGCTAGCACGATCACGCCGTGAAATTGCTCGGCTAGGACCACCGCGACTAAAGCCAAAAGGGCGAAGGCCATTCCCAAGGAACCGGTGATATAGACCGGGCGGCGGCCGTAGCGATCGATGATTCCGAAAGAAATAATGGTTGAAAGGAAGCAGGTAACACCCACTACCACCGTAGAGAGCAGAGCCGCATCCACCTTCCAGCCGGCCGATTGGAAAATCGCGGGAGCATAATCGATAACTGTGTTGATCCCGGAAGCTTGGACAAGAATGGCTAGAAAGAAACCCACCGCGACCGCGCGCCTGATCCCCGGCCGAAGCAAAGCACGCCACGCACCTTGCGTTGCGTGAAGGCTGGCCTCGATTTCAGCCATTTGAAACTCGGCCAGCACCGTCCCTGCGATGCGCTTCAGGATCGCGAACGATTCTTCCCGCCTGCCAGTCATGCACAAATAACGCGGGGTTTCGGGAGCAAAGAGCAACAGGACAAAGAAGATGAGCGAAGGAATTACGCCGGTCATAAACATCCATCGCCAATTGTCTGGACCTGAATCACGTAAGGAATAATTGATGCCATATGAAATCAAGGCGCCGGTCACGATCGACATCTGATAAAGAGCGCCCATTCGCCCCCGTAACCTGGGCGGCGACACTTCGGAAACATACATTGGAGAAATAAGGGAGGTAGCGCCCACCGCAATCCCTCCTGCAAAGCGCGCGACAACCAGGCTGGTAAAGCTGGGCGCCAGACCGGTAGCCACCGAGGTGGCAGCAAACACAATGGCCACGCCGAGCAGAATTTTCTTTCGCCCGTAAAGGTCGCTTAAGCGTCCGGCCACCGCTGCACCGAGGACACATCCGAAAAGCAACGAACTGAAAGCCCATCCGAGACTCAAGTCGTTCAAGTGGAAATGCTGGATCAAGAATGGACCGGCGCCGGTGATGATTGCAATGTCAAAGCCAAAAAGAAGGCCACCCAGAGCCGCGGTGGCAGAGAGGAAAATGAGGTATCGGAAATTGATCTTGTCGCTCACCGCTAGATATTTTCCATCCTAAGAATAGGGCGGCCCTTGCCGCGGCTTTGCCGAAGTGGGTCTGCGTGACCACTCTACCATTGCCGGGTTTAGAACCGGTTACTCAATTCTTACCTGCTAATACACCCGCACGGGAAAGGTCAGGTTTCGACTCTCCAAAGAAGCCCAGTGGGATGCGAGGGCGGCAAGCCAAAAGTGTTCGTCATGGCATGCAGCGGAGAACCAACATCGCTTCTGACAGTAGTTAGGTCTAAAAGCAGTGGCTACGCCATATCTCCCAGCGGCTTTTGTTGATAGATGCTGCAAAAGAAGCTCACGACGGACATGCCCCCTCTTCCTGGTAAAGCGCCGCCATACGAGCCCGGGAGAGGGAGCGATTGCAAGGGCGGTCTGCCATCGTCTACTCTGCTGCTTTGAAAACCCCGCGCGTCGCCACTCATTAAAACTCTCTCTTAACCGACAATCAATGGATTAAGCAGCCAGCAATACCCTCGCGCGGATGCCCAGAACATCGGAATTAAACGCTGCAAACGATTGCAAAAAATTCCTTGACTTTGCAATCTGCAGAGGGATAGATTGGCGATCGTCCTAAGCAGACCCAAGTTCAAACGCCCAGGTTCAAAGAACGAGTGGAGGATCGACGTGAGGCATCATCGGCAGCTCTGGAGCCCTCTTCTATCCCCAAGTAAGCGTCTGCAGAGTTGCAAACTAATTAGAAGAACGAGCAGACCTTCAACTGCATTATAGGATTTGCGAAGATGCAAGGAGAATTAAGGTGGAGGGTAGGATGATGCGTAGCGCACAACGAGTATGGATCTTTCTTCTTTTACTATTCGTATCGTTGATTTTTCCGCCCTGCGCGCTTAGAGCGCAAAGCGCAAACGGAACCATAAGTGGGATTGTGACTGACCCCGGCAATGCTGTCATTCCTGGTGCCGAGGTAACGCTTACCCGCGTAATCTCCGGAACCGAGGTGAAGACGACAGTCGGTTCGAATGGCTTCTATTCTTTCCCAGATCTCACGGTTGGGGACTATCAGATAAGGTGTACAGCGAAGGGATTTACAACCTACGTTCAAATTGGGATCACCGTTCAACTCAATCAGACCGTACAAATTCCGATTCAACTCAAACTCGGTTCCACAACCGAGACAGTTAACGTATCTGCGGATGCCTCGCCGCTAAATTTCGAAAACGCGGTTGTTAAGGAAGGAATCCCAAATCTGCAACTGGAGCAGCTTCCTATAATAGTAGAGGGTGGGCAACGCTCGGCAGCGAATTTCGTGAAGATCCTGCCCGGAGTCAGCACCGAAGGAACACCTTTAACTAACGTTACAAACACGATAACGACTTTCAACGGAAACCAGAACATGTCTGAAGAGGCAGTGCTTGATGGCGTAAGCATGATGGAAGGCCTCTTGAGTCAAACTGGAATGGTGGCACTTGGCAGCGACTTCCCGATCTCGCCTGAGGCAGTGGGCGAAATCAGTGTGCTCACTTCGAACTATGACCCACAGTACGGAGCTACAACGGGGCCGTTATCGTCGCAAGCACCAAGGCCGGAACAGACAATTATCATGGCGGCGCCTACGAATTTAACCGTAATACTGACTTCAATGCACGGCCATTTGGTGTATCTTCACGTCCCGAGGACATTGAAAACGATGGTGGTGCCTACGTCGGCGGCCCTTTAAAGTTCCTGCCGGGTTTCCGGTCAACCCGCAGGAAAAGTTACTTCTTTATCAACTTTGAGATCTATCGCTCAGTAGGGGCAACGACTAAACCCCTCCTCACTGTTCCCACTGCTCAAATGAGGAATGGTGATTTTAGCCAGTGGCCTTATCCGATTTACGATCCGAGCACGACAACAGCCAACCCGGGTTACAACCCTAGCCTGCCTGAGAGCGCATCAAACGAGCAGTATTTGCGACAACAGTTTCCCGGCAACATAATACCCCAATCGGCCATGGTGGGTTCTCTAGCTCAGGACTGGCTCAAATACGTCCCCGAGCCAAACCGCCCGGGTCTAACCGCGAACTGGGAAGCGCCGAATGGCCTGGCAAGTGCATTGAACGCCAATACGAACCAGTGGGACGTGAGGGGTGATCAGAATCTTGGAGACAAGGACCACATTACTATCACCTATCATTACCGAGGCACACTCCCCTTTACCCAACATGCTTTCCCAGCAGTCATCGACACAAACAATACGCGCATTCCAAATTACAGCAACGTTGCGCGCGTCAATTACGACCACACCTTCACTCCTAGACTACTGAACCATCTGTCTGGCGGATATCTGAATTTGTTGACCGCGGCCTACAACTCTTCGGATTGCTGCGTGACCCAGGTTCCTCAAATAGCGGGTGTTTACAATCACACGCACGAACCGGCAATCACGTTCCAGACTGGCGAATATTCTCCGTACGGCGGAAATGCCGACTTTCGCACGACTCGGCCTACGTGGATTGTGAACGACATGCTCAGTTGGGTACATAGCAGCCATACGTTCAGCTTCGGAGGGGAATTTAGAAAGTTTGGGTACCCTACGAATCAGACGCCGAATGGATCAGGGACCTTTAATTTCAGCGATCTGAATACAGGACTTCTCGGGGTTCAAAGCGGTAACTCCATGGCCAGTTTCTTGCTCGGAGGTGTAGCCTCTTCCAGCACCGAATTTTTTTCACTGCCAGTTTTCGACCCAACGGCCATCTCGGTCGGGTTGTTTGCGGGCGACACGTGGAGGGCGACGCGAAAGCTTAGCGTCGATTATGGAATGCGATGGGATTTATTTGAGCCCTCCAAAGAAGCCCATGATCAAACTTCCTTTTTTGATCCGAACGCAGAGAATCCTGGAGCCGGCAACAGGCTAGGTGCGCTCGTGTTTGCTGGAAACAAATGGGGTAGCGCAAGCTTTGGCGCACGTTACCCGGAAAACTTGTATCGGGGCGCCTTTGGTCCACGCGTAGCATCGCTTATGCAATCACGCGAAAGAGTGTTATCCGCGCGGGTTATGGCATTTTTTATATGCAGAACTTCTACCCAGATGGAACGGCGGAATTGCGACGGATAGCTTCAATAAGACAGTTGCTTTCGATAGTACGCTTGGCGGACTTCAACCAGCGTTTCTATTACAAAACGGTTTGCCGCAGAATTTCCAAAAGCCGCCTGTTATCGACCGATCCTATTTGAACGGCCAAGGCGCCCCGAATTACCGGCCCTTCAATGCGAACGAGGAGCCGCATTCTCAACAATGGAATCTGAGCGTGGAGCACCAATTTACCGATAATTTCCATGTTACAGTCGCCTATGTGGCCAATCATGGAAGCCGGCTACTATCGGCGATGGCTCCTATAAACTCATTGTCCCCGGCCTTATTATCCATGGGTGGAGCGCTATTTGACCAGTTCGCGCCTGGACAGGTTTCGCTCGACGGCGTAGCTGCCCCTTATCCGGGCTGGGCTGCTCAAATGACGGGGTGCCCTCCAACTGTGGCTCAGGCGCTACAACTCTACCCTCAGTATTGTGGCAACATTGGCGGGCAGAATGAAAACCTCGGTTGGTCCAACTACAATTCCCTCCAGGCTTCGGCGGAGAAACGTTTATCGAACGGCCTCTGGTTCGATGTCAACTATACATGGTCTAAGTGGCTCAGCACGAGCGATACGGCGCAAACAAGTCAGCAAGTTAGTCCAATCTCGCCATACCAGCTCGATCGCAATTACTCAAATTCCGCCTTTAGCATCCCGCAAATTTTCAATGCCTCGGTAACCTATAACCTCCCCTTCGGGAAGAGCATGCGTTTTGTGAACCAGGGAGCATAACGAACGTTCTTATTGCGGCTAGCAGATTAGCACGATTCTCACGCTGCAGAACGGATTGCCCTTCAATTTTACTTCAACTTCATTCTGCAACGTTCCATCGCAATTCGCTGCCGGGTGCATCCCCGCGATGCTCCCCGGGCCAGTCCCTTTGCAAACAGCAAGAGCGGTACAACCCAGTTAAGGTCCACTGTTCAACCTAACGCATTTCAACCGGCGAGCACGTTCAACTTCAATTTTGGGGACGGACCGCGAGTCTCGAATCTAAGAGGATTCGGATATCGTGACGAAGACTTCTCCCTGGCAAAGACCATAAATATTTCCGACCAAGTCACAGCGCAATTGCGGGAGACTTTTTCAATGTATACAACTGGCACAATTTCTCAGAGCCGGGTAGCTTTGTTAACGATATTTCGAGTCCCACATTCGGTGCGTGGACGGGCAGCGTGACTGCTCCACGCAATCTTCAGGTCGGAATCCATTTAGCTTTCTAACTGCGGCATGGCGATTGCGCTGCTTGGGTCCACGGAGCTTCGGTTTCTGCGAATCGAGGGTCCGTGCGGCCAAGCTGTAACGTCCAAGCTGCGGGAGCACGAAATTACTTCAGACCATATCCAATAGACAGCAGTCAGCGGTGTGCCATTAGCCGGAGGAGTGGTCCCAGCCAATGTGTTGGCGAGGACTGGCGCAAAAGCGAAGGGAACATCAAATGCTGTTTGATCGAAGGGAGTTTATAAAGCTTTCTGCGACGTCATTATTGTTTGCTAATGACAGGCCAGAGGCATTACCAGAAGCCGCTATCGCGATTTCACAAGATGACGGGACCGTTCGTGTAAAAGCCGCTCATTATAGCTGGGAATGGTCGAAAGACAGTGACGTGTTCAGACTGTCTGACGGACGCGGACGTCTGATTACCTCAGAGCCACTGCAGCCCGCGGTCGTCGTCAGTGACGGTGGAGTTAGAGCATCTAGCCCGACGAGCGGACGATTTTCCTCAAAATCATTAAACGGCAGCAGCCTCAGTATCAAATATGCCGGTGTAAACGGACATGCAACGCTCGAGTCTGTATGGCGTTTTGAGGCCTTCAATTTTTGGCTAGAACCCTTCGTCTATTCCACCCCAGTAGAGGAGGACGTCATTTCGCTTCATTACTTCGCGAAAGCAGGCAACCAGACGCCCATACCCGCCCTGCAGCAGAGCTTCTTAGTCCAACCCGGAATTAGTGAATCTACAGGCATAAGCCCCATACTTCCCGCACTGAGTCACCTGGATCTTACAAGTTGGCTAAGCCATGGGATACGCAAGGAGAGTTGCAGCAGTGGGGCCTTCCGGTACATTTCTTCTGCGGAGCTTCGAATCTGCCTGGATTCAACACTAAGAACTCGCTAACAGAACTTCTTTCTGACTCCTTTTGTTGCGGCCTCGCGGACCTACCTGCCGCAGATCTGCTGCTTCACATGGAAGGTGGCAATTTGTCGCCCGTCCTAAATATAAGAGGCGACCTGTGGGGTCAGTCTCGCGGTCCCGGCTCCTTGTCATTGGGGTCGCCTTTCTATTGGGCGCTTGGACGTGACTATCGAGAGTCCATCCGCCAGTACTATCTTGGTCTCGTTCGCGCCGGCAGAATAAAAATAAAGAGCAACTCTCCCCGAAAAAAAGCTGTGGTGACAGGACCCGCATTCGATACCTGGGGGAAGAAACAGCAGCTGATAAAACTCAGTCGAAGTTCGATGAAGCGTTATTGGTCTCGACGTACAACGGTCTCAAAGCCTCTGGCATGAGGCCTGGAACTTTCATCATCGATCAGAAGTGGGAGGGCAGCTACGGCTTACTTCAACACGCAGAGGACAGCTTTCCCCACTTCGATCGGTTTCTGGAGCGGCTCCGCGAGGACGGGTACAGATTGGGCATGTGGGCCGCCTTCATCCGTTGCGACGATCCGGCTGCGGTTGGTCTGAAAGTAGATCACATGCTACGTGGCGTGGATGGCAAACCTATTACGAAACGAGAACAGAACAGAGATTATTACCTCTATGACCTTACGCAACCGGAAGTTGAGCAGGTTTTGCGCGAACGCGTGAAGACGTTTGTGAGTCGTTATAAGCCTGATTTGGTTAAGTTCGATTTCGGATACGAGCTGCCATCCCTGTCAGACGGCGCACCGAAGAACATGGAATGGCGGGCGAGCGTTTATTGATGAAGGGCGTAGCATTGATTGTCGACGCGGTCCATGAGATCAATCCAGATGTGGTGGTGATGTATTATTCACTTTCGCCGCTCTTCATCAGCCACTTTGACATCCATAGCCCAGACGACCTGTTTTTGTGCGGGGAGGATTACCAAATCGAGGCAAACCGCCGGTTCTTTTTCAGCGGATTGTTGGGTGAAATCGGTATGCCAACCTTTAGTTCAAGTGGATACGATTGGTTGAGTGTGCGCGATATCTGGTTTGACGCGGCGGCGATCGGAACTATCGCCTCACTCAACAGCTTTTCAGGCGATGAGCAAGCTAGTGGGCCCACGCCCCTTCGCGTGGCTAAGTATAACGGCCTTTCACAAATCACGCGGTCTACAAACGTGTTCACAGTGGAAGCTCTAGACCCGGTTCTCCTGGGGAGCACAAGCGGCGCGCACTCTTCCTCGTGGGTCCGTCTAGAGGGTGGCGAACCGACGTTAGTCGCCCTAAGGGCGTTTGGTTTAACGGAAAAAGAGGTCTCGGTCACTATCAGGATCTGGTTAAAAGTGATGCTTCTTTTGTCCTCAGCTCCAAGAGCGATTCAGGAATTCGCAGTTCGCGGCAACTTGGAGTTGTTCCCTACGGCGACGGTGAAGCCGTCGTCCTTCACGACGGAACCGAAGCCAACGCGGCCATTACCACACACTGTCTGGGTAAGTGCCCGCGCACGGAATCGCTGCCTATTCGCGACGGTCTGCTTCACGTTCCTCTAAGGGAGCAGCTAGAAGATGGATCGGTCGTAGAGTGCCTTCAGATCGACTTTTTGTGACATTGCGCTGGATCTTGAGGCGCGAGGATGCCTCTTGAGTGAGCTGCCATCATAAACGCTGTCGGATTAAAGATGTAAGGAGACCGCACGGATGCACGGAACCGAGATCAGCACGAACCTAAATAGAGGCTCTCTATTGCTTTTTCTGTTGCTCACGTCGTATCCGATGTGTGCTGCCGGCCAAGCACATCAGTGGACTCTGGACAATGGAGAAGTGGCCCGGGTAATCGCGTTTGATGAACAAACCGGCCTCACAACGTCGAGCTGGCGCTCGGTGAAAACCGGCACCGAATTTGTGAATGCGACCCGAGAACGCGGCCTGTGCCGAGAATTCCAGTTCAAAGCCGACGATATCGTTATCACTGGTTCGGCTCAGGACGTCCGCCTCGACGGGGGATCTGAAGTTCAGCACCACGGCTCGAGCATCCGCTTGGATCTTCCACTCCTTGCGAAAAAAGCAAACATCAGGATTGTCGTGCACTATGAGATTCCAAAAGCATTTGCAGGAGTTCGTCAGTGGCTCACTTTAGAGAACATCGGTAACAAACCTATTACGCTCCGCAATCTGATCTTCCAATGCGAGAGCATCCAGCCCGGTCCGGCCCACGATCTAATTGCCTTTGGCAACTACGGAGAAGAGCCGCGCGAAACCTTCTTTACCGGACGTGTAAATGACGTGACTGTCCTGGTGGAAAGCGCCCGAACAGGCGAGGGCCTGGCCGTTCTGAACGAGGCGCCCGGATATCTGCGCCGCACCGAGGTCGGTGGATGGGAGCCCGGCATTCGGGCGATGTATGACACAGATCTTTTCCCTTTTGAACGCCGGCTTGACCCGCACGAGCAGTTCGAGACGGCGGCGTCATCCGTCCTTTTCTATCGCCGGCAGACAGTAAATGATCCTCATTGGCTATTGCCTGAATACGTGGAGGAAGTGATTGCCCACAATAAGAACGAACAACAACCCTATTGGATATACAACGACTGGGAGCCTTGGAACGGCAAAGTTACTGACGCAATGCTGAAAGGGGTCATACAACGCGCAGCGGATATGGGCTTGAATCTGCTTACAATCGACGAAGGATGGGAAAAGACACTCGGCGATAATGTCACAAGCCCCGAAAGGTTTCCAAATGGTTTAAGACCAGTCTTTGCTGCACAGTCCCCAAATGCATTCAAACGCGGCCTTTGGTTACCGATCGCACTCGTGAGTAAGACTTCAAGTGCCTATCGCGAACATCCTGAGTGGGTATGCCGCGGCCGCGACGGTAAACCAAAGGAATCCCAGGGACAAGGCGTAGTCATGTGTTTGGCCTCGCCTTATAAGCAATTGGCTCTCGACAGGGTCAGCCAGGCGGTTCGGGAATATGGCTTGAATTACGTCAAGCTCGATTTGACAACTGTATTCAATACCTATGGGGAAGAACCTGGCTGCTACGAAACCAACCACGATCATGCGTCCGCCGCAGAATCTACGGTTCGCATCTACGAATCCCTGAATTGGCTTGCCAACAGCCTACACCACCAGTTCCCTGACCTACTGATCGACTATACGTTCGAACTTTGGGGGGAAAAGCATCTCATCGATTATGGGCTTCTGCGTGTTGCGGACCTGGATTGGTTGAGTAATGTAAAAGACCATACTGCTGAAGATGCTGGACCGCTCCAGGTGAGGACTTTGCTTTATCAGCGCGGCATGGCGATTCCGACCGAAGATCTGCTGATAGGTAACATGCAAGGAGAGATCAGCCCATGGCAGGAACGAATCGCCACCGCGATGGGTTCAGCGCCCGTGTTCCTCGGTGATCTGAGTAAGTTGTCGGCGGAAAATGCGGCGAGTTCCAGGGCCTGGATTCACCGATTCCAAGCGCTTAGGCAACGTGTCCCACTCAACCAGTCCTTCTTCCCGCTCGGGTCGTGGAGACAACCTCGATAACGGAATGGACGGTACGCAGATCGCCAGAACCGGCGAAGGACTGAGAAAAAAAAAAAAACGGACAGACGACACGAGACCCACAGCGTCCAAAGAGCGACCACAGCCGTGTTGAGAGCTACCACTACCGGCAAACCAGCGTGAGAATACTTATACACCAAAGGTCCGAGCCCAACACTATCCTCGCTATCGAACCGCGACCAGGCTCTGCCAACCTGCCTTACTCATGCTAAGCCGCTGCCCACTCTTTAACACCACCGAGCCCTCGCGAAGAATCTCGCTCACCTGGTCAACATTCACAATCACCGACCGATGAATCCGAACAAACTTCTCCGGATTCAACCTCCGCGCCAGCTCCTTGATCGACTCGCGAATCATGAATGATTTCGATCCAACATGCAGGCAAGCATAATAATCCGCAGCTCCGATCCACTCGATCTCATCGACAAGAACAAAAATCTCTTTGTTGCCGTGATGAACTAACAACCTCTTGGCAAACTCCTGCCGCGCCGCATTTCCCCTCTCCAGACTCCCGAGCAAATCCCTCAACTGCTCCTGCGTCATCAAAGCCGCTTGCGAAGCGATCCGTTCCCTGACTCGGCCCAACGTCGCCTGCAATCTTCCCACCTCGACCGGCTTCGTCAGATAATCCACCGCACGAACCTCAAACGCCTGCACCGCATATTCATTGTGTGCTGTAACAAACACGGTGACCGGCATATTCACCGCGCCAATCTGGTCCACGACCTCAAACCCATCCCCACCCGGCATCTGTATATCGAGAAACAGGACATCAAACCGGCTCTCGCGAAGCGCCGCCACCACTTCCCGCCCGTTGCGGCATTCCCCGGCCACATCCACCTCATCCTGCCCGGACAGCAGAAACCTGAGCCGCTCCCGCGCCAGCGGCTCGTCATCCGCAATGAGGGCCTTGAGCCTCATATCGCGCAGCGTTCGTACGGAATCGTAATCGCCACCTCAAACCCGCCTGTGTGCAGCGCTTGCGCCCTCATCTCGTAGCCATCCTGGTAAAAATGCGCCAGGCGCTCCCGCGTATTCTTAAGCCCAATCCCATGCCCAGCCGGTCGCACATCGCTCGTGCCCGGGCCCGTATCCCGCACCAATACCCGTAGACAATCTCCATCCCGCCGGGCCGATGCCTGCACCAATCCACCCTCGCAATTCGCCATACCATGCCGGATCGCGTTCTCCACAATCGGCTGCAGCAGAAAACAAGGAACCAGCCCATCTGCTGCGGCTGCATCCACCTGGATCTCCACTCGCAGCCGGTCCGCGAAACGAACCTGCTCGATGGCCAGATAATTCCCCACAAACTCCAACTCCTGTGAGAGCGGAACCTTCCCCGGCGTGGTTCGCGTCAACGTACTCTTCAGGATCGCGTTGAGATGCGCGAGCATCTCGGCCGCTGCCCTTTGCCGCCCAAGTTCGACCAGCGTCGTGATGGCATTCAACGTATTCAACAAAAAATGCGGCTCCAATTGCATTTGCAGCGCTCGTAAGTGCGCAGCCGAAAGTTGCCGCTGCAACTCGAGCGATTGCATCGCCTCCCGCTGGCCGCGAACCTGAAACTGAATCACTCCCGTCATGCCAATCACAAATCCGTAAGTAAGCAACTCCACCCCGAAACGGTTGAGGTTGAGCAAGCTTGTCCAGATGGCGAGCGCAGACTCATGCACCTGCGGCTCGGGCGCCAGAAAGGTAAGACCGCCCATCAGCAGCAGGTGCAATGTTCCCAGCAACGCCCCGGCCATCACGTGCAGCCCAATGGCTCGCAGCGAAAAACTGGACAACCAGGGCACGCGTCCCCCCAGTCGCCACAGTGCGCTCGCGATGCAGCCCCACCAGCCCCAAAGCATCACGCCATAAATCAGCGACGTAAGGTTCGTGACCGAACGGCATTCGCTCGCTGTCACCAGGGCAAGGGCAATCGCCAGCGAAAATATGACAAGCTGACCGCTAACGTAAATTCTTTCCTCCGCGGAGGAACCGCCATCTGTTCGCGAATTCATCAGATCACCGGAAACCACTTGCATTGATCGTACATCCGCTACATTGCCGCGACGCTAAGTCCAACAACGACCGGCTGGCCTCTTTCTTCAACCGCGATGCCTGCTTCTTCTCGCCGGAAGCCTGAAGAACCTCAGCATAAATAAGCTCTACCCGCCAATAAGCCGAGCTATTTCTCCCGACGGCGGCCTCCACAATAGCAAGCCCATGCCGCGCATCTGCAAGAGCGTGTGCATAGTCTCCAGACCCCGCAACGCCCTGCGCACGCAAACCATATGCGGCGCCCAACATCACGTATGCCGGCCCATGCGCGTGAGTCCAGCAATCGATCGCCTGCTGAATCGCGGCGATCGCGTCATCGTACCTTCGGTCATGCAGCGCCAGCGCCGTCTTCACGCTGTACATGTTTGCCAAACTGTCCTCGCCTAACGCCGTCGTGTTCTGGGCTTGTGCGACTGCCCTCTCCAGAGAGCGTCGCGCATTTTTGAAGTCCTTCTGGACATACGCAATCAAGGCCAGGTTGGTCGAAGTAATCGAGATGCCCGCCGAATCGCCAAGCGTTTTATAGATGTCCCTCGCCTTTTCGCAAAGCCTCTTTGCGGACTCCTCCTGCCCTAGCGCGTCTTCGAGCGATGCCAGATTATCGATGGCCGCCGCATACGGACCCTGTGCGGCCGCTATCGATCGGAGTATCTCGATCGCAGTCTCGTATCCACGTCTTGCCTTCTCCCACATCTCCAGGTCCTGATAAGACGCCCCCAGAACATTCCACGCGATGCCACGCTCGTCCGCGGTGAGACCACGGTCATCCCCTCGCAGCACAGGCTCGAGAATCGCGATCGCCGCCTGGGGCCGCCCTGCATTCCTAAGTTGATTGGCCTCGACAACCAGGCCCGCGACGGGCTCTTGTGCCCCCAACGCCGAAACCAGCAAGCCCACGCTCATCAAAATCACCACGGGAACTCTCATAACCCGATCATGGCAACCTGCCCGCCTGCATCCCACGCCTTTGCAGGGAGCATGCACTTTGCTGCAGCGAAGGCTCTCCCTGGCAGCACCCTATGGGCGAGCCACCCCCGATTGCCCTATAGTGAAATGAATGAACCGAAGACGCTTCGCCGGTCTTGCCGCCGCCACCATGATCGCCCAGGGATTCAAGCCGGCTCTCGCTGCCCCGGCACTCAAATCTCCGTCGCTCAGACCCATGGCCCTCGGCCTGGTCATCGCACCCTTCGCCGCCCCGGAAGAACGGCTAAGCCGCGTAAAAGATCTCGGCTTCTCCACCTGCTTCCTCTCGCTCGATGGCTACATCGGCAACTTCACCCCAGCTTTAGCCGAGCAGTACCGCGGCCTGCTCGAGAAGTACCAGCTCACCGCAACCACCGTCGAAGTCGTCGGGCCTCCTCCCCTGGAATGGAATTTCACCCGCGGCCCGGCCACCATCGGTCTGGTTCCTCCCCAAACCCGCGCCGCCCGCATCGATGCACTGCAACAGGTCTCGGATTTCGGCCGGCTCCTCGGCATCTCCCAGGTGCAGACTCACTGCGGCTTCATCCCTGAAGATCCCAGCGACCCCCTCTATCCCGGCGCCGTCGAAGCCATCCGCACCGTCACCAGGCATTGCCAGGACAACGGCCAATACTTCCTCATGGAAACCGGCCAGGAAACCCCCACCACCATGTCGCGCATGATCCGCGATGTAGCCATGCCCAACATCGGCGTCGGCCTCGACACCGCCAACCTCATCCTCTATGGCAAAGCCAATCCCGTAGACGCCGTCGACATCCTTGGACCTCACATCCGCAGCGTCCACGCCAAAGACGGCCGCTGGCCCACCGACCCCAATGAACTCGGCCAGGAAGTCCTCATCGGAAAAGGCCTGGTGGACTTCCGCCAGGTCTTCACCAAACTACATCGCCTCGGCTACACCGGCGCCATAAGCATCGAGCGCGAAACCTCCGGCCCACAGCAAATTGAAGATGTGCGCCAGGAAAAAATTTACCTCGAACGCGTCCTGCGCGAAGTAATTGCCTGAGAGAAGGAACGAATGAACCGTCGAGAATTTCTCAAAACCACATCCGCTTGCGGCCTGCTTCTGCTTAAGCCGAGCACCGCCTTCAGCTATCAGGCCAACTCCGCCGTACGTCTCGGCCTGCTCGGCTGCGGTAATCGCGGCACCGCCGTCGCCGGCTCGTTCGCCCATAGCACCACCGCCCAGGTCGTCGCGCTGGCCGATCTCTTCCCTGACAAACTGGCGCTCGGCCGCACCCACTTCGACCAGCTCAACTTGAGCCTCGGCCGCCACCCCATCGACAGCAAGCTGCTCTTTCATGGTCCCGACGCCTTCCAACAACTCGCCGCAAGCAACCAGGTCGACCTGATCCAAATCTCCACCCCGCCCTTCTTCCACGTGCAGCATCTCGAAGCCGCAGTCGCTTCCGGCAAGCACGTCTATTGCGAAAAGCCGGTCGGGGTCGATGTTCCGCAAGCCAAACAGGCCTTGGAGATTGCCAGGCGCGTCAAGCCAACCCAAAGTGTGGATGTAGGTTTCCAGTGCCGCAACGCGCCGCCCTTCGCCGCCATCGCAGAAAGAATCCAGGCCGGCGCCCTGGGCAAGATCGGCGCGCTCGCCGGCAAATACAACGCGCCCGCATCAGAAGAAAAAATCCATCCCGGCGCTTCGCCCGATGAGTACCGTCTGCGCAACTGGCTCTGGTATCGCGACCTCTCCGGCGACATTCTGGTCGAGCAAAACATCCACATCATCGACCTGTGTAACTGGCTGCTGGGCGCTCATCCGATCAAAGCGGCGGCCACAGGAGGCCGCAACATCCTCACCCATGCCGGCGACTGCTGGGATAACTACCAGGTCGACTTCACTTACCCCGGAGACGTCCGCTTCGCCTTCGCCTCCACCCAATTCGGCAACGGAGGCTTCGACGCCGGGCTCAGCATGTTTGGCGTCAACGGTTCGGCAACCATTCCCTACTCCGGTCCGGTCCAGATCATCGGCTCCCAGCCCTGGGTCTCGCAGGATTCGTTGGGCACCACCCCGGGCTCAACAAAATTCGCCGCCAACGGCAGCTTCGCCGACAACCTCGCCTTCGCCGACCGTGACAAGGAGCGAACCTTCATCGCCAGCATCACATCAGGTAAGTATCACAACCAGATTGCCGCCGGAGTCGAGACCGCCCTCAGCTGCATGCTCGGCCGCATGGCCGGCTACGAAAAACGCGAGGTCACCTGGGACGAACTCCTGGCCAACGGAGAAACCTACAAGCTAGGCATGAACCTGCAACAATTCGCATAAGCCGGAGTAACGGCTCCAGGTCCCGCAGGGACGGGCGAAAATAACCCGGCACGCAGTGCTGGGTAAAATCTGATTTTCCCAGCCCGCGCATCACTTCTCCACGCCAACACTCCAATCCAGGATCACCATCATCGGCTGCACCTCCTCTTTCTCCATCCGCGTATTGATGAGAAACCGTTGCCCATCTTTGGCCACGTCATAACTCACCAGTTCTGATCCCGCTATCTGCTCCCGCGCGTTCGCCTGAAACAACCCCACCGGCGCTCCCGGATCAAACTGTTCTCCGGAGCTCACCGGTACTGCCGTTATCTTCCCGTCCGAGCCCAGGTAAAACAGCTCCTTGCCATCCCCTCGCCAGCGCGGCTGGGTTCCCCCACCGTTCGAGATTTGCCACTTACCCCGCAGCTCCGGAAACGACGTGACATACACTTCCCATTTCCCACTTTCGTTCGACGTGTAAGCCAACCACTTTCCATCCGGCGAGAATTGCCCGCTCTTCGTGCTCTTGGGTCCATTCCACAACGCTGCGGTCTTCAGATCCGGCATCTTCGCGGTCCACAGCCCGATGGCTTCGGTGGTGCGCTCATAAAGGATGTGCTTGCCATCAGGCGACCAGTTCGTGGGATATTTATCAGCTCGATCCGAGGCGTCCAGCGGCAACAGCTTTTCATCCTCCCCTCCGTCCGCATCCTTCAGGTAAAGCTGAAACAGACCGCCGCGGCTCGACGCAAACAAAATCCGCTTTCCATCTGGACTCCAAACCGGGTCCGCATCGATCCCTTGATCAAACGTCAGCCGCTTCGTGCTGCCTCGTCGCAGATCGTAAGTCCAGACATCGGTGTTCTGGTTTTCTTCATCCGTCCTGTCTAACCCGACCGCGCTTCCGTCCGGAGCCAAAGCGACATTGCCATACACACCCGGCTTGCCTACCTCGCCACTTTCGTTCCCCTTGCGATCGCGCCACACCAGCTTCGAAAGCGTTACCCCGCTGCCCCGCTGCGCCACCAGCACACTCGTACCCGCCACGCTGTAAGCGTTGTGCAGAATGCGCGGCTGGTAAGTTACATCCTTGAGCAACGGGACCGCGTCCCCCGAAAGCGTCAACGCATTCGCATCGAATCTCTGTTCATACAACGTCTTCTCCCGGCAAAAAAGCAGATACCCCGGTGCCGCATACGCAGGATTTCCCGTCGCCTTGGTAACGAATCTCTTTTCCTGCGAATCCAACTGACCCACGAAAATAGCGTCGGGATCCTCAGGCCCCGCCACCGCCGCACCCAGGTAGAGAAAATGCTTCCCATCCGGCAGAAACATCGGCCACCGATGGCTGTCTTCTCCACGGCTCGCATCCGGAGTTGTGATGCGAGTCGCAGTTCCGCCTGCCACCGGCACCCGGTACAGTCCGCCCCCAAGCTGCCCACTCGGCGAAAACACAATCACCCCACCCCTACTCCAGGTTCCTCCGCGCCCTGCGGGTGCATCGCAAAGCACCTGCACTGGCCCTCCACCGATGTCCAGCTTCTTCAACTTGCCATCGGCAAAAAATCCCAACCCCTTGCCATCCGGAGACCAGAAGGGAAAGCTCGCTCCTTCCGTGTCTGCTAACTTTCTCTCCTCTCGTCCGCCCACTTCGTAAAGCCACAACACGTTTCGCCGCTCCGGCTCCGAGAAACCCACCACCGCCACCGTGCGCCCGTCCGGCGCCACCGCCATATCGTGCGCCGTGAATGGCAACACGGCTAAGTAGTAGCTCGCTTGCCGCGCGGCGTTCCGATGCTGCCACGCCAACACACCCGCCACCAGGCTCGTCCCAAGCACGCCGCAAAGCAGCCACAGGAACCACGCCATCCCCTTGCTTGCCTGCCGCGGCGCTGCGCCATGGCTGGGCAAAGAGGACGAACTCCCACTCTCCCCCAGCCATTCCAATTCCCTCGCAACATCTCCCGCCGACTGCCACCGTTCCTCAGGATCCTTCGCCAGGCACCGGCGAATCACATGGTCTACCTGCGCAGGCGTCACCGGCGAAATCGTGCGGATCTGCTCCGGTTCCTTTTCCAGAATTGCCGACGCCACCGACCACTGGCTGCCCCCGGCAAAGGCTCGCCGCCCCGTCACCATCTCGTACAGCACAGCACCCAATGAAAATACGTCGCTGCGCGCGTCCAGTTCTTTCCCCTGCAGTTGCTCCGGAGACATGTATGGAAACGTGCCCACGATTGTTCCCTTTTCCGTCAGGGACAACGGCGCCGCCTGGGTGACCGTTGTGGCGGTTGCCAAAACTGCACCCGTCGTGGCCAGGCCAAAATCCAGCAGCTTGACCCCCGCCTTGGTCAGCATGATGTTCGCCGGTTTCAGATCGCGGTGGGTGATTCCGTTCCGGTGCGCCTTCTCCAAACCGCGCGCAATCTGTGCGCCGTACTGCAGCACTTGTTCCAGCGGCAGCGCTCCCCTGGTGAGCCGGGATTCAAGCGTCTCCCCCGCCAGGTACTCCATGACGATGAAATCCAAACCGTCCTGGTGCCCAACATCGTAAAGCGTGCAAATGTTCGCGTGGTTCAGGCCAGAGATGGCCTTGGCTTCCCGTTCGAACCGCTGCCGTGCCCCCGAGTCCGACGAGAGATGCGCCGGCAGAATCTTGATCGCGACTTCTCGCTCAAGCCGCACGTCCAGCGCGCGATACACCTCGCCCATTCCACCGGCGCCAAGTGGGGACTGAATCTCGTAAGGACCAAGCCGAGTGCCGGAAGCGAGCGCCATGCGTGCGTGTGATTATATTCTCCGCAGTTACCCCGCAGGCATAACGTGAAAGGACTAACCATCCTTCGCGTTCTTTGCGAAGGGTGGGATCAATAGACCCACTCCAAGTGAGCCAGTTACCGCAACGCCGCCGCCGAGTCCAAAGGCTTCTGCGCTTCAGCCGCCTTCACCGCATGCGCAACCGCCGCCCGCTGCGTGTGCGCTCCCAAATCCGTCTGTCGCGCCGCTGCGCTATAAAACCCCCGCGCCTCGTCCGGTTGCTTCGCCTCTTCGGCCGCTTGCCCCGCGCTCAACAACCCATTCAGCCGATTGGGACTCAACTTCAGCGCCGTGCGATACTCCGCCAGCGCATCCGCCGGTCGATGTTCCAGCACCAGCAAATCGCCCACCATCTCCCGCGCCGGAATATCCACTTCCATCTGCCCCAGCTTGTCCTGCTGATCGGCAGCCTTGCGCATGGCCGTCAGCGCATCCTCCGACCGGCCCTCTGCAAACGCCTGCCAGCCCACGATCTCGTCCCGCTTCACATCGAGCGCGCTCGCATACTCCGCATACTCAGATTTCTTCACCGCATCGTAACTTCCATCAAAGCCCTTCAACGCCGCTGCCGCCAGCTTCGCATCCCGCAGATGTCCCGCCGCAATGCCCTGCCCCCAATACGTATCGAACGTCTCCGCCTCCTTCGATCCCGGCGCAGGCGTCTCGGCCGCGAGCGCTTTCCAGTCGTGCATCTCGGCGAGATAAATCGCCCGCACCTCGTTGTCGAACCAGGCCCCGGCGTCCTTCATATCGTCCATTCCCGGCATCGCCCGCATTTGTTCGCTCACCGTCCGCATCTTGTCCGTGAGCGCTTTCGCCTTCTCATCCTGACCCACCTGCAAATACGCGTAGATCAGGAACTCCTCTGCATGCATCTGGTGCGCGCCGCCCGGCTCGCCCGCCGCCGCCGCCTTCTCCGACGCGGCCATCGAAGCCAGGTTCGAATCAATGTCTTCCTGCCACATACCAAGCCGGGCAAAGATATGGCTCGGCATATGCAGCGCATGCGGAGAAGAGGGCGCAATCTTTGCATACTCCCGCGCCGCTCCCAACCCATCCGCCGCCAGCGCCGGCGTATCGCAGGTATGAATAATGTAGTGCGCCAATCCCGGATGCTCCGGATGCGCCGCAAACAACGGCACCAGGATCGCCAGCGCCTGGTGCTCATGCGTCAGCGAGGTATCCGTCGGCCCCACCGAAGCTAAGATCGACAACGCATCGAACGCCGCGCCCTCCACATCGTTGGGAAACGCCTGGTGCAGCGCATTCATCTTCGCCTCGTATGCGTCCGCCCGCTGCTGAAAAGAAGTAGCCGCGGGATCGAAGAACGCGCTCAGCGCCTCGATATACGCCTTCTCCCGCGCCGTAATCACCGCCGGAGGCGCCGCCAGCGCGCGTGCCTTGGCCATCTCCTCCGCCCCCACCTTCAGGCTCTCCGCATCAGGACGCCCCCACAGCTCCTTGAACTGCGTCATCGCAATGCCCCAGTGCGCCATCGCGCACCCGGGATCATCCTTGGCAATCGCCTCAAACTGCATCTGCGCCACCGTGTAGCCAAACGAATGCAGCAAAGCCACGCCCGCGCTCCATCGGCGCCTGCGACCGCGCAGCGCACGAGGTGGGAAACGAAACCGCCCCCAACTGCTCGCTGCTGTCCTCGTGATGATGCTGCTGTCCGTAAGCACTTACACCCAACAGTGCAGCCCCAACAAAAGCAAACAAAGTCTTGAACATAGCTCTCAAGCCTAAGCCCGGGGCACCACCTCCGGCAAGCAGTGCTCTCTTATCATCCACGGAGCAAAGCTCCTCCCTCGACGGGTGCCCCACCTTCGCCAGGGCGTACGTGGGCTGAATACGAAATTTTTCAAATGCTTTCACCAGGGAGCGCGACCGCTCCCAGTGGTTAAAACCGTACCCACCCCTACCCCCAAACCCCCAAAAAACAAACCCCTGTTCCACCCTCTTTCAATAGGTATATAGTTTTGTGTTATTGCCCTGCGTAGTAAAATTTCCGATGAACTTCGGAACGCATCCCGAACACCAGCTATCACCGGAGGGTCCTGAACCATGTCCATCCCCAAGCGGCATATCTACCAACTAAGCTGGGCCATCCTGCCCATCGCACTCGCCGCCACCACCCTCCTGAAAGTAGCCCACAAAGTCCAGGCCAACCAGACCCCGGCTCCCATCACCAAAGAAATCAAGCTGGGAAACGCCCGTCCAGACACCCTCTACGCCATGACCCTGGCCATCAAAGACCCCTCCCATCTCCAGGGCAGCGACGCCGTCCTCGCCACCGTAAAAGACTCGCAAGGAACCATTGACTCCAAGTGGCTCCACACCGCCGACCTCGACTTCTACCTCACCCTCAAGCCCCGGGCCGCCGGACCCATCACCGTAACCCTCTCTTCCGCCACCCAGGCCCCCGATCTGCTCACCGCCCTCAAGAAAATCCCCACCCCCGCGGGAGAAGTCGAACCCGGAGTCATCGCCGCCGCGCCCAACGGAACCTGGCAAACCGCCCAGCCCTTCGAGTTCGGACAAACCATCTACGGTGGAGCCGACGACCGTCCCTACGCTCCGGCCAAAGTCGAAGACGCCTACGCCGCCATGATCAAAGGCTTCCAATGGTTCAAGTTCACCTATAAAGGAACCGCCCCGCGCCTGGTCTACTTCACCCTCGGCGTCACCGACCGCGACGTCCCGCTCGACGTCGACATCTTCCAGCCCGGCAAAGACTCCGCAGGAAATCCCGACGCCGTCCCCTACAACAAGGGAGAATTCGTCTACCAGGTAGAAGCCACCCAGAACTATCCCGGCCTCTACAAATTCCGTACCCGCATCCTCGAGCCCGGCCACGACTACTACCTGCGCATCGCCGCCGACCACCCCTCGTTCCAGCTCCACACCTCCGACTACCCCATCCCGCCCTACACCAACCCGCATGAAGCCGTCCGCGCCGGCATGGACTTCCTCATCAACATGGGCGACACCTGGCTCTCCAACACACCGCGTCGCGGAGCCGTCGCACTCCGCACCACCATGCAGCATTCTGAAAACCAGCTCTGCATCGCCTGCCACCCGGCACAGTTCACCACCCGCGGCTATCTCACCGCGGTGCATAACGGCTACGCGCCCACCCAGCGTCCCGCGCTCGAGTTCATCATGGACCGCATCTACAACAACGAGCGTCCGCTCTATGGAGAACCCGGAACCAACTGGGTCCGCGTCATCTACACCGCCCGCACCGTCTCCAGCCGTCTGCCCCTCATCACCCATCAATACGAAGAAAACGTAACCCACGATGCCCCGCGTCCCAAGTTCGACCTCCCCTCCGCCGAGTACCTCAAGATCCACTACAAGGGCCTCAAGGTCATGCCCGGAGACGAGGCCGATGGTTGCGAACCAGACGTAAGCCCCTTCGAGATTGCCACCCAAAGCTGGCAAACCTTTGACATGGTCTACAAGCAGACCAAAGACCCACAGTGGCTCACCGAGCGCGACCACGTTGAAACCCTCGCCACCGCCTACGTGCCCAAAAATATGATCGATGTGAACTGGAAAATCATCATGCTCTCCACCATCGACCGCGCCAAATATCAGTCGCAAATCGATGAGCTCATCGCCCAGCTCTACGAGTACGAATCGCCCCAGGGAGCGCTGGCCGTACCCCTTCGACAAAAAAGCCAAGCCCGCGGACTTCGTCTCCTACAACGCCGTGCTCGCCCTCGCCCGGGCCGGCCGCCGTCCTGAAACCGATCCCCACCTCAAGCTCGCCGTCGACGCCATGCTCGCCGCGCAACGGCAGGAGGGCAGTTGGGAAGGCGACCCTGTCTACCAGGGCTTCAACACCCCCTTCCGCGCCACCCAATTTGCCGTGATGGCGCTTTCCACCCTCTACCCTGGGCCACCGAAGCCAAAAATTGGGACGCAGCCTTCCCCGCCCCACCCACCAAACTCGCCAAAAACAACCTGCCCTTGCTGCTCTCGCAGCTTGATCTCTATTGGGATCTCGCCCCCGAGCCCGTGCTCAAGCAAATCCGCGAAGTCCTTACCAAAAGCGATCAGCCACTGGCACGAGAAGCCGCAGCCCGCGCCATCGGCCACATGGCCGACCCTGGATCGCTCCCCGACCTCATGAAGGCTCTCGGCGACGAAACCAAAATGGTCCAGACCAGCGCCGCCTACGCCGTCCGCATGATCCTGTCGCGCCGGCAAGACGCTGCGCCCGAAGGCCGCAAGCTCCTCATCGCCGCCTTAGGCTCCAGTAACCCGCGCACCCGCTGGGGAGCCGCCCGCGTCTTCAACCAGCACTTCAAAGACCTCACTGGAGATCCCCAGCTCCTCGCCGCGCTCGAAAACACCCTGAACGACCCCGTCCCCTTCGTCCGCTTCGAAGCCGCCTCCGGCCTATGGCGCTGGTACTACTGGCAAGTCGATCAGCCGGAGATGCGCCGCAGCACCCTCGAATCGCTCGCCACCCGCCTCAATGTAGAGAGCGACCCAATGGTCAAGCGCGGCCTGCAGGAAAGCATCTACGACCTGCTCGACGAGAACACCGGCTACCTCACCGCCTGGGTCCGCGCCAGCGCCACCGATGCTGACAAAGAAAAAATCGGACTAGGCTACGAAGCCGTCGCTCACGATCAGGCCCAGGTCCTGGCCAAAGTTCTGCGCAACGGAACCCCCCAGGGCCGCGAAGCCATCCTCAACGCGCTGTGGGATTTTCACATCCGCCACTACGCCCTGCCCGCGCTCAAGGAGAACCAGGTCTCGATCGGCCTGCCCGCCGTCCTCACCAAATACGTCGCCGGAGTGCCCGACCTGCATCGTCCCGGCTATGAGTACTCGCCTTATCGCGAAGCCGTCGACTTCAAATACGACGTGCACAACGGCTTCTTCCAGACCCGCGTCGGCAACGACAGCGACCTCATCCATTTCTTCAAGAGTTCCGGCCCGGAACTGGAAAACGCGCTCCTTGCCTGCCTGCAAGGCGCCGACGACAACATGAAGATTGAGGTCCTCAAAGCCGGCAGCACCCTCAGCGGCTCGGGCGACGAGCGCTTCACCCTCGCGGCCCTCAACTTGTCCGAAGACCCCAACCTCCAGGTACGGCAAACCGTCCGCTACGTCTACGAGGACGGCCAGCGCGGCATCCTCAATCTGGACGCGCCCGCCGCGCCCGATCCCCACCTGGTCAGCAAAGTAGTCGAAATCCTCAAAAACGGAAATCCCGACAGCCAGGCTGTCGTACTTCCCTTGTTAGCGGCGTTGCCCAGTGACTCTGCGTGGGTCAAGCAGCCGGAGGTGTTAGGTGGCGTTGCGAGCGCTGTTAGAGGAGCAACCGCGCCCAACCAACTACGCCCAGGTGTTGAACGCGGCCTCCTCGTTCCCCACTCTGCTCAACGATCCGACGCTGCAACAGCAGGTATTAGCCGGCCTGAACGATCCCAATGCGGATGTGCAGCGCGCGGCGATCCAGGTATCGCTCGAGCACTTCCTGACCAATCCGCAGATGCTCCCGCAGGTAACGACGGCCTATGCCAACCTGGATCCCTCCGCCCTCAAGATCTTCATGGAAGAAGTAGGCGACCCCAAGTTCATGAGCCGCCATGACGGCATTTCGGGAGGCGCCGTCTCCCAGGATCAGGCCTACTTTCTGAAGAACAACCAGGTCGTGATGAAGCGTCCCGTCAACCTGCTGGACAATCCATTGGTGCTGAACACGGTGTTGGCATCCCTGCACAGCCGGGACAACAACGTCCGCGCGGCCGCGCTGGACGTGCTGCGCAAGGTCAAGGATGTAGAGAAGCGGCCCGAGTTCCTGGCCGCCATGGAGCAGTTACAAACCGACAGCAACCCCAGGCTGAAGCTGATCGCCGTCAGCGTACTTACAAGGCAAGAAGCTAAGCGACGCGTTAAAGGATGTGCAGCCCGGCTCGGTCTTGGACTTCAACTACTTCGTAGCCAAGATAGAACCCATCCTGGCGAAGCAAGGAGCGGACGGCAAGGCCTGCGTCTTCTGCCACGCCAGCCACGTAATCTTCAAGTTAGCCCCGCCGAACGATGCAGGCGTCTTCTCCGACCAGGACAGCGAAGAAAACTACAAGTACGCCATGCATGTAGTCGACATTAGCGACCCAACGAAGAGCCTGATCCTGATCAAGCCAACGAGGCCAACGGATAGCGCCGGCAACGTCGGCGATTATCTGGCCACCCACAACGGCGGCCAGCGCTGGCACGGGAATGAAGATAGCTGGCAATACAGGACGATCCTGGAATGGATTCGGGGGGACGGTTGGAGACGGCGTCCGTGGGGAAATAGAACGTCCAGTTCTGCTCTCGAAGTAAATCTCGCTTCCACGGTCTTTACTAAGCGCGCCGACCGGGACTTACGCTGAATGGTGAAGAGCGCGCGCGAGATCTCGGAGATCAGGATCGCCAGGAAACTTGGCTAGTTGTTCGGCGAACTGTCTGTCGCGAGTGGCTAGGTAGTCCTCGACGTGTCCCGCAAAGACGCCGGATCCAAAGCGCCGAGCCTGCCGAGCAAAAGCGTCTACAATGCACCCCCTGTCCTCGCTGGTTAAGCACTGAAGAAGATCTCTTACAAACGGTAGATTCGTGAAGGCAAAACGCGGAACCGCCTCATCGATCAGCCTTGCAATATTCCGTACGCCGCGTTTATCGGCAGTCGGAGCTGCATCAATGATCAGGCGTAGCGACCGGTGATCGTATCCGGCGACATCCCAGAACAACTTGGCATAGTCTCCGACAACATCACTAGCCGAGATCAATCGCGCCAGTGTAATGTGGCCCAGCTGAATCCGCTTCTCCTCCCCAACACCTCCGAAGGACACACCTTGATAGACCAGTCCTACTGTGCGGAACGAATCTAGGTGATCGCTATGCGACCCCGAGCCCAAATCAATCCGTCGCACCAAGAGATCAAAGGTTTCATCTGGAAATATGTTTACGAACCCGTTTAAGAAACGCGGGATCGCCCCTTGACCGAAGTTCCAATCCTTCACTGGCAGGAACTCCAGGCAGATCGCGGCTGCTTCCTCGCGTGTGAAGTCCGTAAGAGGAATACCGTAAGGCCCCAAAGCATCTGCGAGCGCTTGCGCCAGAGTGGGATCCTCACTTACGTGCGTTGCGAGAACGGCGCTCTTTAGTTGCGGGCGAAGTTCTACGAACTTGCCCATATAGGCAATTGCGAACAAAGCCCCGCGCTTTGCGACGGGGTCCGGGTAGGTTCCGAAAGCGTGGATGACAGCGATATCCTCCAGAGTGGGCCTATCGAAGATTCGCAGATTGTTGGCCGCAGCGTAAATTCCAGCGGACTGCCCATTTCGGAGGAAGGCAAGAGCGCGGTTGCGAAAGGCGGTCGGGTCCGCCGAACGGATTGCAGCAAGCACTGAAGAATATTGGTCTACCAATTCCCCAATCCGGGGATGTGAGGCGAGTTGATCCGCCAGTTCGCCCAGGAGGTCCGGGCGGTCCGTGGACCCCTGAATAAAGCGATGAAACCCGCCCGTCTTAACGCGAGCTATAACGCAAGCTACCGTTTCGTCGATTACAATTCGAGCCTGCATTGATAAATCGTCGGTGAGACTCGCCAGGCTGGCCCATCCTTTGGCCATGAGGGCGATGATAGGTTTCTGCCACTCGGCTTCATCAAACTCCGCCGATAGGAGGGGTAATTCGTGGTCCGCAGTGCAGATAGCATCGACAACCGCAACAACGCCGTCGACGCAAATCTCGGCGAGAGCCGCTCCAGCTTTTTCCCGAACGGCTTTAGGACATTGGATTGCCGTTGCGGATCTAACGGCATCGTAGATCCTTGCCCTCAGAAGGACGCTCGAAGGCTTTCGAAAACGGTCCAGAAGCATCCGCAAGCATCGTTCTCGCTCTCGATTCTGCCATTCCTCTTCCTCGTGAGTCGAAATTCGCCCGACGCGATTCAGGAAATTGTGGAGGAGCCCTTCGAGAAGGCCAATGACCAATATTGCGGGTCTACCATCCCCCTCGAGTGCAAACTCGAGGTAGTCGAGAGCACTATCGCGGGTCGGCCCGACTGCGGCGTAATTCAGACCAAATCCGCCGCTTAGGATGGTGTTTTCGTCCTGCCACTCATTGAATTCTCCGTCTCGTTCCAGGATCTGTTGGATTATCGCGTAGGGCGTGTATCCGTCAACGAATGCGTCTGGCCGCTGTGAGAGCCGAATTGCTTGTACCAACATCGCGAAATTCATAGCTGCATTACCAAAGCGCTGCCACGAAGCTAAGCGTTTGATCACATCTTGAGCGCCGCCAGCACTATCGTTGCGTCGACTATTCCGTTTGGCGAGTTCCCACAGTGTGGTCACTGATTCTGTGAGCCAATCGGGATGGTACGCGGTTGCTTCCAGCAGATTTGGCAATGCGGACAGCACAAGCTCCTGGCCCGCTCTATACAGACCGGTCTGGCCCGAATCGCCGATTACTATCGGAAGATCGAAGGAGGTCCTGATAAGTGTAACAACTTGGCCGGGCTGGTATACCGCGGCTCCTGAGAGGTCCGTTAGAATTTCTTTACGAGTGTATTCGTCCGCTGTCCAGAAGCGTTGGTGAATATCCGACCAGATGTCATCCAACAGATTTAAGCCCGATTCGCCGGACTGTCCGAGACGCCAATCGAGTTCGGCCAGGTTACGCATCAATCCCCTGAGCGAGTGGCGACCAAATTCCAGGTAGACACGGTCGGCGTAATGTGTCGAGCGGCTTCCCGAACCGATAGCGCGGTCTTCAAGAATATAGTCTGAAAGAACATCCGGAAGAATACGCACCGGCTTAGGTCGCGGAGTGATGATTCCGTTGGAGGCCAGGACATCGATTGTAGCGAGGATCTCGTCGATTGGCCTCCCCAGTAGGGTGGCTGCCGACTCTTGAAAATCGCCCCTCTCCACGTCAACAGGTCCAAGCGCCGCTATAAGCTGCAGCACCGGCAGCGGTGGGTTAATGGCAAACTTTGCCCCCTCCAAGTCCATCTCCTCTAAGACTCGATTGAAGATCGTAGAACGGAACTCTTTCAAGTTGGTCAGCGTCGAAGGGTGAACTTTTCGAGTTGCGATGAAGCGACCGCCAGCGACGATTACCAAAGGGCTGTTGCTACCGATATACGCCAGATGGTGCGCGAATTGGCGAAACTCCGTCCCGAGAACCATTTCCGCCAGAGCACGGCTTTGTTTAGTAGATAGCTCTTGGAGCTCGGGGAGCTGGGTGACCTGCGCGGGATCGATCCTGCGAAAAATCTGCTGAGTGAGACGTGTAGCGCTTCCCGGACGGGTAGAGACGATTAGCTTGATATTACGTTGCGGCGAAAGGTCGTGGATAAGCTGCAAGAGCCGACCGAAGCTTTCTTGGCGGTGAGCATCGTCCACAACAACCGTTTTGGTGTCGATTGGAAGCTCCTTATCGGAGTCCTCATGCCACAGTGGCTCATCTTTCAAGAACATCGTTGCAGTTGAATCGAGGTTTGTTTCTGCCCAATCGTGCAATATCTTGCTCTTCCCTATGCCGCCTCTGCCGCTCAGGATGCAAACCCGCTGGGACGGCTCCTCAGTGAAATCACGTAGGAACTGGATTTGCTCGTCACGACCGAAAAGGGTTATGCCAAAATCCAAAAGATGAAAATGTTCACCGGGATTCTTGCCTGGAAAGTATTCAGTAACCGACGAAAACGTCTTTCTCGCGCCAGGTCGGCCCTTTGCTTCCCAGCGGTCTATCGACTGGATTACACCGAGTGCAAGTTGGTCGGGTGTAGAGAAAGTATCCCAGGTCCACCTTGCCCCCACAGTTGCCTTGAAGCCGTCGAGCGCCTTCTTTTTCGTCGGATCTTTCTCAGCGTTCCACCACGACGGCCGACGGCTCCAGAACCTTCGTTTACGCTCTTTTACGAAGACGATAGCTTCCCTTCCCAGCTTCAATAGCTCCTCATATTCCGCAGACGTATATGTCCCACCGGAGCCATCCGGAAGAAGACTCCCGGCTTTGTTACCTATGATTAGGATCATCAAATCAGAATCGCGGAGATTCGATAAGGCAGTCTCCTCTGGGGTCGTTGGTGTCGCAAGAAAATCCTCCATCGCTCGCGTGGATGAACCTCTCTTACGAAGTGCCAAAAGAACCGCCTCTCGCTCCTCGGCGAGATCCACGAAGGTAGAACTGAGAAAGACTTTCAAGCGACCTCGCGATCCTAGATGCGAAGGAGAGCGCAACCGAATTCGGCGCTCCAATCTAATCTACTGGAGATACGGCGATAGTATACCCATCTCCGCTCGACAGAATCGGGCCGACCGCGCCCCCTTTTCGGAGCGGCTTTCATCAGAGACCGTACCATCCCGTCCAAACGAATAACCCCGAATAACCCCGGGACAAACCGGTATTGACAACTACGTATCGAAAGCTGCGACGGCCCCACTTTGAACGATAATGCTTGACAGGTTTCACGGACCAGTGCACGCTAGCACCGCCACAGGGAAAGGCCTTTGGCGTTAGCTCTGGGTCGAATAATCCTGGTTTGTTTCAGGGGAAAGATGCAACCACTCGATTACGCAAAGCACTACTCATCGTTGTCCGATGACGATTTGCTGCGTTTGGCTGATGATATGGCATCGCTTGTTCCGCTCGCGAGAGAAGCTCTAGAGTCTGAGTTGGAAAAGCGCACGAAGCCTGAACTCAAGCGGTCAACCACGCCGTCCACTTCAGGCATGCAGACAGTCGGAGGCTGGCTACTCTTCTATTGCGTCGCTGCCTGCATTTTCATGCCAATTTGGATGCTGACATCACTGTTTAACACACCGCTATGGGTTTGGATTCTCCTATTGCCGCATTCGATCTTGACCACAGGCGCGGGCATATTCTTATGGAGGCGCGATCCGAAAGGGCTCAGTTGGGCGCGATCAAGTTTTCTTTATTTCCTTGGTTTGGCGCTGGCCCTGGCGCTCCTCCTCATTTCGGTTGGAGGAGCCGAGGCAATCGTTCCCCTTGGCAGTTGCTTACCGAACATCGCTTGGTGGTTGTATTTTCGAAAGTCGGTGCGGGTTCGTGCACTGTTCGGACAGAACATGAGGGGCGTGTGGCCCTTGTTTCGGCCAGCCAAAACCGCTCGTCCAACGCCAAGAAACACTGCTTCTCCAACGTCTGGGACAGGATTCTTCAGATCATTCACATTATCCGCGCGTGCAGAGATGATAGCTGCTAGTTTCAAGCAATTGCGTAATGAGCAGTTTGATTGCAATGTGCATAACATCGAAACTCTGCTCGGGTGCGCAGTTCCATCAGATCGAAGGGTTTTGGGTGGGGAGGCTGATCTTGCGCTGAAGGGGTACCAGTTGTGGTTGTTCTCCCAGGTTGCGCATCGCTATGTGCCGCTGAGAGAGTTGCAAGAATTTACTGGGCTGCTCGTTCTGGCTGGATGGAAGGATGATCGGGAGGTCGTTGAAGCATACTGCTTAGAATTCCACGAATACCGTAATAATTATCCTGAACAAATTGTGCACGTCGCCATCCCCGTCGCAAACTACATAGCTCCTGGATCAGACCTAGTAGCCTGGACAATTGTCGCAAGGATCATGCCGATTCTTACGATTGGCATCCAGATGGTGCTCGCACAAGAATTCAACGATAAGCAGGAGCTACCGCTCTTGAGACAACAGTTGCAAGAGGCTCAACTGGCCGCAAGAGGGATAGGCGGTCAATAGAAAACTTGCCGTCATTCACCTAATTTTGGGGATAACCCCGGGACAGGATGGAGTGGAGTGGACCCCTTGGTTGAGACAGCGAAAAATAGGGACAGTCGCGGTTGGCTGCTGATAACCCCAGGACAGATAACCCCAGGATGGATAACCCCAGGACAGACAGGCAGTAACCCGACCAAAATCACTCTGGATAACCCCAGGACAGATAACCCCAGGACAGACAGGCAGTAACCCGACCAAAATCACTCTGGATTACAAACCCAAAATTCAAAGCCATTAGGGATCAGATTCGCAGATAACCCCGGCAGATAACCCCGGATAACCCCGGGACAGACAGGCAGTAACCCAACGAAAATCACTCTTGATTACGAACCCAAAATCAAAGCCACTAGGGATCGAAGGTCAGCTCACACTGGCGCGCGTCCGTAGCGTGCTTGGGTGGCCGTCCTCCTTTTCCCGGGGCCAACCGCCGCAGCAGCGACGCTTCGAGACCGCGAACGAACTCCCCGCTGCCCAGCGGCCGCCCTGTGTGGGTAGACTGACGAATCGCGGCGAGCTTGGACTGTGCCTCACCCGCGTCAAGATACTCCCTCCAGGCAGAAGCGGTCCAATGATTCCGCCAAGTCCCCATTTCCAAAAACTTACCAGCCGTCCCGGTTCCGCAATGGCTAGCTGCGCTCGGGAGTTGAAGGGACAGGGGGTTGAAGGGACAGGAGCCTGTGAAAAAATCGTTCCATGGATCGGATCGAGCAGGACCGAAACTGATTGCTCCCCTGTTCGCCAAGCAAGTTGAACGTGCGCAGATTGGATATTATGGCCCTGCAGAGGCGCTTCTAAACATGTGCACGCTCATGGATCGATGAGGGATAAGGGTACACACTTAGGCTGCTAGAGGCGCGTTGATTTTGCAGCGTATGGCGAACCACCGGACGACGTTATAGCTTAGACAAGCCCAGAGAGCCTCCATTGATAACTTGATTCTTCCTCGACACCGGAATTGGCGGAGCCCACGTCGCTCTTTGATGCAGGCGTGCGGAAGGTTAAAGGGACAGACGGAGTAATCACCAGGCGGATACGGGCCTCTCTATCGCAATCGCACCTCACGCTCCATCTCATCCGCGCTACGCCTTTGCAATATAAGCTGAACATCAATTACTCGCCTATCATGTCTTCCTATTTAGGCATTGGAGTGACGACATTGACGTGACAGACGGCACGCAACCCCATCGGAGTAGCGGTCAAGAATAATCTGCCGAAAGTTCATCGCTTCTCCGCCCGTTACCGAAATCCCGCTCGAAACAAACGATGCCCCCACGGCTTCTCCCCGCGCATCCCCTAAACGGGTGAAACTGCCACATTAACTTTTGTTTAGACAACGCCAGCGCGCGCAAGCCTATAAGCTCAACGCCTCGGTTCCCTTCCCAAGAAAAATTCACTCGCCCTTCTACCCAACGCGGTGCTACTCTTCGCACTACTCTCCTGGGCACCTTCCGGATCGGAGGAGAACCTGTGAGCTCAGTCGACCCAGTCCAGCAATTCTTCGGAACCGTCTATGCCGCTCCCATGCGTCCGGAGTTGTGGCATGTCGCGCTGGAACAGTTGTGCGCATTGACCGGTATAACCAAGGCTGCCCTTATCACGCATAACATTCCCAAAAACGATCACCGCATCCTCGCCATACGCGGCGATCGCTTGAAAGAGAACATCCCCGCCTATGAAGAGTTCTACTATCAGCACGACGAATGGACACTCCGGTTTCCTCGACAACATCTCGCCGGAAGGGTAGTCCGAGGAGAAGAGCTCTGGCCAGTAGATTCCCTATACAAGAGCGCTTACTATAACGAATTCCTGCGCAGCTTGGGCATCTGCCAGATGGCTGGTATTGCGTCGGATAACACCAGCGGTGCGTTCGACTCGTTCAGCGTTTACCGCGGCCCACTGGATGACGAGTTCAGCCTCGATGTGTGTGCGATCTTAAAGATGCTTGCTCCTCATCTCCAGACTGCGTTGACCATGCGCCGAATGCTCGCGACACTGGAGTCGCGTGTATCGGATCTGGAGAATGCGCTCGATCTGGTAACGGTTGGTCTCGTACTTCTCGACGCCAAAGGACACTGTGTACTCGCGAATAGAGCGGCGAAATCGATCCTTGATTTGCGGAATGGCCTCTATCTCGACCGCGCCACCCTTTGCGCCACCGTTTCTGCGGAGTCAGCAAAACTGCACCAGCTTATCTGTTCCGCGACCTTGGTCAGCCAAACCGCTCATCACCCGATAGGCTCCGCAATGCTTATTTCCCGGGATAAGGCGAAGCCTCTACAGATCCTGACGGCCCCCCTGCGAGAAGACAGCACGGCTAAATCGGGCAAGGCAGTGGCCATCGTTTTCATCAGCGACCCTGAACAGAAAACCGTGGCGCCATCGGAAGTTCTTCGAGTGCTCTTTGGCCTGACCTCTGCGGAAGCTCGCCTGTCCGTCTCCCTACTGGACGGTAACTCACTTACTGAAGTCGCCGAAATGCATTGCGTTTGCCAGGAAACTGTACGCAGCCAGCTTAAGAACGTCTTCCAGAAAACTGGAACCAGGCGCCAGGGTGAACTCATTCGCCTGCTGGCCCGCGTATCCTTTCCAAACCGTTAGATAACTCGCAAAACTGCACGCACATCCGAATTCCCATCTATCTTTCCATAATTCATGACTTTTTCACCCATTTGGGTGATGCGAATTTCAGTTACGCCCGCCATTATCCTCACGTACTTAGCAGCCGGAGAAAACTCACTAGGAACAGTAGAGCAACATCATTTCTAACACCACTCATGTTCTTAGTCCTTGGCGAATCCGGCTCTGCGAGCTAATACCATTCGCAATTATCAAAGGGAACAGGGGAATGACGATGACAAGAAACGCGGCTGCTTTTCACAATCGCTTTGCACTGTTTTCCAAAGCCTCCCGTGCTCTATGCGCCCTTCTCTGCGCCTCGTTACTGGGTCCGGTCGTCCACGCGCAGCGGCCTCGGATCCTCACGTTCGATGCTCCCGGTGCGGACACGAAACCTGGCGACAACAACGGGACCTACTCCAGTGGGATCAATGCCTGGGGAGCGATCACGGGATCCTACCAGGATACAAACAGTACGTTCCATGGATTCTTGCGCAACCCCGATGGCAAATTCACGACATTCGAGGCGCCCGGCGCGGACACTGGTCCTTACAACGGGACCTCCCCTACCGCGATCAACGATTTGGGGGTGATCACCGGGTCCTACTACGACGCGAGCGGCTTCGGCCACGGATTCCTGCGCAGTCCCGATGGCAAATTCACGACCTTCGACGTGCCAGGCGTGGGCGGATACGGTTCCGCTCCAATAGCACTTAACCTGGAGGGAGCCGTCGTCGGGTACTACACGGACGCAAACTACTTGTTCCACTCGTTCGTTCGCTATCCAAACGGGAAATTTGTCACCTTTCTTGCTCCCGGCCAGTGCGAAACCAACGGATCACAAGGCTGTTACGGTAGCGAGCTATCGAACATCAATCTCTTGGGACTTAGCGTCGGGAACTACATGGACAACACCGCAAACCTCGTTCAGCACGGCCTCATACGCCATGCTGATGGCTCCTTCACTACCTACGAGGCCCCGGGCGCGGGCGCCGCACAGAACCAGGGCACCGGTTGTCCCGGTTGCTTCGGAGGGCTCAATCAGTTCGGGGTAATCGCGGGGATCTATGCCGACTCGAACACCGTTTACCACGGCTTCATTCGCACTTCCGACGGAAATTTTACCTCGTTCGATGCTCCCGGTGCAGGCGCTGGAAGCTTCCAGGGAACGGGCTGTCCCTCGGATTGTCCTGTAAGCCTTAACAACAGGGGAGCACTCACCGGCGTCTACATCGACACCAATAATGTCTACCACGTCTACCTGCGCAGCCCCGAGGGCAAGATTGTGACAGTGCAGCCTAAAGGGTCAATCTTTACTTTTCCCGCCGGCATAAACGACCTGGGGACCGTGGCGGGCTATTACGTCGACGCCAACGGGGTCTACCACGGCTTCCTGCGACTTTCCTGCGAGTAGCTGAGGCCGAGTTTCTCAAGGACGGACAGGAAGGTGACTACGAAGCTCCTACCGCAAATTCGCAACCACCTGTGCCTCTTCAAGCGCGGCAAAAACCGACGATCGCGAATGGGATTCATAATCCTTCAGCACGCTGTGGTACCAATTGCAGGAAGACATAGCAACCTCAAGGCGTTCCGATTTATTTCTTCTGGGTGCTTGCTCTGCTCATATTTTGATTGTTCATTTTTGTGTTGGGAATGGATATGGGTTTCACCGTCATCGGAAATTCAGGCGAAATAACCCCCTAAACTCCGGTCGCCTGACTCTCCCGGCGGCTTTTGATGATGTGGGGTAATTTCCTCTGTCATGCAGCTCCAGCCATCCCGGACGGGAGGAAAATGCGGCGAGAGCATGCGTATAGCCGGCGGCCAAAACACACAATGGGTATGCTGTCACCGTGGACACTCTAACCTTCTCCGATTTCCTTGAGGTAATTCGCCGCCACCTCCGGCGGAACCTGTACGAAGTGTCTGGCCAGACAAAAAACCGGTGACAGACGGACGGTAACCTTCTGCCAAAAACAGCAACATCCGTGAGACGGACTGTATCGGTTACGTTCCGTCTGTCACCCTTTTGTCACCCTTTTAAGGTGGAGCTTTCGCCACTGGGTCGCGGTCAACGCGCCCAGAATCGGATGATCCAGTAGTCGCACTCGACGACCGGACGCCCCTCACACTGGGTTATGACCGCATCCATGGCCACCATCTTTGTCCCCATCCCGTTTCGCACGTTCTCCCCAGACCCTAATAGGACAATAGGACGACATGATCCGTAATCACCGTTCGGCTCTCGGTTACGGCGAAAGACTTTCCGACGTTTTGCAATATTGCAAGCGCCGAATCGCCATTGGAACACTGCGCTATTGCCAATTGCCCATCAAGACAAAGGGAGCCCAATAGTATGGATGCCCGAAATCGGTCGTGCCGGGATCGCTGCCTCCTCTAGGCTTTATTCGGCCCTGTAACAGGTCAAGTTGCGCTCTGCGGAGTGCTTCAGCCTTCGTGACGCCACCAGAGCTCGCTATCCAGAGTCGGTAAAAGTCTGCCATCAAGGCGCCAGTACTCTCGTCGTTGACCTCCCATAGCGACGAAATCACGGCTTTTGCTCGCTTTTCGAGGACTGCATCGCTCACCCCTTCCACTTCAAAGCCATCACCGCTGTTGAGTCCCCCATAATGCAATCTGTCCGCGGCGGTCCCCGACGCAGTCTGGCACGCAGAGAGTGTTACGAGTTCCTTGCCGGCAATGTTGAGCTGCCTGTCATTCTTAAGATCCGCGACAGAGAGGTGGTATCCAACGGAACCCGTGTCTTTGCCGGCTAACAACAGATAGGACAGGTCTGCGCTTCCTGGGCTCAAAACGAAGTGGCTCGCGATATGAACGATCGCCTGGGACCCGATCTGATCATCCATAGCCTTCCAAGTGAATTTATCATCGAGCAGTATGGTACCCGCAAGCCGTCCGTGAGAGCCTGCGACGGTCGGATCTTTAACAATGCCATTTAGTTCTTCTTTCACATTTGGTAAAGGCTGAAAGCCTTCGTAAGTACGGCTTATGCCCATCGCGATGGCGCTAACGTGGCGTAGATCAGGTTTATCCGCCAGATAGAAATTGAATGCGGCGTAATTGACCATGGCATACTGCTCGACCAGGTAACGGCCGCTCCGGGCATCGAGAAGCGCACCCATCGGTATATAACGGAGCGTTCCATCAAGATGCCACACCAGCGTCTTGCCGCCCGCGGCGGCGATGTCCTTCTGAATGGGACCGAAAATGATGTTGAACAGGTCTTTCGCCGCGCTTCTAGGGTCATTGCCGGGATAGCTCAATCGCCTGAGAAAGTCGTAACATTTTTCCGCGAGCTCCTTCTTGGATATCGGATACGATCGCCAGACCATCTCCGACGACGTAATGACGATCAGCCGAAGTCTGCTCTCCCCTTGCACAGTGTAGATGCCCACGGTGCCCGGATTCCGCGCGATTGCATCCTGAAAGCTGGATGCTGTCCGCCGGAGATTCTGAATCTTGTCATTAGCTTCATCTTGATCGGCCAACGCGCTGTAGAGATGGTGAAGATACTCATCGAACGTTTCGTCCTCTTTCGCCACTTCCGTACGCAGGCGCTCGAATTCTGCCTGTTTTGCGGGCGTCCTGTGGCCGTCGAGCTCGAGCGCGTGCAGCTGTTTGTTTAAATCGACAATATTGTCTGTTATCCGCTGATACTGCGTTTCGAAGCTGTCTTCGGTAGAGGTCCTTGAAGGGCTCGCCGTTGTTTCCAGATGTGAACCGCGCACATAGTCGGAGTACTCTTGCGTCTTCAACAGATCAAGAACTTGTTCAGCCTCCGCCAGGCGTCCCCGATCTATCAAGATCTCGGCCAGTTCACGATACGACTGCGCCTTTGTCTGAACAAAGTCGGCTACCAGGTCATCGCTGAGACCGTCCATATTGTGCCGAAGACTTTGAAATATATCCAGAGCGCGCTTCCCAAAAAAGATTGCCACATCGTATCGGCGCCGCCGTCGAAAATGAGTCATCAGTGACGCATCAACTAGGCCTTCGAGTTCCGGCTGATTGAGTTCTCGCGCCGCGTGTAATGCGTTGAAATACATACCCTCTGCGTCCGGTCCTTCGAGCCTTCCCAAATTCCACATCGAAATTGCAGGAGTCAACCTGTTCTTAGATCGCGCAGCCATTTCTATTGCGTCTTCAAAGTAGTATCGCGCTCGATTGTGACGGCCAAGAGCCAGGTAGAGGGCGCCGAGATTGTTTAGCGTAAGCGCCTGCCAGTATAAGTCGCCTGACTGTTTCAGCAGTACCATGGCTTCGGAATATTCCCGGATTGCGCGGGAAGGATTTCCTGATCTCCAGGAAATATTTGCGATAGCGCTAAGAGTGGGACCCTCAGAGGGTAGCGCACCGATACTTCGTTTCAAACCAAGGGACTGATGAAACAAGAGTAATGCCGTTGAAAGGTCACCCAAGTCTTCATAGGTTTTAGCTTCCGCGTGCAATATCTCTGCTTGATCACTCTTATTACCAAGTACACGGTTGAGCTTCAGTGCCTCGGAGTACGACTCAAGGGCCTCCCGCGATTTTCCCTGATCTTCATAGGCCGACGCGATATTCGCTAGGATAGCTGCTCGGTTGCGACAGTCGCTTACCGTGTTCTCTAGCGCAAGAGCCTCTTTGTAGAGTTGAAACGCTTTATCCGGGTTGCTGTATTGAATCAGATACCCCTCGTCATTTAGAATGGCCCCTCGGATATGCGTATCCAGAGGCTCTGAGCTAAGTTTCAATCCACCCGTGAACGCAGCTTGCGCCTTTTCGATATCACTGGGAGCGTATATCTCTCCCAGAATTGTTGTCGCAGCCGCCTCGCCCAAATGGTCCCCTATGGTCTCATAAATTCTTATTGCCTCCTTGACTGCGGATAGGGCTGGCTGAGAGTTACCCATAGCGTTATCGGCTTCCCCTAACATTGAGAGCAAGTGCGCTTCTTCACTCAACTTGCCATCCTCACGGAAGAGTTCTATACCTCGTTCCAGGTATGGGATGGAGCTTCTGAAATCGCCAGTCTCGGCATAATGCATGGCAAGTTTGCTTATTGCTTGCATCTCATGGGTTCGATCGTGAGCTCGTTGGAACTGTTCCAAAGAAAGCTTTTCCGCGTCTACGTCAAGGTAGGACGAGCTTTCGCATGCCAAGCCGTGATCCCGGTTTTGAGCAGAAGCGTCTTGGTTTGTAGTCAAGAAGAAATTTGCAGGCTTTCCTGTATCAGCAGCGCCCGGAGGGCTGAGAAAAGGAGACGTGAGAAAGATAATCAAGAGTAACAATCGTCGGATTGCCCAAAGCGCTCGAGAGAACCCAGGTTTTCCTGAGGCGGCGTTCCGGGATCGCGCTAGGCAGTCTACTACTGTCAACACCGTAGGTCCTCAGGGTATCGCGAAGTATACCTGAGCCAGTCCCCGATACGCGCAGAAGTCTAGGTCTAAAACATCTTGCTTCTTCCCGGGGACCAGCCCTATAATCACCTCGCGCTGGCGAGCAATCCCCCCACCTTCCACTGCAGGGCCCGGTCATACATAACCGAACTTACGGGAGGCACGATGCTCCGTAAATGGGCCTCTGTCGTCCTAATCAGCCTATGGGTCACCCTACTGTATACGCAATTACTGCGGGCGCAAGGGGCGGTGGAGACTGCCCTGCATACTTTTTCAGGTTCCGATGGCAGCGTTCCTTACGCTCTGATACAAGCGGCCGATGGCAACTTTTACGGCACTGCGGTGGCAGGGGGAACGGGATCTTGCGGGAGTGACCCCGGAAAATCGGACAACGTTGTGATAGGCTGTGGCACGATTTTCCAGGTGACCCCTACTGGAGATACACAAGTCATCCATAACTTCGCTGGCCTTTCGGACGGTGCCGAGCCAACATCCCTTATCCAGGGCGGTGATGGCAATTTATATGGAACCACCGCAGTAGGCGGTTCGGGACTTTGCGACACTGATCCCGGGGTAGCCGATGATGTCGTAATCGGCTGCGGCACTATTTTTGAGATCACCCTCGGGGGCGCGTTTAACAATCTCTACAGCTTCCAAAACATGAGTGACGGGGCCTATCCTAATGGCTTGATTCAAGCTGCGAATGGGAGCTTTTACGGTGGCGCGGTGACAGGTGGCCATGGCTTCGGGGTTCTGTTCCAGATAGCACTACCAGCTAGCCCTGCAACCCCGGCAATCCTATGGGCCTTCACCGGGAACGCCGACGGCGCTTATCCATATGCTCTGGTACAAGGTGCGGACGGTAACCTTTACGGCACGACACAATATGGCGGCGATCTTACAGCATGCATTGGATACGGTTGCGGTACCGTGTTCAGCGTGCCGACATCCGGGGGGCAGCCAACCAATCTGCATATTTTTGAAGACGGAACCGATGGCGCAAATTTCAAAGGGGTCCGGCCGCGAATCCTCATCAGACAGCCCGGGCGTGGGGAACATATGAACTTCGATGTCCAGCCAATCTATTTATTGGGTAAGGCACTAGCGCAAGGGGTTGACGGCTATTTTTATGGGACCACGCCTTCTCTTAGTCTCTACACCAGGGAGGCATCACTCACTACCAGCAGCACAGCCTTTCGTATAACACCCTCGCAAACCTGGACGCTTCTATATCCGTTCACGGGCAATTCCGACGGCGGTGGCTCTTTCCTTGGCCTCTTTCCTGGGAGTGATAACAATTTTTATGGCAGCAGCGGTGACGACATTTTTCGACTTAGCTATAACCGAGATTTCGGTGTCGTTTACACATTTAAAGAGGGGACTGACGGCGGCTCACCCTATGCCTTGCTTCAAGACAACTTCGGCAATTTTCTGGGGACAGCACAGACTGGCGGAAATCTGAACGCATGTACCCAAAACCCGGCTGCCATAGATCCGGGACCGGGATGTGGAACAATCTTTAAGATAACTCCGTCGCCCGCGCTAATCGGCCCCGTCCAGCTCGCGCTGTCGTCCGGTTCCGTAACCATCGGGTCGCCGGTCACTCTTTCCTGGAGCGTGTCCAACGCCTTCTCTGCAACTATGCAGCAGTGCTACGCCTTCGTCCAGGGAGGTGCCACGACCGCCGGAAACTGGTCTGGTCTGCAACCAGGAACGCTCACCGGCAGTCTCTATTCCGGGTCCGCAACGCTCACGCCCACCGCCGGTGGCACGTATACCTACGCCCTCACATGCGGTGGAGTGGAATCAGGGTTTGCCACCCTGACCGTACCCCCCCTAACCATCACTACGACGGCACTACCCTCTGGCTCCGTGGGGGCGCCGTACTCGTTTGATTTGTCGGCAAGTGGTGGGCTCGCTCCCTACACTTGGTCCATCCTCTTAGGGGCTCCATCCGCTAACATATCCCTGCAGCCAAATGGCGTCCTATCCGGTTCTCCTACGCAGACAGGAGTCACCACCTTCATCGTGCAGGTTACCGACTCCGAGCTCGTACCCGCTACAACGAACACTCCGCTGACGCTTAGCATTGGAACTGCTGGGCTGACCTTGTCTCCTGCAGAGCTGACCTTTGCGTCCACCGGTGGAACCAGCCCACCGCAGGTTGTAACCTTGCAAAATTCGGGCAATGCGCCATTAACGCTATTCTCGAGAGCGATTTCCAGCGAGTTCGCTGAAACAGACAACTGTGGTACGACCCTCGCGGCGGGGGCGAATTGCGTCATCACGGTTACGTTTACTCCCGCCGGCCCAGGGTTGCAGTCAGGAGCATTGACAATCAGCGACAATGAAGTCGGCTCCCCTCAGACTGTGATTTTGTATGGTTCTCAAACTGGCCTGCAATTCGTGCCAATCCCACCGTGCCGCGTGGCAGACACCCGGAACCCCGCCGGACCGTTCGGTGGTCCTGCGCTCGACGGTATGCAGATTCGAAATTTCGTTGTACCCCAATCTACGTGTGGAGTTCCCTCCACAGCGGCGGCCTATGCCCTCAATGTGACGGTAGTTCCAGGCGGTCCACTAGGCTACTTATCGGTTTGGCCGGCCGGACAATCACAGCCTTCGGTCTCTTTGCTCAACTCGGATGATGGCCGTGTCAAAGCTAACGCGGCTATTATTCCAGCGGGCACCTCGGGAGCGATCAGCGTATTCCCCAATGCCGAAACGCCGACCCACGTGGTGATCGACATGAGTGGATACTTCGTGCCGGCAACTTCTTCCAGCCTGCAGTTCTATCCCCTCACGCCGTGCCGAGTTGCCGACACACGAAACCCCGTCGGACCATACGGCGGACCTTCTCTCACCGGCGGCCAGAGCCGCGCATTTCCTGTGCAGGCCAGCGATTGCCAAGTTCCCGCAACCGCGGAGGCATATTCTCTCAACATCACCGCAGTGCCGCCCGGTGGTTTGGGCTACCTGACGATCTGGCCGACCGGCCAGCCTCAGCCAACGGTCTCAACCTTAAATGCGGGGGTACAAAAAGGTCACCGCAAACGCCGCGATTGTTCCCGCGGGCGATAGCGGCCAAGTCACGGTCTTTGTCACCGATAACACCGACGTGGTCATAGATGTGAACGGCTATTTTGCCTCGCCGGCAGCGGGCGGAAACTCGCTCTACGCGACGACCCCATGTCGCGTGCTAGATACGCGCTCGCAGCCCACGCCGCCCTTCCCTGGAACCTATCCGGTCGCCGTCGAGTCCAGCAATTGCACAACATCCGCCACCGCCGCCGCCTATGTGCTGAATGCAACCGTGGTACCTTTGGTCCCGCTAGGTTATTTGTCGCTTTGGCCCGCTGGAGCTAGCCAGCCTGTAGTTTCCACGCTCAACGCGTCGGACGGTGCCATTACCTCGAACATGGCCATTGTGCCCACCGACAGCGGTTCTATCTATACGTATGCGTCCAACGAAACCCAACTAATTCTCGATATCTCCAGCTACTTTGCTCCGTGAGTGAAAACTGGGCCGAGACCCTTCAAACAGACGGGCCGTAACCGCCTGCTTCAGCGCCCTCGCCAAGCCTCCTCTTCCGCCCGAACCAACCCGAATAAACCACCAGTAACTCCGAAATAGTAATCCCGGCTCGAAATATCATCCCGGTGTCTTGCACCGATCCCAGAGCAGATATATCTTGGTGGCAGACGATATCGGCAGGCAGCGGTTCTCGCGTACCCGCTCTCTAGCCGGCAGTTGCCGGTAGTTTTGGCCTACACGCGAGCGAAGGACGGTCTTACCGCTGTCCGGTGCCACACTCGATCCCTGTCAAAAATCCAGCCAATCACACCCCCCGCCACCGCGGGATTTTTTATGCATCTTCACCGCGCTCTGCTGCGCGCCAGCAGTTTCGCGCTTCCTGTCAACTTACCAACCGAAAGGAGCCACCTATGCCCGAAGACAAAGTCACCGACCTGATCACCGATCAGGAAATAGCCTTTGCCCAACTCATCCTCTCTGGAACAATGACCGACCAGCGTGCCGCCGCAGCCGTAAGCCTCAACCCCAGTACTGCCGGCTACATCAAATCCAAACCCCGTGTCCAGGCCTACATGCGTGAGCATCGCACTCGCGTGCAGCAACAACCCCTCGCGCAGGAAGCGGAGGGATCAACCCAACAGAAACTGCGCCGCGAGCAAGTCCTCGCCCGTCTCTGGGAAATCGCCAACCTGAGCCCGGACATGACCCGAAACAGCGTCACCGCCCAGGTAAAGGCTCTCACCCTGATCATAGCCATCGAAGGCCTCATCCCAGGCAAGACTACAGACCGTCGCGCCGGCGCCGCTGAAAACAAACCCGATGCCCCGGTCACCACCCGCGCGCAGATCTATCAGTCCGCCTGGCTACGCAAGCCGCAGGAGCAAACCACTAACCCTAACCAACAAGAAGGACTTGGTATTCCCCCAGTCGAACCCGTGGCCACCGCACTTCCAGACCCCATTCCAGACACAGCCCCAGAAACCAGTCCAGACCGCACCGATCCCACATTGCCAAATCGCCTTACCCGCTCGGAGACGCAATCGGCGCCTCGCGCCACGTATGCTCTAGACACCAGGGTCCCCGACGCCTTTGGCCCGCGCCGTTGACCTTCCTGAAAAGAGCGCAGACCCCATGCGCTCCCTACAAAAGCCACAAAAGCCCTCAAACGACCCAATTTTATTCAATTTTATAAAAATCCCGGCACCATCAGGCAGTCTTTGAGCCCGGGCACGAGCGGTGCCACCGTTCGGGAGGTATCCAATTATTGAAGGGTACGGCCTTCAGGCCGTACATAAACCCGTCACAAAGAAACGATGGCTTTAGCCACTGAGGGAACTTCCAGCCATCGCAAACCCAAATCATCCCCCCAACCGAAAGACCACATGAATCTCCGTCTGGATCTCCACCACCTGGCCATCCACCACAAACGGTTTATAAACCCATTGCCGCACGGCATCCAGGGCAGGCTGTTGCAGCGCCTGGGGGCCGCCAAGCACCTCAAGTTTTTGAATACGGCCGTCCCTACCGATCGTGGCGTCGAGGATAACCATGCCCTGCACCCCTTGCATCTTGGCCGACGACGGGTATTGAGGAGTCACCCTCTTGATCAAGTGACCGCCGGCAATCTCGCCCGGCGCCATAGCATGCGGAGTCACCTCCCGTGCTCCCGCAGGAACTGCCGCCACCTGCACCTCGGAAGGGTCCATATCCTCCATCGAGTCAATATGAACAGTAAGCCAGGGTGCCCCCAGTATCAAAACTCGCAAATCATGGGCGACGCAACGGCCGTGGAACACCGAGACATTTTGAAACAGTGTCTGGAACACTTGATCGGGACTGCTTGAGTAAAGAAGAGCGGCCTCCTTCGGCGCAAAACAGTAGGAGGTGGACTTCTCCGTGATCCCCTTGTCCCCGTGGCTGCCGAGTCCGGTACACCACAGCTTGAGGTGGCCAAAGTCGCGCTCAAAGTTCTTCATCCCCACGTCTTCGAGACGAATCGGCGAAGGGACCGGCTCCTCAATCATAGGTTGGATCAGAGCGAGCGGCCTACCCAGCCGATTCTCTGCACCGGTAACAAAGGTGCCATGGCCATTGCCGTACGCTTCGAGCGATAGCCCCGGGCTGGAGTACGCCACCTTGTACTCCTTATCTTTGATCCACCATTCTTCAAACGTGCCCTTATCTTTCGACTGCCCGTCCGCCCCAAACACTTCATAGCTGGCCTTCAGATGCCAGGCCCGCATATCTGGTCCGTGCAACCCGTTGTTCTTCCAAGCCAGCTCGGTCAGTTCTTTAGGGTTCAAATTCCCCAACGGCACAGGCGGTTCGGCTTGGGGCGACGGAGCAGCCGCCGGGGCAGGCCCAGAAGGCGCTGCCTGCGCAAAAGCAAACAGTAAAAGTGCGGATAAAGTCAGCATGGCTTACGAATGCTAACCCAAGCCAGACCCACCGGTGCAGTATTTGAGTGGGTTCAGCCGGTGACAGACGTGTTACGAACCCGTTGGGAATCTCGCCTGGAGGTGCTTTTTCCGAAATCACTCTCGCCCAATACCGCCAGCTCTCCGCCGCCATCTTGGTCAACTCAACATCAATCGTCCCCAGCTTCCCCGCCAGCTCTCGAAATCTCTCCACACTTCGTTCAAACGTCTGTCCCCAAAACGGCGCAGTGAACCGATCGAGCAAAGGAGTAAAGCAAAACACTTGCACCGCAAAAATCCCCAACAGCACCGCATCATGGTGTTTCCCATGCACCCAAATTTGCAGCAAACCCTCCAGGTACAAGCTGAACCGATCCAACACCAGCGTGATCGCAAACGCAGCCGCGATGGGACCAGTCAACGCGGCAAACTGCAAACCACGCAGCAGCATAAGCCAGCGTAGCGCCTTGCGGAACTGATCATTGATAGCGTTAATCCTGCTCTCCAGATCCTTTAGCTTCGGCTGAAGCGCACGAATCCTCTTTTGTGAGTGCTCGAGGGTCTCCGAAAACCTCGCCAGCCGCACGCTTGCCAGGTCAAGCTCAGTGATCGCAAACTGAATCTTCTTGGAAAGCGCAGCCCGCGCCTCGCTCGTGGTCGCAGCGGCAATCTGCCGGCGAAGCTCCTTCACTTCCTTATCCAGCGCCGCAATATTCTCCGTGGTCTGCTTCAACTCCCCGGAAACACGCCTGCCCGGCTTATCCGCCGCAATGTATTGGTCCGCCGCCACGTTCACGCTGTCGATCAAGTCCCGCGCCCGCATGTTGAGATATTCAACAAACGGAAACGCAACCTCCTGCACATCGCGAATCAACTCCCGCAACAACTGCGCAGGAGCCAGATACTCGTCCGGTCGCACGCCCGCGTACTTATTCGCAATCCGTTCCAGATCGTCGGAACTAGGCGGCGTCAAACTCATAATTTCGCCCTAAGCCTTCACCTTACCCAAACCAGTCATTTCCCCAAATGTGAACCCGGGAATGCAGCCTTGAAGGGTACGGCCTTCAGGCCGTACAAACAACCCACAACAAAAGACGGCTTCAGCCGCTGAGGCGCCGCCTCACCCCCGCACCAAAAATAAATCCAACCCCCCGTTATCGAATCAACCCCAATCCGTATCTATATTGGGTGTGCACCCCCCTAACTGCGCGTCCCTTTCCCTCTCCGGGCCTTCCCTTTCTCCAAAAGGCGCCCCCGCCCGTCCGCCGAGGGGCTTACCGCGCACCTTTTTCAACCCCACTCCCAAATTAGCCACTCCGGCTAAACTCAAAAGAACATCTAACCCAGGGAAATCTCCGGCCCGGAAAAACGCCTCACCCGAAGCGGGGCCCATCCGCAAACGATGCGCTCTTAAATCGTCACTGAAGGCAACACCACTCGTTCAGGGTACGCACGTGGCTGAATCAAAGCCCCAAAAGCCCGCCATGACCCCGGAGTTATGGCAACGACTGAACTCCCTCTTCTCCGCCGCCCTCGAAGAAGACCCGCACAACCGCGCCGAGTTCGTCGACATGGCCTGCGGCGCCAATGCCGAACTCAAACGGCAGCTCCTCCTCCTCCTGCATCAGGCAGATCAGGAAGGCTCCGCACTCGATAAGCCCCTCTTCGACGTAAAAACCCTCTTCCAGGCAGCCGCCCCGCGCTTTCATCCAGGCGAAACCGTCCTCGGCCGCTTCCGCATCCTCCGCGTCCTCGGCCGCGGTGGCATGGGCGAAGTCTTCGAGGCCCAGGACCTCCAGTTAGGCCGCATCGCCCTCAAAACCATCCGCACCGACACCGCCTTCTCTACCGGCGCTTACGAGCAATTCCGCCAGGAGGTCCAGCTCGCCCGAAGAGTCAGCGGACCCCAGGTCTGCCGCATCCACGAGCTCTTCCTCATCCCGGCAACCGAATCCCACCCCGCAACTCCCTTCCTTACAATGGAGTACCTCGAAGGCGAAACCCTGTCTGAAAAGCTTCACCACGACGGCCCCCTCTCGCCGAAAGCAACCCTGCCCATCATTGCCGATATCTGCGAAGGTCTCCGCCTCCTTCACCAGCAAGGCCTGGTCCACCGCGATCTAAAATGCGCCAACGTCATGCTCTGCGACCGCAGCGGCTCGCCCCACGCCGTGCTCATGGATTTCGGCCTCGCCTGGGATTCGATCGAACGCCCCAGCCAATCCACTGACACCACTCCCTCAACCGCCAGCGCCGCACTGCCGCCCCAACAAATCGCCGGCACCCCCGCCTACATGGCGCCCGAGCAATTTGAAGGCCAGCGCGTCTCCCCCGCCACTGACATCTATGCCTTGGGAGTCGTCCTGTACGAGCTGTTGACCGGCATCCATCCCTTCGCCGCCTCCACTCCTGTAGGCGCCGCCATTCGCCGCGCCAGGCAACCCGCGCCCGCTTCTTCGCTCCAGCGCAACACTCCGCGCCACTGGAATTATGTAATCGGACGCTGCCTCGAATACGAGCCCGCCCGCCGCTTCCAGACTCCCGAACAAGTTATCCAGGCGCTAAGAAGGGGCCCGGCAAATCTGGGAAACCTCACCCGCGATCGTCCCTGGGTCCTTCGCCTCGCCGGCTCGCTCGTCCTCGCCGCCATCGCCTGGGGACTCTTCCTCTGGTGGCAGACCAGCCACTATTACCGGCCCAACGCCGGCGGAACCCGCTGGTATAACGCCGGCCTCGCCTCCCTGCGCCAGGGAAACTACCTCACCGCCGCCCAGGAGCTCGAAAAATCTACCCAGCAAGACACCGGCTTCGCCATGTCCCACGCGCGCCTCGCCGAAGCCTGGTCCAACCTGGACTTCGACGGCAAAGCCGAAAAAGAAATGCTGATCGCAAGCTCCGGAGACCGCCAGGTTCCGCCCCTCGACCGCGCCTACTTAGACGCCATTCGCGCCACGCTCACGCACGATTTCGCCGGCTCCCTCGCCCTCTATCAACAAATCCTGCGCCGCCTGCCCACTACCGAAAAGCCCGCCGGCTACGTCGATCTCGGCATGGCCCTGGAGCGGGCAGGCGATCCCAAAAACGCCCTCGCCAGCTTTGCCCAGGCGGCTCGCCTCGACCCCGACAACGCCGCCGCACAAATGCAAACCGCCATCCTCGAGAGCAAGCTCCATGACTTGGCCCCCGCCGAGCAGGCATTTCAACGAGCCGAAGCCCTGCTCGATCCCACCTCCGATCCCGAAGGCTTCGCCGAGTTGGACTATCAACGCGGCTATCTCGCCAACCAGCGCGAAGCCACCGCCGAGGCCGACGCCTATCTCAACAAGGCTCGCGATGAAGCCACGCAACTGCACGACGTACAGCTGGAGATCCGCTGCCTCACCCAGCTAAGCAGCGTGGCCTACAGCTCCGACCGCGATGAGGAGGCAGTGCAACTCGCCGAACAGGCCATTCGCCTGGCGCGCGACAATCAGCTGGACGCGTGGGCTGCCGATGGCCTCGTGCGCGAGGCGAACGCGCGCCTCAATCAAGGCCGCTTTCCTCAGGCCGAAGACGCCCTGCAGCAAGCCCTGCAGATCGCTCGCCAAAGCCAGCAACACCGCGAAGAAGCACTGGCCAATCTGGTCCTGGCGGGTCTGCGTGATCAGCAAAACCGTCCCGACGATGTCGTCGCGCCCGCCCAGGCAGCCCTCAACTACTACCGGGCAAACGGCTACTTCGAACCGCAAGCCGACGCCTCTCTACTCCTCATCCGCGCCCAGGAGGGGAAGGGTCAATTCCAGCAGGCTCTGCAGTCCGCCAACAGCTTTCTTGCCATGGCAAACCGTTCCGGCAGCGGAGACCTCATCGTCAAGGCCGAAGAGAGCGTTGCTTCCCCCTTGTTTGACATGGAGTTATATCCCGACGCCCTCGTGCACTTCCAAAGGTCATTGGATCGATCGCAAAAAAACATCGACAAAGTCTATGAGGCTTTGCATTGCGCCAACACACTTGAAAAGCTGGGCCGCTATGCCGAGGCCGATTCTGACCTCAAAATCGGAGAAGCCCTGCTCCGTCAGCCCGGCGCCACTGCCAACGGCGCCATGTTAGTTGCTTACGCCGAGGTCGAGGTCGAGTCTCTGCTCGGCCAGCAAAAATATGAACAGGCCTCCACCCTGGCCGGTGATGTGCTCGCCAAATACCCGACTCTGCAGCCTGACGACCGGCAGCAATTGCAGCTCAACAAAGCCATCGCAGAAGCCCACCTGGGACATAAAGCAGCGGCGTGGAAATACCTGACCGCGGGCTTGGCCAAAGACCCGGAAACAGATGATAAGGTGCACAACGCGGAGGCAGGCCTGCAGGAATCCGAGATAGCCCTGGCCACCGGCCGCACTCGCGAGGCATTCGACGCCGCGGTTGAGACAGAAAGCTACTACGCAAGTACCGCGCAGCGCGAGTCCCAACTCCGCAGCGCCTGGCTTGCCGCGGCCGCCGCGCAACAGCTGGACGATCCGGGGAGCGCCGCAAAATACTCACAGAAATCTGTTGACATCCTTGCTGGCTTACAACAGACTTGGGGGCGTCCGGCGGTGCACACCTATCTCGAGCGCCCAGACATTCACGCGTTAGCCGGCAAACTCGTTCCCAAGGGCCAAAAAATACAGGAGAACTCATGAAGCGGCCGCTGATCGCTGGTCTAGTGGTTTTCGCTCTTGTGCTCGCCGCCTGGCTCTTCAAAGCGGGCTTGGCCAATCTTCCAGGTACGCAACATTCTCCGATACAAGTTCGAGGCGGATCCATCCATGGGCAAGCGCAGGGCGCCGGTTGGACTCCCTGCGTCGCCTCCGACCCAACTATCTACTGTGCCAACGTCTCTGTTACAGATCACTCCATTCTCCTGTCGAATAACTTCTTCACCCCTGCCGCCCCTGTGCCCGGGCCCATGCAGTGGGCCGTTCTCTTCACCTCCCTCAATGGATCGGGGCAAAACGCCGTCTGGCTCTGCTCGAACGTAGAGTGTGACGCCACCGACCACGGTGCAGACAACCAGCATGTCTATATAAAATTAGACAATGCGCAAAACTCTAAATGGCTGAAAAAACTTCCTACGCACCTGTACTTCCACAGCCTGAACGCCTGCTCTACGCCCGGCCCTACCACTTATCCCGGTGAAGGCCCCTGCGACAACATCAAGGTGGCAAGAGTCTACGTAGGCAACCTGAATACGTATACCGAACTCACTTGTACGAAGCGCGCGAAGTGCGCCCTCAGCGTCGGCATCCCGCAGTAAGGCGGCCGCAGAACGAGGAGATTTGGCTTCAGCGTCTGCGTGAGAGGAGCAGTTTTGTATCAGGGCACGACTTTTAGTCGCGCCGTAAATGATCGAACACGGCGGCCTTTAGGCCCTGAGGCCCTCTTAAGGGGTACAGGCAAAAGCCGACACATCAACACCGCCCGCATCCCGGAGGAGGGTTCCCATGCCGAAGAAAGTTGTCGCCTCTCAGCCTTTGTTCGGTGAACCGATATTCAATGAGGGAGTACCCACTCCTGATCCATCTACCTTCCGTACACCTCACCCCTCAGACGATCAGGTCTATAAACAAATCCAGGATCTCTTGGAAAAAGATACCGTGAGTTTTCCCACCGCAACCGGCGCACCGGGAGATCTATACACACTCTCCACCGCCCTCGGAGACCACGGACCGACGGATGTCCAGGCCATCACCAACGCAAAACAAATTGTCTTCCACGTTGCTGGCGACACCGGCGCCTCAAACTCCGAGAGATTCAAAGCCGAGCTAAGTGTTTCCGATCATCTGACCAACGATTTCCAACAGTCCAGGGTCAACGACCGTCCCGCCTTTCTCTATCATCTTGGCGACGTCGTCTACGACTTCTGCGAATCGAAGTATTGGTACGATGAGTTCTACGAACCGTTCCGCAATTACGCCGCGCCGATCTTTGCCATCCCCGGCAATCACGACTCGTTCATCGTTCCCAATACACCATCTGCCGAAGAACCCTTGAAGATTTTCATGCGCAATTTCTGCGCCCCTGAACCCGTGGTCACCCAGGAAGCCGCTTCCCTGCACCGCACTTCCATGACGCAGCCGGGTGCTTACTTCACCCTCGACGCTCCGTTCGTCCGCATCATCGGGTTATTCAGCAACGCACTCGAAGACCCTGGTATGATCTCCAGCCAAAAAGACCAGACTCCGCACTGGCCGGGTGTGCCCGATGTGCAGCTACAGTACCTCACCACCCAACTTCAAAACATCAAGACGAAGGCCTACCCAGGAGCCGTGATCATTGCCGTGCATCATCCCCCTTTCAGCTATGCGCCTCCGCCCAATGCAGGATTCGCCGGAGGCAACCATAGCAGCAGCACGCCCATGCTGCGCCAGATCGACACCATCTGCAAAGCAGTCGGGGTCTATCCTCACGCCTTCTTTTCCGGGCACGCCCACAATTTTCAGTGCTATACACGCAATCTCACCTTCGCAGGCAGCAATTACAACGTGCCATTTCTCGTGTGTGGAAACGGTGGACATAATGTAACCCCACTGGTGCAGGCACAGGCAGGGGTGCAACCGGCGGATCCGGCAATTGGCGCGGACGTGAGTTATCTCGACGTGAATCCCGCGGTTGGCCCCACCAAGCTCACCATCAATACCTTCGACCATACCAACTTCGGCTATCTGCGCGTAACCGCAAACGTTAAGCAGCTTCGCATCGAGTACCATCCAGTCGAAATATCCAAGGGGCCGCCGGCAAAAGTCTACAGCCTGACCGTCGACCTCAAGAGCCACACGATACTTTCCGCATAGTATGTTGGCGCAGGGAAGGGGTAGAATGACGATTTCAATGCAACCGAATTAGATGGCCGAAAAAACCTATCTCGTACTTCTCAAGGATCCGCCCATAACCATTCCTATGGTCGCCTCCTCCATGGAGATTCAGGGAGACCATATCGCCCTGCTCGATTCCCAGGGCAAGCTGACCGCGCTGCTCTTAAGGGAAGCCGTCGAAAGCTGGTCCGAGGTCTCTCAACCTGTGGCAGCGCAAGCTACTTCGGGCTCGTAACCCCGGCAAATGAGGTATGCTTTGCCCCTACTCAATCCGCTCGAAACGAACCGCATCCGCCACCACAATCCCATTGGCGGCATTGCTCAGCTCCACAAACCGCGGATTATCGAACGTTCCCAGCAAATGCCACTGCCCTGCCCCTTCCGCCTGGTTCACCATCATCGTCTGCGTGTCATGCTCCGCCACAATCTTGTACCGCGCATTCGTAGCCAGCGCACCAACCTTGGGAGCCCCGATATAAACCGACACCTTGTACTTCCCCACCAGCGGGCTATCCCCACGCCAAAGCGCGGTCCGCGACCCATCCCCGCTTTCCGTCCAGAAACTGGCGCCCGCATAGTTCCCGCTCGCCGGGTTCTCATCGGAATGCCACTCCTGCCGATGGCTGATCAAAAACGCCGCACCTATCCCGATGTCATCCACCGTCACCACCTTCAACGGCTCGGTATAAATCTTCCACCGCCGTACCTGCACCTCGTGCGACGGCTCATTCACCTTCATCCACGCATCCAGCTGCGCCTCCAGTTCTTTCACCACCGCCGGATTCTCCTTCACCACATCATGCAATTCCTGAGGGTCGCTCTTGAGCGCAAATAACTGTTCCTCCCCCGTCCACAAACTACGAATCAGCTTGTACTCGCTGTTGCGGACAGATCTCTCCGGAATCTCTACATCCTCCTCGCCAAAAACATATTCGTTCACCGACTTCACCTTCCCCTCGATCAACGGAGCCAGGCTATGCCCCTCCGCATCGTCGAGCGCCGGTGCACCCGCCAGGTCCAGCAGCGTAGGCGCCGTGTCCACATTCGAAGCCAGCGCAGGATTCACCTCTCCCTTCGGAATCCCCGGCCCCGCCACAATCAACGGAATATGCAGCACCGGGTCATACAGCGACCGATGATCGAACGTAAGAAAGTCATCCGGATGCGTGTACAGCATCTCCCCATGGTCCGACGTCAGCAGCACGTACGTATTGTCTTCCAGCCCCAAAGACTTCAGCCGATCCAGAATCTGCCCCGCGTAACGATCCACGTAGTGAATCTTCCCGTCGTACAACTGGTACAGCCTCTCCACCGCTTTCTGGTCCCCATTCACCGCCAGTCGCAACAACCCACCCTTGACCAAATCGTAACCGTCATTGGAAAGATATGGGTAAGCATCCGACTTGAACAAATCATCCTCCGGCGGAGGATTGTAAGGAGAGTGCGGCTCCAGCAAATGCACATACAGAAAGAACGGCTTCCCCGCATCGTGATGGCTATCCAGCCACGCCAGTACCCCCTCCGTGGTGTACGGCGCGCCGATCTTCTGCCTCACAGCCCGCTGTGTAATGTCCGGCGCCGCCGCGCTGCCGTCTACAAAATCGTCGAAGCCCTCGCCCATCAAAGGCTTGCCGCCCAGCGAATTATCCACAAACGCCGCCGTCCGATACCCGCCATTCTTGAAGCTCTCGGCCATCGTCGGCACATCCTTGTTCAACAACGGCATCCCCGGCGTCCAGAACAAAGTCACCCCATGCTTCGAAGGGAACAGCGAAGTGTGCAGCGTGCCAAACGACGGAGAAGTCCATGGCGCAACCGTGTAGTAGTGCGACAAAATCACCCCGCGGCTCGCCAGCTTATCGATATTCGGGCTGGTCAGCCGCGGGTTCCCATAGCAATGCAACTCATCTGCGCGAAGCTGATCGAGCACCAGGACAAGCACATTCGGCTTGGCATTCTGTGCACTCGCCAGGCCCGGAGCCAGGCAAACCAACCCGGCCGCAATACCGCGGAGAATTCCTTTCGAACCAATCTTCACCATGTCTCCCTGTCCCTTTTAGTAAATGAATTTGAGCGAAAGCTGAATGATCCTGGCTCCCGTGATCGAAGTGATGCGGCCGTAGGTCGAAGCCGAAACCGATGCCGACGGAACACCCAGCAGCGGATGATTCAGCGAATCGAAGAAGTCCGAGCGAAACTGCACCGACTTCCCTTCTCGAATAGCAATCGCCTTGAACACCGACAAATCGAGGTTTGTCGTTCGCGGCCCAAGGATGTTGTCTCTTTGTTCGTTCCCAAACTCACCCACCCCCGTCTGCACATAGCACTTGGTGTTGAACCACTCCGCAATCGACTGGTTGGGCGGCCGGTTCCCATTGCATACCTGGTTTGCCCGCTGCGCATGGTCGCCGCCCGTATCGGAAAGATCCGTGGCGCTCACATTGAACGGCAGACCGCTCTGCACCGTAAGAATACCGCTTCCCTGCCATCCACCAACCACCGCGCTGGTGAGCCAGTTCGCGGAACCGAGGAACTGCTTCCCTTGTCCGAAAGGCAGCTCATAAACTCCGCTCAGCTTGAACACCTGCCCGGGATTGAAGTCAGACTGTCCATACTCCGCCTGCACATCCGGTCCATACTGCGGGTTCGATGCACCATTGTTCAGCGCATCCATCGACTTCGACCAAACATAGTTCGCATGCAGCGAAAGCCCATTCGTAAATCGCCGCTCCAGTTCCCCTTCGAGCGCGTTGTAGTTCCCGTACCCAATACTTGCAATCTGGTAAACATCCCCCACATACGGGTAAGGCCGCCGGCTCTGGATCGAACCAGGGTTGCTTGGATCCTCAGGCAGCGAAGCCTGGTTGGGATTCTGCCTGATCTGCAAATGGTCCGACTTATTCCCCAGGTACGAAATCGTCGCCAGCCAATGCGGTCCCAGGCTCTGCTGTACCGAAAGGTTCCACTGCTGCACGTAAGGCGTCTTCATGTGCAGCATGATGGTGAACGGAGCTTCCGCACTAAGCGTCGGATTGGCCACAAACGTATTCGTCACCGGCGTCAGCGTCCCCAGGGGATAGGTGTTCAGCTGCAGAAAAAAGTTCGGCTCATTGATCATCAAAAACTGCAGCTGGTTGTATTGGAACGGAGAGTAGTAGATCCCGTATCCGCCATGCACGACGGCGCTGTCGTTAAGCGAGTAAGCAAAGCCCACACGCGGAGCGAAATTCAAGTAAGCCTGGTGAAATGTGCCCGGGTGGTTGGTGTTGGTCGGCAGGTCGTAAACGTTGGAGTGGCCATCGGCATCGGCCGGCGCCCCGTAGTAGTCATAGCGCAGGCCGCCATTCAACGTGAGCCGGCTGGTGATTCTCCAGTCATCCTGAATATAGGGCTGAACATTCCACTCCCGGAACTTGGCAATCGTTACTCCGGTTCCTCCTTCAGCCGACGAGGGAAAACCAAGCAGCAAGTCCGCCAGGTCGCTTCCTCCTACCAGCTTCTTTGCATTGTGATTCGAAGTGTTCTGTCCGTTAAAGGTAAACTGGCCGCTATTCCAGATAGTCCAGTTGGGATTCATGTCCAGCTTATCCAGTTCTCCGCCAAAATAAATATTGTGCTTTCCCCGGATCAGGTTCACCTCGTCCGCAAATTCATAAAGCTTCTGCTCTGTGCCTTGCGGGCTGGTCGGGCTGCCCAGCCCGGTATGCGTCGTCAGCGTCACCGCCGGGGGAGCATACTGGGCCTGCGCCGGATCGAGATTCTGTATCCCAAACTCGGTTACAAAGTCCGCCGTCCCTGTACCGGCCGTCGAATAGAAGATACTGCTGTCGTTGTATCCAAAGCGGGCAACGTTCAATGTGCTCGGGTTAAAGCTGTGCGTCTCCTGCACGTAGGCATTCTTGGCCTTCTGGATATTGATGTAGTTAAACAGCGAAGTCGCGCTGAAGGTAGGCTGCAGGATCCCCGGATTGGTGCTTTCATACGCGCCATACAGCGTGTCTTGCGGACGCCAGTTGTAGTCCACTCGTCCCAGGTAAGAGTCGTAATTGGTCGTGTTCTTGACGCTCTTCTGGTAATTGTCTCCGGCAATCACGCTGCCCGTAGGCAGTGGATAGTACTCAAGAAACTTCTGGGCAAAGCTGCTGATCTCATCCGCTGGAATTGTATTGTTTGGGAACGGCGAGATCGTGCCCGCCTGCTTGTTATAAGTGGTCGGGTCGTAGATTGTGTAGCTATCTGCCTGGAAATCGCCGCCCCGTTCCGCCGCCGTCGGCACGTTAGCGAACAATGTCGTTCCCTGCGACTCTCTCAATCCCGAATAATCGAAAAAGAAGAACAGCTTGTTGCGGATAATCGGACCGCCAATATTGGCGCCGAACTGGTTATACCGAAGCGGCGGCTTAGCCACTTTGAAATATCCCACCGTGTTCAGCGCATCGTTTTGAAAGTAGTCATACACTCGGCCGTGAAAGCCATTGCCCCCGCCCTTGGTCACCACATTGATCACGCTCGGCTCGTCATATCGCGCCGATGCCCCATTCTGGATAATCGAAACCTCCTGCGTCGCCTCGATAGGGGGCTGAAAGTTAGCCGTCTTCGTCAGCACGGCAATGTTGGTTACCCCGTCCTGAAGATAACTGGTTGTGCCCGAAGCCGATCCGCCGATCGTCAAGCTATTGCTCGTGGTTTTGAAGTTCGATACCGGCCCGGCGGCATTCTGAAAGGGAGCCACATTGGTAGCCGCCTGCAGCGTCTGGAACACGTTCCTCCCATTGGCCGGGAGGTTCTCAATATTGTGGCTGGGCACCAGTGTTCCCACCTGGTGCTCCGTAGTTTCCAGCTCCAGCTGGCTATTCCCTGCATTCACCTGAACATTCTGGCTGGTGCTGCCGGGGCTCAGATGGAAGTCAAAATTTGCCGGCTGCCCGAGCGCTACAACGATCTGTGCATTGGTTACAGCAAATCCCGTCGCGGTTGCCGTCACCTTATACGGATCAGGAGGCAGCGACAGAATCGTGTAGTATCCGGAACTGTTGGTCTCTACATTCCGAACCGCCCCGGTTGCAACGTCTGTAGCAGTCACTGTGCTATTGGGAATCGCGGCGCCACTCTGATCGTAAACAGCGCCCACTATAGACCCGGATGTCACCTGGGCAAGAAGCGACACTCGGCCAACCAGGCTCAGCATCAGTACCAGTGCAGGCCCCTGTAACATTGCTGTAACACTCTTCTTTTTGGTAAACATCGATTCCGCGCCTCCCAGACAGGAAAGTCTGACTTTTGTGAATGCGGTAGGGAAAAGCCCAGACTGATAGACGGCGCCACGCAAACCATTGGAGGCAAGAAGGAACATGGCAGGTAAACAATTTCCTGCGTCCCAACGGGCGATGACTCCGTAAAGGATTCTGGACTAACTAGTTTTCAGAGGGAAAAGAAGGGGTCAACAACAACACAGGCGGCAGGGCATGGGGCCCTTCGCAAGCACGCGCAACTGGCAAGAAACCGTAGGCATGACATGACTATTAAGTCGCATCTGCATTTCTATGTCAAGTGCGAAGCCCCCAGGAAAGCAAGTTGGGGCAGGTTACCCGCCTTCATAGAAGCTAAAAATAGATAAGAAGAAACACTTGCGTACTCAAAGTCCGCGGCATTCTAGGCTCGCAGCCCTTCAGATTCACCCCAGCCGCAGTTATAGTAAGGAAAGCAATCATCCTGAATATCGGATTGTCCCTCATGTCCCCCACTTCGTTCGGAGTACAGGCCGATCGCGAGTCCACCGCGGAACAACTCCTGTCGGCGCAACTCAGACTCCTGTACACCAACGCCAACCTCGGCGGCCTGGTCAATGTCCTGGCCGCTACTATCTTGGGCGGCCTGCAATGGAGCCTCATCCCCAGGTCGGTCGTCATTGGTTGGTGGCTTTACATCATCGTGGTATCGGTTGTCCGGTTCGTGTCGCACCGGCGCTACTGGCAAGCCCCGGCGCAGCCGGCGAACCTTATCAAATGGCGTAACTCCTTCACCATTGGTGTAGCGTTCACTGCCGTTGGTTGGGGCGCGGCGGGCATCCTGCTCTATCCGCCGGCACACCTTATCAACCAGTTGTTTCTCGTCTTTGTGCTTGGCGGAATGATGCTGGGCGCCTCTTCTCTGCTTGCTCCCCGGCCGGAAGCATTCTTCATCTACCTCATTCCGGTAGGTCTCGCTCCTGCAGCGCGCCTCTTTCTCGAGCGCGACAAAACCCATTTCGGTATGGGCCTTTTGGCCGTGGTCTTCACTCTGGCCATCCTGGTCACTACCATGCGGCTCAATCGCATGTTGGATTCGTCGCTCAGACTGCAACTTGAGAACTGGGACCTGGTGGAAGATCTGCAAACAGCAAACCAGCAAACCGCTGCCCTCAACCAGGCGCTCGAACTCCGCGTACAGGAGCGCACTGCCGAACTGCACAAATCGACCGAGGCTTTGCGCGCTGAAATCGCCCAGCGGGAACAAACCGAAGAAGAACTCCTGCGCGCCCGCAAGCTCGAATCCCTGGGGGTTCTGGCCGGCGGCATCGCCCATGACTTCAATAACTTCCTGACTGTTGTTCAGGGAAACATTGAAGTTGCCAAAACCCGGCTCAGCGCCGACGAGCCTGCCCAGCCATTCCTCGATCAAGCTGCCAGCGCTTGTCAACGGGCGAAATTCTTATCCTCCCAGTTGTTGACTTTTGCTAAAGGAGGAGCCCCGGTCCGGCGCGTTGTCTCGATCGCCCAACTCGTCACCGACGCGGTTCATCTTGCCAGAACAGGCTCCCCCATCGCCATCGAGCTCAACGTTGCAGAGGGTCTCTGGTCCGCCCACGTCGACTCCGGCCAGATCGGCCAGGTGCTTCACAACATCCTCATCAATGCTCGAGAGGCCATGCCCCGTGGCGGCGCCATTGAGGTGGTCGCCGAAAACATCGACCGCTCCGATGACACCGAAGCTCACGTCAGGATCGCCATCCGGGACAACGGCTGCGGTATTCCTCCGGAGGTGCTCGGCCGCATCTTCGATCCCTATTTCACCACCAAGCCGGGGGGCACCGGTCTGGGCTTGGCCACCGCCTATGCCATCGTGCTCAAGCATGGAGGCAACATCTCCGTCGAGTCGACGCCGGGCGCGGGCACAGCATTCACCGTTGATCTACCTGCCTCGCTCGAAGCTCCTTTGCCGCATGCTTCCGACGCCTTAGCCGTGCACAGCGGCAGCGAACGCCTGCTAGTCATGGATGACGACCCCGCTCTCCGCATCCTGTTCAAGGCCGTCCTCACCCAACTCGGTTACGATGTGCAGACCGCCGCGGATGGAGCCGAGGCCATCGCCCTCTATGAGACAACCAAAGCTGCAGGTAAGGGTTTCGACGCGGTGCTGCTGGACCTGACGGTCACCGGCGGAATGGGTGGAGTGGAAGCTGCGACCAAATTGAAAGAACTCGACCCGGCCATCAAGCTGATCGTCTCCAGCGGATACTCCGACGCCCCGGTCATGTCTCATTTCGCCGACTACGGCTTCGACGCCGTAATCCTGAAACCCTGGACGGTAAAGGAAATGAGCGAGGTCCTTCGTGCCGTGCTCGTGGCGGATCCGGTCCGCAGAACCTGACTCATGAATCTATTCATGCGTAGATAGAAGTTGCTTGACCAGATCGCGCAGCCTTAACACGTCTCCCATCGCCTGCTGGGCAAAGACATTCGCTTCCGAACCCGCCCGGCCGAAAAGAAACACAGTCTGCATCAGTCCCTGCAGAGGGTTGTTTATCTCGTGCGCGAGGTTATTCGCCATGGCCGTCTCCGCCTCGGCTCTTGCTTGCTCCATCAGGACTTTCTGTTGCCGCTGTAGCTTCACTCCGGTCGCTGCAAAGCTCGCCAGCGCCTGCATCATTCTGCAGTCTTCTCCGTCGAAGGCTTGCTGTCGACCATGCGCCATGATCCAAATAGTTCCGCGAGTCTCTTCCACACGCCATGGGAAAAGCATTCCGTCCGTCACCGTGGGAGCCTGGATACCCATCAGGTCGAAGAACCTCTGCCTGACGCGAAAAATCTGTGGGCGTCCCCGCTCCAGGGTCAGGCCGCAAGCACTTGGATAACGTGGTAATTTGGCATTCAGAAAGCCGGAGTATTGACCGGCAGTTGCCACCCAATGGTAATAATCGTCGTCCGTGCTGCCCTTCTGCTCCACGCTGATGCCCGCGCTATCGGCACCGCACAGTTCGACAGCGGCGGTCACCAATTCCTGCAGGATGTTGGTGGGACTCTCGACAAAAGCGCCGGCCAGACGATTCATGGCTTCGATGTGTGAGACTGCGTCGCGAACATGCAGTCGCCTGCGCGCAAACGCGGGGTCGCTGTGCAGATCGATCACCTCGAGTCCCGTGTCAGCTAAATGCGACGCGGCGCCACACAGCGCCAGCTGTTCCTCCGTTTCGGGCAAACCCTTCGTCAGGGCGGCGAACTCGGCTTGAGTCATCCCATGGAAGAACGCCCTTTCCAGCATGAGGCGCCGCTCCCCGGGTAACGCATCCATTGCCGCGCACGCCCCCTCGCGCGTCCTATCCGGTTGGTTAGTGACTCTATGGGAAAAGGGAAAATCAAGATCGCATTCGGGTTTATGGAGTAGCATCGCAACCGCTCGATCGCGGGCAATCATGGCCATCGAAGGGCCAAAGCTGCCCTCGATTTCCATAAAACTCGCGGGGCTGCGCCAGATCTCTATGAAGATTTCTGAAAGAACTTGCTCTGCGAGGGTTGGCTCCCGCAACACGCGGAGAGCGATGGAATAGACAAGGCTCGCATAGCGATCATACAGCGATGCGATCGCCCGGTCGTCGCCTCGCTGGGTCCTTTGGAGAAGTGAACGATCTTCCTCACAAAGCCGCTTGACGCCCATTTGAGTACCTTTGCGTTGATGAGTGAAGGCTACCATCCGGCCAGCGTGGATGGACTGATCACTTTTGCTCACAATCCGCTCTTTATTTGTCTATCTGGGCGCCGCACGCCGCACCCAACCCGGCAGGGAGCCAGGCCTCCGGCCGTGACCGAGTCACCAGAAAGGACGATTTTCGCTCCATTCCTGCAAAATCACCCGAAAGGATGACGACATCGGACCGCGTTACACTGCATCGTGACTCCACCTTGACTCACGCCAGGAGCCTGCAAATGAAAAAAACTGTCCTCACCTTCGGCCTGATCTCCGGCTTTATCATCTCCGTCCTTATGGGTGGCTCGCTTGTCCTCGACAAGAAAATCAGCTCCGGCCACAGCATGGCTCTCGGCTACACCATCATGGTGGCGTCGTTCCTGCTGATCTACTTTGGCATTCGCAGCTACCGCGACGACACGCTCGCCGGCCAGATCTCGTTCGGCCGCGCCTTCGCCTGCGGCCTCCTGATCACCCTCATCACAACCGTCTGCTACGTCGCCATGTGGGAGGTGCTCTACTTCAACTTCATGCCACACTTCATGGACAGCTACTTCGCCGCGCAGGTTCACAAGGTTCAGTCCTCCGGACTTGACCCCGCCACTACCGCCGCGAAGGTCGCTGCCATAGAGCGCTCTCAGCAGCTCTACCAGAACCCCTTCGTCAACATGGCTTACACCTTCATAGAGCCCTTTCCGGTCGGCCTTATCATTACTCTTATCTCCGCTGCCATCCTCCGCCGCAAGGCCCCTGTCAAGCCCACGCCCGCTTCCGCGGTCATGACCACATAAATCGAAAGGTGGTCCGAGCGTAATCTCCCCTGCCCTCCTCCTTTTCCCCTCCTCCCGGGGATAAGGAGGAGGCGATCATTGGCTTGAAATTCCCCATCATCCGGCACGGACAACGCGTCTTCTGGCAATCAACACCCCTCACATCTTTCTCACCCGCCGCCCTCCGGCTTGGTGGAGCGGCAGAACCATTTGCAATTATTTCGGGCGATAACCGGGGCGTGCCCGTCTGTCTCAATAGAAGGGGAACATGGCGTCGACTGAGGGCTGCAGCGTGGCGTTGTCGCTTATGGAAGATGCTAGGTTCGCCGTCGATCTTGCAGCCATGGTCGATGCGTACTCGACGCTACTGTTCCGCACGGCCTACTCCGTGTTGCGTAGCAGAACAGAAGCTGAAGACGTAGTTCAGGACGCCTTTATTCGCGTCATGGAGCATCGGCGCTCGCTCCCGGCGGTGCGGGATATGCGTCTTTGGCTGGTCCGTATCGTCTGGAACCTCGCGCTGGACCGGCGGAGACGCAAGCGCCCGGAACAGCTGGATGAGGGTTTCGCAATGTCATTGGCGAGCCAGACAATGCCCGCCGATGCGGCCATGCAGGAGGCGCAGCAGTTTCAATCAGTACTGCGCGAGATAGAGAAATTGCCCAAGGCTGAGCGCCATGTTTTACTGCTCTCTGCCGTTGACGAGTTGGGCACGGCGGAGATTGCCGGGGTTCTGGGACGAAGCGAGTCTGCGGTGCGAGCACTGCTCTCGCGAGCAAGGGCGCGGCTGCGCGGGCGCCTTGAAGGAGACGATTCGTAGCATGAGAGATGCCGACGGAATGATCGAAAGGACGCTGGCAGGGCTGAGAGACGCCGAGCCTTCTGCCGGCCTGGAGGGCCGCATCCTTAAGGCAATGGATGCCCACGATTCAATGGCGACTGGTGTGCGCTACCGCCGCCTGGTATCGCCGTGGGGGCTACGTCTATCATCAGCGATCCCAGTGGCGTGTGCGCTGATCCTCATTGTTCTCGTGACTGTTCGCCAGCATCGCCACACTCACGATGGCCGGCAAGCAACACGGCCAACGGTAATGGCGCAGAAGGCTCCTCTTGTGCCGCACCTGCCGCCTGTACGAGTCCCAGTGAAACATCAATATGGGAAGGTTACACATGCCGGAAAAGAAGTCGAGATGGCCAGCTTTCCGGCTCCGCCTTTACCTTTGACCGAGCAGGAGAAGTTGCTGCTACGGCTGGCGCATCGCGGGGATGCGGAGAATATCGCAACCCTCAACCGAAGCGCGCAGGCGGCGCAGTCGGCGAAGGCTGCAGAACAATTTCAGCAATTTTTTGGCATCGACGCCAAGGAGATGAGGAACGAAATTGAATAAAGAAGAAAAGACAACCCATCGCACGATCTACCGTGCAACGGTGCTCTCGGGAATCGCCCTGGCAATCGCCTTTGGCAGCCCGAGCGTAATTGCACAAACCAAGGACACCGACTCGGCCTCACATCTGCTCGTCTATCAGACCCTCTATCTCACCAACATTACGCAGCCAAACGACGCAAATGAAATTGTGACCGATCTTCGGAATATGTTGCCCAGCGATAAGCTTTATTATGTGCCGTCGCAGAGCGCCATCTCCCTTCGAGGCTCTGCAGAAGACATTGCTCTGGCGCAGAGGATTCTTTCCGACCTCGATAAGACGAAGAAGATTTATCGCCTCACCTACACCATGACGGAGAAGGACGCGGGAAAGACGATCGGAGTGCAGCATTTTTCCATCATCGTAGCCTCGGGAAGTATGACCACGCTTAAGCAAGGCAGCAGGGTGCCGGTCCTTACCAACTCCGCACCCGGGGGCGAGGTGACCTATCTTGATGTGGGCCAGGAGATCGAAGCTACTTTAGACGGCTACCTCGATGGGGTGCGGCTGCGCACCAAGGTCGTGCAATCCGGTGTTGCGGAAGATAAATCCGTCGTAGGCACGCAAGATCCCGTCATCCGGCAGACCACGCTCGAAGGCACGTCCACCCTGGTCCAAGGCAAACCCCTGGTGCTCGGATCACTCGATATTCTGGGCACAACCCGCCACCAGGAGGTCGAGGTCGTACTCGGAACTCGTCCGTTAGCAGCGCAATTGAGGCGGATGGCGCACGTCTCGATTTTGGGACGTGGGTTCCGTTCTTCAGGCGCCTACTTGGTCAAAGACAGCACCACCACGCCCGGGGAATAAACGGCGCCCGTCATCGCGATAGGGTGAACCTTTCGCTTCTTCCACACCATCCGGGGTCGCGGTATACACCCGCACGTAGGTGGTATCCGAAGTGCCTGTTTGGGCAAAAGCGTATAAGTGATTGTCATTGTCCCAGCCGAGCGCTGACACGATCGTGTTGTTCGCGCTCTCCGCGGTGCTCAGCAAGGTATGGAACGGCGCAATGAGCTTGGCTCCATTGAAGTGATAAATCTCCAGTCCATACTCTCCTCCAATCGCCAGCAACTTACCTGACGGCGACATATTGAGGGGAAAGACACTCTGAATGTGAGTGCTGGGCCTGTTCTCCGCTGTGCTCGTCGTCGACACACTGCCTTGAGCGTTTATCTGGTAAGACCCCAGTTGCCCAGCAATGTCATGCGTCTCGAATACAGCCAGATTATTGAAGGGATCTGCCGCCACAGGCCCCGCGTTGTACGCAATGCTCGGCAGCGAAAGCGGGATGAGCTCGCCATTGGTAGCCACGGCAAAGCCGCTCGCAAATGAGTCGTAGGCAAACTTGTTATTCCCACTGAATACCATGGCCGTCCCGTTTCCTTGCGTGACTCCGTCATCACCCTGTCCTGCAAATTCAAGGCTGCCGTTGGTCTCGTTGACGCGAAAGCCCAGGTGGGCGGCGCCTCCCCCGACCTGCACACTGCTGTACAGATTTTGCCCTGTGCGGTCCAGGACCAGTGGACCATATAAGATCGGAGGTCCAAACGGTGACGATTGGGGCTCGGCTAACGCCGCGGCATCGATCACTTGTTTGAGCGTAAGACCGCCATCGGGTTCTATCTTGTAGGTAGCGATCTTCTGACCGAAAATGTCCGTTGCAAATACGTACTTACCGTTGGCCGCCAGCGAAATGGGGTTTCCGCCTGCATTGCCGACAGCAAATGGGCCACCTGGTATCTTGCTGATTTCGCCGCCGGGCGAGATCGCGTAGCCCACGATTTCGCTCTGCTTGTAGTTGGTGTGGTCTATGGTGTTCGGTGCATATACATAAGCCACTGGTTTGGTGGCAGCCCCGCACAGTATTGAAAAACTGCACACGAACACAGCCAGTACTGATTTCATTGTTGTCTCCTTCGGGTTCCGGGCATCAAGGCAAAGAGCGGCCGTCGGGCGTGGCCGTCCCACAGTCACATCCAATACGCCTTGAAGGGTTGCACGAACAAGCGAATCGCAATCCGTACTCGGGGAGGAGACCCCTCTTCAGTCGCAAAAGTATAGCCAATCAAACGATGCACAGGCAAGCAGCCAGGAGCGCCCCTGCGCCGTGGCTCTGGTTAGCGCACTCGCGAGGGTGTAAAGTTTGGCAGCGAGGGCAAATGGGAACGCACCAATCCGGGCACACTCCCCGACCCACAACGCCACTACATTAAATATCTGGTCATCGTCGCATTGGCGGGTTGGGCGCTTGCCTCGTATGACGTGAATTTGCTGGTGCTGGCGCTTCCCGACATCGCCAAAAGCCTGAGCATTTCGGCATCGGGGCTTGGAGTCCTTGGCTTCTTTGTCTATGGCGCACAGTTCTTCATCACCATCTGCGCCGGCTATGCCATGGATCGCTTTGGGCGGCGGGGTGTCTGGATGCTGTGCCTGGCGGGCACAGCAGTATTCACCGGTCTCACCTATTTCGTTCAGGATTTCTGGCAATTGGTGTTTGTGCGCGCCATCGCGTCGGGCCTCGCTTATGCGGAGCTAGCCGTTTCCATCACCATTGTGAACGAGCAAGTGCCTGCGAAACGGCGCGGGCTCCTCTATTCTATCGTCCAGGGTGGCTGGCCGTTGGGGGTCTTCCTCGCCTCGGGAGTCTACCTTGCATTCGGCCGTTTGGGCTGGCGTTTCGTTTTCCTGCTTGGGCGTGCTTCCCATCGTCGCCGTGATCTTTGGCCGCTTCTTCGTGCGCGAGTCGGAGCGGTTTGAGCATGTGCAGAGCGTCCGCAATGCGGTACGCCAGGGTGACCGCGCCGCCGTCGACGCATTGCTGCAGAAGAGAGAAATCGCGGTCGAGCCGGAAGGGCGAGTCACCATTCGAGAACTGTTCGCCGAGCCCGGCCCCATCCGCCGCCAGCTCACCCTGTTGTCCATCGTCTGGATCTTTTATGGCATCAGCTGCGTCGCCATCAACTTCTACATCGTTTACTGGCTGACCATGTACAAGCACTTCAGCCAATCGGCCGCCAGCACGCTGTTTCTCGCGTGTGGCGGGATAGGTTTTTTCTTCTATATTCTCGGTGGCTGGCTGGGCGAGCGTTGGGGGCGGCGTGAGATGATCATCGTTTCCGGCATTCTCGTGGCCCCACTCAGCGTCCTGTTCCTATTGGCGCAGCAGACCTGGCTGGTGGTGGTCGTCTATTTCCTGCTTTACCAGGCATCGAACGGCACCTGGTCGGGTGCGGGTTATGCCTACCAGGGTGAGAGCTTCCCTACGCGCATCCGGGGAACCGCGGTGGGTTTTCTGAGCGCCATCCAGGTGCTCGGCTTCGTCATCGGAAGTATCTTGTGGACGGTACTGGCCGGGTACGGACGACCTACACTCACATGGCTCATCGTTGCCACCGCTGCGTCCCTCGGCATGTGGCTCACGGTCCTTCTGCGGCACATAGCTCCCGGCCAGGAGCTGGAGGCAATCGCGCGCTAGTGTAGTTCGTCACACGTGGAAATCAGGTATCAAAGGCGTTCGTGGGCGAGACCGGCGAGATTTCCCACAACTCGCCAAAAGCAGGCGAGATATGGGGCACCCGCATTCTTTGCTGGGCAATGCAGTAACTGGGTGTGATCCTCTCTCGACGAGTCATGCCCAAAGAAGCAGACGATGCTGTATAACCACCGTGAAAGATCGTTGGACTGTAACAACCGATTCAGTAGAGACGCAGGGGCTAAAGCCCAATTCTCTTTCAGCCTTTTGTGGGCCGATTAAAGTCGGGCCCTGATACAAAGCATGAGAGCCGTGACCCTTAGTAGAGTCGTGCATCCGCGCAGCTTTGGTTCTACTCTCCTGAATCAGTTGTAAAGGTTCAATAGATAGGGGGCTCCCGGCGTGCATCCTTTGCTATCAACTTGGAGAGTATCTACAGCGCTCTCTGCACTTACCCTCGTCGCTTGCTGTGGCTGCGGTAGCGGAAGCAAATACAGCTACCAGGATGTCACGGTCACGTTGTCCCCTTCGGTTGCTTCCGTTGCGGTCAACGGTACCCAGACCTTTACTGCCGCGGCAACTGACGCTCCCGACCTGCCAGTCTGGTTTCTCAATAACGTCGACGGCGGCACACCCGACGCCGGAACGATCACGACAGCGACAACCGATGCACCCACCATGACCTACACGGCGCCGGCTACGCCGCCTATCTACAACGCGGCCGAAGTTGCCGCTGGAGCGGTGCAAGGTTCGGTAACCGTAGTAGCCTTCATACACAGCAGTCCAACCAACGTCTTGAGCACCGTGTCCGCGATGCAGACCTTCGTCATCACCGCGCCTACGGTCACGGTCAGTCTTTCGCCGGCAACTGCGTCCGTGACGCTCGGGAGTACCCAGCAGTTCTCGGCCTATGCCGTCGGCTCAGTCAATAACAAGCTCACCTGGCAGGTAAACGGTGTTGCCGGAGGAACGGCGGCAACCGGCATCATTACATCCGCCGGGCTCTACACCGCCCCGACAACGATGCCGATAACCGGCAACACCGTCACCGTCGCTGCAGTCTCGCAGGCTGACTCAACCCGGAGTGCGTCGAGCGTCGTAACTCTCACCTCGCCTTAGGATGCAACCTTGTCATTCCACGGTAATGCGCGTGGCCGAGATGGTGCCCTTTACCTCCGCTCCCTGAACGCCCTGCAGGCTATAAGTTCTGAAGGTAAACGTTCCGGTGTAGCCGTTGCCGGTGCTGGCCACGACATTGGTTTCGTCCAGCGTAAACGTACCGTTGGCCGTGCCGCCCGCCGCGGGGTCATAGGTCCAGCCAACGTGGTGTAACCGCACGGTGCGTGCGCCGACCGACTTCCAGACGCCAAAGCAGATATTTCCGCCGGCCACGGGGAGAAACGCGTTTTCGAACTCGGTCCCGTCGCTGTGCCATTGGTCGAGGGTTTCATTGAATAACTTGCCCCCAGCTTTATAGGTCACGTGCCACAAGCCGACGATCGACTGGCTGGAAACAGACGCGCCCGACTCCTCTTCCGCCTGCGCCATCATGGGCAGTGTGACGGCGGACCTCGATCCAATCCCTGAGAAATTTCCACAAGCAGCGCGCGCGTTCGCCGCCGTGAATACCAGGCTCGCGATCGAAACCGTGCTCAAAACGCGACCTGACAGCCAACCCCGGAGCGCCGCCCCGTGTGAAAGCCCTTCCCCAGTTTTCTTCTCAATACGATTCATTGGTTCTCCTTTCGTAACTCGCCCTGGCGAGCAACGTGGGCCCGAGTGTGCGGGTCTTGTTCCTATCGAGCAATACCCTGCGGGGTGATTTATTTCTCCCCGGATAAGTGCATTCATTTGCAGGGACTTATCAGATATCCTCCCCTGTGTCCGAGGCGACAAGTAAGCCGATACACCCCCGCCCCGCGGGTGCTAAACTCAGTTCGCACTGGTGCAGGAGGATGCGAAGTTGCCGGTTTCGCCGCCCGAATCCGTGGTTAGCTTTGGCCTCTTTGAGGTCGACCTGAAGGCCAGGCAGCTTAGCAGGAATGGGAGCAAACTCCCCCTGCCGCAACAGCCGCTTCAACTCCTGGCTGTGCTGCTTGAACGCCCCGGTGAGGTCATCACCCGTGAAGAGCTGCAGCAACGGCTCTGGAACTCGGACGTCTTCGTCGACTTCGACCACGGCCTGAACAAATCGATCCAGAAACTTCGCGAAGCGCTGGGCGACTCGGCGACCTCTCCTCGCTACATCCAAACCATCCCGCGGGTCGGCTACCGCTTTATCGCACCGGTGAAAAACGGAGCTCGATCTGTTGCGATCGAAGCGGACCGACGCACTGCGGAGTGGCTGCCGGAAGCCCCGGTATTGTCACCGGCCGTTGCAGGGGCTGGCAACCGGAGAGCTCGTTGGTGGGTCCTGGCCACGGGCGCCTGCGCTGTGCTCGCGATCCTGGGCCTGCTGGTATATCGCTCCTCCCGCCCCCACCCGGCGGTCCTGAAGTACACTCAGCTGACTGATTTTGTTGACTCCGCGATGGCGCCCGCGCTATCGCCGGATGGTCATATCCTCGCCTTCATCCGAGGAGATGGCACCTTCATGACCACCGATCCGATCTATGTAAAGATGCTTCCCAATGGAGAGGCCAGGCGTCTGACCGATGATGGACGAGCGAAGTACGGCATTTCCTTCTCTCCGGACGGTTCCCAGATTGCCTACACGGTGATGCAAGCACCTGCGTTCGCGACCTACACCGTATCCGTGTTGGGCAGCGAGCCTCATCTTCTTCTGGATAATGCCGCAGGGCTTAGCTGGCTCGATCCGCAGCGATTGCTCTTCTCCAAAATCCGCTCAGGCCTCCATCTGGGAGTCGTTACCCAAACGATCAACGGCGACGATTATCGCGAACTGTACTTTCCCGCACACGAGCGGGGGATGGCGCACTATTCCAACGCATCGCCCGACCGCCAGTCGGCTTTGGTCGTCGAGATGAACGGACAGGGGACGTGGACTCTCTGCAAGCTCATCTCACTGGACGGCCACTCTCCGGCCAGGTCCGTGGGGCCGCCCGGAGCCTGCACCTCTGCGGGGTGGTCTCCCGACGGCTCGTGGATGTATTTCATCGCCTGGGTTGAAGGGCAGAGCCATCTCTGGCGACAGCACTATCCGGACGGGGCGCCGGAACAAATCACCTTTGGACCGACGGCCGAGCAAGGACTGGCAGTAGAGCCGGATGGCCGCTCTGTCATTACTTCGATCGGCTCGGGGCAAAGCTCCATTTGGATTCACGATGCCGATGGGGAACGTTCGCTTTCGTCTGAGGGCGAGATAGTGAACTACCTTACCCCGCCGTCTTTTGCGGCCGATGGTAAGACCCTCTACTATCTTCTGCAACACCCCCCGGCGGGTTCGGGCCCTGAGCTGTGGCGGACGGCGGTAGATTCCGGGAGGAGTGAACCGGTGTTTCCGGGAATCTCGATGACCGCCTACGATGTATCCCCTGATGGCAGACAAGTTGTCTATGCCACTGCGACCGAGGATGGAAAGTCGCAGCTATGGATTGCGGCGATCGACCGCAGCTCTCCTGCCAAACAGATTGGCAACTCGGGCGAAACATCGCCTTACTTTGGTCCTGAGGGGGAGATCCTGTTTCAACTCGCAGAGGGAAACTTGAATTATCTGGAACGGATGAACCCGGACGGCTCCGGCCGTTCGAAGGTTGTTCCCTATCCGATCATTCAAATTCTAAGCGTCTCGCCGGGGCGAAGATGGCTGATGGCGATTATTCCTTACCCCGAGGTCAAGGCTTCGCCAGCCACCTCGGTTGCGATCCCCCTGGATGGTGGGCCGCCCCGACGTATCTGCTCTGGTTATTGCGTTCCCAGGTGGTCGTCGAGTGGAAAGTTTCTTTTCGTTGACGTCGAAGCAGCTTCGCAGACCAATCCGGGCCGCAGCCTGGCGATTCCCATTGGCCCCGGGGAAACCCTGCCTGAGCTTCCCCCGCGCGGGATCCCACCCGGGGCAGCACCTAGCGTAGTGCCGGGTTCCCAGTCCATTCGCCGCGAGAATTTTGTGCCCGGCGCGGACCTGAATCACTATGCCTACGTAAACAACACGGCACACAGCAATCTCTATCGCATTTCTCTACCCTGAACTGCCGCACCGGCTACTCTCTCAACAGGAATGGACAACGTGGCGATAGATACGATTCAACCGCTCGATAGCGCGCGCGTGACAAAACCGGAGCGGCTGCTTTCGCTCGATTGCCTGCGCGGCTTCGACATGCTTTGGATCATCGGCGGGGCGGAGATTGTGAAGGGGTTTGTCAAGGTGTGGCCCAATGCCTTTATGACGGGGCTCGCCGATCAGTTTGAACATGTCGCGTGGACCGGATTGCATTTCTTCGATGTGATCTGGACGCTCTTCATGTTTATGGTCGGCGTCTCACTTTCATTCTCCCTCGCCGGGCGGAAAAAACGGGGCGAGAGTTACCGTACGATTGTGTCTCACGCAATCAAACGCGCCCTTATCCTGTTTACCCTGGGGATGATTGCACAAGGTAATTTGCTGGGGTTCAACCTTGCCAGGTTTGCTCCTTTTTATAGCGTGCTGCATGGGATCGCCGCCGGTTATCTGATCGCCACTCTCGTCACCTTGAAATTCAGGGTTAAGGGGCAAGCAATCACCACGGCACTCTTCCTGGTGAGCTATTGGATATTGCTGCTGGTCATTCCTGTGCCGGGCGTTGGGCGGGGAGTACTGACTCCAACCGGGAATGCGGCTATCTACATCGACATATTGCTGACGGGGCGGTTCCACTATGGCCCCAACACATGGTTTCTCAGCTATCTGGGATTTGCTTCTTCGGTTCTGCTCGGCGTGCTGGCTGGGGAGCTACTGCTCTCTCAGCGATCCAAGAAAGAGAAGTGCCTCTTCCTCTATGGCTATGGAGTGGGCCTTCTGACGCTCGGCCTGGTATGGAGCATTTGGCTGCCTATTATCAAGCTATTGTGGACCAGCTCGTTTGTGCTGGTAGCGGGCGGCCTGAGCTGCCTGATGATGGCGACCTTCTATCTGATTATTGATGTGGCCGGCTACTCGAAGTGGGCGTTTCCTTTTTCCGTGATCGGCATGAATGCGCTTGCGGTTTATATGGCCACGAACTTGTTTGACTTTCGCAAGATCGGCAACATCTTCGTGGGATCGCTTCTGCCAAGGGTGGGCAGATGGGATGACGTGCTTGCTCGATCGACGGCATTGCTGATTGTCTGGTTGATTCTGTTCTGGATGTATCGCACCCGATCCTTCGTGAAACTGTGAGGTTATTGGAGCGAGAGACCCACGTGCCTTGGTCCACCGTTTCTCTGGAAGGCGACTGGTTGAACGGTCGCCATCGTCGGCTGGGGGGATGAGTAGCTGCTCAGGGTGTAGGAAGGGATCGTGTTCGCCTCATTCGCATGCCGGTTCAATCCCGAACGGTACGCCTGCCCTACGGTGTACCAGGCGAGAGGGTTGATGCCATTTTCCTGCGTCCAGGCCTGAGCATACGCCACGACAGCGGCCCAGCTTTTCGCGGCGGCATCGCCGTTTACGGCCGAGTAGTTTTGCGCGATGGCGGTCGCCGGCAGTGTTATGGCGAAAACCAGAACCGTCATCAGGACTGTGGGTTTGCAAGTGGAAGTCATCTTTTTACCCTTTGTTCCCTATTACGCAAGGGCAGGAGAAAAAGGGTAAAGCCGATTTGTTTTCCCACCCTTGCCGGGAAGAGCCCCGTCAAGGATGGGGCACCCGAGGCGCCAGGTCACACTTCGCGGCCTCCGCGGTGACGAGCTTCATTTCCTCGACATCGCCCCGGTTGAAGGCGCCGCGCTGTTGGAGGTCGCGCAAAGCTTCGAGTGCGTGCTTATACCATTGGCAGGCATCCTGCTGGTACTGGGGATTTCCAGTCTGTTTCCCCAGCAGGGCGTTGGTTGTGCCCTATGGTACGCCGCGTGGCGGCTTAATTGAGCTGAAACGACATCTCCAATTCGACGCCAGAATAGTTGACTCGTGGTGCAAGTTGCCGATTGGGCCCCTCTTCGAAATGCACAAGACCGTAGCGCTCCATGTTCTTGAGCGTTCTGGAAAGATTGGATGTAGCCCTACCGGACCTTTCGGCTAATTCACCAAGTGATTGCGGGTGGGTCTCGATAATCAGCTTGAGCAATGCCCTGTTCTGATCCGACAGAACCTGAGACATCGAATACAGCGACTCAAACCATACCTTCGGCTCATCTTTGGTGGGGACGTACTCTCCCCTCGCTATCGCTAGAGTCCTTGCCTTGTATTCTTCTTTCGAAATGATTCCTACTCTCAGCGGCTTCATGTCCCGGTATTCCTTTCCTTCAGAATTAACTCGACTTCCGTCCAAAAGTCCGCTAACAGGGTAGCGGCATTGCGATAGTTGTAAAAGCGAACGCGTTGCGCTTGTGGTCATATTGGACCCGCGTGCGGCCGACAGGGCCCGCACTTTGGCGCACGGAGTGAGCATTATCAAAAGGCAGCAGCCGGTTGTTCTCGTCATCGTGAAGCGTCAATGAATAGTCCAGTCCATGAGGCTTCTCCGCTGATACCGGCACCTGTGTTACCTCGAATTTGACTCAACAGCCGCTCTCGACGGTCACCGTCAAGCAGGAGAAGAGTGTCGAGGCTATGGTCTTTGCCCATTCCCTCACGTTGTTATCATCGGATGATAACGTTGTCGGCCCGGGTACGTCGAGCAAACATGTGGCATCGTGCGGGGCGGCCCTAACGGAGTTTTCGTTGATCACCCCGTAAGAATCCACCATCCGTCATGGATTCGGATAAACTGCTGTTCGCCTATAGAATTGCCGTAAACCTATGAGCCGATCCAACCGTTCTGGTGTCTTGCCCATCCTTTTCGTGTTGCTCACGTTACTGGCTCCGCTTGGCGTCGCTCAAGCTTCTGAGAACATGACGCCTCTTTTGCTTGCCGTGCAGGATGCGCCGGTGCCTTTTATGGGATCGGACGGGCGCGTACACCTGGTGTACGAGTTAGGAATGACCAACTTTTCGAGCGGCGAGATCGTCGTGGAGAAGGTGGAGGTCGTCAGCGGACAATCTGTTTTGCAAACGCTCGATGCGGGCGCGGTCGCCGGCCGTCTTCAGGCTGCTGGTGTGCGCAATTCCGCGGGCACGCTCCCCAAGAGCACGCATGCGCTTCTGTTTCTCGATGTGGTGCTCGCCCAAGGAAGCATCGTTCCGTCTAAGCTATCGCACCGTCTCAGCCTCAAGGTAAGTGCCGCACCACCAGACCAACGCGAACTTAGCGAGAGCGGCGGATCCACACCCATCGATAAGCAGGAGGTTGCAGTTATCGGCCCCCCGCTCCAGGGCGATCGCTATGTTGCTGCGGATTCCTGCTGCGATGCCACCCGGCATACACGCGCGGCGATGCCCATCAATGGCAGGGTTTGGATTGCGCAGCGATATGCCGTGGACTGGGAGCAAATGGACGAAAACGGCCGAATCTACAACGGTCCACAGGATAAGTTGGCGAGCTATGCTATCTTCGGCAAACCCGTGCTCGCTGTTGCCGACGCAACGGTTGTTTCTGTTATCGATGGAGAACCGGAACAAACACCAGGCCGCTTTCCAACTAACATTGCGCTTAATGCGGCGGACGGAAATGCAATCATTCTTGACCTGGGCCGGCAGCGTTTTGCGCTCTATGCTCACCTGCAACCAGGCAGCATCAAGGTTCATCGTGGGGAGAAAGTTCATCTTGGCCAGGTGATGGCGCTGGTGGGGGATACGGGCAACTCGATTGTGCCTCACCTCCACTTCCAGGTGACCAACGGATCGTGGGCCATGGCCTCGAACGGACTACCCTACGAAATTCGCGACTACGTCATCACCGGCAAGTCGCCGGGCACGGAAGCTTTTGACCAGGCAGAAACGGATGGAACTCCGTTGCCGGTCACTCCGTTCTCACCGCCGCGAATGATCAAACAGGCGTTACCCCTGGACCAGATGATCGTCTCTTTTTCAGGACACTAAAGCAGTTAACGACCTATCAGGAAGGTGGCTTTAGCGGCAGGTTTAGCCAAGCCAGGCCGATGTCGCGGCCCATGTTGCCCGTGTCCTTCGCCGGAGCGTCATAAAACAGGGCCAGCCGGCTGTCTGCTTTCACCACGGAAGGCATGCCTATGGAGCGGACACTCCAGGGACAGTTGGCAGGGTCGAGAACGACCGCGCGGTTTTCGGCCTGCCATCGAGTCAGATCTTTACTCCAATAAACCCAGATGCTCTCTGTGTACTCGCCACGATCGTCGAGGCCAATGTGGTTCGTGAACAGGAACCAAGTCGCATTCGATGGTTCGAAATAAAGTGCGGAGTTTTCGATTTGCTGCTCGGGTGGCAGGATCGGGTTCGGATCGATTTGCCATGGACCATCGAGGTTCCTGGTGCGCGCGATACCCAACGTTCGCTTCAGTTGCTTGCCGGAGTTGAACGGATGCGCGGCGGCGGCACTGAAGAACATCAGGTACTCATCACCGTGTTTCACGATCTGGCCGGGACTTGCAGTATCTGAATAATAAGTTCCCGGCTTGGTGCGGAAGGGCACAACCTTCTGCTTTATCCACGGGCCTCCGGGGTGCTTACTTTTGGCTGCGAGGGTGAAATACGGAACCGCTGGAATCCGGTCAGGAGGTGGCGTGGTTTTCTGGCAGCCAACGTAAAACATGTGCCACTCGTTGCCATCAAAGATCGTCCAGGGTGAGGAGGCGGTGCCTGCGTCGTCTTCGCCCGGTGCTCCGAGGTCAAGAATCGGGCCGTGTAGATTCCAGTGACGCAGATCTTTGCTGGTGGCTAAGCAGGCGCGCCACCCGGTGGGACCGGCGCCATCGTAATGAAGGTAGTAGGTGTCTCCGGCGCGAAAGCAGATGGCCTCGCGGGCGCCAAGATAGTCGCATTGGTCCGGCCCGGAACCGTGGCGCAGGATTGGCCCGGAATCAACCGCGCTCATGCGGCGTGTGGTCGCAGGCCGTCCGTCTGGATAAGAGACCGTGGCTGGAGTAGCTAACGGTGAGGCCTTGGCTACAAGTTTCGAGGAAATAATCGAACCGACCAGGGCTCGACAGAATGTTCGTCTGGAGGCCAAAGTAGTTATTCTCCTGAGGGCGCGGGTAAGTTTAGCAGAAGCGATTGGGTGCGGGGCGACCGGCGGTTGGCTCAAGGGAAGTTTTCAGTCGATGCCCGGGCGAATTTCTTACATCTCGCCAGTCGTGCGCTCGTTTAGGTAAACTTCTCCGTTGCTCACCTAACCCACCAAGAGGAGGGTCTGAGGATGGAACGCCGTAAATTTCTCAAGCAAGCAGCGGCGGCGGCCGCCGTTGCCGGTTGGAAAACAGCGGCAGGCCAAAGCGCCGGCCTTACTGGCGCGGCAGCACAGATGCCGTTACCCGTTGTGGCCACGTCGAATGGTATCGGCCGGCGCAAGCTGGGCCGCGCTGATGTAGAAGTGTCCATCCTGGGGATCGGGGGCTTTCATATCGGGCTGGCCCAGGTTAGCGAAGAGGAAGCAGTGCGCATCGTCCGCTCGGCGTTGGACCAGGGCATCAACTTTATGGATAACTGCTGGGACTACAACGGCGGCGCGAGCGAGGTGCGCATGGGCAAAGCGCTCAGCGACGGTTATCGCAACAAAGCCTTCCTGATGACCAAGCTCGACGGCCGCACCGGCGCCGCGGCACGCCAGCAATTAGACCAGTCTCTGACTCGCCTCAAGACGGATCATATCGACCTGGTGCAGATCCATGAAGTGATCCGTCCCGGAGACCCGGAGCAGGCCTTCCAGCCAGGGTATATCGTCGACGTGCTACAGCAAGCGCGGAAAGAAGGCAAGATTCGCTTTATCGGGTTCACCGGCCACAAGAGCCCGAAGATTCACCTGCACATGATTGCAACCGCGGATAAGCATGGGTTCACCTTCGATACGGTGCAGATGCCGGTGAATGCACTGGACGAACACTACAACAGCTTTTGCCAGAGCGTAATTCCCGAGGCGCAAAAGCGCGGCATCGCGGTGCTGGGTATGAAGCCGCTGTGTTTTGGCGCGATTTTAAAGACCGGCGTCATCACCGCCCCAGAGGCATTGCATTATGCGATGAGCGTGCCTGTTACGGTGACGATTACCGGCTGCCAGTCGATGGCGAACCTGGAACAGGCTCTAGGGGTGGCCCGCAATTTCAAGCCGCTCACCGTTGAGGAGAAAATTGCGCTACTCAACAAGACGGCGCCAGCCGCGGCGGACGGAAAGTTTGAAGCTTACAAGTCGTCGCAGATTTTCGACGGTACCACGAGCAACCCGCAATGGCTGGGTTGACGGGGACGAGTCTAGTACCCAGGACTCCGTCCTGGGCAATTTTCAGCCGTCCCTTCGGGACTGAATTTAGCGGTGTCTAGTACCCAGGACTGCGTCCTGGGCTATTTTCAGCCGTCCCTTCGGGACTGGTCGCTTGTGTCTCCTGGCCGGCGCTTCGTCCTGGTTATTTTCAGCCGTCCCTTCGGGACTGGTCGCTTGCGACTCCTACCCAGTCTCTTGCCCAGCGCTGAATTCTGGGCTATTTTCACTCTTCGCTTCGGGGCTCTGTTTATTTGGCGGTTGTTTCGGGTGCCGGAGTCTTGCCCTGAAGGTAGTGTTCAAACCAGGCTACCGAGCGCGTTAGCTCGTCGGTTTGATGTTCCCGTTTATAGAAGCCGTGGCCTTCTTCGGGATAATACACGGCATCGACGGTGCGGCCCTCGGCCTTGAGAATCGATACTACCTGTTCGGCTTCTTCCTTGGGCACGCGAATATCCTTGTCTCCCTGCAGTACCAGCAGCGGCGCCTTTTCGTTGCGGATGTAGCGCAGCGGCGAACTGGCTTCGTACACGGTACGATCTTTTTCCGGATCGCCGAGTAGCGACTTCTCATACTCCTGCAAACCTGGGTCTTCATGCTGCAGCATGGTGTACCAGTTGAGAATGCCGTATTCATCTACGGCGGCCGACCAAACGTCGGGGGTTTTTCCAATCGCCATGAGAGTCATGAAGCCGCCGTAGGAGCCTCCCCAGATGCCAATCTTTTTTGCGTCTACAAATCCGGTCGCCTTGAGGAAGTCGACGCCGGCGAGCTCGTCCTTAAGATCTCCGCCGCCGAGGTCTTTGACGTTGGCGTTTTGAAAGTCCATTCCGTAACCGGTGGAGCCGCGTACGTTGGGGGCAATGACCACAAAGCCGCGTGAGGCGAGCAGGATCGCGCGGCTGTTGAAGCTATCCACCGTCTGGCCGGTGGGGCCGCCATGCGGCATGACCACGGCAGCTGCTTTTGCGTCGCGCTTCAGGTTGAAAGGCACCCACACAAAAGCAGAAATAAGCTTTCCATCAAAGCTCTTGTACGTCACAAGCTGCGATGCGGGCACGACCGCGGAAGCGAGACCTGGAGTCTCATTGTGGGTAATTTGCTGGAGATCACCTTCTGGATGCAGCACAAACAGATTTGCTGGATGGGTCGAGTCCTCGTGAGCCAGGAGATAGTTGCCGTTGGGCAGGAACGACGTCGGGCTCGCTGCACCGGCATTCAATCCCGCCGGCGCGTGGCGCTCGCTCGTCTTCAAGGTTGCCAGGTCAACGAATTGAACCGAGGCGCGGCCGTCGGCATTCAGGCTGTAGGTGAAGCTCTTGCCGTCCGGGGAGAATTCTCCGGCGCTGGCTTCCCATTGTGTATCCGTCACCCACTTCCACTGCTTCGAAGCAAGGTCAAGCAAGGCTACATTTCGGTAGCCGCCCTTGCGATTTGAACTCAGCAGCAGTGTTTTGCCATCGGGAGACACGTCGCTGATCGAATCTAATGAGTTGCCTTCGTGCGCGGTTAGCTTTTCGGCCACGCCGCTATGCAAATCGATACGGTAGCCATCGGAGTCATTGAGTCCTACGCGGCGATTGGCAAACAGAGCGCTTCCATCGGGAGCTCCAGCAGACAGCTCTCCACGAGGCTTGTCGATCGGTTTCATGGGTCAACAATTGGGTTGGCCCGGAAGGCCAGGATTTCACGGCGATATTGATGGAGGGCGAGGTTTTGTCTTTGCTGTCAAAGGCGAGCATGGAGCCATCGCGGGAAAACAGCGGCCCGGTTTCGCTGGTCTGCCCGGTGTTGGTCAGGTTGCGTGGCTCGCCACCGGCCACGGGCAGGGCGAACATGTCGTACATTTCGTCGCCACCCTTATCCTGGATGTAGAGAATCTGCTGGCCGTCGTGGGAGAAGGCCAGGGTCGCCTGGCGGTCGTCGGAATGGAGCAATTGCCGCGCCCCCGATCCGTCTATGTTCATGATCCAGAGGTTCATGCGGCCGGATGCATTGCCGGTGTATGCGATGTGGCTACCGTCGGGAGAGAGCGTTGCGCCGCCCATCCGGGTGGTCTGTAGCAGGTCGGCTACCTTGACTGGAGCGGCCTCGGCGCGTTCGGCGGAGACGACGCTTTTGGGGTCTGTGGGTAACCGGTCGCCGGGACCGGAAGTGGCGGCCAACATTCTGGTGGCGGAAAGCAGGAGCAAAACAGCGAGAGATCGGTTCATGGAGCCTCTTAGGAGTCGATGAGGAGCGAAGGATGGAGCCTGGGGTCAAGATCGTCCCGGCTAAGGGTGGCCCTTGAAGATATACCCATCTTGTGGGCGAGTTTATACTTGCGTTCAGCTTGCCTTCAAATCTACATTCACCAGGCCCCGTAGCATAGCAAGAGGATGGAGGGAGGCAAGCCATGGCGCAGCAGAAATCTGCAACGCGGAACGAACTGAGTTCGCCTCTGCGCTACGGCATTGCCGGGATTTCCGTTGCGATCGCACTGGGCACGGCGTTACTGCTGGAGAGCTATAGCTTTCGCGGAGTGGAATTTCCGCTCTTCCTATTCGCCATCGCCGTGACGGTCTGGTATGCCGGGCTGGGGGCGGCGGTTCTGGCAGTTGTACTGTCCAGCCTGGCCTTTAACTACTTCTTTACCGAGCCCCGATTCAGTTTGTATGTCACCCGTTCTGATATCCCGTACTACATCATATTTGTTCTTTTCGCGCTGCTTCTTACCTGGTTCAGCACCGTGCGCCGGCGCGTCGAGCAAGAGCTTTTGCAATCTCGCGACGAACTCGAGAAGCAAGTGGCGGAGCGAACCCAGCAAGCCAGCCTGCTTAACCTGACGCATGACACTATTTTCGTCCGCGACATGAATGACATCATCACTTATTGGAATCGCGGGGCGACGGAGTTGTTCGGCTGGAAGCAGGAGGAGGCGATCGGCAAGCATAGCCACCAACTGCTACAAACAGTGTTTCCTATACCGATCGAGAAAGTTCAGGCAGAGTTGCTGGGCACCGGGCGTTGGGAAGGCGAACTGCGCAAAACCAAGGCGGACGGGTCCACGGTCGTGGTGGCCAGCCGATGGTCTCTGCGCCAGGACGACCGGGGGCTGCCGGTTGCGATCCTCGAAACCAATAACGACATCAGCGATCGCAAACGGCGGGAAGAAGAAATTCGCAAGCTCAACGAAGAACTGGGCAAGAGAACCAAGGCGCTCGAAGCAAGCAATAAGGAGCTGGAAGCATTCGCTTATTCCATTTCACATGACCTGCGAGCGCCTCTCCGCCACATGGTGGGCTTTACCGAGTTGCTGCAAAAGAACATCGCCTCCACGCTCGATGAAAAGAGCCATCGATACATGAGGACGATTCTGGAATCTGCAAAGAGAATGGGTACCTTGATCGATGACCTGCTCGCCTTTTCACGGATTGGACGCGCCGAGACACGCCAGACCACGGTAAGCCTGGACCAACTGGTCAAAGAGGTTCTAAGCGAAGTGCAACCGGAGACAACCGGACGCAATCTTGCCTGGAGTATCGCTCCCCTCCCGGTTGTGTACGGAGACAAATCCATGCTGAAGCTGGTGCTGACCAATCTTATAGCCAATGCGGTTAAGTTCACGCGGACTCGATCGCAGGCCAGGATTGAGATTGGGTGTTTGGAGGAGCAGCAAGAGGGCGTGGTAGTGTTTGTTAAAGACAACGGGGTAGGTTTCGATATGAGGTACGTTCATAAGCTATTCGGTGTATTCCAGCGACTTCATCAAGCCGACGCATTTGAAGGCACCGGCATAGGCTTAGCGACCGTGCAACGTATCATTCATCGGCACGGAGGCCAGGTGTGGGCCGAGGGTGCGGTGGATGGAGGGGCGACCTTCTTTTTCACAGTACCGAACGACAGGAGATAGACGGGATGGAGAGGTTGGGACGTATTTTGATGGTGGAGGACGACCCCAGAGACGTGGAACTGACCATGACGGCTCTGGAGGAATACAACCTTGCGAATGAAGTAATTGTCACCCGCGATGGCGAGGAGGCCCTGGACTATCTCTATGGCCGCGGCAGCTTCGCGGGGCGGAAGACGGATAATCCGGCGGTCTTGCTGCTGGATCTAAAGTTGCCCAAGGTGGACGGCTTAGAGGTGCTGCAACAGATCAAGTCTGACGCGAAACTCAAAATGATCCCGGTGGTGGTGTTGACCTCATCGCGTGAAGAACGAGATATGGTGGCCAGCTATAAGCTGGGCGTGAACGCTTACGTGGTGAAGCCGGTGGACTTTCATGAGTTTGTCAACGCCATTAAGGAACTGGGCGTCTTTTGGGCAATTATTAACGAGCCGCCCCCGGGAAGCGTCAGAAAGAACTAGCCAAGTGGCAGTTTGCAACATCAGAGGACTGTGAAATCGCCGTTGCACATTCTGTATCTCGAGGATGACCCGAGGGACGCGGAGCTGGTCCAGACCATGCTCGAAGTGGAGGGCGTGGATTGTGCGGTAACCCTAGTTGACACGCGGCCGGACTTTGTGGCCGCCCTGGAACGAGAAGGTTTTGACCTGATCCTGGCTGACTATTCCCTACCCTCTTTCGATGGGCTTTCCGCCTTGAAACTCGCGGTGGAGAGGCGCCCCGAACTGCCGTTCATTTTTGTTTCCGGAACCATGGGCGAAGAAGTTGCGATCGAAGCGCTCAAGATTGGGGCAACCGACTATGTGCTCAAGACCCGGCTGACGAGGATTCTGCCCTCGGTGCAGAGAGCACTGCGCGAGGGGCTGCAACGAGCCGAGCGGCGGGCGGCAGAGTTGGCGCTGCGCCGCAGCGAGGCGTACCTGGCCGAGGCGCAGCGACTGAGCCACACCGGGAGTTTTGGTTGGAGCGTGCTGAGCGGCGAGATTTCCTGGTCTGAGGAGACCTATCGAATTTTTGAATACGATGCGGAGGTAAAGCCTAACCTGGAGCGGGTTCAGGACCGGGTTCATCCCGACGACGCGGCAATGGTAAGACAAACCATCGAACAGGCGGCGCAGGATGGTAGAGATTTCGAGCATACCTATCGCCTGGTGGTGCCGGATGGTTCGGTAAAGCACGTTCACGTGATGGCGCGGGCGGTTGTTGACGGATCGGGCGGCGTAGAATTTGTCGGCGCGGTGATGGACGAGACCACGGCCAAGCGAGCTGAAGAGGCACTGCGGCGAAGTGAAGAGCAATGGCGGGATGTCTTTGAGAACAATCCAATCATGTACTTCATGGTGGATGCGGCCGGCACTGTGTTAGCGGTAAACCCATTCGGAGCCGAGCAACTTGGCTACGCGGTGGAGGAGTTTGTCGGGCGGCCGGTACTAAGCGTTTTTTTTGAGCGCGATCGGGAAGAGGCGCAAACCATTCTGGCAGCTTGCCTGGAACAAATTGGCCGGGGGATAAGCTGGGAATTTCGAAGTATTCGCAAAGACGGCACAGTGCTGCTGGTTCGTGGTTCAGCCAAAGCAGTCGGGCGAGAGAATGGCCCGATCGTCCTGATGGCGTGTGAGGATATTACGGAGCAGAAGCGTGCCGAAGAAGCGCTGTTCAAGGTAGGCCTGGAGGCACGGGTCAGCGAACGGCTGCGCATCGCCCGCGAAATGCATGACACGTTACTGCAAAGCTTTCACGGGTTGATGTTGCGCTTTCAAGCGGTCCACAATATGCTTCCCCGCCGTCCCGAGGACGCGCTTCGAGCACTCGATGGCGCTCTCTCCAGGGCGGACCAGGCAATCGCCGAGAGCCGCAACGCGATTCAGGACTTACGTTCTGATCCGGTGGCCGACATCGATCTTGCGCAGTTGCTCACGGCGATGGGGCAGGAACTGGCGGACTTTCCGTTTGCCGGCCACGATTCGCCAAATTTCAGCGTCGCCGTCGAGGGGGAGCGGCAAACCTTATCTCCTGTTATGCAGGATGAGGTGTACCGCATTGGCCGCGAGGCGCTTCGTAATGCGTTCCGGCATGCGCACGCGCGGCATATAGAAGCCGAGGTTCGATACGAAGATATCGGCCTGCGTTTGACTGTCCGCGATGATGGAGTTGGCATCGATGCGAAAGTTTTGCAGCAAGGCGGCCGTGCCGGACACTGGGGACTGACGGGAATCCGCGAGCGCGCGAAGCGCATTGGCGGCCAATTGGATTTCCGCAGTGAAGCGGGAGCAGGTACGGAAGTTCAGCTGGTGGTTCCCGCCGCCCTGGCTTACCAACGCCTATTCTCGGCTCAACGCATTATTGACCACGGAGTTTTATAGGAGGCCATTATGGCCCCTAGCTTTGCCACCGATATTCTCCACGTTGAGTACACAGAGTGAAGTGCCGGCTCTTCTTTTGCCGATGCATGCGTAATTCTCCCTCCCTCGGCCGTATACAGTCCGTATGTTCGAATACGATGTGACCTTGGCGAGGACTGTGGACACCGATACGCACCGCATCGCGCGTGGTCTTCGGCGAAGAGATGTCGCGCTTCTGCACGCTCTGGTCGGGGAATATCAATATCGCCTTGTCCGCTACTTCACTTACCTGACAGGCCGGAGCGAGCCCGTCGACGACCTGGTACAGGAGACGTGGTTGCGAGTGCTTGAGCGCGGGTCCTCCTACGACGGCCGATCGCGCTTTGAGCCCTGGCTCTTTACCGTTGCCCGCAATCTTGCCATCGATCATCTGCGCAAACAGAGAGTGTTTAGCCTGGACTCCAATGATTCTCCAGAGGAGGAGCTCGAACCGCGCTCACCAGTATCGGAAGCACCCTCGCCCTTCGAGTTGGCGGCACGCACGGAGGATGCCCGGCGGCTCGCTTCCTCTCTGCAGGGACTGGACCCTATTTACCGGGAAGTACTGGTGCTTCGCTTTCAGGAAGACTTATCTTTGCAGGAAATAGCGGATGTTTTGAAGACGCCTGTTTCGACAGTGGCCTCAAGAATTTATCGCGGCCTCGCGACCCTGCGGGCGCAGTTGGAGGAAGAAAAAGATGCCCATTGATGATCACCAAGCGATTCGCCGGATGATCGACAGTTCCCTGGCGGGTGTGACCTTACGCGAGGAGGAGCGAGCCCTTGGCGAACATTTGGCGGATTGTGCCCCGTGCAAGCAGTATCTGAAATCCTCCCAGCGCGTGATCGGGAGCCTGGGAGATTTCTCCTTTCCCGTAGCCGCGGACCTTCAAGCGAAGGTGATGACATCGCTTACGCTGCGTGCTCAACAACTGGAAGAGCGACGAAGCAATTCGAGGCCGCTCCATTGGAGTTTAGCCATGGCAGTCTTGCTTACCGTGGCCGGCTCGTTCACTGCGGCGAGATTTGGCGGCCTGGCTGCCGCGATCTACCACCTGCAGGCCGCACCACTGCATTTTGGCCTGGTAGCGTTCTGGATTGCGCCGTCGGTGTGCGTATGTCTGCTACTACCGATCCTGCGCCGCTTCTCGGGGGGCTCGATGAATGAGAAAGGGTTATCGCAATGAAGCTTGATACATTCTTGAGTATTGTTCCCAGGCCGATGAAGACAGTTGCCGTTACGATTGCGGGCGCCACGGTTCTGATAGGGCTGTTCGCCTCTTTCCTGCGAGGCACGGGAAATGTTCGGGGCGTGGGTCATGGCGCGGCGATAGTTGGCGCCAGCTTGCTGGCCGGCGCCTTCGTCGCAATATGGATTACCTGCCTGGGCTTTGTCTATGGAGATGCACGGCAGCGCGCGATGCCGCCCATTCTATGGACATTAATCGCGGCTCTGATTCCCAACTTGCTTGGGTTTCTTCTCTATTTCGCCCTGCGCCGGCCGTTTGCTTCCACTTGCACGCACTGCGGACAGGCGAACACCGCCACGCAACCGTTTTGCCCGTGGTGTGGCGCTCAAAGCTCGCCTGTCGCGACCAGTCACTAACGTTTCGGAGTGGGATAGGGCAATAACGTCTTTTTTGACGGCGGGGATATTGGTCGCTGCGGCGACGTATCCCCGGCATTCAAGCCAAATCACTCGCGTCGTTTAGACGAATGACGCTATTTGCCATTCTCGGAGAAGGCATAGAACTTATTTCCGCTGGTGGCGGCTTTCGATCTACCGTATCCGGAACCCCAATAAATGATGCCGCCGACGATAGCGGCGCCCGCATTCACGGATGAGCCCGCCGGGTAGCTCCAAAGCTTAGCCCCGGTCACCGCATTGAGGGCAAACATGTTTGGGGCAGTCGCGGAACCAGCCAGCGAAGGCGCATATACGATGCCGTTGGCAACGGCCAAGGGTCCGGTGTCCGTTGCACCGTTGGGGTCAGGCTTCTGCCAAAGTATCTTACCCGTCGCCGGATCAAGAGCAGCCCATGAGCCGGCGTCGCCGCCGGCGTAGGAGACGTTCGAAGGATTGGAAACTGCGACGTAGATGCGGGTTCCATCACTGGCCGAACCCCATTGAATTCCCGGACCCACCTGGGTATGCCATAATTCCGCGCCTGTATCCGGATTCAGAGCGTAGTAGATGCCGCTCTTCTGTCCAGCGCCGATGAGGGTTGCTGAACCTTTGGCGGTCTTGTAGGTAATCTCATTCGGGCCGGAGCCGAAATCATAATCAGGGCCGGTGGGCGTGGGGCAGTTGGTACCGAGCGGAGTGGCTCTGCAGGCAAGGTTGAAGTCGTCGCTGCTGGTGGTCTGGGCCCACTGCATTAATCGCTTTCCCCATTTGACTGCACCCGTCTTCGAATTCAGGGCAAGAACCGAATCTGCGTAGTCTTCAGGAGATTGGCATGCACCTTCGCTGTGCCCCGCAGCTATGCATGTCTGGTACGCCTCGGTGGTGGGATTGCTGTAGTTATTTCCGGTGGTTACGAACACAGTATGGCGGGACTCGTCGACCACGGGCCCACTGCTCCATACGCTACCGCCACTGTAGCCAGAGGGAACGGTCGCGGTGGACCAAAGCACCGTGCCATTATTGGCATTGACGGCAACCACGCGGCCCTTGGTGGTGCAACAAGGGTAGTGGTTATTCTCAGCCTGATCTTCCTCGTCGGTAGCCATGCCCACGTAGACAACGCTATCCGCCACGGTGACCGACCCGGTAATCTTGGGGAAATAGGCTGGCGGTATAGGCTGTGTTTTCCAGATCAAAGAGCCAGTCTTGGCATTGACCGCGATCAGCCAACCGTCCGTCTGGGTGCCGATGTAGACCTTACCGTCGACGACGGCTGGGCTGGTACGAGACACCGTACCCGCGGGGAAGCCGTAATCGGCCAGGTTGTGGTGCCAGAGCTTTTTCCCACTGCTCGCATTCAGGGCCCAGAGGTACCCGCCCCAATCGGGGAAGTAAACCACACCATCGACAACCGCGGCACGGGCAGAGACGTCTCCCCCGGCAGTGAATACCCACTTGGGCTTTAGCTTGGAGGCGTTGCTGGTTGAGATGGTGGAACCGGAGATGTGCGCGGTGTTGGCCACGTTCTGACCGAACATCGGCCAGGAAGGATCTTCCGCCCTTAAGGGGGTGAGGGTGGTGATGCCAAACATCAAGGCGAAGGCGAACAAGCAGCGGGCCCTGATCTGAGGACCTGTGGAACGGCAGAAATTGCTCATGCTACCTCATTCAGTTGCCGCCGTGCTGGCATTTTGTGGGTCTCAACGCCATGCACTGAAGAATTCCGCGACGCTAAAGCTTCCCACGATTTAAGTAACAAGGCGATTGTATTGTAGTAACTAAAAAGTAATCACGGGGTTCGAGGTCACGTCTCGTTGCTTGTAACAGCGGATTCCGTAGAGGTGCCAGGGGCTCTTCGGCCCTTGGTGGCCGGACCAAACAGGCTGCGGAGAAAGTACAGATTTCATAGATGAAAGAGTCCCTCAGCGGCTAAAGCCGAATCCATTCCAGAGTAGTGATGTACGGGCTGAAGCCCGTACCCTTCAAAGCTCATGCTTCATGGGCTAAAGCCCGGCGTGTTGTTGAATCATTTACGGCCCGACTAAGAGTCGGGCCCTGATACAAAGCACGAGAGCCGTGGCACTGAGAAGAGTCGCGCATGGTCGCAGCTTTGTTTCTGCTGCTGAATCAGTTGTTCGAGTCCACTAGCATAGGCCGGTGAACATAAATGTGGTTCCCATGGTATTTGCTTTGCTATCCACCCCATTTATCGTCACCCTGCCGGAAAGCATGATGAGGTTGGTGTCGATCCGATCGCCAGGTCCACAACTCCGTCCTGCTTACTGTTCCGCTCTCCGAAATCATATTGTGTTGGGGGGGCGCGCCGGGCCCGACGTTTACTGCTGCAGATAGAATAGTGCCAAGAAAGTTTGCCCAGATGAAGAGTGGGCGGCCTCCTTCATGGTGCCGGCCGGTAGACGAACGTTTCTGCTGCAAAAAGCACGGCAACGCAGACAGGACTTGCGGACAAGTATCGTCACATTCAAGAAGGTAAAAGATATGCATTGGAAGCGGATTTGGGCTGCGCTTGCGCTGTTTGTGGTAATCACGGGATGTGCCCAGGGCGAGATGACGGCAGACAAAGTGCCCGTCACCTACTATAAGTTGGCCAACGGGCTGAAGGTGGTCCTCTCGCAGGACAGCTCGGCTCCCATAGTGGCGGTTGGCGTCTACTACCAGATCGGTTTCCGGGTGGAGCCTCGTGACCGCACCGGGTTCGCCCACCTGTTCGAGCACATGATGTTCCAGGGATCACAAAACCTGGGCAAACTGCAGTTTTACCAGCTGATTGAAAGCAACGGCGGCCGACTGAACGGCTCCACGCGGTTCGACTTCACCAGTTATTACGAGGTGCTGCCCTCGAACACGCTGCCAACCGCGCTGTGGGCCGAGGCCGACCGGATGCGCAGCCTGGACATTACCGAGGCGAACCTTACCAATCAGAAGGGTGTGGTGAGCAACGAGGTGAAGGTCAACGTGCTCAACCGGCCCTATGGAGGGTTCCCCTGGATTGACATGCCGCAGTACGCCAACACGAATTGGTACAACGCACACAACTTTTATGGCGACTTGAAAGATATCGACGCTGCCACGCTGGACGAGGTGCGGCAATTCTTCAAAACCTACTACGGACCCAACAACGCGGCGCTGGTGGTGGTGGGCGACTTTAATATCGACCAGGCAAAGGCGTGGGTGCAGCAATACTTTGGCAACATACCCGCCGGCGATGTTCCACCGCTCCCAGACTTGTCAGAGCCGGCGCAGACTGCCGAGAAACACGCGGCCAGGAGCGACAAGCTGATCAGCAAACCGGCGCTGGCCTTCGCTTATCACATGCCGGAGCGGCGCACCAAGGATTGGTATGCGATGGGTCTGCTGGACCAGATCCTGTTGCAGGGTGACGACAGTCTTCTGGTGCAGGAGATCGTCAAAAAGCGCGGATACGCGGGATCTGTCCGTGGCGGCATCAATCTACTGGGCAACCTCTATAACTATCGGGGACCGATGCTCTTTACCGCGAGCTTAATTCACGATGAGAGCGTTTCCTCGACGCAAATCATGAACGCGGTGGATGGAGTGATGCAGAGTGTGATCGACAAACCCGTGGACGCCGCTACCCTGCGCCGCGCGCAGACCAAGGTTATTTCTGATCTATACGATGCGGAAGGCAATCTTGGACTTGGCAAGGTGGATCTTCTGGCCTGCTTCGCACTGTTTGACGATGATCCGGGCGAGATCAACTCGCTGGTGGAAAACTTTAACAAGATCACGCCCGATGACCTGCAGGCCGCGGCGAGACGGTACCTGGAACCGCAGAATCGCACAGTACTCGAACTGACAGTAGCACCGAAGCAAGCCGCCGCCTCTGCGGCCAAAGGGGGCCGATAATGGTTTCTCGCTTACTCGCTCTCACCTTGCTGGGCACGGTATTCGGCGTGCCGGCATTCCCCCAGGGCGCGGCGCCCGTGAAGGAGCAGCCGCCGGCACCGGGTCCGGCAACCCCCTTTCGCCTGCCGCAGCGAAAGCATTACGTGTTGCCTAACGGAATGCAAGTGAATCTATTGCAGTTCGGCACCATACCCAAGGTGTCGATTGAGGTCGATGAAGATGCCGGCAAGGTGAACGAAGATGCGGAGCATGTGGCGCTCTCCGCGATCACGGCGGACCTGATGGGGGAAGGCACCTCGACGCATAGCGGGGAGGAACTCGCGCGCCTGGCCGGAGGGATGGGGGCCCAGTTGTGGATCGAGGCGGGGACTTATCAATCGGAGTTTTCATTGGATGTTCTTAGTCAGAATGCAGGGGACGCGATCGACCTGGTTGCTGATGTCGTCGAACACCCCGCGTTTCCTGCCAAGGACCTGGAGCGGTTGCGCGCCGACCGTTTACGTTCCCGGATCACGTCCCTATCGAGCCCTGACTTTCTGGTGCACCAGAAGTTTGCGCAGATGATGTACGGAGACCAGCCCTACGGCCGCCTGCTGCCGACGGAGGCGATGCTCAAGAGCTACACGCTGGCCGACGTGCAGGGCTTTTACACGGCTAACTACGGGGCTCAGCGCGCTTCCATCTATGTGGTGGGCCGGTTTGATGAAGGAACAGTGCGAAAGGCCATCGAGAAGGCATTCGGCAAATGGGCGAAGGGGCCGGCGGCGGTGAAGCCGGTTCAGATTGCTGCCTCCGGCCCGGGCTTCGCTTTCGTCGATCACCCCGGGGCGGCGCAAAGCAATGTTCTCTACGGAATTCAGGTAGCAGATGTGGGTTCCCCCGACGGAGTGCCGGTTCACGTGATGAACTCGCTGCTCGGCGGTCCGCTAGGCTCGCGCATCACCGCGAATATCCGCGAGCAGAAGGGCTACACGTACTCGCCGCACAGCAGACTCTCCGAAGGGTATAAAACGAATATCTGGTCGGAGGACGCCGCAATCACCACGGCAGCCACGGGCCCCGCCCTGCAGGAGATTGTGAAGGAGATTAAACTGCTGCAAAGTGCTCCGCCGAGTGTGGCAGAACTCGGCCGCACGCAGCGTTATGAGGATGGTGTTTTTATCCTGAACAATTCATCCCGTCAGGGAATACTGAACACCCTCAGTTTCGTCGACTTCCACAACCTAGAGGACGATTATCTGACTGGCTATGTGCAGCGGGTGAATGCCGTGACACCGGAGCAGGTGCAGGCGCTGGCGAAGAAGTATCTCAATACCAATGCCATGACGCTGGTGGTGGTGGGCGATCCAACAATTGCCAAGCCACAGCTTAGCGGGTTTGCGACTCCCGGAAAGTAGAGGGACGGCACACGGTCTTGGTGCCATGTGTGGGTACGCTTCCAGCGGCTCCGGCTTTTGTGGGTAGATCTCGCTTCGTTGACGGCGGCGTGCGTAAATCCATATCCTCAGTCTTATGGTTGACTCTGAGGCAGCCACCACCGGGCCGGATGGCTCGTCGGCACTGCCCGCAGCGGGATACACTGCGCAGCTGCCACAGAACATCGGCCATTACCGCATTCTCTCCCTGCTGGGGCAGGGTGGGATGGGCGCGGTGTACGAGGCGGAGCAGGATCAGCCGCGGCGCCTGGTAGCGCTCAAGGTTATTAAGACAGCTTGGGCCAGCCCCGAATTGCTGCGCCGGTTTGCCCAGGAGTCGCAGGCTCTCGGACGGCTCCACCATCCGGGCATCGCGCAAATCTACGAGGCGGGGAGCGCCGACGCAGGCTTCGGCGCCCAGCCGTTCTTTGCCATGGAGCTTATCCATGGCAAGCCGCTGGTCGACTACGCGGATGCTCAGAAGCTGAACACGCGCCAGCGGCTGGGCCTGATGATCCAGGTCTGCGAAGCCGTAGAGCACGCGCACCAACGTGGCATCATCCATCGCGATTTGAAGCCGGGCAACATTCTGGTCGACGAGAGCGGCCAGCCGAAGATTCTGGACTTTGGTCTGGCGCGGGCTACCGACATGGATGCCCAGGCCACACGCCAGACGGACATGGGGCAATTGCTGGGCACGCTGGCCTACATGAGCCCGGAGCAGGTTCTAGCCGATCCCCTGGCGCTGGACACACGTAGCGACGTCTACGCGCTGGGCGTGATTCTCTATGAGCTGCTCACGGGCAAGATGCCCTACGAGCTGTCGCGGCATTTGCACGAGGCCGTACGCACGATCCAGGAGGTGGATCCGGCACAATTGAGCACGGTGAACCGGGTGTACCGGGGCGACATCGAGACTATTGTTGCCAAAGCGCTGGAGAAGGATAAGACTCGCCGCTACTCTTCCGCTGCAGAGCTGGCAGACGATATCAGGAGGTATCTCGAAGACCAGCCGATCACGGCGAAGCCGGCGAGCGCCAGCTATCAATTACACAAGTTTGCGCGTAGACACAAGGCGCTCGTGGCGGGTATCGCGGCCGTTTTTGTGGTGCTGGTGCTGGGCACCGTAGCCAGTACCTGGGAGGCGGTGCAAGCGCGAAAGCAGTCGGCAATCGCCCAGGCAGTAAACGACTTTTTGCAGAAGGACCTGCTGGCGCAGGCCAGCGCCTACCACCAGTCAAAGCCCGACCCGGATCTCAAAGTGCGTACCGCACTTGACCGGGCAGCGCAGAACATCGAGGGCAAATTTGATAAGCAACCCGAAGTGGAGGCGGCCATACGCTCCACGGTGGGAAGCACCTATGCCGACCTGGGCCTCTACACGGAGGCGCGAAAGCAACTGGAGCGGGCGTTGGAGTTGGAGCGGCGCGGGCTCGGCGCGGGGAATCCACAGACCCTCGAAACCATGCTTAGCCTGGAAAATACCGAGGAGTCCCAAGGCAAGTATGCTGAAGCGGAAACTCTGGGCAAGCAGGCATTGGAGATTAGCCAGCGCAGCCTGGGGCTGGAAAATCCAATCACCTTAAGGGCCATGAACAGGCTCACCTCGGTCTATGACGACGAGGGTAAAGATTTGCAGGCCGAACCGATCGCTCAACAAGCCCTGGAAATCAGTCGCCGGGTGGTGGGCCCTGAAACCGCTGCCACGATCGGGTCGATGCATTATCTGGGCATCATCTACTACGACCTGGGGAAATATCCGCAGGCCGAAGAGATCATGAGCAAGACACTGGAACTCCGTCGGCGCCTCGAGGGTCCCGATCATCCTGACACTCTGGCGGCAATGAACAACCTTTCATCCGCCTACGCCGTTCAGGGGAAAACGGCGCAGGCTGCCGCGCTTTGCAGCCAGACCCTGGAGGGGCGCCGGCGAGTGCTTGGTCCTGAGCATCCCGACACCCTGGACTCCATGGTCAATCTGGCGATGGATTATCACGATCTGAATAGATACCCGGAGGCTGAGGCACTGGATAAACAGACGCTGGAGATTCAGCGCCGAGTGCTGGGCGCGGAGCATCCCATAACGCTTCGCTCCATGCACAATCTGGCGAATGACTATCGCGACGATGGCAAAGTCGCCGAGGCCCAGGCGCTTGATCGGCAACTTCTAGAGGTTCGACGCCGAACTCTGGGCCCGGATAATCCTGACACTCTTTGGTCCATGAACAACGTGGCGGTGGACTACAGGACGCAAGGTAACTATGCGCAGGCGGAGGCGCTCGACACGCAGACCTGGGAGGCGCGAAGCCGCGTACTGGGTCCGCAGCATCCCGACACCGTGGCGTCTGTGCTGGAGTTGGGCTCAGATTATGCGGGTTTGGGCAAATACGCTCAGGCGGAGGCGCTCTATCGCAAGGCTCTTGAGGGCAACCCAGATAATCCCCCCTTGCTCAATTCACTGGCGTGGTTTCTCTTGTCCGCTCAGGACCGCAGCGTGCGCCGACCCGCCGAGGCGCTGCAATTATCCCGCCAGGCGGTCAAGGCTTCGCCAACCGGCGGTCACTTGAACACGCTGGGTCTGGCTGAACTGCGCAACGGCTTGTGGGATGAGGCGATTACTACGCTCACCAAATCCGGCGCAATGCTCGGCGAAGCGGATCCGACTCATTTCTTCTACCTGGCAATGGCCTATAAGGGGCGGGGGGATAAGGAGGCAGCTGAACGAAGTTTTGCCCGTGGGGTGGAAGCGGCGAATAAGGATGCTTCCCATGACCATGACCTTCGGTTGCTGTGGGCCGAGGTCGCAGGAGTCTTAGGCAAACCAGGCCCTGGCGTTGATGCCTGAAATCCCGATTGACTGTGTTTTGCGCGATGGCCAACGCATCCGACGCAATAACTGCATCCAACAGCCTGGCGCCAGATAGCGCCAGGTACGAGAAAGACTTATGTCTGCAAAACGGCCAACGAGACAAGATACACCTTCGCGCAAGATATCGCAGGTTCTGAAAGACCTGTCGCCGGTAATCTGCGAGCGCTGGCTGCGCGTGGTGATGAATGATGCCGACCTGGCTGCACTTCAATTGACAGAGGCGGAGCGGAGCGATCACGTTCCTGAAATTGTGAAGGAGTTGGTCGGACGGGTGGACGGAACCGCGGACGAGTTGAGCCCGGCGGCGACAGAACTGGCACGAAAGCACGGTAGGGCGCGATACCAGCAGGGATATTCGATTCCGCAGATATTGTTTGAGTCGCGTGTACTGCAGCAGGTGATCAGTTCGACCATTCAGGAAAATCTTCTCGGGCTCGATCTGAGCACGCTGGTGCGCCATATCGTGCAGATCGGGGAAACGCTACAGGCAGTGGTAGAAATATCGATCCGTGTTTACCAGTCGCAGATTCCGCGATCGCTGCAAACGTCCTTCTCTTTTCTTTACCAGTCTCCCTACCTGGGGGTTGCGATCACCCAGGAGAATCGCATTGTGGACGCCAACGGTGCGTTTCTACGCATGACCGGGCTTACCCGGCAACAGCTAACGGACGAAGAGGTCGATTGGCGCAAAAAGACTCCTGAACAGTACCTGCCATTGGACGTGAGCGCGATCGAACAGCTGCGCGAGTACGGCACTTGTGCTCCGTACGAGAAAGAATTCGTTCTGCCCGATGGTTCGCGCCTGCCGTTTCTGATTGGAGCCGTGAGGCTTAGCACGGAACCATTGCAATGGTCCGCCTATGTTGTCGAACTGACGGAACAGCGGAAACTCTATGCCGCCGAACATAAGCTGCGCGCCTGGGAAGCCAGGTATATGCTGATCAACCATCTAGCCCATGAGCTGAACAATCCGCTGGCCGCGATGACCTTTACCGTTCACCTGTTAAAGACGCACCCCGACCTCTCCGGGGATACCCGGAAGCTGGTCGAGGATGCGAGCGGCATGCTTGACAGAATCTCAAGCACGGTGAGGAAAGTGCTGGAGGAGGTACAACAGTAGCCTACTGTGGAGGTGGTGGAGGCCCGCCGCCGCCGGGACCGCCCTGGCCTCGTTGCTGCATACGCTCCATCATGGCCTGTTGATCCTGGTCAAATTGCTTTTTCTGGTCGTCGTTCAGAATAGCTTCGATTTTAGTTTTGGAGTCGCCGCGAATGCTTTGCATTTTTGCCATGCGGTCGTCACGCGACAACGACGAATCCCCGCGCAATGCCTGCATTTGCTGTTGTGTGGATACCAGGATGGGCTTGATTTTGCTTTGCTGGTCAGCGGACAGCTTGTAATGAGAGGTCATCCTGGCCAATTGCTGATCGGGATCGCCCATCATTCCATGGTGCCCACCGCCTGGCCCTGGGGTTGCAGGTGGTGCGGAAGTTTCTGGAGGCGCACCGGTTTCCTGGGCAAACAACTGGGCACCACTTGCCAGGCTGGCGACGAGAACGCCGCCTTGTAGTAGACAACTCAATAACTTCTTCATCTGATTTCCCCCAATGCTTGGATGTTCGCGGACTATCGAACGCTGCTTACAGGCATCAGGGCGCTGGGCTTTATGCTGCAGGCGCCTGACCATGCGGCGTGCCAACTGGAGCCATCGGCATATTCAATCGAGTCAAGGTCGATAGAGGTTACTGCGGTAAAGCGCTTCAAAGAGAGGTCGCCGGAGCCCTGGCCCTTCCCTTTCACGTCGAATGCAAGGTCGATCGTCTTCGCCAAGTCAGGGGCCGGGGTGGAAGTGGACAGGCCCACGATTCTCCACTTGTCGCTGAGGCCATGAGCCGTTACTTGCGCGCTTACTATGTCTCGTGGCTGCGGGTTGGTCATGGTCAGATGGATCCGCTGTTGTAAAGCGTCGGGTGCAGGGTTGAATCCGAAGGATCCCGCTCTCCGTTCCATGAAGAAGTCTCCGTGAGTTGCCTGCAGGCTAACAGGACAATGTGCGCCTGCTAACGTGACCCGGACGGAGGTGTCTTTTTTAGAACTGCCCTGGCCGTTGGCGCAGGTAGCTACGAGGAAGATGGCGAGCGGGAGAATGCCGATGTTTTTCATGTCTGCCCCCAGGTTCGTCCGAACCACGCAATAACGTTACTCCTTTTGATTTTCCCGGGGCAAGGGCTGCGTAAATGGCCAAGGATGAAGAGGTTGGACGGAGCTTGCAAAGGCGTCGTTGGCGCTCCATGATGGAAAGAGCGATGAAACTTACTCACTGGTTCCCTTTTCAGGTTTTGCTGGGCGCGGCATGGTTGTTGTTCCCTGCGGCCGCCGTCTCTGGCAGCACAACCACGTATTCGAAATTTGTCGGCACGTATCTTTCCCAAGCCAAAGACGCAACGAAGCCGGGCCCGTCTATGAATTTAAGTCTGGGTTCGGATGGCACGGCCACGGTTACAGAAGATCCGGGTAATGGCACCACCACCCTCTTTGGCCATTGGGTGGACTCGGGCAGCCAGGTCAAGGTCACGTTCGATGCGGTGGAAGGCAAGCCGGCCGAGCCGCCCATGATTTTCCAGCCGGGCCACGACGGGCTGCAGGCAGTTACCTGGAACCATGCTACGTGGGGCAGTACCAACCCGCCGCCGATGAAGAACAAGGCTAAAGTTAAAGAGCGGTTCACGCACAACAAGCCGAACTGAATTGGAGAGAGCAGCTACCTGAGAGCGGCGAGAAACTCAAGAACTTTGTCGGTTGTATCCGTCTCTCCGAACCTGGGAAAGACGTTCTCCACACTGTGACGGTGCGTGTCGGCATTGCGGTCGGTCATTGCATCCACCACAAAGACTACGTGGAAGCCGTGATCGTATGCGCTGCGGCCGGTCGATTCCACGCCGGCACTGGTGGAAATGCCGGCTAAGAAGACCTGGGTTACCCCACGCTGACGCAAGTAAGCATCCAGCCCGGTGCCGATGAATGCGCCGGGCGCTTGCTTGCTCACCAGGTAATCGGTGGGCTGTTGCTCCAGTTCAGGAACCAGTTCGGTCCAATCCGGAGGGAAATCAAAGTTGCGTCTTCCGACATCGCTGCGGCCGGGAGGTGAGGCTGTGACGTTGACCAGAACGACCGGGAGGCCATGCTCGCGGAAAGCGCCCGCCAGCCGGGCTGATCGGGCGATGATCTCCTGACCGGGATGCAGCATCGGCAATGCGGTAATACCTTTTTGCAGGTCAATCAAAATCAATGCAGCTTGAGGATCGAGTTGGGTGAGCGGCATGGTCTTCCTCCCGGGTTAGCTGGCGTGCTTACTGGAAAAATTAACGCTGGACAAGATGCTGATGGCAGCGATGCCGGCGAAGAAAACGATCAGCAGTAAGAGATCTCCGCTGGAAACTCTTCCCACCCGAAACAGAAACCAGCCGACGAGCGAATTGAAGAGTGCCCACACAACGTTGACCGTTGGCGATGATAACCCTTTGCCCGGAGGGTGGGCGAAGGGTGTCGGGAAGCGATCACCCGAAATGCCGTGGACAAAATGAGGCACCGTATTGGCAAGAAATGCGCCGGCAAAGAAACAAGCGATGTAGTGGTACCAGTGCATGGTGATTTCCTCTCGATCGGGTCTGTGGATGTTTATTCTGCGGCCGCCATGCCTGGCACCGGGAGCAAACCCTTCTGCTGGTAGATCGGCCCGATCACTGCGTTGACCTTGGGCAGCTGGAATGTAAACCATAGTGAGCCGGCGAGACAGAACGCGCCGGTCACCATGACGGTGCGGGGTGCTCCTATCCAGTGAGCGAGCGTGCCGGCCAACAGGCTGCCGAAGGGCGCCGAGCCGAAGAAGGCCATGGTGTAATAACCCATGGTGCGAGCGCGTTTATCTTCCGGCACGAGCGACTGGATGATGGTGTTGGATGCAGCCGCGCACTGAATCATCCCAAAGCCGACGAACACCATCAGCAGGAGCGAGAGCCACAGGGTGTGCGAGAAGCCGAAAAGGATGAGCGCGCCTCCCAGCATCGCGGTCGCGATCTGAAGCATGCGGGTAAGCCCGGCAACCGACTTGCGCAATGCAAGCGAAAGTGCCGAGGCCAGGGCGCCAACTCCAGCGGCTCCCGTAAGCCAGCCGAGGGTCCTTGCGCCACCGTGCAGCACCTGGCCGGCGAAGAGAGGCAGGAGCACGGCATAGGAATAGCCCATCAGGCTGATCAACGAAAAGAGCATGAGGATGGTGCGGATCGGAGGAAAGGTGCGAACGTAGTCCCACCCTTCTCGCATTTGTTCGAGCATGCTGGTCGCGCGGCGGCGGATCTCCGCCGGCTTGATACGCATCAGCAGCAAAGACGCGATCACAGCAAGATAGCTTGCGCCGTCGATGAGAAAGCACCAGCCTTCTCCAAAGGCTCCGATCACCACGCCGGCGATGGCGGGGCCCAGCAGCCGCGCGCCATTCGCCATGGAGGAGTTGATGGCGATTGCATTGCTGAGGTCGTTGCGATCCTCCACCATCTGCACCAGGAAGGATTGACGCCCGGGCATATCAAACGCGTTGATCAAGCCCTGCAGGGCAGTGAGCGCAATGATCTCCCACAGGGTGATGATGTGCGCCAGGGTGAGTGCGGCCAGCGCAAGCGACTGGACGGCAGCGGCTGCCTGCGTCCACACCAGCAGCTTGCGGCGGTTAAGGCGCTCTACCCAGACACCAGCAAAGGGTCCCAGGGCGAAGGAAACAATTTGCCCGGCAAAACTAACGACCCCGAGCAATAGCGCTGAGTGGGTCATGCGATAGACCAGCCAGCTCGTCGCCAGCCTGGTCATCCAGGTGCCAAGCACGGAAATGCTTTGACCGTAGAAGAAGAGCTTGAAATTGCGGTGCCGGAGCGCACGCCAGGCATGCGATATCGAACTCGTTTCACTGACCGCGAGGCGGCTCATTGGGTTTCGCCTTCGACCATGCGCCTGATGATCCTGCCCGCGGCAAACAACGTTTCCTGGTCTTGCTTGTTGAGCCGGGCGAAGGCCTGCGCTATCCACATTTGTTTCGCGTCGCCCGCGCGCTTCTGCACCGCAGCGCCTTTGGCGCTCAGTACGAGATTTACCTGGCGGCCGTCGGTGGCATGGGGCTTACGCTCGATCATGCCCATTTCATCCAGCGATGCAATGATGGTCCGCATCGATTGCGGCCTCATTCCCTGGCTGCGCGCCAGGTCGGCAGTGGTCGCCGGGCCTTCCCTGGCGAGGCGGTTGAGCACGGCGGTTTCGGTCCACGAGAGTTCGTCGGTGGCGGCAGCCGCACGCGCGCGGCGGACAAGGAGGCCAACGGATTGGCCGAAGTCGATTACAGCGGCGTCAAAGGTGTTTCGCTGCACAGCTCGAGTATATGGTATAGACAGCGTAACTTGCAAGTTTACCTTGCAAGTTACACTGCCTATATCGCGTGACGTAACCTGACGCTCTCTTCAGACGCTAGTCCTCGAGGGGATGGTGTAGCCACGGGGTGAAGTCCACCATTGGGCCAACGACGCTTGCGCAGTTTTTTCCGCCGGGGCCGGCTGGGCAGTGCCACCAATTATCGATCGCATTTACCGAGCCCGCGCCCAGGTTGTCGACCCCGACTCTTTCGGTGTCGAAGTCGTTGAAATGCGCGGTGAGGCGGCCAGCCGGCGCCTTGAAGGCAATATCAACGGCTTCGTCCTCAAAGATATTTTGTGAGATCACGGTGCCATACACTGGCGCCGTGCTGTAGAGATTGATGCCGGTGGGGCCGGAGGTGGCTGCATCCTCAGTATCGGCTGCGTTGCCTGAGATCTTGTTGCCGATGATGACGTTGTCGTTGAGGTTGACTGGGGGCGCCGGAGAAGCCGCGGATCCGTGGTTGTGCATGGTGACACCAGGCAAGCCGTTGTCGTGAAGGTTGTTGTTGATGATCACATTCGCGGTGGATGTGGAACCGGGACCGGGAGCGAAGATTCCCACACCCGCTCCGGCACCGGGAGCTCCCAGGCCGTTATGAGCAGATTCATTGTTGGCAACGGTGTTGTGAAATATACCGAACGAGACCTTGGCGGCGGGGATGATCGAAGTCGCGGGTGGATGAGACGCCATGGTGATGCCGCAAGCATAAGCATTGTCATGCACGTAGTTGTTACTGATCAGATTTCCACGGCTGGGGCCGGTTTCGTCGGTGGTGAGGATGCCGCCGGAGTTGTCGTTGACCTCGTTGTGCAGAATAGTGGAATGATCGGTGGCCATGAGGTGAATTCCCTCGCCACAATCCATTTGTTCGTTGGTTTCAAAAGCGGGGATGCCCGGGCACATGCCAGCGCCGACATTCAGCGCCTTATTGTTATCCAGGACATGGTTGCGGGCGATGGTGACATCCGAGCCGTTGACGATGAGAATGCCTTCAAAATTTGCATTGTGAATTTTAAAGCCGGATACCGATACGCTGCCCACACCGGCTTGAGGAGCTTTGGAGATGCCATCGATGAGGATGCCGTTGGGCAGGCCAGTGGCGTCGATAACCGGCTGAGCAAATTCGTCTGCCTTCAAGGTAAGCGCCTTGGTGATGGTCACCTGCTCCTTATATGTGCCTTGTGCCACCCGAATGGTGTCTCCTGGGGAGGCGGCCGCGACGGCGGCGCTTATGGTGGACTTACAGCCGGCTTTTCCCCCTGGGTTGACGCACAAGGTGGCGGCAACAGCCGTGCCGGAAACGGCGCAGCAGACGAGGGCAAGGAGATGCATTTTTCCACGAGGGATGGTTCGCAGAGTTTGGGACATTGGTTCCTCCGATTGAAAAATCAGGTTTTACCTGGGAAATGGTTTGGGTGATCGTCGGCGGGGGGACTGGCGAGCTCGCCAATAGTAAGCCTGTTAACCGAGATTTGCCAGGGAGAATAGAGATTCTTCCCGGGCCGGATTGCGATTCATCCTTTACCGTCTGGAGGGACTTTCCCGGTGGCGGATCGCCTGCAAACGGAAAGAGTAACCAAGGCCGATGGAGTGACCGGGCACCGCCGCGGAAAGGCCGAAGTTGCAATGAAAATCAAGCTGCTGGTGGGGTGAGAGCTTGTAGGATGTGCCGGTATTGATGAGCTGCTGCGGTCCACCGCGCTGGGGAAAGGCGCCGGAGTATTCTACGTAGACGTCCCAGGATGGAGTGAGCTGCCGGTCGAAATACGCGCTGGACTGTCCCGTCACAACCCGGCGGGGTCCCTGGGTGGGCCACATCACTGAGAACATCCCTGCAACCGTCCAATTGCTGGTGAGCGAACGCGACCAGGGGAGTTGCACCGTCGGATCATAGCCATGGCTGGTGACGGCAGTGGCTCCAGTCGGCAAGCTGACTGAGGGAATGATCGAGAGGTCAAAGCGGCCGGGCGTGGGCCCAAGCTGCTGTTTGAAACCCACGCTAAGATCGCCAAATCCGTTGACGAAACCGGACGGGGTATCGTCATTCTGAAAGTAGTTGGGAATCGCCAGGCGAAGCTCCGTCTTGTTGGCTATTCCAAATCGCACCGCGGATTCGGGAAGATCGAAGGTTCGCTGCCCAGCGTTGCCGGTTTCCTGAAAGCCGTTCTCCAACTGCAGGCTGCCGCAGGGGACGACAACACTCGAACTGGTAACCTGCGGCCGGTCGGTGGCGATCGTGCTTTGTTGAGTGGCGCCGCAGGCCTGGGCCCTCGCTTTGGGTGCGAGGCTTGCAATCATGGATGAAAGGGTCAGGCAGCACGTCAATGGCACGAGCCACGATCTGATTTTGGGCATGATAGGGCCAATCACTGCGGAGTTTCGCGGCAAATCAGGAATCCGTGGGGCAATCTATAATGAACCGGGCGTGGAGCGACAGCCACGGCTTATTTGCAGAGCCAGCCATCCGGCACAACGGGTTGTCGCCGCAAATGTCATTAGAATGTCATTGTCTCGCCAAAAAGCTCAGATCGCCCAATGTTTAGAGCACGATAGAGAGTGGAACCGGCGATCCAGAGCCGGGTGGGAGAGCATCTGTTATGGCAGAAGACCAGGGCACTATTCTCATTGTCGAGGACGACCCCCGCATGCAGAAGGTGCTACAACGCATCTTTCATGACGAGGGCTACCGGGTGGAGGTAGCGTCCGATGGCCGGGCCGGAGTCGACTCGTTTCTCTCGCATGCACCATCCGCCGTTGTGCTGGACTTGATTCTGCCGCAGTTGTCGGGACGCGAGGTATGTAAACGGATCAAGAGCGCTTCGCCCGATACTCCGGTGCTCATCCTGAGCGCAGTGAGCGAAGTGGTCGACAAAGTGTTGCTGTTGGAGCTGGGCGCGGAAGACTACATAACCAAGCCCTTCAGCCCGCGGGAACTGCTGGCCAGGGTGCAGGCGTCGATTCGCCGCCGGCGAAAAACGGAACCAGTTTCCACCTACCGGTTTGGCGACTGCGAGATTGACTTTCTCAGGATGATCGCCAGAAAGGCCGGCAAGTCGATATCGCTGACCGCGCATGAATTCAAGCTGTTGAGATTTTTTACGGAGAATCCGGAGCGTGTCTTGAGCCGCGACGAGCTGCTGAGCGATGTATGGGGTTACAACTCCTACCCGACCACGCGAACCGTCGACAACCAGATACTCAAGCTGCGACAAAAGCTTGAATCCGACCCCGCCACTCCACGGCATCTTCAGACGATCTATGGCGCCGGCTATAAATTCACTCCCTGAAGAGCCAACGACCACATGCCGCCTTTCCGTGGTATTCGAACCCGCGTACTGCTGATCGCGGCCCTGATCGCAGTCATCACGGCGGTCACGGGCGGGAGCCTGCTGATCATCCGTGACCGGATCAGGCAGCATGTGAGCCAGGAGCTTGCCGACGACCTGACGCGTTCCCTGTCGACCCTGACAATTCTGCAGCAGCAGCGCAGAGATGCTCTGATCCATGAGAATGCGCTGTTAGCCGATCAGGCCAGCCTCAAAGCCCTGATGACCACGCACGATGAGCGCACCATCCAAGATGGCGCGATCGAGTTCTGGAAGGTGAGCGGCAGCGATCTTTTCGCCCTGGCCGATGCTTCCGGCAGGGTGCTTGCCGTATACACCTCCGGTGATTCTGCGTCCCCTGCTCTGGGGGAAGCATTGCAACAAACGATGGCGCGTTCGACGGAGCAATATCTGATTGCCGACGGCAGGCTTTTTGATTTCTCCACGCGGCCACTTTACTTCGGGGAAGAAGGGCGGGGAACGCTGCTGGGCTACGTGATCAGCGGGTATGCGATCGACCACGAGGTGGTGGGCCTGATCAGCCATGCATCAGGAAACGAAGCCACCTTTCTTGCCGGCGATGCAATCTTGGCAAGCACGCTCGCGCCCGGGCTTCAAGCGGAATTGGGGCGCAAATATGAGTCGCTGGCTGCGATTGCCGGTGGACGCACCGCGGAGATAACGCTTGCCGGAGAGCAATTTCTCGGCACCGAGGCCGATCTTTCCGCGGAGGCGGCGCGTCCCCTGCGTTTAGTGGTGCTTAAGTCTTACAAGCAGGCGAACCGGGTGGTGCAGGATACCGATCGGCTGGTTTTATTGCTGGGCGTGGCCGCGATTGTCCTGGGATCGTTATTGATGTTTGTACTTTCGCAAATCGTGACCCATCCGCTGGAACTACTGGCGCAAGGGGTGCGTGCTTTTGGTTTCGGAGACCACGGCCGCGCCCTTCCCAAGGGTGGCACGCGCGAGGTGCGTGAACTGAGTTCCTCTTTCGCTCGCATGCGCAATGAGATATTGACCACCAACCGCGCCCTTTTGGAATCGGAGAAGCTGGTCACGATCGGACGCATGGCGAGCTCGGTGTCGCATGATCTGCGGCACTATCTGGCCTCGGTCTATGCCAACGCCGAATTTCTTTCCTCGTCGCGCATTTCTGAGCAGGAGCGCAGTGACTTTTTTGCCGACATCCATGTGGCCGTCCACGGCGCCACCGAACTTCTGGAATCGTTGCTCATCTTCAGCAAGACCGGCACCGTTTACCACCGGGAGCGCAATTCGCTGGTTGCGATTGTCGAAAAGTGCATTGCTCTGCTCAAGGCTCATCCTGAAGCGGAGGGGGTTACGGTGCGCATGGAATGCGCTAATCCCTCGGGCGCCTACGCGCTGGTCGATGCAAAGCAGATGCAGAGGGCGATTTACAACCTTCTCCTCAACGCGTGCCAGTCAGCTCGCAATTCAGCAGGCCCTGGCGAAGTGTCGGTCTCCATCACCGCCGCGGAGAGGACGATCGCGGTGATCATCACCGACTCCGGACCCGGGGTGGCGGAACACATTCGCAATTCTCTCTTTGAGCCGTTTGTCAGTGATGGAAAGCAGAGCGGAACCGGCCTTGGGCTGACGCTGGCCGATTCCGTGGCGAAAGAGCATGGAGGCGCCGTCACCCTGTTGAGCACACAACCGGGGGAGACCATTTTTCGCCTTTCGCTTTGCACTGACTTTACAGGCGTGGTTTCGGAATCACCGTCAGGGGTGCCGGCCCCAACCTCAGGAGGCATACACCAGTGAAATGGCCAAGACACCGCTGCTTGCTAGCTATGCTGTTGCTTACTACAGGCTTCCTCGCCGCGGAACGAGCGCAGAGCGCCCCAACTTCCGCGCCCGAGGGCCTACAGCACCAGGTGGATCAACTCGCCGGACTGGTCGCCCAGGAGCAGGCCGTGCTTGAATCGTCACAACGGCAGATCGAGCTATTACGCAAGCAAGTTGCCGACCTGCAAGGACAACTTGCGGGAACACGCAGTGCAGCGCCGGTAACGGCGCCGCAGCCGCCAGTAGAAGAAGAAGTGGCCCGGCTCAACGCCGGCCTCGAGAGCCTGCGCGAAAAGCAGGATCTGCAGCAGAGCGAGATTGCCACCCACGAGCAGACGAAGGTTGAAAGCGAATCGAAGTTTCCCGTTAAGCTCACTGGTCTTATTCTCATGAATACCTTCGTGAACACCGCCGCCGTTGACGTAATCCAGTCTCCTGCGCAGGCTACTGGTGTTGGAGGCACGACCGGTCTTTCTCTGCGTCAAACCATTCTCGGATTAGACGCGCGGGGCCCGCATGTATTCGGTGCTGCTTCGAACGCCGATGTGCGCATCGACTTTTTCGGGGACGCCGGCCAGGGGAGCTATACCGGTGCGGGTGGAGTTCCACGACTGCGCACCGCGCACGCTGAACTCAACTGGGACCAAACGCGTGCGTTCGCGGAACTGGATCGCCCCATTTTTAGCCCAAACACGCCAACTTCGCTCACTGCAATCGCCCAGTCGCCCCTCGCCTGGTCTGGGAATCTCTGGACCTGGATTGCCCAGGCCGGCGCCGAGCATGCTCTGCGCCTGAACGACGATTCTCGTATCAGCGTGCAGGGTGCGATCGCAGACATCCCCGACCCGACCACAACAAACTACGCAACCGGCAGCCTTGGGGAGCGGAGCCGGTGGCCGGGCAGCGAAGCCCGGGTGGGTTATGCCCGAGGCACCGATCTTACCGGCCTGCGAGTTGGAGTCGGAGGATACTTTAGTCCGCACAAGGCAAACGATTATTTTAGCTTTGACGCCTGGGCAGCAACCATCGATTATCGTGTTCCGCTCCTTGCTCATTTGGAAGCGAGCGGCAGTTTCTATCGTGGGCTGGCGCTCGGAGGATTAGGCGGAGGCGCCTTCAAGGACTATGTCTACACCGAACAGAACCAGGTCTACTACTCTCGGCCGTTGGACGATGTCGGAGGATGGTCGCAGTTGAAAGCGCGCGCCGGTGAGCGTTTGGAGTTCAACGCAGCATACGGCATCGATAATGCGTTCGCCTCTGAGTTGCGGCCATATGTGACCAGTGCGAGTAGTCCCTACGAGAATCTGGCGCGCAACGCGACCTGGTTTACCAACGTTATTTACAGCCCCACGGCTTACACGGTTTTTTCGTTGGAGTATCGAAGAATCGATAGCTCCTACGCCATCGGGCCGCACTCGGTCGCGGACATCTATGGCGTTGCCGCCGGATATAGGTTCTAAAGGATGCCGAAGAACAATGCGAGGCGTGCAACGCTCATTGCCGGTTACCTTTTGCTAGGGACCGCCCTGATGATGCATGCCCAGCAGTTGCTGGATGTGACAGCGCAAGCCAGGCAAACAACGGCGAAGGCCGCGCGCGAAGGCCATAACAGAATGCAGCCGCGCTCAGCCATCTGGCTTACTCCGCTGCATGCAGACAAGGTTGCCGAGCCCGCTCCGGCAAGGAGTTTTACGCTACTGCAGAAAAACAAGCAATTTTCTCCGCATTTATTGATTGTGCCGGTGGGGAGCATAGTGCATTTCCCTAATGCCGATCCGTTTTTTCACAATGTTTTCTCGCTGTTCAATGGGCGCCGTTTCGATCTTGGTCTTTATGAGGCCGGCTCCTCCAAGGAGGTTCTTTTCGGGCGGGAAGGTGTGTCTTACATTTTCTGCAACATTCACCCCGAGATGAGCGCGGTCGTGATCGCGCTCTCCACGCCTTTTTATAGTGTGGAGGACGCGCAGGGCCGCTTTCACATTGCTAGTGTGCCCGCGGATGATTACCTGCTGCATATCTGGGTAGAGGGTGCAGACCCGGCAGCTGCGGATATGGCGGCGCGCAGAATTCGTATCTCCGCCGATCACAGCGATCTGGGGGTTCTCAATTTGCCCCAGGTTCCCCATGCTCCGCTTGCCCACGACAACAAGTATGGGCAGAAGTATGACACGCGGGAGCCTTCTGTTTACTAACAGTTCAGCCTTCCGCGGCCGTTTTGGCGCCGGGAAGGCGTTTCATGAGAAAAGCGATTTGGCCGCTGTGATGCGATTCGTGCTCACAGACATGGAACCACTTCCAGTGGATATTTACTTTGCTCTCGAATTGCTCGGTCGGGCCAGACTGGAGCCAGGTGTCATCGCGCTTGCGGAATTCGGCAAGTGAGTGTTCTCGCGTCTCGTGCAGGATGTTGAGGTAGTAATCCAGGTCGTGACCTTTGATGGTTTTGCGGCCAGCGTCGCCCAGGTTCATGGCAGGGTCCCACTTTTTCTTGATGTCGTCGGACCAACTACCCCAGGGTTTATTTTCGAAAGTGTTCATGCCGTAGTAGGTTTCGGTGGCGGCCAGGTGCAGCAGAAGTGCTCCGATGCTGTTGGCGTTGGGATCGAAAAGATAATCCAGGTCTGCCATGGTTAAGCCCTTTAACGGGCTAGTGACCGCGTGGTTCATGTAGGTGAGCATGGAAACCAGCGTGCCGATGTCTGGGGTGTAGCCGGGTACAGGCCCGATGATCAGGAGACTTGGGCTTGGTGTGGGCTTTTTATCGTCGGCATGCGCGGCAGGATTCAGTAGGTGCATGCCTGCGGTGATGGCTGCTCCAGTGAGAAAGTTTCTGCGATTCGGTCCTATCGTGGGTGGGTTCATGCTCGTGGCTCCAGCGCTCGTTGAATTCTGTTGAGAGAGTATACCCACGGCGGTTGCAGTTCTGTCCTATCGTCTTCGGCTGCTTATACAGGGAAACTGCAGATCCCTCGGCTGCGCTCCCACGGCTCGCTCCACGGCAAGCTCCACGGCAAGCTCCACGGCAAGCTCCACGGCAAGCCGGGACGGGCGGGACGGGCGGGCATGACAAAGGGGAGGGGGCCGCTTCGGTCAGGATTCAATGCTAGCGAGGAGGAGCGACACGACTCTTTTTCCTGAAACTATCACTGAGGGGCCACCCAGCCGTTGGAGAGTTCTACGCGGATCGGTACGGTTCCTATGCTTTTGTTTCCGGCCTTGGCGGAAACTTCGAATTGCTGCCAGCCGGGTTGCTTGGTGGATGGCGCTTCGGCCCGAACCCTGGAATAGTATCGGCTCCTTGGAGCGACCGAGGCGGGAGCGGTAGGCATGACCTTCCAACCATTAGGGGCCTTCACGGAAAAATCTACATTTACTGTTGTATTCGACGGATTCACAACAATCAGGGGAATGGATAGCGAGCCTTCCACGTGAATCGTGATTTCCGCCGGCACGATGGTCGCCAGGTGATCCAGTCCATGGGCCTGCCACAGCTTGTGGTAGTAGCTCCATGGGTCGCCGATCTCGAGCGTTACATCCGAATACTTAGCTGCAGTAAATCCCGGAGCCCGCTCAAACGGGACGCCCTCCGGGATAACTCCGGTGAACACATCGTCGCTCACAGCAGACGGCACCACGGACTTGCCAAAAATCAGCCGCACGGGATCGGTCGTGATCTTCGAAATCTCATCGGACGAACTGGTCAGGGTGTTGTCCGCGATCTTCTTTACGATTAGTTCCCCGCCCTGGCTTAAGTGATACGTAAACGCCTGCGCAGCCAGGATGCCATAGCTGAGATGCCGCGATGGAGAAATCTCCTGGGACGAGTACTGCGGTCCTTGCCCGGTGAAAATATCGTGTGTGGGATTGTAAAAGTAGTAGATCTTTTCCGGCTGCCAGGGACGAAGGGATTCCGTCAGGTTCATATTTTTGTCGGGATTGGCAGCGGGCGAGACCTGTTCTGAAAATATTGTTGGATCTCCAGCCAGGTCAAACGCCTCGGTTGCGAGCACCCCAGACGCCTGATGATCCGCGTGGTTTTCTCCGGTACTGAAATCGGGCAGCCAGGTGAGGATTACCGCCGGCTGGGTAATGCGAATAATACGGACCAACTCGTCCAGGCAGCGGCCGTGGCCGCAGTGTTCAAGAGAATTGAGCACGTTCTGGCTTGCCGTATCGCGGCCACCTAGAAACCATACGTTGGTGATTCCAAGAGAGCCGACCGCACGACGTGCCTCGATCTGGCGAATGTCGCCCAACGCCGCAGCCTGCTCCGGGCCCACATCATTGTTACCCCCATCGCCCGGGGTTTGATAAACGACCGCGACCCGCTTCTGATGTTCATATATCTCGCGGGCCAAATACGAGGTGACCATCACTTCATCGTCAGGATGGGCGACCACCACGAGGATGTCGGCCTTATAGCGCGGGTCGGCTGGGCGGTTATTCGCCAGGTAGCTGTCCGGCTTAGTTTCACCGGTATTCTGGGCCCATGCAGCGTGTGTGTTCAACCCGGCGATGAGCCCAGCGCCCAATGCGATTCCCGTAAGTCCGTGCATGAAAGTCATCATAATCTCTAAGAGATTATGCGCTTCTAGATCCGGGGCACATCGGCGAGACGATTCTTGTTTTGGAAAGGGATCATCCATCCCGGGTATTCCGGTGGAAGGGCGCTTACCTCGTCGAGTTTCTGCATTTCGTCCCCGGTGAGTTCAACATCGACCGCCGACAGATTCTGTTGTAGCTGGTCGATGCGCTTGGCTCCGATGATTACGGAGGTGACAAACGGTTTGGCGAGGATCCACGCCAGTGCGATGGTGGCGACACTGGTTTGATGGGCGTCCGCCACCGGTCGAAGGACATCGAGAATGCGCCAGGTACGCTCCTTATCGACGATGGGGAAATCAAAAGCGGAGCGCCTGGAGTCCTCGGGCTTTTGATTCTCGCGGGAGAACTTGCCGGAAAGCAATCCGCCAGCCAGAGGGCTCCAGACCAGCAGCCCGGTGCGCTGGTCTTGCAGCAGGGGCACGATTTCGCGTTCGAGATCGCGGCCGGCTATGGAGTAATAGGCTTGCAGGGTTTCGAGCTTTTCAAGATTCTTTGCTTCGGAGATGCCATTAGCTTTCATGATCTGCCAGGCATACCAGTTGGAGCAGCCGAGGTAGCGGACTTTTCCCTGCGCGACCAGGGTATCGAGCGCACGCATGGTTTCTTCAATAGGAGTGACGAGGTCGGCAGCGTGGATTTGATAGAGATCGATGTAGTCGGTTTTGAGGCGCTGGAGCGAGGCTTCGACTGCATCCATGATGTGCCCACGGGACGCGCCCACGTCGTTACGGCCACGGCCGGTGCGCCCATAAGCTTTGGTGGCGATGACGATATCTTTGCGCGCGATGCCCAGGTTGGCGATCGCCTGGGCAAGAACTTTCTCCGATTCGCCATCGGTGTATACATCCGCGGTGTCGACGAAGTTGATGCCCGCATCGAAGGAGAGGCGCACCAACTCATCTGCAAGTTTCTGTTCCACGCCGGCGATGGGTTTCCACAAGCCTTCGCCCGAGGCAAAAGTCATGGTACCGAGACATAGTTCCGAGACGAGCAGGCCGGTGTGGCCAAGAGTGTTGTATTTCATAGGCACCTTTATGTTCGCGGATTGATCCCACGAGGGTTGGATGAGGGCCGGGGGGGTAGCGATTCCAACAGAAACCGGCTCGGCGAAAGATTTCCGCTTATGCGATCATTATCATCTTATTCCGGAGACCCAATATGACCATTGCTGAAATTCTTGCTAAGGACTACGACGTGGAGGTGGATAGCACGCGCAAGACCCTGGAGCGCATTCCAGCCAGTCTGGCCGACTTCAAGCCGCATGAAAAATCGATGCCGATGGGGAGGCTGGCAATGCACGTAGCCACGCTGCCCAAGTTTGGTACCTCGATGCTCTCCATGGATAGGATGGATCTGGCCAAGGAGAAATTTCCTCCCATGGTGTTTGAATCCGGTGAGGCGGCTGTTCGCGCCTTTGACCAAGCTGCGGCAGAACTGCGGGAGACGCTCATGCGCCAAAACGATGCCGCTCTGGAAGCAAACTGGAGCCTGGTGTTCGGCGAAACGCCCATCGTGGAAGGCCCGCGTGTGGTGCTGTATCGCACCATGTACCTGAACCACCTGGTTCATCACCGTGCCCAACTTGGCGTGTATCTTCGCCTGAACAACTTGCCGGTGCCCGCGCTCTATGGTCCATCGGCGGACGACAAGATGGGTTTCTAGTTCAGGGCGATTGTTGTTTGGCCGCGTCGGCTTGTTTCTGCGCCAGGGTGATGGTTTGCGCGAACCGGGGGTCGCTGCGCAAGGCCTTCAGGTCGCTATCGGTGCGCAATCGCTCGGCATCTGCGTAGCCGCCTTGAATCGCCTGATTGAGAGCCTCGAAGGCATCGCCCTTATGGCCGGTATCCGCGGCCACTTTCGCTAAACTGTACCAGGTTGCTGAAGCATCGCCTTTGGGTAGCCTGGTTATTTTCCCGGCGTCATCGACATAGAGTGCCTTTGCCTCAGGGTAGCGACCAAGATTCCCAAGCGCTTCAGCAAGATAGAACAGGCTGTCCTGGGTATCGCTATGCTGCGGGCCCAGTGTTTGAAGCTGTGCATCAAAAGCCTGACGGGCCCACTCTTCTGCTTCACGGGGTTTGTTTTCCTCAAGAAGAATCCTCGCCAGCAGCGTCTTTGACGCGAGGGTGTCAGGATCGTTTGCGTCGAGCACATGGGCCTGAGTTCTGAGCGTTTGGCGAATCATTGCCTCGGCCTGGTCAAACTGATGCTGCTTGAACTCCAACTCGGCCAAGTTGTATTGCGTCAGCAGAGTGTCGGTGTTGTTGGGGCCGACCGTGCGCTGGCGGGTGGAGAGAACCTCACGCAACAGTTGTTCTGCCTCTCCATATTGGTGCTCTGAGGAAAGGTTGTTGGCCAGGCCTTCCTTGGCGTTAGTCGTATAAGAATGGTCGGGGCCCACGGCGCGCGACTCTATCGCCAGCGCCTGGCGATAGAGCGCCTCGGCCTCGGCCTGACGGCCAGGCCTGAACCTTATGGTGTTGGCCAGCGAGGTCATGGTGCTGGCAGTGTCGGGATGCTCCGATCCCAGCACCCGACGCTCAATCCGCAGCGACTCCCGGTATAAGGGTTCGGCTTCTTCGTAACGACCCTCGTCCGCGAGCATGTTGGCGAGATTGTGCATGGTCACCAGAGTGTAGGGGTGGGCTGTTCCCAGGGTTCGGCGCTCAATGGCAAGCACTTCGCGCGACTCCCGCTCCGCTTCGTCGAAGCGGCTTTCTCCTCCCAAGACCGAAGCGAGCGTGTTTCTGGAGGCGAGTGTCTGTGGATCCTCGGACCCGAGTTTGCGTACTTTCGCCGCGATGACGGTACGCTCCAGCTTTTCCGCCTCAACATAGTGCGCCTGGTGCTCGAGCAGCACAGCCAGCTCTTCCTGGGACTGGAGGGTCAAGACATTGTCTGGTCCCAGGACACTTGTTTGCGTATCGATCGTATTGCGGAGAAAATTTTCAGCCTCGACGTCACGCCCCTCGCGGCTGAGGATTGATCCCATTTTCGTCATGGACTCGAGTGTCCTGGGATCCTTCGGCCCGAACTCGCGCTGCCGGCTCTGCAACACCTGCTCCTCCAGGCGGTGTGCGCGGCCGTAGAGCCCCAGACCTGAATAGGTCGATGCCATGACCTGCATCAGCTGGGAGCGAACCGAGGCATCCTCACCCAGCCCGGATTCAATCTCGTTGGAAGATTTATCCAATATCTCCCTGACGGTAATGGTGTTGCCGCGGGCCTCGTTGGGGTCGGAGACTTTGAACATATCCGTCATAAAAGCGGTGATGCGGTCGGCGCGATCGCGTTGCCGGCGAGTGTTCCGCAACTGAATTGTCTGCACCAGGGCGAACCCTACCAGCAGCAATATTCCCGCTACTGCCGCAAGCACGGCCACGCGATGACGGCGAACATACTTGCGCGCCAAGTAGCCAAAGCTCGGAGCGTGCGCGGTTACCGGCTCATTGCAGAGGTAGTTGTCTATATCCGCCGCCAGCTCCGACGGGGTGGAATAGCGCAGCTTGCGATCCTTCTCCAGTGCTTTGAGAGCAATTGCGTCGGCATCCCCGCGCAACTCCCGGGTCCGCGCAGCGAGATCCGCGCCCCGGCTCTGCGCCGTTCGATCGCTGTCGCCGGTCAGCGCACGCAGCCTGGAGCTCGGCGGCGGCGCATCCTGTTCTCGCAGACACCGCAGCACCTCGTAATAAGTCAGATTCTTCAAGTCAACCGGCAGGGCGCCCACTAACAATTCGTAGAGCACCACACCCAGCGAATACACGTCGCTGCGCGTATCGACGTCGGTGCCCGCCGAGCCCGCTTGCTCCGGACTCATGTAGCCCAAGGTGCCAATGACCGCGCCAACCTGGGTAAACATGGTCTCTGCATCCACTCCCTCAGACATCGCCTTGGCGACGCCAAAATCGATGATCCGCGGCCTGGGTTTGCCGTCGACCTCGGTGATGAGAATGTTCGAGGGCTTCAGGTCGCGATGGATGATTCCCTTCTGGTGAGCATGTTGTACGCCTTCGCAAACCTGGACGAGTAGTTCCATGCGCTGGCGGCAATTCAACTTGTGCCGATCGCAATAAGTGGTAATGGGCAATCCAGCCACGTACTCCATGACAAAATACGGCCGCCCCTCGGGCGTCGAGCCGGCATCGAAGACTTTGGCGATCGCGGGGTGATCCATCAGCGCCAACGCCCGGCGTTCTGACTCGAAGCGGGTCACGACTTCGCGTGTGTCCATGCCCAGCTTGATCAGCTTGATGGCGACGCGGCGGCGCACCGGTTCCAGTTGCTCGGCTGCCCACACTTGCCCCATGCCACCCTCGCCGATCAGTTGCAGTAGCTGATAAGGTCCAATCACCATCCCCGCAACAAATTGGCCTGTTCCTGCAGCATCAGGCGATTGGCCGGGCGAAGCAGTTCTTGTGTTCTCTGCAGTGGGTTCGAGGGGCATGGCTTTCCTTGAGTCACTATACCTTTGGGCGAGCCGCTTTCCGCTCGTTATGGCCGCAGGCGATCTGCCGCTTTGTTTGCGCCGCTGCCGGGCGGCCGTGAGTCCAGGTACGGATAAATACTGAGTCTTCGATGTCATTGTTTCATCGAACCGGGGTAGGTGAATGCCTATGCCCGATACCGTAAAGATTGTCCGCTTCCACCAGTGCGGTGGACCTGAAGTACTTCAATTCGACGACGTAGTTTTGCCTGAGCCAGGGAGAGGCGAGGTTCGTCTGCGGGTAAAGGCTATTGGGCTTAATCGGGCCGAGACTTTGTTTCGCAATGATCAATACCTGGAAAGCCCCGTTCTGCCCTGCACGAATGGGTATGAGGCGTCGGGCATCATCGAGGCGGTCGGTCCTGGCGTCGACCCCAGTTGGATTGGCAAGAACGCGAGCACTCTCCCGGCGTTTTCTCTCAACAAGTATGGCGTTTATGGAGAGGTAGCCATCGTCCCCATTCACGCGGTTGCCGAGTACCCCGCAATTCTTTCCTATGAGGAAGCCACCAGCATCTGGATGCAGTACATCACTGCCTATGGCGCGTTAATTTACTACGGGCACTTGAGCAAAGGGGATTTTGTCGTGATCACCGCATCCAGCAGCAGCGTTGGGCTGGCCGCCATCGAAATGGCAAGAGCCGAAGGCGCCATCAGCATCGCTACGACACGTACTTCCGCCAAAAAAGCCGAGCTTCTTTCCTTTGGAGCCAACCACGTGATCGTCACGGAAGAAGAAGATCTCGCCCGCCGCGTGGAGGAGATTACTGATGGTAAAGGCGCTCGTATCGTGTTCGATTCGGTCGCGGGAAAAGGAATTATGGAGCTGGCGAAAGCTACGGCGCCGCATGGCACCATTTTTGAGTACGGGGCCCTTGCCCTCGAGCCCACACCCTTTCCGTTGTTCTTCGCGTTAAGCAAAAACCTCACAATCCAGGGCTACACCCTGCACGGTATTTTTGCTGACCCGGCCAAGACTCTGCAGGCGAAGGAGTACGTATTTGACAATATCGCCGCGGGCAAGTTGAAGCCTCGTATCGATAGGACTTTCAAGTTCGCAGACATGGTAGAGGCACACCGTTACATGGAGTCAAACGCGCAGATCGGGAAGATTGTGGTCACTGTCTGAGTATTGTCTCGATCACAAATCTGGTAAAAGCGGTTGGTGGGACGCAGTGGGATCCCACGTCTCATAACAACACGAGATACGGGGCACCCCGTGGTTCGTCGTATTAAAAAGGGTGTGGGCAACCCGGTATACTTGCGGTCGTCTCTTCTTTCGCGACTATGACCCTCGATCGCCGTTCTTTCCTCGCCTTCAGCGGCCGCTTTGGCCTTGCTTCGACACTCTTTCCTGGCGTGCTCTATGCGCTCGCCGCACAGGCACAGAATTCCCCCACAACCACCGAACCAGAAGTGGCGAAGATTACAGCGGACATGATCAACCAGGCGGCCGCCCTCGCCGGCGTGCACGTTGCACCAGAGCATATCGCGATGCTGCTTGACGGCCTGAACGAGCAGCGGTCCGCCTATACGCAGATTCGCAATCTCCACCTGCCCAACAGCGTTCCGCCTGCCTATGTGTTCGATCCTCTTCCACCCGGCGTCAGCGTGAACACGCAGAAAGAAAAACCCGTGTACAGCAAGGCGCCGCACATCACCACTGTTCCTTCCAACCTGGAAGAGCTTGCTTTTTCCACCGTGGTGGAACTTGCACAGCTGGTAAGGGGAAAGAGAATCTCCTCAACCGCGCTGACAGAAATGTATATCGCGCGGATCAAACGCTACGATCCGCTGCTGCACTTTGTTGTCACCATCACCGAAGATCGCGCGCTGGCCCAGGCGAAGGAGGCCGATGCCGATATCGCCCGGGGTAAGTACCGCGGCCCGCTACACGGTTTGCCGTGGGGAGGCAAAGACCTGCTGGCAGTGAAGGGCTACCCCACTACATGGGGTGCGGGCGGCTTTGAAAAGCAGAGATTTGAGGAGGATGCCACCGTCGTCAAGCGGCTGGATGCCGCAGGAGCGGTGCTCATCGCGAAGACCACGCTGGGCGCGCTGGCCATGGGCGACAACTGGTTTGGCGGGCGCACGCGTAATCCGTGGAACCCCAAGCAGGGGTCCAGCGGATCGTCTGCCGGCTCCGCCTCGGCCACCTCCGCCGGATGCGTCGCTTTTTCTATCGGGACGGAGACGCTGGGATCGATCGCTTCGCCGTCGACGCGCTGCGGCGTGACCGGGTTGCGGCCTACGTTTGGATTTGTTCCCCGCACTGGTGCAATGGCTTTGAGCTGGACAATGGACAAGGTCGGCGCCATCTGTCGCGCCGTTGAAGACTGCGCCATCGTGATGGAGGCTATCTATGGTCCTGATGGAGAAGACCTCTCCGTGCGCGATGCCGCTTTCAACTGGAATGCCGGCTTTGACTGGAACAGCCTCAAGGTGGGGTACCTAAAAGCCTCCTTCGATCCGCAAAAGCCTGCAGGCGAGCACAAGATTCCCGAAGGCGAGACCGAGGAGGAGAAGAAGCAACGCGAGAAAAGCGAACGGCTCACTGCCGCGTATCGAGCCGGCCGCGCTTACGATCGCACGTACGAGTTAGCAGCGCTGGATAAGATGCACGCACTAGGCGTGAACCTGATTCCATTGCAACTACCAGATTTGCCATACGACGCGATGACGCCTCTGCTCGAAGCCGAGGGAGCCGCTGCATTTGACGACCTCACTATGACGGGCCGCGACAAGTTGCTGACGCAACACGGAGCAAACGACTGGCCTAACATTTTCCGTGTTGCGCGTTTTTATCCAGCTGTCGAATACATTCAGGCCAACCGAGCTCGCTCGCTGGCTATCCGCGAGGTTTCCAAGATCTTCGGCCAGGTTGACGTTATTGTTGCGTCTACGTTCAGCGAGCAGCTTAGGGTCACCAATCTCACCGGACATCCCGCTGTAATCGTGCCCAATGGGCTTCGTGGTAGCGATGCCCCGGCGCCCTCGGCCGCCGAAGTCGAAGAGGACGATGCGGCCGGCGGTCCCGGCACTCCGGTGAGCATCACGTTTTTGGCCAACCACTACGAGGACGCAAGACTCTGCTCCTTTGCCAAGGCTTATCAAGATGCAACGGGATTTGAGAAGCTTCACCCGAGGCTGGGTCAGACCTAGAACGCGGTTGCCCCATATCCCGGTGGGGCAAGGATGGCTATTTGAGCCCTTTGACCAGATAGAGATCGGAGAGCATTCTTACATAGCTGTATGCGTACGATTTGCCGTCGCCGCTGATAAGAAGATGAGACATATCGCAAAGTCCCGTAGTGTCGTTAGGACGCAATTCCTTTAGAAATTGCCTTTCTCCGGTCACCACGTTTAAGCGATAAAGCTTGACGGGCAACTGCTTCCACTGATGCACATACAAAATGTGCGGGTCAGAACTCCACATAAACGCGTCGTTCGGCAGGAGCCCGGGGACGGCGCGCGATGGGCTACCATCCAGTGGATAAAACCGGCCGGCTCCCCCGTCGAGATCGCTAGCGATCACCAATTGCCCGTCGGGCGAGACCGCACAACTCTGAGTTCCCTCGGGGGTGATTGGCCGGGGTTTGCCACCATCAATGTTTTGCATGAAGCATTGTGTCGTATGACCGGGCAGATTAGCGGGAAAGATAATCTGCTTGCCGTCGGGCATCCAGTGAATCATGTGGCCGTACTGCTGTATGCCGCCCCGGTCTATTCGCTTGATCGTGCCCACGCCCGTAGGCAGAAGCAGGATCTGAGAATAGGTAACCGTGGAAGCTGCCCATTTGCCATCAGGTGAAAGATCTCCGGCCATGCCTTCGCCCAGCGGGATCGGCGGAGAGCCCTTCATGCTACGCAGAGCAACCGTATAGGTCGGCCCGCTCTGTTCTCCCTGCTCATCGAACAGCAAAGTGTTCCCGTCGTGAGATATCGCTACGGGAAGCGACCAGTCGAGCCAGGAGAGATCCTGTTCTTTGCTTGCCCCCGGGGCCAAGCCCATGATGCCGGCGCGGTTTTCATCGCGGGTCAGCAGCACCTGCCCGTCGGGAGCAATGTCCTGCAGGGTGACTCCTCCGAGAGCGTGATAGGCGAGGCGTTGACGGCCAGCCAGGTTCACAGCGTAGATACGTCGTTCGAGGCCCGCCTCCGTGGCCGAGAACCAGACTTCGGCGCCATCCGGCGACCACGCCAGTCCCTCCTCGCTTTCCCATCCGGTGGAAAGAACCCTCTTTTTCCCGGCAAGGTCGACCATCGAAACGATTCCCTGATCGTCATCTTGCGAAGGGTGGTCGAGAAAGGCGATAGCGTCGCCTTTGGGAGATATGCGGGGATGGCCGATCCAGCCGCTGGTTTCATAAAGAACGTGGCCCAGGGGAAATTCGAGGCGTCGCTTCGCACCCACGTCGCGCACCACGGCGAGCGATTGTCCATTGGGCGCATAATCCGCCCATTCCACATTCTCAGCGATTTGGCGCGGCGACCCGCCGGTCAGGGGAACCTGGCCCAGTGTTCCGCGAACGGTCAGCATGAAACGAGGATCTACCGACTCCAATACCGCCAACGAACTGGTGGAAGAAACCGCCAGCAATTGAGCATCGGGCAGGTCCATCTTTCGCGTGCCGGTACTTTTAACGTCTGTGGAGAAAATCTCGACCGGTCCGCCGTCCCAGGAGGCCGCATAGAGAACATTGTGGCCGTCGGGGGCAAACCTTGCGGCGTAAATCGTGCCATGCTGGACGGTCAGTCGCTGAAAGTCTGGTGGCCTGGAAGGAGCGGTGCGTTGACCGAGCCATACCCCCAGGCCGAGCAGACCCCCGCATACGGCGATGCCCGACGATGCCAGCAGGAAGCCCTTACGCCTGAACAGTTCCCTGCCGGGCCGTGGAGCAGGAGGCTGGCCATCGGCGTCCGGCGTCCTGGGGGGAGCTGCCTCAACCGGCTCTTCCTCTAACAGGGCAACAAAGCGATAGCCGCGGCGGGGCACAGTCTCGATAAAACAAGGATTGTCGGCGCAATCTCCCAGTGCTGTCCGCAGCTTGCCGATGGCGACGTTGACGGCGTGATCGAAGTCACCAAAGGTCTCCGCCGGCCAAATCCTCGACTGCAGTTCGTCCCGCGTGACGACGGTGCCCGGACGTTCCAGCAAAATCTGCAGCACCTTAAAGGGCTGTTCCTGGAGCTTGATGCGGCTGCCCGATTTACGCACCTCTCCGGCATGGAGATCGGCCTCAAACGCTCCGAATCGCACTGTCCGGGTCCCATTACGCCCTGACACTTCCCCGTTGGTGGAAAACTCTGGCATAGCTATTAGTCTGCTTCCTCTTGATGACACACACCAACTATTTGTTCAACTATTTTGCCGGGAGACAAGTGTCTCCTGTTATCTCCGCCGAGTCTCCCGGCTCGTAACTCGCGCTTTACCAACAAGCTACATCTGGTGAATTGAGGTGACCCGGCTCCTGATCAAGCATGGCGTCGAGGTGAGACCTTATGCGCGATCGCTTCCGCTGGTGGGGTTTAGTGATGGGTTTTGTTTTGGCAGCCGCACCGTTCGCCGTGGGATCTCCGGAAATCGGACCGAAGCAGGCGGTAGAAGGCACGGTTCGCTTCGATCTTTATCGCGGCTATCTGATTGTGGTTCGAGGTTCAGCCGGACCGATCAAAGGTCTGAACTTCCTGTTGGATACCGGGGCAAGCCCGACTGTTCTGGATCCCGGGGTACCGCGGAAGCTTCACCTGGAAGAGTTTTCCAGCAGTATCGCGGTTTTGGGTGGCAGGGTATCGTCCAAAGCAGCGATGGTGCCGAGCTTGAGCTTCGGCCCTATAGAAAGGCAGAATCTCCCGGTCCTGATTGAAGACCTGTCTTTTCTAGAGAAGGAACTAGCGGTGCGCATCGACGGAGTGATCGGTCTGGATCTACTGGGCAAGAGCTCTTTCCTGATTGACTACTCGTCCCGGCAAATCCACTTTGGTCCCCTGCCGGTGTTGGCAAACTCCCTTCCGCTGCGGGTGGCCGGAGGATTAGCGACCGTCAATGTCGAGGTGAATCACTCCCCGGCACGTTTGCTGGTGGATACTGGGGCGTCTTCGCTCATGCTCTTCGCGGCCACTGCGCCGAGTTCGGTTTCGGGGTTGAAAATCAGTGCTGTTCAACGGTCGACCAACATGAGCGGCCAGTTCGAACGCAAGCAGGTTTGGTTGCGCAGCCTGAAGGTAGGTGAGGCAGAGTTTGGCCAGGAGCCTGCGTTTTTAGTGCAGGACGGTAGTCAGGCAGGCCACGGGTTCGACGGATTGATGAGTCCGGTGGCCCTGGGAATCCGGAGGGTCGCCATCGACCTCGGCCGCGGGGAGATGGGGTTCAGCCGGTGAGGCGGTCGCATTGGGCATTAGGAGAACTGCAAGGATCTCCACTCCGCTTCGCGTGCGTCGACAAACATTTCCAGCAGGGAGCATCCAGACAGAGATCTCTCCACTCCGCTACGCTTCGGTCGGGATGACAATTCTTGTCCTAAAGCAAATTTGTCATCTCCACCGAAGCGTAGCGGAGCGGAGAGATCTGCGGTTCCTAATTGTGGGAGAAGGCAACCTTATGAAGGAGCGCCTGGAATTCAGGATCGGGGCGAAGGCCGTCAAAGCGGGGATCGTACGGCAGATAGATAAGCCAGTTGGAGCGCACCTTGTAAGCGCGGTTCAACGAGATCTGAGCTTTCTGATTGTTACCGACCGCCGCCCAAGCCGCCGCAACATAGTAGTCGGGGATCGAGGCGCCATCGGCGCGTGCCATCACGGCGGTCAGATTCCGGCTGGCTTCGGCTCGATTACCCGTCCTGGCTAACTCGCCATCCAGAAGAATAGGAGTGATCGCACTATCCCTTTCCAGGGTTTCGGCCTGGTTGAGTTCGGCCATCGATCGTTTGTCCGCATTCATCTGCCCGTAAACGAGTCCCAGTAGTTGGTGGGCAGGAACGAAATCGGGATACAACTCGAGAACCCGTTTGCATTGGTCGACCGCTTGTTCATCCCGACGAAGCAGGAAGTAGCCCCAGGCCAACGAAGTTTGCACGCTGGGTGAAACAGGGTCGAGTTCCGCGGCATGCTTCATCGCGACGATACCCTCGTCGCCTCGCCCCATCCCAAACAGGGCGTAGCCGTAGTACTGGTAGGCCACCGCGTAGTTAGGATCAATAGCAATCGCGGCCCTGAATTCCCGTTCGGCGCCTTGCCAGTCCCAATCGTAGTCAGTGAGCGTGGAAAGCAGGGAGACATGGGCTTCGGCGAGAGAGTTATCCATGGATAAGGCCTTGAGCGCGGCAGCCTTCGACCGCGGATAAGCCTCCGACGGCGGCACAAACTGGTAGAACCCCTGGAGCTGGTAGCAATCGGCAAGGGCCGCGTAGGCACGCGCGTACTTAGGATCGAGCTCAATGACCTCGTTGAGCAAGTCAATGGCCTTCGCCAGGGAGGTTTGCGTGCGCATGCTGGCGAAAAACTCTGCCTTCATATATTTGGAATAGGCCTCGGGCTGGGTGGTGTCGGGCCCAGTTTTTAGAGCGCCGATTCCAAACTGGGGTATCAGGGCGCTGGCAACCTGCTGCGCGATGGAGTCTTCGGTGTTGAAGATGTTGCTGTTATCGGTTGTGAACTTGCCTGACCAAAGATCGGCTCCCGTGGCACTCTCGAGCAGTCGCACGGTGACGGCGAACTTGCCGTCCATACGACGGATCTCGCCGGTTACCAGGGCCTGTACTTCAAGTTTGCGACCGGCGGAGGCAAGATCAGGATGAGGACCAAGAATGGAGCCGACCGTGGTGGATGAGCGGACCCGCAACTGAGGTACGGTGCCGAGTTTGGCAGCCACGGCATCGGCCAGTCCAAGACCCAGGTACTGATCCTCCTCCTTATTGCCCTGCGCGGTGAAGGGCAGGACGGCGAGTGAATGGATGGCTACAGGCCCGGAGGGCGGGGGTTGTGCGCCGCCCTCCAAACGATGGGCGTAGAAGGCAAAGGCGACGATCGCGAAGAGAGCTACGGCAAGGGACAGGATCCAGACTCGACTGATCCCGGCCCGAGCCGGCACCTGGGCGGATGGTGAAACGGCCGTTTGACTCACCGCGGGGAGCGCCGGAATTGCCTCTGGGGCTAAGACCTGGGTGGCGAATGCAGCAGAAGCAGCGTTGCCGGGTTCGAGGGTGAGTAGGTTTCGAGGCAGATCGGATACCGAGGATACCTCCTGAAATGGACCGACATAGCGATACCCAAGACCCCACCGCGTCTCAATAAACTCCTCACCTCCATGCTCGCCCAAGGCCTTGCGTATGGTTCCCACGGCTTTGCTCAGGCTTTGGTCGTAGACCTCTTTGCCATCCCAAAACCGCTCCAGGAGTTCCTCGCGGTAGACCATCCGGTGACGGTTTTCAATGAGCCACAAAAGCACCTGGTAGGGTTTGCGCTGCAACGTGACGCTGCGGGCACCGATGGTGAGCAGCTGCTTCTCGGGATCGAGGTAAGCGGAGCCTAGGACAAACATTGTCGTGCAACCGGGTGTTCGGGGGGAAACCGCAGTATATCCAGCCAGCTTAACGATTTCATAATTAATTCCGAATTGGGTTGGAATCAGGTAAAGATTTCATGGGCTAACCGCTGTACGCTTGCCTTCGGTCTGCGTCCGGCCCCAGGTCTCCGTGTCGCGCAAAAGAACGATTTCTTCCCCGCTGTTCCGGTACGATGTTCGCGGGTTGCCCTCAAGCCCGTCACCCGGGCTAACCAGAGCTTGAACCCGTACCCCGGAAGGGTGCTCGCCATGCGCAAATTCTTGAAGATACTCGCCGTTCTTTCCCTGACCCTGGCATTCACCGCTGCCCTATCAATCTATCTGCTGGTGCGATACCCAGTCCGAGCCGGCAGGATGGATCTTGAAACCGTGGCCCGGAAATACCCCAACTTCACGATTGAACAGCGGATGGCCATCCTGCGCCTCATGCAGTCGGAGATGCACCCGCACTGGAAAGATCTCTCGGCGGCGGAGATGGTGCGCCGGATCGTTGCCCGGGTCACCGCCAGCAACAACGGGTTGACGCCACCGGCAAACTTCAGCGGCAACGTGACCGCTGTAGCTCTGGCCAGTAACCATCTGCTGACGCTGATGCAGCAGGCGGACTGCTCGCTGACACTGCAGGATTCGATTTACACCTACAACCCCACAGGACCAATGTTCAGCTACGTGGTAGCTGCGGCGACTCCGCATTATGAACAAGTTCTGCATACGGCCGCAGGGCTTACCACGACCGGAGGCAATTACCCTTCCGGCTGCGGGAATACCACAGTGGGGACACCGTCGCGCGAAGCGGTGGGCGGCAAAACCAGCGGCGGCTTGAACGTGTACGGGACAAATTTCTATTACGGCACGAACCAGGCCTTTGTGGTGGCAGCGAGCGCGAATGGTACGTTCGGGAGCTTCAACAGCCTGGGAGGGGTCAACAGTCTTATCGATCTCACCGTCTCGGACCTGAACGGCGATGGCAACAGCGACCTGGTCCTGATCAACGATCCGCCTGCAACCACAGGGACCCTCACGGGAAACGCTACGGTGAGCATCGCGTTAGGCAAGCCGGACGGGACCTTCTCTGCCCCCGCGGACATCAGTCTTCCGGACAGTTACGTCTACAGTGCCGTGATTGACGATTTCAACGGGGACGGGATGAAGGATATTGTGGTCTCGTCGTCGCAGAATTTTTCCCAGGGCGGCAACGCGAATTACTCGATTAATTTCCTGGCCGGCAAGGGCGACGGAACCTTCCAGCCGTTGAAATCCTACGCCGTAGCTCCTCCCGTTAATTTCGTCGCCAGTGGGCAAAGTACCTACTTTGGACTGATCAGCGCGGACCTTCGAGGCAGCGGCCACAAGGATCTGATCACCTCAACGGGCATTATTCTCTTCGGGAACGGCGACGGGACGTTCACCCAATCGGCCACGACAGCCTTTCCCAATTCGCAGGCTTCCTCAGATTACGGGCCAAGCGTGGCAGCCGCCGACTTTAACAAGGATGGCAAGATGGACCTGGCGGTCAACACCGGCGCCGTGATCCAGATTCTTCAGGGCAAGGGCGACGGTACGTTTACGATCAACTCCGCGTATTCGACGATCGCCAACCAGGGTTACCTGGTGGCTCAGGATATCGACGGCGACGGCAACATCGACCTCTACTCTGGAACCGGCAACAACGGCACTCTGGCTGGGGATAAATTCGACTACAACATGGGCTACGCGCTCATGGGCAACGGCGACGGCACTTTCCGGGGCGCAACCGTCGAACCATTTGCCTACAGCGGCGGTAACCTGGCAGACCTGAATGACGACAAGGCTTTGGATGCCGTCGGGGTGAATAGCAATGGATCGTTTACCTCGTACCTGGGCGACGGCAAAGGAGACTTTGCCCCCGGACCATCGCTGGTGTACTCACCCATCACGCTGACCGGCAAGTCGTATACGCTCACCATCGATTCTTACTCCGTTGCTGACATCAATGGCGATGGAATACCGGACCTGGTTTACCTGGGCTCCGGCTTTCTTGGGCCGAATGCGTCTACCGGCTACCAATCACCGGGCATCTTCACCGCGATCGGCAAGGGCGACGGCAGTTTTGCCACACCCACCTTTACCGGTGCGCCACCCTTTGTTGCGGCGCCGGACCTTGACGTGAATCCGACGACCGCCAGTATGCAGCTGGCGGATATGAACCATGACGGCAAGCTCGATTTGGTCTACAACTACAGCACCTGCAGCTACAAATTGAACACCTGTTATTTCGGGGTGGCTATCCAGTTTGGCAACGGCGACGGCACCTTCAGCACCACGCCGCAGTTGACGCAACTCTCCAGCAGTGCGACGCCGATACCTGAAGGCCTATTCGTCACCCTTTTGATCGGCGATGTGAACAAAGACGGCACGCCGGACATGTTGATCGGGACCGCGGTGGATTCCGCCGCGCTTGACTACTACAACCTTGAGGTTTATCTGGGCAAGGGCGACGGTACATTCGCCGCTCCAACCACAGTCGCCGGCGTCACGCCTCAGCCTCCGCTCAACGGGGTGTATCCGCTTACGCTGGCGGACATGAACCATGACGGCATTCCCGACATTGTCGCCCTGGAGGAGGATCCGACCACGACCGATCTAAAGGCGGCCATTGCGCTCGGCAACGGAGACGGCACCTTCCAAACGCCAAACGTCACCACCTATGCGGCCCAGTGCTTTAACTGCGGCCTCGCGGTGGCAGACTTTGACGGCGATGGCAAGTTGGACGTGGCAATCTCCGACTATATCGGCGGTCCCCAGGGGAGCGGCATTTCCTTCGGCAACGGCGATGGAACGATCCAGACCAGCGGCACGGCGGCAACCACGGGAATCATGCCGGTGCAGTCCTTCTATGTAGGAGTCGGCGGCCCTTCGATAGCTCTTGATCTGAACGGTGACGGCAAGCCGGATATTCTCGATGGCAATGTTGTGCTGCTGAACCAAGGGGTGACCCCAGGGGTTACGCCGGCAGCGACTACCACGGCGCTCACTGCCTCAGCCGCGACCATCACCGTGGGTGGCAGCGTTACCTTTACCGCTACGGTGACTGGCGCCAGCGGAAGCACTGGTTCCCCCACCGGCACGGTCACTTTTCTTGACGGGGCGACTACGCTGGGCACGGGCACATTGAATGGCGCCGGGGCGGCGACCTACGCCACTACCAAGCTGGCTACGGGAGCCCATAGCGTCACCGCACAGTATGGAGGGGATAGCAATTTTGCTGCTTCCACGTCCACAGCCGTCACGGTGACGGTGCAGGCCGTACCGCCCTCTTTCAGCATCAGTGCGAGCCCAACCAGCGTTTCCATTACTGCCGGCCAGACCGGCACGACGACCGTCACTGTTACACCGGCCGGGGGCTTCGCGCAGCAAGTGATCTTCGCTTGTAGCGGTCTGCCATCCGAGTCCACCTGTAGTTTTGCGCCAACATCGGTTACCCCGAGCGGTAGCCCAGTAACGACCACTTTGACGATTACGACTACGGCCGCGCAGGCAGGGGCGAGGAACGAGATCTACAAGGCTGGGATAACCGGGCTCCTGGCCGTGGCTAGTTTGCTCCTGTTCGGGCTCCCGGGAAGCAAGCGCGCGATTGGCTGGAGCCGATTCTGCGCCCTTGCCATTGCGCTCGCTATTGGAGCCGGATTCATGGGGTGCGGTGGGAGCAGCGGAGGCGGCGGAGGCCCGAAAAACCCGGGAACCCCGGCGGGAACAACCACGGTTACCGTGTCGGGAACGGCCGGATCTATCAACGAAAACGCAAGCCTACAGATGACGGTGCAGTAAGCGCTCCGTCCTGGCCAGAAAGATGGGTGCTCCGTATCGGGGGGTATGGAGCACCCGTTGGCCTGTGACGAAGCTATGCGGGTTTCTGCTGCTTTGCCTTCAGGTCCTTAAGCAAGGACTCGATGTGTTCTTCCCGGTCCAGCGCGGCGAACCGGTCTTCCAGAGAATCGCCGCCCAGCAACTCCACATCCGCTTCATTCCGCGCCTCGCGACTTACAATGCGCGACTTCATCCGGTCCAGCGTTGCCGAGTTTTGTTGCGTCCCGATCGTCTGCCGGGCCTGGGTGGCCTTGCCGACCATGCGGGTTCTGCGGTCCTGGGCAATCAGCAACTCGCAGCGGCTGCGTGTTTCGACTAATTTCTGGTCAAGTTTCCGCAGTGCGGTGCGCAGCGTGTCCGCTTCCGCGTGCTGATCCTCCAGTTGCTGGGCAAAGCCCCGGGCAATATGATCCTGGCTCAACGAACGTTCGAGCGCCGCTCGCGCCAGGTCATCGTGCCCTTTCTTCACTGCCAGCTCAGCCTTGCTGCGCCACTCTGCCGCGCTGTCCATATGTTCCTTTCGCTTCTTTTCCAGCAGATGCTGGTCTGCGATTGCGATGGCCACCTGCGTCTTTACCTGCATCAGCTGGTTCTCCATATCCAGCACCAGCTGCCGCAGCAGTTTTTGGGGATCTTCGGCCCGGTCGACCAGGTCATTCAAATTTGCCCGAAGCAACGTGCTTACCCGTTCCAGTAACGCCATATCATCCTCCTTGGATCACATATCTTCCGTTGTTATCTGGTCGCCGCGGCCGAGTTTTCCCCTCCGTGGCGCGGCTGCATGCCCTTTACGTTCGACATCAAGTCAGCCACATTCATTCCAGAAAGCGCCTCGAAAAGCGCCGGTACCTGGGACGCGATTTTCATCATGTCTCCGGTAAGCTTGTTGGCTCCGGTTGCGCCGTCGTTTCCGGTGGAGACGATGGTGATCTTATCCACCTTAGACAGCGGCTCGGAAAGAGCGCGCATCAAGTCGGGCATCATTGCGATAAGCCGGTCGACGACTGCGGCCTGGGACCACTCCTGATACGCCTCCGCCTTAACGTTCATCGCCTTGGCTTCGGCCTCGCCTTTTTGAAAGATGATGGAGGCTTCGGCTTCACCCTGCATTCTTGTAGCCGCGGAGCGGCCTTCGGCTTCCGCTGTTAAGCGCGACTTCTCTGCCGCGGCCAGGTTTTCAATCCGCCGACGCTCGATCTCCGCACCCTTCAATACGGTCGAGATCAGTTCCTTCTCGTGACGAAGGATTTCCGCATCCTGCACCTTGATCTGTTGTTCCTTCTCGACCTGCTGGATCTTTACGTGCTCGGCAATCACCTGTTGCTGCATGACGTTGGTCTGCAACTCATAAGACTTGTCTGCCGTCGCCTCCTGTTTTCGGCTCTGCTCGGTAAACTGCGCCTTCTGAATATCCAGGTCGCGCTGGGCTTCGGCCTGCTTGGCCAGCGACGCCGTCTCTGCAATGACTCGCTCCTGGTCGGCCTGCGCCTTCGCGATTGCGGACTCGCGCAGAGCGTTGGCCCTGCGGATGGCAGTATCGCGCTCTGCTTCGGCCGCGGCTACGTCAGCGTCGCGCTTGATCCGCGCTACGTCGGGTCGGCCCATGTTGGTAATGTAGTCATTCTTGTCGCGCACCTCTTTGATGGTGAAGGACACGACCTCAAGGCCCATCTTGCTCATATCGTCAGCGCAGGTGGAGCGCATGCGATCGGCAACCATCTCCGGCTCTTTAACAATCTGCTCGACGGTAAGCTGGCCAATGATGCCGCGCAGGTGGCCTTCCATGACCAGCCGGATCAAGCCTTCGCGTTGCGGAGGAGTCTTGGTCAGAAATTGCTCGGCCGAGGTGAGAATTGATTCCTGGTCTGAACGTACCTTGATCTGCGCCACCGCTTCGACCGTAACCGCGACACCCTGTTTGGTATAGAGGTCCTGTTGCGGTGCGACGTCAAAGGACATCAGCTCCAGCGAAAGCTGGCGGCTGCTTTCGACCATGGGAAAAATCACGGTGCCGTGACCCTTGACCACCCGCGGTCCACGAAACCCGTAAACGATGATCGCCTCGTTAGGACCTGCTTTGCGAAACATCTTGGCGATCATGCCCATTAACAGGATTAAAGCGAGAACAGACAACCCGACGACCACCACAATTGTGTTCACCATAAATGCCTCCTGAACCTTTCATCAGGAACTTTGTCGAACTACCGTTGAGCTCTCTCAATATCGGTTGAGAGCGATTCGCCGCCGGAAATCTCATCCCAGCGGCGTACATAGGCGACGCCTCGTTCATAGCGCATCACCACCACTTCGATATCCCGGGGGATGGGCTCGCCGCTTTCGCTGCGTGCCGGGCTGGATCGCCTGGCGCCGTTCTGCGAGTAAAGGATCTCTCCCGTGCCGTCACCGCGAATCGTTCCGCTCACGCGACCGATCACTCCAGTCATTTCCGTTTCCTCCGCGGTGAGCGCCTTGTCATGCGGCACCAGCACTTTCGCCAAAAACCAGAAGATCGCTGTTGCGCCGGCGAGGCCGGCGAACATGGCGCACACCAGGATCACCGGCGCGATGAAGCCGGCATAACGCTGGAGCAGATAGCCCGCACCACCAAACCAACACAGGAAGGCGGTCAGCGTAAAGCCATTGACGGGGGAGACGCTACGGACGCGGCTTCCAACATGCACATGATGATGACCAAAGTGGAAGTGATGATGGAATCCACCCGCCAAGGAGAGTGCAGTCAACGCTAAACCTGCAGCGAAGCAGATCAGGTAGAAAATTTCCCAGGTCATCGGCTTTTCTCCTTTCCGGAGCGCTTGGTCTTCCCTGCTGTCGTGGTGCGCACGGTGAACAGCTTGCCGCTCCGCGCGGTGGGTCGTAGTACTTCCACCAGCCGCTCCACCAATCCCGGCGTTTCAATCAGCGACTCCATCAACAGCAGGCATTGCCTTGAGTCGGGGTGTTTGGCCAGCGTGAGCAGCGCTTTTCTGAGGTCAGGATCGCGGGGGAACCGCTCCGCGCCGTTCACCAGCCACAGGTCCAGCTTGTCGTCGAGCACCCGCGCCTCACTCATGAGCTCCGCGTGGTAGCCCTCGGGATCATCGACCAGGTAGCCGGGGTGCACCTTGAAGAACTTCGCCAGAATCTGCCGCGTGGTGTTGGTGAGGTGGGGCCGCGTGCCGCTCTCAATTTGCGACAGGTAGGACTGACTCAGAGGAGTGTTCAGCTCCGACTTGATGGCGCGGACCAGCTCCTGTTGTGTCATGGCGCGCGCCATGCCGCGCAAGCTGCCTTCCACTTCCCGCAGATACCGTAATTTTTCGCCCAGCTTCATGATATTGCGATCCGGGATAATCATATCGCAATTTGCAATGTTGTCAAGCGAGCTGGCTGTGGATTTGGAATTTCTCAGAGACGGACTAGCGCGATTGCTTTGCCCGCATGACCTTTATCAAGGAGGAAATCTCGAACTCCCCGAGCCCATTTTGAAGGGCGCGCTCCATCACTTCGCCAATCATATCGGGGACATCGCCAGGCAAACCATTCTCATGCGCGATCTCGACAAAATGTCTGGCCGCACCCGCCCAGGTTCTGACAGTTGCCTGGGGGTTGGCAAAGTTATCCGTGCGAATTCTTTCTGCCATCTCACTGTTCAACACACCATGCAAAGGCAAGAATGCATTCACCAGCGACACCACGTGCTCGCTTGCCACGCCTTCCGATTCACAGACTGCGATGCCGTAGAACAGGCTCATCATCGAACACATACTGCTGATCAGCACCGCACAATCCAGCGCAGCCGCACCTCCGGGACTGTTGCTGACAAATAACGGCGTACCCAGTATCTGCAGCAGATCTTTATGTTGACGAAAAAGTTCTTCCGAACCAGAAAGCAAAATTTGGGCGGCCGGACTGCCGATATGTTGGGGATACGCGAGGATCGCTCCATCCAGATACTTCACTCCATGGTCTTGCGCCCATTCGGCGGCATCCCTGGCCTCTTTCGTCGTCCCACTGCTGAGCTGGATTAAGGTTTTTCCCTTCAGTGCACCGCTCGCGACGTCTCCGCCAAGCACCTCACGGGCTGCCGCATAATTTAGAAGGTTCACAATCACAACATCACTCGCTGCGATTGCGTCTTCGACAGTGGACGCCACCCGCGCGCCCTTCGCCTTGAACGGTTCGCTTCGCGCCGCGCTTCGATTCCACACCATCACGGCAAGCGGCTTCTTTAAAAATGCCTCGGCCAGCGCCGACCCCATCAATCCAAGGCCAATCACCGTCACATTGCTCATGCCATATCTCCAGCCCCGATCCTAATCCCTGACCCCGCCTGTCATTCTGACGGGCTTAATGTCTTAGCCGTCGCATAACGCCAACTCTGGATCAGAGACTCCAAGTGTATAGCGATGCTCGCCCCTGACTTCAGCTCCTGCGCTTTCTTAATACCCAGGTGGTCATGCAACGATAATCCTGCACGATTGTCGTCTTCAACGGATCCACCAGCACAGCGTTCATTTTCTCCGTGAGCCCGAGCAGCATGTCTTCATCCACCAGAAACCACTGGGCACCATCGCCCACTATAAAAATGTTGCCCCGCACCTGTTCGAAGTCCATTCCTATTCTTGAACCCAATCGGCAAAACAACATGCCACCCGGTTTGAGAACGCGCCAAAGTTCCCGCAGCATGGCTTCGAAGTGGCGATCATCGCGGGCAAAGTGCAGTACCGAATTGCAGATGACTACATCCGCAATTCCATCCGCGAAGGGCATCCGTTCGATCAAGCCCACCTGGAAGTTCTCCGCCGGCAATCCTGTTTCGAGCGAGGCAGATAGTTGCCGAACGTGCTCCACCCCATCGGCATCCCCATCGAGCGCGAAGATCTCGCATCCCTCACGCAGCAGATGAACCAGGTTTCGGCCGTAGCCACAGCCGGCATCGAGGACGCGCATACCGGGCGCGATGTTTCCACGCAAGATTTGATCGAAGACGTAGATATCGATCTGCCCGAACTGCTCCTGAACGCTTAGTGTCAAGTTTGCTCCCTCTCAGCGAGCGGTCCAGCCGCCGTCGATCACCAGGGTGTGGCCAGTGATGAGCGAGGCCGCCGGCGAGGCGAGAAAGACTACGGCGCCGGCCACTTCAATCGGCTCTCCGATGCGATGGAGGGCGGCGATCCGTTCGATCACATCCTGGCGGAATTGCGTGTCGGCGAGACAGGCTTCTGTGCCCGGCGTGTGGATAAACGTAGGCGCCACGGCGTTCACGTTGATGTTGTATTTGCCCCATTCCACGGCCAGGCACTTTGTCAGGTGGACGATGCCCGCTTTGGTCATGCAGTAGACAGACTCCGTCGGTAGCGCCGCGAACGCAGCCTGCGAGCTCATGTTGATGATGCATCCGCTTTTCTGCTGGATCATGATGCGCCCCGCAGCCTGGCAAGCGAAGAATGTGCCCTTCAAATTGACTGCCACGGTGCGATCGAAGTCCGCTTCAGTGACATTCTCGGCGAGATTATCCGGGGCTATGCCGGCGTTATTGACCAGAATATCCAGGCGGCCAAAGTGCTTTGCTGTCTGCTCCACAGCCTGCTGGATCTGTGCCGGACTGGTCATATCCATCTGCAAGGGCAGGGGCTGCTTGCCGCGAGCAGCGATCTCAGCGGTTAAGCCGCTGTCGCTAGCCTTGTCGCGCAAGCCAAGGGCGACATCCGCCCCGGCCTCGGCGAGCGCGAGGGCAATTGCCCGCCCTAACCCTCGTGCTGCTCCGGTGACCAGGGCGATCTTGCCTTGTAAATCAAACCTCGGTAGGGCGTCCATGGTCTCCTCTGCCTACTGGGGCGCCGGTGCCCTATCGTTCGCGTTGTTTGCGGAGGATGGGCTACACGAATCCCCCTATCCACTGTCGCATATTCCACCCTTTGTGAAGAACCCAAAGGGATGGGGCACCCAGCGGGTTAGGGGAAACCGGGGCAATGGTGGAATGATTTATTCCGGGTCAGGCCTGAATGAGCTATACATCTCTGAGTTACAAGCTTTCCCTTTGAGCTCGTTTAACCGCTTTCACGGCCGCTGATTTGCTCGTGCCGGCCTTTCGGGTTGCCCGTGCTACACGCACGCCGGGCTCTGTGTTTGGCATACCACCGATCAAAAGGTCCGCCGAGATACCCAACCCCCACTTCACGCGGCGAACCATATCCAAGGTGAGATTCCGCTTGCGCGTCAAGACCTCAGACACCCTGGCGCGGCTACCGATCAGAGGTTCCAGATCCTTGCGCTTTAATCCTTGCTGCTCCATCCGGAATTCAATAGCCGTTACAGGATCAGGCGCATCCATCGGATAGTGCTTTGCCTCGTAAGCGTCCACAAGTGTAGCCAGCACATCCAGCTCATCTCCTTCAGGAGTGCCTGGGGCCGCACTCATAAGCTGGCCGATTCGAGCAACCGCCCTCTCATGATCAAGTTCCGATCGAATCGGATGAATCGGGATACCGGCGTTTGTCATATTCACCTTCCCTGCATTTATCTCGTCGTATTCCTCATGGGTGCCCAACCATTTGATCAGGAGCAACTGATGTTGGTAGTTGATAGCGACTACCAATCTGAACTCGTTTCCCTTGATATTAAAGGCGACGCGTTCAGCCGAGAGAATGCTAGCTGACCTATATTGCTGCTTGAGTTCCGCCGAGTTTCTCCAACTGGCTTTTTCGACTTCTGCGTACCACGCGTCCAGATGACCTTTCACCATCTGCTGGAGTTTGCGATCAACCCTGTTCTTTACGAAACGGTACAGGGTGCTGCGTGCTATCACTCTCACGCAGACCATCATACAGGTGCTCCCAATGTGGGAGCAAGCGCCCGTCATCGTTTGGCATTTGTCGCGCTGAGAGAGAATGCTTCGAGATAAATCGTCACTCACTGTGAGCGACTTTTTGTTGGCTCACGCTGCTGCCGTCACCACTCTTTAGTTTGCTGAAGATAAAAGTGGAGAGGACGGTGAATCCGCCCAGACAGTAGAGCGCCTCGTGGATCCCGTGAATCATCTCGTGGGGATTGGTGTGAATCCGTGCGGGGACGAAGAAGGCCGTGGCAAGACCGGCCGAGGCGACGCCGAAACTGATGGACATCTGCTGCATGGTGCTGGCAATGGAACTGGCGTTGCTCGTTTGCTCTTCGTTGATGTCCGCATAGGTCAGGGTGTTCATGCTGGTGTACTGCAGCGAACTGAAGGTGCCGTAGCAGAACGCCATCAGCACGATCAGCCAAACGGGCGTGCTCAACCCGATGGTGCCGAAGAGCATGAGGAATATGCCCAGGATCACTGTGTTCGAGATCAGAACGCCGCGGAAACCAACCCGGGCGAGAATCTTGGGCATGAGGAACTTGGTGCTCATGGCAGCAAGCGCCTGGGGCATGATAAGCAGACCAGATTGAATGGCGCTAAAGCCCAATCCCACCTGGTAGAGCAAGGGCAAGAGGAACGGCACGCCTCCAATGCCGAGACGGGTAAAAAAGCTTCCGCTTACCGCCGTGCCGAAAGTGCGAATGCGGAATAGCTTCAACTGCAATAACGGATACGGAATTCCTTTGGCATGCAGCAGGTAGCCGATGATGAGAGCGATAGAAATCGCTAACAGGCCCACGATCTCGCGCACGCTCATGGTGTGTTCGCCAAATATCTCGAGCACATAGGAGAGCAACGCAATACCCGATCCGAAGAGAATGAGCCCAACAATATCCAGCGGGTGGGTGTGCTCTTCGCGATAGTCGGGCAGGTGCATGTAGACCATCACCAAACCTAAAATGCCAATGGGAATATTCACGAAGAAGATAAATCGCCAATGGAAATAGCCGACGATGAGTCCACCGGCAACAGGCCCAAGCATTGGGCCAATGAGGCCGGGAATCGCGACGAAGGTCATGGCGCGGATCAGTTCGGATTTAGCAAAGGTACGCACCAGGGTGAGCCGGCCCACGGGCACCATCATGGCGCCGCCGCAACCCTGCAGTACCCGGCATGCCACCAGCAGATGAATGTTGGTCGATATGCCACAGAGAAATGATCCCAGGGTGAAGAGGCCGATTGCGGAGGCAAACACGCGCCGGGTGCCGAAACGGTCAGCCATCCAGCCACTGATCGGAATAAACACTGCAAGGCTCAAGGTATAACTGGCCAACACCGACTTCATGGCCAGCGCAGCTACATGGAGAGCCGCCGAAATGGTAGGCACGGCGGTATTGAGAATCGTCGTATCTAACGATTCCATAAAGAACGCGACCGCCACCAGCCACGGGAGAAGACGCTTGCTGGCAGCGGCCGGCGCGGGTGAGGGGGATGAGGCGACAGCGACATTCACAGGGGGCATGGGCCTCTGTCTCCGGGAAGAACTCGAAATGGAGTTCTCACGCAGGCGCTTTGAGCGTGAGTCATGCCGGTAAGCCGACACGCCCCCTCAATGCACTCCATGACCAGGTAACTGGGACCAATGTCGTAAATCTGGCAGATGTTGGGATGATTCAGCGCGGCGATAGCTTTGGCTTCTCGCTCGAAGCGCTCGCTGAACTGTTCATCTGAGAATTTGATGGCCAGGTCGCGATTCAGGCGCGAATCGCGAGCCCGATACACCGCTCCCATTCCCCCCGCGCCGAGGAACGCCAGGATTTCGTAGGGGCCGAGTTTGTCACCGGGGGATAGATGCATATGAGGAACAGGGGTCAGTTTAGTTCATTCAAGGCTCTACGATGACGGCCGAGCGGATTTGCTTGCCATTGTTGCCATCGCCGAGTATTGATAGATGCTGCGTTGATGCCGTGATTCCCTTCATTTTCGGAGGTAGCAGCACCCATGAACGAACCACAGCCAGACCAGATTCTGCAAGTGGGTATGGGCTTCCTGACCTCAAAAACGCTGTTGAGCGCCGTAGAGATGGGGCTCTTTAGCGAGCTTGCGAAACGCCCTGAAAATCTCGCAACGCTTCAGGGGCGCCTCGGTCTCCATCCCCGCGGGGCGCGCGATTTCCTCGATGGGCTGGTGGCGCTGAAATTTCTGGAACGTACCGGAGACATTTACTCCAACACGCCGTCTACCGACTTCTTCCTGGATAAGAGCAAGCCTTCCTACATAGGCGGCATTCTCGAAATGGCCAACCACCGGCTCTATCCGTTCTGGGGCAAGCTGACGACAGCATTGCGCACCGGCTCCTCACAAAACGAGATGAGCGAGGGTGGCCCCGACCCGTTCATTGCGCTTTATGCCGACCCCGCGCGCTTGAAACAGTTTCTCGGCGCCATGACCGGCGTGAGCCATGGAGGCAACATGGCCATCGCCCGCCAGTTTCCGTTTCGCGACTACCGCACCGCCGTGGATGTAGGAACCGCCCAAGGCGACTTGATCACCCAAGTGGCTTTGGCCAATCGACATATCCAGGGTATTGGCTTTGATCTACCGGCCGTGGCTCCAATTTTTGAAGACTATGTCGAAGCCAATGGGCTTTTAAATCGGGTCAAGTTTTCTCCCGGAAGTTTCTTCGAGCAACCTCTGCCGAAAGCGGATGTCGTCATGATGGGCCACATCCTGCACGACTGGGACCTGGAGACCAAGCGAATGCTTATCCGCAAGGCATGGGAAGCATTGCCGCCGGGTGGCGCCTATATCGTCTACGAAAGCATCATCGATGATGATCGCTCGGCCAACGTCTTTGGGTTAATGATGAGCCTGAATATGCTGATTGAGACGCCGGGAGGATTCGACTTCACCGGCAGCGACTGCATCGGGTGGATGAAGGAGGCAGGTTTCCGAGAAACCCGCGTGGAGCGCCTGGTCGGGCCGGACTCCATGGTGATTGGCATAAAGTGAAAGCGCGAAGTCCGGGGAAAACGTTTGGGTTACCTTCTTCGCGCCCCTAGTACTTTTCCGCTATTGTTTCTCGCCTGATTTTCAGTCATCGTGGAACCCAGCATGATGACGCTCCTGCGCTTATGGGTCTCGCCGATGGTGATTGTGATGGCTGCCTCCGCAGCCGCACAGGTACCGCTGCCTGCCGCAGACCCACAGCAGTTAGAACCGTCGCTACAGTCCTACCCTCTGTCCATGCCGCAAATACTTCCAGCGGAGCTTCCTGCTCCCGCTGTTCCTCAGGATGGGGCACAACCGCTCCTCACCTTCAAAGACTCGGATATCAAGTTCAGCCTGCAGGAGTTGATGGACACGCTGCGGGACCATCGCCATGAAGGCTGGGTGCTCGCAGCATATCCCGATCCAAAGACCAACCGGCCACTCATCGGAGCAGGGTTCAGTCTGGATGTGCAGGCGGTCGATCACCCCCAGCGCGATCCTCTCAACCCTCATCCATTTCTTGAACCTTCCTCGGCGCAGCTGTGGCAGGCAGCCGGCCTTGCTCCCGATCGATTGCAACAAATTCTCGACCAGTTCGACCGCGATCTGGCTGCATGGACGGCGAAGAGGTATCGCCGAAAAGCGGTTCGGCAGACCCTTACACCGCAATTGACTGAGGAGGAGGCTACGCAATTGTTGCGTATCTCCGCCATACAAGCCGTCTACAATGCGAAGGCTTATTGTCGTGGATTTGACCAACTCAGCGCGCCACAACAAATGGCGCTAAGCCAATTGGTGTTCCAGATGGGGGTCAATCTGGAAGAGTTTGTAGATTTTCTCGGCGCTTTAAATGACAGCAATGGGTCCCGCGAGTTGCCGCGCCTCGATGGCTATCATGGAAACCGAGACGGAGCATTGGCAGACAGTGCAAGGCACTCTGATCGACAGCCAATGGGCCAGGCGCTACACCGTCCGGGCCACAACCGTGATTGCCATGTTCGACCCGGATTACGTAAAGGGGCCCGTCGCGGCACAGCAGCGCGTGGAGGCTGTTCTTCGTCCTCCGGTTACCCATCGAAGGAGCAGCCATTCCTCGGCCACCCTGCGTTCCGCGAGTTACAACAAACATTCCGCACACGGCAAGGCCGTGCACTCCCAGGTCAAACGCAAGACCACCTAGGCCGGGATCTGCGGTGCGCTTCGACGAGCTACAAATTTAAATCCTGACAATTTCCCTCCCTCCCGGCATCTAAAATAGGAATATCGAACAAGGAGCCTTTGCGATGCAGCGGATCAAGCTGGGTAAATCTGATTTGGAAGTGCCGGTGATTTGTCTCGGCGGCAATGTTTTTGGGTGGACCCTTCCGGAACAGGATTCTTTCCGCCTGTTAGATAAAGCCCTGGAGGCCGGGCTGAATTTTATCGATACCGCCGACGTCTACTCGCGCTGGGCGCCAGGCCATAAAGGGGGCGAGTCGGAAACCATCCTGGGCAAATGGCTATCCACGGGCGGCAAGCGCAGCAATGTGGTCCTGGCCACCAAAGTCGGCCTGGATATGGGCGACGGCAAAACCGGTTTGAAGGCAAAATACATCGAGCAGGCGGTCGAGGACTCCCTGCATCGACTGCAAACCGACTACATCGATCTCTACCAGGCACACAAGGACGATGAAGAGACGCCGCTCGAAGAAACCCTGGCTGCCTTCGATAAGCTGGTGCGGCAGGGCAAAGTGCGGCATATTGGCGCCTCCAACTATAGCGGTGCGCGCCTGGCAAAGTCGCTCCGGGTCAGCAAAGACAATGGCCTGGTGAGTTACATCTCGCTCCAGCCGGAATACAACCTGGTGGCGCGAGAGAAATTTGAAACTGACCTGCTGCCCGTGGTGGAGCAACATACCCTGGGCGTAATTCCCTACTACTCGCTGGCCGCCGGCTTTCTCACCGGCAAGTATCGCAGCAAACAAGACGCCGACGGAAAAGCGCGGGGCCGGACCGTAGGCAAATATCTCAATGACTGGGGATGGAGCGTCCTTGGCGCCGTGGATGAGGTTGCCGCGGACCACCATTCGACCCCGGGCAGAGTCGCACTTGCGTGGTTGATGGCACAACCCGGCGTTACTGCACCGATCGCCAGCGCCACCAGTGACGAGCAACTGGCCGACCTGATCGAGGCTACCCGACTAAAGCTGAATCACGCTTCGATCGAGAAGTTAAACACGGTAAGCGCGTTTGCGACCGCCGCTAAAGCTTAAAGTATCGCTTGAGCTTAATCGGTCGGGGCCCTGTGAAAACAGGGCCTTTTTGCTGCGCTGTATTCTAAGAATTGCCTTGCCCGCAAATTGCTCCTCATGTACCCTCCAGCTACCCTTCTCACCAGGAGCTTGCTTGTCCAGCACCGCTACGTTTGAACCCTCGGTGCCGCCGCAGCCAAAGCGTGCCAGCGGGGCACTCCAGATCGCAGCCGCTACCGTTGGCAATACGCTGGAGTGGTTCGACATTCTTATCTACGGTTATTTTGCGACGTCGATCGCAGCCGTCTTCTTCCCCAACTCGAACCAGGTAGTCTCGCTGCTGCTCACCTTCGGCTCGTTTGGCTTGTCGTATGTGGCCCGGCCAGTGGGAGCGATCGTTCTCGGCGCCTATGCCGACCGCGCGGGCCGCAAAGCCGCACTTGCTTTATCCATCCGGCTGATGGTCATCGGTACTGCCGTGCTCGCGCTCATGCCGTCCTATGCCTCCATCGGGCTGCTTGCACCGATTGGCGTATTCGCGGCCCGCTTGTTGCAGGGGTTCGCGGTGGCGGGAGAGTTTGGCTGCTCCACTGCGTTCATGATCGAACATTCGGCCCATCGCAAAGCTTTCTTCTCAAGCTGGCAGTTTTCTGGGCAACAGATAGCGAAAATCATGTCTGCATTGTTCGGCATTGTCCTCACCACCACGCTCACTTCCGATCAACTGCATGGTTGGGGTTGGCGTATCCCGTTCCTCTTCGGCCTGCTGGTAGGGCCGGTCGGCATCTATATCCGGCGCAAGGTGGATGAGACACCGGAATTCCTGCAGGTAACACCCACCCATTCTCCAGTTCGCGAAATTTTTGCCCACCATAAAACTGGGCTTCTATTGGGGGCGGGCGTCGTCGCTCTGGGCACGGCGAGCACCTATTTTGCCCTTTACATGCCCACTTACGCCGCCACGCAGTTGCATTTGCCGATCGCGGTGGGGTACGCAGTGACCATTGTTCTTGCATTGATTGCCGCCACTCTCATCCCGTTAGGCGGCCACCTGGCGGACCGGTTTGGTTACCTACGCATGGCGCTTCCCGCAGGCATCTTGCTGTTGCTGTGCTTCTATCCAATTTTTCTGCTTATTACCCGCCATCCCGGCGTACCCACCTTGCTGGCCGGCCTTATCGTGGAAACGGTTTTGGCCGTCGGGTATACCTCTGCGTTGCCGGCGGTAATGGCCAACCTGTTCCCGCCAAATGCCCGGGTTACGGGCCTTTCGCTCAGCTATAACCTGGGCGTTACTGTTTTCGGCGGCTTCGCTCCGGCCATCTTCACCTGGCTGATCGCCTTCACCCACAACAACACCGCGCCTAGTTTCTACCTGATGGCTATGGCGTTGATCAGTATTCCTTCGTTCCTGCTCGCGGATCGCCGCCGATGGTCGCACTAATCAAGTAACCGTCACACTAATCAGGCAAAGGTCACATTAATCAGGCAAAGCGAAAGCCAGAACATAGTCACCCGGCTTTGTGCCCAGCTTGCCGTGGCCGCCGGCTGCGATTACCACATATTGCTTACCCTTGAAGGTGTAAGTCATCGGCGTGGCCTGGCCGCCGGCCGGGAGCTGATATTTCCAAAGCTCCCTGCCGGTTTCGCTGTCGAAGGCGTGCAGGTAAAGATCCATTCCCGCGGAAGTGAATACCAGGCCGCCCGCAGTGATCATCGGGCCGCCGAGATTAATAGACCCCGTCTGCTGCCCGGGAATCAACGTGCCCAACGGAACATCCCACACCTTCTTGCCGGAAAATAGATCCACGGCTTCGGTGGTGCCCCAGGGAGGCGCGTTGCAAGGCGCCTTGGAAGGAGAGAACAGGAAGCTGCGATAAAGCCCGTACGGAGCTCCCTGCTGCCTTCCGAACTCGCCGTAGATACGATTGTCCTGGTCCTTGTCATCCTCAGCAGCATACTTGTCGCGCGGAATCAGCTTGACCCAGGCGATGAGCCGGTTCGTATTTGCGACCATGGTGTGGTGGACAGGGTCGTAGGCCGCACTGCCCCAGTTCACTCCGCCCACGTTGCCAGGAAATGCGAGGGTCCCTTGAATGCTGGGAGGGGTGAACATGCCATCCCAGCGCAACTGCTGGATTTTGTCCCGGCACCATTTCGCATCCCCTGGAGTTGGTCCCCACGCACCGTCCGGCGTCATTCGTTCAGGCACAAGGGAGATGGTTGAGAAAGGCTGGGTGGGCCAACTCTGCTCGCCAGGGATATCCGACTGGGGCACCGGGCGCTCTTCCACCGGAAGCAGGGGCGCACCAGTTAGCCGGTTCAGCACGAACACGTGGCCCATCTTGGTGTTGATGACGATGGCCGGCGTGCCGTCCTTCCAGGTAAAGAGTGTGGGCTGTGAGGCGACGTCATAATCCCACAGGTCGTGGTGCACCACCTGGAAGCCCCACGCAAACTTGCCCGAAGACGCGCGCAACGCTACCACGGAGTTGGCCCACTTGTCGTCGCCCTTGCGTATGCCACCGTAATAGTCCGGCGCGGAACTGCCGGTAGGAATGAAGACCAGGTCTTCCCCGGCATCGACGGAGAGCGTCGACCAGGCGTTGCCTGCGCCGGTTTGTGGTTGTGTGTTTACCGCCCAGGGAGTTGGGTCCCAGGTCCAGCGCAATTTACCGGTTCGGGCATCGAAGGCGCGAACGATGCCCCGCCCGGTATCGACTTTCCAATTGTCTGCGATAGAAGAGCCGGTGATTACAAGCCCGTTAGCGATCGCGGGAGCGGAAGTCACCTGGTAGCCCCCGGTCCACTCGGTCGCCGTCGCTGCGTCGTGGGCCAGGTTGACCTGGCCCTTAACGCCGAAATCCGCACAGGGCTTGCCCGTCTCGCCATCCAGCGAAATCAGTCTCGCATCCAGGGTGCCCATGAAGATGCTCAGTCGACAAGGACGGCCCGGTTTCTTACTTGGGTCGACCCACGCAGATACTCCCCGCGATGAGACCTCGGAGTACTCCCTGGATAGGTCTACATGTGGGTCATACTCCCACAGCCTGGCGCCGGTTCGCGGATCGAGGGCGATAACGTGGTTGTAAGGTGTGCTGAGGAACAACTTGCCTTCCACCAGGATCGGCGTAGCTTCAAAAGCCGCTTTATGGATTAAATCCGTTTGCTGCTCGATCGCTCCCGTGCGGTAGGTCCACGCCGGCTGCAAATGTGCGATGTTGGAACGATTGATCTGCCGCGCGGTGGAGAAGCGTGTGCCTCCGGCATCATTGCCATAGTTAGGCCAGCCCACCTCGGGCGCTAGCTGCGCTCCCGCTATGTACGCGTTGCAGAGCAGAGCCATACCGGCAATAAGGCGGGCGGGCATTCGTCGCACATGTGCCTCCAATCAAGACAATATTTTTGATACGCCAGAAACATCTATTCTGTTCCCACCCTACCCCGGCGCTATTACCATACCGGTTCAATGAATACGAATCACCTTCTGTCGAAGCTTGAGCAAATCGCAACCGCGGCTCGTGACCGCAAGACTTCTTTTCAGGAAGCCGCCACGCTCTTACGACACTCTGCGAATTACCGCTGGGTTGGCCTCTACGACGTAGACCATTCGGCACGCTTAGTGCGAAATATTGTGTGGAGCGGCCCGGGCGCGCCTGAATATCCCACGTTCCCAATTGGCAAAGGATTGACCAGCGCGGCGATCGCCCAGAAGCAGACAGTGAACGTCGGGGACGTTCCCGTTGATCCACGTGATCTGACGGCATTCGGCACCACCCGTTCAGAGATTATTATTCCGGTCTTGGATCGAACAGGACAGAGTGTGATTGGAACCAACGACGTTGAAAGTGAACAGGGAAAAGCCTTCAGGAAAGAAGTTCAGGATTTTCTGCAGTCCTGCGCCCACGTAATGCGACCCCTCTGGAATCGTTGATCGTCGGGTTAGCCAAGGGCGCCCCAGATTTGCTGGCTTTAAGATGTAAGAGAGGCTCCTTCTTTGAATCCAGCAACTTTAACCCATAACGCCGAACCAAGGTTTTCGCCATCCCTGGTGCGCGCCGTGGCCAATGCAGCCATGGGCCGGGAAGATGTATTGCCCTTCTGGTTTGGCGAGTCCGATCAGCCGACACCGTCTTATATTTCCGACGCAGCCATCGCTTCCCTGCAAGCCGGAGAAACCTTCTATTCAGAAAACCTGGGCCGGTCTTATCTGCGTCAGGCGATCTCCACCTACTTGACCGAGCTGCATCACACATCTGTCAGCGCGGACCGCATCGCGGTGACAGCGTCGGGGAACTCTGCGCTGATGGTGGCGAGCCAGCTCCTGATTTCCCCTGGCGATCGGGTCGTAACCGTCACGCCTTTGTGGCCAAATGCTGTTGAGATTCCAAAAGTCGTGAACGCCACGGTCACGCGCGTCTCGCTTGAAGTGCATGGCGGCCGATGGAAATTGCCGTTGGAAAAGCTTCTGCGCGCACTGGCGCCAGGTACTCGAATGCTGGTGCTGAATTCCCCTAACAATCCCACCGGCTGGACCATTCAACGGGAAGAGCAACAAGCCATCCTCGAACACTGCCGCCGCCACGGAATCTGGATTCTCGCTGACGATGTCTACGAACGCCTGATCTTCGCGGAGGGCCCGCGAACCGCGCCGTCATTTCTCACACTTGCCGGTGAGGAGGATAGATTGATCGTAGTCAACAGCTTCTCGAAAGCCTGGACCATGACAGGTTGGCGCGTGGGTTGGATGGTCGTCCCACCTTCGGTCGTTGCTGACCTCGGGGCGCTATTGGAATACAACATCTCCTGCGTCTCGGAATTTACCCAACGAGCGGGGACCGTCGCCCTGCAACAAGGAGAACCCTATGTTCTTCGCTTGCGCGCCGAGCTGGCCCATACGAAAAGCAAGTTGATCGCAGCGCTACGCCCGCTTCCCCGCCTCGAAGTACCAGAGGCGGACGGTGCGATGTATCTCTTTCTTCGCGTCGCAGGAGAAGAGGATTCGGTGCGCCTGGCCAAGCGGCTAATCAATGAAGTTGGCCTGGGGCTTGCGCCGGGAAGAGCCTTCGGGCCCGAAGGAGAGAGCTGGTTGCGATGGTGTTACGCTGCAGAGTGGAAAAAGATCGAGTCGGGAATCGAACGTCTGTCCCGATTCCTTTCCCGATAACTTGGGCCAAAAGGAGGAGAAACGATTGCACACTGTCAAGATTCTGCTCTTTGGGTTGCTGCTGCTGGTCGGGTTCGTACTGATTGGCCGTGCGATGGGCAGTGGATCAAAAGCAGCTCTCTACTTCCTTCCCGCGTGGCTCCTGGCCGCCGCTGTCAACCTCTGGTTCGGTGTAGCGAAAGCGGGCTACTCTTTACGAGACGAAGCTCCGATCTTCCTGCTGATCTTTGCTGTGCCCGCGGCTGTAGCGCTTCTTGTCTGGTGGAAACTGCCCGCGACTTAAATCGCGAGCCCAGGGAATCAGACAACGGAGTAAGGCGAAACACTGCGGCCCAGCTCAATTGAATTGTGCCGCTTCATAAGTTCCACGGCCATCACGAGTTCCGCAACCGACTGGACCGCTAGTTTCTCCAGCACGCGGGCCCGGTGCTTCTTGATCGTAGCCACAGCGGCGCCTAAAGAATATCCAATCTGCTTATTAAGCAACCCTTGCACTATCAGGTCGCAAACCTCACGTTCTCTTGGCGTTAGATGCCCGTATCGAGCGCGTACGGAGCGCGCCTTCCCACCTTCCACTATTACGCTCTCGTGCTTCAAGAGCGCGTCGGAGACAGCCGCAATCAACTCTTCTGAGCGAACTGGCTTCGTCAGGAAATCGACTGCCCCACCCTTGAAGGCCGCGGAGGCGGCCGGTACACTGCCGTGACCACTCAGAAAGATCACGGGCAAATCGATGTCGCGTGCGCGCAAAGCCTTATGGAATTCGAGCCCACCCATCTGCGGCATCATCAGGTCAAGAACAATGCAGCCGGGCCCGCTGTGAGGTGGCCGCTCAAAGAATTCAGCGGGGGCCACGAATGATTCCGTGTCATATCCCGCGAGCGAGAGCCTGCGTGCAAGGGCACGCAACAGCGGCGGGTCATCGTCGATGAGAAACACTTTGGCCGCCGCGATCATACCGGCAACTCCTCTGGAACCGATACCTGCACAACAGGCATGCAAACGCGGAAGCAAGCGCCGGTCGAACAATTCTCAGCCTCGATCTTTCCGTGCAGCGACTCTACGATGGATCGACTAATCGAAAGCCCCAAGCCCAGACCTTCTCGCTTGGTGGTGAAAAAATGGTCAAATAGGCGCGGCAGATGTTTTGCGGAAATTCCCGGACCGGTATCGCGAACCTCTACGACAACTGCCTCACTGGGATCGAGGAAGGTAGAAACCGTAACTGTTCGTTCACCCGACGCCATATCTTTCACGGCGTCCATAGCGTTCAACATCAGGTTCAAAACAACCTGCTGTAGTTGGACCGTGTCGCCGATTATGGAAGGCAGGCCGTCTGTAAGCTCGCAGCGCACCGCTACCTTCCTTAACATGGCTTCGTTAGCGAGCAACTTAACTACCGACGCCGCAATTTCTGTCATGTTGAGTGGAACGCCATTGCTCTCACGATCTTGCAGAAGGGATCTCATCTTGCGGATGATCTGCCCGGCGCGCTCGTCATCCGAAATGATTTCACGCACGATATCGCGTGATTCTGAGTTTGGTGTCGACTCATTGGCGAGCAACTGTTCAAGCGTCTCGGCGTTGATCAGGATCGCTGCGAGCGGCTGGTTAAGTTCATGGGCCAGCGCGCCGGCTAATTCGCCGAGCGCCGCGACCCGGTTCGATTGTGAAAGCGCCTGCAGGTTTCGCTCCGCCTGTATCTCCGCCCTTTTCCGCTCGGTAATGTCCACGTGGGACAAGACCGCTCCACCCTCCGGCCATTGCAGTACGTCGCAGCGAATCTCAAGCCAGCGTGCTTCCAAATCATGCCCGGAGATGCGCCACTCCAGGGCAGCCTGCGTGGTTTCTCCGGCCAATACCTCGCGGACCCGGCGTCCCAGCAGGCCAGAAGAGTCGCCAGCCTGCGGAAAACAAAGCTCCCAGCAAGCAATATAGTCATCTCCCACCGACGTCCGGGCAAAAAACCCTTCCGCAACGCCAACCCCCGCGCCACGCCACGGTTCATTCACCTGCAGTATCTTCCCCGTACGGTCGAGAATGGATACATACCCGGACAGCGAACGCAACACCGCCTGGTTGAGCGCCTCCTGCGAATGGAGCGCCTGCTCCGAACGGGAACGCGCCAACTTCGAAAGCAGAAGCCGCTTTCTCTGCAACAGCAGCAAAGCGATCATCACCGCCTGCAGAGCCACTACCAGCAACGTAGCCAGGATCAGTTTGCGGTGTTGGCCCCATAAGGTGGGTGTACGAAATTCCACAGCTGCACCTGGAGGTAGGCGGGATTCAGGAATTCGCCATCGCTGCAGTTGCCGGGCGTCAAACCGTGTCTCCGGTTCGATCACTACCGGGGCAAGGCTGTTTGCGTCCAGGCCGTCGAACACCTTGGTAATTTGCTGGCCCAGTGCGATTCCACCTTTCTTCCAGCTCAACAAGGGTCCCCCGACGCTGCCCGCCCCGAAGCTGAGATCCAGATTGTCAAAGATCGGAACGCCAGAAGATGTGGCGAGGGATCGTACCAACTGCGGATTGTTAATCGGCCTCCCTTCCACATCGGAAATTGTTTGTAAGACAATAATCGCGGAGTCCGGCGGAAGATGAGCCGCGCGCGCGATCATTTCTCGCACCGGCAGACGGGTCAGGTCGATGACCTTCAACGCGGGGAAGCGAACTCGCATCTGGGCAAGGATAGGCTCGTTCATAGCCCGATCCTGGGCGGACCAGCCCCCCACAGCGACCAGGTGTTGAGTGGAGGGAAAGAGGCGCAACGCCGTTTCGACAGAGCGAAACGGAAGATAATCTGCAAACACACCGCTGGTCCCCGATGGCGAGCGAAATGATCGGGGATCGCCCCACAGCAGGTAAAACACTGCGGCCTGTGGCCATCGCTCAGCACGCAGATGCAGGGCCAAATCGAGATTGGCCGCACCAATAGCTACGATTGCATCAATTTGCCGGTCGCGGTACTTCTCGTCGAACCATATTCTGGCGCGCTGGTCCCCCGGAGCGCCCCAACCCATGACCTGCTCGGTATCGAGGATATTGGCTCGAAGTTCCTGATCGAGGCTGCTTTGTAAGCCGGCGACAAAGGCTCCCATAGCGGGCCGTGTGGGTTCGGTGGGTGCGAGAACGAGGATCTCCCGTCCTTGCGGTTCGCCCCACGAGTAGGCCGACGTCACCAGCAGCAAGGTGAGAAAAGATGCCGCGAGTCTAACTGCGCACATTGAGAGGTAAGTGAATTCTACTCCCTGGCTATTCCCGATCTCCTGTGCTCGGTCGCACCCCTGGGGAGGGCGGTCTCGATGGCGGCGCGCAGCTTCGTTGAGTCGAATGGCTTGCGCAGGCACAACGAGCAGCTGATGGAGTCCAGCTCGCGAGCGGTTTCCTGTTCGCTATGGCCGGTCATAAAGACGACTGCCACGGGAATGCCCCGGCGCAGGAGTTCCACGCTAAGCTCGATCCCGCCAATCCCGGGCAAACGCAGATCCGCCAGCAGAACGTCTGGAAGGGCAATCGCGTCGCAGGCCAGATACTCTTCGGCGCACCCGAAGGTCCTGACCTCGAAGCCCGCGATTCTCAAATTGCGCGCTAGGCTGGCCAGGAGGCTAGCGTTGTCATCCACAATTGCGATCGAGTTGTGTATCGATCTCGATTTGGCCATTGGGTCCACCTGGCTGCGGGAGTGGGGCACCGGAAGGCCAGTACTTATCTTGGCGGCCATATCTGCTTGTACAGAAACCGGGCGGCCGGGGATATGCGACCAAGGGCCCATATCGCGGCCGGAAGATTGAGTCTATTTTCTGGATTGTTCATTTTTCATCGCAACTGCCGCTCTGGTCGCGGCAAAACCAGCTTCCTGGGACCAGCACCGCGTTTCCAAGTGTGAGGGCAATCATGAAGCGGATATCGATATCATCCCTGGTTATCCTCTGCGGGCTTAGCGTGGGCTGCAATACAGTCCCTGAACCCGCAGCAACTGCTGATGCAATTTACTTTGGCGGTCCCATCGTCACGGTGAACGATGCGCAACCGAATGCCGAGGCCGTCGCCATCAAGGACGGCAAGATCCTTGATGTGGGCACACGGGCGGAAGTGGAGAAGACTCATAAGGGCGCGACCACCCAGATGATCGACCTGGCAGGCAAGACCTTACTGCCGGGTTTCCTCGATCCGCACAGTCACTACATCAATTCGCTTTCGGTGGCGAACCAAGTGAATGTCTATGCGCCACCGGCTGGCCCTGGCAAGGACATCCCGAGCATCGTCGCCGCGCTGACGAAGTTTCGCGATGAGCACCAAATCCCCAAAGGAGTTCTTATACAAGCCTATGGCTATGACGAAAATGCCATGCCCAACGGCGTAGGACTGACGCGGGACGATCTGGATAAGGATTTTCCTGACAACCCTGTCATGGTTGGCCACGTATCGATGCACGGCGCGGTGCTCAATTCCGTCGCATTCAAGAAATACGGCATCACCGCGAAGACCAAGACGCCGCCGGGTGGCATCATCCTGCGCAAACCGGGATCCAACGAACCTGCCGGCTTGCTGATGGAAACTGCCTACCTGCCCGTCTTTTCCGCGCTTCCCCAACCCACCCGCGAACAGGAAGTGGAGTTTAGCCGCGCGGGGCAAATGCTCTACGCGGAGGCTGGGATCACAACTGCCCAGGAAGGGCTGACCCATGCCTCCGACGTCGCTCTGATTCAACGTGCCGCGGCAGCAGGCGTCCATACTGTAGACCTGGTCGTCTATCCGTTCATCCTCGACCTGGATGCAGTACTGGCCAAGAACCCGGCCAGCAGCTTTGGCAAGTACGTAGACCATGTGAAACTGGGCGGGGTGAAGATCACCATGGATGGCTCGCCCCAGGGCAAGACCGCCTACTTCACGACACCCTACCTGACCGGAGGTCCGGGGGGCGAAAAGAACTGGCGTGGGGAGCCCAGTTTCCCCGAGAAGCAGGTGCAGGAGTGGTTCAAAAAGGTATATGACCTCGGCCTGCCGTTGAACGTTCATGCCAACGGAGATGCGGCGATCGATATGTTATTGCGCGCGCATGAATATGCCGCTGCCGGGGACCTCGCCAAACCACGTCACACGACAGTGATCCATTCACAATTCGTTCGCGCTGACCAGCTGGACAAGTATGCGGCCTACTCGATCACTCCATCGTTCTACACCGAACACACCTTCTACTTCGGCGATACCCACGTCAAGAACCGGGGAAAGAAACAGGCCTTCTTTGAAAGTCCGATGCGCGCTGCGATAGACAAGGGCCTGCGCCCCACCAACCACACCGACTTTGTCGTCGTGCCTTTGGACCAGATGTTTGTGATGTGGACAGCGGTCAATCGCATTTCACGCGGCGGCGTTGTCATAGGACCAGATCAGCGCGTCACCCCGATGGAGGCGCTGAAGGCGATCACCATCAATGCGGCGTTGCAATACAGCGAGGAAAAATCCAAGGGCTCGCTCGAGCCTGGTAAGCTCGCGGACCTCGTGATCCTCGATAAGAACCCGCTTACCGTCGATCCAATGGCCATCAAGGACATCAAGGTGGTTGAGACCATCAAGGAAGGTAAGACCATTTACAAGACCGGATCATAGCCAGTTCACGATACAGCACTGCCTGGTGCCGCATCCTCCGCGCCCCTTTGTCGAAGGGTGGAAGTGACGAATCTCTGTGATCCCAGCGGCTGCGACAAAGCACTCCGCCTGATATTCAACCACCACCTTTGAGGAGCGACACAATGCTAGAGCGGTTCGACTTTTTCTCGAGAGTGCGGCCTTGCATGGCAGCAACCCTGACACTAGTTATCAGTTTTGCCGGCATGAGCCACCCGGCCAATGCCTGCACACGCGCCGTTTATCTCGGATCCGACAATGTGGTGATCACCGGCCGGTCTATGGATTGGGCGGAAGACGTGTACTCAAACGCGTGGGTGTTCCCACGTGGCATGGCCCGAGAGGGGAATGCCGGTCCCGATAGCATCAAGTGGACTTCCAAGTATGGCAGCCTGGTAGTGTCGGGCTACGACGCGGGTACGGCAGATGGCATCAACGAGCAGGGCCTGGTCGCGAACCTGCTTTACCTCGCAGAATCTGATTACGGCACAGCGAAAAGCGGCCAGAAAACGATTTCGATCATGGCCTGGGCGCAGTACGTCCTGGACAATTTCGCAAGCGTGACAGAAGCCGTCGATGCATTGCAAGCAGAACCGTTCGAGGTCATCGCACCCACACTGCCCAACGGCAAAGGCGCGCAACTGCACCTGGCACTCTCAGATCCGACGGGCGATTCAGCTATCTTCGAATATCTCGGAGGGAAGCTGGTCATTCACCACGACAAGAAGTACCAGGTGATGACCAACTCGCCCAGCTTTGACCAACAACTCGCCATCGAGACCTATTGGGCTGGCGTAAACCCTCTAGCATTCCTGCCCGGTTCCATCAGTGCCGCCGACCGCTTCGTCCGCACCTCATTCCTCATCAAGGCGATTCCAACGCAGCTCGACCCACACATCATCAAGGCAGTACCAGGCGGGACCTACGAAAACCAGGCCGTGGCCGAAGTGCTGGGTGTGATGCGCTCTATCAGTACGCCTTTGGGCATTACTCATCCGGACAAACCGAATCTCGCATCCACTCTTTGGCGCACCGTGTATGACCAGAAGAACAAGGTGTTCTTTTTCGATTCGGCAACCAGCCCCAACGCTTTCTGGGTTCCTCTCTCCGATCTGGATTTCACCAAGGGCGCTCCGGTGAAGAAGCTCACCATGGCGGGCGGCAAGGTCTATGCGGGGAATGCCTCAAGCAAGTTTGAGCCCGCAACGCCATTCACCTTTGCCTCGGGCCATTGAGAGAAACCTGCCAAATCAACGCAAGCTCGCGACGGTGCTAGCAGGCCCGGTGTCTGCTTGCGCGCTTGTTTGTCCACGCACCCGAATGCTGAATAGAATGGACGACGGAATGCAGAACTCCAGCCAGAAGCCGCGGTGGCAAGCTCGGAGCAACGCGCTTCTCGTGATAATGATCGCAGTATCGCTCTCGGCGCACGCACAGAGTGATGCTGAGTCGGCGCTCACTAACTCTATCGACTTTCAAACGGCGACGATCTACACCGCGAAGCGCGTCATCACCATGAATGCAAACCAGCCTACCGCAACTGCTGTCGCTGTGCGCAATGACCGCATCGTTGCTGTCGGCTCGCTCGATTCGGTCAAAGCGGCGCTAGGGGACTCTGCTTTCTCGGTCGATAATACCTTCGACGACCGATTCCTCATGCCGGGTCTGATTGAACAACATCTGCACCCCATCCTGGGTGCACTCACGCTCTCCATCCCGGTTGTCGCCAACGAGGCTTGGGTACTCCCCGGAAAGACATGGCCCGCCGCTATCACGCACGACGAATACATGTCTGCGTTGAGCGCAATTGAAAAGGGGATGACAGACCCCGACGAAACGCTCTTCACCTGGGGTTATCACCAGTACTTCCATGGCAGCGTTCGGCGCAAGGACCTGGACTCGATCAGCATGACGCGGCCCATCGTTGTGTGGCATCGTTCCTGCCACGAGATGATTTTTAATACGGCCGCATTGAAGAAGTATGGAATCACCAGGGAGTCGGTTACGGATAAGGGCCCAGCCAGCGCGCAGGCCGACTGGGACCAAGGCTACTTCTACGAAAATGGCCTCTTTGTATTGGTGGCGCCCAAGGTTCTTCCAGCGCTCGCATCACCAGCCCGACTTGATTTCGGCCTCAAGCAAATGGTCGCGATGCTGCATAACAACGGCGTCACCGCCTACATGGAGCCGGGAGCGGTCGGAACACCTGCGCTTTTTTCTCTTTACTTGAAGGTTCTCGGGGCTTCCGACGTTCCCATGTACTCATTCTTCATCGCCGACGGAAAAACCGGCTATGAAAAGGGAGGATCTACCGGGGCGATCCAGGCCGCCGAGGGTGCTGTCGCCACAATCCCGACCACGGGCAAAGTCAGAAGATTGCCGGACGAAATAAAACTCTATGCGGACGGCGCGATCATCTCCCTGCTGATGCAGATGAAGGATGGGTATACCGACGGTCACCACGGCGAATGGATTATGAAGCCGGACGACTTTGCAAAGGCTTTCAAGATCTATTGGGATGCTGGGTACCAGATTCATGTCCACGTAAACGGCGACGAAGGCCTAGAGGTGGTTCTCGATACCCTGGAGAGCAACATCAAGGAACATCCCCGCACCGATCATCGTACGGTGATCGTCCACTTTGCTAACTCAACAGAAGCACAAGTGGCAAGAATTGCAAAGGACGGGGCGATCGTCAGCGCGAATCCCTACTATGTGACAGGGTTTGCCGACCAGTTCGGGGCTAACGGTCTGGGTAAAGAACGCGCGGACGCCATGGTTCGCATCGGTTCTGTCGAAAAGGCCGGCGTCTCTGTGTCCGTGCATTCTGACCTGCCGATGGGTCCTGCCATTCCGCTCTATCTTGCCTGGTGTGCGGTAAATCGTATGACCCCGTCGGGCCGGGCGTCCCGTCCCGACCTGGGTATTTCTGTGGATGGAGCCATGCGCGCGATCACCATCAACGCGGCTTACTCCTGGCGAATGGAGAAGGATCTCGGCTCTATCGAACCCAACAAGATCGCTAACTTTACCGTGCTTGACGAAGATCCCTATGCCGTCGCGCCCATGCACCTGAAGGACATCAAGCTATGGGGAACCGTTTTCGAAGGCAACAAATTTCCTGTCCAACCTTAAGGGAGCTGATCAGCGATGCATAGTTCAACTCCGATTATTTATCCAGCACGACCGAGGAGACTCCTGCTCTGTGCCGGCTCAATCGTGTTGCAAGGCTTCCTGGCCCTGTTACCGGGCCTGTTACCGGGCCGAGGATGGGCCCAGGAGCCACCGCCGTCTGCGGCGGCCGGCGAGCAGGATCTGGCAAAACAATTGGCCAACCCGGTGGCCAGCCTGATAAGCGTACCGGTGCAAACCAACTATGACTTTGGTGTTGGCCCGGGAAATACCGGGTTTCGTTTTACCGCGAACGTCCAACCTGTCGTTCCCTTTGCATTAACGCCGAAGATCAATCTCATCACCAGAAATATTCTTCCGATCGTCCACCAATCCGATGTGTTTGTTCCCCTCAGCGAGGACGACGGAGGCGAAAGCGGGGTCTATCCGGGACAGGGAACCCAGACCGGACTGGGCGACCTGACATCAAGCTTTTTCTTTTCCCCGGCCAAGCCGATCAAAGGATTCATCGTGGGAGCAGGCCCCATCTTTCTGTTGCCCACTGCAACCAACAAATATCTCGGGACCGGCAAGTGGGGCTCAGGACCGACGGTCGTGTTACTCAAACAGACGGGGCCTTGGACTGCCGGCGCTCTTTACAACCAAATATTTTCTTTCGCGGGTCAATCGGCCAGGGGCGATGTAAATTCCGTGTTCCTGCAGCCATTTCTCACGTATACGTTCAAAAATACCACCTCGCTTGCCATGAATCTTGAGTCCACTTACGACTTCGCCGGCAGCAATGGCTGGACCGTTCCCATCAACTTTACGGCAGGTAAGATTTTCAAGTTGGGCTCACAGCTTACAAACCTGACCGTGGGTGTTAAGTATTTTGCGACCGGACCTTCGGGTGCGCCGCAGTGGGGACTGCGTTTCTCTACTACTTTCTTGTTCCCTAAAAGGCCAAAGTAACTGTAACCTTCTTCTGTCTGGTTGGTCATCGCTCGCGTTGGATTACGAGCTACGCAACTGAGACAGGGATCAATTGAAGCACAGCTTGAGTTTGTATCGTCTTCACGAACGGTTAAAGCCAGTGGAGGCACACTCTCTGCAGGGCCCCGCACAAAAAAATCAGAATAAAACGGAGGCATTATGCCTATCTCTAAACGTTGTACGGCGGAATTCTTTGGCACTTTCTGGCTGGTGTTTGGTGGTTGCGGAAGTGCGGTGTTGGCAGCCGCGTTCCCTTCCCTGGGCATCGCTTTTGCAGGTGTCGCCCTCGCCTTCGGATTGACTGTCCTTACCATGGCCTATGCCATCGGGCACATCTCCGGATGTCATCTCAACCCCGCGGTTACGGTCGGGCTGGTAGTGGGTAAGAGGTTTCCCGCGAAGGACCTTCTGCCGTATATCGTCGCCCAGGTTCTGGGAGCGATTGCAGGCGCCGGCGTTCTCTTTGTCATCGCCAGTGGGAAAGACGGTTTTAGTACGGCAGGCGGTTTCGCGTCCAACGGCTACGGAGTGCACTCACCCGGAGGGTACTCCATGGTTGCATGCCTGGTGGCCGAAGTCGTACTCACCATGTTCTTCCTTCTCATCATCATGGGATCGACCGACAAGCGGGTACCCAACGGGTTTGCGCCTATTGCCATTGGCCTGGGTCTGACCTTGATCCATCTGATCTCCATTCCTGTGACGAATACCTCGGTGAATCCAGCTCGGTCCACGGGCCCCGCAATTTTCGTGGGCGGTTGGGCACTGTCGCAGCTTTGGCTCTTCTGGGTAGCACCCATCGTGGGTGGCGCACTCGGCGGCCTGGTTTACGATTTAGTCTTTAGCGAATACAAAGAGAAAGCGGTCTTCGGTTCCGAGGAGCAGGATGTAGCCAACGTCCCGCGTTAATAGTCAACGATCACGAGCGATTCACCCTGGGGGACCCGCATCTCTTACTGTGCGGGTCCCCCTTCAATTCTTCGGTGCCTTGCCGCACTCTCCTCGAGCGCCAGATATTGGTGAATAAAGGCGATTGCCATGCTTCCCTCCCCCACACCGCTGGAGACCCGCTTGATGGATCCATGCCTTACGTCGCCGGCGCAGAAAACGCCCGGCAAGCTGGTCTCCAGGGGGAAAGGTTCGCGATCGATTTTCCAAGTCTCCAAATCGCGCCCGGTACAAATGTAGCCTCGCTCATCCCGCTGCAATTCGCCCGGCAACCAGGATGTGCTCGCGTCGGCCCCGATCATCACAAACAGGGCATCTGCTTCGTAGGTGAGCGGGGTTTCCTTGCCATCCTGAGATCGCTTGCGGGTCACGATGCGTTCCAGGTGATCTTTTCCCTCCACGGCAACGACCTGAGTAAATGGGACTATTTCGATATTTGCCTTCGACGCAATCTCGCCGATAAGGTATTGCGACATGGTCAACTTAAGCCCTTCGCCCCGAACTAAGACTTTTACCTCGGCGGCGTAACTGGAGAAGAACATCGCCGCCTGTCCGGCAGAGTTTCCGCCGCCGACAATAAAGACCTTCTTGCCGTTCACGTTGTTGGCTTCAGCGCGCGACGCTCCATAGAGCACCCCGCGCCCCAGCAGCCGTTCGGCGCCCTCCACCTGGAGGCGGCGCCACTCCACACCGGTCGCCAGCAGCACGGCGCGCGACGCCACCGGCCGCCCACCGTCGAGTTCCAGCAAGTAACCATCATCGCTCGATGTCAGCTTCTCGATGCAGCGGGTCATTACGATCTCGGCGCCGAACCTGATCGCCTGCTTGAGTGCGCGCGCAGTCAGATCGTCGCCCGAAATCCCCTCGGGGAAGCCCAGGTAGTTTTCGATGCGCGAGGAGGTGCCCGCCTGCCCACCGGGCGACGACCGCTCCACCATCAGCACTCTGAGGCCCTCCGACGCGCCGTAGACACCCGCAGCCATGCCCGCCGGACCTGCCCCGGCAATGACCACGTCATACTTGTCGATCTTCGGTTGGGTCTGTAACTGCAGTGCATCCGCCACCTCTCGCAGAGTTGGAGAATGAGGAAAGAACTTTCCATCGATGGCCACAGCCGGGCAAGCAAAGTCCTCCGGCATGGAAGATGGAACGCGCTCCGGCTCCCTTTCCCGGTCGACCCACTCGACGGGAATGCGGTTCGCTGCCAGAAAAGCGCGGATATCACGGCAGTCCTTGTCGAACTCGGTGCCCACGATCATCACCCGGGCACATGGCACCGTGGCAGCGAATTTCTGCACCCGCATCAGCCGGTCATTCATGGTTTGCAGGATCAGCGCGCTGGCTTCTTTCGAGTCCCTGATCAACATCTGAAACTGCTGCTGATCGAAGCGGGCCACACGGCAAGGGGTTTCTGCGCGCAGGGAAATCAGCGACTGCGTGCCCAGCAAAATAGGCGTCTCGCCGAAAAAGTCCCCCACCTGGTATTCGTACATCAACAAGTCTTCTGACCGGCCGAGCAGGTCTTTAACCATCCGCAGGCGACCTTCGAACAGAACATAGAACCAGGGCGGCTCGCCTTCGCGAATCAGCCACTCGTCTTTGGCAAGCCGCACGTCGGCAGCCTTCTGCGCGAACCTGAGACGTTCCGTTTCTTCCAGACAACTAAAGATCTTGACGCTATTGAGCTCCTCGGGAGTGAACATGCATCAATTCTCACATTTTGGAGCCTTCGACGTGCAACGGAGCAAAGATCGGGAACGACGAATCTATGTATCGACCGTCGCTTATCCCACCCTTTGCAGAGAACGCAAAGGATGGGCGACCCGATTCATTTTTTGAGGACCACCTAGGAAGAGCCCGGATCGATCAAACCGGATTCACTTCCAGTTCCGGCTGACGATGGCCGCTGGTAGTGGCTCCCGCATCCGGCGGCAGGCCGATGCTGTCGAAGACAGGTGCGAGAACCAGGATAGCCATGAAGAGGATAGCAACCTGAAAGTCGCGCAGTTGCGGGGAGGCGGCCGAGTGGCCGTGGGCGTGCGCCACCAGGCGCAGTGTGATGGCGCCCGCGGCCACACCCATACCCAGGCTAAGCTGCATGACGGCGCTGAGAAAGCCATTCGCCCGGCTCATCCTCGACGGCGCAATCTCCGTATAAGCCAGCGTAGTCATACAGGTGAACTGCATGGAACGGAAAGCTCCATGCAGGTACAGGATGGCGATCACCAGAAAGACCGGGGTCGCGGGGCTAAGCAACGCACAAAAAGCCATCGATATGGCGGTAACGGTTCCATTGACGATGAGAATGCGGCGGAAACCAAAGCGGCGAAGCACCGGGATGATGATTGCCTTCATGCTCAGGTCGCCGGCAAATAGAGCCAGCAGGTACAACCCCGATTGAAAAGCATTCAAGCCAAAAGCAATCTGGAACATAAGCGGGAGCAGGAACGGCAGGACCGAAACCGCTATACGGAAGGCGCTGGCTCCAAAAATGGAAAGCGAATAGGTCTTGAGCTTCAGCGACTCCAGATCGATGAGCGAGGTCGCTGGGTTGCGCCGTGCGGCGAGAATGGCAAGCGCGCCGCTCAGCACGCTGAGCGCGAGCACAATGGCCGGCAGTTGCCACCGTACTCCCTCCCCGCCCAACTTCTCCATTGCGTACACCGCGCCGGCGGAGGCGAAGCCAGCGAGCAGGAAGGTAACCCAATCCAGAGAATGCTTCTCTCCGCTGCGAACGTTCTCCACCCATAGCAGGGTCAGAACAAGAGCGATCACGCCCAGGGGAAGATTGAGAAAGAAGATCCAGTGCCAGCTGGCATAGGTGGTGATAAAACCGCCCAGCGGAGGGCCGACCACCAGCGCAGTAAGACCGGGCCACGTGATGTAAGCGATAGCTTCGGTCAGCTTATCCTTGGGCGTGGTGCGCAGCACGATAAGGCGGCCAACCGGCACCATCATCGCTCCTCCAATGCCCTGCAATATGCGCGTAAGCGTGAACTGGGTGAGCGTATGCGATACGCCGCAAAGCAGGGATGAGAAGGTGAAGATTGCGATGGCGGCGGCAAACACGGTACGCGCGCCGAAGCGATCAGCGACCCAGCCGCTGATCGGGATGAAGACCGCCAGGGTAAGCAGGTAGGCCGTCATGCCGATGTTCAGGTTGACAGCGCTTACACGAAAGCTACGCGCCATCTGCGGCAGCGCAGTCGCGATGATGGTGCCGTCCAGATTTTCCATGAAGAACGCCCCCGCAATGAGGGACGTGACAAACAGTGGCGAACGGCTCTTCTTCATTCTTATAGTTTACGAAAAGAGCGAAGACACTCCTTCCGCAACCAACACAAGCGGTTCTCGCTCGTCCGGTAGATTCTTAGTTATGGAATTTCGATTCTGCTTAGACCGGCTCTGCGCTCGAACGCTTGAATGAGAGAACCGAGGGAGCGTTCCGAACCGATCTCCGCGCGGGTCTCCACCTCCATTGCCATTGGCGGAGTCGGCGCGCTGCGTTCCTGCAACTTGCGTGCCTCGTCGGCCGAAACGGCCACCGGGCCAACCGGCACCGGACCGCTTAAGGCGGCAGCAGACTTGCCGATCTTTTCGCTCGACTGTTGCCGCCGTTCCATTCTCCGCCTGGGCGGGAAACGATGTACCTGCGGTTCCTCTTTGGGTTGTGGTGGAGGGGGAGTCGCACTCACCCGGCCCTGGGCGCCGTTGACAACCGAAGCCATGGCGATGGCGGGCTCCTTGCTGTCCTTAACTGCAACTTTTGTCTTCGTCTTCTTGGGAGGAGGAGGGGTCTTCGAATTTGCCAGCGCAGCAGCGAGAAAATCTCGCGCGCGCTCCAGGCGGCTTATCTCAGCATCAATTTGAGCGATTATCTGTGTCCGTGTCATGCAGAATCATTCTAGCGCTCCCGGGACTCTTCTGCCGACCCCTGTGGGAATCCTCGCACCTATTACGCGCCTATAGGATTTTGGCTACCACAAGGGTCAGATCATCCGCCTGTTCCTTTGTTCCTGCGAAGGTGGAAACGGCCTCCGTGATGTGGGCGACCAGAGCGGACGCCGGCTCTGTTTCTTTGCTCACAATCACATCTCTCAATCGGCCGGTCGAAAACTCCTCGCCAGCTTCGTTTTCCTGCTCCGTGACGCCATCGGTGAACAGGGTAAGGATGTCACCTTGATCGAGCGTAATCACCGTATCTGAGAATTGAGGGTCGCTCAAAATCCCCATGATGGGCCCTCCCGCTTGATCCAGGAAGAGGGATTCACTTGTGTTTGCGCGAATCAGCAGGGGCGGATTGTGCCCTCCGTTGGCATACTGCAGTGTTCTGCGATTTTGATCGAAGCGCGCATAGAACATGGTCACGAAGGTCGCTGTATTCGTAATCTGCTTCAACACTCCGTCCAGGTCCTTCAAAATCGCCGCCGGGCCGCTCAACTCGCGGGCGCGAAGGCGCAATGCTACTGCGAGCGAAGGCATCAGCAGAGATGCTGCGGCGCCATGGCCGGAAACGTCGGCGATGACCACGTCGATCACATTGTCGGACACCTGAAAAAAATCGTAGTAGTCGCCGCCCAGCAGTTGTGCCGTCTGCATCGCTGCCGCGAGCTCAAGGTGGGCCAGGACCGGCGGTATGGGCAACACCCGCCGCTGCACCTGAGCAGCCAGGATGAGATCGTGCTCATATTCGTCGCGCTGCCGCCGCACCTCTGCTGCCAGGCGGTTACGTTGCCTGGCGATCTGAGTTACGGAAAAACCCACGATCATGAACCCGGCCAGCGCGATTATCCCTCTCACAATCCTCACGTGAGGGGTATCCAGAGGTGGAGCAAACATGTCCTGAAAGACCGTGCATAGCGCGACCAATACAGCGGTCAGCGGGAGAGGGTTTACCAGCGCGCTGAGTGCGATGGGCAGCACATAAAGGTAGCCGAGGGAGATATTGGAAACTACCACCCAGTCCGTATAGGCAACCGCGGCGGTAGCCAGAACAACAACAAAATTCAGCCACCCAGCGATCTGGATCTCTTCCGCCTGGACGTTGGTTTTGCTCTTCATAGCGCTGCAGCTACCCTGAAACCCCTGCTTATCACAGATGGTGTAGCCATACTATAAGGGGAGCGCGCTTCGGTTGCGCATGAAGTTTAACCGGTCGATTTTCGCGCGAGCTACGGATGATTCATCAGGGATTTTTACTATGGGACGTGAACCTGCGAAGGATGAATTCCTGAAGGATATTGGTAACGCCCGATCCTCCGATACCGATAAGGGTATTTTCGAATGTGAGGCCCAATCCATTACGGCTACTCGCGGGGTAGTAGAGGTTTGAAATCCCTCCGGCGGCCACGCTCCCCAGGATTCCCGAATAATCCACCTGCCAATGGCCGTTATCTCCCTTGCAGACGACGGCGTTTGCCAGCGCGTAGAGGATTCGCGATTCCGTGCTCCCGGTTCCCTTGTAGAAATAGCGTGGATCCTGCTTAAACAGCGAAGGGAGAACAGCGCCTCCCAGCATGTTGCCGATAAAGTTGTCAGCGTACGTAGCGCCATAACGCTTGGCGAATCCCTGTGTGCCCTGCCCGTAACCGCTGAAGCCGTCCTCCGCCTGCTCGACGCCGGCAATCACCCCACTGGCCGCAAAGCTTACGGGGTCCACTGCGCTCTTCCACGCAAGCTCAAACTTTTGTTTGGGGCGAAGCGGCAGTGCGTCCTGACGGTAGCTGACGTAAAAATTGGGAATCACGCCCAGCAAACGCTGGGTCTCTTCTACTTTAATTTCCTCTTCAGCGATCTCGTAGTTGGTGACGGTCACTCGCACCTCGGTAGTAGCGGAGGCAATCGGGAGCGAGATCTGCGGCAACTCGAGTGCTTCACCCTCATGCAGGATGCCGGATTGTTGTTGGGTCGCAAACCCCTCCGCGGTTATGGTGAGCGCAAAGGGACCGGGCGTCACTCCGGTAAAAACAAAGTGCCCGGCGTTGTCTGGAGAGACGACTTGCTCTCCGGCGTGGCCTTCGCGCACCAGCGTTATCCGCGCGGAAACCAGAAAGTTTCCATTTGGGTCAACCACGGTAGCGCCGATGGTGCCCAGAAATTCCTGCTGGTTCGGGCTGGCAACTCCGATGGCTGGTGCATTGGGTAGTGGCGCCTGGAGCGAGGGAAGTTGCTGCGATTGCGCTGCGGCAGAAAGGCAACAGAACAGGACGCAGAAGGCAGGACAGCGAACGTGGGGCACTCGTCCTGTTCTCATGCGATCCTGCCGGGCCACGAATGAAGGGCGACGCTATCTACCATCTGTTCAAAGCATAGCGGCAGCGCGGGCATTCCCGAATACCCGTTGTTGGGGATCAGTTAACAGATGGGGTGCGACTACGGCACACTGGCAGCCGTTAACTTTCCATCGGCACAAAAAACCGCGGCTCTAGCCGTGATGTTTGCCGCCAGAGTGGCCGCCGCCGCCAGAGTGACCACCTCCACCAAAGTGGCCTCCGCCAAAGCTCTTCGGCGCGTGACCGCCGCCACCAAAGGGATGGAACCCCCCGGAATGAGACGGCTTGCTGGAAAAGCCGTTGAAGCCCTTGCCGCCAAACCCACCGGACGACTGCGCGAAATCGTGGTGTTGAAAGCTTGCCGCGGGGGCGCGGAAGCTCGACTGAGGATTGCCGTTAAACGATCCCGGCCGATTGCCGTAACCGTCATACGAGCTGGAGCCATAGCCAGGGCGCCCGAATTGCTGTGTCGTGTTGAACGCAGGCTGCATGTGGTTGAAAGCCTGCTGCGTGGGACGGCCGTAGTTCGCTCCCGGCGTCCCGTAACCCCGGTTGAAGCCTTCAGCGGGACGATTCCCGGCAAATCCCTGCTGCGGCCCACGGTTATAGCCTTCCTGTCCGAACTGTTGCCGATAGCCGGTGTTGTATCCTCCGCGGGGTTGGCCATAGTTGCCCGCCCGGTTGTAGCCATCGGACAGCCTGGACCTGAATCCCGGTTGTGAAAATGCGCGTCGCCCGCCGTTGGCAAAGCCCCAATCGCGCACGCTGGTGCTACGCGAGCAGTAGTACGAGTTGTGGAAAAACACCGCCTGGGACAACCAGCTTAAGCCCCATCCGAGCCAGCCAAAGCTCACGTGGGCGAAAGCACCGATCACGACGCCCAGGCCAAACAACCGGCGCGCCGAGGACGGCTCCCAGAGCCCCAAGCAGCGAGAATCCCGGATAGGGCGAGATGGGCTGTCCGTAGACTCCCCAAGGGTTATAAGCCGGCACATAAACCACCTGCGGGTTTGCCGGAGCTAGCTCAATGTTTCCCTGGTCGTAGCTGACGGTTTGCTCCTGATTACTCTGCAGGTTGCCGGCGGCCTGCGCACGCTGGCGCATCAACTGCACCGCCTGGATGATGTCTTGCGGCTGGTTGTAGTAGGCGGTGCCCAGATCGGTGGTCCAGCGCATGTTCCGATCCATTTGCACCAGCACCTGGGGAAACGCCGTCAGCGCCTTCACGCTCGGATCCCAGTTCTGCGCGTCGGCGCCAGCTGCCACTTGCTCCGAGGGCGCGTATCCTTGCGCCTGCCGCCAGCGGTCGGCATCCGCCACCTGGGCCGGATAGGTAGACGCTGTAAGCACCTGGGCTATCAGCGGATCGGGATAGAGCGCGATCGGCGCTACCAACTGCTCCAGCTGGTCCGCGCTCAGCGGCTGCACCTGGGATTGTCCGTAGCCCTGATATTGCTGCTGAGAGTACTGGCCTGTTGCTGGGGGTACGGCTGTTGCTGGGGGTACGGCTGTTGCTGGGGATATTGTTGCGGTGCGTACTGTTGTTGTTGATAAGGCTGCTGCGCATATTGCTGCTGCGGGTAGTAAGGCTGTTGTGGGTACGGCTGCTGCCCGTAGACTGCGGTTGGGGATAAGGCTGCTGACCGTAGGCCGGTTGCTGCGGGTACTGTGCGCCGTAAGCAGAGCTCTGCGCGAACAACTCTACCTGCCCAAGTGGCAACATCAACAGAATCATGGCTACTGCGACGAAACGTCTCAGCACCTGGGTTAGGCCTTGGACAGTGAAATGAGTACGCGAATAGTGCAGGAAGGTTAGCGGGTTCATGTTCGCTCTCAGTAGCCAACACGCAGCGCCCCGGGGAGAACGCCTATGTTCCAGGACTTCAGAAAGTGCACTTTCAGTCTGCGAGCATACAAATACGCATCGGTCATGTTGACCCAATTTGCCCGGATAGTTCCTTCCGGGCATAACAAACATTTTACAGAAATCCTTCATAATAGGGGTACGCATCATTCCCGCACCCTGAAAGGAAGTTTCGTCTTCAGAATGGCAAATCTCACCCAATCCGCGTCAGACACAGCAAACCGCAGGCTCCAGGACGAAGACGAGTACGATGCTTTCAAAGCAAGAGGCCTCAAGCTCGACCTGACCAGAGGAAAGCCCTCACCAGCCCAACTCAACCTGAGCAATGCGCTGCTGTCGCTGCCAGGCTCCGACGACTACCTTGCCGAAGGCGTAACCGATACCCGGAACTATGGCGGCCTGCAGGGGCTAGGGGAAGCGCGCAAGCTGTTCGCGGGAATCATGGGAGCAGCGCCGGAGCAGGTAGTCGTGGCCAATAACTCCAGCCTGGCGTTGATGCACGACACGATCGTTTATGCGTTGCTCAAAGGCACCTGCGACAGCGTTGCACCCTGGTCGAAGCAAGGGGAGATTGCCTTCCTATGCCCTGTTCCCGGCTATGACCGGCATTTCACAATCTGCGAGGACTACGGCATCCGGATGATCCCCGTGCCGCTTTGCGAGGATGGGCCGGATATGCAAGAGGTGGAGCGACTGGTGGCAAGCGACGCTTCCATCAAGGGTATATGGTGTGTTCCCAAATACAGCAATCCGACCGGAACCGTTTATTCCGACACGACTGTCGAGCGCCTGGCAGCGATGAAGACCGCGGCCTCCGATTTCCGGCTTTATTGGGATAACGCCTACGCCGTTCATCATTTGACGGAAGAGCACATTGAGATTGCCAATATTCTCGAGCTGTGTGCGCGCCACGGAAATCCGAACCGCGCGCTTGTCTTCGCTTCCACTTCGAAAATCACCTTACCGGGCGCGGGCCTGGCGCTATTCGCCGCCTCGAAGGACAACGTGAAGTGGTTTCTGGGATGCCTCACGCCGCGCACCATTGGTCCGGACAAGATGAACCAGTTGCGTCATGTTCGTTTTCTGCAAAGTGAAGAAGCGATTACGCGGCTGATGGAAAAACACAAATCCATCATCGCGCCCAAGTTCCAGAAAGTGCTCGACATCTTTGACCAGAAACTCACCCACGTACCCGGCGTGACCTGGACCCGGCCCAAAGGTGGTTACTTCATCAGCCTCGAAGTTCCTGAAGGCTGCGCCAAGAAAGTTGTTGCGCTAGCCAAAGAAGCAGGTGTGGTTCTCACCCCCGCGGGAGCAACCCACCCGTACGGCAAAGATCTCGACGACCGCACCATCCGCATCGCGCCGACCTTCCCTTCCCTGGAGGAAGTAGCCCTGGCCGCCGAGGGCGTCGCTCTATGTGTTCGCCTGGCCGCTGATGAGGCAAGCTGAGCATCAGACGCCAATCAAGCGGCCGCCTCAATCTCGTCAAACCGGCGCCACTTGTAAAACGCGACCGAGGCAATCCAGCTCAGCACAAACAGGCCAACGATAAAGTAACCCAGCGTGCCGAAGTTTTCGTTCAGCCGGGTGACAGCATCCCAGAAACTCCCTTTCAGGCGGAATCGCCCCACAAGCAGTCCCAACGCCTCGATTCCCCCGACGGCCACGGCGACCATTACGGAAACGCAGGTGATGGTCATGTTGTAGTAGAGCTTGCGAATCGGCTTGACGAACGCCCATCCGTAAGCGCCCAGCATGAGGATGTTGTCCGTAGTGTCAATCAACGACATCCCTGCCGCGAACAGCGTGGGAAATATCAGGATCGACCACAGCGGTAGTCCCTTGGAAGCTTCCGCCGCGGAAATCCCTAAAATGCCAATCTCGGTAGCCGTATCAAAACCCAGACCAAACAGAACTCCCAGTGGATACATGTGCCAACTGCGCGTGATCATCCTGAACATTGGGCGAAAAATTCGCGCCAACAAACCGCGGCCCCCAAGCAGCAGATCCAAATCCTCCTCAACATAGGGTTCGCCGGCGCGAACTCGAACGAAGGTTCGGAAGATAGATCGCAGAACAACCAGGTTGACAGCCGCAATCCCAAACAGAAAAAGGGTGGACAACAGGGTGCCCACGACTCCGCCGATTTCCCTGATGGCATCCATGCGGTGTTGCAACGACAAGGCCGTCCAGGCGATGGCAAGAGATCCCAGCAGGACGATCGTCGAGTGGCCCAGGGAAAACATGAAACCGGCCGTGACTGGCCGTTTGCCTTCCTGCATGAGCTTGCGGGTGACATTATCGATTGCGGCAATATGATCGGCATCGACAGCATGCCGCAAGCCAAAACTGTAGGCGAGAAACGCGGTCCCTAACAACATCGGGAAATGACGCAGGGCAACGATAGCCCAGAGCCACGCCGCTCCATTGAACACCAGCAGGATGCTGTAGATTCCCAGCACTTTGTTTCGGGTATCGCCGGCCCTATCGTTGAACAGGGTCCGCAGAGGTGGCCGATTCACGTCTGGCTGTACCTTGACAGGCATCCTGCTCCTCAATAGATGGCCCTTTTTGCCATTGGTAGCACGATTACAAAAGAAATATTACCACCAGAGATCATCCCGGCTACGGCCACGCTTCGCGGTAACGAGTGCGTACGGTCTGTCGCGTCAGAAATCTCTTGAAGAGTCTGGGGAGGCGGTTGCCCGAAAAGGGCATGGAGAATTAAACCAAGGACGGAGCACAATTCCACGAAACACGAGAGCCGTAGGGAGCGCCTACGGCTCTGCCTGGAGATGTCAGGGTACCTGAATTTGTTTTATGGAACTGCATTGTGCCAAACGCCGCCGACACCGTCGCCGGTTGTCTCACCCGGCTTGGTGTCTTTAATCCAAGTGTACAGGGCCTTACCTTTATAGGCCCATTGTTTGGAACCGTCGTCCCGGGTTATCACCGTCCAGTCTCCCATGGACATAGAACCGGCGTCCGCCATCAGAGGTGGCCAATTCTTTGCACAGTTTCCATTACAAACAGACTTCCCGCTTTGGTCTTTGTCAAAGGTATAAAGTGTCATCCCCTTTGCATCCGTTAGAACGGTCGCGCCTGAATCCGATTTTCGCGTCTGCACGCCAGCCGGCGCCTGGACTGCCGCGAAGGCGGCAGTGGTCAAAAGCAGAACCAATGTTGCTGCAAAACTCCTACGCACTCGCATCATTCTCATCCTCACTTACTTCTTAGATCTGCCTAAGTTTCGAACTAAGTGGCAGCGCAACATTGCAATGCTCGCGAAGAGCAGACGGCACAATGCGCGTCTCCGGACGTGAGCGACGAAACAGAGACGACTGCTGCCTGGATTTAGACGGAGAAGGAAAGAGGAGGACCACGTGGAATGAAGCGGCTGCGGAAACGCGCCGCAACAATTCCGGCAAGAAGTACCCCGTTCATCCCGATGGTCATGAGCCCAAAGCTCATGGGAAGTGGGGAGCCTGAAGCAGCGGTAACTCTAGTGATAGCGCGAAGTGCCTCGCCAAACGGGCAAGTTGCCCGACGGAGTGTAGGCTCCGCATCCGATGATATTGCCCCCGCGGAACCCATCGCGCAGGCATGAGTCCCGTGAGCGCGGCAGCAAACGGGCAGCAACTGCTCAGGCGCCACAAGCACAACCACTGTTGCGGACGGCAATAGTGCTCCGAAAACGCATAGCAATATAATTGCCGCCATCCGCCGCATGGAGCGAGTTTACACGCTTTCTAGTTGGAAACCTGGCGACGCGCGAATTTGTTTTCTAAAACGCTCTCCGTAGAACTCGGTGTATCCTGCAAGCGTATGCAACGAATCCTCGCGGCGCTGCTGATTCTCATTGTCGGATATGCGCCGGTTGCGCCCGCGTTCATGACACGCGGCGACGCCGCGCTCCCGGCGTGTTGCCGCCGTGCCGGGCTGCATCACTGTTCCATGCTGGGTTCGCCCAGTGCCCACATGCAGGTTTCGGCGGACACCCGGATCACAACCCCTCCCTGCCGGCTGTTCCCTCACCCGGCAATCGTTGCTCACGCGGTCTTTTTTGTACCCGATGTCGGCCAGCTTTACACCGGCTTGATTTTCCATCGAGGGCTCTCCGCCAGTCCCGAGAGTCCATATTTCCTCCCCGCCTTCAGCAGTCATCAAGAGCGCGGCCCCCCTGCCCTTCCCGTCTAGCCAACGATCTTCATAGCATCTTTTCGTTGAGGCCGTCTTTTTGGCATAACGGCATGGCAATACCCTTGCTCCACGCCTGTTGCGTCAGTGACCCTACGCGGCTGCCGATCGCTTTTGAACTCCTACCCCTACGAGAGGGAACAATGAACCGTCGTCGCTTCGCCAAGCAGGTTCAGGCAAACTTCCTACTGCTCCTGCTCCCGATGTTATGGGGAACTGCCCGAGCCCAGACAAGCACAACTCAGACAGTGAGGATCCGTTTTGAGGGGCGACTGTCCGGTAAGACCTTCGCCTGCGGCAGCCAATACGAGGGCGTAGGCAGTGAGGCGTTAACCGTGACGCCGGTCGACCTGCGATTCTTCGTATCTGAGGCTGCACTCCTGCGTGCGGACGGCACGTCTATTCCAATTGTTCTGGATCAGGACGGTGTGTGGCAGTACAAGTCGTTGGCACTCGTTGACCTCGAGAATGCCATCGGCGGATGCCGTAATGGAAACTCGGCAATGCATACAGAAGTGACCGGCACGGTGCCTGAGGGCGCCTATGTCGGACTGCGCTTTACTCTGGGCGTTCCCTTTGAGATGGATCACATCGATAGCACCTCTGCTGCTTCACCCCTGAACATGACGGCGATGCAATGGAATTGGCAGAACGGCTACAAGTTTTTACGCGCGGAGATCGCGGCAGTTCCTCCGGAGCAAACAGCGACGCTGAAGCCTGCGGCACTTCAGAATCTTCCAACCACTGTGCCCGCGCCTCCGGGGCAACGGATGCGACGGGCGGGATCAGGATTTCCCGTGCATATTGGCAGCACAGGCTGTGCCAGTCCCACTCCCGATGTAACTCCCTTGGCGGAGTGTAAGCATCCGAACCGCGCCGTGATCACACTCCCCGATTTCGATGTTACCAAGGACGTTGTGGTGTTCGATATGGGCAAGCTGTTCGCGCACTCTAACTTATCGTTGAACAGCCCGAACACCTCTCCGGGCTGCATGTCGTTTGAGGGCGATCCTGACTGCGCTCCAGTCATGGAAGCTCTGGGCATTCCGTATGGAGACTCGCAGGCAAAAACGCAGGTGGTGTTTTACCGGGGGACCAAGTAGTGGAGGCGCACCGTATCAGTTGGCTGGTGACGTGCTTACTCAGCTCGACCGTCGTCTGCGCTGTTTTTGCGGCAACCGTCAAAACCTCTGGGTTCGTATGGAACAAGCCGGCGTGGGCGCCAATTCCGGTTGTGCCGGCGGATAACCCGATGACTGTAGAAAAAGTGGCCTTGGGGCGTGCGCTCTTTTACGACAAGCGTCTTTCATCGAACCACACGATGGCATGTGCCAGCTGCCACCAGCAGGCGCGCGCTTTCACCGACGGGAAACGGGTGCACCTGGGCGTTACTGGCGAACCTGGCATTCGCAGCTCGATGACCCTCACCAATGTTGCCTTTCTCTCCAGCTACACCTGGGCGAATCCATTGCTCACGACCCTGGAGAAGCAAATGCAAATACCGCTTTTCTCTGAGCACCCGCTGGAAATGGGCATGTCCGGACGTGATCCTCAGCTGATCGCGGAACTCTGGCGCGACGCTGAGTACCAAAAGCAGTTCGCGCTTGCCTTTCCTGCAGATCACGGCGCCATCACGGTACAAAACATCACCCGCGCCGTCGCGGCCTTTGAACGAACCTTGCTCTCTTTCGATTCGCCCTACGATCGCTATCAACATGGCGACAAGCACGCACTCTCGCCAAGCGCCGCGCGTGGCTTGAAATTGTTCTTCAGTGAACGCCTGGAGTGTTACCACTGCCACGGTGGCATCAACTTCACCGACAACCATATGCAGCAAGGCCAGGCGTTCCCGGAAGTCGGCTTCCACAACACGGGCCTGTACAACGAAGATGGTTCTGGAGCCTATAAGCCCTGGGACCATGGTTTGCGCGATGTTACCGCACGCCCAGAAGATGAAGGCGCCTTTCGAACGCCTACCCTGCGCAATATTGCCGTCACCGCTCCTTACATGCACGATGGTTCACTATCAACACTGGAAGCGGTGATCCGCCAGCATTACGCCGTGCAGGGGCATAGCTCGATTGCGGGCAAGGGACCCAATCCAATGCGTAGCGAATTCATTGAGGGTTTCAGAATAAGCGATAGCGAAGTCCAGGATCTCGTAGCCTTTCTCAACGCCCTTACCGACAGCCACTTTCTTTCCAACCCAGCGTTTTTCGATCCACGCCCCCCGGAGAGAAGACTTCACTCACAGAGTAACCCTGCAAAATTTGACACCGTAAAGGATGAAATACCATGAATCGATCGCCGCTTTGGCTTCGCGTAAAAGCTGTTTCCACCCTCTGCCTACTCGCAATTGCAACGGTCCTTCTTCTGTTTCCTCGTACCGCCCTGGCCCATGCGGTGTTGCTGAAGTCGACGCCCGCCGCCAACTCCACCGTCACCGGGCCTGACTTGGCCATGACTTTCAAGTTTAACTCTCGTGTCGATTTAACTCGATCTCAGATCTCGATCGTCAATGCCAGCGGCCAGTCTAAAACGCTTGAAATCGATCCACAACAGGCCCCCGATACAGTAACCACCCGCGCATCGCAGCTCAGCCCTGGCAAATACCTCATTCACTGGCAGGTTTTGTCAGTGGACGGGCATATCACCCGCGGCCAGATTCCCTTTGAAGTTAAATGATCCTCTAGCGGCCGGAACCCGTGCGCCACTTCGCACGGGCTTCCGGCGAGTACCCAGCGGCGCCGGTAGCACGATTTATATAAATGTAGTATTCTTGCCGCGATCTTACTGCCCAACATCCGATTCCGGGCCCAGCTTCGTACTCCAGGTAACACGATTTCCAGAAGAATGATACCACCGCGGTCCGCATATGCTTACCCTCAAGCCGTTCTCCGTAGCCGCCACGCTCTTGCTGGGTGTTATCGGCAGTTGCGGCGCAAGGGCGCAGACCGGAGCGGGCGGGATCTTGGTCGCTGCGCAGGAGAGGACGCCTGTCGCCGCTAGTGATAAGGTGCATCCGCCTCAGCTGTCAGGAACGGTCGTTGACGCGTCTGGCGCGGTGATTGCCGGGGCTACCGTGCAGGTTCGAAGCGCGGACGATACCGTACAAAGAACGACACAGTCCGACAGGAATGGCTCCTTCGCAATTTCTGGACTCGCCGCGGGTAATTATCGGCTCGTCGTATTGAACCCTGATTTTGAAACCAAGGAAATGCCCGTCACCCTAGGGACCACCGGGGCGCCGGCCCCGCTGCGCATCTCTCTGGCTGTGAATCCTGTGAGCACCACCATCAACGTGCAGGGCCGGGAGGATGACCTCATCGGAATTGCCGAATCCGCCACCCAGGGAACGGTGGGCGCAAAGGAGATCCAGGATCGTCCGATTCTTCGTTCGGGAGAAGTTTTGGAGACGGTTCCGGGTCTCATCATCACGCAACACGCCGGCGGCGGCAAAGCCAACCAATATTTTCTACGCGGCTTCAATCTCGACCACGGCACAGATTTCGCCATTTTCATCGACGATATGCCGCTTAACCTGCCGTCGCACGCGCACGGCGAGGGGTACTCGGACATGAACATCGTCATCCCGGAGTTTGTGAAGCGGTTGAATTTCGAGAAAGGTCCTTATTACGCGAATGTCGGCAACTATAGCTCGGCTGGATCGGCCCATTTGGAATATTTCAAGACGCTGCCCGAGAACTTCTTCAAGGTGGAAGGCGGCATGTATGGCTATGGGCGGGCCGTTTTCGGCGCATCGCAAAAGCTCGGTAGGGGCAATTTGCTGTACGGCGGAGAAGAGTATTACTACAACGGCCCATGGACGCATCCGGATGCTTATAACAAGATCAACGGCTTGCTAACCTACAGCCAGGGCGACGACGACCAATGGCGCCAGCATCACGGCCCACGCGTTACCACGGCAAATGGAATTCGAGCGATCAAATCCCCGTAACCGCCGTACCCCTGGTTGGTTTCTTCGGCGCACTGAACCCGACGGACGGTGGCCACTCACAGCGTTATAGCTTGCAGGGCGAGTGGCATCGCCAAGGCACAAATTCCGAGTCGAAGATCATGGCCTACGGATTTTATTACGATCTCAATTTATTTTCTGATTTCACTTACTACCTGACGGACTACCAAAAAGGCGACCAGTTCGAACAGCAGGATAGGCGCTGGGTGGCTGGGCTGGACGCACACCACACGATTTTCAGCACATGGCTTGGCCGCAAGATGGCAAATACGTTCGGCCTGCAGTTCCGCAACGATTGGATCAACAACGGCCTTTACCGGTCGGAAAATCGCGGGCGCACGACCAAAACTGATTATTACGCCACCGGCATCACCTTCTTTCCCTGCCGCCAGCACCACTCTTCCCACCTGCATCACGACTACGAATACGACTAACCCTACGATCACGATTACTTTGCCCAACGGCACCCCCACCCCCACCACGACCACGGTTCCCACCACCACCTGCCCAACTTTGCCCGCGACCACGGAGCGGGATAACTTTACGGACACGATCGGCAGTGTTTATGTGGAAAATAAAATCCAGTGGGCGAACAAATTCCGCTCGGTCGTGGCCCTGCGCGGCGACGACGAAAAATTTGTCGTCACCAGCCTGGCCTACCCGACCTTGCCCGACGGCCCAGCACCACGGTGAACGCGGCCAATTCCGGCTCGGCCACCAAGTTCCTGCCCAGCCCAAAAGCAAGTTTGATTTTCGGCCCGTGGGCCAATACTGAGTTCTATGCCCAGGGCGGATTCAGTTTTCACAGCAACGACGGGCGTGGCACAACGCAAACGGTGGAACCGATTTCGCCGGATAATCCTTACCCCAATACGCCCGTCGCGAAAATTCCCCCCTTGGTCCAAACCAAAGGCGCGGAAATCGGCGTGCGCACTGTGGCCGTCCCACATCTGCAAAGCACCCTTGCGCTCTGGTATCTCCACAGTAATTCCGAACTGCAGCAGGATGGCGACACCGGAAGCACGGTTGCTTCAGAACAGTCGAGCAACCGCTATGGCATCGAATGGGCGAACTACTACACGCCCGGCGGAACATTTGGCTCTTGATTTTGACATTGCGGACTCGAAAGCCCAATTTACCCAAATAGACCCGGATGATGCGGCACAGAGCATCGTGAACGGCAACGTAACCACCTCGTACGTAAATGGCAACGGGAATTACCATCACAAATACCTTCCCATATCCGAACGGTGTGTTACAGGGCGGCCCGGGTGGCAAGCTTGTGCCCGAAGCGGTTAAGGTGGTGATTTCATCGGGCATCACACTGCACGATTACCGAGGCTTTTCGTCGAGTTTGCGCCTGCGCTACTTTGGTCCGCGCGATTTGACGTCTGACGGAATCTATCGCTCACACGGCAACGGCGTTGCTCAATGGGGAGCTCGGTTATGAAATTGTCGAAGGAAATGGCGCGTTTCGGCCGAATTTTTGAATTTGCTTAACCGCCGCGATCACGACATCGACTACGCCTATACCTCGCGAATTACTCCAACGGGCACGCCGGCATTCACAGACGTTTTCCACCCCGTCGAGCCGTTTCTGGTGCGATTTTGGTTAGTAAGAACCTTCGGTTGTCTGGGTTTGGCGTGCCGGTGAGATTAGTGCTTATGCTTAAATTCTTTGCCTGAATTGGTAAGCACGAGTTTGCCCAATTCCACACCCCGCAGGGCCAGCATGCGATCCGCGATCTCTTGCAGTTCCCTGCTCTTGCCCTTCATGATGATCACCTCAAGACAGTAGTGGTGATCGAGATGGACGTGGGTGGCGGCAAGAACCATGGCTCCGGCCGAATGTTGCGTCTCTGTCAGTTTCTCCGAGAGACTCGGTACGTGGTGGTCATAGACCAGGGTCAAGGTTCCGACCACGGGCTTATTGGAGTCAATCGTCTCATTGAGAAGCGCCTCCCGAATAAGATCGCGGAACGCCTCGGAGCGGTTCTTGTAACCGCGCTTGGTAATCAAGCGATCAAATTCGTTCAACAGCCCTTCTTCAAGGGAAACCCCGGTCCTGGCCAATTCTGACATTGTGCGTCTCCATCCTGATTGTACCGGCGAACAGCGAACCCATCGCTTGACGCGTTTATTACAGCGCCTAAATGAATTGTCACGCCGACGGGGGAGGCCGAGGGACCTGCAGACTCCCCTCAACCCCGATCAAAGATTCGCAGCAGCGAGATCGTCGTCCTTCGTTTCCCGGATCGACAGCAGCCCCAGTAGAGTCAACAACGCGGCCCCGCAAAGATAGTACCCAACGTATTGCAGTCCGTAGGTCTTGGCCAACCACGTAGCAATGTACGGCGCCAGCGAAGCGCCCAGGATACCCGCGAAGCTAAACGCCAGCGAACTCCCCGTGTACCGCACGCGCGTAGGAAAGAGCTCGGAGATAACGGTGCCCAACGGTCCGTAGGTAAGCCCCATCAACGACAGCCCTACGACCATCATCGCGACCGCCCCCGTGGTGCCGGCCAAAAACATCGGAGCCAGGACCATCCCAAAGACCGCAATCGCCACCGTAACCCAAATCATCACTCGCCGCCGCCCCCGCTCGGCGAGGACTGCAGACACGGGAATGAACAGCGCAAAAAAGCAGATCCCCACCAACTGAATCACCAGGAATTTCGACCGGCTATAGCCCAAAGCGCTCGTGCCCCACGACAACGCAAATACCGTCATCAGGTAAAAAAGCACAAACGTAGCCAGGCTCACCGCGACGCCCGCAACCAGCGCTCGGAAGTACTCACGAAACACCGCTACCATCGGCACCTTTACTTGCTGGCCCCGGCTGAGAGCTTCGCGGAACACCGGCGTCTCGGTGATGGTCAACCTCACATACAGTCCAAGAAAAACCAACACCGCACTTGCCAGAAAAGGAAGCCGCCACCCAAACGCGAAAAATTGCTTATCGCTAAGCCAGCGGGAGAGCAGCAGGAAAGTTCCACCCGAAAGCAGGAAGCCGGCCGGCGCGCCGAGTTGGGGAAACATGCCATACCAGGCGCGCTTGTTGGGCGGCGCATTCTCAATTGCCAGCAGCACCGCTCCACCCCACTCGCCTCCCAGTCCCAATCCCTGGCCGAAGCGGCACAGCGCCAGTAGCAGCGGCGCGGCAAAGCCAATGGCGCGGTAGGTTGGCAGCGCCCCGATCGCGACCGTGGATATGCCCATGGTCGACAAGGCAATGACCAGAGTAGTCTTGCGGCCAACCCGGTCGCCGAAGTGACCAAAGAGTGCAGAGCCAACCGGCCTGGCCAGAAATGCAATGCCGAACGTGGCCAATGATTCGAGCGTGGCCGAAGCAGGATCAGAAGCGGGAAAGAAGAGCTTGGGAAAAACGAGCACCGCTGCGGTTGCGTAAATATAAAAATCAAAGAACTCAATCGTAGTGCCGATGAGGCTGGCGAACAGCACCTGGCGTGGCGTATTCACCGGCCCACCTGTCCTGCGGGGAGTCGGGCTCATCAAAGTCTCCGGTATCGTTATCTAGCGGACCATAGCCCCGCGGATATGTCCAGCCGCAGACCCTCCGCGAGCGCACCTCGTGCCCGATTTGGCTATAGTGTATGCATCCTCGTGAAGGAGCATTGGTTATGACCCAAACCCAAGCCATCTCTGCCGCCGCCGCCGGAACCATCACCCTGGGTGGCGACCTCACCGTCAACCGGATGGGCTATGGAGCCATGCGCGTTACAGGGAAAGGAATCTGGGGCCCTCCCGAGGATAAGTCCGCGGCGCTCGCCACGCTACGCCGTGCCGTCGAACTGGGGGTCAACTTCATTGATACCGCGGATTCCTACGGACCCAACGTATCTGAGGAGCTCATCGCCGAGGCACTGTATCCCTATCCGGCCGGTTTGGTCATCGGCACCAAGGGCGGATGGGAGCGCGTTGGACCTGGTCAATGGGTACACAATGCCAGCCCCACCCACCTTACCCGAGCCGTGGAAGGCAGCCTCAAACGCCTCCAGCTCGACCGCATCGATGTCTATCAATTGCACGTACCGGATCCCGCCGTCTCCTACGACGCAACCATGGAAACGCTGGCCACCCTGCGCGAGCAGGGCAAGATCCGCCATGTCGGCCTGTCCAACGTAACCCAGGAGCATATAGAGCGTGGCCGCAAAATCGTTCCCATCGTCTCGGTGCAGAATCGCTATAGCTTTGCCGACCGCGAATGGGATTATGTGGTCAAGTACTGCGAGCAGAACAGCATCGCCTTCATGCCGTGGGCCCCGCTGGGGCAAAACCGAAAGGCCCTTGACATTCTGGAGCGGGTGGCGAAGGAACTCGGCGCAACCACTCTGCAGACCGCACTCGCCTGGGTACTCAAGCGGTCCAAGATTATTCTGCCGATTCCCGGCACTTCTTCCGCAGCGCACGTGGAAGAGAATGTGGCTGCGGCTGGACTCGAGCTTCCCGAGGCCGCATTCGAAGAGTTGTCCAGCGTGACTCCGCCACCAGTAAGTTATCGCGTGAGCACGCTGACACCATGAAGACCTATCGCATTGCCACCGTGCCGGGTGATGGAATCGGTAAAGAAGTTGTGCCCGCCGGCCGGCGGGTCCTGGAAGCACTGGCCGGCTGTTCCTTTGAATTTGAGAATTTCGAATGGGGTGGAGATTACTACCGCCGGCACGGCGAGATGATGCCCGCCAGGGGACTCGATGCTCTGCGGAACAAGGACGCGATCCTCTTCGGCTCCGCCGGCGACCCGCACATTCCTGACCACATCACCCTCTGGGGTTTGCGGCTCAAAATCTGCCAGGGTCTTGATCAGTACGCCAACGTGCGCCCCACCCGCATACTGCCCGGCATCGACGCCCCGCTCAAGCGCTGCCAGACAGAAGACCTGAACTGGGTCATCGTCCGTGAAAACACCGAGGGCGAGTATTCCGGTGTAGGTGGCAGAGTGCATCAAGGACAACCCCTTGAAGTGGCGACGGATGTGAGTCTGATGACCCGCGCGGGCGTCGAACGCATTCATCGCTTCGCTTTTCGACTGGCGCGATCCCGTCCGCGCAAGCTGCTGACGGTGGTTACCAAGAGCAACGCGCAGCGCCACGCGATGGTCATGTGGGACGAAATCGCGGCGCAAATCGCGTTGGAATTTCCCGACGTCGCCTGGGACAAAGAACTGGTGGATGCGGCCACCGCGCGCATGGTCAATCGACCGGCATCGCTCGATACCATCGTGGCCACCAACTTGCATGCCGACATACTGAGCGATCTTGCCGCCGCATTAGCCGGCAGTCTGGGCATTGCACCCACGGCCAACATAAATCCCGAAAGAATCTATCCATCGATGTTTGAACCCATCCACGGTTCGGCTTTCGACATCATGGGCAAGGGTTGGGCGAACCCAATCGCAACCTTTTGGTCGCTGGTGCTGCTGCTGGAGCACGTGGGCGAAACGGAATCGGCCGCGCGCGTCATGAAAGCCATCGAACACGTCACGGCAAACCCCGCCCTGCACACCCGGGATCTAGGCGGCACGGCAACCACAGAGCAGGTGACCGAAGCAGTCTGCGCGCAAATCAACGCCACCAGTGCACGCCCGATTCCCTCCTGAGCTTTTTGGGTTGTCTCCCAGCCGCGAACGCGGGTGCCAGAGTTTGTGGTCACTAGTCGCTCTTCAGTTTCAGATCGCGGCGCTCAAAAATAGCAATCCCGGCTGCGAACAAAATACCCGCCCCCACAATAATCAGAACTAATCCACCGGGTTCGCGGGGCAAGCGCGCGGCCGAGGTCAAATCTCCCTGGGTCAAAGTAAACAACAGCCGCGCTGGAGCGAACCCAGGCCACGCGTACCCCGCGACCCCCAGCAGCGCAAGCAGCCCTAAAGACGCCGTCGACGCGAGCAGCATAGGGAGGAAGGTAGCGAAAAAAAGCGCCGCCGCAGCCACCCACAATCCCAGGGCAAGTTGCGCCACGGCGAGGGCAAGCAGCAGAGCCACCGGCTTATCGACGGCAGCAAACAAAGCCATCCCGCTCATCACGAAACTAGCCACATACACCAGCAGGGGCAGCCATGCTGCGCTGCCCAGAGCGAAGAAATACTGGCGCCGGCTGACCGCGCGCGACAGCACGGTGGCGATCCGTCGTGAGCGTTGCTCGTTGCCTAACAGGGCGCTTCCGGTAAAAGCCACCAGCCCCAGGCCATAAAGGCACTCCTGATGCAGGATGGAGAGTACGTCGTCCATCTCCGGCTTGGCCGCCGGGACCAGCAGAATGGCTGCCATGCCAAACGGCCACAGCATCAGGAACAAATAGATCCACCGGTTCTGATAAAGCAGCCGCCGCGTAATTTGCCAGATCTTACCGATCGTCGAGGCCGTCACGGAGTGGACCTCTCATTGTCGACACTGCTCCATTCAAGAAACAAATCTTCCAACCGGCGCCTGACCGGAGCAAGGCTTACGATCTCGCCGCCGGCGCTCCATACTGCCTCGATCACACGACGCTGTTCCTGCGCGGCCACCATGATATGTAGTGAAGCAGCGCCAACCACCGCCCCCGGGGCAATGGCGGCAGCCGCGGCAAGAGAAATATCCCGCACCTCAATCTCCACCCTGCCCGACTCGCTCTGAAATTCCTTGAGCGATCCGCAGCGAAGCATTACGCCATGGTTGAGAAAAGCGATCCGGTCACAGATATGCTCCACTTCGGTCAGTTGGTGCGAACTAAAGAAAATGCTCTTGCCCGCGTGACGTGCATTGCGTAAAAGTTCCCGTACTTGCTGCACCCCTGCCGGATCGAGCGCCGCGGTCGGCTCATCGAGAATCAACAACTCCGGATCGTTAATCAGCGCCTGTGCGAGGGCCAGCCGCTGTTGCATGCCCCGGGAATACTGCCGGGCATCTTTCCGTGCATCGGATGACAGCCCGACCGCACCCAGAAGGTCACGGATGTCCTTAGCCAGCCGTGGATCCTTCACGCCATTGAGGCGCGCCGCCAGTTCCACACTGCGAAAACCGCTCTCGGCAAAAAACACCGGGACATCGGGTACGAAGCCAAGCTTGGCTCTCGCGCCGGCATCACCGAACGGCCTGCCCAGCAGCGACCCAGTTCCGGACGACGGCCTGAGGAACCCCAGAGCAAGATGGATGGCAGTCGTCTTTCCCGCCCCATTCGGCCCCAGGAAGCCGAGGATTTCTCCCGGCTCCAGGCTCAGCGTTAGCGGGTGCAGCGCTGTCGACTTGCCAAACTGCTTCGAGATTGCCGAGAACTCCAGGCGAGAAGCCATGCCGAAAGGCCCTAAAGCAGAAAGAGATCAGGAACTGTCCTGATCTCTCCTGCCTTCGAATGTGTGTTGCCGTGAATCAGTATTGGACCTTGACGAAGATGATGACCAGCGTAAACAGGGAGAGTGACTCCATGAACGCAAGCCCGAGGGTGAGCAATAGCAGGATGCCGGCGCGCGCTCCAGGATTGCGAGCTAACGCTTCCGTAGCAGAAGCAGTGGCGCGGCCCTGGCCGAGGCCGCAAAGCCCGGCGGCAAGCCCCATACCAAGACCCGCAGCGATGGCGACAAGCCCGTGTCCGGCGCCACCGGCTTCGCCCGTTGCCTGGGCATAGGCCGGAGCCGCCAGGAACAAGGCGGATAGTGTCATGAATAGATATTGCAGTTTGCGCATTCTTTCTCCTTGCTTCCTTAAGAATTGCCGCCAGTGGGTGGTTGAGGCTCACCGTGCTGGCCCCCTCACGCTTGCGGCGATCGAACCGGAGTGGAAGCAGCCCCGGCCCGAGGAACCTGAACAGAACTTAGTGGTCGTGCGCCACCGACTGTGACACGTAAATCATCGTCAGCAGCATAAAAATGTACGCCTGGATCAGAGCCACCATCAGATGCAATCCCATAAACACCACCGGGACACCGACAGGAACCAGGGAGAAGAAAACCAGCGTCACCATCTCTCCGGCAAACATGTTGGCGTAAAGACGTACAGTGAGCGAGAGCACGCGTGCCAGGTGAGAGATCAATTCAATCGGCAGCATCATCCAGGAGATCCACCAGATCGGTCCCAGGAAATGCTTAAAGTGGCCCAGCGCACCCTGCTCGCGAACCCCGTGATAGTTGTAATAAAAAAAGCACAGCAGCGCGACACCCAGCGGGACGGTCGGCTTCGAAGTCGGTGCGACCAGGCCCGGGACCAGACCCAGAAGATTCGAGAGCAGCACGAACAGCAGCACGACGGTCGTGAACATCACGTACCGCTGAGCGCCGGGCCCGATGATGGAATCGGCCTGGTCGGAGACAAAGCCGTTAATCATCTCGGCAATCTGCTGGATCGGACCGGGGTTTTCGACATTCAGCGAAAGCCGCACCAGCACGAAAAATACCAGGAGCAGGCCGAGCACGAGGATCTCCATGGCGAACCCCTCGGTGATGGGGGCTTGCGCATTGAAGGGCTGGACGTGCACCGCGTGCAGAACCTCGGTGGCAAAATTTCCAAAGTACTTGTTCAACGTATCCGTGATTGGGTTTTGCTCATGCATACGAGTGGCTAGTGCGGATGCTCTCCGGTTCTCAGAATCGGTTTAGGGGGTGGTCACGCGGACCAGGCTCGTAACAGCCGGATCGCTTCGATGAACAGGGCGGCCAACGCCAGTGCGAGACCGATCAACAGGGCGGAAACCTTTCCGTCCAAACTCCTCAGGCTAACATAAAGGACGGCTACGGCGGCAGCGATCCGGACAAAAAACCAGAACAATACTGGACCCAACGGGCGGGGGCTGGGGCGGCCATTGGTATCCGCCGAATCGAACCGAATTAGAATCGCGGACATAAGCTGCCGCCATTCAAATACTCCCGTGGCGGAAATAGCGCCACCCACCACGAACATGAGCATGGAGCGCCACCCCCACACGATCCAAATCACGGGAATTCCCACCAGGATCGCGACCGCGACGGTCCGCAATGCCCGGTTCAAAACCTCCCGCAGATCCTGCTCCCCAAATTCCATCGTTCTCCCCAAATGTGCCGGACCAAACGCGAATGACGGGCGCCCCATCCTTTGCGTTTGTTGCAACGGGTGGGATCCACAAAACTTCCAACTGTCGCTTTTCCCACCCTTCGCAAAGCGCGCGAAGGATGGGGCACCCGGCGGTAGTGGACAACCACTCACTCTTCGCTCTGCGACAGCACCACCCGGAAAATCTGCACGAACCCTGCAACCGCCCCGGCAATCAACCCCGCGATGTAGATCCAGTGCTGATTTAACCAATGATCGAGAGCCAACCCAATAGCCCAGCCAATCACCACCGCGGCGGGCAACAGCAACGCCAATTGAATAAGGCTCTCGATACGCACCAGCGAATGCAGCGCGCCGTCTTTCGACGGGGACTTCGCCGCCGGCGGCTGACTTTCAGGTTGATCGGGGATGGCCATGTTCCCGGCAGTTATACACCATCACGCTCAAATCTCGTTCTTGTTGGCCAACGGTATACTGTCCATTCAGTTCGCAGAGGCCTCCATTGTTTGAGTCGGAATTCGAGAGCAATCTCTTCGCCCTCCGCAAGGAGAAGCTAGCGCAGATTGCCGCGCTCGGCCAGCAAGCTTATCCCAACCAATTCGTCGCTTCCCACACCTTGTCCCAGGTACGCAAGCAGTTCGGCGATCTTCCCGCGGAGGCGCTTGATACGCAGCGAACCATGGTCACCGTGGCGGGCCGCCTCATGGCCATCCGCGCCCAGGGCAAAGCAGGCTTCGCCCAATTGCAGCAAAACGGGGAACGGTTGCAGATCTACGTTCGCCTGGATGCTGTAGGTGAACAGGGCTTCCAACTGTACAAACTGCTCGACCTCGGCGATCACATCGGAGTTTCCGGCTACGTCTTTCGGACCCGCACCGGCGAGCTCACGATCCACGTGGAAACCATCACCTTCCTGGCCAAAGCAATGCTGGCCTTGCCGGAAAAGTACCACGGCCTGGCCGACGTGGAACTCCGCTACCGGCAGCGTTACGTCGACTTGTTCATGAACATCGATGTTCGAGAAGTCTTCGTCAAGCGGGCACTGGTGCTCAAGGCGATCCGGCGGTTTTTCGATCAGCGAGGCTACCTCGAGGTGGAAACCCCGATGATGCAGCCCATCGCCGGGGGGGCCACGGCAGAACCTTTCACCACCCACCACAATGCCATGGATATGACGCTCTATCTGCGTATTGCACCAGAGCTTTACCTCAAACGCCTGGTGGTTGGCGGCCTGGATAGGGTATACGAAATCAATCGTAACTTCCGCAATGAAGGCATCTCCACGCAGCACAATCCTGAGTTCACCATGCTCGAGTTCTATCAGGCATACGCCAACTATCACGACCTGATGCAACTCACCGAAGAGCTCATCCAGCAGATTGCGCTGGAGGTAAACGGCACCACCATCACCAACTTCAATGGTCACGAAATCGATTTGTCCAGGTGGCGGCGCTATTCGATGCGCGAGGCCATCCTGGAATTCTGGCCCGCGACGGCCGGCCCGAAACCGGCGTTGGAAGATTTTTCCAACGAAACCGCCGTGCAGCAAATGGCGCTACGACTGCGCGATGCCAGGATCTCGATCGATTTTCAACCGGGTCAGCCTGCCGGCAAGACCATCGCTAATGTTTTTGAGGCAGTAGCCGAAGACCACCTGATCCAGCCAACCGTGATCTACGACTTCCCCGTTGCCGTGTCTCCACTTTCCAAGAACAAGCCGGACGAACCCGACTGGGTTGAGCGCTTCGAGTTCTATGTTGGAGGCTTCGAGCTGGGCAACGCCTTCAGTGAGTTGAACGATCCTGAAGAGCAGCGCCGGCGCTTCGAGCAGCAGTTGGCGCTGCGCGCGCGGGGCGACGCCGAGGCGCACGTGATGGATGAGGATTATGTACGTGCCCTGGCTTATGGCTTGCCGCCGACGGGGGGAGAAGGGATCGGCATTGACCGCCTGACCATGGTGCTCACCGGCGCCAGGTCGATTCGCGACGTGATCCTGTTCCCGCTGCTACGCTCCCAAACGGGAAGCGCAGTCAGCGAAGACAAATCCGCGACGTCCCACGACCTGGCAAGCGGGCAACAAGAAAATCCCAGCTAGGCTGGCCTACTTCTTGCTCGCCGCTTTGCCGACGCGCTTCAGCACCTGGCTCAGGCTGGTTTTCTCAAAATCGTCCAGCAGCGCTATCATGGAGCCGGAGAAAATTTTCTCCAACGCCGAATTGACTCGTAACGCCGCGGAGGCCCGGACATTAGGAGTATGGAACAGCGATCCGGTCTCCACTGCCTTGTAAACGTCGGACAGCGAGATGGCTTTCGGGGATTTCAAAAGTCGCGAGCCGCCGGTTGGGCCCTTTTGACTCTCGATCAGCTTTGCCTGCTGCAGAGACGCCAGCACGCGGCGGACAACGACGGGGTTGGTGTCCAGCTTTTCGGCAATATCGGTTGAAGTTTGCAACGTATCTGGCTCCTGAGCGAGCAGCACGAGCACATGAACTCCGGTAGCAAATCTGCAATTAACGGCCATTCCCGAACGCTACCATAGAAGTGTCGTAAAAGGCATGGCCATATGACGGCACGTTAGTCACTTCCAAGGTTGCAGAATCACCAACAGGTAACCACCATCATTTCGTACCATTTCGTACCCGTGGCAGGATCGTTTGCCCTTCAGAGGCAGGCGGAAGTGAGGATTGTTTTTGCGCATTCTCTTTGTTGGCGATGTCTTTGGCCACGCCGGGCGGCGAATCGTAGCCGAGCACCTGGCCCCGCTGATCGAACAGCGGGGTGTGGACCTGGTGGTGGTAAACGGTGAAAATGCAGCCGGCGGGTTCGGTTTAACCCCCGGCATTGCCGATGAGTTCTTCGACCAGGGGGCCCACGTCATTACGACCGGCAATCATGTCTGGGACAAACGCGAAATTATCGACTATATGCAGTCCGTTCCTGCCGACAGCCACGATCGGCCGCGGCGCGTACTGCGGCCCGCCAACTATGTCGCCGGCACCCCGGGGCACGGGGTTTACCAAGGAGAACTCTCCTCCGGGCAGCAGTATGCGGTCCTCAATCTGCAGGGCCGGGTCTTCATGGCAAGCATGGAAGATCCCTTCCGCATGGCGGATTCCCTGCTGCAGAAAATAACCGCCAAAGTCATCTTTGTCGATTTCCATGCCGAAGCCACTTCAGAGAAGGTCGCGCTCGGCTGGTACCTGGACGGAAGGGTTACCGCGGTAATAGGCACGCACACGCATGTACCCACAGCCGACGAGCGTGTGTTGCCAGGTGGGACAGCGTACCAGACCGATGTGGGAATGAGCGGACCCTTTGACAGCGTCATCGGGGTGGAGAAAGAGTTGGTTCTTGCCCGCTTCCTGAGCGGGATGCCGGCGAAATTTGAAGCCGCGAAGGGGGATCCCCGGATGTGCGCAGCGCTCATAGAGTGCGACGGAGCCACAGGAAGAGCCCTCTCCATACAACGCCTCATGCTCGGTGAGTAGGCGACAACCTTACCCTTGACGGGTAGCAAACGATCGGGTGCCCCATCACCCGGATGTCCTGTCGAGGTTGGTGGCGTTGGCGAGGTGCATGCGGCTTTCCTAATGAAAGCCGCACACGCGATCGCGTCTTGTGCTGCATGGCAGGAAATCCGGGTCCTTCGCGTTCTCCGCGAAGGGTGGGAGGGAAAAAGCTGTCAGGCACTCACCGCTCCCCCGCCGGCCAACTCCTCCACCAAGCCAATCTCCGTCTTGAACCCGCTCAGCCGTTCCCACCAAAACCATGCGAGAAACGCCACTGCGGCAATTCCACTCACCGCCATATCGGTCCCGGGCAGCCCTTTTGGGCCAAACCACTTCGCGCCCCACCCATCGAGCGCCGCCATGTACACCACGGGCAGGTTAGAGACGCTCACCCCGAGGGCATACCGGCCGCAGCCGCTCCGGCCGGGGGCGCCAACAACCTTCAGCACCAAGGCGCTATACATGGCCCAGCAGGCCCCCACGGTAAAGAGAAAAAGTCCCGATCCCACCAGGTACATCCAGGGCCGCGGTGTTCCAAAACAGAACACACCCAGTACAGCCGCATTCACCAAGCCAGTCACCGTATACGCGATTCGGACATCGAATCGGGACGGCATGAGCGCCATGCTGACTGCTCCCGCGGTGGTCAGAACTGCTCCCGCCAGCCCATTCACCCACGCCACCTGGTTGCCGGAAACTCCGTAGTCCTTGGCAATCGAAGCCAGAATCCCAACCGCGCCTCCACTACCATTCGGAGCCATCAGCAGCAGCACGGCGGGCAGCGCGCTCAGCCGCAAGAACGTTCGCCTGAACTCGCGCCCCATATGGAGCATCTCTCCCCCGAAGCTACCCTCACGCTTCGTTGGCGCAGGCTCGTCTACTGCCAGCACCAGCAACGCCGGTGCAATCACGATCGCTGCAGCGGCCAGGCCGAGCGTGAGTTTACTGACGTGGCTTGACAGCAGCAACAACCCACCGCCGGCCAGCGCACCGCCACCCAGGTTCCCCGCTTGCAGAAAGCACCCAACCCGCGTCTTCTGCTCATCCCGCATCAAGGACGCGACTAAACCGCCGGTCGCCGCCGAACACAGTAAGATCAGGCAGCACGCGCTAAACAACAACGTCACCGCACCCTTGCTCGCATAGCTCTTCATCTGCAGCGCAAGCAGCACCGCAATACTTGCCGCCACCGAAGAGACGATCATCCAGGTTCGGCGCCGCAGCAGAAAGTCCGTCACCGGGCCCCAAAGGAAGAAAAGCGTACCCGGTAACAAAAGCAGTGAGCTCTCATTGGCGATGTCGTGCGGCGCCACACCCTGCTCCCGCAGAAGGTAGGAGAGTAGGGACCCGCACACCCCGCCCGCGACCACGGCGTGCGGCATGCTGAGGATGGAGAAGAACCAGGGGACCGGCGCGCGTCGCCTCATACGCGCAACCTAACACTCGCGATGCCGCAGACCCTAAAGAAAAAGTTGCTAAGGCTTCAAGGCGATGATGGCGGGTTGCCCCACGCGGCTCCGCGAAGCGGAGGTCAGTTGGCCGTGGCGATTGAAGTGAAGAGTCCAGTTCGTGGTTGTGCCGGGCCGGGACACATCGCTGAAGCTCACCTCGGCGCTCTGGTCGGGCAGGATCATCATTTGCGGTTGGTTGGCTTCAAGGCGGAGCAGGTCGAGGCTCGGGGCCGCGCGCAGGATCGCGGTGGGCACCTGCACGGGATATCCGCTCAGTTCGGCGAAGCACAAGGAAATAGCCAACCAATTGCGCGCATGGCTGAGCGGAACCGTGCCGCGCTCCTGGCGCAGCATGCTGTTGAAGACCTCGTAAGTTGCCGGCTTGCTCCAGGAGGCCTCAAACGGCAACAGGCCGTGCGCATAGGTGGAGACGATGCGGACCTGGGGGCTGTTGCGCGGCAGCATTGCCGAAAAATGCGACGAGCCATTGGCATCCGGACCATGCGTGAAGGAGAGAAGAACGTAATCGGGAAATGCGGGGCAGACGATCTGCTGGAAATGCCACTCCGGACTGCTGATGTCAAAGCTCGCCAGAGCTGCTGCCTTGGAAAGCTCGGCGCTCAGGTTGGAGACCACCTCATAGTCCGAATTGCTCATCTGTCCCTGATCCAGATGATCGAGCGAGATCACAGAGGGCGAACCGGAGAGCGCGGTGGTTCCGATAGGAATCGCCGCGAACCCGGGGAAAGCGCTGGTGGCGGGGGTTGCGGAATAACCGGGAAACAGGGCTTGATTGGTTGTCTGGGGAACTTGAGCCACCGCATACAGGCCCTGCAACGCCAGACTGCCGAACAGCAGGAGTTGAACCGCACGAACGACAGGGGGAGCGATTGGCCTCATCGACCTCCCCACTCTACCACGCAGGATGTGGCGTTCCTTCGCAGCCGTTCGACGAAGAACCTCTGCGTGCAACGACGGAAATGAGAAACCGGCCTGAGGGGTCAGCCCCGCGGTGCGGAGCTGCCCCCCCAGGTTCGTCTAGTGTGCGCGGCGGTGGGCAGCCGGCGCCTTGGCCGGCGGCTCACCGTCAGTGAGGGTAATCATCGGTGGGTTGGCGACGTACGAATCGAACGTAGCATCGTAAGTCACGGTCGTGCCGATCGCAGGCACGGCTTTCAGCGGGGTCTTCATATTGATGGTGAAGTCCGCCTTCTTGCTTTGCTTGTTATCTTCCGTGACGGCGACCTGCACCGAGTCCGCGGTTGCGGAGATAACCATACCCGGCACTTCGACCCTTTGCCCCTTCATGACGTCCCAAACCTTCTGTGCGTCCTCAGGTTTGCCGTTGAACAGGATAAATTCCTTATCCGACAGGCTGAGCGTCTTAAGGTCTGGAGTGGAAGCAACCGTCTGGGCGGCAAGGTCTGCCGGTGAGGGCGGAGGAGGAGCGGGCGTGGGGTTATACTCAGGCGGCGGAAACAGATTCGCCTGCGCCATTGTCTGGATAGCCGGATACCCGTCCATGCTGCCGTGGTACTTGTTGTAGAAGTATTCCGCCGCCTTTTCTATCTGCGGCTTGGCTTGTGCCGGCGCAAACTGCGCGGCCCTGGTCAGGAACCAGGTTGCGTTCTTAAGGTCTGGCGGCGTTTGCTGCGCATACGCCTGTCCCAAAAGATACGTGTCATTGAGTCCCGGACCCGCCTGCGTCTGCGTCGGATCAGTATAGGATTTCAACTCGCTGGTGAAGGCTGCGATGGCTCCCGTGAAATCCTTCTTGTTTTCGTCATCTTTTGCGATCGCGCCCTGGAAGAAGGGAGTTGTTGCTGCCTTCAGCTTCTGATAGTCGGCGTCGGCCATGCCAGCCGGCTTGGGAGCGGTGAGACCCGTTTGCGCCTGAGCTGCCGCCTTATCAAGAATGGGCTGAGCATCGGCTGGACTGGATTTGCCAGCCGCCTGCGATTCCTCGGAGTAGACCTCAATAAATAATGCCCGAAGGTTGCCTGGGTCCACGGCCAGCAGCCGATCCGCTGCACCCAGCGTCTTGGTCATGTCCCCCGCCTGCTGATAGGTGGCCATCAGCACCTCAAGCAAGTCGTTCTTGACTACCGAATTGGGGTACTTGGTCAAGAATGTCTCGATGGCCGCGGCCTTGGCCGCCGGAGTGGATTGGCCAACCGCGTTGGTGTAGTCGTTGTATTCCGCCGGATCTTTAATGGTGATCTGACCCGACTGCGCGCCTTGCGCATAGACCATAGAGACGGTACCTGGAATGATGGTGGCCAAGGCCAACAAGGAAGCAAGGACGGACTTCTTCATGCAACGCTCCTAAGAAATGCGGGAATCAGGGAAACGCAGGGATCAGCAATCATGACGATACAGCCGCGAGTTTCTCATCTTTGATGGGATGCCAGCCGGAAAATTCGTGTATGGGCTAAACGCTTTGATCCTTCGCTCTACAGGCAGACCCCTCGCAAAAAAAAAGAAAGTCTTTCCGATGAGCTGTGGAAGGATTATAGAAACGGTTCTCACTTCTGACAAGTAAACGATATTGGCGGAATCACACGAGGGGTAAATAAATGACGGAAATTCACAGTGACCTCGCGGGTTCACTCAGCAAACAGGTTGCCGTAGTCACCGGCGCGGCGCGCGGCATCGGTGAAGCCATCGCCACCAGGCTCGCGGGCATGGGCGCCACTGTGGTACTCACCGCTCGCGACCAGGCCAGGCTGGCGAAGGTGAAAGCAGAGATCGAGCAAGCCGCGGGCAAGGCCGCCGTTCTGCCCTGCGACCTGACCGACCCAGCTGCTGTGGCGGCGTTCGGGGAGCGCGTGGCCAGGGAGTTTGGGCGCTGCGACATCCTAGTGAACAACGCCGGTGTCGGCGTATTGAGGAAGCCGCTGGTAGACCTGCCGGTCGAAGAGTGGGATCAGATGATGGATACCAACCTGCGAGCCCCATACCTCATGATCCGGTCGCTGGCCCCGCTGATGATTGCCGCCAGGTCCGGTCATATCATCAACATTTCTTCGCTTGCCGGGAAGAACGTCCTTCCCGGAGGCGCCGCGTACGCTGCCACCAAGTGGGGCTTGAACGGGCTAACCTATTCCGTCGCGGAAGAGCTGCGCCAGTACAACGTGCGTGCATCGGTCATAGCGCCCGGGTCGGTGAACACTCACTTTGGTGACGCAGGAGGCAAGGACCGCAGCAAAATGATCCAGCCTGAAGACGTAGCCCAGGTGGTCGCGATGCTGGTAACCCAGGCCCCCACCTCTTTCGTAAGCGAAGTCCTGCTCCGCCCCACAATGAAACCGTAGTATGGCCGGCCGCTTAAAAAAAACGCCGCGTGTTGGCTTACGAGTTAACGGGGAAGTAGTAAACAACCCGGTTCCCCGCCCCGTCACGTGCCCCGAACGTTACTTGTAACGTTCGGGGCGCCGGTCTAGCCTTTACGAAAGCTCAATTTCGGGAATCGCTCCTACGGGGGCTCTTCCTGTGGAACCGGGCGGCACATCCGCTGCGGATCGTTTTTGGCCATCCGATCAGATATTCAGGTGACATCCAGTATCGGAATTGGCCCAGCCATTGGGTTGTGGACGGTTTATCCACAACATGTTGGGGTCTCCATGTTGCTTCGAGCGAACACGAACGCTAAAGTCGTTGCTAAGGCGAGTCGTTGCCTGGCGGGCATTCCCGTGCGGGTGGCGAAAGGAACAGCTCCATGCTGAAGCTGAAGAAGATCCAGATGTTGGGCTTTAAGTCGTTCTGCGACCGCACGGAGGTGACCCTCCCCGGTCAGGGGATCGCTGTGGTGGTCGGTCCCAACGGCTGCGGCAAGTCGAACATTCTGGACGCGGTGAGCTGGGTTTTGGGGGAACAGTCCGCCAAGTCGCTGCGCGGCGCCAAGATGGAAGACGTTATTTTCGCCGGAACCCGGGAGCGCAAATCCCTCGGTATGGCAGAGGTTTCCCTGTCCCTGATCGATCCCGACGCCTACGCCGAAGGCCCCCTGCTCGACGGGCCGGAGACCGAAGAGCCCGAGGCGGAGAAGCCTGACTGGGACGAGGAGAAGCTCCGCGCCGACAGAGCTGCGGAAACAGAAGAAATCATCGCGGAAGTACAACCGGGATCCATCCTCGACGAAGGCGCAGACGAGCCGTCAGTCGAAATCTCATCAGCCGGCATTCAGGGGAAACCAGACCAGCCAGCGGCAGAGGCGGGAAACGCTGTAACCCTCAAGATCCGCCGCAGGCGCTTCCAACGGACGCCGGCCCGGCATGGCGAGATCGTGGTGACCCGGCGGCTGTTCCGCACCGGCGAAAGCGAGTACCTTCTCAACGGCAAGCTTTGCCGGCTGCGCGACATTCAGGACATCTTTATGGGCACCGGGCTGGGTCCTGAATCCTACGCGATCATCGAGCAGGAGCGCATCGGGCAGCTGCTCAGCTCCAAGCCCCATGACCGCCGCGCCATCATCGAAGAGGCCGCTGGCATCACCCGTTTCAAGACCAGGAAGCGGCTCTCCGAGTTGCGCCTGGAGCAGTCCAAGCAGAACCTGGCGCGGGTTGACGACATCTTTGAGGAAGTAACCCGCCAGATGGGCTCGCTCAAACGCCAGGCGGCAAAGGCAGAGCGCTACGCAGCGCTGCGCGACGAGATGCGCGCCCGGTTGCGTGTGGTACTGGCAAGCCGGATTACCCAAATGGATAGCGAGCAGGCTGCCCTGGTCGAGGAGATTGCCGCGCTGGGAATACAGATTGAGCAAGGTGGGGAGCAGGTCAGCGCGCTGGAAACGGATTACTCTTCCGGCATGGCGCGCGGCTACCAACTGGACTCGACCGCGAAAGACGCTAACGCGCGAGCCAACCAGTCCTCGGTGGAACTGGAGCGCGCCACCACACGAGAGGTCGCGAACCAGGAACGCATCGCAGAACTGCTCACCCGCGCCGCAGCAGGCTCAGCGGAACTCGAGCAGGCCCGTCTGCAGTTGCAGGGACTGATCGCGGAACGAGAGTCGCACCGGTCTTTTCTTGAAACCGCCGCGGCAGAAGCCGCCGGCGTCCGGGAAGAATCGCGTTTGCGCCACGAGCAAGCCCGAGAGGCATCTGAGGCCGTCAACGGAGCCGAACAGCGGCTGGAGACAGCGCGCCGCTACGCCATGCAACTGCTGTCCCAGGCCGGCCATGCGCGCAGCCAGACCATGCACGCGGAAGAGTCATTGACCGCGCTGGAGCAGGATGCGGAACGGTTGTCGGGGGAGATTCAAGCCGCTAGCGCGGAGCTGGCCTCGCTAGGCTCGGAGCGCGGACAGGTCTCACTCAAATTTGAAACTGTTACCGAACAACTCGATCGGCTTGAAAAAGAGCTGGTAACGCTGCGGACAGAGGCCGAAGCCCGGCGTACGGAAGAGACCGCTACCAAGCTTGCCGGGGACCGCCTGCGAGCGGAGATGGCTACACTGACCGGGCGGCGCAACTCCCTGCAGTCGCTCATCCGCGAGCACAGCTATTCGACCGACACAGTGCGCAATCTGCTGAAGCAAACTTCTTTGGGCGGTGGTCTTGCCCCGGTGGGGACGCTTGCGGACTTCCTCGAAGTAGGTACGGAATATGAAACCGTGGTCGATTCTTTTCTGCGCGATGAGTTGAACTACATCGTGGTCACTAGCTGGGACGCTGCGCATGAAGGCATGCGGCTGCTGAAAAGCGATGTCGACGGACGAGCCACGTTCCTGGTTCATCCCGACGATTCTCAGGCGAAATTCTCCTTTGCCGGGGACGCGCGCGACGGCGAACAGAGCCGGGCCGGCGTCGTGAGATTAAAAGACTGTATCCGCGTGCTCGACGGCTTCGGGCGTTCCCTCGAAGTGATTCTGCCCAAGTTGCGCGATGGCTTTGTCACTCCCGATGCCGATCTGGCAAAATCGCTGGCGCTGGAAAATCCTGACGCATTCTTCCTTGCTCCCTCGGGCGAGTGCTTCCACAATGTCACCGTCACCGGGGGCAAGCCCAGCGTGGAAGGTCCGTTGGCCTTAAAGGGCGAACTGCGCGAGACGCAACGGCGGTTAGACCTGGTTGAAACCGAATTGGGCCGCGCGGAAATCACCGCGGCTACGCTGGCTCGCTTATTGGCCGAGTTGGCTACCCAATCGGAAAGAATCTCCGAAGAACGTCGCAACGCTGAGCGGGAAAGCGCCAACCAAAGCGCTGCGCTTCGCCAGATGGACGCGGAAGTAGCCAGGCTTGAACGCCGGCTCGATGACTGGATCGTTCAGAGTGAGCGCAACAAAGACTTGCGCTCCGTTCGTCAGGCATTAATCGAAGAAAAACGCGAGGAAGTTGCCACCCTGGAAGCAAACCATGCGGCCGCGGAAATCAATGTCAACGAGCTGCAACAGAGTATGGAGGAATTGCGCCGCCGGCGGGAGGAGGCGCAGCAACAAGCGGCCTCTGTTTCCGCCCTGTTGGCAGGCCTGGAAGAACGCAGTCGCGGCGCCGAGGCGGCATTCGCCCGCATCGATCGCATGTATGGCGACCTGGAACGGCGGGTCAACCAGCTCGAACAACAATTGGCCTCGGCTACCGCGGAACAGCAACAGCGCACTCGCGAGAACGAACAGCTTGCGGTCGACCGCGACCGTCTGGCCGAGGCGCGTAAGAGCGCCCTGGAAGAAGCGGCGCAAGCGACGGAAGAGGCCAGGCTGCTGCGCGAACAATTGAAGGATCTGGAGCACAACCTGAAAACTCTACGCTCCGAGATGGACGCCTTCCGCGAAGCGCGCAGCACCCGCACCACGCACTCGGCCAAGCTGGCCGTGGAACTCGAGTACATGGAAGCAGCCTGCGTCAGCGACCTGGGGGTCGAAGCGTCTGAGCTGCGCCAGCAGGAAGATGTAAGCCGCCTGGAGGGTGAGGCGCTCACAGAAGAAGATGAGGCGTGCCGCGGCCTGAAGCAGAAACTCGAGGCCATGGGTCCGGTGAACATGATGGCGCTCGAGGAGTACCAGGAGACGGCGGAGCGGCACACCTTCCTCGAAACCCAGCGCAAAGACCTGATCGATGCCATCGAAAACACGCAATCGACAATTCGCGAGATCGATCAAATCACCCGGCAGAAGTTCGACGAAGCCTTCGCCCTCATCAACCAGAACTTCAGCAAGACCTTCACCAGTCTCTTCGGCGGCGGTCAGGGTTTCATGCGCCTGACCGATGAAGAAAACACGGCGGAAAGCGGTATCGACATCGTAGCCTCGCCTCCGGGTAAGAAGCTGCAAAATGTGCTGCTGCTCTCCGGCGGCGAGAAAGCCCTGACGGCGCTCGCGCTGCTGGTTGGCATCTTCGAATTTCAACCCGCTCCGTTCTGCGTGCTGGACGAAGTCGATGCGCCGCTGGACGAGACCAACGTCGGCCGCCTGGCGGACATGCTCAAAGGCATGAGCGGCGAGACGCAGTTCCTGCTGGTAACCCACTCCAAGCGAATGATGACCGCCGCCGACCTGATCTATGGTGTCACTATGCAGGAGCCGGGAGTTTCGAAGCTCGTCTCCGTTCGTCTGGGCGGAGAGGATGCCGGCCACAACCGCACTCGCGAACGGGGCCAGGATCGGGCACGGGATCATCGACTAGCGACCGCGTGACGTTCGCGAACACTCCTTGTAGAAAAATAATCCTGCCCTCATACTCTTGCCAGTTGCGGGCTCCCCGGATTTTCGTGTACGCTGCACCGGCCGTTCCGCTCCCAACTGCGCCGCGTGAGTGAAATTTTCCCGCGTTGACAAAGCCGTCGCCACCTCGGACAATCGAAAAGTCATTCCTCTCCCGAGGCGGAACTTTGCCAACGCTCATCGCAACCGAATTCGAAGACCTGCAGCTGTACATACGGGGTAAGGTTCGCGATCTCTATTCGGTGGGCGATTTGCTCTTACTGGTGGCGACCGATCGCATTTCCGCTTTCGACCACGTGCTGGCAACGGGCATCCCAGGCAAGGGCCGGGTGCTGACGCAAATTTCTCTCTTCTGGTTCGACTATCTCAGCGATCTCGTTCCCAACCACCTGGTGACAGCGAATGTCGAACAATATCCGGCGCAGCTAAGGCCGTATGCGGAAGAGTTGCGGGATCGCTCCATGCTGGTGAACCGCGCCCGCATGTTCCCCGCGGAGTGTGTGGTTCGAGGATATCTTTCCGGTTCCGGCTGGAAGGACTACTCTAAGACGGGCAAGATTTGTGGCATCGCTCTGCCTTCGGGTATGCGCGAGTCAGAGCGTCTGCCGGAACCGATATTCACGCCCGCAACCAAGAGCATGAGTGGCGAGCACGATGAAAATATTTCCTTCGACCAGATGGTGGCGCGGGTCGGAGGAGAGAATGCGGAGGAGCTACGCCGGCTCAGTTTGGCGATCTACAACCGCGCGGCAGAGTATGCTTTGCGTCGAGGACTGATTCTCGCTGACACCAAGTTTGAATTTGGCAGGACCGCGAAAGGCATCGTGTTGGCCGATGAAGTGTTGACTCCAGACTCGTCTCGTTACTGGCCCAGCGAAGGCTACCACCCGGGTGCGGCGCAGCCCTCGTTCGACAAGCAGTATGTACGCGATTATCTGGAAACCATCGGTTGGAACAAACAAGCTCCGGCGCCCGAGCTCCCAGTCAACGTGGTGCGCCAGACGCAGGAAAAATATGAGCGGGCACTGGCCCTGTTGACTGGGCCCGAACATGAAGGCATTCGCCCCGAAGGTATTCAAGAGGACCGGCTCTAGTTTCTGAAAGCTAACGGATGAATCTCGCCGACCTGCTGATTGTGATTGTGTTGGCAATTTCGGTGGTTTCTGCTTTTGTTAAGGGTTTTTTTGTAGAAGTATTTTCGCTCGTGGGTCTCATGCTCGGCCTGTTGTTCGCCGCGGCCAACTACGGGAGCTTAGCGCAATGGATTCTGCGCCTGGTGCCGAACCACCAGGTTGCCGACCTGATTGCGTTTTTAGTGATTGCTCTCTTAGTGATGTTGCTGGCAGGATTGGTGGGCCGGGCGCTCCGTGGTTTGGTACGCACCGTAGGCCTGGGAATTCTCGATCGCTTGTTAGGTGCCGCGTTTGGGCTGATTAAGGGCTGTGTTGTAGTCACATTAGTACTGATGGGTATCGTGGCGTTTCTGCCACGACAGGATTGGTTAGAGCAATCCCAGCTGGCGCCGGTGTTCTTGAGCGCGGTGCATGGCGGCTCGCACGTTGTGCCGTTTGCTCTGGGAGAAAAAATCCGCGAGGGCTTGCAAGCAATTCGCATACCACCCATCGGCTGAAATTGCCAAGGTCACGAAATTCTGTTTAGTAAGAGACAAACACAAACCCGTCCAATGAGCGGGTAGGAAAAAGGAAAGAGGATTCTGTGAAACGTGAACTGGATAGTCTCGTGACGCAAATGCACGCCGGCGGGATTCATTACGACGAGGCCGTGCGCGAATTCAAGCGGCGCTTCATTCTGGAAGTGCTGGCGCATCACAGGGGAAACCAGTGTAAGGCTGCGCGGGAGCTAAGCATGCACCGCAACACGCTTCGCCGTACCATCGCGGAACTGAAACTCGATCCGGAACAAATCCGTAATGGACTCAAGCGTCCGCCGCGCGGCGAACGCCCCGTCTTCGAGACCAAGCAGACGGCGCGTACCTAGAGTCGTGAAGGGCCTCGTAACCGTCCAGGACGGGTTTCGCTGGGACGACTGCGATGCCTATCTCTTCGACATCGACGGAACCTTGCTGCACGCTCACGGCGGCGTCCACACCGACGCATTTTCCTCGAGCGTGCTCGCTGTGATGGGGCATCCGCTTTCCATCGACGGAGTGCCGCTCCACGGCAGCACCGACACCGCCATCCTGCGCGACGCCTTTCGCTACGCAGCCATCCCTGACGCGGTGTGGCAGCCTCGGCTGGAAGCAATCCTTGAACGTATGCGGGAGACGGTCCTCGAGCAGCGGGAGCATATGAGCGTAACCGTGCTGCCCGGCGTCTTATCCATGTTGGCGTATCTCAAGGGACGGGGTAAGTGCCTGGGTGTAGCAACCGGCAACCTGGAACAGATTGGATGGTTGAAAATCGAAATAGCCGGACTGCGCGATTGGTTTAGTTTTGGCGGGTTCAGCGATCGCCATGCGGTGCGTTCAGAGATGGTCGCGAACGCGCTGGCCGCAGGCAGGCAAGTCGCGGGCGCCCATGCCAGGGTCTGCGTCGTGGGTGACACCCCCTCGGATATCGCGGCGGCCAAGGCCAATTCCCTGCCCACCATTGCTGTCGCCACTGGAGTTTTCCCTTACGACGCGCTGCTGCGGCACCAGCCGGAGGTCTGCACCAGTACTTTACAAGCGCTTCTGGCGACCGTCCCCAGCTGGTAACTTGCCCCCCGCTGTTTCGACCCCTACGATCAAATCATGCCTTTACTGCGCGCCACATCTCGTGTTTCGTCCTGGCGCGTAACCTGTTTGTTCGGCGCCTGCTTGACGATTGCGCCGCTCGCTACATCCGCGCAACAGCCGCCGCCGGCGCCGCCGCAGCCGCCCTCAACCCGGCAGACACGGGCGGCAGAAAAGTATTACGCGCAGGGTTTACGTGCCATGGAGAAAGGCGACCTGGGCGGAGCCGAGAAAGCCTTCGCCAAGGCAGCGAAGGCCGACCCATCCAATCCTGAATATGCTGCTGACTTGACCATCGCACAACAGCACAGCGTCACCAAACTGGTCCAGGATGCGGATAAGGCGCGGCTGACGGGCCAACCGGAAGTGGCACGCGCTAAGCTAGCCGCGGCGCTGGTCCTGGACCCCAAGAACCCTGAGGTGTCCCAGCACGTCTACGATCTGGCAAACCTCACTTCACCGGCGCCCTCCGATACTGTGACGGCAAGCTTTGCGCCTGCGGTGAGGTTGACGCCCAAGCCGGGCAAGCAAAGCTTTCACCTCAAGAGTACCGAGCAGGAAGTGCTGCAACGAGTGCTGGCCGCGTACGGCATACGCATGGTGACGGATGATTCGCTCGCCATGCAAACCGTCCGCTTCGACGCCGATGACGTCGATTACAACCAAGCAGCCCGCCTGGTGAACCTGGTGACCCACTCCTTCCTGGTCCCGCTCGACCCAGTTCGGGTTCTGGTTGCCAAAGATAGCAAAGAAAATCACGCCAAGTACGACCGGCTGTCGGTAGAAACTCTTCGCCTGCCGGGACTCACGCCGACTGAGTTCAGCGACATGAGTAACATGGCCAGGAACGTGTTGGGCGTTCAACAAACGGCGATACAGCCGGACGCGGGCACCCTGACGGTGCGGGCGCCAGTGGCTACGCTCGAGGCCCTCAACAGAACCCTGGCCGATCTGTTGGACGGTAAGAGCGAAGTGCTGCTGGACGTGAAGATTTATGAAGTGGAGAATACCAGGACGCGGCTTTACGGCATCCAGCTCCCGCAAACGACCACTCTTTTTAATGTGGATACCGAGGTGAACAGCATCATCTCGCAAAACGAGAGCCTGGTGCAGCAGATCGTTGCCAGCGGGTTAGCGGGCGCTGGGGATTACGCTGCCATCGCTGCAATTCTGATTGCCTCGGGCGAAGTAACTGGTTCCATTCTCAGCCAGCCCTTTGCCACCTTCGGCGGCGGGCTTACCTTGACCGGGCTGACTTCCAACGGCATCACAGGAAATCTCAGCCTGAATTCGGCCGACACCCGCTCGCTTGACCAGGTCCAGCTCCGGCTGGATGACAACGCCGAAGGGACGATCCGCAGTGGCACGCGATATCCGATCACTACCTCGAGCTACTCGAGCATTGCGTCCTCGTCTGTAAATATTCCGGGAATCACCACCGCGGGCCTCTCTGGCATTCTGGGCAGTTTGGGATTGAATGCGAGCAGCCTCAACAGCGTTGCTCCCATTCCCCAGGTGCAATACCAGGATCTCGGCTTGATCTTCAAGGTCACGCCGCGGATTGAGCGCAACGATAATGTGGCGCTCAAGCTTGACCTCAAAATACAGGCGCTCCAGGGCGCCAGTCTGAATGGTTTGCCCGTGCTTACCAATCGCAGCTACGTTGCGGATATCATCTTGCGCAACGGGGCCAGCGCCCTGGTTGTGGGCAACATGTCGCGTCAGGAATCAAATGCCGTGAGCGGTACGCCAGGTCTTAGCGAACTGCCGGGCTTTACCGCACTCAGCAGCACCACCAAGGAATTTGACGTAAGCAACCTTGCCATCCTGGTGACACCGCACATCATCCGCCGGCGGCACGGTCAAATGACCGGCCCCGTCATTCCCCTGCCCCCTCACAGCTAACGCGTCACAGCGAGAGGAACCGCAGGTCAAACTTCAAGTCCAATCGAACGCATAAGAGGCAGAGCATTACTGGTCTGCACAATCCCGGGATACAGCTTGTAATCAAAGCGCAGCTGCCCTTCGGCTAGATGATCTTCGAAATGGCAATTAACGGCCTTCGATCCAATCCCCTCGGGAATCACAGTCAGAGCTAGATCGTGCGTTGTCACCAACCCTACGGCTCCCCGTTCGACCAGCTTGGTGACGATCGATCGGGTCCCGATCAATCGATCATGTGAGTTTGTTCCTGAGAGCAACTCGTCCAGCAGGAATAGAACGGGCGCAGGCCCACCGGTCAGATCCATGACCTGCTTCAATCGATGGATCTCAGCATAGAAACGCGAGATGCCGCCCTCGAGCGAATCCAGAACGCAGATGGAAGCGGTGATCGTCAAAGGCGACAGCTTAAGACTCCGCGCACGCACCGGCGCACCGCATTGCGCCAGCACAGCGTTCACGCCGATGCCGCGAAGAAAAGTGCTCTTTCCCGCCATATTCGGCCCGCTCACGATCATCAATTGGAGATCGCGATCAAGGTGTAGATCATTCTGAACCGCCCGGTCCCTGGGGATAAGCGGATGGGCCAGCCCCTCTGCTTCGAAGCAAGGCGCATGATCTACAAACTCAGGAAACACATCCGCAGGATGCTCATAGGTGTAGCCTCCCAGGGCGGCCAAAGCCTCCAGTTTTCCAACGGATTCCATCCAGAGGCGAAGTGACGGGCCGAAGCGCCTGCGCCAACTCTCCGCAGCCAGCACAAATTGAAGCCGGTAAAAAATGACAAAGTCGAACACACGAACGAAAAGGTTGTGAGCTGATTCGAGAAACTCCACTCGTCGATTCAATTTTGCAATGGCCCGCGATGGGGCCATACCAGGACGCTTGAGATGAGCCTGTAGTTGAAGCAGCTTAGGACTCGCGAATTGCTCGCGCTCAAACACGGTCAAAACCTGGGAGAGCAGTTTAAGGTCGTGACCGGCTTCCTCCGCCGCGTGTGCTGCCTCGCCGAGTCGCAAGCGATAGCGGTAGGAGAGACTGAGATTCAGTACAGTAATTGCCAACACCAGCAACTCCGGCGCGCCCCAAACCTGCCAGGCAATCACACTGAATACCCACGCCACCGCAAGCACCGGAAGAACCACGCGAATCATCCCCGAGGGAAAACTCGCCTTCGCCTCGCCCCACTCAACCAATTGCGCGGGGCGAACCCCCAAAACGACATCTTCCCCCAGAGTAGACAGGCTCTCTCGAAAATCCAGCCGATCGCTGAGCTCGACGGCCGCAGCCTGCCGGGTTCGGATTTCGCCTGGGGAAGCCGGCGAAAGCAGCCATCGGGCCAGCACTTCCTCCCCCGCATGAGTACGGGCCGTACAAAGCAATTCGAAGACGGACGCTCGACCAAATAGATCGAGGTCGCGCGCGCAGGGGTGCGACGGCAGCAGGAACTGCTCTCCGGCGACCCCCTTTCCCATCCAGGAGTCGTCGAGCCGGGCCAACCCTTGCTGATAAAACCGGATCGCACGAGAGTATGCCGCGATGGTGCGAAGAAGCCGCCCATGCAGGAGGGCGAGAACGACGAAGGCCACGACCGGGACCAGAAGAAGTAGATCAGTTTTCGTGAAGTGGCGCAGCCGGAACACGATCCAGGTCACGCCGATCGCGGCCAGGGCGAGTTGCGAATAGCCGACCAGCCGCTCCCGATGTTGCAGCTTTTCGCTACGCAACGACAGCGCCGCGAGACGACGCGAATATTCCTCGCGCGGCACTGCCGATGGTTCGGTTTCACTCTGCACTCGTTATCGCAAGGACGGAGCAGGTTTTGCAGGCGGAGCTGGCGGAGCCGGTGGAACAGGCACACCGTCCAGCTGCGCCTGGAACTCAACGATCTTCTGCAGCATGGGATAAGGAATGCCCACGATCGGCAACGCGCGGCCGTTGATGAAAATAGTTGGCGTGGAGTTCACTCCTACCTTTTCACCGAGATCAAGCGATGCCTGGATGGCGTCCTTGGCTGCCGGTGTAGCGGAGCAGGCAGCAATCTTGACTGGATCCTGACCTGCTTTGGTCTCGGCGTCCTTCAGAGTCTGATCCGAGGTGGCCGGTGTAAGTCCAGCCTGAGATTCAAACAGCGCTTCTTCGAACTTGAAGAAGGCATCGTTGCCGCCTGCCTTGGCCACACAGTAACCATGGGTCGACGCTTTAAACGCCTCACTGTGAACGTGGACCAGGGGGAAATCCTGGTAGACAAAGTGCGCACTGGGATAGTCGGCCAGCAGCTTGGCGACAATCGGGACCGCCTCTTTGCAGTGCGGGACACTCGAAATCGGAGAACTCCACGAACTCAAGCGCTTTGGAAGCCCCGCCTTTTGACGGTCCGTTGGCTCCAGCCTGCAGAACGTCGCGATAGTCCTGGAAGGGCTTAGAACCGAAAGGGAGCAGCGAATCAGCAACCAGGTACTTGCCGTCGGGCAACGTATAGAAAGAGAGCTGCGAGGTCTGCTCTTTGGGTCCGCCCTCTGACCTGACCAGGACCAACACCCGGCTGACACCGGCGGCAGGGGTCTTCAGAATGGCCTGCACTTGCCACGCTCTTGTAGGGTCATAACCCCAATACGCGTGGAGAAAGTCTTCCACCGTCTGCTTGCTGGGCGCCGTGGCGGTAAAGTTCGCCGGGTCGACCGGGGGAAAAGGTGTGGGGGCGGCGGCCGGGGCGGCTGGGACAGTGATCGGTCCTGCGCCGGCCGCGGGTGGAGCAGTCTGCGGGGCCGGGGCCTGTGTAGGTCCGTTCTGGGCAAGCGCGGCCGGTAGCCATGCCGCACTCAGGACGGCCAGAACAGATAAACATGCTGTTGTACGAAGCTGCATTCAATTCCTCTCTGGTTACTGGGCTAACGACGAATAGCCCATCATTGCTTATACCTGAACTTTGACGGCGATGGGGAAACGGCGGCCCATGCCGAAGGATTTGCTGGTGACTTTGAGCACCGGGGCGGCCTGCTGTCGTTTGTACTCGCTTCGCTCTACCAGCTTGACTACCTGACTGACGGTTGCCAGATCGAAATGGTACTTGGCGGCAATCTCTTCCGGGGTTTCGTAACGCTCGACGTAGGCCTGCAGAATCGGGTCAAGCACGTCGTAGGGTGGCAGCGAATCTGTGTCCTTTTGCCCTGGGCGCAGTTCCGCCGAGGGCGGCTTCTCCAGAATGGCCTGAGGAATTACCTCGCGCTCCCGATTGATGTAGCGGCACAGAGCGTACACCTCCGTTTTGACCACGTCTCCAATAACGGCCAGAGCGCCCACCATGTCGCCATAGAGCGTGCAATAGCCGACCGACATCTCCGATTTGTTACCCGTGGTCAGCACCAGTGCGTTGAACTTGTTGGAGAGCGCCATGAGCAAATTTCCGCGGATGCGCGACTGGATATTCTCCTCCGTAATGTCCGTCTCCCGACCCACAAACAGGGGCGCGAGCGTCTGGGTGTATTGCTCGAAGAGATCGCGAATGCCGACGGTAGTGAATCGAATGCCCAGGTTAGCTGCGAGCGCCCGCGCATCTTCAATCGAACCGGTCGAAGAGTATTGGCTGGGCATGCCAATGGTAGTTACATTCTCGTTGCCTATGGCGTCCACGGCGATGGCAGCGACCAACGCGGAATCGACGCCTCCGCTCAGGCCTATGAGCACCTTTGAGAAGCCGCATTTGCGAACGTAGTCTCGTGTTCCCAGGACCAGTGCCTGATAGACGGCCGCATCCTCGCTGGGGTCTTCTGCGCGGCGATCGCCGGTGAGCGCGGTACTGTCGAAGTAGACCAGATCTTCCTCGAAGGAGCGCGCTTCCGCGATGATCGCTCCGTCCGGTCCCAGGGCAAAGCTGGCTCCGTCGAACACCAGGCTGTCGTTGCCGCCGACCTGGTTCACCATCACCACCGGAACCTTGTGCCGCCTGGCAATCGCGGCCAGCATGCGGTGGCGCAATTCCCTTTTACCCCGGTAGAACGGCGAGGCGGAGATATTAAGGATGAGCGATCCGCCGGCGCGCATCAGCTCCTCGACCGGATCGATCGAATAGAGCCGGCTCGGCCAGAACGACTTATCGTTCCAGGCGTCTTCGCAGATGGTGAGGGCAAGGCGTTCCTCCGCAAGGCGAAATAGGCTCTGGTTCTCCGCAGGAGCGAAATAGCGCTGCTCGTCGAAGACGTCGTAGAAAGGCAGCAGGCGTTTGGACTGGACGAAATCGACCACCCCGTTACGTAGCAGAGCGGCCGAGTTCGCCACATGTTTGCCCGATCCCCGGGGGGCTGGAGTCACGTAACCGCAGATCACGGTGAGGGGAGAGCCGGCGGTGGTCGCGGCTGCGATCTCCGCAACTGCCTCAGCGGCGCGGGCCACAAAGGACGGCTTGTCCAGAAAGTCGGCGGGAGGATAACCGCAAACCGCCAACTCGGGAAACATCACGACGTCGGAGTGTCCTGCAGCCGCCTCCCGGGCAAAGTCGATGATCTTCTTCGTATTTCCCCGAAAATCTCCTACCGTGGGGTTGATCTGGGCGAGAGCGATCTTCACCCTTCCAGTTTATCAACCATGGTGCTCCGCTCCCCGCCACAAATGCGCCGTGCCCCATATCTCGCGCTCTTTACGAGATGTGGGAAATGAGCCGATCCCGCCCTGAAAATTAGCGGATTGACCCTCAGACCGCAGGTCGAGAACTGCGGTCTCTCCCACATCTCGCAAGAAACCGCGAGATATGGGGCGTCCCGGGTCAGTTTCCGGATAAGCCAGCAATGAAGTTCTGACAGAGATCTTTAGCCCTGAGGTATGCTCTTCCATACGAATCAGGCAAATGGCTCCCAAGCAAGGCATAGAGGAAACCTATCGATGGCATCGAGGAAACGAGTTGGATACGCAGTTGTGGGGCTGGGCAGCATTTCTCAAGTGGCTGTACTACCCGCATTCGCGCACAGCAAGAAGGCTAAGCTGATATCGGTGGTCAGTGGGGACAAGAAGAAGGCGAAAAAGTTTGCCAAGGAATTCCAGGCTGGTCAGGCTTGCAGTTACGAAGAGTTCTCCCAGTGCCTTGAGAACCCATTGGTCGATGCTGTCTATATCGCAACCCCGCCCGGGGAACACGAGAAGTATGCGATCGCCGCGGCGAAGGCGGGCAAGCATGTGCTCTGCGAGAAGCCTTTGGCCGCTAGCGTCCAGCAGGCTCGCAACATGGTGAAAGCCTGCCATGACAACAAAGTATTGTTCATGACTGCCTACCGAAAGTATTTCGAGCCCAGCAGCCTGCTTCTCAAGAAAATGATTCGCAACGGCGAACTGGGCCGGATCGATATCATCCATACTTTGTTCACCGAGCTGCGTACCTTCGGCGACGACTCACCCGATTGGTTGTTCTCGAAGGAACTGTGCGGCGGCGGCCCACTGACCGACCTCGGCGTCTATTGCATCAATACGACTCGCTGGCTGATCGACGAAGATCCGGTGGCTGCGACCGCAGTGAGTTGGGCTCGCGATGCAAGGCGCTACACCCAGGTGGAAGAAGGCGTCGCCTTCCGCCTGGATTTCAAGAGCGGTCTGGTTTTGCAGGGGACCACGGCTTACAGTGCAGCCTTTTCGTCCTTTCTCCACGTCCACGGGGAAAAGGGCTGGGCAGAACTTGCTCCGGCATTTGCTTTCGAGGAAGAACGGCGCATCAGTGGCAAGGTGGGCGGGAAATGGTTCGCCAGGACCTTCGCTCCCATGGACGAATTTGCCCTGGAACTGGACGCGTTTGCCGCCTGTATTCAGGAAGGCCGAGAGCCTGAGCCGAGCGGTGAACAAGGGCTGCGCGACATCATTATTGTTGACGCGATTTACCGCGCAGTGAAGCACGGCAAATCTGTAACTATCAAATACTCATAAGCGGACGAGGACGACTGTGGCAAAGTTGGGCGTAGGCGTGTTAGGAGTAGGCGCGATGGGGCAGCGGCACGCCTTCAATCTGCGGCATTTGATCCCGGAAGCACAGTTGATCGCCGTGGCCGACACCAATCTGGAGCGAGCCAAACAAGTGGCCGCTGAGTTGGAGATCGAGCACTCCTACGACAACGTGGAAGCGATTGCCGAGCGAAAAGACGTCCAGGCAATCGTTGTGGTGACGCCGGCAAAGTTCCATGGCGCGGCGATGAAGGTGTGCGCGCACGCGGGCAAAGACATCTTCTGTGAGAAACCCTTTACGCTAACGGTGGAAGAGGCCGACGAGGTGCTCGACGTCACGCAAAAAGCCGGGGTTCGTGTGCAGGTGGGGCACGTCCGGCGGTACGATCCTGCCAATGTACGAGCCAAGCGCAGGATTGAGGCAGGAGAAATCGGTGAGCCGGTCATCTTCAAGTCGCTGGCCCGCGACCCGGCGCCTCCGCCTGTCGGCTATATGGCCAGTGGGGTCAACGGGATGTTTTTCCAGGATTCCACCGTGCACGAGTTCGATCTGGGACGCTGGCTGATGAACGACGAGATCTCCGAGATTCATGCCTATGGTGCGGTCCTGGTCTTCCCTGAGATCGCGCAGTACAACGACATCGATACCGCGCTGCTCAACATGAAGTTTTCCCACGGCATGCTCGGAGCAGTGGAGAACTACATGCAGTCTGGATATGGATATGACATTCGCACCGAGGTTGTGGGTTCCAAGGGCACGATCATTACCGGGTACCTACAGCAAACGGCCGAGGTGGTGCTGACGGCTTCGGGCGCGAGGACGGATGTGGTGGACCACTTTCTGGTTCGTTTCGCCGATGGCTATCTGAACCAGATGCGCGATTTCGTGCAGACCATCCTCGCCGATCGCCCGACCAGGGTGGATGGCCTTGATGGGCGCCAGGCGGTTGCCGTCGCAGCCGCGGCGGAGCGGTCCTATCGCGAAGGGCGAGCCGTTGCCGTGCAAAACAGACTCCGCGCTTCAGTAAGCGCGTGACCACATCAGCCGCCCGATTCGCTAAAGTCGATCACGATCGGTCGGCCTGAAACCCTGGTTTTGAAGACGGCATAGATGGCTCCGGCAATCACCCAGATGGCTCCCGCGATCAGCGTCGAGTTCTGCAGCCCGAGAAAAATCACCAGGCAGAAAGCGAATCCCAGGCTAGGTATAACTACGTCGAGCAGTACGCGCCGTTTTTCTGCCATGCCTGGAGAGAAACCAAAATGGCGCACAGCGGCCAGGTTTACGGCCATGAACGCCATCAACGCACCAAAATTAAGAATTTCAATGGAACGTTCCCACCCCATGGTGAGAGAGCCGAGATAAGCCACGCCGCCCACAATCAGCACGTTGTACGAAGGATTCTTGCGGTGGCCGTCAAGGTGGCCGAAGACTCTGCGCGGGATGAGATTGTCCCGCCCCATGCTATAGAGCAAGCGTGCGGCTCCGAGCAGTCCCGCCAAACCGGCAGCCAGGCTTGAAATCAACAGCACGGCGCCAAAGCCGGCGAAGAGTTTGTAGCCGCCCACCACATTCGCCACATCCATAAAAGCTGTTTCCTGGTTCGCCAAGGTGCGGTAATCAGGCCAAACCCGAACCGCCAGATAGACCTCGAACGCGGCCAGAACTCCGGTGAACACGCAGACCAGGACGGAGGCGAGCAATACGTTGCGTTGCGGGTTCTCCACCTCTTCCGCAAGAATGCTCACCCCATCAAAGCCTATGAAGGTGGTGGCCGCCAGGGCCGTACCGAGGGCGATCGCGCGCACGCTGAAGGTTCTGGGATCGTATACAGGTTGCATGGCAATGAGCCCAACCAGGTGGTCATGTCTGAAGATGTACCAGACAGCCGCGCCGATGAAGGCCACCATGACGACCGCCATCATGGCCAGCAAGATTTGATTGGCCAGCGCGGTGGTACGAATGCCGAACCAGCACAAGATGGTCATGAACCCCACGGCCAGCGCGGATAACAACGCGAAGGGCACATGCGGAACCAATCGCTGGATGGTGAGCGCCGCATACAGGCTGTTCTGCAAAGGCTGAAACAGGTACTCGAGAAACATCGCCCAACCGACGATGAAGCCAACCATGGGATTGAAAGCGCGGCTGGCGTAGGTGTAGACCGAACCAGCGGAGGGAAACACGGTTGCCATGCGGCCAAAGCTGACGGCGGTGGCGGTCATGGCTACCATCGCGGCCAGGATCGTAATGATCGCGTGCCCGCGAGAAAGCACCTGGGCCACACCGAACATGGGAACAACCGCGATCGGCGAAGTTAATAACAATCCGTAGTAGACCAGGTCCCAGAGGCCGAGCACTCTCTTGAGTCTGGGCGCATCGGCCACACCTTTTGTTGATTCCACCATTCGTCCCCTGGCCGTCGTGGATGGGTAAAGCCTGCCGGTCCCGCAAAGCGCACCTAGGTCTAGAAGGGCATGGAACAGTCTATTTCGCGGGGATGCAACGACAGCATACCGTGATCCGGCGGCGATTTACAGCAGTGGATAGTTCTATTGCGCCGGCGTGCAAGCGAAGTATGAGAAATAACCGCCTTCGGTTTAGAAAGTGGATCCATGTCGCCAGGGGCTGACGAGAGTTACGCCTGTAGATACAAAATCATCCACATTGGCTCCGTGCCGCGTCACCTGGATGCCCCGCGCCTCGGCCAGCCGCTCGACAGAGATTCCTTTCTTTAGCCGCTCGATCTCATGATCCGGGATCTGCGCCATGTGCCGACCCTCTTGTTTCAGGCTGCCTGCTGAAAATCTGTCAACCAAAACATCTGTTTCGTTGTAGATAACATATGTCATAGTTTTAGGTCACCTCATGCTTTGCGGGTCTCACATGCTCGCTTACGCTAGTCCCGTTCCCATCAACCACACTGGACCGTGAACTTCCCCGAACACCTGGCCGCCCTGCGTAGGCACAAGGGCCTGACTCAGCAGCAGCTCGCCGACCGCGTGGGCGTCCACGTCGTCCAGCTCCGTCGCTATGAGGCCGGGACTTCCCAGCCCACCCTCGATGTCATTCGCAACATGGCCGTGGCTCTAGGCATCAGTGCAGATGCGTTACTTTTCGCCCCCGACGAGCGCGGCCCGCGATTGTTTGTTCGCTCTCTCTTGATTAAAATGTTTAGTTACCAAGGCTTGACGCTCGCCCGGATAGAATGTGCAGCTTTTGGTGAGAGCGAGACTGATCCTTGTGGCCGTTGAGCTTCTAACGCATCTCGCATTACTACGTTTTCGCTCCTTGCGGCACTGACCGCGAGCGAAGGGCGCGTCTCAAGACCGGTCTTTCGTTAGCTGTTGCCTGCAGAGAACTGCTCATCGAGCCAATCCAACGTTCTTTGGTTGAGCAGAGATCGATTCAGCATCTCGCAGTGATCGCCTGCGCCTTCTGCGGCAGAAAATCGCAGTAACGTTTTGGGGCATGTCAGCGCTTCCAGAAACGATGGAGCCCTCGCACCTAACGAATCGTGTTCCGCCATCGTCACCAGCGTTGGGCAGCGGATCAGCTCTGCACGCCCGTCCATCGTGAACTGCTCAGCCGAACGCAGGTAATCACGCAAATTGTCGACACCGTGGACCCAGAATCCCCTCTGAACGATCTTCCAGTTGAAGCCACGATCCTTCCGAATGAAAGCATCCAGCTTGCCAATCGTGTCGTTATCGAGGTCTCCAAGACCTACACCCGGGTCGGGTGAGCGTCCAGTAACCTTGGCAATGAACCCGCGAAAATCGCCGGCAATGCTCCAAATCCCGGGATCGGCAATCAGCGCAGCGATGCGATGCTCGCTGGAGGCAGCACGAGGAGCGAGGTGTCCGCCCAGGCTCCACCCGCTCAGCGCAATGCGTTCCGGATCGATGTTAGGTTGTTGCACCGCGAAATCGACAACCGCCCCAACCACTGTCTCCCAATCGGCGCGAAGTGGAATGCCCTGCTCATAGAGCATTTCGCCTTGACCCGGGCCGTCGAAGAGAAGGCAGTGATACCCTCGCCGCGATGCTGCTACCGCTGAGGCGAAATACATGTCCGTGATGGTAGCGTCGTAGCCGTTGTTGAAGATGATCAGCGGTCGCACCTCGCCTTCGTGTCTCTCTGCGGGAATCAGGTAGGCAGGCATCGAGCCCTGTTCAAACGGAATCCGCAACGGAGTGATCGGCGTTTCAAAGAGGGTGAGTCCGCGATCGAGGGTCTCAACCTGATTGCGAAACGCTTCCAGCAGCAAGGGGTCCACAGGGTGGCCATAGAGCGGGTGATATGACGTTGCATAAAACACGCTGGACCTGAGAAATAACTCGCGCGCACTCGTGCGATGACCGTTCTTCAGCGAAGCTTCGGCCTCTTGGTTGAGACGGTCAGCGGACGCAATCCACGACCTGTAGAAGGCTCCGTCCGTGCCCTCGGCCATACCTTCGGCAACCGCGACTATCTCGCCGAAGTCGGCGCCTCCATAAGGCATATAGGCAAGTGGCCAAGTTCCGAATTCATCGTAGAAGGCGTCGCGAAAAATCTGTGCCACGGTTCTTCCCCTGAAGTAAAATGTCCCGACTGATCCCAATAGTACTGAATGGAAGCTCCTGACAAGTCGCGGGCTTATTTTTTGCCAAAGGCGCGCATTCCGGAGCCTCAACTGGTGAGATCAGGCCAATGCACTGTTCGAATTGTCTCAGTGAGCGTCAATCTCAATTGGCCGATGGGCGTTTCCAACCTTAAATTGGCGCGGTCTTCGGAGTTCTGAATGGATTGTCGCCAATGCTTCCGTGGCCGCGATTTGTCTTACGTCCGGGGCCTGCAAGAAGCTCTTTGGGCAAGATCTATTGGTTGAGCACGAAGTGCCTGCGAACATCACCCTTGGAGTTCTCGCCCTCTTCGCTCAAGACAACCCACTGCCGGATAGAGATGCGGCCCTTGAGCAAAATTCATCCATGGTTTGGCAATCCTAACCTTTCCGGCTCGTTAAGCATCATCGTTCTCGTAATCCCATCCGCCCCCCGGCTGCGCGCCATGCTACTGCATTCTCAAGCCGGTGGGGCGTTACGACTGGGCTCGATCCCGATTCGATCGTTAACCGCCGATCGAATCCGCTGCTTGCAACCCAGGTAGCGTTCCGTCGTCTGAATGGAAACATGCCCTAGAAGGAACTGAATCTGTTCCACCTCTCCTCCCGAAGCATGGCAAAGGCGGGCGCAAGTGCGACGCAGGTCGTGCGGCGCCAATTTCTCCAATCCGACCCGTTTTGCCGAATCTTTTGCGATGTGCCAGACAGCTTTCTCGGTCATGCCTTCGCCGAGAATCCGACCCATCTTCGTCACTCGACGGAAGGTCCTACCTCGATCAATCCCAGCAGCATTCAACCAGGCTCGCAACTCCTTCATCACGCAACTGGGGACAGGAATCGTGCGAACATATCCTGCCTTTCCCTTCAGATCGACAATAGCCCAGTGTTCTTCCCGTTGTTCGAGATGTTCCATTCTAAGACTAACGGCTTCGTGACGACGCAGACCGCATCCAAGCAGCAGGGCGAGAAGGGCACGGTCTCGCTTGCCCTTGAGCTTTTTAGAGTCCGGGGCTTGCCATAGCGCTCGGCTCTGCTCAACGGTCAGCCAGTTGCCCAAGCGCACTCCGAGATTCCTGACGCCTTTCACTCGGCGTACTCAATGGGCCTGAGTCTAATTTATTCGTCAGAAGTAATTTATTCGTCAGACGGGACTGGAACTTTGGTATTCATTCGTCAGACGACTGGGGGTCGCCAGGGGTTGACGAGAGTTACGCCTGTAGATACAAAATCATCCACATTGCGTGTCACGACGCTCATGCCGTGCACGAGAGCTGTCGCTGCGATCAATGCATCTCGTTCTGAGCGAGGGTTGGGCACGTGAAGTGCGGCGCATCGCTGGGCCACGGCCGTATCCATCGCCAGAATACGACCGGCGAACGCCGGCAACACGAGACTCTCCATCCAGGAGCGAAGCATGGCGCCTTGCTTGCGATCGCGCCGCTCGATCAGAAGGATTCCGATCTCGAGCTCCAGTATGGACACAGCCGATAGGAAAAGGCTCGTGGTTGCGACGCCCTGGGCCCATAGTCTGACGTTTCGATTCGCCTTCTTTGCTTTGCGCAACTCGGAGATTACGTTGGTGTCGAGCACGTACATCAAGACAAGTCCGCCGGCCGGTGTAAACCGTCCCCCAGGCGAGGCGGCTCGAACTCAATTCCAGCTCCATCCGGCATGGCAAGCAGATCGGCTATGCTTTCCTGCTTGTCCGTAATCTTCTGGTATTCCTCGATGGTCAGCAGCACATGGGCCGGCCGGCCACGATCTGTGATGAAGACTGGCCCCTTTTTGGCCGCCTTCTTCGCCTTGCTGGTGTCCTGGTTAAACTCCCGGCTGGAAAGCGTGGTAATGGCCATGGAAGCCTCCGTTCTGAGATAGCAACGTTTCTACATTATAGCGCAGAGAGACAGATCAAAGCCGACGGACAAATCAAAGCAGCGCACATATATAACAACGAATCTTTGGATTCTCCGCCTAGAGAGCCGTGACGAGTGGCCGCGATAGCGCCAGGAATTGGGGGCATGATAGCTCCCCGCCGTATTATGCGCGGGCTCGAATGGGCGACCGTCTAATGTGCCGAAAGAACCTCTTGCCCCTGTGCTCAGATTGAATGCAAGATGTTGGGGTGAATGAACTCGCCCCCGGCACGCTTCTCGGGCACTACAAGCTCGTCCGCCGGCTCGGTCAGGGCGGCATGGGCGTTGTGTACGAGGCAGTTGACCAGAAGTTGGGCCGTCATGTCGCGGTAAAGCTGCTCAGTGAAGCGACACGCGAGAGCAAAGCCGCGTTGGAACGTTTCTGGCGCGAGGCCCAAGCCGCTTCTTCGCTCAATCATCCCGGCATCTGCACGATTCATGAACTGAACGAGACGGCAGAGTCGCCGTTTATCGTCATGGAGCTGCTTGAAGGCAATAGCCTGGAGACACTCTACCGCGGCCATGCGATGCCCTATCCCAAGTTGGTGGAGATGGGCATCCAACTGGCCGACGCGCTCGACGCCGCCCATCGCAAGGGCGTTCTGCATCGCGACATCAAGCCGGCGAACATTTTCGTGACCAGGTCAGGGCAGGCGAAACTGCTGGATTTCGGGCTAGCCAAAGTGGACGAGCTGAACGATAGTGTCGTCGAGGGTGATGCCCCCACGGCGATAAACCCTCTTACCAGCCCGGGCTCAACGGCTGGCACCGTCGCCTACATGTCGCCTGAGCAGGCACGCGGGGAGGTGCTGGATGCGCGCAGCGACCTGTTTTCGCTCGGTGTCGTGCTCTATGAGATGGCCACGGGGCACCACCCATTCACCGGCACTACGACGGCCATGGTCTTCGATCGCATTCTGAACCACGCTCCGGCCACGCCGATCTCGCTCAACTCTCAGCTCCCCGTAGAGTTCGCAAACATTCTGAATAAACTGCTGGAGAAAGACCGGGAGCTGCGCTGCCAGTCCTGCGGCGAGCTTCGCGCGGACCTGAAACGGTTGCAGCGGAGCAGTAGCTCAGGGAGCGTGGAAAAATCTTCCGCATCCGGGCTGTCGCCTTCACAAATGCCGGATTCGGCGGCGAGCCACCCCAGCGCCGGCATGAATGCAGCGGGCGCGGGAAGATCGAGAGGAGCGGCCATTGCGTTCGCCATTTTGCTTCTCCTGGCGGCGGCTGGCTTTGTTGCCTGGCGTGTCTGGCCGCGTCCCAGGCCCTTCACCTCAGTTTCCGTCGACCAGATCACTAATATCGGCACCATCGAACGGATCGCGCTCTCCGCCGACGGACGCTTTCTGGCCGAGGTACAGAATGACAAAGCACAACACACCCTTTGGGTGAGAAATACCGCGACCAATACGGAGACTCAGATCCTGGGCGCATCGGGACATGACTACCTTGGACTCACCTTCTCGCTGGATGGCAATTATCTCTACTTCACCAGTGAAAACCCGGAGATCGAGTCGAGGCGTGATCTTTATGTGATGTCTGTTTTTGGAGGTACGCCAAGACAGTTGATCGTGAACATCGACAGCGCGGTAAGTTTTGCTCCCGACGGCAACAGGATCACTTACCTCAGGTGGTCACCCGACCGGAAGGACGGATTCTCCGAGATCCATATCGCCGACAAAGAAGGCGGCAATGACCAGGTGTTCTATTCGACGGCGGAGAAGGCGCTGGCGCCAGTGTGGTCGCCCGACGGAAGCCGGATCGCTTGGCTGCAAACGGAAGCTGGGACGACGAGGATAGGGTTGAAAGTGGCAGAGATATCCTCAAAGAAACTGACGACGATTGCGCCCCCAACAGGAATTTTTTGGGCGAACCCCGCGGACGCTTATACGACGCTCGGGTGGATGCCCGACAGCCGCCACCTGCTGGCGCTCTATTACAAGCAACACACCGACCGCGCCCAGATCGGCGTTATCACTGTGTCCTCGGGGGAGTTTCACTCGGTAACCAACGACGTAAATTCGTACAGCCAGTTGGCGCTCTCCGGGAACGGAGGCACGCTGGCCACGGTACTGACCAATGTCGATTCCAGCATCGCTTTATATGGGCCCGCTAGTCGTGTACCGGTTTCGACGTTGCCGTTGCGAATTACGCCGGACGCGATCGCCTGGGGCACGGAGGACCGTCTCCTCTATGTCGTTGCAGGTTTGAGTATGGGAACGATCGATCGGGCGACCGGAAGCGTTCAGAGTTTCGACGCGGGCGAGGTTACTGTGGGGGACTCCCTCGCCTCATGCCCGGACGGCCATATATTGTTTACAGGCTTTCCCAAGGGCGGTAGCGAACCTCGCCTCTTTCGCATGAATGCGGATGGAGGGGAGATCACTCAACTCACGACCAGCGGATTTGCTCGAAACCCCAGCTGTTCTGCAGACAGCCATAAAGCGTATTTCAGCCTTGGAAGCGACGTCAACGTTTCGCTGTGGAGCATCCCGGTAGCGGGAGGAAAGCCGACGCAACTGGTGCAGGCGGATAATTACGCCGAAGCAGAGGTATCGCGCGATGGAACGCGGGCCGCTCTTTTCGCGATGCGCCAACAAAAACTTTGCGCCATCATCACTGACTTGGCCTCCGGCCGGATGCAAGCGCCGTTCTTTGTCGACCAGACCGTGGCGAACTCTTCAAAGTTTTCGCCGGACGACCGGGCTCTCGTTACCGACGCCCTGCGCCAGAGCGGAAATACTTTGCTGTACCAACCCCTGGACGGCTCCTCGCCGCATGTGCTTTTCGATCCGACGCCGGAGACGATCGACGCCTTTGACTGGTCGCCCTCGGGCAAGCAATTGGCCGTGGCACGTTTGAAATCGAGCTCCGACGTGGTGCTCATTACCGACCAGGCAGTCAAGGAAACCCGTTAGACGCTCGGTTTTGCCATAAGGCGTCGAGAGCGCCTCAGATGCCGGCGTACCAGGCATAGCCGCTATCCGGCGAGCCGCCACCCAGGCCTTTGCCGAAGTTTTTGAGCGAGTCGGTTACGGTCAGCCGGGTTATGTATTTGACGCTCTTGTAGCCTAATTGGCGGGGCACGCGCAGACGCAGGGGTCCGCCAAAGGATACGGGCAGATCGCCGTCGTTCATTCCCCAGGTCAGCAGCGTTTGCGGATGCAAGGCATCCGCCATATCGATGCTTTCCCACCAATCGGTGTCGATCGAGAAATAGGCAACATACCGGGCGTGTGGCGAAGGGCCGACCGCATTCAGCACCTCAACCAGCGGCGTTCCAATCCACTCGGCGATATAAGACCAGCCCTCTTCGCAGGCTACCTCGGTGATTTGGCTGTGGACGGGAAGACTCTTCAGATCGGATAGCGACAACGATGCCGGCCTCGCGACCAATCCGTCCACCGCAAGCCGCCAGTCGGAGAACCCGCTGGCCTTGTGGCGCTTGAACGCCTCATTGGGAGGTGGAGTTTCATTGGCGAAAGGCGACTTCGAAATCATGCTGCGCGGGAACTCACGAGCTAACGAGTGTGTCGTCAGAAGCCGTTGGGCAGCGTAGGTTAACGTCTCGCCGGGGCCCCAGATTCCACCGTGATCGGGTGGGATGAGTCCATAACGCTGAGCCACGCGGTCGGCGGCAGCCAGACCAGCCAGGCCCGCGGTGGCAGCAATGCCGGTGGTCATGAGCTTGCGTCGTGAGAAGGGCTTCATCTGCGCTCCAATGTACTTTCCCTAGATACGACAACGCGACCGGTGATCATCGCCCGCATGCGGGTGCTGAATCCCGTAAGAATAACCATGACAACGTGGACGACAACGAAAAGCAGGAGAGCGCCTGACACGAAGAAATGCAGCGTGCGCGCAGATTGCCGGCCGCCCAGCAAGATCACCGAGGCCGGCACCGCAGAAACGAAGCCAGGGGACATGGCCAGGCCGGTCCAGATCACCAGCGGGAACAACACGAAGATCACGATCAGATATGCGGTGCGCTGAACTACGTTATATGAATAGACTTCCGCTTCACTCTGTGGCGCTCGGCGAAGATAGCCCGCGATCACTCCCCAGAACGCTCGCCATGTCCTCTCTCCCGGCGCCGGCAAGAGGTCGCGCAGGAAGTGCCGGTTCCATAGGCTTGCCATCGCGTAGACCAGTCCGGTCAGCACCGCGGCCCAGGCGGCCTGAAAGTGGAGATACCGGCTCCAGCCATTCTGGTCGGGCATTACGTAACCGTAGTTAGTCGGAACCGTATCTCTCGATGAGGGAATCGGTATCGTAAACAGTGGACGAGTCATTACGTTGCCCACTTCTCCCCAATAGAACCGCGGATGTGAGATCACGATCTCGACGCCGCTGAGGAGCAAGGCAAAGAAGGCGATGACCGTGAGCCAGTGGGTCACCCGAACGACTGCGGTATGACGGGGAGTTTCCGGATTAGGCACCGAGCCAGCGGCGGACACACGCGAAGGATAGCACCATGGCACGCTGCCCCGCCATCCCAGAGGGGCGGGAGCAAGCAGAACCTTCCATGCGAATCGACTTAAGATTCGAGCTGTATGTGGCCAGATTAAACAAGGTGTCACAGTGCTTTCGCCGGCGGCTTATCTGGCGCAACTGATGAAAGACAAAGGTCCCACGCTCTGAGTTCATTGGCCGATCTCTAAACCGCCCCACTCAAGCAAAAACGGCTTGAATGGGCCACCCAGCCTTGCCACGTTCAACCTTGGAGGCGCATGTCGATGCTAAAGCGTCCGGGACCTGTGAGCAGAAACTCAGCGAAGATGAGGGTGTACACCCCTACCAACTCCACGGCTAACTGGTCGCCGTCTTGGAAATGGCTTGAAGATACGGCTGAAAGATCAGTCGCTGTGTGAGACGTGAACGTATCGTCTTGCTAATCTTCGGGCATGACCGTACCACCGGCCTTCTTTTTGCCCGACCTGTCAGATGAAATACAAGAAGATGCCTATGCATTCATGGCCAGCAAATACGGCCGAGCCGTTCCAGCTCTGGGCCACAGGATCTATTCGATTAGTTTCGTTCATGACGGTACGCTGTGGACTGCTACCGTGGGCCAACACCTGAAAAGCCGCAAGCTTGCCTGGCCGGAAGAGAAGAGCACGGTGTGGTCGATCGTCGATGCCGCGGTCGTTCTGGCTATTTTCCCCGGAGATCCCTATTGCATCGTGACCGACTCGGAACCCAACTCCGACGTCGCGAGCCCCATCTACGCGGCAGAGCCAACCCGCGTGGAAAACTTCTTCTATCCCAAACGACGCGGATAGTTTAGCTTCCGCTAAAGCGCCGCGTACTCCTTTTTCGCCTCATCAATCACCGTCAATCCGGCGTCGGCGTTCTTCCACTCGGCAAAGAACTTGTCATAGGCGGCCTTGGCTTGGATCTTGTCTCCGGCCATCGCATACGCCCGTCCCAATTCGAGGATGCCCAGCGCATAGGAATTCATGGGAAACGGATTGTCGTTTTCGTTCAGGTAGCTGGCGCCCTTGTATCGAGTGCCGGCCTTGAACGACGCAATGGCATTGCCGGCATCATGCTGTTGGAGATACGCCAATCCACGTAGATAGGGCCCCGGCGAGATCACGTCAAACGCCTGGCTCTTGGCCAACAAATCCAGCGCCCTTTGAGTATCCCCCGCCTCGAGCGCGAGGTATGCCCGCGCCTGGGGCACGAACACCTTCTGCACCAGCGTGTCATCAGGATATTTTTTCTCGATCGCGTCCAACTCCGGGAGCGCGAGTTTTGCAGCCCCGCAGAACGCGTGCGTCACGGCCACGCCAATCTGCGTCGGCTTGCTCTTATCCTGCGCCAGCGCGCTCTTCACGGCGCTCTCCACGTCCTGGCACTGGTGAACAGCCCAGCCGGTATATGCAGCTTCTAACGCCAACCCCGCCGCAGCGTCGCCCGCCTTGGCCTCACCGGCCTGCACGGCGGCCTGCCGCAAGGTTGCCGAAGCCGCGCGGAACTGTCCCCACTGCGCCTGCATTCTTCCCAATTGTCCCGTCAGTTGGAATTGATCTGGGCGCCCCGCACCCGCGGCCACAATTTTTTGCAGGCCTGCCGTATCTCCGGTTACCCCGTAGAGCGCCATCTCATAATTCAGCGTGTCTGTACCGATTACACCTAGCTGCTTAACCCGTTCCATGTAACTCCGGGCTTGATCGTACTCGTCCATCTGCATGTAGCCCGCGATTACATCGTCCATGAGAGCCGCTTCGCCCACTTGCACGGCCACGCCCTTCAGCAGAATTTCCTGCGCCTTCTCCAGCTCCCCGCGTGCGGTGTAATAGGTGCCCAGGTTCACGTAGTTGTCTACCTGCAGCGGATACTCCTGAATGGCGACTTCCAGCGTCTCGATCGCCTTGTCCAGGTCTCCCACGACCTCGCTGTAATAATGACCGTCAATATAGAGCCGCTCCCGCTCGCTTACGTTCGCGCTCAGGTCGTGTGCCTTGGTGAAATACTCCATTGCTTTGCCGGTTTGCCCGCTGTTCAGGTAGATGACACCCAGCCGCGCCCAAGCCATAGCCAGGTTGGGGTCCAGGCTCAGCGCGCGCTTGTAGTGGTCCTCGGCTTCGGGAATATCGTTGTTCTTGGAGTGCGCGTCATCGCCCAGAGCATACGCGCGAAACGCCTCCAGTGACGGCGTCGTCGCCTGACCGAAGGGCGTGTTCAGTTTCTGGATGCTGGCCAGGCTCTCACCCAGCTTGGCCCGCATCTGCGCCGCGCCCTGGTTGAGCGCATCGAGCACTTTTTCCTTGCCAGACGCCTGGGTCTGCACACTGGCAATCTGGTCTCCGGTGACGGTGTTCTGCGCCGCGAGCGTAATGATGTAGTCGTTGCCGATGTTGGCGATTGTTCCGGTCAGGATGGCCTTGATGCCCTCGCGCTCGCCGATCTCCCGCGCGATCGCCGGCGTGATCACATCGTCCGGCTTTTTGCCGAGAAATTGCAGGCTCTGCCGCAGATGCTGCTGGCTCACGATGTCGAGCACCGGCGATTGCCCCAGTTGTACCCCCAGAGCCTGGTTCAGCGTAGTTTGGAATACCGGGTCACCCGTCTGGTTCACAAAGTCGGCGATGATGATAGCGTTCTTTGACGGCTGCGCCGAAGATGGGCCCCTTGAGCTATCTGCTGCGCCACCCCCGGCTCCCGTTGCCGCGCCGGGCCGGTACTTCCACCAGGCAAAGCCGGCTGCCGCCAGCAGCGCAATTGCCAGTGCAACGATCACCGTCACTGGCCTGCGACTCGATGTGGCTGCAGGCAGCGGCACATCCCTGGCGGCCACACGCTCTCCGGACGCTGCCGCAACCGTTCCACTTGCCGCCGCTACCCGCCCGCTGGGCCCGCGGGAGGCCTGTGCATCCAACTCCTCCAGATCCTGCAGGACTTCTTCCGCGCTTTGATACCGCTGTTCCTTCTCCTTAGCCAGCAGCTTCGCGGCAATCCCGTCGAGTTCCGTCGGCATCGCCGGATTGAGTTCAGAAACAGGCACGGGGTCTTTGGTTAGCAGCGAGACAAACAGTTCGGCCGTGCTGTGCCCGGCGAATGGCTTGACACCGGTAGCCATCTCGTAGGTCACGGCTCCCAGAGAAAACAAGTCCGTCCGCGCGTCCAGCGGCTCGCCCTTCGCCTGTTCCGGAGACATATAGGCGACGGTACCCAGGGTGGAACCGGGAGACGTAAGGTCGGGGCTTGCTTTCCCGGTTTCGTTTCCGGCGGACGTCGCCTCGCCGGCAAATGTCAACGTCGCCTCGCCGGAGTCGTGCACGTCGCCCGCGCCCTGCTGCTTGGCCAGCCCAAAATCGAGGATTTTGATCTGCTTCGGCCCGCGCGCGGTTTCATTAACGAAAATATTAGCCGGCTTGATGTCACGATGAACGATGCCCTGGGCATGCGCCACCGCCAGCGCCGCGGCGGCTTGCCGCGAGAATGTAAGCACTTCAGTTACAGAGAGCGCGCCCCGCTGCAAGGTTTCTTTCAACGTCTCGCCACGAAGCAGTTCCATCACCAGGTAAGGACGCCCGTCTTGCTCCCCAATGTCGTAGATGGTGCAGATGTTGGTGTGGTTGAGCACGCTGGCCGACTGCGCCTCACGCAGAAAGCGCCGGTGAGAGAGCGTTCCGGGACCCGCCGGCGTACCTCCCGGCGTTACCGGCACGGGGCTTCCGCTGCCGAACGCCTCGTCCACATAACGGCTGGAGACCAGCTTGATGGCCACTTCGCGGCCTAACCGCGTGTCCTGCGCGCGGTAGACCTCACCCATGCCGCCGGAGCCGATCGGTTCAAGGATCCGGTACGGTCCGAACTGTGTACCTTGCGGTATGGTCATGCGTCCCGGCGAACAAGACAGAAGGAGTTGAGTGTCAGCCAGCAGTCTACCAGCGTACACCGCCTCCCGCCACTAAGTCCTTTAGGGTGAATCCGTGGGGGCAACGACCAAATTCATAGAGCGAGCTTCCCGTGGTAGGGCTAGCGATCAAAGCCACGCGGGCGCCATCTGGGATTGGTTGCGGGTTCGGTGGTTCGACTCCGGGAGTATCCGCGTGGCTAGCGGTCTACTTCACTCCTTTACTTGGATCCCAGGTGCCGTGGAGTTTGCGGACATAGACGATTTGGCCAATGTGGTACGCATTGTGCGCTCCGACGTGGGCTATCTCGGAAGCGAACTCGGCAATTTTCTGATCATCAGCAGCCTCGACCGCTTTCTCCCATGCGGTGAGAACCTGGTCGAGCTGTTGCACTGTCGCGGCCCACTGTTTGCTATCGAAGCTATTGAACGTTTCGTCGTTGTTACCGTCGAATTTGTCCGCTTTCTTACCAGTGAACTTAGCCAGTTCCTGCTTATTCCAGAAGACCAGATGATTGGCCAATTGTCCCACGGAGTGATTTCCGCTGCCGTCAGTCCAGTTCGCCTGTTCCGCGGTAAGACCCGCCACGGCAATATTCGCGGGTACGAACCAATCCTTTTGGTTGTGGGTTGTCCTTAACTGCTCCAACAGAACACCCTTGAGTGTTGTGGGCGGCTTCCCATCCTGCCCGAGGAGAGACAATGGCGTGGCAATGAGAAGGAGAATCGCAAGGTTTTTCATGGCTGCTTGCTCCCTGAACACGGAAATGTATTGGGACCGAGTATAGTCGCGCCACGCCCGTTGCTAGGGATGGATGGGAGGCCCTTCTGGAATTGCAACCCTGAAGTAGTCGTCGATCGGATAGAACCTGATGGGCGTCGAGCCATCCTCTGGCGTTGGGTCGCCATAGACAACCCTCAAGTGATCGTCGTGACTGATACTCCTCATCTGCGATGTGAGTAGTGAAGCGAATGCGTGGCCACCGGCAATCGAGTGATAGGCGCCCTTGTTCTGCTGGGTCGAAAGTTCGTCAGCGATTTTCTGCGCTGTGTCCGGATCGGGGTAGTGGTCTATCAGATTGGTGATGATTTCAGAAATCACCAGTTGCCGCTCGACGTCATCCAGCTGTAATTCCCCAAGGATCCGCGTTCCGGCTGCCTGGTTGATGGCGCTTGCATTTGCAGCTCGATAGGGAGCCGCATCTGCTTGGGCATTCCCCGAAAGGTGTTTTGCGGAACCTGGGGAGACTGAAGAGTGTTTAGCGGAGGATGCAGGAGGGCGGGAGGACGAAGCACCCAGGGGCTTGTTTGCCCCATGGCTGAGCAAAAATTCAAATAGTCCAAGCGCAACCAACGCAAGCAAAGAACCAAAAAAGAACGTGCCCGGCCGCAACGGTTGGTCTTCAAGGACACGAAAGGACGGAACTCCAGAATAGGTTTGCACCCGGGCGGGCCTCAGCACAGAGGGGGCGCGGCGGTACTCTCGTGGCAATGAGCTAACCAGATCTATCAGCAGATCGATCCAGAGGCGCAGCCTGAGGAAAAAGCCTTGCTCATCGCGGAGGCGATCGCGGAATAACTGCGCGGCCTGGTCGCCGTATTCTCTGCGAAAACGCGAGGGATAGAGTTGCAGTAGAAGATTAAAGAGCTTCTCAGACATAATCCCCCCGGAAGATTTTGCGAGCCCGTGCAACGCGTAAAACATCTGCCATCCGGTCGGCTTCGGAGCGGGCCACTTTGCGCCCGGCCGCGGTCAGACGGTAATAGCGACGGCGCTCGTTGCCGGCCGTTGCGCCTTCGCGCCGTTCTACTTCCTCAAGGAGTTTCTCTTCCAGCAGCGTCTGGATGGAGCTATAAAGAGTTCCCGGACCGAGTCGCATGCGGCCACTGGTCTGCTCTTCGACTTGCCGCATGATGGCATAGCCATGCAGATCGTCATCGGCCAGGGCGAGCAGAATCTGGAACGCCGCGGAGGGTAACGGATCAAGTTTTCGTTTGGGCATTTAATACTCGATGGTCGATATATCGATAAACGACTATACGCCCAACGAACCTGACCGCGCAAACGGAAAACATTCAGGAACTGCAGCGTCCAGCCTTCGGCTTATTCGCTGTGCAGCACGCGCATGGGCTCAAGGGATGCCGCCCTCCGAGCAGGAAAGTAGCAGGCCAAAAGGGCAGCTGCCAGCAGGATAAGCGCGACGGCGCCGAAGGCGGAGACGTCGAGCGCCCGAACGCCGAATAACATGCTCTGCATCGCGCGGCCTACAAAGTAGGCGCCGATCAGGCCCAGACCCAGGCCGATGACAGCCAGCATCGTGCCCTCGCGTACCACCAGCGCCAACACACGGCTGCGCGTCGCGCCCAGCGCCATGCGCACCGCGATCTCATGCGAGCGCTGCGCCACGGAAAACGCCACCACACCATAGATACCCAGCGTCGCCAGAAACAGCGCCACAACGGCAAAGCTGCCGAAGAGAATCAGAGTGAACCGCTCGCTGGCCAGTGATTCGCTCTCGGATCTGATCCAAAGTTCTTGGGTCTGCCAACGCGACCTGGGGGTCGACCGCGTGCACTGCCGCTGCAATGCTCGCCTGCATGGTTGCGGGATCTTCCGCTGTGCGGACAACGAAGGTTGCCTGCGGCCATGGGATTTGCCAGAACGGCACCAGCATCTCCTCCAGATGGTCGTGCCGGTCTGCAGCATGCACGTCGTCGATACACCCCAACGATCTGCCATTCGACTGGAGGCTCCAAGTTTCTGTACGCCGGGAATAAGCTGCTCTACAATTACGCGCTGCTGCAGTGGATCTTTTCCCTGCAGGTATTTCTTTGCGAACGACTCGTTCACCATCACTACCTTTATGGTGTTGGCTGTGTCCTGCTCGTGAACGACCTTCCTTTCACGAGATGGATGCCCAAAGGTCGAGACGTAATCGGGAGTGACCATGCCAAAGCCCGCCCCTGGCCGCTGCGATGGATCGGCGTAGATGGGTCCGCCCGCAATTGCGAATGGCATGCCCAAACCGGCGCCATACAGGGGATAACCAGTGATCACCGCCGCGTGGGAAACTCCCGGGAACCGCATCGATGTGCGCGAGGATATCGCGATAGTACGCGCTGATCTGCGCTGGATCCTTCGATCGCGAATCGGGCACGGGAAGAGAGAACGCCAATACGTGGTCTGTCCGGATGCCGAGATCCACCCGGGTGAGGTTCCAGAAGCTGTGAATGGCCAGGCCCGCACCGGCCAGCAACGCCAGCGCCAGTGCGAATTCCCCGATGACCAGAACACGGCGCAGGCGATGCTTTCCCGCGCTCATGCCGGTTCGGCCGCCTTCCTTGAGGGTTTCGCCGGGATCGATACGCGAGGCATACCATGCCGGTGCGCTGCCTGCCAGCAGCCCGGCCAGCGTGGTCGCGACCCAGGGTGAAGAGCAGAATCGGAATATTGAGCCGCAGATCGCCTCGCTGGGCAGCGTGCCCTGCGGCATCACGGCGATCAGTCCCTGCAGCATGGCATAGCCTAACGCCACGCCCAACACGCCGCCAGCGAGAGCTCAGCAACAGGCTTTCGGTCAGCAATTGGCCAAAGATGGTGGCCCGCGCCGGCGCCCAGTGCACTGCGCACGGCCAGTTCCTTTTGCCGAGACATGCCGCGCGCCAGCAGCAGATTGGCCACATTGACGCAGGCGATGAGCAGCACGAATCCGACGGCGCCCAGCAGGAGCCAGAGCATCTGGATTCGTTCCGGCGGCAGAAAGTCATTCTGCAGCGGCTCGATTTTGGCGCCCCAGCCCTTGTCGCTCTTCGGATAAACCTGCGCGATATGCGCCGTCACCGCATTCATATTCTGCTGCGCCTGCTGCAAGCGTGACGCCCGGCTTCATCCGGCCCATCACCAGCAGCCAGTGAAAGTCATGGTTGAGCTGTTCCGGCTTGAAGACCAGGGGCACTGTCAGCTGGTTCTCCCCGCGATCCTGATCGCCCTGCGCCTGCACGCCCACCACGGTATAAGGCTCGCCATCCAGACGCAGGGGCGTGCCGATGATCTTTCGATCTGCGCCCAGCTTCAGCCACAGCTTGTGGGTGAGGATCACCACGTGTTCATGGCCTGCCTGTCCCTCTTCGGGCAGAAAGTAGCGTCCTAGGAAGAGCGGCTCGCCCCCGCATCTGCAGCAGACCCGGCGTCATGAGGCTTGCCTGAGAGATATTGCGGCTGATCTTTGGTAGCGATGTTGAAGCTTGTCCCGGTCCACGCGTTGAGGTCAGAGAAGACGCGTGTTCTGCTGCTTCCAGTCGGTAAAGTCGCCCGCGGAAACTCCATTGCGATTTCCCTGGATGCTCGACCAGACCATCACCAGTTGATTGGGATGGGGAAAGGGCAGCGGAGCCAGCAGGGTCGCGTAATCCACGGTGAAGATCGCGGTGTTCGCGCCGATCCCCAGCGCCACGGTCAGCAATATCGTGATGGTCAGCCCGGGATTTCTTCCCAGCAAGCGCAAACTGAAGCGGAGGTTCTGGAGCAATGTCTGCATGGCCGATTCCCTTTCCTGCCAATATACCGGTTCAAGAGCATGCGCACTCGCGGAGAATCAGGAGCAGGCCAACGGCAGAAAGACGCAGCAAACACTCTTTGCGCTCCTTCGGGAGCGGTCGGCATACGAATTCGCTCAGCACCCTGGATCTGCCACAATGGATCTTGGCATAAAACCCGCACCGCCCTGCTCAACCGAAGCTCCGTTGGGTTGCGATGGAACAATGGCACTTTCACAGAACGACAACGAGAGTGTGAGAGAACAAAGACTATGCAGACACGACGGGATTTCCTCAAGCTCGCCGCAATCGCGTCCGGCGCCGCCGGCGTTTCCAGCCTACTTCCCGAATCCATCCAGCGCGCCTACGCGATTGAGCCGGCCCAGGGCTCGACCTATCTGGATGCCGAGCACATCGTAATTCTGATGCAGGAAAACCGCTCGTTCGATCACACGTTTGGCACTCTGCGTGGAGTTCGTGGATTCAACGACCCACGCTCGCTTCAACTGGCGAACGGCAACTCGGTTTTCGTGCAGACGGACGCCGCGGGCAACTCGTATGCTCCCTGGCGGCTTGACATACGTGACACCCGGATCACATGGATGGGGTCGCTTCCCCATTCCCGCGAGAGCCAGGTAGATGCGTGGAACGAAGGCCACCACGACGGATGGCTGGAGGCGAAGCGCCCTGAGGATCAGGAGTATGCGAACCTGCCTCTGACGATGGGCCACTACACTCGCGAGGACTTGCCTTTTTATTACGCCCTGGCCGACGCGTTCACCGTCTGCGATCAAAATTATTGCTCCGTGATGACCAGCACATCGCCCAACCGCAGCTACTTCTGGACCGGGACGATCCGCGACGAGCAGAAGCCGGACTCGAAGGTCTTCATGCGGAACGGGCAGATCGACGGTGGTGGAATGAGTTGGAAGACCTTCCCCGAACGCCTGCAGGAAGCGGGAGTGAGCTGGAAGTCTTACCAGAATGAACTCAGTCGCTCCGGACTTTCCGGCGAACACGATGCGTGGCTCTCGAATTTCACTGACAACGTTCTCGAATGCTTTACCGCTTACAACGTCGAAGCTTACCCAGGATATGCTCGAGCGTGCGAGCTATATATTTCGGGGCTTTCCGCTCACGCGGAAAAATTAGAAACAGAGCTTTCCACACAGGCGGATGTCGCGGCAGCGGGCAAACTCCGCACAGAGCTTGAGGTTACACAAAAGCGAATCGACGCGGTCAAGGCCTCGCTCGCCAACAGCGGCGAGGCCCGATATCAGCAGCTCTCGGCACAGCAGAAAGCGCTACATGACGCAGCGTTCGTCACCAATGCCCAGGATCCCGACTACCACACGCTTGAATCTTTGGCATTTGAAGATCAGGGGAAATCTCAGACCATGCAGGTTCCCAAGGGCGACATCCTCTATCAATTTCGCAAGGATGTGAACGAAGGGAAATTGCCCACCGTCTCCTGGCTGACGGCCCCCGAGAAGTTCTCCGACCATCCAACCTCTCCCTGGTATGGAGCCTGGTATGTCTCGGAAGTGATGGACATCCTCACCAAAAATCCCGAGGTGTGGAAGAAGACGATCTTCATTCTTACCTACGACGAGAATGACGGCTACTTCGATCACGCGCCTTCCTTCGCGGCGGCCGACCCTAAGCGTCCTGAGACGGGAGGAGCGTCCGCGGGTATCGATACCGGCCTCGAATATAACTACAAAGAAGACGAGCTGCGACAGGGGGTTTCCGAGAAGGACGCACGCTCCGGGCCCATGGGCATGGGCTTTCGCGTCCCCATGATTATTGCTTCACCCTGGAGCCGCGGTGGATGGGTGAACTCGCAACTATTCGACCACACTTCCACGTTGATGTTCCTGGAGAGCTTGGTCAAAAGCAAGTTTGGCAAGACCGTTCGTGAAGACAACATCAGCCCATGGCGGCGAACGATCTCCGGAGATCTCACTTCGGCCTTCCGTCCCTATAACCCCAAAGAACCTGGACTCGACTTTCTTGCCCGGGACAAGTTTGTCGTGAGCATCGAGAAGGCGCGCTTTAAGGAGGTCCCCTCGAATTACAGAAAGCTCACGGCCGAACAGATCACCCAGATCAATCTCTCGCCGGCTGGGTCGGGACTAATTGCCCGGCAGGAAGAAGGCATCCGGCCTGCATGCGCGATCCCCTATGAGCTTTACGCGGATGGGAATCTCACCGAGGATGGCACGCAATTCGAACTTCACCTTTGCGCCGCCAACCAGGTGCATGGGCCCGGGTCGGCAGGCGCACCCTTCAACGTGTATCTGCGCAATGTCAAAAATGGAACGATGCTGTCCGCCACGTATGCGGTCAAGGCGGGCGACAAGCTTACGAGGCAGTTACCCGTTTCGATGTTTGCCGATCCAGGCTACTCCGTCGAGGTGCTTGCACCCAACGGTTTCTACCGTGCCTTCACCGGCCGCTCCGCTCCGGCGCCGCTTGTAGTGCGTACCTCTTATGAACGCCACGGGACCGAGCTAACGGGAAACGTGCAAGTGCAGTTGCATAACAAGGCAAAAGAAGCAGTCGACGTTGTGATTAAAGACAATTCCTACAAGTCCGATGCGGTAACGCGGAAAATCAAGCCTGCCCAGGAAACATCCGTCATTCTGAAGCTGAGCCACGGCTGGTACGACTTCACAGTGCAAGCGGAGGGTTCGAACCAGCAAGCCCGTTACGCGGGGCGGGTGGAGACGGGAAGGCCGGGCGTTAGCGATCCGCTGATGGGAGCCGCTTTACAAACGACTTAGTTTATTGGGCTAACGAATGCTCATTCGTGACGAAGAGCCACGACAGGTTCGACGCGTAATGCGCGCTGCGAGGGGATAAGCGCAGCCAGGAGTGCGACTGCCAGGAATAGCAGGGAGACTCCGCCGAAAGAAATACCGTCGATGGTGTGAATTCCGTACAAGATGTGGCGCAGCAGGTAGGCAACACCGCTGGCGAGCACTACCCCGGCAGACAGCCCTGCGAGCACCGGACGGGTGCTTTCACGCAGCATAAGCCCCAGGATGTCACGCTTCTGCGCACCCAGCGCCATGCGAATGCCCACTTCGCCGGTACGCAGGACAACAGCATAGCTGACTGTGGCGTAGATGCCGATCGCGGCCAGCAACAGTCCGAGGAAGCCGGTGGTCGAGGCGATGGCTGCCGCCAGTGTAGAGGCGAGGAAAGGTTCTGTTTGACGCAGCATCTGCTCAAGCGAAGATGTCCTGGCAACGATGTCAGGATCTACAGCGGCCATCGCCGGGGCAAAAGAGGCCATCACCAGTGTAGGGTCGGAACGAGTGCGGACCAGGATCGGATAATTCTGCAAATAATTATCCGAGAGAGGAAGGTAAATCTGTGCAGAGTCGCTGCCGTCGAACAGAACTCCCCGCGTATCGCGAGCGACGCCGATGACGCGCCAGACCGGCCCGTCCGGCAGGGGTTCGCCGGGGACATGATACTGGTCGTCGGTGCCAAGGCGTAGAGTGCGGCCCACGGGGTTTTGTCCAGGCCACAACTTCTTAGCAGCCGATTCACTCACAACAATGGACGGCTCCCCCTGGCCTGCCGGTGCGGTGAAGCCACGGCCGAAAAGCAGCGAAATCCCCAAGGTCCGGAAATAGTTTGGTTGGATCCACGTGTAGTAGAGATACGCCTTCGCGTTTTGGGGTGATGGCTTCTCGGCGTTCAGCGACACCGCGGCGGAACGAAACTCGCCGTCATCCGGGGCGCGCGCGGTTGTCACATCCATGACGCCAGGCGTTGCGGAAAGGCGCGTACGGAGATCGCGGACGAGAACATTCTTGTGCTCCGGTGTATATGCGCCGCTCTCTGGAAATTGCAGATTGAGATCGATAACGTGTGCGTCATCATAACCGGTGTCCATCCAGAGCGCACGGACGGCGCTGTGGATGAGCATACTGCCCGCGATCACCAGCACAGCCGAAACGGCAACCTGGGTTCCAATGAGAAAGTTACGGAGACGCCGGCCGCGGATAGGAGATGTGGAGGCATTCGCCTTGACCGCGGAAGAAACGGCCGAGTGAGAGCTTTCCCATGCAGGCGCGAGCCCGAAGAGAATACCGGCAAAGACGGAGATGAAGAATACAAACGCGAAGATCTTCGGGTCCGGGGTTACGTGGAAGATGAATGTACCGTACTGATCGGGGAAAGCATCCGCGATCAGCACCACGGCTTGCTGCAGCAACGCCCAGCTCAATAAGAACGCGAGGGCACCCGCGATCAGGCCCAGCAGAGCGTTTTCCGTAAGCAGTTGGCGAATGAGACGCGACCGGCTGGCGCCAAGTGCGAGGCGCATGGAAAGCTCATGTTGGCGGGCGGCAGCGCGGGCCAATTGCAGGCTGGCAACATTGGCGCAGGCCACCACTAATACCATTCCGACCGCGGCCATGACGAACAAAAGGCCGATCATCGTTTCGCGGTTCTGCCGAATGGGAATGGGGAGGGGCGAGCCTGGCCACACCATCGCGTTCACCGGCTGGGCGAAATCAGAATGGGGATTGTGCAGAGAGCGCAGGTGATTGGCGACCAGTGACATTTCTGCCTGCGCTTCGTGCATGCCGGCGCCAGGAGCGAGACGGGCATACAGATGGCAGCAGCTATTTTCCCGATCTCGCAGCCAGCTATCGCCAGGATGAACCAGGGGCTCGAGGCTCAGCGGAAGCCAGAAGTCGGGCGCCGCAATGAACGTTCCCACAAAGTTATGTGGCGTCACGCCGATGATCGTGAACGCCGCGCCATTGAGCCGGACGGTTTTGCCGAGAATCGCTGCATCGCTCTTAAATCGCTTTTGCCAGTAGTTTTCGCTGATGAGTACAGAAGGTGAAGCGACTAGTTCTGCGCTATCGTTAGCCGAAAACGTGCGGCCACGCAAAGCTGGGATTCCCAGGACGGAAAAGTAATTTTCCGAAACCAGCATGGTCATTGCGGTTTCGCTGTTGTCCATTTGAGGCAGCAGGCCGAGCTTTCCAATTAGCGAGGCCCTGTCGTCGCGGTGAAGGACCACGCCACCAGGCGCTGAGACTTTTAGAAATTGAGGAAAGCTGGCGGCAATCACTCCACTCAATGATCGAGCATCGTCCCGGTAGGCCTCGTAGTCGGGGTAGCTGAATAGAGGTTCCGTCTCGCCCGTATGCTTGATGAGCACGAGATTGACCATCGACCCGGGGTCATGAGCATCGAGTTTTCGTTCGAAGAAAGCCTGGTATGCCGTGAAAGCGGCAGTGTTAATACCAATACCAACCGCGAGAGCAAATAGCGCTACGGCCGTGAATCCAGCATTGCGCAGCAGCACCCGAGCGCCGAAGCGCAGATCCTGCATCACAGTTTGCGGAAGGATCATCAGGTCGACCTCGCTCATTCGTGAAACTCCATTTGCTGGTCTCGAGTTTACAGGGTGCAGGAGTCTTGAACAGGTTGATGATTCTCATGACAAAGGATGAACACAACACAGCAATGCGCGTTGGGATTTGGTCGTATGCTAGGGCCATGACCGATAAGCCCTTCGCCGTTGCCGCGGTCTTCTTGCTCTGCCTTGGGAGAAACGAGTGAGCCTTCCCGATTCTTTAATAATCCCTTCATTTCAAGCCCAGCGACCGATGAAAGGTCTTCTAACCTTAATCCTTCTTGTTTGCGGCTCCGTCACGGCTTTGGGTCAGGGGCCCGATCTTACTTCTCCCGATCTTTGGAGGGCGGAGCAAGTTCCTTTCTCCTTCACGTATAACGACAAAGAGTCTGCCCAACTCTTGACTGCCTGGCAGGCGTCGCAGGAAACAGTCGCGGGAAGCAACGGTCAGATGCAGCGGTATATATATAAGGATCCGGTGACTCATCTGGAAGTCATTGCGGAGGTCCGCCTCTATCCTGATTTTCCGGACAGTATCGACTGGGTGCTCAGGTTTCGCAACGGCGGTACCTCGGACACGCCGATTATTGAAAATATTCTCCCGCTGCATTGGGCGATCGCTGGAATTAACGGCGACTGTATCCTTCGCCATGCTCAGGGCAGCGATAACAGCGCCGACGATTTCAGGCCACTGGAGGATGATTTCGGTCCAGGGGACGGTGCACACCTGGAATCGATCGGCGGAGATTCTTCCAATACGAATACCCTTCCATTCTTCAATCTACAAACCGGCGCCGTCGGAGTTATCGGAGCAGTGGGCTGGACTGGCAACTGGAAGGCGGATTTCACTTATTCCAAAGATACAAAAAGTGTCGTGATAACGAGCGGCATGAAGCGGACACATCTTCTGCTTCATCCGGGGGAAGAGATTCGCACGCCGCGCATCGTTCTCATGCGCTGGACCGGCGGCGACTGGCAAGACTCGCAAAACAAATGGCGCCGTCTTCTCTTCGCACACTACACGCCGCAGGAAAAGGGCGAGCCCATGAAAGGGCCGATTCTCTTCGGCAGTTGGGGATCGGAGCCGATTAACGACAAACTGGCTTACGTCCAGTGGGTTCACGACCATCAAATCCCGGTGGATTTGTATGCTGTCGATGCCGGTTGGTATGGCGCCTCGGCTGGAGCCGAAACGGAATCTGCTCATGCCTGGTGGAAGGGTCGCGGCGATTGGTTTCCCAGCCCTCTTTATTATCCGCAGGGGATCAAGCCGCTCGGGGATGCGCTCAAGGCAGCTGGGCTCGGCTTTTTACTCTGGATCGAGCCTGAGACGGCGATGCCGGGCACGAAAATAGTCAAAGATCATCCGGACTGGTATTTTCCCCGGCTTCCGAGCTCCGAATATCAACACTGGTCGTTTCCTCCCGAGACGCTGGTGGCGAACCTGGGCAATCCAGCGGCCCGCAAGGGCATAACCGCTATGATTTCCAGCCTGATCTCCGATTTCGGAATGACCTGGTATCGGCAGGATTTCAACACCCTGCCGGAGCATTTTTGGGAGATCGCGGACACGCCGGACCGGATTGGCATGACCGAGATCCGGCATATCGAGGGCCTCTATGAAATGTGGGACGACCTGCTGGCCCGCCATCCCGGACTGCGTATTGACAATTGCGCCAGCGGCGGCCGTCGCCTCGATATCGAGATGATGTCACGTAGTTTTGTCGTCTGGAGAACCGATCACGGCTTTAAAGACACACTGGCCGAGCAAGCGCAGACACAAGCTCTGGCGTACTGGGTGCCGGGGATTATGGGATTTGAGTCCTACACCCTTTCCAGTCCATGGAAGAAGCCGGGACCCTATACAACGCCCGAGAATCTGTATCTGATGCGTCTTGGCTATGACCTTGGATATGGAACTACGCCCGGAGCCACAGGAGTCCACAACGATGAGTGGGTTGCCTGGATCAAGCATGCCCTTGGTGAATATCGTGATGTACAACCTTATTTGTACGGCAACTTTTATCCGCTCCTATCCTATAGCCGGAGCGAAGATGCGTGGACTGCTTGGCAATGGAACCGGCCCGAAAACAAAGATGGCCTGGTCATGGTAATGCGACGACCCAAAAGCCCGTTCACAACGATGATTTTAGGGCTGCGTCATCTGAACCCGGAGGCTATTTACGAAGTTGAAATCCGTACCACCTACGATCACAGTCCGGTCAAGCAAATGAGAGGAAAGCAACTAATTGATCTGCCGATTCAACTGCAAGACGCGCCGAGTTCCATGCTGATCTTCTACCGGCAGAAGTAAGCGGCAGATCCCGGTTCACTCCTCCCGCAACAGGATCAGCGGATCAACTGACAGGGCGCGTTGCGCGGGAATCCAAGTCGCCAGCGATTGCGATCGCGCAGATCGAGATAGTCGGGATACGACTCGGTCTTATCCTGATCGTAGCCTCGCTCGATGGCGTGGAGGCTCTGCGATTGGGGCACATTCGGCAGCCGTAGGATCAGCGCGTTCATCACACCGAACACCACCGCGTTCACGCCGATGGCCAGAGCCAGCGTAACCACGGCGGCAATTACAAATCCGGGAGACCTGCGCAACGCGCGAAGGCAGAAGCGCACATCCTGAAAAAGCGTTTCGATAAAATGGCCGCCTCGCGCCTGGTGGCTTTGCTCCTTGTATTTCTCGCGGCGCCGGACTCGATGCGTGCCCGACGTTCCGCCTCGGCGCGAGACATTCCGGAGGCTTCGAGATCGTCGGCGCGGAGTTGCACGTGCGAGTTTAGCTCCTCATCCAACTCCTTCGCGGTCTCGCGACCATGCAACAACGTGGCTCCAAGCGAACGGAAAAAGGCCGCGAGTCTCATACTTCCTCCGGTTGCGCCGAGAGTGCTGCGGCAATGGCTGCCGCTAGCCGGTTCCAGTTGTCGGTCTCTTCACGCAAGCGGCGACGCCCGGCAGTAATCAGTTCGTAGAACTTGGCGCGACGATTGTTCTCTGAGGTGCCCCAGCTCGCCTTCATCAAACCCTGGCGGACGAGCCGGAACAATCCGGGATAAAGCGCACCCTGCTCGATCAAGAGGGCGCTCCCAGAGATCTGTCCTATGCGGAGAAGAATGCCATGGCCATGCAGAGGACCCAGTGATACCGCGCGCAGAATAAGGAGATCGAGAGTACCGGGAAGAAGTTGAGCGTGGCCGGCCATTCGCCCTCCTAAGGTGATTAGGGGGAGGCTAGCATCGCTTCTCCTAAGCTCTCAAGGAGAAGATCAAAGTTCCCGCGCCGCTCGGGCAGAAGAATACGCAAGCTTTATTAAAGCTCACGCAATGCAAGTATCGTTTAATGAAATATTCCCCCTTTCTTGAGGTCAAATGAGGAATGAACCTGCCGTTCGCAACAGAAGAAACGCTCTCTCTCTGGCCAAGAGCCAGCTGGCTCGGGTGCTCTTGCTGCTTATTGGGAGCTGCTTACCGCTGCGCGCCCAAAATGTCGTTCTCACCGGCGCGATCAGCGGAGAAGTCACTGACCAGGCTGGCTCAATCCTTCCCGGAGCGCTGATTGTTGTCCGCAATCTGCAAACCGGTGTGGAGCAGAGTACGCGCACAAATCGCACCGGGCTCTACCGCTTTTCCGTCCTGTTGCCGGGCACTTACACGCTGATGGTCAGGGTCAGCGGATTTCGCAATACTGAATCCACGCTGCAGGTCGCCGTGGGCAATACTGCCTCGCAAGACGTCAGGCTGCAGGTGGGCGCGGCGACGGACTCGGTGATCGTAAATAGCACAGCTTCGATGTTGCGGCCTGACGAATCCTCCACCAGCTATGTGACGGACCGTAGCTATCTTGAAGAATTGCCGCTCAATGGCAGGCGCTATACCGATTTCACGCTACTGAGCCCGAATACCAGCCCCGATGGCGATACCGGCCTGGTCAGCATTGAAGGGCAGCAGGGCGGAGAAGACTCAGGCTACGCGAATGGAAACGGCGCCAATGTCTTTTCCGTCGACGGCACAAGTGCAACCAGCAACTACTTCGACGACATTCTCGGCCGCTATCGCATTCCGTATCTCTACGGGGAGAATGCAATCCAGGAATTTCAGGTGGTCATCAGCCCTTACTCGGCAATTTATGGCGGGGGCGCGAGCTTCATCAATGCAGTCACCCGGTCGGGAAGCAACAGCCTGCACGGCAACTCTTTCTATTACAATCGCAACTCAGCGTTCGGAGCCAATGACTCGCTCTCGAATGCAGCCGGATTCCCGAAACAGGAGGATGCCCTGCAGCAATTCGGCGCCTCCCTGGGCGGACCCATCCGGCGTGACCGGATCTGGTTCTTCGTGGATTATGAACAGCAAAGGGAGAATGACCCCATCTCCATCATCAATCCTCCGGTAACGCCTTCGCAGGCCGGCTTCTTGTCCAGCAACTTCGACATACCCGACGATACCGCACTGCCCTCTCCTAATGGCCCCTACCCGCTGCCGGGCGACTACACCCTCTCTGAACCGAACCTTCCTACAGACCCGGTGTACCTGCAGCAGGTATCGAATACGATCAACGCGCTCAATACCAACCTGGGGGTAAAGCCGCGGCAGAAGAATGACCTGGTGATCACTCCGCGGCTCGACTATCAGGCTACTTCCCGCGATAGTCTCTTTCTCAGCGCCAATGTAAATCGCTTTAACTCGCCCGGTGGCGTCATTACCGTCAGCCCCGTTGCTACCTACGGAACGCAGACGCTGGCAAATGCGGTCGTGCGGGATTTCCAGGCCAGCCTGGGATGGACTCACACCTTCTCCTCTAGCCTGCTTAACGAACTGCACGCCGGCATGTCGGATGATAACCAGATCGAAACACCAACCGGCGAGGCCCCTGGCATCCCTACCATCATCCTGGACAGCCCCTCCTCATTCACCCTTGGCAACGCGCCATTTTCCGTCGGCAGGGTGTTTGAGAAGCAGTATTCCGCTGCTGACCGGGTCGATTACACAATCGGCAAGCACACTCTGCAAATCGGCTTCGATTTCAGCCGTACCTGGGATGCGGATAACAACTTCGGGGGCGCCGATCCCAATGCCGACGTCCAATTCGGTTCGTTCCTTGGCAGTTACGAATTTTCTAATCTGCAGAACTTTGCTGTGGGTAACTTTCTTCTTTATAACCAGGCCTCAGGCAACCCCACGTTCGCCTTTGGAGTTCCCTATTACGGCTTCTACATGCAGGACTCTTATCGCGTCCTACGCTCATTAAGGCTCGAAGGAGGCCTGCGCGAAGATTTCCAGATCTACCCACAGCCCGCTGAGAACCCGGCGTTCCCTCTCACCGGCCAATATCCGAACCAGTTTGCGCGCATTGCTCCTCGATTTGGCTTTGCCTGGCAACCTCGCTCCAGCATGGTGGTGCGCGGCGGATTCGGCCAGTTTTATACCAACATGAATGGATTGAATTATCGCAATGCCGTGGTTTCGAATGGACTGACTTCGCAGGAATCCTCTGAAAGTCAAACTTATGACCCGTCGATCCCAGCGAACCAGCAGGTGCCAACTTTTCCCCGGATCCTGCCGGGAGACTCGCCACTGTTTGCCGCTTCGCCTGACATTTCCATTGTCTCGCCGCAATTCAAGACGCCTGACGTGTTGCAGAGTAGCTTGCAAATTGAGCAGGAGCTATCCAGCAATACCACCTTCACTATCGGCACCATCTGGAACCACGGGTTACACCTTATCTCGGGCAGCGCCTATGACCTGAACCTGAACCCGCTGCAAGGCACGGCGACCTACGTTACTTGCCCGGCGAATACTGACCCTGCGGCCACCAGTTGCGCGGGACCACAAATCACGCTGCCCAACATGGACAACGGTCTATTGACGGATGGTCTCATCACGCAAGACTTTGGACAAATCAACGAACTGATTAGCCCCGCGCAAAACTACTACGACTCCTTGTTCGTACAGTTGAAGCGCCGGCCGTCGGAGGGTCTTAGCTATCAGTTGTCGTACACCTGGGCCAAGAGTGTCATGTTGCACGGTATGGATTTCAACAACCAGTTCGACTTCAGCAACACACATGCTCCTTCGCTGTTGGACCAGCGACATAACGTAAGCGTGGCGGCCGTTTACGAGCCGAGGCCTGAGAGGCTGCTGGCTTCTGTGCTGAGCCGTGCGCTCCTTTCCGACTGGAAGCTAAGTACGGTCATGGCCTTCGCTTCGGGCCGGCCCTATGCAGGCCTGCTAAGCCCCGCAGCCAATGGAGACAACCTGAACGACACCGCGTTCAACCAGGACACGGCGAACACCGCCGCCGGCATCAACGGCGCCGGGCCCACGCCAGGTATTGGGTTGAATTCTTTCTATGGGCCGTGGCTGGAGAGGATTGACACTGGAGTTGCTCGCACCTTTCCCATTGGAGAGCGCGCCGCATTAGAGCTCCAGGTTCAGGCATTCAACCTTTTCAACCACGCCAACTTCTACGTGCAGAACGGCGACGGAATCAACCAACTGCAATACAACCCGACTGGCGCTAATTGTGGAGACGGCCAGACCCTAAACCAGACCTGCTATCTGGTGCCTAACTCCGGCCCAGGTAACTTTGGCGCACTGCAGGAAATCAGTCCCAACGGAACTCCACGCGTCCTGCAGTTTTCCGGACGCTTCAAGTTCTAGTTCCCTTGCAACTTCAACAGGAACCGCGGTACGCTCTCTTGTAGAAGTGAGAGGGCAAGGGATGCGTAGCAACCTGCATGTTCGGATGGACGCCTCCCTGGTTCAGGAGCGGTTGGTCGCTTCGCTGGCCGGCTTGTTTGGAGGATTGACAGTCTTGCTGGCTTGCGTCGGCCTCTACGGCGTGATGGCCAACACGGTGAGCCGTAGAACAAACGAAATCGGGATTCGCATGGCGCTGGGTTCGGGACGCATGCAGATCGCCTTGTTGATTCTCCGCGAAGCACTGCTGACTGTCCTAGCCGGAGTAGTGCCTGGCATTCCGGCGGCGCTCGCCGCCGGGCACCTGTTACGTAGTCAATTGTATGGGCTGGGCCGGTACGATCCTATGATCATGCTGCTCGCGTTGGGTGTCATGATTGCGGTTGCGGCAGCGGCGGCTTACGTGCCGGCAGCGCGCGCGATGCTCATCGATCCCATCGTGGCGCTGCGCTACGAATAGGGCGGTGGCTGGTTATAAAGCATCGACGGGCTTCAGCCCTTCGTTAAACAATTAGATAGTGCCGGCTTAGCCGACTCTATTAGCGAGGTTGCTCGGCGGGGCGGAGGCCCGCCCCTTCGGATCTTTGGGCAAAAGCCCACTGTCGTCGACCGAGAAGCCGGACGGAAGACGCCTACTTCAAGCTTGCGGCGAAGTTTTTCGCGTTCTCCCAGTTACCGGGCATCACATACCAAACAACTTCCTTTGCGGCGATACCATCCAGGGGCTCCTGGGAGCCGAGATGGAAGTTGTGATTGCGCCACATAAAATCGCTATTGAATCCGCCACTGATCTTTTTATCGGGAAAGTTGCTGGCCGGCATGGCAACGGCCAATCCTACCGTCCGCGTTTCATCCTTATACCAGCCGCCAACGATCGAGTTGGTCTGGCTCGCGGTGCACGGGCAGTTCGCCGGGCTCACAGCCCTGGTAGTAAATTCCCAGGGAACATAGGAAGCAAAATCGTAGCTGAACGCGCCGACCTTCTCATCCGCCACGTGAATCAGCCGCTCCTTCAAGCGAAGATAGTACGCGGGAGCACCCTTCGGATTCGGAACCCATTCAGCATGCGTCTCCAGCACGTAAGGGGAAGCGTAACTGAGTGGGACCATGTCGTTCACGTGCCCGTCCCATACCGCGACCAGCGCCTTGGGATAAAACCCGTTGTTGTGGTTGAAATCCAGCATGCTGGTTACAGTGGTAAGACTGCGATTCTGATCGCAGGCGACACCCGTCACGGGCGAGGCAGCGCTCCCATCTCCGGCTTGCGTCGGGTTGTAGTCCCCTTCCCAGGCACCCTCCATGTGGTTGTGAAAGGCCATCTGCAAAAGGCCACCGCCGTTGTATTTCCAGACGTGCTCCTGCCCGGCGTAAATGAGAGAGACGAGAGCCCCACCCTGGGTGACGTCAAAGGTGGCCGTCTGTTCGCCGGCGGGATCCACCAGCACCACCGCTTGGTCCGTTTGGTTTGGCTCCGGCTTGAACTCGGAAGCGGTGCAGGCAATCGCGTTCGCCTGGGCGGTCGAGGGCGCGGGAACGAGTTCCGGCGCCTCAGCATCTACTGTCTTATCTGTTGCGGGCTGAGTCTCGGCAAACGCGCGTGCCTGCCCCCAGGCCCCGGCGCAAACGTACCAGGTGAAGCGGCGGACGGAGGTTCCCTCCATCGATTGCTCGATCACCGACGCGAAGGTTCTTCGCGGCGCGGCCCACACTGCGTTGTAAAGCAGCACTACATATTCAGCGTTCGGCCGATAATAAGCCCGCGGGGTCCGCCAGCCGGCAGTCGGCACCACCATCGCGACGCCGTCCGTTTGCGCCGCGTCGCGGTAACGGCCGTTGGCCAACGCTCCAATGTCCTTGCCGGAACAGGGCGTCTTCTCCAGGCATTTTTCCGGATAGTTCGCGGCGTGCTCAAACTCCCACGGTGCCGCTATGTTCAGATACCACTCCAGTGGACCCGTACTCTGCGGAGCAACGTTGACTACTGATTGATCAAGCTTCAAATAGAATTTGGGCGCGCCGCCCGGGTTTGGGGTCCAGCTCGCATTCGTTTCGATCGAGAAGCGCGTCGAATAGCCGGCGGGGTAATTGTCGCTGATATGACCGGCGTTCACTCCAAGCAGCGCCTGTTTCTGAAACGAACTGTCTGACCCACGGTCCTGCATCATGGCAAAAGCCCGCATGCTCCGGTTGCCGGCACAACTGACGCCCGTGACGACTGCGGGGATGCCCATGCTGGAGCCTCCCTGATCGGGACTATAGGCTGCCCAGTACGCGCTTACATCCTTGAGCTCTGGATTCTTGCTATGGCTCGGGGCAAACATCGAGACGCTGGCGCCCGCAGTCTGGCCGAATAGCATCTCACGGCCCTGGTAGCGCAGCGAGATTAAACTTCCGCCGTGGGTAAGGTCAAAACGTGCTTCCTGCTCGCCGGCTGGGTCGCGCAACACCACAACCTGTACTTGCTTTTGCACCTGGGGGAACTGCCATGCCACGACCGCCTTGACAGGAAAATCCTCCACCGGGCAGGTAACGTCCGGGATCGCCTGGGCGAGGACAGGAAGACAGGAACCAAGCAGGACTACGGCGGCACTTACGAGCTTCATGCGAAGACTTCCCATCCGTTGCCTTGAGACTGTTGGAGTCAATGATAAGCGCGAACGCGGGGGTTCGCGCTTATCAAGCAAACGCAGCCGAGGCTGGGATCTTGAAAGATCCCAGCCTCGGCCCAGCAGGACACACACCACTAGAAGCGGAAATACCCTTCCAACTGCAGCTTCCGGGCCGAGTTCGACTGCCCGGTTACCTGACCGAAGGTTGGGGTGGTGATGTCAGTATTTACACCGCCGAATACCGACCGGTTGAAGATGTTGAAAGCATCCGCTTTGATTTGCAGTCTCATGCTCTCACGGATCGGGAAGCTCTTCGACAGCGCGATGTCTTCATTTTTATAAGTCTGGTTGCGAAGGGTGCGATCTGCCAAGGTTCGCGGTGTGTTGCCAAACCCATAAGGCTCGGGGTTCTGGAAAGCATTCACGTTAAAGTAAGGAGTTATTCCTGGAAGTCCCGTCCCGATCTTGGCCAGCCTGACTTGCTGGCGGCCGGGAGCGTAATCCGCGTAGCAACCGTTCGTGCCGTTACCAATCACTCCGTGGTGTCCACCGTAGGGATTGTTGGCGCACGCGGCTGCGATACTGGTGAGGGGCGTGCCTTCAATGTAAGACTCGACTCCAGAGATCTGCCAGCCACCGACAACGGTGTCCAGAAGCCGGTTGCTTACGTTGAACCTCTTACCCTTGCCAAACGGAAGATCGTAGACTTCGGTGATGGTCAGAGCTTGCGGAGTGTCGATGTAGCCGACGCTCCTCTCCTTGCTCCACAGATACGCCGAGCGGGCGTCCGCACCAAAAAACTGAACACCATCGCCGCCGGTATCCATCTCCTTGCTCCACGCATAGGATGCAAGCAGATAGAGGCCATCCTTGAAGTTATGCGTGACTGTTGCCTGCAGCGCGTTGTAGCTCTGCGTTCCAAAGTCAGACCATGGATCCGGACCTTCAAATGTGCTGCCCAGGGCGTCGTATTGTGGGAACGGACGGAGTGCCTGTCCAATCGATCCGACAAAATTGGCGAAGGGAATTTTGATGCCGGGTATGATCGCATTCGCCGCAGCCAGGGTGGTGTCGTTTGCTGGTGCGTTGAGCAATGCTCCGAGTTTGAAGTAACTAGGATCCACCTGGTTGGAGTAAATGCCTACACCGCCATCCAGGCCGGTAAAGTGGGTGCTGGTTCCGGCATAAGTGAGATTCACGACAAACGAACCAGGAAATTCTCTTTCCAGGGTAAGCGCCCATTGCTCGGTGTACGGCGAACGAGCTGCGGTCGAAGGCCGGTTATAGGAATAGCCGCCATTGTCCCCCGGCATCTCCGTCGTATACCCGGTAGCGAGAGTCGGCGAGAAGAAGGGTGGATGCTGGTAAGGAGGTATCCCGTTATCCAGTTGGAAGGCGGGTGTTATGCCGCCATCGCCAGTGGAGAACGTCGGCGCCGCGGAGTAGCCCTGGAGCCCGACACCCTGCTGCTCGCCATTTCCTCCCAAAGCTCCGCCGTTGTAATGGACGATGGCAAAGGATGAACGGACGACCGTAATCGGAGTCAACCTATAGGCGAAACCGACCCGGGGCCCAAAGGTCAGGTAGTGCGTCGCTACATTCGTACGGCAGCGGCAGGAGTCCTGGCCGTAACCGGCAAATTGGATAATGCCCGGGGCATTGCTGGCTGCGGAATTGGGAAAATTTGGATTGAACCATGATGCGCGATTCTGAACTTCAGTGAACGGCTTGGGAATCGAGTAACGTAGACCCAGGTTCACCGTCAGCCTCGGACTAACCTTCCAATCGTCCTGCGCGTACATGGCGTAATTTTGCCAGCGGCCGCCGGTTCCCTGCACCGATGCGTCCAGGAAACTTGCATTGTCTACCAGCCCTAGAAGGAAGCTTGCGTACGAGTTGCCGGTGCTGGGATCGAGCGATCCTGCGTTGGGCCCGGTGGTGATAAATCCACTGGTCTCGCTATTGTTGAACACCAACCCGTTGTTCCACTGGCTGGGCAAGTCAAGGTTCTCTTGCTGGTAGATAATCTGCCCGCCGAAGGTAAAGCTATGCCTTCCCTTCACCCACTGCACATTGTCCTGGATAACTTCCGAAGCGGGGATCTCAGCAAATCCTGTATTTCCCTGGTCCCAACCGGTGGGAGAATTTGGGCCGTTGAAGGTTTCCATAGGGAAAATGTCGGTCAGCTGCCCGTCGGGAAGCCCAGTCAGGCCAAGCTTGGAAGGCCAGCCACCACCCGCCGTCGGGTTTTTATTGATCGACGATACCCGCAGAAAATTGATGCCAAACAGATTGAGCAGGTTTGGAGTGATGATCTGGGTATCGTTGACCTGGGCAATGTATTGAATGGCCTGTGAGCTACGAGCGCTGCTATAAGGCACTGGGAGTACTGAACCAACTGAGATTGGTTCGTTGTTGCTTCGCGAGAAGAGGAACGTAGCCCGGTTGCTGCCCCACAACTGCGCGTCTACTTTCGCCAGGTAAGCCTTATTGGTATTTCCGTTGGTGTACGTGTTGAAGTAATTATTGCTGATGCTGGAATTCTGCGGCGTCGGGAGATAAGACTGAATATTCGCCGCGACGGTTGAGAGGATAGGCACCTGGTTATTGGGAAAAGGCTGCCGAGTGGTCACGCCATTGACGGTCATGGTCGTGCGTGGGTCGTAGATCACGTTGGGAAAAGCACTGAAGTCACCGGCACGCGATGCCGCCGTAGGGATGGTGACAAACGTCGGACTCGATCCAGTCTCATACTTAAAGCCGTCGTAACTGCCGAAGAAGAAGATCTTGTCGCGCCAGATAGGCCCGCCAACAGCGCCACCGTACTCGTTCTGGTGCTCTACCGGCTTCGGCCCAGTGGTGTTGAAGTATCCCCTGGCGTCGAAGGCAGTGTTGCGGATATTTTCGAAAACAACCCCGTGGAAGTGGTTCGTTCCCGACTTGTACACCAGGTTGGCAATTCCCTGGCCGTCGTAATAAGCCGGAACGCCGCTGGTGATGACCTGAAATTGATCGATGTCTTCGGTGGTAATCGAAGCAAGATTTTCCCAGCCTCCCTGCAGTTCCGAAGAAACCAGGGGAAGACCGTTGATGTAAATCTGCGCCGACACTCCGGTGCCGCCGTTGAAGTCAAGACCAAACGGATCACCACCGCCCGGCTGGGAAACCCCGGGGACCAGGGTCAAAAAGCCTACCGGGCTCTTGGGTCCGCCGTTCATTGCAATCGGCAGGGCCTCATAGGTTTCCTGGGGAATGGTATTTTCGACGGTGCCATTCTCTGTGTAAAGCTCGGGAAGAGTTGTTGAGCTGACCACAACCTTTTGCTGTTCCGTGCCGACTTTAAGAGAGACGTTCAGTCCAAGCTGGGTGAGGGCATCCAGAGTAATGTGCTCCTGGACGTAGGGAGCAAATCCCGCCATGTCCACTTCGAGGTTGTAGTCGCCCGGCGGCAACGCCGACAGAGCATACGTACCCGAACTCGATGTCTTCTGGGTGGACTTTAAGCCGGTGCCGTTATTCGTCGCAGTCACCGTGGCGCCGCCGATGTTCGCACCGGAGGGATCCTGGACGATACCCTGGATCGTTCCCGTTCCTGCAGCCTGTGCGTGAGCGCGTTCCGCATAGAAAATTGATGCCAACAGAAACAACGATATGGTCAGCGCTTCTTTAAGTGAAACCCTTGAAAACTTCGATAAATTAACAGCCTGCGTCATATTTTGCCCCAAAAAGGTAGTCTGCTTTCCCGTTTTCGCTCAACCGTCGCCTCACCCTGAGCAGGTGTCGGCGCGGCAAGCGAGCCTGCGCATCAGTACCAAAAGAGAAATTTGATTCCTAATGGTATGCAGTGAGGAGATTACCCACTCCGACTAAAGACTGTCAAACGTATTTCGCGGGTAATTCTGCCTCGTATTCAGAGGATCATCACACTCTGGGAATGTGTGTCCGCAAATGGACGGCCAGACCTGGCCGCGCACCCTCAAACCAGCCGCAAACTGCTGTATCGACTGGTAAAGTGCGCAGGCGGGAACCTAGAGTCGATTTTTTGCCGGCCGGTAAGGACTTGAAGTTTTTTTTTAATGTTCAGGGATGCTGAATGCCGGAAAAGCCGCGAGGTAGTCGTCGCCGTTATAGCCCAGCTCCTGCAGTAAGCCCACACGAGAGGTGTAGTAGCCGTCGGCCGTCAGGTTCTTGATCGCTTGAAAAAACGCTGCATCTCCTGCGTTTCCCGTGCTCAGGCTGAGCGCTGTTAGGATCTGCACTTGCTGGGCCTCAGTCAGCTCCAGAAAATGACCGTCCAGGCGTTGTAAGCCTTCCCGAATCATCTGTTGTAGCTTGGGATCCCCGGTCACCACAAGATCGATATACTGTGGAACGCCGGCGCCCACAGCCCCTGGCGTTTCCGTTGGGGGGATGATGAGGTCGCTCAACCGGGAGATCACCTGGAACTCCGCCAGCGTAAAGAATTGAGGCTTGAACGGCTCGCCCGGCTTGGCCGTTCCCTGGTCCGCGTGCGCGGACGGATGAACATGCTGGCCGTAAAGTTCGTTGGCCGAAAATGGAAACGCACAAGTAACACCCACCGCTCCAATAATTTTCAGGGCCTCGCGGCGATTCGTCATCAAATCTCTCCTTTGCGAAAACGATCGCTGATGTGCTCGGCGCTGCGCGCCGCCAGGGCCATGATCGTCAACGTGGGATTCTTTTCCGATGAGGATGGAAAAACACTGCCATCCACCACATAAAGATTGGGCACGTCATGACTTCTGCAATATGCATCCAGCACCGAGGTGCGCGGGTCGCTTCCCATGATGCACCCGCCCAGTTGGTGATTGAATACAGGTTGATCGAAAGAGGAGACGCTCAGAACCTCTCCGCCGGCTTTCTTCAGGATCTCGACCGAAGCGTTCGTCATGGCGTCATAAATCTTGTGCTCGTTCTCTTCCTGAACCGCAATTGCCTCCACCTTGTACATGCCGTACTCATCTTTCTCTTTCGAAAGCCGAATAAAGCTCTGCTTATTGGGGATCATTTCCCCAAAGCACTGGAAGCTTACATACGCGGGAAAGCGCTGCTTTACCGACTGCTTGTAGGAGGCGCCAAAACCCGGTACCGCCCGCGCCCAACCCGTAGTGCGCCGAATGCCGGTGTAGATCTGCACGCCAAAGCTCCGCGCGTAATCTCTCTTTTGAGCGTGCATGTAGGAAGGCAGGTAGGCATGATCGATAAAACCCTCGTCATTCACCACCTTCTGGCCGATCATATCGGTTAAGAAGCCTTCGACCCCTGAGTTGAAGTGAGGAATAAAGTTGAGCCCTAGTTGCCCGCTGGAGTTCGCCAGCCCTTGCGGGTAGAGCCGCGAGGTAGACATCAGCAACAGCCCCACGCTCTGGATGCAGGCACATGCAACGGCAACACAGCGCGCCCGAACTTCGCCCTCCTGCCGCGTGACCCGATGAATATAGCGAACCCCGGTTGCACGGTTCTCGGTTGAGACCACTACCTCGCGGACAATCGAATTGGAAAAAACCGTCAGGCGGCCCGTCTTCATTGCCGGCGCCAGGTGAACATCAGCGGAGTTGTACTTGGCTGCGACGTCGCAGCCCGCCATGCAGTTGCCACAATAGTGGCAAGCGGGCCGCGTTTTGCTGGCCTTTGTCAGGGTCGCTTTGCGGGTGTGGATGATGGGAATGTTCAGTTGCCTGGCGCCGCGCTGCAATAGCAGGTCTCCCACTTTCAGAGAGGGCGGGGCCAGGAATATGCCATCGGGAAGGTCTTCCAGACCGTCGCGGTTACCGCAGACTCCGACCTCCCTTTCAATCCGGTCATAGTACGGCGCCATGTCGGGGTAGTCGAGGGGCCAATCTAAACCCGCCCCATCAATGGTGTAGCCTTTGAAATCGCGGTGGCTCAAGCGCAGGGCCACCGCATTCCAAAGCATGGTCTTGCCCCCGACGCCGCGGGTGCGCTCTGAATCGAAGCCGGGCTTCCCCGGCTTCATGGTGGGGATGCTCCGGTTTGGATAATCGAAAGGAAGCGCGTGCGTGTTGAAGTCCGTGCGCGTATTTACCGGAGGTCCACCCTCAACAACCGCTACACTCAGGCCTGCTTCGACCAGATGCCCAGCCAGCGTGCCTCCGCCGGCGCCTGAACCAACAATACAAACATCGAAAATTTTAGCTGCCACTTCGCCTCGCTGGAACTCCTGCCTGATTTCCAAACACAACCTAACACACGCCTTTAAGCGGTCTTTAATGGACGGGCTTCAGCCCGTCCATTAAAGAACACAGGATGGTTGGCTCATAGAAGCCACTGAGGGGATTCTCCAAAGGGCTATCCCTCAGCGGCTAAAAGCCGCCCGTATCAGCCCGGTCTCTCGGCGGGGCTGAAGCCCCGCCCATTCAAAACCACCGGCGCTTTGAGCAAACAATGCCGTTTCATCCAACCTGGGCCGGCGGAGCCGGTGGTCAACGGCAAGCAACCCCCTACCCGTCACTTGCGTGCGAAGCCTGCAGGGCAACCGGCCCCAATAGACCCGATTCAAGAAGCGGGTCGTCAGGGTGAAACGGATTTCCCGTGATCCACGTGAGCCGCTGATCTTCGGGCAGATTGCTGTCGCGGATCAAGCGGTTGATCCAGAGATTCGCGACCACAATCTCCAGCGAATTACCGCGCGGCTGCAACAGGCCGGCGGGGATGGCCATCCGCCACGGCTCGCACCAAGCGACTCCCAGGTCGCGATCGTTGATCTTGATGGAAGCAATGTTAGCCACGCGGCCGAGCGAAATAAAATAACGCAGCTTTGCATCGAGGCCCTCGCAATCGAACGAGGTACTGTAAGTCGCTTTGCCCGAGTAGTATCGGATTCCTGGCTCCGGCCGCTTGCTCCAGTCCTCGAGTTGAGAGAAGACAATTCGCTCCGGCCCGCCCCATTTTGGATCGAAGCCGATCTGCCACGGCGCCGAGAGCGTAGTGACGGTTTGATAGCGTGGAAAATTACCGCCGCGGCTGGAAGCATTCTTCGAAGCCGGCTTGCGGAAGACCACGAAGCCGCTCTCCAACGACTCCAGGCAAAGGGGCACTTCGGTTCGACCGCCCTTTTGCGAAAACGCGGGCAGGTCGCGCACCTCTCCAGTGACCGCGTTCCACCACTCCGGTTGGCGGCCGGTCACGCGAAAGCGGCAGGTGCCGCTCTGAGGCTGGTCCTCGCCATTGGCGATAAAGTAGATGTCTTCCCCACCGTCGACGCGATGGATAAAGCGGAACGGCGCATCTGTCTCAAAATCATTCGCAACCCCCATCCCCTCCAGCAATTCCGCGATCACAAGATAACTGGGATAAATATCGGCCTGCTCGATCGAGGCGTCATTCAGATTCCATGGCGGCATATCGTAAGCGCCCAATTCCATGGCACGTAATTGCGAACCGCCTTCGCTCGCCGAACAGGTCCATCGTCGATCGGTTTCGAGGGCAACGCTGGTTCCGTCGCGGTGCTCCATGGCGAGCGAGGCAATCAGGCCAGACTGTCCGCCGCTCTTCTCGACCGAAACAGTTAATCGATTACCACCGGAGCGCAGCACGCTGGAGATGTCAACCCGGCGTACCCGAGCCGCGGCGTTACCGCTCGCAACGAAGTTGCCATTTAGGGATAAATGGTAGCTCTGGTCCGCGGTGATGGTAACCACCGCAGTTTCAATGCTGCGCGGGTCCTCGACAGAAAATTCCCGGCGGAAGTGCAGAGTGCTGGCCGCGGCGGTAACAGCCTCTTGCGGAGCACTCCAGATCCATTTCGCCAGCGTCAGCGGGTTCCCAGAGTGGGCACGGGTTGCTCCCGCGTCGAACACAACGCGACCAAGGCCGACCTTCCGTTCAGGCTGAATCTCCTCCGGCCAGAGCTTTGCAGCCAACTCGCGCACTTGGTGATCGCAATCGGGATAGTTGACCAGGCTGGGCGATTTTTGCGGAGGCGCGCCCACAACCGTGGCGCCCGCTTCCACCAACGCGATGAGCTTGGTAAGCGCACGCGGCGTCATGGTTTGCACGCGCGGCAACACCAGCAACCGGTAGCTCATGCCATCAGGAAAGACGATGCGACCGTTTTTTACCGACGCGCGCGCGATCAGCGTCTCCGCCGCGCACGCGTCAAAGTTGTAACCGCGATGATCGGCAAACAGCCCGGGTCGGAACGCGGAGCGCGGAGGAAAGAATACGTTCGGCGCGCCTTCCGGGCACAGATAAAGAATATCGGCGACGAACAATCCGCGCCGCAGCGTCTGCTGGCAGCGAGTGAGATAGAGATGATAAGCGGAGACGAAATCCCACCAGGTCTGGGTTCGTTCCCAATGCACGCCGTAGCCGCCATCGGTTCCCATGGTCATACCGGGAAAGCGGTCAAGCCAGGGCTGCGCCTGGTAGCGATGGATGACAAACTTGTTCATCCCCTGGCAAAAGGCCCAGTCGCCCTGGGCTTTCATCGACCCAGGATGTTGCCGCCCTCGCTCCTCCATGAGCCCGGTGAACGCCTCCGCGCCGATCACTTTGTGCCCTTGCGTGTGGCCAACCGAGGCTGCCTCGGGCAAGCTGAAGTCCGTCGGCGGAGCCTCTCCTATCTTCGACCAGAACTCGGCCATCGGTACGTCCGCGGTAGCTCCCAAATCGAGATCTGCCGAGGGATTGAGGTCGTAAGGTTCGAGCTCCAGAAAAAGCCCGTATTGTTGCCCGCGCTCTCGCAGTCTTTGCGCCTGGTTTTCGCACACCAGTTCGCTCGCGGTCTGGCGAATATCCCAAAGAAAGCGCTCTGAAACTTCGGGGGTATCGACCACCATTCCGCCGAATGTGGGCAACATGGGTAGCGGATCGTAACCGCGGCGGCGCTTGAACTCCTGTTGAAAGCGGGGAGACCAATTCTGCGAGCTCATCTCCCAGCTATCGAAATGCAGAGCCACCAGTCCGCGCCCCGGATGTTGCGGTGCGCCGGTCTTCTTGAGCAGAGGAGCGATGTACGCATCGAAGTGGGCATCCATCGCCGAGGCGTCAAACTTGTCCGACTCGAGGCCCAGTCCAGGCCTGGGTGAGGGCCGCGTGGTTTGGCCAGTGATGGTGCGGCCAAAGCGCATGATGGTCCAGTTCCCTGCCGGCACATCCCAGGCAAGCTTTCCATCCGGAGAAAGTTTGCTCGTCAGGTTGATGACGGCACTTGAAGCCACACAGCGCTGGGCGGCCACGTTGCCGTAGTTGGCGCCGCTCGGTAAGAAAGGACGCACCCACGGGCGCTTGGTGAACGGACCGGGAATCTGCGAGGAGTACGATCCCCTGGTATAAAGCGCTTTTTCATCGATGTCGGCGATCGACGCGCCGTCCGCCGGAGTGGGAAAGGCGAGCACGAATTCGTCCTGGTAAAAGTCCTGCCATATCTTCAGCAATTCCGGCGAGAGGGTCTCCACCCCGAAGAAAGGCGTGCGCGGCGGCGGCTGGGGCAAAGCAGCATGGAACGACACCGGACCCGATACGATTGTCTTGCTGGCAACGAGGTGTTGCATGGATTTATCCGGCTGCACCCAGGGGCCGCCGGCTCCGCACCAGCCAGGCCCTGCGCCCAGGGCCATTTGCAGACCGAATTGATCGGCCCTCTCGAAAGCATGGCCGAGCAGTTGCTGCCACGGCTCACTCATAAACTCGATGGGTCCCGGTTTGATCCCGATACCGACTTCGAGGAAAATAGCACCCCCGATGCCGGCCTGCTTCATGGCGGTCAGATCCGCGTCCATGCCCTCGCGTCGTAGGTTGCCGTCCATGAAGTACCAATAGACCCATGGCCGCGCATCGTCACGGGGATAGACGAAATCACTGATCTCTTTATCTGCGAAAGTCCGGTCAAGACTAAACGCATTTTGCGGAATACCCATTGCGGCCACGCCCAGGGCCGCGGATCTAAGAACGTCGCGCCGGCTGATCTTTGTCCCCACAACACCTTCCCTCTTGACGACTCACTCCACGCCACAGCCGATTAAACCTCTAGTGGGCACACAACGCAATGCCGCACTGGAGTAACGATTGTTTTATTGACGCGATTTCGTATAGCTTGGATAGCGATCTTCTGTTTGCATCCAGAAAAATCGATGAGGTCATACTTGGGCCGTTTCTTGAGTTTAAAGCTGCTCTTTTCCGCGCCGATCTATTTCGCGCTGGCGTGCATTCTGGCTATCTCCGCATTTGCTCAACATGCAACCTCCAGCGGAGTGCTCGAGGCACAACAAGTTCAGGGTTCCCTGATCGGTATCCAATATGAGCAGTGGTTTTACGGGCCTGAATCCTGGAAGACCGCCGAAGCTATTCCCAAAATCGGACGCTACACCACGGACGAAACCACGGTAGCGAAGCATTATGCTGAGTTTCAGCAACTCGGTTTCGACTGGCTGCTGATTGACTGGAGCAACATGCTATGGATGAAGCCCGATTGGGAGCAGCATGCGGGCGACGTTCGCCGTCTACAGGACAAAACGGCTGTGCTGTTTCAGACTGCTTTACATCTGCACCAGCAAGGCAAGTACGCGCCCAAACTCGTCTTCATGATCGGATTGCAAAATGGACCCCCGGTACCCAACGGCATCCAAAGGTTTAATGGACTTGTTGCCTGGCTTAAAACCAACTACCTCAACCGTCCCGAGTACAAAGATCTTTGGTTATACGATGGCGGCAAACCGTTGCTGGCCGTGCTCTATTGGCCGCCCCATCCCTGCGCGCAACTGCAGGAGACGCTTGGTACCGGAAAACTGCACACAGAGCCCTTCACTGTTCGATGGATGGCGACCCAGCTTCAGGACAACCATGCGGAGCAATGCGGCATGTGGTCATGGATGGATGGCGTCATTCCGCAAGTTCTAACCCGCCATGACGGAAAACCTGAAGCGATTGTCGTCACGCCCTCCTCGTTTGTGTTTCCCGGCAAAGGCTGGACCCATCCATCCGCGATCGCCAGAGATCACGGCGTGCCCTATCTGGAAAGCTGGAAAGCGGCGTTTGCGTACAGACCAAAATTTATTCAGGTGCACCAGTGGAATGAATTTGCCGGCCAGGAAAATGGTCATGGCTTCCCCGCCGATTATTGGGGACAGCAACCCTCCGGAGGAAAACCCGCGCCCCCCAGCGAGGCTTACGGCGACGAGTACAATGTGCAGCTCAGCGACGACATAGAGCCTACGGAGCTTCATGCATGCACCTACCGCGGCTGCGGAGGCTGGGGTTATTACTATTACAATCTGACCCGGGCGATCATTGCGCTCTATCGAGGTAAGACTCCAGACATCACTGTTCTGGCGCTATCGGGTCCGTCTGCGCCAGTGGACGCCTCCGTACACGCTGTTGATTTGCGCTGGGCCTTCCTGGGTAAAACCCCAGAGAGTTTCGCGATTTCCGTAGATGGAAAGGCCGTCGCTTCTTCGCTGACCGGCTCCTCGTACAAGCTGGACCTCTCGAATCTGAAGCCAGGGACACATAAAGTGGAGCTGACCGCAGCCGGAGTCCACACGCTCTTCCCCCTCGATGAATCGCGTATGACGGAGCAATCGCAGCAACCGCTTCCCGTCACTTCGGATATCACGATTGAGTACGGTAAAAAATAGAGCTCTTTCCCAGCCACGAATGTGGGTGCCCCTCATTCGTGGCCTGAAAAAAGCGCAATGGAGTCCTCTAGGCGGTCAGAAACTGACTCTTTCCAGCAAGTCACGATTCAGCTCAACTCCAAAGCCCGGCTTATCCGTCAGAGTCACGTGCCCATTTACCGGCAACGGCTCGCCCACAATGGCATCAAAAATGGGCCGCACAGCAACGCCCTCTCCCACCGAAAGAAACTCCGCAAACGGCGAATTGGTATTCGACATTACGAAATGGTAGTTGTACGCACCCGAACCATGGGGAATGACATTCACATCGTATGGCTTGGCGATCGCCGCAATCCGCCTCACCGCGGTAAGGCCGCCGCACCATTGAAGCTCCGGTTGAATCACATCGCAGGCGCGCGCATGCAGAATTGCCGCGAACGCCTTGTAATCGAACTCCATGTTGCCTATTGCCACCTGGATGGGAGAGATCCTCGCCCGCAATTCCGCATTCAAATGCTCCGCCCAACCGCTCTTTAACGGATCTTCGAACCATTTGATATTGCACGCTACGATCCGCTGCGCCAACCGTGAGGCGAATTCGATATCCCACGAGAGATAGCAATCCACCATCAGCTCCATCTCGTCGCCCAACGCGCTGCGGCAGGCCTCAAGACAAGTCTGCATCTTGCGCATGCCGGCCAAGCCATCGGCTACGCCCCAGGGAGCCGCAATCTTTACTCCCAGAAATCCGCTTCCCTTCCAATGCGAAACCAGATCGGGATGCGTTGTCACATAGCAGGGGATGCTTTCCTTCGTCTGGCCGCCAATAAGATTGTAGACCGGCTGATTGACCGCCCGTCCAACAAGATCCCAAAGCGCAAGATCGACTCCACTGATGGCCATGGCAGTCACGCCCCCGAGGCCGTAAGGCATGGTCGACCGATACATCTGATCCCACAATCTCTCGATATCGAAAGGATTCGCTCCCAGCAGAAAACGTTCGAAGTGCTGCTTGATCACACCGCACGCGAAAGGACCTCCACCATAGTTGACGGCACATCCGGTTACGCCTTCGTCGGTCAGAATCTCGATTGCATATGGATCCTGGCCGGGTCCCATCCACTGGCTGCGCACGCGCGCAAACCGCGGATACACCGACATCGGGTTTGCAATTAGCGAGTTCGTCGCCCAGCCACCACCCCAGTATTGCGACTCCCCGTAGCTCGCGCCCCGCTCGCCCAGGTTCCCAGACAAGACCCGATACAACTTGACCTCAGTAATTTTCACACCGTCTCCCTGACCGCACAGTCTCTTGCAACGACAGTCATAAGCCAGCAATCCTGGGCTGTCAACCGGCATTGATCACCCAAATACTGCGACGTCCCTCTGGCCGAAGTCACGGCTACGGGAGCATACTGAGGTGGAGGATCCGACATGCGACGCCGAACTTTTCTCACTACCTCTTTTGCGGCTGGAGTGGCCGCGCTGGCCCGGGGCTCCGAAACCGCGACGGTAAAGCCGGGTGATATTCCCAAACGGGTGTTCGGGAAAACCGGCGAAAGCTTGACGATCATCGGCCAGGCGGGCGGCCGCTTTCCCATGATCAGCTTCGACGATGCCAAAGCCGTTACGCTGCGCGCTTACGATCTGGGCATCAACTATTTCGATACCGCCCGTATCTATTGGGACGGAAAATCAGAGCAGGTCTACGGCGACGTACTGCCCCCTTTCCGTAAGAACATTTTTCTTACCACCAAATCTCCCCAGCGCACGAAGCTAGGCGCGCAAGCGGATCTGGAAGCATCGCTGCGCGCGCTGCGCACCGATCACGTCGATCTATGGCAGATACATCAAGTCGGATCGATGGAAGAAGTAGAACAGATCTTCGCGCCCGGCGGAGCCATCGAAGCATTCGAAGCGGCGAAAAAGGCAGGAAAATGCCGCTTTATCGGATTCACCGGTCACCATGATCCCCAGGTGCACCTGGCTATGCTGAAGAAGTATGACCATTACGATACGATTCTGATGCCTCTTAACCCAGCAGACCCTGCCTACCTGAGCTTCGAGAAGCTCGTGTTGCCGGTTGCCGTCGAACGCGGCATGGGCATCCAGGGAATGAAGAGCACGGCAAATTCGAAGTTGCTGCAATCGATTGCCTTGAAGGATTGCCTCTCCTACGTGCTCAGTCTGCCGATACACTGCCTCGCGCTCGGCTGCACCACCGTCGGCCAGGTGGAAGACGACGTGCGCATCGCGCAATCGTTCAAGCAGCTGGGAGCAGAGCAGCTTGCATCGATTCGCGAGAAGGCCCTGAAATTAAAGGGACCGCAGCTGGAAGACTGGAAGATCAACACGGAAACCGCCACCGCCGGCACCCACCACGATGGTGGGTATGCCTGAGGACTTCGCGCTAAGTAAGGCTTAATCAGGCCGAGGAGCGGCAATTGAGATTGCTCTTCGGCCTGATTTATTTCCGCTAAGGTTCGGTTAAAAGTATATATATGCTTCGAACTGTAAATTTCGCGGCGAGTTAGCCTGTCCTGACACAGTTCCAAAACTCGAGCTTGTTATGTTGGTGTTAATTCCCCCAAAAACCGTCCGATTGGCCAGGTTGAAGGCGTCTGCCTGAAGCTTGAGCGAGGTACCTTCCACCAGGTTAAATCTCTTAGACAGAGATACCGATTCATTCAACGACCAGGGGTTTCTCAATCCACTGCTATAAGTAGCCGAAGTGTTGCCGAACGTGAATGGCGCCGGATTCTGAAAGGCGTTGATATTGAGATAGGTGGTAGGACTACCTCCCACGCCCTTTGGGTTTCCACTTCCGTAGGAACCGTTGATCCGAGGTGATCCCGTGAAGGCAGGATTGTAGTCAGCATAGCAACCACCGGTATAAGGCACGTTGCAGGAGGCGCCAATGCTTCCCAGCGGCGCGCCCGTAGAATATTGATTCAGGCCTGATAGCTGCCAGCCGCCAACCAGAGTATCCATGAGCGTACTATTGCCGCCCCATGCGTGGCCCTTGCCGAATGGCAGGCTATACACATAAGCAAGGGAAATCACGTTAGTTAGATCATTGGTGCCCACCGTTCGCTCGGCTTCCAGGTTATAGGCAGACCGAGCCGCTGGGGAAACAAGGCTGAGCTGATTACTACCGCCGGCGTCATCAATCTCTTTGCTCCAGGTATAAGAAGCAAGGACATATAGCCCTTTGCTCATCGTGTGTTGCAGGTAAGCCTGCATCGAGTGGTAGATCGCATTACCAAAGGCAGCATTGGTGTCAAATAGACCGGAATATTGAGGGAACGGTCTCAACATCTGCCCGATCGACCCCGAGAAATTCGCATAAGGCAGCTTGATACCTGGAATAATCGCCTGGGCCTGCGCAAGGGTCGCAGGCGTTTCCGTCTGCAGGAGCAGATTACCAAGCGCCAGGTATTGCGGGTCGATCTGGTTAGAGTAGATGCCCACGCCACCATTGACGGGGATAAAGCGCGAGGCGCTGCCGCCATAACTCAAAGAGAAGATAGTCGCCGGTGTTAACTGCTGCTCAAACGTCAGGTTCCAGTTTTCTGTGTAAGGAGCACGTCCGCCAGTTTCCGGACGCGTATACGTCAACATTCCACCCGTCGCTCCCGTGGCTGTGTTGTATCCAGTGTTCAACGTTGGATCGAAGAATGGCGGCAATTGATAAGCCGGGAACCCATTGTTCCAGTTAAACGCCGGGGATATGCCGGAGTTTGGGCTGCTCGGCGAGGGGTTCGCGGAGTAACCCAACGGAGTTGAGGCTGCGCCCTCCGAGCCCGAACCGGTCGCGGTCGCATTGCCTCCTAACGCTCCAGCGTTGTAATGGATGATGGTGAACGACCCTCTGATGACTTCCTTATTGTTGGGGCTGTACGCAAATCCGACGCGCGGCCCCAGAGTCAGGTAGTGAGTCTTTACCAGCGTTTTGCAATTGCAGCTATCTGTGCCGCTGCCGGCAAACTGGAGCGCACCAGGGTAATCCGACACGGCAGGATTGGCTAGAGTGGCATTCAGGAAGGAGGCCCGATTCTTCACTTCATAGAACGGCTTTGGGATCTCGTATCGCAGCCCTGCGTTCACAGTGAGCTTGGGGTTGATTTTCCAATCATCCTGCGCATAAATTGCGTACTGCCGATAGCGTCCCCCGAACTCCTGAACAGCTGTATCCGTTAAAGACGCGTTGTCGACCGCTCCCAGCAAGTAACTCGCATAGCTGTTTCCAGTCGTTGTGAGCAGGCCGCCGCTTGAATCAAAGCCCGCAGTTTCTGTATTCGTAAAGCCAAAATTATTTAACTGGCTAGGCTTGCTCGTATTCTCGGCCTGGTACACCAGCTGTCCGCCGAAGGTTAAGCTGTGCCTCCCGTGTACCCACTGCAGATTGTCTTGAAACGTGTTGGTGGTAACGACCTCGCCGAAGGTCTCTGAATTGAAGTACTGAGCCCAGTTGCTCGGCGTATTGGGACCACTGAAGGTGATTGGCGGAAAGTTGTCAGACGCCTGGCCGTTGGTCGGTATGCCTGTCAGGCCTGCCTTTGCTGCCCACCCGCCCGACGTCGTTGGATTTGTAAATGGCGTGATGAAGCGGTTGATCTGGTAGCCGAAAATGTTCACCAGCTTGGAGGTTATTTCCTGTGTGTCGCCAACCTGGTAAATCTCGATTTTCTGGCTGCTGAAGCGGCTGCTGGTATAAGGCAGTGGTAGCTGCGGACCGCCGTTGTTACCCAGCGCGCTTTGGCTGCTATCGCCCCATTGCGCCAGGAAGTAAAGGTGATTTTTTTGCGTAACGGTGTAATCGATTTTGCCGATAAATGTATTCTGCTTCGTACCGCCGGTGAGCGCACCCAGATAATTGTTCTGCAGCGAGTCGTTGATCGTCGCCGGTAGCTCGGCAGCCAATGCTGTCGATATGCTGGAGATGCGGCCCGGCGGGATGATGTTGCCGGGAAACGCTTGCCGCGTACAAACCCCGCCGGCCGAACACACGGTCGTCGAAGGATCATAGATCGGCACCGTTAACGCACTGAAATCACCCGCTCTTTCCGCAGCCGTTGGAAGGCTATAAAACGTGGGATTCGAGCCTGCGGTATAGCGGTAGCCGTCGTAATTGAAAAAGATAAACAACCGGTTTTTGAGGATCGGACCGCCGACAGTAACCCCAAATTCGTTCTGATGTTCTACGGGAGTTTTCGAAGCAAAATATCCGGCAGCGTCGAACGCGGTGTTGCGAATATTTTCGTATACGTCTCCGTGAAAGTGGTTCGTTCCTGACTTGATGATGAAGTTGGTTACTCCCTGGCCCTCGTAGTATGCCGGAACACCACTGGTAATAACCTGAAACTGATCCACAACCTCGGTCGACGTACTTCCGGTGATATTTCTTGCATCGCCTTGCAACTCAGAGGTCATGAGCGGCATGCCATTCACGTAGATGAAAGAAGTCTGACCTGGTCCACCGTTCAATTCATTGATGCCGAAGGGACCGCTGACTGCTCCGGGAAGAAGAGTTACAAATCCCATCGGATTCTTGGGACCACCCGCCATGGTTAGTGGCAGAGCGGAGTAAGTCGTATTAGGCAGAGTCACCTCAAGATTGCCATTGCTCGTGTCAAGCTGGGGGGGAAGACCTGAAATCACAACCGTCTGGGTCGATGTGCCGACCTGCAAGCGAAGATCGAGATCCACTACCGCCAGCGCATTCACTGAGACGTTATCCTGAACCAGGCTTTGAAAGCCGGCCGCACTCACCGTGATTTTGTACTTTGCCGGAGGAAGAGAGGAAAATAAATACAAACCTGCGCCGGACGTCTGTTGGGTGACGGTGTACCCCGTATCTGAACCCAGTACTGTGACTGTAGCGTTTGGCACTACCGCCCCGGACTGATCTTGAATGGTTCCTTGGATCGATCCAGTGCCGATTGTCTGGGCGTGGACGCGCCCGCAGAACAAAATCGCGCTCACGCAAAGCGTGGCTATGATCAGTGTGACTTGATCCAAAGTCCTTTCTTTACAATCGTTCTCTCGTATCCACCTGGCGCTCGCCAGGGTGCCGGCTTGGTACATGTTCGCCTCCGCTCAAGTTTCGCCCGCGTGATTTTGCCGTCCGTCGAATGAGAACAATCTTACGTAATGAACTTCGGCGGGATACTAGAAGATGGTTCATTCAACTGTCAAGATTGCCTGAGAACTCATGGTGAATGAACCCTCCTCATCTGAATCGCATCGAGTGAACGAACTGCAGGCAATGCTTCGCACGTTCCGGAAAAAGCCGGAAATCGTGCAAAGTGCTCCACCGATGTGGAACCGGCGAACGGGACAGAACTCCGCCATACCTTGTTGACGCACCCCGCCTGCAGTTGGTCACATCCCCCTCTGCATTTAGTTTTGTGCGGATCAACACGTTGCCGAATCCGCTTCTTTCGTGTTTCAATAGGTGGTTTTTTTCACTTGGCATGAGGTAGACTCCATGGCGAATAGGATCCACCGCATGCATGCACAGGAAAAACTCGAACAGATCTCAAGGGCATTGGATGGTTTTCAAATCGAGATTCCATCCTGGGGTTTCGCCAATACCGGAACGCGTTTCGGTAAACTCCAGCAATCGGCCGCGGCAACCTGCGTTGAAGAAAAATTCGCCGATGCTGCTCAGGTGCATGCCCTTACGGGTATCAGCCCCACCATGGCCTTGCATGTGGAGTGGGATCTACCCGCTGGTGTCGCGGATGTGCCCGCCATCCATAGCCTTTCCGTGAAATATGGAATCCTCCCCGGATCGATCAACCCAAATCTCTTTCAAGCCCAGGACTTCAAGCACGGCTCAATCTGCAATCCCGATCAGAAGATCCGGCAAAAGGCCCTGGATCACATCCTTCTCTCGGTAAAGATTGGGCGGCAACTTCGATCCCGCGACGTGTCCTTCTGGGTTGCGGATGGCTCGAACTACCCCGGCACACAGAGCATACGCAAACGGATCGAGTGGATGCAGGAGATCCTGGCGCGGACCCATGAGGCTCTAGCACCGGAGCAGCGCATGCTGATTGAATACAAGCCTTTTGAACCAGCCTTCTACCACACCGATATTGCTGACTGGGGCATGGCGCTCGACCTTGCGCGCAGGGCCGGCCCACAGGCACAGGTGCTGGTCGACACCGGCCATCATTACCAGTCTCAGAATGTGGAACAGATTGTGGCTTGGTTACTACATCTCGATATGCTGGGCGGCTTTCATTTCAATGACCGGAGGTATGCCGATGACGATCTCACACTGGGCTCGATTGACCCTTATCAGATCTTCCGCATCTTCCATGAGATTTTGAATTACCCACCCGAGGATCCTGGACGCGCGAATATCGCGTACATGATTGACCAAAGCCACAATCTGAAAGGCAAGATGGAGGCTACGGTGCAATCGGTGACTACCGCGCAGGAGCTCTACGCACGGGCCGCCCTGGTGGACAGGGAGCGACTTAGCCAACTGCAGGATGATTGCGATCTGGTGGCCGCTGAGGAATGCTTCCGGAACGCCTTTTGGGAAGACGTGCGGCCACTGGTCGCCGAATGGCGCCGCACCCGCGGAATTCCGGAGGATCCATTACAAGCACTACGGGACAGTGGCTATGTCGAACGCATCACGCTCGAACGCAGCGCAAAAAATGCAAAGACCCTCACCACCTACGCCTGACCCCGGCGCTACCCCCGCTCGACATAGAAAAGCGAGGAGACCGGCGGCAGCACGAGATGAATCGTCGTCGTGGCACCGCCCGCAACTGTTGTTCGTTCGCTTTCAGCAGCGGCACGCGAACCAGTATGGGGATTCCAGACATCGAGATTAAAACCGCCGCGCAGGGTCACTGTAGTTGAAACCGCGCGCTGCGACGAATTAGCGAAGAAGTAGATTTGCCGGCCATTTTTGACCTTGTGGATATAAGTGAGGGCGCCGCTGTAATTCTTTCCCTCCTGCAGCGGCCACATCGGTTCAGCGAATGCCACATCGCGCAGTGGATGCGCTTGCTCGAAAACGCGCGCCAACACCTGGGAAGAGCACTCCGGTAGAAAATAGCTTTTGCCCGATACCGAGCGATAGAAGCCCAGCGCTGCATCCACCGGTACCTCACCACGCAGCCACTGCTCCGTCCCTATGCCGAAGACCTGAGAGATAGCCTTCTGAACCTGAGCGTTTTTCCCTGCATCGGCAGAGAGCGAAGGTAGCTTCCTCGTCCCTACAACGATTCCACCCCGCTTGTGAAACTCGAGAATCTTCAGGGCAGCAGCTACCGAAATCACCGCGCCCCCGGGAATGATCAGCAACGCAAACTCCTCGCGGTTCTCTTTGTTCTCCAGTACCAATGTCTTCCCCACAACTGCGCAACGCTTCTCCAGGACCTCTGGATGGAGATATGTGTAGTCAACTCGCAGCCCCCGGAGCAGGACCTCGCCGACGTCCATGTAATCAATCTCTGGCGGCAGAACTCCGCCATTGTAGGCATACCACCATGCGGGTCCTTGAATGCGGATGATCGCCTTCGGGTCAACGAAGTCCGCGGGGCTCAGGTCAGGCCTCCATTGGTCCGGGGTGGGATCCTCGGGAAATACGTAGCAAGCCTGCAGCGACGCGATGGGATACAACACGGCTATATCCGCGATATGCCGTCCGTGCTGCAGCATAAAACTCAACCGGCCAATATATTCATTCAATTCCGCGGCGCAGGGGCACTTGTCAGCGGCCGTCACCTGGCGGCTCACGCCCATCGCATACTGATCCATTGCCACTTGAAAGAAGACGTCCCGGTCATTGCGATCGTAGGCTGCATACGTCTCGGCCATTACGATGGGTTTATCAAAATTATAGGCGGCTGAGCTGACGACCTTGTATCCATGGTTGGAGCGTCCCCAAAAGAAGATGTCGTCGTGACCAGGGATATCCTGATGTTCGAAGACTTTCATCAGATCGCCGTTGATGGGCACCGGATTCGGTACTTCTTCCTGATCGAGATGGCCGGATGATTGAATTCCATGCTGAGCGCACCAGTCGCGAATTCGCTGTACAAAGTTCACCGCGAAGAGCTGGGCGTGGAATCCGAAAAGAGCGTTCCGCGCGCTCGCCGTCTCCGGACCGATGTCATACCACAGCGCTGGGTAGTCCTTCATCGGCGAGTAGCCGCGTTCCTTCTCAAAAGCCTGGTTGAATGAGGGAGTCCACATGCGCCCATTCAACCAGTGCATGGATGGCTCATCCCAAAACGCCCACTGGATCTCTTTACCGAAGTACGGCCCCAGCCGAGCGTAAAACCGGTCGTAGGTCAGAGAGAGAAAAACATCCATCGCCTCAGGATCCAGATAGTCGATGAGCCCCGGATTACGTATTGCCAACACCGCATCGTGATTCAGAAAGAAAAGCATTGCCTTCCAGCGACCCTGCGGTACGGCGCACGTGAAGAGCCGGCCTGAGCTGCGTCCTGCACTGACATCCACGCGTTCGAAGGTGTCAGGATTCAGAAGCACCGTGCCGACATACGTACCCTGGGGTATCTCGAGCGTCAGGGTTGAGGGGCCTGCGACATCGCGCTCGATCTTGTCCAACCGCTTGGCCATGTGCTCGGGGTACCGCTCATAAATCTGCCCTGCAACATTGCCTGTGGGGTATGAGTAGTCGCTGTATAGCGCAAAGAGCATATCGCGACTTATGCCCTCCTTGATCGCGCCGGAGTAGCCGGCGAAAAAATGGTCGCCCAGGTACTCGATTCCATCCTGGTGAAAGCCCATGAACTGGCGGCCAAACTTGAGATAACCAGCGTCGAGCCCTGCGCTGCTCGCACCCTCGTTCACGATCAGGAAGCCGCCGAAGTCTCGGCTAGCCAATTGATCCACTTCTGAAGTGATCTTCTCCTGGTTCGTGCGGGAAATGTCATATCCCCACATTGCGGTTCCCCGGAACTCCTTACCCGGTCGGGCAAATTCTTCGAAAGAAACGCTGCTGTCACTGCGGCTCGAAGCGAGCGCCCTGGGATAGACCGCACACACCAGCGGCCATGCGGAGAAAGGGAGTGCCGCCAGTATGAACTCACGCCGGTTGGGTGAACTCACTGTGCGCCGCGATCGCCGGCAACTGCGTTCCACTCCACGCCCAGGACATCTCGCACGATGGGCCGAATGACGCCATGCAGATCTGTGGGATCGTAGTGCAGCACATATTCGAGCGGCATTCCGTAGGCAAGAGAAGACCATCCCCAAAATGGATTCATGCCATTTCCCTTGCCTGAGTCCGAGTTGTAATACTCGCGAGTCACCGGGTTTCTTTCCAGGGTCAGCTTCAATGTCTTGAGCGCGAGTTCTTTCGCAACCTGGTCGTATTTATAGCGAAGCAGTCCATGGAAAATCATGTAGTTCGCCGGAATCCAGGTATTCCCACGCCAGTTACATTCGCCTTTTGTAGTTCCTTCGTAGAAGTCAGGTTCGTTCTTCGCATAGGTCGCGACCGGGTATTGCAACCAGAACTCCTTTGGGCTGAGAAGGTGATTATCCACCAGGCGCCTAGCCTGCGCAGGGGTCGCTACTCCGGCCCACAGCGGAAAGAAGCCTGCCACAGATTTGATACGAATCTGCTTGCCGGTCTTTTCATTTCTATCGTAATAGAACCCGTCCTTCTCATCCCAGAACACAGTGTTGATCAGCGCCGAAAGTTTCGCCGCCTTGGCTAGATAAGCCTTTTGCTCGTCCGGCTTTCCGAGATTCTCAGAGATAATTGCCATGGCCTGCAATTCACGCACCAGGTAGCATGCCAGATCCACTCCTTCGTCGGTGTACGACTCCACCTGGCCCGACCGGCTGAACTGGTTATCCATCCCGCTGGCATCAGAGCTATTCCACACTGGCAAACCGTTGTGGTCCGAGTCATATTCGAACCATCGTGTCAGATACTTCTGCAGCCGGTCGTATCCCCCATCGCGAAGCCATTCGTAATCGTTACCATTCTGCTGCGATCCCAAAACGGCCAGTTGAGCAAGAAACGGCTTGAACATTTGTGTAGGCCTCGGATTCACAATCCCCAGCGTCCTTGAAATGAATCCGTCGTCCTGCTGGTGAGCCAAAAACATTTTGAGATTCGAGAAATCGTATTGGCTCACACCATAGTAGGAAAGGTAGACATTCTCGAAATACAAATCCCAGTCGTAGTACTCGCCGTAGGCGTAGCCTGTGAGCAGCTTCGTTGTTGATCCGGGATAATCGTGCAACCCGCGGTTCTGTATATCTTGGTTGACTTGCGCGAGCCGATCGAGAAGCACCTTGTAATTCTGGCCGCCAATCATCGCGATCAACTTTTTCTTTGCAGTCTGATTCGCCGTGTTGCTGTCTGGCGGTGGTGCCACCGAGCTCCTGGCGCTGAGCAAGACTGAGGAGCTGAGGGCCACTACGCCCACAAGCACGGCGGCCCACCTGGAATTTTGCATGCTACTCCTGAAAAGAGTCACCGCGTTTTGCAGATGCCACTCTATCAAGAGTGCATTTCACAAGCAATGTCTTAGCTATGCTTTCAGTCTTTGTGGCCCGACGGCATAGGTTGCGGTGAGCGAGTGGGACCGGCGACGCGCAGATTGCCTTGCCGGTCGAAAACGATTCGGTCAATATTTACGACTCGATCCTGAGACGGGTGCTCGGCATCCGCATGCGTGTGGTACACAATGAACAATTCTTTCCCATCGGACGACGCCACGATCGAGTTATGGCCTGGGCCAGAGGCGCCTATGTGGCTGTTGGTTGCCAGAATTGGATTTGCATCGCTTTTCTTCCACGGCCCCAACGGGGTCGAGGCAGTTGCATAGCCGATGCCGTAGCTGGGAAACGATGTGTCATTCGCCGAGTATGTCATGTAGTAGACGCCGCTGTGGCGAAAAACTGTCGGCCCTTCATTGCAACGATTCTTCGCCCAGTTCACCCGCTCCCAAGGTTGGCTCGCTTCCATCAGCTCGACCGGCTTGCCGATGGGCTTACTAAGGTCGCTGCTAAGCCTCACGCCATAGATTTCTCCGTAAGCGTAGCCGTCCCGCGATCCATTTCTGCTGAAATACAGATAGGGAGTGCCGTCCTTATCCACAAAAATGTCGCCATCGATTGCGGAATACCCGGCGTCAAACCACGGGCCGTAGAGGGAATGATACGGCCCCTGCGGCACATCGCTCACAGCCAGCCCGAGCAGTAATTTTGCGGGTTGCGAGCCTTTCACCATCGCGCTGTAGACCAGGTAGTACTTGCCCTTGTATCTTCGGATCTCTGGCGCCCAGAAGTCGTCCTGACCCCAGAACCCAGGAGTCTTTTTGATCGCCCAACCAGACTGCACCCAATGCACAAGATCCTCCGAGCGGTACATCAAAAAGCCTTCGCTTGGTGAAGTCGTGCCGATCAGGTAGTAGCTGCCGGTCGCGCGGAATGCGAACGGATCTCCCATGTGGATCGCAGATCCCGCTGAGGTAATGGGATTGGTATAGCTTTGGGACTGCGCAGACAATAAAGTGCAGCTGATGGCGACAAGCGCCAGAATATAGGCTGATCGGAGCCGCGCCTTGTCGTTCACCTTATTTGTCACCAATCGAAACAATCTGCACGGGCCCAAGCAATCCCGACGCCAGCAGTGGGGACCTGGCGTCGTAAGGCGTGAAGGTCGTGAACGTGTATTTCTTTGTCGCGTCAGGCTGCTGATCGCCGATGAGCCGGTTTACCCAAAGATTCGTAACTGCGATCTTGAGATTGTTCTCTCCAGGGTGGAGCGCATTGGTTACATCCAGCCGGTACGGAGTATCCCAAACGATGCCTAGCGGTTTGCCGTTCAGGGTTACATCAGCCAGGACCTGCACGTCTCCCAAATCCAGCATTAGGCGGGCGCCAGGCTTGAACCATTCCTTTTCCGCGTGAATTGTCTTGGTGTAAGTGGCTGTTCCAGAGAAATACTTTACTCCCAGGTTGGAGTTGACACTCCAGGATGCGAGCTTGTCGAGTGTGATCGTACCTTCAACTCCGCGATCCGCTTGGAAGCCGACAGTCCAAGGGCCATCGATCGTTGTTACCAGCGTCTCCGCCTCTAGCGGCAGAGACTTCGCCACCCCATTTGCGGGTTTGCGAAAAACCACCAGGACGCTCTCATTCGGGCCGAGTCGCAATGGAACCTGGGTGTGGCCGCCCTCTGTGCGATAGGATGCCAGCTCGATCTTACCCGTATCGGCGTGCCATAGTTCCGGAGCCTGCCCGCTCACGCGAAAGGTCATGTCAAGGTTCTCTACGCGGTTTTTACGATTATCCACAAAATAGATATCCCCATCCGGCAGCTTGCGATGGAGGAACATCAGCGTTGTGTCCGTTTCGGGATGCGTGTAATCGAAGTCTCTCTCCACCTTCAAGTCAGCAAGCACTTCGTTAGCTGTGCTGCCGGAATAAACTCTTCCCTTACCAAATGTATTCATCGCGCTACTACCCCACAGCTGGCCGGCAATTGCCTGGAACTCTCCCTCGTCGTCGGCGAGGCTAGGCGAGTCCGTTGGCTTTTTGCCCGCGACCACCGCTCCGGCTGCCACCAGGTCGCGAATTTTGCGCAGCACCGGCAGGGTCATCCGGCTGCTCGTACCGCCTAAGTAAAGCAGTCGGTAACTGGTTCCACCGGGAGTCGTCAAGCGGCCATTCTGCAAAGACAGCTGGTTGAGAATCACATCCGCATTCACAAAGTCGAAGCCATAACCCTGCGGCGCGTCCTGCTGCGGGCCCAACCCAAACACTGCGGTCAACGGCCCCTCCTGGCCGTAGAAGTAAGCAACATCCGCATAGAAATGTCCTTGCTGCAGCATGTATGAATTGCGCGCAAGGTAGGTCACCCACGGACCTGCTTCTTCTGCCCAGGTCTCATTGCGGTTGAACCATAAGCCGTAGTGGCCCAGCGTAAGCCCCGGCGGTTTGTTTACCAGCGGCTGATGGGCAGACTCGTGAATCATGAAGCGGTTTACGCCCAGTGCGAGCTCCAGATCAGCAATGCTTTTGAGAGTGCCCGGGCTCCAGCCCCACGGGGGACCATTGCTGGTCATCGACTCTGCGCCGACCAGGTTCTGGCCGTAGATATGCGCGATCGAAGCTGCTCCTTGCAGGTCCGCGATGTAAGTGGGTGTGGGACTTTCATCCGGCAGGAAAGTCCACATCGCACCCATGGGAATATCGGCCGGGCGTCGCATTTCCATATCGTCACCCAGCGACGGCCGGTGATACTCCAGCGCCTCCGCGTAGTAGCCCATGGAGTGGCTATGCAGGTCGGCTGCAATCTCTCCGTAGTGGTTTTGCGCGTAGAGCTCCGCGATGGTGCGGCGAAAATCCCAGAGAAATCTGTCTGTCGCGAGCGGGCTATCCACGACGACGCCAGTCAGAGCAGGGAGCCATGGATGCGCGTCGTATCCCCGCAGCTGCCGGAATTGGATAAGCATGTCATCGGTCCAGTTTTGCGCGCCAATTTCCGTGCTGTCGCTCAGCATATAACGGATGCCGGCCTTTCCCATCAACCCGGCGCCTACTGTATCGGAATAGGTTTTGAGATAGCCATCGACATAGTTCTTAACATAGGGCCGGCTGAGCTTATCCACTTCGAGGCCGGTTGCTTCAGGAGGCGCCGGGCCATTCTCGTGCCCGGTAAGCGAATAGCCGATGCGCAGAACAACCCACTTGCCTGCGGGAGCTCGCCAAACCACAGAGCCATCCGGCTTCATTTGGCTGGAGAGGTCGATTACATCGCTGTTCCTGACCACGGACCCCGGTGACGCCGGCGGCGAAGGAATAGCATAGTAATTCATGACCGTGGAAAAGCCCGCTCGCTTTTCAAATTCATTCACCCGCGCTGCGCTATTCAGAATTAGCTCGGTAATGACGTGATCTTTCAGCGACCCGGATGCAGGAGGCGCAGCAGGTGTGGGAAAGTCAACGCGGAAGAACTTTGCGCTAGTCGCGGGAAACGCAATCGTGCGCTGCGGAATGCTGCTTGATGACAAATCTACGACGGGTCGAAACCTCTGCCCGTCATCACTTGCTTCGAGCCGCGGATTTACTGCCAGCGGATCGACAAAGCCGAAGATGCTGATCATGTCATCCAGGGTTGCCAGGGTGACCGATTGAATGCTCTGCGGCTGCGCATACTCAAACTGGACCCAGGCCTCTTTGCCGGGCGCAGCGGAAGGCAGCGCCAGAGCCACCTTTTCCACGCTGCCGTCGGAGAGTGCGGCCACATCCACCTGCCCTCCGCTCGATGTAATTCGCGGCTGCAGTACGGCCTGCGTCTTATCATCAGACGGCAGGCGATAGGCCACCACGGCGCTATCCGCATAAAACTTCGGCAACGGCGGAGCCGGCTTTCCCGCATCTCCGCTCGCCTCCGGCGGCGCGCTATAGTCCTGGAAGGTTCCACTTGCATCCGGCGGTTTAGGTAGCGTGCCGCTAAACGTCTTGCCGCCATCGACTCGGGTCGCGCTCCAAACCATTTTTTTCATGCCTTGCGCCGGAGGAACCCAGGGGCCGCCGGTGGCGCTCCACCCGGGCGAACTGGCAATCGTCATTTCGAGGCCCAGCTTCTCTGCAGTTGTGGTGGCATAACGGAAAGCTTCCTGCCACTCTGGCGTCATATAGACCAGCCGCTTCTCCACTACCTGTGGTGTATCGATCGAGCCCTCGAAGACGGTAAACCCTCCAAGGCCGGCGCGATGCATCCACTCCAGGTCGAGTTTGATTCCCTCCTGCGTGATATTGCCGTTCATCCAGTGCCACCAAACCCGCGGTTTGGCTGTTTGTGGAGGGTTGGAAAACTCGCGCTCCATCTTCTCCGGCGATTGCTGGGCCTGTGTTCGGTTACCCAGGCAGGATAGGCAGAGCAGTGAGACCAGAGTTGCCATCCTGAATCTATATAGCGTCATTGGTGATGGTCCCTTCCATTTTCTGACGTCAACGAATATTACCAACAACACTTCCAGGAAATTAGGCCAGCATTACGCGCGAGCGACCCGGAATGGCTGAAAATAGGAGGCAAACCGTTCGCGAACCCACCCGCCTGAGGATATTGCGTCGCTATGGCAGATCGACTCCCGCTCTCAGCACTGCTCTCGCAGGCCCTGGTCGCTTTCATGATCGAGTTCGATAACGAATTCGAGCATCAGGTGCCGCATCGCACCAGCAACCACGGCTCGACTCCTGGCTTTCCACACGCGCCATGGCTGGTCTCGATGGCGATGTGGGTGAGATATCTGCAACATATTCCAGAAGAAGGAATCTCCTTCAGCGAACTCCAGGAGCAGGTTGGCATTGCAAACAAGGGACTGCAGACCTGGCTGATCCGTTTGAGCAAATGGTGGGGTTATCTCTCGATCACGGCGAGCGCATCGGGCCGCATCGCTTCCGGCGCAACCATCCGGCCTACCACCGGAGGTATCCGCGCCATCCGTGCCTGGCGCCCACTGACCGGTATCATCGAGGCGCGATGGCAGGAGCGCTTTGGCCGCGAAGTCGTCGACCAGCTCAAGCAGGCCCTGGTGACCGTGGCGGACCGCCTGGGTACAGACACACCCACTTTCTTCTCCGTCCTCGAAGGCGAAGCCCCTAAGCGCAAGGCGGCATCCATCCAACTGGCTGGGAGCGAATTGCCGCTGCCGCAGCTTTTGGCAAAAGCGCTGATCGCATTCGGCGGCGACTTTGACCGTGAATCGGCCGCCCCTCTTGCGGTCTGCGCAAATGTTCTGCGCCTGACCCCGGATCAGGGCATTCGGGTACGCGATTTACCTCGGCTTGCTTGTCTTTCGAAAGAAGGCATCGACGCGGCTCTCCGCCTGTCCGCCAGGCAGGGATGCACGGCCATCAAAACCGATGCCACCACCCGTTTCCGTTTGCTGATGCTCACGGCGAAAGGCTGGCGGGCTCGCGATGCGTATGTCCCTCTGACTCAGCATCTGGAAGAACGTTGGCAAGAGCGATTCGGCAAAGAGACCATCCACTCTCTACGGCACATTTTGGAGCAGTTGGCCGGCCACGGCCCCGGTCACGACTCTCCGCTCATGCTCGGGCTCTCACCCTACCCGGAAGGCTGGCGCGCCTCCCTGCCTCCACTCGAGGGGTTGCCCCACTTCCCCATGGTTTCGCACCGCGGAGGATTTCCCGATGGAAGCTGACCGCTTCCTTTCGATGCGAAGGCTGATACCCGCTCGGCGCGATTCCGATCTGATTACGACAACATCGAGGTGAATCCGCTGGTCGAGCTGTCTCCAGATTCGAACACGCCTTACAATTGCTAATCCTCGACCAGGCTATCTTGGAGGCGGAATGTCTACTTTTGGCAAACTTATGGGCGTCCTGACTACGACAGACTACGACAAGGCGCGAGCCTTCTACGAGGGGAAGCTTGGCTTCAAGTTTGTCGGCCTTGATGGGTTCGCACTGGCCGTGCGCGCGGGTGAGAACATGATTCGCATCATCAAGGCAGAGTCCTTCAAACCCGCCCAGGGCACCGTATTGGGTTGGGAGGTTGATGACGTGAAGGCGGCTGTCTTATCGCTGCGGGATCGCGGCGTAGTGACCGAAAAGTATGGCTTCGTGACCGATCAGGATCTAGGAATCTGGACCGCGCCTAACGGAGATACCGTCGCCTGGTTCAAAGATCCCGACGGCAATGTTCTGTCTTTCAGCCATCATGTGTAAACACTCTTCAGCCAGAGACGTCTAATTTCGCCGCGCAAGGCAGCCCTCGAAGTAGTCCAGCATCCTCAGCTCAACGTCTACACATCCGTTCATCCCCATGAACAACCATGACAGTCTAGCGCAACTGCGGAAAGAGGCCGCCATGCTCGCTCCTCAGATTTTGAGTCTGCTACGGTGCCGCATCCACGGCTTTGCTTAGATCCCAATACTCTCGCCAGCCGTTGATTTTGCCCCCTTCGAGATCAATCAGAATAGCTTCATGGGTCACGCTACGGGCTCCGTCTCTTCGCCGTGTGACCCCCCAATCCCATTCAATCGCTGCATGATTTCCATCGGCGGAAACCAGAATACGAGCGATGGTAACCTTCAGATTCCGAAAATATTTGCCATAGTCTTTGGTCCCGGCTGGTAAATCGCTGAATGGGGTGCGGCCCTCGGGAGAAATCACCTCTGTGCCCGGCACCCAATCACCAGCCCCTATGGAAAAATCGTAGCTTTCAAAGGCCTTGATCTGCCGTTCCATGAGCGACCGGATTGCTGTTTCATGGTCCACACCCTCCGCCGCGGCAGAGACAATGTGCGGCCTGCTCAGCGCGAACGCTAAGAGTAATAAACACAAACACATTTTGTTTCGAACCATCACTCCTCCGGTCTTACTGGCATGGTTAGCCTGTTACGTTAGCCAAATCGATATGAAGTTAGCACGATTGCGTGCTGCTTCCTCTTGACAGTCTAAATAAGCGCGGCGTAATCTCCTCTTGACGCTCTAGAGGAGACGACAACGGATGGCTGAAAAACATAAGGAAGCGGAGAAGATTTCCGCCCCGCCCAGCGACCTTGTTCAGGGAACCCTGGAGATGCTCGTCTTGAAGACGCTCGCCCTGGAACCGATGCACGGTTACGGAGTAGTACTGCGGATCGAGCAGATCACTCAAGGGGCCTTTCGAGTCAACCCGGGATCGTTGCTTCCCGCACTCAGCCGCATGGAACGCTCCGGCTGGGTCCGGTCCGAATGGCGCGCCACAGAGAACAATCGGCGAGCGAAGTACTACACGCTCACTACCAAGGGCCGAAATGCCCTTGCCGCAGCAACCAGGCAGTGGGAGCACCAGCTTATTGCAATCTCCCGCATTCTCGAAGCTTGAGACGGAAGCCGACCACCGATTGGAGACATCATGCTTTGGATCACAAATCTGATCACAGGGTTACGGTCCCTTCTCCATAAGCGCCGCGTCGAAAGCGAGCTGGATGAGGAACTCGATGGCTACCTGGAAGCGGCCGTCGATCATAAACAACTGCTCGGAATGTCTCCGGAGTTAGCCCGCCGCACCGCAATCGTAGAGTTGGGTGGCCGCAACTCGGTCAAGCATCAGGTCTGGTCGTCACGCTGGGAATCTGCTTTCGACAATCTCTTCCAGGATATTCGCGCCAGCGCGCGCGCACTCTTGAGAAGTCCCGTATTTACAGCAGTCGCCCTGCTGTCCGTGGCCTTAGGCATTGGAGCGAATACCGCGATCTTTACCTTGATCCATCAGGTGTTGCTCAGCAACCTGCCTGTTCGTGCTCCCGAACAGTTGGTCACGTTGGGCGACGCCACCAATTCCGGGATTGCCGGTGGTATCGATCTGGGCCAATACGGTATGTTCCCATGGTATTTCGCTCGTCAGCTCGAAGCAGATCCCGGACCCTTCCTGGGGATCGCCAGTTACGGTAGCTTCGCGGCCAAGGTCAGTGTGCGGATGGCGCAAACTGCCGGCGCGCTCTCCAGTCGCTCCGCGCTGCTCGCGTCGGCCGGCCTCGTTTCTGGCAACTACTTCAGCGTCCTCGGCGCTCATCCTCTCCTTGGCCGCACCATTGCTCCGCCGGATGATGCAACTCCCGGAAGCGGTGCGGTGGCTGTCCTCAGCTTCCACTTTTGGCAGCGCTCCTTCTTGTCAGACCCAGCGATACTCGGCAAAACGATCAGCATCAACGGCACGCCGTTTGAGGTGATCGGGGTCATGCCACGAGGGTTCGACGGTTTGAAGCAGGAGCTCGAGCCCGCCGACCTATGGACACCTTCCACCATGCAGCCAGTCATACTCCAGCATGACTCGATGCTCACTCCTGGCTCGGGACTCTATTTCATGAACGTGTTCGCCCGCCTCAGTCCGCAGGCAGCCGCCAGCAAGGGCGCGCTTGCGCAAAGCCAGCATTGGATCGATCAGCAGGTCCGCGCTGGTATTCGGCTCAACGCGGGCGAGGCCGTGTCGCCTGCCCGGCAGCAGGAGATTGACAGCGAAACAGTGCCTTTGATACCCGCGATGAACGGTGTCTCGTACCTGCGGACCCAATACGGTGATTCGCTGCAGATCCTGATGGCAGTGGTGGTGCTGGTGCTGTTGATTGCCTGCGCCAATCTGGCAAACTTTCTTTTGGCGCGCGCCGCCACGCGACAGCGCGAGATCGCCACCCGGCTCGCCCTCGGATCCAGTCGCGCTCGCATTGCACGCCAGGGCCTGATCGAGACGCTGCTACTTTCGCTGGCCGGTGGCATGTTGGGACTTGCCCTGGCTTACGGCGCAACCCGGGCTTTGATTGCTTTTGTCAGCCAGGGCAGCATCAACACCACGATGAGCCCAACGCCCAACGCCCCCGTTCTGCTATTTACGTTGGGCATTTCCCTGATCACGGGAATCTTGTTCGGGCTCGCTCCCGCGATCACCGGCGCCCGGACTGAAGCTCAGGGCACACTCAGTGCCGGTCACCGCACATCGCAAGGGAGCGGCGGTACATCTTCGCGTTTCTGGCAAAGGGCGTTCGTCGTGGGACAGGTAACGCTTTCTCTTCTTCTGCTCATTGGAGCCGGCCTGTTTCTCCGGACCTTGCGTAATCTGCAGCATCAGGATTTCGGTTTCGAGCGTACCGACTTACTGCTTGCCGAATTTAACGCCCAACTCGCCGGCTATACTCCGGCACGCACTACCGAGCTGCATCAGAGAATGCTCGACCGTCTCTCCGCAATTCCCGGGGTCCGATCGGCAGCCCTGGCCGGCAGCCTGCCGATTAACACTGGCCACTGGCGCTCCAACATTTCGATCTCCGGCTATACACCCGCGCCCAAAGAAAGTATGAACTCCGTGCTCAATCGTGTCTCGGGCGGGTATTTCGAAACGATGGGTATATCCATCATTGCGGGGCGCCCCATCACACCATCCGACTCGATCAACAACCTCAAAGTCGCTGTCGTGAACCAGACCATTGCAAAACATTTTTTCCCTAAGGGTGATGCAGTCGGCCACTCTGTCACCATCGATATCGACTCGGTAAAAGGCCCATGGCAAATCGTTGGCATCGCGCGCGATACAAAGTCCGGCAATCCTCGCGATCAGGCTCCGGTCATGATGACCTACATACCGTTGGCTCAAATTGAACCATTCGCTCCAACGGCCGCGGGGCCCGGGGCACATGCCCGGGAAGAAAACCAGGACCGTTTTGCGTATCTGATTTTGTTACGTACCAGCGGCGACCCGGCGGCGAGAATTGCGGGTCTGCGCGCCGCCATGGCTGCTGTCGATCCCAATCTGCCTCTGTTCAACATCCATACCATTCACCAGACAGTTTCCCGCATGATGACTGACGACGAGCTCAGCTCCTCGCTTACCTGCATCTTCGCCCTTGTGGCACTAATGCTGGCCGCGATCGGCCTCTACGGCGTCATGAGCTACCACGTCGTGCAACGTACCAATGAGATTGGCGTTCGCATGGCGTTAGGCGCCCAGACCCATAACGTTCTGTGGATGATTCTCAGGGAGGCGTTCTTATTACTCGCGCTCGGCGTGGCTCTGGGTGCGCCGCTCAGCCTACTAGCCGCCAGAATCGTCAGGCAGCAGCTCTTCGGTCTGAAAATAGATGACCCCTTAACCTACGCCCTGGCCCTTACAGTCATCATCGCTGTAACGATAGCGTCCGCGTGGCTTCCGGCCCGCCGCGCGGCGGGAGTCAACCCGGTCGATGCGCTTCGCTGCGAGTAGAGAAGATATTTCCAAGCTTGAGCGGCAACGGATCACTCGCTCCTGAGAGCCACCATAGGCTCCACTCCCGCCGCGCGCCGCGCAGGAATCAACGATGCCAGCAGTGCAGCCAGTGACAGCAGCAATGTAGACAGTGCCAGCATAACCGGATCCCACGGCTTGACCCCAAATAACTGACCAGTCATCAGCCTGCCCGCTCCGATCGCTGCCGGAATGCCCAGCGCCAGTCCGATCCCTACCTGCGAGAAGGCCCCGCGCAGCACCATCGTCACCACGCTCCCGCGATTTGCCCCCAGCGCCATGCGCACGCCAATCTCGCTCGTCCGTTGCTCCACCATGTACGCCATCACACCATACAGGCCGACCGCCGCGAGCAACAATCCGAGCACACCAAAGAGTGATGTCAAGGTCGCGATCATGTGCTCCTGCTGGAAATCGGAGCTCACCACCTTGCTGTAAGGATCAACCCCGTATAGCACCAGGTTAGGATCGACACTGGCCAGCGCCTTGCGCACCCGGTCTTCCATGCCCGGAGGGTTGCCTGGCGCCCAGATGACTATGTTGTAAAGGTAGTGCGACCAGATTTCGCCGCTCTTATAAGCTGCGTCGTCGTACGTCACCGTCTGCGCCTCCGGTACCCAGAACATGGGCCGCACCGGATCCTTGTAGTCATAGGTCATGTACCGCATGTCTTTGGTGACCCCGATGATCTCGTAGGTTGTCGAGTACTGGATCTTGTCAATCCCGAAATGTTGGCCAATGGGATTTTGACTTTTGAAAAACCTCCTGGCGAAGGCTTCGTTGATCACCGCAACCTTCCGCGTCGCGGCAGTGTCCTGCTCTAAAATCGGCCGGCCGAGCAGCATCTTCGCGCCGATGGTTTCGAAGAACCCCGGCATCACGCGCGCCCACGACGCACTCGTATCTTCCTTGGCCCCCGGTTCCGGCCTGCCCGCCACGCGAATCCCCTCGTTCCAACTGTCACCCGTCATCGGCGCATACAGCGCGGGAGCCACCATCCTCACGCCAGGAATCTGCAACAGGCGGTCATCGATTTGCCGGAACATCGGCTCCAACTGCTCCGGCTTGTAGTCTCCCAGCATGGGATTGATCCCCGCGATGTACCTGCCTTCTGTCTCGAATCCGAATTTCTGGTGCTCCAGGTTGCGCAGACTCTGGCCTAGCAACGCTGCTGCTGACAACAACACCAGAGACATCGCCGCCTGCCCGATGATCAGCGACTTCTGCGCCCATGAGCGGCGTCCGCCAACAGAACGGTTCGAACCACGCAAAGCCTCAACCGGATCGGCATGCGAAGTCATCCACGCCGGCACGATACCAAAAATTACCCCGGTCAAAACTGACATTCCCAAAGTAAAAAGCAATACCGGCCAGGACGGCGTCGCATCGATCGGTACGTAGTTATTCGGACCGCCGGTGTCAAAGGCCAAAAACAGAATCAGCCTCGTGCCGCAATAGGCTACAACGACACCGGCAGCTCCTCCAATCACCGCCAGCAGCACAGACTCCACCAACGCCTTTCGCATCAGGCGCCGCCGCGAAGCTCCCAGCGCCATGCGTAGCGACGTTGACGCGCGATCCTTCAGGCCGCGCGCCAGCAGCAGGTTCGCCAGATTTCCGCAGGCCACAAGAAGCACACATCCTGCTGCTACCAGCAGCAACTTCAGCCCATCCTGATATTGATCTCTCATGGCCGCCACCCCCGCGCCACCGGGTGTCAGGTGCAGCGTCGCCCGCTGCCAGAGTTGTTTTTCGCCTGGCTGCATATCCGGCACGTGGCTAGCCAGCCAGTTGTGGAACTCCACCTTAAGCTCTGCCTCGAGCAACTTCGGATCAGTTCCCGGACGCACTCTGCCAATCAAGTCCAGGAAGTTGCCGTCGGGCCGTTTCAGCCGTGCCGTCGCTCCATCGATCAGCGGCTCCGTGGTAAGTGGGAGCCAAAAATCCGGCATGCCGCCCCCACCCAGCTTCGCTCCATAGAATCCGGGCGGACCCACGCCGATCACGGTAAACGGATGGCCGTTGATCTGATAGCTGGCGCCCACCACTGAGGAATCGGAGCCGTACTTGTCTTTCCAGATGTGGTAGCTCATCACCGTCACCGCAGGTGCGCCTTCCTGATCGTCCGCGTCGGTCATGAACCGGCCTATCCACGGCTGCACACCGAGGGTCCTGAAGAAATTGCCCGACACGTATTCTCCGTTGCGTGTATCCGCTTGCGCTTGTGAGCCCGCTCTGCGCACCCCCAACGCAGCATTACCGGCCTGCAACGCTGCCAGGTCGGTGAACTCCGGCGTGCGCGCGCGGAAATTCTTATACGCCTCCCACGAGAACAACGAAAAATCCCCATCGATATCCTGGCTGTAGCCGCCCCAGTTGCAGCAGCGGATTTTATCTCCGATCCTCCATAGCTCCTCCGGCTTCGCCACCGGCAAGGACTTCAACATCACCTGGTGAACCAGCGTAAAGATTGCGGTCGTCGCTCCGATTCCCAGTGCAAGCGTGACTACCGCCGTCGCAGTAAACCCCGGCGCCTTCCGCAGCTGTCGCAGCGCATCTCGCAAATCTCCCAGCATCCGCCCCTCCGGCCGTGTGGTCCCGCTGGTAGTACGACAGGAATGGGCCGCCGGTTCCCATAGATCAATGTCTTGCCACGAGTGGCGGGAAAAATGAGATCATCATGCCTGAAAGGGTGGATCCATAATGACCTTGGGGAGGCTCTCCCTGTCGCTGTTGCTCTTCGCCGTCTTGCAACCTCACACCTTCGGTCAACAATCCGCCCAACTTGAGGCTCTCAGTGGAGAGTTTGCCTCAGCGGACGAACCCGACCTGCCGGACAGTTTCTACGTAAAGGATGGTCAATTCCTGGTAGAGTCGGACCGCCGCTTCCCCGCCCCGTTGACGGCGGTTTCCGCAACGGAGTTTACTTCCGCGGGCGACCGCTACCGTTTCTCACTCGATGCGTCTGGGCGCGCTTCGACAGTCACCGTCGTCTACAAAGACAATCCCGTGCAGTATGTCAAGCCACGGATTGGCAAAGCCGTACACCATACATTTCCCCCGTATGAGCGGCAGGAAGCGACTATCCCTATGCGCGACGGCATCAAGCTGCACGCCGTCATTCTTAAACCCGCAAACGCACCTGGGCCCTTTCCGTTTCTATTGGACCGTACCCCCTACGGAGTCGACGGCCTGACCATGGCCGGCTTCTACAACCAGCGGCCTGAGCTGGCGCGAGCGCAATACATCTACGTTGCCGAAGATATTCGCGGCCGATTCAAATCAGAAGGCACATTTGAGCTGAGCCGCATGGTCGTCGATCACACCGATCCGAAAATCACCGACGAAAGCACCGACGCCTACGACACCGTGGCGTGGCTGATCAGAAACATTCCCAGCAATAACGGCCGCGTCGGGGTCATTGGCACCAGTTATGACGGAGCCCTCACCATGGCAGCAGGCGTCGACCCTCACCCCGCGGTCAAGGCAATCTCTCCTCAGGCGCCCATGATCGATACCTGGATCGGCGATGACTTCTTCCATAACGGCGCCTTCCGCCAAACCTACGGGTATGACTACGCGGCGGGCCTCGAGCAAAGCAAGGAGAGTTCCACGGTGAGTTATGGCAAAGAGGTGGACGGCTTTGATTATTTTTTGCAGCGTGGCTCGTTCGCCGAAGATGTTCGCCGGTCCAACTTAAAAACGCCCCAGGGCAAGGTGCTGCCAACCTGGCAGATATTTCTGCAGCATCCAGCGTACGACGACCTCTGGTACAGCCGCGGAGTGCAACATCACCTCACCACTGTGAGCGTCCCCACCCTGACCGTCGGCGGCTACTACGATCAGGAAGACATGTGGGGGCCGCAGGAAGCATACGCGACGCTCGAGCCGCTCGACCGCCGGAGCGACAACTTTCTCGTGCTGGGGCCCTGGCGGCATGGCTCCTGGTCGGCTTCGACCCGCAGTCTCGGCTCGCTCAAATATGGCGAGCCAATCGGTACCGAATACCGCCAGCAGATTGAGGCGCCCTTTTTCGCCAAGTACTTAAAGGACGAGCCCGGCTTCGATCTCGCCGACACAGCCAGCTTCCAGACCGGCTCGAATGTCTGGAAGCGTTACCTACATTTTCCTCCGGCCAACGCCTCACCGGCAAAGCTCTATCTCGCAGCAGGCAAGCAGCTAAGCTGGCAACTCCAGAAGCAAAAGGTTAAGGTCAGCTATCGCTCCGACCCCAGCGACCCGGTGCCCTATCGTCATCGCCCCATCCAGCCTACTTACGCCACAGGCTCCCAGTGGTACAACTGGATGACCGAAGACCAGCGCTTCGTGACCGGGCGCAAGGACGTGGCAGTCTGGACCATGGGCAAACTCGACCACGACCTCACCGTCACAGGGGAAGTCATCGCGGATATATTTGTATCCACCACGGGCACCGATCAGGACGTGGTGGTCAAGCTGATCGACCAGTATCCTGACGATGACGCCGACCCGTCCATGCGGGGCTATCAGCTGATGACGAATGAGGAGATCTTTCGCGGGCGTTACCTGAAAGCCTTTGACAAGCCAGCAGCGCTTACCGCCAACAAACCCTTGGAATTTAAATACAGCCTCCATGCGATCGATCACGTTTTCCGCAAGGGGCATACGATTATGGTTGAGGTGCAAAGCACCTGGTCCCCCCTTTACGATCGCAATCCGCAGAAGTTTGTGCCCAACATCATGACTGCCAATCCAGCCGACTATCAGAAGGCCACAATTACGGTCCTTTCGGATAAAGCACATCCATCCGGGCTCATCTTGCCGGTGATTGACGGCAAATAGCCTCCCGTGATCCTGTTTATTAGCGATATATGGCAGACAAAACACGCATGACGACCGGGAAGAAGGTTGCGAAAAAGAGCTCCCAGAAAGTCGAATCTGCATCTCGTTTGATCGACGCGAGGATCCAGGAGCTGGGCGATTGGCGTGGAGAAATGCTTTCCCGCCTGCGTGCTTTGATCAAGCAAGCCGACCCTGAAGTCGTGGAAGAGTGGAAGTGGATGGGCACGCCCGTGTGGTCCCACGGCGGGTTGATCTGCCCCGGCAAGACCTACAAGAGTGTCGTAAAGATGACATTCGCCAAAGGTGCCTCGTTGGATGACCCCTCAGGTCTGTTCAATTCCAGTCTTGAAGGTAGAGTCAGGCGTGCCATCGACTTCCGTGAAGGCGAAAAGATTAACGAGAAGGCTCTGAAAACTCTCATTCGCGCCACCGTTGCCCTGAACACATCCTCCGCGCCAAAAGGCTAAGGAATTCTACAGAGGCTACTCCGACTTTCCAGGCTCGCCCACATCGTATCCCTTTCCGTTAAACTTTCCCGACGCCACTGGCAGGAAAAAGAACGCCGAGGGTACGGCTTTGGGGTCGCAGCGCCCACGATGCCGCAGTAAGACCCGTAATCACGAGAGGGGCGATGACGTGAAAGGCATAAGCCCCGTAACCGCCAACCGCGGCGCAAGATGCGGCCGCGCCCGTCAGATCAAAGAAGATGCCGGCATACGCCCATTCCTTGAGACGGGGAAAACGCGGCGCCAGTATGGCGACCGCCCCAAGCACTTTCCAAATTCCCAGGATGGCAAAGAAGTACATCGGGTAGCCAAGGATGGGTACTACGCCATGGGGGTTGCCCCGATATTGGACAACCTGCGAGGCACCGCCCCCTCCGATAAAGAACGCGACGAGTACGGTCGTAGTCCAGTATGTGATGGATTTTGCCTTCATGGTCAGTCCAACCCTTCAACGACACGCTGCAGCTTACCTATGAACTTCTGCCATCCGTAGGTCGCACCTTTATATGCGGCCTCTTCTTCCGGCCGGAAGCCTGAGTGCTCCATGCGGAGGTGCGTGCCGCTCGTGGTCGGCGTCAACGTCCAAGTGACGATACTTGCCAGACCATACGCGGCCCACGTATAAGACAGCGTTTTGTGCGGGTCGACGGCCAGGACCTGGCAGTCGACAGCGCCCCAATCTGCCCGCAGATTGAAGCTGTGACCAACGACCGGCTGGAAGTCATTCGTCATGAGCCACTCCTCGATCAGGGGGCCTTGCGTAAGCGCACGCCAGATTTTTTCCGGGGGATGCGGCATCTCCCGTTCCACGACCACACTACGTGTCGGGGCTGTATCGGTCATTTGTCCATCCTTTTCAGCAGGTTTTCCAGTTGATCGAATCGATCGCGCCAGAAGACGCCGTAGACGTTGAGCCAATCCACCATTGGCCCCAGCGCGTCGGGTTGCGCGCGATAGTGAGTTTCGCGTCCCTCGCGGCGATGCCGCACCAGCTTTGCTCTCTTCAGCACCGTCAGGTGCTTGGAAACGGCAGGCTGAGACACGCCGGCATAGCGAGTCAAGGCGTGGACGGTGCGTTCGCCTTGCCGGGTCAACTCCTCGAAAATGGCCCGGCGCGTCGGATCGGCGAGAGCGCGGAACACGTGATTGGTTAGGACCGGCGCCACACACAAACCATAACCACATGGTTATGCGTTGTCAAGAGAAAGATAAGAATTTCCTCTTGCGATCTTTGACTTCCGCTGGCGCGACGCTCAGGGTTAAGTACACGGTGGCACGAAGCTCCCCGTAGTCGGTACCGGGTAACATGGATCTGCAAACGAGTCGAGAGCGGCGATGAGAGCGCAGTTGCTGCGAATCAACGGAACGGTCGAACGCGATCCCGCCATCTATGCTTGGATGAAGCAGCATGGAGGTGAATTGGGAGCGATCGCGCATAAGTGGTTCGAAGTGATGCGAAAATGCATACTCGCATATAAAGCGCGCGCAGAAAACGGCTCGACAGCAGCCGCCGATCCATCCGATTCCGAGGGCTTGACAACGGAGTAGGGGATAAGGCGGCTACTGGGCCTGGCCTGATTTCCGACTGCGTTTGCTATAAATGATTATGGCAACGATTCCCGTAATTCAACCCGTGGCCGCCCCGTTTGATCTTCCGCTCAATTGCACGTTTGACGTCGATGACTGGATGAAACTCGCGCGTCACTGGTACCCGATTGCACTGTCGCGAGAAGTCGCCGAAGGTCCGGTAGCGGCAAAGTTACTGGACGCATTGCTTGTCGTCTACCGGATCGACGGTCAGGTGGTGGTTGCCAACGATCTGTGTCCCCACCGCGGCACGCCTCTTAGTATGGGCAAGCACGATGGAAAGGGAATTACCTGCGCCTATCATGGCCTGCGTTTCGGTACCGATGGTCGATGTAACTTGATCCCCGCACAGCCGCACAATGCGATTCCAGAAAAACTGCATCTGCGTACGTATCCCGTGCGGGAGTCCTATGGTCTGATTTGGACATGTCTACGACCGGATTCCGACTCCACTGAACCCGACATCCCAGCGATGCCTCATTGGGACGATCCCGGCTTCCAGCAGATTACCTGTCCAAGCCTGGACATCTTTGGCTTTGCAGGCCGCCAGATGGAGGGCTTCCTCGACGTAGCTCACTTTGCCTTCGTACATGCCGCGACCTTTGGCGATCCGAACAATACCCTGGTTCCTCCTTACCTCCCCAAGCCGACAGAGAAAGGTTTCGAGGTCGAATATCGCAGCTCCGTAGGAAACTATCCCATCGGCAAAGAAGACCGCGGGCAAGCGGGATTCGAATGGCTCCGTCACTTCCGGGTGCATCTGCCTTTCACCGCAACCCTGGTCATTCATTTTCCCGGCGAAGCCCGCATGACGATCATGAATGCGGCCTCGCCTGTATCCGCGAAAGTGACCCGTCTCTTCGCACCGATCGCACGAAACTTTGACACCAATCTGCCCGTACAAGACGTATACGATTTCAACGACAAGATATTCCGCGAAGACAAAAGGATCGTAGAGGCGCAAAAGCCCGAGTGCCTTCCGCTTGATCCCAGAATGGAAGCTCACATCATGGCGGACCGCAGTTCAATCGCCTATCGGAGAGGTCTGCGCGACATGGGCCTCAGCCGATTCTTTGTCGCTTGAGTTCGTATCCATACCTGTTGCTGCCTGGCTCCGACGTCACATTGGTAGTGGTTTCGCCATACCTGCGGAGCCGTTGCACTCCACCAGGGCGCTCGTTTCGCACCGCTGTGCTTGACACCCCTCGACTTCTCGCCCTAGCCTCCGGTACGAATGAACCAAAGCGTGCTTCTCTAACGAAGCTCGATCCTGCTACATCCAGGATGAGGATCGAGGAGTGCCTTCTCAACCACGAATACCACTCGAGGTTTGCCCCCCGCGTCGTCCCACACTTGCTCAACCTGCGAAAGCGGAGTAGCCTTCGTCGCAATCCGTAGGTGGGCCAACGTGGCGACCTCGAAAACTTTCCTAACCGCCTCAAGAAGCCCCGATAGGCGAACACTCTTCACGCCGCTACCCATCAGCATGATCGCGGAGGAGCGAAGTGCCGCACCCGGTAGGTCGATGTTCTCTTCGCGGCTGGCTCCGCCCACGTGCACGAAGCGGACAGGTGTTCCATCCTCCACTACTTTGGCAATGGCAACAATGACCGTCTTCGCGCTTTCCCCCCAAAGGTAATCCACCACCACGTCAATGCCCTCTGCGAACTCCTTCTTCAGTGCCGCCTCGTAAGCTTCGCCTCCTGAGGGATGCAGTGTACCGAGAGTGAACGGAATCACAACATCGGCTCCCAATGACTTCACCTCTTCGAGCTCGGTCTCGTTGCGGCCCGTAGCGATCACCTTGCAAGCGCCCAGGTACTTCGCGAGTTGCACCGCCAGCCGCCCCGCGGTACCAGTCGCCCCGTTGATGAGGACTGTCTCGCCTGGCATCAGGTGCGCTCGTTGTTCAAGGGCACACCAGGCCGACATGCCGGGATTCGCGATGGCTGCCGCCGTAATGTCATCCAGATTGTCCGGAAGCTCAATAATGTGTTCCCACGAAACCAACGTCTTTTCTGCCATGGCGCCGCACGGCGCATGCGGCAGAGCGAAATAAACTCGGCGACCGTCTTGTGTAAGCCCTACGCCGTCAGAACCGGCAACTGCGGGGAAGGCCGTTTCGGAGCTGTAGTGTGCGCCCGATGCCCGAGACTTGCTGAAGTGGCTCAAGGCTGACGCCTTCACTGTAATGAGTTCGTGACCTTCTTTCGCGGTTGGTTCTGCAAAATCACCATAGACGGGTGTTTTGCCCGGTCCTTTGACGATGGCCGCTTTCATAAACTGGCTCCTTATGCGACCCGGCTTATAGTCCTTGCGGGCAAGGTCTGCAAATTGGACACCATTCGATAAATCTAACAATGTTCAATATTAGGATGCGGCGCTTGTTATTCTGGATTCATGAAGGTAAATCGAGAAATGGTGGCACGAGCCGGGCTGAAGCTGCTGAACGAGGTCGGGCTCGAGCAGCTCACGTTACGCCGGCTTGCCGCTGGATTGAAGGTTCAAGCCGCGACAATCTATTGGCACTTCAACAGCAAGCAAGCCCTGATCGACGAAATGGCCACGATGGTTCTTGCCGATGGAGCGCACCGGCTCGTCCCGACGCGCAAGCTGACCGACTGGCGAGCTTGGGCGGCGGCCTTCGGGCAGGGATTGAGGACGACCCTTCTCTTCTATCGAGACGGGGCGCGGATGGTCGCGGGAACACACCTCATGAATACCAATTACATGGAGACCGCCGAACGGATAGCCGAACATCTGGTCGAAGCCGGATTCTCGGTTAGGGAGACGGTTGTCGTCCTCAGCACCATCTACAGCTATACCCTCAGTTTCGTTATGGAAGAGCAGGCCGTCTATCCCGTCCCGGGGCAGCGTTCGCCCCAATACGACATAGAGAAACGCGCCGCCGGCCTTGATCCAACAAAATTCTCGCTTCTTCGCCAGGCTGGGCCCATTCTCTTCGATCGCTTCGACCGAAGATATAAAGAAGGGCTCGAACTCATATTGGACGGAGCCGATGCGAAACGATGGAAGCCCCGTTAAGGGCGGCCAGTGCGTCCTTGATGAAAATGGGTCATTTCCATACAACTACGGTAGCAGTCGAGAACCAACCCGAAGGACCCTGCGATAAGATTGTGGTTCGTGGCGCAAGTCGATCACACTTCTCCGGATCAATGGAAGGTCACCATCGCGGAAACTACAAAAGTACACATGCTCGGCAAGTTCCTCCTCTGCCTCGCATTTATCTCGGCCATCGTTTCTCCTCTTTGGGCGCAAAAAACAGCGCTATCCGCAGGAATTGCCTGGCAAGTAAAGGGTACCTGGCAATTCGAAGGTAAAGGGCCGCCTATCCACACTGGAGATGCGGTTATGCCGGGGTCGCTGCTGCAGCCCGACCCCGTGGCCGCGCAACATACCATCATAGTCCTGCTGCCCGACGGTCAACGCATTCTCTACGAATGTTTCACCGTCGATGACTGCGCGCGTGGCCTCCGCGTACCTTCGCTTCATCTCGACCCGGAACCCTTCGCCATCGATATGCTCGCCGGCATCCGCGCTGCGCTCCTCCGCGGAAGCAGCGGCTTCTCAGCCGCCTACGAAATTCATCCTCCCCTCGGTTCACCGCGCGATGAGATGGTGACCGTCCTCGGTCCGGATCATCAAGTGCAAGTGGGCGGCCTGGCTACCAAGCTTCCCAATGGGCACTTTACCTATGACGTCAGGCCGCTTGACCCTGCTCACCCCAACCAGTTGCATCTACCCCTGGAAAAAACCGCGCCCACCATCACTCTTAAGCTTCCCTCCACTGGCCTGTATCTTGTAACCGTCGATGACGAACAGAACACACCGAGAATTCACCTTTTCCTTGCCGCCGTGAGCCCCGCACAGGAGGCCAGCTTCAAAAAATCCTTCCAGGATGCGAAGGACCTCCTGCGGCAATGGAACGCTAATTTCTACGGCTGGCCCACCCACGACTTTCAATGGGCGTATCTGCAATCGCTCATGGTGGGTCCACAGCCGGCAGCTGATTCTCAGGGTGCAGTCATGCCTGCACAGCCGCCACCGCCCAAGCCGGGAGTGGCCGCCGAGCCAGTGTTCTCTCCCAAACCCGGCTTATTGCCCGGCGATTCTGAGATCGTGTTGCAATCTGACACACAAGGCGCTCAGATCCACTACACGGTCGACTATTCCCAGCCCGTCGCCACCTCCCCGGTCTTTCAAGCGCCTATTGTGATCAAGGGTTCAGGGCTGACCATCAAGGCCTTCGCCAGCGCGCCAGGCAAGAAGGACAGCGCGGTGGTCATAGGCATCTTCCGCATCCGCAAAACAGCCTCGAGTGATCACCCGCCCACAAAGTAAAGACTTGTGGGCGAGCGATTATGCCTTCAGATCGATCAAGGGCTTGAAGCTCTGCATATCGAACGGCACCGAGGTGTGCTCCGACATCACCAACCATTTGCCGTCACGCTTTTCGAAACACAACGTCAGCCGCGTGCGCATGTCCATCACAAAGCCGCTTTTCTTCTTGCCCACGATGTGGCTAACGCCGTTGGCAAACGCAACCGAATCGCCAACGGCGATCGACAACTTTTCCGCTTCACCCCGCAGCGGTCCATCAAACGTGCTGAACCACTCCTTCATATTCTCGATGTATGTTTGTTCGCCGCTTGCCCATAAGGGCGGCGCAAGGTTTGCGACCGCCACATCTTCCGCATAAGCGGTCGCCAACCCAGCGGCCTCCCCGCGCCCAAGCGCCGCATACCAGTCATCGATCAATCCACGAATTACCTGCTCTTCTGCATTATTGCCAGCCATGTTACTCCTCCGCGTCTCGGTTTACTCGCTGCGCTTACTCTTCTGCGATTCCCGGCATGCTGATCATCCACGCTACGCCGAATTTGTCTGTGCACATGCCAAACATCGGCGACCAGAACGTTTTCGCCATTGGCATCTGAACGCTGCCGCCTGCCTGGAGCGCCTCATAAATGCGCTGCACTTCGGCTTCATCCTTGGAACTCACGGAAATCTGAAAGCCGCCGAGCGGCGTCGAGCGTTCCGGGGGTGCGTCGCAGCCCATCAGCTGGCTATCGCCCAGCGGGATCGACGTGTGCATGATCTTGTCCTTCCAATCCAGCGGAACAGGCATCCCGGCGGGCGCCTCACCGTACTTCATTGCGAAGGCGTTCTTTGCGCCGAACACCTTCTTGTAGAATTCGAACGCTTCCGCGCAATTTCCCTGAAAGTTCAAGTGCACGCTCATCTGCATATTCTTCTCCAGTCATTTCGATTCGAGTCAAATCCACAATCGCCCGATGGTCAAATCATCCCGCAATCCACTGCTTTTTCAGCAGCTGCGCCAGCTTCTCCAGGCTCTGGCGCCAGCCTTCTTTCATTCCTCTCAGGAACACTGGGGCAGCGTCTGTCATGCTCAACACGTGCACGTCCAGATTCATTTCTGTAACCCCAGTCTTCTCTTCGAGAAAGATCGAGTTCCAGGTCTCGAACAGAGCGTTGCCCTCCTCGTCGAGCGGCGTCGCCGTAAAGTGAAAGCGGTAGGGCGCAAAGAACTCCACTACCCGGCCCGACATCGGATACACGGTTCCGTCCGGCGCTTTCATTTCGAGGTAGATCTTCCCGCCGCCTTTGCCTTCAAACTCGCAGCGCGGAACCGTAAAGCCCTTCGGCGCCCACCACTGGGCAAGCATCTCTGGCTTTGTGCACGCGGCGAATACAACATCGAGCGGCGCGCGAAAGAAACGGCGTAAATGAAGTTCCGTCGTCACCTCGTCAGGATCCGGCTCCCTCTGTGGCTGTTGCGCCGTCAGGAACTCGCCAAACTTATCGAATGCACTATTCCAGCCGCCGGTGTGCCCGTCGCACGCGCTCGAGCTCAGGAAAGGACCTTGCGTAAAGGTCATCACCGTCTTGTTGCCTTGTTCTTCCAGCCGCACCGTGATGATGTTCTCTTCGAAGTCCATGTTGCTCAAACCGACATCGCTCGGCACATCCCAGGCAAAGGAGAACACCAGCAACTCGGGCGGTTTCACTTCACGAACCGTGCCATGCTGCTTCAACTTCACAGGAGCACCGGTCGCCGGCACCAGGCCCTCCATGGTTCGCCGCCACTCGGCGCCCACGGTCTTCGGCATGTGCAGTTCGGTGGTAGTAAACCCACGCGGTCCCATCCACTGCATCTGCATCGCAGGATCGGTCCATGCTTTCCATACCAGCTCACGCGGCGCATCAAATACGCGCGTAATCCTCAGCTCATAGCTCTTCCCAGGCTCGCTTCCCTTTTGCTGTGGAGTCATCATTGCTGTGCTCATGCCGCCGCTCCCTTCGTTGCCAGAAACCTGGTCAACCGCTCAAACAGCTCGCGGCTACCTTGCACAGACCGGTAGGTCTGCACATTCTCATCGCGCAGCTTACGGCTGCCAAACTCGCTACGCAGCGTCAGGCGACTGCCACCAACCTCATCTTGCCACGTGGTCGTCTTGTACATGTGTACCGGCTCCGCGCCTTCTTTGCCCCCAACCAGGTCCAATTCAATGCGTTCGTTGGCCGCCACTGAGGTGAACGTCATCTCGTTGGGATAATTTGTTCCGTCGGGCCCGTGCATCACCAGGCGCCGCTTGCCAACGGGACGCAAGTTCATCTCCAGCACCGTGGTGGTAAAGCCATGCGGCCCCCACCACTCGACCACCTGCGTTGGGTCAACAAACGCCTCGTAGACCATCTTGCGCGGTGCGTTGAACACCCGCGTTGAAACAATCGTCCGCTCATCCTCTTGCAATTCCGGCATAGCTTCCAGTAGATCTTGCATCCTTACTTCTCCTTTTTCCCTGAGGCTTTTCGCCCGGTGTGTGTTTGTTTCGCCTGGCCAGCCTGCAACTTCTGCAAATAGGCGTCGAGGCGGTCGAAACTCTCTTCCCACAATTTTCGGTATTCCTCGATCCAATCGGCCGCCGTCTTGAGAGCCATCGGATTTAGTCGAGCTGGTCTCGTCTGCGCTTCTCGCCCGCGGTCCACCAGGCCCGCCCTCTCCAGTACCTTGAGGTGTTTGGAGATTGCCGGCATCGACATCTCGAAGGGCGCCGCCAACTCGGTCACCGAAGTCTCGCCCAATGCGAGCCGCGCCAGGATCGCCCGCCGCGTCGGATCGGCCAACGCCGCAAACATCGCGTCTAGATTCGCTTCGGTCATCGTCTTTCCATGTGCGCCATACTTAACTAATCAGTTATATAACCGATTGGTGAAATATAAGCCGGCCCGTCGTCGAATGTCAACGCCCCCAGCGATTTTTTTTAACTGTTCTGGCGAGAAGTCGTTTGCGCTGCCGCGAAACTACGGAGAATGCGGGGAAATGTCTTTTGCAGCCGGATGAGCATCCATCCAGGTCCAACGAACCGTGGGGAACAATTCAAGCCAGGAAGAGTAGGAGATACAGGCCACCCCGGTTTTGCGTTTCCGAAGTAGAGAACCGAGGATTAGCCCTCGATTGGTTTAGCCAGCACAAGACGGACCGGGGGGATTCGCGTCCTTGGGGAATTACCGGTCCACGCGGCCGCAACCCGGTTCCGCGTTCCAGATGTAATGGTGCTTGAGTGCGACCGCCCGGTCGAGCAGATTATTACTCATCCGCCCTTGCTGTTTTCGAAATCCTGTCACCCCAGGATACCCTGCAACGTCTCAAACGCAAACTGGAAGACTATGTGGCCATGGGCATCCCAGAGATCTGGGTTATCGATCCACAGGACGGAACCTATTACCGCTATCACGAGCAGCAGCTATTGGGAAACGACTCTTTTTCCCATCCTGCGAAGAACATCGGCTTCGCGTTGGCTCGAAATCAAGGAGTGTCTCGATTAATTCAGCACCGCCCTAAGCGCCGGTGCCGCCTGCGACCACCGACAGAGTGCGAATGAGAATCTTCAGATCGAGCCAGATGCTCCAGTTCTGAATGTACGCCGTGTCCAGCGAAATATAGCTGTCGAACGAGGGATCCTGGCGCGCCTGCACCTGCCACAACCCGGTCATCCCTGGAAGCACATCGAGGCGCCGCAGATGGCTCAAATCATAGCGCTTGACTTCGCTGGCAATGGGGGGCCTGGGACCAACCATGCTCATGTCGCCGCGCAGCACGTTGAGAAACTGCGGCAGTTCGTCCAGTGAATACTTGCGCAGCAATCGACCAACACGAGTCACGCGGGGATCGTTGCTGACCTTGAACAGCACCCCATCGCGCTCGTTCATGTGCAGAACTTCCGCCCGTCGCCGTTCTGCATCGGCTACCATGGTGCGGAACTTGATGCAGCGAAACACCCGCCCTTTTTTGCCAATCCTGTCGGAGCAGTAAAAAATGGGGCCGGGAGAATCAAGCATCACGGCAACCGCCGTAGCCGCGATTAAGGGCGACAGCACAATCAGCGCAGCCGAAGAGAGCAGCAAATCTAGAATGCGCTTAAAGAACAATCCGATCACCGGGGTCTCGCCGCGGTGCAGAGGAATGGTGGGAAACTGGCCGATATACTCGATTGGGCTGTTCCACGCCAGGCCGTCATAAAGCTCGGGCACTACGCGAATGTCTACGCCCGCTTCCCGCGCCTGATCCACAATGCGCGTGACCAAACGGGCATCACACGACGCAGAGAGAAAAATCTCATCCGCAAAGAATTGCCGGGCCAACGGAAGCAGTTGATCGATCGAGCCAAGAACGTCGCCGGCCAACGCCGGGTTATCCGAATCGACTCCTGGAATATGTACGTAACCTTTGAAGCTATATCCCAGATGGCGAATGCTGTCCAGATGGTGGCGCATGGCCTGACCCACCCTGCCGGTCCCTACAATAATGATGTTGCGCGTTTCCAGACCCCGTTCGAAACGACGGTACATCATCAGGCGCCAAATCAGGCGGCGGACACACAGCAATACTGTCGTCACCACTACCGTGATGATAACTACGCCGCGAGAGATCACTTCTCCCCGTACCAGGTAAAGTGCGCCGGAAAGAAGAAGCCCCGCCGTCACGCAAGCCTGAATGGTAAGCCGCTGTTCGTGCAGAGTATTGCGTGTCTGCATCGGGCCATACAAGTGGTAACGCTTGCTGACCAGAACCAGCGATAACAGAAACCATGCCAGGCAACCGAGAAGGATGGTGGGATGGGTGTGAAACATTACGTTGGTGCGGTAGGGCGAATCTGCACCAAACAGCCCTTGGCCCAGCCAGCCGCGAACCGCTATCATCAGCGCGACCAACGCAATCGCCACATCTCCCAGAATGCAGAGAGAAATAACGAGCGCGCCCTTACCCTGGGTGTGCGGCCGATGCTCCGCCGCTATGATCCTTGGCCGCAGATCCTCCCGGCCGTTTGTCGCAAGGCGTTTCAGTAGTCCGGACGTTGCCATCAAGGTCCTCGAGAAAGCGCGCGAAGGCTGCGGAACTCTCTACTTACACTGTGGCCTTCGTTAGAGCCGGATGTCGCAAATTGTCGAGTCTGCTTCGATCCGGGTAACCAGGAGTGTTACTACTTGTTACTGGACAGTTGGCTGCAGCACGGAAGAACTCAGGACACTTGGTAAAGAGCGCTTCAGGCGCGGCAGACGACACCAAATCTCAACTGCAAAAAATATCCACAAGAATCGTGAGCAGGAAGGTAAAGCTCTGGATTGCATGGCAAGTAAACCTTTTTGTTTTAACAGTTAAGCCTGTTCGAGCGAAACCCTTAAAGCCTGGTCAGGAAGCTTTCCACCAGCTACCCTCAAGGGCGAATCCCACGCCTGCAAAAGCCAGGAAAAGTGTAGCTTTCTGCCACACCTTTCCCAGTGAGCATACCATCGGGTGCACGACCCGCAGCATAAGGAGTTATCAATATATGGTTACTATTAGGGGACTCCATCACCGAATCGTCATGCCCTGTTCACATGCGATTCCCGGCTCGACTTAGCCTTGCTTCGAAGATGCAGTAACTTGAGATGCGGAACATCAGCCTTGCGGCAATACCAGCTTGTCTAAGTCGAGGAACTCGCGAAGGAAGGGATCTTCAGTAAGCTTTAAATCGTCCATGGTGCCGAAGAAGTAGGCTTTCGCCTGATGCAAAAACAAGACCTGGTCCGCCAGCCGCTCGGCAAAGCGCATATCATGCGTGACCACAATGCTGGTGAGTCTCAGTTGGTGCTTCAATTTCTGGATGAGGTTGCCGAGTAATCGACCCATCAGGGGATCGACCATGGTGGTGGGCTCGTCATAAAGAATGGCTTCCGGCTGGGCGGAAAGCGCGCGCGCGATCGCCACCGAACGCTTCATCCCGGTCGAAAGATCGGAGGGCAGCAGATCCGCCATTCCGGCGACGCCGACCATGTCGAGCAATCCGTTCACCACCTGCTGAATCTGATCTTCCAGTAACTGACCGCGCTCTCGTAAAGGAAAGGCGACGTTCTCTCCTACCGACAGAGAATCGAAGAGCGCGCCGTTCTGAAAGACCATGGTTACTTTCTTGCGGACTGTCTCCATCTGGTCTTCCGTCAAGCCGGTGATATCTTGCCCTGCAACCATAATCCGCCCCGAATCGGGCTTCAGGAAGCCCATGATCTGTTGCAGGGAAACGGACTTGCCCACTCCCGACCGGCCCAGGATGCAGAGCGTTTGGCCCGCCTGGACAGAAAAGCTGACATCGTCGAGCACGCGAACGTCGCCAAATGCCTTTGAGACATGTTCGAAAGCGATATAAGGCGCTTCTGGCTGCCGCGGCCCCTCATTCTCCTCGGCCTGGGGAAACTCGCCGACGATCTCGATCGGCGTTCCGGACGGGATGCCCGGGATCGGGGATTCGGAAGAGGTGCTCATTGGCTCAAGACTAAAGCATTTATAGAAAAAACTGCTCTTGACCCGGGACTCTTTCCCGACCACTCATCGCGGGCGCCCCATATCTCGCTCGTTTTTCGCGAGATGTGGGAGACCACAGCACTCAACCAAAAATTCTCCACTACCGTCCTAGCTCTTCAAAGAACAAGATGATCGACTCAATCCCCTTATGAAAGTTGGCGATGTTCAGTTTTTCGTTGGGCGCGTGCAGGTTGTCGTCCGGGAGGCCAAACCCCATCATGACGGTAGGAATCTTAAGGTGACGCTCGAAATCTCCCACAATGGGAATCGACCCGCCGGATCGAATAAAAACCGTCTCCTTGCCGAACACCTGCTTCAGCGCATGGGTGGCCGCCCGAATATAGAGGTTATCCGTGCTCACCACGATTGGGTCGCCCGAGTGGATGAGCCGAACCCGCAGCTCAATCCCCTTCAACTGCAGTGAATCCACAAATCTCTTGTATTGCGCGAATACTTCCTGCGGGGTCATGTCGGGAACCAGCCGGAACGAAACCTTCGCCGTAGCCTTCGCGGGAATCACCGTCTTCGCCCCGGCCCCAATAAAGCCGCCTGGCATCCCATGCACATCCATCGTGGGCCGGATCCAGGTCCGTTCTTGCACCGAGAAACCAGGCTCACCGGAAAGCTCGCGTGATCCAACCTCCGCGCTCCGATAGGCCTCCTCGTCAAAAGGCAGCGTCTTCCAGGCCTTTAATTCATCGGCAGAGGGAGCAGCTACCTTGTCATAAAAGCCGGGGATGAGAATGTGTCCGTCCGCATCCTTAAGCTGAGCAATCACTTGCGCCAGGGCGACAAAGGGGTTGGGCGCCGCGCCGCCAAAAACTCCGGAGTGCAGATCGGTGCGCGCCCCAACCGCTTCCAGTTCGGTGTAGATCATGCCGCGCAGCCCGACGCACAACGTAGGCAAGCCGGGAGCAAACATCTCCGTGTCCGAAACCAGGGCGAAATCGGCCTTCAGGTCGCCCGGATGCTCGCGCACAAACTTGGCGATCCCTTCGCCTCCAACCTCCTCCTCACCTTCCAGAATCACCCGCACATTAATCGGCAGCTTGCCTCCGGAAGACTGCATCAGGGAGTCGAGAGCCTTCAGATGCATATACATCTGGCCCTTGTCGTCGACCGCGCCGCGGGCATACAGGTTGCCGTTGCGCTCGGTGGGCTCGAAGGGCGGAGTATGCCACTCGTCCAGCGGATCGGGTGGCTGCACATCGTAATGGCCGTAACACAGGCAGGTGGGCTTGCCGGCCGCATGCAGCCAGTCCCCATAGACCAGGGGATGACCAGAGGTTCCGATGACCCTGACGTGCTCCAGGCCAATCCGTTCCAGCTCCTTGGCCAGGCTTTCGGCGGCAAACCGGACGTCGCCGGCATGCTCCGGCAGGGTCGAGACCGACGGTATGCGCAGCAGGGACTTTAACTCGTCAAGGAACCGTGCCTGCTGGCTGCGGGCAAACTCGACCGGTGAGGGCATAAATGGTTTCTCCTGGGTAGATCGGCAGTAGGCGCCCCGAGGGACAGCCACGCAAGATGTATCCTAAACCTGGGGACTTATCCATGCTCGACCTGGAACTTACCGTTCGCGATCTCGCCGCCCAACGCAAAGCCGGAGAGCCCGGCCTGGTCTTGCTCGATGTCCGTGAGCCCTGGGAGTTTGCCACGGCGCAGATCGTCGGGTCGAAAACCATGCCCATGGGTGAAATTCCAGCCCGCGCCTTCCAGGAACTGGACCCTGACACGCACATCGTCACCATTTGCCATTCCGGCGTCCGCTCTCTGAACGTCGCCGTGTGGTTGCGCAATCAGGGTTTTGAAAAAGTGCAGTCCTTGAGCGGCGGCATCGATGCCTGGTCCAGGGAAATCGACCCGGCAGTTCCCCGCTATTGACCTGAACATGAGAGTAGAGAACAACCAATGGGTGCGACAGAGAGAGTACTGATTGTCGAAGACGAATTGCATGCGCTGGCCGGACTGGCCGAGCTCGTCTCCGGCTGGGGTTACCGCACAGAGACGGCAAGAGACGGTGTCGAGGGTCTGGAAAAAGCAACCGAGTGGTTTCCCGGCATCATTGTTACCGACCTTAAGATGCCGCGCATGGATGGTCTGGAGCTCCTGTCCAGGCTAAGCGAGATGCAGTTGAACGCGGCGGTCATCGTCCTGACTGCCCAGGGAAGCATCGAGCGCGCCGTCGAAGCAATGAAGATCGGCGCTTACGACTTTATTCAAAAGCCCATCGATCCCACCCGGCTCAAGACCGTGCTGGCCAACGCCAGCCGCCAACGCGAGACCGAACGCGAACTGGAAGTCACCCGCCGAAAACTGCGCGACACCGGCTTTCTCGGATCGTTGGTGGGCAGCTCAAAAAAAATGCAGGAAATGTTTGCCATGATCGAACGGGTCGCCCCCAGTACCGTGTCGGTACTGATCACCGGCGAAAGTGGAACCGGCAAGGAACTCGTGGCACGAACCCTGCACGAGCTGAGCCCGCGCCGCGGCAAACCCTTCGTCGCCGTCAATTGCGCTGCCATCCCCGAGACTTTGATCGAGAGTGAAATCTTCGGTCACGAAAAAGGTTCCTTCACCGGCGCGCTCGAGCGCCGCGCCGGGTGTTTCGAACTGGCCGAAGAAGGCACATTACTACTGGACGAAATCGGCGAAATGCCCGTGGGCACCCAGGCCAAGCTCCTGCGAGTATTAGAAGACAAGAAGCTACGCCGCCTGGGCAGCAAGGTTGAAACACCGATGAATGTGCGCGTCCTCGCGGCCACCAACAAAAATCCTGAGGAAGCAGTATCTTCCGGGGAGCTGCGCGGTGATTTGTACTACCGTCTCAACGTTTTTAACTTGCATATGCCACCCCTTCGAGAACATAAAGAAGACATCCCGGCAATCATCGAAGCTTTACTGAACGACATGAATACCAAGCACGGACGGCAGGTCAAAGGGGTGGATGGCGAAATGCTCAACCGCTTGATGGCTCACGACTGGCCGGGTAACGTGCGTGAGCTTCGCAACACCATTGAGCGCGCAGTCATTCTTTGCGGAGACGGATACCTGGAAACACGGCACTTGCCCCCAACTTTCGGTCAGCGTCTGATTCGACCCGATACCAGCACCTCGAACTACAGCGACACCGGCGTTCATGTGGAAATCGGCAGCACAGTAGATGAAGCCGAACGCATGTTGATCCTTAAAACCCTGGAGTCGACGCGCAACAACAAAACCCGGGCGGCTGAGATCCTGGGCATCAGCTTGAAAACCTTGCACAACAAGTTGAAAGAGTACGGCAGCGCGACCGGCGTCGAGGCGGCCGAAGAGCGGCCGGTTGCTTAATTTGCTGCCTAACCACTCGAAAATCATTCATCCCAGTCAACCACTGCTCGATAAGTGATTAACAGGGTTCGGGTGTTTCCCTCATGAGACTGAAGACCAAGCTCGTGCTCGCCATCACCGGGCTGGTGTTCCTGGTAGTGTTCACCCTGTCCTGGATATTTCTTGGCCAGCTACTGCGCCAGCGGATGACCCAGGCTTACTCGGCGAACGACATGGTGGCGCACGAGATTCTTTTCGCCACCCGTCGCGCCCTGCTCACCAATCCGCACATCATCACCAATGATCCCAAGGCTCTTCGGGCCACCGTGGCCGAAGCCCTGCGCAGTGATCCTGCTTTGACCGCGTTGATGAACTCAGCCATTCGCTACTCCCCTACGGTGTTCGACGTCTCGATCGCCGACAGCGAAGGCCGCGGCCTGCTCAGCACCGATCCCGCCGACCTGGATCATCTGCTACCCCAACGGCAGGAGTATGCAGAACTCGAAAGCGGAGGCTTGCTGCGGTTGCTCGAAGTCGTCTTCGGTCCGCCTCGGGTATATAACGTAACCCTGCCGGTCGAGAGGGACTCCGAACCGTTCGCCACCGTCCGGGTGGGCGTTCGCACCACCTTCCTTCGTTTTGTAGTGGAGCCCTGGCTGGTTGCCGCGCTCACTTATACCGGGGTGGCCATCCTTTGCTCTCTCATCTTCGCCGCCTTCCTGGCCAACCTCGCCCTCAAACCAATTGAACAGATCGGCGCCCGTCTGGACGCACTCGCCCTCGCCGAAGCGGAAACGGCAGGAGAAGCAGGAGCAGGCCGCTCCGGCGATGCCGTGGTGCTGGTCTCGCACAAAATCGAGCGCATCGGCCGCCGGATGCGCAACGTGGAAGAGGTCTTCTCTGCCCTCAAGGAAAACCTCGACCAGATCATGACCAACCTGCAGGACGGCATTCTACTTTATACGCACGATGCCCGTGCCGTGCTGGTCAGCGATTCGGTCGAACGTTTTCTTGGCATCAGCCGCGCGCAAATCCTGGGCGCAAAGTTGCACGATGTCTTCTCCCGCTCCACCCGGCTGGGAAGATTGGTGCGCGAATCATTCGACGCCCGCATGGCCCTGGTGCAGGAAGAAATCACCACCGAGACCGGCCGCCACGTCGAAATCTCGCTCGACTTCATCCACGACGACCGCGCCGTCTATCCCCAGGAAACCCTGGGCGCGCTGCTCACCCTGCACGACGTCGAATCGGTAAGAGAAATAGAAAGCGATCTCGAACTCTCGCGACGCCTGGCTGCCATCGGCAGGTTGACCGCTGGCGTCGGCCACGAAGTGAAGAACCCCATCAACGCCATCGTGGTCCATCTTGAGCTACTGCGTAACAAACTCGGCGGCTCCGACAACAAGGCCATGCGCCACCTTGAAGTCATCGAGAGCGAAATCCAAAGACTGGACCGCGTCGTGCAGACCCTGGTCGATTTTTCCCGGCCAGTGGAACTGCAGCTGAAGGAGCAGGACCTGCGCCGGGTCGTCTCTGCCGTGCTGATGCTGGCCTCTGCTGAGTTGGAGACGCGCAACGTTCACGTGCACAGCGATCTGCCCGACCACCCGGTAATGGCCAAGGTGGACGCCGACCTGCTGAAGCAGGCGCTCTTGAACGTTGTGCTGAACGGCGCGCAGGCCATGGCCGAAGGTGGAAGATTGAAAGTGCGCCTAGCCGAGGATGGCCGCATGGCTCTGCTCAGCATCCATGACCAGGGTGGTGGAATCCCTGCCGACGTGAGAGACAAGATCTTCGACTTATACTTCACTACCAAGAAAGACGGCAGCGGTATTGGCTTGGCGATGACTTATCGCATCGTAGAACTGCATAACGGTTCGATTGAAGTAGAATCGGATGCAACAAACGGAACAACATTTACTTTGCGCTTTCCACTGAATACTGTTCAGGAAGGCAGGACGCGCGGATACCTGATGCCGGACGGGAGCAGCCCAGCGGGATCGATCGTCGCCAAGGAGCCCAGAGGATGAGGGCGGTCTACTTATGCACGTCGCTGGCGCTGCTCGCTACGCTCACCGCGTGTCACAATCCCAAATCCTCAACGCCGCAGCAGGCGCAGGCTCCTCCTTTGCAGACAGGCAAAGGGACTCTAAGCCCTCCCAAGACGACGCAGCCGCAAGAGAAATCAGAAACCCCACTGGCTTCTCCACTGCCGACGCCGTCGGCGCAGAGCGTGCCCCTTCCGCCTCCGCCGCCGCCGAAGAAGGTGAGGCACAAGGTCAAGCCTCCGGCAACCAAGCCGGCAGACACTGCACAGACTGCTGCGACGCCTGCCACCGGAGGGGCCGCGCCGGCGACAGCAGGAACAGGCTCTCCAACTACCGCGCAAGCCACTCCGCCCCAGCAGCCCGCGGCGGCCGCATCGCCCATTGGCCAGTTGACTACCGGTGACAGCGCGATCGGAGAAAAGACCAAGCATCAGACAGCTGATCTGATCGGAGAGACCCAGCAGGGGCTGAACGGCATCAAGCGGCCTCTTTCCGACGAAGAGAAAGTCACCGCGACCCAGATTCGCACCTTCCTAAAGCAAGCTCAGCAAGCCCTCGACAACGGAGATACTGACGGCGCGCTCACCCTGGCCACCAAAGCCAAACTCCTGCTTGACGAGCTAACCAAACCCTAGGATTTCAATGCTAATGCAGAGAACAGCAGGGACCTGCTGTCCCATTTGACAATCCGTCACCGCTCACCCCAACTCAACTTCGAGCGGAGCACATCGAAAAACCCCGTCGCGCCCATGCGAACCAGGTGCACGCTGTGCTCGGAACGGCGACAGCAAACCCTATCTCCCACGCGGAGCTGCAAGGCTTCCTGTCCATCGACGGTAAGAAACGTCAGGTCGGGAATTCCCTCCACGCTCACCGTCACATGCGCATCGCCTCGCACCACCATCGGACGAATGGTCAACAAGTGAGGGCATATCGGAGTGATCACCAGGGCGTCCACGCTGGGAGCCAGAATAGGTCCGTTGGCGGCCAGATTGTATGCCGTGGAACCCGTCGGAGTGGAAATAATCACCCCGTCCGCACGGAACGATGCCGCCAACTGATCGAACAGATGCACGCTAAAGTCGCCCATGCGCGCGATAGCGCCCTTGGCAATGACCACGTCATTCAGGGCCTCATACTCCTTGTATAGGGTGCCCGCGCGCATCACTTCGGTGTGCAGCAGGGCGCGGGCATCGATGTTGCAACAACCTTCCTTCCAACCTTCCAGAGTGGTGTACAGGTCGCCCAGCCTGACCTCGGTAAGGAAGCCCAGCGCGCCTAGGTTGACGCTCAGGATAGGAACATCGGTGCGGGCAAAAGTGCGGGCCGCCGCCAGCAGCGTTCCATCTCCACCCAACACCACCACCAGGGCAGGTTTCTGCGCCGGCAATTCATGGCGGGGAACAATCCGCGCATCCTGCGTATAGCTCCCGCTCACGTGGTCAAGAATGGGCTCAAAGTCGTGAGCTCGCATCCATGCCACCAGTTCCGGAAGCACATGGGCGAGCTCATCCTTCTGCGGCTTGGATATGATTGCAACCGGACGCATGGGGTTCTAGTGTACGCGATGGCTCGGGCTGGGAATCAAAAGCGGCTATAGAGAAGGAACTCACGATTCCCTTTTGTCCCATCGATCGGAGAATCCGCGAGTTCGGTAGCGGCCGCGCCAAGTTCGAGCAAAGCACCACGCACCCGATCGATGGCCAACTTGTGGGCCGCCGGATCGTGCACGATGCCGCCCTTACCCACGTATTCCCTGCCCGCTTCAAACTGCGGCTTCACCAGCACCACGGCTTCTAATCTCGCACCCGGGCTCTGACCCACCGTAGCCAACACCGCGGGCAGAACCAGCGTGGCCGAGATGAACGAAACGTCCATGGATACAAAACTGATTCCCGCGGGAAGATCGCCCGGCTTGAGATAGCGGGCATTGGTGCGCTCCAGCAATGTAACTCGTGGATTTCTACGCAAGCCTTCGGCGATCTGTCCGTAGCCGGTATCGACCGCGACCACGCTGGCTGCGCCGTGCTGCAGCATGCAATCGGTGAAACCCCCGGTGGAGGTGCCGATATCCGCGCAGTGGCGCCCGTTGAGATCAATTTGCCAACCCACGAGCGCCGCTTCCAGCTTGAATCCGCCGCGGCTCACGTAACGCTGCTCTTCCCCCAACACACGCATTACTACGGTGTCATCGAAAGATGTACCCGGCTTTTCCGCCTTCTGTTCGTTCACCAGCACGCGCCCAGCCAGAATCAGCGCCTGCGCTCGTTCCCGCGACGGCGCCAAGCCCTGCTCGACCAGCAACTTATCCAGGCGGTTCCTCATCTACATGCTCGGGGATGCAGGTCATTGTACCTGCAGCTGCCATTTGGTTCTTTTCGTCCTACAAACGTAGAATAAGGTCGGCTCGAACGATGCCCGAGAAAACCCCCAATCCGATTGGCGAACCTGATCGTTCTACTATCAGAGACTCGAGCCTCACAGACAGGATGGCTAACGGAACGACCGCCACTGCAACAGAAGACGGCGCGCTGCTACAGCGTGTCCGGCGAGGCGATCAGACCGCAATGGCCGAAGTTTTCGACCGTTACGGCAGAGCCGTCTATTCGGTTGCACTACGAATTCTCAAGGATACCGGTCACGCAGAAGATGTAATGCAGGAGATCTTCTTCCAGGTCTGGAGGAACTCCGATTCGTTTGTGCAGGGGCGTGGATCACTCGGCGCCTGGCTGGTGGTGGTAGCAAGAAATCGCTCGATCGATCTGTTGCGGCGCAGAAAGCCCACGGATTCCGTCGACGATGTGGTGCTCGCTTCTCCTGGAAACCTGGCCTCCGAGGCTGAGCACAACGCCTTGATGGAGAAGGTCCAGAAAGTATTGAAGGATCTGCCCGCGGAGCAGCAAAGGTCGATGGAGCTGGCTTTCTTTGAAGGCTTGAGCCATTCCGAGATTGCGGAGAGAACAGGCGATCCTCTGGGTACGGTAAAAACTCGCATCCGGTTGGCGTTGATTACATTACGAAAGGCATTTCAGGCATGACAGGCAACGAACACAACACGCAGGAGGAGTTAGCTTCCTATGCGATGCAGAGTCTCCCAATAGAGGAGTCCGCATCCATCAGGACGCACCTGCAGAGCTGTGCTCAATGCCGAGCGGAGCTTGCCCAGGTCCATGGTGACCTTGCTCTGTTGGGCCTCGCAGTCGAGCAACAGCCGCTGCCCGAAGGTGCGCGCCAACGCTTCCTGGACAAGATCGCTGCCTCGCCCAAGCTGACTGAAGTAACTCCCATTTCTGTAAAGAGCTCGCGGCGCGGGTTCGGCTTCTGGGTCCCCTGGATTGCGGCGGCCGCCATGGCGATCGTAGCCATCTCTCTGGGCGTGCAAAATCTTGCCCTGAACGACGAATTGCAGGATGAATCTACCCTGGTCAGCAACCTGGCTGGGCAAGCATCGCGTGCGCAGCAAGTGCTGGAAGTTTTGACCGCGCCCACTGCTCAGCGGGTGACGCTGACCGAAGGAAAAGTGCCCGCGCAGCCGACCGCCCGTGCCACCTACTTGCCTGAGCGAGGCGGCCTGATCCTGCTGGCGACCAACTTGAAACCGCTGCCCGAGGGTAAGACCTACGAACTGTGGGTAATTCCGGCAAACGGCAAAGCGCCCGTGCCTGCCGGCCTCTTTCGCCCTGACACCGCCGGCAGCGCCACCCTGGTGCTACCGAAGCTAGCCTCGGGCATCGCCGCCAAGGCGTTCGGCGTGACCATAGAGGACGCAGCCGGTTCCTCTACTCCGACCGCGCCGATCGTGCTCTCAGGAGCACCCAGCTAAGCTACCGTCAACTCTTTTCTCGGGGACATGGGCGTGAAGAGTACGGGCTTCAGCCCGCACAAAGCCCACTCTGGAAGAGATTGGCTTTAGCCGCTGAGGGGCTCTTAGTGGCTAAGCCGAGTAGTTCTGCTTCATTTACCTACGGACTGAAGCCTGTACCCTTTGGGAAGAGGGCTGGCCCTGGTTTCGCTTTTGAGACAAGGGCGTTGTGCGACGACTACTTCTTCCGCTTGGGCGCAGCGTCGGCGTTCAACGTAATACACGGCGCGCCAAATCCACAAGGGGATCCGCTACCGGGGGCGTGGCTGACGTTGATGGCATTGGTGACCGTACCGGAAGTAGCGCTATTCGCGCCCACTGACTGCGCACTGGTGTGCACATCCACGCCCGTTCCATCCAACTGAATCGACGCTGCCACCTTGTCTGTATCGGTGCGAATCACGGTCATATAGGGCTGGTCTGATGCCAGCACATACACTTGTCCATACGGCGTGCTGAACGTCGACGCCATCGAAATAGGATGGCCGGTGATAGGAATCGTGGCCAGCACCTTGAAGTTCGTGAGGCTCACCACCGTCACCGTGCTGTCCTTCTGATTGGCTACATAGACCCGGCTGCCGTCACGCAGAATGGAAAGGGTATCCGGGCCGTTGCCCACAGGAACCGTCACGGCCTGGCCAAACAGCGAAGAATCATTGCCGTATTGGTCCAGGCTGGTATTGATGATGGTGATGGTGTTGGAATCATAATTCGCCGTCACCAGCTGAGACGCCGGGGCATAGTAATCCGCAAAAACCGGTCCGGCAGTGAACCCCGCCGCGGATACGCCCGCCGGCGGAGGCAACGTGAGCGTGCCCGTAGCCGGATCAAAATTCTGCAAACCCGCCGTGGTATCCAGTTCATTGAGCTGGCTGTTGATAACGGTGACCGTTCCGCTGCCTCGGTTGAGAATAAAGACTCGGTTGTTATCCCGCGAGCCGATGCCGTAGACAGGACAGATACCAACCGGCAGAGTACGCGAAATCGTTACCGTCGAAGTCTCAATCGACTGCACCTGGCCCGGAGCCGTGACCTGTGAAGGAGTTTCACAGTCCCCGAATGCGACGGCGTTGGAACCGTTGTCCTGGGTAATCGAGTAGACCCGGGAGGCGTTGGCATTGCCCGCCACGTTGATTGGGCTGGCGGGAACCGCCAGTTCTTGAGTGAGCTGGTAAACTCCGCTCGAGTTGTTGGTCAGCACCGCTACAGCCGGGACGTTGGGTTCAGTGATGTAGAGAGTGCTCCCGGTAGAGAGCAGGTTCACCGGTTGTGCAGGTTGCAGCAAAGTGCTGCTCTGAATGTTCTTGGTCTCAAGCGTAGTTGAGGGCGAATAGGTGTTGACCGTGCCGTCTGTATTGGTCGTGGTAACAGAGGTGCCGCTGGAGTTCATGGTGATCGCCACCGGACCGTTGCCCAGGAGAGCCTGGGCCAGCAGGGTGTCACCCGAAGCATCGAAAATATTGGCCAGGCCCGGGGAACCAGAGCCCGAACTAGTGGTCACCACGGCATAGCTTTGTGGCTGCGGCGCTGGACCGGTTACGGCTACGGGCGTGACTACTGGACGATAGGTCTCGCCGCACCCGGCCAGTAGCACAGAAATCCCCACCACTGGAAGGAAAACCTTGAATGCAAACTGCTTCAAACACACACTCCGCCGGCTCCCGCTTTGGAGCCATGCAACGCTAAGCACCCGTGAATACCTCACTACGTTTCATTTCCTGGTAGAAAGATGATTGTAAATGGACCACGCATTCAGCGATACGTCGGCCCCTAAAAATCAAGGCTGGCAGTCGAGGTTAGTGCTGATCGTGGTTGCGCCGTATTGTGCGATAGCCGTCCTGCGCTACGCCCTGGCAGAGTGGAGTGGGCCCACCAGAAACGGGCTCGCCGCCAGCCTGGTATTGGCGCTACTGGTGTGGCTGGCGCGCGCCGCGACGCCACTGGCCGCGGTGACGGGCGGCATTCTCGCAGCGGCCCTCACTCTTGCCCCTCACTCCGCCTTGTTGCCTTTGCTGGTACTCTTCCTGCTCACCTTCGCCGCCACAAAATTCGGCAGGAGCAAAAAAGAACAGCTGGGGCTGGCTGACGAAAAGCGTGGCCGTAACGCCGCCCAGGTCGCAGCAAACCTCGGGGTGGCCGGGCTGTGGGCTGCCACAGCGACGAGCCATCCGGGCATGTCTTATACCGTGATCTTGGTCGCCGCCCTGGCTGAGGCCACCGCCGACACTGTGGCCAGCGAATTGGGAGAGGTCCTGGGCGGTCCACCGATTCTGATCACCACCGGCCAGCGGGTCGCCCCGGGCACGAACGGAGCCGTCAGCGTGGCCGGTACCGCAGCGGGCGCCGCAGGAGCAGCTGTAGTAGTGGTAGTAGCGACACTCGCCATGCGCCTAACCATGCGCAATGCGGGCATCGCCTGGTCGGCAGCAATGGGAGGATTCCTTATAGATTCCCTGTTGGGAGCAACCGCGGAGCGGAAAGGCTGGCTCAACAACGACGCAGTTAACTTTCTATCCACGCTGGCCGCGTCCCTGATAGCCGCCGCGACGCTAGCCCTGTAACCCCGGACAACCAGCAGTCCATGGTAAGGAAACGGTGCTTAGTGCATCTTCAACCGCCAAAGCGTGTAGCTGAACATCTCATGCATCAACCGCATGGCAGCATCCCAGGCCCCCAGCGGCCGCGTCTCCGCCCGGGGAGAAGTAAACACATTCAGCCCCATGCTGGCACAGAGCGCATGGATACGAAACAAATGCGTTCCATCGGAAACTGCAAGAATCCGGTTCAGATGATTCTCGCGGGCAATCGCAGCTAGCCGCGCCGCTGATTCCTCTGTATTTGTGCTGTGCGTTTCCGCGATGATCTGGCTCTCGGGAACCTCGTGGGCCAGAAGATAATCATGACCAACCCCGCCTTCGGAATCCCCCGGGTCCCCACCTCCCCCCAGGGTAATTACCAACGGAGCGAGCCGCTCGCGATACAAAGCCAGCGCATGGTCAAGCCGCGCCCGCAAGACCGGCGACGGGCGCCCGTCGTACTCCGCAGCGCCAAACACCGCAATCGCATCCGCCGGCCGCGCCTCATCGTGGGTGGCATAAAAATGGATCTGCCCATACACCCACGCAAACCAAACCACGACCACCAGCACCCCGGCAGCCAGCAGCCAGCGAAGCACACGTCGCCCCCTCTGCAAAACTTCGATCGCGGGGTGGGGCAGATCTCTCTTCGAAGCCATCATTCGGATCTCTGCTCAGCGCTGCAGGGTTAACGCAATTTCGTGGGTAGGAATGGCTCCTTCCCGAAGAATCTGCCAGGGACCATCGGTCGAGAGATCGACAATCGTGGTCGCAACGCTGCGGCCCGTAGGACCACCATCCACGATCAGCGGGATCCGGTCGCCAATCTGGTCGCGCACGCACGCCGCATAGTTGCACTCCGGGAACCCCTGCAGGTTCGCTGCCGTGGCCGTGATAGGCAATCCCAATGCTTCCACAATAGCCCGGGGAATAACGGCGTCGGGCACACGCAAAGCCACGTTGCCGGTGTTCGCAGTGGACCGCAGCGGCAAGCGCGAGCCGGCGCGAACAATCAGAGTGAGCGGTCCCGGCCAAAACCGTTCCGCTAATAAGTCAAATCGCCCGTCGAGATCCCGAGCCAGCCCATAAGCTTGTGCTGCGCTCGCGATCAGCAAGGACAGCGGCTTGTGCTTGAGACGTGTCTTGATCTCGTAAATGCTCTCTACCGCGCGAAGGTTAACGGGATCCACCGCCAAGCCATAGAACGTATCCGTAGGAACGCCTACGACCTTGCCGCTTCGCAGGCAGGAGACAACGTATTCGACCCGATCCCGCTCCGGTTCGTCGGGATGCACACGCAGAATTTCTGCCAACAAGATAACTCCACCAAAAAACGGATTGGGTGCACCGTCATCGAGACTACCAGACTTGTATCGGGCTTCGTTACGCGGAAGGGCTCACAGCAGGTCCCTCGGCTTCGCTCGGGATAACAAGGGTGGGGTGGTGACTTGTATCGGGCTTCGTTATGCGGAAGGGCTCACCACCACCCCGAGGAGGCGTTTTTCCTGATCCCCTCCGGGTACAATCGCGTTAGATGAAGTCTGTTGCCGAACGTGCTCCGCGGAGGGTGGAAAGCCGGCAAAACGGCCGCATCAAAGAGCTGCGGGGCGCCCTCGCGCGTGGCGTCAGGTCTTCCCACATCGCCCTTGAAGGCCTGCATCTCATCGAAGAAGCAGTCAAGAGCGGCCTCAAGCTGCACACCGTGTTTGTCCGCAGCGGCAACGAAGGACTGCTCGAGCATCTTGCCGTAGGGGACGCCGAAGTCTTGATCGTGGCCGAGGAGGTATTCTCGAGCGCCACAACAACCGAGCATCCGCAAGGCATCGCTGCCCTGACGGAGGCGCCCGAATTTACCATGAAAGCAATGTTCCACGGGATCCCCCTGGTTGTGATCGCGGCCGGCCTGCAAGACCCGGGGAACCTCGGAACCCTGGTGCGTTCGGCAGAAGCCTTCGGCGCCACCGGAATGATCCTGCTCCCCGGCACCGTGAGCTTATGGAATGCCAAGACACTGCGCGCCTCCTCGGGTTCCGCCTTCAGGCTGCCGGTGGTGACCATGGCCGCGGAGGACGCCTTTGCCGCACTGCATGCAGAGGGAGTACAGATATTCGCCGCCGTGGCGCGGGACGGCGCAGAAAAAACGGACCTGCGCGGGCCCAGCGCGTTGCTCGTGGGCAATGAAGGCGCCGGTCTCCCCGAGGAATGGATCGCAAGCGCCGACCAGCGAGTGACCATCCCCTGCCCTGGTGCAGTGGAAAGCTTGAACGCAGCAGTCGCAGGAAGCGTGCTGCTCTATGAAGCCATGCGGCAGAGGCAGGTGCGCGCATGAGCCTCTTCAATCAGATTCCCGAGGAAAGCACCTTGAAGACTGCGCGTGGTGCGCCCCTTGCCGAACGCATGCGCCCGCGAACCCTGGAGGAATACGTAGGCCAGGAGCATCTGCTCGGTCCCGGCAAGCCCTTGCGGATGGAAATAGAGCGCGACGACCCAGGTTCCATGATCTTGTGGGGACCGCCCGGAGTAGGCAAGACCACGGTGGCCAAGATCATCGCCGAGGCTACGCAAGCCAGCTTCATTGAATTCTCCGCGGTGATGGGTGGCATCAAGGAAATCAAGCAGGTCATGGTCGACGCGGAGAAAGCTGCCGGGTTTGGATCGCGCACCATTCTCTTCATCGACGAGATCCATCGCTTCAACAAAGCCCAGCAGGATGCGTTTCTACCCTACGTCGAGCGCGGCACGATCCGCCTGATTGGCGCGACCACCGAAAATCCGTCCTTCGAAGTAATCGCCGCGTTGCTCTCCCGCTGCCGGGTCTACCGGCTCACGCCGCTCACCGATGAGCAACTGGTTCAGTTACTAAAGCGCGCCCTCACCGATAAAGAGCGCGGCCTGGGCAAGCTCAACGTCACGGTCGACGACGACGCCATGGAGATGATCGCCGGCTACGCCAATGGGGATGCGCGCTATGCCTACAATGCGCTCGAGACAGCGGTCAAGCTGGCAGCGAATAGCCGATCGTCCGTGACCCGGGAGACCGTACAAAACGCCTTGCAGCAACGCGTGTTGCTCTACGACAAGCAAGGCGAAGAGCATTACAACCTGATCTCTGCGCTGCACAAGAGCATCCGCAATAGCGATGCCGATGCCTCTCTCTACTGGCTGGGCCGTATGTTGAAGGCGGGAGAAGACCCCATGTATGTTGCTCGCCGCCTGGTGCGCATGGCGGTCGAGGATATCGGCCTGGCCGCGCCCGAGGCTTTGCGGCTTGCGCTGGCCGCCCGGGATGCGATCGATTTTCTTGGCTCGCCCGAAGGCGACCTCGCCCTGGCCCAGGCGGCGGTCTACCTGGCGCTGGCGCCCAAATCGAACGCCCTATACACCGCCTATGGCGACGTCATGTCGGAAATCGAAGCTCATCGAGCGGAGCCGGTGCCGCTCCACTTGAGGAACGCACCCACTCCTCTGATGGAGCAGTTCGGTTACGGCGAAGGCTATCAGTACGCGCATGATGTCGAAGCAGGCGTAGCCGATATGGACTGCATGCCTGAAACCCTGCTGGGCCGCGAGTTCTACCATCCGCGTTCGTACGGCCGCGAAAAACAACTCGCTCAGCGAATGGAAGAGATACGCGCCATTCGAGCCGCAAAGCAGTCCAGCCGCAAACCGCAGTCTTGAAATTGCTTTACTGAAGGGTACGGGCTTCAGCCCGTACATAAACACTCTCTCTAGAATCGGCTTTAGCCGCTGAGGGAACATCTACGAGGAGCAGCATGGATCACCTGGCCGACCCGCAGTGGTTGAGTTGGACAAAGCGTCTGCAGGCCATAGCCCAGAGCGGGCTAACCTTCACCAAGGATCACTACGACCGGGAACGGTACGAAGAGTTGCGCGCGATCGCTGCGGACATGATGAGCGCGGGCAGCGGCATTGACGATACACAGAAAGTCATCGATCTGTTCCGCGGCCAGAACGGTTATGCCACCCCAAAAATCGAGGTCCGCGGCGCCGTTCTGCGCAACGATCACGTTCTGTTGGTACGCGAGCGCGACGATGGAGGCTGGACCTTGCCTGGAGGTTGGGCAGATGTGGGCGAGTCAGCGAGCGCCATGGTGGTGCGCGAAGTAAAAGAGGAATCGGGCTACGATGTGCTGCCGCGCAAGCTGGCAGCTTTGCTCGACCGCAATAAGCATCCGCATCCACCCATCGCCTCCCACGCCTACAAGGTCTTCTTCCTCTGTGACCTGATCGGCGGCGAGCCTACCCCAAGCTTCGAAACACCGGAAGTAGGATTCTTTCCCCGCAACGACCTACCCACTCTGTCCATCTCCCGCGTAACCCCCTACCAGATCGAGCACATGTTCGAGCACGCCGCGAATCCCGACTGGCCAACCACCTTCGACTAAATCTCTTTCAAGAATTTCTGTCCTAACCGCAAACCGGGGGGGGCCCCATATCTCGTGCTTTTACGAGATGTGGGATACCACGGCGCTCCATTTGCAAGCCTCGGGCATCTCATCGAGTCTTCAACTCCTCGACCTCTTCCTCAATCTCCGACATCGCAACCGGCGCCAGCCCAGCCTGCCGCAACGCGCTATTCAGTGCCGCGAGTTTTGTCTTCTTAACAACTTCCCATTCCGCCCGTTCCTTCCGCGCCTGCCCCCGCGAGTCCTGATACAACTCCATGACCTGAGACGGAACCTCCCTATCCCCACCTTCCACCGCATTCACCACGGCATCCAAACCCGCGTTGGCAATCTCCAGACCATCCCCTTCCAGAAGCCGCGCCATCGCTGCCTCGAGCTCCGCCACCTGCGCTGCTGGGGCAGCATTGCCATTCAACTTCAACCCACCCAAATAACTCTGCACCGAATTGATTTCCGCCAGAGCGCCCCGGCTCTGAATCGTCTCCTCGAAGGCTTCTTTCCCCAACCGGTACTGCTCCCTCAATACCTGGGTGGTCGCCAAAGACCGCGGGTCCATTCGCACAGTGAGCGGCTGCGTGAAACTCTTGCCATCAACCGTAAGCATAACCTCATAAACGCCAGGAGGAACTCTAGGCCCATGCGGCGCGATCATATTATCTTCATCCTCATCAACCGCCTTTTCCCCTGAATTTCTCCAGCACAAATCCCAAACAAACCGGTGCATCCCTGGCGTATTCTCAATTCGCTGCGGTTCAGGAAACCACCGCTCAGCAATCGGCAGCGGCGGTCGCTTCCCCGCTTCTTGATCACTACTGGCGAACCGCCTCACCACCTCGTGATGCTGATCGAAAATCGTCAGCGTGACCTGGTCTGCCAGTCCCGCCAATGCATAGTCAAGAATTGCTCCATCCGGAGGATTCTTCGCAGCGGGTTCTTCGGGAGGCAATGGCGTGCCGGCAAAACCATTGTTATCCACCCGAACAGCCAGTGCAGGAGCAAAGAGGCACGCGCCTGGACAAGTAATCCCCGGATGCATCTCCCGTAACGGAGCAATATCATCCATCACCCAGAAGGCACGCCCGTGCGTAGCCGCCACCAGGTCATCGCCGTGAATCTGCAAATCCCGCACTGAACTTACCGGTAGATTCAATTGCAGCGGCTGCCAGTGATCCCCGTCATCGAACGAGACATAAACACCCAGCTCCGTCCCCGCAAAAAGCAAACCCTTCTTCTTGGGATCTTCGCGAACCGCACGGAGAAATGCGCTTGCCGCGATGCCGCTGTCAATTCTCTGCCACATCTTTCCGAAATCGCGCGTGCGAAAAAGAAACGGCCGATAATCATCGACTGAGTGGCGATCGATCGCGACATACGCTTCGCCAGCCGCAAAATGCGAAGCCTCAATCATCACCGCCTTGCTCCACGGCTCCAGCCCGGCAGGAGTCACATCCTGCCAGCTCTTTCCCCCATCCCGCGTAATGTGAATCAACCCCGTATCCGAACCAGCCCAAACCTCACCCTGCTTCAACGGTGAGGGCGCAATCGCAAACACAACCCCATACCCCCGCCCAATCGCATTCTCCGCTGTCGCCGGCGTAGTCTCCTTCTCCTTGTGAACCGAAGCCCCCGTAAGGTCAGGACTGATCCGCTGCCAGTGAAGGCCGCCATCGATAGTGGTCATCACATATTGCGTTCCGAGATACAGCGTCTTTTTATCGATAGGAGAAAAAATCAACATAGGAGTCCACGGAGCGCGGTATTTACGGTCCGCAATGGATCCTCCCGCAATCAGAGCCCACGGTGTTGTACCAGGCGAAGACGCCAACGGGATCACCGGCCACGGAGCGATATTCTGGCTCAGCGAAGTACGCATATCGTAGCGCTCCACAGATCCGTAGGCGTCGCTGTCGTAAAGAATCTTCGCGTCATTGGGGTCAGGAGCGAAGTAACCCCCTTCCGCCCCTACCGTCGTGATCCAATCGCGCGCTGTAATTTGGAAATGATCCGTTCGGCTCGGCACGCCGGCGCTCCCGGTATCCTGCTGCGCCCCAAACACCATGTAGGGGAACTCATTATTCGTGATCACGTGATAGAACTGCCCGGTCGGCTGGTTATACCAGGATGTCCACGTCTGGCCGCTGTCCAAACTGATCGTCGCGCCCTGGTCCGCGCCGACCAATAAACGGGAACCATCTTTCGGATCAATCCAAACCTGGTGATAATCGTCCCCACCGGGGGCTCCGCGCACGATGGAGAGAGTCTTCCCTCCATCCTTCAGGCAATAAAGCGCAATGTTAGGCACATACACGACGTCGGGGTCAGCGGGGTCGATGGTAGGTGAATTGAAGTACCAAGCGCGACTGGTCAAGCGGTCATCGCTGTTAGCCAGCGTCCAGTGATCGCCGCCATCATCGGACCGATACAACCCGGCGGCCTTCGCCTCGATGAGAGCATACATCCGCTTACCATCCGCGGAAACCGCGACCCCCACCCGCCCCCAATCGCCTTCCGGAAGACCATTCCCTGTGAGTTGCACCCACGACTCACCGCCGTCGGTCGAACGATAAATGCCGCTGTCCGGACCGGCAATCGGTCCGTAGACGCTCCATGGAGGTCGCCTCGCATTCCACATGCCCGCCACTAGAACTTGCGCATTGCTCGCAGCAATCGCCAGGTCGGAGACGCCCACATCCGGCCCTTTACCCAGCACGTGCTTCCACGTTTGGCCACCGTCGCTCGACTTATAAACGCCCCGCTCCGCATTCGCGCCGTAGGCATGGCCAAGTGCCCCTACAAAGACTACGTTTGCATTCGTCGGATCAACGACAATGCGGCTGATCTGCCGCGAATCCTTCAGGCCGATATTGCGCCACGTTTTTCCTGCATCGCTTGACTTATAAACACCGTCTCCCGAAGCCAGGTCCGAGCGGATATCCGACTCGCCGGTGCCCGCATAAATGACCTTCGTGTCAGAAGGCGCGACCGCGATGGCGCCGATCGAAGCAACAGGCTGCCCATCAAATATTGGGACCCACACCGTGCCCGCATCGGTAGTCTTCCAGATGCCGCCATCGACCGCCCCGAAGTAAAACGTCTTGCCATCGCCCGGTACTCCGGTCACGGCAACCGTTCGCCCACCACGAAATGGCCCGATGAGCCGCCAGTTGAGTCCAGACAAAAGTTGCGGAGAAACCGTCTGCGACCAAGCAACATTGCAAGCAAACCAAACAACCAGGACGATCCCAACAATTTGAGCTCTCTCACAAAGCGAAGGGTGCCCCATCTTGCTCGATCCGAGAAACTTCATCCTGCTCCTGACCTTTGATCACCGCTCATCCAGATTCTGGGAAGGTTAAGAGAACCGCAGATCTCTCCACCAGACCTACCTCCGGCGGAAGCCCTGTTACTTACCCGCTCTATACCCCGGACCCCGTAACGCCCGTCCCGGCCGCTCGCTGGTAATCTTGCCCTCGAACACCACCGGCTTTCCATTTACAAAAACATCCACAATGCCCGCCGAATATCGAAGAGGATCATTATAAGTAGCGCGATCCTGGATAGTGGCTGGATCGAACACGACAAGATCCGCCATCATCCCCGGCCGTAGAATACCGCGATCCATAATCCCCACCCGGCTCGCCGCCAACGAGGTCATCTTGCGCACCGCTTCCTCCAGGCTCATGGTGTGCTCCTCGCGTACATACTCCGCGAGGATGCGAGGAAAAGTACCAGAAGCCCGAGGATGGGCCTTCGTTTTACTCAGAGGACCATCTTCCGCTTGTGCAGGCGAGTCGGAGCCGACGGCTACCAGCGGATTCGAAATGGCGGTGCGAACATCCGCTTCATTCATAAACGACAAAACCACCTGGCTTTCGCCCAGGGAGTAGGCGCTCGCAGTCCTATCGGCCAGCACCAGGTCGATCACCGCATCTTCAGAGGACTCACCCCGCTCTCGGCCAATCTCCTCCAGCGTTTTGCCCTCGTATTTTCGTAGCTCAGGATTCAACACCTGGATCAGCAGCACGCCCTTGCCGCCGCCAGAACCGAGCCATTGATTTTGCCAGGTATCGCTCGGTTCATTCATTTCTTTCTTTGCCCGCGCCCGCTGCACTGGATCGTTGAGGCGGATCGCCATCTTCTCCGCGCCACCCTCAGAAACCCAACTAGGCAGGCAGGCGATCAGCCCATTCGAGGCGCGATCGTAAGGATACGCACTAGCTGCAACATCGAGCCCCCGGGCACGAGCCATTGCAATTCTACGGAGAACCTCCGGCATCTTCCCAAAGTTCTCGGGGTAGGAGGCCTTCAGATGCCAGATGGTCGCCGAAATTCCTGCCCGCTCCGCGATCGCGAACACCTCGTCCAGCGATTCGAAGATGTGATCCCCCTCAGATCGCTGGTGGGTAAAGTAAACCCCGCCGTAACTTCGCGCGACCTTGGCCAACTCCACAATCTCGTCCGTCGAAGCAAATACGTCAGGAACATACTGCAAGGAAGTGCTCACTCCAAACGCGCCCTGTTCCATCGCCTGCGCAACCAGCCGGCGCATTTGCTCCAGTTCCGCGGGAGTGGCCGCGCGGTCGTCCTTGCCAATGACGTACTCGCGCAAACCGCCTGCTCCCACAAACGTCCCTAGATTGATCGCCGGCCGGGCGCGGGCAAAGTGCTGGAAATATTCATCGAGCGACCGCCAGTCCACCGTCACGCCGTAGTTTTTTGCCCCTGCCTCCAGGTCCGCGCGCAATCGATCATTGATAGGCGCGATCGACGTGCCCTCGCCGGTGATTTCAGTCGTAACACCCTGGGTTATCTTGCTCGCCGCCCTCCCATCCACCAGGACATTGAATTCCGACTGACCTTGCAGATCGATGAATCCCGGCGCAACCACAAGGTTCCTGCCATCGACCGACTGCCTGGCAGAAGCACCGTGCAGGTCGCCGATTGCCGCGATGCGATCCCCGGCGATCGCAACATCCCCCACAAACCACGGAGCGCCCGTGCCATCCACGATGTGCGCTCCGCGAATCATAAAGTCATAGGTGAGTGTTTGCGCGTAACTGAACGCAGCAAACAACATGCTTGCCAAGGCAACAGTGGGTGAAAGGAGGCGTTTTACAATCATGAGAGACGGCCAATCAGCTGAAAAAACCCGCTTTAAGGTAGGCCGGGGATTCATCCCCGGCATAAACCCAACGCAATAATGTGGCCTTTAGGCTCTGAGGTATGCTCTCCAAATTCGAATGAAAGCATGCCTCTTTCCGCCAACCACTAAAGCAGTGGGTGGCCCAGGTCCTGTCTTTGCGGCCTCGAGGGTTTGCCATCACGAACTTTCCATACCCGAAAAGTCCAGCCCGGAGCTAAGACAAATCGACAAAATGACAGCCTTCCCCTTGCCCTTGTTGAGAAAACCATGCGGCATCTTGCTATCGATATAAGCGCTCTCCCCAGCGGAGAGCACGCGAGGCTCGTAATACTCCGTGTGCAACGAAATCTTCCCCGTAACTACGTAAATAAATTCCTCGCCCTCGTGGGAGCTCCAATTGGTGATCTGCTCCAGGGAGCGCGCCTTGATTTCCATGATCAAGGGAATCATGTGCTTCTGGCGAAGCTCTCCGGAATGCACCGCATACTCGTACATTGCATTGGAGAAATTCAGCGCCTCACCCCGCAGAGTGACCGTCAGCCGCCCATCCCCGCGCACAAATCCCCGGCTGAGAATCGCGTCGAAGCTGCTTTCCAGGCCGCGAGAGACCTTGAGCAACGTGTCAAACGAGGTGGCAACCTGCCCATTCTCAATCTTCGAGAGCGTGGAAACAGACACCCCGCAACGGTCGCACAATTCCTGCAGTGTCCAATTCCGTTCCTTGCGCAGCGACTTGATGCGCTCGCCAATCTCCGTCGTCGTTAAATCCATGCTGCCCTGTCCCCGTTAGTACGCTGTCACGGGATAGTATCTGACTTTCTAGGCCCGAGAAAATTTTCTTTTAAGAAATATTTTCTCTTGACACCCAATTCCGCAAAAGGCATGATACGTCATCTCCTGGGCGAACATTGCCTCCGGGGACGGTGTTCTAACCCCTGCGTCGCTCGCGGCCGAAACATAAAGATCTGTCGGCAGAGGCTGAAAGCAGTCAGCCTCTCCAACCCGGTTTTCACTGGGCACAGCCCAGCTTTTTCAAAAAAACACAGCGCGTTCGGGCCCCATACCAGAATTGCATGATCTTGTTGGGAGGAAGAGTGATGGAATCGAAGCTTCCGCGGTTGAGCGGTTCAAACGGTACTGATCGTTCGCTCACAACTATGTGTAAAACGATCGCGCTCCTATTTGCGTTCCTGCCGGCATTCGCCGGTGCGCAAACCTTCACCACCTCGGTCCGGGGAACTGTAGTGGATTCCTCCGGCGCCATCGTGCCAGGGGCGGCCGTTACCATCGATAGCCTATCCTCCGGCTATCACAGCACGGCGAAAACCGATGCCAGGGGCAATTACGACTTTCAGCAACTGCAACCCTCCACCTACAAGATCACCGTTAGCGCCACGGGGTTTGGGACCCAGGCCAAACAAGCGGAACTGCTCGTGGATCAGCCCGCAACGGTACCCTTCACCCTATCGGTCCAGGCGACACAAGAGGTCGTGAATGTCACTGCGGAAGCACAAACCCTGAATACCACCAATGCCGCCCTCGGCAATTCCGTGAGCAGCGCGGTGATCGAAGCATTGCCCATGGAGGGCCGCAATGTACCCGATCTGCTGAGCCTGCAACCCGGTGTCTTATATCTGGGCCGCCAGATCAATCAGCAAACCGATAGTCGCAGCGGAGCAGTAGCAGGGGCGCGGTCCGACCAGGCGAACGTCACCCTGGACGGCGTCGACGACAACGATCAGACCAATGGATTCGCCTTCACCGGCGTTCTCCGCTCGACCATCGATTCGGTTCAGGAGTTTCGCGTAACCACAGCCAACGCGGACTCCGACGCCGGGCGTTCCTCCGGCGCACAGATAAGTCTCGTTACCAAAAGCGGCACCAACCACATACACGGCAGCGCGTACGAATATAACCGCAACACCTTCACCGCAGCCAACGACTGGTTTAATAAGCAAGCGGAGTTAGCCGGAGGAGAACCAAACGTCCCCGGCACATTGAATCGCAACACCTACGGCGGCACCGTCGGCGGTCCCATCAAGACAGATCACCTGTTTTACTTCCTCAATTACGAAGGACAGCGGACGTCGGAGAATGTGCAGTCCACACTCGCCGTTCCCACCCCCTCCCTGCGACTCGGCAATCTGACCTACATCAGCGCCAGCCAGGGAAATGTGACGCTCACCCCAACACAGATAGCGAGCATGGATCCGGGATGCACTGCCTGTCCCCAGGGCGCTGGAGTGAACCCGTCTTCGCTCGCCCTGTTTAATAAATATCCGGTACCCAACGGAAATGTCCTGGGTGACGGATTCAATATCGCTTCCTACACCTGGTCTGCGCCGAACCCGGCCACGCTCAACACCTACATTGCGAAACTCGATTGGAATGTGCGCTCGCATCAAGTCTTCGTTCGGGGTAATTTGCAGGGGGACACCACGTCAGGCATTCCTCAATTCCCAGGCGACCCGCCAAGTAACTCGCAGGTAAACACCAGCAAGGGAATCGCCGCGGGTGATGTCTGGTCGATCAGCGGGTCGCTCATCAACAGTTTCCGCTACGGTTACATCTGGCAAGGCATTGCCAATGTGGGCGCCGGCAACGGACCGTATGTGGACTTTGTAGGCTTTAGTTCCATCGAAGCAGAGAACCGCACCACCATCCGAGACGTGCCGGTGAACAATTTCATCGATGACTTCACCTGGGTAAAACACGAGCACACCTTCCAGTTCGGCGCGAATTACCGGCTCATCCATAATTTCTCATCGTCGAATGCCACCTCATACTCCTCTGCCGATGGCAACTTTAGCTACTTCAACAACTCCGGCCTGGCCAACACCGGCCAGAGTTTCGATCCCGCCGCCTTCGGCTTCCCCGCAGTTGCGAACTCCTTCGCCAACTCTTATAACAACGCCATCATCGGGGTTGCCGGTCTGGTCAACGACCTCAACGTGACCTCAAACTATGCCGTGTCGTCAAATGGGCAGTCAGGATTGCTACTGAACCAGGGTGCACTGATCAACCGCGATTTCAAGGCCAACGAGTTTGAGTACTATGGGCAGGATTCCTGGCGAGTCCGCCCCAATCTGACCATAACCTTCGGCCTGCATCAAACATTGCTGCAGACCCCTTATGAAATCCATGGGCAGCAGGTGGCCCCCAACATCAGCATGTATGACTGGTTCAAGACGAGGGGAGCCCAGGCTGCGATCGGAAATTCTGATCAGCCGCTCTTCTCTTTTACCCCCTCGGGGCAGTCTCGCGGCCGCACACCGTATTGGGGAATGCAGAAAGCGAACATTGCGCCTCGCCTCGCCATTGTCTATTCGCCTTCGGTCAACACCGGGCTCCTCCATGTGCTGGTCGGCAGCAACAATAGCAGTTCCATTCGCGCCGGCTTCGGCATGTACTACGACCATTTTGGCCAGGGGATCGTCAACTCCTTCTCCCAGATTGGCTCCTTCAGTCTGACCTCTACCTTCACCAACGCCTACTACAACCCGCAGAGTGCGCCCCGCTTCACCGGCATCCACGATTTGCCGCCCAGCTTGAGCCCCCCGCCGGCGTCCATGATCTCCTATCCCAACATGCCCTCCGATAACACCGCCGGCGCGGGATTCCAGAACACCGCGGCGATCGACGATAGGGTCAAAACCCCCTACTCCTATGCGTTCAATGTTTCCTTCCAGCGCGAATTGCCCCACGGCTTCACCATGGAGACGGCCTACGTAGGCCGCATCGGCGTCCACCTGATGCAGCAATACGATCTGGGTGAGCCGCTCGATCTGGTAGACCCCGCTTCTGGCGTGGACTACTTCTCCGCCGCGACTCAACTCTCTAAACTCGGCTATGCGGGCGCGACCGACGTGGCTCCCATCGCTTACTGGGAAGATTTGTTTCCCGACGCAGCAAAGAATGGGTTGAGCGCGACGCAAAATATCTACAACCTGTGGCGTACTCTGCTGGGCAACGAAACCTTTGCTCTCTACTATCTTGACGTCCAGTGCAATCCCGGTTGCGGAGGACACCCCAACCGCTACTGGAGCCCGCAATACAGCTCGCTCTTTGCCTGGTCCTCGATTGGTGTCGCCAACTACAACGCCGGGCAGATCACCCTCCGCCATCCCGCCACTCACGGGGTCGCCGTCGATTTCAGCTACACCCTGAGCAAGTCGCTCGATCTCGGCTCAGATGCGGAACGGACTTGCCAGTTCTGCAGAGGCGGCATTTTTAGTCCAATGATCAACACCTGGAACCCGCGGCAGAATTATGCTCCCTCCGACTTTGACACCAGGCACATTGTCACCGCGGATTGGGTTTACAACCTGCCCATCGGCCGAGGAGGCTATTTCCTGACGGATTCAAAGCTGGGCAACGCGATCTTCGGCGGGTGGCAATTATCCGGCCTGGCACGCTGGACCAGCGGACTCCCCATCGGCATTCTGCAGAGTTCCAACTGGTCAACCAACTGGACCCAGGTCAGCTGGTTGATGCAAACAGCGCCCGTAGCCATTCATAAGCACATCAATGGCAGCGGCGTCCCCCAGTTGTTCGCCGACCCGAGCGCAATCCAATCGGGCTACGTCACAGGGTCGCCCGTACGCAACGCGTTTCCTGGGGAAAGCGGAGAGAGAAACAAGTATCGTGGCGACGGCTATTTCGGGATTGACTCCGGCCTCTCGAAGAGCTGGCCAATCCACGAGCAGCAGAGCATAAAATTTGCCTGGGAGGTTTTCAACGTAACCAACTCCGCCCGCTTCGACGTGCGCTCCATGAACCAGGACGCCTCTTCCGGCGGCTTTGGAGACTACGGCGCGCTGCTCACCGCACCCCGGGTAATGCAACTCTCCGCCCGCTACACTTTCTAGCTTTCATGCTTTCCCCGCTTATGATTTTCCTCGGCGGGGGGGCTGGCTGCGACATCCTTTGCGTTCTGCTTACATTAAGGGTAATGATTGTTTTGAAGGGGCGGGGCTTCAGCCCCGCCGAGAGACCTTACCTTCTGGGATCGGCTTTAGCCGCTGAGGTACGCTTTTCACATGCTGTTTACCCGTCTCTTCGCCACGCTGCTTGCCGCACTGCTGTTAGCAACACCAGCTCTGGCACAATCTCCAGACAATGACTTCCTCGACTTCTTCGGCCTGGCGCGCATGAAGGATTACAGCAGCCACCGCATCTCGAGCGGCAACCGCTACGTTCTAAGCAACGACGACAGCAAGCGAATCATGCCCGGCCAAACGCTGGAGATGGCCAATATTACCGGACCAGGCATGATCACCCACATCTGGCTGACCATCGCGCAGAATGAATTTGCCTGGCCGCGCTTGTTGCGCGTACGCATCTACTACGACGGGCACAAAACACCCAGTGTCGACGCGCCGCTGGGCGATCTATTCGCCGTCGGCCACGGCGCCGAACGCGATGTAAATTCAATGATGGTGCGCAACAGCTCGTTCGGCCGCGCCAGAAACAGCTATTGGCCCATGCCCTTTCAAAAATCCTGTCGCATCACGCTGACCAACGAAGGCCATCGCCTGGTGCCGATGTTTTACTATCACGTCGACTACCGTAAGTACGCTTCCCTGCCCGCCAACCTCGGCTATTTCCACGCCTACTATCGCCAGGAGCGCCCGGCCCGCAGCGGCCATAACTACGCATTCCTCGACATCAAGGGCGCCGGCCATTACGTAGGAACCGTGCTCAGCGTCACCCAGACTGAAATCTCCTGGTTCGGCGAAGGGGATGACTTGTTCTATATCGACGGCGCCACCCAGCCGCAAATCCTCGGAACCGGCAGCGAGGATTATTTCAACGACGCCTGGGACCTGCGCGACGCCAGCGGACCCTGGACCGGCACTCCCATTGCAGAAGGAGAGCTGCCCGGATCAAGGCTCTCTGCTTATCGCTGGCACGTGCCCGATCCTATCGCCTTCAAAAAATCCATCTGGGCTGGCATCGAACACTCCGGCTGGACCTCAAACCCCGACGGTAGCGTGCGCTCCGGATTCGAAGAACGGCCCGACAACTTTGCCAGCGTGGCCTACTGGTATCAGAAAGGCATCAATGAAGGTCTCCCCGAGCCCCCCTATGGAGACGACCGGCTTCCCTTCGGCAACGCCAGGCAGATACCCATTGAAGACTCGCTCAAAGACGTGACCACGGAAAATGGAGAAGCCTCTGTGCTGCGTGACGTCGACTGGTCTAAAGATATTCTCTTCTTCAAAGCGCGCGGCGTGGGCTCTCGCATGAACGTGCCTATCGATGTGACGGAAAGTGGCCTCTACGAAGTCGTCGCTGAGATCGCCGAAGGTCCCGACTACGGAGACTACTCTATCCTTGTCGACGGCCAGCCCACCAATGTAGATACGCGCAAACCGTCGACCTCGGAGATCCCCCTCCCCGGGCCCGAGGTGTTCCATAACTACCTCACGGAACTCTATGTGGCGCGTGATCGAACGCTGGGCATGTTCAGGTTGGACGCCGGCCGTCACATCATCAGCTTCATCGTCAACGGCAAAGATCCGCATTCCGTCGGCTACAATCTCGGCATCAACGATGTTGTCCTGCAAAAAGTAGTGAAGACCGCTGAGACACCAGACGTCCGTGGGCCCCTGCTCGCAAGTGCCGCAGGCGTCGTCTTCCGGGGCCAGCCGCTGGCCGCATACGTCGCGCGGCTGCAAACCGCCTCGGCGGCAGAACGCCCCGTCCTCATCCGCGCCATCGGCAGTTTCGGCAGCGACGCGGCCTCCGCCTCTCCGCAATTGGTCGCTGCCCTTTCTGACCCTTCGCCCACAGTGCGCGCCGCCGCTGCCGCCGCGCTCGCACAGGTAGGCTCGCACAACACTGCCGCCGCGGTGACTGCTCTGGCCGGGGCGCTCTCAGACCCCGCGCCTGAAGTGCGCGACCTGGCTGCCGTCGCACTGGGATCCATGGGGCCCAAAGCGGCGCCGGCGGTGCCCGAACTGGCACACGCGCTCAATGATCCGGTCGACTACGTACGCGCTCCGGCCGCCGATGCCCTGGGAGCCATCGGCCCCAAAGCGAGCGCCGCCGTCGGGCCACTCGCAATAAAATTGACGACCGGGGATCAGGGCTTCGTGTTAACCAGCGTCGCCTATGCCCTGGGTGACATTGGCCCTGCGGCGAAGGATGCGCTACCCGCGCTGCAGCAGGTGCTGGCGCAACGACGCGTTGGCGCTGCTGCTCAGGAGGCGATCCTCAAGATCCAGGGCAAGCCGGTGCCGCTATATCATCCTTAAAGGATTACATGAATATTTTGCTCATACGGCGTAGTTTTGCCTGCTGTTGCTGGGCGCTCGTCTGCTTTGGATATCCCTCGATGGCCCAGCAGGTGAGTCCCGCCTTCAGCCAGGCCGTCGACCAAATCGCAAAACAAGCGCTGGAAAAAACCGGGACCCCCAGCGCCTCCGTTGCCGTGGTCATCCACGGCCAGGTGGCCTATGTACATAGCTACGGAACCGCACAGCTCGAAGGTTCCGTGAGCGCCACTCCAGGGATGCGCTACAGTCTCGGTTCCGTAAGCAAGCAATTCACAGCGGCCGCAATTTTAAAGCTGCAGGAAGGCGGCAAACTCTCCCTCGACGACCCCATCTCACGCTTCCTGCCCACCCTGACCCGAGCCCACGACATCACCATCCGGCAACTGCTCTCCCACACCTCTGGATACAGGGACTACTGGCCACAGGACTACGTTCCTCCCTTCATGCTCGTGCCCTCGGCTCCCGAAAAGATTGTGGAGGCTTGGACCCAGCGTCCGCTCGATTTCGAGCCAGGCACCCAGTGGCAGTACTGCAACACCGCCTTTGTTGCCGCGGCATTGATTGTAGAAAAAGCCAGCGGCGAGCCACTGATGCAATTCCTCAAAGAGAACATCTTTGTGCCCCTGGGTATGACAGAAGTGGCCAACGTCGACGACGGTCCACTAGGCCCGCGCGACGCCGCCGGATACCGCCGTTACGCACTCGGCCCATTGCACCCTGCTCCCAAGGAGGCCAAGGGTTGGCTCTTCGGCGCGGGTGAACTGGGTATGACGGCCGCGGACCTCGCCAAGTGGGATGTCTCCCTGATTGGCCAGCGGATTCTCCAGCCCGCTTCCTATAAGCAAATGGAAACCGAGGTGCTGCTCAACAACGGCATGGGCACGCAGTACGGACTCGGCATCGCGGTCAAGAGCATCTCCGGCCACCGGGTTCTGGAGCATGGCGGTGAGGTCTCCGGCTACTCTGCTGAAAACCTCATCTTCCCCGACGACGGCGTGGCCGTGGCCGTGCTCACCAATCAGGACCTCAGCACTGCGCCTTCGGCCATCGCTCACAACGTTGCCGCCTTGCTTGTGCCTCAGAGTACGGCGGTCGAAGACAGGGCCTTGCAACAAGTGCGGGCAATCTTTGCCGGCCTGCAGAAAGGGCAGCTCGATCGCTCGCAGTTCTCGGTGAATGGCAACAGCTACTTCACCCCCCAGGCCCTCCAGGACTTTCAATCGAGCCTTGCTCCCCTGGGGCGTCCACTCTCCTTTCTTGCCGCGGGGCAACAGGAGCGAGGTGGCATGACTTATCGTGGCTTTGTCGTAGAGTTTCAAAAGAAGAAATTGCGCGTGTGGGTTCGCATTTTGCCCGACGGTAAGATCGAGCAATACCAGGTAGGGGCGGAATCGTAACCATGGATCGTCCTATGCTCGATCATCCCGTAACCGGATTCGAAATACGAAACCTATCTGACGTGCTCACGCCCGCGCTCGCAATCTATGCTGGGAACGTTGCCCACAATATTGCCACCACGATCGCCCTGCTGGGCAACGACCCAGCGCGCTGGCGCCCTCACCTCAAGACGACCAAGCTCTCTTACGTGATGCACATGCTCGCCGCCCGCGGCGTTGAAGCAGTAAAGTGCGCCACTACCCTTGAGCTATTCAAGGCCTGCGAGGCAGGCTTTCAAGACGTACTGCTTGCTTATCCCCTGGCGGGGAACAACGCCCGCCGCGTCGTGGAGATTGCCGCCGCCTTCCCCCAGATCGCCATCTCCGTTCTGGTCGATTCCCCGCATCAGCTCCGGCAATGGGCGGGTACTCGCATCAGCGTCTTTCTCGATATCGACCCGGGGATGAAGCGCACCGGGATCCCCCAGGCAGACGTGAAAGAAATCGCACAGCTCGCGCAGCGAGTGATTGAAAATCGAATTCATTTTCGCGGTCTGCACTATTACGACGGGCACCTTTCAGACGCGAGCCTGGAAGCGCGAACAAAAAAGGCGCACGCCGGCTACGACCAGCTGCTGAAAATAGTGCGCGCCCTGGAAGTGAAACAGATCCCCATCGAGGAGGTAATCACCACCGGCACACCTACATTTCCCTGTGCTCTCACTTACCCGGGCTTTGTAGGCGCTTCCTTCCTACACCGCGTCTCCCCTGGCACCGTGGTGTTTTTGGACGTCGACAGCCACGCATCTCTGCCGCCGAGCTTTGGTTACCGTTTCGCCGCTCTGGTGCTGGCGCACGTGGTAAGCGCGGCGACTCCCGGCCGCTTCACCTGCAATGCCGGTCACAAGTCGGTCTCAGTTGATGCAGGGGTTCCCAACTGTGCAGTGCTCGGTTGGGAGAGTCTGGTGCCCGCAAGGCCCAGCGAAGAGCACCTGCCCATTGCCGTCCCTGGCGGGTCGCTTGCTCCCGGGCTGGGAGAAATCCTGTACCTGGTCCCCAGGCACATCTGCCCTACGGTGAATAACTTTTCCCGGGCGCTCATCATTCAAGAAGGAGAGATTGCCGGCGTCGAGGTAGTAAGCGCCCGCGGTCACGACGGTCCATTGTGGCATGGCGATGAATAAGTTTAAAAGTCTCCTCATTCTTGCTGTCTTCACTTGTTGCCTGGCAGCAGCGGCGCTCCCCCCGCGCCCACCCGCGGCCAATCCAGACTGGATGGGCTTGATCGGAGAATACGGGCCTGACAACGGCGTGCTCTACATCCTTGAGAGCAATGGAAAGCTTACCTCGCTCACTGGCGGGCACGAATATAAAGCAATGGAGAGCCTTTCGCCGGATCATTTTCGTTATCCCAAAGGAGAAGACGTAACCTTCGTCCGCGGCAGCAACGGAACCGCAACCCAGGTAAAAATCGGATCGCAGGTTTTCGAGCGGCGCCCGATCGGTCCCGCCGAGGGCCAGGTATTTCGCATCACTCCCCTGCGGCCAGTCAGCGTGCTGCGTGAGGAGGCTCTCAAAGAGCAGCCGCCGAAGGAGGCCGGTCCCTTCCGGCGATCTGACCTGGTCGACGTCACCACCCTGGACCCCACGATCAAGCTCGACATCCGCTATGCAACCTCGAACGATTTCCTGGGAACTCCCTTGTACACCGAGGCGAAAGCTTTTTTGCAACGGCCGGCGGCGGAGGCGGTGGTTCGCGCCGCGGAAAAACTTCGTCCGCTTGGCTACGGCCTGCTGATCCACGATGCCTACCGGCCCTGGTACGTGACCAAAATCTTCTGGGAAGCGACTCCGCCCGACAAGCGGATCTTCGTAGCCAACCCGGCGCAAGGCTCACGGCACAACCGCGGCTGCGCCGTTGACCTCACCTTATATGACCTGAAGACCGGCGAGCCCGTCACCGCGGTCAGCGGCTACGACGAATTTTCCCCCCGGGCCTTCCCCTACTATCCGGGAGGAACTTCCCTGCAACGCTGGTATCGCGAATTGCTGCGCACCACGATGGTGTCTGAAGGCTTTACCGTGTACGACACCGAATGGTGGCACTTCGACTACAAAGACTGGCGCATCTACCCAATCGGTAACCAGACCTTCGAGCAACTCTCCGGCAAAGCTGTAGACTAGAACGCAGCACGACCAGGACGCTTCTATCCCGGGAGCTTTTCATGAAACTCATAAAGCTGAGCGCTGTGGTCGCCTGCGCCTTCGCCGCCCAGGCACTCTGTCAACAAGAGACCAAACTGCTGCCGGAGCCACTGCACTTCGAAGTATCTTTCCCTCAAGGCCACAACGTGCTCCTTAGTATGACGGCATCGAGTGCCCAACGGGTCCTATCGGGGACTCAAGCCCAAACCATCCTCCAGCTAAGAGGAAACGTTGAGGTGAGGATGACTACTTGCCCAGCAAAAGGCCCCTGTGTAACCAGTTCGATGGTCCTGCAGGCGGACGCGGTCGACTACAACGAAAAGTCAGGTGAGATAGCCGCGCATGGCGACGTGCACACCGTCTTTGTCGATCTTTCTACAGGACCTCATCGTAAGCAGGGGTTTGCACCTGAGCCGCTCCAGCGCCCGGTACTTGCGCGGGCGGGCTCTGACTCGTCGAAGTAATCCGCCGGCGCCGCACCTCCGCTGCAAATTCCGGGCGGAGGGCGTTATGATGTACGGCTATGGACTGGTTACCTTCACTTCGCGCGATCACAATCTTTGGCGTTCTCTTGATACTTTTTGCAATCGCCTACTGGGCCTGTGCTCGGCATGCGAGCTAACGGCTTCCATATTGTGGCAAACGACTATTTGTAGGTTGCGTTGGTGCGCGTTAGGTCATCGTGGTGCGCAGCCATGTTCACCATGGAAGTAAATGCCGATCCGCCTAGCGGATTCGACTTGATCGCCTCCATCAGCGCCGCGTTCACCTTGTCTAGCCCTTCCGCATTCGGCGAGAGATAGACAATCAGAAACGTGCCCGGCGCTTCGGTATGAATCGCCTGGGTGTCTACCTCGTACTCATCGAGCGTACCGTCGGCCAGCAGCCTCTCCAGTAGCGGTGCGATCAGGTTTTTGCTCAGCATATCGACTGCATTGTCTGGCGCATCCGGTCTCAACGTATAAAACGCCGTATAGGTGTACCCACCCTTCAGGGATCCCGGCTTCCAGTTGTAATAGCGGCTGACGTAGACGCCGTCCTCGTGTTCCGTTGCGCTGGCGAGAACGGAAGAAGCCGTACTGCCGGATTTTTCAAAGCGGTCCAGCACGTTCAAAACGCCGGCCAGCGACATGGCAGACCACCAATTGTCGTGAGTGATGCCGTCGGCCTGGTGCACCAGGGTCTCATCGTTGCCATACCCTACGAGCGTGCCGTCGGCGATGGCCTTATCGAGGATCGACTGATTCGCGCCCGCCGCTTTTGCCACGTCTGCCCACTCCGCCCGGGGAATGTTCCACTCCGCGACATAGGTATACAACGCCGGCTTCTCTTTGACTTCTGACATCTGCGCCGAAGCCGGGCCAGCCAATACGGCGGACATCGCCACCGCGCTAAGGCCCGCGAAAACCTTCCACACGACCGTGCTCATACTCGTTCTTCCTCCGCAATTTACCCGGGATCTGTATCTTGTATTCCCGGGGCCAACGAAGTGTACAACAAGAGCCGAACCGCAGCCAGCGCGGTGAGGACCGACAAGAATGTTGCCATTTGGGTACCGCTCGATCCCCAACAGACAAGATGGCCCCACATCTCGTGCTTTTACAAGGTGTGGCACACGCCAAACTCATCTGACGAGCTTTCCCGCGGAAGCTGACCAATCGACAATCACAACGTGTATGGGACTGCGCGTGTAACGCACGAAACCTGGTTCGTCCAATTCGAATTCCGCCTCGATTCACAAGTCTTCCTATGTAGTACACTACCTTTCAGGATCCACAACCAGTCAACTGCATTGGAGCCCATGATGGCAAAAAGAAAAACGGCAGCCTACGTGGCCGTGGTCCTCGTCGCCGCCTCGCTGTTTACATTCCTTGTGGAGTGGTGGCTCTGCCGATGGCCAGCTCCGCACCCTCTTTCTGCACCGCTAGCTTTGTTCACGGCTGTAACGTATGTCACAGTCGCAGTACTGTCAGGAGCAGTCAGTACCTGGTTCTTCTGGTTTCCATCCGGGATGACCTCTTCCGTTTCCTCGAGTCTGCTCACTATCGCGAGCGCAATTGGCTGGATTTGGATACCTTCCGTTGCGCTCCTCTCGAAGCAAAACTCTATCTTCGCCGTTCCCATCGCGGCGCTGGCGGCCGGGGTGATGGCAAGCGGACTGCACAAGATCGTGCGTGGCGCTGCTCCTGCTTCCAACTCGCTCGATGGACAATGGAAACGAAGAGAACTGTTCACGGGATACCTCAGTCCCGCTCCGCGAGAGATGAGCGGCTTCACCATCACAGTCTGCTTCTATGCTGGGTTCTTCGCGCTGCTCAAACAATCGCTCTATGCTGCCAGCTTCCTCATGGCTCTTTGTGCATTTCTCCTGACCTGGAAACTGATGGCGGATACTGCATACGCTTCGGCAAACAGGGACACGCGATTGCACCCTCTGCTACGGCTGGCAGGGAGCGCCTCCACGGCGGTCTTGATTACGATGGGGCTGCTGCTGCTAGGGATTCAACGCGGGTCCCGCGCTGACCGCTCTTTCTCGCTACATAAGAGGCACACAAGCACAAGCGGGTTGCTAAGCTATTGATTTGTTTGACTCTTCAGGAAAGATAGATAGGAATTGTGACACGGCTCATGGATACATGGCATCTCACTTCGCTATGGATGCTGCCATCCCGTGTTCGGAATATGTGCGACTTCGCCAGCTTTACGAAGCCGCGCTGAGGCATCTTGGGCACATCATGCTGGCCACCAAAGGCAATCAGTCCATTGGGCCCGCGACGCAAGACTCGCTGAAGAAGCAGGCGGAGCAAGACAGAAACATCGCCAGGCAGCGCATACAATTTCACCAGCAAAATTGCGCCGTTTGCAGGTCAGCGCTTCGTCAGCTGCGGCATCCCGCCCGAAGCAAAAACAAGCCCCAAGTCCCGCCACCGCGGCCGGGATGAAAATTTTTGTGTCGGGTATCGAATCTCCTGCTCACACAATGCTTATCTGCGTTCATTGACAGGGAAATCCACCGTGATCTCTATTTGCCGGTATCCAGGGCCTGCGGGCTCGGGGTTGCCTGGCGAATCTACTTTGTGCGTGTCGAACGTCAATGCGGGATCAACCAACAACTCGTACTCGCGATCCGAAACCACGCTCAGCTTTGCTCCATGCGCCCGCACTGGCTTTTCGTTCGTCCGCAGCTCAATGGCCGAGAGCGAAGCCTCCCGCGAGACGTCGGCCCGTAACACCAGGCTTGTTCCCTCATAAGCAATTGAGACAATCTTGATCGCTTTACTTGCCTCGGCAACAAGCGGCACAGGCCTCTTCACACCGACGGAAATTCCACCTTCATATCGGATCAGGCAATCGCTCTCACCGGTGGGCAGTGTAAACCTGAGTGCCGCGTGAGTGTCCTGCTGGTGCGCTTCCGTTCGTACCTCTACCGGTTTGCCGTTCAACTCGGCACCGTCAAGACGAGCCCCAAATGGAATTTCAGGAGCAAAGAAAAGCTCCACAGGACGACCGGAATTTTGCGTCCGTAGCTCCAACCCACCAGGCGCCCGGGCGAGAGTCATGGCCACATCGCCCCCGGAGACCTTGATGTTTTTGATCGAAACCCTGTCCCAGGCCGATGGCAAATGGGGCGCGAATTCCAGGCGATTGGCTTGCCCCTTGCTTACCAGACCCAATAGGCCATTCACAGCCGAGGAGAGGAACGCAGCCGAAGACCAGGTCTGCTCCGGCACCGACTCTACTTGTTGATGATAAAAGTCGCCCGTTAGGAGTTCGTGCATATGCCCCATGGAGTCGAGCGTCCCCCAGGGGATGAGCGAACTCCAGATGGCAAAGGCGGCATACGGCCGGTGCGCCGACCAGAACGCCGAGGCTACTCCCGCTGTCCCGGCGGCCGAAACGCTTCCGCTGGCGTAGGAGTCTGGAGCGAACCGGCTGGAGCTAGCGGCCACCCCCCTGGTTCCCCAGTCGGTTTCGAAGTCTGAGGAAGCGACCAGGTCAAGGATTGATTCTGATCGGCGCTGATCCACAATGTCGACCAGGCCAACTCCGCTATCGCTTCCTCGAAACACTGCGCGGCCTGATCCGTCATAACCATCGATCCACAAACTTCGCGCATCGTCCCAATAGCGGTGCGCTACTGAGCTCTTTGCTCTTCCGCTCAACCGCATCGCTTCCTCCGCTAACGTCGTGTGCCCGCTCAGCGTGGCCAGCCGGGCAAAGGCCGCGGATGCCGCAACCCAGCTTGTGGAAAGGTCAAGGTCGTCCGTCATCCTATCCTGTTCATTGCCCCCTTCTTTAGTGGAGGGGATGCGGGGAAGCCCGTCGGCTGCATTGAGCAACGAGCTGCAATAACGATATGCCGCGTCGATCCCGCGCCAATTCTGTTGAAGAAACAGCATGTCCCCGCTGGCCGAAATGAAGCGCTCCATGGTGATCAGGTAGTGAAACGTTATGTCGACATGGACAAACATGTAGGGATACCGGGTTGCCCAATCGGCAGGATCAGCGCTCTGCGAAAGTTCATGCCATATCATTCCGGTCCGGGCATCCTGGAATTTTGCGATGAACCCGAGCGCCTCCTTTGCCCTGCCGTAGTCGCCGCTGTCCACCAGGGCGTCGATCGCGATCAGGCCGTCGCCGGCAAAGAACCATGCGTATTGTGGGCGCCGGGCGTCCCGCGAGGGGCCATAACCGGCTACCAGTCCGCAGCCTAATACCTGGTTACATACCCAGGCCTGGTCGAGTGCTATCGAGACCCAGGCGAGTTGCTGATTGACTACGCTGTCTGGAGTTTCGATTTGCAGTGTGTTTGCCAGCAGGTTTGCATAGTGTTGGCGCGCCTCGGTCTCGAATCTTGCCTGGGCACGAAGCAAATAGCCAATGCGTTCGCTGGGGCTGGAGCCTTCATCGTTACGCGCTACAACCACGGTAGCTGATCGATTGTTTTCCCCTCCCGCACGGACGGAGAAAGCCAACTGCTTCCCCGGCGTTCCCGGTTGGGCGCTGTTAAGGACTTGGTCGTGCGACGCTATGCCAGGCGAACCGATCAACGCGCCATATCGATGTGTCCCTTCCGCCAGGACGTAGGCAGATGCAGCGGGATCCCATCTCGTGTTTTGGCCGCCCAGCGACGCAGGCCACATCAGGTCGAGCACCGGCCTGAAATGGATGACGATATCGATACTGTGACGGCATTCTACGGTATAGGTGGCGAGGATGGCCTGCTCGTCGAGGGGCACGAAGAGTCTTTCGCGGACTATAAAATCGGGCCCTACGTAAGTGCGGGTCACTGCTTCGGGTTCATAAGTGACGCGACGAAGTAAGGCGGACGCGCTGATTTCCGTTGTCTCACCCGCTGGACGAAACCCTGGTTCGTACCCACTGATGAGTTGCAGCGGATACGCCCATAGCTCCAGGCCGCCCCCAGCGTAGCCCATGACAATCGCCTTACGTCCGTGAACCGCAATAAAGCGCTGCGGACCAACCGAGTCGGTATCAAAGGCTAGCTGGGCCCGCGTAAGCGGCGAAAACATGACCAGCCAGAGCACCAGCCACACTATGCTTCGAAGCGAGAATCTATTGAGGAAAAGGAACAAAAAATATCTATCTCGATTGCTTTTGCTATCCCACATGCGATGCCCTGAAGATTAAGGAAAAACCGCCTCACCTGCAGTTGGGCGAACATCAGGCGCCCGTCCAGTTCTCTGAGGAGCCTTACCCCAACTTGAAGTAGGTTGAATACTTTTCCTCTCCTATCGCTTGAAAGGATCGCAAACGAAGGGAACCAACGCTCCATTCACCGGCCTGGTTGTTTGTCCTGGTAGCGTTCAGCAATTGCGCGCGAGTCAGCGCAGGCGCAGCATCGGTCAGCGGAAACAGGACCAGAGGACCGTAAACCAACGCCACCGTGTCTGGATGCTGCTCATCCACCGCTTCCAGACGCAGCGCCATCGGTAAGCTCAGCAGAATCCGGTCGCCGTTCTTCCAGGTGCGACGAACGTTTGCAAAACTGCCGGCCGCAACCAATGCCGGAACAGTCTTGCCATTCACCTGGATCGACGCGCCTGCCTGCGCCCACTCGGGGATTCGAAAGGCAATCGAAAACTCCGCATGATGATCGCTGGTCAGGGTGAACTGCACCTGATCTGCAAACGGGTAGCCGCCACTCTGCGTCAGCGAGAACTGCGTCCCTTTTTGCCGCCAGCGAAGCGTGGAAGGGATGTACAAGTTCACCAATACCCCGTCCGCACTTTGGAAATAAGTGTTGATCCGGTAGTCCGCAGCCACTTCCGGCAACGTGCCGGAACAACACGGCCAGGCGTTCCGGTAGTACACTTTGCTTCCTTGCATATTGTAGTCGGAGTAATAAAACGCCCGCCCATCCGGCTGCAATGCTTTCGCTCCCAGCACCGTGTTATACATAACCCTCTCCATGCTGTCACCGTAGCGGGCTTCGCCGGTCACGCGCAGCAGGTAGCGGGTCAGCTTGAAATGGGCGTAGGAGCCGCACGGCGTCTCAAAGCTGTTATGAGTTTTGCTCAGGCTGTCACCCAGGGCGCCCGAAGTGGGACCAACAAACATTTCATCGGGGCCCCAACCTCCGGTGGCAAAGCTCTGCGTCTCCTGGATCATTTGAAACGCGTTCTTCGCTGCCGCCAGGTGCTTGGCGCTGTTCAGTGTGAAGTATGCCTGCATCGCGGAGCTGAGCGCATTGGCATAACTGTAGGCATGCTTGCCGGGCAACACGTTCTTTCCCTGCGAGAGCGGATCGAAATAAGTGTCGTCCTTGAGATAGCGTATTCCCAATGCCCGATATCGCTCTCCCGCTCCCCGCTGGTAAGCAATGAATTGGCTTTCCGGCAAAGTGTAGGACTCATCCCAACAATAAGAGTTGTCGCCAGGAAACATCGTGTCGTGGGGGAGCGAACACATCTCTGAGTCCCGGTCCAGCGCGCGTGGCGGCAGATGAGGAAGCGCAGCATCGGTAGTGCGATCCAGAAGGGCGAATGCATCCTCTTGGCCGCAGAATTCGTGCGCGTCGATCAACCCCTGCACGATCTTGTCGTAGGTATATGCGGGAAAGCGAAAGTGCGTATAAAAGGCTGGCCCAATTGTTTTTGAGTATCCTTCCAGCAACCGCTGCACTTTGGCCCGCTTTTCTTCCCCACCGGTGGCCGCATACCCGCGCGCCAACGCGGAAATCCACTGGCCAAAGGAAGCGGCAGGCGCGAATCCGTGGTCTACGCCGATTCTGTAGTCATATCCGGCAAACTCGTCGTACCAGCCACCAAGGTCGGCGCCCGGGGCCGGCATGCCGGCGCGCAATCGGAAGGGTTTGAGCAGACTGTCTTCGTTCAGACCCATCAGCACCGCCTGCGTTTCTTCAAACTGTGTTTGCTGCGGACAGGCGCCGAGCTCAACATCGCGATAGCCGAACTCGTTTAGCAACGCGGGCGGCGCAGCCATGCTTGAGAATGCCCGCAACCGCTGCTCGCCAACAGCTGCTGCGCCGGCCGCGGCTGCAAGTTGCAGGAAATTACGGCGTGAGGTTGGCATTACCATGTGAACGTTACCGTCTTCTCAACGTAGCCTTCGCCGGGACCAAAATCAACTTCCACCGGGCGCAACGATGAGCTGTTCTCCGGCGGCATTTGTGCACCGTCGACATGAAGCCTGGCGTGTGGGTCGTTGACGCGGAGCAGCAGCGTCTGCTGACTATTGCCCGCGGCGGACAACGTCAACGTCAACGAGTTAGCCGAGGTCTGCTGGTCAATCACTTTCATCTGCCGGGTCGTGGCTCCAGGCTCGGGGAGAGCCTGGTCAAGACCCACCTCTGCGACGGGTAATGGAATCCGCAGCAGGTTGCCGGCCGACTTCGCGCCCGGCGTGCGCGAGGCCAAAACCACATGCTGGGCAGAGGAGCCGGTCGCGCGCACCATCAGCGTGGCCCCGTCGCGCGTCATTTCCAGGTCGACCTCCCCGCCGGCTAAAGGCACGTGGTGCAGCGCCGCCTTATCCCACTGTGCCGGCAGACTCGGCGTGATGGTAAGCTGGCTCGCCGCAGCGGACCACTCCAGCCCGAAAAGTCCTCTCAGGACGGGCGAAATCACCATCGCCGAAGACCACAGCTGATGCGAGGTGCTGCGCCCCAGCGGGGCGAAAAATTGTCCTGAAAGCAGCTCCGTAACAGCTCCCGGATCTTGTGCCCAGGTAAGGCCGGCGTTCTGCATCAGGTGTGCATACCCGGAGAGGCTCCGGCCCTGGCGATATTCCGAAACCGAAACCCACCCGGTGAACAGCGGCCAGACGGTGCCCTGGTGATAGCTGATGGGATCGTAGAACGAAACCGTTGGACTCAAGTCGCGTGTGCCCCAGTCGGTCGAAAATTCCGCCGCTGCCCAACGGTTGAGCATCCGTCCGGCGTGCGCCAGCCGGTAAGTACCATCCCATGCCGCGACTGCGGGGTAGATGGTTGGGCTCGGATCCGTGCTGCCATCGGCGTTCCGGCTAAAAGCATAAAAGCCCCCACCCGGAAGCAGGTATTCCTTTTCTATCGCCGTACCGATCTTGCCGGCTCTCGACTCAGCCTGCCGGGCGAGGTCGTCGTGCCCGGTGGCGTGGGCCAGATCGGCCATCGCGGTGCTTGCCTGCTGGTCAAGCGCAGCCAGGTATATCTCCTGATGTGGCATGCCGGGCGGCCATGATTCTACCCAGCCTGTCCCCTGCGTATTCTCGTAAATTCCGTCTCCATCCGAATCGTGAGAACATTCAAAATTCCAGGCAAGCTCCAGCGCCTTCCAATGCTTTTCAACAAAGCCCGTGTCGCCGCTCACCTTCATGTAGTCGTTGATCGCCATCAGCAGAAGTGGGTTGGCATCTGCCGAGGCGTAGGCAAAAGGCAGACTCTTCCAATCCAGCAGATCCGCCGTCTGCGACCATTCATGAAGGATCTTGCCTTCAGAACTCTGCCTGGCAAGCAAAAAGTTCAGTTCATCCCGTGCAAGTTTAAAGTCACCGTAACTGTTCACCGCGTACAGTGTCCACAGGGCGTCGCGGCCAAAATACCAGCCGAAGCCTGGCCGGGCCGAATCTCCAGAAGTGTAAAAGCCGGCGACCAAAGCGGTTTCTGTGTGAGAGGGCGTGGTTTCAACCCGCAGTTGGTCGATTGCCACTTCAGCCCAGGAGAAAGCCTGATTGAGTTTTTCGTCCGGAGTATCGATGCTGAGGTGCTTGCGGGAAAATCCGGAGTAATAAGTCTGGGTGCCGCTGTACAGCGCCTGGAATTGGCTATCGAGGCTTTGTAGACGGGCCGCCAGCGCGGCGGTCGACGCATCTGCCGCGGTATCGGCCGTTGCCATGAGCAAAGGAAAAAACTCCCCTCCATCGGTTGACGGATCAAAGTGAAGCACAAATTGCACCGGGTAGTTCTTAGGACGTTCCTGGTAAGGAGCCAAAATTCCGTACTGGGCGTGCGGCATCGCGACTGCGGCGGCATGGTCGGGAGCGTTCAAGTGCAGCACGTAGAAACCTGAGTCTCCGGTCTTGACCCACTCAGGGGAAGGACGATCGTCTGAGAGCGCAGGCCACATGCGCTTCATCTCCGGAGTGAAGCTAAAAGTCAGGGTCATCGGCCGCACTGCCTCAATCTGGAAAAAAGCTAAAGCCCCAATCCCGTCCGGCGCCTGCTGCGGAGCGAACAGAATCTCGCGAATGGTGAAGTTGGCGTGAGAGAAAGTAATGGTGGTATGACTTGGCCGAACCTCGATCGTTGCCGCCTGCTGGTTGACGTCAATCGGGACGGGATAATCTTTCATGTCTGCTTGAATGCGCAGGTCACTCAGAATCTTCCAGGGAAAGATCCAGGCTTCAAAGGATCCATCCTGCTCGCCCAGGAGTGCCCCGCGGGGACCGGTCACAGTGAAGGGCTTTTCCGCCATGATGTCGCTGCGAATGACGAGTGGGCCCGTTTGCAGGCCCGGTTGTGGCTCTGGTTCGTCCAGCAAAAAGCGCGGTAGCGTACGCAACGCCGGGACCGGCGTGCCACCGGGCGCCTGCGCAGCCAGAAATCCGGCACAGTTAACGAGAACGAACAAGGCCCACCACTTCATCGTTCCACCACCATCGAGGGCAACTCTACTTTTTCCTGTGGTGCCAGTTGGCGGAACTGGAAGGCGGTCTGCCAAAGCCACCTTCCATCAACTCAGAAAGAACACCCTAAACTGCTGACGACGCACAGAGGTTCCATCCTGCGGTTATCACGCCTGGAGTTGTCATGCAGAACCTGCAACCCGGCTAAAAATTTAACCGGCCGGCAAATTGCAAGTTACGCATCGACGTCCCCTCCTGGTTGGAAACAGTGCTCGAGATTTGGCCGGCTCCCGAGTTCTGGCAATCGAAGCACGAATTTACCCCGCCGAGATTTACGTGGTTGAAAACGTTGAAAGCCTGAGCCATCAACTCAAAGCGCACGCCTTCCCACAAGGTGAAACTCTTCGATAAAGACGCGTCCACGTTGCTGAAGTTCGGGTCCCCAAAGCGCATCGCGGCCAACATTGCCCCAGGTCGCCACTGCCGGCCGAGCGAACGGGCCATACGAATTGGGAGTGCTTGGGGCTGGATCATTCGGAGAAGACAACACGTAAGGCGAAGGGGTGAAGTACTGCACGTAGTTGCCTGCTACGTTGTAGGAGCCTTGGTGAGGAGCAAACTTGGCTACCCTGTTGAGGAAGCCCGTGCACTGGTCGTTGTCATTGTTGCAATTGAAATAATTTGAGGTGAAAGGAAGCCCACTCTGCAGCCTCCATGAAGCGTTCAATTGAAATCCACCGATGATCTGGTTCGCCCAACCCGGGACGTTCGAAGCGAACCTCTGGTCATGGCCGAACGGCAGATTGTAGTTTCCCGCGAATATGAACGAATTGCGGCGATTATAGTAACTGTTTCCCTTGCCTATTCTCGGATCGATCAGAAATTCGTAGGACTCGTGGGAGAGTGCGTGCGACCACACGTAGTTGGACATGAATTGCAGACCCTGGCTGAACCGCTTATTCACGACTACTTGCAAGGAATGATAGTTGCCAGTCGCCTGGGCCGCGTAGTAGTCAACTCTTTGTTCCCATCCGTAAGCTGCCCCATACTTCACACCGAGCTGTTTCTGGGCCGTACCGTCGAACCAGGGGCTTCGCTCCGATTGCGTGTATAGGCACTCTGGCGGAACGCCGGGCTGGCCCACAGGTAGAACTCCGGTCGGATAAATGGAACAACTTCCTCCAGCCGCGGTTAGATGGTTGGGGTTCACCTGGCTGAAACCAGTCAGCGTCGGCTGATTGGTGTTATAGCTGGGCGAAGAGTCGAACATGTTGTGATAAGCCTGGTTGCCCACATAGGCCACCTGCAGAGACATGGAAGTATTGAGTTCCTGCTGGAGGGTGAGGTTCCAGCCCATCACCGTCGGAAGGATGACACTTCTTGGCCGTGCGGACTGGCTGATCCCATCCGGGAGTGGATAAAGGCCGTTGCTTGGGATCGCGGGAAAGGTATAGCCCGGAGGTCCCTGGGTAAGGTTGAACGCGTATCCAATGTTCCCTCCAGTACCCAGCGTCTGCTGAATCTGGGTCGGAAACGAGCCGGTCAGTATCTCGCCGAAAGTGTTGCCCGCCCAGCCTTGACCATAGACAGTGCCGAAGCCGGCACGGATGACGGTGTTGGGTCTCGCTTGATAGGCAATACCCAGCCGAGGTGCGAAATTCTTGTAGTTTTGCGCCACGTTCATGGCCTTGTTGATAGACCCGACTCCGCCAATAAGGATGTCGCCATTATTCAGGTCAAGCAGGCCGCCTGAGCCTGCCCTGGTCACAGATTCAGGGGTGTAAAACTCCCACCGGAGGCCATAGTTGAAGGTGAGTTTCGGGGTCACGCGCCATTGGTCCTGGGCATAAAGAAAGAAGCGCGTCTGCCGCGTCTGCGCAGTGACGTCCGCCGTCTGGGTACGCCAGAAGAGAGACGTGTCGCCCAGCAGGAAGGTAGCCCAGCCCAGGCCTGGAGAAGACGAGGTTCCCGTCCCCCCGCCGCTCACTGTGCCTGAGGTGGTCGAGTTAAAGAACTGAAAAGTGCCTGAGCGAAGAGCATTGCTGGCAACCGTAAGCGAATGATCCTTGGCGTAACGAAAATCTCCGCCGAATTTAATGTTGTGATTACCCAAAGAGTGCGACCAATTGTTCACGAACTGATACTGGCTCTCCTGTTGGAGATTTGGGTTTGCGGTGGTTCCCAGAAACTCGGCGCCGCCCTCGTTTTGTCCGTTGGCGGGAACATCAATCTCGAACTGCGGCATACCCCCATAAAGCGAAAGCGGCGTGCCGTTGGCGTTGGGAATGCCCAGATTATTGCCCAGCGGCTGGTCGGCGTCAGGGCCGAGAACGGTGTTGTAAATCCGGTAGTACCCAAAGCGGAAGTCGGTCAGCCAACTCGCCGAAACCACATAGTCTCCGCCCGCCGCGACGCTCTGGTTGAGTCCCGAAGACGTACCGGCAAATCCTCCCGACCCGTAGCCATTTCCACCTGCGGTGCCAAAGTAAGGAGCCCCCGAAAGGGTGGACCCAAAATAGGTGTAGCGGCCCAGGATGTGCAGCTTTTCGCCCACCTTGGTGTCTCCGCGAACATCGAACTGATTGGTGTTGAAGATTCCAGATCCTGAAGTGGCGTAATTATTGTAGGTCTGACCGGGCGCGCCCGCGTTGGGGGCAGGCAGCAATTTGAGAAAATTGACTGCGGGCGCGGAAAGGTCGGCCGCGGGAATAATGTTGCCGGGAAACGGAGTGCGCCCACTATTGGTGGGGTCGGTCGGGCTATTGGGCTTGAAAGCCTGCCCTCCAATCGGCAGGTAGTCGCTCAGATCGCAGTTCCCCCCGGAGGTGCACGACGACTTCGTCAGGGCGGTAGGCACGGTGGTCAACACGGAGCTTCCCGATTTCTCCCGCAGCCCCTGGTAGTCACCGAAGAAGAATACTCTGTTTTTCAACACCGGCCCCCCCACCGAACCGCCAAATTGATTGTGCAGCGTCGGGCTTAGGTACCTTCCGGTTAGCGAATTGCGCGCATTATTGGCAAACGGATCTCGTGCCTGCTGGGCATCGGACCGGCGATATTCAAACGCCGACCCATGAAAGCTGTTGCTTCCGGATTTGGTTTGCGCAGTGACCAGGCCCGCGACCGCCTTGCCGAACTCCGCGTCGTAGTTTTGCGCGGTCACCTTCATCTCCGAAACCGCGTCAATGTTCGGGTTGATCACCGCGACGCCGTTGATCGGATCCTGGTTGTCCGTGCCATCGAGTTCATAACCGGTGGCGAACGGCAGCTGGCCCTGCACTTCAATGGATTCGCTACGCTGCGGATTACCGCTTCCCTCCGACGGCCCCCATCCGATGTACGAGGTGCCAGGCGTCAGCAATTCAAAGGAGGTGAAATTACGATTTAGATTAGGCAAATCCTGCAGCGCGCGGTCGTTCAAAATGGTGCTCACGTCAGCGCGGGCCGTCTCGAGCAGAGGCGCTCCGCCGGTCACCGTAACTGTATTCGTCACCTCGCCCACTGTGAGCTTGATGTCAACCTTAGGCTCGGTGTCGACATAGACGACAACGTTGTCCACGGAAGTCTTGCTGAACCCCTTGGCCTCCGCTTGCACCTGGTAGGTGTCAGCGATCAGGTGCTGCACCAGGTATCCGCCACTGGCGTCGCTTTGCACGGTGACCGATGTACCTTTTGAAACATCGGTGACTGTGATCGTGGCGCCAGGCACCACCGCTCCCGTGTTATCGGTGATGGTTCCAAAAATCGATCCGTAAACAGCCTGTCCCAGCGCAGCCGGGGCTAGCGAGGAGAGCCATATAAGAAACAGTAAGTAGATGGTTTTGCGGGCTTTAGGGTGCGCGTTGCTGTGCATGTTGCTGCCTCTCCAAAGGGTGACAAATTGCTCTGGCTGGCCAGTCAATTCATTGGCCAACTCTGACCAAACCGATATTCGCTCGCCGTGATTATCGACCGATCCCGTTTTTGCATCAAAAGGGTTAAAGTTGTGTCTGGGCGGGGAACAGCTTTGTCTCCCGTACAAACACCTGCGGCACATGGACGACTATTTTCCAGCGCCTGTTGAGACTCTTCTTGTACACAGCATCCTGCCAACGTTGTTTACGGTGAATTGACAGTGAAAAGTAGCCCAGCAAGCTCTACTTTGAAGCAAACCAGTGAATTGACGGATTCGTTTCACAGGTCAAACGACCCTCGCTCCCGGCTGATTGAACGAGTCGTTTCCAGCAGTCACTTTCACAGCTCGGTAAGACTCCGTGAATTTCTTCTCTATATCGCTGAATGCGCCCTGAAGGAAACTCCTGAAGCCGCTACTGAACAACAAATCGGCGTACACGTCTTTCATCGCCCGCCTGGATACAACAGCAGCGAAGACAGCATCGTGCGAACGCACGCCCGCCTTCTTCGCCAAAAGCTGGCGGAGTTTTTCGCCACGGAAGGTGCCGCCGAGCCAACGATTATCGAGGTTCCCAAGGGCCATTACCTTCCCATCTTCCGGCTTCGCCAATCTGAACCACCACCTGCTCCGTTCCCCTTGCCGGTGGAGACGCCGCCACCGCCCGCGATCGAAGTAGGTTCCGCCCCCGCCCTTGGCTCACGGAGCTACTGGAGGTCTACACCACTGGGGATTGCGTTAGGTGCGCTTCTGGTGCTGATCCTCGCTGGGTCCGCCCTCCTGATTGCTCACGCGCGATCTAGAGGTTCCGCGGAAAAATCAGCGATCGAAGTCTTTTGGGCGCCGTTTCTCTCCGGGGATCCGCCAGAAGTGATTTACAGCAACGCTCGCTTTGTGGGCGATTCGAAGACCGGCTTGCGATACGCGCCGGCCGGGGGCGCCACAAATAGCGAGCCGGTGGTTGACCATTACACCGGGATTGGCGAGCTGACGTCGGTGTATGACCTGACCAGGCTCTTCGACGCTCACCGGGCCGACTTCGTTCTCAAACGCAGTCTGCTCGTTACGTGGGACGAGGCGAAGCAGCGAAACCTGATTTTTATCGGCTCGCCGGCCGAAAATCCCTCTCTGAACGCCGTACCTTCACTGGCAAATTTCACTATGGTGGCCAATCCAGCGTATGCGGGATTTGTGAACAACCATCCCCGCCCGGGCGAACCGGTCCTCTACTCGCGTCCGGAGCATCCGCTCACTATGGACTATGCAGTGATCGCCCTGATGCCCGGCGTCCAGTCTGGAAAGCGAACCCTCATGTTCAGCGGCCTGACTACACTGGGTACACAGGCAGCTGTCGAATTCGCTACCCGCAAAGAATCGCTGGCAGAACTGTTAAAAATTGTCTCGTCGCCGACTGGGGAAATAAAACCTTTCGAGGCTTTACTCGCCGTCACGCTCGAAGGTGGGGTACCCCTGCAAAGCAAATTGGTATCGATTCGCGTTTATTAGGGGCCTTCAGGGGGCTGCGTGAGAACTCCATTCTTGCTCGTCTTTCCCGATCCGGTCACCCACGTCCTCACTGAACCGGCTCTAACTTCAGCTGGCTCGAGGCGTGAATCTGAGATGCCGCATCGAGTTCTCGCTTTGCCTCATCCTCTTTCCCCATTGCCCGGTATGCCTGCCCCAATAGCGTGTGCGTGATGTAGTTGCCTGGGTCCATCTTTTCCGCGTGCTGAAGATACATCGCTGCACTTTCCGCGTCGCCCCGCCGCAAAAAGACCTTGCCCATTTGTATGAATGGCCCGGTGCTGGAGACGTCCAGAGAAATCGCCCTGGTGAGTGCCTCCTGTGCCTGTTGGTATTGCCCCATCCGGGTGTAAACATCGCCCAGGCGATCATAGACCGCGGCGTATGTGGGGTTGATTGCCCGCTCCTGTTCAAACTGCTCGAGGGCGTGGTTGACGTCAGATTTGTAAAGGTAAACCTCTCCCAGCATGAAGTGCGCCAGGGGCTGAGTGGGCAAAATCTCAAGCGCCTTCTGCGCGTCCTGGGCGGCCAGCTCCGGCAGATCGGCGTCGAGCAGCATGTCCCCGGTCAGCAAATACGCCGCGGCCGAGTCTGGGCTCACGCCAAATTGCGCGGCAAAGGCTCCTCGTGCCTCGTCATAGCGACGCGCATTCATGTAAGAAAGCCCCAGAACATGGTTGGCGTCGGCATTCGCATTGGGCATCCACTGCCGCACCCGTTCAAGATAAGGAATAGCTGCCGCTGGTTGGCCCAGGCGATAGAGGGTTAAGCCACGCATCTGAACAGACTCCAGATCGGACGGATCTTCTGCCATCGCCATGGCAAAGGCCCGCTCCGCCTCGATCAGCTTGCCGGCCCGGTAATCCCGGATGCCCTGCTCACGGCTTGCGCCTTTCGCCGGCGGCGGCTGGGCTCCAGTCACTGCGGATGGAGAGCTGGTGGCTGGGGGGGTGTTCTGCCCGAAGCATAACAATCCGGACAGGAGCACGACTGCGGGAAACAGGAAAATTTGCATAACGCTATTCCAGAATACGCCGCGCTTGCGAGTGCTAGCATTTGCAGAATGGCTGTTTGGCAAAGGTGGCAAGCCGGGCTCATTCTTGTTTGCGCGGCCGCGGCAATCGCCGAGGTTCACCCTGCTCCTTACCCCGCAAACCAGGACCACCCACCGCCCGCCTGGTTTGTCGATGCCGCTCCCCAGGCTGGCTTGAAAATGCAGAACGTCAACGGAAACGAGTCGACCAAGAAGTACATCATCGAAACCACTGGCAGCGGCGTGGCCATCCTCGATTACGACCGCGATGGCTGGCCCGACATCTACCTGGTGAACGGCTATTCGCTTGATTCGTCCCAAACCAGGAACTCACCTCCAACCGGTCACCTCTACCACAACAATCACGATGGCACATTCACCGATGTAACCCGGACTGCCGGGCTCACTGCGAGCGGCTGGGGCCAGGGCGCCTGCGTGGGCGACTACGATAATGATGGATTCGATGACCTGTATGTGACCTATTACGGCAAGAATCGCCTGTATCACAATGAGCGCAATGGCACCTTCAAAGAAGTGGCATCCGCCGCGGGCGTTGCCGGCAGCGGCGGCGAGTGGGGCGCAGGCTGCGCCTTTGTCGATTATGACCGCGACGGCAAGCTCGATTTGCTGGTCGCAAACTACGTTCACTTCGATATCAGGACCGCGCCCCGCCCGGGAGAGGGGCAGATGTGCATCTGGAAAGGGGTTCCGGTCATGTGTGGGCCCCGAGGTCTCGACTCCTCTCCCAATGTGCTTTACCACAACGTTGGTGGGGGCCGCTTCGACAACGTAAGCAAGACCGCCGGAATCGAAAAGACCAACGGCCACTACTGCCTCGGCGTCTCGACGCTCGATTACAACCGCGACGGTTGGCCTGATATCTACGTGGCTTGCGATAGCACCGCCAGCATTCTTTATCGCAATAACAAGGACGGAACATTCACCGACGTCGCCGTGGTCGCCGGCGTCGCCTTCGACGAGGATGGCCGCGAGCAGGCCGGTATGGGCGCAACCGTTGCCGACTACAACGGGGATGGTTTGCTTGATATTTTCAAGACCAACTTCTCCGATGACACCTCGTCCCTCTACCAGAACAATGGAGATGGAACCTATAGCTCAAAAATCTTCGATGCTGGCTTGGGACTGAACACACACTACCTGGGTTGGGGAGTCATGTTCTTCGATATGGACAATGATGGCTGGCCCGATCTTCTGATCGCCAACGGGCATGTCTACCCCGAAGTGGACACAGCCCATCTCGGGGCCACCTACAAAGAACCGCGTCTGGTTTATTGGAACCAGGGCAATGGCAGATTCAAAGATATCAGCCGGAACGCCGGCCCCGGCTGCACCGAACAGGAGTCCAGCCGAGGATTAGCGATTGCCGATTTTTGGAACGACGGGCGCGTATCTGCGGTGATTAACAATTCGGGCACAAAGCCGATGCTGCTGGTCAACCTGGCTGCGAATCCAAACCACTGGATTGGGATTAGCGCCGTGGGCACGAGATCCAACCGCGATGGCATTGGGGCGGCTGTCTCCGTGACCGCAGGCGGCAGAAATTGGGTGCAGGAAGTTCGTAGTGGTTCAAGCTATCTCTCCAGCAACGACTTGCGTCTCCACTTTGGTTTGGGGAAGGCTACCAAAATTGACCGGGTAGAGATCGATTGGCCCAGCGGCCGCAAAGAGTCGTTCCGCGTGCCGTCGGTGGACCACAACGTGACCCTTACCGAAGGAACGGGACAGGCGCTGACCAAGCCCTAAGTATTCTGTCCGGCACCCGCCCTTGAAAGCGCACCCCTGCTCCTTGTCATCCCGCCCGTCCCGGCGTGCCGTGGGACCGAAGTGGATAGTATCAGCAAAAACCCAGTCACATTTGCAACTGGGCTTGAGACTATTCTTGAATCGAGCCGTGACCATCAGGCCACAGCATTGACAGGTGGATTCTTGTGCGCCGCAATCTCTGTTATTTCGTCCTGCTGTGGTTGGGGTCAACGGTCAGCGCCCAGACAATCATCTCGATACACACCGGCGACACCTTGCTCAAGCTGCAGGAGGGCGTAGAAGCGCCGCGCCTGGTCAGTTTAGAAAGCGGGCCGTCCCCCATCTGGTCCAACAGCATCTCAGAGCAATTGATCGCTTCCGTCGAACAAGGTGGGCGCACCTTGCCGCTACGTTGGAAGCTCGATGCCTTGAAGAGCCATGCAGGCGCGCGCTCGGCGACCTTTGTCTATGAAAACTCCTCGCCGCGGCTGCGATTGGCATGGAAATGGGTAGTGCGGTCCGGTTCTGGACCGATTGAACACACCATCACCATCGAGAATCTTTCCGGCGCAGAGTTATGGATGCCGTTGCAGGACAGTTTTCGCTTTCGCTTCGCAGCCGGGAACGCTGAGCGGCTGCGCCACAGCTATGTTGAAAAGGGAGCGGGCAAACCCTCCGACGTAGGTACGCACGAGGTAGCCGTGCCGGTTGGTTATGGCTGGCAAGGTCGATCAAGCACGTATGCGCGGGATGAGGACGAACGCGAAGTCATTCCCTGGTTCATGGTGGAGCGAGACAATCCCGCTCACGATGGCTGGTACGCAGGGATTGAATTTAGCGGACGCACCCGGCTGACCCTCGCGCGCGACGCCCAATCGGTCTCCGGCGTGCTTGGATTGAATCCAGATCCGGGACCCTTCCGTACCCGTTTGCTGCCGCATGAGACCTTCACTACACCGACGGTCTTTGTCGGCGGCTTCACCGGTGGCCCGGACGGCTTGGGCAATGTTCTTCGCCCCTGGGTAAGGCGGGTTCTCAACAACCCGCTCACCTGGAAGGCCGCGGCCTACCCTCCGCTGGTGAATAACAGTTGGGGCAGCGGTATGCAGATCGATGAGGCGCTTGCTCATCGTATGCTGCGTGACTCCGCCGAACTCGGCCTCGAGATGCTTGCCATCGATGCAGGTTGGTTTCGCGGAGTGGGTGACTGGTATCCAAGCCCGGCCAAGTTTCCCCACGGCTTTGGCCCCATCGTCAACGAGGCTCACCAGCGTGGCCTGAAGTTTGGTATTTGGGTCGACTGGGCACAAGCGGGCGTCGATAGCAATCCGGGTGCTCTCAATGCACACGATCCCAGGATCAGAGACTGGCTGGTCGCCGACGTTTCAGAAGACTGGGAAAATACCGATTTTATTGGCCGGACAACTGATTTAGGTTTTCCGCCCGCGCGCGAATATGCACGGCGCGAGGTGGAGCGCTTGATCACCGACTATCACCTTGACATGTTGGAGCACGATGGGTACCTGGTGGCAAAGAACTGTGCTCGCACCGATCATCCGCATGCAGCTGCTGATCCACCATTCATGTCCACCATCGAAGGCAGCGGCATCGCAATGCCGGATGCTTCGAATGCGACCGACGTTAGCTACCATGCTGTGCACGCCTACTATGACATCTATTCCCAGATGAGACGAGAACACCCGGGGCTCATCTTCGAAATCTGCAATGATGGTGGTCGCATGGTGGACTTCGGCAGCGCCTCCCATGGAGACTACTTCTCGATCACCGACAGTTACGATCCGTTGTCGAACCGCCGCGCCTTTTACGATGCCAGCCATGTGCTTCCGGCAGCGATGCTGGAAGACTACGTGGAGAAATGGCCCGCCCCACGGATTGAGAACTTTCTCTATATGCTGCGCAGCGGCATGATGGGGATGCTTACCATCATGCAGGATACGAATGCCTGGACTCCCGAAGAGCATACTGCCGCCAGGGCGGAGTTCGCACTCTACAAGCAAAAACTGCGTCCCCTGATCCGCGACGCGGATCTCTACCATATCTCAGCCAGGCCGGATGGGCTTCACTGGGACGGCATAGAGTATTTCGACGCCAGCCGGGGAAACGGAGTGGTCTATGCCTTTCGCGGTTCAAACGCCGGCGAGGTGCAGCATCTCTTTCCTGTTCAGGGTGTCCTGCCCGGCCGCACCTACCGCCTGCATTTTGCAGATCGCAGTGCGCCTGATCGATTGATCTCCGGCCGTGAGCTACTGCGGCACGGATTGACCGTGGTCTTGCCGTTACCACTCAGTTCTGAACTCGTCTTTCTGGATCAGGCCGTAAGACCGCTGCATTAGCAGTTCCCAGAAGGGTAAAACGGGGCTGGGTGGCCCATTCAAGCCGCCTTTGGCTTGAATGGGAGTTTTGCAACCTAAGCTTGCTTTATGCGCTACCTCGGCTCGTGATCACCATACCAGCGCAGCGCATTGAGTCGGTATGTCGCGCGCGGGAGTTTTCCTCCGGGGTAGCTGAAGCAAAAACGGCTTGAACCCTCCCTTTAGGGAGTGATGCCGGGACCAACCTCGTCCATTGCCTCGACCACCTCGTCTTCGGTACTGGGACGGCCGTCGCGAACGCTCTGTGCGCCCAGGGAATTCTTGCTCCCCGCCGGCGCGTTCCGGTCAATGGTTACAGGTTCTGCCTTCGATTCGGCTGGCTTCATGTCTCTCATGAATTCCTCCTCCAGGGTGAGATGCAAAGACCCCGTGAGGTGGAACCCAAACGTTCGCCGGCTCGAGAAAAGCGAGATTTGGATCAACTTCAGCAATGCGCTAGACTGCACCGGCTGTTCCCGGATGCGTGTCGCGCCATATTCGATAAACACCCCACGCGGCAGCCGAGCAGTTGTCCATCACGCGGCCATCCAGCAGCATAGCTTCAAATTCGCTCACTGGTACCCGGTGCACCGTCATGTCATGCTCTTCCGGATCGCGCTCAGTCTCGCCCTGGGTAAACTCTTCCGCCAGGTAAACATGGTGGATCTGCCGCATGGCTCCATACGCAATCCACAAGTCAGTGATATGCGTCATGCGGCCAGCAATCAATCCCGTCTCTTCGCGCAACTCGGCTCGCGACAGCTCTTCCGGATCCACTCCCTCCATTTCCCAACCACCCTGCGGCAACTCGTAGTAGGTCTCCCCCACCGTGTAGCGAAACTGCCGCACCATCCAGACGAAATCGCCCTCGGCGGCTCGCTCCAAAGGCACAATGATGCACGCCGGATGTTTATCCATCACACCGTAGATGCCGCGAACGCCGTCCTCGCGTTCGAACACATCCTCACGCACCGTACACCAATGGTTGCGGTACACCTCACGGCTGCTGATCGTCTTCACTGGCACGTTCGAGTCTCCCGCCACCGGTTATTTTCGAGCCTGGGTAAACGTCGCGCACGCGACGCATCAAAATGCCCGGTGACCACCTTAAATCCATTGGACCTGTAGCAATGATAGTGGGTTCCTGAGATTGTTGATCGGGGATGATTCTACTTAGGAACAGCATCGAAAGCCTTCTGAATAAAAGCGACGATGCGGCGCCGTGCATCGAAGCCGTGCCACGGTTCGGCCGTCGGGTAGCCGTAGATTGCCATCGCCAAAGGGCCGTGATTGTCGCGCGGGTAGGTCACCAGTTCAACGGGCACGCCCGCCTGCCGCAACGCCCGGTACATCTCCTGCGACTGCCCCAGCGGATCGGTCGTGTCGCTCTCCCCCTGCAGCAGCAGGAAGGGTGTGCGGGCTTTACCAGCGGCGGACAGTGGACTCTGCCGCCATGCATCTTCGGGATGCTCCCACGGTTTGCCGAAGTACCAGCGGTCGTACCAGGAGGAGCCTTCCGTGCCGTACTCGCTGTGCTGATCGATGACGGGCGCGCCACTGACAATGGCTTTGAAGCGCGTCGTCTTGCCCTCGACAAAGCCGGCCATTTCGCCTCCGTAGCTGTAGCCAATCAATGCCATGCGATCGCTGTCGATGGGTTCGGTCTTAAGCACGGCATCGACCCCGGCCATGATGTCGCGGTAGTCACCACCGCCAAGATCGTTCTTGTTCGCTGCCGCGAAGGCCGCGCCATAGCCGGAGCTGCCGCGCGGATTGGTCCGCAATACCGCCCAGCCTTGACCCAGCAGGAAATCAACCCAAGGTTCATGCGCATCGGAATAGGCGCCCAGTGGACCTCCATGCACCTCCACAATCAGCGGCACGTGCTGCGTCGTTGCTTCCGGCGGCAGATACAAGCGCCCATCGATAGTGAAGCCGTCGCTCTTCCATCGCAGCTGCTTCGGGGCTACGCTCAGCATGTGCGGCGGCGAGAGCTGCGGCGTCTTCACTGGTGCGGCTGCAGATTTCAGGTTCGCGGAGTAGTAAAGCACTGGAGGGCTTCCTCCTCCGCTGCCCAGAAAGAGCCAGCCGGTGCGTTGCGCATTCGTCACCACCGCCGATACATCCGATGGCGGAAGCGCCAACAGTTCCGGCTCGCTGGCGCCAGGCGCATAGTGGGCCACTTTCCCTTGGAAGCCGACTTCAATCAGTTGCACCACGCTGCCATCGGCAAGCGGTAGCGGAGGACTGCCCCGCAGCGAGCCCTGCAGCCCATCGCTCAGGTCGCGTGTGGTCTTCGCATCCGGGTCATAAACGTAGAGGTCAGCATAAAAGGGAGGCGCATCTTTCCTGGCCTGCGCCAGGTAGACGATCGACTTGCCGTCTGGTGACCATGAGGCCGCCTCGATGGTTGGCGGTAGTTCGGCAAGCTTCTCTGGTTGGCTTGCGTTTTGTACACTAACCAGCCAACTGCTCCTTGCTGGTCCTAGATCGTCTGCTCCATTCATGCCTTCGGCGATGGCCAGCAGCTTCGAGCTATCGCTGCTCCAATACGCATCCTGGACGTCGGGCTCCACCGGCAACAGCGTCAACTTGCGGGTGGCTACATTCAACAGGTACAGGCGCGAGCCATGAGGATTATGATTCACCCACTCCGCGTCGGCCTTCGCTTCTTTTTGTGCCTTCTCGCCCGGTGTCTGCGGGTCGTCGGCAATGATCGCGATGGTCCTGCCGTCGGGAGCGACCTTGTAAACCTTGACGTCAATGGGGACCTCAGGCGAATCAGCATCCGGCTTCGCATCCGGCTGGGAACGACTCGGCGTGTCACTCGACTGTGGATCTTCGGGCTTCGACTGCTGGTTCTTGAGCGGTAAAGCGTCGGGAAGCTTCGCCTGGTCGACAACCGGCTTCACCTTCAGTTCGAACGCCCTGGCTTCGCCGCCGTCCATCGGCAGCTGATAGAGCAAAGTATGTTCGCCGCGTTTCGCTAAGAACAGGAGGCTTCGCCCGTCGGGCATCCATTCGCCCTGGTACTCGCCGCGCTTGTCCGCGTCGGGAGAGTAAGTCAGTTGCCGCGGCTCTTCTCCATTCACGCCTGTGAGCCACAGGTGGCTCTTCGCGCCATCCGCGGTTGCGTCGGTGATGCGAATGAGGATGTGCTTGCCGTCGGCCGCAAGCCGAGGATCGCTCATGGTTTTGAACCGCCGCAACTCCTCGTTGGTTGGGAAGCTGCCCGCCGGCGTGCTCGCGGTCGCAGCCGCCTGCGCCCCGAGCGGGACTGAGGGCAACAGTAAGATCACCAGAAGCACGGTGTTGGTGGCGAAGCTGGCCATATCTATGCTCATTGCGATTTTGCCCTATTTTCAAGGATTGTGCGTCCTGGTTCCGCCGTCCTTCCCTTTAGGGTCATCGGCAAAAAAAAACCGTTGATTCAGGGCCCGGAAAGCCGCGGCCGGCGGCGCAGACGCTCGCTTCACAGGCTACTGACCGAACGGTCAAACCACTATGCCCTTTCCTTCCACGATGGAAATGTAGCGATCCACCGAAAGATTCGTGAAGGTGTCTACCCGGGTGCTTGGAGCGGGCCAGCGAATCTCGAGCAGGTCAATCTTGGTGTGCATGCCAAGGCCTAGCACCATGCGCGGATCATGGCTGGAAAGAAAGCTGCCCCCGCCCGACTTGAACTTTGAGCGTTTCAGCGGCCCGGCTTTCCAGGTCACGCGGGCGCCTGTCGCGTCGATGTTGGCTTCCCGTCCCACGAGTTTGATGCCCAGCCAATGGTTCCCTTTCGCAGCCTGATTTCGCAACAGTATCGGCGCGCCGTTGTTGGTCGAGATCAGAACATCCACCGCCCCATCGTTGTCGAAATCCCCCAGGGCCAATCCCCGTGCGGCGAGGGGCACGAGAAAAATCGGTCCAGCCGATGCACTTACATTCTTGAGCCCACGGCCATCGTTGTGAAATAGAAGCAACGGCTCGCGATAGGTCACGCGGCCGGAGTGAGCCTCAATCTGGTCGTCCGGGTGACCGTTGGCAATGAACAGATCGACATTGCCGTCGTTGTCGTAATCGAAGAAGCGCAAGCCCCAGCCGCTCATCGACCGGGTCGCTTCCCCGATCCCGTTTGCGGGAGCAAGATCGTCGAAAGTGCCGTCTTTGTTGTTGTGATAGATTGCGTACATTTCCTGATCTATATTCGTCACGCTCAGGTCCTGCCAACCGTCCTGGTCGAGGTCTGCCGCATCCACCCCCATCCCTGACCTCGCGCGGCCGTCCGCACTGTAAGCGACTCCGCTCTCGACGCCCTGGTCCTCGAACTTGCCTTGACGATTCACCCAGAGAAAATTGGCGACTGTGTCGTTGGCTACAAAAAGGTCCATCCAACCGTCGTTATGAACGTCGGTGGCCACCACACCCCAGGCCTTGCCCAACCCTGAGCTGATCCCGGTTGCAGCGGAAACGTCGGTAAACGTGCCGTCTCCGTTGTTGTGAAACAACCAGCTATGCGTGGGCGGATAGATCCGGGGAATGCAGTAGTGGCGTTCCCCCGTGCCCCCATTCCCGCAGAATTTGTTGGCCGCCTTATCAAATTCAACGAATCGGCAGACAAACAGATCGAGCCGTCCGTCATTGTCGTAGTCGAACCAGACGGCGCTGGAGGCCCAGCCAGGCGTGGCGATGCCCGATTTCAGCGTGACATCGGTAAATGTTCCGTCGCCGTTGTTGCGATAGAGGGTAGACCGGTTATAGCTGGTCACGAACAGGTCGGGATAGCCGTCTCTGTTGTAGTCGCCAACGGCGACGCCCATGCCGTAACCGGTACTGGCTACTCCCGCCCTGGCGGTCACGTCGGTGAAGGTTCCGTCGCGGTTGTTGCGGTAAAGAGCATTGCTCAGCGGCTGCTCGGGAGTGAAGAAGTCGCAGGGCCCGCTGTTAACCAGGAAGATATCCATCCAGCCATCGTTGTCAAAATCGAGAAATGCACATCCAGCCCCCGTGGTTTCCGGCAGGTAATAAGACGCAGAACGTCCATTGGAATGCTTCCAGGTAATGCCGGAGCGCACGGATGGAACCGGCAGAAACAGCGGTGTTCCAAGCGAAGGAGCCGAAGCAAATGGGAACGACTTGCGCAAGGCGCTTAGCGGCAAACTGGCCGCCAACGCAGAAAGGAATTCTCGTCTGCTTGGGTGACGCATCGACTCATCCTACACACCCGCTTTCCCACTCCTCATCCCTTGGGTGGGGAAACATTTCATAAAAACGGTTGACATTCGCTAAGTGCGGCGCTTACATTGCCGCTGTTTCTTTCCCAGGTAAGCGAACCGCCCCCAACAAAAAAGAGTCACAGGGGTGTTTGCTTTAACGATACTGTGCGGGCCCCGCGGAAAACGTTTTCAATCTGGGTTTTTGGCGGATTTTAATTTTGCCGGCTGATGGATGGTCCTCGTCCGTCGAGCAGAAAGAGATTTCAATGTGTCAGGCACAAAGGTGTCAAAAGGAGACTTATGCGAGGCAGTGCATCAAAAGCCAGTACTTCTCTCTGGACGGTCATTCTTGGGACCCTGTTGTTGGCCGTGAACCAGCCCAGTTTCGGACAAGACGTGAATGCTTCCCTCTCGGGATCGGTGACGGACCCCGTCGGCGCGGTCATACCGGGCGCTAAGCTCGTACTCATCAACGAAACTTCCGGGAGCCGGCAGGATTTCCAGACCGATTCCGCCGGCGAATACAACTTTGCCAATCTGCCCCCGGGAATCTATGACCTTTCAGTAACAGCGCCTGCCTTCGAGTCGTTCGTGCGCAAAGGAATCGAGCTCGCAGTCAACCAGGCGGCTCGTGTCGATGTGAAACTGACCGTGGGCACAGCAGACCAGACAGTCACCGTCAGCGCCGACGCTTCGCTCATCAACTATGAAAATCCGACGGTGGGTGGAGGGGTCAGCCCGGAAACGCTGCAGGACTTCCCTCTCGTTATCTCCGGCGCTCCCCGCTCCTCCGTGACCGTTGCCATTCTTATGCCCGGCGTGACCACCGGCGGCGGCGGCAACGCTTACAATTCGCGTACCAACGGCGGCATCGTTACCGGCGACGAAGCGGTGGTCGACGGCGCGACAGCGTCGGAAGGCTTCATGAATCAGTCCGGCATGGTGAGCCTGCAGACTGACTTTGGCATGTCGCCCGATATCACGAGCGAAGTCAAAATCCTCGCCTCTAACTATGACGCGCAATACGGAAACTCGACCTCAGGCCAGCTGATCGTCCAAACCAGGAGCGGCGGCGAGAAATTTCACGGAGCGGGTTATGAGTATCTCCGCAACGATGCTCTCAACGCCAAGCAATACGGTGCTTCGAAAAAGACGGCAGACAAAGAAAATGACTTCGGGGCAAACGTTGGCGGCCCGATCTGGATTCCCGGGTATCACCGGGCGAATGCATTCCGTCAAAGGCTACTTCTACTTCAACTGGGAGGGCTTCCAGGACCACGGTGGCGCCAGTTCCTCCACTCTCTCCATCGCCTCGCTAAATGCCCGCGCGGGAAACTTCAGCGGCGCCGGCAGCCAGCTCTACTATCCCGCTGACCCGGCCAAGTATGGCGCCTTGGCGGGTATGCCAATCCCCGGCAACCAGATCGACCCCATCTTCGAAGATCCCATCGCCAAGGCCTTTCTCGCGGAATTGCCGACCCCCACCAATGGCGCCGAGACGAACAATTACTTCATCCCCAGGTCTGGCCAGGGATCGTTAACCAATAGCGAGAATGTTTACTTCTTTCGCATCGACTCCAACCTTGGGGAAAGAGATCACTTTTATTACACCTTCTGGTGGCAGTTCAGCGGTGTCAATACGCAGAGCGATCTGCCCATCGCCCTTTCGACCGCAAGCCCGGCCAACCCTGAGAATGCACCGATCCAGCGCCTCAACTGGGAGCACACCCTCTCCAGCCTCATGACCAATCATGCCACCGTCGGCTACCTGAGCCGCAACGAAGGCTATTACGCGTTGAACGGTAAGGCAAAATTGCCCACAGTCCCGGGAGTGGCCAATACCACCTACCTGCCCGAAATGACATTTGGTGGCGGCTATTCTCAACTGGGAAACAGCACTCCACCCGATCCGGCTGCCAATTTGACCACCCGTGGAACCTGGGCAGTCAACGATGTCTTCACCAGAATCCAGGGAAAGCACACCCTTACTGGCGGTATCGAATACAAGCTTGCGGGTATGAGTATCCATAGCGGTGGCAATCAAGGCGGCACCTTCAACTTCGCCGCGGATACAACTGGGAACGCGGGATGCGCAAACTCGGCTTGCCCGGGAGATCCCATGGCCAGCTTTTACCTCGGGGCCACCGGAAGTGCCAATGTTGAATACATCAACGTGCTGGCAAAGTATCCACGGCAGACCGGTTGGGCGTTCCACGGTGGCGACTCGTGGCGCATCACGCCCAAGCTGAACCTTTCGTATAGCCTGCGTTGGGATTACATCACTCCGTTTGTAGATAAGAAGAACAACCTATCCTTCATCGACCCAGTCGGGGGCAATCCGGACGCAATTACCTCTTCGGGAGCTCAGCTGCCTGGGCGGCTCGCGTTCGCTGGAGGAAAGTGGGGCGCTGCCAGTTACGGGGCACGCTACCCTGAAATTCCGTTCAAGAAAGGCTACGGCCCTCGCGTCGGGTTTGCCTATACTATCAACGAGAAGACGGTTGTTCGTGCAGGATACGGCATCTATTTCGGACAGGCGTTCTATCCCGGCTGGGGCGGCGGCCTGGCGCAGGATGGATTCAACAAGAACCTCACCCTGAACGAATCCTCCGTGGGAAACTTCAAAACCCCGGCTATCTATCTTGCCAACGGCATCTCTCCCAGCCAGGTCGGCCCAACGCAGGAAATCAATTCAGGTTTCGACAACGGGCAGACGCCCTCGCTTTACCGGCCACTCGACGGCAACCGGAGACCCTATTCTTCGCAGTGGAACATGACCGTCGAACGGCAACTACCCAGCAACACCCTTCTCAGTCTCTCTTACGTTGGCACCAAGGGTACCCACTTGCCCTCGGCACTGAGTCCCATCAACGTATTGAACCCGCTGAATCCGGCGATCACCGCGATCGGTTCCGATCTGGCGGTTAACTACAACGATCCCACGGGTCCTGCGACCTTCGCCCTGCATGGCGTTGCTCAGCCCTACCTTAATTGGGACTCACAGATGACGGGCTGCGCGCCGACCATCGCCCAGGCCCTTCTGCCCTTCCCGCAGTATTGCGGTGTTCTGTTGGGTCTTAACGAGCAGCATGGAAACTCAATCTACCGCTCGTTCCAGGGAAAGGTAGAACGGCGCTACCAGGGCGGCCTTTACATTCTAGGCGCTTTGACGCTGCAAAAGCTCTTCACCAACGCTTCCAATAACGTTCAATCGGGAAACAACATCAACGTGGGCTCTGGCGGCAACAGCGGCGCGTTCAGTCCGTACGATCAATCGCGCGCCTACGCGATCGCTCCAGACAACGTTCCTTATACCGCTTCGGTCGCAGTCGTCTATGAGTTGCCGTTCGGGGCCGGTAAGCGGTATCTCGACTCGCCGGGGTTGCTCAACACCCTGATCGGCGGTTGGCGGGCGGGCCCCATATTCCGCTATGAGTACGGCATCCCATTCTCGTTCTACTCGTCGGCTTGTTCCACGGACACCCTGGTACCAGAGTTTCGTCAACACTGCATCCCCGGGCTTCTTGCCGGGCAGCAACCCTTACTGCACGGCCGCAATAGCTTCAATCCAATTAGCGACGGCAACCGGCTCCTCAACCCCAATGCATTTGAACGCGACTTCTCCGCCTTTGGCTACACCGGCTACGGCAAGGCAGTACAGCCCATCTACGGCCCCAGCTATCGCAACCTGGATATCTCCTTCATCAAAGATACCCACATCACAGAGAGGCTGAACTTCAGGTTCCAGGCCAATTTCTTCAACACGTTTAACAGCCACTACTTTATTAGCCAGGGCGATACCAACGGCGGTACCGGATATGCGTTCGTGACCGACGTAGCAGCCTCCGGCAACTCCTTCGGTACGTGGAATGGGTCGGTCACCACTCCGCGCACCATCCAGTTCGTGGGACGTATCGAGTTTTAGAATCGTAACTTTGTGAGTAACTCAAAAAGCCATCCGGAAGACTGCAAAGTCCCCCCGGATGGCTTTGGGGTTCTGGGGTTGAAGTGGCAACAAATCTGCGGTTGGAGCAATGCGGGTTGCTGGTTCGCATCGCTTTCTTTACGGATTCGATCCGGCCGGTTTTGCTGCCGCGTGTAAACGGAGATACATCTTGACTTCCTGATGGGCGGCGTCTTTTCGCCCAAGCTGGTTGTAGAGGTGCGCGAGCGCAAGGTGCGGCTCCGCGTATTTGTCATCGAGCCCCACCGCCGCCAACTGTTCTTGCACCGCAGCGTCCAGCTGACCTCGCTCCTGAAGCACGTTGCCCAGGCGGTAGTGTGCCGCCGCAAGCTGAGGATCGAGCCGCAGAGCTTCCCGTAAATCCGCTTCCGCCTCCTCTGGGTGCCCCCCGAACTCAAGTGTCTCAGCCCGATTCAGGTAAGGCCACGCAGAGGGATGCTGCGCATTCCTGCCCAGCGCAATGGCTCTATTGAAATTCTCGACCGCAAGCGAGTTCTTGTTTTGATAGAAGTAGCAAAGCCCCAGGTTGTCGTAGGCGCGAGCCATGGTTGGCTCCAGGGTAATGGCTTGTTGGAAATGGCCAATCGCTTCTGAGTAATGCTGAGCGTCGTAATCGAGCCGGCCAAGCCAATAGGGATAAAGCGCGTTTTTCGTGTCGTGTGCGGCAAGTGATTCGATCACCGGCCGGGCCCAATCCGGATGCGAGATCCGGATGTACGCCATCGCCAACGAAAATTGCAGGTCCGAACCAAGCGGCTGGATGGCGTCGGATTTCTTCCACGCAATCACCGCATTCAAATAATCGTGGTTCAAAAAGTAGACGCTCCCTAAATACGCCAACAAGGTAGCAGCCCGCGGCGAACGGGGATCCTGTTCGATCTCGCTGAGCAGCAATTTTTCCGCCGCAATATAGTCGTGCTCGGCGACCGCGGTCTTCAAGTGAGATACTTTTTCTTGAGTCAGATCCAGCGATGACGGCGGGCCGGGAACCGGCGCATCGCTTGTGCTCTGCGCCCACGTCAAGGGAAGCCATGACTCATGAAGGAGTAGAGTAAGGATGATCAGAGCCAGCAAAACAGCGGCAATCGCTCTACCCTGGATCGCTCTGCCCATAAGCACTATTTTAAAGCACTATCACTTCTATGCCCCACCGTCCCCTTCAGCCAGGTTCGGCTTTTCCCCAGGAGAACCTTTGCCGGGATTGGCTGCCTCGTATCAACGTGGCGAATAGGAGTGGAAAGCAATAGTGCTCAGCTACCATCGCCTTCGATGCGCTTGTAGGAGTCGCCCCCCCTTCGTCTCCGGGCGAATCATCCTTCTCGTCGTTGGCTCTCTCTGCGGCTCTCTCTGCCTCGCGCAAACGGCAGCTGCACAACCGCCGAGTGAGCAATATCGCCAGCTGGTGTTGCAGATTCAGCAGCACATGGACCAGGACGATCTCCAGGGCGCACGGTCGCTGATTGCCCAGGGTAATGCACAGTTTCCGGCAAATGGCGGGCTTGATAATCTTCTCGGCGTCATCGAGATCCGCGAGGGACATTCGGATCGCGCCATTCAGCAGTTCTCCGAAGCAATTTCGCACGACCCCGGGCTGGCGAGTGCATATCTGAATTTAGGCCGGATCTATATGCAAACGGCCGAACGGGATTCGACCGCTCGAGCTTCCGCTCTTCGGGTCTATAACAGGCTTCTCCTCAAAGAACCAAACAATGCTGAGGCTCACTACCAGGCCGCCATGTTGCTCATGTGGGACCGACGTTACGAGCATTCGCTGGAGCACCTCAACCGGTTAAGCGCGGAGAACCGCAGCCACCTCGGCGCTCAGCTCTTGCTTTGCGCCGACCAGGCCGCGCTCCATCACACCTCTGCGGCAGACCAGGCTGCGGCCGCGATCGTCGCTGCTCCCGACCTGTCGGAACAGGACGCAATGGAAGTATTGCCTGCTCTTCGGGCCGCCCGCCGAGCCGACCTGATCGAGTCGATATTTGCCGCGGCCAACGACAAACAACCCCTCTCCGCCGACGGCCTCCGCATCCTTGGTTTGGCCCAGGAGGGAGAAGGCAAGCTTGAGGTGGCGCGTAAGACACTCGAACTTGCCTTCGCCCGCAGCAACTCTTCCGTTCCGATACTTGTCGATCTGACCCGCGTCGCCAGGGCCAGTAATGATTATCAGGGAGCGCTCGGATATCTTGCTCACGCCCGCGATCTCGAACCCAACGATGCAAGCTTTGCGTATGAGTTCGGAGTGCTCTGTTTGAGGCTGGGCCTTCTCGGTGAGTCACGCAAGGCCATGGGTGAGGCGGTCAAGCTATCGCCAGACAATCCTGAATACAACTTCGGCATGGGAACTGTCTCCTCCTTCGCCCAGGATGCAACCCAGGGCCTACCCTACCTGGAGAAGTATCATGCGTTGCGTCCATCCGACCCGGCTGCATTGCTTGCGATTGGAACCACCTACTTCCGAGCGAAGAACTTTGACTCCGCAAGCTTATGGCTCAAACAGGCAGCCACCCACAAAGCTACCGCGGCAGACGCACATTATTATCTGGGGCGAATTGCCCGCGTGCAGGGCCGTCTTGAAGATGCGAAGCACGAACTGGAGCAAGCCAACACACTAACCCCGGATCGACCGGATGTTCTCGCCGAGCTGGGCCAGGTGTTCATCGCCAGCCATCAGTACGGCGCAGCCCAGGCCTGCCTCGACCGCGCTGTCGAAAAAGATCCGGAGAATTATGCAGCCAACTTCGGTTTGTTACAGCTGTATGCGCGAACCGGTGACTCACGGCGTGAGCAGCAATCGAAGCGCTTCGACGAGATCAAGAGCAAGGACGAACAGCATTATCAGGAAATGATGCGAATCATTAATGTTCGCGCCGAATAATAGGTTGAGAAAGCGCGCAACAACCTGATTTACGGCAACTCCCCTAAAAACGGGATAGCGGAACCCTACCAAAGAGGGGCCGGAAATGACCACGAACGTGGCTTTTCCAATGGCGACAGAGCGCCGATGATGGAGAGCATCGGAGGAAGCAGCACAAACCGTACGGCGACCACTCATTTGCTTCCGATCATTCCTCCGCACCCACATTCGTCCTGGTTGTCGACGAGTCTGGCGCCGTGAAAAACCCACAAACCGAAATTGACAAGGAGATTCCATGGATACCATCACAGTGAAAGACGGAACACAGATCTACTTCAAGGATTGGGGCACAGGTCAGCCTATCTTCTTCCATCATGGCTGGCCGCTTTCCGCGGATGACTGGGATGCCCAGATGATGTTCTTTCTCGCCCATGGTTACCGCGTGATTGCCCACGATCGCCGCGGCCATGGCCGTTCCACCCAGACCGCTAACGGCCACGACATGGACACCTACGCCGCCGACGTTGCCGAACTCGTCAAGGCGCTTGATCTTAAGAATGCCGTGCATATCGGGCACTCTACCGGTGGTGGCGAGGTGACGCGCTATGTCGCGCGCTACGGTAAAGGGCGCGTGGCAAAAGCGGTCCTCATCAGCTCAATTCCTCCAACTTTCATGAAGTCGGAGAGGAACCCCGACGGCGTTCCCAAGGAAGTTGTCGATGGCCTGCGCGACGGCACAGCGAACCATCGTTCCCAGTTTTACAAAGACATCACCATGCCCTTCTACGGCTTCAACCGGCCGGGGGCGATCGTCTCCGAGGGAATTCGCGAGAACTGGTGGAGGCAGGGCATGATGGGCGGCATCAAGGCTCAATACGACTGCATCAAGGCCCTCTCCGAAACCGAGTTCTACGACGATCTCAAGATGATCGACGTTCCCGTCCTGGTGATGCACGGCGAGGATGATCAGATTTGCCCCTTCTTGACTACCGGAGCAAGGTCAGTCAAGCTTTTGAAGCACGGCACTCTGAAGTCCTACCCGGGCTTTCCGCACGGCATGCCTACCACGAATGCAGACCAGATCAATGCCGACCTGCTCGAGTTCGTTACAGCGAATCAGGTCAAAGAAGAAAACGCAGCGTGACCTGAGGGAGACGGAAAAGACTGACCAGGCGAGGGTGCCCTGAAGCCAACCTATCCTCCGAGCTTATGTGCCTGAGGACGCGCGTAAGATACGGTTGATTGGACGCATCAAGGCCGCTTAAGGGCTATTCCTCGTCTGGTCACAAATTTCAACGGCCCACAGCAGGCCGGGAAAGGTAACAGAACGTGAAGTTGCGAATACAGGGAAACTCTCTTCGACTGCGAATTTCGAAATTAGAGCTGGCTAAATTTGTGGAGACCGGCCGGCTGCAAGAGATAATCTATTTCGGAACAGAGAATGGTTCGGAGTTGGTGTACATCCTGGCTCGCGACTCCGTCCGGCACAGCCTCGATGTTGAGGCCTCCGCCGGCCAGGTGAAAGTCATCGTGCCCGGCGAAATGGCTCGCACCTGGGCAGAGACCGGCCAGGTCGGTATGGCCGCTACCGTCGACCTCGGCGTTCGCGGCAAATTATCGATCCTCGTCGAGAAGGATTTCGCTTGCATCGACCGTAGCGACGAGGAGAATGCTGACACCTTTCCCCATCCCCTCGCTGTGGCGCCCGGATGCCAGGTGTGAAGACAGGTGTGAAGATCTGTGCTAACTGGAGAAGTCTATCCAGTCCGAGGGCCGGTTGCAGTTGATGAAGTGGCGTTGCTCCGTGGGTTCAAGCGGAAGAGTACGAATCAGGCCGCGCGCCATCCCCTCCTCAGCAAACTCCCGCATGGAATATTTTCCGGCTGAAAGCAGCTCCTCAATGAGCGGCAACAGCTGCTTGGAATAAACCGCGGCCAGGGGCTCTAATCCGCGATCGTTGACCGGGACGCACGCCGAATTTCCCCCGCTCGACAACACAATTTTGCCGAGCATTTGCGGAGTCATCGCCGGCATGTCCACTGCCAATACCAGGGTCTTATGAAAACTTGAAGATTTGAGAGCGGCTGCGAGTCCAGCAAGAGGGCCGGCGTTTGGGCGCTCGTCATAAACAACTGTGAGGCAAAAGCGAGAATAGTCGACGCCCGCTCGGCCTGAAATCAGCAATTGGGCTGCGCCGGTCTCCCTGAGGCAGCGAAGCTGACGTTCGATGAGAAGCTCGTCTTTTAAGCGCAGAAAGGCCTTATCCGTGCCCATCCGGGTGGAAACGCCTCCGGCGAAGACAACCGCGGAAAAAAGAGCTTGTTCTCGCAATACCCGCTCTCCATGACGGATCATAGCTTCCGCCACCTCGTGGATCTCATAATAGCCCTGGGTTCAATAATCATGGGGAGGGGGAACACTTTGCGACCACCACGCCAGAGCGTAGAGATTACCGAGGTTGTCGAGTGGATCGATGGCAAAACCAGTCGCCTGACCGACTACCTCGCTGCTGAGGAGCCTCTGGAGATCCGCGTGAACGGCACGCCCTTAAGCGTAACCATGCGCACGCCGGGGCACGATCTTGAGTTGGCAGTTGGATTTCTGTTTACTGAGGGCATCGTCGACGCTCCTGAGCAGATTGTTGACGCCCAGGCGCTCACCGATAAGAACACCGGGAAATCCAACGTAGTCGATGTTAAGACGACCGGGACCGAGTATGACGCAGCAAGGATGCAACGAAACTTTTTCGCTGCGTCCAGTTGCGGAGTCTGTGGCAAGGCTTCGATTGAGGCCATTCGTCGACGCGGATTGAGCAGGCCAAATTCGGCTTTTCGGATCACTCCGGAAATTCTCTGTGGACTCAGTGCGAAACTGCGAAGCGATCAGGTGGTTTTCGAGAAAACCGGGGGCCTCCACGCTGCCGGAATCTTCTCGGCCAGTGGCGAATTGCTCGAGCTGCGCGAAGATATCGGCCGTCATAACGCGGTCGACAAACTTGTTGGTTGGGCCCTGCAGCAGGGCCGCCTCCCGCTATCAGAACACATTCTGCTGGTAAGCGGTCGAGGAGGCTTCGAGCTGGCGCAAAAGGCGATTGCGGCGGGAATACCCCTGATGGCATCGGTTTCAGCTCCATCAAGCCTCGCGGTAAAGTTATCGCGGGAGTTCGGCCTGACACTCATCGGATTTTTGCGGGGTTCGCGCTTCGTAGTCTATTCGGGTGCGGAGCGATGCACAGAATCGCATGCCAGTTGGCTCCCTTAAGCCAAGATCCAGGGAGTTTCGTATTGCGTTATCATGCCCATATCGGCCTCCTCGCAGGGGGAACGGCTCGCCCGGTTTTTCACTCGATGTGCGTGCAAGCGCCGATCCCGAAGGTTCCTCAAGAAGGTCGCAGGCAATAGGAGAGTCGAGATGGACAAGCCAGACAGCACGGCCGTAATTCAGGGAGATCAGCAGTCCCGAGATGGACATTACCGCGCCAAGCAGGATCTTCGCGGACAGGCCGGCGAGGTCGTGGAACCGGCGGTGGAACTCGATCCCAATGCGCCCATTGCCCTACAGGCGCAGAATCCCTTCGATCTCGGTAAGCTCAGGATCGGGTCTGCTTCTGCGGAAGCAGCCGGCATACCCGCGATTTGGAACACCATGGTTTACGGCATAGGGGAAATGGGCCCAATTCGATCTTCCGAAGCTTTTCTGAAGATGAATCACGTGACCGGCTTTGATTGCCAGAGTTGTGCGTGGCCAAGCCCTGACCAAAAGCGAAAGATTTTCGAGTTTTGCGAGAACGGCGCAAAGGCCGTTGCCGACGAATCGACAAAGAAGCGCATTACTCCGGAATTTTTCGCGCGTCACTCGATCGCCGATCTGGCAGCTCAATCCGACTACTGGCTCAACCAGCAGGGGCGCCTGACCTCGCCCATGGTGCGGCATGCGAACGCAACCCACTATCAGCCGATTACGTGGTCAGACGCATTTGACATGGTTGCCGCTGAATTGAACCAGCTCGAGTCCCCTGACCAGGCTTGCTTCTATACTTCGGGAAAAACCACGAATGAGCCGGCCTTCCTTCTGCAATTATTCGCGCGCCAGTTCGGCACCAACAATCTTCCCGACTGCTCCAACATGTGTCATGAATCTTCCGGAGTCGCCATGACGGAAGTGCTGGGCATCGGCAAGGGCACCGCGACCCTCGAAGATATGGAGAGTACCGAACTGATCTTTATCTTCGGCAACAATCCAGGCACCAACCATCCGCGTATGTTGACTTCCTTGCAGAAGGCCAAAGACCAGGGCGCAAAAATCATCGCCGTCAACCCGCTTCCCGAGGTTAGCCTGATGCGGGTAACGAATCCCAACCCACAGGACTACGCAAACCCTCTTGAGTTACCGTTCGCGCTGCTGGGTAAAGGGCAGGCGCTTGCCGATCTCTATCTTCCGGTGCGGGTAAATGGTGATGTGGCGGCGATCAAGGGCATTTTGAAGGATCTTTTCGAGCGGGAGCGCGAGGGACAACCCTCGGCGATTGACCGTCCATTTATCCAGTCCTTTACCGAAGGCTTCGACGAGTTGATGGCAGACGTGCAAGCTGCCAACTGGGACGAAATAATCGAAGAGAGCGGGCTGACGCGAAGCCAGATTGCTGCTGCCGCCACGATGTACGCCGGCTCGAAGAAAACTATTATTGCGTGGTGCCTTGGCGTCACCCAGCAGCGCAATGGCGTCGACAACGTGTCGATGATCGTAAACCTCCTGCTCGCCGGCGGCCACATGGGACGTCCGGGCGCGGGCACCGTTTGTGTTCGCGGGCATTCGAACGTGCAGGGTGACCGCACGATGGGCATCTGGGAGCGTCCGCCCAGCTCTTTTCTGGATGCACTCAAAAAAGAATTCAACTTCGAACCACCCCGCAAGCAGGGCTTTGACACCGTCGAATCACTGCATGCCATGTTCGATGGAGATGTAAAGGTATTCTTTGCCATCAGCGGCAACTTCCTCTCGAACGTTCCGGATACCGTGTACAGCGCGCATGCGATGCAACGCTGCAAACTAACCGCGCACGTATCGACGAAGCTAAACCGCTCCCATCTGATTACTGGCGAACGCGCCTTGATTCTGCCCTGCCTGGGCCGTAGCGAAGAAGACGTGCAGGCAACCGGCAAGCAGTTCGTCACGGTCGAGGACTCGATGGGCATCATCAATCCCTCTGAAGGCTTTCTTCCCCCTGCTTCGGCTCACTTGTTAAGTGATGTAGCCATTGTTGCGAATCTGGCGAATGCCACGCTCAAAGGTCGTACCGGCACCAACTGGTTGGCTCTCGCGGCGGATTACAATCTGATCCGGGACGCAATCTCCCGGGTGATTCCAGGCTTTGAGAACTTCAATGCTCGGCTTGCCAGCGAGAAATTTTTTTATTTGCCGAATGCCGCCAAGCAACGCATCTTCAAAACAAAATCGGGTAAAGCCAGGTTCAGCGTTTGTCCTATTCCACGACATGATCTGAAACCGAATGAATTGCTGTTAACGACGATTCGCAGCCACGACCAGTTTAATTCCACCATCTACGGCCTCAACGACCGCTACCGGGGTGTTTTTGACGGCCGCCGGGCGCTCTTTCTCAACCCGCTTGATATGGAACAGCTGAATCTCAGAGCCGGACAGATCGTGGATATCTACAGTCACTTCGAAGGCGAGGTCCGCAAGGCGCCCCGTTTCGCCGTCGTTCCGTATACCATCGCGCGGCGGAGTGCTGCCGCCTATTATCCGGAAACGAATGTTCTGATCCCCATCCGCAGCGTTGCCGCAAAGAGCAACCAGCCTGCGGCCAAATGTATTCGCATCACCTTGACCCCGGTAGCCTCGGGCGAGACCCTGCCGTTTTCTCAGGCTGATCTCAATCGCAACCTGAATCGCGCCGTGCCTCGTGTTCCCTGAAGCGGCTCAATCCCCCAGTCCCCTGAAGAGGGCAAAATCGGCAGCGTCCGAGAGAGCTTTGCTTCGGCTGGGAGAGGTGCAATGAACATCGGACTCGTAACCGCCGGCATTCTGTCTCTCACCTTCTCCGCCTTCGCCCAGCAGACCGCCGCCATCCCGGTGCCCGGAACGTCCACGATTATCCAGGGCGACCTCTATGGTCATGGCACGCGCGGGGTCATTCTGGCCCACGGAGGTGGCCGCAACCGTCAGAGCTGGCATAAGCAGGCAGAAGCCTTATCCGAGGCCGGGTTCGTCGTGCTCGCCATTGATTACCGCGGCGACACAATATCTGATAAAGGCACGACAAACTTCGTCGGCGCCTACGAGGACAACACCGCCGATGTACTCGGCGCTGCCGCATATCTCCGCGCTCACGGCGCGCAAAGCATTTACGGCGTGGGAGCCAGCATGGGCGGTTCGGCCCTGGCAGAAGCTGACGCGCAATCGAAGCCAGGGGAATTTGAACGAATTGTGATACTAGCTTCCTCCGCCGACGAGGGCGCCGCCCTGACCGGGAGAAAACTCTTTATCGTGGCGCGCGACGATGTCAGCGGATCCGGCCCTCGCCTCCCCGGCATCCTGAGTTCGTATGCCAAGGCGCCCGCACCGAAAGAGTTGATCCTCCTCGAAGGCTCGGCTCACGCACAAGCCATTTTCGATACCGACCAGGGCCCGCAACTGATGAAAGAGATCCTCCGCTTTTTCACCGAGCCTTAACCGGCCCCTGGAATGTCACGCTCTTGCTTGCAGGTTATTTTGCCCGCACAATTACGCTGCCCGCTTTCGGAATCGAATAGGGTGAATCGATAACCGTGTCTTTAGAAGCGAAACCGCGCCAGGAATCTCAGCTGCCGCATCGATTGCGTCGAGGTCACCTGGCCGACCGTGGGCGAGTCAAACTGCGCATTTACGGTTTCATACTGAACATTGTTCAAAGCGTTGTTCGCGGTCGCGCGCAGCTCCAGGCTCCTTCTGTCGTTGAACAAGAGTGTCTTTGACAGAGACAGGCATACGTTAATCTGTCCTGGCCCGGGAATCGAATTGCGCGAGGCATTTCCATAAAGCTGACCCTGGGCAAAGTCGGTAGAAAAAGCGGCAGTATTAAACCAATGGTTCAAGTGCCCTCCGCCTGCACGGATCGACGTTCCCGGGACGCGGTTCGGGCGCACCGATCCGTGCGTACCACGCTCCACCTCCGCTGCAGATGCCGCGATGTTCGGCGTGATAGGCAGTCCCGTCGCCACGGCATAGGTTCCCGCAATCGACCAGTCGCCAAGTGCATGGGAGAGCCAGCCACTTCCATTGAGGTAGGGCATGTTGGGACCGAAAGGAAGTTCGTAGAGAAAACTTCCAAAAAGCTGATGGCGGACGTCGAAGTTGGAATTGCCCTCTTCGGCAAGAACATCGTCTGGATTTTGGGCAACCACCGGCGAGCCTGCATTGATCGATGAGGCATCGTCGATGGCGTGGGAGTACGTGTAGACAGCCCCGAGAGCAAGCCCGTTTTGCAATCGCTTGGTTGCCGTCACCACGAGAGCGTTGTAGTTAGAAAAAGCCACGGAATTCTCATAATCGAAGAAGAGAATCGCAATACTATCCTGGTTGAAAGATCCGGGTGCAGTGATCGCATCCAGCCGGGTGCCTTTACTCCCCGTATAGGCGGCGTCCACCACGATCTGCAGAGGCAACACCTGTTCCACATCTGCAAACCACACCTGGATGTAAGGCAACCGGTAATTCCGGCTTATTGCGTAATTGCCATCGCCGCCCTGATTGGTAAAGGCGTTCTTCGTCGAAGTGTAAACGGCATATTCGGTTGGACCACCGTTGTTTGAATACTCAAAGATCGCGTTTCCATTGGCCTGCACATTGGCAAACGGAGGCTGATAACCGAGATTCTGAAGAAAGCTGCCATATTGACCCACGGTGTAATAAATCCCATAGCCTCCGCGCAGCACAGTGTTCATGCGCGGCTGCCACGCAAATCCCACATGAGGCGAAAAGGCGCTTCGTTCCGGCTCGACGAGTGTGCGAGGATATTTTTCGCCGGAGTTATAGCCGGTGCCATAGGGGAAAACCTGAACAGGGTACGGAGACGTAGGAGTGTAGTCGAGCGTGGCGAGCCTGTCGTATTTTTCCGCGAAAGGAGAGTAGTAGTTGTACCGCAGGCCGGCAAAGAGAGTGAGGTTCGGCAGCGCCCGCCAGTCGTCGCGCACCCCTAATTGCCAATCGTTCTGCCGCATGTAATCCTTCTGATTTGGAGATTCGATCGTCGTCTCACCAGGATAAGATTGGAGAAAATCGGCAAACGCTGAGCCCGATGGAGCCACCTGGTGGCTGCCGCTTGTTCCTGGTCGCTGGCTGTACAGGCCGCTGAAAATCAATGTCCCAGTAACATTGCTGCCGCCAAAGAGGTTGAGCTCGATCCTGCGAAAATCTCCCCCAACGCGGATCGTGTGCGAGCCCAGCGACCACGCGGTCACCGACGATAGGGCAATCGATTGCGTCAGAATCGACGCTGGTTGGGTCTGGGTAAAGCCGCTGAAGCCGCTGAAGACAAAACTCGGAAAGCCGAAGTTAAAGGAATTTGAGTTGACCGGGACGTTTGGCATGATGCCCTCAAAACCCAACTCGCTCGCGACATCCTCTTTGCCAGTAAAGAAATTGTGGATCTGAAAGTCGCTCCGGTTCGAAGTCAGATTAACGATGCTGATCCGCCTGGTGTTGCCGAACATATAGCTGCCCGTGAACGAGTAACCCGGCGTCAACTGCTCACCGCCCAGAATCGGAAAGAGATTCACAATTTCGCTGTCCAGGCGATTGAGAAGAAAGTTAAGGTTCAGGTATCGATTGAAGCTTTCGCTGCTCGTGGTGGCGAGCTGCCCTGATGAGGAAGCCGGCGCTCCGAACCCATGCTGATACCGAAGGCCAAGCGTATAACCATGAATCCCCTGCGTGGTGAGCAGGTGGTAGTTCAGGCTGGAACCTTGCACGTTCGGCTCAGGGATAGATTGCAAGAGCTTCTCCGCAATCGGATCCGGTGGCGTCGTGATGATGTTGCCGGGAAAAGGTATTGATCGTCCTAAAGGATAGATCGGGATAAGCGCTCCAGTCGGCCCCGTCAGTTGTGAAAAATTGCCCTCTCTCTCGAGCTCGGTCGGCACAACTCCGTAGTCGTTTACCAGGGTCTTCGATTGCTGCCCGGCAAATGTGAACAGGAAGAAGTCTCTCGGGCTTGGTTTCAGAAGACCGGGAAGAAACGGCTCTCCGGTGAGCACCATTCCATAACCGTTGCTGTAATAGCTGGGATTAGGGATGGGTTGCCCCGCCAGCAAGAACGGACTTGCATTCAGCGCCGAATTGCCGCCGTCCCAATAAAACATACCGTGTAAAGATCGAGAGTTTTGGCTGTTGCTCAAAATTGCAAGTTCGCCATAGCCGGTCGGCGAGTTGCCTCCCGGTGGAATACCGTTTTGCACTGTAGGCCCACTTTCGAAAGCGCCTTCCATCAGTCCGCTCATCGCAATATAAGGGTTCGCAATTGCGCCTTGCCCATCGATGCTGAACGCCGTGCTCGAGAATTGCGGATCACCCACAAAGGCCGGCGCCGCCACGTTAGCGAAATTGATCGTACTGCTGGTCTGCACCTGCACATTGGTATTGAAATTCGTCCCTGAGGTCGATAGAGGAGGCAGTTCCGAGGGCGGCCACATTGGATACAGGCTCTGCAGCCCGACTGGATTTTCGGTTCCCGTCCCGTCGTTGATAAGTGAGAAATCCGCGCGTTGATCGTAAGCCACGGAGTTCACCACGACCTCGCGGCTGAGCGGGGGAAAGCTACCGAACTGTACTGAAACAAAGTAGGGGCCTGTCCGCGGAACCGACACAGAATAGTCGCCCAACGAATCAGAAAAGGCACTATATTTTTGCCCGGTCACGGCGCTCGTAACGGTCACCGCGGCTCCACGCTGCACAGCACCTTCGACCGTAATCGATCCATGGATGACCCCAGGAACTTTGAGCCCCTGCGCAGCAGGCAGACGCGCCATTACCGGCGTGCTCTGGGCGCTCAGAGAAATGGCAGGGCCCAACGCCAGCGTCAAACCGAGCGCGAGCCAGGCTTTGTCGTACCGGGGAAGCCTGCCGCTCGCCCGGCTCATCGAATCCCTGGACGCCATTGCATTCGCTCTCCAAATCTTATGCGTAGCGGCCGTCCTGGATGCATGGCCCGAGTTCTGATGTAAGGACTCATAGCCCATGCCCGAGGAACTATGACTGGACCTCGCTTCGAACCTTTAAATCAACTCAGATGCGCAGTCGATAGAGGAACAGGCACAAGCTCGTCTACATACTGAACTCAGGCGCAAGAAAAACAGGTTCAAAGACGGCGATTGTGAACGTGAACAACAGCAACTTCTGACCGACTAAGCCATTGGCCGTGCATATACGGTAACTAACGCGAAAGGCCGTGACAGATCGCCGCCTCCGCTCGTTCTACGATTGTTTATTCATCTTGCCCAGATATCCATGAACGTAACATAGCCAGATAGACAGCGTGCAGTAATCGCAAATCCTTGGATCAAGGCCGGTTCGTCCTCATAATCGGAGTGCACAGTGTTCTCTCCGAGCCCTTCGCATGTTGCCACTCACAATCACTAATACAACTTATGCGTTCAGCAATTCGCCCATCGTTGCTAATCGCTTCTTGACATCGCGAGCCGCGATGCTACACTCCTCCCTGTCAAGGGAGGCGCAAAATGACGACTCGCCGTAAAACCAAAAAGGCGCTTGCGATGCTTCTGCCAACTGGCATGCTGGGCATCTCTTCGGCGCTCGCATCCGTGCACCCCGAGCCGCTTCCTCACGAGCGGAACGATTCCTCTGAGCGCATACCAGTGGTTGCCGACCGCCTTCGCGAGATCCGGAGCGGAATTTCGGAAATGAATGCACTCGCCCAGAAAGCTCGTGACGGCGAGCCGGACATTCTCATGGCCGCCTTTCTCAACGGCGGATTCGGTTGGCGAAACGGCGGCTGGGGCAACGGCGGCTGGCATAACTGGGGTAACGGCGGCTTCCGCAATGGTGGCTGGGGCAACGGCGGCTGGCACAACGCACCCAACTGGGGAAATGGCGGTTGGGGTAACGGCGGCTGGCACAATGCACCCAACTGGGGTAACGGCGGCTGGCATAACTTCTGGCATAACTGGTAGCGCGAGGCGGACGAGTTGAAGCAGGATTTATCGACATCGCCGGATGTGTCGCCGCTGGTGCGCACTGTTGTGTTGCAGCCCACTCCCTTTTGCAACATCAATTGCCGCTATTGCTATCTGCCCACCCGCAGCGACACAGCGGTCATGCCCTTGACCACAATAGTCGCCGCCTTCGAGAAGATCTTCGCTTCGGGTTGGGCAAGCCCGCAGATAACCGTCATCTGGCACGCGGGCGAGCCTCTGGTTCTACCCGTCTCTTATTACGAGCAGGCGTTCCTGGCGATTGAGGCCATTCGGCCGGAATCGCTTCAGCTGCGCCACTCCATCCAGACGAACGGAATGCTGATCAACCCGGAGTGGTGCGACCTCATCAAAAAGTGGCATATCGGTTTGGGAGTCAGCGTAGACGGGCCGCGCCGCCTCCACGACGCCAATCGGGTTACGCGCTCCGGCGGCGGCACATTCGATCGCACCATCGCTGGAATCCGGCTGCTCCGCAAAGGAAAAATCCCCTTTCACGTTATTTCGGTTCTCTCTGAAGACGCCATGAACTCCCCCGAAGAGTTGCTGGATTTCTACCTCTCCGAGGGAATTGAGGACGTCTGCTTCAACGTTGAGGAGTCTGAAGGCGACCACGTCTCTACGCTGCTCACGGGCAACAATCCGCGCGATCGCTTCCGCCGATTTCTTGACCGTTTCTGGGTCCTGTCGCGCCAGAGTCCAAAGATACATTTCATCCGCGAAATTGACGGCATGATCACGCGCATCTTCCGGCCCGAAGGCGCTCCTTTCCGGAATGAGCAGGTTGAGCCGATGGGCATGCTTAACATTGATTGCCACGGCAACGTCTCCAGCTTTTCCCCGGAGTTGTTGGGTTACAAGAACCGGGCATATAACGACTTCATCATCGGCAATGTCCTCTCCGACTCACTCGAAGAGATGCGTCGAAGCACCGCGATGCAGGCGATGACGCGCGACATCGCCGCCGGCGTCGAAATGTGCCGCAAAGAATGCGGCTACTTCTCCGTGTGCGGAGGAGGAGCCCCGGTAAACAAGCTAACGGAGAATGGCGCCTTCGCCAGCAGCCAAACAACATTCTGTTCCCTTGTCTACATGGCCCCGACGGACTTGATCCTGAACGCCTTCGATCGCATCGAGCAGGACCTCGACAGAGCTGCTGCTCCCATGTCTATGAATGGCTTCCCGGAGGCGCCGTTGGCCGCCTGTACAGACACAAAAAGTTATCGGCCTGATATGCCAGATGTTGCACAACACCAGATTCAGCGAGGTTCGCGATGATGAAGCCAATAAGCGTGGCAGTTCTAAGCGTATTTTTGGGCGTTTCTGCTCTTGCGCAAACGAGCAGCAAAGCCGCTCCGCCTAAAGATCAGGCTGCGCCTCCTGCATATAATTCCGCTGCACCTTCGGAAATGGGGTCGGGGCAATCGGAGGATGAGTCTCCGTCCTCTGCGCCCGTCTTATGGGTATCGAGTGTCGAGACCCTCAGCACTACGCATGGGCCAAGAATCGACATCATCCGCGCGCGGGGATTCACCAGTACCGAGGGCTGGCAGGCCGGAGAGCTCCTTCCGATCGGCAAGGGTCCGACATTCGATGGAATGCTCGATCTGATATTCGTCGCTCAACCGCCTTCCGACTCCACGACTCCCGGCGGCTTCCCGGGCATTGAGGCAATCTTCACGATGGAGCCTAACCATCCTTACAAGGGAGTGCGTGTGCACAGCGCGACAAACCGCGTCACCGTGAAGACAATCCCGGGCTATGTCGAGGCGCCTCCTCCCCCTGACGATTGCTCCAAGTGCGTCGGCAAATACTTCGTCGGCAAGGGCGAGACGCTGCCTGCTGGGGTAAACGCAGCTGACGCCGTTCACGAAGAGAATCTCCCCAAGAGACTGCACGTCATCCACGAGAATGAAGGGGTCGGCAAGCTCGACACAGATCCCAACCGCCTGACCCTGGTACTTGGCGAAGACAACCGGATCGTGATCGCAGTATGGGACTAGCTCCGCAAATAGATCGCCGGCTCATCGTTGTTTGTGGTTCGTCCCCAGCTTAGCTGGCTGGGAGAAAGAAGCGAAGCAATGAAGCATAAAACTCTCATGTTCGCCGCCGTTGTCAGTGTCGCTGCCTGGTGTAGCTTTGCGGCAGCGCAGGCTCCATCCGTTAACATTGACCCACAGCGTCACGGCAACCTTGCCGCAGCCCAGGAGTCGATTGTTGTGGCCTACATCCGAATCGGCGATGCGCAACAGGGCAACGACTCCCATCTTGGCGGTCATGCCGCAAAAGCAAAGAGCCTCCTCGATCAGGCCAACGAAGAGCTTCGTCTCGCTGCAGACTTCGCGGACCAGAATCAGCAGGGTCCTCCCTCCTCGGGCCCTCCCTCGGGCGGTCCTCCCTCGGCCGCTCCTCCTCCGGCTGCTCAGCAGACGACCCCCAATCTATCGGGAACCTGGACCATTTATGCATATAACGTGAGTCGGCCGGGAAGCTCACTTAAGACAATTCAGATCGTGCAGCAAGGCAACATTATCTCCGGGAGCTTCCACGGGCCTAATCAACACGGCAAGTTGCAGGGCTTGATCACCGGCAATCATGTTGAATTCAGCACGGATACGCATCAGGTTCTCACCTTCCGCGGAGAAATCACACCAACCGGCATGTCAGGTCTCTATGGAGTCAACGGCCAGCATGCACCATGGACGGCGGAGCGCACTAACTAAAGCAGCGGCTGCCCGAAGATTTTGCTTTCCTACAACCTTTCGCTTGCAGGTTACTTTGCCAGCACGCGTTTGTACTCTTAGTGATCAGGTTCCCCTCTGAGTCAGCCGTGGAGGCTGCAAGCTGGATTGCTCCCACGCTTTCCCCCTGATTCACATCGAAGGCCGAAACCGCGAAAGCCAGTTCGCCGCGCGGGCCGGTAGCCAGTACGTCGGGACAGTAAACGTAACTGGCACTTTTCGCTTTTGGCATCTCATGCCTGGCTGGCACGAATTGCAGCGTGCCACTGGTTTCGCGCTTGAATGCTTCGGCAGCCGGATTGAGCGCGTCCTGACCACAACCAGTCTCATAGGCGTACTTGTTATTGCTCCGGAAACTTATCATCGTGGGATTCACCTCCTGCACATCGAACGTGCTGCCGGTTTGGGTGTCTCCCAGGAACTGCAATTCGCCCTTTCCTTCGACTTTGAACGATCGCACAAACGAGTCCTCGCCGGATGCCAGCACTGTTCAGAATCGAACGCTGTTCATCTCCGGACACACTTTCATGAACGATGAACTTTGATTAAATTCCTCTCCGTGCATTGGAACTTTCCGCGAAACAGCTTCGTAACCACCCTCAAGATCGAAAGCCTTCCCTTTACTCTTACAAATTCTTTTCGAGGGACACGCATGATCGCTCTACTTCGCACCTTTCTTCTTCTTACTCTCTTCACCTTGAGCCTGGGCCTGGCCTGCGCGCAAACCTCCAACTCCCTACTTACTTACTCGCAAGCGCGCATCGCCACCGATCAGGAGTTGATTCGCAAAGCAGAACTGCAACAACTTCCCGCGGAGAAACAAGGAGCATTGTGGGCCCAACTCGCGGCGGAGTATCAATACAACACTGACTTCTCCCGGGCCGAAGCTGCCTACTACAAGTCTCTCCATTTGTTGAAGACTGTACCCTCCGCCGCGACAGAATATGCCGCGACCCTCGACGGCCTGGCGGCGCTCTATCTCATCTACGACCGTGTGGACGACGCTGAGAGCACTCGTAAGCAGGCGCTCGCGGTCCGTCTGCAGGTGGGCAACCCATGCGATATTTCGGTAAGCTATGCACACCTGGCGGACATAGCTGTCAAGCGGCGCCAGTTCAAGAAGGCGGAGCAGCTGGGCCAGCGCGGAATCGACGGCATGCAGTCCTGCCCCAGCCTACCCCGGCAAGGCATGCTCTCCGCGTTGATGACGCTCACCTATGCACGCTGCTTACACGGGCACTGCAGTGACGGGCTAACCAGCGCGAAGCAAGCGGTTGCCTTTGCCAACCAGAACTACGGCGCGGACTCTGCGCCGGCGGGATTTGCGCTCGAGACGCTGGGCTTTGCCGAGTGGAAAAGCGGAGATTCACAAGACGGCGAAAGAACGATGATGCAAAGTATCCACTTGCTGCAGACAAAGCTGGCGCCCGCCGATCCCCGCCTCGCCGGCGCTATGCTGCAGTACCGGGCTTATTTGCTGGAGGCGAAAAGGCATCTGGAAGCACAACAGATTCACGAGCAAGTAGTAAAGATGAGTAGTGAAGGGGGAACCGCGTGCGAAGGGTGCGTAAACGTCTACACCCTTTCGAAGGGTTTGCGCTAAGGACACTCCAGGTCTCAGAAAAGCGAGACCTGGGCGTCCACAATAGCATTCGGTTAAGAATTGCTCGCTAGTGCCGCTCCTCGTTGGAAACGGTGGCTGCTGCTCTCAGCTCAGCATCTGCCTTTGCCAGCAGATCCTTGGCTTTCGCCGCGTGGCCGCCGAGGTCATCGTGGTTCGCGCTCTGTGCTCTGTCGATCAGCTGATAGGCCTCGACGATATGGCCTTGCGCGCCAGCCAGGTTGGGATGTTTATGCGAGTCAATGTTTACCACGGGCGCCTGGGCAAACATAACTCCGCCACAAAGCACGGCCGTCGAGGCTGCGAAACTCAGGAGCAAATTCTTTCTGGTCATGATCTTTCGATCTCCTTAATGGGAAATTGAACATGATCGATGTGTTGGCTGGCAATGGATAATCCGGGGCGGAGTCCGGATTGCCACCTGGTCTGAGGAAATCTATTCCTCTTCTGTAGAATCGTCAGATATTCACAGGAGCAAAGACTCATGGAGCACTCCTCTTTGCCGCGCTTGCGCGTGGTTGTCTCTTACCACGCTCACGCTGGCGTTCGCCGCCAGCATTCCCTCTGCGTGGAGCCAAAGCGATACGGTGCGGACCATTCCGCAGCGCACTCTGCCTACGCCATCGACAGTAAGTCCCGCGATGCAGAAAGCCATCGCCCCGGCGTGGACCGATGACACCGCAACCGTGATCCTGACCACGCAGCAGTGGAAGGCCTCCGCCCAGGAGGTAGATGCGCTTGAGGCGAAGCGGGTGGATCCGCTCCTACAGCAGTTCCACGTGACCCTGCAGCACCTGACCATCGCAGGCGTGCCCGTGTTCGTGTTAAAGCCTGCGAAGATCGCCCCAGAGAACCGTGATCGTCTTCTGCTCCACGTTCACGGCGGTGGTTATGTGTTCTTTGCCGGAAAAGCGGCCACGCCCGAAGCCATCCTGATGGCGCACTACGGGGAAATCGAGGTCATCTCGGTGGACTATCGCATGCCTCCTGATTTTCCGTTTCCGGCTGCGGTCGACGATGCCGTAGCCGTTTGGAAGGCCGTCATTCAGTCCCATGCGCCCAGCCGTGTCGGGCTCTTTGGCACCTCTGCCGGCGGCGGCTTGACCCTTGCCACGGTGCTCAGGCTCAAGGAACTCGGACTCCCGCTTCCCGGAGCGTTGATGGCGGGGACCCCCTGGACGGATCTTACCCAGACCGGGGATACGTACTTTACCAATGAGTTTGTGGACAACGTGCTCGGCTCCTATCGCGGCGGGTTGGAGGCAGGGGCAAAACTCTACGCCGGCGCGCATGACCTGAAGGAGCCGCTGCTTTCGCCGATCTACGGCGACGTCTCCGGCTTCCCGCCCACCCTCCTTCTTTCCGGCACGCGCGATCTATTCCTCAGCAACACGGTGCGTATGCATCAGAAACTATTGCAATCCGGCGTGCGCGCCGAGCTGCTCGTTTTTGAAGGCCAGTCGCACGCACAATACCTTCTCGTACCCGATGCGCCCGAATCGGCAACCGCCTGGCGCGAGGTCTCCAACTTCTTTGCACAAACACTTAGTAAATAACAGCAGGGTCACGAATCTCTCTGCTACTTCGGAACAACGGCTATGCGCTGTAGGGTTTGAGCGATGTGATCGAGTAGAAATGCTGTTGTACCGTCCCAGTCCGATCAAACCACTGACAGTGGGCTCGGAGTACGCCCATCTCAGACTCCAGTCTTGAAATTGTCATGGCTGGGCCGCCGGACTTCAATTCAACCGTATCGCCTACTTGAAAGCTCGTCATAAAAACCTCCATTGAGTCAAAATATCTGGGAGGAAGTTTATCGCAGTGATTGTTTCCTATAAATACCTTTTAGTGTTACGACCTGCTTCACTGTTCGATGTAGACCGTCCTGGTTGACGCAATGCAGCGGCGGCAGTCTGTTCCCATCCAAGCATGGAGCCGGCATGAAATGATATCGTCGGCGATGTTACTGAACCAGCTTCGCGACCAAGCGAAACGCTGGAGCAAGGGATCCATCCTTCTATTAATGAGGGCAACGCCATGAAGGAGCAAGCACGCAATCACGTCAAGCCCAAGTTAAATGAATCCGAGACTGCGCCCGCCAACCCCACCGGCGCGGTCTCGGGAGAGTTTGTCACGAAGACCTTTGAGTACGACGGTGGACGGCAGGTCACGGTATACGTTCCCCCGGCGCCGCCCGAAGCAATCGTCTTCGCCGGTGACGGTCAGGGAATCTCGAAGTGGGGCCGCTTGCTCGAGAAGACCGACGTGCCCTCCACAGTGCCCTCTACAATGATCGTCGGTGTACATAGGCTGACCGATGAGACGCTACGGCTCCATGAGTACTCACCGGGCTTTGCGCCGGAGCGGTTCGCGGCACACGAGAAGTTCTTCGTCGAGGACGTTCGCCGATGGACGGAGTCTCGGTTTGGCGTGGCGCTGCCCGCGGAACGCACCGCGGTGTTCGGCGTCTCGGCGGGTGGAGAGCTGGCCCTTGCTCTTGGGCTTCGCCATCCACATATCTACGGTGCGGTCTTCTGCGCCTCACCTGGCGGCGGTTACAAGCCGCCAGACGTTATGCCGAGTCCCCTCCCCCGCACCTACCTTGTCGCTGGCACCCAGGAGCCGTTCTTCCTCGCGAACGCAAGCAGATGGGCGGACGCGCTGCGAGATGCGGGTGCGGAGGTCGTCATGAATGAGCGAGCCGGATCGCACGGCGGCGCATTCTGGCGAGAAGAATTCACCCTCATGCTTGCGTGGGCATTCGGACGACGCAGCCGGGAGTTCCTTTACCCCTGAGGCCCGCTCTCCTGACCGGCCGCTCTCTGACCAGCCACGGCGTGCGTCGATCGGGTGAGTTTCTTTCTTGACACCACGGCAGGCTGATGTCAACCTGACCTATTCGTACGGTACGTTAAGACAGATCGCCGGGATTCAGGCGGGCACGAACTAAGCAAAGTCAAATTTGGGGGCATTCGAGACATGTGTACCGTCGGAATAACAGCGCTGCGCCATCAAAGGTATCTATGCGGAGTGGTTTTGGCCATTCTGTTTGCTTCCCCTACGATGCTCCTGAGCCAGGGCTATTTTGGAACCGTGACCGGTGCGGTGACGGACCCTGCCGGGGCAGCTGTGCCTGGCGTGAGCCTGACCCTGGTCGATCAGCAGAAGGGTTTTACTTTCCATGTCACGTCGAATAAAGAAGGTTCCTATCTCTTTCCCTCCATTCCACCGGGAAACTATAGCCTGACCGCGACCAGGGGAGGTTTTGCGAAGACTGAGCGCATAGGCGTCACGGTTGATGTGAACGCGAACGTGACCGCAAACCTGAAGCTCAAAATTGCGACCGCAACGGAGACCGTGGAAGTGCAGTCGCAAAGCAGCACACTGCAAACCGAGGACGCCACTACTGGACAGGTAATCAACCGCAAATTTATTGAAAATCTGCCTTTGACCGATCGCTATGTGCTGGACCTTGTTTCTCTGGCGCCGGGGGTCACCGGGGTCGACGACCAGTGCAACATCAGTTGTACCGGCACCGACTTTGTTTCCAACGGCGGCCGTCCCGCGACCGCGGACGTGCTGATGGATGGCGCCTCGATCACCAACTACGAACCCAACGGCGGCATTACCCAGATCAGTTATGTGCCCTCGGTGGAATCGGTGGAAGAGTTCAAGGTGCAGCAGTCGAACTTCAGCGCCGAGTTTGGTTTTTCCGGGGGCTCGATCGTCAACATGATCACCCAGTCCGGATCGAATGTCATTCACGGCAGTGCCTATGACTTCATCCGCAATACTCATCTGGACGCGAATAATTGGTTTAATAATCTCTACGGCATACCGATTCCCCCCGACCACCGCAACAACTTTGGCGCCACCATCGGCGGCCCCATCATTAAAGACAAGCTGTTCTTTTTCGGCGACTACGACGGCAATATTCAAAGCAACGCAGGCACCAATCAGGCGGGCGTTCCCACGCTCAACGAGCGAGGCGGCGATTTTGGCGAGGTGTGCACGGCCAATGGTGGCACCTTTGATGGCAACGGACTCTGCTCCAATCCCCAGGGCCAGATCTGGGATCCCTATACCGGCAGTTACAATTCCGACCTTGGGGGCGCTGTACGCACGGCCTATATTCCCTTCAATAATGTCGCTAAGTATTCCAGCCCGGGAAATCCCAACCTGAACGGAACGCCGTATCAGTTGGGGCCCGGTGCGGGCAACCTGATCGATCCTGTGGCCCAGAAGATGATGAACTTGTTCCCCATGCCGAATATCTCGGGGAACGCGGGCGATGACGGCTGGATCTACGACAACTGGATTGGAAGCGGGTCTACCCTCAGTGAGAACCACCAATATGATGTGAAAGTTGACTATCACATCACGCAGGCCAACCTGCTGAGTGTGAAGTACTCGCAGGACTGGAGTTGGGATGTTCCCTACAACTGTTTCGGAAACTATACCGACCCCTGTGCGGGAGGGCCAAACCAGAGCCATGCGCATCTCATCGCCATTGTCGATACCCACACCTTCAGTCCAACCCTGCTGCTGAATACAACCTTCGGGTTTACGCGCGGCATGGAAAAGATCCATACCTACCCCCCAACCGGCGCAGCCAATGTTACGGATCCTCTCAGTGCGCTGGGCTTCCCTTCTTATCTCAATACCGAAGGTTGGACCGGGGTTCCGTCCATGTTCATCCAGGGTGGGTATTTGTCCGCGGCAACCACCAGCATTGGTTCCAATCCTTATGGCAATTACAAACAGGGGCAGGATACCGGACAACTTACCATCGCGCTCACCAAGCAGTTGGGTCAGCAGGAACTGAAATTCGGATTCGAGGGGCGTTTGCATCAGATGAACTACCTGCAAACCAATGCTCCCAATGGCGACTTCAACTTCGACGAGGGAGGTACTGCGCAGTGCCCCAACGCCTTTTCGACGTGCGGTGGGGACGCGATGGCCACGTTCATGATGGGCCAACCAAATCTGGGGGGCTATTACCAGATCCAACTGGAGCCGGCGACGCAAAACTATCAATATGCCGGATATTTCCAGGACAACTGGAAAGCTACCAAAAGCCTGATGCTGAATTTTGGTTTGCGCTACGACGTATCTCTGCCCAGGACGGACCGATTCAATCGCCAGAACTGGTTTGATCCAAATGCCATCTCCCCGCTCCAGGTGCCCGGTCTGGGGCAACTGACAGGCGGAGAGGTCTTCGCCAGTTCCAAGCAGCGCTACATCACCAATACGGACTGGAAAGATGTGCAGCCGCGCTTCGGTATGGCGTTCCAGCTCAATCCCAAGACTGTGATTCGCGGGGGCTACGGTATCTACTTTGCCCAGACTCGATCCGGGGCGAACGGCGTGGGATCTTATGGAACGCAAGGTTTTACTCAGAGCACGGGCCTGATCACCACATATCAGAACGATGGCGCCACTCCTTATCTGCACTTTAGCAATCCGTATCCGAACGGATTGATTCTTCCTCCTGGAAATACCCTCGGCTTGGCCAACGATATTGGCTATGGCGCCATCGGCCCGCTTCGCAACGAAAACCGCACCCCTTATGAGCAGACCTGGACGCTGGGAATTGAGGAACAGCTACCGTGGAGGATGCTGCTCGATATGGAATACATCGGAAAGAAGGGTACCCATCTTTACTTCGCGGGCGCCAATCAACTGGATATCCTGGGGCCGGAGATCGAGAATTATTCGCTCGACCAGATTTCCGCTATACAGAATTACGTAGACAACCCGTTCTACGGCCACATTACCGATCCCAACAGCGTTCTCTCCAGCCCGCAGGTTCAGCAATATCAGCTGAATCTTCCTTATCCGCAATTCACTTCGGCAACATCCGATGTTCCGCCGATTGCCAGCTCCAACTATGACGCCGCCCAGGTCAGGCTGCAAAAAGATTACTCGAACGGTTTGCAGCTTCTGGTGAGCTACGTCTTCTCCAGGTCCTACGATGATGCGTCGGTCGACGACGATAACGTGACGTGGATCGGAAGTTTTCTCAGCCTGCAGGATCCAAACAAACCATGGCTGGAAAGAAGCTTATCCACGTTCGATGTTCCGCACGTTCTGCAGATCAGCTATGTGTATGCTCTACCCATCGGGCGCGGCAAGAAATTCGGGGGCGGCATGCCGCGCGTGCTCGATGCGATCGTGGGTGGATGGGTGACGAACGGTGTCTGGCGTTGGTCCGCGGGACGTCCGTTGAACATGCTCACCTATGACGGAACCTCGCTGCCGACCTATGGTCCGCAACGACCCAACATTGTGGGCAAGGCGCATCGCAACCATGCCGCAGGCTGGATCAACAACTACTTCACCAACCCAGAGGTCTTCGTACTGCCGCCGCTTTATGCGCTGGGCAACGCACCCCGGAGCTACGGAGCAGTCCGCACCCCGTATAGCTTCAACACCAATCTCTCCGTGCTGAAAGTGTTCTCGCTGGAACGTCTGCACCAGGGCACGTCGCTTGAGTTCCGCCTCGAAGCGTCCAACGCTACCAACCATCCAACCTTCGGCCAGCCGGCCACCGATGTGGATGATCCTCTGTTCGGGCAGATCACTTACACGTCGAGCGCGCCCCGGCAAGGGCAGTTTGGATTCAAGCTAACCTTCTAGGTTGAATGGGCAACAAATCCGCTTCGGTCGGGATGACAAGAGGAGAATGCGGCGCTTCCGTTTGCATTGGACGATGGACTAGAGTGCTGCGTAACAGGAAATTCGGGTTCACTCAGGGTGTCGTGGAGGAATCGGGCGCCGATTCCGTGGTTGCTTCATCGAAGTCGGTGGTAGCCATGGGGCTTCTTAGCGAATGGTGCGCCACGCGGAGCAGCTCGGCATCTTCGGTGTCGCCGCTCAGTTCCCAGATCATGATGCCTGCAAGGCGCTGATGCGCGGCGTAGCTGACCTTATAGCGGATTGAAACCGGGTCTTCATACGTCCAGAAGATCTTGCCATCGAACAGCCAGGGCGCCTGCGTATGCGGATCGCGGTGGACGGAAGAGAAGGCGGCGAGTGCGCGGATGTCGTGATAAGGCTTGTCGTCATGCACGCCCGTGCCGCTCTGAAAAAGACCATCATTGGCGGCATTGACCGTGGTCCAGCTATAACCATAGAAGGGTAGCCCCATGAGCATTTTTTCTACCGGCACGCCAGCCGCCTGGTAGCTGGCAATGCTCTGCTCTATGCTGTTCGACTGATTCGGGTCGTCGGGGTTGGAATAGAGCGGCGCGATAAAACCGGTAGTTGGGCTCCACGGTCCGGTGTAGTCGTAGTTCATGATGCCTATCTGATCCACCAACGACGAAAGTGCTGCGAAGTCCGTACCCGGCAGCTCCTGGGGCGACTCTCCGACGGCAATTGCAAGCCGTAATCCGGGGCGCAGGGCGTCCATCTGGCGCCGGAACTCCGCCACCAGCGCAAGGAAATCGGCAGCTTCGTTTTGCTGCGGCGACTCCCAGTCAATATCGATTCCGTCAAAGAGACCTGGCTCATTGATTCCGGGGGCGAAATGACCGCGCAGGAAAGTATCGACACACGAGGCAACGAACGCGCGCCGGTTTTCCGGCTTCGCGCCTTCGCGGAAACCTTCCTGCGCACCCTCGAGCGAAATCAGAATTTTCAAATGCGGATAGCGGAGCTTCAGCTCCTTGAGCTGGTGGAAGTAACCACGAAACGGAGAATGAGGATTATCCGCTCTGCCGTTCACGCTGTTTCTGCGGGTGTAGACGGTGTCGAGGTCGCTCTTGCGATAGGCAACCGCGCAACGTCCCCCAGCGACGGCCCCTTGCGAATAGTTGATCTGGTCGAGGAGCCTGGCGCTGTGGTTGGCGATCATGGTCTTTACGTTGAAAGGTTCAGCATACGACTGAGCCCATCCGGGAAAATAGCCCACGACCAGGGGCCGGGCCCCATAAGGCCGAACCTGCCGCGACGCGGCATGCGCGCCCGGGCAGAGCAGAAAAACCGCAGCTACTGCCAGCGCGAAGGGGAATAACCAACGAGGTGTGCTGAAAGGCCGCTGCATGATCTAAGTATAGACGGTCGAAAGAGAGAACCTGATGCAACTTAAAGATGCGGCTCCTAACTTTCACTGTGCCAACCCCAGGGGCTCACTTCAGGCGGGATTGGTGGGTGCCCTATTTCAAGCCGTTTTTTGCCTTGAGTGGCTTAACTCTCCGATGGGAAAGCCCATCGGGAAGCTCCGTGCCGGAGAGCCAACCGTGACTTTCTGGTTCTCAACGATGGCAGAGGTTCCCCCATTCATGGCGCGACCACTTTTAATTCTGGCTGCGGGTGAGATGAACTATTCTCTCTCTACCTGAGCCCGATTAAGCCGGTACCGGAAGTGCCTTGAGACAAGCTGCAAATGCTGGAGGTTCGATGCGCGTATTCATAACGTTTTGCTGCCTGGGACTGTCGGTAGCTGCAGGAACGGCCCAGCAACAAGTCACTAAAACAAAGGGCGGAAATACCGGCGCTCCCTCTACGCAGAGCGGCTCGCTCACTCCGTCGGCACTGCGCACCGATGATCTTAACTACGGTGACGACATAAAACGCATCTATGTCGGGGACTTTGAGCATGTTTCGTTCCAGCGGGACAGCACGAAGTTCAGCCTGATGGTCAGCTCCTACATGACCGAATATTCGAAGTCCTGCGCCCGGTATCTTCCTAAAGACAAGGTAGAGATCATGAAGACAGTGTGCAGCAGCCAGGTTGCGTCGGTGAACCAGTATGGGCAGGAGGTAGACGCAAGGCGCTGCACACAGTACGAGACCGTTGGCACGGGGCGTTATGCCGATCCGCGCGTGTACTCGCTGCAGAAGACCCTGGATAGCTCCCAGACCGCGGCCGTGTTTCAGGCCTATGTTCAGGAGATTACTCAGAAACCCGGGGATGCCCCCGGACTGCGTCAACTGGCCGACATCGGCACCTATGTCCTTGAGGACAGCAGCAAATTTCTCGTCGACAACGGGTGCGCATCGGGGGCGACGATGCGGTACCAGGAGAACCTGCTGCATTTCGGACGCAACGAGCCGGCGATCCGGATGGCAGGGGCCGCTGAAGCCACCCGCGCACCTATGCTGGCGAAGCAGCAGAACTACAAGGGACTGGTAGACGACCTCATCACGGACGAATCGCATGCCTGGGCCGTGAATCGCTATCAAGCCGGAAGCGCGCAGGTGACGGCCGTGCAGCATTACAGTGACGGCAGTCCGAAAGAGATTGACGCGAACTATAAGTTGGCGACGCTGGGCAATCAGGCGCCCGCCAAGGTTCGAGTTACCTTCGGAGAGGATGAGCCGCCGTGCCTTTACTTCTCTGACGCGCCAGCGAACTGCCGAATTCCCAATCCGAAAATCGTGGCCTCCTTCAAGCAAAACAAGTACGCCGATGCGGCCGCCCCGGTGTACCCGGAGATACCGCCGTGGGACGATGCACCCGGCGCGGTCGACGCACGGAGGCGGGCGTTTGAGAAAGTGCAGGCCGACGTCGCCGCTGCAAACGCGAGGCGGGCGGCGGGAGGCGGTTCGGCACAGTCAGCCAATGCGGCTAACTTGGCCCGGCCAGCCAGTCCAGCCAGTGTAGCCAGTGCGGTCCGCTCAGTCGGTCCTGTCACCTCAGGCACGCAATTCAGGCTCACGGTTCGCACCATCGACCCGATTAACGAGACAAGCGTCGCGTCGGGCGCAGTATTCAGTGCCAGCGTCGCCCGGACCGTAGGACTTGCGAACGGTGAGGTGCCTGCCGGAGCGCTCGTGTACCTAAAGGTAGAGATGGAACGACAGTCACCTGGAAGCCGCGCCACGAACGATGTCTACAACATTCTGCTGGAAAAGGTTGAGGTTGACGGCAAGCCAATTCCCTTGCAGTCGAAGCCTGTTCGCTTGATTCGCCGTGCAAATCCGGCGCCGCCATTGAGTTCGCAGGTGGATCCCTCGGCGATCAACCCGGGCACGGTGTTGGACTTCTACGGTATCCAGCCCTAAGGGCTCCGTCACCAGGAGTTTATTCACCGATGGAAAATCGTGGTATCGGAGCCCGTCCCGCAGCTTTTTGAAACCTGGTTAAGGTAGCTATTTGGGCACAACGATGAGCCCGCTGATGCCGTACGCATTGTCGACGGTGAACGGCGAACCGGCTACCTCCTTAATGCTTGTGGTGGTCACCGTGTAGACGTAGAGTTTGTTGGTTGCATAACTCAAAGCATACAAATGGTTGTTATTGTCCCACGCGAGCCGGTCGATACTTACTCCGGGGAGAAGGGGGGAGCCGAATTTCGTAATCGGTGAGGCGCCGTTGAAGTGGAAGATTTGCAGCCCGGTTCCCGCCAGGGCAAGCAACTTGCCGGAAGTCGACATGTCCATCACACCCACAGGGATTGCCGGCGTGGGCATATCTTCATATTTGTTTGTCGAGGAGATGCTCCCGGTGGAACTGTTGATGGAATAGCTGGCTAACTGCAGCGCGCCGAAATAACCGCAGCAGCCGGCGAAGCTCTGGTTCTGCAAAAGCACCGCCAGGTGACTCGACGGATCGGCCTGGACAGCGACAGGAAAGAAGGACCAGGGGCCATTGGCGACGTTTTGATCCGCCTGGGGATCGGTCTCTTGAAAGTTGGGAATCACCTCGAGGTCGCCGCTGGACGCCCGCTTAAGGGTTGAGAGCGTGGTGTAGTAGAAGCCGCTGTACTGGGCAAATACCCCGAAAGCGTATTTGTCGTTGCTGCTGACGGTCGGCAGGCTGCTGGGGCTCGCGTCGTGCCCAGAAGAGCCGGAGTATTCCAGCGAGCCGAGAAAATCAAGACTTCCGTTCGACTTGAGTTCGTAAGACTGCCAGGCCACACAGGTAACGGAGCCACTGTCGAAGATGCCGGAAAGCTGCAGGTAGTAATACTTGCCCGTATGGTCAAGGAACGTCGAGAGTCCGGTGGTATTTCCGCATTGGGCCCCGCCGTATTTCTGCGTGTTGACCTCGCCCTGCTGCTCGCCCACGGCCCCTGTCGATCCGACGGCGTAGACGTGCACATCATCCGTTCCCATGCTGATGAGGTGGGAGGCAGTGACGCCGCCCATCTGTCCCGTGGTCGAAAAGGGCGAACCCTTGACCAGGGTGAGTTTGCCGCTGGAAGACGCGTCGAATACGTCGACGCCCTGGTGGGTTTGCACGTAGACGTGAGCCACGGGAGCAGAGCTCGAGGATTGCGAAACATCCGGGGTTGGATTTTCGGTAAAGGCTGGCCCCGCTGAGAAGAGCGTGACGAAGGCAAGGAATATTGCAGACTTGCAGGCACAGTTCATAGCATTTTTCCTCAAGGCAGAGGTTGTCTAGAGTGATGGGTCGATGGAACTTCCCGAACGGGATAGGATGCCGAACTTCTTGTCCACGGCTCGACGTTGGCCATGAATCGGATTCTGACTTCTGCTTGATTGCGGGGCCCAATAGCCACCGAATTCTATCCTTTATTGCTGCCATGGGTGAATGAATCTTTCGATAACGTCAGGTGGGTGTTGTTTACGGCTTGCAAGGTAGTCAAAGACTTGGCGCTTGCTCTCCAGGCGCGTAAGAATACAGCCATACCAAGTTAGTTCCACTTCCACGCAGCGTGCCTCAGGCTGCCAAAGGGAAAGCAAAATGGAGTTTCTCTTGCGACGAGCCTTATCGCTTTCGCTGCTCTTTCCGCTGTTGTCAGCGACGAACCCGTTGATGGCTCTTGAAGCGACGACGACATTAAGCCGCCTCACGAGCAACAATACCAGCGCCTCGAGTTCGTTTGCCACGGTGGCGAATGGCGACATGGCTCCGGGAAATGTGAGCAAGGTTCCTCTCAAGAAAATGCTGCCGCCTAACTTCAACGGAAAGGTCTTGGCGCACTGGATGCCCTGGTGGAAGTGCTCTCAAAGTCCGTGCGATGGCGTTCATGATAAGCGCGATGTTCTGCGGGTTCACTACTCGACCGAGGATCCGGGCCAGCTCGACAAGATCGTCGAAGACATGATCTCCCGAGGCTACGATGGCATCATGGTCGCCGAAGCCAATACGGCGGGTGCGGATACCGCGGGCGCGGTTGCCATGGCCCAGGAGATGCCGAAGTTTCCCAATTTTTATTTCTCTGTGAGCGAAAATCATCTGGAAAAGATTCCCAAGGGCGACCAGTTCAATAAGCTCATGAGCGATATGTCTTTTGCCGAGAGCCACTACTTCACGCTGCCGAATTATCTAAAAATAAACGGGCGGCCCGTGGTCTATATCTTCGACAATGCCTCGATTGACTGGGCCAGCGCTTCGGCGCAAGTTCCGGGGCACCCCATCTTCATCCTCAACGGCCCCGATCATGCCACAAGCAGCGTGGGAGGCTTCTACTGGTTCGGAGGCCTGCCACGCAATGCTGAAGTTTCAAGCGCCGAAGCAATCAGCAAGCTGCACTCGTTTTATGCCCAGGTCGCGGCAAATCCCGGACGTATTTATTCAGGATCTTTCTTCAAAGGCTTTGACGATCGGTACGCGCCCTGGACCGAGGGGCGCGTTGTGGACCAGGCTTGCGGTCTCACGTTCGTCCGGTCACTCTCGGCGGTATCCACTTATCTGGCGTCATCGCCTTCCAATCTTCCCTTGTTACAGGTCGCCACCTGGAACGACTACGAAGAAGGCACAGAAGTGGAAACCGGGATTGATAACTGTGCCGCGGTCAGCGCCGGCGTTTCCGGTACGGTGATCAAGCCTGTGCCGTCGTTCACCGGGCCAGGATCGGAAGAAACCGTCGATCACTATGAGGTCTATCTTTCCACCGACGGCACGAATCTGATGGACGCGGGATCGATCGCCGTGGGCGGCGCAGCGCTCGACGTAAATACATTGGGTTTGCCCTCCGGGACGTATAAGGCCTATGTGCAGATGGTGGGAAAATCTCATATTCTGAATCACCTTTCGCCTCAAGCCGCAGTGACCGTAGGCGGGGGGCAAAAGCCTGGACAATCTTCCGCGGAGATTACACCACTCGCGGATCACACGGCATCTTCCGCAGGGAACCTGGCATCGGCGAGGCAAGCGCCTTTCGTGGGTGGCAAGTCGTCGACTCGTATCTCAGTTTCTTCTCCGGTGGAGGGATCGAGCCTTGCCAATCCTGTGAGCCTGGCAATCTCAACCGATGAACCCTTTGCGGTGGCACGCATTCAAGTGTGGGACCGAGGCGTAAAAATCGTGGATCAGATCGATTCCCCCTCGGTAAACGCCCCGGGTCTTCAGTTAAGCAAGGGAACGCATACGCTCACGATCAACGTGAAAGACGCTTCCATGAAAACGAGAGACTCCATGACATTGAACTTTCAGGTGGAGTAAGAACTGAGCGAAGTAGCCGTCTCTATGGTGGGAAACGAGTCGTGAACCTGCTGTCTTTCTGCGCCTTTCTGTCCACGCCTTTCTGATAGGCTCAGAAACCGCGGGAAACATAAGTCAATTGGAGGACATCGATATGACAGAAGATGCGAATGGCAGCTCCAATGCCTTCACCCGGGCTGAGGAAACTGTTTTGAACCTCAGTGATAATTTTGCCGCCAAGGCAAACACCAAGACCGTGTACGGAGACCCGATCCAGATGGGCAGCCGAACGATCATCCCTGTAGCCAAGGTCGGATACCTGCTGGGCGCCACTTCTGGCGGACGAAACGGCGAAACGATTGGAGGAGGGAGCGGAGGGGGTGGAGTGGCCTCGCGACCCATGGGTTATATCGAAGTTACGGATGCGGGGACGCGGTATGTAGAGTTGTCGCCGGTGAAGAAGATAATTACGGCCGTTGCTCTGGGATTTGTGGCGGGTTATTTGCTTTGGGGCCGCAAAGCCTGAGGTTTGCGCGGCAAAAAGCTGAAATGACCGGCACTTACCAGGCCTCCCTGGAGCGGAGCGGGTGCGGACGGGAAGGTACTCTGCTCACACTTCGACGCCTGGGGATGATCCCGCGTCCAACAGTTCCCTACTGCTCTTTCCTGTGCACCCTTTCAGGCTTGGAAATAAGGTTTGGGAAGTCCACGGTTTTTATAAAATTGAATAAAATTTGACCTTTTCGACGGCTTTTAGGGTATTTGGGGCGAGTGGGTGGGTTTGCGCTCTTCCAGAACGGTTCAACGGCGCCGGGAATAGGGGTCGTTTGCGACCCGGGGATTTTCAAGGTTCTCCTCTACAGGGTTCGGCTGGGGGTCAGTGGTTTGCTCCTGCTGCTTGCGAAGCCAGGCGGACTGATAGATCTGCGCGGTCACGGGCGGCGGTGCGGGTTTTTTCTCAGGGGAGGCGGCGCGACGATCTGGGATGAGGCCTTCGATGGCTATGATCATGGTAAGAGCCCTGACCTGGCTGGTGACGCTATTTCGCGTCATTTCAGGGCTCAGGTTGGCGATTTCCCAGAGGCGGGCCAGGACCCGCTCGCGGCTCAGGTTCTTCAGCCGTAGTGCCTCCGCCTCATGATCGACCGGTTGTTGCTGTTCCTGTTGCGGCATTAGGGCGCGGTACTCGAGCATGTAGGCGCGGACACTGGGTTTGGATTTGATGTAGGCGGCGGTATTGGGGTTGAGGCCTACGGCTTCGGCGGCCTGCTGGTCGGTCATGTTTCCGGAAAGGACCTGGCGGGCAAAGGCCATTTCCTGATCGGTGATGAGGTCGGTGACTTCGTTTTTAGGCATAGTTAGCTCCGTTTAGGTTTGTAAGTTGAAGTTATGGGGAAGAAGGTAGGGAAAAGTTTCGAGTGCGCAGGTTCGGCGACAAAGAACCCCTCAGCGGCTAAAGCCGAACTCATGCTAAGTAGTTATGTACGGGCTGAAGCCCGTACCCTTCACGGCGACTCAAGTCGTGCCCTGATACAAAGCGGGGTTTTTCCCGCAATGCAAAAAATTCCCGCTGTGGCGGGATGCATGGGAAGACTGATTTGTGACAGGGATCGAGTGTGGCACCGGACAGCGTTCAAGCTGTCCTTCGCTCGCGTGTAGGCCGAAACTACCGGCAACTGCCGGACAAGAGCGGGGACGCGAGAATCCGCTGCCTGCCGAAATCGTCTGCTAACAAGGTATATCCGCTTCTGGATCGGGGCAAGACGTCCAGATGGGGTATTACCATTTCGCGGGTTACTACGGCGGCGGATTGCCGGCGAAGGCAGAGGCGGGCGGTAGTAATCGTAGCAAGTAAGGTGGCGTCCCGTTGGAGGATCACTCGCTCCTGGCCGCCCAAGCCATACTTTGGTATGGGTCGATACCTTCGTCCAATGGATTCGTCGTCGTGCTTCTGCCAATGTTGGCTTGCACAGTCCCCTGCCCTGATGCGGGGAGGAGTAGCCAAATGGACAGCAAGAATGGGCCGAAAGAACCCAGCCGGTTGACCGCGTCGAACCCGCTTAGCGTGAACATTTTTACCGCGCCGGGAAAGTCCATGGTCGGCGAGCGGCCAAGGCCTTTCGGCGAGCCGCTGGGCTTTGACCCGATTACATCGACGTTGATCTTCGGCGAGCACGACGCCGTATTGGTGGACGCGATGGGGACAGTGGCTGAGGCGGAGGCTCTGGCGGATTGGGTTGGATTGCACAATCGCAACCTGCAGACCATTTATATAACGCACGGCCATTTCGACCACTTCTACGGTCTGAGTATTCTGCTCGACCGTTTCCCCAGCGCGCGGGCGATTGCAACGCCAAAGACGGTGGAGGCCATGCAGTCGTCGTTTGTTCCTCCGCTAAGCCAATTCGCGCGCCAATTGTTTCCTGGGCAAGTGCCGGCGAAGTTGGTCTCACCCGAGCCCTATGAGGGCGATAGCTTTATGCTTGAGGGCCACGAAGTCCGCATCCTCGAGCAGGGCCGCACCGATTGCCCTGATTCCACGTCTCTGTATGTTCCATCGATCGGCCTGATCGTCGCCGGCGATGTGGTGTACAACCAGTGCCGCATGTACGTCGGCGACACTACCCCGGAGAGCCGAAAGAACTGGATCGCAGCGCTGGATCGATTAGCGGCGCTGAAGCCGGCGATGGTTGTTGCCGGTCACAAGAAGCCTGGCGCGCCCGACTCTCCCTCGACGATCGAGGACACCAAGCATTATCTGCAGGACTTCGACCGGCTGCAGAAGAGCGCGACGTCGGACCAGGAGTTGTTCGATCAGATGACGGAGCTATACCCGCATTGGGTAGCGAATCAGTCGTGGTTGATGTTCGGATTTCCGCAGCCATGATCCACATCACGCGCGACGGCCCGCGCTTGCGGGCTTTGCGAAACAGTTTTCAAAGAGGAGAATAAAAATGGCAACCAAAGGAAAAATCCTGGCATTGATCTCGAGCGGTCGCGGTTTGCCCTTGAAGGGTGGCAAGATTTATACCGGCGCCGGCTACTACCTCAACGAGGTGACGGTTCCGGTTCGCGCCCTGATGAAGGAGGGCTACGAAATCACCTTCGCCAACCCGACGGGCAACACGCCCCAGGTGGATGTCCATTCCGAGGTCGTTGGCTTTTTCGGCGGGGACGCGGCGAAGCTTCAGGACTACCTGATATTCCGCGACGGCCTGCTCGGACTCAGAGACCCAGTTCGCATCAGGGATGTGATCGCGTCGGGCCTGGATCAATATGACGCTGTCTTCGTGCCCGGCGGCCATGGCCCGATGATTGATCTTCTGGATGATCCGCATGCCGGCATCGTGCTGAGACACTTTCACGAAACGTCGAAGCCCACGGCTGTCCTCTGCCATGGCCCGATTTCACTGCTCTCGGCTCTCGAGAATTCGTGGGAGTTCGTGGCAGCGCTGGCAGCGGGCGATGTCGCCGGAGCACACGCCAAGGCTCAAGGCTGGATCTATGCCGGATACAAGATGACTATCTTTGCGACGGCGGAAGAGCAGCAGCGGGAGCCACTTGAGATTGGTGGTAAGGTGTTGTTCTACCCCGACTTCGCGCTGAAAACGGCGGGCGGCGATGTAAGTGTGGTCGCTCCATGGGGGAGCTACGCCCTTCAAGATCGCGAGTTGATCTCGGGCCAGAATCCGTTCTCTGATGAAGCAGTTGTGAAGCTTCTTCTAGCGGCACTCAACGAGCGAGAAAAAGTGAGCCGGTAAGTCTATCTTGATTGGAGTAGTCAAATGAGCAGCGTGCAAATCGGACAGAAGAGCTATGAGATGCCCCCGAAGGAGGGGATGAGCATTGCGCATTTTATAACCGTGGGCGACATCAACCGATCGCTCGATTACTACGAAAAGGTTTTCGGCGCGCACATTCTGAGCAGAGGAGACGGCAACGCGCCCGGGTACCTGCAGCTGGCGAATATCTGGATGATTATCAACCTTGGAGGCGGGCCGACCGAGGATAAGCCGACGGTAACATTAAGCGTCCCCGACCCGAATCACATCAACAGCTTTATGAATTTCCGGGTTGCGGATATTCAAGCGTGCTATGAGCTATGGAAAAGCCGGGGAGCGCAGTTCATCACGCCGCCGATCCCCAAGTACGGCGAGATACGCTGCTATATCCGCGATCCTGACGGCTATATTATCGAAGTCGGACAGAGCACAGACCAGGTATACGGCTGACGCTCAGCCCGGATGGCTCGTCCATTCGCCTCGCCCGGCAAAGCGGAGAGGAATATCGATATGGAACGGGTCCGGCATTCGCGCTCACTGTGCCGACGCAGTTCGTGGAAGCGAACGGGTTGCGGTGATGAGGCTGCTGCGGATTACGTTGCAAATCAAATCGAAAGGTAAAGGATCATGGGCAAGCTTTCAGGAAAAGTCGCACTGGTAACGGGCGCGTCGAAGGGTATTGGCGCCGCCATTGCAGAATCGCTAGCCGCAGCAGGCGCGGCCGTCGCGGTGAACTACGCTTCGGACAAAGCAGGCGCTGAGGGCGTCGTGGAAAAGATCAAGCAGGCTGGTGGGAAGGCGTTTGCTGTGCAAGGCAGCGTTGCAAAGAACCAGGATGTTGAGCGCATTTTTGCGGAGACGGAAAAGGCTCTGGGCAAGGTAAGCGTTCTGGTGAACAATGCCGGCGTGTATAAGTTCGGGACGATCGAGGCGTTCTCTGACGAGGACTTCGATTGGATGTTCAACACGAACGTTCGCGGCCTGCTGCGGACCACGCAGGAGGCGGTGAAGCACTTTGGCGAAAGCGGCGGAGTTATCATCAACATCGGTTCGGTGGTGAGCCATGTTCATCCGGCGTACAGCTCCATCTATACGGCCACAAAGGGTGCGGTGGATTCGATCACGGGCGTCCTGGCTCGTGAATTGGGGCCTCGTGGCATCCGGGTGAACTCGATCAATCCGGGCCTGGTCGTGACGGAAGGCGTAAAGACCGCTGGCCTGAATGAGGGAGATTTCTACGAAAAGATCAAGGCGGATACACCGCTTGGCCGCGTCGGAAATCCCGATGATTACGGAGCAGTTGCTGTGTTTCTTGCTTCGGATGACTCGCACTGGGTGACGGGCGAGGCGCTGAAGGTCTCCGGCGGCAATCGCTGACGGATTGCCGAGGCTGTCTGTCTGTTCGGAGCTGTACAGAGTTGTCCGGGGCTTTTTCGCCCTGCCCCTTAGAACCTGTGATTTTATTGAGAGGGAGGGCTTTTATGTTTTCCCGGGAAGGTATCACTTATGAATTCCACCACCTAGGCATTCCGACCGATGAGGTGCGGCCGGGCGAACGCTATAGTGCGAGATTTGGGATGTACACCAGCGATAGCGATTGCCGGCTTCTGCACGTTCAATGGCATCGTTTTACTGCTGACAGCTCTCTCGATCCAATGGTACGGTCGATGCCACACGCGGCGTTCAAGGTCAACGACCTGGATCGAGCCGTGGTGGATCGCAAGGTGTTGCTTGGACCTTACGAACCAATCACCGGCTACCGGGTTGCCATCATCGATGATGGCGGAATGCCCGTCGAGTTGGTTGAGACGAAGTTGACTGACGAAGAGATCTGGAGCCGCGCAATGACTGGTGAGGACCGGAGATAGGGACAGGATCCCTATGCCCTGGCCCGCGAGGATACCGAGTGTGGCATCCTCGCGCAGGTTGTGGGCAGGCCGCTTTTCCATGTGGAACCTTCCGTCAGTTTTCGGAGGGGAAAGTTCCATTGAGGCAGATGGAGTACTGCATGCCTTTGGGCGCGAACGCCCTAAGATCCGGAAGGTTATAGGAGCTTGTTCCGTTTCCTCCGAAGTTGATGCCGATGAGAGAAAAGAGGGCTGTATTGTTTTGGATTGGGATTGAGCGGCCGTCTGCCGGGAGAGCATTGCCGCTGCCATATCCATTCACAGAGAGGAAGACATCGCCAATGACACAGGCGCCGGGAAAGATGAATCTGTCGCTGCCCAGGTAAGCTACTCCGTTGTTTGTACTCAATTGCCCGGATAGGGTGGTCAAGTTTGCCGGAAGTTTTGCCGTGCCCGGAGGTCCTGCTGGACCCTCAGGACCGGTGGGGCCGGAGGGGCCAGCGGGCCCAGTGGCTCCTATGGCTCCAGTCGCTCCTGTCTTTCCGGTAGCGCCCGGCGCGCCTGGGACGCCCTGAATGTTCCAGCTATCGAAGCGCTCGGTCGATTTACAGTCCTTTGAAGATTTGACGATGCGGGTGACGCCATCGGACTTGCGGACGCAGGCATCGATGACGGTGGAGGTGGCAGGGCTTTTCGCGGGGGAAACGGTCTGCGCGAGGGCCGTCGTTGCAAAGAAGACGGTCGCATAGAGAGAAGCTCGCATGAAGGGACTCATGGAAGCCCCAGGAAACAGGGGCCCAAAGCTTCGCCGATTGAGCAAGAGCGAAGAGATCATGGAAAAGCGATTGCGCATTGTTAGTTTCTCCTTGGCTTCTCAAGATGGCCGAAGTTTCAGCCGCCTCTGTATTGGATAAGCGCAAAAGAAGAAAACATTTCATCGGCGACAGGACTATCTCACCTTCTCGACGTTGCCTGGCACCCACACCTTATCGAGTTGCTCGCGACCGATTCGAATGTCTACTACCTGACAGAACATTACGAGGGTTATGACAATGTGCTCGTTCGTTTTTCGCAGATAACCACGGAAGCGCTGCAGGGTCTGCTCAGGATGGCTCACAAATATAGAACCAATAGTTCTCGCCGCGCTCCGCGGTCAAAATAGCCACTGAGATCGCCGGAAGCCCGTCGACACGCGTTTCCCAGGCGTTCCCCTCGAGTAACCTCTCCCACCCAATGACGGGATCCAATTTGGTTTAAGGGGTTACCGTTACTCGCATGAATGTAGCTGGAATGAAAGTTCCCGCATTCCCGCTCTTGTTCTGGGCATGAGCCAGTTCGAGAAGTTGCTGGTGGAGGTCATCCGCTCTACCGTTCTTGCGGGCCGCATCGTATGCGTTCATTGTGGGGCCGTAGAAATCCCGGAACAGCTCGATGAAGTCCGTTGGACTCTTGTCAGTGGAGGCGAAATAGAACGTGTCCTTTTTGACGGAGATGCTTTCGACGGGTACTCCAGCTTTGCCGAAGCGCTCGACGATGTGGCTTTCCACGCCCCAGGTCATGGGGCTGATGAAGCCATCCGGAGGAGGAGGCGTAAAGGCGGAGCTGATCTTGAGCACTTGAGATACAAATGTCGGATCGTTCGGAATCCAATTGCCCATGACGATGCGACCGCCTGGCCTGGTTACGCGCACCATTTCACTGGCAACGTCGAAAGGCCGGGGAGCAAACATTGCGCCGAAGATGGAAAGAGTCAGGTCAAAGGAATGGTTCTCAACGTCCTCCAGATGGCTCGCGTCTCCTTCCTGAAACCTCAGCTGAGTGAGACCCTCGGCGGCGGCTCGCTGGTTACCGGCTTCGACCAGATTGTGGGCGATGTCGATTCCTGTCACGTTCGCACCCTTTCTCGCCAGCGGTATCGCTGTTGTTCCATCGCCGCAGCCGAGGTCGAGAACGTCAAGCGGAGGGCTGATGGTGATGGAGTCAACCAGCGCCTCTCCGGACTGGCGCATGAAGGCGGCAATCTCAGTGAAGTCCCCTTTTTCCCACAAGGCCTTGTTTGCATTCGCGACGCTTTGATTCATGTCTCCCGCTCCTGGCTGATCGATTCAGTCAGACCATTGTGCCCTGGGGTTGTGAATACATCCATGGCCCAGCGTCGCTATAATATGCTCAATCGTCTCGCTTAACACGCGCATAAGCGAAGTCGCCAGACTTTGCAGAAAGTCCAAAAAGCCGAAATGGACGCATTCTCCGAGGTTCTGAGTGGAGTCAAGCTGCGAGGCGCTGTTTATTTCACGGCTGAGTTCTCGGCTCCGTGGGGACTTACGGTTCCGGCGGCCAATGTTATGGCCGCCAGGATGGCTCCTGGAGCAGAACACCTGATCCTCTACCATCTGGTCCTCGAAGGAGGCGCCCTTATCGAATTGCCGGATGGGTATTCTCTGGAACTCAACCCCGGGGATGTCGTCGTCTTTCCTGGCGCCGGCTCCCACCATATGAGCAGCGGTAAAGCAGCGATTCGGCCATTCCCCAACTACGGAATCAGTGCAAAGATCCAGTCACGCGATCTGCGTCCGCTGCGTGCTGGGGGCGGAGGACAGATCTCGCGGTTCGTGTGTGGATACATGACGTGCGATCCATACTGCTGCCGCCCGATCCTGAATGGACTTCCACCCGTGTTCAAGGTCAATCTCAGAAGCGATCGTTCCGGGGAGTGGCTGGAAAATTCTATTCTTTACCTGGTAGAAGAAGCTTCTTCTGGACAGATCGGCAGCGAGGCCATGCTTGCCAAACTTTCTGAGGCTTTGTTTGTGGAGACGCTGCGACGCTATATTGCAGGCCTGCCAAAGCATCAACTGGGATGGCTTGCGGGGACGCGCGACCCAATCGTTGGAAGATGCCTCGGATTACTTCACGGCCGGATTGCTCATCCGTGGACGATAGCGGAAATCGCGAATGAGCTTAGCATTTCGCGGTCGGCTCTCGTAGAGCGTTTTACGCGCTATCTCTCAGTGCCGCCGATGACCTATCTCACGCGCTGGAGGCTGGAACTGGCAGCGCGCACGCTGGAGAGAACGTCAAGAGGATTGGCGGAAATCGCCGTGGATGTGGGATATGAATCGGAGGCAGCTTTCAGTCGCGCGTTCAAGCGAGAGTTCGGGCAGGCTCCAGGCCGATACCGAAGTGATCACAGGAACCTGCACATACGCGAAGCGAACGAGCAGCCCGAATCGCGAGAGGGCGTTCCTCGTTAAACGCGGTGGCGTTCTGTCCCGTCTATCCGTCGAATTTGCGGAAGAATCTTTCTGAGTGGGAGATACCCGGGGGGCGCGGCTTTCCTCAGCCAAGGTGGACAGAAAGATCCTGAGTGGATTTCCATTGCCCGGGCCACTTCATTTCCCGAACAATATGCGGGCGTGGCCGCTACCCCGCCATGGATGAATGACTTGTCCTTTTTTACGCGATCGAGTGGCGAATGGGCGTTTCTGTTTTGCGCTTGAGACTTAGTTGAACGCCCGACCGTCACAAGTGAAGATGTCAGCAGGCACACGTAGTTACGCGCCCTTTCACTACCGGCCCAATCCAGATGGGACGGTCGATTCCATCTGCGCAGAGTGTTTTCTGACCGTCGCAACAGCCAAAAGTTTTGAACAGCTCCATGAACGGGAAGCTGTCCACTCTTGTGTCCCATTTCCAGGCATATCAGCGAGACCGCTTTGAGGATTCGAAGAAAGGCAGGACGACGAAACCTGATCTTACTTTTTATTCTCACTGCTGCGATGGCCGGGATCTTCAGTCTCCGCATGGTAAGAACAGAAAAAATACTGTTCCTGAACAATGCGTAGCAGATCGGGATTTCACTTTGAGTGACCCCCGGTGCCGTTCGATGATTTCTCGGCTAATCCATAGTCCTAAGCCCGTACCCTTGTTGCCTTTTGTGGTGAAGAAAGGCTCAAAAATGCGGGGAATCGTATCGGCCGATATTCCCGAACCCGTGTCGGCGACTGTCAGCGTGACTCCGCGGCGCCCAGTCCGCCAATCTGTGCTTTCGCGACTTCGAATCAACAGGCGACCGCCCTTTTGCGACATCGCGTCGATCGAGTTACCGATCAAGTTGCTTAATACCTGTCGTATTTCTCCGTCGAGGCAAACCACGGGGCGCCGCGTGCGATCACGCCGCTCGAGCTTGATGCGGGCGTTCGAGATTCTGCTTTGGTAGAGCGGGAGTGTGGCATCGATGAGATTGGTAGCCGTGACCGGCCCGGGATTCGTCGATTGTCTATGGAATTGTAATGCCTGGTTGGCGATCGCCGAGACCCGGCGCAATTCAATTTCCGCGGTAGCCAGGTACTCTTTGGTCTTTGGAGTAATAGCTTCCCTCTGTGCCAGATAAATAAGGTTCGTAACCGCTTCAAGCGGGTTGTTGATCTCGTGAGCGATCGAGCTGGCGAGGCGGCCCACAGCATTCAGCTTTTCTGACTGGAACAGAACTTGCTCAGCCCTGTTGACATCGGTCACGTCGACGCCGAGAACGATTATGCCGGATACGGATCCATCCGACTCCTTTTTAGGCTGATAGACAAAGTCCAAATATCGCTGTTCGAGAGGATGATTCGGAGTGCGAGCCAATTGAATGGAAGTGCGGCGACCGACAAAGGGCGTACCGGTGCGATATACCCCGTCCAGTAATTTGAGGAACCCCTGTCCTTCCGCCTCGGGCACTGCTTCACGCACCGATTTGCCAAGAAGGTCTCGATGGCCAATCAGTCGCACATAAGGACCGTTCACCATCTCAAATATGTGTTCCGGTCCAGTCAGTAACGCGAAGAACGCTGGCGCCTGCTCGAAAAGATCTGCAAGCCGTTCCATCTCTCGTTGCTGCTGGCGTTTTGCCAGAATGGAATTTGTCGTTTCTGTGCAGACCACCAGGGTGCCGGCGATTTTCCCGGCCGAGGTGTAGACCGGACTATAGCCGTAGGTCCAATACACCTCCTCCAGCATGCCATTCCGGTTGATGGGTACGAGTTGGTTCTCGTGCCAGCTTGCCTCTCCTCTCGTCATGACCGCTTCGATCTGAGGGAAGATGATCGGCCAGATTTCAGGCCAACAGTCCTTACCCTTTTGTCCCAAGGCGATCCGATGCTTGTCCTCACCCAGGCTGGGACGGTACGCGTCATTGTAGAACTGCACCAGGTCGTCGCCCCACCACAGGAACATCGGGTGGCGCGAGTTCAGCAACGTATTTACGGCGTTCAGCAACACTTCGGGCCATTGATCAATCGAGCCAAGCGAGGTTTGGCACCAATGGAACGTGCGCGTTCGGTCGGCCATCTCGCCGGAGCCGAAAATCTTGCTCGGTACTCTGCTCGCGTCTGAGGAGAACGCGGGATCGTTCTTTTCTTCCGGGGGCACGGTTACGGGTCCTCAGCCATTTAGGAGGCGTTCGTCGCAATTCTACGGCAGTCGAGCCCGGAATGTTGCAGGGTCGCCGGTGGGGACGGGCGGCATCCGCCAGAGTGCTCTGACTACGTTAGGGGGATAAGGGAGGGGGATACCTACCCCGTGTGCTTTTCATCTGGAATAACGCCTCTACCGGCGCCGCTTTACGGAACAATCAAAACAATCCAGCCAAACCCGGGGAAGTTCACCACGTTTATTTACAGCCCGCGCGTACGACAGGAATCCAATCCGCCTCGGCTGAAATCCCACCCAATCAGTTTTGCCGCGCCATGGCATTTGAACCGGCTCAGCGCAGGCCCGGATAGCAATCGCCGTGATTAAGGAAACTTGGTGAACGTCCCCGTGTTCCGTGGTGAACGTCCCCGTGTTCCGTTCTTGATCTTTTCCGGGTCAGCAAACGTGAACGCCCTGGGCAACGGAGTCTTGAGGTCTGCTTCCAGGAATTGAACCTGCCAAGTGCCGCGAAGCATGAACGACATATATACCGAGTGATTCGCCTTCGTATAGCGGGACATGGGGAGAGTATAGGCGAACAAAAGGAGAATATTTGCACAGAGTTAAGATTACCACTTTTGCACAAGGTGGCCCACAGTGAGACTATCGCGTTCATGGCTGGCGTTAGGCCAAAACTCGTGTTCTTGCGGTGGACGATCAAGCTTCGTTCTAGGGGGATCAACCGTTGGTTCCTGCTGGCTGTATCGCTGTGTGTTCCAGCAACCGTCATTCCGACATACCGAATTTCAAATCATATCCATACCCCAGTTGGGATATACATTGCCATTCTCGGCGCATTGGCGGTGGCTGTGACCTTGAGAGCGAACCCACCAATAATGGAGAAGGCCGCGTGGGTGGCGTTGATTTCCTCTTTGATGTTCGCGGAAATAAGGAATTTGTATGTCGCGGACGAAGAACAAACCGCAGCGTTTTCGGCGATTAACGCTGGACTTAACAAGACAAAGCTAGGCCTAGATCAAACAGTTACGAATCTTGGAATTATGGGCGACAAACTGAAGGAGATATCCGGGCATGTGGACATTGGGGCTCAGAGCAGTCAGCAAGCAGCAGAAACCGCCACTGATGCGATTAACACAATCACGGGGGGAAAGGGATTTTGCTACATAACGTTAAGCCGGGTGGATATGTTCGGAAAGGATACAGGCAAGCTGTGGCCTACAATCACGGTAAAACGGGCAAAAGTAATTTGGCATGTTAGCGCCCATGTAGTTGATTACAAAGCGTTCCAGGCGGATAAAGCGCCGATCACGGGCATAATAGATGCCATGAATCGCGATGCGAACAATATTTTTCTCGGAGATATCAAATCTGGATCCGGGCCGATCTTTCAGCCGATTGGAATAGCGACCGAGGGCAAAGAAGAAATTGACTACCTGATCAATTTCTTCGCGCTAAACGGCTCTTGGACCGAAGAACTGCACTACCGGCACGATGGCGATTCATTGGAGTACGCAAACCGCGTTGTGTGGAGTGACTTTCCTAATGCTGAGAACATCGAACACGAGAAGAAAACGGTCGTATTCCAAGATATAAGCCCAGGCTTCGGCAAAGTGGATTGGGTGAATCATCTCAACTAAAAAAAAGGCCGACTACGCAGCCGTAAGTTTCTTGTACTCCAGCACCGATGCTTTAAGCAGTTTTAGCAGGGTATCGCGAGGGTAAATTGGGGACAGGCTGGGAGTGTAGTTGTAGTGGACCCCGAACCTGTCCAATTTCGCTGTCTCAACCAAGGGGTCCACTCCAGGACGGAAAGTTCACCACTTTCATGCCGCTGTTAGCAGGACAAGTTGGCAAACGTAACAAACCTACCTCGACGGGGATCGTCCCGCCTGTCCACGCGATCTGTCCACGCGATCTTCGGTCCACGAGATCTTCGGTAGCGGTTCCGATAGACTTCGTTTTGGAGCTTCTCAAATGAACCTTTGGGGAGATAAAGGGACAGCGTGCTCATTGCCGCAATTCCGGATTTCAACGGCGACGTGATATCTATTCAGTCTCGGGTTTGATCATCGACTGTAATCGATATGCTGGTCACTGCATTATTCCCGAATTCCTGGTCACGAATTTCGGTCGAAAGCATGGAAGCAGAAGGCGGCAGCCAATACGAGGCGAAGGAAGGAGACAATGCCCCGTTGCCTGTCAGCGAGCCTGCGCCCAAAACACTTGGGGTGTCGCCCATCAATGCAGCCGAACCAGCCAACGAAAAGGATGAGGTCACCGCTGACTCGAAACCGGAGCTCGGCTGTTATCAGGGAGCCGAACACAAGCAGCCGTTTCTCTTTCAAACTGTCGAAAATGACGGGTTTAGCCGTTTTGAGAGAAGAACCATACTGCTTGGATGGTTCGGTCTTGGGATAGCGTTCGTCTCTCTTCTTGCTGCTTGCGTTGCCGGATTCTTCATTTACCAACAGTGGAGGGAGATGAATGCTCAGACCGGATATCTGAACAGGGCAGCTACACAAGCGCGGGATGATTCTGCCGCTTCCGCTGTGGCCACCGCAAAACAACTTGCCACCCTTCAAGAGCAGCTAGCCCAACAGATGATGGCGCTGGAGATGGATCAGCGACCGTGGCTCAAGTTTGAACTCGGCGGTGAGCGACCGAAAAACGCCGATCCAAACACTGGAAAAGAGAGGGTGCTCGCCACCAGCGCTGGACAGCCAATCAAGATTGAGGTCCGTGTTACAAATGTCGGGAAAACAACAGCCGAGAGGGTTTTCGGGACGTTGCAAGTGCAGTATGTTCCCAAAGGGAAAAAGCCGGTTCTCCCCGAGAAAATACACAGGATCGTTTTTATTGAAGGAGGCAAGCCCGAAAAGGGAGCTATTCCCGGCACTGCGTGGAGCGAGGCTACTCTCTATCCTGGGGAAGTGTCCCAGAACTCATTCTCGCGCTCGCGCTGGGGGAAAAACGGAATCGTGGAAGATGACCCTATCACTCAAGCCGAAAAGACCGAACTCGATAACGGGACCGCTTACGTCCTGCTTCTGGGGGAAGTCTGGTATTCGGATGTGTTCGGCGTCCGCCACTGGACTAAGTTCTGTGAGATGTCCAATCTTCAACTCGATCCTTCAGTGGGGAAAAAGTGCGTTGCGTTTGGCGCTGTTGACGCAAATCAGGCGAACGCAGACAGCACGACGAGCAGATAAAAGAAAGGCGTGGACATCCATGATAGGTAACAGTCAAGGGGAATCTCCGTTTCCCCTTGACTGTTACCTATCATGGATGTCCTCTAACTAATTCTGGTCACTTATTCTCGGGTAACCCGGGGAGATAAGGATCACGGTTGTTGAATTAGCAGAACAGCAGGTCCCTCCACTGCGCTGCGCTTCGGTCGGGATGACAAGGTGGTGGGTGACGCTTGTATGGAGAGCGGTTGCTGGACAGAAGCCGCTTTACATCACATTACTTGGGCCACATGGCCCATGACTGCTGTGTCGAAAAACATTTCCAAGAACGAGCATCCATACAGAGATCTCTCCACTGCGCTACGCCGGCCCCCTCTACAAATTAGTGGCGTTGGTGAACTTCATGCAGCTTTCTTTGGAGAAAGCCGCACACGCGGTCTGTCCAAACTGCGTAACAGGAATTCCGGGTGCGCTTGCCCGGATTTCCTGTCAAGATCCGTGACGCGCAAGCATTTGAAATCGGCGTGGTGATTGCCCCGCCTATTCTTCTATCTCGACGAAACCCTCAAAACGATCTTGCCGCGGACATGGCCACCTTCCACCTCACGGTGCGCATCCACCACGTGGCTCAGTGGGTAGCTCTTTACCGGCAGGTACAACTTTCCCTCCGCGAACAAATCCGCGACGCCGCGCAGCTTCTCCGCCGTCCGGGTGTTGCTTAGGCGCCGGACACCATACCGGGCAATCGCCGCTTCCGCGTCCACGAGGACGCCTATCCGTTGGCGATTCCCTACCAGCGCCACGGATGCCTCTGTTGCCGCGCCTCCGACGCAGTCGAGCGCGGCATCGATCCCCTCTGGCGCGCACGCGCGTACCCGCTCGATCAGTCCCTCGCCATAGGTCACGGGGATCGCGCCCAGGGAGCGGAGATAGTCGTGGCTCCCTTCCCGGGCGGTACCAATCACGCGAGCGCCACGCAGACGCGCGAGTTGCACCGCGATGGTGCCCACTCCGCCCGCCGCGCCGTGGATGAGCACGGTATCGCCGTCGCCGATGGCAAGCTGTTCCACGTAACTGGACGCGCCTTGACTGGCCACCGATAGGCCGCCGGCCAAAGCCCAGCCTACGTTGGTTGGCTTGCGCACCAACTGGTTGACGCGCACCACGAGCTGCTCCGCATACGAACAGGCATCGGCAAAGCCCAGAACCTCGTCGCCCGCGGCAAAGTCGATGACGCCGGGACCGACCTGATCAACGATGCCGGAGAACTCGTTGCCGACGCCTTGGGGAAAGCGTGACGACGAAGCTGGTCCTGCCCTGGCGAAGTTTGTAGTCAAACGGGGATACCCCTGCCGCGCACACCCGGACCCGCACCTCACCGGTGCCTGCGATGGGTTCCTTCAAGTCTGTGAGGTGAAGGACCTCTGGCCCTCCAAATTGCGAAAACACTACTGCTTTGGGCATCTATTGATACCAGCCTGCAGGCTGCGGCGACCAATCGTATTCTGCTTACGAGTAAGGAGTGGCCTGGCGCGCATCGCGAAGGGCAAGCGCCCACCATTTCAGTCGTTCCAGGAGAGTCGTCATGGATTTTGTGGCGCGCTCGGGTTCGATCAACATGCCTTCGGCGTCGAACTGCTCCCAGGCACCCGCAAAGCTCACGCCATCGCGCATGGTTACCGTGTGCAACTCGGCAAAGACCTGGCGCAATTGCTCGACGGCGCGGAGGCCGCCAGAAATGCCTCCGTAGGAGACGAATGCCACCGGCTTGGCCTGCCATTCCGGGCCTATCGAATCGATAAGAGCCTTCAGCGGCGCGGGATATCCGTGGTTGTACTCGGGCGTTACCACGACGAACGAGTCCGCCTCTGCGATGCGCTGGCGCAGCGAGATGGAATGATCCTCGTCCTCCGCCCTGGACCCGGGCTTCTCCGCAGGATCGATGAGATCGAGCGCGAAGTCGCCGCTGCTCACAATCTGTTCGGCTGCCCACCGTGCCACCTTGTCGCAGAAACGTCCTTTGCGCGTGCTGCCGTAAATCAGCGCAACTCTGATTTTGTTTTTCATCGGTTCCGCCTCCAGGGTTGAAATCCCACTGCAACGAGCGTATAACCTCAAGTTAACTTGAGGTCAAGAGGAAAAGACGTGGCCAGTCGCGATCGCGGCAATCTGAGCAAAGAGCTCTCGGTAGGTCAGGTCGCATTACGCAGCGGGGTGGCGGTGTCGGCGCTCCATTTCTACGAGTCGCAAGGGCTGATCAAGAGTTGGCGCAACCAGGGCAATCAGCGGCGCTATGCGCGCGAAGTGCTGCGCCGCGTGGCGGTGATCAAAGTCGCGCAACGGGCAGGTATTTCGCTGGCGGCAATTCGCGAAGCACTGCAGGCGCTTCCCCAGGAAAGCGCACCCGCAGTCGAGGATTGGCGGAGGCTCTCAGCCCAGTGGCGAGCCGACCTGGACGACCGGATTGGCCGGTTGATCCGCATTCGCGACCAGCTGGACGGCTGCATCGGCTGTGGTTGCCTCACCTTGCAGGTGTGCCCATTGCGCAATCCGTGGGACAAGTTATCCGAGCAAGGTCCTGGAGCACGGCTGCTGGATCCGGAATAGCGAGTGCCACTGTGTATCGTCCCTCTAGCGCATTTCTGCGTGTGACACGCAGAAATGCATGCGTAAACTCGAAGCTGCAGAGGATTTACATGGAAACCGTGGCTAATGGACAAGGCTTAACTGTTTGGGCTGACGCCAGCGTACTTGATGAAGCAAAACATCTCTTCTCGCATTTCGAAGCTGCGATACGTCCAATCCCCAAGAGTTGCCATTCCAAAGACGTAGCGAAAAGTAAGGTGTCGGTCGTCTATCTCAAGCATTCCGAACCGAAGAAGGATCACATTTCTTTCCTGGAGTGTTTCAAGAGTCCCAAAGTTGAATTCATTTTGTTCTACATGCCTCACGACTCTTCGAATTTGGCCTTTCGATGGGGGCAAATGGTCGGGAAGGAGTGCGTTGGTAAAACAGACTGGGCGTTCAACTTTCGGCATCTGAAACAGCTCTTGCGATCGAGAAATGTCATCGCCCATTCTGTGCAGGATGCTCATGACGAATTCGATTTATCCCTGGCTCGAAAGCGATTGGGACTTACCCAGGAGCAGATGGCGAAGGCCCTGAATGTGGCTCCCCGCACGATTCAAAATTGGGAAAACGGCGTAGGGACCAGCCAGATGGCCAGGAAAACCCAGGATCTCAAGGAACTTCTCCAGTTGATTGACGAGTTTGTAATTGCTCCGAAAGAGCAGGAGTGGCTGCAGACAGCTCTGCCGGCAATTCGGAACCAAACGCCCACCCAGGCAATCGTACGGGGGAAGATGCGAGACGTCATCGTTGAGTTCTTGCGGCTCAGAGAAGGACAGCCTGTTTGAGGTTAAGCCAGCGCGAACGCGACCTGATTGTGGCCTGGACCTACAAGGCCCAGCCGCTCAGTGGCGTTTACTTTCGAAGCGTTAGCTATACCTTCATGAAACCTGAGACAGTTCTTGAGGGCGTGGGAACCAAAGTTAATGGCGGTCGCTTCGCTTCGCCGGGCACTCCTGCCGTTTACTTGTCGGAGTCCGACGCTGTTGCCGCCAGCGAAGTCACGGGCCGAAAAAAACGGTTGGGAGGCACCGCCCTCATCGACGTCGACAAGTACCCCCGCGTCGTGTTTGCTGTTCGCTTTAGCCTAACGCTAGTGCTTGATCTGACCCAGCGTCCTCTCCCAAGTGGATTGGGAGCTATCCGGGACAAATGTCTCGGTGATGACCTTTCCACATCCCAACACTTCGGCGATGTATTGGTGTCGCAAGGTATGGAAGGCTTGCGATTTCCAAGCCAGGCCGGTCCGGGAATAAACTATCCGAAGGGAAAGGAAATACGCGCGAGTTATCGCTGTTCGCTCATCTCGATACCAAGCCGCTACACTTTCGCAAAGACGGCGAGAATAACCTGAATACGGTAACTTTTGTGTCTGCGATTTTCGATGAGAAAGAAAATTTGATTACGTACCAACAAAGACGAGCCAGCGTGGATCTTCCCGATGCGCGATTGGCGGAACTGTTCAAGACGGGTGTGGATGTCGCTATGACGTTCCAGCTACCGTCGGGAATTTATCGGATACGCGAAGTCGTGACGGATTCTGAAGATCACCACATGACGGAGTTTTCGAAAAACGTGAAGATTCCGTGATGCGCCGTTTGTCCTTGTCTTGACAATGGTCACGAATTGCCAAGAAGCGTACCTCAGGGGCTAAAGCCCTATGTGATCGGGATATTGATACCGGGGACAAATCCCCGGCCTACACCAGCCGCGCCCTTCGTCGAGAGAGGCTTTCCTTTATCCCTGTCTGGCCGGTAACCGGGGCAGCTCCCGTCCCATCCTGTTCTACCTGGGAAGCACGTTGATTGTCTGCAACCAGATATTGGCTAGCTGTGGCCAATCCGTGACAGGAAGTGCGGTACGCCGGAGACCGAATGCATGACCGCCTTGCGCGTAGAGATGCATTTCCACCGGAACCCCCGCTTGCTTCAGACCGATGTAGTAGGACAACGCTTGCTTCACACCATCTACATCATCGTCCTCATTCTGCAGGATGAATGTAGGCGGGGTGGCCCTGGATAGATGGGTCGCAATATCGGAGGTCAGCGCAAAACTGTTTTCACCGGCTGCCAGATGACCCGGATAGATCGCGAGGGCGAAATCCGGACGGCAACTTGTTTCATCCGCTTCGTCCACCCGGGGGTACAAGCGTTTAGCAAAATGCACGCTGGTTGCGGCAACCAGGTGCCCGCCGGCGGAGAAGCCGATCACCCCGATTTTGTGGGGATCGATATGCCAATCCGCGGCATGGAATCGGACAAGGCCAATCGTCCTTTGCGCATCTTCCAGTGCCTGAGGCGCTTGCGGATAGGCGCCCGACTTCGGCAACTTGTCTGAGCCGGGAACCCGGTACTTTAAAAGGACGCAAGTGACGCCTTCGGCGGTCAGCCAATCGCATACCTCGGTGCCCTCAAGATCCATGGCAAGTACCTGGTATCCCCCGCCGGGAAACACGACGACGGCGGCGCCTGTGTTTCTACCCTTTGGCGCATAGACCGTCATGGTGGGAAGCGAGACGCGCTCGGCGGATAGCCATGGCTTGCCCGCTACCAGCTCATGCTTGTCCTCAACCAACTGGGAATACTCAGGGCCGTCGTAAGCCACGGCGTCGGGCGGAGTGCCGGGCCAGATGGGCACTTGTTTTTGCCCTGGCGCTGGTTCCCACGCGGCCAGGTGCTGGTCTGCAGCCGATTGCTGACCTGGCAACAACAGCAGAAACGCGAAAGCGATGGGGAGGAGGCGGGCAGATCGCAGCAAGGGCTTCACCTTTGGGGAACGCTCCATTCGCCGCTCGCCCACTTGAGCCAGAATACGGCTTGAATGGGGCACCCTCCAATGAGGTCCATGGGGTACAATCCAGACGTCTCCCCCGCACACAAAAAAAGGAGATCAGCAATGATGCGTTACCTGAAGTTTTTTATCTGCCTGCTCGCCATCCCGCTGCCTCTACAAATGTTCGCCCAGATTGCCAATGTCTACGTTGAGGGCAACGGCGGTATCTACGCTTACGATGTAGCGTCCAATGGCGCGCTCACCCTCATTCAAGGATCACCGTTTCCGGGATCTGCACCCGCGCCGGGAACCGTGCTGGTTGGAAACGGCCGGTACCTGTTTGCGATAAGCAATGGAGCGGTGTCTCAACAGAATCCCGTGACGACCAACATCGACACGTTCCTCATCGAGACAAACGGCGCGCTCAAGTTGGTACGTACCAGCGACATCGGCCGGTTCGATAGTCATGGCGCTCTCAGCGTGAAGACTTTGTTTCTGGATAAGACCGGCGTAACCCTGTACGCAGGGATGTATGACGGCAATACCAATCCCTACCTGTCGTTCAACATCGAGGAGAGCACAGGCGAGTTGAACTATACGGGGCAGGTCCGAGGCAATCCGATCTCGCCCTATCCACTCAAGTTGACCGCGAACAACCGGTTCGCGTACGGAGCGGTGTGCGACGCGGCCAATGACTCCCCGCTTCTGGGCTATGCGCGGCAGAGCGATGGCGTTCTCATCCTTGGCAAGAGCGGTCCGCTCCCGCAGGCTGCTGCTGGACAGGTGTTCTGTCCCCTTGCGGAAACAGCCGCTGCCGACCCCACCAACCATCTGGCGTTTGCCATGTTGCCGGAGCTGGGTTCTCCGCTGGGAAGCCCGGCCGGAGCGATGCAGCTTGCCACGTATACGGCTGATAGTGAAGGCCGGCTGACCACGGCAAGCACCTACAAAAACATGCCCAAGGTTGCAGTAGGGTCGGTCAGCAATCTCAATATGTCGCCATCGGGTAAGGTTTTGGCGGTGGGCGGATCGTCGGGGTTACAGATCTTCCACTTCAATGGAGCGAAGCCTATTACGGCTTACACCGGGCTTATCGGGCTTGAAGAGTTCGTTCAGTTCCGGTGGGATAACTACAACCATCTCTATGCCATTAACAACAGTACAGGGCATCTGCACATTTTCACCATCACGCCTACCAGCGTGACGGAAGCGAAGGGCTCGCCGTTCACCATACCTGGTGGTGGGGGCTACGGGGGCGCCTACGCGTTCACCGTGCAAAACCTGCCTCGTAACCCACCGCAATAGCTGAGCGATTGTTGGTTTGCCTTTCGAGGTTCGGTCACCCTTTTCACCCGTGGGGGCAGGTCACTTACTTCCTGCTCCCACGCGGATGGTAACCTCTGCCCTGCTGGACTTGCCGCTGGATTCGACGGCGCGGGCGGCGAGGGTGTGGATGCCCGGCGCCAGGGCGGTGAAGGTGTACTCGAACGGCTCCTGGCGGGCGACGAACAAGACCTTGTCGCCGATGCAAAATTCAACGCGATCGATCGTCCCATTGGGAAGGGATGCGCTTACCAGCGCCGCCACCGGCGAGCTGTACTCCTGGTCGAGCGGCAGAGGCCGCACAAAGCGCACGTTGGGCGGACTGTGGCCGTTGGCCGACTGCGCGTAGAACCACTCCCTGAGCCCGGGAATCTGCTGCGTCTTCTCTTGCGCTCCGCCATGGTCGGTGTCGGCAAAGATGGTCAAGCGCGGATTCACCCCGGTGTCCCACGTCGCGGCCCCACTGGGATCTCCATTAGCGAGGCGAACCCGGGCCACGTTTGATTCAAGCAGTTGCAGACGTTGGGGATCGTCCCCAATACCGATGGTGGCCCAGATGGGCGTATTCTTCACCAATTCCGGATCGAGTTCGAGCGCGGGGCCACCCTGCGGGTTGGCGGCCGCGAAGAAACCGGGCCTCTGCTGGAGATAACTCCAGATGCCCATGCCGCCCATGGAAAAACCCATGAGGTAGATGCGCTGCCGGTCAATGGGAAACTCGTTCAGCAGGCCATCGATGATCTCGAAGACGGCCTGGCGGCGCGCCGGGCTTACCCAGCCGCCGATTCCGCCCGCAGGCGCCACCAGAAAGGTGGGCTCCTTTTGCACGTCGCGGCCATAGTCGTGCCACCACTGGAGGCCGCTCTCTTTCAGAATCCGTTCGTTCGTCGTGCACTCATCGCAACGGCCGTGGAGGTAAATCACCAGGGGGTATTTGCGGCCCGGCTCGATATTCCGCAGCACATACACGACGTGTTTCAACGTCTCGCCGCCCGAGCTTGTCCGTTCACGCAATTGATACTCTCTCGGGTAGGGGGTGCCCTGAGCCCGAAGCGGAACGCCGGCGAGCGCGATCGAGCATCCGAGGAGAAGCAGGAGCGGAACAAAACAACGATTCGCCACGGGCAATGATCTCAAGCAGAAACTCCTGATGCCAACAGTAAGCGGTGAAGTTTCCCTGATGGCAAATTCTTGGGCGGAGGACTTAGAGCTCCACAGCCTCGCCGCCCCAGACCGCCGGGTCGACATCCTCCACCGTCTGGGTCAGGGTCCAGATGTGGCCAGCGAAGTCTTCCAGAGTGGCCTGGTACTCACCGTACACATGCTTCTGCGGTGCATGAACCACGCGTGCTCCCTGCTGCTGGGCCTGCGCGCACAACGCGTCAACATCCGAAACGCGCAGCAGCACGGAACTCCGCGTCGCCCACTCGTTATCCTTACCAGTCTCACCCACGACCAGGCATGCAGAGCCAAACCACATTTGCGCGCGATGGCCGCCAATCCGCAATCGCACACGAAATCCGAACGCGGCTCGCAGCCACGCCACGGCAACACCTACATCCGGATAGGCCACCACGGGAATGACCGCACAAGGCGGAGCCGACCGATTCTTCATCGCCGCACCTCCACCCAACCATACGCCTCAGACGGCTCACTACCCAAAGCCGAACGAGCGCCGGAGGCTTACCGCGCGCTACTTAACAATGGGGGAAAGCGCGATCGAGGTGAGCCCCAGCAGAAAGCAAAGAAACATGAGCCCCAGGTAGAGGCGCACCCGGCCGTTAGCACCTTTGAACTCTTTCCAGACAAACACTCCCCACAACGCGGAGATCATGGTGTTGCCCTCGCCCATGGAGAAGGAAGTTGCCGGGCCGATCATGGGCACATAGGACGCGACGAAATTGGCTATCGTGCCCACGCCCCAGATAAGACCCCCGGCAATGCCCCAGGCATGCACGTTCCAGTTGCCGCTGCTGTAATCCTTCAGATGCAATGGGGGCCCGGCTGATCGGCTCGCGCATGAGCAGATAGATCATGGGCAACGCAGATGCAGCCGCGCCCAGCGCAAAGATAACGTTCACGGTGTAAGGCTGCAGATGGCCCGGCCCGGCGAGCGATTTGGCAACCAACGGATAGAAGAGGCCGGCGCCGACTCCGCCGATGATGCTCAGCAGAATGCCTTTGCCGGTAGCTGCGCTGCCGCGCGACATGCCTTTGTAGGCCAGGGCATCAAGCACAATCGCGATACAAACCAGCCCGATGCCACAGAAGATGAGCACAGGATTGCCGGCGGGGGAGACAACATAGTTGAGCCCCGCTCCCAGCACCAGCGCAAGGCCGGCGCCGATGGGAAAGGCGACCGCCATTCCAGCCACCGAGATCGCCGCGACGATGAGAATGTTGCCTACACTGAAGACCGCTCCCCCGGCGAACGCCAGCCACAGACTGCGGGCGCTGGCGGCCTTGCAGATTGAGGAAGAAACTATCCGGCGAGAGTGGGTCCGTGCGGCCCAGGGTGAGGCCGAAAAGAAGAGAACATAGCAGAAGGCCGAGGGTGTAGTCGAAATAGTAGAGCTCAAAGGCCCACTTCCGGGTCAGCTTTTGCGTGTTCGCCCAGCTCCCCCAGCAGAGCATGCTGAGGGTCATCAGCAGCAGCGCAACCAGGTACGTCCGCGGTGTATACATGGCGCTCCTGCAAGGGAAGATACGGGCGGGGTCTGAATGGCCGCAAGTAAGTTAGCCCGTAGGTCTAATATGAACCATGCTCAATAAGCTTTGGGACCCGAAGACCGCACGAGTGCTGTTTACGGCATTGATCTTTGCCCTGGCGCTCGGCTTTCTCTACGGCGCGAGCGGAACGCTTACGCTCTTTCTCTTCGCCATCCTGTTCGCCTACTTCGTCGATCCTTTGGTCTCCAAACTGGAAAGGCCGCTGCGTGGCCGCATCCAGGCAATCTGTGCGGTCTACCTTATATTGATAGCCCTGCTGGTCGGCCTGGGCTTTCTGGCCGGACCCAAGATCGCGAGCGAAGGCAACGCGCTGGCCGCCAGCCTTCCCTCCCTGCTGAACGAGGCGGGTACCGGCGACCTGCTGGTACAGATGGGCCAGCAGCATGGTTGGAGTGTAGCCCGGCAAATGCAGATGCAGAACTTCCTGGTCAAACATAAGGAGGACATCCTTAACTACGGCCGGGTAATCGGTCAAAAACTGGCGGAGCCGGCGCAGCACATCTGGTGGCTTATCCTCATCCCCATCCTGAGCATTTTCTTTCTCAGCGATGGCCCCAAAATGGGCGAAAACCTGTCTGCGATCGCGCATTCCCCGGAGGACAAAAAGACGCTCCGGGCCATCATCAGCGATGTGAACGTGATGCTGGGCAGCTACATCCGCGCGCAGCTCATTCTCGCTGCGCTAACGCTGGTGGCGTACGCGGTGGTGCTAAGCATTCTTCACGTGCGGTACTCCGTTGTTCTGGCATCGATTGCCGGCGTGTTCGAATTTATCCCGGTGGTGGGGCCGGCGGTTGCCGCCATTATGGTCTTCGTGATCGCGGTGCTGACGGGCTTCTCGCACCTGCTTTGGCTGGTGATCTTTCTCGGCGTGTGGCGTTTAGCGCAGGACTATGTCAATGCCCCACGCATCATGGGCAAGTCGCTCGAGATGTCTCCCCTGGTACAAATTTTCGCTGTGCTCGCGGGAGGGGAAATTGCCGGTGTGGTGGGCGCGCTGATCTCCGTCCCGGTGGTCGCGATGTTGCGCATCTTCTGGAAGCGCCTGACCAGCGAGAAGGAAGCCGGCGCATCGGCTACTTGATGTAGTAGCCGCTTACCCGCCAATAGCCCTTGGCGAAGGCGAGGGTTAAGGTCTCTATGGTTTCCTGCCGGTTGGCAAAACTCGATTGGTAGTGCAGCACAACGTACTGGCCTTCCGGAGCGCCCGGCACGGTGGTGCTGTAAGTAGAGTCCATCAGCTCGCGCCCCATCAACGCGCCGGTGCCGGCCCGGGCTTTCTGCAGTTGCGATGCGAAGGATTCGCGATCAACCTGGGCGCGGATCAACATCCCGGTATAAGCATAACTATCGGCGAAGCGCCCCTGGTCGAGGTAGCCGAGAAAGCCCAGGGCCTGGCGTTGCGCAGCCTGCTCCTCAACTATGTGGGGATCATTGGCCGGCGCAGCGACCCCGCCTTGCGGGGGCGGTGCTTGCTGCGGGCCCTGCTGGGAAGATGAGCGCGCCGGCATAAATGTAACCAACACTGCGCAAATGATGATCACGCGCGCGCAAAGTAGAGTTATCTGCAACGCTGCTCCTTCGCTATTGACCGTGGGGCGTCAGGCCGGCCACCTGTTTTTCTTTCTTACCACCGTGCAGCTGATCGAGAGCGGCAAAGACGATTCCAGGGGTAAGCACTTCGGGGAGGAGCAGGGCCGGTTGTCCGGGCAGGTAAAAGGCATAGGTGGGCACACCGCTGCGGCCCAGCTCGGTGAGTGCGGAAGCGATGGTCTCGTCATGCCTGGTCCAGTCGGCGCGGACCAGCACGATGCCGGAGTCGCGCAACCTGCGGCGCACCTCGGGGCTATTCAGTACGACGCGCTCATTGACCTGACAGCTCAGGCACCAGCGAGCGGTAAAGTCGACAAACACGGGCCGGCCCTGGGCGCGGTATTGCTCAACGGAGGCGCGGCTATACGGCTCCCATCCTGCGTGGTTTGAGCCTTTGGCGGCTCGCTCTGTGTTCGATTCGGGAAACTTCCACAACGCGTAGAGCGGGACGGCGATCGCGCCCACAATGACTGCGGCGGCAAAGATCGAGGCCACCGCTCGCGCCGGCCAGCGGCCAAGGATCCAACCGGCGATGGCCAATAGTAGAAACGCCGCCAGCAACGCGCCGAGTGCATCCACACCGGCGGAGGAGGCGAAGAGCCATACCAGCCAGATGACCGTGCCGAAGATAAACACGGAAGTGGCCTGTTTCAGGACTTCCATCCATGCGCCCGGACGGGGCAAGTAGCGCATCCACACGGGATGCAGGGTGAGGATGAGATAGGGCGCGGCCAGGCCCAGCGCCAACGCAGTAAATACGGCAAATGCAACTACGGCGCTTTGCGCCAGGGCGAAACCGATGGCCGCTCCCATGAACGGCGCAGTGCAAGGAGTGGCTACGATCACGGCCAGCACGCCGGTAAAGAAGCTGCCGGCATAGCCGTGTTTGGCCGCCAGGCTCGAGCCGGTATTGGTCACGGTGAGGCCAATCTCGAACATGCCGGCCAGGGACAATCCGAGAAAAAACAGCAGCAGCGCCATGACCGCGATAAAGCCGGGAGACTGAAACTGGAAGCCCCAGCCAAGTTGGCGTCCGCCAGCCTTGAGCCCGAGCAACAAGGCTACGACGGCCCAGAAGGAGACGAGGATGCCCAGGGTGTAGACCAGGCCATGAGCGCGTATGCGGCTGTGCTCGTGGCGGGAGGATTCCACCAGCGAGAGCCCTTTGATGAAGAGCACGGGAAAGACACAGGGCATCAGGTTCAGGATGACTCCGCCAAGGAAGGCGAGCGCGGCGAAGCGCAAGAGTCCCATCGCGCCGGCTTCTCCTTTGGCTGCGGGTAGGGTGCCGGGCGCAGCGTGAATCTCGTAGGCGGTTCCGTCGGGGAGTAGAAGAACTCCGTTCAACTTGGCGAGCGGGGTGCGAAAGTTTTCGTCCCGCTTCAGAGAGATTTCGATGCCGCCGTCGACGGTGCGGACGGGTTGCGGCGCGGCGTTCAGAATCTGGCTTTGCTCGAGTGGGAAAAATTCGGCACCGGCGGTGGGGTGGCCTGTGAGCGCCAAGGCAAAGCCGGTGGAGGTGGGTGCGAAGACGGCTTGAGCCGAGGCGGGCAACGGCTGGGGCAGGCGGGCCTGGAAACGGTCGAAGAGCGCTTTCCGCCCTGGATCCACGGGGCCTTGCTGGCTCGCAATCGGTAGCGGAACGGCGAGGTAGGCCTTGCCGGGGATGCAAACTTCACGACAGACCAGCCAATCTACCCGGGCAGTGAGGCGGGCAGTGGAGGGCGCCTTGAGTGAGGAGTCCGCGCTTAGCGTGATGGGGAAAAGGACTTCGTCTTCGTAGCCGAAGTCCATTAGTGGGGCGAGCGGCAAACGGCGCGGCGCAGGAAATTGCATGGCGCCCGCGGTGATGCCGTCGGGGAGGGTCCACTTAACGCTGGGCGGTTCTCCCGAATCGCCCGCGTTTATCCAGTAGACGTGCCAGCCCTTGTCTAACGTGAAATGGAGGCCTATGAGCGAACTGCTGCCTGGCTGAATCGAGGCTTGGAGCGGGAGTAGTTCGACGGTAAGGTGCTGGGCTCGGACGGGTCCTTCCACAAAGACGCCTGGGGGCGTGGAGGGGGTTACGGAAGCTGCCGCCGCAGTGACGAAGGCGGCGAAAAAGACCAGAGCGCGTTGGGCAGGGTTTCGCATTCCCGGGGCGCTGTAAGGCGCCCCTTATAGTGTAGTCGTTCCGCTGGCCTGCTGAAATGGCCACCCCTCGAAATGACAGCTCCTTAGGGGGCCACAAAAAGCCTTTGAAGGGCTTCGCCCGTCTTTTTCGGCACCACGTACGCTGGGGCGAACGTGGGGCACCCGTCGCTTCCGTCCGAGATCAGGTCAGGCGAGATTGGCGTGTTCTTTGTAGATGCATCGGTCCATCACTACCAGGATGCCGTCGGCTTCGGCCCACTGGGCCGCTTCGTCGTGGCAAACACCTTCCTGCAGCCACAGATAGGGGATCTTGAGACGCATCACATCTTTCACGATTTCGGGAACAAACTCCGGAGGCACGGAAAACGTCCACCAGGTCGATTTTTCCCTCAGCGGCGAAGGCTGCATCGAGTGTCGGATAGGCCTTTTCTCCCAGGGCGCTGGTGATTGCGGGATGATCGGCAGGATGCGATAGCCCTGGCTCTGCATGTACTTGGATACGTGAAAAGCTGGGGCGGTTCGGCTTGTCGGAAAGCCCAACCACGGCGATCGTCTTGGTGTTTTCCAGGATGGTGCGGATGGTTTCAGGCTCGTTCATATTCCCATTGGATGCCTAGTCCACATCCGCCGGTTCTTCGATCGGCGCCGGGACCCCGCCCTGGCGACGCATGATCAGATATCCGCGGATGAACGGGTCGAGATCGCCATCGAGCACGCGATCTACATCGCCCACCTCGACCCGGGTACGCAGGTCTTTGGCGATGCGATAAGGCTGCAGCACATAGGAGCGGATCTGCGAACCGAAGTTGATGTCCAGCTTGGAGTCTTCCAGCTTTTTCGAAATCGCTTTTTCTTCTCCAGCTCGTACTCGTAGAGCCTGGAGCGCAGCATCTTCATGGCCTTCTCGCGATTCTTGTGCTGGGAGCGCTCATTCTGGCATTGCACCACGATGTTGGTGGGCAGATGCGTGATGCGCACGGCGGAGTCGGTGGTGTTCACGTGCTGGCCGCCCTTGCCGCCGGAGCGATAGGTGTCGATGCGCAGTTCCTCGGGCTTGATATCGATGTGGATCGAGTCGTCGATTTCAGGCGAGACAAAGACGCTGGCAAACGAGGTGTGCCGGCGCTTGGCCTGGTCGAAGGGCGAAATGCGCACCAGCCGGTGTACTCCGGTTTCACCCGCAAGCTGCCCGAAGGCGTACTCGCCGGTCACGGTAAAGGTAGCCGACTTGATGCCCGCCTCTTCGCCATCCTGATAGTCATTCATCTCGGTCTTGAAGCCGTGGCGCTCCGCCCAACGGAGGTACATGCGCATCAGCATTTCAGCCCAGTCCTGGGATTCGGTGCCGCCGGCGCCGGGGTGAACAGTCACGATTGCATTCAGCGGATCGGTCTCCGCAGAGAGCATGGTGCGGGTTTCGAGTTGATCCACGAACTCGCTCAGGGACTTGATCTCGCGTTCCAGCTCGGGCTCGACCGACTCGCCTTCGCGGGCAAGCTCGAAGTAAGCATCGATGTCGCCGGTGCGGCGCACCAGCTCGTTCTCCATCGCGAGCTGGCCCTCGAGACGCTTGCGCTCGCGCATCAGCACCTGCGATTCGGCGGGGTTGGACCAGATGGCGGGATCGGAAAGTTTGGACTCCAGGGCAGCCAGTTCCCTGTCGATTCTTGCGCGGTCAAAGATACTCCCGAAGGTCGCGAACCTTGTCGCGGACCGGAGTGTAAGCGAATTCGAGTTCGTTCAACATGAGTGTTTAGAATTTGACTCGCCGCGATCCAAGCCAGAAGCGGGTAGTAGCCATGGCGGCGATGATGCCAAGGGTGATTATCCCACACAGCGTATGCGAAGACATCGCCGTGCACGGTGTAGAAGGTGAGGTCGCTGCGATAGCCGTACCTGGCAGCCAGAGAGGTGAGCGCATGGCGCGGGATGCTGGCGGTGAGCCTTCCGTAGGGATCGATGATGGTGGTGATGCCGGTGTTGGTGTCGCGCAACAGCCAGCGGCGATTTTCAACCGCGCGCATGCGCGACATATTCAAGCGTTTGCCAGGGAGCGCAGGTATCGCCGTACCAGCCGTCGTTCGAGATATTGACCAGCACCTGCGGCGCCTCGCTTCACGAACAGCCGTATCTCATCGCCAAATATTTCTTCGTAGCAGATGAAGACACCGAAGCTGTGACCGTCGGTCAAGAAGACGATGCGACGCCATCCGTGGGTCATGTCGCCGGCCTGCCTGGGTGAGGTTCTTGGCGAAGGAGAAGAAACTTTTGTAGGGGATGTACTCTCCCCACGGAACCAGGTGGATCTTGTCGTAGCGGCCTGCCACAATTGCCATCGAGTCCCATGAAGAGCGCGGAGTTGTACATATCGAGGCGTGGCGCCATGCGGATCGAGAGAAGTCGGTGCCGACGATCACCGGGGCATGCATGGAGATCGCCAGTCCCTGCGAGAGCGTTCAAGCAGGCGGGGATCCTTGTCGAGAAAAGGCGCGGGCGATTCCGGCCACAGGATGACGCCGGGAGCAACCGGTGTTACCGGGCAATCGGGAGTGACGGGATAAGCATCGAGTTCCGGCATGCCGGCAAGGTAAGGCCCGCAGGTGCGGGTGCTGAGCCTGACGAACTGGGCTCAGATGCTCGTCGTACTCGGGGCCGGGCCAGCTATTGTCCTGATTCACGTTGAGATTTTGCTGCAGCAGCACCGCGGTGGCCTGCACGGGCGCCGCGGGAGGCGCAAATGGTCGCCGTTCTGCAGCACCAGCGCGGCCAGCAAACCGACTGATCAGGATGGGAATGCGGCGTTTGGGCGCGAGGCCAGCAGCCCCCAGGCGATGAACGCGTTGCCCGCGATCAGCACGAAGGTGAGGCCATAGACCCCGGTGAAGGGAGCCAGGCTGGTCAGCAGGAAATTATCGACTTGCGAGTATCCCAGCAAATCCCACGGGACCTTGGTCAAGCGCGCCGACAACACTTCCAGCGCCACCCAGAAAAAGGGCGCGGCCAGAAGCGCGTAATGGGGGCCGCGAAAGGTCTTTGCCGTGGCGGTCAGCAGCAAGCCGAAGCGCAGCGAAGTAAAGCCCCAGCACCAGGCTATAAGCAATCAGAATGCCGGCGGAGATGAGCGGCGGCAGACCGCCGAAGTAGAGCATGGTCTGGTAGATCCAGTAGCAATTGCCGGCAAACCAGAGAAAGCCCATGAGATAGGCGGCGAGAGTTCCGCGCAACAGTGCCCCGGGATGGCGCAGATTCTCAGGCGACAAGCAGCCCATAAAACAGGGGGACAAAGGCTAACCAGGCAAAAAAAGTGCGCCAGAAAGGCACGGGGCCGATGATTGAAAATGGCAACAGAAGCAACGCGGCAGAAACGATGCCGAGCAGCCAGGGTTGCCGTGCCAGTTTTGCCATCGCGGAGAGTCTACCATCCCTTGTGGGATGAGCCTCTTGCATACTGCGGGGCGAGGAAAGCGGTTACAATGAATACCCTATGCTGGTGGCTATCTTTTTCATGCGGCTCTTTGAGGTGCATGTTCTTTGCCGGGATCGCCGGGTCGGCGGTGGTGGTGGTGATCAGTTTTATTGAAGATATTCATGAGCTGCTTGGCGAGTGAATAATGCGCGGTTTTACCTTATCTTTCGATATCTTCCGTCGTTGACGCTGGGCGGCAACCAACATAGACTCAGGTCTGGCTTCGATCCAGACCGCGACTCTCCCCGGTCGCGGGATTGACACGCTAGCCTATATCGAATGGCTTCCGAGCGAACAACCAGTGCACCTTCCTTTCCCTCCAACCGGGTAAAACTGGTCGTCGCCTCTTCGGTGATGCTCACCTTTATTTCGTTCTGGCGCGCCGCGGCGGTGGTGCTGAACGATCTTGGCTCTTCCGCTTTCTATGCCGGCGGCATTGCGGAAGAAGCGGTGGGCAAGTCTGCCCCCTGGTTCATTCTGGGCGTCATGCTGTTCTCGTTTGCGGTGCGCGCCGTGTACGTGGAGAGCTGCTCGATGTTCACCCGCGGCGGCGTGTATCGCGTGGTGAAGGAGGCCCTGGGCGGCACGTTCGCCAAGCTGAGCGTTTCCGCGCTGATGTTCGACTACATTCTGACCGGGCCGATTTCGGGCGTTTCCGCCGGGCAATACATTACCAGCCTGCTGAATGAGTTGATGACGGTGGCCGCGGCGCACAGCTGGCTGCCGGGAGCCATGCTGCGGGGGCATCACCATGTGGCTCCCCAGCTGCCCATGGACTTTACTTCGGCGGCGTTTGCCGCCATCGTCACCGTTTATTACTGGTGGCAAAATCTGAAAGGGATCGAGGAGTCGAGCGACAAGGCGCTGGAAGTCATGAAGATCACCACCGTGATGGTGGTGATCCTGCTGACCTGGGGAATTTTTTCCGCCATCCACGTCGGCGCCAAGCTGCCGCCGTGGCCCACGCCTTCTACGCTGCACTTCAGCAACGATGCTCTCGGCTTTCTGAGATACACCCGGTTGCCCGCGATGCTGGGGCTGTTCGGCATCATCATGGCCTTCGGTCACTCCGTGCTGGCCATGAGCGGCGAAGAAACGCTGGCCCAGGTGAATCGCGAGATCGAACACCCCAAGCTCAAGAACCTGAAGCGCGCCGCGATCGTGATTGCGATTTACAGCTTTCTGTTCACCGGCCTGGGTTCGCTGCTGGCAGTGATGTTGATTCCCGACTCGGTGCGGGTGCCGGTGTACCGTGACAACCTGATCGCCGGCCTGGCGATGTACATGGTGGGGCCGCAGGTGTGCGGATTATTTTCCGCGTGTTTGTGGTTCTGGTCGGCTTTCTGATTCTTTCCGGCGCGATCAATACTTCGATCATCGGTTCCACTGGCGTACTGATGCGCATCGCCGAAGATGGCGTGCTGACGGATTGGTTCCGGCGCCGCATCGCAAGTTCGGCACCAGCTACCGGATCGTGAACCTGGTCGCGGGGATGCAGCTTTTCACCATCGTCGCCAGCCGGGGCAATGTGATCGCGCTGGGCGAGGCGTACGCGTTTGGCGTGATCTGGAGTTTTACCTTCAATAGCCTGGCTATGCTGGTGCTGCGCTGGAAGTACAAGGGGGAGCGCGGGTGGAAGGTGCCTCCAAACCTGCGTATCGGCAAGCGGGAGATTCCGATAGGGCTGATCTCGGTCTTCATGGTGCTGCTGACCACGGCGATTGTGAACCTGTTCACCAAATCGGTGGCCACGGTCAGCGGCATTCTGTTCGCAACCACGTTCTTTATCATTTTCACCTTCTCGGAGCGAGACAACCGGCGGCGCAGGACGACCACCGAGCTGCAAATGAAAGAGCACTTCCAACTGGAGCACGAGGACGCAGTTGGGCGCGAGGTGCTGCAGATTGATCCGGGCTGCGTGGTGGTAACGATGCGCGATGCCAATAATCCTTTCGCGCTGAAGTGGACGCTGGCACGGACGAATACCGGCGACCAGGATGTGGTGGTGCTGACGGCGCGCATGGTGGGCGCTGGAGGACCGGAGTTGCTCTCCACCTCGGACCAGTTGTTCAGCGAATATGAGCAGATGCTGTTTACCAAGGCCGTGTCGGTCGCGGAGAGTTTCGGCAAGCACATTTCGCTGCTGGTAGTGCCGGCTGGAGATATTTTCGCGGCGCTGGTGCAGACGGCGAATTCGCTCGAAGCGGCGGCGGTGGTTTCAGGGCTTTCCAGCAAGATGACAGCCCACGAGCAGGCCTACCGGGTGGGCCAGGCCTGGGAAGCACTGCCGGAGCCCAAGCGGCAGATCACGTTTTATGTTGTGTCGCCGAACGGCGAGGCGGAGTCTTTCCATATCGGGCCGCATGCGCCGTCGCTGCAGGCGGACGATGTGGAGCTGGTGCATCGCTTGTGGCTGAACTTCCGCCGCGATCCGGAGATGCAGAACCTGCACCACAGCGATATCGTGACCCATGCGCTGACCCGGCTGGCGGCGGAATACGCTCGCGATAAACAAGAGACGCTGATCGGGCTTCGCCGACGGGTACAGGACGGCCCGCAGGTTGCACGGCTGGGCGAAGGGCGCAATCCGGTGACGCAGCCCGGTGGAGATTACGCCGTGCGCGCGCCTCGGTCTGATGACGAAGAGACTTAGTGGGTATTTGCCACTTTGTTGGTGACGGAAGCACTTCCTCAGCCTTTTCCGGCGACAACTGCGGGTGTCCCATACCCCGGATTTCCTGTGGGGCTAGCGGACTGTAACAGCCGATTCACTAGAGACTCAGGGGCTAGTTCTGTTTCAGCCCTTTGTGGCCCGGCTAAACAGGCTGAGGAAAAAGCATGATTGGGCGACAAAGCGTCCCTCAGCGGCTAAGGCCGAACTCCTTCTAGATTTGTTATGTACGGGCTGAAGCCCGTATCCTTCGGGATTGCGTTTTTCCGCATCAACTGCCGCGGATCCCACCCTTCGCAACGACGCGAAGGATGGGATCCGCTTTCATGGGCTGAATTTCCCCTCACCGCGGTGGGCTAGACTTTTAGGGTGAGTATTCCTCTTGCAGATGAGTTGGCGGCGCCGCAGATCCTGTGGCAGCCGGGCGCCCGTTATCCCGATGGACCGCGGTTTGCACGACGGTTTTTATCGGGACGAGCGTTCCGCCAGAATCCCGATGACTTCGTACGGCAGACAGCCAGCCGGTTCGGAGACTTGAATCATTACACCGCGTTTGGGCGGCACATCTTCCAGTTCAACCATCCACAACTGGTGCAGGAGTTGCTGGTGCGCGATGCGCACCACCACCATCGCGGGCTGGTGATGCAGCGAGCGAGAATCATCCTGGGCGAAGGAATGCTGACCAGCGAGGCGCCTTCGCATCTGCGGCAACGACGGTTGGCGCAGCCCGCGTTCCATCGGCAGCGGATCGCATCCTATGGCAAGATCATCGCCGGCTATACGGCGGAGATGACCCACGGTTGGGAAAATGGGCAGGTGATGGATCTTCAGCCACAGATGCTGCTGCTGGCGCTGCGCATCGTGGGCAAGACGCTGTTCGACACCAACGTTGAGAGCGAAGTACAGCAGATCTCGGAGGCGGTCAACGCCTTCATGGGTTTTCTGCCGCTGGCATTCTTGCCCTTTCCTGAGGTAATTCTCCGGCTGCCACTGCCTGTAATGACGCGGATTCGCCAAGGGCAAACCTATCTGGACACCATGATCTACCGCATGATCGCCGAGAGGCGCAAGGATCCGCGGGATCGCGGAGACCTGCTCTCGATGCTGCTGGCGGCAGTCGATAGCGAAGAAGAGACGGGCGGCATGACGGATAAACAGGTGCGCGACGAATGTGTAACAGTGATGTTGGCCGGGCACGAAACTACGGCGAACGCACTGTGCTTTGCATTATGGGAGCTGGCGCAGAATCCAGCGGCGCAAGAGCGGTTGCACCAGGAATGCCGGGCAGTACTTGGAGAGCGCTTGCCGACGGCCGAGGACTACGGCAGGCTGGGGTACGCGGCACAGGTGTTTGCCGAGACGATCCGCATCTATCCCCCAGTATGGATAACCGCACGCACCGCGGCAGAAACATACGAGTACCGGGGGATGACGATTCCCCAGGGCGCTACGTTGCTGGCGCCGCAGATTGTGGTGCATCGGGACCCGCGGTTCTGGGATGATCCGTTGCGCTTCGATCCGGAGCGATTTTCTGAGGCGAACAAAGCAGGCAGGCCGCGGTTCTGCTACTTCCCTTTCGGCGCCGGCGCGCGACAGTGCATTGGCGAAGGACTGGCCTGGATGGAAGGGGTTCTGATTCTTTCTTACATCTTCAGCAACTGGCGGCTTTCACCGGTGGAAGGGGCTGGGAAAGAGCTGCGGGTTAAGCCGGCTGTGTCGTTGCGGCCGGCGGGCGGAGTGTGTTTGCGGGCGAACCGAATCGCTTCTTGACCTCAGGCGGGCGGCCGGAGTAGGCTGATTCCCAGAGGCGAACAAATGGCGAAACTAGCGCAAGCTGCCAATCCCAACTTTGAGCTCTTTCCGATCCTCGATCGATTCCCTCCGGTAGGGACGCGATCTCCCCTGACCGGCATCGCCCGGCTGGCGGCTGAGTCCTCTCCGGCCGGCAAGGGACACCTTATGGAGGTGCGGTCGCTTGAGGTGCGGTCGATTCTGAACCGGAGCGTTTCCCGGCGCGGACTGGGCTTTGCCTGGAGTATCAATCCCTATCGGGGATGCGAGTTCGCCTGCCGGTATTGCTATGCGCGATATACCCACGAATTTATGCAACTGCAGCCGGAAGACTTCGAGCGAAAGATCTTTATCAAGCAGAACGCAGCATGGCTGCTGGAGCAGGAACTGCGGCAGGTTCGCCCGGGCGAGGAGATCGCCCTGGGCACGGCGACCGACCCCTATCAGCCCACCGAACGGCGGGAGCGGGTGACGGAGTCGCTGCTTGAAGTGCTGGCGCGGCAGCACGGGCTGCGCATCGGGCTGGTGACCAAGTCAACGCTTATCGAACGGGACATCCCCTTGCTGCAGAAGATCGCGGAGAACAACAAGCTGGTGTTACACCTGACGATCACCACAGCCAATGCGTCGTTGGCCCGGCTGCTGGAGCCGCGCGCTCCGCGGCCGGACCTGCGACTGCGGACGGTTGCCAGGCTTCGCCAGGCGGGATTGAAGACGGGTATTTTATGCTCGCCACTACTGCCGGGTATTACCGACACGGGCAAAGCACTGGACGGAATGGCACGGAGGGCAAAGGCCGCAGATGCCAGTTTTTTCAGCGCCCAGCCGCTGTTTCTTAAACCTTGTTCGAAGGGGATTTACCTGGCGTTTGTGCGGGAGCATTTTCCGGCGCTTGAGCCTATGTATCGACAGCGGTTTGATGGCGCGGCGTTCGTATCCAGTGCTTATCGAAAGCGGGTCGAGGCATTGGTCAAAGCGGTTTGCGTTCGACATGGGCTGGGGCGACGCAGCCTGGATGCGCTGCTAACCCGGCAGGTAGAAGGGCCGGGAGACGCGTGCGGGAGCGGCCGGCTTCGGCAAGCGGAACACTTGCTTTTTAGCGAAACTAAGTTGCGCAACGACTGCAAAAGCGAACCTGGGCCATGCGAATCAATTGCGCCGGTAGCGATATAGTACGTAGATGCTGCGCTGGCCAACCGGCTTACTAGGCCCTCGTCCGGGCCTGAAAGAAATCAATCTCATCTGCTGGGGCGGCTTTGTCGCCTTTATTGCCATTCCCGTCGTCGTCATTCTCTGCATACGAGCGAGAATGGGTTTAGACCTTATACGCGGGCTGCATTCGGACTTTACTTACTTCTATGGCATAGGCCGAATCGTCAACCAATACTCCGCGGCGCGTGTCTACGACTACCCTTTGCAGCAGACGATATTCAATCAAATCTATCCGCTGCAGAATGGTGTTTACGGACCAAGCCCCTATCCGCCGTTTGTTGCGCTGCTGTTTAGCTGCTTCGCGCGACTTTCTTTTGACGCGGCTTATGTTCTGTGGGGCGTGACTTCCCTTCTTTTATATTTCCTGGGAGTACGATTGGCCGCGCGGCGATTTTTACCCAGGGATCGCTATGTTTTTTCCATTGTGCTTTGCCTGGCACTGGCTTTCTATCCATTCTTTTTTGAGACTTTGATCAACGCGCAACTGGCGGCAGTGGGCTTCTTCGCTGTCAGTGTGGCTGTTTCGCGGGACGGGATGGGCAAGTACGTTCAGAGTGGGTTGGCGTTATCCTTGTTGGCTTACAAGCCAACTCTTCTGGTGCTTCTTCTGCCCATGTTATTGGTGACCAGGCGATTCAGGACTCTTGTTGGGTTCGTGGGTGGGGTCGCGCTGCTTGCTCTGGTAACTACTGCCATCGCAGGCGCAGGCATCTGGAGCGCCTATGCGAATTTTCTGCTTGAGTTTGGCCGGGTTGCCGGAATCAACGGCCACTCGTCACTGCAGTTGTGGCAATTTGTTGACCTGAATTCCTTCTCGTCGGCGATTATGGGTGGGCACATCTGGATTCGATGGGTGATCCTTATCAGCGCCGGCGGGGCCGCCGGATGGCTCGCCTACTTGTTGTGGAAGTCCACCGGCCTCGGAGAGGCTGGAGACAAACTGGCCTGGGCCGCCACATTGACCTTTACCCTGCTTATCAATGTCTATGTGCCGATGTACGACTGTGTTCTGGTGGTGATTGCCGTTATCCTGAGCTTCTCGGCACTAAAGGAGCGGGAGTGGACCAACGGCAGCAATTGGATGATTCTGCTAGCCCTGCTGATCTTTGCCTGCTCCTGGATTACAGAGGCTTTCGCCCGCCGCCACGGGATACAAATCATGAGCGTTGTACTGGTGACCCTGGGATTGGCGCAGCTCGGGAGCCTGCAATCACTTGTTTACCAGGAAAAGCTCTCTGGCTGAGGACGGCGGCTTCGGCATCACGTGGGGTTCTGGATTGCCGGCGAGGAGCCTCTCAGTAGGGGCATCCGCCAGGAATGCCGGATTTCCCATTCCCCATTGCTTCAATCGCGCTTCCATGGCTGTACGCAGGACGCCAAATCCGTAGGTGACGCTTCGCTGGAAGTTGATCGATGAGGCTTCTTCGAAATACTTGGTAGGACAAGAGATCTCGCCCACGCGAAAGCCGAAGTGAACAGCCTGCACGACCATCTGGTTGTCGAAGACGAAATCGTCAGAGCAACTGCGCAGGGGCAGCCGCTCGAGCAACTCGCGGCTCCATGCCCGGTAGCCTGTGTGGTACTCGGACATTTTCTCGCCGATGAGAATGTTTTCCGCCAAGGTGAGCCCGCGGTTGGCAATGTATTTGTAAAGCGGCATACCTCCCTTGCGGGCGCCTCGACCGAGAATGCGCGAGCCAAGCACGCCGTCGTAGGCATCGTAGGCGATCATCGAAGCCATGGCGGAAATCAGCCTGGGTGTGTACTGGTAATCAGGATGGACCATCACGACAATATCCGCGCCACGTGCCAGCGCAGCCGTGTAGCAGGTTTTCTGATTGCCACCGTAGCCGCGGTTTTTATCGTGGCGGATGGTGATGAGGCCCATTTCTCGAGCCAGTTCGGCGGTGTTGTCGCAGCTGGCGTCATCGGTCAGGATTACTTCGTCGACGATTTCGCGAGGGATTTCGTCGACTGTGCGAGCCAAAGTTTTTGCCGCGTTGTAGGCGGGCAGCACGACTACGATTTTCTTGTTATTGAGCATCTTTTTTCCGCTCCAGGAGCTGAGTCTGCGAATCAGCCCAAACGACGTTATAGTGCGATTCCAGGTATGGCTCGAGGATCAATTGGCCGTCGGGCATTTTCTTCATGCCGGGAAAGAAGGTTTGCGCACTCTGCTGAAATCCCTTGTTCCAGACCACGAACTTTACCCGCCGTTGATCCAAAGTGGTGACAACCTGCTCAAATTGGGAAGCGGTGTTGAAGTCGTACAAGAGCGCGGCGTAACGTGTCGGATTGGTCGTGGCGGACAAAAAGTAGTACATGGCGCAGTAGGGGTAGGCAAAGATTTCTTCACCGGGCCTGGTTTTGCTCTGCAGTATGGTGAGGGCGGGATTGGCTTTGAACAGGGCGACCGATCCCACCCTGGTTGACATCGGCCGCGCGGAGAGGGCCACGAAAACATTCAAGCAAACGAGGCAGCTGGCACTCACGGCAAGAAGCTGCAAGGCGAGCACGGCAATCTTCGCCCGGTAATGCTGGAGATAGTAGATACACAGGATGATCAGCAGGGGCGATCCAAAAACGAGATGGCAGATATCCTTGCGGTGAAACTCCGACAGCCACAAGGCAACACCACATAACCAGTAAAGTACGATCTCCGGCCGAACTTTGCTTCTTATGGATGGAACAGCGAGGAACGGCAAGAGCACGGGGAGAGCGGCGACCAGAAAGAAGGGGACGATCAGGATGGATGCGGTGACCATGGTCCAACGAAAGCCGCTGCCCGGGATCACGAAAGTATCCCAGTAGAAGTGGATGAGGCCTTGTGCGTAAGAGACAACATTCAATGCGCTGTAGTGACGGGACGGCCACAGAACGTTGGCGTAGAACAGATCCCAAAGGGCATGGCGGCGCAAGAAATAAAGCAGCATGACCCCAACCACACTCAAGTAGCCTCCGGCCACTGCGCCTAGCCACGACATTGAGGCGGGACGCCGCCGGTGTTGCATCCAGAGCCATACGAGGAGGGCAAGCAGCAGCAATATGCCCTTAGGCTGAAGAAAGCAGGTTGTGGCTCCCGCCAACGCGCCTGCGGCGAACAATAGACCGGGCTTACGCTTGTGCTGCCAGACGATCATGCAGGCGACGGCGAGCAAGGCGAAGCAATTGCTATCCACATGATGGCTGATGGCCGGCCAGGACGAGCCGAAGTAAGTGCCGGCCAGAAGGATGCACGGGAGAACCTGGTATTGCTTGCAGATGCTGCGAGACAAAAAGTACATTGCCAGGCCGGTTCCCAGTGAGGAGACGAACAGGCAAATGCGAGTGGCCGCAAACGTTGTGCCGAACAGCTTGAAGAACAGCGCCAACCAATAGAAAGTGCCTGGCCCCACCACCTCAAAGAAGTCGCGGGCGAAGACCTGGCCATGCGCGATTCTCGCCGCTCCCGAGATAAGCAGCCCCTCGTCTCCGTTACCCAGCAGCATGCGCATGAAGGGAAGGAGGTATAAGCCGGCACAGAGTGCGAATGTCAGATAGGGAAGGTGTTTCCTGTTTACAGGGAACCGCCCTTTTCTCGCTTGGTTCGACATGGGGGCGCGGTTGTCCGAATAGAGGGTGCCAGCCTCTACCTGTTCCGTAGGAGCCTGGTGAACTTCAAGGTCGGTGGGCGACATCTGGCTAGTTGGCATTTCTCACCAGGCTTGAGGACATGGGCGATGAGTTCTGTGTAACAAGGTGAGTTGAAATCTGTGGAATCCCACCCTTCGCAAAATGCGCGAAGGATGGGGCACCCGAAGATTTGTTGCCGTTCAAGGTTGAAGACAGCACCCCGCCTGAGCTAGTTGGCATGGCCCTCACCTAAACGCTGCAGGACGCGGGTATCAGCATCGGCCCATACGACCTTGTAGTGCGATTGCAGGTAGGGCTCGATGATCAAGTCATTGGGGGATATATGTGGCGACGCGGGAAAGAGGGCGGCGAGTTCTTTCGCCTGGAAGTGCGTATCCCAGACGACATACTTTACCCGGCGTTGTTCCAGGACGCGGACGACCTCGGTAAATTGGTCGGGCGTATTGAAGTTGTAGAGCAGGCCGCCGTAGCGTGTCGGATTCGTGGCGTTGGCCAGGAAGTAGTAGATCGGGCAATAGGGGTAGGCAAAGATTTCTTCGCCAGGCGCAACCTTGCTATCCAGGAAGGAGAGTGCGGGAGCGTTCCTGAATAGCGCGACGGTGCCGGCCCTGGTAGCCAGGGGACGCGCGCAGAGAACGATAAAGAGATTAAACACAGCCAGGCACGAGGCGGCGATGGCGAGAATTTGCAATGCGAGACCGGCAACTTTGGTCCTGTATTGCCCGAGATAATAGACGCAAAGGATGATCAGCAGCGGTGATCCGAATACAAGATGGAAAATGTCTTTGCGGTGGAACTCGGACAACCACAATGCCCATCCGCACAGCCAGAAAAGTAGAATCTCAGGCCTGCCCGGGTTCCTTCTGCTACCGGCGGCGAGCGCCGGCAACAGGGCGGGCAAAGCCGCGACCAGAACCAAGGGCGTAATCAGGACCGCTGCGACGATGGTCCACGGAAAGCCGCTTGCGATTACGAAATGATCCCAGCAATCGCGAATGATGCCATGCGCGTAAGGGACTACGTTTACCGCGCTGTAGTGCTGTGAGGGCCACAGCACGTTGGCATAGAACAGGTCCCAAAGGGCGTGCCGGCTGGAGAAATAAAGCAGCACGAGCGCGGCGAAGCCAGAATAGCCTGCAACCACGGCCGCGAGTGAGGAGAGGGGTGTGGACCTTCGCCGATACTGGACGTAGAGCCACAGCAGCAGGGCGAGCAGCAGCAGCACCCCCTTCTGCTGCAAGAAGCAGGTTGTGGCCGCGGCCAGCACACCGGCGGCGACCAACAGGCCAGGCTTGCGCTTATCCTGCCAAACGACGATGCACGCAATCGAGAGCAAGGCGAAGCAATTGCTATCGACGTGGTGACTGATGGAGGGCCATAAGGTCCCGAAATAAGTGCCGGCCAATAAGACGCAAGGAAGAACCGGGTATTGGCTGCATATCCTGCGCGACAGGAAGTACATGATTACGGCGGTCCCGAGGGAGGTCACGAACAGGCATATACGGGTCGCGGCAAAAGTTGTGCCGAACAGCTTAAAGAACAGAGCGAGCCAGTAGAACGAACCTGGGCCCACGACTTCGAAGAAGTCACGGGCGAAGACCTGGCCGTGAACGATCCGTGAAGCGCCATAGACAAGTAATCCCTCGGGCGGGGTCTGCAGCAGAAGCCGCATGAAGGGAAGAAAATAAAAGCCGGCGAAGAGTGTGAACAGCAGATACGGCAAGTATCCGCGTTTGGTTGACCCGGGCAGCGGCGCGTGCCTGGCTAACTCGTTCGCGGCTGGGAGGCGCTCAGGGTACGAGGGGGCGCATTGATCCAATACAGCGCCTGATGTCTCTCTACTTACCATGTTCTCAGTCCGCGTTTCCTGTCCATTCCTGTTGACACCGCATTTTTATTCACACAGATTTCAAGTGAGTTAGCGGATTGAATAAGCGCCATAGCCACTTTCTTGCAATTTCTCTGCCATAAGGTGGCTACCGCAGGTCTTGCCCACTTAGCTCTCAGGGGCGCTGCAGGTAGCTGAGGCTCTTCATGAAGTCTGAGTTGGGGAGAGGAGACAGGTTAACCAATCCAATGGCCAAGGCAATCCATGCATGGGGGAGGGCGAAGATCAGAAAGAGCAGCCAGGTGAGGATATTGGCGGCTGGCCCGGCGAGAGCGACCATCGCATTTCTCATAGGCGTTCGGGCAGACGTTCTTCGGACGAAGGGACCGGATCGGCTCATTCCTACCTGCTTGATTTTTGAACCTACTACGAGAGCGGCCAACATATGACCACACTCGTGGATCAACATGTGCAGCGAGCCCCATACAAAATCCGTAGTCAGAGCGGACAGCAGTTCCGTCGCTCCATGGGAGGCTCCACTCAGAAGCGAGATCATCCGTGTCCTTTTTTTGACTGATCGAGAGAGACAATCCGCAGACGACGGAGAAGATGGTGAAGGCGGTGTTACCGTGGGCTATAGGTTCACAGCTACGGTCACCGCCTGAACCACCACAAAGTCGCAAAGGCGTGACCAGTTTCGATCACGGCCGTAATTGAGATTTGTTCATTCCGGGCATGCTGGGGAGGCATGCTGCTGGCCACCCGAGGAAGAACGAACCGGTTGTGCCGCCGCAGTTCATTGGATTGAATCAGGCGACGGCTGACATGAGTGACGTTCCCGCATTCATAAAGACGATCGCGATATCAACAGCCAACGTGCTCAGTGCAGTAACTGACCCCAGGGAGATCAGTGCAACGAACAGCGCGTACTCGACGAGATCTTGACCTTCTTCACTCAATATCAGGAGCCGGAACTTAGCAGACAAATTACTACTTTTTTCCACTATGGTTCCTATTCCGCCAAAGCGAATCCGTTCTTCAACGGGTTACGCGGCAGCGGAGGTGAGCCTGGTTCCGATTGCGGTGAAGACGCTGTTGATGTCGACGGCCAGGGTGCTCAGTGCGGTGACTGCACCAAGGGAGATCAGGGCGACGAGCAGGGCGTACTCGACGAGATCCTGACCTTCTTCGCGCATCATGAGGACCTGCAGGTTGGCGGACAGCTTGTACATGATTTCCTTCATTGTGTTGTTCCTCTTCCGTTTTTGTATTGCCCCGCCGCTGGCTGGGCTTGATGTGAGGAAAGGCAAACGGAGAGCCATCTCTTCTGGGGGGATATTTGTAGAGGAATCAGGTACTTACGGGTGAGGGGTTGAGGTTGGGTGTGAACGTCCGTATACAGAGGCGGGAGGGAAGGTTCGGCGGGTATACAGGGACCGGGGTTTTCTCTGGATGGTGGGGGATGGGCGACAATTCTGGAAGCTTTATTTGGATGGGTTGCGGGTCGAGGATTCGGGCAGGCGGAATGACAAAGGTTCCGGGTGGTGCGTTCGTCCAGATTGTTTGCGAATTGATAGAACAGCGGGCCCACAAATCATTGAAGGGGTTGCATTCCTCAGTAACCAGGTACGGGCTGGAACTCCATACCTTCCAAAGGTGGCGTACCTCAGGGTTCAAAGCCCTCTTCAAGCAGAGACCTTTATGGCACGGCTGAAGCCGTGCCCTTCCTCAAGAGAGGTTTTTCTTGATGTACGGATTCGAAGTCCTAAACGTTCGCTCTGCGGTCTCAGCTCCTGGGGTTTCTGACCAGCAAGGTTGCGACGGCGTCTTCGTATTGCACTCGCCAGCCTGGGGTGTGCTTCAGGAGATAGACCAGGCCGGAATCGGGCTGCTGCAACACCATGTCGATTTTGTAGCGGTCGAGGATGGCGAGAGAGTCGCGCATCGTGATGAGTCTTACATCGTCAAGCAATACGCCGTGATACTCGAAGATGTCGGTTCGGCTGTCGAGGAAGACCGGCGTGTTGCGCGCATTCCATATTAGATAACCACCCCAGGCGTAGTCGTTCAAAAGACGGCCGTGGGCACAGCAGCGCTGCATTTCCGCGATCGCACCCTGGGGCATCGATAAGGCCGCTTTGGCACGCAACTTGGCGGAAGCCGGAATATGCATGATGGCAAAGACCAGTGCAGCGGCCATGATCAGCGCGTTCAGGAAGGGCTTGTCTTTGCTGGCATCGTAGGGATCGAAGACGGGGCCCTGGAGTTCCACCGAGATCATAGGGGCGAAGATGATGCCGGCCAGGAACATGAACCGCTCGTGGGTGAGCGCGGAATAACTGGCCAACAAGAGGAACAGCAACTCATGCAGCGGCCAGGGTCTGCGCTTGAGCAGGGTGAGGAGCAGCATGCAGGCAGCCGTCACAAAGAATAGGACTCCGTGGAAGGCCTGGAAGTCGACGCTTTGCCACTCCTGCACAATGGCGATGTTCAGCTTCTGGTGGAAGATCATGTCGAAGGGATATAAGACCAGCCGCCAGCCATAGGGGTTTACGAAGAGCGCAGCCAGACTGGCGGCGGCGACGATGCCCAACTTGCGGAGTTGTTGCGGAGTCCAGCGCACGGCGATGATCGAGCCCCACGAACCTTGTAGCAGGCCGGAGGCAATGAACAGGAAAAAGAATGCGAGACCGATGAGCCAGGAGCCATGCAGGTTAATCCATAGCGCAAAGATCGCCGGCAGCAGCCAGGTGTAATCACGGCCCTTGCGAAACGCTTCGAGAATCAGCATCATCCCGAGGAAGCAGGCCCAGCCAAAGAGAATGGTACGCGGGCCGAGGTTGACGGTGGCAAAGAGGATGCCGACCCAGGTTGCGAGAAACGCCGATTTCACATCGCGGCAGCGGTAGTAACAGAGCAGAAATATTCCGCCGACGACCAATTCCATGGCGCCCAGCGCAACGAGAAAGACTCCGCGCTCACCCAGCACACGGAAACCCAGGTAATAAGGGACTTCCGCCAGCCATTCGGGGTTGATCCAAGGCTTGCCAAGAGTGGTGAAGGAGTAGAGATCCTGATGAATGAAGTGATGGGTGGTAAGCAGCACTTCGGCGTTGCGCATGTGCCACCAGATGTCTGGGTCGCGGAGGAGGGTGGCATGCCAAACGTCGACCCCGGCAAAGAACGGAGAACAAACGAGCGCAACCATGAGCATGGCCGGGAAGCTAAAGATGCGTGACCACAAGTTCGTGGGCAACACATTCGCACCGATGTAAGGCGAAGGCTCGGTTAGAGACGCGAGATTAGTGGGCATAGGATTCCTCCGGATGCAGGGGGAAGGTTCTGGCAAAGAGACGATCGGCCAGCAGATACCAGGCTAGCCAGGCGGGCGCAGCCCACAAAGTCCAGTAGTACATGGCTGAGGGAAAACGAATCTCGCAATAAACGGCAATCTCGATGCCGGCGTTGGCGAGGGCGAGAGCAGCGACGAGATTGCGCGAGCGGGTGCGATAGAGGCCGGCTAACAGAGCAGGAATGCCCAGCACCTGATCGAAGGGCCAAGCATAGGGCGCCACCAGCACAGAGAGAAGCAGCACCAGGCTGCCATGCTCGAGCCAGCTCCATGACATACGCCGGCGCCAGTACCAAGCCAACATGCAGACGCATCCAAGAGCTGTGGGCAGGTATTGCAGCCAGAGTGCGCCTGGATTTAGCCACAGACGCAGCAAGAGATTCAGGCAGGGTATAAACTCACTGCCGACGACTCCGGAGGCGCGCATCATTTGCGCATATTGCATCCATGCCATCGGGTCGACGATGTATACCAGCGCACAACTGACGGCCGATGCGACCGCGGCGCCGGCGAAGATTCTGTAGTTTTTGGAGATCACGATCCAGGCCAACAATACGACGGCGAAGGGCAGCAGGAGATGAGGCTTAAGCGCGCAAAGCCAGAGGCTCATGCCGGCCATGAATGGTCGCGTTGGGTGCAAACGCAAGAACAAGACGAGACCAAGGAGAGCAAAGATGGAGGTTTGGCCAAACATGATGCAGGACAGCGCGGGCGCAAACGCGAAGCCCAGCAAGTGCAGGTTATTTCGCGGGCTGCCATGCATTCGCCACAGCAGATGTAGCGAAAGGCCAAGGCAGGCTAACAGGAGAAGCGTCCAAAGCAGCGAAGCGGTGCGCACGGTAAAGAAGGCCAACGGGAGGGTGAGCGGCAGCATCCACGGTGGGTTGCGCATGTACATGGCGCCGTACGCGGCGGGTAAACCGGCCTGACGCTCCATGTGCAGCAGCGTGGCAGGATCGTATGGATTTGCGTGATGGGCGAACTGCTGCCCCGTGGCCCAGTAAACAACAAAATCACGGGTTCCCGCCGTTCTTCCGGTAATCAGGGTGACCAGGATAAACAGCGCCGTGAAGGCAAAAGCTACACAACAGATACCGGTGATCGAAACTTCCGCAAGGGTGCGCAACCCCTTGCGAGGGTGTTCGGTCGTCGTGAGCGGTGCGGCGATGACGTTCATTTAATGATCAGCCGGCTCGAGCGCGAGCCGGTCTCCAGATTGTGTTTGTGTGCGCAGAATAGTGCCGGCAGCAAGCTCGATCACGGAATGCGCGGAAAGGCACGCCGCCATACGCCAGGGGAGTACGTTGCATTTGACTTTCTTTACCCGCAGCTTACGGTCGACAAAAACGAGGTCCAGGGCAAACTGCATTCTGAAGGTGTGAACAGCCTCGCAGGGCACGATCCACAGTGCTTCTCCCTCATCAAGGCTTGTGCGCCCCAACAAGCCTTTTCTGCGGGTTGCAGCGGAATCAGCGACGGCTGCGCGGCTGGCGAGTTCCGTCAGCCGCGTCAGGTTACAGATTTTCATGGGCCCGTGTTCTCCAGCCATTTACTGGGGCGCCGTGGTCAGCACAGGGGTCGCGTTGACCGGCACTCCGGTGGGAGACTGCTGTTGGCCGCCGGACACAGTCATGCTGCTGTCGATGAGCAGCGGTTGCTCCGGCTGCATGCTCTGGATCAACTGCTCAACTGGCATGGAAGACGTCGCTGGAGTTCCGGCTGCCTGGGCGCTCTCAGGATTGTGCATGGGAATGCCGGAGGTGGAGGACAGGAACTTGTCAGGATACTTGAGCGCCGGCAGAGGAGCGCCCACTGGGATGGGATCGACGAATTCGGGGGTCACAATCACCAGCAGTTCGCTGTTCGTACGGGTCTTCTGGATGGACTGAAAGAACTTGCCCAGGATAGGAACATCACCGATGAAAGGGATTTTCTCGAACGTCTTGGTCTCTGTGTTGTCGATGAGACCGCCGAGGACGAAGCTTTGTCCCTGGGCGATCTCCACTTCGGTTCTAATCCGGCGAATGTCAATCGCGGGGACGTTGAAGCCGGATATTTCGATCGCGTTGGTAAAGTCCAACGAACTTACTTCCGGCGCCACCTGCAGACGGATGGTTCCGCGAGGGGTAATGGTGGGAATGAAGTTGAGGCGGATGCCGTATTCCTTGAATTGAATGGTGACGGCGCCGAGACCGCCGCCTGTCGCACCCTGTACAACGGGGTATGGGTATTCGCCGCCGGCGAGGAAGCTTGCTTCTTTGCCATCCTGGGCGATCACGTTCGGTTCCGCGAGCAGTTGCACCAGTCCGTCGGTTTCGAGGGCTTGGAGGGTCGCGCCCAGGTTGAGATCCGGCCGGAAGATGGCGAGGTTCAGCCCGTTGGAGATGATCGCCGCAGCCGCACTGCCTGCTGTGGGCAGCGAGACCGTGGGAGGCGAGAACTGTCCGGTCGAAACTGTGCCGATGGTGTTGGCGGCGCCCAGGCTGAAGATATTCAGGCCGAGCTGCCTTTCGGCGCTGCGGTCGACGCTGGCAAAACGTACCTTCAACAGTATCTGACGTGGCTGCTCAGGCACAGCTACATAAAGCAGATTGATCACCTTGCCCGCGGTGGCGGCAATTTGGACCGCGCGGTTCGAGCTGCTTAGATCCTTGACGTTGCCGCGGAGAAACACCAGGCCATTTTCCGTGCTGACCTTAAGGTCCTGGCCGGGGAGTTCGGTGTTGAGTTCGTGACGAAGTGCCTCCATGCGGTCGTTGGCCACAAAAGAGCTTGCGCCAACCTTCAGGTTGAAGAAGAGACGGCCGCCCCCAGCTTGCCAAACGATCAGGCTGGTCTCGCCGGGAGTTTTGCCGTTGACGAGGACTTCTGTCGGGCTTACCGCAGTGGCCTCAGCGAGTTCGCCAGACCCAACAGAGATCCGTTGGATGGGGTGATCACTGTCGACCAGCACAGACTTGCCGACAGCCACAAACAAGTCGTTGGCAGTATCCGCGCCGGTGTAAGCCGGGCGCGACGCGTGGGTCTGGGCGTAAAGCGCAGGCGACGGGACAACTGCGAGAAGCAAGGGCGATACTAATAAGGCAGCAAGAGAAGCAATGGTAGTACGGTTGTTGGCGTTCACTATTTTCCCCCACCCGATGAGAATTTTTGCTCTGTTGTTTTCGATCCGTTCATCACTTCGATCAGATAAACCGGAGAAGGAGCGGCGCGATGGGGGGTATGAACAACAGGGGCTTTATCTGTAAAGAGATTGGCCATGGCGACACCCTTGGATGGCGCAGTCTGCACATCCAGGGGATTTCTAAGCACCAGCTGAATCTTGGTCTGATTGCTGGCGAGACTGAGCAACTCCGCCTGATCGGGAGTGACGAGCAGGTTGACCACTTGCACCTGCTGCGGTTTACCTTCGTTGTCCCGCTGAATATCAGTACCGGCGGATAACACTTCGATACTCTGCAGCAAGGTGGCGACTTTCGGTCCCTCGTTTGCGTTTGCCTGGCCAGGGGGCGTTCCGGAGATAAGTACATCCACGTGCATGCCCGGGGTCGCGAAGCCGGCGATGCCCACAACTTCATCCACCTTGACCGCGCAGGCTCGCATTCCCGGCGGAATGGTTGCAGCCAGGCCGCCTCCCGAGCCCACGGCAGCGAGACGGCTTTCCAGAATAGGCTCGCCCTCGTGGAGATCGGAAATGACCCCGCGACCGACCGCGTCGGAAGGCTTGACGATAGCGCCCTTGGGCAGGCTGCCGGCGATCTCTACGGTTGTGAGGTCAGAAGGACGGAGAACCGTGCCCAGCCGGATATCACTATTCGCGGCAACTACCCGCGTGGTCTTTGCCGGCTGTGCAGCCGCGATGCGCGTGACCACAAGACGATAGACCAGGTAGCTGCACGTGGCAGCAATCAGGAAGGCACTCAGGAGAATAGTTGCAAGTCTTCGATTCATCAGGAACCTATTCTGGCTGGCCAAGCAGCCATAAACACTTTGCTGGCAGGTATCGCAACTGGCCTGCCAAAGGATGGAAACGTTAAGCGGTCTTTAAATCATGGGTTTAAAAGAACGGCTCCTGGACGGGTGTGAACGTGTGTATACCAAGGGGCTGCCCTGTGTAGCCGCATAGACACGTTTCGCGGACCGGGGCGGAAACTGCGACAGATGGGCCAGCGGTTTTTTGGCCTTTTAATTGCTGACCTATTCCGTGTGCCGGGGATCTGCTGCCGCCGTTCAGGTTACTGCCGGTAATTACTTCAGGCGAAGGTGTATCGACCAGACATATGCGATCGTCAGACTTAGTCTCTCTCTTCAGTGATCCGCCACCGTCACGAAGTGGGCCATCGGGATTTGTTATATCGATGCTGACCCACGGCGCCGTGGTGGGGTTCACGTATCTGGGGCTGTCACATATACCGCGGATTGCAGACGAGCCCCAGGATCAAGTGGTGACGCTGCGCCTTCTTGAAGTGCATCGCCCCGAACCACAGCTCCGCCGGGCGGAGCCTGGCGCCGCTGTCTATCCTGCAGCCGCTAGCGCTCAAGGAGCTTTGCCCGCGGTTCCGAAGCTCTTACCGAGCTTGATCCACGCCCATCAAACGCTGCTGCAGCCTGACCTTCCACCGAATGTGACCCTGACGCAAGAGCTCCCTATACCGGCCGCATTGCTGTGGTCAGCTCCCAACATCCGCGTGACCAGGCTTTCTCCGCCGGAGCGGTTGGATACCAGCTCTTCGGCTTCCCCCTCTCTCCATTTGCCGAACCATGAGCCGGACCTGAGCAATGTAAATATCTCGGCAACACCGTTTGCCAGCGATCTGCCGGCACTGCCGCCGGGCAAGACTTCGCCGGTTGTTACCCCCGGACCCGAGGTAAGCAAGAAGGCTCCTGAGATGTGGTCCCATTCGGCTGCGCCTGCAGCACCGGCTACGGTTATCTCCGTCTCCGACGTGCAGATGCAGGAGGGAACGATCGCCTTACCTCCGGTGAACGAGGTCGCGACAGTCTCGGTGGCGGATAAGTTGTCGCCCATGGGTGAAAGCGTGCTTGGAGCGAGTGGCCAGGCAGCCGGCAAAGCACCGGGTGAAGCGGAAAGGGGCGCGGGCGAGAACAAACAGGGGTCTGATGCGCGGGCATTGGGCAACAAGGAGGCATTTCTAGCCAAGAGCGGCCCGCCGGCTTTGGCCACACTGGCTGCGACCCCCTCCGATAGAGGGTCGGGATCCAGGCCGGAAACTGCTGCCAGTGGAACCGCAGCCGATGCGGCAACCGAGGAATCTTCAGTCACTCGAATCCAATTACCGAAGGATGGGAAGTTCGGGGTGGTGGTGGTTGGGTCCTCCATGGCAGAGCAGTACCCCGAAACGCTTGGGCTTTGGGAAGGCAGGCTGGCGTACACGGTGTACGTCCATGCGGGCTTGCCGAAGAACTGGATTCTGCAGTACTCGCTGCCGCGCTCCGCAGATGCGGCGGCAGGCGGTGAACCCATTCGTCCGGATGCGCCGTGGCCGTTCAGCATTGTTGTGCCGCGGGCCGCGGTGCGTGCGATCAACGCGGATACGCTGATGATTCATGGGTTTGTGAATGTCGCCGGTCGATTCGAACAGCTTGCTGTTGTGTCTCCGCAGGGCTTTCAACAGCAGACAGTGATGCTGAGTGCTTTGCGTGAGTGGCAGTTCCGCCCGGCTAGCCAGAATGGGCGGGCGACGGAAGTGGAAGTGTTGCTGATTATTCCTGAAACGGCGGAATGAGTGGGAATGAAAGGACGCTCGGCTACGCTACCACTGCGATACTGAATGATGCAGAGTCAGGGGGCGAGGCCGACTTCATTTCCCACATCTCGCAAAGAGCGCGAGATATGGGGCGCCCGCCTTGGTGGCTCGGCCTCAGCGAACGATCGACAGTTTGCTTCGTTTGGGTGTCGCGTCCTCGGGAACGGAGAGGTGCTTTAGAAAATCTTCCAGCGTTCTTTTATCAGCTCCGTTGGAGAATCCTGCTGGATGTGCGTCTTCCGGAATGAAGGCGAGGCCCACTCCGTCCTCACCCATGCGGACCACCATGGTCTGCACGGTGATGGATTGTTCCGGCGCAGGCTTGCCATCTACAGTCGCCTGTAAGGTCAGTCTGACCAAGGTTCGCGGGTACCAACGGTCTTCCGTCAGCAGGTAAAGGCCGGCCGCACTTATATCCCGCGCAACATGCCCTTTGGGTTTGTCGCCGTCCCAGTAAAAGGCGACCAGGCGAGGATCGGCAAGGCGCTCCGCCTTTCGCCGCTCACCGAATCTGAACCACTGAAACCAGTCTGTCGCTGCTTTCATGTTTCACTTCCTCACCCGTTGGCAACTCCGGCCTGGCCTATACGGCCAGTGGTGCTGCCCAGCCGGTACTCCATCTCTTCAGGCCGGCAGATTTCCAGCTTGTCTCCCATCTGCGTCTGCGATGAATAGATTGTGTGCGGGGGAAGTTGTAATACGCTTGTCGCCTGGGCCTTCAACGGTGCAACACGAAAGGCCGGAAAATGCTCGGCGAGGTGAACAACTCGAAAATCCTGATCCAGATAGATAACGTCGATCGGGAATACTACCCCGAAGGTGTGTATTCCTCTGGACGGCACCACCCAGAGACCCTCATCATAGCCCAGCCTGATTCTCCCGATAAGGCCTTTCAGGCGGCGCCACATGGTATCGGCAGGAGCAATCCTCATGCCGAGAAAGCACTCGCGGGTCTGGTTGTATACGCAATAGGTTCGTCTTTCCAATGTATTCCCCTGCGACTCGACGATCCATTCGATGATCACGTGACCACTCCATAAAAAGCTCGGCGATCAGCGGATGTATTGCTCCCTCCCCGAACAGTGCGCAGCGACAGCAATGCTCTGACCTGCCTAAACCAACAAGGCAGTTGAAGGGGGAGCCAGCCACGGCAGGCCATTGCCTGCCGATATTAACTGCCCAACCTTGTAACCTGACTACTCAACGCGCTTGCGACGGCGCTGGATGAGAAAGAACAGAACAATAACAAAGAGTATGCCTGCAACAATGCGGATCGTTGTCGTATCCATTTTTTGAACCTCCCTTCTTTCTTATTTCATGTGCTTAAAGCTGTCGATGATCATCAGGACCGCGGGACCTATGCTCACCAGAAAAATCGACGGAAAGATAAAGAAGACCAGGGGAAAGACGAGCTTGACGGTGGTCTTGGCAGCCTGCTCCTCTACCCTCTGCCGCCGCTGGGTCCTGAGAACGTCGGAATGAACTCGTAATGTTTTTGCGATGCTGGTGCCGAATTGCTCGGATTGCACCAGCACGGTAACCAGATTGCGCACGCTGTCCACGTTCGTTCGCTCGGCAAAGTTTCTCCACGCCTCGGAGCGGGGACGGCCCGCATGTTGCTCCAGAACGACCATTCCCAGCTCATCGGTCACTGCCGGTTGCGCTTTGCGAAGCTCCTCGGCGGTACGCGACGTGGCCTGGTCAACGCCGAGGCCGGCTTCGATGCAAATGACCATCATGTCGAGCACATCGGGCAAGCCCAGGCGGATGAGTTTTTGCCGCCGCTTGATGCGGTTGCCTAACCAGAAATCGGGAAGGAGGAACCCCACTCCCGCGGCGACGATATAGATAAAGAAATTGTCACTGTGGAAGATAAGCAGAGCCAACACACAGAGCACGACAGGAACCAGGATCTTTGCTCCGTAGAACGTATTCACCGCCGCATCGCTGCGATAGCCGGCGCGGATCAAGCGCTTGCGCACCACCGACACTTCTGACTTGCTCTTGGGGATGACGCCTTCGAGACGCTCCACCATGCCGCCGAGCGATGCGCCCGTCTGCTGCAGACTGCCCAACAGGGTAGCGCGTTGCTTTGACCGTGGATTGATCACGCCGCCGATGCGCGCCAACATCGCTTCGCGGTAGAACAACAGCAGGCCGCCGCTCGCTACCAGGAGGAACACGGTGATGAAGGTAAACAGGATAAATGCCATAAAGTACCTTAGACTTCAGTGTTGACGATCTTGCGAATGACCAAAGCGCCGATGAACATCATGACCACGGCGGCATAAATCAGCTTGAGCCCGAGGGGATCTGTCCAGAGGACACTCATGGTCTTCGGGCTGACGATGTACAGTGCGATTCCGAGACAAACCGGCAGGAAAGTCAGTACCCATCCCGTCAGGCGGCCTTGTGCAGTATGGACACGGATCTGGCGGCGGAGCCGGAACCGCTCGCGGATGACAACCGAGGCCTTATCCAGAACTTCGGCGAGGTTGCCGCCGCTCTCCTTTTGAATCAGGATGCCGGTGGCGACGATGCGCAAATCCTGCAGGGGCACGCGGGTTACCAGGTTGTCCATGGCGGTTCTTAGTTCGAGGCCGTAATTCTGTTCATCGAAGCAGGTGCGGAACTCCCCGGCGATGGGCTCAGGAGACTCGCGGGCAACCAAGCCGATCGCCGCGTTCAAGCTGTGGCCGGCGCGGAGAGCATTGACCATCAGATCAAGCGCCTCGGGCAGGTTCTCTTCGAATTTGTTGAAGCGTTGCCTGCGTTTACTAAGCACGTAGACAAGCGGCGCGAACCCGATGAGTCCGCCGATGATGAGAGCGAGCGGGAGCTTGCCAAACTTCTCATAGATGACATAGGCGGGAAAGACAAAGGCGGCAAGCGACATCAACATCAAACCGCCCGCAGTCCACTTGAGGTTTGCCTGGTAGAGGAGGCGGTAAAGTCGAGGCGCGATCTCAATCTGCAACAGCCATCGATTCATCCAGGGAATGGCGCTGAGCAATTCTTTTTTGCGTATGTCGACGATCTGGTCGTGCCACTCGCCTCCGGCGGTGGCCAGTGCTGCCTGCAGCGCGGCAATCGCCTGCTTGGTCTGCTGCGAAGCGCCCACGCCGGCCGCCGCCATCAGCAGGAGCAGGACCGCGAACACGCCGGAGAATACAAGGATGATCAGCAGTAGCATATTGACTCGTTCTTACGCCTTAATTGACTTCCATACTTTGCTCGAACAAGGTCGACGGCAGAAAGACGCCTGACGTGCGCAATTGTTCAAGGAAACGCGGCCGAATGCGCGTCGGCTGAAAGACGCCGACGACTTTGCCGTCTGGACCGATGCCCCTCCGGTTAAAGCTAAAGATCTCCTGCATGCTGATGACGTTTTCTTCCATGCCACAGATTTCCGATATGCTGACCACCTTGCGTGACCCGTCACTCATGCGCGAGATCTGAACCACGATGGTGATGGCCGAGGCGATCTGTTGCCGAACCGTACGCTCGGGCAGGTTCATGCTGGCCATGGCTACCATGGATTCAAGCCTGCTGAGAGCATCGCGGGTGGTATTGGCGTGGATGGTGGTCATGGAGCCTTCGTGACCGGTATTCATCGCCTGGAGCATGTCGAACGCTTCGTCTGAACGGACTTCGCCAATGATGATGCGGTCGGGGCGCATGCGGAGGCTGTTGATGAGGAGTTGACGCTGCCTGACTGCCCCCTGGCCTTCGATATTGGGCGGCCGGGTCTCAAGACGCACGATATTCTTCTGCGCGAGCCGGAGTTCGGCAGCATCTTCGATGGTGATGAGGCGCTCATTCTGCGGGATGTACTGCGACAGGATGTTGAGGAATGTGGTTTTACCCGCGCCAGTACCGCCGGAGATGAGGATGCTGATGCGGGCGCGGACGGCGGCTGCCAGCAGTTCCATCATTTCCGCCGAAATGCTTTTCAAGGCAACCAGCTGGTTCGCAGCCAACGGACCAGTTCCGAAGCGCCGGATCGACAGAGAAGGTCCATCGAGCGAAAGCGGCGGAATGATGGCGTTGACACGGGATCCGTCGGGCAGGCGCGCATCGACCATAGGCGAGGACTCATCCACCCGCCGGCCTACGCGGGAGACGATGCGGTCAATAATCTGCAGCAGGTGGCGATTGTCGCGGAAAGTGGTGTCGACCCTTTCGAGCACGCCGCCCCGCTCGATGAAGACATGGTCCTTGTCGTTGACCAGGATGTCGGAGATGGTTGGATCGGCCAGCAAAGGCTCTAACGGGCCGAGGCCGAAAACGTCATCCAGGAGTTCGGACTGCAGCTTTTCCTGCTCGCCGAAGCTGAGCGGCACGCGCTGATCGTTGATGATCTCGTTGATCACACCGCCGACCGCATGCCGCGCCTGGCCCGAATCCACGCGGGAAAGCTTTTCCAGATCGAGCTTGGAGATCAGGCTGCGATGTACGTCGGCTTTGAGTTTCTCAAGACTAAGTTGTTCCACGCTTTACCCCGTCAGACCTAACTCTTAAACAAACGAAATCCGTTTTTCTTTTTTGCAACTGCTGGTAAGTCACATGCTTTTCGAGCCATCTGCCTTATCACGCGGGAAATTGGCGAATCTTCCAAAGCCAGAGGGGTCGCGGTGTTTTGCGCCTTGCGAGCGGCTGGAAAATCGCCGGGAATCCTCCACTCCGCGGGCTTGGTCAAGGCCTTGGTCACATGTTCTTCGTCAATGCCAAGCGAGCGCGGAGCAAAACGATTGAGCACAATTTGCAGCTTTCCGCCCGGACCCTTGAAGTACTCTGTGATTAGCCGGTTGGCATTGCGCAACTCTGAGATGCCCACCTGCGTGACCAGATAGACCATGGCGGCGTCATCCAATAACGACCTGACGTTGGGGCCGAGTTTGGACCCGGCATCAACGACCACGAAATCGAAACCCTGCCGGGCGACTGCCAGCAGCCGGGCAAGCGCCTCGGGCGACACCTGGATTGGCGTGTAGCGATCGGGCGCCGCCAACAACTGCAGGCCTGAACTATGCTTGGCCAGCAGGGTCGATAGAAAATGGGTATCCAGCCGTTCGAAGTTATCCAAGGCATTGGCGGTGGAGAACTGGGCATGCACTCCCAATTCAAGCGCCGTATCGCCCAGTGGCAGATCAAGGTCGATCAACACGGTGCTTTTGCCGGACTCGCGGGCCAGGGACAGGGCGAAATTCGTAGCCACCGTAGTTACGCCCGAACCGCCCTTCGCGCCGACGAACACCACTAGTTTGCCAGTGCCGGTTCTTACGGGACGAGTCGCCGGCCTGCGCACCGCGGCGCGCACCAGGGCTTCGGCGATTGTGCCGGCGGCTAAAGGCTCGGTGAGATACTCGCGCGCGCCCACTCGCATGCAGCGAACGAGCATTTCGGCATCGGTATGCGCCGAATAGACCATGACCGTAATGGAACTGCCGGAGCACACACTCTCCACCAGGTCCAGAGCGTGTTCGGGATTTCCGTCAAGGTCGATAATGACGACGTCGAAGTCCTGCTGTAGCAGTCGAGGCACGTCATCCAGTTCCGGATAGACAGAAAATTCGCGAGTGGCGCCAACCTGCGGGCCCGCCAGGGCACGCCCAATCGCCTGCCGGCGCTGTGCGTCGGGGCCAATCAAGGCTACCGTCAGCACGTTGGCCCCGATGGCTCCGGATTCCTGCGAAGGCGCAGACATTAGGTTCTCCTCGTTTGCTGTTGCCTGGATCGGTAAGCCGTTTTGAAATATTGTCTGCATGGTCTTGGTGACATCTTCATAGGTCCAGATTCATAGGTCAGGGCACTGCCTCAGTGAGCAAGGAACGACAACAAGGTACCGATCGCTATGGCGGGGGCATAGGGCAACTTTCTGGCAGCGGGGTTGGAGAGCACAAGGTCCGGGTGAGGTTGCAGGCCCCTTTTCCTGACGCCAAGAATCAAATCCCCTGTGCCGCTTAACAAGGCTCCGAGAAAACCACCCATTGCAGCCCAGCACAAGGCCATAACGCCACCCACAATCCCGGTCAGGACAAGAGCCAGCAGTAACTGCCGAACACCCACCCAGGCGCCGATTGCCGCACATAGCTTCACGTCACCCATGCCCATACCACCCATGTAGGCAAGAACGCCGAACAATAGACCGCCCAGCGCAATGCCCAACATACTCTGCCCTACCCCGTGCCATCCATGGAACCAGGCGGACACGACGATGCCGGATAGCAGAAAGGGGAAGACCAGCCAGTTGGGAATGCGCCGGCTGCGTAAGTCGGTACAAATGGCGATGGCCAGGACGATCACTGTAGGCCACCAGGCGATCGACTTCATGGGCAACTCCCCCGTTTGAACTGCGTACGCTGGGGACAATGCAATTCGACGCCCAAATCGCAGGATCCCGGCATGATCCTGAATTCAGGCGGTTCCGCTATATTGTGGCCGCCGTTCGTGTGCACGGTTGTTTACATGGGGCACCGCGGAGTGATGCAGAGGATATACATCCTCGCCTTCAACGCAGCGGAGGAGCGAGAGAAGTAACGCTAAGTTGAGTTACCGGCTTCTCAGATTTTCCTGCGCTAAGCATGGCAGTAACTTGCGGCGTGGTTACTTTGGCTAGTATGTCCCGGGATAGCACTTTTGGGTGACTTTTGCGTAAAAAGGATAAGGTCGCGCACCGGCAGGGAAGCTATAGATATCTCGGACTTACCAAGGCGACTAACGGCGGAGTAACCGCAATTGTTTTTTTTGTAGACAACATGCGCAAGCGTGAATAGCATCAAACGCGTCGCTGGGGAAGTGCCCCCGAAACTACCTTCGACAACAGTGCGAGTAGTCCGATGTCTCGCCGTTGATTTGGAAGGAGCATTCTTCCTGCATGATTCGAGTTGGCCTCTATTCCTGCGACCCCGCGCTGCAACCGCTTCTCTCATCCGCATTGGGGCGCGATTTTCAGGTAAGTTCGTCTTGTGAAGAAAGCGAACTGAATGGCATGCTCTCCACGAGCAGCTGCGATGTGCTGGTTCTCGATCTTGATTCCACACAAGGCTGGCTGAAGGACCGGATCAGCTGCGCGGAGCGGTTTATCGCGGGAGGCGCTGCATGTGTCGTCATGGCTGACGACGCGCTGCGCTCGACGGCGATGGAACTGGTGCGCCAGGGCGCCTTTGGCTACTGCCGTAAGCCACCCTCCATCCGCGATCTGAAGACCATGCTGCATCGTCTTTACGAGAACATCTCGCTGAAGCGGGAACTGCTCGCGGCGCAACAACAGGTAGACAGTAGCGGCCGTTGCGACCAGTTGGTCGGTTCCGGGCCGAAGATGTGGCAGGTGTACGACCTTATCCGCCGGGTCGCTAACCTGAATGCCTCGGTGCTGGTGACAGGGGAGAGCGGCACGGGCAAGGAACTGATCGCGCGGGCCATTCATAACCTGGGTGATCGTGGGAACCGTCCGTTTGTGGCTGTCAGCTGCGGGGCCATCCCGGAAACGCTGATTGAAGCAGAGCTTTTTGGCCACGAGAAAGGGGCCTTCACCGGGACCACCGGCGCGCACGAGGGCTACCTTGAACGGGCTGCCGACGGAACTCTCTTTCTGGACGAGATCGGTGAGCTGAGTTTGTCCACACAGGTAAAGCTGCTGCGCGTTCTGCAACAGCGCGAATTCTGCAGGCTGGGCGGCACCCGCCTGATTCCACTGCGAGCTCGCCTGGTGTACGCCACCCACCAAGACCTGGCGGAGCTGGTGGCGCAGGGCAAATTCCGGCAGGATCTTTACTATCGCATCCACGTCATGCAGATCGACGCTCCCGCCCTGCAGGAGCATCCTGAAGATATTTGTCCGTTAGCTCTGCATTTTCTGCGGCAATATTCCGAGTCGTACCAGAAGCACGTAGGCGGCATTGAGCCGGAAGCGATGGCCATGATGCAGGCCTACACATGGCCCGGGAATGTTCGCCAACTGGAGAATGTGATTCAGAGGGCCATTATCGTTGCCGGCAGCGACAGGATTCGAGTAGAGGACCTACCCCTGGAGATGCGGGCAGAAAATGTCTTGTGCATCGACGACCGCCATCCCGACGGGTCCTTCGAGAAGCAGGTCTATTTGTACAAGGTCAAGCTGGCCATGAATGCCGTCCGGGATAGCAACGGAAATAAGACGCTGGCAGCTCGCAGCCTCAATATCTCGCGCGCTTATCTCCATCGTCTTATCCGCATCGCCGAGCCCGGGATGTTTGAATCGGTCGGCCAGGAAGTGGGGACGGCCTAGACGGAAGGGCCGTGTATTGAACCTTTGACCTGATAGTGGCTCACATGGGTAACTACAGTTGCCCGGGGAAGTTACTTCGGGTCGTAGCATCAAGGGGGCTAATCGCCAGCGGTAATTTACGAAGACGCAAGGTGGAGTTGATATTCAAGGGACGGAATTTGATCGAGGGATTCGAGATGCACGAGCAAACTTTCTTAGACTTACCACACCTCCACAAGGCGAAAGCAGCACGACTCTTTGAACGTGCGCGCTTTTGCACCAGCAATGAACGTGGTTCGGCACTCCTTGAGCTGGCCGTGACTCTTCCCGTGCTGTTGCTCATAGTCACCGGCATCGCCACGTTTGGCATAGCTTTCGGCAACTATCTCTCGCTCGCCGATGCGGTCGGCGTCGCCGGGCGACAATTGGCAATCAGCCGGGCAAATACCACGAACCCGTGTTCGCTGGCCGCGTCTTCTGTTCAGAACGCGCTGCCATCGGGCATGGTTGCCGGCAACTTGACTTTCAGTTATGTGCTGAATGGGGTTTCGTATGGTCCCTATACCGGAGTTTCGGGCTCAACCTGCAGTAGTTCCAGTACCTCCACCGGCGCAGCGGGTAACCTTGTTCAGGGCCAAAACGCACAAATCGTCGTGACTTACCCCTGCAGCCTCACTGTCTATGGACATAACTACGCTCCCAGCTGTACGCTCACGTCTCAAGTGACGGAGCTGGTGCAATGAAGGTGACTATGAAGAGACTTATCCTCCGCATTATGAATGACGAGCGCGGCCAGGTTATTCCAATGATGGCTGCGTTCATGCTGATGGCAATGCTCGGACTTACTGCACTGTCGGTTGACATGGGCAGAATTTACCTGAGTTATCGACAGCTGCAAGCCTCTACGGACGCTGCAGCGCTGGCGGGTGCGCAAGGCTTGCCCAACAGCACGGCGGCCGCGCAGGCGACGACCTATAGCGGGGTTACGGGAAATCTGAATGCGTATGGGAACCTGCCCGGCGTAACCATGGTTTCGGGCTATCCATTAGTGAAGTGCCTGACCACCCTGACCAACCAGGGACTTCCGTGTATTGCACCTGCGAACGGCAATGCTCTCCAGGTGAAACAGCAAGTGACCGTGCCGCTCTACTTCGCCAGCCTGTTGGGGGCGAGGCCAGTGACGATCACGGCGGTTGCGACTGCATCCTCCCGGGGCGCCGTGGCCGGGCCCTACAACGTGGCTATCATCCTCGACACTACGGCCTCGATGGCCCAAAATGACGGCACGTCAGAGTGCAGCGGGACCAAGCTCTCATGCGCCTTGCAAGGGGTGCAAACATTGTTAGGTGAACTTTCACCCTGTGCCGCGAGCTACAGCACCTGCAGTGTGAACGCGAACGGGGTGGCCACCAACTCGGTCGACAACGTCAGCCTGTTCACGTTCCCCAACATTACGACTACCACAGTTACAGACGACACCAATTGCTCGGGCACGAATCCGACCATTCAGCCGTACAGTTTCCCCACGAGCACACCGAGCGCGGGCAGCGGGTATGTGACCACTCCCTTCATCACCGGGGGCGCGACTGTCAACATGACGTACCAGGTGACGAACTTCCTGAGCAACTACCGTAGCTCCGACACAAGTACTTCACTGGTCAGCAGCTCAGCTCTTTCCCAGGCGGTGGGCGCCGGGGGAAGCCGCTGCGGCAGCATGCAGGCGCCAGGCGGCGACGGAACTTACTATGCGGGCGCGCTTTACGCGGCACAGGCGGCTCTTGAGGCTGAAGCGTTGGTTAATCCGAAATCGCAGAACGTGATTATCATGCTCAGCGACGGCGAGGCGAACGCGGTGCAGTCCAAGATGGCGAGCTCCACCCAGGTGCCAAAGGGAACGCTCTATGCGACCGCGTCCGGGACTTACCCGTCGTGGATTTCGCAGTGTCAACAGGCAGTGACCGCGGCGCAATATGCTACCGCACAAGGCACCCGGGTATATTCGGTCGCCTATGCTCCCGGATCCACGGGATGCAGCTCCGGCGACACGCTTTCCCCTTGCCAGACCATGAAAGCCATTGCATCGTCTCCGCAGTACTTCTTCACGGATGTTAATGAGAGTAACTCCGATAAGAGCTGTAGCTCGGTGAACAACATCTCCAGCCTGGCGGGAATCTTCGCTGCGATTGGCGCAGACTTTACCTATGCCCGGCTTATCCCTGACGGAACGACGTAGCGGGCCTCGGCTTTCTTGGCAGCGCCCCAGGTCTCGATTGCGAGACCTGGGATGAACCGCAGGTCCCTCCACTTCGCTGCGCTTCGGTCCCACACCCTCCACGGCAAGCTGGGACGGTCGGGGCGGGCGGGATGACAAGGTGGGGTTAACGCCTCCATGGAGAGCGGTTGCTGGACAGAAGGTGTTTGCAGAAATTTTCGTTGAAGGGACCTAGGGTGTTGGTCCTGGGTCGCCGCCGGGGCCATCGGGGCCGAAGCGGGGATGGTGCCCCCTGGGCTCGTCTGCCTGCAGGGTCTTCCATTGCTCTGGAGTGAGGATGCTGCGCAGACCGAGCAGCATGCGCGCGTTGGCTTTTTCAAGCTCTGCCCTGGCTTGCGCGATGCGATCGATTTGCGCGAGAATTTTTGCTTCGTCGGGTTGATCGGCCGCCAACAGCGGCTCCATGGTGGTCTCTTCTTTTCGCACCCCGGCACTCAGATCCATCAGGGTGGGACGGCTCTGCTCGAAAACAGCTTCCATCTTTTTTTGCTGGTCGGGAGTGAGCCCGAGCTTTTGCGCGAACTCAGGATTGTTCCACCATCGGCCATGCGGCCCCATGTGAAACGCCCGCTCCATAGGAGGACGACGGCCCTCCATCGGAGGCGGCCCGTTGCCATCCCCTGGCCCGTTTTGCTGCGCGATCGCCGATCCTGAGGCGAGAGCAAAGCAGAGCGCAGGGACAAGCAGGTTGCTAATTGGTCTGAGCAAGCGGTTTGCTGCCTCCCGCAGTTTTGTTGTCATCGGCAGAAACCAGGTGGGTCAACGACTCCATCGACGAGGGCACGGCTACCGAGAGTTGTTCATCCACTTGCTCGAGCAACGCATCGTCACTGATCGCCGCCGTAGCGGTTGAGTTCACCGGCCTGGGATGCGAGAGACGAAGCGGAAGCAGGGCGAGCAGGAGAATGAGCAGGGGAACCGCCGCCGCGACGGCCCAGCGCAGAGCGGGAAAGCGGTTTTCACGCACCATGATCTGCATCGCCTGCGGCCGGGTCGCCAGGCACTCCGCGCTCCACTCCACGGCGGCATTGCGGAAGAGAGCCACTCCCTGCTGCATCCGTTCCACGGTCGCACGGCAGCTGTCACATTCCGCGAGATGGCGATGCATGCGCGTCGTTCGCTCACCTAATAGGTATTCGTCCTGCTCTCTGCCGGTAAGATGGGTGATTTTCATTTCGTTCTCTCCATCGCCTTACGAACCGTGGTTAGCGCGCGGTGCAAATGGCTTTTGATCGTCCCAACATGCAGTCCCATAGCGGTTGCAATCTCCGGTAACTCCATCTCCTCGACAAAGCGCAGAAGAAAGACGGTGCGCTGTTTGCCGGGCAAGACGGCTACGGCGTCCCAGACCTTAAGCAGCTCCTCTCGAAGCACCAGCCAGGCCTCTGGCGAGAGTCCTGGCGAGCGGAGACGGTCTGCCATGGCTCCTACATCCACTGCGGTGGAGTTCGCCGTTTTCCAAAACTGAAACTTCTGCGATCGCACCGAATCGCGAATGAGGTTAGTGGCGATGCGCGTGAGCCAGGTGGCTACGCTGCAGTCTCCGCGAAACTCATCGCGGGCCCGGTAGGCACGGAGGAAACAATCCTGGGTCACGCTTTCCGCCAGGTCGGCATCCCTCAACGACAGCAGAGCATAGCGATAGATGCGAGACCGATAGGTGGCGCAGAGCTTGTTGATGTCCTCCAGCTCCGCAACCGACCGGTCTCGCACGGGTGAAAGCGCTCCGGCGTGGATAAACTGCTGCAATGCTTCCATAGACGTGTCTTGCAAGTCAGTAGTTTACGTTGAAGGGTGTTTTAGGGCAGGTACTTCCCTGCTCCGGGTGGTTTAGCGCATGGGTCCGTGCCCGGGTCCGCCCGGTCCGCCCATCATGTGCTCTTCTTCCAGCTCGGCATACTTGGCTTTCTGGTCCGCATTGAGCAGAGCGTAGAACTGAGCCCGGGCCAGGGAATGCCTGGCCATCATTTCGCCGTTCATTTGCCCCATGGTGGTGGCTGTCGACTGGATGGTCTCCTTGTCGTTTGCCTTGATAGCTGCTTCCAGAGCCTGGTGAGCCGTGCGCTCGGTGGCTCGCGAATTTTGGTCCGCGGTGGCTTCGGCGGTGAAGATGGCAGTGGCTTGCTCGACTTGACCGGAGTTAAGGGAGAGCAGCGTGGTGTAGCGCTCAACCTGGCGCTGGGCCATTTGGGCGGGGGTCGGCGGGGTGTGTGTTTGCGCCTGGGCCATCGGTAAGAACCCCAGGACTGCGAAAAGCGCGGCAAGCGAAACCTTCATACTTCCTCCTTGACGATTGGAGCGGATCTGCACCAGCAATCGTTACCGTGGCTGGCTGAGATCTACTCGCCCCAATAGACGGAGGGGCGGGCGGGCGGGTTTACGTCTGTGGAGGCTGAGTTCGTTTTCGAAGCAGAAGGAGTACAGCCAGGCCGCCTGCCCAGGCGCTGATCGCACAACCCCACATGACTGAACGAAAACCGGCGAGAAAGGCAGAATCGAGCAGGGCTGCAGCCTGGGCGCGCTGCGGATGGGAAAGATTCCGGGGAATGGGAATATCGTGCAGACGAGCGCGGCTGGCAAGCATTTGCTCCCGAGCCTGGGAAGGCAAGCCTGAAACAACCAGTTGGGCTCGAAGGCTGGCGACAAATCCCTGGGCCAGCACCAAGGCCAGCACCGAGACCGCCAGCAGGCCGGCAAGGCGGGAAAGCGCGTTGTTTACCGCGGAGGCGATGCCCGTCTGATTCTCTGGTACTGAGGACATGACGGCGTTGGTAAGTGGCGCAACGCATAGAGTCAGTCCGCAGCCGAGCAGGATCACTGCGGGGAGAACGGATAAGACGTATCCGTGCAGCCCGTCAAGCAAGGCGAATGCGGCAAAGCCGGCGCCGGCTAACGCTGCGCCACTGCATAGAAGGAGACGCTCGCCCAGCCGGGGGACCAGCGCGCCGACCCGCGCGGAGAAGAGAAACATCAGGAGAATGAGGGGCAGAAAGACCGCGCCGGCCGCGGCGGGCGGGTAATGCCTGACCTGGATGAGATAGAAGGGGATGACGTAGAGCGCGCCGCCCAACGCTCCGTAGAGCAAAAAGGTGAGCAGGTTGGGGGCAAGGAAACGGGGGATTTTAAACAGTCCCAGGGGCATCATCGCATTGGGCCGGCTCGACTGCGAGCGCAGGAACAGACCGAGCAGAAGGAGCCCGCCGGCGAGCGCAGAAATTACCAGCGGGTTTCGCCAGCCGAGTTGCGGCGCGAAGGAGAGGGCAAAGATGATGGCCGCGAAGCTGAAAGTGGCCAAGGCAGCGCCGAGCCCATCCATGGGCTGAGTGGGGCTTCCCTCGGCCAGCGCGCGACTTTCGGGGATGCGCGGAGCGAGTACCAGGATCACCAGGACGAGGGGTAGATTGAGCAGAAAGATCAACCGCCAGGACCAGGCTTGTATCAGCCAGCCCCCGGCGACCGGTCCAAGCGCGGCGAATACTCCAGTCCATGCGGACCAGGCGCCAATGGCACGGCCGCGTTCCTGTTCGGGGAAAGAGGCCGAGAGAATTGCGAGGCCTTGAGGAATCAGCAGCGCGGCGCCCACACCCTGGATGGCTCGGGCCGCGATGAGCTGGCCCAGCGAAACAGACGCGGCGCACGCCGCCGAAGCCAGGGCGAACAACGCTATTCCCCAAATATAGGTGCGCCGCCTGCCATAGCGATCGCCGATTGCGCCCCCGAGCAATAGCAGCGCGGCCCCGAACAGTGCGTAGCTTTGCACCACCCACTGGATGGCAGAGGAGGTCGCGTGAAAAGTGGTTTGCAGAGTGGGGAGCGCGACGTTGACTACGGAGCCATCCATAAACGCCAGGGACGAGCCGAGGATGATCGCGATCAGAATCCACTTGCGATCAAGCGGAGCGCAGGGGGCAGTGGCAGCGGGGCCGAACGACTGGCATGGCGGCGCGATGTGAGACCTGGGGGTGGCTGCCGTGTACACCCTTGATGGATGCGAGCGGTCGCTGACAATCTACATGAAATTGCGGCGCAGGCTCGCTGGAGGGAGTTTTGCCGGCCAAGCATAGGCGGGCCGCTGAGTGGTATGATCCCTCTGTTTCGCGGTCGGCGCAGTGCCATTCCTTGTAGTGGAGAAGATCGAGTGATGCAAAGAAAGGTTTCCCGACGGTTCGTTCTGAGCGCGATTGCGCTCACTGGCGGCTTGCTGGTGATGGTGGCGCCGTTCCGTTCTGGTTTTGTAAATGCTGCTACGGAGGGTGACTCACCCATGAAGGTTTCTGCTCCAGTGGAACGCGTAGATCCGGCTTTGGACGCGATTGTTCCCGCCCAACCAGTGGTGGAGAAGGTGGCCACAGGGGCGGGGTTCAAATGGACCGAAGGGCCGGTTTGGATACCGTCCGGCTATCTGTTGTTTGCCGAGATTCCCAGCAACAGTATTCGTAAGTGGACCCCCGGCGCCGGAGTCAGCATTTTTATGCAGCCCAGCGGCTACCAGGGTTCGGCGCCCTTTGGCGGTCCCGAGCCGGGCTCCAATGGCATGACGCTCGACAAGCGCGGCCGGCTTACGGTCGCCGGTCACGCGCAACGCGATGTGTGGAGATTGGAAGGAACCGACCCCAAGGCGCAAATTACGATGCTGGCGGATAGCTATGAAGGAAAGAAGCTGAACAGCCCGAACGACCTGGCGTACAAATCCGATGGGGCGCTTTACTTTACCGATCCTCCCTATGGATTACCCAAGCTGGACCAGGATCCGGGCAAGGAACTGCCGTTCAGCGGCGTTTACCGGCTCGCGGGCGCACTCGATCACAAGCCCGGCGCGCCGGCCGATCATGCGAAGCTGGAACTGCTGGTCAGGGACATGACGCGGCCGAACGGGATTTGCTTCTCTCCCGATGAGAAATATCTTTACATCAACAACTCCGAGCCGAAGAAGTACTGGATGCGCTACAGGGTGAAGGCGGATGGAAAGCTGACAGACGGGAAAGTTATCTTCGACGCCACATCAGATCCCCGCTCCGGCGCCCCCGATGGGATGAAGGTGGACCAGAAGGGAAATATATACAGCGCGGGTCCGGGCGGGGTTTGGATTTTTTCTCCGGAGGGCAAGCATTTGGGAACGCTGGATATTCCGGAGCGGGTGGGCAATGTGGCCTGGGGAGGCGCCGACCACAAGACGTTGTATGTCGCCGCGAGCTCGAGTATCTATCGGATAACTTTGAAGATTCCCGGAGATTATCCCCACGTCCACTGATGAGACATATTTCCATTGCGGCCCTCGTTAGCAAATCCTAAAGGACCCTCAATCCACAGTCGCGCGGCCCACATCTCGCAATAAGACGAGATGTGGGCCACTTTTTGGTCTGTTGGGGAGGAATTCCCTGGAGTCTATCCCTGTCTATGCGGGTTACAGCGATGTTAAAATCCGGTGAACACAGTTAGGCAGTTTGCCGCGAAGACAATTGGCTCAATGGTCAACGCATTGCGGGCTCCTTCGATGCTATCGCGGGCACGCTGAACGGCATGTTTGACTTTGAGGATGCGGCCGACAGCCGCAAGTACATCCTGGACCCGTCGACCGGCGAGGTTACAAAGCAGTGAGCAACCGTGGGCACATTAGCGGTTACGTTTCAGGCTGAGTGTTCGTCGAGGTGCGGAGTATCCGTATCAGCGAAGAGAGCCGACTGGGGATCCTCGGGATCGCGAAAATTGCTGAGCCCCACACCAACCAGGCGAAAGCGCTGCGCGGGGGGAAGATGAATGCGCTCCCGCAGCGCCAGTGCGATGGCTACCAATTCCTCACATGCGGCGGGCGGGATGGCGGGCGTGTGACTGCGGGTGAGGATGTTGAATTCGCTGGTCTTGAGTTTAAGGACAATGGTGCGTGGAATGCGCGACTCCTTGCGCGAAGCGGCCCACACTCTTTCCGCGAGCCGGCGGATCAACTCCGCGGTTTCGGAAAGCGGAATGTCGCGCTCGAAGGTGTCTTCTGCGGAGATGGACTTGGTTGGCCTGTCGGGGACGACCGGATTATGATCGATGCCGCGCGCGAGCTCGTACAGGCGGCGCCCATAGCGGCCGAACCGGGCCTCGAGAGCCAGCGCATTCAAAGCTTGTAAGTCGCCCACGGTCAACACACCGATCTGCTTCAGCCGCCCCTCGGTGACCTTTCCTACGCCGGGAATCCGCCCTACGGGAAGCGGTGGCAGGAAGGTATTCACGTCATCGGGTTGAATAACGAACAAGCCGTCGGGCTTTCGCCAGTCGGAGGCGATCTTGGCCAGAAACTTATTCGGGGCCACGCCCGCAGATGCCGTCAGTTGCAACTCGTCTCTAATCTGTTGGCGAATCGCCTTGGCGACGCGCGTCGCCGTGGGCAACCCTGGCTTGTTTTCGCTGACATCCAGATAGGCTTCGTCCAGAGAGAGGGGTTCGATCAGACTGGTGTAGCGTTGGAAGATTTCCCGCACGGCGCGGGAAGCGGCCCGGTAGCGGACGAAGTCGGGAGGAACAAAGATCGCCTGGGGGCATAGCCGCTCGGCGGTGACCGCCGGCATGGCGGAGCGGACCCCGAAGCGCCGTGCCTCGTAAGAAGCGGCACAGACAACGGAGCGATTGCCTCTCCACGCGACGACGACCGGCTTGCCGCGTAGCGGCGGATCGTCACGCTGCTCTACAGAGGCGTAGAACGCATCCATATCCACATGGAGGATCTTGCGAAGCATCCCCCATGATAAGCCTGCGAGAAGAGGCTCCCCTTACTGGGCAGCGCTGTTTAGATAGGCCTGGCCCAAAAGGACCAAATGCCGGCGCAGGTCCTCAACCATTTTCTTTGGAGCTCCTGCTTCCAGCACCGCACGGGTGGCGCCGGCCATCGATGAGAACAACATGAACACGATGAATTCGAGCTGAGAGAAGCGGACGCCGGGAGCGGTACGCAACATGGACGCCATGGCAACACGCGCGCGTTTGGTGAGCGGGACGATGAGCGCCTGGCCGCCCAATTCCGAAGCAACACTGTACAAGGCCACCGAAGCCTCTGCACGGCTAAGCTTCGCATCCACATAAGCATGGACCACAGCTCCCACCATTATTTCAAGAGATTCGTGGCGGTGGGTTTCGCAGGTTCGCTCGAGCGTCTCCATTACCTGCACCAGGTGTTTTTCCAAGACAGCAAATAGCAAAGACTGCTTGTTCGGATAGTACTGGTACAGCGTGCCTACGGAGACACCCGCCCGGTCAGCAACCCGCGTGGTGGTAAGCCTTTCGGCTCCCTCACGCAGCAGAACCTGAATGGTGGCCTCGAAAATGGCTTCAACGGTCGCTGCGGATCTGGCTTGAACAGGTGTTTTGCGCGCTTCCGCCGGTGCGGTCGTGTGACTGTTCATATCGAGTACGAATGTGAAGGATCCTTCATAGAATTGTAACAGGGGACGCGAAAGCTCAGATCTCTTCTCTCACTCAGATTCTGAGGAGCAGAGTCCGGGGGCGAGGGTGGCTTCATTTCCCACATCTTGCCAGGACGGGCGAGATATGGGGCATCCCCATTGGTGGCCGGGGAATGAAGTGCCGCCGGGAACGGCGGGGACGTAAACGGCATCGTAGTAAGAGAGGGATGCAAACATCCGGTGGGCGCAGGACAGTATTGGGCGAATCGCTTGAACTTGCCAGTCACTCCGCGTATATTCGCAACCGCGGCCAGAATGGGGAAATCCTGTCGGCATTTCTCAAGCCGGCCAGCCGCAAAGGAACGATCATTCGAAAGGCGATTTGCACGTGCCTGCGGAGACCAAACCTCTCATAAACCCTTAAAAAAAACAGGCAAGAATCCAAGGAGATCACATCGTATGGCAAGCAACCGCGGAGTAGCTTATATGGGACCCGGTGTCGTGGAGATTCACAGCATCGATTTCCCAAAGTTAGCGCTTGGGAACCGCAAGTGTGAACACGGCGTCATTCTCAAGATTGTGTCCACCAACATTTGCGGCAGCGACCAACACATGGTCCGGGGCCGCACCACTGCACCAAAAGGGCTCATTCTGGGCCACGAGATTACCGGTGAGGTGATCGAAGCCGGCCGGGACGTAGAGTTCATCAAGGTTGGGGACCTGGTTTCTGTACCGTTTAACATCGCCTGCGGCCGGTGCCGGAACTGCAAGGAACGGGCCACCGGCATTTGCCTGAATGTGAATCCGGCGAGGCCGGGCGCTGCCTATGGATACGTCGATATGGGCGGCTGGGTTGGGGGTCAGGCCGACTATGTCATGGTTCCCTACGCGGACTTCAACTTGCTGAAGTTTCCTGATAAGGACCAGGCCATGGCGAAGATCAAGGACCTGACTTGCCTGTCTGACATTCTGCCGACGGGCTACCATGGCGCCGTCAGTGCCGGCGTTGGTCCGGGAATGACGGTGTATGTTGCCGGGGCGGGCCCGGTCGGTCTGGCCTGCGCGGCCGCTTGCCAGTTGCTGGGCGCCGCGGTGGTGATTGTGGGCGACCTGGTTCCAGAGCGACTGGCGCAAGCCAAGAGTTTTGGCTGCGAAGTTGTGGACGTTTCCAAGAGTGCCTCGGTCGGCGATCAGATCGCGCAGATCCTCAAGGTGCCGGAAGTAGACTGCGGGGTTGATTGCGTGGGCTTCGAGGCTCGTGGTCACGGACACGACGCCAAGACGGAGGTACCGGCAACGGTGCTGAATTCGCTGATGACGGTTACCCGTGCTGGTGGAGCCCTGGGCATCCCCGGACTTTATGTGACCGAGGATCCGGGCGCCGCGGATAAGAGCGCCCAGACGGGCAACCTCAGCATCCGGATCGGCCTGGGATGGGCGAAGTCGCATGTCTTTACGACGGGGCAATGCCCGGTCATGAAGTACAACCGGCAGCTCATGCAGGCGATCCTGCACGACAAGATCAAAATCGCCAAGGCTGTCAATGTAACCGTGGTGACGTTGGATGACGCCGTCCAGGGTTACAAGGACTTCGATAAGGGGGCGGCGAAGAAGTTTGTACTCGATCCCCATGGCGTGATTGCGGCTTAAGAATCAAGGGAAGGTAGTTTGCACAAAGGGCACGGCTTTAAGCCGTGCCCTTTGTGCAGCTATCAGCAGATCGCCCTCAGCGGCTTACGCCGGAGTCATTTCCCACGCAATTGCGTATGGCCTGAAGGCCGTACCCTTCAGTCGCTGGGAAAAGACCAAAGCGAGATTAGGAAAATGAGCCAATCTCTCCCTTTCGATCCATGGAATTAGCTCTGGGGTCTGGGGTAGAGAGCTGCAGCATTTCCCACATCTCGCAAGAAACGCGAGATATGGGGCACCTGCAATCGTCACTGGGAAAGACTAAAAAATGACGCCCAGCGTAGTTAGCTGATTTGATCGAGGTGGGGGCTCAGCTTTGCGTTTGCGTTGCGCGCTTTGAGGCGTCTTTCCGGTAAGGGCTCGGAGGAGAATTGGCGGCGCAGAGTTCGCGGGCCGAAACCCTTGATCCGTTTGAATTGGCGATTGAAATTCGAATAGTTACCGAAACCCACGCGAAAGCCAATTTCCAACACGCTGTCTTCCGTATCGAGCAGGAGTTGCGCGGCAGCTCCGACACGAAGTTCGTTTACGTACGCGGTCATGGTGCGTCCGGTGGCGCGCTTGAAAAACCGGCATAAGGAAGCCTGATCCATGTGGATGCGCTCGGCCAGTTTGGCGAAGTCAATCTCTTCTCCGAAACGCTCATTCAGGTAAAGGCAAATGGCATCGATGCGCTGCTGGTCGGCAACGCCGCCGATAGGCTTTACCTTCAACGTGGAAAGAACCCGCGCGTCCCCTTCCCGAGCTAAGTCGGAAAGCACAGACAGCAGTAACACCAGCCGCTTGGCCGGGGAGAGAGAAGGCAACTTTGCCAGGTATCTTGAAACCTTGCGTCCGGCCGCGGTATGACCGAAGGCGAGACCACTCGAGGAGCGCTGGAGAAGACGATCCACGGCGGCCATCTCCTTGAGCTCGAAGAAGTGCTCGCCAAGAAAGTCGTAGCGGAATTGCAAAACGACAGCACGATGTGTTTCGATGGCGCTCGACTTCACCGGGCCTGATCGCCAGCTGTGGGGCAGATTTGGACCCAGCAGGACCAGATCGCCAGGCCCGTAGTCGGCAATGCCATCCCCCACCAGGCGCTGGCCTTGGCTGTCGACAATCAACGTCAACTCGTACTCGGGATGGTAGTGCCAGTAGAAGGGGAATTCCGGCAGATTTCGCTCAAAGGCAACGAAGGAGGAGGGGCCGGACGCGACCTTCTCGAAATACGGCTTCATGCGCACAATGTTACTAATTTAGCAAGAAATGAACTTAATTCAGCAAGAATCGTGTCAATGCCGTACCCATAGTGGTCAATCAACGAGAGGACACATTCCCAGTGCAGGGCTACCCTTGTGAGAGTCGGGCAGAGTTGTTTCACGGCAGTAGTGGATATGTTGCATGGGTAAGCGATTGAATATACCCTCCGCAGGAGGCTCCATCGATGCAGGCTAAGGTTGCGCAGCATCCGTCCCCTAGTTCAGTGGATTCGTATGAAGGCTTTGCCGGGTTACCGCCCCTGGTTGGCCTGCACACCATGGGCGAAGCAACTGAGATCGGGTTGACGATCAACGAGTCCGTCGCCCGCTTAAAGCGGCTTCATTGGTCTTTGAGGAAGCTGCACCACATCTTTGTCTCGCACATTACCAGCATGCCGATTTACGAGCTGAAGATGGCATTCAGCCTGCACGCACACTACTGCGCCGAGCATGTGGGAGAGTTTGCCACCCGCGTCACGCGAAATGAGGCAGCCGCCTTATGGGCTGGAGACGTCTCCGGATGCCTCGCTCGATCTGTTCTTTGATGAGATATTGGCTGCACCAAACACGGAAGCGTTGCTGCTGGGATTATACGAACGAGCGGTGCCGGCTGCGATTCGTGGCCTGGAGAACCTGATCGCGGATACGAACAAGCTTTTTGATCATCCTACCTACCGAATCTGCCGTCTGACGCTGGTGGAAATGCGGGACGTGCAAGAGTACGGAAGCGAAGCGGTGGCTTGCCTGGTAAAGAAAGAATCGCGCGCGCAGGAGCAGGAGTGGCTGGGAGTGCTGGACCGCATGCTGGCTGCGGCCGGTGACCTGGACGGGAAGCAAGCGCCCTCAGGAGAAAACGTTACCCGGCATTATTCCCTGGTTCCCTACAAATACGATCCTGTTCCGCGGCGTGATGCACGCTTCAAAGATCCATACAACATGGGCGTGAATGCGGAGGCGATGATTTTCGATGCTGCCATCCCGCCCTTTCCCAAGACCATCATGCTGTACTTCAAGCGCATGCGCGAAATCGACGTTCCGGAAATGATGGCGAGCATCCTGAGCGAAACAACGGACAAGCCATGGGAGTACTACCGTGATATGACGCGGCAGTTGTGGGACGAGGCGCGCCACGCCATGATGGGCGAGATCGGATTCGTTTCGATGGGAATCGACTGGTCGCAGATCCCCCTCAATTTCACCTGGTCTCTGGGCATGAACACAATACTCACGTCAAAAGAGCGGCATGCGGTGCTCTACACGATTGAACAAGGGCTGATGCCGAAGAAGACGGGGAAGCAGTACGAGTGGAAAGTAGCGGTCGATTCCGCCAGCCCGCTTTCAGCGCGGATTCAGGACTACGACTGGGCGGATGAAATTCTGCACGCGCGGATTGGCCGCAAGTGGATTGTTTCAGAATTTGATTCGCAGGCAGAAGCCTTAGCCTACGGCGACAAGGCGTGGACGAAAATCCTGGTGGACTGGAACAAGTGGAAACAAGACGGGCTGACGGAGCATAGGAATTGGTGGCCCGAGGTGTATCGCGTGGCGTGCGAGCACCAGGGCGTCGAACCTGATCCCCGGTTACTTGGTTTCAGCACCACTTACGAGAGCGCCCGAGCCGATCTGAAACAGGTTGCCGGCTAAATGTTATGCAAATAGGAGTACCCGCACCGGCCGGTCCTGAAGTTGCTCCATCTGCCGTGCCTCTGCAAGCGACGACCACCCTCATCCTAAGTGCGCTGGTAGCCGCGCTGGGCGGTCTGCTGTTTGGGTTTGACACCGCGGTGATTGCGGGCACCACGCATTCCCTTACCCGAGTTTTTGGTTTAAGCGCTGCGACGTTGGGCATCACCGTGTCAAGCGCGCTCTGGGGCACGATCGGCGGCGCACTGCTGGGCGGTTGGGCGGGAGAGCGTTTTGGCCGCCGCGACAGTCTGCGCGTGATGGCGGTGCTCTACTTGTTTTCGGCGATTGGCTGCGCGCTGGCCGGTAATTGGTACTTTCTGCTGGCTGCCCGGATCATCGGTGGCCTGGGCATTGGGGGTTCTTCCGTGCTTGGCCCGATCTATATTGCAGAGATTTCCCCCGCCCGGCTGCGGGGCAGGATGGTGGGGTTCTTTCAACTGAATGTAGTTGTGGGCATTCTGTTGGCCTACCTCTCGAATTACCTGGTCTCGCTGCGACACCTCGGCGCTACGGAGTGGCGGTGGCAGCTGGCGGTCCCTGCTCTTCCCTCCGCGGCTTTTTTGCTGCTGCTGTTTGCCATTCCGCGCAGCCCGCGTTGGCTAGCGAAACAAAAGCAATACGCAGCGGCGAAGACTGTGCTGGCGAAAATCGGAGAGCCCGATCCAGAAGCGGAGCTTGCCCGGATGGTGGAATCGGTGGAACTGGAGAGCCGGCTCTCTGGAGAGCAGCTATTCTCCCGCAGCAACCGGCTGCCTATCTTTCTTGCTGTGACGGTTGCGGCCTTCTCGCAACTGTCAGGGATCAATGCTGTCCTCTACTACCTGAATGACATCTTCGCAGCAGCGGGTTCGAGTGCTATCTCGGGCGGCCTGCAGACGGTCGCTGTCGGGTCAACGAACCTGGTCTTCACCGCGCTCGCGATGTTGATCATCGATAAGGTCGGCCGCAGAATTTTGCTCCTCATCGGTTCGGTGGGGATGGCCAGCGCACTTGTGGGCATCGCGGTGATCTTCTATACCCAGGTGCACCGTGAGCTGCTGGTCTGGTTGTTGATTGGTTTTTGTGCTTCCTTCTCTTTCTCCTCGGGCGCGGTGGTATGGGTGTATACCAGCGAAGTTTTCCAGAATGGGGTACGGGCAAAGGGGCAGACTTTGGGAAGCATGACCACCTGGGTGATGAATGCGATCATCGCCGCGGCGTTTCCTGTTCTCGCGGCTAGTTCCAGTTCCTACCCATTTATGTTTTTTGCAGCAATGATGGTCACGCAATTTTTTGTAGTATTTTTCATCTATCCGGAGACCAAGGGTGTGTCTCTGGAGGAGATGCGGCTGAAACCGTGGATCAGCTCAAGGGGCCACGCGTAACCAACGGAGCTTTTGCTGGAAGATGAAATTGAATCTGCTCTCCCCCTCTCGCCGCTCTCTCACCCTGCTTGTTGCGTTTGTTGTTTGCTCTTCTTCAGCGCTGTTTGCCGCCCCCGCCAGGTTATTGGTCAAGAATGCACGATTCTTTACCATGGCTGCCGGGCAGCACGATCCCTTCACGGGCTACATGGTCGTGGCTGAAGACGGGACCATTGTTACGGTTGCCGCGGGCGATCCGCCCCCCAACCTGAGCGCGGCGCAAGTGTTCGACGCGCATGGAGATTGGATCATTCCCGGCTTCATCTCGGCGCACAGCCATCTTTGGCAGGCAGCGTACCACGGGATCGCCGCGGACAATACTCTCATCAGCTGGATTGACGATCTGTATATCAAACGAGCCATCAAAGCGGGCCCCGAAGATATGTACTGGTTCTGTCTGCTCGGCTCACTCGATCATTTGCAGCGCGGGGTCACCGCTGCCTATGACTTCAACTACAGCCGGACCACTGGAAAGGGCGACGATATCGAGTTCGACCAGGCTCAGTTTCGCGCGGAGTTGAAATCGAACCTTCGCTTTGTGCACGGCTTCGAGCCGGGATGGGCGGCTCCTGGTTACGACATCACCCAGGCGCGGAAGCGGCTTAAAGCGTTTATTGACTGGACGGCGACGCAGCCGCGTTCTTCTACTTTTCTGAGCGTGATGATCGATGGCAGTACGGCCTTTAACAATACTTACCAGCAGGCGGTTATGGAAAAGGCGTTGATGGATGAGTTCCACCTGATGAACCAGAGCCACTACCTGGAGCCTCCGGAGCCGCTGACACAGGCCGAAGAGCGGGCAAAGTTTCGTTGGTTTATGGACAGCGGCCTGCTGTCAAAGCAATTGATCTTCGGCCACTTCATCCACACCGACGACTACATACTGCAGCAGACGGTCAAGAATGACGTCGCGGTTACCTGGAACCCGCTTTCCAACGGCCGCATGGCATCAGGAGTTGCCGATATACCGAAGTATCTCAAGCTGGGGATTCGCGTAGGCATGGGCATCGATGGAGAAGCCAGCGCGGATATGGCCGATCCTTTTGAGAATATGCGCACCGGCTTGTACGCGATTCGCGACAAGTATGAGGACGCTACGGTGATGAGCCCCTACCAGGTGCTGTGGCTGCACACCATGGGCAGCGCGGACGTGCTGGGGGTGAAAGATAAGCTGGGCAGCCTGGAGCCGGGCAAGTTTGCAGATTTTGTGGTGATCGATCCACTGCGGCTGGGCGTTGTGCTGGCGAATCCTTACGCAAACCTGGTGCTGACGACCAGCGAGCGAGATATCGATCAAGTGTTTGTGGGGGGCGTGCTGAGAGTCGATCATGGCAAAGTGTTGCAGCAGGATATAGAAGCGGTGCAGAAGGAAGTGAATCGGCGCGTGGCAGCAAAATGAACAGACGCGATTTTGTCTCAAGGTTTATGAGTGCCGTTGTTACTGGTTCGTGGCCAGTAAAACATAAGCTGCTCGCCGCGCAAACCGCGGCGGGCGTTGGCGCGGTGGCGTCTCCCAAGTGGTCGCTGACCAGCGATGGTATGCGAGTGCAGCTTGGGGATGAAGGCACGATTCAAGCAATGGAGGTAAAGAACGGCAGCGAATGGGAGGCGGTGCCCTTTCGTCAAGGGCCGTTCTCCGGGCCTTCCTGGGCAGACGTCAAGATGCAGAGGCTCGGAGTTTCAGCGTTCAGCTTCTCGGGCACCGCCGATGGCATACGTCATTCTCTGCGCTACCAACTTGAGGGAAATAGGTTAGCGATCGTCGCCGGGCTTAAGAATGAGGGGCGCGCCAGCTATGCGCCCAAGGCTGCCAGCCTGGTGCTGGGTATTGACAGCGAGATGAAGGCGTATCCGCGATGGAACTATAGCTACTTCCCTACCCTGCTGCGTTGCGAGAAAACACATTTCTGGGGATACCTGATGACCCCCTACGGGCGGATCATGACGGTCGGCTCGCCCGACCCGGTGGCGTCCTACACCATGAATTATCAAATGGCGAGTTGGGGTGACGGCGGTCACCTGATCACCACGTGCACGCTCGACCTTATGCATGCGCTGCCCTTGCCGGCGCGTCATCCGCAGAATCTCGATTCGCTCAAGCCGGGCGAAGAACGAAGCTGGACGGTTTATTTACAGCCGGCGGCATCGCTCGCAGAGATCAAGCCGATGTTGGCCGCCTCGCTCTCTGCGCCGATGATTGACGCGGATCGCTATACGCTAGGCAGCGGCGAAAGCAGCAGCCTCTCTTTTTGGGCAGCAAAACCCATTACGGTTACGGTCAGCGCGGAAGATGGGAGCGCCACTCCGTTGCCGGTGCATTCCGTTGCGAAGGGTAAGTTTGCGGCGATGTTTACGCCCCAGGCTGGTCCCGGCCTATACAAGGTGCTCGTGGCCCAGAGTGATGGCCACACGAGTGAAGCGTACCTCTCCGCGCGGCAGCCCTGGTCCTGGTATATGAGCCGGGCACGTGAGGATACCCTGGTGAATAAACAATATGCGTCAAGCCATCTGGAGCAATGGCTCGGCCTCGAAACCGATGTTCTGGCGCGGCTTTATCTGCCTGAGCCGGCTTTAGATGCGCAGACCGATACCCGCCTCAAGGATATTCTGGGGTTGCAGTGGGATCTCAAGACGAAACGGCCCACGCACATCATCAAACAGCGGCTGCTGATCAACACCGCGCAGATGGCGGGTATTCTCGCCTACCGTTACATGTCGGATCGGGATCCCTACTGGCTCGATCTGGCCAGCGGTTTTGCCGACTACGCTGTCTCCCGGCAGTCGCCTGACGGCAACTATGACAACTACACTACGGTGGCTTACCCGGTGAAGTCGGTGATGACGGTGATGGCCGTTGAGAAGAAGATCGCGGTGAAGGATCCGCAGTTTGGCACAGCCTATGATCGCCATTACGCTTCCGCGGAAAAGGCGATGGATTTTCTGGTGAGGATGGGAGACAACCTTACCACCGAAGGGGACAACACGTATGAGGACGGCATGATCAGTTGTGCCGCCCTGCAGCTGGGGTTATTTGCATTGCTGCAGAAAGATCCCGCAAAGCGCCGCGGCTATGCCGAAGCTGCGAGGAAGATGTTGTCGGGCCATCGCTGCCTGGAACAGTTGCTGATACCCGACTCGCGGATGAATGGCGCGACGCTGCGTTTTTGGGAGGCCCAGTACGATGTGCTGATGGGAAAGACGCGCAACATGATGGACTCTCCCCACGGCTGGAGTGCGTGGTTAATTCCCGCGCTTTGGTATCAGTACCTGTTGACCGGAGAAGAGGAATGGCTGCGCAAGACCATGAATATCATGGGCAGCTGTGCCCAGGTGATCGACAGCAAGACGGGTGAGTTGCGATGGGCATTTGTGCCGGATCCGTATCGCGAAGTGACGATGTTGGTGGCGGATGCGAACTACCCCAGGGAGGGAAAGCGAATTGATGCAATCATTGGCGAGCAATATGTGCCCATGATTGCTTCTTTCCATTATCCCGATCATGAGCCGGTCTTCGGCAATGGATGGACGTCCGGATGGTGCTGCTGCAACGATGTGCATGAGATTTTCACTGCCATGGCTGAGGTCGTGCTGACCAGCGCCTATGTGATCGAACGAGGCAACGGAGAGCTGGTCACTTGGAATTGCAGCGCGACTCGGGATGCTGCTGGTGTGATCAGCGTTAAGCCCGGCGAAGATATCGTGAGCCGCGTGCACGTGAACCTTCAGGCGCCGCACATGGTGAAGGCGGCGTTCGGCAGTGGTGGTGTCGTGAGTGTGCAAGCGCAGGGTATGGAATGGGTTGGGCCGGGTGGGGTTCCGGAGTTGTTTAGCTAGCAGTACGTATCTCGATTGGAAGCGCCTTAGTTGAGGTTTGCGTTTCCCACATCTCGTAACAACACGAGTTATGGGGCACCCTTTGGTTTGTTGAACAATCGACGGCATTGAACAGCTGTTGATTCGATCGAGTCCCGCGGGCACCCGCAGCGGTGACCAGGGCAGAGTTTAGATCTGCGGTGTTCCTTTTTACCCGGGTTTCAAGGTGAAGCGGCAGCGCGCGCTCTCGCCGAACCATTGGATGTAGTTTGTTCCCCAGGCATTGTTGAATAGGCAGAAATGCACACCTGCAGCCAAGTCTGGTTGCTGCAGGGAAAAACTTAGCGGAGACATAAGCCCGAGCGCTACTACGGGCGCGTCCAGTGTGTCGATGGTTAAGGCTCCCCTGGAATCCTTATAGGTCAGGCCGGTCGATAGGGCGTGAATTGCCCGGTTGCCCCCGGCAACGACATCAAACGGCGAAACCGGTTGGTCGACCTTCTGTAAAGTCCATCCGTTCGCGTCCGGAGCTTCTGGCCTGAATGAAAGCCACATCGCCTCAGGAAAACGATTCTTGACCTTTTGCAGCCAGGTAAAGTTGAGTTGAACCACTGGCTCGGCCTTGGGAAAGACCATCTCCAGGTACATTTCTTTGGGCCAGGCAACGCGACCGGCGGCCTCGGCCTCAGGATCGTCGATCGCCAGTTGCGCAACCGCGCGATGACCTGCGGGGTCTTCGGCTGCGCTCAAGTGCGTGAGTTTGGTCTTCCAGGTGCGGCTCTGCGCCCCAAAGCGGTCGATATTCGGCTTGCCCAGATCCTTGAGTGCCCAGGGAAACTTGACGGTTACATAAGTGTCGATGTAGCGAGCATAATCCTGCTTGGACAATGTTTGATAGGTGAAAAAAGCCAGAGGCTGTTGGGTAGTGGCCCATTCACGTCCATCGCGTTTGCCGAGCAGGCGGGTGATGGATCCCGTTTCCGGATCAAGCCGGACAGTGAAATGTTTTGTTTCAATGGCTTTCTCGGCCGGATATTGTTTCAGTCCGCCGAGCGACGGTGCTTGCACTTTTAATGCGGAAATACATTGCTCCGCTTCCGTGCGTAACGAATCCGGAAGGGCGGCAATTCCCTCTGTGACATCATCCCGCTTCTCCGCCCAACTGGTCTCCATCGTTTGATAGCCCGGTTGATTGAGGACCTGTTGCAAATCGTGGGGACTGTAATGGTCAAAGTCGAGCCAAGTCTTGGTGTCGGCCCCCCAGGTGTGCTCAACGGCTAGCGAGAATCTGCGCAATAAAGCCAGGTCGGTGGCGTCGCCGGCATCAAATTTTCCCTGCTCGATCCATTGGCGCCGCAAGCGCGCGATCGCTCTGTACCTGGAGACCTTGGTCGGATCGCTGGCAGCACCGTGAATCCATGTATCGCCAAGCTCCTGGCGGATGATGGGCAGCTTGTCTGCGAACGGCTGTACGGCATCGCCAATCTGCGTCAGGTTGGCCGCGGTGATCACGGCATTGGGGAATCGATGGCGCAGGTCGGCATAGATCTGGCGAATCTCCTCGGGAGTGTGGGGCCCGCTGTTGTCTCCTCGCATTTCTACGGCAACCGCCAGATCGGAACCAGGCACAAGCACCACGCCACCATAATCCTTGTGGTACATCACCACGATGCGGGCGCCTTTGACATCCTCCCAAAGGAAAAGATCCGGCACCTCGGGCGTGACCACGGCAACGTTCGCGCCAATATCCAGAAAGGTCACACCGTTTCCAGACAATGCACTCACCAGGCCACGCGAGTGCCCGGGAACATCGGTCATTTTGGCCGCCGTGGTCACGCGGTGGTATCGGCTATCCAACGTTTTGGAGAACCCGATCGCCCCGGTAATCATGGTGGGATCGATCAATTCCGTTTGCCAGCTAAACGGTAAGGCATGCCAGGCGATGTCACCGTCGGCAATGGCCTGTTCCATGCGTTTGCGCTGGGCGGTTCCCGCTTGTTCCAGGTACTCGTAGAGAAGCCACGACGCCGTAGTCCAAACGTAACGATCGTTGCCCACCTGCCGGGATGCGGCAGCGATCTCAATTGCCCGGGGATAATACTGGTCAAAATACTTCCGCATCACCGCAGCCTGGGTATTGATGAAACCCACGTCGAGGTGGCACTTGAACATGACCAGCACTCGCTTGACGCTCGGGTTGGGCGCGGGCGCTGTCTCTGGAGCGATTTGACCCTGGACAAGGTCATAGGTGGTACAAGCCCCGGCTACAAGCAGGCTGCTGATAAATTCCCGGCGTTTCATTGTTTTCCCTTCACTTCGCGAGTCAACTCGTCATAGCTCTCGACGATCAAGTCTGCCAGCTCACCGTTGCTTTCGATTCCGCCCACTTCGGCGAGACAAGCACGCACTCCCTTTTCGCCGATGAGTTGCTGCAGGCGAACGCTCGCGGGATCCGTGGCGTTGTCGTAGAGAAGAGCAGCGGCGATCCCCTGGCTGAGGGCGATGGGCCGCGTACCATATTCAATCGCCAGACATGCGGGGCCGATGAGACGATCGTTGCGGGATAGCTTGCGCAGCGGATCGCGGGTGTTTCGTTCAATCGGGTCGACAATTTCAACCTTTTGATACTTGGCAATCGCCGCTTCAGCAAAATCCCGCTGCTCTGCCGCGTCGAAGCCGTAGCGCTTACACAGCGCTTCACCAGACTCCTGATACGCGGCACGCGCGAGACTGGCCAGATCAGGGTCGTTCGCTGCCTCGCTAAGCAGCTTGTAACCTTTTAGATAGCCGGTATATGCAATCAAAGCGTTGATGGAATTGTAGGTGAATAATTTGCGGATGAGACCGCCCTGGAAGTTGTCCCTGGGAGACAGACCTTGCACGGGAGGGATCTCGCCGACAAACGCGGCTTTATCCGCGGGCATCTCCCACATATCCTGCGCCTTGAGACTCAACGGGTCATTGGCTTTCATCGCTTCGGTGGGTTCGATGGTGGAGCGAAGAATCATGGTTTCTACGATGCCGACCTCACGGGCAAACCATTCCTGCTCCGCCGGCGTTAGCTGTTCCGAGATGAGCGTGCGCAACCATTGCGCGGGTTGAAAATAGTTCTCGCCGAGAATGATATTGAGGCGGTCTTTGCGCTTGCGCAAACCGGCAGCCAGCAGGGGCGCAATCTGTGGCAGGTTCGGGCCGCCAATGGAAACGAAGACTACCGACGCATGGGCGACGGCATCGGCAATTGCCTCTTCTTCGCCCGCCTGGCATACGCTGAAATCCTGGATGGTAATGCTCTTCTCTGGCGCACCCATAATATCGACGGTGTACTTTCCCCGGTTGCGCAACAAAGCCACCACTTGTGGATTCTTTTCTACAAAGGTGATCTGGTATCCAGAGAGGGTTAGCAAGTGCGCGATGAAGCCGCGGGCAATTTTGCCCGCACCGAAGATAACGGCCTGTTTCGTTGCCATAGAACCTGCCTCGTTTACATTGTCTAGTGTTGCGCTGCTGAGACGGGAAAGTGTGCCACGCAAGGCAGGATAAACCTCGTTGTAAAGCGCATACATACGATTCAGATGTGGGCGGCTGCCAGCCGAGGGATGCCAGCTTCCGGCTGTCTGGGCCATCGCGACGGCGCAGGTTTCAAGATCGGGATGCCATCCAATCGCGGTCGCGGCCAGCATGGCGGCGCCCTGGATTCCCGCGTGTGGGTTTCGCAGCGTAACCACATCCTTAACCAGGACATCTGCTTTGATTTGATTCCATAACTGTGCTTTTGAGCCTCCGCCGGATGCGATCAGCTTATCTGGTCTCACCATCGCCAATGCTTCTACGAGCGCCATGTTCTGCAGCAGGCTGAACGCCACCCCTTCCAGGACTGCCCGGGTGATGTGGCCCGCACCGTGGACACCGCGAAGGCCGAGCAGCACGCCGGCAGCATGCGGATCCCAAATCGGAGAGCGTTCCCCTTCCAGGTAAGGCAGAAAGAGCACCTCACTTGAACTGGATGCAGCTGAGGTTAACAACTCTCCGACTGACTTGCCCAACAACCGGCTGCACCATTGCAGCGAGCCGCCACCGGAAGAGATCACGCCGTATAACAACCTCTTGCCGGGCAGATACGGCGCACAGATCAATTCCTGCGTGGCATAGCGGGTGTTCGTGACGATGCCGATGTGCTCGCTGGTGCCGGTCACGTCGAAAGCCTGTCCATCCTCAACAACCCCGCTGCCCAGGACACAGGCATTGAAATCATTCCAACCGGCGACGACTGGCAGCCCAGGCGGCAATCCCGTCTGGAGGGCTGCTTTGGGTGTGATGGTTCCGATGATCCGTTCCGGGGGAAAGAGAGGGGGCAGAAGGTCGGGGAGGTCGAGTTGGGCGAAGATGCCGGCCGCCGAACGATCGGTAGCAAAATCTACCATGCCGCGGTTGCTCGAAGGGTCGCTCGCCATCTGACCGGTCAGACGCCAATTCACATAGTCTTTCGCCTGCAGGAGATAGCGTGCGTTCTCCAGCACAGCGGGTTCGTGCTTGCGCATCCAGAGAAGCTTGGGCAGGGGCCAGGTAGGCGCGGGAGGTAAATCCACCGCGAGCAATTCGGCTAACTTTTCCCGGCTAAATTGTTGATTCAGCTCTCGCACTTCGGCAAACGCGCGCTGGTCCTGAAAGCTGAGGGAGGGACGTAGATAATTTCCTTCCGCATCGACGAAGGTAAGGCTTGAAATATGACCGGTGATTCCTACCGCCAACGGTGCCGTTTGTTCCGCGGCAGCAAGGACATCGCGGATACCCCTGATTACCGCAGTCCACCAGTCGGCAGGATCCTGTTCTTTATAGCCCGGGCGCGGTTCCGCTGTGGGGCAAGGATAGCTTGCCAACGCCAGTACGTCGCCCGTCTCATTAAAGAGCCCGGCTTTCACCGCGGAAGAACCTATGTCAAGGCCAAGTACACAGTTCATTGGGTTCCGCTATCGGGAATCGATAGATGCGTTCAACAGCTTGCCTTTGTATCTCACATTTGTGAGACGACCCGAAAGCCCCGGCACCGGCGGCGGCGACCACCGCCATTGATCTTCGACGCCGGGAGCAAAGGCAAAGATTGTACGCAGAATGATCTCCGCGAACGCTCCGGAGGCACTGGCGAAATAATCCTGTCCGAAGGAGAGCGCTTTCCGCACGGGATACTGTTCGGTCGCGACGTAGTGCGCCTGGCCGAAAGGACCCTCACGGGTTGCGGGATCAAGGCTTCTTAGTCTGTCAAGCGCCTCTTGTTGCCTACCGACTTTGAAGATGGCCTCAGCGGTTAAGGCCGGCCACGCGTCATAAGAACCGGTGGAACCGTGGTCGGCGCGAGTCGCCTTTGCCGCCGCGACATCACGCAAGGAGAGGGCTCGCAGCCAGTGGGGAGTCCACAATTCTCTGTTCACGAACTCTACCATCTGGTCTATCCGGGATTGCCCAAGATCGTTCTGCACGCAGTCGATGAGCGTGAAAAAGTCGATGCAGTGGCGAACTGGAACCTTGGTACCATCGCTCAAGCGGCATGCCCAAAAGCCCTCGTGGTCAACGTAGAGATTCAAGACCGCAGCCGCCACGGCATCCGCGTCCTTCTTCAACTCGACGCTTCGCGCGGCCTCACCTCTCTTGTTTCGCAAAGCCGCCATTGCGCGCATCATCCAAACGTTGGCCGCATTCATGGCGGGAACGATTTCCACATACGTGGGCACGGTCTCGAGAAGATTCGAGGCATCGCCGTAGTTTGCCAACATGCCCGGTGGCTTGGTCAGCGTTCGCCAATGCAGCGACATGGCTTCCAGAGTATCGATCACCGTGTTTCCGTTGCGCAGTGGCTCCTCCATGAATTGCCAGTCGCCAGTGACATAGACATAAGTGGTCACCAGCCGGAACACGGAGTAGTCATTCGCCGAATACCATGGTCCAACAGGCTGCAGCGATTGAAAATCGATCGCGTAGCAAGCATGAATGTCGCTATCGAGAAACAGCCGGAGTTGTTCCTTCATGGCCGCAGGATCGAGCAGCGCCCACACGGTGGCAGAGAAACTGGCGTCCCAGAAGTAGACCAGGGTGGTGCCCCAGCGGGGCGAGACGGTCACGAATACACGGGGAAAACGCGCGCCGAAGTTCGTCCGTTCCAGGCATAGCAAGCTGAGGATGCTGGCGTAGTAGAGTTTTTTCAGCTTCGCGTCGCTGCTGATCAGTGTTGGAAGATTGCCTGAAAAATGCCCGTTCTCCGGGGTAAACGCCTGCCGGAAGCGATGTTGCCATTGGTCTCTTGCCGTCTGCCAGGTTTCGGGAAAAGTTGCTCTCCAGGTGGAGACCTGTTTGCTTACCAGGTTGAGGTCTGTACCTGCCGCCATGACAAACTCGATGCGGACTCGTTTGCCTGGCTCCAATCGAAAACTCCAGCTGGCAATGTGCGTTTTTGCGGAAACTTCATCCGGTGGTTGAAGAAAAGCAAACGCGACTTTGGCAATGCTTTGACGGTCCTGGCTGAGGACGATCAGCCCCGAACCCGAACCGACCGTGCCGGCGTCAAAGTCGGAGAGATCCTGCTGCCTTGGCCGGGGCGTGTCCCATGTCCACTTTTGCGGATAGTGGCGAATCGCCGCCTGCAGGTTAATCGCGATATTGGCTGTCCGTGTTTTCGTAGCCAGGTTGGTGGCTTCGACGGTGAATAAAATCCCAGACCCTTCAAAGGGCATACGGACGGTGGTTACGACCTCGAGATCGTCGATGCGCGTTCGCCGTAATAGCTGGTAGGGATACCATCGGAAATCCTGGGCGAGAAGGTTGGCTCCATCCAGGGCTAGCCCGGCAAGTTCGCCACCCTGGGCCAGTGGGGGCACAGTGAAGCTCTCAATGCCCAGAAGATTTCTGGAGGTTTCGAGGCTGCCATGAAAATTGGAGACGGAAGGTGTGTTGTCAAGGATACTGCCGGAGGTCCAATCCCCGGCGAGCTCATCGAGATCTGGGGGTCGGGATTCTGGTGCCTGTGCGTTGAGAACAGCAAGGACTTGTTCCGGGTGGGTCAACAAGCCGCTACCGGTTATGGCGAAACCTTTTAGCAGCTCACGACGGCGCATATCCTGCACTCTCCTGGAGGTCCGGCCACCGTAGTGAGATGGCGCTCACTGCTGCTTCCAGGACAGGTAGATGTTTTTGAATGGGCGGGGCTGGATCCCATGCTGGTAAGCGAAAACCGCAGATCTCTCCACTACGGAGATCTGCGGTTTTCTTAATCCTGCGCTGGCTTTACTTGTACTTCGAGGGGCGAGCCACGCGGCCCGTCCCCCGCTGGTGTTTCGTTTAGTAGTACAGCTTCAGAGCGAGCTGCAGAATACGAGGATTGCTGCGCGAGGAGGTGATCGCGCTGAAGCCTGAGGTGTTCAGGAAGTTGAGGCTTCCCGGGTTTGCGAAGGAATGCCAGTTGGGTAAGTCAAAGGCCTCCGCACGAAATTCAAGCTTCACGCTTTCGTGAATCGGGAGCACCTTGAAGAGCGACATATCGAGGTTCTGGAAATTCGGACCCCGTGCCTGGGCGGGGCTGCCGCCGAGGGGCGAGTAGTCACCCTGGCCAATCTGGGTCGCAACCGGAGGATTTGCAAATGCCATCGGATTTAGCCACTGGCTAACTTTCTTGCCGCCAGCGTAGATACCCTGTCCCGGCACAGTATTCGCGAAGCATCCGAAATCAGCTGTAGTCGAAATCGGGCAGCTAAGCGTAAAGGGCTGACCAGTTTGGTGGGAGTAGATGAAGTTGGTTATCCATCCGCCGATAATTGCATCGACGACGGGGTTGACGTTATTCGCGAATTGCTGCTTCCTGCCGAATGGCAAGTTGTAGGTTCCCGAAGCATGAACGACCTGTGCCGTATCCGCACTGCAAAGTGCGTAATCGGCCGCCCTGCCAAAGCCTGGGAGCCATGGCGCGCGGTAGCCAGGGTTGCTGGAGCCTTCGAGCGACCGCTGATCGGTCATGCATTTGGAGTAGGTGTAATTCGCCAATACCTTAAGCCCGGCGCTGAGTTGGTGCTCCCAAACTGCCTGGAACGAGTTATAGCTGCTGGTGCTCCCCGTATCCTCGTACTCGCCGTTCGGCGAGAACTCAGGGAACGGTATGTGTCCCTGAACCGTGGGATCATATTGGTTCGTTCCCGGGGGCATAATGGCGGTCGGCGCATTCTGGGTGTTTCCACTGTCCAGATGCCTTCCGAGTGTGCCTACATACGCCAGGGAAATTGCGTCGTGTTGGGTGAACTGATTCTGGACGGTCAGGTTAAAGGTTTGCTGATAGGGCGTGCCGAAGTTGAATTGCCTGCCGTATAGGGTGAGTCCAGCTCCGTTGACCGCGGTTGGGTCTTCGAGATTCTGTGCAACCAGCGCATTGCTGGTAGTGGCGGTCGCCCCTCCGGGAACGGTGAGCGGGATCTGAGAATTGACTGCGTAGAAATTAACCGTATAGGAAAAGGGATAATTTCCACCGATGTTATCCCCGAATCCGATGTTGTTCAGTGCGCCGAAAGTGATGCCGTAGCCTCCGCGAACGACTGTTTTGTCATCCAGGCGGTAGGCGAATCCAAGACGTGGAGCGAAGTTAAGGTTCTGAGCGTTGCCGGTCGCGTTGTTCGACGTGCAGTTGACCGAAATATTGTAGGAAGCGATCAGCGCCTGGAACGTGCTTGAGGTCGGGACTGAGCTACAGCCATATTTCGGGATGTAGTAAGTTCCCGAGTTCCCACCACCGCCGCCATCCTGAATGAAGTTGGCCTGTCTTCCGTGGATTTCCTCATAAGGCGTGTAGTGATCCCAACGCACGCCGAGGTTTAGCGTGAGCTTGGGGGATAGCTTCCAGTCATCCTGGAAGTACGCCCCGATGTAGTAGCGCTTGTCACTTACCTGGGCATAGTTGGAAAGTCCGTAAGTCTGCAAACCACCCAGATTGGAGATTCCTCCGGGAACCGTTGCGGCGCCTGGCACCAGCAACAGGTCACCGACGCCCGCGTATCCTGAACTTTGGTTGGGAATATCAGAGTATTGACCGGTGAAACTGAAGTTTCCTTTTCCATAGGTTGGCTGGATGATGGGGGCATAAAAATCATCGACCTGGATACCGGTCTTGAAGGTGTGTGGCCCGTAGATTTTGGTCACGTTGTCCATGATCTCCAGGGTACGGACAGTGGAGAGAGTAGGCATCCAGCCAGAGGTTCCCATGCCGGAGAAGCCGCTTATCCCGATGGGTGGCAGGCCCCCGTTCCCCGAACTTTGAGGTACACCCGCGATCCCAAATTGCTCTGGGATTCCTGGGGTGTTGCCATAAGCGCCGCTCAAACGTTCAATGCTGTGCAGAAATCCAATGTGGAATTCGTTGGTCAGCGTGGGCGTCAGGACGTGGGTGTAGCCAAGGACAATGGCATACCGCGGACCCTGTTCATTACCGTCTCCATAGGTCTGACCTTCTGCGAACCCAGGGAGAGACGGCGGCACAAAGATGGTTTCGTTGCTGTAGTTGTAAACACCAAAGAGGATGTCTTTGCTGCTGATGTTCTCGTCGATGCGGACATCGTATTGGTTGATGTTGTTGGTCCCCGCCGCAAACTGGAAGTAGTTGGGGAACGATGTGCGGCCGGCTGTTGGGTTGGGATACAAGCCGAGCAGTTTAACTGAGTTGGGATCGAGACGGGATGCGGGCAGAATGTTCAGGTATTGAGCCTGGCTGGTAAAGTTCGTGATCCCGCCGATGCTGCCGTTGGTGTAGAAGGGATCGCGGACATAAATGGAGCTGCCCGATGTGTTGGCCAGGCCTGAAACTGGATCGGTGGCGCCGGCCGCAACCATGCGGGTGGTCTCCGGGTCCAGCAAGGTTGCCAGTGGGTAGGTGCGGCCGAGCCCGTCAGTTTTGGTGCCGCCCACCAGGCTGAAGAAATCCTGAAAATTAGTGAAGTTGCTGCTGTGCATCAAATCCGTTGGGACGCTGGAGGTACTGGAGGTCGGTGTGTTGATCCTGGTGCCCTGGTAATCGAAAAAGAAGAAGGTCCTGTTCTTGCCGTTGTACAGTTTGGGAATGACTACAGGACCGCCAACCGTTCCGCCGAACTGGTTCTGGTGATAGGCGGGACGCGGCGTATCGGTTTGGTTCGCGAAATAGTCGTTGGCGTTGAAAACCGTGTTACGAACATATTCCCAAAGATCTCCGTGGAAGCCGTTAGTACCGGACTTGAGCGCAGCGTTGATGATGCCGCCGGTGGAGTGGCCAAACTCAGCATCGAAGTTGCCGGTCTGAAGTTTGAATTCCTGGATTGCGTCGGGCGGGGGCACGATCGACGTGTACTCATTGTTGCCGCTGGCGCCCTGGATGTTTCCACCGCCATACACTTCGACGTTGTCGTCGATGCCGTCAAGGCGAAAGTCGTTCTGGGTGAAATCTACGCCCATCACGTTGAACTCGGCATTGCTGGAACTACCAGTGGTGCTGGTGCCGGCCGCCAATAATCCCAGAGTTGTCCAGTCCCTGCTCTGCAAGGGCATATCGTTGACCTGTTGCTCACCAATGGTCTGGCCAACGGATGCATCTTCTTGTTGCAGCAATGGCGTTGCCGACGCATTGACTGAGACCTGCTGGCCCACAGTGCCCACGCTGAGCTTGACGTCGATGGTCAGATTGTCCTGAATGTGTGCCTGGACGCCCTGGTTGGTGTACGACGCAAAGCCGGGAGCTTCCACTTTGAGCGTGTAGGTGCCGGGGTTCACGGCTTCAAAAACGTAATCGCCGCCCGCGCCTGTTTTAACTGTCTGAAAGACGCCGGTCGCGTCGCTTGCAATGGTTACGCTGGCTCCGGCAATCACCGCGCCGGTCGAGTCTGTGACTCTGCCAGTGATTCGCCCGGTGGCGATCTGAGCAGAAAGGCGTGAGACCGATGCCGCCAGCACCAGGGTGCAGACGATAACGTATAGGAAGTTGGCCTGCCTCAGGAATTTCATTGCGCTCCTCCGAAAAGTTGTTGCGGTTGTTGTGCAAGTAACTCATTTACAATCAATGATTTAATATTCATCGCCCGGCTTGTTCGGCGTCACAAGATTTAACAACATACTCCGTCCACCTTCTGACCGCTCACGTTCAGGTTGCGTTTGCCTACGCGATTCATTGCTTTATTCCAGGCGACTAGAAAACTAGCACGCGCGAAATACGACTGTCTGTCTTGCAATTGACCACTTTATGTACGCCATTTGCAGTCACCGCATGTGGGGCAGTTTGGCGGCGATTGGTTATGATCAGTAAGGTCTCCGGGCGCGCCCCAGGGGTTCATCTACGCGGCACGTTCACGACGAGTGTTCGCGGGAGACCTGTTGTGGAGGGATCCGGCCGCGCTGTGAGAAGACACTTGTTAGCTCATGCTGCATTCTTTTCTTCGCTGCTCGGAACCGTTTTCCCTTTGTTTCCTTACCAATCCAATGCATTCTCGATTCCTCCGGCAACGGCCTCTCCGGGCGGCGAGACGACTTGTGGGGGAAAGCAGGCCGCCGCCCATCGCGCTCTCGAAGCAGGAAATTTTGCTGGCGCGGTTGAGCTCTTGCTCGATGTGTACGGCAGGTGCCCAAGCTACGAAAACGGCCGCGACCTGGCCGACGCCGAGATCAATGCAGGCCAATTTGAGAATGCAAAGACCCTATTGACGACTCTGCTACAGCAGCAGGATCAGGCCCAGCTCCACAACTTGCTGGGCAAAGCCGAAGCCGGCGAGAAAAACGATAAGGCTGCGGCGATTGAGTACCAGAAAGCGGCGACGATCGACCCGAGCGAGGCAAACGTCTTTGATTTTGGCATGTCCTTATTCCGTCTCGACCACAATGCCGCGATCACGATCCTGCGCTATGGAGTTCAGAAATATCCGCAATCAGTGAGACTCCGTGTGGCTTTAGGGGTGGTTTTGTACGCGGATGGAAAATCCCTCGAGGGCGCCCAGCTTCTGGTGGACGCGGAAGACTTGAACCCAGCGGATCCACATCCTATGGAGTTACTGGCGGATACCGAGATTGTCCCGCCAGCGCTGGCGCCCAGGGTGGTGGAGCTCCTTGCTTCCCTGCACAAGAAGTACCCGAAGGACGGATTGATCCTGTTTGACTACACCATGGCCCAGTCCGGGAGGTGGTCGAACACCAAAGATGCGATGCCGCCACACTTCGTGGAGTCCCTACAGGAGGCTATTCGCCTGAACCCGAAACTGCCTCAAGCGTATTTTCAATTGGGACTGGTTTACGGGCAACAAGGGAAATACGCGGAAGAGATTAGAGTTTTGCAAAAGGCCATATCGCTGGACGCTACGAAAGAGGAATATTATTACCGGCTTGCGTTCGCATACCGGAAAACTGGCGACGAAAGAGAAATTTCGCCAGGCACTCGATGAATTTCAGAAGCTGCATGGCAAAAACCCCGATGGCAAGTAGCTCCCAGGGCTTTTCATGGTTCACGGTTGCCGCAGTGTGGATTCTTTTCGCCAACGTGCTCGGGTCCGGGGCGCAGAGCCAGGGCATTCGCCCAACCGGTGCCGTGCAGCATCCGTCCCCCCCTACGCCATCAACAATCCAATTCGAGAATGCAACGGAAGCTTCCAAAATCAACTTCACGCTAAAAAACAGTGTCAGCCCTGAGCGATATTCGATCGAGACCATGGCTGGGGGCGTTGCCGTATTTGATTACAACAACGATGGGCTGCTGGATATCTTCTTCACCAATGGGGCTGAGATTCCGTCGCTGGAAAAGAGCGGCCCGGGTTACGCAAACCGGCTGTTTCGCAACAACGGCGATGGGACGTTTACCGATGTTACGGAACAGGCAGGGCTGGCGGGATCGGGTTATGCGATGGGAGTGGCTGCGGGCGATTATGACAACGACGGCTTTGTAGATTTGTACATTGCCGGCGTGAACCGCAACCAACTGCTGCACAATAACGGCAATGGCACGTTTACCGACGTGACGGCGAAGGCCGGGGTCAACGGAATGGTTCCCGGTCTGGGCAAGGCCTGGGCGGTGACGGCTGGCTGGTTTGACTATGACAACGATGGCCTGCTTGATTTGCTGGTGGTGAACTACCTCGATTACAAGGTCAAAACCGCAAGCCATTGCCATGTGGAAGCGCTGCCGACCTATTGTTCACCCAATGATTTCCATGGGACGCCCAACATTCTTTATCACAACAATGGCGATGGGACTTTTACCGATGTCTCGGAACAGTCTCATATTTCCCGTTACGTTGGAAAGGGGATGGGTGTCGCTTTTGCCGACTACAATAACGATGGACTGACAGATATTTTCATATCGAACGACACTTTTCCGAATTATCTGCTGCACAACAAGGGTGACGGTACCTTCACCGACGTGGCGATGGTGGCCGGTGTAGCGTATACCGACAGCGGCAAGACGGTGGCGGGTATGGGCACGGACTTCCGCGATCTGGATAACGACGGCTTGCCCGATATCTTTCACACTGCAATGTTTGGGGACACCTTTCCTCTCTATAAAAACCTGGCCGGCGGCCAGTTTGAAGACGTTACGGTCAAGGCAAAGCTGGCGACCATTACCAGCCGCATGACTGGCTGGGGAGTGGGCGCTTTCGATTTTGACAATGACGGATACAAAGACCTGTTTGCTGCCAATTCGGCAATTCTCGATAATGCGCTTGAGGTAGAGCACCGGCCGTATGCTCTTCCGAATGCCGTGTTTCGCAACAAGGGTGCTCTCACCTTCGAGGACGTGAGCGCCAAGGCGGGCGCAGCTGTTTCGTTGCCCGCCGCGCATCGCGGTGCGGCGTTTGGGGATTTCAATAACGATGGGAAAATCGATGTTGTCGTGACGGTGCTGAACGGACCTCCGCAGCTTTTGATGAATCGGTCGGTCAACCAGAATCATTGGATCATCCTGAAGTTGGTTGGTACGAAGTCCAATCGGGATGCACTCGGTACCAGGGTCAGGATCACCACAAGCCATGGAACGCAGTACAACCACGCAACCACTGCGGTCGGCTACAACTCATCCAGCGATAAGCGAGTGCATTTTGGTCTGGGAGACAGCACGGTTATCGACCGGATTGAATTGCTGTGGCCGAGCGGTATTCGCCAGGTACTGACGAAAGTGGGCGCCGACCAGGTGCTTACGGTCAAGGAAGGTACTCCATAGAGATAAGTGCTGAGTGCTCACGCACAGACCGACTATGGAGGTCCGCGTTTCCCACATCTCGCGAAAAACGCGCGAGATATGGGGCACCCTTTGATTTGTTTCCGAAGAAGATTGTCGGGGGAGGGTCCGCGTTTCCCAAACTCCGTAACAGCACGAGATACCCGGTAACGGTCAGCCATGGAAATTGATATCGAGGACCTTGACGCATTGAGGCAGTACCTGAGGTCGCATCGGCATGTGAAGGCAGACGGAGCTGTTTCGCTCACAAAGCTTTCTGGCGGAGTCTCGAACCGCACCGTCCGTGTGCTCTGGCCGGATGGCCACGGATGGGTTTTGAAACAGGCCCTGGAGAAATTGAGAGTCGATGCCGACTGGTTCAGCAGCCCTGACCGGATCCAGGTGGAGGCCAAGGCTCTGCGCTGGTTCAACCGCTTTGCCCCAGCGGGGACCACTCCAGCGTTTGCCTGGGAAGATGCGGCGAATCATCTGCTAGCCATGGAGGCAATACCGGAAGAACATGAGAACTGGAAATCGGTCTTGCTCAGAGGGGAGATCGTTCCCCAGCACTTCGAACAGTTTGGTTGGCTGCTGGGTACAGTTCACCGGCAGTCATCCGAATCAGGCCAGGACCTTCGCCTGATGTTTAGCGACACCACTTACTTTGAAACTCTGCGCCTGGAACCCTACTATCTGTACACTGCCCAAACCACACCGGTGGCCGCCGATTTTCTCCAATCCCTGGCGCGGCAGACGTTGTCTCACAAACTGAGCCTGGTTCATGGTGACTTCAGCCCAAAGAATACACTTCTCTACCGCGGAAAATTAATTCTGCTGGATTATGAGGTGGTCCATTGGGGCGAACCGGCCTTCGACCTGGGGTTTGCGCTCACACACTTCCTCAGCAAGGCAAACCATTTGCCCGAATCTCGCAGGCAGCTGGCAGCCGGTGCACTTACATTTTGGAAAGTCTATGGTGAGGAGATCGCGCCCGTGGACTGGGCGAACGCACTCGAGCCCCGGGTAGTAAGCCACACCCTGGGCTGCTTGCTTGCGCGCGTCGCAGGAAAATCGCCGCTCGAATACCTCACTCACCAGGAACGGCAGCGGCAACTCGATATCACCCTGGCGCTCATCACAAACCCACCCGAACGTGTGAACGGTCTGGTGGCAAGGTTCATTGAAGGAATCGATGCCGCGCATTGAAAAGCTTTTCGGACGCGAGATTCTTGACAGCCGCGGTAAGCCAACTGTCCTGGCTACGTGTGTACTCGATGGCGGAATTCGTTGTTCCGCGTCTGTGCCATCCGGCGCTTCCACCGGAACGGCGGAAGCCTTTGAGCTGCGCGATGGAGACCCTAAGCGATATCGCGGACAAGGATGTTTGCGGGCGGCCGCGAATATCGGGGGCGAGCTACAACGCGAGCTGGCGGGCCGGGCCTTCACCGGTCAGGCGGAACTGGATTCCAGGATGATCGAGCTCGATGGCACGCCGGCCAAGTCGCGACTCGGAGCGAATGCCATTCTAGCTGTGTCAATCGCCTTCGCGCGCGCGAGTGCTTTGGAGCAAGGGCTTCCGCTCTATCTGTATTTCGCGCGCATGCTCGGCGTTACCCCCGTCGCTCTACCCAGTTTGACGATCAATCTCCTGAGTGGGGGCAAACACGCCGGGCAGCAGGTAGCTATTCAGGATGTTTTGGTTATTCCTGCTTCCCGGCGAACGGTCGACGAGGCCCTGATCATGATTTCTGATGTGTACGCGGCTGCCGCCGAGTTGGTGTTCAAGAAATATGGAATGCGCTTGCTTACCGCGGATGAAGGCGGGCTAGCGCCTCCGTGTAAAACCACGGAAGAGATGTTCTCCCTGGCCGTGGAATCGATCGAGCGCGCGGGTTACAAGCCCGGGGCCGATGTCTATCTTGGCGTCGATCTGGCGGCGACTCACTTTTATAGAGACGGCCGGTACGAAATCGATGGGAACGTTCTGAATAGTGGTGAACTCATTGCGGAGATCACGCGTTGGCTAGAGCGATTTCCGATTATCAGCGTGGAAGATGGCCTGGCCGAGGATGATTGGGAACACTGGCCGGCGCTTCACGGCGCGATTCGCGGACGGGCTTTGACGTTGGGCGATGATCTCCTCTGTACAAATCCGCGCCGTATTCAGCGTGCTATCGAGAGTCACGCCTGTGATGCGCTGCTGCTGAAGGTGAACCAGATCGGGACGATCACGGAAGCGCTTGCCGCGTACCAACAAGCACGCACAGCCGGCTGGTCAATCTCGTTGAGTGTTCGGAGCGGTGAAACGGAAGACAATTGGGCCGCTGATTTGGCGGTTGGATGGAGTGCAGATCAATTCAAGAACGGATCGATTCGCCATTCCGAGCGGCTTGCCAAATACAACCGCTTGCTCGAAATTGCCGACCAGACGGGATGGGAGTTGGCCAGGTGGCCGGGTGCGCGATCGTTGTAACGCTACACTCGCTTCGCGCTCCAGTACGCTTCAATTTCTTCCAGAGTTTTCCCTTTTGTCTCCGGCAACAGCCGCCAGGCGAACAGCGCCTGCAATAACGCCATGCAGGCCAGAAAGGCAAAGGTAGGTAGCTTGCCGACTCGATTGAAGGCTAGCGGGAACAAGAGCACGACAAGCGCGTTCGTTACCCATTGGGTCACCACAGGAACGACCATGGCTTGTCCGCGCACGGTGTTGGGAAAGATTTCCGGCACCAGGGTCCAAAAAACAGGCCCTATGCAGGACGCAAAGAAGGCGATGAACAATGCCATCAACCCCAGCAGGACTGCGCCATTGAACTGCCCCGCCGCCAAGGCGACGATCACCAGGACCAGCGCAAATGCCATGCCCAGCGAACCCACAATGTAGAGTGGCTTGCGCCCGTAGCGATCAATGGTCCAAAACGAAATCAATGTGAAGGCGCAATTGATTCCCCCAATCACAAAGGTGGAAAAGAGCGCAGCATCGATCTTCCACCCGGCAGACTTCAAGACCAGCGGCGCATAATCAATAATCGTATCGATCCCCGAAACATGAATCAGGATTGCCAGGATAAAGCTGATCACCAGCACGCGACGATATCGGCGTAAGCCGGGTTGCTGACCGGCGGTGGGAGAGACAGCCAGACTCGCCTCAATCTCGGTGGCTTCGAGCGCAGCCTCCTCGGCGTTCATGATCCGGATCAAAATTGCAGAACCCTCCTGTTTCCTGCCGACCTTGAAGAGGAAGCGGGGAGTTTCCGGCGCCCAAAGGAGCGCGAGGAAGAACAGAACACTGGGCAATGCGCCGCTGATAAACATCCATCGCCAGTTCCATGCACCCTGATTACGTAGCCAGTAGTTGATGCAGTAAGAGGTCAGGATGCCAATGGTGATGGACATCTGATACATGGCGCCCAACCGCCCACGTATCTTTGGCGGGGAAACTTCGGCCACGTAGAGGGGCGAAAGGACCGACACACCACCGACGGCGATGCCGCCGGCAAATCTCGCAGCCACCAATATGCCGAAGGTGGGAGCGATGCCGGTCGCGACCGAAGTAATAATGAACAGGATGGCTACGAAGAGCAGAATTCGTTGCCGCCCATAAATGTCTGTCAATCGGCCGGCGGCCACGGAGCCCAGCACACACCCGAACAACAGCGAGCTGTACGCCCAGCCGAGGCCCAAATCACTCAGGCCAAAGTGCTGGATCAGGAACGGACCTGCGCCAACGATGATGGCAAGGTCAAAGCCGAACATCATTCCACCCAGCGCTGCGGTCGCAGCCAGGAAGAGGACGTAAGGCAGATTCGTAGTGCTCCTGGTATCGGTCGCTACGATATGCGAACCTCGATCCACTCCAGTGGTTTGCCTGCGGGGTTGCGATCCTCCACGGTGATTTTCAGTTGGCCATTTTCGATCGGCGCCTTGCTTTGCGTGACGGCCCCTCCGAAATAGTGGCTGGTCAACTCGGCTTTCTTTCCCTCTTGCCGGCGAAGAGCAACCTGGCCGCCGGCATAGGACACGATTGCCAGTTTGCTGCTACGGGTTATGCTCTTGCTGTCTTGCGAAGCAATGATCACGGGCGCGGTGCATTGGATAACATCCTTCACACGGGGGTCGCTTGCCTGCGACATGAGAGGATTCTCATCCCCGGGCATCGTGGGCCGAAACGCAAACAGAACCAGTTCACCGCCTTCGAACCTGGCCCAGGAGCGGGCATGTGCACCGTAGGTTGGCGCTTGGGAGACTACCCCGAGCGGCAATACCTGAAAGGTATTCGATTGCCGCAGCACCTTGGCGATGCCGTTATACTTGGCGACCAGCTCCGGTGTGCTGCCCTCCCCTTGTTCGTCGGCTTTGAAATCATTCAGCGAACCGATGGTGCCCACTGCCGCCGAATCAAACCATATATGTGGTGAGCTGGCCCAGTCGTAGCCCGACGATCCATAGGTTGGAATTCCCAGCGGACCCAACAGACTGCTGAAGTAGATACGTCGATTGGCTTCCAAATCGTATTCCCCGGCAGTCAGCCATAAATCATCGGTGCTGTGCAGGTCGAAATAATCGAGGAAGAGAGGGGACAGCTGGTAGTACATCACCACAAGGTTTGGATTTTCCTCGCGCATCGCCTTGATGACGACATCGAGGCCCTTCCACATGAGCCGCTCGCCAGTCCAACTCTTGTCTTGCGGTGCGGCAATGCCGACGGCCGGCAGTTCATAACCGAAATCGAACTTGAATAGGTCTGGCTTATATCTGCGAACAAACTTTCGCACCAACTCGGTGAGCACTTTCTCCACCGCGGGCTGGGTGAAATCGAGGATGTAGTAGCTGGACCTGCCAAAATTGGTGGCCAGGTAGGGCTTTCCGTCCGGCCGCTTCAACATGTTGTCTTCAGTCAAGCCAATATCCGCGGGGTGCTCACAGCGCATAAGCGCCGCCCACAGGCCAATCCGGTATCCGTCGGCCCGGAGCTGGTCGAGAAATTGTTCGAAGTGAGGGAGCCTGGTTGCCGAGTGCTCAAGGTTGCCGTAAGCCTCTTCCCATTTGTCGTCGATAGAAAAAAGTCCGGGCTTCATACCCGAGGCTTTGAGTTCTTTATAAATCTCGGTGAGAAAGGCTTCATCGAGACTTGCCCCTGTTTTGTTGCGGTCAACTTGCGGACCCCAGGTGCAGAACTCCGGAGTAAGGGCAATCGCGGTTTTTTGCTCGGAGTTCTGGTGCCTGCGGATGATTCCAGCCTGCACCAACCCCTGGTAGTAACCGGCAATCGCCTCATAGTAGTCGGGGGCCACCGACCAGAAGAGAGTCGCGCCCAGCGATAATTTCCCCGGGCCTCGAAAGTGCTTCCAAAGATCGCTTCGATAGTCGATCCACAGACTGCTTTTGGTTTCGAACAGTTGCAAAAAGAGATCTCCGCCGGGCAGGTCTGCCAAGCCGCACACAAATGCTTCTGACCTGCCGTCGGTATACATATTGCGCTGGCCGTTCCACTGATCGATGCTGAAACCGCAAAAGAAGTGAACCGGGAGTCCCCATTGTTGATGTAACCCAGGGAGGAAGCTGCCTCGGCCCAACCAAACGTTCTGATCGAGATGGACGTTGTCCTCGATAATTGGGCTTATCGACGACCCTTCGCTGACGCCGGGTACAACCAGGTAGGTGGAATGGAGCGATGGGATTGGATCTGTGCCTTTGATCGTGGTGAAGTAGTGCAGACTGACCACGTCTTCGGCTGCTGAGGTCTGATAAGTTACGGGCTCGCTCCAAATGCCATGCTCGTCAAAACGCCACGGCACGGACAGCCGAGCCCCACCGTTCACGCCGTCGTATTCAAATATCACTCGGCCTTGTTCAACATGGTGGCCGGCTGGCTTGCCCGCGCTACACTGTCTGACCGATGGCTGGTCAGCGGGCGCTACTACCACGGCGGGCTGTAGGGTTCCTTTGACGATGAGTCGATTTTTCGCATCGTGCAACGCGAAGGTATCGTCGGCCTGCGAATACTCCCATGAGTAATTCGTGCCTTTGACATGGACGAAGCCATCCGGACTCGAAATCGACGGCGCCTCATTGCTGGCCAGCAGACGGCTGGAGGCAGCGGATAGCAGGGCTCCCGTGGAGAGCTGTACGAATGTGCGACGGTTCAATGGGTTCAAGGTTCTTCCTCAAAGAGTCTAGACAGGGTGGTTAATGTTTCGCTGGCACATTTCAGAACGAGCGGCGAGCAGAGAGAGGAAAATAGAAAGCTAGCACCGTGGCAAGACGACTGTCTCTCGTGCTGTTGACCACTTTGTGTACGCGATTTGCCGCCCATTCGCAGGGGTTTGTCATCTTCCCGGCATATACCCGCCTCCGAAGCGCGCGGTCGATTCTGTTCGGAAGTCAGAAATCAACGACATGAGCGAGGTAGTACCTCCGTCGACGACGAAGGTCTGCCCGGTAATGAACCCAGCGTCATTGGAACAGAGGAAGGCGGCGATTTTGGCAACGTCGAGAGGAACACCGTAGCGGGCGACGGGCACCTTGTTTTGCGCGTCTTCGGCCGCCTGCTTGAGATTGAATCCTGGGATCGCGGAAGCGTAGGCCTCGACGGTGATCCACCCGGGAGCGATGGCGTTGACCCGAATGCCCCGATGACCGAGTTCCACGGCAAGGGCGCGCGTGCTGGCAATGATCGCGCCCTTGGTGGCTGCATACGCGGAGTGCTCGGGCGCGCCCTGCAATCCGTGGATCGAGGCCAGGTTGCAGATTGTTCCGCCGCCCTGCTGCAGCATGGGCTCTACAAGCCGCTGGGTGAGGAGAAAAGGCGTGCGGAAGTTGACGTTGAAGAGAGTGTCGAGCTCCTCAGGTTTTATCTTGACGAATGGACAATTGAAAGTGATGCCGGCGTTGTTGACCAGGCAGTCGATTCCACCGAGAAACTCCAAGGCCAGGTCCGCGAGGCGAACTCCCGCTGCGGCGTCGTTGAAGTCCGCCTTGCATGTTGTGGACCGCCGTCCCAGAGTCTTGATCTCCAGCGCTGCCGATTCGGCTCCTTCGGGTGCGTGGCTGTAGTGGCATACAACATCGGCGCCCTGCCGAGCAAACTCGAGCGCAATTTCACGTCCGATCCCGGTCCCGGCCCCTGTCACCAGTGCCCGCTTCCCTGCCAACTTTCCTGTTTCGCTCATTGTGGCTCCTGAACCCGGCCGCACGAATAGATGACGTCTCTACAGCGCCTTTCCATGTAAAGAGAGCTACGGGGAAGTGTCAACGCAATTCCGCTGACTGCATAGAGAAGGGTTACTATTCCCCCTCCTGGTCAATTTTCTCGACGATCGTTGCGGCGAAGGGTGACAATAAGGCGCGGTTGCCCAGGGAGGTTTTGAGTAGTATGACCAGTTTGTCAGAACGCATCGCAGCAGCCGAGGTTGCCGCGGGCCATGTCTCGTGCTGGTGGTTGGGTGGTTCGGGCTTCGTGTTCAAGACACCGAAAGGTACGGTGGTCTACATCGACCCTTATCTTTCCAATGCAGTAAAGGATATTTTCGGGGTGGACCGCGCGTTTCCGCCGCCGATTGATCCACAAGAGGTTCGGGCAGACGCCGTTATTTCAACCCACTGGCATGAAGACCACCTGGACCCGGGGTTGATTCCCCTGGTCGCGCGGAATAATCCCAACGCCAAATTCATTATGCCGCCCAGTGCGGCTGCCCACGCCCTGCACATGGGCATACCGCGGGCTCAGATTGAGCAGTTGCAGTGGGGGAAGACGACGCAGATTGCGGACGTAACCATCGAGGCAACGCCGGCTCGCCACGAAGCGAATGTCCCGGGCTGGGAAGTTCCCGACGCAATGGGGGTGCTGGTGGGTGCTGAGGGGCTCACGGTCTACCATTGCGGCGACACAGAATACGACGTCCGCTTACGCCGGTTGAAGTCGCGCCAGCCGGACGTGGCGCTGCTATGCATCAATGGAGTCTCAGGAAACATGGACGCCCATGAGGCGGCGTTGCTGGCCTGGCACCTTGGCGCCGGTCTGGTGGCGCCCATTCACCACTACCTTTGGAAGGTCACATCCGGAGCCGCGGAGGAGACGCTCGATCCGGAACTCTTTACAGGCACCTATCGCCGTCTTGGTGGTGCAGGAAAGACGCTCATTCCCACCATTGGCGAGGAGATCGACCTGGTGAGTGTTTCGCGCCCTGCGGCGGCGAGCTAAGGTGCAAGGAAGGCTTCACAGCCGGATGCCGGGACCGATAACGATGGTTTGCCGTTCTGGTCGTAGAGCACGATGGTGTCGCCAATCGTCTCTACATTCTGAATCGCGTCGATCCCGGCAGGGATGGTTACCAGAAAGATCAGATACTTCGCTGTTTTCTTTCCGGATGCCGGGATTACACATTGGAATGGCGAATCAAAGACTGTTCCGCTGCGAAGAATTTCTTCCGGACCTCGGGGCACCGGGATGGTGCCAAACTCCATGCCGCGCGCTTGCGATGTTCCGTTCCAGGGAGCATCCGGCCGGGCGCAGTTCTCTTCCCAGATGGTCATCCAGGGAAAATCGTCTCTTCGAAAGCAGTAGCCTACACCGAGGCGCAGTTTCCAGTTCACCGCCAACACGTATTGTTGCGCTCGCCGCGGGTCCAGCTGTACGCCAGCGATTAATCCGCCCCCTCTGTCAGTGAATGGTTGACGCAAATCGACCGTCCCCCCTGGGCCGGGAGCATCCGGCCAAACGAACTCTTGATCGTCCGCAATCATTGAACCTTCACCGTAGCCGTAGGGCCAGCCTGTCCTGCCACGCAGCGCGGAGGCGGTTAAGGTACTCTCGCCCTGCTTCAACAGCGGTGGCCCGAAGGTGACATGTTGCACCCAATCGCATACGTGCTCCCCGCTGGTCTGGTTGGTGACGGTTTCACTCACATAGGCCACGCTCTCGCCTTTGCCCAAGTAAATCTCTCGTTCCAGACTCAACTGCGCGAAGGGCAGCGTTACATCCCACCGGCAGGCGGGCTCCGCGGAATCCGCGGGTTTATTCACATTCCACCACGCGCTGGCTGCCTCGCCGTGGAGGCTTAAACCCGCCGCAGCTTGCTCGGGCGACGGCCCACAAAAGTAATCGAGACAAAGGGCATGGCCCGTATAGCCGGCGAGAAATTTGCGCTCGTCCAGCGGACCGTAGTTTGATGGCAGCGACTCCGCGGGTACCCCTTGAGGATCGGTGGTCGCCCACGGAGCTTCCCAAAAGGTGTTCGGCGACGGTTTTCCGTTCTGCTCCAGGAATCGAAAGTCGGCCAGATGTCCTCCGCCCGTCAGTGCGATCAGTTCGACAACCCCATTGGTCAGCCGGGTCGCCTTGCGATTTTTCCAGTGAACGGATTCGGAAGCCTGCATCAGAACGATCCTCTTTCAGGAATCTTACTCACAACAGCATTGTTGCATCCGCGAAGGAACGGGCGGTTGACGGCGGTGACCGCCCCGTGTCTCATGAGCTGAGGGCCCCCGGGGTTCGATACACGGGCTCAAGGAGTGTTGCTTGCCCTTCGTTGGCATCGATTTGGGTACGTCATTCATCAAGGGCGCAGTGCTGCACACCGGAAGCTGCCGCATCGAGCACGTTCGGCGCATTCCCTTTCCCGAACCACTCCCCGGTCGCGACCCTCTGTATTGTGAGTTTGATGCTGGATCTATCCTCGCGGCCACGCGCACGCTGATCGAGGAACTTGCCGTCCTGGCGATTGAGTGCGACGGGGTAGTTCTGTGCACGCAACTAGGGTCCATGCTGTTGATGAACAGCCAGGGCGAGGTTGTGTCGAACTTCTTCGGCTGGCAAGACCAGCGCGTCCTTGAGCCACATCCCTCCGGGGCGGGTTCCTATTACGAGGTGCTGCAGCAAAGAATCGGCGCCCAGCATCGACGCGAGATGGGCAATGAGCTGCCGGTTGGCTCGCCCGTCTCGTTTCTGTTCTGGCTCGCGGAGCAGAGAAAGCTCGCACCGGGCTTGATCCCAGTTTCGCTGGGCGACTATGTGTTGAGCGCCTTATGCCATGCGCCCGCCTCGGTTGAACCCACGGTCGCAATGACGTACGAGTTGCTCAATCTTTCCACCCTGGACTGGCACTCCGAGGTGATCGATCAACTGGGGCTTGCAGGCGTTCGTTGGCCAATCTTTCGCAAGCAGGGAGAAATTGCCGGCTCCATGAAGATCGGCGCTGCGAACATCCCCTTCTACACGCCGGTTGGAGACTATCAATGTGCTCTTTTGGGAGCACTGCTGAGTGAGGATGAGCTATCACTCAACATATCGACGGGCTCACAGGCCAGCCGCATCGTTCCTCACCTAGCGTTGGGCGACTATCAGACTCGCCCGTACTTTGATGGCAAGTTCACCAATACCATCACTCATCTCCCTGCGGGCCGTTCGCTCAATGTTCTGATCGACCTGCTCACGGAAATTTCGCAGAAGCGGGGCGAAGCCGGGATAGACCCGTGGTCCTACATTGCCGAGGCGGCAGCTGGCGTCGTACACACCGATTTGCAGGTGAACCTTAACTTTTATCCGGGACCCCGCGGAGATCGAGGCAGCATTGCGAACATCAGCGAGAAGACTCTGAACGTGGGTACGCTGTTCCGCGCAGCCTTCGAGAACATGGCGGAAAACTACTACGCGTCCGCCTTGCGTATATGGCCTGACCGTTCGTGGCGCCGCATCGTCTTTTCCGGCGGCCTCGCATTGAAGCTTCCTCTGTTACGACAAATTATTCAAGACAGGTTTCAAGCGGATGCGCGGCTCACCCCGATGGCGGAAGACACTCTGTGTGGATTGCTGCTGCTAGCCCGGGCTTTCAGCGGAGAGACACTCACCGTGGAACAGGCGGCCGCCGAATTTCGCCGGCAAAACAAATTGGAAAGTGGAGGTTGAGCGAATCGCAGCCAATCCAGTTATTCAGGTGAGCCTGCGATAGGAACGAGAAGGCCACCTCATCAGGCCAGCGAGAGAAGTCTACGTAACCTCAACCAGCGTATGCCCAAGTGCCGGGATGCGCACTTTGCCAGTGTACGCATCTCCGGAGCGGCTAAACGCAGCGCCGGCAAATTGATAGGTTTTATCCGGCAAAAGACCGAGCTTTGCGGGCTCAAATTGAATCTCACGTTCTACCGGTTGGTTATCGAGATTGAAGCAGTTCATAACCGCGCTCTTTCCCTCGCGGCCGGAGTGGACATGTGTCTGTTCATCGATTCCGTAGAACTGGCCTGCGGCAAAGTAGTTTTTGAGCCGCCGATAGTTGGCCATGCCTTCCTTCTGCGCCTTGCGAACCGCGGCATCGGGATGTGTGCCGCCGATACCCAGGTGCCGGCAGGTAGAAGCGTTCCACCAAAACACAACCGCGTTTTCATTGTCTGTTCGTAGATCGATATGAATGTAAAGCGGCAGGCTATAGGCCAGGTTGTAGTAATAAAGCGCGATACTGCGGCCGCTGGTGAGATCTTCCATTGGTTTCCACATCAACTCGAATGCCCAGACCGTGTCAAAGCCCAAGGCCTGGCAAACTTGCTCGCCCCCAGGACATTTTCCGTAGCCGTAGTAGATTGGGCAGGCGCGCTCCGGCGCACCGCCCAGGGCAGGATCGTGCATTTCAATCAAGACATCAGGGAAGTCGGCATGGATCATGCGCGCCAACCGGCAGGTTGCCTGCCCATGCTCTTCCAGCCTGGACGGCACCTGGTGCCCGTGATTCGGGTCCCAGCATTCTTCGTGATACGCCGTACCGTCGAACATGAAGAATGCAGCCCCACCGCGCGCGAGGGCTTTCAACCGCTCCGCCGTCACGGTGAGGTATTGCTGTGAGGCGCCGCACAGTACAGGTTGGGAAAATCCCGCGGTGGGATCCCATTGGGCGCGCTCGCCGAAGCGATCGACCCTGTGCGCTTCCACTGGATAGGAACTCGGATCGCACCAACCAGACAAGGGAGTATGCAGAGAAGACTTCAAGCCATAATCGGCCGCAAGCATGGTGGTGAACGACTTGTAGGGTGACAATCTTTCTTCATCCCAGATCTTTGAGGCAAAGCTCGTGTCCCAACCCGGATCCATATACAGGGCTTCGCACCCGATTGCCTTTGCCTTCGCGGCTTCCTCCTTCATGCTCTCGAGGGTGTAATACTTTTTTCGCATCGCGGGATTATTCTGTTCGTCGCCAGGAAGCCACCACAACTTGTTGTCATAGAGCTCATTCCAATGAACCGGCGGGTTGAACCCCGCCGGAACTCCCTGGCCGCGCTTCTCCATCTCGCCGCGAAAGGTGTAGAACCCCTGGAGCCAATCCCCGGTAAAGGCCGTCAGCCGGGTGACCCCAAACCGGTGGGTCTCCCCGGGCCCCAACCATGCCCCATGCTCGGGGTTACCGCGATAGATGCCTATGCCGCCCCATCTGAAACCTACCCTGTTGGGGGCTAGGGCAACGCGGTCCAGAATGGCAAATTCCAGCGCTCCCGGACTGAATTTTGAAATGAGGAAGCCCTGGTTGCCGTTCGTCCACGCCCAACCTTCGGAAGCGAAAGTGGGTGTCACGGTAGTGTTTTTGGTCCACAGCTCGGACGAATACGAGCCGGTAAGAATCTGATGCAGTGAAAAGTCTGCATATTGCTGCCGGTGCCCGTTGGGCTCCCGTCGGAATGGAATGGCAGTGAGATTGTATTGCGCCCAGGGCGCCTGCACCTGCTCTGAAGCGATGGGGAGCGAGAGCACAAATCCACATCGGGCACTGTGAAGATCGAGAGGTATTGAGCCGCCGTTGGTAAAGGCAATCTCTTCTTCGATCCAGCCAGCTGCGGGATCCACCGTGAAGCGGTGCGTGACACCAACACCGCTCTCCGTTTCCCCCTGGAACACGATGGAAGGGCCGTCGTTTTTCACTGCGGAGAACGCAGGCGTTCCCAGAGAATAGGAATAGCTGTCAGCCAGAATTGCGCCTGTGGGAAGATGAACCAGCCGGCAGCCAAGTTCAGCGCCCGGCGTGAGAGACAATTCAAACTGGGAATTCCTTAGCGTCAGCTTAGCGTGAGCACTCCTCGACTCAGCCCTGGCAGAAGGCGCCACCATCACCCCAGGCATCGTAACGACGGCTGTCTGCGTAGCGGCGAGCTTGATGAGATCTCTACGATTCATTCCTTGCTCTCCTTTCGTGCGCTCTCAGAAAGACGAGATGCATTCCATCCTGGCATGCAGCTTAGCTTGACAGTCCCAGTGAATCACGGCGTGTTCACCCGCGCTGCAGGCGTGCTCGGCCGATACATGAGCAGAACCGCCCCTGGTTGTTCACGGATGGAAACAGGCAGGCCCTCTTCCATCAACTGCCTTCCAGTGAATTCTGTCTCTTGCGCCGTATCGACGTTCTTTACGACATAGCGTGCCGCCGGATCCATTCCGTGTAACTTCAATTGCGCAGAGAAGAACGGGCTGTTCTCGCGACGAAAGGCTTGCACCACGCCGGTTCCCTGTTCCGGACGCCCGAATTGCCAGGCCATCCAGGTGCTGCTGTCCTGGCTGTAAGGGGTAAGCGGATGAAAGTCGCTGTAGTAAAGGTCTGCGAGCGCACGCCACTGCGCCAACAAGGCTTGCAGGGTCTTTTCGCTGCCGGCCAACTGTTGGGGAGTGAGTCCCAGGCCCACCGCTGGAGTGATCTGGCTGCGTAGGAAATACGGATCGACCGAATTGACCGCGGTGCCGAAGTAGGGGACCCATAGCGCCAGGCCGTAGGTTTGCCCCTGTTGCGAGATTGGCTTGTAAGGATAATCGCTACGCCACAAAGGGACCGCACGACGCAGCGTTTCCAGGTCATTGCGTCTGCCGCCGGAGGCACAAGTATCAATCAGGAGATTCGGGAAACGCCTGCGCAGTTCATCGAAGTAGGCCAGGTAGCCTTCGACATGCTCGATCTCTGTGATGCCCTCGCGGTCCCTGGCATCATGCGCCCGCCAAAGCGCCAGCGGGGGAAAATTGAAATCCTGGCGATAGACGTCGATTCCCTGCTCCGCAATCATCTTGCTGACGTGATCAATCAACCAGTCGCGAGCGTCAGGATTTCCCAGGAAGAGCAGCTTGTCTTTTCCGTCAGGCCCAATCAACCATTGCGGATGATTCTGGTCGAGCCAGGAACCTGCGGTCACCCGTTCCGGTTCAAACCACAAGATGACTTTCAAGCCCTTCGCATGTGCGTGGTCGGTAATCGGCCTGAATCCGTTAGGGAACCTCTTGGGGTCGGGAACCCACGTTCCGGTCTTCCACCAACCCTCGCTGAACGGATACCAGCCGGCATCCATCCACCAGTGCGTGATGGGGATTCCCGTGTGCAGGGTTTTATCCATGTATGCGATTTGATTTTCCTCGGTCGCATACTGCATTTCGATGGTGTAGCGGCCGCTGCCGGCGGAGAGAAGCGGTGCAGGCAATTCGCCGCCAGGCCGCGGCACATTGTGCGCCACCATCCACCGCCGCCAAAGATTCTGGCCGTCGATCCAGTCGCCATCCCAGAATTGAACCACGGCGAGCGGGGTGCGCACCTCTTCCCCGGGCGCCAGCCAAAAATGCGTCAACTCCTGGCCACCCGTGATATGAACTCCCGTCGACTCATCTCGCGCGATATCGAGCGACCATTGTCCAGGCCATCCGAGCGCGAAGATAACGCCGTGCCCTGGCCACGCGAGATTGAAATACGGCATGTCGCCATCGGTAGGGCGGCCTCCGCTGGAAGCGAAGTGTTCCGGCGCCTTGGCCGCCAGCGCGGTCTCCAGTGGCTCGTAGTCAGTCGCAGCGTCGCTACTGCCTCGTGAGTGATGAAGAAGAATTGTGGTTTGCGCTGCTGCTGCAAAATCAGTGTCGAGAGCCTTGATGTCCTGAAGGATGGGGCTCTGCGCCGGTCCCGCATTCTTGAAGTAGACCGTCCACTCGACGATTGGGAAATCGTGATAACCGACGGCTACACAGCGGACGATCAGATGGGTCGAGGGATCCCGATAGATCGACGTGTATTCCGTTCTTTGCTCATCGAGCTGGCGCGTGGAGCGTTCGACCGGCCAGCTCTTCAGGAAATCGACCGAGTTGTGTTCTGCGTAACGAAACGAGAAGGGCGGCGTGCGTGAGATATCAACGGCGGATGGTCCAAAGGGCAGTTCGGAAATCGGCAGGTTTGCGCCGTCGGCCAGGGTTACGTTCGCATTTGCCCAGTCAGCCTGATCCCATTCGGCTTGATAGGTGGCGGGCCGTTCGCCTACTGCTTTCAGTCTCAGGGTGAACTCCTGCTCCCCGGCAAGATCCACATGGATTGGGATGCTCTTGATCCCCTCGTGGAGTACAGGCGACTGGTAGAGTTGCTTTCCTCCCGCTTCGACCGAGGCTATTACGCTGCCACGGCCACCATTTGAGTAATACCCCAGGTCGTTGCTATCGACGCCGAGCATTGCTTCAAAGCTGCGCGCGGGTGAGGCCAGGTGAACGACAATCTCGCCCGGAGAACGCATCGCGAGCCCGTGATCGAACTGCTCGGCGACGATGCGCAGCGGTTGCCCTTCAATGCGATCCCTGACCAGAGCATTTGGCTTGAGCCGGGACTCCAGAAACGCTTTTTCCCCAGGCGGAGGCTGATCTTCGCCCTGGAATTTGGCTGCGACCCATCGTTGCTCAACGGTTGTCGCCTCGCTATCGACAGCGGCGTAGCAGAGATTCACAAACAAGCACGGCACGCTGAGCAGCGCCAAAATAGGTTTCATGGTTCCAGGCCCCTCGCAAAGTGAAGATCAGTGTAGTGCGTCACTCATCAATTCGTGCCACCGCCTCGGTGACTGGGAGCGAGTTGGTCCGGAAAGTTCGTTTCAGCCTGCATTGTTAGTTTGTTCTACCATTCCCTTGGCAGGGTAGCCTCAGGCTGACAACGAGGCCGCCTCCAGGGTGGTTCCGCGCCTGAACCTCTCCATGATGCAGCCGAACCGCGCGCTCGGCAATTGCCAACCCTACCCCGAATCCACCGGTGTCGCGCTGTCTTGCGTCGTCAACCCGGTAGAAGGGACGAAAAATATTCTCCAGTTCATCCTCTGGAATCCCAGGACCATGATCGCTGACATCCACGAGGACCATGCGCGCCCCGGCTTGTTCTTCGCAACTGATCTTCAATTCGACCTCGGATTGTTCCCGGGTGTAGCGAATGGCGTTGCGAACGATGTTCTCGATGGCACGATAGATCAGTTCGGAACTCCCCTGAACCCTGCAAGCGCACTGGTTCAACACGCGGACCCGGCAGAGCCTTTGTTGCGCCTCGAACTCCAGGTCGGGCAGCATGGTCTCGACCAGGCCATTCAGTTGAAATGTTTCCGTCAGGTTCGACACATCCGTGGATTCCATGGAAGAAAGCCGCAGCAACTGGCCGATGAGCAGATTGAGGCGCTCTGCTTCGGTTTCGATGCGTTTGAGGTGCGCCGCCATCGCCGAAGGAGCCTCTTCGCGCGCCAGCTCCAGGGCAACGCTCAGGCGAGCCAGCGGTGAGCGCAATTCATGAGAGACATCACGTAACAGGATTTTCTGCGCCCCCACAAGTCGCTCAAGCCGCTCGGCCATGTAATTGAAGTCGTGGACCAGTCCCTGTATCTCATCTCCGCCGATCAGGCGCGCTTCCCCGTCTGGCTTGGGAACCCGCGTGGCCAGCTCACCGTTGGCCAGTTTGCGGGCGGCAACGCGGAGCCTGCCGATGGGTCGAATGAGCAGTAAAACAAGGACAAATGTGGTGGCGCCACAAACCACGATGGCTACCCAGAGTTGAGGAAAGGCAAAGAAGACCAGCTCCTGGAACCAGTTTCTGTTACGTATGATCGGCCGCGTCAAAAGGAAAAAGTAGCTATGCCCATCCGCGGATCGGATCGGCATACTCCATTGATTGTTCGCGCCGGCCGTAGCCGAGTGCACCCCGGGCCGCTCTCCCGCGGGGGTCAGCGCATCGACATCGATTGACGAGGGAGGAGCCTGACAAAAAAAATGGCCTGCCTCATCCGCCAGGTAGATGGTCTGATGAAGCGATTTCCCGTACTCCTGGAGCCCCGGGCATCCCGCGGTTTCAAACGCCTTCACTGCAGCCGTACCCACGATGGGAAAGGTGGCGTTAAGAACCTCCATAGTCTCATTGGGCCGTACGAAGCGATGCTGCAGGATCAACATGGTCGAGATAGCGAAGGTGAGGCTCTGCGCGATCCAGAAACCGAGAAAGATTTTGATGAAAAGTCCGCGCATCGCCTATCGGTCTCCTGTCCGTTGCGCGGGCACGGCGAGCTGATAGCCAACGCCGCGGATGGTCTTGACCCGATCGCCGAAGTTGTCTGCCACATCGAGTTTGTGGCGCAACCGGCTCACATGCATATCCAGACTGCGATCGAAGGGATGAAACTTACGTCCCAGGACGGTCTCAGCCAACTGCTCGCGGGCCACAACTTCGCCGGCGGAACGCATTAATGTTTGCAGTAGGCCGAACTCTACATCGGTCAGGTCGAGCAAGGCGCCGTTGCAGCGCGCCACACGCGCGGCCGTATCCAACTCGAGACCCGCCACGTTGAGAAAGTCTCCCGCAACCACCGGCGCCTCCGCATTGCCGCTGCGGCGCAAAATGGCACGAATCCTGGCCAGCAGTTCGCGTGGATTGAAGGGTTTTGGCAGGTAGTCGTCGGCCCCGATCTCCAGACCGACAATGCGATCGACATCTTCACCGCGAGCGGTGAGCAGCAGAACACTCATGGGCGACGCGGCAGCGCGCAAGCGGCGAAGCACTTCAAAACCATCCAGACCAGGCAGCATCACGTCGAGCAGCAGGATGGAGTAGCCGCCGCCCAGCGCTTTCCCCAGGCCGGTCTTGCCATTGTGGTCCGCGGTCACCTGGTAACCATGACGCCCAAGGTAGTCGCTCAGCATAGAGCAAAGCTCTACGTCGTCGTCGATAAGAAGAATGGGCTCCATGGCTGCGTCTTTCTGCTCCTTCCCGAGACTACGCCGATTGCGCAGCCCGGGAACGCCCGAAATGTAACAAATTGTCACATGCAGGTGACACTCCTTTACCAAGAGTTACCCATTGTGACCGCATAGTCGTGGCCGAATCGGTGTCTTCTTGAGACGATGAGAAACCAAGCACCGACGTTGGACTGCAACAGGCCAGACTTGAGGAGAAATCCATGCACGTGGTAGCGCAGCAGCCCTGCGCATGGTGGGGATCCTGCTTTGCCTGAGCCTATTCTCAATCATCCACCTGCTTGCGCAGACAGGCGGATCGCTCCACGGGGCGGCGACCGACCCCTCCGGAGCACGTGTGGTAAAGGCAACGGTCATCGCCGTTGCAGCGGATGGAACCACGACGACCGTCGAGACTGGCGCCGATGGCGCTTATGTGTTTCCCCAGCTCGCTCGCCGGGAGCTACACGCTCAATGTGACAGCCCACGGGCTTGCCCTGGCGCAGCCCCAGACCGGTAACGGTCGTGGCGGGGCGCGCAACACGTGCAAAACCTTGCCCTCAGCATTGCCAGTCGACCAGCAGCAAGTCACCGTGACCGAGCAGGATGCCGGACTCGACACCAGCCCTGACAACAATGCCGGCGCGATCGTGATCAAGGGCAAGGATCTGGATGCGCTCTCCGATGACCCCGATCAACTGCAGGATGAACTGAATGCGCTGGCCGGGCCCGCGGCCGGCCCCAATGGCGGAGAGATTTACATTGATGGCTTTTCCGGAGGACAGCTTCCGCCCAAGTCCTCTATCCGGGAAATAAGAATCAACCAGAATCCCTTTTCCGCCGAATACGACAAGCTTGGCTACGGACGCATTGAGATTCTGACCAAGCCGGGCACGGACAAGCTGCACGGGTCGGTGATGATCAACGGCAACGACTCCGCTTTCAACTCGCTGAACACGTTCGTTACCAGCGAGCCCGCCGTACTACTCCACGTTCTTTCTGGGCAATGTCAGTGGTTCCCTGAACAGCCGATCGTCATGGTTCTTCAGCGGATTCCGCCGCGACAACAATGCCAACTCCATCATCAATGCGCAACTGCTCGATCCAACAGGCGGCACCTACAACTACTCTGCGCGGTGCCTAATCCGCAGATCGCGACTGGACCTCAGCCCGCGCCTTGATTTTCAACTCACGCCGAGCAACACGCTCACCTTCCGCTATATGTACGACCGGCAGAAAAGCACGAACAACGGAGTATCCCAGTTCGCCCTGCAGACGCAGGGCTACGACACGCTGAACCAGGAGAACACCCTGCAGCTGAGCGATACTCAGATTCTCGAGCAACAAGGTGATCAATGAAACGCGCTTTGAATATATTCGCGATCGCGATAACCAAACTCCGCTGTACACCACGCCGACCATCACCGTGCAAGGCGCCTTTACCGGGGGAGGCAACAACGAAGGGACCATTACGCGACGCCCAGGATCACTACGAGCTGCAGAACTACACCACGGCCGCGCTCGGAGCGCACGCCATCCGTTTCGGTGCCCGGCTGCGCGCGGTGCGCGACGCCAATGACTCAACCTCCGGGTTCAACGGAAGCTACACCTATGCTTCTCTGGACAGCTACGCGGCGGGCCAGCCATCGCAGTACGAGGTGACGGTAGGAACTCCAGCCGCCAAGCGTCACTATGTTCGACGCGGGAGTTTTCTTCCAGGATGACTGGCGGCTGCGTCCAGACTTCACGCTGAGCTACGGGCTGCGCTACGAGGGACAAAACCGGATCAGCGATCATGCTGACTTTGGGCCGCGGGTGGCGTTCGCCTGGGCCGTGGGCGCGGGAAACAAACCGGCAAAAACAGTCATCCGCGGCGGCTACGGCTGGTTCTTTGACCGCTTTCAATCGACAAATGTACTGCAGGCCATTCGCCAGAATGGCATCAATCAGCAGCTGTACGTGGTCAAGAATCCTGCTCCCGGCGAAACCATCACGACCACCACGCTCGAGGCCAGCGAGGCAGCGCCCACGACCTACTCCATCGCGCCGAATCTCACGGCTGCGGCGAACATGCAGGCCGCCATTGGCGTGGAACATCGCTTCGGCAAGAACGTCACCATCGCAAGCACCTATATCAACTCGCGAGGTTTGCATCAATATTACACCGACAACATCAATGCCTTCCTGCCCGGCACCTATGACATCACTACCGGAACCGGTGTGCGGCCCAATGGCAAGAATGAAAACATTTATCAGTACGAATCCGGCGGCATCTATCACCAGAATCAGCTGATCACCAACTTCAGCGTCCGAGAACGAAAATTAACGCTCTTCGGCTTCTACGTTGTCAATTTCGCCAAGGCAGATACATCAGGTGTGACGTACTTCCCTTCCAATCAATTCGATCCCAGGGCGGATTATGGCCGATCCACTTTCGATATCCATAACCGATTCCTCTTGGGCGGCAATTATTCCGCTCCTTTCGGAATTTCGATCAGCCCCTTCCTGGTACTGGATTCAGGCACGCCCTTCAACATCACGGTTGGGCAAGACCTGAATGGCGATAACCAGTTCAACGATCGTCCTTCGTACGCAACTTCAAGCAGCACTGACGTAATTAACACACCCTATGGCAGCTTCGACCTGAACCCCGCGGCGGACGCAACACGCATTCCCTATAACAATGTGACCGGACCAGGGCAGTTCAGCACCAACCTGCGCGTGAGCAAGTCGATCGGGATTGGGCCGCGTAGCGAGCGCGCGGCGAATGGAGGGTTCAATGGGCCTCCGGGCGGTGGTGGTGGCCGCGGGCCGGGAGGCGGTGGACCTCCGGGCGGTGGACTTGGACCCTCAGGCCTAAGCAGTTCCGGCGGAAGGCCCCCCAGCCTCGATCAGCCAGCCTCACGGCGCTATTCGTTGAACTTTAGCGTGATGGGTAGAAACATCTTCAACAATGTGAATCTCGCAGCCCCCGTGGGCGTTCTGGAGTCACCGCTCTTTGGCAAATCAAATGCGCTGGCCGGCGGATTCTTTTCGTCGCCCTCTTCCAATCGCAGCATCGACCTTCAGATGTCGTTCAATTTCTGATAGGCGGTACTGAAGTGTGGCTATCATCAGTTTTTCTGGCCCAGCCCAGAGGATCTTGATTCCCTTCCCATAGTCATTCGAGTGGTGTATAACGTTTCCATAGTCATTCGAGTGGAGGAGGCGGAGGTGTTAACGAAACAACCGCCTGAAGTTGGCGAGACTTTGCCGGGCACTCAGGACATGCTGCCAGCAGGCTAAGGGGAACCAACTTGAGGACTGATGGCAAATCCCTCGCATGGCCGTCGATATTGATCACGATTTTGATAATGGGGCTGCGCACAGGCGCGCAGAGTGTGACTACGTCGCAGTACGACGATGCGCGCAGCGGCGCCGACCGGCTCGAAACCATCCTGACTCCGCGCAATGTGAATGTTCGCCATTTTGGAAAACTATTCACGCTGAAAGTGGACGGAGACGTCTACGCGCAACCGCTCTTCCTCGCAGGATTGGAGATACCTGGCAAGGGTCGGCACGATGTGCTGTTGATTGCGACGGAGCACGACAGCGTATATGCTTTCGACGCCTACGGCCACCCCGCTGTGCCGCTCTGGCGGGTGAATTTTCTCCGGAAGGGCGTCACGACTGTTCCCGAGGATGACGTCCAATGCCCCTTTATCGCCCCCGAAGTGGGAATTACCTCAACACCTGTGATCGATGCGAATACTGGAACGCTGTACGTGTTGGCACGGACCAGGGAAACGACACGGATGCCTTCGGGTCGTTACAGGCAGCGTCTGCATGCGCTTTCGGTGACTACCGGGCTGGAAGAGTTCGGCGGTCCGGTCGATATAACAGCCAGGATCGATGGAAGGGGAACGGGCAGCAGGTTGGGAAAGGTGGATTTCGATTCGTTACGCGAGAATCCTCGCGCCTCGCTCCTGCTGTCGAACGGATCGGTCTATCTTTCCTGGGCATCGTCCTGCGATGTTGGACCGTACCACGGCTGGGTGATGGCATACGACGCGCACACCCTCAAACAGAAGGCCGTTTTCAATGCTTCTCCCGACGGAGATGACAGCGGCTTCTGGGCGGGCGACACAGGACCGGCCGCCGACGAGCAAGGCCATCTGTTTCTCGCGGCAGGAAATGGACGGTTCGATGCAGCCACTGGTGGGCGCGATTATGGAGATAGTTTGTTGAAACTGGACGGGCAAAGTCTGAAGCTCCATGACTATTTCGCGCCATTCGACGTCGCCGAACTGGATGCCAAAGATAATGATCTGGGTTCGGGAGGTCCGGTGTTATTGCCGCCCCAGCCGGGACCGCACCGGCATCTCGTGGTGATTGCCGGCAAAGGTGGCACCCTCTATCTGATCGACCGCGATCGCATGGGCCATTACCAGCAAGGCAGTGACAGCCAGGCGGTGCAGACGATCCCTAGCCCCGGTGGCGGCGTCTGTGGCTCAATGGGCTACTGGAACCACAATCTCTACGTGCTGAGCGACAGCTCAAAGGATGCCCTGCGCCAGTTCACCGTGCAGAACGGACGGCTCTCGCTCAAAGCAGCAAGCGGTTCCCGCTTTCCAGCTATCTGCGCAACCCCGACTGTTTCGGCGAACGGTTTGCGGGATGGCGTGCTTTGGGTGCTGCACTCGAGGGCATGGAACGCCGACGACACGAATGCGGTATTGTTCGCCTTCGACGCCCTGGATACCTCCCGGTTGCTCTACCACAGTGAGCAGAATTCGTCTCGCGACCGCGCCGGGCTGGCCCTTCGGTTCAACATTCCGACGGTCGCGAACGGCCACGTCTACGTGGGGGCAAGACACGAAGTGGATGTCTATGGCTTGTCGTCTCAAGAGAAAACACGCAAATGAACAGGCGGCAATAAGCGGGCCGGCGACATTACCGTCCGTCTTTGGGTAGGCAATCGTGAGCGCTCACAATAACTTTGAACCCTAGTGGCAGCAGGGATTGCGATTCAAGGCTCCGGAGTGAAGAGTCTGAGACTATTTGATCGTTGCCAGGCTGGGGTATTCAAGCTTTGGGTACCAGGTAACGCCGCGACCCGCGGGCGTGAGGTCTAGAATTGTCCATAAAGAGTCGAGGTCAGGAGCTCCGCGCGGATCCTGGCCGGGGTCGGCCATCTCGCCGCTCATCTCGCCGCTCCAGAAGTGGCGAATCTTGCCGTCGTCTCGAGTAAACACTGTGAGACCAGGGACGTCGCCATCGTCTGCGCTGACATAAGAGCGGGTGTAGTCGCCTTTCCTGTCGGAGTAAATCTGCAGGTTTTTCCAGCCACGTTCTCTCTTGAAGTCGAGGAGGCGTTCCATTGATGAGCGCGCGGTGACGGCGAGAGCGACGCGTTCGCACAGGTTTCCGGCAGTTCCCTCCCATGAGGTGAGCATGGCGGTGCACATGGGACACGCTCTCTCGCGTTGAGGTCCGAACATCATGCTGTAGATAACCAGCGTATCCTTGTCGCCGAACAGCTGTGAAAGGCGAACCGCTCCGTCGGAACCTTCAAAGACGTAGTCTTCCGGGATTTCCCCCCCGGGGGGAAGAGCGCGGCGAAGTGCTGCAACGCGCTCTATGTGCCTACGGAGTTCGATCTCCTCGGAAAGCAAATGATTGCGAGCCTCACGATACTCTGGGCTCTCGTTGGGAAGGTGCGCTTTGTTTTTTGCGGACAGCTCCGCTGCGGGGATAAGGTTGGTGTTGTAGGCCATTCGGCGCTCCTCTGTCGCTACTCGTATGGGGTTCGGTCTCATTGACGCGGGCGACCGGCGGTCACAGTTCCCGCGGTTGGGTCATTGATTGAGCTTCACCCGGTATCAGCCGGCTCGCGCAAGCTCGACCGCGGCAATATCGATCTTTCGCATCGTCATCATCGCATTCATCGCGCGCTTGGCGGCGGCGCGATCGGGGTCCTGTGTCGCGGCCAGCAGCGCACGCGGCGTGATCTGCCAGGAAAAGCCCCAGCGGTCTTTGCACCAACCGCACATGCTTTCCTGGCCGCCGTTGTCAACGATCGCGTTCCACAGGCGGTCAGTCTCTGCCTGATCGTCGGTGACGATGATGAAGCTGACGGCCTCGTTGGGGACGAACTTCGGACCGCCATTCAGGCCGAGAAAATCTCGCCCGCAAACTGAGAACTCAACGATGAATTCCTGGCCCTCGGGACCGGACGGCGTGTCCGTGGGCGAAGCGGTGGTCTTTCCCACGTGGCTGTTGGGGAAGGTGGCGGCATAGAATTCGGCAGCTTCGCGCGCTTTCCCGTGGTCGAACCACAGGCAGGTGATCATTTTCTCGGACATGTTGCTGTCTCCTATCAGACTTTTAAACTTCATTCTCAGGTCTGCAGCCGTTCTCGTGCGAGCGAAGAGCGGCTGTATCGGGTATGAAGTACAACGCGGTTACCTGCTTGGTCCCTGCATGAGAGCACAGTGGCCCTTCTGGTCGTCTGTGGCTTGCAGGATGCGAGAGCCGCCGGGCACGTCCATGGGAGGGAGCACTATCTCTCCGCCCGCTTCGGTCACCCGCTTCTGGGCCGCCTCGATGTCGTCGACGGTGAAGTAGAACTGCCAGTGTGGCGGAATATCGTCGGGCATACCCGGGCCTTTACGGTTCATCATTCCGCCGGTGTAGAGAGGCGTGTCGGTCCGGAAGGTTTGGTAGGTGCCCATGGGGCCCATGTCGTGCGCCAGGTCCTTCTGCCAGCCGTAATGCCTGGAGTAGTAATCAAAAGCCGTCGCTTGATCATCGGTAAGCAGTTCGTGCCATCCCACATTCCCCACGGCCATCTGATCCAGGCGAGGTGGAGCATCTTGCTTAGCGGGTTCGAAGAGCAGGTATTTCACTTTCTGTGGATCCAGAACGACCGCGAAACGCCCGACACCGGGGATAGCCTGAGCGGGCTTCACAAGAGTCCCGCCGTCGGCTGTTACAGCCTTCAGCTCTTCGTCGAGCCTGGCGGTGTGGATGTGACCCATCCACTGAGTAGGAAGATCAGGCGCGCCACCGCCAACCCAACTCATCATGCCACCGACATCTTTGCCGTCTTTAGCAAAGAGCATGTATTTCATGCCTGGCATGCCGGAGTCCCTTATGTCCCAGCCGACTACTTTCTTGTAAAAGTTGACTGCCTGGTCCACATCATTGGTTACGAGTTCATACCAGATAAATCCGTCCGCCATATTGCATCTCCCCTTTAGCGCTTTGCGGCAATCAAGTAGACACTGTTCACATACGCTACCATCGACAAGTGGATGCTGTCCACAAGTAGCCCTTTCCGCGGTACACTCATCTTTGTATAAACAATGAAAAAGTCGGTTTCGGAAAAACGCGAGACGTTTCGTCATGGCGATCTGCGCAACGCCCTCATGGCGTCCGGTCTGGAGATGGCCCGCGTTGCAGGGCCCAATGCCGTGGTTTTGCGAGAGGCAACCCGGCAGGCGGGCGTTTCTCCCAATGCGGCATATCGGCATTTTTCCAGCCAGGCTGCACTACTGGCCGCGGTGCGGTCGGCATGTTTGTCCCGGCTTGCTGCGGCAATTGAAGCTGAAATGAAAAAGTGCCGTCCTGCTCGTGATCCGCAGGTGTTTGCGCGAAAGAGTCTACGTGCCGTGGGTATGGGATACCTGGGATTCGCGATGACAGAGCCAGGGATGTTTCGCACAGCGTTCTCGGTTCCCCCGCCTGTGCATGAACAAAACCCGGCGAACACGGCCTCCATGGGGCTGAATCCGTTTCAACTGCTTACATTGTCCCTGGACCAAATGCAGAAGAGCGGCTTGCTCAGCAAAAGGAATCGCCAAGACGCGGAGTATCTAGCATGGTCGACAGTTCACGGGCTGGCACTTCTGGTGCTCGAGGGACCGCTGCATAAAATGCCACGAAAGAAGGTGCTGGCGCTGGGCGAGCGGCTAGTCGTGATGGTGGAACGAGGTCTCAGCCAGACATTCGACAGGAACGCCATGACTGCGGATGAGGCACATGGAGCGAATTGATGAGATGTCATGGGATATTTATCATCCTGTTGAATCAGTAGAAGTCCCGTCTGTCCTGCCCGCGTGAAATCTCACAGGCCACCAGCGCTAAAGCGCGAAATCAGAACGGAAAGATCTCCCGGACTGAGAGTCCAGGGCTTCCATGGTAAACACCAGAAGGGCCCAAAATGATGGGCCTTTCATCCCCTCATCTGAGCAGGTTAAGGAGTTACGCGAAGGCCGAGGGATTCCGCGACTTTGCCGAGGGGCCGGTCGATGGTCCAGATTTGCGTGCCATGCGAACTGAGGCACGAGGCAATGAGTTGAGCATCGATAAAGCCGATGCCGCTGGAAGACAAACCGCGAGTTTCGAGCAAGTATCGCACGTCTGCCGTGAGTATCGTTGGCAGCGCGGTTAGTTTGTCCAGTTCCAGAAGGGTTTGCTGCCGGTCTGGGAGATACCCGCACGCTAATTCCGCGACTACGAACGGATGGGTGCAGAGCTGGTCATTCCCAATCAAAGTTGCCAGCTCTGCTTTGAATCTTCCCTTCCTGAGCATTGCAATCCAAATGGAAGTGTCGACAAGGATCATGGCTCATCCACTCGCCGCCTACGCACATTTTTAATGTTCGGAGCAGTCCCGGCGAGAGCCAGAAGCCTGCGTCCAGCCTCCCTGGCAATAATTGACTTCAGGGCCTCGCGCAGCAGTTCCGCCCTCTCCGTCAACCCGGTGTACGCGTGCGCCCTCTTCAGTAGATCGTCATCGAGCGTTACAGATGCTCTCATAGCTGTCTCCTGCACCAATAATAGCACCGCTATGCACCCAATTATGGTGTTTTAGGGCACGCAGCTCGATGTGGCCCGCGACCTTAGGGTCCAAGAATGACGAACTTCAGAAGAGAACCTTTTGCCCTATTGACACTTTACCCTTGACCGCCGGATAGTTTAAGCCGAGTGATCGCCCGGCCGCAGTCTTCTCGTCAAGTCAAACACCGTATCCTCCAGCAGGTGGGACAAGAAGACGGCGCGGGCTGTTGAGGGAACCTGTTTGTTGAAGCTTTCGGGATGGAGTTCCGGGCGTTTCCAGCGGTCGCGCTCGATCCCCTGCAGTTGGGCCATCAGTATCTTGTTAGTCGCCGCGAGTGTGGCCTTCGGGCAGTCTGACCGCCGGCCGCCTGCTTCGCACGATGCAAATTCAGATGCGGCGGAAAAGCAGTTTGACCAACTCTGCCAGGGGTGTCACGGGGAACGCGGGGTGGGTGGGGACCGGGCTCCCGCTCTGGTCAACAATCCGGATTTGCGCGCCCGCAATGAAAGCCAGATACGCGAGGTGATCAAGAACGGGTTACCTGGCGGCATGCCTGCCTTCGATCTGCCCCAGCCCCAATTGCAATCTCTAGCTGGGTGGGTTCACTCCCTTAATTCTTCCGCCTTGGATATGAAGCCAACCGGCGACCCGGCCGGGGGAAAGAATTTCTTTTTTGCCCAGGGTCAATGTGCAACCTGCCACATGGTTCACGGTCGAGGGGCCTCGAATGGCCCCGACCTATCTGATATTGCGCGCCGGTTTACTCTGCGCGACATTGAGCTGGTGCTGGAAAATCCGACTTCGCAAATGGGGATGCATAGCGCGCCAGGTTGCCCTTTCTATGCTTTCTGTCCCGACTTATCCTGGGCAGTCGTCGACGTCGCTCTACTGGATGGCTCCTCGCTCCGGGGCTTTGCGCGCAACCGCTCCGAACACTCTTTGCAACTGCAGAGTTTCGACGGCCAAATGCATCTGTTGATCGATGCCGAATACCGGAACATAGCCCAGGAGAAAGAATCGTACATGCCCCCGCTGCAAGCGTCGGCGGAAGAACGGCGCGACCTCGTGGCCTACCTGAGCAGCCTGTCAGGAACGCCGGTAGGGCCGCTGGCAACGGAAGCAGCTTCCATCTCACCGGTCGCCATCGAAGCAGTCACCGTGCCACCAGCAGGAGAGTGGCCTACTTACAACGGCGTCCTCGCAGGCAATAGATATAGCAAACTAGATCAGATCGACGTCCGCAACATACACAACCTTCAACTGCAATGGGTCTACTCGCTCCCCGGCTACTCACTCTCGAACTCCGGGTTGCAGACAACACCGGTCGTCAGTGCGGGAGTGATGTATGTAACAGCCTCGGATCAGGTCTGTGCACTCGACGGAGGCACTGGCAGTCAGATCTGGTGCTACACCCGGCCTACAAGCGGGGCAGAGAAACCTGCCGGGCAAAGCGTGCCCAACCGTGGTGTAGCCTTGCTGGGCGATCGCATCTTCTACAACACCAGCGATGCGCACCTCATCTGCCTCAATCGCCTTACCGGCGGCGTGATGTGGGATGTCAAGATGCCGGAATCGCCTGGGCAATACACCGCCACCGGGGCGCCGCTGGTAGTAAGAGATCTGGTCATTTCAGGGATCGCGGGCGGCGACGGGCCCTTGCGCGGTTTTGTCTCTGCCTATAAGGCGACCACCGGGCAACAGGCGTGGCGATTTTGGACGATCCCGCAATCAGGCGACCCCGCCGCGGAGACATGGAGTGGTACGGCACTCGCCACCGGCGGAGGCGCAACCTGGGCGACTGGCTCCTATGACGTGGATACAGATACCCTTTACTGGGCGGTAGGAAACCCCTTTCCCGCCACCCAAGGCGAGGAACGTATCGGCACGAACCTCTATACAGACTGTGTCTTGGCTCTCGATGCAAAGAGCGGAAAGCTAAAGTGGCACTTTCAGTTCACGCCGCATGACCTTCATGATTGGGATGCTGCGGAACCCTTTGTATTAGTTGATACGCCCTACCAGGGCCGCATGCGAAAGTTGCTGTTGCAAGCCAACCGCAACGGTTTCTTTTACATTCTCGATCGCACCAACGGTGAATTGCTGCTGGGCAAGCCTTTCGTGAAGAAGCTGAACTGGGCAAGCGGCCTCGCTGCTGACGGCACGCCAAAGCTGCTCGCAGCGAACAGCCCAACCATCGCCGGAGTGAAAACTTGTCCCGCCGTGCGGGGAGCAACCAACTGGTATTCCACATCCTTTGATCCCGGCACAAAGCTGTTCTATGTGATGGCTGTCGAGGATTGCAGCATCTACAAAATCTCCCACGATGGCGGATACGAGGGCTATCGCGATCCGTCCGATCCGGGAATGAAATACCTGCGGGCGCTGAACATCGCAACCGGGCAAATTGTATGGGAGATTCCGCAAGTCGGGCCCCCCGAAGGAAACTACTCCGGCGTGCTCTCGACCGCCGGTGGAGTGCTCTTTTACGGCGAGTCAGGTGGCAATTTCGCCGCGGTGGATGCGACCACGGGAAACCTCTTGTGGAACTTTAAGGCAAATGAGGCATGGAGAGCTTCTCCCATGACTTACACGATGGATGGACGGCAATATGTTGCCATCGCCTCCGGAGCTAACATTTTGTCCTTTGCACTTCCCGACCGTCCACCCCAGGTATCGCAATGACTGTAGTTGCAGATTTATCAAGAGGTTGCTTCTCGAATGCTCAATCGTAGATCGTTATTCCAGGGCGCCGCGGCTGCCATGACCATGCCCCTGCTTGATCCTGTGCGGATTTTTGCCGCTGAGTCCGTTGACGCTCTAAGCACCCGGGTCCACACCATTCGCATCACCGACGTGGAATCATTTCGCGTCAGGATTCCCAAAACCAGCAACGACGAGCAGGCGGACCAGCGGGTTTATGACTACGGCGTGAGCCGGGTACATACCGACGCAGGCATCACCGGAACTTCCTTCATACCTTGCCCTGATGACATTCTTCAGCGCTGGGTGAAGCCGACCCTTGTGGGTCAAGATCTCTTCGCCATGGATCGCCACATTAACCGGCTGCAAATGGAGCGCGGCGAGTCTGGCGTGCAGATATGGTCAGGCGTGGAGCACGCCATGTGGGACGCAATCGGCAAGGCCGCCGGCCTTCCCGTGGCCAAGCTGCTGGGCGGCACGCGGGACAAGCTCCGCGTCTATCGAACCACGGTTTGGCCATGGCAGACGCCCAACCATCCCCCAGGCGTCGAGTCAGACCAATCGGACCTGCCCTATGAAACCCAGGCCAAATTCGCCCTGCATCTTAAATCCGCCGGCATCGGCGGCATGAAGGTGCGCGCCTGGCGGCCGCGGCCCATGGACGATGTCGATATGGTCGGGGTTGTGCGCAATGCCGTGGGACCGGATTTCAAGATCATGCTCGACCGAACCGCAGTACGGCCAGGCTGGGTTTGGGATTATCCGACCGCCCTCGAAGTTTGTCGGGGACTCGAAAAACACGACACCTATTGGCTGGAAGAACCGTTCGACGGCCACGACATTTATGGGCCCGCACGGTTGGCCGCGGAGGTGGAGATTCTGATCACCGGAGGAGAACTGGCCAAAAGCACCTATGAGTTCGCCGAATTCATGGTCAACAAAACCTACGACGTGGTGCAGCCGGATACCCGCATTTGCGGAGGCATCTGGATGGCGCGCAAAATCTCCATGCTCGCTGAAGCGTTCGGCATACCGTGCATTCAACATGGCACGGCGTCGCTCGCGCTCGCGGGCTATATCCAGGCTGGTTGCGCGATGGCTAATTGCGAATGGCAGGAAATTATCGGCGGTCCCAATTTGCCCCAGGAGCAGTGGGAGCCCGCGCGGAAACTCGTCCGCACTCCCCAACCCTTCACCATTGAAAACGGCTTCATCTTACTTCCCCCTCTTCCCGGCCTGGGCCTGGATCTGAACGAGGACGCCATCAAGGAGTATCGAGTCAGTGCCTAACCAAATGCGTCGCAATTTGCTCCACTATTCATCCGGCGCGATGCAGGCGCTGCATGCCGCGGTTAAGCCGGTACACATCACGAATGTCGAGCTGTTTGAAATTGAAATCCCCATCAGCGAGGCGGCAATAGCGGCCGGTTTGCAAAATCGCTACAGCGTGGTCAAGGTAGCAACGGACGCCGGGGTGAGCGGCTATTCCTTTGCCGGCCCTCCACCACAATTGGCCGCCCTGATCCAGGAAACACTCGGCGGTAAAGAACTGTTCAACGTCAACGGGCAGCTGCAGAGTGGCCTCTGGCAGTGGGGCGGCGTGGAACACGCAGTTTGGGATGCGATCGGGAAGATCGCCAACCGGCCCGTCTACCAGTTGCTCGGCGGCGCCGCGGATCGGGTGAATGCTTATCTCACCTGCGTTTGGAAGGGAGCAGCCGATCAATCGCAAGTGAGTTTCGACCAGCAAGTGGAGATGGCGCTCAAGATAAAACAGGCCGGGTTTAAAGGCATGAAGATCCGCGTCTGGCGCCCCGACCCACTGGACGATGTAGAGGTTTGCCGCCGGATCAAGACCGCTACCGGGAGCGACTTCTACCTGATGTTTGATCGAACCGCAGAAATGCCGGTGAGCATGGCAGGCCAGCAAGTGTGGGATTTCGATACCGGCCTGCACGTCGCTCGCGAGCTACAAAACGCGGGCGCCTATTGGTTGGAAGAACCGTTCGCTCGCAGCGACTTCGAGTCGCCTGCGAGGCTTGCTGAGCGAGTCGACCTGCTCATCACCGGCGGGGAGAGCTACTCCATGCTGGGCCCGTTCCGCGATTGCCTGCTCCATCGCACCTACGACATTTTGCAGCCCGACGGCCGGCAAGCGGGAGGCATCTTGCGCTGCCGCGAGGTCGCGGTGCTGGCAGAAGCCTTTCACGTCCCTACTATCCTTCACGGAGCCATGTCTCTGCCCCTCGCCGGATGGCTGCAGGCAACCCTGGCGATTGGCTCGCCCTGGCAGGAGATGGCGTTGATCAACCCCCCACTTCTGCCGGAAGAGCAGTGGTCGCCCGGGCTCAAGGTTTTGAAGAGCAAAGAGATGTTCACCATCCAGGACGGCCAGATTCTGGCGCCTACGTATCCTGGGATTGGGCTCGATGTCGACGAAGAAGCCCTGATGCGATATCGAATCAAAGCCTAAAATCGGTTGTGGAAAGTTCAATGACCAATATGCCCCGCTGCTCTGCTCGATTCGAAAGACGGATACCTCGCGCCTTTGCCATCCTCATGGCTGGGCTTGCCGTCACCACCGCCATCGCGTCCGCTTCCGCGGGAAAGCCGCGCCATCTTACTTGCGACGCAATGGATCACCCCATGGGCATTGATTCTGCCCAGCCTGTGTTCTCGTGGCAGCTTGAGGATGATGGCTTTGCTGCACGGCAGACGGCCTACCGGATCGAGATCGCCACCAAGCCTACCTTGTTGACCGGCGGCAAGGCCGATGTTTGGGATAGCGGCCGGGTCGCATCAGACAAATCGGTTGCCGTGGTATACAGCGGTCCGGGGTTAGCTGCGGCTACGCGCTATTACTGGCGCGTGCTGCTTTGGGATAAAGATGGAAAGCCTTACCCTGCCAGCGATGTGAGCTGGTGGGAAACAGGCTTGATGAAGGAAGACTGGAAGGCCCAGTGGATCGGATATGAGGATGCGGAACAGCGCGCGGTCCGCGAATCTGGCGCCGCATGGATTACCAACTCCGACAGCTCTACGCAGCCGGCCCATGGTCAGGACACACAGCACGATTTTCGTCTGAAATTCCACCTCACGGGGACGGTAAAACGCGCGGACCTTTTCGTTACCGGTAAGGATTCGGCTGCGGCCTGGATCAATGGCAAGCAAGTGCTCACCGCGGAACCACTCCCCCCATGGAAAGAAGCTCCGTGGAAGACCTACCGGCGCCAGGATGTCACTCGAAGCCTGCGTGGTGGTGACAATCTGCTGGCCGTGGATGTCACTTTGTACGGAACGCCTCCGGCAAACGGCATGGGATCCTCTGAAATCGGCCGCACACCCATGAGCGCTTGCCTGTTTGTAGAAATGCAGGATGGTTCAGTCAAAGTCATCGCCAGCGGTACGGATTGGAAGGCCGCTCTGGATGCCAAGCCTGGTTGGCTCAATCCAGACTATGACGATTCCGCCTGGCAAAGTGCGATCGCTTATACGCTCCCTGCAACGCCGCTGGGACCGACGACCGTCGGAAATCCGTGGCAGACCGGGCCGGTAAAGTTACTCCGCCACAGCTTTGTCGTCAGCAAGCCCGTCACCTCCGCCCGTCTTTATGCCACCGCTCTGGGAGCTTACCGTTTCCAGATCAATGGTGGACGCGCCGGCGATCAAATCCTGTCGCCGGGCTGGGACGATTTCCGCGAACGCGTTCCCTACCAGGCGTACGACGTCACGCAACAGATCAAGACCGGGCCGAACGCGATTGCGGCCTGGCTTGCGCCGGGCTGGTACACCACGCCGTTGATATGGTTCCGTCAAGGTTACAATTACGGAGACACACCGCCGGCGCTTAAGGCTCAGCTTCGCCTGCAGTATGCCGACGGGTCGATTGAGTGGATTGCCACCGACGCTTCATGGAAAGCGGATATTTCCCCCATTTCGCAGGCGGAAATTTATGACGGCGAGAGCTACGACGCTTCCAGGGAGCAGCCGGGCTGGGATACCGCCTCCTTCTCCGACGCCAGCTGGAAACCTGTCCAGCTGGTCAAGCCGCGAGAGCCGGAGATAGTTCCGCAATCTTTTCAGCCGATACGCGCCCACGAGATTCTTACTGCCGGTTCCATCACCAGTCCCAAACCAGGCATCTACATCTACGACTTTCATCAGAACCTGGCTGGAGTGGAGCGGCTGCGGGTGCGCGGCCCTGCGGGTACGCATATTCAATTGCGCTTCGGGGAGGTGCTGAATCCCGACGGCACTTTGTACGTCGAAAACCTGCGCTCCGCCAAAGCGACCGACAACTACATTCTTTCCGGCAAAGGGATGGAGGAATTCCAGCCCGACTTTACCTTTCACGGCTTCCGCTATGTTGAGATAAGCGGCATGGCCGCCAAGCCGGACCTGACAACCATAAAAGCAGTGGCCATTTATACGGATGCGCCGATGACGGTTCAACTGCATTCGGGCAGCCCGATGATCAACCAGTTGTGGAGCAATATTCTCTGGGGGCAGCGGTCCAACTTTGTCGGCGTGCCCACGGATTGCCCGCAGCGTGACGAACGTCTTGGCTGGACGGCAGACGCACAGGTCTTTTGGAGGACCGCGTCTTACAACATGGACCTGACGCAGTTTTCCCAAAAATATGCCAGCGATATAAGAGGTACGCAGGTGGGCACTCCCATGTACGCCATTTATGCGCCCGGCACCGATGTGCCCAATGCCGGCTTCGGCGCTGGCTGGAGTGACGCGGGGGTCATCATCCCCTGGACGGCATGGCTGCAATCGGGTGACACGCGCGTAGTGGAACAGAACTGGGATGCGATGGAGAAGTATCTGTCGGCGATCGAAGCCGGCAATCCAGATCATTTGTGGAAGAACGGCTACGGTACCCCCTTTGGCGATTGGCTATCGCCCGAAGGGCCCACGCTTGAGCCGCTCGTGGCCACCGCGTATTGGGCTTACGACGTTACGCGGATGCAGCAGATGGCGCACGCCCTGGGCAAGACAGAGGATGAAGCCAAGTACGCTGCTCTCTTTGGCAAGATCAAGATAGCCTTCGCCAACGAGTTCGTTCATGCCGACGGATTCGTCGCTGGGGCTGACAACAGTCCTTCGGCCTTTGGGCAAATCAACAATCCCGAAGCCAAAAGCAAAGGCGGCGACACGCAAACCGGTTATGTGCTGGCGCTGAACATGGGATTGATCCCCGATTCACTGCGCGCCGCCGCGAGCGAAAAGCTCGTGGCTAAGATTGAGGCCAACCGTTGGCATCTTTCCACCGGATTTCTGGGTACCCCTTATCTGCTCGCAGTGTTGGTGGATACTGGGCACAGCGATGTTGCCTACCGTCTGCTCCTCAACACCGACTATCCTTCGTGGGGCTACCTGGTGGGGCACGGCGCCACCACCATGTGGGAGCGCTGGAACGGCGACCAGATGCGCGGCGACCCCAGCATGAATTCTTACAACCACTATGCGTATGGCGCCGTAGCTGATTGGATTTACCGCTACGCGGCCGGTATCGACGCCCTGCCCTCGGACGCGGGCTTCCACACGATCTATCTCCACCCAAACTTCGATGCCCGCTTGGGGAGTCTCGACTTCCGTTATCAATCCTCCTACGGGGAGATACGGTCATCGTGGTCAATCGACGGAAAGGGTGTGAGTTGGCAGGTCGCGATTCCTCCCAACACCACCGCCCGCCTGCCCCTGGAAGCAAGTCAACAGGGTAAGTTAACACTGGACGGAGAGCTGCTAACCGCGAGCAAGAGGCTTCACTTGATGAAAATCACGGACGGAAGCTCCGCCTACGAACTGCCCGCGGGCGTATATCACTTTCGAGCGGCCATGCGCTAGATATTTCTGCCCTGCAACCAAGGCGGGGATACTGCTACTTCGTCTTGTTCTCGAACAGGAACAGTCCGCTCTTGCCCCCGACGGCGAAATCGATATCTCCGTCTCCATCGATGTCGCCGACCGCGATCTCGATACCGCCGCCAGTGCGACCCCCGTAGTCGATCACGTGCTTGGCCCAATCGACGGAGTGAGTGTTGGGGTCGAGGATCCGCTCGTACCAGTAGACTCCCAGCGGCTCACGCGCTCCGGGATCGTGTCCGTTGTGCGCCATGTAACGCTTACCGGTTAACAAGCCAAGGTTTCCGTCTTTGCGAAAATCCACAATCGTCACGGCATGCGGTTGCGACCAGCTATCGTCGATCACGTGTTTGACCCAAGTGCCGTCGGCGGTGTGCTCAAGCCAGAAAATGCCGTAGCCGTGTGCCATGGAAGAGATGATGTCGGGGCGGCCATCCCCGTTTACGTCGCGCACATACATAAAGCCGAGAGCGTCCTCAAAATCCCAGTCCGGATGAAACGTCCAGTTCTTTTGCCGTGGATCGGCGGGAGCCTCCAGCCAGCCCTTCGGCGTGAGGATATCGTTGCGCCCATCTCCATTTACGTCGCCGACACCAATCCCGTGGCCATAGCTGTGATCACTGACGATGTGCTCAACGATGCTGCCGTGCTTATCTCGTTCGTACCAGGCGAGTGGCCGATTGTCTCCGAATTGCGGCAGGATCTCTTCCGCCTTGCCATCGTTATCCAGGTCGACCAAAAAAGAAAACTCTATCGGAGACCCGCTGGTGATGGGATACTCCTTCCACATTTCGCCTGTCTTGCCGGGGTTACGCCACCAGGCTAATCTCTTTGAAAACCATCCCGAAGTCACCAGGTCGACATTCCCGTCCCCATCGACATCGAGAGGAAGCGTGGAGAGATCGTCGACGTAATAGCTCACGTACGCAATATCGCGAAAGCGGTGTTTGGTCCAACTTGGCGCCTCATACCAGTACTCGCCCGACACCAGATCGGGCTTTCCATCACGATTAATATCCGCGAAGACCGCGGTTTCTGAAGAACCGAGGTCGATGGTGTGTTTCTCGAAGGCGATCTCATCCGGCCGGCTCACAGATCGCACGGAGGCGGTTGAGACCAAAAAGAACAAGGTGCACCCAGCTACCGCATTACCAATCGACTTCCCTCTATGAAACATGCACGGACAACCTTCCTTGAATATTGTGCGAAGTGCCTGGCGCTTCCAACCGCATGATGAACTCTGGACTGTTGCAGTGTTTTCGGCGACCTACTCGGCCGGAGTCCATCCGTCGCCCGAATTATATTCGCTTATGGCCGCCGCGATGTCAGATGTCTTCAAGCCTAAGTCCTTTTGCTAAACGATGCCTGAAGAGGAAGGTCATGACGCCAGAGTCGCCGCATTGAACGGGACTTGCCAGTGCCGCCAATCCGCCTCTCATGTTCCCGTTGACCACGTAGTTCCGAGCTCCACCTTTCGCTTGATCCCCTTGCGCATCAAGGTTTCGATAGGAATAGCTAACGAAGATGACAGATGCCCAACCGCGGCTATTTGGCGGTATAACCGCCATCGATTTCCCAGTTAGCCCCGGTCACGTAACGGCTTGCATCACTGCAAAGGTAAGCCACTAACTCCGCGATCTCTTCGCAGGTTGCGGACCGTTTGATGAGGTATTTCTTGAACAGTGAAGCGGGCTCGATGACTCCATCGGCGACCAGCTGCCGGCTCACAAAGGTATCTATGGCGGCAGGACAAACGCTGTTCACACGGACATTGGAGTCTGCCATTTCAACCGCCATCGTACGAGTCATGGCGGCCAAGGCGCCCTTGGTTCCTGAATACGCCACCAGGTTCGGATTCCCCATCAGGGCATTCACTGAACTAATGTTGACGATGGCGGGATCCTCGGCCTGGACCTTTGCCTGTGCGAGGCGTCTAAGAAATTCCTGCGCCAGAAAAAATGGGGCTCGTTGATTGATGGCGACCACCCGGTCAAATTCCGCTGTCGTCACCTCGAGCATCGGCTTGTGAAAGCTCCACGCCGCATTGTTGATAAGGGTATCGACGTCACCAAAAACGCCTTTTGCATGCTGGAAGACCTCGGCGGCAGCATTTGGCTCCGCAAGGTCTTTGACCAACGCGAACACGTTTTTTTGCTCGGATTTCTCTGTATCGAGCCGGGTTAGAACGATCGGATCCTGATCAACCAACAGAACGCGCGCACCACCCTCGACAAAACGGCGGGCAATGCCAAGTCCCAGTCCGTTCGCAGCGCCGGTCACAATCGTGGTTCGACCCAACAGATCTTCAGGGTATCTCTTCATGTATGAATCTCGTGTGTTGCCTTAAGACTTCGTGTAGACGCACTTGACCAGGTGGAAGCTGCCCCAATGTAGACAAAACTGGCTGTTCTCAGGTCAGGGGCGATCCATCATTTCGCCACAAGTACCAGGCCGGTGGTCAGATTTTGTTGGGTGGATGGTGGCTTCAAAATTGCGCCGTTCGGGCAACAGCATACGAATGGACGTAGTCCGGCTGCGGATGCGTCGTAGGGCGACACCGTTGCCGGTCTGCACATAGACGCAGGCAAACGGGGCCGCGGAGATTGGCTCTTTTGTGGCTTCAGAGGTGTGAGTGTAGGCAGGTACTGCGCAATGCATAGCAAGGCGAAAGCTTAGGGGAAATCCCCTAAGTGAGTGTGTCATTTTCTGCGCCCCACAATCGGATGCAAAAGCTATCAATCGCCGGAACTGCAGGGCGCTCAAGACAACAGCCAGTCTATGGGATCCGGCGCACGCGGGCAACAGGAATCCCGGTTCGAAGTCTACTTCCTGCTATGCGGCGGCAGATTGCGGCCGGGGGGCTTACTCACCCGCCCGGCCGCACCTCAGTTGCCGCTGTTAGCGCTGGTTCCATCGGAAGGGTTTTTGAACTCAAGTGCGACCTTCTTGCCTCCGAAGTAGATTTGCGACACAACAGGCTTCCCGTCCTTGTCCCTTTCGATTACCACCGAATCACCTTCGGCGGCGTGCTCCAAAGGCTTCACATGCGCGGTTACGGTAGCCGCTACTTTGTCGCCGTGCAGAATCGTGAGTTGTACCGTTGGACCGCCGCCTTCCCAGCGCACGGTGTAGTCGCCGGCGGCCAAATGTTCTCCGGCCACCTCTTCCGGTGAGCTTACGTGAAAAGAGCCCCTATTGGCTGCGAATGCGCTGGTCGTCAACAACGCCAGAACCATTACCGAACTCTTCCAAGCGTTTGATTTCATCATGACTTCTCCCATCTCTTACCCGACGCCGCTGGAAGGCGGCGAAATGTATGCGATCTATCAGGAAGAACACACGAGAATTGGTTTTATTCCATACCGGACGCCACCGCACAAAAAAACCCCTGGAACTTCTGCCTCTGAGAGGTCGTATATCTCTTTGGTAGCGCTCGGTGTGACGAGCGGGGAAATCAGGATCTCCAGGAAGGGGCTGAGCATCTCAATCTCGAGGGACGGCGTGAGGGCCACATCTTGACCGGTGCACATGGCGGAGAAGAAAAGCTGGGGATGATCCATCCAGCTCTCGACGGCGCATCAGAGAATCCGGGCGACGTAACCGGACTCCTCGGCCGCTGGAGCCGAGGAGACCATTCAGCTCTGGAACAATTAACACCCATTATTTATGGCGATTTGCTCCGCCTCGCCGGGGCACGCCTCAGGCGTGAGCATGGCGAGTGCACTCTGGAACCCACCGCCCTGGTCCACGAAGCCTACCTCCGCCTCGCCGATCAAAAGAACCTGCAAGCCGAAAATCGGGTGCACTTCTACGCCATCGCTGCCAACACCATGAGACGAGTGCTGATCGAGCATGCCAGGAAACGATTGGCACAGAAGCGTGGTGCGGGGTTACGCGTTACCTTGCAAACCGGAATGGGCGCCGCCGAACAACCCGCCCCTGACATTGTTTCCCTGGATGAGGCACTCTCGAAGTTGTTAAAGATCGATGAGAGAAAAAGCCGCGCCATCGAACTCAAGTTTTTCGGCGGTCTCACCACGGAAGAGATCGGCCAGGTGCTGGGAATTTCTGTCGCCACCGTCGGCCGCGAACTCCGCCTGGGACAAGCATGGATACGTCGCGAAATGTTGCGCCATACGTCTAACCCTCACCATGGACACTAATCGTTGGAACCTCATCGAACAGGTCTTTCAGGGCGCTCTGGAAAAGCCCTTCGCCGAGCGGAGGCAGTATGTGGCCGACGCCTGCCGTAGCAATCCGGAGTTGCTCCCCGAAATCGAGTCACTGCTCGAGAGTGACCACGACGCCGAAAGCATCCTTCGCTCGCTGGTAGCACGCGATCTGCAGGAGATGGCGAAGAGCTCGGTCGCTTCGGACCTCGGTTTGCACGTCGGGCCCTATCTTCTTGTGCGCGAGCTCGACAGCGGAGGAATGGGGATCGTCTATCTGGCTGTCCGCTCCGACGATCACTATTTCCAGATCGTGGCCATCAAGATGATTCGCAAAGGTCTTGAATCCCCGGCACTGGTTGAGCGGTTTCGCGTCGAGCGTCAAATTCTTGCCACCTTAAGTCATCCCAATATAGGCGCCATCCTCGACGGCGGAGTCACCCGGGATGGCCGTCCCTTCATCGTCATGGAGTATGTCGAAGGTCAGCCCATCACCCTGGCCAGCGAGAGTCGAGGCTTATCCATCCGGCAACGCGTTGAGCTGTTTCGCTCGCTGTGCTCCGCCGTCCACTACGCCCACCAGAAACTCATCATCCATCGCGACATCAAGCCAGGCAACGTCATGGTCACCCCGGAGGGTGTGATCAAGCTGATCGACTTTGGCACCTCGAAACCCCTCGAACCCCAGTTGGTGCTGAGCGACCGCAGCCCAACCGAAAGCGGCTTGAGCATGATGACCCCGGATTACGCCAGCCCGGAGCAACTCCAGGGAGCGCAGCTTACCACGGCAACTGATGTCTATTCGCTCGGAGTCTTACTCTTTGAACTGCTCACGGGTTCACGCCCCTACACGCTGCGGGGTCTTTCCCCTGCCGCTGCGGAAAGAGTCCTTCTCGACCAGGGTCGCCGAAAGCCAAGTTCAGCTCCAGGTTTATCCAGACGACGAAGGCAGGAGATCGCCGGAGATCTGGACAAGATTGTTCTGATGGCGATGAACCCTGATCCTGCTCAGCGCTACCTCTCCGTGCAGCATCTCGAGGAGGATCTGCTTCGCTATCTGCAGGGAAAACCGATTGCGGCAAGGAACGCGTCGCCCATCTACATGTTCAGGAAACTGATGCAGCGCAATAAGACCGTAGTGCTGACAGCGTGTGCTACGACCGTAGTGCTGAGCGGCTCCCTCCTGGTTTACTCAAGGCAATCCCGGACGGAGTAATGCAGGGTGTGAACACACACCGATTCGGCAGCAGATAAGCTCAACTCTCTTCCCGACGTCATGTTAATCATGGATGAACCGGCGACTCCCGCCGACAAATTAATACAAATGGATGATCGATTCTCGGATGGTTCTGCGCATTTCAGGGTGTAGGGGATTTTCACCAGCGGTCGCAAGCCCCGCTTGCATTGGAGTGGATATCTATGCTCTGCGCAGACAAAAACTTCCTGGAAACGGATGCGGTAAGCAGCGAGTACATCCATGGGCTCTACAGTTACGCGCTGGTTCTGACCCGCAACCATGCGGAAGCTGAGGACCTGGTACAGGAAACATACGTTCGCGCACTCCCTGCGATGGGCCGGCTCCGGCCGGAGAGCAACATCAAAGGCTGGTTGTTCAAGATCCTGCGGAACGTCTGGTTCAATCAACGCAGAAAACAACGAAATGCTCCCGAGGTGATCCAGGCCGACCTGGAAAGCGACTCGATCGACAACATCGTCGACACGCGCAGAGACTCCTTCGAAATCTACGCCAGCAAGATGGAGCGAGGGCGATTAAGAGCCGCAATCCGGGAGCTATCCTCGGGATCCCGCGAGATTATTCAGCTGCGGGAGTTCGATGAACTATCCTACGAGGAGATCGCAGGCCTTCTCCATTGCCCGCCGGGGACAGTCATGTCGCGCCTGGCGAGAGCCCGCTCTAAACTTCGCGTGCTCTTATCGACAACCTCGACAGGGCGCGAGCGAACCAGGTCGACGCGGAGCGCAGCCGCATCGTCAATTTGAGCGATCGCGGTGAGCAACCCCTTTACGGCCGCACACCATCTTCAGGGAGTGCCCAGGCGAAAAGGGTTTGGCCTGCGCCGATCAACACATACTGGCGGCCATCCAATTCATAGCTGGTTGGAGAGGTCTCGATATCCGATCCCAAGCCCGCATGCCAAAGCGTCTTGCCGTTCGCGGTATCGAGCGCGATCATATTGCCGCTGGAGTCGCCGGTGAAGGTGAGCCCTGAAGCGGTGGTCAGAACGCCGGCGCCCGCACTGTCAGCGAATCCCAGGCGATGCGTCCAGCGGATCTTGCCCGTCTGGTAGTCGATGGCATCGAGAACACCTCGCTCGAAAACACCATAATCCGCGCCAGCCCAACCCCAGGTTCCATCCGCGGGTTTAGTGAAATAGATACCGTAACTGATGCTTGCACTCACGATAAACAATCCGGTCTTGGGGTCAAAACTCGGCGAACGATAATTGGTGAGACCGCCTTCATTCGGCGCGACCAGCCGGCCATCGGGCGCCGGCTCCTTTGCCGGATTCGGGATTGGCTGCCCCTTCTTGTCGATACCCAGAGTCCAGTTGGTGGGACCAAAAGGAACCGTCAACAGGCTCTCTCCGTTCGTGCGATCGAGCACGAAGAAAAACCCATCGCGAGAGGCCTGCATGAGCATCTTGCGCGGCTTGCCGTGAAACATACCGTCCACCAGTACGGGAATCTCCACTGCATCCCAGTCGTGGGTGTCGTGCGGCGAAGGCTGAAAAGCCCAGACCAGTTTTCCCGTATCGGGGTTCAGCGCTACGATCGAGCAGGTATAGAGGTCATCGCCGGGACGCACGTCACCATTTAGGACCGGCGTCGGATTGCCTGTCCCCCAGTACAGCAGGTTCAGCTCCGGATCGTAGGTTCCCGGGATCCATGTCATGCCGCCCATGGTGGCGTTCGGTGTACCCGTAGGCAGAGTCGAATCCCATTCCCACTGGAGTGCGCCGGTGTTCGCATCCATCGACTTGAGAAAACCCTGGATGTTATCGGAATCGCCACCGACGCCGACAATCACATGATTGCCCACGATGATCGGAGCCGCCGTCGCCCAGTATCCCTGGTTGGAGTCCGCCACTTCGACCTTCCAGCGTACTTTGCCATCCTTGGCATTCAAGCAAACCAGGTGGGCGTCCGGGCTCAGGTAGTAGAGCGAGTCGTGATACATCGCTACGCCACGCTGGCCAATCGTCCCGCCCTTGTTGGGCGGGTAGGTATATCGCCAGATCGCCTGTCCGGTTCGGGCGTCCACCGCCCACACGTTATCAATCGCGGTGAAGTACAGAATGCCTTCCACCAGCAAGGGTGAAGCTTTCAGGCTGGCCGGCTGATGCGACTGAAAGGCCCAGGCGAGGGTAAGTTCATTAACATTTCGGGGGGTAATTTGCACCAGGGGGCTATGCCGCCTGCCCGAGTAGTCGCCGTGATAACCGGGCCAACTATCCGGCGGGGGGTGCACCAGCATGGCGTTCGTCACACCCTGGGCCAGCAGCCGATTCGGCCAGGCCAACAAGGTGAGCGCACTCAAAACAAGCGTCAGCGCATTCTTCAGGACCATCAGGAGCAATGCTCTCTAGTGGAAGATTTCGACGGGCGAGGCGGTTTTCGTTGCGGGTTGGAGCAGGTTCGGTGGGCGCTTCATATCCCAGCTCCGCCGACAGCTTGTTGGCGGCGTTCAGCAGGTGTTCCTTCAACTCGCCGAGATTGTCGCCGCGAACGCGCTGGGTGGGCACCGAGATGCTCATGCCGGCGACCGGCATGCCGGCAAAATTTCTTACCACGGTGCCGATGCACACCACCCCAATCACATTCTCCTCAAAGTCGTACGCCACGCCCTCCTGGCGAACCTTTTGCAGATGTACCTTCAGCCGGCTCATATCTGTAATGGTGTTGGGTGTGACCGCCTTCAGGGTTTCGGTGTTCTTGTAAATTGCTTCAAACTCCTCGTCGGCAAGCATGGCGAAAAGGACCTTCCCCAAAGAGGTGGAATGGGCCGGCGCGCGGGTACCAACCGCTTCGCTGGTGCGGAGTCTTTCGGTGGACTCGCATTGCGCGATGTAGAGCACCTCGCTGCCTTCAAGAACAGCCAGATTCGCCGTCTCACGGGTGGTATTCATCAGTTCGCGCAGGATGGGCAATCCATGACGGATCAGCAGGTTTTGCCGGACCAGCAGATCGCTCCAACGCAGGATCCGGGCGCCCAGGGCATAGTTGGATGTGCTGGGATTGAGCCATACAAGGTCGAATTCGCGCAAGGTCGCCAAAAGCCGGTGGACTGTACTCTTACCAATCCTGAGTTCCTTGCTTAGAACAGCAATGCTGGTCCCCTCTTGAGGACGTCCCAGGAACTCCAGGAGGCGCAACGCTTTCGCCAGGGACTTAACGGGATATTTTGCGGGTTCCGTGCCACTCATCAGGCGAGCCGTGCCTCTTTGATCCAAAAAACCATATCTGCATTCTCAGAATAGGATTGTACCATGCGGTACGCGATCCTCCAGCCGGGCTGGTTAGCCTTTAAGCAGTCGCCGTACTCCTGTCAACTCTGCCTCTGCCTGCACAGAAAGAAAAGAAAGGTCGCTGCCGATGGTTAGCAGGTGGGCGCCCAGATCCGAGTAGCGTTTGAATTCCTTGCTTGACCAGGTGGGCAGGCCGATGGGAATCGAAGCGCGCATTCGCCATCTCAATCAGACCGTCGACCACCTTCTGCACATTGTCAGATCCTGCTTTTGCGTCCAGATTCATAAAATTAGCCAGATCGGAGTTTCCGATGTAAATGCCATCGATCCCCGGGCGTGGCGAGGATTGCCTTTGCATTTTCAACCCCCTCGGGGGTCTCGATCTGGAGAAAGAGCGATAGCTGCTCGTTGGCTTCTTTGCGGTATGTTTCTGCGTCTTTCATATACCGGCTTGCGCGAACCGGCCCAAAGCCACGGCGACCCTGCGGGGGATAACGGCAGTACTGCACTGCGGCCGCCGCGTCGGCGGCGTTGTTGATCATCGGAACCATCACCCCTTGCGCTCCCAGATCAAGAGCTGCCTGAACGTGTTCCACGGAGGCGGAAGCAATCCGAACGATGGGAACACTATCGCTCCCCTTGCATGCGATGAGAATCGCACGGAGGGATTCCTTGGTCAGAGGAATGTGCTCCATATCGACCAGGAGCCAATCGAAGCCCAGCCCCGCGATCACCTCGACGGCGTACAGATCGGTCAGGGCAATCCAGGTTCCGATCGCGGGCCGCCCGCTCGCCAGAATATGTTTCAGTTTATTCTTCATAGACTTGCCTCACTTCCGCCTACGGCGAAAACGGAAAATTGTGTCCACCCCGTCTAAAGCCGAGCCAGAAAGACGGCTCGCCTGCCAACTTGAACCCCAGAATAGAACAATATTCTATATTTTGGAAACATCGCGCTTCCCCGAAGTCAAGGTTTGCTTGCAGCGAAGTCTACTCCACCCCTCAGACAGCTGGCCCAACGGCAGTCTCAATCCTTGGCGAGCCGCAAACTTTGTCCAGTAGAATGGTGGTTCACAATTCAGAACCGCTTCCTCCTCATGCGACTCGCGATCTGCATCCTGACTCTCCTGCTCAACTCAGCCTGCAGCCAAGGTTCCGACCTGTTTCGGGAGGCTTCGCCAAGCGCAAGCGGGGTCACCTGGGCGCATGAAAACGGACACTCCGGGGCGCGCTACCTTCCAGAAACAGCAGGACCCGGGGTAGCCATATTCGACTACAACAATGACGGCCTGATGGACGTTCTCCTGGTCAACTCGGGAACGTCAGCCTTTTACCACCCATCGACCCCCCTGAAACATGCGCTTTACCGCAACAACGGCAATGGCACCTTTAGCGATGTGACCAAACAGGCCGGCATCACCGCGGACATCTATTCGATGGGCATCGCGATCGGGGATTTCGACAACGACGGGTTTGAAGATATCTTTATTTCTGGTTATGGCAAGTGCGTTCTCTATCACAACAACGGGAACGGAACCTTTACCGACGTCACCGCCGCGAGTGGAATCGCCGCGCCCAAGTGGGGTACGAGCGCACTTTGGTTCGATTACGACAATGACGGCAGGCTCGACTTGTTCATTGGCGAGTTTGCCGATTACTCTGACCTGCGCAGCTGTCCTTTAGCCGCTTCCTATGGCGGCCCAGCGGAGAATCTGCCCCGGGAGCAAGCCTACTACTGCAATCCCAAGCAATTTACTCCGGTGGCCAGCCATCTGTACCGCAACCTCGGCGGTGGCCATTTCGCGGACGTGAGCGCGAGCACCGGTATCGCGGCCAGCCCCGGCAAAGTGTGGGGAGTCGTCGCCACCGATATCAATCACGACGGTTTTATGGACCTGTTCGCCGCCAACGACACCATGGCGAACTTTCTCTGGGTCAACGAGGGCGGCAAGAAGTTCGAAGAGATCGGCGTGGAGGCCGGAGTTGGCTACAACGCAGGATGGCCTGCCTCGCTCCGGCATGGGCGTGGATGCGGGAGATTTCGATGGCGACGGAAGCCCCGAACTGACGGTCTCCAACATCGACGCCCAGAATACGTCGCTTTACAAGAACATGGGTGGCGAAGCCTTTCAGGACCTAAATCTGCAGATTGGGTTGGCCACGCCTACACGCATGCTGAGCGGCTGGGGTATGCGCTTTCTGGATTACGACAACGATGGCCGCCTGGACCTGATTCAGGTCAATAGTCACCCCGATGATCTGGTAGATCTACGAAATCGCGGCGTGACTTATCGCGAGCCCGTAGTCTTACTGCACAACGTTGGCGGCGCGAAATTCGCAGACGTGAGCGAGCAAGCCGGAGCCGCATTCCTGCGACACTACGCGGCGCGCGGGCTGGCCGTAGGCGACCTGAACAACGACGGCTATCCCGACGTGGTCTTCACAGAAAACGATGGTCCCCCACACATCCTGATGAACAATGCCGTCTCGGGAAATAACTGGCTGGGGCTTGCCTTGCGCGCTATCAAATCCAACCCGGCAGCTGCCGGCGCGACCATCCGCTGGAGCATAGACGGAAAGGTGTTCTCGCGGGTGAAAAACGCAGGCGGCAGCTTTCTGTCGAGCTCGGACCCGCGCGAAATTCTGGGAGCGGGCAAACAAAGATCGAATGGGTCGAGATCCAATGGGCCGCGCCCAGCCACACCGTCGACCGGCTGGAGAAGCCGGCGATGAATACTTACCTCCGCATCGTGGAGGGAGATCATCCCATCGCCAAACAGGCAGCGGTCTCGCTTACCAGCCGGCCAGTCGCGCGGTTGGTGAGAGTCTCCGGTGCAGACGCGCAAACCGGCGCGGCCCTTTGGCAGCAAGCAAAGGCCGCGATGGAAAAAGGAGACTTTGCCCAGGCGCGAGAAATCCTGCTGCGCGCGGTAAAGGCCTACCCCAAAGACGCTTCCCTGTGGTTCCATCTGGGCGCGAGCTGCGGCGAGCTGAACGATTTCGACGCGGCAATCGCCGCCTTTGAACAAGCGCGTAAGCTTGACCCGCGCCAGCCGCAAACCTACTTCAACCTGGGGCTTCTCTATTGGCGTAGCGGAGATTTGGGCAAGGCCAAGGAGTCGTACCGGGCTGGCCTGGTGCTCGCTCCAACCGATTCCGGCGCGCTGCAAAACTACAGTTTGCTCCTGATGAAGACCGGCGATTACAAAAATGCAGTCGCACCTCTCCTGCTGTTAAAAAGTGACCATGACCTGGGCTTACAGGCGCGCGCCGCGCTCATTGAGTGCTACCTGGAGATCGGAGCCGCGCCCAAAGCCGATGCCGAAGTGGATGAACTGCTGCAAACCGGCATAGCCAGCCCCGCGGCCCAGGCCAAGCTCGCAGCCATGTTGATTCAGCATGGTGACTTACCCGCGGCGCAAAAACTACTGCTAAGCAGCCTTGCCGGAGACCCCAACCAGGCAAAGACCAGGGCAATCCTGGGCGGAATTTATCTGCAACAGAAAAAGTTTTCCCAGGCGGCCGATTGCTTCCAGCAAGCGGTGCAACTTGAGCCCGATTCTTCGGAATATGCCCTCGGCCTGGCGCGAACCTTTCTGGGATGGAAACAGCAGCAGGCGGCGCTCGCATTTCTCAAGTCAGTCGAGCCGAAATTTTCCACGGTTCCCGACTATCAATACTTCCTCGGCCCTGGCCTACTTCGGCGTGACCCAGTTTCAGGATTCCGTGGCCACGCTGGAGAAACTACTGCCCACTAATCCCCCGCGCCAGGATCGAATCTATTTCCTGCTGGGAGACAGTTATTTGAATTTGGGCAAATACGACCAGGCGGAACAGGCATACAAAAAGGCCATCGCGATCAATCCCAAAGACACCGCTTACTATGAAGCCCTGGCCTCTCTCGAGCGGCGCGAAGGATCGGCCAACCTCGGCGAAGCAATCGCTGCGCTGGAAGCTGCTCACCGGCTCGATCCTAAGGACACCACGCTGGCCCTGCAGCTCGCGCTCTCGTATGAGGCAAAAGGTCAGCTTACCGATGCGGCGGCGTTGATCGAAAACGTCGTCGAACAAGCGCCGGATCTGGTGCCGGCTCACGTTGCCCTGGCTCGTATCGACTTCCGGTTGGGCAAGAAAGCTGAAGCCAAGCGCGAAACCGAGTTGGTCAAGCAGCTAACCGCCAAGGCGCAGCAAGCGCGGGTATCTTCTGGCTCCGCAGCCCCCGAGAAACCGGCAAATGAATGATCCCGGCAGCGGTCCTGTTGCACGAGCAATAAGGACGGCCGGGTTGTGCTGCATCCTGCTATTGCTGTCTTTACCAGCCGGGCCGGAAACCGTTGCCCAGGGCGCGGCGCTTCCCGCCCCATCGCGCAACACGGCCAAGGGAGTGCACTACGTGGGCTCGCAGGCTTGCGCAACCTGCCACGCGGCGATTTACAAATCTTTCGGCCAAACCGGAATGGGCCGCTCCATGGCGCCGGGGACTGATCCGTCGCTGGCGGACCTGCCCGCCCCGGCGACGGTGTACGACAAGGACCTCGATCAATATTTCCAGGTGCTGCGAAAAGACGGACAGTTGTATCAGAGCCAATACGCTCTCGACCCCGGCGGCAAAGAACTATTCCGGCAAACCTGGAAGATGGAATACGCCGTGGGCGCCGGCGAAAATGGCATCGGCTTCATCGTCAAGCGTGATCGCTTCCTGTTTGAGGCGCCGCTCTCCTATTACAGCCAGGCCCATCGCTGGAGTTTCTCGCCGGGGTACGAAATCCAAAACCGCGGCTTTACGCGCCCAATTCTCGCCCAGTGCATTACATGCCATAGCGGCCGTTCCAATCCCGTTGCCGGGCAAGTGGGTCTCTACAGGATCCCCCTTTCGACGAGTTGGCCGTGGGATGCGAGAACTGTCATGGTCCGGGCGCGCTGCATGTGACGGAACACACTGCGGGAGTAAAGGCCGCAAGCGCCAACATCGTGAACCCCGCGCACCTCTCCGGTTGGATGGCGGACAACATCTGCATGCGCTGCCACCAGGGAAAAGATGTCCGGGTGAATCCTCCGGGCATGCAGGACCAGGATTTCCGGCCCGGCATGGCCCTGGATCCGGTGGTCTCGGTTTTCAAACTCCCCCAATCCCAACCTTCAGGCACCGCGCTGCTTGAGCATTACTACGGCATGACGCTTGAGCAAGTGTTATCGGTCAACCGCCGGTGGGCTCCATTGCATCAGCTGCCACGATCCTCATGTGGAACCATCCGGCCAGGCGGCGGTCCAGCTTTTACCGGGCGCGCTGCCTGACTTGCCACAATCAACAAAGCTGTAGCCTGAGCCAGGAAAAGCGGCAGGCGACGAGTCCACCCGACGATTGCATAAGCTGCCACATGCCAAAACGCTCGGTGGCCACAATTACCCATGGCGCGCTGACCGACCACTCGATCCCCGCAAAAGAAGGAGCCGCTCCACAGGCAACTAGCACTACCCAACTGTTGCACCTGAGCGCGCCTTTCGGCCAACGCGAAGATCTGCGCTCCGTGCCTCCTCTGGTGTTAATGCAGGCTTACGATTCCCTCACCCGGGACGGGCATGAAGAGTTTCGCGCCCCACTCGATCAACTTCTGAATCAACTGGCGCGCAGCAATCCCGCGGATCCCGCTGGTGCTTCGCGCGCTCGCTCGCCGGGCGGCGGCGCAGGATTCCGAGGCGCAGCGAGAGCGGGCAATTCAATACATGACACCAGGCCATGCGGATCAGTCCGGCAAACATCGACGATCTGGTCTTCCTGGCGGAACTCAATATCGGTCAAAACCGCAGCCGCGAGGCAGTGGACCTGCTGGAAAAGGCCCGCGCCATGAATCCCAACGTACGCGAGGTCTATGAACTGCTGGCCACACAATTTATGGCGCTTGGAGACTATAAGAACGCTCTGGCCGTCTTACGGAGGGGCATCGAGCTCTTTCCCGACGATGCAAATCTCCTGGCACTCGATCAGAAGGCGCGTTCCGCGACTCTGGACGGAATGCTGGGCGGCAGCCTGCTGCGGTAAATCCCCTCAAAGGCAGATCCAGAACTGCCTCGCTTCACTCTGATTCCGTATTACAGAACTGAGTACCACTAATTGTGTTGACTGCAATTTGGCAATCGTGGCAATCTTTAGTCGCGCAATCCCATTTTGAAACTCCATTCTGAATTTTCGTCCTCGGGCCCCCGGTAGGGATGGCGCTAGAAATTCCAAGGAGAACAGTGAATGAGATCCCTATTCTGGGCCAGGATATTCGGCGTGTGTTTGCTCGCCTGCCTCTTCGTTTCTTTTGCTGACGGACAGCAGGGTGGCCGAGGCCAGATCAACGGTACGGTAACCGATTCCAGTGGCGCCGTGATCCCGGCCGCTCACGTCACCATCAAGAACGTACTCACCGGGCAGACCGTAGCCGTAGATACAAACTCCAGGGGAGACTACTCGGTTCCCTTTCTGGAAATCGGTCAATATACCGTTTCCGCGGCTCGCGAAGGATTCGAGTCGAAAACCCAGAACAACCTGACACTGAACGGCGGATGAAATCACCGCCGCGAGCTTCTCACTGAAGCCGGGCACGTCTTCGATCAATGTGGAAGTAGAGGCGTCCGCTACCGAGATCGATACCTCGAGCGGCGCGATTTCCCAGGTAATCGATCAAAAGACGATTACCGAATTACCTCTGAACGGCCGCAATCCCGCAGCGCTGGTGGCGCTGGCGCCGGGCGCTGTGGACGCCACGCAGACCGGCGGAACGGCTCTTCCCGGCGTGGGGAGCGGCTCTCCGAATGAGACCGCAGCCGTAGTCAACGGCAGCCGCATCGGCGGCGTTCTCTATCAGCTGGACGGCATCACGCATATGAATAATTATTTTCAGACTGCCAGTCCATTTCCGAACCCGGATGCCACGCAGGAATTTCGCGTGATTACCAATAACTTCGACGCCCAATACGGCTACACCGCCGGCGGCGTCGTAAGTATTGCCACTCGGTCGGGCACGAACCAATGGCATGGCGGCGGTTTTGAGTTTCTTCGCAACAACGTACTCAACGCCTCAGACTACTTCACCCACGTGGCAAATCCTCTGAAGCGAAACCAGTTTGGCGGATCCATCGGCGGTCCGATCATCCACAACAAGTTATTCATCTTCGGCAATGTGCAGTTCACCCGGGAGCGCATTTCGGCCAGCACCAGCGGCTACCAGGTCCCCAACAACAATGAGCTCGCAGGAGACTTCTCCCAGATTTGCGCCACCGGTTTCAGCAACGGCATCTGCAACGATCGGGATTCGTCGGGCAATGTCGAAAACCAGCTCTACAAGAACTGGTACGACCACTCCCTAACCAACATCTATCCCAACAATCAAGTCGACCCTGCGACCTTCGCCGCATTCTCGACGGGTTTTGAAAAGGGGCTGCCCAAGACGGATGCCAGCAACGGCCTGGTGACCGTAAACGGAGTCGCCCAGGTCAATAATGTCTACGAGTACACCATTCGCGGCGATTACAACCTCACGCCCAGCCAGGTGCTGAGCGCCCGCGGCTTTTACGATAACTACGATCGCGCGCCTTACAGCGGGCCACCCAATTACCTGGTCAACGGCACTCGTTCGGCCCTCGATCAGGTGCTCAACATCTCCATCAGCCACATTTGGACCATCCGGCCGAACCTGATCAATGACCTGCGCGGCGGATACAACAAGAACAACAGCGCGGCCATTCCCAATATGCAAGCGGTAGGAGGAGGCCCCTTGAATTTCAAGGCGCTCGGTTCGAATTTGAATACTGAGTCGGATTTCCTCGGTCAGGTTGGTACCAACGGCTTTTCGTTAAGTGGCATTCCCGTGATCCAGGGCCGCCATAGCTGGATCGTGGATGACACGGTGTCCTACATCCGAGGAAAACAATCCTTCTCCGCGGGCTTTAACTTCATCAGCCAATACGGCCTGGAAAACGCGACCTGGGAAGGCGACCCGCTTACCACCTTCAGCGGCAATGTCACCGGCGATTCAGATGCGGATTTCCTCCTCGGTCTGGTGAACCAGGTGCAGTCGTCGGGCGGCGAATACAACCTGTACACCTCTAAGAATGGTGCGGGCTTTGTTCAGGACGCGATCAAGTTCGCGCCGAATCTCACCGTCAACCTTGGGCTCCGCTGGGAACCACAGATCGCTCCCGTCTCTATCCTGGGCCATACGGCCGATTTCTATCCTGGCCAGCAAAGCACCCGCTTCGTGAATGCGCCTGTAGGGCTGGTGTTTCCTGGCGACGCGGGCGTTGCGCCTGGCGGATGGAACAGCAAATGGAACAACCTTTTGCCGCGCATCGGCGTGGCATGGGCGCCTATGCCACAACACCACTGTTCGCGCTGCGTATGGGTTGATGTCGCTTCCTTATGACTTCTCCTTCTACAACCACCAGAGCGCCAACGCTCCCTTCAGCCCGGAGTACGAAATCTATTACAACAACGTCGGCAACTGCACCCTGACCATTGCGGATCCTTATGCGTGCTGGGCGCCGACCAACTTTGTCGATCCCTTTCCACCCTTCGCCGGCCCCAGCTTCAAACCGCCGTCCGACGTTGCTATCGATCTTCCTGTCAACCTGACCGCGGTCTTCACCAGGGGCTTCCAGCCCGCGATGGAAAATACCTGGAACGCCAGCATTGAACATGCGTTCAGGAATGACTATCTGCTTACGGTGGCCTACATCGGCCGCCAGGACTATCACAACCCCACAGCGCTCGAGAACAGCCCAGGTGTCTACAACGGTTGTCCCGTGGTCAGTCCCACCTGCACTCAGGACGGACGTCAACAACAATGGAGCGCGTCTTCTGGCCCCCAACTATCAATCGGTGCTGGGTTATTCGTCCATTGGGACAGCATCCTTCAACGGCGTACAGGTTTCTATTGCAAAAGCGATTCGCCCAGGGACTGCAGTTCTCTTCCAACTACACCTATTCCAAGACTCTGGATCTAAGTTCCCAGGCCTCGGAACTCGAATACTGGATCGGTCCCTGATCCGTTTCAACCCTGCCTTTAACTACGGAATTTCCGATTCGAACACTCCGCAAATCTGGAACAACACTTTTGTCTACCAATCGCCGAAAATCGAGAGCATGGGGCATGTGGCAAGCGGCTTCCTGGGCAACTGGGAGTTGGCAGGATCATGGCAGTTTCACTCCGGAAGACCGCTTAGATATTAATGGCGGAAACAATCCCCTCGCAGTGGGAGGGGGAGATGACAATGCGTCCTATTCACAGGTCTACGAGCGACTATGCAGACCGAATCCCAGGACAACCCTTAGGCGTCCACCAGGGGGAAAGCAGCACTGGCTAAATGAGTACTTCAATACTTCGGCCTTTACCTATAACGCTCCCGGAACCTTTGGGAACGTCGGCCGAAATCCCGTCTATGGACCTGGCTGGAACCAGGCGAATCTGAATATCGCCAAGAATTTTCCCTTCCGGGAACGGTACAACGTGCAGTTCCGCTGGGAGATGTTCAACGCCTTCAACCATACGGTTTTCGGCACCCCGAATACTGATTACAACGCTGCCGGGAATGGCACGTTTGGCCAGATTACGAGCACCGGCGCCCCACCGCGCGCGATGGAGGCCGGCCTCAAGCTAAGCTTCTAATCTGTTGTTCTCGTTGTGGAATGGAACCGGGTGGCTTCAGCACCCCCGGTTTGCTTTTGCAGCTGAAACTGTTGTGCAACAATTTGTCATCGCGCCCGTCCCGGCTTGCCGTGGAGCAAGCCGTGGGACCGAAGCGGTAGCGAAACAGAGGGACCTGCTGTGCGCCCCTGTCCACGCTCCAAGGCAAACGGAAGAACAACCCTGCTCAGCCTTCCCTACGCCCACCAAATTTCGCGCAGCTTCTCGCGAATGAGAATCTGGCGCAGAAATGCCGCCGCCTTTTCCAGCCCATCTTCCAACGACATGAGGCTATCTTCGTGCTCGATGGAAATCACGCCGTTATATCCAATCATGGAAAGCGTCGATATGAAGTCAGTCCAAAACTCCGGACCATGCCCGAAACCAACCGTACGAAATATCCAGGATCGATTGATCTCATCGCCATACGGCTTCGTATCCAGAACACCGTTCACGCGGGAATTCGCTTCATAGATCCGCGTATCCTTCGCGTGCACGTGAAAAATCGCATCCCCCAGCTTTCTAACCGCAAGACATGGATCAATGCCCTGCCAGAAAAGATGGCTCGGGTCGAAGTTGCAACCAATGTTCGTACCCGTCTCGGCCCGCAGCCGCAGCAACGTCTCCGGCGAATAAACCACAAATCCCGGATGCATCTCGAGCGCGACGCGCACTCCATGATCTCGCGGCAAACTGCGACTCCTTCCGCCAGAACGGAAACACTTTCTCTTCCCATTGCCAGCGGCAGAATCTCAGGGAAATCCGGCGGCCACGCCACGGTTACGAAATTGGGATACCTGGAATGCTCAGAATCCCCCGGACAACCGGAAAAATTGATGACCGTCGGAATCTCCATGGCTTCGGCGAGCAGAATACTTCGCCGCAGGGTGGCCGCGTGTGCCTCGGCGATCCCTTTGTCAGGATGTAAAACATTACCTCCGCATCCCAACGCACTAATAAAGAGCCCGGCATCTTTCAATTTCGTTTTTAGCTCTTTGAGTTTCGCCGGCTGCTCGATCCAATCCAGTTGAATATGAGAAGACGCGCCGTAATTACCGGTGTTGAGTTCGATCGCCTCGATGCCGAGCGCCTTAACGCGCGAGATCACCTCATCCAGGCTGGCCTTGGCCAGAGCCGCGGTAAAAAGTCCCAGTTTCATGGTTTTCTCTCAGCCTTCAAACCTGCAGTTTCTTCAGATAGGCCGCACTCATGGCCGCACTTTCGAGCGACGGACGATCCCACTGATCCTGTTCGACGTAATAATGTTTCAGCCCGCCCACCTTGGCGGCTACAAAGATACGTTTCCAGTCAATGACGCCGTTTCCGACCTCAGTGAAGGGATTGCCTTCGAAATGCCCCGTGGTCGGCTTATAACCGGCCTTGAGACCTTTGATATGCAACAGAGGAAACCGCCCAGGATTCTTATGCATGTACTCCACCGGATCCTTGCCCGCGAAGGTCATCCAGAAGCAATCCAGTTCCATCTTCACCAGCGACGGATCGGTCGACTTGAGCAGCTGATCGTAGGCAATCACGCCATCGTAAACGCTGAACTCGTGATTGTGATTGTGATAGGCGAACTGGAGTCCTGCCTTTTGGCAAAGCTTGCCCAGGTTGTTGAAAAAGTCCGCAGCGCGCTTCCACGCGTCGAGGGAGTCGGTGCCCCCCGGAGGTCCCGCGCACAGCATATATTGCAGGTTCAGCTTGTGCGCACGATCGATGTTTGCCGTCCATTCTCCATCATTGGCGGGCACGGGAAAATGACAGCTGGGCACGCGAAGACCGGCGCCATCAAGCATCTTGCGGAACTTCTCCACCGGCCCTCCATTGAAGTCGATCTCTCCGGAGTCGGTAAAGCCCGCTTCGACTTCCTTGTATCCCATGGCGGCCAGCTTGCCCAGAACACCGGTGAAATCGGTTTTGAGATCGTTGCGAACGGTATAAAGTTGAATGCCGAGTGGTAAACCATAGGGATTCGCCCAAATGTCCGGGACATAAGCACTGCCGGCCAGCCCGGCCATCAATTTCAGGAATTCACTGCGGCTGAGTATCACTCCATCCCCCTTGCGTAATTCAGAACTATGTTCCAAAACCAAGGTTATAATACACAAAAGCCGGGACACATATAATCCTCAACTAATGCCTGCCGACACCGTCTCACGACAAACCGCAAGATCTTATTTGATGGCGACCGCGTGTACCGGGACCTTCGCCTTTGGAACCCTGGTCGCCTTTCTGGGAGCCACCCTACCTGAGCTGCGCGCTCGTTTCGGCTTCGACATCGCCCAGGGCGGCACACTCATAAGCCTGCTCTTTCTGCCCCAGATTCCCATGTCGTTCATCGCTGGGCCGTTGATTGATCGTTTCGGCAAGAAGCCAGTGCTGGTTAGTGGCTCTTTGCTTTGCGCCGTGGCCCTTGCCTCCATCAGCATGGCTCCCAGCTACCATGTTTTGGCCATGCTGGTGTTTGTGGTCGGTCTGGCAGGTAGCTGCATCAACAGCGGATCCAACACCCTGGTTCCCGACCTTTACCCGGAGAACCCCTCTGCGGCGCTCAATCTGGCGAATTCCTTCTTTAGCCTCGGGACGGTCGGCTTCCCCGTGCTGGTTACCTTGATGGCCCGTCGATTTGGTGTGGGGCCCGCGCTGGTCCTGGTGGGAGCGTCGAATGCAATCCCGGGACTTTTGAGCCTTACTCAAAAATTTCCCGCCGCCCTTTCCAAGGGGGGGCTTGACTGGACGCTGATCCGAAGCGCGCTGGTGAACAAGTCGGTTCTGTTGCTCGCGCTGGTGATTTTTCTGTATTCGTCGCTGGAAGCGTCGACCGCGGGTTGGCTGCGTACTTACTTTGAGCAACAGTTCTCATCTTCGGCGCGAACCTCGGGACTGGTACTTGTCTCCTTCTTTTCGGCCATGCTGGTTGGACGGCTGGCCGCAAGCGAGATCACAAAGCGAGTGCGCGGATCCATCGTTGTTGCGGTGTGTGCGGCGGGAGCGGTCGTCGCGCTCGCATGTTTAGCCATGGGATGGAATCTGCAGGTTACGATCGTAGCCGCAGTGGTGAGCGGTCTAGCCTATGCACCCATCTTCCCCACCACGGCAGGAATAACCAGCAGCCTCTTCCCGAAAATCTTCGGGACCATCTTCGGCCTGCTGATGGCCGTTGGTTTCACTGGCAGCATGATCTTGCCCGCGGCTATAGGTTATGTTGCGAAGGCGTCGACGGTGAAAGCCGGAATCTGGCTGCTTCCCTTCACCGCCTTTGTGTTGCTGATCGTGCAAATCATTTTCGTTCGCCACGAAAAGAACCACGTAGCCCCCGAATCAGCTTTGTAATTATCCCTTCACAGCGACAACTTCAACTGGCCGCGACCTTCAATAACCGCGCCGCATTCTGGTTATAGACCTTACGCAAAATCTCATCGGGCAGATCGACGCCGGAGATTCGCCAGCGCCCTTGGGGAGGAACCGCTGCCGGAGCGTAGTCAAAATATTCGTCGTCAGTCTCCAGAAACCGGAAATAAATTTCGTACAGAGCGTCACTAAAAAACTGTTGCGGGTAGTTGTCTCCATGGGGAGTAGCATCCGTCGCGAAAAGAATGCGGTCCTGGTATTTATCGAAGAACTTGCGTGCTGCCCTTGGCTGGCGGCCGAGTTCATTCAGGCGCGCCGCGATGTCGACCTGCATGTTTGGAAAGCGATCGAGGTTTTCTGAAACATTCTCCAGATTCTCTCCAAAGTTGCCCACGTGCAAGGCAACAAATGTAGTCCTGGGATGGCGTGCAAAGACGCGGTTGCGTGCTTCCAGAATTTCCGCATTGGACGGAAACCCGGGCCCCGCGTACGACCAGTCAGGATGATTGTTCAGCTCTTCGTAACGCTCATTGAAGCGGTCGGTAGGAGAGAAGAATGCCAGCGGATCGGATACATGAATGGCAACCGGTATCTGCAGGCTGGCACATGTCTCCCACATTGGATCAAATCTCGAGTCATCTACTTTAACCAGGTCGCCGGTCGTGGTTTGCTCCCGCAAATATAGGCCGAGCGTCTTGAGAATCTTTAGACCGCGAGCACCTTCCGCATGCGCCTGCTGGATAGCATCCGCTTGCAACGCTGGGTACTTCGGATCTTGAAACAAGTTATAAGAAGGTTCAGTGAAGGTATAAAACCGGGTGGGAAAGCTCTTGTCATAACGGGCAACTGTGTCTTTGAGACCTGCTCCGAAGCCTCCGGTCAAGTTGGTGAGGGCGAGTAGGTTCCTTCGGTCCATGATCGGTAGCAGCTCCTGCGGCAGCCCCGCGGTTACCCGCTCTGCTCCCAGGGAGACACCTTTGACGGCGTGTGCCGATTCGGTAAGATGCGTGTGGAAGTCGATGGCCGGGTATCTCGCCCGCATGACACGCGTTTGCTTCACATGAAGCATGCTTTGCGGCTCGTAGTTCTGCAATGCGAGGGGCTCCCCTGCCTTCCCCTGCGTTGTCTTACTCGCCGGCGAATCGTCGGCAGGCTGCCCACCCCACGCGCGCAGGATACTTCGAGATAAGATTCCCAGACCAGTGGCAGCCAATACACTTCGACGGCTCATGCGAATCATTTTCTTTCTCTACCTCTCTTCGATTGTTCTCGGATTCTTCCAGAGACCCTCTGTGCGAAGCACCAGTCGTATTATTAATCGAAATCAGGCACGAGCCACCACCGAAGACCGAGCTTGCAGCGGGAAACAGAACAAGGAGTTCGAAGTGAACGATCTTCAAGGAAAAGTCGCGGTGGTCACTGGCGCCAGCCGCGGTCTGGGCCAGCGGATTGCAGTGCGCTTAGCGAAACATGGAGCGGCAGTGGCGTTGCTTGCGCGCAACGAAGCGGGGCTGGAAGATACCCGGAAACAGATAGCCGCTGAGGGCGCGCTCGCGCTGGTCGTGCCCGTCGATCTCGGCAAGCCGCAGTCAGTCGACGAGGTCAAGGGTGTGATCGAACGCGACCTTGGCAAACCATCGATTCTCATCAATGCCGCCGGCATTTTTGGCCCGATCGATCTCATTCAAGATAGCGACCCCGCGGCCTGGATCGAGACCATCATGATCAACGCTGTTAGCCCTTACCTGACTTGCCGGGCGTTTACCGGCGGAATGATCGCCGCGGGTTGGGGACGCATCGTCAACGTGACCTCCGCGGCGGCACTGCACGAACCCGGACCCGCCAACAGCGCGTATGCCACAAGCAAGGTGGCGCTCAACCACCTCACCCGCCACCTCGCTTCAGAGCTGAAGGGAACCGGAGTGACGGCCAACGTAATTCACCCGGGAGACGTGAAGACAGACATGTGGGCAGACATCAAAGCGGCGTCGGCGCGCCTGGGCAAACTCGCTGACCCGTTCACCCAATGGGTCAACTGGGTGCAGCAAACGGGAGGCGATGACCCGGAGAAAGCAGCCGATCTCGTCATCGACCTGATGAGTGACACAGCCGCGAACATCAACGGCCGTTTTCTCTGGATCAGAGATGGCCTGCAGAGTCCGATTCCAAGCTGGGGCGAACCCGGTGACCCGCAACCGTGGCGCAAGTGACGAGACACTCGCGGTCTTTCGCTAGTCGTCTGGCTGCGCCGGGACGTGGAAGGATCGAGCGTTCTAAGCAAGGTTCAGGACTACCGTGCGAAAATCTCAGGAACGGGGCCAAACCGATGACGATCGAGATCCAAAAGCCGGAACCGGAAGCCCTGATCCACGAGCGTATGCGCTTAGGCGCCTTTCCGAAGGTCGAAGATGCACTGCTTCAGGCGTTGAAAACTTCTCCGCTTCCGTCAGCGCAGCGTGTTGCCTTGTCCAGCGGACCATCGCCTCGGACGGGCGCCGACCTTGTCGCAGCAATGCAGGATTCGCCCTACAAGGAAATCACCCTGGAACCAACACGCGACCGCTCGGCGGTGCGTAATGTTGCATTCTAATGGGGTGGCTATTGGACACAAATGTTTTGTCAGAGCTGGGAGCAATCCGCCATGATTGCCCCCAAATCGATATGCCTGAGCGACGACGTGGAAGGGGTATCGAACCTGGTAAGCAAGGCCGTGGCGCATTATGACGTGGTACTAAGGTCCTCGCACGGCGGTTACTTTGGGAGGATGACGGAGTACCCAAGAATGAGTATGCTTCTCCTCCGTCAGACATCTTGCGATTCGTCGGGACCCAAAAAAGACATGATCAAAGTCAGCAAACCAGCCCACAATATCTTGCCGTTTACACTGTCACAAAAAGCCATTGAGGCTCTTCAGCGGCTTCGTGATACCTACGGCAGCCCCTCACTCTACGAACCGATCACATGCGCGGATCAGGCCGTCCTGATGGCGGTCGAAACCACTCTCAATAAGGCGAAGACTCCGCGAGCATCCTAAGTCCTTCCTGCAATCATCGTCGGTTCTAATGCGAATATCTCTCGCGTTTCCTCTGTCTCGATAATGCGCGCGCCATCGATTTTCAACCAACTCGCCTCCTCAGCCTCTCCGGAGAGGAGGACCGTCCGCCGGTGATACCGTAAGCTCAGGTTCGTGCGGCCTTTTTCTTGGCGCGGATGCGCGGCCCATGATAAAGGTGGACTAGTGAGAAACCGCTGCATGAAACAGAACCGCGGAAGCTTGAGTCAGGCCGGATGACGACGCTCAACCAGCCAGCCCAAATTCCTCTTCCCCAGCCGGTGCTCGGGCCGCTCACGCGCGCGGCGATCTTCCTCGTCGTCACCATAAAGCCGGATCTCGAGAGTTCCGCCGTCGTGCGCTCGTTCTGCGCCGACCTCGCCGGGTTGATTCGGGCGGTGGAGTTCCGCGACATCGATGCTGGACTCACTTGTATCGCGTCCTTTGGCTCGGATGCCTGGGACCGGCTCTTCGGCGATCCCCGGCCAGCCGAGTTGCACCCTTTCCGTGAATTCCGGTCGGGCAACCGCCATGCCCCCGCCACTCCGGGAGACCTGTTGTTCCACATCCGTGCCGGACGAATGGATATCTGTTTCGAATTGGCCACGCAGATCATGGAGCGCATCCGCGACGCGGTTTCCGTCGCCGACGAGGTTCAGGGCTTTCGCTACTTCGAAGACCGCGACCTGATCGGCTTCGTGGACGGCACGGAGAATCCCAGGGGGACGGTCGCTCTTGAGGCCGCGCTGGTGGGTGAAGAGGATCCTGCCTTTGCCGGCGGCAGCTATGTCCTGGTGCAGAAATACCTGCACGACATGAAGGCATGGAATGCCCTCTCCACCGAGGCTCAGGAGCGCATCATCGGCCGCAGGAAATTGTCCGACATCGAGCTGGAAGATTCGGTGAAACCAACCTCCGCGCACAGTGCTCTAACCGTCATCGAAGAGAATGGAAAAGAGGTTAAGATTCTGCGCGACAACATGCCCTTTGGCCAGCCGGGCCGCGGCGAGTTTGGCACTTACTTCATCGGCTACTGTCGTACTCCGCGCATCACCGAGCTGATGCTCGAGAACATGTTCGTCGGCCGTCCGCCGGGAAATTACGACCGGCTGCTGGATTTCAGCCGGCCAATCACCGGAGGCCTGTTCTTTGCGCCTTCGGCTACCTTTCTTGAGGATGCCGGCGACGCACAGCCCACCGCCGCAGTCGCCACACCGCCCGTAGCATCGGATCCGCCATCCACTCCCTCCGTGCCCGACACATCCCTTGGAATAGGATCCCTTAGAGGAGAACGAAATGAATAACCTCCACCGCGAGTTGGCCCCCGTCTCTGACGCTGCATGGGCGGAGATCGAAGAGGAAACGACTCGAACACTCAAGCGCTATCTTGCTGGCCGCCGCGTTGTCGATGTGCCGGCCCCGGACGGCATCGCTTTGCCCGCGGTTGGCACCGGCCATCTCCTATCGATTGCCCCTCCGGCAGAAAACATCCTCGCAAGGCAGCGTGAGGTAAAGGCCCTGGTGGAGTTGCGAGTACCCTTTGAACTGACGCGGCAAGCAATCGACGACGTGGAACGCGGCGCGGAGGATTCCGATTGGCAACCCGCTAAGGATGCGTCCAAGACAATCGCCTTCGCTGAAGACCGCGCCATTTTTAATGGCTATCCTGAAGCGAATATCCAGGGCATCCGCGAAGGCACCAGCAATCCCATCATGAGTCTCCCCGACGACGTCCGGGACTATCCGGACGCAGTTGCCCACGCTTTAAGCCAGCTGCGTCTTGTCGGCGTGAACGGACCCTACTCCGTTCTTCTCGGGGCCAAAGCCTATACGGAGCTGGCGGAGACGCGCGATCACGGATATCCCGTGCTGGAACACGTCAAGCGCATTGTCGATGGCAACATCATCTGGGCTCCGGCGATCGAAGGCGCCTTTGTATTGAGCACGCGCGGCGGCGACTTCGAACTCAACCTGGGCCAGGATGTCTCCATCGGATACCTGAGCCATACAGACACCGTGGTTCGCCTCTATCTTCAGGAGACGTTCACGTTCCGTGTCCTCACCAGCGAGGCATCCGTTGTACTCGCGCCCTCCGATAACCCATCCGCCTGAAGGCCTGGCAGATAACAGGGACTTGCTTTAGCGAAGTGAAGGAGCCATATGCCCACCATTACAACCAAAGACGGCGTTGAAATTTTCTACAAGGACTGGGGTACAGGCCAGCCGATCGTGTTCAGCCACGGGTGGCCGCTGTCAGCCGATGACTGGGATAATCAGATGCTGTTCTTCCTGGCTCACGGTTATCGCGTAATCGCCCACGACCGCCGCGGCCATGGCCGCTCAACCCAGACCGCGGACGGCCACGATATGGACCACTACGCCGACGACCTGGCAGCTCTTACGGCCCATCTCGACCTGAAGAATGCCATCCATGTCGGCCATTCGACCGGTGGCGGAGAAGTGACGCGCTATCTCGGCCGGCATGGCGAGAGCCGCGTGGCCAAGGCAGCGCTGATCAGCGCAGTACCGCCGTTAATGCTCAAGACGGCGGCCAATCCGCTCGGCCTTCCCAAGGAAGTGTTTGACGATTTGCAGGCGCAACTTGCCGCCAATCGTACCAAGTTCTATCGCGACTTGCCGGAGGGGCCTTTCTATGGCTACAACCGGAAAGGCGCCAAGTCGTCGGAGGCCGTCATCCAGAATTGGTGGCGCCAGGGCATGATGGGCGGTGCGAAGGCGCACTATGACGGAATCGTAGCCTTTTCCCAAACCGATTTCACCGAAGACCTGAAGAAGATCACCGTTCCGGTGTTGGTCATGCATAGTGAGGACGACCAGATCGTTCCCTATGTCGCCGCCGGGCCGTTGTCCGCAAAGCTGCTGAAGAATGGGACCCTGAAAACCTACAAGGACTTCCCCCACGGCATGCCCACGACGCAAGCGGAAACGATCAATGCCGACCTGTTGGCATTCCTCAAGAGCTAAGGAGATTGGCTGCCTGTCGATCGCTGCTTTTGAACGTGACGGCGTCTTTTTATTGCGGCCGCTCAAAATGGCGGAGGCTCTAGCTTGGAATGCCGAAGCTGCATACCCGAGACCTTCTTCAGGCTGAGCTTCCTGTTAGCCCTGGATAACGACTGCCGCCGGAAAAAGAGGCGAGCGGTACGATTTCGTCAGTCAAACGGGTGTGTCGCCAACCACAACGCAAGGTAGACACAAAAGAGTGCAATTACGATCGTAAAGAGGATTGCGCTGACGATCTCTGAGCGCTTCCAGCGGATCTGACCGACCTTCCGCTTGCTTCCCTTATCGAGATTTCGCTGTCCCGACACGACCGCCTCCGTTCAACAAGCTGCTTTAAGGACAGCAAAGGCATGCCGTCCCTAAAGCACTCGGAAAGCACAAGCTGGTTCTCGACAGAGTTAGAAGTGAAAACCAATCTGCGCGGTTAGCGCTCGTGGCGTCACGTAGTGAGTGCCGCTGAAAGTCGAAAGAAAGTTATACAGCGCGTATTTATTGGCAATGTTCATGCCGGTCAGTTGCAAGCTCCATCGGTATCTGTCACCTTTGAATATGTTGTCTTCGCCAATGGCGGCATCGAATAAATTGCGTGGCTGGATACGAGGCGGATTCTTGTCGTCATTCTCCGTCCCTGGAGCTGGAACTTTTACCAGGTTCGACGTGAGTTCCGAAGCTGGGCACGGCGTGGGTAGAGGTGTGGTCGGGGTCGCTCTGATGCCGTCGCACATGAGGCCGGCCTCAAACTCCTGGTCCGCGGTCAGGCCGCTCAGGTCGATACCTGGCTGGCCGTTGGGCAGCGTCACAGAAGGTCCGCCGTTGATGGGATTGCAGAGGCTGTTCGGGTCGGTGACGTTATAGCAAGGGACCGAGCCGGCAACCAAGCCGCTGTCATAGCGCCAATTGAAACCTATCCACGGTCTCAGGAAGCCGCTTCCCGGTATCTGGTATTGAACGTGGGTGGTCTCATTGAACCTTTCATCATGGTCGATGCGGAAGGGGTATCCACCTTGCCCTACTGTCGCCCCAGCCCCGGCCGACTGCGGCGGAAAGAAGCGAGCCGCAACCGAAGACATCACAACAAACGCGCTGATGTTGTGAAAATTGGGGACATCCGCGCGCAGCGCGAAGCCCGGGATCTTCGAGTTGTGCCAGTCAATGGGAAAGGTGATGGGGGTATTGCCCAGTACGCTGAAGTCGAAGGCATTGTGGGTGTATTTCCAGATGTAGTCGCCGCTGAATACGAAATTCTTGCCAGCGGCTTGCTGGAAGCCCGCGTGGAACTCGTTGCGGAAACCAGGCTGGAGCGTTCCGGAGACACCTGGTGTGCAGAGGAGCAGCGGAGCCAAGCACGGGATTGGAACATCCGGAGCTCGACAGGACGAGGTTCTCATTGAATGGTGTTTCCAAAGTGCGCGCATAGGAAACCCGCAACACCGTGTTGGTAGGCTTAAGGCTGTATGCGATGCCCAACACGTGGCTCCGCCTGGCGGGCGACCGTGAGACCGTTGTACAAATCACCACGGATACCGACATTGAAGAGCCAGTTTCCCGTCTTGATCTGGTCCTCGATGTACAGGGCCAATTCCTTTACATCGGTGTGACCGAAATAACCGTAAAGGCTGCCGCCACGCGTCAGGTCGTATGGCGCTGAGAACCGAATTGTAGGTGCCGGCAGGATTCACCGCCGGATCATTCGATACGAAGCCAAACGCAGCGCATTGCGTGGGATCGGAAAATCCCGGCTGGGGAGTTGCCGTTGGCGTCGACGCAAGGGGAATTGTAAGTGGGCTCGACGACGCCAAGACTGTCGTTCTCACGCAGGAACGTTTGCTGGTAGACCGCCCCCAACTTGATGTTGTGGATTCCCTTTTGGTAGGAAAAATCGGTGCGCAAGCCCAGCATTGGTGAGTGTCCGGTATTGTGCAATCGACGAGGTTTGCAGGTTCGGGGGACCGAGATCGGCCAGAGGATTGCCGCTGGGATAGTAGTTGTAGGCATCCCGGCGAACGTAGGCGCCAAAGTTGAGCACCGCATTGGTTCCGAAAATGCGGGTATAGGTAGGCGCGATATCGAAGGTTTCAATCTTGGACTTCTGGTCGGCGTTGCCGACGTTGGCGAAGACCGGGTCGGGGCTGGATCCTCCGCTGACCACGTTCGATACATTCAAGTTGTCGTAGGCATTCGGAGTCTGGAACCACGAGCGGCTGTAGTTCAGGTTCACATGGATGGAATCCACCGGCGTAAATTGATAGTCCACCCGGTCGAAGGCGTTCTCTTCGTTTCCTTTGTCATGGAAGACGACGAACTCCGGTGGGTCCAGGAATCGACCGGTATTCAGTCCGTCGAATTCGACGAAGTTTCCCCAGTTTTTGCCGCCATAACCCATGTCAAAACTTCCTGTTGCGGAGCCAAAGGTTCCATACGAGGCGGCAATGTCGCCAGTCGGCGTGGTTATCCCTTGACCAGACCGCGTGGTCGCCACGATCACCAGGCTGGTCTTTCCGCCGTACTCTGCCGGAGGCGCGCCCGATATCACCTCGAGCGACTGAATCGAGTTGGTCGGAAGCTGATTGGAGAACACCTTGCTCTGCTGATCTGTGATCGGCTGACCGTCGATCGAAAAGGAATTGGATGCGTGGTCACCAAGACCGTGGAAGAGTCCGTTGGAGTCGGCGGCGACGCCGGGCGACGATAGAGTTACCAGAGAACTGAGAGAGGATGACTGGCTTTCGAGGGGCAATTTCTGAAAAAGTCCGCGATCGACGTCGGTGTGAAAGGTCGAGTCGTTTTCTAACAGATCCTCCGAACCTTCGACGGTCACGGTGGTGGAGGCGCCGGCAAGTTTCAAGGCAATGTTCACATTCATGGGTACTGTGGATCGCACATCAGCATCTTGTGCGACCTCGCCAAAGCCGGCGGCCGTCACATCCAGGTGATACGGGTTGAAAGGCAAATTGCTGAATTGAAACCGGCCGGCGCTGTCTGTTGTTGCAGTGCGCGTATAGCCGCTCACCGGGTTTTCAATGGTGACGCTGGCTCCTGGGACGACTGCGCCGGACGGGTCCGTGACTGCGCCGCTTATCGAGCCAGAGTTGGATTGTGCCTGGACCGGCCAGAACATCGCTGAAAATACAAACACGAATACGAACGAGAGAATGCTGCGCGTAGGCATGCGCATAGAGCCTCCTGAGATTCCTGTTTTTTTGACACAGAACTACCTAACGGCTGGCAGTTTGTACAGGCGGAGGCCGAGTGAAGAGAGAGAATACAAAAAAGAATAGTGCTCGTCTCGGCTGCAGGACAGTCGAGACGCTGGCCACGACAGGGAGAATGCGCGGCAGAGAATGGGGAACGGCTGCTTGAACGACCAGGTGCGCGACGTGGCAAAGCGCACAATCGGACTGGACAGCTTGGCCGTCCGGGTGCGTGTGCACGACTTGCACGATGCCGCTAAAGGTAATAAGTGCACAGCAGAGAAAGCCAAGCACCACCCACAGCAGATGACGTGTTCTTAGATTACGGCTGCGCCCTGGCATAAGGGCCTCCATAGATCCTGTGTTGTTGCATTCGACGTTGCTCTAAGCGAAGCTCTACGCGAAAGCAATGTCCACAGGCGGAGGCCGGGTGAAGAGAGAAAATACAGAACTGTGCCAGAGACGAATAGGCTGCAACGTGGCTGCCGTTGCCTCAACGACCCACACGCTAGGTGGCAACGACTGCGGAATGGGTGTTTGGACGACCAAATGCGCGGTGTGGCAAAGCGCACAATCGGACTGAACAGCTTGACCGTCGGCGTGCGAGTGTCCAACTTGAACAATGCCGGTAAAAGCGAGAAGTGCACAGCAGAAGAAGCCCACAGCGATCCACACAGAACGACGGATCCTCGGACTCAGGCTGCCCTTCAGCATGCTCCAATAATATACACACCAAGCGAAATTACTCAATGCGCCCCGGCTTCTTGTCACGCCACCCGCGAATAAGTTAGGCCCGCCTGCCCCACCCGCGTAGTTCCTTATCAATGGGAATGACTTGGTCTCGTCCCCTGCGGGCGACTTCTTTCATACGATCGAAGCTTTCGATGTGAAAGATATAGGACTTTTTTCGCCCTGGCGCGAGCCCTTCAAAGGACGCCTCGAACATTGCGCAGGCCACGATGGTCTTCTAAGATAGAAGAGTCGATGGCATCAGGTGGCTAGGGTTCCCACCCTCGAGTTGGTCCGAGGGGGATTGGTCCGAGCGCCACAGAGGACCTTGCGGGTCCGCACCCAAGGGCAAAAATCCCAGAGGGAGAAATCGAAGGCGACTTCGTGTCTCTGGGAGCTAATCTTGCCAATCAAAGCGCTGCTACTCGTCCTTATTGGGTCCTTTGCGCACGCTACCTGGAACTTTCTTGCCAAGCGGGCCTCTCACAAAAAACATCTCATCTGGTTTTCCTCCGCGATGGAGGCGCTCCTCTTCGCTCCAATCGCAATCGTCATTCTAAGGAGCGCATGGTCGAACCTCGGCTGGAAATCTGGCCTGTTTCTGCTTTCGACCGGAATCCTGCACCTGCTCTACACGGACAGTCTGTTGCGTGGATATCGAGCCGGCGACTTGACCTCGGTATATCCCCTGGCGCGCGGCACGGCGCCACTGCTGTCGTTTCTTGGAGCGGTTCTGCTCTTGCACGAGCAGCCTTCGACATTGGCCGTGCTCGGAGCATTCCTCATCTCCTTCGGAATACTCCTCGCCTCAGGTGGATTCGCCGCATTCCGGCACATAAGCAGCCGCTCCGGGTTGCTCTGGGGTATTGCGACCGGCTGTACGATCGCAGCGTACACGTTAGTCGATGGATACTCCGTCAAGGCACTCCTGATCTCTCCGTTCCTGGTGGAATACGCAGGCAACCTGTTTCGCGGGGTCATTCTGTCAGGCGGGGCGTGGCGGCAACGAGCTTCGCTATTGCCGGAGTATCGGCAATGCTGGAAAGAGGCGTTCGGCATTGCTACGCTCACCCCGTTTGCTTACATCCTGGTTCTCTTCGCTATGAAGCTGGCTCCAGTCAGCCATGTGGCCCCGGTACGAGAGATGTCGATGATGGTGGGAATGTATTTCGGCGCGCGATTCCTGAATGAAGGACACATCATGCGTCGCATTGTTGGTTCAGCTTTTATCGCGCTTGGCGTAGCGGCAATAGCGTTCGGTTAAGAAGTGGTTCGGTAAGCCTGAAGGTGGGCGGCGATTTAAAAGGCTCTCAAACTGCCGCTCGCACCGGCCTTCAATCCGGCCATTCGTTGAATCCACGCCCACTCAGGATCATGGGTACACACCTTGCGGCTCGTGCTTCGCGGGTTTTGGCCTGTTTGGCGCTTGCGATGTGAAAGATATAGGACTTTTTTCGCCCTGGCGTGAGCCCTTCAAAGGACGCCTTCAAAGCCGCGTTCGCAGTAAGCATGGCCAGCAATTGATCCGGTATGACAAATTCTGAAGGCTTTTTGAGCTTAACCTTCTTCCCGGACTCTTCCAACTCGATGGCCTCATACAGATAGCTTCTCAGGGAAGACTGAAGGGCTGTGATCTCTTTGACGGACGTGAACTTGATCCATCGCCCGGCCTGCGTGTGCTCTCCGATCCTTGTAAGGATGCACCTGGAGTCCTTAAGCAGCGCGCCTTTGAAAAATGAAAGCGCACATGACTCCTTGAGCGGAATGATGATCGCGATATTCTTCTTGAGAAAGGTAAAGCAGGGCTTCCCCCACTTGATCTCTTCCGTCAGGTCGCAGTTTATTGCGATCGTTCGCAGCTTATTCATCTCCTTCTGCCACCTGTTCGCGTAGGGAACTTCCATCGCTTCTATCTCTCCTCCAGCGGCCGAATCGCCCTGTTCGCAGCCGGCAAACAGTAAACCCAGTTTAAAACCAGAACAGCGGGCGTTATTGCGACCCTTGTGGCGGGAAATCCTTCGCATCATAGGTATTCGCCAACCCTCCGGGCAAGAAACGTTTTGAGAAAAGTAGCGAATTCGCTCGCTTCCGGCGGCAGCTTCCTCCCCCGGTTGCTGATCTCGTAAAAATCCGCGAACTGTTCATCTCAATATCTCGGTCGAATAAAATATCGATTGACTGTAGCGCTGCATTTGGTTTGCGATAAGTACCCTTGAAGACTCAAAGAGGATTTCTTCATGACTTCGCCGCTCAAGCCGCCCATCTTCCCCGACAATATTCAGTTCTGGTACGAAACCAAGCGCGCCTTCGGAGCCAGTAGCTACGGCGCAAGCGAATTTGGTGAAGTTCTGGCCACTGTAAACCGCATCACTTCCGGCGATGCCAATAGCTGGTACGACGAATGGAATGCGACCGCCGAGAGAGTATTTGCCGAAGCTGAAGCGCAGTTGAACGCGGGCCACTGCATCAGCTCCCGAGACGGTTATCTTCGGGCGACAACCTACTTTCGCAATTCAGAGTTTTTCCTCCACGGTAATCCCGAAGACCCGCGCATTTACACCGCTTACAAGAAATCCGTTCAGGCCTACAAGTCCTGCTGCGCCCTTTGCGATGCCCCGGTCCTGCCCGTAGAAATCCCCTATGGGAACACCACCCTCCCCGGCTACTTCCATCGCGTCGATGAGTCGGATCAAAAGCGTCCACTCTTTATCATGCATTCCGGCTTCGACGGCTCGGCGGAGGAGCTTCACGGCGAAGGCGCCCGCGCTGGTATTGAGCGCGGTTACAACATTCTCGCTTTCGACGGCCCGGGCCAGTACGGCCCGATTCACCGTGAGCGTCTCCCCTTCCGTCCCGACTGGGAAGAGGTTGTAACTCCTGTGGTGGACTTCGCTGTGAAGCTGCCAGGAGTTGATACCGCGAAAATTGCGCTGATGGGAGTAAGTTTTGGCGGATACCTCGCGCCACGCGCTGCGGCCTTTGAAAAGCGCATCGCGGCCGTCATCGCGAATGACGGTGTCTACGATTATGGAGCGGCAAACCTCTCTGCCGTTCCTGCCGAGCAAAGGGCGGCCGTGACGCAGGCCGTCCGGGCAAAAGAAGCACCCCAGATTGACCGGATGCTGGAGGCCGCGATGAAGAACTCGCCCACGGCGGCATGGGCGCTGACGCATGGCATGTATGTCACCGGCGCCTCGACTCCGCGGGCCTATGTTGCAGCGACGCTCGACTATCATCTGCGCGACGGCATCGCCGAAATGATTGCTTGTCCCACTCTCGTTCTCGATGCCGAGGAAGACATATTCTTCAAGGGACAGCCCGAGACTCTCTACGAGCACCTCACCTGCCCCAAGACGCTGATGCGATTTACCGTGGCTGAGGGAGCGGGAGCGCACTGCCAGGTGGGAGCGCACCGCCTCGCATTCGGTCGAATCTACGACTGGCTGGATGACATTTGCGGCAATCGCTCGTGAGCGGAATCTGTCAGCCGGGTGGCCCGCCCTTGAGCGCGGGATAATTTCTGGCGGTCAACCGTTTTATAGGTACGGTGTTCCTTCTAAGGCGGAACGCACTCCTTTCGTTCCCCGGTCAATGAGGCCCAGGAAAGCCGTATTTGCCTCCTCCACGTCGTGATCCTGCTGAAAAACTCGATGCGCTTCGACCAGAGCTACGGCCCAGGTTGCCACCAGCAAAGAGGCCGCCAGGCTCGCGACCGGATCAGGCAACTTGCGCTTCACCGAGCCGGCGAGTGCGACGGTCAGTGTATCCGTCAACTCGTCACGGATCGCTCGGGCGCGGGCCTTGAGTGCTTCACTCTCCTCAATCGCAGCCATGAACTTGTCGCTGCCTTCTGCAAAGAAACGAACGTAAGGACGTTGATGAGCGACGGCCCAATGGGCGAATAGTCGCAACGCTTCCACGGGAGGCGTTCCCGGCTTTCGTTTCCGCAGGCTGGCCAGCAACTCTTCGCGACCTTCCTCGTCCAGGTCGAAGAACATGTCCTCCTTGCGGGGAAAATGATTAAAGACCGTCATCCGCGAAACATCAGCGGCCTCCGCAATCTCATCCACCTTCACCTTGTCGAAGCCTCGTTCGATGAACAGGCGCGTGGCAACGTCAGAGATGCGCTGCCTTGTGGCGAGCCGTTTCCGCGTCTGTCGATTCAGCATCGTCGTTTTTTCCGCAACCACAATCAGTTTACTGCATCTATATTTATACTTAGTATAATTTTAGAGGGACTCATGACCAGGCACGTGCAAAGCGAAGCAACAACTGCAACGAATCCGACTCCTGGTGTTCTTATTTCAGGAGCAGGTTTTGCCGGACTGGCCGCAGCTTGGTGGATGAACAAGCTCGGCTACTCGGTGACCGTCGTCGAGATTGCGAAGGGACTGAGGAAGGGTGGAACCCCGGTCAACATACGAGACGGGGTCATCGACGTTGTCCGGCGTATGAATCTGCTGGAACGCATCAAGTCCGCGAGCTTGCCACCCAGACCCATGACCTTCCTTGATCCTCACGGATCACCGCTGCCGCTTGACCTTTCGCAAGCGGAAGAGAAGCCGGAAGAGGAGTATGAGATCGAGAGGGACGTACTTCTCGACATGCTCTTCGGTGAAGTCAGGGAACACGTGGAGTTTTCCTTCGGGGACAGCATCTCGGGCCTGGAAGAATCCGCGGACGAGGTGGCCGTCACCTTCGCGAGTGGAAGACAGCGTTCCTTTTCCCTGGTGCTCGGTTGCGACGGCACCCACTCCACTGTGAGGAGGATGTGCTTCGGCGAAGAGTCATCTTTCCTGCTATTTCTCCGCTGCTATTTCTCCCTCACCATCGTCGACAAGCTGCTGATCGAAGAAGACACGTCACAGATGCTCAACGTCGCTGGCAAGACCATCATGCTCAACGCCTACAACGGTAAAACGGATATCGCATTCTGCTTCTCCTCCGCAAAGGAAATCGACTACGACCGCCGAAATACGGAAGAGCAGAAGAGCATGGTCCGCGAGAACTTCCAAGACGGGGGCTGGAGAACACGCGAACTGCTCGACGAAATGAGCCGCTGTGACGATTTCTACTTTGATAAGCTCTGCCAAATTCGGATGCGCTCGTGGTCGAAGGGGCGAGTCGCTTTGGTGGGCGACGCCAGCTATTGCCCGTCACCGGCAGCAGGGATGGGCGGCTCGGTAGCAATCCTTGGCGCCGCAGCCTTGGCCGACGCGCTTGGCAAACACCCGGGAGATCTCAAAGCAGCGTTCGAGGCATACGACGAAAGTTTCCGACCCGCCGTGGAAGCGATTCAGACACAGGCAGTCGAGTTCGGTCTGGAGATGTTTCTGCCTAGGTCTGAGGAGGCGATGCAGGAAAGAAACCTGCGGCTCAGCATTCGCTGAGTAGGGGATGGAGCCGCATTTTCGTGTCACTCCGGGGCCATTCGAAGCCAAGCGCTTTGCTTTGAATGGCGGGGACGACGGGGCTCGAACCCGCGACCTCTGCCGTGACAGGGCAGCGCTCTAACCAACTGAGCTACGTCCCCAATACTCGTGTTTCAGTTTATCAGAACATCCGCTCGCCCGAGACCCAGCGCCCCCTACCCCTTCGACATGGAGCGCAAATAATTCACCAGGTTCCAGATATCGTCCGTTTTAACGCGTGCCCCCTCGCCTTCCATCTCGCCCTTGCCATTCTTGATGATGTAGAAAAGATCGCCGTCGGTCAGCCCTTTGAGGGCTGCGGAGTCGCGGAAATCTGGCATCTTCGCCTTCATGTTCTTGGCCAGGTCGCCCGTGCCCGCACCGTCGTCCCCATGGCACATCGAACACTCATACCCATATATCTTTTTGGCCCGGGCCAGAGACTCCGCGCCGGGCTTGACCGGGTTGGCCTGGCTTGAGGCATCAGCGGGAATCTTGAATTCAGTCGGCGGAGCAGCACTACCCGCTTGCTGCGCGACGACCAGCGCGCCGGTGAGCGCCAGGGCTGCAAAGACCAGGAAAGGCTTCAACATGGAGCCCCCTTAAGTTGAAATGGAATGCGCTGAACACTCTACGCCTATGAACTACCCTCGCAACAGGTATTTCGTCCGTCCAGCTCCGCCACGAACCCGGCTTGGTGGCAAAAAGAGCCCAAACAACTGCAAAAGAGTCGCCACTGGAGCGGACCGAAGCTTTGTAATAGTATTCGACGCGGAGAAACTATGCCCCTACTGCGCTCTTCCCTGCTGGGCTCGCTCCTGTTCGCGGCTCCATGGCTGGCCGCCGCCCAGAACCCGATGCAGGTCGCCTCTCCTGACGGTCAGCTCATCCTTACCCTCTCCGCCGGGCAGGGGCCACTCTCCTATACCGTCGATTTCCACGGCAAGCCCCTCCTCAACGACTCGGAGCTTGGGCTCGATCTGCAAGGCCACCCTGCCCTCGGCCCCGCCTTGCACAACATCGGCTCCACGCCGGGCAGCGCAGACAACTACTACACCATCCCCGTCGGCAAAACAAAAGACGTCCACGACCACTACAACTCGCTCATCGCCGATTTCCAGGGAGCATCCGGGGTCAAGCTGTCAGTGGAAGTGAGAGCCTTCAACGACGGAGTGGCCTTTCGCTACGTCGTCCCCGAGCAGCCCGGGCTCAACACCGTGCACATCACCGCCGAGCGAACGCAATTCCGCTACAGCAAAGACGCTACCCTCTACCCGCTGGTCCTCAGCGGCTTCCAAAGCTCTTATGAAGACGACTACCAGATGCGGACCGTTGGCGGAGTCCATCGTGACTGGCTGCTCGCCCTCCCTCTGCTGGGCGAGGTTCCAGGTGTCGGCTGGGTGGCCATCACAGAAGCCGATATCGACAATTACGCCGGCATGTACCTGCGCAGCGACAAGCCGCTCTTCACCCTCAAGGCCGAGCTTTCGCCGAAGGTCGATCAACCCGGCGTCGCCGTCGATACCAAAACTCCATTCAAAACACCATGGCGGGTACTGATGGTCGGCGACACCCCTGGCCGCTTGATCGAATCGAATATCATCCTCAACCTGAACCCTCCTTCCAAGATCGCCGACACCTCGTGGATCAAGCCAGGAAAATCCGCCTGGGATTGGTGGTCCGGCGACTACGCGTCCGGGGTCTCCTTTACACCGGGCATGAACACGGCAACCCTGAAGCACTACATCGACTTCGCCTCGGATTCCGGCTTCCCCTACATGCTGATCGACGCCGGATGGGCTCTTCCAACTCCTGGAGCCAAGCCAGCCGACTATGCCGACCCGGCAGACATCACCCGTTTTAACTCCAATGTCGATATTCCCAGCCTGCTCAAATACGCCAAAGAGAAGAATGTCCGCATCTGGCTCTGGGCGCATTGGACCTCGGTAGACAAATACATGGACCAGGCCTTTCCCCTGTTTGAGCAATGGGGCGTCGCCGGGGTCAAGATCGACTTCATGAACCGCGACGATCAATGGATGGTGGATTGGTATCGCCGCGTGGTGGCAAAGGCCGCCGAGCATCACCTCATGATCGATTTCCACGGAGCCTTCAAGCCCGATGGCCTGCGCCGCATCTATCCCAACCTCATGACCCGCGAAGGAGTGATGGGCAAGGAGTACTCCAAATGGTCGGACCGCGTTACCCCGGTGCACAACACCACTCTTCCCTTCACCCGGATGCTCGCCGGTCCCATGGATTACACCCCCGGCGCTTTCAGCAATGCGAACCTGCAGAATTTTGTTGGCCGTAACGTGATGCCCATGTCCTTGGGTACGCGCGCCCAGGAGCTGGCGCTCTACGTGGTCCTCGAGAGCCCGTTGGAAATGGTCTCCGACTATCCTGAGCAGTACAAGGGGCAGAAGGATTTCGACTTCATCAAGCAGGTGCCCACCACCTGGGATGACATCCACGTGATCGATGGCCTCCCCATGCGCTACATCAGTCTCGCGCGCAGGAGCGGAAACGATTGGTACGTTGGCTCGCTGACCAACTGGGAAGAGCGAAACGCCCGGGTGCCCCTTGATTTCCTGGGCAATGGCAAGTACGTCGCCGAAATCTATGCCGATGCTCCTGACGCGGCCACCAATGCCACCCACACTACCTTCAGCAAACAGCCGGTGGATCGCGGCACGGTGCTCGATATCCACATGGTTTCGGGCGGCGGCAACGCTATCTGGATCCACCCGGCGGAGACCAACCCTTGAGTGCAAGTGAAGCAGATCGACCACGAGCGCTCATTACCGGTGGCGCCACGGGAATCGGATTTGGTATTGCTACCGCGATGGTCGACGCCGGTTACGATGTGACCGTCACTGGCCTCACGGACACACAAGTCAGCGCCGTCCCTGGCCGGCCGCATCTCTCCGCGGTCAGGCTCGACGTTACTTCCGCGGAATCGGTTGCGGCGGTGCTGGCGCCGTTCGATGAATTGGACGCCCTGGTCAATTGCGCGGGCATCATTTTTCGCGACAACGCTGAATACAACATCGAGACTTTCCAGAAAGTAATCGACGTCAATCTCACCGGCACCATGCGTATGTGCGTGGGAGCTCATCCCAAACTTGCCGCAGCACGAGGCGCCATCATCAACACGGCATCCATGCTCTCGTTTTTCGGCGGCCGCACCATCCCTGCCTATACGGCCTCCAAGGGCGCCGTGGCACAATTGACCAAGGCGCTGGCCGTCGCTTGGGCGCCGGAGGGCATCCGCGTAAATGCCATCGCGCCCGGGTGGATCGCCACCGAACTGACCCAGGCATTGGTGGACGATGAAATCCGCTCTGCCTCGATCCTCAACCGCACACCAATGCAGCGCTGGGGGCAGCCCGGCGACGTAGGCGGAGCCGCGGTCTTTCTCTGTTCCGAAGCGGCGCGCTTTATCACCGGAGTCATCTTGCCCGTCGATGGCGGCTACGCAGCAGTCTGAAAGTGAGGGTCCAACCAGATGGAGCAAGCCAAGACCGATGCGCGCGTTCCCTACCGCCATCCCCAACCGAAGGACTCCTTCCCTGAACTCGTGATCCCAAACGCCATTCCACAGGATGAGCGTTTGTGGGTGCCGCAAGCGGAAAATGTGTGGTTTCGCCCCTTATGTCTCTCGGCTAGCCGCGGCTACTGGATGAACCTGTTGCGGGTGCGCAAGTCAGGCGTGCTTTCGCGCCACCGTCATCCTCAGCCTGTGCATGGGTTTGTGCTCAAGGGCAGCTGGCATTACCTGGAGCACGACTGGACAGCTACGGAAGGCGCCTATGTCTATGAAGCTCCCGGGGAGACGCATACGCTGGTGGTGGAACCCGACGTGCCCGAGATGATTACCTTGTTCCAGGTCAATGGCGCGATGATCTACGTCGACCCTGACGGCAAGGTGCAGGGCTACGAAGATGTGTTTACCAAGATCGACCTCTGCCGCCGCCACTTTTCGCAGGTTGGGCTGGGAGAAACTTTTGTCGATCAGTTTCTGCGATGAAAACTCCTGACCAGGCCCCCACAAGAATAGAACCGCACCGATGGCAGATCGCTCTCGCATTTGGCCTCGTCTACTTCTTCTGGGGCTCGACCTACCTGGGCATCGATATCGCAGTGCAGACCATTCCTCCTGCGCTGATGTGCGGCATTCGCTTTTCCGTTGCCGGCGCCGTCATGCTGGCTGTCTGCAGGTTGACGGGGCGCAGAATCTGGTACACGCCCCGGCAAATTGCCCAGTGCTGTCTCGTGGGCCTTCTGTTATTGATGGGCGGCAACCTCACGCTTTCCTATGCTGAGCTTTCCGTCCCAACTGGGCTCGCCGCTCTGGTGGTCTCGGTCACACCCTTGTGGTTCCTGGTTCTCGACGCAATGCTGCTTGGCCACTATCGCATTACCGGGCGCGCGAAAGCCGGCCTGGCACTGGGCGTCGTTGGCCTCCTTATCCTCTTCTACCCTGAGCTCATATCCGATACCGTACTCGGCCGGAAACAACTATGGACCTGCCTGACCCTGGTAGGCGGATCGTTCAGCTGGGCGCTGGGATCGGTGCTGTCCAAACGCTGGCAATCGGGAGTGGACCCCTTCAGCGGTACGGCGTGGCAGGTAACCGCGGCCGGCGTAGCGAATTTCCTGTTCGCTGTGCTCCTGGAAGATATTCGCGGCGTCGTCTGGACTGCTCGCGGAATCGGCGCAGTCACTTACCTGATCGTGTGCGGATCATGGATTGGCTACACCTCTTACATCTGGTTGCTCAAACATGTACCTACGTCGAAAGTGTCGACCTACGCCTATGTGAATCCCGTGGTCGCGGTCTTTCTCGGGTGGCTCGTGCTGCACGAGCGCGTGAGCCGCTTTATTCTCGCCGGCAGTGCCGTGGTCGTACTTGCTGTAATTCTTGTGACCAGCGCAAAGCTGAAAGATAAAACTGCGGCAGAGGAAATGCCTGCGCTGGAGAGCGCCTCCTAGTGGACTGTAACGACCGATTCAGGAGTAGAAAGAACGCTGCGACCATGCGCGATTCTTCTGAGGCGCGCTCTCATGCTTTTAAAGGGCGCGTTCATGCTTGGTATCAGGGCCCGACTTTTAGTCGGGCCACAAAAGGGCTGAAGAGAATTGGGCTTTAGCCCCTGCGTCTCCGCTGAATCGGCTCTTACAGGCTCCTAATGCATCGGCTGCGCATAGATGCGCGCGGCGTTGTCGTGCAAATAGCCGTGGGCAAATTCGAGAGCGCGCGCCTCCGTGACCTCTCCGTGCAAAACCATCTGCGCCAGCGCGGCGGCAAGCGCCGTGCGCGCCGATTCTATAGCTAACCAATCACTCTCTTCCGCTCCAACAGCGTCATTGAAAGGAAAGGCGTCCGAGCCAAAAACAACTTTCTCGGGAAAAATCAGCAGCCAATGGCGTAGAACCTCCGCCATGTCCTTCGGATAAAGAAACAACCCCATCAACGATGAATCAATATAGACGTTCCGCCGCGCCGCAAACCAGATCGCTTGATCCTGAAAAGGAAACCCGCCGTGCAGCAGAACAAAGTTCACGTTCTCGTATCTGGGATCATGCACAATGTTTTCCAGGTTCAGTACATTCCCACCGTTGATGTTGAAGAAATCGCCCACACCGGCGGCAGTATGTATCTGCACAGCGAGGTGCAGTCGTCCGGCTTCGCGCAATAGGTAGCGAAACATGAAGTCCTCAAAGACGGTGTGCTCGGCCGAGGAGGGCTTGCCTCCGGCGTGGTACCGCTCGTAGATCGTCCTGGCCGCAGCTTCCGGCGGATCGTCAAAGTGCAACGAACGGAAGTAGGCAATCTCAAACTTGATCGAAACGCCGCCGTGGCTGCGATTCTGTTCCAGTATCTTTGTGACAAAGGCTAAATACTCCGGAAAGCTTTTCGGCAACCCGCTCAACCCAGCCTGCGCAAGCTCGTGTTTGAGCTTCGTCTCCTGCAATGGCAGGTAAACGCCCTCATCGATATTGCGCGCAGTTAATTCGCTGTTATCCAGGGGAAAGAGAAAAGAGTCGACAAAGAAAACCCAATGAAAGCGCTTAGGATCAAGATAGTCGCCCATGGCCACGCGATTGGCCATCATGGTTTCAACGTTCAGCTGGTCGAGAATGCGATCGAAGTATTGATACCCCGGATAGGCTTTGCGCATCTCCGCCTTCTTCTGGACAAGCCACTTCAGATGCTCCGGGCTGTTGTCGGAGTAGGGGTAATCGAACAGGCTCTTCGAAGCGGCGATGAGCTCAGGATTATCCGGGCGCAGGCGCAGCGGTGAATGCAGAGGTGGCGACGCCATGGCGTCTACATCGCTATCGTCGGCAAAGCCAGGATGGCCATGATCGTCGAAGATCGCGATCTGCCGAATCTGCTGCAGCAGCCGATCATAGGTTTGCTGGTAGCCGGGCGCTATATTCGGGCTGGCCTGCCCCCAAGCATGGCTACACGCAGCGAATAATATCGCGATCGCCCAACGACGCGTCATCAGCTAACCTAAAGTCCCTTGAACAGACCGCCATCCACCAGCAACGTCTGGCCGGTAATAAACGATGCGCGCTCCGATGCCAGCCACACGATCGCGTCGGCTACTTCTTCCGGCTGTCCCACGCGCTTCAGCGGCGCATCGGCGCCCAGGGTTGCTTCGAATTCCTCCGCAGTCTTCCCCATCTCCTGCGAACGCTTGGCAATAAGCTGCTTCAGCCGCTCGGTCGCCGTGAAACCAGGGCCCACATTGTTGACTGTGATCCCGTCTTTGCCGAACTCGTTCGAGAGGCTCTTGATCAGGCCAAGCACGCCGGCCCTCACTGCGTTGGAGTAGATGAGATCCGTGACCGGTTGGCGAACAGTGATCGAGGTGATGGTTACCAGTCTGCCCCACTGCTTTTTCTGCATCCACGGCAGAACTGCCCGGGCAAAGTAAATCACGCTCATAAAGTTCAGTTCCAACGCGCGATGCCACTCCTCTGTAGTGGTGGCAAAAAACATTTTCGCCGGAGGACCGCCGGCATTGGTCACGCAGACATCCACTCCATCAAACTGCTGCGCCACATGCTTCACAAACTCTTCCACTGCGGCGGCGTCCGTCACGTCCAGCGTCTCGGCGACCACCTCGGCACGGTAGCGGTCACGAATCATTGCCGCCGCCGCGTTTAGCTTCTTGCCATCGCGAGAACACATCGCCACCTTCGCGCCTTCGGCCGCGAACTTCTCCGCTGCGGCTCGCGCGATACCATCGCTTGACGCGGCCACAATGACACTGCGGTTCTTTAGTCCAAGATCCACTTAGCTATCCCTTCTTCTATTTCGTGGTCGCATCCTGCCTGAGGTAGGCATCGTCCTTATCAATCCAGTCCTGGCGTGGGGGATTGAAGATGTCCAGGTCTACCGTATCCTCGAGCGCCAGAGCCTCGTGCGGCATATTCGGCGGAATGCACAGCACCCCGCCCGCGTCCACATCGATTTCCTGCTGGTCGATATAAAAGCGCAATTTGCCTTCAAGAACGTAGCTGACCTGCTCATTGTGATGACTGTGCAGGGGTACCCTGGCCCCCTTCTTCAGCAGGATGCGGGCCACCATCACGTTGGTGCCCACGACCAGCTGCCTCCCTATGAGCGGGCTCAGCTGTTCTACTTCTATATCGTTCCAGTGGATGTGCTTCGCATTCACAACAGTTTCTGCCATGTCCATTTCCCCAGCAAAAGTTATCACAAATCAGGAGTGGGGCTTGGCGGAAGCGCTCTTGACATCGGCTGTGCCCAACCAGGTCACGGCGCCGAAGGCTCCCAGCCAGGAACCGATCGCGGCAAAGATCACGTAGACGGGATTGCCGGTGTAGCTGATCACGGCAAAGGCAGAGAGCAGGTACCACAGGCTGCTCCAACTGGCCGCGATGCTCCTGCGGCGTGCGGTCACCGCCGCCGTAAACATTACGTAAACCGCATCGGTGGCGGCGGTCGAGGCCACCACTCCAAGCGCGATCAAAGGGTTCGGTGCGTGGATCATCGCACCGTCACCGGGACAACGCAGCGCGGTTGAGGCGACAGCAGACGGACCGCAATCATCACCAGCGGCACGACGTAGAACATAGAACCAAGTACCCACATCAGTGCACCGGCCGTCGCCTGGTCATCGAGTGCCGAGATGCCGAAGACCCTTGGTCCCACGGCATAGCTGGGGTAGATCACTCTGCCGGCGAAGGTGAGGAACGCCGCCACTGCGGTGTTCACCAGGTCCGCGCCGACCAGGTAGGGCAACATAGCCCACCGCGACAGATGGCTAGTGCTGGGCCAGGGCTGAATAACAGGAAACCAGAAAAGCAGGGATGTCCCGAGGAAGCAGGCGTGCTCCACCCCGTGCCAGGCAGGAACGCGCAGCGCCAGTTCAAACGCCGGGGGAACATGCCAGCCCAGGTAAGCGATATTCATGGCCAGCCAGGCAAAGACCGGATGAGTCAGCAGGCGAAAGAACCGGTGCAATACCGGCATGCGAAACAATGGGCCCAGAACCCCGCGCAGCAAGCAACGTGGCAGCGCACGCAACAGCGGAACCGCCGGCGCGCCCAACAACAGCAACGGGGGCACAACCGACATTAATATCAGGTGCTGTGTCATATGGGCGGCGAGCAATACGTCGTCGAAGATTTCCAACGGCGAAGCAACGGCGATCCACAGAAAAAGCAGTCCACCGAGGAAGCACCACGCCCGCCATGGAGGAAAGATCAGCGGCCTGGAACGGCGAATCCTGCGCCAACCCCTGAGGTAGAACAGACCGGCCGCAAGCAAACCCCCTGTGGACCAAAGGGGAAAGACCCATGGTTCCAGCACGGCCTGTGAAACACCGTCAGACATTAGCTTGCACTCGATTCCGGTGAGAGATGAAGCGAAACCGCAGATCTCTCCACTCAGCTATGCTCCGGTAGCGCAGTGGAGGGATCTGCTGTTCTCTCAACAACCAACAACTCTCTATTGCGAAGCGCCAAGTTCCCCTTTTGTGATGTACTCCTGCGCAGCATCTTGCGCGGGCCGTTGGCCCGGGGGATGCAGCGTTTCAAGAAAGCTCACCAACGCCGTCACTTCCGGAGGGGATAAATTCTTTCCATAAGCCGGCATATTTCCGCCGCCCTGTAATACCTGCCGCACCAACTGGTCGTACGTGAGTCGCGTTGCGACATCGTCGAGCGCGGGCCCGCGCTGGCCTCCCACTCCTCCTAGCATGTGGCAGTTCCGGCACTGCTTATCCTGAAAAACAATCTGGCCCTGCCGCCCTAAGGGCGTGGCCGCTTGCACATAGCGAACGGGAACGGTATCGCCGCTCCACGCCTGCATCTGCGGGCTCCACGGCGTATAGGTCCCCAGATGCTGGCACACCGCGAACCCAACCGCGAGCACTGTGATCGATAGCACCGCAATCGGCCGGCGGTGCCAGCTCTTCTCCCCCTCGCCGGCAAAAAACGGCAGCGCCAGCAGAAACAGAATCCCCACCACCGGAGCAATCAGGATAAACGGTGTCTCCAGGTTCTCTGGGAGAAACGAAAGAATCGTATAAATCCAAAGAAAGAAAAAGTCCGGCTTGGGCACGGTCTGGATGATGGTTGGATCGGGAAAGCCGGTCGGTCCAAATGGCCCTAAGAACACGGCGCAAAGCGCCACGGCAAAAAGAATCGCCGCGGCGAAAATCAGGTCTTTCCACACCGCCCCGGGCACGAAAGGAATACCGTCCTTCTGTGTCAGCTCGTGGTACTCCTGCATATAAGTGCTGCGCCGCACGATCCGCCCCGGCATGGGCCAATCGTTGATCCCCAAACCCACGACCATCCAGATATGCAGCCCGGCAAATACCAGCATCATTCCCGGGATAACAAAAACGTGCAGGGCAAAGAATCGCGTCAAGGTAGGACCCGCGATAATCGGACCGCCAAGCAGCAGGTTAACCAGTGGGCCGCCGATCAACGGCACTCGCGCCACGATCGACGCGCCAATACCCAACCCCCAGTAAGCGTCCTGGTCGAAGCGCATCACCTGCCCGGTGAACGCCATACCCAAGGTCATCAGCAGCAGAAAAACGCCCAGGATCCAGGTGAGCTCGCGGGGAAACTTATAGGCGCCAAACAGGAACACCTGCGCCATGTGGATCAGCACCACCGCGACCATGAAGTTCGAACCCCAGCCATGCATCGCCCGCAGAAACCATCCCAGCGGAAGCTCATGGTTCAACACCTGCAGGCTGTTCCATGCCTCGCCCGCCGACGGTACATAAACAATAGCCAGCAGAATGCCAGTGGCGATCTGTAGCAGTAACAGAACAAAACTCGCGCTGCCGAAAACATACCACCAGCTCGCCGTATTCTTCGGAACCGGGTGAAAGATCGTCTCCTTGATCGGCCCTTCCAACTTCAACCGGAACTCCAGCCAGTCGTACGCTTGCTTCAGCCAGTGCATTCGGAGCTCTCTTTCCGCACCGACGCGCTGGTCGCCAGAGTAGGCATCTGGCCGGCATCAATCATCAGCTTGCCGTTTTGCACTTTGTAATCGTAGGTGAACAGGCCTCGCGGCGGCGGTCCCGCGGCGCGCGAGCCATCCGCGTAATAAACGCCGCCATGGCAGGGGCACATGAAAAGTTCCGACTGCGGAAACCAACGCACCGGGCAGCCAAGGTGGGCGCAGTTGATGGCAAAAATCTGAAACTTCTGGTCCGCCGTCCGGCGCACCCAACAGGCAGCCTTGGCCGTCGCACCGTCCCATGGCATGCTTCCCGGGCTCAAAAAGCTGGCCAGCCGGGTCTCTCCCAGGGGAAATTGAGAGGCGTCCCCCAAATCGATCCAGGAATTGTAACCGCCATTCTTGCGAATCGGTCCCAGCAGGTAGCCCACAATCGGGGTGGCGATCAATAGCGCAACCGCGCCATTCAGCAGAACGCCGATCGACATCATCAGCCAGCGTCTGCTTACTGCCTTCTCGTCGCTCATTAAGAGCCTCCTCCAGCTTTCTTTTGCCCTGCGCCTGGCCGCTGGCTGGAGAGCCAGCCCACCACGTCGGTCACTTCCTGATCGCTCATCGGGTGCCCCGGCAGATCGTTCCGCCAGTCGGGCTGTCCGATATCGGGGCGTCCGGCAATCACGATCGTCCGCAGCGCCTGGTCACTGATCAGCGCCAGAAACGCCGGTTCCGTAATCGACCCGGCCTTGCTCTTGCCTGCCTGTCCGGTAACTCCATGGCAAGAAGCGCAATAGGTCGTATAGACTTGCGCGCCACGCGCCGCGTCCACCGGCTTGCTCGCCGCGTATGGGGGTTGGTTCGCCACGCTCCCCGCCTTGAACCACGCGGCGCGCATACCGTTTACCAACGCGTCGACCTGCTGGTCGGTCAAGCTTCCGCCGGCGCTGATGGCAAAGGCAGGCATCAGCGTCCCCGGATCGCCGTTGGCAACCACCTGATGCAGAATCTGCTCATTGACCAGCGCCTGGTATGCAGGATTTGCCAGAGGATAGGACGGACCGTTCACCCCTTCAGCGCCGTGACAGGCAGAGCAGTTCTGACGGTAGAGCGTTGCAAAGTCCACCACCGATTCCGGACGCGGCACTTCTGGCCCGGGCTTGGGATGGCCGGGAAGTGGTCCGCAGCCCACCACCGTCACACAGCAAACCAACATCAGAAGGCGCGCCGTCACTGATCCTCCCGGCGGTCTTCGTCCATCATGCCCGGTGTCTCCAATCCCATGCGCGCGGCAAAAGGCAGATATTGCTCGGTGCGGATGTGGGCTTGCTGCGCAACCACCAAACCCGCCACCACCCCGAACGTCAGCTGGGAGACCACAAACCACCACCAGTCGATTCGATCCGCTAGAAATGGATTGATCAGGGGAAGCGCGGAATGAAGCACGCCAGTCCACAGAACGGGGGCGATGATCCCACCCAGAAGTATGGGCCGCTTGGGCATCATGGGCAACATAGCCCCATACAGCAGACCAATCAGCAGCGACCCTACCGAGTGGATAATGATTGCCGTGACCAGCGCGCTCAGGCGGAAGTGCGTGATCTCCTCCAGCGTCGGATGGGACCACCCCGCCACGCCCGCTCCTCCCAGCAGATTCACCGGATACCAGATGCTGTGGTAAGCGATCAGCCCGTAAAGGATCGCGGGAAAAATCATCGCGACACCTCCCGCGATGCCCCCCTTCACCCCGGCCATGACGGAAGGTGTGTGCACCGGCAAGCGCGCGCGGTGGCTTTCGTCGACCGCGATACGTGCCACCCTGGTGCGCACCGTCGTGTACTCGAACTTCTGCACTTTGACCGGCACGGCGATATGGTGCGCATGCGGCCACACCTGGCCGAACCATCCCGCGCAGCCGGCAACAATCAGCACCCCGCCAAGCATGCTGATCCCCAGATTCGTCACCAACCCTGCCAGGGCAAAGGTCAGGCCAAGAGCCAATACCAGCGGCCACGCGGTAGGCGCCGGCAGCTGCACAATCTCATCGGATACCTGGTCGTGTCCCTGTGAGTCTTCCATTGCTTCTATCTCTTTCTGTCAGCGGCCAACGATGTACACCACGGTAAAAACCACCACCCAGACCGCATCGACAAAGTGCCAATAGAGCGAGAGCACTTCGAGCTGTCTCGAGTGCTCACTCTTCAACTTCCCGGTGAGAGCAAAAATCAACACGAAGGAAAGCATGGTCAGCCCGACGATGACGTGGCTCGCATGCAAGCCCACCAGCGAATAGAACGTAGTCCCAAACAGGTTGGTGCTGATGGTTAGCCCATCGTGATAGATCAACTTCTTCCATTCCAGTGCGGTGCCCCCAAGAAAGATCGCGCCCAAAACCACGGTGAGCGCCCACCATGCGCTGAAAGCTCCCATGGCGCTCTTTTTCAGGGCGCGCTCCGCTAGCCAGATGGTGAAGCTGCTGGAGAGCAGGCATACCGTGTTGAAGATGGGCAGCTCCAGCACGTCTCGCGGCTGCGGCCCGCTGATGCTCCGGCCGATGTAGTAGATATAGGCAACTACAAAAATGCCAAAGATGGCGATCTCGGCGACAATCAGCGCCAGCATGCCAACCGTGCCGTGATACGGCACCCAGTCTTCGCTCGCTACACCGTGAGCCAGGGGAATCGTGCTGGCGCTCATCCTCTATCCTCGATGGTCAGAATCATTCGTATCGCGAATCCGGGTCTTCGGGATGCTTCAGGTCCCACAGCGGCCGGCGGCTGGCCACCACCGGTGCGCTGGCAAAGTTATATTCGGGCGGCGGTGAGCTCGTGGCCCACTCCAGTGTCCACGCATCCCAGGGATCGGGGCCCGCATCGGGTCCCTTGAAGTACGAGTACACCAGGTTGTACACGAATATGAGCGTTGCCAGCCCCTGCACCACCGTCCCAATTGAAACGATCATGTTCCAGCCATCCCAGCCCCGGCCCGGTTCATAGGTGTAGATCGACCTCGGCATGCCCAGCAGTCCTGGAATATGCATAAAGTCGAAAGTCATATGGAACCCCAGCACGAACAGCCAGAAATGCCACTTGCCCAGCCGCTCGTTGAGCATCTTGCCCGTCATCTTCGGGAACCAGTAGTAGAAGCCTCCGAGAAAACAAAACACGATGGCCCCCACCAGCACGTAATGGAAATGGGCAATCACGAAATAAGAATTGTGCAGCTGCCAATTCCACGGAGCAACCGAGAGCATGATTCCTGTCAAGCCAGCAAACAGAAACTGGACCACAAACGCGACGCAAAAGAGCATCGGCGTGGCGTAGCGTATCTTGCCGCCCCACATTGTGGCGATCCAGTTGAAGATTTTGATCCCCGTGGGAACGCCTACCAGTCCGGTCGAGAGCACGAAGAAAGCATTGGAAGCAGAATTCATGCCCACGGTGAACATGTGATGGGCCCAGACACTCAAGCTGATCAAGCCAATGCCGGCGGAGGCCGCCACCATGGCTGGGTATCCGAAGATCGCTTTGCGCGAGAACACCGGAATGACTTCGTTCGCGATCGCAAATGCGGGCAATACCAGCACGTAGACCTCGGGGTGCCCGAAGATCCAGAAAAAGTGCATCCACACATAGGGCGCGCCACCCGCCTGAGAATCGAAGAAGTGCCCCCCGAGGTAGCGGTCGATGATCAGCATGATCTGCGCCGCCGTCAAAGGACTGATGGTCACCAGGATCATGCCCGCAACCACCAGGTTCAGCCACACGAGCAGTGGCATGCGCAGCAGCGTCATGCCCTTGCAGCGCATGCATAAGGTCGTGGCGATAATGTTCACCGCGGCCCCGATGGTGCCGAAGCCGGACACGATGAGAGACAGTGCCCAGTAGTCGGTGCTGTGGCCGCGGGAGAAGGCTCTCTCCGTGAGCGGCGCATAGGCCCACCAGGTCACGTCGGGTGCGCTCCCCGCGCCTTGCAGGCCTACACCACCGATAAAGCTGTAATACAGCAAGAGTCCGCCCAGCGCGGTCATCCAGAAACTGAAGGCATTCAACCGGGGAAAAGCCATATCCCGGGCGCCCACCATCAACGGCACCAGGTAGTTGGCGAATCCAATGATCAGCGGCATCCCCATGAGAAAAACCATGGTGGTGCCATGCATGGTGAAGATGCGATTGAAAACCTCGGGAGAAAGAAAATTATTGTGTGGCACGGCCAGCTGTATGCGCAGCAAGGTCGCTTCCAGGCCGCCGACCAGCAGGAAGATGAGGGCGTAGCCCATGTACATCATGCCCAGCTTTTTGTGGTCGACCGTCACTACCCAGCTGTGTACTGTCTCCAGCCACGTCCCGTACGTCTCACTCGGCGGAGTGAGATCGATGGCCCCCCCGATCGGTAGTGTCGAATCAGCCATACCGGAAAACGCTCCTTACTTCAAAGTAGTGAGGTAGGCAACGATCTTATCCATTTGATCGTCGCTCAGCTGCATCGATGGCATCAGGCTCCCCGGCTTCACGTAATCCGGATCCCTGATCCACAACTTGAGGTCCGCCGGCGTATTGTCAGACGCGCCGGAAGCAATCGTATCCCGGCTCATCAAGTGGGTAAGGTCGGGCCCAAACTTTCCCTGTGCCGGCGTGCCGCGAATGACGTGACAACTGACGCAGGCCTGCGATTCAAATACCTGCCGCCCTGCGGCGACCGCCGGATCCTGCACTCCCGGTTGCTGTTGATTCTTGACCCATGCCGCAAAATCTTCCGGAGTCTGCACGTATACGCGCAGCAACATCTTGGCATGCTCCACTCCGCAGAACTGCGCGCATTGCCCCACATACATGCCGACCTTATCCGGGTTAAACCACATGCTGTTGACTTTGTTCGGAATCAGGTCGATCTTGCCGAACAACGCCGGCACCCAGAAGCTGTGGTCCACGTCCGCGGAGAGCAAGCGGAGCGAAGTGGTCATTGGAGCCTTCTCCGTGCTCACCGGCACATGCATTTCGCCTACAGCAGTAAAACCGTAGTCCGGATAACGAAACTCCCACCAGAACTGATGGCCGACGACATCGACATGGACCGCCGTGGACGGGATTTTCTGATCCTGAATAGCAAAGAGAATACGGGCGGTGGTGAGAAAGAGAACGAACACGATGAGGATCGGGATGACCGTCCATGCCAGCTCGATCTGCGTGCTGCCGTAGATCTGGGGCGGTTCGCTGTCGTCATTGGGATCGCGCTGCCGGAAGCGGACCATGACGTATACCAAAAGAGATCCGACCACAATGAAAATCGCACCCGTGACCTGTATCACGAAAAACGACAGATGATCGATCATCTGTGCCGGGCCGGAATGAGGATTGAAGATGCTCGGCGTCTGGTAGACAACGGTGTCGGTAGGACCCGCCCACGCGGCGCGGCTCAGCAAAAGCAGCAACGCATAAGCGGCTCGCCGGGGCCCTTTGCGCTGCAGCCATCCTCCAAACATTATCGTGGACCCTCCACGGCCCAAAGAAAACCTATTGTAGCGCTCTCTATCCGCTGACCGTATGAATAGTTCATTCGCCCTGCGGCCTCGCTCAATGTGAAAACAAATTCACCCAACGCGCTTTGATGTTGGAGAAGCAGGGTTGGTCGCTTGGTACACTGCGGGAAGTGAAGCGCCTGATTATCAACGCCGATGACTTTGGTCTCGCGCCGGGCGTCAATCGTGCCATTGTTGAGTTGCAGCAAGCAGGCGCTCTTAGCTCCACCACGTTGATGGCGACTGCGCCCTATTTCTCTCCGGCGGTTTATCTGGCCTTCGCCCAACCGGCGCTCGCGGTTGGTTGTCACGTCACTCTGGTTGACGCCTCGCCTTGCCTGCACCCTGGCGAAGTGCCTTCACTGCTCGATCCAAAACGTCCCGGATCATCGTTGCTGCGGGCCACGGTAGGAAGCTTCCTGCGTGATTTATTGCGTGGGCGTATCCGCGAGCATGAGATTGAGGCCGAGGCCATCGCCCAGATACGGCGTATTCAAACCAGCGGCCTCACCGTCAGCCACATTGACTCGCACAAACATATTCATGCCTTCCCCGCCGCGCTCGCGCCCCTGCTCCGGGCCGCACAACAGTGCGGCGTGGACGGTGTGCGCAATCCTTTCGAGCCAGCCTGGAGCCTCCGGGCCACAAGGCAAGCGGGCGCATGGCGCCGGGCGCAAGTGCATGCCATCGGAACCCAGCGGCGAGCCTTCTTGAAGCTCACCGCGCAACACGGCATGACCACCGCCGACGGCTCCATCGGGGTCCTTGCAACGGGAAGCCTGGATGAAGTGGTACTCCGTTCTCTTCTTGAGGCCACGCCGGCGGGAACCTGGGAGTTGGTCTGCCATCCCGGTTATAACGACCCGGCTCTGCAGCAGGCGCACACGCGGCTGTTGGTTTCGCGGGAGGTTGAGCGAGCCGCCCTGCTCGAAGTCGTCCCTGAGACGCTAAGAAATGACCCCGGTCTGGCGCTCATTGATTTCCATCAGCTGCGGCGGGGGGCATAAAGGGAAACAGCCGGTCTCAAATGCAAACGGAAGCGCCACCCTCCCCTTTGTCATCCCGCCTGCCCCGCCCGTCCCGGCTTGCCGTGGAGCCTGCCGTGGGACCGGAGCGGTAGCGCAGCCGAGGAATCTGCAGTTCCCGGCCAATTGCTGCCACAGTCATCGTACTCGGTGTACACCTAATGCAAGGGGTTCCAGAAACATGAAGATTGGCATCACGTGTTATCCGACGTACGGCGGCAGTGGCGTGGTCGCGACCGAACTCGGCATCGAGCTCGCGGCGCGCGGCCACCAGGTGCACTTCATCACTTATTCGCAGCCGTTCCGCCTCACCGGCCGCGAAGAAGGCATTTTCTATCACGAGGTGCCGGTCTCCAATTATCCGCTCTTTGAATACCCTCCGTACGATCTAGCACTGGCCACACGCATGTCCGAAGTGGCCGAATATTACGAACTCGACCTGCTTCATGTCCACTACGCCATCCCGCATTCCGTGTGCGCACTGCTTGCCCGCCAGATGCTTGCCAAACGCAGGCATCTGCCCTTTGTCACCACTCTGCACGGAACCGACATTACCCTGGTGGGGCTCGACCGCTCCTACCTGCCCATTACCCGCTTCGGCATCGAAGAGAGCGACGGCGTGACCTCGATCTCAAACTATCTGCGCGAGAAAACCGTGCACGATTTCGGCATTCTGCGGCCGATTGAAGTCATTCCCAACTTCGTCAACTGCGACGAATACATGCCGCTCGGAGAAAAGCGCGCCGCCGCCCGCGCACGCTACGCCGAGCCAGGAGAGAAAATCCTGCTGCACCTCTCGAACTTCCGTCCCGTAAAACGCATCCTCGACGTGGTTGAGGTGTTCGCGCGAATCGCACAGGAAATGCCCGCCCGCCTCTTGATGGTTGGCGACGGGCCGGACCGCTCCTCGGCGGAGTGGTTGGCCAACAGCAAAGGTATCCAGAACCGGGTTCAATTTCTGGGCAAGCAGGAGCGGGTCCATGAACTCCTGCCGGTCGCCGACCTGATGATCATGCCCAGCGAATTGGAATCCTTCGGCCTGGCGGCATTGGAAGCCATGGCCTGCAAGGTTCCCACCATCGCCACTCGCGTAGGCGGCGTCTCTGAACTGATCGACGATGGCGTCACCGGACGTCTGTTCGCGGTCGGGGATGTCGCTGCCATGGCCGAAGGCGCCATCGAATTATTGGCTGACGATGCCCGGCTCACCGCCATGGGGGATGCCGGCCGGCGAGCTGCCCAGGATCGCTACTGCGCCTCGCGCATTATTCCCCTGTACGAGCGCTACTACGAGAGAGTGCTGGCTCGCTCCGAGGTCTGATCCGCCAGTACCAGCACGTTGGGAGCCACGGGAATCTCCAGCGTCACCCGCGTTCCCCGTCCGGGACGGCTGAAAACTTCAAAACGGGCGCTGTTGCCGTAGAGCACTTCGAGCCGTTCGCGGACGTTGCGCATCCCGATGCCGGCGCCCCGGCTGATAAAGCCCACCTCTCGCGCCCGGCCCTCCGCCATTCCCACCCCGTCGTCTTCCACCTCCACAATCATCTTGGCGCCCTGTTTGGTGCCCTCGATGCGGCTGCGCAAGGTGATGGTTCCTCCCTGCAGGCGTGGCTCCAGACCGTGCTTGATTCCGTTTTCAATGAGCGGCTGCAATAGCATGCAAGGCACCAGCAGCTCCAGCGTCTGGGGATCGATTTCCTTGACCACGCGCAGCTTCTCCGCACCGAAACGAACCACTTCAATGCCCAGGTAATCGTCGGTAAATGTCAACTCTTCGCGAAACGGCACGTACGAATCGTGATCCTTGAGCAGCGCGCGCAGTATGTTGCCTAATTGCACAATCATTTCCCGCGCCATCTCCGGCCGGAAGCGGACCAGCGAGGCGATCGAATTGAGTGTGTTGAATAAAAAGTGCGGGTTGATCTGCCGCTGCAGTGCGTCGAAGCGCGCCTCCAGCACCAGCCGCTTCTGTTCCTTCAGCTTGATCTCGATCCGGCTGGCATTCCAGATTTTCAGCGGGATCGCCACCACCATCGCGGCGCAGACCCAAATCGCAACCTTCACCGCAAACCTGGGGGAGTTCAGGCTGAACAGCCATCCCGGATACAACGTGGCCAGCCACATGCGGACCATCTGCATGCCGACGATCAACATCAACAGGAGGATCTGGCGATCGAAACGTGGCTCTCGCAGGTTTCGCCGGACCCAGCGATAGATGCTGAGGTCGACAAAGGGCGAAAACGACCAGACTTCTTCCGGCTCGACGGCCCGGCCATACAACCCCGAAACGGTAGCCACGGCAAGGAAAAACGGCAGCGTCAAATACTCGTGGTGCAGCATGGCCGGCACGGACAAAACCGCTCCGCCCAGCATCGCCGAGAGCGGCCCCAAAAGGACGCCAAGAATAATGACCGTTTCGAAGCTGATGTCCGCCGCCTGGAAGTTGGGCACGATCAGGCGGATCCACACGCCCAGAGTGAGCGGAATGCACAGGAAGGCCAAAAGACCGATCGTCTGGCTGGTCGTGCGGCGTTCGGCGAACAATAAGCGCTGGAACGTCAGCGCCCGGGCGGTGATGGCCGAAACCGCGGCCGCCACGCCCAGCTTGATCAGCAATGTAATTAGGACGAGCCTTGGCTCAATCACCCTCTTACTTTACGCCAGTCCCCGCCCTGGCCGTGGCCCGGCCTGTTGCTGGACACCAGACGGCGAAGAGGCTCTAATTGAACTATGCCCTTGGAAGATGTGAAGAAGGTGGCGGATGCGGATTTCCCTACCCGCTGGGGTCATTTCCGCATTCTCGGCTTCGAAGGTACGCGGGTAGACGCGGAACCTTGCAGCCCGGGAACCGCTGCTCCCCCGAAGAAGATCGAAGGTGCGGTCGCGCTGGTGCTGGGCGATATCCACAGTGAACCACCGGTCGTCCGTATCCACTCCCAGTGCCTTACCGGGGATGTCTTCGGATCCTTACGCTGCGACTGCCGCCTGCAGTTGGAGCTGGCCCTGCAGACCATCGCCGATTCTGGCGCCGGCATCCTGCTTTACGAGCAGCAGGAGGGCCGCGGTATAGGTCTCATGGCCAAGTTGCGCGCCTACGAACTGCAGGATATGGGTTTGGATACGGTCGAAGCCAATCTCAGGCTGGGCTTCAAGCCAGACTGCCGCGAGTTCGAACTGCCCGCGGAGATTTTGAAACTGCTCGATGTCCATTCCGTGCGCCTCATCACCAATAACCCCGACAAGGTCGAGGCGTTGGAATCCGTGGGCATTCGCGTGGTAGAACGCATTTCTGCCGAGGTCGAGCCGCTGGACTCCTTCGAACGCTATGTCCAGGTCAAGCAGGAGAAGATGGGCCACATCGTCGACCGCGTTCCCGAGCTAGGCTAGACGCGCAGGGCGAGGATTACCTTTGCCGTCGTAATCGCCTGCCCCACGTGCCGCTGGGTATGCTCCGCGGCATGGATAAGCAACCCCGCCAGGCTGGTGGGCAATCGCTTCCGACCGATGCTCACCGGTAAATCGAGGGGCTGGAGGATAATCCCCTCCAGTCGCTGTCTCGTCTTTTCAAGGCTGGCCGCCAATTCGCCAAAGATAGCTTCACGACTTCCGCCCGCATTCATCTCGGCGGCCAGCGCCGCGAGTTGCTCCGGGCTCAGCGCAGTTCCCTCCGCATAGGTGCAGAAGCGATCCAGGCTGCGGGCAATATGCCGCAACTGGAACCCGACAGAAGGCAGCTGAAAAGGCCGGGCAAGCAGCTCGTCATCGTCAAGACCGTCACACCACCTGGCGATGTCCTCCTCCGCCATCTGCAACGAATGGAGTAACGCGCGTTGCACGACGGGCAATTCGGTAAGCGTGCCACGCAACCAGGGTTCTGCTTTTTCCAGCAACATAAACCTGACCTCAACACAAAACCTCAACCCTGGACGGGTGCCCCAGGTTCGCCCCAGCGTACCTGGGCCGAAAACGAAATATTTCCAATGCTTTTACTAAAGGCTTTAACCACCCCTAAGACAAAAACAACGGAAAGGCTCCGCCCATCTTCTTCGGCCCACGTACGCTTTTCCTGTCACCGCAGCAATCTACTCCAAATCTCTATCCGCAAAGGAACCCAGGCTGCCCCCATCTCATAACCGCACAAGATATGTGGCAACCAGTATTCGTTGCTCGTTCACAGTTACAAACCATGCGCCTGGCGGAATTCCCTGACCACCTCGGCAGGATCGCGATGCTGCCCATCGACCGCCTCGTTCATCGTCTGCATCTCCTCCGCTGTAATCTTGCCCGCCAGGCTGTCAAACGCTCCTCTCAACTTAGGCCAGCGATCGAACGCCTCCTGCCGCACCAGCGGCACCGCCTGATAAGGAGGAAAGTAATGCTTATCATCCTGCAGCACCGCCAGGTGGAATGCCTTAATCGGACCATCGGTCGAATTGCCCGCGATGATGTCTACCTGGCGTCCATTCAGCGCCCGGTAGAGCAGACCTAAATCCATCAGCCTGGGAGACCCGTCGAATTTCAAACCGTAGGCCTGCTGTAGCCCGGGTAAGCCATCCGGCCGCTGTTCAAACTCATACCCGACGCCGAGCTTCCATCGTGGGCTGTATTGTGCCGCCTGGCTCAGCGTACTAAGGTGAAGCGCTTGCGCATCCTGCCCGCGGATCACCATGGCAAAGGTGTTCTCAAATCCCAAAGGAGGCGTGACCACCACCTGGTAGCGCTCCAGGTAAAGACGCCGCACCGTATCCAGCACCCGCTGCGGATCCTTATCCACCGGCTGCTTGAGAATCGCGGTCAACGCAGTCCCGGTGTACTCAACATAAGCATCGATGCGGCCCGCGATCAGCGACTGGTTGCAAATGTAACTCCCAGCAAGATAAAAGCGGCGTTCCACCTTCATCCCGGTGACCGCTTCAATGTGCTGCGCCAGCAGCTCCCCCAGAACCACCTGCTCGGTAAAATTCTTCGCTCCAATCACCGGATAGTCCGGTCGCGGCGGAGCACACGCCGTGATCGCCAGGAGCAAGAGACAGCAGCCAAACCTCATGTGCGTCCCGGGGCCGGAACCCGCAGCCGGCTCTCCACCCATCCCAGCCCGGTATCGGCGGCAATCGCAAGCAATGCCGCTGGAATCGCACCCGCCAGCACCAGGCGGTTGTCGACCGAAGCCACGCCGCGGAAAATAAACTCGCCCAACCCTCCTGCCCCAACTGCAGCAGCGATGGTTGCAATTCCCACGGCCAACACCGTCGCGGTACGCAGTCCGGCAAAAATAAAGCTGGCGGCCAGGGGAAGTTCCACCTTGCGCAGCCTCTGCCCATCCGTCATGCCTAACGCCTTGGCCACTTCGAGTACAGTCGGATCCACTCCCTCAATCCCCGCATAGGTATTGCGCACGATTGGCAGTAGCGCATAAGCAGTGAGCGCGGCAATCGCGATGCGCGCCGCGCGATCGCCGAGCCAGGGCAGAGGAAGCAGAAACCCGAACAGCGCCAGGCTGGGAATCGTCTGGATAATATTCACCACGCCCAGCACCGGCTTGGCCCAGCGCGGATGGCGCGTCAGCCAAATCCCTGTCGGCACGCCGATGCCTGCGGCCAGCAGCATGGCCGACCCGGTGAGCCATAGATGCTCCGTGGTGAGTTCGGCGATCTCCGAAGCATGCTGCGCGATAAAGCCAGGCATTTAATTCACCGCCTGCTGTTGCGTGCCGCGATGCACGGCGCGCACGTAGTTCTGCACCGCGGGGATTTCCGAGCCGAGAAATTCGTTCGCCGGCAGATCGGCAACCACCCTGCCGCCTTCCATCAACACAATGTGCGATGCAAGAAAGAGCGCTTCATCGAGATCGTGGGTCACCAGCAGAACCGTCTTGTGCAGGCGTTGCATCAGTTCGCGCATCATATCCTGCATTTCCGCCCTGGTCAGCGGATCGAGTGCGCCGAAAGGTTCATCCATCAGCAGCAGTTTTGGTTCCGCCGCCAGCGCACGCGCCAACCCGATCCGCTGCCGCTGTCCCCCGGAAAGCTGGTACGGCAAGCGGCGCGCAAAGGTCGCGTACTCCAGTCCAACCTGGGTGAAGAGTTGACGGACGCGCGGAGCGATCTCCTGCTTCGGCCTGCCCTCGATTTCGAGCACTGTGCCGATGTTGCGCTCCGCGTCGAAATGAGGAAAGAGGCCAGTCTCCTGGATGACATATCCGATGGACCGCCGCAAGACAATGGGGTCCCAGTCGGTGGTGGCCTTTGCGTGCACCATGACCCGGCCGCCGGTTGGCTCAATGAGCCGGTTCACCATGCGCAGCAGCGTCGTCTTTCCCGACCCGCTACGGCCCAGTAGCGCGGTTATCGAACCAGCCTCGACCTCGAGATCCACATGGTCGAGGATGACGCGCCCATCGGGCGTGGCCAGGACCACTTGATCGAAAGCAATCGCCAGTTCGGTCAATTGCGCCTCGCAAGGGAGATCAGGAACCGGCCGGCGGTTCCACCACGACTCCATCCATCTTGAGTGGCGGCGCACCCTTTACCCGAACCATCGTGATCTTGGTGAACCCTTCTTTGAAGCTGGGCGGACGCAGGCGCTCCGCCATCTTGCGCATCACCTCGTCGCTCACCGTGCGCTCCCGCCGGCTATTCCGCTCCATGCAGACTTCCAGCGGAACGTCGAAGAAGACCGCTTGTGCCTCGTAGCCGAAGCTCTTCGCCATCTTGATCCACTGCCGCCGCTCGTGAGCCGACAGGTTGGTCGCATCCACGTAATTCCACGGCATCTTGGCAATCAGTCGAGCGCGCAGCAACGAACGCAGCGTGGAGAAGACCAGCCCCTGGTAGCGCTGCTCTGTGATGTCGTCGAACAGGATGCTGCGCAGCATGTCACTGGAAAGCGGCGTGACTCCGCGGCGCTTGAACCATGTCGTCTTACCCGAACCTGGCAAGCCGATCGCCAGCACAACATAGCCTTTGAGATCCTTCGGGCTGGCCGACGCCATCTCGGGTGGAGGGACGGAGGGCGACTCCGGCTGGGTTTCGACCACCAGCTTTCCCTCCGTGGGAGCGGACGCATCAACCCCGGCGGGGGCGGCAGTTTCGTCGCTGGGCATCACTTCGCTGCTCTCCTCGGCTTTCGCGGGACTCATGATCGCCGAACTCGTGTCAGAAGGCTCGGGCGCCCGGGCCGGCTTCTTGACCAGTTCCGCGTTCGGCTCTCGCTTGGCGGTTCCTTCGGACGGGGCGCTCGCTGCCCGCTTCCGTTGGTCCTCCGGGTACATCGGCTGCAAAGGCGTCGGCTGGTTGGCTGGAATCTCCTGCCCGATTTTCCCGGTCGATTCCGAGTCATTCACTCCGCGTTTGCCACGTCGTCTCATTAGGGCGCGCATCCATTCGCGCATGTTGAGGATGTAACACAACTTCGGCCACGGCAGCAAATGGCTGCCTTCCTTTCCGCCCGCTGCTCTTTGGTACACTCATCTTTCACCCTTACCTCGCGATGGCTCGCAGAATTGCGTTATTAGCCACGCAGTAAAAACCTTACCCACCTTCAAGGAGACTCCAAAGTTTATGGCTGTAAAGGTTGGCATCAATGGCTTTGGCCGCATCGGCCGCAACGTCTTCCGGGCTTCGCTCGGCAATCCGGAAATCGAGTTTGTAGCGGTCAACGACTTGACCAGCCCGGCAACACTGGCGCACCTGCTCAAGTACGACTCCATTTTGGGAAACCTGCACCACACCATCACTGCGGGCGACGATTTCATTTCTGTTGACGGGAAGAAACTCAAAGTCTTTGCCGAGCGCGATCCGGCAAAGCTCGACTGGTCCTCTGCCGGCGCCCAGATCGTGGTCGAGTCCACCGGCCACTTTACCGACGCCACCAAGGCCAAAGCCCATTTGCAAGGGACGGTCAAGAAGGTCATCATCTCCGCCCCCGCTTCGAATGAAGACCTGACCATCGTCCTGGGCGTGAACCAGGACAAGTATGACCCCGCCAAACATAACGTAATCTCGAACGCCTCCTGCACCACCAATTGCCTGGCGCCGCTGGCCAAAGTTCTGAATGACACCTTCGGCATCGCCTCGGGTATCATGACGACGATCCACAGCTACACCAACGATCAGGTGATCCTGGATTTTCCCCACAAGGATCTGCGCCGCGGACGGGCGGCTGCGCTTTCCATGATTCCCACCTCGACCGGCGCGGCGAAAGCCCTCCACCTGGTAGTGCCGGAACTTAAAGGTAAGCTGGACGGCTTCGCCATCCGCGTCCCTACTCCCAACGTCTCAGTGGTCGATCTCACCTTTGTTTCGGAAAAGCCGGTGACCAAAGAATCGATCAATGAGGCCCTTAAGGCCGCTTCTGAAGGACCCATGAAGGGCATCCTGGGCTACGAGACGAATGAGCTGGTCTCGAGCGACTTTAAAGGCAACCCGCTCTCGTCGATCGTCGACGCCCCCTTGACCAAGACCGTCGGCAGCAACATGGCCAAGGTAATCAGCTGGTACGACAATGAGTGGGGCTATTCAAACCGCGTACGGGACCTGGTGTTGTTTCTGGAAAAAGCGGGTCTCTAACATTTTGCTTTCTACTCTGCACAGGCGGGTGATGCCTCAGGGCCTAAAGGCTCAATTGATTCTCTGAAGGGGACGGCCTTCAGGCCGTCCATCTGGACAGAAGAGAACGCGGCATTAGCCGCTGAGGAACAACAACACCGCCTCTGTACGACTTGAGGAACCTCTCCCATGGCGAAACTTTCGATCCGCGACCTGGAGTTGAACAACAAGTATGTCTTTATCCGCGTCGATTTCAACGTACCGCTCTCCGACAGCGGTGCCCAGATTCTCGATGACACGCGGATTAAAGAGACCTTGCCTACCCTCGAGTACGCACTGCGCCATCATGCAAAAGTGATCGTCGCCTCGCACCTGGGGCGTCCCAAAGGAAAGCCCAACCCAAAATACAGTTTGCGGCCGGTAGTCGACCGGCTGCGCACGCTGCTCGATCATGCGCTGGGCGAGTCAGTCAACGTGGCCTTCTCCCCGGACTGCGTCGGCGAGTTGGCCACGGAGTTAGCCCGCCAACTCGAATCGAGACAGGTGCTGCTGCTCGAAAATCTTCGCTTCCATGCCGGGGAAGAAGCCAACGATCCCCAGTTCGCCCGTCAACTCGCGAGCCTGTGCAACGTCTATGTAAATGACGCCTTCGGAAGCGCTCACCGGGCGCACGCATCGACGGAAGGCATCACCCATTTCGTTTCCCAGTCCGCGGCCGGACTGCTGATGGAAAAAGAACTGAACTACCTGGGCAAGGCGCTCGAAGCTCCGGAAAAACCCTTCGTCGCCATCCTCGGGGGCGCTAAGGTTTCCGACAAGATCGAGGTGATTCACCACCTCTTGAGCAAAGTGGACGCGCTGCTCATCGGCGGCGGCATGGCATACACCTTCCTCAAGGCCAAGGGACAGGAAGTGGGCAAATCTCTCGTAGAAGCCGACAAGCTGGATGTGGCTCGGGAAGCAATCAAAGAAGCCGAAAAGAAAGGTGTGCGCTTTTTGTTGCCGGTCGATCATGTGCTGGCCGACAGGTTCGCGCCCGACGCAAAAACGCAAATCTTCGAGGGGGATGGTCCGTTTCCTGCCGATTGGATGGCTCTCGACATAGGACCGGCCACGGTCGAACTCTTCACTACGGAAATTGCCCGGGCGCGGACCATCCTGTGGAATGGCCCCATGGGCGTGTTTGAAATGCCGGCCTTTGCCAGGGGCACAACCGGGGTCGCCGAAGCATTGGCGGAAAATGCCGGCGCCATCACCATCGTGGGTGGCGGAGACTCTGTCTCCGCAGTCAAGCAGGCCGGTGTGGCGGATAAGATCAAGCACATTTCTACTGGCGGCGGCGCCTCGCTTGAGTTTCTCGAAGGCAAACGGCTCCCCGGCGTTGAGGCTCTGTCGGAAGCGCACAAGTCTCATAGCGTTCACTAGACGCCTCAACTGACTTTGGAGCCGACGCACACCATGGGTGTTGTCGCTAACCCGGAGCTGCCCTTCCTTATCCTGGTCGCCGCGATCGTCTGCGCGCTGATCGTGTGGATTCTTGCTACCTTCACTCAGTTTCTCCGCGGCTACCGCTATCGCGTTACCTTCGGGATCATTGCCTTTGCGCTCAGTGGCTTGATGGGCATCATTTCCACCATCAATGCCGCCAGCATGTTTGGCGACTGGTTCGCCGGCAAGCCGATTTCTTTCCTGATCGCGATTGGCTACCTGGGCTACGTAGTCTTCGGCTTTCTTGGCTGCTGGGCCGTGGTGCGCGTGGCCGGCCGGTTCGACCGCAAACATACCCTCTCCGTGCTCTACAATCTGGTCAAGGAACACAAGAACCGCGACACCCAAAGCCTTCCCAAAGATTGAGATCCCAAAGCATGCGTAAGCTCCTCATTGCCGCCAACTGGAAAATGTACAAAACACCCGCGGAGGCACAAATCTTCCTCCACACCTTCCTGCCGCTGGTCAAGGACCAGACCCGGACCGAGATCGTGGTCTGCCCTCCCAGCATCGATTTGTCCGCCGCGGTCCACTCAGTCAAGGGATCCGAGGTCATGGTAGGCGCGCAGAATATGCACTATGCGGAGGATGGCGCCTACACCGGAGAAATTTGCGCCTCCATGCTGGTCGCCCTGGGTGTGACCCATGTGATCCTTGGTCACTCCGAGCGACGCCAGTATTTCGGCGAGACCGACGACGACGTCAACCGGAAGCTGATCGCCGCGCTCAAGCACCGTCTGGTTCCCATCGTTTGCATCGGTGAGCGCGAGGAGCAGCGGGAGACCGGCATGACGGAAGAGGTCTTGTGCCGGCAAATCAGTCATGCAATTCATGGGATCGACAAGACCAAACTGCATTCCATGGTCGTTGCCTATGAGCCCGTCTGGGCCATTGGCACGGGAAAGACCGCGACCCCCGCCATCGCCGCCGAGGCTCACCTCATGATTCGGGGTGAGATCGCTCGTATCGTGGGGAGGCCGATCGCCGACGCCCTGCGCATCCTGTATGGGGGCAGCGTGAAGCCGGAAAATGCCACCGCCCTGCTAAGCCAGCCGGAGATCGACGGAGCCCTGGTTGGAGGCGCCAGCCTCGACCCTCATTCACTGACGGCGATCGTGAAGGCCGGAGTACCCGCGTAAGCCCGTCTTCCAGATTTCCATCAGTAACGGACCAGAAGCTCAGGGATCAAAGCGTAACGAAAACCTCTTCGCCTTCAATACTTACCGGGTAAACTGCAACCTTTTCATCACCACCATCGGCCGCTCCGGTCGTGGGGTCGAAGGACCAGGCATGCCACGGGCAAATCAGCTTGCCGTGCTCAATCATGCCCTCCGACAACGGACCGCCCCGGTGGGGGCACTCGTTATCCAGGGCTCGTATCACCCCATCGACATTGGCAATACATAAGGGTCTGCCGGCGGCGGCAAACTCTTTGGCCTGTCCGGGCATCGGCAGCTGGCTCTTTACGCAAATCCTGATCAGTTCACTCATGGTCGATGGTCACCTTGCTCATGCTACGCTCGGAAGGATGGCCGGTACTACACCTCCAACGCAATCTCAGGCTCCATCGAAGACCGACCTCTGGTGTCCCTCGTGCGCGCGGGTCGTTCCTGACCCCCTGGTTTGTGGCGACTGCTCGTCGGTTCTCTGCCGTATCTGCGGAACGCCGCTTGAATCCGCTGACGAACTTGCGTTCGGCTAGGGTGATGGTGAAGAGGCACATTCCGCCCCCTGGATGGAAAAACCCACTGGCGCCACAGAACCCGCTGGCCAGCGGCCGCTGGATCCTCGGTGCGCTGGCAGGAACTTTACTGCTGGCGGTGTTCTGCGTATACATCACCTTCTGCCTGCTCTTCTGGCAAGGCCAGTGGCAACTCGTCTTCAAACCTTCACTCACCATCACGACCACTCCAGCTTCGCTGAACCTGAAGTATGACGAGATTCGTTTCGACGCCACAGAAACCGGCGTCCTGCAGCTCTACGGCTGGTGGATTCCCACCCAAACAAGAGCACCCGGCTCCGCCGCTACTTTGCTCTTTATGCACGATGGCTCCGGCTCCTTGTCAGACACGCTGCCCCAGTTGCAGACCCTGCATGACCTGGGCCTGAACATTTTTGCCTTCGATTATCGCGGCTTCGGAAGAAGTATAAACATCCATCCGTCGGAGAAGAGCACCTATGAGGATGCTGAGGCGGCGTGGCGCTATCTTACTGAGACGCGCCACTTATCAGCTGCCAGCGTTGTCATCGATGGCGCAGGGCTCGGCGCCGCGATTGCCACGGAAACCGCTCGCCGCCATCCACAGGCGCCGGCACTGATCCTCGAAGAGCCTCGTCCGCCGGTCCTCGACTCCCTGCAACTTGACCACAGCATGCATCTGTTGCCGATCCGGCTCCTCTTCCATGATCGCTTCGACCCGGCAAGCACTCTGGCCAGCCTGCGAACGCCAAAGCTGCTGTTGTACCCCACCGGCGACACGGCAAGGCGCTACTATGACCAGGCAGCGGATCCCAAACAAAGAGGCGTGCTGCGCGACCCACTCTCCCGCCGCAGCTTTCTCCAGAAATATCTGCCCGGCTACTAAAGGCGGGCTGCTAAGCTTGGCTAAACATTGACACGAACAGGAGTTCCCATTGCTTAGCTGGCTTAACCGTTTTCAATCCCTTGGCGCCCTGGTCATGCGACTGGTTCTGGGCGTCATCATGGTCGCGCACGGATACACCAAGGTGATTCCCTCAGGCTCGCTCTACACCTTCAGCCACATGGTCACCCGCCTGCATCTGCCGGTCTGGATGGGTTATCTCGCGGCGTTTACTGAGTTCTTCGGGGGCATGCTTCTCATCCTCGGCTTGTTGACCCGGGTGGCCGCTTTGCTCACGGCCATCGAGATGGGAATAGCCATCATCAAGGTTCACTTGCATGGCGGTCTTATGGGGCCCAACGCGTTTGCTTTCCCTCTGGCTCTTTGTTCCATCGCCCTGATGCTGGTTTTCACCGGCTGCGGCTGGCTGGGTCTGGATGATTTCGTGGGAAGAGGCAGGATGGGGCGCGCCAAGGTGGTTACTCGCTAGCAAATCGACATGCCCGATTTGACACGTTGGCTGTGCCAGATAATGGACCCTACGACTGCGGAACCCACTCACCATAGACCATCGTCGCCCCCCGACTTCGATTCGGCCTATCGCTTTATGAGCCCGAAAATCGTGGTTCCCCATCTGACACAGCGAACGTGTCCAACAATGGGCTTGAAGCGTAATGCGGGGCCGGCCGGAATCCGTTGCGGTTAGCTGGATACCAGGTTTAAAAATTGCGCAGATTTCAGTGCCGATCCGGGGAAAACCAACTCCAGGTTGCGCGCTCCCAGAGTTTTGTAGGCTGCCTCGCCCAGAACCTGGCGGAAGTCTGTCGTAATTGCCAGGTCACGGTTTTGGTAAAGCTGCTCCGTCGCCATGCCTGGCCACTTGCCATAGACCTTGCCACCCTTGACTGAACCGCCCAACAGGAACATGACATTGGCGTGACCATGATCGGTTCCACCGGTGCCGTTCTGTTGCGCGGTGCGCCCGAATTCCGACATGGTCACCAGCACGATGTTTTCCGTGTCGCTCCCCATATCGTTCCAGAATGCCGAAATACCCTGGCTGAAGTCGCGCAGGCAGTTGGCCAACTGTCCGTTGACGCTGCCCTGGTTCTGGTGAGTATCCCAGCCCCCGATGTCGGTAAAGGCTGCTTCAACTCCCAGGTTCGCTTTCAGCAACTGGGCAATCTGCCTCATGTTGTCCCCAAAAGCGCCGTTGGGATAATTCGCACCCGGGCCGGGCTTGTAATGAGCGGGATCCGCTGCCTTGAGCATCTTGACCGCTTCGAACGTTTCCTGGCCCGTACCATGCAGAACGGAATCAACCGAATCGGCGTACATCGCTTCAAAAGCCTGGCTGATGGGCACGGCGTTTGGGCTCTTCCCTGCCACGGCAAAATCCTGCACCCGGCTGACCGCAACCGCGGCAATTTTCCCATCCAGGGTGCGCGGCACCTGAGATCCGAGGGCGACCGCGCGAAACGCGGTGTGGTTTTGCGGGCGGTGCAGATCCTCCGCCTGCAATGCACGGTTCAACCATCCATCGGGCGTCGCTTTCACCCCAGGGGTTCCACTCTCCATGTAATCCTGCGCATCAAAGTGCGAGCGCGTGGTGTCTGGAGAGCCGGCCGCATGCACCATGGCAAGATGCCCCTGATCGAAGAGCGCCTTGAACGATTGCATCGCAGGATGCAGCCCGAAAAATCCATCCAGGTCGATGAGCTGGTTCTGGGGTATGGCGATGGTCGGCCGCAACTGGTAGTAATTGCTTTCCCCATGGGGCACCACGATATTGAGGCCGTCGGCCGCTCCCCGCTGGAAAATCACCACCAGCTTTTTTCCCTGGGCTTGCGCACTCGTTGCCTGGGCCAGCACGGACCGCCGGAGAAAGGCCGGCACCACCGAGGTGCCTACCAGGGCCATCGAACCACCCTTCATAAATGCTCGCCGGGTCGCCATTTGCTGCTCTCCACCCTGCCCACGCTAACGGGCACACCAGTTCGAACGCGAGCCGGGGAGGAAAGTTGTGGTCTTTTTCGGGCCACTCTCGATAACGGATCAGGGGTGGGCGGCTCTGGCTCTGAAGGGGTGGGGCTTCAGCCCCGCCATCAACTAGTACGATGAGCGGCTTTCGAGCTTGCGGAAATTCGCCGTTTTGTATCAGGCCACGACTTTAACCGTGCCGTAAATCATTGACAATATGTCGGGCTTTAGCCCCTGAGGTAAGTCTTTCTGCCCTATCACGACTTTTTCCGCAGCCTCTTTAGCCGCTGAGGCAGGTTCAGTACTTACCCAACTCAGCCATGGCGCGGAACAGGTCTTCCGGTTGCGGCAGGATGGCGTCTTCCAGAATTGGCTGGTAGGCCACGAAGGTGTCCATGGCGGCGACGCGTTTGACGGGAGCGTCCAGGTACTCGAATAGTTCGTCTGCAATCCGCGCGGCAATTTCCGCGCCGTAGCCCCAACTCAACATATCTTCGTGGGCGATGATCACGCGACCGGTCTTCTGCACCGAGACGGCAATCGCCTCCCAGTCGTAAGGGCTCAGCGTGCGCAGGTCGAGCAGATCAACCTCCAGGCCCAGCTCGCTGCTGGCCTGCTGGGCGGCGCGCAATGCGCGCGGCACCACGGCGCCATAGGTAATCACCGTCAGGTCCTTGCCCTGGCGCAACAGGTTGGCTTTGCCAAAGGGAATCGCGTACTCGGGTCCAGGATAGGCAGCCCGGCCAAAAGTTTCCCGGTACAGGCGCTTGTGCTCGAAGAATAGGACTGGATCATCGCAGCGGATCGCGGTGCGCAATAGCCCGTTCGCATCCAACGCATTCGAAGGAAAGACCACGCGGATGCCCGGGGTATGGGTAAAGATGCTCTCCCCGCACTGCGAGTGATACACCGAGCCGCCGGTCAGATATCCGCCGATGGCAACGCGCACCACCACCGGTGCCGAATAGCTCCCATTCGAGCGCCAGCGCAGAAGACTGAGTTCGTTGCGCAGTTGATGCATGGCAGGCCAGATGTAGTCGAAGAACTGCACCTCGACCACTGGCTTGAGCCCACGGGTAGCCATGCCAATCGCGCGGCCAACGATATCCGCTTCGGCCAGCCGGGCGTTGTAAACGCGGTCGGCGCCAAACTCTTTTTGCAGCCCGGCGGTGAGCTTGAAAACACCGCCTTTGCCCTTTACCAGCCCCTGGCGCAGATCCTGGTCGTGGCTGGTATCCGCCACATCCTGGCCAAAGATCACCATGCGCGGATCGCGCTGCATCTCGTCTTTCAGGCAGCCATTGATCAGGTCGGCCATGGTGCGTTCCTGGGTATCCGGAGTCTGCACGGCCGGCCGCGCCAGCACTTCGCGGGTGGGATCCAGGTCCTCGGAGTAGACATGCCGCCGGATGGAACTGACCTCGGGCAGCGCGGCGCGCAGAACCCTTTCGGCGGCGCTGCGCACTTCCTCGTCAACCTCCTGTTCCAGCCGATTGATGGCCGCGGGATCAAGAATGCCGTCACGCAGCAGCCGCATCTGCAGCTTGGGCAGAGGGTCGAGCGCGGCATCTTTCTTGCGCTCTGCCTCGGACCGGTAAAGTCCCTCATCGTCAGAAAAAGAATGGGAATACTGCCGGATGACGTGCCCATGAACAAAGGCCGGCCCCTTGCCCGAGCGGCAGTGCTTGACCGCCTCGGTGAAGGCCGCATAGCTGGCGACGGGGTCTGTGCCGTCGACTTCGGCAAAGTAGAAGTTGGGAAAATTGGCCACCAGCCTGGAGATATTCCCTCCTGGCGTATTCACCTCCACGGGAACGGAGATGGCGTAGCCGTTATCCTCGACCACAAACAATACGGGCAGCCGCAGGTTCGAAGCGGAGCTCATCGCCTCCCAGAACTCCCCTTCGCTGGTCGCGCCCTCGCCGAGCGACACATAGACCACCTCGTCGCCATGGAATTCAGTGGCTTTGAACGCGCTGTAATCGCCCTCGCGCTGCTCTGCCGCCGCGGGATGAGCGGCGAGATATTTGCCCGCTTCGGCGCAGCCGACAGCTTGCAGGCACTGGGTGGTGACGGAAGAAGACTGGCTGACGATGTTCAGCCGCTTGTTACTCCAGTGCGAGGGCATCTGCCGTCCGCCGCTTGCCGGGTCTGCCGCCGCGCCTACGGATTGCAGGAGAAGTTCCTCGACCGTATTGCCCAGGGTCAGGCACAACGCGCGGTCGCGATAGTAGGGATAGAACCAGTCGTAGCCGGGCTTGAGCGCCATGCCGGCAGCCACCAGCAAAGCTTCGTGGCCGGCGCCGGAGATCTGGAAAAAGATCTTTTGCTGCCGTTTGAGCAGAATCTCCCGATCGTCCGTGCGGCGAGAGAGGTACATCAGGCGGTAGATCCGAATCAACTGTTCCGGATCGAGGCCCGCGTAGGATACAGCGTTGTCCTGCTCCGTACTGGCCGTGACCGTTTTCGCCATGCCCACCTCTTATTCACTCAACGGCAAAAAAGCATCAGCGTCCATGCCGGCTTTCGCATCTCAACTTTTTTTGCGATTTCGGACCAGACCTCTGCGATCGAATGCCATTACCGGTAAGAATGCCAGAACGGGAACCTTTCTGCTCTGTCAACCCCAAATTGTAATCCGTTTTGTCCCACTCCTGCCAATGGCTGGTTAACGCTCCTGACACAGTTGCCCAAGTCCCGTGCATGGTTGGCGTTGCAGCCGGTATGATGACGGTTGCGACGTTGACCATCTTTTTCTCAGCGTGCTCTAATCACAGCCGGTTTGCAGGTGTTTTCGCTCGCGGCAGGCGGACCCGCCGCGGCGGTCCCTCGGTAACCCCAGCAGCAGCTACCTCATGGAGGCGTTTGAATGGTTTTCTCTTCTTTATCGGCCACTGTCGTAGGACAGGGCCTGACCGCTGCCATTGACTCGGGCGGCGGCACTTTTCTTGTGATCGCACTTCTTGCCGGTCTGCTTGGCCTGGTTTTTGCTCTTTTTCTTGCCCGCTCGGTGCTTGCCTACGATAGCGGGACCCCGGAAATGCGGGTCATTTCCAATGCCATCCGCGAGGGCGCGGAAGCTTTTATGTCGCGGCAATACACCACCATCGCCGCCTTGGCCGTTGTTCTTGCCGTCGCTCTCTATGTGGGCTACCGGTCTTCTGATTTCACCGCCCCGCTGGCCGGCAAGGTAGTCATCAGCTTTCTGATTGGAGCTGTCTGCTCCGGTTTTGCCGGTTACACCGGCATGTTCGTCTCCATTCGAACCAACATTCGTGCAGCCAGCGCAGCGCGTTCCAGCCTGGGCCGCGCCTTGAAGATTGCCCTCCATGGCGGGGCCGTCACCGGCCTGGTGGTGATCAGCCTTTCCCTGCTTGGAGTGGGCAGCCTGTTCTACTTCTTCGGCGGCCTCCAGGATCCGAAGCACGTTCCTTACCAGCTGGTCGGCTTTGGATTTGGCGCTTCCCTGGTGGCGCTGTTTGCCCAGCTTGGCGGCGGTATCTACACCAAGGCTGCCGACGTGGGCGCTGACCTGGTGGGCAAGGTAGAAGCCGGAATCCCGGAAGACGATCCGCGTAACCCCGCCGTGATCGCCGACCTGGTGGGCGACAATGTGGGCGACTGCGCCGGCCGCGGCGCGGACATTTTTGAGTCCACGGCCGCGGAAAATGTCGGCGCCATGATTCTCGGCACCGCCCTCTACCCGGTGTTCGGAATCAAGGGAATCCTGTTCCCACTCATCGTGCACGCCATCAACCTGGTGGCCAGCTTTATCGGCGTCCTCGTGGTCCATAGCCGCGAAGATCAGGACCCCATGGACGCGCTCAACCGGGGATATTACGTGACCACCCTGCTGGCCCTGGCCGGCTTCGCCGTGGCGGTGTACTACATGTTGCAGGGCCGCTGGTGGCTGTTGAGCTGCGGCGTTGTCGGCATGGTGACCTCGTTTCTCTTTGTCCGCATTACGGAGTACTACACCGAAACCCGCTACCGCCCGGTGCAGTCGATTGCCAATGCTTCTCTGACCGGTCCTGCCACCAACATCATCAGCGGGCTGGCTGTCGGTATGGAGACACCGGCCATGCCGGTGGTGGTGATCAGCGCCGCCCTGCTGCTCAGTTACTACTTCGGGGTTCGCGGCCTGGCCGATACGTCGATTTCCGATTACGCGAAGGGCATTTACGGAACGGCCATTGCGACCATGGGCATGCTGTCTTCCGCCGCTTACATTCTGGCCATGGATACCTTTGGCCCAATTACCGACAACGCGGGTGGAATCATCGAAATGTCGGATCAGCCGCAGGCTGTCCGCGACAAGACCGACAAGCTGGATGCAGCGGGAAACACCACCAAGGCGCTGACCAAGGGCTATGCCATTGGCTCCGCCGCGTTGGCCGCCTTTCTGCTCTTCTCCGCCTACCTTGAGACGGTGCACGGCATCGTCGCACAACGCTTTGCCGATGCGCACCAGGTGCTCGATCCGACCTGGAGCTTTACCAACATCAACCTGGCCAGCGTGCCGGTTTTTGTTGGGGCGCTGCTCGGCGCAATGCTGATTTTTCTTTTCTCTTCTTTCGCCATCAAGGCCGTGGGACGCACCGCGCAATACATCATTGAGGATGTGCGTGCGCAGTTCCGGGAGAATCCTGGCATCATGGCAGGCACTTCAAAGCCGGACTATGGGCGGTGCGTCCGCATCGTCACCGGCGCGGCGCTCAAGCAGATGGTCCTGCCCGGGGCGCTGGCCGTGCTCACGCCTTTGGCCGTCGGGTTTATCTTCAAGAACCTGAGCGGAAGCTTCCACATCCACATTCCGGGAGAGTACTCGCCCATCCTCAACGGCCGTTCGATCGACCTGGCCGGTGCGGAGGCGGTGGCTGCGCTGCTCATGGTCGGTACGATTACCGGCATCCTGATGGCGATGTTGATGAACAACAGCGGCGGCGCCTGGGACAATGCGAAGAAATACATCGAGACAGGTGCGCACGGTGGCAAACGGTCTGAGGCGCACAAGGCAGCGGTGGTGGGCGATACCGTGGGCGATCCGTTTAAGGATACGGCGGGACCGTCCCTGCACGTGCTGATCAAGCTGTTGGCAACGGTGACGCTGGTGCTGGCTCCACTGTTTCTCTAACCAGAGAGGACCATCTCGACCGGGGCGCAGACTTCGCCGCGAGAGTTAGTCGAGCTGGTCCTTGATCCGCTCCATATCAAAGAAGATGCCGCGGCCGGCGTGCGCGAACGAATCCTTGCGCAGGAGCTGGCGCTCCTCATAGCGGTAATAGGTAGCGTCTTTAGGGTCAATGACCCAGATCTCCGGGATGCCCATCGTCCGGTAGTCCTCCAGCTTCCGCTTCAGCCGTTGCAGGCTATCTTCCGGCGACAGCACTTCAAAAACAGCCACTGGTGGCTGAGTAACGATCTGCTCGACGGGACGGTCGCGGTCGAGCACTGTCACGTCGGGCACCCGAAAGCGCTTCGCCGAGACCTGGATCCGGAGTTCTGGCCTGACGCGCACGTTCCAATCTCGCGCATGCTGCCTGAACCAAAAACTAATAGCTTCCTGCCAGGCGGAATGGTCATTGTCCCCCATGGGCCGTTCTTCGATTTCTCCGTCCACATACTCAGCATCAGGCTCATAGGAGGAGCGCAGGTAAACCTCAACGGGAACATGAGTCGTGGTCGTCATGATGCTCTATCTTACGCCGGACTCTCGTCTTCCTCTGGGGAGTAGCGCGGCTCACGCCGGGAGGGAAACATGGATTCTTTCTGCTTCAGCAGCCGCGATAAGGTGCGGCTGGCGAGAAGGACTGCGTAGTCGATCTCCAGATCGAGTTCGGGAGTCACCAGGCTGTCGTCGGTCATGACCGGCCAGCGCGCCGTCCGAATAGCCAGGATCAGCGCTGACGCAATCAGCAGAGTGGGTCCCATACGGGAAAAATCAGGCCGCTGTTCGTACCCTGTGACCTTCATCCTTCGCCTCCCCTGGAAAGGCCAGGGTGCAGCCGGTCCAGATTGACTTCTGCGGGCAGATACATGCGCCGCTGGCCGCACAGGGGACAGCCTACAGCGATCGGCTGTGCAGGAACGCCATTGGTTCCGGAGGGGATATTGCGCCAGCATCCCTTGCAGCGGACGACCGAAGTTTTGCGCGACGGAACAGGTGGCATGAAGCGAGTATAGGCGAAGAAAAGGCGAAATATTCCACAGCGTCTATCATTTCCCCATGATTCGTCTTCCCCTCTTCCGTCGTCACCCCTTCCGTCGCCCCTTGTTGGCTTCGCTGGTCGCTTCCCTGCTGCTTCTGCCTGGCCCTCAGGCCTGGGCCTGGGGTAGCGAAGGCCATAGGATCATCGCGGACATCGCCTGGGACCATCTCGACCATGCCACCCGGGAGAAACTGCGTCCGTTCCTGGGCGACAACGACCTGGCCTCCATCTCCACCTGGGCGGACGACATCCGCAGCGAACGCCCGGAGACGGCTCCCTGGCATTACGTGAATATTCCGCCGGATTCAGGCGGCTATGAACCCAAAGACTGCCCTGACGACAATTGCGTGGTGGCCCAAATCAATAAGTTTGCAAGGATCCTGGGCGACCCTGAACAGCCGTTCGCGGCGCGGAGCGAGGCGCTCAAATTTCTGGTTCATTTTGTCGGCGACCTTAGCCAGCCGTTTCACGCCATGGCGGACGCGCGCGGAGGAAACGGCATTGCCGTAACCGCCTTTGGTTCCGCGGAGTGCGGCCTTTATGCGTGTAATTTGCATAATGTCTGGGACAGCGAATTGATCAAACATACGGGGTTGCGGGAACGCCCGTATGCGCGCGCGCTGGAACGCATGATCGCCGCCGATCGACTGCAGGCAGGCTCGGACGATCCGGTGGCATGGGCCAACGAGTCATTGCAATTGGCCAGGCAGGCGTGGGTGCAGCCCCAGGCGGATATCGACCAGGCCTACTACCAGCGGGAACGGCCGGTGGTTGACCGGCAACTGGCGTTGGCGGGGTTACGCCTGGCGTTGCTTTTGCATGAGGAGTTGGGAGGCGTTGCGAAATCCTAGAGGAAGAAGCCGAACATATTCAGGACTTCGTCACTGACTTCCACGTCGGTCAGGTTGGCTTCTTCAATGAGCCTTAGTTTTTGCCGGAACCGGTCCAGAAGACCGGAGTTGATATCGGTCTTCTGGTCGAGGGTCCACATCAGATCCGCGGCGGTGGTGCGATGTTCACAACGAGCAGCCAGGCCGTGTGCCGTTTCAATCGTCAGCACAAGGGGCAGGCTGTGAAACTCCTGATACAGATGCATGGGGATACGGGCTTTGATGTTGACTCGCATCGTAGGGAGAGGATGACACGCCGATGCGGGCGCCGCCATACTACCTTTGGTCCGGGTGAGGGGGCGGGGGTTGCAGCATTACCGAAACAGGAATTGACCCGGCATGGGCGAGCGGCTCGTTTATGATTAATTATGTTGAGGTTGTAGCCAACAAGATGCGGAGAGATGGCAGAGCGGTTGAATGCACCTGACTCGAAATTACATCAGCTAAGAAACCGTAACTGTTGCACATAAACGACTTACTAGCATAGGCGCCCGCCCGGATACAGTTTTAGGCCCGTTTGAAAAGTGTCAACTGTGTGATATGTGGACAGATGTGTATGGCGCGCCGTCACATTTTTGTCACATATTTGAAGCGGCACATAATTTTTATGTGACGTGCGCTATTAGGTCATCACCAGCGCGCACTGCATCTGCATGTTTTGAAGGTCGAATTTGTCGTAGAACAATTCGCGCTTATCAGCCCAATAGTGCTGATAAGCCGGTAAATCGATCCCTTGCCACATCTGTAACTCGGAGGCTAGTTCTTGCTTGGCAATTTCGAGGCAGGTCAGCACTCTCGGGCAGTGGTGCTGGCTCATTCCAGTGGAGGGCAAACCGACGTCCATGGCTTCCTCTGCGCCGCGCCCAGTCGGTTCATTTAACGGCAACAGGGGGGCAAGGGGGAGGCTGTCGGGAGACTGCTGCGTCGGGCGCTGTGGCATCGGCCTCTCGGGCCCGCGAATCTTATTCTCCTTTTATTCGCCTACCATACACGAATGTCCCGCTTCGACCGCGCCCCACCCACCGCGTCTACATGAGAAGCGCCTCGTAATGTTGGCGAAGCCGGACGTACTCTGCGCAGGGCATAGACAAATTGGGCAATAACGTACTTGACTGACTGACTGCTTTGCGGAAGGATGGAGATGCCGTGACAGGGCAAGCGTAGAATAGGCAAAACAAAACCCGTCCTCGCGAGACGGGTTTGTGGCATTGTTGGGCAATCTCAGTATACGTGAGGTGGGCCCATGAAAGGTTACGTTCCCGCGAGCTTTTCGACTCCAACATGGTCTTCGAATACTAAAACCACGGAACCCATTTTTCGTCGGGAGGGCCAAGCTGTCGAAGCGGAATTAGACCATCCGCTTGATACATGTATTCCTTCCCGCAAAAGGGACACTGAACCTCCCAGCGATCAGATACTCCGGGAGCAATCCCGAACACTTGCTTAGGGTCAACGTACCCGATATAGCTGGCGATCAGGAACTGCGGGCAGTCTGGATTCTTGCACTTGGCCATCCAATACATGTGTTCCATAGTGCCGAGAATTATACCGACTGTTCTGGTTGCCATGCCGGGCAGAGGTTCTTAGCCTGATCAAGCATCTTTTGTAAGCAGGTTTTGTTTTGGTATACAAGGTCACCCGCCTTGCCGTTTGCCACACATCGGCGCGCGATGCCCGATGGCGGTTTAGTGAAATCTCCTGATCTACCCGCAGAGACTTCCTCTTGCATGTGTAGATAAATGGCGTGTACCAGCAAATCGGCAGCTTGCAACGGTGCGGTTTCCTCCGCTGCCGGAAACGCCGGATCACCCAGGCGATCACGGGAAGCCCAAGTATTCACTGCTCTCTTCATTTCATTTTGGCTCTTTATCTGACTAAACATTGTCAGTGCGTATTCAGAGAAGGGCCTTCCTAACCCAAAAAAGAAGTGAGCCTTCCCGCCGACCGGGGCATAATTTGTAACTACCTTGATGATGTTCTGAAACGGGGTGAAATAAGGCTTGCTGGGGCATCCGGTTGTGGTCAATTTACCTGTTCCCATCAATGTAGCTCCGGTTAAGAAGCGCCGTTCGTCGAGGGAGAAACTATTGAAATCCTCAACTACTATTCCGTATGCGAGCGGGTGGATTTTTGCTTGCTCGCCCGCTACCTTGGCTAAGGCTTCAAGCATGGGCCTAGCATCGCGCGATTCAATAGGTCTTTGGCATGGAAATCCTTCATCAAAAAATTGAAATCCTTGAGAGTTTTCCTCCACGCCCGATCAAACCGCTTCATTTGCCCCGGGCCGCCGCAGTATCCAGCAATTAACACAGACTTTGGCTCCGTCGTGTATTCCGCTTTCGTCGAGGTAAGCATCGATCATGGACAGTACCTTTGGATGATTGTCCTTTGGGTGCGATTGGAGAGCGCAATGCAGCCAAGGAACGGGTCCTCGCACACGAGCTAACCTGCGCGGCGTGTCATACCGGGATGAATAGAATTCATCCGTTCAAGTAGCCTGTTCGTCTGGGCCAAAAGTTCTTACGAATCGGCCAACCTAAATGTCTTTTAATGTTAGACGGCGCAATATGGCCCATACTCTCGCGTATGGTCGATTCCGCGAAGAACAAGCGCCACCCGACAAGTGGTCCACTGCATCACAGTTGGTCTATGCCCTGCGCAGAGTATGACCGACTTCTCTACCACTACCACGCGGCCCTGCGGTACTGTGCCTACGTTGCGCTGTCGTTCCCAAGCACGATACGTTTCGACATTTCATCGCGGCTTGCTGCTGAGATACAGCAAAAGGCGATTGGGAAGCGAGATGCGGCCAAGACTCAACTCTCTGCGCACGAGCAAGCCTGCCCATGCTGTACGCCCAGACTAAGGATCGTGCACCGCTCCAATTAGCCGTTGCGGCCTTATCGACTCGGTCGGACCAGTTGTGGGCCTTTGGTAGTGCTCGGATTGTGGGGGCAATGATTCGTCCGGCAGTCGTTCCAAATCCCTACCGGCTCTAGGCAGGGAATGCAGACGATACGACCAGCTTTGAGAAGCACCCGATGTTCCATAAAAGCGAGTCTAGAGCGGCCAAACGGGGGCGGCAATGGACTTTTAGGGGCAGAAGCATCACCCGTCCCTAGTGAGTTTCAGCCGTTGGTAGCACAATAGGCAAGCAAGAATGGACGGTTTGTGCCTCATCGAGTCGCTCAATAGCTTCAGCTGTTGCGACGGTCAGAAAGCATTTAAGACAGATGCAATCAACCGTGCCGTTCGGATTGTACCGGTAGTGGAACGGTGAATACTCGTACGAAATTGCTGCCGACACTTTCTTGGCCTCAGACTCGCCCCGAAGTCTAGAACGGCGTCGAAGCGGGGTCAAAACGCCATATTGCGCCATGTATCTGCCCAACAGACGGGGCGCTTGTTGAAGTTGAACTCAAACCGTACCGGCTCTCGAACGGCTGGAGGTCAACATCGTTAACTTCGGCTGTAATCTCAAACCCGAACGGGTTGACAGTGGATTCGGCACATCAGGGCGACGTTTATTGGATTGGTGCTTGTCCTTCACAGAGTCAGCCATGACGCGGCATCCCAAGGGAATAGCACCGATTTGGAACGCCGCCATCTTTTTGCAACTGATTGCAAAAGATCAAAAGCTCAAGCTTGCTAAGTCAATGACATTAGACGGGTCCCCCGCCGCAGCCCACTCTGCCGATTCCTGCCCAGCTTCCTGTCATGAACCGAGGACCGTTGAGTCTACGATCCGGCTCGATTCGAGACCTGGCGAAAGGAGTAAATTTTCCGACAAATGTGCCGATAGTAATTGGCGAGGTTAAGAGCGGGTGAGATGGGATTGCATTTGGGGGGTTTTTTGAACCGACTAGCTTAATGGACGTGATTTCGTCACCTATCTAGTCTCTATTTTATGGAGTTTGCCAAACCCAAGTTGTTCGCTGACGCTGCGTACGCCGCCGCAGCTAATTCTGCCGAAGGCGCGGATATCGCTAGGATTCGAATCATCCTAGCCGATACGCAGGCAGTCTATCGGGTTGGCACACAGAAAATTCTCGCGCTCGAAGACGATATCCGGGTGATCTTGCAAGTCGATAAGCTAGCAGGTCTGTGGGTTGCCATCCAGCGCTTTCCCGCCGACGTGATCCTGCTCGACAGCGGTATGATATCCGGCAAGGTCGCTGCTATTCCAGACTTGGTTCGCCTCGCGCCCCAGCTGAAGGTTATTGTTCAGACGACCCAGGACGACGAACCTACTAAGGTCGAACTATATCGCCGGGGTGTTCGAGGCATCGTCCCTCGTTCTGTCTCGCCAGATTTACTAGTCAAGTGTGTCCGCAGGATCGCTGCAGGGGAAATCTGGATCGACAACCAGTGCATCAACCGGCTGATCGAGGCTTACCGCCAGCTGGGCGCTGCTGAGCCCCCCACTCTAACTCAGCATCTCACTCCGAGAGAGTTGGCGGTAGTCAGCTGCATCAAGGTGGGCCTGCGAAACAAGGAGATCGGCTATCGGCTTGGGACCACCGAGCAGGTCATCAAGAACTACCTCCGCAAGGTTTATAAAAAGCTCGGCGTTTCCGATCGCCTCGAGCTTGCGCTGTATTGTCTGCAGCATCAACGGCAAGAAGAGGTAACTGGCACCGTGGGCGCAGCGAGCATCGCGTTTCCGGAGCGCTCGCGATCAATTGCAGAAAGCTCAAGTGGCAGGAAAGCTATATCGCCACCGCACTCGTTCACGGTTGTTCGCTGATTTCAATAGAGCACCGCGTCTTGTGGTCAGGACGCAACCGTGATTACCCGTGTCTGGTTCAAGACTCCATTTGCGAAGATCATCTTGCCGACGACTTCTGGTGATAAGTGCGACTTTCTGCCCCTCCCGCCGCCTGTATCGCACTAGGCATTGAGAGGCTGGCCATCACCACTCCTTCTTTCGAACTGTTGGTCCGCCAGCAGCACTCTGATCGGCCTTTGCGGGACCAACGACCAACGGGCGTTGATCAGTTTTGCAAAAGCCCACCCGGTGGTCTTACCAAACTGAATTTCGACGGCCCGACCACCTCCAGAATTTCCACAACGCAATCTTCAGATCAAGACTAGGATGGTTCCCTGCTCGAGATGGAGTGGAGTGGGAGTTCAAAAATGGAATGGACAAATGAGGTTCGCATGCGGCGTGTGCTGGTTTCTTCTCATGACCCGACTCACCTGAAAACCGTCATAGCCTTGTTGCATGCTCATGGAATTCAGGCTGAATAGGGCCTAACATCGCCCTTGGCACTCGGCTGATTTTGAATCCTCGGTTCTGGGGTCGCCAGAGGATTATCCAGAGGCTTCAGTGCTTTACCGGGAATCAGAACTTCCGGCAGATATTGAACCTACGCCAGCTCCAAACATGGTGCCATCGATGCTAATGAAACGTGCGAAGGGAGGGCTGTCGTCCGACTTTGTTGTTAAAGCGAAGCAATCGGAGCCGACAGATGTTGGCCGCTATTTGAAGGATCGCGCTTCACGGAAGTTGATGTGAGGAAGATGGCACGTGATCTCCGGAGCATGCAGTAAGGGCTCTTCGTCTACGCTGCCGTTTGCGAGCCGTTGGCGGTGATTTCCGCACCGAACCAACAACCAAGTACAGAGGACACAGAAGAACGCGGTCAGGCCATGGGCATATACAGGCTGTATTTCTCTGCGCCTTCTTTTTCTGTTTTGTTTTGGCTGAGAATTTATCTCTGTAAAGGTCGATCTCCCCCTGAAGGGTATCGTTCTTTTCCTTTAGACCGGGGCTTGTGAATCGAGCATTGCCTGCTGTTTCGAATGTCCTGTTTGGTGGGGCCTACTTCCACTTCTGAGGAGTCTTGGAGCGCCTTTAGTCTTGCTGTTGTATCGGATAACTGCTTAACCACGCCCTGCTGCTGAGATTGGAGCTGGGCCACCTTTTGGTTCAGATCGACTATTCCTTGCGCGGTAATGGTGGAGTTTTTAACGAGCTTAATATCCTTAATCAACAGAAGGATGGGGGCCTACAGAAAAACTCTGACTACTCTGAAAGGTAATATTCGTTTCGCAATTTGACCACGAGGGATTCGACCATCAGGGCTAGAACTACGACAAACAGGAACTGCGCCAGAGTTTTTTCATTGAGAAAACCCCAGGTCTGAATTTGTCTTGACTAATTGACAGAACAATAATAGTCGAAGTCGGCCCGATAGAACTGGGCTCTGGGAGAGAATATTCTCGTCGCCCGAAAGACGCGCCACAGAGCCGCCAAGGGTGAACAGAAGATTCCGGAAAGTCAAGGAGGTATAAACGCTTAGGCAGCGGTATTTTTTGCAGGAAGGTCCCGGCGAACCGGCCAAGTGCTTGGTTCCTCGATCCAATCACTCCTCACGCTTGTGAGACTGAGAAAGGAAGCCGTCCAAGACTAACTCGATGACGACCTGAGGAGATTTCTCATCGAGCGCAAGGTAGCCCTCTTCGACCAACCCGAGATTACGTTGAGCCGACGCCGAGCGGACCAAGCACCAATGACGCCAGTGAGATCATCCATTCGTCAACTGAAATATTTGCTGAGGAGGATTGTCGGGCGCTTCACTGTTCGGATGGTTCTCTTCACCATTATTCATATTTAAAGGCTTCTTGCGACGACAATACGTCCCCCCGTGTGTTAGCGCCGCCTCCTAGTGCCGGCGGAGCCGATGTACTGTAAGCGTCCTGAGGTCCCCTCTGGCGGGGCGGTATGTTGGGGCTGAAGATCAGAGCATGGTCCATTCAGAAGGTGTGAGATCAGGGAGTCGTGCTCGCAGGTGGCGATCGATATCGGAGAAGCGGCAGATCGTGCAGTTGACCTTGGAGCAAGGCGCGAGTGTGGCAGAGGTGGCCCGAGCACACGACGTCAACGCCAACCAGGTTTTCAAGTGGCGGAGGGCATTTGAGCGAGGTGAACTGATCGAGACATATTCCGCTTTGCTGCCCGTGACGGTCTCGAGTGCCACCAAGTCGGAGGACGAAGTCGCAGAGCAAGCGGCACCGATACAGGCAGCGAGTTCAGGTGCGATCCATATTGAACTTCCCGGACGAGTGCTGATTAGCATTGAGAGCGGCGCCGATCACATTCTTATTCGAGCCATTCTTGAGAGTCTACAGAAGTGATCCAGCTTGCAACCGGAACGAAAATCTGGATCGCGGCCGGCGTGACGGATATGCGCCGCGGGTTCGACGGCCTGAGTGCGCAAGTTCAGACAGTATTGCAAGAGCAACCGTTCTCAGGTCACGTCTTCATCTTCCGTGGCAGACGAGGCGACATCATTAAATGTCTCTGGTTCGATGGCGATGGCCTTTGCTTACTTGCGAAGCGTTTAGAGAAGGGACGATTCATCTGGCCGAAGGCTGAGAGCGGTACGGTTTCACTCTCTCGCGCACAGCTCTCGATGCTTCTGGAAGGGATCGATTGGCGAAGAGTTGAGAGAACATGGGAGCCAGAACTTGCAGTTTGATGACAACGATGATTCCCCTGTAATGATGCGCCTTTTGCTCATGGTTTCTCGCTTCAACGATGGCATACTTCATCCATGGATCGTGCTTCTCACCCCGATCTTGATAGCCTCGATCGCGATGCCTTGGTGACTCTGTTCCTTACACAACAGGAGAGGATTGATTGTCTCATCGCTATTCGCGATGAGGAACTTCGTCGGCTTGAAGCTGAACTTGAGTCCCACCGCCAGACACTCTCCGAACAGGCTGATGAGTTGCGCTCACGCAGCGAGCGGATCGCACATCTGAAGCTCATGGTTGAGAAGCTGCGGCACGTAATCTTTGGAACCAAGAGCGAGAAGATCGTCCTCAAGCTCGAACCCTCACGCTTTACACCGATGATGGGATGTTGGAGATCGACAATAGCGCAGCCGAACGGGCACTGCGAGCCGTAGCTCTCGGAAGAAAGAATTTTTTGTTCGTAGGTTCCAACTGCGGCGGAGAACGGGCCGCCGCCATGTACTCGCTGATTGGCTCGGCCAAGCTCAACGGTTTGGATCCGGAGCTTTATCTGCGCACGGTGCTGACAAGGATCGCCGATCACCCGGTCAGCCAGATACGAGACCTCCTGCCCTGGAACATCGCCTCCACCCTAAAATCCCACGCTTCCGAAGCCGCATAGGACACACTCAACAGGTGTCCACCAAAAAACAAGTGGGCACCTGTTGACACACTCTACCTCTCGTCAAGGGGACTCAGAGTACGCTTACGCGTAAGAGGTTTAGCACCGTGACAGATCAAGAAGCGATTGTAAGGTTGCATGACAAGAGGCAGCGCGGGAAAGAATTAAGGCGCAAGATAGCTGCACTAAAAGACGACCTGAAGACGATAGTGAAGGAGTGGAACAACCTTGGATCGCTTCTTGGAAGCCACGACTTAAGATATTTAGTGGGCAATGATTCCATTGACGTTCGCAACCCGGCTTCTCCCGTGACTCCTCCAAAAATTCCAGGATTTATGCCGCTCCCAAAAGATTACTGGGCGCAAGTGCATACATTTTCTAAGGCATCGTTCGACGGCGAGCACGTCTTCTCCAGACTGAGCGAGCTGGAGGAAGCCAAAGTAGAGTTGGCCGAGGTTGAGAAGTACTGCCGGGATGCGGGTGATCCCCTGTAGCTAGCGCAACGGGATATTAGATGTAGAGCATAGCGATAGCATCTCCGCCTCGCCAAGATAACCCCAAAGCTCTGCCCCTTTTATCTTTGACAGCCGCTGCATCGGCTTCCGTAAATCCTCGAAGATTTGAGTACCAGCCTTTCTTTCCATTAGTCGATGCGCGAGAAGATTCTCGTACCCTATTAAGTCGGCCGCTTCGAATGGCCGGATTCGCTCGCCGGAATCCGTTTTCTTTCTAAGGAATATAGGCTCTACGTCATTATCTGGATAGGCAATTTCCCAGCGTTTTCTGAGGTCGTGTTGATCTAGATCGCCCTTTTCAAATATCCACGCCATTTTGTTCTTATCGTGCTGTTGCGCGTCGCACCATGGCACAATTCGCGATGCGCAACTTAGGCACCCAAGAGTGTAGGGCCGCGCAGATTCGCTGAGCCGGTATAGCTTATCGACGCGGCTATATTCAGACACGTAGATAGAAACAGCGGCCGAATATTCGATAGTCTCTTCGATGATCTGCATCAACCATGCGAGGAATCTTCGCCGTCTCGGCTCGTCAAGGTCCCAGTGCTTGAATTCCCCGCGAGAGTGTGCAAAGTGCTTCATGTGGAGCGCTGAAACTCCGAACTCCGATAGACATTCGTTCCAGCGAGTTTCGAAGCCATGCCATTTTTCGGGGGAACTGACGAGAGTAGCGGGGGACAGAACAATTTCAGAAAGACTACCGCCTACATCGGTATAGCAGGTCATCACTGCCATGGGTCCACGTTTCCAGTTGCCTAACCTAACACCCATCAGAATGGATTGCCACAGGGAAATTTGATTTTGGACGCACATCGGCGGTATCCTCCAGATGTGGTGCCTGGAGAATTAAGCCGAGTGAAGCCGATCCCGTCTGCCAAGAATGAATCCGGCGACTTCGACAAGTTCTCGAATTTTATGCGGCGGCTGGTAGCCGTTCCGCACTCTGAAATCAAAGCAAAGCTGGACGCCGAGAAAAAGGCAAAGAAGCGAACGCCTAAGCCTTCCGCTTCCCGCGTGGTCGATACGAAGGCTTAGTTTGCCGTTTCCCCCACCTTGCCTGTTAGCTCAGCGTAGGTCAGGCGCTTTCCTGCAATATGGGTCATTGCATAAGTGAACCGGTCCGCATCGTTTAGCGGGTTGTCTTTGGTTGCGCGGTTGTTGAACCTGAAGCACTGTTCGTCAAGGTAGCGGAACAAGTGAAACGGTTCCACGCTGACGTAGGTTCCATTCAAGCCACGCTTTAGCAAAGACCAGAAATTCTCAAGACCGTTGGTATGAACGTTGCCATCGACGTATGCAACGGCATGATCGATAACCTTGTGCTCATACTCAGTGAGGCCGATATAAGACCGCAGGGCATCGGTATGCAGAGCAGATCCAGCGCAACATGCTCACGAACGGCAGCGTGAATCTCTGGCCTTTTGCGGCCCTTCACGACCATGGTACGTACTTTACCTCCGCGCTCAAGCAAGCCAACTACGGCAGTCTTGTCCTTGACTCCAGCAGCGGTGATTTTGCGAGCGCGAATGTGTTTGTGCATGTTGCGAGCTTTACCGCCGATAAAGGTTTCATCGGCCTCAACAATGCCACCGTCACCGCCAAGCTTCACGAAGGAATTGCTCTGCATGGCTAGACGGATGCGATGCATCATGAACCACGCGGATTTTTGGGTTACGCCAAGCGAGCGGTGGATCTCATATGAGCTGATCCCATTCTTTGCGGAGACGATGAGCCAAACAGCGGGAAGCCACTTCTCCAAGGGGATCGGAGAATCCTCGAAGATGGTTCCAACCTTGAGTGAGAACTTCTGGCGCGCATGCTTCTCACTGCACTTGTAAAGCTTGGCGTTAGCGAGGTAGGTCACCTTCTCCGAGCCACATTGTGGGCAGCGCACGGTACCGTCTGCCCAACGCACGGAGATCATGAACTCGCGGCAGTTGTCGTAGTCGGCGAAGAACTGAATCGCCTCTTGAAGGGTGCTAGGAGCTTTCATGATTAGTCCCGATCTTCCAACCGCCGAAGCATGGCGTCAATGTTTACAAGAATATCTTCAATACTCCGAAGCGATGGCTCGCGAGGGAGATTGTAAAGTGGGTGCTCCTTTAGCTGCGGTCCAAGCTCGGCGTCAGATGAGACCGCCTCCGCAATCGCGCATATCCAGCGATGGTGGCGATCGAGGTCTACAGCCTGCGCTCTCAGAAGCATCAGAACGCCGCGAAGATCCTCTTTGATGTCGCCGTCTTTCATGATGTTTTAAATTTACAGAAAAACCAATGGTCAGTCAAGTATATTATTACCGAAACTTGCCTTTGGATCGCTCGATTTGGATCATTGGATCGAGACTTCGAGTGCGTGACGAAGGTCCTTACGAGGACCTTCGAAAACGATATGGCGACGGCGCCATCTAAGAGGTTGCCTGTTGGGCTCACGCCAGGTGTAAGTTCTACGACATCCACCTGGCTGATGCTTCGACCACGACGATCGAGGCGTTGGCGCGCATCGGAGCCCTGTACGGAATCGAGGAAGAGATTCGCCGTCAGCCGGTCGAGCTGCGCTGCGCGGTGCGCTAAGCTCGAGCCCGGCCTCTTCTGGACAGTCTTCGCAGCTGGATGGAGAAGATGCTGGGCTTACTCTCTAGCAAAAGCGAGACGGCAGCAGCCATCCGTTACGCGCTCTCCCACTGGCGTGCTCTGAACGTCGATGATGGACCGCCGGAGATAGACAACAGTGCGGCGGAACAGTCACTACGAGCGGTCATGATGGGGCAAAAGAGCTATCTCTTCATGGGATCTGATTTCGGCGGACAACGGGCTGCGGCTCTGTATAGCCTGATCGGCACTGCCAAACTCAACAGCCTTAATCCCGCGCTATATCTCCGCACTGTGCTGGCTCAGATCCCCGAACACCCTATCGATCGGATCGAGCAGCTCCGCCCTGGAACTTAGCTCCCTCACTCCAGACCGACCCTTCCAAGGCCGCCTAAAGTACACCCAACAGGTGTCCACTAAAACAAGTGGACACTTCCAGCACACTCTTCCTGGCCCCTCAAGGGGAGACTTCCGAACGCTTACAGAGAAGCCGGTCATACTCCGCGCAAACCGTAGACCAACTGTGATGCAGCGGCCCACTTGTCGGGTGGCGCTTGTCCTTCGCGGAATCGGCGATACGCGAGAGTATGAGCCATATTGCGCTGTCTAACATTAAAAGGTATTTAGATTGGCCGATTAGTAAGGAACTTTAGGGCCAAGCAAACATGCGATTTTTGAACGGCTGAATCAAGGACTCTGATTTACTACGAAGCGGAAATGCGCAAGCTGAAAGAGGGCGGGCAAGATTCCGCGCCAAGGTTGAGGCGTCTTAACGCTTACGCTTGCACAAGTATGTGGGCTTCCCTAGGGGCTTGAGCCGCGTCTGAGAGATTGTCCAGGCTTATCATTTCCCTAAGCCAACCCAGGAAAGTGTCACCGATGAGTACATCACGTTGCTCCGGTCTGACGGTGAACTATCTGCCTGTTCCTGTTCGAAATCGCAAAAGTAATGGTGGGAAGTTAACCCAAACCGGGTGCGCACGCACATGCCTACACAAGAGGTGCCTGAATTACAATGTTGTGGGCTGGTTTCGATTGTGATAACTCTTAAAGGGCGAGGAATTGGCGAGGGCAGGGCTTAAAAAACGTAAGCCTGTACCCCAAAACTGGATGCTAGGTGTCTTGGTTTCTGGATAAACTTCATTTGGTCCGCTGCGGTCGTCCGGTCACAAGAGACTTGTATTGTGCCTGATAAAAGCGCTCGTGGTAGCGCCGGGGGAGTCTCGTGTCGGTAGGGATCGGTGCAAAGCTCCGCACAATTCGTCAAGAGTGGCAACTCTCTTTGCGAGAAGTTGAAGAACGCAGTCTTCGTTTTGCGAAGGAACGAGGCAATCTCTCATTCAAGCTCTCTGCCAGCTGGATGAATCGGCTAGAGCGCGAAGAACACGAACTTTCGGTCAACAAGCTAATCGCTCTGGCCCAAATCTACAATCTCCAGCCAGAGCAACTGTTACGCTCCATATACCCGGGTGACCCATCGGTTCCGCCCCTCAGGCAACTTTCTTGTCCGAACGCGACGATGCTGTTGACAGAAGGGCCGTTGGAGCAGCGGGCAAGGTATTGGCTTCCGGATACGCTCGGAATTAAACAGCCTCCGGATGAGACTACGCTCCTTCTACCCGCGGATAGATCGACGGTGGCGCCCTACAGACGAGCCATCATCGGGAGGCGCGACCGCACGCTCGATCCTATGATCCCGCCCGGTTCGATTGTTCATATTGACATCCAGAAGCGCGCCATCTCGCCCCGCAGGGACTGGACCCATGAGTTTCAACGACCCATATACTTCCTCATGACCCGGGAGGGCTATGTCTGCGGCTGGTGCGACTTAGATAAGGACTCGGACTGGTTAACTCTGGTCCCCCACCCCTTATCACCTGCTTCCAGCCGGAGATGGAAATATCGAACTGAGATAGAAAACCTGGGAAGTGTTGTCTGCGTGGCAATTCGATTCGCAGCGCGAATTTAGCTGGTCGATGGAATTCGGACTAACAAGATCCATTTGGGCAGCAGAAAATCAGTATCTCTGCATATTTTGCGATCTAGAGTTCGAATTCGGACCAACTCTCTACGATCTCCATGACGAATAGTGCAACAAGGCGACCATCCGATCTCAGGAAGACAACGTGCTCTCCATGAAACTCAGCGCTCGCAGCGATTGTCACTTGGGAGGGTAAGTCCGTTCCCTTGAACCGAATCACATAGGTCTTGTCGCGCATAAGGATGATGGGTTTTTAAGTCTGAGAATGCTGAAGCTGATCATCCGCATATTGCGAAGATCAGAGACATTGGTAACCATCCAATGGCTGCTCTAGACGAACGATTGTTGAAATGAAATGTCGGATCACCGGTCACTCCTATGAAGTTGCGGGCCCATCACAAAGCGCAAAAAACCTCGACGATCTGGATGCGTCGCGAAATCAGTTCCGAGATCGGACCACAGTCCCAGAGCTGTTTTAATTTAGCTTGTTGGATTGGCGTGGGACGCCGAGTTTGACAAACTGAGGAGTGGCGTTCGGGTCGATACCTGCAGCTCACGTCCTTTAGCGTCTCGATAAGTGCGGCACAACAACGATGCTTGCCATCGACCGAAATGCAGAACTAGTGTAAATAAATCTGGGCAAGAATATCTACGAGCGTATTGAACTTCTAGATTCCTGCGTCGAAAGAGTGTCTATCGCCTCCAACTGCCGTACCCTATTGTTGGTTTTAGTTCCGAAGGGTGGCTTCGGCAAATTTGACCTTGCCGTGAATTTGCACGCCCGGCCAGCCAGCGGCAGATTGCCGCACGCTCGGATGCCACCTCTTCGATTCACCAGCCACTCTTCAACATTGGGTTGTACTTCAGGCGCGCCATAGATTGACTGGGATGCAAGGGGGCATATGAACGCCGGAAGGGCGACGCAATATTGTCGGCCAGTCGATGTCAAGGGAACCGCCAGAGTCGGACGAAACGCTACTTGGAGGAGTGAGTGACCCTTCCCCTTGGGATGCTGATTGGCAAGTTCGCTGATGACAAATCATTTACTCTTCAACGCCATTTCGCTCCTCGACTGCTTTCCTCTTCATATCCAACATTGCCGAGGGCGATATTTAAGGCGCAGCCATAGATGGTGTCTCAGCTTGAAATCTGATTCTTGAGGACAACCTGGTCTGGACCCCAAACTTGAGACACATGAAAATAGAGACACACTGCAGCGAACGGAGGTTCGGATGGCAGGTGCCCGAGTTTTCAGGGTGGAATATCGGATTTCAGTCGCGCGACGGATTCTGAACGGAGAGAGTGTGTCTGCGCTAAGTAATGAGCTAAAGATCAAGCGCAGCATGCTGTATCGCTGGCGTGATGCGTACCGGGACGAAGGTGCGGCCGGCTTGAGCCGGCCGAAGGGTCGTCCACCCGGAGCAACGACTAAGGCTATTCCAAAGATGAGCGCTGGGGTGGTTGCGGCGGATCAGAAGATAGCAGAGTTGGAGCGAGTAAAGGAAGCACGCTCGAAGAGCAGCGCGCGTGGCGAAGCGCGTTGTACGGAGAAGTGATGCAGCTGGAAGGCAAAGCCGGACTCTCTATTTTGGAAGCATGCGATGCTGCGCGTGTTAGCCGTGCAGGTTTTTACCGGCACTTTGATGAACACTTGCCGCGGCTGGCGGACACAGAACTGCGCCAGCAGATCCAGCAAATCTGCCTTGAGAACCGTTGCTACGGTTCTCGACGCGTCATCATTGAACTACAGAAGCTAGGCCTGCTGGTCAATCGCAAGCGAGTAATGCGGTTGATGCGCGCCGATAATCTATTGTGTCTGCGCAAGCGGCGCTTTGTTTGCACCACCGATTCTCGTCATACTTATGCGGTCTACCCCAACCTCACCCTCGATTGGACGCCGAATGGGATCAACCAGTTATGGGTGGCAGATATCACCTACATCCGGCTGCGAGAATCATTCCTTTACCTGGCGGTCATTCTGGACGCTTACTCGCGACGCGTGATTGGCTGGGCACTTGGAAATACACTGGAAGCCGAACTCGCTCTTGCAGCTCTGCGAAGCGCTCTGGCGGATCGACCGGCGCCTGCATTACTGATCCACACTGAGTTGATGGACTCCATGGGACAGTTCGCTCATCACAGACTATCGGCACGGACCAAGAGAAGTTTAGGTTCTTTCGCTTTTATGGCGTTAGCCGTCCTGGGACACTGAAGGGCGGAAATATTTCTCTAAAGTTACCGTTGGCATATTTATGGCCGATAAGGCGTAGAGATGCGCGCGCATGTCACCAAAAGACTCACTTTACATAGAGGCATGTCCGGCTTTCATACGCCGACAGCGCAATAAGACCATGTTTCTTGAAAGGATTGTGACTTTCGTCGGGTAACTCTTCCAGGATAGACCTCGAATCGCGAATGCGTTGGGGCGAGTCGATGTCGTTGCCGAGTTGCACACCGGAAAGATCAATTGATGTTCCGCAGCGAAACCAAAGGGGCGCCTTTCAAGTCGACCACCACAACAGTGCAGCGCGTCGCGGCGAGAGTGCCGCAGAGGTATAACCCGATGGCTACTGTACACCCGCTTTTGTATCCTACGCCCCCCATGTCTCGACCACTGGCGCGCAGTAGCAAGCTTCGGCTTCTTTTGGTGGATGAAGATGTCGGGATTTGGTCCGCCTGTCGCGAATTAGAATCGGGACTCGGATTCGTCACGAACACAGCTCCTGCGCTGCGCATTGCAAGAGACCGATTGCGTGACGAAGCATTTGACCTCTTGCTGCTTGATTTGAACGCGTTGCCCGAGGAAGGGCTGGCGCTTCTTGACGAGATTAAGGAGCTTCATCCGGGCGTCGGAGTCATCGTGACGTCCGCCTGTGTCTCAGTTTTCAGCGCGGTCGACGTAATGCATGCTGGGGTCTTTGAATACCTTCCAAAGCCATTTAGCCGAGACGAGTTAGCCGCCGTTCTGGAACGCTGCGCGGCGCGTGCTGGGTGCCGCTGCTTTAGCGAAACGCCGTGTCTTTCGCGGGGCTTAACAAAGATGATCTGTCAAAGTCCTGAGATGGAGAAACTACTCCACATCCTGTCGAGCGTCGCGAAAGGTTCACACCCGGTGCTGATCATGGGAGAGCGAGGCGTTGGCAAAGAGTTGGTCGCTCGGACCATTCATGCGAACGGCTTGCACGCGGACCGTCCGTTTGTTTCAATTGACTGCCGATCCGTGGCTTCTTCATCTCTTGCGAGTGAACTCTTCGCTTTGGTAAAGCAGCCTCCTGCGGGTCCCGACCGGCCAAAGAGAGGTTTTCCGGTAACCTCCCCGGGCGGCACTATATTCCTCGATAATATTGGCGGGCTGTCGATCGATTTGCAGGCCAAGTTGTTCCAAGTCATGAGAGGAAAAGACATTAGATTCGCAGAAGTTGGCCATCAAACTGCTGTCCAGGTTCGCTTCTTGACGGCGACCGATCACGACTTGGCGGAAATGGTGGAACAAGGGCGTTTCCGCAAAGACCTATACCACAGCCTCAGTGTCGTGAATCTGCGGATCCCTGCGCTCCGCGACCGCAAACAGGATATTCCCCTACTGGCCACTCACTTCCTGGACCAAATGTCCTGCAGAACCGGCACTACACACACGCTGAGCATTGATGTTTTACACACCCTGACTGAATATGAGTGGCCTGGAAACATCCGCGAGCTTGAGCATTCAATCGCTAGCGCCTGCGTCCTCGCCTCTGGCTTCGTCTTGCAGATTGACGATCTGCCGACCCAGTTGCAGAGGTTTCATCGTTTGAAGAATCGTCGAGCGCCAGCGGTCCTGGGCTCGTTGGTGACTTCCTCGGAGCCTCAGCAAGGGTGCACCTGCTCGGTGCCTCTGCTCCCAATAGCGGATCTTGAGAAACAGGCGATCCTTAGTGCGTTGCGGTCTTCAAAGGGCGACAAGGTTTCAATAGCGCGTGATCTTGGCATAGCAAAGACGACGTTATACCGAAAACTCAAGAAATATGGTGTCGTCGCAACGAGAGGTCTATAAACGACCACGGGTTTATTGCAGACAAGAAAGAAGCGCAGAAACGGCCGGCTAACCAACAAACACGCTCCAGGTCACCGATCAATCGAGATCGGTTAACCACTTCCGACCGGCACAATTCTGGGTGGGGTTGGGCTCTTTCAGTGGGGATATTGTCTGATTGGGGCAAGGAAATGACACCGCCCAATGTAGGGCCAGTGAATCCGAGTAGATTTTCTTGCCGGTCCGCAAAGCTATTGCCGCATTCTACTCTGGATAGAGAGTGCAAGCACTGAGCGGACCTCTTGACGGGCGCCCTCTTAGACTAACGTTACCCTCTCAACTTCGCTCCTAATCATGAAACCCTAGGGCGGCGGTTAAGTGGGGCCGAGGTCGACCGAGACTGACGGCGTCCCCTCACAAAAGACTTCCGTCATACTCCTCGCGCAAAATGTCATCGACCCAATTGGGTGGTTTTTTGTCGTTCTCATCCGACACGTCTTTAGAATGACTCGTGGTCTTAGGCTTTGCCTTAGGCGAATATAAGGAAATCCTGAGATAGTTTGTCGTGCGGTCTGCGTTTCTCCTCTAGTGCACCTGAAGACCCTCCGCAAAAGGAAGGTTCGTGAGGCGCTTTAGCGTTTGAAGATACAGGAAAGGTGAGGCTCCTAACGACTGGGGTAACCCTCAAGGGAGGCATGTTCTCCTATCTTCGGCCATTTCCTTTTCGCCAGGTAGTTGGTTCGACTTTACCCGAGCGGCAGAGCCAAGCGGGTCCGGATTCCGGCGCGTTTCTTTGCGGGTAAACGCACGGAAAATGGATCAAACAAAAAGTCGTAAGAATCGCGCCTGAAACCCGTGATAGTTGCATGTATGGTCGTCGGTTCAAAGCTTGGGCATCTGTCTTGGGGGATGGAACAACCGGGTGATCTTCCGCCGTACACGCCGGCAGGAGACCTACCGTTCGACCGACTATAGAACATTAACGTTACGCGGAGAACTGTCGATAAATTCCATATATCAGTTGTTGCCGAGTTCACCAGAAACCGCGAGGGGATTGCTAGCTCAAGCATCGTGTGCGGTAGATGTCCCACGCTCTAATCCTCCGATGCCGTAAGGAGAGTGCAACAATGCAGAGCACACCGAACGTCCGAGAGCGGTTTCAACGGGCTGTAAATTTGCCTCCAATGGTTGCTGTTAAAACGTTCCAGCCACTTTGGCACGAAGTGCACAAACCGCCGAGCCGTGCACCTGCGGACTCGAGGCCTGGTGATTTGCTCACCGCCGAACAGGAACGCGTGATGATCGAGCATCTGCCAATGGTACGACTTATTGCCCGGCGCATCCATGAACGGCTGCCTCAACATCTGTCCTTTGATGACCTCTACAGCGCCGGAGTTCTAGGCCTGCTCGATGCTTTTGGTAGGTTCGATCCCGCTAAGAAGGTTCTATTTAGGACGTTTGCGCAATTTCGTATTCGCGGAGCGATCCTCGACAGTTTGAGAACACTCGACTGGAGCCCACGAGAGTTGCGGCGCAAGGCCCGTGCGGTTGAGCAGGCCATTCAGACCTTGACCGCCCAGCTTGGCCGTTCCCCAGCCGATATTGAGATCGCTCAGAGACTAGGCATCCCTCTCGCGGCCTATCAGCAGTTACTGGGCGAACTCAAGGGTCTTGAAATCGGCACCCTGTATTTCGACCGCATTTCGGATTCACAGGAACAGGAACCGGTCCACCTGCGGAGCCGACCCGAAGACGATCCCTTATTTCGCTTCCTGGGCGCCGAGATGCGAAAGCGATTAGTTCAGGCTATAAATGACCTGCCCGAACGCGAGCGCTTGGTCATGACCCTCTACTACTATGAAGAATCGACCATGAAGGAGATCGGACTCATTCTTGATGTCGTCGAATCGCGAGTCTCGCAGATTCACGCCTCCGCCGTCCTTCATCTTCGTGCCCAGCTTACCGCGTCCACCACCATCACAAAGCCACAAAAGGAACGAGAGCGGCCGAAACGTATCCTCAGAGGGGCGGCCAGAAAGCAGATCGCGATCCATTCGTCATGATCTCTACTCTGAATTCGATGGAAACGAGCTGGCTGGTAATAGGCCATCGCTTCAAAATCAGTCGCTAATAGTACTTTGTGGCCTTCAGCCGATGACAGCTGTAGTCGAGGCTCCCCTTCGCAAGACGACAGCGCCATTCACAGAGAAATGGTTCAGAGCAAAGACGACCAGCGGCTAGGGGATCTTTAACTTACCTTAACGCTGTCTGATGCACACGTCGCCCGAGGCTGCGGGAGTGGCTTTAGCCCAGAGCGCGTAGGGCGGTGTGAACTCCCGGCTGTTCTCCGGGAAGCGTTGCTTAGTTTCCGGGTGCCTCGATTTCCACTCAGTAGCGTTTGTGAAATGGCGACTCTTTGTGGACACTTTCGTTCGAGGATATCCATCGCATGCGTGCTCCCGAGGTTGTTCAGCCTGAATCAGCAAATGTTTCAATTGCAATTCGCCGTGTCAAGTCTCACCGTCAAGGGTCGAGCTGAGTGTGGAAAACTGGCGTCTGCATCCACGCAGCTCAACCATCGCCGCGAGCAGCTGTAGCGGCATGGCAGCCACACCCGCTAAGAAGCCTGCTTAATCTGGGATCAAGCTTCCCGAGTACGGTTTTCTCCGGTCGAGTCCGTGCGCAAGCGCCAGGAACAGAAAAATCGTCGCCAGCGACCCGGTTACAGAAAGATTTGGTCCGCGGTTTTGCCCCATCAAAACTGCGCTGGCCGTGCGTTACAACTTCTTCTGCGAATGGGTTAAGAAGTAGGGACTCGTTGCCACCTTATCGAAGCTAAGTATGCCATTCAGTTCGCCAACGATTGGATCAAGGAGGTGTGGATGTGTTGACCCTCGAGCCAGTTGTCCTGGATGAAGCACAAGATCGAGCTTTGATCGTGATGGAGTGGCCGACATCGTTATGCTTGGCGTATGCCGAAGTCATCAGCAGAGGCAGCCGTGGACTATACCGACAACGCCCTTGTGCATAAGGAACGCTGACATCTGGCGACATGTTATCACCCTTTCGGCGTTCAACGGGTTCAGTAAGCACATCCTTGCATGTGGCGGATTGATTTGCGATCGGGCCCATCTGGTGCTCCTATCAACCGTTCGACTGATATAGGAGAAGACCACCGCCATACCTTCCATTCCCCTTTGGTCCAGGAAATAGAGAATGGACACCAAGAACCCTTGCTCATCGAAATGATTCCGGTAGCGTTACGTGGCCGCCCTGGTCGCTGGGGCGCCTCCCCTGCCGACCTTGCTGGGTGAAGGCGGCCAGTGTGTTATGGGTTTTGGGTCGACGCGTAGAACTGGGAGGTCTCATGATGTGGCTGCTAATCGATATCGCCTCTCCAGTTATCTCGGATTTGTGGCTGTGGTCGCATTCGATGGACAAAGCTACCTGCGAAGGAAACCAACCGCTTCGACGGCTGTTGAGCAGCTCACCTACATTGGCTCCGCCCATTGTGACCGGCGCCATTCGGTGGGGTGGAGTGCAGGTCTCCGACCAGGATCAGGGCGAGCAATCACGTTATATCCACTGCTGTCTGGTTCCAGCTGAAACGAGCGCGATCAAGGACTTTGTCAGAAGCTTCTGCACCACTGGTTCCATCGTTGGAGTCCGGCTGAGCCCGAGCCATAGGCTCGTCTACCACGTGTGCGGCTGGCAAAACTCGCTAGCAGATTCACCTACTGTGGGGGTTTGATGTTGCATGGTCTTCCTGCCGATAAGACAAATTGAAAGTTAACACAGTCTCTTCTTTTGGGGGCCACGAACGATATGCGCAAGCTGGAAGGACCCGCCGCTTTTTGGAAAGACTCGGGCTGGGGGTCCAGTCAAGAGCACGACTCTGAATCGGCTGTCTTGGCTATGGTCGACCAGTACTCCGACATGCTCAATAGAGTGGCTCGCTCGGTCACGCGTGACTTTGCTGACGCAGAGGATGTTGTTCAAGAGACCTTCTTGCGAGTGCTTCGTCACCACAACAAGCTGGGAGAGTTACGCGATCCGCGGACGTGGTTGATACGCATTACCTGGAATTTGGCTCTGGACCGCAAGAGACGCGCCAGGAGCCGTCCCCCGGCTGACAATTTGGATGATTGGGGACGAGTTTTGTCGACCGAACAGCCAAGTGCTGAGGATGTGGTGATCACTGCTCAGCGGCACGCGCAAATTCTTAAGCACGTCGATACATTGCCCGCAAAAGAGCGTGAAGTCTTTCTTCTTTCAGCTGTAAATGATCTGTCGAGCGTCGAGATTGCCCTGCTCTTCAAGACGACGGAGTCAACCATCCGTTCCTGCTTGTACCGTGCACGACATGCACTCGCAGCGCTCCTTGAACACGAATCATGCTTAAGACGCCGGGAAAGGCCCTGCAGACCGGCCCTCGAAATCGCTACTAAAGGCGTATCGGGATCAACCGTTGAGTAGTTTAAAGACGATTTTGTTGCGCTCCGTCGCATTAGGCAATTTGGAGTCACGGTTGCAATGATAGATCATATCAGGTCATGGGCAATCTTGTAATCGTCATGGTGACGACCCGCTCCGGTACCGGGTAAAGGGGCTAGCGACTGCCCATGGCTGGTTACTCGTTCCCCGGCAATGAGGTCGCGAATGTCCGCCGAAGACCAGACTGAGGATCGATATGAACACAACCTTGTTGACGGTTCCGCTCACGTTGCTAAGAAGCACGGTGCCGCACCGCCCATCATCATTTGTCGTTTATCAAGCAGCCACCGGGGGAAAGCATGGGGTGAGCCTAGCCGCACCTCGTCAGTACTATAGCCTGATCTCGTACTGAACTCGATATCTGAAGCCACGTACACACCACAAAACGCCCACCATCTCGGTGGCACGGAGGGCCCCGAGTTCTCTGACCACCACGTACGACTCGTTTGCTCGTCCTGTAAGAATGCAACATGAACGGGTTGGGAGCTGTTCTTACCACGGCCATCACAGAGCGCACGGTTCGGACACGCTCCGGCCCTGCAATCTTGGAGAATTCAAAATGCTTTCCATCCACACCTTGATCTTCCTCGTGACCACGTTCTCGACTGGGCTGGCCCTTGCCGCTTCGCCCGTTGCCTATGTGTACACTGCCGACCAAGGCGGTATCCATGCTTTCTCTGCTTCTTCCGCAGGGAAGCTTACCTCCATTAAAGGCTCCCCCTTCCCAGCTAAAGTGCTCAGTCTGGCTGGTGACGGTAAGTATCTGTTCGGCGTTGAGCCGATTGCCGGCAACAACCTTAACAGTGTCGGCACCTGGGAGATAGCATCGAACGGTGCGTTGAAGTTCATCCGTTCTGTCAACTTGGTATCACGGTTTCACAGTATCGGCCTCGGGTTGATAACACCTTATATCTTCTTCGATCACACCGGCGAGACTCTGTATGTGGAGGCGTACCCGAAAACTGACCCCGGTGGGGCGTACCTCTCGTTTAATGTGGAGAAGGCGACAGGTGAGCTGAATTATTTGGGAGAGGTGGCAACGGCGGAATACACTTCGCCCACTCTCCAGGCGAAGCTGACTTTCAGTGGAAACAATCGCTACGCTTACCAAGGTAGTTACGATCTCATTGGGGGGTATAGCAGGCTGAGGGACGGGCTGCTCATTCACGGGCCGGTCGGGGACGCTACGACCATACGCGCGCCTAGCGGGGTTGTCTACAATGCTGACCAGCACGTCGCCTCTGACCCGCATGGCAATCTTGCGGTTGTGGTTGAGCAAACGGACGGTCAGGGCAGTTGGCTAGGGTTTCAGCAGTTTGCTGCCTTCACCCCCGACAGTGATGGCAACCTGACCACAATGAATACCGCTTGGAACGTCCCGATGTCCTGGGTGAACGGGGTAACTGCTGTAGCCATGTCCCCCGCAGGCAACCTGTTAGCCGTCACCGGCGGAACCGGAATAGAGCTCTTCTATTTTAAAGGCGGCGCTCCTCTTACCTACTTTGGCGGCCAGGTAAAAACGAGCCTGCTCAATGACGGTAACTACTACTTCAACTACCCCGCTTGGGACAAGGCCAACCACCTTTATGTCATCAACATGACAACGAAGAAGCTACATGTGTACGATGTCACGCTGACGTCGGCCAAAGAAGCTGCCGGGTCCCCGTACCTGATCAACCGGTCCATCTATGACGTGTACGTTCTTGCTCGCTAAAGGCTATAGAAGGTAGCGGCAACTGCTCGCTCTGTCGCCTCTGAAACCCGCCATGAGTTGCCCCTACCTGTAAGCCACGGCGGAGGTGCAGAAACCCCGGGATCCGCAGTATGGCAACATTCCGTCTAAAACGCCGGCGAGTGCCGGCGAAGGCTCCTCGACTAAAGTATACCCTCGGGGGTCCATGGTCTTCGGCCGCCGGGTGTTGCCGCTCTGATGTCAGCCGTATAGCAAGCCAAGACAAGTCATTTCGACCAACACTGTAGCCAAGTGAATTGAGAGGATAGATTGAAGATCATTAGGAGACTTCGGTCCTTCGAGAACCGCTGGGAGCGCTCACCGGGTAAAGCCGCGAACTGATTCGACGTTATCCGTGCCGCGAGGAGGCGGCTCACCAATAGATGGATAAATCCCGGCAACCGCAAGCCATCTTCTTCACTCTGACCGCGCTGCCTTGTTTGTCAAGATGCTTCTAGCGCATTCTGCGCAGGACAAGAGGGGCGGGACCACAGGCTTTAGCCGGACCCTTCTTGGACTGCTTCCGGGGGCAAGGTTCGTTCTTCTTCCTAAATCTGAACCCCTTCCGGACCCAAGGGTGATCTTCAAATGACTGGGGCGGTATTGGGCGGTCACGCGAAGAGCGCGAATGTGCTCGAAGACGGCATAGGGCGCGGCATTCGCGGGCAGAACAGCGGGCTTTGCCTTCGGTACCCCAGTTGTGAAAAATAGGCTCCAACCCCCCTAGACGCGGCTGGAGCCAAAGCGTGTTCGGAATACTTTTTGGTGTATACGAGAAATCGGCAGATTCTTGGAAAACTTTGCTGGGCGATAGCGGAACGTTGGCATTTTCCTTAGCCTGACACACCACCCAACCAGACAGAGGCCTTCTGTCGCATTGCACGCTACTGTGCAACAGACAGGAGAAATGACGGTGCGGGAGGGGTCGAGGGGCCTTCTCCCTGTCTTTTGCAGCTCCTCCGAGAAAATGCCCACTCGGTCCGCAGTGTTCTGCGAAACGCTGTCGTCATTCATGCAGCTTCAGTTGGCGTTGCAATTCCGCGATAACCTTGGCCGCCTAGCCGAGATAACGGTGCTGCTTATCGGAATTTCACGGAATGCCGGGACAGGAGTTCGACACTGAACGCCAGTGCTCGGAAGGGATCTGTCGGCTCTGCGAAAGTCAGCGAAGCATCCAAAATAATCCCATTTTTCCGGTGTGGAACGGCGCTTGCTGGATGATTCAGGGACTCTGATCGTTGTGCCACGTTGCGGTGATTTAGCGCTTCAACTTGTCTATTTGCTGACATCTGTTAGGAGAACTGGTTCCAAGCAAAGCGGCCCCCGTTTCGCCGGGTCATCTCTTCCACCAGCCGCCGGGAAGCGGAAAGACACCTGCCGTCGACCAGTCGCGGCCTCAGCGCCACACCATGCTTTACTCGTTCGCCAGAGGATGACGGCGGTCGCGATGATCTCTTTGAAAAAGCCCTACGGCATGGACCCAAGGCGTTGCTGCAGGACCTAGATCACGCCTTTCCTCAGACTGGCGAGACGCACAGCAATGGAAGTATACAGCAACTCCTTAATTGTCTCGACGGTGTGGGGACTGGATAAGGGCTATATCGTGGTAGCCACAGCGAACGAGCCGACGATACTTGACGCGGCCATTCTGAGTAGGCCAGGGTTGTGGCCTGGTATCGATCTGGCCAGGTCATTTGAAGTTTTCGCGGAACTGGGAAGCATTCCCTGCACTTTGATTGCAACGCTGGCTGCGCTATGACCGGGTATCTTGACGCTTAGTGTTTCGACGAGGTGCACAGCGAAGGGAGGTTCTCTTGACCACCGAGGCCAGGGTGTCCTTAACCTGTGTCATTGAGTCGGGTGTTCAGATCAACACTAGGACGTCTACAAAGAACAAGCCGGTAACATGGATTAGGGTAACGAGTTTCAAGGCTCCTGCCAAATCGGCGGAGGCTGTGTATGCATTCACGTGGTTGCCGCTGTCTCATTCCAACTCGGTCAAGGCTCGTGCGATCTGAGGAGCCGCTCGTATTCATCTAACATGAATTCCACCGAAAATGACGGTGCAGGGGTAACCGCCTTCGAGCGCAATTGATCCGCCAGGAGGGCGTCCCCAAGCGCACGCCTGACAGCACTTGCGAGCGCAGCCACTTCGGTTACCGAGACGAATACCGCTGCATCACCGAACACTTCGCGGTTTGCGGGGATATCAGAGGCCACCATTGCCATCCCCATGCTTAGTGCTTCTAACGCGGCAAGTGACGAGGGAAGGGAGCACGAATAGGTCCGCGCAACTCATGAACTCGTACACTTGTCCCTCGTTTATTTCACCGGTAAAGACAACTCTTTCGCTGAGGGACAGGCTCGCGACCTGCTGACGCGATTCAAGAGCAAGCTCGCCATCACCTGCAAAAACCAGATAACTATCAGGAATGCTGCACAGGCGCGGATCAAAGTATTATGGTTCTTTTGCCTGGACGATCGACCGACTTAAAGCAACATTGGTTTATGCGGCGGAATACCCATTTCGCGCGCTGATCTGTTATTAGAATCTGCTTCACTTGTTTCACCGCATTTCGGATATAGCGTATTCGACTGGAATATCTTTGTCGGTGACACTGCGCAGACTACTTGACTGCCTCCGAGACCATCACGATATCTGTGTACACACCCGGTCGACCTAAGAGGCAGTCCGCGATACGTAGCACCCATAAATCCTTGCAACATGGACCGTGATGGACAGCGACACGTTTGGGGACCCCGATTGCGGCCGCGGCCGATTGTCCCAGCGGATTGGAGAACGGGTGTGAGTGATAACATCATCGGAGTGATGCTGCCGCAATTTGCGATATAGCAGCCGAATGATGGCAAGGTATTCCTGCACGGATGGGGATGCTCCAAGATTGAACTGACACCCGGCAAACCAGCATAAGCAGGACGTTCTTGTACAGGAACCATAGCTCGGAATCATGTCCCTTGCGGGATAGCCCTTCACGCAAGTAGTAGGCTACCTCCTGCGCTCCCGCAGCTTCCATCTGGGTGACAATCTGCACAACCTTCATCGCTGGATTCCTTCAAAAAGACGGTTCCCCCGGATCCGGGCTGAGATGTCATGGATATTGCTACTGAGCTTCACGTGCTGTTCCTATCCCTGTGCAATTCTGGCATCAGTGCACGGGTGGGACTCAGGGCTATCTATGCGATTGCCTGTTGCGTTCGCTTGTTCCTTGTGAGGCCGGTTTCCGTCTTTCCGTAGCCCGAGCCACTAGAGTTTGTATCGGAGTTGGCAGTAGCACCGCTAATGTCTTGCTACGCTCTGATACCACTGAGACTGATTCCGTCTTGTTGGGGTGGGATTTCAAGGCAATATTATGGCAGCAAAGTTTCGAGCGGTGAACCGATCTATAAGGAGGTCTTGGCCATATTCATAGATTGCAAGAACAATGAGGTTGCACCCTTAGGCCGGGCTCCGGCGTCTCTATCGGAAAGGCGACCCTGTCAAGTATTTCATCCTGGCTGGGGACTGCGGGGCAGACTTGCCGAGCGGCGCAAAATCCATGAGCTTTATGGGGCAGCGCGAGATAGCATTCGGACGAACTTGCGGGAGGCTAAAATGCAGAAGAATATGGGAGTGATCGTGGTCGCCTTGTTTCTCACGGGCATCATCATTGCCGTGGGAGATCGCCTTCTGAACCGACAAGTAGCAACGCGGCGCACTCTCCCGCACCCCGGCCGGGACCTACCATCGATGTTTCCTCCGCAAAGTTGTTTGACGACTACCATCGGAATGAGGTTGCCGCCGATTCACTCTACGAGGGGAGGACGCTGCGCGTCTCGAGAATCGTTAACAGCATCAACAAAAATGCAATGGAGGAGATTTATCTGCTGCTTGAGAACGGCCATGATGAGTTCATGGGAGTGGAAGCAAAGCTAATGGCCAAGGAGGGATCGAATGCGGCGCTGGTATCAAAAGGGGACGAGGTGTCGCTTATATGCCAGGGAGGGACGATGATCATCGGTACCCCGATATTAGGGAACTGCTATCTGACGAAAGCACCCGGGAAGCCGGCACACTCAACACAGCAACACCCCTGATCCGAGTAGCCTACCCATCCGGCCGAGTCCAGTTGCTGCACCGCGATTCAGCTAGCTACTAGGGCATTCCCTCATTCTCCAATTTCCCAATGGTCTCATGCTTTCCGGAAGGGGTTTGGCTTACCCACCTCCAAGACCCACGGGAAGGTCTCGCCATCCGACACGATCAAAACGGCGCGTTGGTTTGGGGGAACAAAAGAGGTCCATCGGGCGCCGAACCACGTGCACCTCTTTTTAGGTTCGACCAGCATACCGTTACCCCGTCGTTTTCACCTTTCCTATGGCCCGCCGTTCCAGCAGTTCTAAGGAGTAACAGATGCCGTCCGCAGGTTCGTCGTCAAGGATCAGTCTGCCAGCGCGAACGCCAATGGGGACTGAAGCGTAATCTTCCCGACGGCTCACTGATCAAGCAGGATCGCCTCGTGCCGTCATCATCGATCGGGACGGCGAGTGACGGCCGATTGGGGCGGGTATACACGCTGGACCATCGGGAGCTCCTGTTCCGTGCTGAGCAGATGACGATTCCGCAAGCCGAGTACTCGTTTCGCGGAATCGACCGGCGGCCTTCCTCCGAGGAGCTCGTTCCAGGTGCGGTGGTGGGTCGCTGCATCTTCGGACGTTTCTACCTCATCGCCCGGCGAGTTCATGAGCGTTTGCCGCAACACGTGCTTATAAAAGACCTCTACAGTGCCGGGATAATTGGGCTGCTCGATGCGTTCGGTAGGTTCAATCCCGCGAAAGAGGTGCTATTCCGAAAGTATGTGGAATATCGTATCCGCGGACCGATCCTCGACACCTTGCGGACGCTCGACTGGAGTCCCCGCCAATTAAGGCGCAAGCGCAGGGCCGTTGAGCACGCAATTGAGACCCGGACCGTACATTTTGGCCGTAGTGTGTTTGGCAAGCTGGTTTGGCCCATTTCGGCATTTTGTTTTGGCCCACCCCTGGGACGTTGAAGGTTTGGGAAACATTCATCCCGTGGTCGTCGCGGCGGTGGGAATGTGGGAATCGCTGTTAAGCGATTTCCAAGGTCTGTGGGAAGGGTGGGAAAACAGTTTCATCGTTTTCCCATCCTTTCCATAGACCGTCATTTCCACCGCCTCTTTCGGTTGACTTCATTACTCAGGCGTCATCGTGTTGCTGGATGGCTGCTTTTGCTTCTTGCTGCGTGTTCTACGGAAGCGGTAGGACTCGGAACCGGTTTCGATGATGTGCGCCTGATCGGTAAGCCGGTCCAGCACTGCCTTGCAGAGCCGTGCGTTAGTAAACACTTGCGGCCACTCAGAGAAGGGCAGGTTGGTGGTGACGATGATGGCAGCCTTTTCCGCACGGTCTGCGATGACCTGGAAGAGCAACTCGGCGGCAACTTCAGCCAGCGGCACATAGCCGAGTTCATCGAGCACGATCAGCTCGATCCGCGCCCAGCGTGCCAGCATGCGGCTGAGTGTCTGCTCCCGCTGTGCTTCTACGAGTTGATTGACCAACGCGGCAGCCGTGATGAAGCGCACACGTCTGCGCTGTCGGCAAGCCGCGATCGCAAGGCCGGTAGCAAGATGGCTTTTTCCTGTGCCAGGTTCACCGATCAGTAGCACGGGTTCGGCACGCGCCAGATAGCTTCCTTCGGCCAGAGCGCGGATGCGCGAGGCCGGGATATGCGGCGACTGCGCGAAGTCGAACTCCTCCAGCGTCTTGATGCGCGGCAGGTGCGCGTCCTTGAGACGCAACTCGATCGAACGACGCTCGCGCTCCTCCACCTCGGCGCCGAGCAGCGCGTCAAGATACCGCAGATGGGAGTGGTTCTGCTGGCGTGCCTCTTCGGCGAGTGAGGCGAACTGCGTGCCGATGGAGGACAGATGCAGCCACTTGCAGTGTTGTGCGATGCTGGCCGTTTCCATGCTCATGGCTGTACCTCGATCGAGCAACCGGAGAGCAACTGGTCGTACTGAGCCATGGTCGGCAGCGGGCGCTCGTAGGCCGACAGAGCACCGATCTCTACAGACGCTGGCGCGGGATGCTGCAGTTGATCGCTCATCAGCAGATGACGGATCGCGGCGATATCAGTCGAGCCCAGCTCCAGTGCCTGGCCAATAGAAACCTCCAGCCGCGCATGACCAAACTCGCGACCCAGGCCAATGACCGCAACCATGGCCCGCGCTGCGCCCTGGCGGCCATGTCGCACACGCATCGACTCCCACAGCCGATCGTAACTGGCTGGCCATCGTCCCTGAACTCGCCACTGCGCCAACGGCTTGGAGCCGCGCAGTGCGCCTGGCTTGCGTTCCAGCACTTCCAGATAGTGTTCCAGATCCAGCACCTGCTGTGCCCGGCCATAGCTTCGTTGGTGCTGCGCGATCCGCTCCCCGTCACAGCGGAACTCGACCAGGCTTGAGTAGGCGCGGGCTTCCACGATCGAACCCGGTTTCAGCGGAACAGAATAGGAGTTCGCCAGCACCTTCGCGCAGCCTGGCTTGATCGACACGAGGAAAGCTGACCTCGGCCAACTCGAAGTCCTCGCCGGCGAGCGGAAGAAGGTGCTCCTTTTCCATCAGCAGCAACGTACCAACGCTCTCGCTGCGCCCAGCCAGAATGCGGCTCTCATCACCGCGGCAGTTCGCCAACAGCTGCGCGTTCAACTCGGCCAGATCGAGTGCTGCTGGAACCGGCACCCAGTGGTTGCGTCGAAAGTAACCCACCTCGCCTTCGACGCCGCCCTTTTCATGACCTTCCCCCGGCGTGCAGAACTCCGCCGTGTACTGCCAGTGCGAACGGAAGGCGATGAAGCGCGCCGTCAGCTCCCGCTCATAGCCGCGTAGGATCTTCTTCACCGCGCTTGACAGGTTATCGTAGCGAAGCCGCTGAAAGACGCCGCCGAAGTAGTGAAACGCCAACTCGTGGGCTTCCAGAAATGCCTGCTGCGTGGCTCTTAAGTACGCCCGGTGATAGGCTGCTCCGCTGGCCATCGAACGCATCGAGAACACCTGCAGCTTCGTCCGTTCGCCATCCAGATCGGCGAAGGCTTCATACCAGTCCACCTGCGCTTCCACGCCCCACTCGTAACTCTGCGGCACGAAGGTATCCTTGCGGCCATAGCCCAGTTCCTGCTTGCGCCGCTCCACATAATGCCGCACCGTTCGTTCCGCTACCGTCGATCCAGCTACCTCTTCCCGCGTTCGCTCCCAGATCCGCTTCGCCGTATGACGCTGCTTCCGTGGTGCCTTCCGGTCGGCTTCCAGAATCCCATCGATGAACCCAGATACGGCCGCCATCTTCACCTGCGGTCGTTCTGTCTTCTTCCTCCGCGCAGGCGTTGCGCTCCGCACCGCTTCCCGCACCATCCGCCGGTGCACCCCCAGCTTGCGCGCAATCCCGATAATCGTCCCTGCGCCAAACTCATACTCACGCCGGATCTGCTCAAATAACTCCACCTTGGCTCTCCAGTCCAACCCCGCCTCCAGATCCAAGCTCATCGCTCAGATCCAGACTAGAAGTCCGCTTAGCCCAGGGTGGGCCAAAACAAACTGCCGAAGTGGGCCACTTTAGCCATGGATCTTGCGTTTCAAGCTCGCGCCGCGAAAGGAACGGGCTGCGAGATGGTGTAGGTTGGAGGCACCAGGATGCAGGTGGGAAGTAAGCCGCGTATTCAATGGTGCTTGTATAACGAGCCCGTACTTTAGCCTGGCTCCGAGTCTTGTGCTCACGCCACTGGTGACGGCCCGCGGACCATCGCAGTCGATCCCGTTTAGGAGATTACTTATCGAGCACACTCGGCCCACCTGCGGCTGGCATGGAGATAAAATGCCGAAACCCAAACGCGTGCAAAAAGGGGGCTGTATGTCCCCCGCAGTTCGAATGTTGGAGCCCAACGCAGCCGGCGTCGACATAGGCGCGAACGAAATATATGTAGCGGTCCCGGCGGATCGCGATCCGCAACCTGTCCGCCGCTTTTCTACATTCACGGATGATTTGAATCGGCTTGTCGATTGGCTCTGTCGATGCGGTGTGGAGAGCGTGGCTATGGAGTCCACAAGCGTTTTCTGGATCCCGCTGTTTCAGATTCTGGAGGACCGCGGATTCAGAGTCTGTCTGGTGAACGCACGTCACGTGAAAAATGTGCCAGGCCGCAAAACTGATGTAAGCGATTGTCAGTGGTTACAGTATCTCCACGCGGTAGGTCTTCTGCGTGCTTCCCATCGTCCACCGCAAACCATCTGCGCCATCCGCTCGATTTGTCGGCACCGGGAGAGCCTGGCGCAAATGGCTACTGTGCACATTCAGCACATACAAAAAGCGCTCGATCAAATGAATATACAACTTCACCATGTCATCAGCGACATCACCGGAGCGACAGGACTAGCGATCATAAACGCTATTCTCCAGGGCGAGCGGAACACGGAGAAACTGGCTGCGCTGCGCGACGGAAGGATCGCGGCAAGTCGAGAAACAATTGCTCGCGCATTAGTAGGAGACTACCGTGCCGAACATTTATTCACTCTCCGGCAATCCCTCGAAGCCTATCGCCAGTATCAACAATGGATCGCCGTTTGTGATGGCGAGCTCGAGCGGCAACTGCAATCGTTTCCCGGCAACCTAGTGGATGATCAAAAGCCGTTGTCCAAGTCCAAGGACCGCCACAAGCCGCGGCGAAACGAACTCCGCTTTGATCTGCGGGGTCACCTCTACCGCATCTTCAGCGTGGATCTGACCGAAGTTCCCGGCATAAGCGGCTTGACTGCTCACACGCTGCTAACCGAAGTTGGCTCGGATCTAAGCAAGTTTCCCAGCGCCGCCGCCTTTGCTTCCTGGCTCGGTCTCTGCCCCGACAACCGCATCAGCGGCGGTAAAATCCTATCCGTGGCTACGCGTAAAGTGAAAAACCGGCTGGCCAGCGCACTGCGTATGGCAGCACAGTCGCTTCATCGTAGTCAGTCCTATCTGGGACAGTACTTTCGTCGTATGCGAAGTCGACTCGGCACTCCCGCGGCGATCACCGCTACTGCTCACAAACTCGCGCGAGTCCTCTATCACCTTATCAGCACCCGCCAACCCTACCAGGAAGGCACGTTTGCCAAGATGGATCAACGTACGCGAGAACATCAACTTGTGCGTTTGGCAAAGCAGGCTGCCAGCTTTGGATTCCAACTGGCTCCGGCGTGAAGTGTTCCTTAGGAGAATGCCAAAGCCACGTAGTCTAATCTATCGGGAGATCACTCAGTAATTGAACCTCGATCTAACTTCGGATCACCATTCATTAGGGGAACCGAAGGGACTTGAAGTCAGCATCCTGACGTCGGAGCGCTCTGCGGATTTGAGGAAGATGGGCTTAATCGTGTGCCATTTCGCCCCGAGGAGTCCCCCTCTGTTTCGCTATCTTGATGGCGAGATGCGCGAGCGCCTAACCAAGGCAATAGACCAACTGTTCTGAAGGCGGCGCTTGGTGATGACCTTCTACTACTGTGAGGAAGACACCATGAAGGAGATCGGACTTTGTCCTTGGTGTGGTGGAATCGGGGATCTCAGAAATCCATATGTCTGTTTTTTTCCACACACTCTTAATTCTGGTCCAACATGGCCGATAAACCATAAGCTGAGAGAATTCTAAAGGGCGTCGCCGTGTTTCTTTCCGTGAACAATGGTGGCGGCCTCGTGTCAAAGGCACGCGAATTGTCCCTCCCCGCTCGGCTGACAGCCATTAGGAGGATCTTTTGGAGAAACATCACTTTAGTACACTCGGCTTGATCGATAGTGGGGAGATGCAAAAGCTCGAAAACCTCAAGAAAGCCGTGTCCGACGGAACATACTGGGTTCGTGCAGAGGACCTTGCACCGAAGCTTATCGAATATATGTTGCAATCGTCCATTGTCCCCGAAACCCTAATCGGCCAGCCTAGTTCCAATTTGGACGCCCAGGGTAGTTGTGAAATCGCATCGCCCGTAGAGAGGAGGGGTCAGCGAAAGTAGCCAGCGGCCTCGACGAGGAGAATGTGCGTCGAGCGTGAGGACTGGATCAAGGAGAGCGCAATCAGAGCATCGGGGTTTTTATGTTTGTAGCGGACGAGGAGGATAGATGCTCAGCTTACACGAAGACGACAAGAGGTCCTTGAGGAGATGAAACCATTGGAGGACACTGTTGCTCCGACGTACCCGCCGAGCATTCGTAAAATGACGCGGATCGATTTACTCGCAGAGCCGCCTCCGGAAAATCAATCCTACATCCTTTCGATTGAGCAGGAGCGGCTGATTATCGAGAATCTACCTGCCGTGCGCGCCATTGCAGAGCGCATTTGCAGATTGATACCCGACCAAGTTTCATTCGCGGAGATTTACTGTGCCGGGGTGCGGGGACTCTCGGGTTCGCTAGACCATTTTGAACCCGGCTATGAGGTTGAATATCGATCGCTTGCCAGGTCCCATATTTGCAACGCGATCCTTGAAGGTATCCAAAGCCTAGTTTGGGCTGTCGGGGATTTACGCCGAAAGGGAAAACCCATTGAATTGGCAATCCGACATTTGACCTTCAAGCTCAGCCGCTCCCCCACCGAAAGTGAAATCTCCCAGGTACTGCAGATGGACGTTGCGGCATATCATCGTCTCTTGGATGAACTGAGAGGTATGGAAATTGGCGTTCGCCATTCCGAACTTCCGAATGGGTTCGCGGAAGGAAACATCGTAAATCTAGTGAATCTACGTGAAAACTCCTCGCAGCATCGCTTTCAGCTCGCCGATATGCGAACGAGACTTCAAGGCGCAATTGGCACCCTCCCGGAGCGTGAACGTCTTGTACTTGGTCTGTACTACTATGACGGCCTCAACCTGACCGAGATCGGGTTCGTGATGAACGAATTGGAATCTAACGTTTCTCGAATCCACGTTTCCGCGATTTTGCGCTTGCGCTCTGGCCTATCTGATTTCGGATACAGCTAGAGTTGCTCAAGGCGATATCTGCGCGGCAATCTGCCCGGGCGTGACCTACCTCGCTCGGCGCAACTCCGCGGCGACAGGCTGATTGTCGATTTCACGCAAATACTCAGCCTTGATGGGTCCCGGCAGCCCAAGTGCTAAGATGTTGCGCCGCCGACCTTCTGCCCCTCATACCCCGCAAGTGGCGATCACATTCGAGATACACTTAGCAGCTTATAAAGGCACAAACCTCACGACCCGATCATCACAGCGCACCGAGGGATGGTTCCGCCAGATCGACTCGTGTGCAATCAATTGCAATTATTGACAAACCTGCAGTTCCGCGTTCGTCCTAATCTTCGCTTGTCTCAGCCTCCGCTCTCTTTGGCTCTTGCTGTTCGCTCAAACTGAGGCGTACAATGCTCGGCGAATAAGAAATTCTCGCATCGCAATGTAGGTAGATTTTTATATATCTCGTCGTTCAGGGTAAAGGTTACAAAGCCGTTACTGATGCCGATGGCGGTATACCCGAGGAAGAACTGACGCACAACATTCCCATGACAAAATACTCCTACTCGGTTCTCGGCAAGATTACGTCGAATCTACAAAGGTTCGAAGATGATCAACACATTCGACCACAGAAAGGCTCGGTAGCCACATCAAGGAGGGATGCGATTCCCAGACAAAGCTGGTTTTAATTCTCATTCGCAATCAATTGACAAATTCGGATTCCCGCCTGCAAACAGTGTGCTCCTGCTCGGAACCACCCCACCCGGATTTAACACTCCAACGTCCCTTGAATCGAACCAAAGCCCTTTTCGGTTGGACCAATCGTATTCACGGTGGGACGCCCTTAGGAAAGTTACTTGGTGGAAAGCTTACTGCTGTCTGAAACGTTCTGCATGTGACCAGTCAGTCACGTTCCGCCAGCGCGCTGACTGAACCAGGGGCGAAACTTAACACCGCAAATTGGTCTGGACCCCAAACTTGAGACAACCGAAAATAGGGACACACTGCAGCGAACGGAGGTTCGAATGGCCGGTGCCCGAGTTTTCAGGGTGGAATTTCGGATTGCAGTAGCGCGGAGGATTCTGAATGGGGAGAGTGTGTCCGCGCTCAGTAATGAGCTAAAGACCAAGCGCAGCGTGCTTTATTGGTGGCGCGACGCGTACCGGGACCAAGGTGCTGGCGGCTTGAGCCGGCCGAAGGGCCGACCACCCGGAGCAGCGACCAAAGCCATTTCAAAGACGGGCGCTGAGTTGGTTGCGGCGGATCAGAAGATAGCGGAGTTAGAGCGTCGACTGGGAAGGATGGCGCTGGACAATTATTTTTTAAGAAGAGCCTTTAGGCGAGTAAGGGAAGCACGCTCGAAGAACAACGCGCCTGGCGAAGCGCGTTGTACGGAGAAGGATGCAGCTGGAAGGCAAAGCCGGACTCTCTCTATTCTGGAAGCATGCGATGCCGCGGGTGTTAGCCGCGCAGGTTTTTACCGGCACTTTAATGAGCACCTGCCCCTGCAAGCGGACACGGAGCTGCGCCAGCAGATCCAGCAAATCTGTCTTGATCACCGGTGCTACGGTTCTCGGCGGGTCATCATTGAACTACAAAAGCCGGGCCTAGTGGTCAACCGCAAGCGGGTGATGCGGTTGATGCGCGCCGACAAGTTATTGTGCCTGCGCAGCGGCGCTTTGTGTGCACCACTGATTCGCGTCATACCTACACGATTTACCCCAACCTCACCCGCGATTGGAAGCCGAACGGCATCAACCAGCTATGGGTCGCCGATATCACCTACATCCGGCTGCGGGAATCGTTCATCTACCTGGCAATCATTCTAGACGCCTATTCTCGGCGTGTGATTGGCTGGGCAGTTCGGAATACCTTGGAGGCCAAACTCGCTCTTGCAGCCCTGCGTAGCACCCTGGCAGACCGGCGGGTGGCCGAATCACTGATCCATCACTCCGATCGCGGTGTTGAGTACTGCGCCGGCGCCTACGTCGATCTACTACGGTCCTATGGCATCCGCATCAGCATGAGTCGGAGCGGAAACCCGTACGACAATGCTGTCGCGGAAAGCTTCATGTGCGCTCAAATGTGAGGAGGTGTATCTGAACACTTATCGCAATCTCGATGATGCGGCGCTCCAAGGCTGAGTTTTCGTGCAAGCCGAGAATCTACGGCCTCGCACCCCGAATAAGCCGACAGGCAGAGTTAGCTCTTTGAATACCGCGAAGCGAGCAACCTAGCTTTAACTTTCAACTTTCTTGCCCGGTTCGTTGTGTTTGAAACTAAGACATTGGGGAATTTGCCAAATCTGTGACACTCATTTGTTTCAGACTGGGCGGCGAGAGTACCTTCAAAAAAGCTCGAAAGTTACAGCGATTGTCATTTCTGTTATTAGGTGCGCAAATCCTTTGCGCTGTTTCCGATCGCAAATCTGCATTCGCCATCAACTCGAAAGCCACTGATTCGGCTTCTCCGAAGGTACTTCAGGAGGTTCAATCTGAAGCTGCACGCGATCAATGGTCTCCAACGATCACTTCTATCCGGTGCTATCCGTCGCTTCCCGGGGCAGGGGCACGATTGTGGGCAGCCCAAGATGAACCTTACTATCGTGTTCGAGAACTCCTGATAGACGCTCACCATCTTCCTGGTTGAGGCCGATTCAATTATTGTTCCGACACACTCATTTTGGACGAGGTATGGTCTTGGTGTGGAAGTGGCTATCAGCTCACTTCATCTTCCCCATTGGCTTAAATGACACAACACAGAAAGAGGAAACTGCATGGCTGTAATCGATTCGGTAACCCTTCAACGGCTTAGGCGTGAAGAAAGTGCGGCTGAGCAAAAAGGTAGGCAAGCGCTGAACATCTCGGTGATACTTAAAGAGTATCCCCAATACGGTCTTGCGAGGCAAAAAGCTGACGTCCTACTTGCCCAAGCTTCATCGCTACGAGACGAGATTACCAGGATCGAAACCTCATGACAGGTATTGTGCTCGAAACGCCATGGAAGCTTCGTTAGTATCGGAGACCGGAAATCTCGTGCCGCTAGACATTCTCCTGCTGGAGGTTGTATGTACTAACTTGTGCTAACCGGAAGAAAACGCAAAGAAGTTCTAGCTCTTCCACGCTGAATTTGTTCCCTTAAGTCCTGATTCGGGAATACCCGTAAAGAATTGCAATTAATTGCACAAGTCGCTGATCATCGCAACCGGATTAAGCAATGTGCTTCAGAACGTCGTTTCGAGCAGCTACTCAAATCGTGAAGCGCCCATGTCCCCTCACTTGGCCTCCCAGCCGAGACTTGTAATGGGTATCCGTTCATTACGGGAGGAGCGAGACCGACGTTGGATCCCTGAATCCTGCGAGGAGTGAGTTTGTTTAGTAGGAGATGCGCGCAACAAAAAGAGAGGCCATCAACAGTCATCCCCACCACAGACCCACGACTGCTACGGTTCTCCTCTGTCCTGGACCAACCGCCAAAGAGATCAGAAGCGAGAAGGCGCACGCGAGACCGATCGGACAGGTAAGGAGGAGCAGAATGGCGCCCGCCGATTAGAATGTTTCTGTGCGCCAGCGCGTAGTGGACTCACCCCAACGCTAAGGTTAAGAACAGATAAGCTTCAGCCTAAATGGCCATGAATGATCCTATTGTCAATACTGGTTGAAAATTCCTCATTATTCCGGTTGAAAATTCCCCCACTTCTTGGCGGACCGGTTTACAGTTTGCAGCCGGTGATGGAAGATGGAGCCGGCTGGTGAAGCGGAGGCGGGCACTTGTGGAGACCAACCCGCCAAGGAATATCCAGTTGCAGACTCATCGCGATGATGGGATTGGGGGCGGAGCGGAAGATTGCTTCGCCTCCGTCTGGAGCGGGTGCCCACATCAGAGCGATAGATCTGCTCATGCCTTGAAAAACTCATGGGAGCTGGTCCCGTTGACTGCGGCTGCGGTGAGAAGCGGCCGTTGGTTCAGCTGGTTGTTTCTCGGGTTGAGGGATCAGGCCTGCTTTGCGTCGTTCCTTGAGCCTGTAGCTCTCCCCGCGGATGTTGATGGTGGTGGAGTGGTGCAGCAGACGATCGAGGATGGCGGTAGCGATGATGGGATCGCCGAAGATCGATCCCCACTCGCCATAACTCTTGTTGGACGTGAGGATGATCGAGCCCCGTTCGTAGCGTGCGCTGACCAGCTGAAAGAAGATGGTGGCTCCGAGTTCATCCAGCGGCAGGTAACCCATCTCGTCGATGATGAGCACCTTGGGGACAAGATAGACACGCATGCGCCGATCGAGTCTTCCTTCTCGATAGGCGCGGCCAAGGTCAGCGACTAGATCGTGGGTGGTCATGAAGTAGGCGCCGTTGCCGGACTGGATGGAGGTCTCTGCCAGAGCCACGGCGAGATGGGTTTTTCCCACTCCGGGCGGACCTAACAGGATGACGTTGGAAGCCTCGTGTACAAAGCGCAAGCTGCGCAATTCGCGGATCTGGCGCTCATCGATGGAGGGCTGGAAGCTGAAGTCGAACTGCTCGAAGGTCTTTATATACGGCAGGTGGGCCAGCTGCAGGCGAGCCTTGAGATAACGCTTGCGCCGTGCATCGGCCTCGGTGTTCATTACTTCGACCAGGAGATCGGCATAGGATGGTTCGGTTTTCGAGGCCGTCTCCAGCAGCCTTCCAGCCGAGCGTCGATGGCGGTCAGACTAAGAGCGGCGAGAGTAGTACGCAGTTGCTCGACCGGAGTCATCGTGCACCTCCGCAGGTCAGGCTCTCGTAGGCAGCAAGGGACCGATGCTCGACCACAGGAGCGCCCTGGGCGATGTGAACCAGCGTTTTCCACTCTGGCTGTTGTGGGTTGGGATGCCGGCATGGTGATGGCTGACAGTGACGGTCTGATGGCGATTTTTCGCTGGCGTGTGCACTGCGATGCGTTCGGCGCTGTAACGAACCTGGACGGATGGTCCGTGATCGCGCACCCAGACCTCTTTGCCGGCATAATGCCAGGGCACCGAGTATCGGCTACCCTTCCAGGAAACGTAAGCATCGCGGGCTACCTTGCGCTGCTCATCATCCAAGTAGGGATTGGGCGCACGCTCGTTCACCGGCTGCATCGCCGCATGATCGGCTTGCCAGCGGGCAAGCACCTGTTCATGCGTGGTGCCGTGAACGCGCCGGTTGGCGACTTCGCCGACCCACCATCGCAACTGCACGTTCAGATCCGTTAAGTTGGCTGGCTCACGTCCCTGCAATCCGCACAAAAAGTTGCGCCGGATGTACTTCACACCCGATTCCACCTTGCCCTTGGTCTGTGCGCGATAAGGTCTGCACAACCGCGGCGTGAAACCCCAGTAACGTGCGAAATCCAGAAAGATGGCGTTCCACACCATCTCTCCGCGCTCATCGGTGCCGGTCCAGACCGTCTTCATCCGGTCATAGAGGATCTCCTCAGGCACCGCGCCCCACTCATAGAACGCCGACTCGTGCATGCGCAGCAGTGTGCCCAGCTTCTGCTCCACTGCCGCTGAGGCCATGAGCCTGCGGCTGTAGCCAGCGTCATCGTGAAACCCCACAACTGGCGTGGTCGGTCCTCTGCCGACGAGCTGCCCAGATGTCCCCAGTCCACTTGCGCCTGCTGGCCCGGCGGCGTCTCAAACCGCCGCACTGCCGTCGACAAGGCTTGCTCTCGCTGGGGACGCAGCCAGTCGGTCAGGATCGTATAACCACCCTCGTAGTTGCGCTCCCGCAGCTCACGCAAAAGTACCCTGGCGTTCCACACGCCGGCCTGCAGCCGTTCTCTCAAATAAGGCTTGAATGCTTCCAGCTTGCTCTGCTCCGCAGTTCTCGGACCATACACCGGCCGACTACTCGGCGCTGAAAGGTATCTGCTGCTCGTCTTACGGTCGTAGCCGGTCAACCGGCTGATCGCCCGGATGCTTACACCCTGCCGTCTCAGTCCCACAACCTCATCCACGTCTCTCCCCCTAAGCACATGCGGCCCTCCTCTGTCTCCAGAATCAGGCCGGCTTCGCTCCAAACAGGGTGGCGGACCTTTCAACCGGTACTATGGGGATTTTTGCATCGGCACAGACATTCTAGCCGCATTTCCCTGATTTATACGAGCTAAGCCATCGCTCTCAGGGCGAATCGCCATTAGCACCTCCACCCTCAAACTTATGAAATGGGGTCGAGCTAAGGAGTCAAATCCCTTGCATCTCATTCAGTTCTGATCGCCGTCGACTTAATTAAAGAATTATTCAGGAATTACCCCCAGTCCCGTGGACTTCGGGATCGAGTAGGGAGAACCGGGGCACCTCCCTTCGTGCCGGTAGAGGTCACGGTGTAGACCCGCATGACGCTATGTTTTGATGCCTCTTGGAAGAAGAGGATACGCATCGGAAAGGCTACCGGTCGAAGCAGCCCTTGCGCCTCCATCAAGCGCAAGTTCATGCGTTGTACCTTCTCATAGCAAATCGTTTCCGAAATAGTCGGTAGTGGACGCGATCAAACTTCTCAGAGACCACGGGATGGAAAGCCGCGCCCGGCTAAATTGTGGAGATGCCCATTCTCCCGAGTCACACCGAGGTTTGTGTTCAACGTGGCCCCTGTTGCGTGGGGGCCTCACGCCCGCTTAGCGTTCGGTGTCGATCCGTCTCGGTGGCAAGCTTTGACCCACTTTCGCAGTGCCGATCAGAACACTAAGAAGGAAGCCTGTGGGTTTTTCGAGATCTGTAGGTCTGTCATCGCTTCTAAGTAAACCCAAACTCGGACAGCTTGGAGCGAAGACGTAGGACTGCAGAGGCGTGAATCTGGGAAGCGCGGGATTCTGCCTCGTCCAGGACGAATCCGATGTTTTTCAAGGTAAGTCCTTCATGATAGGCAAGATTCAAAACCAAACGTTCGCGGTCCGGGAGTTCCCTGATTGCATCTGCAAGTCTCCTCTGCATCTTGGCACGCTGAAAGGACGACTGTGGTTCGTTTTTGCACATATTTCCCAAGTTAACGGCCTCCTGTTTTCCAGATTCTTGTGGACACCGCTTCTGAAGAGCGCTGATTTCTATCCCTCTCAATTCGTTCAGGAGTCGGTGGTAGGCCGCCAAATCGAGGGATAGTTTCTGGGAGCGCTCGAGCTCGCTTGGAAAACCTTCAAGCTGGGAAGTTAGTGTGTGGATCGCTTCTTCAATCGGTTTCCCCTTGCGGCGTAGTCCCTCTGCATTCCGTACAAGGCTTTGTAGGTTATCAAGAATTACCTTCCTGATCTCGAATCTCGCATAGCTGGGAAACCGGATCTCGCCAAAGAGATCGAATTGGTTCAATGCACCCATCAGCCCGGCAAGGCCGGCACCGTATAGATCTCTGTATGAAACAGGTTCAGGTACCAGCCCGTATATACGCCGGGCGACGGCACTCACAATAGGAAGATATTCGATCAGTCGCACCCGATTTCGGGCAGCGAAATCGTCAAGGTCCTTTCCGGGCGTCTTCGAAAGCGCGTCAACCATGAGCGTGGTGTGAATCCCTGGTGCTTGTTTCGGTGCGGCCGGGTACTTGGCCCTTGCTTCCAACTGAAGACTCTGTTCCCCACAGGCTATCGTTCCTATTTGATAAAGAAGCTCGGTGGGATGCATAGGCTTCGAGAGGACGAGAAATTCATGGTCTTGACTACAGGCATCCCCGAGTAAATCCAACCTAGTCGCCTGTCCCGAGAAAAGAAGTATCTTGCACTTGGGAAATCGCGCTTTCATTTGGATAGCAAGGTCAACCCCTGAAAGGCCCGGCATCGCGACATCGGATATCAATAAATCGGGGTTGTCGAACTGAGCGGCAGTGAGGGCTTCTGTTGCCCGAGTAAACCACCTCGCAGAGTAGCCATTCGTATTGAGGATGATGGCCAGGGTTGAAGCAATTATAGGTTCATCGTCGACAACAAAAATCCGTGAAACTCGGTTTGAAGACACATATGTCCTCTTTCGACTAACTTGTCCATGCACAGCCAAAGGTGCGGAAAAGGCGATTCCTTGCTCGCACCGCCAGATTTTAACGAACCACAAAAGCACTTGGATACAAAGGCAGTATGTTCCGTACCCGCCCCCGAGACTGTTCAATATTGCTCAGGTCGGAACGCCGGCCGTGCGACCTCGTCCCGTTATGGGAATCTTGCGTTTTTTCGCCTCTATGGCCTTAGGGTGTTATTAGCCGCGCCCTAGGCCGCTGCAGGGCAGGTGTTGATCGCAAGTGATTGCGATACCGCGAGACGGTGCCATGATCGTGCATCCACAAATCAGCTCTTCTCACCCGTTCAAACCGCAGTGGCGGAACTCGAACCAACTTGAATCGATAGCAAGCGGGTAGATCGGTTACGCGCAACTCAAAGGTCGAAGTACTGACAGTCCATGGCCAACGCTGCGTCCGGAGATCCCGATCAACAGCAGCGATTTTCTCGAACTAGGCAATCGCCACTTTTCGGGGGGACAGTGTCAGCGTAGACATGAGAAGGCTGTCTCAACATCAGCCAATTGAAGAGCTCCGCAGCGCGGGAGTGCCAGGCTTGATCGATGGTCTTCAGAAAAGCTCGATCCTGCCGAAAAAGGTTCTGTTCCGTGTACACAATTGCGTATCCGCGGGGCGAGCTTCGACAGTCTGCGATCACTCGAGTGGAGTTTCACGAGAGTTGCGGCGCAAGGCTCGCCAGAAGGAAACGACCATGAAGGAGACCGGACCTATCCTTGATGTCGCCGTATCACCGGTCTCCCCAAATTCACGCCTCCGCTATCCTTCGTGCCCGACTTGCCACGCCGACAACTCTCAAGGAGCCCTCAGATCACCCAGGCACGGGCCACCCAGAACAAGTACCGGGAACGGCAAAAAAACGCATTGGCGCCCATCCTGATGAGCTTTGACCTGACATCCTCCCAACACTCTGTGCTGGGACCGGGTAACAAATGGAGAAAGGTTGATATGCAGATGTTTCCCCGGCTCAATCACTGAACTCAACGCAGACTCAGGGGCAGTGGGGTTTCGGATTTTGCATGCGCGAGAGGCCGAGAACAATCGAAATCAAACGAGCGTCTTGAAACTTGATCGGCGTCGGTAATAGGCGAATGCGACGTATCGGGCCGACGCTTTTGGTTGACTTATCGAACGGTTCACAAGATTCCGTCTTTCTAGGAGGGAACGGGGGCGAGCAGGGATGAGCCGGGCGGCGCACAATTTCATGCAGTGCGCCAATCGTGAGGTGTGGGGCATGAATGATCAGACTCTAGAAGGCGAGCAAATATGCCGCTAGGCTCAATGCCAATGACACGCCACTGAGGATTCTCCTCTGATGCGGATTTCATGGCCCCATCGGCCGTTGCGGCTCTGAGGTAGAGGCGCTTCGTTCGTGGATAGCGTATCGGCTTGAGGAAAGCTTCAAGGCAAAGTATTACACAATAGGTGTTCACGGATTCTCCCAAGGGGCCAGCTACTTATTGCCAAAGCCTAGCCTCTCGCACGACGAACGCAAAAGGCACTTTATGGAATGGGCATTATGAGGCTCGCCGCGGATTGGATAATTTTGTAGGCCACATCGGCCACTGACATCATAAGACTTATCTGATATCGCCTGTTTGAGGTTTGCGATCTTGTCCCTTCGTGCCTCAACGACAAGTTCCGCGTTGTCTATCAGCACAGTCAGTCCGTTCGACCTTTCGTCCCTGTTTCTGGCGAGTCTTCGGTGCCGAGCGGTCTACCCGATTCGTTGGGCGACCAGACGAGCCATTAGGAGAGAGACGACGCCAAAATCATCAGAAGCGCAAACAAGACTTTGGCCGGTATAAATAAGCAATTAGGCAATCTCTTAAGCCTACTTACTCTTTCGGCTGATTCTCGACTGCCGATGTAGCACCTTCGGACTATGACTGATGGGCTGAAATGAGAGGCTCCAACTGAGAGATCGCTGGATCGACAGGCAATCGGGTCCATTCGTAGGTGGTAGGCGATCGTCAAGCTCCTCTTGAAAGCAATTGGGAGTTGGTTAAGATGTCGAGACCCAAAGCGGTCAGCATCTTGGCGAAACGACTCTCGCTCTTGGGAATCACGAATGACCGTCGCCGACGGCTTAACCGTGTTGGTTGCCGAAGACGATGATTTCCAGTGCAGAACCGTTGCACGGATGCACGCTCCATGGGTGCATCGCAGGTGATCGAGGCCGGCGACGGCAAGCAGGCATCATCAATGCTTCATGGTCCCTCGTGCGTCGATCTAAGTGGTGTGCGACGCTGCATATGCCGGAGATGGGCGGCATGGAATTTACTCCGTCATTCGGGACAAGCGCACAATAATGCTCGCAGTCATCACCTCCAGCGGGCAGGTCCGGCCGCTCGGCGCAATCGAGAAGCCCGTGACCCGCGATAAAATGAGGACCTGAGCACGGCCTATCAACCTGTCTTGCCGTCGCCGTGCAAGGCCGCCGGCGTCACAAGCTTCGCTCTCGATCAGGTTCTGTGCGGCAGCCAAGAGAAGCAGTTTGAAACCTTCTTTCAGCCCAAAGAAGGATAGCGACGGGCCGGACCCTTGGCGCGGAGACGATCGTTCGCTGGCGTCATCCCAAGCATGGATTGTCGCCCCGAACTCGATCAGTAGCTTGCTCGAGCAGACCGGAAGATCGATCAGCTTACCTTCCCTATGTTAGAGGAGTCGTAAAGGCCTCCCGCGCGTGGCGTGCAGGCGAATTGGCGATGACCGTGTCTGTCAATCTGTCGCTCGTCTCGCTGGCCCAGCACGAAGCTGGCCGAACGACTCATAGAGGCCGCGAGCTCGGCAGGACTTGACCCGGATCAAATGATATTCGAAATTATGGAAACCGTTGCTATGACGGAGGTGTCGGCCGCCGTGGAAAATCTCACTCGTCTACGGATGCGAGGCTTCGGGCTTTCGGTTGACGACTATGGGACCGGTTTTCCAGTCTCAAGCAGCTGACCCGCGTCCCCTTCACCGAGCTCAAGATTGACCAGAGTTTGTCCAGGGCTGTGCAACCAACCCCGCTTCGCACACCATCGTCGAGTCGAGCGTGAAAAATGGCACGTGGATTGGGGATCACAAGCGTCGCTGAGGGCGTCGAAACAAAGGAAGGGTGGGATGTGCTGATGGCAGCCTGCTGTGACGCGGCACAGGGTTTTTCATTGCCAAGCCGCTGGAAAGCAATTCGCTTCTGGCATTGTACGGGGTTTTCGTGAGTAGACTTCCGACGTAGCCGATCGGGATGATGCTTTGAAGCCGATTGCGGAAGCCTCTCGCCGGGACCCTCGAGAATACCATAACCGAGGTCAGTGGGCGACATCTAGGTGGCTGCCGCCGTGCCAATCTCGTTCTTTACCGGTTTCGAGAAGACCAAGACTCGCGCTAACCCAGCCGCAGGCGGATTTTTGAACGGCCGCCGATAAAGACCGATGGGCGACCTGACGGTTGTCTGCGATGCACCCTTGACCAAGGCAGGAACAGCAGAAAGGCCATGCGCCGCACTACCCAACACTCCAATTGCGAAAAGTAGCCTAAGACCAGCCTTACCAGCGGTTCCATGGTCTGGCTCAGTTACAGTCTCAAGCGTAACCGACGTGGTTGGGAAGAGCGGCATGAAACTGCGGGTCAGCACCGCGATCAGACTTCCCAAACGGGCTACGACCCGTCACTCCGATAACACTTTGGTAATAGCTGGCTACGAATCTGATTGCAACGAGCACCGGATGATAGGCGTCAATTACCTCGATCAGCCATATTCCATGTCTAACAAGACCTACTTAATTCGGTTCAAACCACCAGAGATAGGGTTCGGTCTTGTGACCGCCGCCCGTGCCGAAATCCACGGGGAGCATCTCGTCCTCCTTCGGGAGGACGGCAGCCTCTGTGCTCTGTTTGTCCTGGAGATAGTGGAAAGTTGGTCGGAACTTGAAATGCATAGCGCATAGACGTGATGGATGTTTTTTGCCGCCGCCCCTGCATTCGGAATTCAACGAATTTGTTCAACAGCAAATTCATCCGGTCAATCGAATAGCCACCACGACAACTCGGCCCAGATTTTCTATTTCATTGCGATATCTCCAGCGGCGGCTGGTGGCTGGAGACAGAGGGTGAGAAAGCTACCGTCGAGAACAGGAGCGCACCTAGACAGAGAACTTCGTCACCTGATCAAAAAGTACGAAGCCATGCCTCCATCTCACGGCTAAATGCACGAGATTGCTGAAAAGCCAACCAACGCCCATATCGTTAAATCCTGTTCCAAGGCAGGACGTGGCTTTGCCTTAGTAGCCCGAGACGATTCGCCGCCGCCGACATGGCTAAAAACGTAGCGCAGGGAGTAGAGAAGTGAACACCGTCACCCGGGTCGTCCACAGACCGAGGCCCTTAGCTCCGGGTGGTGCGATTGCGAGCGACTGGCCGAAAGCAATCCACGTGCCAATCCCAGACCAGAGCAGAAACCCCATCCGCGCAGTCGAGCAAAGAACGTTTCGTGCCATCTCGAATGTTATCGCGATCTGCAAGGCGTAGTCCCCTGGAGATAGTATCCAGTAGGCGAGCCTATAGGCATGCATGCTCGCTTGGCGCTTGATCGAGAATAAGACCAAAAGTGCATCGCAGATACGAAATCTTCATCAGAGCGTGTCTGGGGTGATATCGGCGCCACACCGTGCCCACAACGCTGCGGCGGACCGCCAAGCTTCCGACCTGTTGAACCAGGATCTTGTCAGCCGATCTCATGGAAGGCTCTTGCGCAAAAGTCCGAGAATTCAGACGGAGAGAGGCCCTAAAGGATAGTTTCACTGTTTAGCACTGAAGTTATGTCCTGTGATGCCGATATATGTATATCATGTGGGGAAATAGTCAAATGACAAATTCTGAAATCACCACCGACAGACTTGCACAAATCGTTGCACTGCGCAAACCTCCAAAAACCACGATCGAGAACCTCTCGGAAGTCGTGGCAACGCAGGCTGACGAGAACCGGCGGCTTGCTGTTGAAAACCGCATCCTGTGGGACCTTCTTTTGTTTGAAGTGCCTGAGGTGGAAAAGTATGATCCGCGGATCGAAAGCGAGGGGCCGGGCCACCAGGATATGCCTTCAACGTTGCCAATTCCTTCGGGATCATAACAGAGGGCGGATAGTGTTTTTCGCAAGTGAAGTATCCTAAAGAGCAGCCACCAAGCTCGCGTAACGCGCCGCGTGGTTCGTCTCGTAGAGCACCAATAAGCGCAGTCGCATTAAGTAATACGCGCTCGCAGCTTCGTGTACGTAAGACGATACGCGCCGTCTCCCGTAGCCACAGGTCATGCCGAGTCCAATTCCGACCACAGCTCGCCGCAAGGCCATCCCGTCTCGCCGCATTCGTTCCGCAACGGCCAGCCCCTCATCGAGGTTCCATCGTTGGGCATATGTAGCGAGCGCAATCAGCACATCAGAATTTGCACGCATCCGTGATAGCCCTTCGGCGCGGCCGATCATGTTCCAGGTATTATCCAACCTTATTCTCAAATGGATGTCACCGGGATTGAGGTATTCGACGGCCACGGCGGTGATCCCGTCGGTTGCAACCGGCTCGAGCTTGGTAAGTAGATCCTCCCAACTCAACTCCCCCAGCCGCTTTGCAGACACCTGCGTCCTTATGATGCCAACGGTCAAAAATAAAAAGAAAGCGAAGAGAATAACAAAAAGGATCACCGGGTCGGCCTCTCAACAACTTCGTTCGTTTAGGTATGTCTAGCTCAAAACCGGTCCTCGGTCGTCTGCGGATCTCGTCGGAAACGTAGTGCTAAGCACTGTAACCAATCACCGTAATCCCACAAAACTCTACCTGCTTGCGGGGAATCTACTGCGTTACCGACCGCGAAGGTCGCCCGATCTTCGCTAGGCTACATGGGTAATGTCGTCATGTCTACCAAATCGGAGCGCCAGATCAAAAAAGCGCTTTTCAATCAGCAAACCATTCTGACAGCTGCGTGATTAGTCTTTTCTGGACCTCTCTTTGTCATAGGCCCAGATCGCACTATTCATTAGGGCGTTCATCGATTTCTGACGCGAACCGGCCACGCGCTTCAATTCGGCGTGAAGCTTCGCGGGAAGTTTGACCGTGGTCGTAACCAGCTCATCGATCTCTGCGCCCAACTCGAGAATGGGAACGGTTTTCAAATCGATCGTATTGAGAATAAGCACAATGAGCGTGACAAGCTCTCCCCGCCGGCCTAACTGCTTGCGGAGCTTCGCATCTACATCCCACAGTAGTCTAAGGCAAAAGAGAACGGTTCCCATGTCTGCAACTACCAAGCCCTCCGACGCGGTATTCGGGCGTCGATATCGGATTCTTGCTGACCTCTAATTGTTAACCTAGAACCGAGCCACTGCGGGAGACTTTAGGGTGCCAGTTGGCAGACCAGCCATAGGTGCTCTCCAATCGATCGCTCAAGGTCCAAGACCTGAGGCGGCATTCTCTACGGGGGTACAAGAAGCTATCTCGAGAACGGTGATATTCATCGGCGTAGATGTATAGTCTCCCTTCTTAGAGTACGCGTTCGGCGTCAAGGATTGAACGTTATGGAAAGGCGTCGCCGTGCTCTGATTCGCGTGTTCTGGCAGACGAGGACGTATGCAATAGTTATCGGCCGTTCCCTGAGTAACGTTAATGCCCGATAGTTGGTCGATCAGCGACTGGTGCGGTCATCTCCCAGTTGAGCGGAGGGCCATAAATGTTTACAAATCTCCTAAGGTATATTCAGCAGCTGCCGATAACGCTATTTGTAGCGTATGCAGGATTGCAGAAATTGCCCCACAGGGCGAGGCTCAAGTGACTTTCTGTTGATGACGGGCCGTCCAATAGAATCCATTGCGAACGGACTTCCTAAAATTCGGGTCCCGGTAGGTGACCCACGATCTAAATTGCCCAAAGCTGTTCCGAGGGTGTAAGGAGCGGTACGTGACGAAAGCCCCAGAGCCCTTCCGGGAAATCGCTCATCCGTTTCCAACCGGCACTCCCTCGAAGCAGCCGTGCTGCAGCATAGAGCCCAACCGCCGAGCGGTCAGCCTGCAAATATGCTTTTCTCGCGGCCTGACGATCCGCTCACCACTGAACAAGAACGTGCGATTATCGAGCATCTGCTCATCGTGCTCTTTATCGCCCTGCGCATACAGGGCCGGCTGCCTGAACATGTGCCAATAGAAGACCTTTATCGCGCGGGAGTGGTAGGCATACTCGACGCTTTTGGAAGGTCGATTCTGCTAAAGATGTTCTATTGCGGGCGTTCGCACAATTTCGTATCCGTGGAGCGATCCTCGACAGTCTGCCAACACTCGATTGGCATCCGACGAGAGTTGCTGGGTAAGGCCTGGGCGGTCGAGCAGGTGACCCAGAGCTTGACCGCTCAGTACCGCCTGCCGCGGCGTAGCACACTGACCTCCAGACTCATCCTTACAACTTGCCCGCTTGCCGGCAGAATCAGATTTCATCCGGTTGGCACGCGGACCAGAGAGAATAGACTTTCAGGAAAGTCGCTCGAAGCTATGCAACCTGCGGTTGCTAAATGTGAAGGTAGCCACGTGTGTGCGTGCGAACCATAAGACTGGGCGACTGTATAACAATTGACTATGACCTGCTTCGAGTACGTTCGGCTTCGGCAGCATTACGAGGCAGCGCTAACACACTGGGAGCACGTATTTTCGTCGCAAGGTGCCTTCGAAAATTGCCCTCCGGCAGTGTCGGATATGGAACAGAAAGCACTTGAGGAGCGAAACGGCGCTGAGGAGCGAATGATTCTTCATCAGCGAACTTGCCCGATCTGTATCCCAAGGTAAGGCCGCCCTTTCAAGTAGCACGGCGCGCGACTTGGCCATTCCTTTGAAATCGACCGGCGTCATGTTGCGATCGACGTGTCCAGATGTCGGGTACCTGTTGCATCACAATCAATCTATGGGTTGCCCAGCTTAGATCCGGCTTGGCCAGCATTATGAGGCGGCCCTTCGACATCAGGGGCACTTCCTGCTGCCATCTCAAGGTAACGAGCCCACAGACCCGTCACCGCTATTGGCTTTACAGTTTAAGCGAAGGGCGTTTGAAGAGCGCAATGCAGCCAACGACCGTATGTCTATTCGCAAGCGGGTTTGCCCAGTGTGTAACTCTAAGGTGAAGAGCAGCCGATAACCTGAGCACGGGCATCCCAAGCCTTCCCTGCGGTGGGGACTTCAGGGAGGTAAAACATGGCGGGGTGCCCCATAAGCGCCTTCCCCGGTGGACGAGGACGACGCCGACGTCCACCACGTTGGCCAAGTGCCGGAACCGCAACGCACGACGGCATCCATGACTAGCCGACGACGGGAACCAGATGCTGCACCGTCGGAGGACTTTTGCTTTGAGGTGCTACTGGGCGGTCGCCAGGAAATTCTGAAGCGCCCGCGAGGCAAAGAAGTATGCTTCTCCGACGACACGGCTAGCCTGGCGTCGCTTGTGTCCGGTTGGGCCTCATGCGGCTTGATGGAGTCAGACCTCGCAGGTGGCGTCCACGTGAAAGGCGCAAGTCCCTGCCTGTGGGGAGGAAAGATCCGTGAGAGTCCTTTGGACCGCCATTATTCCGTTGCTACTTGCCTGCCAATCGTGGGCTGCTAAGCAAGAAGTTATTGAGACTCGGACCGTCGAACTTGCCCCAACCGCATCAGACGCCGTTCTACCCATTTCGGTCTGGCATGACGTTGAAGAGCCTCCTCAAGGACTGAAGCACATCGAAACGGTTGTGGTGGGTACCGGCTTCTTTATCGACACGGAGGGGGATTTCATAACCGCGGCGCATGTCGTAGACAGTTTGGATGCCTTCAAAGGCCAACCAAATATGTCGAATGCCCGCTTGACGGTCACCATCCGCGATCGAAGCGGCGACGGGAGCGCTGTCCGATTCACAATCACCGACCGTGATTACGACCATGACCTGGTTCTTTGCCATGTACCTGGATTCCGCGCGGTCAAGCTGCAGAAAGCCACTATTCCGAAGGGTGCGAATGTTGACACAGGTCGCCCTTTTGCAAGTTTGGCCATCTCTACTGCTTCTCCCGTCACCGGGCGCTTTATTCTCCTAAGCGGATTTCCACTTGGGTCCTGGACTCCTACTATTCAGGTCGGCATGGTGGCGGCCACGAGGACGATAACTCCGGACACCATGTACCAAGCTGTGATCCATAAAGATGGAGCTGAGTTGCTGCAGATTTCCGTCAGTGGTAACCATGGCAATAGCGGCGGTCCGGTAATCGAACTGCAATCGGGTCGGGTGATCGGTGTGATTGATCAGTTCGTCCCCGCACTCTTGCAGATTGGGCAACTGGTCTACGACGCGAACACATTTTCCGCATCGGGAATTATGCTTGCCGCTCCGGCGAAATGGGTTGAGGCGCTGTTGGAAAAGAATCACGTCAAAAGCGAAGGCGTGCCCGCCGGAAAGTTAGCCATCCAGTGAATGGGTTTACTCACCTGAGCTTCCGTATTGATCCGGCGTCAATCGCAAGAAACACCCCAATCAACCTCTATCGCATACTGTAGCGCCTGCTTCGATTCCTACGCCCCATGGCCTCACCCCGGCGCGGAGAACGCCGGCAATGTCTACATCGTCGACGGCTGCAATGACCGCATCGTACAGGAAACCCCGCAAGGCAACGACTACGCCCAAAAAGTTGTGCCCACCACCCCCGGGCTCTGGCAGTTGCGATGGTTTCGGTGAATGCGCCCTTTCGTCATGCGGGAGCTACGGCGCCACGCAGCTTGCAAGTGTTCTCGTGAACCATGGTGGGGAAGACATCAGTCTATTCTCGACCAACACCTACAGAACATGCCCATACTGCTGGAGGCTTTCGCAGTAAGGCATTGAACCGCGCAGGCACCGTCCTGGCTTTGGCGACCAGCACAAGTGTGCGTTCTTCCACTTCAACGGTGCCACCGGGACACTGCAGGTCTACAAGGCAACGACGAAATCGGCGAAAGAGGTTTCCGGTTCGCCCTCTGGAACGCTGACTGCAATTGCTTCCGGAGACTACAAAATTGGCCTCACTGGAGACGATGGGTACCGATTGTGGCTGGACGGAAAACTCATTGTCGAAGACTGGACGACCAAGCTTGGGTCTTCCTTTGGTTCCTCCACAACTGTTGCGATCGTCACCGCGTTGCTCGGGTAGTGGAAGCTCAAGTCAGATGGGGGCGGAACCCCCAGCCGCTTTGTCACTCCTGGGTGGGCGTCGTTTGTCGTGCAAGGCTCTCGACCGGCTTTTCAACCCGCACAATCAAAATCAGGTGTGGACTGCTCAGAGTACCTCCGGCTTCGTCGACACTTTGAGGCGGCGCTTCGCAATTGGGGCCACGTCCCCCTGTTGCCCCAGGACATCAGTTCGTGGGCGCAGCAACGAGGTTGCCTTTGCAGCCTAAGTAAAGGGCGTTTAAAGAGCGCGATGCAGCCAACGACCGCTCGGCAGCACAGAAGCGAACTTGCCCAGTGTGTAACCCAAGGCAGAGGGCGGCCGTTAACCTGAGCACGGACATCCCCGAAGCGTTCCCTGAACAGTGCACGCAGTCTGAATACTTAGAGGGTTCTATGGCGCAAGTGAACGCGAGGATCGATAAAGGTATTTACGACCTGTTGAGCCAGTACAGCGGGGTGAACCGGGGTGCCGGTATTGAGGTGCATGGCTGAAGCGTGCGAGCGATGGCTTACGGAGGTACCCCCCCAAAATCGAAGCGTTGACCCGTCGCGAAGTGCGTCTTAATGAGAGCGCTAACCTCGAATTGCGACCTAGGATCAATTGCGCGGGCTCTCCCTCGAGGAGTGCTGCGCCATCCAGACTTTCCCCGATGGCTTTCAACTTGCGGGGTCAAGAAACCAGAGGTATCGGCAGACAGGCAACGCGGTTCCGGTCATGCTCGGGCGTGTGTAGGGTGGCAACTGCGGGACCATATGGTGGAGGAACATCGACCCGCGTGGATTCTGGCGAATTTATTTAAGGCTGGCGCCTTGAGAAGGTAGAGATAAAAAAGGAACTTGGTAGGGAAGCCCGGTAGGCCGTCAACGACGGCAAAAAAGCGACGCCATGCTTACACGGCAAGTTTGCGAAAAAATGGGCTCCGACCTGGTCGGAGCCCGATCGTGGATGCGCATTTCTTGGACTGATTGGACTATCGGCGAGTCCGGTCTTACGTTGAGGTCGCCAAGGGAATCGCCCCGGCGGGGCTGCCCGCCGAGTTCGGCGTTACATCTTTTCGCAAAGCGCATCTCCAAAAAACTGGTTGAACGTCCCATGGATGTTGGCGGCCATTCTCCCCGCCGCTGTCTCATCAATGTTGGGTTCGCTGACCGAACGCAGGAAGACGCGGCTCTATGCGCTGGAGGGCCCCATTATTGAGTTGTCGGGATTTGAAGAATATTTAGAGAAGACGCTCTTTCCTCTGCATCAACCCCGGCAAAACGGCACCCCGCCCGCTGCAGCCTCCAAGAAAACCTTGCTCCGTAGCTAACTTTTTCGCCCACCTAAGCCAATAAGCCGGAGGGAGATGTAATTGTCGACATGGTGACCCCGTCCCTCCCGGGCGCCCACCTCACCGTCCCGACCCAGAGCGCGTTATGAGAAGGCCCCGGCCAGACTTCAAACCGTGGCGGCCAACCTCGACCCGCAACCACCACGCACCATTCAGGGGCCTTTGCCTACTAAGAGAAATCGAGTGGGGCCATTCTTGTCGGAACGGAGCGAGCGGGGTTTCAGCCGCAGAGAAATCGTGGACACGATCTGCACCACATTCCAGAAGGCCAAGGTTCACACCAATCATCACTTCCTGGAAACGATCACCGTGGATGATGGCTTGGTCACGTTTCACCTCGGGAATTGAGGCGGTCCTGGCTGCGGTCCTGCGGGCGGCGGCCAAGAGGGAGCCGTCGCCCAACTGGTAGTGAATTCGTTTTCCGTGTCCGTGGTCTCCCTCCAACCTATATGTAGGAAGCCGGCACAAGAGAACCGGCATTAGTTTGGCGCCACGGGCCCCCAACCTTAACACTCCGGTTCCAAGCCTGATCTCGACCCGGGGTGATCTAGGTGATTTATCTGAGGCATCCGGTGCCGGCGCTTCGCCGTACGGGTGCCCTCGCAGTTCAAGGTTCCCGGCAACCATGTCACCTGGCCGACGTTAAAAACCGACGAGTCTACGCACACCTGCCTATTGCTGCACTGGGCGGAAATGAATTTTCATGAGAGCTTCCCACCCGTTGGAGTCGAGAGTGCGGCGGTCGGTGGCGAGACAGTGAAGCTGTAGTCTGAGCCGGAGTCCACAATCATCGGGGGTGGCCACCCCAGTTGCCGCTCAAGGATCAGGCGAACCGCTGCTATGACGGCAACCACACGCGGCCTTCTCCATGTCGGTTGCGCAGGTATCCTTCAGCCTCCTGGGGTCAACGTAAGTCGTTACGGCGGCCGACGTGATGGTCCGACGTGCTCGCGTCCGGCATTGCAACCAGCGCATTTGCAAGCAGCGACTGTCTAAATGCCCAAGCAGTGTCGCAAACGGTGATCCCTCCGGTCGGCGAGGATCCGATGGAGTACGCAAAAGGGACGCCGGACCGCACGCAAAGCCTAGAACGGCACTGGCGTATCTTCGATTCGACGCTTTCTTCTCTCATCGATTTCGTTTACAACTTCGATCGCGAGGGACGTTTTCTCTACGCGAACAAGCCCTTACTCAACTTGTAGGGCCTGAACCTGGAAAACGGCTTCGGGAAGAACTTCTTCGACCTGCAGTATGCTGCCGAACTCGCTGAGCGGTTCCAGCGGCCAGCAGAGCTTGCGAAGACCCCTGTCATTGTGCTTACCTCGTCGGATGCGGCTGACAATGAGAACTGTGTGCTGGAAAATGGCGACTGCATTCCTACAAGAACCCCGGTGAACGGCGATTTATTGGCCGCGATTCTGCAGGCTTTGCCAGAGATTATTGTTCCGTCCGGCGCCGCAACCAGTTCTTCGTTACTTTCTATCTTCCCGGCAATCCACGTCTAACGTTGAAAATCGATCATCGTCGGAGTGAGCTTCAACGCCAAGTAGGCTGGGGCAGAATCCTCCTGAATATCTGTTCCAAAACGGGTGCTCCCGGCGACTTATATTGGAGCAACGACATGCGAGGGCGAAGAAGCGATGAAGCTTCTCATCGATTGAGTCAGTTGCGAATCGATCTCGTCCGCGATCGTCATCACGCCGATCAGCACGAGACTAAAGTCTATCCTGGACAGGTTGGCCTGTAGGGTTTCAAAAATGCTGACCTGCAACATCCGCGACTCACCAACCAGCATGTCAGCACTGTACCCTTGCTTGCGTCGCTTGGCACCGTGCGCGGCCGCGGCGCTCGATGGCACTTCGCCACTGCCGATTGGGGTACTACAGAGGAGCCGATGGACGAGGTCACGCAGTAGACGCGGCAAATGACCGCTGCGCTCCGAGGAGTCCATCGCAACGGACATCACATTTTTATCCGTTTGGATCCGCTCAAACCATAGGCGAATGATGGCATCCGATGTCCGCTCCAGAATCGCGGCAACGCTCTGGATCTCGCGATTCCGGGCGGGGCCCATTGCCATACGCTGTTTAATCACATCGACGAGCGCGGTCAGCTCCATCGGCTTCACTAGGATCTCATCGGCCTGCATTAATATAGCTTGCACCGCAGCGTCCAGCTTTGGAAATGCGCTGAGTAGCAGCGTCACTGCAGATGGATTGGCATGGCGCATGGCACTAACGACCGTGAGCCCGTCTCCGGCTCCAGGCATATGGAGGTCAGTTAGCAGCACGTCATAGGGCAACAAGCTGATAAGCTTCAGCGCCTCCACCACGTTGGGTGCGCTGGTCACCTCGAAGCCGCTCTCCCGAAGGACAGCGCTTAACGCGGTTCGTAAAAGTTCGTCATCGTCGACGAGCAACAGACTGGGAGACATTTCCATCCTCCGTGCTCTGAACTTTATCGGCTTTAGCTTCGTATGACTTTACTATCGCGTTAGGACATAATTATTTATAGTTACCTGTCCACATCCCGAAGCGGCCCTCAGATTGAGCTCGGGAAAGTTTTCCACATGCACTTATGTTCTTATTTTGCATCGATCAATAAGCGTGGCTGAACGTGGGTAAAGCCCCCGTGGTTGTACTTCAGATCGCTCGTAGTGCTTCTGGTCAACGGACCCCCTCTACGGATTCCTGAGCCTAATTGAATAAGAGATTACGAATAACGGAAGCATTCTTTGCAGAGGATAGATCAGGCTCACACGTCTTTTTGCAATAGTATGGACATGGTAAAGCTTAAACGGCTCGGGAGAGCTGTGTCTGATCGAACCCCTAATATCGGGGTACAAGAATTCGCACCGCGGCTTATCGACTTCATCCTGCAAATTCCTTTTGATGCTAGAAGTATCAGCCTGCATCCGAACCAAGGGCTGGACCCTTGGCATTCTGCTTCGCGAGGCGGCCCTTGGCGGCCAGTCGCGTGGTGGACCGGGTTGTACGAGGCTGGAGTTGCTGCCAGGGCTGTTACGAGCCTTCGCCACTTGGTCGAAGGCCGTCGCCCACCTGACCGGTCGAGATTAATACCTCTTTAGCTTCGGAGCAGTCTGATTTCACGGTGGCGCACCCTCTCGTATTGACTTTTGTAACTCCGGAAATCGGATCTAGCTGAACCGCGCTCTTTACCATTCCCTTGCGTATGGCCCATGAACCGATCGCGAGGCGCGAATGGGTGCAATCTTGCCATGAATTCTGCCGCAGTATTGACGGATCGTCGGCATCTCGATACCCAAGGTCTTACTGATACCGCGGCCACTCCTGCCCGAACTAATCAAACGATGAGTATAAGTTCTCGGGGAATGAGCCCGTATTTTTCCGCGAGAAAACACACGCGGCAACAAGGGGAAAACCCGGACTTCCAACTCTGTGAACACATTGTTTACTGACTCGGTGAGGTCAACTACCTCCAAGGCCAGCTGCACAGGGCTGGCGTGTCTGACGCTGCTGCCTACCGTGTGGGAACTCTCTCTGGCTCTGCGGACGGAAAGCCATGGCGAAGCCTTCCATCCGAAGTGGAGGTCTGTTCCGCCCACGGTGGGCCTAAAGTTTCAATTGGCAAATCTTCCTCAGCCTGCAGCACCGCGCACTGCTCGTCGGTACTTCGCGTCTGACTCAACACAATTTCTCCTGTCAAGCTTGAAAGCTCCACGCAACCCAATAGATACCCTTCCACCGCATGAACCAAAACTCGGTAGACCCTATTCAATTTACGCGCCGTGCGATCCCCCCTTCGCTATCCCACCGCAAGAGATCATCGCGAGGCCGGAGGTCATCATTTTCAAGGCTTCCCAACGAACGGAATCGACGAGGATTCGACGGCGCTTGATATCACCTAGGCGGATTCTGTCGAGTTCCGCCCGGCGCGACGCCTCGCATACTACTCGGCCAGCCTCTCTAAGGGTTGGAGTGAAGTCCCGATTTAAAACAGAGTGGGGAGGATCGGATCGAGTGTTATCACTGAGGACGGTCGGCATGCCAGTCTCCCACGAGGCATTGGGCGGGTTCCCGCAGTGCAGCCTCAACTATCGGCGGTTGAACCCGGTACTTTAGGTTCATTGCGTATCAAAATGCGACTGTGTGAGGGGTACCTGGTCGCGCCGTCCACCCACCAGACCCGGAAGGAAAGAATTCGGCCCGACAACCATGACCGGGCATGGCGATAGAAGACGTGCGAAGGCTTCCCGCTGATCAGTTTGCCTTACCCCAAAACGCAGTATCCCGTCTTACTGCGCGAGAAAGTATCGGGAATTGCAGCCATTGCCGGATGATCCGTGCTGGTCCTGTGATGACTCTATTTGTCAATAGACTAAAGATCACCGTCGAAGCTCGCGCTTATAATTTCGGCCATTCCGTGTTGTCCTGGTGGCGAAGTGCACAAACAACTGGAACCTCGCGGCCATACACCGCGAGACGGTTGCGTCCAATGGCGCTAGCGTTCTATCCGCTGCGTTTGTTCAGCTGGGTAACTCGCTCCGGCTTGAAACTCGGCGGCAACATTGAAGCCAGACGAGTAGCTTTATCTCACAGAATTGACAGATCAGGGCGCAGACGTTGATTCGTGATTGCGTTCAACGGCCATCGCGCGTTTTGTGCTTTTAGCACTCCTGAACGGTACTCCGGTGAAGCAAGGACTTCGCAGCGACGATCAAAGCGCCTTCCACAAGATCGGTAATGCCGTCGTCCAAAACATGTTCATGGCATTGCCCGTTAATCTCAATGGACCAATCCTTCATTTCGTCATTGCGCCGTAGCTTAATGTAGATTTCACCCATGGCAGTTGCTCCGTTCGCAGCGATCTTCGTCCGAACACGGATACCTTCCCCGCGAAAAGTACCGATTTCCTGCGTCCGGGGATCGCCGCTCGCTGATCATCATCCGCCGCTGCGGCGTAATTGGCCATCGCCCGTCAGTACTCGACGCGAAGTTACCCACGGTTACTAGGGTAACTAAAGCCACGCAATGCCGCGTGGTACGTGGTGACTCTACCTAAGTTAAGACGCAAAGGTGTCCAGTTTTCGCTATGTCAGTAAAGTTTTTCAAGAATGAGCCGATAGGCGAAAAATGAGACAAGCCTATGCTTCTACTTCGGCTTCGGTCGCCACCCCAAAGTGTTGACCGAAGCCATTATGTGGGAGGCCAAGGATCTCAAGAGCAGCCGGCAATCGGGTCTCCACCGCCGATCTGGACTCATCAAGGATATCAGGCCGATCGACTTCTTCGAAGCCGATCGGAGGAAGCAGGATCGATCGCAAACTTAACCATGGGCCAGTGCGACTCGGCGCGGCTCGGGCGCTCCAAGTTACTTACTGGTATTTCCTGACGCATTCCACTATTCAATGAACTACCACTCGTTCGTCGAGATGCTCATAGTTAAAGCCGACTTAATACCCCAAAATTGTTTAGATCGACTCGATCGAGGAATGTCCATTCCATTTTAGGAATCCGGGGTCCTAGTTTTTGGAAGGACTCACAATCAAGATACGCCGTACGTTCTCGTCCAGCCTCGATCATCAAGGGCTCTTCATCGATCCCTTCGGGCGACAGACCGAATAAAGTGCGATGAGGAGGATGGCTGCCGGCGCGATAGAATGTAGTTAGAACTCTCCTACACTTACCTAGAGCCCGAGCTTAAAGGACGCATACAAGATTTTTGTAGATGTTTCAGGTGAAGACGACAAGTGATCGGCTTAGGTCGATCGTATTTTGAGCGAAGAATTATGACTGAAGTCTTTTATAAAGGCGACCCTCAGTGGTTTTTCTCCAACGACGAACTTGTGAAAACTCAGTCGCCGCCGGAATGGTATAGACTCGACTTGCGTGACGTAAATGAGTTTGGGATTCAAACCCATCGTGTTGTTGAGAATCACTGCGTTGATGGGGAAATAATCACAACGAGAACCATATCATTCGACCGCAAAGAGGCGATAGGAATTTACCGACGCAAGCGGATGCGAATAATTTCCTCTGGCTTTGACTTTGTCCTCTCGCCGGACAAACCATGACTCAATTTGGAATTGTCTATTTGATTGCCGTTCTCGGCTGACCGAAATACCGAGTTCAAAAAGAAGGACCCGCCCATCAAGACCTGTTGACGAAAGAGAGCCGACGGTCTAAGCCCCCGTCAATACTTACAGGGGCAATGAGGGACGGCTGAAGCTCGGAGAGTAACTAATGATCAGACAAAAATGTCGGAAGTGAATTGAAGAGGAGTCAGCATATCGCTCCCGCTGTGAGAAGTCCAAGACGTGAAAAGCGAGTCTGTGTCCTATCGACCAAACGCGTCACGGCTCATTGTTCGCATAGCCGGGGATCCTCTTTCGATCTCGTCGCAGAGATCACGAGGAGTGCCTCCAAGGGATTTCCTCTCGCTTCACCAATGATGATTACCTGAAGTTCATACCATGAAGGAGCAGATTAGAAACCCAGACATCAAAGAAAGCCGAACGACATCAATATAGAGTTGATCTGACGATTGACAAAACAAAGCGACCTGTGGCAAAAACCATCTACACTTTTTCTGGGACACGGCTGAAGTCTGGATATTCAGTCAGAGGTAGCAACATTGGTTGCCTAGAAGGAGAGCTAATGACATGGCTGAACGCAATCGTCAAACCGATTACAGCAATAAAGTAAACGAGCAGCCAGGGCTGGGCAGCGGTCCGTCGACAATGGAGTGTTGGTAAAGAGTAACGTTCAGTTGCTGAAAGAAATTGACGAGGCCGGGAAGTTGCTTGAGGCGACTGAAACCTTCAAAAAGTGTGCGGCCGTTCAGAAGCTCTGGACAATTGCTATTTCTTATGGCCGGCCATGTCGGCGCCGTCCTTTAGACCCTTTCAATCGATCTCGACCGTCGATAGCGCCTGTTGGCAAACTCGCTAGACCTCCGCAATTGCACGTGATTGAAGATTTCTCAATGGGGTTTTCATCGCCCGTCAGGGGTGGCTGGGCGTCGCCACGGATAGCATATGCTGTAGCCCAGGACCCCCAACACCTTTTGCCCGGTAGTCCGCAATTTGAGGTTTTGATAGGCTCTTCTTTCGACGACGTAGCAGGTGCTGGGTAAGCGTCCGAAGTTCCCCTCTAGCGCCAAGCTAGGTTAGGCCTGAGGCTTGTGTCATGGAGCCGACCGAGGGAGTGGTGGCGCAACGTCGTGTTCGCAGATGGCGGTCGGTTACGGAGAAGCGTCGGATCGTAGAGCTAACGTTGGAGCCGGGCGCGAGCGTGGCGCTGGTGGCTAGAGCTCATGGGGTGAACGCGAACCAGGTATTCAAGTGGAGGCGCGAGTTCGAACGGGGCGAGTTGTCGGATCCGGTTTCCGCATCCGCCTCTCTGCTTCCTGTAGTGCTGTCTGGCGGTACTGTGCCGCAGGCGACTTGTGGATCCATTCACATCGAGTTTCCTGGCCGTGCGCTGATTAGCATTGAGAGTGGAGCTGATCCGACACTGTTACGTTCGATTCTGGAGAGTTTGCGCAAGTGATCGAACTTCGTACTGGTACGAAGATATGGCTTGCGGCCGGCGTAACCGATATGCGCCGCGGCTTTGATGGGTTGAGTGCGCAGGTGCAGACGGTTCTGGAGCAGCAGCCATTCTCCGGTCATGTGTTTGTTTTTCGTGGCCGTAGAGGTGACATCGTAAAACTTCTTTGGTTCGATGGGGACGGCCTTTGTCTGTTCGCCAAGCGTCTGGAGAAGGGCCGCTTTATCTGGCCACAAGCTTCCCAAGGAACTGTTTCTCTGACTCGTGCGCAGCTTTCCATGCTGCTGGAAGGCATCGATTGGCGTAGTCCGAAGAGAACCTGGACGCCTGAGCTGGCGGTGTGAGTAACAAGAGAGATTCTCCTGTATTCATGCGGGTTTAGTAAGCTACCAGCTGCACTGTTCATGGCATACTGCAGTCGTGATTTCTGCTCCGTTGCCGAATCTGGACACGCTTGATATCGAAGCATTGAAGGCGCTGGTGATTGCGCAGCACGAATCGAGCCATCAGCAGATCGAACATCTGAAGCTGGTGATCGAGAAGTACCGGCGGATGATCTTCGGCAGCAAGAGCGAGAAGCTGAAGGGGCAGCTGGAACAGCTTGAGTTTCAGCTGGAAGAGCTGGAGACGGAGCAGGCCGCAAGCGAAGCGGCACAGCCACGTTCTTCTCCGACAGCAGCCAGATCTCGGCCTCGTGCTCCACGCAAGCCTTTGCCGGAAGATCTTCCGCGTGAAGTGATCACGCATCTTCCCCCGAACACCTGCTGTCCGGATTGTGGTGGCGCGTTGCGTCAGTTCGGCGAAGATGTATCCGAGCAATTGGAGCGCATCCCAGCCACCTTCAAGGTGATTCAACATGTGCGGCCGAAGTTCGCCTGCGCAGCCTGCGAACAGGTGGTGGAAGCACCTGCGCCGGCGCGGCCGATCGATCACGGTTTGCCGGGCCCCAATCTGTTGGCGCATGTGTTGGTCTCGAAGTTCTCAGATCACTTGCCTCTGTATCGGCAGTCCGAAATGTACGCTCGGGAAGGAATCGACCTCAGCCGCTCTACTTTGGCCGGTTGGGTAGGCGCGGCCAGTGAGTTGCTCGCGCCGTTAGTCGATCAGATCAGAAGCCATGTCATGGCAGGGTCGAAAATTCACGCCGATGACACCCCCGTTCCAGTGCTCGCTCCCGGCACAGGCAAGACCAAAACGGCCAGGCTGTGGACCTATGTGCGGGATGATCGGCCTGCCGGCTCTCAGACCCCACCAGCGGTTTGGTTCTGCTATTCCAAAGATCGTAAGGGCGAACATCCGCGCCAGCATTTGAAGGATTTCAGAGTAGCATTGCAGGCCGATGCCTACGCAGGGTTTCATCATCTCTATGGCGACGGCGCCATCTATGAGGTTGCGTGCTGGGCTCACGCCAGGCGCAAGTTCTATGACATCCACCTGGCTCATGCTTCGCCCACAACGACCGAGGCGTTGGCGCGCATCGGAGTCCTGTACGGAATCGAGGAAGAGATTCGCCGCAAGCCGGCCGAGATGCGCTGCGCGGTGCGCCAGGCTCGAGCCCGGCCGCTTCTGGACAGTCTTCGCAGCTGGATGGAGAAGATGCTGGGCACACTCTCAAGCAAAAGCGAGACGGCAGCAGCCATCCGCTACGCGCTCTCCCACTGGCGTGCTCTGACACGCTACGTCGATGATGGAGCGCTGGAGATAGACAACAGTGCCGCGGAACGATCTCTCCGCGCGGTAGTCTTGGGGCGAAAGAACTATCTTTTTATGGGATCCGACTCCGGCGGACAAAGAGCCGCGGCCCTCTACAGCCTGATCGGCACTGCCAAACTCAATGGGCTTGACCCCGGGCCATATCTCCGTACCGTTCTGGCTCAGATCCCCGAACATCCCATCAATCGTATCGAGCAGCTCCTACCCTGGAACTTAGCTCCCTCACTCCAAACTGATCCTTCCAAAGCTCCAAAGCACGCAACAGGTGTCCACTAAAAATAAGTGGACACTTCCAACACACTATTCCTGACACTTCAAGAGGGGAATTCTGGACGCTTACTGTGCTGGGACCCACTGCACCATTCGAAGTCTGAGATCTCACTGAGACCGATCGAGTCTCCCTCTGCCGGAGGGCAGCTATTACCTGCTCCTGTCATAGACCGTTTCCAGGTCTGAAGCAGAAACCGGGCGTCTCCCAGGCTGTGATCCCTCGGGTTCGCGGCTCACCACCATGTAGTGTCCCCGTGCTCAGATTGCCACCGAGTCGTAAGTGTGGTTTCTGAAGACATCCATCAGCCGGAACCGAGTGTTCACCAAGGTGTAGACGGGCCAATCGGGCAGAAATCGGTCTAACGTTCCAAGTTAGGTGCCAGGCCATGACCGCCCCTGCGACGCTGGTCAAAGCACGGCTGCTGACGCGTCCAGAGTCCCGGCCTCGGGTAGACCCGGTCGAACCTGGTACGAGCGAGGGCGTTCAGGCTCGATCTCAGTACATTCGTTACGCCACAAAAACGCGAGGTACTGCGCCATCCGCGACCATTCACGTCCAGTGAACTGACGACATTGACACACAAGGCTAATTGCAGCGACACTCTGGCACACTTCGGTCAACTTGGGGTCTCGCCTGCGAGGTTAGTCCAATTGATTCCACAAAGGGACGATAGCAAGTCGGATCGTGCACATCAATCCGCATTTCGAATCCACCACCGACCTTCTCGGGTAGCGGCATCACATCTGGAGCTAATCGAGGCCCAGCCAAACAATACGAATTGTCGACACTTATTAATTGCGTCATTGGATACATAAATACCGGAAGTGGCCGATATATATATATGAGGCAGTTTGGCATTTAGTGAGATTGAGCAATCTTCTACTCCCGGCAGCGATAGGTGCGCAATATTCGTTGGCGACTTTGGACTGTGTGCTATGGGCAGCGGGATTTGTAGGCCACCTCACCCTTCTTTTTGTTTTGGTGGGCCGTCGGCGGGTGTGTGAATTTCCCGTATTTGCGTCGTTCATCGCATACGTGACGATCAGGACTGTGGTCCTATTCTTGATCATGCACCACGGAAGTTCGCATGCGTACAAGCTCGGCTACTGGATACTATCTCCTGGAGATTATGGTTTTCAGATCGCGATAATATTCGAGATGGCGCGGAACGTTCTTCGTCCGACCGGAACATGGGTCCAAGATGCGCGGGCTGCCTTTCTGATTTGGTTTGCGATTGGAACGTTCATTGCTTTCGGCCTGTCGCTTGCGATCGCACCACCCGAAGCTAAGGGCCTTGATCTGTGGACAGCCCGAGCTACAGTGTTCACCTCTCTACTGACTTGTGCGACATTTTTGGCCATGTCGGCTGCGGCGAATCGGCTCGGGTTACTATGGCAAAGTCATGTCATGGCCTTGGGACAGGGCTTAACGGCGTGGGCGTTATTTGCGCTTTTCGGCAATCTCGTGCATTTGGCTGGAGGATGGAGGCACGGCTTCGTCTATCTTGATCACGCTAGGATGTTCGTGTATCTAGGCGTACTTCTATTCTGGATATTTGCGTTTTGGTCCTCTGAACGTAAGCGTGCCCCACTATCTGTTGATATGCAGAATTATCTCCTTACACTCCATCAACGCGTACGGGACGATCTGGAAGCGATGAAATCTGAGGGCCCTCGCCGGTGATACTACTTTCTATCCTCGCTGTCGCGTTTATATTTTTGGCCCCTAAGCCTGGTAAGGACACAGCTATCCGCAAGAAAACTAGCGAAAATGAATTGGGAGACCCTGCTTTCCAAGGTGAAGCCGCTCGAAATTGACGCGATTACCGCCGTCGCCGTCGAACATCTCAATCCAAGTAGCTCCAATGCTGGGATGAAGTCGGATGATATCTGGAACCTGATCGGCCGCGCAGAAGGTCTATCGCGCATGCGTGCAAATTCTGATGTGTTGATTGCACTAGCCACATAGCCCAACGATGGAATAACGAGGAAGGTGCGGCTGTTGCAGAGCAAATGCGACGAGACGGAATGGCCTTGCGGCGAGCTGTCGTAGGTATCAGCCTCGGGATGACCTGCGGTTACAGGAAGGATCGCGTTCCATCCTATGTCCACGAAGCCACCAGCGCCTACTACTCGATGCGACTGCGGCTTTTGGCGCTCTACCGGACGAGCCATTCAGCGCGCACTCGAACTTGGCAATGCTCTCTGAGCCGTGGCTGCACAAAAATCCCCATTCGCGTTCCAAGAAAGGTCGATTCGTAATTAGCCAACGATGATCATTCAGCCTCTGCAGTGAAAGGCACTTCAAATTAGAAGTCGCTGGAATTCCACTAGCGTAGGCCTATTTTTGCGCATTTGATTTGAGTTGGCAGGTGGAGTTGGTAGAAGCAAGAGGCGCGAGTCGTCTGAGGCGGGGATGATGGAGCCAACTATGGAAGCAGGAAGCGGAGAGAGGCCGGCTGGATTGACGAGGGACCCATTCATGCGCATTTGGACGGCCTGGTACGGTCTGCGATGTAAGCGTTACTGGATGCGAAAAGCAGACCATCTTTCGACCCTCGCTGGCTGGCCCATTTCTGATTCTGGCCCCAATAGTAAGACTCGGACACGGTCGTCGCGGCGGAGTCCACCGCTATTCCGCCTAAGGAGACCGGTTCCGTTGGTAGGGCAAGAAGCAGTGAGCGCGAGGTGTTCTTAGGACGGCTTTGTGGGGAGCAGCGCAGCCATGGCAATTAGGCCGCGGCGGGACCGGGTCGGTTCCCGTAACGGGAACGTGGCTCTGGGCCGAATCGGAGGGCGAGAAACTCCGATATAGCGCCGCCCCACAAAAGTATGTCAACCAAAGCTATAAAATACCAATCCAGCACCGTTCCTTATCTTGGTTGTCACAATATAAAGAATGAAAGGATGTCATACTGCTGAAGCAGTTCTAGTGTCGAAGGTTGTGTAACCTTGTCGTTTCTTGGCTTTGGATCAGTCCCTGTGTTTTCGGCTGATACGGATGGAACGACGGCGAGCAAAAGCACCGCCGAGAGGGTTAAGGACCGCAGCGAGGTGGGCATAGAATCTCCTTTATGCGCAATAACGCATTTTGAGAGATAACCACACTACTCGCCTTGGTCGCAACATTACCTCACGAGATATATATATATAACTATATGTATATCAGCACGTTTAGTGGAATGAAGCGGCCACTTAGCCTATCGAGTATTGATCTTCCTGAGAATGACGACCCGGCCGAGGAGAAAAGCTTTGTCATTCGAGATGGCCAAGATTATCAGTTACGCTAGTTGCGAATCCGCAACACAATGGGGAAAATCCACTTAACTCTTAACGATTCTGACCGCCTCTGAGTCAGCAGCGACACCTCGGTGATCACGTTAAAACCGGCCATACGTGATCGAGTTAAAAGCGGCCATAGAGAGTGGCAGAAGACGTGATTGTTTTACCTTGCCGGCGTACAGATTTGCAAGGCAGAGAGTGGCGCGTTGATGATCAGACCCTTTGGGTTGCGTGTTAGTGTTGTAGTCGCTCTGCCGGGGTCGCGCCCTGCGGAGTGATCCAGGGCCGATGACACGGGGCTGGCTCCGAAGGAATCGGTAATCGAGACCCTCTGCGGTTTGCCTGATGGGCTGGCCAGCGGAGGATTTTTTGTTGTTTCTGCATAGATTCTTTTGGGGGGGCTCCGTCGTGGGAGGCCTCTGGATCGCGAGTCGCGACGCCGCCGGGCGTTCTTTGCCCGGCATTCCTTATTGCATTTGTCTTTGCTCTCGCCTTTGTCATTGTGCATCTCCCGCAGTGCCGGTTTTAGTGCGCCAACTGCGCGGACCGCACTTGAGAACGTGGCTGTGATGCAGCAAGCGATCCAGCATGGCGGTGACAGCGGCGCTGTCGCCCAGCAGTTTCCCCCCGTCTTCTACGGGTCTGTTGGACGTCAGTAGTGTGCTCGCTCGTTCGTAGCGGCGCATGTTGATCTCTAACAGTTCCTCGGCAGCGGTCAGCGGCAGTTTGCGCATTCCCAGGTCGTCGATCATCAGCAGCGGCACGGTGGTCAGCTGCTCCATCAATTCCTTGCGTTTGCCATCGAGCGTGGCGTCGGCCAAGCTATCTAGTCTTTAAATTATGGTTTTTGCCCAGTCAGACATAGTCGCTGCCAGTACTAACAATGCCGCGAGCGAGCCCGTCAAAGGTACGGGTACCGATAGGATTCGAACCATCCTGGCCGATTCGCAGGCCGTCTACCGGATTGGCACACGAAATATTCTCGCGCTCGAAGACGATATTCGCTTGATCTTGCAGGTCGACACGCTGGCAGGTCTGAAGACTGCCCTCCAGCGCTTTCCGGCCGACGTGATGTTGCTCGACAACAATTTGATATCTGGTGCGGTCGATGTCATTGCGGACTTGGTCCGCCTTGCGCCGCAGTTGAAAATTATTGTTCAGTCGCCACCGAACGATGAAGTCGCGACGATCGAACTCTATCGACTGGGTGTACAAGGAATCGTCCCTCGCTCCATCTCGCCGGATTTGCTGGTCAAATGCGTCCGCAGGATCGCAGCTGGGGAAACCTGGATTGACAACCAGTCCATCAGCAGAGTGATCGCGGCTTACCGCTCGGAGGCCATTGCTCTGACCGTCCCTTCTCACAAAGCGTCTCGCCCCCAAAGAGTTGGCGATCGTCAACTGCATCACGCAGGGCATGCGAAACAAGGAGATCTCTAGTCAGCTTGGGACTACCGAGCAGGTCATCAAGAACTACCTACGCAGGGTCTATCAAAAGCTCGGTGTTTCCGATCGCCTCGAACTTGCCCTCTATTGTCGGAATTACCAGCTGCCCAAAGAATGCAGTTGACACTCTGGCTGAAATAGTCACACCATTATTGAGCCCGCAATCGGTTGCGACAATCTCAAGTGGCTTCAGAGCGATGTCTCCGTCTCACCGCTTCAAGGCCGGTCAGTGATTTCAAAGGAGCGCGGCGGGCTTCGCCCGGGGAGGCGGGTCTAGGCCAATGCCCCTTGGGTGGCCGCACTCGAAGCAGCGTAGGGAGTGCGCGCAGTCAAATCCACCGTGACACATTGACCGCCTCATCTTCATCCATCAGACGATAGGTGACCGCTTGACTGTTCTCCATCCTGATCGCAGGCTAGAGCGAACCCACCCACACCGCCACCTCGGCGTCTATTTCGTCTTTGGGCAGGCCGATAGCCATCGCCTGCGTCCAAATACATCGATTTCGTCCGCGTACGATCAAACAAACATGGCCTATTGACCGCATCGGGCTCCAGTGTTTATGACACAAAACACTTGTCTACCGTTCAGCGTTGGCGATTCTTGAGACCCATCCGGTCCTACGGGCGGTTACGAGGAATTTTCTAACGCAACGTTTGGTCGCCTCAGTAGTCTTCAATTGCAAGCGTAGCTTGAGACGGGGTCACCTCGCTAAACCAGCTTACGAAGTATAGCCCGGCCGAAACCTTTCGATTTAAAACACATCGAAAGCAGACTCCAATCCCCGCTCCTCCGGAAACACCGTAACGATTCCTCTCTCGAACTGGAAATGATCTGCGCAATCGCCCGGCCGTAGCCAGGAGTCTACGGGCGAGACAATATGGCTTGCACGATGCATTTGCCTTCGACTATAGCCTCCTTATCCCTCGGGTTGCTTCCGCTTGTCCGCATAAATCAGCTCTTCCGGAACACCGTCGATGAGGTGCATTTCGTCTTCCGTCGCCGGGCGGAAGAACAGGTTCAGCACGGTTGGTCGTATCGCGAGTGGGCCCAGCACCAATGACACCATCGAGATCATCCAATCCCGAACCCAGTCTTTGCTCAGAAGGATCGTGGGGCGCTCCAGCATGCGGATGTCCTCAACGCAATGATGTATCGGCCGCAAGTGAGAAAGCTTGAGCCACAAAAATTACTAATTCTTCCGGTGTGAGTAGAAGAGTAGAAGACCCAAACCTTCTGCAACTCTGAATCTCCAACGCGTGATCTGTTACTCATCTAGATCCTCTGGGGCTTTGGATAAAGACGCGGCCTCGGCTGGCCTCGATCTGGCAGTTCCGTGTTATTGGTTTTAAGGGTTAGCGCTTGACAACCGGCCACCGACTAAGAACCACCACGGGGTGACACACTCATAATGGGCTAACCTACATCCCTATCCCGGGCGGAATTGAGAAGGACACGATTAACCACCGCCGGGAATAAAATCTGGCACCCCGCCGATCGAAGTAGCCGCTTAGTCACCAGGAACTGTGGGCTATAGAAACGTTCGCGAGATCCCGCTTTCCGAGTCGTGAGACGCCAACGGCGGCAGGGATAAGCTGAGCGCAGGCGGGAATTCAGGCGGCTTGCCAATCGTGAGCTGTAGGGTATGAAGAATCCACCTTGTGGGAAACGAGCACGCAAAACGTTGGGCTCAAGGCCAATGATATGCCACTTAGGATTGTCGTCTAATGCGGTTTTCATCGTCCATCAGCGTTGGCAGCGCCGCGTTGCGGTGGACAGAATTAGGGGCTCAGTAACACCTCAGGGCTTAACGATTACACAATAAGGGTTCATCAGTCCAGCTAGGTTGACATGCTTGATCTGAGGACCCTCACAAAATGCAGGTGTGGAGTCGAGGTCAGAACTGTTTTCTGTGAGTGGATTGCGCTTACAGGCCGAATTAGTAGTCCCTGTTCACAGTCGCTGCTCTCTTGAGTGCGACGTCAACTTCCGCTACCACTCGATCTCCAGCCACCGTCGAAGGTTCAGCCAAGCAGAATCCTTTTACCCGTACAAGAGCGGCTATTAAGATTTCATTGCTTTGGATTAGGCCCGGAAGCCAGTCATCGAGCAGGCCGTCGATCGCAGTCTGTGGATCCGGAAAATAGATTGCCATCCCAAGCGATTTCTTCTGCGTGTCCAGCGTGTCGTTGCGATGTCCCATATTTGCCACTCCAAGATCTTCATCGGCAGGATGGGCAGTAAACATTAGCCATATTTATCGGCACACTGCAAAAAGAGAATAGGCAATACGAAAGATTTATCCGCGACTTGGCCTTCTGTTACCCGATTCGATGATAGGTGCCCTTTCTTTAATTAGCGTTGTCGGTCGATTTGGAGGGTCTGTTAATTTAGTGGTAACGCTTTGCGAACGTGGCGAATAAAACTCTGCGCTGTTTGAGCGCGGGTTCGATATGTAAAGTTCGTTCATACGCTTTCGGTTTTGCCGACGCCATACTCTTTGAGTTTGCGATATAACGTCGTCTTTCCTATGCCAAGCTTCCGTGCTATCGAAACCCTGTCGCCCTTGGAGGAGCTCAATGCATTGAGGATTGCCTGTTTCTCAAGGTCTGCTATGGGAATCACAGCCGCCGAGCAAGTCGAACCTTGCTGAGGCTCAGAGGAACCTACAGACGTACTCACGACCTGCGCCGCGCGCTGAGCCTCTAGATAACAGCTCTGCAACTGAACCGGCAAATCGCCGATCTGCAAGACAAAGCCGGGCGAGCGGCTGCAGGCGGTAGCGATTGAATTCTCAAGCTCGCGAACATTTCCGGGCCATTCGTATTTAACCAGGGTTTGCAATACATCAATGCTCAGGGTGTGCGTGATGCCAGTTTTCCGAGAAATCTGCTCCAGGAAGTGAGTGGCTAGTAGTGGAATATCCTGTCTACGATCTCGGAGGGAAGGGATGAACAAATGGACGACATTAAGTCTGTGATAGAGGTCCATACGGAAATATCCTTTTTTGATGATCGTCGCCAAGGTGTGGTCGGCTGCTGCCAGGACGCGAACCTGGACAGCAATCTGATTCGAAACCTTCGCGAATCTAAAGTCTTTTCTCTCTAAGGCGTGGAACAACTTAGCCTGCAGATTCATCGTCAACTCCCCGATATTATCCAGGAAGATGGTACCTCCCGGTAACGTCGTCGAGAAACCACTCTTCGGCTGGTCGGCGCCCTCGGAAGAATCTTTCACGAAGCCAAAGAGTTCACTTGCCATGAGGGCAGGCGCCAGGGAACTGCAGTCTACAGAAACAAATGGGCGGTCGGCGTGTACGCCGTTCGCGTGAATGGTCCGCGCAACCAACTCTTTGCCGACACCTCTTTCTCCCATGATCAGCACCGGATGAGAGCTTTTCACGACCCTGGACAGAAGGTGTTGCAGTTTGTCCATCTCTGGACTGCGGCCGACGATATTACCTAGGGAGTGCGGAGAGTGCAAAGTTTCACCCAGGCGCCGGCTCACGCCTGCCACAAGGCAGCGCTCCATTGTGCGCTCGAGCACCGTAGTTAGCTCACTGCGCGTGAACGGTTTCGGGATAACTTCTGTGGCTCCCGCACGCAATGCCTCCGCCGCGCCGGTGACCAAAGCAGAGGCGAACATCACAATGACACCCACACTCGGATGAAGCTCCCTGATCTCGTCGAGGAGCGCCAAGCCTTCTCCTAACAGGGTGTCCAAATCGACGAGCAAGACGTCGACGAATCCGTCACTCAACCTGTTTCGCACCACGTGGGGCGTAACGGCGATCTCCGCCACGAGTCCGAGCGCTGATGCCCATTCACGGCAAACTGCAGAAATCACGGTGTCTTGGTCGACCACGAGAAGGCGAAGCTTACTAATACCTTCCCCGGCTGGCGACATAGATGCCGTAGGACAGGTCACTGGATTTATCGTTGCCAATGGGGTAGTTCCTCCCTGCACCGCCCTCGCCGCACGCTCTTCTCGCAATCCGCCGCCTCTTTTGGACGGTCGGCGCTTTAGAGATGAGGCTTCGGTTCGTTGCGGAACCCTTCATCGTCTTCCCGCTGTACAACTAAGAACGACGCGTGCTCGTCATCGATTCCTCCTGGATATGTCGGGAAGATTTACCGGAGCACGCCACGCTCCTTTGAAGTACTCTTGTCAGCTTTAGAAGGTAGACAAGTTTCTATGTAAACGAGTCATTTTGATGACATCCGCGCGCATCTAGACGCTTTATCGGCCACAAATATGCCAACGGTAACTTTTAGAGAACTAATTCTGAATTCGAGCGTAATTTCGCGATAAGCCTCGCTCGGCTCACTTCAATATGAGCAAATATTCGAAAGTTTCCGAATGTTAGAGAACATACCGGCTCCAAATCCATGCGCTACGCTTCGCTGAACTCTCAGAGGCGCCTGCTTCGTGTGTAGATTGCACGATATGCGAGAACCAGAACGCCATACCGCGCCGCGCGGCTCGGATTGTCGTGCAATCATTAGACGGAAACCCGAAATGGCCGTTTATTGATTATGGACACGAGGTGAGGATACAGCACCAATTGTGATTCTGTTTCAATCGAGCCGCCCGCGCGTCGCCCCGCAGCACGGCGCATTAACGGAATTCGGCTGCCATTCTCTCGGCCAACTCGACTACTGGACGCACGAGCCAGCCTGGGAGAACAACTACCTGAATATCTCACTCAACTCGATCGAAGATATTGACATATAAAAGCTCGAACGCCTCAAGATGGCGGTGTCCAACGGAACTTATTCGATCCGAGCAGAAGACGTTGCCCAAAGGCTCGTGGACTACATGCTTCCTCATTCTCAACGAGTCCCCGTTGAGATATCGACGCCTCAGTCATAGACCGAGGCGCTGAAGGAAATTGTCAATCATTTTCACCCCCTTAACCGCGGGCGTTGATCGTCTACGGCCGCCGCTACAACAATAAAATGCTATCGCTGCGACTCTCCCACGGCTAGTCATTCCGATTCTCTTGCAAAGCGGCGTTGGGATTAATGCGGACCGAGATGATCTGCAGTTGACGACACGGGAGGAAAATCTCTCCCTTAGCCGGGTAATCCTTGTTTATTGTTAAGGGATGTTACGCTTCTGAGCCACCGGCTGTTGCGGCGTCGACTTAGCGCTGTCGATCCGGTCGGCAATAAGGGCCGAATCGGCCGGCGGAGGTTTTGACGCAATCGGAACCTGCCCTGTCACACTCAATGACGGTGCCGCGCATGGTAGCGTGTCCCTCGGCGCGAGTTATGCTAGCGTTCGTCGTTGCTGCCATGTTGAGCGAAAACAGCGAAGCTACTGGTACCGAAGGCTGGCAACTTCGCCGTCGTCGCACGGGCGACTAAACCCGACCATACCATGCAATACCCGATCGCTCGGGATCCAATTTTCAGCTCGATCGGGAGTGCCACCATAAGCACTTGTATTCAGCTCCCGCCAAGTCGGATTTGTGGCATCTTGACAGCGGCGCCTGCTACACATCTCAGTCCGAAGGAAGCCGTTCACTCTGAGACGATAAGGCCATAACGGCGCCCGCCGGGGTTTGCTAACGAAGGAGGCGGGCAGGTCTTTGGTCTCTACCCGAGTTGTTTCGCAGCCCATTTCACCACAGAGCCACGATGGCGGACGGCACAGGGGCCAACCTGTGCGCGAGAGATGAGCTAATGGCGCTGGGAGTAAGCGGAAATTTCACGTGGGCGCATTTACGGATATTGAGTCGTTTGGCCACCGACATTTCATCTTGCATTTTGAACATCTTGACCGGAATTCGTGTGTAGGCTGGTCAGGTGCAGACACTTGGGTGAAACTCAATCAGCGCAGTTGTTTCGTCCTTCTGGTGCTTGATTGAAGTTGGTTTTCCCACCGGGGTAATACCCATTTTCTGCTCTGGCCTCTGCCGTCAGCGCATTGAGAATCCCCGCAAGATCTAAGATGATGGCCAGCGTCTTGAAGAGCACCAGAGCACGCCCTCCGGCTGAGCTCGCCTGGTGCAGTCGTTCCAGGCCCCTCAATGCAGCCGAATGCACATCTTCCAATTCCCTATCGGCCTCCATGGTTCCTCTCTTTTAATAAGCCAAACAGAGTTTTCAAAGGTGGTATCTCGCCCCCTTCCTCCAACGGCGTCACCAACCTCGGTTGCCGTCGCAACGGCCGCGCTCTGCTCCGCGAGACAACGCCGGCGGCCGTACTGCGCCTCAGCTTCCCACTGCGACCACTCCAGGGAATCTCCGCCGCTCCCGCGACAAATGTCCGACCTCAATCAGCATCACGATTTCCCATCCCGACTGAACCGCAATTCGCCTGACCCGTGTAATGCGGTGTTTGGACGAGACTGCATAATTGAAAATTTAAATTGGTCCGATGACGCTTCCGGGTTGGCAGCAGTTCGGTCGAAGATAAGAAACGTCATAATCTTGTTCACCCTATCGGACAGGAATAGGTAATGGATTAGTCCCAGATGACGATTTTCTTTAAGTGACTTCTCTCCGACACACTCATGATATGTGTAGGCGCCAAGTTCGAATGGTCATTCACAAAGCGAAGCTGAAACAACAACGAAGCGCGCTGACGCCACCGCGGAGATTCGCGGTAACGTTTTCGGAAGAGCGCTGGTAGGCTTGGTGCATCAAAACCAGAACGGCCCCGAGGCTACCGCTATCGTCCCTAACCGCCAGCAGTAGCCATTCTCTGGAGACAATTGGAACTTTGGAAGCTATCTCATCGCCATCGACTCTCGCAACTTTAACGGAGGCCCGCCGGGATTTCTCCCGCAGGCCTCTTTCTCTCCAATCGACACTTGGCGTGACTGGGATCGGAGTGCGCGAGTCATCGCTGTCCGAGTTGAAACAGAGAGCTCAAGACCAGGACCAGTATCCGGGTAGAACCTAATCAACAACGAACAAGGCGGCATAAATCGCGACAAGGAAAAGTCGTTGCGACCATTAGCCTTTGGAGGACAAAGAATATGCAGAAACCAATAACCGCAGGAACAATCGACGCGCCCATGGACGCTCACAACCTCGTCACGATCATTGCGCATCCAGCTTCCGATGTGGGGGATCGCTACTCGATTGCATCGAAACCGTGGGTGGAGCATGAGGCTCTCTTGGCCGCGCTGCCGGATCTGGACGAGGATGAGCCACAAAAAGTGGAACGGGGGCTCGAATGAAACGGATCTGCAAAGCATGGAAGATGTTTTCGCTCGCGTCAACCGATCTCACTCACCTGGACCTTAGGGCGATACCGCCGCCCAAACGACGCGCCACCGCCAAATAAAAGGGCCGTATCAGGATTTCCCTCGGACCGTTTCACCTAGCAGCGTTCGTTAGGACAAAGCTGGTGCCACACCCCGACCAAGCGGCTTCAACATCTGCATCGACAGCGTTTGCCAAACATTCCGCACGTATGCGAAAGGCAAAACAATAGTGGTTACTAGGCTCACCAAAGTGTGCCCTAAGGTACATGCCTTGTTCTAAGTAACCCGTGCTAGTGTTTACCGAGAGAGCGTTCTCCATGCATCCACCACCGCACCGCCCAGTTCCTACGCCCAACCCTATTCGGTCCGAGAAGTTGACATCTGCGGAGACGATACAGGTCCTCTTTGACCAAATTCAGAGCCTTGACAAAGCGATGACCGCGGTACGAATGGAAAAGATTGCGAGGATCAAGAAGGCATTAGCGGAAGGGACCTACCACGTAAGTGCAGCGGACGTAGCTCGCAAGATCATCGACGCAATGCAGGAGCCTTAAAGCTCTTCATCTTCGAGTCCCCCTTATCTCCGTGCACGACCGCGTCAAACTTCCCAGCGACTATTTGGCGGCGCCTGAGCATCAATTGTATTGCGCTTATAATACGCAGATGTGCAGAAAATCGCGCTGAAGCTTTGGCGAACTGAAAGAACTCAAGAGTGTTCCATGAGGTGAGCGGAGTTCGACATGAGCGCAGTACACACAAACACTGGCTAAGCCCACTTCATTGTGAACCGAGAAATTGCGTCGACGGCCGTCAGTCGTGGCACGACATCAAGTCGAAGAAAATCAGTGGGCGCCAGCGGCGACCTGGCTTGTTAATCTTCATCAGAGACGCCAGATTTGGCTTACCTAAATAAGCAATGATCAGTCGAGAGCGGTCACCGGTGCATGCGTAGGGCGTATTCGTTCAGAGTGTCTGCAGGTATTAGTTTGTAGACCATTTTGCAGGTTTTCGAACCTGTTTCTGTTGACGCCGAATGGGCGTCCAGCCTGTGTTTTCAGTTAACAACGAAAGCCTATTTGGCACGGCGGTCAGTTTCCATATCAGTCTTGTCAACCCGAGCCACAGTGTGCCGTATGCGCTCGCGAGACCCGCGAGTTTGCGGATCCAGAGTTTACGGTCGGCAAGGGAGCCCTCTCAATCAGTTACCGCGAATGCGCCTGGGGCGAAGTGTCACGATGAGGGCATCAACAAGACTTCCAACGGATCGTCCGACACATCCAAGTTGATCTGCTGGCCTGACGTCGTATAAGGTATCGACTCGCGCGTATCTAGATTGACGATAGAGACGACGTATAAGCCTGGTGGAATTTGAACAGTAACCGATGCCGCGGGAGGCGAATCGAGCTGCGCCCATTTTCCGGTCGTGGTATTGCTTCGTTGCCATAAGGAGAAAATGATTGAGTTCACCGTATCTCCACTACGGGTACCTATTATCGAGACCGTCTCGAGTGGGTAGGTCCCGCTATAACTGATGATGGCCGGCAAAGAGCCTGAACCAACTGCGGCGTTACTGATAGGCTTGAGATCTGACATGAGACCGGCGATCGCCGTATAGGACGGCAACGGATCATGGGTTGTTGGATCAACGAAACCAAATCCGCCGCTTGAGACATCGTAGAGGCGATAAAACTGCACTGGGGAGACTCCTGCGGCTTGATAACCAAGAAACTGGCGCATGATGAAACGCGCCTGTTGGGCTTGATCGACAGTCGCAGTGCCGATTCCTGTCTCGGTAATATTATGTGCGATTCCCCAGCTGGGGTTTCGGCTTCGCTGCACCAGGCTTTTTTGCACAGCCACCACAATGTTTGAATTCGGATCGCCTAAATTGCATGGACTGGACGCTTTCGGCGTAGCGGGATATGGGTTGATGGTGGCCGCAAGGCACGGACCGCTCCAAAGCTCGTCTTCTGGGTTATTCCCGTAAGGGTGGAAGGATTCTGTGACAACTGCAGTGTTTGGCTGATTAAACGCCACACTGGTGTTCGACGGCATCACGAAAAATACTGAGTTCGCTCCAGACTTTTCCGTCCCTCCCCAGTTGTACGTTGTTTCGGCCGGGGTCGTCATTGCTTGCAGTGCTGCAACAAATCCGGCGTTTGGATAACCGCTCGCTTGAGGCCCAGGAGTCGGGCTACCCGGCCACACGTCGTAATAATCACCTCTGTTGTCCCACGGATCACTAGACCACGGCGGCTCGTTCCAAAGTTCCACCTCTCCGCTCACGCCCGATTCTGAGATCCTGTCGGCCAGAAATGCAGCGTATTTTGCATATGCGACCACGGACGGATCCGTCGGGCTGGACGATGCTGGAGGGGGATAGAGGTACTCATGAATGATGTACTTCGCAGTAGCGTTTGCCGGCAAAGACGAGGCCAGAGCGGAGGCAAGTGTCAGCGTTGCATGAGTTGCGTCAGTCAACGTGATACCAGTGATGAGACCGCCCGCATAGGAGTGCTTCTTCGTGATCTCATTATTCGAAGAGCCGATGATCGTGTCATAAAAAGGCGCCATGGAGGAAAGCGTATCTCCGCCCACACCGGAGGCGAACTCGACGTTTAGGACGGTTGCTCCAGCGGAAGCGCCAGCGGGCAAGGTCACTGTGAGGATCTGATGATAAGGTGCGCCGTATGCCGCAACGATCGTGGAGTGAGTGCCAACATTAGCCGCGGACACCAAGGCCGCCTGACAGTCCGGTTGGAGGGTGAACTGCGGTGCATCGTCGGTATTGTTCGGTGGAACGGTCTGATTTTCTGTGGTGACCCAGCTGCATTGGTAACGCGCGTGGGTTGCCCCCGCTGCCGCAGCCATCCTGAACTCCCAGTCATTGGAAGTAGTGAGATTGAAGCCTAGTCCGTTAAATGCCTGAGTAGCGGGGATCGCGCCGAGAGATTCAACTGTGCTCACGCTGCCGGAATTGTTGGCAATTGAATCCACCGGGACGCTAGCGGGATTGTAGCCGGTAGCTGTAGCGTTTATGGTGGAGTTTCCAACACCGACGCCCGTATATGTAAACGTGCCGGTCGTTTGACCGGCTGCGATTGCGACCGGCCCCGGTGATACGACCACATAGTTTGGTGACACACTCGCCAACGTTACGTTCGCACCCTGGGGCCCTGCTGATTGCGCCAAGGTAATGCTCCCGTTAAGTGTATTGCCAACCTTGGTCGAGGAACTTGGTAGTTGGATTGTAATCCCTGGTAATGTGACAGTGAAGCCTACGCTGGTTGCAGAAGAGAGGCCCGGGCTCGTCGCTGATAGTGTGTAACGTCCTGGCGTACCGACGCTGAGGTTCGCGAAGTTCGCAATTCCGTTCTGTGGAGTAACCGTTCGAATTCCTGCTAATCCGAAGACACCGGTCAGAACGAGAGTGACTCGAGTGCTTGTAGCAACGGGAATGCCGTTGGCATCCTGTACCACGACCTGGACGGCCGGATAGATTGTAGCTTGAGTCAAGGCGTCTGAAGGCTGCACGAGGAAGGCCACCTTAAACGGCAAAGGACCTGTGCTGCCGCTTGCCCCGGTGATGGTAAAGCTTGTGCTGGTCGCAGATGTAAGGCCCGGGCTGGTTGCTGACAGGGTGTAAGTTCCGTCAGTCTTCACGCTGAGATCGCTGAATGTGGCGATGCCATTTTGCGGAGTAACAGTCCGAGTTCCCCTCAGTCCGAACACATTTGTCAGGACGAGGGTGACTCGAGTGGTGGTAGGAACGGGAATACCGTTACTATCCTCTACTACCACCTGCACGCCGGGCGAGATCATGGCTTGGGCTAACGCGTTGGATGGCTGCCGTACGAATACGAGCTTCACCGGGATCCCTGGAGCTTCCGCAATAGCGGCCTTGCCCGGAGCGTTAGGGGGGAGGCCGTCGCGTCCGAGCATAGCAATAACAAGAGCGTTGAGACGACTGGATTCTCTCGGCGCTGCGTAATCGGCGAATGCCTGCGGGACGACACTCGAAGTAAATAGCAGTGCAAGAACGACGGCCAAACTGCACATGACATTGTGGATCGAAGCATTTCTTGTTACGAGCATATCTTTCCTCGGAGTTCGAAGCTACTATCCCTGAACAACTCAGGATCCGGATTTAGCGTTACTGCGTACTGTGATTGTTACTACTTTCATCGGCGGGAATCGCAGTACTAATGACAATAGCGGGCCGGTACTGAAGTAATGGTAAGAAGCCTAGAGGAACTCCTATGCGCTTAACCCCGATCTTCTCTGGGTCACTGCAGGCTATTCAATGGGAGTTGACCGTCCGCATTTATTTCGCTTGAAGATGATTATTTCTCTCGCGTAATCCCTTCAGACAAAATCTGGCGAAGTTCTATTGAACTAGCTTGCTCAGAAATATGAAGGTGGTTCGACAAGCACATATACGGACCTACTTCTCAGCCGATATATCGAAAACTTCGAGGTCTACAGTTGCGAATCGCGTGAGCCACTTGTACTCAGCTTGGCGTAAAAGCCGACAAGAGGGTTATGTCGCGGTTCGAGGTATAGGGTCGGATTCAGGCGTGCCTGTTACCGCCGTGCGCAGGTATGAGCCGGGGAGGAAATTCGCTGTCCGCTCGTGAGGTGGCGGAGCATTGGCGTGAGTTCGTTCGATCGGAGGCCGAGCGGCGAAAGGGCAGAACTAGGCGCCTGAGTTTTTGCTGTGCGCGTTGCTGTGCGCCCTATGCGCTACGCATCACGATTGCGCATTTAAGTGAAACTGCGTTATGTGGGGGAAACTAGCGTTCCCCTGTTTGCGGCGGGGTGGGTAGACAACTGGGCCTTGAATGCGCTCCGGCGGCGACACTGTCGAGCAGCCAGAACGACTACCTGTACGTGGGGCGCAGGGGATGGTGAGAATGGACCGCGTGATAATTGATTGACGATCGGCGCCAATGGGAGTGGAGATTACATGGACACGGACCAAGAACTGCGCAGCTTCGCCGACAACTGCCTCTTCTCCGAGGAGAACCTATGCTGAGTCAGTGTCGTTTCAAGGCCGTCTTGATAAGCCGCTTGGTTTGAGCGTGGGGCTCAAGTTTCCATCTATTTTTTGAAGTGGACACTTGAGATGCTGCGAGATGCGTTGGAGCTCGGAGACCGGGTTCCAGGGTAAGAGTTCGTGGATACGGTTGACCGGATGATCGGCCATGCGCTCCAAGACATGGCGTAGATAGAGTTCAGGATCGAGATCGTTGAGTTTGGCAGAGCCCAGCAGGCTGTAGATGGCCGCCGCACGTTCGCCGCCGGCATCTGATCCGGCGAAGAGATATTTCTTGCGTCCCAGAGCGACCACGCGGAGTGCCCGTTCGGCCGCTGAATATCTATTTCGATGGAGCCGTCGACGAGGTAACGGCTAAGCGCACGCCAGCGAGAGAGCGCGTAGCGGATGGCCGCCGCAGTGTCAGACTTGCGCGAGAGACCCGCGAGAGTCTTGTGGAACCAGAGATGCAGATCATCCATCAGAGGTCGCGCTCGTGTCTGGCGGATCTCACAACGCAGGGGAGCCGCCTGGCCACGAATCTCACATTCAATATTGTAAAGCTTTCCGATCGCTGGATAGACTCGTCAGCGATGACTGAACCGTGGGCCACCATGGATCTCGTAGAACTTGCGCCTTGCATGAGCCCAGCAGGCGGCTTCAACGATCCTGCCGCCTTCGTAGAGATGATGGAATCCAACATAGGCATCGGCCTGCAGAACACCGGAGAAGAGGCTCAGATGCTGCTTGGGATGTTCTCCTTTGCGATCCTCCGAGTAGGTGACCCATACGGCTGGTCGCACATCATTACCCGCCGGCCGATCGTCGCGCACATAGGTCCAGAGCCGCGCGGTTTTGGTCTTGCCTGTTCTTGGAGCCAGCACCGGAACGGGCGTATCATCCGCGTATATCTTCGAAGCCGCGAGCACGCACTTGAGCAGCTGGCCGACCAAAGACGAGAGTAGCTAGCTGGCAGCTCCTACCCAGTCGGCCAACGTCGAGCGATCCAGGTCGACGCCTTCGCGAGCGTAGATATCCGATTGGCGATATAAGGGAAGATGGTCTGCATACTTGGACACCAGAACATGGGCCAACAAGCCGCGTCCGGCAAGTCCGCGGTCGATCGGCCTCCTCGGTGCCGGGGCCTGCACGATGGCGTCGTAGCGGGTGCAACACATCTTGGGATGTTCGTGGCGGATGACCTTGAAGCTGGCCGGGATATACTCCAGCATCTCGGAGACATCTCCGCCCAGCTTCGACAGCTGACCACCGCACGCTGAGCAGGCTCCTTCAGCAGGCATATGCGTTTGTGTTTCGCGTGGTAGATGCTCAGGCAGTGGACGTCGCTTCCGTCTTCGGTGAGGGATATTGCAGGTTGGCGCTGCTAGGGCACGCTCGGCGTGCTCGACCTCACCGGGCTCCAGATCTGCCAGCTTTAACTCCAGCTGCCGACTTCGCGGGCGAGTTTTTCGATCTTAGTAGCGAACATCATGCGCTGAAGTCTGGCAATGATCAGCTTCAGGTGCTCGATCTCGCTGTTCCGACTAAGGAGCTTCTTGCTGCGCCACCACCAGCGCTTCGAGCGTCTCTCGATCCAGTCGGATCAGATCAACAACACTGGCATGCGCATCAACCATGGCACGGAGTATGCCATAGTTACGTCGCAGTCATAGATCAAAATGTCTGCGCGTATCCTGCCGACGGCGGTTCCCACGTCCTCTGCGGCAGACGCCAGTCGATGCCTTCCAAAAGCATCGATAACTGCGCACGTGTCAATGACACAATTCCGTTCGTGGCCCGTGGCCAGATGAAGCGTCCTCGCTCTAATCTCTTCAGAAAGAGACAAAGGCCATCGCCATCGGACCACGGCAACTTGATCAAGTCGCCACGCTTGACGTGAAAACGAACATATGGCCCCGAGAATGGTGCCTGTTCAAGAACTGTCTCAACAATCGACGAGAGCCCTTGAAAGCCGCGGCGCAGATCCGTAAACCCGGCGGCAATCCAGATCCTTGTTCCGGACTTCAGCTCGATCACCGCAATGGGCTCCCCAAAACTGTACGCACAGGTTCCGGAGCAACGCCGGGCTCGACACTGATCACTGCTCGAGCAGGCAACTTGATATGGATCGATCCTGACGGACCTATGACAGGAGCGATATCAGCCCTCGGGACACCGCCGGGCTCTGCAGTCACCGTCACCGGCACCAGCTTGGTCTGGCCTTTGTTGGCGAACACCGAGAGTTCCCTGCGATACTGCACCGCCGCTGAAACCTGGTTCGCATTTACTCCCTGCTCACGAGCCACGCGCGATCGATGCTCCCGGGACAAACGTCGCTTCTACAATCCGACGCATCTCTTCCGGTGTCCGTTGCAACCCTCCCCGTGAATGGCGACTGCCCCAACTGCAACGATATTGCTCACGGTCATCGTGGGCCAGGTTAGGCCACCTGTCTATACGTCGACTAGCGGACGATTACTATCCTGAATGAAACAGCGCAAGATCGACGCATGCGTACTGGAATCGAACATGTCGCGCTTTGAGCCTAGGCACAAGCTGCCGCGCCCGGTCTCTTTCTCACACCACACCTCAATCGCACGAAGCTGCGAAGCTGGGCTGGCGCGGCCCCGTCTGTGTTCAACGCAAGGCCATTGCGGAACCAACCTCCTGAGTCGTCAACTTCGCGCCCGGGAAAGCAATCAAATCAGAAACGAGTTCATCCTGGCGTCGAGGCAGTTGGGCCTGCGCAAAGTCTGGACCCAAAACCGAAGCTCCAATGGAGAAGAATCAAGACTAAATGCGCCTGGCAAGGGCAAACGTACTCTCACGAAGACACTCAAAAGACCATTTTTTACGATTCGGTCAAATTCCGTCGGCTCGTGTCGGTCAACGTTCAGAATATCGGGCCGGCCGCTTCGGACCGGCCGCGTAGCGCAGCAATAGAGGATTCAGCGGAGGGGGTCGTGCTTTCCGCTCCGAATCATCTGGGACCTGACCTCACGGTCACAGGTCACAGACAGCGTGGTTGTTTTGCCATAGCTCACGATATTATCGATCGATGACCGCGTCTTATATTTTTCAGTCCTATGATTGGAAAGAGATACGGTCTCTGGCACGAACAACACCAGAAGTGACCCCACCCTTGTCAGAGCGGTGCGCCTTGCAGTTTGACCTACCGCGAGATTGCAGAAGGTTGGTCAGAATATGAAAACTAGCGAGCGGACGTATGATGCCTGATTCCACCGACCCACGACCACCGTGGTTGTCGGCGGACTTCTTCAACTCGTCCTGTTAATCAAAATCGAACAGCCACGGCGACCACGCCCGGTATTTCCTGACTCTGTCGACACCACGTCGGCCGCAAATGGTGACACTGACTAGGATTTAGCCGTTCTAGGCTCTGATTCGACGTGACATCTAGAGAACAGACACATGATTTTTATTTGGAAGGAGGAGAGTTGTCCTGTATCAGGAATCCCGGAATGGGCCACGTTGGTAGCCAGTTGGCCTGGTTTTGCTCGATGACGTTGGCGCTAATCCCATTCAACCCATCCACGCTAAAAATGGTGTTGAGAGAGGATACCGCGTTGTCGCGAATCATAAGACCGGAGACGAGGCAACCTGGCATATCCTGGATCCCGATCCCAGCGATGTTTGTGTCTACCGAGGGAATTATAAAGTTGCCCTTTCCAGCGGCGATGGTATTCCGAAGTACATCGGTGTTCATCACGGGCCCGTAGGCCGCGGGGCCGCCGTAAGGACCAAACGCGGAAATGAGAATACCCTGCCCCGAATTGACCAAGGTATTGTCTTCTATTACACCTTCTAGTGCATCCCCCAGGACAATAGATGAACCCAGTGTGTTTATGATGATGTTGTGCGCGATCGTCATGTTCAGTTCGTACTGAGAGATGACAACGATCGATGTGGAGTCAGGCACAACTTTCCATGGACTCACGAGATCGATCGTCCGACCACTATAGTCTTGGAGAAAAGAATACTGGCCCAAGCCAGTACCAGCAATAATCACCATCACTGCCGCTTGAGGATTGGTGGTGCCCATCCAGTTCCACGCCGGATCATCGGCTAAAGTTACCGTAACACTGCTGCTCGAAGCAACGGGGCCGAAGTATGCCCCTCCGTCTCCGTCGTTAGTGATTACTTGCTGGCCACCCGACCCCATATTCTTAAAGGTGTTGTAGCCGACGTAGATATTGCGAGAAAGTGCTGACGGTCCGTACTGATTATTCCCGCGACTTATTCCTAGGCCCGATCCTGCTGAGCGACCGTCAGTTCCTCGCCCCACGGGATTCTCAGAATAAGTGAGATTGTTTTCAAAGACGACGTTTTGGCTGTCGCTAATTCCAAGTCCGGTCCAATTGTTCAATATGATTCGGTTTCCCGAAACCACGGCTCCATCGCCATAGTCGATATCGAGAACCTGATTAGATCCGGAAAGGAATGTGGAGTTATAGACCTGAATGTCTGGCCCTGCGAGTGCGAACATCGATTCCCGTCCGTTCGACGCATCGTAGGTCGATGCAAAGCTAACATTGCTGAAGAACAGATGCCCGGAAGTGAGAGGATTGCCCGTTGTGGTTCCCGAACTGAGAAGCAGGTAAGGGTTCGCGGGTGCCTGAAAGGTTATATTCGTCAGTCCGAAGTATTGAGGAACAGTCAACCACGCGACAGGTGGTGTCGCCCGAGGACGCCCAAGTAATTTAGTACGTGCTGTAGAAGACCCAGAAACAACCTCAAAAGAGTGAGCTGTGACGCCTGCTGTAAGCGCGAAAGAGCCGGCGGGAACTGCTATATATGCGATCCGATTTGAACCTGGCCTCGGTGCGTAGCGGTCCAGGCAAGACTGCAACCTGCCGGAGTTATCGGTGATTCCGTCACTCACAAGATCCGCACAAACAAAGTGTTCAATATTCATTGGTGGCGGCAAATAAACTGTAATTTTGCTCGCAGGGCTTGATGTTGCGCTCCAAGGGGCACTTCCAATCCATAGATTGTACGTTCCAGGGGCAAGCGTGCTTGGGACGGAAACAGCGACGGAGTTGCTGTCGATTGCCGTTGGTTTCAGCGAATACGCGATGTCACCCGACGATTGTAGGATGACCTGATGAGATTGCGCGAAATTCTTTCCAAAGATTCGAAGGGTGCCTCCCGGTTCGACGCCGCAATCATAGACGTGATGCTGGAGTGCCATGCTGGGATCAGTAGTGGACGGCACTCCAATTACCCAGTTCATAGAAGGAGCATTTGCGAGACCCATCAACGGAGGAGCTGAAGGATCTTCGATCTCGAATCCATAAACGCCGGAGGGGAAATTTGTTGGAACTAGAAACGAGAGGCCCGTTGTGCCCTGCTGGACAGTAGAAATCACTGTCGTACTACCACTGACCAGGGTCTGCCAATCGGCAGTTCCGGGAGGAATGAATGCTAATCTCGCACGTTTTGTGGCATCAGTGAAGGCACCTGTTAACAAGATCGACTGCCCAGGCCCATTTTCTCGAGATGTCCAAAAGATCTCATTTGCACTATAGATGGGGGCACCGACCGTTAGGCTGACAGGGTCCGTGTATACGGGAATCGTCCCCGCTCCCCAATCTCCATTGGAGATTCCTATATTGGGATTTGCACATCCTGTCAATGGCTGAATTACGCTGGGAATCGGCATAGTTTGGCCGCTGGTTCCCGGGTCTTTTGGAGTTCGAGAAACTGGATTTGTCGGTGATCCGGAGATCGCCCGAGACCAAGATCCACATCCCATCAAGAGAAACGACAACGTCGTGAGGATAATCCAACTTGAGGAGCTAGATAGCGCGATTGGCGGGACGCTTGTGTAGGGACGACTGGGTGTCGCCGGAGTTTGTTGTCGCTCTCGCAACCCCATAGAACCGCACCATCCGGATCGGAATACGTACGGGTTTGTTTATCGACCGCGAACGGGGAAGAGATATAGGCGGCAGGTGTTTTTCTTAACCGCGGCATCGACGAACACCGGCCAGTGTGAGCAACAATGTTATTCTTGGCCAGGAAAGCACGGACGAACGCCTCTCTCTGGCGTTCCCCGCCGGAGAGCTCGACCAGCTCGCCTGCAGAATCTATGAACATGGCTTCAGAAACGCCCCGTGACCAGCCCGAGGGCATCAAAACAGAATCCGGCGAATGTTTATCAATTTGAGTCCCGGCGGCAGCAACCATACGCGGGTGACAGTTCCACGGTTGGCGCTTGGTGCCGAAGATCACAAATACCGAGACCCAACAAAGACGCGAGAAAAACCACCTAGCGCCGTGGTGCGCGCGGACTCCGATCAGCCCCTTCGTCGAGTATTCAGAATAGAGCCAAGTATACGAAGGCGCGACAAGGCAACCGGAGAGTCCCTAAAGTCTATGCAGTCGGCTCTTGGCTGTCGGTCACGAGTGATCCAGAGCTTCGCGACCTGCGCTTATCATGGCTAGTATGATCATGAAGGAATTCCATATCGCACTCAAAGCAGTACCAGCAAGCCTTACTCTCCTGATTCGTCGCCTCAGCGGAGCGAACGAGTGCCATGGAACCAACCTCGGAACAGTCGTCAGACAAGCAACGCGTCATTCTGCGCGTGAACTTGTCGATGCGTTCCAATGTACTTGGCATTGCCGGTCGTAGATGGAAATAGCCGAGCGACTTGTTGTAGTACCGTCCGCAGTCCGCTGTCCAACACATGACAAAGTCACGCTCCGGAATGATGGAGACTGGCTCATAGTACATCGGTGCAAAGTGACAATCACAAAGAACCTGTTTGTCGCTCATCAGACCCTCAGTGTGATATCAGGGAAGTGGAACGTGATGATTGTGTTTTGCCACGTAAGAAACGCTATAAGACAGAACCAGCAATTGTGATGGAGTGGACCCGTTGGTTGAGACAGTGAAAAATAGGGACAGTTGTGTTTGGCTGCTGGGGCCTTTACAGCAGCAAGGTTAGGCGAGAAACTTTGCAGAACCGGCGAAGCGGACATGAGCTCTGCTGGAGAGCAACTCATGAAGGAATAGCCGGTTGAAGACTCATCGGAACGATGGTCTATGAGGGAGCTGAACGAGCAGTTCAACTCCCTCTTGAGCCCATCGGATTGATAGATCTTCTCATGCCTTAGAAAACTCACGCCAGCACCTCCACAGAGTTTGCGTAGGTAAGAGCCTCATAGGCCGCCGGGGATTGATAGCCAAGACTGGAGTGTAATCGTTGGCAGTTGTAAATGCGTTCAAGAAAGCCCTGAATATGAAGAGCCGCATCATCGAGGTCGCGATAAGTTTTCAGATAAACTTCTTCGCATTTTAGAGTGCGCATGAAGCTTTCGGCCAGAGCATTGTCATATGGATTGCCGCTCCGACTCATGCTGATGCGTATGCCGTAGGACTGCAGTAGCTCGACGTAAGCTCGGGAGCAGTACTGGACGCCGCGATCGGAGTGATGGATCAGTAATGCAGGCGCCGGTCGATCCGCCAGAGCGCTTCGCAGAGCTGCAAGAGCGAGTTCGGCTTCCAGTGTATTTCCAAGTGCCCAGCCAATCACGCGTCGCGAGTAAGCGTCCAGAATGACCGCCAGGTAAAGGAATGATTCTCGCAGCCGGATGTAGGTTGATATCTGCCACCCATAACTGGTTGATCCCATTCGGCTTCCAATCGAGGGTGAGGTTGGGGTAGACCGCATAAGTATGACGAGAATCGGTGGTGCAAACAAAGCGCCGCTTGCGCAGACACAATAGATTATCGGCGCGCATCAACCGCATTACTCGCTTGCGATTGACCAGCAGGCCTAGCTTCTGTAGTTCAATGATGACGCGTCGAGAACCGTTGCAACGGTTCTCAAGGCAGATTTGCTGGATCTGCTGGCGCAGTTCTGTGTCCGCCAGCCGCGGCAAGTGTTCATCAAAGTGCCGGTAAAAACCTGCACGGCTAACACGCGCAGCATCGCATGCTTCCAAAATAGAGAGTCCGGCTTTGCCTTCCAGCTGCATCACTTCTCCGTACAACGCGCTTCGCCACGCGCGCTGCTCTTCGAGCGTGCTTCCTTTACTTCTCACATGGTCAATTAGCCTCCCTGAAACTCAATTAGAAGCGATGGGGCTTCTTTCTTCGGGCTCTCTTCTCCTCCTTGCTGACTCTCGCAGGTTTAGGAGCAGCGGAACAAGGCAGACGGCTATTTCGTCTCGACCTCCGAAGCAAGCCTCCGTGCGATCGTGATATTTATTGAGGAAGGCCGCTTAATGGTCGTCGAGTTCACCAAACCTTTTAGCGCGCGACTATCGCGACCGCCGGACATCTAAAATCCTCCCTAATATCTATCGGCAGAAGCGCGGCACCCGTTAGTGCGACTCCAACACTTTTTTTAACGGTTTCTGCCAGCCTAGGCTATGAAGCTTAACGAATCGCCACGATGTTCATTGAAATCCGCTCAGGAATTTTAATTTCTTCTCCAGCGCCTTCTCCGATCCTCCGAGAACGAAAGGTGCAAACATTTATGGAATCGGTGCGAGGCCTGCTAGGGCACCGCGTAGATGGGCGACAGCGGAGGAGAGAATCTGAGAAATACGAGATTCCCCTAAGCTCATAATCAAGCCGATCTCCTTCTGCTTAAGACCTTCGTAGTAGTATAGGGTCAGGACGTGGCGCTCTTGCTCTCTGAGATTACCGATCGCAACCACCAGTCGCTCTCGCAGTTCTGCATGTAAGAATTGAAACAACGGATCATCTTCGCGTCGTGCCGGCACGTCGATCATCTCGGCTGGATCTAGCGAGCTGAGCTGCAACCCCTCCAACTCTCTCACTAACCTCTGATAGTCGGCCAACTGAGTATTCAGTTCCTGAGCAACCTCAAGATCGGTTGGTGGACGGCCGAATCGGGATGTCAATGTCTGGATTGCTCGGTCTACGTTCCTTCCTTTACGCCGAATCCCACGAGAGCCCCAGTCCACGTCTCGCAAACTATCGAGAATCGCGCCGCGGATTCGAAACTGAGCATAACTGCGGAACTCGACTTGTTTCGACGGAACAAACTTGTCCAACGCTTCCAACAGTCCAACCACGCCGGCAGAATAGAGGTCCTCGATCGGCACGTACTGCGGCAACCGCCGATGGATGCGCCGTGCGATAAAGCGCACCACAGGCACGTGGTCAACCACGAGTAGCTCTTGCTCCGCGGAAAGGACTAAGGACTGCTTTAAGTTGCATGTCTGTGATGAGTGGTTGATGTCCCGCTGACTTTCCTCGGCGCGGCGATCTGGACGGCGGTCAGCAATTGTGGAGGATGGGGACTTTAGTGCCTGCAATCTCATATCGGCCATTATTGCGCCATTCATCTTATAGCGAAAGGACTTTCTATTTTTGATCGGGCGAGATGAACCTTTTGTTTTAGCGGTGCGAAGTGCGGCCTAAAGCGCAGCTGATAGAAGCGATCCACTAGGGGATGTCTGCAGTGTTGCTTATCCGCAACACGCGCCGGAGGGTCTCGACGAATTACACGTTAACATTCGCGAAAAATAGTGATGCCTTCGTCCTGCAGTAGCGTTTGATAATCACGCCATCGTCGCAACGAAGGCAGCGTCGAACGACAAAGCGTACGCTAGATCGATCTGCGAATAACCCTGATGGCCCGCGTCACTTGATCGGTTGACTGCGAGCGATTGAAAGGTGTACAGCATGCGCGGAGTCGACGATGTATTACCCCCCTAATGTGGATCACGGGGCCCACTACCCCCGCTGTTCATATCGAAGGCTCAAAGCGGACGAACTCGTCGCTAAGAGCCCGGACAGACAACTTCAGGCTATTTCTCTCCACCCTGGCACCCCTACAACGTCAGTTTGCTAAAGACTGCGGACGGGCTAAGCTACACGCCTTACCGTAGTTTTCGCAGAGTTATGCAGGGCTATTGGGAAACGACCGTGCCACTAGGCACGTTCTAGAAAAGCATTCAATCGACAGAAAAATCCAGCCAATCGATTGTCTCCGCTGAATGCGGTCTCGGATTGAAGATGTAGAACCGCACTTGCGTAACTCTGAGAAACGCTGTCTCGCGTCTCACCCAACAGGAGTTCTATTTCCTCGAGCGTCAAGCGCTCATAGTGGTGGAGAGCGAAGATAAGACGCTCTGGCTCGGGAAGCGCGAGGATAGCGTCCGTCAGCCACCTGTGGATTTCGACACGCTGGACTGCCGGGTCCGCTTGGCATTGGTCGGCTTGCCTAGGCAGAGTGCTTTCATGATGCTTCATCATGCCAGTAGGCCATACGATCAGTTTCACGTGCGAGAGTGTTATGCGACTGTTGCGTATCAGAAACGCTCCCGGCACTTTCGAGAACAGCAAAGTTCCAGAGACAGGAGGAGAGAGACGCGAAGCGCATGATCGATGCGACCTACTGAGTCGTTCAGAGGAATAGGGTTCATCTGGCGTGCCTCCTCCAAAAAGGTGCCGATGGCTTCGAGGAGGCCCCGAACAAAGCAGATGAGATTGAGAATGGACCCTAGGCGTTGAGCCGGCGGGTTCCGCATCGTATGTATGCTCTACTGCCAATTTGCGACCACAAAACGCCGCCACAGGTGAACTTGCTGTACAGCAAGGAAATACCGGGCTCCTGCGGGTTTCGCAAATGAGCCACGTACCACTCGTTCTGGAACAAGCGTCTGGCGGTCTTAGCATCTCGGTCGGGCGGCATCCCTTATCGCGGTCCAGGCGGCCGAATAGATATTCCAAGTTGGTGTCATATAACTGCACTGTGTCCGTAGTAGAAGAACGCCTTAGACCGTACGTCCCCTCTAGGAGGCCCCGGACCAGTGCACGTCGCATCTGGCACTTGAGTGTAGCCGCTTCGCTCGCGCTCCCGTTAGTCGGAGGAAGACAGGGTGAAGAGATCAGAGAATTAAAGTAAACCCGAAGCGCTGCAGTACTGCAACCATAAGCGCGCCGCACAACGTTCAAAGAACCCTCGTGGCAGGATCTTGCTCGCCGTCACGGCAGGTCACGTGCGACCTCAACTTGTGGCCTGATCTCGATCCGCGTCCTTTGGTGAAAATTCAGCCAAGACAACACCCTATTTACTGTTTCAGGGTCACCGCTAAGAGTTTATTGCTCTCGCGATTCGGCTCGGCAGCCAAGCATCGGTGACCGCGCGCTGTTGGATCTCGATCCCCCTCCCAAGTGGCTTCATGTCGCATGATTAGAGGTGGTTTGCCACTCACTTGAAACTCAGCTTCGACAGAATGGGTGACGTTTCGCAATTTGACACGGCCGATTCTCCTTCTCATGGAATCGTTTAGTCAGCCCATAACTATCTCCTATCTTTGCGTCAACTGCCACAAACTAACCGGGCTCACTTGGACGGTTGGACTTCAGAGTAGTTTGCAAATTGATCCGCCTTCAGGGTGCTGTTGGGCGAATGCGAGAAGGTGGTTGAAGGGGTCAGCACCCAATGGCCCCGCGGCCATATCTATGAAAGCGTGAAGTGTCGCGGCAATTCCGGCACCCTCGGCCGCCAACGTAGCTGTGTTGCCATTCCGTGGACCGCACATATCTATGGTCTTTGTGGCGAGGCTGGGCACCAAATAAAAACTCCCATTCGAGGTCGCACGCATTCTCCACCGACCGTTACGCCTCACGCCGGGAGCCATATAGTCAAACATTGTGTAGACATAGTTGTCCGGTCCGCCGAGATTCAGGACGACTCCGGATTGGAGTAACTCCTTATAGACTCCATTGGACCTCCAGGAGTTAACCGGCTGAGACGTAATCAGGCCCAACTGGTGAACTGGCGCTACATTAATTCTTTGTCCCATCAATATCGGCCTCGGCTATGCTTACATGATTTATCGGGAGCTGATTGTCGAACTTTAGGTCGGCAACTGGTTTAATTTGGATTCGGCGCTTTCCTTTTGGGCTGCGACCTCTCGGATTTGCCCTCGGAGCGCTACGTTTCAGGTTCACCATCAGGTGTTGCGGACCCTAAGGTCGGTTGCTGCTGCTATCTTCCCCGTCGCGGATCGTGCTCGAGCGAGTTGCGGGAGGGGTCTTGCCGGGCCTCCGCCGGCAGCGTGGCGGTCTACACTGAAACTCATAGCCGATTCTCCGCAACTCGCGGCAGCCCCACGAAGGCCGTTGCCGAACCCCAACGCAAGACCTCTTCAAATGTCTATTATCAGAGTTGAACTCGCATGCGGGTCGCCTGATGCTACCTCGGGGCCTTTGCCATTGATCGTTCTGCTCTGCTCAGCCGGATCGAGCGATTGCGAGTATCACCTAAACCATGGACCCGGGCGGAACGTTACTGACACTTTAATTCGCCGAGAGCGCCTGAAGCAGTGTAGAGTTGGCGGTGCCCCGTACCCCAACAGAACTATGGTCAGATCGATTGTCCGGTACGAAAGTCTGTTCGGAGATCGCGGTCCGCCGTCGAGATTCTCTACATTGCTAAACGCATCACGGTGCCCGTTCGGCTGACGGAGGCAATAGCCTGTGGCCAAAGCGATCCCGACCATCCGCAAGACATCTAGTGCCAAATCTGGCAATTCATTGCGGGCAGCCCATAAATGGCATTGCGCCATTCTCCCTCGACCGTATCTAGTGTTGAGTTCGCAACGTTGCGAAATGCCGAAGGTGCGCTGATTTATGTCTGGATTCGGGAGGGAATATAAATGGAAGGCTAGCGGTGATACCACAAGTGTCGAATTGGGGGTGTCAAAGGCCCCAGGCCCATTTCTTCGAGTCTGCGGGGAGCAACCCGCTGTAGCCAGTTGCTCACCGCCTCTTCAACAGACTGTGTCAATGTTACTCCGGTCTTTATGCGATACTCCCTCAGCTGCGCCATCTGTTCATAGTCAACCCGCACCACACCCATAGCGTCACCCGCTTAGGCCAACGATAGGCCCTAAATGAAATCTCTTCGCACTATGCCTAATCCACTTCCTATGTATTGGCACGGGAGAAGAACAGCAAAGACACTCACGTTCCTAAGTCCTGCCAGTAACGTCAACTTAAGGAGTCGGCTCGGCCTTCACGGACACCGTCAAGGGTGAAGCTTGAATGCCGCCGATCATGGCATCGATGTTTACTGTTCCGGTATGCATCGCCGTTGCATGGCCCTGCGTGCTGATCTTAACGACCGCATGGTCGCTGGTATTCCACGCGATCGTCCCATCATCTCCTGTGTTGGGTAGTACGAAAACCGAGCCATCCGAGTAGGTACCGTATGCAATGATCTGTAGCGTGCTCCCGGACATCATGGCGTTCGCGCCTCCCTTGGACCTCAGATATACGCTCACCAGGGTTCGCTTCGTAGAACCCCCCTCAGCGATCACGGTAACGGCCCCGAATGAGTACTCCGGGTAGTTGGTGTCTCCCCCATACGTGGCTGTGTAAAGGTGGGAACCCGGCGCGACGTCTGTCACGTTCAGAGAGGCCATTGTTCCGTTGGCGCCGAGGGATCCGTTACCGATCACTTTACCATTGTCCTTGAAGACGATAGAACCGTCGATCGGCAGTGGTGCGGACTCCTTTGTGTCCACAAAGCTTCCAGGCTGAAGGATCGCTTGTAACGTGAATGAGGGCGTAACTCCGGAGGCGTTGAGAGACTGAAGGTTGGTGGCCGAGGCCGTCTCCAACACTAGCTCACCCACCAACGGCTGCGCGTCTGCCAAATAAGTGGTGGCGCTGTCAGCGCGATTGTCAGCGACTAGCGACGATCCCGAGCCAGCGGCGAGTTGCGAGATCAGGGTTGCATCAACCGGACCCGGTCCGAGGGTGTACTTTACATTGCGATCGCCGGCTTTGCTGCAACCGCTCTGGGGGCCGTGAAAGCTTGAGGTCGCCACGAAGTTATCAAAAGTGGCCGTCGTCTCGTGGCTGGAATCGAAGCCCTGTACAGTCACCGATCCGGGGTTACTTCCTAGCGTGATGTTCTGGAACAACAGGTGGGTAAATGTGGGCGCCGTACCCGAGCAGTCGTAGAAGGGATAGATTCGAAACGCCGCTCCTTCATTTTGGATGTAAATGTTGCGGAACTTGATATTGTTAACGACGCCGCCCGATCCGCCATTGCTGGGTGACTTTAGCTTGATGCACGTGTCAGCTGGGTTGTTGAGTGCCCCCCCCCCGTGCGGACCGTCACAGAAGATGGTGTTGAAATCAATGTTCGAGATGTTGCTTCCTGTGGCCGCGCCAATTGAGATACCGAGTCCGGAATACTTGTGAAGGTTCTGGATCGTTCCGTTCGAGACCGGACCACTGGTCGAACAGCTTACATTGTTATCGCAGGACTTTATTGCAAAGACATCGTCGCCGTTCGACATATATGAGTCCCGGATGGTGAAGTTGGTGACGTTGTTGGTCGGGTCGATCCCATCCGTATTCGAGATGTCGAATGGTACGACCAGCTTGAAGCCGACAGCGGTGAAACCACTCGTGACCGCCCCGCCCTTGACGCCCGACCACTTGACCTGGAAGCCTGGGCCAGCGGAGAGCGTGATTTTGTAGAGAGTGAAGTCATTGGCCGCAGAGAGGTTGATCGCGTTCGGGCTGGCGTATGCGCTATGCGATCCATCTGAGGTAGGCGTGCAGCCAGGCGACCCGTTGATGGGTCCGTGGTGGCTGGGGATGTTGCAATATGCCTGGGTCGCGTTGCTATAGAAACTGGTCTCCGGGGAGCGATCGCTGAGTGTGTCCCAGCCTCGCGCGTCCAGTCGACCATATCCGGCAATGCCTGATCCGGTGGAATTCGATGATGTGATCCAGGCCTTGCATCCACCGGAGATTCCGTTGCTGCCGGAGAAAGTCGTGCCGCACTTGCCGCCACCACTGTCGTAGTCCTCCGCCTTGCGCGAGGCAAATACGGTCACGCCGGCATCGATCACTAGCCAGATGCCGGTGGGAAGAGAGAAGGGTGGCATGACAAATCCATACATACCCGAGCTCGGGACCAGTTCGACGCAGTGATGGTCAGGAGACTTTGCCAATCCTTCAGTGTATACGGCGGAATAATCCGAGGCCTCCGATGAGGAATACGAACTCGGTGAGCCGGAAGGCTCGAAGCTAGTGCCGCCAGTTGCACCCAGGTAGCCGGGCGTCGAGGCGGTCTCGTTGAACGGATCCCGATTCAGAGCCGTAGTGGATACAATATATTTTGTCGCGGGGATCTGCAAGCAACCGGTTGGAAACACCGGATCGAGCACCGTGCGCGTGTCTTGTGAAAGGGCCACGGGGACCGAGACAAATGTCATGAAGGCGAAGACGAATGTAACGAGCTCTTTTTTCATGGGTGACCTCATTGCGCTACGATTGAGAACTTCGTGTTGCCGAGTTCGCCTTCGGTAATCAGACTTCCAGCACCACCGTTGTTGTCTGGGAATCTCCCTCAGCTAGTAAACAATGTGATCCCTAATGCTTAGTGCAGCAATGACCCTAGAGGGGTAGTACTGAAGTTACACAAACGCAACAGTCGTGAGAGCATATTGCAATCGCAATGCGTCAATAAGATCGTGGGATGGCTGAACTAGGATAGGGGAAGAGGGCTATGCGACACAACAGCGGTCGCTCGGCCTTGCGCGACTTAACATGGGCTTGGCCACGTCATGAATGGTCCGGCCATTCACCACCACCTCCGTCTTAGTTTTGTGGAAACCTGCTCGCGCAACATAGCGCCAGCTAGGAATACCCCCGAACCCACACAGTCCTGGCATTTGGAACTGGCTCTACGTCGTGCCTGAGCATGTAGTGGATGAACCGTGCTTCATTGGCGGTCACAATGGAGATGGTTCGGCGGTAAACTCGGCTGACCACCTGCCAAGGATCCGGATGATCTTCCAAAAGATGGTCTCAACTAACCAGAAGGGCTTATAAGTACGCTTCGAGAATTTGACGTTTACGAGAGAGGTCACTCCCACGACCATGTCGAATCTCCAACTCTTCTTGTTGGAGCCGGGTGACGAGTTCGAATGTGCCATGATTCGATTCGCGATCGTGTAAGTGCAATGTGCTGGCGATGAAAGCGGAGCTTACAACGGGGGTAACATTTTCGCAGGCGAAACGGCCGCTCTATCCAGCGCTAGCTTAACGGCTCGCAGCCGATTAACCTCGGAGACAGCCTGACTGGAACGATTAGAGGAGGAATGTAAGTGATCGCTGCATAGGCAACGTCACTCATTCTGAAGAAACCTCCGGTGTAGGTATCCCTGGTCCGCAGATCCAGCTGATCCTTCGCCGCTTATGATCGCCGGACTTCGAATCAAAAACATCGTAGGGACGATGAAAGCGGCTTCCACAAAGACCGGGTTGAGCCATCTTACTAAGATATTGGCATGAAGTTGCCTGTTACCCTCAATGAACCAATTCTCAATTCGGCTTTGCTCCGTTGGCCAACGTGAAGGTCTGCAAGACAGTTGGCTGGTCCACGGTAATCTCCTACCCACGGGCGTCCTCCGAAAGCCAAGGTCGCCGCCAGTACTCGCCATCCCCATGTCGGCTCTCAAACATTGTGGGCTACGAAGAGTACTCCTTGATCCACGATCGGCGACCAGCGGACTTAGACAATAACCCATCATCCAATCTGTTCCCGTAATCCAATCGACTCAGATCATTTGGAGGAGCAATCCCAATTGGCCCCGAGCCCCTCTCGGCTGGATTCGTTCGAGTTGTACGATTATCTGTTTCCCGAATAATGTTTTTCTCGCTGTGTGCCGATAAACACATAGGTTTTGTTTTCTGTTCTCCGCGCGGCGTGCAAGCGATTCAGCGATCGTGGTGTGTTGTCAGTTGAGTTCAACATCAATAGAGCTGATAGCCATGAAGCGCCAGCTATGAGCAACACAGTCGCTATCTACTCACATAGAGCGTTCCAAGGTTTTTCCATGATCAATCGATCGGCAAGCGACAACAGTACTGCGATTCGAGTCATCCTGGCCGACTCTAGGGCTGTCTATCGGGTCGGGATTGCCCAGGTTTTGGCGTGCGAAAATGACATTCGGGTCGTCGCTGAGGTCGATGCTCTGGCAAACATCCACCGCGCCGTTGAACGGTTTTTCAATCTCCCGCAAACCCCAGGTCTTTCGAGAGGCCCGATCGTCCTTATTGACGGCGACATGATCTCAGGCTCGGTCGATGCCATTTCAACGTTGATCCGCGTTGCCCCGGGACTGAAGGTTATCGCCCATTTGAACGAGAAGATCGAATCCAACACCGTCGCACTCTACCGACAGGGTGTGCTGGGCATCATTCTTCGATCGGTTGCGCCCGAGCTACTCGTCAAGTGTATCCGAAAGATCGCTGCGGGAGAGACCTGGATCGATAACCAGTCCATAAACTGGGTGCTCGACGCTTACCGATCCCAGAAGAGTGGTCCGATTAGCTCGCGACTTCAACCCCGTCTTTCGCCGAAGGAGTTCGCCATTGTCATCTCAATCACGAGAGGTCTGCGCAACAGGGAAATTGCCTCACGGCTGGGTACCACTGAGCAGGTCATCAAGAATCATCTGGGCAAACTCTATGACAAGCTCGGGGTGTCCGATCGCATCGAACTTGCTCACTATGGTCTAAGACACCAATCGCACAAGAAGCTCGCGGATGGATACTTGAGGGTTGATACGGTTTCTGTAGCTCATATCCGGAGCACCCATAACGGCGATTCCAATGCTTAAGCAAACGAGAGAGGGCGACCTTTCGCCGTTCACCTGCAGAATGGGTAAGATTGCGCAGAACGCCAATAAGGCATTGCGAGCCGGCCTCGCTCTCTTCGGAGGCGGTCGTATTCGGACTACTTGTTGAGCTGAGAGTCGCAAAACTTTGCTCGTCGCTGGTCTATGGCCCTACTCACAGCAGTGGGATTCGTTGCTCCTGGCTCCTGTTCAGCTGATTCCTGCTTCAATGCGTAGAGTCACTTTATCGCGTTGGTAGCAAAGATCATTTAGAGTACCTGCCGTCCGGGTATTAGTGGTCGACGATTCTATAAGTCTTTCGAGGCTCTCTCTATTCCCGACTTCGACAATTTGCGCATGGGAGCGTGATCATTCTCAGTCCCCACACTATACACGTGTGTGTGTACCTGAGGATTCAGGGTTGCTCCCAGAGGCTAATCCAACTTAAAAGATTAATTAAATCTAATGTCCGTTATGGGCACACGAATCAGGAGTAACTTGGGGTTGCCGCCCCAAAAGGGCTGTTGGGGTTGCTTAGACCGTTGAGATCGGCTGTGTCATGCCTAGCCTGTTGAGCAGGGTACGTTCGGAACAACTACCCTTTCGCTGACAGCGATCGATTGATTAGGGGCTACCACCAATATGCAGAGTTGTCGACCGAGAAGCTTAATTCATGCTGGGCAAGACAGAAGCTGCATTTCTCAGATTCACTACTCCGTCGCCCCTTCAAAGCCGAGCCACGGATCGGGAACGAAAACGATCCGAAGACACAACATTACCCGAATCTTAGCGATGCGGCACCGCCGAATTGACGACATGCAGTGTTCTGCTGAGTGAATGAGGATCCTGTTCAGGAAATCACGATCAAGCTGTGGCGTAATGATGAACCTCCGGATTGGTCTCTCGAGATCAATGGCCTGCGGCACGACCACGTGACCAGTGAGATCCTAGAAGACCTGGTCCAGGTCGCTTTGATCGTCGCAGAAAGGTGGCTGACGGAAACGACAACTCGGCGGCAGTAAGAGACAACTGCGGTAGCAGCCCTTTTCGCGATCTGGAACATTTTCGTTCGGTGCCGGTTCTGGCCTAGGGCATCAACGCTCCTCTGCGTGAATTGGAGAAAGATCGCTTCGGTCCACGCGGGTTCATCGAAGGTGTGGACATGCGAGAGATCGAAGACCTCAAGAAAGCCGTGTCCGACGGAACATACAGTGTTCGTGCAGAGGATTTTGGACCGGAGCTTATGCATCACACGTTGCAAGCGCCCGTTGGATAGGCCCCCGCGCACTCCAGCTTGAGCTTAGAGGTCAAAGATGATTGTGGATTTAGATCGCCCTCAGTAGCCGTACCTCCGGAAGTAGGGACCGGCGAAAGTAGGCGATGCCTCGGCGAGGGGAACTTGCGCTCGAGCCGGTGGGTTGGATCGAGGACTGCCTGATCAGCACGTCGGGCTATGTAGGGTTTCTAATGGGACGAGGATGATGGATATTCAGCTTAAATGAAGACGACAAAGGTTCCATGAGGGCTATGAAACGGTGCGGCCAGCCCGCCGCTCTGGAGCGTCCGCCGAGCCTTCGTGAAACGATTCGTCGACCCGTTTGCAGAGCCGCCTCCGCAGATGGAATTCCACGCCCAGGCACGGTTGTTTACTAAGAGGATAACTCTCACCGGGATCGCTATCACCAACGCCGCATGGGCCGAATTTGATGACAAGTGGAATCGGATGCTAAGGTCTCGATCCCGCCGCCCCATACGTCCACATGATTGAACTCCTCGATAGCCGAGACCTCTGCGAGGCTAATGCTGGTTCGGAGTTTTGCAAAAAGCAAAACCTCATCCAACATGCCATAATACTTCTCAGGAGCATAACAAAGCCGAATTCAATAGGGTTTAGTCTTCAATTAATGACTCGGAGAGAATACGCCTCCAGCAACGCGGCCACAGCGTCCCGCTCGATCCATTTCTAGTATGCGCCGCTGATTGCGCCCTCCTTGGCGTGGGGACATATGTCTCAACGTCCCCGTCGAAAAACTGGAACCCCTCTATGTCTTCTTTGACAGAGGGAGGATTTTTGGGCAAGTTTGAGACGAATTGGCTGTCAAATAGGACGCGCCCCGGAAAGCCAAAGGATGCTGCAAGCGTGTGGGATTTGTTCACAGACGTCCAAGACATAGACCTCCCATATAATTTCGGGTTGCAAGCGGCGGACATGGCTGCACGGGGATTCTCGGGTGCTCTGAGCGATAAGGTCCGAGTCTTCTCATGGTCGAGGGAATGGCTCCTCAAGCTGCATCCCACTCGGCATCGCTAGGCACTTTTTCACTTGTCCCGAGCGGATATTTACCACCTTTGACTATGACTTGCTTCGAGTACATCGACCATCCTCGGTGTAACGTGTGAGAGCACGCCATCGTGAGAGCGCGTACCGGATGGCCGCGGCTGTTTCGCTCTTCGATGACAAGCGATGACGCGTCTTCTCCATCCAGGCTCGCAGATCGTCAAGCCGGGGGCTGGCTCGCGATTGGCGAACACGCAGCCTTAGTTCGACAGGCTTGCCGCGTATCTCATCTGCGATCGCATAGAGAGCGCCGATCCTGACCAGTGCCTCTGTCGTGGTTGGGGACGCGTGAACGATGTGGATCTCGTGGAACTTACGTCGTGCATGCGCCCAACAGGCCGCCTCGTAGATATCATCGCCATAAAGATGATGAAAACCAGCATAGGCGTCAGCCTGCAAAGCGCCCTTGAAGTTCTCAAGATGCTGCCTTGGGGTAAGCGTCCGAAGTTCCCCTCTTCATAAAAGGGTGGGAAGTGTGGATCAAGTGTCCACTTATTTTTAGTGGACACTTGATGTTTGGGTTTTAGGCCGCTTGAGAGGGATCGTTCTGAAGCGAGGAAGCGAAATTCCAGGGCAGCAGTTGCTGAATCTGGTTGATGGGATGGTCAGGAAGTCTCTCGAGTAGCGTACGTAGATAGAGTGCCGGATCGAGGCTGTTGAGCTTGGCGCTACCGATCAGGCTGTACAGGGCTGCGGCGCGTTGTCCGCCTGAATCAGAGCCCATGAAAAGATAGTTCTTGCGGCCAAGCACAACGGCGCGCAGGGACCGTTCCGCCGCACTGTTGTCTATCTCAAGCAGTCCATCTTCGACGTAGCGGGTCAGAGCACGCCAGTGAGAGAGTGAGTAACGGATCGCCACTGCCGTCTCACTCTTCTTCGACAGCGAACCCAGCGCCTTCTCCATCCAGTGTCTGAGACTGTCTAGCAGTGGCCGTGCGCGAGCTTGGCGTATAGCCAAGCGTAGCGCAGCTGGGGTACCCCGGATCTCTTCTTCGATGCCGTATAAGGCGCCGATGCGCATCAGCGCTTCGCTGGTCGTAGGAGAAGCATGAGCCTGATGGATCTCGTGGAACTTGCGCCTGGCATGGGCCCAACATGCGACCTCGTAAATGGCGCCCTCGCCGTATGTAAATGGCGCCCTCGCCGTATAGGTGATGAAATCCTGCATACGCATCCGCCTGCAATGCACCGCGAAACTCTCTCAGATGCTCTCGGGGATGTTCGCCCTTGCGATCCTCAGAATAAGCGAACCACACTGCAGCTGCGGTCGGGTCGCCGGCGGCTCGATCATCTCGCACATACGTCCAGAGCCTGGCCGTTTTGGTCTTGCCCTGCCCGGGAGCCAGCACAGCCACCGGCGTATCATCGGCGTGGATCTTCGATCCCGCCATGACATACCGTCTGATCTGATCGACCAACGGAGAAAGCAACTCAGTCGCTGCGCCTACCCATCCGGCCAGAGTCGAGCGGCTCAGGTCGATGCCTTCGCGAGAGTAAATCTCTGACTGCCGATACAGCGGCAAATGGTCGGCGAACTTCGAGACCAGCACATGCGCCAGCAGGCCTGGGCCTGGCAGGCCTTGATCGATGGGCCGCATCGGAGCAGGCGCCTGGACCACCTGCTCGCAGGCTCCGCAGGCGAACTTGGGCCTCACGTGTTGAATCACCTTGTAGCTGGCCGGGATGCGCTCCAGCTGTTCTGATACGTCTTCGCCGAACTGACGCAGGGCCCCACCGCAGTCAGGACAGCATGTCGTGGCAGGTGGATAGGTGATGACTTCTCGTGGAAGATCCTCAGGCAGCGGCTTGCGTGGCCTGCGCCGCCGCGATTTAGCCGTAGACTGCGCAGGAGGCGGCAGTGCCGCTTCCGTCGCGGCTTGATCAACCTCCAATTCCTCCAACTGGAACTCCAGCTGTTCCAGTTCCCCCTTGAGCTTCTCGCTCTTCGTACCGAACAGCATCCGCTTGTACTTCTCGACGACCAGCTTCAGATGCTCAATCTTCTGGCTGGCCGATTCCAGCTCCTGGTGAGCCGCCTCCATCTGCCGGTGGGCCAAGTCCATCTGCTGGCTGACTTCTTGCTGTTGCTCGATCATCTGGCTCTGTTGCGCCAGCACGATCCTCATCAGTGCTTCGCGATCAAGCGTATCGAGGTTAGGTAAAGGAGTGGAAATCACGACTGCAGTATGGCATGAACTGTCGTATGCGTTTGCTCATAAGACCCGCGTCAATGCAGGAGAATCTCACTCATCACTCATACAGCAAGCTCGGGTGTCCAGGTCCTCTTCGGTGATCGCCAGTCGATGCCTTCCAGCAGCATCGACAACTGCGCACGGGTCAGAGAAACCGTCCCTTCTGCCGCTTGGGGCCATACGAAGCGTCCCTTCTCCAGACGCTTGGCGAACAGACATAAACCGTCTCCATCGAACCAAAGAAGCTTTACAATGTCTCCGCGGCGACCGCGAAAGACAAAGACATGGCCGGAGAAAGGCTGCTGCTGCAATACTGTCTGCACTTGCGCGCTGAGACCATCAAAGCCACGGCGCATGTCCGTCACACCTGCGGCGAGCCATATCTTCGTTCCAGTACGAAGCTCGATCACTTGCGCAGGCTCTCCAGGATCGTGCGCAGCAAGGCTGGATCAGTGCCACTCTCGATGCTGATCAGCGCACGGCCTGGCAGCTCAATGTGAATGCATCCACAATTGGTCTGTGGCTTATCGGCACCGGATAACACCACCGGAAGCAATGACGCAGGAGCGGAGATGGACGCCGGCAACTCACCCCGTTCAAACTCGCGTCGCCACTTGAATACCTGGTTCGCGTTCACCCCGTGAGCCCTGGCCACCAGCGCCACGCTCGCACCAGCCACCAACGTCAGCTCAACAATCCGACGCTTCTCATCAACCGAACGCCACCGGCGAGCACGACGCTCTGGCACCAACCCCTCTGCTTGCTCCATGACACACAACTTGGGCCTAAACCCTGCGCAGTGCTAGAGGGAAACTTCGGACGCTTACGCCTTGGGTGTTCGCCCTTGCGGTCTTCCGAGTATGCAAACCATACGGCCGGAGGAGTATGTTCACCGCCAGGCCGATCGTCACGGACGTAGGTCCAAAGACGTCCCGCCTTGGTCTTGCCGTTACCGGGAGCGAGCACGGGAATAGGCGTATCGTCTGCATGCAACTTGCGACCGGCAAGCACATGCTTCTGAATCGCATCTACCAACGGGTTGAGCAGATCGCTCGCAGCACCCACCCAGCCGGCCAGCGTAGATCGCGAGATCTCCACTCCCTGCCGGCTGTAAATCTCCGATTGCCTGTAGAGCGGCAAGTGGTCGCTGTACTTGGAAAAGATGACATGCGCCAGCAGACCTGGACCGGCAAGACCGCGTTCGATCGGTCGCGATGAGGCTGGCGCTTCAATCACGCGATCGCAGCCTGAGCAGGAGAACTTCGGCCGGATGTGGCGAATGACCTTGAAGCTGTCGGGAATGTACTCCAATTGCTCGGAAACATCCTCGCCGAACTGACGCAACTGCGTGCCGCAATCCGGGCAGCAATCACCTGGAGCAACATGCGTGACGACTTCTCGCTCGAGATGTTCTGGCAGTGGCTTGCGCCCAGACCGGGCCTTACTCTGCTGTGCAGGCGACACGCGCTCGATGGCGGCTTCAGCTTCGGCTTGTGCCGTTTCTTGCTCTTCCAGTTCAAATTCAAGTTGCTCAAGCCTGAGGACGATCTTTTCACTTTTGCTGCCGAAGATCATGTGCCGCAGCTTCTCGATCATGAGCTTCATGTGTTCGATGCGCTCACTGCGTGAGCTCAGCTCATCGGTTTGTTGCGAGAGGGTCTGCCGGTGCGCCTCCAGTTCAGCTTCAAGCCGCCGAACCTGTTCATCACGATCAGCGATCAGCGATGCGAGCTTCTCTTCTTGCTCACAAGCCAACGCCAGCAGTGCGTCACGATCGAGCTTGTCCAGATCTGACTGCGGGGTGCAATTCATGACCGCAGTATGCCATCAGCTGGAAACGAATAACACCTGCAAAGCCAGCATCCATAGAGGGGAATCGCAATCGTTATCAGCCAATTAGACGGCTACTTCCGGCGTCCATGTCCGCTCCACTCTGCGCCAGTCGATGCCTTCTAAAAGCATCGACAACTGTGCGCGACTGAGCTGTACGGTGCCGCTGTCGACCTTCGGCCAAATGAATCGGCCACGCTCCAGCCGCTTGGCAAACAGGCAGAGACCGTCACCATCCCACCACAATAGTTTTACGATGTCGCCTCGTCGTCCGCGGAACACAAAGACGTGGCCAGAGAATGGTTGTTGTTGAAGCGTGTTCTGCACCTGTGCGCTGAGCCCATCAAAGCCGCGGCGGAGATCCGTCACGCCGGCTGCAATCCAGATCTTCGTTCCCGTCGGTAGCTCCATCACTTGCGCAGGCTCTCAAGGATCAACCGGACCAGGGAAACATCAGCTCCACTCTCCACGCTGATTACCGCTCGACCAGCAAACTCGATGTGAATCGCGCCTCCGCGCGGTGGCTGCCTTTTTTGCTCTTGATCACCCACAGACACACATGCATCCGCAACCGTGACCGGTATCAATGCTGCGCAGGTATCCTCAAGTTCTCCACGCTCGAACTCTCTCCGCCACTTGAATACCTGGTTGGCGTTCACACCATGCACTCGCGCCACTTCGGCGACGCTGGCGCCGGGCTCCAACGTCAACTGCACAATCTGTCGCTTCTCCGCTACCGAACGCCACCGCCGAATCCGGCGAGCTGTACTCAACTCAGACGCACCCATGCGCTGATCTTCGCTCTACCGGCTCCCAGATCGCCAGGGGGATACTTCGTACGCTTACCGTAAGCGTACGAAGTTTCCCCACTTGAGCAGGTAGGGATAGTGTGTTTTAAGTGTCCACTTATATTGTAGCTGTTGAAAACAGTGAGCGTCGACAAGACAATATCTTCGCAATGCGACACGGTGAGACGGTTCTAGTAGCCGAAAAGGTCTCAACGCGGATCTGATCACGATGTTGTGCGTTTGCGGCGGCATCGTCGCAAGGAATCGAACCAGACGCTTCAGATTCTGGCCAGTGGCGGCATAAAGAATTGCTCTCGGACATGCCTTAGCCTCCGTAGTCGAGCACGTCGCAGACAGATGCGATTCTTGAGCTCGCCGAAGAGCGCCTCGATTTTCTTCCTGCTGCGCTGCTGGCGAAAGTAATCTGGGCTCTTATTTCAATCACGTGCTCGTTGCCGTACTTCCTCGTCCACGTGAAGGACGAGTTGTTTGTATCTGCCAGAAGTACAGTCTGCTTTTCTCATACAGTCCCGACACTGCGCTTCTGTTGATCGATATATATGGCTTCTGTTCGTCGCCGGCTTGATTCCGCGATACTTCAACTGTTTACCCTCGGGGCATGCAAAGGAGTTGGTTTCAGGCTGATAAGTGAAGAGATCCAGGCCGTAGAGTTGAGCTCCGGATGGGTAGTGCAGTCGCAACGGGATATAGGGAATGATTCTCCTGTTCTCAAGCCACGTGAGAAAATCTGCCTTGCCGTAACCTGCATCAGCGGTTAACGTCTTCGGAGAGAGCCCCAACTTCTCTACGCAGTCAACGACCATTGTGCGGGCAGAGATCACTTCCTGACTTGAACTCGCAACTGTTGCTTGAACCCCAACGATGACGCAACTTGCATTGTCCATGAGATAGTTGTCAAAATATCCGAGCTTAGAAGCCTTGGCGCCTTTGCTGAAATACGCGGCGTCGGGATCCGTGGTTGACACTTTGTCTTGCCGGGGAAGCTCCGGCTCAAGCGGATTCTCGCGCTGCAGGTCATCGAGATATTGCCGCACATTTCGATTTACCGGCGCCACTTCGCTGAGCTTCTCTCGAGGTATCCGGCTGGCGTTGTCCGCATCGGCTTGGATAAAGCTTCCGTCTACCGATAGGTGCTCTCCCTGCACCAGGCCACATGCGACACATCGCGCCACAATTTCCTGGAACAGCTCCTCGAAGATCTTCGATTCCTGAAATCGTCCGTGCCGGTTCATCGAAAACGTCGAGTGATGCGGAACCTCTTGGTCAAACGTAAGCCCCGTGAACCAGCGCCAAGCCAGATGCATCGATGCATCCGCAGCTCTTCGATCAGCTTCCGCTCACTCGTTACGCCGAAGAGATATCCAATCAGCATAATGCGTAAGAGACGTTCAGGATCGATTGATGGCCTTCCCGTGTCGCTATGCAACGGCTTTAACTTCTCTCGGACGAAGTCGAAGCTTACGTAGCGATCGATAGCACGCAGGAGATGATTCTCGGGCACGTGGTCCTCGATGCGAAAATAGTAAAACAGCGATTCCGAACGGCACTGTTGACCCATCATGTGAAGAGCCTCAAGAACGGCGCTGTTGACCCATCATGTGAAGAGCCTCAAGAACGGCACAGATGAAGCCATCATGCGTGACCTGCTCGCGCAACTCAAGAAGCAAATCCGTTCATCTAGGCGAGCGGTACAGAGTTTTTCAACAGCTACTATTTTAGTGGACACTTGTTGGGTGTACTTTAGGCGGCTTTCGAAGGATCGTTCTGAAGTGAGGGGGCTAGATTCCGGGGTAGCAACTGCTGGATCTGATTGATGGGGTGCTCGGGAAGCTTAGCCAGCACAGTACGCCGCCACTTGAATACCTGGTTCGCGTTCACCCCATGTGTTCTAGCCACCAGCGCCACGCTCGCGCCCGGCACCAACGTCAGTTCAACTATCCGACGCTTCTCGGCAACCGAACGCCATCTGCGAATACCGCGTTCCGGCACCAATCCCTCTGCTTGGTCCATGACACAAGCCTCCGGCCCAAACCCGTCTGGAGCTAGGGGAACTTCGGACGCTTACCGAAGAACTCTCTATTCATTTGGTGCTCTATTTTCGTACCGTTCCGACGCCCCCAAGCATCCCATCAATCGAAAACCAGGGACTGCTTCTGCTTTGAGATCCCGCACCCCACTCAATTCAAGCTTCCCCCAAAGCGGGCACTTCAATCAAGACCCTCCCCACACACTCATACGGGAGACTTCGTACACTGTAGCTGGAACTTCTACTCTCACTCTCGAGGCCGCCCGGCCATCACGCGCCGGAGCGCGCCGAGCAATCGCCATCGCAAGTCCAACGTTTAGCTCGATTCGGAAATCGGCCCCGGTTAGTATGCTCGATCCCTTCCGCGTCGATATCTTCAACACACTGATATGGGTTCGGTGTTCGTTTCACGCTTCGGCCAATAGGCTTCTAGGTTTTGCCCAGTGATATCTGTTATTCACGCGAGTAAGTTGCATGGCTAGTGACGTTTACAAACTCCTCCAGGCTCCGACGCACATTCTACGGATCAGAGTTCGCCTGGCGCAGCAGACCTTCGTCCGGAGCGTTTTGAAGCGCTACTCAGCGTTTAACATCACGTAGCCGATGCAAATGGTAAGGACGACCATTCCGCAGATGGAAGCCATGAGTTAGAAGGGAGATAACATTGAGTGGCATAGTATCCCACATTATAATTCTATCATTATTTGGAGTCTTAAACGCTGGGGTCGCCCAAGAAACATCAACCGGGGTGTACCCTCGTGTGACTAATCCCATTTCTGTGACGCTCATTATCAAGTCACACCAGTCGGGAATCCTTCCCTCAACCATGATAGGCATCAAAACCGGGAAAGCGGAATTTGGAAAACTCCATCAGTTCTTCACAGGCACGAATTCCAGATCCGTAAATAACCTAAAGGCGTTAAGCCCGATTCTTGGACAGAGTTGCATCATTAGCGTCGGCGCGGACGGGAATATTACGTGGGTCCCCGATGCGCCCGCGCAGACACCGGGCCAGATCTCGAGAGCAGATATAGACGCACTCGCATCCTTCTTAATAAAAGCGAATTGCAAGCTCGACTATACAGCCTCGATTCTGAATAACACACCAAGCCATGCTGCTGATGAGCTGCACTACGTAGACTCGGTGGTGGGAGAACACCTACTCGCAGTTGGGTTCGGAAACGAGCCAGATAGTACCTATGATATCGCGCAGGCGACTGCATACGCGCGATCATGGAATACTTTTGCAGCCGCGGCGATCGCTCTTGACAGTAGCCTCCATTTTAAAGGACCCGACACAGGTATTGCGACTGATCTCGGCATTTGGCTAACGGCATGGTACGAGGAAAACTCATCGATTCCTCTAGCCTACGGCACTCAGCATTTCTATGTCTCCGGGCCGGCCGACTGCTCTGGCTGCACAGAGGAACTAATGCTCGAGAGGCGAGAATTGGAGGCCTATTGGAACACGATGCTATCCCAAAAGGCCGCATTTGAGGATGATCTCAACAAACCTTTACCCATCCTGCTGACTGAGACAAACAATTTCTATTTAGGGGGGGCTCCCGGGATATCCAATAGCTATGGAGCTGCACTGTATGCTTTTGATTTCGTATTGCAAGCCGCAGAAGCTGGCTTTGGCGCGACAGCTTTCACCACGATAGACAACTGGTCTCAGGGGTACTCCCCACTCAATATAGTCGACGGCTATAGCTACGGTCCCACACCAGAATACTATGGAATGTACATGGCCTCTCTTACGGGTTATGGTCCTATGCTGTCAACCACCATCCAGCATGCTAATGGTCTTCATGCGTATACTATCGCCGACATGGGAACCGGAACCTTGAACACAGCTGTAATCAATACTACGAATTCAAGCTATAAGATTCATGCCGTCTATCCACCAGGAACTCAATTGCTGGCGTGCTCCGCGTTTGTCATGTCGGACAGCAGCGGCGTCACGGATACTATAGGAACAAATATCAATATTCAAGGTGGCCATTTCGATTCGAATAGCAATCTCGTCCTACAACGCCCATACTCGGTTCCGGTCGAGGGTGCGACCGCGCAAATGCGAATACCAGCGTATTCAGGAGTCCTCGTGAAGTGTACCCGATAGCGTCCCCGGCTCCGCGAGCCGGTTCAATCTTTCAATCACTGGCTGAGATATCTTCTAGAACAGAGTCGAGATTGGACACCACGCGGTATCACGGAAACAGCCCTCTGTTGCAACTGATTACGACTCCCGAATTCCATTCGGGGCGCAAAATGTTTATTCCAGGCGTGTCGGCCACTGCAGGGTTCAGTTCAAACATTGACCTTCGAGCCTAAGCTGCGATAGATCGGGGCAGCCCTAGTGCGATGCGAGCGTTTTCAGACGCACCACACGATGCTCCGGCCTAAGGGCATTAAGAGCTACCGTGGCTGCTTGAACGCACGGCCTCCTGTTCACTGTGTCGGACAACTTCATGGCTGCCTGAAAACTAGATGATCTCAGTCGGGATCGGTATGACGATTAGTAAAGATGTTCTATACACGCGACTCGCCCTTACCCGTGTTTACGACCGGAAGCCCTCTCCGCTTAAGCCGAGATCACGTCTAGTCGAATGCGGGTGTTGCGATTGGCAGACCACGAGCTGTCGATAGCTGTGCCGATGCCCTCGGACCGGGCACAATGAGTCCTGGGTTCCGTTCACTTGGAATGAATTCAGGGTTCCTTGTAAACCACATTACTCAAATGCACTTTCTCGATTTGATCGTCCTCGGCCTGCGTCAGCGGAATGTTCTTTTCTCCTTCTCGGGCCGACCCGGCTCGCATAAAATCCTCGAAGCCGGGCCCGGAGAAGATCGACAAGAGTCGGATATCGACTTTGCCAATATTATCGACAACTATCTACGTGTTGGCCGGAATGAACACAGTAGCGCCAGTGTGTACTTCTCAGACCGAGTCTCCCAAATGCACTCGAGCAGTTCCACTCTGCAGGAGGAGGATTTCGTCTGCGCCGGGATGTCGATGTGCATGGATCGCCGTCGTGGGGCGAGATCCCCGTGAGAAACACCAAACGCGAGAAAGCGCCATTTTTTTTTGGTCTACCTTAATAATGAAGGTTTCTCCCGAGATCAGGGTGTCCCGGCCAACCCCGTACAGCTCGCCACTCACCTTCGTCCTTCTCGAGCAGCAACGGAGTTGAACCAGTTACAACCGATGTTTGCAGTTTTGGCATCGGTGGCGGTGCCGCACAACCGCACATCAGGACCGCACACCACCATCATAACCGGGGTCGCTCGCATTGTCCGTCTCCTCGCAGTTCGAATTTGCTGGTTATGCTGCAGATGCGGAGGTTTACTTCACCCTTCGATTCAATAACAAGTACCCTGGTTGCACCCCAATATGATTGGTCCGCTTCTCTCATCGTTAACATTCTGAGAGCTTTTGCCCCCACAGGGCTACCCCTTGATGGCACAGATCGACCATCGACTCCGAGGTGAAAAATCCCTTTCGTCAATCTTCCCGTGAAACGGGACCTTCAGAAGCTCAAGCATCTGGAGCACCCAGCGTCATGCTAACCGTAGCTCCGGAGCGTGCAACGCATGGACGACCAACTCTCGGCTAGATTCCAGATTTGCCACACCCAATCGGAACTCTTAGGCTCCTGTCCCATAAAGTACAGCGTAGTCGGGCTGCTCCCGGGCGATTCCGAGCCCCCGAGCAGGCTGGGCATCGCAATTAGGAAGGCACTTTTTCCCAAACGAGATTAAAGCGAAATGTCGTGATGACACAGCGGGAGTCTCGGGGCGAATATGGCCGCCCTTCTACTGTGCATTTACCGACTGTTAGATAATCATTGACACCCGTACAGCTGCGGCGTAGCATCTACGTGCAGTCTTATTGAGATTATTTAGTCGTACTCCATTATCTGAATCATCAGATCTTCCCTTCCAGGTAGCCTGAGTCGGCCAGAACTTTCGCATGGCTGACTGACCTCCCGGACATAAAGTCTCCGTGGTCACACATTGACCTCCGATCTCATACATTCGAGCACTACTAACCGGCTACGTGCGGCTCAGTATATCCGCATGTCAACGGAACACCAGAAGTATTCCCCAGAAAACCAACGGCGGCATGGCCACCAGTATGAAGGGGGCGAGGCGGCATAGCGACCTTGGAGCACTAGGCCCCGTCTGCGGCTTAGTCAACGATTTTCTGTGCGGACGAAGCCGCAAGGCTGGATGTCGACGCTATTGGTGCTGCTGACGTTTCACCGTTAGACTTCCCATTTGGCTAGTACTTCCGAGACGCGCGGATCGTTGGGCCTCCTTGATTATATTCAGCTCACATTTACCAGAGATCATGGTGTAGCCGAGCCAATCAAGTGGATGCTCAGCAAGCCAGATTTTTACTTGCCAGCTAACATCGTCCACATAGCGCCAGCCCTATACCTCGTATTCGCCCAATGCTCCACGCCGTTCGAGTTTCAATGGCACTCGTTTGGCTTGAATCGTTCTCCCTCGTAAAGCAGCATCCAAACCTCTTGTCGGGAGTTTTTGCTCAGTTCACCAATTGAACCGGGGACCCTTGCTACATCAACTCATCTCCATTCGCTCCGCGCGGGACCGCAAGGTGTTGTGATGATGTCAGGGCAAAGGTCATCAGGAACGAACCACGATCTGCTGCCTAGCAGATCCTCCAGACGCTGATTCTCGGCGGTCTCCCTCCAGTTTGTTTAGTGACTTTGGCTCCCTGAGGCCAGTAGACATGGCAACCCGGGCACGAAGATGAAGGACGGCTGAGGCGTGAATTTGAGAGACTCTGGATTCGACGACATCAAGAATAAGTCCTATCTCCTTCATGGTCATTTCTTCGTAGTAGTAGAGGGTCATGACCAAGCGTTCGCGTTCGGGCAGGTCGCTTATCGCCTTGATCAATAGTTCTCGCATCTCGGCGTTTAGGTAGCGAAACAAGGGATCCTCTTCGGGTCGGCCCGGTAGGAGAACTAGCTCTTCTTCCTCTGAATCCGCAGAGCGCTCGGCAGAAAGGGTACCGATTTCAAGACCCTTAAGCTCGCCGAGCAATTGCTGATAGGCTGCCAGAGGGATTTCTAGTTTCTGAGCGATCTCAAGATCGGTAGGGGAACGGCAAAACTGGGCAGTCAGACCCTGGATCGCTTTCTCAACCGCCCGGGCCCTGCGCCGCAACTCTCGCGGGCTCCAGTCGAGGGTTCGCAGACTGTCGAGAATTGCTCCACGGATGCGAAATCGTGCATACGTCCGGAATAAGACCTTCTTCGCAGGATCAAACTTTCCGAAGGCATCGAGCAGGCCCACCACCCCCGCGCTGCAGAGGTCTTCCATGGCGACATGTCGAGGCAGCCGCTCATGAATGCGCCGGGCGATGAACCGCACCATTGGCAAATGCTCGATCATCACCCGTTCCTGTTCGGCAGTGAGCAGATCACCTGACCGCACGTCCGTAGATGGATCGCTCTGAGGTTTGTACGGCCCTAGTCTAGCCGCCGTCGATATGGCGGAGGGAACGTTCGTAGGCGGACTTACAACCTGCTGAAAACCTTCCGGAACGTTCGATATGATAGGCATCTTTGCACTCCCCATAAGGCGACGGAGGATTGGAGCGTGAGGTGCCTACGACACGCGAATGCAAAACAGCAATTCGCGGCGGTTTCTATCGAAATCGCGGCACAACCGATACATGGACCTCATCGACCGTTTCCCGTGTAACGTTAATGACCGATTGTCGACCGCAACGCCGGTCCCCGCGCGACGGACCCGACCCGTTGCCTCTGCTGGAGGCAAACTGGAAGCTGGTTACTTAGATCAAGCTAGGCCAGCCTGGAACGTCTCTATCGCCAGGCCGCGCACGCTCTGTGCAAGTCCTGTCTTGCGGTGGAAGACCCTGGAGTGCCAGAAAAAAAACCGTCCCCCGCACCACCGTTAAAGCGCTCAACAACAACTCAACATTGTGGCTCAAGTTGCGAGAGAAGAGTACGGCGGAGCGCCGCCCACGAATCTTCTCAGCGAAGACTGGGATTCGGAATTAGATGATCTCACTGGCCTCATTACTGCTCATTGAACTCATCACACCGAACCAGGGTAACCCGCCAAGGTAAACCTCACGGTAACTGCTTAAGCTGGAAGCTGGGCCGATAGGGAAAAACATACGCCTTCATTCCGGGTTCTTACCCATGTTGCTAAGAGCTTTGACTCAAGAACGGAAGCGGCGCGGCGTTCGCCATGGTGTCCCAATCCGAAGCGTTTGACCTGTTCCGAGGCTGGCAAGGCAACAGGACGCAGTTGCGAATCGATGCTGACTTTCCCGGGGTTTCTAGGCTCTCTATTGAAACCGTGAATGCTCGCGTCGAAGAACCGTTACTTGCAGTCGATTTTGCCGATCGCGGTTATATCGAATTGTTATTCGTCGAAAACTGGCGTTTCGAGTTTGGCGCACACGACGCGATGAGAAGCACTCCAACCCAACGTGTAGGTGCCTCATCCAGCAGGTTAAAGACCTACGAGTTTGGAGAAGTAATAGCTGCCGTAAAGGCCAATCACACCTACCTGCTATTCATGGAGATCATCCGGACGCTGGAGCAGCCAGATGATCAGTAGCCCAAATGTTATAGACGCTTCGAACAATCTTTGTCCGCTATGTCCCGGGCTGCATCGCGGTCAGCGTCTCCTTTGAAAAGTGAGCCCTGCGGCTACTCGACGCGAAGTTCCCTCATGATCGGAAACCTACGGGCAGCACTGGGAATAAATTCCAGGAGTAAATCTCCACCCGCGTCGGTTGCGATTGAGATCAAGAAGGTGCTTGCAACTACTCCGGCGGTGATGCTGGGTCCAGGATAGTAGGAACCGTGAGTGCCGCCGCCGTCGCGCGGCCCCCGATGCCAGAGAAGTTGATCTGGCTGGCGCCGTCATCCCCACGGCGAACCAACGCTTGCATGGCGGAGCGCAGCCCACGATGAATGGCGCTGCCGTCGGCTATCCGGTAATAGTGTGGATCCTGATGGAAGGCAGAGGCGAGTCTTCCGTCAGAAAAACTCGCACGCTCGCTGAGCGCAGCATGGATGCGCCAAACTTCTCGCCGAAAGCTCCGGCATCATGGCCGTACTTGGGATCGGTATTGAAAAGCTGCTCATAGCTGGCGGGAAGCAGCGTAATGGGCCGGGCAACCTTCGTGAAGGAAACCATCATTTTGTCCATGGAGGTGAATTGTAGCGCCGTCTTTTCGGGCTCAATCACCTCGCGTACTTACGCCTCGGCGATACGGTGGCAATTGCAATTTCGTGCGCCATCGGCGCAAATGGCAGCGCTCGCGATGCATCTGCCAATGTTGCTACCGGAGCCATCTTAGGCAGTCTGGCCGCTCCTTGCCCCACTTGGGTACATGCGGGAGCCGTAAGTACCGAAGCCAGGATCGCGCTTACTATCCATTCTGCTTGCATTGCCGTTGTCCTCAAAAAACCACTTACACACTCAGACCCTATCCCGGTTAAAGGCTTCGACCTATACCGCCTTTGTCCGGGTACCCTCAACGCAACTTTTTGGTAAATGTCCCACGGCGACACACGTACTCCGTACGCTCGGTTTTGAGTCAGACTCGCCTTCGTTGCGAACAACGGTGCACTCACTCGCCCACCTGGGCTTTGTACCTGCGAAGCCTGCCTTCGAAACAAACGCCAGGCCGGCCCACACACCGGACAGCCGCTGAAGACACTATTATTGTTTACGTTATGTGTCGGATCGCGCCCGGGATTCGTCAACGCTCTCCGCGACCGAGCAGTTGGCCTCTCGCCGGCTCATAAGGGTGGTAAGCCTCTGATGAGCCATTGCAGAATGGCGTGCGCAGGTAATCCCTCAGCGGTCTCCTCTTTTTCTTCATCGCACATCTCATGAGGTCGTATCGATTGGTTGTAGCCCACGAACCGCGAAGGATTTCTGGCGGCTCTTAGTAAACCCCAGGCAACAATCGAACGATGAAAGAAGCCGAGAGCACGCGGCTCGGGAGTGGTCACAGGTCCTTATCGGCCAACGGTGCCCTTGCCCACAACGTGCTTTATTGAAACCCCAGCAGATAGCCAATTAACAAATCAGTAGCACTGTTCCAAGCCTTATGTCCGTGTCACTACCGGATTCCCATTCATTTAGCGGCACAACTGACGGATGCATTGGAACGACGCACTGTGCTCGCCGCTTCACCATGCGTCGCTCATATAAGCGGCTACTTCCTGGGGTGCTCGCCCCCACCGTGGACCTCACCGCCGCCCCCGTGAGGCGCACCAGCCGATCGTGCTTCGTGGGATGGCTCGTTATAGGTTGTAGCTGTGGCATGGGAACTGTGGGATACGTTGGTATGCACAGTGGTGGCGTGGGAATTAGTTGCTACGGTTCTGGTAGTGGCGACCCGCTGTTGCCGCCCGAATGCACCACTCTTGCGTTGTTGGTGTGCACAACCGTTTTGTTGACGACGACTCGATGGTTTGCTGCATATCCGCCACCGCCGGTATATCTTCCTCCGCCTCCATTGCTGAAGCGGTGGCCGCCCCAGCCGTGGCTATAGCCTCAACCAGACCACGGACCCATACCGAGGAAGATACCGTTATAGAAATAGCCCGGCCCGTAGAAGCCGACAGGTGAGCAACTGTAGGGCGCATAGTCATAGTATCCGCCGATAGTTTAGTCAGTAGACAGAATGCGCGACCACGATCGGCTCCGACCAGTTCGGGGCCTATTTTTTCGTGCGCCGATAGGGTTGGGGCCTTGGGGCGACCAGAGCGCATGCCCCCAGTGCCGAAGTGCCACATCGTAGTGGTGGCGAAGCCGGGTGTAGTCTGCGCAGCCCATGGATTAATGTGATGCGCATCGAGTTCGAAAAGGCAGGAAGGTTAAAACGGCAAAATGTACCGTGAAGGCAAAAAAAGAGGGGTCTCTCGACCCCCGCACCGTATTGCTTTTGTTCGGTTTTTCTGACCTTTCCCCGATTGCATTCCGTGGCCGTTGAGCGCGTCAAGCGCCATATTGTGCCACCTATTAAGAAATTTGCTACCCACGCTAGGAGGCACGTTGGAATCGAGAGGCGTTGGACTACGCGATCGAGGTGGGGCGAGGCGGCGTATTTCTCAACCTGACTCCGGACCAATATCGGAACCTGGCCATGAACCGCCAAAAATCTGGGGATGGTTGAAGCCATCCCCGAGCCCTTGCAAGAAAGGATCTGTGTGGTGCTGGTGCTGAGGATGATACCGCGAACTAAAAGTGTCAAGGCCTCAAACCCTTGAGACAATCCTCGCAACTCTTCAGTCGGCGCCGGAGGTTCGATCAAAACGGCAACGAAGTGCTCGAACGCGGGAGATTTCGCGCACGGCCGGGCAAACAAGATGCTCGATTGCTTCCGCTATATTGGTTTCCCTCAAAGCCAAATTGTTATATCCCGCGCGTACCTGAACCCTACCCCGAGCCACACGATGCACCCGCCCAACTCTTCAACATTCCAGTGGGGGACCAAGCCGGTTTTCCCGGTCAGGTAAAAGTCGAAGATGAAATGGGGCTGCCCTGAACGCCGGCGAGCTCTCGCGTGCATTGATTCTAAGGCTGCTGTTGGTACTCGTCCGGGATCACGTCGACCATCCCATCGCGCCGCGGATCATCTCCCGCAGATCGTCCGGGCTCTCCTCATCCTCAAGCGCCTCTTGGGCGAGTTCGGCCAGATCGTGAACCGTATTGGGCATTTGCTTGCGTCGCCATAGCGAGGTGGCGACTGCCAGCCGGACATCCCACTGGAGAGCAACCCACGGATGATTAAGGAAGCCGGACCGCTCCGGCCACGGAGCAACGAGCTGAACTTGTTCGGCCAGCAGATCACGTGGCGGTCCTCGGTTGGCCGGGTCGGATACGCAACCCGGATCATCGCAAGTCGGGTCGAGACAACCTCCGCAGTAGCCATCCGTACACTGACCGCAATCGCAGGGGGGCAAGACAATCGCTTTTTCGCTGAGCGGTATGTCGAGCCGCTTCCGGCAGTTTTCCAGAATTTTCTTGATGGTGACGATCTGGATTTTGTCGTAATCCCTGTCCTTCAGCGAGTGTGACGGTAGGACCCAGCCATCTTCTCCTCCGAACGCATAAGACCGGTGGGACCTTGAAGCGTAAGGAACGTTGCCATCGAAGCGAGCTCGCGTTTCATCTTCCCATTTGACTTGGCAATATCGCCCGGTTGCCATACGGTGGCGCGCCCGAGGTTTGGTCCATCCCCTTCCTGCTGGCTTTCTAGTAGGAGCCTCACACGGGATATGGCAACAGGGAAGATAGTTGAAGGCATCTGATAGCGTGGTTCACGAGCGCAATCCATGATGGGATTGTTGTCATACCATGAGCGGAGATCGCGACCCTTGCATCGAGGCGGGAATGGATGGGTACATTTCTAAGCCGACTAGCCGCCAACATTTGGAAGAAGCTATTCTTGCCGCTCTTGCCGAGTGATGCCTCAACAACCCGTGAGTGGCTTGAAAGCCGGTTAGCCCGATGGCGTAGATGGAATGCCGCAACCCGGCAGCATGCCACCTCTCACCCTGGTCTGGCAAGAACAGGCGCTGAACTCGCTCGGCGGTGATGGCGCGTTTGCTCAGCCTGAAACATCGGATAGGGCATGAAATGGCGCATTGCGTTGGTAGAAATCTGGGTAGAAAGCGAAATTAGGGAGGGTACTGTCCGTGAGTTCACTGGCTCCGTGTGAACTGTGCATTATTGCTCAGCTTTGCCAGGTCGCAGGAGCGCACACTTCAGCTGTGGGCAGCACCCACGGTCTCCACCTCACATGCGAGCAATAACATCACATTGAATTGTCCAAGACTATTCGCAGCTCCGGCGACCCGATAAGGCACGTCAGAGCGGTGCGCTGTGTTGTCGATTGCGACACACATCTATGCTAGGGGCGCGGCTTTGCTGGCCACTGTATCGTTACGCTGCTCAAACTGATTTCGATATCGATCGTAAGTGGGTTCTCTATCTATATAGGTCTCGAATATGCATAGCTCAAAGGTTGTAACGCACGTAACTGGAGATCAGCCGAAGAAGTAACTATGCCTCTTGACCGCAAGCCGCTGGCTAGCATGAAGCTACACCTAGCTCTGGGGGCCGCCGTCCTAGCTCTCCTCATCTCGTGCGTCATCTCAGATCAGGCGCTTGTCTTTTCCCGTGATAGCCAGCGATGGCTACGTCATAGTAACGAGGTTCTCGATAGCCTCGAAGACTCGCTCCTTGCCATGAAGAGTATCGAGGCGAGCTTTCAGGGGTTCGCCCTGACGGGGGAGGAATTCCGTCTTGATCCGTATCGCCTCAACCTACTCATCCTGAAGTCGCGAGCGGCAAATCTTCGCAGATTGACGGTGGACAACCCCCTGCAACAGATGCAAACGCCAGAACTTGAGCGATTAAAAGCTCAGGAGATCCAATTTGCAGAGACCGTGATTGCTGTACGTCGAGCGAAGGGCTCCGAGGCGGCGGCTGAAGTCCTTCGGAAGACAGAAGGTGAACGGGTTTCGGAGAGGTTCGACGAGTTGGTCCATGGGTTACAGGATAATGAGCGGCGATTGTTGAAAATACGGACCGTCGATGTCAAGCGACGCCTGAAGAATAGCGAGTTGACAATGATCATGGTCACTTCGCTGGGCTTTCTGATCACGGCTGCCGCATTTTGGAGCGTTCGCCGTGAATCAGCCAGCCGCGGATTAGCAGAGAGCGCGCTGCTGGATAGTGAAACGAAGTATCGTGGGCTTTTGGAGGCCGCTCCGGACGCAATGGTGGTCGTAGATCATGCGAGTGAGATCGTCCTCTTGAACTTGCAGGCGGAAAAACAGTTCGGCTATCGGCGTGATGAGCTTATCGGACAGAAGGTCACCAACATCATCCCGGACGGATTTGCGGAACGGGTGATTGCCGACGGAAGCCGAACCACGGCTGAGGCGCTGGAGCAACAGATTGGCACGGGAATCGAATTGTCTGGCCAGCGGAAGGATGGGAGTATCTTTCCAATCGAGATCATGCTGAGCCCGTTGGAAATTTCCAGGGCGGTCCTGGTGACGGCAGCAATCCGCAATATCACCGCGCGTAAGGATGCGGAGAAACATTTATTAGAGGTTGAGGCCGAGTATAGCGGTGAAAGGGAACGTAGCCGAGACGCCAGGGAGGAGAAGGCTCGTCTTCAAATGGCCGCACTAGAACAATCTCGTCAGGAAAAGCTCATTCTTCAGGAAAGATTTCTTTCTCACGTTTCGCACGAGCTCCGCACGCCGCTCACGGCGATCTATTTCTTCACGACAAACCTCCTGGATGGACTGCTTGGCGACTTGACCCCCAAACAACACGAGCATTTGAGCCACGCCCTGAACAATATTAGCCAGTTGAGGGATATGGTGAGTGATCTCCTCGATATCACGCGTGTCGACGGGCATAAGGTAGCTCTGGATTCCCGTTGCGAAAGTCCCAGCGAACTAATCGCGGGCGTCTTGGCCACATGCGGGGCAGTCGCGGGAGCGAAGAATATCAGTTTGCGTTCTGATACTGCACCATCACTTCCTTTCATCTGGGTAGATGCTGCTCGCGTGCGGCAAATTCTGATCAACCTGATCGATAACGCGATTAAGTTCACCCCCGCGGATGGGGCCGTAACGGTTGAGTGCCATGGATCCCCGACGCAAGAAGGTTTCCTGCATTTCTCGGTTTCTGACACGGGACGCGGAATCAGCCCAGAGAACCTCGATATTGTCTTCGACCGCCTGGCGCAAGTCGAAGGTCCTGGAGACCTAAGCCGGACCGGTCTAGGTCTAGGTCTATTTATCGCAAGGGAGCTGGTTTCGTTGCATGGGGGTCGGATCTGGGTGGAGAGCCAATTGGGGCACGGGAGTAGTTTTTGCTTTACCCTGCCAGTGTTCTCAGCTTGGAAAATGTGCAGCCACATCTTTTCTGAACCAAACCTGAGTCAGGGATTCGTAAGCCTCATTGCCGTGGTCATGAGTCCTCTCGCGGGAACTACGCAAGGCGATCTCTTGTCCGAAGTGCGGAAAATTCTGTCGACCTGCATTCATCCAGCCCTAGACATGCTATGGCCGGCAGTAGATGAAGCCGAACAGGTGAAAACTTTTTTCATCGTTACGTGCACAGATGCAAACGGATGCGCAATCATTGGGCGCCGGATTGAAAGGGCCCTACAGGATGTAGAGAAGATATCAAGGCTCGAACGAGCCATTACCTCAACCACGCTGCTCATCCCAATGGATCCCTCAACGGAAGGACGGGCTGGCAAGCTCTTCAGACAAATCAATCAATTGATACAAACACAGTTGAAGGAGAGGGAAAAAATACATGCATGAGAAGACAATTTTGATTGTCGACGACGATGTGCAACTCTTGTTGGCCCTCCCCATACGGCTTGAGGCCAACGGCTACAGGGTAATCTCCACTCCAAGCGCCGCCTCCGCGCTGGGGATAGCAAGGGAGGAACTGCCGGATCTGATTATTCTCGATCTCAGATTACCAGCGGTTAGCGACGGTCTACTGCTTCTTCAGAACATAAGAAGCACAGCGAAACTTACGAAGACCCCGATCATTGTGCTTAGCTCGGCGGATGCCGCCGACAATGAGGGATGTGTGCGGGACAATGGAGCGACCGCATTCCTCCAGAAACCCCCCATCAACGGTGAATTGCTGGCTGCAATTCGGCAAGCTTTGGCCGAGATCACGGACCGATCCGGCGCCACGTTGCTTTCCATTATTCCAGGAATCCAGGTCTCAAGCTGAGACCCAATCATCGCTGGGCATGGGCTCGACGCCAAGTCACTCTGGGAAAGTTCCTCAGAATATCCGTTCCAGGGTGTATGTCACCTTACCTTCTACCACCGCGATACCCGCAGCGAGATAGGACCTACCAAGCTGCTGAGAACCCCCCTACAACAACACCTGGTGCTCCGGGCTGTCCGGCCCCGCACGGACTCCCATAACAGATTCTCGCGCGCCCTTCATAGCTAGGACACGAGAAAAACCAATTGCCGGTACCGTCCCGACGTTTCGCCAACGCGGCGAGCACCTCGTCGTCGTTGCAGTCAGGAGGAAGGCTGCTTCCGGGCATCCCCCATTACACCTCCGCCGAACACCCAGTCCAGAGAAAGCTCGGATGCCCGTACTCAGGTTATCGGCTGGCTTTACGGTCCAGCCACGCGCCAGATCGAAGGCATATTGGCAAAGGGAGCAGAATGTTTCTCCGGCGCTTCTGTTGTCCGAAGTTCGAAAGCTAAAACGTCATATCGCGCCGCGCGGCTATGATCGCTGCACAATTACTAAAGTCGGATTCCGAATGGCCGATTATTAATGACGGACACGAGGTAAGAGGTTCCGCCGTTGCGTTTCTGCTTCGATCGAATTGCCTGCACGGGCGTCGCCGAGCAGCCGTCAACGGAAAATTGGACGCAATGTCCTCGGCCGAACTCGACCACTACGCGCTGGAGCTAACCTTGAAGGAAGATTATTTATTAAAGCTACTCAACTCGATCGACGGTATGGACCGGCAAAAGCTCGAACGCCTCCGGAAGGCAGTGTCCGACGGGACTTACTCCGTACGCGCCGAAGACCTTGCCCAAAAACTCGTGGATTACATGGGTCTAGATCCGCAACAAGTCCCAATTCAGAGTTCGACGCCTCAGTTAGAACCAGAGACGAGGAACGCACAGGAAATCGTTTTGCCCTCGATAGCTAGGTCTTCAAGGTCGTGACAGATCGGGAGAGGGGGCTAGTTTGCTGAGGTGTCGAACCCTCTTGTCAGACGAACGTCAGACCCCGACTTGCGCCCAGACTGTTTCTGGGTGGTGAATTTCGGGCGTCTCGTCCAAAAGACCGGCTAGGCGTGGCCTTCAGAAAGCCCGCCGGCGGATTAGGATCCGCGTGTTCGGTTAAAGGGTTAAGGACGCTATGCTCGCGGGGGGCGAAGAAGCCACAAAGCTTCTCATTGCTTGAGTCAGCTGTGAGTCGATTTCATCCGCGGTCGTCATCACGCCAATCAAGAGAAGACTGAAGTCGATCCTGGACAGGTTGGCCTGTAGGGTCTCAAAAATGCTGACCTGCAACATCCGCGACTCACCGACCAGCATGTCGGCACTATACCCTTGTTGGCGCCGGACTGCGCCGTGCGCCACCGCGGCGGTAGATGGCACTTCGGCTCCCCCGATTGGCGGAGGTTGAGAGAAGCAAAGTGGGGACGAACGCGAACCGCGGGTTTTGTCAATAATTGCAATTGATTGCAAACAATCACCTTTTGGAGTGACTCTAGCCGAAATCAGAAAGCTCGGTCCGCAGGCCAAAACGTTCATTCGGTTTCTGCACCCCCTGTTCTCCCAGCCGTCATTAATGCGTTCGAAACCTCCGCCAGGATCTCTTCTGCATCTGCGATGCGGTCTCCGACCAGTAGTGCCCTGTACACTTCACTAAGACGCCCCAGAATGCAGACCAATTGATTGTTGCTCCTCGCGAGACGGGCGGTCCTCAGTTCAGGCTGCTGAACAGAGGCAGCGTTCCGACGATTTCGGAACGGTAGTATCGTTCCGAGCGACCTATTCGGTTCAGTCATGCTGGTCTCCTATTGAGCGAATCGTAAAAGTAATCAACTACCAGCAGAATTTTTGTGCTATCGCTAACGCAGACGTAAATAACAAGATGAATTTCTTACGACTGAGTGGCGGGGTTCGACGCAGGCATCGCCTTAATGTGGTTTCGTTCTCCGGCCCAGTTCTAGCTTCGCTCTTGTGTTGCTCCGCGATTCCCAGGTCTTTGCCCAGGCCGTTGAGCATCCGGACGAGCCAATAGGATAGGAGTGAAGACAAAACCAAAATAATGGCAAGTTGGCTTTCTCCCGCATAACTCACCATTCGAATGGCCTTGGTCCTACTTACTCTTTCGGCTAGTTTTCACACTTCGAGGTACTACTTCTGAGCCATAACAAAGGCGAAGTCAACCCGAAGCCGACATCATGACCTCGATGTTGGTTCACTTCGAGCAAACGATCTTCCGGGATAATTGCAGAATTAAGGAGTAGAGAGCGTCTGCGAGGTGTCTGAATCTGCTGCAGTTAGGCCGAAGCCAACCGCTTAACGCAGAGTAATGGCCGATGAGGTAGATAGGAGACATACGCTCCACCCTCGAGGCTCTTACCCACGTTGTTGGGAGCCTCATTTTTTCCAGATGCTTGTTGCACTGAGCGACACCCGGACATTTTGCGTCCGGCGGCCCCAGAAGAGGCCGGCAGTACACCGAGGCTTGTTTTGAGGATGGCCGGGTTTGCCCCGTAAGAGGGACCGGCGTTACTCCAATGAGCTATGATCTCAGCGCTCGATCGGCCCTGACGACGATTGCAATTTTGCAATCAATTGCAAGTACTTTGGGAGAGGGCCGTCTAAGGAGAGCACCCAAGACGGCCAGTCGCTAACGGAGGCTTGCCTAGAGGAAAGGCGGCTGGTGCGACCCCACTGTACAAATCCGAGCAGAGGAAAAACGAGCCGTCTTTTGGAAGAATAATACTAACTTTTTGCGTTCAGTCGCCATGACCGTCGTTGCCGATTGTGGTCCAAGAAACCTTGGGGAAATTCCAGCGAAGTTTTCGCGTCGTGTGCCTTGCTGGTAAACGACGTATCCAATGGCGACACCCAGCCGCGCTTTGAATCCACCTTCAGAGGTTAGCGTCCATGCCACCATCACCAGCCTTCGCAGAACCGTCTCCGAGCCGACTGCAGCCTACTCAGACGATTCGAACGTCAAACGCCATAGGCTTATTCTCAAGTACGTGAACCGGCCTGTCGTTCTCTGCGATTGATCGTGATGAATTGCGAACCGCCCGCATCCGGGGGAGATTACGCGCCATCGTGAGCGGCATATTGCAGGTGTAAAGGCGACTGGACAGTCCGTAGGGACCCAAAAGCTTTCCTCCGAATTAGCCATCCGCGGGACGCCCCGCTCCAGTGCCATTTTGAAAAGCAATCGTGCAGGTCTATGCTCAAGTAATATCAGCTATCAGAGTGGTCTCAGTTGGCGCAATAGCCGCATTTACAATGAAATTCATGGGTTCTTTCGGATCTTCCAGGCTGAACTCGGTTCTGCAGGGCGTATTCGATTGGATTCCTGCTGTGCTGAGCGTTCTGATGATCACTCTCGAGTCCACTGCAACTATGTCGTCGGCTAACACGAGCCAATGGCATTATCCGCTATGGGTTCGGCTCTTTGGCACGATGAGCCCATTACACTGGGAACAGATACATCATTTCATTCGCAAGACGGGTCACTTCGCCGGATACGGACTAGTCAGTCTCGCATTTTTCTACAGCTGGCGACAGACCCTTCACCGACTGGCGATCACACACTGGACTCTCTGGCAGCAATCTTCGGTTCTGGCTGTGCTTTGCACCCTGATGGTCGCCGGTCTTGATGAACACCAGAGCTTTCTGCCTAGCCGGACCGCTTCGCCCGCCGACGTTGGTATTGATCTCTGCGGAGCGATGGCCTTTCAACTCGTTTTGATACGACTCATTCAGTGGTTCGCTCGACGGCGTGGGTACCGGGAAGCCTGACGCAGCGTTTCGTTTGCCAGGAGAGTAGCTACATATCTCCAAGGGACCAATTTATGCGAAATGCAAAACACGGGGGAGCGAGTGGAATGCTTAAAATTCGTCCATCTGATCGATAATCTTTTGGGCGACTTCGGCAGGGCTAACGTTATATGTGCCAGCCTCAAGGGCCTTTTTAATATTCTCTATCTTTGCCAATCGGGCCTCATTCATTGATGTGTCCATGGCGCGGATCTGGTCGAGGAGGGCGAGTAACCTTTGCTCAAAGGACCTTTCACCCGGAGATCCGGCGGTGGATGGTTGATTTCCCGGCGCAGCAACCAAGGGAAAAGTTTGTTCTTCAGAATTCCAATAGCTCATTGGTACCGCTCCCATCGGGGTACTCAAAATATGAACACTGGCAGACCCAGGAAGTTGCCTGCATCACAATGATTTTGGTCAGCGGTCCCCAGTCTTAGCGTTTATCGACGTGGACATCGGGGCGAATGAGATTCAGCTTCCAGGGTATGTCATTTTTCATCTACTAATCGAGCCATGAGGCGATACACAGCAGAATCATGGAGTTGCAGGACAACGACTTCGGATTCTCCTATAACAATCGCGATTTCCGTTGCGTTTAGTTCTTCGTAATAGCAGAGAGTAAAAACTAGGCGTTCACCCTCTGACAAATCACCGATCGCCTCTGCAAGCCTGAGCATGTCTTGTTTCTCGGAGCTAGCAACGCCGAGTGCGCTAATTAATTCTGAGTGGCCGTCGAGCATTTTATCGCATACCTCTAGGCTTCAGAGGTCCTCTTCAAAAGTGGACGCGGTGGAGGTGAGAAAGGTTTTCCGTTCGATGAAAAGATTACATGTAGGAATTTCACTGCGGAACAATTGTTTCTAATGATGAATCCATATGATGCCTTCTGCCTACCGCGAGCCTTCTTCTTGCCGTGTAGATCGGCGTTTGAATATGTTGACGATCTTGGTGAAAATCCTCCTCATCGCACGCCGTTCTCCTATTTCGTAACGAGGAATGGTACAGATAGGTACTTTACGCCCGACGTGCAAAGCGTTCTGGGAACTGACATAAACCTCACTCCCGCCATACTCAATCCAGGCCCAGCAAACTTAAGCCAGCCCTGACCCTCGCCAGGGCTGATCCTTTCCGGCTGGTTTGCCAGGAACTTCTTACGACATCGACAAGCCCAAATCGTTGCCATGTTGCGCGATTTTGACCGGGCGTGGGGGCGATCTCTCGCAAGGGAGATCGACCTTTGCTTTGTCAATAATTGAGATATTCCTCAAGGAGCTTGGGAACTGGGCAAGAACACTGCACCGGCATGTGAGGTTCGTCTCATCTGACTCCGCCCTGAAGCGGATGCTAGCCCCCGGGGGTTGCTTCTGAAAAGTCAAACGCCGTCGTTATTTGTTATTTGCTCCCTGTGGCGTATTGAAGTCATTGAGTCACCAAGCTGAGGTGTTCAATATTTTGCAATCAATTGCAAATTTTAGTGACTTGTTGGTGGCGATCCCGGAGCGGGGATTATTGTAGCTTTCCGTGATCGGCACAGGCAGACTCAGATGGCATCATCAGAAGAGCCTAATTTACACCGCGGATCAGCGTGAACGGATGGTACGGCGAAATTCGGTTTTGGGACTTCTCCAAGATGCACTCCCAAGTCCTGAAGCACTCGATTACCAGGGACCTGGTATCTGCCAACGTAAATCTCGCCCTGGCGAAACAGCAGCTCGGCCACAAATCGATACACCAGCCGCAAAGCAAACCAAACATTCTTGGTTGATTCAATTGCTAGCAGCCTGCATCAGAAATTACCTCGTGAAATCCTTCATTCACGCTAGACCGAAATGATGCGCGGGCCACGTCGATAGCTTCCGCTACGGTCACAAACCACTCTAGGAATATGAGGCTGCGTACATATCCGGATGTGCCACCATTTTTCACTTTGGTTGGCCTGAATTCGTAAATGCGGACAAGAAACCCAAAGCCTAATGCATCTTCAACGACGATGAATCGCGTTGTAGTTCCCTGCTTATCCTCATAGCGTAGTCGCTTGCGGTATTGCTCGATGTCATCTCTCATCGTTGCCTCCGCGCAACCTGGGCAGACACTGTACGCTTCACGCTGTTGCGTTCCAGTTGTCAAGTATTGTCACTTCAATAGCCAGCGGTCGTATCAGCAATTAGTTCGTGAAATCCTGCACTCAGGCTAGACTGAAATGCCTCTTCAGCCGCGTCGATGGCTTCTTCTACCGTTATGTACCAATCCAGCGTTACCCGATGCCACTCGTTGCCGTGAGTGTGGTCCATTTTCACTTTTGGTGGCCTGAATTCGTAAACGTCAACTCGATGGAGCGCACCATACGCATCCGCTTCAACGAGAATGTGCCGCGTTGTAGTTCCGTTGGCGGCCTCGAGAAGCAGCTTCACGTTGTAGGACTTAATGTCGGTCACCTTTCGTTCTCCTCCGCGCAGCCTAGGCGGTCAATATACGCCTCACGCTGTTGGCGTGCCATCTCCCAGCCAGCGAATTGATGCCTTGGTCGTTTAAGGTGGCCGCTATCGTTAGCCCACGGCGTCCCTTTTCCCGTCAATGCTTTCATCCGGGCTACCCCCCACTTCAAAATTCCAGCTGCACGTGCCGCCGCATTGACTGTTAGATTCGAAATTCACACCCGTTCTTCTAGCTTATTGGGGGAATCGCCTACGTCACCTATAGCCGATTGCACTCCTGCAGGAGCGGACGTAGCATTATTTTCGACGAGATGAGGCGCTGTCTGGCCCAACACTATTCAATTGATGGCGGATTGAGAACAACCCAATGATCATAAAGAGAGAGAAAACTCACCCTGAAATTCCCGCATCGCCGACAGCAGCTGACAGAGCCACGATTGACAAGAGCCTTCAGATTGAGGGCGAGGTAATAGGTTCCGAATCGTTGTACATCGACGGCAAGGTTGAGGGGTCGATCGTCATCCCTGACCGCCGGGTCACGGTTAGCCGGGAGGCTCAGGTGTCGGCCAATATCACCGCCCGTGAAGTAGTGGTTTTTGGCAAGGTGACCGGCAACATTACTGCGAGCGATCGTGTGGACATTCGGAGTGAAGGTTCGGTGACCGGCGTTGTTACTGCACAGCGTATCACTATCGGGGAGGGTGTCTTCCTCAAGGGCCGCATGGATATCAGAAAACGGCGCCAACAGAAAGATAAGAACGTAGGTGCGGAAATCTCCGCCAACGGCTCGCAGACGGCTGCGTAGCCGACGAGCGTTTTATAGCGTGTTTAGGAGACCACGTGCATCTCCCTCAAATCAACTACTGTGAAGCGCGATCCTTCAGATAGCGGCCAAAATCGGTCGGCCCCGGTTGGTTAGGTTTTGCAACGATGTAGGACGAAAAGTTTCCCTTCGCACGTTCCAGTAGCATCGATGGCACCCTGTTTGGAACTAGCGTAGGCATCTCTGCCGGAATTTCTGATTCCTGGTAAAGCACTGAAGCCCCTGGATAATCCTCTGGCGAGACCAGAACCGAGGATTCAAAATCAGCCGAGTGCCAGGGGCGGTGTAGACCCTCTTCAGTCTGAATTCCATGAGCATGCAACATGGCTATGACGGTTTTCACGTGAGCCGAGTTACGAGAAGAAACCAGCACACGCCGCACGCGAACCTCATTTGTCCATTCCATTTTTTGGACTCCCACTCCACTCCATATCGAGCAGGCGACCATCCTAGTCTTGATTTGAAGATTACGCTGTGGAAATTCGGGAGGTGGCCGGGCTGCCGAAATTCAGTTTGGTTTTAGACCGGCATCTAGACTTCTACAAGCTGATCACGCCCCTTGGCTGGGCCAATATCGAACTATGGTCAACACGAGAATCTGCTGATGAAGGGACCAACAGGTTCGCATCCTGACACTAAGACGCAAGACGCAGCGCTCTGTGAATCACCGAACAGCCTTGAACTGACGAAGTGGCGATATAACTCTGCTGCTGCTCGCCGTAATTGATTGTGGTCGGCTCGGCACTGGGGTGCCTGTTGTAGCCACGGTGCCAACTGCTTTTTTATGCAGCTGGTGGTCCCGACAAAACAGCGCAAGCTCCAGGCGATCGCAAACGCCGAGTTTTCTATAAAGCCCACGTAGGTAGTTCTTGATGACCTGCTCGGTGGTCCCAAGCCGATGGCCGATCTCCTTGTTTCTCATGCCCTGCGTCAGGCAGTTGATGATCGCCAATTCCTTGGGTGTGAGACGCTGAGTTGGGGGCTCAGTCAGAGCAGCGGCCTCTGAGCGGTAGGCTTCGATCACACGGTTAATGGACTGGTTGTCGATCCAAGTTTCCCCTGCGGCGATCCTGCGGACGCACTTGACCAGCAAATCGGGCGAGATGGAGCGAGGAATGATGCCTTGAACGCCCTGGCGATAGAGTTCTACCGTATTCGCCTCCTCGTCATTCCGGGTCTCCTGGATAATTATCTTCAGTTGGGGCGCGGAGCGGAGTAGGTCTTGGATGGCATCGACTGCACAGGAGATCAAATTGTCGTCGAGCAGGATCACGTCGGCGGGAAAGCGTTGGATGGCAGTCATAAGGCCAGCCAGCGTATCGACCTGCAAGATCACCCGGATATCGCCTTCGAGCGCGAAAATCTTTTGTGTGCCCACCCTATAGACAGCCTGTGAATCGGCCAAGATGATTCGGATTCCCAAGCTTGCCCCACCTTTGGAGGGATCAGCTGCTGCAGAGGCGTGCGCAGGGACAGCGAACAAATCGGGTTTTACAGACACCATAGTAGAACCCCAAATAAATTTGACGAAATACGTCTACCAAATGAGTCGGTTTAATAAGCTCACCCAATGCATCCCCATCTGGCCCGCTCCCCCGACCGTGAAGTGATATCGGCACATTTGTCGAACAATTTACTCCAAGCTCGCACCTTTCGTCCACTTTCGAACAGCCAGATTGTGAAAATGGAAGGTACAGGGTGCGCGACCGTAGGATGAGCGGGCATCTTCTGGGGGCACGAGTGCACATTCGAGAGCGCCGGCGCGAAGGGCAAGGGCGGCCAAAGGGGCCGCAAGCGGGCTCTGACGGCGGAACAGGTCACCGCGATACAGCAGCGTGCTGCAGCGGGCGAACAGAAGGCAACTCTTGCTCGGGAGTTCAACGTCTCCAGGGAGACGCTCCACAAATCGTTACGCCCCAGTTACAGCGCCTAGCTCAAATTCAGACTAGAAGCCCGCTTAACCCAGGGTGGGCCAAAACAAACTGCCGAATTTGGCCACGCTAGAATGCCAAAGCCACGCTTTGAGCCTACGGATGGAGAGATAACTCTATTCTGACTTTTGACTACGGTTCGGGTTTCGACTCGATTGATTCGCAGCTACCTCTTCGCCTTCGCCCATCTCGCCTTCTGCGCTGCCACAATTCTTGCTAACCCCTCGGCGCTGATCTTCCTGCGCTTGCGAGGTTTGCTTACAAAAGCCCTTAGCCAGATCATTAACCCCTGGGGGCATGCCCGGTCTACAAGGAAACATATCGCAGTCTGAGCTCCGTAAGATGCATCAGATTGTCTCGGTGTTGACCAGCAGCCCGTTCCATTCAGATCGGGAATGGCCACGAGCAGCTTCACTTGGTTGACCGCGGCGAGAGTACCGGCGATCCGGTCGTGGATGCTCGCAATGGTGCGCTGGCACCGGCGATACTACTCGAATTGTATAAGCAGGCCTCTCTTGGTTGGCCCCACCTACACCACCACATCAACTACCACAAACGCGTAGTTGTTAGCCCGTAAAGATCACGAAAAGGGTTTGGTGAGGCCGCGCTTTGACAGGGGGACGAGACCGTGATGTCCTGCCTTGAGGTTGAGCTGTGGGGCCGGGCGATGAGCCGGCCGCCTTCGGTTCATCCCGGATATCTCCGTCGTCAACAATCAAGCACCAAGTTCAACCAACGGTGGCATGCGGGCTGGCATTCTCCAAACGCAGATACCGGCGGTGTATCGGATTGACCCCGGATTGGGTCACAGCGGGCGCCAGCTTCATACTGATCAGCTCCGCACGCCGCAGGCCGCAGCCCAGCAGGATGGCCAGAATGGCGTGGTCTCTTTTGCCCTTCGTTTCGGTCCTGTTGGGTGCTTCGAGAAGCGTACGCCCTTGAGCACAGGTGAGCCAATTGCCGGGCGGGTACCAAGCTTCTTCGCGCCTTGCTGCAAGATCGGACTGAGCAAGCCATTGTCGGTAGCCTCGTAGGCAGTCGGCGCACAGCCGCCAGTCTCAGGTTGATGGTTGCAGGGGCGAGCCGCGTGACCTCCAGTTCATAGCGGTATCGCAGAACGACCGTGCGACCGAACGCCAGTCTGGGTTCGGAGCAGTACCAGGCGATAAAATCATTGATAGCGAAAACGTAAGTACGTTTCGAGGCGGTCGAGCTAAGACTTTGCAAAACTGATGTTGGAGTGATCGAGGTCGGGCAGGCGCACCGTGTTCTTGGCTGAGCGCCGCTTGAATGTACGTTTCTTTGGCATGGTGGCGGTCTCCCTAAACACAGAACCTCCATCTGTTCACATTTCTTGATGATCGATGGTCGACGGCTGCCATCGGCATTTGGGAATGATGCTCTCCCGCAATCTTCGTGTTGAAGTACTTGTTGGTGTGGGGCGCGATGTGCCTATCAACCGGGTCACCGCCGGGATGGTGACCCAGGACCGGATCAGAGAAGTCTTCAGGCCCTTCGGCTTTTCGGAGGGGGAGAGTTCGGCAAGGCGCATGGAATTGGACCCCACGCGCGACACGGCTGCGGAACCATCGTGGGGCGCGGGAGTTATAAGGATCTTCATTAGCAGAACACGGAAGGATCGAAATTTCTATCCTTCATACAGCATGGGTGCCGGCGTTGCCTCTGTTTTGTGTGGATCCCCTAAATCACCTTGTTGCGACTGGATCCACTTCGTTCGTCGGACCTGCTTCTGCATTTTCCCACCGGTACTGAAGCTCTACAAGGAACCATTCCATCCAGGCCGGCGTCGTCAAGACTCTCCGTAATCTGGGAAGAAGACTGTTCACCAAACGCCGAACGTCATCTGCGGTGGTTTCGCGAATCGTCTCATTGAGGCGTTTTGTCTCGGGCTGCAAGGAACTCTCGTGCCGCTCAACCAAGCGATCGGCAGTTGCGCGGGGAAACCCATTCGCCCGCAAATAGGGTGCCCAACCGCCTCCCCTCCCGGTGCGGGCCAAGATCGACTTCAACTCGTAAAGTTTGCTGCCAAGTTCGAGCCGGAGCGTTCTCAGCTCTTCGTTCGATTTCCTCGCGACGCCTTTTCCTAGCTGGTGGGTAATCCAAAGCGTCAGTATTTCGGCGTGCAGTTTGTTCTCGATCTCAACCTCGGTTGGCGCCAATTCCACGACAGGCGGCGCCGCGTTCAGTCCATTGCCCAACATGTTCATCATTCCCCCTTGTTCTCAATCCGTGTTCACGACGACACCGGGCACGTAGCCAGCAGGTCATCAGTAAGAGGTTTGGAAGTCTGCTTGTTGAGTGGCGCAGGAGATCAAGAGATCGTCTGGGATCAAACAGGGCACGGAATTCTCCAAACGAGCCACGGCATCAGGTCGCCACCATCACCGGCGGCGGTAGGCCGGTACTTCTCGGTCACCGGAACCTCCGCTACGGCAGGGCGGCCCACCCGGGCCTTTGTGGCGGCCCCTTCCGATTGCGGCCGCCGGCGTCGTCCTGTCCACTGTTCTTTCCAACGGGCGCCTTCGGTTTGGTTCACGCAGACAGTGAGCATCGAGGCTGGGACTCGGTGCCTACGTTGCGATGCAGGAGTACCTGGGATCATGCATCCGACGAATGAAGAACTGGTCCCCCTCGACCAGATGCTGACGGGGAGAAGTAGCGGCGAACCTGTCTGGCGGTGGACGTTTGTTTGGCCGCAGGGGTTGCACCCGAGAGTTCCGAAATGTGGACGTTGAACCAGGTGCCGGGGGGAGCCCATCGCAAGCTTTCGACAATGGCGTGCGCGGTTGCCGGGGCGGCGGCGTTGGTAAGGGAGGCGGGGTGTAGTTCGCGAGACATGCATGGTAGGTAATACCCGTTGTGGGTTGCCGGCGGGAGATTTGTTCAGAAATAAAAACTCTATCGAACGGGCCGGGCGGAAATGGAACCTCGCCGGGCTGGGCCGGGCGGCCCCTCGGGTGCTCTTGTATATGGGGAGCGCTGCGAGCAAACCGGGATGGTATTTGTACTACGCAAATGTTGAGGGCGGGTTTCCTTCGGACTACCAGGGAAGTTAGTTGCGCTGAGCGGGACCGAGTGGCCAAACGGGGAGCGGTAGCGAACCGTGGCCATCACTCTCCTCTCCGATGCGTACACTTGATCCCCCCGCTACACCATTCAGGCTGTTGCTGTTGCTGTTGCCGTTGCTTGTAGAGCCGAAGGTGATCAGGAGAGCGAAGCTCGAACCCCGCATCGCGTGTCACAGTCACCATCATTGATTTGACTCTGCTGTGATAGAGCCTGCTCCGATCAAGGCTGCTGTGATAAGTTCTACCGTGATAGGGTCTCCCGTGGAGACTACCAGAATCTCCCGTGGAGACTACCTAAATCTCCCATGGAGACTAATGTGAATCTCCAGTGGAAACTACCTAAATCTCCCGTGAGACTTTGGAGGCCGACAGTATTACCGATACGTGCATCAGGGGTGACATCAGGGTAAAGCGTGTGCTTTCCATGACCGGGATGCATTTGATTTGATGGTAGTTACAGTTAGATTCGACAGGGGTGGAATCAGGGTAGCCCGTTACAAGCGACAATGAAAGTGGCAAATTCCCGTACCCCTTCCCGTACCTGACGTGGACGCTATAACTATCAGGTAATCAGCGAGGGCAATAAACGGCATCACATGTGTGTCAAGCCGTTTAGTTACCTCTCCCCTGCGAAAAATGGTGCACCTATTCCCGTACCCATTCCACTACCCAATTCCGGTACCCCTTTTCAAAGCAGCAGGCGGCACCACTGAATCGACTAGCTAAACTCGCATCAGTCTTCTTCTTCCTCTTCCTCCGCCCCCTCCTCCTCCTCGTCTGGCTCTTCTTCTTCTGGTCCGTCCGGGAACGCCGTGTTGTAGTCAGCCCGCCATTTCTTTAGCTGCTTGACGAACGTGCGAGCCGAGTGCTCAATCGGAAGACCCCGGAAATAGCTACCATCTTGCTCGAATACATACTTGATAATGTAGCCCAGATTGATGTTTGTTGGATCGCCGGTCAATGCCCAGGGAAAGATCCGTTGCAGGTGTTCCGATGGGTGGGAGTCTTCGTCGGCGTAATAGTCCTGGGCGAATCGTTCCGCCGCCCATTCCGCCCGCACCTGTTCGATGTTAGCTGGCTCATCCTCGGCAGCCGGTCCCTCCACCCCTTCCTCGATCGCGGTCACGACAACTTTCCTCAAATAGCCGAAGGGATTGCGGGCGTGAATGATGCTTCCGAGCTGTCGATTATCCCGGCTTGAAAATGCCGCCCTGATGGTCTCCTCCTTATGCTCTTTTAGCAGCTGCCTAACTACCTCATCGATGTCTTGCGCCCCTAGCCTAGCCAACTCCTGCTCGTTGAAGATGGCGGCAGCGGCGAACCGGTCGAGCACCTCTCCAGTGAGCGGCTGCAGGTTGTCTGGTCTCGCCGCTACTTGTTTGGGTTCTGCTTCAGCGTGACCTTCCTGGCCCGGATCGTCGCTCGGAGTGGGGAGCCGCTCCTCGATCCCTTTTTTCGGCGGCACATATCTTCGCCGATGCAGCTCAATCCAATCCCAATTCAATATGGAGTAACTGGTGTCATCCCACCCGCGCCGTTCTTTGACGAGGAGGCCCACCTGCTTCATTGCCAGGTTGGCCTTGTTGACGGCTGAGACCGACCAGCCTGTGCAGTGTGCGATGTTCTCATTGCTGCGATAGAACTCCGATCCCGGTGCGTCCCAGCCGGCGATACAACGCAAGACGGCCTTGACGCTGGCGGCGGGGACCGGGATACGCTTTCCTGCGTGCTTGGTTGGAGTGCCGTCTATGCGCTTGCGGTCCGGGTCCTGGATGTAGTGATCCGGGAGACCCACGACCTCGTCGATGATCTCCTGGCGGCCCATCGGGCTTGTCCGAAGCCATTGCTCCGGCGGCTTCGGCTCCCACGTCTTCTTGTTGCGTTTTCTGGGGGCCGAGCACAACCCCGGATCCGGAAGGGGTGCGTCGTCGGCTCCCTTCCCTGTTTCGCTCATAATGCTGGCTCCGCGCCCGCGATCGCCGGCCACCCAAACTCCGGCACCACCACCGTTGCTTCTTGGGGCCCGACAAGCCAGCAATAGAGATAGCCGTGCTGGTGCGAGGTCCGGACGCGCCAACCCCGCGCCCGCATCGCGCCGTGCACCGCGATCGATTTCTTCGCTGATGTCTTGCCGTTGATGGTGTTGAGGTCGGTAACGGCGATGGGATCGCCCCCCGCCTGCACGATCAGGTGGACGAGGTCGTCATATTTGCGCTTTTGCGGGGTGCGCGTGCTCGGTGCCGGGATTGGCGTAGCTGGCGTTTTTGCTGCAGGGTACGAATGGATCATTTCGTTTTTCTCCTATGGACTGGTTGGGTAGTTGGTTTTGCTTTTATTGCTGTTTTGGGACGGATATCAAAGTGCCGCTCCCGCAATCCTGACCAGCTCGTCCCCACTGGTCATCTCGGTATCGGTGGCCGTGCTCGGCGAAGGGCGGCAATGGCGGATCGGTCACCGGGTACTGGCGGATCAGGGCCCGGGCTGAGTCATAAGGGCGCCCCTCGACCTGCGCGATGTAGCGCGCCAGTCCATCGATTCCACGTTCCGTATAGAGGTCGGTTGCTTGCTTGAAGAGAAAGGGCGCGCCGGCGGCCAGGCAACGTCTCCGCACCTCATGCGCCCAACGCATTTGCATGCGACGAGTGCGGTGAAGCGGCCCGCTCATCCCACCCACCGCTACCCAGCCGATTCCGCCGACCGGAATGTCCGCGACCGATTCAAGCAACGACTCCGCCGAGATGAATCGGAGCCCGCCGAGATGAATCGGAGCCCGCATGGAACTAGGTTCAGGGCTGCGAGCCGGAGGTATGAGGAGGGCTTGCCCACGGTCACACCCAGCCATACTCTGATTTCCCCCGGTGGCGGAAGTAGCTTCTCAATGAATCCTCTTCCGCCGCTCTATCAGCGTCCGGACATGCGCAGTGTCGAGTTCCTCAACCCACGTCGTCAAGTGCTCCCGAATCATCCGGGTTATCCGCGCGCCCCATCATCTTTATCTCTTCGAGACCCTGGGTGCGTCGGGTCGCCGCTCAGTCCAGTGCAAGGCGATTGAGTCCGAGAAGCCGGCGGTGCCACTCGTACACCGTTCACCAGGTAGACGTCAACCGAGCCGGCGACACCGCCACCTGCACCTTTGCCCCGCTCAAGGCGAATTCTGTAGCATTGCGTTTCTTGCTTGATCGTGGGACGGCAGTTTCAATGTTGGATCTCTCCCGTCCTGGTGGCAAAGCGCATTCGCACGCTCGGCCAAGCAGCGTATGAACGTCTTCGAAATCCAGTTCTCGAAACGGGTGGCCATCAACCATTCCTGCTGGCCGTGCTGCTGGTCGTCATCGTTCCCAGCGGCTTGCTGACTCCCGTAAGCTGCTGGCTTGGGTCGTCCACTTTAGCCCTATGGGCTGCACGGCGCGCGAATTCGCGCGCGGCGGCGTCGAGCTTGATGCGCGCGGCTAAGAGGTCCAACAAATCGAAGCACGTCGGGCAGCCCCCGAGAATGCCACCTTGCCCATGTTCCTCCGGGTTGTCCGTGGGTGCCGCGGGCATTTGGCTTTTACTCGCTCTTTGACGTTGAGTTTGTATGTGAATTGAAGCATGGACGTCCTTCTCTTCTTCGCCGTCAATGTAGTGATCGGTATAAGGCTTCCGCTCCGTGGCGGTTGCTCCCACGGGGTCGGTTCTTCAGCCAGGCTGATCTTTCCAAGGTGGCCCGAACATATCGATCATGTCGGCTTCGAGCCGCACCAGAGATGCGATCAACTCATCCGTGGAGTTCGCCTGCTTCACCAGGCTCAGGCCGGTTTCCAAGGCATATTCAGGGGCCCATGGAGGATGTGTCCTCCACGACGTGGGTTAGAAGGCCAGGCTGTTATATTAGTCTCGCTGCGACCGCGACCGCGCCTCACCCACGAAAATCAGGCATACGATTTCTTCCACGCAACTGATAGCCCCTGGTCGATTCTTCATCGATCCAGAGATAACCCCACTCGCAGACGTGGCATGTCCCTAGGGAGCGGTCTCGGAGATCGTTCCACCATTCCTTTGCTACTGCCTCAGCGGCTTCCGGGGCTTCATAGTCCTGTTCCATGTTTCTCTCCTTCGATTGGGCACGAATCCGCGGTCGCCCCGTGATGCGGGGGCGCCGAAGCGATGCCTGCTTTTTAGAATTTTGGTGGCCCCAATCCGGGGATCCTTTCCCCGCGGTGCCACTTACTGGATTGTGCTTTTATGCTGGGAGCATGTCAACAAATAAATAGCATTAACTCAATTAAAATGAGCTAGATACCGAAATAATCGGAACAACCGAAAGAACCGGCGACGAGGGGGAAGGAGGCAAAATCTTCGGACGGTTAATGCCCAACACAATCTCGCCGATATTCATTTTGATGGCCAAGATAGTCGCGGGAAATCTGCGCCTTGAAAAAAGGGGGAACAATGGAATTCGATTGGGTCAGACTGGGTAGCAACCAATCCTTGCTTAATGCCATGGACCAACCTGTCATCGAGTTTGTCGGGCGGTGGTTGGAGGGTTCGCCAAACCCAGGCCAGGAGATGAAGGCGCTGGGGCTAGTGTTAGGGACAATATCTGAGGCGGCGCGAAGGGGAGCAACTCTTCCGACTGAATTTGAAGCAATGGAGAGCGGGTTGCGGCAATCGCAGGAGCTGGTTGCCGCTGAGTTTGGTGCGCAAGTAGTGGAACCGTCGCTGGCCATAGTGCCGGTGAGCTCCACGCCAGCAGTGATGCCGGTAGCAACTTCGTCACAGCCGGCCAGCAAGCGAGCAGCAGCGACGGCGTTGGCTATAGTGCCAACGGCAACACCGGCAAAAGGCCGGAAGAAGAAGCCTGCGGTAATAGTGGCACCACCTGCACCGGGGTCCCTCCGGGCCAAGATGGAAGACCGCAAAGTTTCAGTGCCAAAGGCCGCTCTGTGGTTTGGCTGGGGTGAAGCCGTTCCACCCATTCAGCCAGACCTTCGCCTGATAGATGACCACCTGGAACCGGTCGTTTTCCCCATCGGACCCCATCCATGGTGGCCTTGAAGATCGGACCACACCCAAGAACTCAGGCGTCGGCTCATATGAGCCATGGCGGTTAGCCATGAAGCTACTACTATATCGTTCTGGCTGGACGCGGCACCCCCGACAAAATCCGCGAGCTAGCGCGACGTGCTGAAGCGATGGGAACGCTTGAGGCAAAGCAAAGTTTGGAAGGGGCGATCGAGGTTGGGCGGGGCGGGGTCTTCTTGCGGCTGACGCCGGATAAGTATCGGAAGCTTCAACGGCCATGAACCGGCAAAAATCTGGGGAAGGGCTTCGCTGCCTTCCCCGAGCCCTTCTGAGAAAGGATCTGTTGTCCCTACCGTCGAGGATGCTGCTGGCCGACCGAAAGTGTCAAGGTCCTGAACGCCGAAACGGGGGGACGGGTTGCCGTCACGGCACGCAACACCCACCTCCACCGATTTATCTCACTTAGAGCGGGTAGCGAGCCCGAACCAGCGATGGGGCTGTCGCGACAGCTAAGGCGCTACCAGGGTAGACACGGGCCGGGGGTTTGCCTTCGACTTCCCACCCTACCCAAGAGTCTCCTGTTAAAGGAGAACTACTGCACAAACAGAGCAGACCTTCGCTTCCGAGTGAGTATCCCAGCGTGACGATCAAGCTCCGGCTGGAAACCCAGGACACGAGACCTGACAGCATGACCAACCGCGCGAAAGTGAACCGGTCAAATAAAAGAGCGAGAGATTAGTCAAGTCGGGGACTGGCCAAGGGTATTCCCTTCCATGTCGCCAAATAAGATCTACGCCGTTTCGGCCAGCTCCACAGCCCAACCCTCACCAGATCCATTACCACCTGGCTTGACGCCAGCGGTAATGGATTGGCTCGATAACGTGCTTGCCCCATTGTTGGCGGATGAGTTGAAGAGGTTGGTCGAGGCGGGGTCGCCTGGCGGTAGTCCTGAAAATGCACAAAAGAAACGTCCACTGCCACCACGCGAGCCACGGCTAACTGAGGGTCAGCAGCGGCATGTGAAGGTTCCGACCGCAGAGCTCGATCGCCTCGACGAGGGGCTGGTCAAGCCTCAGCCAAACGCGATGTCAAGCGCATCGGGGTCGCGTGGGTACTGGATGACTGAGACCGAAGCAGCGAAGAAACTGGATGTTGATCCATCTACGATGCGCCATTGGCGCTGCCGGAAGAAGGGACCGCCGTGGTACAAGGTGGTGGGCGGCATACGCTATGATTCTTATGAGATCGAGCAGTACCTCGAATCTCGACACCATGAACCGTTATCCGGGCGGGCAGCCAGAGGAGAGGGACATGGTCCGAAAGCGCGGTAAACATTGGTACACCGATTTCCCCTTTGAAGGCAAAAGGATCCGCCAGAAAACGGGGCAGACAACGAAAATGGCAGCCGAAGAGTTCGCGATTGAACTATTGAAGAGCCTGCGAACAGAAAAGTCGGCCCGGGCAAACCCCACCATTCAAGTGGAGGTGCCAGCTCCTCAATTGGCCACTCCACCGACTTTGAAGGAATTTGCGGACCAGTACTTCCTCCCCTGGATCGAAAGCCACGCCGAGCTCCGAGGTTCAAGCAAGGCGGGCTATCGTTATGGGTGGTCGATGCTGGCCACCCAGCGGATCGCCAACATGAAAATGGCAGACATCACAAAATCCGACCTGGATGGCCTCAAGTTGGAATGGGACCCGCGTCGTCGACGCGGCACCAAGGTGGTGTGGCTGCCATTGAAAGACCGAGACCCTAAGCACCCGTGGACTCCGGTTTCACCCTCCACACATAACTGCGCTCTGCGCACACTCAGTAGGATGTTCACCCTCGCCCTCGAAAAGAAAAAAGTCCCTGGCCGTTATCGAATCCCTTTACGCAGGGAGAAGGAGCGGACCAAACTTGGGCCGGGCGTTGAGGATCGGGTAGGAGAGATCCTGCTAAAGGGAAACCGCCGGGGTTCACTCCAGACGGCCCTCTACGCCATTCTCGATGCTGGTATGCGACCCCAGGAAATTGCGGACATGCAAATTCCTGAGATCCATTTCCTGGAACATAAGATTTATGTTCCAGACAGCAAAACGGCAAAGGGGGTACGCGACGTGGCGATGACCCCCCGACTGGAGGAAAAGCTTCGCCGACAGATCGGTACCCGAACCAGTGGGTGGGTGTTCCCTTCTCCCCTTAGGCGGCGAAAGGGGCTACCTATTCGACGGCAGGCGCTCACGTCAGCATGGAAGAAAATGGCGAAGAAAGCCGGCCTTGAATCGGATGTCAATCTCTATTGCGCCCGTCATACTTATGGGACGGACGCAATGGCGGCGACCAAGAATCTGTTTTTGGTTATGGACTTGATGGGCCACCAGGACCCGAAAACCGCGAAACGCTATCAACATCCAGACACTGAGGGAGCAGGGCAAAAACTAGCGGAATATCGTCGCCAGCGGGAAGAGGGGCAAAAAAATGTCACAAATCTTGTCACAGTGGACAAAACGGCTTGACAGCGGTATCGTTAAATTGTTGATAACAAAGGCACGGAGAGATGGCAGAGCGGTTGAATGCACCTGACTCGAAATCAGGCATACCTTCACGGGTATCGGGGGTTCAAATCCCTCTCTCTCCGCCAGAAATGCAAACAAAATAATTGGCTCCGGGAACCGATCGATGGAGGAGCCTAAACGTCACACTTGGCGTTCAGGTCTTGGGCGCGCAGTTTTGCATCAGGTTTCGCGTCAACATATAACCGGAGCCAGGCCCCGCTTGGCGATGCCGCGGTCATGCGTAACCAAGCCGGCTCGCTGACCGCTTTGCGAGACCTGATCCATCACGGCGAGGCACTGCGCTTTGAATTGCGCAGCTGGAATCTTCTGCATTAGATGCTCCCCATCGGCATGGTCATATCAATATGACCACTCTGGTCCATGCCACGGACCAATTCAAATTGACAGCAATGGCGAATGGGGAGACCCGGCATACGTCGGATAGTCTGTGTACCCAACGGGCCCCGGCGTGTAAAACGTCGCTGCATTCGCCGGGTTGAGCGGAGTGCGCTTTGCGAACCGCGCCGGCAAATCGGGATTGGCCAGAAAAGGCCGGCCAAATGCAATTGCATCGGCTTCGCCGGCGCGCAGGGCCTGCGTCGCATCGTCGAGTAGATAATCCGAATTCAGGATCAGCGTGCCCTTGAACGCCCGGCGAATGGCGGGAACGAGCTGCCGCGTCGCCGGATGGAAGGTGCTTTCGGGGCGCGACGCGCGCATTTCCAGGAACGCTATGCCGAGCCCGTTCAAGGCCTCGGCCGCCTTGGTGAACAAGGTTTCCGAATCGCTGTCGCCACACCCCTGCGGATCATCGTTGGGAGAAAGCCTCACACCCGTCCGATCGGCGCCGGCTACGCTGATGAGCGCCTGGGTCGCCTCGATCAACAGCCGGATGCGGTTTTCGACCGCGCCGCCGTAGCTGATCGGTGCGCCGGTTGGTTCCGTCGCGCAGAAACTGATCGATGAGATAGCCGTTCGCGGCGTGTAACTGGACGCCATCGAAGCCGGCCGCCATCGCATGCTCGGCCGCCAGTTTATAGTCGCCGATGATCTTTTGAATTTCGGGTATCTCGAGCGCTCGTGATTCGACGTAAGGCTTGGGGCCGTCATAAGTGTAAGCGTTCCCCGGAGCGGTGGTCGCCGAGGCTGACACGGGTTGCGCGCCACCGAGATAGTCGGGATGCACGATCCGGCCCATGTGCCAAAGCTGGGCAACGATGCGACCGCCCGCATCATGAACCGCCTGCACGATCGGCCTCCACGCAGTGACCTGCTCCTCCGACCAAAGTCCCGGAGCGCCCGGCCAACCCAGGCCTTGCTGGCTGATTCCGGTCGCCTCCGAGATGATGAACCCAGCCGATGCACGCTGGCTGTAGTACTCGCCCATCAAGGGCGTCGGAACATGGCTACGGGTCGCCCGCCCACGGGTGAGAGGGGCCATCATGATTCGATTAGGCGCGTCAATCGCACCGAACGTAATTGGGTCAAACAAGCTCGTCATTCAGAAGGCTCCTCTATCTGATCCCTGTTCCCGAGAATTGGCTGCAATTGTTGATTCCCTCATCTCTGCGAGTATTGGGCAACCACGGCCGCCGGGAGAATGCGGGCCAAACCTGGTGGACTGTAACAACAGATTCAGAAGTAGAAACAAAGTCGCAACGATGCGCGTCGCTTCTGTTTTGTATCAGGGCCCGACTTTTAGTCGGGTCACAAACCGCTGAAAGAGAATTGGGCTTTAGCCCCTGCAGCTCTACGCAATCGCCTGTTACAGTCCACTGGTGACACCGACCAAGTTGACCCACGGCGACATGCATTAGGGCTCTTGTTGAGAAGGACCGGGATATAGGACAAGACAGCGTCATGGACAAGCGCCAGGTCATCTCGAAGCTGTGCGAACACCGGGACGAGTTGACCGCCGCTGGTATCGTCCATCTGCGCGTGTTCGGTTCTGTTGTGCGAGAAGAAGCAAACGAATGCCGCCGTGGAGCGAAAGCTCTCCCTTTTGAACCAAGAAACTCCTTGACCCTGGCCTTGCCCAAGTGGTACATAATGTACCATGACATCGCGTACAGCGTCTGGGGCTCGCATTCGGCCTCCCCTCACCGACCTCGAAAACGAAGTAATGCAGGCCGTATGGGGCGGCGGGACGTGCACCGTCGAGGCAGTCCATCGCATCGTATCCGGCAAACGCAACCTAAAAGAAACAACCACTCGCACACTCATGCGCCGGCTTGAGCGCAAGGGCTATCTCAAGCATGAATCTGATGGGCGAGCTTATATCTATCGAGCGGCAGAGCCAGCGCGTAGTCTTGCAGCTCGCGCTGTGCGACAGATCATCGACCGCTTCTGCCAGGGATCCGTTGAGGAATTGGTTAGCGGAATGGTGGAAGCGAAGGTTTTGAGCAAACAAGAAATCGACATGTTGGAAAAGTTGGTACGCAACCGGCGACCTGGAGGGAAATAATGGAGCGCCTGTTCTTAGAGTGTTCCGTCAGAGCAGCCTTGCTGGTTGGAGCTACGGCGATCCTGCTTTATGCCATGCAGGTCAGAGCAGCAGCGGCGAGGCACAGCGTCTGGGCCGGCGTGGTGGCATTGATGCTGCTGCTCCCGATCTGGACTGCCTGGGGACCAAAGGCGTCGTTCCGGGTGCTCCCTCCTTTGCCTCAGGGCATCGCACACACCTCAAAAGTCCAGATTGAAACCTTCTCGACGCCCGCCGTGCGATCGACCGTAGTCTCACCCAGTCTGAAGGTTTTGCTGGGAGTTTACCTTTTGGGGTTAGCCTTACTACTGTTTCGGCTGGCGATAGGCACTTTCCGGGCGGGTCGGTTGATTCGCAACGCGGTTCTTAACGACGGTGTGCGTACCAGCTCCTTATGCGCCGCGCCTGTGACTGTTGGGTTACTCCATCCGAAGGTGATTTTTCCGGAGAATTGGCGGCAATGGCATCAGGCACAACGCGACGTCGTCTTAACTCATGAGTATGAGCACGTCCGCTGCCGCCATCCGCTCGTCCGATGGCTCGCTTTGTTGAATCGGGCTCTCTTCTGGTTCCACCCTGTCGCGTGGTGGTTGGAACATCATCTCTCCACTTTAGCCGAAGAGGCCTGCGACAACGCAGTCCTGGCGCGAGGATATGATCCGCGTATCTATTCCGAATGCCTCATCGACATGGCCCGGTCGGTCAGACGGTCGGGAGTCAGGGTGAATATCGCCGGCCTGGCGATGCCCGGAAGTTCCTTGCGGCGGCGTATCCGGCGGATACTCGAAGGTGGTCCCGTGCCGCGTACTTCCCGTAGGCGGATGGCAGCAGTTTGCTTCGCTTGCGCGATCTCGTGTACCGCAATTGCCGCTGGCACTCTGGGTCACGCGCAGCCGAACAGCGCTGCCGAGCAAATTGCCGGTCCAGGGAACTCCGCATCCGCCGCACATCCCGCCACGAAATTCGCACTGGACGACCTCAAAATCGAAGGGGACGTTCATGATCAAGAAGGAGTAAGAGAGCGAGTCCTGAACGCATGGAAGAGTCGAGACTATGACAATGTCAAAGAACTGGCCGATGAAGGGGCAGAGCGTGTCAGAGCCGACTTCCAGGAGCGAGGATATTTTCAGGCCGTGGTGCATGACCCTTCGTCTCAGCCACTTGGACTCACTCCTGATGGGAAGCAAAACATCCTTATCATCACTCCTGTGAGCGAGGGCGATCAGTTTCGGCTCAGGACGATCACGATCCAAAACACCGCACCAGATCACACACTTAACATCTCTGAGGCGACGCTTCGAGACCAATTTCACCTTCGCGACGGAGATTTGTTTGACACAACCGAAATCAGAGGGGGACTAAACAGAATGCGCGAGCTGTATGTTAAGGGCGGCTATGCTGAGGCCGTCCTTTGGCCCGACACGAAAATCGATAGCACGTCCCACCGTATTGACTTAACGATTCGTATTACTGAAGTCGCCCCGACGCAACACGCGATGGTAGACGCACCGCAGTCGGGTACGGGCACGCTGCGTCGCGAGGCAGAAATCCTCTCGGACACGCAGGGGGTAGACTTTGGGCCGTACATGAGGCAAGCGATGAAAATGATCGGAAAATTGTGGGTCCCCTTGCGCCCGGAAGAGATCGAACCTGCTAAGAAAGCGCAAAACGAGGCGGTAATCCGCTTCACCATCGGCCGAGATGGAGCTATCAGCGATATGGTGTTGGTTCAGAGCGCGCACCTGATCGAGCTTGATCGCGCAGCATGGGGGTCCATCACAGGTGCCGGGTCGTTTCCATCCTTGCCTGCTGACTTCAACGGTCCCAACCTCATCCTCCGTGTCGGTTTCAAAGTCAATCCTCCGCAACAATAGACCCCTCGAGAAGGACTCGGCAGACCGGGCAGGAGATTGGTCGGCAGACGGAGTAAATCCCACTGAAACGCCAGGGCAGCCTTCACGCTCCGGCACGCACTGCATCATGAACCAGCAGTAACTCCGAAATGGTAATCCCGGCATGAAATAACGTCCGGGCGCCTTGAACCGATCCCGAAGCGGGGATACATTGTTGGTAGACGATTTCGGCAGGCAGCGGACTCTCGCGTACCCGCTCTCTCAGCCGGCTGTTGCCGGTAGTTTCGGCCTACACGCGAGCCAAGGACAGTCTTACCTCTGTCCGGTGTCACACTCGATCCCTGTCACAAATCCAGGCATCCCATCTATCCCGCCGCAGCAGGATTCTTTATGGGTGTCACAGAATCCCCTTCTCTATCAAACAAAAAGAACAGCTTTGCCCGTCGCCGTTGACCTCTCTGAAAGAACGGAAACCTCTAGACTCGCTCGAATGTCCGCAAAAGGCGCAAAAAGCCTCAAATTTATTCAATTTTATAAAAACCGGGGGCCGTCCCAAACCTGCCGGTCGCCTCCATCACGGACTGACGGCATAGTATCGCTGCCAGCCCCCCATCTTCGGGTAGTAGGCGTGGGCTCGACACACTTCGAGAATCTGCCGCATGTGGCCCAAATCATGGAAAGCGAATTCATTTAAGAGCTGTTCGAAAGTCAGAGATCCCAGTTCCCGATGGTGACAGGCGCGTGAAAGTACACTGGCAGACAATGTACTCAAAAAGTCCAAGGTCTTCTGTCGTTCCCTCGCAAAGCGCCTCACAGCAGCGGTTACGGGATACTCCGACTGCTCGCGCAAAAATGCCCATTGGTCGTAGGGCTCAAGAACCGGACCGTCCTCCGTCGCTGCGCGATGGAGGCGAGTACGGAAGCAGACGACTTCCGATTCTGCCAAATAAGTGACCACCACGGCTGCAGACCATCGTTCTGGACTTGGCCCGCCACTGCAGCGCGTCGTCGCCAAAACATCTTACGACTCCGCGGATCCAAGAAGGAGTCTGTCGGAGGACCTCAGGGATTTGGATGGGTACGTCTGTCGAGTCGCTCATGGTCAATGGACGAAGGCGGCGGGATCTGGGCCGCGAGCGAGTCTGGGGCAGCCTCTACAAGATCGCCAATCTGAGCTTTCCCCGGCGCCGCTGACCCTTCTGCAAACCTAGACAGCCGCTCCGCATGTCCCCAATAGCCTCAAAAACACCCAAATTTATTCAATTTTATAAAAACCCGGGCCGAGGGAACGAAATTCACCAGATCGTGCAGCGCTGCGCAGCCGAACGGACCATCGCGTCGTTCGCCTTGCAACCGAAGGCCTGCTGGAATTCAGGCAGGTTTGTGAGCGGACCAATGACACGATATCTGCTGACCGGATGAGGATTCGTGAGCACAAACTGCCGCTCTGCCTCCGGACGGATGGCGTCCCCCCGCGACTGACCCCAGGAAATAAAAAACTGTTGTTCGGGAGTGAAGCCGTCCTGATCGGGCGGGCGAGGCTTGCCCCGCATGGACATCTCAAACGCAAGGTAGGCCAGCCTCACTCCACCCAGGTCGCCGATGCTCTCGCCCAGTACCAGCTTTCCGTTCTCGTGCAAACCGCCCGCCACCGTGTACGCCGAGAACTGATCGGATACACACTGTGCGTGGTTCTGGAATTGTTTGTAGTCCGCCGGAGTCCACCAATTCTTCAGCTCGCCTGTGCCGCTGTATTGGGCGCCTTCATCGTCAAAGCCATGAGATATCTCGTGTCCGATCACCGGGCCAATGCCGCCGTAATTGGCCGCATCCGTGGCGTTCACATCGAACATCGGCGGCAGCAGGATACCCGCCGGAAATACAATCTCGTTCCTCTTCGGATTGTAGTAAGCATTCGAGGTCGGAGTAGTCATTCCCCAGCGAAGACGGTCCACAGGCTTGCCGATTTGCGCGATACTGTCGAGCACCGCAAAGCGCGATGCCGCAACCACGTTGTTCCAATAGGACGCCCGGGTGATGGCCACGCTGCTGTAGTCTTTCCACTTGTCGGGATAGCCGACCTTGGGGTTGAAGGCGGCAAGCTTCTCCAGTGCCTTCTGTTTGGTTTCATCGCTCATCCAGGGAAGAGTGAGGATGTCGTCATGCAGCGCGAGAAGAATATTGTTGACCATCTGCTGCACCCGCTCTTTTGCCTGGGGAGAAAATGTTTTTTCCACGTACTTCCGGCCCAGGGCCTCGCCCAGGTCCGCATCGGTTCCTTCCACGCAGCGCTTCCAGCGCGGTTTTATTTCTTCCGTGCCTTCCAGGTAGCGCTGGTTGAAAGCGAAATCCTCCATCACAAAGGGCGTGGAAAGGTACGGGGCGGCTGCGGCCAGCAGCTGCCAGGTCAAGTAGGTTTTCCAGTCAGCCAGCGACGTTTGCCGCAGTTGGCGTTGGAACTCCTGCATGAACCGGGGCTGATCCACATTGAAGGTGACGCTGGGGTCGACGTGCAAAGCCTGCACATAAAGCTGCCAGTTGAATTCGGGGGTCAGCTTCTGTAATGCATCCAGCTTCATCTGGTGATCGGTGGCATAGGGATCGCGAAGCTCCACGTTGGTGGCGGAGGCGCCGGCCAGAGAAGTCTCCATACGCATGACGGCTTGCGCAGCGGCCGCAGCGGCCGCCTTGTCGTAATCGGCGAGCACGAACATCGCGGCGACATGCTCCACATATTTCTGCCGCGTTTCTTTCGACTTATCGTCGGTCTTGAAGTAGTAGTCACGATCGGGCAGGCCCAGGCCGCCCGCGCCGGCATCGGCGATCATGCGCTGCGGGTCGTGGGCATCCTGCGTGGCATAGAAAACAAAAGGGACCAGGATCCCCTGCTCGTGCAGGCGGGTAATCACCTGCTGTAACTCGGGGATCGAGCCCGCGGTGCGGATCAGATCGAGTTCGCGGCTAAGCGCTCCTACTCCCTGAGCGTTGATCTGCTTCTCGTCCATGCACGCGCCGTAGTAGTCGCCAATCAGGCGATCGGTCGATTGCGGCGGTGCGGTAGAGGCATGCGCGGCAGCGTCCTCCAGAATGCTGCGCAGCACGTCCTTGGTCGATTCTGCGGCTGCCCAGCGCTTACTCCAGATGAGCATCGAGGGCGGAATGGGATTGTTCGCTCGCCATGTGCCGTTGGCGAAGTCATAGAAGTCCTGGCAGGGGCTCGCCTTGCGGTCGATGTCGCTGACGTCGATTCCATGCAAGGGCTTATCCTGTGCGCCTAGCGTCGCGCAGAAAAAAGATGCGCAGAGGAGGGCGGCCAGGCCAAGTCGTGATCGCTGCATTCTCACCTCGAAGGGGACACGGAGGAAGTGCTCCCTCGAGGAGGTTACCAGACGCCATCGCGGATGAAGGAGTTGGGCATCCGCATGGCCTTGGGTGCGCGCAAGACGCAAGTCATGAGCGCGGCGGTGGCACGGCCCATGGTGTTGCTTGGGGTGGGATCGGCGGTGGGTCTGCTGGCGGGAATTCTAGTCAGCCGCCTGCTGGGGCAGATTGTGTATCAGGCGAATCCGTGCGATCCCGTGGTGGTAGGCGGCGCGGTGCTGACATTGGCGGTGATCGGCCTTGCAGCCTCCGCCATTCCAGCCCTGCGCGCGCTGGCCGTCGATCCATCCAAACTCATGCAAGTGGTGGAGAGGCAAGCAGTCAGGCCATCGTCCCCAGGAAACCCCGATCATGGATGCTCGAAGGCGTAGTAGCCCGAGCGGCTCGTAACGCGCACTCCAGGAACAACGCATTGAAGACCAATTCGATGAAAGGACCCATCCGTTTTAAGTCCGGATGGCTTGTAGACAAGCAAGTACTGATTTCGCTGCTCTGCTTCCATTGCCTGGAGATCCTGCCAAATCTCCTCACGGCGTGGATGAAGGAACAGGCGGCCACCGGTCTGACGCGTCAAATCGCTCATTGTCTTGTAACCCTCTGAACGATGTGAGCTTCGACTACTGTCGACAATGTAAATAGCAACATGACTTCGCTGGCACATGTCTACCGCTTCACGGAGGTAGGCGTGACTAGCGTCATCTTCACCATCCGTGAAGAGAAGGATGAAGTTGCCGGTCAATTGCGGCTGGTTCGTCCACTGATCCCGGCACGTGGTGTACAGCGAATCAAATATCGCCGTGAGCGGCGCGTAGCGATTTGGCTGCGGTCCCACCGCGGCACTTCCGCGTGCAAGGGCGGGATCCAGGTCAGTCCAACTCTGAGTGAGTAGCGTCTCAGTATCAAACTGCATCACGAAGGCCTGATCAACGCCTTTCCGCAGCAGCTGCGATGCATATGTCTCAATGATGGATCGCTCGAATGCCACCTCTTCGAGCACAGAGGCGCTAATGTCGAAAAGGAAGCCGGCGCGGATCGGAAGATCCTGCAGAGCCTGCAGCGTCATGATGTCGCCCTGGGCTTTGCCGTTATCCGAGAGCCGCAGATCACCCATGGTCAACTGAGTCAAGGGCGCTCCAGACTGATCCGACGCGTGAAACCGCAGCGATATCTCATCGACAGGGACGCGAAATGTATAGGGCTCGGCGTTCGCCGGCTGGCTTTGAACCGATTGTGCGAGGCAGGGTGTAAAAGAAAATAAGACTACAATCAGGCTCCGCAATCCCGCGTCGTTCTCAAGCGCAGTTCTCAACTCTCTCAGCAGGGCCGAAACGCGGTTATGGTGGGAATGAGGCGGGCGGGCCATTCGAATCCTGCAATTGTACTATCCGGAAGGTCTGACTTGGGTTACGGGTGGCTCTATTAGAGTGCTCCGCAAGGGGCTACCCGGTTTTGCGCGGACCAAGAGGAGATTTCCCTATGCATGCCGCTAAAGAGAAGGTGCATGGCGTTTTAAGCGATGCGCAGAGAGAGCAGTTTGTGCACTATGGATTCGTGAAGTTGGAAAACGCATTTTCTTCAGAGACCGCGGCCGAGGCGCGCGCCATCCTCTGGAGGGCCTCTGGTTGCGATCCCGGCAACAAAAAGACCTGGACTCGTCCCGTCGTCCGGCTCGGAGACCTGGCGGAGGAACCGTTTCGCCAGGCAGTGAATACCCCCGCATTGCATTCCGCGTTTGACGAATTGGTCGGAGCGGGTCGATGGATTCCGCGGCAGAGCGTGGGCGGATTTTCCATCCGCTTTCCCTACCCAGATGATCCGGGAGATACAGGGTGGCATGTGGACGCGAGCTTTCCGCCCGATAAGCCGGGCGAGTCCGCGGGATCGTACTTCGATTGGCGCGTCAATCTGCGATCGAAGGGACGAGCGTTGCTCATGCTCTTTCTGTTTTCTGACGTTGGCGAGCACGATGCGCCAACACGCATCCGGTTGGGATCGCATCTTCGCGTTCCGCCATTGCTGGCTCCCGCTGGAGAAGACGGGCTGTCGATGATGGAGCTAAGTGCCGCAGCCGCACACGCTACGGAAGGAATGCCGGAGGCGGCTGCAACAGGACCTGCCGGAACGGTATTCTTGTGCCACCCATTCCTGGTGCATGCGGCACAGCTTCACCGTGGAGTGACTCCGCGATTTTTCGCTCAACCGCCACTCTCTCCGCGCCTGCCCTTCGAGCTGACGCGGAGCGATGGCGACCACTCGCTGGTCGAAATGGCGATTCGTCTTGGGCTTGCCAACACCAAGTCCGCATGAATCGCATGCTGCTTCCCGATTTTGAACATTGTTCTCAAAATACGCTGCTCCTCACTTCAAAAACGCCAACCTGACAATTGCGCGGAACTTCTGGAGCAGGTAATCCGTTATCTGTATGTGCAAGTATCTTTATGTGCAAGCCGGCGTGTGGGGCGGAGATAGACGATGAAAGTCTTGCTGCAGGATGTGGCGTATGGATTCCGTCAGTTTCGCAAGACGCCGGGGTTCACCGTGACGGTGCTGCTCACGCTCGCGCTCGGCATTGGCGCCAACTCGGCCATCTTCACTCTGATCGATGCCATCCTGCTCCACAACCTGCCGGTAACCGATCCCAAAACACTGATCCGCATCGGCGATAAAGACGACTGCTGCGTCAACGGCGGATGGAACGACGAAGGAGACTACTCGCTCTTTTCCACCGCCAGCTATTTGATGTTAAAGAAGAACCTGCCAGAGTTCGAGGAGCTGGCCGCAATGGAGTCCGGTTATGCCTGGCGGCCCATTACCGTCCGTCGCGCTGGCCCCCAGACAGTAGCGAAATCTGTCATGGGAACCTTCGTTTCCGGCAACTACTTCCGCGTCTTTGGTCTTTCGCCGGCGGCGGGCCGGCTGCTTGCGGATGCCGACGATGCCAAGGGCGCGCCCATTACCGCCGTGATGAGCTACGACACATGGCAGCAGGACTACGCAGGCGATCCGCAGGTTGTTGGCAGCGCTTTCTACATCAATACCCAGCCGGCTACCATTATTGGCGTTGCGCCAAAGGGATTTTACGGAGACCGCATCGATACCAATCCACCCAAATACTTCCTCCCCATGAATGCGATGGATGAAGTCATCGGCGCACCGTACTTCAACGATCCCGAGGAGCAGTGGGCCTACATTATCGGCCGCGTCAAGCCGGGAACCTCCCTGCCCGCCTTACAGTCCAAAGCCGGCGCACTGCTCAAACAGCAGTTTGCGACGCTAAAGACATTTACCGATCAGCGTGCGCAAAAAGTTCTCCCCCGCACCCATGTGGTGCTGACCCCCGGCGGCGGCGGCATCCAGAACATGCAGGAAGGTTACAAGGACGAATTGAAACTGCTGCAGTGGATCTCCGCACTGGTGCTGCTGATCGCCTGCGCCAACATCGCGAACCTGCTCCTGGTGCGCGGCATGGGCCGCCGCGCCGAACTTTCCGTGCGCGCCGCACTGGGCGCGCAGCGCAGCCGAATTGTGCGCCAGCTCCTGACAGAAAGCGTTCTTCTGGCCGGTGTGGGCTGCCTGCTCGGTCTCGCCGTCTCCTATCTCGGGGCACACGCGCTGCTGGCGCTCGCCTTTCCTGATCAGCAGAACATGCCGGTCAGTGCTTCGCCTTCGCCAATGGTCATCGGCTTTGCTTTTACGCTTTCGCTGGTCACAGGCATCCTCTTTGGACTCGCGCCGGCGCTGATGGCCGCGCGCACCCATCCCGCCGAGGCCCTGCGCTCCAATGCGCGCACAACGGCCCAGGGTGCATCCTACCTGCAGCGATCCCTCGTGGTTCTGCAGGCTTCGCTCTCGCTTGTGCTGCTGGTCGCCGCCGGCCTCTTTGCGCAGAGCCTCAATAAGGCCGAAAACGTAGACATGAAGCTGGATACAACAAACCGCTATATCGCGCACATCAATCCGCAGGCGGCCGGCTTTAAGACCACGGAGGTCGAGCCCCTCTATCAGACCATCGTAGATCGCTTCCACGCCATTCCCGGAGTTCTGCAGGTAGGCCTCGCCACCTACACGCCAATGGAAGAAAACAACTGGGGAACCGAGGTAAAAGTTCAGGGCGAGCCGGACCTGAACAAAGGCGCATCCTGGGTGAAAGGCAGCGCGGAGTACTTCGACTCAGTCGGCACCCGTGTCGTCATGGGCCGCGGCTTCAGGCCGCAGGACACGTTGAACGCCGCGCCCGTGGCGGTTGTGAATCAGGAGTTCGTCAAGCAATTCTTCGGCAAGCGCAACCCCATCGGCCACTCCTTTGGCCCTTCCGGCCCGGGACAGGCAGGCCGGGATGGAGCCCATCAGATCGTCGGCGTAGTGGAAGACACCACCTACACCAGCGTCTACTGGAAGAACCACGCCATGTACTTTCTGCCCCTCACGCAACGGGCCGGCAGCGGGAGCGATCCCGACTACCAACTCGACAAAGACCAGTCCATGTACGCCGGCGCGCTGGTGATCCAGACCGGACATCCCATCGCAGGGTTTGAAAAGATCGTGAGTGAGACCCTGGCCAGCATCAACCCCAATCTAACCATCGTGAAATTTCAGACCTTTCGCCAGCAGATTGATGACCGCTTCCTGCAAGAGCGTTTGATTGCGCGTCTCACTTCTCTTTTCGGCGTGCTGGCCCTGCTGCTCGCGGCCATCGGCCTCTATGGCGTGACCGCGTATAGCGTGGTGCGCCGCACGCCGGAGATCGGCATCCGCATGGCGCTGGGAGCGGCGCGCAGCCGCGTCATCGGCACAGTCATGGGTGGCGCTATGCTGCAGGCCGTCGCCGGCCTCGCGATCGGCATCCCGGTGGCCATTTTCTGCGTGCGGTACGTCAAATCGCAGCTCTTTGAAATAACCAGCGTCAATGTGCCGGTCATGGGCATTGCCATTGCAGTGCTGGTGATTACGGCCGCCGTGGCCGGTGTCATCCCGGCGCGGCGCGCGGCTTCGATCGACCCGGCACGGGCCCTGCGCATGGAGTGAGCTACGCGGGGAAAGTGACAGCTCCATCCGCGAAACTCCTGTCCAAACTGTGGCCCCTGAGTGAGCGATCTCAGCCCGGCATCACGACAGCATAACCCTGCTTGCGCGCGTGCTGATACAGCGCCCTGTCAAAGGTAACAAGCGTGGATCGCAAGCCGTTCGAGGAGGCGAGTAGCCAGCCGTCGCCGATCCATTTGGAGGCCGGTCTGGCCCCGAACGGTTCAGTGACGCGGCGAAACTCTGCGTCCGCATCTCGCGGCTCGGGGTAGAACTCGACCCGGGGATCGGCGAGCCACCGGTCGTATACGCTCCATGCCTTGCGGATGGTCAGCGTCTGCGCCCCCATGACGGCCTGGTTAGTCAACAAGCGGAGTAGGCCTATGTGCGTATAGCGACAAAAGATGAGCCGTGTTTCCCGGGGCAGCAGATTCACCCACGTCCAGGCGTCTACGCTGTGAGAGTGGCCGGCAACGGAGAGGGCTAGCCAAACATTCAGGTCAGGAAAAAACGTAGTCATGCGGATTCTCATCTTCCGGAAATGCGGGGCCAAGCTTGCCCGAACCTTGAATGAGCGCACGCGTAAGACAGTCGCCGCTCTTGTTCGTGTCAGGATAGGTTTGCTCGATCGCGCGCACGATCAACGAACGGATGGAAGCTCCGGACTTCTCGGCCCGATTGCGCAAACGGTCGTGCAGTGGGTCTGGAAGATCGACCGTGGTACGGACGGGCATGACATGATTATGTCACAGACGACATGCTTACGGCGAAACTCCCGTCCGTCCGCGCCTTCCGGTCAGCAATCCCCTCGCACAGTTAGCCGCTGCTACCCGCCTTCACCTGCGGCCTTGACGAGATCATCGAGAAATTCCCTCGCTGCGGCATTCGAAGGGTCGAGCTCCAGTGTCTTGGTGAGATCCAATTCAACCAACTCCAGATCCCCGCGGGTGAGGCTCAGGTTTATCAAAACCTTGCCCTCGGTCTTCCCCTCCACCTTCACCCTGGCCTGGGGAAAGAGCCGGGCTTTTGCGCGCGCGAACCAGAATCCTGCAATGCCCGGCTCGAGCTCAATGGACCTGCTGAAGTCCGCGAGGGCCGCCGCGCTCTCATTTAACTTCCAGTGGGCTGCGCCTCTGAGGTTATAAGCCCACGCGTCGCGTTCGTCGAGCTCAAGAGCGGCGGTTGCTTCGAGGATGACTGCGGCAAACTCTTTCAGCTCGCTGGCGCAGAGAGCGCGTTGATAATGGGCCCACGCCGACTGCTTCGCCAGCGCATCCTCCACTGGCCGGAAACTCAATCGATATAAGCGGCTCACCTCCCCGTCAACATCCGGACGAGCGGAGCCGACCAGGCCCCGGGCGACGCGAACCGCGGTGTTTCCGGCGCCCGTGTTCCGCCGCGCCGTCGGCAGAAGACGAGAGTATTCATCGAAGCCCAAATCCGCACGCAGTGTAAGCAACAGCGCATAGTCAGCCATGGCTTCCCGGAACTGCCGGTTGTGTTGAAACGCGATGGCGCGCTGGCGAAGAGCCAGCACTCGGGGCGGGTAGACGAAGGCGCCGGATGCGCTGATGGGAATTACGATTGGGGTTTGAGGATAGCTTTCAATGAGAGTACTCAGGTCTGCGATCGCCTGGCCATAGTCGCCTGCTTCGATCAGCGCGGTGGCCCGGCTCAGCCGCGGTGGCCCGGCATATCGGCCTAACGCCGAACCGTGGAGCCCAATGGCTCGGCCTTCGCGTTCATACAAAGCAAGCGCGGCGTCGAGATACCTGAGCGCGGCCTTGGGGTCTTTCCCGGCGAGAAGATCGTTGCCGCGTTCCTCATACGCAAGTGGAATCCATTGCTCGACTCGCTCACTCATCGCCCGTACGTACCGTGTCCTGACCGAGTGGTAAGTTGCGTCTCGTCCAACAAACTTTACCGAGAGATAGGTGGTGATGAGTGCGGAGAGCGCGGAGACGCCTGCCAGCGCCATCGTGATCCAGTGCATCATCGACGGTAAGATGGCCTGGGCGACCGGGCGGGCAAATTGTGCCACCGCCTCAAGATCGCGCCAATCCACGCGACCATCCTGATTGAGATCGAAAGGCGACGGTGGGCTGACGATTGGCCTGCCGGCGGCGAAGTTATCGAACTTGTAGCCGGGCGACGCACCGCCCGCGATCGCCTGGTACCCTGCGCCAAACCAGGCTAACGGTACGAGGCCTGCGTTCAAAGCGTCGGCGTACCACGGGTGGAAAGCATCCGACATTCGGCCGTGCTCGTCGATCACGACCTGTCGCCCATTCCGTTTGAAACCGAGAGCAGGCAGCAGTAGGGTGCGCACCAGGTCAGACTTGAATACATAGGTGATGGTAACGGCGCCAAGCTTCGCGCCAGGGCGGTCGTGAATCGGCGTCGTGTCGTAGGCTGCCGTGAACGCTCGCCAACCGACGAGCGGCGCGCCGAAGCACACGACCGCCTGTATCGGCCACGCGGCGGCCAGTTCCATGGCGGCGAGTTGGGCCATCGCTCCGCCAAGAGAGTGTCCGGTCAGTATCAATTCGCGCGGGCGTTGGTTTGCCAGCCACGCCAGGATCTGCGGTCGAAGACGCTTCCAGCCGGCATCGAAGCCACGATGGCGCTTGGGTGTGCCGGTGGGCGCAAAGTAACAATCCGTCAACCAGTTTCTCAAAATGCGCGGGACTGTCCCCCGGAAAGACAAGTAAGCGATGCCATCTTCGACGTATCCGAACGCTGAGAGAATGGCCTTACGGCCGCTGTTTGGAACAGGACTGGTGAACCTCGCAAATCCATCTTTGGTTAGGGGCTCGTCGTCATAAGCGCTCGCGGACAGTTCGGCGCACAACTCTTCGCGGCGCGCGCGCTGATACGCGTACGTGTCAGCCGGGAGCTCCGGCAGGGTTGGATCGAATTGAGCGGCAGCAGGCAACCGCTTCATTTTATTATGGGAAACTTGCCCAGGCCGTCACCACCTCCACGTGGCGCTTACCGATCATGCGAAGACGTGAAAAAATCAAACAGGGCCGCAGATGAACTCAATGAACGTGAATGACCTACCGTGTTTTCCATCGGCGTTCATCCGCATGCATTGGAGGCGCCCTCTGGATTCACGCCGGGAGGACTACGGGATGCGAAAAGGGTCTACGAGAAAGCCGCAAGCGGACGAGCCCGCGACGCGAGGCAAGAACTACATAACGCGGAGCGGGCTGCAGCGCCTCAAAGATGAGCACCGGTTTCTGCTCACCAGGGACCGCCCGGCCGTGGCGGAGGTGGTGGCGTGGGCTGCCGGCAACGGCGATCGCAGTGAGAACGCCGACTATCAATACGGCAAACGGCGGCTGCGGCAGATCGATGGGCGGATTCGCTTTCTCACTAAGCGAATCGAGGCCGCGGAAGTGGTGGACCCGGAAGCTCCGAGAGCCAAGCAAGCGGAGACGAGGGCATTCTTCGGGGCGACCGTGCGCTATGCCAATGCCGCGGGAGTGGAGCGAGTGGTGAGCATCGTAGGCACCGACGAGGTTGATCTCGACCGCAACCACATCAGTTGGGTGTCACCTCTGGGGCGCGCGTTGATGAAGTCGGCAGCCGGTGACAGCGTCGTTCTCGAAGCACCGGCCGGGACAGAATACCTGACGGTGCTGGAAGTTCGTTACGAGCGCATTGCTGTGGAACCGTTCCGTGAACCACCTGGATCCGAGGCCTCGACCAAGGGACTCCCTCGCCGGCCCTCACCTGACGAAGAAGAGACGAAACCGCACACGTCGTGAAGAGCACAAACAGAGCCTGCGAGGGCGAGCCTGAGGGCAAGACGCACAGCTCGCCCGCCCGTGCCCCCTGGCGGAGGGACTTACCGGTAACGTCACTTTTCAGGTAATGCCTGGGACGCGGGTCGGAAGCTTGTCATTAAGAGCCGCGACGGAGCGCCGTTCTGGGACGGACTACGCAACAGGAAAGCGTGGGCATTCTGATCGTGTTTAAGGTATGCGTCCAGAAATTCCATCGTATAGCGCGCTATCCAACCATAGGTCTCGTCTCCATCCTGAAGGGAATATCCTGCGGGAACAAATTGTCCTGCTTCGCGTTTGAAGCGCTCGCTGCGTTGAGAGAGAGAGCTGAATTGAATGTGAGAAATGGCCAGCATTCGGATTTGAAGTAGATCTCCGTGAGTCCACCCGTCGAGGATCCGTGCGTTCGCCTTCTGCACGGGATCGCTAAGCGCCGGCGTGGCCAGGGGAGTCTCGCCTCTGCTGAAGAAGAGAAGCGGAATCTTGAATTTCGCCGGGTTCACGGATTGCTCGGGTCGATACCGAAATGAGCCGTCAAGCGCGATCAGTGCGCGAATGTCCTGATCACTGGCTCCGGCGAACAGAGCCCCGGTTCCACCCCAGCTATATCCGATGACTGCAACTTCCTTTGCGTTTACGTCCTGCAGCGTCCTCGCAAACTGAATGAGGAAGCGAACATCCGCGGCTTGAGCCTCCGCGCCGGTTGTTTCCACTTCCATGTGTCGAACCGACGCTCCCATGCTCGGGCTGGCAATAACGACGAAGCCGTAGCTGGCCAGGTACTCGCATAACTCGATGTTTTCGATGTTTGGAGCATTCACGCTGGGCGCGTATACGATGACCGGAAATCTGTGGCCCGCAAGCGCCGCGTCTTTGATCGAGACGGTTCGATCGCCTTCCGTACCCTGCATAAATGCATGGACGAAATCTTGCGAAGGCCCGTGCAATGAAGGTTCATCGAAGCTGGTTTCGGCGGCGATCAGGCCCTCGAAATCTCCAAGTGTCATCGGTGACATTTTGCTGGGGATCGCCGGATACCAAATGAGAGTTTGCAGGGGACGACCTGGAGTCGGCCCGCTCGTCTGAGCTGCTGCACCCGTTGAGAACGAACGCGACCGGTCATACTGCTGCACAACCCTGAAGCCAACTGCATATTCACCCAACGGCTGATCGAAAGAAAACTGGAACGAGGGAGTTTGCTGCGAATTGGCGATTACGGGGCAAAGACTCAACAACACGCACAGTAGTGTGGGTTTAAGGGTCATTCGGGTCCATTTTCGTTTTCGTCGCCTGCCAGTTGCAACGTGCGCCGAAGCTTATGCCGAAAGCGCAATTGGCCACCGCGGGCTGGATGGTCGATCATCGCTTCGTTCATTACATCGAATCCTAGATTCTTTAGAGGTTTTGCGCAGGCAGCATAGGTCACTCCGCCGATGAGCACGATGGGAGTGTTTTTGTCGACTTCAAACTCCTTCAACCGTCGGATAAGACTGGGCACAGACGCCCGCAACAGCGCGAGCTTTTGGTAAGAGGATGCCTGGTCCGGCATCGGCTCCTCGCTGGCGTCAATCAGAAAGTATCCTTCGTGCATGAAACGCGCCAGCAGCTCGGACTTGCGGCTACGTATTCCCGCGGCAGAACACCCCAAGGAGAAGCCATCCTCCGTGAACCCTACCGCAGACCCGTAGAGGGTCTTCATCATCTCAAGGAATAAGGTGTCGCCATCCCGTAAATTCTCGAAATAGAAGAGGCGGTTGAATCGAAATGCGGGCGGAGCCTCCGCGATGAAGAGTGTTCGGACAGTTGTGGGCTTGTATCGAATCGTCGCTTGAGCAAATGCAGCTTTTGAACCATTCCGTCTGATTTTCCGGTCCATCTCGATCGCGTTCACATCCCTTTCAGGAAATATCGGGTCCAAGTCCCGCAGGGACGGCTGAGAATAACCCGGGATGAACAGAGGCGCAATGACGAATCCATTGGACCAAGCGATCGATCCCTAGCAAAGTATTGCTTGCGGTCACGAACCGGCATGGTTCAGAGCTAGATGGCGAGGCTCAACCAAACCTGGCGCGTGGAGGGCAAGCTCGGAACGAAGCCGTGCGGCCATTCTTACCAGGTCCGCAAAAGACTCAGCTTTCATCTTTCGCATCACCTGGCCTCGGTGTGCCTTTACTGTGATCTCACTGATGGCTAGTTCCGCACCCACCTCTTTGTTCAAAAGTCCAGACACCACCAGGGCCATGACCTGCCGTTCACGGTGGCTGAGAGAAGCACAGCGATCGCGGAGCGACCGCAATCCCGCCTCGCGGTTAAGCGCAATGGAGCTACGTTTGAAGCCTTCCCGGATGGCACTTGAAAGAGCCTTATCACAGAAGGGATTCATCAAAAATTCAATAGCCCCCGCCTTCATGGCTTGAACCGATGTGGGCACATCGCCGTGGCCGGTGACAAAGATAACCGGCGTGCCCGGGCGTTCGGCGGCGACCTTTCTTTGTAAGTCAAGTCCATTGAGATCCCGAAGAGACACGTCAAGCACCAGGCAGTGTGGAACCAGGGGTCGAGGCCGGGCAAGGAATTCTCGAGCGAACGCGAATGTCTCGAACTGCCAGCCTTCACAACGAATCAACGATTCCAGGGATTCCCGTACCGAGGTATCGTTGTGGACAACGAACACGATCGGCTGTGCGGGAAATGCGCTGAGGGATTCGGCAACTTCCCTCCTGAGCTGCAAGTCATCCTCTACCAGGTGAATCACCTCCCGGCTTTGCCCGGCTTGGCCCTGGTTGAGAGTGAGCGATGGTACAGGGTTACGATAGGAGCGCGGCGTGGAAGCGATCGCGGTGTCGCGATAAAGAGCCTGCATGGGAGAACCACCTTTCGAGCAAAATAAGGTAAGAAGCAACGACCAATGCTGTTGGAGCCAGTCTCCAGCCCTTCCCGCAAACACGAAATCCCCATTGGAGCGGGCTGAATATGGCCAATTAGGGTCGGACGCTTGAGCCCCAGTGAGTTCCAGGGTCCGGAGCTAACTGACTTGAAACGGTGCCAGCGATTAAATCGCGCTTCTGAACTCGCGTGGAGTTACGCCAACAATCTTACGGAACACCTTGGTGAAATGCTCCTGGGTGCGAAAGCCAGTTAGTCTGCTCACCTCGGCAATGCTTAGCGCTTCATTCTTCAGGAGTAGCTTTGCGCTGTCGATCCTCGCCCGCAGAACATACTGGTGAGGGCTCAGCCCGGTCGCTTTGGTGAACAACAACACAAAATGGTTCGGCGAGACGCCGGCAATCTGGGCCATGGCCACCAGGCTGATGTTTGCCCCAGTGTTGGCGTGGATGTAGTCGATAACTCTGGCTACACTGCTCTTGGAAATGTGCGCAATCCTTTCTTCTCTCTTCGCTTATTAACCTCACGGGGCAAACGATAGCGTGAAGACATTGGTCAAATGTTCCGGTTTTGGTCAGTTCTTCCGAAAAAGTGGTCTAAAAAACCGGCGACTGGGCAAACGACGGTATGATTCTGCTACCGGATTTTCTGTCCAGCGGAGGTAAAGTATGGATATCTCTGGGGTTCTTCCTGTCAAGGCGGTTGAAGTGATGCGCAATGGGTGCGCGGTGTGTCCCATCCCTGCCATCTCTTCCCTAAGCAGTAAACGGGCAGGGTGGGACGGCATTGCCCTGGAATCCTTCAGTGATGTGCCGGGCGTTTCGATTCCGGATCACGACCATCCGACTCACTTCCTGAATCTTCTTACCCATGGAAATATCCGGGCGCAGTGGACCACGGAGGGCAAGAGCCGCAGCGCAGACAATGGCCCTGGGACGATCTACGTGTTGCCGGCAGGAACCCGCGATCGCCTCACCTGGTCTGGCCCGACCACTCGTATCATCCTGGTCATGGAACCGCGGTTCCTCGCGCGGTCGCTTGAGGGCACCGCGCACCTGAAGGATGTGGAACTAACCACCCACTGGAATCTTCGTGACCGGCACATTCAAGCGTTGATGCTGGCTCTGCATGCTGACCTCGAAGACGGCTCACCAGCCGGTCCGCTCTACGGCGAATCTCTGGGCCTGGCGCTCGGCATCTATCTGGTTCGCCGTTATTCGGTGCGTGATTTGGCTAAGCCCGATTATGGCGGCAGCATGCCTACGACGCGCCTGAACCGGATTCTGGAGTTTATTAACCAGAACCTGGCGCAGGATCTTCGCCTGTGGGAGCTCGCCCAAGTAGCCGGCATGAGTCCTCACTACTTCTGCGCGCTATTCAAGGTAAGTACAGGCCTGCCCCCATACCAATACATCCTGAGGTGCAGAATTGAACGCGCGAAGCAATACCTGCGCGATCCCAAGATCAGCCTGGCCTGTGCGGGAGCGGCGGCCGGCTTCGCCGATCAAAGTCATTTCACGAAGGTCTTCCGTCGAATCGTGGGCGTCACGCCACTGAAGTTCCGCGGCAAGATTGGCCCCGGGCACAGCCACGACTAAAAAGTCGTGAGGCTAGCGGTAAATATCTTCTCTCAGGTTCTGCGGTTCATCGGGGGACGCGGTAATCATCCCCGACGCTTCTAACGACGCGTGCATAGCTTGTTCCGCGGCGGACCAGTCGACCTCCGGCGAACCGAGAGGGCTTCCCCGCTTTACCCACAGCTTGTACGCCAGGTTTGTCAGGAACTCATGCCGGCTCTCGTATGGATAATCAGGGATGAGCTCCAGCGGTTGTTGCGTATCGGGCGATCGAGATTCTTCGGGCATTTTGGTTCCTCCAGGTTTTACCACCGCCGAGCCGGGGCAGCGCCATCCACGTGGAGGATCTCTCCGCTCACATGGCCTGCCTGTGCCAGGTAAAGAACGGCATCGACAACATCCTTCACCGACGCCTTTTTCATAACCGGCTGTGTAGAGTCACTGGGATCGTCGCGGTGCATTGGTGTGTCCACGACGCCGGGGGCAACGGCATTGAAGCGGATGCCGTCTTTTGCATACTCGATGGCGAGATTCTGGGTCGCTGCATTCAACCCACCCTTCGTGATCATCGAAACCGAGCCGTTTTCACCGGCGATTGGCCGATCGGCAAGCGCCGCGCTGATGCTCACGACGCACCCTGACTTTTGTTTGAGCATCTCTTTTACGGAGCGCTGCGTGATGTAGAAGAATCCAAGCAGATTCGTGGAGACGAGAGCCTCGAAGTCCTCGGTGGTGAAGTCAATGAAAGGCCTGGTCAGGAACATGCCGGCATTATTCACCAAGACATCGAGGGTGCCGAAGTTGTCGATTGCTGCCTCGACAGCATTCGCAGCAGTTTGCTGCTTGCCGATATCGCCATCGAGCAGAACGAGGCTGCCTGCGATGGGGAGCCTTCGACTGGGTTGAAAAGAGGTCGCGATAACGTTATAGCCCTCTCTCAGAAACCCCTCGACTAAACCTTCGCCAATACCCCCCGATGCGCCCGTGATGATTGCTGTTTTCTTGCCAGGCATAAGTAGCCCTCTGTTTTAAAGGTTCGACACAATACCCAACGTTACGCCGATCGCCTGGCCACCGGATTATACTGGCCTCTGCTATGAGCAGGCACTAGCAGAGGCTGGCAAGCGTGAGGGTGTACCAGCCGCGACTGTCTTTCCATGACCCTCTCATCTCAAAACCGGCCTCGTTGAGAAGCCTTCGAATGCCATGGTCTGAGAACTTGTAACTATTTTCGGTGTGAATGGTTTCGCGTCGCATGAAGTGAAGATCCAGGTCCGCGTGCTCGATACATACATCCTGCTCTTGCGTGCTTTCGAGGTGCATCTCGATCCGGGATTCAACGGAATTCCAAAGCACGCGATGACGGAAGCAAGCGGCGTCAAAGTTTGCTAACAGTTCTCTATTGAGGCGATGCAGCATGTTCAGGTTGAACGCCGCGGTGATTCCATCACTGTCGTCATAGGCAGCCAGAAGAGTGGGCTCGTCTTTCACCATATCGGTGCCGAGCAAGAGAGCGTCTCCGCTTTGCAGCTGAACACCCAGGTTTCGCAGGATGAGTCGCGCCTCTTCACGGGAAAAGTTGCCGATGCTTGTGCCAATGTAGAGCGCGAGGGTAGCGCCGTCGAAGGGTTCGAGTTGGAGCGGGTGAGTTACATAGTTCCGGACGATAGGCTGCAGGCACACTTCCGGCAACGCGCAGGCAACGTTTTGGCACGCCAATTCGAGAGCGTTGGAGCACACATCGACCGGCACGTAAGCAACGTCGTCCGAAAGGCGCAAAGCAGCTTCCAGCAGTATGCAGGTTTTCGAGGCGGTCCCGGCGCCCAACTCGACCAGGCGCAGTGGCAACGATCGATCGCTGTGAACAGCAGCAATGATTGCCTCAGCATGTCTCGACAGGATCCCTCGCTCTATCCGGGTGGGGTAGTACTCAGCAAGGGTCGTGATGCGCTCGAAAAGACGAGAGCCCTCTGCATCGTAGAACATCCAGGGTGAGAGCGAGCGCGGCCGTGCGATCAAGCCACGCCGAACTTCGCGAGTCAGTACTTCGCGCACATCCGCCGTTGCGAGATGCCCGACGTCTGTTGCCTGAACGTAGGTTGCCATGGAGACGAGTCCTTATGTGCTGAATGCATGGAAACAGAGGCGCCAAAACGAGGCAATTGGACGATGGTATTGGCAATACGTTGGTATCAGCGCTTGAAGTGCCGGGGTATCGTGTTGGAGGTATCACATGACATGACTCGATCGCGCCACGGCCTGGGCTGCGCCTTCTCGAACTTCAGAGTGGCCGTGTTCTTCCCTTCTACGCAAACGGTTCCAGTTACCCAATACCAAGGTACCGCCAATACCATTGTCCAATGGATTCGCCGGACTCCCCGCGGGTGTAATCGCCCCATCGATTCGGCCGGAAGAGCAATATTCCGAGCAACTCTCAAGCGGCATGGGGTCTCTTCTGCGGCCAGCGATCTGGAAGCGGAACACGTCAATCATTAATATTGAGAGAACGCGGTCGCGAATACCGCAATTGGGTGAACAAGGAATGCTTGTTTGTCCAACCTGGAGAGATGAGTCATGAAAGCCATTGTTGTCCACCAGTATGGCGGCCCGGAAGTCCTGAAGTTCGAGGAGTACCCGGACCCGGTTCCGGGTTCAGGCGAGGTGCTGGTGCGGGTTGCCGCCGCTAGCGTGAATCCGATCGACTGCAAGCGGCGCGCCGGATTGACGAAGGATTTTTATCCCATTCAATTCCCTGGCCTCATAGGGGTCGATATGGCGGGGACCGTGGTGAAGATTGGGCCGGGGGCAGAAGGCTTTTCTGTTGGCGACCGGGTGTTCGCCATGGCGGACAATACTTATGCCGAACTTTGTGTGGTGAATGCCGCGGTCCTGGCGAAGGTGCCCAAGGGCCTCGATTTGGTCGAGGCGGCGGCGCTGCCGCTGGCGACGACGACCGGCAACCAGCTCCTTTCCGCTACGGGAATCAAAGCGGGCCAGACGGTTATGGTCGTAGGAGCTGTAGGAAATGTCGGGCGTTCAGCGGTATACACTGCGAAACAACGCGGGGCGACTGTGATCGCGGGGGTTTTGCAGAGGCAGGTCGACGAGGCGGAGACTGTCGGCGCAGATCAGGTGGTCGCGACCGACAACGATACTGCGATTGCGAACCTTCCGCCGCTCGATGCGGTGGCGGATACGGTCGGCAGAAAAACCGCGGAGCAGCTGATCGCCAGGGTAAAGCCGGGAGGAGTGTTTGCGACGGTTCTTGAGGCGCCCCTGAACGCTGCGCAGTACCCAGCTGTGACGGTGATAGCAGTATTCTCGAAATTCGACCGGCAAACGCTCGAGTTCATGGCCGAAGCAGTGCGAGATGGCAAGCTGGTCATCCCGATTAGCCAGAAACTACCGCTCAGTGAAGCAGCCAAGGCTCAAGCAGTGGTAGAAAAGGGGGGAGCCGGGAAAGTGTTGCTGGTGGTTTGAAGCGCTTTGTTGAAGATGCAACGTCTAGAGGAAAATCGAAAATGAAGAAAGATCGCCGCGGATTCAATGCCACTTCGAAACCGAGTGGCGACGGATGTGTGGAATGTCTGGCGACACCGAAGGGTTGGTGGCTTCACCTCCGCCGCTGTGTGGAGTGCGGGCACATCGGTTGCTGCGACAGTTCTCCTAGCCAACATGCATCCAAGCATGCGGCAGCGACCGGGCATCCGATCATTGCCAGCTTCGAGCCGGGGGAGGATTGGTTCTACGACTACGAGAAGCAGGCGATGATCAAGGGTATGGAGTTGCTGCCCCCGCATTCGCACCCAACAAAGCAGCCCGCCCCTGGGCCCGCAGGCAGGGTGCCAGCCAATTGGGAATCGCTCCTGAACTAGCTCCCCGGCGAGCAACAAGCTGCTTCGACGATCATCTCAGCAGCTTTTCGGCTAGCCAGTGATCGACGCTGAGCTTTCCCGGGCCAAAACAGATCAACCATATAAAGGAGAGCACGTACAGGACTTCCGGCAGGTAGAGGAAATCGTCGAGCCAGTTAAGCGGCGAAAGCCCTTTAGGCATGGCGGAAAGCTTGCTCGTCAGGATGGCGACAAACATATCGACTAATAAAGCCCCGCAGGCGAGGCTCGAAAACAAACCCACGGTCAGCAAGGATCCGCCAATGAACTCGACACCCGACACGAAATAAGTCATCAGGTGGGGAAACGGGACTTTGGCCTCAACCAGCGTTTTGTACATCGTTTGCGTGCTGCCGGCGACAAACAACTTGTTTGCCCCGGAGATGGCGAAGAACAGCCCGAGCGAAACGCGCACCAGCAAGATGGCATAGGGTTGCAAATCACTGCTACCCAGCAGCGCAAACTGGACCAACCGTTTCCAATCCACTTGTTATCCCTCCTAAGGAGGATGTGCTGTAACGATACCCCACATCATAGCCGCTCGAGATCATGTGTCCATCCGTTCGACCCATTGCGCGCGCGATGCGGGAGCAACGAATGGATCCGCGAAGTACTGCGTTTCCCGCGCAACCTTGTCGCCGCTGAACTCCATGATGCTCACAGTGTAGGACGGCTTGGCGTCATAAGTCAGAATGTATTCGGTGATCCAAAGATCACCGCCGCCAACGATTCGCCGGATAGCAAACCGCTTCTTGCTCGGCTGATTGGCACGCTGGTTCTGTATGTTGCTTCGCCCGCGGGTACGCTCGCCAGACTGCGGGTATTCGAGCACCGCGTCCTCGTGATAGATGCGGTGCTCTGTCTCAAAATCGTTGGCATCGGATGCCGCCCAGTGCTGATCCAGGGCCGCTTGGATTTCTTGATCTCGCACTCCAGAATACTGCGCCCTCTGTTGTTGGTCGTTCATCTTAAGCCTCCGATTAGACAAGAACCTGAATACTTTCGCGCACTCGATACGAAAGTATCGCCGATACCATTGTTCAATTGTCTTACTCCCCTCGGTTCTGGCCTAATTGCAATGATTCGGGATGTGCATTGATCGGGTTTAGAAAACTTTTTCGTGAAGGAGAATACACCATGTCTGAACTTGAGACGAAATCTGTGGGGCGAGAAGAACAGGAACAGAAGATGAAAACACGCACCGCAGCGGAATCTATCGCCCGCTTTACCTTCGTTGCGGCAGCCGTGTCAGTGCTTGCCGCCCTCGTCGCGCCGGCCGTTTACGCGCAAGACAAATATTCGCTGAAATCGCCAAGCGGAATCGCATTCTCCGACTTCAGAGGATACGAGGACTGGGCGGACGTCTCTTCTGCCCGGACCGACGAACTGCTCAAGGTAATCGTCGCCAATCCGGCCATGATCACGGCATACAAGGCCGGCGTTCCCGGCAACAACCAGTTATTCCCCGAGGGCTCCATGATCGTGAAGCTGCAGTGGAAGCCGAAGAAGAGCACGGAGGCCCCCTTCGTCGTGGATGTGCCGGACGTTTTTACCCAGGCTTTCGTCATGGAAAAGGACAGCAAGAGATTTCCGAAAACCGGCGGCTGGGGATACGCGGTGTTCAACTACGATGCCCCATCAGGCAAGTTCACCGCCGATGCGAAAAGTCTCTCCGACTGCGGAAACGCGTGCCATACGGCCGTGAAGGCGAAGGACTACATTTTCCACCCGTACGAGAAGCGTTGAGCCGCGCTTGCGCGAGACCCGCGCTTACCCGAAACCTGGTGCAGGGAGCCCGAGCGATTCTAGAATCTTTGCCATTTTCCAAGCGAAAATCTCGGATAGAATCGTGCTCGCGTATGAAGTCTCGCTAGCTCGCCAGGGACTTACCGCGCCTCTTAGAAGGTCCCCCGACTGGAGCCTGCCTATGCCTTCCGCGCAAAAACTCGATACTCACCATAAAGCACTCACCCTCAATCTCGATCCATCCAACTTCGGTTCTTTCGCCGAAATCGGCGCCGGCCAGGAAGTTGCACGCTGGTTCCTCTTCGTAGGCGGCGCCTCCGGCACGGTGGCTAAAACCATCTCCGCCTACGACAAGGAAGTCAGCGACGACCTCTATGGCTCCGGTTCGCGCTATGTCTCCAAAGAACGCCTCGAAGCCATGCTGGAGAGCGAATGGACTCAGCTGCTCACGCAGTTGACCAAAACCCGCGGGTCGCACACGCGCTTCTTTTCGTTTGTTGACACCATTTCCGCGCGCAACTTCGCCGGGACCAACGAACCCCATGGCTGGGTCGGTCTGCGTTTTCAGTTGCAGCCGGGCGGCCCTGCCAACGACATCCTGTTGCACATCAACATGCTCGATCCTGCCAATAGCCTGGAGCAGGAAGCCATCGGGACTCTCGGCGTCAATCTTATCTACTCTGCGTTCTACGAATTGGAAACCAGGGAATCCTTTCTGCAGGGCGTGGCACAAGACGTAATCAAGGAGCGCATCGAAATCGACTACATTGAAGTTCGCGGGCCGGCATTCGAGACCTGGGACCTTCGTGCTCTGCCGGTTTACCTGGTGTCCGCGGGCTTGGCTGAAGTTGTATTTTTCCCTTCCAAGGGCCCTGCGGTTCCCCCGAGCGAGGCTCTTTACAAGAAAGCAGTCGTGCTAGCGCCCGGATACTTTGGCCACGTGGATGCCGATCACCAGCAGGTGCACGCGGGGCTGTTGGCTTCGGGAGTTCAGCAGCTTCACAATGAGTTGGGCGATACACACATGTTGCCTGCCGGTTTTTTCTGCCTTACCGCTAGTTCCTTCGCACCCAATGAACCGGTTCCGCAGGTGCCTGATTTAATTCGCCGCATCGATGCCCTTCTTGCCTCAGGCGGCGACGTGCTCCTCTTTCGTCAACGCGAGCTCTACCACATGACCGCATTGGTGAACCGCTATACCAAGGCGCCGGTACGCTTCGTCTCGGGTCTTTCCCTGGTGATTCGAGCGTTTGACGATCTTTATGGCAGTCTCGCAGGCAGCCGGCTCGAGGTGCTCGGGCGCCTGTTCGCCGAGAACGTCCGCATTTACGCCCACCCAATGACGGCCGCAGATCTGCGCGACTGGCTAAAGAGCTTTTCCGCAACCGGCTGGGAATGGAATGAAACCAATGGATTGGTATCGGCTGCCCAATTGCGGCGTGCACCCCCTCTCGGACACTTGTACGACTACCTGCTCGCCAGCAACTTTCTCGTCCCCATAAGTTGAACCCCTTGCGTCCGCTGGATTCCTATCCTTGCCTTTAAGAGAGAGAACCATGGATGACATAAATCTGCCCAGGGATGTTTGCAAGAGCAAATCAGGCATCTCATCTGGATAGGTAAGCAATCCTTGTTCGCAGAAACATTGGAGTCTGAATGTCTAAAGTTGTCGTTGTCACCGGTTCTTCTGCTGGCCTCGGTCGCGCCATCGCACATGGGTTCGCAAAACGTGGAGCATCTGTTGGGTTGATCGCTCGTAACCCGGAAGCCCTCAACGCAGCCAAAGTGGAATGTGAAGCATTAGGGGGCACGGCGCTGGCCCTGCCCGCAGACGTTTCCGATGCCACGGCCGTAGAGGCTGCGGCAAGCCGTGTCGAAGAGGAGCTTGGTCCGATCGACATTTGGGTGAATGATGCAATGGTCAGCGTCTTTTCTCCAGTCAGAGAGATGGAGGCTTCCGATTACAAACGTGTAACCGATGTGCTCTATTTAGGCTTCGTGCATGGTACGCTGGCCGCACTCAGGCGAATGCTCCCCCGCGATCGCGGCACGATCATCCAGATTGGATCTGCCCTGTCTTACCGATCCATCCCTTTACAGTCTGCCTACTGCGCATGCAAGCATGCCATCAACGGGTTCACCGACTCGTTGCGCTGCGAGCTGCATCACGACAACAGCAATGTCAAGGTAACCGCGGTGCAAATGCCGGCGATGAACACCACTCAATTTGATTGGGTCAAGAACCGTATGCCGAACGACCCACAGCCCGTTCCGCCAATATTCGAACCGGAGTTAGCGGCCGAGGTGGTGGTGGCTGCCGGTCTTGCCAAACGCCCGCGGCGCGAGTATTGGGTCGGCACTCCGACGGTAATGGCGATTGTCGGACAGAAATTCATTCCCGGTTTGCTCGACCAATATCTCGGGAAAACGGGCTATAAGTCACAGCAGATCCCTAATGAACCCAAGAACCCGGCCGCACCCAACAACCTATACGAATATGTTCCTGGGACTCACAGCGCCCGCGGCAAGTTTGCCAATCGTTCCTCAAGAACAAGCGCAGAGATTTTCCTGTCGCTGCATCCCGGCTCGCTCGCCCTGGCAACAGCGGGATTGCTTACGGTCTTAGGCGGAGTTCTGGTGGCGCGGGAGAAGGCATCGTGAAGCCTTCATCGGCCGATGCGATCCCCTCGCCCGGTAGCGGAGACAATCTACTGATAGCAACCTGCTGCACCGCGCTGGCCACGTTGGCGCCCGTCGCACTCTATCAGACCGGCGTTGTTAAACGGCTTCCCGATCCGCCTTTTCACGTCTTCAATTCTGAAAAAGTTACCACATCGAAAGCCGCTCACCCACTTGGAATACCAGACTCACTCCTCGGGCTTGCGAGCTTTGGCGCCACACTCGCTCTGATTCTGTTAGCTCGGCGGCATCCGGCCGCGAAAAGGTTGCTCGGGGTAAAGTTGACCCTCGACCTCTGCGCGGCTGGCTTCAATGCAACCCGTCAGATCGTCAGCTTTGGCAAGCTTTGTTCATGGTGCACGGGTACCGCGCTGGCAGCGTGCGGAATGGCCTACAGTGGCCGCAGGATAATACAGGATACGTGGACATAGGCCCGATCCACGCTACAACCTGGTTACCGGCTGGACAGGCAGGTTCTCTCATGAAAAATCGCAGCGGCGACAGAGTTTCGCCTCGATCGCCGCCAAGCAGACTGGTGTTTGTTTTCAACCACGCGTATACGCGTCAAGTTCCTTTATCAGAGGCGTGGCTGAAGATGGTGTCGTAACCTTACCGTGGATAATTTGCTGCCTGTCTACAGCCTGCCCATACATAGCCGTATCTCCGCTTTTGTCTGCCTGGACGACTGCTCCGTTCAGACTGACACCGGCGAAGATTCCTTTTGACCGCGAATAAGACAGAACCTCTGCATTCAACTTGAGATCCGTGGCTGCGGAGGCATTACGGCCCACCGGGCCAGCCGCTACAGACGCGTCGGCTCCCAGCTTGAACTTGTCGCTCAGAAGACTATGCAGAGCGTGCGCGTTCATAAAGAGCATAACTATATCTGTAGAAGACCCACCGATCTGGTACCCAACGCTACCGCCTTCGAGAGCGATAAACATAGGAGCACTCCAACCGCTATCCGTGCGGCACGTTGCTATACCGCGGCCGTAATTGCCGCCGAGGATAAAAGCAAACTTCTTGTCGCCGGGAATGATCGCTATGCACTTTGCCCTATCCAGCAAGTCATGTGGTATTCCCTGATCCGGCGTATTCATGATTTCCCTGAAAACCTGGGCGGCCTTTTGGGTCCGAGCGACATCGTCGTCGCGATCAGAGGCTTGCGCGAATGAAGCGCCCAAGAGGATAAGTGTCGAGAGGATGAGTGTGCGTTTTAGCATAAGTTGCTCCTTCCGCTTGGGTCCGTTCTAAGAGGGGCTGCTGTCCAGAGCAACGATTCCCTTGCTCGAACTGAGAAAGCCTTGTTGACGTGATTTCGAACTCAAGACATAAAATTTGATGTGACAAGCAGAAGGCAGGATGTCTAGCAGCATCCCATGTTTTGCCTTCAGGATCAGATGTTCGCAAAGCGGCTATTGAGTTTGGCGGCGCTCGGTTACAGGTTCTGATCGATGCGGCGACATCGTTAGTTGCGGAAGTCAACCCGCACATAGTTAGAAGCCGGGATAATGCTCCACCTGCGAGGGCGCCAAAGCAGTCGATACAGGGCGGCCAATTTTACAGCGGTGTGAAAAGGATTTCTGAAAAATAGCCGAACACCGCACGGAGTGGAGTTATACTTGGCGCGGTTTTAGGAAGGGGAGTATATGAGAGCTTATCAAGTTTGTTTGCTGCTTGGAGTCTGTTCTTCAACTATCTTTGCTGTCAGAGCACAAGAGGTCGTTCACGCCCTATCCGGGACGGTGAGTGCTATCGACGCGAAGGACAAGACAATTGACATCAAGACCGTGGATGGGTCCGAAGGAATGTTCAAGGATCTAACGAAGGCGCACGTTTCGCTCGATTTTGATAAGGCGATTCGGAGCGATTCTGTTCCCGCCGAAAGCTTCTCCAAGCAGGGAGTGAACGTTATCGTGTTTTACTACGGCGATACTGACGTGAGGACGGCGGTTGCTTTGCGCGACCTCGGTCCGGGACCGTTCACCAGGAGTAATGGAACCGTTGACAAGTTCAATAAGCATGAGCACCTTCTTATAATCAAAGACTCCTCAGGCACCGAGAAATCTTTTCGTATCGAGCCCAAAACAGTGGTTGAAGGTGCCGTGGGAGCAATCGAGGGTGATCGATACGATCCACAAAAGGGCGACCAGTTGTACGTGCTTTCAGCTGCTGTCAATGGCAGCCCAGAGGCCTTGTTTATCCGCCTCAGGTGATGCACGCTGATCGACCACTCATTGCCCTGATACAAAACCTGGGTTTTCCGCAACCGGCCCCGACCTGTCGATCTGGCCAGGATCCGCATAATGCGCGTTCCCAGTAATAACGCATTCCATGTGTGCTGCCGGGGCTGTTTGAACTTGTTTCCCCGGTCAAGGTGAGTAAATATGCTCGGGCTCTACGCCGGATGGCGCAGGGCCACGGGCGCGATTCATTCAGACTAGACCAATCTCCTCCTCACCGAATCCAACCAATTGGGCGCCAGCTTTGAATGGCTGATGCACCTGCCTTGTTGCGCATGCACTGGGGCCGGTCTTTGTCCGTTTGAGGGTGTACAAAGTTTGATGAAAACTGCCGACAGGCCGCGACTGCTCTTGGATTCTCTTGTGCTCGGTATTATCGGCGGCCTGAGCGCGCAGTTATTTATTTGCATGTTGCGGCTCGCGTTCAGGATTTTCCTGTTCTCGCTCGCCGGTTACCATTCTCCGGGACTGCACGAAGAGGGCGGAGTTCTTCGCGAGGTGATCGGTGCTCACGGGTTGTGGCTAATACCGCTCTCCACCACCATCGGAGGACTGCTGTCGGGAGCGCTTGTATACGGGGTCGCACCTGAGGCAGAAGGCCACGGCACGGACACGGTGGTAAAAGCCCTTCACTGGACTGGAGGGGCCATCAGGGCTCGCGTCGCCCCGGTAAAGATGCTGGCCTCCGCGATTACCATCGGTTCCGGGGGATCCGCGGGACGAGAAGGGCCTACCGCACTCATAGCTGCGGGCTTCGGCTCGCTCTATGCAAAATTGCTGCACCGATCCGAGTATGAACGGCGATTAGTGGTCCTGATGGGGATGTCGGCCGGGCTTTCCGCAATCTTTCGTTCTCCCATCGGAACCGCCATCTTCGCTGTTGAGGTTCTTTATGGCGGCATGGACTTCGAGGCTGGAGCGCTGATTTACTGCATGCTATCCGCCATCGTCGCCTACGCCGTCAATGGCTGGTTCGTCGGATGGCAGCCGCTCTTTCAGGTCCCATCCCATCTATATGCGGCGGGCCTCACAGATTACGGTTGGTACGTTGCCCTTGGGGGCGCCAGTGGCATCCTGGCTTGCATTTTGCCCGAGGTGTTTTATCGCTTTCGAGATTTGTTTGCCGTCTTACCTGTACCGGCGTGGACCAAACCGGGCATCGGCGGCCTGCTCCTGGGTGTGCTGGCTCTCCGTTTGCCCCAGGTGTTGGGTGGTGGCTACGGTTGGATTCAGGAAGCGATTGACGGCCGGTTAGCACTGGGTCTGCTTGTGATTCTCGTGGTCGCCAAGATGCTTGCGTTGTCCTTTACCGTTTCCTCCGGCGGGTCGGGAGGAATTTTCGCCCCCAGTCTCTTCGTCGGCGCAATGCTGGGCGGCGTCTTCGCCGCCCTTGCCCACGTACCTCCCGCAGGCCTGGTGATTGTAGGGATGGCGGCAGTTTTCGCGGGCGCGGCCCGGGTCCCCATCGCAACCTTGCTGATGGTTCTCGAAATGACAGGCGGTTACCAACTGCTTGTTCCCGCCGGACTCGCTGTCATGCTCAGCTTTGTTATCCAAGTCAATCTCTCGTCGTATTTCAAATACGGCAGCCTGTATGAGGCCCAGGTCGAGGGACGGTCGGATTCGCCGGCGCACCTTGCCGAGCACGTTCAGATTGCGCTACGGCTCCTGGAGCAAGGAAAAATAACCTTACCCCCGCCTGTCACTCATCTTCATCTTGCTGCCCTCTTGCGATCGGGGGTGGCGCTCGATCTTTCGGATGGTTCACGGCTTACCGTTGGGGCACTTCGGCCTGAGAGCCCCTGGGTAGGAAAACAGCTTCAATCGCGCACCCTGGGCGGTTCTCTGGCCGATTCGAAGGTTGTGGCGATACTGCGCGGCAAGACGGTTGTGCGAGCTCGCCCCGACACGGTCTTACAGCCAGGGGACCGGCTGCTGATCATCGCGCCGGAGCAAGCCCAAGATGCATTGTTAGCGCATCTGGCGCCGCCGTCCGCTTTGGCCGCGCAGCCTGGCATCGAGAGCTAGCCGCAAGGTTGGTTACCTTGTTGGTCATAATTCCAAGAAAAGTGTTGCAGGTGGCTGTTATTAGTGGGACTCTTATTGCGCCACAGCTCCGGCGGGCCCCCGCTCCTTGTTATAGGCGGGTTAGAGGCGTGTAAGAGGCGTCGTTCAGATGGCCATTAGTTCGAATACGAAGGACTTTGCGGGGCGACCGTCACCCTGGTTGGGTTTTGTAAAGTTCCTCTTGTTAGTCGTCATGATAGGCCTCATTTTTCTGCTTGCCCAGGCAATGGTGGACCACCGCTTCTTTCGCGGCGGCTGGGTTGACCAACGCGATGTGTTGAAGCCGTAGCAGGCGCCAGACGAAAGTGCCGCCGATCCTCTGCCCAGTCTGATTCTGCTGTCCTCATACGGCGCCTTGTTGGTGAGATGCATCCAACCAACCATGGGACAGGCAAAAAAAATCGTCGATACCCTTGAGCACGGCAAAAATCCCAACTTTTTGCTGGTCGTGTTTCTGAGCGGCGTGGCGCTCATCGGATTGCTTATAGTGGCTTGGCTCCTGGTGGGGGATAAAGGAAGGAAATTGCTGCCCGGTTTGCACCATGATCCGCAACCCACATCTTCGATTCGACTCGTGGCCCCAGGATCCGTCGCCGCCTAAGGTTTGCAACCGCTCCCCACCGGGAGAGACAGTCGGGCAAGCTACTCGACGGGCTGGTGGCTGGTAAAGAAATCAAGCAGGCTCTGGGGCGCGTTGGGGCCGAGACACACCTCGAGGATGCCTTCCGCCGCTGCAGCTTCGGACGCGCTGTGGGGAAAAAGGCTTGGCGGCTTGACGCTTGCCCGCGTCCTCCACTTCATATCCACTTGCGACCCGTTATTCCGTGCGAATGGCCTGCATGGGATCGATCGAAGCAGCCTTCCATGCCGGATAGAGACTCGCCAACACGGTAACGGCCAACAACACTCCAACCGAGGCGAGCAACATCGTTGGATCGCGCACCGTGGCGTTTCTGGAGGTAGCCAGAATCCTGGCCAAAATCAGACTCAGTCCCAAGCCGAGCGCCGCGCCCGCGGCCACGGTCAAAAGCAACGATTGCAATACCAGGCGGACGACTCCACCGCGCCTGGCCCCGAGCGCCATACGCACTCCGAATTCCCGGGTCCGCTGCGAAACAGTGTAGGAGACTACGCTGTAGATGCCGGCTGCCGAGAGCGCCAGGGCAAGCACGGCAAACAGGCCGAACAGCGAAGCGATAAACTTTTCCCTACCCCAGGCAAGTGTCTCCAGAAGCGTGCTCAGCTCGCGCTGGTCGAGGACGTAGAGTTCTGGATTGAGTTGGTGGAGACGGGTTCCCACCGCGCGCATCACCGCGGCGGGATCACCCTGGGCGCGTATCACCAGGTTGGTATTGGGAGCGACCAGGAAGGAAGCAGGAATAAAAACCTGGGGCGCCACGGGCCGGCCCACTCCATCGTTGCGCACATCCTCAACCACCCCGACAATTTGCAGCCAACCGTCGGGGTTCGCGGTAGAGACCAGGTTGGCGTTTTCGATCTTTAATCCCGGGCTGCGCACCGATTTGCCCAGGGGGTCTCCAGCAGGCATGAACTGGCGCACGAAGGCGCGGTTCACCAGGGCAACGTGCGCGGCCACTGCCTCCTCGTCCCTTGTAAAGAAGCGGCCTTGGACCAGGGGAACATGCAAGGTAGAAAACATGTTATAGCTCACCAGGCCCAGGACGGCCTGGGCGTCGGTCAAATTGGGGTTGCTCGACACCGCAATTTTCGCGCGATAGCCTCCGAAGGGCGGTTGCCAGGTGCTGGACACGCTGGCGCCGGCCACCCCCTGGGTTTCCTCGGCCGCCTGACGATACGATTCCTGCTGCGCCACCAGGAACTGCCAGGATTGATTGCCGCCCTTTGGCACCGCAACGGTTACGAAAAAGATTCCATTGGGATCAAAGCCCATGGGAGTCTGTATCAAATGTATAAAGGCGCGCATGGCTGCCCCCGCCCCGGCCAGCAGCAGCATGGTGAGCACCACCTGGCCGGCCACCAGCATGCGGTGCGTATGGCGGTCGCGGGTCGTTCCGGCAAGCCGGGCGCTGCTGCCCTGCATCAGGGCTCCCATGTCAGGACGAGAGAGCTGCCAGGCAGGCGAGCTGCCGAAGACGAGCCCGGTTATAAGAGCGATCGCCACGGCGAACAGCAAGACCGTCCCATTCACGTGGATCGAAGCCTCATGGGGGAAGTTGTACTGCGGCATGTGAACCCGCAGGAAATCGACGCCCTTGAAGGCGAGGAGCACGCCGGCAGCAGCGCCGACCAACGACAGCATCATCGATTCGGATAACAGTTGCCGCACAATACGCCCGCGGCTGGCGCCGATCGAAGATCGCACGGCAAATTCATGCTGCCGGGCCGCACCCCGCGCCAGCATCAGGATCGACACATTGGCGCATCCAATAAGCAACAGCAACAGCACGGCTGCGAACAGAACCAGCAGCGGAGTCTTGAATCCGTGCATCGCCTCTTCAGTGAGCGACTGGATTCTAACCTTGGTGTTCTGGGGATAATTCGTTGGGTCCTGACGGGCGTACGTGTCGACCAAGGGTTGCAGAGCCGCAGCGGCGGCCGCGAAGGATGTCCCTGGCTTGAGCCTGAGAAACGCGCTCATGTAAGCGTGAGGGTCGGCGTTGAAGGTGCTGGGAATGTAGACGTCGGAATCGCCCCAGGTGAAACGGGGAGAAGCCACTCCAATCACCGTATAAGGAACGTGATCGAGCTCGATCCTCCGGTTGAGAATGTCCTGCCTTCCGCCGTATTGCTTCTGCCAGAACAGATAGCTCAGCACCGCCACCGGGCTCGCGTTGCCACCCGGCACATCGGCGGGAGTGAACTCCCTTCCGAGGAGCGCCGGAACGCCCATGTACGTGAAAAGATTCGGCGAGTAGAAGCCTGCGGTGACGGAAACCGGCAAAGCGTCGCCGGTCAGGGCCTGCATGCGGTCGTCCATCAGGAAAACATCATCGACCGCCGCCAATTGCTGCAGGTCGTGATACCCCGAGGTATTGACCATGAGGTAGTCATACCGGTCGGAGTTTTTCTGCGTAAGCTCGACGTGGACCATGCGGTCGGCCCCTTTGTACGGAAAGGGGTCAAGGAGAACGGCGCGAACCACGCTGAAAATCGCTACGCTCGCCCCGATACCCAGGGTGAGCGATCCGATCACGACGAAAGCAAAGCCTGGAGATTTCCGCAGCTGTCGCAAGCCGAATCCCATGTCTTGAAACAGGCTCCGGAAAAACGACGGAAACCATGACTGGCTGGCTGAATTCATCGGAACCCTCCTGGGATCAGGCTGCGTCCCGGGTCATCGCGAAAACCCGGAAGATACGCCTGACCTGGGAATACCTGCAATCAGAGTGCCACATCCTGTTTGCCGCGGCCCTTGCAATGCTTCTTTGGGAAAGGACTTGCGCCGGCCTGAATGTTCATTCTTGAGAATTGACGCCCGAAATCGGACACAACGTACATGGTCCGCCTGAAGGGTCAAAAGCTGCGTAAAAGAAACTCTCTTGCGCTGGCCAGCACTTTCTCCCGCATTGCCGGCTCGGGCAGCATTCGCGCGATTTCAATAGCTCCGGCCATGGTTGAGAAGATAGCAAAGAAAGCGCGCTCCTTGTCGGCCGTTCGCTGACCCGGCATAAACGGCTGCATTCGACCTTTGTACTTCTTCAACTCCTCAAAGATCCGGGCCTTCATCGCCTTCTCGGTCCGTGCCAATTCCGGAGCAAGAGCCGTCAACGGACATCCGTACTCGGCGTGATCGCAGAACTCCCGGCTCAGGTACTCCTTCACAATCGCCTTCCACGCCATTTCGGGCGGGGATTGCTGCGCAATGTGAGCCAGGTGGTCGGCTGTTTCCTGGAATGCCGCGCTTAGCGACTCCATGAGCAAGTCGTCCTTGCTTGCGAAATGCTTGTAAAAGCCTCCGTGGGTCAGGCCGGCGTCGCGCATCACGGCTGCAACCGCGGCGCCCGTAATGCCTTCGGCGCGAACGCGCCGCGAGGCGTCGCTCACAATCTTCCGATGGGTCTCAATTTTGTGTTCCGGCCGGTAGCGCATGGCTCATTATAGGATGCCGGCAATCATCTCACGGTGCGATCCGCTGCCTGCGCGGTCGGAAGAAATTCTGAATCCGTAGGATTATGCATATAATCCTATGGACAATGGAGGCTCTATGTCGCCGCAAACGATTTTTGAGGTGCAACTTGTTTTGGGTTATGTCGCGTGCCTGCTTTGTTTCGGCGCGTATGTTCTGCCCAGGCTTAGGTCAATGGAACGGCTGGAAGCGCAGCGCCTGATCGCCACGCTGCACAGCTTCCGCTTTTTCGGGCTCGTTTTTATCCTTCCAGGCGTCGTCGGCGCGAACCTGCCCGCTCACTTTGCCACCTTCGCCGCCTACGGCGACTTCGCGACCGGGATCCTGGCCATATTGGCTCTTCTTACGGTAAGGGTGCGTCCGCTCTTCTGGTTTTTCGTCGTGGCCTTCAATCTCGTGGGGACAGTCGACCTCCTCGTCGACTACTACCACGCCGTCCAGCTTGGTCTTCCCGCGGTCGCGGGGCAGTTGGGCGCAGCGTATGCAATACCCATCCTCTACGTGCCGATGCTGATGATCACGCACGTGGTGGCTCTCTATTGGCTGGTGCGCCCGCTGCTCAAGGCAGGTCCAGTTCTCAGCGGCAATGCGATTGCGTCCTAGTCGCGATCGAGCGTCGCCGTAGCCAAATGCAAGTTTGGTGTATAGCGGCGTAGAATCCCACATCTCGTAACAACACGAGATATAGGGCCACCCGGGATTTGTTTCAGTTTCAGCGGCTTTGCAGGGCGGGGTCCGGCGGACTAGCGGCGCAAATCGCGCAGGGCCTTCACAGTAAGTGGCCTTCGATAGCGATGGGGCAAAATACTAGCCCGGTAGTCGAGCCAATTCGACCCGATGATATAAACCACGAACCAAAGGGACGCCACCGCCATCACGGAAGTCGCTATCAGGGTCCAGAAGGAAGTTGTTTCATTGTGCATCAAGGCTTCGAGATGCGGAATATTCATGCCAAAGTAGCCGGTAACCAGCGCGCCAATGCCGAGCAGCACGCTCATCATGGCCAACCGGTTCACCGCATCGTTATTTCGCATGGCAAAAAGACGATCGATAAATTTCGCCAGCGAAGTGATCTGGTCTTCGATTGTCTTCTTCATGGGGCCCAGCCGGTAGGCCTCGCTCAGCAGCGCGAAGTGTTCCAGTTCCTCGTCTTTGGTAGTCGGCTCGAGGAAAAACCAGTAGGTGTTGAAGTGGTGGAAGTCAGCCATCAGCCGGGTGGCAAATTGAATATGCCGATGCCGCACGGTTCCCCCGGAAAATACAGGAAGAAGCTGACGAGACACCAGGGCAGACTCCTGGGCAAAACCCAGCAGGCTCGCGCGATAGAACAAGGCAATGACCGCGATGAGGAGATTCTTGCCGCGGAACATGCGATGAACCCCCTCGCCTGGGTTCTGCGCTTCCCGAGAGGCAAGCGTGCTGGTAACGCTGGAGTACGATGTCATTCCGTAGAGGGTTCCCTCGTGCTGCCATCGTCGATATACGTGCTTCCTCATCTGCCGCTCAAGAAACCCTGGTTCGTAGCGATAGCCGGGGCCATCCCTGTCCACATAAAGCAATCGGCTGAACGCTATCTCGTAGTCTTCCGAGGTCTCGTACCCCGCGGGCAATCGGGTTCTATCCAGGCTCACATAGCTGTTCACGATCATGCGCTCGTCCAGAACGGCCTCGAACTCCTGATGGTCGTAGTTGGCGAAGTGCAGCAGGCTCAGTAAAATCGCCGACAGCTGCGGACGATAGCCAATTCCGCGCCCGCTCTCCCATCGCTCTTCCACAATGACCCGCTGTTCGCCACCCACCTCCAGTAACAGCGCCAGGCGCCTGGGGATCCGCGCGGTCTCGATCTGGTGGCGGCTGGATGGATAGATCTTCCGCATCATCTCGTTCATCCACAGGGCGCGCGCGTAGGGGATGTTGTGCGCCTCCACACCAATGGTGAGAATGCCGACTCCATTGGCGAACATGAGCAGCTGCAGATCGGTCACTTCGATCCTCACAGCTTCTCCGGTATCGTCCTCAGCCTCGTAATACAGGCGGGAACCAGGCGGAGTATTCATCACATACCGGTGGATCAGCGCCTCGTGTTCGAGATCCGCGTCACCCGTGTCAAAAAACGCCCGGCGCACGAAGGGATGAAAGAACATCATGTCGTGATAGGTAGACGCGTTGAAATCGAGAGAGTTCTCTGAGTGCCGGCGCCATCCTCCCAGCTGGGTCGCGGCAACCTGGTATTCCGGGACCACGTGCCGCGTAATCCATAGATCCAGCTTGCCGAACCAGGGCTGCGAACCCCGCCAGATTTCCGGGTGATCGTCCATCACCGCATTCTGGTCGATCAATATCGGAAACAAAAAGTAGGTGTGCAGATGGAGCACTTCAGGGTTCAAGGCCAACGCTTCTGCCTCCATCGAAAGATTAAGGCAGTAATAATCGCCACACGTGAAGGTTCAGTGAAACTCCTACCCACAGCCAGGCCGGTCTGGAGGCTCCCACGGCTATTCGCGGCAAATTTTAAAGGACTGTGATATTCGAAGTCCCCCCGACGATATAACTTCTTCGCAGTGGAACGAATCTCCCAGGAACGATCGCCGAGTCGCGGACCGGTCCTTTGCATCCTGGGTCTGCTTCTCGCGACCGGGGCCGCCGCGGCCCAGTCCGTTCCCGCTGCTGGGTCGCTTCCCAATGCGCCATCCCCTGAACCAGCAGGCCCCAGGGCGGGAAACGGTGCGCCTGAAAGCTCGAACGCAGCCCCGCAAGTAAAGCAGACGATCGAGGACCAGTCCGACGATCAGGCCAGCCCAGCCTTCGCCCTGGACCACCTGATCCGCGACCGTCTCTGGATTTCCGGCCAGTCCAACTTCATCTTTCAGGCACACACCCCATTCCATGCACCCTACTCCGGTCCCAACAGCTTCCACCCCTATGGGGAGACTGCCACCTCCCGGACCTTCACTCTTTACACCGGAGTGCGGCTTTTGCGCTTCACCGAGCTCATCGCCAATTTCGATGAAGCCAGCGGAACCGGGTTGAGCCAGGGCCTGGGCATGGCCGCCTACATCAACGCGGATGTGATCGATCCCCAGACAAGCCGGTCTGTCTATCTTTCCCGGACTTTTGTCCACCAGACCATAGCCCTCACCGCTGACCGCATCGATGAAGATCCAAACCCCTTTTATCTGCAGTCTTCGATTCCCCGGCGGCGCCTGGAACTAACCTTCGGAAAAATCAGCGCGCTCGACTTCTTTGACGTGAATGAGGTCGGCAGCGACAGCCACCTGCAATTCACCAACATCGCCATCGGCAACAATGGCATCTACGAATATCCTAGTGACGTTCACGGCTTCACCCTGGCGGCCATGGTCAATTATCAGGGACCGAAGATAGGTGTTCGCTTTGCCGAAGGCCTGCTGCCGAAGATAACCTCGGGCACCAACCTGGATTACGATATTCTTCACGTTCACTCGGATAATTTCGAGTTTGATTACTCCACCTACACCTTTCAGGGATATGCCAGTCATGTGCGTTTCCTCGGCTTTGTCAATCATGCCGATCTGGGCAACTACACCCAGGCCAACAACGCATACCTGGCGGGAGAGGACAAAACCCCTGACATTACCGCGCACCGCCATCCCGGCACTGCCAAGCCAGGCGTAGGCATTAACCTGGAACAGGACCTGCCCGCCCAGTTCCGCGCCTTCTTCCGTGCCGGTTGGAATGATGGCAGTTACGAATCCTTCACTTACAGCGAAATGAACAACTCGGTCTCGTTCGGAGTCGACCTGTCGGGCGACGCCTGGCGCCGAAAATACGACCGCATCGGCTCCGCCTTCGTCAACAGTGGGCTCAGCCCGGCACACCGTGAGTACCTGAGCCTGGGAGGTATCGGCTTCATGCTGGGGGACGGAGCGCTCCACTATGGACGCGAGAGCGCGAGCGAGACCTATTACACCGCCCACGTGATTGGCGGCCTTTATCTCGCAGCGCAACTCTCCTTCGTCAACAATCCGGGCTTTAACCGCGACCGCGGACCCGTTGTCATTCCCGGGCTTCGCGCCCACATCGACTACTGAATCGGAAGAGACAGACGCCGCGGGGTCAAAGAAGCTCCGCGGTTTTTCAAACCCGCGCGAACGCACCTGAAAACCAATCGGATTCGAGGGTGCCCCATTCAAGCCGTGGTTTGGCTTGAGTGCGACGGTGGCTTACTCCATCGGAAAATTCAACGTCCTAGTCTCTCGTTTTTGGGGAAGCGTACTTCACATTGAGAGTGAGTGGCGAAACCCGTAGAGAGAAAGCAGGACACCTCCAACAGGGAGCATTCCACGCGCGCGAGGAACGTGCAACCTGCCACGTCATCGGAAAAAAGCTGCCCAACGACTTGAGCGACCGGGAGGCTAACAAATTTCTCCAGATATGGATCGAAAACGAAGTGCTCGACGGCATCGCACCATTGCCGAGAGAACGTGGAGCGCACCTGCAACAGATGCCTCTCCGGCTCTGATATCCCTGGCTGTCTGAACCTCCGGCATCAACCTCTTCGTGACCAGAGGACGGTAACAGCCGGAGGTGGCTTTTGAGGCTGAAACTTACGTCACAGGGCTCCGCTCCACGGGCGCCGTCGCCGTTCTTTGCAGCAGGCCCCTTTTCGAGGCCCAGAGGATGGCGATGCAAGTAAGAATCCCAATAAGGATCGCCAACAACGAGCCATCCGGTCCGTAGGCGCCACCGGTGAGGAGTGCAGTCTTGCCATTCACCGGCGTGCTGAGCAGAAAGCCGTTGTGAGTATTGACTCCCAGAAGGGAGTCCTCAGCGAAATCCCATGCCGTATGCAGGCCGATAGCCATCCAGAGCCGGCCGGTCACCATGTAGAGCAGGCCCAGGGGCAGCCCTGCGTTAATCGTGACCTCGAGGATGGGGAGCCACGAGCCATGGCTCAGATGCGCGAGGCCAAACATCGCAGCGGAGAGCCCGAGCCCCCAGCGCGGGCCAAAAGCACGGGCCAGGATTCGTAGCAGAATCGCCCGGAAGAGCAACTCCTCCATCATCCCTGAGAGATAGCTGTTGAAGACGAAGCTGTCGAACGCGTGGCTTAAGTGGTTCTGCCTCACCTGATAAAGCCCCAGGGCCCAAAGCATGGCGGTAATGGCGCACAGCATGACGACGCCGAGGACCGCGCCGATCAGAATTTCGGTCAGTGTTCCAGCGCCGGGTAGCACTTCCGTCGGCGCACGTTTCTCCGCGGCACGAACCACCAGGCCATAGAGGACGAACGCGAGAATCGGAATACCGAGCACGATCGCATAGGAGGAGTTCGGCGGAAGGTGTAACCACGCTCCGAGGTATTGTGTGGCGAGAAACAAGGCCATTGCGCCTGCGGAAAGCAGGGTCGCCCAAAGGACGGCCCGGAGCCACAACCAACGGCCCGACACCAGAACGCCTGAGGTGCCAGGTGCGAATGACCATGCTGTTGTGTCTTTTATCGCGTTCTCCTCGCTCTACTCCGGCTGTTCCCGAAAAGCCCTTTCATTTCTCAATCGCCTTCTGTACGAATAGAGGCTCAAAATACGCACGATGCCTCCACGCAAGGACGCACCAGAGAATCGCCACGAAAAGACCCGGAGGCAAACCGCTTGGCTGCATCGTCAGGTGGAAGACCAGGATGTTCGCGATGATCGCTGCAAGCAGCGTCAGCGCCAAGGGTACAAAGCGGTTCACCAGCAAAAGAGCTCCGGCAAGTACCTGGACGCCGGACACAAAAAAGACGTAATGGGACTGCGCAAGAACACTAACGAACGCGCCGGCCTGTCCAGGGATGGGCGGCGCGGGAATGAATTGTAAGAAGCCGTTCAGGCCGAAGACAAAAAACATCAGCCCGAGAAGAATGCGCGCGATGATCGAGACTATTTTCATTCGAGTTGGCTCTCCCTGCTGCTGTACACGAAACTCCCAAAACTCCGTCATTGCGCCGTCTGTCCCGTTAACTTTCGCTACTCGTGTTTTGTCCTCGACTCCATGCCAGGTGGGACGATGACTAGACCTCCAGGCCCAGCCTCTATGCTGTCAACGTCGTCTTTGATTCGCTTCAAAGTTTCCTCGCCGAATTGGTAGCCGAGAAATCCTGTCGTGCCGAACATGCCAGCCAGAGCCTTGCGCATCACCGCATTTCCCTTGCGTCGCTCATTCATAAGTCTGAAGGTCTCATAGGCCACAAAATCAGCAGGCTGCAATCCAAGGAAGTCTGCCGCCGCCCCGGGAGTACAAGTCTCCAACCTTCGGCTGTGGCGAAATTTCGGATTATCCTTCATCGCATAAAAGGCGCGTACCGCATCCAACTCAAAATCACCACGGTCAACGATTACCGCGAACTTATCTTCTGGAGAAAAACCGGCTTCGTCCATCTCCTTGGCAATTACAGAAACCACAGTCTTAAAGCAGACAAGATAGGGATGGCCCATTTTCACTTGTCCCTCTGAACTAATGATCCTTCGATATGCATCCACAAATAGGCCGCAACTCACCCCATGCAAATATCTGCGCTGGTCTTTGAGGATTTTTAGCATTCTCTTGCTGTAGGTTTTCCGCTGGCTTTTGGTCCAGCCGTCGTATTCCCATGTCCCAGCATTTAAATGGGCAGCATGAAAACGCGGAACACCGTTACGATCATTTCTCTTCTTCCAGCGTCTTTCAACTGCTTCCCACGTCTTCTGATCGCCAAAAAACCCGCCAACAACATAGGTTTTGGGTTCCGCCTTTTTCATGGCGGGCGAATCGTGACTCTCATCGCAGAAAAACTTAAAGACCAAAAAAAACCTCCGCGCAGGATCTTGAACAGAATGCAAACAACCCGCAATCCCTCGCAAGCCTGAAGGGACGGATGGGCTAACTCCTAATCCATGCCGATGTGGCTTTTCCGTCTCTGGCCCGAAAAACCGCCCGTCTGTCCCCAAAACCGTCAAGTGCCACTTTCATCTGTCCATGAAACTCCGGCACTCTCATTCACGGAAGCTCGGAGGCGGGGGTTCCCTTCAGGGTCAATCCCGTCTGGTCAGCAATTCGCGGCAGGCTCTATGTTTTCGAATACGTCCATCATTTTACCCAGCAGTAGACGCAAAGCGACGAACGAGTGATTGCGAGCGGTCGTATCAATCGCATTGTCGAGGTTCCCGTGTCCCGCAAGTGGCAGAAAGATACGCTTGTACGCTGTCCCGGTTCGTATTCGGCCTCTGTCGGACTCGAATCGCCGAATTTTTCAGCAACGATTTTTCTTAGGGACGACCAATCGGATGAGGGAAGCGGTTGTATGATTGAGCCGCTACAATTGATCCCGACAATGTGGGCGTTTCCGTGTGCCAGAAACGCGACGCCACGCTGGCAGTCTAGACTACTGAGCAGGCCCCTTTTGTGATTCGTAAAAAAGAGAATCTTAGGCATCCCGTGAAGGCTCCAGCCGCGTTCCGCTGGTCTGAAAAGACCATTTTAGACGCATTCATCCCGCAGCGGATGCCCTACTACCGTCGATATCCTGAGGCGCTTTACTTTCTCGGTAGTTCCCCTCAGGAGCGTGCAATCTAACGGAGGCTCACCATGATTGACAAGTTGGATCAGGACTTAGGTCTGCGCCAAGAAGTCTATAAAGAGGTTTTTGAGACTTGGCGGTACGAGGTTGATTCATATTGGCAACGCAACAACTACTTCTCAGCCTTCGAAACGGCCGCAATTGCCGGCTGTTGGTATGTAGTGGAGCACTCACACCCTTGGGCAGCTCTCGCGTTCTCAAGTCTGGGCGCAGCCTCGGCCGTCATTTGGCTGGTTACAAGTATCGCCGTGCACACCTATGTCGCTTATTGGTGGCAGTCGATAAAGCGTGCAGAGGAGAGTCTCTTGTTGGAAGATTGTGGCTTGAATCTCGCTACGCGCCATCCGGGCAGCGGTTTGCACCCTAGCTTCCTGGTGCAACTAGTACCGTGCCTCTTCATCGCGGCATGGCTTGTTGTGTTCGTATTTTCACTTTACTGCTTGTGTCCATGTATCCGTTGCAAATAGGGGATTTTGGCCGACGATCGCCCATCCCAAGCGCCATTGGCGTGATGGGCGATCAGTCCCTTTTTGGCAACCGGTTGAACTCGTGACGGAAATCCAGGTTTGTAGTGTCTTCGCTGAAGCCTGACCGCGTTTGATATCGTGTTCCGCTGAGACTTTCGAACTCGCACTCAACCTGGCCCGGAATCACGTCCCTCATGTGGAACGGCACGCGTCTACATTCCCCTGGGCTGAGCGCAGGGAACTCTGTCCACGCCGGATTTGGGACCTTGGTGAGTCGCCACTGAATGTTAATGGCCGCCCCGGCTCCGACATTCCTCATACTAAGTGGGGCCTCCACCGACTCACTTTCCGCATCTCCTACGATCAAGGCGCATGGGGTAACCGCTGCCTCGAGGCCTTCTTGCGCGGCAACCGCCTGCTGCAGTGCCGCTTCGGCCTGTTTCTTGGCTGCCTCTAACTGTTCGCCTGCAACGATGCGAAGCTTCCGGGTATCGAGGGCATATATGACCAAACCAATCAAACCGCCAAGTGCGATGAAAAAAGACCCAACTCCAGCGAGATAGTAAGCGCATTCCAGTGTCATACCGGAAGTATAAGATAGCTCGACTTCCGTGGACCTGCGCAGCTGGTACCCTCACGAAAGCAGAAAGAAAGCTTCCCGATCAGACGAACACAAGGGCGCACAGGGCGGGACAGGCACAGGGCGGGCACGGGGGGGACGGCACAGGGGGGGACACGGCACAGGGGGGACAGGCACAGGGGGGACAGGCACAGGGGGAGGCACAGAAAAGCGTGGACAGGAACGTGTGAAGAAATTGGCAAGGCATCCACTCTGGAACTATTGCCGAGGTAGTGAAATGGTTAGACTGCGAGCGTGAGCATTCCGCCGCTTCCTCCCCGCCTGGCATCAATCGACCGTTCCCAGCTGCTTTTGCATTCCATCGACGTCGAGAGACTGATTGATGAGGACCACTGCGCACGCTGCGATCTGGCAACTGATAGGACGGCTCGACCTGAGCCGATATCACGCGGAGATCGCGGCGGTAGAAGGACACGCCGGCCGCGATCACACGGCGACCCAGTTGTTAATCAGCTTATGGCTATACGCCTACAGCCAAGGGATTAGTTCAGCTCCTGAAATTGCACGCCGATGTGCGTTTGAGCCAGGGTTGCAGTGGCTTTGCGGATTGAAGGCGATCAGTCATCGGACTTTATCTGGGTTCCGGTCTGATCACAAGGACGCACTCGACAATCTGTTCGTCCAGGTGGTGGGCATGCTGAGTGCCGAAGGCCTGATCACCATGCAGCGGGTCACCTTAGATGGCACCAAAATCAAGGCCAACGCCAGCGGTAACACGTTCCGACGCAAGGACAAGATCGAAGCTCACTTGGCTTTGGCACGAGAGCAGGTGCAGAAGATGAACGAACAGGCCGCAGAGGAAGAGAAAACGGCAAAACGCCGAGCCGCCGCAAGACGCCGCGCTGCACGGCAACGGGTGAGCCGCCTGGAGACGGCGTTTCGTGAGGTTGAGCGTCTGCAGCAGATCAAGCACCGTGACAGCGATCAATATGTAGCCAGAGCGTCCGCCACTGACCCAGAGGCGCATGTGATGAGGGACGGTGAAGGTGGCACTGTGCCTAGCTACAACGTGCAGTTAGTCACCGATACCACGCATGGGCTGGTGGTCAATGTTGTGGCAACGACCGACGCCATCGACTACCGGCAGTTGGAACCAGCTCTTCAGCGTTGCAAGGAGACTTTAGGTCAGCTACCAAAGCAGATCGTTGCCGATGGCGACTATACCAACCATGCGTCAGTGCAGGGTGCCGCGGCCTGCGGCGTCGACTTTTATGGTTCATGGCAAGATAGCTGGAAACCGGTGGAACATGACGCCCAAGGCCGAACTGGGGCCTTTATCAGCAGTGCGTTTCCCTACGACGCTGAACACGATCTATACCTATGTTCCGCCGGACAACAGTTAACTCACAAGGCTGTCAGCGATCGGGGTCACGGGGTACTCGCGCATCTGTACAAAGCGCCGGCTGCAGCTTGTCGCTCCTGCGTATACCGAGATCAGTGCGCTTCCAAGCAACCTCGGCCAAGGTGGAGAAGGATCATCACGCGCATCGAGCAACCCGCCGCGACGCTTGCCTTCAAGGCTAAGATGGAGACCGACGAGGCAAAGCAAATTTACCGCCAACGATCACAGATCGCTGAGTTCCCGCACGCTTGGATCAAAGAGCGATGTGGGCTGCGGCAATTTCGATGCCGAGGACAAAACAAGACATCGATGGAAGCTACCTGGGCTTGCCTCAGTTACAACATCATCCGTTGGTTCAGCATACGGCGCAAGCTCAACGCCACAGCTGCTGCCTAGAAGCTTCCAATGTGTCAGACGGTCCCGATGGGCAGGTTGGGCCCGTCTCAAGCCAAAGTAGCTCTGTGTTGCACCTAAAATGTCGGCTCGCCACGCAACCCGCTCCTTCGTGCTGCGTCGAGAGCTGAAGCTAAGCTAACCAATTCCTGACTCGCTGAGGGCTGTTTCGAATCTTTCACACGTTCCTGTCCACGGTTTTCCCACGGTTTTCCTGTCCACGGTGTTCCGGAAATTCCATTTGGGCTACGATGTCAAATGCCTTCTCCCGCCGTTGATCTGGACCGCGCACAATCATGGCCTCCTGAAATCAGCACCGAGATAGCTCCGCTTTTGCCATCGATTCTGGCAGAACGCAAAACTACCCTTGCTTTCTCCCTATCGGGCGATCGATGGTTCAACTCAGAGCCACCCACACCTTCCACGAAAGCAGCACACTTAATCATCAATCGGCAGATGGCGGATCGACGGATCAAGGTGTTCCATGCAACACGGCTGCTCGACTTTGATGTTGTGCGTCGGGAAGGGCTGCGTCCTCTCAACCTCGATCAACAGATAAATACCCTGCGAAGATTGCTGCTTGCGACTGGACAGTTCGCCTCTGCGAGCGAGATCGACGCGCTAATCGCGAGGGTGGACATAGAGAATGATTTCTTTCGTGGCAGGGAAGGTCAGGTGTGGGCTACACCCCTCCGGCGATTTTTGCATGACAGCGGATGTGACGTGTTTTTCAAGCATTGGGGTGGCGAAGCCATTCAACGCCTCGCGGCAATGGCTTCCCGTGAATTCGAAGCGAGGATCCAATCGCTGGGTGCACCGGCAGTCGTGACGGTAAGCATTCCGGCTTTTGGATGCTGCCGCAACAGCGACTCAAGGCTAGCTCCGACGATGGTTGGACTTATGCTTGAACGCGCTGGCCTGGCCGAAAAGGAGTGGGGAGCATGGGACGTGTTGGTCAAACAGGCGATACCGGCCGAGTGGATTGAAAGCGTATTGTCGAAGGACGACGAGACTATGGCAGGCTAGCCCCCCTGCGGAGTCCTGAGCTTCACGGGCACCTAGCGTGTCACTCCGGCTTGAGATTCACCAGCCACAAGACGACTTACTAGTGCTGAGGCAATCGAGAAGGCCCGCTGTCCCCTCGGTTATCGCCGCTTGTTCCACGGCGGCAACAGGCCATACACTTTCTCGTAGCTAACGATGAGCAGCGTCTCAACCTTCACCGCCTCATCTGCCTGCAACACAGCCCATGACAGTTGGAAATCGGTGCACGCGGAAAACTCCGCGCGAATGCGGATGCTTGTAAGGTTTCCACGACCCGGATGGAAATACTGACGTATCCGCGTCTTCAGGCCTCCTGCGTTCGTAGCCTTGCCAAAATAGAGAAGGTCGGATGGACCGAAACTCCGCTGGGAATTGGAACATCGGATCGCATAGACGCCCGTGCTAGCCGGAAGCGATGCCAGCAGGGCCTTTTCCGCGCTCTGATTGAGCGGATGCCAGAGCCAAAACCGAAAGGTAATAATCCTGCGCTCATCACGATAACTACCTCGTCTCCCGCGACGACAGATGCAGATTCAAACTGACATACGACTTCGTCCTTAAGGCTCGCCCTCTTCGATCTGAATCTGTGTCACGACTGATCTTCGGCGGCTGGATGATCCTCTGTCAGCAAGGTCCTGAACCCAAGGTGACCCCGAATACCAAGACTGTCGATCAGTGCCCGGGCCGCGATAGGCGCGGTGTGATCACTCGATGCGAAAGCGAGCTTGAGAATCTCCACAATATCAGACGTCCAAACCTCTACGTAGTCCTGAGAGGTATTCGTAATCATCTGAACACATTCGATCACCATTGTCGGATACTTCCCGGCGAGGTCCGAGAGTCGACTCAGAGAATCCATGATCAGCTCCAACTCACCGTTGGTCAGCTTCAGTCCGGCGTGCAGGCTCTTGAGTGCCCATTCGTCGTCGAAGTAGCCTGTGAAGAACCACCAGCTAAACGCTCGGATTTCACCGGACGCTCCCCCTGCTGTCGCCGCTGCAAGGCGATTGTTCCAGAGTTCTATGAAACGCTCGATGACCTCTGGTTGTATCGGCTCGGTCGCTTCCCGGAATTTAGAGAGATAACGGGAAGAGATAACGGGACATGATACTTATCCCCGTCTGCTCTTCATCCAAACCATGACAGAGAAAAATAACGAGATCACGGACCGTAGCGACCGGGCCAGACTGCCGCCACGCCTCGACCATCCGCCGCCAAGCCCGCGCACCAGTAACCTTCGAAATGGTAATCCCGGCGCGAAATAACCTCCCGGTGCCTTGCACCGATCCCGGAGCAGATATACCTTGTTAGCAGACGATTTCGGCAGGCAGCGGATTCTCGCGTCCCCGCTCCTGACCGGCAGTTGCCGGTAGTTTCGGCCTCCACGCGAGCGAAGGACAGTTTTACCACTGTCCGGTGCCACACTCGATCCCTGTCACAAATTAAGCCAATCCCATGAATCCCGCCGCGGCGGGATTTTTTATTGCATCCTCACCGCGCTTTGCCGCGCACCAACAGTTTCGCAACTGAGCCCTGGATACCTCTCCCCGTACCTTCTCCCCGCAACTTACCAACTTACTAACCTAACGGAGCCACCTATGCCGAAAAACAAAGTCACCGACCCCATCACCGATCAGGAAATGGCCTTTGCCCGCCTGGTCCTCTCTGGAACCATGACCGACCAGCAAGCCGCCGAAGCCGTAGGCCTCAACCCCAACACCGCCGCCTACACCAAATCCAAACCCAGTGTCCGCGCCTGCATGCTCGAGCACCGCGCCCGCATGCAGCAACAACTCGTCGCCCAGGAAACCGAGGGACTACGCCGGCAGAACCTGAGCCGCGAACAAGTCCTGGCCCGCCTCTGGGAAATCGCCAACCTGAGCCCCGAAATGACCCGAAACAGCATTACCAGCCAGGTCAGGGCTCTCGCCATGATCATAGCCATCGAAGGCCTGATCCCAGGCAAGGTGACAGACCGTCGCGCCGGCACCCCCGAGAAGAAGCCCGTTCCGCCCGCCGAAGCGCTGATCGATGCCTCCGCCTGGCTCGACACGCAGCAGGCCCAAACCACCGCCACCAAGGGAAAAGAGCACCTTGGTATTCCCCGAGTCGAACCCGCGGCCGTCGCGTCCCCAGACCGCGGCCATTCTTATGACCTCGGCAAGTCTGCATTCACGAATCGCGTTAATTCCTCTGACACGCAATTGGCGACTCGCGCCCTTTTTGCTGCCGACACCAGGTTCCCCTTCTCCATCCCAAACGACCCCTATGCCCGGCGCCGCTAACCTTTCTGAAAAGACCGGGGAACCCATGCACGCGCTCCAAATACCCCAAAAACCACCAAAACCATCGATTTTTATTCAATTTTATAAAAACCAGCGAATTTCCCCAGCCTTATTTCTCCCAACCGGATGGTAACGGGGCCGCTGCAGCGGTAACTCGTGGGGGCGTTAACAGCCGTTTCGGCTGACCACGTCATCCAGATTCAAAAGTCCTGCACCATCGCCGGGACCGCCGCACCTCGTTTGCCGCCGATCCTCTGGTCGCCTCTCTGACGTCTATAACGGCTTCGTCACCCGGCTAGGTTGCACTACCCTATGTAGTTTGCTATATTGACCGCTGAACTCAGGAGCGGCACCACTACCGGGGATTTCCAGGGAGCTGTTCAATGAAGCTGGGACGAACGCTGAATCGGAAAACGCTGTGCGTGTATCTGCTCGCAATCGTCTTTGCCAGCACCCTCCACGCACAAGACGTCACCGGCAACTGGCAAGGAACGATCTCCCCTCCCCAGGGCAGCCCCCTTCCCCTCGTTCTGCAGGTTACGCGCGATGCCGGCCAGGCGTTGAAGGCAAAGCTCTACAGCATCGATCAGGGTCCGGAGGCAATCCGGGTTGATTCCATTACAGTGCACGATTCCACCGTAAAGTTTGTGATCGGCATGATCCAGGGCTCCTATGAAGGCAAACTCAGCCCCGGCGGCAACTCCATTGCCGGCACATGGACACAAGGCTCGGCGCTTGCGCTCAACTTCCAGAAGGCCACACCGGCGACCGCGTGGCCCACGGATGCCTCGCACCACAGCGTGCAGTTCATCCCAGTCGAGCCGGGCATCCAACTCGAAGTCCTCGACTGGGGCGGCGCCGGGCGCCCTCTCGTCTTCCTCAGCGGTCTAGGCAACACCGCGCACGTCTTTGACACGTTCGCGCCCAAGTTCACCGGCCAGTACCACGTCTATGGCATTACCCGTCGCGGGTTCGGCGACTCCAGCTCCCCCGTCCCTGACGGCGAAAATTACTCCTCCGACCGTCTTGGCGACGATGTACTTGCCGTCATCGATGCGCTCAAGCTGCACAAGCCCGTCCTCGTTGGACACTCGATCGCGGGTGAAGAGTTGAGTTCCATCGGCACCCGCCATCCGGAAAAAGTCACTGGCCTTATTTACCTCGACGCCGGCTTTCCCTACGCCTTCTACGACCGCGCCCACGGCGACCCGCTGCTCGATATGCTCGACACCCGCGACAAGATCGAGCAGCTGCTCCCCAGCGGCGGCTACCCCGTCGGCCATAAGCAAACAATTCAGGCCCTGCTCGCCGGCCTCCCTCAGCTGGAAAAGGATCTGCAGAATCAGTTGAAGCTGCTGGAAGCGATCGAGCCGCCGGAGACAACCCCCGATCCGCCATCGCCCCCTGGGAGCGTTGCCGTTGCCATCTTCAAGGGCGAGCATAAATACACCGGCATCAAAGTTCCCTGCCTCGCCATCTTCGCTGTGCCGCACGACCCAAACTCCAACGCCATCCCTTCCGCCGACCCCGCCCATCACGCCGCCGCGGTAGCGGCGGACCTGGAAAGAACGACCAACGTGTCCAACGCCTTCGCCGCCGGTGTTCCCTCAGCCCAGGTGATCCGTCTGCGCAACGCAGATCACTATGTCTTCCGTTCCAACGAGGCCGAAGTCTTCCGCGCCATGATCGACTTCCTCAATAAGCTGTCGCGAGACTAACTTGCCGCTGCCTGCAAAAAGTCCCGCCGCGAAACTCCTTCGCCACGTTTCATTGTTCACCCGATGCCGCGCGGATCAGAAATCAGCAGTTTTGATATTTCCAGTTGCGTTGCTTGCCCTGGGCGATCCACTCCACCGCAGAGGAGATTCGCTTGTCTCGAGTTTCCGGACGCTTGGCGTCGGCGATCCACTCTACGTATTCGCGTTTGCAACTTGGGCTGAAGGCGGCAAAGACTGTGGCGGCTTGCTTATTTTTCTTCAAGGCCGCGGTAAACTCCGGGGACGCTTCCACCGGCTGCCTGGGCGACTTCACCACCTTGCGCCTGGCCGCGATCGGGCTCGTATGCTGACCGTTGTCTACAAAGGATGCGGCCTGGCGAATCCATCCCAGCATTCGCTTGTCGGAAGGCAGATCGCTCAGGCTCGAGATGCGGCCCAGCGATCCCATGCCGTCATGACCCAGCACCTTGGCATCGCGCAGAACCGCGGCGATCTCCTCACCCCAGAAGCCGAAGCTGCAGTGCTCTTTGAAAGCCGACATGTTGCAAAGGATCACACCTTTATATTCAAAGAACGGCCGGCTCCACTTGATGGTTTCTTCCACGTCAGGGCAGCCCTGGTGCACAAGCTCTCGCAAATGCTCCATGATCGGCCGGGCAAAGGGCTGCGCTCTTTCGACGTACACGTCTACTTTTGCGTTCCGGCTCCGGGTGGCAATCACGATCCGCTCCTTGGTTTTAGAACAGCAGTGTACAACGATCTTTTAACCGGGAAGTTAGACTTTCAACGTACCATCCATAGGGCGTAAAAACGGCTCGAGAGGCCAGGAACTCATGATTCTGAAAACATTGCTGATCGTTGCCATCGCGATCGTAGCCATCCTGACCATTGTGGCGCTGTTCGCTACCAGCCAGCCGGATGCTCTGCAAGTGGAGCGTTCCGTGACCATCAATGCTCCCGCGGAAAAGATTTTCCCGCTGCTCAACGACTTCCACAATTGGCCGCGCTGGGCGCCCCAGGACAAGGAAGATCCCACCATGACCCGGACCTATAGCGGAGCGGCCAGCGGTCTGGGTGCGGTCTCGAGCTGGGATAGCAAAGGCACCGCGGGCAAAGGGAAAATGACGATTACAGAATCGACCGCGCCCAACAAAGTTGTCGTCACCGTTGACTTCGTGAGGCCGTGGAAACTGCGCAATCTCAATGAGTTCGTCCTGCAACCCGGAACGCCGGTCAAAGTTACCTGGAGCTTTCACGGCTCCAATCACTTTGTCATGAAGATTATGAGCGTGTTCGTGAACATGGATAAAGTTATCGGGAAGCACTTCGAAACCGGACTGAACAATCTCAAGCAGGCGGCCGAACAATAATCATGCATCCCTGCAAACATTGGGCTGCTCGCTGCAATCCAGTGGAATCGTAGAGACTGAGTCCTATGATCTCGGCTAAGGAGAGCTCCCGTGGCTAAAAGGATTTGTTGCGCACTCCTACCCTTCGCGTTGTCATTTGCCCTGCAGACGAAGGCACAGCAGGTGACCACGTCGCAATATGACAACGCACGCAGCGGAGCCAATCTCCGTGAGACCAGCCTTACCCCGCAAAACGTAAATGCGCAGCGCCTGGGGAAATTGTTCACCCTGCACGTAGATGGAGATGTATACGCACAACCGCTCTTTCTCAGCGGGGTGGAGATTCCCGGCAAAGGCCGCCACGATGTCCTCTTCGTGGCGACCGAGCACGATAGCGTGTTTGCCTTCGATGCCTACGGCAACCCCAGGTCTCCGCTATGGCAGGTGAGCTTGCTCAAAAGTGGCGCAACCGCGGTCCCGGCGCGCGATGCGGCAGTGCCCCTTCATCCAGCCGGAGGTGGGCATCACCTCCACCCCCGTCATCGACCCAACTACGGGCACCCTGTATGTACTGGCTCGCAGCAAGGAATCTGGCCTGCTTTCCAATACCTATTCCCAGCACCTGCACGCGCTCGCCGTAACCACCGGGGCGGAGAAGTTCAGTGGCCCGGTAGAGATTCACGCGAGCATGGATGCGAAAGGCGCAGGCAGCAGTGGAGGCAAGCTGGCCTTCAATCCGTTGCGCGATAACCCGCGGGCGGCGCTTCTGTTGAACGATGGAGCGGTGGTCATGACCTGGGCCTCAGCCTGCGATGTGGGTCCCTATCATGGCTGGGTGATGGCCTACGACGCGCAAAGCCTGAAGCAGAAAGCGGTGTTCAATGCATCTCCCGATGCGGATGAGGGCGGCATCTGGGGTGGCGACACCGGGCCGGCCGCGGACAAGAACGGCAACATCTTTGTGGCCATCGGCAACGGCCTGTTCGATGCAGCCAAGGGTGGCCGCGACTATGGCGATGCGCTGATCAAGCTGGATGGGCAAAGCCTGAGGCTGCGCGATTATTTCGCTCCGTACAACGTGGAAAATCTGGCGGCCAACGATAGCGATCTGGGCTCAGGAGAACCCATGCTGCTGCCCGACCAGCCAGGAGCTCATCCTCACCTGGCGGTGGTTGAGGGCAAGGGTGGCACCCTTTACCTGGTGGACCGCGACCACATGGGCCACTGGCAAGAGGCGAACGATAGCCATGCGGTGCAGACCATCGCGGTTCCCGATGGTGTCTTCGGCTCCATGACTTACTGGAACCATTATGTCTATGTGCTCAGCGATAGCGATGCGCTGCGCGAGCTCGAGATAAAGGATGGAAAGCTGGCGCTGAAAGCGCAAACCGCCAATAAGTTTCCCGGCGTTTCGGCGACGCCCATCGTCTCAGCGAATGGCGCGAAGGATGGCGTTGTCTGGGTGCTGCGTTCCAAGGGTTGGAATTCGCCCGGCCAACCCGCGGTCTTATATGCGTACGACGCTATGAACGTGGGCCGCCAACTTTACGACAGTGAGCAGAATTCCACGCGTGACCGCGCCGGCATGGCCCTCCGCTTCAACATGCCGATGGTAGTGAACGGCCACGTCTATGTGGGCGCAAAGCAGGAAGTGGACGTTTACGGTCTACTGCCTGCCACGGGAGCTACTTCGCGGTAACCGGAACCGATGCGATGTGATTTTCCCATTCCAGTTGGATCGTGCCCTTGTGCCCTGAGCCGGTGATCGTATACTTCAACACCTCAATCGATGAGGGCGGCTTGCTCATCTTCATCTTCACTCGGCCGAGGTCCTGGGAGGCATCGTAGGTAGTTCCCCATTGCCCGGTTTGCTTGTTGATGACCAGTTCCCATGCGTCGGGATCTTTCACATTCACGTAGAGCGTATACGATCCTTTAGGCACGGTCAGGCCGCCGATATCCAGATCTCCGGTGGTTTGAAAGGCGGTGGCGTCGTTTGCGCCGGCGCGCCAGATGGGCGCGGTTGGATCTTTCATGACTGGCCCATCCGGGCCGAAGACTTTGCGCCCGCGTACCGACGGGGCGCAGTACTTGATGGTCAGCGTCGCGCCGCCGATCTTGCCGGTAGCCGTTTCCGGCGGGCTGACTTGCGCCGATGCCGTGCCGACGAGCGCCAACAGGCTTGCCAATACGAGTAGATGCTTCATGGAATGCTCCTCCTTGGGTCCATTGAGGGAATATCACGAACGAAGGGCTTTAGACAAACAGTACAGGGTGCCCCATCCTTGGGATTCCCTGTCGAGATGAGTGGCGTTGGCGAGATGCATGCGGCTTTCCTTAATGAAAGCCGCACACGCGATCCTGTTTTGTGCTGCGTGGCAGGAAATTCGAGTCCTTCGCGTCTTTTGCGAAGGGTGGGAAAAGCAATTGCCGGCGAGCGGCCGAGTATCCCACCCTTTGGTCTGTGGCGCCTGGAAGGATTAGTGTTTAACGGCGATGGCGGACATTTCAAACTTCGCGCCGCCAATCAGCCCGGCTACCTGCACCGTCGCGCGCGCAGGCTTGGGGTCTGGCATCAGCTTCTTATAGACTTCGTTCATTTTTGGCACATCGTCAAGACTGGTGACATAGACAGTTACAGAAACGATGTCAGACATTTTGAAGCCCGCCCCTTCCACAATTTTTTTGATCACCCCAATAGCGCTGGTGGTTTGGGCGCTGATGTCGGTTTCCGTTACCTTGCCATTCTCGTCAGGTCCCTGCTGGCCTGCGACATAGATGGTGTTGCCCGCGACCACTGCGTTGCTGAACGGCATCCCCTGCTTGAAGCCGATTGCCTGGTTCTGGGCGACGGCGCTTGAGGCGCCAAGCGCAGCCACGACGGCGGCCAGTAGAAATCCGCGTTTAACAGTTCCGGAATAGTCCATCTTGATTCTCCTGAATTTGCAGATAACGAATTTTCTCACGGCAGCCACGCCGGGCTCAGGCCCAGCACAAAGGCGGTGCGCGCCGGTGCATCTGTTGCGGCTGTATCTTCCATAAGCCCCGGGCCTGAGAATCGCCGATACGTGGAATGCTCTCCGGTCTGCACAAACTCCACTTGCAACGGGCGATCCGGAATGCGCGCGCCGAACCAGTGTGGATCCTCCCGCTGCGCCCAGGTGACGAGCGCCAGCACTCCCCGGTTGGCTGGGTCGTTGCCATAGAGCATCGCCGTACTGTGGGTTTTGGGGTCAACGTACATGGTGATCGCTCCCCAACCCAGCGGTTGGAATGGCAGGCTCGCGGGCAGCGCGGCAGCCGCGTTATTCACTACTTCTTCCCTGCCCACCTTTGCGGTTGTAATGGGAGTGGTGTACACGTAGTCATTTCCCTTTAAAGGCTGATGGCAGCTGGTGCACTCGTTTACGAAGTGCGCATCGTTGCCGTAGGGTTTCAGGTCCGCACCGCGCCAACGGCCCCAACCCCAGCCTTCCGTATCCTTGTATAGGCCGGCGTTCTTTACCATCAGCTCTACCTGGATAAACTTGCCCGGGTGCAGCAGGCCGTCGGGCCCGAGTTCCTGTTGCCAGGCGATTTTGGCGAAGCGTGTGCCATCGGGCCACGGCGAGACGTTGCCGGTTTGCGCCGCCTTCACGGCAACGTCATTTCCCAGGATGAAGCGGAAGGTGTTGTTGTCTCCACGGTCTGTGCTGCTGATCGGCTTCCAGCTTTCGAAAGATGGGTCGAAGGCCAATCCGTTCAGCTCCGGCTGCACGCCGGCGAGCGGGAGGCGCGGGCCGCTGGGAGGCGTCGAGATCGCGGCCGGCGCCGCGCTCCACGGGGCCAGATATGCTTTCAGTGCCGCCAGTTCGTCCGACGTCACTTTTGCATCGGGATGCAACTTCAGGAACTGGGGCAGCGGCATCGCGCCCAGCTGGATCATGTTCACTGCCTCGTAAAGTTTCGCCGTTTGTGCGGCGGCCGGTTTTGCGCCCAGGGTGGAGAAGTTGAGGTGCTCGCGCGCCGTCAGGATGTCGTGGCGTACCAGCCAGTAGCCGGGTACGATCTGGTCGAACCAGGAGAGCCTCCGCTCGTCCGAGTGACAGCTGTAACAGCTCTTATCGAGGACTTGCTTGACCGCGGGCGGCGCCTGCAACTCCGCCGTCGCCGGCTTGGCCGGGATTGCGGGCCGGAATAGCTGCAATGCCGCCAGGATGACCAGACCCGCAACCAACAACCTGCCCACTGTTTTCATACGGCTCCCCAATTGCACGAGTATTGGAGTCATCCTGACGACAATTCGTTCCGCCCAATTCTCTTGCTGCATAATAGAGGAACCATGGCACACGCATTCAAGAAGTGTGGTTTGCAATTGACTATTGTGCTGGCCACCGCCGGCAGTCTGGCCGCTGCCAGCCGCGTCTATGCCGCACAGCCCGTAACCGAGATCACTCTGCCGGGAACTCGGCTGTTTACGGAAAGCATTACCTCCACCAAAGATGGAACACTGATCGTTGGGAGCCTGGGCAAGGGGGATGTGAGCCGCATCCCGTATGGAACAACCACGGTTACGGAGTGGATCAAGCCTGGCAGCAACGGCCTCGACGCCGTCTATGGCGTATACGCAGACGAAAAATTCAAGACACTTTGGGTTTGTTCCGACCACTACGATGATGGCACCGGCGATCCGGGGGCAGTGAAAGCCTTCGATCTGAAGACCGGCGCCGCCAAGGGTAGCTACACGCTGCCCGGCGACAAGACATTTTGTAACGATATCGCCGTGGCCGGCGACGGCACCGCGTACATCACCGACACCGCGCAAGGCAGTGTGGTCATGCTCAAACCCGGCGCCAAAGAGCTGGAGGTCGCCGCCAAAGATCCCCTGCTGGCGGGCGCGGATGGACTGGCTTTCGGGGAAAAGAACGTTCTCTATGTCAACAGTGTCACCACCGGCAAGCTGCTGCGGGTGGACCTGGGACCGGATGGCAAATCGAAGAGCATCGTCGAACTCAAGCTTTCCAAACCGCTGTCGCGTCCCGATGGCATGCGCACGATCGGCAAAAATCGGCTCTTGCTGGCGGAGAACGCCGGCAACATGGATATCGTCAAAGTCAGCGGAGACAACGCAGAAGTCACAACCATTAAAAGTGGCCTCGAAAGTACTCCCGCGGTCACGGCGACTCGGGGCATGGCGTGGATCGCCGAGGGCAAGCTGAACTATCGCCACGATCCTAACTTCAAGGACAAAGACCCAGGCACGTTCAAGATGTATGCTGTCCCGCTGCCTAAGAACTGAAGAAGTGGCTCAGATCACCGCACGCCGCTGATCGTATAGAGGTCGCTGATGTTCAAACGGAAGCTGTAGTAATAGCTTGCCCCGTCAGGCGTGAGGATGGGCGATTGAGGAAAGACGCCGCCGATCGGCGGCTTGGCAACTCCCGCCATGCGCTCCGTGACGCCGGTATGTGGATTCAGCTTTTCGATGGTAAACGTCAACGCTGGTCTGGTCGGCGTTCGTTTCAATGTAGAGCAGGCCATCACTGCTCCATCCGAGAACGTTGTCGCCAGGTTGCACGCCGGAGATCTTTTGCGGAGCGCCACCAGCAATCGGCACCAGCACCGGATCCGCGAGCCGGGTAGAACTCGCATCCGACCCTGCCAGCAGCCATTTGTCATCCGGCGATACACGGAATCCGCCGGTCCCCTCGGCCGTAATCGGTTGCGGACTACCCCCGCTTAAGTCCTGTAGCCAGGTCCGCGGGGGTTTTCCCCGCTCACGCGCGATGTAAACGATCCGTTTGCCGTCGGATAAGAAGCTTGCGTTTACCAGGGGCGCCAGATTGGGTGGGCTGATGCGCCTGCCCTCGCCTGCTCCCACGGGCAGCAGCCACACCTCATCGACAGGCTCGGTTATCTTCTCCGCCAGGGCCCAATTCTTGTCGGGAGAAATCGCCATGCCATATCCCTCGCCGATCGGTACGGCAGGCGAGCCATCCACATCGCGGACAAACACGGTATAGCCCTTGGACTCGTTCCCCTCTTCTTCAAACAGAACCATCTTGCCGTCGTTGCTGATGGCGCGGCCATAGGTGAAGTCGAGCCAGGAAAGATCGCGCTCCACCTTTCCGTTCTCGGTGGAGACAATCATGCCGCGGCGAGAGATGCCCTGCCCCACGAGAAGCTGCCCGTCCGCTGCGATATCCATCAGCCGCAGCCGGCCGGGAACCGCCAAAGGAACACGGAGCTTTGCCGGACAAACTAAACGCATTCACGTCGCCCGACTCCAGGGGAGAAGTGATCCAGACTTCATCGCCGGAGCGGCTCCAGACCAGGCCTCGCGCGCTCGCGAAGATCGGGCTGGTCGCCACCTTCTCTCCCGTGCTGCGCAGGATCACGATCGGTCCCCGGTCATCGTACGGATTGTCGTGCGGGAGGAATGCAAGATACTTGCCGTCGGGCGAAAAGCGCAGATCGTCGATGGCGGAGTCGCGGTAAAGCACTTTCCCGATGGGGTACTCCACCTGGCAGATCCTGTCGGCCGGCACGTAGCGCACGATAGCCATCGCAGATCCGTCGGGAGTAAAATCCGCGGCCTGCACATTGGCTATCTCCGCCTTGGGAGCACCATTCTCGGCGAAGGTTCGCGCCAGGCTGCCAGGGGTGATAAGCGCGGTGACGTTTCGCGGCGCCAGCGCGACCGCCAACTCTCCACGAGAGGATATGGCCAGCAGACTGGCGTCGCTGATGCCGAGCGGGTGGCCTCCCACGGCTTTCGCGGCGACGGAGTAGATTTCGGGTTTGCCGCCTTCAAAGGAAGCGGTGTAGAGGATGGTCTGGCCGTCTGGGGTGAACCGGGAATTCTCCAGCACGCCCCGGCGAAAGGTTATCTGGCGAAATTGCGCCGCGGTTGCCGCGCGCGGCCCGGGAATCATTTTCCAGGCGGCGATGGCGGCCAGGGCTAATACCAACGCCGCTGCCATGGCGTACCACCATCGCGGTGAGGTACCGGGCTTTCGGGCAGCGACAGGCGCCGCCGGCGTGAGGGTGGAAAACGATTCCAAATCAAAGGCCAGATCGCGGGCCGACTGGAATCGCTGTTCCGGCGCTTTCTCCAGGCAGTGGCGGACGGTTCTTTCAAGCGCGGGCGGGATGGCCGCTCCCATGAGGGATAATTCCGGCGGATCGTCTTTCAGGATGGCGGTCATGGTTTCCGCTGCGGTATCCCGTTTGAACGCGCGGACACCGGTGAGCATCTCGTACAGCACCGCGCCGAAGCTGAAAATATCGGTGCGGCAGTCGACCGTCCCGCCGCGGACCTGTTCCGGCGACATGTATCCCGCGGTGCCGATCACCGCGCCCACATCCGTGGCGGGACCGAGCGCGGTCAGGGCAGTCTGGCCGTCATCCGGCCGCCCCGAAGCAGATTTGGGCACCGTCTTGGCGAGGCCAAAGTCCAGTATCTTGACCCGGCCTTCGCGGGTGATAAAGATGTTGTCGGGTTTCAGGTCGCGATGGGCAATGTCCTTACCATGTGCCGCAGCCAGGCCGTGCGCAATCTGAACTGCATAGTCAATCGCCTTGCGCGTGGGCAGCGCGCCGCGGACGAGCAGGTCGCGCAGGCTCTCGCCATCGAGCAACTCCGAAACCATGAAGGGGCGGCCTGCATGTTGGCCGATATCGTGAACCGCGAGGATGTTGGGATCGCTGAGCGAGGCGACCGCACGCGCCTCCTGCTCGAAGCGGCGCAGCCTTTCCGGGTCGGCGGCGAAGGAGGCGGGAAGGACTTTGACGGCGACATCGCGGCCCAGTCGCTGGTCTCGCGCTTTGTAGACCTCGCCCATGCCCCCGGCGCCGATCAACGCGATGACTTCGTAGGGGCCAAGCTGAGTTCCGGTGGAGAGGCTCATTGCGTCAAAGTGCTCATGGGGTAAGCGAGATTATAGCGTGCGGTTTGCCAACTAGCGGGGGCAGTCCGGCCAGAAGGCCCATTGGGTGATTTCCTGAAATTTTATCGTTACCGGAATTTGACCGGTGGGCTTATCCCCCGGACCGTGCACAGGCTGCCAATTTCGGCGAAACAATCCGGTGGCATCGATTGCGCCGTCACCCCAGATTCCCTTCAGATGCAGGGTCGGGCTGCCGGCCTTGCCGTAGCTTGTCCCCAGCCATGGCGCCCACGCTGACCGTTGCTCCACGTCAAGGGTCACCTTCTGCCCGCGAACGTCCAGCGGTAGATGCTTGGCCATCCCGGCATAGAGGCGCAGGGGCAGGCGTTGCCCTTCGGGCGTGCACAGCAGCGCGTTCCCTCTTAGCGAGGTGGATAGATATACGTGGCTTCCCGAGGGCGCCGGCATCATGCGTATGAAGAGCGCATACTCGCCACCATCGGCGCTGAATCGGCCCACCCCCTGCCACTGCGGCAGCGGGTGCCAGTGGCCGCCAGTGTAGTAAATCCAGGGAAAAAAGAGCGCCTGGAGCACAAAGATAAGCGCCACCCCAAGCGCGAGCAGCAGCAGGAGCCGCAGCCCGGTCCGCGGCTTACGTCCACTTGTTCCACCAACGACTCGACCTGTATACGGATCGTGCATGGGACCACATCAGAAACGATAGCCCGGCTTGAGTTCGCACAGGTAGACCAGGGTGTTCTCTTCTTCAGTACCGGTCCGGACATTACAAGTAGCCCAACTCAAGGAAGGGTCCGGACCGAGCGGAAATACCATGGCGGTGCCATCAAGCTCCGCCTCGAGACTCACCCCTTCCTGAGAGGGAGGCACGGTGAAGTTAAGCGTCTGGCCAAAGATGACTGGGTACAACTCACGCACCTCGGCGCTGATGGCGGTGTGGTAAACCTCAGCCTCCACCAGAAACGTAGCCGTATCGGACCAGTTCAGGGCCGTGACCTTGATGTGCCGGCCGCCCTGTGCAAATCCACTGGTGTCAATCCGCGTAAACGGGCACGGGCCCGCGATGCAGGACGCTCGTATATTGCCAAACTCATTATCCGCCCCGGCATCGAGCGCCACCGACGCAGTGGCGGCCTTCCACTTGCCATCCGGCGAGCAAGGAGACTGATGACCGCAGGGGATGTTTCCCGTATTGACAACCTGGAACGTCTTGACCGCGCTGCCCACGCTGAGTTGTGTCCGCCGGTTGATGGTGTATCTCACCCGGATATTGGAGACCACGGCCGGCGGACGGCTGGAACGGGTTACGGTCCTGGGAGGGATGGGAACCATGGCGGCAATATAGAGTTCTTTGGGGATTTCGAGGCGTCCCGTCTGCACCGTCAGGTCGAGCGGTTGGTAATTCTGGTGGCGGAAAGTGACGATGACCGGCCGCTCCGACAGCACGACCTTTTGCAGAACCAGCTTGAAGTGTCCCGAACTGTCGGATTGCGTGGTGGCGTTGGTCACCCCGTCTGATGCGGTGATGGCAACCCCGGCGATGGGGAGCTCATTTTTTGTGTCGGCGTTCCGCTCAATCACGGCGCCTTCGATGGGTATCGATTGCAGGGCGGGGATCGATCGAGGCCGAACGGCACGCAACAACAGCACCAACCCGATAACGGCGGCGGCCACGGCGATGCACGTCCAAACAATTTTCTTTCCTGTCATTGCATCTATTATTCAATTATCTATTCAATTATCCGATACGTGGTGGAAGGGGATGCGCTTCTGCTCGTCCGTTGAGAGATTAGATGCCGAGGCTTTCGCCTCTGAGGGCTGAATGAGCGTAGAGGAAACCGGCGGCAAACACCAGGCACAGAGGACCAACCTGAACCACCGTCGCAGTTCCCGCAGGCAGTTGCTGCGCCAGATGGCCGGGGTTTCGCTCGCTCTGCCGCTTACCCCATGGATGGCGCTGGGCGCGGCGGCGCCCGCGCCTCCCCTTCTCCCCGATGGGTTTGCGCCCGAAGAGGAGCAGTTCCTCGATGATTTGGAGCACAGCAGCTTTCTCTATTTCTGGGAGCAGGCCAATCCGCAGACTGGCTTGATCAAGGACCGCTGCAATGTACACATTAAAGATACCGGGGTGGTGGGCAGCATTGCCTCCACGGGCTTTGGCCTGACTGCCATCTGCATTGCAGACAAGCGCGGTTTTGTGCCGCACCCGGATGCTCGCCAGCGGGTGCTGGCTACCCTGACATTTCTGTGGAGAACGCTGCCCACGCATCGCGGATTTTTCTATCACTTTGCCAACATCGATACCGGGGAAAGGATATGGGACTCCGAAGTTTCTTCGATTGATACAGCGATTCTGCTTTGCGGCATTCTTACCTGCCGCCAGCACTTTCAAGATCGCGAAATCAGCCAACTGGCGCACCAGATTTTTGATCGCGTGGACTGGACCTGGCTCTCAGAAGATACCGCGCTGCTACCCCAGGGATGGACACCGGAGTTCGGCTTTCTGCCCTACAAGTGGGACCTGTACAGCGAATTAATGATGATCTATTTGCTTGGCATGGGCTCTGGCACGCACCCGCTCCATCCCGATGCGTGGACGGCGTGGAAGCGGACCATCTTCGAATATGACGGGCTGCGCTACATTGGCTCGTTTGCGCCGCTGTTTGTCCATCAGTATTCCCAGGCCTGGTTTGATTTTCGCCATAAGCGCGACAAGTACGCCGACTACTTTCACAACTCCGCCATCGCCACCGATGTGCATCGCAGATTTTGTATTGAAATGGGCAAGACCTTTCCCGATTACAGTGACGATCTTTGGGGTATTACCGCATCCGATTCCGCGAAGGGTTATGTGATCTGGGGTGGACCGCCGGCGATGGGCCCGATCGATGGCACGGTCGTTCCCGCAGCTTCAGGAGGCTCGCTGCCGTTTCTCCCCGAGACGTGCATGCGGGTCCTTAAGAACATCAGAATGCGCTATCCAAAGGCCTGGAGCCGTTACGGCTTCGTCGATGCCTTCAATCCGCTGACCCAGTGGTATGACCAGGATATTGTGGGCATTGACACCGGCATCACCATGCTGATGGCGGAGAATGCCCGCACCAGCTTTGTGTGGGACACGTTCATGAAGAACCCCGAGGCCCAGCGGGGCATGAACGCCGCGGGGTTCCAAAGCTATAACCCCGGCGCGGGGACGACTTAGTAAGTGCTCTCAGTAAGCAGCGGAATAGACTTCATGTGGCCTGTGATCCGGCGCCGTGTTTCGCGGTCCAGGGGAAACTCCTTTTGCATCCTGGGCCACAGAGTCCATATCCTCTCTACTGTTTCTTGTGCTGTCTGAATTACGAGTCTCACCGGGACCTGGGCCTTTTGCGCGAACCGTTGCAGAAGTTCGCTGGTTAGCCGGTCAGTTGCCTTCTCCTTCGCAATGGATAGGGCCATCCGGTTATCAGCGATATAACCTACGGTCGAGACGAAGTCGTATGCCGGAGCCAGTCGCGGGATTCTTCCGTCTGGATAAATCAGTGACCAATTCTTGAGGTGCATGTCGTGATTGCCAATGGCCGCGCTAAAAATCAGCCTGCGGATGAACTCCGCGAGCTGTGTCTCGTCAAGCAGTCGCCAAAGATCGGCCGCCATATTCGTATAGCTGTAATTCTTGTACTTTGCTTCGGGAAACTGCCCATAGACCTGGTTGAAGTCCTCTATGTGAATTCGCTTTCCGCTGGCCCCGCGATCAAAGCGACGGGTGTAGTAGGCGTTTCCTTTCAACTTCTGCCATGCTTCCGGAATGCCTTTGATTTCGCGCAAAGGCATAAGGCCGACCTGGGGCACGTCCATGCCTACCGCCCTTGCGAACTCCATCATGGAGAACTCATTTTCGGGTAGGTTGGGGTAGACGGGTGAAGGGAGTTTGACGACCCAATGCCCTCCCAGGCTGGACGCCGCGATGGACAGTTGGTGGTTCGGATTACCTATGGCTGAGAGCTTAAGTTGGATGCCGGCGAGAGAAAACCGCAGAACGTCCCTGCCGGCTCTTCTCCGGGCCACGGTTGGGGCAGTCTTCGCCGGCGGAAGCTCGCGGCCATCCACATCGCGCACAGTAACTGCACCCGGCAAATCGCTGCCCACTAGCCAGAGGAGAAAGAACTCCCGCTGCGCGTTCACTTCGCCATGCTCCGCGATGTATTTTCGCAATTCTCCTTCGGGCAAGAGGTTGGAGAAAAAGGGGGGCAAGCGTCGAGTTACGGCGCGAACATCGGTCCGCACCTGTCCGTAGGCATCCAAAGAACTCAGGCTCAGAATAGGCCGGGCGGGATCGGCGAGATAGGAGGCGTCAAAGACGAACAGGTTCTGATCGTTGGGCAAATTGGTAAGGGTGCCCACGAGTGTGTCCCCAAGATGGACCTCAAGAACGGAGGGCAGTACAGGCTTACTCGATTTCATTTTCCGGGTCTTCCGGCATTCCGCCCACCAGGGCGGGAACAGAAATCGAACCACGAATCTGGCCGGCCCAGTGTTGGACCAGCGCACGCACGGCGGGCACGAGACTCTTTGGAATGAGCATGGGCTCAAGTTCGAGGGTGCGCGCTATTTCCAGCAAGGTAGACAACCGAACATCCCCGCCGCGTTCGACGCGAGAGACCGAGCTTTGAGGCTGGCCCAGGCGGACTCCCAACTCCGCTTGGGTGAAGCCTTTCTCCTCCCGCGCTTTTCGTATTTGCGTTTGAATAGATGTCATATGATATTCGATTCCATTATATATCTTAATCGATATATGCCAGGGCACGCAGACCTTCCCTTCGCGACTGCAAGCTACATTAGGGCAAAACCGCTATTTCCAACCGGAATCACGAACGTGTACAATCCGCCGATGACTTCTCCAACGTCTGCTTCGTCGCCCTCTCCAATGCTCGTGTTCGAAACGCTGCAAGCGCACCAAAACACCAGTGCTCTGCGCGCCGGGATTGAACTGAAGCTTTTTTCCGCCATTGCTGCCGGCGCACGGACGCCCGAAACGCTTGCACCGGTGTGCGGCTCCTCGGTCAAAGGGGTGCGAGTGCTTTGCGACTTTCTCACCATCACAGGATTTCTCACTAAAGATGAATCCGGCTACGGATTGACGCCGGACTCGGAACTTTTTCTGGTCGAGAGCTCGCCCGCCTACATGGGAGGCATGGCATCTTTCCTGTTCCATCCGTTTATGGAGAAGGGACTGGGAAACATAACCGATGCGGTGCGCAAGGGTGGGACGATCCTGCCCGCCGAAGGCTCGGTGAGTGACGACAACCCGGTCTGGGTCGACTTTGCGCGCGGAATGGCGCCGCTCACACGGCCTTCCGCAGGGCTGGTCGCTCAGCTCACCGCCGGCTCGGGACCAGTGAAGGTTCTCGATATTGCCGCCGGGCATGGCATGTATGGACTCACCATCGCGCAACAAAATCCTGCAGCGGATATCTATGCACTGGACTGGAAGAATGTGTTAGCGGTGGCGCATGAGAACGCCGTCAAACTTGGAGTCGCGGATCGCTGGCATGCAATCGAGGGCAGCGCCTTCGCTACCGATTACGGCTTGGGATACGATGTGGTGCTGGTCACCAACTTCATTCATCATTTCGACGTATCGACGAATACCGGCCTATTCAAGAAAGTCCGTGCCGCAATGAAGCCCGACGGGGTCATGGCAATTGTAGAAATGGCGGTCAACGACGATCGCATCACTCCGCCAGGGGCGGGCAGGTTCGCCATGACCATGCTGACCACGACCGCATCGGGCGATGCCTTCTCGCAACACGAAATCGAATCCATGTGCGAGGAGGCCGGGTTCCACCAGGTAACGCATCACCTGGTGCCCGGAACCCATCAGACGGTGACGATTGCTGTGAACTAAGGAACGACAGCAAGGGGTACAGGGTTTGTGGGCCTGGAGTTGCGAAATTTCCCACATCTCGCCAAAAACAGGCGAGATATGGGGCACCCGCCTTGGTGGTAGATTCGTGACTCGCGACTTAGTAAGTGCTATAAGTAACAGTTACCCCGTTCCTGCATCTTCTCCTGTCCTGCGCAAAGAATTAACTCTTCACGAGCGATTTGTGAGTGTAAAATTCCTCGCGACCGGCCCGTGGGAGAAGTTATGAAAGCAATCGTGAGGATAGCGGCAGCCGCGATGCTCGCTGTGCTGCCCATGGCATTTGCATTCGCGCAAGACGCTACAGAGAACGAACGGTTCAACCCTTATATTCCGGCCTCCGGTCCTGACCTGCACGACTATGTTTCGCCAAATCTCGATCCGGCGGAGCAGGCATTGGTGCGCAACTACATGAACGCGCTGCCAAAAGCTTTCAAGGAACGGATCGCCGGCCAGCCTGTCAACTCCATCAGTGTCGCCATTGTCGAAGGCACGACCGGCGCTATCCATTACAACCGGCCCGAGGATGTTGGCAGTTACCAGGTGGTTTCCGGCATGGCGCTGCCGGGCGCGGAACGTCCTGATATGCAGAGCGCGGTAAAGAATCCCGGCGTCTATGGCGGTTCTGGCCCCTACCGCCGCGTGTACACCATTCCTTTACCTGCGGCGCCGGCGCCTGCGCCCGACGAGCAGGGTAACTATGAGCAGAGCGGAGACGTGACGACCACGTGCAAATCTGGCAACTTTTACCCGGGAGATCGCGGATACGCATACCTGGGAGGGTGGAGCGGAACCTGGGATACGGCAGGCGGCCCCAGCGCCGTGGACGCCGGCTTGATCTACAACTACGAAGCCTCACTCAAGTCCGCCGACGATTATTCGATGTTCATGAACCTGGGGAACGGGATAGGGATCATCTCCAAAGGGAACGCGGAAACCCACGACGGTAAGGAAGCAGAACTTCCACCGACGCACATCGCTTGCAATGCCTTTGGTTTGGCCACAATGACCTTCTCGGTTTCGGGAACATTTCAATTGCCTTCCGTCGCACCGCAATGTTGGCAAGGTAAGGGAGGCGACGCCGAATGGATCGGTTTCCCGAATGCAGAGTGCAGCACCTATGCGATGACGCTCTCGGTCACGTCAGAATTCTTCGACACTTACTCGGGTGCGCATACAGCTTTGATCATTTGGGTTGCCCCCAACATCACTGACGGCGGCTGGGGACATCTGGTTAAGTTCGTCTCGAAATATTACAACGGCAAATATAACGTTCCCGGATACATCGCCAGTGCGACTTGCGGCGGCTGCATGTTCAAGTGGATGACTTCGATCGCCCAGCCTAAAGGAAACACACTGTCAGATGGGTCCTATTATGGGGCGGTGTGGTTCAAGCGGGAAATTTCAGGTTATGCGCTCAAGGAAAGCTACACCGCGGGTAGTCCGCTGATAAGGACGACCAAGAATCTGGTGAACTGCTCAGAGTACCCGCTGTGGCATCCGCCCTACAGCAGCGACTATCAAGCAGACTGCACCAACATGCCAAGCGGCCTGAAGGGTGCGGCGCAGACGGTTCTGGTCAAGGACTACTTCCCCGATGGGGAATGGGATATCATCCGGGCAAAATTCTGAACGCTGCACTCATAAAGCCCGCTACGGCTTGATCACCGTGCCATCGATGGTGCGGCCAGTGGCATAAGCTCCGCCGTCGCTCGGCAGAGGTCCCAGCGGATTTTTTGCCGCGAATTGCTCATCGATGTCCACACCCAGCCCGGGCTTGCCGCTCCCATAGAGATATCCTTTGCGAATCTCTCCGATGCCGGGAAACATTTCATGCACGACAGGCGGGAAATGATTTTCTTCCTGGATACCAAAAGCGCTGCTTGAGATGTCCACATGGTAGCTGGCGATCTGGTTGATGGGATCGTTTTCGCCGCCTTCCTGAAACGCGGTCCTGACGCCGCATAGTTCGCATAAGGTGGTCAGCTTCTTGATGGGAGTGATGCCGCCGGTTGCGGCCACCCGGCAGCGGATAAAGTCGATCAGGCGGTCCTTGACCAGCGGAATCACTTCGAACGGGTGGGAGAACACTTCGCCCACCGCTTGCGGCGTGGTGCAGATCTCGCGAATGTTGCGGTAGTAATCGAGCTGCTCCGGGGGAAGTATGTCTTCGACAAAGAACATCTGGTAGGGCTGCATGCGGCGGGCCAGCTCGACCGCGTTCATCCCGGTCATGTGCGAGTGCACGTCGTGGATGAGCTTGGGCGCGAAGCCGGCCTTGGCGCGTAGAAAGTCGAAGACCGGAGGAATGGTGTCGACATACTGCTGCTCGTCAAAGGCGGGGCCCTGGTAGCCGCCTTCCGCCCGGCTCCCCTGGCCTTCGGCGATGAACCCACCGCCGCCATAGCCACCGGCGAGCTGGATGCGCACATGGGTAAATCCCTGGGCGAGCGACTTCTGCAGGGCATCGAGGCACTCTTCTTTAGTCGCGCCTCCCTGATGGTCATAGACGGGGACAGCATCGCGCGCTTTGCCGCCCAACATCTCGTACACCGGCATGCCGGCGCGCTTGCCCTTGATATCCCACAAGGCCATGTCCATGGCGGAGAGCACGTTGTTATTCACCGGACCGTTGCGCCAGTAGGTGCGCATCTGGGCCGATTGCCACAGGTCTTCGATCCGGTCGGGATCTTTACCGATCAGCCACGGTTTCAGATGATCTTCGAGGGCAGCGATCACGGCCATGGTCTGAAAGTGATTGCAGGCCGAACCAATTCCGTAGAGACCGGGCTCGCTGGTGATGATCTTGAGGAAGACCCAGCGATATTGGCCTCCGCCGTTGGTGGTGATGACCCTGGCGTCCTTGATGGTGAGGGGTGGGAGGCCGTTGGTCTTGCGGGCGACTTGCTGCGCGCCGGCAACGGAGATCATGGGGAGGGAGGCGGCGGCTGTTTTGAGGAGTTCTCTGCGGTTCATCATCGTAACCAAGGTACTTGGTTTCGGCATGGGGTGGATAGCCCAGTTTTTTTTGATGGGAGGGCATGCGGTCGAAGGCTGTGTCGAGGGTAATAATCTCGAGAGCGCCCGATGCAAAGGAAATCTCGGCAATGAGATGGCCGGCAAACCCCGTCGTCTCTTTTCGGGCTGCCTCCACAGCTCTGGAAGCGATCGCTTCCATGTGGGACCCGTTATGGTGCGCGCGTCTGTGGACGTCCAACCCGGGAACATGAGCACGACCAACCCATGACAATCACTGAAGTCACTCCCCAGGTTGGCGATGAGTAAAGCAAAAGAAGCATGTTTCCTACGCTGACTTCCTTTTGAGTCACGCGTTTGCTGCAATCAAGCAGCCGCTCGTCACCTCCGTTCTATAGGAAAAGAAGGATTTCCGTCATGTGCTCTTTGCAGATTCGCCACTGTCTGGTTGTCACCCTGTGCATGCTCAGCCCGCTGCTTTGCACAGCGCAGGAGCCCGTCGCCGATGACTGGGTTTCTTACATTTCCTTCGCGGCGCCTGGCGCCATTGGCACCTTCCCCATGAGCATCAACGCCTCGGACGCCGTGACCGGCTATTATTACGTTTCTTCCACGGTTACCAACGGTTTTTTGCGCTCTGCGGACGGAACGATGACCACCTTCAGCGTCCGGGACGGCCTACAGACGGTGCCGGAAAGTATCAACGATGCGGGGGAGATTACCGGCTACTACGAGGAGGTCGCAGGGCGTCCACATGGCTTTCTAAGGTACGCGAATGGCCAAATCATTACCTTCGACGCTCCATGTTCAACCCTCTTTCACCTCAGCTTCTGCGCTAATTCTGTTCCGGTCAGCATCAACGCGTTTGGGGTGATTGCCGGAAATCACCCGGTCGTGCCGGTGGATGGGTCAGCTGGCTTCATCCGGTCGCGAGCGGGAGTCTTCACATCGACCGCTTACTCAGCAGAGATGCACGGTTTCCCAACCTTCTTCACTGGCCTCAACGCAAGCGGCGCGACCGTGGGCTATTTTTCCTACTTAGACCTCACCAGACAGTCAACCGACGAAACCAGCTTTCTCTTGCATCCGTCCGGGTACCTGATCCTATTTTCTGTCCCGACGGATGAGGATTACACCTCCAAAGAAACGGTTGCGGAGAGTATCAATGCGGATGGGGCCATTGCGGGGTGGTATAGCATCTGCTTTGACGCTTGCGCGAACTTAAGTAGTGGCGGCTTTGTGCGATCGCCGGAAGGACAATTCACATTATTCAATCCACCGGGGCCCATTGTGACTACGCCGGAGGCGCCCTCTATTTTTTTCGAGGGAGACCCGCTATCGGCGCCGCACCGGCTCAGCATCAATGGGGCCGGGTCTATCACGGGTTCCTACCTCGACATATATGACATCCAACATGGTTTTGTGCGGAATCCCTATGGGACCATTACCTCCTTTGACCCGCCGAGGGGACGACTGACTACGGCCACCAGCATCAACGATAGCGGTGTGATTGCCGGTTCCTATTATTACGATTGGAATACCCAGATCGCGCAGGGCTTTCTGCGCCTACCAAAACCTTGAACAGGATTCCGCCCCGACGGCGATGCCGACAGCTAAAATTATCGTCTTTACAAACGCCAGTAGTGAACAGATGAGTCCATTTTGCACACAGTCTGAGTGCTAAACCTGTAATCATCCTTAGGATGATCTGCGCATCGCACTGCCGTGGGGATATCGCGAATCTAATCCTCTTTGGCTTTCTGTGCGCAACTTGCTCCGGACAGCGGAGTCCCTCACCGGTAACGGTTCCCACGCCAATCATCTCCGGGCTGGTTTTCATGCAGGGAGAAGTGAACCATTCAGGCCCTCTCAATGTGGTCCTCGATACCGGGTCTTCCAATACCGTTGTCCGCCCTTCCGTATTACAGGCTGCCGGTATGGCGTCCACCCATACTGTGGAAGCTGCGGGCATCGGAAAAGGTTCGAGTCAGACGCTTCACATGCTGGACGATTGCGAGCTTCAATGGGGTAATTATCCGGGGGAGTTCCGCCTGCTCCACCAGCAGATCGCCAGCATAAGCATCGACTATGTATCGACAGCGGTGGGCAGGCGCGCGGATGCCTTTTTCGGCAGCAATCTGTTTTTGCACTACACGATAACCACCGACTATGAACACGAGCGAACGACCTTCGCGCGTCCTGGCTCGTCGCCAGCGCCCTCTGGAACTCCAATTGCGATCAAGGTCAAAGACAACGTGCCTTATGTGGAGGCGACCATCGAAGGAGAAAACGGAAAGGCAATCACAGGAATCTTTCTTTTAGACGGCGGAACTGCCGACGTAAGAGGGGCGATGATTCTAAGCAGGGCATTTCTGGATGCCCATCCCGGCCTGATTCCCGAGGCACATCTTGTCGATGCTCCGGCGGTGACGGCTGTCGGAGGAATCATCCATTCCAAGCTGGCCAGGGTCCCTGGCCTCAAGCTTGGACCATTCCATTTTTCCGCAGTGGTAGCAATTGTTCCGGATGCAAGTTCCGGCGTTCTGGCGAATACAACTATCGCCGGTTTCATCGGTTCTGGAATCCTCAGGCGCTTCACCGTAACCTGGGATTACGCGCATTCGCTTATGGTCCTTTTACCCAACCGCGCGCTGCAAGAACCATTTGAGACCGATGCGAGCGGAATCCATCTTGTATCCCCCGGACCGGAATATCACGCGGTCATGGTCGACAGCGTGCTCCCCAACTCGCCGGCGGCCCTGGCGGGACTGGAACCGGGCGACGAGATTTTGTCCGTCGATAAGGCTCGCGGCGCTCCTCTCTGGAAAGTAGCAGATGCCCTGCGCAAAGCCGGAACGACTGTCGTACTCGAAGTGCAAAGGAAGAAGACGACTTTGAAGATCAGGCTGTTACTCGAGAGTCCCTTCCATCAGGAAGATTGACACTCGAAACTGGAATGCAGCTTGTTCTCTAGCCTGAGCAGCAGTTTTATTTTTCCTTCGAGTCAGGTCTCTGCTGCAGAAAGGAAAACTTAGGACGGTTGCACAGAAAGAGCGGTGAGACTTCCCACATCTCGTAACAGCACAAGATACGGGGCACCCGCAATTGTGGCCTGGAACGTCTTAACGGCCCACTTTTCGTAACGCGGATCTTGATGGGAGGTCTCTCCTTCTCCTTGACGGGAAAGGAAAGAGCGCGTACTCTCCTTTCCTAGATAGGAGAGAACCTTTTGACCAAACCGGTTGAACTACCGCAAGGCACGCTCGAGATGCTTATCCTCAAGGCGATGTCGCTCGGCCCGTTGCATGGCTACGGCATCCTGCTGCGCATCCAGCAGATCTCTGGCGAGCGGCTGGAAATCCTGCAGGGTTCTTTTTACACAGCAATCTATCGTCTTGAGCATCGGGGCTGGATCAAGGGCGAGTGGGGTGAGTCGGAGAACAATCGCCGTGCCCGCTTTTACTCGCTCACCGCTGCCGGCAAGCGTCAACTCAAGGCCGAGACTGCAAAATGGACCGACATGGCCGCCGTCGTGGCCGGCATTCTCGACAAGAAGGCGGAGGACATTTGAGTCTTCTCGCGGCTATTCGCAAGCTCTGGAACTCCATCGCACCACGCACCCACAGCGACGTCGAAGAAGAGTTTCGGTCTACCCTGGACGCCTACCAGGAAGATTTGATCCGCCAGGGCCTCCCTGAAGAAGAAGCCCGCCGCAAAGCCCGCATCGCCCTCGGTCAGCCCGCCACTCAAAACGAAACTTACCGCGACGCTATTGGCCTCCGCCTCTTCGATGAGTTAGGCGGAGACCTCCGCCATGGCCTCCGCGCCCTGCGCCGCAATCCAGGCTTCGCCGCCGTCGCCGTGCTCTCGCTCGCGCTCGGCATCGGCGCCACCACGGCGATGTTCTCGCTCGTCTACGCCGTCCTGCTGCACCCGTTTCCCTATGCCGGCGCCGACCGCATCATGAACCCCCACTTTATCCAAGCGCAACATCCTGACGTGTTTGAGTGGTTTACCCTCAGCGAGGCACTGTTGGATGAGTTGCGCCTTGCGGCTCCGGTGGAGTCGGTGCTTGGCTTCATGAACGAGCATCTGGAGATCACCAACGACGGGTTGCCGGAAGACGTCTCGGGGGTGTACCTCACAGAAAATGCCGACACGTTCCTTGGCGTGCGCGCCCTTTTCGGCCGGATGATCGAGCCGTTCGATGCAGGCCAGCCGGTGGTTGTTCTCAACTACCGCTTCTGGCAGCGCCGCTTCGGCGGCGATCCCCATGTGATCGGGCGAACGCTGGAGATGGACCACGCCCGGTACACGATCGTCGGGGTCATGCCGCGCAGCTTCGCATTCAATGATATCGCCGGCGTCGGCGATGTTTATTTGCCGGCTAGTCTCAAGCGGGCTGTTGCCGGCGGCCGCGCCCCCTCCTACCTGCCGTGGATCAAGCTGCGGCCCCACGTCACAGCGGCCGCCGCCAACGTGGCACTCGAGCCCATCGTGCGAGAGATCCTGAAAATCCATTCCGTAGGCTCGTTGGCCTATCATCTCGGGCTGCAGCCAATCATCGTGCCTTACCAGCAGAATCTGGGGCGTACGCTCGGGCTTCTGCTGGCCGGTGTCGTCCTGCTGCTCATCATCGGCTGCGCTAACTGCTCCATCCTTCTGCTGGCCCGGGGCCGCACGCGCCAGCATGAACTCGCGATCCGCACGGCGATCGGCGCCGGCCGCTGGCGCATCGTGCGCCAGTTGCTCGTCGAAGCGCTGGTCATCTCCTGCACGGGCGCCGTCCTGGGCGTGGCTGCGTCCTACTGGCTTGCCCGGCTTCCTCTGTTGCTGTCCCCGGACTCCTTTCCAGCCGAATCCGTCATCCGCATCAACGCTTCTGTCCTCGCGTTTTCCGTCGCGCTCGCGCTGGCTTGCGGCATCCTCTTCGGTCTCGCCCCCGCGTTGCGTCTCTCGCACAACGATCCTGCGCGCGCTCTCCCGGGGCGGCAGGCCGGCGTGGCCGCTGCTCCTGCAAGGCGTCGCTGGAGCGTTCTCATCGCGGCGCAGGTCGCCCTCACGCTTCTTCTTATGGCCACCGCGGGCACTGCCATCCGCGGCTTTGTGCGGCTCACGCAGATGCCCCTCGGGTACGATCCCGCCAATGTGATGCAGCTCGGCATCTCGCTGCACCTCGATAACCCGGCCGAGGGAAGCGGGCTTCGGTCGCGTGAAACGCGCGCCGCGTATATCGAGCGGATCCGAGAGAAGATCGCGTCCGTTCCCGGAGTCTCCACGGTCGCTGTCGGCATCGATGCCACGCCGCCCGGTGCGGATGTTCAGAGCTCGTTCCTCGTCGACAGAAGTGGCGAGGACGGAAGTGGCGACGGCGAGCAGCAGCAGGCTCGTGTGATGCTGGTCGGCCAGCGGTATTTCGCAGCGCTCCGCATTCCGCTGCTGCAGGGCCGCGTTTGGAATACGGATGAAAACAGCAGCGGAGATTTTATCGCCGTCGTCAATCGGGCTTTCGCGACGCGCTATCTCTCCTCGTCCAATGCCTTGGGCCGACAGCTACGCATTCCAGCTCTTCCCTTTCAGAATCAGTTCACAGCCAGTTCTGCGCAAAGCACCGCCTGGCGTCAGATCATCGGCGTTGTCGGCGATGCGCGCAACGACGGCATCGGTCTCCCCGTCGTCCCCGCCATCTACCTTCCGTACACCACCCTGATGCGCCAACGGGTGGAGTTCTTCGTCCGGACCCAGGGCGATCCGCGCAGCCACCTGCACTCCATCCGCGCCGCGGTCGCATCCGTCGCTTCCGACCAGCAGATCTCCAGCACCGACTCCGCCTTCAACGGCACCTTCACCCTCAACGAAGCCATCGAGCGTGACGCGCAGTATAGCCGCCAGCGGCTCTTCTCCATTTTGTTTGCCGTCTTCTCTGCCATGGCGCTCGGGCTCGCGCTGGTCGGCATCTTCAGCATCGTCGCTTACAGCGTTGCGCAGCGCACTACAGAATTCGGCGTGCGCCTGGCGCTCGGCGCTCCGCGGGCGCATGTACTGTGGATGGCGGCGCGCATCGCGCTGGTCAGCGCGGCCGTGGGCATTTTCCTCGGCCTCGCCGTGGACAGCTTTCTCGGCGCCGTCCTTGCCCATTGGATGGAAAACGCCTTTGCCGCAGGTAGTTTGTTCGCAGCGGCCGCGCTGCTCGCTCTCAGCGCACTCCTTGCATGCCTGTTGCCTGCACGCCATGCCATCGCCGTCCCACCCGCCGAGGCTCTCCGTTGTGAATAAGCCTCTCCCATCTGACCAGACCGCGGGCCGAGACCGCCAAATGTGCCGACATGGCCGCCATCGTCGCCGCCATTCTCGGCGAGAAGGCGGGGACCTATGAGTCTGCTGGCCGCAATTCGCAAGCTCCTCCACACCATCGCGCCACGCCCCCAACGCGACGTCGAAGAAGAGTTTCGTTCTACCCTGGACGCCTATCAGGAAGATTTAATGCGCCAGGGCCTCCCGGAAGAAGAAGCTCGCCGCAAAGCCCGCATCGCCCTCGGTCAGCCCGCCGCCCAAAACGAAACTTACCGCGACGCCATTGGTCTCCGCCTCTTCGATGAGTTAGGCGGAGACCTCCGCTACGGCCTCCGCGCCTTGCGCCGCAATCCAGGCTTCGCCGCCATCGCCGTGCTCTCACTCGCGCTCGGCATCGGCGCCACCACGGCGATGTTCTCGCTCATCTACGCCGTCCTGCTGCACCCGTTTCCCTATGCCGGCGCCGACCGCATCATGAACCCTGTCGTCATCGACCCGCAACATCCTGACGACTGGAGTTGGTTTCCCCTAACCAAGGCACAGTTTGATGACCTACGGCTCGCAGCGCCGGTCGATTCGGTGCTTGGCTTCAACAACTGGGCTATGGAGCTCACCGGCGGCGCACTGCCAGAAGATGTCTCGGTCATCTACCTCACAGAGAATGCCGGAACTTTTTTTGGAGTGCGTCCGCTTCTGGGCCGCAACTTCGAGCCATCCGATGCCGAGAACGGCGGCCACTCCGTCGTTGTTCTCAACTACCGCTTCTGGCAGCGGCACTTCGGCGGCGATCCCCGCGCCGTCGGGCAAACGCTCAAACTCAATCATGGCTCCTACAGCATTATTGGGGTCATGCCGCGCAACTTCACATTCAATGACACCACTGCCATCGGCGATGTCTACCTGCCGAGCAGTCTCATGTCGAGTTTCAACCTTCCCTACCTTGCCTACCTGCCGTGGATCAAGCTCCGGCCCCACGTCACACTCGCCGCGGCCAACGCTGCGATCGAGCCCATCGTGCGCCAGTTTGCGCAACAACATCCCGATCGCTTTCCCGATCACTGGCACCTCGCGCTGCAACCCATCATCGTGCCTTACCAGCAGAAAGCTGGCCGCACCCTGGGGCTGCTTCTCGCGGGCGTTGTGCTCCTGCTTATCATCGGCTGCGCCAACTGCTCCATCCTTCTGCTGGCCCGTGGCCGCACGCGCCAACATGAGCTCGCCATCCGCAGTGCGATCGGCGCCACTCGTTGGCGCATCGTCCGCCAGTTGCTGGTCGAAGCCGTCGTCATCTCCTGCACCGGCGCTGTGTTGGGCGTTGCTGCGTCTTACTGGCTGGCAAAGCTTCCGTTGTTGCTTTCTCCGGATTCCTTTCCAGCCGCATCCGTCCTCCGCATCAACGGCCCCATCCTCGCGTTCTCGGTCGCGCTCGCGCTGCTCTGCGGGATCCTCTTCGGTCTTGTCCCCGCTTTACGTCTGTCGCGTCACGAACCCGCGCGCATGCTCCCCGGCAGGCAGCCTGGCGTTGCCGCAGCTCCCGCAAAGCATCGCTGGAGCGTTCTCATCGCCGCGCAAGTCGCACTCACGCTTCTTCTCATGGCCACTGCGGGCACCGCCATCCGCAGCTTTCTTGAGTTCATGAAGATGCCACTCGGCTTCGATGCCGCCAATGTCATGAAGCTCGGCATCCTGCTGCACACCCTTGACCCAAGCGAGTGGAGCCGCATTCAGTCGCGCGATGCGCGCATGGCTTACATCGAACAGATCCGGGAGAAGGTCGGATCCGTGCCCGGTGTCTCCGTTGTCGCTGTCTCCAGCGAGGATGTCGGCACCGATGCCACGCCGCCCCATACGGGGGCTGAGAGCTCCTTCAAAATCGAAGGAACTGGGGACCACGAGGAGACGCAAGCCCGTGTGATGCTGGTCGACCAGCGATATTTTGCTGCGCTCCGCATCCCCCTGCTACAGGGTCGCCTCTGGAATACACAGGAAAACACCCGCGGAGACTTCATCGCAGTCGTCAATCGCGCGTTCGCGACGCGCTATCTCTCCTCGTCTAATGTCCTGGGCCAACAGCTACGTATTCCCGGTCTTGCACCGCGGAATCGCTGGACAGTCACCTCTGCGCAAAACACCGCCTGGCGTCAGATCATCGGCGTTGTCGGCGATGCGCGCAACGACGGCGTCGATCGCCCAGTCGTCCCCGCCATCTACCTTCCGTACACGGCCCTGATACCGTCGAACGTGCAGTTCTTCGTCCGGACCCAGGGCGATCCGCTCACCTACCTGCACTCCTTGCGCACCGCGATCGCCTCCGCCGCTTCCGATCAACAGATCTCCAACAGCGGCTTCAACGGTACCTTCACCCTCAACGAAGCCATCGAACGCGACGCACAGTACAGCCGCCAGCGGCTCTTCTCCATTTTGTTTGCCGTCTTCTCTGCCATGGCGCTCGGGCTCGCGCTGGTCGGCATCTTCAGCGTCGTCGCTTACAGCGTTGCGCAGCACACCACAGAGTTCGGCGTGCGTCTGGCGCTCGGCGCTCCACGCGCGCATGTACTGTGGATCGCGGCGCGCATCGCGCTGGTCAGCGCGGCCGTGGGCATTTTCCTCGGCCTCGCTGTGGACAGCTTTCTCGGCGCCGTCCTTGCCCATTGGATGGAAAACGCCTTTGCCGCAGGTAGTTTGTTCGCAGCGGCCGCGCTGCTCGCTCTCAGCGCACTCCTTGCATGCCTGTTGCCTGCACGCCATGCCATCGCCGTCCCACCCGCCGAGGCTCTCCGTTGTGAATAGAGCGTGTTCCGTTTGACCAGAGCATGATGGACTGTGCGGGAGTCACTTCGAGGTGATTGGAACGCGCGTTCGAGGCGATTTTCGCCGAAAGGAAACTTCGGACGGTTGCACGGAAAGAGCGGTGAGATTTCCCACATCTCGTAACTGCACGAGATATGGGGCACCCGCATTTGTGGCCGGGAAAGGTCTTCACGGCGGCGGTTCGCTACTTCAGGGGAGATGACTCGAGTTCGATTCTTCCGGGAGAGGGTGCGGCGAGATAGTAGGCGATATTTGACCGGAGCATGATGGACTGTGCGGGAGTCACTTCGAGGTGATTGGAACGCGCGTCGAGGCGATTTTCGCGGAAAGGAAACTTCGGACGGTTGCACGGAAAGAGCGGTGAGACTTCACACATCTCGTAACAGCACGAGATATGGGGCACCCGCATTGGTGGCCGGGAAGGTCTTCACGGCGGTGGTTCGCTACTTCAGGGGAGATGACTCGAGTTCGATTCTTCCGGGAGAGGGTGCGGCGAGATAGTAGGCGATCAGCGCCAGCAGGAAGCACCAGAGCAGGATGTCCACGGTGTAGGCTAGGCCCAGCCGCAAGAGGATGCTCACGGTCTGCCCGGCTAGTCCCGCAGTGGGTGTCCAGCCAGCGAGGGTCCAGGTGAGTGATGAGGCTCCCAGACCGCAGACGAGTACGGCGAGCCAGTAGAACCAGCGCCGATACGCTTGCGTGGGGCGGCGGAGCCAGCCGGGATGGAATCCGCAACCGCAAATCTCCATAGCCAGGGGAAGCAGCAGACCGGCCAGTAACCAATGCAGACAGTCATAGATACGTTCCTGCCAGGCCACCAGGCTGGAGTAGCCGAGATGATAGCGCAGCCAGGTCGGAGACTGCGAGTTCAGATATCCCGCAACCAGCGCTTCGTGCGCCCGGCCCATGGCAATCGGCTGCAACAGCAACCACCCAAAGCAATACAAAGAATGCCAGCAGGGGAAAGCTTACCCAATGGGGCAGCGGCGTGGCACACGCGCGTAGAGTGCGGAAGGTCGAATCGTAAAGCCAGAGAAAGCCGGCCACCAGCAGCAAACCCGAAAGTATGGAGAATGCAAACTGCCAGGTGTGCGAGTCGGGAATCTGCAGCCAGCCGGCAGCCAGCAGCATCAGCAGGAAATTGCCAACCCATTGGCCGAGAAAGAGACGGCCGGTAAAGCGACTGAAGATGTTCGAGAGGGCGCCTGGGAAGGGCTGCATCATTTCGTCTCCTTCACCGGGCCATCCCGTGGCCGGCGCCGGCTCCACCTGCAGGTGCAACAAGTCGCTGGTGGCCTGAATGCCCGGCTGATACATGGGCTGCACGTTGGCCGGGCTAATGGCAAAGCTTCCCGGGTTGACCACTTTGAGCAGGTAGAAGGATTCATGCCGGCCCGAGGACTCGGTGGCAAAGATGGCCGCGCGGTCATCGTAAAACTCGCGCCGCGTATACCAGTACTGCCATGCCGCTGGCTGGTCGAGGATGTTATAGCTATCCTCGTGCTGCACGAACTCGGTTCCCGCCGGGATTGGATCTTCGATCAACAGATATTTCGCCGGCGAGCCATTCACCGCCAGATGGACGGCAAGCGTGTCTCCCGGCACCACCGGGCCCTTCAGCGGATCGAGCCGGTAGACCAATTCCCATCCTTGGTGGTGGGCGTCAGCTTGAAGTAGTCACGGGTCAGGTTGAGCGAGAGCGTGCCCTGCTGGTATAGCTTCTGCTCGGTGGAGTAGTACTTGCCCTGCACCGACCAGTATGCGCGCCCAGCTGCCATGCTTGGTGACCTGCACGGCGTTGCCCGCCGGCTTGCAGTTGGGCGGGGTTACCTCCATGGTCAGGTCGGCGCCGGAGGCAGCGTCGGCCGCGGTGAAATGCCGCTTGCCGATAGAAGCGCCGTTGAGCGACACGTCCACATCGAAGTCCGCGTTCAGCTCCTGCGAGGCGGCAAGATAATCCACCAGGCCAAAGAGCACCATGGCGGTTTGCTCGGTCGAGTTCCACCAGTATCCGCCGTTGCGATTGAGCACCAGCCACTGCGCAGCGCCTTCGCAGCAACGGGCTCTTCGGCATCGGCATGGGTGAGGAAGCGCAAGGCGAAGGCAGTGCTCTCGGCGCTGTTGTCGTCGTTCAGATCGAGCAGCGGGTTGTAGCTCGACGGCCAGGAGACGAGCGTGCCGGTATGTTGGGCTTTTGCCTCCAGCAACTGCGCAATCTGCGGAGCGCGGTTGTCACCCGCGCGCAGCATCGCCATGCCGGTAAGCGCCAGCCCTTCCGCGGAAAGATCGCTGCGCCGCGACCACAGGGTTTCGACCGACGGGCCCAGGTTCTTAGCGCCGGCCAGGCTGAGAGCGTAGACCACGTAGGCGCGCAGCTCAGGAATCATGCGCGGATGCTGCGCCAGCTGCTTTTGCAGATAGCGCACTCCCCCGCCGAGATTGGTATCGGCCTTGGCATAGCCTGCAGCTCTTGGCCTGGGCCAGGCCAGAGACAACATACGCAGTCATGAAGACGCGGCTCTGATCCTCTTTCCACCAACCCCACCCGCCGTCATCGTGCTTCAGGTCGTTCAGGCGATCGAGGCCGGCGTTGATCTTGGCCTGCAGATCGGCTGGGCTGACCAAGCCGGAGAGGTTGAGCTTCTTGAGCGTATCGGCGACCACCAGGTTGGGCAGGAAGCTGGACATGGTCTGCTCGGTGCAGCCGTAGGGATAGCTGGTGAGATAGCTGAGCGCGGAGAAGAGACTGCCGGCAATCGACGGAGCGATCTCCAGATGCAGCGTGTGCGCGGCGGCATCGGTGTTCGCGGGAAAGTCGATCGTGGTGGAGGCCTGGCCGTTGTCGGCGATCACCCCGGAGTTGTTGATGGTGCGCGGAACGCCGATGGGCTCGACCGGGAAGGTGAGCTCGAGCGCGTCCGACTCTTCATTGGTAAGCGCCTTGGCGAGCAAGCTGGCAGTGCCGATGCGCGATGCCTTCACTCGCCAGAGCACGCGTGCCTTCGCCCTTGCTGGGCACAGTGACCGATTGCGGCGCGCCGGAGACCAGATCGAGCCCGTTGATGTCGAGCGACAGCTGCACCTGCTTGGCCTGATCGAGGTAGTTGTGCACGATCACCGGGATCGTGACCTCGTCCCCCTGGCGCAGGAAGCGCGGCGTACCCATGCGCACGATGATGTTCTTGCGCACCAGCACGCGGTTGATCGCGGAGCCCGCCCTGGAATCGAGGGTGATGGCGTGTACCGTGGTCCGCCAGGTGGTGAGCGAGTCGGGGAACGTCAAGCGTGACGTGAGCATGGCCGGTCGCGTCGGTATGGACTGAGGGAGACCAGTAGGCCGTGTCTGGAAACGCCTTACGCACCCGCGGCTGCACCACATCGTTGCCCGGCTTCACCTGGGCAAGCTGCGGACGGTAACGGGACTCGCGGTTGGCCAGCAGCGGAGACTTGAGCCCCGCCTTGCCGCTGAAGTAGTACTGCAACGACGAATCGACCGCGGCGTAGACGTAGCGGTCGGGGTAGAGTTTCTTGACCATGTCGCCGCTGCTATCGGGATAGAGCGAGTAGATCGCCTCATCCACCACGCCGAAGCTAAAGTCGGCGCTGACCGGCTTGCCCTGCCAGTCGCGGGCAAATACGTCGTAGCCGGCGGTCTGCTGCGGCTGAAAGACCTGCTTATCCGGCGTGATGTCAATTTGTAACTGTTGCTGCACCGGGGGGACCTTGATGCTGATATTCGCCTGGTAAAGCTGATCGTTGCGGATAAAGGCGGCGGTCACTTCGAGGTTGGGCTGTGCGTCCGGAGTAATGGGCAGGTCGAAAGTAAGCGTCTTGCCGGCGGAGAACATTACCTTGCGGAACTCGACGGTATTCCCGGTGGCAATCACCAGCGGGTGGATGCTGTCGACGTTGGAGATGATGCTGAGGTGGGCTGTATCTCCCGGCGCATAACTTTTCTTGTCGGCGATGATCTGCACGGCGCGCGACTCCCCACCCCAGCCCGCTTCATCGGCGCCCATTACCCATAAGTAGCTGGAGTCGAACACCACGCGCTGCTCCGGGGTGGTGGCGCTGGCCTCCACTTCATTGCTGCCGCCGGTCTGGGCACGGATTACCCCCTGGCCACGCCCGTTGGCATCCGTGGTGACATCCGTAGAGCCTTCGCGAATGGTCTGGGTTTTGCCGTTGGCGAACTCGTGGGTGAGCAGCTGCAGGTGCACCCGGGTTTGTACCGGATGGTTGTCGTAATCCGTCGCGGTTACGTTAAATGCGGCGGAGTCGCCGGTGCGGATGGCATAGCTTACCGGCTCCACGTGAATGCGGAAGCTGCCCCGGGTGGCGAGAAAGCGACCGCGGCCGGTAATCTCCCGGTTCGCCTGGTCGGTGACGGCGGCCTCGACGGTGTAGTCCTGATCCATGGGCCGCGCCAGGTTGGCGATGTACTGTGTGGGCACGCTGATGGTGAGCTTGCCATTGGCGTCGAGCTTGCCGGTTTGCTCGGATTGCTGGGAGGCGTCGTAACCCAGACCGGGGTCATCCGCTCCCATTCCCCCTCCGTCGCCGCCGCCTTCGTCCTCATCCCACCAATAGTGGGGCGAATGGTAGACGCGGTACTTGACGGCGGCGTTGGAGACAGGCTCGCCGAAGAAGTAGCGGGCGTCGATGACCACCTGCATGGCCTCCCCTTGCAACAAGCGGGGTTTGGCAGGGCTGACGCGCACCTGGTACTCCGGTTTTCGATAATCCTCCACGCGGAACTGGCCGCTGCCTGCGTCGTTGTTGGGATCGTCGGAAGCCGGGCCGCTGCGCAGCCGGACGCTGTAGTAGCCGAGCGTGGCGGTTGCCGGCAGGGTGAGATCGCCGTAGACGGAGCCGCTGGGAGAGAGCGGCATATCCTTATCGAGCAGCGCGTGGTCATCCTGGTCCGCGATGGTCACATGGATGGTGTTGAGCTTAGGGAGTTCCAGATGGTTCTCTACCCTGGCGCGCAGAATGCCTTTCCAATGCACCACGTGGCCAGGGCGGTAAACCGGGCGGTCGGTGTAAATGTAGGAAGCCCACTGGCCGCCTTGAAAGCCGCTCAGTGCATAGCCGCCGGGGGTGACCACCGCTACGTCGTCGCCTGAGTTGGCCAGCACCCAGAAGTTATCCGGCTGCGGTTTGGGCGCGGCCAGATGAAGGTCGGCGAGCCCATCGGCATCGGTACTGGCGGCGGCTTGCTGCTGCTGTTGACCGAAACCGGCAATCACTTGCACGCCTGCGATGCCTGCGCCGGAAGCGCGGTCGACACAATAAGCCAGCACCCCTCCACTCGAGGTGCGGGTGACCATGGCCATGCGGCTGACCATGAGCAGGGTGTAGGCCTTGAAGTGGCCGTCGGTGGCTTCCACCAGGTAGAGGCCGGAGCCCAGCGGATCGATGGGCAGTTCCTGCGAATCCGAGATATAGGTGGGCGGCAGTTGCTGGCGCCAGCGTGCGACCAGCTGGCGATCGTTCAGCAACGGGATCTGCGCGAACTCAGCCACGCCGACGATGCGGCTGCGGCGAGCCAGGCTGGACTGATGAGCGCGCAGGCGGTCGCGGTTCTCCATGGTGAACTGGCCGCGGAAGAAGCGCCGGATCAGGAACCAGAGGTGATGCTTCCAGTCGTGGAATTTCTCCAGCCAGGTTCGTTCGTCGATCTGTTCTTTGGGGCCCCAGGGAGTGCCGTTATCGAAACTGTGCAGGTCGGGGAGCCCGGCGAGGAACCTGGCTGGGTTCTGCACCCGGTAAATGCGGAACTCCAACTCATCAACATTCTGCGCATACAGATGGATGGTGGGTTTTTCAGTGGGCGCGAAGCTGCGGTTGGTGCTGAGATTGAACGAGACCGGACGCGCGGCAAGCATTTGCGCGGGATAGGACCATACCAGCAGCAACAGTGACAGAACCCATCGGGCCGGCATGCTCAATCGCCTTCGCGCAGAATGTTCCAACGATAGACTCCGAGGAAGTTTGCGTTTTCCGGCAGCGGCCGCCAGCGCGCATCCGGGTGGTGCAGTAGATCGTAACCATCAAGCTGCGCATTTCACCTTTGCCATGATGAATCGGCCCAGTGTGATACACAACCCGGCTCCCGTTTTCCCCACAGACGATCATGGAGTGGAAAGGTGAGTGGTGCTGTGAAGAATTATGCGGGGCGCCGGGGACATCATACGGGGAGTCCTGCGGCAAATCCAACTGGCGATAAAAAATCAGGTCGCCTGGCCGAGCCACGCGAAGGTCGCGTCCGACGAGGTAGGTATTGTGCTCCATGAGTGTCTGCGCGTCTGCGAATTGGGCGAAGGTACCGTCACCCAGGTCTTCGGGGCGGAACGGGCCTGGCCGCACGCGAAAGAGGTTTGCGCCCAGGGGTGTCTGGGGGTAGGTGTACTGGCGGATCGACGGCAGCGATGCGAGGGCGGCTGGATGGTTATTCAGCCAGGCTGCGTCGTGGGCGTGGAGGGTTTCGCGGTAGGCAAAGCGGAGCAGAGCAGCGCAGTCGTCGATCTCCGCGGGGAGTTTCGCCTGTGCTGCCTGTGCTTCGGCGATGGCGGTAAACCAGGTGCGGAAGGCTTGCTGGTCCTGGGTGCTGTGGAGACGGAGGAAGTCGGGGGTTCCGTCCCCGTAGGTGTCTGCGGCGTCGAGGAGAAAGGTTACTGGAAGTTGATAGGTGTGATGGCGCCATAGGAGTTTTAGTTGAGTGTGGCCGGGGCTTACCGGGGATTGGAGGAGACCATCGAGGATGGCGCCTTCCCCGGAGTCTAGTAGACGGACTGCAGGGCCGGTTTCCTGGGTGACTCGATTGGCGAGCCACGACGGATCGGGCAAACGGATTCGGAACGCGTCGTGCTCGGATCCATCGGCGGGTAGGGTGATTTGCGCGGGGTCTATGGTCAGGTGTTGGTGATGGCAGATCAGGGCGATGCTGACAGCAAAAACCGCGACAGCTGCTAACCACTTTCGCCAACCCACTCAAGTCTCTCCCAACCACATATTCGGGTGCCCGAAAAGGAAACCGCGACTCCTGCGGACTACTTTGCCTCCGCGGGGTGAAGCGGGGGCGCTTCCATCAGGGTGTCAAACATGGCCACAAATTTTGGCAGGTTAACATCCATTTGCGCGTGCACCAACTGCACATCCGTCTCGGGCTTGAGAGGCGCAGTCCAGGTGAGGGTATCTCCGTAGCTGGGACCGTGACTCAAATCGACGTCCATATAAACAACGCGCTCCGCGGTGATGATCGAGGGATCGAGCCACGCGCAGGCGGCTAACTCGTCCCACAGGTAGTAGCGTTCCTGCGAGTACTTGGCGATGTAACGCGCGGCCGGATTGGCCGACTGCGCAATCTGGTCCAGCATTTGCTGCGTGAAGGGAGCCTTGACCGACACATCCACCGTGGTCACATCAATGCGCGGCCAATGCGCGCGCAACACAAGGTGGGTCGCCTCCGGATCGAACCAGAAATTAAACTCGTGACGCGGGTTGGTTGAGAATTCCGGATCAGCCGTCTGGGGATTGATTCCCCCACCCATTAGGAAAATACCGCGGGTCAACTCGGCAAAGTGCGGATCGATGGCCAACGCGAGCGCAATGTTGGTAAGCGGGCCCAGCGCGCAAATGGTCACCTGGTGAGGATGGGCATGTACCTGCGCAATCAGGAAGTGGGCCGCATCCTGATCGAGGGGCAAAGTGTGTGGCGCACCCTCAGGCAGCGGAGGGACGAAATAAGGGTCGTGGCTGCGGGAAAAATCAGCAGTCTTGTCAGCCTGATGTTGCAAATCGGTAGGCCCCTCGCCCCATGCACCCAGCCAGGCGACTTTGCCCACCAACGGCGACGCGAGACGAGTGCCCTGCTGGGTGCGCACCAAGGGGAAGACGGCGCCGGGAACCACCGGCACATCCGTCCGCCCAATCAGCTCGAGCATGCGCAGCGTGTGCTGCACTTCTTCATCGCGCCAGGCATTGCCCGTCACCACGGTGATGCCCAGCACCTCGACAGCGGGCGATTGCACGAGCACCATCATGGCCATCTGATTCGATCCGCCGGGACCGGAGCCGTCCTGGTCGAGCAGCACAAGACGCTTTTCCGCCAGGGCCGGCGAAAAAAGGCCCAGAGAGAGCAGGACCAGCAAGACAGGTTTCAAAAGTCGATGAGGTTGCATGCGTGATTGTTGCATGCCGAATCGGATTATGAGTCGAGGTATCGGGCTCGAGAGGTTGAGGCAAACGAGCCCCTGGCGGCGGTACGCAGCAACGGTGTGGAAATCTGTTGTTTGCTGAGGAGCAGGGACGCGGCCTGGGGCTTGAGAGGCCGGGCGAGGAAGAAGCCCTGGACCAGTTCGCATCCGAGTTCGTGCAGCAGGGCCATATGGCGGTCACTCTCCACGCCTTCGGCAACGCATGTCAATCCGAGTTGCTGCGCCAACCCCGTGATGGCGCGAACCGTGGACAGGCTGGCGGCGGAGTCTTCGAGACGATGAATGAACGAGCGATCGATCTTGAGTGTGTCGAGGGGCAACTCCTGCAGGTAGCTGAAGGTCGAGTGGCCGGTTCCAAAGTCGTCGATGGCGATGCCAATGCCCAGGTCGCGCAGCTTCTGCAATTTGTTGGCGGCTGCTTTCAGATCGGAGATGATCCAGCTTTCGGTAATCTCCAGCTCCAGGCGATCGGGTGGCAGGCCGCTGCGCACGAGTTCCTTGGCAATTTTCGAGGCAAAGTCGGGAAATCCCAACTGCACACCGGAGATGTTGGCGAAGATTTTGCAGGCGGGGAGCCCGGCGGCATTCCATTCCATTGCCTGACGGCAGACTTCTTGAATGACCCAATCGCCCACGGGCACAATCAGGCCGGTTCTTTCGGCGATGGGGATAAATTCCTGCGGGCTAATCTGGCCCCACCTGGGATGCCTCCAGCGCAGCAACGCTTCAAAGCCGATGATTTCCCGGTTGATGGTGAAGATGGGCTGGTAAGCGATGCGGAACTGGGACTGTGCGACCGCACCGAGCAGTGCGTCGACCATTTCCGCGGCGCGCCTTGTCTGGCGGCCCAGACTGGGGGAATAGACCTGGGTCTGAGCGCGCCCGGCGCGTTTGGCGGCCTGTAGCGCTAAATCCGCATTGCGTAGTAACAGGTCGGCGGTGTCTCCGTGATCGGGAAAAATGCTGAGGCCAATACTGGCGCTGATGGTGAGGGAGTGGCCGTCGACGACCATGGGGGCAGCCAGATCCTTAAGCAGGCGGTTACAAATGCCGGCGGCGTCGGCAATACCGGAAAGATCGCGCAGCGCGAGGATAAACTCATCGCCGCCATGGCGGGCGAGGGTGTCGATTTCCCGTACCGACAGGTGCAGCCTCTCGCTGATGAGTTTGAAGAAGGCGTCTCCCAGCTCGTGTCCCAGGTTGTCGTTGATTTGTTTGAAACGATCGAGGTCGATGCAACAGACAGCCAACACGGTGCCCTGCCGTTTGGCGACGACTAAAGCCTGGCGCAGGCGGTCTTCTAACAAGAGGCGGTTGGGCAGCCGGGTCAGGGGATCAAATTGAGATCGATGCACCACCTCTTCGTAGAGCTGGCGGTGTTCGATGGCCAGGCGGGCGAGATCGCCGAGGCTTTGGATGGTTTCGCAGGCCGCGGTTTGGAGCAGGCCGTCCTGGTAGTCGAACACGGCGATGGCGCCGGTGGTATTACCGGAACTGGAAACCAGGGGCGATGCCACACAGAGCGTTGCGCCGGATTCCAGGATTTGGACGAAGGCCGGGCAGTTATTTGCCGGGTCCCAATTGGAAGTGCCGATGTGCCGAGGACCTGGTGGTGGCCCGGTGTCGCGGGTCGTCTGCGTGGTTCGCGGAGTTCGGGTGGTTCGAGCAGGCGCAGTAAGGGCGGGCTCCGGGTGTGGATCCTGGCGCAATCCTGCATGAGCTTCCAGGTGAAACTGATCGCCCGCCAGGAGAAAGATCGCAATGGCCTTTGCGGGATAGAGAGCAACGAAGGCATCCGCGATTTTCTCCATGGTCGAGGAGAGGGATTGGTGGCCGATGATGGCGGAGAGAATCTCGTTTCTGCCCTGTTCCCATTGTTCCCTGCGCTGTCGTTCAGAGATGTCGTGAAAGACCACGACTGTTTCGATGAGTTTGCCCTGACGCAGGATCGAGGTGCCGGTGTAGGCGGCGGGAAAGCTGGTTCCGTCCTTGCGCAGGAAGATGAGATCTCCGGCGCTGCGCACTTCAGCAGGGTGTTCGGTTTCGGCATCGGGGGATGATTTCGGTAAAGCGGGACGGGGGCTCCCCGGTACACGTCGGACAAAGGAGTGGTCCGATTTGCCGAGCAACTCTTCTTCGGTCCATCCGGTCAACCTCGCGGCGGTGAGGTTGAAGAAGGTTGTGGCGCCCTTGGCATCGGTTGCGTAGACGCCGTCGGCCGCTGAGCGCAAGAGCAGGTGGCTTATGACTCCAGCGGCTTCGACGCTGTGGGAGGCAATCGCCTCATCTCCGGAAATCGCGACGATGGGGGTAGCGTCCGCGCTTTCCATATCTTCATCATCGTCAGCGCGGAGCGTGACTTTAGCGATTGGGGAGGATTTGCGGGCGGCGGGTAGTTACGGCCTGGAGCCGCCTTGCCTCAGCGGGTAAGGCCGGTTTCAGGGCAACGCATTTTCGTACGGCCTAAAGGCCGTACCCTTCAAAGGAATGAGGTTCTCTTCGCCGCCAGTGGAGCATGTCCCCTTCTGGCTCAGCGATGCTTTCTGGCCGGGATTGGCTTTTTTGCCGGGGGCGCTTTTTTGGCCAGTTCGACTTTTTTGTGGACCTTGGGTGCTGCTTTTGCCATTGGCTTCTTGCCCTGGGCGGCCGGTTTTGCAGCGTGTTTCACAGCTGGAGCAGGCTTGGCCACCGGGCGCTTTACCGGCTTGGCGGGAGCATGTTTCGCGGCAACTGTCTTAGCCGGCGGCTTAAGAGCCACGGCTTTCAGGGGCAAGGCCTTTTTGGCGGCTGGAACGGCGGCCGCAACCGCGGGTTTCGCCGCTGCCTTGGCCATTACGTGCACCTTGGCGGGCTTGCTCGGCGGCACGACGTGAAGCGCAGGAGCGGGCGTCTTTACCGCAGGGGTTTGCGGTTTAGGCGTAGCGTGCACCTTCGCCTCGACCGCAGCGGGCTCGGCCTTTTTGATCGCGGCTTTCTTTGCCGGCGGGACCACAATCTCCCGGGGCTCGATCTCTTCTTCTTCCGGCTCGTCGGAAATGTCTTCGTCGTCGACATCCAAAGCCTCGGCATCGATCTCGGCTTCGACCGGGATCTTGCTCTTGGCTTCCCCGGCTTTCTTCGAACCTCGTGTCCTTCGTACCGTTACCGGTGGCGGTGGCGCAGGAGGCGAATAGGGTTCCAGGAAGGCACGCAGCTGCTCCTCCGTCTCCAGCTTGCCGTCGATGACGCCCAGAAACAGCCCGGCAATCATCTCGTCATACCCTGGCACTTCCGGGGTAATACGAAGTTCCTGCAGCAGGGCGTGAGGCACCTTTTGTCGCGCTTCCGGCCAGACGCTGAAGAAATTCTTGTATTTAGCCTGGACCGCGGGAGACTTGGAGGTCAGACCCAACCAGAGCACCGCCTGGGGATCGGCGGTGGTGAAGAGCTTCCATGTAGCGGAAGGCGTGGCCGCGTCCTTGCCGGTGAGTTGCTTGTTGAACTCCCTGGCCGCGTTGTCGAGATTGTTCCATTCCTCAACGAAACCCGGCCGAACAAACAAAGCCTTGAGCGCAGCCGTATCCTTGGGAGAAAGCTTTGCTGTAAGAAACTGAGTCGAAGCAGCTGATATATCGGGACTTACGCCCTGCATCTGCAGCTGGGTGACCAGCTTGCGCATTTCATCAAGTGCGGTGGCGTCGGCCGATGCCGTAGTCCACGCGGGAAAGAGGGAGTGCATCCACCCCTCGGCTTCCATGGCGGCCAGCACCTTGAGGCCGTCTTCCTCATGGCCGATTTCTTCGAGCTCGTAGCCGCGGTGGTAGGTGGAAAGAGCCTCCATGGCCTTTTCTTCTTTGGCGTTCTGATAGCGGGTGCGGGTGCGCTCATCCAGTTCCCAGCCAAGACGGGTTGCGAGCCGGGTGGCCCGGAGCATGCGGGACGGCTCCTCGATAAAACCGTAGTTGCTTACCAGGCGCAGTTGACGGGCTTCAATGTCGGCGACCCCGTTGAGCGGGTCCATCAGCAAGCCGTAGGAATGCTCGTTGAGCGACAAGGCCATGGCGTTGGCGGTGAAGTCGCGGCGGCGCAGGTCTTCGAGGATGGTGTCCCAGTGGTAAACAGGCTTGCCCGGTTTTGGGTACTCTTCCCGCCGGGCGCTGGAGATCTCGACCGTAACTCCTACCGGGAAACGGAAGAACATGGTTCGTGACGGCTCGTACTCGCCCCAGAACTTTCCACCCGCCTTCTCCAGCGGCTTCTTTAGCTTGAGGGCATTTCCCTGAACCGTTACATCAAGGTCGAACACGGGCGAACCGCTGGTAAGGTCGCGGACCGCACCGCCGACCAGAAAGACGGTCATGCCGGCCTCGCGGGCTGCCTCTCGTATGTGGTTGAGGGCATTCTGCTGGTGGATGGATAGCCGGTTCTTGAGGAGATAGATATAGTCGGGCATGCCTTACGTTCAGCTCCACCCGCCACTAAAATTGCGGCTAACATTCGCCATGTGAATACCTTAGCGGTGAACTCACGCTCCGAACAAACACCTAAGTTAACATACTGGTGATGTACTTGGCTACGGGCTTGCACTGTTTGTGCTGCGTATCTTTGCACGATTCCCGGTGCGCCCACGGTGCATGGGCAGGAGCGCGCATGCGACAATCCAGCCGGCGGTAATTTCCTGCCAGGCCGCGGAGGCCCGAACTCGAATGCCAGTCAGCCGTAAGAAGGTCATATTACGAAAGTTGAGCCGGGACTGGCTCGCCGGCTACCTTCCTCCGTCTGCGTTTGTTACCCAGGGACAAGTGGAAATGCTCGACCTGGCGGGCAAGCTGATCTCCGTACCCATGCCGGATGTGAAATGGATCTGTTTTGTCCGCGACTTTCAATCCGGGGATGCCAGCCAACCGGAGCGCTTGCTGCGCAAGACCTTTGTGACCCGGCCGCGCAGCCAGGGTTTGTGGATCCGGGCGCGGCTCAAAGACAATGATTTGATCGAAGGGCTGGCGGCCAACGATCTCACTTTGCTCGAGGCCGAAGGGTTATTCCTGATTCCTCCCGACACCCGGTCGAATACCCAGCGCATCTTCCTTCCCCGGCAGGCGGTGACGGAACTGGACGTTCTGGCGGTGATCCGAACGGGGGCGCGGCGAGGGCCATCCGAGGCGCTGCAGGAGAGCTTGTTCAAGCAGCCGAGTTCGTTGTTGTGACTCCGGTACAATCCCCTGCATGAAGCTTGCCGAACTCGCCCGCGTTCTTGGCGCCACATGCCACGGAGACCAGGAGCAGGAGATTACCGGGGTTGAGGGAATAGAGACGGCTGGTCCCGGCCAGCTGACCTTCGTGGCCAATCCGAAATACACTCCCTTCGCGCGCACTACCAAAGCGGGTGCGGTTCTGGTTACAGAGGACTTTCCCCAGATCGCGGCAGCTACCCTGCGGACGGCAAATCCTTACCTCGCGTTTGCCCGGGCCATCGACCTGTTCAAGCCCGCGCCGTTGTATCCGGCGGGGATCCATCCTACGGCGGTGATCGACCCTACCGCTACGGTTGGCGAGAACGCCCACATTGGAGCGTATGTGGTGATCGGCGCCGAGGTGATTATCGGCCCGGGAGCCACCTTATTGCCCCACGTGGTGATCTATCCCAAGGCTCAGATTGGGAAGGATTTCTTTGCCCACGCGCACGCCGTGGTGCGGGAGAGCTGCCGGCTGGGAGATGGGGTCATTTTGCAAAATGGAGCGATCGTCGGATCGGACGGCTACGGATTCGCCAAGGAGGACGGCGGGACATGGCACAAAATCACCCAGAGCGGCGCCGTGGTTCTGGGGGACCGGGTAGAGATACAGGCCAATTCCTGCATCGACCGGGCGAGTATCGGCGATACCGAGATTGGCAGCGGCACAAAGGTAGACAACCTGGTGCAGGTGGGCCATGGGTCGACGGTGGGCCAGGATACCCTGCTTTGTTCCCAGGTTGGCCTGGCGGGATCGTCCCATGTAGGCAACAAAGTGGTGCTTGCTGGGCAGGTAGGGGTGGTTGGCCATAGCTTCATCGGCGATGGGGTCATTGTCACGGCGCAGTCGGGCGTGCCGGGAGATGTGGCTCCGGGCAGCGTGATCAGCGGTTCCCCGGCATTTGAACACCGGCGCTGGATGCGTAGCGTGGCTGCTTTCAGCCGGCTTCCGGACCTCGTCAGGCAGATGAACAAAAAGCCATAACACTCTGTAGAATAGTGGTTTACCGATCCGCTCCAAATCCGGCAGCCTCTTTCCCGAATTGGGCATCTTACTTCAGTCTTATTGGCCGGCGGGGTAAGCCCTGCCAGCCAGAACGGAAAGGCAGATTTTGCATCTGGTCGAAGATCCTATTCGCGTGCTGCTCCTGGACGATGATCCTGAAAACCTGCTGCTTCGCGCGGCTATCCTGCGCAAGCATGGGTACCTGACCGACACCGCGGGGACCATCGCGGAAGCCGAGAAGCTGATCAATAAGATCGACATTGCTGTTCTGGACTACCACCTGGGTGCGGGCCAGTTTGGCACGGAGGTGGCCAGCGAACTTCGCGAGCGGCGCCCGGAAGTGCCGATTATCATTCTCTCGGCGACCCTGGAGCGGCGTTTTGGCGGGGTGGAAGATATGCACCTGCTGAAGGGGTACAGCTCGATTGATGATCTGATCACGGCCTTGCGCTCGTTTGAGGCCAAGCACCGGGGCAAGCCGGTGGTGGTGGATGCGCGAGACTTCTTCTACTCCCGGATCAGCATGGCCATCGGCGAAGATGTGGTGCTGGAGATCCTGGACGGAGACGGGGAGTGGATGTATGTGAACGAGTCCTGCGCCCGGTTGCTGGAAAGGCCCCGGGACTGGTTCCCGGGAAAGAATATGTTCGACGAGATGCCCGATTTGGCTGCCGACTGGAAGGAGATCCTGCGTACCGTTGCCGAGAAGCGGGAGACGTACATCGATCGGACATACCGGGGGTTGTTGAATTTGCCCCGTAAGGGGGAGGAGTGGGTTTGGAATGTGCTGGCGTTTCCTTTGACGCTGCACAACAACCAGACCGGAGTGGTTTTGACGGCGAGGATTCTGGAGCGGAAGACGGTGGTGTGAGGGGTGGTGCACCAAAGGATGGGTGCCGTTGGGTTGTTCGCTGGTTGAAGGAGTTGGATTGCGGCGATTTTTGGGGTTGGTGGCGTTATGCGTTTTTGGGCTGGCGGGGTGCCGGTCGCGGTTTGTTGAGGTCACGATCGTGAACCAGGGGCCCACGTTGCATGTGATGGAGTTCGATTACCCCAGCGCCAGCTTTGGGGCAAACCAGTTGGCTACCGGCAGCAAGTATCACTACCGGTTCAAGGTGCAGGGATCGGGAGCCCTATCTCTGCAGTATGAGGACGCCTCGGGCCATACCCACAACAGCCAGGGCCCCAAGGTCAACCTGGGCGATCAGGGCTTTCTGCTGGTGAATATCGATCCGGGCGGCACGGTGACCTGGACGCCCACGCTCACCAACCCGCAATAGACCTGCCGGACTCCAGACCTAACGGACTACGGACTGAAACAGGTTCGATTGCAGGAGGCTGGAAAACTGGCTGTCCGAGGAGGCAAAGCGCACGTCCAGGGTTCCGCCGTTGGAGTTGATCGTGGTGTTGTCGATGGCTTCCTTCTCCTCCGGAGTGCCACTGACTTTTTTGTAGAGCGCGGCGGCGTTCAATAAAGAAGCCATGGTGGCGGCCGAGATGGTATCGGGCGTAACCACGTCGAGGGCAAATTTGACCCCGTTGTCAAAGCTCATGGAGTAGCGGGAACTGAGCAGCCGCTTCTTCACCGTGTCGTAGTCGGTCAATTGAGAAGCGTCTCCCAAAACCGAGCGCATCATGGTCTGAGTTCCCTCCTGATCGAGAACACTCCACACCGCATTGGTATCAACCGATTGCATCTGGTCCAGCATGGTTCGGTTATTAAGAAAGCTGGGGGCCAGACCATCGCGCGCATCCAGCGCCGATCGGAGTGAATCCGTTTGCCCAAACACCATGGTGGTGGGATTCAGAAAGACTACCTGCATGCCGGAGTTGCCCATGGGATATACGCGATTATCGCGGTAGACGATGGGCTTCACCTTGCGCTTTTTGAAGTTGGCCAGGATGTCTACCAGGGAAAACTGGCCTTGCGCCAGGCCGACGATACGGGTGCTTTGATCTTTGCGAAACGATGCGAAGGCTAATTCTTCGATGTCGTGGTTCTCATCGAGGCCGGAGGTGCGCAGCGCTTGCTCGAGCTGCTTGAGCTCAGGCGGAAGCACGCGCGCCTTCAGGTTCATCGCGGCGGGGGAGTTCTGCATGGCGTGGTAGTCCACTACGATCAACTGCTGGACATCCTTGGGAATCGCCGCCCGGGCGTCCTCTCCCAACTGCGCCGCACCGGCAGGTAATGCCAGCGCAAGAGCGAGCCCGGCAATGGTGCTGGTATGGATTTGCTTCGTAAACTTAATCAAAATGGTCTTTCCTTCCCTGGGGGAAACTTCGCGAGAAGTGACACAGCCTGCCCAGCCTCTATTATCCATCTTATGCTTTGCTGGCTCCCGGCCACTCCAATGGTTGTTGCAAACGCCGTTCGAGGATCCTCTCCTCCGGCTTGAACTCTTTTATTAGACGCACCCACTCACTATCTCGCTCAAATGCCTGTTCCGGAAGTAGACCGATGAGTTCGCCGTCTACAACCTTGGTAGCATGCTGGGCGGCCAGGCGATTGACGGCGGCAAATGCCACCCTGACCGGGGTAAGGTGGAAATCAGTGATATTGAGCGAAACCTGGGCCCGCCCCCGGACCAGCACGCCCATGGCCTTGACCCCCTGAAGACCGCCATTCGAGGCGCGGAGAGCTTTGGCAATGGCCCGGGCCGCGGTGACGTCGGGCCGATCAAGATAGAGGTTGTAGGCAATAAGGAATTTGCGCGCCCCGACTGCGCTTGCCCCCGCGGTCGGGTGCAACTCGGGCCCGCCCAAATCGGGACGCCGGGCGGCATCGCGTAAAACCAGCTCGCGCAGGCCTTCAAACTGGCCCTGGCGAACCTGCTCGAGCAACGCCCGGTCAGGGCGGGAGGCGGCTGCTTCGTAGAAATAGATGGGTATGTTGTAACGGCTCCAGATTTCCAGGCCCGCCTGGCGGGCGAGGATGGCGCATTGCGCCAGGGTGATGCCGGAGACGGGAACGAAGGGAATCACGTCAGTGGCGCCGATGCGGGGATGCACTCCGCGCTGCGCAGTCAGATCGATCAGCTCCGCTGCCCGGCCAGCAGCGCGGACGGCCGCCTCGACGACGGCCGCGGGCGGGCCGGCGATGGTGACCACGGAACGATTATGGTCGCCATCGAGTGACCAGTCGAGCAGGGAGACGCCCTCGACGCGCATGGCGTCGACGATGGCCCGCACTTTATTGGCGTCGCTGCCCTCAGAGAAATTGGGCACGCACTCGATTACTGTCTGGTTCATAAGGCTTCACAAACTAGCCGAGGCCGTGGGACAGGCTCATTTCCACCAGGTGTAACCAATGGAAAGCTGGACGCTCGCGTTCACGCCGGGATTGGCATCTCCCATGCTGGCGTTGGAAATATGAACTGCGTTCGCCGATATCGAGATCGACTGCCGGGGTTTCACAAAATAGTGCACCCCAATGCCAAATTGGGGAGTGTAGTTAAAGACGCTGGTGCCCAGGTGATTGGGTTTGGGATAGGGGCCGATGGGGGGGAATTTGTGGTTGGTCCAGATCAGCCCTCCCGCCCCTTGAACCCAGGGCAAAAGCTTGCGGCCGCTACGCAGGTTCCAACGCAGGATCACGGGTGTGATGCTTATTCCAGTGTAGGTGCCGCCGGTGGGAAACAAGGGGCTACAGCTCAACGGACCGCCGGGCTGCTGGTAGCAATTCGCCCGCAGATAGGTGGGCGTATATGCCTGCCAGAGCGGGATGAGCTCCGCACCCAATTCGAATTGGCCGCGGAGAAATCCGGGGCCGAAAGGAGCGGTGAGCACCTTGCCGGCGTGCAGGCCTACCCACATGAATTTGTACGCATCGCGGTTTCCCGTGCCAAAGCCGCCGTCGACGAAGGCGCCGTACTCCCAGGGCTGGCTGGCGAGCAGGCCTTCGGCTGGACGTGGCGCGTCGAGATTGCCGCTGCTCGTCGATTGCGCCCATGAGCCGGGCTGGGTGAGAAGCGCCGCGCTGACGGCAAGGGCCAAGACAGCGGCGAATCGGACAATGGTTCGCATTCTGATACTCGCCTTCCCTTCTTTCTCTTTAGCTTAAGGCCGGCTGAGCAAGGCGACAGGCCTTTCCATCAGATTGGCGAGGAACCAGTCCTGGTGACACAGCTGGCTGGGCAGGAGGAGTGAGATAAGCGCCAGACCTTCATATCGAGACCGGCAAGCCGAGCGGTGTTGGCCGCCGCGAAACGCTCTAGCCGGCGACTTCTTCGTACTGGGTGGCGTCCATATCGAAATTCGAGTAGACGTTCTGCACGTCGTCCAGGTCTTCCAGTGCCTCGAGCAGGCGAATCATCTGCGCGGCCACGGCGCCCTCAAGCTTGGTGTAGATGTTGGCAATCATGGTGATCTCAGAGAGGGTGGTCTCGACCTTGGCAGCCTTGATCGCATTCGCAACCGCCTCGTAGGCGGAAGGCTCGGTCAAAATCTCCCAGTTTTCGCCTTCGTCGTTCAGGTCGTCTCCCCCCGCGTCGAGGACGATGTTCATCAACTTGTCTTCATCCGCCGCCGCTTTCGGGATGGCGATCAAGCCCTTCTTGGCGAACATGAACCGAACGGAATTTGGCTCGCCCAGGTTGCCCCCGTTCTTGGAGAAGGCATGACGGACTTCGCTGACGGTGCGATTGCGGTTGTCGGTGGTGACTTCGACGATCAGGGCAACGCCTCCGGGGCCGTAGCCTTCGAAGGAAATCTCCTCATAGATGGAGCCGGGCAATTCACCGGTGCCACGCTGGATGGCTCGCTTGATGTTGTCGGCCGGCATGTTCTCAGCCTTGGCGGCGGCCACCGCTCCACGCAGCCGGGGATTGGCGTCGGGGTCTCCCCCGCCCTGCCGGGCGGCCATGGTGATTTCCCGGATCAGGCGAGTGAAAATCTTGCCCCGTTTGGCGTCGAGCGCGCCCTTTTTATGTTTGATTGTGGCCCATTTGGAATGGCCGGACATGGTTACCTCTACTGCCTGTAAGAAGGCTGACTCTGCTACGAAATCGGATGCCCGACTCGCGGCGAAAGGCGAGTATAGCACGCAGGGTGGGGCGCTTGTTTTGCCCGGCTAGGGCGACGGGCGGGGCTTCGGGCGGCGGAAGGCGTAGACGATTGCGAGCAACGGGGGGGCCAGCAGAATTCCCCAAAACGGGATGATGATGCCGAGCACGATCGGGGCCAGGATCGACGCCCAGATGGGCACGCGGGTCACCCGCTTCATAATGAGCGGCTGCAACATCAGTTGATCGATCACCACGATTACGGCATACATGCCCAACAGGATGCACAGGCGGTACATGCTGGGATTGCTGACCAGGATGGAAAAGGCCGGCCCCAGGAGGGCGATGACCCCGCCAAAGTTCGGCACCAGGGTCATGAGGCCGGCAATCAATGCCCAGACCGGAGCCAACGGCACGTGCAGGAGCAAGAGCCCGATCAGCCAGAGGACAGCGACGCAGAGGCCTTCGATGGTGACCGCGCGCCACCAGTTAACCAGGGCCGTGCCCGCAGTTCGCAGGTGCCCCACGCTTTTTGCTGCAATATTGTTGGCGGGGGCAACCACGGGGAGCATGACGGGTTGAGGCGGAGCAAGTTCGTTGAGGACTGGCGCAGGGGGAACGATCTCGGCGGGAACGGATTCAGTGGGCAAAGGATCGTCGGGTTTCGCGGTGTCTGCCATAGCCCTCCCCGTTTCCTGACAATACGCCAGTCGCCCCCGCGAATCCAGAACACATGACCCTGCAACAGGGCAAAACTGCTAGCCTAGAAGTATGAAATTCGGCGTGCTTGTCTTCCCCGGTTCGAATTGCGACCACGATGCGTATCACGTGGTGCGTGAGATCGCCCAGCAGCCCGTAACCTTCCTTTGGCACGAGTCAGAAGACCTGGAGAACTGCGATGCCATTATCGTGCCGGGCGGGTTTGCCTACGGCGACTACCTGAGGACAGGCGCCATTGCCCGGTTCTCGCCGGTCATGCAGTCGGTAAAGAAATTTGCTGCTGGGGGCGGGCTGGTCCTGGGTATCTGCAACGGTTTCCAGATTCTGTGCGAGAGTGGCCTCTTGCCCGGGGCGCTGCTGAGAAATGCCGGGTTGCGGTATATCTGCAAGCAAGTGCACATTCGCACCGAGACCACCCTCAGCCCCTTTACCCAGGCGCTCACTCCGGGGCAGGTGTTGCAGATTCCCATTGGGCATATGGAGGGGAACTACTTTTGCGAGCCGGCCACGCTTGAAGAACTGGAGCGAGGCGGCCGCATCGCTTTCCGCTACAGTACCCGCGAGGGAGAGGTTACCGCCGCCGCCAACCCAAATGGTTCCATTGGTGGCATCGCCGGAATCCTCAACGAAGGGCACAATGTTCTGGGCATGATGCCCCATCCGGACCGCTCGAGTGAGGCCATGCTGGGCTCCTCGGATGGCTTGCTGCTGTTTTCGTCGCTGGTCAATGCGGTGACCGCTTAAAAGTCAGGACCTTCATGATTGATATACATCACCATTTGTTGTTCGGCCTGGACGATGGGCCGCGGGATATCGAAATCTCCGTCGCCATGGCGGAAATGTCTTTGCAGAATGGGGTGACGCACATTGTGTGCACTCCCCATTCAAGCGAGCAATTCAAGTTTGACCCGGCGTTGAATCTGCAGCGGCTGGAGATGATCCGGCAGCGATTGGGCGACCGCATCTCGCTGGCTTTGGGCTGTGACTTCCACCTGATGTTCGACAACATCGAGGATGCGATTGCGCATCCTGCCAAGTACTCCGTTAACGGGAAGCAGTACCTGCTGGTGGAGTTCCCTGACCATGGTATTTCGCAAAACATGAAGGAGATTTTCTTCCGGCTGAGCACGGCGGGGCTTACTTCGATCATTACCCATCCGGAGCGGAATGCATCGCTGACCCGCAACCCGGAGCGTATGGCGGAGTGGCTCCGTGGCGGTTGCTATATACAGATCACGGCCGCTTCGTTAACCGGGCGTTTCGGCAAGGTGGCGCAGAAAGTCGCCCACGAGTTGCTGCGCCGGAACTGGGTGAACTTTATTGCTACCGATGCGCACGATCTGGTGTCTCGCCCGCCGATGCTGCGCGACGCGTATGACCTGGTAGCAGATAAATACGGTGTGGAGACGGCGGACCGGCTGTGCCTGCACAATCCGCGCGCGGCGTTCTTTGGCGAGGAATTGCCGCCTCAACCGGAGCCGGAGGGCATCAATGAGGAGTTCGATCCTAAGGGGTCGTCGGGGTTATTGAGTCGAATGTTTGGTAAGTAGGGAGAACCGCGGTTTTGCTCACAGGCCTAACCCGCCGTCTACGCTTAGAATTTGGCCGGTGATGAAGTGCGGTCCGCGAGCAAAGAACAAGACTGCTTCGGCTACGTCTTGCGGGGTTCCGTTGCGCTGCATCGGCGTTTTGTTGGCAAAGTGCTCGTAGGCTGGGTCCACTTCTCCATTCACAATCATGCCCGGGGCTACGCAGTTCACACTGATCTGCGGCGCGAAGGCCTTCGCCATGGTCAGGGTAAGCATGTGGAGAGCAGCTTTTGAGGTGCAGTAGTGGCCGTGCGTTGGCCAGGGATGCAAGCCGCCCAGCGAACCGATATTGATGATCCGGCCTTTACTCTCATGCAGGTGGGGAAAGGCAGCCTGGGCCACCAGAAAAGGGCCGCGGGTGTTGGTTTCGAACATCCGGTCCCACTGCGCAACGCTGATCGCTTGCAGCTCGGCGGTCTCAAATGTTCCCGCGTTGTTGACCAGCAGGTCCAGGCGGCCAAATTCCTGGACGACGGCAGCCACCGCCGCCTCAATGCTTTCCAGGTTGCGCACATCGCAGTGGACCGCGGTTGCTCTCACCTTGAACTTTTCTAATTCTGCTACGGTCGCCTGCGCCTCGGACTTGGAATCCCGATAAGTAATCGCGACATCCGCACCAACCGCGGCCAGGCTGAGCGCAAGGCTCTTGCCTATGCGCTTCGCGGCGCCGGTCACCAGCGCCGTCTTATGATGCAGGTTTTCCATGCTTTATTGCGGTATGGGCGTCTGCTCCGAAGGCTTGGCGCTGTTCGATTCGCCCTTGGGAGTGGTGGTGCTGGCGGCGGTTCCATGCCCGTCACCGTAAAGCGAATATTGGTCGGTCGGCCGCTTCATCTTGACCACGATCTCTTTGCTGTCGGTATCGATCTTGTAGTCCTCGCCATAGGTCTTCCAGCCGCTGGCGATCACCTGCAGGCGCACGGTGTCGCCGATCGGGATCACATCGATGGTTACGTTGCCATCCTCATTGCTCTTGAGCTCGAGGGCGCCCGTATCCTTATCCCCTTGCATGGGATGGAAGACGACAGCGGCGTTGGGAATGGGCTTGCCGTTGGTGCTGCGCACGACGGTGACTTTGATAGTGCAGGTCGCGGGCGGCGGGGTGTACTTGCGCTGGCTGTGCTGGTCAGCCAAGGCAGAGAAGCCGGCAAAAACCAGCGGAAACCCCACCAGCACCAGTCCAGTACTCGAAATCCTGCGCCAGAACGGAAGACCCATGGGAGAAAGTATAGATGATTTTCAGGGGGTCCGGCGCAACCCAAAGCGCTGAGGATCCGACCCGGTTCACGCGGGCTTAATATTTGAGCGACTTTCACTCACATCTCGCCGGGATGCCTTGACAAGGTGACTGCCCGATGGCTATCTTAGCAATTGAAGGGCGAGAGTGCTAAACGCCTCTGAATCGGATCCAGCTTATCGCTCTGACATTAAACCACACCTTTTGTAGTGATTACCGCGAGGCAAACCCTCGTGCGAAGGAGAAGTAACGCAATGGCAACTGCAACAGCATCCGTAGCTACCAGCTTCACGCCACTTCATGACCGCATTTTGGTACGGCGCGTCGAAGAGGGCGAATCCATCCGGGGCGGCATCATCATCCCTGACACGGCGAAGGAAAAGCCCCAGGAGGGCGAGGTCATCTCGGTCGGCAAGGGTAAGTCGAACGACGAGGGCAAGGTTTTCCCGCTCGACGTCAAGGCCGGCGACAGCATCCTGTTCGGCAAGTACTCGGGAACGGAAATCAAGATCGATGGCGAGGAATTCCTCATTATGCGTGAGGAAGAAGTACTCGGCATTCTCAAGAAGAAATAAACGCATCGCGGTCACAACCGGATGCGTTTTTTTAGGTCTGCCCTTGTGGGCAGCACGTTTTGTGTGAAACGGCCGGCAATGCCGGTCTGATCCAAGGAGAAATAGAATGGCAAAGCAAATTCTGCACGGAGAAGATTCGCGTCAGGCAATTCTGCGCGGCGTAAACACGCTGGCCGACGCGGTGAAGGTGACGCTTGGGCCCAAGGGCCGCAACGTCGTCATCGAGAAGAAGTTTGGTTCCCCTACCATCACCAAGGACGGTGTGACGGTAGCCAAGGAGATCGAACTGAAGGACTCGCTCGAAAACATGGGCGCGCAAATGGTTCGTGAAGTAGCGTCGAAGACCTCGGACGTGGCCGGTGACGGCACCACGACGGCAACGGTTCTGGCCCAGGCGATTTATCGCGAGGGTGTGAAGACGGTTGCTGCCGGCGCCAACCCGATGGCTCTGAAGCGCGGCATCGACAAGGCGGTTGAGGCCGTTGTCGGCAAGCGTGACGATCACGGAGTGGTTCACGGCGGCGCACTGGAAAAGTTTTCCAAGCCGGTGACCGGCGAAATGATTGCCCAGGTGGGCACGATTTCCGCCAACAGCGATTCCACGATTGGCAACATCATTGCCGAGGCCATGAAGAAGGTCGGCAAGGATGGCGTGATTACGGTGGAAGAGTCGAAGACGCTCGAGACCCAGCTGGAAGTGGTCGAAGGCATGCAGTTCGATCGCGGCTACCTGAGCCCTTATTTCGTAACCGATCCTGACCGCATGGAAGTATCGCTCGAAGAGCCTTACATCCTGATCCACGAGAAGAAGATCAGCTCGATGAAGGATCTGCTGCCCCTGTTGGAGCAGGTTGCCCGCAATGGCAAGCCGTTGGTCATCATCGCAGAAGACGTTGACGGCGAGGCGCTGGCGACCTTGGTGGTGAACAAGCTGCGCGGCACGCTGAACGTGGCTGCTGTCAAGGCTCCTGGCTTCGGAGATCGCCGCAAGGCAATGCTCGAAGACATCGCCAAGCTGACCGGTGGCAATGCCATCACCGAAGACCTCGGCATCAAGCTCGAGAACGTCAAGGTGGAAGACCTGGGCCGCGCCAAGCGCGTGACCATTGACAAGGACAACACCACGATCGTCGAAGGCCGCGGAGATTCGAAGGCCATCGAAGGCCGGGTGAAGGAAATTCGCAACCAGGTGGAGAAGACAACCTCCGACTACGACCGCGAGAAGCTGCAAGAGCGCCTCGCCAAGTTGGTTGGTGGTGTGGCTGTGATCAAGGTAGGCGCGGCAACCGAGACCGAGATGAAGGAGAAAAAGGCTCGCGTTGAGGATGCCATGCACGCAACCCGCGCTGCGGTTGAGGAAGGCATCGTCCCAGGCGGTGGTGTGGCTCTGCTGCGCTCGGCCAAGGATGTGGATGCGTTGATCAAGAAGCTCGAAGGCGATGAGAAGATCGGTGCTCAGATCGTCCGTCGCGCCCTGGAAGAGCCTCTTCGCCAGATCGTTGGCAATGCCGGTGAAGAAGGTGCTGTGATCGTGGGCAAGATCAGCGAGAACAACAATCCTCACTACGGCTACAACGCAGGCACCAACCAGTACGAAGATCTGGTTGAGGCCGGTGTGATCGACCCGACCAAGGTAACCCGCACTGCTCTGCAGAACGCAGCCTCGATCGCCGGCCTTATGCTGACGACCGAAGCGATGGTTGCCGACATCCCTGAGCCGAAGCAGTCTGCTCCGGCTGGTGGTGGTCACGGCGGCGGTATGGGCGACATGTACTAAGCAACAAGCTCCACGCTGTAACAAAGAGGCCACCCGCAAGGGTGGCCTCTTTTACGTGCCAGTCAAATTTTTCACCACTGGAAGAAAAGTAACCTTCGAAAATACCGTTCGGAAAACCATCGATTGCCTGATTGCCACCTTTTGTCTGAAAGAAGGCCATTCCCTTCTCCATCGAGACCACGACTTCGAACCATTCGAAACACAACTTGGGCTACGGGTCATCCATCCGTAGGTTCTCGTTTTCCGTTAAGTGGGACCGCATCAACGCCCAGAGCTGCCAAACCCCCGGCTCCCCCGGCTGCCGCCCGCCAGCTCGCTTGACGCGCTCACCGTTCCCGTCAGCACGGGAGTAGGAACCAGCTGGGCGATCCTGTCGCCCGAACGTATTTCGTAGATGTCAGTCAGGGTGGTCATGAGCACCATGATCTCTCCCCGATAGGTAGAGTCGATCACACCGCCGTGGGTGAACACGCCTTTGGATGCCATGGACGAGCGATCCTTCACCAGAAATCCGACGGGCACACCGCTGGCTTCTCCCGCCACGGCCACGCCTGTATGCACGCGATGCACCTGCCCAGGAACGAGGGTGTGATCCTGGTTGGCGTAGAGGTCATATCCGATATCCTCGCCGGGGTGAGTCACCGTCGGCGCCTTTGCAGATTCATCCAGCAACTTGACAGTCAGCGATGCCATTGCTCTCCCGGTACGTCTCACAACCTTAAACCACCAAGCCAATTAAGAAGCTGCGTCTCACTAGTCGGTCCAGGGATTGAATACGGACACGCCTGTCGTAGCGACATCTTTCGTGTTGCGGGTTACAAACGTGAGATCGTGTTGGGTCGCGGTCGCACCCAACAATCCATCGATCACGGTCACATTGGCGCGTCTGGCGCCTGCCAAACCGGAGAGACGTCCCCACCGATCGGCAGTCTCCTGGTCGATGCTTAATATCCGGCCGGAAAAGCGCAACGGCAGATCACTACTGAGCCACGCTTCCAGGGTGGTGCGGCGAGCACTGCGGGGCAACAGCACGACGCCTTTACGGATCTCTCCCAAAGTGAGGACGCTCAAAAACAACAGCTCTTCCTCGGTGGCATCGATCCACTTCGTCACCTTCGGCTCCGGTTTCGGCCGGATGAGTTCAGAGATGACATTGGTATCCAGTAGGAATCCGCTCACAGTTTTACAATCCGGCCATAATCGGGCTTTCGCTCGAAATCGATGGATACCCTGGCCAGAGGTGACTCGGCAAAGAATCTGGATAGGCTCTTCGGCTGCCGGGCCCGCCTGGTCAGCCGTTCGAACTCTTCAATGGCAAGGATGACGACAGCTTCCTTGCCTTGCTTGGTAACCACCTGGGGAGCGCCCTCCCGAGCTCTTCGAAATACTTCGCTGAATTGCGCCTTCGCGGCCTGCAACTGCCACGCCTGCGAAGAAGGCGGCCCTTGCTTGCGCTGGGGTTAGCGCCTCTTCGATATTGAGGATGCCATACCTTGTCTCCTGACTAGTCAGACTAGATTTTAGTGTGTTTTGTGCTGCAAATGAGAGCGAGACCTCTGTCCCGTGCAGCGTGAAAGGAAATCCGGCTACTTGTTTGCTCCGTGCCCTATAGCAAGACGTAATCCCACGCGGAAAGTAAAGGGCAGGGACGGATAGCCTAGCTGGCCAATTCTCTTGTTGCCTGTGAGGTTGTCCAACTGGGCATACACGCCGAGCCAGGACAAGAAGTTGTAGCTTCCGCCGAGATCCAGCTTGGTGTAGCCGTAGTCAAGATCCCGGTTGGGTAGTAGCAACGAGTTCCCTCCCGCCAGGTCGCGGCCGCCCAGGAATGTTGAGTCGTCACTGCGGGTGGCAAACACTGCCGTGAAACCCACAGCATATTGCTCGCCGTTGTAGTTGACCGCGGCGTAGCCAGTGTGCGGCGGCCGCTGAAAAGGACGCGCTCCGACCAGTGGCCCAGAGGCGCCGATAGGCACATTCGAGAACGATGGCGCCGGCCCTCCCGGCAGGCCGGTATTGAACGAAGGGGTAAGCGCGTTGGAAGTAAAGGATCGCTGGACCACCGTATCCAGATAGGTATACCCGGCACGCAAAAACAGGGTTCTGAAGATGGTGTATTCCAACTCGTTCTCAATGCCCTGCGCGCGAAATGCCTCTGAGTTCAGATCAATTCCACCGGCGCTGCTCAGCAGCGCTTCCAGCTGCTGCTGTTCGCTGGGGCTCAGTTGCGGAAGCAGCAACGGAACTTCCGTCGCGGGTACCGACTCGATCTGCCTGCCATATTGGTTGTGGAAGTAGGTGACGCGCAGCAAACCGCGCTCATTGAGAAAGCTCTGCGCCACCCCGCCTTCGTAGGTCCGGGACTGTTGCGCGCCAATGGGCGAAATGTGGAATTGCTGGATCGCTTCCCGGCCGCCCTGTTCGCCTAAAAGGAAGTCGTAGAGGCTGCTTAGTTGCTGGTCGAGCGTTGGTTCCTGGTAGCCCTCGGCGAAGTTGAACCTGATCTTGGTACCGTGCAAGAGCCCCGGAGCCGGCAGCACTGGATAATAGGCCACCCCCAACCTGGGAACGCCCACAGTCCCGAACAGCTGGTTCTTTTCAACACCGCCTCCCAGGGAGTAAAAAATGCGGTTGTGGTAGTAGTCACCCTGCACCTGGCCGGTGTAGTCATAGTTGACGCGGTCTATCGTCTGATCGATCCCGTAGGCTACGGATTTCTTCGCCCCGCGCTCGTCCTCATAACGGAAGGTAAACAAGGCGAGGACGTGGGGCGTGAACGGATAGTCACTCTGGAAATACACCTGGTCGCGATTGTTGACCCGCTCGAAGGTATTGGGATAGATCCCAGGAAAATTCAAAACCGCCTGGCCGGTGACGGAGTAGCCGTTGGCCCCGACGATCCCGGTATTGTAACCGTAGTAGTTTGTAGAGGTAACCCCGCCGGAAGTGATGGTAAGCGGGATGCCCGCGGGGTAGAAATTGATATCCTCTTCGCGCTTTCGGGTCATGCCGTAGCGCACCAGGTTGTGCCAGTCGCCGTAGGTCCGGTTTTCGAGCGATGCGCCCAGGTAGATGTCCTGGTTCGATCGCTTGCCGGCGTTGGCGATTCCATAAAAATTGAAGGGCCCCGGGGTGCCCACCGCCGCATCGCTGTTGCGGGCGGTTACCCGAAGCTGGGTGCCCGAAGTGAAGGCGTAGCCCAGATTCGCATTTGCCGTGTCATCGTGAAATTCATCCATCTTGATGGAGTTGTCGCTCTGGAAAGCGTCGAAGCCGCCGTAGTAATCGAACTTGTTGTGGGTGCCGCCAATCTGCGCCTGGTTGCGAAAGCTGGTGAATGTGCCGGCATCCCCTTCATAAAAGAAGGATGGAAAGGCGGTACTGCCGCGCGAGGTCCTGAGGCTGATTGAGCCGGAAGCGGCGTCCGAGCCGTAGAGCACGCTATTGGGCCCGCGATAGACCTCAAACTGTGAAACACCGGACGCAGAGAGATCGCTGAAGTCGAACGCCCCACCGATGTTCCCCGCGCTCACTCCATCCAGGTCCACATGGTTGGAATCGGGATTGCCGCCGCGAATAAAGGCGGAAGCCAGAGCGCCGTACTCACCTTGTCGGACCACAAAGACTCCCGGGACCTGGCGCAGGGGATCGATCAGATCGGTCCGGTTGGGGAATGCTGTGCTTCGTTGCGCCGAAACGGCGGCACTGCTCTGGGCTTCGGGGATGGGGGTTCCGGCGGCGGAATAAACGATTTCCTGCCGTGATTGGGCCGACTCCAGAACGACATTTTCTTCATGGCTGTCGACGGTTCCGGCATAGAAGCTCAGGGTGGTGATCTGTTTGAAGTTGGTGGCCGAAACGAGCACGTAGAAGCGGCCTGCGGCGCTGCTGGTGATCTGATAGGTTCCATCCGAACGGCTGAGCGCAATCGCGACAATTTGCCCATTTTGCAGCAATACGACATCCGCATGCACGACAGGGATGCCCAACGAATTGGTAACGGTTCCACGGATGACCGCCGCCTGGGTGGTGCGGCAAAGGAGTGCCAGGGAGCAGGTCAGGACGAGAAGGAATCCAGATGGCACGACGCACGCGCGCCACGATCGAACCGGCATCAAAATCCCTTTTTCTCCTGGAACGAGGGTGGCTTGCAGCTTGATAGACGCGCTCCGTGCTTACCGCGCGCGGATAATGGACGGTCCAGGAAACCGTCCTTGATATTTTTGCACAATCCTGCACCTGATTGCAGGGGCTTGCCTTTTTGCAAAGCGGTGAGGCGTTTTGCCATTGCTTTCCGCATATCTGTTCATGAGGTTGCCTAAATCGCCGCCTGCGAGGCCCCGGCCATGAAGAGCTTGCGGACATTCCGGCTGTGGCAGGTATTTGCGCTCCCTGCATTTCCTGCCGAGGTTGGTGCGTTGACGAACTTCATGCGGCTTTCCTTAACGAAAGCCGCACACGTGGTCGTGGCTGGCGCTGCGTACAGGAAATGTGGGCTGGTGGCATGGGTGCTCATCCTGACCGCATCTGCCCTGGCTGCTAATCGCTACATCGTGACCAATGATGACACCGGGTTTCCCTTCATTACCGGGGTTAGCTTCTACACCATGGATGGAGGCGGCCTGCTCACCCTGCAGGGGCAAGTGCAAACCGGCGGTTATGGCATTAGCGGGGGGTATTTTGGAGCGAGCCACATTGCTGTGCTGGATAACGGGCAGCAGGCGTGCGTCTTCGCTTCCGAAGCGACGACCGGAGATATCGTGGGAATTCTCGTACGCTCGCTGGCCCTCGGCGGAAGAGCCTAAGTGCATCGACGATCACGTGCGCGGATAGCGGCGAAGCGACGATCAATTCCACCAACGTGCACTTTCACGGATTGAATATTCCCCCCGTGTGTCACCAGGACGACGTGATTAACACGCTGATTCAACCGGGCTCCCCGGGATATATGTATAACGTCACCATCCCTGTGACCGAGCCGCCCGGATTGTATTGGTACCATCCGCATGTTCACGGCTACGCCGAGTTCCAGGTGAACGGCGGGGCCGCGGGGGCAATTATTGTGGGCGGGATGGAGAAGCATCGTCCGCAAGTAGCTGGGCTTACCGAACGGGTGTTCGTGATTCGCCAGCGATACCTGGTTCCCTGGGTTCCCGGGCCATACCTGCTGACGCTCAATTACCAGGGCGCGCCTTTCGTCGGGGGAGTGCCGGTCGTACAAATGAAGCCGAATGAGAAGCAGTTCTGGAGGGTCGCCAATGCAACGATTGAGGACTTTCTGGAGCTGCAGTTTCAGGTCAATGGCAGTCCAAGCCCGCTACAGATGATTGCGCTGGATGGCTACCCGCTGGCTCAGACGCGCATGCAGAGTACGATTCTGATTCCGCCTGCTGGACGGGCGGAGTTTATCGTGCAAGCTCCAGCGATTGCCGCTCAGACTGGAAGCGCTGCACTATGGTCTGGTCATACATCCCGGCCTTGATCAGCTTCAGCGCTACCCGGCGGCGAACTGGCGCAGTCTGTTCCGCCAGCCAGACTTGCCCCATGCCACCCTCGCCGAGTTTTCTTACCAGGAGAAAACGCTGGGCAAAGATTTGTCCTTCTTCCAGGGCGCCGGCAGTGTCGACTCCATCCGGAAATGGCGATCGCGATTCGCCTTGCTTCCATTGCCGTAATAAGTCGGTGACCTGGCCGCAGGGCTGCTCGGACATGCGTGCACCCTTCCCCTGTTTCCAGAGGCGCAATCAGGATAACGACGGTATTTATGACCGTCAACAATCTTTGCGATGCGCACTTACATAGTGACCGTGGTGGCTCGCTCGTTTCATGGGTAGGCTGGAAAAGAGGATGGTGACCCCGGGAAGACTCGAACTTCCGACAAACAGTTTAGGAAACTGCTGCTCTATCCACCTGAGCTACGGGGCCACGTTCTTTTTTGCTAGAGCCAGTTTAGAGCATAAGGCACTGGGGACGGCGGAGGCGCCGATCTCTACGAATTCTTGAAGGCAAACCCAACAGTACGCTCCGCCTAGCAAGGCTCAAACCGGATCATCAGTCTGGAACCCGTCGCTTGCGCCAATCGTTGAAGAGTTCGCAGAGATGGTTGAATTCTACCTCCCTCTATCCTGGCAACAAGCGGCTGGGTGGTTCCCATTTTTCGGGCTAGTTCCGTCTGCGTAAGGCCGGCTCGGTTGCGGGCGGCGATGACCGCCTTCGCCACCGCGTCACGGCCGGAAGCCCCCACTCTAGCCGGTAATATACAGGGAGCGCAATCAGCAATATCAGGCCGTTACGCGCCTATGTGCTTCAAGCGGAAGAGGGCGTCGACCAGCGCATCAATGTCTTCGAAGTTGTTGTAGAGGGCCAATGACGGACGGACCGTGGTTTCCAGGCCGAAACGCCTCAGCGTCGGCTGGGCGCAATGGTGACCCGACCGCACCGCTATGCCTTCACGGTTGAGGGCCGCGCCCACTTCTTCGGTGCGGAAGCCATCGAGCACAAACGAGAGCACACCCGCTTTTTCTTTCGCAGTGCCGATGATGCGCAGACCTGGAACCCGGAGCATTTCCCGGGTCGCATAGACCAAAAGCTCGTGCTCGTAACGCGCGACATTCGGCATCCCAATATGGTCGAGATAGTCGATGGCCGCGCCAAGCCCAACGGCATCTGCAATATTGCCCGTACCCGCTTCGAAGCGGCCGGGCGGCGGTTGATACGTCGTCTTCTCAAACGTGACATCGACGATCATATTTCCGCCGCCTTGCCACGGAGGAGTCTCAGCCAGCACTTCCGGCTTGCCGTACAGTACTCCGATGCCGGTGGGCGCGAAAACTTTGTGACCGGAGAAGACGTAGAAATCGCAATCGAGAGACTGCACATCGATCGGCATGTGCGACACCGCTTGCGCGCCATCGAGCAGAACACGGGCTCCATAGCGGTGGGCCATCTGGATCATCTGGTGCGCCGGAGTGATCGTGCCCAATGCATTCGACACCTGGGTAAAGGAAACCAGGCGCGTCTTTGGGTTCAGCAGCTTCTCGTACTCGTCGAGCAGGATCTGGCCATCATCGTCGACCGGAGCTACGCGCAGGCAGGCGCCCTTCTCTGCACACAACATCTGCCAGGGAACGATGTTGGCGTGGTGCTCGATCCAGCTAATGAGGATCTCATCGCCCTTGTTGATGTGGCGGCGCCCCCAGGCCTGGGCTACCAGGTTGATGGCCTCGGTGGCGCCGCGGGCGAATACGATCTCTTTCGAGGAAGAAGCATTGAGGAAGTGGGCCACCTTGGTGCGCGCATCTTCGTACGCATCGGTCGCGCGGGCGGCCAGCTCATGAGCGGCGCGATGAATGTTTGAGTTCTCGTGTTCGTAGAAATACGAGATCCGATCGATCACGCTTTGCGGCTTCTGCGTGGTGGCGGCGTTATCGAGCCAGATGAGCGGATGTCCGTTCACCTCTTCCTGCAAAATGGGAAAGTCGCGGCGCACCGAGCCGATATCAAACTGCTGCCGGGGAAGCTTCAGGTCGCCGACGGCCGCAGGATGCGACGCGGCCGGCCTGGCCTCGGAAACGATTTCGTTCTTCGGGATCGCGGGGGATTTTGCCAGCAGGCCGGCATCCTCAAGAAAGTAAAACTGCGAAGACTCCGTCAAGACTGTTCGCGCATCGTCTTCGTTTCGTAACGGTGGCAGAGGCGCAAGCCTGGGCACGCCTGCCTCGAAGTTTGGAAATAGCGAGGCGTCAAACTCCGGCATGGGAAGCGAGAAGGGGGATAGCGGAAAGCCGGACACAGTACTCCGCGGGTCCTGAGCCGGCGGCGATCCGCCGCCGAACGCTGGGGCAGGAGGAGCAACCGCGGCAACTTGCCCGGGCATAAAGGAGGACAGCTCCGGCACACCCAGGGAGGACCCGAACAGATCCGCCAGGGGCAGTCTGCCGGCGGATGGCGCGGCGGGCATGGAGGGCGCGGCGGGCATGGAGGGCAAGGGCATTCCCAGTTGCGGCAGACGAGTTTCGAATGCCGGGCCTGCCATCCCAGCAGCCGCCGTGGGTGATGCGATGCCGGCGGGCGCGGCGGACGCAGGCTGCGCGCGAAAGAACTCGTTCGCTAACCGGGTCAACTCTGCTACATCGGGTACAGGATCACTTGTACTCATGGTACTGACCGACCTCTACGTTCTCGAGCACACCCAATGCATCCTCCACCAGAACCGCCGCGGAGCAATACAGCGATACCAGGTACGAGGCCATCGAGTTGCGATCGATACCCATGAATCGTACCGAGAGTCCAGGAGTCTGTTCGCCGGGCAGACCAGGTTGAAACAAGCCTACGACTCCCTGCTTCCGCTCGCCGGTACGCATCAACAGGATATTGGTCTTCCCTGCTCCATCAATATTCAGCTTGTCGCTGGGAATGAGCGGAATGCCGCGCCAGGTCAGGAAGGGTGAACCGAAAATAGTTGCCGTGGGCGGGGGCACGCCGCGCAACGTACACTCGCGGCCAAAAGCAGCGATCGCGCGGGGATGGGCGAGAAAGAAGGCCGGCTCTTTCCAAACCAGCGAGAGCAATTCATCCATGTCGTCGGGAGTCGGCGCCGCCTGGCGGGTACTGATCTTGAATGCAGGATCGACGTTGTTCAGCAGGCCGTAGTCTGGGTTGTTGATCAACTCGCTTTCCTGGCGCTCCTTTACCTTCTCCACGGTCAGCCGGAGTTGCTCGCGAATCTGATCGTGTGGATGGCTGAAAAGGTCGGAGACGCGGGTATGAACATCCACTACGGTCGAAATCGCGCTTAGCGTGTATTCGCGCGGAGTCTCGACATAGTCGACAAAGGTCTGGGGCAGGATGCGTTCATCGCGCGATCCACAGGCCACTTCAATATCGGCATCGTTCTTTACTTTGTTGACTCTGTACGTACCGGATTCGACCGGAACCCAGCCGAGCAGCTGAACCAGCCAGCGCGGAGTGATTGCCGTTAGCTGGGGCGCTGTCTTGGTGGTATTGGCTAACTGACGTGCTGCAACATCGCCTAACGCTCGACGGGTTTCATCTGCCATGGGACTTGCTCCTTCATATGGGGTTGCCGAAACAACGTGGCACACCTCCCAACAGTCGAATCATAACCATGGGCCGCGCGGACATGAATCGGATAAATACGGAAATAAACTCGATTCACGCTATAAAGAATCGACAAGTTGCCTTCTGACCTAATAATTTAAGGACACTGTTCTCTAAGAGCGTGGAAAAGAGTTGACTATGACTAGCTTGATGCCTCTGTCGATTGACGATATCGATTGCGAAATACTTGCCGAGTTGCAAGCGAACGCGCGCATAGCCTTCGCGGAGCTTGGCCGGAGAGTTGGACTGTCAACGCCCGCGGTGATTGAAAGAGTTCGCCGGCTGGAAGAGAGCCAGGTAATTCTCGGCTATCGCACCCTGGTCGATCCCGCACAAGTGGGGCTCCCCGTGCGCGCGTTTGTTCACGTAACAGTCGCGGGAGACAAGCTGGCAAAATTTGCGACGGTCGTGCGCAGCCTTCCCGAGGTGCTGGAATGCCATCGGGTCACCGGCGCTGAATCCTTCATCGTGCAGGTTGCGGTGCGCGATGTACGGCACATGCAGGAAGTGATCGATTCGATGATGCCTTATGTGTCGACCAACACCTCGATGATCCTGGCGTCTCCGGTGCCGTGGAACAGCATCCTCCCGGCTGCGCGCTATGGCAAAAAACCACGGCAGCGTAAGGCAACGACCTGAGTCAACCTGGCGCATGCTCCTTTCCTACAACTAAGGTGCAAGACGGACTGGTGCGGACGAAACCTTCTCAAGGGTAGTGGGGTTTGGTACACCAGTGTCACCAATCGTGGTCAGGTAAGGAGCCTTATGAAAATCGGATCGATCGCCATGGGAATCGCTTCTCTTTTGTTGACCGTCGCCGCAGTCGCTCAAACTGCAGCCACTGCGCCGCCTCCGGGAACTGCCGGACAACGTAAAGCCAACCAGCAGGCGCGGATCGCTCAAGGGGTCAAGAGCGGCCAATTGACTGCTCACGAAACCGCCAACCTGGAGACTCGCGAAGCCAGCGTGAACCACGAGGAGAGGAATATGCGCGCGGCGGATGGCGGAAAACTGACTGCAGCCGATCGCACCGCGTTGAACAATCGCCAGAACCATATTTCGAATTCCATCTACAAAGACAAGCACAACGACGCCGTACAGAAATAAGCCTTCCGTTCACCGCGGAGCTCTCCTGGAAACGGCGCCGGGCGAGCTCCGGTAGTTCTTGCCCCCTTACCTCTGCAAATTCCAGTAAATTTAAGCCCATTGCGCACCCTGGGTTAGCCAACCAGTTGCGGATTCGCGCCTGTAGTGGCGAGGGGTTGTAAACTATCGGGGAGGGATCTATGGCACAGGTGGAGCGTAGGCAGTCGGTGACCGTCAAGGTGGGGAATGTGCGTGTGGGCTCTTCCGCGCCGGTGGTGGTGCAGTCCATGACCAATACCGATACCGCCGATGTGCGGGGCACCATCCAGCAGGTTGCCGCGCTGGCGAGCGCGGGGTCGGAACTGGTGCGGGTGACGGTGAATAACGATGCCGCGGCCGCTGCACTGCCGGCGATTGTCGAAGGGCTGGCCAAGCTGGGAATCGATGTCCCCATCGTTGGGGATTTCCACTACAACGGGCACCTGCTGCTGAAGAAGTATCCGGAATGTGCGCGCGCCCTGGCCAAGTACCGCATCAATCCCGGGAATGTTTCGATTGGCCGCAAAGATGATGACAACTTCCGCACCATGATCGAGTGCGCGGTCGAAAACCAGAAGCCGGTAAGGATTGGGGTGAACTGGGGCTCGCTCGACCAGGCTTTGCTGACCAGGATGATGGATGAAAACTCCAAGCGGGCCCAGCCGGCCGAAGCACGCGATGTGATGATCGAGGCCATGCTGGTGAGCGCGATCGAGTCTGCGCGGGCCGCCGAACGCTATGGGCTTCGCCGCGACCAGATCATCCTGAGCGCCAAGGTAAGCGGCGTACGGGACTTGATCGAGGTATATGAGTTGATGGCCGCGCGCTGCGACTACGCGCTGCACTTGGGCCTGACCGAGGCGGGCATGAGCATGAAGGGGATGGTCGCCTCTACGGCTGGCCTTGCCCCGCTGCTGCTCAAGGGCATTGGCGATACCATCCGCGTTTCCCTGACCCCCAAACCCGGTGGCGACCGTACGGAAGAGGTACAGGTAGCGCAGCAGATATTGCAATCTTTAGGTATTCGCAGTTTTGCGCCGCAGGTTACTGCTTGCCCGGGGTGCGGGCGCACCAGCAGCACCTACTTCCAGGAATTGACCCAGGACATTCAGGCCTATGTGCGCGACAGCATGCCGATATGGCGAGAGCGTTATCCCGGGGTTGAAGAGCTGAAGCTCGCCGTCATGGGTTGCGTGGTCAACGGCCCAGGCGAGTCGAAGCATGCGAATATCGGAATTTCGCTTCCCGGAACTTTTGAAGACCCCAAAGCGCCGGTGTACGTGGACGGGCGGCTCATGACGACGCTGCGCGGGGATAACATCGTGAACGAATTCAAGAAGATTCTCGATGAGTATGTCGCCGCGCGCTACGGCAGTGGGTCACGAGAAGAGCAGTTGATCGAAGTGCGGTAGGGCTACATCCTAAGAGTTTTGCTTTAGCCCACTCAAAGGAAGATCCCTCAGCGGCTAAAGCCGATTCTCTTAGCCATGTCTCTCGGCGGGGCTGAAGCCCCGCCCCCTTCAAAAGCCGCCGATGCTCTAGAAGAAACACTGCCCGTTTCATTTTGAGCCGCGGCGCAGTTCGCGCAAGGAATAAAAAGTTCCCCGCCAGATAATGCCGCCGCGCCACAGCGCCAGCACCATCGAGCGCAGCATGGCATACAGCAACAAAATACTGGCTACGGGAAAAAAGACCATCTGCCCGGCGGAAAAGTGGTGGTACTTCCCTGCCCGCTGGTAGGCCAGGAACACGGCAATCAGCAGGACGCCGGCCGGCCACCACATTGCTTTCCCGGCCAGGCACGCAGCCAGGGGAAATAGCGTGAAGAGTGCGCCACCGGCGGCGAACGCGAGCAGCCGCTCGGGCTGAAAGCGGAAGATCGCGAACAGGTTCTTGGTCAGGTTCTCAACCACGCCAAAGGCGCCCTGCGCCCAGCGCACTCTCACCAGGTCGAGGCCCAGGGCCACACGCTGCGCGTAGCCATTTTCCTTGACCCGCCGGCCCAGGGCCACATCCTCCACCACCTCCAGGCGAAGTGACTCCCATCCTCCAAGAGCGTCGTAGACATCGCGCCGGATCAAGTTGAAGGCTCCCACTCCGAGGGCGTCTCGCCGGGTCCGCGGATCCGGCACCCTCCAGAGACGGATGGCCAAAGCGGAGATCGCCTGAAGATAAGCAACCATCATCCGTTCGCCCCAGCTGTCGAGTACGACCGTGGGCAGCAATACCATGTGGTCAGCTGCGCTGTTTATGGCATACTCCAGGGCTCGGTGCAGCGCGTCGGGGTGAAACAGAACATCGCCATCGGTAAACAGCAGCCATTCGCCGGTGGCATAGTGCGCGGCTGACGCCATGGCGTGGGTTTTGCCTAGCCAACCCAAAGGCAAGTCGGTCACATGCAAAATCTGTAAAGTCTTGCCTTGCGCTGGCAGACCTTCCGCCACGCGATCCATGATTGCGCCAGTTTCATCGGTGGAACGATCGTCAACGGCTACGATCTGCAGCACAACCCCTTCTGACATCAGCAATGACTGCAAGGTCGCGGCGATGTTCGAGGCTTCATTTCTCGCCGGTACGATCACGCTCAATCGGGGCAGGATCCGGGTAGGATTTGCCTCGCGGGCGTAGGTCAGGTCAGGCACCCGGGGCAGCATGTGCCGCCACACCAGCACCCGCACCAGCCACGTCAGGGCGATGAGCCAGTCCAGTGCCTGCACAATGCGGAAGAAGACGGGCATCTATTCCAGTATGGGGCTTGGGACGTCTCCGGATTTCCTGCGGAGGCTGGTGGCGTTGACGAACTTCTTGCCGCTTTCCTTGAAGAAAGCCGCACACGTGGCCATGTCTGGCGCTGCGTACAGGAAATACGGGTCTCCGGATTTCCTGCGGAGGCTGGTGGCGTTGACGAACTTCTTGCCGCTTTCCTTGAAGAAAGCCGCACACGTGGCCATGTCTGGCGCTGCGTACAGGAAATACGGGCCTCCGGATTTCCTGCGGAGGCTGGTGGCGTTGACGAACTTCTTGCCGCTTTCCTTGAAGAAAGCCGCACACGTGGCCATGTCTGGCGCTGCGTACAGGAAATACGGGTCTCCGGATTTCCTGCGGAGGCTGGTGGCGTTGACGAACTTCTTGCCGCTTTCCTTGAAGAAAGCCGCACACGTGGGCATGTCTGGCGCTGCGTACAGGAAATACGGGTCTCCGGATTTCCTGCGGAGGCTGGTGGAGGCGCCACGAAGCCGGTCTTATATACTGACCTCCGGTCGCGATTGAATGGCAGAAGCAAGACGAAAAACAATCAGCAGTGGTGCGCTTTGGATTGCTGCCGGCATCGCTCTCATCTTTATTTTCTTTGGCGTCCGCCGGTTGACGCGGGAGAAGCTGCCGTTGCGCGTGGCCGAGAGCCAGGTGCAGACCCTGCTCAAAGTGCAAAGCACCAACGGCCAGGTTGAGCCCCAAACCATATTTGAGGCTCACGCACCGGAGGCCACGGTGGTCAAGGATGTCTACGTCCACGTGGGCCAGAAGGTACAGGCGGGACAACTGCTGGTAACCCTCGATGACAGCAACGCGCGAGCCCGGCTCGCCGCCGCCACGGCCGCGTTGCGGGCTGCCGAAGCGGGCTATCAAAGCGTAACCGGCGGCGGTTCGCACCAGGAGCAGATCGCCCTTTCCAGCAATCTTGCCAAGGCTCAGATCGACCGCGACCAGGCGGCCCGCGATCTTGACGTGCTGCAGAAGCTGGCGGCCAAGGGCGCGGCTTCGTCCAGTGAGGTATCGCAGGCCCAGGTGCGCCTGGAAATTGCCAATGCCTCCCTGCAATCCCTGCAACAACAAAAGGCCAAACCCTTTGCCCCGGCCGACCTTGCCCGGGCCCAGGCGAGCATAGCCGAAGCGGAAGCAGCCCGCACGGCAGCCGAGCGGGTGATTGCCGCATCCAATGTCCGCGCTCCCTTTGCTTGCACAATTTACTCGCTGCCTGTCACTCGTTACGCCTACATCGAACCCGGCGCGGAAGTTTTACGCGCTGCCGACATTTCCCGGCTCCAGGTGCGCGCCTATTTCGATGAACCGGAAGTGGGCGAGCTGCACCTGAACGACCCGGCCAGTATTGTGTGGGATGCCAAGCCCGATTTGAAGTTCCATGGCTTCATCATTCGCATGCCCTCTACCATCATCGATTACGGAACTCGCCACGTAGGTGAAGTACTGGTCAGCATTGCGGATTCCGACGGAGTGCTGTTGCCGAATACCAATGTCGTCGTAACCGTCACCACGCAGGAAGTGCGCGATGCACTGACGGTTCCCCGTGAAGCCCTGCACGACGAAGGTGGGCGTGATTATGTTTACGTTGTTTCGCACGGCACATTGCAGCGCGCCACGGTGCAGGTGGGAGCCCGTAATCTCACTTCGGTACAGATCCTGAGCGGCCTGAAAGAACATACGGTTGTGGCCCTGGGCACGACCAACGGCGCGCCACTCAGCGACGACGTTCCCGTTCGCATTGTCAATTAATCTGTGCCGGCGCGACAGGGAGGGAGAGCGCAACCCGCGTTCCGTTTTCCCTCCCGTATCCGACTGTAGAATGCAGATTGCGGAAATTCGAGGGTTAACCATATCGGTGAGTCGCACCTGCCAGTTCGTATTGCTGGGTATCGCTATCCTGATGACAGGAAACGGCGCGCGCGCCCAGGTCTCCTTCTACACCGCGGTCGACCTGGCGCTGCGTAACAGCACCCAGGTTCGCATCAGCGCGGCCGATGTGCAGCATGCCGAGGCCGGCTTGATGGAAAGCAAAGACGCCTATAAGCCCAGCTTCTCCGTGGGCTCGAGCCTGGGATACTCCTATGGCTTCCCGGTGGGCCAGCCTTCGGTCTATAGCGTGACGGCGCAATCGCTGGCCTTTTCGTTTTCCCAGCCGGACTACATTCGCTCGGCGCGCTCGGCGTTGCTGGCGGCGCAACTGCAACTGAAAGACACCCGGCAGCAGGTGATCCTGGAGACCGCGATGGACTATATCCAGCTCTCCACGGTGGCGCAGCAAATCGCCGCCCTCGATCAGGAGGCAGGGTTTGTTCGCAAGCTGGTCGAGATCGAGGACGAGCGAGTGGACGCCGGGGTCGACAGTAAAGTTGAATTGACGCAGGCACGCTTGAGCGAAGCGCAGATTGCGCTTCGCCGGCTCCATATGTTGGACCAGGCCGAGTTGCTGCGCGCCAGGCTGGCTCACCTGACCGGGCTCACCCCGGCAGATATTGTGCCTGACCCGCAAAGCATTCCCAGTGCTCCGGCGATTTCCCTGGAAGGCGACGTCATGGAGAGCAACAGCGGCGTCAAGGCTGCTTACGCCTCGGCGCAATCGAAGTTGTTTGCGGCGTTCGGTGATGCGCGGCAGAATAACCGGCCCAGGCTCGCCTTTGGATTGCAATACAACCGCTATGCGAAGTTCAACAATTATGAGGAATACTACCTGCGGTTTCAGCACAATAACTTCAATGTAGGCATCGAGATCACGATGCCGCTGTTCGATGCCACTCTGAAGGCCAAGGCGAAAGGGACAAGCGCGGAGGCGGCGCAGGCACGCGCCCAGGCCGATCAACTGCGCGACCAGGCAGGGGAACAAACTCTGCGGCTCGAAAAAAACATTGCCGAGCTGGCGGCGCAGGAAAATGTTGCCGAGTTGCAGAACGAATTGGCCCAAGATCAGCTTGACGCCATCACCACGCAACTCCGGTTGGGCAGTGGCAATCCCAACGCCGCCGGAGCAGCGGCGCCCTTGCCCAAAGATGAACAGGGCGCACGCATCAGCGAGCGCAACTACTTTGTCGACCTGCTCGATACCCAATTTCACCTTACGCAGGCCAGGCTGTCTCTGCTGCGGTCGATGGGCAGAATCGAAGAGTGGGCCAAGGCTGCTCCGGTGGGCAAGCCCTGATCTTTTCCATGCCATGAATGTGGGCGGCCGCCGACTTCCGGCGAGGAAGATCAGGCAGATTGCTGAATATGAGCTTTAGGGCAAGCGCCGTGAAATCCCAGCTGCAGTCGAAGAGTGGAACTCCAGAGATGCGGTTTTCCACAGTTTCAGCGCCATATTCTGCCGTCACCTGGCCACGGAACGCAATCTGTGAACCCCGTGGAGAAGCCCGGTAGTCTAATCGTTCGGGTACCCAGTGAGGTCCCTGAATGTCGCTCTCGGACCGGCGGTGCTGTTAGACTGTAAGTTGAGCCTATGCCACTAAAAACGTTACTCTTAAATCCCCCATCCTTTGAAAATTTTGACGGCGGCGCCAGTTCTCGCTGGCCGGCTACGCGAGAGATCGAATCCTATTGGTATCCGGTGTGGCTTGCCTATCCGGCCGGCATGCTGGAGGGTTCCCGGATGCTCGACGCACCGCCGCACCACGTCTCGGCGACGGAAACCATTGAGATTAGCAAGGGCTACGAATTCCTCGTCCTGTTTACCAGCACACCCGGCTGGACCGGTGACCAACGGTTGGCAGAAGCCATCAAGCGCGCCAATCCACAAATCAAAATCGCCTTCGTGGGACCGCCTGTAACCACCTCCCCGGACAAGGCATTGAACGAATGTTCCGTGATCGACTTCGTTTGCCGCCGCGAGTTCGACTTCTCCGTGGTGGAGTTTGCTAACGGCAAACCGCTCGATCAGATTCTTGGCATCAGCTACATCAAGAACGGCGTGGTGACGCACAATCCCGACCGGCCCCAGGTGGAAAACCTGGATGAGATGCCGTGGGTCACCGATGTCTACAAACGAGACATCGACGTTACCCGCTACAACGTGCCCTTCCTGCTCTACCCCTACGTTTCGCTCTACTCCACGCGCGGCTGCCCTGCGCAGTGCACTTTCTGCCTCTGGCCACAGACCCTGAGCGGACATGCGTGGCGGAAGCGCTCGACCGACGACGTTGCGGCGGAGATGGCGCACGCCAAGCAGATTTTTCCCGATGTCAAAGAATTCTTCTTCGATGACGATACGTTCAACATCCAGAAGGCACGCACGGTGGAGCTTTGCGCCAAACTCAAGCCGCTGAAGCTCACCTGGTCCTGCACTTCACGCGTAACCACCGACCGCGAGACCTTGAAGGCGATGCGCGAAGCCGGTTGCCGCCTGCTGATTGTGGGCTTTGAATCCGGTGATCCGCAGATTCTCAAGAACATCAAGAAGGGCGCTACGGTGGAGCGCGCACGCGACTTTGCCCGCGATTGCCACGAGCTCGGCCTTACCATTCACGGCGACTTCATCCTCGGCCTCCCCGGCGAAACCAAGGAGTCGATTCGCAACACCATCAACTTTGCAAAAGCACTGGACGTAGAGACCATTCAGGTATCGATTGCCCATGCTTACCCCGGCACGGAGTTTTATGACTTTGCCGCGGAGAACGGCTTCATCATCAACAATGGCGCCATGGTCGACGAGGGCGGACACCAACTGGCGCACATCGAGTATCCAGGCTTGCCCAAGGACTACGTGCTCGAGATGGTGCACCGCTTCTACGATGAGTATTATTTCCGGCCCAAGGCGGCGTGGCGCATCGTGAGCAAGGCCATCGTCAATCGAGATCTCAAACGTCTCTATGTCGAAGCCAAATCGTTTCTCAAGCTGCGCGCGGCGCGCAACAAGGTAGTGGCAGATGGCAAGAAGGCCGCCAGTACGGCCAGCCCCATAGTGAACGCGGGAGCATGAGCCAGTTGTACTGCGCCTAACCATGACGATGCGGCGATACCTGATCCTGGGCGTGGTGGCGCTAGCCTCCGCCTTCGGAGATACTTTCCTCGCTGTCGGAATGAAGCGCCTTGGGCCGGTTTCCTTCGCTCATCCTGGCGAGCTTTTTTCCGCTTTGCGCACGCCCTGGGTGGTGGGCGGGATCCTGCTGCTACTGGTCTTTTTTGCTTCTTATCTGACTGCCCTTTCGTGGGCGGATCTTACCTTTGTGCTGCCCGCGACTTCGCTCGCGTATGTTGCCATCGCACTGCTTTCCAGGTTCTGGCTGCACGAGCACATCACGCCCGCCCGCTGGCTGGGCATCGCGCTGATCACCGCCGGAGTGGGCTTCGTAACCCAGGGGCCTGCCTATACTCCGCGCCATGCAAGCGACCACCCATGAACACGCTGACGGGCGCCTCCGGGACCGAAGTTGCATTGATGATCGGCGCGATTGTGTTCACCGCGACGGCAGGCGACGTCCTGATCGCCGCAGCCATGCGCGGCGTGGGAGACCTGGACAGCATCAAGGCCGCGCGAGGTTTGCCCGGCGCGATTTGGGCGGTAGTCAGTGAAGGCCGATTCCTGGCTGGATTCGCCTGCATGGCCCTAAGTTTCTTTTCCCTGCTTTTTTCTCTCAGCCACGCGGACGTGAGCCTGATCGCCCCTGCGGCGGGGTCCCTGACCTTTGTTACCAACGCCCTGGCGGCGAAGTGGTTGCTGCATGAGAATGTCGATCGCCGGCGATGGCTGGCGGCAGTCTTCGTCTGCTGCGGCGTCGCGTTGTTGAAGCGCTAGAATTCCGGCTGGTTCTGTAAGATCTCATTCACTGACCAAGGAAACCTTCCAGAATGCCAGCCGCTGGGCCAGGATTGCATGCCGCACATACTTCCACAGCTCCACCGATACATCCAGAACCACGAAAACCAGAACGATTCTGAAGCCGATGCCCCGCGAACAGTGGACTCCAATCTCAGTTAGGCGTATTGTTTTGGTGCAAAGCCACACTACTCAGCGCATGGAGTCAGCTCATGAACGTTCTGTCTACTCTCCGTCACCGTGCATTGCCAGTCATTGCGGCCACACTCATTCTCAGCCTTGGTGCTCCCACCGTCATTGCCCAGAGCCCCGCACCGACCTGGTCGCAGGACGATACGCTGCGCATTGCCAAAGAGGTTCAGAAGAAGCTCGGTAGCCTCACCGATTACAGCGTTTTTGACTGGATCACATTCGGCCTCCATGGCAAAACCGTGGTTCTTAAAGGCTTCGCCTCCCGTCCGACTCTCAAGAGCAGCGCAGCCCGGGTTCTCAAGGGGATTGAAGGAGTGGAGTCGGTCGACAACCAGATCGTGGTGCTGCCAAATTCTCCTAACGATGATCGGATCCGCGCCGCCGTCTACAACCGCATCTATACGCAGCCGAGTCTGCGGATCTATAACGCCAACCAGGGGAGCGTGGGTCAAGCGATGGGGCCCGGCCGCAGTGTTGCAGCGATGGCCGGCGGCATCACCGCTGATCCGCCTCGTGGCTTCCATGCCATCCACATTATCGTTAAAAACGGAAACGTTACCCTCTACGGCGTGGTCAACAACCAGAGCGATGCGGCGATTGCGGAGATGCAGGCCAACTCCACTCCCGGGGTCTTCAGCGTGGACAACGACCTTATCGTTCCGGGAGCTCCCAAATCCGAATAGCGGCAGACCGCGAGTCCGCGTCGCTGTAGATTGCGTTGCGCTTTTTTTTGCTGCGCCTTAATTACCATTTGCGGGATCGCCCAGGTTGGGCACATAGACGCCGGCGGCCATGCGGTTAGGTCTTATGGCTGGTGGCGCAGGTATTTGTATCAGCGGTATTTCCCCAGGCGGGTAAGTAAGACCAGTGCAAGCACCATGGCTACGCAGAGGCTTGCGAGGGGAACTGTATACGAATGAAAGCGGTCGTATCCCGCGCCCATCAAGAGCACAGCGGCTGCTCCTGAAATCATGAATGCGCCGAAGGCAAACCCAAACGCGGTTCCGAAGGCGGCCAGGCCGAAGTACCGGCTGATCATGTAGCCCATGGTCTCTACCTCCGCTCCCATGCCGAGGCCGGCTAGAAAGGCGGCAACGAGCGCGAGGTTCCCATTCATTCCCGCGCAGAGCATTGCGATGCCCAGGGCGGTAGCGCCGTAGAAGAGAATTGCAACCCGGGGGGCGAAGAAGCGGTCGAGTAAATATCCGGAGCCGAGCCGGCCGATAAGCACAGCGGCGCCCACAAGCGAGGTCGCCATGGCGGCGCGTTCGGCAGTCACCCCCCTATCGGTAAATATGGCGGACATGTGAAGTAACGCGCCGTGAACGCTGGCTCCGGCAAGGGAGAAAATGCCAATCAGTATCCAGAATGTTGGGCTATGCCAGATTTCGCGCCAACTCAAACCCTGCATGTCCGTTGCCGGCAAGCGCGAAGGCTGATTGGGGTCGTCTCCATCCGGCCTGAGACCCCGTTGTGCGGGGTCGTTCTGCAGCAAGGCAGCGACTACCGGAAGCGGCAGCACCAGAATTGCGACCCCGAACATGGCAAACGCAGTGCGCCAGCCGAAGAGGGTGATGAGTCGCTGGGCGAAGATTGGGACAACGACGGAGCCAATTCCAATTCCCATCATCGACAGGCCCAGTGCGAGTCCGCGATGACGATTGAACCAATGTGAAATCACGACGCCATAGGGAACGGGCGCGGGACCACTGGCCATGGCAATCCCCAGGACGATGAAGAAAAGGTAAAGCTGCCACAAGCCGCCGCCGATCCACGGGGCAGAGCATAAGACCAGCCCGTAGAGCAAGGTGAACGCAAGAATGACGCGTTTGGCGCCGAAACGGTCGATGACCATGCCGGTGAAAGGGATCGATAGCGCGCCCACAAGGTTGAACAGAGAGAAGGCAAGGGACACGGCGGCGCGGCTGGCGTGAAAATCCACCACCAGCGGTTTGAAAAATACGCTGAAGGAAAAGATGACGAGTGGAGCACCCAGAAAAAGACCGATGGCACTGACGATAACAATCAGCCATCCGTAGAACGGTCGGGATCGCTTGCTGGTCATTACAAACTCCGGCCGCGAGATAGAGACTGAGGATGTGCGGATACACTTGTCGCTGGGTTGCTGCCCAAGAAGGCTATATATCGATTCCGCAGGGGTCAAGGAATATCCCAGATCCGGTCTCAGAAGGCTGACAGCCGTCCAGCCAGAATCCAGTCAATGAATGCATTGGTCTGTTCTCAACAACTGAATTTCGCCGCACAAAGAGAAACCCACATCTCAAAATCGAGACGTGGGCCACCCGCTTACAATGCGCCACTGGCGGCCAGTAGTCGCTTATTTGTCCTTCTCGCCCGAGCAGCAGGAGCCGGCGGGGCTCTTGGGTTGCTCATATTTCTGAGCCGGATCTACGAGATAGCCTTGCGCATAGCGATCGTGATGGCGGACCCAGGACATGGAGAACGCCAGACCGTCTTCGTCGCGGCCCTTGGGGACGAGATCGAGAAAATTATAGGCGCCCACCAGAATATCCAGCCCTCGTGCAAAGGCGGAATAAGTATGAAAGACGTCACCGGCTTCATTCCTGGTAAAGACGCTTGCTCCCGGCCCTTCTTCGCTGAAGAACTCGCTCATGGCGTAGTTGTAGTAGACCTTGCCGTCCGAGTTATGCTGCGGCTTGAAGGAAACGTTGTAGTCGAAATTGAAATCGCTGGCGAACGACGAGGCCCACGTAAACTTCCAGCCCATGCGCTTCTTGAAGGCCTCGATTTCGTTGAGCGGAGCGCGCGAAACGACGGCGAGGGTGGTATCGCGATTGGCGAGGTGAACGGTCGAGCCGTCGAAATGATCGGCCAGGTACGAACAGCTTGGGCAACCCTGCTCCCAGCCCGGACCGAGCATAAAGTGGTACACGATGAGCTGGCTGCGGCCGGCGAAAAGATCGGCCAGTGTGACCTTGCCGCTGGTTGAATCAAACTCATACCGCTTCTCTACCTTTTCCCAGGGAAGAGAGCGGCGCTGGCGGCTCAATTCATCGCGCAGGCGGGTGAATTCTTTCTCTTTCGTCAGGAACTCGCTGCGAGCGGCAAGCCATTCGACATGCGAAACGACGTTTGGGTGTACTGCTTCGATCGTGCTGCTAGCCATGGTGATCCTCCTTGGGTGGGGTGGGAGCGGGATGATTGTCTGCGGCGTTCTTCATGGCGAATTTCCTGATAGCGACGGCAGCGAGTCCGCCCGTGGAAGTGGCGCCGCCGGCAATCAGCACCGCGGTTGTTATACATAGTGGACACATGGAGTTTTCCTCGGTTAGGGGCCTACGGTCAGCGGGCCTCGGCTTGCTTGCGAACGCGGTCGTGCATCGCGGCCCAGCCCTTACTCATCCCTGCCTTGTGCTCCGGGGAAACGACGCCCAGCGCACTGTGCTGAAAGGCGATCAACGTTCCACCATCGACTTCGCTCAGCCGGTACTGCACGTTGGAGACGAAGGGGAAAGAGGCAAACAATGGACCTGCGAATTCCAGCAGCGTAGGCCGCTTGATGGCCTGGACATGAGCCCAGAAATGCCCATTGCCGTCACCCAGATCACGGTACCACCTGCCCCCGGGCCACGCTTCGATCTTCATGCTGAGAGATTTGCCGTCGGGTGTCTCGTTGCCGGGACCAAGTTGTTCGAGCAGCGCGGCAAAGGTTACATCCAGGGGAGCCTGGACATGGATTTCCTGGTTAATGGTAAGGGTTAGATTTTCAAGGGTCTGTTCGGTGGCAATCATGATTTCTCCTTAAGCTTCGGGTCTGAGGTATGCAAATCTGGTGAGTCCTGGCGGACCATTGTTTCCGCGCGTTGCTTCACTCGAATCAGCTGGTGCTGCCAGTAACGCTCGAAGGTGCCAGCCCACTCGTGCAGAGGACGTATCGCTTCTGCGTTGGTGCGGTACAGCTTTTGCCGGCCGTGGCAGCGCATCCGAACCAGCCCCACGTCGCGTAGCACGCGAAGGTGCTTGGAGACCGAAGGCTGCTCCAGGCCGAGGGCCGCCACGATTTCTCCAACGGGCCGCTCGGCTCCGGCGAGATAGCTCAAAATCTCCCGCCGGCGGGGCTCAGCAACCGCGTTGAAAGCATCCGAGGTGGTGCTTGCTCTTGCCATGAAGAAACATTACATACCCATATAGGAATATGTCAAGCGGAGTTTTGCACATGCGTGAAGCCGGCATGCACTGAGCTTCACGCTTTCCGGACGACTCCTAAGTGGTAGCGACCGGGTCAATGCAATCAGTACGACGGGGGTCGGTTCGGCTAAGCAAACAATCTTTTATCGAACGGATGCTCGTAGATGGTTTGGATCTTCATAAGCTGCGCATCAGGATGGACCGGATTGATAAGTACGTTCCAGGTTTCTGGTACAAGAACGCTCGGCACTTGAAGTAATGCTGAACGCCGGGATGCGAGCCAGGAATCGCCCGCGTCTTGGGTTACATGGATGTCATCTACCCAACCGATACTCATCCCGCTGAGATCTTGAATGGCGATCGAGATAGAGTCGGGCGCGGTGATCTTGAGTAATTTGAAGAATTCCGGTCGATCTTCTGCATCGATCTCAAGGTGGACGAGAGTTTCCAGTAAAGCCGTCGCCGGATTTTGGCTGCAGTACACTACCGGCCGGCCCTTCGAATGCCACCGCCCGGACACAAACAAACCACCACTGTCGTCCAGGCTCGCGTAATTGCTCACTCTCCACAGGGTCACGCTGCTGCCCTACGCTGTAAACCCGTAATCGAGTTGCAACAACATCTCTTCGACCAGTCGGGCCCCAGCCTCTGTCCGCAGCATTTCAAGGGGCGTCTTCTGCTCAAAGCGGGCCTTTGACTTACGCAGCCAGCGTGCCGCCTTCGCATCGTTGCCGAACACCTCTTCAGAGAGCGCGCTGATACGAGCTATGCGCACTGCCCTATCAGATTCTTCATGGGTCAGACGCTCACGCCGGGTTTTGCGATGAACTAAGGTTCGCCGTGGGACAACGAAGCTATATATCTCAACGTCAGTGATCCCGTGCGCCGCCAGCGCCTCGATAGACGTGAGCGGCAGACGGTCCTCAACCAGGCGCGCCAGATCGCGGTCTGAACGGAGTGGCGTTTGTCCGAGTTTCGCTTCCATTCGACGGTAGAGCATCGCGGGCTCACGCCGTTCGCGTATCTGAGCGACTTGAGCCATCCTCTGCCCTCCTGCGCAATCTGCCACTATTATATCGGCATAATGCCATAACGGTGCCAGAGGCATCTTTCCAGGCCCAATTCCAGGTTTCCGGAGTTTAGCTTTAGAGGGGTGTCAGGGTTGCAGCTTCTGCTCTAAACCCGGCACAAACAGGGGTTGGGCGTCGGCTTCCAATCGATGCGCCGCCGCCAGAGCCAATTGGTAGGCGGCTCGTGCACCGTCTTTGTTGCCCAATGCCTTCTCTGCGTCTCCCAGGGCCATCTGCGCCAGCAGACTCTCCGGCCGCAACCCGACCGCCCTCTTTGCCGCAAGCAAAGCCTCGGTGGATCTATTCTCTCCCAGCAGGATGTTCGACTTTTGCACTGCTGCCAACGCCGCTGCTTCAGGAATATGAAAGTCGCCGCGGTACACAAAGACGCTGTGATCGATCTGCTCCGCCATCGGTATCCAGCGAAATCGCTCGAAAACATTCAACTGGTCGCTGGGCCAGTCACAGGCTTCCAGGTCGTCCGCGCTTAACAGAAGGTTGCCATGGATTGTTTCCGGCACGTCGACAGGCAGGATCTCTCCTCCGGTATGGGCCGTGGGCAGTGGGTGACAGGAAATGCCGTAGGCTTGCGGACGAAGGTCGGGATAAGCGGAATAGGCCAACCAGCACTCCTCACCAGGATGTGCATCCACCCATTGCTTGATGTGCGGCAGCTGCTGCGCCCAATCCACACTGGAGTCGCTCAGGTGTTTGTGGGTGTTGGCCGTTCCGCCCCACGCTTCGTTGCCATACGCCATCTCTGCCGGAAACACGGCCAGGGCAGAAACCACATGACACGCCACCAATCCTGCGCCAATCCAAACCCAGCGCCGGCTATGCTGCGCAAGCGCTGCCAGACCTGCTGCGCCCAACAACGCGGCCAGCGGATACAGAAACAGAACATGCCGAGTGCCGATGTTCATGCCGCTGAGGATTGCCACCGTCAGATAGATAGCGCCAGGCACAATCAGGTATGCCAATTCTCTCCGCTGCCTGAGCCGCCCGCCGATGATCGCAATACCGGCCAATACCACCAGGCCGATCAAGCCCAGAGAGGTTTTGATCGACAACGCGACGGGGAAGTACCACCAGACACCGTGCGGATAATCGTGCCCCAGCAGGAAGATGGGATACTGCTGCGCTGCGTAGTGGATGTCAGTCATCCCAATCAGGTAGGATTCCGGCAGCAAGCGCCAGTTGGCGAGATGTCCTATCACCCAACTATTCATCCCCGTGAGAGGTGCGGCGTATTCGCTCAGTGTGGGGTTCATCACCAGGCCTGCCGGTCTGGCTGCATACCGAAAACTATAAAAAGCCCAGAGCACCACGACCGAGAGTACAGCGATGGCTGCAAATCCGCCAAGCAGTGTCGTTGCTATCTGCTTGCGCCTTTCCCGCTCGGCATAGGCGATCTCCACCAGCATCAGCGCCGGCAGCATTGCGGCCAGCAAAATTCCACTGTGCTTGGACGCGAGCGTGAGGCCGGCGGACAGGGCGGTCAGCAACAGGCGAACCACCGATGGCTGCCTTGCGTAACGATAGAAACAATAGATTGTGCCCAGAAAGAAGCAAGTGACGCCTACATCCGTCGTGACCAGATCACTGTTGGCCAACACATTGGGCTCGAAGACCAGCAAAAGTAAAGCCAGCAAACCAGCGGACGCGCCAAAGAACTCACTCCCAAGCAGAAACACGATCACCGAAAGTCCCACAGCAAAGACACTGGATGCGAGGCGAATGCGGAAGAGGAGGCGATGTGCTGGGCCATCGTTCCGTTCCATAAAATCACGGCCATCCCGGTACGCCTCTGTCTTAAACATCCGCCCTTCGAGCGGAGGCACCCAAAGCTTCTCCTGCAACAGAGGCAGTGTCGCCACCAGCTTCACCAGTGGCGGGTGTTCGGGATTCAGGCCGTAGTCGCCGCTATGCCACATCATGTAGCCGGAGAAAATATGGTCGCCTTCATCGAAGGTGAGCGACTCACCACGAACGATGACCGCAATCAGAATCGTCTGCAAGAGGATCAATCCGGCTGCAAGGGACCAGGCGGGCATTTTCAATCTATTCATCGATCCTCCGCCCACAGATTTACGGTGCATTGCAGTAGCTGATGAAAATGCTATGCGCAGTTGATCGCGCCTCTATTATAGGGAGTGCCACGAAGAATCTTTTTCAGACGCTATCATCATGCGAGTTTGCGGCCGATTCGTGGAAAAGGCGAATGGCGCAGGCGATATCATTAGCGCATGGCGCTAGAGTTTACCCAGTCGTTTGTCGCGGACGGTCTAAGCCTGTTCGCTTAATACAAGCGTCTCGGTGAAAGGGCAATCGACCAGACCTCCGACGAGCAGCTTTTCCGGTCACTCGATTCGGAATCGAATTCGCTTGCGATTATCGTGAAGCACCTTTGCGGAAACATGTGCTCACGTTGGACAGATTTTCTGACGACCGATGGCGAGAAGCCTAGCCGGGACCGCGATGATGAATTTGTCTCCCCACCCGCGACCCGGACCGAACTCCTCAGCATGTGGAACGACGGTTGGTCACGACTCGAGCGAACACTGGAACAAATTACCGATGCAGACCTCAGTCGGACAATAACGATTCGAGGGGAAACTCATTCGGTCATGCAAGCAATCAATCGTCAACTTGCCCACTATCCTTACCATGTGGGCCAAATCGTTTTGCTCGCGAAGCATTTTGCAGGCAACGAATGGCGGTCCTTGAGCATACCGCGGAACCGTTCAGACGACTTCAACCGGAGAGTTGCCTCTGGTGAATTTAGCCAAAGGTAAGTGTTGGCTAAACCTGGTGCTTTTCTCGTTTGCCTGGACTTCACAAGCCGGCCCGGCCTTGGGGGATCAGAAGGTAACCGGCGTATTGGGTTCGCCGATAAGACCTTGCAAGGAACGCGCGGGTTTCATGTCTTGCGAAAGCGGTCGATCAGAGCAGCCCACCTGGGTATTTCGCAAGCAGATTCAGTTCGAGCTGCTGCGGGTTATCCACTGCCTTGCCGCCCGGAAGGTCATAAAGCATGGTGGAGCGGCTGGCGAGCGTGTACGCCGGCCACACCGGTAAATCCTTTTCATTTGGGCTTCCGGTTCGTGCGAATGCGGCCCAGGCTCCCGCGAGCTGACGAGAGAGAGGTTCCGCTTGTGGGTACTCGACGAGCCGCATCTCAAGAGGCAAGTCCGCAGTGTGAAATGCGCGGAGCCTTCCGTCCAGCACTGGCGTGTTCCACTCGAAGTAGTACATGTAGACGCGGCCGGCGTCCTGTGCGACCTTCATCCCCGCCTGTGCGATTGCATTCGTTCGTGCACCGCGATCAGACTGGATCCGGAAGTAAACATCGGTCGCCGACGCGGATGGGAAGTCCTGCCGGTATGCTTCGATCACATCTTTGAGTTCAGCTTTCGGAATTCCTGGGGCACCCAACGTCCCCGGCTGCGTGAGCCGAGATTGCAATGAGTCCCAATCGAGATGGAAGAGCTCAGTGTCTTTGAGCGCGAACAGCGTCCCCTCATCTTTGCAGGTGCCGATGATCATGTTAACCCCGCGCGCCTCCTCGGGTGCGTTGCCCTTCCATGGTTGAACGAGCAATGAATGACCGTCGACGACCGGCCCTCCAGGTCCTCCCCCTGACGACGGCGACAATGCTCCGGCAAGAAGTTTCTCCGCGGGAAGTTGAACCAGCGCGGTTACATCGGCGGGACCCAATCCGAGCGAGCTCATGAGTTTCCTGGTCGCTTCCGTAGCTTCGTCCTGCGTTTTGGCCCCCAGGAAAGAGCCGCTCTGAACAATCGCATTATGGAAGAGGCCTTTGGCGCCCGGCATCGCAAGCAGAGTACTGACTTTGGCTCCCCCGCCGGATTCGCCAAAGATGGTTACGTTGTTCGCATCTCCCCCAAAGTGTGCAATGTTATGGCGCACCCACTTCAGCGCGGCGATCAGGTCGAGTTGTCCAACGTTGCCAGACTCCGCATATCTCGGATCGAGCCCGCCGAGGTAGGTGTAGCCGAAGACGTTCAAGCGGTGGTTGACACCAACCAGAACAACATCGTTGTCTGCGACAAATCGATCCGATAGCACCGTGAGCGCCGCGGACCCGCCTGTGAATCCCCCGCCGTGGATATAGACCATGACCGCACGTTTGCCAACCAGGCTGGTAGTGAGGACATTGAGAACCAGGCAATTCTCGCTATCCTTCTGATCGGTCAATGCGGGCCCATCGGCGCGGCCGCCGCTGAAGTACGCGCCAACAGCAGGATTGGTAAAGAGCGAGCCCGGCTGCTGCATGGCTCTTGGTCCTGCAACATTACATTCACGAACACCGCTCCAGGATTTTGGCGTGGAGGGCGGCAAGAAGCGGCCTTCGCCTGCCGCGGGCCCCCCATAGGGGACACCGAGAAATCCCATGACGGAACCGAGCATCCTGCCGCGGATCTTGCCGCACTGCGTCCTCGCAACTGGAGTTGTTTTGATATCCTGCGCTCGCAAGAGCGTTGTTGCCCCAACCACTTGCAGGGCGACGCCGGCAGCGGCGCCTGCAACGAAATCTCGCCTGGAAATTATTGCCGAACAAATTCCTTTATTCACGTTTTCGCAACCCCGCGCTGCGGGCGAGCGGCGGGGGCGCGGTAGACGACACCCATGCCGCTGCGCAATTGTTCGAGCCCATCGTACGGCCTGATTATCTTCTGCATGCGATCAACTCAGCGCCGTTGGGGAATCATCTCAGCGCAAACCACGGTTTCATTCAAATTATCACGCGCTCCTCTGGGCAATCGCTGCGTGGCGAAGCAAAGCCACTGCACGGCTGCTTTGTATCAGGCGCGACTAAAGTCTTGATGGCACCGGCTCACACGGGGGCGCATCTCTTCTCCACAAGTGATGCTCTTAGCTACTGCTTGACATCACTCTAACGCCAGAAGCATCATGGGTGCATGAGGACAACCCTGTCGATCGATGATGATGTCCTACGGGAAGTGAAGGTGTACGCCGGCAGCCGGGACATCGCGCTTGGAAAGGCCGTGTCTGAATTGGTGCGCCGGGGTTTGCAAGCGCCGTTGCAGACACGTCTCGTAAACGGGTTCCACGTAGTGGAGCTTCCTCACGGGTCGCCTACCGTGACCGGAGAACAGATCCGCAAGCTCCAGGAAGAACTGGAGTGACCAGGGCCTGTTTGCTCGACGTCAATGTGCTGATCGCGATGACGTGGCCAAGTCACGAGGCGCACGGCAAAGTGCAGCGCTGGCTTTCGGAGCTGGGGCGCGAGCGATGGGCGAGCTGCCCTTTCACCCAGACAGCTTTTGTCCGCATCCTCTCGAATCCAGCGTTTTCGCCAAACGCTCTGACAGCAGTCGACGCGGTCGCGCTGCTGCAGTCCAATCTTGGTCATTCGGCGCACCAATTCTGGCACGATAACATCGGCTTGGTGGAAGCCATGGCCCTGTTGCAGCGGAAACTCGTGGGCCATCAACAGGTCACGGATGCGTACCTACTGGCCTTGGCGATCCACAACAAAGGACGGTTGGCGACGTTGGATCGCAAACTAACAGCATTGCTTCCCGAAAAGCCCGCTGCACGCGATGTAGTTCTTGTGATCTAAGCACTCCTCCCCGACACTTCAAAAACCGTTGTTACTGCAGCTTCGCGTACTCTGCTTTGGCTTCTTTCAGGATAGGGATGCCGGGGTCGGCGTCTTTCCACAGGGTGACGAATTCTTTGTAGGCGGCGAGCGCCCGGACGCGGGCGGCGTCGGCATCCGCTCCCTGCGCGTTCTTCGCCTGTAGGGCATTGGCACGAGCCACACCGAGATGGGCCAAGGCTCCTGTCCAGCAGTTCCAGACGATGCCGCTGTGATCGATGATCTTCTGGAACTCGGTCGCGGCCGCGCCGCCTTGTCCGGCTGCAAGGTAGGCCTGCCCGCGTACGTACGTCGGATAAAGGCAGGAGATATTGTTGACAAAAGCAATCTGGCCGTACTCGATGGGCGGCAACGCAGGTTGGAGCAGGTTGATCGCGCTGGTTGCATCCTTGCGGTTGAGCGCCAGTTGCCCCTGAATCGCGGGCAGCCAAAGGGACTGCAGCTGGGTGTCCAGCGGGAAGCGCTTGTTCAGGTCTTGCGCCAAAGATTCGGCTCGTGCGGTATCACCGGCCAGGGCGAACGCCAGGGCGGCTTCGACCCCGACGGCCTGACTCGTGGGAGCCAACTTCAAAGCCTCGGCAGCTGACTGCCGGGCTTCCGTGGCATTGCCGTAAGCCGCTTGTTGGACGCCGGCGTTCGTTTTCCATATCGCGGCAGTTTCCTTGCTGTCTGCCCGTATGGCGGAGTCCACGGCCTGCCTGGTCAGTGGGATCGCCTTGGCCAGATGACCGCCATAGGCCTCGGTGTCGGCTGCCAGCGCCAGTCCGGCGTTCTCTTCAGGCCTGCCCGCAAACCACTGTTGCTGTTCCGCCATCGCAGCGGAGTCCGACCCAAGAAAGGCAAGAGCATAGAGAGCATTGTGGAGCACGAAATCATCTGCCTTTCGAGCCTGCGCCTCGTGAATGACCTGCCGCGCCTCTTCGAACCGCTGCAAGGCAAGGGTGAAGTTGGCGAGATTCCCGTAATCGAGTAACCGATCCGGCGCAAGGCGCAAGACTTGTCTCGTGACCTCCGCGGCTTTCTCATATTGCCCCTGTTCGGAAAGCACGACGCCCAAACCGCCGTACGCTGGCAAGTCCCGTGGGTAGCTCTCAATCGCCGCCTGATACGTCTGGGCGGCCTTATCCAATTCTCCGGTGACATGCAAATAGTACTGGG